>CAWENN010000001.1:0-331802 GCA_963810565.1 uncultured Acidobacteriota bacterium
GCGCGACGGCTCGTCCTCCGCCAGCGCCGGATTCAAAGTCTTCGGCTCCGAGCGCAAAGCCACGGACAGCCGCCCTCCGGCATGCCCCGGAGCGTTCTCCGTAATCATTCGCTCTTCGTTCGCCTGCGGTCGCGCTTGCGCGTCGGGTGCCACCAGGCACGCGAACGCCAGGCTCAACAAAAGAGCGACACACTGCCGCCTGAGAGGGACTTTCGCCATATCTCGAATTCTTGCAGAGAATTAACGGTTTTTACAGCGCCACGGATTTGTGAAGTTCCTGCAGAGCATCGGCGGCCGTGTAGAAAACCAGGAACAGCGGAATCAGCAGAATCGCGGGCAGAAACATCCACCAATACGAGGAAAGCACCGAATATTGCTGCAACGAAGAAAGCAGCGCGCCCCAGCTGGGCATCGGTTCGCCCACGCCCAGCCCCAGAAAGCTCAACGTCACTTCCGCCAGCACGTACTGCGGAATCAGCAGCGTCATCTGCGTCAAAAGCACGCCATACGTCTGCGGCAGGACGTGCCGCCGCAACAGGTACGCGTCCGACGCGCCGAACCCCCGCGCCGCCGTCACAAAGTTCCGTTCCTTCGCGCTCAGCACCACACCGCGAATCAAACGCGCCGGCCGTGCCCACCCGATCAACCCCATGATCGCGACCAGCAACAGAAAAACTTGCCACTGCGAAATCCGCAAAGGCAGCGCCGCGCGCACCGCAAATAATAAATAAAGCCAGGGCAGCGCAAGAAACAGCTCTCCACCGCGCATCAGAATTTCATCAATCCAGCCGCCGTAATATCCGGCAATTCCTCCGACAATCACGCCCAGCGCCACAGAAAGCAGCGCCGCAATCAATCCCGCCAGCATCGAAATCTGTCCGCCATAAAGAAATCGCGAAAATTGATCGCGTCCATAGCCATCCGAACCCATCAACAAAATCTCGCCGGGCGCCTCGACGCCAAACAGATGCACGTCCGAAGCAAACAGCCCCGCGATCTTGTAACGCGACCTGCGCACAAAGAAATGAATCGCATACGGTATCCGAACATTCGGTTCGCTGGATGACGCGCCGTCCATCGAATCCTCCGCCGCGTAAACAAACGGCCGCGCATGAAAATGGCCCTGGCTGTCCACAAAATGAATCGCGCTAGGCGGCGCATAAGGCATCTCGCGATCCTGCGCGGCAAAATCATACGGAGCAAAAAATCCTGCGAACAGTACCAGTCCGTAGAATCCCGCCAGAAACGCTGCCGCGAACGCGAGTTTGTGCCGCTGCGTCAATTCATCACTCCATGCGAATCCGTGGATCCGCCGCAAAAAGCAGCAAATCCGCAAGAAAATTGCCCGCCACCAGGAACAAGGCCGAGAGCATCACGGTTCCCACAACAACGAAAATATCTTTCGCCAAAATCGCCTCCACCAGCAAAGGCCCGATCCCCGGCCAGCTCAAAATCACTTCCACCAGCAATCCGGCGCTCAGCATCGTCGCAATCGAAAATCCAAAAAGCGAAATCAAGGGATTGGCCGCCACCGGCAGCGCATAACGCAAAAGCACGCGGCGCTCCGGAATTCCGTGCGCGCGCGCCGCGCGTATGAACGGCGAATCCAGAACCTCGATCATCGCCGAGCGAATGTGCCGCACCAAAGGCGGCAAAGTCGCCAGCGCCAATCCCAGCGACGGCAGCAGTAAATGATAGGCAACGTCCTTCACCGTGCTCCAAAAACTCAAATCGCCGAATTCCGCGGAAATCATTCCGCCGGTAGGGAACCAGCCAGTCCGCACAGCCAGAAGCAAAAGCGCGAGAAACAACACAAGATCGGGCACCGTAAGCAGCGTGGAGGTTACGACGCCCCCGACGCGATCGCCCCATTTTCCCACGCGCGCCGCGCTCCAAATTCCAAAAGGAATCGCCAACAGCCAAGCGAGCAAAGTCGCTGTTCCGGTCAAAAGCAAAGTATTGCGCGCGCGGAGCGCCAGCAAGGGAGCAACAGGGCTGTTGTAAGCGAAAGAAGTACCGAGGTCCCCATGTAGCACCGCGCGCAGCCAATTTCCATAACGCACTGGCAAAGGCCTATCCAAGCCGTATTGCGCGCGCAGCGCAGCCACGGTGCGCGCGGAAACCTGCGGATTCATCTCGAGCGCAGTGAAAAAATCGCCAGGTGCGAGTTGCAGCAGCGCAAACGAAAAAATCGAAATCCCCAGCAGAAGAAAAACCGCGTGCGCCGATCGTCGTGCGAGGTATCTCATCGCGGCCCTTTAAGCGGAGCGCTCCAGCAATATCGATTCCACCGAATGCACGGTTGAAAGAAGCTCGCGCGTGTGGAAATGCGCGGGGTGAGCGAACAACTCGCGAGTTTTCTGCTGCTCAACAACCTTCCCCTGATACATCACGGCGACTTCGTCAGCAAATTGCGAAACCCGGCGCAAATCGTGCGAAACGTAGAGGTACGCGAGCGCACGCGCCGCCTGCAAGTTCACCAGCAACTGCACGATCAGATCGCGATTCAGCGCGTCGAGTGCCGACAAAGATTCATCCAGAATAAGCAGGTCCGGCTCAAGCGCCAGCGCACGCGCGATCGCCAGCCGTTGCCGCTGTCCGCCGCTGAATTCGAGTGGCCGTTTAGCCGCCGCGCCAGCATCCAGTCCAACCTGTTCCATCAGCTGCAAAGCCCGCTCGTTCCGCTCCCGCTTCGTTCCCACATTTTGTATCGCCAGCGGCTCGCCGATAATTTCGAGCGCAGTCAATTGCGGATTCAGCGCGGACGCCGGGTCCTGAAATATCAGCTGAATCCTCCGCCGAATCGGAAACAGCTGCCTATCATCAAGTGCCAGCAAACCCACGCCATCGAGCGTGATATTCCCGGAGCTGGGCCGTTCCAGTAGCGCAATACACCGCGCCAAAGTGGATTTTCCGGCGCCCGACTCACCGACCAACGCCAGGGTTCTCCCGCGAAAGAGTTGCAGGTCCACAGCTTCAAAAGCACTCACCAGGAATTTCGCACGCGAAAAATTCCGCCGCTGCACGAACTGCTTGCACAATCCCGTGACGCGCAGCAAAGGTTCGCACGAAGCCGCCTCCGCGTCAGGCCCCAAACGTGAGCGAGCCGCACTCATCTAAGTCACCATCTCCACATCGAGCTCCTCCACCGAACCCGCCAGCGAACTAGTCCGCAGCATCGCGCGTGTAATTTCATGCGTAGGATTCCGGTACACCTCGGCGAATGTCCCGTGCTCCACGATTTTGCCGCCAGCCATCACCATCAGCCGGTCGGCAAGATACGCCTGCACCTCTGCCGTATGGCTGATCAACAAAATCGCGATCTCCAATTCGCGCTTCAGCTCGCGCAAAAGCGCCAGCAATTCGCTCTGGCTGCGCGTGTCCAGCGACGCCGTCGGCTCGTCCGCAATAATCAACGCCGGCTGGCACGCGAGCGCCTGCGCGAGTACCACACGCTGCCGCTGCCCCCCGCTCAATTGGTGTGGATACGCCGAAAAAATTCGCTGCGTTCCAGGAAGCCCCACGCGCACCAGCATCGCTTCCGCTTCGGCGCGGCATTGTTTCCAGCTCAACTCCTTGTGCGCGTGAACCACTTCCGCGACCTGATCGCCCGCACGCATCACGGGGCTGAGCGCGATCTCCGGTTCCTGAAACACCATCGCGATTGCCGCACCGCGCAGCGCTCGCAAAGCGCGCTGATCCATCGAAAGGAGTTCTTCGCCGCGAAATTGCACCGAGCCGGAAACTTCCGCGTGTTGGTCGGAAAGCAAGCCGAGCAAACCCAGCGCAGTACTGGTCTTCCCGCCGCCGGATTCGCCCATCAACCCAAGAACTTCGCCCGGCGCAATCGCAAGGCTCACGCCGTCAACCGCGTCACGCACCTTGCCCTCCGCGCCGCGATAGGAAACGCGCAGGTCCTTCACTTGGAGCAGATCGGGCATCCAGTCTCAGAGCCTCGTAATCACTAGACTATTATTAGAATTCGCGTAATCTGCGCAAGAATGAGCCAATCGCACCGTCGCTCACGCAAGGCTCCACGAGCGCAGCATGCGCGGTTGACCCGCTAACGCGAATTGCAATGTGCTTTGGCTGCAGATCTTACGGTAGGGCGGCAATCCGCCGCTGTCGATAGGTCACTGGTTACCGGTCGCCCTGTAAGCTACTGGTACCGACGTACTAACGGCCCCGTGCGATGGCCAGGCCGTCAGCCCACCAGTGGCGGGTGCCACGTTTTCATGCTATACCAGTACCAAGAACGTTAACGCAATCCCGAGCAGGCCTCGGGCTCCCCCAAAGGAAGGTGCCACGTGCCGGTTGCAGAAAATGTTGCGCTAATGCAGCGTTGGTTCAAGGAAGTGTGGAACGAGGGACGCGTCCAAACGATCTACGATTTGATGGATGAAAACGGCGTTGGCATTGGACAGGATCAGCCGGGCGTCGAAATTCACGGTCCTGCAGATTTCGTCGCGCTATTCAATCGCCTGCACGGTGCATTTCCAGACATCCAGATTACGGTGAACGACACCATCGCCGCGGACGACAAAGTCGTGGTTCGCTGGTCTGCCCAGATGACCCACACCGGCGATCATCTCGGTATTCCCGCGACGAACCGGCCAGTACGCATCACTGGAATCACCATCGCGCAAATCAAAGACAGCAAGATCATTCGAGGTTGGGACAATTGGGACCAGTTGGCTCTGATGCAGCAGCTCTCGATTGCCCGCGCAGCGAATTAGGCGCGCAGCGCTTGGTCCGGGCAGAGAAAACACGAAACGAAAACTAGAAGTTCAAAGCTGTCGCCGCAGCACTACGAACCCACCCGAATATGCGACAGCGAATTAAACAATCCAAAAACATTCAGGAGCCACAAAACCACAGCGATCACCACCACCGCATTCAGGATCGACTTGATCGTCCCCTGCATCGGTATGAACCGGTTTATCAGCCACAGCAACACGCCGACAACAATCAACACCAGCACAATATTAATCAACGGCATGCGGTCCTCCACTCTCAAGCCGTTGTACCCCGCGAAGCCACACCCCAGCCATACACAAAACCGCGTAGACCAGCAGAATAATCACGTTACACCACGCGGGGAGTCTTGCTGCGAAGCCATAATCCAACGGCGAATCACGAACCGCCAAAGCTGGAGCGCAGCAAGAGGGAAATCCAGAATGGCGGAGAGGGGGGGAGAGTTTCACGCCATTCTCAAAAACCCTTGAAAAACAACCCTTTGCTAATGTTTTCAACCACTTCCCAAACTTCCAACTGTTAAGCGGAGGTGAGTATAGACCATCCGAGTTGGGGTGAGTAAAGCAAAAACTGGTAACAGTGGTGACAGTAAAATAGCGCTGCTTCCTCTTCCTCATCGAATGCTCATGCCTTCCACGGCGAGAATGACGCGCAGCAAATACGTTAACGGGAACGTCACTTTGTACGACAAGTGACCATAAGACGTGTCAGTCACCGGCGCATACTTTCCTTTGCAAATGGAATCATTGAGATTCCGTTTCGCCTGCACTATGGGTGCGAGAAGTCGCGCGAGCGTTGCTTGCAGGGCATGGAGGCCCGCCAGATGGAAATAGCGAATAGCCCTTCAACGACCCTTCGTCTGGACGACCTGTATAGGATGGTCGCGCACATCTATGGTGAACAAAACGCCCACCGCCCTGCCAGCGCAACCTTTTCCCACTTCGTGGAAGTCTGTGGAATGCTGACTGTTCACGCTCGCTCGAAGAGGCGAGAGGGTGTGACGTTCATGGACTCATTCTGTAAGGCGCTAGGCTGGTATTTTCCACTCCTCGCGAAATTTCGAGTTTCAAGTGTCGAGGAAATTGTGTTTCGCAAGTATCCGAATGTCTGCCCCTATTGCCGGTTGAACCCCCATCAGGATTTCGTCTGCAAAACGACCCGAGGAACTTCGAGTACGGTAAACCATGCGGCGCTGCGGGACGAGTATGAAAAAAATGCCCACCGGCGGCCATTGAGCATTTCTGGATGGCAGTCTATGTTTCAGGACATTTATCCAAGAAGTTACGATGACGCTAGGGCTGCCAGAAGTACCCTTGGCCTATTTGAAGAACTCGGTGAGTTGGCAGAAGCGGTCCGCGTTTTTGAGAGATATCCGAAGTATTTTGCTGGAGAAGCAGCGGATGTCTTCTCTTATTTAATGGGATTGGCAAACGAGCACATGCTGCTTGAACAACAGACTGATAAGAACTTTAATCTGGAGGACGAATTCATCAAGAGGTATCCGGGATTGTGCGTCCAATGCGGATGTCTCGTCTGCGTTTGCCCCTTGGTTCCCGAGTCCACAGTCGGTCGAATGGCTAAAGAATTGGATGTGTCGGGGACTGAGAAACTTTTTCAGTTGGAATATGACGCGTTTAGCCAAGAGTCAAAAGAAATCTCAAGCCGCGTCCTGAAGAAATTGGGAGGATACACGGGTTTAGTCGAGCAGTTTCCATTCGACAGAGGTGACGCCAACAAGGCCCTTGTGCTTCTGTGCCTACGCGTGGCGGATGCTGCACAAGCGACAAATTCGATGGTGGCTGATGGTCTTCGAAGTACAGCCATTAGGATTGGAACGTCAGCCACCTACCCCGGAAGCAAAAGACCGCAAGCGCAGGTTGAGTCACTCGTGAACTCAGTAAGGGAAATGGTTAATGGGCTGCCGCCCGAGATTCAATCTGTCGTCGGAACAAATGGGAAGTCCTTGGAAGAGACCGTGGCGCGGGCAGCAATCCCCAAGACAAATATACTTTTGGTTATGTCGAACCCTTCAAAAACATCACGACTTGATTTGGGACGAGAAGAGAGAATAATTCGAGAAGCAATCAAACTTGGAAAGGCGCGGGACAGCATCGCCATCGAAAGCCGAACGGCAGCCACCTCTGACGATTTGCGCCGCGCTTTACTGGATGCCGACTATCAGATTCTTCATTTTTCAGGACATGGAGACTTGGATTCTCTCCTGTTCACGAACGAATTAGGCAAGAAGGCTCCGACTCCAATCGAATCACTTGAATCAATTCTAAGACAGCACCCTTCGGTTCGATGCCTAATATTGAATGCGTGCGATTCCATGTCTATCCTCACGGTTGCGATGGCTGATTTCACCATTGGAATGGACAGTACCCTACGCAATCGCGGTGCTAGCTGACCAGCCCGAGCTTTTGTACCACGGCGAGTGAGAGAGTTTACATCACAACCTCGTCGGGTAAAGATGCAAAGGGTGGCTCGTAGGGAGCCGTAGGCGACCGGAGAGCCACCCTTTGCGGCGCGAACGCCGCCGGCGCCGGCGGCCTGTAGCCCAGCGCTGAGTGCGGTCGAAGCGTGTTATAGACCACCCGCCATTTCTCGATCACCACCTGTGCCTCCTTCAGCGAATAGAAAATCTCTCCGTTCAGGCATTCGTCTCGCAACTTTCCGTTGAAGCTTTCACAGTAGCCGTTCTCCCAAGGACTCCCCGGTTCGATGTACAGCGTCCCTGTGCCCACTTTCGCCAACCACTTCCGTAATTCCTCGGCCACGAACTCCGGACCGTTGTCCGAGCGAATGTTTTCCGGGATTCCCCGGTTCAGCATCACGTCCGCCAGCGCTTCGATCACTTCGTACCTCCCCAGTCTTCTCGCCACATGGATCGCTAAACACTCCCGTGTGTACTCGTCGATCAGCGTCAGCATCCGCAGCGTCCTGCCGTCGTGGGTCATCGCGCTCACGAAATCGTAGCTCCACACATGGTTCGCTCGTTCCGGCCGCAAGCGAAGGCACGATCCGTCGTTCAACCACAACCTAGCTCGCGGCCTTTGTTTCTGCGGTACTTTCAACCCCTCGCGTCGCCAGATCCGCTGCACGCGATCCTTGCCCACAGGCCAACCGCGATCCCGCAGCAGAGCGGTGATCCGCCGATAACCGTAGCGCCCGTATTCGCTGGCTAGCGTCACGATCTCTCGCGTCAACGCATCTTCGTCGCTTCGATAAATCACCTCGTAGCGTTGTGTCCCTCTCCACTGCCCCAGCAGCCGGCAGGCATGCCGCTCCGATACCCGGTAGCTCTCGCGTGCATGCCTGACCGCGCCACGTCGCCGCTCAGGGCTTAGAAGTTTCCCTCTGCCACGTCCTTCAGAATTTGCTTCTCCAGCGACAGCTCCGCCACTAGCCGCTTCAGCTTGGCGTTCTCCCGCTCCAGCTCCTTGAGACGTTTGGCTTGATCGAGTTTTAATCCGCCGAATTCTTTCCGCCAGCGGTAGTAAGTCTGTGCGGTGATCTCGGCTTCTTTGCAGGCTTGCGGAGTGGTTTTCCCGTTGGCTAGTTCCACTTCAACCTGCCGCAGCAGTGTCACAATCTGCTCCGGCTTGTATTTCCTCATCGGCATACCAGCTTCCCTCCAGAGTGAATTCTCTCTCACTCCCGCTGGTACAAAAACCCCCGGTCAGGTCAACAAAGATGGATTTGACTCTGCCTCTATGCACTCTGCATCAAGAGAAGTATAGAACTCGACGGCGAGTCTCTTTGGCAATTCTCGTTGCATCAGTTGGCCTTTTGCTATTGTGCTTCTACCTTTCGGACAACAACATCCCAATTGCACTGGGTTTGGGCTTGGTTGGCCTTCTCACCGCTGGCATCCTATGGGAACTAGCCAGTACCCTGCTCAGAGCCAATCTCATCGATGCAGAGCAGGGTAGTTTTCGGGGGGCTAACGAGGGGTTCATTCAAAAATGCCCTCAGAGACCGTCCGTTCTTGGGAGTTAGATTTGCCGAAAGGATTGCCTACAGAAATCGGAAAGCCCTCTAGCAGGCTGCTGAAAAAGTCAGATATGTTGTAACGAGGCGGCGCGCGGTGCGTCTTATTGGCATGCGAGGAACCGATCAGCAGCAAGGATAGGCGTAGAGAAATTGAATGACTCGCTTCGCCCGACCCGTTGCCTCTTGAATCTCTTCGTCGCTGGCAGGCAGGTGGGAATCCTCGCGTGGTGCGTCCACGTCCACATGCAGCCATCGAATCGCGCTCACGTACTCGTTTTTGACGCCGCCGCCTGCCTCCGATACGTTGCCGTTGAGTGGGCTTTCCACCATGCCAGCGGGAAGCCGATTGATTGTGAGGAAAATGGATGGCTCGCCGCCGCAAAAACTCGCCCATTCGGCAATAGCTTCGTGGCTTCGAGTCCGCCCAATCATCATGTTGCCGCTTGACCACTTGGTGCGGACTTCCACGATGTCATGGTCAGGATGGAGGACGCTGAGCGCTTTGAGGACTTCGATTCTCACGAATTCGTCTCCCCTGCCGCCCATTCGTCCGGCTCCGTGCTAATCGCCAATTCAAAGCGAGTAATTGTCGTGTATCCACCGTCACGCAATAGTTCGGGGATGCGATAGAGTTCATCCAGCGCCCATGAAAACCAAAAGCGAACAAACTCGGGCGTTCGTTTTTGGAGCGGATGCTTGTACTTCTGAAATGCGGGAAATGCGTATTCCGGCCAGTTGCCGGGAACTTCGACGAGCACCTTGCAGAGTCGGCAGTCGGTGTCCAGAATCTTGACAGTATCCTGTGCCATCAATGTCTCCTCGTCCCGCCAGCCTTGGATTTTTTTGATTGGTTGACCGGGCACTTCGAGAGGTCGCGGCTCACCGTGGTCGGCTGCCCGGTCAGGGGTGACCGTCCAGCGGGTTCCGCGACCATCTTTCAATGAAGCACTCGGAAGTTCAAAAACTTTCGAGACTATTCTTCGGGCTACTCGGATTGGGGTCTTCCGCGCTCTTTTTTTCTCGGCCATTAGAAATTCCTCCACAGGCATTCGATGGCTCTCAGGTTCGAGGCCCCTTTTGGTCCTAGTAACTTGTGGACATTGATGCGGAGAGGCTGGCCGAACGCCTTGATGTATAGCGGTTGCTCGTATTCGGACAGTACCCACTTGAACTTTGCTTTGAGCAGGATTTCCACCATTTCCCGATGGTCGAGGCTCTTGTCGCTGTAAGCATCCACGTCGCAGCCGATATAAGGCGGGTCAAGATAGACAACATCGCCTTCGCCGCATTGGGAGAGCACGTCTCTGTAATCCGTGCGCGTGATTCGCAACTGCGTGCGCTGCATTATGCTACTGGCAAGACGGACCCGATTCTCAAAACCTCTGCCACTAAAGGCAAGGTGTGCATTCTTGCCTCGGCTGCCGTTGTAATAGGTTCCCCCCGAATAGCAGAGGTATTGCTCAAGCAGGTGGGGCGACGGGAAGCGGACGGCCCATACCCGGTCGCCATCAAGCATCCAGCCTTTCGCTGCCTCCCTGTATTTTTCGTAATTCGCCCTCGTACATTCGGGAATTTTCGCGTTGCGCCAGAGTCCCGTTTTCAGGGAGTTGAGAAATAAATAACGGACCGGGTCATTCAGCCAAAACTGGTCATACGCAAGAAGCTCTGCGACGGCGAAATAAACATTTGCGCGGCCAGCGAAGACTTCCAAATATCGCTTGCCGGACGTGGGCAGCATTGCCGCGATGCGCCTTGCCAGCCGTGCCTTTCCCCCGGGGTAGCCAAACGTTGGGATTCTGGTAGACGAAGCAGCTTGTGCCTTCTTTCTCCTAGGTGGCCCCGGCTCTGGCGGTTCTGGTTCTGGCGATAAAGCCTCCGCCGTTGCGTCGGTCGATTCTAGTGGCATGGCGACGAGGTCAATTGAAGGCGGTTGCCATGGCGCAACGTCGGATTCGTTCGTGAGGACAGCGGCCTCGTTCTTAAAGTGCTCTAAGCCAGCCTCATCTTTGCGTCCCGCGTTTTGTCCTCTCGCCGTGTGCTTATCGAAAACTTTTTCGGGGATGGCTGGTTGCGGAAAGTCGTTCAAATATTTCCGAGCAGCGTCCTCCAAGGTCTTGGCGTTTTCCGCCGTCCATTCGGGTGGTCGCCATGTCGGATTCTCGTTGAACCACAGGATGGCATTGTCAGCGGCACGGGACTTCTTGGCACGGCAACAAATCACCGTGCCGAGCACAATGTGAAGAAGGTCGGATGCCTTGCCGTCTTTCTCGCAATGGGCAGCGGCTTGCGCGAGCGTGACAAGGATTTTGGCGACCGAGAGGTCGGCTACGCCGATGTCTTCCGCTGCCCAAATCATGAGTTGCTTCCATACCTTGTAGCGTGAGAAGTAGAGTTGCTTAATCCAATACACCGCCGCCGCCTCGTCGCCGTCACGCATGGCTTTGTGTGCGGCGGACATGACGACATAGATTTCGGTGCCGTCCGGTGATTTTCCCCAAGGAGGAGCGTGTTTTTTTGTTTTGTCCATGGTTAGTCTCCCCCTACGAGAATTTCTTGCACACTTGCGTCGGTCTCGATTTTGAAGCCGGAGTTGATTGGTGCACTGGAAGCTTCTTCCAGACGGTCGGCTTCTATCTCCTTCACATAAGCGAGGAGTTGGTTTAGCAACACACGCACGACCATCTTTTTCTCATCGAATGAGTAAGAGGAAGACGTGATGCGAGTTATGGTCGAAGTGGCCAGTTTGTTCGCAAAAATTGGATACGATTCGACGATGGGAGCCTCGGTCGTGGTCTCGTCGGTATCCGAATCCGAGTCGCTCTCCGACTCCCAATCGGTGGGGGTTTCGCCTGTTTCTTGAAGCGGCGGCAACAACTTCGAGCCATCATCGAAAACGAGTACGTCCCCATTCGCTTTCTTGAATACTCGATGCACATAGTCGTAGGTGACGCCGAGTTCGGCGAGCGACCATGCTTCCCCGTTAACGTGTCCATTCAACGTTTGCTTTTCTTTCTTGTTCTTGTTGTGCGCGAAGAACTCGAAGACCTCTTCAATCAATTCACGGTTAGCTTCGATGAACGCTTTGGACGTTGTGTGAACCGCCTTGAGGCGACCGTAAACTTCTTTAACTTCCCCGTGGACACGGCGGAACTCCACGGAGAATTCGGACACGTTAGCTTCGAACTTCTTGTGGTGTTCTTTGATGACGAGTGTGTCCGCTTTCTTCGCACGTTCACTCTCGTCCTTGGTCAATCGCACCGAGTTGACCGTTGCCGCACCATCAATAGCGACCTTGGCCGCTTTTGTCTTCTTGACCGAGACGCCTTGCACTATGGAGGTTATGTTTTCCATTCTTGTTCCCCTTCGGAGATTCGACCTACAAAGAAGGCTTGGTTCGTGCTGCCTTCTAGGCACATTTTGACAACTGCGTTTTCTCTAAAACCACAAATTGGGAGGCGGTATCACCTGCGTTGTCAGTTGGTTACGACGAATTCTGAGAGGTGTTTGTAAAGTGCTCAAATTACATCAAAAAACGGATGGTCTCCAAATAAGCCATAGGAAATACTACCGGTTATGAGGACTAGGGGGACAGGCTGCGTCAGGAGGGTGAAAGGCTCGAAATTTTGGCACATCTATTACTACTGCAACGGGCGGCAAATCCGCGAGACTAGCAAGTCCGAGTCGAAGATGGCAGCGGAACGCCTGCTGCATCGACGCTTCGCCGAGATGGGAGTGAGGGCGCAGCCCGGACAGGCCTCGGAGAAAATAAAATATGATGAAATCCGCCAGTCGCTCCTAGACGACTACCGCATCAGCGGACATCGCTCGCTCATTACGTTGGCCGACGGTACGGAGACGGTTTCGGGGTTAAATCACCTCGACGATTTCCTCAGGGGACGACTTGTCACGAAAATCACTACTGACGTTCTGCGAGCCTTCATCCGCAACCGCAAGCAGCCATATCGCTACTCGTATCCCGTAAGGAATTCGACCATCAACAGAAATCTCGCACTGCTGCGCCGCATGATGAACCTCGCCCAGCGAGATGGGAAGATTCAGTTCATTCCTCGTTTCCCTGTGCTAGAAGAGAAGGCTCCCCGCAAGGGATTCCTAGAGCGCGAGGAATTCAAGAGGTTGAAGGACGAATTGCCGGAGCGTTTACGCCCTATCGTGATTTTCCTGTACACCATAGGACTCCCCATTGGCGAAGTGAAAGGTATCCGCTGGCAGCAGATTGATTTGGACGCGCTCGAAATTCGCCTTGAGAGCGACCAGCAAATCCACAACAGGCCACGCATTGTTCCTCTCGACGGGTTAGCGGAATTGTTTGCGGAACTCAGACGAGAGCGGGGCACAAGGGAACATCGATTCGAACCCGTGTTTTGTGCGAAGAACCTGCGGAAGGCTTGGCGACGAGCGTGCATTCGTCTCGGTCTTGGCCGCATAGAGTCGCTCCCGAACGAAAGAGAAATTTATAGAGGACTTCTCGTGCAAGACCTGCGGCGTTCGGCCATTCGGAACATGATTGACGCAGGTGTGGCGGAAAAAGTCGCAATGGAAATCTCTGGTTACAAAGTGCGCGAGGTCTTTGACCCCTACAACGACGTGAGTACCGAGAGACTCCACGAAGCGATGCAAAGGGTGCAAGCAAAGGCTGACCTCACTTCGAAGGAGAATTGAGAAATCCGCGCGGGATGCTGATATTTGGGCCGCGCCAATCGCCGCGCTTTGCTAGGTTGAGCACTGGTCACTGGTGTCGCGCTCAACCGGCTCCCGCTTCGACCGAGACCGATGCCATGAATGTGCGGATATCGCATTCTTCGAACATCCATCGCCGCCCGATGCGGTAGGCTCGCAACTTCCCGCAGCGTACTAATCCGTAGATACTCTGGCGAGATAACCGGAGGATTTGAGAGACTTGAGATACTTCGAGCAATGGTTCCATGAGATTGCCTTTTGCCGCTACCGCCGTTTACCTCTGGCGGGCGGCTACTTCCGACGTTTTTGTCGCTGCATGTTGATGTCTCCTCTCGGCGTTTCACACCGCCCTGCAAAAAGCGTTGCGGATTCTGCGGCAACTGCCTAAGGCATCTCGTCAATCTCCAACTTCCACAAATCTCTCAGACGCTGCGTCGGCATTCGCTCGCTTGTTCTTGTTTCGCAGGTCAACCTTTGCCGCGTAAATCATGATGGTGTCGAGGTTCTCGTGGCCGACCCATCGCACTACGTCGGTTGGCGAGCACCCTGCCTGTAGCCACCGTGTGATTTGAGTGCTGCGAAACTTGTGGCAGTAGACTTCGTCCGGGTCGAGACCCGCTCGCTTGGCGACGGCCTTGACGATACGGAGCAAGTGAACATCAGGCCCGCCGTTACGGCCCGGGAAGATGAGGTCGCTCGGCTTCTTGCCATTCATTTCCATCCGCTCTTGAATCTTGTCGGTCAGTTTTGGACTTACAGGAACGCCACGCTGAGCGGCTTCTGTTTTGAGTTTCCAATTCCACTGCCGCTTTGCTCGCACCCGCCAGATTGAGTCGCGGAAGTCAATATCGCCATAGGTCAGGTGAGCTAGTTCACCGTCACGCATCGCGGAGAACAAGAACGATTTTAGGATGAGTCGTTCCTCGGTGTCGGCGACCCGAAACATGGCTTCGAGTTCCTCCTCGCTGTACTCTTCTGGGTCTGGCTTTGGTTTCTTTGGCCAGTCCTCGGCCTTGATGCCGGTCGGATGATTCGCCCATTTCAGGAAGACCATCACGTTGAGGAAGTTATTGAAGATGGTGCCGTCCGAGTGCCCCTTAGTGGTCTTGCAGTATGTCTTGAACGCCAGCAAATCCTCCCGCACCACCTGCTGAACCGTAGTCTTGCGGCAAGATGCGAGGAAGTGTCGCAGTGAGTTTCGATAGGCGCACCAAGTTCTGTGCTCCTTGTTGGCTTTGACTTCATCGTTGTAATGCTGCACGGCTGAGGTCAGCGTCTCAGCTTTGTTGCTCTGTTTCGTAGCCATCTGATTGAGCAATTCGACACCATTTTTCGCGGCGAGAATCTGAACGTCCGCCTGCCCAAGCCCGACAGTCAGGTCTTCTAATGTCTTGAATGGCTGGAACCGCCGGATGCCATGGAGGGTGTAGCGGAGAGCGTATTGGAAGGAATCTGGGCTGACCTTTGGCTGCCCGTTCTTGTAGCGGTCATTCACCCGTTTCCACGGGTAGCCGCTGGTGCGAAGTCGTTGATAGATTGCTGGAGCCGCCATGTCCCTGTCTCTTTCCACGCGCATATAGTACTGAGCGTTTTGGATTCGCTTCACAGGGAAAATTGAAAAGTGGCAACACCAGCAGCCAAAAGTGGTGACACCTAGCGTTTTTCTTGGGAATTTTGATACTGGCGGAGAGGGGGGGATTCGAACCCCCGTCACCCTTTTGGGGTGAAACTGCTTAGCAGGCAGCCCTGTTCGGCCACTCCAGCACCTCTCCGCGGGAATTGCGAATGGCTAGGATTGCTGCGGCCTGCGCGAGTAAGTATAGCATCAACGTTTCAGCGCCGATATTGGCAGTTGGCCGCCGCGCTCGCGGCGCAGAGATCCCTGCTGCAGCTCGCTGCAGTCGAGTACCGCAAAGCGCTACTTGATGGCGGGATCCTGCACAGTAGCGGCGCGATCGTCGCGCGTCGCCCGAAACACGCCGCTTTCATCCGTGTAATAACTCAAGTATCCGAAATTTCCAGGCCGCGCCGTAAGCGTGTAACTCGCAACGCCCCCTTCAGCGTCAGCTCGTCCAGGAGTATATTGCAATGTGTACCTCGACGACTGCGCCGCCTGCGCCGCTTTGCGCACAGTCTCGCCCAGACTCTCCAGCGACGACGGATAGCTCCCCTCGCTCGCCTGATACGCATTAATGGCCTGCTGGATCGAACTCATCGCGTCGCGCGCTCGCGTTTCCGCTTCCACTTTCGATCCCGACATCTTCCAGGGCACCGCAAACCACGCAGTCACCCACAAAATCGCCAAAAGAATCGCGCAAACCAAAACGATCCGTTTCGCGCTTTTCTTTCTTACAGGCTTCCCGGCTAGCAAAGATTCCGCGTCAGCCAGCGCCTTTTGATCCGCCCCGCAATACGGGCACACCTCGCTAGCCTGATTGATAGACCGCTCGCATTCCGGGCAGCTGTACATGCGCAAACATCTTAGCAGCACTCTCTTCGCTGCGACTTCTGCGCTCCGATCTCTGCGCTCTCTGAGTTAAATCTTTGGACCCTACCTCGTCGCTCGTCGCCCCGCTCGCCGCCTCCCGCGTGAGCGGCATTTCGAAACGCGCCGGGCAACTCCCAGCCGCACTTCGGGTATCATCTCCTTAAGCACTTAGGCCAAATCAATACGCAGGCGCGCATGCCGACCACCAGCCCGGCAAAACAAATCGTCTCGCTCGAGATGGCCCAAGCGCTGCTCCAGAAAGCCGCGCCGCCCGCGGAATGGCAACTGACCCCCGAGCGCATCCAGCCCACGCTCGAACGCAGCATCGCTCACCGTTTCGGCAATGCCGCTCCGCCCGACGATCTACGCGCGATCCAAAATTATCTCGATTCGCTGCAAGCTGCCGATCTGGCGCTGGCCTGCGCCTGCAGCGAAAGCAATTCCGCAGCCTGGGACTATTTTGTCGCGCGCTATCGCCCCGAACTCTATCGCGCCGCGCGCGCCATCGCCGGCGAATCTGCGGCGTGCGAACTCGCCGATTCGCTCTACGCCGATTTGTACGGGCTGCGCGAAGTCGCCGGGCAGCGCAAATCGCTCTTCGATTATTTTCTCGGCCGCAGCAAACTCACCACCTGGCTGCACGCCATCCTCGCGCAGCGTCACGTCGATGGCATACGCCGCGCGCGCCGCACCGAATCGCTCGATGACGACGAAAATTCCCCGGACCGCCCCGAACTCACCGCGCCCGAGAAGCCCTCGGCCGACCCCGAGCGCGAGCGCTACCTCGTAATGCTGCAAGCGGTCCTCCAGTCCGTGCTCGCCCATCTCGAACCGCGCGATCGCCTCCGCCTGGCTTACTATTATGTGGACGGCCTCACGCTCGCGCAGATCGGCAAGCTCACCGCCGAGCACGAAGCGACGGTATCGCGCAAACTCGAACGCACCCGCCGCGAAGTTCGCAAGCAAGTGGACGCCGCGCTGCGTCGCGAAAAAAGATTGAGCGACGCGCAGCTGAAACGTTGCTATGACTACGCGCGCGAAGAATGGCCGTTTGATTTGACGCGAGCGCTCTCGGCGCGGGAATGATCGCCGCGCCCATGCAAGAAACGCGCATCAGCGCGTTCTAAGTTTGGAGAAGCAAAGAATGGCTTCGCGCGAAGAAGACAAAGCGATCGCCGGGCTGCTGCAGAAAAGCCTTGCTGCAGACTCGCGCCCGGGCGCGAGCGCAAATGTTACGTCCGCTGCGGGAAAGGATTGTCCGGAGCCCGAAATCCTGGCGGCCTATTTCGATCGCGCGCTCGAAGCGCAGGAAACCGCGCGCTACGATTTGCATTTTTCGCAATGCGCACATTGTCGCGCACAACTCGCCGCGATGGCCCGCGCCAGCGCCGACACCGAAGGCGACAAAAAGTCCGCCAGCGCCTGGAACTGGGAGCGCACACCAGCGTGGCTGATGCCCGCGGCTGCAGCCTTTGCGCTGCTCGTCGTAATCACCGCAATCACGCTGCACAAACAGCACGCGTCGCAACTCGCAAACGAACTAGCCATGTCGCGCTCGGAAACGGTGCTACCGCCTGCCCCGCAAAGCCGCACGTCGGAATCACCCGCACCCGCAGAGCCGGCACTCGCCGCGCCAACGCCGCCCTCCGCGCTCACAGAAATCCCGCGAGACAAAACATCTTTCCCCGCATCAACACCAGATAAGTTTGCCGAGCAGAAAGGTTTACAAGCCCTCGCGCTGAACGCCCAGAAAAAATTTCCCGGAGCACCGAAGCCATCGCGCCTGCAGAACGCGCCAGCCGCTGCAGCTCCACCGTCCGCCGCGCCTTCAACCGATGAAAACGCGATCGTGCTCCAAGCACCGCCCTCCACACGCGCCGAGAACGCTGAGGTCGCCCCGCGCAAATCGGCATCGGATTTAGCTAACGCCGATACAGCGAGCATCGAAGTCACTCCCGAAGCGGCGGCCAAGCATCCCAGCGCTTCGAAAGCAAAAGGCGCAACCCATACTTCCGCGTCTGCTCCGTCCACCGGCGCGAACGGCTCGCACGCCGTCGCTGGCGCGAACTTCGCCGCGCACAATGCCCTCCAATCCGCCGCACGCGCCCGCATGCAACAAATGCAATTGGCCTCGAACCTCTCGGGACTTACAGTCCGCACGCCAGATTCAAACGTCCTCTGGCTGGTTTCCGATGGCGGCGACGTAGGGCGCTCCGAAGACGGCGGCGCCACCTGGAAATTTACCTCGCTCGGATTGCGCGGCCTCTTCGTCTCGGGTTCCGCGCCAACCACCAAAATTTGCTGGCTGCTCGGTGAGCACGGCGCAATCTTCCGCACCACCGACGGCAAGACGTGGACGGCAGTGCCGCTCCCCGCCGCTGCAGACGACGCGGAATTCGAGCACATCGAAGCCAAGGATGAATCGAACGCGACAGTGACGGCAGCCGACGGCCAAGAATTGTCAACCAGCGACGGCGGCAAGACCTGGACGCCCGCGAAATAGCGCTCGAGCATCAAGCGAATATTTACCTGCAAGATATTCAAACGCTCCCGTTCTATGGTTGAAGGGAGCTCTGTCCGACGAAACTATCGAGCGTGCAAGCATTCGTAGGGGCGGGTCTCAGACCCGCCCTGCCGGGCAACGACTCAAACGTCGTGAAGAATTGGCCGCAGAAGTTCTTGGACACACGAACTAAACGAGGAGACACCAATGCGCAATCGTGCGTTGAAAGGTTCAGCCGCGGCAATCTTCGTCGCGATCATCGTGCTCGTGCCGCTAGCCGGCCATTTACAGCGAGTCTACGCCGCGCATCAGCCGCAAGATGCCGCAAAAAAAGCCGCCGAAGCGCTGACCACGACGGACAAAGACCAGGTGGATCTCGCCGTGACAGTCTACAACTCGAATGTCGCCCTGGTTCGCGACGTCCGCCAGATCCACTTGTCCGAGGGCATCTTCCCGCTGAAATTCGAAGACGTCGCCGCCTCCATCAATCCTGCTACAGTCCATTTTCGTTCGCTCACGGAGCCCGCGAAACTCAATGTCGTCGAGCAGAACTACGAATACGATCTCCTCGATCCCCAAAAGCTCCTGCAAAAATACGTTGGACGCGAAGTCACCCTGGTGCGCGCAGAAAAAGACGCGGGCTCAACCAAATGGGTTGAAACCAAAGCGCTTCTGCTGGCGGACAACAACGGCCCAGTCTGGAAAATCGGCGACGAAATCGTCACCGGCATGGGCGCCGATTCCTACCGCTTCCCGGATCTGCCCGGAAATCTCTATAGCCGCCCCACGCTCGTCTGGACTCTCGACAATCGTGGCGCCAACGCGCAAAAAGTGGAAGCCTCCTACCTCACCAGCAACATGAGCTGGAGCGCCGACTACGTCCTCACAGTCACGCGCGACGAAAAATCAGCAGATCTCGACGGCTGGGTCACGCTGGCCAACAACAGCGGCGTCGCCTACGACAACGCCAAGCTCCAACTCGTCGCCGGCGAAATTCATCAGGTCGCCCCGGCCGCTGGAGGCCTGCAGGTCTATGCTAAGGTCCAGCGCGAGGCAGCGCCGGCTCCTCAGTTTCAGCAAGAAGCGTTTTCCGAATATCACCTCTATTCGCTCGAACGCCGCACCTCCATCCAAAACAACGAATCAAAACAAATCAGCCTGCTCAACGGCACCGGCGTCCCGGTTGAAAAATACCTGATCGTCGAAGGACAGCCGTACTACTACCGCAACCCGCAAGGTATCGGCAACGCGATCCCCGAGCCGGTCAAAGTCTATTACCGTTTCAAGAACGATCAAAAAAGCCAGCTAGGCATGCCGCTACCCGCCGGCACAGTCCGCGTCTATCAAGCCGATTCCAAAGGCGG
The DNA here is from genome assembly GCA_963810565.1 of uncultured Acidobacteriota bacterium. GTDB lineage: Bacteria > Acidobacteriota > Terriglobia > Acidiferrales > UBA7541 > Palsa-295. Next base: position 19,805 of record CAWENN010000001.1, read on the forward strand.
CATCCAGTTCGTAGGCGAAGACAGCATTTCGCACACGCCGAAAGATGAAACAGTAAAAATTTACATCGGCAACGCCTTCGACGTAGTCTGCGAGCGCAAGCAAACCGACTACAAGAAGCTAGCCAGCAATCTCTACGAAATGGAATATGAAATTACCCTGCGGAATCACAAAGACAGCGCCGTAAACGTGGAAGTTCGCGAGCCGGTAGGCGGCGATTGGGAAGTAGTGAATTCGAACTTCAAACCGGAAAAGCTGGACGCCACGACGATTGGCTTCGAGGTGCCGGTCGAAAAAGACGGCAGCGCGACCTTAACGTACCGCGTCCGCGTAAAGTGGTAAAAAAGCAATGAACACTGACGAGTGATCAGTGACGATGGAACGGCGAGAAACGACCAGCGACAAATGAGCAACGCGCGATCGCGCCGCGCGCGCACCCAATTCTCCGTGAACTCTTCGTATCTTAACTCTGTGCCCTCTGTGTTAAATCTTTCGTCGCTACGTAAAGGAAGGCCGCGTCTCACTGCTTGCAACAAGCAGCTTGCTCAATCAAAGCCAACTCCCGCACGAAAACCGTGTTCCGCGGAAACTCCACCGCAAGCTGCGACAGCAGTACCCGCGCCTGCGCCGGTTTATGTTCGCGCTCAAAAGCCAGCGCCAGCATTACCTTCGCAAAAGGCTGCAGGTAATGCCCATGCTCCGCGGCCGAACCCATCTGATCCATCCCGCGCTGCTTGTCTCCGTGCAATCCGCCAAACCACAAAAACGCCCGCTTGTAACTCGGCAAACTTCCAATCACGTAATTGCTCATGCCCAGCGCCACGTTCGCGTCCTGTTGCGTGGGATCAATCGCCAGCAAGGTTTTCGCGTCCGCTTCCGCCTGCCGCATCATCGAAAGCCCCGGCAGCTGCTTCTTGATCACGATCGCGTCGTAGTCGGATTCCATTCCGTCCGCAATTGTCAGCGCCAGCAACCCGTGAATGTCGTTGGGATTGCGCTTCAGAAGTTTCTTGGCTTGTTCGCGGGCCTGCGAATTCGCTTCCACAAACCCCGGATTGCGATTCTGCTCCGCGGTTCCCGGAACGCCGCCCAGAAACGTCGCATCGTTCACAAAAAATTCCGAAGTCAGCACGCCCCGCGCATGAAACTGCTCGAACAGATAACTCGCGGCTTCGGAAGCTTTCCCCAGCGGATCGTCGGGCCGCGCCTTTTGGTAGTCCACGAAATCCGTGCGCGCCGCGGTAAAATTCAATTCGTAGAGGTGTTGGTATCCGCTCTCCAGCAAATTCGCTGACGGGTCGGCCTCCGCCGTCGCTCCCGGCGTCCGCTTCGCGGCCTCCGCCACCGAGCCTTGCTCCGCCTTCGCGGGTTCTTCCGCCGCACTCTGCGCCACCACGATCGCCGGAGCCAGTGCGGAAACCGCCAGCAGTCCCGCACCAATGTACAGCACGCTAGCGAGACGTTTACATTCGTGTTCGTATTTTCCGCGCATTTGGATATCACCCGGCAAGTTCACCGCACGGGGAAGGACCGGCAGTGCGAACCGTCGCATTATATTGGAAGTGTACTGCACTTCAACGGTTGCATATAGCGTCCCGGAATTAAAGATTCCCTAATATAAACTCAAGCGTTCGCTGGATGGACAACACCCGAGCGGCCGGGTCGCTGATCCCATGTCCGCGTCCCGGAAACACCATCAATTGGTCGGGATAATGGAACCCGTCAATCATGGTGTTTAGCAATTCCACCGAATTCGCGAAGTGCACATTGTCGTCGCCGGTTCCGTGCACCAGCATCAGTTTGCCTTTGATGTTTCCAGCCTGATTCACCGGCGAAGAATCTTTGTAGCCTTCCGGATTGTCCTGCGGGCGCCCAATATAACGCTCGGTATAAATCGTGTCATATAGTTTCCAGTCAGTCACCGGCGCGTCCGCCACTCCCGCTTTGAAGACGTCCGGCGCATTGAATAGCGCCTCCAGCGTCATGTATCCGCCGTAACTCCCACCGGTAATGCCAATGCGCGCGGGATCCACATAGCCGAGCGACTTCAAATATTTCACGCCGGCCAGTTGGTCCTGCAATTCGATTTTGCCCATATGATGGTAAATCGGCGTCTCAAACGCATGCCCGCGCCCCCACGACCCGCGATTATCCAGCGAAAATATGATGTAGCCCTTTTCGGCGAGAATTTCGTGCCACAGGTAACCGGCCCCGCCCCAGATATTGCGCACCAGCTGCACGTGCGGCCCGCCGTACACGTAAATAAGCACGGGATATTTCTTCGTGGGATCAAAGTCCGGCGGTTTGATGATCGAAGCGTTCAGCTGCGTTCCGTCGTCGGCCGCGACTTCCACAAATTCCACCGGCGAAAGCCGGTATTCCGCAAGCTCCGGAATTTTGTCCTCGTTGATCACCGCCACGCGCGTGCCGTCCATGCGCTCCAGGTCCTGCCGCGTCGGCGTCGTCACGTTCGAATAGGAATCAATGAACGTCAAATTGTCCGGCGAGATTTTTACCGAATGGCTGCCGGAATCCTTGGTGATCCGCGTGATGGATTTATCCGCCAGCGACACGCGGTAAAGCTGCGTTTCGCGCACGTCATCCTTATTCGAGAGAAAATAAATGTAGCCGCGCGCTTCGTCCACCGCCGGATGGTTCGCCGACCCCGACCCGAATCCGCCCAGATCGGAAATCGCCCAATCTCCGCTGTTCAGTTGCGCGATTTCCTTCCCGGAGTTTTCGTACACATAAAAATGCCGGTAACCGGTGCGTTCGCTCGACCACAGAAAGCGCTTATTGTCCGAGAAAAAATAAAGATCGTCGCTAATGTTGATCCAATATTTATCAGTCTCGGTCAGGACCGTCTTTGACGCGCCCGTGGCGGCTTCGCAAAAAAGCAAGTCCAGCTGATTTTGCGAGCGGTTCAATCGCTGGATCGCCACGCTGCGGCTGTCCGGCAGCCAGTTCACGCGCGCAAGATAAACATCCGTGTTCGCGCCCGTCTCCATCCACCGCGTTTCCGGAGCCGCGCCTCCCGCCCCGCCGCCCGTCACATCCACCACTCCTACTCGCACAATCGGATTCGCTTCGCCCGCCTGCGGATAACGCGTGTACTCGGTCGCACCCGTCGGCGAGCTCATATCCATGATCGGATAACGCGTCACCGGCCGCTCGTCCATCTCGTAATAGGCGATCTTCTTCGAATCCGGCGACCACCAATAGGCCGTCCGCGCGTCGAGCTCCTCGGGATACACCCAATCAAGCTTTCCCTTCAGAACTTCCTCGCTGCCTCCACTCGTCAGCGTCTTGGTCTCGCCGCTCGCAATATTCACCGCAAAAAGATTCGCGCTTCGCGAAAAACTGATCCACTTCGAGTCCGGCGAAAACTTCGGATCTTCGATCTCCTGCTCGCTGCTCGCGATCGGCTTCGAAGTCATCGAATGTAAATCCAGCAGCACCAGACTATTGCTCCCGATAAAAAGCAGCGAATTTCCATCTGGTGCCCACAAATAATTTTCCGCTTGCACCCGCCCCAGGCCGGTCGCTTGCGTAGTCTTGGATTTTTCCGGCTGCATCACTTCTTTCAAAGTCGCGGCGTTCACCAGAACCTTGCGCTCGCCGGTGGCCGCATTCATCGTCCACAATTCCGTCGCCGCATCCTTGCCCGCTCCCTGGCGCTCGAGATACGAAAATTCCTTGCCGTCCGGCGTCCACTCGATCCCCTGCGTCTGACGCCCGAAAAGAAATGGCGGGCTGAAGAGCCGCTGCAGTGTAAGGTCCTTCCGCGCAGGCGCGGCAGCAGGCGCTGCGGCGGAAGCTTGAGCAAATGCCGTGGAAGAGCCGAACGTTGCAATCACCAATGCAAAAATCGCGCCAGCCAACACAGCGCGCGGTATACGGTGCATCGCTACCTCCTGTATGAAACGCGCCATTCTATATCTGCGGAAGCCACTGACGGTAAGTTTTAACGCGGGGATTCGACGGCTGGCGCCAGCATCTGTAAACGACGGAGCGACAGTGGGGGCGGGTCTCAGACGCGAAGTGCGCGTCCCGAATGGTTCAGCGGGACCCGCCCAACCCAAGCTAGATGTGCACGAGAAAGAAGCTGACTGCGAGGTCGCGCCCGCGTTACTCAGCGCGTTGCGGAGTGGACACAACTGCTGTCGGCGCCGACGTTGCCGCACCGCCACTGCGCCCGCGGCTGCGATGCAAAAGAAACGCTCCAATCGTCATCGCCAGCGCCAACACTAGGAAAGCACCGTCATGCAGGAGCGTCTTCGGTCCTAGGCGTTCACCTGGGCCGAAGCATCCGCAATTGATTTCCAGGCCCATGGCGTAGGTCCGAACTTGGGTGGCGAAGAAAGCGGCGATCAACAGCGTGGTTACAAGCGCCGAATACCGCAGGAGAATGCCGCTGAGCAGCCATAAACCTAGAAACAGTTCGAAGGGTGGCAGAAGATGCGCCACAGGACTGACAAGCTGAGGCGGAAGCAGCTGGTAAGAATCCACCTGCATCGCAAACATCGAAAGCGAAGTTCGAATTGACGCGCCGGACCACGGCATCGCCGCCTGCGGCTTCAATTTCGCGTAAGCCGCAAAAAGAAAGATCCCCGCAAGCACCAGCCGCCCCACGATCAGCAGGATCGGCCCAAGTCCGCCGCGATTTTCTGTAGTCGTCATGCGAAAAGTCCCGGCCTACTGGCTCAGCAGCGTATCAAAAAATTGCTTCAGGATCGGCCACGTCACGATCCCCGACGACGCCGGGTAGCTCTGCCCCTTGTACCGCACGATAAACGTCGGAGTCGCTCTCACTGGCACCTGGTAACCCAAAATAATGTCCTGCACGATGTATTGGTCCACTGGGCATGAGCGATCCGCCAGCGGCGCCGAGCCGTCCACCCGCGACGTCGGCGCGGGCGGCGCGCACGGCTTCAAGATCGCCTGCACCCGCTTGAAATCCGCCGGACTCATCGCTGCCGCCACATACTTCTCGATGTCTCCGCTCGCGCCCCAAGCGTTTTGATTGTCGAAGAGCGCCGCGTCCACTTCCTGAAATTCTCCGATTTTCGCCGCGGCGTTGGCCCAGCGGGCAGCATCCCCGGAGTGCGCGTGCATCTGCAGCGGAAAATCGTGATGGATCAGGTAAACCTTCCCTTGTGCTACATAGTCATTGATCATCGGCCGCAAAGTAACTTCGAAAAAGTTTCCGCAAGAGGGGCACTGGTAGTCGCTGAAGACTTCCATGGTAATGAGCGCGTTCTTATTGCCCAGCGATTTCATCGGCACGGCTGCCGCCGCCGGATCGCTCGCCGCCGCAGCGCGCGTGTGCGCGTGCACTCTGGTTGTTTGCGCGGCAAGCGCAGGCGCAATGACGATCGCGGCCGCCAGCGCCGTGGTGACGAGCCAACCGGATGACCGACGGTTCCGTGAGGATTCCGTTCTTAGGCTCAACTATCCCTCCTAAAATTGAATCAGAAAGAACAGGCCACAATTGTAACTCGATTTTCGCCTCGTGTAGCCGCGCCATACGGCCGATGTGACGTTTTGGTCGAGCCTCGACTACGATGCGTCCACCGCTCCAATTGGTTCGATTTCACGGCGTACGCAAGTCCACAATCTGTGAATCATACCGCGCGGCGCTCACTCTCCTCTCAGCGCGTCGCAAGCGCCAACGGCCAACGGCCAAACCATCCCGCGAGCCGACATGATTGCACACGACTAAACCACCAATCGGCAATCCCAGCCAAACATGCAATGTAAGTCGCTTGTTTGTAATGGTATAATGACATAAATAAGAATGTTGACAATGATACACTCAACGTGTACGATGGCCTTCGCATTCAGCTGTCGTCCCAGGCCTACGCCTGCAGGACGCTATAGGAGCACATTCCATGAGTAAGATTATCGGCATTGACCTGGGTACGACCAATTCGGTGGTCGCCGTGATGCAAGGCGGCGAGCCCACCGTCATTCCTAACCAGGAAGGGGCGCGCACCACCCCCTCGGTGGTCGCCATCACCAAGAGCGGCGAGCGCTTGGTGGGCCAGGTGGCCAAGCGGCAAGCCATCACCAACCCCGAAAACACAGTCTATTCCATCAAGCGGTTTATGGGCCGCCGCTATGATGAAGTGCAAGAAGAGGCCAAGCGCGTTCCTTATAAAGTAGTCAAAGGTCCACACGACGACGCGCGCGTGGAAATTTCCGGCAAGACCTACAGCCCGCCGGAAGTCTCCGCCATGATTCTGCAAAAGTTGAAGTCCGCCGCCGAAGACTTCCTCGGCGAAAAAGTCACCAAGGTCGTCATCACGGTTCCGGCTTACTTCAACGACAGCCAGCGCCAGGCCACCAAGCAAGCGGGCGAGATTGCCGGGATGGAAGTCCTGCGCATCATCAACGAGCCTACTGCCGCGGCCCTCGCCTACGGCCTCGACAAAAAGAAAGACGAAACCATCGCGGTTTACGACCTCGGCGGCGGCACGTTCGACATCTCCATCCTCGAAGTCGGCGAAGGCGTCGTCGAAGTAAAGTCCACCAACGGCGATACGCACCTCGGCGGTGACGACATTGACCAGCGCATCATCGAGTGGATCGTTGCCGAGTTCAAGAAAGAGCAGGGCATTGACCTCAGCAAGGATCGCATGGCCATCCAGCGCCTGAAAGAAGCCGCGGAAAAGGCCAAGATCGAGCTTTCGCAATTGATGGAGACGGAAATCAATCTCCCCTTCGTCACCGCGGACGCATCCGGCCCCAAGCACCTCGCGCTGAAATTGACCCGCGCCAAGCTCGAACAATTAATGGAAGACTTGCTGCAGCGGACCGTCGGTCCGGTGAAGCAAGCTCTCACCGACGCGGGCATTACGCCGGACAAAATAGACGAAGTGGTCTTGGTCGGCGGTTCCACCCGCATTCCACGCGTCGTGGACATCGTCAAGGGCCTCTTCAACGGCAAAGAGCCGCACAAGGGCGTCAACCCCGATGAAGTCGTCGCGGTCGGCGCGGCTATTCAGGGCGGCGTGCTCGGCGGCGAAGTGAAGGACATCCTGTTGCTCGACGTCACTCCGCTTTCGCTGGGCGTTGAGACCCTCGGCGGCGTGATGACCGTGCTGATCCCCCGCAACACCACGATTCCCACTCGCAAGTCGGAAACGTTTTCCACCGCGGCGGATAATCAGACCTCGGTCGAAATTCACGTGCTGCAGGGCGAACGTCCCGTCGCCAGTGGCAACCGCTCGCTCGGGAAATTCCATCTCATCGGAATTCCGCCCGCGCCGCGCGGCATGCCGCAAGTCGAAGTCACCTTCGACATTGACGCCAACGGCATCCTGAACGTCTCGGCGAAGGACAACGCGACGAACAAGGAGCAGAAGATCACCATCACTGCGTCCACCGGCCTCAGCAAGGAAGAAGCCGAGCGCATGAAGAAGGAAGCCGATACGCACGCTTCTGAAGACAAAGCGCGGCTCTCCGAAGTCGAAGCCCGCAACCGGCTCGACAACTTGGTCTATCAGACCGAGAAGGTGGTCCACGACAACCGCGACAAGCTGGCTGAATCCGACGTGAAAGCAGCGGAAGCAGCCGTCGAAGAAGCGCGGCGCGCTCTGGCGGAAGGCGGCCTCGAAAAGTTGAATGCGGCAGCCGACAGCCTCACAAAAGCGTCGCACAACATCGCGGCGACAATGTACAAGCAGCAGCAAGCCGCAGGCGCAGCAGCCGGCGGTCCCACAGGGGGCCCGGACGGCGCAAGCCATCAGGGCGGCGGCTCGAGCGGCCCAGCATCCGGCGGACAAGGCGACGTAGTAGACGCCGAGTTCGTGGATGTGGACGACTCGAAAAAACCAAACTGAAATCACGCCAAGCGTGATTTCATCCCGAGGACCGGCAGTGCCGGCCCGAGGGATCTAGTGAAGCATGATTGACGACTAATCAAGCAGCGTAGGGGCGGGTCTCAGACCCGCCCCTCGACGTATTTGCAAGATCAGATTTATTTGAAGCTCATTCCGCCATGGCCACAACCACCAAACAAGATTATTACGAGCTTCTGGGCGTCCCGCGCAAAGCCCCAGTAAAAGAAATTCGCGCCGCGTACCGCAAACTCGCGCGCAAATATCATCCCGACCTGAATCCCGGCGACAAATCCGCCGAAGAAAAATTCAAGCAGATCCAGGAAGCCTACGAAGTTCTCTCAGACACCAAGAAACGCCAGATGTACGACCAGTTCGGCTTCAACGTCCCAGGCCAGGGCGGAGCACCACCTCCCGGCGCCGCCGGTTACGGTGGTGGCGCCGGTCCCCAGGACGTCCACTTCGATTTCGGCGGCTTCGATTTCGGCGGCGGCCAGGGCGAAGCCGGCGGCGGCACCAGCTTCCGCGATCTCTTCAGCCAATTTTTCCGCAGCCAGAATGCGGCGCAAGCCGCCAACGAGCGCGAGCCCGGCAGCGACCTGGAATTTCAGATCGAAATCACCTTCGCCGAAGCCATGCGCGGCGCGTTAAAAAAACTGAGCATCACCCGGCTAGACACCTGCAACGTCTGCCACGGCACCGGCGTCGAACCCGGCGATGAAAAAGTTTGCCCCACCTGCGGCGGCACCGGCCAGGTAACGCAAGTCAGCGGCAAGATGCGTTTTCAGGTCACCTGCTCGCGCTGCGGCGGCTCCGGACGCCTCCACACCGTCTGCCACAATTGCAATGGCGAAGGCCGCGTGCCGCGCGTCGAATCGCTCGACGTGCGCATCCCGCCAGGAGCGCAGACCGGCTCGCGCGTGCGCGTAGCAGGCCGCGGCAATGCCGGCCTCCATGGCGGCCCTCCCGGCGATCTCTACTTCGTCATCAAAGTTCAGCCGCATCCTTTCTTCGAACGCCGCGGCGACGACCTCTACACCGTCGTCCCCGTCACCGTGCCCGAAGCTTCTCTCGGCGCGAAAGTCGAAGTCCCCACGATCGACGGCCGCTCGCAAGTCCGCATTCCGCCCGGCACCAATAGCGGCAAAAAATTGCGCCTGCGCGAAAAGGGCGCCCCTTCCGCGCGCAACGCCGGCAAGCGCGGCGACCAGATTGTCGAAGTCCAGGTAGTGGTTCCCAAACCCGAAGACGAGCGCGTGCGTAATTTGCTCAAAGAACTCGGCAAGCTCGATCCTGAAGACCCGCGGCGCGAAATTTTCGCCCACGCGGTGGTGTGAGGAGACGGCCCATGGCAGCGCGTCCCAGAAAAAAAGCCAAAGCGGGATACATGATCAGCGCCGTGGCCGAGCTGTACAAGCTCCATCCGCAAACGCTCCGTCTCTACGAGCGTGTAGGCCTGCTCAAGCCCTCGCGCTCCCAGGGCAATACGCGCCTCTACACCGATCAGGACCTCGAGCGCCTCGAAATCATCCTCAACCTCACGCGCGAGCTAGGCGTCAATCTCGCCGGCATCGAAATCATCCTCAACATGCGCGACAAAATGAGCGAAATGCAAACGCAGATGGAATCCTTCATCCACTTCGTCCGCAGCGAAATGGCCCGCGGCTTCAACGCCGGCGACGACCGCAAATTCCGCAACGCCATAGTCCGCAGCACCCCCCGCCAAGCCATCCGCATCCACAAATAAACCCGCGCCAGTAGTGACTCAGTTTCCGATTGCGCTGGTGATCTCAATGGGTCGATGCAACACTAAGCTTGAACCCTCCTTACGTTGAAAACAAAAGCCAAAAGCGCTCGTTAGGGTTAGACCTACAAGAACGCTGCCCTGCCTATGTTTTGACCGAGCACAGCCAAATGGATAGTTCTTCGGCGCAAGCATTGCCGAATCAATGCACTGGATGGTGTTGCATCGACCGGTTGAGCTGGCACTACTTATCAGATGGGATGAGGAGGCCGGTCTCCAGCGGGATGCGATACGCTCCCAATGATCGACGCGCTCGAGGCGCACGAGAAAAGGAGACCGGCTATGAAAAAGACTAGCACTGTTCGGGTAAGAGGAAACATGATTTTCAAAGGACACCAACTCACGATTGGTCTGGACCTCGGCGATCGCTGGTCGTTCTACTGCGTTTTAGAGGAAGCGGGCAAAATCATTCTGGAACAGAAAGTGGCCACGACACCGGAGGCGATGAAACAAGCATTTGCAAAGATACCGCGAAGTCTCGTCGCTCTGGAGACCGGAACACATTCCCCTTGGGTAAGCCGGCTGTTAAAGGAGCTGGGACACGAGGTGCTGGTAGCGCACGCGCAAAAGGTGCAATTGATCAGCAAGAGCAATCGAAAAGATGATCGACACGATGCGCGGACACTGGCACGGCTGGCCAGAATCGATCCTGAGCTGTTGGGGCCGGTGCGGCATCGCAGCGCGAAAGCACAAATTCATCTGACGGTGATTCGGGCCCGGGCGGAATTAGTGAGTGCACGAACCGCCCTGGTGAACGCGGCACGCGGGTTGGTGAAGTCTTATGGCCAGCGGTTGCCCAAGTGTGGCACGCAGCAAGTGAGCCGGGAGCTGGGCGCTGAATTGAGCGTGGAGTTGCGAGAGGTCATCGAGCCGCTGCTCAAAAAAATCGAATCGTTGAACGAGCGCATCAAGGAATACGACGCACGGATGGAGAAAATCGCCAAGGAGAGCTACCCGCACGTCGAACTACTCAAACAGGTGAAGGGGGTAGGAACGCAAATCGCGCTGACGTATGTCCTGACCCTGGACGATCCGCATCGGTTCCCGAAGAGTCGCGAGGTCGGCTGTTTTCTGGGGTTGCGCCCTGGGCGCAGGGACTCCGGTGAGAGCCAGCCGCAGAGGCACATCACTAAAGAAGGAGACCGGTATTTGAGGACGATGCTGGTGCAAGGGGCGCACTACATCCTGGGACCCTTTGGAGAAGACAGTGATCTACGGCGTTGGGGGTTAAAACTGGCGGCGCGCGGAGGGAAAAATGCAAAGAAGCGAGCGGTGGTTGCGGTAGCGAGAAAGCTAGCGGTACTGCTGCATCGGTTGTGGGTGAATGGAGAGGTGTACGAACCACTGCACAATAGCCAGCAAGCGATGCGCGCCGTGGCCTAGAGTGAAGAGCTCTCCAAAAAACAGGGGATGCTAGGGGTCGAGGGAGTTGGCGATCGTCGTTCCTAGGCCATCCTGGCGCGAAATTTTTCTGTGAAAAACTGAGAAAGTCAGGAAGGAAGAAAAAGGAGCAAGGAAAGAAGGAAGAAGAGAGATGGTATCCAAACAGCCGAGCTCGACTGCCGAGATCAGGTGACTGCGACAGTGCCTGGACCAGTTCCCTTCGAAAGGGGAGAACGGAGGTCGATTATCAGGTAGCAGCACCTACTGAATCGAGTACGCCCAACTTGCACCGAGCGACAATCGCTCAACCAGAGTGCGGATGGAAGGGTGGCGACAGAGGCGGCTCGGTCCAATGGGAACAATTTGGAAAAAGAAGAAATAAAGAAGAAAAGTAAGCGTTCGCTTCAGGCCGTCTTGTGCCGAAGGGATGCAACTGCTAGGGGGGCTGCTATTTTGACTGCGGGTTTATCTCGTCTGTGAAAATGTCGTCGGTGTGAGCCCTGGCGATGGCGTGATCCAGACGGAACAGCAACTGTGCCAGGGACTCACCTTTCTGGCGTTTCAGCATGGCTAGGGTGTGGCGCCCCTCGTGAGCCACAGCGACACATTCGCTCAACGGAGGAATGATTCCGATAGTGATTCCGCCGTTTTCGAGGGTCTCTTCGATGTAGGGCAGCTCTGGGACTGTTGGTGGGAACGTTCGTGGCGGCGTCTTCGTTTAGGCCGCCTCTTGTTTGGGAAGCTGTAGACTTGCGGCGACGTTCCACGGGAGCAACTCCTCGATGCACTTGATCGGATGATCCGCAATACGGGACAACACGTTCCGTAGATAACTTTCGGGATCGATTCCGTTTAGCTTGGCACTGCCGACCAGGCTGTAGATCGCCGCGGCACTTTCTCCACCGCCATCGGAGCCCGCAAAAAGAAAGTTCTTTCTGCCCAGAGCCACGACCCGCAACGCTCGCTCTGCAGCATTATTGTCGATTTCGATGCCGCCGTCATCACAGAAGCGCAGCAGCGCTGCCCACCGTCCGAGTGCGTAGCGAACGGCCAGGGCCGTATCGGATTTTCGCGAGAGTTTCCCTAAGGTTTCCTCGAACCATTGTTTCAGCGATTCCAGCAACGGTCTGCTGCGCGTGTTGCGCACCTCACGCCGCTCGTCGGGCGGACGTCCTCGGATTTCTTTCTCGATGGCATACAACGCCGCGATGCGTTGCAAAGCCTCAGCTGCAACGGGGGATTTATGCGCAACCTCGAGATCGTAAAACTTTCTCCGTACGTGCGCCCAGCACGCCGCTTCCTGAATGCGGCCTGCTTCATAGATCTGATCAAAGCCCGCGTAACCATCTGCTTGCAGTGTGCCGGAAAAGTTGCTCAGGTGAGCTCGCGGATGTTCGCCCTTGCGATCCGGTGAATACGCGAACCACACCGCAGCTGGTGTGCTGTCTCCTGCGGGACGATCGTCGCGCACGTACGTCCACAGCCGCCCCGTTTTAGTTTTGCCCAACCCTGGGGCCAACACCGGAACTGGCGTGTCATCCGCGTGGAGTTTCCCCGCAGCCATCACGTGACGTCGCAACGCTTCGACCAGTGGCGCGAGCATTCGGCTGGATCCGCCAACCCACTCCGCCAGCGTGGAGCGATCCAACTCCACGCCTGCGCGAGCATAGATCTGCGACTGACGATAGAGAGGTAAGTGGTCACAGTATTTCGATACCAGCACGTGCGCTAGAAGCCCAGGGCCAGCAATGCTTCGCTCGATCGGTCGGCTCGGCGCTTCGGCCTGCACGATGCGATCGCAACACGCGCAAGCCAGCTTGGGACGAACGTACTGGATGACTTTGAGACTGGCCGGAACGTACTCCAGGATTTCCGAGACATCTTCGCCAAGATGTTTCAGCTTACCGCCACAGTCCGGACACGCTTCTTGCTTCGGAAGAACTTTTCGCACTTCCCGGGGCAAGTGATCGGGTAACGGTCGCCGTACAGGTCGTGCTGCCGCGGCGCTCACCGGAGCTGATACTTTTACCGCTGCTTTTTCTTTGCTTCGCCTTGCTTCCAGTTCTTCCAGCTGCAGTTCCAGTTGTTCGATCTGGTATTCCCGCTTCTCCGAAGAGCGGCCGAACTGCTGGCGACGCAGTTTCGCGATCAGTAGCTTCAAGTGTTCGATTTCCACGTCGCGCGAAGCGAGCTGCTCGCGCTGCGAAAGGATGAGGGACTTCAGTGCTTGGAAATCGAGTTGATCGAGATCAGGAAATGTAGTAGCATCCATTGCACGCGAACATACCGCACTTTTTTTACAGCATGATGAAAACGCATCAGAAAATTGCAAAAATCTTTTCTTTCACACCGCCATTTGTGGATCGTAGCTGCGTATCGGACGTCTCCAGTCGATTCCTTCAAGAAGCATCGATAACTGCGCGGGCGTTAGTGCCACCGTTCCACTCGTCGCTTGTGGCCAGAGGAATCTTCCTCGCTCCAGTCTTTTTGCAAAAAGACAAAGACCATCGCCGTCCCACCACAACATCTTGATTAGGTCTCCTCGCCGTCCGCGAAACACGAACACGTGACCCGAAAACGGATTCTCTTTGAGTGCCGTCTGCACCATCCCACTCAAGCCCGTGAATCCACGACGGAGATCGGTCACCCCTGCGGCGATCCAGATGCGCGTTCCCGCTGGTAGCCCGATCATCCGAGCAAACACTCGATCACTGTACGCAGCACCACCAGGTCTAGGTTCCCTGCTACGCGAAGAGTCCCTTGGGCGAGCTTGATCTCCATCGACCCGACAGCGAACGGCGAAGACCCGCAACCACTGCGCCCAGATTCACTCCGTGCGATGTCTGTCAAAGTTACAGGCAGGAGCTTGCTGGACAGGCTCTTTCCCAGCCGTCCTTCGCGATACTTCTTGCGCCAGTAAAACACTTGGTTGGCGTTGACGGCGTGCCGCCGCGCCACGCGCGCTACCGATGCGCCAGCCTCTAACGTCTCTTCGACGATTCGTCGCTTCTCTTCAATCGATCGCCGCCGTCTTGCTTCTCGCTTGAGTGTCCCATCAAGGTTGCCCTGCTCGGATGTGTCCACTTATCCCTCGTGGACACTTAGCGATGTGCCCACATCGGGCAGCATCCTTATTTACTCTCAATTCGTCTAGACGGTTCTCACCAGCCGCTTACGAAGAAAAAGAAAGAAGGAAAAGAGAAAACGCTTGACACTCACCGGCCTTCTCATGGAAGGCGCTGAGCCATAAAATTTCCAGCCAACAGACTTCACGTCGCAGCGAAACTTCAACTAACTGGATCAACTTTTATAAACCGGTGCGATGGATAAACGAAGCCGATGCGTCTCTTCTATCTTCAGGAGATTAATAGAGCATCGCTCCAGCGTAGCTCGTGGAAAATCCATAACCGCGTCGACCTGAACCTAGACTTCGCTCTCACCGGAGCCATTAGAACCTCACCGTCTTGAAGCTATTGGACTACTAGGGAGATGGTTCCTGCCTCCGTAATGGTGCCCGAAGTTCCCGTGACGGTAATGACGTACGTGCCCGCGGTGGTGCCCGTATTCCCAACTCCACCGCCGCCGCCCGCACCGCCGCCGCAACTCGATGCACCCCCGATGACGGAAAAAAGCAAGATGAGCTTTAGAAGCGTGCTCCACCGTCTCCGCCGCCCCGCCGGAATGCCCACGAGCATGATGCACGCGAAAACTGTGCCGCTCAACCAAGGTCGCACGAGCTCCCTGTCTCGGTGGAGAGCTGACGCGGCCGATGAAGTGTTCACCTTCAGAATCGTTGTTTGCGCAGAAGGACCAATCAGGGTGACAGACGCTGGAATGCTGCATGTCGCGGGATCGCTCGCGGCCTTGGGAGTGACCGCGCAGCTCAGACTAATTGCGCCAGTGAATCCGCCAACGGGCGTCAAGGTGACAGTGGATACGTTGCCCACCGTTGCTCCTGGAGAGACGCTGATTGCCGTGCCGGTAATGGTGAAACTCTGCCCTGTTTGGTTGATCGTATATGTGGCGGCGGCGACTGCGCTCAAGCCAAAGCCGCTTGCAGACGCGATCGCTTGTAATGTCTCCGAAGATGAAACGTTGATCGGGCCGCCGTACGAGGTTGAGTTTGTCGATGGAGTGCTGCCGTCAGTCGTGTAGTAAATCTTGGCCCCTGGCGTTGAGTCGCTCAGGGCAACGGACTGCGCGGCAGAATAGGTGCCACCCGCAGGCGAGAAGACCGGTGTGGCAGCGGCGGTGGCAATCGTGTACGTCGCGCTGGAAACCGGACTCTGATAGCCGAAAACCGGGAGCGCAATTGCCTTCACCGTCGTCGACGACGATATCGTGATCGGATTGACGTAGACGGGCGAGCTCGGGGTCGGTGTACTGCCATCGGTGGTGTAGTAGATAAACATGTTGTTGTAATCGACGAGGAAGGTGTCAGCCAAGCTCACCGTTTGGGGCGTGGAGTATGTTCCGGCCGGAACGGAAAAGGTTGGAGCGGGCACTTGCCCGAGCGACGTGACATCGACGATCACCTGAGCGGTCTGCGAGGCAGTCCCGCTTGTCCCGGTGATCGTGATGGGGATAAGGTCGGTAATCTGAAAGTTCGCGCCGATAGCGGTAATGGTCAGTGTGGATGTGCCCGCGCCGGTAACCGTAGCCGGACTAAAACTTCCCGTAACGCAAGTTAAGCCATTACATGTGGCACTGGTAGCGCTCAAAGCTACAGTAGAATTGAAGCCGCCAGCGACAAGGACGTTCACCGTTGTCGTCGCAGTGGTGGTGGGCTCCGTGCCCGTTCCGATCGCGCCAACGTTGATTGGGTTAGGCGAAGCGATCAGCTCGAACGAAGGTGCGGGCGATGGCGCAACTGGCTGGAAGACCCAGAGGTCATTGAGATCGACCGCATTGAATCCTGTTCCACTGGAATATCCCCGGCCGCCAAACAGCCAGAGGTTTCCGGCGGAGTCGACCCAGCTGGCACCGGAGAATCTTCCGGAAGGAAGGTTGGCGGCCGCGGGTGTTCCCCTCAAACCGTAGGTTCCGGGAGTAATATCGAAGCAACTGACAGGGTAACTTACGCCACTTCCGCCCATCCAGGCCCATTCGTTTGCGGCGGGTTCGTAGACCCAAGAGTCGTTGCAGGTGCCTCCTGTGAGGCTCGTTGTATCTTGGGCCCCCCCGAATAGCCAAAAATTACCGTTGCTGTCTGTCCACGGAATAGCACTGTTGCGGCTGGGCGGTATGTTGGCGATGCTCGGAGTTCCCTGCGTGCCGAAGATGCCGTCCTGTGGGCACGTGTCCTCGCTGGTGCTCTCGCTACAGGTGGACGTGCTGTTTCCGCTCATCCAGGCCCACTGTTTCGTAAATGGGTTGAATTTCCACAGATCGTATTGGGTGACGAAGGTGAAATCGTCGCTCTGCCAAAAAACTGAGCCGATGCCGCCGAAAATCCAAAAATTACCATTCTCGTCCGTCCAAGCTGTTGAGGACAGGCGGCTCCCCGGACCGATACCCGGCGCAGCCACTCCCAGCACGCCGTAAACTGCGGGCCAACCGCAAAACCCGTTGTTGGCCGACGTTGCGCATGCAGCCGGCAAGGTGCTGCTTCCGGCCATCCACGCCCACTCGTTGACAGTGGGGTCGAACTCCCACACGTCGTCCAACTGACCGACGTTTCCGGCTGAATCGGCGCCTTCACCCCCGAAGAGCCAGAAATTGCCGCTACTATCGGTCCAGTTGGCGGCGCTGTCTCGTCCACCAGGAGTGTTTGCGGAAGCGGCCGTGCCAAGTTTTCCATAGGTTCCGGACTGGCCGACATCGCTGCTGCCACCCATCCACGTCCACTGCTTAGTTGAAGGATTGAACTTCCACAAATCATTGAGGTCGCCTAAATCTTGACCTGCGCCGAAACCGGCACCGCCGAATAGCCAGAAATTCCCGCTACTGTCGGCCCAGAAAGTAGCGGCAGCGCGGCCTCCGGGGATGTTCGCGGGAGATGCGGAGCCAAGCGTTCCATAAACTCCCGGCTGGCCGCACGCAACGCTGGTGTTTCCCGCGCAGCTGGCAGGTACAGCACTACTCCCCCCCATCCAAGTCCACTGATGGTTGGAAGGGGTGAATTTCCACAGGTCATTCAGCACGCCGAAGTTTCCGTCAACGTCGATTCCTTCGCCGCCGAACAGCCAGAAATTGCCGCTACTATCAGTCCAGGTTGCCGCGCTGTCTCGTCCGCCAGGAATGTTGCCCACGGCAGCCATGCCCAACGTCCCGTAGACGCCGGGCTGGCCGTTGGAGCCATTAGGTACGGAATTGCTTCCGCCTATCCAAGTCCATTCGTTTGGAGCTGTCGTTTGCGCCCGCGCAGACGCGGCTAGGCCGGCAATCGCACTGAGGCACACAAGAAATTCGAGCGGCACGCGAGGTCTTATCATTTGCGATGGCAGATCCTTGATGTTGATTTAGCTCAGTATATCACTGGTTCATAGCGAAATACAGGTTTGCGTTCACACCTCGATCTCGTATCGGATCTTGAATCTTTCAATTCGAACGTTCAGCCTTTGCTTCGGCGTCGTTGTGCCGAGCCTGCGAAATGCGAAGGTACATAAACTTGACGCTGGCGAACTTTGTGTACCTCGCGTAGGTATTTCCCCCTTCGCGCTGATTAAGACATTCGCACCCCGGCCTAATACCAGGTATATCATTGCGATTCGAATCCTGCACCAGCGAGAAGCCCCACGAAGTGGTGAGAAACTGTCGTAGCCAGCGGTGCTTTGATCGGATGGGGTACCTTCGCACTTCTCGCGTACATCCCCCTAAGTACCTGATTATCGCGCTAATTCGAAACTGACCCACCACCCGCCGCGCCTCCCGCTTCGCTTTCCACAGGACCAACCATTTGCACAGCCGTCTTGACCTTGCGCGCAAATCCCACCCCGCATATCCTTCCAACATGGCACACGCAGATTGTCCCCACTGCGAAGGCAGTGGCTGGAAAGTAGTCGAACGCAATACGCAAGGCGCGCAGCCGCTGGCGGCGGATCGCCCTGGAACCGCCGGCGCAGGCGAACCGAAAATGGTCTGGGCCGTCCCCTGCGATTGCACCACAGGCGACCGCACCGAACGCGCATTACAACGCGCTCGCGTCCCCGAACGCTATCGCCACTGCGATTTCGAAAATTACGAAACCGACAACGACATCGAAAACGCCAGCCGCGAGCAACTAGCCGCCTGGAATCGCAGCCTCGCCCAAGCAAAATTACTAGTCCAGCGTTTCGCGGAAGAATTCACTCCGGTAGCATCCGCGCGCACCGAGCACGGCTTGCTACTGATGGGCCCGTGCGGCGTAGGCAAAACTCACCTCGCCGTCTCCGCCATGAAAGCAATCGTCCTGCGCGGATTAAGCGGCCTTTTCTACGACTACCGCGAGCTGCTAAAAGCCATCCAGGATAGCTACAACGCCGAAAGCCAAGCCACAGAAATGAGCGTCCTGGAGCCAGTCCTGAAAGCCGAAATCCTCATCCTCGATGACGTCGGCTCTAGCAAGCCCTCCCCCTGGGCGCTGGAAACCGTAGGCCACGTCCTAAACACGCGCTACAACGAAAAGCGCGTAACGCTTCTAACCACAAATTTCCTCGATGCAGATTCCGCCAACGCAGCCGCAGGCACCAGCGCCAGCGCCGCGAGCCTCGCCCCGCCTCCCCGCGCAGCAGGCATGCGCTCACCCACCATGGAAGATTCCCTAACCGAACGAGTAGGCAAACGCATCCGCTCCCGCCTGTACGAAATGTGCCGCACAGTAGAAATCTCAGCCCCCGACTACCGCAAAGAAATCCGCCACGCCGGCCGTTCCCACTAGCACAAACGACGCACGTCAACGACGTCGCGCGCGCGCCCTGTTCGCCGACGAATCACTTTCATCCACTCATCATTCCGTAACATTAATTTGAACCATCACTTTCAATGTTTTCCGACGTTTCCTGCGATGGTTTGTTGACAACGCGCAAACCCGACGGGTATCATCCTCGTGACAAGAACGTCTAGCGTGGGCGCTCTTTCCCCTTCATTGCTCCAAACCCCAGTGGGTGGAGTAGCCGAGTTCGCATCTCGGTAGCAGGGCACGAATCCGTACGGAGGCCGCTCCCCAATGTCACCCGAACACGACCCGAACGTTCCTTCTTCAGCCGTTGATTCAATCCAAACCGATCCTCCCGAGGAAAGTTCGGCCGCCATCTCCGAGCCGTATAGCGCCTCCGGCATGTCTGCAAGCGCCAGCCCCGCCTCCGGCTCTGGCGGAGCCGCCACTGCCGTCGCTCGTGCACCGAAACCCGTGATTCAGGAACCCCAATCCGTCGAAGCGTCCGCCACGCCTGCGGAAACAAACGAATCTGCCCCAGCCGCAACCGCCGAAGCGTCAGCAACGGCCGTCGCAACTCCCGAAATCGCCGACACCGCCGCAATCACCGCCGCAATCCACACCGGCGAGCCAACTGAATCCGTCGAAGGCACTGAATCCACCGAGTCCACCGAAACGATGGACCAATTAATGGACCAGTTCGCCGTCCCAGAACCGGTCGCCGCCGAAGGCGAAATCTTCGACGGCCGGGTCCTCGCAGTCACCGACGCCGGCGTAATCGTGGACGTCGGCGGCAAATTCGAAGGCATCGTCCCCGCGCAGGAATTCGTCGATTCCGGAAGCCCCATCGAATTCGGCCCTGGCCAAACCATCGAAGTCGAGCGCCTGCATTCCCAAAAAGACGGCTACGTTCTGCTCTCCCACGTCCGCGCACATCGCCGCCGCGTCTGGGAACGCATCGAAAAATCCTATCGCGACCACGCCACCATCACCGGCAAAGTCACCGAGCGCATCAAAGGCGGTCTGGTAGTAGACATCGGTGTGCGCTCTTTCCTCCCCGCGTCGCAAATCGAATTGCGCCCGGTCCACGATCTCGACGGCTGGAAAGACAAAGACATTGACGTTCGCGTACTCAAACTTAATCGCAAACGCGGCAACGTGGTCGTCTCCCGCCGCGCCATCCTCGAAGAAGATCAAAAATCCAAGCGCGACACGCTGATGGCCTCGCTCTCCGAAGGCGCGATCATCACCGGCAAAGTGAAAAACGTCACCGATTACGGCGTCTTCGTGGATCTCGGCGGCATGGACGGTCTGCTCCACGTAAGCGATCTCGTCTGGGGACGCGTTCCGCATCCCTCCTCCATCGTCAAAGCCGGCGACGACCTCCAAGTCCAAATCCTGAAATTCGACAAGGACAAGCAGCGCATCTCGCTAGGCCGCAAACAATTGCTCCCCGATCCGTGGGCCACGGTCCCCGAACGTTTTCCGGTGGGCACCCGCGTCCAGGGCAAAATCGTCGGCGTCACCGATTACGGCGCCTTCGTGCAAATCGAGCCCGGCGTCGAAGGCCTCGTGCACGTCAGCGAAATGAGCTGGTCCAAACGCACCAAGCATCCCTCGAAAATCGTCAAGGAAGGCGATGACGTGGACGTCGTAGTCCTCGAAGTAAAAACCGATCAGCGCCGCATCTCTCTCGGTCTGAAGCAAACTCTCCCAGATCCCTGGGACGCTGCCGCCGAAAAATATCCGGTCGGCACGGTCATCACCGGCCGCATCCGCAATCTCGCCGATTTCGGTGCCTTCGTCGAAATCGAAGAAGGCATGGAAGGCCTAATCCATATCAGCGACGTCAGCTGGACCGAGCGCATCAAGCATCCCAGCGAAAAATTCAAGAAGGGCGACACTGTCGAAGCCAAAGTCCTGAAAGTAGACTCGCAGAACCGCCGCCTTTCCCTCGGCATCAAGCAGCTGAAAGACATCTGGGCCAACTGGTTCACCGAACACAAAATCGGCGACATCATAAAAGGTAAAGTCGCGCGCACCACCGATTTCGGCGCCTTCGTCGAACTCGCCGAAGGCATCGAAGCGCTTTGCCACGTCTCCGAAATCGAAGAGCGTCGCCCGAAAGGTGATCGCGACAAAGAAAAGCCCGCCCGCGGCGCCCGCGTCACCGCCGTCCTCGCCACCGGCACTGAATACGAATTCAAGATCTTGCGCCTGGAGCCCGAGCAGCACAAAATCAGCCTGAGTTACCGCGCCGCGCAAAAACAGGTGGAACGCCAGGAAATCGAAACGTTCCGCACGGCAACCGCCCGGCCGCAAAAATCCTCGCCGACCGCTACCATCGGCGACGCCATTATGGCCAAGCGGCAGTCGTCCTAGCTCGAAATTCTTCCGGCACACGCGGGGGCGACGTCCGGAAAATGCCTCTCCGCGCTGGAAAGTCATTTACGAAGTGGTAGATTGGTGATATGCAAGGACATGCGGAGACCCGCCCCAGCCCGCACAAGGCCCAGTTCCGACCGAAATCTTAACGAGGAGGCTCTCACCCATGGCAGATGTTGCCGGAGAGCACGAAAATAAAGAACACACGATGACGAAGGCGGAACTCGTCGAAGAGGTCACCCGCGTCACCGAGCTGCCCCGCAAGGAATCCGAGGCGGTCGTCGAAACCATTTTCGAAAGCATCATCGCCGCCCTCCAGGCCGACGATAAAATCGAAATTCGCGGCTTCGGCAGTTTTCGCACCCGCCAGCGACGCGGTCGCACCGGTCGCAATCCCAAGACCGGCGCCAAAGTGGAAGTCCCGCCGAAGAAAATCCCCTACTTCAAGCCCAGCAAGGAACTGAAAGACTACGTCAATAATCCGCGCTCCGCCGCCGCGCCCGCGGTCGGCTCGCCCGATCACGGCGCTCACAGTTGAGCAGGGGCTGAGCCCGATGGATTATTTGTGGACGCCCTGGCGATACCGCTATATCGCCGATGTCAAGAAGGACGACGAGTGCATCTTCTGCGCCGCGCTCGCAGTCAAAGATGACGCCAAAACGCTTATCGTCCTCCGCGGCAAAAAGAATTTCATCATCCTCAATCTCTATCCCTACACCTCCGGCCACGTCATGATCGTCCCCTACCTCCACATCTCTGAACTCACCTCGGCCGAGCCGGAAACTCTCGCGGAAATGATGCAGCTAGCCCAGCGCGTCCAAGCCGCCCTGGAAAAAATCTATCGCCCTCACGGCTACAATCTAGGCATGAATCTCGGCCGCGCTGCCGGCGCCGGAGTAACCGGCCACCTCCACCTACACGTCCTCCCGCGCTGGCCCGGCGACGCCAACTTCATGACGGTAGTAGGCGAAACCCGCATCGAGCCCGAAGACCTAGCCACCACCTACGAAAAGCTCCGCCAAGCCCTCGGCTCTGATTAACGCGCAACTTGCGATACAATTTCGTCTGCAGTAGGTCGCAGACAAGCGCGCATCGCCGCGCCGTATCGCCCAACCGATTTTGTAGCGGCGGACTTCAGTCCGCCATCGTCTTATTCGCCCGGAGCAAAGCGTGAACCTGCAATTAACCGAAGAGCAGCAGTTGCTGCAAAAAAGCGTCCGCGAATTCGCCGAAGCCGAAGTAAAGCCGCTAGCCAAGGAAAACGACGAAACCGGCAAATTCCCCCGCGCACTGATCCAAAAAGCCGCTGAGCTCGGCCTCACCGGCGTCGCCATCCCCGAAAACGAAGGCGGCTCGGGCATGGACCACATCAGCTACTCCATCGTCATCGAAGAAATCGCCCGCGTCTGCGCCTCCACCGCCGTAATCCTCTCCGTACAAAATTCGCTGTACTGCGATCCCATCCATCGCTTCGGCACCGACGACCAAAAGAAAAAATTCCTGCTTCCGTACGCGCGCGGCGAAAAAATCGGCTGCTACGCGCTCACCGAGCCGCAAGCCGGCTCGAACGCCGCCGCGCTCACCACCAAAGCCGTTCGCAAGGGCGACAAATACGTCATCAACGGCACCAAAGCCTGGATTACCAATGGCGGCGCCGCCGACGCGGCAATCGTCTATGTGAATACGCAACCTGAAAAAGGCGAGAAGGGCATCACCGCGCTGGTCGTCGAAAAAGGCACGCCGGGATTCGCCGTCGGCAAGGAAGAAAAGAAGCTCGGCATTCACGCCACCGCCTGCACCGAACTCGCCTTCAGCGATTGCGAAGTTCCCGCCACCAATCGCATCGGCGAGGAAGGCGAAGGCTATAAAGTCGCGCTCTCCACTCTCGATGGCGGCCGCATCGGTATCGGCGCGCAAGCCACCGGCATCGCGCAAGGCGCCTTTGAAGCCGCGCTAAGCTACGCCAAGCAGCGCCAAGCCTTCGGCCATCCCATCGCCGATTTTCAGGCCATTCAATTCATGCTCGCCGATATGTCCACGGAAATCGAAGCGGCCCGCCTGCTCGTCCGTCGCGCCGCGTGGAAACAGGATTCCGGCGCCCGCTTTTCGATGGAAGCGGCCATCGCCAAACTATTCGCCAGCGAAATGTCCACTCGCGTTGCGCACAAAGCCATCCAGATCCACGGCGGCTACGGCTACAGCAGCGAATATCCCGTCGAACGCGCCTACCGCGATTCGCGCATCACCGAAATTTACGAAGGCACCAGCGAAATCCAGCGCCTCGTAATCGCCGCCTGGGTCTTGAAAAGCTACTAACAGCAGCCGCCACCGACACCACATCGAGCACGCTACCGCACATCCTTCATTTCCACCTGTACCCCGCAAAACTCCGCGCCGCCCACATTCTTCACCGCATGCGGCGGCAGCGGTTCCTGCCACACCGGCGAATGTAGCTTCAGCCCTTGACCGGCCTCGCGCGTATCCATCAGCACGTTGCCTCGCTCATCAAACCTAACCAGATCGCTCGAAGCGAAGACGAAAAGCACGCTAGGCCACCGGTGCGTGTGCACCGGAGTCCTATCGCCCGCCGAAATACGCGTTTGCACCACCCGCACGCGCTCGTTCTCAAACAACAGCGTGTGGTTACCGGCAGCGGCCACCAACGCGTCTAAAGAATCCGGCCAAGCCCAGGCCTGTTTCGCAGCAGCCGCACGCTCTACGCTCATCGCTTCTCCTTCGCGGCCGCGATTCTAGCACTGCGGCGGCATCTGTACCCCAGACGCGGCGGCGTAACCCCAGCACTCGACCCACTGAATGCAGCCCGTTGGTAATACGGTTCGTCATGATGCCGCCTCACCACAACGGCGCCACCGGCGCCTCAGCAAAAACCGGCGCAGGCCCGCCCTTATTCGAAAGGTGAATCGAAGCCAAATAAGACTTCGCCTGCGGATCGTACGTCACCGTAATGCTCCCGCCTCTGCCCGGCGAGCCATCAAAGCCATTCCGCCCATCCGAGCCAGCCATTCCGCTGTTTCCGCTAGGCGATCCAATCCCACCCGACCCGCCCGCGCCTCCGCGCCCGCCTCTTCCGCCGGATCCTCCTCGCCCTCCATCCGCATTCACGCTCAGCGCACCGCCCTGCGGATCGATCAAATAAAGCCTCCGCTTTCCCGCCGCCGAGACGCTCACCTGCAGCAGCGCTGGCGGCCCGGACCGCACCGTCACCGCAACTTGCACCGCCGGCGCATTTCCTCCATTACCTCCGTCTCCGCCGGGCGAACCGTCAGTCCCATTTCCGCCGTCTCCGCCCGGCGACGGATTATTCGGATCGGTCGAACCCATGCTCCCCGACGAGCCGGCCGTCCCGTCCATTCCGTTCGACCCGTCCGCGCCGGGCGCGCCGGAAAAATTCGCAACGAAGTTGTAATCGTAGGTGATCGGAATATCCAGATCCGCGTGCAAGTCCGGATGGCTCGGCACCGTGATCGTCACATGCGCCGTCTTCCCATCGCTCAGCCGCGGATCGTGCGGCAAAGCCAACACTCCCTTCTTGCCAACCTTCACGACCGTGGGTGTAACCGTCAAATCGCTCCACAACACCTTCCCCTTGCCGGCTCCTTCGGTCAGCAACACCTTGCCGCCCGGCTGCGTGAATTCCACCACCAGCGGCGTCTTCTCTCCCGGAGCCATCGCCGGCCCCTTCGGCAAGCTCGCCTGCATGGACGACACCAGCGTCTTCGCCAGGTAAACGCGCATCCCCAGCTTCACCTTCACCGCCGTGCACCCGCTTAACACCACCAACGAGACCACTGCCACGCACCTCGCCCACCGCGCACCCGCTGAGCCGCACAGTCCACACGTCGTCATCGCAAGTCCTCCGTGTATTCCCGGACCATTTTGGGAAAACGGGATGGGCTCAACGACCGCCATGCCTCCGCACTTACGACGTAGCAAATCACCGCGCAGTTTCACATCTAGCTAAGTCTTTGCCTTAGCCTTACATATCGCCGCGCTCAGTTTTACGCTTGCCTGACGGTAACTAATGTGTTAACATGGAATCGCATTCGTATTGCGCGGAAGGAAGGGAAGGACATGGCAAAAGACCGTCTGGCCAGCGCCGCACACAACCGCCAACCCGCTCGCCTGCGCGCTCGCGCGACTAGTTCTAATCGCAACAACACCTCATTCATAATCGCGTACAACTCGCTGATAATAAGCGCGAAACCAAATCCTAATCGCAACAGCAAAGCCTCTAAACAATCACTGTTCACTATCCACTCTGCCAACCCTTATAGCCACTCGTCACTCGTCACTAGCCACTGTTTTTTTCACGCGCCGCGCGCCGCGGGTCGCCAATCGCGATTCGCACCTCACCAATCACCACTCACCAGTCACCAATCACGCTCTTTTCTCGCCGATGTCACAATGTTACATCACCGCAAATCACACCGAAATCAATCGCCAACCTCGGGGATTAGAAACCGTTGTAACTGTCACAAAACAAACGACCGAGACACAATTCAATCCCCAACTTTCTGCCACTTCTATTTCACCGACTTTCGCCCCCGATTTTTCACTCTCAACTTCCGCTCGGTGTAACATCGTACCGATGCTCGAACTCGATTCCGCGCTCGATTTCTTCCCTGAATTCGACTCCGACTTTTTCGCCGCGCTTTCCGCTCGACCCGGCATCTTCCTCCTCGAGATGCACGAAGCCGGCGCGCAGCCCTACCTCGCTCGCACCGCGGATATTCGCCGCGCAGCCGAGCGACTATTGAGTCGGCCCGAAACGCTCTCGAAGAGTCTGAACCTCCGCGAAGTGACCCGGCGCATCCGCTACCGCGTCACAGGCTCGAAATTCGAGCAATCCTTCGCCTACTACGAAAATGCCCGCGCCTATTTTCCCCGCCGCTATCGCGATCTGATGCGTCTGCGTCCTCCGGCCATGCTCAAAGTGAATTTGCGCAATCCTTACCCGCGCTGCTACGTCACCCGCCGCATTCGCGGCGACGAAGGTTTCTATTTCGGGCCATTCGCATCGCGCCGCCTCGCCGAAGATTTCAGCGAAGGCTTTCTCGACCTTTTCAAAACCCGCCGCTGCCAGATAAAAATTCGCCGCGATCCCGATTATCCCGGCTGCATGTATTCGGAGATGAAAATGTGTCTCGCGCCGTGCTTCGCCGGATGCACGAAAGAAGAATACGACGTGGAAGTCGGCCGCGTTCTCGAAACGCTCGAAACCTCCGGCGCCGCACTTACCGAAGAACTCGCGCGCGAACGCGAAGCCGCAAGTAGCGCCCTGGATTTTGAACGCGCCGCCGCGCTCCACAAGCGCCTCGATAAAGTCTCCGCGGCGCTGCGCGGAATGCCGGACATCGCCCGCCGGGTCGAAGAGCTCGATGTCGTAATTCTGCAACGAGCCGCCGAACATCAAACCATCGCCGTGTTTCCGGTGCGCAGCGGCCTGCTCGATGAACCGCTCTTCCTCCGCTTCGCTGAAATTTCCAGCGAACCTCGCTCGGTCGAAGCGATTTTAAAAGAGAAGTTGGAAGCAGATCTTGCGATTGATGATGAAGATGCCGCGAAATCGGAAGCTCCATCTCGCGCGGAAACAGACGAGCAGCAATCCTCCGCGCCGCCCGTCGCTGCGACAACCGAAACCATGCCGGCAAGATCGCCAAAAGACTGGCGCACGCGTTACGGTCTCCGGTCCGCGCCGCCCGAATTGCCGGAACATCTATCACTGCTCGCGCGCTGGTTCTATTCCAAGCCACGCGAAGGCGAAATTCTCTTTCGCGACGAGGTATGGCCGTATCGCCGCATGTTGCGCGCCTGCAGCCGCCTGCTGGTCGGCCCGCAACCCACAAAAGTCCCGCCGCATCCTTGCAGTGAACCGCCGCCGCAATCGCGATGAGCCGCGCAACCGTTGCATCGTACAATTGACACCGATGGCCTTCACGGACACGCCGATTTCCCCGCTTCCACCTCCGGACAATACCTCCCGCTTTCGCGAGACATTCCGGTCGTTACGCCATCGCAATTTCCAGCTGTTCTTCAGCGGCCAAATGATTTCTCTGATCGGCACCTGGATGCAGACCATCGCCGAAGCCTGGCTCGTCTACCGCCTCACCGGCTCCTCGCTACTCCTCGGCACCGTCGGCTTCGTCGGACGCATTCCCATCTTCCTCTTCGCACCTCTTGGAGGTCTCGCCGCCGATCGTTGGAATCGCCACAAAGTCGTCATCGGCACGCAAGTGGCCTCCATGATCCTCGCATTTGCGCTAGCGGCGCTCACGCTCCTGCACATCATTCGCGTGTGGGAAATCATGGGACTCGCAGCGCTGCTGGGCGTGGTAAACGCTTTCGATGTTCCGGCCCGCCAATCTCTCCTCATCGAAATGGTGGTGCGCGACGATTTGATGAACGCCATCGCGCTCAACTCCTCGATGTTCAATGGCGCGCGCATAATCGGCCCCGCCATCGCCGGAATTCTCGTAGCCCGCATCGGTGAAGGCTGGTGCTTTTTTGCTAACGCGGTCAGCTACATCGCCGTCATCATTGGGCTGCTAATGATGAAGTTCACCTCGCTGCGCACCTCGTCCAAGGACACTTCTCCGTACGAACATATCGTCGAAGGTTTCCGCTATGTTCGCCGCACCAAACCGATCCTCGCTCTCGTGCTTCTGATCGGAGTCGTCAGCTTGGTCGCCGTACCGTATTCCGTGCTGATGCCCATCTTCGCGGACCAGATTCTGCATCGCGGCGCGCACGGCCTGGGAATCCTCATGGGCTCGGCAGGAGTCGGGGCGCTACTCGGCGCGCTCACTCTCGCCATTCGCCGTGGCGTCCACGGACTAGGCCGCGTCGTCGGCCCCGCGGCGGCGGCGTTTGGAGTCTCCTTGGTCCTTTTCGCGTTTTCGAAGTCCTTCTGGCTGTCTGTGGCGCTCCTGATTCCGGTCGGATACGCCGTGATGCTCCAGATGTCGAGTTCCAACACCTTGATCCAGGCGATGGTTCCCGACGAACTGCGCGGCCGCGCCATGGCCATGTACACCATGATGTTCATGGGCATGGCGCCGCTGGGTTCGCTCTTTGCCGGCGCTCTGGCCGAAAAAATCGGGGCGCCCTGGACGGTAGC
Organism: uncultured Acidobacteriota bacterium; assembly: GCA_963810565.1. Classification (GTDB taxonomy): domain Bacteria; phylum Acidobacteriota; class Terriglobia; order Acidiferrales; family UBA7541; genus Palsa-295. The sequence continues at coordinate 48,209 of CAWENN010000001.1, forward strand.
GATCGGCGGTGTCGGCGCAATCATCGCGGCGGTCGTCTTCATTCGGTATCTGCCGAGTATAAGATTCGAAGGTCGCCAATTGATCATGGCGCAAGGACTATCTCCAGTCGAACCGCCGGAAGAAATCCGTGTCCGTTGAGAGCTTGCAAGCAGCCGCGCAAAACCTCGCGGCACGGGGGTTCTGATATACTGCGCGGAATGCAATTTTCTTCCAGCCAAGAGAGGTGCAATGTCATCCGCCGTGCCGCTCGGTGACGAGCGCAAGTCCGGGTCCGCCACGGCGGAGGGCACGCTACGTTATGCGGCGCGATTTCAAGGCCGCGCCGCCGCCGGCCACTTCCGCGAAATTCGCGGCGGCCTGGTCCTTTCTTCAATTGGAATTGGAACCTACCTGGGTGAACCCGATGAAGCCACCGATGGGGCCTACACCGATTCAGTCGTCACTGCGATCGAGGGCGGCATCAACGTGGTGGATTCCGCGATCAACTACCGCTTCCAGCGCAGCGAACGTGCCGTCGGCGCCGCTCTGCGTGAACTCTTCCACAAAGGTTTCGGCCGCGACGAAATCATGGTCTGCACCAAGGCGGGATTTCTGACGCCAGACGGCGAAATGCCCGCGGACCCGAATACGTATTTTTCGGAGGAATTCCTGGAGCGCGGCGTATTTCGCGTCGAAGACATCGCGGCAGGATGCCACTGCATGGCGCCGGGCTACCTGGCGGATCAACTCGACCGCAGCCGCCGGAATCTCGGCCTCGAAACGATTGACGTTTTCTACCTCCATAATCCGGAAACACAATTAAGCGAAGTTCCGCCGGACGAATTTCGCCGCCGCATCCGCGAAGCATTCCTGTTTTTGGAAGCGGCGGTAGCGTCGAAACAAATCCGTGCCTACGGGATGGCGACGTGGAATTCGTTTCGCGAGGATCCCAAAGCGGCGGGATTCCTTTCGCTCGCGGATATGGTAAAGATCGCGAAAGACGTCGCCGGTGACGACCATCACTTTCGTTTCGTGCAACTGCCATTCAATCTGGCGATGCCGGAAGCGCTGACGCGGCCCAATCAAGTGGTCGAAGGGCGTTCCGTGCCGATGGTGCAGGCCGCGCGCGCCGCAGGAATTGCGCTGGTCACCAGCGCGGCGCTGTTGCAGGGCCAGCTCATCAAGAATTTACCCGCATTCGTCAGCAGCGCGCTGGGACTGAAAGACAATGCGTCGCTCGCGCTGCAGTTTGCGCGCTCGGTGCCCGGACTGACCACGGCGCTCGTCGGTATGAGTCAGGTGCCGCACGTGAAAGCCAATTTGCAGCTGACTGGCGTCGAGCCTACTTCGCGCGAACAATTCATGAAGCTCTTCGAACAGAGAAGCTAGACCTGCGAAGGCAGCGCGGCGCCCGGATGGCGCTCGTCGAGCCAAACGTCAATCTCCCCGGCGACCTTGTCGAGTTGGCCAGTGAAAAAATGGTCGGCGCCGTTGATGATCACGAGCCGCTTGGGCTCAGGCAAAGTTTCAAAGAACGCTTCGACATTGGCACGCGAACCGAATTGATCGTATCCGCCCTGGAGAATAAGCTTCGGCTTGGTACATTCCTGCAGGTAACTCAAGTTCGAATCGTCCACGGGTAGTCCGAGGCCGATCAGTTCCACGACGCGTTCATCCGCGCAGCCCACGCGCAAACCCACCACCGAACCGAAGCTGAACCCGGCTAGAAGAATCGCAGTCGCGGGAAACGCTTCTGCCAAATAATCAAGCGCCGTGCGCACGTCGTCTCGCTCGCCAGTCCCGCGATCGTGCGGTCCCTCGCTCGCTCCCGCTCCACGAAAATTGAAACGCAGTACCGGCAGCCCGCGTTTGTGCAGCGCCTTCGCGGTCTGATAAACGACTTTATTGTGCATGGTGCCGCCGAAGAGTGGATGCGGGTGACAAACCAGCGCAGTCATCGCCGGATTTGGATTCGGCACGGTCCACAGCAGCGCCTCGAGCTTGCCGGCAGGACCGTTCAGAAAAAAATTGCGATGGAATGTGTCAGCCATGGAATCAGCGCGAATGAATGAGTGTAGCGAAGAGCCGGAAGCGGTGCAAAGGCGGGGGCGGAGTTCAGGTTTTGGCGGGCGAGTCCCAGCGAACGGCGACGCTGGTGAGCATGGCGCTCACGCCCGACTCCAGATCAGCGTGGGGTGCGGGCCCCCGCGGACTTTCGGCAGGCTCGACGCGAACGATCCGCGCCGCAATCTCTCCCGCGTGTTCCCACTCTCCCCACGGAATTTTTGCGAGCACTGCGTCGCCAGCGGTATAGATGTGCGCGGATTCGAAGCGAGCGCCCGTACGCGAGAGGTTCTGGGTCATGGATTCTTCCGGCCAGGGCGAACCGGGCGCGCGGACAAAAATGGGAAGCGCGAAGGACATCCTGGAGGAAGCGCGGCGTTCATTTTCCGGAGGCCGAGGCGGTCTCCGCGGAGGCAATTCCAGGTGCAGGGCGACCTCGTAGCCGCCGCGAGCGGCGGGTTTCACGCGCACCACATGCGCCGGAGTTTCCGGGGGGACGCTCGAGGCGGAATTCGCGTCAAAAGGAAACGCGATCCACACGCGCGAGCCAAGTACGCACGGTTCGCGTCGCTTCAGGCGAACGCCGTCCCGCGCCACATCGAGCGTGCGCGCCGCTTCCAGGCGCATACCAAGCGCGCCACGCCAGCGCAGGCGCGCGGGCAAGCTGAGTTGCGCGCGAGGATGCTTACGCAGTTCGGTGGGCTTGGTGACCGAAACCATGGGACGCTATCGTAGCCGTAGTGGCAGGAACTGGTCAAACTTTGGCGTGCGATTGCGGCCGCGCGCTTTTGTGGCAGCCTCGCCGCCTCGCCACTAAGAATTGCACGCCCACGTTGGCGTAAAACTCGTTGCGTGCGGCGTCCCAGCGGTGATAGTTTGACGAAATCGGAAGCTTTCCTGGGAGGTCCGATGGAAAACGCGGTCGAGCGCCGGGCTGCGCGGCGTTTTACTATGATGCTGCCCCTAAAGGTGCGATTTTCGGCCGAGGATCGCGTGCTTGAACAGCAGGGAGAGACGCGCGACGTCAGTTTCCGGGGACTTTACTTCACGATCGAGGCGCGCGTGGAAGCCGGCGCGCCGATCGAATTTGTACTCACCTTGCCGCAGCAGATCACGCTAGCCGGCGACGTGCATATCCGCTGTTACGCGCACGTGCTGCGCGTTGAGCCGCGCAACGGCCATCGCGGCGTCGCTGCGCGCATCGACCGCTACGAATTTCTTCCCGCCACTGCCTGACGCTTCCCGCAAAACAGAGTAGAATCGTTTTTTGCCTCACACGAGGGACACATGTATCACTACGATCCGATCACGGCGCTGGATGAATTGCGGGACGACGCAGTCCTGCCGCATCCGGTCCATTTGCGGGACATGATATTGCGGACCAAGCTGGACCCCACGACGGCGCTGGATCTAAACCGCGAATTTCAAGATTATCTGGCGCGTTTCGGCGAAACTCAGAAAATCGCACGCGCGATTTTGGACCAACTCGCGGTCGGTACCCGCAAGGCGACTGCCTCCAGCTAAGCCTGCGTTGCGCGTGACGCGAGCTGCGGTCCTGGTTCAGCCGCGGTCTAGCCACGAGACTCGCAAATACTTCGAGAACCGGGAGCACGAATTCTCGCATGGCTAGGCATACCTTACTGATTGATGCGGACGACACGCTCTGGGAAAACAACATCTTCTTCGAGAAATCCATCGAGCATTTCATCACGCAGCTCGAGCATCTCGGTTACACCCGCGACTACATCCGCCACATCCTGAACGAAACCGAAAAGCGCAATATCCGGCAGCACGGCTATGGCGTGCGCAGCTTTCGCCGCTCGCTGGAAGAAACGTACATGAAGCTGGCGGGAAACGCCGCGCGACGCGAGTTGGTACAGGAGATCGCTCGCATAGCAGCCGAGCTCGAAGCTACCCCTCCACACATTCTTGACGGCGTTCCCGAAACTCTGGCGTATCTCTCGAAGCATCACCGGCTGATTTTGCTGACGAAGGGCGAGCCGGCGGAGCAAGCTGCGAAAGTCGAACGGTCGGGGCTACAGCCTCACTTCGATGCGATTGAAATCGTGCTGGAAAAAGACGCCAGCGTGTATGAGCGCATGGTCGATCAGTTCAAGATCGTGAAGACGCACGGCTGGATGGTGGGCAATAGCCCGCGCAGCGATATCAATCCAGCGCTGCAGATGGGCTTGAACGCGGTGTTCATTCCGCATTCGAATACGTGGCATTTGGAACACGCGGAGCTGGAAAGCGGCACGGGAAAACTGCTCATACTGAATAGTTTTCGCGATCTGCGTGAACATTTCTAAATTGCAGGCCTCCGGGAGGTTGCAGTGATTGCATCACAAGGAAGCGCGACGAACGCGAAACCGCGAGTTGCGGTGATGGGCGCAGGCGCAGTGGGCTCCTACTTCGGCGGAATGCTCGCGCGCGCCGGAGTTCCGGTGGTGTTGATTGGAAGACCGGCGCACGTGGAAGCAATTCGCCGGGACAAGCTGTTCATGGACACACCTACATTTCAGGAGCGCGCGGCGGTGGAGGCTTCGTCCGATCCCGCCGCCGTCGCGGGGGCGGACGTTGTGCTCTTTTGCGTGAAGGGGCAGGACAACGAAGCAAGTTCTCGGGCCATTGCGCCGCATCTGGCGCCCGGCGCGATCGTTGTAAGTCTGCAAAACGGCGTGGAGAATGTGGAAACAATCCGGGCGGCGTCGGGAATTGATGCGTTGCCGGCGGTGGTGTATATCGCTGCGGAGCTGCCCGAGCCGGGTCATGTGAAGCACCTGGGCCGGGGCGAATTGGCAGTCGGGGAATTAACGGGTGGCGCCACTTCGTCGTCGGCATCTTCCCACTCTGCACGCGCGCAAAAAATAGCGGCGCTGTTTGCCTCGGCGGGCGTCCCTTGCCATATTTCGGACTACATCGAAGCGGATATCTGGGCGAAGTTCATCATGAATTGCGCGGGGAACGCGGTAACCGCGATCGCGCAAAGTTCTTATGCCGAGGCGGTGCGCAATCCCGCGTCGCGCGAATTGATGCGGCGATTGATCGAAGAAACCGTAGCGGTGGGCCGCGCGGCGGGCATTCGACTGCCGGACGTCGAAAAATTTATAGAAGATGCGATCAAAGCGCTCGGAAGCTTTGGTAACGCGTCGTCCTCGACGGCGCACGATGTGGCGCGCGGCAAGAAAACCGAGATCGACTCGCTGAATGGATACGTGGTGCGGCGCGGCGAGAAGCTTGGCGTCGCGACGCCTTGCAGCTTTTCGGTGTACGCTCTGCTGAAGCTGCTCGAGGAGAGCGGCGCGCGGAGCGAGCAGCAAGCGAAACAAGCTGGTTCTTCGCGGTAGTAGTTAGCGCAGTTAGTCTTGCCGGAAGTGAAACGGAATGTGCACGATCGCTTCGAGGTCCACGGGTTGGCCGTCGCGCAGGGCAGGATGAAATTCCCAGCGCGATAAAGCTTCCATTGCGTAACGATCGAGCTGCGGATCTATGCTGTGCACCACCTGGATGCTGTCTACCGAGCCATTCTTGCGAATGATGGCGTAGAGAACCACTTCGCCATCCACTCTTTCCTTGATTAAATCCGGCGGATACTTGGGGTCCACTTTGCGGACCAGTTCCAATCCAGTGAGTTCGCCTTTCGGCCTGATGTAGGGAGGATTGCCCTCCTCCATCTGCGCGAAATTTATGATCCAGTTCGTGCCGTTGGCGCTGGTGAGATTGGGCATATCAATGTGCAGCGAATAAACTTTCGGGCCGGAGAGAAGCCGTTCGGGCGGCATGCCTGGATCGATCGAGCCGATCACGCGCGGGCCGCTGCGCGATGCGGACATCGCGCCGGCCGGTTCCATTGGCTTCAGATTCAGGTGCGTGGGTCGTCCCGCGGGAGCTAATCCGCCGCTTCCGGAATGTCCGTTTCCTCCGCTGATGCTCACTGCGCCCGGAAACGAGCCGGCGCTTGCGCCTCCAGCAGCGCTGGCGCCTCGCCCGCCGCGGCTGGAGGCATCGCCGCCTGCGCCGCCGTTTCCGACTGAGCCGTTTTCAGCGCCGCCAGGGACACCGGGTTGTTTGCCGTCAGGCGAAATCGCAACGCGCGCCGCGAGATTTCCCTGCGGCACATTCACTTCCGGCGCTGGAGGTGCGGGCGAAGCCGAAATCGCGATCAGACGATGGAGGTTCGCGTCGCCCGGAGAGGCGGAAGAAACTTCCGGGGCGGCGCCGGTATCTGCTTGCGCCGCGTGTTTCGCTGCAACCGCTCGCGACATGGGTTCGACGGGCATGCGGGGCTGCGCGTTCACCATGGGCGAAGCGGCGATATCGAGCGGCCCGGCGTTCTTTTCCTGATTTATCTCGGGAGCGGTGAGATCGGCTGCGGCGCGATGACGCATTTCCGGGGCAGCAGCTGCGGAACCTAGATGCAGCTGCGGTTTGGGAATCGCCGGCGTCGCGGCCCATTCTGCGATGTTTGGCAAAGGATTATCAATTTTCGGCGGAGTCGCCGGCGCGTCCGGTTGGATCAAGGTTTGGCGCGGGTGCGTCACCCGAATCGGTTCCGACAAAATCGTTTGCCGAGGATGGAAGGCGTCCGCGCCTTTACGGGGCAATGGTTTCGCAGGGTCGCCCTTGGGGCTCGGCTTAATTTCGTGGCCGGGCAGGGAAATGGGCGGCAAATCCTGCGTGGGATTGGTCCAGGTGAGCTCGATGCGCACCGGCGCGAGATTCGGCGGATTGCCGGCGAGGAAATGCCATATCGGCAGCAGCAAAATCGCGATGGCTGCGACGTGCCACAACGCCGCGGCGGTGAAGGCGCGGCCCGGAAAGCGACCTTGAATCCATTCGACGCGGAGGTCGGAGTCCGCGGGCAGTTCGGCGTCTTGCGGGGCGCGCTCGCCGCTGAAATAGGAGCGCAGACTCGAGCGAAATTCCTGCCACGGCGAGCCCCAGTCCACGCCCAAGTCGAGCCGGGGCAGCTTGGAATGCGAAGGCAGCTCCACGAGCGTTTCCTGGGCGGGTTCGAGCGCGCGTTTTGCCGCGGATTGCATGGGTTTGGCCATTATACCTGAGCGGGTTGGATGCGCTGACGCTAGGCTGCGGCTGCCAACCTGTAAAAAGAAAGCAGGGTATCACCTTGACCGAGCTGGCGGGTGAATTCAAGGCGGTCGAACCGCGCGGGCAACTCGACGCTGCAGTAGTGTTCGACGATAACGATTCCGCGCGGAGCGATCAGGTGCGACGCGTCCAGAAATTCGAGCACTTTGAAATATTCGTCGGTATTTTCGTACGGCGGATCGAGGAAGATGAAGTCGGCCAGAAGGCGGCGTGACGCGAGTTTTTCCAGGCCGCGTACGGCGTCTGCTTCGATAACTTCGGCGCCGCTCTGAATTTCGAGCGATGCGAGATTATCGCGGATGAGTTTCGCAGCTTTGGCATACGATTCGACGAAAAACACGTCGCGCGCGCCGCGGCTTATCGCTTCGATTCCTACAGCGCCCGTGCCGGCGAATAGGTCCACGAAGTAGGAATCGGCGATTGAAGGTCCAAGAACATTAAAGAGAGTTTCGCGGAGGCGGTCGCTCGTTGGTCGTATACGCATAGTGCCCGGGCCTTTCAACCGCCGGCTGCGATATTTTCCTGCAATTACGCGCATGAGCTAGCCCACCGAAGCCAGTTGATAACGTTTGCGCCAGGTGGGGCTGAGCGATTCGAGGCGCGCGATGATCTCGGCGGCGCGCTCGGGATTTTCCGCCAGCGCGAAGGCTTCGCGGCGGGCAAGTTCCAGAATTTCGTGGTCGCGCAACGGCTGCGCCACCGAGAAGGCGGCGTCGCCGTGCTGGCGCGTGCCGAAAAATTCTCCGGGGCCGCGCTGTTTCAGGTCCTGCTCCGCAATTTCAAATCCGTTGGACGTGGCCACCATGGTTTCGATTCTTGCGCGCGCTTCTCCGGTAATATTTTTACGAGCCACCAGGATACAACGTGATTGTTCCGCGCCGCGTCCGATCCGGCCGCGCAATTGATGAAGCTGCGCGAGGCCGAAACGATCGGCGTGTTCGACGACCATGATCGTGGCGTTCGGCACATCCACGCCGACCTCAATGACCGTCGTGGCGACTAGGATTTGGATTTCGTTGCGGCGAAACTGCTCCATCACCGAATCTTTTTCGTCGTTCTTCAGGCGGCCGTGCAGCAAGCCCACGCGAATGCCCGGAAATACGTGCGTGGCGAGGCGTTCGTATTCGGCCGTGGCGGCTTTCAGTTCCTGCTTCGATTCTTCGATGACGGGATATACCACATAAGCCTGTCGGCCCTTCGCGATTTCGCGGCGCAGGAACTCCCACACGCCGTTCAGTTGCGTGTCTTCGGTCCAGCGCGTTTCGATGGGCGTGCGGCCGGGCGGCATTTCGTCAATCACGGAAATCTCCAAATCCCCGTACAGAGTCAGCGCGAGGGTGCGCGGGATGGGCGTCGCGGTCATTACGAGCACATGCGGAGACGCGCCCTTTTCGATCAGGCGCTTGCGCTGCAAGACGCCGAAGCGATGCTGCTCGTCAACAATCACAAGACCCAATTTCTTGAAAGATACAGGATTTTCGATCAGCGCATGCGTTCCGATGATCATCTGCGCTTCCGCGCTTCCGACGCGCGCGAGCGCTTCGCCTTTTGCCGAGCGGGTGCGGCCGCTGACGATCAATTCGACGCCATAGCCGACGGGGGCGAAGATACGGCGCGCGGAAAGATAGTGTTGCGCGGCGAGAATTTCGGTGGGAGCCATGAGCGCGACCTGATAGCCGTTTTCGATGACGATGGTGGCGGCTTCGAGCGCGACGATCGTCTTGCCGCTGCCGACGTCGCCTTCGAGCAAGCGATTCATAGGGTACGGGCGTTCGAGATCGGCGGCGATTTCGGCGAGCACGCGTTTTTGCGCGGCGGTCGGCTTGAACGGCAGAATGCGTTTTAGCGCCGCGCGAACTTTTTCTTCGCGCACGCGCATGGCGATGCCGCGGCGGGTGTGATCGCTCAAGCGACGCAGGGCAAGTGCGAGTTGATAGTAGAAAAATTCCTCGAAGATCAGGCGGATTTGCGCCGGACTGCGGTAAGCGTTGAGGAGTTCGATTTTTTCGTTCTGCGGCGGAAAGTGCGCGAAGACCAAGGCATCGCGCCGCGAGGGAAAGCGATAGCGCTCGAGAATTTGCGGCGGCAGCGGGTCGGGAATATTGCCTTCGAAATCTTCAAGAATTGCGTAGATGATTCGCCGCAGCATCCGCGAACTGATGCCGCCGAGGGCTTCGTAAATCGGGACGATGCGGCCGACTTCGGTGGAGTCGGCGGCAGCGCCGTCCGTGGCGCCGACTAACTCGATTTGCGGATTGACCATCTCGAGGCGACCGGGGCTGTAGAGATCACGATCAACTTTTCCATGCAGCACGAGTTTTTGGCCGTCTTTTAAGCGTCCTTCGAGATAGCCGCCGTGAAAAAAACGGACGTAGACTTTGCCCGACGCGTCGCGCACGGTCACGTGAAAAATCGAGCGGCGGCCGCGCGCGAAGCGAACCGTGGTGCCTCCTCCGCCGGTGACTTCCGCGAAAATTGTTTGGACTTGCCCGGGAATGATTTCGGCGATGGGCGTGAAGCGCAGGCGGTCTTCGTAACGGAAGGGAAGGTAGCCTAGCAGATCGGCGACGGTGAGAATGCCGCGCTCTGCGAGCGTGGCGGCGCGTTGCGGACCGACTCCGCGCAGATATTTGACCGGATTAGATAGAGCGATGGGCATCAGGGCGAGTTGCGGGATCCGCAGGCGCTAGTACATCACTTTTATACCATCGGTTTGCTGGACGGAAGTGCGTTTGCGTGGATACGAGCGGTGACCTAAAATTGAGTCGTAGCAATTTTAGCGGTAAGGCTTCCCGCTGCGTCCCGATCGGCGGGACACAGCGGCCGCTCCATAAACCGATCCCGACGCTTGAGATCCAGTGCGCGGAGTTTGGAAGAGCCGCTGCCCGCTGCATTCCGCGCAAAACGCCGAACACCGCGGCCGCTGCCAAACCCAACTGCAACAGGCAATCGTTTAGGAAGTCATGGCTCTCAACTTTCTTGGCACCCCAGTTCGGCGTTGGATTGAATACCTCGTCGCGATCCTTCTGGGAAACGCGATCTATTATTTTTCGCTCGTGCCACACCTGCCGTCGGTGCTGCGCCACCAAGGCTTTCTGTTGGACTGGGGCAGCTTGGTTGATTTCATTGTTTGCCTCGGAGTTTATGGGCTCATTCGTGTAGGCTCGAAGATGCGGCTCTCTCGAAGTGGCTAACACCTTGCAATCCATCCATTTGCCGAGTTGCAGGCCGCCGCGAGACTGACTGAGGTGTATTCGAGGCAGGCCTAAGTGCCGCCTTTGCAGCGTTATGGGGCGTGCGCGCATCTCAGCAAGAGGTGTGCAGTGGCGCAGTTGTCCGATAGTGGGAAAGTGACGTCCGCGGGTGCTCACCAACGGCCACAAGGCCCGTCTATGTTTAGGGAACCCGCAGAAAGGCTTGATGCCGGGAAAAACCTAATTCACGACCCGAGTTCCGGTGCACTGAACTCAGGCGTTTCCAGGCCAACGACGAATACCATGGGGATGAGCGTCGCACTCGAGGGAGAGGCGCGCCAGGCAGCGGCGGCGAAGCTCGCGGAAGAGCAGGCGCTCGTCCGTAAGGCGCAGGCGGGCGACCGTTTGGCGTTTGAGGAATTGGTGCGCAGGTTCGACCGCGAGGTACTGCGGCTGGCGTTGAATCTGGTGCATCGTCCCGAAGATGCCCGGGACATTTACCAGGAAAGTTTTCTGCGCGTTTACAAGAATCTGCACCGCTTCCGATTTGAGTGCAGCTTTTATACTTGGCTCTACCGAATTGTGACCAACGTGGCGCTCGATCATTTGCGGCGCCGAACGAGCCGGCGGGAAGATCAAGCGCCGGTGCCGGAAGATGCCGAAGGCGGGACACGGGATTTCTTCGATCGCCAGCCGGAACAGCGAGCCGCGGCGAATCCGGAAAGAAATTTGTTGGGCCAGGAATTGGGCCAGCACATCGCGAGCGCGCTGAACAGGCTGTCACCGCGCGAGCGCATGGTCTTCGAGATGAAGCATTATCAGGGATTGAAATTGCGTGCTATCGGAGACATGCTAGGCACGTCAGAAGAGACAGTAAAGAATTCGCTATTTCGGGCGACGCGAAAATTACGCGCGAGCCTGGAAGGCATGCGTTAAGCGAAATCGGCGAGGACGGAAAGAATGCAGCAAGAGGGATTCGAGGGAATGAAGAGTTCGGCGTGCAAGGAAATCGAGCCGTTACTCATTCTCTTTGCAGCAGGCGAATTGGATGCGTCCGAAATGGCGGAGGTGGACGAGCACCTTCAGCATTGTTCCGGCTGCAGTCTGGCGATGACGGGCGAAAATGAAATGCTCGCGCTGCTCGCCGCGAATCATCACGAACCGGATGCGTCGTTGCTGGCGAGTTGCCGCGCGACGCTGGACGACGCGCTGGATCAGCAGGAAGAGCGTGGCTGGCTGCGACGTACCGTCGGAGCGTTGCTCCCCTCAAGTTGGATCTCTCCGCGGCCGGCCTGGAGCGCGGCGCTTTTGCTGGCGATCGGATTCTCCGTGGGAGTGTTGGGGCCGCGCCTGCTGCGGCATCCGGCGACGCCGGGCGGCACGGATTCGCTCACCGCTTCCAATATTTCGGCCTCCCAGCCGCTGGACAACGCCCCCGCAGTTACTCCTTCTTCCTCCCTCAGTTCGCTCGATCTACATACTGCCGATGTTGCGGGAATCAACGTATTCCCTACGTCCGACAACGAGCCGCCGCGCGTGCAATTGCAGATGAGGGCTCAGCAGCCTTTCCTGGTGTCCGGCACGGTGAACGACGATGAGGTGAAGCGCGCGCTGATGTCCGTGCTGCACAATAACCAGCGTTTCGATGCGGATATGCGCCTGGATGCGGTGGACCTGCTGCGCGCACGCAACAACGACCCGGATGTGCGCTCGGCGCTCTGCCAGGCGGTGCACACGGATCACAACGCGGCGGTGCGGCTGAAAGCGCTCGAAGCTCTGAATGGCGCCGAACCTCAGGACTTGGTTCGCCAGACGCTGCTGGACGCCCTAGTGGACGATCAAAATCCGGGAGTGCGCGTGGAAGCGATCAACGCGCTACGCGACATGGCCGCGAATGGCAAAGTGGACGCCGACGATCATATGCTGGCGGTTTTGCGTGAACGCATGAAAAAAGATCCCAGCACCTACATTCGCCTGCAAAGCGCGGCCGTCATCCGCGATCTCGGTCCGCGGCAAAAATTCTAAACATGAGCGGCAAATCACTCATTTTGCGAGCCCGGCCAAAGTTCGGGGAACGGCTTGGTGCGCCTATGCAGGTTTTGGTCGCGGGGATCACCGCGGCATTTCTCGCGACGCTGGTTTTACCGGCGCGACAGGCGTCCGCCGACGGGCGGGATAAAACGCAGCAAGCGAACGCGCCTGCCTCGCGGTTGCGCTTCGCGCGGACCGGCACCGTGGTTACTCGCGACGGCCAGCGCCTCCATTTGATTACCGACCTCGGTAACATCATCGTCAAGACGCAGAATTCCGGAAAAATAGATTACACGGTTTTTCTGGAAGCCGACGCGTCGCAGAAAGATGCGAAGCAACTTCTGAAGAGCTTTCTGATCAGCGCGCATGAGACTCCCGAAGGCGTGTACTTTCGCGGGCAAAGCCTGGAACGGCGGGCGACGGGCCGTTTGTGGGTGACCATTGAGGTAAATATTCCGAAGAATTACAGCCTGGATGTGATGACCGGCGGCGGAAACATCGAGACGGAAGACGTGAATGGCTTTGTGACGCTGGCAACCGCCGGCGGCAACATTGTTGCAGGGAATATCGGCGGACCGGCGCATCTGACGACCGATGGCGGACACATCACAGTGAAGAACGTAGCCGGCGAATTGGTTGCCGCAACCGGTGGGGGCCATATCACCACGGGCTCGATTGATGGAAATGCCACGCTGCATACCAGCGGAGGGCACATACGAGTGGCGTCGGTGAATGGAATCGCGCGCGTTTCCACCGGAGGCGGAAACGTTTCCGTGGAGCACTCCGGAAGCGAACTGGTGGCAGAGACGGCGGGTGGGCAAATCGAAGTAGGAGAGACGGCCGGCTTGGTGCGTGCGAGGACGGGCGGCGGAGGGATTCGCGTGGTGCGCGTTTCCGGACCCACGGATCTGCAGACCAGCGGCGGCAGCATTTATCTGACGCAAGTGGATAGCGCGGTGAAGGCTTCGACGGGAGCCGGCGGGATTACCGCGTGGTTCGTCGCTCCCGCAAAGAAGCCGGATCAATGCGAACTGCAATCGGGCGAAGGCGACATCGTTGTTTACATTCCCCGCGAACTGCCGATCACGATTGATGCGCAAGTGCAATCGGGTGACGAGCATCACGTCACGTTCGATCCGGCATTTCCTATGACCGTCAGCCGCGACCCCAATGGCAACGGCGGCGAATCCATCCGCGCCGAAGGCGTGCTGAACGGCGGCGGTGAAGTCGTTCATTTGCGGGCAATGGCGGGCAATATCCGCGTCGCTGTTAGTGACGCGAATCAGCAACTGAAACTTTACAAGCAGCAAATGGAGCAATTGCAGCGGAACCTGCAATTGCAACTGCGGCTGCTGGAGCGTTCACAGCCAACCGCCGAGAACACGCCTTAGGCGAGCAGTTAGCGGACTGCGTTGCCTCGGGCACGAGCGTTTACGTGACCGGAAATCGGCTGACTAGAAGCGGCCGAATGTCTAGTGAAGAGGGTGATTCACTCGAGGGGGCGTACGGTGAAAACGCATACTCAAGGCCAGCCGTTGAGTAGTAAATCCCAGGAACGTCGAGCGCGGACTGCTGCATTTACGATTCGCGGACTTCTGCTGCTGCTCGGAGCCGCTTGTCTGGCGCTGCCGGGCTTCGCGGCCGACGAAAACTTCCATCAAATTTATCCTTTGCCGTCGGGCGGCAGCTTCGCGCTCGAAAACGTGAACGGATCGGTGCAAGTGGAGGGATGGAGCCGCGACGAAGTGGAAGTGAGCGCGGTGAAGACCGGGCACAACGATCCGCACGACCTCGATCAAGTGAAAATCGAAGTAGACAGCCGACCGGGGCAAGTGGCTGTGCACACCTGCTATCCCAAGGGGCAAGGCGTCGAAGTGGCCGTGGAGTATCACGTACATGTGCCGTATCGCGTGCTGCTCGGGAGCATCGAGACGGTGAACGGCAGCGTTACGGTGCGCGGAGTGGAGGGTGGCGGGGAACTGAAATCGGTGAACGGCAACGTGGAAGTTTTCGATAGCGCCGGACGATTCAGCGAGAAGACCACGAACGGAAATTTGCGACTGGAGCTGCGCCAGTTGATGGCCGGCGGCCAGATGAATCTCGAGACGGTGAACGGATCGGTTCTGCTGGGACTTCCTCCGGGAGCGCGAGGCAATTTGAAAGTACTCAGCATGAACGGCGATTTCTATTCGGAGTTGCCGGTCATTTCCTCGGCGGGCTCTCCCGCGGCGCGCGCGTTCCACGCCAAGTTGGGAACCGGCGGCGGCGAAATCTCAGTCCGTACAGTGAATGGCGGCATACGGCTGGTGGTCCAACGGCCAGGCGCCTGACGGGGCGAATCCACCCAAAGTGAAGACAACTGGCATGAAGCGGATCGCACGCTCGAACCTTGCCGGCTGGGGCTTGCTTTTGTTGGCGCTCGCGCTTACGCCGAACGCTTTGCCCGGCCAAACCCAAAACCAGACCTCCAAGCCTGCTCCGAGTACTCATTCCGCGGTTGCTCCTTCAACACTCGGCGTGCCTGCCGCGTGGTGCGCGAATTCTGATCTTTCCGTGGAACAAATGGAGGACGCGGTTCGTAGTATCGATAGTAGGGTCGATCGAGAACTGCGGGAGAACCTCGCCGACCTGAGCGAGCGAGTGCAGAAGGAGGTCGAGATGAATTCGCCGGAGTTGCAACGGCTGCAGCAGAGCCTCTCGGCACAGCTGCGAAGCAACCAGGGACAATTCGATGCCAGCGCGAGCGAGCTGGCGGACCGCGCGGCGGAATTGGCGCAAGTGGCGCAGGAAAAGACTCAGGAAGTATTGGGCCAGGACCCGGACGTCCTGGTGATGTCCAGCGATGATGGCAGCGGGTGGCTGGGCGTGGAAATCGGCGAGGTAACCGCGGAAAAAGCGAAAGCTCTCAAATTGTCGGCGGTGCGTGGCGTGGTGGTGATGGACGTGGAGCCGGGTAGTCCGGCCGCGAAGGCGGGATTGAAGGACAGCGATGTGATCATGCAATACGACGGGCAAATCGTGGAAGGCACGGTGCAATTTCGCCGGCTGGTGCGGGAAACGCCCGCGGGGCGGACGGTGACGCTGGAGATTTCGCGCAATGGGGCGACCCAGAATGTTTCGGTGGATCTGGGCGACCGCAGCGCGTTCTTCGAGAAAAAAATGAAGGGGAAGATGCGCGACTTCGATAACGCTCTAGCGTTTTCGATGCCGAACCCGGATTTCTCGTTCGCGATGCCCGTGATGGAAGGGCGCAGTCCGCTGCTGGGGATTGGCGCAGAAGATATCTCCGGACAGCTGGGCACTTATTTCGGGGCGCCCGATGGCGCTGGCATTTTGGTTCGCGAGGTTCGTCCGGGAATGGCGGCGGAGAAGGCGGGGATTAAAGCTGGAGATGTGATCATCAAGTTGGACGGGAAGCCCGTACACACTCTTGCGGATTTGCGGACGCAACTGCGCGATAAGACGGATCAAAAATCAGTGAGTTTGGGAATACTTCGCAAAGGCGCCGAAATGAATGTGGCTGTGACGATCGACAAGCAGCAGCCGGCGGAGTCAACGCACGTCGTTCATCGCGCGCAGCTGTAGGCAGTTGTCGCGTTGCGTGGGTGGTATTTCAACAATGGCGCGGGGAAGTGCGCCGCGACGAAGTCAGATACCGAAGCGAAGAGCTGGCGCTGTGGCTGACGGCCATCGGAAAGGCCCGGACGAATGGCGCCCGGGCCTTTCTGTTACTTGCCTTCGTGCGGTTCTTCTCGGATGATTTCGGCGTTGGCGGCCGGAGCGACCACGCGCATTAATTTCGGGCCATCCAGGTAGAGATCAAGCTCGTTGTCTTCGGTGCGCACGCGCAGTTCCTCAACTTTCTTGCCGTTTAGTTCCTGCTCGCCCATGGAATCGACCGTCAGCGTCCCCGGCGTCAATTCCTGCGGCACCAGGACGGAGAAGGTTTGCGCGCCTTTCTTCTGCCAATCGTAGAGGTGGGCGAGAATTTCATACTGGTGGTAGAGATTATTGTCGAGCACCACCACCAGCGGCGACGTGAAAGTAAATTGCTGGGTGAAGGGGCGCGCGCCCTGCAGCTGCAGTTCCACTGTGGCGCTCATGCCGTTGAATCCGATCACCGCGGAGGCTTTTTTCGCGCCTTGTGTGGACCATTCGTAGCGCGAGGGAGTGCCGTCCGGGTGAATCGTCAAAGTTCCGGTGACGCGGGTGTTTCCCTGCGGCGACTGAATCTCCGCCGAGCCGTGCGCGATCCAATCGCTACCGCTCGGCCCGATTTCGAATTCCTCTTTTCCCACCTGCTGGCCATTGACCATGATGCGGAACTTTCCCTTATCCTCGACAAATCCATTTTGTGATTTCGTGTCGGCGTCTTTTTTGTGGTGAAACAGCGCGGGTACGCTGTTCCCGCCCGCGGTGGCGGCTTGGGACGGCGTTTGAAGGAAAAGCACGGAGGCGCCGGCGGCCAGAATTGCCGCGGCCAGCACGGCTCCGGTGATCGAGGCGCGTGCAAAAGAATTCTGGCCAGAGTTCGTTGAATACTTCATGCGGTCACCTTCGGAAAAATGCCCAACGCTACAATTTGCTCGACGACGCGCAGGGGTTCGATATTGGATTCAACGCGGTAATCCGCCAGTTCATAAAAGGGCAGACGTTCCTGATACAACTTACAAAAACTCACTTCGTCGCGAAATAGCGGACGATCCTGAATGTGCGCGATGCGCTTGAGCAGCTCTTCGACGGGACACTGGAGCCAGATCAGAACGGCACCGGCCTGACGCAGCAGCGCTAGATTTTGCGGCTGGGCGGTGGTGCCGCCGCCGAGCGATACGACCCGAGGCTTTTGCTGCTCGGCTGCTTCGCCTACGATGCGAGTAAGTTGTTCGTGCTCGATGCGGCGGAATTCCGGCTCGCCGCGCTTGGCAAAAATTTCCGGGATGGTCTGGTCCGTCGCTTCCTGAATGCGCTTATCGAGATCCACGTGCGGCCAGCCGATCTGGCGCCCGAGGAGTCGGGCGACGGTGGACTTGCCGCTGCCCATGAAGCCTATCAAGCAGACGAGCGTGCGAGTGCGCATTTCATTCGTCATCGGTCAGGTTGATTGTGCTGCGGCGAGATGGCCGAATCAATCACGTTTTAGAATGTTGATTGTACCATCGAAGGAGGTCAGCTCGACCTTGGCGCGTCCCTGGTTGAAGGTGCCGAAGAGCGCATTGCCCCATCTGGGCACGAAATGATGCTGGTGGGCCGGAGGCGTGAGTTTCGCTTCGTTGTTGACTTTGCCCTTGAGCGAAGTGGCGCTCATATCGAAGGAATCTCCGGGCGAAAAGCGGACTTCGATGACGCCGCTGTAATTCTTGAGGGAGTAGGTGCCATTGGGGAGAAATTCGCCGTTGAAAAGAATGTTGCCCGTCGAAGTCTGTGCCCAGACGTGGTAGCTGCGCAGGTCAATCAGCTTGAAATTGCCGCTGATCGAGGAAACTTCGATGCGCCCGGCACAGCGGAGACATTGGAAGGAACCGCCCACGGTTTTCACAGTCAAGTAGCCGGCAGCGTCTTCCAGATCCACGCCAGCGGCGACCGTTTCGACGTTCATATCGCCCATCACATTGAACACGCTCACGCTGCCCGAATCGTTGTGGATTTGCAGTTCGGCGTCCTCCGGGACGTTGAGCTGGAAATCAGCGCGCATATCGTCCGGGCTGACGGAATCGGAGAGGCCGCGCGTCGAAACATCCACGCGATTTCCCATCTGTTCGGCGTCCACGGCGACCTGATCGCTGGCGAGCGTGGAAATCACCATGACTTCGGATTTGGTCCAGGCTTTCACGGTCACTAACCCATTGGGGTTGTGGATCGTGATGACCGGACGCGCGTCCACCTTGAAGTGCTGTTCCTGACGACGCGGCGAAGCGGAGGCTACGCCGCAGAGAAGAAAAGCAGCGACCAGCGTTCCGGCGGTCTTGATGGCTACTTTGCGAGTACGGTGCACGGGAACAAAGCGACGAGTGCTCATTGGATGTTTTCTCCGCGTTCGCTCATCTGCGCCAGCAAGTCCGCCTTTTGCCGGTACGCCTCGTACAGATAATCCCGCGCCAATTCGTTCTGGGGTTCTTCGTGTACGCTTTTCTCACACAATGCGATGTAGTTGTCAACAATGGCGAGGTTGCGGTGCAAAGAAGCCGACACGTCCGAATTGGTATAGGGCAAGGAAGAAATCGAGTTTTGTTCGGCGGTGTTCAATTCCGCGCGCAACGGGGAAGTGGCGATCTGAGTGCCTTCGAGCCACTTTGCTTCGTTCACTTTCTTATGCACCGGTCCGCTAAGGGCGAAGGCAACGGCGATCAGCACGGCGAGATAGGCTCCGGCGAGAACGGGGCGCGGCAAACCACCAAACAGGCCGTGGAGCCAGCCCGGTTTAACCGCTGGACGGGTTTGCTCGCGTGCAACCAGGACTGGAACCGCGTCGTGGATCAGCCCTTCTTGCTCGAGCTGCGCCCGCAGCGATACCCAAACACGCTCGGGCGCATCGGTCTCAGAAGCGCTCCAAGTGCAAGCTTCCGCTTGGATGGCGTTCAAATCGTTGATGACGGCGAGGCAACGAGGACAATCGCGGAGGTGGGCCTGCGCGTCCGCGCTGCGTTCTCCCTCCATCCAAGGCTCGAGACGGTCGAGAAAATCCTCGCACTTGATGATGGCCATGTTTCTTCAGTCCTCGCCGCCAGCATCGGCGCTGGCAGCTTTGCGATCTTCGCGGGCCTTGGCACGCAGCGCCTCGTGCAACAACTCGCGAAGCCGCATGCGCGCCTTGTGCAACTGGGATTTCGAATTGCCGATCGAGCAGCCCATGATTTCCGCAATCTCGTTGTGCTCGTAGCCTTGCACATCGTGCAGGACGAACACTGACTTGTACCCGGGCGGCAGCTGCTCCACCGCGCGCTGCAGATTCACCCGGTCAATCGAACCGCTGAGCCGCAAATCCGGACCGCCAAAATCGCGCCGCGGCCCTCCCGATTCTTCGTCGGGCTCGGTAATCTCTTCCAGCGAACTCTCCGTGCCGGACTTCTTGCGCAGTTTCATCAGCACGACGTTGACCGCGAGCCGGTGCAGCCAGGTCGAAAACGCCGACTCTCCACGGAAGGTGGCAATTTTCCGGAAGAGCTGGAGGAACGCTTCCTGAGTGAGGTCCTCGGCCTCGGCCGTGTTTCCGACCATGCGCAGGCATAGAGAATATACTCGCCGATTATGTAACCGGTACAGGCGCTCAAAGGCCGGTGCATCGCCCTGCTGGGCGAGCCGGATGGCATCCGCCTCCGGCATCTCCCCAGTTTCGATTCGTCTCGTTCGGGCCACGCTACCCGTTGGGACGCGTCTTAAGCTGCGATGCGTCCATCTCTCCTTGAGTTGTACTTAGTGTCCTACCCAATGTGCTGTTCAAGCAATCAATGTGCTATCGGGACGGCCCGCGCAGCTGAATGTGAATAAGGAGAAATGTTCAGCTTTTTGGATGCGAGAGCGGCGCCCAAAGCTTGGGGTATTCTCGTTGCATTCGCTACAAACGTCCAGTGCGTTCCGCGCGCCCGTTGGGCCGATCAACCGCGAACCGCGAAGAGTCAGCGGGACTTAAAGCGCAAGCCAATTGTGAGGAATCGGCTTCAGAGGTGAAGATCGCATCTACCAAATATTGGAGGTCGCTAAGCCGAGGCTCGAAAATCGCGGACTCGCGTTCCCGGCTTTGCCCGCAAACGATCCACCGAGGGCGCTTTCGATACATCCGCGGCGAATGCGGCGACCTGCTCTGCAGGCAGAGCGCGCAGAAAGGATTTCAACAGGACTTCAGACTCTCGCAAGCACGTGGTGAAATCGTAATGCAGGCACTCCAAAGCGTCCCAGCTGCTGCCAGGCCGAACTGAAAGTCCAGCGAACACGTCCTCCGCGGCAGCGTCAAATTCCCGAATCAGGCTTTCCAGAGTTTCCGACAAGATACGCAACTTCTGGAAAAACCGAGAACGGTCGGCGAAGAGCACGTGATGGAGGAAATCATTCCAGGATGCTGCTGCCTGAGCGGTTTCGCCCCGAAAGAATTCAGTTTGCAGCGGCTGGACTCTCGGAATGTTATTTAGATGACGTCCACGGTCGGAGAGGCAGTGGCAAGCGCCGATCAGTTCGGCGGCTAGCTGCGCCAGCAGATCCGCGGAAACAGATACATATTGCCGCGCGCAAACCAATTCTCCACGGGTGCGGACGGAAATGGCGTCATCGAGAGAAACGCTCAGCATCGCGTAGAAGGATTCCCATCGTTTCACGACCTCGTCGAAAACACGCGCCTTTTCGCGCGGGAGTGCCGCGATCCAATCGTCTGAGACATTGCGCCGCGAGTGGGAAGTGCCTGGCTTCCTCTTGAACAACACGCCGCCCCCAAAGGTGAGTGCGGATTATACCACTGGTTCCGCGCGGCGGGGGTTTTCTTGACGCTCGCGGAAGCCGACCGCTATACTGCCGCTCGGCTCTTCGCAAGTTCCTCGCCATTGCCGGGCGCATGCCACCGAAAGGAAGTTGACCGATTGGAATTTGAACCGCTGGATCAGTTTCAACAGAGACTGAAAAAGCTAAGAGAAATAGAGGGGCTCGGCCACGCGGCCTATCCGCGAAAGTTTGCCTGGACGCACACGCCCAGGGAAGTGACCGAGAAATTCGGCGAACGCACTGTGGAACAATTGAACGCCGAACGTGTGGAAGTGCGAGTCGCTGGCCGGGTTGTGGCTTTGCGCCCGCATGGCAAGGCAGCTTTTGCGCATATCGCTGGCGACGGCGGACGCTTGCAGATTTACGTCCGGCAAGACGTGGTTGGGGAAGAGGCTTACAAGCTCTTCCAGTTGCTGGATTTGGGAGACGTCATTGGCGTCGCGGGCCATCTTTTCCGTACCAAGACGAACGAGCTCACCGCGAAGGTAGAGAAGCTGGAACTGCTCAGCAAGGCCTTGCTGCCGCTGCCGGAGAAATGGCATGGGCTGGCGGACATCGAGCAGCGCTACCGCCGGCGTTATTTGGACCTGATTGTGAATGAACGGGCGCGCGATATTTTTGTCCGGCGCGCGCAGATTATTCGCGGGATTCGTGATTTTTTCGATGCGCGGCGGTACGTGGAAGTGGAAACTCCGATGATGCATCCGATTCTGGGAGGTGCGACGGCGCGGCCTTTTGTCACGCACCATAATACTTTTGATATGGATCTGTATTTGCGCATCGCGCCGGAATTGTATTTAAAGCGGCTGGTGGTGGGCGGAATTGACCGCGTGTATGAGATCAATCGCAACTTTCGGAATGAAGGAATTGACGCAATCCATCAGCCGGAATTCACGATGCTCGAGTTTTATCAGGCCTATAGCGATTATCTCGAGTTGATGGACATGACCGAGGAATTGTTTCGCGGCCTGGCGGAGAAGGCCTGCGGCACGACGCGAATCAAGTACGGCGAAGTGGAGATTGATTTCAGCCGATTCGAGCGGCTTTCGATGCGCGAAGCGATCGTGAAATATTGGCCGGCTGCGGCGGGCGCAGCGCCCACCGTGGCTGAACTAGGCGCTGCAGGCGGCCCTGCTGCCGTCGCCGAACGCTACAATACTTATGCGCGGGCGCACGGTGCGGACGTGCTCGCAAATGTGTTGAATCTGTCCGATGGGGAAGTGATCGGCGAGTTGTTTGAAGCGATCGCTGAGGTCCACTTGGTGCAGCCTACTTTTGTGTACGACTTTCCTACGGCCATTTCACCGCTTTCGAAACAGAAGCCGGACGATCCATTGTTCACCGAGCGCTTTGAGCTCTTCATCGCTGGAATGGAACTGGCCAATGGATTCTCTGAATTAAACGATCCCTTTGACCAGGAGCGGCGCTTTCGCGAGCAGGTGGAAAAGGGCGGGCAGGAAGCGCCGAAGGAAGTAGATATGGACTACATTCGCGCGCTCTCGCACGGTCTGCCGCCAACTGCCGGCGAGGGGGTCGGTATTGACCGCCTGGTTATGCTGCTGACCGATTCGCACGCGATCCGCGAAGTGGTCTTGTTCCCGCTTTTGCGCAAGGAATCTGAGGAACCCGCGGAACCTGATTCAACTGCGGGCGGCGACGCGAAATGAGCTTCGAATGGTTGGTGGCGCTGCGGTATTTGCGGTCGCCGAACCGGCCTGCGGTGTTGCGAATCGTCACGCTGCTGGCGATTGTGGGAGTGGCGGCGGGCGTCACGACGCTGGTGATCGCGCTCTCGATGAACACCGGTTTTCGCCAGGCGATTCGGGATCGTTTACTGAGCGTCACCGCGCACGTAAACATCAAGCCCATCGGACCCAACGGAATCCGGGACTATCGCGCGTTGATGGCGCGGCTCAGCGATACCCCAGGCGTGCGCTCGATTGAACCGGCGATCTACGCGACGGTGCTGCTCTCTTCGGGTGGGCACGCGCGCGGAATCGTATTGAAAGGCGTTGATCCGGAACTGGAGCGCCGCGCGAGCGAGGCGCTGCATCATCTGGTTGCGGGCACGGGAGATTTCGCGCCGGACGCGGACGGAATTCCGGCGGTGCTGGTGGGCCGGATTTTGGCGAATGACCTGGAAATAACGGCGGGCGATTACGTGACGCTCACGAGCCCGCAGGGAAACTTGACTCCGTTCGGAATGTTGCCGCGCTCGCGGCGTTTTCGCGTGACCGGGGTTTTCGATTCCGGGTTTTACGACTACGACGCGAATTGGGGATTCGTGACTTTGCCGGCGGCGCAGGCGCTTTCCGGGATCGGGGACGTGGTGAGCCTACTCGAAGTGCGCGTGACCCATATGGATGATGCCAGCGCGATTGCCGCGGAATTATTGAAGCGCGCGGGCAACGGGTTCACGACTTCCACGTGGATGGATGAAAATCGCGCGCTATTTCGCGCATTGAGCCTGGAAAAGCTGGTCACCGCGATTTTCATTGGATTGATCACGTTCGTCGCCGGGCTGAATATTCTGGTGGTGCTGACGATGACGGTGACCGATCGCGCGCGCGACATCGCCGTGCTGATGGCCATGGGCGCGCGGAGGCAACAGTTGCGCAAAATTTTCATCCTGCAAGGCTTGGTGGTTAGCATTGCAGGGACAGTTGCAGGACTGCTGATCGGCTACACCTTTGCGGGCATTGCTAACCGTTGGCGGTTGATCCCGCTGAATCCGGAAGTGTATGCGATTCCTTATGTGCCGTTTCATACCAACGCGCTCGATGCCGTGTGGATTGCGACTGCGGCACTGCTCATCAGCATTGCAGCCACGATTTTGCCGGCGCGGTCGGCGGCGAGCGTTCTTCCCGTCGAGATTCTGCGCTTCGAATGAAATGCCGTCTCTGGACGCTCCAAAATATGCGGGAAGCCGCCAGCAATTCACATCGCTCCGTGTTAGAATCGAACAAGAAGCGAAATTGGGGAGGTGGCCAAAGTTCTGGTTCGCAAGGCCAAAAGCGCTGCTAGAGGTAACAGTACGGCAATAATGAGAAATTCTTTGGATTTGCTAACGCTAGAAGCCGTTTCGGGAATGCTTAGTTGTCTGCAAAAGAAGGACATACTGATTGGCGCGTTCGGCATCTAACGTGAAAGAGGTTAGACCCTAGGCGATGCGCATACAGTCCAATTCGAGCGTTGCTGTGCTGGAGGATGCGGCTGACGGGGTCACGACGGGCGCTGCGGAAATCGTGCGCGGCGAGGCGCTGCGCAAGACGTTTCATCCCGGCACCCAGGAAATTACACCGCTCGATGGTGTGAACTTCACGATTGCGCGTGGAGAAATGGTCGCGATTGTCGGGCCGTCCGGCGCCGGCAAAAGCACTTTGCTGCACTTGCTGGCTGCGCTGGACACTCCGACGAACGGTACAGTATACTTCGGCGGGAATTCGCTCGAGTTGCTTTCGGAAGCGGAACTGGCGGAGTATCGCAATCGCGCGGTGGGATTTGTCTGGCAGCGTCATCACCTTCTGCCGGACTTCACGGCTGCGGAAAACGTGGCGATGCCTTTGCTGATTCGCGGGACCTCTTTGGGAGAGGCGTTGCGCACCGCGACGAACTGGCTAGGCGAAGTTGGATTGGCCGATCGAGCGGAGCAGCGTGGGGGTCAATTATCCGGCGGCGAACAACAGCGAGTGGCCATCGCGCGGGCTCTGGTGAATGGACCGCAATTGTTGCTGGCGGACGAGCCTACCGGCGACCTGGACGAACGCAGCGCGGAAAACGTTTTCGAATTGATGCAGCACCTGCACAAGACTCATCAGCTGACTTCCATTCTGGCAACACACAATATTTCGATCGCCCGCCGAGCCGACCGCGTTCTGCATCTGGAACACGGCAAATTGGCTTCGGGCATAGCAGCGCTCGCAGGTTCGACGGTTCCTCTCCCGCGGACGGCGAGCGTTGGGGCGCAGACTCCGGCAGAGCGTGGGTGACCCGTGTTTGAACGCTATACAGAGAAAGCTAGGCGCGTAATATTTTTCGCACGGTATGAGGCCAGCCAGTACGGCAGCCCGTACATCGAGACGGAGCATTTGCTGCTGGGCTTGCTGCGCGAAGACAAGGCGCTGGCCAACCGTTTCCTGCGTTCGCACGGCTCGATCGAATCCATCCGCAAGGAAATCGAGGCGCGCATCACGGTTCGCGAGCGCATCTCGACTTCGGTGGAAGTTCCGCTGAGCCAGGAATGCAAGCGCATCCTGAACTTCGCGGCCGAGGAAGCGGAGCGTCTGGGCCACAAGCACGTCGGCACGGAACATCTGTTACTGGGAGTGCTGCGCGAGGAGAAATCCTTCGGCGCGGAGATCTTGTTGGAGCGGGGATTGCGGCTTTCAACCGTGCGCGAGGAGTTGGGACGCAGCGCGGGAGAGAAGGTGCCAGTGAACCGGCCAAAAGAAGCTTCGCTGTTAGCAGAATTCAGCCGTGATTTGACGCAGGCGGCGATGGAAGGCCAACTCGATCCGCTGGTAGGACGAGACCGCGAACTTGAGCGCGCGATTCAGATCCTGTGCCGGCGCACGAAGAATAATCCCGTGTTGATTGGCGAGCCCGGCGTCGGCAAGACGGCGATTGTCGAGGGTCTCGCGCAACGAATCTCCGATGGCGACGTGCCGCCGTTTCTTGCGGACAAGCGGATTTTGTCGCTGGACCTGTCTCTAATTGTCGCCGGTACGAAATACCGCGGCCAGTTTGAAGAGCGGCTGAAGACCATCATGAAGGAATTGATGGAGAGCCAGAATGCGATCGTCTTCATTGATGAATTGCATACGCTGGTGGGTGCGGGTTCGGCGGAAGGCTCTTTGGACGCCGCCAATATCTTGAAGCCCGCGCTGAGCCGCGGTGAAATTCAGTGCATCGGGGCGACTACTCCTGGCGAATATCGCAAATCGGTGGAGAAGGACCGTTCACTCGAGCGACGCTTCCAGGCTGTAAAGGTTTCCGCCCCCAACGAAGAGGAAGCGATTCGCGTGCTGCAAGGCGTGCGCGACCGCTACGAAAAGTTCCATGCCGTGAGTTACACCGACGAAGCCATCCAATACGCGGTGTACCTCTCGAACCGGTACATTCCGGACCGTTTCTTGCCGGACAAGGCAATCGACCTACTTGATGAAGCCGGTTCGCGCGTGAAGCTGCGCCAAGCGATGCTGCCGGATGAAGTTTCCGAAGTGCAGAAGCGCGTGAAATTCATCACGCACCGCATGGAAACGGCGATCGCCAATCACGAATTCGAGAAGGCGCGTTTCTATTCCGAAGAGGAGCGCAAAGAAAAGGAACACCTGCGCCTGCTGCGCGAAAAGTTGAAGATTGATGATTCTTCCACGGGCGTTGTCACCCGCGAAGACATCGAGGAAGTCGTGGCGCGTTGGACCGGCATTCAGGTCTCCGCGATCAAGGAAGACGAGCAGCAGAAATTGCTGCGCATCGAAGAAGAATTGCACCGCCGCGTCATCAGCCAGGACAAATCAATCACGGCATTGGCCCGCGCGATTCGACGCAGCCGCGCGGGATTAAAAGCTCCGGGACGTCCGGTGGGCTGCTTCCTGTTCCTCGGCCCAACGGGCGTCGGCAAGACGGAAGTGGCACGTCGTTTGGCCGAGTTCCTCTTCGGCAGCGAAAAATCGCTGATCCGCTTCGACATGTCCGAGTACATGGAAAAACATTCCGTGTCGAAATTGATCGGCGCGCCCCCAGGATATGTCGGGTATGAAGAAGGTGGTCAATTGACGGAGCGCGTGCGCCGCACGCCGTACTCGGTTATTTTGCTGGATGAGATTGAAAAAGCTCACCCAGACGTGTACAACATCCTGCTGCAAGTCTTTGAAGATGGGCAGTTGACGGACGGGCTCGGCAACACGGTGGATTTCCGCAACACCATTATCATCCTCACGTCAAATCTGGGAGCGCGGCAATTGCAGAAGCAAAGCGGCCTGGGTTTTGCGTCGAAGGAACTGGACGCGATGGCCAAGAGCCAGGATGACATGGTGATGAGCGAGGTAAAACGGGTGTTCAATCCCGAATTCCTCAATCGTCTCGATGAAGTGATTTTGTTCAATTCACTCACGGACGACGACCTACTGCGGATTATTGACTTGCTCGTGGGCCAGATCAACGAAACGCTGGTGCATCGCCAGGTGCAAATTGCAATGACGCCTGAGGCGCGCCAGTGGATCCTCGAGAAGACCTGCAGCGATCGAAATTATGGCGCGCGGCCGCTCCGGCGCGCGTTACAGAAGTACGTCGAAGACCCATTGTCGGAAGCTTTGATTCAGGGAGGATTGCAACGCCCCGCCACTCTCGAAATTTATCTCGGGAGCGAAGGCCTTGCGTTCCGACCTGTCGTAGAAGCAACCCCAGTGGCCCACTAGGAATCCTACGCGCAAGCCGGGCGGGAGCGGTCCGGCGAGGGAGCACATAATCTTGGGCGGGATACTGCGGCCTTGACCATGGCCGCTTGCAGGAAAATTTTTCTGCGTTTATTCCAAGTTCTCGCCGGTGTGTCTTTGTTCGCGTATCCCTTCGCGCAAATCGTTGTGGCTCAACAGTCTCAGGGCGGTCAAGAAGGCAACGGCCCCCAATACGTGATCGAAAGAATTGAGTTTGTGGGCAACCGGCGCATCCAACGGGACACGCTTTTGGCCCGGATTTTCTCGCGTCCGGGCGATCCCTACAACGAAGAGGCAGTGCGGCGCGATTTTCAGGCGCTGTGGAACACGCAATTCTTCGAGGATATTCGCCTGGAAGTGGAAGATAGTCCCGACCAGCCTAACGCGAAAATTCTCGTCTTTTATGTGCAAGAGCGCCCGATCATTCGGCGCATCGAGTACAAGGGCAACAAATCCATTACCGAGTCGGACATTCTGGACGCCTTCAAGGATAAGAAGGTGGGGCTCTCGGTGGAAAGCCAGTTCGACCCAACCAAGATCAAACGCGCCGAGGTGGTGATTAAGGAACTGCTCGCCGAGCACGGGCGGCAGTTTGCGACCGTGAAACCCACCTATGAACGCATCGCCGCCACCAACGCCGTGAAACTGGTCTTCAATATTGATGAAGGGCCGAAGGTAAAGGTGGGGGACATCAAATTCGTGGGCGCGAAAGTTTTTTCCGACCGCAAACTGATCCGCTCGATGCGCAATGACCGCCCTTATGCGATTCCCCTATACATCACTGAAATTCCGGTGCTTAGCAAGACCTACGACAAAGCCAAATTGGACGAAGACTTGGGAGTCGGCATTCACGGCCTCTATCAAGATCACGGATATTTCAAGATGTCCACGGCCGATCCTGTGATCAAGATTAGCAACGACGTTCGCAGCGGGATTCCCGGTCCGTGGCCGATGATCGGTTCGAAGAACGGCAAGCGCGCGGATATTACCATCACCATTGATGAAGGCGAGCAGTACCGGATGGGCAAGCTGAATTTCCGCAGCGCCGATCCCGATCAGGGGCTGGTATTCAAACCCGAATTCCTCGCCAGCGCTTTTCCGCTGAAGCAGGGCGACGTTTTCGCGGCCGACAAGATCCGTAAAGCTCTCGATAACTACAAGAAGCTTTACGGCGGCTTCGGGTACATTGATTTCGTGGCTACTCCGCTGACGGACATTGACGACCAGAAAAAAATCGTCAATCTGACGATGGAATTCGACCAGCAGAAGCAATATTTCGTGCGGCGCATCGAGTTTTCCGGAAATACCACGACGCGCGATAAAGTAATCCGCCGCGAGTTGCTGCTCGATGAAGGCCAAGTTTTCGATAATCGGCGCTGGGAACTCAGCTTGCTGCGTTTAAACCAGCTGAATTATTTCGACACGATCAAGCCGGAAAACGCCGAGCTGAAGCGCAACGTGAAGGCCGGCACTGTGGACATCAAGCTGAAGCTCAAAGAAAAGGGCAAGCAATCCATCAGCTTCAATGGCGGCGTGAGCGGCATCGCCGGCACGTTCATCGGCGGTTCGTATACCACCAACAATTTCCTGGGCCTCGGCGAAACTCTGTCGCTTTCCGCGCAAATCGGCAGCTTCCAGCGCGACATTCGCTTCGGCTTTACGGAGCCATATCTTTTCGACCGGCCGATTTCGACCGGCTTCACGATTTTTTCCACCAAGTTCGACTATAACCAGGCCAAACAGTTGGGTATTTTCTACGGCCAGCAGGTCGCCCTGAACCCCGCGTTGGAAGAAAACTACACGACCAACACGAAGGGCATGACGGTATTCGCGAGCTATCCTCTGCGGAAGTTCTCCTTTACGCGCGTTGGCGTGACCTACGGCTACTCCACCACGAACATCCAGACGTTCAGCACTTCGGCGCAATTACTGTTTGAGAGCATTCAGTTCACCGGCTTAGCGGGGCCGTCGGCGCTAAACGGTATCGTCTCCAGCAAAATCACGCCGACGATTTCGTATAGCTCGGTGAATAATCCGCAAAACCCGACCAACGGCAAGAGTTTCTATTATGGATTTTCGCTGGAGGGCGGTCCGTTGCAGGGGAACGTCAACACCATCACGAATTCGTTTGTGATGACGTACTTCCATCCCGTAAATAAGCGGCGCAACGTCATCGGATTCAAATACCAAACCGGGATGATCACTGGATATGGCGGAAAAAATATTCCACCGTACAGCCGGTTCTACCTGGGCGGCGAAAATGACGTACGCGGCTTCGACTTCTATACGATTGCGCCGTTCGTAGAGATTCCCTACGCCACCAGCCAGACCGTGGAATTTTATAATCCCACGGTTCTTAACCAACAGGGCCGGCCCACCCTGCAAGCGATTAACGTGCCGATGATCCAGTTCTATCCCACGCGGCCGGGCGGCGATTTTCAGAACGTCGCGAACTTCGAATACCGGATTCCGATCGCGGGACCCGTCACGGTTTCGCTCTTCAACGACATTGGCGTCAACGGAATTCTGCGCAAATCGCAGCTCGCGCTGGATCCGGCGGCAGTTACGGTCTATCAACAGCAGTATCCAAATCCGGACTTCCCGAATTTGAAGGTAGCCAGCAATCTTCCGATCGTCGGAGGAACGAATTTCCGGCCGCACACTTCGGCGGGAGTCGAATTGGACGTGGTGCTGCCGATCGTCAACGCGCCCTTCCGCATTTATTACGCCTACAACTATTTGCGGCTGAATGAGACGATTAACGGCTTGAGCGGCGGTTATTATCTAAGTGACGCGCTCAAGAATGCGCTGCCCCCGGGCGTGCTGCAGACACAGATCGCTCCGGAGCTGCAGACAATTATCGGCGCCAATACCCAGCATATCCCAGCGAATTTGCTGGAGCCGCAGCATACCTTCCGCTTCACGGTAGGTAAGACGTTCTAGCGAATCGCACGATCGAATCGAAAGCGGTACGGCCACGCATTACAGACGGCGCGGTGAAAGTTTCCCGGCGCGTTACGATTTCAGCAGAGAGGGTGGAAGAAATGGGCAACAAGCTTTGGCAGTGGGGCGCGGCGATGTTGGCGGTTTGCGTGTTGGCGGTATTGTCTGGCTGCGGCGGAAATTCCACCCCGGTGGGCGTTACGGTCAGCCCCACCACTCCGGCGATTCCGCTGGGCACGCAGTTTCAGTTCCAGGCAACCGTCACAGGCTCGGCAACCACGACGGTGACGTGGCAAATTTGCCTGCCTCCGACTCCGACGAACGTGCAGCCGACCACGTGCAGCCCTGCTGCTGTGGGCCAAACGCAATTGCCGAGCGGCTACGGCACGATCACCACGGGACAAAACAACGCTGCAGGCGGACTTTACACGGCGCCGAGCGTCATCCCCTCCGTGAATCCGTTCCTGGTGGTGGCCACCAGTACAGTGGACACGACGGCATTCGGCACCGCGACGGTAATGCTGCGCACCGGCGCCGAGGTACACATTACCCCGAACACCGCGACGATAGCTGCGGGCGATCACTTCCAATTCACCGCGAATGTCACGGGCACGACGAATACGAATGTCACGTGGGAAGTGGGGGGAGCAGCGGGAGGCACGGCCGCGGACGGCTACATCTGCCCCAGTTCGCAGATCACGGTGCCGTGCACCGCAGGCGAATATTTCGCGCCAGCGACCGGGGCTGCAGGCTCCGAAACGATTACTGCGGTTTCGGCGTTCGATCCGTCGGTAATTGGAACCGCTACTGTAACCATTGCATCCTCGGATGCTCCGACGCTCACCTCTTTGACGCCGAATACCGTGGGCGAAGGGTCGCGGCAGCAAGACGTCTATCTTGCCGGAACAAATTTCAATTCGAATGACGTGGTGATGGTGGGGAACCCGCCTGTTGCTGTTCCCACGATCTTCATTACCGCCAGCTCGTTGCGCGCCACAATTCCGGCAGGGCCGTTGTCGGTCGCCGGACTCGTGCGGCTGGTCGTCCAGGCGCAGAACGGGGACGTCTCGGGCAGCCTCGCGGGACCGCAGGGTTTGACGGTGGTGCCGTCGCGTCCGGCCGTGGTCGCAGTTACTCCGGACACGCTCGTGTCGGGCGGGACGAGCCTGGGCGTAAATCTCGTGGGCGGATATTTTTCGTCGCAAACCACCGTGCAATGTAGTGGCTCGAGCGCACCGGCGACGCTGACGAGCGGCCAACAGTTGACTGTGACAGTTCCCGCCTCTTGCATACCTTCACCAGGACTCTATCCGCTCGTTGTACGAAACAATGACGTCGTAGCGCCGAATCCGGGCATGTCCGCGATCAATATCGCCGTCGAGCCTGGACCAGGCGATATCGCTACCGGTGTAGCGTCGAGCTTTGGCGTCGGGGCTTCGCCGCAAGCGATCGCGATTGACCCGTCGTTGAACGTGGCGGTGGTGGCGAATACCGGCGGCAATTCGGTGAGCATCATAAACCTCGCGTCGAATACGCAAGTCGCGGGCTCGCCTGTTGCATTGGGCAGTGCGCCCACCGGTGTGGCGATTGACGATCAAGTCACCACGTCCATCGGGACGTTGGGCGATCACATCGCTGCCGTAACAAATAGCCTCGATAACACGGTGTCCGTGATTGACCTCACGACTTTGGCCGTTACCACACTGCCGCTGCCCAATAACAATACTCCGCCAAATCCGCAACCGGTTCCGTATGCAATCGGGATCAACCCGCTCACGCATCGCGGGCTGGTGGCGTTTCAATCCACGAATTATGCGGTGGTTCTGGATTTTTCAGGCGGAGTTCCAACCGTCGTCCAGACGGTGAGCGGAGTTGTCGCGAGCATCGGCACGGGCTTGAATCCGCAGGTAGCGATTGACCCGAAACTGAACTGGGCGATTAGCACGCCCGGTGGTGCCGGCGCGATCAGCATTGTGGATCTGGGGCACAATCCCGGCGTCGGTGCGAATTCAACGGACCTGGCGCGTTCGCCGCTGCTTATCGGGAACGTCCTGGTCTCAACCTCGATGCGCGGCATTGGCATCAACACGGAAACGCATCAAGCGCTGCTAGCCGATCCGGATGGCCCGATTGACACGCCGAGCCCGGAGCCCAGCCTTTCGACTTTCAGCCTGTTGAATGGAGGGGTAAGCACCACGTCCTTCACTTTGCCGGGCGGAGCTACATTTTCGCCGACGGGGTTGGTCGCAGCGGCGGTGAACCCGCTTGCGAATATCGGAATTGCGGTGAACGCCGCAGCGAATAACGGGTACGTGGTGGATTTGAAGAACGCGGTCGTGCTGCAGACAATCGCAGGTTTCAACTCGCCGCAAGCCGTGGCAGTGAATCCGGCGACGAATACGGCGTACGTCGTCAATCAAGGCAACAACTCCGTATCCGTGGTGCCCTTGGCCACCACGACGCCCAATCCGCTGCAGATTGTGGAGTCCAGTCCGGCAATCACTTACGCGCAGAACCCGGCGGCTGGAATTACTTTGTCCGTCATCGGCTCGGGCTTTACCGGCAGCTCGCAGGTAGTGCTCGATGGCACCGCAGTGCCCACCACTCTCGTCAGCAGCCGCCACGTGACGGCCGCAATTGCGGCCGCGAGTTTAGCGACGGCGCGGCGCTACGTCGTTTACGTCCAAAATGGAACGGCGGTTTCGAACGTCACCAGCCTGACTGTGATCCAGCCGGTGACCGTGGGTTCGACTCCCGTGGGCGTGGCAGTGGATTCCAATCTCGATCAGGCGGTGGTGACGAACTCCGGGAGCGGGACGATTTCTTTGGTGAACCTGCTGAATGGTACGCTGATAACCCCGCAATCTCCGAGCTTCTTCAATACCGGGACAACTCCATACGGCGTAGCGATTCTCGGACGAACGGGGCAAGCGGTCGTCGCGAATAACGGGAGCAACGACGTGACGGTGCTCGACGAGAAGGGCCTGAACGGGGTGTTCAATAGTCCCATCACGCTTCCGATTGCAGGAGGCACCCAGCCTATCGGAGTGGCGATTAATTCGGACTCCGGCCTCGCAGCAGTCACCAACACGATTCCTCCCGGTCCCAACGATAACCCTCCTGCGAATGAAGGAGGTCTTGGGACTTTTATTGTTGCCGGTGCCACTACGGCGACCGAGGTAGCCAACGGATCGCCGATTGATTATCAGCCCCTTGCTGTGGCCATTGATCCGGCGCCAAACAATGATCCGTCTCAAAATGTTGGCGCGGTTACGATCGGCTCGCAAACGAGCGCCATCGATCTGCTGGTACTTCCTGGCGGGGCTGTGCCGATACCGCCGGTGAGTGGCCTGCAACTTCCGACAGGCGTCATCTTTGACGCGGCGAACCAGGATTTCCTGGCGGTGGATAGCTTGCTGAACGACCTGTTGATCGTGGATCCGTTGACGGGCCAGGTGCTGGGAGTGGTCTTCACCGGTATCAACCCGACTTCGCTCGATTACAATTTCAATTCCAGCACAGTGGTTACGTCGAATGCGGCCAGTACTACGCTTTCGATCCTGGACTACGTGTGTCCGCCGAATCCTAACGGGGCGACGAGCTGCCCAACGCCGCAAGTTCGCGACGTTATAGACGTCGGCGGCACGAATCCATCGTCGGAGGTGATTGGCCCGAACGCGGTGGCCATTGATTCGCGGCTGAACCTGGCGGTGCAAGTGGATCAGACCAACAATCGAGTATTGCTGGTGCCCCTGCCGCAGTAGGCGAAACAATTCGGGCGGGAGCAGACCTAAGCGTGCTGCGGAGCGCCGGTCGCAGGGCCAACCATGCGTCGCGGCAGGGCATCACAAAGTGGCCGTCACATCAGCCCTTTTGTGGCGCGATGCTGGCCGAAAGCGATTGACCTGTTTCTCGGGCGACAGCTATAATCTCCGATTTGTGTTTGGCGATTTTTGATCTGCGGTATGCGCTGCGAGATTTTGGGAATCATGTTCCGAAAGACTATCTACTTTAAGGAGTGAGAATGAAGATTCGATTGGCAATTCCAGCCCTGGCGGCGTTCCTGATGGTTCCCGCAGTGTGGGCGCAGACGGGCGGCGCGGCAGCAGCGGTTGCGGCTAAGGTAGGCGTCATTGATGTGCAGGTAGCGATCACCAGCACGGCGGAAGGCAAGCAGGCTGCCGCTGAACTGCAATCGCAGTTTGCCCCGCGGCAGACCGAGCTGACCAACATGCAGAAGCAGATGGAGGATATTCAGACGCGTATGCGCACCGGGCAGACCACGCTCAGCGACGACGAAAAAGCACGGCTCGATCGCGAAGGGCAGCAGTTACAGCGTTCGTATCAACGTAAGTCGCAGGATGCACAGGACGATTTCAACGAGGCACAGCGCGAGATCGTGGACCGCATTGGCCGCAAGATGATTGATGTGCTGAGCAAATATTCGCGTGAAAACGGCTACACCGTAATTCTGGATCGCTCCGGGCAAAGCTCGCCGGTGATTTTCGCCGCGAACTCGGTGGACGTCACGCAGGAAATCATCCGTCTCTACGACCAAACTTATCCGGTGAAGACGGGAGCGACGAGCCGGCCGCCCGCGCAGCAGCGCGCTCCGGCGCCTAAACCACAAGCGCCGCAACAGTAATCCCTCGACGCAGCCGAAGTTGGCTGCGGCCCGAAAGTCACCTGCGGGCCTCTCGGTGTAAGGCCGGGAGGCCCTTTCTATTGTTCGGCGACCGCCGGCCATTTCGGACCCTATTCCGCGAGGTTCTTTGCGCGTAGTGACGTGGTCTTGCCTTTTTTCGCCATAGAAATTATACTGAGTTGCTTCCAGACAGGTCGCATGAACCAGTGGGCGCGAGCCCACTTTTTTGTTGGGCGCGACAAATGGCGGAGCGCCGCAGCGTCGTTGCTAAGGGTGCCTGCATACGATGCGCTAGTACTGCTGGAACGCGGGTTAAAATGGAAGTGGAGGGACTCGGGTCGGACGGCACCCGGCTCCGCTCTGGTGGCCAGCTAAATATCGCCGTTAGAACAGAATGGAACTGGAAAAGATCCGAGAGGCGGCCGGGCGGGTGGCAGGCTCGCTAGGCCTTGAAGTTTTCGACGTCGAGTGGAAGATCGGCAAGCAGCGATTGCTGCGCGTCTATATCGACCGGCTGCCCGGCCCGCAGAACCCGGAGGGCTTGGGTGTGACTCATAAGGATTGCGAGCGGGTAAGCGAGCAGCTCAGCGTGATCCTGGACGTGGAAGATCTGGTGCCTGGGCCTGCGTACGTCCTGGAGATTAGTTCGCCGGGGCTGGACCGCAAGCTGATCAAGCCGGCGGATTACGAGCGTTTTGCGGGACGCTTGGCGAAAATCTGGCTGAACGAACCGATCGAGAAGCAGGCGTATCTGGAAGGGCGCCTGGCGGGATACGCGGACGGAGTCGTGAAGGTCTCGGTGCGCGACCGCGAATTAGACGTGCCGTACGCGGGGATCAAGAAAGCGAATTTGGTGGTGGAGTTGTAGGCGCCGCTGCAACCGGCGGTAATTTTAATTTGGAACGGTTTTCATAATTTCATGGACGAGCAGTACGGGAGAAGCGCGAATGGCGAGTCAGCTGTACCAGCAAATCGAGCTGATCAGCCGGGAGAAGCACATTGAACCGGAGATCATCGTCGCGGCCATTGAGGACGCGATGGTGGTGGCGGCGCGGAAATACTACCGCACCGAGGAAGAGCTGCGCTCGAAGTTCAATCCAGACACCGGCCAGGTAGACGTGTTTTCAGTGCACACGGTGGTGGAGGAAGTTGCTGACCCCGTGCGCGAGATTTCCTTGAATGACGCGCGCAAGCGCCAGCCCGAAATTGAAGTAGGCGGCGAGATCACCGAAAACAAGCCCACGGACGTTCTGGGGCGCATTGCCGCGCAGACGGCCAAGCAGGTGATCCTGCAGAAAGTGCGCGAGGCCGAGCGCGATACGATCTACAACGAGTTTCACACGCGCGTCGGTGAGCTGATCAATAGCGTGGTGAAGCGCATGGAAGGTCCGGACATCATCGTGGACATGGGCCGGACCGAGGCGCGTTTACCCAAGCGCGAGCAATCGCGGCTGGAAGCGTACAACGTGGGCGACCGGTTGCGCGTCACCATCCGCGCGGTGGAGCGGGCAGCGAAAGGGCCGCAGGTGGTGGTGTCGCGTGCGGATCCCGCGCTAGTGCAGCGGCTATTCGAAATGGAAGTACCGGAGATTTACGACGGCACGGTGCAGATTCGCGCCGTTGCGCGCGAAGCAGGCGAACGCACCAAGATCGCCGTCGAAAGCCGCGACAAGGACGTGGACCCGGTGGGCGCGTGCGTGGGCATGAAGGGCATGCGAGTGCAGTCCATCATCCGCGAACTGCGCGGCGAAAAAATCGACATCATTCCGTTCAACGAAGAGACCGTCGCGTTCGCGCAGAAAGCACTGAGCCCCGCGAAAGTCACTCGCGTGCAAGTGGTTGATCCGGAAGAGAAGCGCCTGGAAGTGATCGTCGAGGATACGCAACTTTCGCTGGCCATCGGGAAGAAGGGCCAGAACGTGCGGCTGGCGAGCAAATTGATCGGCTGGAATATTGACATCAAGAGCGAGGAAGAGAAGCGCCGCGAGATCGAAGCGCAGATGGCCGCGCTCACCGCTCCTGGAACCGCGCTGACGGAGCTTGCCGGCGTAGGTCCGAAGACAATCGAAAAGCTCGAAGCCGCGGGAATTTCTTCGATCGAAAAGCTTGCAGATATGACGCCCGAGCAGCTGGTGGAAATTCCGGGCATCGGCGAAAAAATGGTGGAGAAGATCCACCAGTCAGTCGCCGCCTACTTTGAAGCTTTGGAAACAGCTGCTACGGCAGCGCCGGAAGGGGCGGCCGTTGCTGAAGGCGAGGCCGTCGCCGAAACGGAAGTTGCTGCTGAAGCAGAAGCTGCGTCGGTGGACGAAGCAACCGAGGAAGCCACCGAGCAAGTGGCCGCGGACGAAGTGCCGGGTCCGCAAGAAGATGCGCCCGTGAGCGCGGTGGCCGCGGAAGCCGAGGCGGAAGCTCTCGACGAAGCCACCGAAGAGGCCAGCGAAGAAGTAAGGGAAGAAGCAATCGGTGAGACCGAAGAAGGCGCAGAGAAGCCGTAGCTGGTTCAACCCACGCGTCGAATCGCTGAGCGGCAGTTGTAGTAATCATCGTATCGGGTATTGGAAAGATCTAAGGAAGACAGAGGCGAATGGCAGATTCCAATCAAGTCCGTATCAATGAACTGGCACGGGAGCTAGAGATCAAGGCGAAGGTCTTGATCGAGTTCCTGCCGGAAGTCGGCGTCACGGAAAAAAAGACGCACTCCAGCTCGATTGACCTGAAGCATGCCGAGCTGGTGCGGAAGCATTTCCGCGACATCGCAGCGGCCGAAGAAGCCGCGGAAGCGGACAAGTCTGCCAAGGCCGCGGGCAAGAAGCCTGCTCTCCGGCCGGGAATTGCCGCTCCCTCAGCGCCTGCTACGATTGCGGCGAAGCCTGCGGCAGGCGCTACGCCAGCAGCGACGGCAAGACCCGGAAGCGTCCCGCCAAGTTCTGCGTCGGCTCCAGGAATCGCGCGCCCCATCGCCGCGCCGCCATCAACGGCGCCTGCGGGAGTTCGTCCCGCAACTCAGCCGGCCGGTGCCGCGCCCGCAACTGCGCGGCCCGGAACGGTTCCGGCTACGACACCGGCATCAGCTTCTACGGCTGCGAGACCCACTGGAGCCGCACCTGCGCCATCTGCTCCGCGCCCGGGCGTTCCTCTGCGACCCGCGGTGCCTGGCGCGGTCCCCGGAGCCCCCGTGGGAGCGCGTCCTGCGGCTGCAGCACCCGGCGCGCCGCGTCCTGCCGGGTCTCCATCACCCGCGCAACGATTTCCTGTCCGTCCGGGAACCCCATCGGGTCCTGGCCAAGGCCGGCCAGGCGCGCCGCAAGGCATGCGCCCCGCTGGAGCGCCGCAACAGTATCGCCCGAGTAGCGCGCCGCAAGGTCGTCCTGGCGGCGCACCCGGCCAGCGTCCCGGCGGCGGCCCACCTTCACGGTTCCCGTCGCGTCCCGGCAGCGGTGGTGGTCCTGGCGGTCGCGATAATAAAGCTCCCGTGGGCGGGCAGCGTCCCGGCGCGGGAGTGCCGAAAGCCGAACCAGGCAAGCCGCTTTACGCGCGCAAGCCGGCAGCGCGCGGCCGGCCGCTTATCGAGAAGCGCTACGCGGAAGGCGAGCGCAAGCTGCATCCGGTTCGTCCGCGCGCAGGCGTGGGACCGGGTGGACGCACGAGCACGGTCGAACCAATTGCGCCAGTAAAGCGCGAGCCGCGTCCTCTGACGGTGACGGAAGGAATCACGGTGCGCGAACTCGCCGAAAAACTCGATATTCGCGCCAAGGATTTGCTGAAGACTTTGCTCGACCGCGGCGTATTCGCAAGCATCAACCAGGCGCTCGACGTGCCGACGGCCACCAGCCTTGCTGAGGCATTCAACGGCGTCGTGCAGGTTGTTACTTTTGAAGAGCAGTTGGTGCAGGAAGAAAAGGTCAAAGAAGAGCGCACGGGCAACGAAGTGCCGCGCGCGCCCGTAGTCACCGTCATGGGCCATGTTGATCACGGCAAGACCAGCCTGCTGGACGCTGTCCGCGAAGCAGATGTGGCGGGCGGTGAAGCAGGAGGAATCACGCAGCACATAGGCGCGTATGAAGCGCACGTGCAAGGCAAGCGCATCGTATTCGTGGATACGCCGGGTCACGAGGCGTTCACGCGGATGCGCGCACGCGGTGCAAAAGTCACCGACATCGTGGTGCTAGTCGTGGCTGCAGACGACGGCATGATGCCGCAGACCGAAGAAGCGATTTCGCACGCGCGCGCTGCCGGAGTACCAATCGTTGTGGCCATCAATAAAGTTGATAAGCCCGACGCACAGCCCGAACGCGTGAAGCGCCAGCTTTCCGACAAAGGCTTGATGCCGGAAGAGTGGGGCGGCGATACCGTGATGGTGGAAGTCTCAGCCAAAACGAAGAAGAACCTCCCGAAGCTGCTCGAAATGATTTTGTTGGTCGGCGACTTGCGTGAGTTGAAGGCCGATCCCGGAGTGCCGGCGAGCGGAACGGTGCTCGAATCGCGCGTGGACAAGGGCCGCGGCCCGGTGGCAACTATGCTGGTGCAGAACGGCACGTTGCACGTCGGGGATGTGTTCATTGTCGGCGCGGTCTACGGCAAAGTGCGCGCGATGTTCGATGATCGCGGCGGCGCGATCAAGCAGGCTGGCCCTTCGACACCGGTGGAAGTTCTCGGGTTGCAGGGCGTGCCGGAAGCGGGCGACCAATTCCAGGTGGCGGACGAAGCGAAGGCGCGGCACATCGTCGAATACCGCCAGGGCAAAGCACGCGAAGCAACTTTGGCTAAGTCGGCCAGCGGCCGCTTGACCCTCGATCAGCTGCACGAGCAATTGAAGATCGGCGAAGTGAAGGAATTGCCGGTGGTCGTGAAAGCGGACGTACAAGGCTCGGTGGAAGTGCTCAATGAAATGCTACCGAAGCTTTCGAACGAGCAGGTGAAATTGAAAGTGATTCACGCCAGCGTCGGCGCCGTGAATGAAAGCGACGTGCTGCTGGCCTCGACTTCCGGTGCGGTGATCGTGGCCTTCAATGTGCGGCCGGAGCGCAAGGCCCTCGAACTGGCGCAGCGCGAAGGCGTGGATATTCGCACGCACACGATCATCTACGAGTTGCTGGACGAATTGCAGAAGGCCGTCGAGGGCTTGCTGGCGCCGGTGATCAAGGAGCAATTCCTCGGCCGCGCCGAAGTGCGGGACACGTTCCGCGTCAAGGGCGTAGGGACTATCGCCGGTTGCTCGGTTCTTGATGGCATCATCAAACGCGATGCGGAAGTTCGCGTGATTCGCGAAGGCACGGTGATTTATACCGGCAGAGTAAGCTCGCTGAAGCGCTTCAAGGACGACGTGAAAGAAGTTCGCCAGGGATTTGAATGCGGCATCGGGGTATCGAATTTCGCGGACGTCAAAGTTGGTGATGTACTCGAGTGTTTTGCGATCGAAAAGACTGCAGCGCTTCCACCGCCTCCGCCAGATCGCCCACGGCAGGATCGCGCTGCGGCCGCCGAACGCGTCAGGACCCAGTAGCGCAACTACTTATTATTATTTGCATGGCCCCGAAAGAAGTTGCGTCGCTCGCGGCTGAGGGGCGGGCTTAAGCGACGCTTGCGGTTCGCCACAGCGCGAAAAGGGTCTCGTTTCCTGGCGTTGCAAGAGTTCCGCCGCGCAGCCCGGGTGGTTGCGCCATTACGAAAATGCCGATCGGTCTCCTCACGCTGGAAATTCACATCCTTGATGCGCAGTCCCTTAAGGACAAACGGCAAGTTCTGCGCAGTTTGAAAGACCGACTGCGCGCCCACTACAACGTGGCCGTCGCGGAGCTGGAGCACCAGGATACGTGGCAGCGCTCGCGCATCGGCGTCGTCACGATTTCAGGGGATGTGGGATATCTCGAGAAATCGCTGGCGGAAATCGCGGCGGAATCCGAACGCGTGCTGGGCCGCGACCTGGTTTCGCAGGAAGTGGAATATTTCGAGGACGGGGAAAGCGCATGACGATTCAAGGACATCGCTCGGAGCGCATCGCCGAGGAAATTCGCAACGAAGTGAGCCTGATGCTGGCGGGGGAACTGAAGGACCCGCGGCTGGCGGCGCCTGTATTGGTGACCGAAGTTCGCATGGGCGCGGGAATGCGCACGGTGAGGGTGTTCGTGAGCTTGGCGGGCGATCCCGCCGAACGCGCCACCACGCTCGAAGGGTTGCAGGCTGCGAAAGGGTACGTGCGCCACGAACTGGTCGAGCGGCTGCACATGCGGCGCGCGCCCGAAGTGCTCTTCATCCTCGATGAAACGGAAGAATACGGTCAGCGCATCGAGAACTTGCTGCGCAAAGCGAAGGCTTCGGAGGACCACACTCCGTAGCGCCTTGCCGCATTGCTGATCACGCCGTTGCCGCGGGAAGGTTTGGTTTCCCCTGGAAGAGTACAGCGGCCTGCAATTCGCAGTCTGCAACGATCGCCAAGCGCTACCACTAAGCCATGTCTCGTGCACCCAAAGCGCCTCCCTGCGACGGATTACTTGTCATCAACAAGCCAAGCCACCGAACTTCCCACGACGTAGTGGAGTCCGTGCGCCGCCTGGTGGGGTTTCGCGGGATCGGGCATTTGGGAACGCTCGATCCCCTCGCAACCGGCGTGCTGGTAGTGGCTTTGGGCCGCGCCACGCGCCTGGCGCGTTTTTACGCCGGCCGCCGCAAGCGCTACACGTGTGCTGTGCGTTTCGGTTTCGAGACCGATACGTATGACGCAGACGGTGAAGCTCGCGGTCCCGATTCATGTCCGTCGCTGAACCAGGACGAGATTGCGGCGCTGGCCGCGCGGTTTCTCGGCAAGATTCAGCAGGTCCCGCCGGCGTATTCCGCCAAGAAAATTCACGGGCGTCCGGCGCACGAACTTGCCCGAAAAAACAAGCCTGTGAATCTCGCGCTGGTGGAAGTGGAAGTTTTCGAGTTTCAACTCGTCGGAATGGAAGGCTCGGTCGCGCGGTTTACGGTGGAATGCGGCGCCGGAACCTACATTCGTTCGCTGGCGTATGATTTGGGAAAGCTGCAAGGCTCCGGCGCGCATCTGGCGGAAATCTCGCGCACCGCGGTTGGCGAATTCACTCTTGACGACGCCCACTCGCTTCCCGAGCTCGAGCAAGACGCCAGAGCGGGGTGCTTACTCCAGCATATAATTCCTCTCGAGAAATTATTGAGCGACCTGCCGCGCACCACCGTGCTGCCGATAGTGGAAAAACGCGTGCGGCACGGCGCGAAATTCAACGTCTCGCTTGCGCAGATTCAGCCGGGACAGACCACCGTGGCGCAAAATGCTCCCGCGCAGCTTGATGCGGGCGACTGGAAGCCGTCGCGTCTTCGGGTGTTCAATCAACAAGGACAGCTCATCGCGATTGCCGAGCCCGTGGTTCCGCGCACGTATCAACCGCTCGTTGTCTTGGAAGCCATGCCGTAGTCAATTCTCGCCGTACACGCCAGGCTGCGGCTGGCAGGTTACGACAAGCCCTATCTCGCCAAACCGATTCACGGAAAATAATCGCGGCGTTTTGCTTAGTTCGGCGGGTTCGGCTGCGGAGGTGTATTCGGCGGCGGCTCGTATTGCTGTTGTTCGACTGGCGGGCGAGGGAATTGAGTTTCGGGCTGCGGCTCCGGCTGAGGTTGCACGATTGGCTCCTGCCGCTCGGATTGCGGAAGCTGGAAACCGCCGCGACGTTCCTGGATGGAAGGGCCTAACGAAGTCGGGCCGCCCAATTGGCCACGACCCGCGTAAATCATATGGTCTTTTCGCGGAGCCATCTCGACCAGCCGCGGCGTCACCAGAATCAGTAATTCGGTGTCCGAATATTGCGTGTTGGTGGTGCCGCCGATGATGCCGTTGAGCGGCAAATCTCCCAGACCCGGTGAACCGTTCAGAGAAGTGGTGCGCTGTGGCGCGAGGTAACCCGCCAGCGCAGCCGTTTGGTCGGTGCGC
Source organism: uncultured Acidobacteriota bacterium (assembly GCA_963810565.1). Taxonomy (GTDB): domain Bacteria; phylum Acidobacteriota; class Terriglobia; order Acidiferrales; family UBA7541; genus Palsa-295. The sequence goes on from CAWENN010000001.1 coordinate 91,023, forward strand.
ACGCGGACGGTCTGATGGATTTCCTGATTATTGACGATCGGGATGTTGTTCAGGCTGTTACCAGCCAGGCTGCTGAGCGTGAACTCGAATTGCAACGTCACGTCGCCATTCGGGTGCACTCGTGGAGTGGCCTTCACCTTCAGCCCTATGTCTATGTATTGCGCGCCGGGAAATTGCGTGCCGATACCATTGCTGGACAAAAGCCCGATGAGCGACGATGAATCCAGAATCACCGACACGCTGTTCGAGCCGAAATTCGAAATCGCGAGATCAGGCAGCCCGTCACCGTTGAAATCGGCGGTCGCCGCCGAGTCCGGAGTGGTGCCGACGGGCACCTCAATCGGAGCGTTGAACACTCCTCCGCCCGCGCCAAGAAGCAACGCAAAAGAATCGTCCCCTGTCGCCGTGACCGCGAGGTCTGGCAGGCCGTCTTGATTAAAGTCAGCGATAGCAATGGATGTGGGATTTGTTCCGGCGGGAAAATCCAGCCGCGTGCCCCCGGGTTTGATGAACGTGCCGTCACCGTTGCCGAGAAAAATGGAGACGCTGTTTCCGACACCGTTCGAACTGGTGGCAACGCCGCTATCCGCAACCGCCAAATCCAGATTGCCGTCAACGTCCAGGTCTGCCGAGGCCACATACACAGGGGTCACTCCCGTCGCGTACGTGACGCCTTTCTGAAACGTCCCATCTCCGTTGCCGATAAAGATTTCGAGCGTGTTATCAACGGAATTGGTCACGGCCAGATCTAGGAGTGACGGATTACTGGGATTGAATGCCTCGGCAACGATCGAAGTGGGCGCGCTGCCGGTGACGATCGTAGTTGGCGGCTTAAATGTGCCATCCCCGTTGCCCAGGAAAATGCTTACAGTGTTAGCTGACATATTGACGACCGCCAGATCCGCAAAACCATCTTTGTTGAAATCGCCGACTGCGATTGAAGTGGGGCTTGAGCCGCTGGGCAGAACAAGCGGGGAGGACGGCGCCGCAACAAAGGTTCCATCTCCGTTTCCGAGCAGAATCGAGACCGTGTTGTCTAATTGATTTGCAACTGCGAGATCAATAATTCCAGTGGAGTTGGTCTTCGCGTTGAAGTTCCCAGTGGCAATCCACGTGGGTCCCTTTCCGACAGTGACCGTGCTTGGAGCGCCAAAAGCGCCCAGGCCGGCGCCTAAGAAAATTGATAGGGTCCCGTCGGTAAAATTGGCCGCGATTATATCTTGAAAATTATCGTTGTTCACATCGGCGGCAACGACGAAATCCGGATTCGTTCCGGTCGTGAGCGTCGTGATGGGAAGGCTGGAAGCCGTGGGGTTCGAGACCGTGGGGGTGGCCGGGGCTGTGGTGCCGCTCTTCGAGCCGACCAGGCTGGAAGAATATTGCGCCAGGGAAACCGGATAACGCTCGCCGACGAAGAAAGTTGCCGGCTGGCCGTCTTCCGCACGCAGCAGAACGCGGCGGCCCGCGCGTACGGTCGAAAGCAAATTCGAAAAATTTGCACTCGCTCCGGGCAGGGTATACAAGAAAGTCGAGCCGCCTCCGCCAAAGGCCAAAATGGGCGGGATGGATGAAGACGATCCAAACACTTGCTCGAGCAGCGCGTTAAGCGCCGTCGCGCCGCCTTCCGCGATCAGTTGCGCCGAGTTCGATGGAATCGAGTAGATCGTGGCGTTTTGCGGACCCGTGATGCCCAAGTCCATGCTGCGGCTGCGATCCACTTCCAGCACTTCAATTTCTAGCACGAGTTCGGCCGGAGGCTGGTCCAGATTTTCAATGATTCCCGTGGCGACGGCGATTGCCTGTGGCGAAGCGCGCATCGTCAGCGTGTGGCTCTTAGTGTCAAGATCCGTGCGCGTGATTCCGGCAACTTCGCGCACCATGCGCGACACCTCGGTCATCTGTTCGGGCGATTCGGACGCGGACAGAAGCACGCTGCGCACGATCGAAACGTCATAATCCTTGCGCTTCTGCTGCGTATCCTGCGCCACGAAAAACAAGTGCTTCGTGAGCGGCCGCCAAAACGTTCCAGTTTCCTCGCCCAGCACGCGCATCACAGTCGCGAAGTCCACGTCTTTCAGATCGAGATGTACTGGAGTGTTGCGCAGGTCCACATCAAAGGCGACTTCGACGCCGAATCTTTGGGCCACTTGTTGGTAGGCGCTCTGCGTCTGGCCGCGCAGCTGAAACGATTGGGTGCCGGGACGGTGCTGCAGCTGAACTTCCGGAGCGAGTTCAGGTTCAGCTGCAACCTGGCGGGCGCGCGCCGGGTCGAGAGCTTCGAGTTCAATCAGGCGCTCGCTGACCGTGCGATTGGAAGGATCCAGTTCACGCGCCTCGCGCATTGCGTGCAGTGCGTCGGTAAATCGCCCGGACACCGCATCGCGCTCGGCCAAATCCACCTTCATTTGTACGACGTGGCCCTTGGCCACCGCCTGCCGCACTAAGTATTCGCGATTGCTGGGATCCCAATCCACAGCATCGGAATAGGCATCGTAAGCCGCCTGCCAGTCGCCGTCTGCTTCCAGCTTCAGGCCCTGTTTATAGGCTTGTTTGCCTTTCTTGACGTCGGCTTTGCGCGGCGGCGCCGGCAGTTTTTGTTCGAGGGGCGCAGCGGCGGCGGGATTCGCGGGATTTTGAGCTGGCTTCGCCGTGTCGGAAGACTGTTGATCTTGCAGGCGCGAGGGGGCTTTCGGTGCCGCAAGATTTGGGATCGCAACGGACGACAGTAGGAGCGGAAGCGCCATGAAGACGGCAACGCAAAATGGGCTCGTGAGGGTTTTCACACGTCGCGGCGAGCGGCCCGGGGAATGGCGCGGAGAAGTCATTCGCATGTAAGATGCTATTCTACAGGGAAAGGTAAGCATGGTGTTGCAGCGGGTGAATTCGCTTGATTTAAGCGCAGGTCAGAGCTAGACTTGAATTTCCAGTTGTAAATCATTTGCAACTGGAAAAGATATGCTCTCTGCCCTGCTCCTGGCTCTCCGTGAAGGCGTTGAAGCCGCCCTCGTTGTCGGCATCGTCCTCGTCTATCTGAATCGCACCGGTCGTCGCGCGCTCGCGAGCTATGTGTGGGCCGGCGTGATATTTGCTTCCGCAGCCAGCGTTGCCGCGGCCGTGCTGCTCGATCGCTGGCAGGTCAGCGAAGATGGCTTTGAAGGCCTGCTGATGCTGGTCGCCTCCGTGCTCGTGATTTCCATGATCGTGTGGATGAACCGCGTGGCGCGGCATCTGAAGAAAGAAATCGAGCAGCGTGTGGAAGCCTACGCGCAAAAATCCACGCGCGCCGCCGGTTGGGGCATTGGCGTTTTTGTCTTTCTGATGGTGGTGCGCGAGGGCGCCGAACTGGTGTTGGTGTTACGCGCGGTGGAGCTATCGAGTGCGGGCGTGCAGGTGTGGATCGGTACCTCCATCGGCATTGCCATCGCAATTGCAGTGGGCGTTTTCTTCTTCCAAGGCACCCTGAAGATTCCATTGCACCGCTTTTTCAAGGCCACCAGCGCGATTTTGATGGTAGTCGCCTTCCAATTGGCGCTGACCGGCGTCCATGAACTCAGCGAGGCGATGTGGATTCCCTCGAGCAAGACGGAAATGTCCACCATCGGCCCGATCGTGCGCAACGAAGTCTTCTTCTTCGTTTTGATCCTGGGCGCTGCCGCGCTGGTCGTACTTCGAGAATGGTTTAGCGCGAAGCAGCCGCTCGCGGATGCCGCCGCGAATCCCGCCGAGCGGCGCATGCGCGAGTACGAATTCCGTCGCCAGCGGCGCTGGAGTTTTGCCGCGGCGATTTTATGCGTCGCGGTGGTGCTTTGCTTCGCCGGCGATTATGTGTACGGCCGCGTGTCCGCGGCTCCCTCGCCGGCAAAGACGCTCGTGGCTCAAGACGACGAGGTCCGCATCCCGCTATCGGAGCTTACGGACGCGAGCCTGCACTTTTATAAAGCCGACGTGAACAACACGGTGATCCGCTTTCTAGTGATTCATAAGCAAAACGGCGATTACGCCGTGGCGCTGGACGCCTGCCAGATTTGCGGCACCGCCGGTTACCGCCAGGAAGGCCAGACCGTCATCTGCCGGAATTGCGGTGCTGCGATTTACATTCCCTCGATCGGCCAATCAGGCGGTTGCAATCCCATCAGCGTGAAATCCCGCGTTGCAGGAGGCGAAGTGATCGTGGACCTTTCGGCGTTGGGCGACGCCGCCTCCAAGATTCACTCCTAGCGCATGTTCGCTCGCCTGGTACGAGAATCCTTCGTTCGCAATCCACGCCGGAAAATGCTGACCGCTGCCGCGCTGGTTGTGGGCATGGCGGTAACGACCGCGACGCTTACGATTGCGCTGGAAGTGGGCGATCGGCTGGCGCGCGAATTCCGAAGCCTGGGCGCGAATCTATTGGTGACGCCCGAATCGGACACGCTGCCGGTGGAAATCGGCGGCGTGGATTATCGCCCCGTGGATGAAGGCGCGTACCTGAAAGAAGCCGACCTCGGCAAATTGAAAACAATTTTCTGGCGGCACAATATTTTGGGGTTTACGCCGTTTCTCGATGTTCCTGCCTCCGTATCCGATCAGCAAGGCAAGCCGACGGTTCCTGTGATCTTGATTGGGACCTGGTACGAGCACGGTGTGCCAGTCCCGGACGGGACGACATTCAAGACCGGCGCGAGCGCTACGCATCCGTGGTGGAAGATTGAAGGCCGTTGGTTTGCTGATGGCGCGGACGAATGCGTGTTGGGTGCGGCGTTCGCGCAGACGATGCCGGGCATTGAGCCGGGCCAGACGGTCTACGTGAGCGACCGGGGCGATGGCGACCGGAAAAACGCAGGCGTCACGCCGCTCTTGGTGACGGGTATTGTGTCGGCGGATGACGCCGAAGATAGGGCAATCCTGGTGCCGCTTGCGGTGGCGCAAAAAATATCTGGCCACGCCGGCGAATTTCGCCAGCTTTTCGTAAGTGCTTTGACCAAACCCGCCGACGCCCTAGCCGAACGCGGCGAGCGTGCACAAACGGACAAGAGCATTCAACTCACCCCCACGGAATACGATCGTTGGTTCTGTTCTCCGTATATCTCTTCGATCAGCTACCAAATCAAGACGGTGTTGCCCGGCACCGATGTGCATGCTATCCGGCGCGTCGCCGAAACCGAAGGCCGCGTGCTCGATCGCGTGGGCACGTTGCTTTGGATCGTCACAATCGCAGCTCTCATCGCTGCCGCGCTGGCGGTGGCAGCCACGTCTGCGACGACGGTCTTGGAACGCCAGGCAGAAATTGGCGTGATGAAGGCTCTTGGCGCCAGCAACGCGCTGGTGAATGGGATTTTTCTCGCGGAGCAGGTATTGCTGGCGATTACAGGCGGCGCCATCGGGTTCGTGGCCGGCACGTTTTTCGCCAGGTTCCTGGGCGCGAGCGTCTTCGGAAGTCCGGCGTCGCCGCGGCTGATCCTGTTGCCAATCGTGCTGGGACTTGCCGCGATTGTGGCGATTGCGGGCAGTCTGCTGCCTCTGCGCCGTGCCGCGCATTTCGAGCCGGCGCTGATTCTGAGGGGCGGATGATGTTCTGGCGGCTCGTGTTTCAGCTTCTGCGCGGCAGTCGTGGCCGGTTGGCCGTCGCGATTCTGGCGATCGTCAGTGGAGCCGCGGTGATTTCCGCGCTGCTGAATCTCGATCTCGGCGTGCAGAGCAAATTGACGCAGGAATTTCGGTCATTGGGCGCAAATGTGGTGATTTCTCCGGCGACAGGCGCAGCAACGCAGAACGGCGCAGTGCCGGCCTCCTTGATGCGGGAGGATGAAGTTCTTCCGCCACTCCAGCGCGTGCAATCGCCGGAAGTGGCCGCCGTTGCGCCGTATCTTTATATCGTTGCACGCGCGCAGGGCACGCCTGTCGTAGTGGCGGGTACGTGGCTGGATCAAGCGCAAAAGCTGGAGCCGACGTGGAAGCTGGAAGGGAATTGGATTTCGTCGCGCGAAGATAACTCGCAATGCCTGATCGGCCGCGCGGTTGCGCGCCAGTTCCATCTTGCACCGGGCGGCGTGCTCAGGTTCGATTACTTAACTCGCTCCGCACAGTGCATAGTCTCCGGAATCGTAGATGCCGGCGGCACCGAAGACGATCAGGTCTTCGCCAGCCTGCATACCGTGCAAGTGCTGGCGAATTTGGGAGGACAGATCGGCTTGGTGCAGATCAGCGCGGCGGGCACCGCCAAGACGATCGCGGACTATACTGCGCGCGTGGCCGGCGCCCTGCCTGCTGGCGTGCAGGTCCGGCCGATTCGTCAAGTCACCGAGGCCGAAGGCGCGTTGCTCGGCCGCATCCAGCTCCTGATCATCTCGATGGTGCTGTTGATCCTGATACTTACGGCGCTCTGCGTTCTGGGCACCATGGCGGCGCTGGCGATGGAACGTCGCAAAGACGTGGGCCTGATGAAATCGCTCGGTGGTTCGATTTCGCGAATCGTTGGATTATTCTTGGCCGAAGTGGGCGTGTTGGGCGCGCTTGGCGGACTGCTCGGCGCGTTCATCGGAGTCGGGCTCTCCTATTGGATGGGCCTGCGGGTCTTCGGCACTGGGATCACGCCACGCTGGGAAATTTTCCCGGTGACGATCGTGCTGATGATCGTGGTAGCGATGGCGGGTGCATTGCCGCTGCGCACGTTGGGTAATGTGAAGCCGGCCGTAATTTTGCGGGGAGAATAGAGAATCGTGGCCACATTGGTTGAGATCGAAAATCTGCGCAAGGAATTTGGCAGCGTGCGTGCGCTCGACGGTGTCTCGCTCCGCGTCGAGGAAGGCGAATGGATCGCCATCATGGGCCCGTCGGGTTCTGGAAAAACCACGCTGATCAATATTCTTGGGGGGCTTGATTCTCCCACATCCGGTCAAGCCATCGTGGCCGGCACCGACGTTGCGCGCCTGGACGACGCCGGGCTCACGCGCTTCCGTGCTGAAAAAATCGGCTTCGTGTTCCAGCAGTTCCATTTGGTGCCGTACCTAACGGCGCTCGAAAACGTGATGCTCGCGCAATACTTTCACAGCATCACCGACGAGAAGGAAGCCCGCCAGTCGCTCGAGCGCGTCGGCTTGGCTGATCGTGCGGAGCATCTCCCTTCGCAGTTATCGGGCGGTGAGCAACAACGTGTGGCTGTCGCTCGAGCCTTGATCAATCATCCGAAGCTCATTCTCGCGGATGAGCCCACAGGCAACCTCGACGAAGTGAACGAACAGATCGTGCTTAATCTGCTGCGCGAATTGCACCGGGAAGGGCACACGATCTTGATGGTGACTCACGCAGCGACCATCGGACAACTCGCCGACCGGCGCATCGAACTCGCGCACGGCCGTTTGGCCAATGTCGGCTCAACGGCTCTCAAACCCGAGCCGGTGTGACGGCGCTGCTGGCCTCGAATGTGGCACACTATGTCATGGGAAACCGCGCGCGATCAGTGACCGGTTAAATTTAGAATGCCAATACCACAGGATGTTCGTAAGAAACCGATGGGTGTCAAGGTCCACGTCTCGACCGGTGAAGGCGTGGAAATCACTTGGGCCGACATGCACACCAGCGTCTACACCTTTCCCTACTTGCGTGATCACTGCCCCTGTGCGCTGTGCAACGACGAACGGGAGAAGAAATCGAAAGCGGGGCCTGCGAGCGCCGTCCTGCCGATGTACAAGCCGCGCGTCACGGCCAAAAGCGCAAACGCGGTGGGAAATTATGCCGTCCAGATCCAATTTTCGGATAGCCATGCCACGGGAATTTTCAGCTTCGAGCATCTTCGCGAGATTTGCCCGTGCGAGGCATGCGCTCGCGAATTCCGTTCGGCCACCGCTGAAAAGACTGCCTAGCGCTTTGGAACGCGCAGCCCGCGTCGCCAGCCTCGAGTAACCCGCCGGCAAGTACTATGCTCCCGAGCCTTCCATTTTGGGCCAGTTTCAACGTATAGTTCATTTCCGCATCTCACGAGCGTATGGTTTCCAACTCCACGGGTCCCACATTCACGCCGGGTCGCATCCGCCCAGTTGCGAAAGTCCTGGTGGCCACCACGGCCATGCTGGCTTTCATTTCTTTCTGGCGCGCTGCCGCGATTGTCCTCAATGACCTCGCTTCTTCCGCCTATTACGCCGGTGGCGAGGCCGAGCAATTCATCGGCAAGACGGCGCCCTGGTTCATCCTCGGCATCATGCTGTTTTCCTACGCGGTACGCGCTATTTACGTGGAAAGCTGCAGCATGTTCGTGCGCGGCGGCGTGTATCGCGTCGTAAAGGAAGCGCTCGGCGGCACACTCGCCAAATTCTCCGTTTCAGCGCTGATGTTTGATTACGTCCTCACCGGGCCCATCAGCGGCGTTTCCGCTGGACAGTACCTCGTGGGCGTGATCAACGAGCTTTTCCATCACGCGGGGCTCGGTCTTCAACTGAACGTGAATTTCACTGCCGCCAGTGTGGCGATAGCCATCACGCTCTATTTCTGGTGGGAAAATATCAAAGGCGTTCCGGAATCCAGCGGCAAAGCGTTGCGCATCATGGAACTCACCACCGTGATGGTGGTGATACTCATTACTTGGTGCGTTTACACGCTGTGGGTGCGCGGGGGCTGGCATTTGCCGCCGCTGCCCACGCCGCAGAACATGAAGCTCGACAAGGGCTCCCTAGGCTGGCTCGATCATTACCACTGGGCGCACACGATCACGCTGATTATCATTTTCGTCGGGCTGGGTCACTCCGTGCTGGCGATGAGCGGCGAAGAATCGCTGGCGCAGGTTTACCGCGAAATCGAGCATCCCAAGCTCAAGAACCTGAAAAAAGCCGGGCTCGTGATTTTCATCTACAGCCTGGTGTTTACTTCGCTGGTGTCGTTCTTCGCCGTGATGATCATTCCGGACAATGTGCGCGGCAATTTCACCGAGAACCTGATCGGTGGCCTCGCGATGCATCTGGTCGGAAGTTTTCCCGTGCGTCTGGCGTTCCACGTGTTCGTGGTCGTGGTAGGCACGCTGATCCTGGCCGGCGCCGTCAACACCGCGATTGTTGGGTCCAACGGCGTTCTAAACCGGGTGTCGGAAGACGGGGTCTTAACGGACTGGTTTCGCCATCCGCACGCGCGGTTCGGCACCACCGATCGCATTATCAATATGGTGGTCTTGTTTCAGATCATCACCATCATCGCCAGTCGCGGCGACGTGACCTTCCTTGGCAACCTCTACGCCTTTGGTGTGATCTGGAGTTTTTCGATGAAGGGCATCGCGGTGCTGGTATTGCGCTACACGCACCCGCAGGACCGCGAATATCGCGTGCCGCTGAACCCCGTGATTTTCGGCAAAGAAATTCCAATCGGCCTCGGCCTGATCACTTTGGTGCTTTTCGCCATCGCAGTGATTAACCTGTTTACCAAGCCCCAAGCGACCATCGCGGGAATCACGTTCACAATTTTACTTTTCACAGTGTTCGAAATTTCCGAGCACCGCATGCGTGTCCGCGCCGCCGGTGCCGCGCACGTTGAACTCGACCAATTCAATCTTGCGCCGGAAGCCGAGCTGACTCCTACAAGCGTGGGCGTCGCGCCCGGGAACATTCTCGTGCCGGTCAGCACCTATTACGCCTTGTACCATCTGGAAGCTGCGTTGCGGCGGGTACGCGAAAAGGAAGCGGAAATCGTGGTGTTGCACGTGCGCATGTTGCGCCGCGCGGCGTCTGGTGAATACGATCTCGCGCCGGATCAGCTCTTCAGCACCATCGAGCAGCTACTCTTCACCAAAGTGTTGTCGCTTGCGGAAAAGGAAGGCAAACCGGTGCGGCTGGCAGTAGCGGCGGCCAATGACCTTTGGGAAGGCATCCTGCGCACAGCGATGAACTTGCAATCCAGCACCATCGTGGCGGGCAGTTCGGCGAAAATGCCCGTCACGGAACAAGCGCGCGAAATCGGCCTCGCCTGGGAACGCATGCCCGAGCCGCGCCCGCGCGTCACGCTCGAAATTTTCACACCGTCCGGCAAGGAACAAATATTCTATCTCGGTCCGCACGCTCCGCGGCTCACGCCCACGGAAATTGACCTGCTGCACCGTGTCTGGTTGGAGTTGAGCGACAAGCTTCCCGGAGAAGAAGTGCATCACCACGATGTGGTGCATTTCGCCCTCACCGAAGTCGAACGCGAAATGAGGCAAGGTGAAGTGGATACCGTGGTCGAGCGGCTGCGCCAGCACTTGCGCGACATTGAGAACCGCCGCCAGATGAGCAGCGACGATGTCAGAAAACTACCCGGAACCTAGGCGCCATTACCGCTATCAGCCGCTGACGCTACTCCTGCCGATTCCCAAAGCAACCACGAAGTGCGATCAAGCCGGTATCGCTGATGTGCAATTGGGACAGCGTGTCGCCTTCAGCGGAATTTTCGAGACGCAATAGGGGCAATCCTTGGTGGTGGGCGCGGCGGCCGTTGCCGGCTTATTCCAGCGATTCACTGCGCGCACCAGCAGAAAGACCGCGAAAGCAACGATTAGAAAGTCCACTACGTTATTAAGGAAGACACCGTAATTGAGCGTGGCTGCACCCGCGGCTTTGGCTTCCGCGAGCGAAGAATATGATTTCCCGGAAAGGTTCAGAAACAGACTGGAAAAATCCACCTTGCCGAGAATAAGTCCGATCGGCGGCATGATGATGTCTGAAACCAGCGACGAAACGATTTTTCCAAATGCAGCGCCGAGGATAAAACCGACGGCCAGGTCCATCACGTTGCCCTTCATCGCAAATTCTTTGAACTCTTTCAGCACGGTTGTTCTCCTCAGTATTTCGAATGGGCCGCCGGTTTCAAGCGAGACGGCGCTGGGCGTTCGGTATGTGGCGTCCCATGCTGCTGCGCGGGAGATTATCCGGTAAGGCCTGTTGCAGGCAAGGACAAACGATGGATTTATCGGATTCGCTGGATCGGCATCGTACTTGGGCTGCCAACGGATTCTTGTCCGGTGGAAACGCTGACCGATTCAATTTTTCGGGTTTCGCTTACGCGCGACGAAGTGAAAACACTGCGCCCAAGAGGCCGCGCAGGACCAGTACCGAGCCCGCCACGCTCAGCAAGAGCGGCGCATAGCGCACGGACAAAAACGGAATCGCCAGCACCGCAATTCCCACCAGAGCCAGCGAACCCGCGCGGATCTTTGCTTCCGCGCACGAGGTCTTAGGGTCTTTCCGCATGCCCGCGCGCGCCCCCCAATAGATAAATACGATTCCTAATGCAATCAGAGCCGCCGGGCGCTCCGGAAGTCCTATGCGGCCCGAGATTGCAAGTAGAATGAGCAGCGCGCCGAGAAGTAACACGATGAATTCGCTGAGCAGCTTGAAGAGGTTTTGCGGAATCGCCATAATCGCAGTCCGTCTGCGGCCATTATCCCGCAGCGTACGGGGCCACGCAAACGTGGCGCGATTGGCTGCGCGCTAACGAACGCAGCCGCCGAGGCTGTTGGCCCACGCCTGGAATGGTACAATAGGCGATTGGGTCTGTATCGCCGCGCGGCTTTTAGCATCCAATACTCGGGAGAGAAATTCAGTGCACAAGGTGATTATCATCGGTAGCGGGTGTGCGGGGTTGACGGCGGCTATCTACGCGGCGCGCGCGGATTTGAGCCCTTTGGTGCTCGACGGCTACGAACCCGGCGGGCAGCTCGCGCTGACCACGATGGTTGAAAATTTTCCGGGTTTTCCGGACGGCATACTCGGGCCCGAGCTGATCGAAAATTCGCGCAAGCAGGCGCAGCGCTTTGGCACCGAGTTTCGTTCCGGTGCGGTGACGTCGGTGGACCTGAGCCATCGTCCGTTCAAGATCGTTGCCGGTAAGGAATCGTACGAGGCAGAGACGCTGATCGTCGCGGCAGGGGCGTCGGCGCGCATGTTGGGGATCGAATCGGAGCGTCACCTTCTGGGCCACGGCGTTTCCACCTGCGCCACGTGCGACGGTTTCTTTTTCCGCGGCAAGGAAATCATGGTCGTCGGAGGCGGAGACACCGCCATGGAGGAAGCCACCTTCCTCACCAAATTTGCGAGCAAAGTTACCCTGTTGCATCGCCGCAACGAATTCCGCGCCACGAAGATCATGCTGGATCGCGCGCACGCTAACGAGAAAATTCAATTTCTCACACCGTACGTGGTCGAAGAAGTACACGACATGGACAAGAAGTCCGTCGAAAAAGTGCGCGTCCTGAACGTGGAAACGAAGGACACCCGTGAGATCGAGGTGTCCGGTGTTTTCGTCGCGATCGGCCACGATCCGAACACCAAAATCTTCAAAGGCCAGCTCGATATGGACGAGAACGGATACCTCATCACGCATGACGGCCCGAAAACGAATGTCGAAGGTGTTTTTGCGGCGGGCGACGTACAAGATCATCATTACCGCCAGGCCATCACTGCCGCCGGCTCCGGATGCATGGCTGCCATTGAGGCCGAGCGTTTCCTGGAGCGATAAACCGGGTGATGACGCACGTCGCTTTGCTGCATAATCAAAGATTGATGCTCTCGTTTCTCCAGCGTTACTCCCACAAAAATCGGTGCGGTCCCCGTCTAATGCGCGCGCTTCTACTGCGCCTTTCGGAGAGCAAGCGGCTCGCGCCGCTGATGATGCACAATGGCGCCAGCCGGCGCGTTGCCCGGCGCTTTGTCGCCGGTGAAACCCTCGATGACGCGGTGGTAGCGGCGCGCGAAGTGAATCGCCGCCTGCAACTGGCCAGCCTGGATCTACTCGGCGAAAATGTGTCGGACGAAGAGGGAGCACGCCGCGCCGCGGAAGGCTACCTGGCAATTTTTGATCGCATCGCCACTGAACACCTCGACGCGAACGTCTCGCTGAAGCTCACGCAGTTGGGATTGGACTTGAGCGAGGAGCTTTGCCTGGAGCTGCTCGAAAAAATCGTGGCGCACGCCACCAGCCAGGGAAATTTCGTGCGTATTGATATGGAGGGCTCGGCCTACACACAACGCACCGTGGATATCGCTAAGCGAGTGCGCGCCAAATATGCGGGCGTCGGGACAGTGATGCAAGCATATCTCTACCGCACGGAACAGGACGTGCAGGATCTACTCGCAGCGGGATGCCGGTTGCGTCTTTGCAAGGGTGCTTACAAGGAACCGCCGGAAGTGGCGTTCCCAAAGAAATCCGACGTGGACGCGAATTACGTGAAGCTGATGAAAATGATGCTGCCCAGTGGAATTTATCATGGCATCGCGACGCACGATCCCGCGATGATCGAAGCGACCAAGAATTTTGTGCGCGAACAAAATATCAAGCGCGACCAATTCGAATTTCAGATGCTCTACGGGATACGCACCGATTTGCAAGAAAAGCTGGTGCGCGAAGGATTTCGTGTGCGCGTTTACATTCCCTACGGCGTAGATTGGTTTCCCTATTTTATGCGCCGCCTGGCCGAGCGGCCTGCGAACGTCGCGTTTTTCTTGCGCAATCTGCTTCCTCGATCGCCCGGCAACTCCCCGTCTTAGCCTGCGCGACTACATTTGCGAGAAGTTCTCAGCGAACTGGCGCCTCGTGTGTGTGCCGAATTTCCAAAAGATTGAGAATACGCCTCGCCCGAATTAGAATACGGCCGCGTCGCAGTCCAGCCCTGTCACGCAACTCTAATTCGATCTTACAGGAGCAGAATATGCGCAGCTCTTTCGCCGCTCGATGCCTCATAGCGCTCGTCCTATTGGCCGTTGCCGGCTGCGGCACCAAATCCACCACTCCCGAAACAAGCAACTCATCTCCGAATCAGCCCAGTGGCGCGGGCAACACTGCTCAGACTCCCGCTGCGTCGGCGCCAGCTCCTACGCCGCCACCTCCTCCGCCTCCGGTCGTCATCCCGGCCGGAAAGGTGCTTACGGTGACGCTCGATCAGACGGTGAACTCCAAGGTCGCCAACAATGGGGACGCTTTCGCGGCCTCGTTGGCCGAGCCCGTCACGGTTGACGCCAACGTCGTACTTCCCGCTGGCACCAAGGTTTCGGGAACGATCGTGCAAGCGCAATCAGCAGGCAAGTTCAACGGCCACGCGCTCCTGCAATTGACGCTCGATTCGATTCGGCTCAACGGAACACGCTATTCGATTCAAACTTCCGAGTTCGAAGATGTGGGCAAGGGCCGCGGCAAACGCACCGCAGTCGGCGCGGGCGGCGGTGCGGCGTTCGGATTAATCGTCGGTGCGCTGGCTGGCGGCGGTAAAGGCGCGGCGATCGGAGCGTTGGCTGGTGGCGGCGCTGGCGCGGCAGGGGCTGGATTCACCGGGAAGAAAGATATCGTGCTGCCGGCGGAAACCCGGCTGCATTTCAAGCTGGCGCAACCCGTATCAATCGCGGTCAGCCAGTAGCGACTTAGAAGCAAATCGCTATGACTTGCGGCAGATAGCGACTCCATCGCGCAAAGGCACGATCACGGAGAAGAGCTCCGGCGAAGCGTAGACACTCTCGTTGAATTCCAGAATGCCTCGCGTCTGATCGTCCTTCGCCGGTTGGGTGACGCGGCCGGACCACAACACATTGTCGGTGATCAGCAGTCCGCCACTTTTCAGCCGCGGCAGGGATTTCTGGAGCGCTGCGGGGTATTGGTGCTTGTAGACATCGATCAAAATAATGTCGAATTTGCCTTCCGTGCGGTCAATCAATTCTACCGCGTCGCCAGTCATGAATTTAATGCGGTCGGCAACGCCAGCGCGCTCGAAGTTCTTGCGGGCAAGTGCTGCGTTGGCCGGACCGCCGTCAGTGCAGAAAATCTCAGCACTTGGTCCCGCCGCACGCGCGAACCAAATCGCGGAATAGCCGATCGCCGAACCCATTTCGAAAATCCGCTTCGCCCCCGAAATCTGCGCCATCAGCGAAAGCAGCCGCCCGCAATCCGGCCCGATAATCGCGACGTCGTGCTGTTTCGCGTAACTTTCCATGTCAGCCAGTACCGCGTCGCGCGCCGGCAGCAGGCTCGACATGTATTTCTCGACGGCTGGTTCCAGAATTCCGGGCATCCGCGCTCCTCGTTTTATCCTTGTGATTTGACGCTCGACCGCATCTCGCCGATTGATTCGCCGGGCTTCAACGCATGAATTTCCAGCCCGCTGATATCTTGCGTGAGCTGCCGCACTTGTTCCGGCCTGCCGGTCAATGCTGGAAACGTCCCAAAGTGCATCGGGATTACGTGGCGGACATTCAAGAACCGAATCGCCATCGCTGCTTCGCGAGGACCCATCGTGTAATGGTCTCCGATTGGCAGTAGAGCAACGTCCGGCGCGTACAGTTCGCCGATCAGTTTCATGTCGCCAAAAAGCGCGGTGTCGCCCGCGTGATACACCGTGAAGCCTCCCGGCAGCCGGATAATATATCCGCACGCCTCGCCGCCATAAACGATCTCGTCACCATCCTTGATCCCACAGGAATGCACGGCGTTCACCATCGTGACTTCGATCTCCCCGACCTTCTGCGTTCCGCCCTTGTTCATAGCGTTGGTGTTGGGCACGCCCTTGGTTTCCAGCCACGCGCACAGCTCGTAAATTCCCACGATTTGCGGATTGAATTTTTTGCCCAAATCCACGGCGTCGGCGATGTGGTCGAAATGCCCGTGGGTAATCAACATCGTATCCACGCGATCGAATTTCTTATTCGCCTCGGGGCACATCGGGTTGGTCTGAATCCAGGGATCCACCAGGATCACTTTGCCACCCGGCGTATCGATCCGAAATGCGGCGTGGCCCAGCCAAGTAAGTTTATTTCCGCGAGTTTGCAGCATGGCGATGCTCCTGTCGAATGAATTGTATAAAACGAAGTTCGCTGCTAGTGGCCTGAGCTCCGAACGCCGCCAGTCAGGTTTGCCGTCGCGGCCAGCGTCGCACGGAACGCCTGCTCGAACCCCGCGCGCGGCCGCGTGCCCAGAAAAAATCCGACGATGTTGCCGTCGCGTCCGTAAAAGATCGTTTGCGGCATGGTGCCTTTCCACTGCGGATTCACGCCGTCATAGAAAGCGTCCAGGTTAATTCCGGGCTTTTGGCGATAATTCGGAAACGGCGGTTGATTCTTGGCGATGAAGCGTCGTACGAGGTTCATGTCCGAATCGTCATCCATATCAATGCCCAGCACGGTGACGCCCTGCGACTTGAATTCCTTCGCCAGATCCACAATCATCGGATATTCATCGCGGCACGGCTCGCACCAGGTTGCCCAGAAGTTCACGACTAGCGGCTTCCCGCGGTGCTTGGCAAGCAACTGCTGATAACCTGCGAGATCAATCAAGGGAGGGTCCGCGGACGCCGCCGCTTTGCCGTTATGCGCCGCCGCCTTGCTCGAGGGGGCTTGTGCGTTTCCGGGGATAGCAAGGATAAGGGCTAGGGCTATGAAGGATGAGACAAGAAGCAAGCGGTAATGGGCCATTCTGAGGCTCCCGAGGCTACCTATCCATTCTATCGGTTTGGCGGGACTCCCAGCAACTTGACAAACTCTCGCGCGGTCTTTTCGCGGGACCAGCGCTTGTACCCACCCTGCTTTGGTGATATAAAAATTGCTCCGGGTCTTGATGTGAGTATTCCCGGCTGATCGGCTGTACAACCTCTTCTTCGAGGAGAACTCGAAATGGCGTACGTGATTGCCGAACCTTGCATCGGCACGAAAGATACGGCTTGTGTGGACGTTTGTCCGGTGGACTGCATCCACCCGCGCAAGGATGAGGCCGATTTCGAGGCTGAAAAACAGCTGTATATCAGTCCTGATGAGTGCATTGACTGCGGCGCTTGCGTGCCGGTTTGTCCCGTCACGGCGATTTTCGCTCTGGAAGATTTGCCGGAGAAATGGTCGAGCTTCACGCCGATCAACTCGGACTGGTACAAGAACAAGAAGGCCTAAAGGTAAGCCGCCGCGCGCGTTACGCAGCGTGGCCGAAGCTTTGCGGGATTCTCACACGCGGCGGATTGCAGCATCCGCCGCGTTTTTATTTTCAGGCTGCAATTCACACTTCGAGGCCGAGCACCTGCCGCCCGTTGGGGCTGATCATGCTCGGATTCCACGCCGGCTCCCACACGATATCTACCTTCACGTCCCGCACCTCTGCAATCGCCGCTACTCGGGTGCGCACCTGATCGGGAATCGCCAGAGCCGAGGGACAACCTTGCGTGGTCAGCGTCATTTTCACGGTGACGTTGCCGGCGTCGTCGTGCTCAACGTCGTAAATCAGGCCCAAGTCCACGATATTGATCGGAATCTCCGGATCGTAGCATTGCCGCAAAGCTTCCAGGATTTGTTCGCGGTCGAGCGGCATGAATTCTCTCCTTCGCGGCTTGCAGCAAACTGAACGGGACGTCGCGCGCGATTATCCCTTCGACGTCCTTGATGTGCGTCACAGCCAGCGTTCCACACACGCGCCAGCGTGTCAACAAGTTCGACGTGCTGGCACCACCGCTTCGCTGCTAGAATGACGGCGCGCGACCGCGGCGCGCCACAAAATACTTCCGCGGTCCGCGATGCGGGTCTCGTTCATTGTTGTATGCTTGTGCCGGAGGCGAAGGCGTTGAAACATACTGTTGGAATTGCGGCTACGATCGTGATTGTCCTCGCGCTGTTCGCGACGGCGCGCGGCGACGCTCGCGCGTCCGTCTCGATAAGAGCTCAGGAACCTAATCGGCAACGCGAAAAGCCACCCAGAATCGTCAGCGTGAGCGCCAAGAATTTCGAATTCGACCCTGCCATTATCCACATGAAGGTGGACGAGAGAGTGGAGCTGGATGTCACCTCCGAAGACCGCACCCACGGAATCCGCATCAGCGCTTTTCCGGACGGCGCCAAGACCAACACTGCACCCGGTCTGTCTTTCCCCAACGGCGAGGACTGCTATAAGTTGAAGGCGGGCGAGATGGTCGCAATCGGAATTGTGCCGACAGAGCCGGGAACGTATACCTTCACTTGCTGCAAAACGTGCGGCAGCGGCCACAAGAAAATGAAAGGCCAGATAATTGTGGATCGCTGAAAAGACCGGGAACCCCCGGCGCGCGGTCGGTCACCTTCTCCAGTCGCGCTGATTCGCTCAGTTGGTCCGCGAATGGCTTTGCCTGCTTAGTCACTTCCTCCCGCAATTGCGTTAATGATTCCTGCCGCTTGGGCGATACTACCCTCAGTGTGGCGCGCAAACGGCGCGCGTTCCGCTGCTGCTTCAGCAGCATTTCGCCAACATAAAAAACCTTCATGATCGAAATCGTCATGCGTCCGCAGCCATGAAAGACTGGCTCCCACGATCGGTGCAGTCGCTGCGGAATTACAACGGACGAACATTCGTGTCCGATCTCGTCGCCGGCATCACGGTCGGTCTCGTCGCACTGCCTCTCGCGATGGCTTTCGCGATCGCCTCAGGTGTGACGCCGCAGGCCGGACTCTACACTGCCATCGTCGCGGGCTTCCTGATTTCGGCTCTTGGCGGGTCGACAACCCAAATCGGCGGACCCACCGGCGCTTTTGTCGTAGTGGTCTACGCCATCGTCACAAAGTACGGCTTGGATGGTCTGTACACCTGCACGCTCATGGCGGGAATCATGCTCGTCATTTTGGGCGTCACCGGCCTGGGCTCAGCCGTGAAGTTCATTCCACGGCCCGTTGTCGTCGGATTTACGAACGGCATCGCCATCATCATCGCCAGCACGCAAATCAAGGATTTCTTCGGCCTGAAAGTAGACAAAGTTCCCGGAGATTTCACTTCGCGCATCGCGATTCTGGCTCGCAATTTCCGCACGCTTTCGCCCGTGGCCACCGGGCTCGCGCTTCTTTCGCTCGTCATCATTATTTTCTTCATGCGCTATGTGAAAAAGATTCCCGGCTACATTGTGGCGTTGGTCGCCGGAACGTCGCTCGTCGTGGTCTTCAAGCTCCCTGTGGAAACGATCGGTTCGCGCTTCGGTGGCATTCCCTCTGGCCTGCCTCACATGGCCGTGCCGGCTATTCGATTCGATTTGCTTCGGCCGCTGATTTCTCCGGCCATCACTGTCGCGATGTTGGGCGCGATCGAGTCCCTCATGTCGGCGGTCGTTTCGGACCGCATGAGCAGCACCAAGCACAATCCGAATGTCGAGCTGGTGGGCCAGGGCGTCGCCAATATATTTTCGCCGCTCTTTGGCGGTTTGCCCGCCACCGGCGCAATCGCGCGCACCGCGACGAACATCCGCTCTGGCGCAAAAACGCCGGTGGCCGGCATGATTCACGCCCTGACGCTACTTGCCATCATTCTCTTCGCGGCGCCGTTGGCCCGGTTCATTCCTCTGGCGGTGCTCGCCGCGATACTTTTCGTCGTCTCCTACAATATGGGCGAGTGGCGGGAAATTCCGGAACTGCTGAAATTATCGCCCCTGGAAATTGGCACCTGGCTGGTCACGTTCCTGCTCACCGTGTTTGCCGATCTTACGGTGGCCGTCGAGGCGGGCATGATTCTCGCCGCCCTCGTTTACATTCACAAAGTGACCGAAACAACGACGGTTTCGCAAGTAACCGACGAATATCTCAAGGAAGGCCACGCGCACATTCTGCAACACAAGGAAATCCCGCCATACGTGGCGATCTTTCGCATTCACGGACCATTCCTCTTCGGCGCCACGGACAAGATCAACGACATCCTCGCGCGAATCCCCGAGCTGCCTCCGATCGTCGTTTTGCGGCTCCGCAACATGACCGCGCTCGACGCCACCGGCCTACAGGCGCTGGAGAATTTCGCGGACGTAGTTCACCAATCCGGCCGTGCGCTGCTCCTTTGCGGCGCGCGCCAGCAGCCGGCGGAAATGATGCGCGCTGCCGATTTCGCCGAACACGTGGGTACTGAAAATATTTGTCCCCATGTGCAGGATGCGCTGGAACGCGCCAAGAAGCTGTGGTCGTTGCGAACCGATCAGGGAGCGGAAACAAGCGCGTGGAAAGACGCGGTGTCGGTCGCAAAGAGCTGACCTTCGGTTAGCGCTTCTTCGTTTGCCGTGCTTCAGAAATTACCGCGGATTGGTGCGAGCGCGAGATCACGGGAATCTCGCCGTCGCCTGGATTTTTGCTCTCGCCGAGCTGCCGCGCCCACCACTTCGCCGCAGCGCGCAAATCCTCTACAGCCAGTCCGTGGTAGTCATGCGGGAAACGCGTAATTTTCACAATTCCCGCAGCCAACAGGTTTTCCGCGCCCTCTGGATTTCCGCGCCGATAGTGATGAAACGCTGCTGCGATTTGGATTAACCCTTGCAGAAACGTTCTTTCAGGTTCGTCTTCCGTGAGCCAGATTTCTTCCCACACTTCGTGCGCCTCGAAGAATTGGCGCGCGTTGAAATGCGCCAGGCCGCGTTCGAATCGCTCTTGATTCTCGTGGGGCTTCATGGTTTGCCGGTCCGATTTCCGCTAGCATTTTGAAGTTGCGTGCCATCATAGCAGCGCGTCGCGAGTGAGCCGCATGGAAATTAAAATCGAATTACCGGGGGTGAAGGTGGGCATTGTGGAAGCGGCCGAGGTCCGCGCCGTCTCGGCGGATGCGGCCTTGGCAAAACTGATGGACGAAGTATGCGCTCTCAAGCGCCAGGAGTTCACCGTGGAAACCCTCGCTGAGTCGGAGCCTGTTCGCGCCGTCCGCGCGATGTTTCGCGAGTGGGGCATGGATCCTTCGAAATACCGGCCATCTTCCGAAGCGTTGCTGCGCCGAGTGGTGCAAGGCAAAGGTCTTTACCGCGTCTCGAATGTCGTAGACATCGGCAATCTCGGCTCGATCGAGACCGGCTGGCCGTACGGATGCTACGACCGTGTCAAAATCAGCGCGCCCGTCGCATTCCGTCATGGGGCGGTGGGTGAAAAATACGAAGGCATTGGCAAACAAATCTGGCATCTCGAAGGCCGCCCGGTGCTCGCCGATCCGCAAGGCCCGTTTGGCAGCCCTATCAGCGATTCCACCCGCAGCATGATCACTGAATCCGCGACCCAGGTGATGATCGTAATCTACGCTCCCGCACGAACGACCGACTCAGCCCTCGGTGCGGCGATGGCAAGGCTGAAGGACCGGCTGACGCAATTCGCATCGGCTTCGGCTACGCGCTGCGATATTTGTATTCCTTGATTACTCTGCGCTAGGCCAATCCAAAACTTCACGTCCTTCGTACAGGATAATGTGTATTTCGCGCCAATTCCGTTCGCGACGTTTGAGAACTTTCCCGAAATCGCGTTATCCTGTTAATGCTTCAGCGAGGTCCTGGGCCGTGAAGTTCCAACTGGTACTCCTCATTCATGCGCACCAACCCGTCGGAAATTTTGACGATGTAATGGAGCGCGCCTACGCGCAATCCTACGCTCCGTTCGTCGAAGTCCTCGCGCGGCATCCCGCCGTTCGCGTGGGATTGCATTTCACCGGCTCGCTGTTGGAGTGGATCGAACGGGCGCATCCCCAATACTTCGCGGAGCTGCGCGCCCTGGTGAAGCGCGGACAGGTGGAAATGGTCGGAGGTGGTTTCTACGAGCCGATCTTGGTCGTCATCCCGCCGCAAGATCGGCACGAGCAAATTACGCGTCTCGCGGATTACATCGAAAAGCATTTCGGCAAGCGTCCGAGGGGAGCCTGGATCGCCGAGCGTGTCTGGGAACCGCAATTACCGTCTTCGCTAGCGCCGTTTGGCGTCGAATATACCCTGGTGGACGACAATCATTTTCTCGGCGCAGGCTTTGAACTCAATCAGCTTTACGGTTACTACCTCGCGGAAGACCAAGGCCACACCGTGAAAGTTCTCCCCGGCCTGAAATCCTTCCGCTACCTGATTCCATTTCGCGCGCCTGACGAAACCATCCAACTTCTGCGCATGGCCGCTGCGGAGCATCCCGGCGGCTTCGCCGCGATGGGCGATGACCTGGAAAAGTTCGGCATATGGCCCGGCACGAACGAACTGTGCTATCGCAATGGCTGGCTCGAAAGATTTTTCGCGGCGCTCGATCAGAATCAGGATTGGCTGGAAACTGCCACGCCAGGCTCTGCGGTTGCCTCGCACGCTCCCCTGGGCCGCGCGGACCTTCCTGCAGCTTCGTATACTGAAATGATGGAATGGTCTCTCCGCACGCCGGCGCGAAATCGCTATCACGCGCTGGTGACGGAATTTGCGTCGCGTCCCGACGCGCTGCCGTTCGTGCGCGGCGGCATCTGGCGCAATTTTTTTACAAAGTACAGCGAGTCGAATTTGTTGCACAAAAAAATGCTGCACGTTTCACGCAAAGTCCATGCGCTCGATCACAGCCGCCGGCAAGACCCGGTATTCGTGAAGGCGCGCGAAGAGGCGCGAACGCTGATGCTGCGCGGACAATGCAACGATCCTTACTGGCACGGCGTCTTCGGCGGCCTTTACGCGCCGCATTTGCGCACCGCGCTGTGGCGATCGCTGGCCGAGGCGGAAACGATCGCGGACAGGCTCTCGCATCGCGCGCATCACTACGAAGAGGCGGTCAAGCTTGATTTCGACGCGGATGGCCACGAAGAGATATATTTCACTTCCGACCGCTATGCGGCGCTGCTTTCTCCCGAAGATGGCGCCACGATTTCCGCGATCGAATGCCGTCAGTCGCACGCGACGCTGATCAATTCTCTGGAGCGACGTCCCGAAGCCTACCATGCCGGAATCAAGAACATATCCGGCAGGCAGGGGCACGCGCCGCAGTCCATTCACGAGCAGACGCGCACAAAGGAAGAGGGTCTCGACCGCTGGCTGAATTACGATCGCTGGGCGCGCAATTGTTTTCGTTTGCTGCTCTTCGGCCGCGAAAAGCAGTATCCGGATTGCGGTGCGGTTCGCCTGGAAGAAAATGCCGCGCTGGCGGCCGGGAGATATCGAATCTTGGAAATGTCGCCCAGCAAAGCGAAAGTCGTTTCGGATGCAAGCGCCGATTGGCCAGTGGAAAAAACCTTTTCGCTTGCGACGACCAAGGACGGATTTGAAATCGTTTGTGACGTTGTGTTACGTCGCGCGGCGCCCGGCACCGCGTCTGTCTATATTGGAATTGAAAACGTTTTGAACTTTCTCGCCCCTTCGGCTCCGGATCGCTATTTCGAATCGGACGGCCAGCGCTATCCGTTGCGCTGGGGCGCCGCAACTCCGGCTTCGGAATTGCGCGTTGTGGACGAGTGGCAGGGCATCAGCGTCACGCTTTCCGCGCCCGGCGCCAGGGATTTCTGGATTGCGCCGATCGAGACAGTCTCGGAATCGGAAGAAGGCTTCGAGCGCATCTATCAAGGCTCGCAAATCATCGCGGTCTGGCCGGTGGAACTGGCGCAAGGCGCGGAATGGCAATGCCAACTCGGCCTCAAAGTTGCCAATCTGCGCTAGGCTTCCGGCCGCACGAATAGCGCCGCCGCTCGCGCAATATGAACCGTGCGCTTGCTGCTATGCGTGCCGCTCTGCTAGAGTGCCGTGGGAGGAAACGCATGGCCGTCTCGCAGGAACTTCTCGACATTCTCGTTTGTCCGCTGGATAAAACTCCGGTGAAATTGACGAGCGACCAGCACGGCTTGAAGTGCCCGTCGTGCCGGCGCGTCTATCCCATTCGCGAAGACATCCCCGTAATGCTGGTGGACGAAGCTCGCATTGAAGCCGAATGAAGCATCGCGGCTGAAAGATCCCGCAGCCCTGCTTTCCGGCCTTCCCCAGGGCGCGGAAATTCTGATCATTCGCCTCCGCTCGCTCGGCGATCTCGTTCTCGAAACGCCCGCCATTGCTGCCATTCATTCCTGGCGCCCCGATTTACGAATTTCCGTGCTCGTCGAGACGCGTTTCGCCGCGGTATTGGAAGGCAATCCGGCGATCACCGAACTGATTTTCTCCAGCGGCGGCGCTTTCGCAACCGCGGCAAAGTTGCGCGCGCGCCACTTTCCCGTCGTTTTCAATCAACATGGCGGCCCGCGTAGCGCGATCCTGACGGGATTCTCCGACTCCCCGCAACGCGTCGGCTGGACCGGCTACCAATATTCGTTTATGTACAACGTCCACGCTCCCGATGCGCAAGAATTCTACGGCGCGGAAGCCGTTCACACGGTCGAACATCGAATCTCGCAATTTTATTGGGCAGGTTTGCCGCGCGGACCGATTCCGAACGCAGACGTATTTCCTCAGCCGGATGCCGTGGCATCTGTCGCTTGGAAGTTGGCGGAGAAGGGAATTGCCCCCGGCACGCCGTACGCGGTTCTGCAACCCGGTGCGCGTCTATCGGAAATGCGCTGGCCTGTTGCAAGATTTGCGGAACTGACGCGTTGGTTGCACGAACTTCATGGAGTCGAAAGCGTCGTGAACCTCGGAGCAAGCGACGCCAAAATTGCACCTGAAGTTCAGCACGAAATGCGAGACTGTGCCGTGATTCCCGAGACGCCCCTGGATATCCGCGAGCTCATCGCGCTGATTGCCGCCTCGCGGATCGTGATCGGCAATGATTCGGGCCCCATGCACATCGCGGCCGCCTTGCAGCGTCCCAGCGTAGTAGTCTTCAGTGTCACCGATCCGGTGCAATGGCACCCGTGGCAATCGTCGCACTACATCGTTCAAACGGGTGCCACGTTCCATCATCCGCGCGGCGACAAAAGCATCGTCACCAGCAATCCACGCCCGATTTCGTCTATCGCATTTGAGGAAGTTCGCGCTGGCTGCGAAGATTTGCTCGCAGGTCCATAAACACGAACCGCGGTGATGACGCAATGCGAGGATTGAGTGCGGAGAGCGCCACACAGTTCGTGAAAGCTATGGTGCGAATCCGAGCGATTGATCCTTGTATTCAACCTGCAAGCGGACTTCTTTCGTCTTGCCTTGTTTCAACGCATCATGATCACCCGGAAAAGGCTGGTACGGACTTACTTCAACGGTGATCACCACTCCGGAAGGGCGTTCGGGACCTTGCTTGATCTCCTCGGCATGTTCAATGTGATAGCTCTTGATCGGGCCATAATAACCCTGCGGCCCGAAATCGTCGGTGAAGTCCTTGAAGGAGTAGGAAGGCGCTGGCTTGTACATGCGATACGCGTCTTCCAACTGTCCGGCGACAACGTAACCCATAAAATGGCGAACCGTTTTTTCTTCGGTATGGAACCGCATCTCGTAGCCGGCCCAGAGCCCGATCAGCGCGACAAATACGACTGCGGTGATAATGTAACGCAGCACCTTGGACGGCGGATGTTCTTCCGTCGAATCGAAAATTCCCACGAATTCTCCTTACCTTTGTTGGATGCTCTGCCTTGCGCTAAAGCTGCCGCTTGAATAGCAGGATGCTGGACGTCGTCATGATCGCCGCGATGCCCAGCAAAACTAGCACGTCCACATAGATCCCTTCAATGCCCGTGCTCTTGAGAGTGAGATTTCGCAAGCCATGAACCGCGTACGTGAAAGGATCAATCACCGAAATCCATTTCAGCCACCACGGGAACGCGGCGATCGGATAGACGGCGCCCGACGGGAAAAACAAAAGCGTGTTGAGCACGCCGAAGATGGCGCGCGGCACCAGCGGGTCGTCTACGCGGACCATCAGCAGAAACATAAAACTCATCATCGCCAAGGCCGCGGCGGCGACCACCACCACGAGGTACAGCAACCGCAGCGGATTCCAGATTTCGGGCAGGCCCACGATTAGTCCGCCGATGATCGTCAGCACCATTCCGGTCATCAAGCCCTTGATCACTCCGGAACCAATCAATCCGAACACCAATTCCGATTTTTTGATCGGCGTCACGAGATACCCTTCGTGTAGCCCCCGCGCTTTGTCGTCAATGAACGTAATTCCGCCGCCGATCATAGCCACCACAAATACCGAAAGCGCGATGGTGCCTGCGAGCAAATATTTGACGTATTCAACGTACGGATAAATTTCTACGGTATCCAGTTGAACCGAGCCTTCCAGTCGCGGCGTTACGTCCGGCGCATTGAGCTGGTCCACCATCTGCTGCACTCGCTCGAGCAGCGCGCTCGATATGAATTGGTCCGTATTATCTTCGGTGAACGCGATGCGCGGCCGGTCCTTTTGATAGAAGCGCCGTGAAAAATCGTGCGGAATCACCACCAGCCCGCGCACCAGGCCGGTCTGCAAGTCGTGTGTGGCCTGGGGCACCGAATCGTACTCGACCACTTGGAATGTCCGCGGCCCCGCGGTGATGCCGTCGAACATCTCGCGCACCTTGCGCGACTCTACGGAATGATCCATGTCCACAAAACCAAGCTTTACGCCGGTGACTTTCCCGCCGAATGCATAGCCCAGGACGATCAGCTGCACCAGCGGAAGCACCATGGAGACCATCATGAGCGCCGGGCTGCGGAAGAATTTCCGCAAGTCGCGTTCAATGAGCGCCGCTACGCGCTTGAAATTCATTCTTGGGTACCTCCGTGGTGCACCCGCTACGGCACGCCCCTAACGGTACAAATGTCCGATGTCGTGCCTCGCCCCGGCGTCAATCGCATCTCGGAGGGCGCTTCCGGTGTAATGCAGGAACACGTCATCCAGTGTCGTGCTTTGCACGCTTACTTTCTTTACGTGTACGCCGCGCGCGCGCGCCAGGTCCATCAACGCCGCGACCGTCACCGGACCGTCGTTCGACGAAATGTGTACAACGCCGTCGCGATGCGTAACGCCCGCTGCCTGCGCGAGACCCTTGAGCTGTTCATCCCAATCCAGCGGCGCGCCTTCGAATTCCGCTTCCAGCGTGTCGTTCCCTGGAACGCTATCCTTCAGCTTCGTGGGCGTGTCCAATGCCGCCAGTTTGCCGTGATCCACGATCGCGATGCGGTCGCACAGTTTGTCGGCTTCGTCCATGTAGTGCGTAGTCAGCAGGATCGTCAGCTCCGACCGTTCGCACAATCCGCGGATCAATTGCCACACGTTGCTGCGCGAGACCGGATCGAGACCGGTGGTCGGCTCATCCAGAAAAAGAATTCTCGGCGAATGCACCAATCCGCGGGCGATTTCCAGCCGCCGGCGCATACCTCCGGAAAATGTGCGGACCAACGCGTCCTTGAATTTCAGCAGGTCCACCGATTCCAGCAGGTCGTGAATGAGCTTGTCGCGTTGCGCGCGTGGCACGCCGTAGAGTTTCGCGTGAATCAGCATATTTTCCGTGGCGGTGAGTTCCGGGTCGGAGGTCAGCGCCTGTGGGATCACCCCCATCGCGTGGCGCACTCCATCTTCGTCTGTGACGATGTCGTGCCCCGCGATTCGCGCGGTCCCGGAAGTTGGCGG
This sequence comes from uncultured Acidobacteriota bacterium, assembly GCA_963810565.1. Classification (GTDB taxonomy): domain Bacteria; phylum Acidobacteriota; class Terriglobia; order Acidiferrales; family UBA7541; genus Palsa-295. Next base: position 118,211 of record CAWENN010000001.1, read on the forward strand.
CGTGAGCGTCGTCATCATGCGAATCAGAGTGGTCTTGCCCGCGCCATTCGGCCCGAGCAGGCCAAAGATTTCGCGATGTGCGACGTTGAAGCTGACATCATTGACCGCGACCAGATCTCCGAACTTCTTCGTGAGATGGTCTACCTCGACCGCGTTGATGGGTTTCGGATCCATGACGTCAGAGCCGCGCGAACCAGCTTTGCGTCGGCGGATGCGGCAGCAGCACTGTGGCAGTCATCCCAGTGAACAGCCGCCCCTCAGGATTGGGAACCGCGACCTTGATCGCAAACGTCTTGATGTCGCGCTTGGTGCGACTCACGTCCCGCTGCGTCGCGAAATCGTTTTCCACGCCTTTAAAAATCACCGAGCCTTCAATGATGTCTCCGGAGGGAAGCTTTACCTGTAATTTCTGGCCAAAGCGGATCGAATCAATGAGCGTTTCTTCCACGTCCGCGCGCACCCACAGATCATTGATGTCCACGATCACCACGATGGGCGAGCCTTCCGCCACCACTTCTCCCTGCTTCGCCACGCGCACCGAAACGATGCCGTCAATCGGTGCGTAAATTTTCGTGTACGCTAATTGCGCGGCCATTTCGGCTTCCGACGCCCGCGCTTGCTCGAGTTGGGCGAGCGTGGTGTTGATCGCGCTCTTGCGCGCGTCCACTTGTTTGCGATTGGCCTGGGCCACTTCCACGGCCGCGGATTCGGCGCGCACCGCTTCTTCCAGTGCTTCCACGTTTGCTTGCGAGATTCGCACCGCCGCTTCGGCGTGATCGCGGTCTTGCGCGGAAACTTCACCCTTGGCGAAGAGTTCCTGCATGCGCTTCAAATCCTGCTGGTCGCGCCAGAGCTGGGCTCGTGCCGGGGCCAGCTGAGCGCTCGAAGAAGTCACCCGCGCGCGCGCCTCCGTCACCGAAGCGTCGGTCTGGTTGTTGGTCCAGGTATAATTGTGGTTCGCTTCGTTCACTTGGGCTTCCAGGCTGGTCACGTTCGCCTTCGTTGCCGCCAAACTTGCTTCGAGTTCTGTGCTATCGAGCTGTGCGATTAATTCGCCTTTCTTCACCGCCGTCCCTTCATCCACAGCCAGATTCACGATGCGGCCCGTAATCTGCGGGCTGACGATCACCTCGTTGCCGTCCACCACCCCAATCAACGGGATATCGCTGCCGCGCGGGGTAGTGAAGTAGTAGGCCACAGCCGCAATCAAGAAAATCACGAACAGCATGGTGAAAAATTTCCGGCCGGTCATCGGCGCTTCTCCTGTGAGCGAAGTAAGCCATGATCCAGAAAATCCAGCAGCGCGCGCTTCCGCTCGGCCAGCGCGTCCTCTGCGAGCAAATCTCTTCCCGCTACGCGTCCGAAAATCGCGGCGGCCGCGAAATAAGAAGTCGTCATGCCCATGATGGTGAAGGCCGCGTGATTCGGGTCAATATGTCGAAACTCGCCCGCGGCAATTCCCGCCTCCAGCGTTTGTACCAATCGTTTGTGAAACGGCCGGAGAAACTGGTTCACGATCCAATCGAATGCCTGGGTCGCCTCCATCGCTTCGCGATGCACCAGCCGGGGATAGTTCGGATGCGACGCCAGAAAATCGAAATACGCGGTGATGAATTCGCGCAGCCGCTCGCGAGGGGAGGCTTGTTTGCGCGGCGGATCGTACACTCCAGTCCGCAGCTGGCGGAAGAGGTTTTCCAGCACCGCGCGATGCAGCCTCCGCTTATTCCCGAAATAGTAGTAAAGCATCGCCTTGTTGGCGTGCGCGGCGGAAGCAATTTCCTCCGTCCGCGCGCCGGCCATGCCCTGCGCGGCGAATTGATGCTCCGCAGCGGCGAGAATTCTTCGCGCGGTGGCCGGATTGGCGACTTTTTTTCTGCCTCGTTTCATCGCAGTTCTAAACTCCCACTCGCTCCACAATTTCCTTGTTGTAACGTGCTCCGGCAGCGACATCGCGTCAGTCGCCCCGGCAGGTAATATTAGTTAACCAACCGGTTAGTTTAATAAATCCCCCCAGCGATGGTCAAGCATTCCACCGCAATGATGTGCCGCAAGCCACCCCGTTGGTTATTACGTGCGGAAGGAGGATTTTATTACTATGCGTCGAGAGCGCCGGACCCGCCGCTGGGGAGTTCGATGGAATACTTCGTGCGGGCCTTATCGCGATGGAGTTCGATCGCGAGTTCGATCAAGCGATCAATGAGCTTGGGATACGGCAATCCCGACGCCTCCCACAATTTCGGGTACATACTGATCGAAGTAAAGCCGGGTATCGTGTTCAGTTCATTGATGAAAGTTTTGCCGGTGCGCCGCTCCAGGAAGAAATCACAACGCGCCATTCCCGTGCCGTCAATCGCTCGGAACGCGCGTACGGCATAGTCCTGAAAAACAGCCACTTGCTTGTTGTTTAGCTTAGCGGGAATGAGCAGCTGGGTCCCTTGCTCCAGGTATTTCGCCCGATAGTCGTAGTATTCGCGGTGCGGAACGATTTCGCCCGGTACGGAGGCGCTCAGTTCGTCATTTCCCAGCACCGACACTTCAATTTCGCGTCCGGTCACTCCGCGTTCGACAATAATCTTCAGCGCGAATTCAGCAGCCAAATCCATAGCCGCGGATATCTCGTGTCCCTCCTTTACGCGCGTCATTCCGACGGACGAACCAAGCGTCGCCGGCTTCACAAAAATCGGGAAACGGAATTTCTTCTTGATTGCCTTCAGCACTTTCGCGCGCTCATGCTCCCACTCCGACCGGCGAACGGCTAGAAACGGCACGATCGGCAGACCCGCTTGTTCAAAAAGCCTCTTCTGTACGTCTTTATCCATGCCCACAGCCGACGCCAGCACGCCTGCACCTACGTATGGCAATCCAGCAAGCTCAAGCAAGCCTTGCACCGTGCCGTCTTCGCCAAACGTGCCGTGCAGCACTGGGAACACCACATCCACACTCACGCTGGGCTGGCCAGTCCCGGGGCCTAGTGGCACAAGCGATGCCGCGCTGGGATCCGGAGGCAGCACCACGCGGTCCCCTGATTTCAGCACGTCCGCCAGCATCTTCAGCGAACCCGTCCCGACCAGCCAGCGGCCATCCTTCGAAATGCCGATGGGCACAGCTTCGTATTTTTCGGGATCGAGCGCGCGAATTACTGACGCAGCGGAAGCCAGCGAAACTTCGTGCTCGCCGGAACGTCCGCCAAACAGCACACCGATGCGCAATCGTTTTTGCGAGGCGTTCATAGGGCCCCCAGCTCACCGCATATTCCGGCGACGCTCGCGCGCATTAAAGGATTTTCTTTCCCAGGCCGGAAAGCACCAGTTCGACGCCCAGAGTTGCAGTGGTGTTGTGCAAGTCAATAACCGGATTGATTTCCACCAGCTCAAACGAAGCCATCAGCTTACTATCGGCAATCATTTCCAGCGCCAGATGCGCTTCGCGGTAGGTCACGCCTCCTCGCACGGGCGTGCCCACTCCGGGAGCGTCCGTCGGGTCCACGAAGTCCATATCCAGGCTGACGGCAATCCCCGCCGTATCGTCGCCTGCAAAACGCAGCGCTTCCGCCATCACCTCGCGCATGCCGCGCTCATCAATATCTCGCATCGTGAAAACATGTACGCCAGAATCCTTCACCAGCTTGCGCTCTTTCGAATCCAGATCTCGGATGCCCACCAGCGAGACGTTGCGCGGTTCCACCATTGGCTTGATGCCGCCCAATTCCGTCAATTCCGGTGGCCCGTAGCCCATGATGGACGCAAGCGGCATGCCGTGCACATTCCCCGATGGCGAAGAGTCCGGTGTATTCATGTCGCCATGCGCGTCCAGCCAGATCACTCCGATTCGCTTCGAATCCTTATTGAAGTGGGCTGCCGCTCCCGCGGTGGTTCCGACCGCAATCGAATGGTCGCCGCCCAGAACTAGCGGAATCATGTCCTCGTCCAGCGTTTTCTTCACCGCATCCGCGAGGCCTTTGCACGCCTCCGAAATTTCGTCCAGATAACGTGCCCGCTTCTCGCCGTACGGCTGCTCCTCCGGCTGCGGAACAATCACATTGCCGATGTCTTCCACCTGCCGGCCCAATTGCTTCAAGCGCGACTGTAATCCCGCGACGCGCAAAGCCGATGGCCCCATGTCCACGCCTCGGCGACTCGCGCCCAAGTCCATCGGCACACCGATAATGCGAATTTTTTCGGGCATATTTTGTGCTTTCGCGACCCCGGTTCGGGGGAGGGAACCTTAAGGATAAACTCGATACAGCATTCGAGGGAAGGGAATCACCTCGCGGATGTGCTCCGTTCCGCAAATCCATGCCACGGTACGTTCCAGGCCCAGGCCGAAGCCAGCATGCGGCACGCTGCCATAGCGGCGCAGATCCAGATACCACTGAAAAGATTCTTCCGGCAGATTGTGTTCGCGCAGGCGCTTTACCAGCGTGTCATAATCCGCCAGGCGTTCGCCGCCGCCGATGATCTCGCCATAGCCCTCCGGAGCGATCATGTCGAAGCTTAAGGAAAGCTCGGGACGTGCCGCATCCGTTGCCATGTAAAACGCCTTCATCGCCGCAGGGTAGCGGTGAATGATCACTGGCCGGTCGAACTCCTTGGAAATGATGGTTTCTTCGTCGCCGCCGAAATCGTCGCCCCACTTCGCGGGATTGCCTGCCTTCTGCAGCACCTTGATCGCGTCGTCGTAGGTGATTCGCGGAAACGGCGGCGTGATCTTCGCTAACTTCGCCACGTCCCGCTCGATCAAGGCCAATTCTCGCGTGCGATTCTTGGCCACGGACTGTACGACCGCACTCACCAAACCTTCGCCCAGCTGGATCATATCTTCCAAGTGCGCGAAAGCCGCTTCAGGCTCGAGCATCCAGAATTCGGTCAAGTGCCGGCGAGTTTTGGATTTTTCCGCGCGAAACGTGGGACCGAAAGTGTAAACCTTGCCGAGAGCCGCAGCCAAAGCCTCCACGTATAGTTGCCCTGACTGGGTGAGATAAGCTTTCTGATCGTCAATGTAATTCACTTCAAAAAGAGTCGTGGTGCCTTCGCAGGCCGCGGGCGTAAAAATGGGCGCGTCGGTGAGCGTATAGCCTCGCTCGTCCATGAAATTCCGAGCAGCCCGCTCGACTTCCGCGCGAATGCGCAGAATGGCCGCCTGCCGCGGCGTGCGAATCCAGAGATGGCGCCGGTCGAGCAAAAAATCAACGCCATGCTCCTTGAGCTGAATCGGATAGGGCTCGGAATCGGCAACCCGCTGAATCACCTCGACGCTGCTCACGCCTATCTCAAATCCGCCTGGCGCACGGGGCTCCGCGCGAACCGCGCCGGTAACGACGACGCTCGATTCCTGGGGCAAACCTTTTAGCGCGCTGAACGCTTCCGGATGTTCCTTCAGCGAAACCACGCCCTGAATGATCCCGGTCCCATCACGAAAAATCGGGAACAACAGCTTGCCCGATTCACGGAGGTTGTAAAGCCATCCGCGAATTACGACGCTGCTGCCGGCGTGCGCGCCTGCCTGTTCAATTGTGATCGCCGAAATTGACGCTTGCGCTTCCTGTGTCATTGGTTCGTCCGTAATCTTGGAATCACTGCGTGCGCGTTGCCGCTGCGTCAAGGCCGGGCGGCGCCGGTTCCGAGCGAGTCAAATTTTTCCTCGACTTTGTCGCATGCGGCGCGAATCTGCTCGAGCGTCGGCCCCGCGGCCCCCTGTGCCTTAATTTCAAATACGAACGGGACGGGCTGCGCGGCTCCCGCGATCGCTCGTAGCGCCGCATCCCATTCAATCGTGCCGTCGAACGGCAAAAGGTGCTCGTCCTTATCACCGTGATTGTCGTGAATGTGCGCGGTGACCACGCGCTCGCGCATCGCTTCGAAACCGCCCGCCACGCCTTCTTCCGCGTGGGCGTGCCCGATGTCGAAGCACAACTTCAAATCGTGCAAGTGCGTGTCCGTGATGAAATGCTGCAACGACGACGGCGCGCCCAGCTCGTCCGGAGTATTTTCCAGCGCAATCGTCACACCGCGCGCTTTTGCGAACATCGATAAATTTTCAAGCGACGTAAACGCCGCGTCAAGCTTCCGCGGATCCGCCATCTGGCGGCCGTGCCCAATATGCTGTACCAGAAACTGAAACGGAATTCGCTCGGCTACATCGAGCGCGCGCTTGATTTCATCCACCGCATCGAGCCGGCGAATCCTCTCGGGATCCGAAATTGAAATCGGCACACCGCTCTCGCGCCCGGGTGCCAGATCGCGTTCGGTCGGGGAGTGTAAGGAATGCAATCGCAAGCGATGCTCGCCCAGGGCGTCGCCCAGCTCGCGAACTGCCTGTGAATCGCGATAGCTGAAGTGCTGCGGCGCGCAGAAAACTTCCACTCCGGAAAATCTGGCCGTCGCGATCTCGCCAAGCATCGCCGGGCCGAGCGGTTGGTTTATAAATCGGTAAGTGGATAGGATGCGCTGCACGCTGTCCCCAGAGAAGGAACACTATCGTCAACGGAAATCGCAGTTACGTCAATAGCGTGTGCTGGAAGTGTGGCGAAAAAAGTATTCGGCGCCCTCGAGCCTTGTGGAGGCTTTCATTTCGAGTGAGGACGTCACGGCCCATTGCGGTTGCAGGCTGATGATTCAGAGCAGCTTAGCGGAAGACCACCCACGTTCTCGCCAGATAATCATCTCCCATATCACCCGAACGCAAGTCCTCTGGGCCTCCGCTATCCGGAACTCAGCACGAAAAGGCCCGCGGCGATCAAACCGCCCAAGAGCAATGCGATAAGCAGCCAGACCGGAAACGGCAGCCGCTTATCCATGAGGCCGGGCGGCGGAGGCGTGGGTTCTTGAAAGTCGAGGATGTCAACTACCGTGCCTTTTACCGGAGGACGCGCACCACGCCCGGATGAAGGGTTGGGTTCCGGCTCTGGCGGCTCGTTGCTGGGGTTAAAAGCCATCAAGCAAATGTTAGCACCGTGGAAAACCACATCGCAACCAGGTCCACTCAAAGTCACGCTTGGGATATTGGCGATTTCAGATGCGGCGAACAGAAGGGGTCGTGCGCAGCACAGTTGCTTTTAGCGGACGAAAATCGTGATCAATCCGAACGCGGCGAGAGCGCCGGCGAGAATCGCAATCACCATCCAACGGCCAAGTTGTGGATGAGATTTCGGGAGGCCCAGCATGTGCACCGAGGGATCGGCTTCGCCAAACAACCTTGCGCTGGCTGATCGCGAGGAGCGAGCTACTTCCGCCTCCGGCGCGCCGTCGGTCCTGGAATGTGATGCGTCAACAACTACTCCGCTGGGCATTGGCGGGATACTAGCACTAATCTTCGGCGTTCACGCAACGGATTTCGAAAGAATTAATACCAGGACTGTGTCGATCTGAACCGTCGCAGTAAGCAAAAATACTGACTCGCGTTGGTCAGCGGATCGCCAGCTGGACGAACGCCAATGCCACCACGCCGCCAGCCACCACCGCCAGCGCAATCCATCGCGAAATTCCCCGATTGCGTTTGCTCAGCTGCCGCACGTGCGAGGATAGTCCGTGCGCCGCAGGGGAGGGAATGAGTCCTCGCTGCGGAATAAGCGGTACGATGCCTGCGATCGGCGTCGTTTCGCGGCTGGAGAGGGAGCCCAAGTCTCGCCGTTTCATGCTTCGGATGCTAGCACGCGCGTTTCGGCAGAATTATGGCGCCGCCTGCGCCGAAGCCCAAACAGCTATTGTCACTTCCGCTAAATAACCTTCGGGATAGAAGAGGAGAAACGAAACGTCAGCTCATCAACCGTTGAGTTCTGCCAGCACCTTGGGAAGCAAAGCGAATTTTGCGAATGCCGTATCGCTCGAGAGGTACTCCACGCCGCAAGAGGGCCCCAGGTACGCACGTCCTCCCTGAATTCGAGGGAACAATCGCTCCACCTGTCGCGCGACCTCTGCCGGCTTCTCCATGTGCTGCTTGCGGCCGTCCACCAGCCCCAGCGCCAGCGGTTTCGGAGATCCGCTCGATGCGATCGTGTCAATCAATCCCGTGCCGCAGGTGAAATCAATCCCCACGATATCCACGGGCAATTCCACGAGCTTTTCGTAAATCGCTGCGCTGTCGTGGAAATAAACGTAGAGCGCGAGTTCAAGTTTGCGCTCGGCTTTTCTTGCCTTGTCGCGAGCCTGAAGCAATATCTTCAGCGACTGCTCAAATATTGCCCAGTCGCCGGGGTGCCGCAAAATCGCGGGCTCATCAATTTGGATCAGTTCCGCGCCCGTCTGTGACAGCGCTTCAATTTCCGGGGCGAGAATCTCGGCGTAAGAGTGCGCGCGCGCTTCGAGCGTCGCAGGTCCGTGCGCTCCGCCATTGTCCGAACGAGCCGAAAGCGAAAACTTCGCGAGAGTATAAGGCCCGGTCAGGACCGGTTTGATGGCGAGCTTGCCCGCTTTGTGTTTCGGCGTCGGCAAATGGCCCAGCGCATTGCGCGCAAAGCTATATTCTGCGGTGATCAGGTGCCCGCGTCGCAACGGTTGGCCCGTGAATACCGGCTGTCGGCAGCAAACATCGGTGTCAAAAAATGGAACGGTACCTTGAAATTCGATATTATCCAGTTTCGCCGCGAGATAAGAAATGGGATCGTTCCAGCGGATTTGGCCGTCGGTCACGACGTCCAGCCCCGCCTTCACCTGCGCCGCGATTGCCAGCCGCGTCACTTGATTCTGCGCGTCCAGCAAGTCTGCCGTGGTGCGGTCCCCGGAACCAAGAGATGCAATGGTTTCTTGCAATAATTGCAGTTCGGGAGAGTCTCCGACGCGCGGATAGCCGCCGGTGCTGGAGAGATAGAGCCCAGGAGCCGTGGTGCTCATCAAGATGCCTCGGGATTGGCGCGAGAAACTGGAAGAAACTTAGTCGAAACGCGCAAGGGCGTCAAGGGCAACAGCTAACAAGGCGTTGCAGCGAACTGGATTGTCTGGCCGCGTGCTGCATCGATGCTGCGCTTGGTTTTCTCTGCGCCCTCTGCATCTCTGCGGTAGAAAGAATTTTGCCAGCCAACACGATACTCGCTGCCTCAGATCCCGGCTGGCTACGGTGTCGGCTGTTCCCCCACCGAAAAGTACGTGCAATCCGGATGATGAAACACCAGCGCGCTAACGCTCGCTTCCGGATCCATCATCATCCCTTCGGTCAAATGCACTCCGACGTCCTCGGGACGCAGCAGCATCCAAATCCCCGCCTGGTCCTCCAGGTTCGGGCACGCCGGATAACCGAAGCTGTAGCGCTTCCCGCGATAGCGCGACGTAAATCGCTCCGGCATCGTCAGCGACGGCGGGTCCGGAAATCCCCAATCCTCGCGGATGCGACGATGCAGCCACTCCGCGCACGCTTCGGCGGTCTCGATCGCCAGCGCCTGCAACCCATGCGAAAAAAGATAGCGGCCCGTGGCTTTCGCTTCCTCGGATTTTTCGCGCACTCCTGCGCCCGCGGTAACCACGAAGATCGCCGTATGATCGCGCGCGCCGTTTTGCGGCGGTAAAACATAATCGCTGAGGCACAATTTATCTGCCAGCGCCTGCCTCTGAAAATGAAAAGTGTGAACGGGCGCTGTTTCCCCGGGCGCGAAAAGCGCAATCGAGTTGTCGCGCCGTTCGGCCTCGAAGAATTGCCACACCGCGCCAATTTTCATAAACGACGCGGCCTCGCGCTTTACCTCCTCCATACTTTCGTGCAATTCCAGCGCGCGCGGATCGCGCTCCGCCAGCGCCTTCTCGAAATTTCCGCGAAATCCCAAATGGCGCCCGAAAAGCATGTAGGGATTGATGTAACTCCACACCTCGTTCAAATCCGGCACGGAGCGAACTTTTCGTTCGAGATACGCGACGGGCGGAATCGGCAAATCCGTCCGAATTCGCGGCGAACGCTCCTCGCCCGCCGGTTCCAGCGGCACCGCCGCCGGCTCTTCCAGCACGGCAGTTCCGACGTGCGTGTGCTGCTGCAGCACGTTGTCGCGACGCGCCGGGTCGCTGAGCTCATTCATCAAACGCAGGCCCGTCATCGCATCCTTCGCGTAACAGACCGCCTTGCTATACTGCGGCGCGATTTTCAAACGCGTGAACTTATCCGATAAGGCCGCGCCTCCGACTAACAGCGGCACGGTAATCCCCGCTTCGCGCAGATCGCTAGCCGTCGTGACCATTTGTTGCGCGCTCTTCACCAGCAGCCCCGAAAGGCCGATCGCATCCGGCTGGTGTTCGCGATGCGCGCGAATGAGCTCTTCAGGAGGCACCTTGATCCCTAGATTGATCACGTCGTACCCGTTGTTTTTTAAAATGATTTCGACCAGGTTTTTCCCGATGTCGTGAACGTCGCCCTTTACCGTCGCCAAAATCACCTTGGCCCGCTTCTCCGTGTCCGCTTTCTCCATGAACTGCTCAAGATGCCCCACGGCAGTCTTCATTGCCTCCGCCGATTGAAGGACTTCGGCAACGATCAGCTCGTTGTTGTTGAAAAGCCGCCCCACTTCGCCCATCCCCGCCATTAACGGTCCATTGATCACGTCGAGCGGCGGAATCTTTTCCTCGAGCTTGCGATTCAAATCGTCAATCAACCCGTCTTTCGAGCCTTCGATGATGTAATTCGCCAGGCGCTGGTCCAAAGGCAAATCCGCGGCGCGCTCCTTCTTGCGTCCACCGCTCCCTCGAAAATGCTCCGAGATCGCGGCAATGTGGAATCGATTGATCGCGGCTCTCTGCTCGCGCGTCTGTTCGCGCCAGTCAGACGGTGCGGTGCGGAGCAGCTCCGCCTGTGAATGCCCGTCGGGGACCTCCGCTGGAGGCGTGTTGAACAGCAATGCCTCGGTCAATTTGCGTTCGTGCTCAGGAATCGATCCGAACCTCTCGATGCGTTCGGCGTTCACGATCGCGAGATCGAGTCCCGCCTTCGTGCAGTGATACAAGAAAACCGAATTCACTACCTCGCGCGCGCCCGCCGGCAGCCCGAACGACACATTCGAAATTCCCAGCACCGTCCTCACGTACGGAATCTGTTTCTTGATCAGCCGGATTCCTTCGATGGTCTCCACCGCGCCGCCGATGTAATTCTCGTCGCCCGTCGCGCAGGGAAAGACCAGCGGATCAAAAATGATATTGGCCGCATGAATGCCGAATTTCTCGGTCAACAATTGGTAGGAGCGTTCCGCGATTTCCAGTTTTCGGTCGCGCGTGAAGGCTTGCGCCTGCACAGGATCCTCGTCAATGCACCCAACAATCACAGCCGCGCCATAGGACCGCGCCAGCGGGCAGATGCGCTCAAATTTCTCTTCGCCATCTTCCAGGTTGATCGAATTGATGATGCTTTTGCCCTGGCAATAGGTCAGCGCCAGCTCCACGCCCCGTGCGTCCGTGGTATCAATCATGATCGGCGCTTTGATCTTGCGAATCAGCTGCTCGTAAAAAGGAGGAATATCGCTCAGTTCCTCGCGATCGGTGCTCTGCAAGCACACATCCACAATGTGCGCGCCGCTCTTTACCTGCCGTCGGGCAATCTCGGTAGCCTCTTCCCACTGTTCGGAAGCCACCAAGTTTTTGAACAAACGCGAGCCAATCACGTTGGTGCGCTCGCCCACAATCAGCGGCCGCGTGCTGTCCTCGGCTTCGATAATGTCAATTCCGGAATAAACCGCGCGGTGATTCGTCTCCGGCGGACGGCGCGGCTTTTTGCCTTCCGCCATCTGCGCGATCGCGCGAATATGCTTCTCTGTGGTTCCACAGCATCCGCCGACGACATTCAGCCAACCACGATCTACAAACCTCTCGAGCTGGGCCGCGAGGCTTTCAGGTGTTTCCTTGTAGGTGTTGTCCTCTTGAGGCAACCCAGCATTGGGATAACACGACACATTTCGATTTGTCAGTTGCTGCAGGGTACGCAGGTGATCAGTCATGAATTCCGGGCCGGTCGCGCAGTTCAGTCCCAAGGAAATCAAATCGAGGTGATCGAGCGACGCCCACAGAGCTTCGACCGTCTGCCCGGCCAACATAGTCCCGTTCTGCTCGATGGTCACGGAAATCATCAACGGTATCGGATGGCCCAGTTCGCGGCTCAATTCTTGAATCGCTAGCACGCCAGCCTTAATGTTGCGCGTGTCTTGGCAGGTCTCCAGCAACAACGCGTCTATTCCACCCTCCACGAGCCCGCTCGCCTGCTCGTAGTAGTTGTTTCGAAGCTGCTCGAACGTGATTCCACCGGTAACGCTGATGGCCTTCGTCGTAGGTCCCATCGAACCTGCAACGAAGCGGGGTTTTCCGGGCTTAGAAAATTCATTGGCGGCTTTGCGCGCGAGTTCGGCTGCGATGCGGCTAATCTTTCGCGCATGTTCGCCCAAGCCGTACTCGGCCAATACAACCGGTGAACTTTGGAACGAGTTGGTTTCTATGATGTCGGATCCGGCTTCCAGATACTTGCGGTGAATTCCAATTACTACATCGGGTCGCGTGAGAACTAAGTTTTCATTGCACCCTTCCAGGTCCGGCCCCCCAAAATCCGCGGCAGTCAAATTCTCCTGCTGCAGCATGGTGCCCATCGCGCCATCCAGCACCAGGATGCGTTCACGGAGCAGTTCGCGAAGGGCCAGGCCCTGTTGGATAAGGTTCGTCATCGGCTCAATAATTTTACCTGAAGACTGCGGGCAGGAAGCGCGGCAGCGGGCATCCGCAACTTGAAGGTAATGCAGCGGCCACCCGCGCCAACCACCAAAAATTCAGACTTTAGGCAGATCGTGAAGGCGTTTCACTCACCGTGCTGCTCAAAAATTCCACCGGCACATCGCCGGGAAGCATTCCTGCCGCGGCTCCGCGCGCCAGCAACTCGCGTACTGCGCGGCGTCCATCTTCGCCGTAATCCAGCGTCCAGCGATTCACATACATTCCCACGAACTTGTCCGCGAGCACTGGATCCATATCGCGCGCAAACTGCAGCGCATAATCCAGAGCCGGCTCGCGATGATCCAGCGCGTAAGAAACGCTGTCGCGAATCACGCGCGAAATCTGGCGTCCCAAATCATCGCCCAACGCCCGACGAATTGCATTTGCACCGAGCGGCAGCGGCAAACCAGTCTGCTCCTGCCACCATTGGCCCAGATCCACCACGCGATGCAACCCGATTTGCGAGAAAAGCAGCTGGCCTTCGTGAATTAGCAGGCCCGCTTCCACTTCTTTATTCCGCACGGCGTCGAGAATCTTGTCGAACGGCATCGTCACCGTTTCGACGTTTGGCTCGTACAATTTCAGCGCCAGGTACGAAGTCGTCAGCGTCCCGGGGATCGCGATCTTTCGCCCAGCCAGATCGTTTTTCTTGATCGGGTGCCCCGCGACGACGATCGGCCCGTAACCTTCGCCGAAGCTCGCGCCGCAATCCATCAAAATGTATTTGTCGGCGACGAACGGATACGCATAAAAGCTGATCGCCGTCACATCATAGACTTCTTTTTTCGCGGCCTGGTTCAGCGACTCGATATCCGAAAGAATATGCGTGAACTTCACGCCCGGCAAACGGACTTTGCCCGTCGCCAGCGCATAGAACATGAACGCATCGTCGCTGTCAGGCGAATGCGCCAGTCGAATCTCTGCTGTCTTGGGTGAGGCTGCCGGTGTGGACATAGCGTGTCCGTCCTGGCTCTCACAGGAACCGCTCACCTGCCGTGGCTGGGCTGGGTAGACGATACTTCGACTGATGTCTTGCCCGCTGCGGTGATGTTGCCTAGGTGTGTACGTCTTCCGGCGTGAGCGCCGAATCTCTGCACGCAAAGGATACCACACGCGCCCTCGGTCCGTATAGATGCCGCAGAACGCGCTGTAAAGCGGAGGTACTTGCGAGCGGGTGCGAGCGCCAGTGGCTGCTACCGTGTGAGGGTCGCTAAGCTTATCCGGAACGCGTAAGCGTATTTCCCGGGAGCGGCCGCCGGCAGCTTCAATTCCAGCGCATCGTCCGTCTGGCGCCAATCGATCTTCGCGCTCGATCCAATCAGTTCCACGTTCGTGATCTGGAGTCCCTTCGCCTTTTGCGCCGCGCCTAACGAGTGAATCACCGCGCGCCCATCCGCCGGCCACGCCATTTCAATCGCGTAAAGCGTGTCGCGCTTCTGTGTGAACCGAAAATCCTGCGCGGTATATGGCTTCGTATCCTGATCATGCCCCTGGCCCGTCTGAATCTTGGTCGGCCCCTCGCCGAAAACTTTCCAGGCGGTCGTGTCGTAGATCGCTTCGCCATTCAGCCGTAGCCACTCGCCGATATCGAGCAATGTGTTGCGCACTTCGTCAGGAATCGTGCCATCTGGCCGCGGGCCTATATTCAACAGCAAATTGCCGTTTTTGCTGACGATGTCAATCAACTGATGCACCAGAAAATCCGGCGTCTTGAACTCGTCGTGCTCCAAATATCCCCAGGAAAGATTGCTGATCGAAGTGTCCGTCTGCCAGTGTTGCGCTTCGATGTTCTCTTTCATCCCGCGCTCGAAGTCGCGAGCGCCCGCGTGCCAATCGAGCGCGTAATCCTTGATGTTGATCACGCCGGGGATGCCGTTCTTTGCCGCGAAGTTGTAATAGAACGCCGCGAACCGCGTCACGTTCGGACGAAAATTCGGCTGTCCCGCCCACCAATCGAAGTAAACGACTTCCGGATGGTATTTCTGCACAATCTCCGCCGCACGCGCCAGCCAATCGTCGGTGTATGCACGGCTCACGTACGTCCAGTCGTTCATCAAAATCTGGTGCGGGTCTTGCAGCCACGTATGCGCCGGGCCATACAGCGACGCATATTTCGGATCGTTCACATCCGAGCGAAACGTCCGCCCGCCGTCGAAAAACCAGTCGTGCTCCGCGCGATGGAACGACGTGCCGAAGTGCAATCCCTCCGCGCGCACGGCCTGCGCCAGTTCGCCCACCACATCGCGTTTCGGCCCCATCTTCGCCGCGGTCCAATCCGACAAGCCCGAATCGTACATGGCAAATCCGTCGTGATGCTCTGCCACCGGAATCACATAGCGCGCACCAGCCTGCTTGAAAAGTTTCGCCCAATCAGCCGGATCCCATTTCGCGGCCGTGAATAGCGGAATCAAATCCTTGTAGCCGAATTTGTCCTGCGGCCCATATTTCTGAATGTGCGCCGCGAACGCCGGATTATTCGGCTGGTACATGTTGCGTGGGTACCACTCATTCTCGATGCCCGAAACGGAAAGAACCCCCCAGTGAATGAAGATTCCGAACTTCGCGTCCTTGTACCACTGCGGGATCTCGTACTTTTCCAGCGTCTCCCAGTCGGGACGATAAGGCCCGTCGCTCGCCTGCCGATCCACCTCGTGCAGAATCGCCGCGCGCGGCGCATCGTATTTGGCGACCGAAACCTGCCATTCGTGATCGATCTCCGCCGCCGATTTAACGCCGTGCGTGGGAGCGTCCGGATCAATCGGCTTATTTTGCGCGAGGCCAGGCGACGCAAAAACAAACAGCAAACACGCGAGCGCTTGTAAGCGAGAAGCTTTCATGGCGAAGGATTGTAGACACACGGAGCAACAGGGGCAAGATCGCGGAGGAATCCACAAATTCGGCGCGTGCCGCCACAAACGACCCTAGGGCGTTTGCTTCAACGTCCCCGGCTTTTCGCTCGGCAACACCCAAATCGCAATCGTATCAATCACCTCTTCCGCGACGTGCCCGGGCTGGTCGTATTCCGCCGGCGCAGAGTGCCCCGTGCCCGCCATGAACAGGTGATTCAAATCTGGATAAATCTTCATCGTCACGTTGCTGCGTCTGCCGAGCGCTTCGCCCCAAGCGTCGAAATTCGATGGTGTCATTTGATAATCGCGCCCGCCTTGCAGAATCAGGATGGGAATTTTGAGTTTGCGCGCCGTTTTCACCGCATCGTATGCGCGCAGGTCGAGCCAGTAAGCTCCATACGTAGTCGCTCCCAGAAACGGCACCACGTCCCCCGGTTTCAGATCGGGGCTATCAATTTGCTTCACCGCGTCTTCGACCGCCGTGATCCGCTTCTGCTCCGCCTCAGTCGGTGTTCCATTTAAAGAAGCCAAATAATGAATCTGCTCTAGCACCACTTGTCCCAACGGACGCGCATTCGCCGCCAGCATCGCAATTCCGGCGATTTGCGCGTCATCCGTCGCAATCCGCGGAGCCAGATACCCTCCCAAGCTATGGCCCAGCAGAAGAACTTGTTTGGGCTCGATATGCGGCTGCTTCGCAACCAGCGCTACGGCAGCGCGAGCGTCGCTGATCACTTCATCTTCCACCGTCAATTTCGCCGGATCGTCGCTGCTTTGCAATCCGTACTGCTGTGTGCGTTTGGTGTAACGATAGACAGCAATGCCGCGGCTCGCCAGCCCCCACGCAAGGTCCGCGAAGGGTTTATTCGGTCCGACGGTTTCGTCTTCATCATGCGGCCCCGAACCCTGCACCAGAACGACTGCGGGGAATGGTCCGTTCCCCATGGGAATGGTCAGCTTCCCCGGCAATTCGAATTTTCCGTTCTCCAGCGTCAGCGGCAGCTCGGTGAACGTACTTACCTTCGCATACGCCGGAGGAGTCCACGCCGCCACCTCCTCCTGGTGCGGCCGGAATCCCAATCCCGCAATTTTTCCGTTCGTGTCGAACGCCACGGTGGCGTCGAGAACCGCCTTTTGAAATTTGCACTCCAGCCTGACGACGTCAAGTCCCTGAACTTTCGTCGTGTGCGCGTTTGTCACGAATTCAAAAGCGCCTACTTGTTCGATCAAGCTCGGCCAGGTATCTGCAAGCTTTCCCGGCGGCAAAGCCGCCGCCATCCTCGCATCGTATTGTGCTTCTATTTTTTCGAAGTGTCCGGCCACGAGTTCCTGGATGACCTGCTGCGCGGCAGTCGCCGACGCTGAATGCTGCTTGTCGGGCTCTTGCGCCTCACCCAACGCGAACACACTCGCTCCAAAGCACACGAGCAAAACGAACGCTACGACGCCGGCCTTCATCATCGTCGGGGATTTCCGCCAGGGAGCGATCTGTCGCGTGTATCTCACTGCACAGGGGATCGCGGGGAAGGTGGCAGAGGCGACGCATGATGCGCCACCAGAAGCCATCTACTTTCTTGCCGCAGAAAAATATTAGTGGCCTGCACCATCGCGTCCTCAAAGCCGTCCGCAAACGCGGTGGTCACGTGCTGCGTGCAAGAAACCCAGCCCACGTCGCCTTCGATCCGCACCCACACGCCGCTCAAGGCGATGCGCACTCGTTTAGCATTGGCGAAAAGCCGCGCCCACCGTTCGCGCACTTCGTCCCATCCCAGCAGCAAATCCCAGCCCGGATGCACGCACGTCACTCCGTCATCGTGCGACCACACGGCTTCCATCTCCGCCAGGTCCAGCGACTCAAAAGCCGCGTAAAAACCGGTGTTCGCAGCGCGCAACGCATCTTCGGGAGTTTGCTTGTGCGGGGCAGTTTGTGCAGGCATGACGAGAATCCAAAACCGAAATTAGAAAAGTGAAATTGGAAACGAGCTCCGTGTGCCGAAAACTCAGCTAAGGCGTTCGCCGGAAGAATTGCATTCCTCCGACGGCCGCTACAATCAACACGATTTTGACGACTTCTCCCGGAACAAACGGCAGCGCACCCTGCAGCAGCGCCAGCTTCCAACCGAGTCCTAAGCCAACAGCCAGCCACGCACATCCGCCCGCAAAAATAATAGCCTCGCCTGAAATCAATCCGCCAATCAGCGAGAACGCGGCGAAATACGATTTCGTCGCGCGGGCCTCCACGAATTGCGACCCACGTTCCACCAACCAGCCCGTCACGAAAGCCGCCACGGGATACGAGATCAGATACCCAGCCGTCGGTCCCAGAAAGCGCGCTGGCCCCACCAGCCCCAGCGGCTGAAAAACGGGAAGCCCTGCCGCGCCTTCCAGCAAATAAAGCACGAGCGCCAATCCGCCACGTCGCGCGCCCAACAGCACACCCACGAGCAACACTCCGAACGTCTGCCCTGTGATCGGCACGGGCGTCCAGGGCAGTGGGATCACGATGTGCGCGCAAAGAGCCAGCAGAATCGTGGCAGCCGCGATCCGCACCGCATCTGCCGCAACCCCTTCCCTGGGGAAAATCTGGTCAGCCAGAGCTCTCGATTGTGACATCCAGATTCCTTTTTATTTTTCCGCGGTTTACCCGAACCGCGTGGGAACTCGCTGAAACTGCACGGCATTATACCCGAGCCTGCGGAATGTCACTCTGACTTTTCGACCGGAGCCTTTTCGCCGGCAATTAATGGGTCTTCGTAGGTCGCCACCGCGCCGTGCTTGTCGTCTCCATGAATTTTTCCTTCGATGTCCATGAAGAACGACCGCCGCCCCAGCTTCCCGTAAGGCGCCGGTGTCGCCGCCAGCTCGAAATCATTGTCGTTGCCATTCGCGTCCGGAGCGATCCGATAGCGGAAGATGTAGCCCCCCTGTTTTCCTGAGGCGAGGTCCGCCGGGATCAGCGAAGCTTGCGCGGGAGAAATTTGATTTGGAGGCGCGGGGCCAAGCTCCGCGAGTGATTCCGGCAGCTTGCCAAAAGAACTCCGGTAAGTTTGTATCGCGTCGGCGAGTGAACGGAGCGCTGTGACAATCGCGTCCTCGTGCGCGACGAGATCCTGCTGCGCCCATTCCTTCGAGAGTTGCGGTACATCCAATAGGACCAACCCCAAGGAAAGCAGCCGCCAGCCGCCCGCTTCGCGCACCAGCCCAAAATCGGCCTCTTCGCCGTTCACAACATTGACGGGAATGAACGCCAGATTCTCATGCACTCGCGCCGCGCCGAACCGGAATTCCACGGATGTCTCCGGCGTGCGGCAGAAGAGCACGATGTGATTGTGCTCGTCGGAGGAAAGCAGGGGCCTGCCGGGGCCGTCCGCCAGCGAAAGTCGCTTCATCAGCGCGCTGCGTTGTGTCTCAGGCAGCGCGCGGAATGCCGCGCCGTTGTCGCCAGTCAGATATCCGGCAAACTCGGTCTGGTTCGCGCGGCATGCGGCGGTAAGCACGTCCGCCAGCGCCGCGGCCGGATCTTTTTGGGTCGCCGTCGCGCTAGGTTCCGCGTTCGCTTGGCGATGCGCATGGTGGTCTGCAGCCGCCGCAGCCGGCTTCGAGATGGCCAGCGCGACGAGCATCACGCAACCAAAGATCTGCGCCGCGCGCAAAATTTCTATCTTCATCACGACTGAGATTTCGCCTGTACCAGGATGGTTGCAAGCTCGCGCGTGAATTGCGAGCGCGGCATCACTCGCGAACTGCCCGCGGCGCTTGCCCGTTGCGCCAGCTCTACCTGAACGTGCGAGAGAAACGCGATCACCGGTACATCCGGCGCTATGTAACGGGCCGATTCGATAGCTTCCACCGGTTTATTGTGTGCGTTCAGGTCCACAATCACCAGCTTCGGCGCTTGCTTTTTGATTTCCGCAAGAAGCGCCTCGGGGGTTGACAACGTCCGCACCTCCACGCCAGTGTGTTTTGCTGTCTCCAGGATTTTTGCCTGAAAGAATAAATCGTCTACGAACGCTAAAACAGGAGCCATGCGGAGCTGCACCTCAACTGGAGATTAAATCCGTCTTGTGCCATAACGCCACTTTCCGGTGTACCACGCGCCGGGCCACTGGCACAAGCCGGCTTCGACAACTTTCTCCGAGTGCGGTATAAAAGAATTTCTCAGCGCTTTTCGGGAGGGTTTCATGGCCGCTTCTCCAAGTCCGGACGCACTGCCGGGCCTCGCCGTTCTGGAGCAAACTCCAATCATCATAGAAAAAATCGTATGGTCGGCTAATGACGAGCAAATGCATTGGAAGCCTGCGGCGGACCGCTGGTCCATCAGCGAAGTTCTCGCGCATCTCGCCGAAGTGGAAGTCGTCGGGTTTCGCGAACGCGTACAGATGATGATGGAGAAAAACAATCCGGAGCTCCCAGCCTACGATCAGAACGCAGCCTACGCCGCAGGCAAGTATTCGGGCTCGAAAGCACGCGAAAATCTGAAAAAATTTTGCCACGAACGCGACCGCACTCTTTCCGCGCTTCGTTACGTGCCGATTTCCGTTCTGGGACGCAGCGGCCAGCACAGCAGCATCGGCCGCGTCACCATCGGCCAACTGATGAACGAGTGGGCGTTCCACGATCTGGGCCACATCCGTCAGATCGCCGAACTCTTCCGCTCGCGCGCATTTTTCCCCGCCATCGGCCCGTTCCAGCAGTTCTATACGATCAAGCCGTAGTCAGGCGGGGCCCGTTTGTACCCATTATGAACACCATCGCCCCACGAATACTCGCAACCTTCGATCAAATCGAACGCGACTCACTCGATCTGCATACGCTTTTCGAATTCGTCGGCGGCAACGCTCCTGCCGGACGCGAGGCCGTTCTCGATTCAGTAACGGATCTCGTAAAGCAAGGCTTGCTGAAGGCGGAGGGTGGCAGCGATTTCTACCAGCGCACCGAGGACGGACGGTTAGCCATCGCCGGACTCCGCGACGTCACTATGTACACGCGCGAAGGCTGCCATCTTTGCGAGGAGGCGAAAGCCGCGATGATGTCGCTACTCGCAGAAACCGGCGCCAAGCTGCACGAAGTGGATATTGACGACGACCCGGCACTGCTCGAGCGCTACACCAACGACGTGCCGGTAATATTCGTCGGCTCGAAATTTTTCACGCAGCATCGCGTGGATCTCGCGCGCCTCCGTCGCCGGCTCAAGGAAGCACACAAATAGACCGGCCATAAATCTCAGCGGAACCCTGCAGGACGCCAGAGCAAGCCCAAGCCAAACTTAGTGTTCAACCTCTTCGTGCGCTCCCACGCTTTCATCCGGCACGTCACCCGGCCGGCCCTTCACGCGGTCGTAGACGCTATACGCGCAGGTTGAGCCAAGCGCTTCGTTGTAATACGTCGGCACGCCCAGGGCGGTGCGCAATTCTTCGTTGAAAAGCCGCAAATTCCGCAGTTGCCCCACGTGCACCGGAGATTTCTTGCCCTCATGGCCAATCAGAAATTTCTGATAACCGGCGTCCCACAGAGTCGTGAACTGCCCCTGCAACATAATGCAGGGAATTTCGGTCATCTGAAATCGGCCCTCGGGCGTCTTGCGCAGTTCCGCGCCGCAATCGTATTTCTCGATGCGCACCACCCCGCCCGAATTGCGCACCAAAAATCCCTTGGCCGAAAGCGACTCCACCGCAGGCTGATCGAATAGTTTGTTGACGTACCACATGGCTGCTCCAGCATAGGGGTTCAGCACGCTCTCTGTAAACGTAAAAATCAGCGCCTGCGGAGATTGCTCGCTCCCGGTTGCTATGCGAATATATTGCCCGCGTGTTCCGAAACGACTCGCCTGCGCGCGGCGGTCGCGGCAAACGGCTTCAAATAACCTGAATACGTTGAGTTTCTCCCGCATCTAAAGCACTCAGGGGCGGAGCTTTTCCGGAACATTCTGTTCACTTTGCGGTTTTAGGCGCCACCAATCTTGAACGCAGCGAACCAATCATCGGTCGTGCCGACTTCCGAGCCTGCAAAGGCCGAGACGGGCGTGCGCCTCCTCGACCGCATCGGCAATACGCCGCTCCTGCGCCTCGAACGCATCGTCGCGGACTTCCCGAACGTCGAATTTTACGCCAAAGCCGAATGGTTTAATCCCGGCGGTTCCGTAAAGGATCGCTCGGCCTATTCGATGATTCGCGAAGGCGAGCGCAGCGGGGCGCTGCGTCCGGGCAAAATAATTCTGGATGCTACCAGCGGCAACACCGGAATCGCCTACGCCATGATCGGCGCGGCGCTAGGCTACAAAGTAAAACTTTGCCTTCCATCCAGCGCCTCGCCCGAGCGCAAACAAATTCTGCAAGCCTACGGCGTCGAAATCGTTTTCACGCCCGGCGACGAAGGTACCGACGGCGCCATCCGGCGCGTGCAGGAAATTTACCAATCCGATCGCGAAAAATACTTTTACCCGGATCAATATAGCAATCCCGCGAATCCTGCCGCTCACTACGCCACTACCGCGCCGGAAATCTGGCAGCAGACCCAAGGACGCATCACGCATTTCGTCGCGGGTCTGGGCACCAGCGGCACATTCGTCGGCACCACGCGCCGCCTCAAGGAACTGAACTCCGCGATCCGCTGCATTAGTTTTCAGCCCGATTCCGGATTTCACGGCTTAGAAGGTTTGAAACACATGGCCACAGCCATCGTCCCGCGTATCTACGATCCGAAAATTGCCGACGAAGACATCTCCGTGCGCACGGAAGACGCCCAGCGTCTGGTGAAGCGTCTGGCCCGCGAAGAAGGAATTCTCGCGGGCGTCAGTTCGGGCGGAGCGTTGTGGGCTTGCATGGATGTCGCGCGCAGATTGCCGCCGCACGAGCCAGCCGTCATCGTCACTTTATTTCCTGACTCGGGCGAAAAATATCTCACCGAGCGTTTCTGGAGCGAAGAGTGAGCGGCTTCGTTCTAAAGATCAGCGAAGCGCTCGCCGGACGCATTCGCGCGCACGGCGTCGAAACGTACCCGCACGAGTGTTGCGGCGCCATTCTCGGCCGTGATGGCGAAGCCGCCCGTGAAGTGCTCGACCTGATGCCGCTGGCCAATCGTCGCGATGATTCTCCGCGCAATCGCTTCGAAGTGACAGCAGCAGACGTTCGCCTGGCCGAGAAAACCGCCCGCGCGCAAAACCTCGACCTGATCGGCTGGTATCATTCGCACCCGGATCACCCGGCCCGCCCCAGCGAGTACGATCGCGATCACGCGTGGCCCTGGTACAGTTACATCATCATCAGCGTGCAATCCGGCCAGCCGCGCGATATGAATTCGTGGCGGCTGCGCGACGACCGTTCCGCTTACGACTCCGAGGCCATTGAATCCTCGGCGCGTTCGGCGAGCATCTAACTAGTCTTGACGCAATCCGATCCACAGAATTGATTCGCCAGGAGGAACACGAATGGCAGTGAAAGTAATTATTCCCACCCCGTTGCGCGCTTACGCGGAAAAGCAGGAAAGCGTTCAGCTGCATGCCGGGACCGTGGGCGAAGCCCTCAACGCGCTGACGGATCGCTTCAAGGATCTCAAAAAGCACTTGTATTCCGACGATGGACGTCTGCGCAGCTTTGTGAACGTCTACGTCAACGACGAAGATATCCGCTACATGCAGAAGGATCAGACACCGCTGCGCGAAGGGGACACCGTAAGCATCGTGCCTTCGATCGCCGGCGGCGCGCGCAAGTAAATTCAGGAGTTTTGCAATGGCCACCAAACCAGATATTTCGACGCAACCGCAACCCGCGCCCGCCCAGGCGCCGGTCACGCTCTCCAAGGAAGAAGTCCTGCGCTATAGCCGCCACCTGATCATGCCGGAAGTCGGCATGGAAGGTCAGCTCAAGCTCAAGCAAGCCAAAGTTCTGTGCATCGGCACGGGCGGCCTTGGCGCGCCGCTAGGTTTGTACCTTGCTGCCGCGGGCGTCGGACGCATCGGCCTCGTCGATTTCGATCGCGTGGATTTCACCAATCTCCAGCGCCAGATCTTGTTCGGTACCGGCGACGTTGGCCGCCCGAAAATCGAAGCCGCCGCCAGTCGCTTGCACGATTTGAACCCCGAAATTCAAATCGATCGCTTTGAAACTCATCTTTCCAGCGAAAATGCCCTCGACATTCTGAAAGACTACGACATCATCGTGGACGGCACCGACAATTTCCCCACGCGCTATCTTGTGAACGACGCTTGCGTGCTGCTCGGAAAGCCCAATGTTTATGGCTCGATCTTCCGCTTCGAGGGTCAGGTAACGACCTTCGGTTATCCGGATGGCCCGTGCTATCGCTGCCTGTATCCCGAGCCGCCTCCTCCCGGCCTCGTACCATCGTGCGCCGAAGGTGGTGTGCTCGGAGTGCTACCGGGAATCGTCGGCTCGATTCAAGCCGCCGAAACGCTGAAGCTCATCATCGGCAAGGGACAATCTCTCGTCGGGCGCTTGCTACTTTTTGATGCGCTGGCCATGCGCTTCCGCGAGCTCAAGTTGCGTAAGAATCCGGATTGCCCCGTCTGCGGAAAGAATCCCACCGTGACCAAATTAATTGATTACGCCGAATTCTGCGGAATTCGCGGCGAAGAAGCTCCCGCGCCGCAGCTTTCGATTCCCGAAATCACTCCGCGCGAGCTGAAGGCGCGTCTGGATCGCGGCGACGATCTCTTCATTCTCGACGTCCGCGAGCCGCACGAATATCAAATCTGCAATCTCGGCGGCCAGCTGATCCCGCTCGGCGATCTCTCGAAACGCGCCAGCGAACTCGATAGCTCGCGCGAGATCGTGGCGCATTGCCGCAGCGGCAAGCGCTCCGCAGAGGCTGTGGACTTCTTGCAACGCGCGGGCTTTCGCAAGGTCTTGAACCTGAAGGGTGGTATCCTTGCCTGGTCGGACGAAGTGGACCCGACCGTCCCCAAATATTGACGCTCTTCGCACCACTGCTGCATACGCACGCGCGCATTGCTGCGCCAATTAAACCGTAATCGATCGGAGGATCGAATGGCAGAGATTAAGGTAACAGTCGTGAACAACGGCCCGTTGCTGATTGACGGCGAAGTGGAAATTGTAGACCAGGAAGGACACGCGTACGGCCTCGGTGGCCGCACTAAGATCGGCCTTTGCCGCTGCGGATTTTCCGAGCGCAAACCTTTTTGCGACGGCTCCCACAAGCGTTCTACCTTCCAGAGTGTCGTCCAGGCGCACGAGCTTCCGCCTCCGCCCGCCAAGTCCTGACCCGGCGGTCTTGGGTAGCACCCGCCATACCTCGTAACCTTTCTTCCCACCCTTACGAGCTGGATTACCGCTGACGAAGATTCTCGGCCCTACGCCAGGCATGCATCTTTAATTAAATATGGGTCTTACCTGGTACTAGGACCACTCGCACGATTGGCATCACGTTTGCTCCTCTGTCTGCGGGGCAGTGTAGGCTACTTGGGGGCTTTGTGGGTCAATCGGGCCTATTTTGGGGTTTTCTCCATCGTTTTCGAGTCGTCTTACTTTGGACGATCGTCGCCGGCGCGTACCTGGCGACGCTCTGGATTCTGCACAGCTCCAGTTACTCTGCTGACCCGCTCCTCGACACGTACCTGCAGATGGCCGGTAGCCTCATCGCCTTCACGTTCGCGGCAAATGCTCTGGTTCGTTTCCGCGGCACCCACGATCGCATCTCGCTGATCCTGGCTTTTGGATTTGTACTTTCCGGTCTGATCGAAGCGGGCACCAGCATGACGTTTTACCGCGGCATGCTGGTCACTCCCTCGCCTGGAAATCAAATCTCGGTGGGTTGGCTCGCTGGACGCACTCTCCTCGGCGTTGTATTGCTGGCCGCGCTCGCAGTCGAACGTCGCATCCCGGTGGCTCGGGACCCTGCCAAGGAAATGGCTGGCGCCACGCTCATCGTGGGCGGCGTCGCTTACCTCACCAGCGTTTTCTATTTCATGCTGCCGCACGCTCCGAAAATTTCTCCAGGCGCGCTCATTCCGCGTCCGTGGGATTTGCTGCCTGCGGGAATCTACCTCGTTGCAGCGATCGGTTTCGCGCGGCGCCTCAGCCGCGCCGGCGCGTATCTCGACCGCGCACTGTTCATCGCCGCGGGTCTCAACGTGGTTTGTCACGTCACCATGAGCGAATCGCAGCATCACCTCGACGCCCCTTACACCCTCGCGCATTTCATGATGGTGACGAGCTACGTCATCGTCTTGGGCGGCACGCTCCTCGATAACGCTCAACTTTTCGATCAAGTCAGCCATATGGCGGCTTCGGATCCCCTCACGGGGTTGGCCAATCACCGCCGCTTGATCGAAGTTCTCGAAACCGAAATTCAACGCTCCCGGCGCACCGGCCGCAGTTTCGCTGTACTACTCTTCGACTTGGACGGCTTGAAGAAAATTAACGATAAGTACGGGCATTTGGTCGGAAGCCGGGCCATCAAGCGCCTCGGCGCCGCCTTGGGCGGCGGCAGCCGCGCAATTGATACTCCTGCGCGCTATGGCGGCGACGAGTTCGCGCTCATCTTGCCGGAGTCAGGGGAGTCCGAAGCGACGCAAGCCGCTTTCCGAATTTGCGAGCAGCTGAAATGTGACGGCCAGCAACCCGCCATTTCCGTCAGCGTGGGTCTGGCCGTGTATCCGCAGGACGGCACCAACATTGACAAACTCCTGGGAGCAGCCGATACCGCGTTGTATCGGATGAAAGGTAAGGGCCAAAAGAAATTTCGTCTGGGGCATGTGGCGGCCTGTTTATAAAAAGGGGGCAGCGGAAATGCGATTTGGGATGGGGGTCCCAAGATTGGCCACAGCACCGCGCCGTGAAACGCGCGTTCCCATGGAAGTCGGCGTTCAAATCACCGGACATCCAGCCTTGCCCGGAACGGAAACGACCTTCACGGAAAACGTCAGCCCGCGCGGCGCGCGCGTTCTCAGCACCCGACGTTGGAAGCCCGATGATCGGCTAACGATCGCGACCATGACGGGCTCGTTCAAGGCCATCGCCCGCGTTGCTTATTGCCAGCTCGTTCCAGAATCAGGCTTCGCGGTAGGACTCGAGTTCCTCGAACCCAACGGCAAGTGGGTCGTCGCCGATTCGCTCGCGCATTAAATCACCCGGGCTACTGCACGAATCCGAAATTTGTATCGGGAACTGGCGCCGACCCTTCGGGCAGCGTCCCAAATTGCGATTCAAATCGCGCCACGTTCTCCTTCAGCGCCTGCAACAAGCGTTTCGCGTGAGCCGGACTCAGGATCACGCTCGAAACCAATTTCCCCTGCGGCACGCTCGGAAACAAATAGATGAAATTCAGGGTGAATTCCTCGCCGTTGTGATGGATCACAGCGAGATTCGAGTATTGCCCTAGCAGCTCTTTTTCGTCCGCCTTGATCTGCACTTGCTGCTTCTGTTGCTGCGGCATCTTTGCTTGTTCGCTCATTAACAGGCTCCTCTTAGGATTGCTCGTTCACTATAGCAGAGCAGGGAAATCGTCTGGCTGAATTCTTGGGCACGGCTTGCCATATGGGGATTGACGCTCGCTGCTGTTAAGCGTAGTTTATTCCCAGAGTTCAACTCGGTTAACCCATGAACGGTCCGCTCAAAAATCCCAACATCTTGAACGAACACACGGCACATCCGACCACGGAATCAGCCGTCGAGTCCGCGGCGGCGCCGGAACTGATCGGCCTGGTTACTCACGAGGACGTGGACCGCGCCCGCGACCGCTGGGAGGTTGCCCAAGCCCGCCGCAAAAGCCGCTTCAAATCGTTCGGCGGCTTGCGTCTGCTGTGGCTTTTGGTCGGCCCGGGTGTGCTGGTCTTCCTCGGTGAGAATGATGCCCCCAGCATGCTGTCCTATTCGGCAGACGGCTCGCGCTACGGCGTCGGATTTTTCATCCCCTTCGTCGTGCTTACATTCCTGATGGGATTCATCGTGCAGGAAATGACCGTGCGCCTCGGTGCCGTCACTCACCGCGGCCACGCGGAACTCATCTTCGATCGCTTCGGAAAGTTTTGGGGATTCTTTGCCATGAGCGATCTGATCCTGGGTAATTTCCTTACGCTGGTCACGGAGTTTATCGGCGTGCGCGCGGGGCTGGGTTTTTTTGGCATTCGTCCGGCTGTCGCAGTCGGTGGTGCCTTGGTCGTTGTTGCTGGCGCAATCACCACCGGCCGGTACTGGACCTGGGAACGAATCACGCTGAGCCTCGCAATATTCAATGGCCTATTTATTCCCGCTGCGATTTTGGCGCGGCCCGATTGGCACGCTGTGGGCCGCGCGATGGTCACCTGGATGCCCCTACCCACTGGCAGCCGCTACGACATTCTCGTGTTGATACTCGCGACCATCGGCGCCACCGTCACTCCCTGGATGCTCTTCTTCCAGCAAAGCGCGGTGGTGGATAAAGGGATGCAACCGCGCGATATCAATGCCGGCCGCTTCGATACTTTTCTCGGTGCTTTACTCGCTGCGGTCTTCGCGATTGCTGCGATTCTCGCCACCGTGCCGCTGTTTCATCACGGTATCAACGCCGCCGATTTTCAAGCCGCGCAATTCGCCGAAGCGCTAGAGCCATTGATCGGCCATGCCGGCGCGGCGCTCTTCGCTCTCGGCATATTCGAAGCGGGGATTGTTGCGGCGATTGCGATCTCCACTTCGTCAGCATATGCGTTCGGCGAGGTGCTGCAAACCGGGCACAGCCTGAACCGTCCGTTGCGCGAAGCATGGCCTTTTTACCTGACGCTGCTGGGTTCGGCCACAGCTGCCGCGGCTCTCGTCCTAATCCCGCGGTTTCCACTGGAGTTCGTGGTGCTCACCGTGAACGTGATCGCCGTTCTGGCGATGCCCCCTGCGCTGGCGTTTTTGCTGCTGCTCGTAAACGACCGCGAAGTGATGGGCGAGCACGTGAACGGCTTCTGGACAAATCTTGCAGGCGTCACCGTGACCGTTCTTTTGGTCATTGCGGGTTTGGGATTCGGGGTCGCGACCGTGTTTCCGAAGTGGCTGGGAGGGTAATCCGTTCCGCATTGATTTGGCGTGTTTGAAAATGTAATTTTAATCGAGAGGTTGGAACTTGAATCCGGCATACACAGACGCTTCCGAAGGCCAACGCGCGCTCGCTGGCGTGGAAGTGAATTCCGAGCAATTGACGCTGCAGGATCCCCGTGCCGTGCTGTCGTTGCTGGAGGCCGATCAGGTCGTCGCCGCCAAGCGGCGCACGCATTTCGGCCGGCAAAAGCTTTCGGTGAAGACGCGAGTGCTGTTGTGGTGTTTGCGGGTGTATGTCGTGGCGATGCTCGTCATCGTCGCGATTTCGGTGCTGCAGGCCATCCACGCCGCTCGTTGATTCTTACGCAAACGGTTGAAAATCCCCGCCCGCAGTGCGAAAATTTTGCGGTGGCTGAAAGGCTCCTCAGGAAGCTCCAAGAAGCATGACCTCCGCTAAATCCGCTGAAGGCAAAGCTAAATTCCCGTCGCGGTCGCAGGTGCTGGGAATCTTTGTAATATTCATCATCGTCGCTGTTGCGGGCGGGATAATGGTGTACGCATTAAGTGATTGGAGTGCGCCGCAACAGGCAAGGCAGATGCCCAATCCCTTGCCGGCAACGCCGCAAACAATTGCCGCGGGGATGAGGGTCTATATGGACCGCTGCCAGAACTGCCACGGGGAATACGGCAATGGAAAGGGCTCGCGCGCGGATAAGCTTTCCGTGCAGCCCTCGGATTTTACCGACGCGCACGCGATGATTACTCAGACGGACGGGGAGCTCTTCTGGAAAATTTCGGAAGGACACAAGCCAATGCCGTCGTTCAAGAAAAAATTGACTGAGGAAGAGCGCTGGCAGCTTGTGGATTTTATCCGCACATTTTCGCAAGGCGCGGGCGGGGCGGCGGTTCCTGCGACCTCGTTCTCCGCAGCGCCCGACAACAGCGCCGCGGCCAAGTAACGGCTCGGCGACAGCATCGCTGCACGCCCGCAAACCGCCGCAAAAGCGTATCCCGCTACCGCTGAACTAATTCAATTTTGCGAGCGCTTCGGAAACTTCTTTGAGGTCCGGAACCGTCGGAATGTCGTAATTTTTGAACCAGGCGACTTTTCCCGAGCGATCAATGATGGCGATGGCGCGGCCGGTGATGCCCTTTTCCGCGAGATAGACGCCGAACTTTTCGCCGACGGCGCCGCGCGGTTGAAAGTCTGCAAGCAGCGGATAGTGGATGCCCATTTTTTCCGCGAAGGCTTTGTGCGACCAGGCGCTATCCACGCTGATGCCGAGAACTTGCGCGTCGAGCTGTTCGAAGCGCTTCATGTCGTTGACGAAGCAGGCGTGCTCGTTGGTGCACACCGGGCTCCAATCGAGCGGGTAGAAAACCAGCACCACGTTTTTCTTGTCCTTGAATTCCGAGAGCTTTACTTCCTTCTGGTTCTGGTCCTTCAACGTAAAATCGGGCGCGGCTGCCCCTACTGAGATTGCCATTCCTGATCCTCCCTGTTCGCTTAGCGAACGAAAAAATGCGTGCGTGCTTTTCGTACAGCACCATGATAGCTGATGCTCCGGGCGCGGACAAACGCCGCGGAGGCAACGGCGACGGCTTAACACAGAGTCTACAGAGAAAAACACGAGAACACTGAGGACGCAACGGCGGGGCTGCGATGCCGAATTCGCACGCGCGCGTTTTTTTGCGGTGGTCTGTTACTATACGGCGTTGGAGGCGCTTGGCGCGCGGAACACGTTGAACCGGATTTCGTACGACGAGGCATATCCCGGGATCGAAATTCTGCCGCGTAGCCGCAACTGGTGGGCGTGGCTGAAGGGCACGCCTCCGGAATGTGTGCATCTCGGAGAGGAATGCGGGTGGATCGCGACGCTGCTGCCGGACACTTTGTACTTGAAAGGGAAGCGAGCGCAGCGCAGCGATGTGGTGCGGCCGGAAATCACGCTGTGCCGCGAATGTCTCGAGAGCGCGGTGCTGGCGGACCTGGAATCGTTCGAGGGCCGCGTGGTGGGATTCGAACCGGACGCGGAACTTTTCACGCAGTACTTTTTTGTGGGGCAGCCGGATTTCGCGGCGGCGGGGCTGCGGCCGGAAGTAGCTCAGGCGATTGCCGGGCGTCTGGAGGAGAGCGGCAAAGCGTGTTCGGAGTGCGGATTCCCGGCGAAGTGGCTTTGGTTTTCGCGCGAGCAGGTGCCGAGCCTGGATGAAGTGGAGCAAATTGCATCCGGTCCGGGGGAGTGGTACTGCGCGAAGCACGGCGCGCGGAATTTGCTGGCGACGTTTGCGCGCATCAGCGATGCGAATATTTTCTACATGAATTTGCCGTACGGCGAAGCCGGCGCGTACGTCTGGATCTGAAAATGGAATTGCGCGAAGTGGTGGACAAATATTTGGCCGTTGCAGGCGGCTACGGGAAACTGGTGCCGATCTCATCGCTGGGCCTATCGCACGAGGAGGCTGAGCGAGCCTTCGATCTTCTCGATGAGGATTACCACATCAGCCGGTTTTTTCATTTTCATCAGGGCGTCGGAGAGAAATTCAAGATCAACGGATTTCCGCACACGGATATTTCGATTGACGAGGGAGTTCGGGAGATTCTGTAGGCCCGGTCTTCTGACCACCTGCGATTTTTTGCCGCGACACGGATGGCGCACTGAAGTGCGCCGCTACAAAACCTGCTCACTTTAGCACCGGATGGAAATCGAATTCGGGGTCTATGTCTACCGGGATGTCGGTAGTTTTTGCTAACGCGGCGCTTAATTCCGGGGGCATCTGGCCGTATTTTTTGAACCAGGCTTCGGTGCGGGCGCGGTCTCCTGTGGCTTCCTGCTCGAGCAATTCCTTAGCCAGAGATGCAATCGCTCCGGGCATTTTGTCGAAGTCAATTTCGTAAAGTCCCGAGGCCGGATCGCGGCGGATGGCGCCTTGTTCGGTGTAGTAATTGAACTGCATGATTTCGCCCTGGCCGTGGGCCTCGGCGATGCCGAAACGTACCGTACGAAAAATTCCCGCGACGTAAGAAGCATAGGTGGTGTTGCGGTTTTCCTTGGGAACCGCGCCGTGGTCAACCAGCCAGCCGTAGCAAAATTCTCCGACGACGTCGGCTTTTGATTCTTCGAGCGCCGAATAGGCAGAGCCAATAGCCTCATTGATCTCGACTTTGCCTTGCGCGGTGTGGGCGAAGGTGGGGCCGAGGCCGTGCGAGATTTCGTGCATGATGGTGTCGGCCATGTAGCCTTCGCCGCTGGCCATGGCGGCCTGATCGGCGCGCATCACGCGTCGCGCGAGCGGCAGAATGATATAGTTCACGCGCGCGTCCATGAAATTCTTCCAAAACATTTTCTTCGAACCTTTTGCCTCGTGGATGCGCGGATCGTTCGGCAGATTGTCGGCCACCGCTTGATAGCCGTGCAGCAGATCTCCCGCGCGATAAGGCGAGTCCACCACTTCCATCGGCGCATGCTGTCCGCGCTCGCTGGGCAAATCGGCGGCGGCCAGCGGCAGCGCTTCCTGCAATTCCGGAACGTATTTCTGGTAGAGCGCGAGCTTCGCGCTTTCGGCGTCGTTGCGAATCATGACCGAGGCGCCGTAAGTAGTTTTCACGCCGAGGAGCCCATCGTCGTAGACCTCGTAGGGAGCGAAGACCACGTCGAACTTGGGATTTGCGAGGTCGAGCCAGGCGATGTCGCTAGCGTAGTAGTCGTCGGTGAGGAGAGCGTCGGCGCGGAGGCGGAGGAATTTGGCGAAAGTGGGGTCGTCGCTGAGGTCTGCGGCTTCGCGGAGATCTTTGGCCATGGGTTCGAGAAATTCGCGGAACTCGACGTGATACGGGACAGCGAGCAAATCCGAGTCGTCAGGAGTGTGCGGCTTATCGCGCACGACTGTAAACGGCGAATACAGCGCCGTCTTTTGTTCCGGATGCGCGGCAACGTAGGCGTCGAACTTCTCTTTAGTCATGTCTTGCGGGAAAAAGCCGCGGCCGGGTGGCATGGGTTGGGTGCCAACGAAGGGCTTGTCGTCGTCAATCAGGTCGAAGCGGCTGCCGTTGATTTTCAGGTAGCGGCGGAGGAGTTCGTCTTGCGGAACTTTGCTATTCGCGAGCGAGAGATAGAGTTTCAGGCCTTCCGGATCGCTTTGGCGCCAGTAGATGCAGTCGAGGAGGCCGGAGGCGTCCACCAGTTTCCGGACCATTTTGATTTCGCGGGCCGAGAGGCCCTTGGAATTGAAGGGCATGTGAACGAGTTTGAATTTCGCGACGCGCTGAGCGAGGTCAGGGACTACGTAGGGCCTGGAGGCGTCGGATGATGTGCGTGGATCGTTCGATTTCGGCGGGCCCGCCAAAGCGGCGACGGCTACAAGGGTGCAGGCGCAGATAGCGACGAGCAATACTTTGGTGAATTGTTTGGTCATGGGCTGGGATTCTATCGTGCGGGGGGAATCAGCGGTAGGGCAGAGATTCGGAAATTGCTGTGCGCGTAGCGTTGCACGGAAGTGCTGAAAGGTTTGCGATTGATTTGGGTCGCGCGCACGGACGGCCAACCGGCACCTCGGGATGACAGGCTTACCGTTATTTGGCGGTGACGGTGGTGCGGTTTAGGCGGGATTCCAGGGCCTTCTGTTCTTCGCGGATTTCTTTGGGGAGGCGGCTGCCGAATTTTTCGAAGAATTTGGAGGTGGCGGCGGCTTCTTCGGCCCAGCCGGCTGGGTCCACGCGGAGAAGTTCTTCGATGGTGTCGCGCGAGATGTTTAAGCCGTCGAGGGTGAGCGAACTCGGCGTGGGCACGTAGCCTATGGGGGTTTCGGTGGCGGCGGCGCGGCCCTCGATGCGGTCTAGCATCCATTTCAGGACGCGAACGTTGTCGCCGTAGCCGGGCCAGAGGAATTTTCCGTTGGCGTCCTTGCGGAACCAATTCACGTGGAAAACTTTGGGCGGATTCTTGAGCTTTTTGCCCATCTCCAGCCAGTGGCCGAAATAATCGGCCATGTTGTATCCGCAGAACGGAATCATGGCCATGGGGTCGCGGCGCGTGACGCCAACAGCGCCGGTGGCCGCGGCGGTTGTTTCCGAAGCCATGGTGGCGCCGACGAAAACGCCGTGCTGCCAGTTGCGCGATTCGTAGACGAGCGGAGCGAGGCGTTCGCGGCGTCCGCCGAAGATGATGGCGGAGATTGGTACGCCCTCGGGATCTTCCCAGCGCGGCGAAATTGAAGGCGATTGGCGCGCGGGGACGGTGTAGCGCGAATTGGGGTGCGCGGCGGGACCTTTATCGGGCGTCCAAGGCTCGCCTTTCCAATCAATCAGGCCGGGAGGCGGAGGAGTGCCCATGCCTTCCCACCAGGGTTCGCGGGCGGCGCTGATGGCTACGTTGGTGAAAATGGTGTTGCGATGCAGCGCGGCCATCACGTTGGGATTGGTTTTTTCGTTGGTGCCGGGGGCGACGCCGAAGAAGCCGTTTTCGGGATTGATCGCGCGGAGCGTGCCGTCTGGTGCGATGTGCATCCAGGCGATGTCGTCGCCAACGGTCCAGACGCGGTAGCCCTGGGATTCGAGAGAGGAAACCATCATGGCGAGATTTGTTTTTCCGCAGGCGCTGGGAAAAGCGGCGGCCATGTAGGTGACTTTGCCGGAGGGATCTTCCAGGCCGAGGATGAGCATGTGCTCGGCCATCCAGCCTTCGTAACGCGCCATCCAGCTGGCGATACGCAGCGCAAAACATTTTTTGCCGAGCAGCGCGTTGCCGCCGTAGCCGGAGCCGACGCTCCAGATCAGCTTTTCTTCTGGGAAATGCATGACGAAGCGGCGCTCGGGGTCCACACCGGCGAGGGCGTGCAGGCCGGGGACGAAATTGTCCGTATTGCCGATGCGGTCGAGCGCGGCTTTGCCCATGCGGGACATGATGCGCATGCTGGTGACGACGTAGCGGCTGTCGGTGATTTCGACGCCCAGCTTGCTGTAAGGAGAATTTTCCGGGCCGAGAATGTAGGGCGCGACGAACATGGTGCGGCCCTTCATCGAGCCGTCGAGAATAGGGCGAACTTTGGCTTTGCCGTCCTCGGGAGACATCCAATTGTTAGTGGGACCGGCGTCGTCCTGGTTGCGGGTACAGATGAAAGTCACGCTTTCGGTGCGGGCTACGTCGTTGGGATTGCGGCGGTTCAGGTAAGAGTGCGGGTAGGTGGCCGGATTCAGCTCGGTGATGATGCCGTCATGCTCGAGGCCACGAAGAAAGTGGTCGTTCTCGGCGTCGGAGCCGTCGCACCAGACAATTTTATCCGGTTGCGTGAGGCGCGCGGATTCCTCGACCCATTTTTCAAGTGGCGTGGACACCAAGCCTCCGAGATTTGTAGCGGGGAGGGCCGCCCGGCTGGCGGGCTGGGTTAGGCACTCTTTTTATAACGCAAATAACTGCGATTTATGACTGTAAAAGTCTAGGTCACGCGATGGGGAATTGCAAGGGGGGCGCGAGACGCGGAGGTACGTTTAACGCACGGGCGCGGGACGGCTGGCAGACGCGAGTGGGCGCGAAACTTGGCAGCGTGGCAAGCTGGGACGCAGCATTCGGTTTCCACTAGGCAAACGACTGCGGTGCGAATGCTATAATTCGCGGACTATGTATGCGCGGAAGCTTGCGGCTGAGATTGTGATTGGGGCGGAGCGGCGTGCTGCGCCTTTGGAATGGTTGGATAGTTTTTGCATGCGAAATTTTACGGGGTCGGCGGAGTTTGACGATACTTTGCCCGTTGGTGAAGGACGGTTGGAGGCTGGGTTGGCAGTGAATCCGGAGCGATTGGCTGCGGCTATGGGCGAGTGGTTTACGAAGCGCGGCAAGGGCAACGGGCAGGCCGTTACAGTGGAGTTGCGGGAGATTCGCTCGAATTGATTGTTTGCACGGCGTGCAGCTTTGGTGGATATGAGATAGCGGTTTGCTACGAAATTTCGGACTTCAGTAAAGGCAGGTTCCGCATTCGGCGCGCGGGTCTAGAAAAAGAAGAGCCGAACCCTTCCTGCGTATGATTGGGGCGTTGCAGCGGTCATCGCAGGAGAAGTTCGGCTCCTCACAATACATTTGACGGTGGCGCGGAGGGTCGGTTAGCAGCGGGTTGCGCACCGCGGTGTGAATGACGATGAATGACCAAGAGCGATCCCTCGTTCCGGTCGGGATGACAGACGCATGGCGCAGCAGCTCGGTTGGAAGTTCGGCTGCGCCGTAGGCGCGGCGATGCATTTATTCGGTGATGCCGTACGTGTCACCGTTTTCTTCGCGGCGGTTTGTCGGTCCGCGCTGGAGTAAGGCTTTGATGCGGGGCATGGCTTCTTCGGCCGCGGCTTGGCCTGCGGCGATCAGTTGGGGGGATTTTACGAACTCGTCCCACAGGATGTGATGGACGTTGGGTTCGAGCAGGACGTCGCTGGCGGCGCGCCAGGGTTGATTGGCAACCGTTTGAATGATCGAGAAAGAGCGGGAAATGACCTCGATGGTGTTGCGCGGCGGCGAATCGAGCAGGCCCGGCTCGAGGTGAACGGAGATCACCATTTCGGCGCCCAGCTCGCGAACGGCGGGGGCCGGAACCTGTTCGGTGAGGAAGCCGTCCACCAGAAAATGATTGCGATATTCCACCGGAAGAAAAAGTCCGGGATAGGCGCAGGAGGCGCGCAGGGCCGGACCGATTTCGCCGCTGGTGAAATGCACCGATTCGCCTTTCAGAAGATCGGTGGCGACGATGGAGAGCGGGATGCGCGTCTCATGAAAATATTTTGCGGTGGCGAGGCGTTGCAGGAAATCCTGCAAGCGATCGTTCGTAGCCATGCCCATGCGTGAAAGTGTCCAGCGGCCGAAGTCGCGGAAGCGCGTGAGGCTGGCTTGATGCGCCATGTCGTCGAGCGAAGTGCCGCTGGCGTAGGCGGAAGCGATCAGGGCGCCGACGCTGGTGCCGGCGATGAAATCAACGGGAATTTCATTTTGTTCGAGCGCGCGCAGCACGCCGACGTGCGCGATGCCGCGCGCGAATCCGCCGCCGAGCGCGACGCCGACTTTGGGCCGTTCGCCCGGGCCGTAGGCAAAGTCCCGCAATCCGCGGATCGCTTTGCCGAGCCATTTGGTGGTGATTCCCCTGTCAGCCATAGCACACCCTACAGAACACTTTAACTCAGTTCTGGATTCGCGGTCTTTCCGGTTGACCGCTTCGTAGTGCTTTTGTAACCTCGCGGGGTTGCCCAGAGGTAACTCATGAAGCGTCGTATTGAAAAAGTAGCGGTACTCGGAGCCGGCACGATGGGCGCGCGCATCGCGGCGCACCTTGCCAATGCCGGTATCCCATGTTTTCTTCTCGATATTATTCCGCCGGAATTAAATGCTGATGAAAAGCGCAAGGGATTGACTCTGGAAAACCCGGCCGTGCGCAACCGGATTGTAATGGCGGGCCTGGAAGGCGCGAAGAAATCGCGGCCGGCGGCTTTTTTTACGCCGGAAACGGCGCGGCTGGTGACTCCCGGGAATTTGGACGACAACATCGCGTGGTGCGGTCAGGTGGATTGGATTATTGAGGCGGTGGCGGAGAACCTCGAGATCAAGCGGAACCTATTTGCGCGGGTGGAAGCGGTGCGCAAGCCTGGGACCATTGTTACTTCGAACACTTCGGGGCTGCCGATTCACCTGATCGCCGAAGGACGCTCCGAAGATTTTCAGCGGCATTGGGCTGGAACGCATTTTTTCAATCCGCCGCGCTACATGAAGTTGGTGGAATTGATTGCGGGGCCGAAGACGCGGCCGGAAGTGCTGGAATCGCTCGATGAAATTTGCGATTTGCGATTGGGCAAGGGCGTGGTGGCGGCGAAAGACACGCCGAACTTTATTGCGAACCGCGTCGGAACGTTTTCGATGTTGAACATCCTGCGCAAGATGCAAGAGCTGGAGATGACCATCGAGGAAGTGGACGCGTGCACGGGGCCGGCGATCGGGCAGCCGAAGTCGGCGACGTTTCGCACGGCGGATCTGGTGGGGCTGGATGTGCTGTCGCACGTCGTGCGGAATATTTATGAGAACGTGACCGGCGATGAGTCGCGCGAGATTTATAAGCTGCCGCCGTTCGTCGAGGAAATGCTGAAGCGCGGCTGGCTGGGCGACAAGACCGGCGGCGGATTCTACAAAAAGGTGAAGAAGGGCGGGGACAGCGAAATTCTGACGCTCGACTGGCAGAAAATGGAATACCGGCCGCGGCAGAAGGCGAAATTCGGTTCGATCGAGGCGGGGAAAGGAGTTGAGGACACGCGCGAACGCGTGCGCATGCTGGTGACGCCCGCGCTCGAAGGAAAAGGCGGAGACAAAGCGAACCGGTTGCTGTGGTCTGGACTGAGCGAGACGTGCCTTTATGCGGCGCGGCGCATTCCGGAAATCGCCGATCGAATTATGGATGTGGATCGCGCGATGCGTTGGGGATTTGCGTGGGAGCTGGGGCCGTTTGAATCTTGGGATGCGATTGGAGTGGAGCGAATGGGCGCAGCTCTCGAGCGCGAAGGCAAGGGGTTGCCGCCGGTGGTTCGCAAGGTATTGGGGACGCCCGGGAAAACTTTTTACGAAACGGAAAAAGGAATAACGCGCTATTTCGATCTGGCTGCGAATTCTTTGAAGCCGGTGGAAGAGCCCGCCGGGATCATTATTTTGAAGTCGCTGAAAGATCGCACGGGCATGGTGCAGAAAAACGCCGGGGCGAGCTTGATTGATCTGGGCGACGGAGTGCTGTGCTGCGAATTTCATTCCAAGATGAACGCGATCGGCGGCGATCTGGTGGCGATGGTCCATGCGGGGATCAACCGGCTCAGCTCGGATTTCGAGGCGATGGTGATCGGGAACCAGGCCACGAATTTTTCCGTGGGCGCGAATTTGATGCTGGTGCTGATCAGCGCGCAAGAAGGCGAGTGGGACGACATTCACATGGCCGTGCGGCAATTCCAGCGAGTAAACATGGCGATCAAATACGCACCGCGTCCGGTGGTGGCGGCGCCCCAGGGCATGGCGCTGGGCGGCGGGTGCGAAATCAGTTTGCATGCCGCGCGAATTCATGCTGCGGCGGAAGCTTACATCGGATTGGTGGAAACGGGAGTGGGCTTGATTCCGGGCGGCGGCGGAACGAAGGAGATGCTGATTCGCGCGAACGAGCATTCCGCGGGTGGCGAGGATCTGGATTTGTTCCACGCCTTGAAACCCGTGTTCGAGAATATTGCGATGGCCAAGGTTTCGACGAGCGCCGAAGAGGCGCGGACGCTAGGCTATTTGCGGCCCGCGGATCTGGTGGCCATGAATCGCGACCGGCAGATTGCGGATGCGAAGCAAACGGCGCTGGCAATGTTGCGCGCGGGTTATCACCCGCCGGCTCCGGCGGAAATCAAGGTGCTAGGCGAGGAATTTTTGGCGGCGGCGAAGCTGGCGATTCACTCGATGGTGCGCGGAGGATTCGCTTCCGAGTATGACGGGGTGGTGGGGCGCAAGCTGGCTTCCATTTTGGCTGGCGGAGCGATCACGGCGCCGCAGAGCGTGTCTGAACAATATGTGCTGGACCTGGAGCGCGAGGCGTTTGTGAGTTTGTGCGGGGAGCGCAAGACGCAGGAGCGGATGGCGCACACTTTGAAGACGGGGAAGCCTTTGCGGAACTAAGGCTAGAGCGCCACGGGGGCGCAGAGACGCAGAGAAAAGAAGTAAGCAAGCAGAGAGGCAGGAAAAACCGAAACTGCGATGCGCGAGATGTGACTGGCAATTGTGAGAGCTTTGGGGCGCGTTCGACGCCCGACAAAAAGCTACAAAGTACTGCTGGATACTGCAACTTTTCCGGGGATGATGGGTTTGTAACCGCCGGAGAAACCAAATCACGTTGAGCTGTATCTAACGTCCTGACTTCCAGTAAATTCGGAAATCAGGGCGTGTGGAATTCAGGGAACTTTTTTCAGCAATTTCAGGAAACACAATATTCATGCTCCTCTTATGCCTTGACTACCGCCGTGCTGGTGCGCGGCAGGAGCGCCGAAGATGCATCCACCATCCACGATGAAATTTAACGGAGAACTCTGATGCGAAAGAATATCG
This sequence comes from uncultured Acidobacteriota bacterium, assembly GCA_963810565.1. Classification (GTDB taxonomy): domain Bacteria; phylum Acidobacteriota; class Terriglobia; order Acidiferrales; family UBA7541; genus Palsa-295. Next base: position 157,780 of record CAWENN010000001.1, read on the forward strand.
GGCTGTTTGCACTTGTAGCGGTGGCGATGGCGGGTTCCATGATATTGACGGCGTGCGGAGGCGGAGGAGGGGGAACGCCGCCAACCACGAACGATCTGGTGATCGTGCCGGGGTCGGCGAGCGTTCCGGTTTCGCAATCGGGACAATTCAGCGCGTATCTGGCGGGCGTGAGGCAATCGGCCACCTGGACCGCGAGCGGCGGAACGATTGATAACACCGGGTTGTTTATGGCGCCGTCTGCTCCGGGAAGTGTGACGATTACGGCGACGTCTGGTTCCAATACCGGGACCACCACGGTGCAAGTGGTGGCGGCGCAGCCCGTCGCGGTGAGTCCGGCGGTTTTGACGGTGCCCGCGGGAGCGACGCAGACGTTTACCGCGACGCCGGCGGCGGGAGTGTCCTGGAGTGTTGCAGGGCTGCCGGGTGGCGATTGCGTTTCGCCGCCATTCAATTCGGCGACGCAGTGCCACGGAACGATTAGCGCTGCCGGTTTGTACACCGCGCCGCTTTCGCCGCCGACGGGGCAGACCGTGACGATTACGGCTACCTCTGGCGCAAATTCGGGCACGGCCGCCGCGACAATATTGTTTTCTTCCGCTTCGCTGACGACCAACGGCACGTCGGGGCAGTATGCGCTGGCTTTTACCGGGGTTGATTTCACGAACGGATTTCCGTTGGATGTGGCGGGAAGCGTCACAACGACCGGATCGCCGACTTCGTCTGCGGGGACGATTACGACGGGCGAGATTGATATCAATAGTGGAACCGCTGGGCCGTCCGTCGGAGCGGGCGTTACCGGAGGTACGTTTCAAGTTGGGCCGCTGGATGGGCGTACGTCAATGACCGTGCTCACGAATTCGTCCATTATTTCTTCTTTCACGTTGCAGGTGACGATCGGATCGAACCAGCACTCCCTGCTGATTGATTTTGATAATTTCGCGACTGGCAGCGGAACGCTGGACGCGCAGAATCCTGCTTCCTTTGGAACGCTGCTCAATGGAAATTTTGCATTTGGCTTATCCGGACTCGACTCTACCACCCAGAACTTCTTTCCTCTCGTAATTGGCGGTACATTCCAGGCGAATAACGGTTCGATTCCAGTAAACTCGGTGACGGCGCCGGTAAACGTGCAGGATTGGGAAGATCTCTCGTTTACGACTCCGCTGGTCACCAACGATCAAACACTGAGCGGTTCGTATTCCGCGGCGGACGCAAACGGGCGCGGCACGATGGCGCTCTCGAGCACGGACCTGGGAACGATTACCGTTGCCTACTACATCACCGATCAAACGCACTTGAAGTTGGTGGAGATCGATACGGCCCAAACGTACATCGTTGCTGGAGATGCGTACAGCGCGCCGTTGTTGCCAACAGCCTTGACTGGCGGAGTGGCAATGACCTTCGGCGGGTTGGCGAACAACGCGTCGTATGCGGGCGGCGCGGTGTTCGCGATCAACAGCGGCGGTACCTCGATAGGAACCGGCGGAGCGATTGACATTAACAATTCCGGAGGGAGTTCATCGCAGATCAACAATCCTATCACCAGCGGGAGCTACACGAACTCGACCGGTTCCGGGATAGTGCCGGCTCGCTATTTGCTGTCGCTGACGACCAATAAGGGCTCGGCTCAATTCGCGGCGTATACGTTCACGTCGGATGGACAGACTGGCGCCGAAATCGTCGAGATAGACAACCTCAATGGGAATACGAACGGCGTGCAAGGAGCGAGCGGGATCGCTTACAAGCAGGGCTCGCTGAGCACGTCGCCGGCGGGAACTTTTGCGCTGAATTTGACGGGCCAGGGGTTTGCGAAGTCGTCTGGCTCGTTCGAACAGGATCTGGGCGGCCAGATCGTGCTGGCGACGGGCAGCACGACGATTGGCGGCACGCTCGACTTCAACAATCCGGCGGCGAATGGATCGCCGTTCAGCGGATTGCCGGTGAGCACAACCAGCATGCTGACGACGGCGGCGTCAAACGGGCGCGGGACAATGCTGCTGAAGTCGTCGGCCGGCGGATTGCCCGCGAACTTTAACTTGGTCTATTACATTGTGAATCCGACCACGGTGTTGTTGTTTGATTCGGACAACAACCGCGTGGCGAACGGCGTGCTTTCGCTGCAGTACTAACGTCTCGCGCCAGGCGGTTCGCCTGGTTGATTCTGCCGTCGAGAAGCTGCCGTCGCCATCGTCATTGCTGTGCGGGCGGGGCTGGGGTGGCTTCTCGCCGACTCTCATTTTTAATCCACATAAGAAAATCCGGGTAACGCAAAGGCCTTGCGCGCGTCTGAAAGCGTAGCGAGCGGGTGTGTGCTGGCGCGGGTGTATGGGCCGGGGGTAGGTTTCTGCCTGGGGCGCAAAAGTCTTGCAATCGCTGGAACCTGTCGATAGCATCGTGCGCTTTCAGACGTTGTGTTCGTGGAGTTTATGGGTGCAGGAGCGCGGCGCGTGACGGTTGTGTCGCCTGCATCTTTTGAGCTGCGTAGCTTCTGTGGACGCGCGAGCGCCGACGTCGTGGCAAGTTGGGGCGCAGCCCTTCGATTCGGCGCTGCCGAATCTCAGGATGAATCGCGCTGTAGCGCGATTCACAAGCAGCGCCCCTACGGACCCTAATCTTGATCTTGCTCGAATGCGATGAAGCGAGAGGTGCGAGATGAGTGATTGTTTGAGTCGCCGCGGGATTTCGCTGGCCGCGATTTTGCTTTGCTGCGCCGGGGTGGTCGGTTGGGCATGCGCGGCGCGGGGCGAAGGCGGCGAGCCGCGATATTTTGCGATCAAGAATGCGCGGATCGTGCCGGTTTCGGGAGCGGTGATTGAGAACGGGACGGTGGTCGTCGCCAAAGGATTGATTGCGGAAGTGGGCACGAACGTGACGATTCCGCCCGAGGCGTGGGTGATCGATGGAACGGGAATGACGGTGTACCCGGGCCTCATTGATGCGGGAACGAATTTGGGATTGCCGCCCGAAGAGGGCGCGGGGCAGGCTCCATCAGGCACCGGCGCACGACGGCGCGCGGCGCCAACGGGCGGGATTGCGTCGGGGCCGGAAGATCGTCCGGGGACTTCGCCCTGGCGCGTGGCGGCCGATGAATTAAAGACCGACGACAAGCGGATCGAAACCTGGCGCGACGCGGGGTTTACAACGGCGTTGACAATGCCCGATGGCGGAATTTTTCCGGGGCAAGCGACGGTGATCGATCTGGCGGGCGACCGCGCAGGCGATTACGTGGTGCGCGCGATGGCCACCGTGCCGATTTCGCTGAAGCCCACGGATGGGTGGTTCACGTTTCCCGATTCGTTGATGGGAACGATCGGGTACGTCCGGCAGGTTTTCGACGATACGCGGTGGTACGCGGCGGCAGAACCGATTTACGACGAAAATCCGACAAAGACCGAGCGCTTGGCTTACGACCGCACGGAAGTGACGCTGCACCATGCGCTGGAGAGGAAGGAAATTTTTCTGCTGCCGGGAAATAATTCGGTGCAGATCTTGCGCGCGTTGCGGCTGGCGGATGAATGGAAAATTCGCGCGGTGCTTTATGGCGGGCAGCAGGGGTATGCGGTGACGGATGCTCTGGCGGCCAGCAAGATTCCCGTGCTGGTGAGCCTGAAGTGGCCGGAGCGGCCGAAAGATGCCGACCCGCAGGGCGAGCAGACTTTACGTGAATTGCAATTTCGCGATCGCGCGCCGGGAACTCCGGCAGCGCTCGCGAAGGCGGGAGTGAAATTCGCGTTTTATTCCGACGGACTCTCCGATCCCAAGGACATTTTCAAGAGCGTGAAGAAGGCGACGGACGCGGGGCTCGCGCCGGACGCGGCGTTGCGCGCGCTGACTTTGGATGCCGCGGATATTTTGGGATTGAGCGACCGCATGGGCAGCATTTCGGCGGGGAAAATCGCAAATCTCGTGGTGACCGACGGCGACATTTTCGGCGAGAAGACGAAAGTGAAAGACGTGTTCGTGGACGGAAACTGGTTCGAGATCCACGAGGAAGCGCCCGCTGCGAAACCAGACGACAAAAAGCCCGCGGGTGATGATACAGGCAGCGGCGCGGGGTCGCGCGAGCGCGAGGGAGTGGGCCGATGAAGCGGGCGAATTTGCTGAAGGTGATGCTGGCTTTCGCGGCTGCGGTAGCGATTGTTGCCGCACCGCTGGCGACGCGCGCGCAAAATCCGGGGACGATCTTGATCCAGAACGCGACGGTGATGACCGTGACCCACGGCAACATCGAGCACGGCTCCATTTTGATTCGTGACGGGAAAATCGCGGCGGTGGGAACGGATTTGAAAGCGCCGGAAGGCGCGGCCGTGATTGATGCCACGGGGCAGTACGTGATTCCGGGAATCGTCGATTGCCACTCGCACATCGCGATTGACGGCGGCGTGAACGAAGGCGCTCCGGCGGTTTCTTCGATGGCGAATATCAAAGACGTTTTGAATCCGGATGACATTGACATTTACCGGGACCTGGCGGGGGGCGTTACCTCCGCGAATATTCTGCACGGCAGCGCGAATCCCATCGGCGGGCTGACGATTGTGATCAAGTTGCGTTGGGGGAAGCCGGCGAGCGAATTGCCGTTTGAGGGCGCGCTGCCGGGAATCAAATTCGCGCTGGGCGAAAATCCCAAGCGCTCGAATTTCACGGTGCCACCGGGAGTTCCCCAGCGCTATCCGGCGACGCGCCTGGGTGTGGAGGAAGTGATTCGCCAGGCGTTCACGGAAGCGCGCGAATACAAAAAGCAGTGGGACGATTACAACCAGCGCAAAGCGGCCGGCGAGCAGAACTTGATTCCGCCGCGGCGCAACGAGCAACTGGAGCCGCTGGTGGAAGTGCTGGAAGGAAAGCGTTACGTCCACGTGCACTGCTATCGCGCGGATGAAATTCTGATGCTGATCCGCGTGTCCAATGAATTTGGATTCAAAGTGCGGACCTGGCAGCACGTGCTGGAGGGCTACAAGATCGCGGACGAGCTGGCGGCCTACGGCGCCGGCGGTTCCACGTTTTCCGATTGGTGGGCTTACAAGATGGAAGCGTTCGACGCGATTCCTTACAACGCGGCGTTGATGACTGAGCGCGGCGTGGTGGTTTCCATTAATTCGGATGACGCGCAGGAAGCGCGGCAATTGAATCAGGAAGCGGCGAAGAGCATGAAGTATGGCGGCCTTTCGGCCAATGACGCGCTGAAGCTGGTGACGCTGAATCCGGCGATTCAATTGGGGATTGATAGTCGAGTCGGCTCGATTGACGTGGGCAAGGATGCGGACTTGGCGATTTACAATCACGATCCGCTCAGCGTCTATGCCGTGGTTCAGAAGACCTTGATTGACGGGCAGGTTTATTTCGACCGGCAGAAAGATATCGCCGGGCGCGCGGAGCTGGCCAAGGAAAAGCAGGCTTTGCTCGACAAGGAAAAGAAGGCGGAAGAGGAAAAGAAGCCCGAAGAAAAGCCAGAGCAAAAGCCCGAGCAAAAGCCCGAGCCGAAGAAGGGAAAGCCTAAGGATGATAGCGCTGACGGCGCGGCTGTGCGAGGTGCGCTGTGAAGACTAACGTGCGATTGAGGACCTTAGGTCTGTTCATTGCGGCGATCGTGGCGATTCCGGTTTGGGCGCAGTCGGCGGCGACTGCTGCGACTCCGAATGCGACTTATGCAATCAAGGGCGGCAAGGTGTTCACGCTGGCGGGAGCGCCGATCGGAAACGGCACAGTGATCATTCGCGACGGAAAAATCGTTGCGGTGGGAGCAGACATCGCTGTGCCGAGCGACGCGCAGGTGATTGACGCGACCGGACTGGAAGTTTATCCGGGCATGTTCGATCCCGTCACGCAAATTGGGCTTACGGAAGTGAGCGCGGTGAGCGCGACGCAGGATATTACCGAGTTGGGTGATTACAATCCGGAACTTGTCGCGGCGACGGCGGTGAATCCTGCGAGCGCGCACATTCCGGTGACGCGCGCGAACGGAATTACGGAAGTGATCGCCGCGCCCGGAACGTCGGGATTCGATTCGCAGGGCGGCGGAATCATCGCGGGGCAGGCGTCGGCGTTCAATCTGGCCGGTTGGACGATGGAAGACATGCAGATCAAGCGCTCGGTGGCGATGGTGCTGAATTGGCCGTCTATCCAGACGCGGACATTTGATTTTTCTACGTTCAGCATAAAAGAGAAGCCTTACAGCGACGCGAAGAAGGAATACGACAAAAATGTAAACGCGCTCAGCGACTGGCTCGATCGCGCGCGACACTACGCGCAGGCGGTGGAGAAAGGTTCGCCCGCACTTTACGAGCGCGATTTGAAACTGGAAGCGCTCGTGCCGGTGGTGGAAGGCAAACTTCCGGTGCTGGTAATCGCTGATGACGAACGCGACATTCGCAACGCCGTCGAATTCTGCAGCAAGCAGAATCTAAAAATGATTCTGGCCGGCGGCGCGGAAGCGTGGAAAGTGACCGACTTGCTGAAGGAAAAGAAAATTCCGGTGATTCTGGGTCCGACGGAGCGGCTGCCGCAGGAAGAGGATACGCCCTACGACAAACCGATGACGCAGCCTTCGGAATTATTCGCGGCGGGAATTCCGTTTGCGTTTTCCAGTTTTGGCGCGGCATTTTCGCGGCGTTTGCCGCAACACGCGGGGACGTCGGTGGCCTATGGTTTGCCGCATGATGAGGCTTTAAAGGCTGTGATGCTGAATGCCGCGCAGATTTTCGGCCTGGCAGGCCAGTTGGGAACGATCGAGCCGGGGAAGCTGGGGAATTTGATCGTTACGAACGGCGATCCGCTCGAGATTCAGACGCAGGTGCGCTATTTGTTCATCAAGGGGCAGCTGACCAGCACGGACAATAAGCAGCGCGAGCTTTACGAGGAATATCGCAAACGGCCAAAGGAAGCGGAGCAGGCGGCGCATTGAGCAGCGGTCGCGAGCGATCGACGCGAAGGCAGAGTCAAAAGCCTCAACGCAGCGAGCACTGGGGAAAGTCGGAGGGCACGGAGATGTCGTGCCTTCAGTTCATCGCTGCCTGATTTTTACACGGCGCTGTGGCGCCTTCGCAATAGTATCGCCTCATTATATACGCGCGTCCGGTTTTTGACGTCTCGACACCGCTTGAAAATTCTCCAGTCGTTCCACGGCGCTTGGTTCAGCTTGGTGCCCAAAGCGTTCCCCCCAAGTACTTTCGTACCATTGCCGCAATTTGGCACCCGCCTTGAAAATTCACTTATTCATAGGAATTTAGGCATTTCTGGGGGAACGGCGTACTACGCCGAGAACTATGGCACCTCTCACAAAAGATTCGGTAGAAACTGCGAATCCCGGCAGCGAAACGGCAGTGCAGCAGCCGCAAGCGTGCGCTCCGGCAAAGCCGGCGGCAGGCGGCGGGCATCTGCGTGCCGATGCGATCTCGCTGGAAGTTCCGGTGAAAGTTCACGGCTCGCGCGTGACGGAAGTCGCGCGCGGAGTCGCGCCGCACACCGAACCCTTCGAAGAAGAAACCAGCACGATGATCGTGTTTCCGCAGGGCGCTGTATTGAGAATGTCCACGGCGGTGAGCGCGAGCCAGATGCTGGTGGTAACGAATTTGAAGACGCGGCAGGACGCGATTTGCCGCGTGCTGAAAGTGCGCACGTTTTCGAATATGCAGGGGTACGTGGAAGTTGAATTTACGCACAAGCAGCCCGGTTATTGGGGCGCAATTTTTCCTGGCGAGGGCCCAGCCCCCTCGATTCCAGTTGCTGCACCGGTCGCGACCGTTGTGGCGCCGAATGCCGCGAGTTTGCCGACGGCAACGCCTCCGGCGATTACTCCGCCCGCGGCCGCGCCTGTCGCGCCCACTTCAGTTACGAGTCTGCCGAGCGTGAAGCCAGTCGCGGCTGCGCCGGTTGTTGCGCTGCCGGCTGCGGTCGCGCCGCCTCCCACGATTGCCGCGCCTCCGGCGGCGTTTGTCACACCGAAAAAGCCAGAGCCGACGTTTGCGCAGATTGGGACCCAGGAAGAAGTGCAGCCGGCGGCTTCAGCAACTGCGCCTGCCGAAGTGAAATTTGTTGCGCCGATGCGTCCGGTCGCGGCTGCGCCAGTCGCACCAACGATCTCCGCGCCGCCGGCGGTGCACGCAACTCCGACGCCGCAAGCGCTGCCCACGCCCGAGCCGACGGCTGTGCACGCGGAACACGTGGCGGAGAAAATTGTTTCCGAAACACCGCAGATGAGCGCGGCGGCGCAAGCGCTGGCGGAAGCGCACATCGAGTTTGCGTCTGAGCCGGTGGTGCCGGCTTCCACACTTTCTTTAACCGAATTGCGCGGCGATGAGCAATCCGCGGCGGGAGTGCTGGCAGCCGCGTCAGGTTCAACGGCCGTGGAAGGGAAGCACGAAGAATCCGTTGCCGGCAGCTCGCTGAGCGGCGGCGGGCTCGGAACATTCGGAAGCTTCAGCGGCGGTGCGGCGCTGGGCGGAAGCCGTGCGGCTGCGACGGAAACATTTGGCGCGCGGCTCGATGGAAGCCTGGATGCGGGCGTTTCCGAGGCAAGCCAGCCGCGCAGAAATAATTGGATGCTGATTGCGGCGTGCGTTGCGTTGCTTTTCGCGGGCGTTTTCGGCGGCGTGTTTTATTTCCGGACCCATTCCGCGGCGCCAGCAAATAATTCCGCAGCAGCCAAATCAAATACGCCGGCTGTGCCGCAGCAACTGGCATTTCAATCGCCTTCGGATACTCCTGAACAACCGGCGCCGACGAGCGCCGTGACGCATAACTCGGCGGCGCATCCGGTTGCGATCGTCACGCAATCAAACGCGCCGGCCGTGACCGTGCGCTCGAGTTCCGCATCCGGCGAATCGGGACCTCACGTCGTGGATTCCGAAAAGGAAAATACGAAAATCACCGCGGATATGGTGCAGCAAGAGCTCCAGGAGCATCCGACGGCTCCGCAACGCAGCGATCCGGGGCAAGCGGAAGCAGCGCCGGCTTTGGATCCCGCGGCTGGGGGAGAGTCCGCGAATTCGGGCGCGCTGAATGGAATCGTTTCCTCGAAGGTTCCTGTGTTGGCTGCGCCGGAAGTTCGGCCGGAGGGTGACGGGCCGGTTAGAGTCGGCGGAAATGTGAAAGAGCCGCGGCTGCTTTCGCGCGTGATGCCGGAATATCCGCTGGTGGCGAAGGAAGCGGGAATTCAGGGCGACGTGGTGATCAGGACCACGATTGATGCGAAGGGGAACGTGGTGAACGAGCAGATCGTTTCCGGCCCGCAGATGTTGCGCGGTCCGGCGCTGGCCGCGCTGCGCCGGTGGAAGTACGAGCCGTCCACGTTAAATGGCCAGCCGATCGCAGTGCAGATGCTGGTGACGATCAAGTTCAGCCGGTAGCATTGGGCTCGGCGGTTTGAGTTGTTGCCTCGCTGCCGTAGGCCTTTCGTTGCGCGTCTGTTCTGTAATTTATTTCATGCCTCGATTTTCACTCCGCGTTGTGAACAACAGGCGTTGGTGTGTGGTTGTTGCTTTTCCTCTGCTGGTGCATCCAATATACTCATTGTTCTAAGTGAATCCGCGTTTCCGGGGAATGCTGCGCTTGCGAGGAGAAAAAATGCGCGAAGCTGTGATTGTCAGTTCGGTGCGGACCGCAGTGGGGAAGGCGACGAAGGGGACATTGCGCGCCACGCGTCCCGATGATTTGGCGGCGGTGGCGATCAAGGACGCGGTGACGCGCGCAAAGGGTTTGGATCCGAAAGAGATTGAGGATGTGGTGCTGGGCTGCGCGATGCCGGAAGCCGAGCAAGGGATGAACGTTGCGCGAATTGCGTCGTTGCGCGCGGGATTGCCGGTGGAAGCGTCGGCGATGACAATCAACCGGTTTTGTTCGTCGGGATTGCAGGCGATTGCGATCGCCGCCGAGCGCATCATGGCCGGGCACGGCGACGTGGCGGTGGCAGGCGGCGCGGAGTCCATGAGCATGGTGCCGATGGGCGGCAACAAAGTGGCGCCGAATCCTTGGCTGATAGACAACTATCCGGACGCGTATTTGGGCATGGGGCTTACCGCGGAAAATCTGGCGAAGAAATATGGGATCACGCGCGAGCAGTCGGACGAATTTTCGTTTGCGAGCCATCAGAAAGCGCTCGCGGCGATTGCGGCGGGAAAATTCAAGGACGAGATCGTGCCGGTGGCGGTGAGCTATACGGTGCTGGAGGCTGCGGCGAACGGCGGCGCGGCGCCAAATGGCGGGAAGCCGAAGACGGTGAAGGTGACGTTTGACACCGATGAAGGGCCGCGCGCGGATACTTCGGTGGAAGTTCTGGGGAAATTGAAACCCGCGTTTAGCACGCACGGCGTCGTGACTGCGGGGAACAGTTCGCAGATGAGCGATGGGGCCGCGGCGGCGGTGGTGATGAGCGGCGAGCGTGCGCGGGCGCTGGGGCTGAAGCCGATGGCGCGTTTTGTGGCGTTCGCGGTGGCGGGATGCTTGCCCGAAGAGATGGGCATCGGGCCGGTGAATGCTATTCCGAAGGCGCTGAAGATTGCGGGTTTGACCTTGGATCAGATTGACGTGATTGAATTGAACGAGGCGTTTGCAGCGCAGGCTTTGAGCGTGATCAAGGTGGCGGGGCTGGATCCGGCGCGCGTGAATGTGAATGGCGGCGCGATTGCGCTGGGGCATCCGCTCGGTTGCACGGGCGCGAAGCTGACGGCTACGATTTTGCGCGAGCTCGAACGGCGCAATGGGCGGTACGGGTTGGTGACAATGTGCGTCGGCGGTGGAATGGGCGCCGCGGGAATATTCGAGCGGGCTGCGTAGATCGAGCTTGCCGTCCACTGCGGCTGACGGCCTACTCGTCGCCAAGCACGAATACGCTTCCGGCGAGGCAAGACTTGCCTTGCACAGGCAGAGGCAAGCTTCCGCACTACCAGATTTTGACCCGGCGCTTATTTTGTGGCGGGCTTCCAGAGTCCGACGGTGTTTCCTTCGGGATCTTGCATCCAGGCGAAGATGCCGGTGGGTATCGGGATCGGCGGAACCAGCGTCTTTGCGCCGAGCTTGGCGGCTTTAGCGAGATAGGCCTGCACGTCGTCCACTTCCACGTAAAAAATTGTGTAGTGAAACGGGTCATGGCCGAGCGCGGTGATGTGTCCGGTGATTCCTTGGCCCGTGTCAATCATGGCGGCCGGGCCGGCCTGCGCGATCTTCCAGCCGAAAAGCGCGGAGTAAAAATCCTGAGTTTTTTGGCTGTCGCGGCAGCCTATTTCGAAGTGAACGACGGGATTCCCCATGGTGGCGCCCCCTTTGAAGCGAAAATAAATCACGTTCTGGCTGTGTCGGCGAAGCAAGCCATGTGGGTTGCGCGCCGCCGCGGCGAGGCTCTCCGGCCCGCAGAACATAACTGACAAAGCAAATTTTGGCTAGCTCGTTCACAGCTCCGGAGGGTGACATCAATTCAATTTCTTGGAGCAATTCGCGCGTTAGTGGTCTGGGCCACCTAATCCGCGGGGGTTGCATCTGCTGTGTCAGAAACTGAACAAGCGGGATTCGGGACTTCGCGCGGCTTGGATCGAGCCGCGACATATCATCTCGGCCTCTGGCAATTTTTTCACTCCGATGTTTTCACAAGACGGAGGGCATTATGCGCAGGATCCATTCCGTGGGGATTTCTTGGGCCGCACTTTTCTGCGTGCTTGGTGTGTTCGGTTGCAGTCTGTATCCCGGCGGAAGCGCGGGGCCTGCGCCGGCAGCAAGGGTGATGCAGACGACCGATCTGGGAACGATTGCGACGAATCCGAAAATTGTGGGGAGGGATGGCGGATATAGCGGAGTGTTTGGCGGATATGCTGTATGGGCATTTGGCGACACGTTTCTGGCGAATCCGAACGCGGAGGGTCAAACACTGATCAGCGACTCTTGGGCGTACACCAGCGATTTCAACGCGCAGGACGGCATCAGCGGTTTTCAGGAGCGTGAGGATGCGGCGGGCGCGCCGACAATGCTTCTCACTTTGACGGCGGCGGAGCAGGCATTCAACGACGCGCACCAGGGAAATCCTTGCCAGCAAACGCCGTGCGGCGCGCGTTGGGCGCTGTGGCCGGCCGCAATTGTTGCGGATCCGGTGCGGAATCGCGCGCTGGTTTTCTATCAGCTGGTTTCCGCGCAGCCCGGCAATTTTAATTTTCAGGCGGTCGGCCATTCGGTAGCGAGCTGGCAGAACTTCACAGATTTGCCGCAACGCCCCACGATCAATGCGGGAGCGGAGCATCCTGATCTGCTTTTCAGCCAAAGTGAACCGGGCTTCGGGTCGGCCGCGATGGTGGATGGCGACACGCTCTACGCGTACGGGTGCTATTCGTCCAACTTCAGTGTTCCGTGTGTGATGGGGCGCGTGGCGCTGGGCAGCGAAACGGAGCGAAGCGCGTGGACTTACTATGCGGGAAACGGAAATTGGTCGAGCAACCTCAGCGATGCGATTTCGGTCTTCACCGGCAACAACATTTTGAACGTTTCGTGGAACGACTACCTGCAGCAGTACGTGGCCATATATAACTCGCCGCTTGCTTCCAACGTGATGTTGCGCACCGCGCCGCAACCCGAAGGGCCGTGGTCGAGAGAAGTGAAAGTGTTTGAAGCGCTGCAGCCGGCGGCGGGCGGAAACCCCGTCGACGATGCGCAGGCGCACCCTGAGTACAATCTTAACGGCGGGCAAACGATGTTCGTGACGTACTCGCACGCCACCGGAAGCTTTTCCAGCGAATTTCATCTCGTTTCGGTGCAGCTGCAACTCGCCAGCACGCCGGCGCCATAGAGTTGCATCTGATTTTGCCCTTGTTCGCACCGACTAACATTGGTGGGTCGGACGGAGTTTGCGAGCGACGCGACATTCGCAGGGCTATTGCGCTACGCGGCTTTGCGCGAGAGAATCCGTGGGAACGGAACGCCACGCACTTCTACGGAGAGAAAATCATGGCCACCACACCGGTATCGCAGATGCTGCATCGCGGCGGGGAATTTTTGATCGCCAGCAGCCGGCCCGAAGACGTCTTCACTCCCGCGGATCTTTCCGACGACCAGCGCTTGATCGGCCAGACGGCCGAGGAATTTGTGCAGAAGGAAGTGACGCCGGCGATTCCGGAGCTGGAAGCGCACAAGGACGAGCATTTGATGGCGCAAATGCTGAAGAAGGCGGGCGAGATCGGGCTGCTCGGCGGCGGAATCCCTGACGAATACGGCGGCACCGGCCTCGATAAGGTCGCTGCGATTGTGCTGGCAGAAAAGCTGGCGGGTTACGGGTCGTTTGCGGTATCGCACGGCGGGCACGCGGGAATCGGGACCGTGCCGATTGTTTATTTCGGGACGGAAGAGCAGAAGAAAAAGTATTTGCCGAAGATTGCGTCGGGTGAATTGCTGTCTTGTTATTGCTTGTCCGAGCCGCAGGCTGGCTCGGATTCGCTCGCGGCGCGCACGCGCGCGGTGCTTTCGCCGGACGGTAAGAATTACATTTTGAATGGGCAGAAGATGTGGATCACCAATGGCGGATTCGCGGATGTGTACGTGGTGTTTGCGAAGATTGACGGTGAAAAGTTTTCCTGCTTCATCGTGGAGCGCGGCACGCCAGGCTTTTCCGCGGGCGCGGAAGAAAAGAAGATGGGCATCAAGGGCAGCTCGACCACGCCGATATTTTTCGAGAATTCGCCGGTGCCCAAGGAAAACCTGCTGCATGAGCCGGGGCGCGGGCACGTGGTGGCGTTTAACACCTTGAATGCGGGACGCTTCACGCTGGGCGCGTATTGCGTGGGCGGTGCGAAGAAGATTCTGGAAGCGTCGTCGAAATATTCGAAAGAGCGCACGGCGTTCGGCAAGCGGCTTTGCGATTTCGGCTTGATCAAGGCGAAGCTCGGCGAGATGGCGATGCGCATTTATGCCATCGAATCGGAAGTGTATCGCTCGGCGGGAATGATTGACGCGGCGGTTGCGAATCCCACGCCGGGAAAAGACAAGGTGCAACAGGCGATGCAGGTGCTGGAGGAATACGCGATCGAGAGTTCGATCAGCAAAGTGGCCGGCAGCGAAATGGTGGATTACGTGGTGGACGAAGGCGTGCAGATTTTCGGCGGGTACGGTTTCCACGAAGATTATCCCGTGGCGCGCGCTTATCGCGACAGCCGCGTGAACCGCATTTTCGAAGGCACCAATGAAATCAACCGTATGCTCATTATTCAGATGCTGATGAAGCGCGCGATGGGCGGCGTGCTGCCGTTGATTCCGGCGGCGATGAAGCTGGGCGAAGAAGTCCTGGCCGGGCCGTCGTTTGAAGAGGCGCCCACGGGCCCGTTTGCCGAAGAGGAAAAGTCGCTCGAGCAAGCCAAAAAGATTTTCCTGCTGGCGTCGGGCACGGCGATGCAGAAATTCCGCGAGCAACTGGCGGAGCAGCAGGAAATTGTAGCATCGCTCGCGAATATCGTGATGGCGGTGTACGAAATGGAATCGTCGCTACGGCGGGCGCAGAAGGCTTCAGCCGTTCGTGGAGAAGCTGCGGCGGTGATGTGCGATGCGACTCGCGCAATTATCTATGACGCGATGGACCACGTGGAGAAAGACGCGCGCACGGCGCTGACGGCGACGGTGGACGGCGATACGTTGACCACGCAGCTGGCGGTTTTGCGGCGATTCGCGAAACATGCTCCGCTGGATACGATCGCGATTCGGCGGCGCGTGGCGGAAGCGGTGCTGGCGCAGGATCGTTATCCGTTTGAGGGCCGTTGAGAACTGCGCGTCCGAAGGTTGCTGCATATTCACGTTGGCGCGACGTTGGAATTCGCGCTCCTCGCTGGAGAAACCGAAGAGAGAGCCCTCACTGCGTTCGGGATGACAGGCGTTTGCGTGGTTTGCGATGGTGTGTCATCCGCGCCGTAACAGTGGACCGCGCGAAAACATAGACGCAAGAAACGAGCGCGTAGCATTTGGTGGGCGCGCAAAAAAAGCGCGTCGCTTTTATTTCGCCCGCGAGAAAAAATGATCCGTAGTTTTTTCGCGCGGATAGTAAAAAACTGTAGACAAAAATCGTCCGCCGCTGCGTTTCACTTCGGACCAGCTACTTGCCTAATTCAGAGAAACGATTTTCCTCTCTGAGCGCTGTTTTAATCTTTCACGATTCTCCACCCCCTCATTTATCAATGACTTACGGGTGCTCCGTTTGGGCATCCCCGTGCATCTGTTGAAGTGAGGGTAGGGAGGGTCATGAAAACGCAATTGGAAAACGTTAAGGGATTCGTTCTCGGGATCGGACAAAAGGCGAAGGTCCGCAAGGGGATGCTGTCGGTCGTCGCGGTTTTTTTCATTCTGCAGATGTACTTCGTGCGCGAACTTCTCGCAGCGGAATTGCTGTTTGGCTTGGGCTTCGCGGTGTTGTTCATGCTCGGCCTGCTTTTTTATGCAGTGGGCACCGTTGGTGAGAAAGGTTTGGCGTGGGCCGAAGCGGGCGTGCGCGTGATTGGCGCCTCGGCGCGCCGCGGCTACGCGGGCCTGGAAGAAATCAGCAGAAAGCCATTCCGCCATCCACGTTCAGAGTCTGCCCAGTAATCGCGCTGGACTGATCCGACATCGGAAAAAGGGCCGCAGCAGCGAATTCATCCGCTGCCTGCGGCCTTTCTTGTAAGTCCCTCTGAAATATTCCCATCGAAACGTTCTCGCTTCTTTTGCGGCAGTGCGCGGCGAGGCTCCCTTCTAATTCCTGTAATTCCTGAAATGCGTGCGTCGCCTCAACGGTCACTGCGGCCGCCCGTCTCGCCTGCTGCTCTTCGCGTGAACCCCCTCTGGCGCTCTAACCGCGCCCAATTTCGGCGAAACGTCGGGATTCGTGGCGCGCAGGTGGTTTGGCCTATGAATACGCAACGGTTAGGTCAAACGAACTGGCAGGGAAGCGGCGCTTCAGGTAAAATAAAGGCCTCACGGAGAACGAATTGACGCTGACGACGATTACGGGCACGAATCATGGGGCCAAGACGATGGTACGGGTACGACCTCGCGGATTTTGTGCCGGGGTGGTACGCGCGGTGGATATTGTGGAATTGGCGCTAGAGGCTTACGGCGCGCCGGTTTACGTGCATCACGAGATTGTGCATAACCGCTATGTGGTGGACCAGTTGCGGCGGCGGGGCGCGATTTTTGTGGAGACGATCGAGGAAGTGCCGGTAGGCGCGGTACTGGTATTCAGCGCGCATGGCGTGCCGCCGCGTGTGCGCACCGAGGCGCAGGAGCGCCAGTTGCGCGTGATTGATGCTACGTGCCCGCTGGTGACGAAAGTTCACCTGGAAGCGCTGAAATTTGCGCGCGAAGGGCGCACGCTGATTTTGATCGGGCATCGCGATCACCAGGAGATTGTGGGAACCTCGGGCGAAGCTCCGGATCAGACCGTGGTAGTAGGGAGCGTCGAGGAAGTGGACGAATTGGTGGTGCCGGACCCGAACCGCTTGGCGTTTTTGACGCAGACGACGCTCTCGCTTTACGACACGCAGGAAATTGTGGCGCGTTTACGGCAGCGATTCCCGGCGATTGTTGGCCCCGCTTCGGATGATATTTGCTACGCGACGCAGAACCGGCAGGAAGCGGTAGAAGCGCTGACGCGCGAAGTGGAATTGATCTTGGTAGTGGGCTCGGCGAACAGCTCGAATTCGAATCGCCTGGTGGAAGTCGCCAAGCGCGCCGGAGTGGCCTCGCGATTGATCGAAGATGCGAACGACGTGGATGCTTCATGGTTGGAAGGCGTGAAGACTTTGGGGCTGACGGCGGGCGCATCGGCTCCGGAAATTCTGGTGGAGCAGGTGAGCCAGCGGCTATCGAATTTTGGATTTACGAACCAGCGCGACCTGGATTTGATCCGCGAGGATGTGCGTTTTACTTTGCCGCCGGAATTGGCGGCGCGGCAGAGCGCGCGCTGACGCGCGTACGAGATTCGCTGGATTGCTGATGAAGCGATTTGACGAGAACTTGGGGTGCGATGGAAGGAAGCGAAGGAGCCACTGAGTGGCGGTGAAAATTGTCCGCCAGGCCAATAAGATTGCTCTGCTAGGAGCGCCCACCAGCGCGGCCGCAATGTCCGCGGGGCAGGAGGGCGCACCCGCTGCGCTGCGAGCCGCCGGCTTGGCGGAGCGCCTGCGCGAAATTGGTTACGACGTTACCGATCTGGGTGACGACCCCGTCCAGCTTTTCCAACCCGACAATGAAAGTCCTCGAGCGCGAAATCTTTCGCGTGTGATCGCTTCGCTCGAAGCGCTGAAGCCGCGCGTGGAAATGGCGGTGAAATCTTCGGCGTTGCCGCTGATTTTATCCGGCGATTGTTCGATTGCGATGGCCACCGTGGCGGGCGCGCGGCGCTATTTCCGCAAGGTCAGCATGATTTATATGGACGGCGACGCGGATTTGAATACGCCGGCGACCACTGCGTCGGGCTGCGTGGATGGCATGGTGGTTTCGCATCTGACGGGGCGTGGCGCGGCGGAAATGGTGCGGTTCTGGGGCGAGCCACCGCTGGTGCGCGAACCGGATCTGGCGATTTTCGGAATGGCGCGGCTCGATCCTCCCGAGGAGCAGGCGCTGGCGGGTTCTCCGCTGCGGCGCTTTCTTGCTGCGGATGTGAAGCGCCTAGGGGCGGCGGCCGCGGCGCGCGCGGCGATTGATCGCATAAAGGGGAATGGTTATCAATTTGTGCTGCATCTTGATGTGGATGTGATCGCGGATTTTGCGGCTACGAATTATCCGAACTCCGGCGGATTGTCTCTCGCGGAAGTGCGCGAGGCATTGCTGATTTTCGCGCAGCAGAAGGAATTGGCGGCGCTGGAAGTAACTGCCTACAATCCTGCGAAGGATCCGGACGGAAGCAGCGCGAAATTGATTATAGATTTGCTGGCGGATGTGCTCGGCGCGCGTCTCGCGGCATTGAAGGGCTCGGAAGCAGCGGTTGCTGCGCCTCCGGCAGCCGTTGCGGCTGCGGCGTCGCAAGGCTCCAGTGCGCCGTCATCGAAGAATGCCGCGTCGGCGACTGCTCCAGAGCCCGAGCCGGAGCCTGAATTGCCGGCGGTTGCGGCCGGAGAATCGTGGTCGTCCGAGTCGCTCGAGGATTCGTCGGATCCGGCGGCGGATTCGGATTCGTCGGAAGACGACTCCGGTGAGTCGGCCGCGTCCGAAGAATCGAGCGGCTCCCATTCGTAGTTTGCAATATTCCTGCAACAGGCGCCGCCCCCAGCGTCGCGTTGCGCTCCCCTGGATCCCATGAAGCCTTTTCCTGCCGTAATTATTTTCGACGTGGATGGCGTGCTGGTGGATACGCGCGGCTCGTTTCAGCGCACCACGCTCGAGACCGTAAAATTTTTCACCAAGCGGCGCGTGACCGCGCGCCAGCTGCATGCCTGGAAAAACCACCCCGGATTCAACGACGATTGGAAACTTTCCACGGCGTGGGTAAACGACCTCGGGCATAAGTTCGCGTACGAGGAAGTGAAGACGAAATTCCAGGAGATCTACTGGGGGCCGGACGGCCGCGGAAACGTGACCCGCGAAAAATGGCTGCTGGCCAAACCGAAAATCGCACGCCTGGCGAAACTGGCGGAGTTAGCGATTTTCACCGGGCGCATCTGGCGGGAGCTGGATTACACGCTGGATCGCAACAACATGCGCGGAGTATTCCAGACGATCGTCACCACGGAAGACGTTGCGAACCCGAAGCCGGCTCCAGATGGCCTGCTGAAAATACTGAACGGGCGCGATCCGGGTGAAGCACTGTATCTCGGCGATAACGTGGACGATGCGCTCGCGGCACAATCGGCAAAAGTGCCGTTCGTCGCGGTGTTGCCGAAAACGGGTCACGAGCGCCGCGAGCGTAGTACCCTGCTACGAAAGCTGGGAGCGCTTACTATCCTTCCTGACGTCAATGAGTTAGAGCAATGGCTGGCAAAATCGCACGGCTCAAAATCCCTCGCTAGTTCCCCGCGCAAGCATCGGGCTATTACTAAGCGTTAGTACTAAATAGGGCAACCGTACCATTGTCCTATCCTTTGTGAAGCCGCACACTTACAGGTAGAGGCGGGGCTTTAGCCCCACACGATCCTGATGAGTGACAACACACGCACAGCTGCGGCGCGCGGCTTCGTTCGCAGCTTGAACATCCTGCTCAAGTTCGCGCGAATGTATGACTTCGGGCATCCCCGCACTGCGAAGCAATATGAGACCGCGTGGACCGAATTGCGTACGGCGCTGGGCGCGGGCACGGAAGGCGAGTCAGGCGTGTTGTTGGCCGTATCTGCCGATCAGCTCTTGCTGGATGGCACGGCTCTGGAGACGGCGCAGGCCGAAAAAAGCTTTGCGCGGATGCTTTCTGCCGCGGGCATCGCCAGCATCCACTTCGCACCGCAAGTTACGCAAGCCAGTCTGGCGCGCTTCGTGCGCGCGTTTCCCACCGGCACCGGCGCAAAGCCTGTGCAGCTTGCCGAACAATTGAAAGCGGCGCTGCAAGGCGATCCGCACATTCACGTCAACGAGGTCTGTTTCGTCCCGGCCGACTCAGCTGTTGCGAAGTCCACAGTAGCCGCGCAGCTGGCGGCGCGCACGCTGGGACTGAATGCGGCGGCTTCCGACGAACTTTTCAATGATCCGGAGCGATTGCTGCAATTGATCGTCGCTGCGGAGGGAACGAAAGGTAAAGGCGGACCCGGCGACGGCCCCGGTGGCGGGGGATCTGGAAGCGGCGGCGGTTCCGGCGACGGCCATGGCGGCGGCTGGGGCGATGGCTCAGGCGATGGAAGCGGAAGTGGAAGCGGTGAGGGCCAAGGCGGGGGCGGCCGCGTCGGCTCAGGATACGGGTTCGGCGGTTCTGGCAGCGGAGGCTCGCGCCATCAGGGCGCGGGCGGCGGCAGCGGCAGCGGAATTGGCGACGGCAGCGGAACGGGCAGCGAGCATCCCGCAAACCCATCGGGTGAAGGCGGCTCCGACGGCGGGTCCGGTTCCGGCGGAGGAACGTGGAGTGGCGGCGGGTACGGATCTGGTTATTACACGCCTGCGCCAGCTGAAATCGTTCGAGATTTATCCGCCACCGGCGCGGGTCCCAGCGGCACGAGTCCGGTGATGGTGGACGGCTCGGTAAGCGCAGGCCCCAATTCGGGCGGCGGTTCGGGCTCGGCTGGCGGCAACGCAGGCGGCGGCGGAGCCGATCCAGGCACGTGGAATATTGTCGGCAGCACCGGTGGCGGCACTCCGCTTGCGCCTGACGCACCTGGGTTTTGGTTCAACAAGGGCGGCGCGAGCGGTTCCTCCGGCGGCTCCGGTTCGGGTTCTGGAGCAAGCACCGGCCCAGGACCCGGCAGCGGCTCTGCGCTTGACGGCATATCGGTTCATGGTTCCGGCGGTCTGGATGCGCCGCTTGGAAGCGGTTCGGGTTCTGGCGCAGGAGATGTGAAAGCCGGCGGACCAGGCGGTCCTGCCATGCCGGGCTCGCGGCAGCGCGGAGGAAGAGGCGGCGCTGGTTCAGGCTCTGGCGGCGGCGCGGGCCGCGAAGGAGGCTCCACCTCGGGCGGTGGATCCGGTCCAGGGGGCGGTGGCCGCGGCGGTGAATCCGGTGCAGGTGGTGGCTCTGGACGGGGTGGCGGATCGGGCCAAGGTGGTGGATCCGGTTCAGGTCCTGCGGGAGGCTCCCGCGGGCGCGGTTGGAACCCACCTACCACGTTAACTGGCGAAGGGGATGCCTCGCCCATGAGCCGTTGGGGCAACGCGACGGCCGGCATTCGCGGCAGCCGTTCGGCACGCGCGAGCGCCGGTGGTTCGATGGCCGTGGAAACCGGCCTGATGACGCTCCACGAAGACGAATTGAAGGGCATTCTGCAGATGCTCGCGCAGATCGCGCGCACCAGCGAAGCGAACGGCCAGAAACTGGACGCTGAACCCTTCCAATCGCGGCTTTCGACGCTGCCACGACGCGCGCGATTCACCGTCAGCCAGGCGCTTTCGGCGCTGGCCGCGCAGGCGCCTTCGGAATCTTCCGACAAACCGACGCTGCTCAAATTAGCCGAGCACATCGCGATTCGCTTCGCGATGGAAAGCTACGAGCGCGGCGACATCGAAGTGAACGCCGTCCGGCAGGTGTTGGACGAGATGAGCGAAGAGCTCGACAGCCTGCGCAAAATCATGGGCGTCTACGAAGAGAAAATGGAGCGCCACGGCATCGCCGTGCAATCGCACACGGATATTCTGGCGCAGCAATTTTGGGCGCAGATACCGGACGAAAAAAGAAAAGCGGTGCTCGATTCGCACGAGGCCTGGTGCGTGCCGCCCGCGCAGGTGAAAGAATACGTGGAAGGCTTGCTGAAGCGTAAGGAAAACGAAGAAGCCGAGAAAGTTCTGACCAACTACGCGAACTGCGTGACCAACAAAGCCCAGGAGACGCGGCGCCAGACATCCATGGGCTTGGCGGAACTTGCCTCGACGATCGCGAAATGCGATGAACGACTCTTGATGAACACGATTCGCATGGTTGGCATTCAGCTCGCCGAAGAACGCGATTCCGAATTGCAAAGCTTGATGAGCGCGGCGTTCGTGCGCCTTTCGCAAGAGGCGGCCAACAAGCGCTCCTATCCGGCGATCCAGCGCGCCGTGGAATTGGTGGAGTATGTGGAAGCCGAGCGCCCCGGCTTGGGCAAGACTCTGCGGCCGAGGATCGCCGTGGAGAACCGGCTGCCCGAATTCATTGATGACGCGCTGAAAGCGGGCGAAGTCCCCGGAGGCCTGAAAGATTTGCTGCGCCGCATGCCGCGGGTGGCCACCGTGCAGTTGGCGGGACGCTTCAGCCGCGCCGGCTTCCGCGAGGATTGCGACTTGCTGGTTTCGATGATGCAAGTGCTGGACGCCGAAGGGCTGGAAACTTTGCGCGTGCAGCTGCAAAAGGGCGGACCCACCGAAGCCATCGAAGCGCTGGGCTTGCTCACGCGGCTCGATCCAGACATGGTCGAGCAGGTCCTGCCGCAACGAATCAACGAATGGAAGCGTGTGGCGCACGATCGCGCCGTGCGGCAGATCGCTTCCAGCGGGTCGTCCGAGCGCGGGCGCCTGCTGCTGCAGCTTCTGGATAACCTTGATCCGCTGATTCGTCCGCTGGCCGTGGACGAAATCGGCATGGCCGGCGATCAGTGTGCGGACATGCGTTTGCTACGCATGGCCGAAGGCGATTTGCCGAAAGACGCCACGGATTATTTGCGTCTGAAGGCCATCGAAGCACTGGGCCGCCTGCGCACGTCCGGAGCCGAAGCCGTGCTGCGCAAGATTGCGGAAGCGCGCCGCGCGTTTCGCTGGGCCAGCCCGAGTGAATTGCGCCTGGTGGCTTCGCAGGCGATGGAGAAGATTGACCCGGAATGGGTGCGCAGTTTCGTGCCGCGCAGCGGCCTGAGCGTGGCGGAATTTTCCATCGAGCCGCTCGATCCGGATCCGAATTCATCGGCCATCCGGCAGCGGCGCTATCCGCGGTTGCGCCTGGACCGCCCGGTGCCGGCGATGACCACCAATTTGAAGGAAAATTGCCACATGGATATTCCCGAGCTTACGCTGGGCGGCGGCGTCGCGATTTGCGAGCAGAGCCTGCACCCGGGAAGCGTCGTGAATATGAAGCTGGCGACGGCGCAGAAATCCGTGAAGGTGCAAACGATCGTGCGCGACGCGAATACCCAGGCGCGTGCGTTCGAAGTGGTGGATGTGGACCTGGAAGAGCGCGCCAAGCTGCGCAAACTGCTCGTGCAGCTGGGCAACGCGCAGAAGCAGACCTCTCCGAAAGAACGCGCGCGGCGCGGCACGCGCATGATTTTCTCGCAGCCCGTATAATCGCTGCGAACGACTAGCGCGTAATAGGCGCGGCGTGCGTGCCGGCGGGCTGCTTTAGATTTAGGTTTGTACGCGATGACTGCGCGGCTCGTGTGTCGGCGAGCGTAGTGACCCCAGCCATATCGCCGCGGATAACAACGCGGCTCCGGCGGCAACCCCAACGATCGCCATTCGTTTCGTACTACCCTGTGTTGCCACCCAACCCAATCCCGCCAAGAACGCCGTCAGTAAATAGCACGTAATCGCCACGCGCTTCGTCGTCCAGCCCGCCGCCAGCAGACGATCGTAAAAATGCCGGCGATCTCCGTGAAAGGGCGAGCGGCCGCTCTCCAGGCGCCGCAGGATTGCGAAGATTGCATCAGACAGCGGCAGTGCCGCGGCCAGCAGCGGAAAAATCAGCGCGGTGGCGGGTGCGGCGTTTGCGCCCTTGGCCGCGATGAAATCCATGCCGAGGAAGGCGACGCTGAAGCCCAGCGCGGAGCTGCCAGAATCTCCCATGAAAATTTTCGCGGGCGGGAAATTGAAGACCAAGAATGCGGCGCTCGCGCCGAGCAGGCTCCAGGCCAAAGCGTGGCCGATCGCACCGAGCGCGGCGCCCGGAAAAAGAACATAGGCCGTGGCGATTGCAGCCGTGACTCCCGCAGCGAGGCCATCCGCGCCATCAAGAAAATTGAAAGCGAAGACGCGCGCGGTGATGTTGCTGGCTTCGCGTGAACGCGAACTGGTGATTGACGCCTTTCGTTGCGGCGCGCACGGCGTCATCTTCCGCGATGAGCCGCTGGAAACGCTTTCCAAGTGCATTCACGCGGTGCATCAAGGCCAGGTGTGGGCGAATAGCGAGCATCTCGGTTTTTTGCTGGAAGCCCTGGGCCAGACCAAATCAATACACCTGCGCGATGCGCGCGGTGGCAATCTGCTTTCCAAGCGCGAAGAAACCGTGGTGCGCCTGGTGGCGGACGGAATGACGAACAAAGCAATCTCCAGCGAACTGCACCTCAGCGAACACACCGTGCGAAATTATCTATTTAGAATCTTCGACAAACTCGGAGTGTCGTCGCGCGTGGAACTCGTGCTCTATTGCATGCAAGACAGGCGTACCCCAGCCGTGAGTTTCGTGGCTTGATGCCGAGGCAATAGCCCGCGGGTATGCCAGCGGGACAGCTGCGCCCAGAGTGGTAATGGACAGCGCGCCAAGCGCCACGATAAAGTACAAGGCGCATTGGGACCGACCCACAAGAAGAAACGTACACTCCTGCCAGCCGTGCTATTCCTTTTTGTACTGACCTGCGCCGCCGGCAGTGCGCAGAACACCACCCAAAACGCTCGCGTTCCGAAGTTCGAAGATATCTCTGCGCGCGCCGGGCTCACCGTCTCCCACATCGCCTCGCCCGAAAAAAAGTACATTGTGGAATCCATGAGCGGCGGCGTCGGCTTCATTGATTGCGACAATAGCGGCACCCTTTCGGCACTGGTCGTAAACGGCTCCACGGTCGAGCGTTACAACGAGGGCGGCGATCCGATGGTCACGCTCTACCGCCAGACGGCTCCGCTGAAATTCGAAGATATTTCCAAGCAAGCAGGTCTGACGCGCAAAGGCTGGGGCATGGGCGTGGCCGTCGCGGACTTCGACAACGACGGCCTGCCGGACATCTTCGTCACCGGCTACGGCGGCAACGCGCTCTACCGCAACCTGGGCGATTGCAAGTTCGAAGACGTGACGGACAAAGCCGGCGTGCGCGGCAGCGGCTTTATGACCGGCGCGGCCTGGGCCGATTACGACAAAGACGGCTTCGTGGACATTTTCGTCTCGCGCTACGTTCACGTGGACGTCAAAAATCCCGGCGCGTTCGGCACCTGCAGATTTCGCGGCATCGTGGTGCAGTGCGGGCCCTGGGGCATGACCGGCGAGACGGACCTGCTTTACCACAATCGCGGCGACAGCACGTTCGAAGAACTCTCGCAGAAGGCCGGCGTGAATAATCCCAGCAAGTATTACGGCCTGGGCGTGGTCTGGGGTGATTACGACAACGACGGCTGGCCCGACCTTTACGTCGCCAACGACACCGGGCCGAATTATCTCTACCACAACAATCACGACGGCACGTTCACCGATATGGGAATGCTGGCTGGCGCGGCGCTCAGCAGTGAAGGCGACGCTGGCGGTTCGATGGGCGTGGATTTCGGCGATTACGACCACGACGGGCGCCTGGACATTTTCGTCACCAATTTCGCCGACCAGGAAAACAACCTCTATCACAATCTCGGCGCGAAGGGCTTCGATGACGTCGGCTGGAAAGCCGGCGTGGCCAAGCCAAGCTATGCCTACGTGAAATGGGGCACGGGCTTTTTCGATTTCGATAATGACGGCTGGGTGGATTTATTCGTCGCGAGCGGCCACGTCTACCCGCAGATGGATAGCCTGGCCGATCCGCGTTCGCATTACAAAGAGCCGCTGCTGCTGCACATGAACAACCACGACGGTACGTTCACCGATGCCACCGCCGCGGCGGGATTGGACGCCGTCGCGATGCAGTCGCGACGCGGCGCAGCGTTTGGCGACATCGCCAACGACGGCAACATTGATGTGTTGCTGCTGAACGTCGGCGAGCCTCCCACGCTGCTGCTAAATCATGGCGTCGCAGGGAATCATCGCGTGGAGTTCAAGCTGCTCGGCACCAAAAGCAATCGCGCCGCGATCGGCGCCCGCGTTACCGTGCAGGCCGGAAAATTAGTGCAATTCAACGAAGTGCGCGGAGGCGCCAGCTACCTTTCGCAGAACGATCTGCGCCTGCATTTTGGATTGGGCAAGGAGGCAAAGCTCGATTCGGCAGAAGTGCAATGGCCCAGCGGCGCAGTAGAAAAGCTGCAAAATCTGGCCGCCGACGATCTTTACACGATCACCGAAGGCAAGGGCGTGACAGCCACAAAGCCGCTGCCAGCGCCGTAGCGCCGCGTTCGCCGGCAATCTCGATAGCGCTCAAAGCAAGCTGTCATCCCGAACGCAGTGAGGGATCTCTCTTCGTTTTGGCTTAACCACGCGCCAAAATAAAAAAGAGCGCCGCAGCCTCCGGCGCCCTTTTCAGTTTTCGAATTTCTAACTTCCAGCTTCGAATCTCTGTTTTTCAGAACAAAAACTTCAAGCCAAACTGGAAAATGCGGCCCAAGTGCGCGCCGGAAGGTTGCAGGAACTGTGAGGACCAGCCGCCCGCCGTGCACGAAGAGTCCGCTGCGGAATTGTTCGCACCGCCATAGCAACTGATCGAGCCGTTCACACCGTTCCACTGCGTGTGATTGAAAATATTGAAGGCTTCCGCGCGGAACTGGAACGCATAGCTTTCCTTGATCGGAAAGTTCTTGAAGAGAGCCATGTCAAAGTTCAAGCGGTTCGGAATGTTCAGCGAGTTGCGTCCAGTATCGCCAAACGTCAAGCCTTGCGGCGCCACATATGCCGCCGGGTTGTAGAGCAACGGGCCCGTGTTCGGTAGCAGGGCAGAGAGCACGTCTGCGGGCTTCGTGGAATTTGGGTTCCCCACCGTATCGGGATACGAGCCGTTGGTTCCGACGCCGTTGGCAACGCCGGCATTGTCGCCAAAAACCGCATTCGTCACGCTGAAAGGCGTCCCGGTGTAGAACGTCGTGATGCCGGAGTATTCCCAGTTTCCGAACAGAATTTTAGAAACGCCCTCGAGATGCCCGGACGGAATGTCGTACACGTAGCTCACGGTTAGGATATGCCGCTCGTCGAAATTGGAGCTGGCGTAGTTTCCCTTCAGGTTGTAGGAGTTCACGAAGTTGACGTCTTGCCAGTCCGACTCATCGTCCAGGGAGTGCGAGTAGGTGTAAGCCACCGCCAGCGTGAGCGGAGAGATCGTGCGGCGTATGGCGATCTGAAGCGAGTTGTAATTCGAGCTGGCGCGGTACTCTTTTCCAGTGATGTCGCCGAACCCCGGAAAATTTGGACGCACCAGGTTGGGGTCAATGTTCCCGCAGGCCACGTTGAAATTATTTTGCACGCTAGCGGGAGAATTGGTAATCGGAATCACTCCGTTCACCACGCCGTTCTGGCAATCAGACGGAGTCAGTGGGACACCCGCCGGATATGGATTCATGGATGCCGGCGTGGGAAACAGTTGGTTCAAATCACGCTGATCGGCCAAATTCGTGCCTTTGCTCCCGACGTAGGCGACGGAACCGATGATATGGCTGATGAACTCGTGCTCAACGCTCAAATTCCATTGCTGCGCGTATGGCCAGATGGACTTATTCGGAATGGACGTGACCGACAACGGAAAGGCCAGCGGAGGACCGCCGGCGGTTCCCAGACAGGTGTAACCGGTTGGCTGTCCGCAGCTCGTGCCAGCGATGTTGGACTGGCCCGGCGTGAGCACCAGCGGTGCGCTGCCCTCCAGGCTCTCGGCGTTCGCCTCGTTTCCATTGCCGTGGTCGAAAAAGATCCCGTACCCTCCGCGAATCGCCGTCTTTCCGTTCCCCCAGGGATCCCACGCGAATCCAACGCGTGGCGCGGGATTCAGCCAGTGCGACTTCAGGCATCCGTGCGGCTCTCCCGGTCCTCCGCACTGCACGATTCCATTGAAGAGATACTGCGCATCGCCAGGGTTAGAGTACGAAAGGGGCACGCCTGTATTGGGATTCAGCAGAGCGACGGTGTTCTGGTCAAGCGCCGGAGCGTTTGCCGGGTTCCACGCCGTGGTGTTGAAGTTATATTCGCGATTAAACTTTTCGTAATAGGTGCCGAAGAAACTCATCCGCAGCCCGATGTTCAGCGTCAGACGCGAGGTGACGTGAAAGTCGTCCTGGATGTAAGGCTCCACGAGCTGATAGCGATCGTAATATTTGATCTGGTTGTTGGTTTGCGAATAGGACGCGACGTTGCCGAGCAAAAGGTCGGCAAAGGCGTTTCCGGTGGTGACCGACGTGGCCGAGGTATCGAAGGTGAGGGCGCCCTCGATTTGCGGCGAGTTCTCCTGATTTTTCTGCGCGATCACCCCGTACGCGCCAAACTGCAGGGTGTGTTTGCCGATAATCTTCGTGACGTTGTCACGCAACGTGTATGTGGGATTGGCGTTGTTCCAGGGCTCGTAGGACGGGTCGGTCTGGAAGGCGTAGGCACTATTTCCAGTGATGTTGATAGCAGGCAGCTTGCCGCCGAAACCGTTGTCGAAGAACGACGTCATGGTCATGCTGGGCGGACGCTGGAAGGGACCAATGTTCGTCAGCTGAATGTGGTCGGCGGTATAGCTGAAGACGAATTCATTCAGCAGCGACGGCGACGCGGTGTAGGTGAGGCGCGCGACGGCGCTGGTGCCGGGGCCGACGAAATTGGTCTGAATATTGGGCAGGGTGGCGTTGGACCATAGCGTTGGAGTGACTACGGTGGTCCAGGAGTCATGAATGTAGTGGAACGAAGCGCGCAACTTCGGGGTGATGTTGTGATCCACGCGCAAAAGTTCTTCCCGCCAGTCGGTGGGAGTTGGCTGCGAGGTGTTGTAGCACGACCCGGTGGGAGATCCGCAACCGACGCTGCTATTGGCCTGGGGAATGGAGGCCAAAAGAGCGGAAACGTTCGGATCCGTTGCGGGATTCACTCCCACGATCTGGTTGTTGACGATCTGCACGGGAAGATTCGGATTGTTTGTCGGACAGTCTTGGGGGCCCAGCGAGCAAATATCCGTGAAGTTGCCGCCGCGTTCCGCGTTGGAAGGAACGGAGATGGCGAAGGTGTTGGGGACAATTTCTTTGCGCCATTCCTGCGACCAGAAGAAGAAGGTTTTAGATTTGTCGGTGTTGTAATGCCCCGGAATATACAGCGGGCCGCCGATGGTGTAACCGAAGTCGTTCTTCTTGTACTCGGGAGCGTT
This sequence comes from uncultured Acidobacteriota bacterium, assembly GCA_963810565.1. GTDB lineage: Bacteria > Acidobacteriota > Terriglobia > Acidiferrales > UBA7541 > Palsa-295. The sequence goes on from CAWENN010000001.1 coordinate 186,471, forward strand.
GGCCGAGCTGAGGTCGAAATAGCTGCGATCGTTGAAAATGTTATTGCGATTGAATTCGTACACGTCGCCGTGGAAGTGGCTGGTGCCGGATTTCGTTTCGGCCTCGATGGTGCCGGAGGCGTTGCGGCCGTATTGCGCGCCGTAATTGGAGGTAAGCACGCGCACTTCCTGGATCGCGTCAATGCTGGGATAGACGTTCAGCGAATTGTTGCTGCCGTTGTCCATGTTGTCGCCGCCATCCACTTCCCAGTTGTTGTTTTCGCCGCGTCCGCCGTTGATGCTGTACACCACGTTGCCGTTGACGCCCACGGTCCCTTCGTCCTGCCCCGATTGGTTGTTTACGCCAGGAGTCAGGTTGATCAGCTGGGTGAAGTTCCGTCCGTTCAACTGCAGCTGGGTCATTTCCTTGCCCGTCACCGTGCCGGCGATCTCCGAAGACTGCGTTTCCACCTGAGCGACGTCTTCGCCTGCCACCACGACCTCGCTCGAGACCGAGCCAACTTCCAGGCTGACGTCCACGCGCAATTTCTGTCCGACGCGGATGATTACGCCGTTGGCCTCGTATCTCTTGAACCCCTTCGCAGTGATGGAGATGTCGTAGGCGCCGTTGGGCAGCGCGGTGGTGACCCACTCGCCGTCGTTGTTGGAGACGGTAGCCCGCGTGACGCCGATGGAGGCGTTGCTCACCGTCACTTCGGCTCCCGCAACCACCGCTCCGGACGTATCGCGCACCGTCCCGGTGAATGTAGCGGTGTCCTGCGCAAAGGCTGCCGCCGCGGCGACTAGGATCAATAGCAGTGTGCAAAACGCGATGCGTAGTGTCTTCATGCCTAACTCCCTGGTAACGAAATTCGCGCTCACGTTAGAATTTCTGGTGCCGCCTGAGTCCGCTTGCACTACGGTTGGGGGAAGAACACTTCGGCCCTGGCAGGAAGCCGACCGTCCGATAAAATTAGGCCTGAAGACTCGAAAACCGCACGTTCTAGGCCCACCCCAATACCTTTTATTAAATTTATTAAAACTCTTGTATCTTCGTGACGCCCATATGTCAAGCGAAAAACCGCTGATCGGACCGGACCCGAATCCGCTCCCGCAACTGCTCCGGCCGCAGCGGAAGCCGCTTGCCGCAATTCCCGGCGCCTCCGTGTACACACGCCCGCACGACAACGCACACGCTCCTGTGCTACCGTTGTCCGTGCTTTTTACGCAGAACTCGGAAATCGTCACGGGCGCAGCCCCGGCCCCTGCGCGCCAGCGAGGAAGGGCGGGACTTCAGTCACGCCGCAAGCGCTCCGATCAATCTGGGGCTTTAGCCCCTGAAGCCACAGGCTGCTGCTGGAAGGCCACCTGCTTCGCCTCCAATGTTCGGTCGTCCCGCAAGCGCCGACGCGCGATCTGCCGATTTCTAACCGCAACACCGCCGCGATTAGAGTTCCTTGTAACCCGCAGAAAACAAAGGCCAATCGAAATTCTAATCGCAACACGAATCCGTCTTTCGCAAGCTCCCCATTTGACACTTCGCCCTTCGCGATTTCCGTTCATTTTCGTTGTTTGCGCAGCTCTGGCTGCGCTGATAAGTCTCGGCACCTGTCCCGTAAAAGCTTCAAGACTCCTGCGCTCGCAATCGTCCGCCTCGCCTCCAGCGAGTCCCGTACCGCAATCCGAAGTTCCTGCGGTTTTTGCGCAAGGGGAAGCCGCGTTGCGCGCCGGCGAACTCGATCGCGCCGAAGCCGACTTCAGAAAAGTGTTGGCCGCTGACCCCACCGTCGCCGGTGCATACGCGAATTTGGGCGTGATTGCCATGCGCAAGCAACAGTGGCAACACGCGCTCGACCTGTTGCGCAAAGCCGATCATCTCGCGCCAACCGTCGCGGGGATACGGCTGAACATAGGCTTGGTCTACTACCGTCAGAACGAGTTCCCGCAAGCGATTGCGCCGTTCGAATCGGTGGTACGCGACCAGCCGCAGTCCGTGCAGGCACGTTACCTGCTGGGTCTTTGCTATTTTTTCACCGAGCGGTACGGAGATGCGGTGCAGACGCTCGATCCGCTCTGGGCGCAGGAGTCCGACGATCTGAATTACCTCTACGTGCTGGGCAACGCCGCGAACAAAGCCGGCAAGTCCGACATCGAAGACCGCGCGCTGACGCGATTCGTGGAGCTAGGCCAGAACACCGCGGAATACCACATGCTGATGGGCAAAGCCGCGCTGAATCGCGATGACAACGACAAGGCGATTGCGGAGCTTCAGAAAGCCGTCGAGCTCGACCCCAAGCTGCCCTACCTCCATTTCAACCTGGGTCTCGCCTACCTGGCGCAGACCGACTTCGAGCACGCGCGGGACGAATTCCAGCGAGACGTCGCCATCGAGCCGGATGTCGCTTTCAATTACGACCGGCTGGGAACCACGTATGCGTATCTGCAAGACGACGCGAAAGCCGAAGAAAATTTCAAGGAAGCATTGCGGCGGGATACACACCTGGCAAGCTCGTATTTCGGTCTGGCGCGCGTGTATCAGCGTCAGGGCAAATTCGCTGACGCGCTCGTAGCGGTTAATTCCGCAGCTAAAATCGATCCCGATAATTCAAGTTATCGCAACCTAAAAGGGCAGATTCTGATTCGCCTGGGACGCGCGAAAGAAGGGCAGGCCGAGCTCCAACAAGCCACGCAGCTGCTCGAAGCCAGCCGCCAGCGCCGTCACAACGAAATGAGCCAAGGCCCGCTGCCCCAGCCCGAACTAAGCGCGGAGCCGAAAGTGCAATGAACGACTTTGGCGAGCGTTCAACCTTTTTGTCATCCCGAGCGCAGCGAGGGCTCTCTCTTCGATCTGTGCAGCGGCGCGATCATCCCCGCGCAAACATCTCCGTGCCCTCAAAGGTTTTCTCTGTGAACTCTGTGTTTCAGCTGTGGATTTTTCGCGGCCTAGTTCGAAGCTTTCAAGAACGCCGCGACTTCCCGCACCGACGGCATCGAGGGCTGCGCTCCCTTGCGCGTAACCGAAATCGCCGCCACAGCCGACGCAAACCGCGCGGCTTCCAGCGGCTTCTTTCCGGAAAGCAAACTCACCGCAAACCCCGCATTGAACGCATCGCCCGCAGCTGTTGAATCTACTGCTTGCACCGCGAACGCCGGAACCATCTGGCGCACGCCATCGGCCGTGGCAAGAAATACTCCCTGCGAGCCCATCTTGATCACCACGTTTTTCGGCCCGCGCGCGAGCAACAAATCCGCGCAGCGCGCCGCGGTAGCGGGCGTCACAGGCTCCTGCGCATCCAAACCGCAAAGAATGCGCGTCTCACTCTCATTCGGCGTGATCCAGGTGATCACTTGCATCAACCCCGGCGGCAATTCGCGCGCCGGCGCGGGATCCAGCATCAACGGAATTCCGTGGCGATGCGCAAAAACGCCCAGCGTTTCAAGAGTGATCAGTGGAATCTCAAGCTGTGCCAGCAGCATTCCGGCTTTGCGCAAGAGTGCCGCGTGCCGTGCGATATCTTTCGGCAGCATTTTGCCGTTCGCGCCCGGGACCACCACGATGCTGTTCTGCCCGTCGCTGCCGATATTGATCAGCGCGACGCCCGACGATCCTTTCACGGCTTGCACCGCTTTCACGTCCACGCCGGCTTTGCGCAAGCCGCTCCTCAGCGCCGCGCCAAAGGAATCGTCGCCAACTTTTCCCACCATGCTAACGGGATACCCGAGACGTCCAACGCCGACCGCCTGGTTCGCGCCCTTGCCGCCGTTAAATGTGTTGAAGTCGCGGCCCGTGATGGTTTCGCCCGGCAGCGACACATGATCGGCCGTCGCCACCAAATCCAGATTGATGCTGCCCACCACCACGATCGGTTTCCGCATGTTCGAATCCGCCTCCCGCGCCAGCCGCCAAGCCTACCACCATCGCGTTCCGTGCGGTAATCGGGCGCAAATTTTCGCCGCGCCGGACAGGTGCCTCCGGTCGTTTGCCGTGATAATCTTTTCGCCGGACTTGCTTCACCCTCGCCCGGGTGGCGGAATGGCATACGCGGGGGACTTAAAATCCCCTGTCCTTTACGGGACGTGTGGGTTCGACCCCCACCCCGGGCACGCTCAAATATGAACCGAAAAAATAGAGTGTATTCGTCAGTGGACGAATGCGTCGCCGATATTCCGGACGGCGCGACGATCATGTTCGGCGGATTCGGCGGCGCCGGATTTCCCAATAATTTAATTCAGGGCTTGGCGCGGCGCGGCGCGCAAAATTTGAGCGTCATCAGCAATAATTGCGGTACCGGCGACGGGGAACTCGGAATTCTCTTCAAGAATCGCCAGATTCGCCACGTGGTGGCGGCGTTTCCCGGGCCGGGCGCGACTTATTTCCAGCAACAATTCGATGCGGGTGAAATTGACCTAGAGCTGGTGCCGCAGGGCATCCTGTGCGAACGCATGCGCGCTTTCGGCGCGGGAATTCCGGCGTTTTATTCGCCGGTGGGCGTGGGAACCGACGTTGCCAAGGGCAAAGAGGAGCGCGTGATTCGCGGCAAGCGCTACATTCTGGAACAGGCCCTGGGCGCTGACTATGCGCTTATCAAGGCGTACCGCGCCGACCGCATGGGCAATCTCGTCTACCGCAAGGCCGCGCGAAATTTTAATCCGATCATGGCGACTGCCGCGAAGACCACGATCGTGGAAGTGGAAGAAGTGGTCGAAATCGGCGAGCTGGACCCGGAAACGATCATCACGCCCTCGATTTTTGTGCACCGCATCGTGGTGGCAAAAGGGCTTCGCTATGTCTAAGCAGCGGCTCACGCGTGAACAAATTGCGGAGCGTGCCGCTCTGGAACTGCCCGACGGCGCGTACGTGAATCTCGGCTGGGGCATTCCCAATCTGATTGCCGCGTACGTTCCGAAAGACATCACAATTTATTTTCACAGCGAAAATGGAATTTTGGGCATGGGACCGCGCGCGCCGCAGGGTCAGGAAGATTTTGACCTGGTGGACGCGATGAAAGTGCCGGTGACGCTGGTTCCGGGCGCGGCATATTTTTCGCAGGTGGACGCTCACGTGATGACTCGTGGCGGGCATCTGGATATTTGCGTTCTCGGCGGCTTGCAAGTTTCAGAAAAAGGCGACCTGGCGAATTGGCGCGTACCGGGAGCGAAAGGCGCAGGCGGCATCGGCGGCGCCATGGACATTTCGGTGGGTGCGCAGCGGTTGATCGTTACGATGGAACACACCGCGAAGGATGGATTGCGCAAGATCGTGAACAAATGCACGTATCCGCTGACCGCGATCGAATGCGTGAATACGATTGTGACGGATCTGGCGGTGATTGACGTGACGCCCGAGGGCCTGGCGCTGCGCGAAGTGGCTCCCGGGTTCACTCCGGACGAAGTGCAAGCATTAACCGAGCCGAAATTGCGTTACTCCGGCAAAGTTCCGGAGATGGCGATCAAGCGGGCGTGAACGCAGGAGCAGCTGCGCGGCTCTTCAGGTCGTGCAAGAACCGGGGTGGATGTCATCCCGAGTGCAGCGAGGGATGTGCTTTTCGCTGAAACACTAGGGAAAACGCCGGTTCCTCGGGCCAAATTCGCCCTCGGAATGACACGTTGGCGTGATTTCAGCGAGGGGTTCAAGCCGGCGAAGCACCGCTTCTCGGTGTATGATTTTTGAAAATGGAAAACGAACAAAACGAACGTAAGAAGACGATCACTTATTGGATCGGCGAAGGCGGCGGATGGCTATTGCGCCACGTCGTCAGCGGTCTCGCGGCCACCGGCATCACGCCGAACATGTTTACGTTTCTGGGCCTCGCGGTAAATTCCTGGGCGGCCGCGCTCTTCGCCATGGGAAAATTCCGCCAAGCTGCGGCGGTGCTTTTTCTCGCCGGATTTCTGGACATGGCTGATGGGCAAGTGGCGCGACGTGTGGGACGCGTCACTGCTTTCGGCGCGTTTCTCGACTCAACGCTCGACCGCTACTCCGATCTCGCCCTCTACATGGGCCTGGTGGTGCATTACACGCTGATTGGCCGGTCGTTTTACATGGCGCTGGCGGCCGTGGCAATGGCCAGCTCGTTCATGGTGAGCTATTCGCGCGCGCGCGCCGAATCCATTATTCCATCGTGCAAAGTGGGATTCATGGAAAGGCCCGAGCGCCTCGTGCTTTTGATCATGGGCGGCGTGTTCAATCGCATGGCGCAAGTGCTGTGGGTGATCGCCGCGATCTCGACTCTCACCGTGATCCATCGCGTGGTTTATACATGGCAGGAATTGCGCGCCGGCCGCGCGCTGCCGGATGCGAGCGCGACGCAGACGTTCTAGGCGAAGCGAGGCACCGCAACGAAAATCCGCGTCACTGCTTCTGAACCGGATTCTCCCGCAGCGATTCTTCCACCGGAGCGGCCACGATTTCCTGCACGCGTCGCCTTAGCACATCCACATCGCCGCGCGGAATGTCCTTCGTCTCAATCGTATCGTGCAAATAGACCGTGATTTTCTCCGGATAGAGCATCCAGTTTCCCGTTTGAAAAAATTGGTAGGAACCAACCATGCTCACCGGCACGATCGGTATTCCACACTTCTGCGCGAGGCCGAAGATGCCTTTCTTGAATGGTTGGACGTGGCCGTCGCGCGTGCGCGAGCCTTCAGCAAAAGCAATCAGGCTGATTCCTGAATCGAGCGCGGCCTTCGCGCGCTGAGTCATTATTTCCAGGCCTTCGCGGCTGCGCGCGTCTGGCACGGGAATGTTGCCGAAGCGGCCCATCATCCAGCCGTAAATCGGAAGTTTGAAATGCGATTCCAGCTCGAAGCCGCGCAAGAATTGTGGAATCGCGGAATACACCACAAAGGGATCGAAGAGATTTACGTGGTTGCAGATGAAGATGCTGGTGCGCTTGGGATCGAAGCCGGCGGAGCGACGCACGTCGAATTTTGCGCCGGCCAATCGCAGAATGTTCCGGAAGAAAGCGCGCTGCGGCCAATCGTTCTTTCTAGGATCAACAAATACAGCTAGAACGATGAGGAAAACGCAGACTACCGCGAAATGAATTCCGCTGATGGCCCAGAGCAGGAGCGAACGCACCGTCAGACAAGCTTTCTTCATACGATGACGTCCAGCGCGCCGGGCAGAATTTCCAGCGATTGACAGTGCAGCCGCATGCTTTCGCCGTCCACCATCACGTTCACCGGCGCGCCGAGGTCGAATTCGATTTTTGTAGTCGCCGCGCGCGAGGCGAGCCGGTGTTTGATGTGCGTCCCGGTGAAAAGGCGCGGCAGCGTCCAGATCAGTCCCAGCCGGCCAATCGGCCCCCAGCGCACATATTCGATTGCGCCGTCGCATGGATCCGCTTGCGGAGCGATCATCATTTTGCCGCCGGTGAATTTGCTGTTGTTGAACGAGAGAAACAGCGTCTTACCGCGATGCCAATCCGCCGCGCCGGCGATCCGGTGCGGAAATGCGAGATGCTCGAGCCGCGCCAGGCGCGTGAAGACGGCCAGAATATAACCCAGTTCGCCCCAACGCTTGAACCGGCGGTTGGCGGTGACCGCGACATCTGCAGGAAATCCGAGCGTGAGCAAATTGTAGAAATAAAGTTCGCCTTGCGGGTGGCGGAGGCGAATTACATCGCATGCGCGGCGAGCGCCTTGCTGTAGTGCTGCGATCGTGTGTTCGATGCCGCTTGATCTGAAATCCTTCAGGAATGAGTTTCCTGTGCCCAGCGGCAAGAATCCGAGAGTGGGGCGGCCGTGATTCAGCGCCTCGGGAAACAGGCCGTTGATAATTTCAAACGCGGTGCCGTCGCCGCCGACGGCGAGGAAATTGCGGACTCCTTCGCCGTAGGCCTGGCGCGCGATTTCGGTGGCTTCGCCGGCGCGGGTTGTTTGCACAACGGAGAGTTCGATTCCGGCGCTGCGCACGCGATCCAGGGTGCCAGGGGCCAGCTTTCCGGAACGTCCGCCGCCTGCGGCTGGATTGACGATGGCGAGGAACGGCGATTTCACGAGAGCGCAAGCTCCCGTGCGGAATCGCGGACGCGGATCACAGCGCCACCACGGCGGAGCGTTCACGCTGCTGGCGAATTTGCTCGGCGAGCTCATTGCGTTTGATTTTCAGCGAGGCGGTGCGAGGGAAGTCGCTCTCCCAAATCAAATAGCCACTGATGCGTTTGTAATTCAACAGGCGGCGATTGCGCTCGGCCACGTTCGCAATCACGCTCTGGTCAATCGTTTGGCCCGCATCCGGATGCAGCACCAGCACAAGCTGCTCGCCCACCATCGTGCGCGCGGGCCACAGATAATTGGCCGCGAAAACGCAAAACTCTTTCACCGGAAGGCCTTCAAAATACGTTTCGATATCTTCCGGATAGATATTTTTGCCCTCTTCGGTGACGATCATGTTCTTTTTGCGCCCGAAAAGTTGCAGGTGGCCCGTCGGGTCGAATCGCCCGAGGTCTCCGGTCATCAGCCAGCCGTTTACGATGGTTTCGGCGGTCATTTGCGGATCGTCCAGATAGTGCGACATGATCGTTTTCCCACGGACGGTGACCTCGCCGATGCCTTCCGCGTCGGGGTTGACGATTTTTACTTCCATGCCCGGCAGCGGCTTGCCGACGGTGTCGGCGCGAAACGGCTTGAAGTCATTCAGCGTGATCGAAGTTCCCGCTTCGGTGCAGCCGTAGCCGTTGCCAACCTGTATGCCGAGCTCGTAGAAAAATTGTAGCGTGGCAGGCTCGGTGAACGCGCCGCCGACGAAGAGCGCGCGCAGTTCGCCGCCAAACGCTTTGTGAACTTGCGGCAGCAGCGCGCGGCTGATTTGTAGATGCGGCCGGCGGCGCGTGAGCGCGCGGTTCACGCCGATCAGAGTATTCAGCATGAAGCGTTTCGCCGGCGGCAAATCGGCGAAACGTTGCCGCAATCCCTTTTCCAGATTTTTCAGCACCATCGGAACCAGCGCCATGTAGGTGATCTTGTACTTGGTGAAAGCTTCGCGAATGAATTCGGGGCGCAGCGTGCGCAGATGGACCACGGCGGCGCCGCAGGTGAACGGTCCGATGAATCCCACCATGAAATCAATGGCGTGATTCGTCGGAAGAATGCTCAGGTAACGCACGCCGGGCCAGAAGGGATAGAGCGAGGTGAGCGCGACGCACTGCTCCAAGTAATTATCGTGCGTGAGGACGCAGCCTTTGGGGCGGCCGCCGGTGCCGGAGGAATAGACGATACACGCCGGATCTTTTCGTTCGCGCGCAACGAACACCGGCTCGCCGGATTCGAGGAAAGCTTCCCAACGCTGCGCGCCTGCGAGCTCGGCATTGGGAGGCGCTTCGGTCACCAGCACCACGCGGGTAGCGAGATTCTTGAACTCCGGCACCTGCATGATTCCGCGCCAGAGATGGTATTCGATCACCAGGAATTCCGCGTGCGAGTGCGCGAGAAGCTTCAGCTGCTCGGCAGACGTGAGCTTGTAATCGAGCGGCACCAGCACGCCGCCGCAGTAAAAAATCGCATAGGCCGAAATCAGCCATTTCGACTGATTGGTCATGATGATGGCTGCGCGCGTGCCGGCCTGAAGGCCCGCCGATTGCACAGCGCGAGCCAGCGGCAGCGCCGTTTCCTTGAACTGGCGGTAGGTCAGACGAGCGTTCTCGCGCTCGCGATCGGCTTCAATCAGGCAAATTTCGTCGGGCCAGCGATCCAGCGCCGCACGCAGCGCAGCGCCGAGCGAATTGTATTGGCGAAGATCCAGCATTACAGGCGTGATTGAATCCGCTCTGCGAGAGTTCGGAAGTCGCTTACACCCTGAAGTTCGTAGTCAGGCAGCTCGATGTGGAAATGCTGTTCGATGCGCGTCAAAAGATCGAGCGCCTGCAGGCTATTGATCCCGAGCTTCTTGAAAAAATCGTCGTCGGGAGCCAGCTGCTCTCGCGAGACTTTGAAGTGCTCTGCAGCGAGGTGCAACACCTCGTCCGTCGTTTTTTCGATATCGGTCATGTCCTTCTATCTTGCCACAATTTTCAGCCGTTCCAGCGCGAGCTGTCCCGGAGTTACGGGAGGTACGGCAGTGCATCCGTGCTTTCCACGAATTTGCGTAGACCGGCGTCCACCGCGGGACGCGTGAAGAGCTCGCAGAAAATCTCGATTTCGCGGCGCAGCTCTTCGTACGGAATGGGCTTGATGAATTTCTTCGCAGCGACGGCGGTAGCGCGATCGAATTTCTTCAGCTGGGCGGCGGTGGCGCGGGCGACGCGCAGGGCATCACCTTCCGCAACGACCTGGCTTACCAGCCCCACAGCTTGCGCCTTGGCTGTATTGATGCTGCGGCCGGTGAGCAGCAGGTCGCGCACGACGGCGTTGCCCAGATCGCGTTTCAGGCGCGGAATGCCGCCGAATCCGGGAATGAGTCCGAGGCGCAGCTCCGGAAAGCAAAATCGTGCCATTTTGTCGGCGACGATCAGGTCGCAAACCAACGCGAGTTCAAAGCCGCCGCCAAACGTGACGCCGTGAACAGCGGCGATGGTCGTGAGCGGCGCTTCATCGAGCGCGTTCATCACCGCGTGGATGCGTTCGAGAAAATCGTGCAGGCCCGCGAGCTTTTCGGCCCCGCGAAGAGACTTTCCCACCTGGTATAGCTCGCGAAGATCGGCTCCGGCGCAAAACCCTTCGGTTCGTGCGCTGGAAATAATCAATGCATGCGCATCTTGTTGTAGCGCCGGAAGCGCGGCGACGAACTTCTCCAATTCCGCCAAAGTGGCCTGGCCGATTTCATTGCACGGCGCGCGGTCGAGCGTCAGTTCAATCGCGCCATCGTGCAGCTGCCACGAAAGTGTCTTACCCTGGAAACTTTTCATGAGGATTTCTTCTGATAGAGCGTTTCGATGTCGGCGGCAAACCGCCCGGTGATCGCATCGCGTTTCAGTTTGCCCATGGTGGTGAGCAAGCCGCTTTCAATGGTGAATGGCTCCGGCACGATATGAAACGCGCGAATTTGCTTGTAATGCGGCTGGCCGGCGTTCACATTTTCGATCGCGGACTGGATGCGCGCGTCGGTCAGTCCGTTCGAACCGGTGGCCGTCACCAGCGCCGCCAGAAAACTGCGTTGATTGCCGATCAGCACCACTTGCTGCGCCTCGGGCAATAGCTTCGCCAGCGATTCCTCGAGAGGCTCGGGCGCGACGTTGTGTCCGGAGTTCAGAATGATCAGATTCTTGATGCGTCCGGTGATCCGCCAGTTTCCCTTTTCGTCGGCATCGCCCTGATCGCCGGTGTGGAACCATCCGCCTTCCATGGCCTTCGCGGTTTCCTCGGGACGCTGCCAGTATCCGGCAAAAATATTCGGCCCGCGCACCAGAATTTCGCCACTATCGGCGCGCATCATCTCGACTCCCGGCATCGCGGGGCCCACGCGCCCCGGTTCGGCCGCGCGTGGATCGTCCGCCGTACAGATCGCGGTAGTCTCCGTGAGGCCGTAGGCCTGCAGCACGGGAATGCCGATCATCATGAAAAAAAGCTGCGTCTCCACGGCGAGCGGCGCGGAGCCGCAAATCAATGCTTTCAGATTTGGGCCGATACTCTTGCGAATCGCCGGGAACATCAGCGAGTTCGCCAGCGCCAGCCAAAAAGAATCGCCGAACGCGCTCCGCTTATTTTGGCGGCGCATATACGCCTGCTGTGCCCGCGGAAAAATTGTGTTCGCCAAACCACCGCGTTCTTTCACGGATTCCTGAATTCTCGCGCGCACGCGTTCGAGCAGCGTGGGGACGTTCAGGAAGTATTCGGGCGAAGCCGGCTTCAATTCGTCGGAAAGCTTGCTCAGATCGGTGGAAAGGCTTAATACGCTATTGCGCGAGAGCACCGTCAAAAGCACGATCCAGGATGCGGCAAAGCAAAATGGCGTGTACTGAAAAACCTGCTCTGGCTCGGTGCGCTCGCCCATCAATAGATCCAGGCGTCCGTTCGTGCAACTCAGCATGAACGTGACATTGGCCGCGGTCAGCACCACCCCCTTCGGCTCGCCCGAAGTTCCGGAAGTATAAATGATGGTCACCGGATCAGCGTTATTTGCTGGGGGCGGCGGCGCGAGCGCACCACTGGTCGCGGAGCCAGCCGCAGGAGCTGGTGCGGTCGCCGTTGCATCCGGCACAAACACGCTTTCCAGCAGCGAAATGTGCGGCGCCTGCGGCCAGAGCTTCTTGATTTCGGCGGCGAGCGCGGCATCGTGGCAGAAAATGCGCGACGGCGTCGAATCTTTCATCATGCTGATCAGTTCGGCCACCGCCTGCCGCGCGTAGAGCGGCACGACGATCACGCCTTCGGCCATCAGCGCCAGGTCCAGAGCGATCCAGCGAATGCTATTGGGCGCGAGCAGCACGCAGCGTTCTCCCGGTTTCATTCCACGCGCGGCCAAAAACGCGCGGGCCTGCTGGGTCATGGCCACCAATTCTCCGCCGGTCACCGCGAAAAACTTGTCGTCGCGAATTTCCTGCACCACGGGCGCGGCAGCGGCGCGCTGCAGGCGATCGAAGATTTGCTCGAGAAACGTCATCCGGCCAGCACTCCGCTGTGCGCTTCCAGCAATTTCAGCAAGCCCGGGCTGAGCGGCGGAAGATAATCCTCCCAGCCGAGGACTCCAGTGCGCACGGGAAATCGCGGGTAGCGGCGCGCGACTTGCTCTTCGAAATAGGTGCCCATGCGCGCCATCAGTTGCAGGTTGCGCGCGACGGTCTGGCCCATGGCGTCGCGAATTTCCTCTGCCTGGGCGTCGAGAGCATGGAGCGCCGCGACGATTCTATCCGCAAGTTCTGGTTCATCCACGCGCATCAGCAGTTGTTCGTGGCCGCGCTCGCGCATCAGGTTGCGGATGCGTTCGTCCATCGTCACTCCTGCGGAAGGAACCCCGGCGGGCATGGACGTGACGATCGCGTGATAGCGCGACGAAAGCACGCGGTCGGCAGCACGCAGAATGCTCACCAGCTCATACATATTGAGTTGATCCGACGCGAAAACAGGCGCGCCACCGAGTTTTTCCGCGACGCGCTCACAGGCGTCGCGGTCCAGCATTTCCATCGCGATCAGCACGGGAAACACTTTGCGCGAAGACCGGTAATTCGCGACGCCCGCAGCCATCTCCGAAAGATATTTCTCGTAAGCGTTGTCCACCTGCGCGCCGGAGCGATGAAAATAAATCGTCCGGTAGTAGCTTTTTTTGTATGCGCCGGCCACCGAGTGCGCCACCCATTTCGCCAACGACGCTTTCACCGGCCACCAGAATGGATTGATCGGGCAGACGGCAAGAACGGGCGTAACGCCGTCCCAACCAGCATCCTGCAGCGCTTTGTGCCCATATTCCGAACCGAGCGGCTCGAAAGTCCAGGCCGTGTCGGTTCCCAATTCCGTGGGCACGCCGAGCTTGCCGAGAACCGCTTGCGATTCCACATTGCGCGTGATCACCAGCGAATCGCGGCAATAGCGGCTGCACATTTTCTGGAGCACCGGATCCATTTGACCGGCTTCGGCGCCGTAAGCCACGCTCAATTTATTTTGCGCCGAAGCGATACCCAGGGCTCCGATCATCATGGTGGTGAGCGCGTTGGCGAATTTGCTCTTGAACATGGAACCTTCGCAGGCCACCACGCCGTCGTTGCGGCGCACTTCCGAATGCAGAAACGGCGGAAACACGTCGGGAAGGTGAACTTGGCGTGCATTGCCAAAATATCCGCGCGTCAGATTGAAATCCTGCGACATCACACTGAGCGCAAGATTCTCCTCGCCGAGAATCCGTCGCACCTGGCGCATCATTTCTTCCACGCGAACGTCGGAACCGGTGTTGCGCGTACCGTTGTATCCCGCAAAAAGAAGCTTCAGCGGCGTGCCGGGCTTCCAGGCGTCGCCCGCGCCCAGCATCCATTCGAACTTGTTCAGTTCGATCAGGCCGCTGACCCAGGTTTCGAGCAGCAGGTCGGTCATGGCCGCGGATCCTCAGATGCGCCAGCGCCGCCAGTGCTAGCGCTCGCATTCAAATTCGCGCCGCTGGCCGCCGCCGCGGCATTCATCGAAGCGTTCGAAGGCCACTCGCGATATTTGTAAACGAAATGATTCTCGCGGCTGAAGCGCAGCAGCGGCAGGCTGTACTGCGAAAAAGGCGCGGGATGCCGGCCAAGCTCTTCCACTACCCGTGTGTTATCGAAGACGGTATTCCATACGAGATACGGCAGAAAGACCTTGAGCAGCGTCGCCAACCCGCCGATCTTTCCGGCGCGCCCAGCCAAGGCATCCACCATCTTCGAAGTGGATTTCTCGAACCTGGGCACAAACATCGGGCCGCGCTTGCCTTGCGCTTTCGCGAGCGAATCGGTCAATGCGACGAAGGTCTCCGACTCACGGCCTGACGACAAATGATAAATATCGTGCTGCGGCTTATCTTTCTGGTGCAGCGTCGCGACGGCATCGGCGACAAAATCCACCGGCACGATATCAATGCGATCGTCCGGACGGAACGGCAGCACTGGCAACCCAGCCAAAAACACGAACGCGCGAACCATGTCGAATTGATTCGTCTCCGGGCGGCGGCTATCGCCCAGAACAATGCTCGGGCGGAAAATCGTGCGCGGGACGTCCGGCAGCAGCTGGCGAACCATGTGCTCGCAGAATTTCTTGGTACGCGCGTAGGGATCGTAATCCGAACGGTTCCAGTCAATCGCGGTGTCTTCCTGAACCACCTCGTTCGAACGCTGCCCCGCGACGGCGACAGTGCTCACGTGGCTAAATCGGCGCAGTCCGTGCTGATCGCGCGCGCGCATCGCCAGCTGGATCACTTCCAGCGTGCCGCGCAAATTCACGTTCAGGCAGCTTTTTTCGGATTTGCGGTTCAGCGAAGCGGCGCAGTGGATGATCGAATCGGTGGAGCGCACCAGGCGGGCGTAATCGTCATCCGCAAGTCCAAATTGCGCGTCAGTAAGGTCTCCACGAAAAATATGAATGCGCGAATTCAGGAATTCTTCAAAGCGCGGAAAATCCAGATGCAACTGCAACGAACGCCACAGTCGCTCGTGCGCTTCCTGCTCGTCGCGCGCGCGCACCAGCAGGTTCAGCGGATCGGTGTGACCCGTGAGCAAATTCGACGCGATATGGGCACCGATGTACCCGGTGGACCCGGTCAGGAGGATGGCCACAGTGATTGAATGTCAGGACGCCGCCGCCGGAGTTGCGCCCTTCGCTTCCGCGGCGGCAGAGTCCGCGCGCGCTTCCAGCGGCACGGAACGCCGGGGACGAGCCTCCGGTTGACGCCCTTCGATGAGAGGATAACACCACTTGCGCAGCGCCGGAATGTGCACGTTGATCCAATAATCCCACCAGTCCAGGGCTCGGGCGTCGTAGCCAAAATCGGCGCGTTCGGCCGGCGGCAGCGCGGCGCTGAGGCGTTCGACGTTGGCCGCCTCGAAAACGTGGTCGTTATGCAGGATGAATGGCTCGAAAAGCGAAATCAGCTTGATCACTTTTTCCAGTTCGCGCTGCTGGCGCGCGAGCGGCGGCTTCGAGGAAAACGGCTCCATCGTGCGGTTGATGGCTTCGACGATCGTTTTCTGCGCGGGAGCCGAAAATGCTTTATAGCGCGTCTTCGAAACCGGGATCGCGTCGAATTTCAGGCGCAGGCGCTGCTGGATGTCCGGCTGCGCGCGATAAAACTTGCGGTGGCCCAGGCCGGTGAGTTCGATGGAGCGGCGCATGTTGCAGGCGTTCGCGACGGACGTGGCGAGTTGATAGACGCGTGTGTGGCGGCGCGCAACGAGCGCGGCAGAAATCAGCGTCATGCCGCGGCACACCAGGTCCACGGGGATCAAATCCAGGCACTTGGTTTCGTTGGTGGGAAGCTGGCGGAAAAATGTTCCTAGCAAATACGAAAGCGAAGCGGACGTGTTGATGCCCTCATTCCAGCCGAGAAACGGCTTCTCCAGCGACGACTCGACGATGGCCGGACGCACCACCGCGATCGCCGCCGCGGGATTCGCGTCCAGAAAATTGCGGATCAGCGATTCGGAGAGGCTTTTGGTGAAGGTGTAGGTGTTGGGCCAGCCGAGTTCGATGGCGCGACGCGAAGCCGCGTCAGTGAGCGTCTGACGCAGCCAGCGCACGCGATTCTTGCGGATTTGATTTTCCAGCGCGGCGCCTTGTAAATCCTTCGCCGCGTGTTCTTTCTTCTGCGCTGCGTGGCGCAACTCGTCCGTCACTTCCGCGGATTCCGCGCGAGCTTCCGTCTCACGAACAAGATTCTCGAGCGACTGCCATTCCTGCACCGCGTCGAAATCCTTGATTCCGCGCGGCGTGTAGTTTGCAGGGAGCTCTTCAAGCACGCGGCCATCGCGCTGGCCGACCACGTAACAGGTGGAAAGATGCAGCAACGAAGAGTGTTCGCACTCACGCAGGAAATCGAGCACGTAGGCGGTGGCGCGGACGTTCGTCGCGAGGGCGTCGCGCAGGTCGGGATTGAAATCGGTCAGCCCGGAGCTATTGACGATCACGTCGAGCGTTCGCCCCAGGCGCTTTTTGGCCTCCGCGTCAAGGCCGAGGCCCGGCTGGCTAACGTCTCCATCCACGACTTCGATCCGCTCGCGTAAGAATTCAGCAAAACGCGCACCATGGCGCTCCGCGAGGTGCTCGAACACGGGAGATTCTTCGATCACCCGCTGCATCCGCTCCAGCGACGTGGCGGCGCGGTTGTGCCGCACCAGCAGGTAGATGCGGCCGATGTCCGGAAGATCAGTTAGCAGATTTGCGAGCCAAACTTTGCCGATGAAGCCCGTCGCGCCAATCAGCAAAATATTTTTGCCGCGCAAAGCTTCGCGCACCGAAAGCGGCGCTCGTCCATTGCGCGATTCGAAGTGCACCACCGGAACGTAGGAGTTCGGCTTGGGGCGTCCCGCCGGCTGGATCGCATCGTCCAGCACTTCGGGATTTTTCTCGAAGCCGAGGACGGTGATCAGTTTTTCACGCGAAAGGCGGCCATCGGGCTGGCCTTCGGTGAAGCGCGCAAACGCGCCGCGCGGACGAATCACCGGCTCGAGCAGGCGGCCCGTGGCGATGCCCTCGCGAAAATCCAGGCGATTGGAAATGAAGCGCGCAACGCCCAGATGCTTCGCCAGCGGGCGCATGATGTGATCGAGGCCCTGGCTTACCAGAATAATTTCGCCGCTCGCCGCCACGGCTTCATTCAACTTGGTGATGCCGCGCTTTTTCAGCCGCGGTTTCAGAAAGTATTCGACGAATTCCTCGCCGAGCAGGTCGAGGCGGTCGCGGCTCACTCCGCGCAGCACGGTGTGCAGTAGCCGCGTGGCAAACACGCGGTCGGTGACGTAGAGAAATGGCCGCGCGAGCGCAAGGGTAGCCATGGCGCCGCGGCGCGTCCAGCGCTGCAGGAAACTTTGTGAATTCCACGCGAAAAAGCCCACCGGGCGCACGGCCGTTAGGTTCAGCAGGCTGCCTTCCACGCGCCAGAATACGGGTTCGCGCGCGGGCGCGGAAGCGTCTCGTGTGCGTCCCGCAATTTCCAGAATTTGGACGTTTGGATTCGACTGCGACATCGTCAGGTGATTTGCTGCGTGCGCTTACCGAAGGACCGAAATTATCACGCTAATACGTCGCAATCAAGCTGCCTGTCGAAAGCAGACCGGTAGGAATGGCTATTTCTCAGGTTTAACGTAGTTGAACTGGAAGCTATCGCCGGCGGGTCCCGCCACGCCGCGCGTATTGTAATCGAGCATGTATTTCAGGTGCGCTGGGTCTTCGGGATAGGCGACGCCATTCGGATACGGGTACGGCACGGAAGTGTGGAAGGGCAGCGGCGCGACGGTATCGCCGTGCGCGGCGTAAAAATCCATGTCCTTGGCGAAGCCGTCGGCATAAAAGAAATAATCGCGCGTCCAGCCGTCGGGAATGTCCGGCAGATGCGTCGAATCGAAATCCACCGCGACTTCATCGCCCGAGCCGAAGATCACGTATTTGTCATCCGTCTTGTGCACCAGATCGGTGACGTCGCCATAGCGCGTGTAATTTCCAATTTGCCGCGAATACGGCCCGGTGGCGCTCACGTCCTCGTATACGTAGCTCAAATCATTTTTGGGATTGCCTTCGACGACGCGCGGATAGCCGCGGAAATGCAGATCGGCGCCCGCGAGCGGAACTTCGGTGAGCTTGTAGGGAACGTCCTCGGGCGAATTGTCCACGCGAATGCGGTCCCAGTAAATTCGCAAGTTCGTCACGATGCGGATCGAGTGCGTTCCCGGCGGCAATTTTCCGGTGAGGTCGGCGACCATGGTGCGCGAAAGCCCGGCGGGGAAGCCCATATCGTCCACCACGCGAACCCATTGACCGGAATCGTCGAGCGCTTCGATATAGGGCGGCACCGGAGTGATTCCCGCCTGCCATGCTGCATACATCGAACTCGCGCTGAAATAATCGGTGAAGCCGTCGAGCAGCAGACGCAGCGGTTTCGCAGCGTCCCAGTCGCCGAGGTCCAGCTCGATCCAGTGCATCGCCGCGAATCCGGCGTAAGGCGCGAGCGGGAAATCGGTCACATATTTGTGATCGGCTTCGCGCAGCAGCGGCAGCAAATCATGGCTGTGCTCGTCCCACACGCCGACCGGTAAATGCGCTTCCCGGCTGGCGATTACTTTGAATTTCGGAAACGGCCGCTCGCTCGCGAATCGCTCATTCGGATAAACCTCGACGTCCACCGGGTGGTCCACGGCGATCAATCGCGTCTGGTCGAGGTAATCGAGCTCCTCCATCGGCTCCAACATCCGGAAATGAATTTTGCCTTCCTGCGGCTGCACCAGCGAGCCCAACACCTTCAGATATTCATCCGGGTCGGGAATATTGCGCTGGTTGGGGCCGGTCCAGTGCCCGACGATCCCCGGGCCGATCATGTCCGCGAGAAATTCGAATTTATCGCCGTTCCACACGAAAACGATCGGGCAGGAGCTGCCGCGGCGGTCAATTTCCGTGATGATTTCGTCCTTGGAGGCAGGGATTTGCATCTCGTCCTGCAGCACGCCGGTGGGCCAGAGCAGGCGAATCACGTCCGCGCCGCGCTCGGCGCCCAACCCCGCGACAATCGAGGTTGGTCCCTGGCCGAGATAGCCGGATGCGCCGGCGACTTCCCATTTCTGCCGCAGCGCGCCGGCGTAGAGATCCACTTTCGTGCCGATGCCGGATTTATTGTCGTTCTCGCCCTTGAATCCGATGCGAATCCAGTTGAAGCGATTGCCGCCTTCATTTTGCAGCAGCACGGGCGGTGCATTATTCTGTGTGATCAGCAAATCCGGCGCGCCATCGCCATTGAAATCGAAAGCGATCACGCCGCGCGGATTGTGCAGCGCGATTTTGTCGAGTCCGGTGGCTGCTGTGACGTCGCGAAAGCCGGCCTCGCCCTCATTCCGCAGCAGCACGATATGCCCTTCGCCGTTAAACGTCTCGCCGACGGCGACGAGATCCATCCAGCCGTCGTTGTCGTAGTCAACCGCCGCAACGCCCCACGCGCGCATCCATTCCAAATCCGGCAACGCGACGCGCTCGAACGATTTTCCTTCCACGTTGCGCCACAGGCTCAGCCCCGGCGCGCCCCAGTGGGTGAATGCTAAATCCATCCAGCCGTCTTTATTGAAATCGAGCGCAACGACCCCTGCCGTGGGCGCCGGCATTTCGCTCGACCACGGCGTGACGGCGCGAAACGCGCCCTCGCGCGGATTCAAATACACGACGGGCGATTTCTGCCAGCCGGTTACGACGAAATCAATCGCGCGATCGTTGTTGACGTCACTGCCGATCGCGCCAATGGAAGGTCCGCTGCCCGCGAGCCCCGCCTGGCTGGTCCAGTCGGTGAACGTTCCATTGCCATTGTTGCGCCAAAGAATGTTGCCGGGTGCTGGGGCGTCATTGGGGAATGCGAAAGTCTGGGCCGGATTTTCGAGCGGGAACGCGTTGAAGCGCGTGACGTAGAGATCGAGGTCGCCATCGTGATCGTAATCAATAAATGTGACGCCGAGCGCCAGCACATCCGATTGCGGATCGGTCTTCAGGCCAGCCGCTTCGGTGACGTCCTTAAACGTTCCATTGCCCTCGTTGTGAAAAAGGAGCACGCCACCGTTGATCGTGACGGCGAGATCGGGTTTGCCGTCGTTGTCGTAATCGCCGACGGCGCAGCCCATGGCCGGCCCATGAATTTCCAGCTTGGCCTCGTGCGTGACGTTCACAAATTTGCCGTAGCCGAGATTCTTGTAGAGCCCGGCGTCGCCGCGCCCGTCGGCATCCACCAGAAAAATGTCCGGCTTGCCGTCACCGTTGTAATCAATGATGCAAGCGCCGCTGCCGAGAAATCGCTCGAGCGCGTTGGCGGGATTATCCTCGGTGAATTTTGTTGCGCTGATTGTCCGTGTGGACCGCCTAGCTCCCGCAGGCGCAGCGTCGAGTTTCGGAGCCAGCGGCGGTACCGTGATGCGCGGCGCGAATTCGGGCAAGTTCGCGGCCGCTGTCACATTGGCGAAATGCACCGGCACCAGCGGCGGCACGGGCTCCGGCGCCGGCTGCATAATTTCCGCGAGCGAATATTTCCCCTGCTCGCCATAAATAAAACTTACGGGCTTGCCGAGCTTCAGCGACGTCATGTGCTGGAAGCGGTCGAAGTGTTCCTTGGCCTGCGCGGTTTTGCTGGTCCGCTGCAACGCTTGCGCCAGGCCAAACTCGGCGGAAACCTGAAAAGGATTCAGTTCCAGCGCGCGCTGGAATGCGGGAATGGCTTTGTCGTACTGCTGCTGTTGGGAATAAACCAGGCCGATGAAATACTGCGTGTCCGCGTCGTAGGAATCGAGCGTCGCCACCTTCACAAAATCCGCGATGGCCGCATCCGCGTTTCCGGTGGCTTTCTCGAGCAGCCCCAGGTTGAACCAGGCGCGCGGGTCGCGCGGGTTGCGTTGTGCGGCTTTTTCCAGAATCTGGCGCGCATCGTCGAAGCGTTGCATATTCAGCAGCGCGATCCCGGTGTTCAGGCAGCCAACGTCGCTCTGCGGGTCGAGGATACAGGCGCGCTGAAATTTGCCGAGCGCCTGCTCGAACTGCTGGCGATTCATCAGCGCCACGCCGAAATTATTTTCGCGGATGATTTCGGCGCGCGGGTTGGCCTTCTCTTCATCGGCTGCTTCGGAGGTTTTTTTCGCGCCGGCCGAGTGCGCGCGGGCGCGCGGTTGCGCTTGTGCAGAAGGCTGTGCCTGCTGGTCCTGTTGGTACGGATGCGGTGGCCGGCTGGCCCCCGCGAGTGCGCAAGCAAAGATGCCGGCAAAGAGCGCGGCGCGCGCAAGAGGGTTCATTCCAGCCTCAATCCAGACATGGCGGGTATTCTACCGGTTCGCGAGCGGCTTGGCAGCAATGCTGCCCTCTTTTTCTTTCACGGTAATGATCTGATCGGCGGCGACGTTTTTCAGATTATCCACTTGGCCGCTGGGCCAGTGAATCTCGATCGCGTCGGCTCGAGTATGCGCGCCGAGCCCAAACGTGAGGATTAATTCGCTGGAAGAAAGATAGCTCGACCCGCTGCGCAGCATCTTCGACTGGGTGTCGCTGCCGGCAGTCAAGCGCACGGTCGCGCCGATGCCGTCGCGATTCGATTTCGTGCCGACCAATTTAATACGCAGGCTGTGATTCGTCGCGCCGGCATTGCGGAAGAGCACTGCCGGGCCGTTGTTCGTGCCAACCAGCAGATCGAGCGCGCCGTCATTATTGATGTCGCCATAGGCGGCCCCGCGCGCCACGCGCGGCGTCGCAAACGCGGCGCCCGCGGTTTGGGTGACCTCGCTGAATTTCCCGTTGCCCAGATTGCGGAAAAGGTGCGGCGGCTCGGCAAAGCGCACGCGCGGCTGCACGCGCTCAATCGCGTCCTCGATATGGCCATTTGCGACGTACAGATCAAGCCAGCCATCCAGATCGTAATCAAAGAAAAAGCAGCCGAAGCCCAGCGTGAGCAGAGAATCGTGGCCCACTTCCGATTGCGGAGCTTCGTCCACGAAAAGCCCGTTGCGCTCGTTGTGATACAGCGAAATCATCTGATTCGAGAAATTCGAGATCACCACGCTAGGATAGCCCGAGCGGTCGTAATCGGCGGCATCCACGCCCATGCCGGCGCGCGCGATCCCGTCTTCGCTATAGCCGATGCCCGCCGAAACGCCTTTCTCCGTGAACGTTCCGTTGCCGTTATTGATGTAAAGCTTGTTCGGCTGCGTGTCGTTGCTGATCAGAATGTCCGGCCATCCATCTTGATTCGCATCGAGGATGGCGACGCCCAGGCTTTTCGAAGTGGGATCGTACAGTCCGGCTTTTTTCGTAACATCTTCGAAGGTGCCGTCGCCGCGATTGTGCCACAAGCGCACCGACGTCCCTTTATACGCCTCGGGCGTGCAATACGATTTCGTTTTTCCGTCGAGCGCGCAATAAATATCTGTCTCCGGCGACCATTGCACGTAATTCGCGACCACCAAGTCGAGCTTGCCGTCGCGGTCGTAGTCCACCCACGCGGCGCTGGTGCTGAATTCGTGCGGACCTTCGAGGCCGGCGCGCTTGGTGACGTCCGTAAACGTCCCGTTGCCATTGTTGTGGAATAAATGGTTTTGGCCTAGCGTGGTGATGAAGATGTCGTCGAAGCCGTCGTTGTCGTAATCGCCGGTCGCCACGCCCAGGCCGTACATTTCCACGTCCAGCCCGGCTTTTTTCGTCACGTCGGTGAATGTGCCGTCGTGATTGTTGTGATACAACGCCATGGTGGAATGTTTGCGCGCGTGCCCCGGCCAATCCATTCCGTTGACGAGCAAAATGTCCTGCCAGCCGTCATTATCGTAGTCAATGAACGCGACGCCCGGTCCCATCGTCTCTGGCAGCCATTTTTTGCCGAACGCGCCAGTGTTATGCACGAAATGAATTCCCGCGGCGCGCGTGACGTCTTCGAAACGAATTCCCGGAGCGGCGGCAGCTTTTTGCGCGGCCGCGGTGGACGAAGTCTTGGTGCTTGCGGCGCCGATTGCGCCCAGCGTGACCGTCGCGGCGGCCGCGCACACCGCGATTACCCAGGTACGATGAGAGCGAAAGTTCATCAATCGGATTCCTTGGCGCGGTGCGGCAGCACCGCATATTTCGGAGCGACTCCCCTGGTGAGCGCGCGGTTCTTGGCCGTCAAGAAAGTTTCGGAAACGTGCTCGTGAATGGGCTGCCGCTCATTATTGTCATCCGGATGCGTGCGCACGTACGGCCCGACGAGCGCTTGCGACGCTTCATCCGCCTTGAAGCGCAGGTAGCGCTTCTGAAATTCTGCGGCGGTTTCGGGCTTGCCCAATCCCGTATAGGTCAGCATCAAATTGTAATTTGCTTCCAAATCTTCAGGGTCAATGGCAATCGTCGCATTGAACTGCTGCAAGGCATCGTCGTAGCGCCGCTGCAAGAAATAAATTCGCCCCAGATCGTCGTGCACCACGCGATCTCGCGGATACTGCGCCAGCACCGTGCGCAAATGCTGCGCGGCCTCATCGTAATGCCCCTGCTGCCGCAACACCTTCGCGTAGAAGAAATTCGCGCGAGCCAGGTCCGGCTTGAGCGCCAGCGCCTTTTCCAAGACTTGCTGCGCCGCCGGCAGATTTCCCTCCTGCAAACGCACCCGCCCGACGTTCGTCCATCCGTCGAAATTCGCCGGAGCCATCTGCGTGATTTTCTCGAACGCGCCTGCCGCGCCGGAAAGGTCACCCTGCAGGAAAAGCCCGATGCCGTAATCGTTCCAGCGGGTCCAATCGTCCGGATTGAGCACCGCTTTCGGCGCGGGCTGTGGCGCGTTGGCCGCAAGCACGTTCAAATCCGCGGTATCTTCCGCCATAACGACGATCGGCAGATTCGGAATTCCCTGGGCGCCGCCGGGCATTTTCGCGGGATCGCCGGTGAAGGAATAATGCTGATCGTCGTAATTCGGCGCCACCGCACCTTCCTGCTGATGCGGGTCGCGCACACCCGTAAAGGCAAACTGCGTGTTGTACCACATGAACTTTCGGTAGTTCACCTTCGCTTGCAGATGGATTTCGTCTCCGGCGTTCGGAGGAACCCGCACGCGGTAGTGAATCGTATCTCCCGCGCCGGGCGGAATCAGCCGAACGTACACCACCGAGCGCGTGGCCCAGGCATTGCGCTTGTTGATGACGTTGCCGTGCCCATCAATCTGCAGCGAGCGGTAAAAATGCGCGCCGGGATCCACCGGGCCTTTCCCGCCATCTTCCACGCCCCCACTCTGAAAAATAGTCTGGCCCTTGTCGTCCGTCGCCGTGAGTTCCACCCAACAATCAAAGGCGTCCACCGTGCCGCCCGGAAAAAAGTGGCCGACTTTGCGCGTGCGCACGACGACGTCCACGCGATAGGTTCCGTCGCGCTTCACAGCCGCGTCCGCGCGATTCAGCGGCGCCGTGAGCAACGCTACCGGAGTCGCGGCGTCGGGCGAGGTATTCACGGGAATCGAGGCTTCGGATTCTTCGCCGACAGCAAACGTAGTCTGCAATCCCGGCATGGAGGGCGCCGCCACCGCCGTACCCGCGCCCGCCGCCGCGGCGCCTTCTTCGTTACCGGTTTCCGTCGCCTTGGTTTCCGGCGAAATCGCGAAGATATCCACGCTGACGTCGCCCTTGGTGAGGAAGTCCTCCACGGTTTTCAGCTGCGCCTCATCGTGATTGGCCGTGGGCAGAGCCGTATTCGCGGCGGGGAAGCGGTGTGAATGTATGAACCCATCAATGTTTCCAGCGTCAGTGGATTTCGTCATCGGCATGTGGCAATCCGCGCACATCTGGCCCTTCGCCGGATAATAAAATGACCGCGCGCCCTGAAACGAAACGCCGCTGGCCTGCCAGTTGTCGTAATCGTCGAAGCCGCGCACCCAGCGGTAGTGATTCACGGGCACATCCAGATGGACTTTGTGGCAAGTGGAACAGAACTCCGCCGTCTGCGTGCGCATGAACGGCTTCAAGAACACGCGGCGGTGCGGCTCCGGATTCAGATTGGTAAGAAAATCGTGCAAACCCAGCACGAACGGATTTTTGCTCGCGGCCATTTTGTGCAGCGCGGGATATTCCAGGAAAAAATCCGCCTGGCCCATCGTGCTTTTCACGTTTTCGATCGAATGGCACATCATGCAGCCCAGGCCCGCCTGCCCCGCCGGAGTGTCTTCCACTTCGCGCACCGGCCGATTGAACATTCCGCTGTAAAGCAGCGCGGGATCGTGGCATCCGGCGCACCATTTCGAGGATTTGATTCCGATGGTGTCCTGCATGTACTCGATGCTCTTGCGATACCACGCATTATTGAACGAAGAAAAATGGTGGGCGGAGCTTTGCCACTCCTTATAGATGTCCTGGTGGCAACGCTGGCAGGATTGCGATTCCGTGAAATAGCTCGCAGGAATGTGTTGCCGTTCGGCGGTCTGCGCGGAGCTGGGGAAGAATGGCCCCTCCGGGCCGTCGCCTTCGGCGTCCATCGTCGCTGGAGCAATCGTGGGATTGTGAATCCGGTGCGATTCCTGCCAGGGCACCGCGCGCAGCCACCATGCGCCCGCAGTGATCAGCCCCGCCACCGCGAGGCAAATCGCGCTGCGAATGATGCCGGAAGGGAAGGAGCCCGCGAGGAAGCCGCGTCTGCAGCCCCAGCCGGAAACCAGCAGCGCGCACCCCGCGACGCAGGCGCCGATGTGCACATAGAGCAGCGGCCAATCCACACGGCGCGTGCCGGTGTAAATCAAAATTGCACCGAGAATACCGCCCACCGCCAGCAACACCCAGCCGATCCGCGACGCTATGGGCCCCTGGCGCAGCATCGGCCGCAACGTGAAAATCAGCAGCACAAGAAACGCGATACCCGCAAGCAAATGCAAAATAATCGCGCCGAAGTACGGCACATTCGCGGACGGCCACGCAAAGACGTACGCGGCCGTCAACACCAAGGCGAATAAAAGGACGTCTGTAAAGCGTTTCATGCGCGGTCGACACCGAGCACGGTCAGCAGAACGATTGAGGCTCGCAAATGGCTGGCTCCGTTGATTTTGGCAGCGTGATAATTTGGAAAGCCGGAATTCTGTCGCCGGGTCGAAGGAGAGTCAATAATACTTTTGCATTAGTCGCATGCACGGAGCAGTGGCGCGCCGGACCCAACGCGGCGGCACGCGACGCGTGTTAGACTCGACGGCTCGCGAATCGTGGAGGGACGGAACTTGGCATTGAACGACGTCGTTTACAGCCCGCTCGTCGAGATGGCCGCCAATATTCGCCTGCGAAAAATCTCGCCGGTGGAACTGGTGGAAGCACACCTCTCGCGGATCGCCCGCCTGAATCCAAAGCTGAATGCCTACGTATACGTGGACGCGGAAGGCGCGCTCCGTCAGGCGCAAGCCGCGGAGGCCGCACTTGCTTCGCGCGGGCCGGACGCAGATTCACTCGGCCCGCTGCACGGCGTTCCGCTTTCGCTGAAAAGTTCGATAGACGTCGCCGGCTGGCCCTGCGAATGTGGCAGCGCCTTGCGCAAAGGCTACATTCCCGAGGAAGACGCGACACTCATCACGCGCCTGCGCGCCGCGGGAGCAATCCTTCTCGGCAACACCAACGTGCCTGAATTCCTGATGGCCTACGAGACCGACAACATTCTTTATGGCCGCGCGAATAATCCCTGGGACCTTTCGCGCACGCCCGGCGGCTCGAGCGGCGGCGAAGCGGCGGCGATCGCTGCGGGCCTTTCGGCCGGCGGAGTGGGCAGCGACGGCGGCGGCTCCATCCGAATTCCCGCGCACTTTGTTGGCATCTGCGGACTGAAGCCCACGCCCGGCCGCGTCCCCGGCACATCGCATTATCCTGCGTCGGCGGGTCCGTTCGCGGAATTGGGAGTAGTGGGCCCGATGGCGCGCACGATGCCGGATGTCACGCAGCTCTTCGAAGTGATGGCCGGCTACGATATTGGCGACCCCGCTTCGGCGCCCGTTCCGCTGCGGCGCTGGAGCGACGACGAAATTCGCAAGCTGCGCGTCGCATATTTCGAAGACGATGGCGCGACGCCCGTCACTCCGGAAACCGCAGCGGCGGTGCGCCAGGCTGCTGACGCTTTGCGCGACCAAGGTTTTCAGGTGGAAGCGTGGCGGCCGCAGAATCTCGACCGCGTCTGGCAGCTCTGGTGGAATTTATTCGGCCCCGGCGTGCAAATGGCGATGAACACCACGATTGAAGGCCGCGAAGCCGAACTGAGCCCGATGCTGCGCTCCTGGCGGGAAAATATCGCCAAGCGGCCGTCGCTCGATGGGCGCGATTGGCTGAACACCATGATTGGCCGCGACGCGTTGCGCGAAAAGATGCTGCGGCAGATGGAAGAATTTCCGATTCTACTTTGTCCCGCATGCGCGATCCCCGCGTTTCATCACGGCGAGCGCGCTTTCACCGTGCAGGGCCAAAAAGTGAATTACTTGAAAGCGATGAGTTATTCGCAGTGGTTCAATCTGCTGGGCTTCCCGGGAGCCGTGGTTCCGGTGGGCAGTTCGCCGGAAGGATTGCCGATTGGAGTGCAGATCGTAGGCCGCGCGTGGGAAGACGAAGCCGTCCTCGCAGTAGCCGCGAAAATCGAAGCCGCCACCGGCGGCTTCCGCCGCCCGCCACTGTGAGGAGTCGGTTTTGACTCTGTAGCGGCGCACTTCAGTGCGCCATCGATCCAGCGGCAACTTTGTGGCGGCGTCCGCCATCGATCCAGCGGCAACAACGATCGCGGTCCCGCAAATTCATTCGGGACGCAAACAGCGCTTCTAAAAACCGACGCTACAAAAGCTCTTGCCTATGCCGCAGTGTTCGCCCGCGCAATCAGCAAAATCGCCAGCACGTAAAAAATAAACATCAGCGCCAGAAACGCGCGCGCGCGCTTGTTCGCGCCGTCGAATTCCTTCCACGCGAAAATACCCCACAGCGCTGCGACCATCGGCGCGGACTGCCCGATCGAATACGAAATCGCGACGCCCGTATAATTCGCAGCGACCAGATTGAAAACGGTGCCGGTAGCCCAAATCGCGCCGCCGATCAATCCCAAAGCGTGGCCGCTCGTCGGTCCACGAAAGAACCCACTGAATGCGACAGGCTCGCCCACCAACGGCTTCTTCATGAAATAAATATTCCACAAAAAACACGAAAGCAGCGCGCCGCCGGTGAGAAATACCGCGATGCTATAAGGACCGAGCGTATGTCCATGCGTAAGCGCACGCGTGGAAAAGGGCGCCCAAAGCCCCATCAGCACGCCCGAAACGACGCAGGTGATAATGCTTTTGCGCGACGCAGATTTTCCGGCGTTAATCTCGCCGTAAGCCTTGCCATCCAAAATCACCGCAACCACCGCGCAGGCCACGCCCGCCGCGAGCATCGGCAAGTACCCGCGCTGCTGTTGCACGTAACTGAACACTGTGCCCACGACTAGCGCGATGCCGATTCCGATCGGAAACGCAATCGCGAGGCCCGCCATATCAATCGCAGCTACCAGCAGCAGGTTCGCCAGGTTGAAAATCACCCCGGCCAGCAGCGCCCAGCCAATATTAGAAAGGTCCGCCGACCGCACATTGTTCAGGAAGCTCGAGGCGTCGTTCGCCGTCGATCCCATGGTGAACGCGAACAGCAGCGACGTCAGGAAAATTCCCACCGCATAGTCCCAGTAGAAAAGCTCGAAGCGGTAATTCTTCACGCCCTTGTAGGTGTTGGCCCACGACCCCCAGCAGATCGCGGAAATCACCATCATCAAGAGCGCCGTCCCGGAATTCAGCGGTGTGAACATGAGCTCCTTTCAGATTGCACAACTGGCGCGAGCGCCGGCACTGCACGCAACGAAACGAAGAAGGCGCATCGTCCGTTAGCCGCGACTGACTGTCATTTTGAAAAAGCTAAAATGTGGCGGCGCCTTTCGGCGCTTGCGTCTTGATCAACGCCAGCACTTCGTCGCGCTTGGCCATCGCGCGCGCTCCCACTTTCGTGCAACACAAAGCCGCACAAGCATTGGCAAAGAGTCCCACGCGCTCGAAATCCCAGCCCTGTAGCAAGCCGCAGGAAAGCCCGCCCATAAACGCGTCGCCCGCACCGGTTGTATCCACCACTTCCACTTTGAACGCTGGAACGCGCGCTACTTTCCCGGAACCCGCAATAATGCAGCCGTCCGCGCCGAGCGTCAGCGCCACAATCCTCGGTCCCATCCCCAGCAATTGCCGCGCAATCCTTTCGTAATCGCCTTCGCCGGTCAGTTCGCGCGCCGCCGCTTTGCAGGGCTTCAGCACGTCCACCAGCCTCAACGCACTGCACAATTCTTCCTGCGTTCCCAAATTCGAAGCCGCGAAAAAACTAGGCGCCACGTCCAGATCGAAAATCACGCGCACGTTGGCATCGTGCGCCACCTGCATCGCTTGCTTCACGGGAGCGATAGGAAGCTGCGAAGCTTCCGTGTGGAAATGTTTCGCGGCCTGAATGTGCGGCGCAAAACGCGACAGCACCTGGTGCACGGAAATTTTGCCGGTGACGTTGGGAAACATGTAGATGCAGCGCTCTCCGGCCGCATCCACGGGAATCCAGGTAAGCGAAGAAAGCTCGCCCTTCACCACTTCGATCCCCGAAAGATCCATTCCGTCCGTGGTGAAAGCCTTTTGGATGATGCGGCCGTTTTCGTCGTCGCCAATGAGCCCCAGCCAGCCGGTGCTCGCGCCCAGCCGCGCCACTTGCGTCAGATTATTGGCCGTGACGCCTCCGGCATGGATTTCCATGCGCGTGGCGTTGATTTTTTCTTCGGGTCCCAGCAGCCGCGGCACGATCGCAAAATAATCCACCGTGCAGCTGCCGATTCCCACGACTTCCGCTTTTGCGTTCATTTGCAAAGTGGCCTCAATTCTTTTTATTTGCCCGCCGCCGCCGCATGCGCGCTCGCGGGTGGCAGCGCCATCAAATCAATAAACATCTTGTAGAATTTTTCCTTGTTCAGCTCTTCGGGAATATTCACGAGCTGCTCGCCCAACCCCGGCTGTGCTCCGGCGGTCCAGACCAGCACGTTCCCGTAGCCTGCCGTATGCGAGATGTCTATGTCCATATAATACTGAGTCTGCTGGGTGATGACGCTGGGATCGAGCCATCCCGCCACCGCCAGTTCGTCCCACATGTATTCTTCATCGGCATATTTCGCCAAATATTGGGACGCCGGACTCTTGGATTTCGCGATTTCGGCGATCAGTTCCTTGGTCATCCGCGTTTTCACCGAGATGTCCACCGTGGTGATCGTGACTTTGTGCCACGGCGAAGTGAGCACGATGTGCACCGCCTCCGGATCCCACCAGAAATTGAACTCGCGGCGATTTTCCGCGATCCAATCGTGCGGCACCGCCGGCGCGATGCTGCCGCCCATCACCACCAGTTCCTGCGCCAGATCCGGCACTTCGGGATCGAGGCTGATCGCTTGCGCGATGTCCGTCATCGGCCCACCGGCGTAAATCGTCACCTCGTGCGGATACTTGTGCACCATGCGAATGATGAAATGCGCCGCGTCTTCGGTCTGTGCCTTGATCGTAGGATTTCCTTCCGGAATATCCGGTACCACAAACGGCAAATGATATCTTCCGCGCAGCCCGTCGCCCAGATTCATTCCAGGGCGATGTCCGTTCCACGCACCCTGATAGTGCACCGTGCCGTAAAGTTTTTCCCAGCGCTCGATCATTTCCATGCGATTGATCAGCGGATACACCGCGCCGGGATACACGGGAATGTCCGTGTGCCCGGTAATTTCCAGCATGCGCAGCGTGTGCGCGATTTCCTCGTCGCGCCACATATCGCCGCTCACCACCGTGATGCCCAGCGTCTCCACGTTCGGCGATTGCAGGAACATCAGAATGGATTGCTGGTCGGTGGTCGCGGCCCCGCGCGCGTCCTGGTCAATGATCACTTTTCGTTTTGCTTGTGCCGGCGTGGTCAACGCGAACGCAACAACAGCAACGAGCGGAAGAATATTTTTCAGGCGCATGGTCTCAGCGACTCCGCTGGTTTTCCAGCGATAAATTTGAATGGAAACTCGCTTCCCCGAATCAATTCTGGCGGAAGGGTACGTGCAGTGCCGTCGCTGCTTATAGTTCTCTGCGTGATGCGAGTCAAGCGAAAACAGCGGTTTTTGGCCGTTCACGAGCGTTCCCGAATCGGTCCGAGTCAATACCGGATGTTATAATCCGCGAATGTTTTTGCGCCTTAGGCGTAAGCGGAACTCGGAAGCGCGCAGCATTCTCCGCCGCGATTTGCGTTCTTCACGCGTGTTTGCGCTGAGCGTGCTCTCGCTGTTCGTGCTCGTGGTGGCGACGCCATCATTCGCCCGCAGACAAGCTCACGCGCAGGCTCATGCCGATCAAGCTGCGACGCTCATCGAGCAGGGCCGTGCGGAAGCCGCAGCCGGGAAATTTCCAGATGCGATTGCCAGCTATCAGGAAGCCTTGCACCTCGCGCCGCACAATCTTCAAGCTGAAATCGCGGTCGTGCAGGCGTATCGCGGCGTCCACAATTTCGACGAAGCCAAGAAAATCCTCGACGAGGCCCACCGCGAACATCCCCGCAGCGCTGCGCCGCTCGCCGTCTACGGCGACCTGGACATTCAGCTGCAGACCTACGAAGCCGCCATCGCGCACTTGAACGCCGCACTCGCGCTCGATCCCGCCGATGTGGACGCGCGAAACCGGCTCGCCGTCGCCTACAAAGCCAAAGGTGATGCCCCCAGCGCACTCGCACAGCTCGCGAAAATCCTGGCGCGCGATCCCAAAAATGCGCTGGCCCATTACACACGCGCGGACATCTACGCGGACCACAACCAGGACGCGCTCGCGCTCGTGGACGCCGAAAAAGTGGTCGAGCTGCAGCCGGAAAATCCGCTCGGCCGCGCCCTACTGGCAAAAATCCTAGTGCGTCCACCCGAGAAGCCCGCACCCGGCGAAATCAAAGAACGTTGCGCGAAAGCCGTGAATGCTCTCGAGCCGCTCGTGGGCGCGAGTTCAGGCTCTGATGCAGCGTCCGAGTCGCCCACGCCCGATTCCGAGACTCTCTTCCTGCTCGCGCGCGCCTACCGCTGCGCCGGCCAGGACGACAAAGCGCAACAGACGCTCGCCGCGTTCGAAAAATCCTCCCAGAACGATCGCACCACCGCCGAAAATAAACTGCAGGCCAAGCATCTGGTGCAGCAGGCGGACGACCTGGCGATGAAGAATGACCTCGCGGGTTCGCTCGCGCTGCTCAATCAAGCGATTGCGCTCGACCCAACCTACGCGGCCACTTATTCGCAGCTAGCCAAACTCTATTACTCCGCAGGCGAGATCGATAAAGCGAGCGAAGCGATCGGCCAGGCTCTAGCCCGCGAGCCGTACCACCCGGAGTATCTTTATGTGCAAGGAAAAATTCTCGAAAGGCAATCGAAGCTTGACGATGCGCTAGCAGCGTTCCAGGAATCAGCCCGCGTGAATCCGAAAGAGTCCGACGCCTATTTCGAAATGGGTGCGATCTACCAACAACGCGGCGACCGCAGCAATGCGCTAGCCGCCTACAAAAAAGCCGTAGAAATTTCGCCGGACGACGCCGACTACAAACGCGCCCTCGCCTCGCTCAACAGCAACGCGTTTCCGTCCCCGTGATCCCGATCCGCAGCCGAAAATCGTGTGGAGTGCGGCGGCGCGCCGCCGCTTTTACGATGTCGGCGGCGGCTGGATCTAAACCGCGGCGAGGCGCGCCTCGCCGAAGAGAAAGCGGGAGCACGCTCCCGCACTCCACATAGATCCAGCTGGTCCGCGATTCGATTATTTCGCGTCGTGCGCGCCAGGCGTCGGACGCGTCAACAAACCCACAAATTCGTCGTAGAATTTCTGCTTATTCAGGTCGTCCTGAATTTCCACGTCGCGCTCGCCCAGGTGCGGACGCGTCTCCTCAGTCCACACCAGCGTATCGCCATACGAAGCCCCGTGATCAACCGAGACGTCCATGAAAATCTTGTGCGTCTTGGTAATGATCGAAGGATCCAGCCACGCCACGGCCGCCAGCTCGTCCCACAGATACCCCGGCTCGGCATATTTCGCGGTGTATTGCGCCGCAGGCCCCGTGCCCTTGGCGATCTGCGCGATCAAATCCTTCGTCATCTGCGTCTTCACCGAAATATCCACCGTGGTCACCACTACGCGCGCCCACGGCGCATGCAGCACGCGGCTCGACGCTTCGGGATCAATCCACAAATTGAATTCCCGCCGCGGAGTCATGGTGAATTCCGGATCGTCCGTCTGCGGCAAAATACTTCCGGCCATCACAATCAATTCCTTCGCGAGCGACGCAAATTCCGGGTCAATCGCTTGCGCCAGCGCCAGATTGGTGAGCGGACCGCCTTCGTAGATCGTCACTTCGTGCGGGTATTGATGCACCATGCGAATCAGAAAATGCGCGGCGTCTTCATTTGCCGCCTTGATCGTCGGCGCGCCCTCCGGCATCGCCGGAATTTCCCACGGCCCGTGGACTTTGCCGCCCCGCGCATAATTCCACGCGCCCTGGTAGACCACTTTGCCGTGCAGCGTTTCCCAACGCGCGATGTAGTCCTTGGTGTTCACCAGCGGGAACGCCGCTCCCGGCACCACGGGAATGTCCGTGCGCCCGATGATTTCCATCAGCCGCAAAGTGTGCTGCACTTCTTCCGCGAGCCACGCATCGCCGGTAACCACCGTGATCCCCAGCACGTCGGTATCTGGCGACTGTACGAGCGCCAGCACCGCCTGCATGTCCGTGCCGCCGGGGCCAGCGCAATCCTGGTCAATGATGACCTTGCGTTTCGCCTCGCGCGTCTCCTGTGCGCGCAACGGCAGGCTGTCAGCAGCCAGCATCGAAATCACCACGAACGCGCAAAAAATGCATCGCCGAATTGTTTTCATGGGAGATTCCTCGGTAAGGATGGCATCGCGAGTCGAAACGTCGTGCGGCATTTGTGGCGGCATCCGCCGCGGCGGATGCCATCGGTCTTGCGGCAACAAACGATGGCGGTCTAAAGACCGCCGCTACAAAACCTTAATCAACCCCACATCAATACATGATCGTGCGCGTCAAATGATGCGGCCAAAAAGTGGTGTGGTAATGCGTCCACAGCCGCGCGTCAACCTGCGGAATGATGATCTGCATATCCTTCGGACGGATCTTGTTGATTTCCTCCCGCAGCAGCGCCGTGGCGTACAGGCAATGCGCGCGTATTTCGATCTCTTGAGTGCTATCGCGCGGAATCAATTGGTAGGAATTGATGGCCTGCTCGAGCGCTGGCGAATAACTGGTGATTCCGAGCAAACGCAGCGCCACCGGAACGATGTAGTCCGCAAACGCCGTCATCGAAGAAAGGTCTTCGATCTGAAAGTTGTAAGGTTTGTGCAGATTCGCGTACAGCATCCAGATGCCCAGCTGCGGCAGCTTGTAAAATTTGATTTCGTGGCCGTCGTACTGGCTCACGTCGTTGAAGCGCGGGAACTCCGTCACCAACCGGTCCACCATCCCGTTGCCGTGATCGTAAAGCTTGGGCGAGCAGGCATGGATGAAATTCGAAAATCTTCCCCCATATTTTGCGACGAGCACCGGCCCCACCTGGTGCAGCACCGCGAGCTTTTCATCGAGCATGGGCATCTCGATATTGCCCGCGAAAATGCTGTTCAACTCCGCGCGCGTCACGCTGGCCATCCATTTTCCGTCGAGGACCGGGATGCCGTTGTCCATCGCGCGCTTCAGGCAGGCGAACTCGGCGTCGGAATCCGACCAGTGCTGCCCGGCATAATCCGTCTGAAATTTTACGTGTGTCGAGAAATCGGTGAAAGCAGTGTCAATCGTGTCCGACGTCATGATGAAATCAATCGCGACGTTTACATCGTGCGCGCCGATTCCGAACGGCAAAGCGTACTCCGGCACGGGCAAATCTTCGTAAGCCATCCAGCCCGCGACTTCCGAGATCTTGTCCACGTGCGTCTGCACGTCGCGCGAATGCTCGATCACCGGACGCAAACTATCCAGGACAGGACTGCCAATCGGTTCAGGCCAGCGCAAGGTAGGACTCCCAGGCACGAATCTGGATGCAGATGCGTCGTCAGCGGATGAAACAACCGCGCCGGCAGCGCGGCCCGCCATAAGCGAGCCGCCTGCCAGCATAAAAGAACTGCTCAAACCCTGCAAAAACTGCCTTCTTCCCAGGGGCGCCAAAGTCATCAGAAGATGAACTTCGCTCCCGCCTGGAAAGCGAACGGCGTACTGCCCGGCGCAATCTGGTTGATTTGGCGGTAGCCGACCGCTTGCATCGCGGATTTGATACTCGCGACCGTATACGGCGTACAACTAAAGCCGAACGGACCTTGAACGGTGCCAGTAAAACCTGGTGACGGGGCGGCCGGCGCCGAACGCGCGGTGCAATTCCCGGAGTAGTCTATCGTGGCGCTTGTATCCGGATTTGAGTAGACATTGCCCCGGTTAGTCAAGTTGTAGAAATCGCCCGACAATTGGATCCGGTACCGCTCACCCAAGGCAAAGTCCTTCTGAATCCGCGCATCCCATTCGGCGAAACCGGGCTGATTCGCTGGATAGCGATCCAATAGCACGGTCTTGCCGCTCGGGAGAGTCAGGCTGGGTCGATCATTGTTGTGCGAGTAACCAGAGTTGGCGACGCCGTCTCCGTTGATGTCGACGTTTATGTATAGGGGGTAAGGAACTCCGCTGTGAGCGATCAAAGATGAGCTGACGGCAAACCCCCAAGGCAAGTTGTACACACCTGCCGCCTTGAACTGATGTTTGATGTCCAATCCGTTGCGGCCGTAGTCGAGTTTTAGATTGAACGGGTCTTGCTGGCCAAAGTATGTGTCCGTATCGCGCTCGCTGGCTCCGTTGTCCTTATTTTCCGACCAAATGTAGTTCGCGAAGACCTGGAAGTTATTCGAGAAGCGTTTCGTGACGTTGAGAACGGCCGATTCATAGTTGCCATGCGCGTAACTGGCCGTCGTATTCGTTGCAGTACCCAAGGTTGGATCAAGAGGAGCAACCGAAAACGACTGGAGGGCTCCACCATTGTAGACGGCGTTGCCGCAAAGCTCCGTTCGACCAAATTGGTCGGTGCCGCACGATGTGAAGTTACGATACCAAGCCTCCTCTGATCCGTATCCGCCCGTGCGCAAATGCTGGGAATTAACCCAAGCAAATGTGGCCGTTACCGTCCAGCTGCGCGCGAAAGTGTGTTCCACGCCCGCAGTTAGGTTGGAAATTTGGGGGTCTCTGAAATTCGGATCCACGAGATTAGGTGCGGGGCAGCCATAGATAATATTGTTCGACGGATCTGGCGTCGAACACAGCTGGTTTACGCCGAGCGTCGTGCTGCTCGGGAACAGGTACGGGAATTGAGGCGTAGGCAAGCACGACGAGGCGAAGAAGCAGAAGAGGCCAACCGTCCTGCCGCCACCGGCCGTGGGCAAGAACAGCAGCGGAATCTGCGCGTAGTAATATCCCCAGGAAGCGCGCACGACGGTGGGAGATTCGTTCGAGCCGACGTTCCATGCGAGCCCGATGCGCGGCCCGAACTGCTTGAAGTCGTCGGGAACGCGCTGTGGCACACCAATTGTATGAGTATTCGATCCGGTGCCGGCGTACGTTTCGTTTCCGGGGAATGCCGTTTGCGGCTGCGGGTACCACGATCCCTCCCAGCGCAGGCCGTACGTCAACGTAATACGCGGAGTAATCTGCCATTTATCCTGCCAATAAAGTCCGAGCGTCGAGTTGTAGTTGTTGTAGAGAGTCCCCGAAGCGAATAGTGGCTTTCCATTCAAGCCCAGGTTTTGAATCAGGGCTTGCGCGTTCCCCGCTTGAAAATCTTGCAGCGAATCGAACTCGTATTGCCCTGATGACCAGCCCACGAACGTATCTTTGCGGTCGGTGTAGGTGTCGGTGTCGCCGCCGAATTTCATGTCATGCTTGCCGAAAGAATAAGAGAAATTGTCCGCAGCCTGCAACTTTCCGCCGTCGCCATTGATCGGCAGGTAGTAGCGCTGTCCGAAAAGAAAGCTGGAATTCACGCTTCCGGCCGAGCAGGGCCCGAATGCGCAGACTAGGATCGTCGGCGTTCCCGGAGCGTTCGAGTGCCGCTTGCGCGTTTCACCTTCGATACTCACGCGTATTTCGTTCACCTTGCGGCCCAACACCGTGTTCAACGAGAACACTCCGCTGACGCCCTGATTGATGAAGTTCTCGGTTTCGCTGAAGTCCGCCGGGATTTCGTTTTGTCCCAGGCCGCCGGTGAAGCCGCTAGTGTGATTGCGCGTGCCGTAACCACGAACGCTGAAGTGATTCGCGGGGCTGAACTGGTAATCGTAATGTCCCAATATCGTGAACAGGTTCTGGTATTGATTGCTCGACTTCTGGAAGTCAGCCAGCGAATTCACTCCGAAGCAAGCGTTCAGGAACGATTGCCCTGCGGTTGGCGATTGCGCGCAGCCAGCTGGCAAGGAGAATCCGGCGGTGGAGGCGCCGGGCAAAGGGATTTGGCCGGTGGCGCAATTTCCGCCCGCAGACGCAGGTCCGGTGCAGTTCGCAAATATTGGACCTGTAAATGAACTCAAGTCAAAAGCAGTGTTGCAGTCCGCAGCGGTGGCGCCGCTGCAGAAATTTGTGGCCAGCGGCCCGTTCTCTCTTTGAATATCCGTAGCCAAGAATAGGAACTGCCGGTCCTTGTGGATCGGGAAGCCGATCGATCCTCCGAACTGGTTCTGATTCGTGATGTTCGGCGGGTTGCCGATCGCATCCGTCGCGGTCAGGTCGTTGCCGCGATAATACTCGTGCGCTTCGCCGTGCACTTCGTTGGTGCCCGATTTGGTCACCACGTTGATCAAACCGCCAGTGGCGTGTCCGAATTCCGGTGCGAAGCCGTTGGTGACCACCTGGAATTCCTGCACCGATTCCAGTGGCACAGTGAAGTTCTTCGTTTCCAGCGAACCAAAGAATTCGCCGAAGAAATTGTTGAAGCTGTCCTGCCCATCAATTACGAGTGACGCGTAATCGCTCTGCTGGCCGCCCAATCGAATGCCGCCGCGCAAACCAGGCACCACCTGCGCCGAAGAGCTCAGTTCCGCCAAGTCGCGGTAATCGCGCCCGGAGAGCGGAAGACTTTCGAGGTCACGCTGATTGATCACTTGGTTGATTCCGGCCGTGGAAGTGTCCACAGCTCCCACCGCTTCCGCCGTCACCGTCACGGTCTGCGTCTGGCCCTTCACCGGCAGCGTGGAATCAAGCACGAGGCTCGAGCCGACCTCCACGTGGATGTCCGTGATCTCGCTCGCCGCGAAGCCATCGGCCTCCGCGTGCAGCTTGTACACGCCGGGCGGAATGTTGTCGAAGGAATAGAACCCGTCCGCGCCCACCGACTGCGTTCGGCTGAACCCCGTCGAGGGATTGCTGAGGATGACCTTGGCTCCGGGGACTACGGAGTGGGATGTGTCGTACACCGTGCCGCGCACCGCGCCATTTTGCAAGGATTGCGCATGGCTGCTGGTTGCGGCAAACAGCGAAAGCACGAGCGCTACTGCCAGAACCACACTCTTCCACATTTTCATCGACGCTCTCCCTCAGTTCTAGACGTCTCCGGATCGTGCCACTACGATCAACTCGCTTCCCAAATTCGGTATTCGCGCACCGCTCGACATCTGCGCGAACGAGCCGGCCGAGTCACTTTCCCGCCAGCCGCGCATTCAATAGTTGCAAAAATTTTTCCGCGTTCACTCCAGTGCACACCTGCACGTTCGGAGTAATGTGGTCCACACCCTCAATAATGTAGCGATCGCCATGGAGCACGTTGCGTTCCACCGCGTTGTGCCGATTCGCCACCGTCTCGCCGCGCGAAAATTGGCCGTGCGTCTCCACGTCCACATGCATCGCCTGCGTCGTGACAATCGTCGGGTCCACCGCCGCGCCCACCGCCAGCGGGTCGTACATCGGCGACCCGCCGCCCGCGCCGTATTTCGCTTCCTGTCCGATCAAAAACGTAAGCACCTTCACCGCAAAATCATTTTCCGGGCCATGCGTTTTGGAAAGCTCGTCCAGATGCGCCTGGTCGTAGAGCGTCTGGTTGCCCACGTCCAAGCCGACCATCGTCAGCCGCCAACCCGCCTGGAAAACGATCTGCGCCGCCTCCGGATCGTTGTAGATATTCGCTTCGGCCGCGGCGTTCACGTTGCCGCCCGAAATCGAGCCGCCCATGATCACCACTTCCTTCACCAACGGCACAATCGAAGGATCTTTCAGCACCGCGAGAGCGATGTTCGTCAGCGGCCCAATCGGCACCAGCGTGATCTCGTGCGGCGATTCGTGCACCATCTGGATGATCAAGTCCGGCCCGAAGCGCGAATCTGCCTTGCATTTGCTCGCGGGCAAATCCACGTTGGCCAAGCCGTTTGCGCCGTGCCACAACTCCGCTGTGATCAGCTTCTGAAAAAGCGGATGCTGCGCGCCGCCTGCTACCGGGATGTCGCAGCGATTGGTGAGCGAAGCCAGCTTCAGCGCGTTTTCCAATCCTTGCTTGGCGGTCACGTTGCCGGGGACGACCGTCAGCGCGCGCACATCCAATTCCGGCGAATTCATAGCCAGCAGAATCGCCAGCGCGTCATCCGTGCCGGGGTCTGTATCAATAATTACTTTCTTGGGAGCGATGCGCGCCGCCTGGATCAGCGCCGTCCGCGCCGAAGCATTCGTAGCGCTCGCGCGCGCCAGCGGCGCAACGCACAGCGGCGAACCAGTCGCAAGCAACACTAAAGCCGGAATGAACCGTCGAATAAAAGTATGTAGCGAGGATCCGCGCGAATCCGCTCGATCGGCGCCAGCACGCGAAGTGCTGACTCCATTGGCGGAAATAGCTATGGCTTCCGCAACCGCACCTCGTGCGAATGTTTGGGAAAATGTGTGTGGCACTTCTAGAAAAGGGCCCCCACCCCGTTCGAATGACGTGAAGGCTATAACCGAGTCCGGCCAGAGTCAATACGAAACTGGCACGCCCGAAAAGATTTCCACAGCAACTGCGATTCGTTTTGCGAATCGGGTTAATTTCCGATCACATCAGTCACTGGTGTGCGCCAGCGGTCAGCTGCTCGAACCCGGCACCCTGCGAATCCCAATTTGGTCCGCACATCCATTGGCGCGACGTTTCGTCATGCTGATAGAATTTGGTCCGCAATGAACCGCGGCTCCTCCTCCGTGCACCGTTCCGTATTAATCGCAGCCGCCATCGTACTCATCGCCACCAGCGACGTGTGGGCGGGATTCCTCGGTGCCTCCGCACACGCGGTCGTC
This sequence comes from uncultured Acidobacteriota bacterium, assembly GCA_963810565.1. Taxonomy (GTDB): domain Bacteria; phylum Acidobacteriota; class Terriglobia; order Acidiferrales; family UBA7541; genus Palsa-295. The sequence continues at coordinate 226,841 of CAWENN010000001.1, forward strand.
CTGCGTTTTGCGCGGATGCAAGCGCAGCACGACTCCACCAAGCCGCCCAAGCGCGACGTCCGCGGGCAAGACGATGAGGACACCATCAAGCTGCGCCACCGCAGCGAGATCACCAATCCGTATCACGTCGAATTTCGCGACGTCACCCACGCCGCCGGAATCCACTTTCATCACGAACGCGCGGCCTCGCCCGAGCGCCTTTATCCCGAAACGATGGGCGCGGGCGTTGCCTGGATTGATTACAACCAGGACGGCTATCTCGACGCCTTTTTCGTCAATAGCGGCGACACACCGTTTTACCATCCGGCGGAGCCGCCGCAACCCGCGCTGTACCGCAATAATCGCGACGGCACTTTCACCGACGTCACCGCGCAAAGCAAAATCCACGCCGACGGCACGATGTTCTTCGGCGTGGCCGTCGGCGACTATGACAACGACGGCTACCCGGACATCTATATGACCGGCTATCGCCACTCCGTCCTGCTGCACAACAATGGCGACGGCACTTTCACCGACGTCACCGCCAAAGCCGGCGTAGGCGACGACGGCAACTGGGGCACTGCCGCAGGCTGGTTCGATTACGATCACGACGGCAAGCTCGATCTGCTCGTCACGAATTACGTCCAATACGACGTGGATCATCCCGTGCTCTGCGGAGACATTCGCCCCGGCCTGCGCAACGTCCCGCAAACCAGCGCGTATTGCCATCCGGACAGTTTCAAGGGCTCTTCCGCGAAGCTCTATCACAATAATGGCGACGGAACCTTCACCGACGTCACCGAAAAAGCAGGCCTCACCAATACCGACGGCAAAAGCCTGGGCGTGGTGCTGGCCGACCTGAATGGCGACGGCTGGACGGACATCTTCATCGCCAACGACACGCAGCGGAATTTTTTGTATTACAACAACGGCGACGGCACTTTCCGCGACGCGACGTACAAATCAGGCGCCGGCTTCAGCGAAGACGGGCGCACCGAAGCCGGCATGAGCGCCGATGCGGCCGACGTGATGAACAACGGCTTGCTTTATCTCTTCGTCAGCCACCTGGATTTCGAGCTCAACCGCATGTATCGCAATAATGGCGACGGCACTTTCACCGATTACACGATTGCCTCCGGGATCGGTCAGACCAATATCCTGAATAGCGCATTCGGTGCGCGCTTCTTCGATTTTGATAATGACGGCTGGCGTGACCTGCTCGTCGTCAACGGCCACATTCTGGACAACATCAAGCTCTACCATCCGGAAGTGAGTTACGAGGAAGAGAAAACTCTTTATCGCAATACCGGCGAAGGCAATTTCGTGGATGCCACCGCATCCGAAGGCCCCGATTTTCGCGCCCCGCGCGTGGGACGCGGCCTCGCCGTCGGCGACTTCGACAACGACGGCTGGCAGGATTTTCTGGTCAATAATAATGGCGAAGACGCGCAGCTTTTCCGCAACGAAGGCGGCAGCTCTCCTGCCGCAAAGAATAATCACTGGATCGCCGTGCGCCTGATCGGCGTCACCTCCAATCGCGACGGCATCGGCGCATCCTTAAAACTCACCGCCGGCGATTTCACCAGCTACGACCAGGCCAAAGGCGGCATGAGCTACTGCTCCGCGCAGGACCCGCGCATTTATTTCGGCCTCGGCAAGCACGACCACGTGGACTCCATCGTGATCCACTGGCCCAGTGGCTACACCCAGGAGCTGAAAGACATTCCGGCTGATGTAATCGTCACCGCCACCGAAGGCGTCGGCGCCAAAGCCGACCGCTATCCGCCGCCCCGCCCGGAGTAAGCTTTCTCTACGGTCGCGCGGCTTCCGCGTTCCTAATGCGAGTGCCGAATGACGATTTCCATCATCTCGAAAAAAATCAACGCGACTCTCCGCACCGGATTGAAGATCACCGTAATTAGAAACGTCAAAATAAACAGCACCGGATAAAACGTTTGCGGGTATTTTTCCAGCCAGCGCATCGCCGGGCCTGCCACTTTCACCCTCACAACCGCAATCTTCGCCAGGGAGGCCATGCCCACGCCGATTGCAGCGCCCGCCACAATGTCCGTGGGGTAGTGCATTCCCATGTAAACGCGCGTAAGCGACACAACGAAAAAAGCGTGCAGCAGCGCCAGTGTTCCGGCGCCTCGCGAAACAAAAAAAACACTGGTCGCGAGCGCAAAGAACAGCGCCGCGTGATCGCTCGGGAACGAACTCCAATGGATCATGTGGTCTAAAAAATCAACGTGGTAGGGAAGTTGGAAATGCAGCGCGGGATTGGCAAAGGGCCGTTCGCGGAATGGCAGAAAATCAGCAAAGGCCCGCGCGGCCAGCACGGCCAGGAAACTCGCCAGGATCCCGCAAAAAAGGTACTCGCGGTCCCTGACCTTATCCTCTCCCGGTCGGAACCAGGCCCACCAAATGATGCAGGTAATCACGCCGCCCTTGGCCAGTTCGTTCGAGCCCACGAGCATGACCAGGTAGTCAAAATGCGCGGAACGGTGCGCAAAATGGTTCAGAAACGCTATGATGCTGGCGTCAAACGAGTTCAAGCTCGTCTCCACCTACACTACAACGCAACTCTAAACATGCATCTCGATCGCAGTTTGTAAGGTATCTACCAGCGGCGTGGGCCCGGCACCGCTTTCGGGGGCATGAAGGCTAGGTAAATAGAGTATGACAGCCTGAAGCAATTTGCAAGTCGAGCGCGCCGGAAGCCTAATGTTTGCCAGGGGATGCGGCGATGGTCGTGCGAGACTGCCTCTAGGTTGTTTGCACAAATCCGGTAGCCAAGATTTCATCGCCGCGGCGCTCCAGAATCACTTCCGGCAGCGGCTTAGGCGGAGGCCCGGCGAGTACTTTGCCCGTAGTCGCGGAAAATACTCCGCCGTGGCACGGGCATGCAAAGACGTTCTGCTCCGGGCGGTAAAATACCGGGCAAGTGTGATGCGTGCACAACCGGCTGAACGCCAGATAAGTGTCCTCCGCCGGCCGCAGCAGAAAACACGGCCGGTCATCCTCCGGATACGCAAACACCGTCGAGCCGCCCACAGGAATTTCACCCGCATGCCCGATCACTTTCACCGGATATGTAATCTTCCGCTCCCGCCAGTAAATCGCGAAAGCGCCGAGCGCAGCGAGCGCGCCGCCGAAGCCGAGCCAACGAGCAAATCCGCGGCGGCTGATCGCTGAATTTTCCGCAGGCAATTGTTCGGAGGAACTCAATGAAGGTTTTCTTTCACCAGGTTTTATCTGTGTTCGTCTGCGTTCATCTGTGGTGATTTTGACTTTGCGGAGCTAAGAAGCCAAATGCCCCAGCTGCAAGCGCGTCTGCAACACCCGCAAAATCGTATCGCGCCCGATCATCCCCACGATCTGCCCGTTGGAAATCACCGGCATCTGATTGATGTCCTCGGCCTGCATGCGTTCCAGCACGCCCAGCGCCGGCTCTTCCGGAGTCGCCGCGTGGATGCGGTCGAACGGCATCATCACCGCTTGAATCGAAGTGTTCGACCACTCATCCCGCGGCACCTCGCGCGCCGAATGCAGCGTCACGAGGCCCACCGGCCGTCCCGCGCCAGTCACCACGTGGCAGCGCCGCCCAGTGCGCAGCACTTCATGGACGTAATCTTCCACGGAAATATTGCGCTCGACGGTCGGCACATCCTGCGTCATCACGTCCGCCGCGTGCAAGCCCGTCAGCGTGCTCTTGATCGCCACCTGCGCGTAACTCTCGCGCGCCGCGCTCAGCAAAAACCATCCGATAAACGCGGTCCACAGACCGCCAATCGGATTCCCATTGAACGCTTCCCACACGCCGATAAAAATCATCAGGTAAGCGAAAAATCGCCCGGCATTCGAAGCGATCTTCGTCGCCCGCGTGAAGTCCTTGGTGATTCCCCAGGCGATGCCGCGCAGGATGCGTCCGCCGTCGAGTGGGAACCCCGGCACCAGGTTGAAAATCGCCAGCAACACGTTGATTTCCCACAGCCACGTGCACGCCGCCACCACCAGCTCGTTGCCATGAACGTAATGCGCCACCAGCCAGAAGCAGCCTCCCAGAAAGAAGCTCGAGAGCGGTCCGGCGATCGCGATATTGAATTCCTGCATCGGCTTGGTGGGGTCGCGCGAAATCCGCGAAAGCCCGCCGAACACAAACAGAGTGATGGAATCCACCGGGATGCGGTAATGCTTGGCGATCACGCTATGGCTCAATTCGTGAAACACCACCGAACCGAAAAACAGGAAGCTGGTGATGATTCCCAGCGCCCAGTGTTGTTCCGGCGACCATCCCGGATGTTGGTAGGTAAACTGCTTCGCCAGCGTGAAAGTGATCAGCGCAAAGATGATCAACCAGCTGGCATGCAAATAAATCGGAATGCCGAAAATGCGCCCCAGCCGGAAACCGCTAGCGGGGGGTTCCGGCCGCACGCGCGGGCTACCAGGCGGGGGTGCTCCAAAACTAGGCGGAGAATCCGCCGCGTGCCCTCGATCGCCAGTAGGTGAAGGCGAAGCCATCGCAAGCCCCCACATTCAGTTTAGCAGACGCGAGCCGTTTTCGTGCGCAGGCGGCTGCGAAGTAGATTTTTCACGCGTTCGTGCCGCCGTCCACGGTCAAACTTGCGCCAGTGATGTACGACGCATCGGGACTGGCGACGAAAGCTACCAACGCGGCGACTTCGTCAACCGTGCCGAAGCGTTTGAGCGCGGTATTGGCCGTTTGCGGCGTCGCCCAATCGCCCGCCGCAGGATTCAAATCCGTATCAATCGGACCGGGCTGAATATTGTTCACCGTGATCCCCCGGCCGCCCACCTCTCGCGAGAGCCCCTGCGTGAAAATCTTAATTGCGCCCTTCGTTGCTGAGTAGGCCACTAGGCCTGGCGTCATCATTCTCTCGCCGACGCACGAGCCGATCATGATGATGCGGCCGCCGTTCTTCATGTACTTCAGCGCGGCCTTCGTCGCAACGAGTGCGCCGCGGACATTAAGGCTAAACATGTGGTCGATTTCTTCCAGTGTGGTCTCCTCGAATGGCTTCGGAATGGCCGTGCCGGCATTGTTCACCAGGATGTCGATCCGGCCGGAAGTCGCAGCGGTCTTTTCCACCGCGGCATTCATGGCGGCCGCATCCGTGGCGTCTGCCTGGATCGCGATCGCCTTTCCGCCGCCACGCTCGATCTCCTTGACCACCGCCGCCGCCGCGTCCGCGCCTTTCGTGTAAGTGATGGCCACGCTCGCGCCGTCCGCTGCCAAGCGCTTGGCTATTCCGGCCCCGATGCCGCGTGAGCCGCCCGTAATCAGTGCAATCTTTCCGTCGAGTTTTTTGGACATTGTTTTTCTCCTAACCAAGGCCGTCTGTGGGTGCGAGCGCAAAATTATCGCACACCTGACGCCAGCGTACCTCCGCGCTGGCATTTCGACTGAGTGTCAATTTCCACGGCGTGTTTGCCCCACCACGCATTATCGCGCCCTCCCTCGCAGGTCGTCACGCTCGCGCCGGCCATCGCCACTTCCCAAAGCATTGAAAACACAGCCTCGCTACCACGCTCTGGCCGCAAACGCATCGCCGCCGCGCATTGGCGCTCGTCCTGCATTCATCCCACACGCAGCCCAGCCACAACGGAGGACCGGACCATGAGTTACACAATTGACTTCGTCGGAGTGGCGAGCGCGATCTTCGTTTCGTTCGCCGTAGCGCTGGGTCTGGAGTGGCTGAGCTTGGTCCTGATGATGCGCTTGATGCCAGCCAAACCAGAGCCGCGAACTGTGCGCCAAAGAATGGCGGCTGCCGCAGCACCGCAAGCCGACGAGTCATACGAGCGGAAAGCGGCCTAGTGTGGCACAGCCACTCTTGGCTGTGCTTTTGGGTCTGCGCCACTGCCACTCGCTCGAACTGAGCGCGATGTAAAGAGTGAGACGCATTTGTAGCGGCGGTCTTCAGACCGCCATCGTTGCGAGCGCGCGAACGATCGCGCAGCGAAACGCGTCTCGAGCAAGACGCTCGAACATGCCATCGGCGAGACTCGAACGAAAAGGAGGCTTCACATGCTTTTTCTGCGGTGGCTGTTGTTCGCAATGAGCGTAGGGTTCCTGGGCGTAGCAGCGATCATCGTCCTCTACGACGTCTACCTCGCATTTGAACTCAACCGCATCCTGCAACGCCGCGAGCGCCCGCCGGAAGAACCCGCCGCCGACCAAGCGACCGCCGCCAGCTCCCCGGCGCAAAGCGAAAACGCATCACCCACGCCGTTCGCCGCGGCCGCACCGCCGACGCCACCAACGCGCCCCAGCTTCCGCCTCCCCCCGCGCACGCCGGGACCACGCCGCGCCATCCGCTGGCATGCTGCCGCAAAACTGGCAGTCGCCGCGGCGCTCTGCACGCTGCTAGGCAAGAGCATCCTGGTCGTCCCCGACGGCCACGCCGCCGTCCGCATCAGCCAAATTTCCGGCGTGCGACCAGGCACGCTTTACCCCGGCACGCACCTGATCATGCCGCTCGTCGAACGGGCCGCGCTCTACGACATCCGCGACAACGTCTACTCCACCGCCGCCTCCGAAAATCCGCGCGACAAAGGTCTCGAAGTCCTCACCGTCGAAGCCCGCGAAGGACTCTCCCTCGGCCTAGCCGTCACCGTGCGCTATCGCCTCGATCCCCGCCATCTCGACTACGTCCAGGCCAATCTTCCCGAGCCGATTGATCAGCAAATCGTCGCGCCGGTAGTCACCAGCATTTTCCGCGACCTCGGCCCGAACTACGCCGTGCGCGACGTCTTCTCCACCAAGCGCGAGGAATTCCACCAGCGCGCGACGCAAGCCATCACCGCCCGCCTCGCCGAAGATCAGATCGTCGTGAAAGAAGTGCTCCTGCGCAAAGTCCAGCTCCCCGAAGAGTACGCGCAAGGCCTCCAAGGCCTACTGCTGAAAGAGCAGGAAGACGACCGCGTCACGGTAGACCAAAGCATCGAGCAGAAAAAAGTGAAAATCGCCGAATCGCAGGCCGAAGCCCAGAAAGTCCGCCAGATCAAGCACGCCGAAGCCGACGCGCGCACGCGCGTCCTGATGGCTCAGGCGGAATCGGACGCGATGCAATACACCCTGCCGCTGAAGCAAAAACAAATCGAAGAATCGCGCCTGGAAGCCGAAGCGCGCAAGCAAACCACCATCGAAGATGCCGATGCCGCCGCGCAAGCCCGCGTGAAAAACGCCGAAGCCGAAGCTCAGGCCAAAGTGATTGACACCAAAGCCGAGCAGCAGCGCCGCACGCTGCTCGCCGAAACGCAAAACATCGAAACCATCAAAGGCGCCGAAGCCGCCGCGCAAGCCAAAGTGATTGACGGCAAAGCCGAAAAAGAGCGCCAGAACCTGCTAGCCGATGCCGAAGCCAACGAGATTCGCCAATCCTCGCAAGCCGACGCCGAAAAGCTCCAGCTCGAAGCCTCCGCGCTGAAAGCCAATCCCATGCTCGTGCAATTAACAGTCGCGCAGCGCCTCAGCGACCGCGTCCAAATCATGATGGTCCCCACCGACGGCAAATTTTTCTTCACCAACGACGTCCTGAAATCAGCGCAAGCCGCCGCCGGCCTCAACGACCCACCGAGCCGCGGAAGCGGCCGGCCGTAACATCGTGACGCAGCAAAGAAATTCCCGGCCGGGGCATCTCGCGGCCTGTCCCGCGAGGCAGGGCAGCCCGGTCCCGGGAGTAACGCCGGCAAAAACCCTTGCGGGTGGCACGGCCAATATCATGGGCACAACGCGACGCGACCGCCGCAGCGAAGCTTCAGCCCAAGACCAAGCCGCAGCCACCCAGCCGGCGTTTTTGAATTTGTAGCGGCGCACTTCAGTGCGCCATCGAAGTTGCGCCGCCAATCGCTCGCGACGAGGGATCGATCCCGCGCCATCCAACGCCAAAAATGTTGGCGGTAGGGGCACGACATGTCGAAGACCCGCCGCAGGAGGGCCGTGCCCGTCCAACCGCAGCGCAAAGACGATGTGCTAATATGAAACTTCGCGAACGCAACTCACGATTCGCGCACACGGATGCGCCTCTCCCTCCGACTTCTCCTCCCATTGCAAATCACCGTGCTCGCAGTTTGCGTAGTCACCTGTCCGCGCACACTTCTCGCGCAAACCCCGGCGCAGCTTCCGCAACAATGGAATGATGCCGTGAGCCAGCTGGCCGATAAAATCGCCGCCGAGATCAGCCCTCTGAATCCCGTCGCGCTCGAAACTAAAAATATCTCTGATTTCAGCACAGCAGAAGCCGCCAACATCCAAGCCGTATTAGAATCTGAGCTGAAGAATCGCAGCTTTCGGCTTCTGCCACCGGATTCCACGGCGGCCGCAGCGCAATCTGCCGTGCAATTACAGCTCACGATTTCGCAGGGCGCTCAAGGCTACGTATTGGTTGCGGAGATTCACAACACCGCCGATCCCGAAACCGAGCCCCAAATTGCAATCGTCGCCGCCCCAAAGGCAGCGGCCGGCACAGACCAACCAGCGGAGGGTTCCCTATCACTCGAAAAACGTTTGATTTGGCAGCAACCGGCGAAATTTCTCGATTTCGCGCTCTTGTCTCCCGACGCCGCCGGAAATCCCTCACTGCTCGCGGTTCTCGAGTCGGACCGATTGGCCTACTATCGCGCGCAAGAGGGAAGTTGGCGCTTCATTCAAGCCATTCCAATCGTCCCGTCGCGTGTCCGTGGCAATCGAGGACATATTGATAATGACGTAACCCACCTCTACGTCGGCGATATGACGTGTGAAGGTAAACTCGCCCAACCGGACAAGCTGAAGTGCGTGCACACGGGCGGTGCGTATAGCAGTGGATTCATCGTTATCCTGAGAGACGAGATACAGATTGGTTCGCCCTGCAAGTCGCGAGCGGCTTATTTAGAGACTGGTACGGGCGATTGGACTCAGACGGATTCGATTCAAGGATACGAATCCAACGACGGCCAACTTAGCGCTTCTGGTGCGCCAATCGAAACCGAAGGACCTGTAATGGCAATTACCCAGGGGAGCGCGCCTTCTTCGGCACGAGCGGTCGTCTATAACTTAAAGACCAAAAACTACGAGGGCTACATTGTCACGGCGACTTGCAGCCATTAGCCTGATCTTGTGTATCGTGTTCGCGGCGCTGCCCGCGCGAACCGCCCGCCGCCCGCGCTATGGCGGAACCCTCCGCGTGGAGCTCGGCCCGGCTATCGCTTCGCTCGATCCAGCGGTCGCCGCCTCCACGCCCGACGAAGCCGCCGCAAAATCCCAAATAGATGGACTCATCTACGATCATCGCGATCCCGACGGAACTTTCGAGGGCGATCCCGGCAGCGGACCATTTGCTGTGACGACGTTCGAACCCGGCAAGCGCGCCACCCTCGCCGCCAACAATAATTTCCGCGAAGGCCGCCCCTTCGTGGACTCCATCGAAATTACCATGGGCGTCTCCGCCCACGATCGCCTGCTCGATCTTCAATTGAATAAATCCGACCTCGCCGAAATTCCGCCGCAAGACGCCCGCAGCGCCTCCGAGCGCGGCGTGCGTGTCAGCATTTCGCAGCCCGATGAGTTGCTCGCACTCGTATTCAACGCCGCCGACAGCGCAGCCAGCCGCAATCCCCGCCTGCGCGAAGCCGTCGCGCAATCCATAGATCGCGCCGCCATCGTAAATTTCATCCTGCAGAAAACCGGCGAGCCCGCCGGCGGCCTGCTCCCGCAATGGTCCAGCGGCACCGCCTTCTTGTTTCCCACCACCGCGGACCCCGCGCGCGCCAAGGAACTTTCTTCGCAATTCTCGCCCGCCGCCAAGTTGCTGTTGGGATATGATTCCGCTGACCCGTTGGAGCAAAGCGTGGCGGAACGCATCGCAGTGAACGCCAAAGAAGCCGGAATCTCGCTGATCGCGCAAGCGCTCCCGAAATCCGCAGCTGGCAAACCGCGCGCTGCAACAGAAGCGCTCCGATTCGATGCCCAGCTGGTCCGTTGGCGCATGCCGTCGGCCAACCCGGCGATAGCGCTGAAAGGCGCGCTGTTGGAGATTTCCACGAGCAGAGAGCGCGCCGACGACACCAGCGCGAGCGCCGCGCCCCTGACCGATCAAGCATCGCCGCAAGAAATTTACAATCAGCAGCGCGACGTTCTAGGCAGGTTTACTATCGTGCCGCTGGTCTGGCTTCCGCAGGTTTACGGCCTAAGCGCCCGCGTGCGAGACTGGACAGTTCCTGGACCCGGCGAAGAGTGGCCGTTGGCAGATGTATGGCTGGACACGGACGCCGGCGTCGCGTCGGGAGCCGACAAGCAGCCGTGAAAAATTTCGTCGTGGCCGCGATCTTTGTGGGTCGTGGCTTTAGCCACGACATTTGATACCGCAAATCGCGAGGCGGCTTTAGCCGCTGAAGTTCCTGCGGCAGTCAACCACCGGCTCTTATGTTTTTCGGTAATCGGCTGAACCCGAATAACGCAGCCGCCAGCAGCTGCAAAGAAAACGCTAAAGGCAAATCGTGACGTTTCGTACCAGATTATTCGTCAGCTTCATGTTCGCGCTGCTGCTCGCCGTCGCGCTGATCGCCGCAGGCGTCACAGTCGTCTCCCGCCGCGCTTTCGACGAACTGAATCGCGAACACAGCGACGCGCTCCTCGCCCAGTTCCAAAAAGAATTCCAGCGCCGCGGCAAAGACGTAGTAGACCGCGTGAAGGGCATCGCCGACGCCGAGCCGACTGTCCGCATGGCGATAGACCTCAGCCGCCCCAACGCCGACGTCTCCGTCTACGTCAACGACGCCAACGGCGTCTCCCGCTCGCACCAGCTCGACATCCTCGATTTCGTCAGCAACGACGGCACCATCATTTCCTCCGCCGAATCGCCCGCCCGATTCAATTACAAAATGGAATGGGTCACCAAGCCCGAAGATTGGGCCGCGCGTGGCGCTTTCCTGATGAAGCTGGACACCGAAGCTGGCCCCACGCTCGCGCTCTTGTCCGTCGCCACCGTCCGCGTCGGCGATCGCGACCTCTACGTCGTCGGCGGCGAGCGCCTCGCCAAGGAATTTCTCGCCTCCCTCGTCCTCCCTCCGAATATGCGTGCGCTGCTCTACCTGAATCTAGATCCGCAGTTTCAGGAGGCCGACCTGGTTGATTCGGCCGGCCCCGCGCAGGACGCCAACCGTTTCCAGCCGCTGGTGGAATCCGAAATGTCGAATCCCATCCCGCAAACCTCCACAATTCGCTGGACCATTGATCCCGCCAGCGCCGAAGTGTTTCACGCGCTCCCGTTGCTCGGACGCGCCAAGGAACTGCTCGGCGTTCTATTCGTGGGCACCTCGCAACGCACGGTGGTGACCCTGGAGCGTCGCATTCGCTGGCTCGCTCTCGGCGTGATCGCCGTCGGCTTGCTCATCGGATTGATGCTCAGCTGGTGGGGCGCCGCGCGCGTCACCCGCCCGGTGCAAAAACTTGCCGAAGGCGCGCACGAAGTCGCGGAAGGGAATTGGAGCGCCCGCGTGGAGGTTCGCGGCCACGATGAAGTCAGCCAGCTCGCCAAATCCTTCAATCAAATGACCGAGCAGCTCGTCGAACAGCGCGAGCGGCTGGTGCAGGCCGAACGCGTCGCTGCCTGGCGTGAAGTCGCCCGCCGCCTCGCGCACGAACTCAAAAATCCGCTCTTCCCGCTGCAGACCACCGTCGAAAACCTGCAAAAGGCGCGCGAACAACAGAACGGCCAGTTCGACGAAGTTTTCCGCGAATCCACCGGCATTCTGATCACCGAAATAGAAAACTTGAAAGCCATCGTCGGGCGCTTCAGCGATTTCGCGAAGATGCCGCAACCCGAACTCGGCACGGTGAACCTGAACGACATCGTGCGCAACGTCGTGAAATTGTTCGAAGGCCAATTCAGCGCCGTGGGGCGTCCCGCCATCACTCCCGAGCTGCATCTCGAGGAAAATTTGCCCACGATTCAGGCGGACGCCACTCTTCTTCATCGCGCCCTGGAAAATCTGGTGCTCAACGCCATGGACGCGATGCCCGCCGGCGGCGTTCTGATGCTGCGCACCCAGCACACGCCCACCGAAGTGTCGCTCGAAGTTTCCGATACCGGCACAGGCCTCACTCCCGAAGAAACCGAACGCCTCTTTACGCCCTATTACACCACCAAGCAGCACGGCACCGGACTCGGCCTCGCCATCGTCCAGGCCGTGATCGCCGATCACGGCGGGCGCATCTCCATCGAAAGCGAAACGGGCGTCGGTACTTCCTTCCACATCGAATTGCCCATGAAGCCGCCGCACAAGCCGCAAACGTTCCCGATGGTCTTCGAGAAAAAAGAAGACGAGGCCTAGCCTCCCGTGCCTTCGAAAGCCCACATCCTTATTATTGACGACGACGCGAACACTCTTGCCTCACTCGCTCGCGCCTTCCGGCTCGCCGGCCATGAAGCCACCGTCTGCGACAACGCCGCGCGCGCCCTCGAACTCGCTAAGGCCGAGCGTTTTGATCTGATCCTTTCCGATGTGGTCATGCCGGGGCGCGACGGCATCGCCCTGCTCGAAGATTTCAAATCCATCGGCCTCGCGACGCCCGTGGTGATGATGTCCGGCCAGGCCTCCATCGAAATGGCGGTGAAAGCCACGCGCCTGGGCGCGAGCGATTTTCTCGAAAAGCCCATCTCCAGCGAAAAGTTGCTGCTCACCGTGGAAAATGCGCTGCGCCTGAAACATCTCGAGGAAGAAAATCGCGACCTCAAGCGCCGCCTCGGCCGCCACCACATCGTATGGGCCAGCCCGGCGATGAAAGAAGTGATGGCGCAGGTAGAACATGTCGCCGCCGGCGAAACGCGCGTTTGCATTCGCGGCGAAACCGGCACGGGCAAGGAATTGATCGCGCGCACGCTGCATGAAAAAAGCGCGCGCCGCGCCGAAGCCTTCGTTTCGCTGAATTGCGCCGCCGTTCCCAGCGAGCTGATGGAAACCGAGCTATTCGGCCACGAAAAAGGCTCGTTCACCGGCGCGGCCTCGCGCCACACCGGAAAATTCGAGCAGGCCCATGGCGGCACCCTGTTCCTCGACGAAATCGGAGACATGCCAGCCGCCATGCAGGCGAAATTGCTGCGCGTGCTGGAAGAAGGTGAAATCGAGCGCGTCGGCGGCGATAAGCCTTTTGCCGTGGACGTGCGCGTGGTCGTCGCCACTCATCGCAACCTCGAAGACCAGGTCCGCCAGGGAACTTTTCGCGAGGATCTCTACCACCGCGTCTTCGTCTTTCCGATTAACCTGCCGCCGCTGCGCGAGCGCATCGAGGACATTCGCGTCCTCGCCGAACATTTCGCCCGCCAGCTCGAAGATCAGAATAATTGGAAGCCGCGAAGATTTTCGCCGGAAGCCATCGCGGAGCTCGAACGTTATTCCTGGCCGGGAAATGTCCGCGAACTGCGCAACGTGGTCGAGCGCGTGCTGCTCCTCGCGACCGGCGATGGGATTGACGCCGCAACCGTCACCAGAGCCTTGCCGCGCGCCGCTGTTTCAGCCAATCCGCGCGCGTCCACATTCTCCACCGAATTGGGAACTGGCCCGCTCGCCCAGCGCGTGGAAGCCTTCGAGCGCGAAACCCTGCTCGAGGAATTAAAGCTGCATCATCATCACATGACCAACACCGCGAAAGCCCTCGGCCTGGAACGCAGCCACCTCTACAAAAAATGCCAGCAGCTCGGCATTGACCTCCGCGCCATCCGCCAGACCGAATAGCGCTGCACAATCGCGGCCGACGCGGCTCTTGTAGCGGCGCACTTCAGTGCGCCATCGATCAAGCGGCACCACCGATGGCGGTCTGAAAACCGCCGCTACATACCCCGTCTCGCGCTGCCCCCGCCACCTCGTTCGTCCGCCGGAACGAACCACCGCCGGAAAACCAAATGCGTAGGCAAATACACGCCCAAGACGACGGCCAGATACGTAATCGCCAAATGCACAGGCACCGGCCCAAGCTGCCGATGAAAAAATGGCGCGGTCTGTGCGAAATTCAAATTCTGGTCCGGCGTCACGAACCGCGACGCAATCACCACCGGCAGCGCAATCGCTGCCTGCAACGCAAATCCGCGACGGTCGTATCCCATCCGGCTCAAAGACCACAGCAGAATGAACGGCATCATGATGTGAAAGAGCGAGAGCAAGCGCACCCACAGCGGAATCGTCGCATCGAAAAGATATTCCGTCCCGCCGATAAAATGCCGCCGAAAAAGCAGCCAAGCCGCCACGTCCAGCGTCCACAGCGCGTCAATCAGCACGGAAGAAACAGCTTGGCTCGCCACTAACAGCGCGTTGCCGGTCCACAGCCCGATGCAAGTAAGAATAACCGCCACATCGCACAAATGCAGAAAATTTCCCGCGCCCCAAGCGCGCCAATACACCGGGAACCACACCGCCAGCCACAAGAGCGCCAGCCGCCGAACCCAGTCCGGAATTTTTACCCGCGCGCGTATAGCTGTTTCCATTTTTTCGCGAAGACCCGCGCCATCGTAGCAAAGGTTCCAGCAAAATCCCACGCCACGCGCCAGCGTTCCAAATTTGACCGCAGAACCGGTTTGCCTTTGTAGCGGCGCACTTTAGTGCGCCATCGATGTTGCGTCAACGCACGTTGGCGGTCGGAAGACCGCGGCCACAAAACCTTCTTGCACTAGCCGTACTTCCTCGCCCATGCGAAAATTCAGCGAGCAATGATGATCCATCCAGCATGGTTTGCCGCCGGCGGAGCCTGCGCCGCGGCTGGAATATTTGCCTGGGGCGCGGTCGCCCCGTCATCACAACTCTTCGGCCCCACCATCCGCCGCCTCAACGATCAATCCTCGATCGCCATAACCTTCGACGACGGCCCCAACCCCACGGTCACTCCGCAAATCCTCGACCTCTTCGACCGCCATAATGCCAAGGCCACTTTCTTCCTGATCGGCCGCCACGTCCGCGCGTTCCCCGCGCTAGCAAAAGAAATCGCCGCCCGCGGCCACGCCATCGGCAATCACACCGAAACGCATCCGGCGCTCACGTTCCTCTCGCCGCAGCAAATCGCCGAGCAACTGAGCCGCTGCGACGACGCCATCCTCTCCGCCAGCGGCACAAAGCCAAAGTGGATGCGCCCGCCCTTCGGCTACCGCAGCCCGTGGCTCGATGGCATTGTGCGCCGCCGCGGCGGAGCAGGCGTCGCCATGTGGAGCAAAGCCGCGCGCGATTGGCGCGTGCAGCAACCCGAACCGGTGATTGAGCGATTGCGCCGAGTGCAGGCCGGGGACGTCGTGCTTCTGCACGACGGCGATCACCGCGTCTTGGAAGGGAATCGCCAACACGTGCTGCAAGCTCTCCAGCACTGGCTCCCGCTCTGGAAAGACCAGGGCCTGCGTTTCGCGAAACTGGACGACACGCACTATAATGATGAAGAGGCGGCCTAAACGGAATGGACGAAAAACGCTACTACGACGAGAAGCCCGAAACCAAGCAGATGACTCTGGTGTGCCCGCATTGCCGCGAAGAGAACACCTATCCCGTGCGCTGGATGTCGCGTAGCAAAAAAGCCCAGCTTCCGCCGGGCGGTAACGAAGACGATCGCGCCAAATTCGCGAAAGCCCGTTCCTACATGGTCCGCATGGACGACATGGTCGCCTGCCGCAACATCCGCTGCCGCAAACGCTTCGATCTAACCGGCCAAACGGTGATCCTTACCTAACTAAACGTCGCCACGACCTCGAACAATTTGCGAAAAATTAAACGTCTGTCATCCCGAGCGCAGCGAGGGATCTCTCTTCGTTCGCGCTAAAGCAAGAAGTCCGATTCCCCGCGTCGGATCTGTGAACGTTGCAGCAATCGAATCCATGGCGCATAGTGCGCGAATGAAGCGACTCAACCCTCGTCCGCATCCCCGCCAGAAAGCGCCCCCGCCGGAATCCCTTCCAGCACCTCGCGCACCTTCGTAGCCAGCGCCTTCAAATTGAATGGCTTCTGCATAAACGACATTCCGCCTTCCAAAACTCCGTGCCGGAAAATGCTGTCGTCCGTATAGCCAGAAATGTAAAGCACCTTCAACCCCGGCCGTGACGCGGAAACTTTCGCCGCCAAATCGCGCCCACTCAGCCGCGGCATCACCACGTCGGTAATCAGCAACTGAATCTCGCCTTTGTGCCCCGCCGCAATCTGCAGTGCCTGCACGCCGTCAGACGCAGCCAGCACGCGATAACCCCGCGCCGAAAGGTATTCCGTCACAAGTTCGCGCACGCTGTCTTCGTCTTCCACCAGTAGAATTGTTTCTGTCCCCGGTTCGGGCCCCTTCGCCGCTTTCTCGGTCGAAAGTTTTTCCGCCGGAGCCGTCACTTCCGGCAAATACACCTTGAAAGTCGTGCCGTGATCCACTTCGCTATACACCCAGATGTATCCGCCGCTCTGCTTCACCACGCCATAAACAGTCGCGAGTCCCAATCCCGTCCCGCGTCCTTGTTCTTTCGTCGTGAAAAAAGGTTCGAAGATGCGCGCTTGCGTCGCTGCATCCATTCCGCAGCCGGTATCGCTCACGGTAAGCATCACGTAAGGACCAGTTTCCACCACTGCGTGCTGCGAAGCGTAGCTGCTATCGAGGTCCACGTTGGAAGTCTCGATTGTCAACCGCCCGCCATCGGGCATCGCGTCGCGCGCATTCACCACCAAATTCAGCACCACCTGCTCGATCTGGCTGGGATCGGCCTTCACGCGCCCCAGATTCGCGCCCGGCAAAAACACCAGCTCGATATTTTCCCCAATCACGCGCGAAACCATCTGGATCATGTTGCCCACCACTTCATTCAGCGCCAGCACTCGGGGATGGAGCACCTGCATCCGGCTGAACGCCAGCAACTGCCGCGTCAATCCCGCCGCGCGTTCGGCGGCCTGCTGAATCTGCTCCACGTTGTGCCGCACGGCGTCTTCTTTCCCCGTCGCTCCGCTGAAAAGCCGCTCGGTCAGCATTTCCGCGTGACCCTTCACCACCATCAGCAAATTATTGAAATCGTGCGCCACGCCGCCCGCCAGCTCTCCCACCGCTTGTAATTTCTGCGACTGCCGAAGCTGGTCGGTCAGGTGTTTCCGCTCGGTGATATCCAGCGCGACTCCGATCACTCCCAGCAGTTCTCCATCGCTGCCGCGCAAAGGCTGCACGTGCGATTCCAGCACGCGCTTCTGCCACTCCAGTTGATACGTGAGCGATTCTCCGGCCAGAGCCTTGCGGTGCGCAGCGATCGAGGGGAATTCCGGATTCTCCGTCTGAAAATATTCGAAAAGAGTCTTGCCCAGCAGGTCGCCGGAACGCAGCCCCAAAGTTCCCAGCCCCGCGCCCACCGCGGATGTATATCGCAAATTCTTGTCCGTGGTCCACAAAATCGCCGGCATCCGCTCCATCATCACGGCCAGACGCGTGCGTCCCTCGTGCCTCTCGATCTGCGATTTCTCCAGATCTTCAAGCATGCCGTTGATCGCCGTCGCCAAAAACGCCAGCTCGTCCCGCCCCCGCACGTTCAGCCGCGCCGCCATGTCGCCGCTCGCGCCGATCTGCGTCACGTTGTCCGCCAGATCCCCGATCCGCGAGATCACGAACTTCTCCAGCAATTTCAGCGTCACTGCGCCAATCACCAGCGCCATCGCCATCAGCAGCAGCAGAAATTGCAGCAAACTCGTGCGGCCCTGGTCGTGAATGGTTCTTTGCAGCAACACGCGCATCAGCCCCACCGGCTGTCCGTAAATGTCGTCCAGTCGCTGATAGGCCGCGAAAGATTCCGGATTCACCGCGCGCGTGAAAATCGGATGATCCTTGGAAATCACACCGGCAGCCGCGCGCAAATCGGCGTCGCTCGCGATGTCTCCCTGCAGTTCGATCTCGATGGGCATGTGCGTTAATTCCGACAAATGCCCGATTTCCGCGTCATCTAGCACACGGCCCATTACCATGCTGCCGGCAATCGGTCCCTGCGAATTGCTCGTGAGGATCGGCCGCGAAACCACCAGCACCGGCCCGTCCGGAAGCGAAAGCATTCCCGCCACTTTGCTATCGAGGCCGGACTGCGTGAGCAGCAAACTGCCGGGTTTCAGATCATTTTCGAGACCCCGCGGGAGCGGAATTTCTCCGCCGCGCGTCAAGTCGAAGCCCTTGGAGAAAAGTTTGTGGCCTTTCTCGTCAAATATCGCAACAAAGCTGACCTTGAGCTGCTGGAAAGTGCTGGCGGGGAACTCAGTCTTCACGTACGTCGCGCCTTCTCCGTGCACGAACGCGTACGTGGCGTCCCAGGAGGCGTATTCGCTCGTAGTCCGGTCGAGCGTATTCAGATCGTTGCTCAGCGCGCTCGAAGCGCGCTGCGCGTCCTCCCGCGCAAAATCCTCCTCCAACCGTGTAAACCCGCTCATCAGCAGAATATGCGAGAGCCAATAGAGCCCGCCGACCAGCCCGATCATCGTAATGGCAATGATGAGCAGCGTTTTGCGCCGCAGCGACGAGGGTACGTGGAGTTGGGCGATCTGCAGAGGTCCCAAGGCGAGTGCCTCAGCATCCATTATATCGGCCTCTACATTGGCCTCCGAAGCTCTCCGGGCACGGCGGTGCCCTAGTCGTACACTGCGTAGGCCATCGCACATTGCCGAATAATTCGCCGCCGGCGGACGCCAGGGTTTATCCTGCAAGCATCTTGCCGGGCTTAAAAGGCATCCCTACTGGGAGTCCGATGGGGGAGCTTATGACGAATCACCTGATCCACCTCCGTTACGCTGCTGCCGCCTGCCTCGCCCTGGGTTTGGCGCTTCCCGCCGCCGCGCAGGATGCCGGGCCAATGCCGCCCGCCCCGCCCGCCAGCCAGCCGGCTCCAACTCCGCCACCGCAGCAAAATTCTCAGCCCGCGCCTCCCGCAGACGCGCCTGCACAACCGCCCGCGCCTGCGAGTGCCGCCCCGGCGTCAGGCGCAGCAGCCGGCAACACGACACCAGCAGCTCCGGCGGGTGCCACAACGCCCGCCTCTTCACACGCGGCTGCCGCCAGCAAAACCGCCGGCAAGATCGAAGTGCCCTCCGGCACCCACATCCCGCTCGTCCTTCACAATTCGATCTCGACGCGCAGCGCCCGTCCCGGCGACCCCGTCTATTTTGAAACGCTTTTCCCCATCATGATTGACGGTAAAGTGGTAATCCCGGCGGGTTCCTACGTTAGCGGCGAAGTCACCGAATCCAAGCGCCCCGGCCGCGTGAAAGGCCGCGGCGAATTGATGATCAAGCTCACCACGCTCATTCTGCCCAACGCCTACATGGTCAATTTGAATGCCGTCCCGAGCAACGCCGGAACCGGCGGGAATGAAACCACCGATAGTGAAGGCAGGATCATCGGCGATTCCGAGAAGGGCCACGATATTGGCACCATCGCCAAAACCACGGCAGCCGGTGCAGGTATCGGCGGCATCGCCACCCGTAGTGGTTCAGGCGTCGGAATTGGCGCCGCAGCCGGCGCTGCGGTGGGCCTCGCAGCCGTTCTGCTGACCCGCGGCCCCGACGCCGAAATGCCGCGCGGCTCCACGGTCGAAGCCGTAATTGACCGCTCCATCTACCTCGAAGCCGATAAAGTCCAGTTCACCGGCCCCGGCCAAGCCTCCTCGCTAGCCGGCCCTCCCAATCGCGAACCAGTCCGCAACCACGACCCATTTTAAATTCTAGATCAGCGCCAATACACAAAGTGCATGTCATCTCGAGTGCAGCGCGCAGTTCGCGTCCCGCTCCGTTCGCGGACGAGGCCTGCCCGCCGCAGGCGGGGATCCCTTTTCTGGCCTTCTCTGTGTGTGCGGTCTACGCGCCCGTCCGCGCCCGCGACCTAGCCGCCGTAAACCGCAACGGCGAAAATCTTTCCGCGCTAAACTCCGCCTTCCCGCTCACAATCCAATCCCGCACGATCTTCGCCGTCACCGGCGCCAGCAAAATCCCATTCCGATAATGTCCCGTCGCGATCAGCAACCCCTTCATCTCCGTCGGCCCGATAATCGGCAAATGATCCGGACTATCCGGCCGCAACCCCGCCCACTGCTCCACAATTTCCGCGCCCGCAAGCCCTGGCGCCAGTTCCTTTGCGCCCTCCAGAATTTTGCGAATGCCTTCCGGCGTAACCTGCTTCACAAACCCCACATTTTCCAAAGTGCTCCCCGCAATGATTCGCCCGTCACGCCGCGGCACCAGATAACCGCGCGACGAACGCAAAACCTTCTTGAGCCTCACGCTCGCGGATCGCAAAGCGACTAGCTGCCCCCGCACCGGCCGCACCGGCGCGTAACGCGCCATGTTTCCGTCGCCGCCAGAAACGCAATCCCTGATCGTGCCGCAAAAAGTACCCGCAGCGAGCACCACATGCTCGCCCTCGATCTTTTCGCCGCCAGCCGCAACCACTCCCGTGCACGCGCCGTGTTCGCACACCAGCGACTCGACGGCGCACCCTGCACGAATCACCGCACCACGGTGCTCAGCCGCCGCCAAGACCGCCTCCGTCAGCAACCGCGGGTCCACCGTCGCTTCCTCGGGCAGCCAAGCCGCCGCACTCGCCGCCGCGCCCAGTTCCGGTTCGAGCTCGCGCGCCGCCTCCACCGAAATCGTTTCGATCGCAAGCCCCAGATCGCGATACTCCTCAATCATTTTGTCGCGCGCAATCTCGCCGTCGGCGCCCGCAAATAATTCGAACGTACCCCCACGCACAAAATCCACGTTCATTCCCGACGCTTGTTCAATCCGCGCAACGAATTCGGGATAAATCTGCAGGCTCTCTCGTCCCAACGGCACCAGCGGCACCGCCTCCGGAGAATCCGGCCCCGGCGACAGCATTCCCGCCGCGGCCCACGAAGCCTCCCGCCCCGGCTGTTGGCGATCAATCACCAAAACGCGCAGTTTTTCGCGGGACAATTCAAAAGCAATGGCCGCGCCAATCACTCCGCCGCCCACAATCACCACATCAAAAGTTTTCACGCGTTTATATTATCAGGAAGAAAGCTCAGGCGGGATTGGTAGCGCCGGCGTCTCGCCGGCTCTTCGCATTTGACTCTGTAGCGGCGCACTTCAGTGCGCCATCGGCGTCGCCGCAAAATACGAGGGCGGATTAAATACCGCCGCTACAAAATCCCCACGGCGGCCGCCGAAATCACTCCGCGCCTACAACGAATCCACCAACTCCACCGAAAGCAATCGCGCCTTCTGCGAAAGATTCTGCGCCCGCGACCAATCCCCAGCCTTACTGGCTTCGTCCGATTGGTTCAAAAAGCTCCGAATCTTGTCCACCAAGTCATGCTGCGCCGCGCTCAAAACCCGCCCCGACGACTGCTGCAAATTTTTCTGCGCCACAAAAATGTCGTCTTGCGTCTTGTGCTGCAAGCTGGCCTGATCGCCAGGAGAAAGCTGCGGCGAAATCTGTGGCGCCGGCGCGCGCGCAGGCTGCTCCGGCTGCGAATCCGCAGCCGACTCCACCGGCGGTTTGCGTGACGGCGGCGCTGGTTTGGTCTGCGCCGGCTCCACCGGCAATGGCGCAACCGCCGTTTCCGCCGGGTTCGGAGGAGTCGGCACATTTTCCGGCGGCGGCAGCGCGTCGGTATCCGGCGCAATATTCGTGAGCGGCTTCGCGTCCGACGGTTCCGGAGCCGGCGCCGCGGCCACGGGTACAGCGGCCTTTGCGGTCTTCCAGCAACCGGTCAATCCAAACGGCACCACGCACACCAACACCCACAGCATTGCCAGAGTGGTAGCGTCTAACTTGCGGCGGCTGGGCATTTATCGTTTTTCTTCCGCAAACGGCTGTCCGAAATCCCGCATCTTTCCGGCCAGCGCTTCCAATGAACGTGCCAAAGGTAATTCCAAACGAAACGTGGTGCCGCGCCCGGGTTCCGAGTCAAATTCTATCCGACCGTTATGCAACTGCACAAACCGAAAGGTATTCGCCAGTCCTATCCCGGTACCTCCCGGCCGCGTCGTAAAAAACAGCTGAAATATCTTCTTCTGGTCCTCCAGCGAAATTCCTTTGCCCGAATCAGAGACCGAAATCACCGCAAATTCGCCGTTGCGCCGCAGTCCCAGTGTGATCCTTCCCCCCGCGCTCGTGAAATCGCAAGCATTCAACAGCAAATTCAACACGGCCTGATGAATCAGCTGTGAATCTACCAGCACGCCGGGGAATTGCGAAGGCAGCTCCACGCGCAGCTCGATCCCGGCTTTGGTAATGGCCGGCCGCGCCGCGTCCAGCACCTCATCCAACAAAATCCGCAGGTCCGTTTCTTCCAGCTTCAATTCCACCGGCCGCGTGAAATTCAAAAATGTTTTCACCGCGCGGTCCAGCCGGTCAATTTCGCTATCCAGCATCTTCACTGCCTGTTGCGGCTCGGGATCCACCGGCATATTGGCCTTCAGCACCTCCAGCCACAGTCGCATCGAATTCAGCGGATTCTTCACTTCGTGCGCCACGCCCGCCGTCACCCGCCCCAGCGCCGCCAGCCGCTCCGAAACGTGCAACTGGCTGCCGATGCGCTCGAGAGATTCCACGTCCCGCAACGTCACCAGCGATCCCATCGGCGCGCCATGCTCGCGAATCACCTGCGCAGTCAACCCGATTCTCTGAGGTCCGTTCGGGCCTTCCAGCGTCACTTCCGCGTTATCCACCAGGCCAATCTGGTCGCCGCGAATTCCCAGCGCCTCCCGCATCGGATGCCGCGCGGGAAATATCTCGCTCGCGCGACGCCCGCGCAATTCCTCCGGCGGGACGCCCAGAAATTTTTCTACCGAAGGGCTTACCAGCACGGTGTAACCGCTGGCGTTGAAAAGCAGCAGCCCATCCTCGAGCCCGCTCATCACCTGGTCCAGATTTTCCCGCAACGTGCTGAAAATTTCGCGCACGTCTCGCAACTGCTTTCCGATCCCGATGATTTTCGTGCTCACCGCCCCGAATTCGTCGCCGCGTTTCACCGGCTCCAGGTCGAATTCGCCCGCGGAAATGCGGTCCAATTGCGCGGAAATTCGGTCAATCGGCGCGAGCGACGCCCGGCTCACGATCAACGCCAGCAAAGTGGAAAGCAGCACGGAACCCAGCGCGTAATATCCCGCCGAAATCAGGCTCGGAGAAATCTCGCTGCGAATCAGCGCGGAGGAAAGTCCCACGCGAATATCGCCAAAGGGTGCGCTGCCCACATTAAAAGGAAGCGAATCCTCGTAAACTAGCGGCGGCCCATACAGCGTCCGCAGTTGCTGAAAGAATCCGCCGCGCACCAGAGAGCTCACCGGAGGCCGCTGCGCCACCTTTTCGCCGCGCTCCGCCGGATCGCTCGATTTCATCACGATCCCGTCGCGGTCGCTGATGCCGATCTCGTAGATCGTCGGCGAATATCCCACCGCCGATTCCATCACCGAATCGAGAGTATTGCTCTGGTCGAGCGCCCGCTGCACGTACGCGCGCAAATCCGCGGCGCTATCAGACGCCGGAAAATCGCCCCGCGCGGCGGCATCGGTAAGTGAATTCTTGCAGGCGAGAAAAACTTGTTCGGCAACGAAACGCGCCCGGTCATCCGCCTGGCGCAACGTCTGCCGCGTCAGCCGCGCGATGTAGAGCGTCGAAACCAGCGTCACCACTGCCAGCACCAGCAGCGAAGTCGCCAGCGTGAATTTAGTTTTCAGGCTGAGACGCATCTTTCCGCCCCGCCTCGTATTCTTTCAATTTATTGTGCAGTGTTTTCAAGCTGATGCCCAGCAGTTCCGCCGCGCGCGTCTTGTTCTGGCTGGTCGCGCTCAGCGTCTGCAGGATCAGCTCCCGCTCCACCGCGTCCACCGTCGTTCCGATCGGAAAATGCAATCCGCTCAGCCCCGAATTGGTCATCGCCGTCGCGTGTCCGAATTTTGCCGGCAGATGCTGCCGCGTAATGATCCCCCGGTCCGACGCTATCGCCGAGCGTTCCAGCACGTTGCGCAGTTCCCGCACGTTTCCCGGCCACGGGTACGACTTGAAGAGGTCCATCACATCGGTACCCACGCCACTGACTTTCTTTTCGTGCTTCGCGGAAATGTCCGTCAGCAAATGCTCCACCAGCAGCGGCAAATCTTCTTTGTGCTCGCGCAAAGGTGGCAGGTGCACGTTGAAAACGTTCAGCCGGAAATAAAGATCCTGCCGCAAATGCCCGTCGGCCACCGCCTGCTCGGGATCCTTGTTGGTCGCCGCCAGCACCCGCACATCCACGGGAGTTTCCACCTTGCTGCCCAGCCGCCGCACCTTGTGATCCTCGAGCACCCGCAGCAATTTCGCCTGCGTCGGCGCCGGCATCTCGCCGATTTCATCCAGCAGCAGCGTTCCGCCATCCGCCAGCTCGAAGCAGCCGATGCGCCGCTCGGCCGCGCCGGTAAACGCGCCCTTCTCGTGCCCGAAAATTTCGCTTTCCATCAGCGATTCGGGTATCGCAGAACAATTGATAGCGATGAACGGCCGCGACGCCCGCGGCGATAACATATGAATGGACCGTGCCACCATCTCTTTCCCCGACCCCGTCTCGCCCGTGATCAGCACCGACGCCGTCGAAGGCGCCGCAATTTCCACCTGGCGCATCACGTCCTGCATCGGCCCGGAAGTTCCCACCAGCGTTCCCAGCTTTCCCGCCGCGCGCAGGTCCCGCGTCAAAGCTACCACCGCTTGCTGGTCGCGGACTCGTCCCAACGCGCGTTCCAGCAAGGCTCGCAATACGGGAGGTTTCAGCGGCTTTTCGATGTACCAGTAAGCGCCCGCTTCGATCGCCTGCACCACGCGTTCGTCGCTGCCGCGCCCGGTAATAATAATGACGGGAATCCGCAGTATTTCGTCGCCCAGCTGCTTCAGCAAATCGAGCCCGTTCATCCCCGGCAGCTCGACGTCCGCCAAAATCAAGCTCGGCTGGAATTCCTGGAATTTGGCAAGCGCCTCTTCGCCGCTCCCCACTCCCAGAATCTCCCAATTCCACTTGCGCAAAAGCGCCTCATAGCCCTTCCGCGCGTTATCTTCATCCTCAACAATCAGAATGCGTTGCTGGTTGGGAGCATCGGTAGTCATCAATCACTGAATCTACCAGCACTACCCCCGAAATCCAATAGAGCGAAGGACCGGGGCGGTGCCTCAGCTGCTGACTACGTTCCATGGGGACAGTGGACGGCTGGCCTTCCATAGGTGAACGGTAAAGGCGTCGAAAATCTCGAGTGCAATAATCGGCTGCGTTTGAAACCCCGCATTATCAATGCTAGTTATGGGCAGGTACTAGGGCCTGAGAATTGCAACAAGAAGATCGAAAACGGGCTTCCTTGACTGGTAGACGACGTTGCTGGCGTCCGTCCGGGTTAGCCCGCACATTCCGGAGGCGTGATCGTGTTTCGAGTCATGGCGGCAATCGGAGTCTTGGTGCTCTCGGCGGGCCACTACACTAAATCGTCGCCGACGGCCGAGGTGATGGTCGATCTGCATCCTTACGGTTTTGCGATTGACGAACCTCCACGCGCCAAAGTTGGTATTTTCTATATGTCGAGAGACCGGCTAGCCGTGTTCTTTAACGACAAGGTTCCGGCCTCAGGGCAGCAATCTCATGCTTTTCAATTGCTCGTCCTCAATACCGATGGCCGCGTACTGGCACGGCGAGAGATCCAAGCCGACCCGAAAGCTATGGACATTACCCCGGGACCTAACGGTGGGGTTCTGTATGGCCGCGCAGGGCACCTAGATTTGTTCGACGCCGACCTTCAGCTGCTCAAGACTGTAGCCCTACCTGAATCCGTTACTGGCATTTCATTCGATCGAAAGTTGAACCAACTTGTTGAGATGACCATTGACGATGTCTCGCAGACGCGATCAGCACATTTTCTCGATGGCAGTACGCTCCAAGAGCAACTTACTCTCAATTTCCCAATCAAATCCGTCCCCGTGTTCGGCGAAAAGCAGCTCGCATATACACTCGGGGGCAATTGCTTCGGGAGCACGCACGTCATGTCGGGCGAGGGCAACTGGACATCGCTAAGCGACATCCCCGCATGCAGCCTGCTTACTTTTGTAGGGAACGACGAAATAGCTTACCCGTTCGATAAGCAACTCTATATTCTTGATCGCAGCGGCAAGCAACTATTTAAGGCACGCATCCCCGCCCCGAATACCTTTGTAGCGCCCAGCTTCGTTGGGATCTCTGACAATCACATGCGACTAGCCGTGGAGGCAGTTGAGAAGACAGCCTTTGCTAAGCATGGATATTGGCCCTACTACAACGAAGTATTTGTTTATGATCTGAAAACCAAGCGAACGATACTAAGACACGCTTTGCCAATCGGATGTTGGGTGAGACCAGCGCTCTCGCCCGATGGACATCAGTTTGCCGTAGTCGAACAAGGTGTTGTTAAATTAATACCGATATCTTGAATTCCAGTTGTGTCCGCGCCTGCGCGGACAAAGGCAAAGTCGAAGCATAGCGTCCTTCCCCTCGTCGGATTTTTCGTCGAGCCTTTAAATTTCGCCGTGATGTAAGACGCCGCAAAGACCGCTCCGCCGTCCTCAAATCTTCCCAAAATACAGCGGCCGCGCCAGCGCCAATTCCAATTTCATATTCGGCTCGAGCGTCAATTCCTGCCCCAACCCCGAAGTCGCCATGAAAGCCGTAGCCGCATTCATAGCCGCCCCCATCGCCGCATCCTTTCTGTCTTTCTTCGAAAGCCCAGGCTCGGCCCCGACAAACGCCGCCTCCGCCATCGCCAGCATTTCGTCGTCGCGCTTGCTGCTCGGAGCCTCGATCTCGCCTTCACGATCGAACAGCACCCGGATCGAATGAGTCCCCGGCGCGTCAATCAAATCCGCCACCAGCGGAGTCCATTCGCTCGCCGTGTGTATATCGTCAAACGTCAACCACAAACGCGCGCGCCCCACTTTCCCCGCGGACTGCACCTTATCAATGTGCCCGCGCACCTGCACACCCGCAGGCAGCATGCTTCCATCCGACGTAGGAATCGGCTCAAGCGTCCGCGCAAATATCTGCTTTCCAGATTTATCTTCTTTGGTGGAAATTCGCGTCTGCAGCGCAACCAGGAAGCGGGTCCCGCGCGCGGCAGCATTCGGCGGCACATCCTGTGGCTGAGACGACGGCTGCGACGGTTGCTGCGGCGCGGGGTCCGAATTTTGCGCCAGCAGCGGGACGGACGAAAAAACGCAAAGCGCAGCCATAACGACAAATATCCTCCAGCAATTCATAAACTCCTCCCAAAATTTTCATTTGGCGTTTTCAGCTGGAGGCGAAAGCGCGTTACTCTTGTGCTGAATATACCAAAATTCCGCCGGCCAGGCACAGGTTTTGTAGCGGCGTCCGCCGCGGCGGACGCCATCGGTCGCGCGGCACCAAGACTCTCTCAAATGTCTCACGCTCGGATGGCTCGATCGGTAGGGGCGGGTCTTAGACCCGCCCTACACACGTCAGCAAATAGCCCCAAAAGAAAATGAGGGCAGGGAAGTATCCCCACCCTCATTCCACCGCAGCCGCAATCAACCCTTCACTACGGCTTCACCACCTCAGGCCCAAAATGCCCAAATGCCAACCGCCGCATCAACTGCTGCCGCAAACCATCCGGCACGGTGACGCTCGCAGCAGCCGACCACCCGCCATCGTCATCTCCGCCCGGCCGCGGCACAGCCAAAAACGCGGGAATGTTATTGCCGAGCGGGCATCCGCCGTCCACCACGATGCAAGCCTCGCCCGTAATCTCGCCGCGGTCGTTGATGCCATTCGCCCCAATCAGAAATAGCGGCGAATCGTGCGCGATCAAGCTGTTCAAGTCCCACATTTTGCCGTTCTCATAAATGAAAGCGCGAAACGACGGCAGCGACACACCCACAATCTGCCCCTCATCATTAATATCCAGCGCCTCGCTCAAGGAATCGCCGGCCAACACGCCAAGATCCGTCATCCGCCCGGTTTCCTTGGTCCACAAGAAAGCGTGAAAACTCGCATTCAGCGTTCCGCCGCTCACATCGCCCGGCAGATCCGAAAATCCCACGATGTCTCCGCGCCGATTAATCGCCATCGGAGTGTTCCAACCCTTCCCGCCAAGACTTCCCAGATCCGTCACCGCACCGTTCTGCCAAAGCAGCGCGTGCGTCGCCGTAAACGCGCCCACCGCCACATCGCACGTCCCGGAAATTCCCACCACCTGTCCGCGATCGTTGATCGCCGTAGCCGCTCCGTCCGGGTCGCCGGGATAATTCGGCAACTGCTCGATCTGTCCCACCGCCGGGCCGTACACCACCGGCTCAAACTGGAAATATTGCGGCAGCACGCACGATGTGTCATGCGACGCATTTTCCGCCCAGCCCACAATCTGCCCCAGATTGTTCGCGCCAGCCGCAAACCCGTTCGGCCCGCCCAAGGTCGGCAGCGGAGACATCACGCCCCACTGCCACGAAAATCCCACGCAATCATGTCCGGTCGGCGTGCCCGTAGGATTAAACGCCGTGCAACTCCAAGCTTCGCCCTGCGGATTCGACTCCGCCGTCTCCGCCCAACCCGCCACCAATCCGTGATCGTTCTTGATCGGCCACTGCACGTCGCTGTTCGCCCCGCCCAGCGTCCCCAGATCAAATCGCAAACCGTAAATCCACACAGCCGCGTGCTCCGTCGTATTTCCCGACTGGTCCGCGCTACCCATCGCCCATCCAATATTATTGATCGTGTTGCCGGAACTCGCCGTGCCGCTCAAATTCCCCAGATTCACGACGCGATAGTGATCTTCGCCGCCCTGCTGCGCCGCCAACGGAAGCGGCATCACTGCGCACACCAAAAGTGCCGCTACGCCCACACATATCAAGATTCTGAATTTCATGGTGCCTCCCTTTTGCCTCTTCCTGAAACTCATCTATCGCGCCGCGGCCCCGCGCATTTTTATTCCGCGCTGCAAAAGTCACGGTTCTTGGACCGGCCAAACTCCCTGGGTGGGTGGCCGGTCCAGGCGCCGATTGCAAAATAGTTTTTTTGCTCGCACGGCGTCGGACGTTTCCGGACATCGCTCCACGCCAATCTGGACGTTTCCGGACCTCGCCCCAGAATCTCGCCGAGTCCCGAAGCAATCTCCCGCGTCCAACACCACGTGCGCCGCAACCACGGAGCGCGTTCGACGTTTGCGTTGTGGGTCGTGGCTTTAGCCACGACATCATCAACGCCAAAAGCAAAGCGGCTTTAGCCGTTGACGTTCCCACTGGCGTTCAGGATCGGCACCGGTGACAACAGAATTGAGGGCGTCCCATAACCTGGTCCGAAAACGTCCAGCGCTCCGGCCGGTTTCAGCTATCATCGCCTCGAAGGCAAAATGAACCTCGATTGGCAAATCTGTTCCCGCGCCCGCCTCTCGCGCGATGCGCGCTTCGACGGCAAGTTCTACATCGGCGTGCGCGGCAGCAAAGTCTATTGCCGTCCCATCTGCCCCGCGCCCACCGCCAAAGAAAAAAATGTCCGTTACTTTCCCACCGCCGCCGCGGCCGCCGAAGCCGGCTTCCGTCCCTGCCTGCGCTGCCGTCCGGAATGTTCGCCCGGCACTCCGGCGTGGTCCGGCACCTCCAACACCGTCTCGCGCGCGCTGCGCCTGATCGCCGAAAGCGGCCTGGAAGATGGCGGAGTCGAAGGCCTCGCCGAACGCCTCGGCGTCGGCGCGCGCCACTTGCGCCGCCTGTTCCTGAAACATCTCGGCGCCACGCCCAGCGCCGTAGCACACACCCGCCGCCTGCACTTCGCCAAAAAATTAATTGACGAAACCATTCTGCCGATGAGCCAGGTGGCCATCGCCTCCGGCTTCAATTGCGTCCGCCGCTTCAACGCCGCAATCCACGTCACCTATCGCCGCACGCCCACACAAATCCGCCGCCTCGCGCGTCCCTCCGCCGCGCAACCCGAAAACCAATACTTCTTTCAGCTCCGTTTTCGCCCCCCGTATCACTGGCCGGGCATGCTGGAATTTTTTGCGCGCCGCGCCATTCCCGGAGTTGAAATCGTCGAGAACGGCGCCTACCGCCGCACCATCTCGCTGCACGGCCAGCCGGGTTACTTCGAAGTTTCTCTCCACCCGCGCGGCGAATCCCTCGCCATCCGCATTCAGTTCGGCGATCCCTGCGCGCTTTTTTCCATCATCGAACGCATCCGCGCCACGTTCGACCTCAGCGCCGATTGGACGGACATCGCGCGCACCCTCCGCGGCGATCCGCAACTCGCGCGCTTCGTGCAAGCCGCTCCCGGCCTGCGCGTCCCTGGCAGTTGGGACGGCTTCGAACTCGCCACTCGCGCGATTCTCGGCCAGCAAGTGAGCGTAGCGAGCGCCCGCGCCATCGCCGGCCGCATCGCCGCGCTTTTCGGCGCCTCCTTCTCGAACGGCGGCAATCTCACCCATCTTTTTCCGCCGCCCGCGATTCTCGCCGAAGCCGATCTCACCCGCGCTGGCGTCATCCCCGCGCGCGCCCGCACCATTCAATCGCTCGCCCGCGCCGTCTGCGAAAATAAAATCAATTTTGAAGGCGTGGTTGACTCCGAAGCATTCCTCACGCGCCTCTGCGAAATTTCCGGCATCGGCAAATGGACCGCGCAATACGTCGCCATGCGCGCCCTCGGCGAGACCGACGCGTTTCCCGCCGGAGACGCCGCGCTCCTCCGCGCTCTCGACCTGACAAATCCGCAAGAACTCGAGCAACGCTCCGAAGCCTGGCGCCCCTGGCGCGCCTACGCCACCATCTACCTCTGGCACAGCCTAGGCGCCCGCGCGAAGCCCGCGCCACCAGCACCTCGCAAGCGCCGCCTGATGACTACACCGCGCGAAAAGGAAACTCGCGTCGTAGGGGCGGGTCTAAGACCCGCCCGGTTTTGAATTTGTGAACCGCGCCACAGCGCGATTCACCCTGAGGTCGAAAGGTTTTGAATTTGTAGCGGCGGTCTTCAGACGTGCAGTTCGCGTCCCGGTCGAATCTGCGGGACCGCCAGCCTTTGACTCTTGGCATGCAGGGTCATCCGAAGGAACTCACGCAAAAATGAACCCAATCTCCGCATCACTAAAATTCGCCATCGCCGCAGCCGCCGTTCTCTTTGCGATCACGACCAGCGCAACATCGCGTCCGACCACCGCCGCACAAACCACCGCACAAAACGCCGCCTGCACCGCCCCCGAATACCACCAACTCGATTTCTGGATCGGCGATTGGGACGCCTACGACGTAGCAAAACCGCAAAAACCCGTAGCCCGCGCGCACGTAGACCGCCTCCTCAATGGCTGCGTGCTGAAAGAAAATTATCAAGGTGTGACTGGCGGGGAAGGCCAAAGCTTCAGCATCTACGATAAAACCAGAAAACTCTGGCATCAAAGCTGGGTCACAAATCGCGGCAAGCTACTAGTAATCGAAGGCCAATTCCAAAATGGCGAAATGGTCTTCAGCGGCACCGATTTCTTCACGCCTACCCATCCGCTCATCCGCGGCACCTGGAAACCCGATCCCGCCGAAAAAGGCGTCCGCGAAACCGCCGTCACCTCCACCGACGGCGGCTCGACCTGGCAACCGCTCTTCGATCTGATTTTCCGTCCGCATGATCCCACAAGCATCGCGAACTCCTCCACCACCGAAGACCAAAAAGCCGTAGCCGCCCTCGACACCGAATATCAAGCCGCCGTAAAAATAAACGACGCAGCGACGATGGCCCGCCTCCTAGCCGACGATTACACGCTCGTCATCGGCTCCGGCAAGACCTTCACCAAATCCGACCTGGTCGAAGAAGCCCGCAGCGGCCTCATCATCTACGAACATCAGGAAGACACGCAGCAAACTGTCCGCGTCTGGGGCGACACCGCCGTGATCACCGCGAAGCTCTGGGAAAAAGGCACCGAGGCAGGCAAGCCCTTCGATTACACCGCCTGGTTCAGCGACACCTACGTGCGCACTCCCACCGGCTGGCGCTACGTCTTCGCGCAATCCTCGCTACCGCTGCCGAAAACCTCGCCGCAAAGCAACTAGCCCACGGCCCTACTGCGCCAATTTTTCGTGCTCTTCCGCCACCGCCGGCAACGCGGCCCCGTTCAGAATCATTTCCACCGTCGCAAAGAGCTCACTCGTACGAATCGGTTTCGAAACGTACGCGTCCATCCCCGCCGCAAGGCAGCGCTCCTGATCGCCCTTCAGTGCGTTAGCGGTCATCGCCACGATCGGGATGTGCCGCCCGCTCTTTTTTTCGCTTTCCCGAATCGCCCCAGTCGCCTCGAAGCCGTCCATCTCCGGCATCTGTACGTCCATCAGCACCAGTTCAAATTCTTCCTTCGCCAGAGCGCCCAACGCTTCGCGCCCGTTGCCCGTCACCGTCACCGTGTAGCCTCTCTTTTCCAGCAGCCGCACGGCCAACGTCTGGTTCACCACATTGTCCTCGACCAACAGAACGCGCGCGCGCTTTCGGTCCTCGCGCAAGGTATGCCGCGTTACCAGCACGGATTTCTCGCGCGGCCGCTTTTCCAGCACATTCTCGAGCGCCTCCAGCAAATCTCCCTGCCGCACCGGCTTCATCAGGTACGCCGAAATTCCCAGGCTGCGGCAACGCGCCGCGTCGCCCAGATGCCCGGCCGAAGTCAGCATCATGATGGACGCGCCTACCAAATCCGTTTCTTTGTTCACGCGTTCCGCCAGCATGAATCCATCCATCCCAGGCATCTGGCCATCCAGCAAAATCAATGAATACGGCCGCCCGGCGGCTTTGGCGATTTCCAGAGCTTGCAGCGCCGATTCGCCCCCGTCCGCCGCCGTGGGATTCATGCCCCAGCGCAGCAGCATCCCGTTCAGCACTTTGCGGTTCGTGAAGTTGTCGTCCACGATCAGCACTTTCATGCCGCGCAATTGTTCCGGCTGCAGCGGCGTCGGCCGCCGGATAGTCGCCTGTTGCACGCCCAAGCGCACCGTGAAGTGGAATGTGCTGCCTTTCCCGACTTCGCTTTCCACCCATACTCTCCCGCCCATCAACTCCACCAGCCGCGTGCAGATCGTCAACCCCAGCCCTGTGCCGCCATATTTACGCGTCATCGAGCCGTCCGCTTGCGAAAACGCCTCGAAGATTTTTGCCTGGTGTTCCTTGGGGATGCCCGCGCCGGTGTCCTTCACCTTGAAATGCAGCATCGTCGAGTCCTGTTCGTGCGATTCTTCGCTGACGCTGATGAACACTTCGCCGTGCTCCGTAAACTTCATCGCGTTTCCCACCAGATTGATCAGTACCTGCCGCACGCGCCCGGGATCGCCGATCACGGCTTCGGCCACGTTCGGCTGCACCTCGTACACCAGCTCCAGCCCCTTCTGATCCGCGCGAATGCTCAGCGACTTCATCGTCTCGCCCACGCTTTCCCGCAAATCAAACGGAATCGCTTCTATTTCCATCTTGTTCGCTTCGATTTTCGAAAAGTCCAGAATGTCGTTGATGATCGATAGCAGCGATTCCGCCGAGATGCGCACCAGTCCCAGATGTTCGCGCTGTTCGCCAGTCAACTCCGTATCCAGCACCAGTTCCGTCATCCCCAGTATCCCGTTCATCGGCGTGCGAATTTCGTGGCTCATCGTCGCCAAAAACGAACTTTTCGCTTCATTCGCCGCTTCCGCCGCGCGCTTGGCTTCTTGCAGCGCCTGCTGCGCCCGCTTTTGCTCCGTCACGTCCACCGCCGTGCCCAGCACGAAGTGCGCTTCGCCAGCCGCGTTCTTCAGCATCGAAAGCTCGACGTTCGCCCATACCAGTCTTCCGTCGCGCAACACGTACCGCTTCTCCATGCGCAGGTGCTCGCACTCTCCGTGCAGCATTTTCTGGAATTTCTTTTGGTCCGGCCAGCGATCCTCGGGATGGGTCAGATCATCGAAGACCCGCACGTCTTGCATTTCTTCCGCGCTGCATCCGAGCATCTGCTGATACGCGCGGTTCACCGACAACTTGCCCCCGGCCAACTCGGCGATCGCGATCCCAATGGAGGCTCCGTCGAAAACCGCGCGGAATCGTTCTTCGCTGTCCCGCAACGCCGCTTCCACTTTGTTCCGCTCCGTAATATCCACAAACGTCACCACCGACCCGATCGCGCGGCCCTCCCGGTGAATCGGATGGGACCAAAACTCCACCGGAAAACTCGTTCCATCCTTGCGCCAGAATACTTCGTCGTCGGCGTGCGTCCCGCGGTTTGCCCGGAACGCCTCAAACACATGGCATTTCTCCGCGGGATAAGCGCTCCCATCCGCTCTCGTGTGGTGAATCATGCCGTGGACGTTTTTGCCTTCGAACTCCTTTGCCGATTCGAATCCCGTCAACTCCAAAAAT
The DNA here is from genome assembly GCA_963810565.1 of uncultured Acidobacteriota bacterium. GTDB lineage: Bacteria > Acidobacteriota > Terriglobia > Acidiferrales > UBA7541 > Palsa-295. The sequence continues at coordinate 261,148 of CAWENN010000001.1, forward strand.
TTTCGGTTGCAAAAAGTGCATATTCCCTGCGAGTCCACTCCGTAGATCGCTTGCGGCGCCGATTCCAGCAGCAGTGTCACCAGCTTGTCACTCTGCTCCGCTTGCGCGGAAAATCGCCGGTCCAGCAGTGACGTCAACACCGTGAAGCCCAACAAAATAAACGTCACCACCACGATCCCCGCCAACCCCAGCGTCGAAATGCTCAGTGCGTGCGATAAATCCTCGTGCACTCCCGGCGTCGCCGTGAATCTTGCCGCCGCCATTCCCGTGTAGTGCATCACCGGAATCGCCGCGCCCATCACCACCGCGCTCAAAGCTTTCCGCCATCCTCCCGAAGTGGTTTCGCCGCGAAAATGGAAAGTCAAGAGCAGCGCCACGAACGAAATCACAATCGCCAAGACCACGGATACAGCGACGATCGCCATCGAATAACTGCACATCGCCGGCAAACGCATCGCCGCCATTCCGATGTAATGCATTCCCGCGATCGCGCCGCCCATAAACACGCTTCCGATCGCCGCCCGCGCCAATCCCATCGTCGTCCGGCTTGCCACAAATAAAGCGATCGCCGACGCAAACATCGCCGCCAGCAGCGACAGCAGCACTGTCGGCCAATCGTATTGCACCGGTACCGGCAGCCGGAACGCCAGCATCCCCACATAGTGCATGGACCAGATTCCCGAGCCCATTGCCACCGCGCCGCCAGTCAGCCACACCATGCGCGCCACGCCCCGCGCCGCCGTCACTCTGCCCGCCAAGTCCAGCGCTGAATACGAAGCCAGCACCGCAATCAACACGGATAACGCCACCAGCCAGTAGTCGTACGAACCCACCATGATGTGTGCGGGCGAAACCACAGCCCCTCCTCTGGTGCTGAAACAAACGGAGCCGCGCGAAAATCCTCCGCAAAACAAAAATTCGCGCGGTCGCTCCGCGGGCCGGCGCTCGTGGCGATGAACGGACAAACGATCACGCCAAAGCTAGACCGGAGAGGGCAGTCTTGGACCAGTGGAGCAATAAGGAAGGGATTCCAGTTTGACTCAGCCGTGCGCCAAGTCAAGCCTACTGCAAAAATCTCAACGCATTAGTAACCGGCGGCACGCCGCAAATCGCGCGTGCTACACTCCGCTCATGCGCAAACCGCCGCGTCTCAATCCCGCCGCGCGCGCATCAGCACCACGGCGTACGGAGCGCGCTTGAACTGCCCGAAATGCAACGCGAAGCTCGTCCCCAAGCCGGTCCCCGGCGCCATCCGCTTCCCGCAGCGTCTCGAATGTCCCGAACACGGCTGGCTCAAGGAAAGAGTGAAGCCGATTCGCATGCGCTTCCACAAAGACGCGCCCAATTGGTGAATCACCACGGGCCTCAGCGTCTCTGTCGCCTACCCCGCGCCATCAGCGGCCCGCGTCGCGTCGCGAGCATCGCCCGCGCCAACATTAAAAATAAATCCGCCCGCGCTCACTCCGCATTCCGGATCGCAAACCGTCGCCGCCTCAATCCCATAAATCCGCAAAACATCCCGCAGCGCCTCGGCCCCCACGGGCAAGCCACCCGGCGACGCCACCACCAGCGACAAACCCGCCATCCCACCGTTCCAATTCTCCGACGGCGCCACTTCCTTCACGTCCCAACCAATCACCTTGAAGATCGTCAAAAAATCCTGCGCGTAATCGTACGCGTCACTCGCCTCCCGCTGGTAGCACACGTTCACCCGTTGCGCGGGAAATGTCAGCAGCACCTGTATCAGCACCGCTTTCTGATGCGTGCTCAATCTTCGCGCGTTCGTTTCCATCGCTCGCCCCGGCCAGTGTTGTCCCATGCAGCCGCCGCTGTCAACTTTTCCAACGAAAATCGCGCACGCGCAACCAAAAATCTCCGCAGCCGCCCCAAAACTCAGAAATCCGCGCAGCGCAAAATTACGCTGGCCTCAAACTGTTCCCCCGGACAGTTGCCGCCTCCACGCCGCTTGTAGCATCATCCCCTCGCGTTGCGCAGCAGCCCAGCCAATACAAATTCCACGGACGCAACCCCGTGGAATTGCGCGTCCACAGATCTCGTTTAAGGAGCCATCCCAATGACTATTCGTAAATCCCTGCGCCTACAGGTGTGCCTCGCCGCAACTTCCGCCGCAGCCTTCGCCGCAATCGTCGCGCCCGCCGCCCACGCGCAATCCTGCACCTCGGGACCAAACGCCGCCGTCGAATGTTTCGTCGGCAACGCCGTGCGCACCAATCTCGTCACCCTGCAGTACGGCATGACCATGGCGCAATTCAAGCAATACGGCGTCTCCGTCTCGAAAATTGTTCAAACGCAGCCCACCTCGCTCGCCGTCGTCGCCCTGGCCAGCGCCGTCGCCGACGCGCTTCCGCCCACCAACTCCGACGGCTCCGCCAACGCCACCGCGCAAACCGCCGCCATGAATTCCATCGTGGACGCCGGAATCGCCAGCAACTTCATCGCCGTCCCCGCCGACACCGATTCGCAAGACCTCAAATGGTTCTCGCTCGATCTCGTCAGCGCCATGAACGCCAACATCGGCATCCTGCTCTCCCCCGGCACCATGCTCCGCGTAATAGATTCCTACGTAGTCAGCAACACCACCAGCGGCACCGTGAACTGGACCCAGGCCAACTCCGGCATAGCCACCATGATCACCAATCTCGCCGGCTCCGGCCTGCTCAAGCTCCCCGCCAACATCACCGCCGCCCAAGCCACGCAGTTCGCGCAATCGCTAGCGCAAATCACCTACACCTACAGAACCGCCACAAACCGCGCCTCGCTGTGAATTGTCCGCAGGACAATTCACCCTGAGACCCGCCAGTGGCGGGTCGAAGGGTTGCGTCTTCGCCTCTCTCCCGCTACTCTCTTCCGCGATGCCCGCACCCGCCCCCATCCGCGTCGGCGCCTCCGCCTTCACCGCCGCGGGGTGGGAAGGCTCCTTCTACCCCGCCGGCCTCCAACCCCGCGACTTCCTCACCTACTACTCCACCAAATTCGACACCGTCGAGGTAGACTCCACCTTCTACCGCACTCCCGCTGTCTCCACGGTAAAAGGCTGGGCCCAGAAAACTCCCGCCAACTTCCTCTTCGCCCTGAAAGTCCCGCAAGTAATCACCCACGAAAAATGTCTAGACGACTGCGCCGCCGAAATGGCCGGCTTCCTCGCCGCCGCCGAACATCTAGGCGATAAACGAGGCCCCCTCCTCCTCCAATTCCCCTATTTCAATCGCACAAAATTCAAGACCGGCGCCGAATTCCAAGCCCGCCTAAGCCCCTTCCTGAAAAATCTTCCCAAAGATTTTCAATTCGCGGTGGAAATCAGAAATAAAAACTGGCTGGACGAAAAATTCACCGAACTTCTCCGCAACCATCAGGTAGCCCTGGCCGTAATTGACCAGGCCTGGATGCCCACCATCCAGGAACTCACCAAAAAACTAGACCCGGTCACCGCCGACTTCACCTACGTAAGATGGCTAGGCGATCGCAAAGGCATCGAACAACAAACCAAATCCTGGGACAAGACCATCCTCGACCGCCGCCCAGCCCTCTCCCACTGGGTCGACTACTGCTACACCACCAACCGCCGCGGCAAAAAAGTCTTCGCCTACGCCAACAACCACTACGCAGGCCACGCCCCAGCCACCGTAGCCCTCTTCCTCGAATTGTGGTCGAAGAAGACCAAGCCCTAACCGAGCGCGGCACAGCCACTGGCGCGGGGTTGTGGTGTGGAATTTCTGGCGTTTGATAACTGCGTTTTTGTGTCGATTAGAACGGGGTGCGATCGTTTGTTTTGAGAGGTTTACGTTGATTTCTAATATCTGCCATTGTCGATTAGAAACGCTTTTGCTGGCTGCTTGCGGCGGGCGATCTGCTTCTGCGATTCGGAGATTGCGGCTTGCGGAAACCTGTAAAAAGTGTCGATTAGAAAGTGTGCCGAGTGTTTGTTTTCTAGGAGATATAGCGTTTTCTAATCGCACGCCGTGTCGATTAGAACGTGCGTGACTCGTGAGCCGCCTGCCGGCGGGGCAGGTCTGCGATTCGTGACCCGCCTGACGGCGCGGCAGGTTCGTGATTTGCGGAGTGGCTCGTCCCGCAAAGAACGCGGGATGCAAAGTGCGCATTTGTTGGCGACTGATTTGGGGTGCGGATGTTTGTTTTGTAGGAGATATAGTGAATTCTAATCGGCGGGGTTGGCGATTGAATTTGCACTGACTGGTGATGAGTGGCGAGTGACGAATGGCGGCGAGAGCGGGAATGTAACATTGTAGTTCGGATGTTACATGAGGTTTTGGAGCGGCCAGTTGGCGAGCGGCGCGACAACTGGGGGGCGCGGGGCGGTTTTTGGGTAGAGTTTTCCCTGGGGGTGGGAGTGGTCTGCCTGTCGCCGTTGTGGCGGAGTGCATGTGGCGTCCTCAGTGGGCTGGAATGGTGGCCCGGATCTATTTTATCACATTTACTGTATGATTACCAGTTACAAAATGGGAAAAGCTGAGGGCTGGCTGAGAGAGCGAGCACGGTGAGGTCAAGGGTCCGTGGGAAACGGATGTCGGCCTTGACGCGTTGCCACGCATCCTTTGCGGAATGCGCAAAGGGATCCGGCACCCGCAACACCTGGAGTCGGTTGCTTGCTGCGCTAGAAGGGTGGGCCGCCCGCCCATTCCACTGATGCGGGGGCGACGGCTCGATCACGCGCCTTGGGCGCGTCGAGAATCTTCAAAAAAACGCGCGGTGAGCGCCCCGAAGACCGCACCACCTACGTGCGCCAGGTAAGCAACTCCTCCGGTTTGGACTGTTGCCACCGATCCGACGTTAAACAGCTGGATCAGAAACCAGAGCCCAATTAGAACCGCGGCTGGAATCAAAGTAACACGCACGAACACGAAGATGATCAAGATCACGCGAATCTGATCGCCGGGGTATGTGACCAGGAACGCGCCCATGACCGCCGCAATTGCGCCGCTCGCACCGAGGCTGGGAACTGTCGAGCTCGGGCTGCCGGCCACTTGAGCCAGCATCGCCAGCAGGCCGCCGCAGAGGTAAAACAGCAAATAGCGGAACGGATTCATAGAGTCTTCGATCTCGGGCCCGAAGGCCCACAAGAAGACCATGTTCCCAAGGATGTGGGACCAACTGCCATGCATGAACATGGCCGTGAGAATGGTGATCCAGTGATGGCCAGCCATAATGTCCGCTGGAATCGCCGACCACTTGAGAACGAATGCATCGCCGCCCTTTAGTTCAAGCGCAAAAACGAAAAAGTTCACGAGGATGATGCAGGCGGTAACGACGGGAACATGCACCGGGCGTCGAGATGCGTCGGTTAATGGAATCATGCCTCCCACGGTCGTCTCCTGCTCCGTCCTACGTTATTCATACCAACTTCAGCGGCGGGTTCACCGAAGCTTTAAATTCTCGCCACGTTCATTCTCCGAGGGCTAAGCCCGAATGGCACACACCAAATGTTCAGGAGGTAATGCTCAATTGGCCGGGCTAAAATCCCCCGGGCTCTTATGCCAACTTGCTCGTAACGCTGTCCGCAGCCAGGGAAAGCATGAGGCGGGTAGTGCCGCTAAACAACATGCTGATCCCCACCAGTGTTCCGATGATCCAGGGAGTGTTAATTGGCCAAGTCTTCCAAATCATGACAGCAAGGACGAGAGTGACGACCCCATCGAATACCAGCCAACGCGATCCCGGGAGCGGTCGGAGCGTGAATCCCATGACAAACTCCAAAATCGCCTCCAGAAACAGGTAAACCGCCAGCGCAATCGTCAGTGACATCAACCCCGCCAACGGATGCGCGAGCAGATACACTCCGATGAAAATGTAAAGAACCCCGAGCAGAAGCTCCCAGATAACGCCTCCGCCGCTGCGCGCGTACCAGGCAAATGCGAGATGGGCGCATCCGCTGAAGATGAGCAACCAACCGACCAACAGGTTGACTGCGATCCCGGCAGCTAGAGGTGAAGCTATCGCCAAAATCCCCGCCACAATCATCAGCACGCTGAGCCCAATTGACCACCCCACTGACTTTTTCACAAACGTAGCCACTGTTGTAGCACTCATAAATCTCTCCTTCTATCCATCATTTGGCCCGTAAATCGTAAGCGGCTGGTGAGAACCGTCTAGACGAATTGAGAGTAAATAAGGATGCTGCCCGATGTGGGCACATCGCTAAGTGTCCACGAGGGATAAGTGGACACATCCGAGCAGGGCAACCTTGATGGGACACTCAAGCGAGAAGCAAGACGGCGGCGATCGATTGAAGAGAAGCGACGAATCGTCGAAGAGACGTTAGAGGCTGGCGCATCGGTAGCGCGCGTGGCGCGGCGGCACGCCGTCAACGCCAACCAAGTGTTTTACTGGCGCAAGAAGTATCGCGAAGGACGGCTGGGAAAGAGCCTGTCCAGCAAGCTCCTGCCTGTAACTTTGACAGACATCGCACGGAGTGAATCTGGGCGCAGTGGTTGCGGGTCTTCGCCGTTCGCTGTCGGGTCGATGGAGATCAAGCTCGCCCAAGGGACTCTTCGCGTAGCAGGGAACCTAGACCTGGTGGTGCTGCGTACAGTGATCGAGTGTTTGCTCGGATGATCGGGCTACCAGCGGGAACGCGCATCTGGATCGCCGCAGGGGTGACCGATCTCCGTCGTGGATTCACGGGCTTGAGTGGGATGGTGCAGACGGCACTCAAAGAGAATCCGTTTTCGGGTCACGTGTTCGTGTTTCGCGGACGGCGAGGAGACCTAATCAAGATGTTGTGGTGGGACGGCGATGGTCTTTGTCTTTTTGCAAAAAGACTGGAGCGAGGAAGATTCCTCTGGCCACAAGCGACGAGTGGAACGGTGGCACTAACGCCCGCGCAGTTATCGATGCTTCTTGAAGGAATCGACTGGAGACGTCCGATACGCAGCTACGATCCACAAATGGCGGTGTGAAAGAAAAGATTTTTGCAATTTTCTGATGCGTTTTCATCATGCTGTAAAAAAAGTGCGGTATGTTCGCGTGCAATGGATGCTACTACATTTCCTGATCTCGATCAACTCGATTTCCAAGCACTGAAGTCCCTCATCCTTTCGCAGCGCGAGCAGCTCGCTTCGCGCGACGTGGAAATCGAACACTTGAAGCTACTGATCGCGAAACTGCGTCGCCAGCAGTTCGGCCGCTCTTCGGAGAAGCGGGAATACCAGATCGAACAACTGGAACTGCAGCTGGAAGAACTGGAAGCAAGGCGAAGCAAAGAAAAAGCAGCGGTAAAAGTATCAGCTCCGGTGAGCGCCGCGGCAGCACGACCTGTACGGCGACCGTTACCCGATCACTTGCCCCGGGAAGTGCGAAAAGTTCTTCCGAAGCAAGAAGCGTGTCCGGACTGTGGCGGTAAGCTGAAACATCTTGGCGAAGATGTCTCGGAAATCCTGGAGTACGTTCCGGCCAGTCTCAAAGTCATCCAGTACGTTCGTCCCAAGCTGGCTTGCGCGTGTTGCGATCGCATCGTGCAGGCCGAAGCGCCGAGCCGACCGATCGAGCGAAGCATTGCTGGCCCTGGGCTTCTAGCGCACGTGCTGGTATCGAAATACTGTGACCACTTACCTCTCTATCGTCAGTCGCAGATCTATGCTCGCGCAGGCGTGGAGTTGGATCGCTCCACGCTGGCGGAGTGGGTTGGCGGATCCAGCCGAATGCTCGCGCCACTGGTCGAAGCGTTGCGACGTCACGTGATGGCTGCGGGGAAACTCCACGCGGATGACACGCCAGTTCCGGTGTTGGCCCCAGGGTTGGGCAAAACTAAAACGGGGCGGCTGTGGACGTACGTGCGCGACGATCGTCCCGCAGGAGACAGCACACCAGCTGCGGTGTGGTTCGCGTATTCACCGGATCGCAAGGGCGAACATCCGCGAGCTCACCTGAGCAACTTTTCCGGCACACTGCAAGCAGATGGTTACGCGGGCTTTGATCAGATCTATGAAGCAGGCCGCATTCAGGAAGCGGCGTGCTGGGCGCACGTACGGAGAAAGTTTTACGATCTCGAGGTTGCGCATAAATCCCCCGTTGCAGCTGAGGCTTTGCAACGCATCGCGGCGTTGTATGCCATCGAGAAAGAAATCCGAGGACGTCCGCCCGACGAGCGGCGTGAGGTGCGCAACACGCGCAGCAGACCGTTGCTGGAATCGCTGAAACAATGGTTCGAGGAAACCTTAGGGAAACTCTCGCGAAAATCCGATACGGCCCTGGCCGTTCGCTACGCACTCGGACGGTGGGCAGCGCTGCTGCGCTTCTGTGATGACGGCGGCATCGAAATCGACAATAATGCTGCAGAGCGAGCGTTGCGGGTCGTGGCTCTGGGCAGAAAGAACTTTCTTTTTGCGGGCTCCGATGGCGGTGGAGAAAGTGCCGCGGCGATCTACAGCCTGGTCGGCAGTGCCAAGCTAAACGGAATCGATCCCGAAAGTTATCTACGGAACGTGTTGTCCCGTATTGCGGATCATCCGATCAAGTGCATCGAGGAGTTGCTCCCGTGGAACGTCGCCGCAAGTCTACAGCTTCCCAAACAAGAGGCGGCCTAAACGAAGACGCCGCCACGAACGTTCCCACCAACAGTCCCAGAGCTGCCCTACATCGAAGAGACCCTCGAAAACGGCGGAATCACTATCGGAATCATTCCTCCGTTGAGCGAATGTGTCGCTGTGGCTCACGAGGGGCGCCACACCCTAGCCATGCTGAAACGCCAGAAAGGTGAGTCCCTGGCACAGTTGCTGTTCCGTCTGGATCACGCCATCGCCAGGGCTCACACCGACGACATTTTCACAGACGAGATAAACCCGCAGTCAAAATAGCAGCCCCCCTAGCAGTTGCATCCCTTCGGCACAAGACGGCCTGAAGCGAACGCTTACCGTAAATCTGTGTTAGAAATTCAACCCCCCTCACGATTGGCCCCGTCAAATGCATCCTTGAAGGTCTCGCCAGGCCCTGTCGAACAAGCACCGACGGACGTCATTCGTCATCCCAGCTGGAAGCAATTCCCGACGTTCTTCCGTGCCGCAATGACCGCAATGACAATATAACGATCTCACGCCGTTCCGGAGCTGTGACGGGTGTCACTGTCAGGGGTGATGTAACTCACGGCATGAATTAATCGAGAAGAGCCACACTCTCTCTGTTTCGGGCGCTTTGGGCGGCCTCGGCGGGTGCAACGTTCCGAGTTCGGGCTTAGCGACCAGGAGAACGCCAACGCTCGCTGCAGTTGCCTCATGCAACCGCTCCGAAGCGCAATCGGAACCGGAATCCCACTGAAAGCTCGCCGGCATTTCGGATGCTGGAACAATCGCAATCGCATGTCGTACTGGCTGAACAGTTCCGGGACATATCCACGGGGTTCAGAAAATGTTTCATGATTCGCTCACTGGTCGCAAGCGCTGGACCGAGTGAAATTCAATATAGGAGATAGCTATGGACCGCATGCTTGTAGTTGTTTTTGATAATGAAAATAAGGCTTACGAAGGAAAGAAGGCGCTTCTGCAATTGGATCGCGAAGGCAGCATTGGTGTCTACGCCTATGCTGTGGTTGCGAAAAACGCGAACGGAACCGCAATGGTCAAGCAAGGCGACGACGCTGGCCCTATCGGCACTCTCGTTGGAACGTCTCTGGGAAGCTTGATTGGTCTATTGGGAGGCCCGGTAGGCTTAGCTATCGGCGCTAGTGTCGGCCTCGTTGCCGGTGCGACCGCCGATCTGGACAATGCCCGAATCAGTGGCGACTTCATCGATGACGTGACCAAGGTTTTAGTGCCCGGCAAGGTCGCGGTCGTCGCGGAAATCGATGAGGACTGGACCACGCCTGTTGACACGCGCATGGAGCCGATCGGAGGGATTGTATTCCGCCGCGCTCTTTCGGCAGTCAAGGACACGGTCAATAGCGAGGAGACCGCGGCCATGAAGGCTGACATAGCCCAACTCAAGGCGGAGCACGCGCAAGCTCACGCTGACCGCAAGGCAAGGATCCAGGAAAAAATCAACCAACTCGATTCCAAGCTGCAAGCTCGATTACAGCTCGCCAAAGAAAGGGGTCAAGCCGCGGAGCGTGACGCTCAGGCCAAAGTCCAAGTACTCAAGGCAAAAGCGGCAGCTGCAAAGGCCAGTGCGTCGTAAGCGGTGTGGGGCCTCGGGCCGCGGCCAGACGAGCGATGACGAGTGCGTCCAAGCTATTGCAATCGCTAGTCATGGCCGCGGCCGTATGTGGACCAGCTGATGCGTGATCAATCGGAGCGGCATTCTGGACAGTGAGCGGAACGGTGGTACATCGAATCCGGCGCCGAGGGGGTGGAGCTGGACGTATTGCCACGCACCCTTTGCGAACAGCGCAAAGGGATGTGGCATCCGATCTAAACGCGGTTCTCGCCTGCGCGACAAGGGGTCGGCCACCCTCTATGACGTTGTCGGCTCTGTCAAGAGACACGTAGAGTGTGCGAGCTGGGGGCAGCTCGTTTTTGTTGTTCTACTTACCAGGGCCTTTGCTTTTCGCTTCATCTCGACCAAGGCTCGCTGCTTGAATCCAGCGGTGGAATCTGGTTCCACCAGCCATCTATTCGGTCACCGACTTCCGACCATGATTCGTTTTTCAGACGCCGCGATCGCTCGCGGGAGCAAGGCGCCCAATCAGCCTGACGATGAACTTGCGTCCACCAGGGTGGCCGCCGGGCTGCCTTGCCTGCGAACCAGCTGTGCGTACGCTGCTCCACTGCGCAGCATCCAATACATACGCACAGCCAACTTGCGCGCGATGGCCACTTTGGCCACCGCGTGTCCTCTGCGGAATTTCAAACGCTGATAGTCCTGCCGCAGTTGGGGATCTTTGCGCACGGCGGGATACACGGCCTCGATCAGCAACCAACGCACCATGGTGTTGCCCTGCTTGCTGATGGCTCCCAGCCGCCGCCGTCCGCCGCTGGATTCTTCGCTGGGATTCAGTCCCAGGTAACTCGCAATCTTTTTGCTGCGAGGAAAACGAGTGATCGGACCAATCGCCAGAACGAAGGCCAGCGACGTGACCGGACCGATGCCCGGATGGGTCATCAGCAGCACGGCGTCGGCGCGGCGTTGCGCTTGTTCCAGAACTGCACGGTCCAACTCCGCGATGGGCGGATTGAGTTGGTCGAGCAGCTGGAGAAGTTCTGCACGGCGCCGGCTGGCCCACGGAGCCAGACCCACACCCTGCAGTTCCGCGCGGCCTTTCTTGGTGAACAACTTCTTCTTGCGGCAGAGTCCTTCGCTCATCGCCAACGCGTGCAGTTGGTTGCCCAACATGGTGCGCAGGCAAACCAGCTTGTGACGATGCCAGAGCAACTGCCGCAGGTCGCGTTCGGCCGGTGTGGGAACCCAGATGCGCGGAAAGCGTTTGGCCAGCATCAGATCGAGAATCAGCAAAGCATCGCGTTCGTCGGTCTTCTGCTTGCGTACTTCGCTGGCGCGAATCTTGGCGGAATCGCCGATCCACAACTCGTGACCCAGTTCCGTGAGCAAGCGTTCGAACCAGCGAAGCGGCCCGGTGGCTTCGATCCCTACGCGTACCGGTCCTGGCAAACTTCGATAGAAAGCCTCCGCTTCTCCCGTCTGGTGATCCAACCGTCGTTCGGTCAGTTCCCCAGTAGCCTCGTCCAGCATCGCAATCTGTTGGTAGCGCGTGTGAAAATCACATCCTATAATCATCATCGCTCGGCTCCTTTCTTCCGAGCCTTGGTCGTTAGCGCTACCAAGTCTACTCGGAGGAAGGAGCCGACAACGTCATCCCATCAGCCGGCGAAAATACGAAGAGAGAGCCCTCGTCCCGCTGAGCCGCCCGGGACGGACAAATCGCGCTGCGCTCCCTTCCTGCGTCAGGGCAAGCGGGATGACGGATCAAAGAAGCACAAAGGCAACGTACGTCGCGTCGTTTCCGCTGTGCGCCTCCCGACGTCTTTGGAAAGCTTGCCAAAAAGCGGGTTTAGCACGTAAAATGGTGCTGCACGCGATTCTGTGCTGCTTATGAAAGCGAATATCACACTGAAGCTTGACTCTGACGTTCTGCGCGAAGCCAGGATCCTGGCGGCCGAAGAAGGACGTTCGGTGAGCGCTTTGCTGGCTGCAAAGCTGGAGGAAATCGTGCGCGAACGTAAGGGATATGACCGAGCTCGAAAACGCGCCATGGCGCGCCTGCGCAAAGGTTTTGACCTAGGCTGGGTTCCTCCTCGTTCCCGCGACGAACTCCATGAACGATAAGGCGTTCGTGGACACCAATATTTTGATGTACGCGCACGACCGTGCGGCAGGGGTGAAACACGAGCGGGCGCGGGCGCTGGTCGAAGACCTCTGGACTTCCGGCGGTGGAGTGCTCAGCACGCAGGTGCTTCAGGAACTTTGCGTGAATCTTCGCCGCAAGACCGCTCACCCTTTGTCCATTGAAGAGACGATGCAATTGCTGCAGGACTACATGAGTTGGGACATCGTGACCAATACGGCTGAGTCCGTGATGGAAGCCCTGGCGATCGAGCGGCGGTTCAACATTTCGTTCTGGGACGCGCTGATTATTCAGGCAGCGGGAAGCTCCGGTGCGTCGGTTTTGTATTCCGAAGACTTAGCCGACGGCCAGAAGTATGGCGCGCTGCGCGTCGTGAACCCGTTCAGTGATCCGGCAGGCGAAGAGCCGGCGAGAGGTCGGCGGTAGTAGCGGGGCTGATGCGAAGAGAGATCCCTCGCTTTGCTCGGGATGACAGATTAAAGAACGGGCGCAGACGCTCGTCTTTACATCGATGGCTGGAGATACTCGAAGCTGATGCGCAGGCTTTCGAGCGCGGGCAGGTCGCCGGAATCGCGTTCGACGTAGAAGTGTTTTATGTTGAGCTTTTCCGCGGCGGCGAGGATTGGCTTCCAGTGAATTGTGCCGGAGCCGACTTCGGTGAAATGCTCGGCGGCGGCGTCCTTCACTTGCGAAGTGGGGAATCCGGACTTGCGGTCTTTCAGGTGTAGCTCTTTGATGCGGTTGCTGTAGCGCTCGAGCATATTCAGCGGGTCTTCGCCGGCTTCCACGATCCAGTAGCAATCCATTTCCAGGCAGACCAGCTTGGGATCCGTCTCGTTCATCAGCGTGGCGAAGCCAGTGGTCCCGCCAAAGCGCTTGAATTCATAATTGTGATTGTGAAAACCGAGCTGCATCCCGGCCTTCTGGACTTTCTCGCCCCAGATATTCAACTGCTGGGCGGCGCGCTTGTAGCCGTCGAGTTCGTACCACATTTTTTCCGGCAGCATGGGACAGATCATGTACTGGACGCCGAGAGTTTTCGCGTAATCAATCTTGGACTCCAGGCCGTCGTAATCGAAATGGCCGCTGGGAACGCGCAGGCCGTGATCGGTGATCATGCGGCGCAATTCCACGGCCGAATGCGTGTAGACGTTCCAGTACGTCTCGACTTCGCGGAAGCCGATTTTGCGCACTGCGGCGAGGACGCCGGGAAGATCGCGCTCGGCGGCGTCGCGCACGGTGTAAAGCTGCACGCCCAGAGGACGATGCGCCGCGGAGGCAGCAGCGCCGCCTTGCGCGAGTTTTGCCGCGGCCAAAGCGCCTGCTCCTGCAAGCGAAAGCTTCAAAAATTCGCGACGGTTATGTTCGGACAATATCGTGGTCTCCCGTTCGAAATTTTTGCGCGCGCGCCGGCGGTGTGGCGGCGAGCTCGCACAGCGCGCTGGTTCACTTCCCCGGCAGCAGTTCGTAGCTCACAAACGCCAGTTGCTTGCCGTCCGGCGACCACGACGGGACATTGATCGTCCCCTGGCCGCCGAATAATTTTGCCAGAACCGTGATTTTATTGTCGTCGAGCGACATCAGCCGCAGCGTCACGTCTTTATTTTCGGGATGCCCGGAGACGCTCTTGTCATACGAGAGAATCACCATCCACTTTCCGTCCGGCGAAAGGTGCGGAAACCAGTTGTTGTAATCGTCGCGCGTGATTTGCGTTTGCTCGCTGCCATCGGGCCGCATCCGCCAGATCTGCATGATCCCGGTCCGCACCGAATTGAAGTAGATGTACTTTCCGTCCGGCGAATATTCCGGCCCGTCATCAAGCCCTTCCGCCGTTGTCAATCGCGTTTCTTCGCCGCCGCTGACGGGGATGCTGTAGATGTCGAAATTGCCGTTGCGCTCGCCGACGAACGCCAAAGTCTTGCCATCCGGCGACCAGCCGTGCCAATACGACGGCGAATTCTTCGTGATCCGCCGCGGCACTCCGCCGCCAATCGGGACAATATATACAAGCGAGCTGTGCGGCTCTTGCGATTGGTCGCTGATCGCCATTTCCGTTGCGTCGGGCGAGATCCCGTGGTCGTTGTTGCACTGAATCGCAAACCCCGTATCAATCACCTGCGGCTCGCCGCCCGTCACCGGCAGCCGGTAGATGCGCCCCTTCTGGTTGAAGATGAACGAACTGCCGTCGCGCATCCAGTTCGGGGCTTCAAAACGCTGCGGCGCAAGGTACACCACGCGGCGGTCCATAGACGCGACATTGATCACTTCCAGCGAGCTGTAAAGAGTCGTCGGCGCTCCGGCAGCCGGCGCGCCGAGCGTCTGCAAATCCACATTCGCAAACGTGGCCTTCGTCACCGCATCTTTATCGTGCGCGCAGACGCCGATGCCCACATAAAATTTCCCATTGAACGGAATACGCATCGCCGCTCCGGAAGGTTCTACGTCGCCATCACTCGCAGCTCGAAGCAGCACGTAAACATACTCGCCGCGCTTTTCGATACGCAGCCTGCGCGGGGACCGCACATTCGCCTGGATCTCGTGCGTCGGGGCGCCTTTTTCCTCGCGATATTGCAGCGACGCGAGCCCGTCGCCCTGCAGCGCGACGTCGGCGTACGCCGAGTCTGCATCCAGGGTCTGCCGCAGCATCAGCACGGCCTTGCGATGTTCGTTGCCGCCGCCGCCCAGGAATGAAATATCCGCGGTGAGCGCCACGTCACCCGAGACCTGCTTCCATGCGAATTGAAACTCATCGGAATTCAGCCAAATATTCTCGCCGCTGCCGCTGAGTGTGTAGGTCTTCGTCGCGTCGTTGTATTCCACCGCGCCAGGATGAAGCACCGCGCCGAGATCCTGATGGCTTTCGAAAATGCCGACGGGGCCGCTTGCCGCCGAGTCTTGCGCGCCGGATTTCATGCGCGCGATCGCAACGAGCGGAAGGATGCAAACTAGCGCGGAAAGCGAAGCGACCCGTTTCGAGTTCATCGCACCATCTCCGTCCTTCTCAAGGCAGGCATTTTTGACCTACACGTTTCGCCAGCCGAGAGCCATGGTAGCAATCCTGAGAATGAAAAGGGGAACTCGGCGATGAATTTAGGGAACGTCGGCAACCCAGAAGGGAATCAATGAAGCGAAAATTGCGACGCCATCTACGAACAGACTGCACCGGCCGTCTCGCGCGGCCTCGGGGCACAAACATTGGTATCGGTCCCATTCTCCTCGTTCGAACTTATAGCCGCCTTAAATCGCCATCGTCAACGGAGAATTCGCGCGGCGCGCCGCTTTGCTTGCGTCCAAGGCCGCGAGATTTCACGTAAGCACGTCAGGAGCGTCGGAATCTGGATTCCGTGCCCCGCTTTGTCGTGCCGTTGTACGCACGCGCGTTCCCCGATTTGCGCTATGATGGCGCGCCTCGCTTGCGACCGGTTTTTCGACCGTCAAGCCGTCAGCGCCGCGCCAGGGGGCCGCATGGTCAGGAAAGGTACCAGTCCGCCTACGATTGAAGATGTCGCCCGCGAGTGCGGCGTCGGCAAGATGACCGTCTCCCGCGTAATCAATGGCGGCAATCTGGTGAGCGCGGCCACCGCCGCTCGGGTTCGCGCAGCGATCCGAAAGCTGGGCTACGAACCGAACGAGGCTGCTCGCCTGCTAAAGGGGCAGGCTTCGCACACCATTGGCCTGATTGTCCCCGACCTAGCAGACCGATTCTTCTCGACTTGCGCCCACGCCGTACAGCAGTTTGCCGCCGAGCATCGCTACGTCACGCTGCTCCTGGCTTCCGAGCGCGATAGTGACAGCGAGGCCCGCGAGCTAGCCATGATGAAATCGCGCAGCATTGCAGGCATCCTGCTTGTTCCCACCAGTCCGGACAGCATCGGGCATTTGCGAGACGTTCGCGCCAGAGGGATTCCCGTGGTGATGATGGATCGCACCTTTCCGGGACTGGATGCGGGCGAAGTGATGGTAGAAAACGCGCAAGGCGCCGCGAAGGCCGTGCACCATCTGGTCGAGCACGGCCATCGCAGTATCCTGTGCGCAGGGTACGATAGCCAGTTCAATTCCATCGCTGAAAGAATCGAGGGCTACGAAAAGGCCATGGCCGAGGCCGGGCTGGAGTCCGAATTGATGATTGCCGACGAAGCAGCGGCCCTCGTCCCCCGGCTTTTGAAGCAATTGCGGGGAGTAAAAAAGCCGACTGCGCTTTTTTCCTTAAATGGCGTTACGACCGTGAACGTTCTGCAGGCCCTGCAACGCGAGAACATCAACGTGCCGGATGAACTCGCCATCATTGGCTTTGACGATTTCGAAATGGCGGGATTGTTGAGCGTGCCGCTGACTGCGGTGCGCCAGCCGGCCGCGGAACTGGGCCGCAGCGCTACGCGTATGTTGCTGGACTGGATCCGTTCAGGCAGTCCCGATTTGCGTTCGGTCAACCAACGAATATTGCTCCCCACCGAATTGGTGATCCGCCGCTCCTGCGGGTGCGAAATAATCCGCAAGCCGCGCGAGTGACGCCAGCTCCTGCAGCAGGCTGCCGAACCAGTACCCGACGCTCTTGATTGCTTGCGCTCACTGTGATTTTGATGAACTGGTTCGCTTGATGCGGATGCTCGCCCACCAGCTTAACGACACGCCAGCCGGAGAAGCGGAGTAAGCTCGTGTGTTGGCGACCTCCAGAGCATTTCGCTCATCTACGTGTAAAGTAGACATGCGAACTCCGGAGGATTCATGGCGGACACAAAGACACTGATCGCTCGGGCCTACTCTGCTTTCAATCATCGGGATATAGACAGCGCCCTGGCGCTCATGAGTGAAAACGTTAGCTGGCCCAAGGCATCGGAAGGCGGGCGAGTCGTCGGGAAAGAAGAGATTCGGGCCTACTGGACCCGTCAGTGGAAGGAATTTGATCCTCATGTGGAACCGCTTGAGGTCATCGACCGGGAAGATGGGATTACCGACGTCAAAGTCCATCAGCTCGTGAAAAGCCTCGGTGGCGATGTCCTTTCTGACAGTGAAGTGTGGCACATCTATACCATTGCGAACGGTCTCATTGAGCGCATGGACCTCAAGGGAAGCGAAAAGAGCCCGCCCGCAACCCCATCTACAGCATTCTCCAGACACTAGCATGCGGTAGGATTCGCCGCTGTTACTAGCGCGCGAATGCCATGCCGACCGGCGTTCCCATCCTTCCGGCTTGCTGCCACGGGATTCGTAATGGGATGTCGCCCTGTCTTCAGCGAGTGTCGAAAAGTTCCAGCAGCTGGCCGATTTGCGTGTTTCGTAACAGCCTCGAACAGGCTCGCTCGCTGGTGATTTACTACGACGCCGTTGCTCCATTGATTTCAGGGGCAAGTTCCGCGGATAGTGGTATCGTTACCAAAGAGGAGTATCCGTTGGATACTCGCAGCGCCCCAATCCTAGTCTTCGATGTGGGTGGCAGCCACATTGCCGCAAGCGTTTTCGATTCGCAGTCGAGTTCCATCGGCGCGATTCGCGACCAGCACTTGCCTTCCGGCGCGGAACCGGAAACATTCTTCAAGACTTTTGAATCACTCGTCGCCACCGTCCTTCCGGCGACTGCTACGCCGCACGGAATTTCCATCGCTATTCCGAGTCCGTTCGATTACGAACACGGTATCAGTGAGATGCGCCACAAATTTCAATCGCTCTACGGAATGGACTTGCGGCGAGAACTTTCCCCGCGCTTCGGTTGCCCTCCCGACTGCATTCATTTCCTGAACGATGCGTCAGCGTCGTTGATCGGCGAGTTGCACCAGGTAGGCGCATCTGGCGCAAGGCGCGCAATCGGCATTACGCTCGGCACCGGCGTGGGTGCTGCATTCGCGGTGGACGGAAACGTCGTGGTGGAAGGACCGGGCGTTCCCGCCGGCGGCGAGATCTGGAATCAGCCGTACCGCGACGGCATTGTTGAAGATTATGTTTCCACGCCCGCGATCCAGCGGACTTTCGAGGAACTGACCGGAAAACGTTTACAGGTGTGTGAAATCGCTTCCGCGGCGTCGCACCGCCAGGAAGCACAGCAGGCATTCGAGAAATTCGGAAGGGAACTGGGCAGCGTTTTACGTCGGATCAGTGCAGCGTTTGTGCCCGACCGCATCGTGTTGGGTGGAGGAATCGCGCGCGCCGCAGATTACTTCCTCGCCGCCGCGAAAGCAGAGTTGGGTGATTTTCGAGACCGGCTATATGTTTCGGAATTGTCTGAACGCGCTCCGTTGATCGGCGCCGGAATCAGCTGGCTCAATCGAAAGGCAGCAGTAAGCGCGCCGATGAAGCGGGAAGAGGCTTGACGTCGCTCTCCCCGCCGCTGAAGCAAACGTCAGCGCAACATGCCGAGCAGATACAGAACCAGCACAATCACCAGCACCGTGCCGACGATTCCCAGGCCGCCGCCGGCTCCCCATCGCGAATAGCCGTAGTAACCGCCGCCTCCGGCAAACAAGAGCACCAGCAGGATAATCAGTAGCAGCATCGAGAAGCTCCTTTCACACTGCGCAAGACTGCCTTGTTGGTCTGGAACCGGGTAACTGGCGCGAAGACCTGTGCGCCTGCACACCAGGCATTACGGGTTCGCGGTGCGTACCTTCGAGCCGGAAGGAGAAGACGCTTCGCCGGTGGACGAAATATCCTCCGCGCCGGTTCTCTTCAAGATTTCCTTGGCGCGCTTGATCTCTTCGGAGGTGTCGCAGTGCACCGAGAGAAGTATTCCGCCCTTTTGCAAGCGCCCTTCGTAGCGTTTCGCTTCGTATTCCGGAATGCCCATGCCGATCAACGCGCCGGTAAATCCGCCCACCGCTCCGCCGACTCCCAATCCCGCTAGCCCGGCCATGATTGGACCCGCCGCGATCAGCGGACCCACGCCGGGGATCGCCAGAGTTCCCATCCCGATCAACAATCCAAGCGCGCCGCCCAAGACCGCGCCAGAGCCGGCGCCGGCTGCCGCGCCTTCCGGCGCCTTCGTGGATTTTTCCGTTGCGATCGGACGGTTGCCGAGATTATCCGGAAGCAATGCGGAGACGGACGAAGGAGCGAAGCCTGATTTCACCAGCGCATCGGTCGCCGTGTCGGCGGCCGCCAGAATCGTGTAAATTCCGAACACTGCCGTTTTCTTGTTTTCCATTTTTGGATCTCCTTTTTGTGAAATTGGATTTTTGACGCGTTTTACTGCTCGTGTTTCGCAGGTGCGATGGTCAATTGATCGTCCACATTGCCGGCGCCGGCGACGGCCTCCGCTTTCGCTGCGATCGTAGCTTTTTCATCTTCCGAGCGGACCGGACCCTTCAGCGTGACGTGGCCGTCGCGCGTGATGATCTTGATGTTGTGAGCGTAGGTGGAAAGCGATTTGTCTTTGGTTAGCGAACTGCGAATCTGCTTGGTCGTTTCGCGATCGGCCGGATTGGCTTTCTGTTGCTGCGCCGTCATCGCACCTTTGCCGGCGTCTCCTTGATTCGTCTTGCTATTGTCCGGCGCGGGTGATTGATCCTGTTGGATCGGCCCCGCCAGCAACGAGCCGGCAAACAGCAGCGATGCTCCGGCTGCCAGCAATCCTCTTCTGATCTGCATTGCAATCTCCTTTTTATGCGCCAAATCGCCGCGCGAATCACGCAGCGAAGTCCAATCTCGATTTTCTAGTGCAAGTACCCATCGGTCGGGCACCGCGAACGGCGGGACAGCATCACGATGTTCGTTATAGCGTTCCCCAAACCGGCGCACCATACGGAGAAGCGCGTAGCGGGAGATAATGAAACCTGTAGTCCGGCGCGCGACCCGTGCGTCGCGGCAAATTGCGGTTGACTTCGCGAAACTTTGTCGGATATACGACCAAGGCCGGGGCCCGAAAGGCGCGGCTGCGACCCCCGCGCTTCTATGAATCTCAAATCCGGCGACAAGAAAAGGAGAGCAAAGCCATGACCGCTCAACCGCAAGTAAGTTTAGTTCCGCCCTTCACTCGCGAAACAGCCGCGCTGAAAGTGCGCAAAGCCGAAGACGCGTGGAACTCGCGCGATCCGCAACGCGTCTCGCTGGGCTACACGATTGATAGCCACTGGCGCAATCGCGCGGAATTCATCAATGGCCGCGAGCAAATCATCCAATTCCTCACGCGCAAGTGGAATCGCGAGCTCGAATACCGCCTGATCAAAGAGCTCTGGGCTTTCGACGAAGCCCGCATCGCCGTGCGCTTCGCCTACGAATGGCACGACGACTCGGGCCAGTGGTACCGCTCCTACGGCAATGAAAATTGGGAATACGATGCGCAAGGCGTCATGCATCACCGCCACGCGTCCATCAACGACCTGCCCATCAAGGATTCCGAGCGGCTGTATCACTGGCCGCAGGGTGCGCGCCCGCAGGAGCATCCCGGGCTCAGCCAACTAGGCCTCTAGCGCGCCGCGCATGACCGCGTCGCAATTGCGCGATTAACGAGGAGCGCCATACCTCCCGGCGTGACGACCTCCGTTTCGGAGAGGCGGGCACGGCATGTCGTGCCCCTACTCCACCGAGGTGAGGTGGACGCCCCGGTAAGCTGGGCCGCAGCCGTTCGATTCGGCAATGCCGAATCTCAGGATGAATCGTGGGGTAGCGCGATTCACGAAATCAAAAATCAAAACCGGGCGGGTCTTAGACCCGTCCCTACGGATTAAACCCTCCGCGTGTGAGACATTGAGCGCGCTTTGGCTCTCTGCCCGCTCGGCTGCCCACTTGCCTGCCCACTTGCCTTGACGCACCACCGGCGCCAGCCTAGCATGTGAAACAAAGGAGCAACCATTGATCGGCCAGGTCCTGGGCCACTGCCGCATCATCGCGAAAATCGGTGAAGGCGGCATGGGTGTGGTCTATCGCGCCCAGGACGAAATGTTGCACCGCGACGTCGCCGTAAAAGTCCTCAACAAGTCCGCCGGCCCCGAGCCATCCGCGGGCGGCCGCAATCTGCTCGAAGAAGCGCGCGCTTCTTCGGCGCTGGCTCATCCGAATATCTGCACGATCTACGAAGTCGGCGAATCCGACGGCGAGCTCTACATCGTGATGGAACTCGTCGAAGGAAAATCTTTGCGCGCGCTCAGCCGCGACGCCGGCTTGCCACCCGAATCGGTTCTGCGTTACGGCATCCAAATCGCCAGCGCGCTTTCCCGCGCACACGATAAGGGCATCGTCCATCGCGACCTGAAAGCGGCGAATATAGTTGTCACCGACGAAGGCGTGGTGAAAGTCCTCGATTTCGGCCTCGCAAAACGCGTCAATCCCGATTCACCCGCCGAAGCCGGCACGCGCTCCTACGCCACGGTGCAAGATAGCTCGAGCGTCAGCGGCACGCTCCCCTACATGGCGCCGGAAATTTTGCGCGGCGAACCCGCCGATTACCGCAGCGATCTGTGGGCGCTCGGAGTCGTGCTGTATGAAGCCGCCGCCGGCCGCTTGCCGTTTGAGGGCCGCACCGGATTCGAAACCAGCGCCGCCATTCTGCGCGAGACTCCGAAAGCGCTCGACCCCAGCATCCCGCTCGGCCTTTGGGCCGTCATTCAACACTGCCTCACGAAAGAACCTCGGCAGCGCTATCAACGCGCCAGCGAGATTCAGGCCGCGCTTGAAGCGATTCAGTCCGCCGTCGTCGTCTTCAAAGATCCCGTCACGGAAAATAGCGCGCCACGCACCACCGTGATGCACAGCGTGCGCAATATCCAGGTGCGCAAAGGCGATTCACTTTTGCTCGTGGGCACGACGAAAGGCGCGTTCCTGCTGCGTTCGAATCGGCAGCGCGCGCGTTGGGAATTGGGCGGCCCGTATTTTCACGGCCATGGAGTGAACGCGATGGCCTTCGACGGCCGCGCCGGCCGCCACCGCATCTGGGCTTCGACGCAAAGCATTTGGGGCACGCTGCTGCGTTTCACTGATGACTTCGGCAAAACCTGGACCAATCCGCACGAAGCGCCGATCCGTTTTCCCGCCGATGCCGGCGTCTCGCTCAAGAATATTTGGCAGATCACGCTCGGGCCGCCCGATGAGCCGGACGTTCTCTACTGCGGCGTCGAGCCGGCCGCGCTTTTTGAAACGCGCGACGGCGGCGAAAACTGGTCGCTGGTGCGCGGCCTGTTCGATCATCCGCATCGCCCGCGCTGGATGCCCGGCAATGGCGGCCTTGCGCTGCACACGATTTTGCAAGACCCGTCGAATCCGCGCCGTCTGTACGTCGCCATCTCTTCGGGCGGCGTCTATCGCTCCGACGACGGCGGGGATAGTTGGACTGCGCAGAATCGCGGCATTCGCGCCGTCTTCATGCCGAATAAATATCCGGAGTTCGGCCAATGCGTGCACAAGATCGCCATGCATCCCGCGCGCCCCGAACGTCTGTTCCTGCAAAATCATTGGGGCTTGTATCGCTCGGACGATTTTGGCGAAAACTGGACGGACGTGGCGAATGGCGTCCCTTCGGATTTTGGTTTCGCGGTCGTGGTGCACCCGCAAAAACCGGATTGCGTATACGTCGTCCCGGTCGAGTCCGACGAATTTCGCTGCACTTGCGATGGGCGCTTGCGCGTCTATCGCACGCGCAATGCCGGCGCCTCCTGGGAACCGCTCACGCGCGGCTTGCCGCAAAAGGGCGCCTACGAAACCATCTTGCGCGATGCCATGACTGCCGATTCCTTCGATCCCGCGGGAATTTATTTCGGCACGCGCAGCGGGCAGCTCTACGCCTCGCGCGATGAAGGCAAATCGTGGCAAAGGCTGGTGGAAGGTTTGCCGCCGGTGGTCTGCATTCGCAGCGCAATTTTCGAGGAACCGGCCGCGAGCGCAAGATCGGTCACGCCGAAATCGTCGCATCCGACGAAGCCGCCGAAACACACGCAGCCGCCGCACTCGCCGCAGCCGTCGAAATCCTCATCGTCCTCGCGCAGCCATTCCCGCGGCAAATCGCGCGCGTCCCATAAATCCCGCCGCTCCGGAAAATAAGCGTGCCGGCCACCTTCCACATCCCCGGCCCGCTGCGTCAATTCGTCGCAGGCCGCGACACAGTAGAAATCGCGGACACGCCCTCGACGCTAGCGGACGCCCTCTCCGCGCTCTGGCTCCTCTACCCGCCACTCCGCGATCGCATCGCCACTGAGCAAGGTCACGTCCGCGAACACATCAACATCTTTATAGGCGAAGAAGACGTCCGCTACACTGGTGGCCTGTCAAGCCCAGTAGCCCCCAACGGCGAAATCTGGATAGTCCCCAACATCAGCGGCGGAACCAGATGAAAAAGGTTGTTCTTAGTAGCGGCTCTCTTCGCTGTCATTGCTATAACGGCGGCCAGTCAGTTCGCAGGGCTAAGAGTATGGCGAGCGAGCGTTGCGTCTGATGGCACGATAGTAGCGTCTGCTCGCGTCTATCGAAACCGTGCTGGAGATTTGCTGATAGGTCTTCGGCAGCATCCGGACGACCTTTACATGGTACACGGCCCGACAGTCGGCACCCCGAACCGCTCATTCGTGGAGTTCGCCCCGATCCTTTCGCACGTGAATCGGATGCTGATTCCTTTGCGAGGTTCGCAAAGGGTGCGGGGCTCTCAGTGACGCCAAGCTCTACAGGGAATTAGTGGCCGTCGCTAAGGAAAATGGGCAGTCCTAGCGGCATATTCTGGAGACGGCCATGAAACATTACACCCACAACGTTGTCCCTTCGCAACGCCTCGTGCGGCCAGAGGTAATTGCAGCGTAAGCGTTCGCTTCAGGCCGTCTTGTGCCGAAGGGATGCAACTGCTAGGGGGGCTGCTATTTTGACTGCGGGTTTATCTCGTCTGTGAAAATGTCGTCGGTGTGAGCCCTGGCGATGGCGTGATCCAGACGGAACAGCAACTGTGCCAGGGACTCACCTTTCTGGCGTTTCAGCATGGCTAGGGTGTGGCGCCCCTCGTGAGCCACAGCGACACATTCGCTCAACGGAGGAATGATTCCGATAGTGATTCCGCCGTTTTCGAGGGTCTCTTCGATGTAGGGCAGCTCTGGGACTGTTGGTGGGAACGTTCGTGGCGGCGTCTTCGTTTAGGCCGCCTCTTGTTTGGGAAGCTGTAGACTTGCGGCGACGTTCCACGGGAGCAACTCCTCGATGCACTTGATCGGATGATCCGCAATACGGGACAACACGTTCCGTAGATAACTTTCGGGATCGATTCCGTTTAGCTTGGCACTGCCGACCAGGCTGTAGATCGCCGCGGCACTTTCTCCACCGCCATCGGAGCCCGCAAAAAGAAAGTTCTTTCTGCCCAGAGCCACGACCCGCAACGCTCGCTCTGCAGCATTATTGTCGATTTCGATGCCGCCGTCATCACAGAAGCGCAGCAGCGCTGCCCACCGTCCGAGTGCGTAGCGAACGGCCAGGGCCGTATCGGATTTTCGCGAGAGTTTCCCTAAGGTTTCCTCGAACCATTGTTTCAGCGATTCCAGCAACGGTCTGCTGCGCGTGTTGCGCACCTCACGCCGCTCGTCGGGCGGACGTCCTCGGATTTCTTTCTCGATGGCATACAACGCCGCGATGCGTTGCAAAGCCTCAGCTGCAACGGGGGATTTATGCGCAACCTCGAGATCGTAAAACTTTCTCCGTACGTGCGCCCAGCACGCCGCTTCCTGAATGCGGCCTGCTTCATAGATCTGATCAAAGCCCGCGTAACCATCTGCTTGCAGTGTGCCGGAAAAGTTGCTCAGGTGAGCTCGCGGATGTTCGCCCTTGCGATCCGGTGAATACGCGAACCACACCGCAGCTGGTGTGCTGTCTCCTGCGGGACGATCGTCGCGCACGTACGTCCACAGCCGCCCCGTTTTAGTTTTGCCCAACCCTGGGGCCAACACCGGAACTGGCGTGTCATCCGCGTGGAGTTTCCCCGCAGCCATCACGTGACGTCGCAACGCTTCGACCAGTGGCGCGAGCATTCGGCTGGATCCGCCAACCCACTCCGCCAGCGTGGAGCGATCCAACTCCACGCCTGCGCGAGCATAGATCTGCGACTGACGATAGAGAGGTAAGTGGTCACAGTATTTCGATACCAGCACGTGCGCTAGAAGCCCAGGGCCAGCAATGCTTCGCTCGATCGGTCGGCTCGGCGCTTCGGCCTGCACGATGCGATCGCAACACGCGCAAGCCAGCTTGGGACGAACGTACTGGATGACTTTGAGACTGGCCGGAACGTACTCCAGGATTTCCGAGACATCTTCGCCAAGATGTTTCAGCTTACCGCCACAGTCCGGACACGCTTCTTGCTTCGGAAGAACTTTTCGCACTTCCCGGGGCAAGTGATCGGGTAACGGTCGCCGTACAGGTCGTGCTGCCGCGGCGCTCACCGGAGCTGATACTTTTACCGCTGCTTTTTCTTTGCTTCGCCTTGCTTCCAGTTCTTCCAGCTGCAGTTCCAGTTGTTCGATCTGGTATTCCCGCTTCTCCGAAGAGCGGCCGAACTGCTGGCGACGCAGTTTCGCGATCAGTAGCTTCAAGTGTTCGATTTCCACGTCGCGCGAAGCGAGCTGCTCGCGCTGCGAAAGGATGAGGGACTTCAGTGCTTGGAAATCGAGTTGATCGAGATCAGGAAATGTAGTAGCATCCATTGCACGCGAACATACCGCACTTTTTTTACAGCATGATGAAAACGCATCAGAAAATTGCAAAAATCTTTTCTTTCACACCGCCATTTGTGGATCGTAGCTGCGTATCGGACGTCTCCAGTCGATTCCTTCAAGAAGCATCGATAACTGCGCGGGCGTTAGTGCCACCGTTCCACTCGTCGCTTGTGGCCAGAGGAATCTTCCTCGCTCCAGTCTTTTTGCAAAAAGACAAAGACCATCGCCGTCCCACCACAACATCTTGATTAGGTCTCCTCGCCGTCCGCGAAACACGAACACGTGACCCGAAAACGGATTCTCTTTGAGTGCCGTCTGCACCATCCCACTCAAGCCCGTGAATCCACGACGGAGATCGGTCACCCCTGCGGCGATCCAGATGCGCGTTCCCGCTGGTAGCCCGATCATCCGAGCAAACACTCGATCACTGTACGCAGCACCACCAGGTCTAGGTTCCCTGCTACGCGAAGAGTCCCTTGGGCGAGCTTGATCTCCATCGACCCGACAGCGAACGGCGAAGACCCGCAACCACTGCGCCCAGATTCACTCCGTGCGATGTCTGTCAAAGTTACAGGCAGGAGCTTGCTGGACAGGCTCTTTCCCAGCCGTCCTTCGCGATACTTCTTGCGCCAGTAAAACACTTGGTTGGCGTTGACGGCGTGCCGCCGCGCCACGCGCGCTACCGATGCGCCAGCCTCTAACGTCTCTTCGACGATTCGTCGCTTCTCTTCAATCGATCGCCGCCGTCTTGCTTCTCGCTTGAGTGTCCCATCAAGGTTGCCCTGCTCGGATGTGTCCACTTATCCCTCGTGGACACTTAGCGATGTGCCCACATCGGGCAGCATCCTTATTTACTCTCAATTCGTCTAGACGGTTCTCACCAGCCGCTTACATTGCAGCGTACCGCCGCTCGAATGAGAAGTTCCGCGAACTGTATCGAAAGCTGCCGAAGTAAGCGAAGTGGCCGCGAATCACACTGCTGGTGAGTTGATACGCTACAGGCTGCGCCGCTCACGGCGCGCCGCGCCGATTACTGTGTGTTTCCGTCCGGCAACTCCAGGTTGTGGTCCAGCACCATGCTGCGATGAAGGAGTAGCCGTGCCTGCTCGATTGCTTCTGTGGCGCCAATCTTGTCTCGTGTGGCCTCCGGCAAAAGAAGAAGTGCGCCAACTAGCGACCAGACAGAATTTTCCAAATCGGCCATTCGCTTTGCTATCTGCGGCCCGGATGCCTGGGCCTTGATGATCCTGTCCAATTCCACTTCGCCGGGAACCTGCTCCATCACCTGCGCAATTGCCGCGGTGTCTTCATCGGCCCTGGGCGGGTGTGCCGTCGGAAACATTGCAATCTTGTCACTCATAGTCGTATTCCTTCCTGCGTGATCGTACCACTTTCGCGTTCCAAACGGCGCCGAGCGCGACCTTCGGCCAGGATTTACCAGCATCCCAGAACGCGCGATCTACGCGCCATCGTTTCCGTGATTGAGCCGCAACGCTCAGCGACGAGCGACTATCCGGCAACCACTGATGGCAAAGCGCGCTGTTTGCGTCCTGATCGAATCCGCGGCGCCCAAATGACGCGTCGACAGGGGAGGCAACCTCAAGAAGTGGCGCGCCCTAGGGGACGATCTTAGAACTCTTGCGTGGGCGGGGCATGTGTCAACGGCCCCACAACGTAATGGTTTTTCTCTTTAGGTGGAACCTGTTGGCAGCGATTAACCCGTACGCCTTGCTCAAGCGGAAATCCCTGAGGGCGCTACGCTCAAAACACTCCTGAACCGCATCTTTGGTTGGGGATCGCCCTACTCGTCACCTTCAGCCCAAAGCCTTGCCAACTTCCGACAATCGCTCACCTTTGCCTGCGGCGAAAATGCGGCACCACGAAAGGCCAAAGATGCTCGGTTATGCAACAGGGCGCGCCACTCGCCACTGTCTAATGTGTGCCGCCAGAGGATTTTTCAGCGTGCATCAGAAATTGGAATCCGCACGTAATTCTCCAGGGATCCGGAAGACTTTGTAGATATAAAAGGGAGCGTGTTCCGTTACCCGAGCGTTCGAGAACTCCTGAAAGGCAATCGCGCTACTGAAATCATCTAGGAGGCCCCAATCATTTACATTCCTGCCCCACCGAAAACGGGCCTGTACGATCTCTCCATTTTGATACGAGCAATCCGATAAGGCACTTGTGCGTCCTTGGTCTGCGACATCGTACCCGAGAAACAACCACGAGTCTGAGAAGGATGTGGGCTTAGCTCCAGACTCCTCAACAGTTAGCCACAATGGGTCAGTAATTGTCGACGCATCAAGGACGACTTGAATCGCGATAGGGAAGCGAGTGATTCCTCTTAGCTCGGGCTTTTGGTGCGTCCACAAAAACATTTTGGTCAAATCGGTCCACAGACCGAGAATGTTCAAATCCGACTCCGGCCAATCTACGACTCGATGCGTCACGGTCCGGTTGACCGCGACGGAGGGAGAAAATCGCGTCAAGACTATTTTCGTCTCCACCGAATTCTGAACTTCAGGCTGAAAGATTGAGGGACAAATCAGTCTGTCCACTGAGACTGGTGTTTTGATTTCCGGACGTAGTAAGTACTCTTCGGGTCCTTCTAAGCTCCACGGGTCACCAAAGACTGCCTGCGGCAATGCGAGGATGTCGAAACCCAATAGTAACTCGCTCATTTTGGCCCCCCACCCGCCGGGTCTACCTTTTTAGGCCACGGGGTCGGCCCCTGCCCGGAGCCTAATTCGACCCAGAAACAGGTGCAATCAGGCGCGGGCCGCTGGTGCATTTCCCAAAGATGCCAATGAGGTCCCGGGAATTGGCCGTGGTGGACTCCCGTCCCGCTCCTGCCCGCTCCTGAATCGGGTCTGTACGAGAGACTCCCTACCGGCGGCTTGCAAGGGTGGCATCCATCTTGATTTTTGCAGTTGCCTGGCTTCTTATCTTGGTGATAGTCGGGACCCGGAGCCGGGACTCCAGGAGCGGCTGGAGCGGGGAACGGGTCCGGCATTAATCCGCTGTTCCCCCCCTCCAGGTCCCAACCACTGGGGAGCGCGGGCGCTGACGGCATAGGTGGGGGCGTGAGATACGGCGGCAGCTGATAGAGCGACGGCCCGCAAGGCCGGTCGATCCCGCAGGGTTGTTGAGATTGGGTTCCCCAGGGATCTATGAAATTCATCGGACTATCGTAGGCGTAGCCAAAGAAGTTTATGCCCGCACCCCCAAACTCCAGGGGGTCCTCGCTTAAGAAGCGTCCTGTCGATGGATCATAGTACCTGGCGCGGTAGAAATAGAGCCCGGTCTCCGTATCGAAATCGCGAGATGTATATAGGAATCGATTGACGATTGAGCCGCTTGAGGCCGTGAGGCTGCCGTAGGAATCGTAGCTGTAGGTATTGGCGATCGTCCCCGCCGAATTCGTCAGCGAAGTTACGGACCCGAGCCCGTCTTGTTCATAGTAGCTCGTCGTACTGGTTCGCAGTTGGGCCAAAGGCTCATCGATTTTTTGCGCCGCCGTGTATCGCGCGAGAACATTGCCGTTCTGGTCTACGTCCCCGACCGCACTATCTCCATCGTAAAGATAATTTGTCGTGGTCGTGTTCGAGCCTTGCGTGAACACCTTCTGCACTCGGCGTCCAAAACCATCGTATTTGAACGCCAACGTACCACCCGTTCCTGGCAGCGCAACGCTTGTCAGTCGATTCTCGTAATCCCAGTCGTATGTCGTGGTGCCTGCGGATGTCACTTTCGTCAGCGTGTTGCCGTTGTTGTCGTAGGTGTAAGTGGCGTTGGGAGTCGAGGTCAGTTCATTCGACGAATTGTAGTCGTATGGCGACACACTGAGCGAAGTCAGCCGGTTCCCAACTGCATCGTACGAATACGTTTCTGTCGTGGTCGTCTGCGTAACCTGCGTCAACTCGTACAGCGGGTCGTAAGTGTAGTTGGACGTGATGTTTGCGTGCTTATCGGTCTTCGCTGTCCGGACGCCCGCAGGATCCACCGTGTAGGTGGCACCGTCAATGGTACTCGCGCCCACTTGGTGCAGCAACGACAGCAAGCGCGACAAATTGTCGTAGCCGTAATTCGTAGTGACTCCATTGGGCCGCGTCATCTGTGTGCGACGGTTCAGGGCATCGTAAGTGAAGCCAAACGATCCGCTGCCGAAGGCCGTCGGTGGCGTAAGCGTAATCATCCGGTTCAGCGTGTCGTAAGCGTATGACGTCACGCCATTCTGCGGATCTGTCATCGAGACCCGGTTTGAAGCCGCATCGTACGAATAGGAATTTGTATAAGTCGTATTCGGCAGGAACGTGTATTTGGTCGTCGTTCCCACGAGCCGTCCCATGTTGTCGTATGCAAAGCCGTAGGTTCCGGCCGGATCGGTGATGACCAGCCCGAGCTTTTGTACCACGGCGAGTGAGAGAGTTTACATCACAACCTCGTCGGGTAAAGATGCAAAGGGTGGCTCGTAGGGAGCCGTAGGCGACCGGAGAGCCACCCTTTGCGGCGCGAACGCCGCCGGCGCCGGCGGCCTGTAGCCCAGCGCTGAGTGCGGTCGAAGCGTGTTATAGACCACCCGCCATTTCTCGATCACCACCTGTGCCTCCTTCAGCGAATAGAAAATCTCTCCGTTCAGGCATTCGTCTCGCAACTTTCCGTTGAAGCTTTCACAGTAGCCGTTCTCCCAAGGACTCCCCGGTTCGATGTACAGCGTCCCTGTGCCCACTTTCGCCAACCACTTCCGTAATTCCTCGGCCACGAACTCCGGACCGTTGTCCGAGCGAATGTTTTCCGGGATTCCCCGGTTCAGCATCACGTCCGCCAGCGCTTCGATCACTTCGTACCTCCCCAGTCTTCTCGCCACATGGATCGCTAAACACTCCCGTGTGTACTCGTCGATCAGCGTCAGCATCCGCAGCGTCCTGCCGTCGTGGGTCATCGCGCTCACGAAATCGTAGCTCCACACATGGTTCGCTCGTTCCGGCCGCAAGCGAAGGCACGATCCGTCGTTCAACCACAACCTAGCTCGCGGCCTTTGTTTCTGCGGTACTTTCAACCCCTCGCGTCGCCAGATCCGCTGCACGCGATCCTTGCCCACAGGCCAACCGCGATCCCGCAGCAGAGCGGTGATCCGCCGATAACCGTAGCGCCCGTATTCGCTGGCTAGCGTCACGATCTCTCGCGTCAACGCATCTTCGTCGCTTCGATAAATCACCTCGTAGCGTTGTGTCCCTCTCCACTGCCCCAGCAGCCGGCAGGCATGCCGCTCCGATACCCGGTAGCTCTCGCGTGCATGCCTGACCGCGCCACGTCGCCGCTCAGGGCTTAGAAGTTTCCCTCTGCCACGTCCTTCAGAATTTGCTTCTCCAGCGACAGCTCCGCCACTAGCCGCTTCAGCTTGGCGTTCTCCCGCTCCAGCTCCTTGAGACGTTTGGCTTGATCGAGTTTTAATCCGCCGAATTCTTTCCGCCAGCGGTAGTAAGTCTGTGCGGTGATCTCGGCTTCTTTGCAGGCTTGCGGAGTGGTTTTCCCGTTGGCTAGTTCCACTTCAACCTGCCGCAGCAGTGTCACAATCTGCTCCGGCTTGTATTTCCTCATCGGCATACCAGCTTCCCTCCAGAGTGAATTCTCTCTCACTCCCGCTGGTACAAAAACCCCCGGTCAGGTCAGTCTTCAACGCACAGGTCAAGGAAACCCTGCGAATCCTCCTCGACGGGATCGAAGGCTGGGGCGCTATCGCGGTCCTGGAGGTTGGTTTCAATAACTGGAACTTGCACGCGCACATTCTGGCGTGGTGTCCGTACATCGAGCAGGCGAAGCTGGCCGAGGTGTGGAAAAAGGTATCAGGCCATCAAGTGGTATGGATCAGCGAGGACCGCGTTTCCAGCAGGAAATCCCTTCTGTATTTATTGAAATACGTCTCGAAGCCGCCGTCAGACGAGCCCGAACGCATCGGCCAACTGGAAGTCGCGTTTCATGGTACCCGTCGCGTGCATTGCTACGGTCTTTTTTACAACTTCAGTGGTGAAGACACCGATGGCCGGGAAAGCAAATGGATGGAGTGCCCCAAGTGCGGGGCTGACTTAAAGAGGTTGAAGGGCGCACGGCACGTGTATCAATTGCACCGCGAAGGCCTCCAATTTATCGGTGATTTCCCCAGAACGCGAGAAAACAAAAAATGGGTCAACTAAATCGCAGTGGCGGTGCTGCCAACGTTAACGTAACGTTAGGCCCGAATCCGGGCGAGTCGCTCGCGGGCAAGAGTTTTCCGTGTTGCGTCTGCTCGGCGAATCTTGAAATCAAGCTTTCAAAGAGAGGAAAGCCGTATTGCACGTGCCTCGAATGCGCAATCCAAATATTCTTTCGCGGAAAAACAGGCATCCGCCGTTTAACGGAGATTCTAAAATCGGACAAATTGAATGTCGGGAACACCCTGGAAGCGCTCCCGGCGGTGATTTTGTTCAACCGAATTGCACAGATGCGTTCACAAAAAGAGGAACTTGAAGCAAAACAAGGACTTATAATGCGCGATCCGGATTTGGACAATGCAATTCGTGCCATTGAATGTGAAATGAAGGGCGTGCAGCGTGAATTAGAGATTCTGGCGCGTAAAACGGGCCGGGAGAATAAAAAATGAAATCTGCCGTCATTTATGCTCGCGTTTCCAGCAAGGACCAGGAGCGGGAGGGATATTCCATTCCCGCGCAATTAAAGTTTCTGCGGGAATACGCGCAAAAGAACGGTTTTCAGATTGACCAGGAATTTGTGGATGTGGAAACCGCCAAAATGGCGGGCCGGAGGCGGTTTGGAGAAATGGTCCACTACTTCGAAAAAACACCCGATTGCCGGGTGGTGATTGTCGAAAAGACGGATCGGCTGTATCGCAACCTACGAGATTGTCTGACGCTGGAAGATTTGGACGTGGAAATTCACTTGCCCAAAGAGGGTCAGATCATCAGCAAGCACGCCAAATCACAATCGAAACTGATTCATGGATTCCACGTCGTGATGGCGCGTAACTACATCGAGAACCTACGGGAAGAAGTGAAGAAAGGGATGCGCGAAAAGGCCGAACAGGGCATTTATCCCAGTCGTCCACCCGTCGGGTACCGGAACAACAAGGCTGAGCATACCATTGAGGTTGACCCCGAGAAGGCTCCGCTCGCGCGACGCATGTTTGAACTCTACGCCACGGGAAAATATTCTCTTTCGCAATTGCGTCTGGCGATTCGGTCTGAATTCGGCGTGAAGATGGCGAAGGGATATCTCGACAGGTTGCTTAAAAATCCGTTCTATGCGGGATCATTCCTTTGGGATGGCAAAGCTTACAACGGGACCCAGCCACTTCTCTTCGACCGCTCGTTATTCGAGCAGGTGCAATCTGTAATTCAACGAAGAAACAAGCCGCGATATCGCAAGCATGATTTTGCCTTCCGGGGATTACTGAAGTGCGCGTATGACCAATGCCTGGTCACTGCGGAAATTAAAAAGTCGAAATACACCTACTACCGTTGCACGGGGTCTCGCGGCAAGTGCGAGCTCCCCTATTTTCGAGAGGAGGAACTGGGTGAGCGGCTCGGCCAAATTCTGAAGGATATTTACATCCCGGATCGTGTTCTGTCCGAGCTTGAAGAGTCGTTGCTGACGAGCAGAGGCCGCGAGGCGGGGCTTAAACAGGAGCAGGAGCAGCGATTGCAGCAACGCCTGGCTGCCGTTCGTAATCGCCTCGATCAAGCTTACCTCGACAAGTTGGATGGCAAGATCACCGAGGAATTTTGGAGTCGTAAGAGTGCTGAGTGGCAAGCGGAAGAAAACCAGATTCACATGGCAATTCGCGGCTTAGCCGAGATCAAACCGGAAAGAATGCTCGACGCGGTCAGAATCTTAGAACTCGCGAATAAGGCTTATTTTCTATATGTTAAGCAACCCCCCGCCGAAAAAGCAAAATTGCTCAATTTGGTGCTTTCGAACTGCTCGATAGATGCCGCAAGTATTTATCCCACATACAGAAAGCCGTTCGATCTAATCTTTGCCAGGGCCAAAAATGAGGAGTGGCGCGCCCGGAGAGATTCGAACTCCCGACCCTCTGGTTCGAAGCCAGATGCTCTATCCAGCTGAGCTACGGGCGCGTGCCGCGATTTTACCATCACTGCGGGCCGAACGCGGGAGCTTCAACAAGCAGTACAAGCAACGAGGAATATCCTTTTTACGGAGGCCAACTACGAGGGAACGGGAAACGCAGAGGCTCGCGTCTCCCGTTGTTGGATTTGAGGCGAGGGCTAGTCTGCGGGCGACCAGTCGTCGTCGGGATTGAATGCTTGAATCGCGGCGGCGGATTTGGCCGTGTCGGGGCCGAAGTCACGTTCGTAGATGTCGCCTGCGCGGCTGATCATGAAGGTCATGATTCCGGTTTCGCCGTACTGCACCGGAACTGCAAGGATCGCAAAACCGCGCGTCATCTTTCCGTCAACGATGTAGCTCTGCGCGCCGCCTGCGGCGTCAGCACCTTGGGCCGTGAGAATTCGCAGCGTGTAACCGTCAATCACCAGAGACGCACCCGGAGCGTAAGAAGCCAGCGAAGACTTCGGGAATTGGGTGAGATCTCCGAGCGGGCTGGAGGTTTGCGCTTCGCCCGTCGGCCAATAGAGGCCGTCTTGTTGGCCTGGAGTGCTGACGATTCGCTGAGCGTATTCTGGCGAAGCGCTGCCGTCGTAAAACATTTTTTCGGCGCCGGCAAGCGCATCGCAAGCGTCCATCGCCAGAAGCTCGTTTCTGCCGATTTCACGCGCCCGCACTTCTTCAGCGCCGGCAACGGCGTCAAAGTACCACTGGCCGGATGAATTCTTCGCGAGCGGCACGGGAAACGCGAAATTGTCCGCGCCGATGTACAGCACGCGGGTGCCGTCGGTCATCTCCACCCAGCGATTCATTTGCTGAAACTTGGAAGTGAAGGAGTCCATGGCCGCTTTGTTCGATTCTGTATCGTCCGACATAAGCAGCGACAGCGCGTCGGGGCCGAGAATCTTGGATAGAGCACTTTGATCACCCGTCTTTGCGGCACTTGCCAGTGCAGTGGACGCTTCGGCGGGCGACGGAAATGTGGCCGGGGCGAAGGCCTTGCTCGAAGGGCCCCAATAACTGGACTCGACCTTTCGCGTCGCTAGCCCTGCGACCGCCAAGACCAGCAGTGCGATCGCTGCGATTCCCATCAACTTGCTTTTCGTATTTCTGTTCGCGTTCATTTTCAATCTCCTTCAGAATTCTTTCTCAGCGTTAGATTTTGTGTTGTTGATGTGGGCGGAACTGTTAGCGACGGTGCCCGCCGCCGGAAGAATGATGTTCGGCTGGAGCGTGCGTGCGTGTGGCGTGTGCCTGAGGATGCCGGCCCGCCATGCTGCCGCGGCCACGCTCGCTCTCGGAGCGATTCGCAGCGCCATCTCCGCTCATGCGCGAGCGGTTGTTGCTGGCGACGCGATTTTCGTTGCGGTCGTGATATCCGCCCGCTGGCGCAACGCCGGGTCCATTCATACCGGCGTTTTTGTCACGGACGCCGCCGTTGCCCCCGATCAGACCGCCATCGCCATTGCGGCCACCGTTGGGACCATGCTCAACACCGCCATTGCCGCCGATGAGCCCATGATCGCCATTCGCGCCGCCATTGGGGCCATGTTCAACACCTCCGTTGCCGCCGATTAGTCCGTGATCGCCGTTGTGCCCGCCATTCGGCTGTTCGTTCGGATTCGTTCCTGGAACATCGTGATGAAAGGCTCCGTTGGGTCCGTAATATCCGTTCGGGTGGTAGGCGCCATTGGGGCCATAGTGCGTGTCAGTACCTGGATGGTAGCTGGCATTGCGCGGTCCCCAAGGGTGATAGCCGTTATAGCTGTTGTTCCGCCAGGTGTTGTTCGTGATGTAGGTATTGTGGTTGTAGATGATCGTGCTGCCGCCACCTCCGCCCCAATTGCAGGCCCAAGCGTTAAAGCCCCAACCGAAACCGCCGCCGGCTACAAATCCGCCGCCGCCTCCGCCAAATACCGCGCCAATCGAAATTCCCGAGCCAAACGATAATCCCGCGGAAACGAATGCCACGGGCGGCGTGTACATGGGCACTACGAGCGGCGCCCCGTACACGATCATCGGATTGTATTGCGGCACATAAACAACCTGCGGATTCGCCGGCTGGATCACGATGACGTTGGACGAAGGTTGCGTCACGGTGATCTGCGAGGAAGACTGCAGCGTTCCCGCGGCTTGCGCTTTTGCGCGCATCACTTGCACGGCCGCCATGACGTCCGATTGTTGATTGCTGAAAGCCTGTCCCAAGCTGGAGGTCCAGGAGAGATTCTTGGCCAGGTTATTGAGGACAGTAGGGAACTGGGTCAAAGCCTTGACGCTCGCGTCCCACGATTGCTGGTCCACCGCTTGCGTAAGAGCCGTGCCGGTGAGGTTCGAATTTTGGGTAAGCCAGTAGTCTGCGATCGCAACTTGATCGGGGAACGTCGCAGCCGCCAGAATTTGCGCGACGAGCGCATCCGGATACAACGCGATCGGCGCCACCAGCGCATCCAATTGGTCCGCTGACAATGCCGCCGCAGTCGGCGCCACGTTGCTTGCCGCCGGCGCCTCCGCCGGTTCCGTTTGCGCGCTCTGCTGAGGAGATTGCTGTGTTTCTACCGACGCAGGTGCCGGAGCCGAGTATTGAGGAGCGGGCACTGGAGCCGGAGCCGGTGGAGGCGGCGGGGGAGCAAACGTAGGCATGCCACTGACGACTGTCCCCGTCGGATAATCTTGATTAGCCGCCGTCGTTCGAATCGCCTCCCAAGCGGCGTGCCTGCCACGGATTCCGACCGAACCGTTCATCGTGTTCCCGAATATCTCGCCGCCAAAATGAAGGACGTTCTTGGTAACGGTGCTGAACCGGATCCGATGCCCGTTTACCACGCCTTCAATCGGGCCCTCCTGGTTCGGCCCGTCAAAGTGCCCGGTAATTCGATTGCCATACTGCACGAGCTGAATGTGCTTGACGACGACCTCTCCGTTTTCGGCGTTAGCGGCGTAAACGATCCAGCTGCCTTCGACGTTGTCCGGTGGCTGCTGCGCCAATGCAGTGTTGCAAAGCATCAGCGACAGAAGAACCAGGCCGGCCAGTTTCGACCTTGCGATGAGCTTCTTCATGACTTCCTCCGTTAAGCGATTGCGACTGGTTTTTGTTTCCGTCGCCTGACCTGTGTAAAGGCATTAGGCGTACCAAACCAAACAACTGAGAAAAGAGGACTTATCGCCGCGCTCTTCATCGGGACTTCGAAAATTCACGAAATTTCGTGAGGAACCGCTTCGACGAAGATGTAGAATCGCCGCAACCCTACGGAGACGAGCGTGGACGCCAGCAGCCTACTTTCCCTTGCGGCTTCCGTCGCAGTTGAGCGTGAAACACGGACGGTCTTGGATTCGATCGTGCGCGGCCTTGCGCGGCAGTCTGGCGTTGCGCTGGCGCGCATCTGGCTCCTTGCTCCCGGCGATATTTGCGCCGATTGTTACCTTAGAAGTGAATGCCGCGATCAAACTCAGTGTCTTCACCTATCCGCGAGTGCGGGAGCGTCCCTTGACGGCCGCGAAGATTGGTCTGATTTACAAGGGCATTTTCGGCGGATTCCGCTTGGCACCCGCAAAATAGCGGCGATCGCCGAGACTGGCCAATCAATTCTGATCGCCAAAGATTTAAAACAGCACAAATGGATGGCGCGACCGGAATGGGCGGAACGCGAAGGCCTGCAGAGCTTCGTCGGCCACCCGCTCATCTCGCAAGGTTCGACTTTAGGCGCACTCGGGCTTTTCAGCCGGCAAGAGATGGATCAGCAGAGCTTCACGTGGCTGCGACTGTTCGCCGATCAGGCGGCGGCCGCCATCGCCAATTCGCGAGTGTTCGAGAGGCTGGAGCGTGCGAAAGCGGACTTGGGAAGACACGCCGACCAATTACGACAGGTAATAGACATCGCTCCGCAGCACATGTTCATCTGGGAAGCCGATGGAAATGTGTCGTACGGAAACCGTGCGGCGCATGAGTATTTCGGCGACATCCCTCCGCTGGCCCCGATGGAGTTTCTCGAACGAGTGACGCATCCCGATGATTTTGCGCAGTTCAAGAACGCGCTGTGGAACGGGATCCCGCGCGGAGAGCCCATTGAGGCGGAAGTGCGCATGCGCCGCCACGATGGCGTGTATCGCTGGTTTCTGTATCAGCTTTACCCGCTGCGGAATTCGGACGGTTCCATTGCCCGCTGGTGCGGCACGCGGATTGATATCGATGATCGGAAACGGGCGAGCCAGGAAACGGAGCGGGAATTCATGGCTCTCCAGGAGCACTTCAGCCAGTTGCAGCAGGTGATGGACGCCGTGCCGCAACACATGTTCACGATATACCCCGACGGCAGTGCCGCAAGCTCGAACCGGGCCTGCATCGAATATTTCGAGCGATACGGCGAATTGGGGCCGCGCGAATTCATATCGCGGTTCGCGCATCCGGACGACATGGAGAATATGTGGCAAGCCTTCCTTAAAGGAAGAGAAGCGGGAGAAGCTTTCAGCGTGGAAACGCGCCTGCGCGGCCGCGATGGACAGTATCGCTGGTTTCTCGAAACCCTCGTTCCGATACGTGACGCGCAAGACCAAATCCTTCGCTGGTGCGGAGTTCGGACGGACATTGACGACCGGAAACGGAATCAGGAGCGCACGCAACGCGAAAACCTGGCGCTGCGCGAAGAAGTTGACAAAGCATCGATGTTCGAAGAAATCGTGGGAACCTCGCCGGCGCTGCGCGCCGTGCTGGCTCGCGTCGCCAAAGTTGCTGCCAGCGACTCAACCGTATTGATCACGGGCGAAACAGGCACCGGCAAAGAACTCATCGCCCGCGCCATACACAAACGCTCACCGCGGGGCTCCAAGGCTTTCATAAGCGTGAACTGCGCGGCGATCCCGCGCGATCTGATCGCGTCGGAACTGTTCGGACACGAGAAGGGAGCATTTACCGGGGCTCTTCAGCGGCGCCTCGGGCGGTTCGAACTCGCAGAAGGGGGCTCGATCTTTCTGGATGAGGTTGGGGAGTTGACAGCAGAGACGCAGGTGACGCTGCTGCGTGTTTTGCAGGAGCGCGAGTTCGACCGGGTGGGCGGCACTCGCCCAATTCGAGCCGACGTCCGGGTGATTGCCGCCACCCATCGAGATTTACCCTCCGAGATTGCCGCAGGTGCGTTTCGCAGCGACCTCTTTTACAGGATCAATGTATTTCCCGTTGAGGTTCCTCCTTTGCGCGAGCGCAAAGAGGATATTCGGCTACTGGTCGAGTACTTTATTGACCGCTATTCCGACAAATTGGGGAAGAAAATCACCAGCATCGATCGGAAAAGTCTGGCGCTGCTGCAATCCTACCCGTGGCCCGGCAATATTCGGGAACTGCAGAACGTGATCGAGCGCTCGGTGATCGTTTGCGAGAGTGACGAGTTTTCCGTTGATGAGAGCTGGCTCTCCGTCCGATCGAACGCGGTGCGGTCCTTGCAAGACGATCTCGTTGCTACGGAAAAGGAACGCATCGAGGCTACTTTAGAGGAAACCAGAGGGCGAGTTTCAGGACCAACCGGCGCGGCCGCGAAGCTCGGGATGCCCGCATCCACGCTCGACTCAAAGATCAAATCGCTGAAAATCAATAAGCACAGGTTCCAGAGCGGCTAGCGGGCCTGTCGTTCCCTTCACGAACTTTCGAGAATTCCCGAAGTTGGCCGTTTAGGTTTTTCTTCCAGCCGCTTTATTTTCATAGAGTTACGATTGGCGCTCGCCTTGCACTACCCACGCAGGCATTCGCACAATTACGTGCGATTTCATCACCAGCCGCTGCGCTGGCACTCGAAGCGTTTTCGCCTGATCCAGCCTCGAGATCCAGAACCGCGCGGGGAACGAGGGTACATGTGGAAGATTCGGAAGCAGCAAGACGACGGTCGACTGGTTCTGAGGATCAGCGGCAGAATCGAAGCTGACGAGCTGGCGGAGCTGCAAAAGGCCGTATCCGCTGAAAAAACCGGAGACGTAAAACTCGAGTTGGATCTTCAGGACGTAAAGCTGGTGAATCAGCAGGTTATCGCGTTTCTGGCTAACTGCGAGCCAAACGGCACGCGTCTTCGGAACTGCCCGGCGTATATTCGCGAGTGGATCAAGAGGCAAACCATCGCGGGCAGTTCGCAAGACTGAAACACATCCAAGAAAACCAGGAGGAATTCGGTCCGTGGAGTGGCTATTTGCTTCGTGCTGAACTGCGCGATCGGAGTTTGCTGGGAATCACGGGCGTACAGATATTCGTAGTACCGCGAATTCTGGTGCATTTCCACAGGTGTTTCATGGCCTCCAAATGTGTTCACAACAGTACAGATTTCTGTCGGTTGTCCCGCTAATCTGACCTCCACGCAGAATTCTGGTAATGGAGGCAAGACCCATGAAAGTACCCGGAGTCATCAGCACAGCGGCCGTGTTTTTGCTTTTCGTGGCGACCGTTCCTGCATTCGCGCAGGAAGAGCACCACGAAGAGAGCGCGAAGCCAGCACAGCATGAGGAACAAGCTAAACCGGCTTCGAAGCAGGAAGAGGCCAAACCTGAAAGACAGGAACAACAAGCGAAGCCTGCAAAGCAGGAGCAGGCGAAACCGGAGAAGCAGCAACAGCAAGCGAAGCCACAGAAGCAAGAGCGGCAAGCGAAGAGCCAAGAACAAAACCAGCAGAAGCACACGCAAGAACAGGCGAAGAGCCAGCAACAGCAACAAACAAAACAACATCAACAGCAGGTCAAGACTCAGCAGAACGAAGAGAAAAATCAGCAGCACCAAGAACACGCCAATGGCCAAGGTCAACAATCACAGGGCCAGTACGCACGGAATGGTCAGAAGGATAGTGGCGGACATGAATACAGTACGAGCAGATTCGGTCCTAACCATCACGCTCGCTTTGAGGAAAACGGTGGGCGCTACTACGAGGGACGCCGGGAATACTCTTACGGCGGCTATTGGTTCTATGCGGGATCATATCCGGCGTGGTTTTACCAGCAGGACGTGTACTTCATCATGGGCGCGGATGGGCTATGGTACGCGGTGTCTTACGCCAACCCTTCTCTAACTTTCCAAGTCAATATCGGTTAATAGGAACCCGAGGATCGTATTCTCGGTGGAGGCTACAATGTTGGGATACGGCTTGATAGGGACTCTAGTGATTATCTGTTTGGTCGTTTGGCTCGTACGCGCTCTGTAAGCGGAATCGCATTGGCCTACGGCGCGGCAGTCGCACTTTCTCACACTTCCAGTTACGAGTGCCGAATCGCTGTCGGCACTGCTGCCTTGGATATCCCCGTTTGCGACAGTGATGTAATGTTCGGGCTGAGGCAATTCAGGGTTTCGCCGAAATCAGGAACGCTGTGGACGCGAACTTGAAACAGCGAAGACGAGCACACGTAGGCAAGCTTTCCCACCTTGAGTGAGGCCGCGGAAGGGGACGCGGCTTCCAAGCCGCCTCAATTTTCTCAGTACATTCCGCCCATGCCGCCATGTGCTGCTCCCACCGCAGGTGTTTCCTCGTCTTCCTTGATGTCGGCGATCAAAACCTCGGTGGTCAGCATTAGCGCGACGATCAACGCGGCGTTCCGCGGCGCCAGGCGAGTGACTTTGGCTGGATCAATTACGCCCGACTGGATCATGTCGCCGAACGGGCCACTCTCTGCGTTGAATCCGAAATTCTCTTCCTTCGAATCCCGCACACGATCTGGACCAAGACTAGGGTCGAAAGGTTTTGATGTTTTTCAGCCGGGCTGTATCAAGGTCGTCCGCTACCTTTTTCTGGCGGTCGATTTCCTTCTGCGGCGCCTGTTCGTCATCTAATTTCACGGATTCGGCGATGGCAGCGTCCGCCTCGGCATCCAGCCGTTTGGAAGACACTACCAGGCCGAAAGAATCCAAACCGTTGGCACGAAAAAGGATCACCGAGCTCTGTGGGTCATCCCAGCGAGCGACGATTTTCTCGGGCGACATGTACGGATCGAGAGTAGGAAGGTTGATCTCAGGATAAAGCCTCGTCCCAGTTCCGTAGCGGGCGGAGACGGCTCGCACCAGGTCGTCCTCGGTCATGCCTTCGATGGCGTTCTGGTCATAGGTAACTGCGATGCGGTAGAGCTCACCGTTGTAGAAGCTGAATAAAATCTGTGAAACCGGTTCCGCCGGGACCGCAGAATAAGAAGTTTCCACCGGCCAGTATTTCAACTCTTGGATCACCGCGGGGCTTTGGTGGATCAGGGTTGCCTGGTGCGGGTCCTGTCCGATCTGTTTTGAGAGCGCTGCCAGGCTCGTGCCCAGCGCAAATTTCCGGTAGCTGGCAAGATTCTGAGCGGAAATCAGGGGAGTCGTAAGCCAAACAAGCGCAAGAGAAATTGCCACTTTGCGAATCATTTTCATTTGAGTAGCTCCTTCGAAACGATTGCAGCTTTAGGACGTTGCCACATTTGGGTACGGGATGATTTCTTGTAGAGGCAGCTTCTTGTCTTTCGCGCCCACTACACTGGGATTCGCGTCGCCGGACATCTTTGTTTGCTCCGACTTATGAACGTCTGCGTCGCGGAAAAGGAACATGCTTTTCTGAACGTGGCGAGCGTGGGCGTAAACTTGGGTGTACGGCACTCCGAGGAAACGTTTCGAGACTACTCGCGTAATTTCCGCAGAATTGAATTTTTCCTGCTTCAGGCTCGCCAAGATTCGCTTGACTGCTTTGGGTACCGTTTTTTTCGCCTCGAAATCAAAGATAGTTCTCTTGATTTCGCCGGCCAAGTAGAAGAATGTCCATCCTGATTCGCGGATTCTTCGGTCCAGTTCATGTCCGTCAAGGTCGTTCACCTGGGTCCACCCAGTTGCGAATGGCTCGCCATCGAGCCGTAGAGTTTCCGGTAAGAGCGTGCCGTCCTTAATGAGGATCGTTCCCGGTGCAATTGCCGTTCTCATGTGATGCCTCCCCGGAATCCACACCGACGCGTGGACGCGTCACTCTTTCACTCCCCGGTCTCATACTGTTCTCCCCGAGCGTTTTCTCCTGCTTGAAGTACTTAGATTGGGCCGGATTGAGAGTTCGCGAATCGGCTTTAAGGGAAATATAGGTGCCGGGTGGAGTGGGAAGGAGCCGCGGTTTCCAACGCGCGTCTTGCGGAAGTTCTTAAACCTGCTTTTGCTCTGGTTCTATTGCGCGATCCACACGCCGATATGTTAGAGCAGGCGATACGCGGTATCTGTTCAATTGTGCACACATTCGCAGATTTCTTGCGGATTGGCTTCTGCGTGCTACGATATCAGCCAGAAAATGGTGGCGAGTAAACCCTCAAACCGCCGCAAGACCAATGCCAAGAGTCGCGCTATGCCCGGTGCTAAGCCGGAAGCCGTTCGTTCATCACTTGCCAAGGCCCCCACAGGAATCCAGGGACTGGATGAAGTCACAGGGGGAGGCCTGCCCAAGGGCCGTGTCACCCTGGTTTGCGGCAGCGCAGGATGCGGCAAGAGCTTATTCGCGATGGAATTCCTGGTACACGGCGCTGTTCGGTATGCGGAACCTGGCGTGTGCATGGACTTCGAAGAAACCGAGGCGAAGTTAAGGGCCAACGTCTCGTCGCTCGGTTTTGATCTGCGAGACCTAACCAAGCGCAAGAAGCTGCTCGTGGATTTTGTTGCCGTTGAGCGAAACCAGATCGCCGAGTCCGGAGAATACAACCTTGACGGGCTGTTCATCCGTTTGGCCCACGCGGTCAAAGCGATCAAAGCAAAGCGCGTGGTTTTGGACAGCATCGAGGCGCTTTTTTCCGGATTGAGTGACTCAACGATTCTGCGAGCGGAACTCCGCCGGCTGTTTCATTGGTTGGAAGACCGCAAGCTCACCGCTGTCGTTACCGGAGAAGCCGGCGAACACACGCTGACCCGTCACGGGCTCGAGGAATACATCGCCGATTGCGTGATCTCCCTGGACCATCGGATCACGGAACAGATTTCGACCCGACGGCTGCGTATCGTCAAGTACCGGGGCACTTCCCACGGCACCGATGAGTATCCGTTCCTGATCG
The DNA here is from genome assembly GCA_963810565.1 of uncultured Acidobacteriota bacterium. GTDB lineage: Bacteria > Acidobacteriota > Terriglobia > Acidiferrales > UBA7541 > Palsa-295. The sequence goes on from CAWENN010000001.1 coordinate 305,140, forward strand.
ATCGTGAGGGCATCTCGGTGGTGCCAATCACCTCACTCGAACTTGCCCACAAAGCATCCACGGATCGCGTTTCCACAGGAATTCCCGCTTTGGACGGCATGATGGAAGGTAAGGGATTTTTCCGTGGAAGCAGCGTGTTGGTATCGGGTTCATCGGGAACCGGGAAGTCCAGCCTGGCCGCGAGTTTCACCAGGGCCGCTTGCACCCGCGGCGAAGTTTGCCTCTATTTCGCTTTTGAAGAATCTCCCAGCCAGATTCTCCGTAACATGCGCTCGGTCGGCATTAACCTGGAGCCGTGGGTAAGAAAGGGTATATTGCACTTCCATGCCATGCGGCCAACCAGCATCGGTCTGGAAGCGCACTTGGCCATTGTCCACAAATTGATCGAAAAGTTTCGACCGAAGGTCGTCGTCATCGACCCAATCACGAACCTGGTTGCGGCCTCCGGCGCTTACAGCATTAAGTCGATGCTCATGCGCTTGGTCGATTTCCTAAAGGTGCAACAGATCACCTCGATGTTCACGAATCTGACGTTCTCAGGAGACCCCCAGGAGAGAACTGCGGCGGCCGTCTCCTCTCTTATGGACACCTGGATTGTGTTGCGAGACAGCAAACCCAATGGGAGACCGAGACGCGAACTTTACGTTCTGAAATCCCGCGGCATGGCGCATTCGCGCGATCCTCGCGAGTTGATCGTGAGTGACCGAGGCATGGAATTGGGCAAGGTTCTGAAGGATCACTTTGTGGCCACGCCCGTGGCAGGACCAAGTGGAGTCAAGGCGCCAGAATAGCAAGTTGGATCCAGCTGGACCAGAAACCGAGCACCGATATGAAGAAGAGTTCAGCGAAGAAGCGTCGTCCTGCTAAGACCGCCCGAAGCGACTTTTATATATTGCGTCTTTATATCGCGGGCCAGACCCCTAATTCGATTGCTGCGATCGCTAACCTCAAGAAGATTTGTGAGGACAAACTGCAGGGCAAGTACCGCATCGAAGTAGTTGACTTGCTGGAGAAGCCGCAACTAGCCAAGGGTGATCAAATCATTGCTATTCCGACCCTGGTGAGAAGGCTCCCGCCACCAGTCAAAAAAATCATTGGGAACCTCTCGAAGACCGAGAGTGTCATCGTGGGGTTGGATCTTCAACCTGCTCGCTGAAGTAAAGGTTCAAACAGCAGATGGCTAGCAAGCGACCGCGTTCCGATGGGCGGGTCCTCCAACGTCGGCTGTCCGGCAGACGCTCTACCCCGAATCACGTATCATCCACCGCACCGGATCAGCAATCAGAGCTCCTCGCCCGGTTACAAACTGCCGAGGAAACTCTGCGCGCCATACAGTCCGGCGAAGTGGATGCTTTGATGGTGAGCGGTCGTCGCGGAGAGCAGGTGGTTTCTCTGAAAGGCGGCGAACCCGCTTACCGCATGTTGGTGGAAGCTATGAGCGAAGGCGCGGCGACCCTGTCCCGGAATGGTGATTTGCTTTACTGCAATCGCAGGTTTGCAGAACTGGTGCGCAGGCCACACGAGAAAATGATCGGCGTTGCGGCCCAGTCGCTGGTTGCGAAGACCGAGCGAGACAGATTTCAAGCTTTCCTTGCCGATGGTCAGAGGGCGGTTGTGAAGGGCGAATTTAACCTGCGCCACCGGGATGGCAGTCTGCTTCCCGTTCATTTGTCCCTGAACCGGTTTCCTGGATACAAGGGCCACGCACTGGGCATGGTCATAACCGATCTGAGCGACCAAAAGCGCAAGCAGGCCGACGAAATCAAGCAGGCCGAAGTGACGCGTCGACTGCTGCTAGAACACATGCTTTCGGCGCAAGAGGAGGAACGGCGCAGGATTGCCCGTGAATTGCACGACGAGGCTGGTCAATTGCTGACCTCGCTTTTGGTCGGCTTGCGTACCCTGGAAGATTCTCGAAAACTAACAGATGTTAAGGCCCACGGACTTCGACTGCGGAAAATAACTGCCCAGGCTCTGGATGAGGTCGGTCGGCTTGCCCGCGGGCTTCACCCAACAGTATTGGATGACCATGGCCTGGGCGTCGCGCTAAGCCGATACGTCGCCGAGTACATGAAGACCTATAAGGTAGCGGTGGATCTCAAACTCGATGAACGCGGCTCCCGTAACCTGCCTTCAGCTGTGCAGATCGGGTTGTATCGGATTGTTCAGGAAGCCCTCACCAACGTAGCCAGACATTCGGGCGCGAAGACCGTCAGCATTAATTTCAAGCGGTCGACTACAGCTTTGGAGGTAGCAGTAATTGATGATGGATGCGGCTTTGACGCTAAGACCGTGGCTGTCTCCTCCCACCGCTTGGGCATTCAAAGCATGACAGAGAGAGCGACGATGCTGGGCGGAACGGTCAGTTTCGTATCGCGCGGCAAGGGGACCAAGATTCTGGTGCGAGTCCCCCTTGCTGGGCAGGACTTCAAGTCCTCGGTGGAGCAGAGGAATACCTGAGATGGTGGCGCGCACACACAAGATCAGGGTCATGATCGTGGATGATCACGCCATCCTCCGCGCAGGACTGAGGATGCTCATTAATGCTCAGGCTGATATGGAAGTTGTGTCCGAAGCTCCGGATGGAGAGAAAGCGATCCAGGAGGTCCGGGAAGCGAAACCGGATGTGACCTTGCTAGACCTCACCATGCCGCGGGTGGGCGGCATGAAAGCCCTGCAGGAAATAGCCCGAAACTCCAGCGAAACCCGAGTGCTCGTCCTGACGATGCACGATGACCCCGCGTACCTGCGATCGGCTCTGGCCGCAGGAGCCTCCGGTTACCTGCTAAAAAGGGCGGTGGATTCGGAACTCATTGCCGCTATACGAGCGCTGCATCGCGGAGGAATCTTCGTGGACCCGCGTTTGGCCAACATCCTGGTCCAGGACGTGGTGGCGAAGAAACGTACAAAAACTGGTCCCCGCGAACCGATAAACATCCTCAGCGACCGTGAACTGCAGGTGCTGCAACTCGTGGCGCGCGGTTACAGCAGTACACAAATTGCCAAACAAATTGCCGTGGGCGTCAAGACGGTCGAGACGTATCGTTCACGTTTTGCTGAGAAGCTCGGACTTCGGACACGCAGCGATGTGATTCGTTTTGCCGTGCAAATGGGTCTACTGACGCCGGAAACGCTGGAGAGTGAAACGGGCCGATCAGCTCGGTAGGAATTTGGCTTTAGCCTGCCTCCCTGCCCCGATACGTCTCGCACGAGGTCCTGCTGTCAGGGTTTCCCCGGACAAAGCACTTAATTATCAGCAGCATCCCCTATACCGCGCATACTTCATTTGCAGCATCATGCGGGTGTAAGTGTGCCTTCCCGTTGGACCTGGGTCCCAGTCCGGTCAACCGCGATCGGAGGGTCGTTAAAGCGATGAAAATGACATCAAAGACTTCACGCGTTGGGCCGAATGTGGGTTCAATTTCGTCTCCGCGAACTCGACATGGATGGGTCAGGGTTCCTCGCTCCTCCCCAAGAGCAAAATCTAGAAACCTTGTTTTCGAGGTGGAGTCGTTTCTCGACTCAGCGGGGCTCGGCAGAAAAGTAGCCAAGTTCGGAAGAAAAGAAGTCGTCTTTGGGCAAGGCGATCTCGCGAAGAGTGTCATGTACCTTCAGCGTGGCGGCGTGAAGCTTACAGTAGTCAATGAGGCCGGCAAAGCAGCGGTTGTAGCGATTTTAGGACCCGGTGATTTCCTAGGGGAAGGCTGCCTTGCGGGCCAGTCCATTCGAATGGCCACGGCGACCACGATTGCATCCACGCTCATGCTCGTCATTGAAAAAAAAGAAGTGATCCGGGTGCTCCATGAGGAACACGAGTTCTCCGACCGCTTCATCGCCCACATGCTGGCGCGTAACATCCGAGTCGAAGAGGACCTGGTGGACCAGCTCTTCAACTCCAGCGAGAAACGACTGGCGCGTACTCTGCTGTTTCTGTCGCGGTATGGTGCGCAGGACCAGCCTCAAAAAGTGATTCCCAAAGTATCTCAAGAGATGTTGGCTGAAATGATTGGCACAACGCGGTCCCGAGTCAATTATTTCATGAATAAGTTCAGGAAACTGGGATTCATCAAGTACGACGGTGAGATCCACGTCAACAAATCGCTGCTGAGTGTTGTCCTGTGCGAGTAGGTTAACGCTCTCTGGGTGCGGAAAAACACCGGCCTCCCGTACCGGCAGTGCCAAATGCCAAAAGTGTTCCGAAAGGAACAGTTTCGGGGCAGTCTGCAGGTGCATGTTGCATGGGTGAAGAAGAAAGAACTCACGAGCGGACAGATATCTTCCGTTTCTTGTCCCCTGTGCGGTGTCGCTCCCGGGGAGCGTTGTGTGCTGAATTCCGGTACTCCGCGTTCAGAACCACACCTAGACCGGAAGTTGGCCGCTGTTGAGGCCTCCGTGAGGAAATGAATTCACGCAGATCATAGATCTTGATGAATCCGCTTACAGCCAGTAGTCGCGATCCTGGCAGCGGGCGGCTTGACCGCCGATAAGACGACGGATTACCGGATGGTTTCACAGGTTCGACCAGCGGCATGCGGGCGATGTCGGCTACGCGGTTGCAGTGCCGAAAGCATCCTTGACTCGGGGAAGCAAGAGGTATGCCAGCATCCACACGGCCGTGGCCATCACAAGTGAATGGCAAACGAGCGACGGAACAACCGGAAGCAGCACGTATCCCCTGAAAACGGTAAGGTTGAGAATCGTACATCCCATGCCTACGGCAATGGATGCGATTGATACAACTCGGGCCCATTCACGCAATTCCAACACGCCCATCGCCAGACAGACGGCAATTCCTGCGAGAACCAGCAGTGAGAAACCTCCCGCGACTCCCATTCCGGCGATCGCCACCGAGACGGCATCTCCCGAATCCGCGCCCGTCATGCCCATCACGGCAACGACAAAGAAAACGATAGAGCCGACGGCCAGAATCGCCGCTGCGCAGAACGTCAGTACAGCTACGATCGTCACACCGGCGGGGCGTTTCACTGTTCTTACCTCTCCTCCAGCACGTACCATCGGGCAGAAAGCGGTCACGCCGTTTCACCTGGTTCCGGGCAAACGGCGTGACCAATCTGCGCTCTCGGATCGAGCGAAGCGCCTTGCTTAGTCGTGATCGGGATGACTGTGGCGCCAGTTCCAGTATTCGTGCTGCCGCTTGTGGCTCTGTTTGTCGTACGCGCGATAGCTCTCATGTCTTTCGGTCAGGTAGCCGCGGTAGGCGTGGTCTTCGCGATCATCTCAGTTGTGGTAGTCATGGTGGCCCGAGTCATAAACTCGAACCTGAACGCTGGCTTCCTGCGGCGTTGCAGCCAAAACGGCTCCGCTGACCAAAAGGGCAGCTGTAAGAACTAGTGCGCTGACGAATCGATGTGCATGGTGCATATACAGTATTCCTCCAAAACGCGATTCCTAGTTTCTCGATTTTGAAATCACGGTAGTCCCAGCATGTGCCGAGCGCACGTTCAAAGATGTGCTGGACAGCACACTGCAGAGAAAAAATGTCTGCTAGCGATTCGGGAAAAAATCGACATTTCGCATCCCTGGTTTATATGCAGCAACCTGGGAGACCAGATCTGCCCACCATAAATGTCTTAGTGTCTGAAGAAATGCTCGCAGGAAGGAAGCATCGGTCGATCGTCCAGTTACACGACTACCTAGACCTTGACCGTCAGTGCGGCAGTCATTTCGCGACAGTCAGCCTATCAATTCCCTTCGATTTTTTCGGTGGCAGCATACTTTCGGTCTACGTGTGGCTCTGAGCGTGGACCGCCCGAATGCAGCACACAGCGCTTGCCAACAGCAACTCCACAGGTGGGACAGGGGACCGAAGAAATCTGCTTCGGTGTGAGTTCACTTTTCTTCATTGCAACAGAGTGCGATGTCTCCCCCCAACAAGAATGTTCAATTTTGAACAGTTTTTGATTCTGGTAGCTAACTTTTTGGAATTGCTGCGGCTTTCGGACTATCGCGAAGATTAGCTCAGTCGTGCAGGACAACGCTAAGGAGGGACTTATTGATGTGGATTTCGCCGTTGTACTGGATAAAGCCCAGGTTCCTAAATTTGTTCATGAAAAAATTAACTCGTGACCGCGTTGTGCCGATCATGTCCGCGAGCGTGTCTTGCGACATTTTGGGAAGAACGCTCCTGGGGTCGCCTGGCTCACCATAGCGTGCAAGCAGCAGCAAAGTGCGAGCCAGCCGCTTCTCGCTGGAGTTGAACAGCTGGTCTATCAGGTCCTCTTCGACTCGGATGTTACGCGCCAACATGTAGGCGATGAAGCGGTCGGACAATTGGCTTTCTTTGTGCAGCGCACGAATCATCTCTTTTTTCTCAATGACTAGAACAGTTGTGGGCGCAACTGTAGTGGCAGCCGCCATGCAAACCGATTGGCCCGCCAGGCAACCTTCCCCAAAGAAGTCACCGGGTCCTAGAATCGCCACAACCGCTTCCTTACCGGATTTATTGACCACGGTAAGTTTGACGCCGCCATCTTGAATGTACATTACGTTCTTGGCGGCATCGCCCTGCGCGAAGACAATTTCTTTTTTCTCGAATTTGGCGACTTTTCTGCCGAGTCCAGCGGAGTCGAGAAACAGTTTCACATCAAACGCAGGGCCACTTGCATTCCCATTTCGAGCAGGGTGCTTTGAGGCTTTGACGGAGAGACACCTGACGGCGGAAGAGGCCATACGGCAGAATACCTCAGGCCCCCACCCCGCTGACTGTTCAATATTGTACAGTCACGGCTGTTGGCTGAATCTAAGATGCAGGCTCGATTGCGAGAGCTTTTAAGAGGGCGAGCGTCAGGCACCGTTCCAGTCACTCTCGCGCCGGCAGAACATTTTATTCCCCGTAACTCGAGGGGACCAAAGAGTTCGGGGGAAGAACATGGGTTTGGTGGAGGTTTGGGATTTCTGGAATCGGTCAGTAGAAGGGCTCCGGAAAAAATGGATTGAGTTCACGAGCGGAATTATCTTTGGCCTGGCGGAAGAGGAAATGAGGATGCGCCGGGAAGAATTGGACAAGCAAACCGATACCCACAACCAGTTGGAGTGAACGCGGGGAGCATTCGAAGGATGAGGTGGTTACGATGACCGAGCACGAGGCGCGCACGAAACGGGCACTTGGGGCCCTGTGGCCCTATCCGCATGGTACCGGCAACAGGCATGGGCAGTTCGAGGGAGAGCGGCAGATTCTTGAGCTGATATCTCTGGGCGCCCCGCTCGCCGGGATCTTGAACAGGCTGTGTATCGTGATCGATGTTCAGATCGGCGACGTAATATCTCTCGTCTCGCTTGCGGACGCGGAAGAAAATCACTTTTGTTCGATCACCCAAAGGGCCGTGGAAGTGGGCCTGGACGTTTTTTCGTCCACAGGCATTCTCTCGGTTGACCAGACTCTGCTGGGGACTCTGGAGATTTATGCCTGCGATCCGCGACGACCCACGCAGGGAGAACACGAACTGATTGAGCGGGTGAGTCATCTGGCGGGTATTGCGCTGCAACGTCACGCCGACGAACAGGATTTCGCGAGAGCCTCGCGACGTTCGGGAGACGGGATCGCTGGCGCGCAGGGACTTCCCCCGTTCATCAATTGAAGTCCTCTCGTGCGTGCGCCCTCAAATTCAACTGGCAAAAAATGCTGCGAGTAATCTGACGACGCGACCATGTATAAAAAATTCTTCGGACTGCGCGAAAACCCCTTCAACGTCAACCCGGATCCCCGTTATTTGTTCCTGACGCCGCAGACCCGGGAGGCGCTGGACGATTTGACATATGGAATTCAGGCCCGCCAAGGTCTGATCTTGCTGACGGGCGAAGTAGGCACGGGCAAGACTACTCTGATCTACCGCTTGCTGGAGTGGCTGCACAAACAGCAGACGCCCACCGCGTTCATCTTTAATTCACATTTGGAAATCAATCATCTATTTGATTTCATCCTGGCGGATTTTGGCGTCCCGCTCGACTCAGGGTTGAAACGCGGCGCGCTCATGCGCCTGAACTTGTGGCTGATGGACCGCTATCGTGCGGGCGAGACGCCGGTGCTGATCGTGGATGAAGCCCAAGGCCTGCCCAGCCACGTGCTGGAAGAGATTCGCATGCTGCTGAACCTGGAGACCCCGCGCGAAAAGCTTTTGCAGATCGTGCTCGCCGGCCAGCCAGAACTGGAAGTCCGCATCAACAGACCTGAATTGCGCCAAATCAAGCAGCGGATCGCGCTGCGCTGCAAGACCGCCGCGCTCACTCTCCCGGAGACTCACGATTACATTCAAGCGCGTCTACAAATCGCCGGGGCCGGCGAGGGGCCGGTGTTTGCGCCCGAGGCTATGGACGCCGTGCACTTTTATTCGCGAGGAATCCCACGAGTCACGAATTTGCTTTGTGAACATGCACTGATTAATGCGTATGTGGAGCATGTCCGACCGGTGCCGGCGCGGCTTATCGCAGAAGTCGCGCACGAGTTTCAATTCGACGAAATGAGTCGCGTCGCGCCATCCCAGGTTTCCGTTGACGCAATGTACTCAAACTTGATTTCCATGCCGGAAAGTCTTGCGAGCGTGCCGGTTCATCCGTCCGCGGCGGCCGGCCCGATTCTCGTTCGGAAACAGTACGCTTCATCGCCTGGCGGTCGAGCAGCAGCGATCGTGGCTGCAGGAGCCATAGCAGGCCCGGCGAGCCAAGCGGCAGCGACAACGCTGCATTGCGAGATGATTTTGCCCTTGCAGGAAAGTCCCGCCGCTTTGAATTCCACCGGCGCTCCGTCTCCCGAGCCGGGCGCACAGGAGCGAAGGCGGATCGAGAGACCTCTAGTCTCGGGTCCTCCTGCGTTTACTCCTGATGCCACCCCCGAACTGATCGCTGAATTGGCACTGATGCAGACACGACCCGCAGCTTCGCCTCGCCTTCATGTCGTCGAGCAGAAAGCATCGCACGACATCTCGCCAGCCCCCGAAGGGCCCCGCGTATCCAGTCCTTCGAAACCAGTGCATCCTCGGGTCCCGGTTCGGGCAACAAAGTCAGCTTCGATCAGGTCTGTCCATAAGGGTATTCGGCCCTTTCGCGTCTTATTGGCTGACTGGGACGCGAGCCGTCGAAATCGCGTCTCCTCCAAAGCTGCGTCAACGGCCCGGACTCCCACAAGTGTGATTTCGCACCGACAGCTGAAGCGAGCGTTTCATCCGTTCGAAGCGTGGTATACCCGGTGCGTTGTTTGGCGCGACAAATCTCTTACTGTCTTTGGACCGGTGGATTGGTCGCGACTGAGAGGATCTGTACTTCGCTGGTTGCAGCAACCGTCAAATCCGGCGGAATGGCGCTTGGCGGATTCGCACCTCTCGGGAGCATGGTCCAAGGTACGACAGAAGAAAAGGTAATTGCCGCTGGCGGGTCGGCGCCCGATGTGAGTTCTGCGTGCCAAGAATGTTAATTCCAAAGCGCGTTCAAGACTCGAATCCTCGCTTCACTCCAAGACTAACGCGACGCTATACTTTTGGAGTGAACCGCGTTCATTTGAGAAGTCCGGGAATAGAAACGATGGTCGCAGTCCTTGCAGCGGAATGGGCGCACCGGTATCAAACGCAAGATAGCTGATTCGATCATTCCTCTGCGCATCGAGCGGCGAATCGCTTTGCTTTGGCAATAAGGACACGAAACAGACACCGCAGTTCTCCTTTCGATTGGATCCGAGTTCGCAGGATGAAGCAGCTCACGTCCAATATGCCGAACGGCTCCAATTCCTCTCAGCAAAATCCATCTCAGACATCGTCACGGTGTGACTTCCCGCCCGAAATGGAATGCCCAATTGAAGCAAAATGAGTCGTTTGGAAACTGTCCCAAATTGAACAGCCAGGCCCGCTGGAATTTTGTACTTTCCAGGGGAATGGATTTCGACGCATTCCCAAGCGGACCGGGACTACTAGTGGCCAGCCAAAGGGAATACGTCGTTAATTCAAATGTCCACTTTGGCACATACCGGAACCGATGCTACTCAGCCGCTGCCCCCCGGCCGAAACACGGACAGCCGCCGACGGCGAACTCTGAGAATCCTTTTCGTCCATCGCGATGTCGCGACTGTGCAACGATGCTTGCATGAGCTGAATAGCGTCCAATTCAGAGTCAATTCAGACATGGCCGTGAATTTCGAAGAGCTGGAAACACGTACGCGCTCGAAGCGTTATGACTTGGTGGTGGCGGAGCACCCTAGCGTCGGTCCGCACGAAGAGCAGAAAATGGCGCTCCTGCGCCGGAGACAAAAAGGCACACCGCTCATCTTAGTGTCGGACTCCCCGCAAAAAGAGGCCGCCGTCGATTTGACTGAAAGCGATGTACACGATTGTGTTGAAATGGATCGTATCGCTCGCCTCCCGATGGTTGTTCGAAGGATTCTCGACGAAAAAAAACTGAGAGGAGAACGCGACCAGGCTGAAAAAGACTTGCGCCACTCGAAGGCGCATTACCGCGCTTTGGTCGAAAACTCGGCTTACGGAATGTGCCGGTGCAGCAAGAGCGGCAGATTCCTGGATGTGAACCAAGCTCTGGTGGCGATGCTCGGCTATAAATCGAGGGACGAGCTCAAATCCACGAATCTTGCAAGCGGTCTAATTCAGGATCCGGTCAAGCGCGCGCAACTGCTGGAGCAGTCTCTTCATGCTGGACGAGCCGAGCCTGTCGAAACAGACTGGAAACGCAAAGACGGAACGACGTTGAGAGTACGCCTCAGCGGACGCAAGGTACGCGGCGAGAAAGGCGCGCTGGACGGGTATGGAATTATTGTCGAGGACGTCACCGATCAACGCGCGCTTGAGGATCAACTCCGGAAACGAGCCGCCAGTGACAGCCTGACTGGTCTGGCCAATTACCGGCAGCTGGTGGATGTGCTGGACGGAGAAATCGCGCGTTCCAAGAGAACGGAAAGAGAGTTCACGCTCTTGTTCCTGGACCTGGATGGATTAAAGCAGATCAACGACCGCTACGGCCACCAGACCGGAAGCCGGGCGCTCTGCCGCCTGGCCAACGTGCTGCGACTCTGTTGTCGGTCTATCGATACCGCGGCCCGGTACGGCGGGGATGAGTTTGCACTGGTCCTGCCAGAAACGACGGCGATGAGAGGGACGTTGGTCGCGCGGCGTATCTGCGAGCTGTTCGCGGAAGATGGCGAGGAACCCAAGCTTTCCGTCAGCATCGGCATCGCCAGTTACCCCGCGGACGCTGAAACGATCGGACCGTTGCTTTATGCCGCTGACGCGTCTCTTTATTTGGTGAAGAATCAGAAGAGAGAGGCTTGCGGGTAGAGAAAACTTGGTCGGGATGAACAGCGAGATCCGACTTGCCGGAAGCGGCGTCGTTGTCCGGTTTTACCTGCTCTCGTGAGTGGGACTGGCGTGTTGCAGTTTCGCTGAAGATTTATATTTCGAAATGGCGAGCCGGGCGAGCCCAACTCTTCCCAGCCCGGGTACGAGTTCTTGTCGCCCTAGCTCGCCATTCGAGGGAGCATCATAGGCGCGGCGCCTTATTGAAACTGTTCACTTTTGCACACTTCCCTAATATTTTTTACCAACCCATGGCGACTTCAAGCCGAGAGTTTACCGTGATCAGCAAAGACTGCTGAGACCACATCAGGCCAGGGCGCTTCATATCGGCCATGCGAGCTCATCAATCCCTCCCACTCCGCACGCCATGCAAGTCCCGGTCATTCGACAAGGCGTCACGTCAACGCGTTTGCTGCCGAAGGGGTGCAACTCGGATAAAAACTGAAGCTTACGTGTGTGCACAATTGAACAGAAACTAACTTGCGGGCCGCTTAATATGCGCACGAGTGGAATCCCCGCCACTCATACTTGGGGGAAATTCATATGAAGATTAGACCTGCGTTGCTGCTTGGCGGAGTTTTCCTGATCGCGGCGATGCCGGCTTTTGCCGATAAGATCACTTACCTCGGAACCGCTGAAGAATCCCGAAACCTCGCACGGTCCGGCCAGGAGACGTTCCTGACCGGCAACCTCCGGGCGGACGGTGTTTTTGAATACCCGAGCGCGAGAGCTCTCCCGGATTCAGACACGCTCTTCACGACTGTGTCGGACATAGATATTCACACTGCTGGTGTGAATTTCTTCGACTCCTTCGATCGCGCTTCGTCCTACTCGTATGACGAAAAGGAATGGCGACGGGGGAAGCACGGCCACATAGACGGTAATGGTGGGAGCCCCAGTCCTTTGCCGGTTTCAGCCCCGGAACCGGGCTCTTTGGCGCTCTCGCTGGCCGGATTGATTGGCATCGGTTTCCTAGCGCTGCGCCGCGGAATTTCGCGGGACGTATAGGAACGCACTTCGTTGTGAAGCGAACTGCTCCCCGCGGTCGGATACGTTAACTTCGGCCGCGCACCGGAACATGCCCCGTCTGCTTTCGTTGCACGCCCATCAGAACTGGTGGTTTCTTCTCGCAGCAAGCGGAAATGGCGGGGCCAGCGCAGCGATAGCTATTTTTATCAGCGGAAATCGCGTGCAATTAAAGTTGGAATTAAAACGCGGAAGTGTTCACAACGGGACAGACCTCCGTTCTTTCAACGACTACTTTAATACCGGTGTTGTGACGCAGACAGAAGCATCAGGCATCCACGCCCTCGCGGATAACAAGATCGTGGATTTTGTGCAGTGAGGCATCAAGGAGATGAAAATATGCTTGGGATTATCGCCGCAGTTCTGATTGTTCTTTGGCTGCTTGGATTTTTCGCATTTCACGTAACTTCCGCGTTCATTCACATTGCCCTGGTGCTGGGCCTGATCTTACTCGTGGTCCATTTCATGCGGGGCAGCACCGCCAGCGCCTAGCACGGCTCCCAACGCAACCTTCGCTCAGAACTAGCGAGTCGCTTGCCGGCTATTCGTGTGGTTCCGTTCCTGGCCGGCAGTCCCACATTCCTGAATTTTGCGTCACATCGATCAAGGAGAAACTAATGATCAAACGAAGCACGAAAGATAAAGGCGAAGGTGCGTTTCATGAACTGAAAGGCAAGCTCAAGCAAAAAGTGGGTCAGCTGACAAACGATCCCGCGTTGGAAGCCAAGGGGCTCGGCGAAAAGATATCGGGAAAAATGCAAAAGAAAATCGGCGACTTGGAAAGAGTTATCGAAAAATCGTGAGCTGGGCTGCGCCTGACAATCAGGTACGGCGAGCCGTACACATGGGTCATCGGTGATTTCCGCGAAAAATGGAGGTAGGTCATGAACCTATCAGCGATAAGCACGACAGAAATCGTACTAGCCATCGTCATCTTGGCGGTGGTGGTAATCGCAGGCGTCGGCATCTGGCGGGTTGCGCGCAACCGCCGGACGGAAAAGCTGCGGACGAAGTTCGGGGATGCTGAATATACCCGCGCGGTAGAAGACAGCGGGAGCCGGAGGCAAGCAGAAGCGGCGCTCGATGAGCGGGCCGTGCGCGTAGAGGGATTACACATCAAGCCGCTCGCGGCAGGCGATCGTACGCGGTTCGTCGAGTCGTGGGGCAGAGTCCAGGCGCGGTTTGTTGACGGCCCGGGAAGCGCGGTGACGGACGCCGACCGACTGCTGGGCGACGTAATGTCCACGCGCGGCTATCCAGTGAGCGACTTTGAACAGCGCGCGGCAGATATCTCTGTGGATCATCCCTTGGTTCTTGAAAATTACCGGGCGGCCCACCAAAGCGCGCTGCGTCAAGCAGAAGGACATGCCAGCACCGAAGATTTGCGCCAGGCGATGATTCATTACCGGACGCTTTTCGAGGAATTGATCGCCGAGCCACAGCCGACACGTCCTTAAGTTGCAGGCGGGCAGGGAAGCCAGCCGAGGGCCATATGGGATCGCAGGAATGCGGTCCGAAACCCTAATGTGTGCGCTTCTGTACAGACTCAAATTATTCGGATGACTATTATTTGGTGCCTGGATTCGCCGTTCAGGATCCCAGGCCGGGAGAATTGAAATGACAACCGCGAAAGCCGAGAAGTGTGCCCACCCCGTTTGTTCGTGCATGACAACGTCGGGCAAGTATTGCAGCACCCAGTGCGAAGCCATGGAAAAGACGCCGGACATTGATTGCACGTGCGCGCACGTAGGATGCAAAGGCAAGACGTCCTAAGCACGGCGCCAAATCCACCGGAGATTTCATCTCGATGTCGCCAAGGGAGAAACATGAAAAAGTTTAGATTGTCAGCAGCTATGCTCGCGCTGTTTTGCGCTGGGCTTCTGGCCGGCTGCGGCGGCACCGCCGCGAAGTCTCCGGATGTATCGGACAGCATCCGTACGGCGTTGGATCAGGCGGGATTAAAGGACGTGTCGGTCAGCCAAGATCGCGACAAAGGCGTGGTGACGCTGGGCGGGCATGTCACCAGTGATAGCGACAAGTCTCAAGCGGAGACAGTTGCAAAATCCCTGGCCGGCGCACAGGTGGTGGCGGATCAGATTGCGGTGATTCCGGTTGGCGAGGAGAAGGAAGCCAACGCGGTGAATTCGGATCTGGACGACGGCATCGAAAAAAATCTGGACGCTGCGCTGATTCAGGGCCGAATGCACGAGAGCGTGAAATACGCAGTCAAGAGCGGCGTGGTCACTCTGAGTGGAGTAGTGAATTCGGAAAATAAGCGCGCGCGCGCCGAGAAGGTGGCGACGGCGGTGCCCAACGTAGTGCAAGTCGTGAACGATCTGCAGGTAAAGGATCAGAAAGCCAGCTCGGCAGAGTAGAAGCTGTGGAGTGGATCCGCAGCAGGGGGCGGAAGGCGCCTGCCGGCCTGTTCGTGCCCTCTAAGTGATCTCTCGACGAAAATTGCGCCAGCTGAGCCGAGAAGGAGTTCCAATGTCGTTCGGTCTTTACGCAATGGGATTCACGATCTTGATCGGCGGCCTGATCTACGCGGCTTACTTGCTGCACATTCCCGCGCACTGGATTGTGGTTGGCTCGGTGGTGCTTCTAGGCGTCGGGATACTGACGGGCGTGAAGGCTACGCGCCAGCGAGACCCTGCGGGATAGTGGTGACCGGGTACACGGCCTGGAGGATGTAACAAAGATTGCGAATGCGTGCTACGCGCTAAAGGAGATTTCCGATGTTACTGCTAATCATTCTTCTCGTTTTGTTGTTCGGCGGAGGTGGGGGCTACTACGGTTATTCCAGGTGGGGAACGGGCGGAGGCCTGGGAATCCTCGGAACGGTCCTGGTGATTGTTCTAGTCGTGTACTTGCTTGGCGGCTTGCATTGATTTCCAAGATCGGCTACGGAATCAAAATGACGCCGGCGGAACTTCAGGATCGAATCGTCGTCGCTCAATGTCTCCCATCGGCATTCCAAGAGTGAAGGTCTACGGGGCGGGCCTGATCCCGCCCCACATTCCTCTGCCTTCTGAAATCTCGCCATTTTCTTGAACAGATTTTTCCATCAGGGAAATCCGAAATGTGACCCATATTGCACAGATTTCAAAAAGCGATTGGGTCATCATCCGCAAGTCAAGTAGCCCCTCCATCCGCGCAACCCGCAGCAGCAAAGCCAGACCGGGCAAACGAAGGATGATCAGGCAAGGTTCTGAAAAATGCGTACTCTCCGCTCGCTTCGATATTTTTTGCTCGCGCTCGTAATTTTAGCCATTCCGGCAAGGGCGCACGCGCAGTTCAGCGCGTCTATTAACATCGCTCCGCCGGAACTGGTCGTTTACTCACAACCGATCTGCCCTCAAGAAGGCTACCTCTGGACGCCAGGCTATTGGGCGTATGGCGACGAGGGCTACTTCTGGGTGCCGGGGGCATGGGTGGAACCACCGACCGTCGGCTACCTGTGGACTCCGGGCTATTGGGGCTGGAGCAATGAGGGGTATGCCTGGAATGGCGGGTATTGGGGCACGGAAGTCGGGTTCTATGGCGGCGTGAACTACGGTTACGGCTACGGTGGATCCGGTTACGAAGGCGGCTACTGGCGCAACAATCAGTTCAGTTACAACACCTACGTAAACAATGTGGGAGAGGGGCATTTCCGCAACACTTATAACAAGACTGTGGTCGTCAACACGACCAACTACGTCAGCTACAACGGCGGATCCGGTGGAATCACCGCGCGGCCAACCGCCGCGGAAGAAAGGTTTGATCGCGGACACCACACTTCGGCTACGGCTGCGCAATCAGGGCAACGAGAAGCGGCGAGTAAGAACAGTGAGATGCTCGCGTCCGTCAATCACGGGCGTCCGGCAATCGCGGCAACATCCAAGCCGGGAGAGTTTACCGGTAAGGGCGTGGTAGCCGCACGCGGGGCCCCAGCCGATACGAAGGCAACGGAGAGCAAGGCCGTCGAGAACAAGACAGCCGAGACGAAGGGTACCGAGAACAAGGCCGAAGCGAATAGAGCGGCCGAAACCAAGACGACGGAAAACAAAGCTGCAGAGAACCGGGCAGCCGAATCTAAGGCGACGGAGAACAAGGCCGAAGCGAATAAGGCGGCTGAAACCAAGACGACGGAAAACAGGGCTGCAGAGAACCGGGCGGCCGAAACTAAGGCATCGGAGAACAAGGCCGAAGCGAATAAGGCGGCTGAAACCAAGGCGACGGAAAACAGGGCTGCAGAGAACCGGGCGGCCGAAACCAAGGCGACGGAGAACAAGGCCGAAGCGAATAAGGCGGCTGAAACCAAGACGACGGAAAACAGAGCTGCAGAGAACCGGGCGGCCGAAACCAAGGCGACGGAGAACAAGGCCGAAGCGAATAAGGCGGCTGAAACCAAGACGACGGAAAACAGAGCTGCAGAGAACCGGGCGGCCGAAACCAAGGCGACGGAGAACAAGGCCGAAGCGAATAAGGCGGCTGAAACCAAGACGACGGAAAACAGAGCTGCAGAGAACCGGGCGGCCGAAACCAAGGCGACGGAGAACAAGGCCGAAGCGAATAAGGCGGCCGAGACTAAGACGACGGAAAACAGGGCCGCAGAGAACAAGGCTGCCGAGCGAAAGACGTCCGAGAACAAGGCCGCAGCGAATCGGGCAACCGAAAATAAGACAGCCGAAAGGAAGCCAGAAGCGAAACCGGCGGCGAAGACCGAGCATGCAAATGCGACGCCGGCCACGCATAACGCGGCTCGTCCCGCTCAGCCGGCCGTAAAGCATGAAGCCCCACGCCCTGAGGTCAAACCCGCGGCCGAAAAAACGAACGAAAGGCCAGAGCGTCAAGCTGCTCCTGCCCACACGGAAAGTGCACCCAGAGCTGCCGCGCCGGAACATCAGGCTCCGCCCAAACCGGCAGCTGCACCAAAGCCCCAAGCGGAGCATCAGAGTGAGGCCAAACCGAAGAAACCCGAATCCCGCTAAGGCGTCCAGGCGCCTGCGGACACGATGGCCTCATAACCCGTGAGCGGTTCGAGCAACTAACGCGAACCGCTCACCTTTTTACCCAGGGTAGCGCTATATACGTCGGCTTGCGCGCGCCGTTACACAGGTGATGGCGCCACGCGCGAGCGGAAAAAATTCCAGGAGCGCAATCGTAGTGCAATTACTCTGTGAAGTTCGATCTTCGCCTTGCCGTGTTGTTAAGGCTCGGCGTTCCTTTTGCTTTCATGGCGAATCGCTCTGAACTTCCTACGTACTCCCGCTAAGAAGTCATTCTACGGGCTGAAAGCGCGCGTGAGGCGCGAGTTATGGCGCTCCAGAGATGGATGGAGCCGCCTCACGGCCGGGATGGAAATCGAGGAACTCTGGGCGCAATTCAAAACGGAGGCTACCGAAAGCTCCCGGCTGTACAAACAGGACGTCAGTGGCCGCGAAGGGAAACGCGAGAAATCCTGGAAGCAGTCCATCAAAATATTACAGACTCTGATTGGGAGCGTTCTGCGAAAGCTCTCACCCGCTCGCCGTTTGTTTCTGGTTCTCACGATCGCTCTGGCGTTTCTTGCGGTGATCGGATTTCACTTCTTTGTTTTTACCCAGGAACTGGAATTCACCGTGGCCTTCCTCGGCCTGCTCATGCTCCTCGTCCTGGTGCTGGGTGATCATATAACGATGAAGCGGGATATCGAGATCGCCCGCGAAATCCAGCGTTGGCTCGTGCCGCGCAGAGCTCCGGACGTGCCCGGAGTAGACATCGCGTTCGCCACGCGCCCCGCCAAGACTATTGGCGTAGATTATTACGACGCATTTCGCCGCGCCACGGATGGCCCGCTGCTAATCGCCGTGGCTGACGTTTGTGGAAAGAGCGTGCCGGCGGCGATGTTGATGGCCACTTTTCAGGCCAGCCTGCGAGCCCTCGCGAGTGCCAGCGGTTCGCTTTCCGAACTCGTGGGCGGTTTGAACCGGCAAGTTTGCGCCAATAGTCAAAATGGCCGTTTCACCACGGCCTTTCTCGCCGAACTGGATCCGGCTACAGGTGTTCTAAGTTACCTTTGCGCGGGTCACAATCCTCCCATTCTTAAGCGTGAGGACGGAAAAATTGAGCGCCTAAAGTCGGAAAATATGCCACTGGGAATCGAGCTGAAAGAGAATTACAAGACCGGGATTACACGACTCGAGCCTCACGATTTGCTAGTGATTTATACGGATGGCGTGACGGAGGCCCTAAACGAGGATCAAGAGGATTTTGGAGAGGACCGGCTCTTGACGCAGTTGCAAGTCGCTGGCGGTGAACGGTCCGCGCTAACACTCTCGAACATCATGCAGAACCTCGACGAATTTGTCGGCTCCGCACCGCAGCATGACGACATCACTTGTATGGTCGTTCGCCGGAACTAAGGGGAGCCTTGGGCAAGAATCTACTTTCAACACGCGTTCTTCGCTGCAGCGTTACACCTATTGTCCCGCTTGAACATTCAAGACGCGATACGCCTGACGAATAGACCACGACAATCAGAAATATCGTACGGCAGGGCCGTTTACGAGTTGGCGCCGGTCAAAGCGCGTCTTTTCGCGGTTCGTCGAATTCCAGAAGGATCTTGAAACCGATCACATCGGCGCCAAAACGTATTCTTATCTCTCGGATTCCCATGGCAAAGTTTTTCGGCGGTGACGCAATCGCACTCGCGTTGGGATCCTCGGGCAGCCTCCAGGAAAAATTGCAGTGCGGGCACGCGGAGGGAATGTCACGGATATCGTCAGGCGAAACCGTCAGCCGGGATTTGCACTTATGGCATTCGAAAGAAATCGCGCGAATCGCTTCCAGACCGACAACGATTTTTCGTTCGAAGGTCACGTCGCGGAAGTGTATCACGGAGGAGCTTGAAGGATATTAGCGCCGAAGGCGGCGCAGATGGGACGGGTTGTGGAAGGCACTCAACTCGCAGAGCTAAGCGCAACCCGCAGCGGCTCGCTCTCCTTCAAACCTTCGGACTCTTGGAGGCCATTCAAATTCCTGAATTTCTGCCACACCGTATACGCCCTCTTCATCGCAAACCTTGCATCGGAGCGTGAAGGCACGAGACTTGCCACCTTGGCCTTCGCTTGCTTCGCCGTGCGTCAATTCTTCATAGAGGTCGGCGGCCCTCTTGGGAACAGGAATTCGTTCGGCGCAACGAGAGCATCGGACTCCGCAATAATGGCGTGACGTGATTTCGTGAATCATAGCGAACCTCACTGAGAAAACTGACGTTCCACCGCAGAAGTCCAGTGCATATCGTTGAGTCGAATTCAAGCCCAGCCCCCGCATCGCAGTAAATGCGGCGAGTGGAATTATCTTTAGTTCCACGTACCAATTCATCGCCGCTGCCCGCCTGGATTTGGGCCGATAAAATCGTTACAAGCGAATGGCCTCTCCCGGGTGAGAGCCAGCATCGAGATTCAAGTCCGGCTGCCAACGGAGGGAATGAAGGGGCGGTTTTTCCGCCCCTTCCAAACGATGAGGCTCTCTTGCGGCCTCTCATTTCCATCGCTCTAGTTTCGACCGGCCGAAGCGGCCGTCGCTTTTGCCGGCGCGGCAACAGATTCGCCGCTGAGTTCTCTTTCGGCTCTGAACCAGTCCTCGATATCTCTCCCAGGCTCACCGCCGCGCTGCGTATACAGCTGGTAAGCTCGTTGCGCGATATCTTCGTTGGATAGTTCCTTGCGTTCGATCATAGCAACCTCCTTGGTTGTTGGCACGAGGGGCAACACCTGCCTCTCCGCATGCGATCGGCGTAACTACTTGCCGTTTGTTGCGACGCTGATCTTGATCTGCTTCGGCTTGGATTCTTCACGCTTCGCCATATGCAGGGTCAAGACGCCGTTGCGATAGTCGGCGCGAATGTTCTCGGAGCTGACCGTATTTGGCAGAGAGAAATTGCGCATGAACGAACCATAGGAGCGTTCAATGCGGAGATAATTGTCTTCCTTGATGCCGTTCTCGAACTTTCGTTCTCCACGGATCGTCAGCGTATTGTTGGTAATGCGGACGTCAATGTCCTTCTCTTGAAGATCCGGCAAGTCGGCTTTCACGACCAATTCGTTTTCGGTTTCGTAGATGTCTACGGCTGGCGCCCACGTTGCCAGGTCGGCATGACCCGAGCGTTCGCGAGTAAAGTTGTCCTCAAATAGGCGATTTACTTCGTCTTGTAGCGTCAAACTGCGAGACTGATCCCTGCGCGTAATTGTATTCATGAATCTCCTTGAATGTTTCCTGATTAGTGTGGCGAGGGGTGGTTCAGGTAACTTCCGTTGTGTTCAGGTGAACTGAAGAATCCCAAGTCCATACTCACACTGTGCTTCTGCAGCCCTATTGTCAATGCAATTAGCACACTTCACTAGAAATATCCTGACCAGGCGTGGGCGATTCGCAAGCTGAGGATATCAGGTGCTTTATGGCTTGCGCTCCGGATTCTATTCGCGTGCCCAACGCACTGATCATGGTTTCTCTCGATGAAAACCGTGGCTCACATCGCCGCAACCCACGTTTGCGTCGCGTTTTCATCTCGCGTGAAGAGCCTGCAAAGCTTCCTCAGCCGAAAGCTCAACGGCGGGTTGATGTGGGAGACGGTGTACCACTGCAAGCGTGGTTTGAGCAAAATTCTCAGCGCAGCAGAGGAATGGGGCCGCATCACCGAGAATGTCGCTCAGAAGTCACTCCTCGGCCACTCCTCGCCGGAAATCACGCGCGAGATTTATCTGCACGCGATCCCGGAGGAGCAACGTCGCGCGGTGGAAAGCGTCGAGAGGATTGTGTTTGGATCCGAATGGACCCAAGTTCACGCACCGGCGTATTCGTCGTCAACGAGAGTGAATTGAAAATAAAGAAATAAGTGGTCGGGGCGTGGAGATTTGAACTCCAGACCTCCTGCGCCCAAGGCAGTTGCAAAAAATCTATCTTGTTGGTCCGTCTGGCTTTGTTCTGCGTCATGGTACACGGTTTTGCACCTAATTTGGCAGTTGTTGGACCCAAGTTGGACCTAACTTTTTGGGGTGAACCCCTAAGCTGGCACAGTTTTTTTGGACACAGCTTCCGCTTTCCTAAAGGCGTTCTTGCATCTCCTAGCAGGAGAAGGGGTCTGGGGAAGGGGACGGCATTTGAGTCCCTTTCCCCAGTAGCCCTTTAGAAATCTTTCTGCTGTTCTGTTTGTTCTCAAAGAACACCATCGTTGCGCTTCGCGATTCGGCCGAACCTGACGTCTCGATCTGTTGCTCGAACTCTTCGGGAGATCGATAGCCCAGCGACGAGTGCAAGCGCAGCCGATTGTAATACTGCTCGATGAACTCTTCGATGTTCGCTCGTAGATTTTCTAGATCATCGTACTTGTTGGCGTAGATTTCTTCCCGCTTTAGCGTCTTCATGAAGCTTTCACAGCTTGCGTTGTCATACGGGTTCGCTGGACGGCTCATGCTCGGAATCACGCGGTTGTTCTCGAGGACTTTTATGTATTCTTCGGAAGCGTACTGCAATCCTCGATCGGAGTGATGCACCAGGCCAGGTTCTGGTTGGCGACTCTCGATGGCTTGCTCCAGCGCCCCGATCGTCAGTCGCATTGCCAAAGTCCGATCCAGTGCCCAGCCCACCACTTTGCGAGAGAAGCCATCGAGGATCACCGCTAAATAGACAAACTCAGCTTTCAGCCGGATGTAGGTGATGTCGGCCACCCAGAGCTGATTGATGCCCGTTAGCTTCATACGGCCGGCTAAGTTGAGATATATCTCTAGCTTGTGATTTGAATTGGTTGTGACCACGAATCGCTTTGGCTGTAGCCCCAGCAGATTATCTTCTCGCATGATCCGCGCCACCCTCTTGTGGTTTACCCGCATTCCCCGGTGGTGTAGCTCTGCCGTGATCCGCCGATAGCCGTAACGCCGGCGGTGCCGCAAAGCAATCCTTTGAATCGCAGATCGCACTTCCATCTCTTCCTCAACCGGCTGTTGTTCCTGCAGCGACCGGTAATAGCCCCGGCGGCTAACCAAAACCATCTGACACATGCGCTCGATACTCAGGCCGCCTTGCAATGACATCACTTCTCGGATCTGGTCGTAGATGCCATTTCGCCAGAGACGCTGTTGCGCTGGCGTCGAGCCTCGACTTTTTGCAAGGCACCTTTGAAAAAATCCACCTCCAGGGTCTTCTCTGCCAAAAGCTGCTTCAGGCGATGGATTTCCTTGCGGTGAGCAGATGCGTGCGTGCTTGGCCGCGACGCTTCTTGTCCTGGTTCAACCATCTCCAGCTTCTTGCGCCACTTGTACAGGCACCTCGGCCTTACGCCGAGTTCTCGCGCCAACTCACCGACATTTTCACAAGTCTCCATGCGTGCGACAGCCATTCGTTGAAATTTCCGGGAATACCGTTTCCTCTTCACCTGTGGTTCCTCCCCCGGAAACTGTGTCCATTTTTGTGTGTCAGTTCAAGGGTTCACTCCATTTTTTTTCACAACTAGGCAGATGGTGGGCAGGCGCAGTCTCTGCCGCTTATACCAGTGCTACTTCGCGGTCGAAATTGGGCTTCTTCTCGGCGTGGAGCTTTAAGGCCACGCCACAAACCGTTGCGATACGCTCCAGCATCGTGAGCGAGTGTCCGGTATATTCGGCGTCTTCCAAGCGAGCAATCACAGACTGTGTCGTGCCAACTTTCTTGGCAAGCTCGGTTTGGGTCAACTCCGCATCTTCCCGCATCTCGCGCACGAGGAGAGCCAGGTCAATTTGTGTCCAGATATGGCCAAGCTAGAAGGGAAGTTACTGCAAGTAAACTCATCGCGTTGGTAGCGGCGGTGGGGATCGGACTAAAAAACGACGCCGAACATTCGTAAGGGATTGATTTCAGTAAACGCGCAAAACGCTAGAAACCGGCAATTCGCCTAAGTGAGGTGCACGGCAGGTACGAGGAACCCTGATGATGTTTCGGAAATGTCCACAGCAGCGCCGTCACGTGTTCGGCTGACAGGCCCCGAACTCAATAGCCGAATGATGCGCCCGACGCGATTACTGTTTCCATTCGGCCAAAGCCTGCTTCGTGGCTCTCGAAGAATCCCCGCCTGTCCTTAATCCAGCGTTCCGAGGTCCAACATAAAGAGACCCCGGAACGCTGATGGCTTTCGTTCCGTCGCCCGCCAGGGGAGCCGCGAGTGCTGTGACGATACGACCAAAAGCTTTCGTCATCTGCTTGAATTTAGTTTAGAAGTGGACATCTCGGTGCCCCGGACCGCGTCCGTCGAAGAGATTGCCTTGGCTCACGAAGCCCCCAGATTGATTGCGGATCTCCCAGCTTCCGGGTGCGAACGATCCTCCAGTGATAAATACGTTCTCTGTGGATAGGAGAACGGCTGCAGCGCCTCCACGGCTAGCGAAAAGTGATCCCGTCCCCACAAAGGCTCCGGTAGAGGTCCGAATTTCCCACGTTCCCGGAGCACTTGGAGGAGGGGTGCTCGCGGACCCGAAAATCATCACGTTTCCGTTTTTGAGAACGAGCGCAGTGGCACCTGCGTTGAAGCCGTTCAGCAAATTCCCGGTCGCAACGAATGTACCCGTTTGGCTCCATATCTCATAGGTTGTGCCCGCCGCGTCACCCGCCAAAATCATCACGTTGTTAGTCTGCAGAAGCACCGTCTTGGCTCCGATTCTTGAGTCCTTGAGAATGCCAGTGCTTATCAGAGTGCCGGTGGGGCCATGGATTTCCCACGAACTTGAGCCCGACGATGTCCCACTTCCCGAAACCCACACGTTACCGTTGGGAAGAGTTACCACTCCGAGTCCCCCTGATCGCGAATCCTGCAGGTTGCCGTGAGCCACAAGGGTGCCGGTCGGGCCGTGTATCTCCCAAGTGTCCGGAGTGTCATTTCCGCCAGCCAGAAAGACATTGCCGTTTGTCAAAAGGGTCGCTCCGTGGGAATTGCGCTCGTCGTTGAGGAGCCCAGAATGCAGCACATTACCGCTTTCATCCAAGATTTCCCAGGACGTGGGGTCCTCATCACCACCAGCGACGAAGATGTCCCCGCTGGCCTTGTACTGAGTGGCAGAAAAGTCGCTTCTAGGATCGTCTAAATTCCCCGTTAGAAGGAGATGGCCCGAATCATCATACTTCTCAAACGTCGAACTTCCGGGGTTACCATTCTGTCCCCCGAGTACCAGAGTGTCTGCGAGTGCAACGCTATACGCAAAACAGAGAGTCAGAAACAGCACGAACATCTTCCTAATCATAGTGGACCTCCTCCAAAGAGATGGCCGGGTAGCCAGACTCTAGGAGTGTAGTTCTATACTTGTCAAGTGAATTTACGATCACCACTGTAAGAAATGCGGTTCTATTCGCGAGCCCAGCCAGGATCACCGCCGGATTTTCGGAGGTCATCTTCAAGATCTGAAAGATGTTGTGTCAACTGTTGTACTTGCCGTTCTTGCTCGGCAACGGCTCTTTGATATGCAAAAAGCGTCTCGGGAGTATATGCGTCTCCCAAGGCCATCCTTGGGTCAGGATAGAACGGCAGAAGAACGTCCGTCGATTCCTGCCGTAATGCCTGTAATCTCGATTCTGCTTCTTTCAGTTTAAGTCTAGAGGTTGCAAACCGATGCCGCCAGTACGCCTCCGGGTCCTGCTCAGCGTCTGGAGACTCCAGTGGAACTCCGGTGCCTGCGGAAACCTCTTCTGTTACTTGACGATCTGTTTGGCTTGTTCCCCCGTTCTGAGTTGCTTGGTCTTCAGCTGACCGAATTAGTCCGGGCTCGACGCCATTATGACGGGCCAAATCGTGCAGAGCTTCAATTTTGTTCTCAAGGTGATTTTCCCGTTCTCGGAGGGATTTTGACATTTCATCGGCGGAACTGCCCATGCGACCGGTTTCGACCGCCAGGGCATCACTGACGGCTCCGCCGGATGTATGTGCCAGAGAAATCTGGCGGAGTTGCTCGTGGACCTGATCGAGTTCTGAATGCAGTCCAGCCAACTGCCGCCCGTACCACTCAGCGTTTGCTTCTTCCTTACGTGATGCGGTACGAGGAGAAGATTCTGGCCCCAGAGCACTGGGCACCATCGCTGGCCCGACAACGGAAATCTCAGAAGTCTTCCGCAGTTCGTTCAGGTCCTCGTTTGTCCATATTCTCGGGCTAACGCTTAACTGATCTTGGACCCTTGCAGGAGATTGCGCGGAGGCTGAAGAACAAATCAACACCACTGACATGCAAGCAAACACGAGTGCAAGGCGGGACACCATATCTCAGACCATCACCTTACTGCCGAGACGATTCTAGCACTACGTAACGATCTGAACTATTGATTTTTTCCCGGTACGAACGCCACAAAAAATAGAAGCTTATCAATCTAGGAATAGACTTAGTCCACAAGGCCTGCTACCTAGAATCGCGCTTAATCCATTCCGCGCTCACGACTCCGCGAACGTTGCCGTCTCAACCTTCATTTCGAACCCAAAGCACCTACGTCGGTCCATATTGTTTGCGAAGTCGGCATAGTGTCGAATGTTTTCGTTAATTCTTAAAGCACCCTCACGTAGACTAACTGGTTTAAGCACCGGTCTCCAGATACCATGCAAATGACTGCGCCCACAACTGCAACGAGTTTCCTGAACCGGTGAGAGTGCACGCGAGTTGAGCAGTCAGGAGCGCCGAAATGTCAAAGGCTCGATGGATGTTGTGTTTAGTTGCCATCCCTCTTCTTTCTTCCTGTGGAGGCTCACCCGCAAATTCGAATCGCGTCGTCTTGACACCAGGCACGGCTCAGACGATCGCTCAGGGAAAGGCCGTTCAGATTGCTGCAGCCGTTTCGAACGACACGTCCAACGCTGGCGTAACGTGGAGTCTTAGCCCAGCCACGGGTGCCGGCTCGCTCAATTCAACGACGACCACGACAGTCACGTACGAGGCCCCCAACGCCGTCACATCTCCAGTAATGGCAACGGTCACAGCAACGTCGATCTCATTCCCTGCTCAACCCGCCTCGCTGAAGATGACCGTCGAGCCGCCGCCTGCGATTACGACTACATCGTTGCCAGCCGGAAGTGTCAACGCCCCGTACAATGCCACCGTCGGTGCCTCTGGGGGAGTTGCTCCTTTCAGTTGGTCGCTGGAATCCGGATCGTTGCCTTCGGGATTGTCCCTCGGATCGACTACAACTAATTCGGTCCCGATCACTGGGACACCAACCGTTAGCGGAGACTTTACTTTTACGGTTAAAGTCACCGATTCAGCCGGTGAATCGGCCATCTCTCCATTTCTCGGGGTCTCCGTGGCGAGCGCAAACGCAAATGATGCGCTGCTCAGTGGAAGCTATGCGTATCAGTTGAGTGGA
>CAWENN010000002.1:0-333127 GCA_963810565.1 uncultured Acidobacteriota bacterium
CGACGTGATTCGCTGCCTTTCCGCGGACCTGATTCACATCAATCGCTTATCGCTGAAAACCGAGTCTGCGCTGGCAAAATCGTGGCGCGTATCCCGCGATGGGAAGCAATACACGCTGGAGCTGCGGCGCGGATTGCGTTTTTCGGATGGCCAGCCTTTCAATGCGGACGACGTGGTTTTCAGTTTTCAGGTTTACCTCGACGAGAAAGTGGATTCGTCGCAGCGGGATTTGCTGGTCGTCGCCGGAAAACCGATCGCGGTGGTGAAGGTGGATGATTACACCGTGCGGTTTGAACTGGCGCAGCCTTATGCGGCGGCTGAAAGATTGTTCGATGGCGTTGCGATATTGCCGCGGCATCTTCTGGAGAAGGCCTACCACGACGGGACGTTTGCGCAGGCGTGGAATCTTTCGATGTCGCCGAGCCGATTTGCGGGGCTGGGGCCTTTTCGATTGAAGGAGTACGTACCGGGGCAGCGCGTGGTGCTGGAGCGAAATCCTTATTATTGGAAAGCGGATCGCGCAGGGGCTCGGCTTCCCTATCTCGACGAGGTGGTTTTCTCATTTGTGCCGAGCGAGGATGCGCAGGTGACTCGCTTTCAATCGGGCGAGGCGGACGTGCTGAGCCGATTCAGCGCGGACAATTTCGCGGTGCTGCAGCGGCAACAACTGGCGAAGGGCTATCATCTTTACGATCTGGGCGCGGGGCTGGAATACAATTTTCTTTTTTTCAATTTGAACGATCTCGGAGCGAAGAATCTGCCGGATATTGCGCGCAAGCAGGCGTGGTTTCGGGATTTGCCTTTCCGGCAGGCGGTTTCTTCGGCGATTGATCGCGAGGGCATTGTGCGGCTGGTTTATTCCGGGCGTGCGACGCCTTTGTGGAATCAGGGTACGCCGGGAAACAAGTTGTGGGCTGATTCTGCGATACCGCATCCGGCTCGTTCGCTTGAGCATGCGCGGCAGCTTCTGCAGTCGGCGGGATTTTCCTGGAACAAGGACGGCGCGCTGCTCGATCCACATGGGACTCCAGTGGAATTTTCGATTCTTACCAGCTCCTCGAACGCGCAACGGATGAAGATGGCGACGATTATTCAGGACGATCTCAGCCAGTTGGGGATGAAGGTGCAGGTCGTGTCGCTGGAATTTCGCGCGATGGTGGACCGGCTGCAGAACTCTTTCAATTACGAAGCAGCGGTGATGGGACTAGTGAGCGGCGACGCGGACCCTACGGCGGACATGAACGTGTGGCTATCGAGCGGCGAGACGCATCTGTGGCACGAAGGCGAGCAGAAGCCGGCGACGCCGTGGGAAGCAGAGATTGATCGCTTGATGCAGCAGCAACTGACCACGCTCGATTATGCCAAGCGAAAAAAGCTTTACGACCGCGTGCAGGAGATTGTTTCGGAGGACTTGCCGGTTATTTGCCTGGTGAGCCCGAATATATTGGTGGGGGCGTCGAATCGCGTGGCGAATTTCCGCCCGGCGATTCTGGTGCCGTACGCGCTTTGGAATATCGAAGAGCTGTACATCCATTAAATGGCAAACGCGAGCTCCACGGCCGAAAAAAAACGCGAGGCGCGCGAGGCGCGGCGCGCGGCGTGGCCGGATGCGCGGCTTGTTCGCGAATGCCTGGATGGAAACGAAGAAGCGTGGTCCGCGCTGATTGACAAGTACAAGAACCTGATTTTTTCGATTCCCATCAAATACGGATTTTCGCAGGACGACGCGACGGATATTTTCCAGTCGGTTTGCCTGGAGCTGCTTTCGGAATTGCCGAAGCTGCGCGAGGCGCAAGCGTTGCCGAAATGGATCATGCAGATCACGGCGCATAAATGTTTTCACCGGAAACAACAGCAGCAACGCGTGGAACTTTCCGATCCCAATGACGAAGTATTAGAGCGCAGCACACCTTCGCGCGCGGTGGAAATTCTGCGGCAGGCGGAGGAGGAGCAAAGTTTGCGGCAAGCCATGGCTGAATTGCCGGAGCGCTGCCGCCAACTGGTGCACATGCTTTTCTTTGACGAGCCGGCGCGGCCGTATCAGGAAATTGCCGCTGCGCTGGGCATCGCAGTCGGTTCGATCGGGTTCATTCGGCAGCGGTGCCTGGAACGTTTGCGGAAACGTCTGCGGGAGACGGGCTTCTAGTGGCGCCCGAGAAAAAAGCCGAGGCGCTTTCCGAGAAAACGCTGGATGAATTGGCGGCTCTTGCGGATGAACCCAGCCGCGAGCGCTACATCGCGGTGCATCCGCGGATGGTGCGCGATGCCGTGGTGGCCCAACTCAATGATGTGGTGCGCAGCAAGCTGCGCGAAAACGCGCGGCAGGCGCTATTTCTGGGCGAGACGAATGTTCTAATTGCGCGGCAATTGGGAAACCAGGAAGCGCTGGGGCGCAGTTTGCGTTCGAAGGCCAATGCGCTTTACATGCTCGGCGATAATCAGGAGGCGCTCGATTTCCACCAGGAAGCTCTGCAGATTTTTCGCACGATCGGCAATGCGGAAGAAGAAGCGCGCACGCTGATTCCCTCCATCCAGCCATTCATTTTGCTCGGAAAATACGATCAAGCATTCGCGGCGGCGGAAGAGGCGAAGAATATTTTTCGCGCTCTGGGCGACGACAAGCGCTGGGCGCACGTCGAGATCAACGTCGGGAATATTTACCACCGGCAGGATCGTTTCGAGGAAGGCCTGGCGTGCTACGAGCGGGCTTACGAAATGCTGCTGCCCTTTCGCGATGCGGAAGGGCTGGCGGTGGCGCTCTATAACATGGTGGTGTGCCTGATTACCTTGAACGATTTCCCCCGCGCTTTGGCGACTTATCAACGAGCGCGCGCGATGTGCGTGCAGCATGGGATGACGCTGCTCGTCACCCAGAGCGACTACAACATTGCTTATCTTTATTACCTGCGCGGGGAATACAGCAGGGCGATCGAAATGCTGCTCGCGACGCGCGCGGAATGCGAGAAAAACGGCGACGCGCAAGTGCTTGCGCTTTGCTATCTGGATCTAGCGGAAATTTATCTGGAACTGAATCTGAGCACGGAAGCGCGAGATTCGGCGCACGAAGGTTATTTGCGTTTTCAGAAGCTGGGGATGGGCTACGAAGAGGCAAAGTGCCAGGCGTATGAGGCTATGGCGCTCAGCCAATTGGGCAAGGCTTTGCGTTCGCTGGAATTATTCCAGCAGGCGCGCGCGAAATTTGTGAGCGAGAAAAACCTGGTGTGGCCGTGGTTGATGGATTTGTATCAGGCCGTAGTGCTGTACAACGAAGGGCGATTGTTCGAGGCGCGGCGGCAGTGCGCGGGGGCTGCAAACTTCTTCGATACGTCGTTCTTGCCGAGCAAGGCAATCTTGTGCCACTTGCTGCTGGCGCGGCTTTCTTTGTGCACCGGTGAACTGGCGGCCGCGAAGGCGGATTGCACGCGGGCGCTCGAGCGCTTGGCGAATCTCGAGGCTCCTTTGCTGCGTTATCAGGCGCAATTTCTAATGGGCCAGATCCAGCAGACGTCCGGAGATGCTGGCGGCGCTTACGACTCCTGCCAGCGCGCGCGCGAGGCGCTGGAAACTTTGCGCAGCAGCCTGCGCGGCGATGAATTGAAAATCGCGTTCATGAAAAACCGCCTGGAGGTTTACGAAAGCCTCGTCGAGATTTGTCTGCTGGGCGGGGACAAACGCAAAGCCGCAGAGGAATCTTTCAGCTATATCGAGATGGCCAAGTCGCGGAGCCTGGCGGAACTTTTGATGCGATCGGGACCGGCGATGCCCGTGGCGGATCCGGGACAGAGCGATTTAGTCCGGCGGATCCGCGAGATGCGCGAAGAGCTGAATTGGTACTACCGCCGCATCGAACTGGAACAATTGCGGGCGGAAGAGCCCTCGCCGGCGCGCATCGAAAAGCTGCAGCAGGAAGCGCTGGCGCACGAGAACGAATTGTTGCACGTGCTGCGCGAGGTGCCGCAATCGGGCGACATCGTGCAGCCTGATGGGTCCGCGACGCGGTCGCTGGAAGCGATTCGCGCGACGTTACCGCCGGACTCGGCGCTGGTGGAATACTTCACGCTGAAGGATCAATTCATCGCGGCAATCGTGACGCGAGAGAGCCTGGAGATCGTGCCGCTCACTCCCGTATCGCGCATCGTGAATCTGCTGCGGCTCTTCCATTTTCAAATTTCGAAATTCAAATTGGGCGCGGATTATGCGCAGACGTTCGAACGTTCCATGCTGGATTCCGCGCTGGGCCACTTGCGTGCGCTTTACGACGAGGTGTTTGCGCCGCTGCGCGAGCACGTGATCGGGCGGCGACACCTGATCTTCGTGCCGCACGGGGTGCTGCACTATCTCCCATTTCATGCGCTGTTTGACGGTGGCTCGTACCTGATTGACTCGTTCACGATTTCTTATGCGCCGAGCGCGAGCGTCTTCGCGCACTGCCAGGAAAAATCGCTGAACGGTGGGCGCGGTGCGCTGATTCTGGGGGTGCCGGACGCGGAGGCGCCGTTCATACGGCAAGAGGTCGAGTCGGTGGCGCGCATTTTGCCGGACGCGGAATTGATTGTCGGCGAAGGGGCCACGGCGCAGGTGCTGCGCGAGCAAGGATTGGATAGCCGACTGATTCATATCGCCACGCACGGGCAATTCCGGCAGGACAATCCGATGTTCTCCTCCATCCGCCTGGGCGACGCGTATCTGAATCTCTACGATCTTTATCAGCTCAAGCTGAATGCGGAACTGGTGACTTTGAGCGGGTGCGCCACCGGGATGAACGTGGTTACGGCGGGCGACGAGCTGCTCGGGCTGATCCGTGGCCTGCTTTATGCCGGGGCACAGTCGCTTTTACTGACGCTTTGGGACGTCCACGATCAGACGACCGCGGAGTTTATGGCATGCTTCTATCGTCGGCTGGAGGCTGAAGGCTCGAAAGCTTCGGCCTTACAGGGCGCTATGGCGGAGCTTCGCGAGCGGCATCCTCACCCGTATCACTGGGCCCCCTTCACGCTAATCGGTAAGGTTTCAACGGTTTAGCCCTCATCGATCTTTTTTCTCGCTGCCTATATTTTTTCTACGGGTCGCCACCCTTATAGGTTGGTGATGGAAGTAACTGGCATAGGGCCTGGGCAGGCCGCAGCCAGAAGCTCAAATTCCGGGGGACGGAACGTGATGAGACATTACTCTGAGGAGCAGTGGGTCGATTTTGCGCGGAACGCGATCGAAGGCAGCGTAAAGGACAGAATGCAAAGCCACTTAGATACGGGATGCGCAAAATGCTCGCAGGAGCTGGCGATGTGGCAACACCTGCATCAGGTGGCTCAGCGCACCTCCAACGACCAACCTTCGGAGGGCTCTCTGCGAATCGTGAAGAGCGCCTTCGCCAGCCAGTGGCCGGCAAAGCAGCGCGGGCCGCAGGCGGCCATCGTTGAACTGCTATTCGATAGCATGCGCACGCCGGCTTTGGCCGGAGTGAGATCGTCCGCGGGCCGGTCGCGCCAATTGCTTTACGGGACTGCCACTTATCGGATTGACGTGCGAATCGAGCCGCAGATTGACTCCGAGAAAGTGGTCTTGATTGGCCAGATTCTCAACTCGGCCGACCCGAAAGAGCGCCTCGCAGACGTGCCGGTGAGTTTGTGGAAGGGACGGAAAATGCTGGCGGTGAGCACCACGAACCACCAAGGCGAGTTTCAGATCGAGTGCGAAATGGACTCGAGCTTTCGGCTCATGATCACGCTGTCGGGCCAGCGGGAGGTATCACTGCCGTTGATCGAGCCCGCCCCGGGGATCAACGGGGCCGTCCAGGAACACACTGATAATAAAGCACTTGGAAATTCGCGAACTAAGAAAAAAGGTACTAGGAAGAAAGAGTGATGCGCACGGTACCGAACGTAGCCGCTTGTACCATTGCTCGAAATTCGAGGACTGAACCAAACTGGAACGGTCCCTCACACGAGCATACGAGCAAGGTCGGCTGCTGAGCGGTACTCAAAAGGAGCAGTTGCAACCATGAAACGCCTAATCGGACTTTCACTACTTCTCGCCGTCGGACTCTGGGGCCAACCCGCCTCGGCCCAAGGGCTGTTGACGGGCTTGTTGAACACCGTTGGACAGGTGCTTTCGACAGTCACCGGCACTCCACAGCCGGGAGTAATCGTCCGGACCAACCTGGGGCTCGCGGGGTTGGAGAACGCATGCCTATCGAATGGCTGCACGGTCGTCGGCAATCTCGACGGCAACCAAAATCAGCTTTTCCTGGTGAGGCCAGCGCAGGGTCTGCTGCCGGCACTGCTGGCGGATGTTCTGCGGCTCGTCACGGGAATTCTTGATGCCGAACCGGACCAGGTGCTGGTGATTCCGCCGAACACCGGCAATGGAGCGACAGCTTCGACTGCTCCACAAGGATTGTGGGATACGACTCCCGTAAACTATTACGGAACGGTCGTTACGCACGGGTACGTAAATCAACCCGCGGCACAGATTATTCGGATCGACCAGGCGCAAGACGTCTTTAACGTCTCCGGCTCGGGAATCGTGGCTGATATCGACACCGGCGTGGATCCGAACCATCCAGCGCTGCAGGGACATTTGCTGCCCGGGTACGATTTCACGCGCAACCAGCCTGGCGGCTCGGAAATGAACGACATTTCGCTTGCTGCACCGCCCCCTTGCGAAACTTGCGCCGCAGCTTACGTGAATCAGCACACGGCTGCGATGCTGGACCAGCACACAGCCGCGATGCTCGATGGTTCGCAGTACGCCGCGTTTGGACACGGCACGATGGTGCTGGGCGTGATTCACCTGGTGGCGCCGACGGCGCAGCTTCTGCCGCTGAAGGCGTTCACGGCGAACGGCAGTGCATCACTTTCGAACATTCTGGCCGCGCTTTACTATGCGGTGCAGAACAATGCGAACGTGATCAATATGAGCTTCGACCTGACCACCAGTTCCACCGAGCTGGCCACCGCGATCAATTATGCCAACAGCAACAACGTGATCTGCGTAGCTTCTGCAGGTAACGACGGCAAAGAGGAGATCGTCTATCCGGCGTCGCTGCAGGGTGTGATGGGCGTGGCTTCGACCAACAATCAGGACCAGCGCTCCACGTTCTCCAATTACGGAAATAAGATCGTATGGGTTGCTGCTCCCGGCGAAGGCGTCATCACCACCTATCCGTTTGGCTCGTATGCGGCGGGCTGGGGAACGTCCTTCAGTTCGCCGATGCTGGCCGGAACCGCTTCGCTGATGCTGAACATGCAGCCCAAAGTTACGCCTTCGCAGGCGGCTTATGCGGCGGCGCACGCGAAGTGGATTGGTTTGAACATGGGCAACGGGCGGC
Source organism: uncultured Acidobacteriota bacterium (assembly GCA_963810565.1). GTDB lineage: Bacteria > Acidobacteriota > Terriglobia > Acidiferrales > UBA7541 > Palsa-295. The sequence goes on from CAWENN010000002.1 coordinate 7,328, forward strand.
TGGATGTTTACGGCACGCTCTCAACCTTTAACCCGATCCTGGGACTGCTGCAGTAGGCCGGCAGCGCGAGGATCGGCGGTAAATCCTGCTGTACAGGGGCGGGTCTGAGACCCGCCCCTACTTTCTTTTTTGACGGGGTTCCATGGGAAAGGATGAAAAGCAATTCACCGGGGGCACTCCGATGATTCCTCGTTTGGAAGCAGTTGCGGAACCATCGGTACTTGCCGGCAGCGCCGCGAAGCAAACTTCGCCGGGCTGGTTTCCCGCGGCGCTGCAAGTGAAGCAGGTGGAAGAACAGATTGCGGCGCTGCGCAGTTCGTTGATCTGCGCGTTCAATCAGCTGCTTGATTTGAAGGATTTGAACACGGGCGTGCACAGCACGCGACTGGCGGAATGGGCGCTGCACGTGGCGGGTGAATTGGGGATGGACGCGAGCGGCCTGGGCGATATCGAGGTGGCCGCGCTGCTGCACGATATCGGCAAGATCGGGATTCCCGACGCGATACTGAACAAGCCCGGCAAATTAACCGCCGAAGAATACGACCTGATGAAGAAGCACCCGGAATATGGCTGGGCGGTGCTGCGCCAGGTGCCGGGGATGGAACGGGCCAGCTTAATTATTTTGCATCACCACGAAAGTTACGATGGCCGCGGTTATCCCGGCGGACTGAAGGGCGAAGAGATCCCCATGGGATCGCGCATCGTCGCGGTGATTGACGCGTTCGATGCGATGGTATCGAACCGGCCGTATCGCCAGGGACTGCCGTTTGAAGAAGCCGAGCGGCGGCTTTTGGAAGCGAGCGGCACCCAGTTCGACGCGAAAGTCGTGAACAGCTTTTTGCCGCTGGCACGCGCGGAAATGGCTTCGGTGTTCGCTGCGGCGGGCGTTACGGTATCCGTGGTTCTGTAAAAATCCCAAGCAACTCATCCCCCAGACACTTTCAGCGAGTAGCGAATTTCTCCGCCCACCGGATCCCTGCTGTGGTTTGCATCGCTATGAAGAGCGTCAGAATCGCGCCTATGGTGATAGCGAGGCCCGTGAACCCCTCGTAAAAGAAGGCGTAGGAAAAAAGGACGAGATAGACGAACTGCGCGAGACCCGCTTCGAGCGCGGCGCGGCGCATTCCCGCAACCAGGCGCAGATAACTGACCAAGAGAAATATTGAAATTGCGGAACAGACCACGAAGGCGATGTGAATCGAAATGTGATCCACCAGATAAGCCATCAGCAGGTGGAAGGAAAAGAACGCGCAGCCGAGGAATAAGTAATTCATAGGATGCAGCTCGATGCCGCGCACGGTGGTCATGACGAAAAGCACCGAGAAGAAGAACAGGAGTGACACCGGAGCGAAATAACTGATGCGTCCAGCGAGCGGGCCGGGCTGCAGTTTCTGCGGCAGCGCGATGCCGACGCGATAACCGGAAACGAGGTTTTTGTAATTCCACGTGAGATCCCAGCCCTTTGGGCCTTTATGCTCTTCGGTCGGCGAAAGCGTGTTTTCGAGGAGATCGAAAGTGGGGAAATTCGTGGTGACGCGCAGCTGGAAATCTTTTACTTGCGTGACGCCATCGCCGAAGCTGTAGTTCCAGTTGTCCAGGCCCTGCGAGTGGTAGCCCGCTTTTAGTTCGGCGGTTTGGTGGGGCTGGAGCGCGACAGTGGCGGATGCTTCGTTTCTTTCGTTGGTGATCGCGAGGGGGACGTCGTTGACGGCCAGGGACAGGTTGTCGTAAACGGCCTGCTCCGCGGGCAGCTTCAATTTGAACGTGACTTGCTGCGGCTGGTCGCTGGGATTGGTGAAGTTGTAGGCGCCGGAAAAATCCACCTGGTAGGTGCTGTACCACAGCAGCCCTTTGCGGCGGTAATCGAGCCAGAGAGCGGAGTTGACGCGGCTTTTTTCAATGGGAAGCGAGCACCAGGTCTTTTCTTCGACGTCGTGGACGACCGGGACACCGTCTTTCGTCCCGGGAACTTGCCGGTGAGAAACGATTTCATAGCCGGCGGTGGGCGGGGTTTGCTCCTGCGAGGTGCCCCACGAAGAAGCAACGCGGGCTTTGAGCTGCTGCGTATCTGAAGAGTAGGTGCGGTAAAAAATGGTGCTGCCGAGGATGGCCCAGGCAATCGCGGTACAAAGCCAAATGAAACCGATCGCGACGATACGTTTGACCATGGTGCAGGAACTCCAATTAAAGCTGTAAGGTGTTGACCTCCGCCGCAGAGGCATAGTGAGGGATTCAATTCATACTGTCAAGTACTTTGCAATATAAAGTACGTAGCACCGAAGATGAGCCCGGCCCGTCTCCAGCCACCGGAGCGCCGGACGCCGGTTCCGGGATCATCGCGGTTGACTCGGCGTTGGGGGGCCAGCACGCATATTTGACTGGCTGCTCAGGCGCTATTTGCGGTGCGCAGCGTTAATCTTTATAATCGTTGGGTATACGAAGAAATTCGACTGGGGTGATCCCGCCAGGTCACACCCCTCCAGGCGCTCCTAAAAAATGACTGATCTTGCCGAGAAAATTAAGAAGAAATTGAAGGACGAAATTGCGGTCCTCGAACACGAATTGCATACCGATCTCCCCAAGGAGATCAGCGTGGCGCGGGCGCACGGCGATTTGTCCGAAAACGCGGAGTACAAGTACGCCAAGGAGCGCCAATCGTACGTTTCGGCGCGCCTCGGCCAGCTGCACAAGCGCATGGCCGACCTTTCGATGCTCAATTTGACGAACCTGCCGAAGGATCGCGCGGCTTACGGCTCGCGGATTACGGTGAGAGACGTTGCCAAGTCCGCGAAAATCGAGTACAAGCTGGTTACGGTGGAGGAGGCGGACGCCGCCAACGGGTTGATTTCCACTACTTCGCCGATCGGTCGCGCGCTGCTGGGGAAAAAGGTGGGCGACGAGGTGCAGGTGACTACGCCTGCCGGCGTGAAAGAATATGAGGTCATCCAGCTCTCGACGATTTACGATGAGGAATAGCAGGTACTATTGATTACATGCTGAAGCGCACTATCGGCCGGTTTCTGGTCTGGCCCATCGAACGGATTGCGGCGCTGGTCGCAGCTACGGGAATCCCTCCTAACTTCATCACTTGGACGGCGCTTCTGCTGAATCTGTGGGCAGGAGTTTTCTTCGCGGCAGGGCGATTTGTGACGGCCGGCGGGATCATGGTGCTGGCCGGACTGTGCGATCTGCTGGATGGACCGGTGGCGCGGAGGCAGGGCCGCGTTTCGATGTTCGGCGGATTCCTGGATTCGATCTTTGACCGCTACGCTGATCTGATTCTCTTCCTTGGATTGCTTGTCTACTATTCCCACGTAAACCGGTTTGGTTACGCGATGCTGGCGGGCGCGGCGATGGCCGGCTCGGTGATGGTCAGCTATGCGAAGGCGCGCGCGGAATCGCTGGTACCCACTGCTGAAGTCGGATTCTGGGAGCGGCCGGAGCGTCTTACGCTGATGATTCTGGGAGCGCTGACGAACCGGATGGATTGGGCGCTGTGGATCTTGGCGATCGGTCCGAACATAACCGTCATTCACAGGATCCTCGATACCTGGAAACAAACCGAACGCGGCAATCAGCCGATCCCGGATGCGACTCGCACGGCTACGGCGATCCGGGATGCGAAAGCGCCCGCGGTAAGCGTGCGCGCCGGAGCGCCGGCTTCGCTGCAAGCCAAAATTTCGAATGACGCGCGCGATGCTTCGCCCGCGGTGCTGACCCGCACGGCTCGGCGCGGAGGATAAGCGTGCCGAAATTGCTGGGGATCATCGGGATGTTGGTGATTTGCGCGGGGATTGACCTGCTGTGGCAATCGCGGCGCGAAATCCGCTTCTGGATCGCCGCCTACCTGACATTTTTCCGCGCGTTGCTGCGCGATCGCAATTCCGAGCTACCCAACTTCGCGGCGAAGGAAGTGGCGCGCAACCGGCACGGCGCGGTGCGCTTTCTGTTGGGGATCAGCTTCGCATTTCTGCTTGGCCCCATTCTGATTGCGGTCGGCGTCACGCTGCTTTACTACCCTCATTTGTAGCGCGTCTTTAGTGCAACCGCGCCACCCGCGCGAGAAAGCGGCAGTGACTTCCCCGCACGAGTTGTCCGCTTCGCCGTCACCGGCTTCGTCTCGGTGCGTTATCATTATTCCTGCGGACGAAACCACTTTTCGCGAACGATGAAACCTTCCCTGATCATCCATGGCGGCGCGTGGAATATCCCTGACGAGGCCGTCGCAGATTGCCGAGCCGGGATTCGACGTGCGCTGGAAGCCGGATGGAAAATTCTGAGCGCGGGCGGCAATGCTACCGACACGGTGGAATCCTCGATTGTGATTCTGGAGGATGATCCCACTTTCGATGCGGGCTTTGGCGCGCACCTGAACACCGAAGGGCGCGTCCAACTCGACGCGATCATAATGGATGGCAGCACGCTGAAAGCGGGGTCAGTCGCTGCGGTGGAATGTGTGCGCAATCCGATTCGGCTGGCGCGGCGGATCATGGAACATTCGGAACACATCATGCTGGTCGCCGGCGGAGCTGAAAAATTTGCCGCCGAACACGGCATCGCGCTTTGCGCGCCGGAAGAATTAATACACGAACGCGAACGCGTCGCCTGGGGACGCTGCCTGGAGGATTCGCACGCGGCCGAACATCATGTGGGCCATGAGTCTGGCACGGTCGGCGCGGTGGCGCTCGATCAGCAAGGGCATCTCGTCGCCGGTACGTCTACAGGCGGCACTTGCTGCAAACTTCCGGGACGCGTCGGTGATTCGCCGCTGATCGGGTGCGGGTGCTACGCCGATGCGGAGGCGGGCGGCGTTTCCTGCACCGGACACGGCGAAGGGATCATGAAGATTGTGATGGCGAAAATGGCGACGGACCTTTTGCAGAGCCAGCAGTCGCTCGCGCCGCATCGCGAGAATGCGGATCCCGCGCGTCGGGGCGGGCTCGCGCAGGCTGTCGCCGACGCGTGCGTCCGCAAGCTCGCGCATCGCGTGCACGCTACCGGCGGATTGATTCTGCTCGATCGCGAGGGCCATCCGGCCGCTGCGTACAATACCTCACGAATGGCGTATGGTTACGTGGAAGAATCCGGCGCGTTCCGGATCGCGCCCTAGTTGGCTGACTCGCCCGTGGTTTGCGCGACGTATCGGAATGCGATGTTCTTCACCTGAGCGCGCCGCCAAAATTTAATCGAATTAACACTTGCGCTCCGCGGTGAATGGGAGTAAAACTTTGCGCATACGGTTAGGTAGTTTCATCTTAAGGCCTGCGCAACGCCATCCTCTCTCCTTGACGTCCCGCGCGGGCCTTCTCTTTTTTTGCGCGGGCGGCGGCCCAGCTTCTTTTTGCCCTTCGTTGAATCCCTGAGTTAAAATCAGCATCCCAAAGCAAGCCTAAAGGAGAAAAACCATGCCAATGCGTGACGCTATTCTTGCGGAATTCGACCATGAAATGATCAGCACCCGGCAAACCCTGGAACGTGTGCCCGAGGGCAAAGGTGACTGGGCCCCGCACGAAAAATCCATGAAGATGGGACGGCTCGCGGGGCATGTGGCCGAACTTTCCGGTTGGGCCGCGACGATTGTTAATCAAGACGAGCTCGACTTCCGTCCGGTAGGCGCGCCGCCGATGCAGCCTGTGGTGATGACGTCGCGGAAGGAGCTGCTCGAGCTGTTCGACAAGAAGGCCGCGGAAGCGCGGGCTGCGATCTCGGGCGCCAGCGACGAACACCTGCTGAAGACGTGGACATTGCTTGGCGGCGGCCAGAAAATCATGGCGATGCCGCGCGTTGCATTCTTGCGCGGCTTCGTGATGAACCACATCATCCACCACCGCGCGCAATTAGGCGTGTACTTGCGTTTGAACAACGTGCCGGTGCCCAGCGTCTACGGCCCATCCGCTGACGAAGGCAAGATGTAGGCCGCGTTATCGCAGTTGCGGTTGCAATTGCTGTTGCCTCTCGTTGTCATCCCGAGCGGAGCGAGGGATCTCTCTTCGGATCCGTGCGCCGGCAAGTGTCGCATCGGCTGCGCGTCTCGTCGCATGTACCGTAACAATTCGCCGCACATCACGTTTTTCTTCGTAGGGGCGCTGCTTGTCGAAGATCCGCCGCAAGAGGGCAGCGCCCTGCCGTTGCAGTTGCCGTTGCAGTTGTCGTTGCAGTTGCCGTCGCCATCGCCGTCGCGCGCCCCGGAGGCCTTTCCATGCTGTTCGACTTTGCCGAGATTCCTGCTAAGGAGCGGTACAAACTCCTCGTCTCAACGATCGTCCCGCGCCCAATCGCCTGGATCGTTAGCCAGGATGCGCGCGGACAATTGAACGCGGCGCCGTTTTCATTTTTCAATGCGCTTTCCGGCGATCCGCCCGTGGTGGGAATTGGAATTGGCAGTCACGATCCGGGACGGCCAAAGGATACGCGGCGCAATATCCGCGAGACAGGCGAGTTTGTCGTGAATCTTGTTTCTGAAGAGGCCGCCGAAGTGATGAATATCACGGCCATTGAATTCGAGCGCGAGATCAGTGAGCCGCATGAGGCTGGGTTGACCCTGAGGCCGAGCTTCCGCGTGAAGCCGCCGCGCATCGCTGAAAGCCCCGTGTCCATGGAATGTGAGCTGATGCAGATCATTGAGTTTAGTCCGGAGAACGCGCTGGTGCTTGGACGCATCGTGGCGATGCACGTCCGCGATGACGCTGTGCTGGATGCCGCGAAGCATCACATTGATACGCCCGCGCTGAAGCTGATCGGCCGCATGCACGGCGCTGGTTGGTATGCGCGCACTTCGGACTTGTTCCGTATGGATCGCATCCCTCGCGCAGCCTGGACGCCGCGGAGCGCGAAACCTCAAATCAAGTAGCGAGGCGGCTTGCGGTTGAAACGGCGCTTGAGCGTGTGCTAGCATCCAGCTTTCCGCAGGGTCATGCGCGCAACCGCCCCGGGGGGCGGCGCCGTGATGCACGTTACTTCGCACATCTCGAATTCGCAGGGCTATTTGTCCGCGCACGAAATGCCTATCCGGACCGCGACTCGCGGGCCGCAGTGTGCGCATTCCTCTCCCTTATTTTCGTCTTTCGAGTTTCGCTTTTCTATTTTCAAACACTGCGAGGTGAGAAATGAAAACCTACAACACTGAATGGATACGCAACGTGGGCATTGTCGGCCACGGCGACACGGGGAAGACCCAGCTGGTGTCGTCGTTGCTATTCACGGCAGGGATGACGCCGCGGCTGGGGAAAGTCACCGAGGGGTCTACGACTACCGACTGGGACGAAGAAGAAATCGCGCGAAAGATTTCGATCAACACGGGTATCGCTTACGCCGAATGGCAGGCGCCGGCGCAGCCTGAGAAAACCAAGATCAACCTGCTGGATACTCCGGGTTACTCGACGTTCATCAACGAAACGAAATCCTCGCTGATCGCGGCGGATGCGGCGCTGATCCTGGTGGACGCGGCGGCGGGCGCGCAGGTGGTGACGGAGAAAGTGTGGGACTACGCCGCGGAGTACGATCTGCCGCGCGCGTTTCTGCTCAACTGGATGGATCGCGACCTCGCGAGTTTTGAGCGCTCGCTGGAATCGGTTCAGCATGTGTTTGGCCGCGGAGTCGTGCCGATTCAATTGCCGATCGGATGGGAAAAAGGATTTCGCGGCGTGGTGGATTTGATCACCATGAAGGCTTTGATTTACACGCCGGACGGAAACGGCATCGCGAAGATCGAAGAAATTCCGCAGGCGATGGCAGAGGAAGCGAAGCTGGGGCACGAAACGCTCGTGGAGATGGTGGCGGAAGGCAACGACGAATTGATGCAGGAATTTTTCGATCAGGGCACGCTGCCGGTGCACGACCTGGTGATCGGTTTGCGGGAAGCGGTGTTGGCGAAGCGGCTATTCCCGGTGATGCTCAGTTCGGCCCTGCACAATATCGGTAGTGACGCAGTGCTGAACCTCATGGTCGCGATTTTTCCATCGCCGGCGGCGCGCGCGGCGATCGCTTGCCATCGGACGCCGGATCACAAGGGCGAGATGATTGAACGCAAGATTATGCATTCCGAGCCGTTGGCGGTTTTTGTGTTCAAGACGCTCGCGGACCCCTTTGCGGGGCGCATCAATTATTTCAAGGTGATTTCGGGTGTGCTGAAAAACGATGCCACATTGACGAATTTCAACCGCGGTTCGCAGGAACGTTTTCAGCACATTCAGGTGATGCAGGGAAAAACGTTCACGGAAGTGAGCGAACTTCGCGCGGGGGACATCGGCTGCATCGCGAAATTGAAGGAAACGACGACCGGAGAAACTCTAGGCGACAAGAGCGCCGCGATTTTCCATCCGCCGGCGCGGATTCCCGAGCCTTCGATTACTTTTGCCGTCGAGCCGAAAACCCGCGCGGACGAGGATCGCATCGGCGTGGCCATTCACAAAATTCTGGAGGAGGATCTGGCGCTGCGATTTGGGCGCGATCCGCAGACCAAGGAATTTTTGCTTAGCGGCGCGGGACAACAGCATATCGAAGTAGTTGTCGCGAAACTGCGCAAACGCTATCACGTCGAGTTGATGATTCACCCGCCGAAAGTTCCTTACCGCGAAACGATTCGCGGCAAGGCCGACGCGGAAGGTAAACACAAGAAACAAACGGGCGGCCACGGACAGTTCGGATTGTGTCGCATCAAGATGGAACCGCTGCCGCGGGGCAAGGGAATTGAGTTTGTGGATGACGTGTTTGGCGGCGCGATTCCCAAGAACTGGATTCCTTCGGTGGAAAAAGGCATACGCGATTCGGCTGAGCGCGGGTACCTGGCGGGATTTCCGGTGGTGGATTTCCGCGTGAGTCTCTATGACGGGAAATATCACGACGTGGACTCGAGCGACATGGCTTTCAAGATTGCAGGGTCACTGGCGTTCAAGGAAGCGATGAAGCAGGCACGGCCGGCATTGCTCGAGCCGATCATGAGCGTGGAGGTTTACGCACCCGACCAGTATTCAGGTGACTTGATGGGGCACCTGAGTGGGCGGCGGGGAAAGATCAGCGGAAGCGAAGCGCGCGCGGGAAACGTGGTGATCAAGGCGCTGGTTCCCTTCTCTGAAATGCTTAGCTACGCCAACGAATTGATTTCGCTGACGCAGGGGCGCGGCAGTTATTTGATGGAGTTTTCGCATTACGATTACGTGCCGAATGAAATCGCGGAGAAAGTGATCGCGGCGCACAAACCGCATCATGTAGGCGACGAGGAGACGGAGGCTGCGTCGGCTTAGTCGGTCGCAGCCGCGGATTTTGCGGCTTTATTGTGATGCGGGATCAGGCGGGCGAAAAAATCGCCGACTTTATCGGCAACGGACGGTTTCGCGTTGGCGGCCTTCGCCTGCGCGCGTGCTGGCTGGGGCGCTGCTTGCGGCGCGTCAGCTGGCTGTTGATCTGATGTAACGGTTGCGTTTGCAGCGACTTGCGGGGCTATGGCTGGCGCGCGCGACGCTGTTGCGGTTTGCGCTTTCGGGGCTTGGCCGGGCTTGTACTGGCCGTTCGCGCCGGCGGTACGAGCGGGGCATCCCACGCCAAAGCATGGTCCCGTCGCCCGGAAGTAGGCGCATCCAGACAGCCAGAGCGTCGCCGAGACGCACAGTAGCAGCATACCGCTGAGCTTCTTGCTCATCGCTTTACCCCTCAGGAGCTCGTATCGCGCAAGAACGGGACAGACCCTATGTGACATGATGGCACAGAACCGCAGGGGTTCCAGTACCTCGCGCGAGGCGGTAGGCGAAAGCATCAGCAAACGGCAGGCGAAACCTTTTTGGCCAAGGCCAGTTTACCCTCAGGTAAACCGCGGCAGGAAGAAGCCGGTGCGGCGACGATGCTCGTCAAACGCAGTGCCGAATTCGCCAGCCAGGAAGCGCTCTTCTTTTTTTGCTTTGCGAATGAAGCCGACGAGAAAGAGCACGAGGCCCAGGATGGCGCGATATTCGCCGATGGCAATCGCGGTGCCGCACAACGCCAACAGAATTCCCGTATAGATCGGATGGCGAATGTGCGCGTAGGGCCCGCTGCGAATGAGTTGATGACCTTCCTTGATCTGGACCTCGGCGCTCCACTCTTTTCCGATCGTGAAGCGGGCCCAGATGGCGAACAGCACGCCCAGCAGGGTGATCACAGCGCCCACCCAAGCGATCCACAATTCATCGAGCAGGAAACGGCGGTTCAGCACGCCAAAGCGAAAAGCGCTTCCGTAGAACATGAAAAAGCCTACGGCCATGAAGGCGATGTGCATGATTCGTTCGCCGGAGTTTTCCTTTTTCGCAGGCCGCTTCGCTCCCAGCGCGGCGAAGAACCAATAGGCCGCGAGCAGGAGCCATGACCCGCCGAGCAGATTTCCAGGCGTGACGTCCATGGCAACGGCCTCCTTCGCATTGGTGGTGCGCCAGAGCAACCAGAAAAGTTGCATGGCGATTCGCGAGCATTGCAGCAGTACGTTTGGACTCGTTCCCATGACGGCCTACTCCTTGCGCCTGACGGCTGTTCCCTTCTCGTTGCGATCGATGCGGCGAAGGTGCGCGATCCATGCAAGCTCGGCGTCGATTTGCCGACGAATGAAGCGGACGACCTCGCGACCGTATTTGCCGATGTCCATTTCGCGTTTCAGTGGGCCGAAGCGCTCGGCGCGCTTGCGGAGGTAGGCTTCGCGCTTTTCGAGGATGGCGGCGCGCACGGATGAATCGATCACGGGAAATAGTCCGACGCGCAAGCGGAATTGATCGGCGGAACTCGCGGCGGTCTCGTCGAACTCGCAGACGCGCGCAACGAGCGTTTGGCGCCCCAGCGTGGTGAGGGAATAGACCTGGCGAGTCTGGCCGCGCTCCCCGGCAAGTTTCTTTTGGGTTACCCAGCCTTCGCGGACGAAGCGGCGCAGCAGGGGATAGACGAGGTTGTTGTGCATGTCGCTTTGGCCGAGCATCAGGCCGGCCTGTTTTTTCAAGGCGTAGCCGTGCTGGGGGCCTTTGAAAAGGAGAGCGAGCAGCAGTAAGTCATTCATGACTGTGTCAGTATTGTACCAGTGGAATAGACTGTCAACAAGATTTTGCCGCCGTCGGAAGATTGAGGTTCACGATCACGAGCACCAAAGCGAAGAGCTGGCGAGACGCCGGCGCTACCGGCTTTCGCCAAATTGGCGCTTGCGAACCTTTGGTTAGGTGGCTCAAGCTGCGCATCATGAAAAACACTGCGAAGGGCCGGCGCTCAGCGGACGCTACGTTGGCTATTCACGCCGGTGAAAACAGGGTTCGCGTAAACGCGCCGGTGGGTACCACCATCGCGCGCACCGCGAATTTCACGTTTGCCAATACGGAAGAATTGAAGCGCTGGGCGGAAGGGAAAAACTCGGCGTACATTTATACGCGTTACGGCAACCCGACGCTGGCGATTGCGGAAGAAAAAATCGCGGCGCTGGAAGGCGCGGAAGCGGCGATCGTGACGGCGTCGGGGATGGCCGCGATTTCGAGCGCTTTGCTGTCGATTCTAAAGGCAGGCGACGAGGTGATTGCCACGCGGGCGCTATACGGCGGCAGCTACCGGCTGATGCGCGATATTTTCCCGCGCATGGGGATTGTAGTGCGGCACGTCGAGACTGACCTAGGCGGCATCGAGCGTTTGGTGAGTCCGCGGACGAAGGCACTTTATATCGAGACGCCGACGAATCCTACGTTGCGGCTGGTGGATTTGGAAAAAGCGGCGGCGTTCGCGAAGGAATGGGATCTGCTGGCGCTGATTGACAACACTTTCGCCAGTCCCGTGCTGCAGAAGCCGATTGGGATGGGATTTGATCTGGTGCTGCACAACGCGACGAAGTATCTGGCGGGACATTCGGACGTGATCGCGGGCGCGGCGGCCGGCAGACATGGGCTGATTGAAAAGATCCGGGAGATGATTATTTATCTGGGCGGTTCGATGGACCCGGAAGCCGCGTACCTGTTGATCCGCGGAATGAAGACTTTGGAGCTGCGTGTGCGGCGGCAGTGCGCGACGGCGCTGGCGGTGGCGCGCTTTCTGGAAAAGCATCCGAAAGTGGCGCTCGTGCATTTTCCGGGATTGCCCTCGCACCCGGATCACAAGCTGGCGAAGCGGCAGATGAAGGGCTTCGGCGCGATGATGGCTTTCGATCTGAAGGGCGGGCTTGCGGCGGCGCGACGATTTTGCGATCGGACGCGCGTGTTTCTGCTGGCTGCGAGCCTGGGTGGGGTGGAATCGCTGGTGGTGCTGCCGATTTATTCTTCGCACTACCGGATGTCAGTGGCGGAACTGCGCGCGGCGGGAGTGGAGCCCGGGACCGTGCGCGTTTCGATCGGGCTGGAAGATCCCGACGATTTGATCGACGATTTGCGTCAGGCGCTGGCTTGAAATGCAAGCGCCCGGCGACTTCCTCAATTTTCCCCGCCGCTAGAAATTAAACTTCGCGCCGATTTGAACTTGGCGCGCGCCGGTGGTTCCGTCATTCTGGCCAACCTGCGAGGTAGAATAGCCGAAGTTCGGGTCGCCGATGGTGTTGTCTGGTTTTGCGAATTGAGTTCGATTGAAAAGGTTGTAGAACTCAAACCGCAGTTGGAAATTGATCCTCTCATTGATAGCGGTGGTCTTGGCCAGGTTGAAATTCCAATTGTTGATACCCGGACCGTACCAGTGATTGCGCCCAACGTTGGAAGGAATATCGAACGGAATGGGCATGACGGCCGCGTTATCCGGATTAAAGGCAGCCGGGTTTTCGCCAGTGAAAACCGCACTGCTGGGCACAAACGCGCCCATCGTCGGAACGGTATTCAAGATCGAGGCGTTGACCACAGTGGCGCGGTCGGCCAAGTTTGTGTGCAGAGTATCGGCGATGCCGAATATGTCGTAAGGCAGGCCGGTCTGAAAGGCAGCAATTCCACTGAGCTGCCAACCTTCCAGCGCGCGTCCAACCACTCCCTCGGTGAAATGCGCCTTGCCGCGACCGATATTGAAGGGATACACGAAATTGATGACTCCGCGATGGCGGGTATCGAAACCGGAGTTCCCTTTTTCGCGTCGCAGGTCAAACGAGTCAATCGGGAAATTTCCGTTCCCCCCGGTGGTGACTAGCGGATCGGACGAATCGTCCAGAGCATGCGAATAGGTGTAAGAGCCCTGAATCTGCAAGCCGTGGAAGTTACGCTCTGTAATCTGGATTTGCAGGCCGTTGTACCAGGAATGTCCGCTGCTCTCATCAAAGAAGGCGTCCTGAAATGCATTGTTATTAACGGCATCGAAGGGCAGTACGCCGTTTTCAGCTCCGAAGAAGAGATTGCCGAATTGCAACGTTGACTCATCGCACTGCCCACTGGGTGTCAAGAATCCGGTGTTCGAGGGATTGCCCGGCACGCAAAACGCCTCAAGCTGAGAGACCAGCGCTGGTTGCGGCGGCGCACCATCGACGACGCGCAGAATGCGCGTCCCATGGTTGCCCACGTAGTTCGCTTCGAAAATCAGGTTGGTAGCAAGTTCGCGCTGAACTCCGAGATTCCAAGTCGTGATAAGCGGCGGCTTGATGCCGGAGCATGACTGGCCCGTCGGACAATTCGCGGAACCAGCCGAGAAAATGTCGGGGAAGCTGCCAGTTCCGTCAACAACCACGGCGGAAGGAGCTACCGAAGCGGGGGCCGTCTGGTTCTGAAGTTGAGTTCCAGGACCAGTTCCTGTGGAGAATATGGGGAAGTTGGTGTAGCTCGGCTGGAAGGGGGGATTGCCACGCGCGTCGCCAAACAGGTTGCCGTAAACTCGGTCGCTGAATACCCCGAAGCCACCGCGCACGGAGGTCCTGCCGGTTTTGAACGGATCCCATGCAAAACCGAGCCGCGGCTCGAAGTCATTGTAGTAGTTCTTGTACAGTTGGTGGCCTGTTCCGGGGCCGACCGGCGTAAAGGTAAAGGGCGCTGATCCGCTCGGATCCGCGAATAAGTTCGAGAGATTGCCGCCTCTCTCTGTAGGTACACCGTACCAATCCCAACGAAGTCCATAGGTGATCGAGAGGTTCGGCCTCATTTTCCAAACATCTTGAGCAAACAGGCCCACTTCATGTTGAACGAAATTCAACTCGTCCGTGGCGTGTCTGTCTCCGGCGAGATTAAAATACTGCGTCTGATTGGCTACCGAAACCAGACCAAGCAGCCCGGAAACTTCATCCTCCAGAGTTTGGTTGTCCACTCCGGGGTTTAAATTTTGCAGAATCGTCGCGCCAAAGTCAGTATTTGTGTTGAATTGAAATTGCTGACGCGAGCTGAAATTGTCATTATTATTGGAATAGACATCGCGGAATTCGCCGCCAAATTTAAGGGTGTGCGAGCCTACGACCTTCGTCACATTGTCCAGTGTCTGGTAGGTTCCAGTATGGCGCTCCTGGCTGTTGGAATCGCCCAAGGAGATGCAGCCGAAGTCCGCGGAGTTGGGAACGCTAAACCCGGGAAGACTAAAGTCCGCGCCGCGACCGAACGTGTCGAGATAGTTTCCGCTGGCGTTGGTAATTGTGTCGGCCAGGGCGCCGTTGCACGAAAAAGGGTTGGTGTTGCGATTGGCGCCAAAGCGAATTTCATTCGAGAGGGAAGGTCCAAAGGCCGAAGTCAATCCAACGGACCACGCTTGCGTTTTCGCGGATTCGGCGATCGCGCCGATGCCGCCGGGCAGAGTGTCCGAGTGGAAAGGATCGGGATCGTGGAACCAATTGAAAACGTAGCGAACGTATAGATTGCTGTTCTGTCCTATTTTTTGATCGACCTTAGCCGTTGCGTCCTCATCTTTCTCTCTGGATTGCGTGGGGAAAAAGAGCAGGCCGGTGATTCCGTCGGAATTGTTAATGTTGGGCGCGGGATAGTGCGACAATATTTGTTGGACCGTAGGATCGAGGCCGACGCCGGTGGCGTTGTTGTTAGCGCCAGGCGTGGTGACGTTTAGGGCTTGGGTCGCGCCGTTTACGGGATTTGTGTAGTTAAAGATCCCAGTGTCAAAAGCAGCAGTCGGAACAGTGCTGGTGTTCGTCAATGAAGTAACGAAACGATCGCCCTGATAGTTGATGAAAAAGAAGGTCTTGTCCTTGCGAATGGGTCCCCCAAGGGAACCGCCATACAGGTTGCGAACGTAAGGATTTTTCGGAGCGACATCTCCGGTAACGGGATCGATTTGATGGTTGAAATAATCGCGGCCGCCTAGCGCGTCCCATCGTCCGAAATAAAACAGATTGCCGTGAAAGTCGTTGGTTCCGCTGCGGGTTATAACGTCGATAATCGCGCCGTTATTTCGGCCATATTCTGGCGCGAAATTATTTGTAAGCACGCGGAATTCCTGGGTGGAATCGGGATTCTGCGACGTGAGGCCGCCTAGTCCGCCTGGAACGTCGGCGTCGTTGTTGTCCGTGCCGTCCAGCAAGAAATTATTGTTGCGTTCCCTGCCGCCATTGACGGAAATCCCACCCAAGCCGCTGTCCGATTGGGTTACTCCGGGACCCAGCAAAACTAGTTGGTAGGGGTCGCGAAGAATCAGCGGCAACTCAACCATCTGCGTGTGCTCGACGACGTTGCTGAGCGTCGGTGTTTCTGTGTCAAGCGGCGCTACGGTGCTCGAGCTTACTTCAACGCTCGCGGAGACGCTTCCGACTTCCAGTTTGCAATCGAGCGTCAGAACCTGGTCAACGGTCAGAGTGAGATTTTGGAATTGGGTGGACTTAAAACCGTCCTTGGTAACCGTGATTGTATACAGCGACGGCGGAAGGCTCGGAAGCGAGTACAAACCGGTGTCTGTGCTCTGAGTGGCGCGTTCAATGCCGGTTGACACATTCTTCGCGGTGACAGTCGCGCCCGATACCACACCGCCGGACGCATCCGAGATCGTCCCAGTGACAGTCGCCGTTTGCGCGCGGAGTGCCGAAGGCAGGAACAAACTTCCCACTAAGATCGCGAATGCGCCGACACTTTTGAAAACGCGGGCAAAATGATTCATAACACACCCCTCTTCCTAGAAAAGACGCGGAAACCAACTCTGGTGCCCTTCGTAGCATGCGTGCCGCCAGAGTCGCGTGAATCGGAAACAAATGTAAGGCATTCATTATGCAGGAGTTACATGCACATAACCGTTGCCAAGAAACGAGGTATATGAAAAATAGAATTGGCGCCATTGGGCAGATTATGTTTATTCATATCCCGTTTACAAATCAGTGCCTACGTTCGAGTGCGGAGTCACGATCGGCTACCGGTCGGCGAAGGTGAGCAAGACGCTTTCAGACTCGGTCGTGTGCGTTCTTTGCGCTAGCGAAATTTCGTCGGACGTGTCCTTGGTAAGGCAATGGCTGGTACGGCAAGGCCATTGACCCGGTTGCCGCTAGCCCTTAATATTCGCTTACCCCTGCACAAGGGGCGAATGGCGCGGCGCCGCGTTGAATACGAGCAGCTACGGACACTGGTTTGCTCCGTAGAAACTCGCGGAGAGGTATCGCGCGTCGCGAGCCGTACGGACGGAGACCATGAAACTGAGGGCGTTCTTGCAGGTGAGCGTAGCTGTGGCGGGAATTGTATTTCTCGTCGGCTGCGAAGATACGGTTTCGAGCAAGCAGGCGAAGGCGCATGCGCCGGCGGCGACCCCAGCGCCAGACCTCGCGGTTCTCCACGAATCTCTTCCGTTCCCGCAACAGCCGATGCAGGTGGCGACCCTCTACGATACCCGTCCGGCGATTGACATCCTGGTTGACCAGGTGCAAGTGCGGTTCGACGCCGCAGAAAAAGAATACAAGGCCGGTGAGTTTGATAAGGCGCGTAAAGACTATGACGATGCGGTGAAACTGATCGTCTCCAGCGGATTCCAGGCGGATTCCGATCCGCGGCTTTCGGATCTTTTCGATCAGATCGGCGAGACCTTACATTCTTACGAAGTGAACGCGGAGCAGGGCGCGGACGACGACGAAGTGAATCCCAGCGCGCCGGCGCCGATTGACGAACTCAGCGATATGACGCTCCCCCCGGGTGATCCGCGCCTCGCGGGCGCGGCGGAGCAGGAATTGATGCGCGTGCCGCACGATTTGCCGCTAACGGTGAACGATTCGGTGCTGCAATATTTGAGCTTTTTTTCGACGACGCGCGGCCACGCGGTGGTGGAGCACGGTCTGGACCGTTCCGGACGATACAACGACATGATCCGTCGCGTGCTGGAAGAAGAAGGCGTGCCGCAGGATTTGATGTACCTGGCGCAGGCAGAGTCGGCGTTTCAGCCGACGGCGGTGTCTCGCGCGGGAGCGCGGGGCTTATGGCAATTCATGCCGTTCCGCGGCGAGGAATACGATCTGGACCGTAACTACTGGGTGGACGAGCGCAGCGATCCGGAAAAGGCCACGCGTGCGGCGGCGCGGCATATGCGCGACCTCTACGATATGTTCGGCGATTGGTATCTGGTGATGGCCGCTTACAATTCCGGGCCGATGAACGTGGTGAAAGCCGTCGAGCGGACCGGCTACGCGGATTTCTGGCAATTGCAGAAGCTGCACGCGCTGCCGAAACAAACGCAGAATTATGTGCCGATCATCATAGCGCTGGCGCTGGTGGCGAAAGACCCGGCGCTTTACGGCGTGCAGATCGAGCCGGAGAAGCCGGCGCAGATGGACGTAATCCATCCGAGCCATTCGATTGATTTGCATCTGGTGGCGGACGCGACCGGGGCGGACATTGACGATCTGCGGCAGATGAATCCGGAGTTGCTGCGCAATGTCACGCCGAACGATGCGAATTTCCAGCTGAAGCTGCCAGCCGGTGACGGCGAAAAATTGCTGAGCGCCATCAATCAGGTGCCGGAAGACAAGTGGACGAGCTGGCGGCTGCATACCGTGGAAGAGGGCGAGACGCTGGCGGAGATTGCGCGGCATTACCGCGTGACGGTTCCGGCCATCGAGCTGGCGAATCATCTGGAAGCGCACGCGACCGTTCCGGCCGGCTTTCTGCTGAACGTGCCGACGGCGCCGCCTACGGTGCGGCTGCTGCATTATCGCGTGGTGCGCGGAGATACGTTGGAAGGAATCGCCGAGCGTTTCGATGTGACCGTCTCGGAATTGCGCCGCTGGAACAACATTCGCGGAGCGAAAGTGCCGCGCGGATCGCGTTTGCGAATTTATGCCGGCGGCTCGCCGATCGAGTCTTCGCGCGCGAAAAGCAAATCGGCGGAAACGCGGCCTTCGGACGCCGGCGTGCGCGCCGTGTCCGAACGGTCTGCCACCGGCAAGACCGCGCCACAGCAGCACCGCGTGCGGCAGGGCGAGACTTTATATTCGATCGCGCACGCTTATGGCACCACCGTCGAGAGCATCCGCGACGCGAACCCCTTTCTGGGCGAGCGGGCGCTGGAAGCCGGTGACGTGCTGACCATTCAACGCTAGCCAGCCGACAGCAGGCCCTAGCTGCACGACGGCATACCTCTAACACATTCATTTTCATTAACTTAAATGTCTTCGAAACTTTTAGTTACATCGCTTATGTGCCGGATTGTGATTGTCGCATCGCGATTTGGGCTTTTCTATCCCTTGTCGCTTGACAAACTTCCGGCACTCCGTTTATAAGCGCGCAAGGGCCTAATAGAGCTTCCGAAAGGCTGGAAACCCAGGGAGGATTTGATGTTCAACGGCAAGATGCACGACGAAGAAGAAGACGACGAGCTCCCCCGCTACGAAGAGGAAGAAGAAGAGGGCGCGGAAGTTCCGGCGGGCGACGTGGTAGAGGAAGTGGACGAAATCATCGTCGAAGAGGAAGCCGACGAGGAAGAACCGGCCGCCGCTCCGGCCGCGCGCAAGCCCGCTCCCAAGCCCAAGGCGAAAAAGGCGAAGCCCGCGCCGAAGAAAAAGGTCAAAGCAAGACCCAAGAAGAAGGCTCCGAAGAAAAAGGCGGCAAAAAAGGACGGCAAGCGGAAAAAGCGCTGAGGCCTTCGCGGGGATCCGCAGGCGAAGCCGTTCATTTCACACTTGTCGCCGTGGTGGCGCGGTCGCGCATGCGCGTTTGCGCCGCCACGGTTGCGACTCGTTTGACCGCTGCGAAACACTTCGCGCAAGCGTCAGTCCGCACACCTTAAGTCTGAATTTTCCTCCCGAGTGAAGTAGTGTGCGCAAGCGGGGAAGCGGCGCGAGGATGCGACAGCGCCGGTGCACTGTTTCGGTACGTTCCCACGTTGAATACGTTTCTCTTGCCGAGTAGTCCATTGGCCGTTAGCATACGCGCAGGATGGCACTGGCGGTCGAGCAGGTCCGGCGAATGCGCGGCGGGGCCCAGTCGCACTTGATGCGCTGTTCGGACGGGTCGTACTACGTAGTGAAGTTTCAGAACAATCCGCAGGGATTGCGGATCCTGGCGAACGAATTGCTTGGTACACGGTTGGCAGCGCGGCTGGGATTGCGTGTGCCGAAGCCGGAAATCATCGAGGTGCGCGAGGAGCTGATCGCGAACACCGAGGATCTGGTGATTCAATTGGGGCGCGGGCGCGCGCCCTGCCGGCCGGGCAAACAATTTGGGTCGCGTTATCCGGGCCACCCGGCCGAGATGGTGGTCTACGACTTCCTTCCCGACGAGCAATTGCGCCAGGTGCCGAATCTTGCGGATTTCTGCGGCATGCTGGTTTTCGACAAGTGGACCTGCAACACCAACGGGCGCCAGGCTATCTTCTTCCGGGGTGCGGGCGTCCGTGCGCCGGCGAGCGATCCGGCGCGGTATTCGGCGGAGATGATTGATAACGGATTTTGCTTCAACGCCGGGGAGTGGAATTTTCCGGACGCGCCGCTGCGGGGATTGTATGCGCGGCATCGGGTGTACGAGTCGGTGCACGGGATCGAGTGTTTCACGGCCTGGCTCGAGCGCGTCGAACGGATTACGGAGAGCACGCTGGAGGAGATTTACGGCGAGATTCCGCCGGAGTGGTATGAGCAGGACGCCGACGCGATCGAAAAGATGCTGGAACAGCTTTTGCGGCGGCGCAAACTGGTGCGAGAGTTGATTGTGTCGGCATGGAAATCCTCGGCGCAGCCGTTTCCGAATTGGCGGTAAGGTTGCGGGATGAGGCCTTGAGAACTGCGGATTTGTGGCGGAGCTAAATAGGGTTCGATTTAAATCGATGGTGTTGCGGGCGTTTGGAAATTGCGACGGCGAGACACGCCGGTCACACTCTCGCTTAAGCAAGGAGTTCAGCGATGGCAGAAGCATACGGAAAGGACCAGCCTCCCAAGGCCACGCCGGGAAGCGGCGAGCCTACGAATATGCTGCGCTACCGGATATTGCGTTATGTGCCGAACCTCATTCGCGATGAATGGGTGAATATCGGTGTGCTGCTGGAGGAGGGCCGCGGTTCACGCCGCGCGGTGCGCCTGATCGAGCAGCCCGGCGAATTCGCGCGGGTGCGGCGTTTGCATCCCGAGGCGGACGAGGACTTTTTACATGCGCTGGCTCCGGATTTCGACGCGCGTTTGCGCGGCCCGGAGGCCGAGGTGACGGCTTATCTGCAGAAGCTCGAGCAAAATCTTTCAAATGTGCTGCAGCTGAGCGCGCCGCGCGGGTTGCTGGCCGACAATTTCGACGCGGAGCTCGACCGTTTATATCGCGAGCAGGTGACGCCGCCGGCGCGGCGCGGAGGCGGCATTTTGCAGAACACGCGCGACTGGATGCGCGAGAAGCTGGCCGACGTTTTCCGGCGGCACCGCATCCTGGGCAAGCTGGAACAGCGCGTGCGGGTCGAGGGCTTTACCCAGCCGGGCGATCCCATGCGGCTTGATTACGGCTATCAGAACGGCGTGCGCGGATTCATCCATTCGGTTTCTTTGCGGCGCGATTTGCCGCAGGCCAAGGCGCTGGCTTACACGGCGGAATGCATTCATGCGCGCGATGCGCTGGCGGAGATTACTGCGATCACGGAGAGTGCGCCCGACCCGGAAAATCCGCGGCAGGTTTTTGTGGACAGGCTTTTCGCGGACAAGCGTATTCGCATTGTGCCGATGAGCCAGGTGGAGGGTTTTGCGGAGGAGCTGCGGCTGCGGATTCAGTAACGGCAACGCGGCGGTTATGGCGGCCGGGGAAAATGGCGGGCTGAAGCCCGCCGCTACAAAATCAAGTGCAAAAACCAGATCCTTCGCTGCGCTCGGGATGACGATCGCTTTGCTATTGTGAGTGCTGCCTAGGGCTTGATGGCGCCCCAGCGGGGAAGCGTGCGCCGGTGCAAAAATATTTCGGCGGCCCAGGTGCCGAGGTAGGACGAGAGCGCGACGCCGTGGCCGGCGAATGCGCCGATGACGATCGCATTCTGGCTATGTTCGAGGCTTTGCGGATGCCAGTCGAAGACCGGCTTCCAATTATCGCGGAACAGAATCTGGCCGCCCCAGCGGTGCGTGAATTTCGTTTTTTCGAGTGCCGGGTGTAGGTGCGTGACGCGCTCTTCGAGGCGCGCGAAAATCTGCGCGGGTTCGGGGGCGGCGATGTCCACGCGATCGAGATCGTCTTCATCGGGTGATTGCACCAGTCCCGCGCCCCAGACAATGGAGCGGTCCGGGCGCACGCGTCCCCACAGATACGGAAAATCCACCGTATAGAACGGCTTTTTTTCGGCGAGGCCAATCTCTTTGAGGACCTTTTCGCTCACCGGCTTCGCCAGGACTGCCAGCGTCAGGCGCGGATGCATGTCCTCTTGCAAGCCTGATACTCCGAGCGACAGCGCGTTCGTTGCGAAGATGATTTTCGCGGCAGTGAGCTTGCGAATGTTTCCGCGGCCATCGCCTACGTGAAGCTCCGGCCTGGCGTTCCAATGCACGTCCAGGACGCGATGATTTTCGTAGATGCCGGCGCCGAGGCGGTGGGCGGCGCGCGCGAGGCCGCTGACCAGTTTTCCGGGGTCGAGCGTGCCGCCCGGCACCTCATTCACGACGCGTAACGTTCCGGAATCATTCCAATGAATGGGTGAACGCTTTAGGCCTTTGTCGCCAGGACCGCGTGCGATTTCCCAGGCGCCGCCGAGACGCAGGTCGCACTGTACGCGCAGTCTTTTCAGAATATTTTTGAGGCCGGAGAGAACGTCGCCAAGTCCGCGCTGCGGTCCCGCGGCGGTTTCGGCGAGTGACATGCCTCCGGTGCGGCCGCTGGCTCCCGCGCCGATGCGCGCGGCTTCGAGGACAGCGACGGATTTCTCGGGCGCTAGCCGGCGGAGCCAAGCGGCTGCGGCGAGGCCCGTGAAGCCCGCGCCGATGACGGCAAATTCCACATGGGCCGGAAGCGGGCGCCGCGGCGGGCGAAAATCAATTTTCCAGGGAGGAGAGCCCCAGGGGTTTGCTTGGGAGTTCATGGGCCGGCCGAGAGTCGAAAGTTAACAGTCAAGAACTAAAAGCTAGACAGGATAACTCCGAGCGGAACACCCTGCGAAGAAACCGCAAAGGCGGAACTTCAGCGGCTAAAGCCGCAGCCATCACACCGCGTTTATGTCGTGGCTAAAGCCACGACCCACAAAGATGCGTGAACGCTTACGCAATCGCGCGATCCCTGCCCGCCCTTCGTATCACTCGCGCACAGTTCACTCGCAACTTTCGACTGTCGACATTATAGTTTCAACATTCAACTGTCGACCGCGCGCCTGGGTCAATCTTTCCAGCCGCTAAAGAATGCTCTCCGTCCAGTTCTCGAGCGTGTGCTTGAGCTTGGCCATGAACTGGTGGGCTACGGCGCCGTCCACGACGCGATGGTCGTAGGAGAGCGTGAGATAAACCATGGAGCGGATGGCGATCGCGTCATCAATCACCACCGGGCGCTTTTCAATGGTGCCGAGGCCGAGGATGGCGACGTTGGGTTGGTTGATGACTGGGAGGCCGAAGAGGCCGCCGAAAACGCCGGGATTGGTGATCGCGAAAGTGCCTTCGGCGACTTCATCGGGCTTGAGCTTCTTGGCGCGGGCGCGCTCCGCGAGATCGTTCATGGTGCGGGCGATGCCCAGGAAATTTTTCTCTTCAGCGTTCTTGATCACTGGAACGATCAGGCCCCAATCGAGTGCGACCGCGATGCCGATGTTGCACTCCTTGTGCAGGACGATGTTGGTGCCGTCCACCGAAGCGTTCACGGTGGGAAAAGCGCGCAACGCTTCCACGGCGGCGCGTACGAAGAAGGGCATGAAGGTGAGTTTGGTGCCGGTAGTTTCCTCGAATTTATTTTTCATTTTCGCGCGCAACGTGGCGATAGGGGTCATGTCCGCTTCATCCACCGAGTACACATGCGGCGAGACGTGTTTCGAGAGCACCATGTGTTCCGCGATGCGCTGGCGCATCACGGACATGGGCTGGACTTCGTAGTGGCCGAAGTACATTTTCTCGCGCGGGACCGCGTTTTCGAGAACCGCGGAGGCGGAGGCGCCGCCGGTCGGAGGAGGCGCGGACGGCCGAGCCGGTGGAGCAGCCGAGCCGGTGGCCGGCGCGGGTGGTGCGGCGTGCGCGCCGCCTTCGACGGCGCTCAGGATGTCGTGCTTGCTGACGCGTCCACCGGCGCCGGTGCCTGGCACCTGCGCGACGTCAATGTTGTGTTCGCGCGCGATTTTGCGGACGAGAGGGGAGCTGCGCACCTTTTCTCCGCTCGGAGCGGCGGGTGGCGGGGCGGGCGCAGCGGATTTAGCGGCCTGCGCAGGTGCCGAAGGCGCTGCAGACTTGGCCGCAGCAGGCGCGGGTTGCGCGGCTTTGGCAGGAGCAGAGGCCGCAGGAGCAGCCGAGGCTGCGCCGGCGCCGTCGGCGTCAATTACGGCTACCACAGTCTGAATGGGAACCGTTTGCCCTTCGTTGACCTTGATCTCTTTCAGCACGCCGGCCGAAGGCGAGGGAATTTCCGCGTCCACTTTATCCGTGGAAATTTCGAAGAGCGGTTCATCGCGCTCGATCTTGTCGCCGGCCTTCTTCAACCATTTGGTGATGGTGCCTTCAAAAATGCTTTCGCCCATCTGGGGCATGATGACGTCAACAGCCATGTTCTTCTCCTGTGAAATCGCTCGGCGCGGCGCTCAAGCGGCCGCCAGACATTCTTCGTGCCACACGCCTGGAATGCCTTCCAGGGTGTAAATCTCATCGCCGCCATGAAAGAAATTGACGGCTTTCACTTTCGCGGTGCGCCCGGCGAATTCCAGTTGCTCGGGCTCCAGCTCGTTGTGGTACTGCCCGGCCTCGAGAAAATCCTCGAGGAACGCGCGGTCCGCGATGCGCACTTCCGTTCCGACTTCGAACTCCGCCTGGTTCAATCCTTTGGTCTTTCCCATCGTCGCCTTCCCGCCTTCGTCCGCGTCAGTATTTTGCTAGCTTGCGCGCGGCCGCAACAACTTTTGCAGTGTTCGGTAGAAAATGTTCCTCGAGAGGAGGAGAGTACGGCACCGGCGTATCGAGAGCGGTGACGCGTTCGATGGGGCCGTCGAGATCCTCGAAGGCGCCTTCGCAAACGATGGCGGCTATTTCTCCGGCGATGCCGCCTGTGCGCGTGTCTTCGTGCACGATCAAGAGCTTGTTGGTCTTTTTCACGGAGGCCAGGATGGTTTCCTTATCGAGCGGCAGCAGCGTGCGCAGGTCAATCACTTCCGCGTCGATCCCTTCTTTCGCAAGCTCGGCGGCGGCTTCCATCGCCGTGTGCGCCATGGCCGCGTAGCTGATGATGGTCAGGTCTTTTCCGGCGCGGCGCACCGCCGCTTTGCCGATAGGCACGAGGTAATCGCCGGGAGGCATTTCTTCCTTCAGGCGGCGGTATAGGAATTTATGCTCGAAAAAAAGCACCGGATTATTATCGCGAATCGCCGATTTCAAAAGACCCTTGGCATCCGACGGAGTGGAAGGATAAATCACTTTCAGCCCCGGCGTGTGCACAAAATACATTTCGGGGTTGGCGGAATGAAAGGGCCCGCCGTGGACGCCGCCGCCGGAAGGGCCGCGGATGACCATGGGCACGGGCGCGTCCCAGAGGTAGTGGGATTTCGCGACGAAATTCGTCACCTGATTGAAGCAGCAGGCGATGAAGTCTATGAACTGCATTTCCGCGACAGGGCGCAGGCCCAGGAAACTCATGCCGCAGGCGGCGCCGATGATGGCCGTCTCGCTGATGGGAGTTTCGATGACGCGCTCGCGGCCGAATTTCGCCAGCAGGCCGTCGCTGACTTTGAACGCGCCGCCGTACACGCCGATATCTTCGCCGATGGCGACCACGGCTGCGTCGCGTTCCATTTCCTCGAACATGGCCTGGCGGATGGCGTCCACCATCGTAATCGGCGCAGAGCTCGCGGCTGTTTGTGCGGGCATGGTCAGCGCTTCCCCTGCTTATCCGGCGCGTTCTTGCTGAAGGATTTGCCCGGCTGATTTTTGCCGAAGGGCTTGCCGTTGGGATTTTTGCCGAAGGATTTGCCGGCGGCATTTTTATTGAACGATTTATCCTGGCCGCCCTTGTGGAAGGTCTTGTCTGGCGCGCCTCGGCGGTAAGTCTTGTTCTGCGGGTTCTCGGGGCTTTGCAGAAAGGCTTTATCTTTGGGGCCGCGGCCGAAGGGCACGCGCGGGACGGCAGGTTCCTCGACGATTTCGCCGGGCGCCAGCGATGCTGCGCGTGGCAGCACTTCGCTCGGCGCATCATTTGCCAAAGCGGACGGCGGGGTTTTCGAGCCGTTGCCGCCGGTGGCCGCCGCGTGGGGTGCGGTCGAAAAACCGCCGAGTCCCCCGAGTTCTTCCAGGCGCCACGCCGGATTGATGCTGGACTTCGGAGGCATTACTTCTGCCTTGGAACGCTTCCAATCCGCTTCGATCTTGTGGCAGCCGTCGCAATAAACGCCCTCTTCGGCGAGCGCCGGCGGCGGAAGCGGAGAATCCTCCGCGAATTTCTGCTCGACGTCGAGTTCGCGCTCGATGCGCGCGTCAATTTCGGATTTCGCGGCGGCGTCCCAGATTTTATTTTCGGTGAGATATTTTTCGTAGAGCGTAATCGGGTCGCGCGCTTTCCAGTATTCGAACATTTCTTTCGGAACGTATTCGGCGGGGTCGTGCTGGGCGTGGCCGCGCATGCGCATGGTCTTCACTTCGATCAAGCGCGGGCCGCGGCTGGCGCGGCATTCGTCCACGGCTTCTTTCGCGGCGGTGTAGACGGCGACTACGTCGTTGCCGTCCACGATGGCGCTACTGATGCCGTACGCGACGGCGCGGTCGGCAAGATTCTTGATGGGCACCTGACGCGAAACGGGCGTGGAGTAGGCCCACTGGTTATTTTCGACGATCAGAACGAATGGCGCGCGTTGTGCAGCCGCCAGTCCCAGGCCTTCGTGAAACGCGCCGGTGGAGCTGCCGCCGTCGCCGATCCATGTGAGCGTGACGATGTTTTGCCCGAGATAGCGCCCGGCCATGGCGACGCCGGTCATCACCGGAATCAGGTCGCCGAGCATGGAAATGGGCGAGACGATGTGGCGGACTTTCAGGTCGCCGAAGTGGCTGGTGCCGTCTTTGCCTTTGGTCGGCGAGGTGTACTTGGCCATGTGCTGCGTGAAAATGTCGCGCGGCGGAACTCCTTTCACCAGCAGCGCGCCGATATTGCGGATCATGGGCGCGATCCAATCGCGTTTTTCGAGGGCGTAGCAGGTGCCCACGGAAACCGCTTCCTGGCCCAGGCTGGAATACAGTCCGCCGACAATTTTATTTTGCCGGAACAGGCGCACCATGCGCTCTTCGAGCTGGCGATTGAGCTGCATGAAGTAATAGAGGTCCAGGTGCTGTTCCCGCGTTAGCGGTTGGTTCATGCCCTGCTCCCTTGCAAATCCACGGCTGCGGCTTCGTGCTCGGCTGCGTTCTGGCGTATCGAATCGCGCGTGATCGCGTCGGCGTGTTGCGCCAGTTTTTCTTCCAGCTCGCTGCGCGATATTGAGATCATCTCGCGGTCGAATACCTCGGCAAAACGCGAAATCAGTTTCGGCCGGACTTCCTCGCTGCTTACGGCGCGATCCAGCACGCGTTCGAGCGATGTGGCGCGTTTCCCGGCTATGCCGCACGGGACGATCAAATCAAAGTATCGCAGATCGGTCGAAACATTGTACGCGAAGCCGTGAGAAGTGACCCAGCGGCTCAGATGCACGCCGAGCGCCGCGAGTTTTTCTTCCCCTGCGGCGGTGTCCACCCAAATGCCGTGGCGATCTGTGACGCGCCGGGCGGTGACGCCGAAATCCGCGGAGGCACGGATCATCACTTCTTCGAGGTGTTGGACGTACCAGCGGACGTCGCGGCGATGTTGTGCGAGATCGAGGATGGGGTAGCCGACGATTTGGCCGGGGCCGTGGTAAGTGATGTCACCGCCGCGATCGGTCGCGTGAAAGGCGACGTCCATTTGCGCGAGCACGCGTTCGCCGGCACGCAGGTGTTCGCGCTTGCCATTGCGGCCGAGCGTGATTACGTGCGGATGCTCGCAAAGCAGCAGCACGTCGGGAATCGCGCCGGCTTTGCGCGCTTGCGCTGCGCGCGTTTGCAACTTATATGCCGGGACATAGGGCAGCAGCCCCAGATTCACTGTCCAACATTGCTTGTCGGTGTGCTTCACAAGTCTCTCGGGACGAAATTGCACTCGGCGATTTGCGCCGCAACGACGATGGCGCACTGAAGTGCGCCGCTACAAAGTCGGCTCTACCAAACCCGTTTCGCGGGGTGTTAGTAGTTAATGCTCAGGCCTCGCACGGCGTTGAATGCGTCACCCATCGCTTCCCACACGGTGGGATGCGCGTGGATCGTGGCGGCCATATCGTCGAGCGTGGCTTCGAGGCCCAGGGCCGCCACCGGTTCGGCGATAATTTCCGTGGCCAGCGGGCCGATCGCGTGCACGCCGAGAATCTCGCCGTACTTTTCTTCGGCCACAACCTTGATGAAGCCTTCGTGCTGGCCGAGAATTGTTGCTTTACTGTTGCCGAGGAATGGAAACTTTCCTGTTTTCACGCTGAAGCCGGCTTCGCGGGCTTGTCTTTCCGTGAGGCCGATGGAACCGATCTGCGGCTCGCAGTAGGTGCAGTTGGGGCAGCGCTTGCGATCGAAGGGCTGCACTTCCTTGCCGGCCATGCGACCGACCGCGATGATGCCTTCCATCGAAGCGGCGTGCGCCAGTTGCGGCTGGCCGGCAACGATGTCACCGATGGCGTAGAGATGCGGCTCGGCGGTTTCGAGGAATGCGTTGGTGTGGATGAAACCGCGTTCGACTTTGGCTTTGGTTTTCTCGAGGCCGATATTTTCGGTGAGCGGGCGGCGGCCTACGGCGATCAGAACTTTTTCCGCGCTGATGGTCGCGGACTGGCCCGCCTTGTTCTTGTAGGTGACCGTCGCGCCGTTTGCGTCTTTCTTGACCGACTCGACTTTCGCTTCCAGCTCGATCTTCATGCCCTTTTTCGTCAGCGCTTTGTGAAGCTCGGCGGAAATTTCCTCGTCTTCCAGGGGAACGACGCGCGGCAGGGCCTCAAGCAGCGTGACTTCGGAGCCAAAGGTGCGGAAAATCGAGGCGAATTCAACGCCGACCGCGCCGCAGCCGACCACGACCATCGATTTGGGAATTTCGCTGAGCAGCAGGATTTCGCGGTTCGTGAGAACCGTCTTGCCGTCAATTTCGACTCCTGGCAGCGAACGCGCTTCGGAACCGGTCGCCAGCAGAATATTCGCGGTTTCGATTTCGGTGGTTTTGCCGTCCTTTTCGACGCTGACGCGGCCCGGCCCGGCGATTTTGCCCCAGCCGGTGATGGATTCCACTTTGTTCTTCTTGAACAGCAGGCCGATGCCACCGGCATGTTTCTTGACGATTTTGTCTTTGCGCGCGAGGATCGCGGGCCAATTGATTTTGACGTCTTTCACTTCGAAGCCGAATTCTTCGGCGCGCTTGAAATGATCGTAAATATCCGCGTGGTGCAGAAATACCTTGGTGGGGATGCAACCTACGTGCAGGCAAGTGCCGCCGAGAAACGGATCTTTTTCAACGACGGCGGTCTTCAAGCCCCATTGCGCGGCGCGAATCGCGGCGACGTAACCGCCGGGTCCGCTGCCGATAACAGCAACATCATATTTAGCCAAACCAGTCCTCCGCTACGGCTGCTGTTGCGTCAAACTATTCGATTCATGGAAGGGTGTCCAGGATTGCGGTCTAGGATTGCGGCTCTTCCCGGCTCGCAAATAGGAGATTTTAGCAGCGGTGGTGGCTGGCCGCAACCCTAGGCGCGCGTGATGCCGGGTCAGTTTCCGACCGCGGGGTTAGCCGGGCGCTGACTCAATCAGATAGGCGTCACTCGACACCTACGAGGCCATTCGTTGCGCCGAATAGTTTTGCGGAGCTATAGCCGATGCCTTTGCGGAAGACCAGATCCACATTTCGAATGTCGGAAATATTTGTGGAGGGATCGCCGGTGACGACGACCAAGTCCGCCTGCTTTCCCTTTGCGATTGAACCGATGCGATCGCTTTGGCCCAGCACTTCTGCGCCGTTTTGCGTTGCAATGTGAATCGCTTCCAGCGGCGGGAAGCCGGCCTTCACGAGAAACTCGATCTCACGCTGGTCGGCATATCCGGCCACGGTGCCACCATCGCCGGTGGGGTCGGAGCCGGCGACGAGCATTCCGCCAGCCGCGGCAAACTCACGCTCAAAACGCATCTGCTTCGCGGAAAGATTCGGGAGAGTGATTTTCTGCAGCAGGAAGCGGCGAATGGTGAGGTATTCCATCCAGCACCGCCAGCAGAGAGCGCGCTGCTCGCGGCCTTCCAGTCCAGACATCGGCTGCGGGTCGCCTCCGAAGTCCTCATCCACCGCGAGGGTGGAAGTGATTGTGACGTGACGTTCGACCAGGTGATGAATCACGGCCTGCACTTCGGGACTATCCATATCCACGCGTTTAGCCAGGTCGGCAATGGCGACGTTATTTTCGGGGCATACGCCTGGCTGCTTGCCCGGGAAAAATTCGGTATCCACCAAGACGCCGTGTTCGAGGCCGTCTATGCCCATATCAGCGGCCTGCGTAAAGCCTACCGAACACAGATGTCCGGTGATCTTAAGACCCTTGCTGTGCGCCTCGTCAATCGCGGCCTGCAATTCTTCGGGTGTGATGTGCATGTAGGCTTTGAACCAAGTGACGCCTTGCGCTGCGCCAGCGTCCACGGCGCGGCGAGCTTCGTCCGCGTTTGCGAGCGCGTGCATCTGCGAGAAAAGCAGCGGTTGGGCTTCGAGATACGGCGCAGTAAGCACGATGTCCGGTCCGGGCTGGCGGCCGGAGTCAATCGCGCGCTTAATGGCTATGTCCGCGGGCAGATCGATGCTTCCCGTGGTGCGCATGGTGGTGACGCCAGAGCCGAGATACAACAGGGGAAATGAAACGGGCTGTTCGACCAGGAGACGCTTCGAGGGTGTGTTATCCGGCGAGGTGGTGAAGAGGTGCTCGTGCAGCATGACCAAGCCGGGGAATACGGTCTTGCCGGAGAGGTCGAGCACTCGTGCGCCCGCTGGAACGGTAATGGACGCCGATGGGCCAAACTCTGCGATGGTTCCGTTGGCCACTATCAGCGTCTGTTCATCCTGCGCTCGAGCCGCAGTGCCATCAATCACGCGCGCGTGCGTGAAGGCGATCACCGGCGCACTCTCGACTATGAAAGCCGAGGGTGGCTGTTGCGCCTGGCGGAGATAGTAAGCACGCGAGAGGTGAACGCACGACCACGTGAGAGCCACCAGGAAAATCACCAGGAGACAAAAACGGAGGAACCATTTCCCAATCGTGCGAAAGGCGCTCATCAAGCGAACCTCTGTTGCGCGCCATTCTACTACCCACTTCGCGCATGCCCGCAATGAATCGTTGATTTCCAGGTACATCCGGGACGTCCACGCGGATCGTAATTTTTAATTGGTCCGGTGATCGGACCAATGAAACCCAAGCGTAAGCGCAGCGGTTCTACGCAGCCCTCGAAAGACGGGGTAGCGAACAGCGATGTAGACTCCCATTCACCGCACGGAGTACCGGGGCGTTCGTGGTCGCCTGCACCGGAGTTCGGATTCGATCAGCTATTTTTTGGCGGCGTGTTTTGGCAACAAGACCGACGGAACGTCAATGCCTAGCGCGGTGGCCAGGGCTATGGCGTGGTCCTGTTCGTCGAGCAGAATTTCGCGGATGTGCTCGGCCACCGCGTACTCCTCCAGTTCTTCGCATTGATGAATGCGCTGGCGGTAGTTGCGGATGGTTTCGGTTTCGTTCTCGAGATCAAATTGCAGCATTTCCTTGGCTTTTTCGGAGGTGCGCACCGGCTTGGGATGCGCCACCGGCATGCCGCCAAGATAATCAATTTGATTGGAGACGATCAGTGCGTGGCTGAGTTCTTGCGCCGCGTGTTTTTCGAGTTCGCCCGCGATATTCATATATTCCGCGCCCTTCAAAACCTGCGAATAAATTACGTACGATATGATGGCTTGATATTCCCGGGCCAAATCCTCGTTGAGCAGCGCGATCAGGCGCTCACGAGTCATCTGGGAACCGGCGTTGGCGTTCTCTTCTTTTTTCATCTTTTTCCCCTTGGAAAGCAGGCTTGCTGCGGCCGCTTCCATCTGCAATTAAAACCGTACTATCAAATGGGAACGAAGGGAAGGTGAGACGGACCTGGCTATGTAGCCAGTCGAACGAACGCGGCTGATCCTCATGCAATGCGGAGCTAACTTCCGCCGAACGCCGGTGATCGGGCCGGCGCGCGCCTGCTTTGCTCATTAAATGCGGCCTGCACCGTCTAACTAAAATAGGCGGCAGCGCGCTGCCACGGCGTGAAACTATTGCGCGGTGACGCACGTATAGTAAGCAGAACGCGAGGAGAATTCCCATGAGCCCAGACATTGACGCAACGCATCTCGACGTGCACGGCGCAGATGTGGCCCCGGTACAAAGTTCCCGCTCACCGATTGGCAATATTTTCATGGGGCCGCACGGCATACGGGCCGGCTGGAGGCTGCTGATTTTTATCGCGATCTTCATGGCGATCGGTAGCAGCCTGAGTTTTGGCGTGCACTTGATCCCCGCGGTGCGTGCGTGGCAGAAGACGCAGAATCGGCAGGTGATGGTGCCATCCGGGATGATCATGGGAGAAGGGATCGCGGTGTTGGCTCTGTTCGCGGCGGCTTCGCTGATGACCTTGATCGAGAAGCGCAGCTTTGCCGATTACTATCTGCCGCCCGGCCGGGCATTCGGAAAGCGTTTCTGGCAAGGCATTCCGTACGGATTCGCGATGCTATCGCTTTTGATGGCGCTGATCGCGGCGTTTCGCGGATTCTCGTTAGGCAACATGGCGCTTTCCGGGGCGGATGCTTTGAAATTCGGAGCGGGTTACGGTGTAGCGTTTATTCTGGTGGGGCTCGCCGAGGAATTCTCGTTTCGCGGATACATGCAGTCAACTCTCACTTCGGGCATGGGTTTTTGGCCTGCGGCGATCGTCCTTTCGATTGTGTTCGGCGCAATCCATCTGCAGAACCTCGGAGAGGCATGGATAGGCGCGGCGATGGCGGGATCGTTCGGGATACTCGCGGCGTTCAGTTTGAAGCGCACCGGGAATATCTGGTTTCCGATCGGGATGCATGCGGCTTGGGATTGGGGCGAGACGTATTTTTATTCGGTGCCGGACAGCGGGTTTCTGGCGAAGGGGCATTTGCTGAATTCGTCGTTTCATGGCGCGCAGTGGTTGACGGGCGGGGGCGTGGGGCCGGAAGGCAGCGTGTTTGCGTTTGTGGTTTTGGTGATCGGAGGCGTGGGGATACATTTTCTATTTCCGGCGAAGCGGTCGGCAGTTTGAAGTGATTGGATCGAGCCGCGGATATCGGGCGCGGCGGATGGGCTTCGGACAGGGCAAGCTGGGGCGCAGCCCTTCGATCCGGCGCTGCCGAATCTCAGGATGAATCGCGCGACAGCGCGATTCACAAGCAGCGCCCCTACAAAACCCTTGAATTCAAATCTGCGTTGGTTCTGCTGCGCCTAGCTCGCCTTCCCATCTGGCGATTACTGCTGAGGCCAGGCAATTCCCGACTACGTTTACGGCTGTGCGCGCCATGTCCATTAGCGCGTCAATTCCCAGAATTATGAAGATTGGCTCGGTGGGTAGGTGGAACATCCCTACTGTGGCGAGCAGCACTACCAGGACGGCGCGCGGGACTCCGGCTACGCCTTTGCTGGTGAGCATCAGTGTGAAGACCATGAAAAGTTGTTCGCCGAACGGCATGTGAATGCCCGCTGCTTGCGCTACGAACACGGACGCTAGCGCGAGATACAGAGATGAGCCGTCGAGATTGAAGCTGTAGCCGGCGGGGATCACGAAGGCGACGATGCGGCGCGGCACGCCGAAAGCTTCCATGGATTCCATCGCGCGGGGCAACGCCGCTTCGGATGTGCTGGTGGCGAAGGCGATGGTGGCGGGTTCGGCGACGGCTTGCACGAAGCGGCCGATTGGAAGTTTTGCGAACCACGCGATGGGCAGCAGCACGCACAGCAAGAAGACCGCGAGCGCGGCATATCCAGTGAGGAGTAGTTTGCCGAGCGGCAGCAGCACGCCGATTCCCACGTGCGCGACGGTGTAAGCCATCGCGGCGCCGACGCCGACCGGGGCGTAATACATCACGATATTGGTGAACGCAAACATCACGTCCGTCAGCGATTCGCAGAATTTCAGCATGGGCGCGCGTTTCGCTTCCGGAATGCGCGCGAGCGCGATTCCGAAAAGGATGGCGAACACCGCGACCTGCAGGATTTGGTTTTCCGCGACCGACTTCGCGAGATTTTCGGGGAAAACATGCAGAAGGAAATCGTCCCAGTGCATCGGCGGGGCGTTCTGCGCGGTCACAATTTCGGGCGTGGCGGGCATGGCCATGCCTTCTCCGGCGCGGCTGATATTGATGGCGCCGAGGCCGATGAAAAGAGCGACCGTTGTGACCAGCTCGAAATAAATCAGGCTCTTGATGCCGATGCGTCCGACGCCGCGGAGATTGCCGTGGCCGGCGATGCCCGTAATCAGCGTGCCCAGAATCAGCGGCGCGACGATCGCTTTGATCAGGCGCAGGAAAATATCGCTGAAGACACACAGGTGCTCGGCGAAGTGCGGGCTGTCCAGGCCGATTTCTCCGCCGAGGAGCATGGCGAAGAAAATCCAGAAGGTGAGTGAAGATTTGCGCAAGCCGGAGGCGGCGATGAGGGCAAGGCCGGTCCAGCGTATGGCTACGAGCCAGAAGTGTGGCGCGAGGAAAACCGCGAGTATCGCGCCGACGAGAAAAAGAATGACGCCCGCGGCGGTGAGCACACGCAGTGAGCGCGGGTGTGGATCAAGGAGCGGGACGTTAGGGCGGGCTGTCATCATCGTCGCTCCATGTTGACGCTGTGCAAAAGCGCTCTCCCGCCAAGCAGAATCGAGCGTGCGTTCATTTTCAGCATTGTCAACGTTGTTAGAGCTTCCGGCCATCTGCTATGGTGCCAGTTATGCCAGCCATCAAACATTTGGAGTGCTCGCGCTGCAAAGAAACGGTCTCCGCCGAGAGGCCGCAGACGTTGTGCCCGAAGTGCAAGGGCGCGTTCTACGTTCGCTACGATCTGACGCCACTGCGCGGGGCTGGCGCACGGGACGCCGTCGTCCTCGGAGCGGCGACTTCGCCGTGGCCCGGCATGTGGCGCTACCGCTCGGTGCTTCCGACCGTTGAGCCACTCACGCTGGGCGAAGGCTGGACGCCGATGCTACGCAGCCGCCGCCATCCTGGCGTGTTCCTGAAAGAGGAAGGCGCGAATCCCACCGGCTCGTTCAAGGCGCGTGGCCTTGCGCTTGCCGTGACGATGGCGCGCCATTACGGGCTGCGCAAACTTGTCGTACCTTCCGCCGGAAACGCAGCGGGCGCGCTTGCGGCTTACGCCGCTGCGGCGGCAATCGAAGCGCATATTTTCATGCCGCGCGATGTGCCGTTTGCGAATTACGTCGAGGCGGTAGCCTACGGCGCGCATGTGACGTTGGTCAACGGGCTAATTTCGGATTGCGGGCGGATGGTGACGGAGCGCAAGGACGCCGAAAGTTGGTTCGACGTTTCGACGCTGAAGGAGCCTTTTCGCGTCGAGGGCAAGAAGACGATGGGCTACGAACTGGTTGAACAGCTCGGATGGGAATATCCGGAGGCCGTTTTTTACCCGACCGGCGGAGGAGTGGGCCTGATCGGAATGTGGAAAGCGTTCGGCGAGCTGGAAGAACTGGGCTGGGTGCGTCCTGGGAAGCGGCCGCGGATGATTGCGGTGCAATCTTCCGGTTGCGCGCCGATGGTGCGTGCTTTCGATTCAGGCGCTGAAGCTAGCGAGACGTGGGCGAATGCGTCCACGTTTGCTTCGGGGTTGCGCGTGCCGAAGCCTTACGGTGATTCGATCATGCTGGAGATCTTGCGCGAATCGGGGGGCGTGGCGCTGGCGATTTCCGACGGCGAGATTCTCGCCTCACTGAAAGATTGGGCGAAGAACGAAGGCATTTTTCTTTCGCCGGAAGGCGCCGCGGCTACGGCGGCGTACGATCATCTGATGGCGACAGGTTCGCTGAAGGCGGCAGACCGAGTGGTTCTTTTTAATACCGGTTCCGGACTGAAGTATACCGACGTGACGGCTGCAGCGATGCACCTAGAACGGCCTTCGCTCAGCATGTAGAGCCGCACCAAAAATAACTGAGATCGCCAGTTTGGAATCCTTTTCCGGCAACGCTGCATCTATTTGTTCTCTGTAAGGTGCAAATTCCCGCCGCGCGTCGCTTCGATTCGGCGACAGTCGTTGATTTATTTGCTCCAAATCGAACGTGGCGGATTGACAACGGGAATTTGTATCGGTAAACTCGCTGGATTTGAGTGAGGTTTTTAACCTCGCCTAGGGACTTGACGATGGACAAGAAACGGTTGGATTACTACAAGAAGAAACTGGTCACACGGCGCGAAGAGTTGGTGCGCGGAATAGCGCGCACCGAACAGGAAGGCCGCGAGGCGGATGAAGATCCCACCGTGGATCTCGCCGACAAGGCGGCGAATTCCTACACCAAGGAATTCCTCTTCGGCCAAACACACAACGACCGCTCGCTGCTGCAACTGGTAGACGATGCGCTCGCACGCATCAAGGACAGCTCTTTCGGCGAATGCAGTTCCTGCCATCAGGAGCTCCAACAGAAACGGCTCGAAGCCGTGCCGTGGACGCGTTACTGCATCACCTGCCAGGAAAAGACCGAGCAAGGGCTGCTGTAAGCGGTTCGCAGCCCGTCTTCGCATCACTCCGCGGTCGTCCTATCGGGCACGGGTGTGCTTGCAAGCATCGCCGCCAACGCGGCCCGGTCGCCCATCTACGTATAGATACTGACTTTACTTCGCGTCGCCATTTGGAGTAGCGTCCGCAGTCCCTTCCAGTTAACAACGATTTCGTGATCTGTGATGATCTTACGCAGCGCGATTGATTCGCTCGCGGCGGTGCTTTTCCCTGCTCCTTGCAGGATCTGCGGCGCTGTAGTGCTCAATGCGAGCCGAATTCCGATTTGCGCGCCGTGCCTCGCGTCGTTTGAACCGATCCCTCAGCCAATCTGCGAACGTTGCGGCAAGCCGTTTCTCACGCCCATCGGCGCTGAGTCCGTCCGGCCGCGTTGCCGGCTCTGCAGAGAGGATTTCTATGCGTTCGATTTTGCGCGCAGTTACGGCGTGTATAACGACGCGCTGCATCACGCGATTCTGCTGCTCAAGTACGAAGAAGTGACGCGCTTGGGCGATTGGTTTGCGGCGCGGCTGGCGGAGGTGGTGGCGCGCGAAGCCGAGGCGTTTCGCGCGGACGTGGTAGTGCCGGTACCGTTACATCCGGACCGCCAGCGCGAACGAGGGTATAATCAAGCAGAGTTGATTGCGCGCCCATTGGCCCGACGCTTGCATCTAAAGCAGGGAGCTTACCTGCTGATGCGCACCAAGCCTCGGCCAGCACGGCTGGTGCTCTCGCGTAAAGAGCACTGGGAGTCCGTACGTGGCGCGTACGCCACGCGCAAGGGGCTGCGGGTTGACAAGCTTCGCGTTCTACTGGTAGATGATGTAATGACGACTGGCGCGACATTAGATGCCTGTGCACGAGCCTTGAAGAGCGCGGGGGCCAGTTCCGTTCTGGGATTGACAGTCGCGCGAGTGGTTACCGGCCGGTCGCCTTCGGGCCTACCGCAGAGGCTGGAAGTAAGGAAAGACGAGACAAACGAAGAGGGTGCCGACAGCATCCTTACTAGCTGAGGAAAAACCAACCAGCGACGCAAAGGCGGCGCACATGGATAAGCGACCCAAGCTTGGCTTACGGCCCCGACCCAACATCGGGCTGAGCGGCGTTGCGCCGGATCCGGTTGCGTCAAAGCAAACGTCTAATTCTCCCGCCAGCCGTCCTTCGGTGATGCAAGCCCCTGTGCTGGTTTTGAACGCGACTTTCGAACCCATCAACGTGACTGCCGTGCGGCGTGCGCTGGTGCTGATGCTGAAAGGCGTCGCGCAGGCCGAAGAAACCAATCACACCGAAGTGCACTCGACGCAGAAGGCGATTCAGGTTCCGTCCGTAATTCGCCTGCTCAGCTACCGGCACATTCCGCAGCAGAGCCGCGCGCTTTCGCGCAAAAATATTTTGCTGCGCGATCGCAATATTTGCCAGTTCTGCGCTCACGCGTTCCCCGCGTCGGAGCTTACGCTGGATCACGTGCTGCCGCGTTCGCGCGGCGGGCGCTCTACGTGGGAGAATCTCGTCGCGTGCTGCTACGCCTGCAACAATCGCAAGGGCGATCGCACGCCGGAAGAAGCAGGGATCAAACTGCAGCGGCGTCCGCGGCCTTTCACGCTGCACACATCACGACAACTGATGCGGCTCATCGGACATCGTGATGAGAAGTGGCGTAAGTACCTGTTTTACTGACGCTTGCTGAATCTTTTCGAGCGCGCAGGTTCATGCAACCTTTTCCCGCCGTTCACGTCTAACTTTATAATTACTTCTAGGACACACCCCGGGAAGTGGTTCTGGTTCAACCCAGGCCGCTTCCCTTCCTTTTTTTAGCGCCAAAATCGATTTATTATTATTGCTGGCGAAAAACGATTTTCAGTCCGCGGCGCCAATTTTCGGAAAGTCCGATTCGCGTGACCTGAATTTCCGGCGATAAATATTTCAGAAGAATTTCCGTGGCGGAATGGAAACGCAGACCCGGCGCCACCAGCCAGACCAGCGGCGGCCGCGGATCGATTTGCACTCCGGCGAAATAGCCGTATTCCTGAAAATCTCCTTCGCGCTGATGGCGGCGAACGCGCAGCCAGTAATCCACCGCTTGCACCGGCAATTGAATATCTTCCGAAGCTTTCAACTCGATCACGACTAAGCGGCCCTTGCGCGTAATGCCGAGCAGATCCAGCACGCCGCGGTCTCGTGCCGCGAGCGCCGGAACTTGCGAATAGAAATGTTCGGGGATCGAGTTGCGCGTCGAGTTTCACGGGATCTTCGAGGACGATGGATTCCAGCCAGCGTTCCGGCGCGGCACGATAGAGGTAATGATTCACGTCTTCCGCGAGAGAATTGCGATGTAGATCGAGCTGGTGCAGCAGGCGCTCGAGGCGTGGTTTCGTGGCTGAAGTCAATCGCTCGGGAGCGTTTCCTAGACCGAAGAAAACTCCTTGCTTGGTCCAGCGCGCGAAAACGAGGCCGCGAAACGAAAGCCCCAATTCGTCCTTTCCAGCGAGAACGCGTAATTCAATCGCGCTGGATGCGTTAGGAAGCATCGCGCGAATATCCGCGATCGTGTCGGCCGCAGCGCGCAGCTTCGATTCGATTTCACGACGCGGCATCAGTTTGCTTTCCAGATTTCCAGCGTCTGCGGAATCAACTTTCTGCATCATGCCGTCCGGCTCGCGCACTTCGTAGATTTCTGTACGCCCCGCGGACGAAACGGCGAGAAGGCGTTCGCGCAAGCAGCGGCTGCCTCCTTGCGGCACAAACAGCCGGAGTCCTTCGATCGCGCGCTGCTGAACATGGCTGCGCAGCCAATACAGCCACAAGATCCCGAACGCGAGAATGCCTTCCACGGCCGCGGCGTCCTCGCTCGCGGAAACAGCCAGCACGGCCCACGCACGCGAGCCTTCATGCATCGTCCCGCGGACGTACAGGCCGGAAAATGAATGTTCGAGGTCGGGAGCGGCAGTGAGCGAATCAACTACAGCGTCCGGAAAACGTTCTTTGAGGATGCGGTCGAAGCGGGCGCGAAATTGTTCGCGTGTGATTCTGCCGGCGGCGCGCGGCGAATTGGTGCGCAGAAATTCCAGGCGGCCTGGTTTTGCGCGGCCAAACCTTTGCACTTCCAGGACGATGCGGTCTTCAGCGCGCTCTTTTACGCGCAAGACGCGGCGCGTCAAATTGCGCTCGTCCGGCCACAAATGCACCAGCGCCTGATTACCTTTGCGGTTTATTTCACATTGCAGCGAAGCGAGTTCGGCGAGCCATTGGCCGTCTTCGCGAACTTCCACGCAGCCGGACGCAGCCAGATCGCTCAAGGCGCGATCGAGTGCCGCCCAATCTTCCGCAGGCGCGATCAATGGCACACCGCCAGTCTTTACGTTGGGGAATCGACCCATCGTTATTATTGCAGAGTCAGACCAGTTACGTTAATGGATGGATACTGATGGTTCCACTCCGCGGGAATATGTTCAAGGGTAATTTGAAAATAGCGGCGCTGACCGGCTGGCAGCGGGTCGGAATTCGGCGCGATCAGCAATTCCGTTTCGCGCAGGATCACCTGATTGAGGTCGTCGTGAAATTCCACCGCTACTTGCATTGCAGCGATATTTTGCACGCCGTCGTTTTGCATGGTGCCGGCTACGTACGTGAATTCCTGCTTCAGGAAATTCGTGGCGCGCGCCATTTGAATGCCGGTGAAATGGATTCGTTCAGCGTAGGCCTGTTCGGCGGGACCAAAAGGCAATTTCAGGGCGGAGGCTTGCGCGGGAGAGCGCATGTGGCGAGTCAGCACGACGAAACCGCCGAAAATAATGGCCACCACCAGAATTCCGAGCAGGAAAGCGAGCGGGAATCGCCGCCGTTCTGCGCTGTAGGAGCTTTCGCCGGGTTCCATGGACTCTACCCTGTAGTTTAGCGGCCAAACGCGAGGCGCATGATCAGCGGCTCGGGCAGGCCGCCGGCGCCCATGCGCTTCTGCACCGCTTCGATGTCGTAGGGCACGCGCCAGAATTCGACGGACTTATTGGGCAAGTCCGCAATGACGAAGGCGGCGCGCGTATCTCCATCGCGCGGCTGGCCCACGGAACCGGGATTCAGCAGGTACGTGGTGCCTTCTTCGATGGTGAGCGTGGAGAAATGCTTTTCGTCCGTGGGCTTGAAATGCAGCGCGCCGACCTGGTCATTGTGAAGAGTGAAGCCACCCTGCAAATGGGTGTGCCCGAAAAAAGTGATTTGCGCCGGAGCGTCGAGCAGGCTATCGAGCGCCTGCGCCGGCGCGAAGACGTACTCGTCTTCGTC
Source organism: uncultured Acidobacteriota bacterium (assembly GCA_963810565.1). GTDB lineage: Bacteria > Acidobacteriota > Terriglobia > Acidiferrales > UBA7541 > Palsa-295. Next base: position 47,840 of record CAWENN010000002.1, read on the forward strand.
TTTATAGGCGCCGTGGACCATCACGAAGCCATCCACCGTGAGGGGGCCGATCGGCAATTTTTCGAGCCACTCGCGATTTTCCGGGCGCAATTGGTCGCGGGTCCACAGCGCGACGGCGCGCGCGACGGGATTGAAGTCGTCGGCATTCGCGAGGCCTGAGCCGGCTTTATCGTGATTGCCGCGAATGGTGACGGCGCCGAGTTCGCGTATGCGATCCACCACTTCGTTGGGATCCGGGCCATAGCCGACCACGTCGCCGAGGCACACGACTTGGTCCCAACGGCCTTTGGCCGCGTCCAGCGCCGTGTTCAGCGCCGTCAGATTCGCGTGGATGTCGCTCAGGATTAGATAGCGCATTCAGCTGCCCCCGCAGGCAGGATGCGAATTATAAATGAAACCTAGCATTAGTTGCACGAAATCGCGCGTCGCGCGGTGGAAAATCGGCCATCCGGCTACTTAGCGGATCAGCATGCAATCGCCATAGCTGTAAAAGCGGTATTCGGACTGCACCGCGTGTTCGTACGCGCGCAAAATATTTTCGCGGCCCGCGACTGTTGCGACCAGAGCTAGCAAGCTCGATTGCGGCAAGTGGAAATTCGTGAGCAATTGATTGACGACGCGAATCGGTTTGCCAGGGTACAGAAAAATGTTTGCTTCGGCGCGACCGGGTTGCAGCGTGACGCCTTGCTGCGCCGCCTTTTCCGCGGCGTCTTCGAGCGTGCGCACTACCGTGGTGCCGATCGCCAGGATCGGCCGGTGTTCGCGTTGTGCGCGATCAATTGCTGTGACGGTGGATTGCGGGATTTCGTATGTTTCGGCGTGGATTTTGTGATCTTCGAGGCGCTCGGTGCGGACTGGCTCGAATGTGCCCAATCCCACGTCCAACGTTACTTCCGCGATCTCAATTCCGCGAGCGCGCACGCGCTGCAGAATTTCCGGCGTGAAGTGCAGCCCCGCAGTCGGCGCCGCTACCGCGCTTCCCTGCTTCGCGTAAACCGTCTGATAGCGTTCGCGATCGAGCGGCTCATCTCCGCGTTTGATGTACGGAGGCAGCGGAATGTGCCCGAGCCGATCGAGCGCTTCGTGAAAGCCGTTCTTGGAATTAAACCGAAGGACGCGCAAGCCGTAGTCGCCGCGACGTTCGACCGAAGCTTCAAGTTCGCCTTCACCTTCGCCAAATACGATCCGCTCGCCTACCGGAATTTTTCTTCCGGGACGGACCAACGTCTCCCAGGTATCGGGTTCCAGCTGCCGAACCAGCAGAACTTCGATCGGCGCCTGCAGGTGCTCATGTCGCGCGGGGCTGTGCGCCCCGGGCGGCTCGGCGCGGATTCCCGCGCGCCTGCCGAATAAGCGGGCGGGCAGCACGCGGGCGTTATTGATGACGATCAGTTCATCGCCGCGCAAAAGGTCCGGGAACTCGCGGAAGTGGCGATCCTCCCATGCTCCGGACGCGCGATCGAGCAGCAATAACCGCGATGCATCGCGCTCATCGAGCGGCCGTTGCGCGATGCGCTCCGGCGGCAAATTGAAATTGAATTCGCTCAGGTTCATGCACTTTTGCGCGTGCCGGTGGCTGGCACAACGGGTGCGATTGTGTTAACTACAGCGTGGCGGCCGTCGCCGCGTTCCTGGGATTTCTTGCCGCGGAGCGGCTGCATGCACGCCGTTGTCGTTGCTGCGCCATAGCCGTTCATTCTATCAGTCAGGTGGGAATCGTGCCGGAAGCCTCCGTTGTCATCAGCTCGCGCGGGTCTGAACGGCTGCGTTCCGGCCATCCATGGGTGTACAAGAGCGACGTGCGCTCGGCGCAGGCCGAGCCCGGCGCCGTCGTGCGCGTCACCGACGGGCGCGGCCGCTTCCACGGACGCGCCTTTTACAGCGATAAATCGCAGATCGCCGTCCGCCTGCTCACTCATCACAATGTGCCGGTGGACCGCGGATTCTTTGCGGAGCGCTTGCGGCGCGCGGCAGCCTTTCGCGAGACGGTGGTGGAAAATACCGAAGCCTACCGCTTGGTTTACGGCGAGGCCGACCAACTGCCTTCGATCATCGTGGACCGCTACGGCGATTATTTGGTGGTGCAAACGCTAAGCCAGGGCTCCGAGAAGCAGAAAGCCTTACTCGTCGAGCTGCTGGTGGAGATGTTCTCGCCCAAGGGCATTCTGGAACGCAACGATCCGAAAGTCCGCCTGCTCGAAGGGCTCGAGCAACGCGTGGGCGTGCTGTACGGCGAAGTGCCCGCGGAAATTCTCGCCAAGGAAAACGGCATCAGTTTTGTCTACGACGTCGCGCACGGCCAGAAAACCGGCTCCTTCCTCGATCAGCGCGAAAATCACTGGGCCGCGCGGCGCTATGCTTCCGGCGAAGTGCTCGATTGCTTCAGCTACCAGGGCGGCTTTGCGCTGACCGTTGCTGGGAATTGCGAGCATGTGGAAGGAGTCGATATGGGGACGGCTGCACTCGTGGCAGCGCGCCGTAATCAAGAATTGAACTCGATCGCCAATGTCACCTTCGACGAAGCCAACACCTTCGATCTGCTCAAGGAGTATGACGAGGTAGGCCGCCGCTTCCATATGGTGATTCTGGATCCGCCAGCTTTCGCCAAGAACCGCGATAGCCTCCCTGCCGCGCAGCGCGGCTACAAAGAGATCAATTTGCGGGCCTTGAAGCTCCTCGAAGCGGGCGGTTACCTGGTGACCTGCTCGTGTTCCTATCACCTCAGCGAAGCCCTTTTCCTGCAACTGATTGCAGAGGCCGCCAACGATGCGCGCAGGTCGGTGGCGGTGGTCGAACGCAGAACACAAGCGCAAGACCATCCGATTCTGCTGACCATGCCGGAGACGCTGTACCTTAAGTGCATCATTCTTAGGATCTTAGAATAGAAACAAGCCGCTGAAAAGACGGCAGGTGCGCCTACCGAAAATACTTGACACTTAGGCGCGCATATTTTATTATTCGCTTGCGCTAAGAAAGCGCCATATCTCTTAGGAGGATCGCATCATGAGTGCCATCACACGCTGGGACCCTTTCCGGAACCTCTCCTCACTTCAGGAGCAGGTAGATCGGTTGTTTGAATCCAGCTTGCCCAACCGCGGCGACAATTCCGCGTTTACGACTTGGGCGCCGGCCGCAGACATCTACGAGACCGAGAACGAACTCGTACTGAAGGCCGATTTGCCGGACATCAACGAGAAGGACCTGGATGTCCGCGTTGAGAACAACATGCTCAGCATCCGCGGCGAGCGGAAGTTCGAGCAAGAAGTGAAGGAAGACAACTACCTGCGCATCGAGCGCACGTACGGTTCGTTCAGCCGCAGCTTCGGTTTGCCGAACACGGTAAACACCGAGGCCATTAAGGCTGAATACAAGAACGGTGTATTGACCGTTGAGCTGCCGAAACGCGCTGAATCCAAGCCCAAGCAAGTGAAGATCAACGTCACCAACAGCAAGAACTAAACCGGAGAAAGTTGCAACATCGGGGGGGCTGATTGGATGACGTTGTCGGCTCCTTCCTCCGAGTAAACTTGGTAGCGCTAACGACCAAGGCTCGGAAGAAAGGAGCCGAGCGATGATGATTATAGGATGTGATTTTCACACGCGCTACCAACAGATTGCGATGCTCGATGAGGCCACCGGGGAGTTGACGGAGCGACGGTTGGATCACCAGACGGGAGAAGCGGAGGCTTTCTATCGAAGTTTGCCAGGACCGGTACGCGTAGGGATCGAAGCCACCGGGCCGCTTCGCTGGTTCGAGCGTTTGCTGACGGAACTGGGTCACGAGTTGTGGATCGGCGATTCCGCCAAGATTCGCGCCAGCGAAGTGCGCAAGCAGAAGACCGACGAACGCGATGCTTTGCTGATTCTCGATCTGATGCTCGCCAAACGCTTTCCGCGCATCTGGGTTCCTACACCGGCGGAACGCGACCTGCGGCAGTTGCTCTGGCATCGTCACAAGCTGGTTTGCCTGCGCACCATGTTGGGCAACCAACTGCACGCGTTGGCGATGAGCGAGGGGCTCTGCCGCAAGAAAAAGCTGTTCACCAAGAAAGGCCGCGCGGAACTGCAGGGTGTGGGGCTGGCTCCCTGGGCCAGCCGGCGCCGCGCCGAGCTTCTGCAGCTGCTCGACCAACTTAATCCGCCCATCGCGGAGTTGGATCGTGCGGTTCTGGAACAAGCGCAACGCCGCGCAGATGCCGTGCTGTTGATGACCCATCCGGGCATCGGTCCGGTTACGTCTCTGGCCTTCGTTCTGGCGATTGGTCCGATCACTCGTTTTCCGCGCAGCAAAAAGATCGCCAGTTACCTGGGACTGAATCCCAGCGAGGAATCCAGCGGCGGACGGCGGCGGCTAGGAGCCATCAGCAAGCAGGGCAACACCATGGTGCGTTGGTTGCTGATCGAAGCCGTGTATCCGGCGGTGCGCAAAGATCCCGCACTGCGGCAGGACTATCAGCGTTTGAAATTCCGCAGAGGACACGCGGTGGCCAAAGTGGCCATCGCGCGCAAGTTGGCTGTGCGTATGTACTGGATGCTGCGCAGTGGAGCAGAGTACGCACAGCTGGTTCGCAGGCAAGGCAGCCCGGGCGCCACCCTGGTGGACGCAAGTTCATCGCTAGGCTGATTGGGCGCCTTGCTCCCGCGAGCGATCGCGGCGTCTGAAAAACGAATCATGGTCGGAAGTCGGTGACCGAATAGATGGCTGGTGGAACCAGATTCCACCGCTGGATTCAAGCAGCGAGCCTTGGTCAAGATGAAGCGAAAAGCAAAGGCCCTGGTAAGTGAGTACAAAAACGAGCTGCTCGCAGCTCGCACACTCTACGTGTCTCTTGACAGAGCCGACAACGTCATAGATGGGTGGCGCGTTCCACCGGCTCCCCTTTCTGTATAAGCGCGAAAGTGAGAAAATCCCGACATGCTGCGTTTTGACAAATTGACCGTGAAGGCTCAAGAGGCTCTGCAAGCCGCTCAAGAAATGGGCGGACGCATGGGCCAACAGCAGATTGAGCCGTTGCACTTGCTGTGGGCGCTGATCGCCCAGGGCGACGGCGTAGTCCCTCCGCTGCTGGAAAAGCTGGGTGTGTCGCCGACTCGTCTGGCGGGCGACGTCGAAAAGCAGATCGAGCGCTTGCCCAAAGTTTCCGGAGTCTCCCAACAATACCTAAGCCCCGCAACAAACAAAGTGCTCGAGAGCGCGTTTGATGAAGCCCAGCGATTGAAGGACGAGTACGTCTCCACCGAACATATTCTGCTGGGCATTTCGTCCGCGGATAAGGATCCTGCCGGGCAAATGCTGGTAAAGGCCGGCGCGACGCACGACGCCACTCTGCAAGCCATGGCGACGATTCGCGGCAGCCATCGCGTCACGTCGCAAAATCCCGAGTCTACTTACCGCGCTCTGGACCAATATGCGCGCGACCTGACGGACCTCGCGCGGCGTGGCAAGCTCGACCCGGTAATCGGGCGCGATGAGGAAATCCGGCGCGTGATGCAGATCCTTGCGCGGCGCACAAAAAATAATCCGGTGCTGATCGGCGAGCCGGGCGTGGGTAAGACGGCCATCGTCGAAGGCCTGGCCAGCCGCATCATTGCAGGCGACGTTCCCGAAGTGCTTAAGCCGAAGCGTATCGTATCGCTCGACCTAGCCGCATTGGTCGCCGGCGCAAAGTATCGCGGCGAATTCGAAGACCGGCTCAAGGCGGTGTTGAAGGAAGTCACCGAATCCGAAGGCCAGATCATTCTTTTTATTGACGAGCTGCACACGCTGGTTGGTGCGGGCGCTGCGGAAGGCTCGATGGACGCGTCCAACATGCTGAAGCCGGCCCTTGCGCGCGGCGAACTGCGTGCCATCGGCGCGACCACGCTGAACGAATACCGCAAATATATCGAAAAAGATCCTGCGCTGGAGCGCCGCTTCCAACCCGTGTATGTGGGCGAGCCTTCGGTGGAAGACACCATCGCGATTCTGCGCGGGCTGAAAGACCGCTACGAAGTCCATCACGGTGTGCGCATCAAGGATTCAGCGATTGTAGCCGCCGCGATTCTTTCGCAGCGCTATATCACCGATCGTTTTCTTCCGGACAAGGCCATTGACCTGGTGGACGAAGCGGCGGCCGGCCTGCGCATGGAGATCGATTCGCTGCCCGCTGAAATTGACGACATCGAGCGGCGCATCATGCAGCTGGAAATCGAGCGTCAGGCGCTGAAGAAGGAATCCGACGCGCATTCGAAAGAACGCGTCAAGCAGATCGAAAAAGAGCTCAGCGGCATGCGCGAGCAGTCCAACACGCTGAAAGCGCACTGGCAAACCGAAAAGGATGCCATCGGGCGCATCCGCAAGCAGAAGGAAGAAATCGAGCGGCTGAAAGGCGAAGAGCAGCGCTACGAACGCAGCGGCGATCTTTCACGCGTGGCGGAAATCCGCTACGGCAAGCTCTCCGCGGCCGAAAAGGAATTGAAAGCCGCGCAGGACAAACTCGGCGAGCTGCAAAAAGATCATCCGATGCTGAAGGAAGAAGTGGGCGAGGAGGAAATCGCCAAGATCGTCAGCAAGTGGACGGGCATTCCCGCGGGCCGTCTGCTCGAAGGAGAAGTGCAGAAGCTCGTGCACATGGAAGAGCGCTTGCGCGATCGCGTCATCGGCCAGGACCAGGCGCTGCAGGCGGTGGCCAACGCGATTCGGCGCAGCCGTTCGGGCTTGAGCGATCCAAACCGGCCTATCGGTTCATTCCTTTTCCTCGGTCCTACGGGCGTTGGCAAGACGGAACTCGCGCGCGCCGTCGCGGAATTTTTGTTCGACGACGAGCGCGCCATCATTCGACTCGATATGTCCGAGTACATGGAGAAGCATTCGGTCGCGCGCATGATCGGCGCCCCTCCAGGCTATGTCGGCTATGAAGAGGGCGGCCAATTGAGCGAACAGGTCCGGCGCCGTCCGTATTCGGTGGTGCTGCTCGATGAAATCGAGAAAGCGCATCCGGACGTTTTCAACGTTCTGCTGCAAATCCTGGACGACGGCCGGCTTACCGACGGAAAAGGCCGCACCGTGGATTTCCGCAACACGGTGATCATCATGACGTCGAACGTTGGGTCGACCGCAATCTTCGACCTGATGGAAACGGATCCGAAGAAAGCGCGCGAGCAGGCCATGGCGGCGTTGCGTGAAATTTTCCGGCCAGAATTCCTGAACCGGATTGACGATATCGTGCTGTTCCGTCCGCTGGGCAAGGATCAGATCGAGCACATCATTGACTTCCAGCTGAAGCACCTGCTGAAGCGCCTCGGTGAGAAGCAGGTCGAGTTGCACCTCACTTCCGCGGCGAAGGCTCTACTGTTCCGCGAAGGGTACGATCCGGCGTACGGCGCGCGCCCAATGAAGCGCGCGATTCAGCGACTGATTCAGGATCCTCTGGCACTGAAGATTCTGGACGGCGAAGTGAAACCGGGCGATACATTACGCGTGGATGCGGATACGAAATCGGACGAAATGAAGTTTGTGAAAGAAAAGGTGAAGGCAGGCGCCGCCTGATCGCCCGCGGGCGGCGCTTGGGAGGCCCAAATTTATGAAGACTCTTAAGACTACATTTCTTCTGACCGCGTTGACTCTGCTGCTGCTTTTTGTCGGCCAGATGCTGGGCGGCTCGCACGGCTTGACTATCGCGCTGGTGGTGGCAGTCCTGATGAACGGCGGCGCGTATTTCTTCTCGGACAAAATCGCGCTGGCCTCCAGCGGCGCTGTGCCCATCAGCCGCGAGCAGGAACCGCGGCTCTATGCCGTGATGGAGCGTCTGGCGGCTAAGGCCAATCTGCCGATGCCGAAGCTGTATATGATCCCGCAAGCGGCGCCGAACGCGTTTGCTACGGGCCGTAATCCGAGCCATGCGTCGGTAGCCGTCACGCAAGGCTTGATGGAACTCATGAACGACGACGAACTCGAGGGCGTGATCGCGCACGAGCTTTCCCACGTGCGCAATTACGACATCCTTACTTCGTCTATTGCCGCGACCATTGCGGGCGCGATTACGTGGGTGGCGCGTATGGGATTCTGGTTTGGTGGTGGCGGCGACGACCGCAATCGCGGCAGCGGAATCGTGGGACTTTTGATGCTGTTTCTCGCGCCGCTCGCGGCGATGCTGCTGCAACTGGGAATTTCTCGCCAGCGTGAATATCAGGCCGACGCTTCCGGAGTGAAAATGGTCGGCCATGCCAACGGGCTGATCAGCGCGTTGGAAAAACTGGGCGCATACAACAAAAAAATCCCGATGGACATTCCGCCTACCACTTCCGCGTTGATGATCGTGCAACCGCTCAGCGCGCGCGAAATGTTCTCCAGCCTTTTCAGCACGCACCCGCCGCTGGCGGATCGCATTGCGGCGCTGCGCAACATGACAATTACGCGCGAAGGATAAGCGGCGCCAATTAGAGGACTAGTACTTCTACGCAATTGGCATCCGCTGTAGTGCCAGTTTCGTTCCACCACGCAGAATTGTTACGGAGACGTAAAAATTGCAGGGCGAAATACACAATTCGCCCCACGACTTTCCCTGATTCGATTGTGTAATACGCCTGTTATCTTGCTGTTACAGACCTCCAACTCCGCCACGCAACTTTGGTTCCACGCGTGCTTTTCCACCATGCGCAAGGGATTTCTCGGAGGAGAAAGAACATGAGTGACGAACGGCAAGACGTAGTGATCGCAGACGAAGCTACCGCACCCCGATGGGTGGGTATCGTCGTGGTTGCTCTGGCGGTTGTCTCCCTGGTGGCTTTGGGCGCCGGCTGGACCGCCTCGACTCGCTCGAAGCAGCTCGAACAGGCTTTGAACGCGCAAACGCAGCAGATCAAGCAGAACGACGACGTGGTCAGCCAGCGTTTGGCGAAGGCCGAAGACACGAATGCGCAGCTCCAGGGCGAGCTCAGCGTCGTGACCGACAAAATGAAATTGACCGAAGGCGAGCTATCGAAAGCGCGCTATCAGGCCAAGAAGATCAAGGAAGACGACGCCAAGGAATTGGCGGAGATGCAGAATCAGACCAACGCACAGCTCGCCACCAAGGCTAGCGTGGATGACGTCAACAAGCTCGGCACCGACGTCACCGGCGTGAAGACGGACCTGGACACCGAAAAGAACAATCTGCAAATGGCGCGCGGCGAATTCGGCACTCTGATCGCCCGCAACCATGACGAAGTGGAAGAGCTTCGCCGGCTGGGTGAGCGCGATTACTACGAATTCACCATCGACAAGAAGAACTCGCGCGAGAAAGTCGGAAACCTCATGGTCGAACTCCGCGGAACCAACATCAAGAAGAGCCAGTACGGCGTAGTTATCTTCGTTGACGACCAGCGCCACGACAAGAAGAACCTGACGGCCAACGAGCCGCTCTATTTCTTCCAGACGGGCGCGCGTGCTCCGCTTGAGTTCGTGGTCAACTCGGTGGGCAAGGACAAAATCAGCGGATACTTGAGCGTGCCGAAGGCGAATGCCACACACGCGCAGGCTTCCACTTCTGGCGGGAATTAAGGGTACGTGCTTGAACGAGTCACGCTGCGAGGCGCGGCTCGCGATTCACCGCAGCGCAAAGGGGGCGTTCAACAAACGCCCCCTTTTTTATTGTCCAGCGCGATCTGTATCGACGTGGGTGATTTCGAGGACAGAGTCGGCGGAGGTTATTCCGCCTTTTTCAACGCGCGGTTCTTGCGGCTCAGGAACTTCTTGGCGAGCGCGGGCAGTTTGTCGTGCGGCAGCTTTCCTTGTTCGTACAATTTCATTTTGGCTTTGGCCGTCTTGCGGCGCCGCCGCTGCCTTTTCTGCGCCACATATCGCTTGTCGTAAGACATCCATTTCCTCCCATTTAAGTGCGTAACTGATTGTAGCGGACTAGGAAAAGGATGCAAGGCTCGGCGCTGATTTTAGGCTCTAGTTCGAGTAGCATGGATTCGCTATGACGGCCACCGCAATCTACGCCAGCCGCATCGTCACACCACAGGAAGAATTCACCGACTGCGTGATCGTCGTCGAAGGCGGACGCATCACCGGCATCGGGCATCGCGACGAAGTCCATATTCCGCCGGGCGCGAAGGATTACGTCGCTTCGGGGATGACAGTAATCCCCGGCTTTGTGGACGTGCACATCCACGGCGCGGGCGGGCATGACGTGATGGAGGCGACGCCCGACGCGCTCGAACGCGTCACGGCCACCGTGGCGCGCTTCGGGACCACTTCCATGCTGGCCACCACCGTGACGGCGCCGGTGGAAGACACTTGCCACAGCCTGGAAGGCATCGCGCAATACATTCGCAGCCATGAGAATGCAGCGGAGAATACGCGGTTTGGTGCCGAAATTCTCGGGATGCATTTGGAAGGGCCGTTCATCAACAAGGCGCGGCGCGGCGTGCATCCGGCGGATTCGATTGCGACGCCCTCGATCGAAACGCTCGAGAAATTTCGCGCGGCGGCCGGCGGCCTGGTCAAAATTCTCACCGTGGCGCCGGAACTTCCCGGCGCTTTGGAATTGATTAAAGCCGCGGTCGCCGACGGCTTGGTGGTCGCCGTGGGACACACCGACGCGGACTATGCGGAAGCGCGTGCTGCGATTAAAGCAGGAGCGCGCCATGCGGTGCACGTCTACAACGCGATGCGCCCATTCACGCATCGCGATCCAGGAGTAATCAGCGCTATTTTGACCGACACCGAAGTGACAGCCGAAATTATTGCGGATGGAGTGCACGTCGCCGGACCGGCGATACAGGTGCTGCTCGGCACCAAGGGTTTCGATACAGTGTTGCTGGTGAGCGACGGCACCGCGGCGACAGGAATGCGCGACGGAAAGTATCGCCTGGGAAGTTTCGAGGTTACGGTGAAAGATGGAGTCTGCCGCAATGCCGAAGGCAAATTGGCTGGCAGCACTTTGACGCTCGATCGCGCGCTGCGCTATATCGTCGAGTTAGGCGTGCCGTTTGTGGACGCCGTGCGCATGGCCACGATATTGCCGGCGCGTCGCCTGGGCCTCGCAGGCAAAAAAGGCATTCTGGCGATCGGTGCAGACGCCGATCTGGTGGTGCTGACGCCGGACCTGCACGTCGCGGGCGTGATGACTCGCGGAGTCGGCCTCACTTAACGCTTCTTCGATTATTTATTCAGCGGGATTTTCAGTTCGTCGGCGAGCTTGTGGGGATCGAACGGGCTGAGCGAAAAATAGCGGTCGTCAATGCCAATCGTCGGGACTTTGCGCTTGCCGTGATTCACCTGCAGGACGATGGCTTCGGCAGCCGCGTCGTCATCAATATTGATCTCCCGGAAGGGGATGCCGCGATCGCGAAGAAAGTTCTTCGCGCGGCGGCAATCACAGCACCAGGTATTGGAATAAACGGTTATTTCGCTCATATTGCGGTGCCACTTTTCTAGCACAATTATTCGATGCAACGAATAGGCCGCGGATTCAGGTGTGCCAAACCGGACATACCCTGAAATGCACTACGCAGCCGCGTGCTGCATCTCTCTTGAGCTTCCACGAACGGCCCCCGGGCCGCTTCTGGAAGCCGCCTGCAAACGAACCTCGGCGCGCCGAATGGCGGCGTTGGCGCGATCCCAGTCGGCTCCGGTGGAACCCGCCTTCGGCAAATCGGCCTTCGCCCGTTCCAGCGCGGCGCGGGCGCGCGCTACGTCAATCTCCTCGGCGCGCTCTGCAATTTCCGCCAGTACGATCACGCGGTCTGGCAGCACTTCCGCATAGCCGTACATCACTGTGAGCAGACGCGTTTCTCCGCCTCTGTGGTATGTAAGAATCCCTACGCCCAACTCGGTAAGCAATGGAGCGTGACCCGGCAGAATGCCGAGATAGCCGTCTTTCCCCGGCATTTCGAGCGAGTACACGTCTTCGCTCAAGATGTGCTTCTCGGGCGTCACCACTTGCAGCTCGATTTTTTCTGGCAAGGCCATCGCTTTAGTTTCGCCCAGCCCGCATGCCGCTTCGCATTACGCCACTGCTCCCGCCGCTAGCTTCTCCGCCTTTTCACGGACTTCTTCGATCGTGCCGACCATGTAAAAAGCCTGCTCGGGCAAATCGTCGTGCTTGCCTTCGACGATTTCCTTGAAGCCGCGCACGGTATCTTCGATCTTCACGTATTTGCCTTCGAGGCCGGTGAACTGCTCGGCGACGAACATGGGCTGCGAGAGGAATTTTTCGATTTTGCGCGCGCGAGTTACGGTTTGCTTGTCATCGTCCGAAAGTTCTTCGATGCCCAGGATCGCGATGATGTCCTGCAATTCCTTGTAGCGTTGCAGCACTGATTTCACGGAGCGCGCGACGTCATAGTGCTCCTGTCCAACGATGCGCGGATCCAGAATGCGCGAGAAGCTGGCCAACGGATCAACCGCGGGATAAATTCCCCGCTCGACGATCTGCCGGCTCAAGTTCGTGGTGGCGTCGAGGTGCGCGAACGTGGCGGCTGGTGCTGGGTCAGTGTAATCGTCCGCCGGAACGTAAATGGCCTGCACCGAAGTGATGGAACCGTTCTTGGTAGAAGTGATGCGCTCCTGCAGCTCGCCGATTTCAGTATTAAGGTTCGGCTGATAACCGACCGCGGAGGGCATGCGTCCCAGCAGCGCCGAAACTTCCGAGCCGGCCTGCACGAAGCGGAAAATATTGTCAATAAAGAGCAGCACGTCGAGCTTTTCTTCGTCGCGGAAATATTCGGCGACGGTGAGGCCGGTCAAGCCAACACGCAGGCGCGCGCCGGGCGGTTCGGTCATCTGTCCGTAGATCAGCGCGCAGCGCGATTTTTCGGAATTTCCCGGCACGACCACGCCCGATTCCTGCATTTCCAGCCAGAGGTCGTTGCCTTCGCGCGTGCGTTCGCCAACCCCGGCAAATACAGACACGCCGCCGTGTTTCATGGCGACGTTGTGAATCAATTCCTGAATCAGCACGGTCTTGCCGACGCCTGCGCCGCCGAACAATCCGATTTTTCCGCCCTTCAGATAAGGCTCGGTGAGGTCCACAACCTTAATGCCCGTCTCGAACATTTCGAGCGTGGTGGATTGATCGTCGAGCGCCGGAGCCGGACGGTGAATCGGGTAACGTTTTTCATATTTCACGGGCCCGAGATTATCCACCGGATTGCCAAGCACGTTGAGTACGCGACCGAGCACGCCGCGCCCCACCGGCACGGTGATGTTCTCGCCAAGATCCACCGCTTTCATGCCACGCACCAGACCTTCGGTCGGCTCCATCGCCACGCAACGCACGCGCCCCTCACCCAGGTGCTGCGCCACCTCGGCGACAATGTCCAGCGGCACGGGATTGTTGTAACCCTCGCTGGTGATGTGCACCGCGTTGTGAATGAACGGCAGGTGGCCCTCTTCAAATTGAACGTCCACAACGGGGCCGATCACTTCGACGACGCGTCCTGTTTTTTGCTCTTTGGTAGCCATAATGTCTCCCTCGATCTTTCGCGCTACGACATGGCGGACGCCGCGCCGCTTACAATTTCGATGATTTCCTTCGTAATCTGCGCCTGGCGAATGTTGTTCATCTTCAGCGTGAGCTTGTCAATCAGTTCGGACGCATTGCGCGTGGCGGCATCCATGGCCGTCATGCGCGCGGCGTGTTCGGCGGCCGCCGATTCCAGCAGGATGCGAAAAATCTCGGATTCCAGATAGCGCGGCACCAAGCCATTGAAAATCTCTTCCACCGGCTGCTCGTAGATGTAATCGACGACGAAGCCTTTGCCCTGCGGGCCGGGCTCGGTAGGCAAAGAGCCGCCGGGGCCGGCGTGTTTCGCGGCTAACTCTTTTTCGCTTTCCGCCGAACCCTTCACCACTTCCGGATCGACCGGAAGCAATTTTTCGTCGCGGAGATTCTGCACCATCACGTTCTTAAACTCGTTGTAGATCGCGTACACCGCGTCCACTTCGCCACTCACATAGAGTTCAGCGACGCGCCCGGCAATTTCCTTGGCCTTGGAAAATTCCACGTGCGCGGAGACGTCCGTCCACTCGCCGACGAAGCTGTAGCCGCGCTTGCGCAGCGTGTCGCGGCCCTTTTTGCCCACCACCATCAACTCCAGTTTTTGCTCGTGATGCGCGTGGATGAATTCCACGGCGTGGCGCAGCACGTTGGAATTGAACGCGCCGGCGAGGCTGCGGTCGCCAGTCAGCACCAGCACCAGGATTTTTTCTTCCGGTCGGCGTTGCAGCAGCGGATGCGCCGGAGATTCCATGCGCGCGGCCGCCGAGCGCAACACGCGCAGAATTTCCTTGGCGTACGGACGCGCCGCAAAGACGCCTTCCTGCGCGCGGCGCAGCTTGGCCGCGGCGACGAATTTCATAGCGCGCGTAATCTGCTTGGTGCTCTTCACCGAGCGAATACGCCGCCGATAGTCGAGAAGTGTGGGCATGGGCGAGGATTAGTGAGCCGGTGCGTTCGCCTTCTCTGAACTTTGCTGCGAATGTTCTGCCGCTGGAGCCGGAGCTGAAGCAGCGCTGTCCTTCGGTTTCTCGGTGTGCGCGCCAGCCTGATCCTTTTCGTCCTCGGCGCGCTTCTCTTTGGCGCGCTCTTTCTCTTCTTTGAGCGTCGCCTTGAACTGTTCCGAGAATTCGTCCAAAGCCTTCTTGGCTTCGGCCTTGATGGCATCGTCGAACGCTTTTTTCTCGCGCAGCGATTTCAGCAGCTCGTTGTAATTCGTCTCGAGGAATGGATACAGCTCCTTCTCGAAGCGGCGGCACTGGTCCACCGGCAGGTCATCGAGATATTTATTGGACGCGGCAAAAATAATCAGCACTTGTTTTTCGACTGGCAGCGGCTGGTACTGATCCTGCTTCAATATTTCCATCAGACGCTGGCCGCGCGCGAGCTGAGCCTGGGTGGCTTTGTCCAATTGCTCGGTGCCGAACTGCGCGAAGGCCGCCAGGTCGCGATACTGCGCCAGGTCCAGGCGCAAAGTGCCGGACACTTGCCGCATGGCCTTGATCTGCGCATTGCCTCCGACTCGGCTCACGGAAATTCCAGCGTTCACCGCGGGGCGAATGCCACTGTTGAAAAGGTCGGCTTCGAGGAAAATCTGGCCGTCGGTGATCGAAATCACGTTCGTAGGAATGTAAGCGGAAATATCGCCGGCCTGCGTTTCGATTACCGGCAGTGCAGTCAACGAACCCGCGCCGAGCGCGTCATTCAATTTCGCGGCGCGTTCGAGCAAACGCGAATGCAGGAAAAAAACGTCGCCGGGATAAGCCTCGCGGCCCGGAGGACGCCGCAAGAGCAGCGAAATTTCGCGGTAAGACTGCGCGTGCTTCGAAAGGTCATCGTAGAAACAGATGGCGTGGCGCTTGCTATCGCGGAAATATTCTCCGATCGCACAGGCCGCGAAGGGCGCGATGTATTGCATGGACGCGGGTTCGGAAGCGGTGGCCGCGACGACAATCGTGTGCTCCATCGCGCCGAAATCCGTCAGAGTCTTGATCACCTGCGCCACTGTGGAGCGTTTCTGCCCGATCGCGCAATAAATGCAAATCAAATCGCCGCCGCGCTGGTTCAAAATCGTATCCAGAATGATCGCCGTTTTGCCGATTTGCCGGTCGCCGATGATCAATTCGCGTTGGCCGCGGCCGATGGGAATCATCGCGTCAATGGACTTGATGCCCGTCTGAATCGGCTCGCGCACCGGCTGGCGATCAATTACGCCGGGCGCCAAACGCTCCAGCGGGAGGCGCTCGCTCGATTGGATCGGCCCTTTATCGTCAAGTGGGTTGCCGAGCGCATCCACCACGCGCCCAATCAATCCATCGCCCACCGGCACGGACATGATTTTGTTGGTGCGCTTGACGATGTCGCCTTCCCGGATTTCGGTGTAATCACCGAGCAGCACCGCGCCCACTTGATCTTCTTCCAGGTTCAACGCGATGCCGTACACGTCGTGCGGGAACTCGATCATCTCGCCGGCCATGCACTTGTCGAGTCCATGGATGCGCGCAATTCCGTCGCCCACGGAAATCACCGAGCCGACTTCTTCCACCGCTAGGGTCTGCTTGTAGTTTTCAATCTGCTCGCGCAGAATTTTTGTGATCTCGTCCGCTTTGATATTGGCCATTCCTGGCTCCCGTAATCCCGCGCGCCTGCTGCGGTGCTATTCCGACTCCAGCCGCTCGCGCAGCCGGTTCAATTGTTCGCGCACCGATCCGTCGTATATCGTGGATCCCACGCGCACCACCACGCCGCCCAAAAGCGTCTCGTCTTCCGCAAAACTGGCCCCAACTTTTCTTTTGGGATCGTCGCCTTTGAATACTTCGATCAACCGCTTTCTTTCGCCTTCGTCCAGTTTGCGCGCAGACGTCACTTCGAGTTTCACGATGTCCTGCCGCCGGTTCAATTCCACGCTCAAAAGCTCCACCATCTCGCGCAACATGTGCGTGCGGCGATTATCCACCACCACGCAAATGAAGTTACGCACGGCGTCGTTCAATTTCATTTTCTCCGCGACTTCATCCACGATCTTGATCTTTACTTCGCGACCCACCGCCGGGCTTTCCAGCGCGTTGCGCAAGTCGCCGGAAGAAAAAAAGACGTCCACGAATTGCGCGAGGCCTTCCGGGATGTCCGGAGCGCCCTTGCGTTCCATCACCACATCGGCCAGAGCCGCGGCGTAGCGTTCGGCGACGGCGCTCAATTGACGCTCCTCTTCAGTTCGGTGACGAAGCCGCTAAACAGGAATTCTTCGCTCGTGGGAGTCGAGGAGCGCCGCAGCAGCGCTTCGGCGAGCTGCACGGCCAGCTTCGCGCCGAGAATCTTCAGCTCCAGACGTCCCTGGCGCGCGGCGGCTTCGATTTCCGCGCGCGCCGCGCGTTCGATGTTTTCGCTTTCGACGCGCCCCATATCGCGCAGGCGCTGCGCTTCAGCCTCGGCATCGCGCTGCCCTAGTTCGCGGAGGCGCTTGATCTCATCGTCCAGTCCGGCCAGCTTGCCCTGAATTTCGCGCCGCTGCGCGTCGGCCGCCTCGCGTGCGTGGACACCCTCGGCGATCTTGTTTGAAATTTCCTCGGCGTGCTGGCGAAAATAGGGCACGCCCCATTTCCAGATGGCATAACCGATGCCGCCAAAAACGAGGGCGAAATTCAGCCAGCGAAATACCCAACCGACCGGCGTGTCCGCGGGAGAAGCATCGCCTTCCTGCGCAAACGCCGGTGCGGCGGCCAGGAACAGAAAAACTGCGACAGATGCCAGCGCGCGCCAAATCTGCCGAAGCTCGCGCGTCATTGACCCGTTCCTCCGGGCAATGAAATCGGCTTCTCCAAAATAGTGCGCACGATTTCGCCGGCCAACTCGGGCGTCTGGCGCTCGAGTTCGGCGCGCGCCGCCGCCAGTTCAGCTGCAATTTTCTTTTTAGCTTCCGCCACTTCCTTCTGTGCCAACGAGCGCATCGCCTTCACGTTTTTCGCGCGTTCCGCCAGGATCGCTTGGCGCGCGGCTTCCTGCTCCGCGTAAATTTCCGCCCGCGCTTTGCGCAGGGCTTCGTTGTAATTTTCCAGATCCTGCCGCGCCGCCGCTTCCACCTCCGCCGCCTCGCGCTGCGCGCCTTCGATTTTCGCGTCGCGCTCGGCCATGGCTTTCTGGATGGGCGTAAAAAAAGCCCAGCGCATGAAAAGATAAAAAAGGAAAACGATTATTACGGTAGGCACAGCTTGCAGAAACAATTCGCCGAGCTGGTGGAGGATATCCATCGTCAGGAAAGCGTAGTAATGCGTTTGCCCCAGTTGTTCTAGTTTAGCTTAAGTCAGGCTTAGCCCCGAACCGCGCCCGCGCACACTTCTAGGCTCAAACAAAGACGCCGATTATCGCATCGAGCACCACAATCGTCAACGCTTGGCGCCCCTGTTTGCAGCCCCCAAAAGCACTGCGACCGCCGAACTGCCAGCCTGATTTCAAAAAGCGCCAAGGCGGTTTCGACCGCCGGTCATATCTGCGGCGCCGATGGCCCGTGCGGCCGCTCAAACGCCTGCTTATGCTTGATCACGAACCACAATTGAATCGCGATCAGCGGCAGGCTGAATAGCAATCCGGTCCATATCGGAAATTTCGCTGTTGACGGCGTGGCCGGCAGGCCCATCGTCCCTTGCATCAGCGTCTCCGCTTGATCGAAGCGCGACTGCGCCCCAGGGAGCACCACGGAGATGATCGAATTGAAGATTCCGAAGTTGAAATAATAGATCGCAAGGCTGCGGCCCCACGGTTCCAGCCTAAGCAAGCCGTAAGCCATCATCAGTTGCACGCTTATGAAGCCCATAATGATCAGCGACGCCTTCCAACCGGTGTAAAAAATCCCCATAAACATCATGGGCACGTGCATCAGCTGAATCAGCGGAAGGACGCAGGCTCCGAACAGCGAAACGTACGCAATGATGGTGATGCTGAGCGGTCTTTTCGGCAACGCGGATGCCGCGGATGCCGGGGGAGCGCCCCACGCGGCTTGGGACGCCGACGCGCGCGGATCCGGGCTGCCGAATTGCTCCTTTACCGGACGACTATTAAAGAAGTATATCCACCATCCTCCCAGCACCGCCAAGATCGCGTATATCATCACCATTCCGACTCGCGCCGTCGCCATCACCTTTTGCGTAAGCTCCGGATTCGTGGCGTCGAGCGTCGCGGGAAGTGGAACGAAAAGCATCATGAGGATTCCGGGAACCGCGACCACCAGGAGAAACGCGCTGAAGATCACCATGGAGATGCGCGCCCACGGCCGGAGCCGAAGCAGATTGATGCCGGTGGCAACGCCCCAAACCGCGAACGTCAGCATGACCAGGACCAGAACGACGACGAACGATGCGGGAAACGGAAACGCATTGCCCTTCGTCGCCAGCGCCGCCATGCCCAAAACCAGGAATGCGCTCCAAAGTAGCGTAAGGCCCGAACCGATGAACACCACAATCGCGGAAACCGTCACGCCTGCCGAACGCTTCATCAATCGCCTCGCGCAGCTTTCGCCGAAGTATACAGCAGCGCGCGGACAAAGGCGGTGAGATCAGTAGCGCCGGCGTCTCTCCGGCTCGTCGCCTTTGAATTCGCGGCGCCGGTCTTCAGAGGTCTGGGAAAAACTAAAGAGAGTGCCATCCCGAGCGCAGCGAGGGAATCTGCTTTTCGATGCCTCAGTGGGTTGCGAGAGCGCGAATCAGTACGCGTAAGCCTGAAGCAGTATGAAGACGACAACGCCCGTCACCGAAACGTAGAGCCAGATGGGAAACGTGTAGCGCGCAATCCGCTTGTGCATCGGAAAGCGGCCGGTGAGCGAGAAGAAGAACGTGATGAGGACCATCGGCAGCGCCACAATCGAAAGAAAAATGTGGCTCGTCAAAATACTGAGATAGACCGTGCGGATGGTTGCGTGGCCCAGCGGAAAGCGCGTGTCGCCATGCAAAGCGTGGTTGACGATATAGCTCACCAGAAAAAGCGACGAGAATGCGAATGCCGTCAACATGCTCGTGCGATGCGCCCGGCGATTCCCCGTCTTGATGAAGTAAAACCCGACGCAAAGCGCGATCGCGGCAAGCCCATTCAGCACCGCATTCAGCGCAGGCAAGAACTCGTATTTGCCCGCGAACTGCGCCGGAGCGCGGTGCATGTACAGCAGCCACAGCAGAAACGAGACTGCGACGGCGCTAACCGCCACAATCGAGCCCAAAGCCGCGCGCGGATTGCTCTGCGTTTGCTGCATGGAGGTGAGTACGATACTACAAGTTTCCGCGGGTTTCCAAATATGCCGGCCTCGAGCGCTCGACCAACGCGCACTGGCGCAGCGTGCCGCGAATTCGATACAATCGCGGTTTGGCGTCGCGCCGGCTTTCGCGCTGTACCTTCCCGCGGCCCATATTCAAGGAGACTTTCAATGCCGTCATTCCCCGGGGTGGACTACCTCGAGTTCGATTCCGTCCTGAGCGATGAAGAAAAGCTCGCGCGCAACACCGCGCGCCAGTTCGTGGACGCGGAAATCATGCCCATCATCGAGGAATACAACCGCGAAGGAAAATTCCCCACGCAGCTGGTCCCGCAGATGGCCGAGCTCGGCCTTTTCGGGGCGAACCTGAAAGGTTATGGATGCGCGGGCATGTCGAACGTCGAATACGGCCTGGTGACGCAGGAGCTGGAGCGCGGCGATTCGGGCCTGCGCAGTTTCGTCTCGGTGCAATCGGCGCTAGTGATGTACCCGATCCATGCGTTCGGCTCCGACGCGCAAAAAGATAGATGGCTGCCGCTGCTGCAGCAAGGCAAAGCGATCGGCTGCTTCGGGCTTACCGAGCCGCAATTCGGCTCGAACCCCGGCGGAATGCTCACGCGCGCGGCGAAAAAGGGCGACTGCTACGTTTTGAATGGCGAAAAAATGTGGATCACCAGCGGCTCGCTTGCGGACGTCGCCGTGATCTGGGCCAAATGCGAAGACGACGTGATTCGCGGCTTCCTGGTGGAGAAAGGCACGCCCGGCTACAAAGCCTGGGACGTCCACGGAAAATATTCGCTGCGCGCGTCGGTGACTTCAGGTCTGGCGATGACCGACTGCAAAATTCCGGCGACAAATTTGCTACCGGGCGTGCAAGGCTTGAAAGGGCCGCTCTCGTGCTTGAATCAAGCCCGCTATGGCATCGGCTGGGGCGGCATCGGCGCGGCCATGGCGTGTTACGACACTGCATTACGTTATGCGAAGGAACGCAAGCAATTCGATAACAAGCCGATTGCCTCGCATCAACTGGTGCAGGAAAAATTGGTGTGGATGATCACCGAAATCACCAAGGCGCAGTTCCTCGCGCTGCAAGTGGGGCGCCTGAAGGACCAGGGCCGCGCGCACCCCTCGCACATTTCCATGCTCAAAATGAATAACGTGTGGATGGCGCGCGAAACCGCCAGCAAAGCGCGCGAAATCCTCGGCGCGAACGGCATCGTGGACGATTACTGCGTGATGCGCCACATGAACAACCTCGAGTCCGTCTTCACCTACGAAGGCACACACGACATCCACAAACTGATCATCGGTGAACGCATCACCGGAATCGCGGCGTTCTCGTGAGCCGCGCGCGCCCGGCTTGTCTGCGCATTGGCTTCGCAGCCGTGGCCGCGCTCGCGTTTGTGGCTGTCTTTACCGCGGCGGCGCTGCGTGCGGGCGCCGCGGATCCTGCCACTGCTAAGCCGAAAGTGCGTGCAATCACGGCGTTCGTGCGTCTCGATCGCGCTACTTATCAAGCGCAGATTCAAGACGCGCTCCGATTCCTTCACACCGCCAAAGCCGCCATCGAACAATCCGGTTACGAAGTGGAAACGCTGCGGATCACCACGCAGCCTTTTCCCGAATACACGCGCGGCCTGACGGACGATCAAGTTCTGGCATTTTTCCGCGATTACGATGCGCTGGCGGTGAAGGAAGGCTTCGACGCCGCCATCGGGCCGGCGATGTCAAAAGACCCGGACGATCCGCACGAAGCGGAATTGCTCGGCAAAATCATCGCTCAATCAAAGATTCTGGAAGGGTCAGTTTCCATCGCGGGCGAAGACGGGATCCACTGGCACGCGATTCGCGCCGCGGCCGACGTCATCAAGTATCTCGAAGCGAATACGCCGCATAGTCAGGGTAATTTCAATTTCACCGCCGCAGCCTGGGTGCCGTCCGGCACTCCTTTTTATCCCGCGTCTTATTACACGGGAGAGGGAAAGCAGTTCGCGATCGGACTGGAATCGGCCAACGTCGTCAGCGAGGCGCTCGCTTCAACGAACTCCCCGATCGAAGCCGAGGCACGGTTGAAAAATATTCTCGGCGCGCACGCCGCAAACATCGAAAAAACAGCGATGAGCATCAGCGCGACAACTGGCTGGAGATATGGCGGCATTGATCTCTCGCCGGCGCCGATGAAGGACATTTCGATTGGCCGTGCGATTGAAAATTTTCTCGGAGCGCCGGTCGGCTCCAGCGGCACTCTCGGCGTCGCCGCGATCATCACGCGCTCGCTGAAAGCCATTCCCGTGAAGCAAGCCGGCTACTCCGGCTTGATGCTTCCGATACTCGAGGATACGGTTCTAGCACAGCGTTGGAGCGAAGGCCGCCTCCCGATTGACGCGCTGCTAGCATATTCCGCGGTCTGCGGCACTGGCCTCGACACGGTTCCAATGCCAGGCGATGTAACGCAAAGGCAGCTCGAAGCAATCCTCGGCGACGTAGCCAGCCTCTCGGTAAAATGGCACAAGCCGCTCTCGGCGAGGCTCCAACCGGTGAAAGGCAAGAAACCTGGCGACATGACCGAATTCGACGATCCCTACTTGGTCAACGCCAAAATTCAACCGCTGCCGTAACACACGCAAGCAGCGAGTGAAGGGCTTTTGCATTTGTAGCGGCGCACTTCAGTGCGCCATCGCTCTTGCGCTGCGGACTGATGGCGGACTAAAGACCGCCGCTACAAATGCAAAACCTTCGCTGGCGCAAATAACGCCTTGATTCGCCTTCGCCTATTTGGATTATGATAGGCCGCCCGGAAGGACCGTCCCAGCCACCGGATTTCATTCACCTGACAGGAGCGGCAATGGAAAAAGAACTCAGCCTCGAATTCTTGCGCACGGTGGAAACCGCCGCGATCGCTTCCGCGCGCACCATGGGCCAGGGAGACCGCGCCGGCTCCGATCGCGCCGCCGTGGAAGCGATGCGCTCAGAAATGGACCGCGTCGGCATGGACGGCACCATCGTGATCGGTGAAGGCGAGCGCGACGAAGCGCCCATGCTTTTCATCGGCGAAAAAGTCGGCGCTGCCGTGCGCGATAAGAGCCGCACGTATCCACAGGTGGATATTGCCGTGGACCCGCTGGAAGGAACAAATCTTTGCGCCACTGGCGAACCCGGTGCGGTAGTCGTACTCGCCGCCAGCGAACATGGCGGCTTGCTGCACGCCCCGGACCTCTACATGGAAAAACTCATCGTGGGGCCGCCGGCGAAAGGCGCCATTGACCTGGATGCGCCGGTGAAAGACAACCTGCGCGCTATTGCGCGCCGTTACGACCGCGACGTGGAGGATCTCGTCATCGTGGTTCTCGACCGGCCGCGCCATGAAAAGCTCGTCAGCGACATACGCGCCGCGGGCGCGCGCATCCGGCTCATCTCCGACGGCGATCTTTCCGCCGGCATCAACGCCGCTGTCCGCGGCACATCCGTTCACGCCGTGATGGGCACGGGCGGGGCGCCCGAAGGCGTGCTTACCGCCGCCGCCCTGCGCTGCTTGAATGGCCAAATCCTCGCGCGCCTGGTCATCTCCAAGCCCGAGCATCAGGAACGCGCCGCGCAAATGGGCATCAAGGACCCGAAGCGCATCTACGAGACTGTGGACCTCGCGCCCGGCAAGAAAATTATCTTTGCGTGCACGGGCGTCACCGGAGGCGGGCTGCTGCGCGGCGTGAATTTCTTCCGCGACGGAACCCGCACCCACTCGCTGATCATGACGCTACAAGAAGGCGAAGTGCGCTTCATTGACTCAGTGCACCTCGACCGTCATCCGGGCGTTGAAGTCCGCTTCAGCTGAGCCGCCGCTGCCACCGCGGGCGGGAAACATTTCACGGGCAATTTGCGTAGTATGATTCAGCAACAATGCAGAGGGTGAATTATGTCTAGCGCATCCGGACGGCCACCCGCCGCCATTCCTCCCAGGCGGCGCGACAGCACCACAGCGGTGTGGTGGATTCTGGGCATCGTGGCCGGAGGGATTGTGGTGATGGTCGTCTTCGGCTTGGCCTTGGCCGGAGTGCTGATTCACAACCTGCACGTGCGCAATGAAGGGCAAAACGTCGAGATTCAAACGCCGGTTGGCGGAATCAAGGTCGGCCACGAAGCCACAGTCAACCTTCCGGTCTACCCCGGCTCTGAGAGCGCCGATTCGCACAACGCGAATGTAGAGGTTTCCTCCGGAGACGAAGGTTTCGCGATCGCCGTCGAAAAATATCAAACTACGGATGATCTCGAAAAGGTCAGCGCCTGGTACAAGCAGAGGCTCGGACCGAGTTTCCGCCTCGAAAAGCGCGGCTCCTACGGCAAAATCCACGGGGTGGACGCTACCAGCGACGCGGACCTCGCGTTCGTGGACGACCGCGGCGATGGCGCGCGCATTGTGGCGCTCACCAACAAGGACAACTGCGTCGAAATCGCGCTGGTGCGCGTAGGCAAGAAGGAAACGCAGTAAGCGCGTGCCACGACCTCGGCCGCCACGATTCGCCGTCACCGTAACGGAAGCTTAGGCGAACGCATCTATCGCGTCCCAGTCGAAATCCAGGCCGCCATGCAGTGATTGGAATTTATTCCGAGGATTTCCCAGAAGGTGTATAGCAGGTTTCGGGCGCCGCTGCGGTTCAACCGAGATTCGACGCATTACGAGTCAAGCCCGGCAATCCGCCAGCGTACTTCGCGGACTTGCCGGGCCAACCCCAATTTCGCCCTGATTCGGTTTTGGCGCGCCTGTGAATTCTGCGGCTGCTAGCGGTGGAGCGCCACCGCTACGTGGCCCGTGGCCTGTTGTTGTCGGCGGGGCAAGTGGTGTGGCAGCCGGTCAGCCACTTGCGGCGGCATAGGGCGCACGGTGTGACTCGTGCTCACATGCTCGCTGATCGCCTGCAAGCGCTTCAGAATGCCCTGCCACTGTGTCCAATCGAGTTGCCGCAGGTACGGGCGAAGTCCCTGAATGAAAGGATCTTCGAGCACCGTCTCGCCGTTTGTTTCCGGCACAAAGAAGCGGTTCAGCCCGACGCCCAGCGCTTCGGCAATCTTTTCCAGCGTGCCGAGGCTTGGCGTCATCTGTCCGCTCTCAATGCGGGACAAATACGAACGAGAAACGCGCGAGCGTGCCTGGAGCTGGCTCTGCGTCATGCCGCGTGACTCGCGCAGCTGCCTGATGCGCTGGCCGATGTTCTCCACAGTTTCGCGGTTCGGCCAGTTCTCAAACAATTGGCGATCATCCCCCGGCAAATCCTGGGCTGACGGCGTCGGAATGACGAACGTCACCTTCGGGGGCAGCATGCGCAAGCACCGGCGACAGTTGTCCGTGCGCGTCCGGTACTGCACCAATCCACAAACCTGACAACGAAGTACTTCGCGTTCAGTTTCCATGCCCACTTCTAATGCTTCTTTATCCGCCACCGGGTCTCCTCGCAGACTATTCCGGCGATGCGAAGGGGAGGAACGTCACAACAGGGGAAGGCAGAAACTGGCGCGGAGCGATTCTCCACAGGGTGCCATTTCTTGTCAAGCCCTTTTTCGTCCTCAAGCCGAACAGATTCTACCCTCTTCGCAGCGCGTGCCACAATTCAATGCGGTTGTGGTCCCCCAAATCCGGAAAACGTGCTACGAATTTTCTTCGCCTTCGACGTTTCGTGTCCGATGACGCTCTGAGCACATTGCCGTCCTGCGTCACCGCATGACGATTTACGCTTGCAATTTTGTTGCCCACATTTCGACGCGCATCCGGGGGTGGCTGCTCCGCTTTCAGCGCACTTCGAGCTAAATACCACTGCGCAAAGTGATTGTGTTCAATCAATGACGAGAAGAAACACCGAATTGCCCGCGCGAACGACACGGATGCCAGCCGCCCTGTCTCATAATTAAACGTCTCACAGAGTCGCCGATTCCTACATTGAGACGCTTCGGCCCCTATTTCCAAAGCAATCTGCACTGATTGCACCGATGTGCGCTTTTGCACCGCTTGTTTCATGCGCGCGCTGCCTATCGTGAGTCGAGCGGGCGCTGTCGCCATTTTGATGCGCCTCCCGACCCAAAGCGCGTGGGCATTTGGCGGAAGGGGCACGGCACGGCATGCCGTGCCCGTTCGATCGATCCGCTCCGATCTGGAGCTGAATTCCTCATCGTTACGACTCTATCGGCCATCGCTGCGCGGTTCTTCACCCGCTCCGGCCGGCGGTATTGGGTCGTACCCTCACCGCTGGCGCCAGTCGGCTGCGCGGCGCGCCGCGGCCGCGCCCGGTAACTTATGGCGTCTACCGGCGCGCTTCAAGTCTGCGATAGACTGGAGGTCGGGAGCGAAAATGCCAAATCGCGAGGAATCCTGGAACTTGCTGTGCGAATACACGCAAAGCGAAAGCTTGCGCAAACATGCGCTGGCCGTCGAGGCCTGCGTCCGCGCCTATGCTCGCAAGCTCAATTCCGATGAGGGACTCTGGGGAAATACCGCGCTGCTCCACGATTTTGATTATGAGCGCTGGCCCAACGCCGCGCATCACCCCACCGAACAGCATCCCTACGAAGGCTCAAAGATTCTGCGCGAGCGCGGTTACCCCGAAGAGATGATTCACGCGATCCTGGGCCACGCGGATTATTGCAACGTCCCGCGTATTTCGCCATTGGATAAGACGCTTTTCGCCTGCGACGAGCTGGCCGGCTTCCTTACCGCCTGCGCATTGATCAAACCAAGCAAGAGCATCCACGAAGTGGAAGCGGCCTCGGTGAAGAAAAAACTGAAAGACAAAGCATTCGCGCGCGGTGTGAATCGCGACGACGTCTACAAAGGCGCCGAAGAACTCGGCATCCCGCTCGAAGAGCACATCAATTTCTGCATCGCAGCTCTGCGCTCGATCGCCGCAGAACTCGGCCTCAACGGCGCCGCCGCCGCTCCCGCGTCCTGAGCAACCTCGTGCGCATGTCGCGCTTCCGCCGAGGGTTTCTCTGCGTCCTCTGCGCGCTTTTCTCTGCGAACTCTGCGTTAAATCCTTAATCGCAAATGCCGGCGCGGGTGCTAAGTCCACGAAATCGCGGTTCACGCTACTTCGTATGCGCCGCCTCGGTTCTCTCAATTCGAAACGTATAGCAGCCCGCGGTCGTGCTGCGCACGTGAATGTAATCCACATCCTCGCGCGCAAACAGTTTTTTGACACCTGCGTCCACATTGCCGTCCTGCACATATTCCGTTGCCACCAGGTGACGGCCTCGTGAGTATGCGTTGAGCGTTCGCGGGCTGCTGCGCAGCGTCGCCGGAAATCCTCCGTCCTCGGGATAGCGCTCACACGCGTCCGCGTGGATATAAACCGGGCCGGGCAGCGGCAGATTCTCGGCTCCTTCAAAGGCATCCAGAGTAAACAGTGTCGCTTTCTCCTCGCCGGCCGCGATAATTTTCAAACAATGCCGGCAGGGCGCGCCTTCGCCAGCAATTTCCGTGTGCGCCGGGTGTCCGTAGTGCGGGTCCTTCCCAGTGCGGCGCACTGCCTCCGCAATTTCAGTCGGTATCGCAATCACTCGCATGGGAATCATTTTTCAGCTCCTCGTCCGCAATGAATGCCCCGCTTCCGCGCATCACGTACTTTGCACGAATTCGTGCCGCATAACTATCCGCTTCTAGCGTTCAAATTTTGGGGGGAACACTGCGCAGGGACTTCGCTATAGAAAGCGAGCGCAATCCGCGACGATTCGAGACCGGAACGGACGCCAGGAACCGCGCGTGGTAGCGGTCGCCTTCGTCACTCAATCGAGACGAGGCTGTCGCAACAACTTACCGCACCGCGGCGGGCGGGATGCTGTTGCGCCTTGCCAGATCTTGCAGATCGTCAATCTGCCCTTCGAGCTGCGCGATTTGATTCTGGAGGATCTCCACCGTGGCGTAGGGAGTTATTCCCGGCGCGTTCTCATCGAGCGGAATCGCCCCTGAAATTCCGTCGCCGGTTTGTTCGATCTGTCGAATTTCGCGAATCTGTTCCTGGTCCGCATCAATCCGCGCCTGCAGCGTTTCCCGCTGCTGCGCATACCATTGCGGGTCTAGTTCCTTTACGTACGGCTTTGTCGGCGCGCCGGCAGCAACGCTCCGCGTTTCCGTCAGGCTCGCTTGCGCACTCGCGCTCCCGCTGAAAATCGAAATTGGCGCCATTTCGCGCAGCAGCGGAATGTCTTCGTTCGTCCACACCTTCTGCGCCGCCGTATCCGCGCCCCGTACCGCGCGCGCTGTGATCGCCGGCTTCGCCGGTTGGGGAACCAGAAAACTCATCGCCAGCAAAATCAATGGAGGAAAGGCCATTGGTCGCTCCCAAGTTGCAATACTTTGGCGGGAGCATACCGCAATTCGCCGCGCGCCGGAATACATTCTTCACCCGAGGCGCACACTTGCAATTCGCAATCGCGATTGTGCTAGAATCCGGAAAAATCACGCAGCGCGGGGTGTGTAATGGAACGAGCGGGAGATTTTCTGGGCGGGATGCTGCGCCAAATGAAGCGGCCGGAAGCGGTCGTGGCGTGGCTTTCCAGTGTGTGGCCCAGCATCGTCGGCAAGACCCTCGCCGCTCACACCCGCCCGGTTCGTTGCCAAGCAGGCTGCCTGGAAATCGCCGCCGACAATAAAGCGTGGCAAAAGCAGCTCGAGCAGATGAAACCGGAATTCTGCGCACAGGTGAACAAAGCCTGGGGCAGCACGCTGATCCGCGAAGTGAAATTCGCCGCATCCAAACCGGGCCCGCGCAAGCTGCCGCGAGAAATGGACAACGAGCACACCCCGTTCATCCGCCGCCGCAAGTCATAAGGCCTTGCCCGAATTTCTCGGTGACCTCAATGGTCTTCTCCGTGCACTCTGTGTTAAATCTTTTTCCCCGGGCCGGAAGCAAATTTTCGGCGCGTACAGAGGTTGCACGCCGTCCCTTCTGTACTAAGATGAAGTGATGAAATTTCTCCGTCCATCAGTCCCAGTTCGACCCGCCGGCCGCGGTTTGCGGAGGCGCGATGAAAATTAGCCGCGAAGAAGTTCTGCGCATCGCCGATTTGGCGCATCTGGATCTTTCGTCCGAGGAAGTCGAACTGTACAGCAGCCAACTCGGCGAAATCCTTTCGTACATCGGAAAGCTCCAGGAACTGGACGTCACCGGCATCGAACCCATGACCCAATCGCTGCCTCGAGGATTTGCGCCGGAGCGCGATGCGGGATTGGCGTCTGCCGCGTCGCCCTCCCGGATTGCAGCCACCGCGGAGCCAAACCTTCGCGATGACATCGTCCAGCCCTGCACGATCGGCGCGGACGTCCTGACACACGCTCCGGACGCCGCTAAACCCTTCTTCCGGGTCCCGAAAGTGATCGAGCGATGACCTCCGCTGCTCCCTGGACGATCACCGGTGTCCGCGAAGCGCTCCAGGCCAAGAAAATATCGGCCAGGGAGCTAATCAAGGAGTTCTATGCGCGGATTGCTTCCCAAAACCCTGAGCTCAACGCCTACCTAACCCTTTGTCCAGAGCGCGCCTATGCGCAGGCTGACCGTCTGGACGCGCGTGTTGCCCAAGGAAGCCCCGTTCCGCCTCTAGGGGGCGTCCCCGTGGCCGTAAAGGACGTCGTGAGCACGCGCGGTGTCCGCACCACCTGCGGCTCGCGAATCCTCGAGAACTACGTCCCCGCCTATGACGCCACCGCCATCGAGCGCCTTGAAGCGGCAGGAGCGATGATTCTTGGCAAGACGAACTGCGACGAGTTTGCTATGGGCAGCTCCAACGAAAACTCAGCATACGGTTCCGTACGGAACCCGCTAGCCACCGATCGAGTTCCCGGTGGCTCCAGCGGTGGCTCGGCGGCAGCTGTCGCCGCAGGGCTTGCCGTTGTGGCTCTGGGGACGGATACTGGCGGCTCGATACGTCAACCAGGCGCCTACTGTGGCATTCCTGCTACAATGCCAACATACGGTCGCGTATCGCGATATGGCCTCATCGCTTTCGCTTCGTCGCTTGACCGTATTGGGCCATTTACTACCAATATCGTTGATGCGGCGCTAGTTATGGCCGTTCTCGCCGGTCACGATCCGAACGATTCAACGGCAGCGGCAGTGCCGGTGCCGGATTACGCCTCGGAAATCGAGCGCCCCGTTCACGGCCTTAGAATCGGAGTTCCCGAAGACTATTTCGGCGAAGGGATTGACCCGCAGGTGAAGGCGAAAGTCGAAGCGGGGATAGCGTTGCTTGAAAAACTTGGCTGCAAGCGCGTTTCGCTGAAAATGCCGCACACCGCCTACGCGATCGCCACGTACTACATCGTCGCGACGGCCGAGGCAAGCTCGAACCTCGCCCGCTACGACGGGGTGCGCTACGGATTGCGCGTTCCCGGCGCGACGCTGATGGAGATGTACCGCAAAACGCGAGAACAGGGCTTCGGTCCGGAAGTAAAGCGCCGGATCATGCTCGGCACTTATGCACTCTCGTCCGGCTATTATGATGCCTACTACCTGCGGGCGCAAAAAGTCCGCGCGTTGATCGCCCAAGATTTCGCCGAAGCGTTCGAGAAGGTGGACGCCATCATCACTCCGACGGCGCCCACGGCGGCATTTCGGCTTGGCGAAAAAACGGCAGATCCGCTGCAAATGTATCTTGCTGACATATATACAGTTACAGGATCACTCGCGGGAGTTCCCGGCATCTCGATCCCCTGTGGCAAAACCGATTGCGGTCTACCTATCGGCATGCAAATCTTCGGACCGCACTTCGGCGAAGGCGGCATGCTGCAACTCGCACGCGCATTCGAGAAGGCTGGCGGTTTCACTGTCTAGCGTTATCGCTGCGCGTCGTCGGTAGTCTCTATCCACATCAAGCGTCGCGCATTCGATCGCGCGCTTGGGATACTTCCTGCATTCTCCGAAGCTCGAAGCGAAGCAGCAAAACCTCGGTGAGAATGCGCGCTCTCCATTTGAATTTCTGCGCTATTTTCCCGCCTTGTCGAGCGCATTGCCGCGCGGCGGCGGCCCGCACACGACTTGTGGCCGATCTGAACCGCAGCAGCGCTTGCAGAATTCGCGATCGTTCCTCGTTCGCCGCGATTTTCTGCGCGGCGAAACCAACCTGTCAACCTGTAGAAATATTCCACCTTTAGACTTTATCTTCCTATTTTCGGCAAGCCGATGAAATCGAGGGGTTCGGAAGAACTTCGCCCGCGCCGCCTCAAGTTCTAGAACACAGGCGAGTTCCAACAAAGTTACGAAAATAGGGTTTTAGCGGTATAGAACGGTCGGGCTATTGCATGCAACTCTGGCAGCGTTTAATTTGGCATCAGCATCTCACAACGTGAGGCCCAGCCATGGTGCGCATTAAGCTGAGTCAGAAGAGTTTCACGGAAGACGAGGTGGTCACCCTCACCGGCATTTGCACGGACCACTTGCGCGGCCTTGCGCGCAACAAGCACCTCGGCACCATCGTCCGAGCCGCCGAAGCCGCAGGCGCAGAAGCCGAAAAATGGCTTTTCTCGCACACAGATCTGATGATCCTCACCGTGTTGCAGCCGCGCTGCGATCACTATGTGAACGCGGCGGAAACTGTCAGCTAGTTTTCGATTTCACAAGCGGCTGTTTTCCGACCCCATTGCGCTTTTGCCCGCACGAAGTTCTCCCGCTTGTGCGTCAAGCCTTCCCGGACTATCCTGAACCCGCTCAACCTTACGCGGCGCTTTCGCATCCTACTGAGGTGCAGCGCCGAACGAGATGCCCCTCCAACCACAATTCGAATGGCGCGCCGCGCGTTTTCATTTCTGCGCTCAATTTCTGCTGGCGCTGCCGGCGCTGCTCTTGCTGAACACCGCAACTTTCGCGCAGAGCACGGGCGCGGCTTCGACGCCAGCGGTGAGTCAGAAACCAGCTCCATCTTCGCAAGCCACCGAAAACGAAGACGACCTTCCGCGCGGCAAAAAATTGATGCTGAAAGACGGCAGCTTCCAATTGGTGAGGGAATATCAGGTAGATGGCGACCGCGTGCGCTACTACAGCATTGACCAGCGCGACTGGGAAGAAATCCCCGCCGCACTCGTGGATTGGGACGCCACGAAAAAAGTGGAGTCGGAGGACGTCAAGCGCAACGCCGCCATCATCGCCAAAGTGCACGCTCTCGACGTAGAACACCATGCCAGCGTGATGGATATTGACGCCAGCATTGAAGTCGCGCCGAAAGTTTTTCTTCCACCGGGCGAAGGAGTTTTTGAGTACGACGGAAAATCCGTGCGCCAACTCGCGCAGGCCGAAGCGGACATCAAATTCAGCAAGTCGCAGATGCTGAAGCAGGTACTGATTCCGATCCCAATCGTCCCCTCCCGCCACACGGTTTCGCTGAAAGGTACGCACGCGAAATTCCGCATCAAGTCCGGCCAGATCGAATTTTACATGCGCACCGCCGATGGCCGCGAACCCAACCTCGACCTGCTGCGCGCGAAGGTTCACAACGACAAGCGCGATCTCGAAAACCTCGATCAATTGTTCCACGAAGAAGCAGCGACCGGCCGAATCGCCTTGCCCATCCAGCGCTGGGAAATCGCTCAGGGAGTGTACCGCTTCACGCTTGCACAGGACTTGGAACCCGGAGAGTACGCCATAGCGGAAGTGGTGCAGGGCGGCGAAACCAGTCTTTACTTCTGGGATTTCGGAGTGGATCCAGCGTCCAGTTCGTCGGCGAAGCAAGCCAAGTAAGCGGTCGGGAGGGGTTACTTCGCTCTTGTCGGCTGCGGTTCCAGCAATTCCGTTAACAGCGCCGCCAGCCCGGCCATGTGAAATGGCTTCTGCAGAACCGCGGCTCCCTTTTCGCTGAAGCGCGCCATGGTGTCCGGATCCAGCAGCGCGCCGGACATAAACACAAATTTCGGCGCTGCTCCACCGCCGTTCGACTGCATCCGCTCGAAGAATTGGTCGCCGTTCATGCCCGGAAGGTTGAAATCGCACAGAACAAAATCGTACGTATGCGTCGCGAGATGCGGCAACGCCTCTTCCGAACTGGATGCGCCTTCGACCGTCATGCCCCGCGCCGAAAGTCCTTCCTGCACGATCTCGCGGATGCTTTCTTCATCGTCCACCACATAGACGGAGCGCCCCTGCAGCGCGCTTGCTGCGCGCGGCGGGCTCGCTTGTACCCTGGGTGCGGGGGCCGGCGCCGGTGCCGCTGCCGTAGTCTCCGTCTTCGCCGCAGGCAGAATCACCCGAAATTCCGCGCCGGCATCCGGCGTAGATTGCACTTCCATCGTCCCGCCGTGCTCTTTCACGATCGCGAGACAAATCGTGAGGCCCAGGCCTGTGCCACCTCCTGGCCGTTTCGTGGTGAAAAAAGGATCGAAGATTTTGGCGAGGTTTTCGGGCGAAATTCCTAGGCCGTCGTCCGCAAATACGAAGATGATTCTCCCCTCCCGGGCTTCGACTGCGATGCGCAGCGTTCCGCGGTCACGCCGGCTCGAGATCGCTTGCTCCGCATTGACGATCAAATTCACGAAAACCTGCTGCAAGAGCCGCGGATCGGCGTCCACGGATGGCAGCCCCTCGGGAACCTCCAGCTGAATCGTCACATTTTTTTGCCGTAGCGACGCCTGCTGCTGTTCCACCACCTGCTTGATCGCTAGCTCGGGACGGAGCGGCTTGCTCGCCAGCGCCGACGGCCGCGAAAATGCCAGCAAATTCTGCACGATCCCGGCGGCGCGCCGCGCCTGCTTCAGCACGATTTCCACCTGGCGGCGCGTCGCGTCATCGGCGGCGCGTTCGCGCATCAGGTCGCTGATGCCCAAAATGGCCGTCAGCGGATTATTCAATTCATGCGCCACTCCCGCCATCATCTCGCCCATGGCCGCGAGCTTTTCTTTTTGCAGTTGCTGCTTTTCCGCTGCACGGGTCTCGGTGATGTCGCGTGCCGAAGCCACCACGCCATTGATTTTCCCGGAAGCGTCAAACAAAGGACTGGCGCTGGCGCGCAGCATCCGCCACGTCCCATCCGCGTGTTTCGTGCGGTATTCCAGTTGCGCGTGCGCCAGTTCCCCAGCTGCGAGCTTGCGAAATGAATTCTTCAGTTCCGCGGCATCGTCCCGGTGAACTTGCGCCCAGAGCACCTTGCCAATCAGAGCCGGCGCCGCATGCCCCAGCACGTCCTGAATTCGCGGACTGATAAACGTCAACCGCCCCTCCAGATCCATCACCGCGATCACGTCCGGGAAGCTCGCCACCAGGCGCCGCACGAATTCCTGCTCCTGGTGCAAACGCCCTTCAATCTCGATGCGCTCGCTGATGTCCACCAGCGTGCCTTGCATGCGGATCGTACGGCCAAATGTGTCACGCACGCCGAATCCCGACGCCAGGCAATGCAGCTGCGTTCCGTCCTTGCGCCGGTAGACCACGTCCGCGTCCTGCACCGCGCCGTGTTCCACCACCTGGCGCACCAGCGTGTCCCGCTGCGTGGGGTCAGCGTATAAATCGCGGAAATTCAGTTTCTTCAATTCCTCTTTGTCGTCATAACCCAACATGCGCAGCAAGGCGGGATTCGCATCCAGCAACTTTCCTTCGGGCGTGGTGAAAAAGATTCCTTCGCGCAACGATTCGAAAAGTTCCGTGAAACGGATTTCCGATTCTTGCTGCGAAGTCACGTCGCGCACCCAGCCGCTCACTGACGGCGCCTGATCCTCTTCGCGCAAGGCTTGCAGCCAGCAATCGTAAAAGCGCCGCTGCGGATCGGTCTTCAGCCGCACCGAGATTCGGCCGGCCCAATGGCCGCGTTCCAGGAATCCGTCCAGATAGCCGGCTGCATCCGCGAGACTTGGTTCCACGATAAATTCATCCAGCTGGTGGCCGATCAAATCCTGAAAAGAGACGCCGAGAATCTCCGACAACCGGCGATTGGCCACGCGAATCTCGCCGCCCAGCGAAACCGTAAAAACCGCGTGATCCAGGCTGTCAATGAGTTCGCGGTAATTCAACTGCGAGCGGGAAATCACTTCCACCAGTTTTTTGAACTGGGCCTCGGTGGGCGCGCCGGTGGCGTCCCATTCCAGCGATTTGTCCGTGGGGCGATAGGTCATCGAAATCCCTGACAGCGTTCGCCGGGTAGGGGCCAGGCCGGGGATGCGCTACCACAATTTTACCGGGTACCTACATTGCGAGGAAAAAGAAAGCGGACAGGTATGACAAGATGTTTAATAGGCTGCGCGGACAGGTAAACTGGCGGGGCGCGCAGCTGAGAACGCGTATGGCTGGACCTCACTGTCTCAATAAAACTCGCCAACGCAAAAAAAAAGGCGCCGCGAAAATCACGGCGCCCCGTAAGGGCTACGTTGTGAACGATGAGATCTAGCTTTCGGCCACCGCGTCGGTATCCTTGCGCAGGAAGTCCAGCGCTGCTGCTTCTTCCGGCGTAAGTTCCGGCTCCATGGATTCCGGCTCTTCCTTCGGAATCTCGGTGAGGAGCTGGATGTTGCGGTAGCGCTCCAGACCGGTTCCGGCGGGAATCAACCGGCCCATGATGACGTTTTCCTTCAGGCCGCGCAGGTAATCCACCTTTCCGGAAATCGCCGCCTCGGTAAGGACGCGCGTCGTCTCCTGAAAGCTGGCCGCGGAGATGAACGAATCCGTCGAGAGCGATGCCTTGGTGATGCCGAGGAGCAAAGGACGGCCAGTCGCCGGACGTCCCCCGTCGCGGATGACGCGATCGTTCTCCTCGCGGAAGCGGAACTTGTCCACTTGTTCCTCGAGCAGGAACGTCGTATCGCCCACGTCCTCCACTTTCACCCAGCGCATCATCTGCCGCACGATGGCTTCGATGTGCTTGTCGTTGATGTTCACGCCCTGCAACCGGTAAACCTCTTGAATCGAGTTCACCAGGTATGCCTGCGTGTACTTTTCGCCGAGGACGGCCAGGATGTCGTGCGGGTTCAGCGGCCCGTCAATCAACGGTTCGCCGGCAGCAACGTGCTCGCCTTCCTGCACGTTGATGTGCACTCCGCGCGAGATCGAATATTCCTTGATCGTCTGCGCGGCGCCCTTGCCGTCTTCGCTCTCCACGTAAATCTTCCGCTGGCCCTTGACGATTTCGCCGTATTTCACCACGCCGTCAATTTCGCTGATGACCGCGGGATCCTTCGGCTTGCGGGTTTCGAAGAGCTCCACCACGCGCGGCAAACCGCCCGTGATGTCCTTGGTCTTCGTGGTCTCGCGCGGAATCTTCGCGAGCACATCGCCCGGTTGCACTTCGTCTCCGTCCACCACCATCAAGTGCGCGCGTGACGGCATCAAGTATTTCTTGACGCGCCCCTGCGCTCCGCGAATCAGGATCGTGGGCTGGTGCTTTTCATCGCCCGGCGGCAGCGTGACTACCAGCTGCGACAACCCGGTGACTTCGTCCACCTGCTCTTCGATCGTGACTCCCGCCTGCAGGTCCTTGAACTGCACGGTGCCCGCCGTCTCGGTGAGAATCGAGAACGTGTACGGATCCCACTCGACCATGGTCTGGCCCAGTGTTACCGGTTGTCCGTCCTCCACCTTCAAGCGCGCGCCGTACACCACGTGATGGCGCTCTTTTTCGCGGCCCTTCTCGTCCACCACCGCGATCAAGCCGGAGCGGTTCATCGAAACGATCTGCTTGCCGCGGCCCTCGACCACCTTCAAGTCAATGAACTTCACGAAGCCGTTGTTGCGCGCTTCGACCTTGGACTGTTCGGTGACGCGAGTGGCCGTGCCGCCGATGTGGAACGTGCGCATGGTCAACTGCGTGCCGGGCTCGCCGATGGACTGCGCCGCGATTACGCCGATGGCCTCGCCCATTTCCACGAACCGGCCGGTGGCCAGGTTGCGGCCGTAGCAACGTCCGCAAACTCCGCGCCGCGATTCGCACGTCAACACCGAGCGGATTTTCACGCGCTCGATGCCAGCCGCTTGAATCGAATTGGCCAGCTCTTCGGTGATTTCCTGGTTGATCTCGACGATCACATTGCCTTCGTAATCCTTGATCTTCTCCAGAGATACGCGGCCCACTACGCGGTCGCGCAACGGCTCGACTTCCACGCCGGCTTCCAGAATCGGCTCGACGTAAATGCCGTCCGCCGTGCCGCAGTCGAACTCATTGATGATCACGTCCTGCGCCACGTCCACCAACCGCCGCGTCAGGTAGCCCGAATCGGCCGTCTTCAGCGCCGTATCGGCCAAGCCCTTACGCGCTCCGTGCGTGGAAATGAAGTACTGCAGCACGGTCAATCCTTCGCGGAAGTTCGACGTAATCGGCGTCTCGATGACTTCGCCCGAAGGCTTGGCCATCAATCCGCGCATTCCGGAAAGCTGCCGGATCTGCTGCTTTGATCCGCGCGCTCCGGAGTCCGCCATCACGTACACCGGGTTGATCACGCCCTGCTTGTCCTGCTCTTCCAGGGCCTTGAACATTTCGTCCGCCACCTTTTCGGTGACGTCCGACCAGATGGCGATGACCTTGTTGTAGCGCTCGCCGTTGGTGATCGCGCCGTCTAGATATTGCTGCTGCACCTTCACCACTTCGTGCTCGGCCGTATCCACCAGCTTGAATTTCACGCTGGGGATGACCATGTCGCTGATGCCGATCGAAACGCCGGACTTCGTCGCATACAGGAAGCCCAGCTCCTTCAGCTTGTCCAGCGCCACCACGGTCTTTTCCAGGCCAAAGCGCAGGTAGCAATATTGCACCAGCGCCTGCACGCCCTTTTTCTTCAGCAAGCCGTTGATGAACGGCATCTCCGACGGCAAGTGATCGTTGAAAATCACGCGCCCCACGGTGGTGTGCAAGAACTGCTTGTTCAGGTTGACCGGCTCGGTATGCGAGACGTCCTGATCGTCGTACGCGTTGGTCAGGTCAATCACTTCACCGGTGTAGCGCATGCGGATCGGCGTGAGCAATTCCACTTCGCCGGCTTCCAGCGCCATCACCACTTCTTCCGGTGAACCGAACGCGCGGCCTTCGCCCTTGGCCTGCGGCTTGGCCTTGGTCATGTAATAAATTCCCAGGACCATGTCTTGCGTCGGAATCGCCAGCGGGTAGCCGTTCGCAGGAGAGAGGATATTGTGCGAGCTGAGCATCAACACCGAAGCTTCTACCTGCGCTTCCGGCGATAGCGGAATGTGCACCGCCATCTGGTCGCCGTCGAAGTCCGCGTTGAACGCGGTGCAAACCAGCGGGTGAATGCGGATAGCCTTGCCTTCCACCAGCACGGGCTCAAACGCTTGAATGCCCAAGCGGTGCAGCGTGGGAGCGCGGTTCAGCAGCACGGGATGCTCTCGGATCACGTCCTCGAGAATGTCCCAAACCACCGGCTCCTGCGCCTCAACCAATTCTTTCGCTTGCTTGATCGTGGTGCAGTGTCCCGCGGCTTCCAGCTTGTGATAGATGAACGGCTTGAACAGCTCCAGCGCCATCTTCTTCGGCAAACCGCACTGGTGCAGTTTCAGTTCCGGTCCGACGACGATGACCGAGCGGCCGGAATAGTCCACGCGCTTGCCGAGCAAGTTCTGGCGGAAACGTCCCTGCTTGCCTTTCAGAGTATCCGACAGCGACTTGAGCGGGCGATTGTTCGTCCCGCGCAGCACGCGTCCGCGGCGGCCGTTATCGAACAGCGCGTCCACCGCTTCCTGCAACATGCGCTTTTCGTTGCGAACGATTACGTCCGGCGCGTGCAATTCCATCAGCTTCTTCAACCGGTTATTGCGGTTGATCACGCGGCGGTACAAATCGTTCAAATCGGAAGTAGCAAAACGCCCGCCATCCAGCGGAACCAGCGGACGCAGTTCCGGCGGAAGCACCGGAATCACATCCAGAATCATCCACTCCGGCTTGTTGCCGCTCTTGCGGAATGCTTCCAGCACCTTCAGCCGCTTGGCGAACTTGATGCGCTTCTGCAGGCTGGGGTCAATTTTCATCTTCTCGCGCAGCTCTTCCGAAAGCTTGTCCACTTCCACGCGGCGCAGCAATTCCTTGATGGCTTCCGCGCCCATACCTGAAGTGAACTTCCCCGGATATTCCTTCTGCAGCTCGCGCAGCTTTTCTTCCGGGATGATGTCCTTTTCCTTCAGTCCAAGGACTTCGCCCGGATCGATGCAGACAAAGGTCTCGAAATAAAGAATGTGCTCGAGGTCCCTCATGGTGATGTCCAGCAGGTAGCCGATGCGGCTGGGCAATCCCTTGAAGAACCACACGTGCGAGCAGGGCGAAGCCAGCTCGATGTGTCCCAGGCGCTCGCGGCGCACTTTGCTGAGCGTCACTTCCACGCCGCACTTGTCGCAGATCACTCCGCGATGCTTCATGCGCTTGTACTTCCCGCACAAACATTCCCAGTCCGTGACGGGGCCGAAAATCTTGGCGCAGAAAAGTCCGTCGCGCTCCGGTTTGAAGGTGCGGTAATTGATGGTCTCCGGCTTGGTCACTTCACCGTGCGACCAGGACCGGATTTTTTCCGGACTAGCCAGGCTGATGCGAATGGAATCAAAATCCGCGATCTGACTGGCGCGGTCATATGGGCTCGATCGATACAAGGGCTGATCCTCCTGTCCCGCAAAGCGGGACCAAAAACCAGTTGCAAAAATGTCGGACGCTCCGCGCGACAGCGGCGCGGAGCGCGTGTTTCAATTAATCCGCTGCTTCCGCTTTTTCCAGTTGCGGCTTCTGGCGCTTCATCAATTCCACGTCCAGGCAGAGCGACTGCAGCTCGCGCACCAGCACGTTGAACGATTCCGGCACGCCGGGCTCGATGCCCGGCTCGCCCTTGACGATGGCCTCGTAAATTTTCGCGCGGCCATATACGTCGTCGGACTTTGCCGTCAGCAATTCCTGCAGGATGTGCGCTGCGCCATATGCTTCCAGCGCCCACACTTCCATTTCTCCGAATCGCTGTCCGCCGAACTGCGCCTTGCCGCCCAGCGGTTGCTGCGTGATCAGTGAGTACGGGCCGATGGAGCGCGCGTGAATCTTGTCGTCCACCAGGTGCGAGAGTTTGAGCATGTAGATGTAGCCCACCGTCACCTGCTGCGCGAACAAGTCGCCGGTCATGCCGTCGTAGAGCGAAATCTTGCCGGTCTCCGGCAGCTCCGTGAATTGCAGCAAGTGGCGAATGTCCGCCTCGCGCGCGCCGTCGAATACCGGCGTCGCAAACGGCACACCTTCGCGGAAGCTGTAGGCCAGGTCCAGAATTGCGTCGTCGTCCAAGCCGGCGATGGTCTTCCACACCGAAGTGGGACCGAACGCGTCCTTGAACCACTTGCGCACGCTCTCCGCGCGAGCTTCCTTGTCCAGCAGCTTTCCGATCTTCTCGCCCAGTTCTTTCGAAGCCCAGCCAAGATGCGTCTCGAGAATCTGCCCGACGTTCATACGCGAAGGAACGCCCAGCGGGTTCAGCACGATTTCCACCGGCGTGCCGTCCGGCATGTAAGGCATGTCTTCCTTCGGAACGATGCGCGCGATCACGCCCTTGTTACCGTGGCGTCCCGCCATCTTGTCTCCGACGGAAAGCTTGCGCTTCATGGCGATGTAGCACTTCACCAGCTTGATCACGCCCGGAGGCAGCTCGTCGCCCTTCTTCAGCTTGCCGATGCGCTCGTCAGTGATTTTCCGCAGCACATCAATCTGTCGCGAGGTCATTTCCTCCACCTCGTCGATCTTCTCGATGAGTAGCGGGTCTTTGTCGTTCAACCGCAGACGCTTCAAGTTGCGCGTCGAAATCTTTTCCAGGATGTCCCGCGTCAGCTCGGCGCCCTTGGTCAGCAAACGCTTGTTGGTGCGCTCGTCGTGGAGGTCGGCCACCAGCTTCTGGCCGCCCAGCAAGTCGTTCAAGCGCTTCAGGCGTTCGTCGGTGAGAATGCGGATTTCGTCCGCGAGGTTCTTCTCGAGTTTTGCGACTTGCGCCGCTTCGATGGCCTTGTGGCGTTCGTCCTTCTCCGCGCCCTTGCGGCAGAAGATCTTCACGTCCACGATGGTGCCTTCGATTCCCGGTGGGCAATAGAGCGAAGCGTCGCGAACGTCTCCGGCTTTTTCGCCGAAAATCGCGCGCAGCAGCTTCTCTTCCGGCGTCAGCGTCGTTTCGCCCTTAGGCGTCACTTTGCCCACCAGAATGTCGCCCGGCTTCACGGTCGCGCCGATGCGGATTACGCCGCTTTCATCGAGGTTGCGCAGGAAGCTCTCGTTGATGTTGGGAATATCGCGCGTGATTTCTTCGGGACCGAGCTTGGTATCCCGCGCTTCGATTTCATACTCTTCGATGTGAATCGAAGTGTAGTAATCCTCCTCGACCAGCTTTTCGCTGACGAGAATCGCGTCCTCGAAGTTGTACCCGCGCCACGGCACGAAGGCCACAAGCACGTTGCGCCCCAGCGCCAGCTCTCCGCGGTCCGTGCAAGGCCCGTCGGCCAACACTTGCCCCTGCTTCACGCGGTCTCCCGCGCGCACCAAAGGTTTCTGGCTGATGCAAGTGTTCTGGTTCGAGCGTTTAAATTTAGTGAGGAGGTAGATGTCCGACCCGACTTCGCGGCTCAGTACGCCGGATTGGTCGGATTCCACGCGCACGATCACGCGCTCGGAGTCCACCTGGTCCACGATGCCATCGCGCTTGCACACGATCACCGCGCCGGAATCGCGCGCAGTGATGCGTTCCATCCCCGTGCCTACCAGCGGAGCGTCGCCACGAATCAGCGGCACGGCCTGGCGTTGCATG
The DNA here is from genome assembly GCA_963810565.1 of uncultured Acidobacteriota bacterium. Lineage (GTDB taxonomy): Bacteria > Acidobacteriota > Terriglobia > Acidiferrales > UBA7541 > Palsa-295. The sequence continues at coordinate 89,250 of CAWENN010000002.1, forward strand.
TTCGAACCCATTAACGCGCGGTTCGCGTCATCATTCTCCAGAAATGGAATCAAGCTGGCAGCCACAGACACCAGCTGCTTCGGCGAGACGTCAATGTAATCAACTTCCTCGCGGCTCTTCAGCACGAAGTTGCCCGCCTGCCGGCAGTTCACCAGCTCGGTGGTGATGCGTTCTTTTTCATCGAGCGAAGCGTTGGCCTGCGCCACCACGTAGCGGTCTTCTTCCCACGCCGAGAGGTAGAAGCAGTGTGGATCCCACACCACGCGCCGCCGCTTGAGTTCTTCGTTGGCGTCCTCGACCTTTTCTTTTTCGACGATCTCGCCGGCCTTGAATTCGCTGTCTCCCGCGTTCACGATCTGCACGAAGTCAATGACGCGCCCGTTCTTCACCTTGCGATACGGCGACTCGATGAAGCCGAACTCGTTGATCCGCGCGTACGAAGAGAGCGAGCTGATCAAACCGATGTTCGGGCCTTCCGGCGTTTCAATCGGACAAATGCGCCCGTAGTGCGTCGGGTGCACGTCGCGGACTTCGAATCCCGCGCGCTCGCGGGACAAGCCGCCAGGTCCCAAAGCCGAAAGACGCCGCTTGTGCGTGATTTCGCTCAGCGGGTTGGTCTGGTCCATGAACTGCGAAAGCTGCGAGCTTCCGAAGAATTCGCGGATCGCCGCCATTACCGGCTTCGCGTTCACCAAATCGTGCGGCATGGCCGTGGACATTTCCTGGTACACGGACATCTTTTCCTTGATCGCCCGCTCCATGCGCACCAAGCCGATGCGGAACTGGTTTTCCAGCAGCTCGCCCACCGCGCGCACGCGGCGATTCCCCAAGTGGTCAATGTCGTCCACCGAGCCCACGTTCTTGCGCAGCTTCAGCAAATACTTGATCGCCGCCACAAAATCCGAAGGATCGAGTGTGCGCTTTTCGAGCGGAGTTTCCAGTCCCAGCTTGATGTTGAACTTCAGCCGTCCGACCTTGCTGAAATCGTATTTGCGCGCGTCGAAAAACATTCCGTTGAAGAGCGCCGTCGCGGTCTCCAGAGTCGGAGGATCGCCCGGGCGCAGCTTGCGGTAAATTTCGATCAGCGCTTCCTTCGGCGAACGGATGGTGTCCTTTTCCAAAGTGCGCGTGACGATGATGCCGGTGTCGTCGCGGTCTGGGAAGCACACATCCACTTCCGTGATCCCCGCTTCCGCGATCGAAGCCCACATCTCCGCCGTCAGCGGCTTATTGGCTTCGAGCAAAACTTCGCCGGTCTGGCGATTTACCAGCTCGCCGACGGTCACTGCGCCTTCCAGGTCCGCCACGCCGATTTCGGCCTGCGTGACGCGCGCCTTCACCAGTTCCTTGTACAGCGCGTCGCTGATGCGCTTGTGCGCGCCCACCAGCACTTCGCCGGACTTGGGATGCTTGATTTCCTTCGACAGCTTGCGGTCAATCAAGCCTTCCGAAGCGTTCCAGTAAAGTTCGCCTTCACGCAGGGAAATCCGCTCCACTTGGTAGAAAGTCCGCAAAATGTCTTCATTCGACTTCAGCCCCAGCGCGCGCAGGAAGATCGACCCCAGGAACTTGCGCTTGCGGTCAATGCGCACGTACAGAATGTTCTTGGTGTCGTACTCGAATTCCACCCACGATCCGCGGTAAGGAATAATCTTGCCGAGGAAGTAGCTGCGATTATTCGCCGTCTCGAAAAATACGCCCGGCGAACGGTGCAACTGGCTGACGATCACGCGCTCGGTCCCGTTGATGATGAACGTGCCGTTCTCGGTCATCAGCGGAATATCGCCGAAGAAAACTTCCTGTTCTTTGATATCGCGAATGGACTTCGCGCCGGTGTCCGGATCCTTATCGTAAATCGTCAGACGGATCGTCACCTTCAGCGGCGCCGAATACGTCATCCCGCGTTCCTGGCACTCGTTCACGTCGTACTTCAATTGCAGGGTGACCGGGTCGCCGCACTTATTGCAAAAAGTCGGCGTGTTCTTGTTGAACGTGCCGCACTTCGCGCACAGCACGTCGCCCGTCTTGTAAGGATTGGTTACGACCGAAGCTCCGCAATTCCGGCAAGTGGCGCGCAAGTGGTGCAGGCCGCGCAGGTGGCCGCACTTGCACTCCCAGTTTCCGATCGCGTAATCCACGAAATCCAGCTGCGACAAACCGCGAAAATCCTGGATCGGAAACACCGATGCGAATACCGACTGCAAGCCCGTATCTTCCCGCTCGCTCGGCAGCAAATCCATCTGCAAAAACCTTTGATACGACTTCTTCTGCACGTCAATCAGGTTCGGAATCTGGACCGTCGTCTTGATTTTGGCGAAGTCCAGGCGTGCCCGTTCCCGAGTGGCGCGATTACCGTTGCGATTGCTCATGGACCATCCTCATAAAAGTATTCATGCCGGAAATGACGGCACGGGTAGACACCCGCCCCGTCAGTCCGGGAAGGACGTATTGTGAAGTTCCTGGTTCCTAAGGAGTGCGCGCGTACGCGAATTCCTTTGCGGCCTTGGCGTGCAGGCCGCAGGGGCGGTGCTACTTGACGTCTACTTTGGCCCCGGCGTCTTCGAACTTTTTCTTGATCGTGGCGGCTTCGTCTTTGTTGACGCCCTCTTTCACCGTCTTGGGGGCGCCATCCACCAGATCCTTGGCTTCTTTCAAGCCCAGGCTGGTGACTTCGCGAACCGCTTTGATCACGTTGATCTTGTTGGCGCCCACTTCGGTGAGCACGACGGTAAATTCCGTCTTCTCTTCCGGTGCGCCCGCCGCTCCCGCGCCCGCTCCGCCCGCCATCATCACGGGCGCTGCTGCCGCCGCGGAGACGCCGAAAGCTTCTTCCATCTTCTTTACCAGATCAGAAGCTTCGAGCAGCGTCAGTCCCTTGATCTCTTCCAGAATTGTTTCTACTTTGCTGGCCATCGCTGTTTCCTATCCTCCTCCGAATTGAACAACCAAATCTCGTGAATACAAGATTGCCGGACTTCCCTGCGAATTCCCCTACGCTTGAGTCGCTTCAGGAGCCGGCCTGCTCTCAGATGCCGCACCGCCTGCTCCGAACTTGTTGGCCTTCGCCGCTTCGCTGGTAACCACTGCCAGATTTCGCGGCACCGCCGCCAGCACGGTCGCCACGCGCTGCGCCGGAGCATTCAGCAGGAACATGATCTTGCTGATCAGCTCATCCTTGCTCGGCAAATCCGCCAGCTGCTTGATTTCCTGAATCGAAATCACGCGCCCTTCCACCCATCCGGCGCGGAATTGGAATGCCGGAACATCCTTCGCAACTTTCGTCAGAATCTTCGCGAGGGCCACGGGATCCGTCTTGGTGTACGCGATTGAATTCGTGCCCTTCAGGCCCTTTAGCAATCCCTCTGTGGGCGTTCCCGCTCCCGCTCGCTCCGCCACCGTGTTCTTCACCACTTGATATTTTCCGCCGGCGGCTTCCACGCTGCGGCGCAGTTGCGTATCCTGCTCGACCGTGATCCCCTGAAACGTCGAAAGAATTACGGTGGACACTGTCGCCAGCTGCTTCTTCAGCTCTTCCGCCTGCGTCACTTTTTCGGACTTCTTCTTCATCCCAAAATCTCCCTCGTACTGCCCTGGTTACGCTGCCGCTGCTACGGCGTGCTCGGCTTCGCCTTCGTCAATCAGCACGCCCGGACCCATCGTCGAAGTCAGCGTGATTTTCTTGATGAACTTGCCCTTGGCCGCCGCGGGCTTGGCCTTGACGATGGCCGCGAGCAGCGCGTGCGCGTTTCCCGCCAGCTGTTGCGCCGAAAAACTGATTTTGCCCACTGGCGAATGGATCAGCCCGGTCTTGTCCAGGCGAAACTCCACTTTACCGGCCTTGATTTCCTTGATCGCTCTAGCGACGTCAGCCGTGACCGTTCCAGTCTTCGGATTCGGCATCAGCCCGCGCGGACCCAGCACTTTGCCGAGCTTGCCGGCCGAGCGCATCATGTCCGGAGTCGCGATCACCGCTTCGTAATCCGTCCAGCCGCCCTGAATCTTCTCAACGATGTCGTCGCCGCCGACGAAATCCGCTCCGGCTTCCTGCGCCTCGCGAATCTTGTCGCCGCCCGCGATCACCACGACGCGCTTGGACTTGCCCAGACCGTGCGGCAGCACCACCGTGCCGCGCACCATCTGGTCGGATTGCTTCGAGTCCACGCCCAGATTCAAAACCAGCTCGACGGTCTCATCGAATTTCACGTAGTGCGCTTTGCGCAGCAATTCCGCGGCTTCTTCCAGCTTATAAGGACGCGCCTCCACCATCTTTCGTGCGCGGTCTATATTCTTTCCACCAACTTTTGCGCTGCGGCCCATCGTCTTTTCTCTCCTGCGCAGTTATGAGCTACTTGCGTCCGACTTCTTTTCGGACTCCTGCGCGCGCTGCCAAACTACTCGGTAACTTCAACGCCCATATTGCGGGCTGTTCCGCGGATCGAACGCACCGCCGATTCCAGGCTCATCGTGTTCAGGTCGGGCAGCTTCAACTTCGCGATTTCTTCCACTTGCTTTGCGGTCAGCTTGCCCACTTTGTTGCGGTTCGGTTCCGGTGAGCCCTTCACGATTCCCGCCGCGCGTTTGATCAATTCCGAAGCCGGCGGCGTCTTCATGATGAAGCTGAAAGTGCGGTCGCTGTAAATCGTCACCAGCACCGGGATGATCATGCCGTCCGGCTCTTTGGCCGTCTTGGCGTTGAACTGCTTGCAGAAATCCATGATGTTCACGCCGTGCGGGCCCAGTGCCGTGCCCACTGGCGGCGCCGGAGTGGCTTTCATCGCCGGCAACTGCAACTTCACTGTCGCTTGAACTTTCTTCGCCATTTTTTACCTGTCCTTAATCCTTGGAACGCTTACGCGACTTTTTCCACCTGCGCGAAATCCAGCTCCACCGGCGTCGAACGCCCGAAAATCGTCACCGAAACTTTCAGCGTCGAGCGGTCGGAATTCACTTCCTCCACCACGCCCGTGAAGTTCGCAAAAGGCCCTTCGCCGATGCGCACCTTCTCGCCGCGGTCAAACGACAGCTTCGGCTTGGGTTTTTCCGCCGTGGTCGTCGCGCGATTCAAAATGTTTTGCACTTCTTCGTCGGTCAGCGGCGAAGGCGTCTGCCCCGAGCCGACGAATCCGGTTACGCGCGGCGTCGAACGCACCACGTGCCAGGTGTAGTCGTCCATATCCATTTCCACCAGCACGTAGCCCGGGTAACACATGCGCGGCGAAATCACTTTCTTGCCGCCGCGAACCTCCACCACCGATTCGGTCGGAATAATGATCTGGCCGATTTTGTCGGTCAGCCCGAACGCCGCCACGCGGCCTTCCAGGCTCTCCTTCACCTTCTTCTCAAAGCCCGAATAGGTGTGGACGATGTACCACTGCTTTGTGCTGGAGCTTGCTCCAGCGTTCGCTTCTTCGTGCCCTTCGGGCATTTCCGACGCCTGGTTCACTTCGTTGCCTTCCGGCAGTGCGTTGGTTTCTTCAGAGTTTCTTTGCATATTCAATCAGCCATTTGATCGTATTTCCGAAAATCATGTCCGTGAAAAAGAAATACACGCCGAAAAACGCCACGGTGAGCGCCACCACCAGCGTCGTCGAAATCACGTTCTGCCGTGACGGCCAATTCACCTGCCGCATTTCCACGCGCACTTCATGCAGAAACGCCCGGAACCGCTTCGGATACGACGCCAGCTTCCCCACCGGCTCCATCAGGGAAAATGCGTCTACGCGATCTGACTCGTCCTTATTCAATTTCGCCGCCTGTGCCATCTGAACGCCCGCCTTAGCCCCGACGAACAGCTCGTCCTGCCCATCATTCGCTCCGCATCCAACCGTCGTGCACCCGCGCGCTCTCCCAAAGAGCTGGCAGGGGAGGAGGGATTCGAACCCCCACTCTCGGTTTTGGAGACCGATGGTCTACCGTTAAACCTACTCCCCTGAATTTCGGCTTAACGCAACCTACTTAACTTCTTTATGCCCCGTATGCTTCCGGCAAGTATTGCAGAACTTGGAAGTCTCCAAGCGCTCCGTATGCTTCTTGCGGTTCTTGGTCGTCGTGTAGTTCCGGTTCTTACAATCGTTGCACTGTAGTGTGATGATCTCTCGCATAGTCGTTTACTCGATGATCTCGGCAACCGCGCCGGCCCCAACTGTGTGGCCACCTTCGCGAATCGCGAAACGCAAGCCCTTCTCGAGGGCCACCGGTGTGATCAGCGTGATCTCGCACGATATATTATCGCCCGGCATCACCATCTCCACTCCCTGCGGCAACTTCACATCGCCCGTCACATCCGTCGTCCGGAAATAAAACTGCGGCCGGTAACCCGTGAAGAACGGCGTGTGCCGCCCACCTTCTTCCTTCGTCAATACATACGCTTCGGCCTTGAACTTCGTGTGCGGCGTGATGGACCCCGGCTTCGCCAGCACCTGCCCGCGCTCCACTTCGTCTTTTTCCGTGCCGCGCAGCAGCAAGCCCACGTTGTCGCCCGCCATTCCTTCATCCAGCAACTTGCGGAACATTTCCACGCCCGTCACCGTCTTGCGCATCGTCGGCCGGAAGCCCACAATCTCCACTTCCTCGCCAACCTTCACCTTGCCGCGCTCGATTCGGCCCGTCACCACCGTGCCGCGACCGGAAATCGAAAAAATATCTTCGATCGGCATCGCGAACGGCTTATCAATGTCTCGCACCGGCAACGGAATGTTCTTGTCCACCGCTTCCATCAATTCCAAAATGGACTTCTCCCACTTGGGATCGCCCTCGAGCGCCTTCAGCGCCGAACCGCGAATCACCGGCAAAGTATCGCCCGGAAATTGATAGCTCTTCAGTAGTTCACGCACTTCCAACTCGACCAACTCGAGCAATTCCGGATCGTCCACCATGTCGCACTTGTTCAAAAACACCACGATGTACGGCACGCCCACTTGCCGCGCCAGCAGAATATGTTCGCGCGTCTGCGGCATCGGTCCATCCGTCGCCGCTACCACCAGAATCGCGCCGTCCATCTGCGCGGCTCCCGTGATCATGTTCTTCACGTAGTCCGCGTGGCCCGGGCAATCAATGTGCGCGTAGTGCCGGTTCGCCGTCTCGTACTCCACATGCGACACCGCAATCGTAATCCCGCGCTCGCGCTCTTCCGGCGCGTTGTCAATCGAATCAAACGCCCGGAAGGCCACCTTCGGATTGTTCTTCGACAAAACCTTCGTGATCGCCGCCGTCGAAGTCGTCTTGCCGTGGTCAATGTGACCAATCGTCCCGATATTCACATGCGGCTTATTCCGCTCGAATTTCTCTTTCGCCATCTGGTATCACCCTCGTATTAGGACTGCGCGGCGATGTCCGCGCGAAATCATTCAGTGCTCCGGCCCTGGCAAAATCCTGCAGATCCTGCGTTAGGGTTGTGCAATGGAGCGGGGGACGGGACTCGAACCCGCGACCATCTGCTTGGAAGGCAGAGACTCTACCACTGAGTTACCCCCGCTCATTCCCAACAAAAAATCCCGCCAGCGCCCCGCGCACTGCTCGACTCATTCGTTCGCGCCGCTGGCCGTGATCTGGAGCCTGGGACCGGGATTGAACCGGTGACCTCGTCCTTACCAAGGACGCGCTCTACCAACTGAGCTACCCAGGCTTGTACCGGCTGCCCCGCATCTCCCAAATGCAATCAGAATCGCCGCCGGAGCTGCCGCGCTTCTGAATTTTTTCGTTTCTTTGAATGTCGTCGCGCTCGGTTGTCCAACCATGCGCGGGCTCACGCGAGTTGCTGGTGGACGGGGGAGGATTCGAACCTCCGTAGCCCGCAAGGAGCGGCAGATTTACAGTCTGCTGGTTTTAGCCACTCACCCACCCGTCCCGCAAAACCGTTCGGGACGCTGCAGCTCCGTCCCATGAAATCTTCCGGGACACAATTGCATCCCGCATGTCCAACCAGTTTCTTTAACCGGACTGCTGTACGGGGCACTCCGCAATGCAGAAAGGGCTCGTGTCCAGAGACACCAGCCCTAGCGCTTTTGTCGCGAGGAATTCCGTCCGCAACCCCTGCCAAAATTTTCGCTACGTCAATCTCAGCTGGCGGAGGGATTTGAACCCCCGACCCTCTGATTACAAATCAGATGCTCTACCAACTGAGCTACGCCAGCACTGGCAAACCGAGCAAAATTATCATACAGGCAATCAAATTGCAAGAGAGTTTCTCCCAGCCGCAAAACCATTGCCAGATGACCACAAACTCAGCGCCCAGGATGCCTTGAGTGCCCTAGTATTATACAGCCAAATCTTCTCGCGGCGGTAATCTTTCTGCAAAATCCCCCTACTTCGTCGCCGGTTCCGCCGTCGGCTTGGCGAACTGACTGTCCGCAAGCTTCACATTATGCTGGATTTCCGTAAAATGGATGGTGAACGCGGACTCCGCGCTGCTCTGGTGCACCGTGAACGGCAGCTTCACCCCGTCCACATCCTTGTAGTCCCCTACTTCGGCCGTAAAAGCCTTCACCCCGTCCGGCGTATTCCGGTGATTGATGGCCCTCACCAACAACCAGTTCTCCGTATCGAAATACATCTTGTCCGGATCGCCTGCGCCCGTCGAAGCTTCCAACACGTACGCGTCGCGGTCGTTGATTTTTTCCGTGCCGGTCACGGTCATGCTCGCGTAGAGCTTTTTCAGATCGAGCGGATGATAAAAATCCGCTTCGCGCCGCGCATCCTCCAATTCCGCGCCGCCCAGCACTCGCAGTCCATTTTGCGGATCGTCTGACCACGCAGTGGTCCCATCGAATCCTTGCTCAAAAACCGCGCCGGCCAGCGTGATCACCGCCAGCATCGAATTCGGCGCCTTCTCGTGAATCTCGACGCTTCCGCTCAAATTATTCATAGAAGGAATCTCAATTGTGCCCTTCGACACGCGCGAGTTCAGCTTGTTCCACGCCGCGCGCCCGCCAATTGCATTCACATAATGATCGAGCACTTGATCGGCGGTGGGCGTCGCGGCGGTTGTGGCCTGCGCGGGCGCTGTTTGCGGCGAGCTCTGTGCGTGCGTGGAAAAGCCGATAAGCATTCCCAAGATTCCCGCGCCAATCGCCTTCATCCAAGTGAATTTCATATCGGAGACCATCCTTCGCGAAAAGCTCAGCCGTATCTAAATTAGAAGCCGGCCGGCTCTGATCCGTTAGCCGGAACTTGCAGCCTTGCGAGCTTGGGCCTTTCACGCAATACGAGCTCTCTGAATTCCGCTACGCAGCCGGGGACGAAAACATTACACTAAGTTAGACGCAACGATTACAAATTTAACGTGCCCGTTTCTTCCACAACTCGCGCCTGGATCGCCGTCGCCATCCTGCTGCTCCTGATGCTTGCTGGCGGTGTCGCGTTCTACTTCTGGCAGCACCACCCGCTCCCGCCCATCGTCTCGACCGTACCCGGCGCACCTGCCCCCGCTCCTCCATCGGATATTTTAAGCGAATTGCCGCCGGATGCGCTCGTCGTTGCCTACATAGATGCGAGCGCATTGCGAACGTTGCAAAATTCCCCGCTCGCTGCCGCCCTGGGACTGGCCTCACCCGGCCCGCAAGCCGATCGCGATTACGCCAATTTCGTCCGCGATACGGGCTTCGATTACACCCGCGACCTGGACCATGCCGCCGTCGCCTTCTGGCCTGCCAGCATCGGCACGCCCCAAAACGTACTCGGCGAAGATCGCGTTGTCGCCATCGCCGACGGCCGCTTCGACCAGCAAAAAATCAAATCCTATGCGCTGCGCACCGGAAAAGAAGTGTCTCGCGGCCCGCAAACAATTTACGAAGTCCCCGGCAATCCGCCCGTCTCGGTCACATTTCTCTCGCCCACGCGCATCGCTCTCGCCGGCGGCAGGAACGCCACGGAGCTTCTGTCCCACATCAATCTTTCCCGACCATCGCGCCGCGACGCCACCATGCAGACGCGGATAGACCGCGTGGCGGGCGCGCCGATCTTCGCCGTCGCACGCACCGAGCATCTTCCCGCCAGCTTGTACGATAGTTTCCGCAATGCGCCGCAACTCGAACAGCTAGCGCGCAGCGTTCAGGCCCTCACGCTGGCCGGCCAACCCGCAGGCAACAGCCTCAGAATCACGCTCGACGCCGAATCGGACTCCCTGAAAAACGCCCTCGCTATTTCCATTCTTCTCGAAGGCGGCCGCATGGCGGGTTCCATGGCGCTCTCCGATCCCAATACGCGCCGCCAAATGACCAAAGAACAGATCGCCTTCCTGCAAGCCCTGGTCAGCCAAGCCCAAATCACTCACCAGAATAAATTGGTGCGCCTGGTTCTCGACATCACTCCCGCTATGCTGAGCGCTACGCCTACCCATGCTCCAGCGCCGGCCCATTCGCCAGCGCATCCGCCCCGTTCGCCCGCGGTATACCCCGTCGCGCACTAATCGAAATCGCCGCGCGCCGCGCACGAGAAAATCCAGACGCGATGCAAGTCACGGCAAAGTGGGTGTTTGACGAACGCCGGAAAGATTAATCCGCAGCGGAAGCGGAGGTTGCCGCCGTACTGAGGTAACGCCAGGGGTTCACAGGTGTGTTGTAAATGCGGACTTCGTAATGCAAGTGCGGACCAGTCGAACGCCCGCTCTGCCCTTCGTATCCGATGATATCTCCACGCTTCACGTGCATGCCCACATGCGTCGCAAAACCTGAAAGATGCGCGTACCAGGTCGTCACGCCGAATCCGTGGTCAATCACCACCAGCCTTCCGTATCCGGCTCGCTGGTCCATCACCGCCACGACGCCATCAGCTGTCGCGTGAATCGCATCGCCATAGTGCGAAGCAATATCCATTCCCGTATGGAACGCACCCTCGCCGCTGAACGGATCCAGCCGCTCGCCAAAATGTCCTGTGATCTCGCCGACCACCGGCCAAAGCGTCGGCACGATTCCCAGACTGCTGAGTTGCGCCGCAGGCAGCAAACGCATCCCGCCGCTGGACATCGCAACAGCTGAAGCATTGCGCTCCAGGTAACTGAATTCATCCACCGAATCCTGGTACTCCACTTCCGGCTGGTCCTCGTCGTCGCTGAACGCAAACGGCGTCTGCCGGAAGCGTGTGATTCCGTAAGCCACCGCCACTTCGCTCGCGAGCGATTGCAAAGAGTCAAGCCGCTGGTTGGTATCCTTCACTTCCGTCTGCAGCGCTTTATACTGCTGCTTCAGCGTGTCCTGCTCACGCCGCAACGAATTGTAATTCGTGGCCTTCCAGAGCATCCGGGAGTACGAACCCATCCCCGCGAGCACCGTGATTCCGCCCACCGCCGCCAGAATTGCCAGCGCGTGCAGCACGTAATACGGCACACGAACACGTCGCATCCCCCCAGACGCGCTTGATGCAATAAAAAATGTGTAGTACTTACCCTTCATAATCTTAAATTTTGCCAGAAGTGATTCGATTCAGTTTATCGAACGCCGCGCGTCCCCCGCAGCGGCTACCCGATTCCGTCAGAAGTCTGCAGCAGTACGAGGCCTGGTACAAAACCGCGTGAATTGTAATGACCGTAACTACAGTGGTCAACATCAAACTTAAGTTTTCCACAGCCTCTCCATGAATGCAAAGTACTTATCGGCGCACCCCTCAATTTTCTTTAGAGTTTTCCTTGAACAAACCTTACCTTAGATGCGGAATTTATCGCAACTGTACGGAAGTGCAGCATGGAACGAGAACGCCAACTGGTCGAAAAAATCGCGCGCGCTCTAAGTGCTGGCGCCACATTCAATTCCGGCAAGAAGCGCTCGCAGCGCGACCTGTCCGCATCCGGCACGCGAGCCCGCTCCGCGCTTCGCCTGGGCATCGGCGACGACGCCGCCATCCTCGCACCGACCGGTCGCAATGAGTGGGTCATCACCTGCGACGCGTTTCTCGAAGGCGTCCACTTCCTCGCCAAGACCCATCCGCCCGATTCCATCGGCTACAAATCCTTAGCCCGCGCCACCAGCGACCTAGCCGCCATGGGCGCTACCCCGCGCTTCTTCTTGCTGACGCTCGCTCTACCTCAGCAGTTCCCGCGCGCCGCCAATTCTCGCCAAGGCGCACATTCACAATCTGGCGAAAAATCTGCTTCTTCGATTGGTCGCACCTTCGTGAAACAGGGCCTCGTGGGTCGTGGCTTTAGCCACGACAAAAATTTCGCACCGAGACGAGGGGCTTTAGCCCCTGAAGTTCCCTCCCGCCCATGGCTCGACTCTTTTCTTAAGGGCATGGCCCGCGCCGCCCGCGAACTCGGCGTAACGATCATCGGCGGCGACACCACAAAAAGCGACCGACTCTTCATCAGCATCACCGCGCTAGGTGAAATCGCCCCCGGCCGAGCATTAACCCGTTCCGGGGCAGAGGCCGGCGACCTGATCTACGTAAGCGGCAAACTAGGCCGCGCACAACTCGGCCTAGAACTAGTCCTTCGCGGCCTCGCCGGTGACCCGAGCTTCCGCGCCCTAACCCGACCGCATCTCTACCCAAAAATCCGAATCGCACTCGGCGAGTGGCTAGCCCAACACCACATCGCCTCCTCCGCCATGGACCTCTCCGACGGCCTCTCCACAGATCTGGCCCGCCTCTGCGCCGCAAGTCAAGTAGGCGCAAAAATCTACGCCAACAAAATCCCGACGGTCACAATCCCCGCCACAGCCGCGCGAATATTGGGCAACCGCAAACTCGATCCGCTGCAACTAGCCCTACACGGCGGCGAAGATTACGAACTTCTCTTCACAGTACCGCCAAGCCAAGCAAAAAAACTCCGCGCAGCTCCAGGCGCGTCAGAACTAACCGCCATCGGCGAAATCACGCGCACAAGGAAAATCATCCTGGTCCGCTCAGATGGCAACCACGAACCGCTAAAGCCCAGCGGCTGGGATCCCTTCCGCAATTCCTGAGGTACGCAAGATCGAATCCCGGCGCCGCGTGCGTAGCGGCCGTTTCGTCCTACGCTTTCCGGGACGAAGCGGGCAGCCTCCGCGCGGCTAATTTACTCTGTAACTTTCGGGCAAGTTTGAAAATTGAATCGGAGATCAACTGTTCCATTCTTGACGTTTCGATGAAGATCGATATCGTCCATGGAGACATCGGGCGGCAATGACGACTTGTTCTCAGCGAGAAAGTTCCGAATGAGCTCGCTATCGAAAACATCCCCGACGCGAAAGTTTGATCGAACCAGAGACTCAATTGTCGGGCCAGAGGTGAAAACCTCGATGTTCTTCAACCGATATTGCTTCCCCTGGTCCAGTTCCATAATCAGTGAAATGCGCCCGCGCTCGTCATCAATGTCGGTGAGCGGTGTCACGACAAAATCGATATACCCGCGGGAACCATACAGCTGCTTCATCGCTTCAATTGCGTCTCTCACCTTCTCGGCGCTAAAAATGTCTCCTTCATGCATGTGAAGTAGGGATCGTAGTTCCTCGATAGAAAACACAAGATGATCGGTAGGATCGGCTGAGCGGTAAGTTAGATCTCCTAAGCCGTATTGGAGCCCCTCATTCACGTGAATGGTGAGCAGCACATGCTCCACAGACGTGTCCGTCTCGATTACATGCGCGTGCGCGGTCGATTCCACTTTAAAGTAACCTTCATCCATCCAGGCGCCGCGAATCCAAGGATCTTGCACTTGCTCCAACCAGGGAGATTTTGCGTCAAACCGAGTTGCTTTCAATCGTGCCACCAGTCGAACACGATCTGAGTCCTGAAGATGAATCGCCGCGTCAAATTTCACGTCGTCGATCACCACACTTTGTCGTGTGTCCGGCGTGCTTTTCGCGGCGGCAGTTTTCGAATCAACCTCTCGCTGCGCGTCACGAACCTCATCAGCAAAAGTTGGATAAGGCAGACATCGTTTGAGTCTGGGCGAAATCTGGCCAAATGCAGATGTCGCGCAGACCATCGCACTGACAACGAGCACCGAGGCGGAGCGCGGTTGGAACCAACTCCACATGAAGCAGAATATAGACTCGTCAATTGACACGTGCAAGCACTAACCGGTCACTCCATCTCGGCAAGCGAAAATACACACACTGTGCGAGGCAAGACCAATTGAACGGAAGAAATTGCAGGAGACCTGCGTTACGAATGCGGCGCGACCACTGCCGTAACACGCGCAGGCGCGGGCGCGGAAGTCGGCGCGATGGTTTTCGGCGCAGGCGGCGATTTCGGCGCAGCCTTCGCACCAGGAGGCGCCGAACTAACTGGCGCAGCAACCGGCACCTTCGCCGGCGCTAAACCCTGTTCAGCAGCATCGGCAGGGGGCGCGGTATCCGGCACATCCACCAGCACTTGTTTCGTCGGCGCAATTTTCTCCAGCGGCACGACGTTCGGGAAACTTTCCACCGGCGTGCCGGTCGTCGCCCGCTGCATAAATTCCAGCCAGATCGGCAGCGCCGCGCGCGCGCCGGTCTCCTTCTTGCCAAGCGAAATGCGCTTGTCGTCGTTTCCCACCCAAACTCCCGCGGTCAGTTGCGGCGTAAATCCGATGTACCAAGCGTCAGTAAAATCGTTCGTCGTCCCGGTCTTCCCCGCCGAAGGCCGCCCCAACTCCTTCGCGCGCACTCCGGTTCCGAACTGCACCACGTCCTCGAGCATCGCCACCATCGTCCGCGCCACGTCCGGCGGCACCACATCCGTCACGTTCGGCCGCGGCTCCTCGAGCACTGCCCCATCATAAGAAGTCACGCGCCGGATGTAATGCGGCTCGATGTGTATGCCGTCATCCGGAAACACCGTGAACGCCGAGGTGTGCTCGATCAGCGTCAAATCCGCCGCGCCCAGCGCCAGTGGCAAATACGGTGGCAGCGGGCTGGTAATCCCAAATTTTCGCGCGAGGTCAATCACATTCAATACGCCGACGTGATCCAGCAGCCGCACCGCCGGCACATTGCGCGAATCCGCCAGCGCGCGCCGCAAAGTGATCCGCCCTTCGAACTTCTCATCGTAATTGCGCGGAGAATAATTCTGCCCGCCGCTCCGAAAAGTCACCGGCTCATCCACAATCGTATCGAACGGCGTCATCCCCATTTCCAACGCGTCCGAATAGACGTACACCTTGAACGAGCTGCCCGTCTGCCGCAGCGCCTGCGTCGCGCGATTGAATTTCGATTCCTCGAAATCGTAGCCGCCCACCATCGCTTTGATCTCGCCGCTCGCGTTATCAATCGCGAGCAACGCCGCCTGCGCCGCCGGAACCTGCTCCAGCTGCACTCGCGCTGTGATCCCGGAAATTTCCTTGATCGAAACGCAAACCAGGTCGCCCACCTTCAGGAGTTCTGGCGGAGATTTGTGCCCCGTCCACGAAAAATCCGCCGGCGTCAACATCGCGTGATACGGCCCGATCTTGATCGAAGCAAACGTCGGCTCGACCTTGGTCACCAGCCCCGTCACGTAATCGCCCTTCTGGATCGCGTCGTGCCAATCGTCGCTCTGAAAGCGGTCCAGCGGCCCTTCGTGCTGCTCCAAAATATTCGGCAGATTCCCGCGCCATCCATGGCGCCGGTCGTAGGCGTGCAACCCGTCGCGCACCGCCTGGTCCGCCGCCTTCTGCATCGCCACATTTAAAGTCGTGTACACGCGCAATCCTTGCTCGTGCACCGCCGCCGTGCCATAGGTGTGTTCCAGATACTCGCGCACTTCCTCTACAAAATATGGCGCTAGATCGTTGCGTAGCGGCGCAATGTGCAAGCCTAGCGGCAACTTTGTGGCCTCCTCCGCTTGCGCCTCCGTAATCTTGCGGTCGTGCGCCATCAGCGATAGCACCAGATTCCGCCGCGCCAGCGCCCGTTCTGGATGATTGATCGGCGCATAAATCGGTCCGCGGATGATCGCCGCCAGCATCGCCGCTTCCGGCAGCGTCAACTTGCCCACGGGTTTATCGAAATAATATTCCGACGCCGCTTCGAACCCGTAATTCCCGGCTCCCAGATAAATCTGGTTGCAGTACATCGTGAAGATCTGTTCTTTCGTGTAATGCCGTTCGATCTGGATCGCCAGCAAAGTTTCTTCGATCTTGCGCCGCGCGCTACGGTCCGAACGGTTCAGGAATAACCCGCCGGCCAACTGCATCGTCAACGTGCTCGCGCCTTCCGCCAGCCGGTGATGCCGAATATCGTGCCACGCCGCTTCCAGCACGCGCGGAATGTCCACGCCCCAGTGCTGTTCGAAGTGCTGATCTTCGGTGGTGAGAATCGCCTCCCGCAATACTGGCGGAATCTGGTTGTACGTCAGCAGAATCCGCCGTTGCAGCGCGAACGTGCCGATGGATTGCCCGTCGTCCGCGTACAACTCCGTCACCACGTTCGGCCGGTAATCCTGCAGCGCATGAATTTCCGGCAAATCGCTCGAATACACAAACAGCAATCCTACCGCCGCGCCCACCGCCACCGCGCACAGCAGCAGAAACGTGAACGCCAGCTGGCCGAAGACCGTGTCTCCGGTAATCTTCATCGTCGCCCGATAAAATCGTTCCATTACCCAACATTCTAACGCATCCCCGCGCGCCCCGCCGGTTTCTACGTTCGCAAAATGTTCCAATCAGTCGCGCCGCAAATCCCGTATCGCCGGAGTTCGTAGCGCCGGTTCATCCTGAGGTGCCGCCAGCGGCGGCAGCGAAGGACGTCCCGCCGGCTCTTTGCCTCGGTTTCTCTGTGCCTCCGTGGCGCCCTCGATTTTTGCGATTGCAGCCTCACCGTCCACCAAGTAAATTTGTCGCGCCCGAAAGCGCAGCCGAGGACCCATGGAAGCCAATCCAGTCCTGTTTCGCGATCTAACCTATATCTTCCTCGCCGCCGTCTTCGGAGGCCTCGCCGCCTGGCGTCTGAAACTGCCGCTCATCCTCGGCTTCGTCCTCGGCGGCATCGTCATCAGTCCCTTCACTCCCGGCCCGCACCTTTCTGATTTGCACACGTTCGAAGTGTTCGCCGAAGTCGGCGTCGTCCTGCTGATGTTTTCCATCGGCGTTGATTTTTCGATCCCCGACCTGATGCGCGTGAAATGGATCGCCCTCGGCGGCGGCACGCTAGGAATTCTATTCTCGATGGCCCTCGCGCTGGGCGTCTCTTGGCTCATCGGCTGGACCATGATTCAAGGCTTCGTCATCGGCGCCACCATCTCCGTCGCCAGCACCATGGTCCTCGCGCGCCTGCTCACCGATTGCGGCGCGCTCGGCACCGAATATGGCCGTGTGATGATCGGCATCACTCTCGTCGAAGACATCGCCGTCGTCTTCATGACCATCATCATTCCCATCTTCAGCGGCCCCAGCGAAGGCTGCTTCCAGAAAGCCGCATGGACTCTCGGCAAAGCCGCTCTTCTTCTGATCCCGCTCGTTTTTCTCGCCATGACAGTTGTCCCGCGCGTCCTCCGTAAAGCCGCGCGCACCAAAGACCATGAACTTTTCCTGCTCGTCGCCATTGCCATCTGCCTAGTCTCCGCCGCCGTTGCCCAAGCCGTGGGCTTCTCCGTCGCTCTCGGAGCTTTCCTCGCCGGCCTCTCGATCAGCGGATCGGAAGATCTGCACGAAGCTCACACCAGGCTGATTCCTCTGCGCGACGCATTCGTCGCGCTCTTCTTCGTTTCGCTCGGCACCCTCGTCGTTCCCAGCGTCATCATTCACAATCTTCCGCTGCTCGGCATAATGCTCCTGCTGATCGTCGTGGGCAAATTTGTCGTGTGGTTCTGCGTGATGAAACTTTTCCGCTACTCGCTGTGGACGTCGATAGCCGTCGCCGCAGGCTTAACCCAAATCGGCGAACTTTCCTTCATCCTTGTCGAAGTAGCAAAAAAATCCGGCCTCGTAGGCGGAGAAATTTTCACCGCCACCCTAGCCGCATCCCTAATCTCAATTTTCCTGAATATGCTCCTCGTGAGGTGGGTGATGCGCAGAATCACGCCAAAGCTCGCGCCGCAACCCGCACCCGAAGAAACCGCGGAAGCCACGACGTAGCCCCCGCGTAAGCCGAGCGAGTTGGAGGTCATCGCAACAAGGGTCCGTAGGGGCGCTGCTTGCTGCGCCCTCGATCACCCGCAAAATTCTCAACACGCGCGCAACCAGCGATCACCGTCGCGATCGAGAACTCGCAAACGTACGAGGACTCACCCTACCGATGCAATGCGGAATTCCGAACAAGGAATAAAAACGGCAGGCGAACCATCTAAAACGAAGTGTCCAAAATCCGAATTTCGATTTTCGAATTTCCAATTTCTATCTTCTACCCCAATGCTTCTTCCGCTTCCTGCACCGTCTCATAAGACTTGATCAAAGTCCCCACATGCGTCATATCAATCAAAGCCTTCACTTGGGTGTTCATCCCGGTGACAGCAAGTTTCCGCTGCGCGCGCTGCGCCGCCACATAAGCGCCCACCAGCGCCCCCAGCCCCGCCGAATCCACGTACGGCACTCCGCTGAAATCCAGAATCACTTTCGGAGCAGTTTCCGCGCGCGTGGCGGTCTGAAAACTGAAAACCGTCTGAATATTCAGCGAACCCTTCAGCGTCAAAATCTTCTGGCCGTCCCGGCTTCCTGCGGATGCGACAATTTGCAAATGTTCATTAGGCATGGCTCGAGATTTTACCGAATCAGCCGCGCGCAAATTATGAATATTGTGTTACAGAGATGACGGCCGCGCTTCACGGATCGAACCGCGCCCGCAATTCCGGCGGCACAATCGGACAAACCTCATCCCGCCGTCCAAACACCCGATACCGCACCCGCGCCACAAAATCGTAAACAAAATCCCGCAGGCCCCGCGGTATCACGCCCAGCACCGACGCGAGCACGGCCCAGCCCCCGCCCAGCCGCCGCAAAATATGCAAAAACGCAGCAGACCGTACCAAGATTGCCCCATCGCCAGTGAGAACTACGATGCTATCCGGCAATCCCGCCCGCCGCTCCGCTGGAATCTGCGCAGCAAAAGTCTCACCCTGCAGGGGCGCAAATCGAAACGCGCGCCCGCTGCGATCGTGCTTCAGCACAAACTTCACCGCACGATGGCATAACCCGCAATGTCCATCGTAAAAGAGAGATTCCGCGCCCTGCATTTCTTGCCCCACCAAAAAAGCATAGCACGGCCGCACGACAACACCGTTTCGCGCGCGGCGAATCGCACTTACGGAAACGGTCCCCGCTTCGCGCTTGCCACATTTTCCGAAACTCTCTAAGCTTGCTTAGTTCGTCCAAGTCCGCGGAGCTCATCAAGCGCATGAAGTGCAACAACATCCTCGAAGCCATCGGCAACACGCCCATCATCCGCCTGAACCGTCTGGCGAAGGATTCCCCTGCGGAAGTCTGGGTCAAAGCCGACTACATGAATCCCGGCGGCTCGGTGAAAGACCGCATCGGCGTCTCCATGATCGAAGAAGCCGAACGCACCGGCAAACTCAAGCCCGGCGGCACCATCATCGAGGGCACTTCCGGCAACACCGGCCTGGGACTCGCCCTCGTCGCCTGCGTCCGCGGCTACAAAGTCGTCTTCACCATCACCGACAAGCAATCGCGCGAAAAAATTGATCTGCTGAAAGCCTTCGGCGCTGAAGTGATCGTCTGCCCCACCGCCGTCGAGCCTGAAGATCCGCGCAGCTACTATTCCGTCGCCGCCAAACTCGCGCGCGAAATTCCCAATTCGTTTTATCCCAATCAATACGCCAACCCGATGAATCCGGAAGCGCACTATCGCTCCACTGGCCCGGAAATCTGGAAAGACACCGAAGGAAAAATCACCCACTTCGTCTGCGGCATGGGCACCGGCGGCACCATCACCGGCGTCGGGCGCTACCTCAAGGAACAAAATCCCAACGTCAAAATCATTGGCGTGGACCCCATCGGCTCGCTTTACTACGAAAAGGTCAAAACTGGGAAAGTCGGCAAAGCTCTGACCTACGTCGTCGAAGGCATCGGCGAGGACTTTTTCCCCGCCACGATGGATCTAAAAATTCTTGACGATGTCTTGCAAGTAAACGACGAGGAATGTTTCGTCTGGGCTCGACGCCTGGCCAAGCAGGAAGGAATTTTCACGGGAGGCTCCGGCGGTGGCTGCATTTCTGCCGCGCTGAAAGTCGCCAAAACCGCGAAAAAGGGTGATTTCATCGTCGCCTTCGCGCCCGATTCCGGCTCGCGTTACATGTCCAAAGTATTCAACGACGGCTGGATGCGCGAGCACAGCTACGTGGACGCCGAAGTCGCGCTCTCCGCCGCCGACGTCATCCGCGTGAAGCGCCAGAACGGCAAATCCCGCGACATGATTGTCGCCGGTCCCTATCAAACCGTTTTCCACGCGCTGCAAACCATGCAGCAGCAGGACATCTCGCAACTGCCCGTCTTCGAAGAAGGAAAATCCATCGGCACAGTCTTCGAGGACCAGATTCTGAATCTCGCGTTGCAAGGCAAAGATCTCCGCAAACTCGTCATCCGCGAAGTGATGGGCGCGCCGCTCCCGCAGGTTTCTGCAAATGCTCCCGTCGAGCGCGTCACTCACATCCTCAGCCACGATAGCCCCGCCGTCTTCGTCGAAATGCCAGGCGCTAAACTCGAAGTCCTTACGAAGTTCGATCTGATGGACACCATCGCCGGTCTCGTCGGCCAAAAGCGCTAAGCCACAGTCAACATCTGCCTTTTAAGGGGGCCGGAGCTTGGGCTCCGAGACAAAGCTTGCCCCGTAATCAAGGGCTGGCCCCTGCAGCACGCTTTTGATGTGACTTCATCTCAAAGCTTCACATTCTTAACGCTCACTTTACAGCCTCTCGAGCAGTCTCACGTCTATCCGGAAAATCTCGGCGCACAGCGAAAAACGCGGAGAGTGCAATTTGGACTTGGGAACAATCAAACAGCGGGCGTGGCTCTCGTGGGCTTCGGTAATTCTGCTCGCGCTTCTCTGCGCCGTGCTCGCCGTTCTGCAATATCGCTGGACCGCGCAAGTCGCCGCCGGCGAACAAATGCGCCTCAAGAGCAATCTGGATTCCCGCCTCGAACTCCTCCGCCGCAGCTTCAACGAACGTATTGATTCCGCGTGCCTCGCGTTCGTGCCGTCAGCCGCAGATTTCGCGCGGCAAACCACCGAAGACGCCTATCTCGAAAAGTTCCGTGCGGAGCGCGCGGCGCAAGCGGATATCGTTGCGGACGTCGCCCTCGCGATCGCGCAAGGAAATGAACTCGCTCTCTTCGTTCCCGATTCCGCCGGCCGCCAGTTCCAACAAATCGCGTGGCCCTCCGATTGGATATCCACCCGCACCGAACTTCTTGCCCGCGCAAATGGCGGCACTTCCGGATCAAGCCTTCCGCAAATTCCCACGCTTCGCGCCATCCCGCATTTTGGCCGCGACGAAGGCCGCCTGGGACGCACGATTTCGCGCGAGCAGGATTGGCTGATCCTCAAACTCAACGATGCCTACATCGCCCACACTCTCGTTCCCGAAATGTTGAAGGGTTATCTCGGTGTCTCCGGCAAGCTCGACTACGACGCACAGGTCGTCGTCAACCAGGTGCCCTTCACTCCCCTCTATGATTCTGCCCCGCGCCCTCCGCGCAGCAAAATTTGGAATCCGGACGCCTCCGTGGCTCTCCTGGAAATTAGGCTGCCAAGGTCATCCCTGGCCCGCGCGACATCGGAAAACGCGTCCTCTGTCCCGTCCCTACCGCCATTTCCCGCGCGCGCTTCCGGATTGTGGCTTTTGCGCGTGCACCATCACGCCGGCTCGCTGGAATCCATCGTCGCCGGCGCGCGCCGCAGAAATCTCGCGCTTTCGGCAGGCTTGTTGCTACTAATCCTGGCGACGGTAGCTTCGCTGGTGCGCTCATCGCGCCGCGAACGCCAAATGGCCGAACTCCAGATGAATTTCGTGGAAGGCGTGTCGCACGAATTGCGCACACCGCTCACGGTAATCCGCACCGCAGCGTTCAATCTGCGCGGCACCCTCGCGCAAAAGCCCGAACAGGTCGCGCGCTACGGCACATTAATCCAAAACGAAAGCGAAAAATTGACCGCGCTCGTGGCACAAGTTCTGCGTTACGGCAGCGCGCGCTCCGGCCGCGTCATCGCCCAGCGCTCGCCCGTAGCGATTGACGCCCTCATCGAAAGCACCCTGCAATCCAGCCGCCTGGACCTCGCAAATACGAATCTCACCATCGAAAAGAAAATCGCGCCCGATCTACCTATGGTTCTCGCCGATCCGGAAGCCATGGAGCACGTCCTGCAAAATCTTTTCGAAAACGCCGTGAAATACGGCACGGAATCCAATTCCAGCAACTGGATCGGCATCTTCGCCGCCGCCGCCCCGCCCAATGGCGCGCCCGCTGTCGAAATCCGCGTCGCCGATCACGGTCCGGGCATCCCCAAAGAAGAACGCGAACATATTTTTGATTCTTTCTATCGCGGCCGCCGCGCCATACACGATCAGATTCACGGTACGGGCCTCGGCCTCACTCTCGCGAAAAAAATCGTGGAAGCCCACGGCGGCACGATTGCCGTGAAAAGCCAGCCCAGCCAAGGCACCGAATTCATCATCCGAATTCCCGCGGTCCCAACCGGAGCGCCGGAATGACTCCTCGCATTCTCATCGTCGAAGACGAACCCGGCCTGGTGCTAGCAATCTCCGACCTGCTGACCGCGGAAGGTTACGAAGTCGCCGCTGCCACCGACGGCGCGGCAGGCCTGGCCATCGCCACCGAGCAGCGCTTCTCCGTCATCATCCTCGACGTGATGCTGCCGAAAAAAAACGGCTTCGACGTCTGCCGCGAACTCCGCCAAAAAGGCGTGGACTCCGCGATCCTGATGCTCACCGCCAAGGCCCAACTCGTGAATCGCGTCGTGGGCCTGAAGTTGGGCGCCGACGATTACCTCGCCAAACCCTTCGACCCCACCGAACTCCTCGCCCGCATCGAAGCTCTTTTGCGCCGCGTGCACAAAGAACGCCGCATCGCCGTGCGCACCTTCCGCTTCGACGACGTGGAAATTGATTTTGATAACTCGGAAATCCTGAAAGCCGGCCAGCGCGTGGAAGTCGCCGCGAAAGAACTTCTGCTATTGCGATACCTGGTGGATCACCGCGACCGCGTAATCCCCCGCGAGGAAATCCTGCGGAAAGTCTGGGATTACGACAGCCAGGTAACCTCCCGCACAGTAGACGTCCACGTCTCCTGGCTCCGCCAAAAACTAGACAATTCCCAAAACCCCAAACATATCCAAACCGTAAGAGGCAAAGGCTACCGCTTCACCGCGTAACAACCGCACCGCGGACCCACTCGTAACGCGGCCCACAACATTCGAGGATTTTCTCTGCGCACTCTGCGTCTCTGCGGTAAATGCCGTTGAAGTCTGCCAGCTTCCAAATCAACGCGCGTAGGGGCACGGCATGCCGTGCCCGTGTCAGCCCATCCGCGCTGCGGGCGGCCTCCGCGCGACGTGATCAATCTAGAAAAACACCTCCGGCGACACGCGAAAGCGCTGACTGAGGCGCTCGATATGTTCTCTGTTGAGCTTTCGCTTGCCGCTAAGCACTTCGGAAACGATGCTCCGCGTCCCAAACACGCCGACGAGATCCTTCTGTTTGAGGCTGTGCTGGTCCATCAAGAACCGCAGCACTTCCACGGCCTTGGCTCGAGGGAGATCATAGCGTTTCGATTCGAAATCCTCGATGAGCAGAGTCAGCAATTCAGCCAATTCTTTTTCCGCGCGAGTCTGCTTGCCGCCGCGCCGGTCAAGTTCGTAAAGCACGCGTGTATACGCCTCGTTTTCCTTCTCGCTGCGAATCACCCGCGGCGCGACCTTCGTCAGCAACAGGCTATATTCCGGCGTTACGCTACGCGAACTCATTTCTTCCACTCCCCTTTACTGTACTCGGCGTGAGTCAGCACGTGCCGCAAATAAACGCGGCTCGTCCGATAGTTGATTTCCGTAATCAATCGGTACGCGTTGCCCTTGATATTGAAGATCGTGAACTTCCACACCGCATCCGCCGCTGGAAAGGTACGGCGCACTTCCATCAGGTTCTGCCATTGTGACCGTTTCGCGATGCGATACCAGGCATCGAGCGGTGCACCTAATTCCGCATGCTTGGCGGCAGCTTCCAATAGGCGCTTCCGGCTGATGACGTGCAATCGCTCGCCTCGTTTTCAATTAGATTCGCAATTTGCGAACAGGTCAACAAGTATTTCGCAAATTGCGAACAAGTATGGATTGCCGATACGAGTGGTTTGGCGAACTCGGTTTGACACTGGCAAGCACCCGCGCCTGCGCGTCCGCCGCCTGAATGGTATAATTGTGAACTTTTTGCAGTCCGCCGGAATCAACAGAGCGGCGCTCAACACGGACGAAAGGGCCAACGCAGAGCATGCGAATCGAAGACTTCAACGAGCGGCTGAAGCACTCCATCTTGGTCGGCGACGGCGCCATGGGCTCGCTGCTCTACGAATCCGTCGGCCCGCAGCGCTGCGTGGACGAACTCAACACCACGCACGCCGAAGCGGTGTTCCACGTCCATCAGACCTACATCGAAGCCGGCGCGCAGCTAATCGAAACCAACACTTTCAGCGCCAACCGCCACAAGCTTTCGCAATTCGGCGTGGGCGGCCGCGTCGCCGAGCTGAATCATCGCGCGGTAAAAATCGCGCGCGAAGCCCGCGAAGCTGCCAAGCACGAAGTCCTGATCGCCGGCTCCATCGGTCCACTCGGAATCGTTCAGCACGTTCAGGAATTGCCGCGCGACGAAATTGTCGCCATTTTCAAAGAACAAGCCGGCGCGCTCGAAGAACGCGGCGTGGATTTGTTTTTGCTGGAAACTTTCAGCGACATCGAGGAACTGCTCGCCGCCGTGGACGCCATCCGCTCGTTCTCGCGCCTGCCCATCGCCGCTGAGTTGACCTACTCCGACGAAGGCTCCACCTTCGGCGGTACGCGCCCACAAGAGGCCTGGGAGAAATTAAAAGATAAAAATATTCAAACCGTCGGCGCAAACTGCACCATCGGCCCGCAACTTCTCTTGCCGGTGCTGCGTGAACTTGCCAACGCTGCGAAATTACCGTTAACCGCTATGCCCAACGCGGGTTTCCCCAAGCGTGTCGGCGACCGCATCGTCTACCCGAAATCTTCTCCCGAATACTTCGCGCTCTTCGCACAGGAAGCCGCGGAAATCGGCGTGCGAATTCTCGGCGGCTGCTGCGGCACCACGCCCGAACACATCCGCGCAATGGCCGAAGCCGTAAAGAAGTTGCGACCTGGAAAATCCGCAGCTGCGAAAGACGGTGCGAACGCCTCTGGGGCGACGATCGAAGTCTTCGAGCCCGCCGAACGTTTCCGGCGCATCGCGGCGCGCGAGCCCGAAAGCAAGCTCTGGCGAAAAATTCAGGCCGAAAAATTCGTCACCTCGGTGGAAATTGATCCGCCGAAGGGTGTCACCATCGAACGCATTCTCGACCAGGTCGGCCGCGTGATGGCTTCCGGCGAAGTGGACTCGATTGATATCAATAGCGGCACGCTCGCCCGCGTCGGCATGGACGCGCTCGTTCTAGCCGGCGCGCTCGAAGCCCACGGCTTTGAAACCATCCCGCACGTCACTACGCGCGACGCGAACATCATCGGCTTGCAGGCCATGCTGCTCGGCGCCTGGGCCGTCGGAGGCGTCCGCAACGTCCTCGCGATCACCGGCGACCCGCCATCGCTCGGCGATCATCCCGAAACCAGCGGCGTCTACGAAGTGGATTCGATCGGTCTGGTAAAGGTCTTGTCGCGCCTGAATCAAGGGACCGACTGGGCGGGAAAAAGTCTCGGCGGCGCCACGAACTTCACGATCGGTGTCGCTGTAAATCCGGTCGCGGAAAATATTGACGAGGAGTTGCGGCGCTTCGAAGCCAAAATCGAAGCCGGCGCGCATTTCGCGATGACACAGCCGATTTTCGATCCCGAGCACTGGCACCAGTTTCTGAAGCGCCTAGGCGGAAAATCCCCGGTGCCGATCGTAGTCGGCTTGTGGCCGCTCACGAGCTACAAACAAGCCCTGCGCCTTAATAACGAAGTCCCCGGCATCGTCATCCCCGAAGCCACGCTCCGCGAAATGGAAAAAGCCGGCGAACACGCCCGCGAACGCGGATTCGTCCTGGCCCGCCGCATGCTCGATTGGGCACGCACAGCACGCAGTGAGAGCATAGCTGGCGCGTACCTGATCGCCCCGTTCAAGCGCTACGAGGAAATCCTCGAGCTATTCAACTGATCGCAGCGAGCAGGACTAAAAGAACCAAAACCTCTTGCGCCTCTTCAACGGTGTCGCCCCAGGACTAAGCCCCACATCCTCATCCATTTCTGGCACCCAAGGCAGCGACTTGCCTTCAAACACCGCCATCGGATTGTCCACCATCAATGCCGTGGCCACATCCTCCCCGCGCCGCTTCGCCACCTGCTCGAACACTTCCTTCAACCTCAAAGGCCGAGTCGTCACGTTATGCGCGTCGCTGGCCACAAAATGCACCGCGTTCATCCCGATCCACTCTTCGGCCACTTCCTGAGCCGACTTCCCGAATTTCCCCAGCAGCGACTGCCCCGTCACCTGCGCGTAACAACCCTGCCGCAGCCAGCGGAACAGGCGCTCCGGCTTCGATCGTATTAAGGGATTCCGTTCCGGGTGCGTGATGATCGGCCGCAATCCAGCCAGATGCAATTCGTGCAGCGATTGATCCATCGAAGGCGGAATCGAATAGTCGGCAAACTCTACCAGCAAATAGTTCTTTTGGTTCAGTGTAAACCGGCTGGAATCGTGGCGTATCTCGCGCAGGTTCTCAAAACTCAAATGAAAATCGCATCCGGTCGCAAGCACCAACCGCCCTTCGAATCGCGCCTGTAATTCCTCGCGCCGCTCCTTTACCAATTCGGGAACAAACGCGTGATTCGGGTGCGCATGCGGCGTCGAAATGACGTGCGTAATCCCATCCGCAATCGCCATTTCCGCCATTTCCACGGACATCTCAACCGAATCGGGACCGTCATCAAGCCCGGGAAGTATGTGGCAATGAATATCAATCATGTGAGCCGAGAATAGCGCAGCGCGAAAGGGATAACAACGCGCGAGCCCATCGCAGGTGCCCGCGAAGCACCACAACGCTGCGCACGAATTGGCCAGAATATTGCTCTCCAGGCGTATGCAGCCCAGTGAAACTGTTTCATTTGCGGAATCGCCAAACGCCGCCGCGAATGGGCTGAAGTAACTCCCAATTCGGTCGAATTTGTACTTATCACGAACTTTTCAGGCTCAACGCGCCATCGGAGCGAGCACGCAAATGACAGCCGCCTTCCCAGACCGCCGCAGGCGAGCATTCATCACCGGCATCACCGGCCAGGATGGCTCCTATCTCGCCGAACTGCTCATCGGCAAGGGCTACGAAGTCCACGGCATCAAGCGCCGCTCGAGCAGTTTCAATACGGACCGCGTGGACCATCTCATCTCGGATTGGCACGAGCACGAAACCCGCTTCTTCCTGCACTTCGCCGATCTCTCGGACGCCACCAGCCTCTCGAAGCTCCTCTACCGCATCGCGCCCGATGAAATCTACCACCTCGGCGCGCAGAGCCACGTCCGCGTCAGCTTCGACATCCCCGAATATACGGGAGACATCACCGCGCTCGGCACCACGCGCCTTCTCGACGCCATTCGCGAGACCGGAATCCCCGCGCGATTTTACAACCCCGCCAGCAGCGAAATGTTCGGCCAGGCCTATGAATATCCGCAAACCGAAACCACGCCCTTCCGCCCGCGCAGCCCGTACGGTTGCGCAAAACTCTACAGCTACTGGATGACGGTCAACGCCCGCGAAGGTTACGGCCTGTACGCCGTGAACGGCATTCTCTTCAATCACGAATCGCCGCGCCGCGGAGAAATTTTCGTCAGCCGCAAAATCACGCGCGCCGTCGCGCGGATTCTCCACGGCCTGCAGGACAAGCTCTATCTCGGCAACCTCGATGGCGAACGCGACTGGGGCTACGCTCCCGAATTCGTCGAAGGCATCTGGAGCATGCTGCAGCAGGAACAGCCCGAAGACTTTCTGCTCGCCACCGGTGAAACTCACTCCGTCCGCGAATTCGTCGAGCGCGCATTCGCCGAAGTCGGCTTGGACTGGCGCCGCCACGTCGAAGTAGACCCGCAATATTACCGCCCTAGGGAAATTGACCGTCTCGAAGGCGATTTCTCCAAAGCGCGCACAAAACTCGGCTGGGTTCCCCACACCAAATTCCGCGACCTGGTGAAAATCATGGTGGACGCGGATGTACAGCTCCTCGAAGACAAACTCAGCGGTCAGATCGAACGAAAAATGGCCATGCGAGGCGGCGAATGAGAGCCCTCGACACCGCTTCTTCCGCCATGGGCGTTTTCCACGGCCGACGTATTCTGGTCACCGGCGGCGCCGGATTCCTCGGCCGTGTCGTCGTCCGCAAACTCCGCGAGCGTGGCTGTCGCGAAATTTGCGTCCCGCGCCGCGCTGCCTGCGACTTGAGCCGTTGGGGCGATATCGAGCAACTTTTCGATAAATTCCGCCCGCACTTGCTCGTCCATCTCGCCGCCACCGTGGATAATCCCGCCGGCCATCGCGATGTCGCCGAAAGTTTCTACAACAACGTGATGATGTCTATGCAGTTGATGGAAGCTTCCAGCCGCCACGGCGTCGAGAAAATGATCTGCATCGGCAGCGCCAGTTCCTATCCCACGAATGCTCCGGTGCCGCTTCGCGAACAAGATCTATGCAAAGGCCTGCCCGATCCCGCGCGTGCCATCCACGGCATCGCCAAGCGTTTGCCTTTCATCCAGGCGCAAGCCTACCGCCAGCAATACGGTTTTCACTGCGTCTTTTTGATCCCGGCGAATTTTTATGGCCCCGGCGATAATTTCGATCCCAAGACCGCCTATGTAATTCCCTCGATGATCCGCAAATTCGTCGACGCCGTGGACACCGGCGCCAGCGAAATCGTCATTGGCGGCACGGGCTGCGCCACGCGCGATTTCCTGCACGTCGAAGATTGCGCCGAAGGCATCCTCCTCGCGCTCGAACACTACTCTGGCGGCGACGCCATCAATCTCGGTAGCGGCGCTGAAGTTCCTATCCACGAACTCGCGCGCCGTATCGCCCGCATCAGTGGATACACCGGGCGCATTCAGTGGGACGCCAATTATCCGGAAGGCACCATGCGCCGCGTGCTGGACGTAACCCGCGCTCAAAAAGAATTCGGTTTCCGCGCCCGCCGCAGCCTGGCAGACGGCTTGCTCGAAACCATCGAGTGGTACCGCTCCACGCTAGTGCCCAGCGCGGTCGAACCCGAAAAGAACGCCATGGCGCAAAGCCTGTAACCGCGGAAGGAAAGAACCGTGATCCAAGGACTCGCAGAATCTCCCGTGAAAGTG
This sequence comes from uncultured Acidobacteriota bacterium, assembly GCA_963810565.1. GTDB lineage: Bacteria > Acidobacteriota > Terriglobia > Acidiferrales > UBA7541 > Palsa-295. The sequence continues at coordinate 118,620 of CAWENN010000002.1, forward strand.
CTTACCCTAAAACACCGCCCCGAAGTGAAAGCGTGCACCGCGTGCCGTTCCTGCGGCAGCGCCCGCCTCGAAAGCGTTCTCGACCTCGGCAATCCCTACGTCTCCAATTTCGCCGACTCTCCCGATAGCGACCGCTGGCCGCGCGTTCCGCTCGATCTTCTCCTTTGCCGCGATTGCAGTCTCGCGCAATTGCGCCACACCACTCCTGCCGAATGGCTCTATACCCACTATTGGTACAAATCCGGCATCAGCGCGACCATGCGCGCCGCGCTCGCTGACATCTCCGAAAAAGCCGCGCGCTTCGCCGGACTCGGCAAAGGCGATAGCGTCCTGGACATCGGCTGCAATGACGGCACACTCCTGCGCTCTTACACTGCGCTAGGCATCCGCCGCGTCGGATTCGAGCCCGCCGAAAATCTCGCCTGCGAAGCCGCCGACGGCACCGACCGCATCGTTCCCGATTTTTTCACCGCCCGGCTCGTCGCGGGCGAACAGTTTCGCGTCATCACTTCCATCGCCATGTTCTACGATCTCGAAGATCCCAATCAATTTGTCGCTGATATCGCTGGCCTGTTAATGGAAGACGGCGCCTGGATCATCGAAATGCATTACCTCCCGCTGGTCCTCGAACGCAACGCCTTCGACGCCATCTGCCATGAGCATCTGGAATATTACTCGCTCACTTCGCTCGAACCGCTGCTCGCTCGCCACGGCCTCGCCGTCGCCGACGTCGAGACCAACGAAGTCAACGGCGGCAGTTTTCGCGCGTACGTCGTCCACCGCAATTCACCCGCGCTTTCCATTCCCGCGCGCCGTGAACGTGTCGCTGCGATGCGCGCCCACGAAAATTCCGCGCGCTTGTCCCTGCTGGATCCCTACGAAGAATTCCGCACGCGCGTCCAGCGCATTGGCGCAAAACTGCGGGATTGGCTGCGCCGCGAGCGCGAGCAAGGCCGGGAAATTTCCGTCTACGGCGCTTCCACAAAAGGCAACACGCTGCTGCAGATTTACGGCCTCGATCACACCCTGATTCGTTCCGCCGCCGAGCGCAATCCCGAAAAGTGGGGCAAATTCACCGTGGGCACCTGGATTCCCATCGTCTCCGAAGCCGAAGCCCGCGTCCACGCCGATGACTTTCTCGTCCTGCCCTGGCACTTCATGCCCGAAATCCAAGTCCGCGAACGCGACTTTCTGGCCCGCGGCGGCAAACTAATCGCCCCGCTTCCCACTCCGCGAGCCGTCACCGCCAACGGCTGGCACGGCCTGGCCTAAGCAGGATCGCCGGCGCGAGCCTTGCGGGGCCACATTTCAACTCACTTGATATGAAAATCCGCCACGATCAACCGCGTATCCACGGTCACATGCGGCGAGATCGCATGAAATCCCCACATATGCACCCAGGCATTCCCGGTGCGCAGCGTGAGAAATGATTTCATCACTCCCGGAGGAAAAAACGTGAGGAACACCATGATCACCGACAGCACCGCGTGTCCGAGCGTGTCGTATCGCGTCCACGATTCGAATACATGCATCGCCGGATAGCTTGCCGCTCCCAACAAAAACGCCGTCACGGGTGCCGTGAGTTTGAAGTAGCGCGGCAGCAGGATCGCGTAAATAAAAATCATCACCGGCAGATCGGTGCCGAAAAGATGAAAGATAAACGACAGCAGCCCGCCCACCAGCTGTTGATGATGCGTTAACCGCAAGAAATTCCCGTTTAGCGTAAAATCCAGGAAGCACCCGATCCCCATCACCACGAAAATCACGATCGTGTCATTCTTCCAATTCGCCGAGTTCAAGTTCAATTGCTCGTGCGCATACCCGCGCAGCCGGAACACCACGTACGGAACCAGCGCGAAAAATATTCCGTTGTAACCCGCAAACGCGTAAATCTCTCCCGGCGATTGCACGCGCGTCGCGCCCACCAAAGACCCATTCAGATGCAGCGCAATCCCGGCTCCAAAAAAGTGCAGCCCGATAAATCTTCCAGCCACTAAAACCACCGCGCCGTAAATCCACAGCAGCAAAGTCTCACGCAGCGCCACCCCACGCTCCGGCGCCCGCTCCGCTAAATCCGGCATCGGCCGCCGCCGCGTAATCAACGCCACCAGGCCCATCTCCAGCACCAGAAACGCCAACGCAATCGAACTGAAGATAACCATCGCCTTCGGGTCGCCCGGATGCGGCCCCATCGGCAGCGGCATCGTCCCATGACACAGCTCCACCGCTGCCACGCTGATCAAAACCCAAAGCGCGAGCGCAATCTGCAAGCTGCGTTGCCGAGCCAAATAAAAGAGTGTTGAACTCAAGTTGCCCACGCGCCATGCTCGCGCAATATCCGCGACTCCACAACCAGAATCGCGCGACTGAGCAAGTGCCGAGTGACCATGATCCGATTCGCCTGCTACACTGTGCGCATGAGACCAGCTTCAGTTCTACTATTACTTGCCTTGGCGGCTCAGCCATCATTCCGCCAGGACAACGCCACCAAACAATCCGTAGCCACTGTCCCAAACCTTCCGGATGTGAATCCCCAACTGCTGCAACTCGCGATCCAGGACCAGTCGGATCGCGGCAACGATCTGTTCTCCGGCAAACAGCTGAAGACCCCGCCAAACCTGAACGTCCCGAAGCGCGATGCGGAACGGCAGGCCAAGGTGCGAACGCTTCTTGCGGAAGGCAAAATAAATTCCGGCCGCGACTACTATTTTGCAGCACTGATTTTTCAGCACTCCGAGACGTCCGAAAATCTCCTGCTGGCGCATATCCTCGCCGTAACCTCAATTGCGAAGGGAGACCAGAGCGGTGGCTGGCTGTCGGCTGCGACGCTCGACCGGTATCTATGGTCAATCAAACATCCCCAAGTGTTTGGGACTCAATACCAGAAGCGCGCGGACAACAGGGAAACAATGGAGCCTTACGATCGAATGGCGATTTCCGACAGAATCCGTGCCGCATGGGGCGTGAACTCCCTGACGCAACAGGAGAAAGCGATGAACGATTCCCAGAATAGTGACGCCACGGCTCCCCCGGCCAAAAGTCCGCGACCCTAATCGGAACCTTGTTCGCTGCCCACCGCACCTTTGTGCGGGTTCCGATTCTTGTTATAGTCGTTTTTCATCTTGCAAGCAGTCTTTCGGCCGTTCCCGAACGCGGACGCCAAAATCTTCACTCCCAACGAGAGGTCGCAAGTGCCCGCAGAACGCAATCCGGACTTCTTTGCAACGAAAGACATCAAAATCGGCATCATCGGCTGCGGTTACGTCGGCCTGCCGCTCGCATTGCGCTTTGCCGACGTGGGCCAGCGCGTCACCGGCTTCGACCTCGACCACGAAAAAGTCAAAAAGCTCAACGCCGGCCAATCCTACATCCAGCACATCCCCGCGGAAAAAATCCAGCACCACGTAAAGGCCAAGCGCTTCGACGCCACCAGCGACTTCGCGCGCCTCCAGGAAATGGACGCCGTCCTGATCTGCGTCCCCACGCCTCTCGACGAGCGCCGCGAACCTGACCTGAGCTACGTCGAAAACACCGCCAAAGCCATCGCCCCGAATTTGCAACGCAATCAGTTGATCGTCCTGGAAAGCACCACATATCCCGGCACCACCGAAGAATTGGTTCTCCCGATTCTCGAAAAAGGAGGCCTGCGCTGCCCGCTGGTGAAAGGCCCGGCCACGGAGAACACCGCAACGGACTTCTACCTCGCCTTTTCGCCCGAGCGCGAAGATCCCGGCAATAAACAATACGGCCTCGCGCAAATTCCCAAAGTCGTCGGCGGCATCAATCCTCCCAGCGGCCGCGCCGCCGCAGCCCTTTACGCGCAGATCGTTTCAAAGGTAGTCCCGGTCAGCTCCACGCGCGCCGCCGAAATGGTCAAGCTCCTAGAAAACATCTTCCGCTGCGTAAATATCGCCCTCGTGAACGAACTGAAGCAGCTTTCCCTGCGCATGGATCTCGACATCTGGGAAGTGATTGATAGCGCCGCCACCAAGCCTTTCGGCTTCATGCCCTTCTATCCCGGCCCAGGCCTCGGCGGCCACTGCATCCCGGTCGATCCCTATTATCTTTCCTGGAAGGCCCGCGAATACGATTTCGCCACCCGCTTCATCGAACTCGCCGGCGAAATCAATACCGCCATGCCCTACAACGTAGTCGAAGCCCTCATCACCGCGCTGAACGATCACGAGAAAAGCGTGAAAGGCTCAAAAATCCTGCTTCTAGGTGTCGCCTACAAAAAAGATGTGGACGACCTCCGCGAATCCCCCTCCCTGAAACTCCTCGAACTCCTCACCGCGCGCGGCGCATTCCTCGATTACAACGACCCCTACTTCCCGCGCCTCCACAAAATGCGCCACTACGATTTTTCGAACATGAAATCGGTCGAGCTCACGCCCGAACGCCTAGCCAGCTATGACTGCGTCCTCATCGCCACCGACCACTCCAGCTACGATTACGACGCCATCGTCCGCCACGCAAAATTAGTCGTGGACACGCGCAACGCCACCCGCAACGTCAAGCAACCCGCCAGAAAAGTCGTCCACTGTTAGTATCTCGCCGCCGTCCGTAGCCCGCGCGTTCCCGCGTCCCGCGATTCCGCCGCGACAACATCGCCTGCACTTTCGCCTGTACTCGCGGACAGCGAACCCCGTTCATCCGTGCCAGTAACTGAAACTCGCCAATAGGAAGATAGTTCCATTGCCCAGTACGAACCTGCCAGCTATGGTGAGCCTATGGGCGCACCAACAGCTCCAAAGAAAGAACCGCAAAAGCTCATTACCGATCCTGGCCGTCGCCGCAGCATGCGCGTGCTCCTCAGCGTCCCGATCAGCGTGAAGGGTAAGACCACCACGAATCAGGATTTTGATGAAGAAACGCGCACGCTCGTCGTCAATGCCCACGGCGCGCTAATTGCCTTGGCGGCCCGAGTCGCCGCGGCCCAGGAAGTAACCATCTCGAATAAGGCCACGCAAACCACGCGCCAATGCCGCATCGTCTACGTTGGCACCGAACAGGCCGGCAGGGCCCAAATGGGCATCGAGTTCGTTAAGCCTTCGCCCAGCTTCTGGCAAATTGACTTCCCACCCGACGACTGGGTCATCCCCGAAGACTAACTCGGCCTCTTCACTTCGCCGCCCCCGTTAATTCCCCCCGAAAATTTCCATAGGGCATCTCCGCCTCAACCAAAACCGGCGTCCGCGCCGCGTCATACGCAAGCCACACTGAAAAATTCGTCTGCGGCACTTCCTTGCCATGCATGAAAAGACGAATAGCAATCCGCGCAGCTTGATAGTCCCCGATCGTAATCGCCACCGTTTCAACCGGGACTTCCAAGTGCGCGCGCATCTCGTACAAATCGCTCCCGTCGTAAAGCGGCACCCGCAATTCCGGCGTGCGCTTCCAATCCGTCGCACGCAAAGCATAAAACGCGCCCAAAGGATCCCGCGTCCCCGGCTGAACGATCACCGGCGCCACATTCCCGCGCCGCGATTGCCCGATAGCAATCAAGTGCAGCACCTCGTCGTGCCTCTTCCCCATTTCGTCCAAGTACATCTCATATTGATGGCTATCGAGATTCGCAACGTCGGTATACGAATCGAACTGATCATCCACTTCAAAAAGATTCCGCAAAGGCGGCTGCGAGTGCACCGCAGCCCGAAAATGCCAGGTCTGCCAGCCAAAGACATCCCGCCGCTCGACAACCGCGGTCTGCACCGAGGCCGCATTCGAAAAGGGCGCCCACTCCAGACGATAATTCAAAATCTCGCCGACGCGAAACGGCATCGCCGCCTGCGCACCCGCACTCATAGCGTGTGTATTTGCGCCAGAAAACGCGGAAGGACCACCGTGAAGAAAACCACCGGTCATCAAAATCAGCCAACTTGCGAATGCCAACAACGCAACTCTGCACCATGATCCGTTCGCAACACCCTTATCCACAAGAAGCCTTTGTAGCGGCGGACTTCAGTCCGCCATTCTGCGCGCACGCCACATCGTCGGCTACGCAATCCGCGTGCTGCCGTCCAGATGCCCCGGAAGCTCCGTCAAACTATCCACCATCAAATCCGGCGGATGCGCCCGCAAACCCGCCAGCCCAAATCCATAACTCACCCCGCAAGCAAAAATCCCCGCGTTGCGCGCAGTTTTAATATCCACATCCGAATCTCCGATCATCAAAGCCTCCGGCGGCGAAGCCTGCAAGTCGCGCAACAAAACTTCCACCCCCATCGGGTCCGGCTTCTTCCTCGCAAAACTATTCCCGCCATACACAAATCGAAAATACCGCGATAACCCGAGTCCCTCCAGAATCGCGCAGCTGAAAACCACTGGCTTGTTCGTAAGCACGGTCATAGCCCGCGCCGGATGCCGCGCCTGCGTCGAGTCTCCCGCCAGCTCCGCCAAAGCTTCGCGCACGCCCGGATACGCCACGGTGTTATCCAGCATGTGCGCCCGGTAGTACTTCAGAAAATAATCCAGTCCCCGCTCGACCTCCGCCTCCGTAACCCCCTCGCCGAGCGCCCGCCACACCAGCATCGCCGCCCCATCCCCAATAAAACCAAAAATCGTTTCGTGAACGTGCGCCTCCCGCCCCATGTGCTCCAGCATCGCATTCACCGAATGCGCCAGATCCAATTTCGAATCAATCAAAGTGCCATCCAGATCGAAAATCAAAACGCGCACGCCAGCAAACCGCCGGTGATTAGTAGTAGTCGCCATCCGAAGTCAAGCCCTCGCGAAATCTCAATATGTCGCCACAGAAAAGAACAATTCATTCTATGTGGCACCCCCAACAATGTCACCCGCAGCCTGGGAACGCCAATCTCCCGATTGGCGCCTTGCATTTGGTTTTTCTCCTTGCTCCACGCCGCCCCCCCTTTAAGCCCTACTCGGCCTCACCAGTTAAATTAAATGTTGCAATGGCAACACCACACTGTTGTAATAGCAACATTGGGGTCACCGCCATGCCTGACGTTCTCGAAACCATCTGCCAAAGAAGAGCCGTAAAGGTTTTCGACCCCATCGAAATCCCGCCCGAAACCCGCGACCAAATCCTCCACGTGGCCCGCCTCGCTCCCTCCAGCTTCAATATCCAGCCCTACCGCTTCTACTGGCTATCCACTCCCGATATGCGCAGCAAAGCCGCCGAACTCTGCTTCGGCCAAAGCCCCGCCGCCACCGCCTCCGCCCTAGTCGTCGCCGTCGCCGACATCGGCTCCTGGAAATCCACCACCGCCGGCGAACTAGCCTGGATGCGTACCGGCGGCTTCAGCGAAAATAAACTCGCCGAATACGAACGCCGCGCCAAATTCGGCAAATGGTTTTTCATCCAGGGCTGGTTCGGCATTTTTGGTGCGATCAAATGGATCATCCTGCGCCTCATCACCATCTGGAAAACGGGCGGCACGCTCCCCGTCGGACGGCAGGGCATGTTCAAATGGGCCACTAAGAGCGCGGCGCTCGCGTGCCAAAATTTAATGATCGCTGCCGAAGCCCTCGGCCTCAATACCTGCCCCATGGAAGGTTTTGACAGCCGCCGCCTCGCCAAATTGCTGGCGCTTTCGCGCAGAGAACATGAGATCGTGATGGTCATCGCCATCGGAAAAAAATCCGCCGCCCACCAAGACCGCCCGCAATGGCGCAGGCCGCTCGAACAAACGGTGCAAGTCCTATGATCGCGGTTGAAAAAAAACTCGTGCCGATCCCGCAGCAAATAGTGAAAGACTCGATCTTGCTGAATCTCGCCTCCGCCTACTCTTCCGTCGGCAAGCAGCTCGAACAGAAAACCAAATGCTCGCAAACCCGCGGCTTCATCATGTCCACGCTGCGCGGCGGCGTCGCGCTAAATCCCAATCAAATCTCGAAGCTCCTCGGCTTCGACCGCACGGTCGTCCATCGCGCCATCAAAACCATGATTCGCGAAGGTCTCTTGATCCAAAAAAAGGCCGCGACGGGCAGAGCGCTGCCCGTCCAGCTCACAACAAAGGGAAACAACTACCGCGACACCCTGGTCAAAGAACGCCGCAACGCCGAAGAGAAACTCCGCAAGAACCTCAAGCCCCAGGAAATCGCCACCCTGATCCGCCTGCTAAACCAAATCGCCGAATTCAAATTTTGACCGCCAACCCGGGAACGCCAATCTCCCGATTGGCGCTTCGTTCACTGGCCGCTGCGCGCGCCGGCTTGGCCTTCGACGCGTCCTTCCACTCTGTAGATTGCAATGCCGCTCATTAGTTTGGGGTAGAAGTCCGTGGATTTTTGCGGAAGTACGTCGCCGCCGAGCGCGATATCGGCCACTTGCTGGACGCGTACCGGATTCAGCAGGCATGCGAGTTGCGCTTCGCCACGATCTACCGCCGCGAGCGCTGCGTCCGCTTCGCGCTCGTAGCCGACATTCTTTTCGGCTGCCACCGCCTCGGCGCTGATTCCCAGTCCTCGTTCGATGATCAGCCGGTGCAGTAGAACGATGTCCAGGCCGCGTTGCGCCTCGGATACATCCGGCAACATGGTCTCCAGGTCGGCATCGCGGCGCAGCAGAAATAGATAGAATGCCCCGCTGCCGGGATAGATTCCGATGGCGCGCCGGCCGTGGTTCACTTTTTCGAGGTCTTTGTGAAATTCGGCGAACGCGGCGGTGCGCTCTTCGGGATTTTGAAACGGGTAGGAATACCAGTCGAAGGCTTGCGCGACATTCTGGCGAAACTTGTCGAAATCGAAATCGGGAACATTGCGAATGAGGCGGTGAGTGGGCAGGATCGTGAGGCCTTTGGAGTGCGTGTTGATGAAAGTCATCATGGCGAATTCTGGCGCCGCGTAGGGATCGTTGACACCTTCGCGGACGCGTGTTTCATTGCGGAAATTCAGGGCGGTTTCGTAGCGGTGATGGCCGTCGGCGATGATCAGTTTTTTGTCGGCCATAGCGTTTTGAATTCTGCGGATGTTGGCGACGTCGGTGACGGGCCAGAGCCGGTGAGTCACTCCGTATTCGTCGTGCATTTCGTTGGCGGCCGGTTGTTTCGCGATTTCTTCGAGCAGGTTGTCAATGCGGCGCGGGGCATCATCGTACAACATGAACAGTTGGCCGGTTTGCGCGTGGGTGTGGCGCAATAGCTCGATGCGGTCGGCTTTGGGCGCGGAGAGAGTGCGTTCGTGGCGGAAGACGATGTGCGCGTCGTAGTCCTCGACGCGGCCCAGGGCTATGAAGCCGATGCGGGTCTTGCGGGTATGCGTTCCGGGAACAAGATATTCCTGGGAATAAACGTAGATGGCCGGAGCGGCGTCCTGAATCAAGACTTTTTCCTTGATCCATTCTTTGATCTTTTGACCGGCTCGCGTATAGACGTTGTTTTCGGGCGTGTCGGCGGCGTTGATGTGGCCCTTTTCGATGGCGATCAGGTTGTAGGGGCTCGCGGCGTAGTACTTCTCTTGCATCGCGGGAGTGATTTTGTCGTACGGCTGCGTGAGCGCTTTGTCGAGCGGGACGCGGCTTGTGTCGTAGCGGAAGGCGCGAAAAGGTTGAATTTCAGCCATGTAGGCCTCGGGTGGCAGTCTGAGCAGCTTGAGAAACGTAGATTGTAGCAGAGGACGGCGCGTCCCGCGAAAGGACGCGGGACGCAAAGGGCGAGATTCGTGGATCGTGACGAATCGTGATTCGTGAGTGGTGAAGCGTGATTGGTGATTAGTGATTAGTGAGTGGTGATTAGTGGCTTGCGGATTGCGTCTCGCGAACGCAATTCGACCTTGAAAGGCATGATTTGTGCGCTGCAGACCCTCAAAGAAATGACGATTAGAACTGGGTGCAATGCTTTGTTTTGTGTGAGATATAGCGTTTTCTAATCGCGGGGTGTGACGATTAGAAATTCGGTGATTGGTGATTTGTGAGCGGTACTTGGTGCCTTCCGATTTGCGATCCGTCGAATGACGGTAGCCCGCAATAGCGAAAAGCGGAGTCTTGTTCCGGTTAGAAAATATTTTCTCGTTTGTCTTCATCGAGTTAGCCGATTTCTGAATGGAGTCGTGTTCCGGTTAGAAATCCGGGGCGCACGCAATGAGCGGCTGGATGGTAGGTGCTGGCGCGCAGAAGTGGCTGAAAGTTGGCGATTGATTTGACGTGCGAGTGCTTGTTTTGGGTGAGATAGCATGAGTTCTAATCGCCGGGGTTGGCGATTGATTTTGGCGAGATTTTTGGCGATGTAACATCGCGACATCTGGCGTAACAGCGTGTAAAGGAGGATGCGAAAGCGGACGCAGAGCGACCGATCAGCGATGCTGACTGCTCCGCCGTGCACCATGTCTCTTCCTCCGTTGGGCGCGATTATAGCCTGACTCATGATAACACAATGGTTAATAGAAGGCAAGAGTAAAAAGAATGGGGGTAGCGTCAAGGATTGTGTGTAAATTCTTTGAAGGGTTTTTTCTCCCAGGAGCGGTTTAGGTGACTGATGACGCCAAAGACGATGCGGTCGCAGCTGCCGGGATTGGCGAAGCTGGACATCGGCCGGGTGCGCCGGCGTACTTCCCGAAAAGACCGCTCGATCACGTTGGTGGTGCGCACTTTCTTCCAGTGGTGCTCCGGCACATCGTAAAAACTCAGCAAGCGCTCCAGATCGCGTTCCACGCAAGCCACGGCTTGGGGGCGGCGCTGCTCCCAGTTGCGTTTCCACTGCCGGAAGGCCCGCTGCGCCTGCGCGCGATTCTGGGCCCGGTACATTCCGGCGGCTTGCGCCACGCAACTGCCTTCGCTGCGCCGCACCTTGTCGGCGATGTTGCGCAACTTGTGCGCCCAGCACAGCTGCACCGCCACGCGCGGAAACACCAGCGGCAGCGCGGCCGCCAGCCCCTTGCCGCCATCGCTGACGATCAGCCGCAAGTGCTGGCCTTGCAGTCCGCGCTGATATAAATCCTGCAGAAATTCCGTCCAGCACGCTTCACTCTCTCCGTTGTGGGCAAACTGATAAGCGATGACTTCGCGCCGTCCTTGCGCGGTGATTCCATAAGCCACCAACACCACCCGGCGGCGCACTTTACGGCCCGCGTCGCGCACTTTCAAAACCACGCCGTCCAGAAACAAATACAGATAATCGGCGCGCAGCGGGCGCCGGTGAAACTGCTCGGCCGCTCGGCTCAGTTCGCGCGTCAGGTTGGAAACCGTCTGCGCCGAATACGCTTCGCCCAACACCGGCTCCAGCACCGCGCCCACCTGGCGAGTGGAAATCCCCCGCAGAAAAGCCTGTCGCACCAGTTCGTGCACCGCCGGTTGCGCCCGCTTATAACGCGGCAAAAACTGGCTGCGGTAGCGGCGCCGCGTGCGCGGAACTCGCAAACGCCGCAACAAACCCAACTGCGTGGCTAAATCCCGCAGCCGATAGCCGTTGCGGTAATCCATGCGAAATTCTGGGCTGTGTTCGTAATAGCCCAGCTGCAAGTGATAATCGCGTTCGGCTTCCAGGGCCTGCTCGATCATGCGCTTCACCTGGCTGCGCACCCATTCCCCCAGTTCCTGGTCAAAGAACTCTTTCCACTCCGCAAAGTCCAGCTTAAGATGGCCATTGCTGAGAACTTCCAGTTCTCGCATCGGGTGTACCTCCTCCTTGTGAGTTGGCGCTCCAAGAAGATGTACACCCTTCTTTTTTGCTTCCAAGCCAAATCTACACACAAAAATTTACGCTACCAAGAATGGGAGAGGCTTGAACGCCCGGGCAAGCTGGAAACAGTAAGCAGCGCCCCTACCCAGAAAATGGTTCAGCGAACGTCGGATCAGTCTGCGACTTGAATGTGCAAAAGCCCCACCCTTCCCGGAAATCGGGAAGGATGGGGCACCCGGGCTCACGTCCGGGAAGGATTCGTACTGCTGCATTCGTGGTCAGCTTTCTTCGATGTGTTGAACGTGGATCTCGCTGTTGGTGGGGTCCAGGGTGCCGGTGACTTTTACTTCTTTGCCTTCGAATTTGGCGATTGATTTCTGGTCGGCATCTAGCTGATACCAGCGTTCTTCGCGCTCGTCTCGGAGGACGAAGCGGTCGCCGTTCATCCAGATGGTTCCGCTGAAGGTTTTTACTTCGGGCTTATCGTTGGCTGGGATTCGGGATTGGATTGGGGACTGGTTTTGCGCCATTAACTGCTGCGTCCGAGAACTTCCGGGATTTCTCGAATCTGAGCTTGCGACGGGAGCAGATGCTCCTAACGCAGCGATTATGATGACAGTGTTCAGGACCGCGCCGGTTCGGTACATACGTCACCTCAAGTTATGATTTGGGGCTGGATTTTGGTGCGTGGCCGAAGGCCGTTTGGGTTGATGGCGGCATTTAAATCGCCGTTGGTGATAGGGAGAGATTAGTTGCGTTAATTCAATCTGTTGGAGGGTGATGGGATTGTTACTTGGTCATCTCGGGGCGAGTCTTTGCCCGGTATTTTCTGCGGAGGTACGGGCAAAATGTTCCGTCGGGGGTACTGGAACGATGGGTACTGGAATTTTGCGGCGTTCGATGAGCGAGGCGTCGAGAGTCTGTGTGGAGACTGCAAAATCTGTACTTCAGCGGCTGAAGCCCCACTGATTTCTGAACATTCATGTCGTCGCTCAAGCGACGACCTACAAAGATTCTCGTGTTCTGACACAGACTCGTAGAGAGATCCCCCACCTGCGGCGGGCGGGCTTCGCTGCGCTTAGAACGGCACACCGAGAAACCACGTGGCGGAGCGAGAGGCTTGCTTGCGCGGTGAATGATATTCGCGGCAACGGGCTAGGGGCGGGTGCGAGACCCGCCCCACTGACCCGGTTGAAAGTCCGGGAGCTGCCCGAACCTGGGCGTTACTTCGCGAAGCTTTGAATCGCGGCCGTTTCGCTGTCGTAGGTATCGAACACGGTCATCAACTTGGTGACTTGCAGCACTTCCTTGAATTTGGAACCGAGGTTGGCGAGCTTCAGGACGGCGCCTTGGGAGCGGGCGCTGTGGAAGGTGGCCACCAAGGTGCCAAGACCCGCGCTGTCAATGTATCCGACCTGCGCGAGATTCAGCACGATCTTCTTCTTGCCCGCCGCCAGCAGGCTCTTCACTTTCTCGCGGAACGCGTTGCTCTCTTCGCCCAGCACGATGCGCCCTTCGATCTCGAGCACGGTCACGCCATTCACTTCGTTCTCAACCATTCTCAGTGCCACGTTCGCGCCTCCTGGAAAATTCGAAACGGTATTTGGAATTGGTGTAAATGAGAAGCCACTGCCCTAGGGCGGCGAGCTTTCTCGTCAGTAAAAATCCGAGCAGGACATGTAATACCCGCAAGACGTGCAGATCATCTTGCACTTACGCGGCTCGAGTCGAGCCGAACATCGCGGGCAATACTGTGATGCCTCTGCCGGCTCCGGCGGAACCGCGCGACGGATCGCGTTCGACTCGGCTGCTTGCGCCGCTCGAAAAGCGGCTTCCGGCTGTCCCATTTCTAGTAGTCCTTCGGACGGACGTTTATAGCACATCCGGGGGATAGGGAAAAGCAAAGGTGAGATTTTCGAGCGGCTTGCAGCGACGCAACGTCGACCGCCGGAAATGCACAATTCGCCATGGTGGTTAGACACCGAAACACGTCGAATAGTTCGCCAATCAGTGTTAATTAGCGGCGGCCGCACATCGCTATGGTGCCCGGTGTAAACGGGTGTAAAGTGGCAGCAACCGTCGGGCTGTTTGGGGCGTCTGATGAGTGTAGAGCGGAAAGAGAAGCCATGACACCTAGATGGCTGTTAGGGATGGTCGCGATGGCGCTGCTCGCGGCCCCCGCCGCTGTGCAAGCGCAGCGGGGAGGCGGCGGAGGCGGGATGCGCGCCGGCGGCCCATCTGGCGCGATGTCGTTTTCCGGCGGTGGCACCCATTCGGCAGCCATTCGAACCATTCCCTCTGTCACGATCAACAACAGCTCGTCTGCCGGACGCGCGCGAACGATTCCGTTTACAACGTATGGCGCGGCGGCACCATATCGGTTTACGGGCGCTACGGGCAATTCGCCGCTGGGGATCAGAGCGCCGCATGTTGGACCGATTCGCGTCGGGAATGGCGGTAACGGTAACCGCAACCATCCGCCACCGCGTAACCCGCGAGGCGGCACACCTCAGTTTGTTTTTCTCACCGGCGGAGGCTATTACTACGCGGGGCCGGTCGCGGATGACGAATCCGACGGACCGACGCAGGATGCAACCGACCAGCGCGATGTGGTCGCGGATCAGGGGGATGACGGTCAGCAGGGGGACGGTCAACAGGCGCCCGACGATCAGCAAGGGGACTATCGTAACGACGCCATGAACGAGCCAATGCCTGCGCCAGAACGGCAAGAAGCTGCGCCGTTGCCCGATGTGGGTTCGTTCACGCTGGTGATGCGCGATGGGACGCAGGTGGATGCGCTGGCGTTCACGCGCGCGCAGGATAAAATCGTTTACATTACGCCCGATGGCGGGCGCCGCACGGTGTCCGCGAGCGATATTGATAGCGATTCGACGGCGCGCGTGAACGAAGAGCGCGGAACTCCGCTGCAATTGCCGCTGTAGAGAAGTCGCCAGGGAACTTCAGGGGCTAAAGCCCCTAGCCGTGGGCCGACGTTGTTGTCGCGGCTGAAGCCCCGACCCACAAAGGTCACCCACTCCGGTTCGTTTGTCCAAATCGCGATTGGCTGCGGCATGATCGCGGTTCATCATTCACAGCACAAAATTTAAATGGAGCTTCTCTCGCTTGCAGAGCCTAGTCTTCTGTGCGCTGCAGAGGCTCGGGCATGTAGAGGCCGGCGTGGGCGGGGAGTCCGGCGCGTTCGAACTGGATTGTGGTGTGGCTGATATGGAATTCGCTGGCGAGGACTTCGCGGACCTGCGTGAGAACCTTTTCGCTTTCTTCCATGTGCATATCGGGGATGCGTATGTGGCAGGAGAGCGCGTTGAGGTCGGTGCCTAGCGTCCAGATATGGATGTCGTGAACTTCCTGGATGCCTTCGACGCGCAGTAATGCGCGGGCGACTGCTTCGAGTTGGATATTGCGCGGCAAGCCTTCCAGCAGGATGTGGGAGCTTTCGCGCAGAATGCCGATTCCCGACCAGAGGACCATCCCGCCGATCGCAAGGCCGATGAGCGGGTCCACCCATCCCGCGCCGGTGTAGCGAATCGCGAGCGCTCCCAGCACAATCGCGACATTTGAAAGCGCGTCGCCAAGATTGTGAATCCACACGCTGCGCACATTCAGGTCGCGCCGGCCGCTGTGGACCGCTAGCGTAATTCCGCCGTTCACGAGCAGCGCGAACACCGAGACCCACAGCATGAGGCCGGTCTTCACTTCCACCGGGGTGCGCAGCCGCATGAAGGATTCGTACAAGAGTCCGAGCGAGACGAGCGAGAGGAGCACCGCGTTGACGAACGCGGCGAGGATTCCCGCGCGGTGATAGCCGTAAGTTTTTTCGGGCGTGGGTGGTTTCATGGCCCAGCGCATCGCTAGCCACGAGAGCACCAGCGTGGGAACATCGGTGAGGTTATGGACGGCGTCGCTGACGAGCGCGATCGAACGGCCGGCGTATCCGGCGATGAGTTCGACCGCGACCAGCGCAAACGTGGCAAACACGGCGATGCCCAGCGCGAGGGTCATTCCTTCCGCGGGAAGCGAGACGTGCGAGTGTCCGCCGAGCCCGTGGTTGTGGCCATGATCGTGGCTGTGACCGGCGTGCGAGTGGTCGTGCATCAGAGGGATTTTAACCGTGAATCGGTTGCGCGCACAGCGAGGATTCGGACGGTTGCGGCTAGGAGTTAGCAGATTGCGGAGAATGGATTTTGGATCGGCGGTCCTCCTAGCGGCATCGGTTGTTGCCGCGACACGGATGGCGCACTGAAGTGCGCCGCTACAAAGTCTAATTCGGATGGGCGGCGGGAATGAACGCGCGACTCGAAACCTAATTGACTTACGTTGCCGCACCCGCCTACCATGGCACAGTTTCGTGGCACTCAACTCTCAGAGGGAGCGCGGGCGGGGAACATCGCGATTCACCCGGCGATGACGCACCAAATTGCCAAACTGGTGTTCTGGGGAGTGCGCGGCTCTACGCCGACGCTCGAGCGCGATACGTGGCGCTACGGCGGGAACACTCCTTGCCTGGAATTGACGGCGCCGGACGGGACTAAGTTCATTCTGGATTGCGGGACGGGGCTGCGCACGCTGGGAAACTGCCTGACGGAAGCGCAACGCGGGCTGGGGATCGACGCGCACATTCTGGTTACCCACTACCACTGGGACCACATTCAGGGAATTCCGTTCTTTCATCCGTTTTTCGAATCGCAAAATCGTTTTCAATTTTACAGCTTCCAATCGAAATTTTTGGGGCCGAATAGCCTGGAACAGGTGTTCGCGGCGCAGCTGGCCACGCCCTACTTTCCCGTGGATGTGACGATGATGACGGCGGCGCGCGAATTCCGCGAAGTGAGCGACGGCGAGAAATGGGAAGTGAACGGCACGCGAATTTCGACGTGCTTTTTGAATCATCCGCAAGGGTGCCTCGGTTACAGGATTGATACCGCGGGCGGCTCGATGGTCTACGCGACGGATAACGAGCCGGGAGTGCACGAGTGCGATCAGAACCTGCGGCATTTGGCGCACGGGGCTGACGTGTTGGTGTATGACGCGCAGTATTCGCCCGAACAACTGGCGTCTGACCGGCGGGGCTGGGGCCATTCGAGTTGGCTGGAGGGCGTGAAGATTGCGCGCGAGGCGAAAGTGCGCAATCTGGTCTTGTTTCACCACGACCCCGATTCTTCGGACAAAGTTGTGGACGGATTCCTTTCGGCGGCGCGGCAGGAATTTCCGGCAACGTGGGCGGCCACCGAAGGAATGTCTATCACCATGAGCGAGCGCGGCGTGAACGTGGCGATACGCGAATCGCGGTTGGGATTGCGGCGGCGATTGAGATTTGCGGCGACGATCAGCGGAATGACCGACGACGGAAAGCCCTTCGAAGAGAAAGCTACGGTGCGCGATTTGAGTTTGCAGGGCGCTTATCTTGCGCTGAACAGCCGGCCGCGATTGCAGTCGGAAGTGCGCGTGGTGATCGAGGCGTCGGGCGATCCCACGCGCTCGAGCATGCTGAGTTTGCGCGGGACCGTGGTGCATTTCGATCCGGGCCGCGAGAAGAATCAGAATGGCGTCGGCGTGGTGTTTATCGAGGACCCCGATCCGGGACGGCCGCGGGATTAGGCGCCTGCGGTGACCGGACGTGTTCTGGTCGAAAGCCGAGCCCGAAGATGCGGGCCGGGATGCGGCGCAGCACCGGGAATTTCTGCAGGAATCTGAAAGGCAGCGGCAGTTTCCGGATCGGCGCAAGCGCCGCCAGAGCGGGGCCGATGGCACGCTTGTGAGCGAAAACCTGGAGCCGCTGGGTCATGCGCGTCGGAAATTCGCGGCGTTCCGGCACTTTCTGCAGCATTTCCTCCGTCACATTGTCTTGCAATAGCGGCTGCGCCAGAAGATTCGCGGCGGCTACTGCATCCTGAATCGCGAGATTGATGCCGACGCCGCCGATCGGCGACATGGCGTGAGCGGAGTCTCCGATGCACAAAAGCCCTTCGCGCGACCAATGCTCCAGGTGATCCACGGCGACGGACAATAATTTTACGTCGCTCCAATCCTTTAGTTCGGCCGCGCGCTCGCGCAGGAACGGCGCGGTGCTGGCGAGGTCATCGCGAAACGCCTGCAAGCCTTTTTGCTGGATGATCTCGAAGCTGCCTTTGGCAATTACGTAGGCGCATTGCCAGTATTCATCGCGGTTGAGCATCACTAAAATCTTGCCGGCGTGGAACCGGCCGAGAGTTTGATTGGGATCGCCCGGCTGGCGCGAAAGGCGCATCCAGAGCACGTCAATGGGGGCGCCGAGGTCAATCACTTTGAAGCCCGCTTTCTGGCGAACGATGGAGTGGCGTCCGTCGGCGCCGATGGTCAAGCGTGCCCGCACCTCCAGGGAGCCGCCGGGAGTTTTTGCGCGAACGCCGACGACATTTCCGTTTTCTTCGATCAGGCCGGTTACTTCGGCCTGCATTCGAAGATGAAAATTCGGGTAGGCCTGGCCCTTTCCGGCAATAAAATTCAGAAAATCCCACTGCGGCATCAGCGCGATGAATTTGCATTGGGTGGGAAGATGCGAAAAATCGGCGATGGTCACCGCGAATTGTTCCACTTGCGCGCCTATCTGCGGAAGCTCTTGATGTGGGCGCTTGAGGAAGTCCTGGAGGATTCCCAGCTCGTGCATCAACTCCAGAGTGGAAGGATGAATCGTATCGCCTCGGAAATCGCGCAGGAAATCGGCGTGCTTTTCGAGCACCACGACATCCACTCCGGCGCGCGCCAGCAGAAAACCGGCGATCATTCCGGCCGGGCCGCCGCCCGCAATGCAACAACGGGTTTGCACGACTTCAGGAGCTGCTTCGTTCTGCGGCGGCATAGCGAAACTCCCTCAAATCAAATTATAGCGTACCTCTTCGCGCAGATTTGTATTAGTTCGGTCGGTCAAACGACCAAGGCGGCCAAACACCTGGCGGGATTCGACGAGGCGATGTGAAGTCAGCGATTCAGCGGAGCGGCGTTACTTCGAGTCGCCGGATAATTCGGCTAGTTGGGCGTCCAGGTCGGCGAGCGCGCGGGTGAGTTGCTCGCGATAGCGCGGATCTTGATTGGATTGCAGTTGTTTTTCGACGCGAGCGCGGGCGAGAAGCAGCACTTGCGTTTGCCGCCGCGTCTCGACTTGAGCCTGACTGAGCTGCTTCTTATTCTGGCGATCTTCTTTGGACTGAAATTCCTGGACCTGTCCTTCTACGGCTTTGCTTTCCCATCCCCTGGCCATCCGTAAATTCTAGGTGCGATGGCGCTGAATGCGGCGTTAAATTTTCGCGCAGGTTTCCTTGAAGCACCGGGCATGTACGGCGCAAGCCAGCCGGCGTACCCCGCAGTTGACGGCGACCGGCGGAGACGGATTGCTAGTAAACTGCTGGCGCAGATGTTGAGGTGGCGAGATGAAATTCGATGCAATTGTGATTGGGTCGGGGCAGGCGGGGAAACCGCTCTCGTATGCGCTGGCGGACCACGGGTGGACAGTCGCTTTTATCGAGCGCGCGGAGCTGGGCGGATCCTGCATCAACACCGGGTGCACGCCCACGAAGACCATGGTGGCCTCGGCGCAGGTGGCGCGTTATGCGCGAGACGCGGCGCGCTGGGGAGTACGGGCGAGCGACGTGAGCGTGGATCTTCCCGCGGTGGTGGCGCGACAGAACAAGGTGGTGCAGAACTTTCGCAATTCGATCCAGAAACGGATCAGCGACCGGCCGAATATCCGATTGGTGCGCGCACACGCCAGATTCAGCGGACCTCATCAAGTGGAAGCGGGCGGCGAAACTTTCGAAAGCGAGAAAATCTTTATTGATACCGGGACACGCCCCGAAATTCCCAAGATTGCGGGGATTGATTCCGTTCCCTTCCTCACGAACGAATCCATCATTGAATTGCAAGAACTGCCGAAGCATCTGTTGGTGATGGGCGGCGGATATATTGGCCTGGAATTCGGACAGATGTTTCGGCGCTTCGGCAGCCGCGTCACGATTATTCACAGGAGCGAGCGGATTCTGCGGAACGAAGATCCGGACATTGCCGAAATATTGCAACGGGCGTTGGAAGCCGAGGGCATCGAATTTCTGCTCGGCGCGAAAGCGATGCGCGTCGAAAATCGTGGCGGCGAAATCGCGCTAACGCTCGAGTCGAAAGACGGCACGAAGACGGTTTCAGGCTCGCATCTTCTGGTTGCGAGCGGGCGCATTCCGAATACCGATGAACTTGGCCTCGAAAAAGCCGGCGTCGAAACCGATGCACGCGGCTACGTGAAAGTGAATGGCAGGATGGAAACGAGCGTGCCGGGAATCTGGGCGATGGGCGACGTGAAAGGCGGTCCGGCTTTCACGCATATTTCCTACAACGATTACCAGATCGTTTACGCGAACCTGATTGAAGGAAAAAACCTCACCATCGAAAACCGTTATCTGCCGTACGCGCTTTTCACGGATCCGCCGCTGGGGCGCGTGGGAATCACCGAGCAGGTCGCGCGGGCTTCCGGCCGAAAATTCAAGATGGGGACATACCCGATGACTTCGGTGGCGCGGGCGATCGAGCGCGATGAGACGGCCGGGCTGATGAAAATTATCGTGGATGGCGAGAACGATCAGATTCTGGGCGCGGCGATTCTGGCGAGCGAGGGCGGCGAGACTGTGCAGATCCTCGGCGCGATGATTTTAGCCAAGGCGCCTTACACCGTGCTCAAGGGAGCGGTGTACATACATCCCACGCTTGCGGAGGGATTTTTTGGATTGATGGAGTCGGTGAAGCCGGCGAATTAGGCGTCCGGGAAGCGGGGTATCAGCTGGATCGCGGGGCCGGGTGCCTCTTGCTCATACTGAAAATCGAAGAGAGATCCCTCGCTGCGCTCGGGATGACAACACACTTTCCCGCCGCGGGACACTCGACTGGCGACACTTTTTTGATTATTGCAGCGCGCCGATTTGGAAGTTGAGAGCCGACAATTCTGCCTGGTAGTCGTATTTTGCGCTGGCCTGGGCGATTTCCGCTTGCGTTTCGTTCAATTGCGATTGGCTTAGCTCGATGATGGAGCTTAAACCGAGTTTGTAGCGAGCTTGCGCGAGATTGAAGGCTTGGTTCGCCTGATTCAGGAGCTGATCGGTGAGAGCGAGGCGCTGGTAACCGGAATTCGCGTTGAGCCAGGCCTTGCGCACGTCCCGGACGATATTGTTCTGCAAATCGCGGAGGTATTGCTGCTGGGCACCGGCTTCCGCATTCGCTTCGGCGTGCAGCGCGTTGAACTGCCGGCCATTGAAGATGGGAATATTCACGTTGAAGCCGGCAGCCGCATAACGGGAAGCGAGGGGGTCTTCACGGACCGGCGTGAGGCCGGCGACACCCACGCCGCTGATCGTTGGAAACCAAAGATCGCGTTCGGCGGTGGCGTAGCTTTGCGCGGAATTTACATCGAGGCGGCGGCCCACCAATTCGGGGCGATTCTGCATGGCTTGTGCGATGAGGGTGGGAAGGTCGGACGGCGGCGCGGAAGGCAGCGGTTGGTCAGCGAGTTGAAACGTGCGCTGATCGGAATAGCCGAGAGCGGTGGAAAGGTCGGCAAACGAAGCTTCCAAATCATTTTGCGCTTGTACCAGCAGGAGCTGCGCCTGCGCCAAGTCTACGTTAGCAAAACTGACGTCGAGGCCGGACTTCAGTTTGTTTTTTTCCAGCGCGGTGATTTGATCGGAAACGAGTTGGCGATCCTTGACGGTTTCCTGCGCGACCTGCAGCACAGCCTGCGCTTTCAATACGCCGTAGTAGGCGGCGTCCACCGCGAGCAATATATCGGCGCGCGTCGCTGTGACGTTCTCCTCTTGGGCTTTGGCGTGCAGCAGCGAACTCTTCACCAGTTCGTGAGTGCGGCCGAAATCGGTGACGAGTTGTTGCACCGCCACGCCGTCGGCGAAGCGATCGTAAACGATGGGATTATTCAGCGCGCCGGCGGTGATGCGGCTGTTGGTTTCCGATTTCACTCCCGTGGCGCTGCCGTATGCGTGCGGGTAATATTCCGAGCGGGCTTCGGTGGCTTGCGCTTTCGCCGCGCTTGCGAGGTACGACGCCGCCTGAATCTGCGGATGATTTTGAATCGCGATTTTCTCGGCTTGCTGGAGCGTGAGGCTCTGCGTCGCTTGCGCGGGCGGCTGCGCCTGGGGCGGCAGCTGCTGCATGGGCGGCGCTGGCGAGGCCGGTTGCATTTGGGCGGAGGCTGGCGGCGCGCTGGCCAGCGCAGCGAATAAAACGACCACGGTTAGAACCGAATCGCAGCGACGCATTAGCTAGCCTCCTGCGGAAGTGGCGCGGGCCCGGCTTCGGCCTGCCGGCGATAAATCAAAAGATAAGCAGCTGGCACAAAGAAGATGGTCAGCAGGACGGAAGCCGTCAAGCCGCCGATGATCACGCGGGCGAGCGGGGCGTAGGCCTCGCTGCCGGTTTCCAGCTTGAGAGCCATCGGCAGCAAACCGACGATGGTGGCCAGCGACGTCATCAAGATCGGGCGCAGGCGAATGCGGCAAGAATCGGCGACGGCTTGCCGGACGCTGTGGCCATCCTTACGCAGACGATTGGCAAAATCCACGATCAGAATGCTGTTGGAAACCACCATACCGGTGAGCATCACGATGCCCATCAGGGATTGCACGTTCAGCGTGGTATCCGTGAATGCCAGGGTAAGCATCACGCCGATCAGACCGGTGGGAACGGCGAGGATGATCAGGAACGGGTCAATGAAGGAAGCGAACTGGGCCACCAGCACCAGATAAACGAGCAAGACGGCTAGCAGCAAGCCGAATCCAAAACTGCGGAAGGATGATTGCATGGTGACGACGAGACCACGGACATTAATGCGCAGGTTGGGCGGAAGCTGTGTAGCGGCGACAATTTTGGAAATTTCCTTCGCGGGCCTGCTGAGGTCTTCGCCGGAAGGAGCGACGTACACGTCAATCGTTCTCTGCAACTGGTAGTGGTCGACTTCCGTGGGCGTGAGGATCGGGCTGATATCGGCGACTTGATCGAGGTAGGTGGGCAATTTCAAGTTTGGAGCGCGTAGCGGCATGGTCTTGAGGTCTTCGAGCGTGGCCACGCGATTTTCGGGATATTGCACGGTGACGAAATAATTGTTGCCGCTCTTGGGATCCACCCAGTAGCTGGGCGCGATCATGGCGTCCGAAGTGAGCGCCGTGATCACGTTGTCCACGACCTCTTTCGGACTGAGGCCCAGCTCGCTGGCGCGG
The DNA here is from genome assembly GCA_963810565.1 of uncultured Acidobacteriota bacterium. Lineage (GTDB taxonomy): Bacteria > Acidobacteriota > Terriglobia > Acidiferrales > UBA7541 > Palsa-295. The sequence goes on from CAWENN010000002.1 coordinate 141,460, forward strand.
GCGCGATTCACATTGAGGTTCAACGCGGGGTAGTCCATGTCCTGCGGGACGTAGACGTCCGCGACTCCCGGCAGCGCGCGGAATTTCTGGGCGAGGCCGAGGGCTATGCTATCGGCCGCTTTTAAATCCATCCCGCTCACCTGCACGTCAATCGGCGCGGGCATGCCTTGATTCAGCACGGCGTCCACGAGACCGCCGGATTGAAAATACGTGCGCAATTGCGGAAGCTCGGCGGAGATGCGAGCGCGGACTTCGTTCATGTAGGTGAAGCTGCTGACGCGATGGTCTTCCCTCAGGCCGACCTGGATGAAAGCAGTGTGCATGGCGGAGTTCGGCGTGAACAGTGCGGAAAGATCGGACATCAGGCCGACGTTGGAGACCACGGTGTTCAGCTCATCGGCGGGAACCACCTGGCGGACGATATCTTCCACTTGTTTCACGTAATCGGTGGTCAATTCCAGGCGTGTGCCGGTGGGAGCTTTCACGTTGATGACGAATTGGCCGGCGTCGGTGCGCGGAAAGAAGGACATGCCGACGAGCGGATAGAGCACGAAGCTGAGAACGAAGATGCCCAGGAAACCCAGCACCACTTCCTTGGGGCGATCGAGCGTTTTCTGTACCCAACGGTCGTAGAGATTGAGCATGCGTTCGAAACGGGCGTTGAAGCCGGCATGGAAACGCGCGCCCCAGGATTTCGCGTGCTCGGCAGCGCCGGCGGCATGATGAATCGCTGCGCGCATATACTGCGCGCAATACAGCGGCACCACCGTAACCGCCACAAAGTAGGAAGCGCACAAAGAGATAACCACGGCCAGCGCCAGCGCCGTAAACAAATACTTGCTGACGCCGAACAGCATCGTGACCGGAAAAAACACGACGACGGTGACGATGGTGATCGCCAGCACCGCCAGAGACACTTCGTCCGCCCCGCGCTCGGAAGCGGTGACGGAATCCTCGCCCAGCTCCATGTGCCGGAAAATATTTTCGAGAACGACTACCGAATTATCAATCAGTCGCGAAAACGCCAGCGCCAAGCCGCTCAACACCATGCTGTTGATCGTCTTATCGGCCGAATGCAGAAAGAAGAATGTGGCCAGCACGGATAAAGGGATAGAAAGAAACACCGCGACAGTGGCGCGAGGACTGCCGAGAAAAAGCAAAATCATCAATCCCGTAAGCACCAGGCCGATGCTGCCTTCTTTCATGACTGTGGAGATGGCCTGCTTCACGAACAGCGACTGATCGAAAACCACGTGGGTCTTCAGTTGCGGCGGAATATCGCGGAGAGTCTTGATCGCGGTTTTGATTCCGTTGACCACTGCGATCGTGTTGGTGTTGCCTCCTTGCTTCAGAATCGGCACGTACACCGAATTTTGGCCGTTGACGCGCACGATGTTGTATTGAATGGAGGCGCCATCCACGGCTTTGCCGACGTCGGAGATGAATACCGAGCGCTGTCCTTCCGTCTTCAGCGGGACATCATTCAGTGCTTGCGCATTGGCCACTTGCGCGTTGGTGTAGAGGTTGTAATCCATGGGACCGATGCGCACGTCTCCCGCGGGCAAGATCAGGTTCGATTCATCGGTGGCGCGCACTACGTCCATGGGGCTCAATTCGTGCGCTTGCAATTTGGTGGGATCCACATAAATCATGATCTGGCGATATTTCCCGCCATACGGCGGAGGCACCGTCGCACCCGGAACGCCGGCGATCTGATTGCGGATGGCGTACTGCAAGTAATCGTGGAGTTGCGTTTCGTTGAGGCCTTTGCCTTCGACGGTCAGCAGGCACACCGGAAGGCTCGAAGCGTCCACTTTCATGACCACGGGAGGGAGCGTGCCCTGCGGCAAGCGGCGCAAGTCGGCCATCGCCAGGTTGGACACCTGGGTGACGTCCGCGTTGGCATCGGTGCCGGGCTGAAAATAGATTTTGATCAGACTGACGCCGGACATCGAGCGCGATTCCATGTGGTCAATCCCGCTTCCCAAGGTAAAGAAACGCTCGAACGTGTCGGTGATGTCCGCTTCAATCTGCTGGGGCGGCATGCCGCTGTAAAAGGTGGCGACCAGCACAACGGGAATGTTGATGGAGGGAAACATGTCCACGGGCATCTGCACCACGCTGGTGATGCCCAAAACGCAAATAAAAAGACAGACGACGATGATGAAATACGGATGACGAATCGCAAATTTTGCCATGTGCGGCTTACTCCATTCTCGGGGCTTCGACGACCTTCGGTGACACTAGTTCGCCTTCCTTGAACTGATTTTGCTCGCCGAACACCACCAATTCGTTTTCCTTGATGCCGGAGAGAACTTCCACGTCGGTAGAGCTTTGCAATCCCAACTTTACTTCGCGCCTTTCCAAGTGATTGGTGGAGTTGACCACCAGCGCCGTTCCCTGCCCAGTTCCGGTCAAGGAGATCGCTTGCACCGGAACCGTGAGGACGTTGGACGCGGATTGCAGCGGGATTTTCACCGACGCATACATTCCCGGCACCAGTTCGAAGTTGGCATTGGGCACATTCACTTCCGTGTGCATCGTGCGGGTATTCGGATCGATCTGGTCGGAGTAGCGGATGATCTTGCCGGTGAAAGTTTTCTTCAGCGCCGAAACGTCCACTTCCAGTGTCTGGCCGTCATGAATATCCGGCACGGCTCTTTCCGGAACGGGGATCACCAGGCGCAGAAGATTATTTTGCGAGAGGTGGCACAGCGCGGAATCGCCCTTATTCGAGGACGTTCCGGCGGGCAGCAGCGCGCCGGTGTACGCGTAAATTTGCGTCACCACCGCATCGAACGGCGCGGTCATCCGCGCGTATGAAAACAATGCCTGGTCTTTCGCCAGCGAAGCCTTGGAAGACAGCAAAGCTTGTTCAGCGGCAGCCAAAGAATCCTTTGCCGATGAGACGCCGGCACTTGCTTCGAGGTCCTTGCCCTGCGCGACGTCTATTTCCTGTTGCGCCACAAGCTCAGGCCGCGATTTCTGCACGTCGGCCAGGCGCGTATAGGTGATGTGGGCCACGTTGTAAGCGGATTCGGCGCGGCTTTGTTCCTCGTGCGCGCGCGCCACTTCCTGCTCGCTGCGGCGCATCGAGGCTTCATCTTGCTGGAGTTGCTGCTGCAACTCGGGAATTTCCAACACGGCGAGGAGCTGGCCTTGTTTTACGTGCGTGCCCCAGTCCACGTAGAGTTTCTGGATGTATCCGGAAACCTTGGCGTAGACATCCACTTCCTGATAGGGCAGGAACTCCGAAGCGATTTCCAGAGTATTGGCGAGATTGCGCCGCTCCACTTTCACCACGGCCGCGTGTGGAGCGTTGCTCGGGTTATCGGCCGAGGCGTTGTGCGCGCCGCCGCAGCCGGCAACAATGGCTGCAACAACAAGGAGAGCGAAGAACGCGAGTGCAGAGACTGGTTTGCGTATCACGAGTGTGACTCCTGGACCTTGCGACGAAGGTTTGGCAGCGAAAATTCAGGCGAGCCGCAGAACGAATTCAGATTTTGGCGTATTTGCAGGATTTCCAGGGCCTTGGCGGGAACGCGTTCGGCGATCTGGCGCGGAATGGTTTGCACACCGTGGAGATCTCCGTGAATCAAATCGCCTGGGACGACGGACAGTCCGGCTATTTCGACCGGACCACCAAAATCGAATACGTGAGCGTAGGCGTGTGACAGGGAAACATTTCCGGCGAACATCTGGAAGCCGGTGGCATGCACTTGGGGAAGGTCGCGGACCGCGCCATTGGTCACGAGGCCAATGCATCCAAGCGCGCGCAAGATATTGGCGTGGACTTCGCCGACGTAAGCACCGAGGCCGGCTGGCTGATCCAAGTCCTCAAGTATCACGACCCGCGGCGGTGGAATTTTCAGCGCGAAATCCCACCAGCGGCCCGCGTCGTAATAGCTGGGGCCTTCCATGGGAGGGGCCGAGGTGCGTATGCGAGCGGTGACGGCATAGCCGACGACGGGCGGAAGATCGTCGAATATGCAATGCAAGCGGGAATCCGTGAAACCCTTATTGCGCAGGCGGACTCCAAACGGCTCGATGGCGCTGGCCACCACGCACCCGCTCAGCGCGCGCAACTGATCGAGGCACGCTGGAGGCACTGGCTGTGTATTCATGAAGGCTCCCGTCCCGGATCATGTCCGCGGACAATGCGAAATAAAGGCCCCAAACGAACTAAAGGCTGGAGGTCTTAGATTTAAAAAAAAGAAAACTAGTTACGCGAAATAAGGTGGAGGGGAGCGATGTTGCAGGGAAACTCTTACGGCAATGGAGGGCAGAGGCGGAAAATCCTCCCGAACCACCCGGTGAATTCGAATTTGCGGCCGCGGCGCAGGGGCGAATCGAACGAGTTGGCGCAGCGGCGCACGATCCATCGCCACCGGCGCCGCGGTAGCTTTCATTTTGCTCGAGATATTGATGTAGTGCGCCGGGTTGGATTTCGAATAGTACTGGCTGTTTTTCGCGAGCGTGGCAAATCCCGCGATGGCGACGAGCAAAAGCAGCACACCTACGCGGAGACAGAACCGCCTGTGGGAGGCGATTTCGCCGACGAAACCTGTTTGCTGTTGCTCAATATTCATGCGCGGATACAGACAACCGGGAACTTCAGAGAGACGCCGCTTTCCGCGGCGCGCTGCCTTAGCTGACTTCTTCATCTTACGGTGATTAGGATTCAGAAAGCAAGAATGGGGATGCAAGGGCGTGTTCTGTTGGCGAACGCGATGTGAATTCGTGGCGGCGGAAAGGCAAATGGACATGATTCTTGGCAGTGCGGTAAGCTGTAATTCCTCAGTGCTGTGGAACTAATTCAGTCACTCCGGTAGCGAGGTGTTCGGATGGCCACAATCACTCAATTAAACGTGAACGGGACGAGCCGAAGCATCAGTGCGGACTCGCAGGAAAGTTTGCTGATTGTTTTGCGCGATCACCTGGGGCTTACCGGCAGCAAATATGGGTGCGGCGAGGGGCAATGCGGCGCGTGCACCGTGCTGATCGAAGGAACGGCGCTGCGCTCGTGCATCACGCGCGTTGGCACCGTCGCTGATAGGCGAATCACGACGATTGAAGGACTCGCCAGCGGAGACCGGCTGCATCCTCTGCAGCAAGCATTTCTGGACGAAGGCGCGATGCAGTGCGCTTATTGCACCTCCGGCATGATCATGTCCGCTGCTTCGCTGCTGAATGGAAATGCCAGTCCTTCGGAGAGCGACATTTTGGATTCCATGGAAGGCAACGTCTGCCGCTGCGGCACGCAGCCGCGGATTATCGCCGCGATTCAGAAAGCGGCACGGGCGCAGAAGGGTGCGGGCCAATGACCGACAAACGGCATTTCGATTTTCCGATCGAACGGGAACGCTACGAGTTGCAAGAGGTGCCGCCTTATCGGTTTGAAACCGACCGGCGCGACTTTTTCGAATATCTCGGCGCGGGGGTTTTGATTATCTGCGCGGCGAAGGCCACGCGCGCGGGGCAGGAATCGGGCGGGGGGCGGCGACATTCCGGCGAAGCATTGCCGCAGGAAATATCAGCGTGGCTGCACGTCGGAGATGACGGTGGCGTGACGGTTTTCACCGGCAAAGTGGAAGTGGGGCAAAACATTCGTACTTCATTGAGTCAGGCGGTGGCGGAGGAGCTTCACGTCAGCGTCGGCAAGATTCACATGGTGATGGGCGATACGCAATTGACGCCTTACGATCGCGGGACGTTCGGCAGCCTTTCGACGCCGGTGATGAATCTGCAGCTGCGGCGCGCGGCTTCAGCGGCGCGGGACGTCTTGATCAATCTCGCGGCGGCGCAATGGCGAGTGGATCGCGCGCAGCTGGTGGCCGCGGACGGCCGCGTCACGGATAAGGCGACAAAACAATCCCTGGAATACGCGTCGCTGGTGAAAGGACAGCAATTGACGGAATCATTGCCGGCGGTGGATCCGCTGGCGCCGGCTGCCGACTGGACTATCGCGGGACAATCGCTGCCCAAGGTGGATGGCCGCGATTTCGTCACTGGGAAACACCAGTATCCGAGCGATCAAAAAATCGCGGACATGCTTTACGGCAAAATCGTGCGCCCGGACGCGTTCGGCGCGACGTTGGTGTCCGTGGACACGGGCGCGGCGGCACAGATTCCTGGCGTCACAGTTGTGCATGATGGAAATTTCGTTGGCGTGGCGGCACCGAGCGAATCCGCGGCGCGAGCCGCTGCCGCCGCGATTCACGCTGAATGGAAATCCGATCCGCAGCCCTCGAGCAAGGAGCTGTTCGAGTATCTGAAGAAAAATGTGTTGCCGCCCGACGCGGACGACGCAGCGCCGCAGATCGTCGGTTCCGTGGAGACGGCGCTGGCTTCGGCGGACCACCACCTGCAGCAGACGTATACAGTCGCTTACATCGCGCATGCGCCGCTCGAACCTCGCGCGGCGATGGCGCGATGGGACGGCGATCGCTTGACGGTATGGACCGGGACGCAGCGCCCGTTCGGAGTGCGCAGCGAACTGGCTGCCGCGTTTCACATCCCCGAAGATCACGTGCGCGTGTTGATGCCGGATATGGGCTCGGGCTACGGCGGAAAACATACCGGGGAGACGGCCATAGAGGCAGCGCGGCTCGCACGTGCTGCGAAGCGGCCGGTGAAATTGAATTGGACTCGCGAGGAAGAATTTTCCTGGGCTTATTTCCGCCCCGCGGGAGTGATCGAAATTTCGAGCGGCATGCGCAAGGACGGCGCGGTGACCGCTTGGGAATTTCACAACTACAATTCAGGCGAGGCGGGGATCCGCACGTATTACGACATACCCAACCAGAAAATCGAATTTCATCCGACGAAATCTCCGTTGCGGCAAGGCTCGTATCGCGGGCTGGCGGCTACCGCAAATCATTTCGCGCGCGAGACGCACATGGACGAGCTTGCTCATCTGGCCGGAATGGACCCGCTCGAATTTCGGCTGCGGAATTTGAAAGACGAGCGGCTGAAAGCCGTGTTTACCGCTGCGGCGCAAAAATTCAGCTGGGGCCGCGCAAAAACCGGCGCGGGGCAAGGATTCGGAATTGCGGGCGGCTGCGACAAGGGCGGGTATTTCGCTACTTGTGCGGAGGTTTCCGCGGACCGGCAGTCGGGCGATGTGAAAGTCGTGCGCGTCGTTGCTGCGTTTGAATGCGGGGCGATCGTGAATCCCGACGGTCTGCGCAATCAAGTGGTGGGAGCGAACATCATGGGCCTGGGTGGAGCGCTCTTCGAGGCCATCGAGTTCGAAGATGGCAGAATATTGAACGGGCGTTTTTCGAAGTATCGCTTGCCGCGATTTAGCGACGTTCCGCAAATTGAAGTGGTGTTGCTCGATCGCAAAGATCTGCCTTCCGCGGGGGCGGGGGAATCGCCGATCGAGGGAATCGCGCCAGCGATTGGCAACGCGATCTTTGATGCGAGTGGCGTGCGCTTGCGCTCGATGCCGCTGGTGCCCGACGGGCTGAAGTCAACTTAGCGCGCGCAATGGGGTCGGCGTACCGGCGCTCAGATCGTTCAGCGGACGCCGAAGAGAATTTCCATCGTCAATTGGTCGAGCCGTTCGTAGGGCAATCTCTTGGACGCCAGCGCGGCGCGATTGAACGAGTACGCGAGTAGTTCTTTGGCACTCTTCTTTGAGTACGCGCCGACGCTGGGGACACTCTTGTCCGCCTCATTGATCTCTTTCAAGATGGCCTGAATTTCGCGGTCGGCATTGAATCGCGCGGCTTTCTCTTTGAGGATCAGGTAGGTGCGCATGCAGCCGCGCGCGAAGTCCTTCACCCCGTCGTAGTTTTCGGTGCGGTAGGCATGCGCGTCGAAGTGTCGGGGACCGTCGTAGCCGGAATCTTCGAGGAAGCGCACCAGAAAAAATGCCAGCTTCGGATTTGCGGAGCCGAAGCGGAAATCCTGATCGTAGCGGCCGATCACCTGGTCGTTCAAATCAATGTGAAAAAGTTTTCGCGATTCCCAGGCTTGCGCTACGGCATGCAGGAAATTCAAGCCGGACATGGTTTCGTGCGCTACTTCCGGATTTACGCCTACGAGTTCCGGATGATCGAGCGTGGGAATGAACGCGAGGTAGGAGCCGGTCGTCGAGAAATACAAATCGCCGCGCGGCTCATTGGGCTTGGCTTCGAGCGCGAAACGGTAACCATATTTCTGGGCGACGGAATATTCGCACAGGTAGTTGACAGCTTCGCGCAAGCGCTTTACGGCCTCTTCGGGACGGCGGCAGGCATCGGTTTCAACGCCCTCACGCCCGCCCCACAGGACGAAAATTTTGGCGCCGAATTCCGCGCCGAGATCCATGGCGCGCATCGTCTTTTGCACGGCGTACGCGCGCACTGCGGGATCGTTGGCGGTGAACGCGCCGTCGCGGAACACCGGATTGGTGAAGAGATTCACCGTCGCCATCGGAACGCGCAGTCCGAGCAAGGACAGCGCTCGTTTGAAATCGCGCACGATGCGGTCGCGCTCGGCGGGCGTCGCGTCAATCGGCACCAGATCGTTGTCGTGAAAATTCACTCCCCACGCGCCGACTTCGCCCAGCAGTTGCGCCAATTGCACCGGAGGAAGAATGGGCCGGACCGGCTCGCCGAACGGGTCCCGTCCGGGATTGCCCACGGTCCACAAGCCGAAAGAAAATTTATGTTCGGGCTTTGGTTGAAACTTGTCGGTGGCCATCGTGCTCCTTGGAATTTGCTACTTGAGCGTCCAGAAATAATACTTCAGGCTTACTGAAGTTCGTGAAAAATGCCGCGCAGCGCCGGATAAAGTTGACGGTACACAGCATAGCGAAGATTCATGTTGTTTGCTGTGGTAGCGTCGGGCGGAACACTCCGCGCCACGCGAACGGATTTATCGCACGCGTCTTCCGCCGACGGCCATACGCCCGCGCCGACACCGGCCAGCAGCGCGGCGCCAAACGCCGGCCCTTCTTCCGCTTCCACGATCTCGACGCTCATGCCGTAAATATCAGCTTGAATTTGGCGCCACAATTCACTGCGCGCTCCGCCTCCGCCTAGCCGGATGGACTGCGCGGTAATTTTCAGCTCGCGGAAAATTTCGAATGAATCGCGCAGGCTGAAAGCCACTCCTTCGAGTATCGCGCGTACTACGTGGCCGCGGTGGTGCTGCGCCGTGATTCCGACGAGTGCGCCGCGCGCGTGCGGATCGAGATGCGGCGTGCGTTCTCCCATCAGGTAGGGCGCCCAGAGCAAGCCGTCCGCGCCGGGCGGCGTCTTGGCGGCTTCATCGGTTAGGCGCTCGTACGGGTCTTCGTGGGCGTGCGTGCTTGCGGCTGCGTTGGCCGCGCCGAATTCGTCGCGGAACCAGCGCAGTGATAATCCGGCTGCTTGGGTGACGCCCATCACGTGCCATCGCTGCGGAAGCGCGTGGCAAAAAGTGTGGATGCGGCCTCGCGGATCTAGCACCGGGCGGCTGGTTGCGGCAAACACGACGCCCGAAGTGCCAATCGTCGCGCTGACCGCTCCGGGGCGCACGATTCCCATTCCCACGGCGCCCGCGGCCTGATCCCCTGCTCCGGCAACCACCGGAGTTCCGGGGAGCAAACCCGTCGCTGCCGCGCCTTCTTTGGAAATAGCTCCGCTGATCTCAGGCGATTCGAGCAGCTTGGGAAGCATGCTTTCGCTGATGCCGGAGGCATCGAGCATGGGCTTCGACCACTGGCGTTGCGAGACATCGAAGAAGAGCGTGCCGGAAGCTTCGGCGACGTCCATCGCTCGCGCACCGGTGAGGCGAAAGCGAAAATAATCTTTCGGCAGCAAGATGGTGCGAGCGCGGGACCAGATTTCCGGCTCGTGCTGCTGCACCCACCATATTTTCGGCAGCGTGAAATTGGTGAGCGCCGGATTTGCGGTTAGTTCGATCAGGCGTTCGGCGCCGATGCGCTGTGTGATTTGCTCGCACTGCTTGCCGGTGCGCTGGTCGCACCAGATGATCGCAAGGCGCAGCACTTCGCCCGCCGCGTCGAGCAGAACCAGCCCGTGCATTTGGCCGGTGAGGCCAATGGCTGCAATTTCGGCGGGAGCAGTGTGGCTTTTTTCGAGGCAGGCTTTGACGGCAGCGCAACCTGCGCGCCACCAGTCCCGCGGATCCTGCTCGGCCCAGCCGATTTGCGGAGAATGCATCGGAGCGTGGTCCGCGGTGGCTGAATGCAGCACGCGACCGGCTTCGTCCACCAGCACAGCGCGCGTGCCGCCGGTGCCTACATCTATTCCCAGAAGTTTCTTGGCCATGAATTCAGGCTTCCTGATTGCTACGAGCTGTAACCTCGCGGATGCTTTTGCCGCCACTGCCACGCAGACTGAATGATGGAGCGCAAGTCGGACTTGCTGGGCGTCCAGCCGAGAACGGTTTTCGATTTCGCGGGGTCGGCGACCAGTCGCGGAGGATCACCGGGACGCGGCGGCTCAACACGAATTTTTATGTCGCGTCCGGTGACTTGCCGCGCCGATTCGATGACTCCCAGCACGGAATAACCACGCCCCGTACCGAGATTCAGGAAATCCGATTTGCCGGCTTTGCGCAGATATCCGAGCGCGCGAATGTGCGCGTCAGCGAGGTCCGCTACGTGTACGTAGTCGCGAATCGCGGTGCCGTCCGGCGTGGGATAGTCTTTGCCGAATACCGGAACTTCAGGCGCGGTACCCTGCGCGGCCGCCAGGACGTTGGGGATCAGGTGCGATTCCGGCTCATGATGTTCGCCGCATTTTTCTGTGGCGCCGGCAGCATTGAAGTATCGCAGAGCGACGAATTTCAGGCCATAAGCGCCGTCGTAGGAATCGAGCAGGCGTTCCAATATCAGTTTCGACCAGCCGTACGGATTCACGGGCCATTGCGCGGTGCGCTCCGAAATCGTCGGTTGATCCGATGCTCCGTAGGTGGCGCAAGTGGATGAAAACACCACGCGGCGGACGCCCGCTTCCACCAGGGCGGTCATGAAGGCGACGCCTTGGGCGATGTTATTCTCGAAATATTTGGCGGGATGCTGCACCGATTCGCCGACGTATGCCAGCGCCGCGAAGTGCACGCACGATTCGAGTTCGTGCTCGTGGGCAATGCGCGCGAGCAGCGCGCGGTCTCCCACGCGGCCCTCGTAGAACGGAATATCCGGCGCAAGCGCCGCCCGATGGCCGCGCGCCAGATCATCCAGCACGATGACGCGCTCGCCCTCCGCTCGCAACAGTTCGACGGTCACGCTGCCGATGTATCCCGCTCCGCCCGTAACCAGAATCGCCATCGAGCTCCCTGTAACGCTGCAATTACCACTCCGCGTTGCCAACGTGCGGCGTATTACTTTACTACGCGCCCTCGCTTACATGAGCGTCCAATAAACACAGGATCGTTCTGAGGCCAAACAGGCAGGCAAGCAATTTCAACATCCGGCGGCGAGTCTGCAATCGCATCGGCATGGCCGGCGCCGGTACCAGGCCAGCCGCACGAGATCAGCCGCGGGAGGGTGCGTAGCGAATGCAGTAAGCCAATCCGGCGACAAGAAGCAGCGCTCCCCACCAGATTCCGGCGTGCAAATGGAAGAGCACCACCGGCACGGCCGGAGGATGGACAAGTTGATAGAGACCCGCGCCGAGAATCAGCACGCCGTTGAAAAGCAGCGAAATGCCTATGAAGAACCAGATCGAAATGGGCTCTTTGGATTGCATCAGCTTCACCAGAAAATAATATTCAGGATGACGAAAACAACGGTCACTACGATGGCCCAAAATGCGGGACGCTCGTAAAACGGAACTTTGTCCTCGGAAGGAATCTCCGTCGCGCCATACACCAAGCCCGCCAATTCGGTTTCAGGCTTGGGCTTGGTGAGCAGGCTGACGACGACGGTGACGACGACGCAGATGATCCATGACCACAGCCCGCGGTACATATTTTCGGCCATGTCGCGCGCATCGCTGGAAAGCGCTACGTAACGCAGCGCGGAGGGATCCACGTGAACCCACGCCCACATTCCAATGGAGGATGCGGTACCCGCAAGCAAGCCCCAGAATCCGCCGGCGGGTGAAGCCCTCTTCCACAACATGCCGAGGATTACGGTGCCGAACAGCGGCGCCACGAAGAAGCTGAAGAGCGCCTGGACGTAATCCATGATGCTGAGGAATTGCATCACCAGGTACGCGGTGCCGATACTGATGACCACTCCAACCACCGTGGACCAGCGGCCCATCAGTACGTAATGCGCATCGCTAGCCTTTTTCTTGATCAGCGGTGCATAGATGTCATAGGTCCAGACGGTCGAAAACGCACTGACGTTGCCAGCCATTCCGGACATAAACCCGGCTATCAAGGCGGTGACCCCGAGGCCGAGCAATCCCGGTCCGCAATAGCGCGCCAGCATCAGCGGCAGCACTTCGTTGTAGCTGTGGCCGCCGGTGGCCACGGCAGTTGCTTCGCCCGTCAACTTGAACGGCAAAACCGCCAGCCCCAGCAGGCCGGGCAGAATCACGATAAAAGGCACAAACATTTTGAAAGCCGCGCCGATGATTGGGGCCATCTCCGCGGCGCGCAGGTCTTTCGCAGCCAGCACGCGCTGCACGACGAGAAAGTCCGTGGTCCAATACGCGAAGGAAATTACGAAACCGAGGCCGAAGACGATGCCGGTCCAGTGAATGCCCATGGGATTGTCTTTGAAAGATCCCAGGGTGGACCACAGGTGCGTATATTCGACGGAAGCGTTTTGCGCGACTTTTATCTGCAGCTGTTTCCAGCCGCCCGCTTCGATCAATCCGAGAATCGGAATCAGCAGCGCGCCGGCCCAGATAAGGATGAATTGCAGCACTTCGTTGAAAATCGCGGAGCGCAACCCGCCGAGCGTTACGTACACCGCTACGGTGATCGACGAGACCCAGATGCTGAAATTGATGTCCCAACCCAGCACCACTTTCATCACCAGCGCCATCGCGTACATGTTGATGCCGCTCATCAGCACGGTCATGAATGCGAAGGAGACTGCGGAAAGCGCCCGGCTGGATTCGCCGAAACGCAACTTCAAATATCCCGGCACGGAATGCGTCTTGGAAATGTAATAGAACGGCATCATCACCAGGCCGAGAAACAGCATGGCCGGGATCGCGCCGATCCAATACCAATGCGTCGCCAGGATTCCGTACTGATAGGAGGCAGCGGCCCAGCCCATCAGCTCGAGCGCGCCTAGATTCGCGGAAAGAAAGCTGAGGCCGGCGATCCATGCCGTCATTTCCCGGCCCGCGAGAAAGAAATCTTCGCCGGTGTTCGAGCGGCCCTTCAGGTAAAAGCCAATCGCCAGGACGAGAACAAAATAAAAAACGACGATTACCAGGTCAACAAAGGAAAGATGTACGAGCCTTGTTCCGGTGAGAGCGGCGAGGAGTATGGTCATCAATAGTCTTGAGCCCGTCCTCGCTGGCGCCGGGCCAGCGTGCAACTAACAAGACGACCTGGCCGCAAAACCAATGCTTCGAGCGAGTTAAGCGAAAAAGAGAGTAACATTGCGTCGTTGCGTTTGCCTAATCGAAGTTCGCTTGCATGCTTTTAGCGCGCTTTATTCACTTACCGAGTATGCGCTTACATCTCTTGCGTCGTAGGAGCGCGCCCACCGGGCGCTTCCTCGGTTGCACCAGCTGAACGAAAAGTTTCCGGTACGACCTAGCAGGCGATCGAAACGGCAATGCGGATGCAGAAGCGACACGGGATTTAACACACGGCGAAATACTCGTCAACAATCGAGTTCGAGCGGTAAAACCCGCTCTCGACCGCTTAAAACTCCAATTCAAAAATTTTATCCATGAGCCGCCATTTTTCGCCGGGGCGCGCGCCAGGCAAGGGCCGCTGGAATTTCCACATCAACTGCTCCCATTGCTGGACCTTGGGATTGTTGCGGTTGGCCGCGGCTTTTTTCTCGAACGAAAAATGCGCGTCTACTTCGATGATCATGAAGAGGCGTGTTCCCAGCGAATATATTTCCATTTGTTCGATGCCGACGTCTTTGATGCTCTGGGTTATTTCCGGCCAAATCTTTTGGTGGTGGCGTTTGTATTCGGCGATCAGCGCGGGATCATCTTTCAAATCGAGAGTCAGGCAGTAACGTCTGGTCATAGCGGTGCAGCCTCGGTCTCCGTAGCAATGCGGCTCAGAACTGGAATCGCGGTCGGCTTGTAACCCGAAATTCCAAAATAAAGAATATAAATGTAGCAGAAGAGCGGAACCAGAAACGCTGTCTGGATGCTGGCGGCATCCGACACGCGGCCCATGATGGCTGGGAAAAATGCGCCGCCGATAATGGCCATCACCAGCAGCGACGAGCCGCGCTTGGTGAGTGGCCCCAGATGCTTGATGCTCAACGCAAAAATCGTGGGGAACATGATCGAATGGAAAAAGCCGATCAGCACCACGGCCCACACCGGCGTGACGCCTGAAGCAAACAATGCAATCAAGGTGCAGAAAAGCGCGCCGCCGGCGAATAGCGAGAGCAAGCGGGGCGCGGGAACTCGTTTCATCAGTGCCGAGCCGATGAATCGCCCGGCCATGAAACCCACCTGGTGCAGCATCAGATACATCGCCGCCACTTTTGCGACCGTGCCCGGAACGGAAAATTGCGTGAAGCGGATGACGAAGCTGGCCACGCCCACCTGCGCGCCCACGTAAAAGAACTGCGCGATCACGCCTCGCACCAGATGCCCGTGAGCGAGCACGCTCCCGGGCTTCTCTCTCGTTTCCGTTGTATCGGCTTCCGAGAGAGCTTCATGCACTTCCGGCAGGTGCGCGAATTGAATCAGCACGGCGATGACGATGAAGATTCCGGCGATCATCAAGTAGGGGCCTATTACTGTGCTGGCTTCCGCGCCCCTGTAGCTGGCAAGTTGCGTCGAAGTCATCGCCCCGATCTGCGCTGGGGCGTATTGCGCCGAAGTGAGAATGAACGTCCTGCCGATGATGGGCGAAAGAACGGCGCCCACGGCGTTAAACGACTGCGCGAAATTCAGCCGGCGTTCGGCACTCTCGGCGGGACCGAGAATCGTGACATATGGATTTGAAGCAACTTCCAGAAAACTCTGCCCGCAGGCCATCACGAAAAGCGCGAAGAGAAAAAATCCGTAGAGGCGCGACGACGAGGCCGGAAGAAACGGCACTGCGCCGGTGGCGCAGTGCAGCAAGCCCGTCAAAATTCCTTTTTTGTAGCCGATCTTCTCCATCGCCCAACCGGCGGGAAGCGCCGCGAGGCAGTAGCCTCCGAAAAACGCGACTTGGATGAACGAAGACTGAAAATCCGTCAGGCTGAAAGCTTTCTTCAAGTGCGGGATCAGAATGTCGTTGAGGTTGACGCCAAACGCCCAGAGGAAAAACAAGCTAGTGATGAGAACAAAGGGGACGAGGAATCGGCGCTCGGTCAGGGGAGCGGACGTCTCGTTGCGGGAATGCCCGCTCGCCGCGGCCGTCATTCTTCAGATCCTCTATTGCAGGCTATGTGAGCGCGCGGTCCAGATGCGTGTATCCGGCGTCAACGAAAACATGTTGCGCCGTGATGTGGCTCGCTTGCTCGGAAATTAAAAACAAAACCATCGCGGCGATTTCCGCGGGCGTGGTCATGCGCCGGCCGAGCGGTATCTTCGCAACGATGTCCGCGAGTTTCTTCTTAGGGTCTTCAAAAGTATTCAGCCATTGCTGGTAGAGGGGCGTCTGCACCTCGGCGGGCACGATGGCATTCACGCGGATGCCGTCCGGCAGCAACTCCGCGGCCCATTCGCGCGTGAGCGCCAAAATCGCGCCTTTCGATGCCACGTAACCCGAAGTTCCACCCTGTCCGGTGACGGCAGTTTTCGAGCTCATATTGACGATCGAACCGCGCGATTTCTTGAGCGCGGGCAACGCGTAGTGCGCGAACGCGTAAAAGTGCACAAGATTGCGCGAAAGCGACGCGATAAAATTCTCGGGGCTGCCGTGCTCGAGGCCCACTTTGTCGTTCACTCCCGCGTTGTTCACCAGCGCGTCAATCCGGCCGTATTTCCCGAGCGTCTGTTCCACCGCGCTGGCGCAGGCTTGCGGCGCGGAAATTTCCGCGATGATTACTTGGCTTTCGGCGCCGCCGGTCAGCAACTCGGTCTGCAACTTCGCTGCGGCTTCACTATCGCGGTCAACGATGACGGGTATCGCGCCTTCGGCGGCGCAGCCGCGCACGATCGCTTCGCCGATGCCTTTGGCGCCGCCGGTGACAACGATTACTTTCCCTTTGAGTTTCAGGTCCATGGCTTAACCGTGTAAATTAAAGAAGCCTCCATCCAAAGGATAATCCACGCCGGTAATGAACGCAGCCTCATCGGAACAGAGGAAAAGCGCGAGCGCCGCGACTTCTTCGGGCTCGCCCATCCTGCCGATGGGCTGCGACTTCGCGAGTTTCTCGAACATTTCCGGCTCGCGGCCCGGATAATTTTTGCGCAGGTAGTCGTCCACAAACGGAGTATGTACCCGCGCAGGCGAAATGCAATTGCAGCGGATATTGTACGGGAGATAGTCGCGAGCAACCGAATACGTCATCGCAATCACGGCGCCCTTACTGGTGGAATACGCGAAGCGATCCGCGAGCCCGGCGGAGCCAGCCGTGGAAGCCATATTCAAGATGACGCCACCGCCATGCGCTTTCAAATGGCCCACGCAGAAATGGATGCAATTGTAGAAGCCCTTCACGTTTACGCGTAATACCCGGTCGAAGTCTGCTTCGCTGGTATTCTCGGCCGTTCCGATATGCGACACGCCGGCATTATTTACCAGGATATGCACGCATCCGAGCTTGAAAAGCTCGCTGAAGGCGGCGGCCACATGCTGCTGGTCGGTCACGTCGCACACGTGTGACGACGCTTGGCCTCCTGCAGAGGCAATCTCCTGCGCAACAGCCTCGGCATGATCCCGGTTTAGATCAAGAACACGGACCGTGGCGCCGCCGGCGCTAAATCGCAAGGCGATAGCGCGGCCGATTCCGCTGCCGGCGCCCGTGACGACGGCCGTCTTGCCGTTTAAACGGAAATTTCCCGCGGGTGCGTCGTCGCGCTTCAGAGGGAGACGCCCCTTTTCCAAGGAATGAAATCTTCCTGACCCTTCAATTCGGCCTTCGTGCGAACCTCGCCGCTGGCGACGCGAATCACAAACTCGAGCACACCTTCGCCCATTTGCGCGATTGTGGATTGGCCGGAAATGATTGCGCCGGTGTCAACGTCAATGATGTCCGCCATGCGCTCGGCCAGCGCTGAATTCGTCGAGAGCTTCACGACCGGAGCGATGGGGTTGCCTGTCGGCGTGCCCAGACCCGTGGTGAAGAGAACCACGTTCGCTCCCGCGCCGACTTGGGCCGTCACGCATTCCACGTCGTTGCCCGGCGTGCACTGCAGATTCAAACCAGGCTCCGTCGAATATTCCGGATAGTCAATCACCGCCGTAACCGGCGAATTCCCGCCTTTTCTTGCCGCTCCGGCCGATTTCATCGCGTCCGTCAGCAAGCCATCGCGCATATTTCCCGGGCTGGGATTCATTTCAAATCCGGAGCCTACGGCCTTGGCTCGCGCGCCCTAGCTTTTCATCAGATATGCGAAGCGTTCGGCAACTTCTTTTCGCGTGCTGCGATTGATGAGTTCTTGCTCGACCCCGCACAATTCCGGAAATTCGGAAAGGATCGTGCGGCCGCCGAGAGCGGCCAGCAAATCCGCGGTGTGTCCAATCGCAGGATTTGCGGAGATGCCGGAAAAACCGTCGGAACCTCCACATTTCAAGCCCACGCACAAATGCGAAAGCGGAGCGCTGCTGCGTTGAGCTTTATTGGCTTCCATCAGCCCAAGAAATGTACGCCGGATCGCTTCGATCAACATCGAAAGCTCGGTGCCGCTTTGCTGCTGTTCCATCACGACGAGCGGCTTGTTGAAACGCGGGTCGCGCTTGCGAAGTTCCTCGCGCAGAATTGGAATTTGGGCGTGCTGGCACCCTAAGCTCAGAATCGTAGCGCCAGCGACATTTGGATGATGAATGTAGCCGGCTAGCAATCCGCAAAGATTATTGGAGTCTTCGCGCGTTCCGCCGCAGCCGCCTTCATGCATCAGAAATTTAACGCCGTCAATATTCTCGAAAAGCTTGGAGCGTTGCGGGCCGGCTTCGTTTCCCGGCAGCGTGCTGGATTTCAGCTCGTCGGTCTTGCCTTCACGATAGAGTTTCGCGAGCTGCGCCACCTGCCGGCGATAAATTTGCGGCGCCGCAAAACCCAGCTCTTCTTCGAAAGCCTGCTTCAAGACGGAAATATTGCGGTTCTCGCAAAACACCAGCGGCACGACGAGCCAGTAATTGCGCGTGCCCACTTGCCCGTCTGCTCTGGCAAATCCCTGAAAGCTGCGTTTCTTCCAGCGCGATACATCGGGAGGACTCCAGCGAAATTCCTGCGTTTTCTCGTGAAACTCCGCAGCTTCATGATGAATATTGCGGATCGTCAGCAGCTCGCCTTGCCGAATCGGCTGCATCGCTTTGCCAACCAGGACGCCATACATGACCACGTCCGCGCCGACGGGAAGGTCTTCCGTCGCGAATTTGTGTTTTGCTGGAACGCGAGAGATTACCGAGTAGGTTTGCGAGCCAAAAGCAACGCGTTCTTCTGGCGCGAGGTCTTCCAGAGCGATCAGGACGTTATCGCGCGAATCGAGTTGGAGCACTTTGGAATTCATATCTTGGCTGCTTCCATTTTGCCTTAATGCGAGAGTTGGCGGTAGAAGCTGGATTTTTCATCGCGCTTGGCTCCTAAGTTGGCGGAAACCGATTCGCGAGCACGCGCTTACAATTCTAGCTTCCAAAAACGCTGAGCATTGCCGCCCAGCACCGATTCGCGCACTTCCGCCGGATGCGCGGCAAGGTAATCGGTCACCACGGCCATCGTCTGGGAATAAGAAGCCGCTACCGTGCACACTGGCCAATCCGAACCGATCATCAATCGGCGCGGGCCAAAGCATTCGAACGCGACGTCCAGACACGGCTTGATGTCACTTGGTTTCCACTTGTGCCAATCCGCCTCGGTCACCAAACCTGAAAGCTTACAATAGACATTCGGGAATGACGCGAGCTGGCGGATTCCGCGCTCCCAGGCGGCAAGTTCGCCGCCCTTGATCGGGGGCTTCGCGAGATGATCCAGCACGAAACGCTGGCGCGGAAATCGTGCCACGAACTCCGCGGCGACCGGAAGATGTTTCGTATAAATCAGCAGGTCGTAGGCCAGGTCAAATTCTTCCAGCGCCGCAATGCCGCGCAGAAATTCCGGCTGCAGTAGAAAACGATCGTCAGGCTCTGCTTGCACGATGTGACGAATGCCGACGAGCCTAGAATTGGCGCCCGCGAACGATGCCAAATCCTGGCGCACGCGCGACGACCGCAAATCAACCCAACCGACTACGCCGACAACGAACGGTGACCGCTGGGCAAGATCCAGAAGCCAACGCGTCTCTTCAAGAGTTTGCCGCGCCTGCACGGCGACGCAGCCCCGAAATCCGTTGCGTTCCAATTCTGGCTGCAAATCCCCGGGCAGGAAGTCGCGCCGCAACGATTGCATCGAATCGTCGATCCAATCGTATTCGACCGGATTGTAAGCCCAAAAATGCTGATGAGCGTCAATGTACATTGAGTTCCGCAGCGAGCGATGACCGCAAAGTGTTGTTCTGCACCTTCAGCACACGCGACCGCGTGCTCAGATTCTAGAGGAATTGGAACGAGTGCGGCCAACGTTGATCGCGCGGAGCGTTTCTAATCACGAAGCAATCGGCGCCTCGCCAGAGCCCATCGGTTTTGTGCGCCAACTCGTTGCCGTGTACTATATTCTGAACGCAGGGGCCCGTAGCTCAGCTGGTTAGAGCAGCGGACTCATAATCCGTTGGTCCTAGGTTCGAATCCTAGCGGGCCCACCAACCAATCGCTAAATCGAAACGTTGTAATCAGTTGATTTGCCCGCTTTCCGCGCCGTACTACAATTTGAGAACATCTGAGAACAAAACTCCCGCTACTCCTTCGACGGCACTGTGGCTATCGCAGCATTAATTGGGAGCATTACAGCAGAAGGCCGTCCTGTCACCTTGCTCGGTTGTCACCGAGGCTCCAAGCACGATTTACTTAGGCCACGTTGGTGATGCCGCCCAAATTCCTGTCAGCTGCGCCGCGCGAAGCATAGCGTCCGAGGCTTCCGAATTGGCAATTCAGCGGAGTGTCGCCTCCCAGGCATGCGCCGGTGCTGGGAACCGCGGTCGAAGCGAACGCATTCGGATTCAGGCATTGAACCGCGCCGGCATGCGCGACAGCGGGAATCGGGCCGCGCACATAATGTGGCACGACGGGAACGGCGCTCACGAACTGTGAGCCGCTACCGTTAGCGATGCCGTCCCATTCGCCGAGCACGGCGCGCGCAGGATGCCGTTGACACCTTTTTTTCCAGATCAGAATTTTCGTGAGTGCTCGTTGCCCCAGCGTTCCACGACTACTTTTTTGTCCGTGTAGAACTCCACTGAATCGCGGCCCTGTCCGTGAAGATCGCCGAAGAAGCTGTCCTTCCATCCGGTGAACGGGAAATAGGCCATGGGGGCTGCTACGCCGATATTGATGCCGATATTCCCCGCAGGAGCTTCGTAACGAAAACGGCGCGCCGCTGCGCCGCTCGAAGTAAATATGGAAGCTTGATTCCCAAAAGGGCTGCGCTCGAGGATGCTGAGCGCCTCATCCATGTCGCCAGCGTGCACCAGGCTTAGTACGGGACCGAAGATTTCGGTGTCGACAAGTGCGCTCGTAGACGGAAGCCCATCGAGTATCGTCGGGCGGATAAAATTGCCGGATTCTCGATTAACGATCGTCGCGTTTCGGCCATCAACGAGCACTTTGGCTCCCTCCTTCGCGCCGCGACCTATAAGGTCTTCAATCCTTGTCTTGCTTTGCGAAGTAATGACAGGCCCCATCTGCACGTTCTGCTCGAGACCGTCCCCAACTCTCAATTTGCTCGCATTGTCGGTGATCGCATCGCGAAAGGTTTTTTGCGCATCACCAATCGCGATGGCCGTTGAAACCGCGAGGCATCGTTGGCCGGCGCATCCAAACGCGCTGTCGCTGATAATCTGCGTTGCCGATTGCATATCAGCGTCGGGCAGAACGATCACGGGATTCTTTGCGCCACCCTGGCACTGGGCGCGCTTACCGTTGCCCGCAGCTCGTGCGTAAACGTACTTCGCGATGGGCGTTGAACCGACGAAGCTTATGGCTCGAATTTTCGGATGATCGAGCAAGGCGTCTACAACCGCTTTGCCCCCATTCACCAGGTTCAAAACGCCCTTTGGAAATCCCGCGCGCTCCAGTAATTCAAAGGCAAAGCGCATTGTCAGCGGTACGCGTTCAGACGGTTTCAAGATGAAAGTGTTGCCGGTGGCGACTGCGTACGGGAGAAACCAAAACGGGATCATGCCGGGAAAATTAAATGGCGTGATAGCGGCGACAACTCCGAGCGGTTGGCGAATCATCATTTCGTCAATTCCGCGCGCCACGTCTTCGAGATTGTAACCCTGCATCAAAATTGGAATTCCGCAGGCGACTTCCACGTTTTCAATTGCACGGCGCATTTCGCCCCGGGATTCGCCGAGAGTCTTGCCGTTTTCTTTAGTGATGATCCGGCACAATTCGTCGAGATTTTCTTCCAGCAGTTGTTTCAACTTGAAGAGCGGCTGGATTCGCTCTTCGGGAGGCGTGCGCCGCCACGAAGAGAAGGCTGCGGCAGCAGCTTCAACCGCAAATCCGACATCGTCTGCGGTTGAAAGTGAAACCTCCGCGAGTGATTCCTGCGTGGCTGGGTTGATCACACTCTGCCAATCGCGAGCAGAGCTCTTCTTCCACTCACCGCCAATGTAATTCGGGACTTTTTCCAAGAGCGGCATCCTGGCTCCAAATAAACCACCCCACCCAACTGCGCGAAAACATGCCAAGTGCGCGCGCGGGACAAGCGTTCGACGTGTTCGTTCTCAGCTTCCCAAAGGCAATTTTAAACGGCAATCCAGGTAGAACAGCGCCTTCAGCCAGAGAGGGATCACACGGACTGGGAAGGCAGCAGTGAATTTTCCGAACCGGGGGGCCGCTTGTCAAGGACGGAATGAAAGTGGAACACTGGGACGAAGCAAAACTAGGCCGGATGGGTCTGTTGGAAATTTGATTCGTACCGGCTGCGGCTCCCAACCAGCTTTCCTTGAATCACGGATTCTGTCCCGTCGGATAAACCTTGATCCAGTGGTTTCGGATCCTCGCCTTGACCTGTGCTCCGTTCAGGTCGGAGACGATCAAGTTGGAATCCTGCAACGGCATGTGGCAATCGATGCAGTTCTCGCGAATCTTCGCACCCAACTTCACAAATTCGCCGCAGTCTTGCTCCTTATGGCATTGCAAACATTTTTCCGAATAAGACGCTGCGACATGTTCGGGCGAATGCACGTCATGGCACGTTGAACACGTCATCTGCGAGCTGCGGTAGCAGCGGCTTCTTTGTGTGAGTGCCACCTGATTGCCATGCACGTCAACGCGGGCCTCCGCGTCGGGATGCGGCAGATTGACGTAATTCTCCAATCGCTGTCCCGGGATGTACGAAAACGCCGGCGCAATCGGCTGCCCGATACCGCCATGACATTGCGCACACACTTCAATCTCACGGTCCCGGGGCAGATTCGCCGGATTCACGATGAAATGAGCGCTCGAAGAAACCGCGGCAGGTTTCGATCGCTCGTAGTCCACATGCGCTCGTCCTGGCCCGTGGCATCTCTCGCACGAGATACCCAGAACAAACCCGGTTTTCTTGTAGTAGTTTTCGGCTTTCTCCGACGGAATCGACTCGAAGTACGTAGCGTGACATTCCAGGCACCGAGGTACAATCGGCCTGTCGAAGTTTGCGACGCCCTCGCTGTATCCCGGGCTAGTGATCCATCTTTTCAAGTCCGTCCAGTAAGACACCGGCAATTGAAAAAGCTGATTGCCTTTCCAATACAAATAGGTCTGGCCTTTGTGTCCCGAACCGGTGACGATATCGATTCGCTCGGTTTGCGTCTTCTGATCCGGCGGCTGCCAGAACACTGCGGTTTCGTAAAATCCGCTTTCTTTCGCGTCCATGCGGAAATGAAGATCTGGATCGTCGGTCTTCAAGATATTTTCGCCTCTCGCAAAACTGCCCAAGATGGAATGCTCGGCGGGAAGTTGCGAGGTCAGGTGGTGAGCGGTGCGCGCATAGGTATTGGCGATTTCCTGGTGGCATTCCTGACAAGCGGCGTCCCCCAGGAAATCACCGCGAGTGGCCGGTTCTTTTTCGCCAACGGATGTCTTGGCCTGGCCCGGGAGGACAGGTTTTGTGCGCCGCGGCGCCGTTGGTGTTCTGATTCCGGCAATGAGAGAAGCTGCGCAAGCTAGAATTGCGATTATGCCGGAGAGCTTTAAAGTCGCCATGGAAAATCTATCCCGCTCCATACGTTAGCCGATATCGCTTTCGCCCTCAATGCGAATGCAAACAGGCTACTCGCCAACGGACGTCGTCTGGCAAGAAGTAATCATGCAGAGAAAGCAAACGGCTCGGCCACTTGCTCATCGCAATGAGAAGCGATCTTGTATACGCGTCGGCGTCTTGTTCCAGCGAACGCGACTTGGCAATTCAAATTCGCAGTACATGGCGTTACTATAGTTTGCTTTTCGACACTTCTTGGACTGGATGGAATTCTGGCGTAACACCGTGGCCAGTGACGCAGGAATGGCAATTTGTCGGCGAGATCTTTTCGTCCATCCGAAAAGCATTGGAGCACTGGAAAAATGAAGGCATCAACGCTGTTCAAATTGGCGATCGTCACCGGCGTTTTCATAATTCTCGCTCACCAGGTGCCGGCGCAGCTCAAGCAGAATCCTACCGCGGACCTCTTGGTGCAACTCATTCGTGTGAATACCAGTAATCCGCCTGGGAGCAATCGGGAGCTTGCAGAACTCTTGGCGAAAAAGTTTCGCGAGCTCGGCGTCGAAGTTGAGATTATTCCCACGCCCGACCCGGAAAGAGTCCATTTCATTGCGCGAGTAAAGGGCGACGGGTCAAAGAGGCCTGTGCTGCTCGCGGCGCACGGCGACGTCGTGGGCGTGGAGCGTGAGAAGTGGACGGTCGATCCTTTCGCACGCGATGTGAAGGATGGCTATATTTATGGCCGCGGCGCGATCGATTACAAGGGCGGCATAGCCGTCTTTGCCGAAGCGATTATGGAGCTGGTAAAGAATCACGTACCGCTGCACCGGGACGTGATTCTACTGTCCGAAGCCGATGAAGAAAGTGGTCCCTACGGCACGACTTGGCTCGCCAAGTCGCATTGGAACCTGATGGACTGCGAATTCGCTTTGAATGAGGGCGGATGGATAATGAAAAATGCCAACGGTGGAGTGCAGTATGTGAGCATCTCCACCGGCGACAAAGTGGCCATTCCCTTGATCGTTACGGCGCAAGGAACGTCCACGCATTCCTCGATGCCAAGACCCGACAGCGCGATTTTCACTTTGTCCAAAGCGATGGCAAAGCTCGCCGATTACGAGACGCCGGTGGAATTGATTCCCAGCACAAGGGAATTTTTCGAAACGCTCGCGAAGACAAGCGAACCGCTGCTATCCAAATATTTCGACGACCTGGTAAACAGCAAGGACCCGAAAGTGATTCACGAAGCGGATCGAGAGATCAGCAAGAATGTATTGCTGCATGCAATTATGCGAAATACTTTCGCCCCGGTGTTCCTCAAAGCGGGATTTCGGGGAAACGTGATTCCCGGAACCGCCGAGGCGACACTTAATCTGAGGGTGATTCCGGGGACCGACCTGCAAAAGTTTATTGCTGAGATTCGCGGCGCAATCGACGACCCGCGCGTGGATGTTTCGCTTCCTTCCGGGGACAATCCAGACGCTGCACGGGTGAAGGAACTCGTGAAAGAAGCTGAGAGTTTGAAGTCGTCGAGCACGGAAACGGATCTGTACCGGGCGTTGGAGGCTAGCGCGCATTCGACGTGGCCCGGGACGCCCGTGACCCCCTACCTCTTTCAAGCCGGTACGGACGCGATTGCATGGCGAAGCCGAGGCGTTCCGGTGTACGGGATTTATCCGTATCCCATTACACCCGAAGATTTGACGCGCATGCATGGAAACGATGAACGAGTGCCGATCGAGTCGCTGCAACAGGGAACGGAGATGATTTACAAGACGCTGGTGCAGGTTGCATCGGAGTAGGAACCGCTCAAAAGGCGCCCGGACGGAAGCCAGTTTGTAATTTCGAGAGTGTTTGCATTCTTGGCTGATGCCCGCCGTCGCGGCGAAATTGAGGCTGATCGGAAACTTTGAGGTGGGCCACAATCGAGCCGTCTGCAAGACGACAACGTACGATAAATCCCTGACAATACCGGCACCAAAACGTTTCGGTGCATTGGCTTCGTTTCTTTCTCCGCGAGACCAACTCTGCTATGATTCCGAATATGGCGACTACAGCCCCCGCTCGAAGCGACCGAGGCTTGGTCGTCTTTGGCGAATTTTTTTTCGACCTCGTGTTTTACGACCTGCCGACGGTTCCTCGAATGGGGCGAGAAGTTAAGACCGCGAGCTTCGAGCGGTTTCCAGGCGGCGGCCTCGCAACCACTGCGTTGGTAGCGGCAAGACTAGGAACTCCGACCAAAACGATTACCAGAGTCGGAAGGGATGCGCTCAGAAGCCCGGAATGGCAGAAGCTGTCCGAGAGCGGGATCTCTACTGACGGCTGTGAATTCGATCCACATTTACCAACGGCGATGACAGTCTGCGCCGCCTGCGAAGGCGATCGCATGATGATTACTCACGACAGAATCAATGCGAAATTGGAAAGACTCCTGGCGCGAGCGAGCGTGCAGAAGCAGTTGCGGAGCGGATGGCATCTGCATCTGGCGTGCGCTTTGCGTCCACCACAGCTCTGGATAGCAGCAATTCGCAGACTGCGCCGGAAGGGCTTGACGATTTCGGGGGATTTGGGATGGAACCCTGAAGTGCTGCAGTCTCCGCGATTGCCCTCTCTGCTGAAGAAATTCGAATTTGTATTTCCAAATGAATTGGAAGCAAAAGCCATGACCGGAGAGAAAACAATCGAGGCCGCTGCGCGAAAGTTGGCTCGGTGGGTTCGAGTTCCGGTCGTGAAACTTGGTCCCAATGGTTCGCTAGCGGTTCGCGAGGGGAAAATCGTGCGCGTGAAGTCAATACGCGTCCGTGCGGTGGACGCGACGGGATCAGGCGACGCGTTCGATGGTGGTTTTCTTCACGGTTATCTTGCCGGGTGGCCGCTTGAGGACTGTCTGCGAGCCGGAAATATTTGCGGAGCGCTGGCCACGACGAGCGCCGGAGGATCTTCGGCAATTCCGACACCGAAGGTCCTGAGGAAGTTAATGAAGAGGATTCGCTGAAATGAAATGGAGAAGCGGCGAAGCCGAGTTGCAGCCCGCATCGGAAAACTTCACCGGGAAATCGCCAGGGAGGACGTAACACTGTCATGAAAATCACTCTGGTGGGAGCCGCAGGGGTGCGCAGCCCGCTCCTGGTCCACGGTCTGGCAGGCCTTAGCAGCAATATGCGAGTGGACGAATTTGCGTTCTGGGACATCGATCCTGAGCGCGTGAAAATCGTGAAGAGGGTTGCGGAAGCGATGGGCAAACGAAGTGGCCTGGGCGCGCGCCTCACCGCTTACGGCAATCCCGAGCGTGCGCTGGAAGGCGCGGACTACGTCATCACCAGCATTCGCGTGGGTGGAATCGATGCGCGAGTGAAAGACGAAACGATAGCGCTGGCACATGGCCTCGTGGGCCAGGAAACTGTGGGCGCCGGCGGCTTCGCATGCGCCATGCGCAATTTGGGTGCAATGCTGGAGTATGCACAGCTGATTGAACGGGTGGCTCCGCGCGCGACGATCATCAATTTCACAAATCCGGTCGGAATTATTTCGCAAGGACTTCTGAATCACTCTGGGGTCAACGTCATCGGCGTCTGCGACACCCCTTTGGAAACATTTGAGGCGATCGCCCATGCGCTTGACCGAACGCCGTTTGGGCTCCGGTTCGACTACCTCGGGCTGAACCACTTAGGTTGGGTGCGGGCGATTCGCGATGAGACGGGGGCAGAACTGCTTCCGAAAATCTTGTCTTCGCCTGAAATCATTCAGAAATGCTATCGGCACGGGCTTTTCCCGTCGAAGTTCATTCAAGAACTGGGGCTACTGCCGACGGAGTATCTCTACTTTTATTATTTTCCGGAGACGGCCTACAAGAACACGAAACGGAGCGGCCAATCGCGCGGGCAGGCCATCGCAGCGATGAATGTGCGGCTGTTTCAAACCTTGGCGCAGGCTCCTGAGTCGAAGCTAATCGAAATCTATGAAGATTACCTGCGCGAGCGGAACGCTTCTTACTTCAGCATCGAGGCAACGGCAGGCAAGAGCCGCAAAGAGAATCAGGAACTCTACTCGGAGTTTTCGGGTTACGAGCGGATAGCACTACTCGTTCTGCAGGCGTTGCATGCAGAAACGCCTTCCTCGATACCACTTACGGTTCGCAACGGCGGAGCACTGACGGATCTCGAGGCCGATGACGCGGTCGAACTGCCATGCGAAGTTTCTTCTCGCGGGGTTCGTGTACCTCCGGTGGGACACGCGCCAGACGCTGTTCGTCCCTTGCTGCTGAAAGTAAAAGAGTACGAACGGCTCACGGTCCGCGCTTGCGTAGAGCATTCACGCAAGTTCGCGCTTGCGGCGCTCGAGAAAAATCCTCTGGTGGGCGGCCAGGACGTGGCTCAGGCAGTGTTGACCGAATACCTTCAGGCCTTCGGACAGCAGATGATTCAGTAAGCGGCGTAAGACGATTCATTTCGGATGACGGGTGCTTCCGATCTGCGGTGTGGTTAAGCGAGCTAACGCGCGGACGAAATTTTAGACGCTACATTTTTCAGATAGCTCAAACTCGCGCGCATGCTCTCCATCGGCGGAACGAGAGTCTTGCCGTAGATCACATCTTGTTCGACGATAGCCCACCCTGAATAGCTGATGTTGGCCAGAAATCGAAAGAACCCGTCGAAATCGATACATCCGCTGCCGATCCGAGAGAAAACTCCGGCGCCAATGGCTTGCGCGAAGTCGAGCTTCTGGCGCCGAGCTTCGCCCAGAATGCCAGCGTCGATGTCTTTGATGTGGACGTAATGCAGCAGGGAACGATATTTTCGCGCCT
The DNA here is from genome assembly GCA_963810565.1 of uncultured Acidobacteriota bacterium. GTDB lineage: Bacteria > Acidobacteriota > Terriglobia > Acidiferrales > UBA7541 > Palsa-295. The sequence continues at coordinate 169,746 of CAWENN010000002.1, forward strand.
CATCGACGGGATCTCCCCCGCCGTATACACAGTGCCCGGTATCAAGGCACAGACCGACCTGTGTGGTGGCGAGTGCGTCGAATAGGCGTTCCACTTCCATGGGAGTCTCGACGAAAGTGGCGACGTGGGGATGGAAAACAACGCGGAGGCCGAAATCCGCGGCAGCTTGCTCGACCTTCTGGATGACCTCTCCCACCTGCTTCCACTGAGCGAGAGCCAAAGATTTACTTCCATCCACCGGAACGCGCCCGGCGATCTCTCGACGTTGAGGTGTTTGGCAGTCCGAGAGAACGAGTAATTTGGCACCCAAGGAGGACAGTAGCGCGCCGACTCTGCGAACATGGCCGATTACCTTTTCTACGCGCGAAGGTTCCGTGAGCGGAACGGGAACGAAAGAAGAAAGCATGGTCAATCCGAAGCGTTGCAACGCCGTACTCAAGATTTCGGGATCGGTCGGGAAATAACCGAATGGCCCCAACTCTGTTCCCGTGAAACCCGCGGAAACGATTTCTTCGAGGATTTGCTCGTAGGGCTGCGCCCAGGCTGGCCCGGGATCATCCTGCACACCCCAACTGACAGGGGCCGCTGCAAAACGAATCTGTTCGGGAAATTTCTGCAATTTACAGACTCTTCGCCACGGCGCCCAAGTGGACGCGCGCGCCTTCCCTGGCGCTACGATAGCAAGCGTCGATCAGTTCAACGACGTTGAATCCGTCATCCGCGGTGACGGGCGGCGGCGATTTGCCTTCCAGGGCGTCGACGAAAAGACGGTCTTCTTCGACGTAGCCCCACTTCTCATGCATGGTCGCCAAGGCGAAATCGTAAGTAGTGGTGCGGGTCTCCAGTCCGTTCGTGAAAGAGATCCGCTCCATTTCGAACGTTTCATAGGTTGCGTGCATCCCGTAGACCTCGAAGCGTTCGAAAGGAAAGTGCCAACTGGCGTGCGCGAACGTCTTCATCGTTGCCTGCAAGCCCGACTGAAAACCGAGCAAGATGGAAAAATCGTCGAGTTCGCCATGCTCGTGAGCACGGGCTGCTACCTGCACCCAGTCAACTTTTCCAAAGAAAAAGGTCATCAAATCGAACATGTGCACGGGTGTTTCATACAGGAAGCCGCCAGTCAGGCTGGAGTTCCACACCCAGCTCGGGTTTACCAATTCTCCGCGGTTCATTTTGGCGTGGACGGAAAGCGGACGAAATTCGTTGCGATCGATCGCTCCTTTAAGGATTTTGTAGACCGGCGCGAACCGGCGATTGTGGCCCACTTGATAGACGAGTCCGGAGCGGACCGCCCGCTCGCGCAGTCTCGTCGCAGACTCCAGGTTCAACGCGAAAGGCTTTTCGCAAAAAACGTGCTTGCCGGCATCCAGAACTTGCGTGGCGACTGCTTCATGAGTGGTATTGGGAGTACAGACGAAAACGGCGTCACACTGATTGAAGAGCTCCTCGAGCGACCGAGCGGACTGACCGCCAAACCTGGCAGCCATCGCTTGCGCGAGGGCCGCGTCCACGTCGAAAACACTCCGAAGCGTCACGCGGGAATCCTTCGAGAGGATTGCGGCATGTATGCTTCCAGCGCCCCCCGCTCCAACGATTCCAATCTTATGTGGCATTACCGACCTCGTCTTTCCTGGCCCGAACTCTTTAGCCAAAAATCCTTCGTGCGACACTACCGCAAAGCCGACCAGTCACGCTCATGGTGACTTCCACCTGCAGGACAGCCATACCACACAGCTCGAACTATGAACTTTGTTCGCACCCAGTCGCGCGAACCAAAGGCACGCGGGGATCGCGCTCCAGGCTACTCTTGCGGAGGTGCACGTAGCGCGGATCGTCGCTCGCAGCCATGGAACGAGCGCTGCCGGCGAGCACATTGAGGTAATAAACGTCGTACCCGTGCGCCGCAACAACGGGATGGTAGCCATCCTTTATCAATACTAAATCGCCGTCGATGAGAGTCAGGGTATTGTCACGGGTTCCGGCGGCGTCGTAAAGCCGCTGCAACGCATATCCCTCAGGTTTGTTGATCCGGTAGTAGTACGTTTCGTCGAGGTCCACTTCAAACGGGGGGTTGTGAGCGTCATGCTTGTGCGGAGGATAGCTCGACCAATTCCCGCTGGGTGTATAGACCTCGCAGAGCAAGAGCTTATCAGCGGGAAACTCGGGGCGAATGACGTCAACGATTTGACGAGTGCTATTTCCCCCGCCACGAATCTCCTCGCGGCAATCTGCGGGGGCTATGATGCGAGGACTAAGCGGAGCGGAAGACGGGGTACGGCAATCCGCAAACTCGCAATTGGTGGTCGCCGAAATCTCAAAAAGCGTCCGACTCGGCAAATAGATCGCGTAGGGATAGCCGCTGAAAACGTCCTTGCGTCTCCCAACTTCCTGGGGACCTTCGCCCCAGTCCACAGTCGCTTTTCCTCCGAGAACGACAAGAGCAGCTTCTTGGTCATGAGTGTCGCTCTGCCAATACTGTCCGGCGATGAGTCGCCGGACCGAGAAATCGATGGTCTCCCACTTTGCTCGCTCGCGCGTGACAGACACAAGGACGCCGGCTTTGTCCTGCGCGACGGGAGCCGAGTGAAGCAAAACCTCCTCTTCGTAATGAGTTTGGGCCACTTCTACCTCCCCAGGGAAACGGCAAGATACATCTGCCACGGGCGCATCCCGCCAGGATTCGCCGCCGGGAACATGGGCATCGCGATTACTTGGATCAAAAGATGCGGGAGCGGCATGCGCCGATCCCGCGCCGGACGTTAGAAGTACAGCTTCAGTGCGAATTGGATTTCACGAGGATCGCCCGGACCGCCTGAATCGGTGCCCAAAATAGGAGCAAGAGTGTTGTTGACCTTTCCAAACGAACCTATCGTGCCCGGGCTGATATTCGCACTCGGGTTTGCGAAGTTGGGATGATTGAAGGCGTTGAAAAATTCAGTTCTGAATTGCAGCGAATATCTGTCCGTAAACCTGAATTCTTTGAACAGGCTCAGGTCCCACGTCTGAATTCCGGGACCGTAAAACTGATACGGTGCACAGGTGCCGAACTGTCCGGGACCAGGTTGCGAAAACGCGTCCGGGTTGATTATAAAACCCGTGGTCGTGTACAACTTAGGATTCCTTGTCGCGCCGGCGTAGGGATTCCCGATACAGTTCGCATACACGGGGTTGTTGCCGTCCACCAAGCCGTCATTACCGGCGGTAACGTTAAACGGAGTTCCGGTCTGCAGTGTCACGATTCCGTTGAATTGCCATCCACCCAGCCAACGGCCGGCAAAATTGTCACCGGACATAAAACGTTTCCCCTGACCCAGCGGTAATTCCCAGAGGAAATTGCCGACGAAACGGCTGCGGACGTCCAGAACCGAATTCCCCATTTCCGCAGAATAATTATACGAGTTTTGCGGTAACTGTTGCGCCGTCAAGTTGTCGCGGTAATTGGCAAGACCGTGGGCGAATGTATATCCCAGCGAGTAGGCGAGGCCGTTGGAAATTCTCCTCCGCAAGGCAAACTCGACACTGTTGTAATTCGAATTCCCGTCGAACGTGGCGTCTTCCAGGTACGCATGCGAGCCGGAACCCGCACAGGGAACGCCAGCGCCGACAAACGTGTCAACAGTCGTCACAGTATTCAGATTGGCGTAGGGATACTGCAAAACCGGACAGCCGGTATCGAAACCGGTGACCTGAGGTTGGTTGGCGTCGCGTACGCGCTCTTCCTTGCGCCCCCAATTACCAACGTAGGTCGCGGATACCACAGTATCGCCGACAAGTTGATATTCGAATCCGAAGCTCGTCTGTTCGACATACGGCGTGCGCTGGTTCGGATCTTGCGAGCGTATATGGAGCTCGTACAAGGGTGGAGCAGTCGCATCGATAATCGAGGAAGGAAACCCATCCTTTAGCTGAAATACGGCGCTGTTTCCGGCCGTGGATAATTGTGTATCAACAAATTGTGGCGGATTCAGCTGCAGCAATGCTTCCGAGCCGATGCGATTTACGTGCTGATAAAAAACTCCATATCCACCTCGCCATACCAGGCGAGGCAGCATCTGATAGGCAAAACCGAACCGGGGGGCAAAATTGTTCAACGCGGGATGAATCAGCGCACGACCATACCAACCGGACGCATTGCTCGCCGGGGTGATAAGTCCTCCGCCGTTCAGCGGCGTGAAGTTCGTGGTTTCGTTGCTCCTATCGATCAGCGGAGCGAAAAGTTCGTATCGGAGGCCGTACGTCAGTGTGAGTTTCGAAGTTGCCTTCCAGGTGTCCATGGCATAGAAAGAATGTCCAGGAGTGAAATAATGTACGATGTGGGGCGTCGTGAAAATTACCAAGTTCGCGTCCCCGAGCAGCAAATCGGGCAGCGCGTTCGAAAAACTGCCGGTGACAACTCCGGTTTCTAAGATAAGGCCCTGCGGAGCTTCTATATCGAGAAAGTTGTCGCTCCGCCGGAGGTATTGGTAACCGAACTTGAAGCTGTGCGTGCCTTTCAGCCAGTTCAGGTTCTCCACCAGGTTCCACCCTTGTGAAATCTGGTACTGAGGCCGCCAAGCTGCTGATCCTTCAGTAGTCAGGCCGCTGATGAAGAACGGAGGGATGCCGGCGGAACCCGGCCCGTCCGGGATTCCCGACAGACCAATCTGGGATTCAGCTTCGGAAGTGCCAACCGTCAAGCCATTGGGATCGCTGTGGGCATTGTCCCGGCTGAAGCCGAAGCGCAGATCATTCACCAATGAGTTTGAAAGCGTGTGCGTCCAGCCCAGCGCGAGCGACTGCTGGTGCCAGCGATACTCTGTCGCGAAGTTGCCGTTGCCGATCACGGGATTGCTCGTCCACAGGGGATCCTGCTTGTTCACGTGCCGGTAGCTATAGCTTCCAAAGATCTGATCCTTTGAGCTGAGCGTGTAATCGATGCGCCCGTCCAAGGAATACGCGTCATCGGGAATCGACGTCGCAAATACATAGTTCGGCGCTCCGGTCCAACTCCCCGGGGTTCCTTCCACAGCTACCGCGGACGGGATATTCGGAGTCGCAGTAGCAGCGACCAAGCCCATAAGTTTTTGCGCAACGGGATCGAAGCAACCTGGCTGGATAATGTTTCCGACGTAGCAACCGGACTGGCCGGGAACCTGAGGATTGGCGAGTGCATACTTCAATTCCGTGAAATTTCCTTGCGTCATTAGCGGCGTCGGTACGGTGCTTTGCACGGTAGTGCCTTGCCGGCTGGTGAACCGTTCGAGATCGCCAAAGAAAAACAGCTTGTCCTTCTTGATCGGGCCGCCGAATGTACCGCCGAATTGATTTTGTGAAAAGCCGCCGCGCGGCATGCCGGTCAAATTGTTAATCCAGGTATTTGCATCCAGAACCTTATTCCGGAAAAACTCGTACAAATCTCCATGGTAGCCATTCGTCCCGGATTTGAGGGTCGCGTTCACCACCGCTCCCGCCGAATTGCCGAATTCAGCGGAGTACGTGCGCGTCTGAATCTTGAACTCCTGCAAGGCATCAGGCGGTGGCTGCACAACCTGCATCGACAATTCCTGCAGGTTTTCGGAGAAGGAGTTATTGTCGATGCCGTCCAGCAGAAAATTGTTCTGAAGCTCGCTGTTCCCGTTGGCGCTAAAGCGGTCAGGCGCCGGGTTAGCCGGAGCGTAAAACTTATCCACGCCGGGTTCCAATAGCGCCAAATCAGCGTAACGACGGCCATTGAGAGGGAGGTCGTTGATGCGCTGTTCATTCACGACACTTCCGAGGTCGGCGGACTGAGTCTCCAGGGCCGGCTCGCCACCGGTGACCACTATTTCCGTGCTCACCGAACCAACTTTCAATGCAAAATTAATAGAAAGGTGGTCCTGCACGTGCAAATTAATGTTATCGCGTAAAACACTATCGAACCCGGTGGCGGTCACCCTCACGGAATACGTGCCAGGAATTAATGTCAGGACCTGATACTCTCCGTCGGAATCGACAGAGGTAGTCATGGCGACGCCCGTCGCCTTATTCGTGATCGTCACTGTCGCGCTAGGCACGACAGCCCCAGAGGAGTCTAGAATCCTGCCGGCGATCGCCCCGCGGTCGATTTGGCCAAATGCAGGCAAAGCCGCGGCCCCAAGCAACATGGCGAACAACACTGCCCAGCCGAGCAATCTGCGATTCTTCATCAGTTGATACATGGCAGCCTCCGCTTTTCAGATCCGAAGAGAGGTCTCAACAATTTCGACGCAGTTGGATTCAAACGGCCCAGCCATCCGTCACATGCTTGGAAGCACGCATACCGAGCCAACACGTCACGGAAATAGCTGAGAGAGACGAATGAGATATCGTCAGCTGAATACGGCCCCCTAAGACTTCACCCCAAGCGTACCGAAACGATTCGGTCCCCAATGGCTGGAGGTGTAACATTCGCAAAAATCGTTGTCAAGTCAATTTTTTTAGAAACTGGGCACAGGGCCGAGGTTTGTCGATATTTCAACGCGTGTAACACCCCGCGAATCCCTGTTCTCCGGAATGCCAAAACGTTTTGGCATTTTTATTGACAACGTTTCCTGCGGTCGTACAATGCCGTTACTCCGAATGAAATTACGGAGGCTGGACGCCGCGGACCGCAGGAATGGTACGAACTCAAAGCGCCTCGAACTTCGCGGACCGCGTCGTCAAAAGCGTCTCAGCAGTATTTGCGGCACGTCGCGTCCGGATCGATGAAAGGGGTCAGTTGACGCTCGGCGTCGCCGTCACTCGAAACGATGTCGCGGGCGCGCATGCAGTGGCAATGAGTGGCGACCGACGATTCCCGTACCCTAGAATATTTGATTAGACATCTCGCAAGATGCAAAGGAGCGAGGATGGCACCGCGATGCAACAAGCTTCTTACTCTAATTCTCGTCGCATTGGGCTGCACAGTGGCGTTTCTTTTTCGATCAGGTCCGGTGATCGCTCAATCTCCTAACGCAGTCAATTCGCAGGCTACTGCGTCCGCAGAGCCTTTAGCTGTTGACCGGGGAGCGGCGGCGCTCTGGCAAAGTCTTCTGAAACTCCACACCCGCGCAAGCCTGCTGATGGTGACCGCGCATCCCGACGACGAAGACGGCGGAATGTTGACGTATGAATCGCGCGGGCAGGGCGTGCGTGCTGTTCTAATGACGCTCAATCGCGGCGAAGGCGGCGCCAACGTGATGTCTTCGGACTATTTTGACGCGCTTGGCTTGGTGCGCACCGAAGAGCTTCTGGCCGCCGATCGCTACTATGGAGTACAGCAATTCTTTTCGCGAATGTGTGATTACGGTTTTTCCAAGACAAAAGAAGAGGCGCTTGAGAAGTGGGGGCACGACCAAACGTTGTCCGACGTAGTCCGCGTCGTTCGCATGACCCGCCCGCTGGTCATTACTTCCGTCTTTGTCGGAGGGCGCACGGATGGCCATGGCAATCACCAGGTCGCCGGGCAGATGGCGCAGGAAGCCTTCAAAGCCGCGGGCGATCCGGCCATGTTTCCGGAGCAACTCAAAGAAGGATTGCGGCCCTGGAAGCCGCTGAAGGATTATGCGCTCGTTCCGTTTTCCCCCGTCACCGACAAGGGGATTTTGGACTACGCGGACGGCAAATATTACCCCGCCGAATTTAATAACTACACGGACGGCACCGTCATTCACGGCGCGCTTTCCGCTTCCGTCGAAATTCCGGAAGGCGAGTACAGCCCGCTGCTGGGCTTGACGTACCTACAGGTCGCGCGCGTGGGCCTCGGCCAGCAAAAGTCGCAGAGCGGCGGCACCGGCTTGCCGCCGGCGGAAGCGGAGATGACTCCGTATCACCGCTTCGCATCGCTCGTCGCAGTCCCGGAAAAAGAGTCGTCATTCTACGATGGCATCGACGGTTCGCTCGTTGGCATCGCGAGCCTCGCGCAAGGCGGCGATTCATCTTTTCTGAAAACCGATTTATCCCAAATCAATTCTCTGGTGGATAAAGCCATGAACGATTTCTCGGCCCAACACCCCGAAGCGATTGCTGCGACCCTCGCGGCGGGCCTGAAGGCAACGAACGAACTGATCGAAAAAGTACGGAGCAGCGACCTGACCGCCGATTCGAAGTACGACGTGACCCATGAATTAAAAGTGAAGCAAACGCAATTCGAAAATGCGCTGGCAGAATCGCTTGGCATTTCGGTGCTGGCGACGGTGACTCCTGAGAAAGAACCGACCGGGCCTTTCGCGCGCTTCCTCCGAAATCCGGCGACCTTCCAGGCGGCAATTCCCGGCCAGGAATTCTGGGTGAAAATTCACGCAACGAACCCGACCAACCTGCCCGTGGAGTTGCAGAGTGCGGTCCTCGATTCCCCGGCGAACGAACAATGGTCCATCGATCCTGCGACGCAAGCAGGCGGCACGCTCGAAGGCAATCAGTCCGCGGATCTGCGCTTCACCGTGCACGCGGCCGCCGATGCCGGTTTCACGCGTCCCTATTTCACGCGTCCAAATATCGAGCAGGCTTACTATGACATTCAGGTGCCCAAAGATCTCAACCTGCCCCTGGCTCCTTATCCCCTTTCAGCAAAAATACACTTCGTTTTCAACGGCGTAGGGTTCGATCAGGAGCAGGTCGTGCAATCCGTGCAGCGCGTCGTCGGCCCGGGCACCGTGCTCGAGCCGCTGATCGTCGCACCGGCCATTTCCATTTCCATCATGCCGCAAGCGGGGATTGTTCCCCTCGGAACCAAATCCTTCGAAGTGAGTGTGAATCTTCGCAGCAATGTCAAAGGTCCCGCGAAGGGCACTGTGAAGCTCGACTTGCCGGAAGGCTGGACAGCTCCGCAGGAGGAATTCTCGACCGCAAAGGACGGCGACGATGAATCGCTCAACTTCCACGTCACTCCCGCGGGTCTGCAAGAAAAAGCGTACGACATCACCGCGGTCGCCAGCTACGATGGCCATGATTATAAAGAGGGATATCACACCGTCGGATATTCCGGTTTGCGCCCCTACAATCTCTATCGCGCTTCCACGTATCACACCACGGGTGTTGATGTAAAAGTCGCTCCGGGGTTGGAGATTGGATACATCGTGGGCGCCGGAGACGACATCCCTCAATCCCTGGTGAATCTCGGAATCAAAGTCGATTTCCTTACGCCGGAAGATCTCGCCAGCGCAAATCTCTCCAAATTCAATGCGATCATTCTCGGAGTGCGGGCTTACGCGGTGCGCCCGGATCTCATAATTCACAATGACCGGATCCTCGATTATGTGAAAAACGGAGGCGTCATCATCGTGCAATACAACACGCCCGAGTACGATCACAATTACGGACCGTATCCCTACAAAATGGGTTCGAATCCCGAAGAAGTTACCGACGAAAATTCCCAGGTGGAAATCCTGGCGCCGTCAAATCCCGTTTTCACCTGGCCCAATAAGATCACAAGTAAGGATTTCGATAATTGGGTCGAAGAACGCGGCTCGAAGTTCCTAGAGAGCTGGGACTCGCAGTACGTCCCGCTGCTCGAAACGCACGACCCTGGGCAGGCGCCTCAAAAAGGCGGCCTCGTTTACGCCCTATACGGCAAAGGGATTTACATTTATAACGCCTACGCGTTCTATCGCCAGATGCCCGACGGCGTTCCCGGCGCATACCGCATTTTCGCCAACATGGTCAGCCTGGGAAAAAATCCTGAGCTTATGAAATCTCGCATCGCAGACACCCGCAAGCCGGCGGGCAAGCCCACTCCCTGATTTCGGGAAGGGGACAGCCAACGCGTTCAACGCCGGACCATCCTTATGGATGGTCCGGCGGCGCGTCCTTCTGCCCCTGCGCTTCCTTCTGCATCGTATAGAGGAATGTTTTCATAGTCGCTTGGCGCCGCGCGTTCTCATTGGCGAGGCGCGTTGACGCCGTTTCGTAGAGCTTAATTTCCTTCCGCTGCTTTTCCGGTTGTCCCTCGTGCTCGTAAATTTGGGCCAGCCGGTAATGGGCTTCCGCGGATCCCGGGTCCAGGCGTGCGCAGCTTTCAGATTCTCGGAGCGCTTCTGGCCAGCGCTCCAGCCATCGGTACGCCTTGCCTAACTGGCAGTGTGGCGAGGCATCATCTTTCGGGAGAAGCGCGACTGAGGCGTGCAGGTGCTGCAGAATCTCCGCGGCGTGGGATTTGTCTCCTGCAACGTAGTCTGTGCGGAAGAGCACTGCGCCGCAGAAGTACTGGATATTTCCGTCTTTCGGCTGGGCGCCCGAATAGGCGCATAGCTTTGCGACAGCCGCGGGATCGGGCGGCGCCCGGTCCAGCTGAATGTCTCCTAAATATTGCAGCACCACCCGGGGTTCCGGCGCCAGTTCGGCCGCACGCAGCAGATATTTTGTAGCGTCTTCGTCAGTTCCCCCAAAATGCTCAACCATGCCCAATGCGAGTTGGATTCGCCAGGATTCCGGATGCAACTCCTCACCTTGTTTGAGGACGACCTTCGCTGGCTCGAAGCTGCTGTGTCGGATCAATTCCACCGCCAGCGAGAGACGGTACCGCTCGTCGTTCGGCGCCAGCTCCACGGCTGCCTCGTAACCCTTCACGGCGGCAAGGTTATCCCCGCGGGCCTCTTGAATATCGCCAATCAGGTCTTCGAGATCTGCGTTGTCGCCAAGCTCTTTGCACTTTTCCGCGCTGGCCGCAGCGTCGTCAAAGCGATTGGCGCGGAATTGCGCGAGAGCCAGATCGAACTCCAGGTCGGCACGCCCTGGGTCGAGTGTCGCAGCCGTGTTCAGGTCATCGATGGATTCGGAATATTTTTCGTGGGAGATCAGGAGCTGTGCCACGCGCTGATGAAGCTCCAACTCTTGCGATGATGCAAGCTGTGTCGCGCGAAGCAGTTCCAGCGTTTGATGAAAATCGGAATGCATATCCAGTTCCGCTTCCAAGGAAACCAGGCCAGCTTGGACATTGTGCGTCTCGGAAAATAAAGGTTCTGCCAAACTTGCCGCGCGTTGCCAATTTTTCGATTGCAGTTCGGCGGTGGCCGTCGCGAGGGCTAATCCATGGTCAGCGGGTTCCAGAGCCAGAGCTTTTTCCATCTCCGAAGCCGCGGTCGGGGCATTTCCTAGTCCCAGTGCCACGGAGGCTTTAAGCCGGTGGAATGTGATGCGCTCGTCACGTTCAGTCGGCGGGGATAGGCTGGCCAAAGCGCTCTGGGCTTCCGCGTACTTGTGGAGGTGCACGAGCACTACCGCCCACTCCATCCAAATCCGCGGATCGTCGCGGTTAATTTTCGCAGCGTTCGCCAGTAACGGTTCGGCTTTTTCCGGCTGGCCCTCTCGTTCGTAAATCTCGCCGAGTGCCGCCAGAGCGATTGAATCGTTGGGTGCCACTTGCAAAACGCCGTGCAGTTCTTCCTCTGCTCGGTCGTTCTGCCCTATGCTGGCATACGCTTGTGCGAGCAAGGTACGTGCGGCGGAATCCTGCGGCTGGGTTTGAAGATACCTCGAGAGAATTCGTATCGCTTCGTCGGCGTTTCCGTGCTCGAGAGAGGATTGCGCTTCAGCGAGTGTTTCGGACACTTGAGGCGGAGGAGCTTGCGGTGAGGCTTGATTCTGCTGTGCGCCGGGCGCAAGCGTGAAACCAAACAGCAGCAGTGCCCCCGCGCCCAGAGCGAATCGCGTGAAAATCCCGCACTTCGACACGGCTGCTGCGCCTCCCGGCTCCATCATTTTGCGTTGCAGTTCTCCTCGCCAGCAGCGCATTCTTTCTTATAATCTGCGCCACTTGTACGCACTCGCAAAATCACAGGCAGGCTAGCCTACGGTCTTGCGCGTTGTCCACCCCTATTTTCCTCGCGAGCGCTCCGAAAATCCTCGTGCGCCACGAGACAAGGCGATTCTACCGCGTGCCATAACGTTTCGGTACATCGCACTTCTTGACTTGCCCGTGTCCGGTCCCGCTGCTATAGTCCACCCTCGATACTCGATTCGCGTTTTTTCCGGGACGCCTGATTTGGCCCAGAACATTTCGCCCCAACTCCCCCCCGAGATCGCGGGCCCCTCCGAAAAACTTGTTCGCGGTATGGGCTTGGTGCAATCCGTTTCTGTCAACATGCTCGGAATGATTGGCGTCGGCCCCTTCATCACCATCGGTGTGATCCTTTCCGCCATGGGCGGGCCGCAGGCTGTGCTCGGCTGGTTTCTCGGTGCGTTATTTTCGGTGTGCGATGGGATGGTTTACGCCGAACTGGGAGCCGCGATGCCGGGAGTCGGCGGAGCTTATATTTATTTCCGCGAAGCCTTTAACCCGCGCACCTGGGGTCATCTTTTCTCTTTTCTCTTCCTGTGGGAAACGATTTTCGTCGCGCCGTTGGCGATCTCGGCCGCGTGCGTTGGTTTTGCCGAATACTTCCATTACTTCCTGCCTGGATTAAACCACGCTGGAGTGGGCGCCCTGGCCGCCGCCGTTTGTGTGTTCATCACGTTTCTCCTGTATCGTCCAGTTAAGGAAGTAGGGCGTTACTCGGTGATCATGTTGGCCGTGGTGTTGGCCGCCATGTTTTGGGTAATCGTATCCGGATTGATTCACATCGACACGAAGATGGCGTTCGATTTTCCGCCCGGCGCTTTTCATCTCTCCAAATCTTTTTTTTACGGGTTGGCGGGCGCTACATTAATCGCGATGTATAACTACGGCGGCTACAACAACATCACCTACCTCGGCGGAGAAGTTAAGAATCCCGCGAAGAATATCCCCAGGGCCATTGTTTTCTCCGTCTTAATCGTTGCCGTGCTGTACCTTCTCATGAGCGTGGTGATTATAGGGACGATTCCCTGGCGGGATGCCGCGGTTTCTCACGCAGTGGTGTCGGAATTCATCGGTAAGTTATACGGCTCGCGCGCCGCTTCCGTGATGACGTGCCTCATTCTTGTCGCCACGCTTGCCGGAGTTTTCACCGGTAGCCTTGGTTATTCACGCATCCTTTACGCCGCGGGCGCCGAAGGAAACTTTTTCAAGGTGTTCGGTCGCGTCCATCCCACGGGACGCTTCCCGACCGTCTCGCTCCTCGCCACCAATGCAATGGCCATTCCGCTCTGTTGGTTTTCGCTCGGGCGGCTCCTTTCGGCTCTGATGATCATTCAAATCGTCTTCCAGTTCATCCCACAGATCATCGCGATCTTCGCCATCCGCAAATATCGCAGGGAAATCAAGCGTCCCTACGGCATGTGGTTTTATCCCGTCCCGGCAATTGTCGCGCTGATTGGATGGATCTATGTCGCCTGCACTCCGGAACAACGCGAGAACATTGGCACTGCTGTCATTCTATTGGTGTTGGGATTGGGTGCGTACTTTCTGCGCGCGCGAGTCGTCGAATCGTGGCCTTTCGGGCAAAGCGGAGGCCGCTCGTCGCCCATTGCGTGACGTAGCTTGAGAAAGATTGATTAAATTTTCTTGGGAGGACAGCAGGAGTCTCGCACGACAAGTTGAGTCTTCAGTAAGGCTGGCGTAGGAATGCTTACCCGCCCTTCGATGTGATCGATCAAGATTCTCGCCGCAATCATTCCGATCTCCCTCGCAGGCTGACGCACCACGGTGAGCCTCGGCCGCAGCAGCGTGGCCCAATAGAAATCGTCGAACCCGAGCAGGCTGATTTCTTCGGGGCACGCGAGGCCGATCTCTTGTATGGCCGCCAGCGCACCCAGCGCCATCATATTGTTGGTGCAAAAAATCGCAGTCGGACGTTGCCCGCGCGTTAAAAGTTGCATCGCGTGGAAATGGCCGCTCTCCATGTCGTTATGCCCGGCCTGTATAGCCGAGCGGTCCAGGCGGATTTTCGCACTGCGAATCGCGGATATAAATCCCCGCAATCTATCCCGCGACGTTCCGCTGGAAGCATCGCCCGTAATAATCCCGATGTCGCGGTGTCCCAGGCTCAGTAAATAAGATGTCGCGCTTTCCGCGGCCTGCGTGTTGTCCACTCCCACTCTTCCGATATATGTGTCACGTTCACGAGGGTGACGGTCCGCGTAAACCACCGGAAGATTTCCCAGGACTGCTCTCGCTTTTCCGCCTACTGCGTTCATGGCCGGAACCCGTACAACTCCGTCGACGCGGCGCCGATGAAACGAATCGAGATAATTTCGCTCTTCTTCCCAACTTTCTCGAGAATCTCCTATCAGCACCGTGTAACTCGCCGAGGCCGAATAGTCTTTGACCCCGCGCACAAGTTCGATGTAAAAATTGTTCGACAGGTCGGGAACTACGATGGCAAGCGAGTGCGTTTTTTGAAGCCGCAGGCCACGCGCGAGGTCGTTCGGACAATATTTCAGCGTCTTGATCGCTGCTTCAATTCGGCCGCGCATGTCCGCGCTGACATAGTCGGAATTATTCAGTGCGGCGGAAATCGTAGAAACGGAAGCTCCCGCCGCTTTCGCAACTTCCCGAATCGTAACGTGGCGCCTTACACCCTTCGCTTTTGACTTCAACCTCAATCTCCTCGCTGCGGTGTTAAGGGATGGACTCAGCATGTTATGCAAATCAGAAGTTTACTAACAAAGCGTAACAAAGCCAAAACCAAAACGTTTCGGGACATTCAATGCTCAGTGAAATCCACCTTGCGGCGGGAGGGCTCGTGGAAATCGCGGCATATCGCTGCCCACCACGTTATCTCGCCCCCCGGCCTCCTCGCCGGGATTCTCGAGTTTAGCCCCGTCGCCAACTGGATGACGTCGGCCGTAGCAATAATAAGCATCGGCGCGATGACCCACGCGCACTGGATCTGGACGGCTGTCCTCATCCGATCGCTGCAAGCTTCAGACTTCTGTTGAACGGCGTACGGCGGATCGACAGTGTGGCTTGAATGTTACACGTCGCGTCACAAATTGAATGTGTAGAGCAACAGGCGCGTGAGCAACAAATCCGCGACGAGGATTGCCAACGAAGAAACCACGAACGCCATGATTGTGGCTCGGCCCACGCCGGCAGTGCCGCCTTCGACCCGGAGTCCCTGGTAGCAACCCACGGTCGCGAGGATAAATCCGAAAACGAGCGGCTTCGAGAAGCCGATAACCAGGTCGCCCAGGACCAGCGCCTTGACAGCACGTGTCCAGAACTCCTGCGCATCGATGTGCAGTGTGACAGTCGCAACCAAGAATCCGCCGAATAGGCCTGCACAATCGCCAATGGCGACCAGCAGCGGCAGAATCAGGACGGCGGCGAGCACGCGCGGCGTCATGAGCTTGCGAATGGGGTCAATTCCGAGTCCCCGGATCGCGTCCACCTGTTCAGTGACCAGCATCGATCCCAACTGAGACGCCATACCCGTGGAATTGCGGCCGGCAACAAGGAGCGCCGTGAAAACCGGCCCCAGCTCGCGGAGCAGTGAGAGCGAAAGCGCGTCGCCGGTCAAGACGGTTTCGCCGAAGCGCACAAATTGCGACGCGGCGTTCAGCACAATTACGCCGCCGACACAAGCAAGCGCGACAATGATAATCGGTACCGACCCCACTCCGATTTGGTCCATCTGTTCGAGGAGATCGGGGGCGTACCGCGTGGTCGTGAAGATGGCCCGCACCGAATGAGCGGCGAGCAGCGCGTAGTCCTGGAGATAGAAAATCGGCATCTTCAATGCGCTTCCGACACGTGAGGAAAGCGAAGCTGAGTTCACAGTTGTACTCCTCGTTCCGATAGTGACGTTCAGTTTGGATTGAAGCGCTTACAAGAAAACGACCAGCGCCGCGTTGTCAGCTCAGATTCGTTTACCGATCGATGGGGCAAGAAATTTACGCGGGTGCAGGCCGGCGGGCAATTCGGCTCGATGAATGTGCGACACAAGCCCGAACTGCTTGAGAATCCAAATGGTGTACCAGTTGCAATCAATTTCATACCACTTCAGCCCGTGCCGGGCCGAGACGGGATAAGCGTGATGGTTATTATGCCAGCCGTCGCCGAAACTTATGAGCGCCACCCACCAATTGTTGGTTGACGTGTCTCGGGTCTCAAAGCGGCGCGACCCCCAGATGTGCCCAGCGGAATTGACGATCCACGTCGCATGAAGTCCCACGACGGTGCGGAAAAAAACGCCCCACAGCACCAAGCGGAATCCGCCGATCGCGAATAACACGACCCCGAGGATCGCCGACGGCAAAAGATGGTATTTCGTGAGCCAGACGTGCACGCGATCCTCGGCTAGATCGGGGACGTAGCGTTTGAGCGTTGCAACGTCTTGGCGCAAGGCATTGCCAACCAGGATCCATCCGGCATGAGACCACCACTTGCCATCGCGCGGAGAGTGCGGATCGCCTTCCTTGTCCGCGAATTGGTGATGCTTGCGATGCGTGGCTACCCATAGCAATGGGCCGCCTTCCAGAGCTGCCACTCCGCAGAACGTAAGAAAATACTCAAACCATTTGGGTGTTGCGAAGGAGCGATGGGTGAGCAGCCGGTGAAAACATATACCGAGTCCCAGGCCCCCCGTAACCCAGAATAAGAAAATCGCGAGGAACAACCCACCCCACGAAAAGAAGAACAGCGCCATCACTGCTCCGATGTGAAACATCACGAGGACCGGCGCGATTGCCCAGTTCAGCCGATTCTTGTCGGGCTGTACGTTGTTCGAACTATCGAACCGCAAGGCGGTCGTAGAGGTCATAGTGTCCTTATGGATCGCAGGCGTCGGCTTCAGAGAACCTTTGTTCAGCGCAGCATACATATCACCGTTGCGTGCAGCCGAGACAAAATACCGTGTGGAGACGGTAATCCATTCGTGCGATCGGTCGGATCGCTCTGGCCTTGGCGGTCTGCCCGTTGCATCCGCTCTCGATTCGCCTTGAACGAAGATTTCCGGCGGGTGGGCCGCTGAGTCAAACGAAAGGCAAGAATGGCATTAATGACGGCGGGAAGCCAGTGTCAAAAATTACAAGTCGCTGGCGCGAGCGTACTGGTAGTTTTACGTATTCACCGCGTTGTCGCCGACCTGCAATCGTGGGAAACTGTGCGCGTTTGATTGTATCTTTGCCGCTACACTCTTGAGCTGCTCAGCCGTTGAGCGAGGCTTGAACCTGGCGCAGCCGCCCTCCAATCCTTCTGGAGTTCCGCATAGGCGCTGGAGAATTGCGTTTCTGCTTTCCTTCGGTGTGTTGGTGAATTTTTTCGATCGGGTGAATCTTTCGGTGTCGCAGGACGCCCTGCACGCTTCGTTCGGCTTATCCATGATCGCTTTCGGCATCCTTTCCAGCGCCTACAGCTGGACGTACGCGCTGATGCAGCTACCCGCGGGAGTCTTGCTCGATCGCTGGGGCGTGCGCAAAGTGGGTTGCGTCAGCGCGCTGCTTTGGAGCGCTGCTTCGTTTGGCGCAGCCGTTTCCAGCGGCCTCGCGGGATTTTTTGGCGCGCGCTTTCTTCTCGGAATAGGAGAATCTCCCACTTTTCCCGCCAACGCCAAGGCGATCGGTTACTGGTTTCCGGAAAGCGAGCGCAGCCTGGCCACTGCGATCACGGACGCCGCCGCGAAATTTTCCACCGCGATCGGCGTGCCATTTCAGGGCTTGCTGCTTTTGCGTTTTGGGTGGCGCTGGAGTTTCGCGGCTACCGGGCTGATCAGTTTTTTCTACTTCCTCCTTTTCTTTTGGACCTACTACAACCCCAGCGCGGACAAATCTCTATCCACCGAAGAATTGGAATTCATGCAACACGGGCGCGTGCAACCGGAAGGATCCGCGATTGCCGCGCGCGGCGCTTCGCTGGGCTATTTGCTGCGCCAGCCGAAGGTTTATGGCCTCGGCTTGGGCTGGGGCGCCTACAATTATTGCTTCTACCTGCTTTTGACATGGCTACCCAGTTACCTCTCAATTTCGCTGCACGTTGACCTGCTGCATTCGGTGCTCTACACCAGCGTGCCGTGGCTTTTCGCCACGTTCACCGATCTCACCGTAGGCGGTTGGCTGGTGGACGCGCTGATTCGCGGGGGCGCGGATGCGAGTCGCGTGCGTGAGACGGTGCTGGTGATCGGCACGGGCCTGGGACTAGGAATTTTGGGCGCAGCGCACGCGCACACTCCGCTGACGGCCCTGATATGGATCAGCATATCGCTGGGAGGATTGGCCGCTGCCGCGCCAGTTGCTTGGACTGTTCCGTCGCTGATCGCACCGCGCGAAAGCGTCGGCCGGCTCGGCGGAATCGTCAATTTCTGTGGGCAGCTCGGCGCGATTTCGGCGCCCATTGTGACGGCATACATCGCGGCGATCACACACGCGTTTGCATCGGCGTTCGTCGCCGCCACTGTGATTTTGTTGCTCGGCATTGCGGGATATATTTTCTTATTGAACCGCATCGAACCCATCCCGGAGCCGCAATAAAATGAATGTCGCAGGCAATCGGGGACTTTGGGAGAATCAGCAGCCAGTTCGGAGGGCTTCCCTTCTGAAGAAGGAGTTTTCGGCAGCTCGCGTTGCGAATGTGCAACGCCTTTCTTTAGCGGCAGTGATCGCGCTCGCCGCAATTCTTTCCGCGCACGCGGCCGCCACCAAGGATCGCGTCTACATTGGAACTTATACCGATCACGGCAGCCAAGGCATCTACGTTTGCGAATTTGATCCCTCAAACGGCGCTCTCACGCCGCCCGAACTGGCCGCGGCGACCGTGGATCCGTCGTTCCTGGCGGTTTCGCCGGATCGCCATTTCCTATACGCGATCAATGAAACCGATCATTTCAATGGCCGGCCCACCGGAGGCGTCAGCGCATTTTCGATTGCTCCGGCCACCGGAAAACTGACTTTGCTGAATCAGGTCTCTTCGCTCGCGGCCGGTCCCGCATACATCACGGTCGATCGCAGCGGACATTTCGTTCTCGTTGCCAATTACGATGAGGGCAGCGTCGCGGTATATCGTATTCAGCCCGACGGAAGAATTGGCGACTCGACCGCGTTCGTCCGTCATTATGGCTCGAGCGTAAATCCGGACCGGCAGAAGGGTCCGCACGCGCACTCGATCGCCATGTCGCCAGATAATCGTTTTGCGATCGTCGCCGACCTCGGCCTCGATGAGTTGCTGGTATACCCGTTTGACGCGGCGCAAGGCACGCTTGGCTCCCCGCGCGTGATCAAGGCGGATGCGGGCGTCGGTCCGCGCCACCTCACGCTTGCCTCCAGCGGCAAGTTCGTCTACGTGATCAACGAAATGAAATCTTCGCTGACGGTCTATTCATACAACGCGAGCGACGGATCGATGGCACCGCTGCAAAACATCTCGACGCTTCCCACCAGCTTTCACGGCGAAAATACCGCTGCGGAAGTCGTACTCGGCGCCTCGGAGAAGTTTCTCTACGCTTCGAATCGCGGCGACGACAACAGCATCGCCGTCTTCAGCGTGGATCAAGCGAAAGGCACGCTCGCTCTGGTCGAATTCGTTCCGACCGGGGGAAAGACGCCGCGCAATTTTTCCATTGATCCCTCAGGCAGATGGCTGGTGGCGGCGAATCAGGACTCCAACAACATCGTGACTTTCCGCATCAACCCGGAAACCGGCCGCCTGACTCCGGCGGGAAAACCAGTTGAGGTGAATTCCCCGACGATTCTGGATTTCGTGCCGCTTGATGGCGACAAGTAGGCGCGGATCATCGCGCGCCGCCAATTTCATTGACATTCGCCGGGCTGTGCGATACTTTTCGGTTGTTATGAACGTGCGGGCACACTTTCTCCATCATCGTCACACCCTACCGTGCCCGCGGTGGTGTGACTAGCTAGACGCAAAATAGCTGGACTCATCAGCCCGCTGGCGCCAGACGCGCCGGCGGGCTTTTTGTTTTTCTGGAGAAGAAATGGACCTCGACTTCGAGAAGGAAAACGGATTGATACCGGCCATCGTCCAGGACTACGCAAACGATGAGGTGTTGATGCTGGGATTCATGAACCGCGAGGCTGTGGCCAAAACTCGCGAGACGGGCTTCGTCACTTTTTATAGCCGCTCGCGCCAGAAATTGTGGACCAAAGGCGAAACCAGCGGGCAGAAGCTAGTGCTGCGCGAACTGCGCGTGGATTGCGATCAGGACGCCTTGCTGGTTCGCGCGGAACTTTCTGGCGGCGCGGTCTGCCATGAAGGCTATCGCAGCTGTTTTTTTCGGCGGCTCGAAGCCGACGGCACGGCGGCGGTCGTGGCTGAACGCGTAATTTCTCCCGCGGATCTCTACGGCGAGGGCAAAAAAAAATGAACGCGCTGAAGCTCGGCATCCCCAAAGGCAGCCTGCAGGAATCCACGGTGGAATTATTTGCGCGAGCGGGCTGGCGGATCGCGGTGAACTCGCGAAATTATTTCCCCGCCATAGATGACCCCGAAGTGGAATGCATGCTGGTGCGCGCGCAGGAAATGGCGCGTTACGTCGGCAGCGGGGCGCTCGATGCGGGAATAACGGGGAAGGATTGGATCCTCGAAACCAGCGGCCAAGTGCAGGAAGTCGCCGAGCTGGTATACGCCAAGAGCAGCCTGGGACGCGTGCGCTGGGTGCTCGCGGTGGCCGAGGATTCGCGGGTGAAGAGCGTCCGCGATCTGGAAGGAAAAGTGATCGCCACGGAAGCGGTGCACCTGACGGAGCGGTATTTGGAGCGCAACGGAGTTCATGCGCGCGTGGAATTTTCCTGGGGCGCCACAGAAGTGAAAGTTCCGCAGCTTGCCGACGCGATTGTGGAAGTCACCGAAACGGGCGCTTCGCTGCGCGCCAATCATTTGCGCATCGTGGATACGCTGCTGGAATCCGCGCCGTGGTTCATCGCCAATTGCGCCTCCTGGCAGGACACTTGGAAGCGCGAAAAAATCGAGAACATCGTGCTGCTGCTCGATGGCGCTATCAAGGCGTACAACCGCGTCGGCCTGATGTTGAATGTGCGCCGCGAAGATCTTCCCGGCGTGCTTTCCGCCTTGCCTGCTTTGCGCAATCCCACGATCGCGCAATTGAGCGACCCCGCGTGGGTGGCCATTAACACGATTGTGGAAGAACGCACCGTCCGGCAATTGATTCCGAAACTCAAATCGGCGCGCGCCGAAGGGATTGTTGAGTATCCGCTCAACAAAATCGTGTACTGATGCGCGTACTTCGGCTCACTGGCGCAACCGAAGAAAGGATTCTGGCGCGGCGCCGCGGCCGCGATCGCGGGGCGGTGCGGATTGCCTCACGGATTATTCGCGACGTGCAACGCCGCGGCGATGCTGCTTTATTTGCTTGGACCAAGCGCTTCGATCGGGTGGCGCTGAATCGCGATAACGCTTGGGTATCAGCGCGGGAAATGCGCGACGCGTCGCGCCGTGTTTCGTCCGATTTTTTGGCCGCGGTGACACACGCGGCGCGGAATATTCGCGCGGTGGCGCGCCGCCAGAAGCCGCACGGCTGGGCGGTGGAAGTCGAACCCGGCGTGCGCGTCAGACAACGAGTGCAGCCAATTGAGAACGTCGGGCTTTACATTCCTGGCGGGAGATTCTCGTTGGTCTCGACGCTACTGATGACCGCGATCCCTGCTCAGGAAGCTGACGTGGGACAAATCGTCGTCGTCAGCCCGCAACCTGGCGACGGGCTTATTGCCGCTGCAAACGTGCTGGGACTGCGGCACATCGCGCGCGTCGGCGGCGCGCAAGCCATCGCAGCGCTGGCCTATGGCACTGCGACGATTCCGCGCGTGGATAAAATCTTTGGCCCTGGAAATCGTTACGTCACCGCGGCGAAACGCCTCGTTAGCGGGGATTGCGCGATTGATCTTCTCGCTGGGCCGACGGAAGCGATCGTTTTCGCCGACCGCGGCAATCCGAGTTTCATCGCAGCGGATTTGCTCGCACAAAGTGAACACGATCCGGATGCCGTCGCGCTGTTCGTCACCACCGCCGCCCCCTTCGCGCGCGCCGTCGCGGCCGCACTCGAGCAACAACTGAGCCAGCTGCCGAAGACAAATCCGGCATGGCGCTCGCTCGCGAAAAATGGCGGCGTATTGATCGCGCCCAGCCTTGCAGAAGCTTTGCGTTTTATTAATCGCTTCGCGCCGGAACATTTGAGCTTGTCCGGCACGCCCGCTAAATATGCCGATCGCTTCGAAAATGCCGGCAGCATTTTTCTGGGTGATTGGAGCGCGCAATCCTTCGGCGATTATGCCACTGGTACGAATCACGTGCTGCCGACGGGCGGAGTCGCGCGCTCGCGCGGCGGATTGTCGACAGCCGATTTTGTGAAATGCATCAACGTACAGAAAATATCGCGAACCGGCATTGCAAGGCTCGCCCCAATCGTTGAGCAATTTGCTGGGGCCGAAGGGCTGCGGGCGCATGGGCGCTCCGTCGAGGTGCGCCGATGAAGCCTCCAATCCCCGTGCGCCGCGCCGTCGCGCACATGCGCGCGTATCACCCGCCGCTGGAAGGCCGCGGCGGCAACCTGCGTTTGGATTTCAATGAAAACACCGCTGGCTGCTCTCCCGCCGTGCTCCAAGCGCTCCGCAAACTCAGCTCCGCGGATGTTTCCATGTACCCGGAGCAGGAAAACGTTCGCCGAGACCTCGCGCGTTTCTTCGCTGTGCACCCGGACGAGTTCCTGATCAACAACGGCACCGACGAAGCGCTGCATCTGATCGCGGACACGTTTCTTGAGCCCGATGATTCTGTCTTGCTTGTCGAACCCACGTTTGCGATGTATCGCTTTTATTCGGAATTGGCCGGAGCGCGTATCCAGGCGCTGCGGTACGACGCTAACTTGCGATTTCCGATGACCGAGGTCGTGCGCGCGCTTCGCGCGCCCTCGGCACCGAATATTTTCTTCCTCGCCAATCCGAATAATCCTACCGGCAATGTGCTGGAGCCGGCACAATTGCGCCGAATCCTCAAAGTGGCGGCCAAAACGTTAGTCGTCGTCGACGAAGCCTATTTCGAATATTCCGGCATCACGGTCCTTCCGTGGATTCGAAGGTACAAAAATCTCGTGGTCACACGAACATTTTCCAAGGCTGCCGGTCTCGCCGGGTTGCGCATCGGTTGCACCTTCGCGGCGCGTGAAATCACCGCCGGCTTCCGCAAAGCGCAGTCGCCTTATCCTGTAAATATCGCCGCACTCGTAGCTGCTCGCGCCGCCGTGCGCGATCGCGCGTATATGCGCCGTACGGTGCGCGAATTCCGCCGCAGCCGCGCCGAATTGCAACGCGGCCTCGCACGTCTGGGAGTCCAATTCTTTCTCAGCGCTGCGAATTTCATCCTGCTGAATCTCGGAGAACGCGCCAAGTCCGTCGTGGCGTCGCTCGCTCGCAACGGCACGCTGATCCGCGATCGCTCGTCCGATTTTGCCGGCCAAGGCTACGTGCGCATCACGATTGGCACGCTCGCGCAAACTCGCCGCGTCCTTCGCCAATTGAAAGAGTGCCTATGAGAAAAGCGTCGCTACATCGTAAAACCAAGGAAACCGATATCCGCGTGAAGGTCAATATCGACGGGCGCGGCAAGGCGAACATTGACACCGGTATTCGCTTCTTCGATCACATGCTCGAACAAATCGCGCGCCATGGCGGACTCGATTTGGAACTCATCGCTCGCGGCGACTTGGACGTGGATCAGCACCATACCGTCGAAGACGCCGGAATCGCGCTCGGCGAAGCCGTGAAAACCGCTCTCGGCTCCAAGCGCGGTATTCTGCGCGCCGGCTATTTTCTGATGCCGATGGACGAATCGCTCGCGATGGCCGCTCTCGATTTTTCTGGCCGCGCGCATTTCGTCTGTAAGTGGCGGCCGCTGGCGCGGCGCGTGGGCGATTTTCAGACCGAACTGCTCGAGGACTTCTTTCAAGCATTCGCGCAGGCCGCCGGCGCCAACGTTCATTTGCGTTTCATGTATGGCCGCTCGTCGCATCACCAAATCGAAGTGATGTTCAAGGCGTTCGCGCGCGCTTTGCGTTTTGCCGTGACGCGCGATCGCCAGTTGCGCCGCGTTCTGCCCAGCACCAAGGGGCTTTTATGAAAATTGCGATCATTGACTACGGCGCGGGAAATTTGCCGTCGGTAGAACGCGCATTTTTTAATCTCGGCGTTGACACTGAACGCGTGACAGCACCAAACCAGCTTCGCAACACCAAAGCGATTGTCCTTCCGGGAGTGGGACATTTCTCCGCGTTCGTCGCCGGCTTACGCGAAAGAAATCTGACCGCGGCGTTGCGCACCGCGATTGATGCGCGCGTTCCGGTGCTCGGCATCTGCCTCGGCCTGCAGGCGCTATTCACATCCAGCGAAGAAGCCCCGGGTGAATCGGGTCTCGATCTCATTCACCATCAGGTGAAAGCGTTGCCGCAAAATGTAAAGTCTCCGCACATCGGCTGGAACCAAGTCAGGCCGCTGCGTCCGGGAATTTTGCTGCGAGGAATCGCAGACGATGCCTATTTTTACTTCGCGCACTCCTACGCCGCCGCCGGTTGCGATCCGCATACCGCGGCTGTCTGCGATCACGGCTTCCCATTTGCCGCCGTGATCGAGCACGACAATTTGATGGCCGTGCAATTCCACCCCGAAAAATCAGGTGAAGCGGGCGCGGCAATCCTGCGCAATTTTGTGGAGTGGGCGCAATGACCTTGGCGCACCGCATCATTCCCTGTCTCGACGTAAATGCCGGGCGCGTCGTGAAGGGCATCGAGTTTCAGGCTCTGCGCGACATGGGCGATCCGGAAACGCTGGCCGCGCGCTACAACCGCGAAGGCGCGGACGAATTGATCCTGCTGGACATCACCGCTTCACGCGATGGGCGCGCCACGTTTCTCGAAACAGTGCGCGGTGTGGCCCGGCAATTGAATATTCCATTCACCGCCGGCGGCGGCATTCGCAGCCTCGAGGATGGCCGCGCCCTGCTGCGCGCCGGCGCTGATAAACTTACGGTGAACACCGCCGCGATCGAGCGACCGGAATTGATCTCGGAACTCGCGGCGCAGTTCGGTTCGCAGGCCGTCGTTCTTTCGCTGGACGCCAAGAAGACCGGCACGCACTGGGACGTTTTCATTCGTGGCGGGAGCCAAGCGACCGGCCTCGACGCCGCGGCGTGGGTGCAAGAAGGTGTCGCGCGCGGCGCGGGCGAGATTTTGCTGACCTCCATCGATCGCGATGGCACCTGCAGCGGATTCGACTGCGATTTGACGGCCGCAATCGGCGCGCTGGTGTCCGTTCCCGTGATTGCCTCTGGCGGCGCGAAAACGTTCGAGGACTTTCTTGATGTTTTCAGCAAAGGCAGAGCGGATGCCGCGCTCGCCGCCTCCATTTTCCATTCCGAAGAACAATCCATCGGCGCGCTGAAGGCCTATCTTGCGGATCATGGCGTGCCCGTGCGCCTGAGCAAATGACTCGATGATTATTCCCTGCATTGATCTGCAAGGCGGCAAGGCCGTCCAACTGGTGCGCGGCCGCAAGCGCGCGCTATCCGTGGACGATGTTCTCGGCTTGCTGGAGCGCTTTCGTGACTACCCGATTCTGCATGTAATTGACCTGGACGCGGCGATCGGCACCGGGTCGAATGGCCGCTGGATCAAAATCCTTTGCCGCCGCGCGCAAATGAAGGTTCGTGTGGGCGGCGGCGTACGCGCTGTGGCGCGCGCCGAGAAATTGCTTTCCTGGGGCGCGGAGAAAATCATTGTGGGTAGCGCCGCGTTTCGCGATGGCCATATCGCCCACGATTTTCTCGGGAAATTGCGCAAAAGCGTCGGCCGCAAGCATGTGATTCTCGCGTTAGACACTGAGGCGGGCCACATCGTCGTGCGCGGCTGGCGGCGGCGGCTCGCTTTGCGCCCGACCGACGTGACCCCCGAACTCGAACCGTATTGCTCTGAATTTCTCGCAACTTATGTGGATCGCGAAGGAACGATGCAAGGCACGAATCTCGTATGGTTCCGAAAGCTGCGCCGCCTTACTGATTTGCCGATCACCGCCGCCGGCGGAATTCGCAGCCACAAAGAAGTCCGCGCGCTCGAAAAGCTGGGAATGCATGCAGCGGTCGGTATGGCACTCTATCTGGGGAAAATGTCCGACGATTGATTCGTGCTTTCAATTCGGCGAAATCGTCGATGGCGCGTCATCCCGAGCAAAGCGAGGAATCTGCCTTTGAGGCTCCTACTCGTTGCGTTCACAAGCCGCGCGATCCTCTTTCAACGAATAGCCGCTGCCGCCGAGCTTCATCATTTGCGCGCACAAATTCAGAATGCGTGCGGCCGCATCTTCGGCGCTCAAGCCTCGCGCGTGAATATTGGAAATCAAATTTCGATTGGCGTCGGAATGCGCCGCGCGCGGTTGATAGGCCATGTATGCCGATAGACTCTCGGCGGTGGCGAGTCCCGGCCGCTCGCCGATCAGCAGGACGGCGACGCGCGGTTTAAGCAGCTCGCCAATCTCGTTCAAAATCCCCACGCGGCAATACTCAATGGCAAATGTCTGTCCTACTGTCCACCCGCGCTCCTTGGCTCCCGCGACGAGCAATGGCAGCAGCGCCGGCGCCTGCGCGCGAATCGCCGGGACCGACAATCCATCGCCAATCGCGATTTGAAGATCCTGGCCCGGCTCACAGCGCCGCGATATTCCCGACCGCGCCGCGTCACTGAATTCCCGTCCGAGCGACGGATGCAACAGATATTCGTCTTTGCTGGATGCGCGCGTGCGAACTTCCAATAGTTGCCATTTCTCGATGAATTCCGCGCTGAATGCGGCAATCAAATCGAATTCTGCGCGTACCGCGTCGCGTGCCGCGGCATGATCTTCGCGCAATTGGATTTGAGTGTCCGTGCGATAGGCGGCGCCTGCGCGGCCGGCGAGCACGCGCGCCGGCGTGCGCGCGCGAATCTTGCGGACCAGATCAGACCATCCGGAATTCGCGGCCAGCTCGTCGCGGGGATCGGCCATCAAGCAATCCCTCCGAGCGAAGATTCCAGCCCCTGCATCAGCAGCCGCCGGACCGACGCATCAAATTTTGCCGGTTCGCCGTCGCGATATATTCCCGCCTCTTCAAGCCACGCCAGAAATTCCGGCGCAGGGCGCAACTTGAAAATCCTGCGCACGCCGATCGCGTCGTGATAACTGGTGGACTGGTAATTCAGCATCACGTCGTCGCCGCATGGGACACCCATGAAATAATTGCATCCCGCGGCGCCGAGCAGCAGAAGCAGATTGTCCACGGAATTTTGGTCGGCTTCGGCGTGATTCGTGTAACAAACGTCGCAACCCATCGGCAATCCCAGCAGCTTGCCCATGAAATGGTCTTCCAGGCCGGCGCGAATGATTTGGCGCTCGTTGAAAAGATATTCCGGCCCGATAAATCCCACGACGCTATTCACCAGAAACGGATCGAACACGCGAGCGACTCCATAGGCGCGGGCTTCCAGGGTCAGTTGATCGACTCCGCAGTGCGCTTCCGCGGAAAGCGCGCTGCCCTGCCCGGTTTCGAAATACATCACGTTCATGCCCTTCCACGCGACGTCGCTGCGCTTCCGGTGATGCTCAATGACCTGCTCGCGGCCTTCTCGCAGCATCGCGAGAGTAATACCGAAGCTGCGATTCGCGGCCTCTGTGCCGGCCACGGATTGAAACAGCAAATCCACGGGGGCGCCGCGGCTGAGCGCAGCGAGTTGCGTGGAAATATGCGCGAGGCAGCAGGTTTGCGTCGGCGCTTTGCAGGCGGTCACCAGGCGATCGAGCCCGTGCAGGATTGCGGCGGCAGTCTCCACGGAATCCGCCGCGGGATTCACGCCGATCACGGCATCACCGCAGCCGTAAAAAAGTCCCTCTAGTGCCGCCAGCAGAATGCTGCCCACATCGTCCACCGGATGATTCGGCTGCACGCGAATGCCCAGCACGCCGCGCTCGCCCATGGTGTTGCGGCAACGCGTTACGTTGCGAATCTTGGCCGCCGCAAGCACCAGATCCTTGTTGCTCATGATTTTCGCCACGGCTGCGGCAATTTCCGGAATGATCGCGCGCTGAATCAACCGCAACTCAACCTCGCCGGCGGAATCTTCAAGGAGGTATTCGCGAAATTCGCCGACGGTCATGCTTTTGAGCGGCGCAAAAGCTTGTTGGTCGAAGGAATCCAGAATCAGCCGGCTGACGTCATCGTCATCGGGATCAATCAGCGGCTGCCGCACGATTTCGTCGAGGGGCAAATCGGCGAGTTGGCGTTTGGCGGCGACGCGCTCGCGTTCCGATGCCGCAGCGATTCCGGCCAATTGATCGCCGGACTTCTCCTCGTTGGCCTTGGCGAAAAGCTCTCGGAGTCCGGAGAATACGAATCGCTCGGGCATATGAGTTTCGCGGAAAATCGGCTTCCGGTTTCATTTGCAACCTAACATCAATCAACAGTCAAAGGAAGCCGACAGCACCAAAGCGGCGCTTCGGTGCCTCGCAGCGGCCCAGCTCTCGCGGGCTCACAACAGGTGCTAAAATTAGAAGGATGGAAAATCAAACGATCTCGAAAGACGTGATCTTCTGGGAAGTGGACGCGCAAGAAGATTTCATGAAGCCCGGCGGGAAACTCTATGTTCCCGGCGCCGAGAAACTGCTGCTGAATCTGCGCCGCCTGACGAACGCCGCGCGCGAAGGGCGAGTGTTCCTGGTTTCCCACGGTTGCGTCCACGAAGCGAACGACCCGGAGTTCGCGCAATTTCCGCCGCACTGCATCCGCGGATCGGCGGGCGCGAAATTGGTGCCCGAAGCGATGGCCGACAAATTCATCACGATTCCGAACGAATCCGGCGCGAAGCTCCCCGAGAATCTTGCGAAGTACCAGCAGATCGTGCTGGAAAAACAAACGCTCGATGTCTTCCAGAGCCGGCACGCGGAGTCGCTGCTGGCGCGGCTGCCGCGCGAAGCCGAATTCATCGTGTTCGGAGTCGTCACCGAATATTGCGTGCGTTTCGCCGCCAAAGGCTTACTGGAACGAGGCCGCCGCGTTTCGCTCGTGCGCGACGCCATCCAAACGCTGAACTCAGAAGAGTCGAAGCGCACACTTGAGGAGCTCGCTGCGCTCGGGGCACGATTCATCACGACAGATGACGCTCTCCGCCGCGTCGGCGCTCCATCGGAACCGGAAGATAGCCGCTCGAACCAAGCCGGCACATAATTTTGCGTAGTGTTCGCCTCTGCGACTCCCTCGGCATCGCAGCGAGGCTGTTTCCCGATGCTTCTGCGCCTTTCGCGCGTTGTTCGTCCGCAATATTCTGTATTCACCTTACGTAGTCTGGAGAGCCCCGCCAGTACAACTCTGCACAGGTTACAGGATTTCCCCGATGGCACGGTAAGCCGCCGCGGGCTAAATTTTCCCTGTGCCGCGCGCCAGCCCGTGACGGCCGAGGGCTCATGCCGCACCATAGGATGTTTTTCTCTTCAAGTATTTCCGTAGTTTCGCTTTCCGTTGCTGCAGTGTCGCTACTGATTCTGTCCGGTGGCGCTTCTAGCCCCGCTCGCGCAGACAGCGAGAAGTTCGTTGCCCACGCTCGTGGGAACGCGTTTGACGCCGCGGCTGCAACAGCGGCAGAATCCGCAAATCCCACGATCGCCAAAATGCCGGTCGAAGAAGCCGGCTTGGTGACGGAGGACAACTCGTCGCCGAACCGCGCACCAGGGCTTTGGAGCGATTCGTCACCCGCGCCGATTGGTTCGCACGTGGCCGGATCTTCAGCGTCCTCGGATGAGACGCCGCTGGCGTACGGCGCTATCGCGTACGACTACGGCCTGCACCCGGGTGGGCACGACGATTCAGCCGAGCCGCAGTTCGCAACGATGTTTTATGGATCCGAGGGGTTCTATTTTTACCCTGCTGCGCCGGGCGTCGTGAGCGGCGCGGGATCTGATCAATTCGAATTGGGGATCGGACGGCCCGGTCAGCCCGATTTAAGTTCCGCCGAGGGCCCAGGGGATGTTCACAATGGAGTGGCACCCAGGATCAAGTGGCCTTTCAGAATCCTGAGCGGCCAACCCGTGCCGGTGGCGGAGCCTTCATCGCTACTTCTATTCGGGTGTGGCGTATTTGCGGTGGGATTGAAACGAAAATTGTATTCGGCGAAATGAAGTTGCGCTGCCCGTAATCTGCGCAACCCTCAAAGCTCATCTCCAAATCCTGCGAGTTCTCTCGCTCCGTCGTGCGATTAGCGCAGCGGTCACGGATTGCGGTCGCTTACAAGAAAGTGGTGAGAAACTTCGCCGCCCCCGCGGCGAAGCCTGTCAGGCAGTCTGCGAAACCCTAACGCAACGCCTTCTGCAATTTCTTAGTGGCTTTCTGCAATTTTTTCTTCAACGCATCAACTTCCCTCGACAACGATTCTAATTCCTTTTTCGCCACAATTCCGGCCTTCGCGACTTTGTGCGCCGTGCGATCCGCGCGGCCAATGGCGCCGCCGATTCCTTCCGCTACTTTCGTGAGCCTGCTCTTTGCCATATTGCCTCCTTATAAAATGAAATCGCTGCCATCGTATACGCCGTTCGCACCCATCGTCAATCCTTCTTGCGCTGTATGGGCGCTTTTCGCTCAGGGTGAAATCAAAATATCCAGCGCGGGCCGGGGAACTTTCGCGCAGGGACTTACTTCGGCAGGCGGAACACGAAGCTGACGTCTTCTTGCGTCTCGATGGGCTTGCCGTTCAGTGTCGTGGGATTGTATTTCCATTCTCGCACCGCCGTCATGGCGGCTTGAATCAGCAGCTCCGGTCCGCTGCGCGGCTCCAAACTCTTGATAGCGCCGTCCACTCCGATCACGGCATGCAGTTTCACGGTCCCTTCAACGCGGTGCTCCAGCGCATCCGGGGGATAAACCGGTTCGACGAGATTCGTGAGCTGCCCGATTTGCAGGTTGCGTCCCTGTTGTGCGGACTTCGCGGCGCCGGGCGGCACCGGAACTTCCCCGCGCGAGCGAATCGCGACGGAACCGGATGCGCTGATGGGTGTTTCGGGCAACGTCAACATCAGCGGTGCGCTCGATTTGTCGGCGCTAGCGGCCGCCGAAGATGCATCTTGCGAACCTCGCGGCGGCTCTGCGGGCTTCCGCGCAGCGGCGGCATCGTTCGCAGCCGGCAGCGCAGCTTCGCTTGGTGGCGAAGAGTGTTCAGCGCTCGCATCCGCATGATTCGTCCCGGACGCACCCGGAATCTCCCATCGCCGTCCGCTCGAATCCAATATCTCAATCTCGAGCGGCTTCGCCGTCGCCTCAGCGGTTTCACCAGAGGATACCCCCGCCGACGCAGTTCCCGGCAGCGCAGCCGCAGTGAGCGGTGGAGCGCTCTGCGGATGCACTGGCTCGTCGGACTGGCCGATTACACCGTTCAACGCTCCCCGCCGCACCGCCATGCCCGCGATAAATGAAATCAAGGCAAGCAAGAATACCAGAGCTGCAAGAAACCATCCGCTCTGCAGCTTCACGCGATAGCTCTTTGAGCCATCCTCATCTTGCGTTTGCGCGGGACGATGTGGCCGAACGAAAAGCGGCGCATCACCTCCGGCCGGAGAAGGCCGCGGCGCGATGCGCGCCGAACTCGACATTGCCATGCTCGGGGCGCCATGCGTGCCGCTGATTCCGTTGAAAACGGAGACCGGAAGCTCGTCCGTCTTGGCGGGCACCGGAACCGGAGCTTCGACGATTGCGCGCTGCGGCTCCGGCGTCTTGCGCACCTCCGGGATTTGCACTTTGGGCGCTTCCGGTTCACTCACGCGCGCTGCAAGCGGCGCAGGCGCTTCTATAGGCGCCGGTTTAGCTTGGCTGATGTCTTCAGCCTCGTCCTCGGCATCCGAGGCTGCCAAATCATCTTCGGCTGCTTCGGCCGGCTCTTCCTCGACCGCTTCTTCTGTGGTGTCGTCGGCGTTCAGGATCGGGTCATCTTCAGTCGTGTAATCGTCGTCGAACCCGCGTTCATCGCGAAGCGCCGGCTCCTGCAGCGCAGCGGCGGCTGCCCCAGCAGGAACCTCTTCGGCAGAAACCTGTTCAGCGCGCGCTGGCTCCGCTACATTCTCGATTTCCTCTTCCTCAATCGCGCCGCCTGGCGACGCTTCGCGCGCCATCCATTTTTGGATTTGGCGCTGCGCATCTTCGGAAAGGTCCACAAAGCGCAATCCCGCTTCCTTGCGCGACTGGCCCACCCACACGACTTCGGCGTTCACCTCCAACCGCTTGCGAGTCCCCGGGAGCTGTAGGCGGATTGAAATCGGCCCTTCTTCCAGTCCCGCCGCCGCTTGGATTCGGATGCCCGCTTCGCTGACGTTGAGCACAATTCCGCCATTGTCTTCGCCCAAATCCACGTACGTGAGCGAGGAAACGCGCTGGCGCGGGTGCAGGCGCCGGTCCTTCACCGGTACCGCTGCCGGACTGGAACCACCATTTTGTTCTGGAATTTCAGTCATGGACGGCGCTTGTCATCCAGGGGCCACACGCCCGGGTTTTGACTATTCTACGATGGCCCCCTGCCTGCTTCAACGCCGCAAGAGTGTTTCTGCCGCACGGGTAAACGCTTCAATTGAGGCTCGCAGCGGTCGCCGGCGCCTGCAATTCCTGCCAGCCACCGGGCAGCTCAATCTGAATGTGCTTGGCCTGATCGAACAGCACAAATCCGCTGCAGCTTCCCACTTGTTGCGCAACGAGCGCCCGGAATTTATCCTGGTTTACAGGCCCCATTTGCCCGGCCTGCAATCCCGAGGGCCAGCCGAACACTTGCGTGCTTTGCAGCGAGATGCGCGTGCGGTTTCGCGCGGGCAGAAACACGGAGTGGTCAAGTTCCATCGAATCATCGGAACTCAAGCTGCCGTTGGATTTCAGCCGAGTCATGACCACGGTTCCCGGCCCTTTGGTGAGCTGGTAATCCGCGTCGCTGTCGTTAGCGAGGTCGTAGTAGAAAACCAGTTGGACGTGCGTGGGATCCACTTCATGAACTTGCAGGCCAGCAAAAGTGCCGCGCACTGAAACGGAGTTCCACACGGAAGCTTGCACAGGCTTTGCGGACGGGTCCTGGCGCGGCGCTCGGGGGAAAAACTCGATCACGATAAGCGCCAGCACGCATAGACAGAGCACGAAAATCAGCAGCTTCCGCATGGCAGCCATCTAACTTCGAATTTACCACAGTCGCGAAGCTACCATGAAACGGGACTGCGAATGCTGCGATTCGCGGTTACTGCCCGCGAGCCGCCGGGAGGCTGATCTATTCCTCGAGGTATTTCACAAACACGACTTCGTTCTGTTTCTCGTTGTAAAGAAGTTCGTCCACATTGGCCTGCGTCAGCAGCAGCCCGAACCCGCCCGGGCGCAGCCCCTTGTCCTGGCGAATCTGGTCGTGCTTGGTAGGTTCATCAGCGTCATGCGAGATCGCGGCGTGTTCCAGGTCGCTGAACTTGAAGCCAGGCCCCGGATCCGCGATGCGATACATCAGCATCCGGCGCGCGCGTAAATAGGAAATCCGCACCTTGCGATTGGGGTCGAGCTTTCCGCCCCACTCCACCGCGTTCAGCAGCAATTCGTGAAAAGCCTGGCCCACCGAGCGGCGCACATCTTCCGAAAGCCCGGTTTTCAAATGCGCCATGAACGCTTCAATCCGTTCCGCCTCTTCCAGCGAGCATGGCACAACCAACTCCACCCAGTTCGGGCTGGCCGAGACGACTTCAATTGAGCCCTGCCCCGGTTTCTTCGCCAGCGTTTCCTTCACCAGCACTACGAGGGCCTGCGGATCCACCGGCTTCGCAACGTAGGTATACGCTTCCTCGCGAATCGCGCTGAGTAGTGTCTGCGGTGTATCGTCGGAGGTCATCACAATCACTTTCGGCCGCGTCTTCGCGTTGCGCAGCTTCGCCAGCACTTCCAGGCCGTTCATCTTCGGCATCCACACGTCCAGCAGCGCCAGATCGAACTTGCTCTCCTTCAATTTCTTCAAAGTTGTCGCGCCGTCTTCCACCGCCACCACGGTGTATTTCTGCGCCCGCAGCGTCTCGGAAAGAAGCAGGCGGGTGGTGCGGTCATCATCGGCAACCAGAATGCGCGTCATCGTTTCCTCCCGGCGGAATGTTGTGGACGAGCCTGTCGCTGCGATTTCGTTTTATTCGCGCCGATCGAATGCAGAGCCGGCAGGAGCAGCGCGATCTGATCTTCCAGCGTGGCGTACAGCTCCCAGGTGCCGTCGAGTTTACCCTGCCGCGCGGCTTTTTCCATCTCTCGTGTGGTTTCCAGTGCCGCCGATTCGCCGAAATTGCCGATTGACCCTTTGAGCGCGTGTGCGCCGTCGGCCAGGGCTACCGCGTCGTGAGCCGTCAGAGCCGTGCGAATCCGGTTCATCATTCGCGGGCAATCTTCCCGGAAAGTTTTTACGATATTTCGCAGCAGCTTGCGGTTGCCGCTGAACCGCGCCAGCAGCGCCTTCGAATCGAGCGCGCCGGCTGCATCGGCTGCTCCTTCGCCGCCGCTCGCGGCGGTTTCCGAAGAGCGCTCCGAAATTCCCTCCACAGTTTGCAGAAACGTCTTCGGGTCGATCGGCTTCGCGAGATAGCCGTCCATCCCGGCTTCCAGGCAGTGCTCGCGATCTCCCTGCATCGCGTGTGCCGTCATCGCGATGATCGGCAGATGCTGCCCGCTGGCTTTTTCCTTTTCGCGAATGATCCGGGTTGCCTCCAGGCCGCCCATCTCCGGCATCTGCACGTCCATCAACACCAAATCAAATTTATGGCGCTCGAGCGCTTCGATAGCCTGCCGCCCGTTTTCCGCGACGATCACGGAATGTCCACGCCGCTCGATCAGGTGCACGGCCACTTCCTGATTTACCGGATTATCTTCGGCGAGCAGAATCCGCAAAGGCTGGCTAGCGGTGCGAGCGCGCCTCTGCGCCACCGAAGCACGCGCCTTCTGCCGCCCCGGCACGTGCAAAGCCGTAATGATCGTGTCCCACAACTCCGACTGCTTTGCCGGCTTCGTCAGCGCCGCTGCAGCACCCAAACTTTTCGCCCGCGCGATGTCTTCCGTGTGCCCCGCAGAAGTTAGCAATATCAACGTTGTGCCGCGCAGATGCGGATCGTGTTTCACCTGCGCAGCCACGTCGAATCCATCCATCCCCGGCATGTGCGCGTCGAGAAGCACCAATCGAAACGGGTTGCCTTCTTTATGCGCGCGCCGCAAGGCTTCCATCGCGGAAGGACCGTCCTTCGCGGTGACGGGCTTCATTCGCCAATTGCCGATCATCTCCTCGAGGATTTGCCGACTCGTGGCATTGTCGTCCACCACCAAGACCGGCAAATCGTGCAACTTCATCGGCGCGGGTTCCGGTATTTTTTCCGACGACTTTTGCGGCCGCCCGAAGTGCGCCGTGAAATGAAACGTGCTGCCCCGGCCCACCTCGCTTTCCACCCACATCACTCCGCCCATCAATTCGCAAAGCTGCGCCGAAATCGCCAGGCCCAACCCCGTCCCGCCGTACTTCCGCGTCGTGGAAGTGTCCGCCTGCGCGAACGCTTCGAATATCCTCTGCTGCTTCTCGAGTGGGATGCCGATCCCGGTGTCAGTCACGGAAAAGTGCAGCAGAATGTCGTCCTTGCTCTGCGATTCCAGGTTGCCGCGCAATACCACTTCCCCGCGCTCCGTGAACTTGATGGCATTCCCTACCAAATTGACCACGATGCGCCGCAGCCTGTCCGGGTCGCCGATCAACGCGTCTGGCACGGCCGCCGGAAAATACGATGCCAGCTCGATTTCCTTTTCTTGCGCGCGCAAGGCCAAGGACTTCAACGTGTCGTCAATCGAATCGCGCAAGCGGAACTCCAGATGCTCTAGTACTTCCTTGCCGGCCTCGACTTTCGAGAAATCTAGAATGTCGTTGATCAAATTCAGCAGCGACCCCGCCGACGTCTTCACCGTCTCGAGGTATTGCCGCTGCTCGGGAGACATCCTCGTTTCCAGTGCCAGGTCCGTCATGCCGATGACGGCGTTCATCGGCGTGCGAATTTCGTGGCTCATATTGGCCAGAAACTCGCTCTTCGCCCGCGTGGCGTCCTCCGCCTTAGCCTTCGCGATTTCGAGTTCCTTCACCAACTGCGCGAGGCGCCGGGCATCCTCCTGCTGCGCGTGCCGCGCCGCTTCTAAGTAATCGGCATAAAGCTTCAATTCCATCTCCGCGCGCCGCCGCTCGATGAATTGCCCGATCTGGCTCCCGATCGAATCGAACATTTCCATCAGATCCGGTTCCAGCTTGCGCGATTGCCGCGTGAAAAATTCGATCACTCCCGCGACGTGCTCACCCAGCCGTATTGGAAAGGCGAACGCCGAGTGCAGTCCCTCCGCGAGAGCAAAGGAGCCGCGCGGAAAATTCGCCCCCTCGTGTAACTCCGGAAGCCAAACCGGCTGGCACATATCCCAAACTCGCCCCGGAAGCCCCACGCCCCGTGCGAAAGTGGATTCTCGCGTGGCCTTCACGAACGTCGGAAAATTCAGATTCGGCGGATGCCACAGATTCATGCAGCGCAAGACATCCGCGTTTTCGTCGACGCGCCATAGCGCTCCGAGATCCCAGCTCAGCCCTTCGCAGATGGACATAAGCAGGAACGGTACTGCCGCGTCCAGCGATTCGGCCTCCGCCAGTACCCGCGTCACCGCGTAGCCGGTGGAAAGCCTGCGCTCGGCTTCTTTGCGCTGCGTGATGTCCCGCGCCACCGCAAAAACGAGTTTCTGCTCCATGCTGGGCGTCGCGTTCCAAAGCAGCCAGCGATAGGAACCGTCCGCGCGCCGGTAGCGGTTCTCGAACGAGATCGCTTGCTCGCCCTCATCAATCTTTTGCGCTTCGGCCTCGGTGATCGCGCGGTCGTCGGGATGAACGAATTCGCTGTACGGTTTCGCGAGCAACTCTGCGGTAGGAATGCCTAGAATTTTTTCCCAGGCGGGATTGATGCGCTTGAAATATCCGTCGAAACCGGCGATGCAGAGCATGTCCAGCGAAAGGGTGAAGAGCTGGTCGAGTTCTTCTTCGGTGAGCCGGCGCTCGCGAATCGCTTTCGACAAATCCGCGACGCTGCGGCGCAGTTCCAGCTGGGCTACCACAAGTCGGCCCAGTGCACGCAGCGCTTCCAATTGCTCAGGCGACAATTGCCGCGGAACGCGGTCCATTACGCACAGCGTTCCCAGCGCGTAACCTTCGCGTGTCATGAGCGGCGCGCCGGCATAGAAACGGACCTTGAGCTCTCCGGTAACCAGCGGATTATCGCGGAAGCGTTCGTCCTCCAGCGCGTCCGGCACCACCATCACGTCCGGCTGCAAAATCGCGTGCGCGCAGAACGCGATGTCGCGCGGCGTCTCGTTTTCTTCCATCCCGATTTTGGATTTGAACCACTGCCGGTCGGCATCAACTAAGCTGACCAGTGCGATCGGGGTTCCGCAAATCAGCGCGGCCATCCGCGAAAGATCGTTGAATTCTTGTTCGGGAAGCGTATCGAGGATTGCGTAGCGCTGCAGCGCGTCGAGTCTCGCCGTTTCGTTCTCAGGTGGACGCGCTTTCATGGCAGGCGGGCAGGGTCCCGGCTGCGCGTCATCTTATGGCGGCTGGCGAGCCGAAGTCAACGGAAGCACGATTGCCCGTATTCTCGCCTAGAAACGAAACCTCGCCACACGGCTTTGCATCCATAATGGTTGTCTTGAGAATCAATCTGCCACCGGTTGCGCTGCTGGTAGCCGCGATTGCGGGCGTGCTGTTTGCCCAGGCTCACCTGCCGGCGCATCGCTCATCGAGCGCGACACCCACTTTCTATCGCGACGCTTTGCCCGTGCTCGAGCAACATTGCCAGAGCTGCCATCGCCCCGGCGAAATTGGTCCGATGCCACTCTTGACTTACGATCAAACTCGCCCCTTCGCGCAATCCGTCGCCGCAGCCGCCAGCAAACGCGAAATGCCTCCGTGGTTCGCTGACCCGGACGTCGGCCACTTTTCAAACGATCCGTCGCTCACGCAGCAGGAAATTGACGCAATCGTCGCCTGGGCCGATGCCGGCGCGCTAGCGGGAACTCCGACTGACGCGCCTCCGGCCAAAAACTGGCCGCAAGGTTGGATGATTCCGCAGCCGGACGTAGTCGTGCAGATGCCCAAGCCCGTCGCGCTTCCCGCGCACGGCGACATTGACTACACCTACGAAATCGTTCCCACTGGATTCACCGAAGACAAGTGGGTGCAGATGTCCGAGATAAGGCCGTCGAGTCGCGCGAACGTCCATCACGCGGTCGTCTACGTTCGTCCTCCCGGTTCGAACTGGCTGCGCCACGCGCCGGTCGGCGTTCCGTTCACTGGCGCGGATATGAGCGACGCGCAAGATCGCGAGGACACGCATTTCACCACGGCCGACATCTTGCTCGTCTACGCTCCGGGAAGTTCGCCGGACAATTGGCCCGAAGGGATGGCCAAATTAATACCGAAGGGCTCGGACCTGGTTTTTCAAATGCATTACATGGCGCGCGGCAAACCCGCCAGCGATCAGACCAGCATTGGCATCATTTTCGCGAAACAGCCGCCGCAGAAGCGCGTCCTGACGCTGCAATTGACCAACGATCGCTTCATCATTCCGCCCGGCGTGGATGATTACCGCGTGGAAGTCCACGGCTCGCTGCCAAATGATGCGTTGCTGCTCAGTTTTTTCCCGCACATGCACCTGCGCGGAAAACGCTTCGAATACAACATTCTGCACAAAGACGGCAGCATCGAGCCGCTGCTTCGCGTGCATTACAATTTCTACTGGCAGCTAAGTTATCGCCTCGCCGAGCCGCGCCCGCTGCAGGCCGGAACAATCCTCCAGGCCGTCGCCTGGTACGACAATTCAAAAAATAATCCGCACAATCCCGACCCGGACGCAGCCGTCCGCTGGGGCGATCAAACCTACGATGAAATGATGGTGGGCTTCTTCGACGTAGCCGTCCGCGCCGATCTAGATAAGCCGCATTTCTTCATCCGCCAAGCTAATAATCCACCGCAGCAAAATCACTGGGAATTGGCAAAATAAAAGGCGTGTGGCAAAGCGGGCTAAGTTCGCAGCGCTGAGCAGGGTTTCTCCGTGTTCTCCGCAGTTACTCTGTGCCCTCTGTGTTAAATCTTTTGACTGTTAACTTTTAACTTCGAACTCTCAACTCGAATTCCTCAGTATCCCTCAGCCTTCCCAGTGCCCCTCCCGTCATGCCCGCCTTGCAACCACCCGCCGCTGATCTCAATCGCCTCCACTCGAGCCGTCACTTGCGGATTCCCGGCTTCCACCGCGTAGCCCATATGCTGCAACAGCGCGATCGTGTCCGGCGAAACCTCCTTTTCCACATCCAGCCGGTCCGGCTTCCACTGCTGATGCCCGCGCGGAAAATCCACCGCGTCCTGCACGTTCATCCCAAAATCAATCACGTTCAGAATCACCTGCAAAACGGCCGTGATGATCACCGGCCCGCCGGGCGCGCCTAAAATCAAAAATGGCTTGCCGTCCTTCAAAAGTATCGTCGGCATCATGGACGAGAGTGGCCGCTTCCCCGGCGCAATCGCATTGGCCTCGCCCTGCACCAACCCAAACATATTAGGGGCGCCAGGCTTCGCCGAAAAATCATCCATTTCATCATTCAGCAAAAATCCCGCGCCTGGCACGGTAACCCCGCTCCCATAACCATCATTCAGCGTGTACGTGACCGCAACCGCGTCGCCCTCTTCGTCCACGATGTCGTAATGCGTGGTGTTCGTGCCTTCGCTTCCCGCCGCAAGTCCGGGATTTACCGAGTCGCTCGGAGTGGCGCGCTCAGGCTCGATCGTCGCGCGCCGCGATTGCACGTAAGCCGGATCGAGCAGCGCGGCAATCGGATTCTTCACAAAGTCGGGATCACCCAAATACTGATTGCGGTCCGCGAAAAACCGACGCATCACTTCCGCCATGTAGTGGTAAGCCTCCGCGGACCCCGCGCCGTATTTTTCGTAGCCGGTCGTGTTCAGCATCCCGAGCATCTGCAGCAATCCCACTCCGCCCGAACTCGGCGGCGGTGACGTAATGACGTGATAGCCCTTGTAATCGCCTTCCAGCGGCGTGCGTTCCACGGCTTTGTAGTCGCGCAAATCCTCGAGCGTAATCAAGCCGCCATTCGTCGCCATCGCGCTCGCCAACAGATGCGCGGTCTCGCCCTCATAAAAATCCTTCGCGCCCAGACGCGCGATGCGCCCGAGCGTGCGCGCCAGTTCCGGCTGGCGAAAAGTTTCCTGCCAATCGTAGAACGCGCCTCCCTTCAGAAAAATGCGCTGCGATTCCGGAAATTGCGAAAGCAGCGGCGCCGCGCGCTTCCACGAATCCATCTGCCAGCGCGAAGCGGGAAATCCTTTCTCCGCAAGCGCCACCGCTGGCTTCAACAACTCCGCCCACGATTTCCGCCCATATTTCTCGTGCGCCAGTGCGAATCCGCTCACCGTTCCCGGCACTCCCACCGAGCGCCAACCCACCACGCTGTCCTTCGTCGGATTGCCTTGCCCGTCGAGATACATGTCGTGGCTCGCGCGCCCCGGCGCCTTCTCGCGAAAATCAATAAACGTCGCGCGCCCGTCGGCCATGCGGATCAGCATGAACCCTCCGCCGCCAAGGTTCCCCGCATAAGGATGAGTCACCGCCAGCGCGAAGCCCACCGCCACAGCGGCATCCACCGCATTGCCACCGCCGCGCAAAATAGACACGCCAACGTCGGTCGCCAAATCCTCTTGCGCAACGACCATCGCCTTGCGCCCATAAACAGGTTCGCGGCCCTCAACAGTCGGGACCACAAGCGCCAGCATCAGCAACAACGCCAGACATCGCCCCACGCGCAATCTCATGAGCATCAGTCCTCGTACAGCAGGGTAATGATCGAAGAATCATTGTGGGTCGTGGCTTTAGCCACGACATAAACTCCAAAAATTCAGACCGGCTTTACAGTTTGCGGAAAAACGGAAGGGCGGGGCTTCAGCCCCGCCGTAAACCGCCCCGTTCCTTCAGGGGCTTTAGCCCCTGAAGCCGCGATTTTGGTTTTTTCCGCAAACTGCCTAGCCGCTGAAGTTCCTCTTCACAGTTTTCAAGCCGACACTAAAAGCCGCGGGTCATCGCTGAGCCCGCGCCTTCACCGCGCGCTCACCGCTCGCGTTTCCCCCAGCCACTCATCAATCCGCGCAAGCGCCCTCTGCAAATGCTCCGCATCTCCGCCAAAGCCGAACCTCACAAACGACTGCATCCCCAACTGCTCGCCCGGCACCAGCAGCACGCTCTTCTTCACTCGCAATTCCTCGCCCATCTGCGCCGAATTTCTCCCATCGCGCAACCCCGCCCACGCAATCGCGCCCGCTCGCGGCGGCACGTGCGAAAAAATATCCGCATGCGCATCAAGCCACGCTCGCAACGGCGGATAATTCCGCCGCAAAGTCTCCCGCGTGCGCTGCAATATCCACGCCCGCCGCTCCGGCGCGAGCGCCACCGAAGCCAGCCGGTCCGTCAACATCGTTGGACCGATGCTGGTGTAATCGTGATAGCTCCACAGTTTCTCGATCATTTTCGGCGGCCCCACTACCCACCCCGTGCGCAATCCGGGCAAGCTGTACGCCTTCGATAATCCCGCCGTGCACAAAATGCGTTCGTATCCGCTCCCCCAGAAACTCGGCGTCAACTCGCCGTCAAACTCCGCGCCCCGGTAAACTTCATCGGAGATCACCCAAGCGCCCACTCTCGCCGCCGCCGCCACCACCGCCGCTCGCATGTCGTCGCGCAAAACCGCGCCCGTAGGATTGCTCGGATTGCAGATGGCGATCAGCTTGGTCTTCTCCGTAACCACCCGCGGCAAATCATCCACATTGATTCCCCAATCCAGCGATTCGCGCAGCCATAGCGGCTTCACCGTCGCGCCCATCGCCCGCGCCACTCCCGCAATCTGCATGTAATTCGGCATCATGAAGACGACTTCGTCGCCCGGCTCGATCAGCGCCCAGGTGGACACATAATTCGCTTCCGAACCGCCGCAGGTCACCAGCACGTTTTCTGCGGTCGCGCCGGGATACAAGCCAGCGATCAGCGAACGCAATTCTTCGCTGCCGTTCGTCTGCGGATAAAGCAGCTGCACCTCGAGTATCTTCCGCAGTTGCTCGGGATCCGGCACCAATTCCGCCGTCGTCAACGGATGCACGCCGCTCTCCGAAATGTTCAACTCGACTTTGTTTTCCCAAACCGATTGCCAACGCTCCAGCTCAAACGGCTCGATCTGCATTGACCTCACCTCGACGATCGAAAGTATCCATCGCTCCGCAAGGCAGCCAAACCCGCAATCGTACACACGCAGCGCCGCGCAAATCACGCCTTTCGCCACGCG
Source organism: uncultured Acidobacteriota bacterium (assembly GCA_963810565.1). Taxonomy (GTDB): domain Bacteria; phylum Acidobacteriota; class Terriglobia; order Acidiferrales; family UBA7541; genus Palsa-295. The sequence goes on from CAWENN010000002.1 coordinate 211,990, forward strand.
TCAGAAATGTAAGCGAAGCCGCGCCCATTCCCAAATGAATTCCGCGCCAAAAATCCGTATTTTCGCCATTGCCATCCATCGGAATCTCGCGAGAGAATAGCGCTCTGCTCTGATGGCACCTCGTGCGCAGGTTCGGCTCATTCCGGCGGCGATTCGATGAAATGGCGAATCGGCCGGTCTGTGGTATTCCTCACCGTGTTCGTATTTGGCGGGTTTCCCCGCGCCGCGCGTGCGCAAACCGCCGCGAATGACGCCACTTGGTCCTTCGCAGTCTCCGGCGACTCCCGCAATTGCGGCGACGTCGTCATGCCCGCCATCGCGGCCGGCGTCTTGAAAGACAACGCTTCCTTCTACTGGCATCTCGGCGATTTCCGCAAACTTTCCGATTTCGATGAGGATATTCAGCATCAACCCGAACATCTTGCCACGTCGCTGAGCATCAGCGGCTACGAGCAAATGGTCTGGGACGATTTCATCCAAAGCCAGCTCAGACCTTTCGGCACCCTGCCGGTTTTTCTGGGCATCGGGAACCACGAAACCGTCTGGCCGCACACTCGCGAAATGTACCTGGTCCAATTTGCCGACTGGCTCGATACGCCGGTGCTCCGCAAACAGCGCCTCAGCGACGATGCCAACGCTCACAAGCTCACCACCTACTACCACTGGATCCAGGACAACATTGACTTCATTACGCTCGACAACGCCGTGAACAGCGAATTTGACGAAGCGCAGCTAATCTGGTTCGAAAAAATATTGCAGCTCGACATGGCCAACCCACTCACGACCACGATCGTGGTGGGCGCGCACGAACCGCTGCCCGACAGCATCGCCGCGAATCATGCGATGGATGAAACGCCCGCCGGAATCGCCACCGGCCGCCGCGTTTACGCCGACCTGCTGAAAGCGCAGAACGACGCGCACAAACACGTTTATCTCATCGGCAGCCATCAGCACTTTTATATGGCGGGAATTTTCAATACGGAATACTGGCGCACGCACGGCGGCGTCTTGCCCGGCTGGATCGTCGGCTCGGCGGGCGCGGTACGCTATGCTCTCCCGCCGGAACACGCGGACGCGATCGCCGCGGAAACACGCGTCTACGGCTATCTGCTGGGCACCGTGAAGCCCGGCGGCGAAATTGATTTCGCTTACCGCCATATCAGTGAATCGGACGTGCCCGCTTACGTGGTGGACAAGTACAAACAGGAATTCGTGCACTGGTGCTTTGCGGAAAATTTCGCCGCCCAGTGACGCATCTCACTCCCCGGAGGATTCAATAAAATGGCCGCACACACCGAACCCGCACGCAGCCAACCCGCTCGCCCCAACCCGGAACGAATTTTCGAAACTCTGAACGCCTATCAAAAGACAGCCGCGCTGAAAACGGCCATCGAGCTGGACGTCTTCACCGCCGTCGGCGAAGGAGCCACCACGCATGCGGCGCTCGCCAAACGCTGCCAGGCCAGCGAGCGCGGCATGCGCATCCTCTGCGACTACCTCGTCATCAACGGTTTCCTCACCAAAAATGCCGGCCAGTACGGCCTGACGCCGGAGTCCGCCACGTTTCTCGACCGCCGCTCGCCAACGTATGTCGGCGCCGCGGCAAAATTTCTCGCTTTGCCGGAAATGATGAATCTTTACTACGACCTTCCCGCCATCGTTCGCGCAGGGGGTTCGATTAAAGGCGAAGAAGGCACCGCGGAACCAGACAGCGCGAAGTGGGTGGAGTTTGCTCGCTCGATGAGTGGTTTGCAACGCATTCCCGCCGCAGCTATGGCTGACCTACTCGATGCGAAATCGGGACAAAAATGGAAAGTGCTGGACATCGCTGCGGGACACGGCATGTACGGCGTCACCATCGCGAAACAAAATCCCAACGCCGAGATTTTTGCTGTGGATTGGCCGCAAGTCCTGCAAGTAGCCGAAGAAAACGCCAAGGCCGCGGGAGTCGCCGCCCGTTATCACAAAATCCCGGGCAGCGCCTTCGAAGTGGACTTCGGAAAAGATTACGACTTGGTCTTGCTCACCGGGTTCCTGCACCACTTCGATCAGGAAACGATCGTCTCACTGCTGCGCAAAGTTCATGCCGCGCTGAAACCAGGCGGCCGCGCCGTCTCCGCGGAATTTGTGCCCAATGAAGATCGCGTCAGCCCGCCCGCGCCAGCCGCGTTCAGCATGATCATGCTTGGCACCACGCGCGCCGGTGACGCCTATCCGATGTCCGAGTACGATGAAATGTTCCGCAAGGCGGGATTTTCCGCGAACGAACTCCACCCGGGAGCAGGACCGCAAAGCTTCATAGTTTCGAAGAAGTAAAACGCTGGGAGCTTCAGCTTTTCTAAGCGCCGCCGAAGGCTACCGTCAGCAAGGTGTGTTGCTCCATCTCGTGCGCCTTGTGCGAACCGGTCGCGGGGCTTGCACTCGCCGACCGCTTCACCGAAAGCACTCCACGCCCGCGCGCCAGCCGTTCCAAGCGCGGCAGCAAGAAAGCCAGCGCGCCCATGTTGGCCGGCTCTTCCTGCACCCACACAAAATCGCGCGCGTTCGCGTGCCGGTCCATCTCCGCGGCTAGTTCCGCTTCCGGGAAAGGATAAAGCTGCTCGAGTGAAATTATCGCCGTGTCAGAATCCTTCCGGCGCTTCCGCTCCGCAATCAATTCGTGCCGGATCTTGCCCGTGCACAGCAACACGCGCTTCGCGCTGCCGTCGCCGGCGTCGGGAATCACGTTCTGGAATCGCGGCGCTGCCAGATCCGCGAGCGAAGAAGACGCCACCGGATTCCGCAGCATGCTTTTCGGAGTGAAAACCACCAGCGGTTTGCGCCACGCGCGCAATGCCTGCCGCCGCAACAAATGAAAATATTGCGCGGCGGTGGACGGCTGGCAAATCTGAATATTGTCGCGCGCCGCCAACTGCAAGAACCGCTCCATGCGCGCGCTGGAGTGTTCCGGCCCCTGCCCTTCGTATCCGTGCGGCAGCAAAAGCACCACGCCCGAGAGCAAATTCCACTTGTCTTCGCCCGCTGAAATAAATTGGTCAATCACGATCTGCGCGCCGTTCGCAAAATCGCCGAACTGCGCTTCCCACAGCACCAGCGCCTCCGGAAAATCGCGGCTGAATCCGTATTCAAATCCAAGCACCGACCCTTCCGACAGCGTCGAATTGATCGCTTCGAACCACGCTTCGCCGTGCCCCACGTGCTGCAACGGAACGTATTCTTCTTCCGTCTCGATATCAATCAGCGCCGCGTGCCGCTGGTTGAACGTTCCGCGGCGACTGTCTTGCCCGCTCAGCCGCACCGGAACCCGCTGCTTCAGCAGCGTGCCGAACGCCAGCGCTTCGGCCATGCCGTAATCAATTGGCCGCTTTCCCTGCGCCATCTCCACGCGCTGTTCCAGCAGCTTTTTCACTTTCGGATGAATGTGAAATCCATCGGGATAGCGCGTCAGCGCTTCGCCAACCGCCGCCAATTCCTCTTGCGCCACGCCAGTCTCGACTTCCATTGAAACGTTGTAGCGACCGCCACGATAGGGATCCCAATAAGGCGGCAACTTCCGCATCGGCGGATTCTTCTCGAGTTCCAGCGCGCTCTTCTGCGCTGCGTCCAATTCCTCGCGCACGCGTTCCACAATCGGCTTTGCATCCACGCCGATTTTTTCGGCGTAAATCTGCCACAGCGGCGGATGCGCTTCGATTTTCCGGTAACGCAAAGGCTGCGTGATCGTGGGATCGTCCACTTCGCTGTGTCCATGCCGCCGGTAACCAATCAAGTCCACCACCAGCGGCGTTCCAAACGCGTAGCGGTAATCGATCGCCATGCGTCCCACGCGCGCCACGGCTTCCGGATCTTCCGCGTTCACGTGGAAGATGGGAATCGGCAGCCGCTTTGCCAAGTCCGACGAAAAACGCGACGAATGTGAATCCCGCGGAATCGTGGTGAAACCGATCAAATTATTCACGATGATGTGCACCGACCCGCCCACCGTGAATCCCTCGACGCCCGCCATGTTCAGCGTCTCGGCCCAAATTCCCTGCCCCGCAAACGCCGCATCGCCATGCATGATCACCGGCACCACTTGCTGCAATCCCGCATCGCCGCGGCGCATCTGCTTTGCGCGCGTGCGCCCGATCGCCACCGGGTCCACCGCATCCAGGTGGCTCGGATTCGAAACCAGATGAATCCCTACTTTCTTGCCGCTAGCGGTCTCGAATGCTCCGGTGGCGCCCATGTGATATTTCACGTCGCCGCCGCCCAACACGCTGCGCGGGTCCACATCCTCGAAACGCGCGAAAACCTCCGCCGCGCCGCGCCCCACGATGTGCACCATCACGTTCAGCCGCCCGCGATGGCTCATCGCCAGCACCGCTTGCGCGGCTCCTTGCTCCGACGCGGAATTCAACATCGCATCCAGCAGCGGCAACAGCGCCGCTTCGCCCTCCAGCGAATAGCGCTTCGTTCCCAGATAGCGCGTCTGCAAAACCTGTTCGAAAATTTCCGCGCGCACCAGCCAATCCAGAATCCGCTCACGCTCCGCTTCAGGCGTCTCGTGCTCCGCTTCCATCCGCTCCTGAATCCATTGGCGCCTCTCGCGCTCGGGAATGTGCATGAATTCCACGCCGATCGTCCCGCAATAAAATTGCCGCGCCGCGTCCGCTTCCGGACCAGACACCTCCAGCTCGGGCATGGCGACCGGCGCCAGGCCGCCCAAAGGATCCAGGTTCGCTCGCAAATATCCCCAGCGGCGAAACGCGTCCCACACGCGCTCCTGCGCGTCGTGGCTCGCCGCGGAGTCCACTACTGCTTGTTGACGGCTCATCAATGTCCTCAAAACCTCATCACTATTATAACGGCTGGCTGGCGAACTCGCGAGAAGCGTTCGTTAGCTCGGGGCCCATGCTCCCAATAGTCGCCGCACCAGCACGAGTTGGCCCAGGTGATACGAGTTGTGATCGGCCAGCAGCAATGCCTGGCGCAGCATCGTCTGCCCGGTCCCGTGAGGAATTTTCGCGAATAGGTCCGTCCGCGGATCTTTCAGCAATTTCACCATCTCCTCGGTACCCTGCGCAAACTCCTTGACGCTCTTTTCCCACGCTGCATCGTCGGGCGGTGCCGGCGAATTTGGCCAGTATGACGCAGGCCACTCGCGCGCCCGATATTTCGGATTCGTCGCGAAATCCACAATGTCCTCTTGCGCGATTCGCGCGTGCTCCAGCAATTCCCAGGCCGAATAAGGCGACCCCGCCGGCCGCACGCCCCGCTGCGCCGGATCAAGTCCCGCCAGCGCCTGCTTCCAATCCGCATGCGCTTCCCCCCAGGTAAGCACCTTCGCCAAATACTCGCGCAATTCTGTGTCACTGGCGCCGGAACTCGCACGCGTCTTCACGCTCTGCTTCTTCGCCGCCGTCTTCGCTTTCGTCGCGCTTTTCGCTTTTCGACTTGCCTTTTTGCCTTTGCTCATCTCGGCCTCCGAGTGAATTTCATGCCGCTTGGCTCGAACTGTCCGCCGCGCGCCGAACGATATGGAGTGCGGGGGCGCGCCCCCGCTTTCGCAAGGCGAGGCGCGCCTCGCCGGAGTCGCCCGCACCACGGCTGCTGCCGGAAGCGGCAAACTCCGGACCGCCTAGAACCTCAACTATCCTCCGCCTCAAAATGTTCATTCCAATCCGTTCCTTGTTTATCCGTGGCGCGAAGGTTAGTATCCGAACGAAATTTTTCGAAGGGAGCCTTCATGACCCGCCACAGCTTTTCGCGCCGCGACTTCTCGCGCCTCTTCGGTCAATCTCTCGCGCTCGCTATCGCCACTCCAGGCCTGCCGAAGCTATTGGATGCGCAGCGCCATCAACCGATTCCCGGCGATGCCATTCACCTGAACTACAATGAGAACCCTTACGGCCCCTCGCCCCGCGCCCTCGAGGCTCTCGCGACTTGCGGCCGAATTGCGAATCGTTATCCTGACGCAAACCGCGCGCAGGTGATGAACGTCCTGGCGCAAAAATTCAGCGTCGCTCCCGAAAATGTCGCTCTCGGCTGCGGCTCCACGGAAATTCTGCGCTGCGCCGATGCCGCCTTTCTCGATTTCAGCAAGAATGTCGTTGCTGCGGAGCCCACCTTCGAAGCCGTCCTCGAGTACGCCCAGGTCCTGCACGCTCAACCGGTGAAGATTCCTCTCACTGCGAACCATCGCCACGACCTGCCTAAAATGGCGGCGGCGTGCACTTCCAAGACTGGCGTCGTATACGTCTGCAATCCCAATAATCCCACCGGCACTATCGTTACGCGCGACGAAATGGCCGCGTTCATCCAAGCCGTCCCGCCCACCACGCTCATTCTCGTGGACGAAGCGTACTACGATTTCGCCGACGACCCCCGCTATCGCAGCGCCACGGAATTCATCGCAAAAAATCCCAATGTGATCGTTGCGCGCACGTTCTCGAAAATTTACGGCATGGCGGGGATGCGTTTGGGGTACGCCGTCGGCGCCAAGGAACCCATCGCGCTCATCAGGGGTGAATTCACGCAGGATAATGCTAACGCCGCGGTGCTGGCCGCCGCACTAGCCAGTCTGGCCGACAACGATTACGTCACTACCTGTCGCACTCAATTGAACGACACGCGCCGCTGGCTTTGCGCCGAACTCACCAAGGATTCGCGCGCGTTCATTCCCTCGCACGGCAATTTCGTCATGATTGACATGGGCTCGGACACTAAACCCCTCATCGAGCAGTTTCGCGCGCGCCACATCCTCGTGGGACGCCGCTTCGCTTCCATGCCCAATTTCCTGCGCGTCACCATCGGCACGCAAAAGGAAACCGAAGCTTTTATGGCCGCACTGCGCGAAATCGCTCCCACCGCACCCGTGAAAGCAGCGGCGTAAGCGTTCGCGCCGAAATAGCAGCGCCGGCGTCCCGCCGGCTCTTCGCCCTCGATTTTGGGACTTGATTTTGTAGCGGCGGTCTTCAGACCGCCATCGGTCCGTGCGGCAACACCGATGGCGCACTGAAGTGCGCCGCTACAAACGCAAAACCGGCACGGTGGCTTCAGTCGCTGCCGCGCCCCCACAAAAAAAGGCCCTTCCCCGCGCTCGCGCGCTGAGAAGAGCCTCTGAAAATACCGATTCCCCTTACCGGACGAGTTCTCCCGCGTCGCCCGCCGATCGCTCGGACTCACTGGGTCTTGGGAACCTCGCCGGCCTTACAAGCCCGCGCCTGACGGCTTTAACTACGCCGTCGCGGCGGTCGGCCCAATCGTTCGCCGCTGCTGGAAACATTCGCGGCAATACACCGGGCGTCCCTGTGTGGGCTTGAACGGGACCGTCGTTTCTTTACCGCACTGCGAGCAAACGGTCTTGGTTTCCACTCGCTGTACGCTGGGCGTTGTGCCAGTACCATTGCCCGTCGAACGGTTCGCTTTGCACGCCTTGCACCGCTTGGGCTCATTCTTGAAGCCCTTATCGGCGAAAAACATTTGTTCGCCGGCGGTGAAAACGAATTCAGCCGAACATTCGGCGCACTTCAGGACCCTATCGTGGTATTCCATACGCTGCTCCGAGGCCATGCTGGGAAAGGTGTCGCAGCGGAACGTTCCGTGCCTGCCGTTAAGGAAAACTCAGTCGAAAAACCTGCGCCACCCTGATGCCGGCCGGCACGAAACTGTTTAAATGGACCCAAACAACTTGGTCGCCTAGTCTTGCTCACGCCGTTGCTTTTTCCGGAGACGTTTACGCGAGAGGGCCTCTTTGGCACGCCGCTTTTCACCCGGTTTCATGTAGTAGCTGTGCTTTTTAATCTCCTTGATAATGTCCTCCGACTGGACTTTCCGCTTGAAACGCCGGAGCGCATTTTCCAGGGATTCACCCTCTTGGATCACAACTTCTGCCACGCGTATTCACCCCCGTTCCCCGTTGATTGTTGAGTTGCACTGGTGGGATACCATCAGTGTAGCCGGTTCACACCCAAACCGGCAATTGCCAAGTTCTAATATCCTCGGCTGTCCCCTAAGTCAAGTTTTAAATTACCCCTTGGCGCAAATCGCCAGTGCTGTAACTCTCTGGTTAATTCAGCGTCTTAAGGTGCCTATGCGATTACTACAGCAAAGCCCGGATTTTCACTCTCTGGCATGCCTCTCATCCCCGGTTGCTGCTAGAATGTCGCTTCGCCGGGCTGCTCGGGTTTCGGGGAGACGCGAACTCTTGCCTCTGATGCGTAACGCGATCGGTGTGCTGTTGGCAGGCGGGCAGGGCGAACGTCTTTGGCCTTTGACGCGCGACCGCGCGAAACCCGCCGTGCCCTTCGGCGGAATCTACCGCATCATTGACATCACTCTTTCGAACTGTCTCAATAGCGATCTCCGCCGCATTTTCGTTCTCACGCAATATAAAGCGCTCAGCCTGAATCGCCACGTACGCCGCGGCTGGTCCTCCTTGATGGGACACGGCGAGTACATCGAAGTGCTCACTCCGCAAATGCGCGTTTCGCAGCATTGGTATCAAGGCACCGCCGACGCCGTCTACCAGAACATTTATTCCATCGGTTCCGAGCAATCCAATTTCACCTTCATTCTTTCCGGTGACCACATCTACAAAATGAATTATCAGAAGATGCTGGAGCAGCACGTGGAAGCCGGCGCGGACGTCACCGTCGCAACTTTCGAAGTGGATACGCAGCAGGCCGCGGGCAGCTTCGGCGTCATCGAAACGGACAAGGACTGGCGCATCATCGGCTTCGAGGAAAAGCCGGCGAATCCGAAACCGTCGCGCATCCATCCCCATAAAGTCAACGCCTCGATGGGTGTCTACCTCTTCAATACCCAACTACTCGTGCCGATCCTGATCGCCGACGCCGAAGATCCCAATTCCAAGCACGATTTCGGCAAGGACATCATCCCGCGCATCATCGAAAAGCATCGCGTCTTTGCCTATAACTTTCGCGATGAAAATAAAAAGGAAGAATCGTACTGGCGCGACGTTGGCACCGTCGCGGCCTATCACGAAGCCAATATGGACTTGGTCTCCGTCACCCCGGTCTTCAACCTCTACGACAAAAGCTGGCCGCTGCACACCTGGCAGCAGCAGTACCCGCCGGCAAAATTCGTCTTCGCCGACCCGTCACGTATGGGAGTTGCGCTCGATTCCATCGTTGGCGCGGGCTCCATCATCTCCGGAGGTCGCGTGGTGCAATCTGTTCTGGGACTCGACGTGCGCGTCAACAGTTATAGCGAAGTGGACTCCTGCATAATTTTCAACCACGTGAATGTCGGACGCAGTTGCCGCATCCGTCGCGCCATCATTGACCGCCATGTGAGCCTGCCGGAAGGCACCGTGATCGGCTACGACCAGGAAGCGGACCGCGCGCGCTATTCCGTCACCGACAACGGCATCGTCGTCGTGGTTCGTCCCGAATCCATGATCGAAGAACCGGAATAATCCCCGCCTTCGGTGGTCCTGCGCTGGACGTTGGTTGTCATCCCGAGCGCAGCGAGGGATCTCTCTTCGTTTCTGCCCACCGCGCCGGCACGAACTTGAACACCATGTACCGATACGTTTACGATGTTTGTCGAACAAAACGCCATTAAATCAATGGGAGCCTAATGTCCACAAAGATCACCAGCATTCACGGCCGTGAAATCATAGATTCCCGCGGCAATCCCACGGTCGAAGCCGACGTCCACGTCGCCGGCGGCGCCATCGGCCGCGCCGCGGTTCCTTCTGGCGCCTCCACAGGCGAACACGAAGCCAACGAACTCCGCGACGGAGACAAATCCCGCTATCTCGGCAAAGGCGTGCTCAAAGCCGTCGGCCACATCAACAACGCCATCGCCAAGGCCGTCACCGGCATGGACGCCGCCGACCAAAAAGCCCTCGATCGCAAAATGATCGACGCCGATGGCACGCCCAATAAATCCAACTTCGGCGCGAACGCCATTCTCGCCGTTTCCATGGCCGCCGCGCGCGCCGCCGCGGCGCAACTCGGCCAGCCTCTCTACAAATATCTGGCGCAATATTCGTCCGATCCGTCCGCGAACACTCTTCCCGTCCCGATGATGAATATCGTCAATGGCGGCGCGCACGCCGATAATTCCGTGGATGTCCAGGAATTCATGGTCATGCCGCTCGGCGCGCCGAATTTTCGCGAAGCGCTGCGCTGGGGCGTGGAAGTCTTCCATCACTTGAAGTCCGTGTTGAAAAAAAATGGCTACTCCACCGCCGTCGGCGATGAAGGCGGCTTCGCTCCGAACCTCAAATCCAATGAGGAAGCTCTCGAACGCGTCCTCGAAGCCATCACCGCCGCAGGCTACAAGCCCGGCGAACAAATCGCCATCGCGCTCGATCCTGCCTCCAGCGAGTTCTACGACCGCGCCAGCAAAAAATACATTTTCAAGAAATCCGACAAATCCGCGCGCACTTCGGCCGAGATGGTGAAATTCTGGGAGGGCTGGGCGGCCAAGTATCCCATCGTCTCCATCGAAGATGGGCTTTCGGAAGACGATTGGGATGGCTGGAAGACCCTCACACGCGATCTCGGCAAGAAAATCCAGCTCGTCGGCGACGACATCTTCGTCACCAACCCGAAAATTTTCGCGCGTGGCATTTCCGAAGGCATCGGCAACGCCATTCTGATCAAGCTGAATCAGATCGGCACGGTAAGCGAAACCATCGAAGCCGTCGAGATGGCGCGCAAAGCAAATTACGCCGCCATCGTCTCCCATCGCAGCGGCGAAACCGAAGACACTTTCCTGGCCGACTTCGTAGTAGCCATGGGCACAGGCCAGATCAAGACCGGCTCCGCCTCCCGCACCGACCGCATAGCCAAATACAACCAGCTATTGCGCATCGAAGAGGCCCTCGGCAGCGCAGCCCGCTTCCCGGGCCGAAACGCATTGCATTTGTAAATTGGGCGCGACACGCAACCCGAAGTTTCTGGGAGTGCGGAAGCTTGCTTCCGCCTGTTGCAAGGCGAGGCTCGCCTCGCCGCTTCCAGCACTGGCAATTTGTAAGCCGAAACCAGCCCAACAGCCGAAATTCACAAAAAACCTCGCACGGTCAAATGGAACACTCGCCTTCGATAAGGTATTCTGACCCGCGTCATGACCACGCCATCGAAACGCCCAAAACCAATCGTTCTCACCGTCCTCGACGGTTGGGGCTATCGCGCCGAAACCAAAGGCAACGCCATCGCGCTCGCGCGCAAGCCGAACTACGACCGCTTGCTCAAGGAATTTCCCAACACGCTGATTCAAACTTCCGGCCCCGCCGTCGGCTTGCCCGAAGGACAAATGGGCAACAGCGAAGTGGGCCACCTGAATATCGGCGCGGGGCGCATCGTGCAGATGGACATCTCGCGGATTGACCAGCTCATCGCCAGCGGCGAATTCTCGCGCCAGCCACTGCTCCTCGAAGCCATGGAACGCGGCCGCGCCCGCCAGCTCCATCTTCTCGGCCTCCTCAGCGATGGCGGGGTGCACTCGCACATCGAACACCTCTACGCGCTGCTGCGCATGGCCCGCGAAAATAAAGTCACGCGCGTCTTCGTCCACTGCTTCATGGACGGCCGCGACACTCCCCCGAATAGCGGCATAGATTTCCTGCGCGCGCTCGAACAGAAAATGCGCGAATACGGCGTCGGGCAGATCGCCACCGTCATCGGCCGCTACTACGCCATGGACCGCGACAATCGCTGGGAACGCATCGAAAAATCCTACCGCGCGATGGTGCACGGCGAGGCCGACGCGAAATTCACCGATCCCATCGCGGCCATGCGCGCGAGCTACGAAAAAGGCGTCACCGACGAGTTTGTCTTGCCAGCCGTCATCACCACGGAAGCGGCTCCAGGAAAGCCCGCGGTCCCACGCGCGGTGATTCGCGACGATGACGCGGTGATCTTCTTCAATTTCCGCGCCGACCGCGCCCGCGAAACCACTCGCGCCCTCATCGAACCTAATTTCAAAGAATTCAGCGATCCGGCGCGCCCGAAAAATCTCGCGTTCGTCGCCATGACCCAGTACGAAAAGACCTGGCCCTGGCTGCGTTACCTCATCGCGCCCGAAAAGCTCGAACATATCCTCGCCAATGTGTTTGCCGAGCAGAACTACAAGAATCTACGCGTCGCGGAAACCGAAAAGTACGCGCACGTCACCTACTTCTTCAATGGCGGCGTGGAAAAACCCTTCGGAGGAGAAGAACGCGTCGTCGTCCCGTCGCAGAAAGTGCCTACCTACGATCTAAAGCCGGAAATGTCCGCGGCCGGCGTCGCCGACACCGTCATCAACGCCATAGAAAAAGGAAATTTCGACGCCATCATCATGAATTTCGCAAACGCCGACATGGTGGGGCATTCCGGCAAGCTCGAAGCCACGATCAAAGCGGTCGAAACCGTGGACGAATGCCTCGGCAGGATTTTTCAGTCGCTGCGCCCGCGCGGCGGCGCCTGGATCATCACCGCCGATCACGGCAACGCCGAAACCATGATCGATCCCGTCACCGGCGGCCCGCACACCTATCACACTACAAATCCGGTCCCATTCATCCTGCTTACGGAAGATGGCCGCACGCAACTAAATCCCGGTGGTTCCCTGCGCGATATCGCACCAACTCTGCTAGGCGTTCTAGGAGTCCAAGAGCCGGGCGAAATGACCGGCCGAGACCTGCGAGTCGTGAAGAAGTAGCAACAAATACTTTGGCGACGACGCCTCAATCCCCAGTCGCCGCCTTCGGCGAAGTGTAACCCTGCCGCGCGGTGATTAAGACTTTCTTCTTGTGCCCTTTCTTGTCCAAAGTCGTCAGCGGATCCCCGGCCTCGTCCACCACTTCCACTTTCAACTTGTGATAGCGCCCATCCGGCGATGTCAGCGGAGTGAATCCCAGCGTGTATTGATTCCGCAGAAACACCGCCACCGAATTGAAAATATCGTTCATCTCGCCCTCAAACCGCGGGAACCACGCATATCCTCCTGTCATCGCCGCAAACGTCTTCAACTGATTCTCCGCCTGCAAGTAATTGACGTTCGCGAATTCCGGGCCGGTCATGCTGCGCTCGTGAATCCCCATCGCATCGAGCGCCGCGCCCATCCCCACGCAAAATATCGTCACTTCTGTTTCTTTCACTCGCTTGAACGTCTGGTCCAGCGTGTGTTTGCTGAAAGTGTCGTAACCCGAAGCGATAATCAGAATGGATTTCTTGCCCTTCACGTCGCGCAATTGATCCAGAGTTTCCAGCACCGCGTCGAAAAGATTCGCTTCGTGGAAGTCCGGGAAGTAAAGCGACGCAATTTCCTGCTCCACCGCCTTCTTATCCTGCGTGAAATCCGAAACCAGATTCGTCTTTAGATCGAACGTCTTCATCGCCACCCAATCTTTCTGATTCAAGTGCTCCAGAAAGTTGTAGGCCCAATATTTCCCGCGATAACCGAAGTAGCTTCCCATGCGGCTGCTGAATTCCATCAGGATCACGATTGTGATGGGCGCTTCGCTCGCTCCGAAATTCGAAATCTGCTGCGGCTTGTCGTCATCCAGAACCCGGAAATTCTCCCTCTTCAGTCCCGTGATGATGTTGCCGTCGTTGTCCGTCACCACCGCGTCAATATTCACCACGTTCGACTGCACCGAAATCGCTACTTGCGGCGCCTGCGACTGCGCCTGCCCCGCCGACGAAGGCTGCTGCTGTCCCGTCGGCTGCGGCGGCGCCGCGCCGGGTTGTTGCGTCGGCGCCGGCTTTACCGGCCCTTCCTGCTGCGTCGCGTACGCTCGCAACGCTGCCGGCGGCACGCCCAGAATCGCAATCAAGATCGCCAGCAAAATTGCCTGTGTCCCTGCCTTCACGGTCTTCAAATGCGTACTCCCCTCTTAATGTCTGGTTTCGTTCATTAGGATGCGTCTACTGCCCCTTCAGGATGGTCCACGCCAATTTTCGCAACGAACGCAATTGCAATTCAGAAAACGCGCGCCGACTCCCCGTCCGGGCGCCGTCCACCGACATGATAGTATGAGTAGTCACTCGCTCTGCGCACGAATTTCAATCTCTGGGGGGAAATCAGGATGGCGCGCTCGCGCATTCCAGCTCCGATTCTTGTCCTCATGAGCTGTTCGCTTTTTATTTCCCCGTGCCATGCGCAATCCCGCCGAGCCGCCGTGCATGCCGCGCAACCCGTGCAAGCCGCGCCAGCCGCAAATTCTACTCTTTCGCAGATCGAAATCGACGCGCTCGGCTGGCTGCAGGGCCTGCTCCGCATTGATACCACGAACCCGCCGGGCAACGAGCTTGTCGCCGCGAAATATATCGCCGCCATCTTGCAAAAAGAAGGCATTCCGTCCGAGACCTTTGAAAGCACGCCGGGTCGCGGATTCCTTGTCGCGCGCCTTTCCTCCAGCGCCGTGCCGGATCCCTCGCGTGCTCTCCTCTTGTTGGCTCATCTGGACGTCGTGGGCGTGGATAAATCGAAATGGACGGTGGACCCTTTCGGCGCGGTCATTCAAGGAAATTATCTTTATGGACGCGGCGCGATTGACGATAAGGGTATGTTGGCCGCGAATCTCGCGGTCTTCATTCAATTAAAGCGCTCCGGCGCACATCTAAACCGCGACGTCATCTTTCTCGCGGAAGGCGACGAAGAAGCCTACGGCACCAACGGCATGCTGTTCGCCGTGGATAAACACTGGGACAAAATCGCCGCGGGCTACGCCATCAACGAAGGCGGCGGCGTCTTCCTCAAGAACGGAAAAGCGCAATACGTCGGCGTGCAGGTCAGCGAGAAAGTTCCCGCAAACGTGGACGTAATCGCTCAAGGCGTCTCCGGTCACGCCTCCATGCCCCGCAAGGACGATTCCGTCACCCATCTCGCGGCAGCCGTCGAAAAAATCGGCAACTACGAAGCTCCCGTGCAATTCAATTCCGTCACGCGCGCGTATTTCCAGGCCATCGCACCGCTGCAGGACGATGAACTTTCGAAGTGGATGCGCGAACTGGACACGGCCGATCGCGGCGAGCATGCCGCTCGCGTCATCTCCAACGACAGTCCGATGTGGAATGCAATGCTGCGCGACACCATCGCTCCCACCATGTTGCGCGCCGGAATTCGTCCCAACGTGATTCCATCCGAGGCGCGCGGCGTTGTCAATGTCCGCCTGCTCCCGGGTAATCAGCTCAATCCCCTGCTCGCGAAATTGCAGCAGCTTATCAACGATCCCGCGGTCCATCTCGAGCCGGAGCTTCCGCTTTCAGAAACCGCTCCCTCCTCCTCGCTCACGTCCGACTTTTACAACACGATCGTCCATGCCACCGGCGAAAAATATCCCGGCGTGCCGGTCGTGCCGATGATGTCCACCTACTTCACGGATTCCACTCCGCTGCGCATGCGCAGCGTGCAAGCCTACGGATTGGTTCCCTTTGCTCTGAACGACGATGATATTTCCCGCTATCACGCAGACAACGAGCGCATCCCGCTCGACTCTTTTCAGAAAGGAATCGAATTCCTCTACGCTATCGTGAGCGATTTTTCGGTGACCAAATAAAAAGTGACCACTACTAGAAGAGCAAAGATAGTTTGCACCCTGGGCCCCGCCAGTTCCTCTTACCAGATGATTGACAAGCTCGTGCACGCCGGAATGGACGTCGCCCGCCTCAATTTCTCGCACGGCACTCATGAAGACCGCGCCCGCATGGTCGCGTCTCTTCGCCGCGCCTCGTTTCGTTACGAAAAGCCCGTCGGAATCCTGGCGGACTTGCAGGGGCCAAAAATTCGCACCGGGATTCTCGAGCAAGGCAAACCAGTGCGCCTGCGTTTCGGACAGCGCTTCACCATCACCACTCGCAAAATCGTCGGCACCGAAGAAGGCGTCAGTACCACGTTCCACGCGCTACCCGAATCGGTGCACAAAGGCGATCGCATCCTGCTCAGTGACGGCGATATCGCTCTGCGCGTCCTCTCCACGCGCGGGCCCGACGTAATCACTCAGGTGGAAAACGGCGGCGAGCTAGGCCAGCACAAGGGCATCAATCTTCCCGGCATCAAACTCAACATCCCCTCGATGACGCCGAAAGATCGCAAGGATTTGATTTCCGCGCTTAGCCTCGGCGCCAATTACGTCGCGCTCAGCTTCGTGCGCACGGCCGCGGACGTCCGTGCCGCGAAAAACGCCATCGCGCGCGCCGGGAAAGCCACTCCGGTGATTGCCAAGCTGGAAAAGCCCGAAGCCATTGACAATCTCGACGAGATTCTCGCCGTCGCCGATGTCGTGATGGTCGCGCGCGGAGACCTCGGCGTCGAAATGAGCCCGGAAAAAGTTCCCGTGGTGCAAAAACGCATCATCTCCAAGGCTCGTAACGCCCTGATTCCGGTCATCACCGCCACGCAGATGCTCGATTCCATGCAGAAAAATCCGCGGCCCACGCGCGCCGAAGCTTCCGACGTCGCCAACGCCATCTTCGACGGCAGCGATGCGCTGATGCTTTCGGGCGAAACCGCCGCGGGGCTTTATCCTCTGGAATCCGTCGAAATGATGGACCGCATCATCACCGAAGCCGAAGCCAGCGTCGTCGCGTTGCCGCGTCCCGCGCGCTCCGGCGACCTGCAAATCAACGAAGCCATCGCCGAAGCCATCTGCCACGCCGCGGAAGAGCTAAAATTAAAAGTCGTCGCCGTCTTTACGGAAAGCGGCTCGTCCGCGGGACTCGTCTCGAAATACCGTCCGCGCGCGCCCATCGTCGCCTTTTCGCCTCTTCAGGAAACGCGCCGCCGTCTCGCGTTATTTTGGGGAGTGCTGCCGCGCAGCATGGGCCGCGTCCATGACATCGACAAGCTCGCAACAGCCGCCGAGGAACGCCTGCTGGAAGAAAAACTAGTGAAGCACGGTGACATCGTAGGTGTAGTAGCCGGCACGCCCATCGGCACCACTGGCTCCACAAACTTCATGCGCCTGCTCCGCATCGGCGGCTAGCTTGCAACCTGCTCATTCTTATTTGAGAGCGCTTCACTTCGCGGAAACTACGAGGAGCGTCATCCCGCTTGGCTTGCTCCAGGAAAGGCGCGCAGCGAGGGATTTGCTTTTCGCTTAATTCACCCAGTTATCCGGATTCGAAGGCGGCTTATCCTGGTGATCCCGCACATACACCTCAAATTTCTTCTTCAACCTCTGCTTCTTCCAATCCGATAAATAATTCCGCACGCTGTACCCGTACGACCCCCGCCGCAAATAAATGTACCCCACCAGCATCCCGCCCAGGTGGCAGACGTGGCTCACGCCGTCGCCCGTCGCTCCAATCGTGCTGAAAAATTCGATCGCGCCCATCACGATCACAAACACGCGCATGGACACCGTCACCGGCAGCGGAAACACCCACACCTGCCGGTGCGGCATGATCACCGCCACCGCCAGCAGCACCCCATAAATCGCGCCCGAAGCTCCAATCGTCGGAATCAACGCCGTCCCGCGCCCATGCGGATCCAGCAGCAGCTTCACGATGATCTCGATTACGCCCGCGCCCACTCCGCAAATAAAAAAGTACGTATAAAATTTCCGCGCGCCCCAGGTGTGCTCCAGGTCCGCGCCAAACATCGCCAGGTACAGCAGATTGAACAAAATGTGCAGGATTCCGCCGTGCAGGAAAATATAAGTAAACGGCTGCCACACGCGGAACCCGAACACCACCGCATACGGCCGCAGTCCAAACCATCCCAGCCAGAAATTCCAGCCTGCGGCCCCAAATAAGAGTTGTGAAATTTCCTGCAGGAAGAAAACCGAAACGCAGATGATGCAGATCGTCTTGATCGCGCGCGGAAAATACCCGCCAATATCAAACCGGTACCCGCCGTATCCGCGCGAAAAGGATCTCACAGCCACCAAGTCTAAAGGCTCACCCCACAGGAGTCAAAGTCGCCGCAACAGAACAGACGGGCCCTCGTAGAATGGTCTTCTGCGTAGTCGTGCAATGGGCTCGCGCCCATGATCTCCAAACGATGTCAAGACCGATCAGAGGAGTGCGCGACGACAAAGCGAGTTCCTGAAGGGCCCACCCTCATTAGTGGGGTTGAAACGTAGAGTATTGCTTGGCGAGATTCGGGGATTCTTTTATTTGAAATATGGTATTGATCTTGGTCTTCTTTCCGTCAGTCTTGACCTCCTTCGTCATATAGTAGACCTTCAGCTTTGTTCCTACTGGTAAATCCGAGGGTTTCAACGGGTGCTCGGTTCCATCCTTCCAACGTGCGATGTAGTTAGCGGCGATGACGCCTACAAAGGCTGCAGTCTTCTTGTGGGCCGTATCCGAATAGCTGAGGGTCACTTCGCGTGATGTATCGTCTACCTTCGTCACGGCGCCGCTGAACGTGTCGCCGCCATAGCTCGGCGGATAGTAACCGCTTTCCGCAGTTCCGTGTTGCGGCTGGCTGACGCTCGCCTGCGCAATAAATGCACAGAACAGAAAAATCAGGAACAACGGGCATGACGCAACGCTCAGAGCCTTATCCAAAAAGCCATTCATCCTCTCCGCCATAGCGTCGACTCGCTGTGTCCTCTCGATCTGAGGAATATCAATTCGCCAAGGCCCTCGCAGAACTCCATCCGAATCCTACCATTCACTCGCCGCAAGGTATCGAGCAAACCAATCAGAGTTTCAATCCCGGCAATCCCTACGAGTCCCGGCCAAATGAAACGCGCTGGAAATGCGTATACCAGAATCGTGTCGGACATTCCAGCCGATGGAGCGACGAGACGCGCGGCCTCTGACGAGCTATGCATTGTTTCTTTAGGCCAAGGTCGCGTCCGGCAGCGCAGGCAGCCCCACGCGCTTCAGCAAATCTTGAAAACGCGGATCGATCCGCAACTCATCCATGCTCGGATCAATGTGCAGATAGATCAGCCAATGCGAATGCTCTTCGTATGATTTCTCCAAATATTCAATCGCGCGGTCGTAATCTCCCAAGCCAATATGAATTCCCGCGAAAAAATGAGGCGCCACGAATTTGCATTTCGCGAGCGCCGACAACTCGTTGAGAATCTGCAGCGCTTCCGCGCGCTTCCCAGCCGCCCCATACGTATGCGCGAGCGCTGCGCGCATCAAAGGACTCCCACCCGACAAACTCACTCCCTTCTCGCCCGCGCCAATCGCCAAATCGTAGCGCCCCGTAATCCGGTAAAGCAGTCCAAGAATCCAGTAAGTGACGGGATAATTCGGATCGAGTTCTACGGTGCGCAGCAATTGCGCGAGCGCATCGTCGTATCGGCGCGCCATATAGGAAGCCCATCCGATGGCGTCATTGATAATGAGAGACAGAGGATCAAGCTCCTGGCTGCCTCTCATCTTGGCGATCGCCTCGACCTGCCGGCCCATGGTCATCACATACTCCGCGTACCAATGGTTGGCGGTCGGGTAACAAGGATTCAGTTCCAGGCTGCGCGCGAATTCTTTCTGCGCCTCCGGCCACTGCCAATCGTGCAGCCACAAAACCGCCGCCAGCGGCGCGTACGCTTCGCCAAGATCTGGATCGAACTGCAGCGCCGTTAACGCCGCCGCTTTGCCTTTCGGAAACGCATCCTTCGGCGGCAGGTAGCTGTTCCATCCCAGCAGCACGTAAGAATCAGCCACACCGGCATGCGCGAGCGCATACGCCGGGTCTTTCTCCACCGCTTTCTGAAAATACTCGATCGCCTTGTAAAACCCTTCTTCCGTCCAGCGGTTCCAATGATGACGCCCTTGCAGATAGAGCCGGTAAGCTTCGGCATTTTCCGTGTGCCGCTTGGTGAGCTTCTTTTTTTCGCCAAGAGTCAGCTGCAACCGCAGTTTCCCGGATATCTCGTTGGAAATTTCGTCCTGGATCACGAATATGTCGCCCGGCTTGCGATCGAATTGCGCTCCCCAAAGCTGCGAGCCCGTCGCCACGTCCACCAACTCGGTCCCAATCCGCAAAGATCCGCCGCTCTGCATCATTCTTCCCGTCAGCACGGCGCGCACATTCAGCTCGCGACCGATCGCTTGCGGATCAATCTCTCGGCCCTTGTAACGAAACACCGTGCTCTGCGCCATCACGCGCAGTTTTGGCACCGTCGCCAAATTATTGATCAGGCTGCCGGTGATTCCGTCACTCAGGTAATCGTTCTCCGGATCGCGGCTCACGTTTTCAAAAGGCAAAACGGCCAGCGACCCGATAGTTTTCGAAACTCGCGGCGCGCGGAACGTGCCACTGTGTTGCGAGGAAGAGCGTGAACTCGGGTTGCTCGAAGAAGGCGCCGGACTCACACTGACTGCGGGGATGGATTGCGTGTCCCCCAAACGATCTCGCGGACCGGCGTCGAAATCGCGCTTCACCCGCTGCAGCTCCGCAACCATTTCCGCGGTTTGTTGGTAACGCTGCTCGCGATTCTTGCTAAGCGCCTTATCAATGATCGCTTCCAGCATCGGCGGGACATCCGGATTGATGCTGCGCACCGCCATAGGCGGACGCGTCAAAACCGCCTCGATAATCGCGCCGCCCGTCCCGCCGCCAAACGCCTGCCGCCCCGTCGCCATTTCGTACAACACCAGGCCGAGCGAAAAAATATCCGTACGTGGGTCCAGATCATCTCCGCGTACCTGCTCCGGCGACATATAAGAAGGCGTCCCGCTGATGATTCCCACGATCGAATTCGCGCTCGCCGATGCGTCGCTCGAATCCCCATCGCCGCTCGCGATGGCCTTGGGAACGAGTTTCGCCAGTCCAAAATCCAGCACTTTCGCGCGTCCGCGCTTGGTCACGAAAATGTTCGCGGGTTTGATGTCGCGGTGGATGATTCCTTCGGCGTGTGCCGCTTCCACGGCTTCCGCGATCTGGATCCCCAGATCAAGGAGCTCTTCCACAGGAAGCGGCTTCCCATGGATGTGATTGCGCAGCGTCTCGCCGTCAATAAATTCCATGGCGATGAACGCTTGGCCATCTTGCTCGCCGATATCGTAGATCGTGCAAATCCCGGGATGGTTGAGCGCTGACGCGGCGCGCGCTTCGCGCCGGAAGCGTTCGAGCGCTTGAGGTTGTTGTGCCAGTTTTTCAGGAAGGAATTTCAGCGCAACCGCGCGTTCCAGCCGGCTATCCTGCGCCTTGAACACCACGCCCATTCCGCCGGCGCCCAGTTGCTCTGTGATGCGATAGTGCGAAATCGTTTGGCCGATCATGGGCAGGCAAGGCTTCGGGCGAGCCGCAATTTACGCTACAAGGTCGGATCGTCGGGACCGGCTTCGCTGAATGCTTTTTTTCTTTCCGTTTTCGGCGGCTTGGGCGATCCCATCAGACTCAGAATATTCGAGCCGTCCCCGAATTCCTTCGCAGCGGCAAGAGACTCGTGCTCGAGCGTAATGTTCTTGTTGCAAACGGTGCAAACCAGCGCCGCGTACGTGCCGCCATCCGCCTGCCTGAACATATTGCAGCGCATGACCCGCCCGCAACATACCGGAACCCAGATTTTAGAAGCATCGTCTGCAGCCATCAGCGCCTCGCGCGATGCGAATGCCGGGATTATACACTGGAATCCTCGCATCACACGGGAAGGTAAAGCGCGCCCGGCTCCCCGGCGCGTCGCCGCTCTCAACCCTGCAACGGGCCAAACAAACATCGCGCGAAGCGTACTGAAGGGCCTGCGAATGACACTTAGTGCCCTAGGGTAAACTCCCATCGCCGCTAAAGAGTTTCAGGTATCGCCACATTGCGCCGCTCTTCCTACAATTCTGGAGTAGACCGCCCATCATACGAGGTGACGCACATGCAATTCTTCTTGTTCCGCCGCGCGCGCAAGTCATTCGGAATTTCCCGCTGGCTAATTCTCGCCGCAGCACTGTTCGCGTTCGCCGCGGCATCTTCTACTGCTTCCGCCCAAGTGGTTGTGTCGGTGTCCGTCGCACCGCCCGTTCTACCGGTTTACACGCAGCCGATCTGTCCGGCTCCGGGCTACATCTGGACTCCCGGCTACTGGGCCTACACCGATGACGGCGGATATTACTGGGTTCCCGGCACGTGGGTAGAGCCGCCCGAAGTCGGCTTTCTGTGGACGCCCGGCTACTGGGGCTGGAACAACGGTGTCTACCTTTGGAACGCCGGATATTGGGGCCCGGAAGTCGGCTTTTATGGCGGCATTGACTACGGCTTCGGCTACACGGGCTACGGCTACGAAGGCGGATACTGGCGTGATCGCCACTTCTATTACAACAGCCGAGTGAACAACGTGAACGTCAACGTCGTCCACAACGTCTACGAGAAAAACGTCGTCGTGCACGAATCGCACGTTAGTTACAACGGCGGTCGCGGCGGCGTCAGCGCTCGCCCCACCGCCGCACAGGAAACATTCGCGCACGAGCATCACGTCGGGCCTACGTCCGCGCAAGAACAGCATATAAGTGCGGCCCGCTCGGATCGCAGCCAGTTCGCATCCGCGAATCACGGCCACCCGAAGGTCGCCGCCACTGCAAGGCCCGGCGATTTTCACGGAGCGCACGTAGTCCCGGCCAAGGCGTCGGCTTCTGAACGCTTGAACAATTCGCGGACCGAAAGCAAATCACGCACGGAAACCAAGAGCGAAGCCGCGCCGCGCACCGAATCTCGCGCCACGACTTCCCGCGAACCGAAAACAGAAACCAAGCCACGCACGGAGTCGAAGCCTTCGGCTACACACGAATCGAAGTCCGAAGCCGCGCCGCGCACGGAATCTCGGCCGGCAACAACGCACGGGCCGAAAGCCGAAGCCAAGCCGCGGACGGAATCGCATCCAACCGCAACGCACGAATCAAAGCCCGAAGCGGAGCGACGTACTGAATCGAAACCCGCGCCTGCGCACGAGCCGAAATCAGAGGCAACGCCGCGCACCGAGTCAAGGCCGGCCGCTACGCACGAATCCAAACCGGCGCCGACGCACGAGTCCAAGCCAGAAGCCAAGCCACGCGAGGAATCGAGGCCAGCGCCAACGCATGAGTCGAAGCCTGCGGCGACGCACGAATCCAAGCCCGCTCCTGTGCACGAGTCAAAACCGCCAGTCGCGCACGAATCCAAGCCGCCGGCGCAACACGAATCCGCGTCGCATGAGGAAAAGCCGAAACGCTAAGGCACGCGCCGACGAGGCTGCAACGTCGCAGTCTGCGCGAAAGTCTAAAGTGAGTGTCATCCCGAGCGAAACGAGGGATCTGCTTTTCGCTGAACACTAAGAAGAAAAAATTTCCCGTCCGAGATTCGCGATGGCTGGATGGGCAGCGCAAAATCAAACGTGCTGCAGATGCGTGTCTTTAAATTGCGTCGGGTATTTCAAGCCGAAACCGAGCATTCGGTCCATGCCGAGATGCGCAAGCCAGATCAACGCATAAGGCTGAACCACAGGAAGCGGGACCACGACGGAAAACATCAGCACTAGAACCGGCCCGGCCTCCGTGTGCGCCAAATTGTAAAGCGTCGCGCCGATCTTCACATTCGCAAGATATCCGAGCATCGCCAGGTCAGGCGCCAGCAGCAGCGCCGCAAACACCCACCAGCGAAAATGTCCGGCGTGGTAAAGCAATAACGTCAACGCCAAAATGCAAGCGCCTTCCAGCTGCGGCAGCCATCGAGGTTTCGTAAGCATGGAGACAAGTTTCTCAAATTCCGCGGCGAGAATAACGCGCGAAATGCCAGAAACCGCTCGAGGCGATGGCTAGTTGTTCAATTTCTTCCGCGCGGATACAAATAGCGAAATCGCTAGCAGCACAAACAGCAGCACGCCGAAGCCAGGCACGTGACTGAATCCGGGAATCTTGTCGCCGAACGCAAACATTTTCTCTGGCCAAGGCAGCCGTAGCACAAAAGCCAGCCAGTGCGGCACATGCTTGCTCAATTCCGGATCCTGCAGCAGGTTCAGCACAATCGCGAGCAATCCAAAAACGCCGCCCGCCGCGATCAATCCGCTGGCATAAAGCGATCCCGGACTCACTTCGCTTTCCGCGTCGCTCTTTTTCTCCAAACCCTGCTCCGCGAGCCAGCGCACCAATCCTCCGGCAAACATCGCCATGGTCGTCGCAATCGAAAGATACGAACCCACCGCAAACGGCAACGACCGCACGCCCAGCAGCTCGATCGCAATCACCAAAAAGACGCCGAGAAACACCAGCCGCCATGGCAACCGTTGATTCAAAATCCCGCTGATCACCGTCGCCATCAACCGCGCCTGCGGTGCCGCCGCCTGCTCGCTGCCGATTCCCTGCACCCACTGCACCTCAATCTCTTTCGTCGAAGGGTCGTACAAATATTTTCCGTCCGGCACAGTTCGCGAACCGAGCGCGTTCACAAGCACATACGTCTTGCCTTCGTACGTGTACCCCCGCTCCTGCACGTCCACGCCCGGCTGCAAATGATCAATGTCCAACGCAATCTTCAGCGGCTTGTATTGCGCCAATCCGATATTCATCAAAATCAGCGTCCCACCGATCGCGAAGGACGACACCATCACCCCGATCACCAACGCCACCTGCTGCCAGTAAGGCGTCGCGCCCACCAAATACCCCGTTTTCAGATCCTGCGAAGTCGCGCCCGCAATCGCCGACGCGATGCAAACCACTCCTCCAATCGTCAGCGCCAGCACCTGATCCGCGGTCGAAGTCCAATGAATCACCAAAAAGACAGCGCACGTAGCCATCAAAGTCGCAATCGTCATCCCGCTGATCGGATTCGAAGAGTTGCCGATCAATCCGCTGATCCGCGAAGCCACCGTCACAAAAAGAAATCCGAACGTCACCACAAAAATCGCCGCCAGAAAGTCCGCGAATCCGCTGGTCATCGCTCCCGGAATCGGTTTGAATTTCAATAGCGCCCACACCATCGCGATAATCACCGCCGATCCCACCAGCACCACGCGCATGGACATATCGCGTTCCGTGCGATTCACCACCGCCGCCGATGCCGCCGCCTGCTTCGCGCGAATATCCTTGATTCCCGCGGTCAGCGCCGAGATGATCGTCGGCATCGTCTTGATCAATGTGATCAGCCCCGAAGCCGCCACCGCCCCCGCGCCGATCGAACGTATGTAGCTCCCATACAGTTGATCCGGCGTCATCGAGCCGATCGGAATCGTCGAGGGATACAGCGCCACATTGCCCGAAAGCGATCCGAAAAATTTGATCGCCGGCATAATCACCAGCCACGAAATCACGCCGCCTGCAAATAGCGTCCCCGAAACCCGCGGGCCGATGATGTATCCCACTCCCAGATATTCCGACGTCACGTTCGCCCGAAACGAAGCTCCCGGCAGCCATTTCGGCTGATATTCCGGCTGCGACGGCCACAGCCCCAGCGTATTCATGCAGAACGTATACACGCCGCCCAAGCCCAATCCCCAAAACACCCGCGATGCAAACGATCCGCCGCGCTCGCCCGCCACCAGCACGTCCGCGCACGCCGTGCCTTCCGGAAAGGTGAGGTTGCCGTGCTCTTTCACGATCAACTGGCGCCGCAGCGGAATCATGAACAGCACGCCGAGCCATCCGCCCATCAGTGCCAGAAAGAAAATTCGCCAATATTCCGCGTTCAACGAAAATCCCAGAAAGATCAGCGCCGGCATCGAAAAGATCACGCCCGCCGCCACCGATTCGCCCGCCGAACCGGTCGTCTGCACGATGTTGTTTTCCAGAATCGTCGAGCGTCCAAACGCGCGCAAAATGCTGATCGAAAGCACGGCAATCGGAATCGAAGCCGACACCGTAAGCCCCGCGCGCAACCCCACGTAAACCGAAACAGCGCCAAACAGTACTCCGAACAGCGAGCCCAGAATCACCGCGCGCAGGCTGAATTCCGCAACGCTCTCCTCCGCGTCCACATACGGCCGAAAATCCGCCGCCGGTGCCGTCGAGCTCCATTGTTTTGTCGCCATTAAACCTCACCCCAGCCAAATTGGCCGCCCGCAAATCGGGCAAGGTAGCACCACAAGACCAGCCAAGCAAGCCACATCAACCTGCACTCCACGAATAAAAAGCAAAAATCCCAGAAAATCGCGCCCCGACCCCACCAACCAATCAACGATTTGCCGCTCGAGCTACGCCCGCGCCAGCCCACCGTTGACAGTTGCGCCCTCATAGAGTAGCTTTGCGTTCACTTCACCGCTTGAGAACGGGCCTGAGATCGCGGCTCAGCCGCGAATCGCAGAGCGCTTCCATATCCCGTTAGGAGCGGAAAATGGAGACACTCTCTGCCATGAATCGAGCCCAGCGATTCGTTTGCAGCCTCGCCATTCTCTGCACTGTCGCGTGCATTTTCCCGCGCGCCAAATCTTCTGCCGGCGACGAGTGGCTTCCCATCAGTCCGGAAGACCTCGCCTTAAAAGACAATCCCGCCAGCCATGGCGCCAACGCCATGATTCTCTATCGCTCCAGCGACGTGAACGAAAAGTACGTCAACACCGACGGCGCCTATATCGATAATTACCTCCGCATTAAGATCTTCACCCAGGAGGGCACCGGCCAGGGCAATGTTGAAATCCCGTTCTTCAAGGATTCCCAGGACATTAAGGATCTGCGCGCCCGCACCATTAAGCCCGACGGCACCATTGTGAACTTCGAAGGGAAACCGTTTGAGAAGACCATCGAAAGGCGCAGCGGCCAGAAATTTCTGGCCAAGACTTTCACTCTTCCCGATGTTCAGCCAGGCTGCATCATCGAGTACAAGTACAGAGCCCAGTTCAAGCCCAATTTCCTATATGATGACCAGTGGGTACTCTCCAGCGACCTGTATACCCGCGAGGGCCATTTCTCGATTCTTCCGTACCAGTCCTCATACCAGTATTTTCCGCTATATTTTCGTCAGTATGCCCTCTCTACCAAGGTCACCCCCACGCCCAAGCCGGACGGCACGTACTCGCTGACGGTCCACGATATTCCAGGCATCGAAGATGAAGCTTACATGCCACCGCTGGAGACCATCGAGGCCCGCGTCGAGTTCTACCACCTGGACGAAGGCTCGCCGTCAAATGAAACACCAGATCATTTCTGGGCGCGCACGGAGAAGAAATGGAACGACGATCTCGAGCATTTCATCAACAAGAAGAGCGTTCTCGAACAGGAAGTGTCCCGGATCGTCAGCCCGGGTGACTCTCCCGAAGTTAAACTCCGCAAAATCTACATCCGCGTCCAGCAGATGCGTGACCTCAACATGGAAATTGCCAAGTCCGCAAAAGAGCAGAAAGCCGAAAACCTTAAGAAAAATTCCAATGTCGAGGACATGCTGCATCACGGCTACGGCAACGGACTCGAAATGAACTATCTTTTCGTCGGCCTCGCGCGAGCCGCCGGCTTTGATGCCTCCGACGTCCGCGTGGCTCCGCGAAACGTTAATTTTTTCTACCCGCAATTGCAGGACGCGGGCGAACTCGGCGCGGACATTGTCTGGGTTCGCGCCGGTTCGCAGGAATACTACCTCGATCCCGCCGCCGTCTATTTTCCCTTTGGCATCCTTCCCTGGTATGAAACCAACACGCAAGGCTTGCGTTTGGGCAAGAAAGGGACCGACACCGTGACCGTCCCTCTTCCCACCAGTGCTGAGGCCACAATTGTGCGGGACGCCGACCTCACGGTCGACGAGGATGGCCTCGCCACCGGAAAGCTGACCGTGGACTTCACTGGCCAAAAAGCCGCCTTGTGGCGCGAATCCATTCATCTGCAAGACGACACCGGCCGTAGGAAAACTCTCGAAGACGAAATCAAGTCGTGGCTCCCGGCTGGTTCGAACTTCGAGCTGACCAAGCTCGACAATTGGGACAAGACGGACATGCCTGTGCACATCGAAGGCACAGTGAAGCTTTCCGCCTTCGGAAGTTCGGTAGGGCGCCGTATCCTCGTCCCTGCCACGATATTTATCGTCCCTGAGAACCAAGCCTTCCAAACCGCCATACGTCACAACGCCGTGTATTTCCGTTATCCCAATGAAGAAATTGACGACATAAAGGTCCACGGCCCCGACGGCTATAAAGTGGAAACCGTCCCGCCGGCCAAAGTGCTCAAACCCGGCGCGGTGGTTGGCTACGAAATCTCCGCCTCGCAGCAAGGCACCGTCGCCGAAGTGAAGCGCAAGCTGGTCATCAACGGTCTCATGTTCCCGGTCGAGTACTACGCGTCCCTACGCTCCTTTTTCAACACGGTGAAATCCGATGATGAGGTTCAAATCGTCCTGCAAAACGCCGAATCGGCGAAAAATTAACCTCGCTCTATTCGCGGCCGCGCTGCTGCTCGCGCTCGCATGGTTCTCGCCTCGCACCCGCGCAGCGGACAGCGCTCCCGATTGGCTGCGCGCTGCGGCGGCCGAAACGCTTCCTGCTTATGCCAAAGATGCCGTCGCCGTTATGCTGCTCGATGAACTGCACACCACCGTCAAGGACAACGGCGACATCGAAAACACCTACCGCTGCGCATACAAGTTTCTGCGCCCCGAAGCTCGCGATGACTACAGCTACGCCGTAGTCAGGTTCGACAACCAGACCAAGGTCTCCTACTTCAGGGCCTGGACCATAACGTCCAGCGGCGCGCAAATTGAAGTGAAGGACAAAGAAGCATCGGAAGTTGGTTCGGACGACGACTTGTACAGCGATCATCGCGCCAAGCTCATCAGGTTCCCGGAAGCCGTCGTCGGCAGCGTAGTCGGTTTCGAATACACCCAACGTCAGCGTCCTTACGCCTTCGAGGACGACTGGAACTTTCAGCGTAAAATTCCAACCCGCCGCGCGCGCTTTTACCTGCAATTGCCCGCCGGATGGGAATTCACGGACTCCTGGTCCAACTTCGCCGAACAAAAACCACAGACAGCTTCCAACAATCAATACGAGTGGGAATTGCAGGATATCCCGGCCATTGAAGTTGAACCGGACATGCCGCCCTTTGAAGCCGTGGCCGGCCGCATGGATATCAAATATTATCCTCGCGATCAAAATCTCCGCGCAAAAACCACCGGCACCTGGAACGACATCGGCGCGTGGTACTCCGGTCTGACGGTCTCCAGCCGCATCCCTTCTCCTGCGCTGCAACAGAAAGTTTCGGAATTGACCTCCGGCATTTCCGATCCGGTCGCCCAGATCAGGGCCATCACTTCCTACATGCAGCGGAATATCCGCTATGTCGCCATCGAGATCGGTATCGGTGGTTTTCAACCCCATCCCGCGGCAGACGTATTTGCCCATCAATACGGTGACTGCAAGGATAAGGCCACGCTGCTCAGCACCATGCTCAAACAAATCGGCATAGATTCGTATTACGTGGTCATAGACACCGACCGCGGAATGGTCAATCCGAAATTCCCGTCCATCGGCAGCTTTAACCACGTAATTCTGGCGATTCGCCTGCCGGACTCGGTAACCGATGCCGGTCTCTACGCCGTCTTCAAAGATCCGAAATTGGGTCGTCTGCTTTTCTTCGATCCCACCAATCCGTACGTACCGCTCGGATACATTCCGTCATATCTCCAAGACACTTACGCGCTCCTGGTAACGCCCGACGGCGGCCAACTGGTCAGTCTCCCGCTCTTGCCTCCGGCGACGAATCGCCTGCTGCGCACCGCCGCGTTCAGCGTCAGCGCCACCGGCACTCTTACCGGCGAGGTCGAAGAGCTCCGCTGGGGTGGTCCCGCGGAGGAAAGCCGCGAGCAATTTCTCAGAGCCGCTCCGGCAGACCGGCAAAAGGTATTCGAAGAATTTCTCGGAAACTCACTGACGAATTTTTCGTTGACCAGCGCCTCGATAGGCAACCTCGAAAAATACGATGAAAGTCTCACGCTGAAATATAAATTCGCGGTGGATGGCTACGCGAAGTCCGCTGGCGACTTGCTGATTCTCCGGCCGCGCGTCGTAGGTGCCAAAGGTTCCAGCCTGCTCAGTGGCAAGGCGCGAAAATATCCCATCGAATTCACCGAAGCCACCCGCCAGGATGACATCTTCGATATCACCCTGCCTCCAGGCTACGTCGTGGACGAACTTCCCAAGCCCGTGGACGCCGAATGCGCCTATGGCAGCTACAAAAGCCAGGTCCTCGTCGCCAATAACGTTCTCCACTACAAACGCACCTACGAAATCAAAGACGTACTGGTCCCCACCAAGAATCTCGACGAAGTCCGCGATTTCTTTCACCAAATCGCGGCCGACGAAAGATCAGGCGCCGTCCTCCGCCGCGCCAACCCGTAGCGCTATCGCTCGAAAGCTCCGAAAACTCTCAGAGTGTCATTCCGAAGGCGAGTTTCGCCCGAGGAATCTGCTTTCCTCGTGGAATAAAACGAAGCTACGTCCGACGTCGCGCTCAAATTTAAGCGAGGCTTGAGTTGCTGCGGAAGGGTTCACGAATCACAAATCACGAGTCACCAATTACCATTCACTACTCACCACTCATCGCACTTTCAAGGCGACTGATGCCGCGCCGCCGCCTCAATCGCAGCTTCCAGGTCGCTCGATACGTGGGATTTCGAAATGTATCCGCGCACTCCCGCTTGCGCCGCATAACGCGCCAGATCCAGCGATTCGAAGTGCGTCACAATCAAGATCTCGGACTCCGGCGAATCCCGCCGGATCAATTCCGCCGCGGTCAGACCGTCCATCTTAGGCATCGAAATATCCAGCAAGATAACGTCCGGCTTCAGCTCCGCCGCTTTTTCCACCGCGTCACACCCGTTTTCCACCTCGGCGCAAACGACCCAATCGCGATGCAGTCTCAGCAGCATCTTGATCCCAGACCTGACCAGCGGATTGTCGTCTGCGATCAGAATTCTGACGGGTGGCATCGTTTCCTTCGCCTGTGCGCCTTGCGGCCAGATTCAGCGACGAGCTTCGTGCGCCGCCGCGTGGGTACTACCGGTACTGTATCCGCCCGCCGAGGCAATCGCACATCGGGTCTTCGCTGTAGGATGGCGCTGGTATCAATACGGGCGAACAAAACGAGCACTTCTCAACGTCATTTGCCGCGAGGGCAAACAAACACAGCTTGCGATATCACCACGCCACTGCCAAAAATTCCCGCAAGATTGCCTCGCCGCGTGCGCGACGCGTACCGCGCGGCTTCGCGCGTCAGCCGCGCCACCTGCACCGTGCTCACAGCCAGGGTATAAACATCTCCGTGCAGAGCATACGAATATTCCCGGTATCGCGGCGCATTCTCGTTCGCAAAATCAAGCAGACAATCCCAAAAGCTGCGCGAACGCAGCAATCGCCGTTTGCGTGCCTCTTCCCGAGTCACGCGAAACGAATACCGCGGCGGCGAACCGCTCGATTCCAAAATAATCTCGGAACACTCCTCGCCGCGAAACGCTCGGGCCGGATCCGCATCCGGATAAATCGCCAGCGCTTCAGCCAACGCCGCCGCATCCGGCTCGAATCCCTGCCACCAATATCGGAACGAATGAAACACGGTCGTGCCGGAGCGCAAGATCTGCCGCACCCGCTCGGAATCCTTCCCCGAAACGCGCACGACCATGTCCACCAGCTCCGCTGCGCGAAACGTCTGCGCAACCACCGGGCGCATGCTGATGTATTCGGCTTCTTCTTCGGTGTATTTTACCGCGATGGTTTCCGGCAGGCCCATGCATCCATTCTAAGCCATAGCGTTGCAGAAGTTCTGCGCCGGCCGGCGCGACGGCCAGCTGGTGACACCAACCCAATCGCCACCCCCAGCGAAGTTTCCCTCCACTGGTACGCTCGTTCTATTGTCCGCAGCGGTTGCAAACGGCAAGCTGTGCAAGGTCGAACATGCTAATCGCAGCCTTCATTCTCGTGATCTCTACCGCCGCGCTGATCCAGTTCGCGGTGTTCACCTGGCGCGCAGGCTTGCTCCGGGTCGCCTCGGAGCCGATCCTCGATCAGTCTGAGGCCGATTCGGGCAAGAAATCCCGTAACTTGCTCAACGGAAAAGACTTCAAAGAAGTTCTGGCCCGCCAGGATCTGTGCCCCGACCTCGATACCGGTTCAGCCCCCAGCCTGCGCCTTGTTCGCGTCTACTACAGCTGCCTGCGCGCGCTGCACAGCTTGGGCAACTTGATTGTCTCCCGCGGCGCCCCCGGCTTCGGTGGCTGGACCCAACGTGAAATGGCACTATGCACCCGTTACGCAGCGGTAGTACTCTCGCACCGCGTCCAAGACAACCAAGCCCTCGCAGCCGAAGCTCGCTCGTTCTAATCCCCCTTCGCTAAACCGGACAACCGCCCACCACGCTCGTGCGTGCACGCATCCCGGAGCGGCTGGCACAGCTACCCGGCTAGCGATCGCGGCTTTCTCGATTATCTTGCGGAGAGAAATTTTAACGCGCGCTGGAGTCGCGCAGCGACGCGTTCTTTGCCTAACACTACCATCGTGTCGAAGAGCGGTGGCGCCACGGCGCGGCCCACGATCGCGACGCGCGTGGCGTTGATCAGCAATCCTGCCTTTACGCCTTCAGCGGCGGCCACACCACGGAGTGCCGCGTCGCAAGCATCGTGATTCCAGTCGGCGAGCGCGGCCAGCGCATCCGTTAGTTTCGCCAGCAATGCCGGAACTTTCTCGTCTTTCCAGAATTTGTCGCGCGCTTCCTGATCGTACTCGAAATCATCTGTAAAAAACGCGCGCGCCCATCCGGTGAAATCTGTGAGCAAACGAGTGCGTGGACGGATCAGGTCAACGGCGTGTGCGAACCACACACGTTCGCTCGATCCCCATTCAGCCTTCCACAACCCCGCGCGTTTCAGCTCCTCTTCCACATAAGGCAAGAGCTCTTCCACGGGCGGCTTTTGCAGATACTGCGTGTTGTACCACTCAAGCTTCGCCCGGTCGAATATGGCATTCGTGCGGCTCACGCCCGCGAGCGAAAAACGCTGAATCAGTTCAGTAGTGCGCAGAAATTCGGAATCGTCGCCAGTGGACCAACCCAGCAGCGCCAGAAAATTGCGAAAAGCCTCGGGCAGAAAGCCTTCGTCAGCATAGGAACCGACGCTCGTCGCTCCGTGCCGCTTCGAGAGCCGCGTGCGATCCGGCCCCAGAATCAAAGGGACGTGCGCGAAAATCGGAGCCTGCGCTCCCAACGCGTGGTAGATGAGCACCTGCTTCGGCGTATTCGAAAGATGATCCGCCCCGCGAATGATGTGCGTGATGCGCATGTCGATGTCGTCCACCACCACGCTGAGTTGATAAGTCGGCACGCCGCTCGACCGCAGCAGCACAAAATCCTCGATATCCGCGTTCTGGATTTCGCGCGAACCGAAAACAGCGTCCTCGAATTTCGTCGCGCCCGCGCGCGGAGTCTTGAATCGAATCGCCCGCGGAATACCTTCCTTTTCCTTCGCCGCTCGCTCCGCATCGGAAAAATCGCGGCAAGGGCACGCCGCAGCCTTCAAGGTTTTGGGGCCTTCATCATCCCCTTCGCCCTCATGCTCTTCATTTTCCGCTGGCGCATAGTCTCCGCCGGCATACGCAGCCGCTTTGCAGTAGCACGCGTACCCTGCTCCGCTAGCGAGAATGCGCTCCGCCGCAGCGCGATACATCTCACCCCGCTGCGACTGGAAAAACGGCCCTTCGTCCCAATCAACGCCAAGCCACTTGAGCGCAACGAGTATCCCGTCCACCAGTTCCGGCTTGTTGCGCTCGACATCCGTATCCTCGATGCGCAAAATTAAAGTGCCGCCCTCATGCTTCGCATAAAGCCAATTAAAAAGAGCAGTCCGCGCTCCACCAACGTGCAGATACCCAGTAGGAGACGGCGCAAAACGTACCCGCCGTTTTTCAGACGACGCCATTAGGTCAAGTTCCTTTCACACTCGTAAAACGATCAATCTTATCGGAAGCCCACAGCAAAATCGAGCGGCGGCGTCACAACCGACGGCAAGCCGGTACCACTTCCGCGACGACGTAGGTCCAGCCTATGAAAGTGCATAAAAGCGGCTCAATGGTAACCAGTTGGTACAGCGGTACTGTTGACCGGACCGAGGGCAAGCTCGATAGTTTCTTAGGCCCTTGAAGCAGCTGTATTTGGACGTTGAAAGGCTGATTTTCGCCTCACTTTGTGCGATTTTCGGCCATTTTAGGCCGTTTTGGCGGGTTGTCCGGAACAGGTGACCGCCACGAAACTTGCGCGGGATGTGCGACTTAATGCCCGCCGATTTTCTGCTATTCTCGGGAGAAGTTTGTCGTGTCCTGGACTGGGAGTGTTGAGTTGTTGAACCACCTCAATTCTAATGCAGTGGTGTTGCTGGCCGGCGCCTTCTTGCTTGGGGTGTTTTTCGCCTACGTCTACCGGCAAAAGCGCCAGGCCTACCTACTCGTCTGGGCTATTGCCTGGATGCTGGCTTCGCTCCCATTCGCTGTGTACGCCTTTTGGGGCCAGCGCAACTTCCCCGTTTGGCTTGATATCACCAATGAATGGACGATGGCCGCCGCTGCGCTCGCCTTCTACTGCTCCGCCCGCATATACGCGCGCATGAACGTCTCCGCGCGGAATGTCACACTCGTGGCCCTCCTAGCAGCGCTATGGGCTTACGCTTATACGCAAAAATGGATCGCCGCCCCGCTGGGGATGGGCGTCGCCATCATTTTCTTCGGGGCCGCTCAGATCTTCTGGCAGGAAGGGCGCAAGCAGGAATCGCGCGCGGACAAGCTATTGGCGCTGACCTTCATGGCCACCGGAGTTCTGCGCTTGCTTCTGATTTTTCAGGACCGGCTGGGGCCTTTGGCCGCCGTGCACCTGCTCCCCTTCGCGCTGCTCGCGGAAATTTTCGGCGGCGTGCTGATGCTCATGGCCGTTTACGAAGAGGAGCGCCGCCGTGTCGAACGCAACATGCTGGCGCTCTCGAATCTGAACCTGGCGACCTCGAGCTTCGTCGGCGGCGAAATTCAGAAAATGCTGGCGCAAGCCCTGGATCGCGTCTTGAACGTCGTGCGCATCCCGGCCGGAGCGCTGTGCCTGCATTACGGCGACGAAAAAGGCCCAACCTCGATCGTCGTCACCGGGATGAGCGAAACCTTCTGCGCCGCGATTCAGAAAGACAGCCTCGATTCATACACCGTGAATCTAGTGGCGCGCCTCGGCGGCTTGGTCGTGTTGCGGGATCTGGCGCGCGATGCGAACTGGGCCGCGCTCGAGAAGGAAGAAACCTTCCAGCACGTCCGCAAGATCCTGCTCGAACAAGGCCTGCGCACCGTCGTCGGTATCAGCCTGCAGGCCAAGGAACGCGTATTCGGTGTCTTGCTGCTGGGCACGCCTGACAATCGCAATTTCACCCCGCCGGAATTGCGTCTGCTCCTCGCTCTGGGCCACCAGATCGGCATGGCCGTTGAGAACAGCTATCTGATTCAGCAGACAGCACGGCGCAGCGAAGAGCTGCACATTTTGAATGAAATCGGGCGGGCGCTGAGCTCGACCCTCGAGCCGGACGCACTCTTCGAGCGCATTTATTCGGAGATGAAGCGCCTGTTGGACGTCGGAAGCATGTTCATTGCCTTCCACGACAAGAAGACGGGTCAGGTCCGCTTCGAATTGGACGTCGTGAATGGCGAACGCCTTCCCAAACGCACGCGCCCGGCGGGCAAACACCTGACCGAGTATGTAATTCAGTCGGCGCAGCCGCTTTTGATTCGCGATCAGTTCGAGGAAGAAGTGAAGCGCCTCGGAATCGAGCCGGCCCGGCACGCAGGTTCGATCTGCGCCGTGCCCTTGATTTTGTACAACCAGGCGATTGGCGCGATGGCCGTGCACAGCCAGCAGGAACGCGCGTTTGACGAAGGCCATGTGGAGCTCCTGCGCGTGCTGGCCAGCGAAGCTGCAGTGGCCATCGAAAACGCGCGGCTGTTTTCCGAAGAACAAAAGAAATCGCGCCAATTGACGCTGGTCAACAACGTCTCCAGCCACGCAATCACCACCCTGAATCCCGAGGAGATGTTGACCAAGATCGCCGCGGAAATCGAAAACGCGCTGGCCTACGATCACATCGGAATCGCCATTCTGGATTACTCCTCGAAAGAGTTGGTGATTCAGGCGGAAGCCGGTGCACGCCGCGACGCGCTGGGGCGCCGCATTTTGCTCGGCGAAGGATTGGTGGGCCACGTGGCGCGCGCTGGGCAGATGGCGATGGTCACCGAGGTGAACGCTTCCTCCCATCGTCCCGTATTGCCCGGTACCTCGTCCGCGATTGCGCTGCCGGTCACCTACGCCGAAAACTTGTTGGGCGTGCTCTACGTCGAGTCGTCCGAGCCCTGCGAGTTCGCCGAAGAAGAAGTCCGGCTGCTCCGGACGCTCGCCGATCTGTTTGCCGGAGCCTTGCACAACGCGCTGACGTTCCAGCGCGCACAGGAACAAGCCATCACCGACGGCCTGACCGGCGTCAAAACGCACCGCTTCCTGATGGAAGCGTTGTCATCCGAATGGAAGCGTTCCACGCGCGCCAATCGCCCCTTCTCGCTCGTCTTGATGGACCTCGACCGCTTCAAGTTCGTGAACGATTTTTACGGCCACCTCGAAGGCGACGTCGTACTGCAGCGCGTGGGCCACATCCTCGAGCAGAATTGCCGCCGCTCGGACGTCGTCGCGCGTTACGGCGGCGACGAATTCGTAATCCTGATGCCGGAAACGAGCGTCGAGCAGGCGCGCCAGCTCGCCAGCAAGCTGCGCGGGTGGGTGGCGGCTGATCCACTGCTGCGCGACAAAAATATTACGGCGAGTTTCGGCATCGCCGGCTTCCCGATTCACGGCTCCACTCCGCAGGAACTGATCCAGGTAGCCGATTCCTCCATGTACCTCTCGAAGCATCAGGGAGGAAATTCCGTCTCAACCGCGGAGCAAGGAGACCCCAACGATACCAAGCGCTGGAAGAAAGACGTCCTGGAAGCATATCTGGGCGTCACGCTGAAGCGCCTCTTTTCCACCGGGCCGGAAGCCTTCGAAGAAATCTACCGGCGCCTCGAGCAGTTTACTCGCTCGCTCACGGAACACGGAGGCGGTAACGCCGGAGATGAAGTGCCGCCGGCGGTCGTCGAGACGGTCACTTCACTCGCTCTCGCGATTGATGCAAAGGATCACTACACCCAAGGACACTCGCAGAAAGTTTCCGCCTACGCGGTGATGATTGCGCACGCCCTCGGCATGAACGAAGCCGAAGTCGAGGAAGTGCGCCTCGCCGGATTGCTTCATGACATCGGCAAAGTCGGCATCCCCGAAGTTATCCTGAATAAATCCGGGCCGCTTGACGCCAACGAATGGGCCACGATGAAAACCCACACCGAGCTGGGCGCGAAAATTCTCGAACCTCTCGCGGCGATGAAGCGCATACGCGAAATGGTCGGACATCATCATGAATTCTACGATGGCTCCGGTTACCCGGCGCGCCTCGCCGCCGAACACATTCCGGTGGGCGCGCGCGTAATCGCGATCGCCGACGCCTACGACACCATCACCTCCGAGCGCACCTACAAGAAAGCGCGCAGCCCCGAAGAAGCCTTTGCGGAACTGGAACGCTGCGCTGCAAATCAATTCGATCCTAAAATCGTGCGCGCCTTCATCGAAACCATGCGCCGCGCCCCGCAACAACG
The DNA here is from genome assembly GCA_963810565.1 of uncultured Acidobacteriota bacterium. Taxonomy (GTDB): domain Bacteria; phylum Acidobacteriota; class Terriglobia; order Acidiferrales; family UBA7541; genus Palsa-295. Next base: position 249,464 of record CAWENN010000002.1, read on the forward strand.
CATCGAAGCCGCGGTCGGTGCTTCGGACACCGACGATAGAGGTTCGCAGCTTTAACTGCTGCGTTGGCGGAACACCGCGCGTTGCGTTTCCCGGTAAGCGAAATCCCGCTCTAACCACTGTCACGGAAGGGAAGGGTTTCAGCCCCGCCGTCAAACGTGCCGGTTTACAAGGGGCTTTAGCCCCTGAAGCCAGGATTGCCCTTCTTGCGCCAAACTAACTGGCATGCGAGTGATTCAGGCGCCGTAGGGGCACGGCACGCCGTGCCCGCCGGTTGACCATAAGCGCTCCATCGTAGCCACTCACAATGAAATGCCAAAGATGGCGCCACAAGAAATCCAAGCCGCACCAGAAGCCGTCATCTACGCCGCCCGCGAGTCGCGTTCTGGACGTGCGCCACGAAGCTCGATAGAGTTGTAATGGCGATCTTGCCGGCGCGATTAGCTGAGGGAGACGAGCAATGCGCACAGCAACGGTGAAATGGGTTGGCGGCGAGCAATATCTGGCGACAATGCCATCCGGGCAGGCGGTCGTGATTGACGCCGACCGCGAACACAACTCCGCGCCCGGACCGATGGACATCCTTCTCGGCGCGCTGGGCGCCTGCAGTTCGGTGGATGTAGTGTCAATCCTGGCAAAAAAACGCAACAAGCTCGTGTCACTCGAAATAGTGATTTCCGGCGAGCGCGCCAAAGACCCGCCTTCGGTCTGGACCAAAATTGATATGGTCTACAAACTCTCAGGCGAACTCGACGAGAAAGCCGTGCGCGACGCCATCGAGCTGAGCCAAACCAAATATTGTTCGGTAGCAGCGATGCTGCGAAAAACGGCGGAGATCAATTACCGCTTCGAGATTTTGCCGGCGAAAAGCTAGCCACGGTCCGCTGCAACGTCCGCACTACGTCCTGATTCGCTTGTTTTGTGTGCGTGCGATTGCATACAATCACGGGCTGTTCTTGAGCGTCTTATTGTTTCCATCCTCCTGGGGGGAAATGAATGGGGAAACGCATCGCCGCAAAGATTACCGGAGTGGCCGGATACGTCCCGCCGCGCGTCGTCACGAATTTCGATCTGGAAAAGCGTGTGGACACCAACGACGAATGGATTCGCACGCGCACCGGAATCCGCGAACGGCATTACGCCGACCCCGGAGTCGCCACTTCGCACCTCGGCACCGAAGCGGCCAGAAAGCTGCTGGCGGCGCGCGGCGTGAACCCCGAAGAAATTGACTTGATCGTTCTCGCCAGCGTGACTCCAGACATGTTTTTCCCCGCGACCGCTTGCCTGATCCAGGACCGCCTCGGCGCAAAAAATGCGTGGGGCTTCGATCTTTCGGCGGCTTGCTCCGGATTCGTTTACGCGCTCACCGTCGGCGCGCAATTCGTCGGCAGCGGCGCGCACAAAAAAGTCCTGGTGATCGGCAGCGACGTGATGACTTCCATCCTCGATTTCACCGATCGTGCCACCTGCGTCCTCTTCGGCGATGGCGCCGGCGCGGTGCTGCTCGAGCCGGCGACGTCAGAAAAGGAAGGCATCCTCGATTTCGCTCATGATGTGGACGGGTCCGGCGGCTGCAATCTCTATATGCCCGGTGGAGGCTCGCTGCATCCGTCGTCGCAAGAAACAGTCGAGAAGCGCATGCACTTTGTCCACCAGGAAGGCGCGCAAGTCTTCAAGTACGCGGTCCGCCGCATGAGCGAGCTTGCCGTAGAAATGCTCGAACGCAACGGTTACACCACCAAAGATCTAGCGCTGGTGGTCCCACACCAGGCCAATCTGCGCATCGTCCGCGGAATGCAAGAGCGCCTGGGCGTGGACGATTCGAAAGTGATGATCAACATCGATCACTACGGAAACACCACAGCCGGAACCATCCCGCTAGGCATGATGGAAGCAGTAGAACAAGGCCGCCTGCGCAAAGGCGACCTCGTCCTGCTGATCGCCGTAGGCGCCGGATACACGACAGGAGCGGTCCTGATGCGCTGGGCGTACTAAGGTTCGCGAGGCTTAATCACAAAAGGCTGATCGGACGCGCAGAATTCGACGAACCGTCGGATTCGTCCGCTCTCATTACTTCAATTCGTCGAGGTCGAAATCGGCGGTCACGGCTTGACCGTTGGGAGTAGTAACCACTATTTTGGCGGCACCGGGCCCAAACTGGTCGGCGCCGAACTCCATCAGCACTTCCTTTCGCGTCCCCTTGTCATAGCGGCCCGCGCGAACGGCCTGAGCACGCATTTTCCTCGGTTCGATAGGGCGTTCCTGCGATATCTGGAAGTGAAACCCGAGCCACTCATTATCCGTAGCGCCAGCGTTGGATTGTCCGACGGAAGCAGGCGCGGTAGAACCAGAATGGGCTTGAGGTAAGTAAATCAGCACCCGGACCATCACCAAGTCCGGCTGCGCCGCATAGTCCTTTTCCGCCTGATCCAAATCGTAATCATTCGAGCGCTCGGATGCGCGGCGAATCACCTGTTCATACGGCGTTCGGAACTCTATGGATTCCACGCGGGCCGCCGCAGGCAGCAATGGGAACCGCCGGGTGTACAACTCCAGAACCGAACTGACTTTTTGCGGATCCTCGGAATGTCCCAGAAGATAAGCTTCGCGGATCTGCGTCTGCTGCAAAGGGTAGTAAATCGCTTCTGAACTCCCTGCCAACAACATGCCAAGGCACGCGCACCAAGATCCAAGTTGAACCACTCGGCCCAATTTCTTTGCGTGGCTTGGCACCGGATTCCTCTACTGCTTCGCCGCCCCGACTCGAGACGCCAAATTTACACTCAGTCTCTTGGCCTGAAAGTGCGTAATGATGCATCCACCCGGCCAAGCGTCGCGATGAATCATCTTAGTGAAGGACTTGGCTTCAGTCGCCGATGATGATCAGGACCGGGTTGGCGTCACCCGTCGTGGTAGTGATCTCGACCATTTTTGTTGGCGACACGAAGAAGTACGCCCCAGTGAAAGCGGCTGGCGAAGTCAACGTGATCGTGCCGCTGCCGTCGGTAGCGCCAGTGTTCGAAAGCACGTAGGTTCCCGTGACGGCTTCGGCAGAGGTATTCGCGCTCGCGGTGCTTTCATCCTGTATTCCGTTCACCGTTGCGGGCGTTACCGAGCCATTGAAGTTGAGGAACCCGGAGAAGTCCCGGGCGGCGCTGATCGGCGGCGCGACGGTGCCCTCGATGAGCGGGAAGCTCTGAGCGATAAATGTCGGCGTAAAGTGCGTGGGTTGCGACTGCGCATCAAACTCGCCGAAAATCGGAGCGCCGTTGAGCTGGCCGACGACGAACGCGTCTTGCGAGTCAATCATATACAGAACCGGCTCGAACGCCGTGTTGACTTCAAACCCGGTGAAAACCCGGCCGTATTGATCGGCGGTGTAGGTGACAGTAAACGGAATTCCATTTGTGGCAGTGACCGTACCGGCTTCGTTGTCGGTTAGTGACAGGTTAAAAGTCGGTATTCCGGACTGTGGCACGAGCTGAAGCACCGAGACATACGGGACCGAGAGAACCTGCCCGCTTACGCCTCCGGCCATTGGGCCGCTTATTACGGAGCCGGGAGGGAAGGGTTGTCCGAATTGCAGCTTCATTTCGGCGACGCTGATAAAGGGAGTGGTGGCGTTGGACGCTTGGTCGGTCTCGATGAAAAAGGCATCCGTCGCGGAAATTGGATAGACGTCGTAATTGAGGGTCGCGAAAGCGCTTAATTGGAACTGGCAATGAGTAGAATCCGGGCCTGATTGATAACTGCCGGAAAGCGGGGTGCCGCCGGTGCTACCCACCGCCTGCGAACCGGTATAGTTTGCGTCTATTTCTGCAGGCCCGAGACTTCCCACGGTGGCCGGCGAGATGGGCGGAACAGCTGTGAAAACCCCGGCGAACGCCAGCGTGCTCGCCGAATTGCCTCCCGCCGACGACTGAAATCCAGTGCCACCGAAGGCATAGTTGCCGTTGTAAGTGGAGTTGGTGCTGTTGACGACGCAAGTAGTCACGCTCTGCATCTCCAGCCGCCCCGAACCGCGCGTCCCAGTCAAATCGAACTCGACCATGCGACCGTGACTGCCGGGAATGTTCCCTGTTCCGGACGCGTCAATCGAAAACGCGTAAATGGGCGAGCCGGTGACGTTGGTGAAAGTAATTGCGCCGCGTCCATCCTGGCCGAGCGTGTAAGTGCCTTGCAGGTTCGGATAATTCACGGGCGAGCCGTTCAGGGCGTTGTAGTCCGCTTCGCCCGCAGTGATCGTGCCGTTGCCATTCGCGGTGAAGACGCCGGCCGCCGCCACGTAACCGCCGGAATTGTTTCCGCTGAAAGTAAACGCGTAATTCCCGCTCAAAAGCGAAAGATTCTGTGGAGGCGTCACGGACAGGGTGAAATTCTCCGTGATCACCGCCGGCGTCGGCGTCGTGCTATCTGTCACCGTCACGCCGAACGTGTAAGTTCCCTCCGTCGTCGGCGTGCCAGTAAGGTCGCCGCCCGCACTGAACACGAGGCCCGGCGGCAAAACTGCACCGGATGCGAGCGTGAATGTGTAGGGAGAGTTGCCGCCGCTGGCAGCAAATTGCACGCCCGCATACGGCACATTTACCGTGGCCGATGGCAGCGGCGACGTAGTCGTAAACGCGAGCGTGCTGACCACGATCGTGAGCGGCCCAGACGTGCTCGTTTCGCCGACGGCATCGGTCACCATGATCGTTACGATTGACTGTCCCGCCGTGGTGGCCTTCCCGGTGATATTCACCGTGTCGGTCTTGCTCGCAACCAAGGACAATCCCGCCGGCAGCGTCCCAGACGCGATCGTCCACGCAAGAGGAGGTACGCCTCCTGTGGCCACAACCGGCGCGGTGTAGGCCGCGTTCAAAGTCGCCGTAGGAAGCGAAGTGGTGGTGATCACCGGCGGCGGCTCAATCTTCACGATCAACGTCGCGAACTGCTTCGGAAAATCAACAGACGTGGCGGTGATGGTGACAACCGTCTCAGCCGTCACCACGGCTGGCCCAACGTACGTCCCGGTGGTTGAAGTGAGCTGGGTCAGTGTGCCGGTTCCCGCAGGGCTGGCCGCGAATGTGACGCCGCCGTTCGCGGTATCGTTCAGAACCGTGGCGCTCAGCGCGACCGATCCGTTCTGCCCGATATATTGCGTGCCGTTGGGCGAAATCGTGACCTTATTGAACGTGGAAGGAGTGCCGGAGCAGGCAGCCAGCTGGAATAAGGCGAATGTCAGGAAAACAAGCAAACTTGTAAAACCGGCGCGGCTCTTCATGGCGCCTCCTTCGGTCGGCACACCCACGATTGCGGTTGGAATCACCCGTAATATTTAGACACGAAAGGCAATGCACCCGCTGGAAAATGACCGGGCTGAATGGCGTATCAAGCAACTGGCTGGAAGGACAGAACCCGGAAATGGGGTGTAACGAGGGCGAGAATCGCCACATCGCGACGGGTGCGGGCTTGGCGAGGAACGCTGTTCCGCCCCTAGCGGGATCCAAGCGCGGGTCGTAGGGGCACGGCATGCCGTGCCCGCCGGTCTGAACTTTACCTCGCCGTCCCCGCCGCTACTCACTCTACTTGGCCGGTTTTGGTCTTACGCTGTCATCCCGAGCGCAGCGAGGGATCTCTCTTTGCTCGCGACTCCTCTACCTCGCCGCCGGAGCAAAAATCTCCGGATGCACCGCACGCGCCACCGCACCCACCGCGCCCACGGTCAAATTCAACTCCGCAGGAATCTTCACCGGCGGCAAACAGGTCGTATCGTTGCAAGCCTGGTAACGCAAAATCGCCGGAATCTTCACCGCGCCAATCGCTGCCCCAGCCTCCGCCACCAAACGCAGCTTCAACGTCACGCTCCCGGTGTACACATCCAAGGGCTTATCCGGCGAAAAAGAAAACTTCTCCTGCCGTCCCGCCGGATAAATCGTATCCACCAACTTGAAACCCTCCGGCAACTGCGGCGTCAAAGTCGTCGCAATCAAATACTCATCCGAAGGCTTATGCGAATTCACGTGGTACCCGCTGCGAATCTCCGCCACGACGGCCGCCTGAAATTCCTTCCCCCGCGGAACCGGCTCCAAGGAAACAAAACTATGCGCCTTCACGATGCTAGCCGCGCTGGGCACCGCCGCCGATTCCTGCGCCGCGGCAACAGCCGCATCCCCGAGCGACACCACAACGCCCACCGCCATCATGCACAGAAACGCCACGCAACCCGCCAAGGCGCGCAAAGGGCTCATACCGAAATCACCGTCCCCAATTTTTCCGTCAAAATCCGGCTCATCACCTGATTCAAAGTCTCCCCGGTCTTCTCCTGCACAAACGCCTGCACCGCATCCGACCACCCCAATTTAAAACTCGTCGTCAGCGCCGAAATCCAGATCTGCCGCACCGGCGCGTTCGGGCTGATCACAAACCGCGTCTCATCCTCATCCTCGAACTCAATCTCCAATTTCCCGCTCCCACCTTCCACCTCAAAATCGTTCTCATCCCCAATCTCCAATAAACGCTTCCGCAAAGCCTCAAACGCCGAGTCACTCTTCTTCTGAAATTCCCGCTCATCCATCAAAGCCATAAAAATCATCGCTCCCAAAAATCCAACCTATGCCAATCTCACAAATCTCCGTGCCCTCAACGCCTTTCTCTGTGAATCGCCCCACAGGGCGATTCACCCTGAGAACCGGCAGTGCCGGTTCGAACGGCGCCGTCTGTGTTAAATCTGTTGTAGTAGACTTTCTCTGCGCCCTCCGCGTCTCTGCGGTAAAAGCAGTTGCCCTTAGGTTTCCCAACTTCAAAGCAACGACTTGATCTCCGCATCCAAATCATCCCGCGAAGCCAACCCAATGTACCGCTTCACCACCTTCCCATCCCGCGAAATCACAATGCTAGTAGGCAATCCCAATAATCCGCCAAACTTCGCAGCCAGATCATCATTCCCCAAAACGATCGGATAATTCATCGTCATCTTCTTCCCATCCACATCGAACTCTGTCTTCTGCACAAAAGGTTCGACCACGCTCTTCCCGTCGTCATCCATCGCCACGCCCAAAAGCGTGAACCCCTTGTCCGCATACTTCCGCTGAAACTCGATCATCCACGGAATTTCCACCTGGCAAGGCTCGCACCAAGTCGCCCAAAAATTCACCACCACCACTTTCCCCTTCAAGCTAGCCAGCGACACGTCCTTCCCCGACAGATCCTTGAACGTGACATCCGGCTCGTTCGCCAGAGTCTTCGCCGTGGCCGGGGTAGCTCCGCTGCCCGACTTGCAACCAACAAAAACCGCCGCAAGCCCCGCGGCCACCACAAAAATCAAAAATAAACTCCACCGCTTACGCATCCGCCAACTCCGTCACAAGGAAAATTTATTCAGAAATCCCAGCTTGCCCGATAGCCACGTCAACCGGTTCAAAAATACCAGCCCGCCCACCGCCAGTAGCAGCACTCCGCTGAAAACTTCCACCGTATGCAAATGCCGCCGAAATTTCGCATAAAAACGCAAAAATCCGCCGATTCCCAGCGCCGTAATTAAAAACGGCACCGCCAACCCCGCCGAATAACACGCCAGCAGAAAAACCCCCTGGCCGACGGTTTCGCGCGTCGCCGCCACCGCCAAAACGCTCGCGAGAATCGGCCCAATGCAAGGCGTCCAGCCAAACGCAAACGCAAACCCCATCAAAAACCCGCTCACCGCTCCCGGCTGTCCGCCCATATTGCGAAAATGCACGTCGCGGTTCAGCCAGCGCGTCAGTGAAGGCCCCAGCAAAAAAATCAGCGCGACGGAAAAGAAATGAACCGGCTTCAATTCCGCGCCGAATAATCCCGCGCGCCACAAAAGCAGCCCGCCTACCGCCGCCAGCACAAGTCCAATCACCAAACCAACGCGCACGGCGATTTTCGCGAGCCAGCCAATCAAGTGCAGCCCAAACATCACAATCAACGCCCCAGCCACCGGCGCCAGCATCGCGCGATTCCGCAGCAAAAAAGATCCCACCGCGCTAGCCGAAGCTCCAAACGCGATAAACACCACAGAAAATCCCGTCACGAACGCGCACGCCGACAGCAACAACCCGCCGCGCGGCGTCTTCCCTTCCTTCAACTGCTCGACGCCAATGCCCGAGAGCATCGAAATGTATCCCGGCACCAAAGGCAGCACGCAAGGAGAAAGAAACGACACCAGCCCCGCGAGAAACGCCGCAAATATGGAAACGTCCATCAGCTGTTTTTCCGTTTCGTCATTTAGGTGAGTAACTCAACTGCCCGACCGCCGCGCCCTCAACCACCAATTTTCCCACATCCCTTAGACGCGCGCCCGCGCTTTTTGCTACAGCGCTCGTATGAGGGAAATCCCTCCACCTGCCGCCGCAACCCATCACCTTACGCCGTCTCACGCCATGCGATCGCGCCTAACCCCAATGAAACCACGCTGCAAACTCTGGCGCGCCAAATGCTATCCCCTACGCAAGGGCTTGCCAGCTGGAGCCGGGCGCGGTGACCAATATCACTCCCTCGGTGGCGGGCCCAAAATTTTCGCAACGCCGCATTCTCCGCCGAAGGAGCGCCATGACGCCCAACCAGGTCACCTTAGCGCGAGTCGCCGCCGCCTTCGCCGCCGTCGCTCTCTTCACGCTCTTCGGCAACTCACTCGCCGGCGACCTCGCCGCCGTCCTTCTCACCATCTCTGCAATCGCACTCGACGGCCTCGACGGCTACCTCGCGCGCACCCGCAACCTCGCCACCCCTCTCGGCGCGCAACTCGATATCCTCGGCGACCGCGTCGTCGAAAATCTCTTCTTCACTTTTTTCGCCGTCAGCGGATTGATCTCGCTCTGGGTCCCGGTCCTCTTCTTCGTGCGCGGCACGCTAACCGATTTCCTGCGCTCGCTGGCCTCACGCGCCGGGTGCCCCATCCTTCCCGAAGTTCGGGAGGGGTGGGGTCTTTGCGATCAAGAAAGGCAACCGCGTGCATCGGTGTGGGTACGCACGCTAGTCGCCTCCCGCGCCAGCCGCGCCGCCTACGCCATCCTCAAATGCGTCTGCTTCTGCTATCTAGGCCTGCTGCTCCCAGCCGCGCACATTACCGCAAGCTGGCTGACCGCCGATAGCCGTCACACGCTCACGGTGGCGGGACAAATTCTCGTCGCCGCCACAGTAGGCTTCTGCGTCCTTCGCGCCATTCCAGTAATTTGGGAAGGGCGCCGCTACCTCACCGCCACGCCGCAGAAAACTCCCGCCCGCATCGCCGTCCAAGCCACGCGATGACCGCGCCCCAGCAAAATACCGCCGCGTTCTTCGACCTCGATGGCACGCTGCTCCCCGCGCCCTCCCTAGAATGGCGTTTCATCGGCTACCTGCTCGAACGCGACGAAATCTCCAGCGCACAAGTCGCCGCGTGGCTAGCTCATTTCGCCAAAACGATTCTGCGCAACCCACACGACGCCATCGAAGGAAACAAATACTATCTGGCAGGAATCAACACCTCCCTGGTAAACGACTGGGAACGTACGCTGCCGCCAACATCCGCAAACGAAGATTCCCTCCCGCTCTTCGCCCTAGGCCTCAAACAAATCGCCTGGCACCACACCCAAGGCCACCAAATATTTCTAATCACCGGCACCCTAGCCCCGCTGGCGCAAATACTAGCCAAACGCATAGCCGCACAAACTCAAGCTCCCATCGAAATCCAAGTCACTCAGCTGGAAGTCAACCGTCAGGGGTGGCACAGCCACTCTTGGCTGTGCTCTTCCGAAAAATGGACGGGCCGCCAAGCAAGCCAGCACATGAGCAACAAAGCCAAAGCAGAAGCGCTCAAAGCCGTAGCCGCAAGCCACAATATCAACCTCGCCCAAAGCTACGCCTACGGCAACGCCGCCTCCGACATCCCCATGCTAGAAACAGTCGCGCATCCCCAAGCAGTCAATCCATCAAATCGCCTGGCGCAAATCGCAAAAAAGTGCCGCTGGCCAATCCTCAACTGGCAAGCATGCACGCCCGCGCGAATCCCAAACCCCGCCAGGACACAATTCGCCGCGAAGCCCTCCCAATGCCTCCCAATGACCCACCCCTCCCTAACAATATGGAGCGCAGCGTCGAGCCGCCGCTTTGCCCAACAAATGTTCCGCACCAATGCTATCCGCGAGACACCCGCTCAAGCTCCGCGCTCGAGCACGCATTCCAAAAAGGGCGCGCAAATCTAATGTCCACCCTCCCCACAACCACAGACATCCACAGGCTCCCCGCAAAACACTGGCTCTCGCAATACCTGACAGAAGTCCGCCAATCCTGCGGCCCGTTCGAACACGTCACCTTCGCTTATCTATCCTGGCTACTCGCGCTCCTCGCGACCTTCCACCACAACATCCCCCAGGCCGCAAAATTCGCCGCATTGCATCTCGCCATCGCCGCAGCCATCGCCCAACTAGCCTGGTCCGCCTCCCGCTCGCAAAATCCAGCGTTACAGTTCGCGCGCAACTGGTACCCGTTACCGCTCTACATTTTCTTCTTCGAAGAACTGCAACACCTGGTCCACGCGATTTTTCCAAACTGGTTCGACAGCTGGCTAATCCAATTCGACCACCGCCTCGCCGGCGTGCATCCCTCCGTCTATCTAGCGCGCTACGCCACCCACGCGCTCAACGACGCCATGCAATTCGCCTACATGACCTACTTCCTCTATCTCGTAATCCTCCCCGCCATCCTCTATGCGCAAAAAAATCGCGAAGCCTTCTGGACGGTAATGACCTCCACGGCCATAGCCCATTACTCCGTCTACGTAATCGCCATTCTCTTCCCCATCGAAAGCCCTTATTTCACGCTAGCGTCTCTCAATCCCGCCCCACTAAAGGGCGGCACATTCACAGCCACCATCGAACTCATCGAACATTTCGGCCGCGTCCACGGCGCCGCTTTCCCCAGCGCCCACGTGGCCGGCTCCATGGTCGCCATGCTAGCCGCCCGCCGCTACAAACCCTGGCTCTACTGGCTCTGCCTCCCATTTTTCGCGACCATGTGCGTAGCCACAGTCTACGGCCGCTATCACTACATCGCGGATGTACTTGCAGGTCTGGTAGTAGGCGCCGCAGGCTGGGCCGCAGGCCAATACCTGATGAATCGTCACGGCGCCCTGCGGAATTTGACTTTGTAGCGGCGCACTTCAGTGCGCCATCGATAGACCGGCACCGCTGATAGCGGTAGCGAGGGACGCTTCACCAAAAATTGTTCAGTGTGCCGGCCGAAAAATCGGGCAGGTGTCATCCCAATCGAAGGCAGGGATCTGCTTTTCGCGAACGGGGCTAAAATCGCACGCGTCTACGCTTCGAATCGCAACACAATCTCAAAAAATCTTCTCCGCCCTTCGCAAAGTCCCGAGCGACCCCAAATTCGCAATCCGGAACGCCACCAGGTACTGATTCTCATTTCGAATCGTGCCAAACGAAAATCTCCGGTACTCAAATCCAATCCCGCAGCACGACCCGTTGTAACTCACTTCCGCGATCTGATTTTGAAACGTAGAGTTCGTGATGTCGTAGCTCGCCCCAAACGTGGTATTGAATCCCGGCCGCGTCAGGTCGCCGTAACCGATCAGCGCACGTATCTGGTTCGACCGCGGCTCGAAGATGAACCCCGGCGGATTATCCTGCACCGGCGTCGGCAGATTGATCGCCGAAATCTGCGCCAGCGTCAAAAATGACTCCTTGTACGGCTTCAGTTTCAACAACGCTCCGATCGCCGTCAATTTTGCCCGCTGCGGATCGTAATTCACAATCACTTGCGTGTCCCAATGTTTCCCCGGCTCGATCCGCAAATCGCTCACGATCGGCGAAAAATGCCGCGGCTCATCCGCAAACGCAAAGGGCGTGAGTTCATCGGTCGCCTGAAACACGTTGCGCTGCCCCGCGATCAGCGCGCCTCCAAAATTGGGATCGAAAAAATGAATCTGCGCGAGGCGCCAGCTGACCACCTCTTCCGCGCTCCCGTCCTTTTTCCGCCGGTAAAGCCGCTGCGTGATTCCGTACTCGATCTGGTTCGTGTCCGTCAGCGTTTCATCTTCGTCGAACCGCACGATATTGTTGAAGTTGTTCACGCCGTTCACGAAACTGTACTGCAAATCCGGCTCGATCACGTGTTTCCACTTCGTCCCGGAATCTCCATCGCCCCACACGCGCTCGATCGTCGGTGGCCGTATATCCACCGTCAGTTCTTCCGTTTCGCGCCACAGTCCCACGTTCACGAACGACCCGTTCTGCACCTGGCCGCCGTAATATGTCGAACGCATCGTAAACGTCGGCGTCACCCCCAGCCACGGCCCCCAGTGAAACGGCATCGTCACGCTCGGCGCAATCTCACTCCGTTCCACGAAATTCGGCGTCTCAAAATTGGTCACGTTGTTCGAGCGGTGCGCCGCGTCCGAAAACACATCGAACGAAAAATAAAATGGCAGCTTCTCCCACGGCGCCTGATCCACGGAACTGAAACGCACCTCCGGCGCGGTGCGCAACGACACATACTCATTCACCGGTGTCGTCACCGTGGTGGCGCTTAGATAGTTCTGATAGCTCAGCGCCGCCAGATTCAAGCTGAACCCGCGAAAATTTTTCGTCAGGAACGCTTGGTTCCGCACTTCCGAGTTCACCGCCTGCGTGTACGTTTCGCTGAACGCCAGCCGATACGTCAGCGACGACAAATTATCCAAGTCCGCCACCGCCCGCCAGCCGTCCGGCAGCAACGCCGTAAAAAGCAAGCGCGCCTCATGCCCGCCCTGGTTGATCAATTCGCCGGTGGACTCCCGCAGCCCGCGGTCTACCACTCCGTTGTAGGTCACATCCAGCCGCGCGTTTTCCCACGGACGCATGCGCAATTCCCCGCGCTGCGCCCAACCGCGCCGGCTGTAATAGTTCAAGCCCAGCGTAAGGTCCGTCCAATCGTTCGGCGCCCAATATGCTGCGTCGCCGAAAATAAATCCCTTGCTGGTGCTGTCTCCGATGTCCGGTATCAATAGCCCCGAGGAACGCTGCTTTTCCGCAGGGAACGTCGCATACGGCAGGTACAGCACCGGCACGGAAAACAGCCGGAAATTGCCGTTTTCCAGATGCACCGAAGTCTTCATGTAAACCGTCGCTTCCGGCGCGTAAAATTTCCAGGTCGGACGGTCCGGCTTGCACACCGTCATCCACGCCTTGTGCACGCGGTACGTAGTCGGATCCAGTCGCTCGGCTTCGTCGGCCTCGAAATAAATTGGATTGGGGCTGATCAGCAGCGTCGGCGTCGTATGCCTCTGAATCGCAAAAGTCGCGCGCACGTGATGAAAAGTTCCGCGCCCCGTATTCACTTCGTAGCGCGCGTCGTCCGCCTCCACATGCTGCGTCTCGTAATCGAGTTGCACGTGGCCACGCGCCGTCACCACCTGCGTATCCTCGTTGTACTCCACGTGGTCCGCGCGCAATCGCGTGTTCTGGTAGCGCACGTCCACGTCTCCATCCGCGTAATAAATCCGGCCCACCTGCCGCTGCTGCTTCGCTTCCAGCGTCGCCTCCTGTTCCGCGCCACCAGCCGCCGCAGGAGTCACCGCACGCGCCACTGCTTTCCCTCCGTTCGCTGGAGCGCCCTGGTTTTTCGCTGCGTTTTGATTTTGCGATTGTGCCGCCGCGTCCCCGCCGCTCTGCGCCCCAGCCACACCCGCGCCACCAAGAAAAATCACGGCAAGGAATAGCAGCGCCGGTTTACCCAGAGACGCCGCCATCAGCGGCGTCGCAGGCCGCCCGGCGGCTCTCTGCCTCTGGGTTGGCGAAGAAGGACAAACGAATCTGCGAAGAAGTGACAAGACAATTGCGCTCGGCATGCCTAAGAGAACCGCATCAATCTCGCAAAAAAAGAAAGTCGAGCCTAACACGCGCCCCGCAACCCCGCAATGAAGTCCCGCCGTGTACCGCGCGACAGGGGAACCTCTTGGCGCCTGTCTCAGCGCACCGCCGAATTTTGTAGCGGCGGGTCTCAGAGCCGCCCCGCGCTGATCTGGGGGTGCGGCAGCTTGCTCCCGCTTGTTGCAAGGCGAGGCTTGCCTCGCCGCTGTTCGCATGGCTCTGAGCAAGCTATAATCCCCCGATTTCGCAACGAATCGCACCGTGAAAACTGCGTCCGCCATTCGATCCAGCCGAACCTCACTCCACTAAGACCAACTCTTCTCCCCGGCAGTTGCCTACTAAGCGCAAATCGTCGCCAATTCCCACGACTCATGCTCACCGCAACGTGCTACCATACCCACGTTCCGTCACTGGAACTACCGCAGCGCAAAACGGACCAGTGATACAAATTTGCTCGCAGTGCGGCGCACTTTTGCTCGAGCCCGCCGAAAAATGCACTTTCTGTGACGCCCCTCTCGTCGTCGCCAGCGACGAGACTTCCGAGCCCGTCCCCGTAGGTGTATCCGCTCGCTCGGAGTCTCCCGCAAACCCCGCCATCTCCGTCGAACCCGAGTGGCGCACCGAAGTCTCGCGCCGCCTCGAAGCCTATCGCGTGCGCCGCGGCCGCCCGCGCCCAGACGACTCCCAGTCCGGCCTGCCCTTCGCGGCCGCTGCGTCCGATTACGGCCACCCACTCGAAGAACTCGAGCTCACCGACCGCCCGCGCCTGCGCGCCGCGCAACGCGTCGCCCCGCGCAAATCATTGAACGAGCGCGTCGAAATCAATATTCAGCCCGAACTCGATTTCTCCAGCTCCCCCGACGATCGTGCACATCCGCAAAATGCGATCGTCCCAGTCGCCGATCTCGCCGAACGCCGCCGCGCCGGCGCCCTCGACGCGCTTTTCCTCGCGCTCACCTACGGCGCCTTCCTCGGCCTGTTCCGCTCGCTCGGTGGCGAAGTCGTCCTCGCCAAAGTGGACGCCATCGTCTATCTCGCCGCGTTCTACCTTTTCTACGCGCAATATTTCTTTCTGTTCACCACGTTCGCTGGCGCCACTCCCGGCATGCAACTTCGCGGTATCACCATCGTTCGCCTCGACGGCAGCCTTCCCGATACCCGCCAGCTGCTCTGGCGCAGTTTCGGCTACTTGCTTTCCGGTGCCACTATGATGTTGGGTTTTCTCTGGTCGCTCTGGGATGAGGACCACTTCACCTGGCAGGACCGCATCAGCCAAACCTACATCACCGCCGCTACTCCACTAATGGAACCAGGCGCCTACGAAGTGCACCCGCCGCAGCGCGGCCTCGCCCACAAATAAAGCGCGCCGGCCAGATCCCAAACATCGAGAAGGTAGGGGCACGGAATGGCGCGCCCGCTGTCGCGGCGAACATCTTCGCTTTCGGCTGACGCTTCGGGAGGGCTATTCGTATTCCTTCACTGCCAATCGGGGAATCCCAGCTTGTCGCGCTTGATGACGCGTAACGTGTGCAAAGCCTCAGCTAACGCCACTCGTTCGCCGCGCCCATCGCTGCCTTGAAACACAACCTGAAGACGCTCCAGAATCAGTATCTCCACATTTTGTACTTTCTCGAACAACTTATCCGGATCGGATTCCTCCGCGAGTGCCCTGAGAGGTGTTTGCCACTCCGGAAATTTCATTTCTTCGCCGCTCATCACGCCCGTTCCTCGCTGAATTTCCATCAATCCGCCGCCGCTCCGTCTCGACCCTCGGAATGAATCACCAACTTGTTTCCCGTGCGCACGTCCAGGATCACGTACTCGCCCGGCGCGCTCATCGCGAACTTTTGCACGTGCGCCGTCGCCTCCTCCAATGTTTTCGCCGCGGCCCGCCACAGCACCGTCCCGCTCGCTTCCATCTGGAATACGTCGAATAAAACCGTCGTCAAAGGGACACTCCTTCGCCGGCCACAACGGCAGCCGTCGTCCGTCCATTGCTCTTGCGATTGCTTCCCGATTTCTTCAAACCCGCCTCTTTCCGCTTCAGCTCTTCCGCCGCGATCTTTTGCGCGATCTCCAGAGGAACTTGCTCGAAAACCGTTTTTCGCTTGGTCATGGCGCTCCGTCTTTCCCGTCGCCATCCACGGTAACTGCCCGCCGGGCGTACGGGACAAATCCTTTGCCTTCCGCGCGTTCGCCTTCTCTCCTCGAACTCGCGCCCTTAGCGCATCCCGCGCCCCGCCTGCGCCTGCTACGTACTGGCTCCGCTCCGATTACGGCTCGTATTGTTTTCTTGACAAACTTTTTCACGATTCGATACGATAGCGCTACGTTAGTTTAATGAATTCATTGTGAGAGGTGATGCATGCCGAACTCGCGCAACAAAAACGTTCCGATGTACTTTAAGACCATGGTCCAGTCCGACGTCCCCCAGGGACGCAACGGCAAGCACAAACTGATCGTCACCACCATCCTCGACGATCTGGATCAACTCCAGGACGGCGCCGCCCTGAAAGTCCCGCTCTCCGGCCTGGCTGCCTCCAAAGAAAAAATCCGCTCCGCCCTCAATCGCGCCACCCGCAAAGCCGGCCGCAAGGTGGCCACGGCTACCGACAGCACGTTCCTCTACGTCTGGAACGTTTCCGACTAGCCCAGTTTCCAGGGGTACATTCTGATATTCAGTTGTCATCCCGAACGAAGTGAGGGATCTCTCTTCGATTGCGACATCACCAGGATTTTTGGGTGCCCCGCCCTTCCGCTCGTGAAGGGTGGGGTTTTGCGCGGGATGACAATTACGCGGACTTGAACGCAGAATCTCTCTGTGCGTAACGAATCTTCGCTTTTGCGGCCTCTTCTTCGCGTTTCCGCGGCGACGAATTCGTCTTGAGCGAATGCAGAAGCCGCGTCGACGCCTCGGCAATCTCATCCACAGCAGCCTCGAACGCTACTTCATTCGCCTTCGAAGGCTTGCTAGAGCCGCTGATCTTCCGCACAAACTGCAGCGAAGCATTGCGAATCTCTTCCGCCGTCACCGGCGGCTCAAAGTTGAACAAAATTTTGATATTCCTGCACATCGTTATCACCTCAAACCCATTCGCTGCGGCTTCCCCAGGCTACTCCATCTCCGAGAAGCGCTTCAACCCATCCTCGTCCGCCGGTCCAGTGGCATCGCTTCCCATCCGCATACGGTGACCGTCCAGATCCTCCACATTCATTTCTCGGGTGCCGCAGGGCAGATTCGTGGGCGGCAGCCGAATCACCGCGCCGCTCCTCTTATACTCCTCATGCAGCGCGTCCACATCCTCCGTGAAAATAGACATCCACACGCCCGGCTGCCCTTGCGCTCCTTCACACAGAAAAATGTCGACCTTACCCCGCGCCACGCAGCCAAACGTCGGCGGATTGCCCCAGTCCCACTTCTTGCGAAAGCCCAGCTTGTTGACGTAATAGTCCATGGACACCGCAAAATTCTTAACATTCAAAATCGGAATCACGCATTCAAATTCGTTCACGCGCCCACCTAAAGGCACCAGCCTCGGTCTCGCTCTTCTTCGATTGTGGCCCAGCACAACGGTTTTTTATTGCGGCGGGGTGGGCGGCGCATCTGCGGGCGTCGAACCTTCGGTTCCGTTCGGTTTCGTTGCAGGCTTTCTTCCCGCTCCCGTCGCGTCTTGCGCCGTGGCGACCGAACCCGCAGGTTGCTCGCGCGTGAGGAACGGAAAGAACGGAAAAAGCTCAAAGGGATCGTATTCTCGCGCCGACTCCGCCGCCACAGGCTTGGCTTTGAGCAATGTGACCTGGTTGCTCCACGGATCCAGCTTGACGCGCGCACCCATACGCACCGCGACAAAATGGCCAGAGTTCGCTGCGCGTTGACTTGCGCTGGCGCCCGCCAACTCGCCGCCCAGATTCGCGCGGTCGCCCACGCGCGGGCTGATCAACGCTGTGAGAACTTTGTGGTCTTGGCCCACCTGCTCCAGGAACAAGCCGGGGCCATCCAGCTTGTTCTTGTAAGGAGAATTCCGCATCAGCTCGAGCGCTTTCTGGTTCGCGGCCTGAATTTCGTTGTCGCTGTACTTGAACGTGAAGTGCCCGGACTCGCTCAGCGCCGCGAGGCCGGTTTCGTCGTTGCGCTTTCTATCGGCCTTCGTCGTCTTCGCTGCCGCCGGCGCCAGTATCGTGGCCATTTCCTGCGCCAGAATCGCAGCCAGGCTCGCTTCGTCGGGCAACGCGTCCAGCAACCCGCGGCTCAGCACGATCGTGTGTCCGATCGAAAATGATTCAAGCGTCGAAGTCAGAAGAGTGCGGCAGCGAATTTCCGGCTGAATGTCCAGATTGTTGGTCACTTCCAGATTGTTCACCACGATTTCCATGATGTGATCGAGTTCCCCGCGCGGCGCCACCAAGCCCATGCCCAATAACTCATCAATCGTGCGATTCGCCGTGTCATCCTGCCTGTTGGGGGTCGAGGACGCGGACGCCGCCTGCGACTCCTCTTCCCCGCGCACGCCCTTCGCGGCATAACCCCAGAAACGCGTTTGCGCCTTGAATACCAGCCCGCGCTCCTTGCCGCCCGACTGCTCGGTATAAATGTACGCCGGAAGCCAGGTGCTCCCTTCCAGGTTCAGCCGCCAACTGTCAAAATGCACTTCGCGGCCTTTCGTAGCTCCCTTCGAGCTGTGGACGCCGTTAAATCGCACAATCGTGAAATTCTGGTCCTCCGCCCAGATGCGCCCGACGAAACGATCCTCGCCCGTATCCGGCAGCGGCGTCACGTCGAACACCACGCAGCGCACCTCGCCCAGCATTTCGCGCCGCACGTATTCGAACTCGTAATGTTGGCGATCGAAATCGTTCGGGTCCGCATACACCATATTCGCGAAGGTGTCCGCGTCGTAAGACCCGAACTTGACTCCCCCGTGTTTTTCCCGTTCCTTGTCGCTGCTCAGAAACGCGTGGTCCACGGCTCCCTTCGCCAGGTTCGCGGAACCCAGGAAATAGTGGTCGGCGGCCGGCATCGCTTCCGTGTCAGCACCCTTCTTCATGTCCTGAACGTAGATTTCAATCTCGGGAGTAAACCGCCAGATCGTCGCAATTTCGTCGCGCTCGCGCGCAACGATGCGATCTATCGCCTGATCTACGGTGGTGACGGCCGAAGCGGACGAGCGCGGAGTGGACTTCGAGGCGGGAGCCTGCTCAGCGGCGCGCGGTGTCTGCGCCAAGCTGGACGCAGCGAACACCAGCGAGCCGGCGAGAACAGCACAGAGTAGACAATGTCTCAAGGTATGCATCGCGGGGTGCGCCAATGATTTTGGTATTCACGGAATCGTACGTCATAGCCTAGTTCATCGCAAGAAATTCGTCCCGTGTGTGACGCGTAAATGCCTCTACGCGCGTTCATCGCACGAAGTGGTGCGGGCGGGACGTCGGTGGAAAGTGAATTGGTGTTGCGATTAGAAAATGTTTTCTGGTTTGTATTGAGGGAGTTGGCGACGTTTTTGAATGCGGTCTTGTTGCGATTAGAATTGCGGCGGCAGGGTCGCGGTCTGGCGCTGGAGACGCGATTTGACGCTTTCACAACACGAGAATATTGTCGATTAGAATGAAGCGCGGTTGTTTCTTTTCTGCAAGTTACAGCAAATTCTAATATCTGGCATTGTCGATTAGAAATGCGCGGGGTGTGATCGTTCCGGGGACTGGTTTCGAGGTATTGGCGGTGGTTCGCGGGGCGCCTGAGACATGCCTGAGCGAGCGTCCGGCTCGTCGAGCCCTCCGTGCCCCTGTCAGCGGTGCCCCAGCGTCCATGTGGCGTCCTCGGCGGGGTCTAAAAGTGCCGCGACTGACGCTAGCACATTTACCTTCTAATTACCAGTACCAGGACTTAAAAATCTGGAGAGGAATACAGAAGCTCCCCCCAATTGAAGACTTTCGTGCCGTTCGGCGGAAGGGTGAGCACCGGCCTCCATACACCGCATTCATTTAGCCGCGGCACCCGCTATTTGTTCAGCCGAAACAGTTGCTCGACGGTTCCCATCGGCAGGAAGAGTCGCCTCTCAATTGCCGGCAGTTCGATAAAACCGTACTTCCGGTAGAATGCCGCGCCAGACTCGTCCTTGGAATCAACGATAATACCTGCGGATGCGACTTGCTTGCTCGAAACGAGGCTGCGATGCAGGGCGTCCATCCGCAAAGTCTCCCCGAGTCCTTGCGCGCGAAATTCAGTGCTCACGGCCAGCCGCCCGAGAAGGGTGGTGGAGACCAACGGATATTTTGGCAACTTTTTCGCGACTTGATCGGGGATTGCATCGAGGCCTATCGCGTACGGGGAAAGCGTATAGTAACCGGCAATTGTGCGGCCGTCGGGTGTCGCCACAAACGGAGCCGCCGCGCGCTTTTTTGCGTCTTGTCCTGCCTGTTTATGCAGATAGGAATCGAGCGCTTCCACGCCACACGAAAAAGCCGCCCGGTTGTGTTTTTCACCGAGCGGCTCGATCGCAAACCGAGATTCTTTGCGGGTCTCGGCCAATCAGAGTCCCCGCTGTTTCTTGTAGCGGGCCGCGGCCGCGCGAGCAGAACGATTCGGCGCGGGCGGATTCAAGACCGCATTCACAAAAACTTCCCTGGCTTCATCGCGGAGATGCAAAATCTCGAAATTCTTGATCGTCTCCGCGGCCGCGTCCTGAGCACTGGCAACTACGAACTCCGTTAGCGTCGTGCCGCGCAATGTTGCGGCACGCTCAATCAAACATTTCTGTTCAGGAGTGAGCCTGGCCTCAAGGCGCTGTTCCTTTCGGATGCGGTGCTGGCGCTGCTGTGTGCGTGCCATTCCTCGCCCCCCAATCTGTGTTAAGTGTACGGCAATTAGGCGGACAAATCAAGGAAAGGCGAGCGGCCCCGCCACGCGAAGATCGCGAGCGCATGTGTAGTTGCTTATGTTTTCGGCCGGGCATCCTCTGGCGAGGAATCTTTCTGTGTTTGGGGGCGCTCAACTGAGGATTCGTTCTGTAGCGGAGTCGCAGTTGCGGTGCCGAAGAAGGCGGCGCGGGCTTTCTCAAAAGAATCTTCGATTATTTGATTCGCTGGTGACATTTCTGGGCCTCTCGATCCCTGAAATCACAGACGCAAGAAACAAGTCACGGTGAGATAGTGCAACTCAGGTGCCAGAGCGTTTCATTCGTGGTGCAAATACTTTGGCGCAGAACGAAGGGACTTAGCGGGCTACAGCGCGTGAGGAAGCAAAGATGTTCGTGGCCCGGGTTGAATTTTCCAACATCGTTGAATAATTCAACGTGAATTCGCGAGGCAAGGCCGGCGCTGGGATAGGGATGCGCGGCGAGCTCCTTCGCTCTACTGGCATGGCGTTCTGATTTGGAAGCGATGCCCTTAGCCCGCGAGGCAAGCCTCGCTGGGCACAGGTGGGAGCCCTTCGTTCCTCAGGCTAAACAAGCTCCCGCACTCCCAGATGACGGAGGTGATCGAGCCTGCCGAGATCAGGGTTTTGTGTTGCGCAGCAGCGGCTCGGCCGTTTGTCCGGTGTAGGCGCGGCGAACGACTTCGACGGCGGCCATGCCTTCGTGGGGATTTACCAACACTTCTTGTTCGCGACGGATCGCCGCCACTAGATTGCGCAGCTGGTCCACGAAGGAGCTATCGAGTGGAGGGCGGCGCGGTACGGCGGCGTCCAGACGATAGTGATTCTGGAAGGCTTTTCCCTTTGCGCAGCGGATGCTCACGTCGGGGTACCACAAGCCGACTTCGAGGAAGCCTTCGGTGCCGGTGAGAGTGATTTTTTGCGCGAGATTGCGCGTGCGGCTGGCAACTACCCTGCCTTTCGCCCCGTTTGCCAGGAAAAAATCGAGCTGGGCATCACTTTCGACGGCTGTTGAGCTGCCGTTTCCTTGATATTCGAGTTGGTCGAATTCGCCGGCGAACCAGCGGATCAGATCAATCGAGTGGATGCCGACGTCCATGAGCGCGGCGCCGCCGGCGTCACCTGCTCGCCACGAACACACCTCTAGCTACGGGTGGGCGGCATCACCGATCCCCTCACGCCACGCGAATTCGCGCTTAACTAGCCTCGCGTCCCACCATTCTTCGCACGCAATCCCTGCCATTTCTAATCGTCACACATCGCGATTAGAAAACGCTATATCTTGTAGAAAACAAACACTCGCGTCCCGTTCTAATCGTCATTTTTTGCGTTCCCCAGCGCCGAATTACCGGGCGTCATCTCCTCCGACGGCCTTTCGCTCGTCGCCCACCTCACGCTTCGCGGACGTTCGCGCACAATCCCCGCCATTTCTAATCGACAATGGCAGATAGTAGAAAACGACGTATCTCATAGAAAACAAACATTGGCGCATCGTTCTAATCGACACATATTTGCGATATTAAAACCCGCTTCCGGGCGCGTTATCTCTTCCGACCTTGCCCCCCACAACGCTCGCCGCGCCCCGCTTCCCACGCACTATAATCCCGGCGTCCCATGCCGCGACCACGCTCACAAACCGCTGACCACGCCATGAAAGCCGTCATCGAGAAATTCATCGGCTACCTGCGCTACGAGCGCAACGCTTCCCCGGAAACTATCGAGGACTACGGCGCCGACATCCGGCTCTTCGAGACCTTCCTCACGCCTCCCGGCGAGCGCACTTTGCCCCTCGCTCAGGTGGACCACCTCGTCATCCGCGAGTTCGTCAGCTGGCTGTACGACCGCAAGCTCCAGAAGCCCACCGTCGCCCGCAAACTGGCCGCCTTGCGCACCTTTTTCAAATTTTGCGTCCGCGAAAAATACGCGCAGCAGAATCCCGCGCGCCTCGTCAGCACGCCCAAACTGCCCAAGCGCGTCCCGCGCGTGCAGACCGCCGAGGAAATCAATCATTTTCTGGATGGTCTGCCCGGCGGCTCCGCAGCAGCGCAAAGCGCCGCGCCCGCGCGCAAGCCCCATAAGCAGGCCAGCGCAAGTACGCGCTTCGCGGAAAAACTCATCCCCCGCCGCGACCGCGCCATCTTCGAATTGCTCTACGCTTCCGGCCTGCGCGTCAGCGAGCTGGTCGGCTTGAATTACGGCAACGTGGATCGCGCCGGGCAAATGCTCCGCGTTCTGGGCAAGGGACGCAAGGAGCGCGTCGTTCCCTACGGCTCGAAGGCGCAGGAAGCGCTGGAGGCTTACTGGCCGCTACGCCATGAGATTCTGGCGAACCCGCGCGTGAAATCCGACCCCGAAGCCGTCTTCGTCAATCATCTCGGCGGAAGGCTCACCGATCGCGCCGTCCGTTACATGATCAAAAAATATTGCAAGCTCGCCAACGTGAACTGGGACCTGCATCCGCACTCGTTGCGCCACGCCTTCGCCACACACTTATTGAACGACGGCGCCGACCTCCGCGCCATTCAGGAACTTCTCGGCCACGTCTCGCTCTCCACTACCCAGCGCTACACCCAGGCCAGCATCCAGCAATTAATGGCCGTCTACGACAAAGCGCATCCGCACGCGTGAAGAAATGTTGGCTTTCCTTGGACCGGGACGGTTGCCTGCGCTAATCTTTCTCCGCGGCTTAATAGCGCTGGAGATTCCTAATCGTGACTCGTTGTTGCGCGCTCGCAATTTTCTTATCAACGGCGGGGCTGCTGATGTGCGCAGCCCCCGCATCCGCGCAAGATAATTACGAGATCCAGGTGTACGGCTCGGACACCGTCGAGCCCGGTCACACCATGGTCGAGCTGCACAGCAACTTCACCATTGACGGCACCAAGCAAATCACCGACGGCCTCTACCCCACCAATCACGCCGAACACGAAACCGTCGAAATCACCCACGGCGTCAACGACTGGTTCGAAGTCGGCTTCTACATTTTCACCTCGGCGCGCTCGGGGCAGGGCTGGCAATGGGTCGGCGATCACATACGCCCCCGCGTCCGAGTGCCCGAGAAGTGGCACTGGCCCGTCGGCGTCAGCCTTTCGAACGAAGTCGGCTACCAGCGCCGCCAGTTCTCGACGGACACCTGGACCTGGGAGATGCGTCCCATCATTGACCAGAAGGTAGGCCGCTGGTATTGGTCATTCAATCCGACATTTGACAAGTCTATCCACGGTCTCACGGAGAACCAGGGCTTCGTCTTCTCCCCCAATTTCAAATTCAGCTACGACTTCACTCCCAAGATCGCCGGCGGGTTGGAATACTACGGTTCACTCGGCCCCGCCACCGACTTCCTCCCAATCCACCAGCAGCAGCAACAGATATTCCCCGCCATTGACCTGAACCTCGCACCGCAATGGGAAATCAACTTCGGCCTTGGCTGGGGACTTACCGGCTCGACCGACCACCTCATCCTCAAAGGCATCATCGGCTACCGCTTTAATTTCTAACCGGCAACACGCAAGAATAATTCAAGCAACTCGCCTGTTTGCCCGGCATCCAATCTGCAGGTTCATCGGGGATCGTGGTTACATGGCAACTAAGGACTACATAACGTGAAAACTACGCATGCCAAAACAACGCAACTTATACCCGAAGCGCGTCCCATTAAGGGACTGCAGATGTATCTGGAAACTCTGTGCTACAAGACGCGCGAACGGCTGGAACTGATCAATATCACGAAGGACCTCAACGAAGTCGTCCGCAAGAATGGACTGAAAGCCGGCTTCGTTCTGGTGCAATCTCTGCACACCACCACTGCAGTGTTCATCAACGAATTCCAACAAGCGCTGCTCGACGACATCAAATCATTTCTCGAGCGCTTGGTCGGCCGGATTGATTACTGGCGGCACAACGATCCGAAGCTCTCCGAGTGTAGCCGGCAGAACGCGGACTCGCATCTGCGGGCGATGGTGCTCGGACACACGCTCTCGGTTCCCGTGCGAAACGGCGAACTGGCGCTAGGCTACTGGCAGTCCATCATTCTGGCGGAGCTGGATGGCCCGCGCGAGCGCTCCATTCATGTGCAGGTGCTCGGCGTACCGGAAGATTCCGAGGACTAGCGGTTCGGCGCGCGGACTTCGCGCGTTAGACGTTGAGTGTAAGTGATGTGGCGGGAATGAAGCCGTTGTTGGGCTGCGGAGCGACGCGCGGCGGCGGCATCGGGTTCTTTACGCGGTCCACGGGATTGTAGAGCGTGTCGCGCTCTACGGGGACGCGGCCTGCGGCGCGAATCAGGCGCTCAAGCTCGGCGCGCGTCATGAACTCGGGAGTGGTGGCGCCTGCGTCGTGGTAGATCTTCTCTTCAACCACTGTCCCATCCAGATCGTTCGCGCCAAACCGCAATGCCACTTGCGCGATGCGCGGCGTCAGCATGATCCAGTAAGCCTTGATGTGATCGAAATTGTCGAGAAGAAGGCGGGACACCGCGATGGCTTTCAGATCGTCGAAACCTGTCGGCGGAGGAATGTGCGCGAGGCCGGTATTCGCGGGATGAAATGCCAGCGGGATGAACGTCACGAATCCGTGCGTCTTATCCTGCGTTGCACGAAGCTGCAGTAAGTGATCTACGCGCTCTTCGTTCGTTTCGATGTGGCCGTAGAGCATCGTGGCGTTGGAGCGCAGGCCGAGTTCGTGCGCGGTGCGCGCGATTTCCAGCCAGCGCTGGCCGCTTACTTTGTGGTCGCAGATGATCTTGCGCACGCGGGGATGAAAAATCTCCGCGCCGCCGCCGGGAAGCGAATCCACGCCCGCGGCCTTCATCGCCAGCAGCGTATCGCGAATGGAAAGTTTCGAAATTCGCGAGTAGTAGCCGACCTCAACCATGGTGAACGCTTTCAAGTGCACTTGCGGGAAGCGCTGCTTCAGGCCGCGAATCAGCTCCAGGTAATACTCGAACGGCAGATCGGGATGGAGGCCGCCAACGATGTGAAACTCCGTCGCGCCCTCGGCGACTCCGTCGCCGGCGCGCTTGTAGATTTCGTCCAGCGGAAAATTGTAGGCGCCGGGCGCATCGGGCGAACGGCCGAAGGCGCAGAGTTTGCAGTGCGCCACACAGATGTTGGTGGGATTAATGTGGCGATTCACGTTGAAGTAGGTGACGTTGCCGTGCTTCTTCTCGCGCACGTGATTCGCGAGCCAGCCGACCCCGAGCAGATCGTGCGACTCGTATAGCGCCAAGCCGTCATCGGCGTTCAGGCGCTCGCCAGCCAGCACCTTCGCAGCTACCGGCTCAAGGCGCGCATCGCTGATTCGCAGAGTGTTGAGTTGCAGATCCATCGTCTTTTTCGTGGCTTTCAGTGCCGCCTTCAAGGGCGCATCACAAAGGTCGCGGCGCCCCAGAAAAGCAGGAACAATAAACTAATATAGCCATTCACGGTGAAAAACGCAGCATTCATTTTGCTCAAATCGTTGGGCTTCACGAGCGAGTGCTCATAAGCCAACAGCGATGCGACGACTGCAATTCCTATCCATGCCGGCCAAGCGAGATGAAAGCTCAGGGCGAGCCATGCGAGCAAGGCGACCATCACGATGTGCATCACGCGGGCGATTCCGAGCGCTCGAGCAATGCCGAATTTCTTGGGGATGGAATAGAGGCCGGCGGTCTTATCGAATTCGACGTCCTGGCAGGCATAGAGAACGTCGAAGCCTCCGACCCACAGCGTGACCGCAGCACAGAGAATCAACATGCGCCAATCGAGCGAGCCGCGAATTGCGATCCATGCTGCAGCGGGAGAGATGCCGAGGCAAAAGCCGAGGACGAAGTGCGACCACGAGGTAAATCGCTTCGTATAGGAATAGAAGAATAGGATCGCAAGAGCGACGGGCGACAGCTTCAGCGCCAACGGATTTAATTGCCACGCGGCGAGCACCAGCACTGCGGAAGCGATCAGCGTGAACACCCAGGCGAAGCCGACGGAGAGCTCGCCTTTTGGCAGCGCGCGATTCGAGGTGCGCGGGTTGCGGCGGTCATATTCGACGTCGGCAATGCGGTTCATGGTCATGGCGGCGGAGCGAGCGCCTACCATGGCGACCACGATCCAGAGTAATTGCCTCCACGTGGGAAAGGTGCCGCCAGCGCGGGCGGCGAGGAGTGCGCCGACGAGCGCGAACGGGAGAGCGAAGACAGAGTGCTCGAACTTGATCATTTCGAGCACGACGCGAATTCGGGATTTCGTCACGTTCGTTCTGGCCACAGAATCACGAAGATAGAATAACAGAGCGTGCTGCAAGAATCGCAAACTGCGATTGCCCCACAAATCTGCGAGGGGCGAACCCGGACGTTTACGATGAATTCTCTGCTGGTTTCGCTCTGCGTCTCTGTGACTCCGTGGCAGACGTTTATTCTTTGCGGCCTTTCCAACGATACTGCTTTTCTTGCGGCAGGCCTAATTGCGCGAGGACGCGATTGGCGAATTGTTCGACGAGGTCTTCGATCTTTTTTGGCGCGTAATAAAAGGCGGGCATGGCGGGCATCACGATTGCACCGGCGTCGTGGACACGTAGCGCGTTTTCAAGATGAATGCGGTTGAGCGGGGTTTCGCGCAGGCAGAGCACCAGCGGGCGGCGTTCTTTCAAGCATACGTCCGCGGCGCGCGTGAGCAGATCGCTTGCGGTGCCTGCGGCGATGGAGCCAAGAGCGCCGGCGGAACACGGGATGACGACCATTGCGTCTACCAGTGCGCTGCCGGAAGCGATGCTTGCACCGATATCCTTATTAGGCAGGTATTCGATCTTCTTCGCGGCTGTTCCAGCGAGAAGCGACGGCAGCTTTTTGGGGTCTGTGGCAACAACGTCGAGCTCCGTGGCTATGAGCCTGATTCCCGCGTCGCTTGCCACGAGGAAAACGCTGTCAACGCGCGAGTCTGCGTCCAGCAGGCGGAGCACGGCTTGGGCGTAGAGCGCGCCGCTCGCACCGGTGATTCCGACTGTGATGATGCTTCCGCTGGATTTTGGCATGGGTGATTGCTGAATTATCGAGTGTAGGTGGCGCGTTTCGGCAAAGTCAAGGCGAGGCGAACTGCGACTTGATCATCTCTGCGCGAGGATCGTGACCGTTGAACAAGCTCCCAGACCAACCGACAACTAGGCGCGCTTGATGGCGCGGACGATGAGCAGCAGGATGATCGCGCCGATCGTGGCCATGACGAGCTGGCCGATCAGTCCGTAGGCGGCGAGGCCCAGCAGACCGAACACCCAGCCACCGAGGACTGACCCAACAACACCCACCAGCAGGTCAAGCAAGATGCCCATCCCCGAGCCCTTCACGATTTTGCTCGCCAGAAAACCGGCGAGAATGCCGATGATAATTTCCCAAAGCAAGCCCATGGGTGCCTCCGCAACGATCAATTGAATTGTGGATAGCTGCGACGGGATGAGCAGCAGCTTTCGACAGGGCGCCACTGTAACACGAATGACGTCGGAAACGAGGCAGCGCACGTCTCTCGAATCGGCGCAGGCTGCAAGCGACGGTCCAGTGCTAGGATGGGGCTTCTGCGAGCCAACACATGAATGAGAGCGAAGTTCGAAAATTTCTGGAAGCGGTGAAGAGCGGCGCGGTTACGGTGGAAAGCGGCGTCGAGCGGCTGCGGCAATTGCCGTATGAAGATCTGGGCTTCGCGAAGATTGACCATCACCGGTCGCTGCGGCAGGGATTTCCGGAAGTGATCTTCGCGCGGAAGAAAAGTCCACGGCAGGTGGCGGAGATCGTGCGCGGGATGCTCCGCGCGAAGTCATCGCACAACATTTTGATCACGCGGGCCGACAAGAAAGTTTTTGTGGCGGTGAAGAAGTTGGCACGCACAGCGAAATTTCGTGAGTTATCGGGGACGATCACGATCGAGCGCAGCCGCGCGAAAAATGGTAAGGGCTTAATTCTGGTGGTGACTGCGGGGACTAGCGATATTCCCGTGGCGGAAGAGGCGCTGGTGACCGCGCAAATGATGGGGCATCGCGCCGAGGCGATTTACGACGTCGGCGTGGCGGGATTGCACCGGCTGCTCGAACATCGCAAGCAGCTTGCGGAAGCGCGGGTGATTATTTGCGTGGCGGGGATGGAAGGAGCGCTGCCGAGCGTGGTGGCTGGTTTGGTGGCGGCGCCGGTGATTGCGGTGCCTACCAGCACGGGGTACGGTTCGAGTTTTGGTGGACTAACTGCATTGCTCGCGATGCTGAATAGCTGTGCTTCGAATGTGAGCGTGGTGAATATTGATAATGGTTTTGGAGCGGGGTGCGTGGCGGGGGTGATTAACAGGCTTTAGTTTTAGCGTTCGCCACGCGGCGGGAATGAAATTGGAAAATTGAAAAGAGAAAATGGAAAAGCGGTGCGCAGAGCCGCCGCCCGGGTAGTTCATCGAGGGCGGGTCTGAGACCCGCCCCTACAAATTCATTACCTGCGCGCATTCTAGTTGAGCAGTGCTGCGGAAATCGAAGAGAGATCCCTCACTCCGTTCGGGATGACACCGGATTCCCGGCGCGTTTCAGGCTGTGACGAAGACGGATCGGTTCACGAAACGGCGGATTCGATTGAAGCCAGGAGTTCGGCTTCTTCTTCTGGGAATACTGCGCGGAGATCTAGGATCAGGCGATCATCTTCGATGCGGGCGATTACCGGTATGGGCCCGGGCGGGGCGGCGACGGCATCGGCGGCCGGAGTTTTCGGTTGACGCAGACGCGCTTCGATTTGCGTTGGGGAGTGGCGCGGGCTGGCGATTCCGACCAAATGAGTCCGCAGCTGCTGGTCGGGCGTCGAGCCGCCGCCGATCACTGAAAAACCTGGAAGCACTTCGACGGAAACGTCGGAGGGCAGCGTCGCGCGCAATTTCTCGCTGAAATCCCGGGCGCGAGTGGCGATTTCTTCCGCTGAGAGCCGAATCATGCGTAGCGCGGGAATTTCGTCGAGAGCGCCGCGGGCATAACTTTTCAGCGTTACTTCCAGCGCGGCGATCGTAAGCTTATCCACGCGCAGCGCGCGGAAGAGCGGATTCTGGCGGATGCGCTCCACGAATTCTTTTTTCCCCGCGATGATTCCCGCTTGAGGACCACCGAGCAGTTTGTCTCCACTGAAACTCACAACCGAAGCGCCCGCATCGCAACTGGCGCGCGCGACCGGTTCAGCGATTCCATTCGCCGCGAGATCGGCTATGCAGCCGGAGCCGAGATCTTCGTACACGGGAATATGATGGCGCTCGCCGAGAGCCACCAGTTCCTTGAGCGAAGGCCTTTCGGTGAATCCGGTGATGCGAAAATTCGAGGGGTGGACGCGGAGGAGCAGGCTCGTGCGGTCGTTGACGGCGCGCTCATAGTCGCGGAGGCGCGTGCGATTGGTGGTGCCCACTTCGTGTAGAACGGCGCCGCTTTCCGCCATGATGTCCGGAATGCGAAAGCCGTCGCCGATTTCGATGAGTTCGCCGCGGGAGACGACGACTTCGGCGCCCTTCGAAAGAGTGTTCAGGACCAGAAAAACGGCGGCGGCGTTGTTGTTCACTACGATGGCGGATTCGGCGCCGACGAGTTCGGCGAGAAGACGCGAGGTGTGGACATCGCGCTTGCCGCGTTCGCCGCGCGGGATGTCGTATTCAAGGTTGGAATAATGCGTCGCAGTTTCGGCGATCTCCGCTGCCACGGTTGCGGAAAGCGGGGCGCGTCCGAGGTTTGTGTGCAGCACGACACCGGTGGCGTTGATTACCCGGCGTAGGGAGGGCGCGAGAATGCGCGCAACTTCGTCTGCCGCGCGGGATTCCAATTGTGCCAGTTCAATTGTCGCCGTGCGCGGGTCGCTCGTGCGCGTGGTCTCCGCCTTGAGGAGGGCGCGCGTCTCCGCCAGCACCTTGCGGACGGCTTGGGTAACGAGTTCGCGTCCCGATTTCAGCGCCAGTTCCTGCAAAAATGGGCGGCCGAGCAACTCGTCTACGGATGGAATGGCGCGCAGACGCGAGGCTGCTTCCTCTTGCAATTTGGCAGCGGATTGTGGGGTCGGGTTCATTGCTAAGACATTTGAACACAATACGATACGGGCTGGCAATCTCGCCCTGGTCGGCGGGACGTTTCCCTTTGCGACAAAAGCGCCGAGGGTCACATTGACGGCGGCGACGTCGCAATCTACGCTGGACCTACAGTTGGAAGTGATATTTGCGCGCGGGCTGAAGCGCCCGTGCCCCGGGGTGTGGGCGGAAGAAATATGGCCACCATTGACGAAGAGCTCGGGCAGATCGAGCGGGACATCCGCACGCTGAAGATTGAATTTGAGCAGTACTTCGGCGGCGGGCGCTCGCGGCCCCCCACGGATACGCAATGGCGCCTGGAAACGAACTTGAAGCGCTATGCGGACCGATCGGCGGAGCTGACGTCCGGGCAGAGATTTCGCTACAGCAACCTGGCATCCACGTACGCCAAGTACCAGGACATGTGGCGGAAGAAATTGATCCAGAAAGAAAGCGGCACCACCCAGCATCACTACGGCGCTGCGGCGAAAGCGATTCAGGCGGAGCGTTCCCGCAAAGTCGCAGTGGAGCAGCTGGAGACTCGCGCCGCCGAAACCGCCGCCGCGAACGCTGAAGGTGCGGAGGGTGCTGGCGTATCCACGGCAGTCGCTACAGCCCACGCTGCGGCGGAAGCCGCCGCACGCGCGGCCGAGGCGCGGCATGCCGCGACCGATTTTGCGATGGCGCTTTCGGATCCGGAGAACGAGACCGAAAAGGTGGAGAAACTGTATCAACGGCTGGTGGAAGCGCGAACCGAGACTGGCGAAAAAGCCGGAGTGCCTAGCCTGAAAGATTTCGAGCGGTTCGTGCGGCAGAAGACTAAGGACCTGAAGGATAAGGGCGGCCGCGAAATCGAGTATACGGTGAGCATCGAGAATGGCCGCGTGAAATTGAAGGCGCGAGTTTCGAGCTAATTCGGCGCGCTTGGCTAATATCGTCTCCGCCTCTCGCATCCACTCGTTGATCAGCACCGCAAGCGGCGGATCGTTGTACTTTCCCCTTGCAGCGCCCTCTTCCGAAATAATCCTGCAGCGCATACACTGGCTTGTCTTTCTTTCTGGAGGAAATCATCGTGACGGGAGAACGTGGAGTGGCGCGGGCGCTGGTCAGCGTCTATGACAAGACTGGCGTGGTGGAGTTTGCGCGGGAATTGGCGGCGCTGGGCGTGGAAATTGTTTCGACGGGTGGGACCGCGAAATTGTTGCGCGACGGGGGCGTGGCGGTGCGCGACGTGGCAGAGTTGACCGGATGGCCGGAAATGCTGGGCGGGCGGGTGAAGACGCTGCATCCGAAGGTGCACGGTGGAATTTTATTTCAGCGCGCGAAGGAAGCGGACCGGAAGCAAGCGCAAGAGCATGGAGTGGTGCCGATTGATCTAGTGGTGGTGAACTTGTATCCGTTTTCGGCGACGGCAGCGAAGCCGGGCGTGACGCCCGAGGAACTGATCGAGAACATTGATATCGGCGGGCCGGCGATGGTGCGATCGGCGGCGAAAAATTTTCAGAGCGTGGGCGTGGTGACGGACCCGGAGGATTACGCCGCGGTGGCTGGCGAACTGCGCGAAAAGCGGGAATTGAGTTTGGCGACGCGATTGAATCTGGCGCGCAAAGCTTACGCGCGCACGGCGCGGTACGATGGTGAGATTGCGACGGAACTGGAGCGGCTGAAGGTGAGCGAGGAAGCGCCGGGGGTCGTATCCATCGGCGCACTTGAAAAATTGCCGCAGAGAATTCATATCGCATTGGAGCGGCGGCAGTCCATGCGTTATGGCGAAAATCCGCACCAGGCTGCTGCCCTTTATGTTCCTGCGGGTGTAACGGCGGCGGGTTTGGCGGGGGCGAAGCAGCTTCAGGGCAAGGAGCTTTCCTATAACAATCTGGTGGATTTGGACGCAGCGTGGGGGTTGGCATCGGAGTTTCACCGACCCGGCGTAGCGATAATTAAGCACAACAATCCTTGCGGGGCGGCGGAGCAGGCTTCGCTGCAAGAAGCTTATGTGAAGGCGCTAGAGTGCGATCCGGTGTCGGCGTTCGGATCGGTGTTGGCATTCAACCGCGCGCTGGACGCGGCGACCGCGGAAGAGGTGGCGAAACTTTTCGTTGAATGCATTGTGGCGCCGGGATATGAGCCGGGGGCGCTGGAGAAGTTCGCGAGCAAGAAAAATTTGCGACTACTCGAAATGCGGCACGGCGAGGCAGTGGAAGAACTGGATTTGAAGCGCATCTCGGGCGGAATGCTGGCGCAGGAGCCGGACCGGCACGAATTGGCGGAATCGGATTTGAAAGTTGTGACGGAGCGCGCGCCTACGCCGGCGGAAACGCGAGCAATGATGTTTGGATGGATCGTTTGCAAACACGTGAAATCGAATGCGATTGTTTTTGCGCGCGAGGGGCAAACAGTGGGAATCGGCGCGGGACAAATGAGCCGCGTGGATTCGGTGAAAATTGCGGTGATCAAGGCGGCGACGGCGGGGCTATCGCTCGCCGGAAGCGTGGTGGCGTCGGATGCGTTCTTTCCGTTTCCCGACGGAGTCGAAGAGGCGGGAAAAGCGGGAGCCACTGCCGTGATTCAGCCGGGCGGTTCGGTGCGCGATGCGGACGTGATCGCGGCGGCGAATAAAATGGGAATGGCTATGGTTTTTTCTGGCGTCCGCCATTTCCGCCACTAGCTTGTCCGACCGGCGGCTGGCGATGGTAGGTGATCTCGATGACTTGCGCATCGCCTTTTTGCGGAACCAATTCCGAGCGTGAAGTGTAGGTGTCCGCATCCACGCGGGTGAGAATCGCGCGCTTGGGCATCCCGTTTGCGGGGTTTTCAAAGTCTATTTTCTTGCCGTCGGCGCTGGCCAGGTTTAGAACCGTCGCGTCGGACTTTTCCCACGGGACAAGCGCGGTGGTGAAGTGCCGCAGGTAAAAATTGATTCCGTCGTTTTTTTGTACGATGGTGAAGAGTTCGATGACCAGTGGCTTGTCGGCTTCGGTCAGCCGAAACACCCCGACCATTAAGCCCGCCTTGGGGGCCAGCCATATTTGCTCGGCAACGCGCGGGCCCCACTCGCCGCGCCAACGGCCTTCCAGCCATTCGAAGTCGGCGAGTTTGGGCGGCGGAGCTTTCTGAGCTGGCGCCGGAGGTGGATCAGAAGTAACCGCCGCTTGCCCGCTGGAATTCGAATGCGCGCCGCTACCTGCTGATTCTTGCGCGAGAGTGGTCGGTGAAGCGGTGAGCGCGAGCAGGATGCCAAAGGCGAGAAAACCGCGAAGGGCGAACTGAAATCGAAGCATTTCGCGCCACCCCCTTGAACTGAATCGGAGCATCATCGTGAAATTTGGCCTGCTTCTTGCACAAAGCCGGACATTTTCAGCAAAACTCGACCAGGGAGGTATCCCGGGGCGGGTTCTACGCGTCCAAAGAATTGGGCAATAACGAATACGGACGTACGGCGGCTATTACTTTGACGCATCCACCGGGGTATACGATAATGGAATTTTGCGGCGGGCGCATGAAAACAATATTCATTGGCACACTCGGGGCATTTGTCGGGCTGTTCGCGGCGGCACCGGCCGCGTTAGCGATTGGCTCGACTGCGGGGGCTTCTCCCGTTTTTTCGTCTCCACAAGCCCAATCGTCAGCAACTTCGCAATCGGCGAAGCAGAATGCGGCGCCCAGCGATGGGACGCATGCGGACGTTTATTATTACTTCACGATGGGCCATGTGGATGAGATGCAGTTCGAGCTGACGGGCCAGCCAGACCTTGCCACTCAGTCCATCGAAGCGTACAAGAAGGCGCTCGAGCTAGCGCCAGGGTCGTCGGTGATCATGGAGCGGCTGGCGGAGATTTACGCGAAGTCGCAGCACATTCGCGACGCCGTCGAGCAAGCCCAGGCGGCGCTGAAAGCCGATCCGAACAATGTGGAAGCGCACCGGCTGCTCGCGCGGATTTACGTCCGCACGCTCGGCGATTTGGGCGCCGGTGACGTGCAGAAAGAAAACCTGGATAAAGCGATCGCGCAGTTCCAGGCGATTTTGAAGATTCAGCCCGACGATGCTTATTCGGAGTTATGGCTGGCACGGCTGTACCGGTTTGAGAATCAGCATGGGGACGCGGAAAAAGTGCTACGTGACTTGCTGCAACGCGACCCTGGAAATGGGGCGGCACTGGAACAATTGAGCCAGCTGCTGATGGACGAAGGGCGTTCCCAAGAGGCCGTGAAGATTCTGGCGGATGCCGCGAACGATTCGTCCTCTCCGGAAGT
Organism: uncultured Acidobacteriota bacterium; assembly: GCA_963810565.1. Classification (GTDB taxonomy): domain Bacteria; phylum Acidobacteriota; class Terriglobia; order Acidiferrales; family UBA7541; genus Palsa-295. Next base: position 284,465 of record CAWENN010000002.1, read on the forward strand.
TTATGACTTGCTCGGCGATGCGTACTCGCAATCGAAGGAATACAGCAAGGCCGAGGACGCATATCGCAAAGCCGTCGAGGAAGATCCGGACGATCCGGGACATCTGCACGGCTTAGCGCAAGCGTTGATGGCGCAGGACAAGTACGCGGAAGCGCTCGAGCAGTTCAAGCGGCTCGCGGAAGTGGAGCCGGGCACGGCCGAAAATTATTTGCGCATGGCGCAGTTGTACCGCCGGCTGGGGAAATTCGATCAGGCGGAATCGAGCCTTTTGCGCGCGAAGCAATTGGCGCCGGGCAGTCTGGAAGTGCTCTACAACGAAGCGCTGCTATACGAGGACCAGGGCCGCTACGACGACGCGGTGCGCGTGCTGAGCGATGCGATCGCCGGGATGCGCAGCCAATCGAAGAGTTCGCGAGACTCCAATTCCACAAACCCCGATACTTCGGGGGGTGCTGAAGCGAGCCCCAATGCGCTGGCAATTCTTTACGAGCAACTGGGGCATGCATATCGGGAGCAGGAAAATTATCCGGCCGCGATTCGTACCTATGAAGACATGGCCAAGCTCGGACCGGAAGCACAGAAGCGCGCGGAAATGCTTTTGATTGACACTTACCGCGAGAGCCGCGATCTGGATCGCGCGATTGCCGAAACCAAGAAACAGCTGGACGCGTCGCCGAACGATCCGAACCTGACCGTGACGCTGGCCACGCTGTACGGCGAAAAAACGGATACGGACGAGGCGACCAAGTTGCTCGACGGCCTATTGCGCGGCAACGACAGCGACCAGGAAATCTACCTGAACCTCGCGCAGGTGCAGGAACGCGGCAAGAAGTACGCGGAAGCGGAGCAGTCGGCGCAAAAAGCCGAGCAGATGGCGCACGGAGACGACGACAAGGAAACAGCGTGGTTCATGTTGGGCGCCATTTACGAGCGGCAGAAGAAGTTCGATCAGGCCGAGCAAGAATTCCGCAAAGTGCTCGACGTAAATCCCAACAACGCTTCGGTACTGAATTATTACGGCTACATGCTGGCGGACCGCGGCGTGCGGCTGGATGAAGCGACTTCCATGATCCAGCGCGCCGTGACACAAGAGCCGAGCAACGGCGCTTATCTGGATAGCCTCGGCTGGGCGTATTACAAGCAGAACAAGCTAACCGAAGCGGAAGAGAATTTGCGCAAAGCGTCCGAACGGCAAGGCCACGACCCAACGATTCTGGGGCACCTCGGCGATGTGTACGCCAAGATGGGTCAACCGGAACGCGCGGCCACGTATTGGGAACGCGCGCTTACAGAATGGCAGAAAGCGTCGCCGGCGGATTACGACTCCGACCAAGTGAACGAGTTAGATTCACAATTGAAAACCTTGAAGCGGCGCACGGCGCAAAAAACCACGCCGGATTCGGCCAAACCGCAGTAAGCTCCCGCGCATGACTCGCGCGACAGCGAAGAAAAGTTTCGTGCGCCTGCCCGCGTTCGCGAAAATCAACCTAAGCCTGCGAGTCGTGGGGAAACGTCCGGACGGTTACCACGAGTTGCGTACGATTTTTCAGGCGATTTCGCTGCGCGACACGCTGGAACTTTCGCTCACGCCTGAAGCCGGGATTTTTCTCGAGACGAACATCCCCGAACTTTCGAGCGGGCCCGACAATCTTGTTTATCGTGCGATTGAAGCGATTGGATGCGAGATTGGTTTCCGCGGGGGAATTCGCGCGAAACTGGAAAAGACGATTCCGATGGCGCGCGGTCTCGGCGGCGGTTCCAGCGACGCAGCAGCCGCGTTGATCGGCACGTTGCGGCTGACAAAAAAAAGTGTGCCGCTTGAACGGTTGCTGGAGATCGCGGCGGAGCTGGGCGCGGATGTGCCGTTTTTTTTATTCGGCGGGCGCGCTCTGGCCGTGAATCGCGGGGATGAGATTTATCCGCTGCCGAACGGGCCAAAGAGAACGATTCTGGTAGTTTCGCCGCGCGACATCGGGGTGAGCACCAAGGACGCCTACCAGTGGGTTTCCGAGGAATTGACAAAACGCGCCGAACCCCCTAAAATCTTGAGGTTCTGCGCTCTGTGCTGGAGCCGGCAGGGGGCGGGCATCTCGAATGATTTCGAGGAGCCGGTCTTCCGCCGCCATCCGCGACTCGGAGAAATCCGGGAGGGATTGCTCAAGCGAGGAGCCGCAGATGCCGCGCTGGCGGGTAGCGGGTCGGCGGTGTTCGGAGTATTCCGAAACCCAGCGCAGGCGCGCCGAGCCGCTCGTGCGTTCCCGGAAGATTCGGTTTTTGTCGTTAAAACCCTATCCAGGGAAGACTATGGCCGTGCTTTGGGCTGGCGTGTGGAATAGCGCGCGCCGGCGCGTGTGCGGCTGAGGGGAAAGTTTTGGCCGACGACAAATTCAAGATTTTCTGCGGCACTGCAAATCCCGCGCTGGCGAAAGCGATTTGCAAGTTCGTGGGCGTGCCGCTGGGCCAAGCGGAGCACGGACAGTTCAGCGACGGTGAGACGCGGTATCAGATTTTGGAAAATGTGCGCGGCGCGGATGTGTTTGTGGTGCAGCCTTGCAGCACGCCGGTGAATTTCAATCTGATGCAGTTATTGCTGATGATTGATGCGTTCAAGCGGGCATCAGCATGGCGAATTACGGCGGTGGTTCCGTATTACCCGTATGCGAGGCAGGACCGCAAGGACCGGCCGCGCGTGGCGATTTCGGCGAAGTTGGTGGCGGATTTGATGGAAACGGCGGGAGCGAGCCGGGTGCTCACGCTGGACCTGCACGCGCCGCAGATTCAGGGATATTTCAATATTCCTGTGGATCACTTGTTCGCGTCGCCGGTGCTGGTGGAATATTTTCAGAAGATGAACCTGGGGCCGATTACGGTGGTTTCGCCGGATGCGGGCGGCGTGGAGCGGGCGCGATTTTTCGCGAAACGAATTGATGCGCCGCTGGCGATCGTGGATAAGCGGCGCATTGACGTGAACGTCAGCGAGGTGATGCACCTGATCGGCGACGTGTCCGGGCGCCCGGCGCTCGTGATTGACGACATCATTGATACCGCCGGAACGCTGGTGAAGACGGCGGAGGCGCTGCTGAATCACGGCGCGACTCGAGTTTTTGCGGCTTGTACGCATCCGGTGCTTTCGGGTCCGGCAGTAGAGCGGATCGCGAAGTCAAAAATCGAGGCGGTGGTGGTTTCGGATTCGGTGCCGCTGAATGAAGCGGCACAGAAGCTGGACAAGATCAAGGTGCTGAGCGTGGCTTCGCTGCTGGCGCGCGGGATTCAGTCCATTCACGAAGAGACATCGATCAGCGAGTTGTTTATCTAGCGGGAGAGGAATTCATGGAGACATTTACAGTCGAAGGCAAAGTACGCGAGGGACGCGGGAAGGGTCCCGCGCGACAAACGCGTCTGACGGGAATGGTCCCGGCGATTTTGTACGGCGGGAAGAAGGAATCAATTTCGCTGTCGGTGAACGCGAAGCAGGTGGCGAAGATTTTACGTTCGGAAACGGGGCACAACACGATTTTCACTGTGCAGGTTGCCGAGGGCGCCGCGGAAAAAGCGATGGTGAAGGACTGGCAGGTGGATCCCGTCAGCGGAAAGCTGCTGCACGTGGACCTGTTCCGAATTGCGATGGACGTGCGCATGCGCGTCATGGTGCCGGTGCATACGTTTGGCGAGGCACAGGGCGTGAAGATGCAGGGCGGCGTGTTCGAGACGGTGACGCGCGAAGTGGAAATCGAGTGCTTGCCGGGAGACATTCCCGAAGAATTCAAGGTGGACATCAGCGACATGCTGATCGGCAAGCAATTGCGCGCGGCGGATCTTCCGTTTGATCCCAAGAAGATTAAGCTTTTAACCGACCCAACGCGTGTGATCGCGCACGTCGTTGTGCTGAAGAAGGAAGAAGAACCGGCTGCGGACGCAGCAGTCACCGCGGAGGCAGCACCAGCCGAGCCGGAAGTGATGAAGAAGGGCAAGAAGGAAGTGGAAGAGGGCGAAGGCGAAGCGGCGGAGCCGGCGGCGAAAGCGGAGAAGTCCGAGAAGAAGAAGTAGTTCTTCGGGCCAGCCGCTGAAGGGTTTTCAGGGTACACATGAGACTTATCGTTGGCCTCGGAAACCCTGGCCCGGAGTACGAGTTCACGCCGCACAACCTGGGCTTTCTGGCGGTGGATGCGTTGGCCGGACGCGCCGGGATTCGGGTGACGCGGCCGGAAGCGAAATCGTACGTGGGATTAGGAACTGTGGCCGGCAACGAAGTGGTGCTGGCCAAGCCGCAGACGATGATGAATCTGAGCGGCGCGGCGGTGCGGATGCTGCTCGAACGGTATGAGTGCAAGGCCGCCGAGATGGTCGTCCTGAGCGATGAGGCGATGTTGCCGTGGGGCATGTTGCGGATTCGGGAGCGAGGCAGCGCCGGCGGGCACAACGGATTGAAGTCTGTTATTGCTTCTATCGGGACGAATGAATTTATTCGTGTGCGGCTGGGAGTGAAGCCGGAATATCCGCTGGAGGACATGGCGGATTACGTTCTGGGGACGATGCGCAAGCCGGAACGCGAAGTTGCGGCGCAGATGACGGCGGATGCGGCTGACGCGGTGGAATTGATTTTGAGCGAGGGCGTGGGCAAGGCGATGTCGCGGTTCAATCGCCGGGTGGAATCCGAAGAAGAGAACGCGGAATAGAATTTCGCAGTTGCAGCAGAGACGAAGAGGAGTCGAGGACATATGGAAGAGCGTCAGTACGACCTGATTTTCATCTGCCGGCCGGATACGCCGGAGGCGGAGATCGACAAGTTGATCGCCACGCTGGAGCACACGGCGGCGGAGAAGGGCGCGAAGATCGAGTCGGTCGCCAAGTGGGGCCGCAAGCGCATGGCTTATCGCGTGCAGAAATTGCGCGAGGGATTTTTTGTGTACATGGTGCTGAAGTCCACGCACGGCGAAGTGGTGAAGGAACTGGAGCGGCGGCTGAAGGTCTCCGACCCGGTGATCAAGTATTTGACCGTGCGGCTGGACGAAGAATTGAAGCGGCAGGAAAAGTTGAAGAAGCACCGCGAGCGGCGAGCGGCGCGACGTCCGCGGAAGGCGGTTCCGGCTGCGCCGGCACCGGCGGCGCCCGTTGCGCCGATCGTGCCGCCGACGGAGCAATCTGCGCCGACAGCATAGCCGGGTTTTGAGCGGCGGTCAGAAGGAACTTCGGCGGCTAAAGCCGTCGCGAGTATTCGGGATTTATGTCGTGGCTGAAGCCACGACCCACAAAGATTTCAGCGAAATTCGTCAGGAGAATCGAATGGCAGAAGAAAACGCACCAGCACAGCATTCGCACGGGCCTTCTTCGGGAGGCATGAGATCGTCTGGACCAGGTGGACCCGGCGGCGGCGGACGGCCCGGGGGCGGACCGGGTGGTCCGGCCAAGCGCGGCAAGCGCAATTTTGTGCGTAAGAAGAAGGTTTGCCGGTTCTGCGTGGATAAGGCGGACTTCATTGATTACAAGAAGGCCGAGATTCTGGCGCCGTTCATCCAGGAGCGCGGCAAGATTCTGCCGCGGCGCATGACTGGGACGTGCGCGCGGCATCAGCGTTGGCTGACCGTGGCGATCAAGCGGGCGCAGAATATCGCGTTGCTGCCGTTTGCCGCAGAGTTGTAGTGGTCGGCGACGCCTGAAATGAATCTGAAATCGTAGGGGCGGGTCTGAGACCCGCCCCTACAGACACATCGGGGAAGCCGGATCGTTGCAGTAAGTATCGGGATCGAATCGCACATAGAAATTCGAGGGTCAGAATAATGCAAATCATTTTGCAGGAAGATGTGGAAAAGCTGGGAACGCGCGGGCAGCTCGTGGAAGTTGCCGAGGGCTATGCGCGCAATTTTCTTTTGCCGCGAAAGCTGGGCCTGGAGGCTACGGCCGGCAATTTGAAGAGGTTGGAGAAGATGCGGGCGAACTTCGCGAAGAAGGAAGCCACCGAGAAGGCCGCGGCGCAACAGCAGGGCGAACTGCTCGCGGCCGTGTCGCTGGAGTTCACGCGCAAGGCCGGGGAGAACGATCAGCTGTTTGGCTCGGTCACGTCCGGCGACATCGCGGAAGCGCTCGCCGCCAAGGGCTTCGAAATCGACAAGAAGAGAATCGTTCTCGCGGAGCCGATCAAGATCATGGGCGAGTATGAGGTTCCCGTTAAGTTGCACCGGGAAGTTAGCGCGAACGTGAAGGTCGCGGTGAAAAAAGAAGAGTAGCGGGATCTATTATTGCGGCATAGGGCGCCCTGAAGTTTGGGGCGCCTTTTTATTTTTGTGGTGAGATCACCCTTACGTGCAAGGGCGGGTCTGAGACCCGCCCCTACGGTTGCTGACTCGTTATTTTGAATGCCGAGTTTTCCACTTTTCCGAATTCATCCACAGGCAAGTTCATCGCGGTACGATTGACGCGAGCACGAGAACTTCGCACAATCCAGTCTGCCCGAAAAAGTGAGCTGTATCATGAGCGGGCACGGCGTGCCGTGCCTCTACGACACTCGCGTGAGATTTGAAGTCATACGCGTGAGCGTTTGGCGTTCATCGCGTGCGGGCGTAAGATTGGACAGCTGGAATTAAAACACAAGCACACACAATGCCAGGCGATACAACCGTCGAACGTCCATTACCGCACAATCTGGAAGCTGAGCGCAGCATTCTGGGCGCGATCCTGCTGGACAATCATTCGCTGAACGCAGCGATTGAGAAGGTGCGTTCGGACGATTTCTTTTTGCCACAGCACCGCCAGATTTTCGAGCGCATGGTGCAGCTGGGCGAGAAACAGCAGGCGATAGATGTCGTGACGCTGATGGAAGACCTATCGCGGCGCGGCGAATTGGAGGCGGCGGGCGGGATTGCATACCTTTCGCAATTGGCCGATGGGTTGCCGCGCGTCACGAACGTGGAGCATTATGCGCGGATCGTCAAGGAAAAGGCGGTTTTGCGGAATCTGATTTTTTCCGCGTCGGCGATTCAGGAGCAGGCGCTCGCGGCGGGCGATGATGCGGATGTGATTCTGGATCGCGCCGAGTCGGTGATCTTCCAATTGGCGGAAGATCGCGTGAAGGCGGGGCTGATCGGCGTCAAAGAGCTGGTCCGCGACAATTTCGAGCGCCTGGAAAAGATTTTCAGCGAAGGCCGGCGAATCACGGGGCTCGCGACCGGTTACGCGAATCTGGACAACGAAACAGCGGGGCTGCAGCCTTCCGAATTGATCATTTTAGCGGCGCGGCCTTCGATGGGAAAAACGGCGCTGGCGCTGAACATCGCGGAAAACGTCGCGGTGCGTCATCGCGAGCCGGTGGCGATCTTCAGCCTGGAAATGTCGAAGGAATCGCTCTTGCTGCGGCTGCTGGCTTCGGAGGCGCGGGTGGACGCGCACAAATTCCGGACCGGGCACATGAATCGCGAGGACTGGGGCAGGGTGACCGGCGGGCTCACGAGCCTGGCCGAGGCGCCGCTGTGGATTGACGATTCGGCTTCTTCTACCGTGATGGAAATGGGCGCGAAGGCGCGGCGGCTGAAGCGCGATCGAGGGCTTTCGTTGATTATTGTGGATTATCTGCAATTGGTGGTGCCCACCAACATGGGGCGCCAGAGCAATCGCCAAGAGGAAGTTTCGGGAATGTCGCGTGCGCTGAAAGGTCTCGCCAAAGAGTTGAAAGTGCCGATTGTGGTGCTCAGCCAGTTGACGCGCGCGCCGGAGCGCGAAGAGCGCAAACCGCAACTCGCGGACCTGCGCGAATCAGGCGCGATCGAGCAGGATGCAGACGTGGTGCTCTTTATCAACCGGCCTAATTTCTACAAGACGGATTTGCCCGAGGAAGATCGCGCAAAGGCGGAGCTGATCATTGCGAAACAGCGCAACGGCCCTACGGGGAATTTGAATTTCGTGTTCCTGGCGCGCCACACGCGGTTTGAAGAAGCTGCGCCGGATGCGTGGAGCGCGGGCGGCGAGCCGGGGGAGTGAGCGTCAACCGGTTCGGTGTTTATTTATGTCCACAGTTGTGGCGCTGAATCCGCGTTTCGTTTGGAATCCGCCTGTGAGTCCTTGCGTTCCGAAACTAAGGTGTCACTAAGTATTTGATAGCACAGTGCTTATGGAAAGGCTGGCGCGCTCTGATGAACCGCGCGTTGGCGACTCGCCTGCAAGGATTCAAATTGGATGTTTACCCAAACGGCGCGGGGCGTTTTGCTGCGCGGGAATTCCATCGCGCTGGCGCGCGGGAGTCTGGCATTCTAAATGACGATGTCTAAAGCAATTCATTTCGAGGGGCGCCCCGTGTGGGCGGAGATTTCGCTGGAAGCGATCTTGCAGAACCTGCGCGTGATTCGCAGGCACGTCGGAGTTCAGCGCAAGATTCTCGCGGTGGTGAAGTCAAACGCTTACGGGCTGGGTGCGGTGCCGATCTCAAAGGCGTTGCAGAAGGCCGGCACGGAATGGTTTGGCGTGACTTGCGCGAACGAAGGCATTGAGTTGCGCGAGGCGGGCATCCGCAAACGCATTTTGATTTTGACTGGGTTCTGGCCGGGCGAGGAAAAGCGGCTGATCAAGAACAACCTGACGCCGGCGGTATTTCGCGTGAGCGATCTTCAGCACCTGGAGCGCAGCGCCAAAGCGGTTGGCGGCAAGGGCCGCGTCCCTTTTCATTTGAAGATCAATACAGGCATGAACCGGCTGGGCATTTCGCCGGACGAGATTGAAGCGTTTGCGCGCGCGCTGGCCGTGTGCAAGCACATTCAACTCGAAGGAACATTTACGCATTTCGCTTCCGCGGAAGATTTCACGGCGCAGCAGACGGACGATCAGGAAAAGGTTTTTCTTTCGAGCCTTGCACGCATGCGAGAACTGGGAGTGTCTCCTGGGATCGTGCACATGGCGAACAGCGGCGCCATCTGCGCGCGGAACAGCACATGGGCGGACATGGTGCGACCGGGCGCAATACTTTATGGATATCACCAGTCGTTTGACCCGCCGCAGAAGAAGGATGAAGTTGTGGGTCAGATTCCGCTGCGGCCGTGCCTTTCCTTGAAGGCAAGGATTATTTCACTGCGCGAGATTTCCGAAGGCCAAGCCGTAGGCTATGGCGCACGCTTCGTGGCCAAGCGACCGACGCGCATAGCCGTTATCAACGCCGGATACGCTGATGGAATCATGCGCGCCCGAACGAACCGCGGGTGCGCGCTGGTTCGCGGCCGGCGCGTCCCGCTGGTAGGCACTATTTCGATGGACTTGACGATGCTGGACGTGACCGATGCGCCGGAAGCAGTCTTGGGTGATGTGGTGACGATTTACGGCAAGGATGGCGGCGCGACGATCGAAGTTTCCGATGTTGCGCGCGAGATCGGCACCGTCACTTCCGACCTTCTGTGCGCCTTGGGGCGGCGCGTTCCCAAGTTCTACATTTAACCTACCCGACCGACCCTCCTTGGCAGTAGTAGAACTACGAGGCGTTTACTAAGTTATCGCACGTCGTTGACTCCCACTTCCCGCCCGGTGCTATACTGGGCCCTTATAAAGAATTCATAAGGAACCTCTACCTCCTCCCGGCCAAGCGCCCGAACTTTATTACGCCGGAAAAAACGATTCGAGACGAGATCATTGGACGCGATTCGTCTTATAGAGATTTTCATAAGGTGGGACCCATGCAAAGGACTCCTCCTGTACCGCATAACAGGCCACCGGCCATTGCCATTCCGGCTCCCGAAACTACAACATTGAAACCTGCTGCTCCGGCGCGTTCCGGTCTCGATCCGGTGGGAACCTTTTGGGACATGCTCGGAATTCGTATCGTTTTCATGGCGGTGTGTATTGCGGCAGGCTTTCATTTTCGCCCGTTTAGCGTCTCGCCGATCTTTGGCGCTGTCGTTGGACTTTTCTTCGGTTTGGCGGTTATCTTGTTTGAGCTGCGTCTGCGGCACGCCAGCCTGCGCCGCCTGATTGGCGCGGCGGTAGGCTCAATCCTAGGTCTTCTCGGTGCTTATCTCACGTCGCTGATTCTGACGCATACGACGATGCCGGAGAGCACTCGTTCGTTCTTCAGCCTGGCGGCGTTCCTGGTGATGGCGTATATCGGCCTGATTCTGGGAGCCAATAAGGGCGATATGCTGAATCTGCAGGCGCTCGGGGGATTGTTTGGCAGCGAGCGCAGCTTGAAGCATTCTTTCAAGGTTCTCGACACGAGCGTAATTATTGATGGGCGCGTGGCGGACATTGCGGAAGCGCAATTCCTGGATGGAACTGTGATCATTCCGCAGTTTGTGCTGCACGAATTGCAGTTGGTGGCGGACTCTGCGGACCCGTTGAAGAGGCAGCGCGGGCGGCGCGGGCTGGAAGTTCTTCAGCGGATCCAAAAAATGGCGCACTTGGAAGTTCAGATTGCGGACGACGATTTTCTGCAGGTGCCGGAAGTGGACTTGAAGTTGATCGAACTTGCCAAGCGCTACGACGCGAAAATCGTGACGAACGATTTCAATTTGAATAAGGTCGCCACTCTGCAGGGCATTGAGATTCTGAATGTGAATCAGCTGGCGAATGCGCTGAAGCCGGTGGTGCTGCCGGGCGAGACGATGCGCGTTTTCATTTTGCGTGAGGGCAAGGAATACAACCAGGGCGTCGCGTACCTGGACGACGGCACGATGGTGGTGGTGGATGGCGCGCGCAAGATGATCAATAAGACGATCGATATTACGGTGACCTCGGTTCATCAGACGACAGCCGGCAAAATGATCTTCGGGCGATACGACGAGCGCGGCGAGCAGCAAGTACCACGCGTGATTTCCGGTGGTACGCAGCAGCTCAGCGAAACTGCACAGCGTACATCCGAAGGTGGCGGCGAACGTCCTGCGCGGCCGCTGTATCCGGAATCGGGCAGGTCGTAGGCCTTTCGCCTCCTTTCCTTGCCCTGCGACGTGCGCGCTCCCGGTCTTCTCTTTCTCTCCGTAGCCTGTCTGCGATAGACTGTTGACCCTTTATGGGCCGCGTTGCCGCTATCATCCCTGCCGCTGGTCTTGGCACCCGCATGGGCGCCGAAATGCCGAAGCAATTCCTCGAATTGGATGGCATGCCGCTTGTAATTTTCACCTTGCGCCGTCTGGCAGCGTGCGCGGCCATCACCGATTTTTTTCTTTCCACGCGCGCGGACGAGATTGTGTCGCTGCAGGATAAAGTGGCGAAGGCTGGCCTGGGGCGGCCTGCGCGGGTGGTGCACGGCGGGGATACGCGGCAGCAATCGGTGGCGAACGCTCTGGCGCAAGTGGATCCTGCCACCGAGGTGGTGCTGGTGCACGATGCGGTGCGGCCGTTTGTTACTCCCGAACAAGTGGATCGAGTGATCGCGGAGGCGCGCAAGCGTGGCGCGGCGATTCTGGGCATTCCGGCGATCGATACCGTGAAGGAAGTGAAGCGCGCGAGTTTGCCGGAGGACGTCGCGCTTATCACCTCGACGATTCCGCGCGAGCGCGTGGTGCTGGCGCAGACGCCGCAAGGCGTTCTCTTATGTGCTGCTGCGCGATGCGTTTCGAAAGGCGCAGATGGATGGGATTATGGCGTCGGATGAATCGGCGCTGGTGGAGCGGTTTGGGCATGATGTTTTTGTGGTGCTTGGTTCGGAGCGCAATTTAAAGATCACGCGACCGGCGGACATGGATTTGGCGCGATTTTATCTGGAGCAGGAGCGCCGCGCGAAATGACACGATCAGGGATTGGTTACGACCTGCACCGATTGGCGGAAGGCCGCAAGTTGATGATCGGCGGCATCGAAGTGCCTTTCGATAAAGGCTCGGTGGGTCATTCGGATGGCGATGTGCTGGCGCACGCTTTGTGCGACGCGTTGTTGGGCGCGGCAGGGCTCGGCGATATTGGGACTCATTTTCCGGACACGGATCCGCAGTGGAAGGGCGCGTCGAGTTTGTTGTTTCTGGAGCATACGCGGAGATTGTTGGATGAGCGCAAGCTGCGGATCAGCCACCTGGATGCGGTGGTGATCTGCGAGCGTCCGAAATTGGGGCCGCATTTCCCGGCCATGCGCGCGGCGCTGGCCAAATCACTCGGCATATCCGCGGAGCAAATCAATCTGAAGGCCAAGACGAACGAGGGCACGGGCGAGATTGGGCGCGGCGAGGCGATTGCTGCGCACACGATTGCGACGATCGAAGGATGAATTCACCGCAGAGACGCCCCGACAAGTCGGGATAAACGCCGGAAGCAGAGAAATTCCGCAGGGGAGTTGACTCCAGCCTATCCGGCGCTCGCTCGCTGCGCCAAAATCGAATGGGATTGCGATGAATTGGCTCACCGGATTTCATGCCGTGGAAGAAGCGTTGGCCGCAGGGCGTGCGCTCGACCGCATCGTGATCGCGCGCGGACGGCACGGTGAGCGCGTCGAGGCCGTGGTGCAGATGGCGAAGGCCAAGGGCGTGCCGGTGCGATTTGAGGACCGGCAGCAGATTGATCGTCTGGTGGGGACGCACGAGCACCAGGGAGTTGCGGCGCTGGGTGCGGCGAAGCCGGCGATTGAGCTGGAAGATTTATTGGCCGCGAAAAATCCTCAGGGTTTGCTGGTCTTGCTCGATGGAATCGAAGATCCACACAATCTCGGCGCCATTGTGCGAACTGCGCTAGCGGCAGGCGCTGATGGCGTGGTGATTCCGGAGCGGCGCGCGGCGGGATTGAGCGATACGGTGGAGCGCGCGTCTGCGGGGGCGCTGGCGCATTTGCCGATCGCGCGAGTGAAGAATCTGGTGCGCGCGATGGAGGAGATGAAGGAGGCGGGCTACTGGTTGGTGGGGCTCGACGAGCGTGCGGAAAAGAGTTACACGCAAGTCGATTTGAAAGGATCCGTCGGGATCGTCCTCGGTGGAGAGGGCGAAGGTCTGCACGAATTGACGCGCAAACGCTGCGACTTTCTGGTTTCGCTGCCAACTGCTGGTCCGGTGCGATCGCTCAATGTCTCAGTGGCGGCCGGTGTGATGCTATTTGAAGTGGTGCGCCAACGAGGATTAAAGGCAACACAGATAAACACAGTTAAACACAGATAAACACAGATAAAACCTGTCCTGAAAAACCAAGTCAATTTCTGATTTGTTGTAAAGACACACTACTTGTCGTATTTCAACAGCGAAAATACGTGCAGGCCGGGGAGTTTGGCGCGGCCGTTGAGGAACGTGAGTTCCACTGCGAAGGCTGCGCCGGCTACTTTTCCGCCTAATTGTTCGATGAGTTTCACTGTCGCTGCGGCGGTACCCCCGGTGGCCAGAAGGTCGTCGCATATCAACACGGTTTGTCCTGGTTCGATGGCGTCCTGGTGGATGTCGAGCTGATCCGTGCCGTATTCGAGTTGATAGGTGATGGAAGCCGTCTTGCCCGGAAGCTTTTTGGGTTTGCGGATTGGAACGAAGCCCGCATTCAGGCGGTAGGCTAGCGCAGGCGCGAAAATGAAACCGCGCGCTTCGATGCCGGCGACGATGTCCACCTTGGTGCCGTTGTATTGTTCGCAGAGGCGATCCACCAACGAATGGAAACCGACCGGATCCTTCAGCAGCGTGGTTAGGTCATAGAACAGAATGCCCGGCTTGGGATAATCCGGGATTTCACGGATGAGCGCTTTCAGGTCGTTCATGCTTCTCCTTGGATTTTGTGAGTGCGCGTCGTTAGCTACGAAAGATCAACATCACCACAGATGAACACAGACGAAAACTACGACAGGGAAAAATACAGCCACGCTCCGCATGTCTACTTAGTGCTCAATCGAAAAGCGTTTGTAGAATTGATCGAGGAATGAAGCGTCCTCTTCGGAAACGCTGGAAACGAGCGCGCCCTGCGGCCCGCGCTCGAGCTCCGCGCGAAATTTTGCCAGCGCTGGTTCGGTGCCGATGGCGTAGACTTCCACGCGGCCATCGCGCAGATTCTTCGCGTATCCCGTCACCTTCAGGCGCTCCGCGGCGCGCATTGCGAAATAGCGAAAGCCGACGCCCTGTACCATGCCACTGATCAGGTAGCGTCTGGATTGGAGCTTTTCGCGATTGTCCGTCATGCCGGAGTCGGCCGCCGAGCGGCAAGCACGTAATTTTATCAGAGCACGGAGGCGCATAACAGAGAGTCCCGCGCGCGATCTCCGTGAACGGGGCGTTTCCGCCGGGGTAATGGAGCGCGAGTCCGGCGGTGGAAAATGAGTTAGAGTTGACCATGAAGGCGGGATGCTGCATCTAAGCACGAAGGAACGATTGGGAATGCCGGGACGGAATCGAACGATCGAGTGGTTCGCCGCGATGATATTCGCGACGCTGATGTTTTCAGCGATGCCCTTGCGCGCACAGGACGTTGGACCGCAAGCGGCCCCGCCGAAATTCGAGGTGAAGCGCATTCCGGCTGAACCGCATCCCGGCCCTCCGCCGATTCCCGCGCAAGAGATCATCAATCGCTTTGTGGCCAACGAAGCGGTGATGAAGAAGGCATACGAAACCTATGATTACACGCAGTCCATTCGTTTAGACGAACTGACCGACCCGGGAGGAAAATTCAGCGTCACCGGGGAAGTGCTGTTGCGGTCGGACGGGCAGCGTTATATGCGGGTGACCACGCCACCCGTGTCTACACTGAAGCTGATGCATTTTTCGCTGGAGGACGTGCGGGTGATTGCCAGCATGCCGGAATTTCCGCTGACTCCGGACAAGGTGGCGAACTACGATTTCAAATATGCGGGTCAAGAAAAACTGGACCAACTGAACACTTATATTTTCCAGGTGAAGCCGAAATTATTGAGCCGCAAGGAACGCTATTTCGAGGGAGTGGTATGGATTGACGACCACGATTTCGCGATCGTGAAGAGCTACGGGAAATTCGTAAGCGAGATAGAAGGAAACGGGACGGAACTGCCGTTCACGATGTTTGAGACTTACCGCGAGAATTTTCAGGGGAAATATTGGCTGCCGACGTACACGCGTTCGGATGACTATTTCAAGGACGGTCAGAACGATGACCTTCCGCTACGCCTGGTGATTCATTCCACGGATTTCCAATTGAATACGGGCCCTGGAACGGCCGCCGCTGAGACGGCGCCTGCCGCTCAGGGTCCGCAAGCTGCGGCGACAGGTCAGCCGCCGCCCACGCCGCATTGATTTCAATCCATTGCCCGAATATGGCGCGGAAGGTCGCGGATCGAATCGAGCAGGATCTCCGGTTTCGCTGCGCGAAGGCGTTCCTCGGTGGGGAACGGGCCGAGTACGCCAATGGCGCGCACTCCAGCGCGGCGCGACATTTCGATGTCTTCCGCGGTGTCTCCCACGTAGACGCAATGTTCGGGGCTGAGGCGCATGCGTTTGAGCGCGAGCTGCAATGGTGCCGGATGTGGTTTCCTTTTCGGCGTGTCTTCGCTGCACACACATGCGGCGAAGTAATCAGCGAGCGAAAATTCCCGGACTTGGCGGCGAACTCTCGCGCGATTGCCGCTGCTGACAATGCCGAGCTCGAATTTTGTCGAGAGCGCGCGCAGGATGCGTCGGGCGCCGGGCAGCAACGGAGGCCTTTCGATTTTGTAGGCTCGAGTCCAGAGACGGTCGGCATCCAGCCACTTCGAGCGCGGAAGTTGCGCCGCGCGATAGACGCGGAGCCAATTCGGGGAATAATGCGCGGCGACTTCACGTTCGGTCCAGGTGATGTTCAGGGCGCGGAACATGGAAAGATAAGCGCGAACGTCGGCGGCGTAGGAATTGAGCAGCGTGCCATCCCAGTCGAAAAGAACGGCGCGAGTGGAGAATTGAGTAGTTCTCACGGCTGAGGAATCGTATCAGAGCGCGGCGTGGCGGATAAGTGGCTCGGAGTGACCGCTTCGGGCAGTTGTTGAGGTAAAAGCTACGTCAATTACTTAACGCAGAGGTCGCAGAGAAAAGCGCGCAGAGTACGCAGAGAGGCGTTGCCGCTCCGCACGATCTCGCAGGGCCAGCATTTGGAATGAGTTTAGTGGTTTTTTGCGATTGCGGCGCTAATGGCCGCGGTAGCGCAACGGGAGCACGTCATCGCGGCGCAGCGCGAAATCGTCGAAGCTGGCGGCGTAGCCGCGCCACCCGGGCATTTCGACGTCCTCGGCGCGTACGATGTGCACGGCGGTGCACATTTGAACGCTGCCTTGGCCGAGCGGGCGTTCGATCAACGCGACTTCGAGCTCGATGGCGGTGCCCGGCGCGAAGTTGCGTGGAGCGAGGAAATAGATGCCGCTCGAGCTGATATTGCGCGTGACCAGCGTCACCGGAATCGGCTCAGGCCGGTCGCCGACGCGGATCAGGCGCAAGGGCAGCGAAAGCGCGGCGCGCGGGTTGCCACGACGCTCTTGCGCGACTCCAATGGCATGTGTGGGAACGCGTGCGAAACGACGAGGCCCTGGTTTCCCTGAGTGTGCAACGACGCTGACTGTATGGCTTTCAAATTCACGCAGCGGCGAAGCGGCACACCGCTGGTCTTTCCAATCCGGAGCAGCCCCCATGTACTGTCCCCCAAGAACAGCCTAAGAGTCCCCTGCTGGTGGACCGAATATGCGCGGAGTCGGGCCTGTCGTCAAGGGGGGTGAGGTGATGGTGACGTAAGATATAACACCTCCGGAGGGAGGCTAAGTGCGTGGTTTCAATTAGTTAGAGAGAACAGCAAAGATTTGTAGTGGGAATATAAACATTTTCACAGGAGCTTCCATATTCGTTTTGGTTTCGATTCGGGAAGCTAGTACCAATAGGGCTAACTTTCGCTTTTGTGACGCAGTCAAATTTTGCAGTTCCAATTTAGTTCAGGCGCGATAAACGGATAGCGGCTTCGGTTGTGTTTCGCTACTTTGGGGATGCAAGCGAGGCTCGACGAGATGATTCAGCTGATGCCACGAACTTCTAAATTGCAAATTCCGACGAAAGCAGAACAGCACACATTCGAAGCCCGCTGGAACGCGGTGCGGGATCGCGATCGCGGAGCGGACGGCAAATTTGTATACGCGGTGCGGTCCACCGGAATTTACTGCAGGCCCTCCTGCGCTTCCAAAAAACCGAGGCGGGAGCAGGTGGAATTTTACTCGTTGCCCGAAGCGGCCGAGCAGAAGGGATTTCGAGCTTGCCAGCGATGCAAGCCGCGAGCAGTTCGTCTGAGTGATCCGCGTACCGCAGCGGTGGCGCGCGTGTGCCGGGCAATTGAAGCGCGAATTGAGTCGGATGGCGGAGGAACGGCGGAGAGTGAAAATGAAGCGCGGTTGACGCTGAACGCGCTCAGCTCGTCCGTGGAGATGAGCCCGCACCAGCTCGAACGCGCGTTTCGCAGCGTGATGGGGATTTCGCCGCGGCAGTATGCCGACGCGCAACGCATGCGGCGGCTGAAATCGAAGTTGAAAAAGGGGGACGACGTGACTACGGCACTTTATGATGCGGGATTTGGATCGAGCAGCCGATTGTACGAACGCGCACCGTCACAGCTGGGAATGACGCCGGCGACGTATCGCCAAGGCGGCGCGGGAATGCAGATTCATTACACGATCGTAGGGTCGCCGCTGGGCCGTTTGTTGGTGGGAGCGACGCATCGCGGGATCAGCGCTCTCTATCTAGGCAAGGACGATGTCGCTCTGCAAGCGGCTTTGCGGAAAGAATACCCGCGGGCGGAAATCGGCCGCGATCGCAACGGTCTGGAAGGCTGGGTGGAAAGAATATTGGAGCATCTGCGCGGGCGCGAGCCGAACCTCGATTTGCCGACCGACGTGCAGGCCACGGCGTTTCAACGCCGCGTATGGGAAGAGCTGCGTAAGATCCCTTACGGGTCCACGCGGACCTATAGCCAAGTGGCTCGCGCGATTGGGAAGCCTAAGGCCATTCGAGCGGTTGCGCGGGCGTGCGCCACGAATCCTGTTTCGGTGGTGGTTCCCTGCCACCGTGTCGTGCGCCAAGACGGGGATTTGGCAGGATACCGCTGGGGCGTGGACTTAAAACAATCGCTGCTCAAGCAGGAATCCGAGCAGCGTCAGGCTAAATCCTCCGTTGCCGCGAAGCACTGATTCAATTTGCAGCGAAACGGCCTCGGATAATGATCAACCCTGCGGCTTGACCTTTTCGGTGCCCTTGGGCCAATGAGGCTTGAATTTAGCGTCGCCGAGGTCGGGATTGCGCATGACCTTCGAATAGCGAATCACGAAATAATCTCCCGAGCCAGTTTCGTCAAACCGCTGCTGGACCGGAAGCCAAGTGGTTTCGTCGAGCCAGATTTGGATCTTGGAAATCTGATTACGCGCCTCTTGTGATTTGGGGGTCAGTTCCAGTTCCGCAGTTTTCTTATCGTCAAGCGTGGGTTCGCCGAGCAGCGTCACAAAGTATGCTTTCTGCAGATCTCTTCCTGATGTGCCAAAGCCAAGCAGGAGATACTGGTCAACCAGCGAACGATGCTGGGCCAGATTGTATTCTTCCACGCGCTTGAGGCCTGGGGTATAGATGTAAAGATTGTCGCCTGTCCGCAGAATCGTGCGAGCGTCAGGAGCTTTCATTTCGAGCAACATTTTGTCGCCATGCACCAAAATGCTGCCGGTTTCGCTGGATTTGTCGTTGACGACGACCGTTACCTTGGTGCGCTCGACGTCAGCGGAAAGACTGTGAAAACTTTTTGACTCTCGATCCAACAAGCGCAAGACGCCATCGAGGTTTAGGTTTCCGTGGACCTGGCTGGCGGCCGAGGAAGCTTGAAGCCAACCTCCCAAAATCAGGGCGCACACCGCCGCTGCCGATAACAAACGCTTTGCGATCAAATCATTGCCCCCGTGGAACGAACGCGTCCGTTTACGCGGCGTTCATAATACTACAGTCCATTGGACGTGCCCGAGCGAGAGGAGGTTCCGCAGGGTGCCGAGCGGGGAGAAAATGTTACTTGGGTCGGTTACGGATGAACTGTGACGTCGTAGGACGCGATAGAACCATCCTTGCCGCGCAGCGGTTCAATGCGTACCACCTGAAAGCTTTGGTCCCGGAGATCGTCAACCGTCCGCGCGAGGATATCGTGAGTTTCGCGCTCGAGTTCTGGAGTTTCGTTGGACGCGCGCTTGTCTACCGGCAGCACGGACGCGTCCATGCGGTACGTGCGAGTTTGGCCGGCCATATCCTGGGACCGAAACTGGACTGTGGAGCTGGCGAAAGCCGCGACTTGGGGCTGGTCGTGGAACCAATGCCGCGGCGTTGCTAGAACAAATAGGACAATTACGATGACAACGACGTCGTAGGGCCAGCTGCCCCGCTCGTAAGACCAAAAAATCGCTCGAACGATGCCCTGCCACAAAGCGCGCATGTCAGTGTATGGAAACGCCGTCTACGACTTCGCCGTCGCGCATGTGCAGCACGCGATGTCCGTAAGCCGCGGCGTCCGGATTGTGCGTGATCATCACAATGGTCTGTCCCAGATCTTTGTTCAAGTCGCGCAGCAGATTCAGTACAGCGTCGGAACTTTTGGTATCCAGGTTGCCGGTCGGTTCATCCGCCAGGACGATCTTGGGCTCGCTGACGATCGCGC
This sequence comes from uncultured Acidobacteriota bacterium, assembly GCA_963810565.1. Lineage (GTDB taxonomy): Bacteria > Acidobacteriota > Terriglobia > Acidiferrales > UBA7541 > Palsa-295. Next base: position 303,977 of record CAWENN010000002.1, read on the forward strand.
GGGCCAGCGCGACGCGCTGCTGCTCACCTCCTGAAAGTTCCGAAGGCTTATGCTTGAGCCGGGAACTCAATCCCAGCAGATCGGCAACGACCTGGAAGCGGTGAGGATCAAAGCCGTTGCCATGAATGTGCTGCGCGAGCGCGATATTGTGATAGGCGTCGAGGGTGGGCAATAAATTGAATCGCTGAAATACGAAACCCACTTTGTGGCGGCGAAGCAGCGTGCGCGCCGAATCGCTCATGGTGGTGAGGTCGTTGCCGTCGAGCAGCACTCTTCCGCGAGTGGCTTGCGCCAAGCCTCCAATCACATGCAGCATCGTGGATTTGCCGCAGCCGGAAGGCCCCATGATGGAGACAAACTCGCCGGGAAAAACTTCGATGCTGACGCCGCGCAGGGCCGGAACTTCCACTTTGCCCTGGCGATAGACCTTCCATAGGTTTTCAGTCTTGAGTATCGGCTCCAACAGCAGCTCCCGCGCCAGCGTTGGCGATTCTGGGGACTGAATTATTCTAGTCGGGTTTAGCATTTCTGCCTAGCAGGGATGCGCGCGCGGAAATCCCGCGAAACCGCAGGTGATATTGGAATTGGCGGATGGCTACTCGTAGGCGAGCGCCTCGACGGGATCTTTGCGGCTGGCCATCCAGGCTGGATAAGCGGCGCCCAGGAGGCCGCCCACAATCGCTATGAGGCCGGCTCGCAGGACCCAATCCGCAGTGATGAGGATCGTGAGAGATGGAAAGAGCTTAATGAAAATAGAGCGCATCAGGAAGCTGAGTCCCACGCCGGCAGCCACCCCGGCAAGGCACAGGAGGGTCGTCTCGCTGAGCACGATTTGAACGATGTAGGCTTTCGAAGCGCCCAGCGATTTGAGAACACCGATTTCGCGGGTGCGTTCGATGATGGTGGTGTACATGGAAAGAAAAATGACCAGAAAGCCGATCACGACGGCGATGCCGATCATCACGTTGATGAAGGCGCCGAGGCCCGGGAGATTGGAAGACGTCATCAACGAGATGAAATCCTTGAGCGGGCGAATTTCGTAGCGCGGAAGCAACTGCTTGATTTCGTCCATCACGGCGGGCGTATGGTCGGTGCGATCGCACTTGATGAAAAAGACCGAGGCTTTATCGTGCGCGCCGGCCATTTCCTGCAAGGTGGAGAGGAAGACGAACAGCCGCGCGCCCTTGCCGTGCTCGACGATGCCCACCACGTGAAAATCGTGGTCGAAAAGACGTAGCGTCTGCCCGAGCTTTACTTTTTTCGATTTCGCGTAGACATCGTCCACAAGAATGTCGTTGGGACTTTGCAGGTCATGGCCTTCATGGTACACAAAGCCACCGGTGACAGTACGGAAGCTATTGACGTCAATGCCGTAAACAATTTCGAGGCCGGTGGAATTAAATTGGAGAAGCACCGGCGTCACGGCTTGCACGTAATCGAGTTGCGCCAGCTTGGCTCCGATAGCGATGGGCATAGGCGCGCCGCTAAACGCCATAAAGACGGAGGCGGAAGGCGGTTGGACCATGATGTCCGCGCCGATGCCTTCAATGCGCTTGGCCGATTCCGAAAGGAGGCCGCTGGTGAGGCCGACGACGATGATGACAAGCGTCACCTCGACGGCCACGGCAATCACGGTGATCAGCGTGCGCAACGGCCGGTGGAGCACATTCTGCACGATCAAGTAGCGGATCATATCTTTAGCGCTTTATAGCCTCAGCGCTGCGGCTCCTTGGGAGTTTCTCCGGCATCTTTTTCCGATTCGTCTCCGACGTGCACCAGCTTCGTTCCGGGAGGTTGTGGCAATGCGAATCGGTCCGGCGCAACCGGCTCGTTCAACGTCAGCTTCTTGATGGCGATCTGCAATTGATAGTCGTCTTCTGGGCGGCTGATGGCGATTTCCCAGGGATATGTAAGGGCTCCCGACGCTTGCCAATTTCCGTAACTCACGTCCGATGCGATTTTGCCACCGGGAGCGAAATTTTCGATGCGCGTGACGCGCAGGTCCGCGCGACTGAACCAGATTTTTCGAGTAATCTCCCAGTCCATTGAACCCGAGTCCGCGCTGCTAGTTGCCGCAGGCTCGGGCGTGCGCGCGATCACCGTAAGCACGTAGTATTGAGCATTCCCCTCGCTTGCTTCTTCCAAGAGCACTGGCGCGTCATCGGCAATCGGCGGCCAGAAGAGCGCGTCGAGCAAATGCTGGGGCCTGAGATTCTCGATCGGCTTCGCCGCGTGACGTTCCAAATTGGCCGGCCCCACGAGAAACTGATTTTTCGACGGAACGTAGATGCTGAACGTCTTGCCGTCGCTGACCATATCGAAAATATTCTTGCCGATCACCGGAGCTTGGCCAATTACACGAATGCTCGCGGGCCTGGCGGCGAGAATAAAGCCGTTCACTTCATGGTATTGCTCGATGACTCCGGAGTACGCGGAGCCGGCGGTCAGCTTCATGTTCACGCCTGCGTTCAGCGACTGAATTGCCTGGGCGTGTTTATCGTATAACTCGATCAGCTGGGCCTTCGAAGCAGTCTGCAAAGGCCCGGGCGCTTCTGACGGCTTAACCGGCGTCTTGTGGCTTACGGAACAGCCGCAAGCAAACGACAGTACTGCTGCAAGCGAAACCATCCAAACGACGCGCCAAACGTTGAGTTGAGGCCTTAGGAACACAAAGTATGCAATCTAACAGCCGCCTTAGGGGGTGTCAACGAAACGGAGGGGATGGAGAAGGGCGATACGCGCAGCAGAATTTATATCAGCGGCGAGATGTGACGGCGGGGGGCGAGATCAGTCGTCGAGAAGGCTGTTGTTTGGCGGGGGCGTCGGGGCGATCCCATCGTTTCCACCGAGCGAGACCAGAAGGCGGCGAAGCTTGGCGCGATCTTCAAGGTTCATGCCGACCATTTCGAATCCGGCCTGATGAGAGCGCACGAAGCGTACCACTGCTTGCATGCTGATGGAGCGCAGGCCCGCTGGAATTTTGAGCGTCGCTTCGGTGCCGACCGGAAGCTGGAGTTCGCCGCTCAGAAGTCCGCCATCGAGGCTGAGAACGCTGATCGCCGAAGAATATTTGCCCTTTGCGGAAGTGACTACGGCGGGTACATTGCGCGGCAGGCGCACGCGGCGATAGCGGCGATGACGCACGAAGTCGCGCTCGGGAATCGGATCGAGGGGGGCCAACTGCAGGACTTTCTCATCCAGGCCGGACTGCGGAAGGAAGCTCTGCATCCACTCCGGGTCGAGCTTGACCAAAGCTTGCGCGGCGGCCATGCGAATTTCGTCTGGGTACACCCAGCCAAAGGCCTTGCGCGCTTCGACAAACCGGCGCAAATGACCCGCGGCAGCCGGTGCACGCATGCGGCCCAGAGCCTCAATCGCCTTCACGCGGAGGTACTCCGGCCCTTGGGGAAGAAGTTCGCCTTCCGCCAAGCGCAGCAGCTTTGGAGCTGTATCTGGGTCGCCGCACATGCCGATTTCGTCCAAGGCCAGGGGAAGGATCATTACATCGAACATTTCGAGCGAGTCGGCGAGTAGCTTGCCGCGCTCCGGCGCGCCGCCGGTGGAAAGCTGGCGGACAATCGCGTCGTGAAAACCGCGGCCGCCGTCGCGCAGACGCCGCGGAAGCGACTCGTCCACCGCCGCCGGGTCGAGACGGCTCAATAGACCAGCCACCGTAGCGGCCTTGGCCGGGACATCATTTTTGAAAGTTTCCTTGAGGTGACGCACACAGGGAGCACCGACGGATTTTGCGAGATTGACGATGCTCTCGCGCTCGGTTCGCCGGCAAGAGCGCGCCAAGCGTATCGATAGATGTTCCGCAGCGCCTTGCGGCACGCGCATGAGCACGCCCACCAGGCCTTCGGGCATCGCTTCAGCAGCGAGTGCTTCTTCGATGAACTCTGGGATTCGATTGTCCACGCCAATGCGCGGGCGCAGGCTTTGCACCCAACTCGGCCGCGATTCTTCGAGATCGGCGAGCGAATCCAAGGACTGCTGCACCGCACGATAGTAGCGGCGCGCCGCCGACTCCTGACTGAGGCGCACGAAGGCAGCGCTCAGGAGCGTTTGCAACTCCGCATCCTTTTCCGCAGCCATCGCTTGGCCGATTTTGACCAGCGCGTCTTGCAGGCGTTGGCTGGCCGCTTTGCTGTAGAGTTCGGCGAGTTGTCCGAGGCCTATGGCGGCCTTCTTGCGGGCCTCGGCGTCTTTGTTGGAGACGCAGGAGGCGTAGTGCAGGAGGATGTCACCCGCGACGTCCGATTCGCCGCGTCCCATGAGTTCTTCAACGTATTGCTGCACGTTGCGCGGCGGAATGCACCACGCCTCTGGCGACAAGAGCACGGATTTCTTGCCCGATTCCGGCACGGCGGCCCAGAACTGCCGGTCGAGAACGTCGGCGTGGGATTCGACGGACATGCCCGCGCCGGCCATTTTCTCTTCGCGCGATTTCAGCAGTTTGCGCAGAGTGTCGAGCTCATGACCCATGCGGTCGAGCATCTGGCGGACGGCATTCACCTTCACTTCGCCGCGCTGGTAGCGATCAATTGCAAATTTAATCGCCAGATCTTCGGCCAAATGCAGAAGTGTGCTCTCGTCAAGCTTGGCGTTGGGAGATTGCGCGGCGACCGTGGCGAGCGCCTGCTGCAAGGTAATTTTTGCGTTTTGCGGCAATGCGGAAATTTTCTGCTGCCACGCCGAAGGTTCGAGCTGCGGATTCTTCGCGAGCTGCGCTTCGCCAAATTGTGCGAGCAGCTTTAGCAGGCTCTGCAGCTCGGCTTCTTCGAGCTTGCCGATTCCGCCGGCGAGACCTGTAACGCCGCCGAGCGCGACTGTAAGTCTCCCCGCGACGCCCGGAACTCCTAAGCTCACGTCTGGCGCACCGCCCGGAAAGCCGGGACCGGTACCGACAAATTCTCCGCTGCCTACGACATTCTCGGCAGCCGCCGCGTATCCCGTACCCGGTGCACCCGGTGTCGCGGTTGTTCCGGCACCCCCGGGTCCACCAGTTCCGCCGGGCCCGCCGTGCGCGCCTTCCGCGGCGGTGATGAGCTGAATCATTTTCTCCGGGCTGCGGAACCATTCCTGAATCCAGCTCGCGTCGGCGCCGAGCGTCTTGGCGGTGAGTGTCGCGGCAACGCGCGCTTCTGAGAATCCGGCGTCTTCCGCGACGAAGCGAATTTCGTTCACGCGAATCCCGCAATTGTTGCGATTTCCAAAATATGCTTCCAGACGTTCGGAAAGCGTGCCGGCCTTCGGGCCTGTCTCCATGAAGCATTTCACCAGATTGCTGAATTCGGAGCGTTCGACACGAGGCAGAAATCCGATGCTGGCGATGCCGGCAGCATTAAGAAGGTCGGCAAAACTGCGCTCGGCGGGGCTTGATTCGAGGGGGACGCCATCTAGCAGCAATTGCGAACCCGAGGCACCGAGCAGGAGGCCGCTGTGACCCGCAGCCTCGACCGCCGCTTGCAATTCAGTCCAGGCAGAATCCAATTGGCTGGCGGAGCGAACGTGCTCTAAACCATAGAGCCGAGCGTACTTAAGGAGAACGTTTAAGCTGCGAACAAAAGCGCGAGCGTTGGGGACAGAAGGTTGGGGCTGCGTCGTAGCTTCGCGTGAAACAGGGGGCATTAACGTGTTCCCATGCCCGAATGTACTAGGAGGAGAGTTTACGCGTAAATGGTACGAAAGGCCTAAGGTCGCGGACTAACAACAGGGCAGGACAGGGCTTAGGAAGCCAGGCGAACCTCCACATCTTGTCCTTCCACCGCCGGGCGGATCCGGCGGATCACTTCGCTGGCCCAAAGCTTTTCACTCAGCAAAACCAGCGAGCCGTCTTCGAAATTGCAGACCGCGCAGAACGAATAGTTCGGAAACGCGGTGTGGTATGCGTCTACGCCGCGCCGCGCAAGTTCTCCCTCGAGGGTAGAATCACCCGTGGCGAGTTTTTCTCCCGCTCGCGCGCCGAAAGTTTCCGACTGGAAGCGCTCGAGCAAAGGTTCGAGCGTCTCGAGCGCGAGCGCGGGAATTACGATGCAGCGGCTCCCGGCTTCGCGGAACGTGACTTGATGGCGCTCGCAGTATTCGCGAATGCGATCGAGGTGGCTGAAGAAATCGAGCGCCCAGGTTTCGTCCGCAGCCGCCGCCCGAAGTACGCGACTCCAGATCCGCGCCGCATCGCCGCCGCGGATCGGCTCGCGATTTTCGTCCGCTTCGGTGAGTTCCAGCCCGATAGCGCGAACGTCGGGTCCGAGATCGAGCGGCTCGACCTCAAGAAGGATGGTCGGATTATTCTTCGGCGCCGGAGAGGTCATCTTCCAATCCTGGTGAAGGGAATTTTCGTACGAAATCCGGAGATTGCTTGCGAACTTCCAACCAATCAAAAAAAGCGTCTGGCGTTTCCAGCCAAATGGCGAACCAGTGCGCGATCTCTTCTTTTTCGGCGCGCTTCCTGGCGTCCACCTTGTGATTGCGCGAAATCATTTCGGCACGGCGCCGTCCCAGGCGGGCAACTTCGCGGGCGCGTTCAGCGGCGGCTTGCTCGTCGTCGAGCAGGAATTTTCTCAGGAGTTCATCGAGGCGCACCAGGCACATTTCGGCTTCTTCGAGGGTTGAGAAATGCAGCAGGTCGGTGAATTCTTCTTCGTAGCGCCCTTCCGTATCGGAGCGCGTGGACCAGACCACGCGCATTCCCGCTTCTTCTAGCACGCTGACGATGTAGTCCGGGGCGGTTTTGCCATGCGCGCCGAGCTGGGCGATTAATTGGCGCCGGATTTGTTCGATTTCTGCCGGTGTGTAGCGGGGCTTGCCGAGAGCGCGTGCGGCTTCCAGGATCAAAGCCTTCTTCGTTGGCGAGCCGCCCTCCTCCGGCGCGCGTGAGTGTCCGGGACTCACGACGGGCCTCGATGGGGAGTTTTTTTCTGGGCGGTTTCCGGCGGGGCATCTCCGGAAAGAAGGCTGCGATAACGCGCCACATTGCGATTGTGCTCGGCCAAGGTCTTGCTGAAGAAATGGCCTCCATTATCATTTGCAACGAAAAACATGTAATCCGTGGTGGCCGGCGCGAGTGCTGCGCGCAAGGACGCTTCACCGGGATTGGCGATCGGCCCTGGAGGCAGACCGGGATATTTGTACGTATTGTAAGGAGAATCCACCTGCAAGTCCTTCGCGTGGACGACCTTTACGGGGTGCCCGTCGAGCGCGAGCGCGTAAGCGACCGTGGGATCGCATTGCAGAGGTCCTCCGCGCTTCAGGCGATTGTAAAAGACCCCGGCCACCAAAGGTCGCTCGTCTTTGCGCGGCGTCTCGCGTTCGACCAAAGACGCAAGAGTCACGACTTGTCCGGCCGCAAGCTGAACGGGAAGGTTCTGCGAGCCAGCATTATTGAGCGATTCCCAAACCGCGCGAAAATTCTGCACCATCCGCTTGGCGATCTGCTGACAAGTTTCATGGCGCGTGAATTCATAGGTCGAAGGGAACAGAAAACCCTCCAGGCTTTGCGCGTTCGGAGCCAAATCGGACACCAAAGAAGTATCTTTTGCGGCCGCCAGGAACTCATCGCGACCACAGATTCCCTGTCGCTGCAGGTCGTCCGCGATATCGAACATGGTCCAACCTTCCGGTATCGTGACGACGTGGACAAAAATTCTACCCTGCGCGATTTGCCAAAAGACTTCGCGCGAAGTTACAGGGTGATCGAAATAGTATTCCCCGGCCTGCATCGGGGAACGCAGATGCCAAATACTGAACAGTTCGAAGGCGAGGCGGTTGCGGATCACGTCGTCGTGACGCAGGATTCCGGCGATCTGCCATCGCGAAGTGCCGTGGGGAATGTCCACAAAGACCTGCTCGGGACGATGGCCGCGATAAGGGCGGCTGATTTGAGAATCCAGCCAACCGGCTCCGGCACCGATCGCCGCGATGACCAACAGGGCCAATAGACCAAGCCGCCGCATGGCCGGTTATTCCTTCTCGGCCGCAACTTGCCCGGCGTGAGCGCGGTTGCGGTCGAGGTATTCGCGTAGAAGAACGGCGGCGGCGATGTCGTCAACGTGTGATTTTTTCCGGGCCGCGGATTTTTGTCCGGCGACGATCTGTTCCGCTTCCCAGGTGGTTAGCCGTTCATCCGCGAGTTTCACTTCGATGCCCAACTCTCTTTGCAAACGCCGGGCAAAATTGGCGGCTTCTTCCGCCATTTCGCCGGCTTCACCCGTGATATGCAGCGGGTGGCCCACGAGAATACGCGCGACGCCATGCTTTCTGCAAATTTCCCGCAGGCGGCGAAGATCATTGCGGTGGTTGGTGCGTACGAGAACGAGCAGCGGTTTCGCTGTCATTTGCAATTCATCGGAGAGCGCAACGCCGATGCGCTTCCGGCCATAGTCAATGGCCAGAATTCGGCGTGACTCGGAACCGGACATTGGCGCACCGGCACTCGGAGTAATAGAACGCGAAGTGGATAATGTCATCTTTTCCTATTATACGCGAAGGTTTGCCGCGCGCCGCACACTCGCGGGCGCGCCAATTTCGATATATACATGGGCGGCCGAGGAGGTGGAGCGCCGCTGATGATGGGTGTACCGAAGGCGGCTGACCGGACCAAATCAGCAATTCGGCTCCGCTCTTTACGGCTCGCGGCCGCGCTCGCTGGATTGCCATAGCGGCCAGAATCCGGCTTCCTTCATTTCTTCGCCTAGGCCGGTTTCTTGCAGCAACTGCTCGATTTCCGCGCGCGACTGGCGCGCGCCGATGCGTTCCTCCGCGTCTGCGAGCGCGAAAACAGTGACTGCTGAAATCGCCACCTGACGCTTCAGTTGGGCGATGTCTACTTTGTCAAAGGTGTCCGACGCGGCGTGGTAGTTCAGCATATAATTCGCCGGTTCCTGATTGGCCACCAGAGCCGGAACGCCCTCAATGAGGAAATCAAAATTGTCGGTATCCATGCCGGCGTCGAAGGTGAAGTCGTTTACGCCTAGAGACTGCACGGGCTTGAGTGCTTCCTTTACTGGGTCGAGGATGTCCTTCCGACCGCCAAGCGAGTAGCCCGTGACTTTTCCATCCCCGGAATCAAAAATCACTGCCGCAATCATGCGATCGAGTTCCGCACGATGGGCGTGGGCATAGGCGGCGGAACCTAGCAGGCCCTGTTCTTCGCCGGTGAATAGGATGAAACGGATCGAGCGGCGCGGGATCGTTCCGGAGGCGTGAATGACGCGGGCGGCGTCGATCACCATCGCGGAGTTGCAGCCATTATCGAGCGCGCCGGTGCCGAGATCCCAGGAATCCAGATGCGCGCCAAGGACGACAAATTCCTCGGGCTTTTCGCGGCCGCGGATTTCGGCGACGACGTTTTCGGAATCCACCGGGCCGGTCACGTGGTTAGGCATTTCCCAGTGAACACGCACATGCTGCCCAGCGGCAAGAAATCGCGCCATTCGCTCGGCGTCTTCGCGAGCGACTACCGCTTGCGGCAATTTTTCGATCTCTCCATTCACGGCCAGAGTGTGGCGATAGAGCAAGAGATTCGGGCGCGACGACATCCATAGCACGGCGACCGCCCCGGCTTTGATGGCCCGCGCGATGATGGCGGGTCCGATCACGTATTCGTTAGTGAGGTCGTCCCAGGTCACCAAAAATTTCGAGTGGATCAGCACAATTGCGCCGTTGACGGTCGCGCCTGCTTTCGCGAAGCCGGCATCATCGCCCATGCCGGCATCTACGACATCCGCCGTAATTCCGCCGTCTGGAAGCGCCGGCGACCATCCGATGGAAACCAAGCGCACGGGGAACGGCACGGGAGCGAGAATTTCCAAATGCGTGTGGCCTTCGGTCCAACCGACGGGAATCGTGAATTTTTCGGTGTGGACTTCGTCCACTCCCGCATGGCGGAACGCCTGGACGGCCCAATCGGCGGCGCGGTCGGCAGCGGGAGTTCCGGTGACGCGCCCACCAATCGTGTCAGTGAGGTACCGCAGGTTCTCTTCGAGAGGCGAGGTTCCCAGAGCAGACTGGATCATTTGGGGAGCGAGTTCGGTGCAGGACTTTTCCACAGAGCAGGTGCCGGATCCTTGTGGCACTTGAGGAGCGAATGGCGGAGGCTTCAGTGGCGGCACTTGCGCGCGCGCTATCAAAGCCGCGAGAGACACGCACGAAACACACATGAGAAAGTAAAATGCTCTACGCAATGCTGCGGCTCCCGGACAGATACGTCACCGTACTGAAACAGGAGTGTAACCCGAAAAGGCGATCTATGAACGCGATCCTGATCCGGCACGGAATTTGTGCGTCGTTGTAAATTTACTAGGAGACTTGCCAGCGCGAGTGCGGTGGTAGCGGTGGACCGTCTCAGTACGCGGAACATTTTGCAGGCGGCGAGAATTTTCTACCTACGCAGGCGAACACGCGGCGCAGCGCCGTGCGCGTTATCCTATTCATTTAGCGGCGATTAAAATAAAAGTGAGTTTGGCCCGGTGTCTGCGACGGGCCAATGCCCCGGCTAGGGTAAACGCTGTACATTACTTACGGAAGTATACGGTCCGATCGAAAGCACAGCAAAGACCCTATTCAGAGCTGCAGTAGAGAATCAAAGATCCACCGAAAGCGTAAGGTCGCAATCAAAATCAAAAAAGCTTTGCCGCAAGCAGTCCTGGGCTAAGCGGACGGGAAGGCTAATTTGAGAAAAGTTCGCGTTTTTCCGAAGCTTGTAAAGCAGGAACGCAGAGAAGAGGTGAGCGTTCCCGGGGTGTTCTTATTCTGCCAGGAGTCAACTGGGAATGCGCAGTTTAGGGCGACATCAGCCGCGGACTTGGAGTGCACCGTCGAGCGGATCGCGGGGCTACTCGCGATGCAATGCTTGGTGCGGGGTCAAAATCCGACGGAATTCCAGGTGATGGTGCCGGCAGAGAATTCGTTGGTGAGCCGCCTCGTGTCGCGCGCGGAGGAGCTGCTGCGGGAAGGTCGCTCGATCGCGTGTCCGACGTCTCTGAGCGCACGTCAACGGGAAGTACTGGATGCCGTGTTATCGAACCGCGCCAACAAGGAGATTGCCTCGAAGTTGAATATCACCGTCCGCACCGTAAAATTCCATATCTCTTCTCTTTTGAGCAAGTTTGGAGTGGAGACGCGGGCGGAGCTGGCGCGACGGGCTTCTGGCTTTATGCGGCCGACGTTGGTTGAAGACGAGGCTCCCGCAGAGACTCGATCGCAAGCGCCGGTGCAAGCGGCCGCGAAGGTGCCATTTCCTTTCTCCAACAAGCCGCGGAGTGTCCGGTTTCCAGGGCGGATTCTGACGGCGTAATTTTCCTACGGGAGCGGATTCGAGGGCGCAAGGCCTAAAATCCGCTCCGCTGGTCCCTTTCCTCGAACAATCCACGACAGCAAGTAACAGCAGTCTTAGTACGTGCGTGTTCAACCCTGACATCTAGCGGTTCAGTTCGTGGGGCCAATTCGCTCGTCCGCACACGCTCGATTCAGCTGGGTGCGCCAATCTGCAAGCTTGATGCCGAAGATTTGCGCAAGGCGCGCATTCGAGAGCACGGAGTATGAAGGACGGCGCGCGAGAGTGGGATAGTCCGACGTAGTGATCGGGACCATCTTGCGTGTAACGAGCGGCTTGCCGCTCGTCGCTGCCGCAAACCACGATGAAGCAGCATTGGACTGCGTCTGAGCCGCGTCCAATATCGCTTTGGCAAACTCGAACCAGGTCGTTTCCCCGGCCGCGGTCATGTGATACGTGCCGCTCCGCTCGTCCCAGGCACTCGACTTCTCTTTTCGATCAAGAATTCGCTGCAAAACCTGTGCGGATGCTGACGCGATTTCGCGGCTCCAGGTCGGCGCGCCGAATTGATCATTCACGATTCGCAATTCGTCCCGTTCTGTGGCCAGCCGCAGAATCGTCAGCAAAAAATTCTTACCGCGAGTGGAATACACCCACGCTGTCCGAAAAATCAAATGATGCGCGCCCGACTCGCGAATAGCTCGCTCGCCGGCCAGTTTTGTCCTTCCATATGCACTGAGCGGATTCGTGCGATCGCCTTCCTCGTACGGGGAATTCTTGGTGCCATCGAAGACGTAGTCGGTGGAATAGTGAACGATCGCGGCCCCGATTCGTTCGGCTTCCTCGGCGAGGATTGCCGGCGCGCGGGCGTTCATTGCCTCGGCGAGTGATTCTTCTCTTTCGGCCTGATCCACGGCGGTGTAGGCGGCGGCGTTCACAATAAGATCAGGATGAATCTCGCGAACCACGCGACGAATCTCGTCCGGGTGCGAAAGATCGAGGTGCTGGCGATCGAGCGCGACGACTTCGCCCAAGCGCGGCAGCAAATCGTGGAGGTCATGCCCTACCTGGCCATTCTTACCCGTGAGAAGAATTTTGGGCGTCATTTTGCGGAATAGCGAGGCAGGAATTCGTTGGGGACTTCGGCCAGCTTCGAAAACTTCGCGTCTTTTTCGGAGACCAGCGGACTTTCGACGCCCCAAGCGATGGCGAGGTCAGGATCATTCCACAAAACGCCGTGTTCGCTCGCCTGATCGTAGAAGTCGCTGCACTTGTAAAGGAACTGGACACTGTCGCTAAGAGCCACGAATCCGTGGGCAAATCCCGCAGGAATATAAATCTGGTTATTTTCAGCAGCGGAAAGCCGGAGGCTCATCCATTTTCCGAAGTTGGGGGAGCCCAACCGAATGTCAACGGCTACATCGAGTGCTTCGCCTTCGACCACGCGGCAAAGCTTGGCTTGCGGATGCGGCCATTGATAATGCAGCCCGCGGAGCGTTCCTTTTTTCGAGCAGGAATGATTGTCTTGCACGAACGAGTCAGTGATGCCAATTGAGGCGAAGCGTTCGCGATGGTAGGTTTCGGCGAGGAAGCCGCGGGCATCACGGAAAAGTTGCGGTCGCAGTTCCAACACGCCGGGGAGATTTGTTTCAATTCGCTGCACAGAGCTCACTCAGCCGAAAGAATTGGGATTCGGGTTCACAACGCAAGAGAGACGTGACGACTGTATCAGAACCCCTACGCACCGAACAGACGCCTGAAATCAAGCGCGCGACTTTCGTCCGGATTCTGCGATGGCGTGCAGCGAAGCATCGCGGTTTTCATAATACTTCGCGTAGTAAGAAAGGTAATCGCCACCGCGGACGCCCGCGAGCCAAGACGTATTGGTCGCGTACCATTCGATCGTCTGTCGTAAACCTTCTTCGAGTGAAACTGCCGGTCGCCAATTGAGTTCGCGTTGAATTTTGTCACAATTAAGAGCATAGTGGCGATCGTGGCCCGGACGGTCCTTCACGTAGGTCAGCAGCGATTCGGGTTTGTCGATGGCCCGAAGCAAGCGCCGCGCCATGGCAAGGTTTTCGACCACGTCGAGTCCGCCGATGTTATATACCTCGCCGGTGCGGCCTCGCTCGAGGACCGCCAAAATCCCGCTGCAATGATCCAGGACGTGCAACCAATCGCGCTCCTGCTTGCCGTCGCCATAAATTGGCAGGGGTTTATCGTCGAGCGCATTCGTGATCATCAGCGGCAGGAACTTTTCTGGAAACTGGAACGGACCGTAGTTATTCGAAGCGCGTGTGATCACCGCCGGAAAATCGAACGTGCGAACGTAGGATTTGACGATTAAATCCGAACTGGCCTTGGAAGCAGAATAAGGACTACTCGGCTGTAACGGGGAGTTTTCGTTTGCGAATTGGCCAGACGGCATGTCGCCGTAGACTTCGTCTGTGGAAACATGCACGAAGCGTTGAATTTTGAGCCGGCGGGCGACCTGCAGAAGGACGAAGGTGCCTCTCACGTTCGTTTCGATCACGGGCGCGGGTTCGTAGATGCTGCGGTCCACATGCGATTCCGCGGCGAAATGCACGACTGTCTGGCAACCAGCCATCGCCGCTTCAACCGCGGCCGGATCACAAATGTCGCCTCTCACAAACGAGTAGTTCGGGTTATCGGCGACGGATTCCAAATTCGCGAGGTTCCCCGCGTACGTCAGCTTGTCAAAATTGATTAGCGAACAGCCGGACTGGAGGCCGAGCACGTAGCGGATAAAATTGGAGCCGATGAACCCGGCGCCCCCGGTGACGAAAATCTTCATCGAGGAGATTCCTGACGGCCGACGGCGGCGAGACGGCCCATCTTGTTCGCCCCGGTTTCCGCCACGAGCGTATTGGCGCGCAATAAGGACTCGAACGTTCCGGCGTCGGTCCACCAGCCGTCCAGGATTTCGTAGGTCAGTTTGTTGTCCTGGATGTAAAAATTGTTAACGTCCGTAATTTCGAGTTCGCCGCGGCCGGAAGGTTTCAAGCGGCGGATTTTCTGGAAGACGGTCTTGTCGTAGAGATAGATTCCGACAACGGCGAAATTGGATTTTGGCGCTTTAGGCTTTTCTTCGATGCCGACGACCTTCTCACCTTGAATCTCAGCGACGCCAAATCGAGGAGCATCGTCCACTTTCTTGAGCAGGATTTTTGCCCCGCCTTTTTGTTTCTTGAAACTCTCGACCGCGCGGCAGATATTGTTCTCGATAATGTTATCGCCGAGGACCACGCAAATGGGTTCATCGCCTGCGAAGAATTCGGCAAGGCCCAACGCCTCGGCGATCCCACCCTCGCCCTCCTGGTACGTGTAATTCAAATGTTTCAGCCCAAAGTCGCGGCCGTTCCCCAGCAGCCGCAGGAAATCTCCAGCGTTTTTGCCGCCGGTAACCAGCAGGATTTCCTCGATTCCGGCGTTGACCAGCGTCTGGATGGGATAGTAGACCATCGGCTTGTCGTAAATCGGGAGGAGATGTTTATTGGTGACCCGCGTGAGCGGGTTCAGTCTGCTGCCGGTTCCTCCTGCGAGGACTACACCCTTCATTTTTTCCCTCTGTTTACAGGAATCGACGATCCAGGGCCTAAAAACAGCTTATACCTATCAGGCAAGCGCGCACAAACCTGTACTACGGGGCGTGCTGCTCGGGCCGTAGTGTCGCTCTGGCCGACGCTCTTGTAACTACACTAATATCGGTAGATTGCCCGCCGACAAAAGAAGCCGCCATGAGCCAAACGGGCTACGCTCCGCCGAAATTGGCTTTATACCAATTCCAGGTTCGGCGCAAACCTTCCTCGAAATGAATGCGCGGTTCGTAGCCCAGCACTTTGCGAGCGAGAGAAATATCGGCTTGCGAATCGCGAATGTCGCCCGTGCGCGGCTGTTCGTATTTTGCCTGGATTTTCTTTCCACTTATTTTTTCGAGAAGCAGCAGGACTTGATTGATCGTGATCCGCGCACCGGTTCCACCATTGAAGACTTTTCCCGACGCATGCTCCTTCTCGCAAGCCAGCAAGGTTTCTTCGACAATATTCTCGATATACGTGAAATCGCGGGACTGTTCCCCGTCTCCATATACCACCGGAGACTCACCTTGAATCACAGCGAGCATGAATCGCGATAACACGCCCGAGTATTGGGAAGTCGGGTCTTGCCGCGGTCCGAAAACATTGAAGTAGCGGATACAGGCATTTTCCAACCCATACGTGCGGCCAAAGACTTGCGCGTAAAGTTCACCAACATATTTGGTAACGCCGTATGGAGAAATGGGCTCGGCCGGCATGCTTTCCACTTTTGGCAGCGAAGGCGTTTCGCCGTACGCAGCGGACGACGCCGCGTAAACAAAACGCCGCGCCTTGGCGTCGCGAGCGGCGACCAGAACATTAAGGGTTCCATCTATATTTACGTAATTTGTCTCGAGCGGATCTTGCACGGAGCGGGGGACGGAGGTGCGGGCGGCGAGGTGGACCACGTAGTCTACGCCGCGGCAGGCCGATTGCACGGCAGCCAGATCCGTGATGCTGCCGATGTGGAAATCAATTTTGTCTCGCACCGCAGCGAGATTCGCTTCTTTGCCGGCAGAAAGATCATCCAGAACCACAACCTTGTGGCCCCGACAGACGAGTTCATCCACCAAGTTCGAACCGATAAAGCCGGCACCACCGGTGACCAGGTAACGCACGCTACGAATTCTCCTTCCGCAGGACTGGTACGAACTTACGGCTGCATCCGCCGAGCTGCTTGCCGGCCCGCACACCAACAGTTTATGTCGGTTAGCATCGCTTGGCCCAATCGAATCTTATCTAACGGGCGGCGGGCAATCGTGTGCGAAGAGGTCGCGCCTGTTACGGCTCTGTTCTTTACGATCGAGTTCGTAGGGAGCCGCGATCGGCATTGACCCACAACATGCCACCCACCATGAGCGAAATCGAAAGTGGGAGAGCTGCCACCGAGAATGCGCGGCCGCTGACCGCGACGAGAAGAAACTCAAGAAGTATGGGGACCACCAAGATGACGACGGCGAAAGTCGCATAGCTGGCGACCCGGTTGCGCGACGCTTGTCTTGCAGCGATTCCCAAGAGCGCTCCAGCCGGAAAAAACAGGAGAGCATAGTAAATATAATTGTAGCCGACGAGTTCGGTGGTCTTGACCTTGTGATGAACGAACGTCGCCAGCGTCGCGCCGGGCCCGAGCTTGTAGCGGATCGGCTGGGACTTTCCATCCACATAAACGGTGAGATTCGACCCATCATACGAATAAAGGATGTCGTGCAATTCACCGCTTTTGAATAACTCGGGGATGTGCGATGCCAGTTGAGATTTCTTCGCCGAAATGCCGTTGCGGAACCAGAAAACCAGCGCGGGTCCTTCCTGACGGACATTGAGATCAGCCAAACCGGAAGGCTGGGAAATGGAAAGAATGCGCGCGTCGGGTCCGTTCGCTTTGGCGGACGCGCAAATGATCCGGAGGGCAAATTGATTCGATTTTCGCAGGCGTTGGATCAGTTGCGGGACCGCGCCTTGCGAGGTCAGCCAGGACGTGCCATCCAAATCAAGGAAATCTGTCTCCGGATGCGTCAGGGGCTTGGGAGTCCAAACCAACGCAGTGGAAAGATTTGAGCCGCCTGACGGAGCCGTTGAGCTCGAAAAATCATAAGAGATCACCGGGCCGGGATTGGCTTGATCCGCGCCCGCGGCTGCGGATATTCGTCTCGCCTCATCGTTTGTTATGGGGCGGTCCCAGATTTGCACGAGGCGGATCTGCCCAGCCCAAGGATTCTTGCCACTGGCATCGTTTCCAATAGTTAGCAGGGCGTCTGTATTCCAGTCGCTCAGCCGAGCCTCTCGCTGAAGGGGAATAGAAGCGGCGAACCACAATCCGAAATAAAGTATTAGGACCACTGGCGCCCGCCAACCCGACAAGAATGCGCCAATGGCGCGTTCCCATGTCGCGAGAATCGGGAGCAAGATCGCACCGAATGCCTCGAAGAGTAGCCAGCCCAGCATTGCTCCGGAAGAGTTCGTGAAGACGTCTTCCCAACCAGAATCGCGCTCGGGGATGTAAATCTGCAGGAATTCAATGGCGTAGGAACAGCAGGCACCGGCAATTAGCACTACAAAGAAAGCGAAATGGCGAGACCTGCCGCGTTCACGAAGCTTTTCCGCGAGGCCGAATCCGAAGGGCGTGAATAACAATACATTGAGGAAAGCATCGTAAAACCCCGCTGTTTTTAGTGACTTGCCGAGCAGGAAGGGATACCGGATTCCGTCGGGTGTGTGGAAATCGATGCGGAAAGGGTACAGCGTAAGAAAAAGAATCCCGGCGACTGCGAGGATCACAATGCGATTAGCCCATGAATTACTGAAAACGCCGGGTGCCGGCCTAACCCGCTGATTCTCCATCACGCTGATGTCAAATTCCCCAGAACGTCGCTGGAAAGTCTAGCACAGAGGCCGCTTCTTCCTCAGACTGCCGCGCAATTGCGCGTCGCTTTCGCCTTTCGCCTTCAACTCGTTCAGGTATTCGAGTTCGAAACACACCGTTAAACCACTCTCACGAAACAACTAAATCGACCTGTCCGCGCGGGTGGTCAGGTAGGCAGTAGCCCGCGTGAACAGGCGAAGAGACTTGAACCATCTCGGTTCTTCTGACCAGTAGTTGCGCTCCACGTTCGCTCCCTACACTGCTCCGTGACATGAGAGCCCACGCCAACAACCACGCAAGCCGCATTCTAGATTCGAACCCACGGCCAGAAGCAAACCGGCGACGTTCGTCAAACTACATCGTCTTATTGACCACGCTCGCAATGGTGCTGGCGATTGTCGGGCTTTCCAGCTGCGCCGGCTATACGAGCGCGGCGAAGACCTCCACCGGCGGCAGCGGAGCCGGTGTTCTCTCGGCGAGCTCGACCAGCATGAGCTTCGGAAGCGTCGCGGTGGGCAACACGGCCACGCAGAGCTTGACGGTTACCAATACCGGAACCGCGACGGTCACTATTTCACAGGCGACCATGACGGGGGCCACGTTCAGCGTAGTCGGCGGAAATCCTTCCGGGACGATTGCGGTGGGCCAGACCAGCACGATTCAAATTCAGTTTGCGCCGACGGCGGCAGGCGCAGTAACGGGCAGCATGACGGTCATTAGCGATGCTTCGAATTCTCCAATGATGATTTCACTGAGCGGGACTGGCACGCAGACTGGCTTGGCGATCTCGCCTCTGGCGCTGACGTTCGGGAACGTCGTCGTCGGTCAGAGTGGCAGCCAGAACGTGGAATTGACCAACACGGGAACCACGAACATTGTGATCAATCTTGCCACCGTGGCAGGCAATGGATTCGGCATCAGCGGACTTTCTTTGCCGAAGACTCTGACGGGCGGGCAATCGCTTTCCTTTAGCGTGCAGTTCGCGCCCACAGCAGCAGGCGCCGCGACCGGCAGCATTACGTTCACCGATAACGCGCCGACTTCTCCGCAGACGGTAACTTTAGTAGGTAGCGGCGTTTCGACAAATTCGACTTTGACGGCCAACCCGGGCAGCGCGGCATTTGGAAACGTGTCCGTGGGCAGCAACGGCCAGCAGACCATCACTTTGACGAATAGCGGTAACACGAGTGCCACAATCTCCGCGGTGAGTGCGACCGGTACTGGCTTCATGGCAGTTGGACTATCGACGCCGTTGACGCTGGCGGCTAGCCAGAGCACGAGCTTTACCGCGCAGTTCGCGCCAACGACTTCAGGGCCTGCCTCAGGTAGCATCACTATCACCAGCAACGCTAACGATCCGATCGTTACGATTCCGCTGACCGGAACAGGCGTGCAAGGGAACCTGACGGCGAATCCGTCCAGCATTAATTTCGGAAGCTTGCTGGTCGGCGCGAGCGGGTCCGTGAACGTCACTTTGACCAACTCTGGCACCGCTAACATCACGATTTCGCAAGGCACTGCGTCCGGCACCGGATTCAGCATGACGGGGATGTCTGTCCCAGCGACTCTAGCCGCTGGCCAGACGACTACCTTCGCCGCGAAGTTCTCGCCGACGGCCGCGGGTAGCGCAACCGGCAGCATTTCAGTGGCGAGCAACGCTCCGGGATCTCCGCTGATGATCGCCTTGAGTGGAACCGGCACGGCTGGTCAACCGCAGCTGACGATCAGTCCCGCCAGCGTGAGCTACGGCAGTGTTTCGGTGGGCAGCAGCGCACCACAAACCATCACTCTTACCAATGCCGGTAACGCCACATTGACCGTAAGCCAACTGGCGGCTACTGGCGCCGGATTCAGCGTCAGCGGCGCGACATTGCCGCTGAACATCAATGCTGGCAGCAGCGCGTCATTCACCGCGACCTTCGCGCCGACGTCCGCGGGAGCCGCATCCGGCAGCGTTTCAATCGTGAGCAATGCTCCTGGTTCTCCGGCTTCCGTTCTCTTGTCGGGAACCGGAATACAAGGCCAACTCGGCGCCAGTCCTTCCAGCGTGAACTTTGGATCGGTGAACGTTGGCAGCAGCGGCTCTCAAACAATTACGTTGACGAATTCGGGGACCGCGAGCCTAACCATTTCACAAGCTACTGGGTCGGGCGCTGGTTTCAGCGTCACTGGAATCACGACTCCGTTGACGCTCGGTTCCGGGCAAAGCACGTCGTTCACAGCGAAATTCGCGCCGTCTTCCGCCGGAAGCGTTAGCGGCAGCGTCTCGATTGTGAACAACGGCCCGAATTCACCGATCACCGTCTCTCTGAGCGGATCGGGAACCGCCACTGCACCGCAACTGACGATCAGCCCCGCAAGCGTTAGCTACGGCAGCGTGGCCGTCGGCAGCAGCACGCCGCAAACGATCACGCTGACGAACTCCGGCAACGCGACTCTGACTGTGACGCAAGCGACTGTCTCGGGCGCAGGATTCAGCATGAGCGGTGCGACGATGCCGATGAATATCGCAGCCGGCAGCAACGCTTCGTTCACTGCGACTTTCGCACCGACGACTGCAGGAGCCGCAAGCGGCAGCATTTCCGTCGTCAGCAACGCTCCGGGCTCGCCGGCTTCGATCGCACTGTCGGGCACGGGGACGCAAGGGCAACTCGGCGCGAGCCCGGCAAGCGTCAACTTTGGCTCGGTCGGAGTGGGAAGCAGCGGCTCGCAGGCGATTACGTTGACGAACTCCGGAACTGCGAGCATCACGATTTCGCAAGCGACAACGTCCGGCGCGGGATACAGCATCAGCGGAATCACGACGCCGCAAACGCTCGGAGCGGGATCGAGCACCACGCTCACCGCGAAGTTTGCGCCGGCGTCCGCCGGTAGCGCGAGCGGCAGCATCTCAATCGTCAGCAACGCACCAGGCTCGCCGCTTACGATCGCGCTGAGTGGAACCGCGACTCAGCCGCAGCTCACAGCGACGCCATCGAGCGCGGCGTTCGGCAACGTAGTGACCGGCACCAGCAACTCCCAAACGATCAATTTGACCAACGGCGGCACCGCAACGGTGACGATCAGTGCGGTGACGACGACGGGCACCGGTTTCAGCACGACGGGCATTACTACTCCTTTGAACATCGCAGCGGGCGGCTCCGCACAGTTTAATGCCGTGTTTGCGCCGAATACCGCGGGAACCGCGACTGGTTCAGTAAGCCTGACCAGCAATGCTCCGAATTCGCCACTGGCCATCGCCCTGAGCGGAACCGGAGTGGCTGCGACGAAACTGCTGGGTCTCAGCACCTCCAGCCTAAGCTTTGGCAATGTAAACGT
Source organism: uncultured Acidobacteriota bacterium (assembly GCA_963810565.1). Classification (GTDB taxonomy): domain Bacteria; phylum Acidobacteriota; class Terriglobia; order Acidiferrales; family UBA7541; genus Palsa-295. Next base: position 325,026 of record CAWENN010000002.1, read on the forward strand.
CGGCAGCAATAGCGCGCTCAGCGTGGCATTGACGAACAACGGGAACTCCAACGTGACGATCTCGAGCGTGGGCGTTACTGGCGCAGGTTTCAGCGCGAGCGGCGTAACCGCGAATGAAATTCTCACACCGAACCAGTCCGTTACGGTCACCGTTACGTTTGCTCCGGGAACCGCCGGGGCCGTAAGCGGAAGCATCAGCATCGCTAGCAATGCCACCAACTCGCCGGCCACGATTAGCGTTTCCGGCACGGGTGTTGCAACGACTCCGCACTCGGTTGGGCTCATGTGGAGTCCGAGCACGTCGAGCGTGTCCGGCTACAACGTCTACCGCGGCACGACGCCGAACGGGCCGTACCCGACCAAGCTGAACACTTCACTTCTGACGACTGAGCAATTTTCCGATTCGAGCGTGGTTTCGGGCCAGACTTACTACTACGTCGTGACGGCGGTAGATTCCAGCGACGTGGAAAGCGTGGATTCAAACCAAGCGACTGCGGTGATTCCGTAAGCGGAATGGATAAGCCCGCCAGAGATGAAGCGGGCCTAAGTACTGGTTTTGAAGCGATTTGAGCGACTGCGGAACGGCCAGATGACGGGCCAAGCCGCCAAGACACCAATCGACTGTCCTCGCGGACAGGGTTAACCCCCTGTCCCAAGTGTGTACCCGCGACCAGTAGTTGACGAAACCTGCCCCGTCGGACAATCAGCCCGCATATGACACGTGCCCCTATCCTGGAGGGAACGCGCGTGAACGGTCCGATTCGTTCACCGCGATTTACTCTTCAAACCATGCTTCGCGGGTTTTCCGCAGCGTGCGTCCTCGCCGCGATTCTCGTCACCTCCGGTTGCGTGGGCGTCACTGGAAAAGGATCCGCACCTGGTAGTACTGCAATTACTCTGGGTCTCTCACCCAGCTCGGTCAGCTTTGGTGATTTATCCGTCGGTCAAAGCAGCTCGAAGACGGTCACCTTGACGAACACCGGTTCGGGCATCTTGATGATTACGGGGATCTCTGTGGCGGGCACGGGGTTCACCGCTTCCGGTCCGCATCTACCCATCGCGCTGAGCGCCGGACAGAGCACTACGATCAGCGTTGTGTTCAAACCCACAGCGGGCGCTTCCGACACCGGCACGATTACGATCACAAGCAATGCGCTCGAACCCACGATGGATGTCTCTCTCAGTGGAACCGGGACAACTAAGGCAATACTGAATGCGTCGGCATCATCGGTTGCGTTTGGGACAGTCTCTGTGGGCAGCGAAGTAACGAAAACGGTTCAGTTGGCCAATGCCGGCACCGCCGGCGTCACGATTTCCGGCATGACGGTTTCCGGCACGGGCGTTAGCGTCACCGGGCTTGCGGTTCCTGCTAATTTAGGGGCGGGACAAGATGCGAATCTGACGATTACATACAAGCCCAATGCAGCAGGAACACTCTCAGGCAAAGTTTCGATAGCGAGTAACGCTTCCGATCCTTCCGTGGTAGTTGACCTAAGCGGAACGGCCACTACCGCGGCATCATCAACGCTGACTGCAACGCCCTCGTCCATCACTTTTGGAAATGTCGTATTGGGATCGGAATCGAGCCAGACGATTCGCCTGGCGAATTCCGGGACCGCGAGCGTTACCGTTTCTAGTTTGGCGCCCTCTGTTTCGACCGTAAGTATTTCGGGGATCACTGTGCCGCTGACGCTGGCCCCCGGAGCGACCGCGAATTTTACGGCCGCATTCAAACCAACTGCAGCCAGCAGCGTTTCGGGCGCGATTACGGTGAAGAGCAACGCCACCGACCCCTCGATGCCGATTGACCTGACCGGAACCGGCCAATCCGCCCTCGTTCAACTCACCGTGAGTCCGACGAGCGTAAGTTTCGGCAGCGCAGCTGTCGGAACGGCGAATTCTAAGCAGGTAATCGTGAAAAATACCGGAAACACGAATGCCAGCATCTCGAGCGTTGCTGTGGCGGGCACCGGATTCAGCCTAAGCGGCTCCTCGACGAGCGTGGTCCTGGATCCCGGACAATCGATTACTTATACGGTGAACTTCGATCCCAAGAGCGCCGCAAGCGATACGGGCGCGCTCACGGTTGCGAGCAACGCGTCTGGTTCACCAATGAACGTTGTGCTCTCTGGCACGGGGACGACCACATCATCCACCAGCCATAGCGTCGCTCTTAACTGGGACGGCAGTTCGTCGACGGTAGTGGGCTACTTTGTATATCGCAGCTCGAAACCCAGCGGCCCCTACGCGAAAATGAACCCTTCGGCGGACTCCAGCACGTCGTACTCAGACACCTCGGTTGCCGGCGGCCAAGTCTACTATTACGTTGTGACCGCGGTTGATTCCAGCAATATCGAAAGCTCCTATTCCAACCAAGTCTCCGTGACGATCCCCACGAATTAATCACTGTCTCGTTGCGCTCAAGTTTTTGGGCAGTCCTGCGTCGGACGTGTAATTGGGACAATGAATCGGCTGGCTTCCTCGGTGAATCGTGTTAGCCAGGGTGTCTTCGTCCGCCTACATCGCCGGCGAGCCGCGCCGACCCGATCATTCACTCGGTCCTCCCTCGAGCATTTTTTTGCTAGCGGTCATGTTAACGTGACCATAGACATAAGGAGAATTCAATGAAGCAAATGCCGGCTGGCAAGTTTAAAGAGCGGTGCCTATCCGTCATGGACGACGTCAATGCTACGGGCGAGCCCGTCATTATCACGAAACGAGGGACATCGGTCGCAAAAGTGGTGCCGGTAGGATCAAAGAAAAGCGAACTTTTCGGTTTTATGGCTGGAGAGTTCAAAATCGTCGGGGATATCGAAGGTCCCGTGGTTCCGCTCGCGCAGTGGGAGGTTTTGCGGAAGTGATCTCGCTCGATACCCACGTATTGATCTGACTGGCGAGTGAACCGGCCAAGTTGTCCCGAAGGGCCGGCAAAAAGATTCGCAGGGCCAGTCAGCCAACCGGTATCGCAATCTCGGCGATTACATTGTGGAAGCTGGCTTGGCTAGCTACTCACGAGCGCCTGGAGATTAGCGGAACCGTAGAAGCTTTTGTTCAGAAGATCAGCTCCCACACTGCCATACGACCTTTGACGGTAAAGATCGCTGTCCTGGCCAACCAGTTTCCGGCGGACTATTCGGACGATCGGTGCGATCGGCTCATCGGCGCTAGCCGACGGCATCGCTCTCGTGACAAAGGACGCGAGGATCCGCGCTGCAAAGCAGATCGAAACCATATGGTGAAACTTCGCGCGATGGCCAGCGCAAGGTTGAGACCTCCGTCGACACCGCCTGATAGCGATGCCCTGTTGCAGCGAGGAATCTATCAAACTCATTGACGATTTTATCTGCACCTCGGCGCGTCTGACGCAAGTGCTGCGCGGAAAGGCAACTGCCCGAACGTTCGACAGCGCTGTGAAGTCCCTGACTGAATTATCGCCGCTCCGACGACCGGCCAGTTCCTTGAAATGTCGTGCACCATGTGCACAACGTGCATCACGTTCACAGAATGCCCCGAGAGCCAAAGGTGCAGCTGCGCAGATCTCTATACCAGGCCCTCGAGCACGTCGAGGTCACCCGAGTCAGGTCGCGGAGGACAACATTCCGTGCACCCGGCTTCAAGACTTTCTGCAAGAAAAGTGGCGCAATCTTGCGCGAGACTGTAAATACGCGCACGAACTGGCCTCATCAACAGGATTCCGCGACCGGAAGCATCGAGTCGTCTCGTGTAGATGCCCATGGACTTCAAAATGGCCCCCACTCGTTTGGGGCTGAGCACTTCTATTTCGCCACGTTCTCCCAGTATTGCATTTGCCCGATCCGCGATCTCGCCGACATAAGCGGAAAGCCTGCTCTTGTCCTGACAGATGCGCTTCAGTGCTTCCAGTATGGCTCCCCGTAGTTCGATAGTGCACTCGGACTCCAGCTGGAGTTCTTGGTCCAGTTCGCTCAGCAGCGGGGAGATCTCCTTCCGTAACTCGGGGACGTCGGCAACGCACGCCCCCAACGTCCGGCCGAGGTCGCGCACAGACGACATCCAACAGCCGACATCGAAGTCGGAATTCCGCACCTGATCGCATTTCGCCAGCCGGAAACCCAAGAGCCTCGGCTGAAATTCTTCGGCGATTTCTTCTTGCGCGCGAGTTTCAAGCAGGGGCAACTTCCGATGCGTCGGAGTTACACGGATTTCGACGGCGCCCTGTCCCAGCGTGATAGAGTCGAGGCGTTCCTCACTGCAAATCACCTTAGCGCAACAGACATTGCGAAGCTGGCCCCTCGACGGAACATAGCTGCGCTGCGTGTTCGAAGCACGAACAATTTTGGGGAGCTGCTGGTCTAGTTCGCAGCGTTCCAGGAACAGAGCTGGAGAGAGCTCCGTGGGAATCGAGCCTATTGCCGCCGCACCGATCTCACCGAGCACCAGGGCTCGACGGAAAAGACAGCTGAGCAAACGAAACAGGTTGGACCTTTGACAGCAACGCGGGCCAATAATCGAGACACAGACGGGAGCGGGCGTGCAGTCCGGGAACCAACTCGCAAGAACGGCGTAGCCCACTAAAGATGCGAGTTCGGGAGAAAGGTGCGTAAATCTCCTAACCAGCGCACAGATGTCCTCGAACAGCTGTGGTGTTGAATGGAAGGGAACAAAACGCCTCGGAAAGCGTACGGCCTGCCGAATGGTAGGATCGACATTGGGCGGTTTCAATATTACCGCTCCCGAATCGGAACCTGGCTTGAGTTTCAATGCCACGTGGTCCTGGATGAATGCTTCTTTCCCATCCCACAACAAGAGCTTGAAGGAGCTGAACTGCATACCGTCGCTGACAACTTCAATCATGAATTTGGCGGAAACTTCGCCGAACGTCTCGGTTGCGGAGGTTTGTGCCGTGGCTACATCCAGCGATGCATCGTCGCTGCCCACACGCTTTCCTAGCCTTCTAAAAACGTCGCTCTCGACGATTTTGAGGTCCGTCCAGTCGAGCTCATGCTCGCCGCGATCAACCGCGGCCGAAGTGGCCATCACGTAATCCCGCACCAGATACAAGTCCAGCAGATACCTTTTGAGTTCTTGCGACTCAGAAGAACTCTTTTCAGCAGTTATATTTGATTTTACTCGAGTAATTTCATTCGAAATGAGGGGCATCAGTTCAGCCGCCGTATAGTCCCTCCGTTGCAGCCGTTCTAGAACCTTGGCAAGTTGCGACTGAACCACCGACTCTTCCCTTGACAAGGAAACAGAACCATCAGCGTTCAGAATGAAGGTTCGAAGCATGCGCGCTCACCTCCGGCTCGCTGGGTGCAAACGCTGTCATTGTCGGAAGAATTGAGGCGCGAGTCGAGCGGCAGGGTTCTGACAGCATCGTATTAGGCAACATGCTCCGCGGCGCACCTGACAATCGGATTCTTCAGCGAACCGAAAACCTCAAGCGCTCGGCCAGTCGCAGTGCCCTGGCGCCGTTCCAAAGTGTTAATACGGTCCGTGAACATCGCAATGGGCCTTCAGCTTTATCCTGCCGAAGGTGTTCGGCAAGGGCGTCGCGAAATTACAATTGCGGATTGCGTCTCCCCTCCAGCAAGCGCACTTTCCAACCCGTACTCGAGTCAACCAGGACGAGTTTCGATTCGGGGCTCTCGAGGAATCCCGCCCGCAGCAAGCACTTCCCCACTCTAAGCGTCGAGGATACCGCAACCGTCAGATGCCCACCGCAACGTCCGAGACTATCGAGCCCGCCAACAATTTGATAGTGAATCCGCCCGTGCAAGAGAGCCATTTGCAGTCGCTCCAGGTGACTCGAATCTCCTTCGACGGTGATCCGCTCGATGTGGCGGTGAGGCGGTCGCTGCAAATGATAAAAGGGGCTTGAACCCGCGCTTGCGTTCGCAACGAAATCCGATTCGCTCATCTGTCCTTCTCTCCGGACCGCCTCTCGCAGTTCTACGAGCGATACGTGACACCAGCGAGCGTTGGGCTCATGACCCCTCGGGATTTCGAGCACGAATTCCTCATGAAGCGCGAAGCTTCCCAGGTGGCGATCTCGGATCAGCACCTCGAAACTTGTCCCTCGGTCACCGCATCGGCGCAAGGATGCTTGGTGGAATTCGATGCCATTCACCCGCACGGAAAAGGTGAACCATCGGGAAGCCTCGCGTGCTCTCACCGTTCGCCTCCCCGCTCGGCGCAATTCAAAAAGGCTGGCAGCGAGCCAGGTCCGGCAGAACTCGAAAATCCGACTGCGGTCTTTCGTTCGGTAACGGCGGTCATAGCCTTTCGTAGGGTGCCGATCGCGTCGCGCAATTCTCGGCCCGACACGTCCCCACCGCCTTCACAAGCACGCTGGCCAGCGAGTATGTAGGCCTCTCGCAGTTGGGCGAAAGAAAACCCCGCGGAATGGTCCGCACAGTCCTGCACGGCTTGGTCGGTCAAATTCGGAATGAATTTGCGGAAATAGGAGCCACGCAACTTCTCGTCCGGCGCTGCAAATTCCACGACTCGGTCGAAGCGGCCCGGTCGCCGCAAGATCGCGGGGTCCAGAGTGCTGGGATCGTTGGCAGTGGCAACAACAATGATTCCCTCCTGAGTTCCCACCCCGTCCAGGCAATTTAGAAGATGCGACAAACTCACCTTGGTCGGTGCGAGTTGCGAAGGCACTTGCGGGAAGGCGCGGTCGATATCCTCGAGCACAATCAAAGCAGGCGCATTGCTCGCGGCGATTTGAAACATTCGTTCGAGATAGGAATCGTCGGTCTTTTCGCTAAACAGAGCAATCGAGTGACCGTCGAGCTTCGCGCTATTCAACATCGCCCGGATAACACTGGTTTTCCCGTTGCCCGGTGGGCCGTGGAGCAAGTAGCCGCGCCGAAAAGGCAGCCGACGAGTTCGAAACCACTGTTCGCGCTCGAGAAAGGTTTCAAAGTCTTTGCGGATAAGGTTTACGACCGACGCACTCAGTATCAAATCGTCCCAGGCAAAAAAACCGACCGGCCGATGGCCGCTGCCGAAAATGTGCAGATACGAACCATCGCGGCGCGCGGTGATTTTCTCGATGATTTGCAGCAAGTGGGATGCATCCTTGCGGTTGACGAGCACACATTCAGAAGTTTCTTGGCAATCTCCGCCCGCTCGGGTGATGGGTATGCTGGCAGCAACGACGGGCCGCGGGAAACCGCGTAGCCACAGTGCCGCAGGGCCATCCTGCCATTCTGCCTGGAGCACCGTTCTCCGTCGCGCGAATCTTGCGCGCGGATCACGGACCATATGCACTTGGAGCGCCGGGTAGCAGTCTTGCGGTAGATCCACAGACTCGAGCAGCTTGCCCAACTCCCGAATCGTCCGCGAATCGTCATTGCACCAGCGAACTCCCAAAAGCATCTCGCGTGCCGCGACCTGTACGATTGGGAAATCGAGCTCCAAAAGCACAGTCTGTTCTATCCCGCATCCTAGCATCGAGCCAATCCACGAGCAGTACTCTGCCCAGAACCGGCGTACGATGTTCTCGCGGGAAGCAAACTCTGTGAGCGTTGTATCTCGCATTCCGATCCTCTTTACTGTCGCGAAGAAGTCTCGGCATCGGGGTCAGACTTTCGATCATGTCCACTGCAAGGATGAAGCGGCTTTCTTCCACATCGCCGGCGAGCAAGCGGCGCGGCTGCATATGATAAGCCTCGAGATCCGCGGAACCGCTGTAGCGTTGGTGCTTTCAGCTATCACGCTTGAGCATTTGCTCGTGAAGCCCCCGATAGGGCGGCCGATTCAATCGCGATCGCGGATGTTTTGGGACGCTTGATTTCATGACGCTCTCGCGATCCGCAGCGACGACTTTTGTGGCCGAAAGTTCGGGAGCAAAAATTAAATTCGTATGACCGTCAGAACAGGGAAACCGAGCTCCCCGGGGCGCCATATTTGCCCAGCCCAAAATTCCGCGCAAATCATGTCAACAAAATCACCACGCATCCTCGCCTCCGAGCATTCACGAAACAGTCTGCGCTGCCTGCTCGCCGATGCGTGCCTCGCTCTTGCAAATCTGGTAGCAGAGCCTCTCCCTAGCTCAGTGTCCTTGCCGGTGGAGGTGTCTCTCCACTTGCGCTTGAGCCCTTCTCTCTGCATCC
>CAWENN010000003.1:0-1405085 GCA_963810565.1 uncultured Acidobacteriota bacterium
CTTCTTTCCTTTCAGTACGTTAGATCGTCGCTCCTGTTCCAATCGGAACATTTGTTCCAATTGACCGTTTCGCAATGCGCTCCATAGAGTCGCGCTGCGACTGCGGAATAACGTGAGCGTAGACCTTTAGCGTCGTTCTAACGTCAGCGTGCCGCATCTGAGTCTGCAGCACGGTAATAGGTTCGCTCTCGGCCAACTCCGTTGCTAGGCCGTGCCTGAATGCGTGCAAACCAACATTCTCGGCAGAGATGCCTAGCTCGCGGAGGATCGGCTTTAGTCCTGAGCGGACCACGTTATTTCGTGACCTGGAAAATCCGTCTTTGCGTGGAGCAGGGAAGAGAAGTTGATTTGGATTCTCTTTCCAGTGGTTCTCTAGATAGTCGCGGAGCATTGCTTCCAGGTCAGACGGCATCGGAAGCAGGGCCACGGACTTCTTAGTTTTGGGTTGACGGACCATCCTTGTCAGATCATCCGCGGACTTGTTGACACGAATCGTCTTTCGGCGAAAATCCAGATCGGGCACCGTCAAAGCCATCAACTCGCCCGCCCTGGCGCCCATAACCGAGGCCAAGGCGAACATAGTCTTGTAAGGCTCTTTTGCGGCTCCTACGATCAGGCCTACCTGTTCACTCGTGAAGAAAGCCTGCTCTGGTGTCTCAGGCTCTCTCACCGTTAAATCAGAGAAAGAAACCGTACTCGTTCTCATTCCAGACTTTTTCGCATAACGCAGCACGGCAAAGATCGTCTCCAAAACGTTGATGATGGTCTTAGGAGACAAATCGTTTTGCAGACTGGTAGCGAAACGCTGTAAACGAGGAACATCCAAAGCGTGTGGAGCTTCTTTCCCGAAGATTGGCAGAACATGAATACGGAGGTAGCTTTCCCGCTGCCGCACCGTTGCAGGCGAGAGCTGCGGAGCCACGTCCCGTTTCCATGCGTCAACGGCGTCTTGAAACGTTTCACCCTTGATGGGGACGGGAACGCTTCCACGACGACGATTGATTTCTGCCATGAACAGATCGTGTTCTCGGCGAGCGGCACGTTCGGAAAGGGCATTGAGATCGCCAATCAGATGACGAGCACGCTCAGTCGTGATCGTCCCATCAGGCTTCTCAACGTCCTTGTAAAACAACGTGTACGCTTTGCCGTTTTGCACTTGAAAACTACCCTTTTGAAACCGCCTCTTAGGCACTGGGCCTCTCTTCCGGCCTGTGCCCTCTAAGTGCGTTGCGGTAGCGATTGTAGTAAGCGGGCAGTCTGACAGTCCACGAGTTTTTGATGAAGGCGCTACTAAACGGAAGGGCGCGGAGCGCGAACCTGGCGGCGTCGGCACGGTGCCCGCATCTGACGAGATTTCTAGCGACTCCTTGTTTAAGATCGTTAGCACTGAGCTGTTAGACATGACACCCGATTACCTGCTTGCTTCAAGCTGACCCGCTTGCCTTATGTGTTCCTGCGGTCTTCCCTTAGGGTTCATGGCTGGGCCCGCCTGAGAGAGATGGGCTTCCGTTGGCGGATTGCGAGAGAGTCGATCCAAGTTGCAACTCCGCTTGCGCCTGACCTGACCGGCTTGAATTAGTCCAGCGGGAGTGAGAGAAAATCACTCTAAAGGAGAGCTGGACATGCCGATGAAGAAACACAAGCCGGAGCAAATCGTGGCGCTGCTGCGGCAGATTGAAGTGGAAATAGCGAATGGGAAAAGCACACCACAAGCCTGCAAGGAAGCAGAGATCACGGTGCAGACGTACTACCGCTGGAGAAAAGAATTCGGCGGCCTGAAGCTAGATCAAGCGAAACGGCTGAAGGAGTTAGAGCGAGAGAACGCGAAGCTGAAGCGTTTAGTCGCGGAGCTGTCTTTGGAGAAGCAGATCCTGAAGGACGTGGCCTCGGGAAACTTCTAAGCCCTGAGCGGCGGCGTTGTGCGGTGGAGCATGCGCGCGAAGAATACGAAGTGAGCGAGCGTCATGCCTGTCGGCTGCTGGGGCAGTGGCGAAGGACACAACGCTATGCCGCGATCCCGCGGATCGACGAAGAGGCGCTGACGGAAGCGATCGTAGCACTGGCCAGTGAATACGGGCGCTACGGTTACCGGCGAATTACGGCGCTGTTGCAAAGTGCTGGCTGGCAGGTAGGCAAGGATCGGGTGCAGCGCATCTGGCGTCGTGAGGGGCTGAAAGTACCGCAGAAACAGCGGCCCCGCCGAAGATTGTGGCTGAACGATGGGTCGTGCGTGAGGCTGCGACCAGCGCGGGCGAACCATGTGTGGAGCTACGACTTCGTGAGCGCGATGACGCACGACGGCAGAATGTTGCGGATGTTGACGCTGATCGACGAATACACCCGGGAGTGTTTGGCGATCCGCGTGGCCAGAAGGCTTGGGAGGTATGAAGTGATCGAAGCACTTGCGGACGTGATGCTTTTTCGGGGAATACCGGAAAACATTCGCTCGGACAATGGTCCGGAGTTCGTAGCAAAAGAGCTGAGGGAATGGCTGGCCAAAGTGGGCACGGGGACGCTGTACATCGAACCGGGAAGTCCTTGGGAGAACGGCTACTGCGAAAGCTTCAACGGGAAGCTTCGGGATGAATGCCTGAACGGAGAGATTTTCTATTCGCTGAGGGAGGCCCAGGTGGTGATCGAGAAATGGCGGGTGGTCTACAACACGCTGCGTCCGCACTCGGCGCTGGGCTACAGGCCGCCGGCGCCGGCGGCCTGTAGCCCCTGGGGAGTAAATCCAACTTCACAGCCCAGGGCTGTGATATAAAAACTCTCACTTCTCCTGGACTAACAAATCGGGCCGGTCAACTAGGGAAAAGCCTACGACTTCGCACTGGCCCAAGCATCCGTCCTGAAATGCGAACGCACGGGCTCAAGTCGTGCAGGCAGAACGCCATCACAGGTGAGGCCCAGATATGTGGCCGCACGCGTCACTCCCACGTAAAAGAACCGCTGAAACAGATCGGGTATCCTCTGCGCGAGACCATCAATGCCTACGAAAAAGACGGCTTCAAATTCTAGACCCTTTATATGCTGTATGTCGAAAACACGTACCTCACGAGCGTCCCCTACAACACGGCCTTCCTTGCAGCCAACGATCGGGATATTTCGCTCGGCCAGAATGTTCCGGCAAGCCTCGACCAGCGGATCGATCTGGGCGTCTCCGTCAACAAACACGGCAATCGAGGGCAGTCTCCCGATTTCTCGTTCTACGTCGTAAATACGCTCAGCAAGCCATGCCGCGAGTTTATTTCCCGAAAGCTCCTCCCCGAGCAATGGCCAGACATCCGCTTCCTCGCTCCCGCGTGGCGCCTTCGTCGTCACTTGAGGATCGCCGTCAAGTGCCGCGAGCGCATCCGCCAAATCCCGCAACCTTTGGCTTTGCCTGTACCCGATGTCGATTTCGCGTATATCGATTTTAGTGCCAGCAGCGCTGTTCAACCATTCAAGCTCGGAACGATCTCGAATGCCATTAGCCGTGACCCGCTGACGAAGATCCCCACAAGCAAACCAAGAGCGCAGCCTGGGATTCGCAAGTTCCATAGTGCAGGCGAGTTGGACAGCCGAAAGGTCGGTAGCTTCGTCCACAAAGACCTGCATCAGATAGCGGCTTTTGATGTTTTCCAGCCAGTCATGTTGTGTTGTCGATTCCAGACGCTTCCCATCGGGAGACTGGACGACCCGACGCGCATTCCGAAGCATGACCAGGATGAGAACGTCTACTTCGTCAGGCGAAATTCTATTGCGGACAAAAAAGCTCGTCGTTTCTTCGTTGAGCACGAAATGGCGGCCTTCCCTCATCGTCTGCCGTCGAAAACGCGCGTACATGGCGGGGACGCCGAGTACGAATGTGCGCGGAGCCTGAACCAGAGTCCGCAGCCGAGAACGCGTTGCGATACTTGACCCGACATCCGCGAACTGGCTCTCCGGCGGCAACCTGTCCCCGATGAATTCGATCACGCGGCCCGACTGCCCGCCAATCGAGCGGCGGCCCTCCGCTATCGCGCGCGCCCAATTGCGTAACGCGCTCATAAGAATATTTAAGCCTTCGAGGCGCGCATCCGCCGTGGCAGCGGCGGGTGCGGCTTCGGCTATTTCCTCGGTATCTTCCTCCGCTTCGTCTTCCTCTTCCACTCTGATGGCCGGAAGCGCCACGACAAGTTCATCCAGAAGTTTCCTGTGAGCATTCAGCAATTGATTGATGACCTTTTTGAGATCGCCTGAAATTTGATCGTTAAGCCGTTTGATTTCGGATTGCAGAGCCTCGACCTGATCAAAAAGCCTCAGTACGTCAGGAATGACGAGCTGCTTGCCGCTGCCCAGCGCGCGCCGTACGTCTAGTATTACTTCCTTGACATCTTCGTCATCCGATGCCACCAGGATGGCCAGAGCATCGTTGCAACGCTTCAGCAGATTCTCTTCGACGTGCGCGGCGAACTCATCGTGCAGGTTCGCGATACCCCGGCTTGACCCGTCGACTAAGAGGCTTCGGTTGGCTTCCAATTGAAACCGGCCGGAGGTGTTCGAGCGGAGAATTCCCAAAACGTTTCGAGCAAGGTCATGCCGTTCTTTGTCCCAGGTCCGGACATTGCCCGCGTCGGGCACACCTTCCTGGTTGAACGCCTCGCCGAGATATTTCTTCAACAGCTCGGCTGGCGAAAACATGGCCCAGCTATCGGCTCTCAGGAGGTTTTCACGTATGTAGCCGGACATGATTCGCTCTTCGCCCTCCGTCAGTGCGTCCGGCGTTCGTTTTTGCGCAAGACGTTTGATAAGCGTCGTCGTCTTGCCTGATCCTGGCGGTCCGAAGAGGATCACCTGTCTATCAAGCGGCAGGCGAAAAATCTCTCCCTGAAACCTATCGAGGATCGGCTGGTCACGGAGCGCGATTCGATCCACCACTTTGCGCCTGATACGCTGCCGCTCAAATTCAGCGTTGGCAGCCTCCAATAGCAGTTGGCCAAGAATGTCCTCTTCCGCCGGCGGCCCAGCCCGACCTCGTCTTACCTCTTCCAGCGCCTCGCGCAGCGACTCGTGCCGTAAAATCTCAAGCACGTCACCCCAGGGCATCGCCTCGAATTTCCTGACGAGCGCATCCCACAGCCCGTCGCGCTGTGCGGGATGGAATACGGTTCGCTTCAGGATGTGTCCTTCACGTCTGCGCCCGCCGATCTCGACCAGCGCCGAATCTCCAGCCTCATATTCCGCCAGCCGTCCAAGTGCCGCCGCGGAAGTGACGAGTTGTGCGTCCCTGATCGTGCCCATCAATCCCGCCGCAGACGGACGGGAGAAATAGTAGGTCTGCGGTGACTGCGCGCCCTCACCTACCCAATCCACTTCCACGCGCGCCACGAATGGCTCGCGCAGGAGCCGCCGCAGATTTTCCCGATTTGTAGAATTTATGGCGTCGATGTTTCTTTCTGCCTTGCCCTCGCCGACCATCGTGTTGGAAGGATTGGCAAGCATCGTCGTAGGAATCCCTGCGTGCGCTTCGGAGAGAGCTTGCTGTGCCGCTTGCGAGATAGTCGCCAGCGCGGCCAGAATCGCTTCGCCCACATCACTTAAGACTTGCCCTTGATCGTCGCCAAGTTTCATCGTCGGACCGCTTCCCGTTTGCGCTTGCTGTTATCGCACATCCTATCTCGCTTCAAAGCTACAGCCAGAAAAGGCACTCCAGATGACCCTGTAGTCCATGGCCGCCATCCGATCACCATTTCCTTCCGTGCGCAAGGTCGGAACACAAATGCCCCACCTTTCTGATAATCAAACGCCCAGTCCTTCATATCGCTTTTCTATGTGACGTTTCGCTGTTGGGCGTCACAAATCCATCTGCTATTTTTGCGGCGCTTTCTGGTATGCGTACGTATCAAAGATAAAATTACTGAACGTCATCGCGGCGTTGACGATCAGCGTCGCGTGATGCTCCGCCGGTTTGTACTCCCGGACATGGCGGTCGCCCATCTTGTTGCTAAGGCCGGACAGTCCGCAGATGATGCTGACAAACCCCGTGAGGGTCTGTTTCAGGCTGTTGTTGATGCCGGGGTTCTCGGGCGACAGATTCAAGTGCTTCTGCACCCGCTTGTAGAGTTTCGGAAGATCCCCGTCATAGGCAGGCGGACTGATATCGCATTCTTTCTCAATCGCCGCGAGAACGGCTTCGACCAGGGAGCGGGCGTTTGTGATGGCCCCATCGTAGTCGCCCTGTCCCATCTTCGTCCTGCACTTTTCGATCTGCTCCACGATGAAGGCACGAGAAAGATGGCTGGGCTCCAGCTTCACGTCGACGAGAATTTCGCCTCGCGTCCTGTCAACGACATCGTAGCTCTTGCCGTGCGGCACCACTTCGTATCCGTCATAGGCAAGGAACTCGTTCAGGTATGTCAGCGCATCCTGGACACTGGCCGGTTTGTTTTGCTGGCTTGCCTTGTCGTAGACGGTCGCCCCCATGAAATCGCGCGGATCGAGCGCCGACAAAATGATCCTCTTCAGTATCGGCGTATCGTTGAATTGGCGCAGGCAGTCTTCCGCGAATGTCCAGCGCGACGGAAAACCCTGACCATACGTGTGGTTGGTGCCGAGATCGTTGAAAAAAGTGACGAGTTTGGGCCCTGAACGGTACGGGGAGAGCGCCTTGTCCCCGGTAATGATTTCGCCGAGGCGCTTGATCGTTCTTTCCGAAATTTTCATGTGAACGTCGCTTCCTCAGGCCGGCGCGCGCAGTTTTTCCGCTGTCGCCTGCTCGCGCTGATACTTGTCGCCGGCGAGCTTGCGCTCCTCGTCCGTCAGATTCACCAGGAATCCAAACCCCCTGACGCAATCGGCGCAGATTCTCTCGCGGTCGACGACCACCGTTCGGTTGAGAAGCTGACGTAGATCGTCCCAGTCGAATTCCTTGCCCTCCTCGAATTTCTGCATCAGGCGCGCAGGATCAAAAGTATCGCGCGCCTGCCAGAGCTTCAGCACGACGAGGCGGCGGACGAGCGCCTGGTCGAGCGGCCGCCTCGCGAACATGCCGAGGTCGTAGATGTCGCGCGCCTTGTTGCGCTGATAAGAGGCGCGGATTTTCTCCGCCAGAATTTCTGGCAGCGCGAGGCAGGTGATTTCAGCAGGCGCGAACGGCAGGAACTTAAAATAACTCTGTTCGATCTGCACGAGCGACTCCACAGGCAGCGTCGGCGTTTCGCGCCGGCTGACCTGCAGCTTGATTTCGCTGACGCCGCTGGCGTTCCAGTCGTGGGAGTAGGTCGGGTTCACGCCCCACGACTGGCCGTCCTGCGTCTCGTAGTAGTTATCGGGAATCGCAAACCCGATTCCGTGAAACGGCTGCTCGAACGCCGCCATCATTTCGAGAATCATGTCCTGGTGATCGTGTTCCTCGATGCCCGTGAAATCCAGATCGGTCGAAAATCTTCCCTGGCTGCCGACGAACATTTTCCGCAAACAGGTGCCGCCCTTGAACGCCAGCCGGTTCAGGATGCCGCGCTCAGACAGCAGCTGTAGCAGGAACGTCAGCACGACTTCCTTTTCAGCGATCATGATGTCGCGCAGTCCGGATTCAACGGCGTAACGCTGCACCTGCGCCTGCGTCAGCATCGCTACGCGTCCTTCCTGACGGCCTTGCGCCGGCCGAGCCCGGCGCTGCCCTGCAGCTCTTCCAGTTTTACGTTCACGAACACGCGCCATGTCTCGTCGTAGCCTATCGCCCCTTCCACGGCGCGCGCGCGCGCGGGGTCGGGCCCGAGATATGTCTTGCGACTCCGGGCGGCCAGCCGCAGCAGGCGGTCGCGGTCTTCCGGCGGAAGGTCGGCTTTGACGTAATCGACGAGCCAGCCGAGACGGCGCGCGAGCGCTCCTGAATTTATGCGTTCGAGATAACCCGCCGCCTTGTTCCAGTCGAACCGGCGGCTGGCAGTCGCGAGGATGGTGGCGACCTCGCCGACGCCGCCAGCCAGTGCCGGACGGTCGATGCAGTCGATGGCGGTCTTTTCGCGGTCGGAGATCATCACTTTGTAGCCGAGCACATCGACCGGCTCGAAGCCGAAGAACTTGTTTTCGGACAGGTTGACGATGCGGACGCGTGATTCCCCAACTTCGCGCGGGCGCAGGCGCGCCGGGGTCACGACGAAGATCACGCTGCGATGCTGCGTCGTCAGGCCGTAGTGGGCGGCGGCGGTGCCGAAGCCGATGTAATAAGGATCGGCGATGCGGCTGGCACGCGCGAGGAGATTGCTGTCCCCGAGCGCGTCGGGCCCCTGTTCCGGCGGCACCAGCAGGTACTCTCCCCAGGTCGCCCGCTCCAGCCAGCCCTTGCGGCGCAGGGACTCGATGACATTGTCGGCGGCCTTGTCGCTTCCGCCGAGCAGCCGGACGATCTCCGCCCGCGTGGCCTCACGCCGCCGCCCTTCGATGAGCGCCAGCACGACCTTGCTCTCCTGTGCCGATAATGATCGAGTTATGGGGTCCATGTCGTTCATTGTAACAAAACCCCCTGAATAAGGGGGTTTTGATGAATAGTATAGCGATCCGGACTGGAAGAGTCAACCACGACATGTAACGAAACCCCCTTAGAAAGGGGGTTTCGTTACAAAGCATTGCAGAAATCGCTCAATGCCATACATGGGCAGACAGGCCGTTCCGGCGTGTCACCCCAGAGTGGAATGAACCCTTGAATTGAGACACGCCGGATGGGCACACTTTGCAAGGAAAGGAACTGCAAAGTGAAAACCATTCGCTTGGTCCGGTATGCGAGTCTGGGGCGAGGACACCTCTCGGGTGTGCCAACTTTTGTGCCCACCCTAGAGACAGATGGGCACAGTTGGGCACAGCCAGCCACATGCTACGATCACGAATAAGTTGTTTTGTTTCAGCAGTAACGCTGAAAACAGGAGGGTTGTTTAGAGTAGTCCGCCTGCCTTGACCGAAGGAGCGCTTGCCTCGTGAGCAGTTGCGCTATTTGTGTATGGGTTGCGGTTGGTTCAAATCAAGCATCTGCAATCAATTGTTCTTTCCTGTGAACAAGTTCCCGCTACCCTGCAAGAATTCGAATTTGCAGGGAATTCGTCTAAGCCGGCGGCTGGGGCGCCTGCCTGTCACGGGGGAGGTCGGGGCTTCGAGTCCCGTCGCATCCACAAACAAAATTGTGACGGTGGACATTCAGTAGGGTCGGACTGGCGACTTATGCTCTTCAGTGCCTCGTGAAATCGGTAGAACAATCGATCTAGGTTATGCAGCAATCGCGACGTAATTTGGATGAACGAACGGCTGTCCAGCCCTCTCGCAGAATGAGGGGAGTGATTGCCGACGCGGCGAGGGGATCTGCCGAACTGATTCTCCATATGGCATTGACAAGTAGTCCCGCCAGAGCGATCCAGGCCATGTAGGCGCACAAGCCAGACTGAACCGCATCCGCCTTCAGAGCAGCGCTCGAAGTAATGGCAGCCAACCGACGTTTCTGGCTGGCGAGCCAGGGCATGAAAACCGCGGCAGCCAACAAGATTCCAATTCCGACCAAGCTCCGCTGAGCTTCACGATATCCAAGAACATTCAAAACGGAAGTCAGCATCACGAGTCCCGCTAGCGTGAACAGCAAAACTCCCGCAATTCGAGCTGCCCGTGTCTCG
Organism: uncultured Acidobacteriota bacterium; assembly: GCA_963810565.1. Taxonomy (GTDB): domain Bacteria; phylum Acidobacteriota; class Terriglobia; order Acidiferrales; family UBA7541; genus Palsa-295. The sequence goes on from CAWENN010000003.1 coordinate 9,618, forward strand.
TTGAGTTCGAACCGAAAACGCCAGAACACGACGGCTGCCGAAGCCAACTCGATCAAGCTGTCTCCACCGAAAGCGAAGAGAGCGGGACTGTGGGAATTCCAAGCCGCCCCAAGCGAGACGCCAGCCTCTACGGTCATCCAAACGACGGTGAGAACTTGAAGTTGAAGAACGCGCCGAGAGACATCCGGCAGCTCGGATGATGTGGCTGCAGTCATTGGGTGTTCCGGGTGATTCTGCTCATTCGACCTTGCAGTAGCAAAATAGAAATTGCTGGGTAGTGCCAAATGGTGTGCGATGTAGTTCCTTTGAGCTTTCCACCAAGCGGAAGCGCACGCCGAACTGGTTATGCAAAGATTCAGCGTCGTAGCGAATAACGTCGAGCCCGCTACACTTTGTCGGACCTTCTGGCCCGAATGTGCTGACGATTACATGACCACCAGGCTTGACGGCGCGTCCCACCTGTCGCACATATGCAGCGCGGTGCTCGCTTGCAGTAAGAAAATGAAACACCGCACGGTCATGCCACACGTCGTAAGCTCCGGGCTCAAGCTGTGCGTCCGTGATATCGGCGACGAGCCAATGGATCTGCTCTGCGGGCAAACCTAACCGTTTCTTGGTCACGTCGATAGCGGTTTGAGAAACATCGAGGACGGTGATGTTCTTATAGCCTCGTGCAAGTAGGTCATCAACGAGGGTAGATTCGCCTCCGCCGACATCAATGATGGATGCTGAATATCCAGCAGCTGCTCGCGCTATCAGAGCAAGCGAGGTTTCAAGGTGCGGACGGTACCAACTCACCCGGTCGGGTGCCTTGGTGTTGTAGATTTTTTCCCAATGGTTCTTTACACTCATGGATGCATTTTCAATTCTACTCCTCGGTTGCAGCCGAGACACTTGCGATGAGGAAGTTATATTGGTACGCGACGCTGGTTGTCCTGGCGCATGCCGTAGTGGTCCTTTGGCATCTTGAGCTTCTGGCCAGGCTTGGTTCCGCTCTGAAGCCGGAGCAGGTGCCGCTTTTCGCGATTCTCGCAAATCTGATTCCTGTGGTTGCTGTGATTTTGTTATGGGCAGATTTTCCCAAAGTAGGTGCGTGGCTACTTCTCTTTTTGGCTGTTCCATTAGCCATTGGCGGGTATTCACATTTTCTGAGCCCAGGTTTTGACAATGTTTTCCGGATGGCGCCGGGCGAATTGACTCTCGCTTTCCGGGTGAGCGCAGTGCTGCTTTTGGTCCTAGAGCTCTTGAGTTGCTGGGTGGCCGTTCAAATTCTCAGAGACTCATCATTGTCCGTCGCCGGCGCATAACTCGGGACTATGTTCGCTCCCACCGTGAACACGCTTCTCCGTTCGGAAAAGGATGGGAAATACAGATGAATTCACCTTTTCGATTCTTCTTCGGGCCGACGACGGGGCCTGCGGCCGTTGTGCAAATTCGCCTAGCTGTCGGGCTGATCTTTTTTACGCAGGGCATTCTGAAGTACATCGATCCCAATATGGGTGTAGTCCGCTTCACTAGGATTGGGTTTTCGCACCCCCATTTCACAGCGCACTTTGTGGGAACCTTCGAGATTGTCTGCGGCTTGTTGGTACTGCTCGGGCTATGGACGCGGGCGGCTGCGATTCCGCTCCTGATTGTGATCACAACCGCAATCGCGACGACAAAGATTCCAGAACTATTTCGTGCCAATCAGGGCTTCTGGTATATGGTGAGCGATGCCCGAGCCGATTTCGCGATGTTTTGTTCACTGATCTTCTTGATTTCAGTGGGCGCCGGCACGTGGTCGCTCGACGCCCGGCGCACCCCTTAAACATTTCGGAGGACTGATGAAGGATTTTCAGAAGGCTAGGCGTCAATTTCTAAAACTGACCGGTTTCGCTTCTGGTGCGATATTCCTGTCTCCGAAAGAAAGCCTCGCGAACTTAGACGTAAGCAAAGCCCCCAATGAACAAGCAGCGGCCGCGCAGAATGACTCGACGACTGCAGCGGACTACACATTGCATATCAAGGAATCTCCCATTGAAATTGCGCCCAAGCGAATCATCTCGCTCAAATCGTATAATGGACAATTTCCGGGGCCACTACTGCGATTCAAGGAGGGTCTTACTGCAACCGTTGCCATATATAACGACACGGACGAGCCCGAGCAACTGCATTGGCACGGTCAAAGAGTTCCAGTCGACGTTGATGGAGCCGCCGAGGAGGGCACACCGTTCATTCCGGCGCACGGCAAGCGGCGCATCGCGTTTACGCCAAATCCGGCTGGGTTCCGCTTTTATCACACCCACAATCGAGCGGGGGGCGACCTCAAGTCGGGTCAATACGGCGGAGAGGTCGGCCCCGTCTATATCGAATCGAAGCAGGAGCCGGGAAACTATGACCGCGAGGTTTTTCTGGTGCTCAAAGAGTTCGAGCCGAAGTTGAGCCATGGCGGGGACATGGACCAAGATTTTCTGGCTCCGATGAGCAAGGTGAAGGATCTGAAAGAGCAGGGCGAGTCCGCCATGAAGGCGTCACGCGCAAAGGGCATGCCCAAAGGATATGAAGTCAGCTACAAATCATTCACCATCAACGGCCGCATGCTGTACCACGGGGAACCAATTCGCGTAAAGCAAGGTGAACGAGTTCTGTTTCATGTGCTGAATGGAAGCGCGACGGAGATTCGCAGTCTCGGGCTGCCGGGGCACACGTTTCATGTCATTGCTTTGGACGGGAATTCTGTCCCGAATCCCTCGGACGTTCCAGTGCTGTGGCTCGGCACAGCCGAGCGCGTGTCCGCTATTGTGCAGATGAATCACCCGGGAGTTTGGATTATGGGTGACACCGCGAATGATGATCGAAACAATGGGATGGGCATCGTAGTCGAATACGTCGGTCAGAAATACAAACCCATCTGGACTGCTCCGCCAAAGGAATTCCTCTGGAATTACACTCGCTTTGCGAAAGCTGACGTAAACGTAGCACCACCCGATGAGACCTTCGAAATGCTATTTACGAAAGACAATGCGGCTGAACAGGGCTTCAATCGCTGGGCCATTAACGGGGTCTCTTATCCGATGAGCAACGAAATGGCAAAACCTTCCTTTCACTTGAAGCAAGGCAAGCGGTATCGAATCCACATGCGCAATGCCAGCGATGACATTCACCCAGTTCACCTGCACCGGCACAGCTTCGAGCTGATCAACGTCGCGGGAACGCCCACTGCGGCAATTATGAAAGATGTGGTGATGGTCGGAGGTTATCAAGAGGTCTCGGTCGATTTCGTCGCTGACAATCCAGGATTAACCCTGTTCCACTGCCACCAGCAGCTTCACATGGACTTCGGATTCATGACGCTATTCGATTATGCCTAGTGCGGACTCTTCCGCTGCCCTAAACAGAGCCTCACTCTCCGACCTCGCTAATTTTTTTCTACGGCTAGGTACCACCGCCTTTGGCGGGCCCGCGGCTCATATCGCGATTATGGAAGACGAACTCGTCCGCAGGCGCCGCTGGGTTTCGCGCGAGAAGTTTCTCGACATGCTCGGCGCGAGCAATCTGATTCCAGGACCAAGCTCCAGCGAACTAGCAATTCACATCGGCTATTTGCTTGGCGGATGGCGCGGGCTGATTGTGGCGGGAGTTTGTTTTATTCTTCCCGCGGCGTGCATGGTAGGGGTTCTCGCGTGGGTCTACGTGCATTTCGGCAAGGTACCCGCGGTGTCGGCCATCCTCTACGGAATTAAGCCAGTCGTCATTGCCGTAATCCTTCAAGCTCTATGGGGACTGGGACGAACAGCCATAAAGACTTGGTTTATCGCTGTTGTGGGCCTTATTTCCATAGCTCTGTCCGCCTGGGGCTTGCAGCCGCTTCTGTTACTTTTGATTGCGGGAGGCGCGGTTATCCTAGCCGACCAAATCATTCGTAGCGGCCGAAAAATTGTATTGGCTCCGCTGTGTATTCTGCGTTCTGCCGCGCGCTGGCCAAAGTCGCTCGCCGCTGCAACCAGTGCAGCGTTGGGGGCTGCGGCTCCCCTCAGCCTGGGATCGCTCTTTCTTGTTTTTCTAAAGTTCGGAGCGGTTATATTCGGAAGCGGATATGTATTGTTGGCCTTCTTGCGTGCAGACTTGGTTGTTCATCGCGGCTGGTTGACAGACACACAGCTAGTAGATGCCATCGCGATTGGGCAGGTAACTCCCGGTCCTGTTTTCACCACCGCCACATTTATTGGCTATCTCGTATATGGCACGCGGGGCGCAGTTGTCGCCACGGTTGGGATTTTCCTGCCCGCATTCCTGTTGGTGGCTGCTAGCGGCCCTCTCCTGCCACGTATCCGAGAATCCAAGATCGCTGGAGCATTTCTAGATGGTGTGATCGTCGCCTCACTTGCTTTGATGGCTGTGGTTACCTGGCAACTCGGCCGAGCGTCAATCGTAGATGCCCTGACAGCAATACTTTTCGCCGTCTCGCTCCTTCTTTTGCTGCGATTCCGGTTGAATTCTGTGTGGCTCATACTTTTCGGGGCGCTCGCTGGCCTATTGGTTCGACTCTGGTGATTGTTCCAGAGGATCGCCAGTCTTATGTTCTTCAATCTGGAATCGCAAGAATCTGCGAATAGCGGTAAGAGCTTCTTTGTCCGTGGAAGAGATAACAACGCGCCCGCCGTTCGGAGTCTCCGCAAAGGAATAATGAATCTGTTCCCGCAGCTTCTTCATTTCCGGCACTCCAGGGGGCACCGTGTCATGCACGAACATGGGGATATCAAAATCGCCGTTTTCAAATGCTTGCGCGACATGCCTTAGGTGCATGCGAATATTGGCTCTATCGGAAACGTCCGTGGCATCCTTCACTTCTACCTGAATCACTCCGCCACTCGGATTCAAAAAGAAGCGGTGCGTAGTAGAGGTCTGAGAGAAGCCCATGCCTTTCTCGCCACGCTCGTTCATCTGCGCATGCGCGTCGTGCATCGGACACGAAGCGTGGGACTCTTGCGTCCCGATTTTTTGATCGCCGGAAGTCTGCTGAGCATACGCATTGCTCAAGCTCGAAACCAAACACAACGCCAAAGCTAAAATCATTCTCATAATCATCTCTCCCTTTTTTGTTTGCCGCGAGCCAGTACTCCAAGAGGAGGGCTTCGAGTACCGCTCTTCGGGTGAGTTGCAGCAAACGCTTCCAATAATCGAGCCTGCTTACCACGCGGAGTCTTGGCTAGCAGCTGGTCCCACTCCCCGAGCGCCTTGCGTAACTCGCGCCGGCAGGACTGCAACTCGCGAAGCCTGGCTTCGATAGCGTCCAGCTTCTCGGCTGCCAGCTCCCGCACTCGTCGGCAGGGCGCGGCCCCGCTCTCGCGCTCGCGGAAGATGTCACATAGCTCGCGAACCGAAAATCCGATCGAAAGCGCGGCTTGAATTAATTGCACGCGATGGAGCGTTTCTGGTGGGAACAACCTATAACCACTCGCCGAGCGCGGCACGGAAGGCAGAAGTTGGCGCCGCTCGTAGTAGCGTAGCGTGTCCGAACTGACACCCGCCAATCGCGCCAGCTCACCAGAATTCAAGGGCCGGTTTATCGGTGCGTTTGCTCTCACGCGAATAGCCTCAGCCCTGGAACCATTCCAGAGTCAAGGGAAATCCAGTTTACTTGCGTCCGCTTGTTATCCCTCTCTACTTTCATCGCTGCTCTCGCCCCTTAGTTTGCTTCCACTTCCTGTTTTGGCTTTAGCGTTCCTCGCTTTAGGGCCCTTTCTTTCATAAGGGCAAAGAACACGGGCACCAGAATCAGCACGTGGATGGTGGATGTAATCATCCCTCCAACAATCGGGGCGGCGATAGGCTTCATGACGTCCGCGCCGACCCCTGTTTCCCAAAGAATAGGGATTAGGCTGGCGAGCACAACGCTTACTGTCATTAATTTTGGCCTCAAGCGGTGGACGGCCCCTTCAATCACTGCTGCTTCGATGTCTTCGTGGCGCAGAGGAACACCAGACTCGAGCCGGTGATCCAAGGCTTCGTGGAGGTAAACGACCATGACCAATCCGGTTTCAACGGAAATGCCGAACAGAGCGATGTAACCGACCCACACGGCTACGCTGAAGTTGTAGCCAAGCAGCCGCTGAAGAATCAGGCCACCGGTCAACGCATAGATCGTGGGGAAAATGAGGACAGCGGCCTCGGTGACGGAATGAAACACCATGTAGAGCAGTAGGAAGATGACAAAGAATACGATTGGTAGGATTAGCTGCAGGCGCTGCTTTGCCCGCAACTCAAACTCGTATTCTCCTGACCATTTGTAAGTAAAGCCGGGAGGCAAGGCGAGTTTTTGCTTAAGCAATTCGCTCGCGTGAGTAACAAAGCCGCCATAGTCTTTCGTGTTTAGATCGATGTAAACGTAGCCGGTCAACGCGCCGTCTTCGTCGCGGATCATTGATGGTCCGCGAGAGAACGAGATTCTCGCGACTTCGGAAATAGGAATCTGCGCGCCAGAAGGCGTGCCAATCAGGACGCGGCGCAATTCATCGACGTTGTCCCTAAAGTCGCGGCTATACCGGACATTCACTGGATACCGCTCGCGGCCCTCGACGTTTTCAGCGACCATTTCGCCGCCGATTCCCGAAGTGACCGCCTGCTGAACGTTAGCCATAGTCAGACCGTAGCGAGCCGCTTCTGTCCGGTTTACTTCGATGTTGAGATAAAAACCTTGCGAAACCCGTTCGGCAAATATGGAGCGCATCTCAGGAATCGCAGAGAGGATTTGCTGCACCTGTGCGCCAACTTGCTGAATGCCCTCAAGATTCGGCCCCTGAATCTTCAAGCCGAGGGGCGTTTTGATTCCCGTCAACTCCATATCAAGACGGTTCTCAACTGGCATGGTCCAAGTGTTGGACAGACCAGGAAATTGGAGTTTTGCGTCCATTTCCTGAATGAGCTTTTCGTAGGTCATCCCTGGTCGCCACTGACTGCGTGGTTTGAGCATGACCGTCGTGTCATACATATCGAGGGGAGCGTTGTCGGTCGCGCTGTCGGATCGTCCGATTGAACCGAAGACGGTTTCGACTTCGGGGAACGTGCGAATGATCCTGTCTTGTTCTTGGAGCAATTGGGACGCCTGCCCGATGGAAATTCCGGGCAAGGCGGTCGGCATGTAAAGAGCCGAGCCTTCAAAGAGGGGCGGCATGAACTGGCTGCCGATGTGGAGTGCGAGCGGTAGCGTGACGACCAGAAAGAGCAAATTGAGCAGTAATGTCGTTTTGCGAAAGCGCAAGCAAAGGCGCAGCACCGGCAAATAAATAGCCTGAGTGATTCTTGAAAGCGGATTGCGCGATTCAGGTGTCAGTCGTCCCCGGATGAATAGAATCATGAGCACGGGCACAAGCGTGATAGCCAAGACGGAGGAGAAACCGACAGCGAGCGTTTTCGTCCACGCCAGAGGGCGAAACATGCGTCCTTCCTGTGCCTCCAATAAAAAGACGGGCAGGAAGGAAACCACGATAATCACCAACGAGAAGAAAATAGCGGGGCCAACTTGTTTCGCCGAATCCAACAGGATTTTCCGTCTCTCTGTCTCGGCAAGAGGCTCGGATTCGGCGGATTGGCGCTCGGAAAGCTGCCGGTACCCGTTTTCGACCATGACGATTGCCGCGTCCACGAGGACGCCAATCGCCAGGGCCAAACCGCCGAGCGACATGATGTTCGAGGTGACGTGGAGGTAGTACATCGGAATGAAGGATGCGACCACCGCGATAGGCAAAGTCAGAATTGGAATCAGCGCCGAGCGGAAGTGGAACAAGAAGATGATAATCACGATGCTGACGATGATCGCCTCTTCGAGCAAATCGCGTTGCAGAGTTTCGATGGATGCATGAATCAATCCTGAGCGGTCGTATCCCGCGACCACTTCCACACCCGGTGGCAGCGACGGTTTAATTTCCAAGAGTTTCTGCTTGATGCCATTGATGACGCTGAGGGCATTCATCCCGTCGCGCATCACGACAATCCCGCCAACGGTTTCGCCTTCGCCTTGCCACTCGGCAACACCCTCACGAATGTCCGGCCCGAACGTAACTGTTCCCAAATCACGGACGAGCACCGGCGTGCCGTTCTTGGTTGCTACAGGAACTGTTTCCAGATCGCTCAGCGAACGCAGATAGCCGAGGCCGCGAATCATGTACTCGGCCCCGCCCATTTCAAGTAGGCGTCCACCAACTTCATTCGTACTTGCCCGAACTTTTTCAATGACAGTCGAGAGAGGGATGCCATAGGCGCGAAGTTTGTCGGGGTCGAGATTGACCTGGTACTGGCGCACGAATCCTCCGATGGTGGCTACCTCAGCCACTCCCGGAACGGTTTCGAGCTGGTAGCGCAGATACCAATCTTGAAGGCTGCGCAAGTCGGCCAAACTGCGTTGATGGCTGCGGTCCACAAGCGCATATTCATAGACCCATCCTGCTCCCGTCGCGTCCGGCCCGATCACGGGATGCACGCCCTCCGGCAAACGTGCCGTGATCTGTTGCATGTACTCCAACACGCGCGACCGGGCCCAGTACAAGTCTGTCGTATCTTCAAAGACGACGAAGACGTAGGAGTCGCCAAACATGGTTTGTGCCCGCACGGCTTTTACATGCGGTGCTGCGAGTAATGTTGTGACGATCGGATAAGTGACTTGGTCTTCGATGATGCTAGGGGGCTGACCCATCCAAGGGGTGTGGATGATCACTTCCACGTCGGAAATGTCCGGCAACGCGTCGAGCGGGATGTGACGCAGAGCCCAAATTCCTGAGAGCACAAGCAGAAGTGTTCCCATGAAAACGAGGAAACGATTTTGCGCGCACCAATCAATCCATCGGGAGATCACGCTACATACCTCCTGTGGCGTTGACGCTCAGTTGCTTGCTCGCGACGACTTGACCATTCTTTTTGGCGAAGATTGTGACTTGCCAGGTTCCGCCACTCTCAAGCTGTCCAGATCCTTCGTAGAGGCCGTTGCCCTTGTCGCTGAGAGTGACAGGTATGCGCATCGCTGCCATGCCCATTGCGGGCATTGCCGGCATGAAAAACGTCACGCTGACTTCCGCCCCAGAAGTGGGCGCGCCACTTGCATCTGTAAGTTTCACGCGGAATATGTTGCTGCCCTTATGCGGTGGAGTCGGATCAGAACTCAATTCCAGATTTGCTTGAGGAGCATTCATTGCCGACGCCGCGCCCGCACCGGGTGGAGGTGGAACGAACGAGCCGAGCGCGGCTTGAAGCTGGCTCTCGGAGTCGATCAGAAAGTTTGCGGAGGTGACAATTTGCTCGCCCGCTTTCAAACCCTTCAGCACGATAAAATCATCACCCACGCGGGAGCCTAACTGCACCTCGCGAGGCTCGATGTAACCGTCACTACGCTCCACAAAAGCAATCTCGCGAGCGCCGGACTGTAGGACGCCGGTTGCAGGGATAACAAGTTGGCTCCCCATCGGGACCTTCAGACTCACGTTGACGAACATGCCTGGTTTGAGCTGCAGTCCAGGGTTGGAAAAGACAATGCGCACTTTGGTCGTCCGTGTGTCCGTATCCACTTGCGGGTAGATAAAGTCGACGCGGCCAGTGAATGTTCGGCCCGGGTAGGTATTCACTGTGAGCGTAGCGGGAGCGCCGACCTTTACACGTTCGAGATCGTTCTGGAATACCTGGGCCTGGACCCAAACGGTGGAAAGGTCGGCAATGGCGTAGAGACGCATTCCGGGCTGAACGGCAACGCTGGGGAAAGCACTCCGTTCGGTGATGTAACCGGAAACCGGCGAATCGACTTCAAGCTGCTGCTGCACTTGGCCGGTTGATTCCAGCCTCGCGATTTCCTGCTGTGGGACACCCCACTGTTTCAGGCGCTCCGCAGCGGCGTCGAGCAAGGATGCTGCGCTGGAGACGACACCTGGCACTGTGCTCTGCGCCACTTGTTCCTGATTCTGCTTGGCCACTAAGTATTCGCGTTCGGTCGCCACTAGATCAGGACTGTAAATTGTGAATAGCGGTTGTCCTTTGCGAACGTACTGATACGTGGCATCGGCAAACACTTTCTGGATATAGCCAGAGAACCGCACTTGTACGTCGGCCAGCCGCGTTTCGTCTACAGCGACATTGCCCGTAGCGCGAATCTCGTCTTCGATCAGTTTCCGTTCGACCTCGCCGGTCTTCACCCCGATGCTCTGTAACCGTTGCGGCGAGGTTTGCACCGGAACCAGCGGCGCTTCTGTCGATGCCGGGGGTGTTTTCATCGAGGTCGCCATGGAATCCTGCCCGGAGGAAGTTGCCTGTTTGGTTTGCGCGTCTGACATCGGCTTCGCTTCGCGATAATGGAACCACAATCCAACGCTGACGACCGCGAGCACGATATTTCCAATCAATGCCAGCAAGAACCCTGTGCGATAGGTTTTCATCTCTTCGTCTCTTCCCCGCGCAATGAGAGTCCTGTGAGCTGTTCGAGCCGCGCCAATGCCGTCTCGCGTTCAGCGATGCTTTTCCAGTACTCCTCGTCTAAATGGAGGACATCGAGAAACGAAGTGAGTAGCGCCTGAAAGTCCTGACGATTGTTTTGGTAAGCTGCAATGCCCGCCTGGAATCCTGCACGTGCCTCTGGCAGAAGCCCTTCACGATAGATCTTCAGCAATTCTGCGTTTTTCTGCGCGGTTTCGTATTCGGTTCGAAGTTCGAAGGCGACCTGTTGCGACTGAACTTCGGACTCACTGCGGGAGCGGTTCAACTCAGCCTCCGCCTGGGCCAGTTCGGGGCGCTGTTTGCGGCTTCGATAAATTGGAACGCGAACTCCTACACTGAGCATGTAGTAGGCGCGGAATTGAGTCGGGTCAGTGCGTTGCCACATATATTGGACATTGAAGTCCGGGTAGAAATCCTTGTGTGCAAGATCGACTTGGAGTTTCTGCTTCTCGACCATCTTCTCCGCGCCAGAAATTTCAGGGTTCTGGACTTTCGTCGCGGACAACAATTCCTCGAAGGTATTGGGAAGTGGCGTGTCGGTAAGTTCGACGGCTTCGATGTCCGGTGACGATTGGGAACGGTTCAGAAGCTGTTTGATCTGCGCCTGCACCTCGGCCACTTCGAGATGATGCATTGTGATTTCGCGGAGCAACTTGGTTTGCTCAAGCTGTGCCTGTAACAGGTCCTGCTGGTTCCCCATACCGGAGCGGTAGCGTGCGTCTGCCGCTTTCCCAACTTGCTGAAGCAGGTCTCCGTCGCTCTCAAGAATTCCTAACGTCTTGGACAGATAGGCAAGCTGGAAGTACGCCGATTTGACTCCGGCGAGTATCGAGCGGAGTACGGACTCGTACTGCTGCTGCACAACGTCAGCATCTCGTGTCGCTATCTCGCCTTTTAGTCGCAGTTTGCCAGGGTAGGGTAAATCCTGAGAGACACCGAGACCAAAGTAGGCGAAGTCGCTGTTTGTATAGCCCGCGAAAGGTCTTGGGCTTCCCACGTTGACCTGCTGCGCTGTGAATTGCGGGTCGGGAAGTGTCGAGACCTGTGAAGGAACTTGCTTCGCGGCCTCCCAGCCTTGGCGCGCGGCCCGTATCTGTGGATTGTTCTGCTCGGCTTCGGTTAACAAATCCGCTAGCGAAGTGGTCGGTCCAGAATGCGCATGTTCTTGCGGCGGCAAGGCAACCTGATTAGACCCGCCGGTTTGTTCTTGGGCGAAAGCTCCCGGTGCGTGCGCGAAAAAACCGAGAAGTACGGTAAAGCAGAGAATGTGGACAACAAAGAATTGACTTTGCGGTTTTTCACCGCGCAATGCCAACATTTTATTCGCCTCCTGAAAAGGCCTAAGAATTCCAACGATTTGAAAGTGTGGAAGTGTTTGCTCTGTGACTGCTAACACAGCAGCACAGGGCGCACTTAGGGACACAAATAGAGACGAGGTGTGCCGGACGCACACCAATAGGCGGGTTTAAATCAGAAGGGAAGCGTGAAGCGTATAAAGCTCTGGAGGCGAATGTTGCGGAGCTTCGACGGCACCAAGTGGCAACGAAATCAGTCCGACTGTCTCAACCGATGCGAGGGGTTCAACGAGAGTGATATCGGGCGCACTAAGTGAGACGCGCGCCGTCGGGACCATATTCGGGCTTTGCCCAGAAACCATCCCCTTACAGCAATCGTGACTTTGATTCGCGGGCGTGCATGGCATAGAGCCACAGCACTTCATGCTGTCCTGGTCCGGCGTCATGGCGGACATGCAGTCTGCGAATTGCAGGAACAACAGCGCGCCTGCTGCCAGCATCAGGAATAGTCTTTTGCCGATCATGCTCGTTAACTCTAGGTGTATTAGACGCGTGAGTCAAGGATTGGTGCCAGGCCTGATAAGAAGCAGGCACGCCCCTGTGCCAAAACTGTGCCAGAATCCAACGATTTCATTCCGTTCGAGTTATCTTTGAGCGAAAAGCAGATTCCCCGATTTGTTGGAAACGTTAGTAGTTAAAAGTGATGGATGGAGTTGTTGGACTCGAGTATCGTGCGCCCAAGGCAGACGCACCCGGCGCCTGTTCCGTTTGTTCAGTTGGCGAGCGGCGGTGGCTGCAACGCATTACGGGCACAAGCCTTATTTAGTAGCTTGTCCTTTCGATCCCCACCGCCCCTACCAAAGCTTGCTGTTTTCAACGTGTTAGCTCGTTGCCGTCTCGCCAATTGGAACACAGTTTCTGACCAACATTCCGCTCTGCCGTAGAGAAGCACGGTGATTTCAACGATTTGCAGTATTGCGAACGATTCTCACCGGTGCCAACGAGCACGAGAATCCCCACCGCCTTCGCTAATACTCCGTGAGATCGGAACTCAAGGGTGGGCGCCAGCGTGAGTTTGATCCGTCGCGGTCGGGCAACGCGGCTGCCTCGTGACCAAGTGCTTCTGCGGATCAACCTGTGTAAGCGGAGAGGCAATCTCCTTGGCCCGGGGTGCAGTAAGCCCTCGGTCCTGCGAATCACGTTCGGCTTGGGATATCATGCAGGCGGAGCGGATCGAGTCGATGAGCGAGAAGAATGAAACGGTGCTGCGGAAGACGCCACTCTTTACAAATCTCACGGACACAGAGATGGCTGCGTTGGCCGGGCGAGTCAGCAACAGGCGTTTTGAGCGCGGCGCATTATTGTTCAGCGAAGGTGACCCGTGCACAGGTCTTTTTCTTGTGGCGTCGGGCAAAATTCGGATTTTCAAGCTTTCAGTAGCGGGTCGTGAACAAGTTCTAGCTGTGGAAGGACCGGGGAGTTCTTTCGCAGAACTTCCAGTGTTTGATGGGGGTAATTATCCTGCCTCGGCGTCTGCGTTGGAGGATGCCGAAATACTCTTCATTTCGCGCAAGGATTTTCAGAATTTCTGCCGCGAACATCCAGAAGTGGCGCTCAAAGTGCTTGCAGTAGTTGGTTCACGGCTGCGGCGCCTGGTCGGAATCATCGAAGATTTATCGTTCACGACGGTGAGACAGCGATTGATCGCCCTCATCCTACGACTAGCACAGGCGAGCGGGACGGCCTCGAAAGAGGGCGTCCGCGTGGAACTAACGAAGACCCATCAAGACCTAGCGGCGGAATTGGGAACAGTGCGAGAACTTGTCTCACGCAATCTGAGCCGACTCCAGGCTGAAGGATTCCTAGAAGTGGACGGTCGCAGGATTATAGTGAGGGACCTCGCGGGCCTAAAGCGCGAACAGACGCCTTCTGAGTAATCCCCCTCCTTTCAGATTCTTGCAGGCCGTAGTGACTTTGGTCACTGCCTCTTTGCGGCTACCCCTCCAGACTCCGAGTAGTGGCGGAGGCAGTTATGAACTTCAATGATGAAACCAAAGTGAAGGATATTGCGCTTTCGAATCCGGCGGCCAGACAAATTCTCGAAGATGCCGGTCTTGACTACTGTTGTGGTGGTGGAAAGTCACTGCACGAAGCGTGCTTGCATGCAGACGTACCGACTGAAGAGATTTTGAAGCGACTGCGTGAAAACAGCAAACACGTAAGTCCCGACGAAGCAAGTTGGGCGTCCGCACCGCTGGTTGATCTGACAGGGCATATCCGCGATAGACACCATCGATATGTTCGTGAGGCAATCGCTCGGCTTCAACCTCTGTTGGACAAGGTAGAAGCAAAGCACGGAAAGAGTCACTCCGAAATTGCAGATATCCGGAGACTCTTCACCGAAGTTGGGCGAGAGATGATCATGCACATGCAGAAAGAGGAACAGATTTTGTTTCCGTATATCGATGGACTGGAGAAGGCGACAAATGCACATAGCTCTGTCGAGCCTCCCTTCTTCCAAACGGTGAGGAACCCGATTCACGCCATGATGAAAGAGCATGATGCTGCGGGAGAATTGGTGAGGCAGATTCGCAAAGCCAGTTCGGAATACACGGCTCCAACAGATGCGTGCACAAGTTATAAAGCCCTGTACCAGGATTTGAGGGAGTTCGAAGCCGATCTTCACCAGCATGTGCATCTGGAAAACAACATCCTTTTCCCGCGTGCAGTGGAAATGGAAACCGGAGTCGTTTAAGGTGCCATGTCGATTTCACTCAAAGCACCAGTGATGACCGCCAAGAGCGAGGCCATTCCTCGCACTCTCCTGCCCAGATAATGGAAATTGCTCGCACGCGTGAGGCGTCTCTTTCGCGCCTTCTCATGGCCTATATCAGTTCTGGGCTTGTTTTCATGCTGCTGCCAGGCACGTTCCTCGGCGTTTGGAATCTCCTCCAAATCAGCGGGCGAGAGAGCGCCGCGTCCATTTCGCCCGCATGGTTACAGGCTCACGGACATGCACAAGTGTTTGGCTGGATCGGGAGCTTTATTTTGGGCATTGGTTTCTACTCGATTCCGAAGTTGAGGGGCGCGACGATGCCAGCCTGCAGTGCGGCGTGGGCATGCTGGGCGATGTGGACAATCGGGGTGGCAGTACGCTGGGCCGGAAATGTTTACGCGTGGGAGTGGCGTTGGCTGCTTCCACTCTCGGGCGTCCTAGAACTGGCAGCGTTCCTGATTTTCTTCAGGGCGGTTTCACAGCATCGGCCTGAAGATTCTGGCAAGGACCGACTAGATACGTGGATTTGGGTCGTAATCAGCGCAAGCACAGGGTTGATGTTGACGCTGATTGCGAACCTGGCGGCGTGCTTCTATCTTGCGTTGCGCGGCACAACACCAGCGTTATCGCACCGTCTCGACCAACGCTATCTCGTATTGGTCGCATGGGGATTCTTGGTGCCGTTCGTTTGGGGATTTAGTACCAAGTGGATGACGGTGTTCCTTGGTCTCAAGCCGGTTCGACCCAGCCTGCTCTTGAGCGCGCTCGTGCTGAACTCTTCAGGTGTTGTTTTGACGCTCGTGGGGTGGGCGTCCGAAGCGACTCCGTTATTTGTGGTGAGCACAGCTCTGGCAATTGCGGGGATACGGATGTTCGAGCCCGCGCGACAAGAGCCGAAGACGCGCGGTGTGCACCGGAGTTTCCCATTCTTCGTCCGCATGGCCTATGGCTGGTTGCTGGTGGCAGCCTTGCTTGGGGTGGGCGCGGCACTCTGGGATTCATCTGGAGGAATTTGGGGCGCTTCCCGGCATGCGCTGACGGTCGGATTCATTGCAGTGATGGTCTTTTGCGTAGGGCAGCGCGTTCTGCCTGCGTTCGCGGGAATGCGGCTATTGTGGAGTCCCCGGCTGATGTTTGTTGGACTCATGCTCCTCACGATTGGATGTACTCTTCGCGTTTCCAGCGAGGTCCTTGCATATCAGGGATATGCCAATTGGGCGTGGTCCGTATTGCCGGTCTCGGCGCTGCTTGAATTGGCGGGGATCACAGCCTTCGCCGTGAATATTTTTGGCACTTTCATTTTAGAGCCGAGTCACGTGCAGAAACAGGCTTTGGTCGTGGGGATAAACCAGGTACGTTCTTACGGTTATTTTGAAGGAGGAGTAAGTCATGAGCGATAGTCCGAAACAATCGGTCGGTTCTGCTGCCATTCGTTCGCCGGGACCACTAGAAAGTCCAGTCCTTTCGTTTGACCTAAATGCTGAGATCGCACATTTGCGTGGGGAAAATGCGTGGCAGGGTGGACGGAATTCAAAAACACTGGTGAAGCATCCTGATTTTCGCGTGGTACTAACAGTCTTGAAATCGAATGCGCGCCTTCACGAACATAGAGCTGCCGGTCGAATTTCTGTCCAGGCTATCGCGGGGCACATCCGAATGCATGTGCAGGAGAAGACGATTGATATGCCTGCCGGACACATGCTGGCGTTGGAACGCGCGCTTCCGCACGATGTGGAAGCTCTTGAGGATAGCGCATTTCTGCTGACTATCGCTTGGCCGGAAGGCGCTATTAAAGTTTGACCAGGCAGTTCGTGGAGGCAACATGATCTCGTTCGATCCGGCACACAGAGCGGTCCATTATCCGCCTGATCGCCGGTTTCGTATCTGGATTCGACCTTCCATCCTGGTCGGAATCGGTATCGCGATCCTCTCTGTAATTGCGGCTTCTTGGATCGAAGTCGCCGTGGCCGGGCTGCCGCATGTTCCAGCCGTTCCTCAGATATATCCCAACAACTTTGCAGGACCGCACGGGTTTCCGGTCTGGGTGCGTTACTGCCACTTCTTCAATTTCCTTTTTGTGATGATGCTAATTCGCAGCGGTCTGTCCATCTTGATGGATCATCCTCGTCTGTATTTCAACGATGGCTGCACGCCGGGAAGCGAATGGATCAGGCTTACACCGCTAAAAGTCCCACGCGATCGCATCTGGACCGCGAAAGACGACGCCCGTTATATTTCGCCGTTAGTCGGGACGCCGGGCTACCGGCACACAATTGGTATTGCGCGGGTATGGCACTTCATCGATGTTCACGGTTTCATCATCACTGGGATTCTCTTCGTCATCATGCTCTTCGATACAGAGCAGTGGCGGCGTATTGTGCCAACTTCGCCACTCGTCCTCTTGCAGGCATGGAACACGTGGGTGCACTACGCAACGTTTCACCTGCCCCCAGAACCGAACGGGTTTTACGGCTACAACGCATTGCAACAGATAGCGTATTTCACGGTCGTCTTAGTCTTTGGCCCCTTGGCGATTCTTACGGGGATCGCCATGTCGCCCGCCGTGGTGAATCGCTTTCCCTGGTACGCGCGGATCTTTGGCGGCAGGCAATCGGCCCGATCGATTCACTTCCTGACCATGTTCAGCTTCCTTGCATTCCTCGTCGTGCACGTCACGTTGATTGTGATGACTGGATTCGCGCGCAATATGAACCACATTGTGCTCGGTACGAATGATCAGGGGCATCTGGGCATGTATCTTGGGTTTGTGGGCATAGGCGTGGTCGTCCTTTCGTGGATCGTGGCGCACTACATCTCGTGGCACCACCCGCGCGGATTGCAGCATGCGCTCAAGTCCGTGACCTATCCGATGCAGCTTCTTACGTTGAATCGCCTGACTCCGCAGCAGAAGTATTCCGAGCAGGAAATCTCACCGTATTTCTGGCCCAATGGGAAAATGCCGGTTAGGGACGATTGGAAGCGTCTGGCGGAAGCCGACTTCGCGAATTTCCGGCTCAAAGTGGGAGGCCTCGTCGAAAGGCCGGTTGAGCTTTCCCTCGCCGATCTTGAGCGGTTGGGTGAGACCGAACACATCACGATGCATCATTGCATCCAGGGATGGAGCGGGGTCGCGAAGTGGGGCGGTATTCCCATGAAGCGGCTCATCGAATTGGTGCAGCCAAGACCGGAAGCGAGAGTCGTCGCCTTTTTCTCGTTTGGAGAGGCTCTCTACGGCGGCCCCTATTACGACACACAAAGCCTAGAGAATGTGCTGAAGCCGCAATGCCTACTGGCCTTGCGGATGAACGGACAACGGCTTCCGCAGGTATATGGAGCGCCGCTGCGGCTGCGCGTAGAGAACCAGCTTGGCTATAAGATGGTCAAATGGATCGAACGTATCGAGTTCATCGAGTCGGAGAAGGTGCTTGGCAAAGGAGAAGGCGGCAAAAACGAGGACGATGAATATTTCGACCTGCTGCCCAATATTTGATGCGGAAGCTCGATTCAATCGCCCAAGAGCGCGCAGGACCTGATCACATTCTCTCCTTGCTCCGACGGCTTCGTCTGGATTGGCTGCTCCATCATTTTCCCCCTCGACTCGTTCGATCACTCTACGTGTTTGTGAATGGCTTCGTCACCATTGGTTTGCTGGCGCTATTGGCGCTCCTGAGCCGCAATCCATTTGTGTTTCCATCGCTCGGGCCTACCGCTTATCTTCTGTTCTTCTCGCCTCTAGCAAGAACGTGCAGCCCACGAAACACGATTTTCGGTCACGCCATCGGAATCATCTGCGGCTATGGGGCGTTTGTTGTCACGGGTGCCGGGGCGTTGCCGTTCGGTGTGCACCCAGGTATCTTCTGGCCAAGAATCTTGGCGGCGGCACTTTCGCTGTCGGCCACAGGGGCATTGATGGTTCTTCTCGGGGTCAGCCACCCGCCCGCTGGCGCTACCACACTGATCATTTCTCTCGGAATTATTTCGAAACCGCGTGAACTGGTCATCATAGAAGTGGCGTAAGCGTTCGCTTCAGGCCGTCTTGTGCCGAAGGGATGCAACTGCTAGGGGGGCTGCTATTTTGACTGCGGGTTTATCTCGTCTGTGAAAATGTCGTCGGTGTGAGCCCTGGCGATGGCGTGATCCAGACGGAACAGCAACTGTGCCAGGGACTCACCTTTCTGGCGTTTCAGCATGGCTAGCGTGTGGCGCCCCTCGTGAGCCACAGCGACACATTCGCTCAACGGAGGAATGATTCCGATAGTGATTCCGCCGTTTTCGAGGGTCTCTTCGATGTAGGGCAGCTCTGGGACTGTTGGTGGGAACGTTCGTGGCGGCGTCTTCGTTTAGGCCGCCTCTTGTTTGGGAAGCTGTAGACTTGCGGCGACGTTCCACGGGAGCAACTCCTCGATGCACTTGATCGGATGATCCGCAATACGGGACAACACGTTCCGTAGATAACTTTCGGGATCGATTCCGTTTAGCTTGGCACTGCCGACCAGGCTGTAGATCGCCGCGGCACTTTCTCCACCGCCATCGGAGCCCGCAAAAAGAAAGTTCTTTCTGCCCAGAGCCACGACCCGCAACGCTCGCTCTGCAGCATTATTGTCGATTTCGATGCCGCCGTCATCACAGAAGCGCAGCAGCGCTGCCCACCGTCCGAGTGCGTAGCGAACGGCCAGGGCCGTATCGGATTTTCGCGAGAGTTTCCCTAAGGTTTCCTCGAACCATTGTTTCAGCGATTCCAGCAACGGTCTGCTGCGCGTGTTGCGCACCTCACGCCGCTCGTCGGGCGGACGTCCTCGGATTTCTTTCTCGATGGCATACAACGCCGCGATGCGTTGCAAAGCCTCAGCTGCAACGGGGGATTTATGCGCAACCTCGAGATCGTAAAACTTTCTCCGTACGTGCGCCCAGCACGCCGCTTCCTGAATGCGGCCTGCTTCATAGATCTGATCAAAGCCCGCGTAACCATCTGCTTGCAGTGTGCCGGAAAAGTTGCTCAGGTGAGCTCGCGGATGTTCGCCCTTGCGATCCGGTGAATACGCGAACCACACCGCAGCTGGTGTGCTGTCTCCTGCGGGACGATCGTCGCGCACGTACGTCCACAGCCGCCCCGTTTTAGTTTTGCCCAACCCTGGGGCCAACACCGGAACTGGCGTGTCATCCGCGTGGAGTTTCCCCGCAGCCATCACGTGACGTCGCAACGCTTCGACCAGTGGCGCGAGCATTCGGCTGGATCCGCCAACCCACTCCGCCAGCGTGGAGCGATCCAACTCCACGCCTGCGCGAGCATAGATCTGCGACTGACGATAGAGAGGTAAGTGGTCACAGTATTTCGATACCAGCACGTGCGCTAGAAGCCCAGGGCCAGCAATGCTTCGCTCGATCGGTCGGCTCGGCGCTTCGGCCTGCACGATGCGATCGCAACACGCGCAAGCCAGCTTGGGACGAACGTACTGGATGACTTTGAGACTGGCCGGAACGTACTCCAGGATTTCCGAGACATCTTCGCCAAGATGTTTCAGCTTACCGCCACAGTCCGGACACGCTTCTTGCTTCGGAAGAACTTTTCGCACTTCCCGGGGCAAGTGATCGGGTAACGGTCGCCGTACAGGTCGTGCTGCCGCGGCGCTCACCGGAGCTGATACTTTTACCGCTGCTTTTTCTTTGCTTCGCCTTGCTTCCAGTTCTTCCAGCTGCAGTTCCAGTTGTTCGATCTGGTATTCCCGCTTCTCCGAAGAGCGGCCGAACTGCTGGCGACGCAGTTTCGCGATCAGTAGCTTCAAGTGTTCGATTTCCACGTCGCGCGAAGCGAGCTGCTCGCGCTGCGAAAGGATGAGGGACTTCAGTGCTTGGAGGTAGCGTAAATTTTTGTGTGTAGATTTGGCTTGGAAGCAAAAAAGAAGGGTGTACATCTTCTTGGAGCGCCAACCCACAAGGAGGAGGTACACCCGATGCGAGAACTGGAAGTTCTCAGCAATGGCCATCTTAAGCTGGACTTTGCGGAGTGGAAAGAGTTCTTTGACCAGGAACTGGGGGAATGGGTGCGCAGCCAGGTGAAGCGCATGATCGAGCAGGCCCTGGAAGCCGAACGCGATTATCACTTGCAGCTGGGCTATTACGAACACAGCCCAGAATTTCGCATGGATTACCGCAACGGCTATCGGCTGCGGGATTTAGCCACGCAGTTGGGTTTGTTGCGGCGTTTGCGAGTTCCGCGCACGCGGCGCCGCTACCGCAGCCAGTTTTTGCCGCGTTATAAGCGGGCGCAACCGGCGGTGCACGAACTGGTGCGACAGGCTTTTCTGCGGGGGATTTCCACTCGCCAGGTGGGCGCGGTGCTGGAGCCGGTGTTGGGCGAAGCGTATTCGGCGCAGACGGTTTCCAACCTGACGCGCGAACTGAGCCGAGCGGCCGAGCAGTTTCACCGGCGCCCGCTGCGCGCCGATTATCTGTATTTGTTTCTGGACGGCGTGGTTTTGAAAGTGCGCGACGCGGGCCGTAAAGTGCGCCGCCGGGTGGTGTTGGTGGCTTATGGAATCACCGCGCAAGGACGGCGCGAAGTCATCGCTTATCAGTTTGCCCACAACGGAGAGAGTGAAGCGTGCTGGACGGAATTTCTGCAGGATTTATATCAGCGCGGACTGCAAGGCCAGCACTTGCGGCTGATCGTCAGCGATGGCGGCAAGGGGCTGGCGGCCGCGCTGCCGCTGGTGTTTCCGCGCGTGGCGGTGCAGCTGTGCTGGGCGCACAAGTTGCGCAACATCGCCGACAAGGTGCGGCGCAGCGAAGGCAGTTGCGTGGCGCAAGCCGCCGGAATGTACCGGGCCCAGAATCGCGCGCAGGCGCAGCGGGCCTTCCGGCAGTGGAAACGCAACTGGGAGCAGCGCCGCCCCCAAGCCGTGGCTTGCGTGGAACGCGATCTGGAGCGCTTGCTGAGTTTTTACGATGTGCCGGAGCACCACTGGAAGAAAGTGCGCACCACCAACGTGATCGAGCGGTCTTTTCGGGAAGTACGCCGGCGCACCCGGCCGATGTCCAGCTTCGCCAATCCCGGCAGCTGCGACCGCATCGTCTTTGGCGTCATCAGTCACCTAAACCGCTCCTGGGAGAAAAAACCCTTCAAAGAATTTACACACAATCCTTGACGCTACCTGCTTGGAAATCGAGTTGATCGAGATCAGGAAATGTAGTAGCATCCATTGCACGCGAACATACCGCACTTTTTTTACAGCATGATGAAAACGCATCAGAAAATTGCAAAAATCTTTTCTTTCACACCGCCATTTGTGGATCGTAGCTGCGTATCGGACGTCTCCAGTCGATTCCTTCAAGAAGCATCGATAACTGCGCGGGCGTTAGTGCCACCGTTCCACTCGTCGCTTGTGGCCAGAGGAATCTTCCTCGCTCCAGTCTTTTTGCAAAAAGACAAAGACCATCGCCGTCCCACCACAACATCTTGATTAGGTCTCCTCGCCGTCCGCGAAACACGAACACGTGACCCGAAAACGGATTCTCTTTGAGTGCCGTCTGCACCATCCCACTCAAGCCCGTGAATCCACGACGGAGATCGGTCACCCCTGCGGCGATCCAGATGCGCGTTCCCGCTGGTAGCCCGATCATCCGAGCAAACACTCGATCACTGTACGCAGCACCACCAGGTCTAGGTTCCCTGCTACGCGAAGAGTCCCTTGGGCGAGCTTGATCTCCATCGACCCGACAGCGAACGGCGAAGACCCGCAACCACTGCGCCCAGATTCACTCCGTGCGATGTCTGTCAAAGTTACAGGCAGGAGCTTGCTGGACAGGCTCTTTCCCAGCCGTCCTTCGCGATACTTCTTGCGCCAGTAAAACACTTGGTTGGCGTTGACGGCGTGCCGCCGCGCCACGCGCGCTACCGATGCGCCAGCCTCTAACGTCTCTTCGACGATTCGTCGCTTCTCTTCAATCGATCGCCGCCGTCTTGCTTCTCGCTTGAGTGTCCCATCAAGGTTGCCCTGCTCGGATGTGTCCACTTATCCCTCGTGGACACTTAGCGATGTGCCCACATCGGGCAGCATCCTTATTTACTCTCAATTCGTCTAGACGGTTCTCACCAGCCGCTTACGAAGTGGCGGTGTTCCTGCTCGTTGCTCTGGCGTTGGTGATCAATCGGCTCGCCGGATTGCCCTACCCCTTGTGGAGCGTTGAACCCTCGACAAAACCAGTCAACGAGGGTTCGGATTAGAACCCATCCATCGGTTCGGTACAACTTCGGTATAACTGAGGGCGAGATTTCGGGAGAGAGAACCTGTAAGCGACGCTCAGCAAAAGCTTTGTAAGATTTGCCTTCTTTGTTAGAAGGCAGACGCTTAGTTGCCGTTCTGATTTCGGCACAGTTACGCCTCGACCTGAGGCGGACGCAGTTGACGCTTGTTCCATTTGTTCCAGTTGGTAGACGGCGGTGGCTGCAACGCATTGAGGGCACAAGCCTTATTTGGTGGCTTGTCCATTCGATCCCCACCGCCCCTACCAAAGTTTCCTGGTTTCAATCTCTTATATCGTTAAGGACCCCTCAATCGGAACAAACGCTTTGACCAAGGTCAAGTTTCGGGTCAGCGAAGCCTTGTGATTTCAATGATTTGCGCTGTCTGAAAGTCGCACAGTTGAACGGGAATCCCCACCGCCTCCGCGAGTACCGCGTGGATTGAAACTCAGGACCGGACTGAGAGCGAGTTTGGTCGGCCACCGCGAGGTGCCGGCTGATGTGTTTTTCGACGAGCCGCAAAGTCACGCCAGAGTCCATATTGGTTTCGCACCACCTCGTCTCTGGATAACTTCCAGCTTGCCGACCATTCTGGAGTTGCCATCGTCAATCACCACATGTGCGTTAGGACGTAGCCGCCCGGCGGCGGACGCTACGCGTGAGGTAGTGGAGCGTTGGCTGCTCGTTGGTTTGTGAGGTAAGTGTGGGTCACAGGAGGTTTCCCTATGACCCATTTGCGAAAAATGATGCTGGAAGAGCTCCAGCGTCGTAATTATTCTGAAAATACCACACGCTGCTACATTCGCACAGTCGAAGATTTTGCTCGACGATTCAACTGTTCCCTGGATCGCTTAGGCCCTCGCCATATTCGCGAATACCAAGCGGAGCTATTCGAGAAGCGCAAGTTGTCAGCGGGTAGTGTCGCGGTCCGTCTGGCAGCCTTAAGGTTCTTTTACTGTAAGACGCTCAACAGAGCCTGGAGCATCGCCGACACTCCCTATCCGAAAGGGGCCCATCGCCTGCCAGCGATCCTCAGCCAGGAAGAAGTTGCTCAACTCATTCAGGCGGCCAGCACTTCCTTCCATCGCATCCTGCTGATGACGCTCTACGCCACCGGAGTACGACGCGCTGAATTGACACACCTGAAAATCAGCGACATTGATAGCAAACGCATGGTGATTCACGTCCAGGGCGGCAAGGGACGCAAAGACCGGGATGTGATGCTCAGCCCAAAACTACTCGAGGCGCTGCGTGAGCACTGGCGCGGATTACAGCGCAAGCCCAGCGCATGGCTGTTTCCAGGCAACCGCTGGCATACCGGTGATACGCCGATCGACACCCAGGTGGTGTGGAACGCTTGCCAGGAAGCCGCCCAGCGAGCGGGCCTCCAGAAAGATGTTCATCCGCACACGCTGCGTCACTGTTTTGCGACGCATCTACTCGAGGATGGGGCGGACCTGCGCACCATTCAGATCCTGTTAGGTCATAACGATCTGAAAGAGACGGCTCGCTATCTGCATCTCTCCCAACGTCACCTGCATGCGGCCTCGAGTCCATTGGATTCGCTGCCGCTCGAAGACCCTTCGCCGCAGGAAGAGTAGATGGCCCGGCCACCACTGGAGGTGGCCGATCTGATCCGCGCCGCGGGAGATGCTTTCCTCGAACGAAATCGCCACTGGCTCGGTTGGAAGCATGTCAAAGTGCTGCTGGCCATTCGCCGGTGTCGTACCGCCGCACTCGGCGGTCATCTCGATGAGTCCACCCGCTGCGGACATCGTGCCCCCATCTCGTATAACAGCTGCCGCGATCGCCATGGCCCGAAGTGTCAGACCGCTGCTCGGGACCGCTGGATCGCTGCGCTTCAGAGAGAACTTCTCCCGACCCGCTACCTGCACGTGGTCTTCACACTGCCCCATCGGTTGGCCCCACTGGTGCTACAGAACAAGAAGGTCCTCTACGGCCTCCTGTTCCGTACCCGTGCGGAAACCCTTCTCGAAGTGGCACGCAATCCGAGACACCTCGGCGCGGAGATTGGTTTCTTCAGCGTGTTACACACGTGGAGTCAGCAACTCAAAATTCATCCGCATGTTCATTGTGTCGTTCCTGCCGGCGGCCTCTCACCGGATCACACCCGCTGGGTTCGTTCACAAGACAACTACTTTCTTCCCCAAAGGGTGCTGCGGGAAATCTTTCGCGGCAAGTTCGTGGATGCACTCGAGCAGGCTTTTCAGCATGGTCAGCTTCGCTTCGCGGGAGACCTGAAGCTTCTGGCTCAGCCCAAGACCTTCGCTGCCTGGCTGCGGCCGCTGTATCGGCAAAACTGGGTGGTCTACTTGAAACGTCCCTTGGGTGGTCCCGAATATGTGCTGCACTATCTGGGCCGCTACACTCATCGTGTGGCCATCTCCAACCATCGCCTGGTCTCCTTCACTGACGGCCAAGTCACTTTTCGCTGGCGTGATTCTGCTGACCACAACAAACAGAAGTTCCTGCCTCTATCGGTCGACGAATTTCTGTGTCGCTTTTTACTGCACATCCTTCCGAAAGGCTTCGTGCGCATCCGTAACTTCGGCTTCCTGGCCAACCGCAAACGCGCCACGCTCCTGCCTCTCTGCTTTCAGTTGTTGGGCTCGGCACAACAGCCGCAAGCCGAACAACACGCCTCTTCCACCCAAGATTGTCCCGTTCTTTGGCGCTGCCCTAAATGCGGTGGACCGATGAAGGTCATCGAAAGGCTCACCGCTGCCGAAATCCAACTTCGTTCTCCACCACGGGTCCGCGTTGCGGCATGAAACTACTCTTTCCAACTGGAAAACTCTGCGTCCTTCCGGGCGCTCCGTATCTTTGTGCCTCGCCGTCAAGCCGATCTCTTCTTCCCGCTTCTTCGACCACAGTCTTTACGATACTTTTTCGCCGTAGCCAATTTCCGCGCGCACGGGGTCCTGTGTCGTGCCCTGCAGCACAGTCTCGGCACGGCTTAACGCCGCTCCTTCCCACCATTGAATTTGCATAGGGCCCGCGTCCACCGCAACCACGGACGGCCACGTCCAAACGGCTTTACCGGACGCGCGCAGAGATCCCCGCCTCCGTTCACTCTTTACCGAGAACGCGCATCCGGTAAAGCACTAGCGTTTCTCGGTACTAAATCCGGGAGTATTACTTCCGGGTTGCCCGTCATCCGACAGGTTGGTAGTGGGTTATTTCCCGGCGACATCGGGATCGCGCTTCATGTAGAACTTGCGATCATCTTCATGTGTGACTCGAAAGCCGAGTCGCTCGTAGAGCCGCCGAGCGGGATTAATCCTGACAACATTAAGGCGCACTGCAAGATTGAACTCATTGGCTTCGCCAATCAATCGCTCCATCACCTCTGTGCCGATGCCTCTGCGTTGAAACGGGCCATCCACAAACATCTGTGCGACAAAGAGCCCATCATCTTGCGTGATGGCCTGCAGCCAGCCTACATCCGTACCGTCGAGGGCTATCATACGGACCTGCGTCGGGTTCCACTGCTGCCTGAAGCTGGTTTCTTGAGCGGTTCTATCCAGATGTAATTCTTCAATGATCCATCTCATTTCGACGAAATAGAGACGTCTACAGTACTCAAAGTTGTGCTCAAGAGCTGGACGCAATTCAATCGGCATCAGTCTATTCTGCAGCATTGACGCGATGGCCGAAAGTGATAGCTCTTACGAAAGACGCAATGCTTATCACAAGTATTTTCTGTTCTTATATCGTGGAGTTAGAGGCATATCTTCGTTCCCGGATTTGTGGACGGATTGTCGCTGACCGGAAGGCATCCGGCTTCCAAGGTGCGGACTAGTCCTGAAAGTTGGCTTGTGTGGAGTGATCACCGCGCCCTGTCTCAAATTCTGGGAGGACGGCGGGCTAACTGGAATGTCGTAGCAGAAGACCGCTGCTGCGAAATCGCGCGACCCCTGCAAGCCCGTTTAGTCTGCGCGTAGTTGAACGTTCGGGTCCAAGCCAGACGCTCAGTTGCTGTCGTGACTCTGCATCAACTGCACGGCACACCTGAGACGGCTGGGCTTGACGCTTGTTCCGTTTGTTCCAATTGGCGCGTGGCGGTGGCTGCAACGCATAGAGAGCGCAAGCCTTATTGGTTTGCCTGTCATTTCGATCCCCACCGCCCCTACCAAAGCTTGCTGTTTTCAACGTGTTAGCTCGTTTCCGTCTCGCCAATTGGAACACAGTTTGTGACCAGCATTCTGCTCTGCCGCATAGAAGCACGGTGATTTCAACGATTTGCAGTGTTGCGAAGGAGTCTCCACGGTTGCAACAAGCACGAGAATCCCCACGACCTTCGCTAATATTCCGTGAGATCGGAACTCAACGGTGGGCCCCAGCGTGAGTTTGATCGGTCGCAGTCAGCGGGGCTGACCTGACCGGCTTGAATTAGTCCAGCGGGAGTGAGAGAAAATCACTCTAAAGGAGAGCTGGACATGCCGATGAAGAAACACAAGCCGGAGCAAATCGTGGCGCTGCTGCGGCAGATTGAAGTGGAAATAGCGAATGGGAAAAGCACACCACAAGCCTGCAAGGAAGCAGAGATCACGGTGCAGACGTACTACCGCTGGAGAAAAGAATTCGGCGGCCTGAAGCTAGATCAAGCGAAACGGCTGAAGGAGTTAGAGCGAGAGAACGCGAAGCTGAAGCGTTTAGTCGCGGAGCTGTCTTTGGAGAAGCAGATCCTGAAGGACGTGGCCTCGGGAAACTTCTAAGCCCTGAGCGGCGGCGTTGTGCGGTGGAGCATGCGCGCGAAGAATACGAAGTGAGCGAGCGTCATGCCTGTCGGCTGCTGGGGCAGTGGCGAAGGACACAACGCTATGCCGCGATCCCGCGGATCGACGAAGAGGCGCTGACGGAAGCGATCGTAGCACTGGCCAGTGAATACGGGCGCTACGGTTACCGGCGAATTACGGCGCTGTTGCAAAGTGCTGGCTGGCAGGTAGGCAAGGATCGGGTGCAGCGCATCTGGCGTCGTGAGGGGCTGAAAGTACCGCAGAAACAGCGGCCCCGCCGAAGATTGTGGCTGAACGATGGGTCGTGCGTGAGGCTGCGACCAGCGCGGGCGAACCATGTGTGGAGCTACGACTTCGTGAGCGCGATGACGCACGACGGCAGAATGTTGCGGATGTTGACGCTGATCGACGAATACACCCGGGAGTGTTTGGCGATCCGCGTGGCCAGAAGGCTTGGGAGGTATGAAGTGATCGAAGCACTTGCGGACGTGATGCTTTTTCGGGGAATACCGGAAAACATTCGCTCGGACAATGGTCCGGAGTTCGTAGCAAAAGAGCTGAGGGAATGGCTGGCCAAAGTGGGCACGGGGACGCTGTACATCGAACCGGGAAGTCCTTGGGAGAACGGCTACTGCGAAAGCTTCAACGGGAAGCTTCGGGATGAATGCCTGAACGGAGAGATTTTCTATTCGCTGAGGGAGGCCCAGGTGGTGATCGAGAAATGGCGGGTGGTCTACAACACGCTGCGTCCGCACTCGGCGCTGGGCTACAGGCCGCCGGCGCCGGCGGCCTGTAGCCCCTGGGGAGTAAATCCAACTTCACAGCCCAGGGCTGTGATATAAAAACTCTCACTTCTCCTGGACTAACAAATCGGGCCGGTCACTGCCTCGTGAGCAGGGGATCAGCCTTTGTAAGGATTCTGAATGGGAATCACAAGAGGCCGATGAAGGTAGAGCCTTCTGATCAGCTAAAATGCATGGTTAGTATAAATCGTTATGCCGTTCCCATCGGGGTCCTTTACGCAAAAAAGATGATGTCCATAAAAAGATTCATCAGGGATCTCTCCGGCTGCGATTCCCCGACTGATTAGCTCCAACCGATATTTTTTCAATTCGTCCAAGCCTTTGCCTTTAATCATGAGGTCAAATCGCTCAGACAATCTTTCATGGAATTGTCCTGTCAAACTTTCCGCTACATCTTCTCCAGCCAGCCCAACTTCGAACAATAGAAGATGGGTGCCTCCATGTAGTTCAACAACTGCAAGCTTTTCGTCAACAGCAAATGGAGGAAGGCCGAGATTGGAGTAGAATTGGCAACTGCTCTTAAGGTCAGCCACCTTAAAAACAAGGTGAGCCACTGCTAATTCTGCGTCAACGACAGTCTTCCTCTCGCTCAATCCAAAACCGTTCACGATGCACCTCACAAGTTGGTCTTCAAAATTGCCCTACCAAGACTGATCCAGCAGCGTTGCGGTTCGTTTTGAAGAGCGTTCCTATCGAAGATACCAGACGGTATCGTTCAAAGCAAGCGTTTTATTTGCGCCACTGGTTCATCCAATGGAATACAATTTTGAGACGGTGAGGAGACTTCGGAAAATGAAGGCGACTAAAGTAAAAAACGCGTACATGAAAAAGAAGGACCCTCTCTTCGTCAGAGAATCCCTCTTAAATGCCGCCTTCGAACTCGCTGCAACCAAGAGCATGGCAGATGTCACCGTCGGCAAAGTGAGCGAATTGGCGGGCGTTACCAAGGGGGCTTTCTTTCATCACTTCGATAGCAAAGAAATGTTGGTGACGGAGTTGATGCAGATGCTGTTGACCCGATTGGACAAGCAGTTTGACCGGCTGATGGCGGAGGAACAGAATTCCGACGGTTGCTTTACTCGTGCATACATTAGAGCCGCATTCTCCGAAGGTCCAGCTGAACGCAAAATTTGGGGCGCGCTCTTGAGTCTGGCGGCCTCTAAAAATCAGGCAGGCGGGGTTTGGGAGGACTGGCTGAGCGAACGCCTAAAGAGACATTCGAAAACTGATTCGAGAATCGAGCTTCGTGTCGTAAGACTTGCGGCAGATGGCGTCTGGTTTGAGAGAATCATGAATGCAAGATCGAAAAATCTAAAGGGTGTCGAAGAATATCTCATTAAGAAGACGCGAATCCGTTAGCTTCGATCCTGAAATGGGCCTCTACTCTGCGCAGGCTGACATTGCTGTCGGCCAACTTGGCATGGGACCATTCCCGCTCGGCACGCAGTACACGCAGACGAGTTTTGAAAAGAGGCCTGAGATCTCCACTCGTAAAACCGTGCAGACTGTGCACCAACCGTGCACAAATCCAACGTTTTCAGTCCATTCGAGTTATCTTTGAGCGGAAAGCAGATTCCCCGATTTGGTAAGTAGTTAGAACTACCGCATGGAGTCGTTGGAATCGAGTTGCGTGCGCCCGAGGCAGGCGCACCCCAGGGCCTGTTCCGTTTGTTCCAGTTGGAGAGCGGCGGTGGCTGCAACACACTGAGGGCACAAGCCTTATTTGCTAGCTTGTCGTTTCGATCCCCACCGCCCTTCCTGCTGAAGAGAAAGAGCTTCCATAGCTTGCCCTGGCGTGTACCTCACCCGACAACGATTCGCGCTGGAAAGCGGTGTCGACCGCTGCCGTGACAGTGTAGCGTGGTTAGGCTGTACAACAACTTACAAGACCGCGGGGACTGCCAAACTACGAGGAAGTCGTACAAGACATCGCATATTGTGGGTTGGAATCGCAAGCTGCTGAGAGACGTTCGCTTGCTCGATTTGCAGAGCTTCGCAGAGCTTATTCATGCCTTTTTGTCATCGCGGAGGCAGTCGAAGTTCCACATACTACTTAGCTTGGGAGAGGGCCTTGAAGAATTCGGCTTTGGAGTTGGCGAGCTGCTCTAGCACGCCAAGCATTTGGCGCCGTCCAATGTTCGGGTTTTCGTCCATCGTCAGACAGCATCGGGGGTTGCCTTCGTAACATCGCGAAGCGCGAGAGGTGCGATCCAGCGCGATCGTGTCCGCAAGTAGGAAGCCGTCCGTGAGGGGGCTAGCCTAAAGGGTCTGCGCACTGCGGACATCCACGCTTCCCCAAAGCATTGAGCGGTCGCGCGTGGCATAGTTCGTTGTGAGGCCCGGAGGCGGTTCCGCGAAGCTTCGTGACACGACGACGGCCTCCTCGGCGGCGGCGCGACGGACCGCTTGCCAAAGCCTTTCGCGGTAACCAAGCTCCGCACCATCTAGAATGTTCGAAAGCGCGAAGGCGTCAAACCTCCCGGCAGGAGATGTTTCGAGCCACGATGCGGCATCGGCCAGAACGAAGCGGATGTTGCGCGTCGTTGATTGAGTTGTCTCACCATTTTCACCGAGGAGGAGTGCCCGCGCGTAGGGATTCGAAGCATTCGGATGCCGGGTAAATCCTGTTTCCAGTCGTTCTCGCAATACCGAGCCGAAGCGTGGCGGCACGGAAGCGAGCAGTTGCGGTGCGTAGACGGCACGCAAGATGGCGGGAGACAGCAGTGCGTCGAACGCCGCGCGGAAGCGATGGGTGTCGAGATGCTTTCTCCAATAGGCCATTTGTTCAGCGACATCAGAGAGAGCGAGGAAGGCGCGTACCGTTCCCGTCGTCCAGCCCACAAGGGGCATGAAAACACGCGCGAAATTCATCGCGCGCTCGGCGTCGCCCCGCTCGACAGCTCCACCGGCAGCGCGGCGTTCGGCATAGGCAAGTTGAGTAGGGTTGATGTCGCATGCAACCACTTCGTGCTTGCCGGCGAGGCGGACGGCGGTGGAACCGGCGGACGCGATGCAAAATACGCGATCTTTGCCCTGAAAGGCCGCGAGCTCAATTTCCGCGTCTTCGTACATTGCGCCAAAGAGCAGCCGCTGCGGGCCGCGCGAAGCATCGAGGCGCCCCGCCTTCCAGGGCGTTCGCGAGTTCACAAGCGTCCTCCCGGAAGAGCGCCGCATACCCAGACCAATACGAGGAAGGCGATGTTCTTGACGATCATGCCGGCGGGCTCATGGATAATGCGGCGTGCCCACAGCAGGCCATTCGCATTGAGTACGACGAGCACGGTTGTCTGCACAATCGCGCAGACGCCTGGGGCAATTCCGACGATCACCCACGCGGCAAGCGCGACCTCGATAGCGCCGAGCGCCTTGAGGAACGCCGCTCCGAAGCGCGGGCCAAGGCGCGGAACCGCCGTAACCACCTCGACTTGTAATGGCACGCGACCCAGGAGCTTGCACCATAGGCCCTCGTAGAGCCAAACAGCCGCGACGCTGGCACGTATGATTGTTAACGGCGGGAACGCGATGGCGACGCTGTGCATGCCAGATCTCCTGGAGGGATGTACGCCGCAGGGAAGGACTCCGCAACGGACGTGCGCATGATTGGGTCTTTCGGAAGAGCAACAGCGCCGACGCCACGGAGGATGTGCGAGTGTAGCTGGTGTACCAAGAACGCTTCCAAAGGTCGCCACAGGTAACGCGGCCGCAAGTATGCGTGGTAATTCGTCATGATTGTCACCTCGGTGGTGGGGCCACAGGCAGAAAGCGTGTAGGAACCGCACAGCGTGACGACGAAACTCTCAATTCCCAAGTCTTGCTCGACGACCTCGAATCGCAGCAAATGCGATGCTTCGACATGAGTGATGCGCTTTACCAAGTGGCCCACGCTGTATGCGCAGCGCACCGTTGCCCCGACGCGGGTCTTTACGCCTTCCGTACGGACCGGACGGGGCAACAATGCGCGAAGCGGAAACGGCGCGCGTCCGGGAACTTCCTCGTAGAAGAGCAGGTGACTCCAGACGTCTTCCGAACGCACGTCGAAGCAAATCCGAGTCGCGACGGTTTCCCTCACAGGACCGCGCGCGAAGAGCCGGCTCACGAGCCGGTACCGTGATACGGCACGCCCGTTGAGTGGTAATGCTCCCGGCACGTGGTCTGCGGGCGCGACGGTTGCGTTCTGTTCACCACTCATCTGTGCTCCTTGGTCGAAGGTTCCGAACAGGCTGACCCGTCGTATTCTGGACAATAAGAAACGCCGCAGTACGCCACCGGAATCAGGCTGAAGCTCGTGATTGCGGTTTTTTCGAGCGCCGCTTGATCCGCCGTCGTCCGGTACCCTTAGGTCGAAACCCGATTGCGCCCGGGACTCGGATCCAGCTTAGGAGGATGCCGTTCCGCGTGGCGACGCCGCTCCGGCAAGCACCTTGGCGTTGAACGTTCCGCAGAACGCCCCTGTCAATGCCCCCAGGAAGGCGGGAATCACATAGATATTGCCCAACAGGGCGCCCTCAAACCAATGGCCCAAGACGGCGGGCCCAAGCCATGCGCCGAGCCAGGCGACCACCCACTGGCCGAGAAAACCATCGATTCCCTGGAACAAGCGATATCGGAAGCCCCAATGCACGATCGCAGCTGCAATCGCGCTGAGGATAAGCAGAACGACGAAAGCAGGAAAAGACATGCCGATTAATGGAGCACTCACTGAAACCTCCTTTGAATGGTTCTACGCTGCATGCTGGAATTTTCGTTAGTTCGAGGCGGATCGCGAGGAAGTGGCGGTTTGAGTGGAGAAACCGGCCGCCCACGCGATGGCGCTATCGAGTTCGTTATATGCGAAGTTTTTGATCTCGGCTTGGACAAAATGTTCGGCGATCGCGGGCACTACGCTGGCGAGCTTACTGTCCACGGCGAGCGCAATCTTCTTTACCTTGCGTTGGTGATCGCGCACGAATCGCACGTGCCGAAAGAAACTTCCCAGATTCTCCCAGCCAGGAAATTCGCGAGCATGGATCACCAGTCCTTGCAATTCCCCGTGCGCTTCGATCCATGCGTCCGCCGTGAGCGCCAGCGCCTCGAAATCCTGGGCCCGCAGGGGCTGTTTGACTTCGACCACGATCACCCCGGATTCAGGTAAGAGACGATGCGAGACGGCGGCGCCTTCGGGGAGTGATTGCAGCCACGCGATGGCTTCGTCAAATTCTTTATTGCCGAATACCTGCACCGGGCACGGCATGAAAAACGCGGCGAGCCGCGTAACTTCGCGGATCCAACCCAAGTCCGTGACCACAGCGCAGCCGTCGAAAAGCCGCATCGAGTGCAGGCCGATCTTGGCATCTTCCCACGCTGCTCCTGGGGTAAAGCCCTGAAATTCGGGGCCAAACTGATAGAGAAACCGGATGCGGCGTCCGTCCCTTCGCGCTTCGTCAAGGAGCGGCACGAACACCTGCTCGTAATCCTCCTTTGTTATTGCCCCAATAGCCTTGGCGCCATCAATGCCTATAGGTAAACTCTTGAGTCTCTCAATCACAGGACCCTCCTTTTCGCTCGTATACAATTCCAACCCCAAGCGGCTCCGTCAACGGCTGCGTCAGGCGGTCTCCTAACGTATCGGCTGCCTCAAAGGCATCCGTGAATTGGCAATGCGTCAATTGTGAACCGCATCTCGGAGACCTGCGACCGACTCGACTAACGCGTCCTCAATTTCGCTGCCGGGTGGGAACGTCGTCTACCGACGATTGCTCCGTCCGCGAAGTGTGGGTAGTCGTTCCTTTATTCGCTCGTGGATGCTCACCGCACGCTCAGCAAAAGAATCGCGGCGCCAGCCAGCGATAGATCCTTGATGAAGTGCGCGAATTCACTGAGCCGCATATACCAATCCGTTTCATTCCAGAAGCGGTGCAAGTAGAAAGGTGCGGGAAAGATGATGCCGAACAACAGAACGGCTCCCAGTACCGGGTGCCAATTGAAAAGGATGGACATTCCACCACCGACCATCATCACAAATGTAAGTACGGTGACCACGCGTGGGAGAGGCACGTGTTTGCGGGCGAGATGGGCTGAGTGGTCCCGGAACTTAAGGATGTGACTTGTGCCCATCGCTACAAAGTAGGAGACAAAAAGGATGCGTCCGAGCACCCAAAGCCAGACCGGCAATTGCACCTGCATTGATGTGTTACCTCCTTCAAAAAGCGTTCGTACGGGCGGCTCAAAAAACGATCCTGCTCTTCAGTTCAGGCGCTACGCGATCGATGCGGCGCGAAAGCTCCGGCAGATGACATGTCGGGACGCGCGGAAATAGATGATGCTCGATGTGCAAGAACATGTTGAACGTAATTCCATTCTTGATTTTGTTGCGCAGGGTTCGCGCGATGTAATGGGTGCGGTCGCAGTGGTGATGCACCGTCCACACTGCGAAGAATGCGGTGAGGCATTGCCCGATGGCCATGGCGCTCACGTGGTACCGGAGCGCGCTGCTGCCGAAGCCCTTGAATACCAGCGCGATCCAGACAGCATTGAGAAGCAACTCTGCAGCGACGGTCGCACGCAACTTCCGATTGCCGTCTCGAAGCGCGGTCACGTGCAGCAGGATGGGAAAGGCGGGACCGTACAGGAGCGCGCGCCACGCCGGCATGTCGGCATGCCGGCCCTCCACGTCTCCTTGGCTCAGCGTCAGTCGGTGGTGTCTTAAGTGGTTGAACTGCACGGCGTGCATCGATCCGAGCATCGCCACGCTCATGATCCAGAGCACGATATCGGTTCCGCGGCGAGACAAACCCAACGTCGAGTGAAAGGCATTGTGGATGAGCCGCAGCCCTGTGAGGAAAAACAGGAACGAGAAACCGAGGGCGATTATCTCATGGCCGGACCCGGCCGCCACAAGGGACGCGGCGAGCCACGCGGCCGGCAATACGGGTTCCCACACAATCTCGAACGGGGTAACGGAAACCAGGTCGCGCCATCCCACCGCGCGCAGGCGGTGATCATGAAAAATAGCCGGGGTCGCTTCTGAGTTGAGCGCACTGCAGAACGGGAAGCCGTCAATATTCGACGTGCGTTCTGGGTCCTCGCAGGTCATTCGCGGTTCTCGCCAAGCGGCGAAACTGCAAAGACGAGCGACGCCAAGTAAACCAAAATCCCCAGGCCGATGAGCGAGGCAGCTAAGAAAGCAAACAGCACGAACGAGAGGGGATGGAACCACAACAGGCTGATGACTTCCAGGCCCAAGCCCAAAATAATCAGAACACTCGCGATTCGCAGCAACCGCTGGATTCCAATTTGGCTGAGTTTCATTGCCCGGGACTCCACATTTTCAGATGATCTACTTGGGACGCGTCGTGCACCGAATCGTGGCAACCGCTCGAAATGCAAGACAACTGATTCGAGGTCAGCGTGCTCATCATCGCCGAGTGGATGGGGTTTTCCTCAAAGCCCCTGGCGCCGGCGTGGCAGTGCAAGCACTGGGCGTTCTGGAATCCGCCCGGTATGGTAATCGGGTTCGGCGGGGTACTTACATACTGCATGTAAATGCGGGTCAGACCCTTGAGCTTATCTTTGAGGGGGCCGTAGATCGTGTAGTCGGTGTGGCAGGAGTAGCAGGCCATGTCCGGGGGCACGCGATGATTCTGGAAATGTTGTGCCGGAAGGTATTTGGGATCGTTGAGGTGCAGGCTTTTGCCGTAGTTTTCCATGGCGTGGCAGGAAATGCAGAATTTTGTCTGTTCGGAGCGCTGCATGTGCGTATTCATCCCGCCCACAATGCACAGCGCCGGAAGCACGCACAAGCCGATGAAGGCCACGATCTTCCACGCCGTGCCGGAGGTCAGAGAGGGACGAACCAAGAAGATGGCGGCGAGTATGATGCTCAGGACAATTTGACAAACGAGAATCCCGACCACAGGTCCTCCAGGTCATGCATTCGCGCGAGTCCACGAGCCGTGCCGTGGGGTTCGAGCCGCCAAGACTTTACTTCTTCTTCGCGAGTTCGCGTATGTAGGCGACGAGCCCCTTGATCTGATCATCCGTCAGCTTGCCCTTGTAGGCCGGCATCTTGTTCTTGCCATTCGTTAGAATTTCGGTGAGCTGGGCGTCGGTTTCACTCTTCACTTCGGGCGATGCGAAATCGCGCGCCTTCAAAGCCTTTCCCGCAGGTGTACCTCCCGACCCGTCCGCACTGTGGCACATCTCACACTTCGCCTTATAAAGGCTTGGCGAATCATCGGCCCGAGTGGATATGGATAAGACAAAAATGAGTGCACATCCCAGCATCAGCATCTGCCCAATTGGCATCCTTGAAGCTTTCATCTAACTTTCCTCCTCCTGCTAATCAGCAACGCTGCCGCGCCGCGATTTCGTTACGGCTTAGAACGCGTAGAGGAACGAGAACGTCGCGTTGCTGCCGTTGAAGTTCTGCGATGGAATCGTGGCAAGGCCAAAGGGAGTCTGGTTTCCGGTTTCGTTGTAGCCGTAATAGTTCCAGCCCATTTTGTAGCTGAACCCGCGATAAACCTGCACCAGCACAGAAGCGTACGGCCTCTGATAATTGAAATCAAGCGTTCCAGAGGGCGTCAGCGGATTCAAGAAAATGGTGTTGCCGCGGACGAAGCTGCCGCCATAACCAACCATGGCAGTGACGCGCTTCGATGGTTTCCACATCACTCCAGCATGCGCGAAATGATCTGTGCTGCTGTAGGTCGAGAGCGCACCGAGCGGCGAAGGCGACCCAGCGATCGGGCACGCCGTGCCGGTGGACAGCTCCGGGACGCCTGGAGGAAATGCGGAGACGGTGATGTTAGTCGGCGGTGGCGCCGGATTCGCCGAGGTAGTGGAATACGCAAAGCAGATCAGCGACTGGGTGTACATGTCCCAGTAGTTGTAACCGAAATCCACCGAAAGGTGGCGATTGCCCATGAACATCGCCGCAAAACTGTACGAGCGGTCATGCTCCAGGTTGTCCACCGTCGAGACGTTGTCGCGGTTTTCGTGGATCTCGACTCCACCATCGAGATTGGCCCACGGCTTGGGCTTGTAGTTTGCGTGGATCTTGTAAGACTGCACGTGGCGCGGATCAATGCGCGTGAAAGATTGGTCGTTGTAACCAAACTCGAGGTCCGCGGTAATGCGCAGGGTATCCATGGGCCGGGCGACCGCGCCCAGCAGCAAGGCATTCTCATTGATCGTCGTAATGTTGCGTGACGTGTCGTTGCCCGCTTCCGGTATTGGGTTGCTGGGCGAACCCTCCACAATCGCCCCGGCCAAAGGTCCCGTGGTTACCAGCGTGCAACCGGCCGGCAGCGCGCCGCCCACAGCCGCGCAATCTCCCCGCGCCGCTAGATAAAAATTCGCAGCCGTTCCGGTAGCCCCGCCCGGGAAATAATATTCTCCGGTATCAAACGCCGCGTCCATGCTGGCGATCGTCCGGTTGGTGTAGAGATATCCGATATGAGCGGTGAACCGCCGGTTGAAATCGTATTCAAATTCCAGCGTATTGGATTTGATGTTCTGCGCCAGAAATTGCGAGGCGATTTCGTTGGTCAGATCGGCGGCTGAGCTCGAGGCGTGCTGGGGACAGGTGGCCTGGTTGTATGGAGCAACAGGGCAATTCGTGGCACTGAAAGCGCCGGGTGAAAGCAACAGGCCGACAACCCCCGGCCCCGGAGAAGGTGTTCCGAATACATTGGTCTCCGCCGTATCCCACACTCCTGGAATGCGCCAGTTGTCGTACCGGAACATATCCACAATGCGGAACTTGTCGGTGACGGCGTACGCGCCGGACCAATCCGCGTTCACCGAAACGCGCTTGGTCTTGATCGGACCGCCGGCCGTGCTCCCGCGCGACCCGCTACGCGCCGTCCAATCGTTGACGATCTCCGAAAGATCCGAGAAGTGATAATCGCTGGTGCTGTAGCCGATCGAGCCGGATGTTTCGAAGTTCTTGAAATAATTCGATTGGAAGCGCAAACGCTCCGTCGGCATGAAATTGCGCGGGTCGCCCACCTGGCTATACGAGAGGTAACCGTTACAGGTAGGGGTGGCCGTGTTGGTCGTGCCGGTAACGATCGGAGTTGCGCAGGGCAGCGCCTCCGAGGGAGTTTGTGTGCTCCAAATATTTCCAAGGTCTACGGGGGTGCCGGCGGGCGTGCCCTGACCCGGAACCGTTCCCAGCGCAAATCCGAAATTGCCCGGATTGACAAGCGGGTTATCGGCGATCACGTTGTCCTGGCGGTAGTAGCTCAAGTATTCGTCAAATGAAATCGTGGTGCGCGGCAGCACCCGGAAATCCACTCCGGCGCGATAGGCGTTCGTCGTGTAGCTGTAATTCTCATTGAAAGCCGATATGGTTCCGCCATCGGTGGTGAACAGGCCTGGGCCTTCATCGCGGTTGCGCGAATAGCCCAGCCGGAAGCGGATCTTCGATAGTGGCAGCAGCGTGACGTCGTAATCCTGCATGCGGCGCACCAGATCCAGGTCGTGCAGGGAATTGGTTTGCGCGACCGCCGGATTGGAACAGTACGAAGGCGCCCCCTGCGGGAAAGCTGCGGTGGGTGGACCCACGTAGCAACCCGTGGTCAAGGAGCCTGGAGGATTCAACGCGGCTGGGTTCAATGGATTCGCGTAAAGGCCATAGTCCCAGAAATTCTTATCGCGCCGGAACATCATCCGAAAGTCGTACCATTTATTTTTTTCGATGCGCAGTCGCGTCACGTCATTGGGATCGCCGCCGTATCCGAAGTTGCTGAAGCTGAGGTTATCGAACAACAATCCGTTGTGATCGATGGAACGCATTTCCAGGGTGAAATCGAAAAGGCGCACTCCCGAACCCAGATTTTCAAAGGTGTCGTAGGTGTCTTTATTGCCATTGATTTCGCTGGCGCGATATCCGAATTCAATGCTCTGGTGGATGTTGTATCCGCCCGAGTTGATTCCCGGCGACGCTTCGGAGTCGTCCTGAGCGCTCGCGGAAGGCACGCAGAAGAGGGCCGCGACAAAGATGACGGACGTAATTGAGTGAACCCCCAGGCGACCTTTCATGGTTTTCTCTCCGCACTCCGCATGCTCGCTGCGGGCTTATCGTTTGTTTCGTTTGTGTCTGTTCTCCATAACCGCAGAATGAGGTCCTGGAGCCTCTATTTAAAAAACGTTGCATCAAAGTTCGAGCCGTGAATCTGCGAATGGCACAGCACGCAAGACTGGAAGAAGCTCGCCTGATTGTGGAAAGAAGGCGCTCCCGGCGCGCCGCTGAAACTTGATTGCGTGTGGCATTCCAAACAGAGCAGATTCACGTTGCTCAATTTCAGCATGTGCGGATTCGGGCCGCCGTGCACCAAGTGGCAGGATTCGCAGCCGTCCACTTTCACCGGCTGGTGCTCGAACACAAATGGTCCTTGCTTGTCCGTGTGGCACTTGAAGCAGACTTCATCTTGTGTGGCCGTCGCGCGCACCTGGTGCGGCTTCACGGTACCGTGCGGATTGTGGCAGTCGGTGCACTGCACTAGGCCCTCGTTTACGCGATGGTGGAAGGGCATGTCGAACTCAGCTCTTTTCGCCAGGTGGCAGGTGTAGCAGAGCTCGGGCTGAGACTTCACGAGCAAGAAGTTGGATTCTTTACCGTGATGCGGTGAGTGGCAGGCGATGCAGCTGACGTCGTTCTTGGCATGGACCGAATTGATCGCGCTCATGTGCTGGTCGCCGCCCGCGTGGCATTCCAGGCAGCGCGCATCTATTTCTTTGGCAGAGGCCTTTTCGAAAAGGAACAGCTTCGAAGTGTCCGTCGGATCGGACACGTGGCTGGCGGCGGGGCCGTGGCAATCCTCGCAGCCGTGCTTCGCGATCCCGCCCTCTTTGTAGGTTTGCTGCCAGTGCGCGCTCTTTTCCCAGCTGTCGTAGACCTCTTCGTGGCAGGACTTGCAGGACTCCGCACCGGCAAACTGAGCCTGTTGCGCTTCAACCGAAGCGGATGCGGCCGGTGCCGCAGCTGAAGTGCTTTTAGCGTTTTGTTTCTCTTGCGCGTGGGCAAGACCATGCTGCATTCCAAGAAGCGTAAGAGCTGCAATTGCCGCCAAGCCGAAGACTCTAAAGCGCGCCATTGTTCTTCCTCAGTAACTTTCAGAGAGCCGAACGAACGATGTCCGATAAATCGGTCGGTTCTTACTATGTTGACGAGGCCCTTGACTGTGACCGGAGTCACAATTCCAATTATTTTTCTGTGCTGCGGGAGGTTGCCAGGCGATCATGAGGCGTGTCTGGAAGAATTGAATGAGGCA
This sequence comes from uncultured Acidobacteriota bacterium, assembly GCA_963810565.1. Classification (GTDB taxonomy): domain Bacteria; phylum Acidobacteriota; class Terriglobia; order Acidiferrales; family UBA7541; genus Palsa-295. Next base: position 50,206 of record CAWENN010000003.1, read on the forward strand.
GCCACTGCTCTGAACCTGTCGGTTTCCGAGCTCTCGCAGCAAGTGGCAGTCAAGGCTGCGGGCCGCTTTCTTCACCTTGCTTTAGTCCGACCACAGCCCTTCCGGCCACCTCTTTTCTGTGCTGCGGGAGGTTGCCAGGCGATCATGAGGCGTGTCTGGAAGAATTGAATGAGGCAGCCACTGCTCTGAACCTGTCGGTTTCCGAGCTCTCGCAGCAAGTGGCAGTCAAGGCTGCGGGCCGCTTTCTTCACCTTGCTTTAGTCCGACCACAGCCCTTCCGGCCACCTCGAGCCCGTGCGGTTCAGGCCGTGCTTTCAGCTTTCCATTTACCGCAAACACATAGGCGTCTTCGAAGTCCGCGTGTTCCGAAAATGGAGCAGCGCATTCGGATGCAGGCAAGCATCGATTGAATGACGCGGCCTTTCAATCGAGCAGTCCCGTCTTGCAGCGTTGTTCAGGCCTTGCCCGTGATTCGAAACACGGTTTTGAGCAACCAGAATCCGTCAGTTTGTTGAACCCGGACGCAACTCGCTCCGGGCCGAAGGGGCTCTCCGTGCAGCAACATCTCTGGCGAAGCTGGTGCCTGTCTCTGAGAAATCGGCTAGTCTTTCGAGCGCCTTTCGATTTTGAATGACGAGCCCCGAACGTTTCCAATCAACGATGTGTTTCGTCCGGAAGCGGGACATCAGCCGAGTCACGGTTTCTCGAGAAAGTCCAATCATCTGCGCGATGGTTTCCTGACTCAGATCCAGTTGCAGAGCTGCTTCACCGCCGGAATCTGCATTGTGAGCGAGCAACCCCAGCAGGCACCGTGCAAGCCTTTGCCCGGTGGATTCGGAGAGCTCGACGTCCCTCATCTTCGTCAAGATGAAATAGCAGGCCTCGCTCACGAGTTCCGCGGCATGCCGAGCTGCCATTGCATCGCCCTCCATTTCTCTCACCAGTTCCTTGCGAGACACAAACAGGACCTTGGTCGGAATCATGATTTCCGCGGTGGCCGCATGGATGCGTGCCAAGATGGCAGAAGCCAATCCCAAGATCGTGCCGGGGCCGAAGAAGCCAAGAAGCAGCGTCTTGCCGCGCGAGGAATTGACGGTAAGTTTGGCGCGTCCTTCCAAGACAACATAGACACCGGTGGGCTTGTCTCCCTCTTCGTAAAGAATTGCGCCCTTGGAATACGATTTCCCGACGTTCGACGCCTTCAGTCTCGCGACGTACGCCTCGTTCAAATGAGCGGGAAACGGGTAACGGGCGCTCAGGTGGCCGAGCGGCTCCACAACCGGTTCCCCGAACAGTCCCCCTGCCTCTCGAGGGCTAGCGTGCCAATTCTTAGAGCGTCTCGGCATGGCGTCCACCTCCGCGACCAAGCTGTCACGTTAAACCTAGAATCGCCACACTATCCATCACGACTGAGTGTGACGTGCGTCACAGACTGGCCAAAGCTGAGGAGCCATACTGCCGAGCCGTTAGGGGTCTTTTGGAAGAGCAGAGCGCGGAGGAATTCGAAGGGTGGACGCTCTGAACTCGCCGTTCGTGCGCGATTCGGTCATTGCGGGGGAACACCAATGCATACACCGAGAGCAAGTCTACCGGCGGCGCTTGAGGCGCGCGGGGTTTCGCGGCGCGAATTCGTGCAGTTTTGCAGCTCGATGGTCGCTACTCTGGCGCTGCCTCCGCGATATCTCAGCGCGGTGGTGAAGGCCCTCACGCAGGCCACTCGTCCGGTTCTGGTATGGCTTGAGTTCCAAGATTGCGCGGGCAATACGGAGTCCATGCTACGCAGCAGCAATCCCCCGGTTGTCGAATTTGTTCTCGATCTGCTGTCTTGGGAATATCACGAGACGCTGATGGCCGGTGCGGGGAAGCAGGCCGAGGACGCACTCGAACGGGTTGTTCGCGAACACGCCGGCGAGTACATCGCCGTGGTGGAGGGCGCAATTCCAACTGCGGACGGCGGCGTCTACTGCACGATCGGTGGAAAGGCCGCGCTGGACATCGCTAAGCACGTCTGCAGCAACGCTGCCGCGAATATCGCGGTTGGCGCCTGCGCCTGGGATGGCGGACTCGTACGATCGAACCCGAACCCGACCGGCGCCGTGGGATTGCAAGAAGCCGTTCCGGGGCTGAAGAATTTGATTAATCTGGGAGGTTGTCCGCACAATCCCGCGAACACCGCCGCAGTCCTGGTCCATTATTTGACCTTCCACGATCTGCCTGCGCTCGATGAATACAGACGTCCGCTGTTCGCTTACGGCGACATCATTCACGATCAATGCGAGCGCCGCGCACATTACGATGCGGGGCGGTTTGTGGAGGAATGGGGCGACGAAGGCCATCGCAAGGGCTATTGCCTTTACAAGATGGGCTGCAAAGGTCCCGAAGCGACCTACAACTGTCCTACGGTCCGCTGGAACGATGGCACGAGCTGGCCGGTTAAGTCCGGCCACGGCTGCATTGCGTGCGCCTCGCACCGTTTTTGGGATACGAAATCACCGTTCTACAAACGGTTGCCATCGGTGCCCGGGTTCGGAGTAGACGTCACCGCCGACGAGATCGGCTGGGTCGCCACGGCTGCGGTGGGCGTGGCGATGGTTGCGCAGGTTGCCGGCAATGCCGTACGCGACAAACTTCGTCCGAAGAAGACCGCGGAGGAAACAAAAGAACCGCCGGAGTCTCGCGGCGCGTAGGAGGAATCCATGGCGCGGATTGTGGTGGATCCGGTCACGCGAATTGAGGGGCATCTCCGTATCGAAGCGCAAGTCGACGGGGGGACGATCTCGGACGCGTGGAGTTCCGGCACGATGTTCCGTGGCATCGAGCTCATCTTGCGCGGGCGCGACCCCCGCGAAGCCTGGATCTGGGCGCAGCGCATCTGTGGCGTCTGCACGATGGTCCACGCGCTCGCTTCGGTTAATGCGGTCGAGGACGCGCTGGGCATCGAAATTCCCGACAACGCGCGCTTGGTGCGAAACATCATCGCTGCGACGCAGACGATCCAAGATCACGTCATTCACTTCTACCACCTTCACGCCCTGGACTGGGTGGACATCGTCTCCGCCCTGAAAGCGGACCCGGCCAAGACAGCGCAGCTCGCGCAATCGATCTCCGATTGGCCGATTTCGAGTGAGAAGTATTTTAAGGGCGTGCAAGACCGCGTCAGCGCGCTCGTCGCAAGCAAACAACTGAGTCTTTTCGGTGCCGGATATTGGGGGCATCCGGCTTACCGGCTGCCGCCCGAAGCGAACCTGATGGCCGTCGCCCATTACCTGGAGGCGTTGCAATTTCAGAAAGAGTTCATTCGGATCCACGCAGTTCTCGGCGGGAAAAATCCTCACTTGCAGACATTTCTCGTCGGTGGGATGGCCACCGCTATGGACCCGAACGAGCCGGGTGCAACGGTGAATCCCGAACGAATGGATTTCTTGCTGCAGGTTGCCAAGACGGCGATTGCTTTTGTGAATCAGGTTTACATTCCCGACGTACTGGCGGTGGCAAGTTTTTATCCCGAATGGTTCAAGCTCGGCGCGGGGGTTGGGAATTACATGTGTTACGGCGGTTATCCCCAAGGTTCCATCAAAGATTCCGCGGACTTTTTTCTTCCGCGCGGGATCGTCCTGGATCGCGATCTCTCGACGGTTCACCCAGTGGACCCGGCAAATATCACGGAATACGTGACCCATTCCTGGTACACGTATTCGGGCGGAGACCAAGTCGCAAAACATCCGTATGCAGGAGAGACCAACCCGAAGTATTCGGGGCCGAAGCCGCCCTATGAGTTCCTCGAAGTGAATGAGAAATATTCCTGGCTGAAGGCTCCGCGGTATCAAGACCAGGTGATGGAGGTCGGCCCGCTGGCACGCTTGCTAGTGGCCTACGCCTCGGGTCAGCCGGACGTCAAGGCTCTGGTAGATGCGACATTGGCCAAGCTCAAGGCTCCGCCCGCCGCATTATTTTCGACGCTGGGGCGCGTGGCGGCGCGCGCACTTGAAACTCAACTACTCGCGAGCCGTCTGGTGGGCTGGATTGAACAGCTCGGCGACAATTTGGCCAGCGGCAATGTGCGCATTCACAACGGAGAAAAGTGGAACCCGAACTCGTGGCCGAAAACCGCGCAGGGTTTCGGCTTCTTCGAGGCGCCGCGCGGATCGCTCGGCCACTGGGTGGAGATCGAAGAGCAGGGTATCAAGAATTACCAAGCGGTAGTTCCCTCCACCTGGAATGCCGGGCCGCGAGATGCGCGAGGCCAGCGCGGGCCGTACGAATCGGCGCTCCTCAAGACACCGGTTGCGGATCCCGAACGTCCACTCGAAATTCTGCGCACAGTTCACTCCTTCGACCCTTGCCTCGCTTGCGCCGTTCACGTAGTGGACGCTCGCGGGCATGTGCTCGCTCGTGCAGAAGCCTGATCGGGCAGAGGGCTGCGTATGAAAAAGACACGAAGGCGGCACGGCCACGAAGCGGAATGGAAGAAGCCGGCGCACGGCCAAGTCAGGGTCTACGTCTGGGAATGGCCGGTGCGATTTGCCCACTGGATCATTTTCACTACGATCGTTTCTCTGTCAATCACCGGCTATTACATGCATTCTCCCTTTGTCGTTCCGCATGGCAGAACCGCCTACGTAATGGGAACGATGCGGTTCATCCATCTACTCTCCGGGTTCGCCTTTCTCGGCGCGGTTCTGATACGGATTGTGTGGATGTTCGTCGGAAACCGCTGGTCGCATTGGGACCAGTTCATCCCGGTAACCAAGAAGCGCCTGAAGGATATCGCCGAAACCGGGAAGTATTATGGGTTCATGGCATGGTCGCCAACCCCACACATCGGTCACAACGCGCTGGCCGGCGCTTCCTACGCGGTTATCTATGGGCTGGCAGTGGTCGAAATACTTACGGGACTGGCGCTCTACTCGCGGATTTTAGGCAACCGAGTCGTGAGCTTCTTCTTCGGATGGATTCCGCACCTGATTGACGTTCAATGGCTCCGGGAAACTCATTTCCTGGTGATGTTCGTGTTCTGGATGTTCTTTATTCACCATCTCTACACGGCCATTCTGGTTTCGGTCGAAGAAGAGAATGGCGTGATGGAGAGCATCTTCAGCGGCTACAAATTCGTTCCCGAGCATGAACTGCGGGAGGCCCTCGCCGAAGAGAGCGAGGAGAGCGGCGAGGTTCGCCCGGAAGAACTCGGGGCCAGCCCGGTCGCTCAACAAAATTCCCAATCCAGAGCGTGACATGGAAGACTTCCGGTCTTCGGACACCGTGGTGATAGGGGTGGGCAATACGATCCTCTCAGACGAGGGTGTCGGCGTGCATGCGGCACGGCTGCTTGAGAATGATCCGCGGGTACCGGCGGGTGTGACGATTCTGGATGGCGGCACGCTCGGTCTCGAGCTGATTCCCTATGCGTTGGACGCCTCCCGGATACTGATCCTAGACGCCATGAACTCGTGCAAAGCTCCCGGAACCCTCGCCCGAATGACTGGAAGAGATTTGCTGGGCACGACGGCGGGAAGAAACGTTCACCAGCTGGGAGTCGCCGATCTGATTGCCGCTCTGTTCCTGGTGTCGAACGGTCCTCAGGAGATCGTTGTCTTGGGCGTGCAGCCTGCCAATACCGATTGGGGCACCGCGTTGTCTCCCGAAGTCGAGGCCGCCCTTGTGCACTTGGTGGACGCGGCGGTGGCGCAGTTGTATCTCTGGAAGGAATCACGGCATCGTGGTTTGAGGTTCCAAGCATCAGCCTTGTCGCCCGGCCAACACTCGGATCGGATCGTTTCCGAGCCTTGCGAAAAGGGAAGCAGCTAACGTGTGCCTCGCCATCCCTGGAAAGATCGTTAGCAGCGAACTGCAGAACGGCATTCGCGTCGGACGCGTGCAGTTTGGCGGAATCACGCGGGAGACCTGCCTGGACTTTGTTCCGGAAGCGTCGATCGGAGACTACGTGATTGTGCACGTAGGATTCGCCATCAGTCTTGTGGATCGGGAAGAAGCGGAGCGGAGTTACGAGGCGCTCGAATCCATGGGATTGCTCAAGGACGAACTGCGGTCGGAACTCGAAGAGTCGTAAGCCGAGCAGGAAGGCAACCGCTGCTGCGTACCGAAAGAGCTCATGAAGTATTTGGACGAATACCGGGATGAGAAGATCGCGCGTGGAATTGTGGCCGAGCTGGGCCGTCGCGCTACGCGGCCGTGGGTGCTCATGGAGATTTGCGGCGGGCAAACCCACACGCTGATGCGTTATGGCATCGATGAGATGCTGCCCGCCGGGATTGAACTCGTTCATGGGCCGGGATGCCCCGTGTGCGTGACGTCGCTGGAAACGATCGATAAGGCCATTGAGATCGCTTCGCGTCCTGAAGTGACGCTGATTTCTTATGGCGACATGCTGCGCGTGCCGGGCTCCCGCACCGATTTATTTCATGTGAAAGCGCAGGGCGGAGACGTACGCGTGGTTTATTCTCCGACCGAAGCTCTCAAGTTCGCCCGCGCCAATCCCGCGCGCAAAGTGGTCTTCTTCGCAGTCGGCTTTGAGACGACCGCTCCCGCGAACGCCATGGCTGTCTGGCAAGCCAAGCGAGAAGGGCTGGGGAATTTTTCGATGCTGGCCTCCCACGTCCTCGTGCCTCCCGCGATTCGAGCGCTGTTGAGTTCACGGCGCAATCGCGTGCAAGGCTTTATTGGTGCGGGTCACGTCTGCACCGTCATGGGCTATCGCGAATACGAGGAACTCATCCGCGAGTTCCATGTGCCGATTGTTGTGGGCGGATTCGAGCCGCTCGATCTTCTGGAAGCGATCCTGATGCTAGTGAGACAGCTGGAAGAAGGACGCGCGAAAGTCGAAAACCAGTACGTCCGGTCCGTCACCTACGAAGGGAATCTCCTCGCTCAGAACGTACTACGAGAGGTGTTCGAAGTCTGTGACCGCAAATGGCGCGGAATCGGGGGAATTCCGGAGAGCGGTCTCAATCTCCGCGAAGAGTATTCCGCATTCGATGCGGATCGTATTTTTGGCACGGAAGGTGTGACCGCGGACGAGCCCGCGGAGTGCATTAGTGCGGAAGTGCTCCAGGGACTCAAGAAACCGACGGATTGTTCCGCGTTCGGCACGCGTTGCACTCCGGAAAATCCTCTGGGCGCCCCGATGGTCTCCTCCGAAGGCGCCTGCGCGGCTTATTACCAATATCGGCGGCATGCACTAACGGCGAAGGCGAATCGCTGATGCCTCAGGAAACGAAATTCGATGTGGCTTTAAGTTGTCCCGTCCCGATCGCGGCCACGGAATCGATCTTGCTTGGCCATGGAAGCGGGGGGCGAATGAGCGCGAAGCTCCTACGCGAGATTCTCCTTCCGGCGCTGCAAAATCCCGTCCTCGATCGTCTGGATGACCAGGCCATTGTCGATGTCGACGGATCGCGAATTGCGTTTACCACGGACACCTTTGTCGTGAAGCCGCTGTTTTTCCCCGGCGGCGATATCGGAACGCTGGCCGTGAACGGTACCGTGAATGACTTGGCGATGGGCGGGGCCGAACCGCTTTTCCTGAGCCTTGCGCTCATTCTCGAAGAAGGGTTTCCATTCGATACCCTCCGGCGGGTCATGGAATCCATTCGCGTCGCTGCCGCCCTGGCGGGCGTCGTTATCGTCACGGGAGACACGAAGGTGGTCGAAAAAGGGAGCGGCGATGGATTGTTTGTGAATACCTCGGGAATCGGACTGGTCTCATCCGGCGTGCGACTTTCCGCCGATCGGGCGCGCCCCGGAGATCTTGTGCTGTTGAGCGGGACCATCGGTGATCATGGGATTACGATTCTGTCCCAGCGGGAAGGCCTCGAATTCGAAAGCGCGATTCAGAGCGATACGGCAGCGCTGCACGGTCTGGTAGCAGATATGCTTCGGGCGAGCGGCGCTATCCACTGTCTGCGGGATCCGACGCGGGGCGGACTGTCCAGTTCGCTGAATGAAATTGCAGAGCGATCCAACGCGTGCATCGAGTTGCAAGAAACTGCAATTCCCATCCGCGACGAGGTCCAAGGCGCCTGCGAGATGTTGGGTCTCGATCCCTTGTATGTGGCCAACGAAGGCAAGCTTGTGGCGATCGTCGAGCCCGCTGCCGCGGAATCCATCCTCGAAGCCATGCACCAGCATCCGCTGGGCCGCGACGCCGAGATCATTGGAACGGTGACGGACTCCCATCGAGGGATGGTTACGCTGCGCACGCGGCTGGGCACATCGCGGATCGTCGATCTGCTCTCCGGCGATCAATTGCCAAGAATCTGTTAACGGCCGGTTGATGCACGAGATAGGGATTGCCAATTCGGTGCTGGATGCGGTTCGCGCGGAAAGAAGGCGCTTCCCTGCCGGCCACATCTACAAGGTGGGCGTGCGGATCGGCGAACTCGCGGGAGTGGACCCGGACGCCATGAGCTTTTGTTTTGAAGCTCTGGTGCGTGGGACGGAACTTGAGCCGCTCGCACTCGAAATTGAATACTGCGCGCGCCGTTATCAGTGCCGATCCTGTGGGCGCTCTTATGCTCCACCGAAGGAAGGTTCGGCATGTCCGGACTGCGGCGCGTGGGATTCTCAATTCTTGGGAGGCGACGAACTGGAGCTCGCCTATCTGGAGGTCGAAGATGGAGCGCCTGCCACTCGAACGTAAAGTCTTGAGCGAGAATAACCGCATTGCCGCCGGTTTGAGGGCGCGCTTTGCGGCAGACAATATTCTGTGCCTCAACTTGATTAGTTCACCGGGGTCCGGGAAGACCAGCCTACTTGAACGCACTCTCGAAAGTTTCGACCGTCGCGAACGAGTGGCAGTTCTTACCGGAGACATTCAGACGGAAAACGACGCGCAGCGCTTGGCCCGCTTTGGGTTTCCGGTGAAGCAAATTACAACCGGCGGAACATGCCATCTGGACGCCCGGATGATCGAACGGGCGCTTCTCGATTGGAGTTTGGACGACCTCGACCTGCTATTGATCGAAAACGTGGGAAACCTGGTGTGTCCTTCGAGCTACGACCTGGGCGAAGCGGCGAAAATCGTGGTTCTCAGCGTGACGGAGGGAGAAGACAAGCCGCTCAAATACCCCTCGATCTTTTTCAAGTCGGAACTGCTGATCCTGAACAAGATCGACCTTTTGCCCTACGTGCCATTCGATGTCGTTGCTGCCGAAGCGAACGCGAGGATTATCCACCGCGATATGGACATCGTTCGCGTGTCCTGCCAGACCCGTGAGGGAATGGCGGAATGGCTCTCTTGGCTGGATCGCAAGCGGAAAGTCTCGCGCGCTGCGGCCGCCGCCTCTTAAAACATCATGCAAGTCCGCAAGGAAATCCAAGTCGCCGGTATCGTGCAAGGAGTCGGGTTCCGGCCGTACGTCTATCGTCTTGCGACCGACCGCAACCTCGGCGGAAACATCCGTAATACGGCGGCAGGAGTTTTGATCGAAATTCAGGGCCCGCAGGACTTGGTTGAGGATTTCGTTTTGCGCCTCCCGAAGGATGCGCCGGCGCTAGCACAGATTACCCACGTATCCGTCCGCGAGACGGCCTGCCGGCCGGATCGGGGTTTTGAAATAAGGTCCAGCCATATCGGCCAGCATGTGAGTGCCCTGATTTCTCCGGACGTGGCAACGTGCGAAGACTGTCTTCGGGAGTTGTTCGACCTGAACGACCGCAGGTATCACTATCCTTTCATCAACTGCACAAATTGCGGACCACGCTTCACAATCCTGCGGGATGTGCCCTACGACCGGCCGCGTACCTCGATGTCGGAGTTCCCGATGTGCGAGCAATGCCGCGCCGAATATGAGGATCCCGAAGACCGGCGTTTCCACGCGCAGCCGAATGCCTGCTGGAAATGCGGCCCGCAACTCGAGTTCTGGAGCGCCCAGGGCCGCACAATAAAAGTGCTCGATCCCATCGAGGCGGCCATGGAACACCTTCGATTGGGCGAGGTGCTCGCCGTCAAGGGACTCGGGGGATTTCACCTCGCGGCAGATGCCGTAAACGCGGCCGCGGTGGAACGGCTGCGCGAGCGCAAGCGGCGCCTTGCGCAGCCGTTCGCCGTGATGGTTCCCAATCTCGAAGCTGCGGTACGATTTTGCGATATCAATGCTGAAGCACGAAGACTGCTGACCAGCCGGCAGCGGCCCATCGTGCTGCTGCCTAAAATTGAAGGCGCTGCGATTGCTGAAAGCGTAGCGCCAAACCAACGCGACCTGGGGATTTTCCTGCCGTATACCCCGATGCACCATCTGCTCTTGGCGGCAGGCAAATTTGCGGCGTTGGTCATGACCAGCGGAAACCTCAGTGAAGAACCGATTGCGATCGGCAACCGCGAGGCGGTGGATCGGCTAGGGGGCATCGCCGATTGCTTTCTTGTGCACGACCGCGAAATTCTCCTCCGTTGTGACGATTCCGTAGCTCGTCATTCGGCTGGCCGGTTGCGACAGGTACGGAGATCGCGGGGCTACGTGCCGGCGCCGGTTCGACTGCACAAAGAACTCCCGCAAATTCTTGCGGTCGGCGGAGAGATGAAGGATACGATCTGCCTGACGCGCGGCAACCTCGCGTTCCTGAGCCAGCATATCGGCGACCTGGAAGACGTCGACAGTCTCGATTTCTTCCACGAGGCCATCGCCCATCTTTCCAGGATCCTCGAAATCGAACCGGAAATCATCGCGCACGATCTTCACCCCGATTATTTGTCAACGAAATGGGCGCTTGGACAGAAGAACGTCCGAGTCGTGGGTGTTCAGCACCACCATGCGCACATCGCATCCTGCCTGGCAGAAAATGGAGTCGAGGGGCAGGTCATCGGACTCGTGCTCGATGGCACGGGCTACGGGACGGACGGCAATATCTGGGGCGGCGAAGCGCTTATTGCCGATTACGGACGCTTTGAACGGGCCGCTCATTTCACGTACGTGCCGATGCCTGGGGGCGCCGCAGCGATCCATGAACCGTGGCGGATGGCGGTGAGTTATTTGGCGCAGGCTTTTGGCGAGGATTTCCTTGGCCTGGACATTCCTTTCGTGCAGCGACTTGAGCGCGGGAGGGCGGAGCTGATTCTGCGCATGATGGACCAGCGGGTGAATTCTCCCTTGACGTCAAGTTGCGGACGTTTCTTCGATGCCGTTGCCGCCCTAATTGGAATTCGGCAAGAAGTGACCTACGAAGCGCAGTCCGCCATTGAACTAGAGATGTGGGCGCGGCCATCGAGCGAGACTGGTAGTTATCCCCTCGACATTCGCCGCCGGGAGGCCTCCTGGGAGATTGGCCAATCTCCATTAATCGGCGCCATCGTCGAAGATCTCCGCCGGAAAGTGTGTACGGAAACAATCAGTCGGCGATTTCACAACGGACTGGTCGAAACTCTCGTGCGCCTCGCCTGCTTGTTGCGGCAAGAATCTTCGATCAATCGGATCTGCTTGAGCGGCGGTACGTTCAACAACCTGATCCTATTCGAACGTTTGGTTCGCAAGCTGGAATCCCATGGCTTTGAAGTTTTCACTCATTCCGAAGTTCCCACGGGCGATGGTGGCCTGAGCCTCGGACAGGCGCTGGTCGCAGCGCACACCGTCCCAGCTGAAATCTAAAACTCCCTATGGGAGATGGCTCCAGCGATGCTTCGCAGCATATTCACGGACTTCTGACATTTACATGCCCGACGCAAGAAGAATCTTCACGCAGTCCTTTACCATGCGCTTGACCATCGGCTTCACCCCGCGCCTTGTGTGCTATAACCGAATGCATAACAAATCACTCAAACCTAGATGGACACGAGCACGCAACAAGCCCTCGGAGGCTCGGGATGTTGATTCAGGAAGTCAGTCACGAAGACGCCCTAAACCTGCTCGCTCACCTGCGTCTCGGCAGAATCGCGTGTGCGCAAGGGGATCAACCGTATGTGGTCCCATTCTATTTCGCCTATCACGACGGCTACCTCTGCAGCTTTTCAACCGTTGGTCAAAAGATCAGATGGATGCGCGCCAATCCGCTGGTCTGCGTCGAAGTCGATGAGATCGTGAGCTCGGCGGAGTGGGTAAGTATTGTTATCTTTGGCCGCTATCAGGAGTTGACGGACTCGCCGGAGCTGAAGGCGGAGCGCGATTTGGCTTACAGGTTACTCCAACAAAAAGCAATCTGGTGGGAACCAGGCTATGCGAAAACGATCATCGAAGGGACCGACCGGCCTCTGCTTCCGGTCTATTTCCGAATTCAGATCGCGCGGATAACAGGTCACCATAGTGCGCCGGACTCTGCCGAACGGGTTAACGTACAGCTATCGCTGAACGAGCAAGCGAGCAAACACTCCGTGCAAGGCATTCTCGCCGCGCTCCGAGCGAAACTGTTTTCAAAGTAAGGGTGGATCACGTCGTCAGGGTCCACGCGCTTCGCGCTTCGTTTCTTGCACTTTCCTCATTATTCGAAATTCAGCGCGGGCCGATTATTAGAAACGGATTGACAGGTTCCGAGGGGCTCGGCGAAACCGGCTTCCACGCGGAGCCACGATATCAATCCAAGTAAGAGAATGCCTAGAATTCTGGCTCTGACCGCACCTGGAATTGCGTCACGAAATGCCAGTCTGCCTATTTCGCCTGCATGGACTTGATATAGGCTGCGAGGTTCGCGATTCGGATATTAGCGAGTGCAGGATCGGTTCCGCGAATCGACGCGAAGAGCGGTCCCCATATGGGCATCTCCGAATCTCCATGAGCCGGCGTTCTCACGCCACTTCGGAGTACCTCCTCAACGTATGAGTCCGGAAACTTTCCACCGCGCCGTTGAGCGAGTGTGGTCAAGTCCGCAGGCGGAGTCTTCAGTTCGGTAGCTAACGGCCCGTGCCCCCTTAGATCAATTCCATGGCAAACAGCGCAGTATTGCTTGTAGAGACGCGCGCCGGAAACCGGATTCGACCCCGGCAAGTGTGCAGCTTTCTGGTCTTGAGCCGCGGCGGCTGGAGCGAAGGCGACAACTGAAAACATTACCGCGCACATCAGGACCTGGCGCGCAGGTTGGACGATCATTGGAAGTCCTCCTCAACAAGATTGTATATGGTTGGCCTCGTGGAGCGCATAGCCGAGCGAAAACCGTTGCGAAGATTTCGTCCGATGAAAGGCATCTGCGTAGCGTCCGGAAAGTCACCGGCTACCACAGTAAGCCAACCGACGGGGAAATTCGCCACCTCCAGGATTTCTCGTTCGATGGCGAGATCTGGGAAATTCGCTAGGCGATCATTGACACTAAAACTTGGTGCCTGGGCAAGACAGTGCTGCTAAGACCGCAGTGGATCGAGCGAGTAAGCTGGGCGGATCCCAACATTTACGTAAATATGTCCCGCCCCATCATTCGAAACAGCCCCCGTGGAATGCCGACCAGCCAGCCGCGCACATGAGCCCAGGTTTCATAGACACCATGGCCGCGCGCCGTATTGGAAGCTCGAGAAATGAGAGCGGCCTGAGCCGTCCTGGAGAAGGCATGCTGCAATGCGAACTAAAGTGAAGAGACCGGCGGCTAGACCGACGAAAAGGTAAGAAGCACTTTAGATACAGCACATGACGAGTCAAAACAGATGTTGCAACAGCATCGTGGCCAACTTGATCTGGTAGCGAAAGCCCATTTACTGGCCTGTAGATCAAGGCCGAGGAGTGGTCGTCTGACTCTGATCGCGGAAAGGCAGCTTAAATTTGCGCGCAATTTCCGGCCAATGCTCACGCAGGATGTCGAAACCCACATCCCAACTGACCGAGGATGCCGCGCGTCGAACCACGGGACGCACTCCTCGCTCGCGATCCGGGTGGTAGGCATTGGCTAGCACTGCGGCGCTGGTGGTTCCCATCCACTCGGAAAAATTGAACATGCACGTGCCGTCTTCGCGGTTCGCCATGACGGAATGTTCGACCGCGTGCCACAGGCGCCTGCGCGTCTACCTTGCCCGAGTCGGTAATAGCGTGGGGCCTCCGAGAAGATCACCGGATACGCAAAGCTTTTGAAGAATTGTGATTGCGCTTGATCAAGAAAATACGCCCCGAAACGATTTCCAAAGCCCGCCACACCCTGCCCGTAACTCGGGTCGGAATCCTGCGCCTGTCCAATTCCAGCATTGAAGGCCACACCCACAAAAGTGACCGGATCGAACGTGTTCGCAAGGAACAACTTGAATTTGTCCGCTACGTTCAGAGTGCACAAGACGACTCCCGGTTTGTAGCGCGGCTGGCCCACCGATTGCCGCTCCAATCTGCCGTCCGAATGCGCCGACTGTCTTCTGGAATGGGCCCTGATAGTCTTGCCAGCGGACTAGGGGTGCTGGCTGGATGCATGGCTGTGGTCCGTTCTTCCGTACCACTACGCCTGCCGCAATCGGTGCTTGCAGTGGCGATGAAGCAGCAGCAGGTGGTCGAGTGGGCGGCAGTTCCTGTCCCCACGCCGCAGCTGCCCCTGCCACCGCAACCAGCAATGCAATTGCAGTGAGCGCGTGGCTGGCTGATGTCGACATTTCTTTGGGGTCCGGTCGTACGTCCGAATTGAAAAGCATAACGCCGCGAGCGCGCTCCGAATAGCGTGCAGCGTTTTTCGAGACGAATTCGCGAATCATCACGGCAGAATTTTCCCGCGAAAGCAGGAAGGAAACTTTGTTCTGGAAGTGTGCTCGGTAGCGACGTTCTGCTCGCAGCGACGCGGCTCCTGTGAATTGCCAGCTTGGAACCAATGAACGGAGGCAACCGCTCGCGCTCTTTGGGCGCCTAGAAACGAAGGTGTGGTGGTCGCCTCGGCGCGCACCGGCGCGCCAGTCGCGGTGGTTTGCATGTCGATTCTCCTCGGGCACAGGATAAGCCAAGCGAGGTCGACACACTATAGAATGTGACGACCGTCACAGCCGCACGAGGCGCGCGCCTCGCAAAACTATGACGAACGCTTCCGTGCTCAGGATACAAAAACTGTCACGCAGTGCTGCGCTCGCTTGTACGAGAGTGATCTTGCCAAACTGTTGCTGGGTGATTCTTTTCATCCAGGAGGTTTGAGACTCACGGAGCGACTCGGTCCAGCCATAAGCAGAAACTCCAAGCGCGGTGTGACGGCAAGCTTGACGGTCCTACTGGCCTTTGAGATATAGCTCAACGCGGTCGGTAGTCCAAGTAGCGACACCGCTGCCAAAGAAATCCTGATCCTCGGTCCAGATCGGAAAGCCCAGGAGCAACGCTACGGAGACAATCGGCCAATCGTTCGGGTCGCGAGGCAGAATGCGCTCGCGCGCCACGTTCTCATACTCCTCGTACAGGCTCCGGTCCACGGATTCCACCAAGCGGCTCACCTCATCCAAGACCCTTAAGCCGATCGCGGGATCGATCCTGCGACGCCCTGAAATGTCCGGGATGTATTTTCGGGCATCGTCGAAGCATACGTCGGGGCTATAGAAGCCGACTTCGTCCTCGTACGTTTCCAATAGTTCCCGCACCCGTTGTCCAAAGACCGCTCGCAAGAGAATGTTTGCGTCCAGCACCAGCCCCTTGCGTCGGCTCATTTGCGCCCGCCCGCGCGCCAGTGCTTAAAGTCCTTGAGGATTTCCTCTTCGGAGATTCCTTCGGCGGCCAGCGCGGCCCTCAGCCGAGAGGCCGCTTCCTTGAGCGCCGCGCGGTCTGCTTCCGCGCGCTTGCGCCGCGCCGGAATATAGTAGCCGACCGTATCCCCGTGGCGCGTAATCGCTACGGGCACGTCCGTCTCAAGCAGATAGTTGGCAAGTTTTTCTCGAAATTCTCGAATTCCGACCTTGAGCGTCTCCATGATATCTCCTGTGTACCTTTGTGTACACTATTGTACCTCTCTTTTGCTTCGTCCGCAAACGAATCTCTCTGCACCCTTGTGCGCTCCCTTCCCCCGACATCATCACTTGCGGTACTCTTTCTTGTCCGATTGGAGTTCAGACATCCTCATACGGTCCCAGTTTTCACTTGACAACATGGGATATGGTATACCATATTGACAGAGAAGACTTACTCCACCGTGCAGTTTGCGAAGATGTTAGGGATTAGTTGGAGCACTCTCCACCGCTGGATTGAGTCTAAGAGAATTCAGGCTCCTCCTGTTCAAACATTGGGCAGCGTTCGAATCCGTATCTGGACACAGGAGGATTTGGATACCGCAAGGAAATACAAGGGCGAGCATTATCGTAAGAAGCCGAATCGCAAGAGACGGAAGAAGCCCAAGAAAAAGTAATAAGCGGGACGCGCCCGTGCGACTAACACGCACGCGCCCCTGACCGAAGTCGCACCGGAGGTGCAACGATGGCTGCAGAAGAAGTTATCCATTTTCTATTCTCTGCGCAACTCGCCGCGCGCTCGTTGCTTCCGGTTTTATTCCCCTCGGAGGCGTTCGATGAGTCTCCTCCCTAGCTGAATCAGTGCCTGTCTCCGCCGAGGCCGGTCGGACTTCCGACCGTTTAGCTATCCGTGTGCCTCGACAAATGGAACGGCATAGCCCACGCTCCTGAGCGAGCGAAACCCTTCGAAGCCGCGGGCGGAATTGGTCCCGCATCCATCACAAGTACGAAATGTGGCTCAAAGACCCGGACGACGTGTTTTTGGATGCCGAGGAGCGCGACGAACAGCGTAAAAAGCAGGGCCTTCCACCGCGGATCGTCGTCCTGCCTTGGTCCGCCGAGGAGGAAGAGAAGTTCCTGACCGCCAAGAGAGCGCAGGCCGCGAACAAACGCAAGCGAGCTTCCTCACCCAAGGAAATGGCGAAGAGGAGGAAAAAATGAAACTCCGTCTCTTCCAGGAACTGCTTGCGCTAAACGAAGAGTTCGGTCACGTCATTCATGGCCTTGAACGCATGGAAAAAGAGCCGACTTATAAGAAGGAGATGATTCGCTGGGCGAAGGCCCACGTACAGAGCGCGCAAGTGGAAGCGAATCGACAGTTCTTCGACGAGTTCGACGCCATCGTCGAGAACGATGCGATTGGGGCGTACAACTTTCTGCGCGACCACAAAAAGAGGATTACCGACCCCGACGATATCTATCTGGAGATCAAACAGCGCGAGGAAGCACGCAAAGCGAAGGGACTTCCTCCGCGCGTAGTAATCCTTCCCGATTGGGACTCCAACGACGAGAAGCGCTACGAAGAAGAACAGGCTGAGAAGAAAAAGCACGCCGCCAACAGGCGTCGAAAGAAGACAAAGAAGCGCGCACCGAAACTCGCGAACCTGCCGCAACAATCGATCACCGATTCACAACTCAGCGCCACGCCAACGCACCAGGAGGGAAATCACCGATGACGAAGCGCAAATCACGTGTGAAGCTACCCTCTCGGGACATCATGCGCGGAAAACAATATCCCGGTGTCCGTGGCAAGGTTGTGGATTGGGTCGATCATGCCTTCGAGGATGACGTGCTTTATCTCCACGTCCGATTCACAGACAAGACCGAGCTGTGCTGGCGAATCGGCACGTCCCTTGTAATTGAAGAGGCCGATCTGAGCGACTGGAACACGGGAAATTTCAAGCAGCTTGCCATATTTGCGGAGCGCGAGCTCGACCCTGACCCGGAGCAATGAAGGCATCAACATTGCACACGCCTGCCCTCCGGTTGTGGCCAGGGCGCTCTTGTGTTGGTCGCGCCCGGTCCCCCCGAGACGCCAATCTTAGTGCAGAACGCTATTACGTTCTATATGTACGTTACACGTGACATATAGATCCTATTGAGGTACGCTTCGGGGTAGCTGTGGGAGGTTCGCATGTCCCTTGAGTCACGTGAAGATGGCCTCGCCGAGCGCCGCCGATCTGCGCTCCTCCTCTTCTATGTCTCTGCGCTGGTCTCGGCCATCGCGATCACGCTTGTACACAAGGTTCCATCCCTCCGCACGATCCTACTAGCTCTAGCAATTGCGGGAGCTGGGATCGCAATTCTGTTCCTGTTGCGATTTCTCCGATCCAATGATGAGCGCGAACAGCAGATCAACTACCGCGCATTAACCTTTTCCTTTGCGGGTACTCTCGTCTTTTCCGCCGCTACCGGTTTCTTTCAGAGCTTTGGATTTCATCCCCTCTCGTGGCTTGGCATTCCGCCCCTGATGATTATTTTGTGGAGCGTCGGGTTGATTTTGTATTCCTGGCGGTACCGATGAAGACCCGCCTACGTGTGCTGAGAGCGGAAAAGGAATGGTCGCAGGCAGAGCTTGCCGCGCAAGTCGGAGTCGCTCGCGGCACGATCAACGCTCTTGAAACCGGCAAGTACGATCCCAGCTTGCCGCTGGCTTTCAAGATCGCTCGCATTTTCGGAAAGACCGTAGAAGAGGTGTTTTTGTACACTGAGGGGCAAGACCAGGCTCGTTCCCCGCAAGTCTGAGTTCGCCTCCAGTAAGAGCAACATGACGTGTGGTAGCTCGCAATCTCGGTTTCTTCACTTTGTGCGTCGCTCGAAGTCTTTCCCCACGTTCGCACCAAGATGAAACGAGAGGAGGTTCTCCGTGGACCATCCCTATGGCATTTCGGATTTCGCCTTCTCGTTCAGAAGACGCGAGGAAACCACGCGCGATCTGATCGAGAGGAGCGGCGATTCTCTGGACAGGGGCAGTTCGCACGGCAAGTCAGAACGCGGCAGGGAACCAAATTCGGATAAGCCCAATCGTGATTCCGACCGTTCGCGAACGATCTATCGAGGCCGGAACCGCGAATACTCGTTGCGCGGGTCCGAGGTTCGTACGCTCACTGACCTCGGCAAGTTCCGCGTCGTGCCGGCAGACGATCTTGCCCGGTTCGGCTACGACGGCGACCGTTCCCAGATGGAAAGCGACGTTAGAAACCTAGCGCGGCACGGATTGATTGAACAGAAATCCATCGAAGGGCACTCGTCCTTCACGACGAAGGTTCTGACTCTAACCAAGGATGGCCATTGGCTCCTGGAGCGAGCCCAGCTCGTCTCCCATCGGCAGGCCACGTATCACGGCCTCGTTAAACCCAAGGAAGCCCGGCACGATGCCGATCTCTACAGGCTGTATCAGCAGGTCGCAAGAGACATCGAAGACTCAGGCGGGAAGGTCCGCCGCGTCGTTCTCGACTTTGAATTGAAGAAAGACCTCTACCGAGCCCTCTCCCGAATGCGACCCGACAAACACCGTAGGTACGAACGAATCTTCATTGCGAATCGGTTCGACCTCAAGGTCGTGGACGGCAAGATTCCCATCCCCGACCTGCGTATCGAGTATGAGGATGACTGCCGGGAAATCCGCCGCCTCGACCTTGAAGTCGCTACCCGCGACTACCGAGCCCAAGGGCTTGGCGAGAAGGCCAAGGCCGGATTTCATCTGTTCGCTCGGCAACAGGACCACTCCAAGTTGCGCCGCGTTCTCGATACCCATGAAATCACCGCGAGGATCTTCGCCCTGTGAAAATCCTTCCCATCTACACGGAAGCACTCCGCGGTTTCGGTTACACGGAGGGGGAAGCTCGCTTTCTCTACCTTGTGGCTACGCATTCCGGCTACTTCACCTGCCAGCAGTTTTTGCAGTTCGTCGGAACAAAACCCGGCAAGCGCAGCGTCACCTTCGCACGAAAAATAGTCGAGAAGAAGCACGCCAGCTCCAAGGAATACCTCCGGCATGGCCGAGTCTTTCATCTCTTCTCGCGGAATCTCTATGAAGCCATTGGCAGGGAGAATGTCCGTTTCCGGCGCATGCACTCGACCGAATACATCCGAACCCGGCTCATCGCACTCGATTTCATTCTCCAAAATCGGGATTACACGTACCTCGAAACGGAGGGCCAGAAGCTCTCGTTCTTCTGCGACCAGTTGGGAATCGACAAGAAAATGCTGCCCCACAAACGCTACTCGGGGGCTATCAAGGAAAACTTCACCGACCACTATTTTGTGGACAAATTCCCGATGTACTACAACCCCGCCACGTCTCTTTCTCCTGTGGTGACATTCAGCTTCATCGATCCGGGGTTTGAAAGCATGGACAGTTTCAGGACCCACCTAGATGCGTATCTGAATCTTTTCACGAAACTCGAAAGCCTCAACTTCCCTACATCGCGACCCGTGACACGAATTTCGAACGGGCCAAGAAGGTGTTCCATGGGACGTTCCAGCGGCTTTGGAACCCCGACGGCCCGTCTGGACTCCTCCGTTACTTCCATACACGGCGAACGTGGGACGACAAGAACTATAGCAAGCTGAGCAACGATGACATCGCCTTCATCAACGACGGCAAAGAACGATTCGGCAGCCCGGAACTGGAAAATTTATACCGAAGATGGCGCGCGGCAGAGATCGCCGAAAGCGCCGTACGATCCAATTCCCTCAAGTTCCGCACGCCCTCACACGTGAGCTTTATCGTCTCGACGGTGAATGGACAGGTAGCCTTGTTCGAGCGTCATCCGCATTGGGCGGTAAATATGCCCGTGAAATGTTCCGGGGAGATATCTTTCTCGGGGGATTTCACCTCCGACTTCAGTCCAGGGCGGGGATAACACGCAGAAGGAGCAGGCAGATGCGACGGAGACGGCAAGGAAATGAAGCGCGGCCAAAACGCGACCAGAGGCGGGAGCGACCCCATCGTGCCGCAAAATCGCGGCCCGATCCCTCCGGGCTTCGGGGGTCACCTCCCGCCTCTTTCTGCTGGAAGTCGCAGATCGTGTTTTGGCCGCGCAAGAGAAGGGAATTAGGAACTTTGTAAGACAGCATGTAAGACAAAACCGTAAAGGAGGAACAGCAGGAAACCATGGCAATCATCAAGGCACCACCCAAGCAACCAAAGTCAGTGACGATTCAGGCGCGAGTCGAGGAGTCGTTAAAGACCCAGCTCTACCAATACGCGAAGTTCATCGAGTCCACCCCGTCCTACGTCATTACGGAGGCTCTGAAAGTGCTGTTCAAACGCGATGACGAATTCAAGGCCTGGGTAGAACAACACGCGAACGGCCAGAGTCGAGAAAAGGTTCAAAGAGAGGCGCTCGCAAGAACCGCATAACAAACATGAGGACCCGCCTAACCCAATTCGGTGCGCGCGAGAATACAGCGTCGTCGCGACAGCATGCCCCGCGCCTTGCAGAGGATCCCACGACCCCCTCGTCAAATACCCTTCTACGAAGCTTGCATTACCGAGACGCATCCGCGAACCCAGCGTTCATCACGAAGGAGGACCAGGACGCACTCATTGCCAAGCCGCTGGACGCGGCTACCGGGGAGAGAGAGGAGAGAATCAACGATTCGAATCCCCAGCCCCGGAAACGGCTCATTTCAGTCGGCAGGGCACCCGCGTTCGAGCTGCTCGTGGGGTGCGAGGAGGCTGCAGGGTTGCTAGGCAACATCCATGTGAAAACGCTCCAGCGTTACGCCCGACAGGGAAGCGTTCCGGGTTATCGAATCGGGGGTCACTGGTATTTCCGCATAACAGAGCTGGACGCATGGCTGCGCTCTCGTATAAATTCAAACTGCCAATTCGTCCGTTAGAACTAGGAGAATCGAGAGCCAATGTTCAAGCGGATGCGTTATCAGCAGGGCTGTGTAGCACGCGAACGACGTAGTAACGGGCCGGACGTTTGGATTTTCCGATGGCGAGAATTGAGCCCAGAAGGCCAACGAATCAATCGCAAGGTCGTAGTGGGGACGGTCGAACAATACGCCGTCCGAGCTGCTGCCCTGAAGGCAGTGGACGCACTACGGCTCCACGTCAACAAGGAAACCCCTCGGTCAGTCTTCCAACCGCTCACTTGCGAGCAATTGATCGCGCATTACGCGAAAATGGAACTGCCGGAGGGCAATCTCAGGAAAGCATACTCAACCAAGGCTGTATACAAGTGCTACCTCGACAACTGGGTCCTTCCGCGATGGCGGTCCTATCGACTTTCTCAGGTGAAGACGGTCGCCGTCGAGGAGTGGCTGGCCAATCTCTCGCTAGCTGCGGGAACAAAGGCCAAACTTAGGAACATCATGAGCGCTCTATTTAATCACGCACTCCGCTACGAGTGGCTGGACAGGAATCCGATATCACTCGTGCGGCAGAGCGCGAAGCGTGAGCGCATCCCTGAAGTGCTGGACGTTGAAGAGATCGGATCGTTGCTGGCCGAACTCCAACACCCTTACAAGATCATGGTGTTTCTCGCGGCAGCAACGGGACTGAGAGCAAGTGAACTCCTCGGCTTGAAATGGCAGGACGTTGACTTCGAGTCGCTGGAGATCAGTCTCAACCGTGCTGTCGTGCACCAGGTCGTCGGGGAACTCAAGACAGAAGCATCGCAAAAGCCGATTCCTCTCGACCCGGAATTGGCCCATGAGCTTCTGGAGTGGCGGTATCTGTCGCCCTTCAACCAACAGGCCGATTGGGTATTTGCCAGCCCAGAGATGAAGGGTCGACAACCATACTGGCCGGAGAACCTCTTGCGTCGATACATCCGGCCAGCGGCTGAGAGATGCGGCATTCACAAGAAGATCGGTTGGCACACTTTCCGTCACAGCTACGCAAGCCAGCTGAAAGCGAATGGCGAAGATGTGAAGGTGGTGCAAGAGTCTTTGCGCCATGCCAACAGCCGAATCACTCTCGATACGTACACCCAGGCCAGCACGCCAGCGAAGAGACGGGCACAAACCAAAGTTGTCGGGATGATTTTTCCAAAGCTGAATCAAACGACTGCGGTGGGAGGAGGGAATTGATTCCGCTTATTGTTCCTTTCTGTTCCCGCGCTCGAACGCCACGCTTTCCGCAACTGCCAGAAAAGAATGGCGGGGACGACGGGACTCGAACCCGCGACCTCTGCCGTGACAGGGCAGCGTTCTAACCAACTGAACTACGTCCCCCGCGAAAAACGGGCTGCATCCGCTGATGGGCGGTCACGGAATCGAACCGAAGACCTTCCCGGCGTAAGCAACTTCTCGAGTACTATAGCACAGCCTCGAAGCAACGATAAACGCCTGGAAGGCAGAGAATTTTGATTCCGCGTGATCGACCCGCGCTGCCGTTGGAAATGCCGAGGCGACAATTCTCACTACCTTTTTCCACCGGGAGCGCACGCCGCTGGTGTGCTCGCGCAGGACAAGTTCCGCTTTCCTCAGCGGAATGTGGCCGGCGCACGCAGTCGCGATGGCTGCTGGGCGCTGAGACGCTAACTAGACTATACTGCGGACGACTTCTGTAGGCGGGTCTACCTTTTGCTCGTGCGGGGCTTCGTCTGCGCAAAATTCGCGGAGACTCAACTCCGATTACAGGACCGTTATGAAAACTCGAACTACGTCGTGGTGCTTATTTGTGGCGTTGAGCGGGGCATTGGCGGCTGGAAGCGGAGCGAACACGCTGACAAATTCGCAGGCCGCGCAGCAACCGCCGACCCCGGAGAAACCGCGCACATTGATTCGGTCTGTAGAAGGCGCAGATTTGTACCGGGAGTACTGTGCCTCTTGTCACGGAAAGAGCGGGAAAGGGGATGGGCCAGTCGGACCCGCTCTAAAGGCCACCGTGCCGAATTTAACGGTGATCGCGAAGAACAATGGAGGTAAGTTCCCAACAGCGCGCGTGCGCAGGATTATCGAGGGCGAAGGGATGATCGCATCACACGGCACGCGGGAGATGCCTGTATGGGGCCCGATTTTTTCCCAGGTGGAGGCCGACGTGGATCGCGAGCCGGTGCGGATTGAGAATTTGTTGAAGTACTTGGACTCGATTCAGACCATCAGTAAATAGGTGATGCCGGGCAGTAAGCGCTCGAACCCTGCAGCGCCGTCCAGAAAGTAATCTTAGACGGGGAGGCCTGCGATGATCAGCCGGGCTATCTGCAACGTGATGTTGTGCGCGGCATTCATTTCGCTGGCGAGTTCAGCCGTAAGTGCGGTCGCGCAAGAGAAAAAAACTGCGCATTTGCCAGGTTCCAATCCGGTTTCGGGTTTGCAACTATACAAGCGATATTGCGCTGTCTGCCATGGCAACGATTTGAAGGGCAACGGCCCGGTCTCGCCGGAATTCAAGAACGGGCCATCTGACCTGACGACGCTTGCAAAACGCCACGACGGAAAATTCCCCGAGGCTTATGTGCAGGACGTGCTCCGACACGGCGTGCAAGTGCCCCCCCACGGAAACACGGAGATGCCGATCTGGGGACCCCTGTTCGCGACAATTCGCGGGACCGACCCGGAGCTTGTCAACATCCGCATCATAAACCTGACGAATTACATTAAGTCCATGCAGGCGAAACCGTGAAGGAGCCGTCTCTCGGACCCTCGGGAGCCGCTTCGAAGGTTAGTGGTGGGCGGTCACGGATTTGAACCGCGGACCTTCCCGGTGTAAGCGGGATGCTCTAACCGCTGAGCTAACCGCCCGACAACCTTTTGTGACGAACTCACTGCAACTCAAACATCTTACAGTGCTTTAGACTCAATCGCAACTGAGTCCAAACTTAGGGTAGCGTCAAGGATTGTGTGTAAATTCTTTGAAGGGTTTTTTCTCCCAGGAGCGGTTTAGGTGACTGATGACGCCAAAGACGATGCGGTCGCAGCTGCCGGGATTGGCGAAGCTGGACATCGGCCGGGTGCGCCGGCGTACTTCCCGAAAAGACCGCTCGATCACGTTGGTGGTGCGCACTTTCTTCCAGTGGTGCTCCGGCACATCGTAAAAACTCAGCAAGCGCTCCAGATCGCGTTCCACGCAAGCCACGGCTTGGGGGCGGCGCTGCTCCCAGTTGCGTTTCCACTGCCGGAAGGCCCGCTGCGCCTGCGCGCGATTCTGGGCCCGGTACATTCCGGCGGCTTGCGCCACGCAACTGCCTTCGCTGCGCCGCACCTTGTCGGCGATGTTGCGCAACTTGTGCGCCCAGCACAGCTGCACCGCCACGCGCGGAAACACCAGCGGCAGCGCGGCCGCCAGCCCCTTGCCGCCATCGCTGACGATCAGCCGCAAGTGCTGGCCTTGCAGTCCGCGCTGATATAAATCCTGCAGAAATTCCGTCCAGCACGCTTCACTCTCTCCGTTGTGGGCAAACTGATAAGCGATGACTTCGCGCCGTCCTTGCGCGGTGATTCCATAAGCCACCAACACCACCCGGCGGCGCACTTTACGGCCCGCGTCGCGCACTTTCAAAACCACGCCGTCCAGAAACAAATACAGATAATCGGCGCGCAGCGGGCGCCGGTGAAACTGCTCGGCCGCTCGGCTCAGTTCGCGCGTCAGGTTGGAAACCGTCTGCGCCGAATACGCTTCGCCCAACACCGGCTCCAGCACCGCGCCCACCTGGCGAGTGGAAATCCCCCGCAGAAAAGCCTGTCGCACCAGTTCGTGCACCGCCGGTTGCGCCCGCTTATAACGCGGCAAAAACTGGCTGCGGTAGCGGCGCCGCGTGCGCGGAACTCGCAAACGCCGCAACAAACCCAACTGCGTGGCTAAATCCCGCAGCCGATAGCCGTTGCGGTAATCCATGCGAAATTCTGGGCTGTGTTCGTAATAGCCCAGCTGCAAGTGATAATCGCGTTCGGCTTCCAGGGCCTGCTCGATCATGCGCTTCACCTGGCTGCGCACCCATTCCCCCAGTTCCTGGTCAAAGAACTCTTTCCACTCCGCAAAGTCCAGCTTAAGATGGCCATTGCTGAGAACTTCCAGTTCTCGCATCGGGTGTACCTCCTCCTTGTGGGTTGGCGCTCCAAGAAGATGTACACCCTTCTTTTTTGCTTCCAAGCCAAATCTACACACAAAAATTTACGCTACCCA
This sequence comes from uncultured Acidobacteriota bacterium, assembly GCA_963810565.1. GTDB lineage: Bacteria > Acidobacteriota > Terriglobia > Acidiferrales > UBA7541 > Palsa-295. The sequence goes on from CAWENN010000003.1 coordinate 75,891, forward strand.
AACTTAGCGAGTGAGTCCAACTGGGAGATAAACTCTCAACAATCTCTCTTTGTTGGCTCTCACTGAAGTGCGTGTAGTCGCTGGTTGTGCGCAGACTCGAATGGCCGACCTGCCGCTTGATGAACTCGGCGGGCACGCCTGTCTGTCTGCTATGACTCAACACGTCCGTGCCTGAAAGCGTGCATTCCGCCTTCGGGAATACCCAGTTTCCTGCACAGTGGTTTTAGATTCTGTCGCACGACGTTATGGTCCGCAAGCGGCTTGCCGTCTTTCGTGTGAAAGACAAGACCCGAAGTTCTCTTGCCGAGATGTTGCGACAAAGCCAGAGCAGTGGCTGAGTCAATCCGTACTTCTCTGGGCTTGCCGTTCTTCGGAGTGACTTCGATGCCTCGCCATATAGAACGGCGAACGCGAAGAAGATTCCGCTTCAAGTCCACATCTTCAACGTGCAGCCCAAACAGTTCACCAGCACGCAGACCAGAAAAAGCGGCAAGCAAGAAGAGAACTTTGTACTGACCCTTCGCTGCCTGCACGATTTGACGCACTTCCTCTTGGCTGAACCAACGTTGCTCTTGCATATTCTCTTTGGGCAACGTGGGATACCATTTGCGAGGTTGTACGTCATTTTGCTGCGCGTGCCAGTTCATCATGCCGCGAAACATTTTCCACATGTTGTGAACTGTCTTGGGTTGAAGACCCTCGCGATTAAGACCTGCAATCCAATCGTTCACGGTGCCAGTCTTGATTTCTTCGATTGGCAGCGCGCCGAAGAATGGACGCAGATGCTTCTTAATCAACTTCGGTGCGGAATGCTGGGTACTGACCTTGAGAGTTGGAAGATGCTTCTCTATCCATGAGTCAGCAACTTTGTTGAACGTCACAGCGGGCGACAGGGAACGTTCAAGGTGAGCGGCGGTGTTGACGCCTTCACTGTGAATGATTTCCAGTAACTTACGCCGTGCGTCTTGCTTCGTCATTTTCTCTCTGAGTCCTAGCACCACAGCCTTACGCTTGCGACTCCCCACAACGTCTGTGCGGTATCTGCCGACGTACCGACCATTTCTCAAGAATACTTGCCCGACCTGAAACCGTTTCGACATGTCTTTTCTCCGATGTCGAATCGGCGTAGCGGGCAAGACTGTAGCACTGGGGGGCAGGGAAGTCATGCCGCTTTCAGGGCTCTCAAGTTCGGTTGTGATGTCCATACACACGCCTCATTTAAGGCGCGATTAGTCTTGTTTCCGAGCAGCGGCTCACCTAGACATTCTAGGTATGGGTTGCGCATTGCCAATTGCACCAAAATAGGGCAATGCAAAATCATCAATGTTTTATTGGGTTTTTGAGAAAAGAGACTAATGGAACCTTAAGTGTGGGGATATGCAACCCCTAAAGGAGAAACCAAAATGAAGACTTTTATTCGGACGAATGTGTTCTTGACCGTCACAGAGAGAGATGCATTAAAGAAACTCGCTCGTCGGCGCAAGGTCAGCGCGGCAACGGTACTTCGCGAACTTCTCGACAGGGCTCTAAATCTGCCCACCATTATTTCGCCGTGTAGCCACGTTTCTAGCGCGCGATAGCAGCAGGCGCGGCAGGCAGCGACGAAGTAAGACTTTTTGTTCCATAAGTGTCGGGTTTGCCCTCGACCAGCAAACCAAATTGAGAGGGGAGGTTCCTCCTTCACACCTCCCCTCCATCGTTCTTTCAAGACGGTGGTAGTCGATGCGCGAAGGAACGATGAAAACGAAGCGAGGGTTTTTCCATGTACAACTACAAATCCGTGCCGCAAGTCCTATTGGATTTACCGAACTGGGTCGTCTGGAAATACGTCACCAAAGACGGTCGCCCCACCAAAATTCCATACGATGTCAAAACTGGGAAGGGCGCAAAATCGAACGACTCCAGCACCTGGGTGTCGTACGAAGACGCCGTCAAAGCCGCGGATGTTCTCAGCGGCGGTGATTATGAGGGCATCGGCTTCATGCTCCACGGCACCAATTTGATTGGCATCGACTTCGACAATGCAATCAGCGACAAAGGAATTGTAGACCCCTACACGCTATCCATCCTGAAAATTCTTGGCAATCCCTACACAGAGAAATCTCCCAGCGGGCGCGGGCTTCATGCCTTCGTTGACTGTGACTATTTGCCCGAGGGCGGTAGAAAAATGTCCCAGGGGCATGCGGGCATCGAAATCTACCACGGGCGCGAGGGAGGGCGGTACTTCACAATAACGGGCGACCACGTCGGCGGTGAAACTGTCCCGCACATTGAAGATATCAGCCTAGCCTACCTACTCATCACTCAGAACAAGGACAAAAAATTCAAGGCGCTCTGGCTTGGCGATACTTCGTTCTTCGATGGCGACGAATCGAGCGCGGATTGCGCGATGATGATTCGCTTGGCGAATCTCACCAAATGTGACCCAGCGAAGATGGAGAAGTACTTCAGTGCATCTGTGCTAGGTCAGCGCGAGAAGTGGGTGAAGCGGGAAGACTACCGCCAGCGAACAATCAAATATGCGGTCGAGCACGCGCGGAAGACCGAACCTGGCGCGCAAGAGGCTCCAGAAGCACCCGCTTGCACCCTTCGGATAGATGACGACTCGCCAGAACCCGCGCTGTTTCTGGTTGCGCAGAAACCAAGCGAACTGTCGGACAAGCCCATTGAATGGATTATAGAAGGAATGTACGCGACAAATTCTTTGTCTCTTCTGTGCGGGCGAGAAGGAATTGGCAAGGGAGTTTTTTCTCTGCTAGGCATGTCCCCGATGCTGCACGGCGGTGCCTTCCTGGGGCACAAAGTCAACCCAGTCCCGCACATTCTGCTCGTTGATATGGAGAATCCAGAAGCGGTTGTTCGTGCGCGCCTCGCAAAAATCGGTCTTCTCAACGCACCGAATTTGCTGATTTGGGGTCAATGGAACAAGAACCTTCCACCGATAACACACTTCGATGACCAAATTTATATGGATTACGCCTTGAAGACTGGCGGGTTCATCTTCTTCGATTCCCTCATTGATTTCAGCAACGGTGCCGATGAAAACAGCGCACCCGAAATGAACGACATCCTCACGAAGGCGAGATTTCTTGCACGTCACTGCGCGGGCGTCCACATCCAATGCCATTCCGACAAATACGGAAAATCGGGATGGCGGGGCACAACGGCGATTACTGCCGCCTCCGATATGTCGTTCGGACTCCGTGCCGAAGATGACGAAGCCTTCCGCAAAGGTACAAATCGTGAAGTGTGTTTCTCCACCATCAAGCCGAAGATGTGCGCGCCGTACCACATAGAATATGAAATCGTGGGCTGGGAAGGGCAACTTGCCTATCGGCTCATTCCGCAAAAAACAGCGAAGCCCGCCAAACAAGAGACGCGAGCCGTAAAAAGTCCCACCAAACTAGAAACGGCATTGGATATAGGTCGGGCGTTCATTGTCTCGAATTTGAACCGCGACCAGAAAATCACGGTTGGTATGTTGCAGACGGAACTGGACAGAAATGCCTACCCCCAGAAAACCGTTCGGGAAGCGATGCGAATTCTACGGGCACAGTTTGTGACTCAAACTGGGGATAACGGCGACCAAACAGTACGGTTCATATCGGAGAAACCGAAAACAGAATCAAGCGAAGTTCAGGTGGAAAATGAACGTTTGTTTTAGCCAAAAGCAGCCCGTCAAAAGCAGCCCGTTGACCAGCCCGTTGCCCACCAGCCCGTTGACGGGTTGGTTTGACGGGTTGCTGACGGGTTGGTTTGACGGGTTGGTTTGACCTTTGTTTTGTTCAACATGTCCAACCCGTCAAAAGTACGAAATTTTGACGGAAAAATACCAACCCGTCGCGGGTGGAAACACACTATGTAGTGTTTCCGCCCTCGGAGGACCACAGGATTACTACTGCCAGAGAAACCACTGTGGAAGCCGTTGGCAGCGGTTCGATAGCGCTAGCAGGGGCGGTACCGAGTAGAAGTGCGGGAGGTCAAACAGGTGCCTGAGCAACACCGATGACGAAAGTTCATGAACCTACGACCGTACCAAATTCAGAGCCTCAACTGTGTCCGCAGCCGCTATGCCGCGGGTGTGCGCCGACAGTTGATTGCGATGCCGACGGGCAGCGGCAAGACCGTAGTGTTCGCGAACCTTCCTACTCTTGCGGGATTGTCTTCGGGTCAAATCATGGTGCTGGCACATCGGGAGGAGTTGCTCGACCAAGCCGCTGACAAAATCCGCAGGTGGAACCCAACCCTGAAAGTGTCCATCGAACAAGCCGACCGATTCGCCGACCCGAATGCCGACATCATCGTTGCATCCGTTGCTACCCTGGGTCGCAAGGTCAGTAAGCGGCGACAGAGATTCGACTGGGACAGAATCACAACACTGGTAGTTGATGAGAGCCACCATGCGACCGCCAGCACCTATCGAAATGTTCTGGAGGAAGGTGGTTTCCTCGACGAGAACTCGACGAAACTCTTGCTGGGCGTAACAGCCACACCGAATCGGAGCGATGGAACGCCGCTCGCCGAAATCTTCGATGAGATTGTCTTCTCTTACCCGCTGCGTCAGTGCATCGAGGATGGCTGGCTTTCTGACATCACATGCTTGCGTGTAAAAACGCGAACCTGTCTTGATGACGTGCGTACCGTTGCGGGTGATTTCAATCAGGGTGAACTCGCAGACGAAGTGAACAATCCCGAACGGAATAAACTCATCGTAGATGCGTGGCTGCGATACGGCGTCGGTCGCCAGACGATTACGTTCTGTGTAGACATCCAACACGCGATTTGACCAGCCCGAGTTTTTGTACCACGGTGAGTGAGAAAGTTTACATCACACAACCTCATCGGACAATCGTGCAAATGGCGGCTCGCACGCCGCCGGCGCCGGCGGCCTGTAGCCCCTGGGGAGTAAATCCAACTTCACAGCCCAGGGCTGTGATATAAAAACTCTCACTTCTCCTGGACTAACAAATCGGGCCGGTCAGTCCGGGAAGAAGGTTGCACACTTTTTCGGATTCTAGGGTCGCCATGGAGTAAGCCATATGCTCACGGAAAACATAAAGAAAGTACTGTCAGTGGCAATTAGTTTTGCTTTGGTAGCCGCTTCATCGCAGCTGTTGTACGGAAACCAAAGTCAAAGCTCGGCTCCTCCGGCTGCTACTGGAAACCCTACAGAGGCTGCTCCGTCAAGCGCGGCCGAGCTCGAGTCATTGGTAGCACCCATCGCACTGTATCCGGATTCGTTGGTCGCGCAGGTTCTTACCGCTTCCACGTTTCCTGACCAGGTCGCTATTGCCGACTACTGGCTCGAGCAGAACAAGAGCCTGACGAGCAGCGCCCTGCTGCAGGCAGTTGACAAACAATCGTGGGATCCCAGCGTGAAAGCACTCACGGAATTTCCGTCGGTGCTCGAAAACATGGCAAAAAACCTCAGTTGGACCTCATCGTTGGGAGAGGCCTATCACAACCAGCAGGCTGACGTAATGACGGCCATTCAAACTTTGCGCGCCAAAGCGAAGACGGCCGGCAATCTAAAGACTACTTCCCAGGTCACGGTGGTACAGCAGTCGCCACAGGTGATCGTGATCCAGCCGACAAATCCCCAAGTCGTCTACGTTCCGGTCTATAACCCAGCGGTCGTGTATGGCTACCCCTACGTCGTTCCTGCGTATACCTATACCCCTGGCGCCGTGGTTGCGGCAGGTATTATTGGCTTCGGCGCCGGAATCGCTGTCGGTGCCATGATGAGCGGCGGATGCTGCAGCTGGGGTTACAGCAGTTGGAACTGTGGCTGGCACGGTACCGCCGTGATCTATCACGGTGGGGGATACTACGGAAATTCTGCTTGGCACGGTGGCTACTACAACGGCGGCTACCACAACAGCTACGGTTACAACAACAATTACAACCACAATAACTACAACCACTCAAACTACAACAACAATTACGCGCACAGCGGCAACACCTACAACAAAAACGTGAGCGGAAACACCGTGAACGTCAGCAAACAGGGTGCTCAGAATTTCAACGACAGTCATTCCTCAGCCTCGAATTCCTGGGCGCAGCACAGCAGCGGAAGCGGCGCGCACTCAGACGCTTTCAGCGGCATGAGCGGGCACTCCGGCGGATTTGGCGATTCTGCCGGTGGCGGCTGGTCCTCGAGGGCCGACAGCAGTCGCGGCTGGGGAAGCATGAGGTCCAGCGGGTACAGCGGTGGCCGATTTGGCGGTGGCGGAGGTGGATTCGGCGGCGGAGGATTTCGGCGCTAGAGTTTGGTGATCTCCCGCACCAAGAGCAAGTGAAAAGCAAGTTTTGGAGGCTTCCATATGTCCCAGCTAATTCGTAACAACAGGCTTCGAACACCGGGCGTCTGGGTGATGGTTGCGCTTCTGGTGACCGTCACATTGCTCACATCGTGCAACAAATCGGAAAATGCCAAACCTGCCCAAACAACATTCGCGTCTCCGGCCGACGCAGGGGTTGCGTTTGTGGCAGCGGCCAAGTCGGGTGATCATGGCGCATTGCTAGCAATATTTGGCCAGGACTCCAAGGAGGTCTTGTTCTCGGGAGATCCAGTAAAGGACAAGGACTATCTGCAGGATTTTGTTGCCGCATACGACCAGATGAACCGCTGGCGCGCGATCAAGGCAGGCGGCGAGATGCTCTACGTCGGCGCGGACAATTATCCCTTTCCAATTCCGCTGGGGCAAAATCCCTCAGGTCAGTGGTACTTCGACACAGCGGCAGGCAAAGACGAGATTCTGGCGCGTCGCATCGGCAAGGATGAGCTGACCGCGATCGCTGCCTGCAGTGCTATTGCCGACGCCCAGCTACAATACTTCAGCCGGACTCACGATGACGACACGAAAAAACAATACGCACAGAAATTCATCAGCGATGAAGGCAAACAGAACGGGTTGTACTGGCCAGTCTCAGCGGGCCAGCCCCCGAGCCCCTTTGAAGATGTTCGTGACTTTGCTAAAGCCGCCGGTTATACCAATGAGGGTGAAAAACCACAACCTTTCAATGGTTACTATTTCCGGTTCCTCAACAAGCAAGGAGACAAAGCCAAAGGCGGGGCAAAAGATTACGTCGTGAACGGCAAGATGACCGGAGGGTTTGCCGTAGTGGCCTATCCAGCGGAATACAGGAATTCTGGGATTATGACCTTCATCGTTGGAAAAGACGGCATTGTCTACCAGAAAGACTTGGGCGAACAAAGCGCCGACGTCACCAGAGCTATCACGGAGTACAACCCCGGCGACGGTTGGGTGCCGGCGATTTAGCTTCCGGTCTGAGCGACGCGTTGTACTCCGTCACACCCGTGCGGGAAAGTGCGGAACTTTGTCTTGGGATACTAGAGCGGCAAACATGGCGCCGAGCCTCACAAACTCGAGACGTACTAATGGGAATTGCGCAGTGAGACGCTAGCCCAAGTCGTTCTGACCGAGCGCACCACCTGTTACTTTTGACAATTAACAACGCGCTGAGTTGCTTGCCGATCATTTCGTATCAGCCGACTCAATAATCGGCAGGTTCGCCGCTATTTGCAGATCCGTGATTAGTTGGATCTGGTTTTCCACCTGGAAGAATCGGACCGCCAGGATTGCTGGTAGCGACTTGCTCAGGATTCCATAATACTTCTCTCGGAGAGCCATTCTTTTCTCATCGATCTGCATTACATTCTGCGCTAGCTGAGCGGCTTTCTCGTTGGTCATGGTCAAGAAGTTGTCAGCGTAATCGGTGATGATCACGAGCTTTTCGTCGCCTAGCTTGGTTTGTTCCGCGTCGTATTCGTGATAAATGGGCCAGAACGTGGCCGCTTGTTGTTCGTTCAACTGCATCGTTTCCTTGATGATCTGCTCTTTCTTCGATCTCAGGTCGGTGCGGAGGAGCTGCGTGTACGCTTGCGTATTCAGCTCTCTGCTTTCCGACGGATCCTGAACCTTTGTGTCCTGGGCCCAGAGCCCCGTCGCTGCCATCAGAATCAAGAGCACTGCAGCCCATCGAATTCTCATAAGTTCCTCCGGGAGTTCGCTCATTTATTCGGATGCGTTCGCGTACGTCTTCTACTGCAGGACCGGCAGCGTCACAGGCTGCTGTAAAGTAAATTGCAAGATCGTTTCGCTGGGGATTTGGACTTGGTTTCCTTTTTGGACGACCGATCCCACGCCTCCCGCCACCGCGCCAATCGCGGCTCCCATGCCGGCGTTCCCTGCAATGGCGCCGATGGCGGCCCCCAGCCCCGCGCCGCCGAAAAGCCTACGGGCCGAACGACGTCCTGAGCTCTTGCCCTCCGTGTCAAAAGTATCGGTCACGATCGGGACGGGGTTCCCACCAATTGCGATCTGCGTGAGCTGGAGCTGGAGCTTCGATTTGCCTGTGGCCCGCCCTGCTGAGTTGGCGTAAACCACCTGGCCATAGACCGGCGTGCCGATTCTTGCGACCACATAGCCATTCGCGAGGAGGTTGGTAGCCATGGTGGCCGAGAATATTTGTCCGGTTTGTGCATTGCTGGTATCCAGCGCATCAACCAATTTGACCAGCATGACGGTCCCCGCTGGAACTGTCATCATTTGCTCCGACGGATGTGGTTGCGGTGCCGGAACCGGCCCAAATGTCAGAGAGGCCACGTCCTGCGGAGGATACGTATTGGTGTTTCCATCCTGCCCGGTGAATTGAACTCCTTCTGCAGTTCGGCCGACAAATTGGCCATAAATTACCTGACCATTCTTCAGGCGAAGTGTGTCCGCCGAAGCTGTCCACGCCAACCCGATACAGACGATGCAGACCGCCAAAGTTTTCAATTTCATCCGCCCTCTCTTCGTCCAGCTTCTTCCCTGCGCAGGCTACATGGGGCCTAGCAGCCAGGCTGGATAGTTTTGAGATTCTCTCCCACCACCTTCTTCGAGATCCTGGTCTTCGCGCAGGCGGACGACTGACCGCAAATGCTTTCCCGAATCATCTGCAATAACCCTGCGAAGCACAGGGCGCTACTCATCTCCGACGCTTCTATCACCTCCGGTTCACGGACTGGTACTGTCAAAATGTACAGGTTCATCCGGGCAAGGCTTGCTTCGAGTCCGTCAATTCATTTTTCGGGTGTGTTTCCTCCAACATCGAGCTGAACGGCTCCGGTGATTCCGCAAGCTGCAAGAATCGGTAACTTCCTTCGTGTGCCTTCTTACCGGCTGGGGCGGATATCGTCCCAGCACGCCTTCGCGGAACCGACTGATCGGGACTTAGCCCATGAAGGAACTCCGAAGGGGAACTTCCGAACGAAGTTTCTTGGTGCTGGCAGAAACGAGAACCCATGGGGCGGACGAGGGGCGATCTATCCGGCAAGTTTGGGCCGGTACCGCGTCACCCCATCGCCGGGCGTCCGGCAATTAAGAGCCCGTTGCCGCCACCGCACCGAACGCCCACTTTCGCCGCCAACCGAACGCTGTCGCGGGAACTCATTTTGTCCAGCCGATGCCACGTCATGGGCCAACGAAATATGTTTTCAAAAAGGGAGGTCTGCTCGACCGCCCTTTTCGACCAGTTCTCAATGTGCTGCCGCGGTGGCCGCCGCTTCTTTTTCCTTTTCCGCCTTGATGGCCGGCGCCAATTGCTCCATTACCGAGTCAAGGTTGAATGATGCCGCCTTTTGGCGGGGGGGGGTACTTCACAAAGTTTTCGATCTGGGCCGCCACAACCGCTTGCGCTCCATAAAGCAAGAAAGCGTGACTCATTAGCCAGTTCCAGTAAGTGTTGGAGTTGAAGTCGGCGCGCTCGAACGGATCGCGTCGCAGGTTAAACATGAGCGGAACCCGGAGCTTTACCAGGGGCTCGGCCCAAACCCTCGTTGAGTTTGCACGCTGCTCTTCAAACACCAGCTTCCAGTCGCCGTGTCGGAGCGCCATAACGCCGCCGTCATCGCTGACGTAGAAGAAGGATTCTCTGGGACTCTTTTTCACCTGGCCTGTGAGATAGGGCAGCACGTTGACGCCATCGATGTGCACCTTGAACGTTTTGTTCCCAACCTTGTAACCGTTGAGGAGTTTCTTGCTTATGTCCGGATCCCCAGCTGCAGCCAGCAACGTCGGCAACATGTCCTGATGGGAAACAATGCCGTTCAGCACGGTGCCTGCCTTGATCTTTCCCGGCCAGCGGATGAAACACGGAACACGCCAGGCGCCTTCCCAGTTCGTGTCCTTCTGGCTGCGGAATGGCGTGTTAGCTCCGTCGGGCCAAGTGTCGTTCTCAGGGCCGTTGTCGGTGGAATACATGACGATGGTGTTATCCGCGATGCCCAGCTCATCGACCTTGTCGAGCATCTGCCCGATTTGCTCATCGTGGGTAACCATCCGATCGCTGTAATCGTCCTGACTGCTCTTGCCACGGTTCTTAGCGGCGAGGTGAGTCCGCATGTGCATGGCAGTCGAGTTGTACCAAAGGAAGAACGGCTTGTCGGCTTTGACCTGCGTCTCCATCCAGCTGAGAGCCGCAGAAGTGATCTCCTCATCGATCGTTTCCATGCGCTTCATGGTCAGCGCACCTGTGTCTTCAACGGTCTGCTTTCCCAACGCTCCAAAACGCGGATCGGGCGGTGCTGAATTTTCACTAGCGGTGGCCCTGCAATGAAGTACGCCGCGGGGCCCGAATCTCGCCTTGAATGCCGGGTCCGTAGGATAGTCGGGTAGTTCCGGTTCCTCTTCCGCATTCAGGTGATAAAGATTGCCGAAGAACTCGTCGAATCCGTGCACGGTCGGCAAGAATTCATTCCGATCACCAAGATGGTTTTTGCCAAACTGCCCGGTGGCGTAGCCAAGTGGCTTGAGCAGTTCGGCAATGGTTGGGTCTTCCGGTTGAAGTCCGAGAATGGAGCCGGGCATGCCGACCTTGGTCAGGCCCGTCCGGAGTGGGTTTTGGCCGGTGATGAAAGCTGCACGACCGGCGGTGCAGCTTTGTTGGCCGTACCAGTCAGTGAATTTGGCTCCTTCGATGGCAATGCGGTCAATGTTCGGGGTTGGGTAGCCCATCATGCCGTCGCTGTAGCGACTGATATTCCAGTAGCCGATGTCGTCGCCCCACAGAATCAAAATATTTGGCTGCTTTGAAGTCATCTTTGTTCTCCTTTCCTTGAAGTTGTACCTTTTTGTCGATTCTTTGGTTGAACGGTTTCGCATACGTCAGTGATCGCCCTCCAAAGCGGCCACGAGACGGAATCGTCAAAAGTGACAGTCTATTGCCCTTGGTCAAAAACAATGTGGGTTAGCTGGTCGACTTGGGGCAAGTGTCACTAGGCCGAACCCGATTAGCACTGACTGCGGCTTCGACGCGTCACTGGTGCCAGGAGACAAACGACCTCCCGGAGAGCGACATTATTATTTTTGACAATTCTAAGAGGATTGCATCTCGGCTAGAACCAATGGGTTGATGGAGGAAATATGTAAACGAGAGAACCTGTAGAAAGCATTGCGACAGGTGAAGGGTAATAAAGGTAGCGCGGGAGTGGACGGGATCACCGTGAACCGACTAACTGAAGCAGCATTGGCCAGCGATCCGAAAACAACTGCTGAATGGGACCTGCTAACCGAAGCCGGGTGGGTGGAAATCCCCAAACCGGACGGCGGGGCCGAAGATGACAAAAAGCTCGATTTCCAATCCGCGTATACAGCAGCCATTCCCGAAGGGACCATAGGTGGTTCTCCCTAAGGTGGAGACTGACCGATTCCTAGCTATCGCGGCGGCTACCTCATAGTCCAACCTTGACTTGTCTCTGCCCACGCAACGGGACGTCCGAAGCGCAAGGGGATAGAAACAACGTCAGCACCGCGAGCATGGCGCGCAGCGCAATAGAAATTTCATTCTGCTGGGCAAGTACGATCGGATCATTGGCCCGCTGCGATGCACGACGCTATCGCCTGCTGAAACTGCGTCTTCAACGTCTCGCCCTTCGCTTCGCGGCGGACCCTGACCCACGCACTGGAAACCATGAGCTGCTCCACGGAAGCGATAGGACCCTCTTTCTCGTTGAACACAATGTTGTGGTCGAGCAAGTTCACGGACTTCTTTCCACCCAAAGATTGGAGCAGAACCGTGTAGTAGTCGCCTGGCTCGATTCCGGGACGCTCGCTCTGCCCAGCACTCACGGGCGCCACGGTGATTTGCTTCGCGTCCATGGTTGCCAGCGGAACGTCAAAACGGTGAGTTTCTACGTAAAAGAGCTGACGGGGCCTGGTCCCTTCTTGCGTTTGGCTCCACACCACAGAACAGCCATCAAAGTTCGTCGGCGCCACCGACATTGACGTGATCACCTCGCCAAAATGGGGGACAGTATGTTTCCAGTGCACGGTGTGGTCGACAGAGAACTCCTGCGCCAGATTCTGAAGATCCTGAAACATCTGGGACTGGGACGACGACGTCCGCGACGCGGAGCGCGGCATCGCGGGCAGTTGAATAGCGACGCTGCTGACCGTCACCGACAACAACAGAAACAGTGCAAAATCCGCGAACCAACTCGCTTGTTTGCGCATTGTCGCCCTCCCTTTCAACCCTTGGGACTAAGGTGAAGGATTGATCTGTAAGTACCGACCGGACTTCGTCAAATTCGACAACAGCACGCTGCCGTCACTGCGATCCGAATACTCGAACCGCTACGGCAGAGCCGTCGCCGGGTTTCGAAACACCATGGCTACCACCACTTTCGACGCAATCGGCGTGTTTCCGTAAAGCGCCGCACTGAAGCTCCAGTTATGCAACGCAGCTACGGCGGCCGCCGTCAGCACAGGGATGTCGCGAACGGTCGTAACCTGCGTGATGCTGCCCTTGCTATTGATGCTGGCGTCCAGAACGACGGCACCAGCGCCATTCCCGTTGGCAGGATACGGTGGGAAGGTGGCTGTAAATAGTTGGGGTGGAGTATACGGCATCGCTTTAGAGTCTGGCGGCTGGACCGACACCGGCGGTGCCAGCGGAATGCTGTTGGAGTCCAGAAAGGCGGGATCGAACACGATGTTGACGATCAACGTCGATGGCACGTGCTTTCCATTCAGGCTCGCCGGTGCGTAAGTCCAATTCTGCAACGCCAGCATCGCCTGACCAGTGACTGTCGGTATGTCGCGGAGCGTTTGGACGTTTGTGATTTGGCCGGTGCCGTCGAGGTTGATAGCCAGCGTCACCACGCCAGCGGCGACGGTCGTGGCCGGAAAGGGAATATCACTCACTGCGATCACATCCGGAGGAGTGTAATGTTGCGCGTGTTTCGCCGGAGCTAGCCTGGGCATCCCCAGGACAAGGAGTGCGACCAATAACACCCACGCCACAACACTACGAATTTGTCCCATGGGCGAAACGGCCTCTCAATAAGCTTCCTAAGTAGGCCGAGACTTTACGGCGCGCATTAATGCTCCGGGTCTCAACGCCCTTGGAGGTTATCCTGCATGTGGTTTGGTTGGAACTGTCAGAAATGACAGCTGCCGGTGCAAAGGCGGGCTGGCGCGGATCGAGAAAACCGCCGGCGCCAAAACTGGCAAAACTGACAATCGGCAGTCTTGCGAAACCGTGCGATGCTCAGCTTTGGTCGCCTGCTTACGGTCTGACTCCGGAAGGCGCGCGGAATTAGGTGACATCAAAATGAGCCGAGTCCGAGGCGCTACGATTTTGGCGGTTCTGCTGACCGCTTTGATTATTCAGTCGGCGTGGTCGGGGTCCGTATTTCGGCCTCCCGGTATAGCCGGCGCCGCTGACATCACATATCCAACCAACGTCACGACACCGGGGATTGTGACGCTGATGGTGAATCTGGACAGCTCCGGCAACGTGCAAAACCTGGATGTGTTGCGTGATCTTCCCTCGCTGACCAGTGTTGCCACCGCTGCGGTAAAAAGCTGGAGCTTCAGACCGGCCTCGTTGGATGGCCAGGCCGTGGCTTCGGTACTTCCGGTCAGCGTAGTTTTCAATCCCTTCAACCCTGGCGGCGTGGGAAACCTGTCCCAGACAATCTCGCTTTCCCAGACGACTCCGGCGGCCACAGCGGGATACAATCCGCCGCAGATCACGGCGGCGTCTTATGCAACCTATCCAGCGGCTAGCATTGCTTCGGGAGCGGTCGTTCTCGACGTTACGATCGGAACTACGGGCAAAGTCGCGAAAGTGCGCGTTGTTCGCGACGTGCAAAGCTTGACACCACAGGCCACAAAAGCAGTGAAGGCCTGGACGTTCGCCCCGGCTACATATCAAGGGACGCCGACGGGCTCTCACATGGGCATCGCGTTCGTGTTTCCCTCTCCGGCAACCGGGAGCTTCTAGCGACTTGTTTGTGCCGGAAACGGCAGTCTGTGAAAGGCACTGTTACCGGGACTAGACCGCCGATAGCCGCATCCGATTATCCGCTTTCGCCCGAAAGCTAAAGACTGTCGCTTTTGACAGTACCGACCATTTGAAACCACGACCATAATCACGCCTGTTTTGAGGTAAGATGTCGGGCGGACAACGCATCAGCGGTCGGGCTAGCACGACGACATCTTCGCGGGAAAGGATAAACACTTGAAAAAGAGAGTGATCATTTGCGCCCTGTGTCTGGTGGTAGCTTCTCCCCTGTTCGCTCAGAGTAAGGAAGAGCAACGCATCTCGAATTCAGCCACGGTATTGCGCGTAATTCTCGCCGGGAAGCTGCCGACGAGTATCCTCGACCAGGCCAGTTGCGTGGTCATTTTCCCCGGCGTCAAAAAAGTAGCAGTGGGAATCGGCGGCAGCTACGGCAGAGGTGTGCTGGTTTGCCGTCAAGGTGCGGATATGAACGGTGACTGGGGTCCGCCGGCAATGTACAAGCTCGATCAGAGCAGCATTGGCGTGCAGCTTGGTTCGACGGCGACGGATTTCGTGCTGGTCGTTATGAATAAACACGGCGCAGAGCAAATCCTGAACGGAAAGGCAAAACTCGGAACCAACGCCGCTGCCGCCGCCGGTCCCACGGGCGCTCAGGCAACGGGTTACAACGCCGCTTCGATGCACGTAGACGTTCTGACCTACTCACGAAGCAAAGGACTTTTTGCTGGCGTTTCTCTGGAAGGCGCATCGATGGACACGGATGATGATGCCAATAAATCTCTATATGGCAAACCGATCACGGCGAAGGACATCATCGAAGGCGGCCAAGTAACAGTTCCGCCAGCTGCCAAACCATTGGATGAAGAGCTTACGAAAGCCTCTCCAACGCGCAAGTAGATGCAGGCGTCTTCTGGCTCGTCGGGCCTTTTCGGTGTCTTTTCGTCGCCGTTTTACTGGGCCGTTCTGCCTGCGAATCTCAGTTTCCGATTCCGGCAATGGAATGAATAGGGCCATGCCAGATTGAATCGATCGGCGATGGCCCGCATTTCCTCATCGGTCTGCTGCTCGAGTTCACGGTCACCCGGGCGCTGCCCCATTGCGATCAACGCAAGCAACTCATCGTCGACGAAGGCAACGCCATCCGTTGCCCCCGTTGATCTACGCGGCGAGAATTTTCCGAGCCCTTGCGAGGAAAAAATTCCAGGTGAGTCGTGGGAGTGTTTGAACCCTCGCACGGATTTTGTGCCAAAGAAAATAATGGCGGAAACGGCGTCGAGCCTCTGCCTGTGCCGCTCACCTACGACTCCCAAACGAAGTGCGGCAGTGGCGGCGGCACAAGAAGGATTCTTATGGACGCCACTACTGAACTCCCCCGTACTCCTGCGTCCGCCGAGGTTTCTCTCGTCCGCGGAGGACCGTTTTATCGGGCCCAGCGCGCCATTGGTCTCATCCGCCCGAATCAATGGAACCTCGGTCGCCGCATCACTTTTCTGATTGTCGTTGGTTGGCTGCCCCTCTTGCTAATCACTGCGGTATCGAATCTTCAATTACTGCCTTCTCTCTTACGCGATTATCGCGTTCACGCACGCATGCTCATTGCCGTTCCGGCGTTGCTGGTCGGCGAAATTCTTATGGAATCGCGCTTTCGCGCCGTCATCGGGCATATCCACCAAGCGTCCCTCCTGGACGCATCGGATTTAGCTCGCGTCGATGAGTTCATCGCATACTGATTCGCGTGCGCGACTCTTTTCTGCCCGAGTTCACGATCCTGTTGCTGCTGATTCTACACACCGCAACCTCATATAAAGGGTTGATAGACGCGATGCCGTGGCTTTCGCGTGCGTCCGACACCGGATTGCACTTAACCGCGGCGGGTTGGTATGCCGTTGTGGTTAGTTCATCAATTTTCCAGTTCTTGGTCGGCGTCATGCTTTGGAAATGGCTGCTCTGGACCTGCTTCGCATTCAAATTGTCGAGACAGAATTTGAAGGTGGTCCCCACCCATCCCGACCGCCACGGTGGGATAGGTTTCCTCGGCCTAACGTCAGCCGCCTTCGCGCCAATCGCGTTCAGCGCAACCGCGGTAATCGCCGCGACCTGGCGAAATGAGATCCTTCATCACGGCGCCCGCCTAGTAGACTTCAAATGGCCCGCGCTCGTCCTTATCACGATCTCTGCGTTGATCGCGCTCGGGCCTCTCGCTTTTTGTCCCGCGTCTGGCGGATCTTCGTCGCAAGGGAATGCTGGAATATGGAATCCTGGGCCAGAGAGACAGGACTGAGTTCCATGAAAAATGGATTCTGCATGGTGCCGGATTTCAAACGGGCTCCGCCGCGGCTCGCGAAAGTGGTGCCGTTGCCAGTTTCGGTCGAGTTTACGAGAGCATTGAACAGATGAACTCATTCCCTGCGGACAAAGGAGCTCTCTACACCCTGGCGGCTGCCATCTTCATCCCCGCGGTACCCATGATTCTTGCGGAAGTCCCGCTCGCTGTCCTGCTAAGCGGCCTGGTAAAGGCCCTGCGCTGATCTGCTTCTAGTCAAAACCAAGCCGGCCTCAGGGTCTTGCTGGTCACCGCGAGCGGTTCCGTTGGATTGGATGCGGCCGTGCGGCTCCTCAAGCGGGCGTTTGACGCAGCGAAGGAGAGAGAAGTTAACAAAATTCTCGTGAACACTTTTGCAGTCATCGGAGCGCTTTCTACCTTTGGGAGATCTACGCTCGCGACAGAGGTAGTGCCACATCCTAAGCAGCTCGAGATGAGTCCAAGGGTGGCCTTTGTTGGCGCACCGCCCACGACCGATGGGTTCGGCGTGCGCGTCGCCCAAAAATCGAAACATAACCGCCGAGATATTTTCCAGCCAGGAAGATGCACTAAACTGGCTTGGCAGCTGGCCGGGTTGAGTACTTCTCCGAGCGTCGAAGTTCAAGTTCGCACTCAGTAGCATGCTCCGATTTCAATCTTCTTCCAACTCCGCGGATAGTCCGCTGTAAGTTTTGACAATATCCGTCTTCGGGACCCTCTGCTAAAAGGCAATCATCATCTCTGACATTAGCCCCTCGGCAAGGGCTGAATACCCCGGGTGCCCGTCCCGAATTCCCGCGTGAAGAGGGCGCACTGGCGTGTCTCGGGGTACGTGAGAAATCGCCAAGGGAACGTTCATGAAGATAACTCGATTGCATCCTGCCTTATGGGGATTGGAACTCTTTCTATTGTTATCGGTGCCGGTGTTCGCACAAGACACACCGGTTGGCCCGGCGGGAGCTGAGGTTGCCACGCAGGCAACGCCGGCAGCAGCGACGAACGCGGAGGAATTGAGAAAAGAGTCGCAAAATCTGGTGGCCAGCCTTATCAGCGTTCCCATCAAGGACAACTGGAACTTCAACATCGGGCCGTCCGACCGCACCCAAAATGTCCTGAACATCCAGCCGGTGATTCCGCTCAGCCTGTCGAAAAACTGGAACCTCATCGTCCGTTGGATTACGCCGATCATCTACCAACCTCTTGCCGTTACGCAGGCCTCCGGGCCGCCCGTGCAAACCACCGGCGTCTACGGCTTAGGAGACATGAACCCTTCGTTCTTCCTGGCGCCGAAGAAGAGCAAGATCATCTGGGGAATTGGGCCGAGTTTGGTATTTGCGTGTATTCGCGACAGGCAGCGAAACTCGACGAAATGAAAAAAACATCGCTTGTTGTGTGCTTTGCTTATTTGCTCGCCTGGATGATCGGCGATGAAATCGCGTGCGATCAGTTACTTGGTTACGACGATCTCTGCGTTCTTCGAGTCGCACATCCCGTAGATGGCTCCCGCGACGCAAGCCCCGACGGAATACTTAAAACATCCCGGCCTCTTCGCCACGACCGAAACAGAGCGATCGGAACCACCGATGATAGCTCCATCCGGCGTGTCAAACGGAGAAGAAGCGCCAAAGTCGAGGACGAAACCCGTTTTCTTGGACGAGCTTTGCCAAGTTACAGTTGTGCCGACTTTCACGCAGAACGGCGCATTTGCTTTAGCGTCAGCAGTGCTTGGAGTGACCGAGGCGGATTCGCTGGTGCGCTTGACGTCCGCAACGCATGGAGCTGAAGTGGATCCGCACGTGGTGCTGGCGTTGCACATACTCCCGGGGTTTGTTTCCGAGCAAACGTACTTAGCGTTGTCAGCGCGCAAATCTTTCGCCGTCAGATAACCGGCCGTCAGAGTGACCAGGAACAAGACCGAACCACACCACGCCGCCATACTGCGCTTCGTCATCTTCATGAGACACCTCAATGCGATATGAAATGAAAGCCTTCCGATTCATCCGATGATTCCGCATGATCGGTATGCTGGAACCACCGCTCCGTTAGTTCACGCCTGGCGTGCCTTTCCAATCGAGCACGTCCACTAGCTTCCACGCGTTCTGAGCCAAATCAATTTGTAGCTGCCCTTGCTTATCGATGATGAGCTGGGCGCGGGGAAACAAAACGCCGGTGCTTTTGCTTCTGTCGGAATCGTTCAAGTCGATCTCGCCGCCGCTCAAGTCAAAAGCCACGGATTGCGCATCCGTCCAGGCCTCACCGAACCTGATCTGGCGGTCCGTTACAAAACGAATCTTCCTACCGGCCGCCGTCGGAATCAACCGGATGAAACTAACGTCATAGCCCACAGTGCCGGTAAGCGAAATGCGGCCCACCGCTCTCATCTTTGTGAGCGCGTTGACCAAGCCCTCGTTCTGACCTTTCGCGAATGCATCCGCCAATACCTGTCTCTCCTCAAGCGTTGAGAAGTCGTATATGGTGAGCCGAATCTCGACGTTCTGTCCTAATTGAGTGCCCGTGCCCATGGCAGTTGCTTCAATGGTCTCCGCCTTCTGGCAGAACGCAGGAGTGTTTCCTACCGTCAACAGGCCGATGAAGAGCAACGCGCCGACGACAACTTTGTGCATCTCGGTTATTACGCCCCTAAAATGTCGCATCTCATCTCCTTCCACAGTTGTTTTGCTGGAGCTAGGGCCAGCAAGCTCTTTAGAACGGCTACAGCTGTCCGTTCAGTCCCGGCCATCACGTCCGAGCGTCTGTTCTCCCCTTCGCGCCTTTTTATAGGTTGCATTGCAGTGGAAGCACCTCCGCCATTCCTACCCTCTATCGCGACCGGGCGTAATTGTCAGAAGTGACAGGGCGTGGGCATTGGTCAACAGAACAGGCCTAACCGATCATCGGCGGGCAAATGGCGATGAATGCCGGTAGCAAGAGATTTCCCACCCCAGAAACGGTCCCGTGCCTGGTAAACGTCCGCTTATCGGACATTATCCTGCTTTGCGTGATTGCTCTCGCGCAGGTCCAGGATTGCTCATCAGCAAAGACAGAGTTTGTTCCTCATGGAATACTTTCGCAGTCGCAACTAATACCGTGTTTCACATCAGTTCTGTAGTGTGACTGGGGGATAATTATTAGCGTCTCAATCCGTGTTCTCGTGGTCGATGATTTTGTCCCCTGGCGGAGTTATATCGTTGCGAAGCTTGCCGAAAATCCTGCCTTGCGCATTGTCGGTTTCGCGGCCGACGGATTAGAAGCAGTTCAGCAAGCGGCCGAGCTGCAGCCAGAACTGATCCTAATGGACATCAACCTGCCGAATCTGAGCGGCATTGGCGCGGCCCGGAGAATTCGCGAGCTTTCGCTCAAATC
The DNA here is from genome assembly GCA_963810565.1 of uncultured Acidobacteriota bacterium. Taxonomy (GTDB): domain Bacteria; phylum Acidobacteriota; class Terriglobia; order Acidiferrales; family UBA7541; genus Palsa-295. The sequence continues at coordinate 95,869 of CAWENN010000003.1, forward strand.
AAAAATTCTTTTCGTAAGCCAGAACGTTGACCTCGACGTAGTCCGGGCAGCTCTCGACGCCGGCGGATTCGGTTACGTTCTTAAGTCCAGCGCTGAAAGCGAACTGCTCGCCGCTGTGGAAGCGGTGATGTTGGGGAAAACATTTGTGAGTAACCAATTGGCGAGTTGCGATTTCAACCAGATCACGAGCACGCAAGCTTCAATTCAGCGGCCTTTCGAGGAGAGCATCGAATCGGCTGCACCGCCCTTCCCTGTGGATAAGACGTTCGGCCATTGCCACGAGGTCGAGTTCTACCGCAATGACGTATCCTTCCTCGATCGCTGCGCTCGTTTCATGGGCACCGCTTTAGCGAACGGTGATTCCGTCATACTTGTCGCAACTCTCTCGCACTGCAACACCCTCCGCCAGAGACTGGAGTCGGAAGGTTGCGATGTTGCTGAGGCCATAGAGCGGGGCCGCTATCTTGTTTTGGAACCGGCGTGCGTGCTTTCCGAGTTTCTGGTGAACGGCCAGCCTGATTCGGCTCGATTGATAAAATTCGCGGGCACTTTGGTTGCGACCGCGCTGAAGGCCGCCACCGGAAAGCATCCTCGCGTTGCAGCTTGTGGAGAGTGCTCTGCACTCTTGTACGCGCAAGGCCAAGCCGAAGCGGCTATTGAAATGGAACGGCTATGGGATGAAATTGCTCGCACACATGGCGTAGATATTTTGTGCGGATATCCGATCGAACGCTTTCTCAGCGAAGAACAGCGTCCTATCTTCCAACGAATCTGCGCGGAGCACTCAGCCGTTTATGCTCAGTAGGGCGCGTTTGCTGGCATGAAAATCGCCAGCGCGTCAAGCCTATGCCCACCAACCGCCGGTACTTTCCCAATCTGCGACCAGCCAAGAAAGTCGTCACTCCTCAAGGCGAGGCTTTGATCCGAAAAGTACGCATGTGGCAAGGAGTGCATCGGGCCTGCCAATCAGACGCGTTGTGATGAATGTCTTGAAAACGCAAAGCGGAAACCTAGGTAGGTCCGTGCCTCGATTCATTGATTATGATTAGGTATAATAAGATACACTGGTTGCGAAAATGATGGCACGAACCAAAATTCGGAAGATCCTAGTTACATCGCTGGTCGCCCTCGTGTTGTCCGGTGTTGTTGCTTCGGAATTCCCCGAGCTTCTGACTCTAACTGACAACACTTCAAACGACTTTAAAGCTAGCAAGATAAATACCGAGGGCTTGCGTGCTCTTCGATTCTCTGACACAAATTCCAACGGTCCTACGCCCACCTTGCTTCATTCGCGTTTGAACGTGTTCGAAAAGGTAGCGCCGCTTCCCTCGGAACTGTTCACTCTTCACTACGTTCTCCAAACATACCGAGCACCTTAAGGTCGGCCCTGAAGTTCAAGGGTCGCGATACCAGCGAAGCCAAAATCCGAGTCCGGCTTGACGAAAGTCATGCCCGAAAGTCTACTCAATATCATTACCGTTTAGCGGTCTTTTTGGATCAAGTCCACGCGATAAATAGTGAGGGGTCATGTCCTGCACATCATGTGCGTCAGACAATAAGAGGAAATTTCGAGCGGAAACAAACATTCATCAGTTCGACTTGGAAAATCTAAGCAGACAGGCCGTTTTAGTTTTCGCAGACCTTGTGGTCTGCCTGGATTGCGGTTGTTCACAGTTGACCATCCCGAAGGCTAAATTGGCGTTGCTTGCCACAGACGGTTCAAAAGCCAAAGGTGCGAACTCCTAATAGGTCCCGCAACCGGAAAGCAGGCTCAGTTTCCGGTAAATGCGTTAATCAGATGGGATGAGTTCTACATGTCGCCTCTGGCGTCACAACGATCTATGAAAACGGGATCGAGTTTACTAAGCTCTGCAAAGGCGTGTGGTCCAGAGGTCGTCAGCCTTACTGGTGCTTTAGAGCCCGTGGATGAGTTTGACTCGGGATGCGCCTTGGCACAACGGACTGTAGCCTCCTCGTGAGAGGAGAGCACGAGAGGGAGAATCATTCATCGGCGCGTCCTGGATCACAGGTCATAGGAGGTTTGATCATGGACGTGCTGCATCCGAGATGTTGCGGTCTAGATGTACATAAGAACTCGATTTCTGCTTGCATTTTGGTGCAGGAAGCGGGGCGAGTGAAGAAACATCAACGTCGTTTTAGCGCGATGACCCAAGACCTCCAGGAGCTTGCAATTTGGCTCAGGCAGTTCGAGGTGACGCAGGTAGCGATGGAGTCCAGCGGCGTTTATTGGAAACCGGTCTGGAACATTTTAGAGGGACAATTCACCGTTGTTCTGGTGAATGCACAGCACATCAAGAATGTGCCAGGTCGCAAGACCGACCAGAAAGATGCGGAATGGATTGCGCAGTTGCTGCAACACGGTCTCCTGCGACCCAGCTACGTGCCCTGTGAGGTCATCCGCGATTTGCGAGACCTCACGAGAATGCGCACGAGCCTATCGCAAGAAGCTTCGCGTATCAGCAGCCGAGTTCAGAAGGTGCTTGAGGATGCAAATGTGAAACTGGCGAGCGTGGCCACGAACACACTCGGGAAGAGTGGACGGGCCATGCTGGAAGAAATCATCGCCGGTCAAAATGATCCGGAGTGCCTCACGTCCCTCGCCTTAGGGCATCTCCGTGCCAAGGCCCCGCAATTGAGACTTGCCCTGGACGGAAAGATCCATCCACATCACCGCTTTCTGCTCCGGCGCTTACTTGATCAATTGCGTTTTGTCGAGCACGAGATCGTGTTGCTGGATGATCGTTTGGAAGAGATCGGGCGAGAACGACCGGAGTTGTCACAAGCCGTGGCTCGGTGGGACACAATACCGGGCATCGATAGAGTCGCAGGATGGACCCTTCTAGCCGAAGTGGGTAATACCATGGCTCAGTTTCCGACGGCTGAACAGTTGGCCAGTTGGGCTGCCCTGTGCCCAGGTAACCACGAAAGTGCCGGCAAACGTTTGGGCGGTACAACGCGCAAAGGTAGTCCGTGGTTGCGTCGCATGGCATGTCAATGTGCCTGGGCTGCAGCGCGAACCAAGAACACCTACCTGTCGGCGCAATTCAGGCGAGTGGCAGCCAGACGTGGCAGCAAGAGGGCGATCATCGCGGTGGCACACAGCCTTGTCATCATTGGCTACTACCTGCAAAAGAACCAGCGCAACTACGAAGATCTCGGTGGAGATTACTTCGATCGCATAGATTCTGAAGGTTTGAAGCGATATTTCGTCAAACGACTCGAGAAACTAGGGCACAAGGTGACTTTAGTGCCGATCAAAGCCGCTTAACCTAGTGAGCGCGAGCCGCATGGTAGAATCCGCCATCGGACGGAGGTAACTATGCGGAGCGTGTTTATCGCCGTATTGCTGTCCCTGATTCCATTCGGGAGCATCGCTCAGGACAATCCCTTGAAACCAGACGGAAGAATGTGGGACTCGTGGAGTAACTTGAGTCCGCAGAGTGCGTTTATCAAAGCGGCTTACGTACAGGGCGCGATGGAAGGACTTCGAGTGGGAACACTCGTTGGATATTACTCTGGCAGGCTGGACGAACAGAGCGACGCTCTAGACCATGTGAAGCCATGCCTCAAAGGGCCGTGCGCTGGCATCCCGCTTGCGAGTCTGGTAAACAGCAGCACGGATAAATTCGAGGCGGGAGCAAACAAAGTTCGAGGCAAATACGCGCCGCAAAACGCCTCAGTCCTAGACGTTGTGCATCAGATGGACAAGTTTTATAGCGACTACAAGAACACGCCAATTTGCATGATTGTGGCTGTGCAAGAATCTATCTTTTCGCTCAGCGGAACGGCATCGTCGGAACAGCAGTTGGAGTTGTCTCGGAGTGGATGCAACCCGTAGGGCCTGTCACTTACAGCAGTTTGGGCTTTTTGGGCACCACTGATTTCTTGCCCGCGTGATTGACGCAGCAGCAATCCAGCAGGTGAGTCCAAGAGTGAGTCCAACTACGGCAGGGTATCGGAGGCTATGCTACGCCGATTCAACGAATGTGAAGGGCTAACCGCCCTCGAACCGCAATATCGTACCAGACTGGGCGGCCGCAATACTAGGGTCGTCGTGTGTCTCAAAACAAGATTTTTTCGGATGCTAGACGCTCCGCTCTGCACGGATCAGCGTGCGCGATTTCTGGCAAAAATACCTACCAAAAATGACCACGTTTTCTCGTTGCAGCTCCTGATCTCGAACTGCCTCTAAGTAGCTGACAATAATGGACCTGTACATTCGTACAGGAGCAAATAATAGCCTGTACTACCGTACAGGTTTGGCGGCGGCGTATCGGATGTTAGCTGATTCACCACGAAGCTCGCACCCGCTGACCTTTTTCGGCAGGTCCTCATGCTACGCTGGCTCATCGGGTGGGTTCTAGTACCACTCTCGGATACTCATGTCTTCTCGACTTGGCGAAATTCTGGTCAAAGACAGCCTGATCACTGCGGATCAGCTTAAGCAGGCGCTCGAACACCAGAAAAAAAGTGGCGGCCGGCTGGGCACCTGCCTGGTGAAACTGGGTCTGGTCAGCGATGACGACATCACCGCCGTGCTTTCTCGCCAATACGGCGTGCCTTCCATCAATTTGAAATTCTACGAAGTCGATCCTGCCGTCATCAAGCTGGTGCCGCAGGAAACTGCGGTGCGCTATCAGATTGTGCCGCTCTCTCGCGTTGGTTCCACTTTGACGATCGCGATGACGGATCCCACCAACGTCTTCGCCATGGACGATATCAAGTTCATGACTGGCTTCAACGTCGAGCCGGTAGTGGCTTCCGAGACGGCGATCACCGAAGCGATTCACAAGTTTTACGGCGACGTAGAGAGCGTCGAACAGCTCGACAAGGTAATGAAGGACCTCGCGGGCGACGAAGCCTCGCTCGAACTTTCAGGCGAAGAAGCCGAGATGGACCTCGCGACGCTGGAAAAAGCGGCCGAGGAAGCCCCCATCATCAAGCTGGTGAACCTGATCTTGACGGATGCGGTGAAACGCGGGGCGAGCGACATTCACGTGGAGCCATACGAAAAAGAATACCGCGTGCGCTTCCGCGTGGACGGCATTTTGCAGAACGTGATGGCGCCGCCGTTGAAGTTGAAGGACGCGATTACTAGCCGCGTGAAGATCATGGCCAAGCTGGACATCAGCGAAAAGCGGCTGCCGCAAGACGGCCGCATCATGATCAAGTATTTGAAAGACGGCAAGAAAAAGGAATTGGACTTCCGCGTTTCGACCGTTCCCACACTCTTCGGCGAAAAAGTCGTCATGCGGTTGTTGGACAAAGAGAACCTCCGGCTGGACATGACGAAGTTGGGTTTCGAGCCGGAGTCGCTGACGAAATTCGAGCGGCAGATTTTGAAGCCCTACGGAATGGTGCTGGTCACTGGTCCTACTGGTTCGGGCAAGACCAATACCTTGTATTCGTCCGTCGCCAAGCTCAACACCAGCGAAACTAACATTATGACGGCCGAGGACCCGGTCGAATTCCAGCTGCCCGGAATTAACCAAGTCCAGATGAAGGAGCAGATCGGCCTGAACTTCGCTTCGGCTCTGCGCGCCTTCCTGCGGCAAGACCCCAACATCATCCTGGTCGGCGAGATCCGCGACTTTGAAACAGCGGAAATCGCGGTGAAAGCCGCTTTGACGGGCCACTTGGTGCTTTCGACGCTACACACCAATGATGCTCCCAGCACAATCAGCCGATTGATGAATATGGGTATTGAACCGTTCCTGGTGGCCACTTCCGTCAACTTGATTTGCGCGCAGCGTCTGGTGCGCCGCATTTGCGTGGGCTGCAAGGAACCGATGCAGATTTTGCCGCAGGCCCTGGTGGACGCCGGATACACGAAGGACGAGTCGGAAAAGACGATCGTCCAGCACGGCCGCGGCTGCAGCACCTGTAACAACACCGGGTACAAGGGCCGCGTGGGTCTCTATGAAGTGATGGAGATCAACGACGACTTGCGCGAGTTGATTCTGGTGGGCGCTTCGGCGCTCGAACTCAAGAAGAAGGCACTGGAAACCGGAATGATAACGCTGCGGCGCAGCGGGTTGATCAAATGCGCGCTGGGGCACACCACACTCGAAGAAGTCGTTCGAGAAACAGTTCTCTAAGCGGAGGAAATATGGCTGGCATCACATTAAGCGAGCTGCTGAAGAAAATGATCGAGATGGGCGGGAGCGACTTGCACCTCTCGACCAATAGCGCGCCGCGCATTCGCGTGCATGGAAAACTTCGTCCTTTGGATATGCCGCCCCTCACCGCGGCGGATACCAAAGCGCTCGCCTACAGCGTGCTGACGGATGTGCAGAAGCACCGCCTGGAAGAAAATCTGGAGCTGGACTTTTCTTTCGGCTTGAAGAGCTTGGCGCGCTTTCGCGGCAACATCTTCCATCAGCGCGGCGCGGTGGCCGCCGTCTTCCGCACCATTCCCTGGGAAATCAAATCCTTCGACGCGCTGGGGCTTCCCCCTGTCGTGCGCGGACTATGCGACAAGCCACGCGGACTGGTGCTGGTGACCGGCCCGACGGGTTCGGGCAAGTCCACCACGCTCGCGGCAATGCTCGACAAAATCAACAATGAGCATGAAGAGCACATGATTACGATCGAGGACCCCATCGAGTTCCTGCACAACCACAAAAAGTGCCTGGTGAATCAGCGCGAGGTGCACTCCGACACGCACTCGTTCTCGAATTCACTGCGCGCCGCGCTGCGCGAAGACCCGGACGTCGTGCTGATCGGCGAAATGCGCGACCTGGAAACCATCGAATCCGCGCTGCGCATCGCTGAAACCGGCCACTTGACCTTCGCCACGCTGCACACCAATTCGGCGGTTTCTACTATTAACCGTATCGTGGACGTTTTCCCCGCGCACCAGCAGCCGCAAGTTCGCGCGCAGCTTTCCATGGTGCTGGAAGGAATTCTTTGCCAATCGTTGCTGCAGAAAATTGACGGCCGCGGACGCGCCATGGTCATGGAAATCCTGATTCCCACAGCGGCCATTCGCAACCTGATCCGCGAAGACAAGATTCACCAGATCTATTCGGCCATGCAGACCGGAACCGGGCAGTCCGGCATGCAGACATTCAATCAGAGTCTCGCCAACGCTTATTTCCAAAAGCAAATCACGATGGATGTGGCGCTGGCGCGGTCCTCGAACCAGGACGAATTACAGGATTTGATTAATCGCGGGGTGACCTCGCCAGCGTCTGGGGGCAAGGCGCCAGTTCGGCGATAAGCGAAAAAGGAACAGGAGGTAACAGATCATGCCGGTATTTACATATCGTGGGGTGAATCGGGCGGGCGCCAAGGTAACGGGCGAACGTACCGCGGAGACCAAGGCCGAAGTCAGCGCCGCGCTCCGGCGCGAGAACATCAACGTCAGCAAGCTGTCCGAGAAGGGGAAGGAATTCAACATCCCCAGCTTCGGCGGCGGCGTGGACTCGAAGGAGCTGGCTGTCTTCACGCGCCAGTTCTCGGTGATGATTGATGCCGGCTTGCCGCTGGTCCAGTGCCTCGAGATTCTCGCCGGACAGCAGGAGAACAAGACTTTTCAAAAAGTCCTGACCGGTGTGCGCGCGTCGGTGGAAGGAGGCGCCAGCCTTTCGAACTCCATGAAGCAGTACGAGAAAGTCTTCGATGCGCTGTACTACAACATGGTGGACGCCGGCGAGACGGGCGGTATTCTGGACACTATTCTGCAGCGCCTCTCCAGCTACATCGAAAAGAACGTCAAACTGAAGCGCGCCGTGAAGTCGGCGATGATCTATCCGATCGCCGTGTTGGGTATCGCGGGCGGCGTTATCATCTTGTTGTTGTGGAAAGTCGTCCCGATTTTCACGCAGTTGTTTAACGGTCTCGGCGTGGATCTGCCGTTGCCGACCCGCGTGGTCATCACTCTCAGTAATTTCGTCGGCAGCATCTACGGCGCGGTCATCGTCGTCTTTATCATTGGCGGCGTCTTCGCGTTGAAAATGTGGTACGGCACCCCCACCGGACGCTACGCGCTCGATGCCACAGTGCTGAAAATTCCTCTGGTCGGCCCGCTGATGCGCAAGATTGCCGTGGCCCGCTTCACCCGCACGCTGGGAACGCTGATTTCCAGCGGCGTGCCTATTCTTGAAGGCCTGGACATCACCGCGCGCACTTCCGGCAACGCGGTGGTGGAAAAAGCGATTATTCAAACCCGCAAGGCGGTCGAAGCGGGCCGCTCACTGGTGGAACCGTTGAAGGAAACGGATGTGTTTCCCGGCATGGTTACGCAAATGATCGGCGTCGGCGAACAAACCGGCGCGATGGACGCCATGCTTCAGAAAATCGCGGACTTCTACGAAGACGAAGTGGACGCTGCGGTGAAGGACCTTTTGACTGCTATGGAACCCTTGATGATCGTGGTTCTGGGCGTGGTCGTCGGCGGCATCGTCGTCTCCATGTACTTGCCGTTGTTCTCTTTGATCGGCAAGCTGGCTGGACACTAAACCGGTGCGGCGTGGCGCATTGTGGATAGCGGGTTCTGGCGATTCCGAAGAACCCGCCGTCGCATGCGCTGCTCCTGGCGCCCCGCGGCCTGGGCGCATCGCAACACACGAAAGGCGCTGCCGGCAGAGTGAAAATCTGAGATGAAATCAACACCTAGTGCGAGCGAATGGCTTCCGTGGCTAGGGCGCGTTCGATTTCTGGCTATTACCTTCCTGGTAGGGATTGTAATCGCAGCGCGACATCTAACGCCGATTTCCGTTCCGCTCCACTCCTTTGTCCAGCTGATCGCGCTCTGGTACACGTTGGCCATATTTTACGTAATCCTGCAGCGCTGGATTCCGCAGGCGCGCTGGCACGCGCCGCTGCAGATGGTTTGCGACCTGCTGATGATCACCGGGGTCGTGTACACCACCGGCGTGCAGGACAGCTACTTCATTTCCCTGTATCTGCTGGCGATCTTGATGGCCAGCGTGATGTTTTCGCGCAGCGGCGTTTTCATAGTCGCTGCCTTGAGCTTCGTTCTTCTGAGCGCCGCGCTGGAACTGACGTATTACGGAGTTCTGCCGCGCACCGCGAACTCCACGCCTACGCTCCGCGCCCTGGATTCCTGGCTGGCGAGCAATTTGATCGCGTTTCTGGCGGTCGCTTATCTGGGCAGCTTGCTGGCCCAGACGTTGCGCAGCAAGGGGCAGGAGCTGCAGGAAAAAAGTGAAGAGCTCAAGGACCTGCAGGCTTTCAACCAGGACATCATCGAGTCCATGCGCGGCGGTTTGCTAACCACCGATCTGGAAGGGCGCATTCTGGTAATGAACCGCTCGGGAGCCGACATCACCGGCTGCGGGCTGGGACTGTTGCGCGGCGAAAAGATCCAAGATGTATTTCCCGGATTCTGGCCGGTGGAAGTGGATGAAGAGGGCAATCCGATAGCGGCGCGAAAGGAGATTGAATTCAAGACTTCCACTGGGGCGATTCGCTTTCTGGGGCTTTCCATTTCTCCGCTGCGCACCGCGCAGAATCAAACCACCGGGTTCGTTTACAACTTCCAGGACCTGACGGAACTGAAGCGCCTGGAGCGCGAAGTCGTCACCAAGGAGCGCATGGCAGCGTTGGGCCGCCTTTCCGCGGCCATCGCGCACGAAATTCGCCAGCCACTGACGGCGATGACCGGGGCGCTCAAGGAACTGGCGCGCCTGGCGCCGCTTGAAGACGACGACAAAAGGCTCGTGCATATCGTGAGCCGGGAATCGCAGCGGCTGAACCAGATCATCACCGACTTCTTGAATTATTCACGCGAGAAAACCTATTCCTTCGCGGACGTGGACGTGGTGCCGCTGATTGAAGACACCCTCGTCCTGCTTGAGCGTGACGCCACCGCTCTGGGGAAATTCCGCATCGAACGCAATTTCAAGCTGCGCACCCTGCGCGCCCGCGCTGACCGCGACGCGCTGAAACAAGTCTTCTGGAACCTCTGCAACAACGCGCTGCGCGCCATGCCTGCGGGCGGTGTGCTTTCCGTCAGCCTGGAAGCGGACGAGACCTGGGCTCGCATTCAGATCAGCGACACCGGTATCGGCATACCCGTTTCGCAAGCGACGCGCATCTTCGAGCCGTTTCAGTCCGGATTTGTCGGCGGCACCGGCCTCGGTCTTGCCATCGTCTATCAGATCCTGCAAGCGCATCGCGGCCGCATCCGTGTGGATACCGATCGCGGAGCAGGCGCCGAATTTATCGTCGAAATTCCGCGGGCTGTGCGCCCACGCACCGCGCCGCCTTCGGCGCCCATTTCAGAAGTTCGAAGCCATGACGAAAGCATGCGCGCGGTAGGGAAGGGATAGCGCCCATGGCCCACCTTCTAGTGGTTGACGACGAACCATCCATCTGCGAACTGCTGGAAATCAGCTTTCGCAAAGAGGGCCATAAAGTCGAAGTAGCTTCGAACGGCCAGGCCGCCAAGCGCCGGCTCGCTTCGCAAGTCTTCGACATTGTCATTTCCGACATCTGCATGCCGGACATGGACGGCGTCGAACTGCTGCAATACTCGAAGGAAGTTTCGCCGTCCGCGATTTTCATTCTGATTACTGGCGTTCCGACAGTGGACACAGCTATTGACGCCGTAAATTTCGGCGCCGACCGCTACGTCATCAAGGGCGATCGCCTGCTCGACGAGTTGCGCCCGGCAGTGAAGCGCATCGCCGAAAATCAGGCGCTAAAGAAAGAAGCCGGCGAACTACGTCGCCAGCTCCGGCGCTTCACCGGTTTCGACCACATCATCGGCGCCAGCGAGAAGATGCGCAGCCTCTTCGATTTGATCGAAACAATTGCGCCGCAGTCCAGCCGCGTGCTGATCACCGGGGAAAGCGGCACCGGCAAAGAGCTTGTAGCGCGCGCCATCCATGAAAATAGCGCGCGCGCGAAAGCGCCTTTCATCACCATCAATTGTGGCGCTTTTCCGGAAACCCTGCTGGAATCCGAACTTTTCGGCTACTTGCGCGGTTCTTTCACGGGAGCAAACGAAAACCGCCGTGGCCTGTTTCAGGCGGCGGACGGCGGCACGCTTTTCATGGACGAAATCGGCAACATGAGCTTGACCATGCAGGTCAAGCTGTACCGCGTCTTGCAGGAAGGCAAAGTCCGGCCGCTCGGCAGCACGGAAGAAAGCGACGTGGACGTCCGCGTAATCGCCGCAACCAATAAAGATTTTGCCAAGGAAATCGCCGAAGGCCGCTTCCGCGAGGACCTCTATTATCGGCTTAGCGTGATTCCCATCCATCTGCCGCCGCTGCGCGAGCGCCGCGAGGATATTCCGTTGCTCGTGCGCTCCTTCCTCGACCGCTATTCGAAGTCCATGGGGAAGAAAATCGAAGGCATCGAGCCAGAAGCGATGCGCCGTTTGGAAGTCTACGATTGGCCGGGCAATGTGCGTGAACTCGAAAATACCATCGAGCGCGCCGTCGCTCTCGAGGGTTCCGCGCGTATCTCCGCCGAAGGCTTGCCCGCGCGCATCCGCGAACATTTTCAGGAGGCCGTGTCGTCGCACCACTCCGACAACGGCAACGGTTCTATCCTTCCCGAGGGTGGCATCAACCTCGAGATGCACATCCAGGATCTGGAGCGCTCTTTCCTGCTCGCCGCGATGGAGCGTTCCGGTGGCGTGCGTACCCGCGCCGCCGACACTCTAAAAATGTCGTACCGTTCCTTCCGCCATTACGCTAAAAAGTACGGAATATGACGCTAACCTGTGGCCGACGCGATGAGTCAATGCAAAGTGACAATAATCGTCAGCTTTTGAGATTTTCTTTGGGAAATCGCCGGCAAACGGGCAGTGCGGAGCGGCTCAGATATTTGTATCCTGTTGATTCTAATGGTTATAATGCGATGTGCCGGAAGAGTGACCGTGCGTGGAGCGAGCGTGGCAGTCGGCTTGCATCATACGGGGTGTACCCCGCCAGAGGGAGTACGACGCAAAATGAGATTTCCGATCCAAGGAGAGAAAATGAATAAGAAACAGAAGGGTTTTTCGTTAATTGAGTTGTTGATCGTCGTGGCGATTATTTTGATTATCGCGGCGATCGCAATTCCGAACCTGCTTCGCGCCAAGATTGCGGCGAACCAGTCTGCCGCGGTCGGCACGCTCCGTACGATTTCATCGGCCGAGGAAACTTTCTCGTCCACGTACAGCGACGGCTTCACGCTCACCCAGGCTCAATTGGGCGGCGCGGCCGGTGCGGCTGGGACTTGCGCTGCTGCGCACTTGATCGACGAAGTGCTCGGCAACGACCCGGCCACCAAGAGCGGTTATTTGTTCACGTTCGCTAACAACGGTATCGCAGCTCTGACCACGGGCATTCCTGCAGCCTGCGGCGGTTCTGGCGACACCGGCTTTTCGGTTACTGCGGCTCCGATCTCTTTGTCGACCGGTACCGCGGCGTACTGCATTGATGAGACGGGCGTCGTGCGCGTTGACTCGGCAGCTACAGTCGGCGAAGTCATGAACCCTTGCTCAACGTCGGGCAAGCCTCCTCTGCAGTAAGGTTGTGAAATCAGGGGGGGGGAAGTCATCGGCTTCCCCCTTCTTTTTTTCAGAGACGAGCGGTGCCTGAGGAAAATGCTGAATAAAAATCACAACTCGGATGGAAGGAAAAATCGGAAGCGCGGATTTTCCCTGATCGAACTCCTGATCGTGGTCGCCATCATCCTGATCATCGCGGCGATCGCGATTCCCAACCTGCTCCGCGCCAAGATTGCAGCTAACCAGGGTGCCGCGGTGCAAGCCCTGCGCACCATGACTTCCGCCGAGCAGACTTTCTCGTCCACCTTCAGCGATGGATTCACGACGACGCTGACGCAACTGGGCGGCCCGGTCGGATCCACCGGTTGCGCCAACGCCGGTTTGATCGACGAAGTGCTTTCGACTCCGCCTTATCATAAGACCGGCTATTCGTACACTTTCACTCCTAACGGTGTTCTGGCGCTGACGACGGGGATTCCAGTTGCCTGCGGCGCTTCGGGAGATTCAGGGTATTCAATTAGTGCCACGCCGGTAGCGCTGGGGACCACCGGAACAGCCAGCTATTGCGTGGACGAGACGGGCGTGATTCGCGTGAACGCCACGGGAGTGCTTATACCTCCGCCGTGCTCGAGCTCCGGCTTTCCTCCGTTGCAGTAGTCGAGATAGTTGTCGGGTCATCATTTTCGACGATTGCGGAGCTGTGAGCGCGCAGTAAACTTTAGCCTTGGTCCCGCCTCATTCTTGCTAATCTAATTCCATGCTTGTTTTGATTCTCGCGATCGCCGCGATGTCTATCTCGCCCACGTCTGCGCCGGACGCTAAACTCGCAGTGCGCGCTTTGGAGGCGCGCTACCACCACGCTTCGACTCTGAAAGCCACATTCTTCGAGCGCTATTCCGATGGTAGTGGAGGCGGCTCCGCGGAATCTGGCACGGTCTACTTCTCGCGCCCGGGACGTATGCGCTGGGAATACGAATCGCCGGAGCAGAAACTCTTTATCGTGGACGGCACCAATGTTTGGTTCTACGTCCCTGCCGACCGCACGGCCAGTCGCGCGAAAGTGAAGGGTAGTTCAGACTGGCGCACGCCGCTTGCGCTGCTCACAGGCAAAACGGATTTCTCGCGCCTTTGCCGCACCATTGATCTGGTGGATGCCGCAAAGGACGACCCGTCCGACGATCGGCCGCTGACGGCTGGCGACACGATGTTGCGCTGCGTTCCGCGAAATGAATCGCCAAGCGCCGATGGCGAGGTAAGCGAGGTCTTAATCGAATCCGATTCGGAAGCGCGCCTGGTGCGCCTGCTGATTCGGCAGCCCGGCGCCCTTGAGACTGAATTCCGGTTCGCCAATTGGGAAGAAAATCTGCCGATTCCCGAGGCGAAATTTCATTTTGAACCTCCTGCGAACGTCGCCGTGGTGGATGAATCCGAACTGGCGGGTTCGATTCACTGACGTGTGCTCGGAATTAAACCGTGATGTTACATTACGTACCCACGCCAACGGGGCCCCGTTAGCGCTCCAGCGGATATGCTAAACTTTAATCAAGACGTCCCAAGCACTGGGCCGTCTATACCCTCGTGGCTCAGTATGTGTGTAAAGTCGGAGATACGTCCGGCCGCGTCTTCCAGCAACTGGAGACGGCTCAGACCGAGGGGGAAGTCCGCCAGAAGCTGGCCGAACGCGGTTTTCACGTCTTTTCGGTCAAGAATGAGTTCAATATTCTCGCGCAGTTCAGCGGCGCGCACCGCGCCCGCAAAATCCTCACCAACGATTTCCTGATATTCAACCAGCAATTTAATACGCTGATCAAGGCGGGCCTGCCAATTCTGAAGGCGCTGGATTTGCTCGCCGAACGCGCCGCCGCGCCGCGTCTGCGTCCGGTATTGCAGGATGTTCGCCAGCGAGTGCGCGATGGCGCATTACTATCGGAAGCACTGGAAGCCCAAGGATCGTTTCCCCCAGTGTACGTGACGGCAATCACTGCCGGCGAACGCAGCGGAAACCTTACGGGAGTTCTGGAGCAGTACATTTCCTACTTACGCGTTAGCACCGGATTCCGCAAAGGGCTCATTACGGCGTTGATTTATCCCTGCATCCTTTTAGTTGCGGTGGTCGTGACCCTGAGCTACCTCGTCACCTATGCGATGCCGCAGTTTGCGAAACTGTACTCGGACCTCGGCATCAAGTTGCCCGCCATTACACAGTTCATGCTCTCATTGTCAGTGCCGCTACGTGATTATTTCCTGTTAGTCTTCGCGGTAGTCGCTGTGGCCGCCGTTGCAATTTTTCTGTGGACTCGCTCGGATCAGGGCGCCGTCGCCATTGATCGCCTAAAGCCCAAGATTCCCGTGTTTGGCGACATCTGGCTGAAATCCCAAATCGCGCAATTCGTGCGCACTCTCTCGACCCTCCTTGCCGGTGGCACCCCGCTGGTCGCGGGACTGGAGACCTCCTCGCAGGCCATCGGTAGCCGGCTGATCGCCACGTCCGTGCGAGGCGCTGGTGCCCGCGTGCGTGAAGGACGCACGCTGCACGAAAGCCTCGCGGAAACTCGCCTGGTGCCTGACCTGGCGCTCGAAATGATCGAAGTCGGCGAAGCCTCCGGTGCTCTCGCCGCCATGCTCACCAGCGTCGCGGAATTCTACGAAGAAGAAGTCAGCACTCGCTTGCAGCGCACGCTAATCTGGGTTTCGCCCGCCATTTTGGTGGTCATGGCGGTTGTGGTAGGCTCTATTTTGATATCCCTTTATCTTCCGCTGTTTTCCCTCCAAGTGGGTTCCGGGGGTTAGGATCTTGGTTCCATGGCTACACCTACGAACAATCCGGCGAATAATCCGATCGTTCCAGGACTGCCGAACGAAGGCGCCGAGCGCGATCAAGCGCGCCGTCTCGCCGAACGCTATCGCTGTCCGTTTGTGGATTTGCGCGAGCAGCGCATTGATCCCGACCTTTTCCGCAGCATCCCAGCCGAATTGATGTTTCGCTATAAATTCGTCCCGCTGGAAGCACATGACACCACCCTGATGGTCGCCATGGCCGATCCCAGTCAATTGCAGCTCACAGACGAGCTGTCGCTGCTGCTGGGGAAGCGCTTGCAGATCCGGGTCGCTACCACTTCGCAGATTGACGATCTGCTGAAGCGGACAGAGCAGTCCCAGCGTGTGCTGGATCAAGCCACCGAGGGATTCACGCTGCAGGTCGTCGGCGACGAAGAAGACAGCGAAGAGAATATTTCGATGGATAAGCTCACGCGCGATTCCGGTGTGAGCCCCGTCGTGCGCCTGGTGGACACCGTAATCTTCACTGCCCTCGAACGCCGAGCGAGTGACATCCACATCGAAACGCGCAACACCGAAGTGGTCGTGAAGTACCGTATTGACGGCGTTCTGCAATACGCCATGCAGCCGCTGGCCAAGGAATGGCACGCGACGATTCTTTCGCGCATTAAAGTCATGAGCGAACTCGATATCGCCGAGCGCCGCGTTCCGCAAGACGGCCGCTTCCGCGTGCGTTACAAAGGCCGCTTCGTGGACTTCCGCGTTTCGATCATGCCTTCGGTCCATGGCGAAGACGCCGTTTTGCGCGTCCTCGACAAAGAGACGCTGAGCGAGAAATTCCGCAACTTGACCCTCGACGTCGTCGGCTTCGACGGGCCCGACAAGACGCGCTTTCGCCGCTACATTCAGGAACCGTACGGCATGGTGCTGGTTACCGGGCCCACGGGCTCGGGCAAGACCACCACTCTCTACGCTGCCATCAACGAAATCAAAAACGACGAAGACAAAATTATAACCATCGAAGACCCGGTCGAATATCAGGTCCGCGGAATCACCCAGATTCCGGTGAACGAAAAGAAGGGACTCACCTTCGCGCGCGGCTTGCGTTCGATTCTGCGCCACGACCCGGACAAAATCATGGTCGGCGAAATTCGCGACCAGGAAACGGCGCAAATCGCTATCAACTCCGCGCTCACCGGGCACCTGGTTTTCACCACGGTCCACGCCAATAACGTGACCGACGTGATCGGCCGCTTCATCAACATGGGCGTCGAGCCCTACAATTTCGTTTCCGCGCTGAACTGCATCATGGCGCAACGCCTGGTCCGCGTGATTTGCGAAAATTGCAAGAAGCAGGTGCAGTACACGCCGGAAGCGCTGAAAGAATCGGGCCTGGACCCGACGGAATGGATGTCTGTGCCGTTTTACGAAGGCACGGGGTGTCTGGAATGTTCCGGCAGCGGTTACCGAGGACGCTCCGCGATCACCGAGCTGCTCGATCTCTCCGACCATATTCGCGAAATGATCATCAACCGCCGTCCGACTTCCGAAATCAAGCGCGTGGCGAAGGAAGAGGGCATGTCGTTCCTGCGCGATTCCGGCCTCGCGAAAGTTCGCAGCGGCACCACGACGCTACGTGAAATCAACAAGGTGACGTTCCTTGACTAGTTCCGCCACGCTGACCACGCGATTCTTCGAGCTGGGCCCCGTGAAAAGACTCGAGCGCTGGCTCAACGCCATGCCCCATCCCTCACTCGTGGTCGAAATTGCGTCCACCCACGTCGCCGCGGCGCACTGGTCCAAGACCGGCGGCCACCTGGAATCGCATGCGATCGAACCGCTGCCAGTCGGCGCAATCATGGCGTCGCCAGTTGATGCCAATGTCGTCCAGCCCGAAGCGGTGCGCTCCGCGTTGCGCAAGGTCTTCAACCGCGTGCCAGTGCATGACGCGCCGCTCGCACTGTTGATCCCTGACCCGGTCGTGCGCGTTTTTATTCTTCCGTTTGAAACGCTGCCGCGCCGCGCCGATGAAGCAGTTCCGCTGCTGCGCTGGCGCCTCAAGAAAAGCGTCCCGTTCGACATGGAAGAAACCGTGGTTTCCTGGATGCGGCAAAGCGGCCGCGAAGGAACTTTGGAAATCGTCACCGCCGTGGCGCGCCAGAGAATCGTGCGCGAGTACGAGGATATACTGGAGCCGTTGAACGCCACCGCCAGAGTCGTGCTCAGTTCCACGCTCGCCAGCCTGCCGCTACTCGGCGACGAGGGCGCTACGCTACTGGCGCGCATGTCCGGGAGGACGCTCACCACCGTGGTCGTCAATGCTGGCCGTCTCTGCGTCTATCGCTCCACGGAAATGACTGGCGAAGCGTCGTTGCTTGATCCGCAAGCGATGCTCGATGAAGTCTACCCCGCGATCGCCTATTACCAGGATACTTGGGGCAGCAGCCTTGACCGTGCATGCGTAACTGGCTTTGGCGTGCGCGCCGAGATATTTCGCCGCGCTCTCATGGCTGAATTGAAGTGCCCGATCGGCGCGCTGGCGGAAACGGAAAGCGCTCTGCGATTGGATTCGGGCGCGAAGGACTTGATGTATCAGGATCTCGACGCGCTGGCCGGCTGGATGCTAAACGGAGGCTCCTGAGCCTTTGGCTCCTGAAAATATGAAACTCAGGCTCAATCTTTCGACCGCACCGCTGGAGAATAAGCGGCCGTTCATCGCGACCACCGGCCTCTTGGGCATGGTCGGCGTCCTCGCGTTTCTGCTTCTCGGCCATGGCGCCTATTCATCCTGGCGTGCCAACCGCGATCTTCGGGCGGACATCTCGCATTGGCAGGCCGAAATTCGCGCGAATCAGGAAAGGCAGGCGACCTTGCAGGCGTATTTTCAGACCGAGGGCGCGCGGCAGGTCCTCGATCGCGCAGCCTTCCTGAACTCGCTGATCGGCCAGCGCAGTTTCCCCTGGACTAAAATTTTCATGGATCTCGAGCAAACTCTGCCACCTGGCGTGCGCGTCGTAAGCATTTCGCCGAAGCTGGAAAATGGCCGGGCCCTGGTTGCACTGACCGTGGGTGCGCAGTCCGACGACAGCAAGATCAAGTTCTTGGAAACACTCGAAAAATCCAAAGCGTTTAGCGACATCCACGTAATTGACGACCGGCATTCCGATAAACAGGGTTCCGCGGACCCGGTCACCGTGCAACTGACGGCGTGGTATTCGACTACCTAACTGACGATATAAATATGGACGCTGCCTGGAAAATTTGGAAGATGTGGATCATCGGAGGCCTGGTCGCGCTCTTCGCGGCGGATCTCGCGGTGGGATACATCTTGTGGCAATCCTCCCGCGAAGGCGTGGATGCTATGCGCGCGCAACGCGATCGCCTGGAGCTGCAATCCAAGCTCCTGAAGGCGGACGTCGCGCGCGGCGAACGAATCCGTGCTTCGCTTTCCGGAGTGGGCAAGGAATACGATGGTTTCTACCACACTGCGTTTTTGGATTCGACGGACGGATACTCGGCTATTGATGGGGATTTGGGCACTATCGCCAGTAAGTCGAACTTGCGGAGCACCGGCATTGCGTTTCACGAAAAAGAGATTGCGGGCCGCGGCGTGGTGGAAGTGGATATCGCCGACACCGTGGAAGGCGATTATCCGGCCATCATTCAGTTTATCAACGGCCTAGAACGCTCCAAGTATTTCTATCTCTTGAGCGATCTTAAGTTGGACTCGGCCGCGACCGGGCCGGGCATCCGTTTGCATCTCGAGCTGCACACGTATTTCAGGACCTGAGCGATGTCCAAGCGCAACGAAATCTATCTGCTCGTAGGCTTGCTGCTGGTCGCGGCCGTGGTCTACTTTTTCAGCCGCAGCGATGCTCCTAGCGCCAAGGGAGTTTTGGCTTCCAATACCTCATTTCATCCTTTGAATGTGGACGAGCCGCAGCTGCGCCTCGATCTGCTCGAAAAGATCAAGAAGCTCGAGTATTCCGGATCCCATCGCAATATTTTCACCTTTGGTCCGGCGCCTCCGCCGCCGAAGACCGAGCGGCAAATTGAGCAAGAGCGATACGCCAAGTACGGCCCGGCTGTGCCCCCTCCTCCGCCTCCGGTGAGCGTGCCGGCGCAGCTTTTCGGCTATGCCTCCATGCCCGACAGCGGCAAGCGTGTGGCGTTTTTTCTGGATGGCGACGATGTGCTGGTCGTCGAAGAAGGGTCGGTGTTCCTGAACCGCTTCCGGCTCGACAAAATTGGAAATGATTCCGCGGACGTCGAAGAAATCTCATCCGGCCGCCATGCCACCGTGCAAATGGTGCCGCCGGTGAGCGGCGAGGCAGCGACCAGCTCGCTCAATCAATGAACGGGAAAAATATCTCGGGCCAAAGCTTGAATCACATCGTGCCGCAAGCAGCGCGCGCATCGCGAAAGCGGGCCGCAAAACGTGCCCGCCGCCAACGCTCGCAAGAAGGCGGTTTCGCATTTCTGCTGGCTTTGGGGATGATTGTCTTGTTCATCGCCATGACCCTCGTGGTACTGCAAAATGGCGCCACCGAGCACCGCAGAATGGTTGAGGACGAAGCCATCTGGCGCGGCAACCAGTACGCCCGCGCGATTCGCCTCTATTTCCACAAGACCGGCCACTACCCGCAGGACCTCGAGGATCTGCAAAAAGGCTTGCCGGAAATGCATTTCCTTCGCCAGGCTTACAAAGACCCTACCAACCCTTCCGACGGTTCCTGGCGATTCGTCTACGTCAACGCCGCCGGCCAGATTATCGGCAGCACCAAGTATGCGAACCTCCAGCAAATGGCGCTGATGGACGCGAACGGCGGACAATTGCCGACAATTCCAGGCGCCCCCGGTGGGCCCGGCGTCCCTGCATCGAGCCTCGGCGATCCCAACAATAATTTGAATTCGCAGCCGGGCCAAACATCTCCCGGCGGGATTGGAACGGACACCTCAAACCCGTCCGCGCCAGGCGCCTCGGGTAACGTCTCCACCGATGGACAGAATCCGCAATCGCCTGACGGCCAAAATCCTACGCAGCCGACCGGGCAAAATCCCCAGAATCCACAATCTCCGCAAAATCCCGCCGCCGGTCCGATCGTGGGCCAAAATCCGCTAGGGAATCAGAATCCGCTTTCTGCGTTGCAGGGCACTCTGGGCCAAGGAGGCGCGGTCACCCAAGCGAGCCTCGCTGCCATGGCGCAGCTAAAGCCCACGGGGCCGGTGGATGGCCCAGTGCTTGGCGCATTCCTCACCGGTGTCGCTTGCAAAGAGGATTTGCCGTCGCAGAAGGTCTATCACGGCGGGAAAAAGTACCTCAACTGGGAATTTATCTGGAATCCGCTGGAAGACGCCGCCGCGGCCATGCAGCAGCAAGCGGGCAACGCCGGCGCCAACGGCATCGGGCAGAACGTCAACGGCGCGTTTGGCAGCGGTGGCAGCCTTAACGGCAATCCCGGCCAGCCGACTCAGCAGCCGTCGCAACCAACCACCACGAATCCGCAGTTTCCTCAGTAAGAGTAATTCGCGATTTTTCGAGCGAAGGTCTCGGAAAGATTCGAGTCAGTTCTTGGCGGCAGGTGGTGAAGTCTTTTCGTACGCCATTTTCGTAGTGATTTGCCGCACATAGTTTTGCGTCTCGCGGAAGGGTGGGATCCCGCCGTAGCGCTCCACCATCTCTGGCCCGGCGTTGTACGCGGCCAGCGCCAGCGTCAGGTTCCCACGGTACCGCGTCAGCAGATCCTTCAAGTAATGTGCGCCGGCGTCAATATTTTGCGCCGGGTCAAAAATATCGGCGACGGAATAATGCGCGGCCGTCTGTGGCAGCAACTGCATCAAGCCGAGCGCCTGCCTCCGCGAAACCGCGCGCGGATTGAAATTCGATTCCATGGCGATCACGCGCACGATCAAATCTTCGTCCAGGCCATGCTTCTGCGCCGCCGCATGGATCAAATTCGCGTATGGCCCTGCGCTCGTCACCGGCGACGGCGGCAGCGCCTCGAAATGGTCTTCGGGCTCGACGCTGACCAGATCGGCAGCCAGCACGTCCACCGTGCCGCCTTCCACTGTCAGCCGCACGTGAGCGCCGTCTGTCTCGTAGCCCGTGATATGCAGCCGCAATCCCGATCGCAGCACAGCGTAATCCGCCCGCGCCGGCGCGGCGCACACGGCCAGCGCCGTCATCAGCGCTCCACCAGCGAGAGCTGCATTCGCAAGCCGGCTCATCAGTTCAATTTTCAATCCTCAAATGCTCCCACCACGGTCCGCTTCGCTCAGCGCGTACCGCCGAATCGCCACAGCCAAACCATCTTCGTCGTTCGATAGAGTAATCGGCCAGCCCAGCGATTTCAACTCGGCCACCGAATTGCCCATCACCACGGGCTGCCCCGCGAATTCCAGCATTTCGCGGTCGTTCCAGTTATCGCCAATCGCCATCACGTTCTCGGCCGGAATTCCGCGCCTGCGGACCCATTCCTTCAAAGTCGTGCCCTTGGTCACATCTCGCGGCAACACATCCAAAATCGACAAATCGCGCCCCTCGTATTCCGTGAGCGCCAGGTTGAATTCATCCGCAAACGGCAACGCTGCAAGTGTCTTCATCGCCGCGCGCATCGGAACGCATTGCCCGGTGTACATCACCTGAATCGGATCTTCGCCGTTCAGGCAGCTCGGCAACGGCGCCACCTCCGCGATGTACTCGCGATTCCGACGAAAATAACCCCCGCGAAAGGGATCGTCCCAATCCACTTTTTCCAGGATTACCTGCCGCGCGCCGGGCCGGTCAAACACCACCGCCGCATGTGCGCGAAATTCCGGGGTCGCTTCAAGCACGCGCCGCGCCGTCCCGCTTGAAAGCAGGTAACGCAGGTGCGTTGTGCCATTGCGAGATTTCGCGAGCGCCCCGTTGTTGACGATCATGTGCAGATCGCACGGCAACGACTGTGCAATCGGCAGCGCGAAATCAAATCGCCGCCCCGTCACCAGTACGATCTCAATTCCGCGCGCTGCCGCCTCGGAGAGCGCTTGGGAATTCGCCGCTGACACCTGGGACTTGCTGTCGAGCAAAGTCCCGTCAATGTCCGTGGCAATCAGCTGGATGGGCACGCAACAATTCTACCGTGTCCACGCGCTTCCTGCCGCGCTCTTTGGGGTTTCCGCCACTATGCTATCCTGCTTTTCGTACGGAAGGGAACTGACCTGACGGACAGGCTCTATTATCGCGATTCGTTCCTGCGCGAATTCGACGCGCAAGTGGTCTCCTGCGACCGCGAGGGTGATCGTTTTCGGGTCATCCTCAACAAGACTGCCTTCTACCCCACCTCCGGCGGCCAGCCCCACGATCTGGGCAGACTCGGCGATGTCTCAGTAGTGGAAGTTCTGGATGCCGATGAAGGTTCGCCTGGCGCGGACGGCGTCGAGCACCACGTCGTTCACTACACGACTGCCGAGGTTCCACCCGGGACCGTGCACGGTCATGTGGATTGGCCGCGACGCATTGACCACATGCAGCAGCACACCGCGCAGCACTTGCTTTCCGCGGCCTTCATCGAGCTGTTTGGATTTCAGACCGTTTCGTTCCATCTCGGCAAGGAAATTTCCACCATCGATCTCAACGCGCCCGCCGTGCTTGCCCGTCACCTCGAGGAAGCTGAGCGCCGCACCAACGAAATCATCTTCGAAGATCGTCCCGTAATAGTTCGCTTCGGCACCGCCGATGAGCTAGCCGAGCAGGGCATCCGCAAGAAAGTGGAACGCCAAGGAATTCTGCGGGCAGTCGAAATCGAAGGATTCGACCGCCAACCCTGCGGCGGCACGCATCTCGCGCGCACCGGACAAGCCGGCCTGCTGCTGATCCGCAAGCTCGAACGCCGCCGCGGTGACTTGTGGCGCGTCGAATACGTCGCAGGCCATCGCGCGTTAGCCACGGCGCGCAGCGATTTTGGCCTGCTCGCGGAAGCGGCGATGCTGCTCAGTTGCGGCCTCGCTGACGTTCCCGCCGGAATCACCAAGATGGCCGCCGAACGCCGCGAGCAATTCTCCGCCGTGAAGCACCTCGATGAGCGCTTGGCCTCGCTCGAAGCGCGCGCCCTGCTGCGCGAACATGACGAGTCGCACAGTGCTCTCGTGCCCGAAAGTAGTGCGACGGAACCGCGCGTGGTCGCCGCCGCGCTACCCGAAGCCACGCCTGCATACCTCGGGCTACTCGCCGCGCGGCTCGCCGCGGTAAATGACGTCATCGCGTTGCTGGTCAGCCGTGAAAGCGGGCATGTCGTCTTTGCGCAATCGAAGGGGCTGCCGACCGATCTGGGCGCCGCGCTGCGCCAGGGCCTCAAGGAATTTGGCGGAAAAGGCGGAGGCTCGCGCGATTTCGCGCAGGGCAGCTTGCCCAATCCCGCCGATGCCGACGCGTTTTTAGCGCGAGCCAAGAGCCTGCTCCAGCCCTAGCGCGCCCGGGCGAATCGCGACACTCCGCGGCCAACCCTTTGGCCCGGCTAACCGTTCCAATAATCTGGCCAAGCCAAACGATTGCCCGCCGCTCCCTCGGCATAGTAGATTGTTGCGGGCGCGTTGCGCGATGGCTTTGGGGATGCGCTAGGCGCGGCGCTCGTGCTGAGCCGCGCAGGGGATAATGGAGCTATTCCTAAATATTTTCTGGTTCGCGATCACCGTCGCCGGAGTGATTCTCTGGCGCACTCGGTGGGCCCGCGAGGACCGCATTCGCCGTCACGCCCCTTGGCGCGAATGGAGCGCCTTCGTCTGCTCGATGGTCCTCCTTTTTTTCGTAGTTTCGCTCACCGACGATCTTCACGCCGAACTCATGCTGATCGAAGAATGTTCCGGCAGTCGCCGCCATGCGGTCTGCGTCGCCTGCCCGCATCATTCATCCCCGGAGAACCGCAACGCCACACATCCGTGGCCTGTTCTCTCGTCCGGCCCGAATTTCGGTTCGCTTGCGTTGGTCGCACCCGTTCTGGCCACTCCTGGCATTCGGCACTCGCTATCGGACATCGAGAGCACTTTCGGGCGCGCCCCTCCAGTTTCCATCCTCTAACAGCGTTCACCGTTTAATTTTTCGCGCAATTTTCATCCGACGCTCGGCAATACCTTCGGCCGTCAGTGGCGATTGACGCGCCAGTATATTTCCTGCAACTATGGCGGCTTCCGTTGACGGCATGACGAACTTTTTATTCAATCTTTACGGACTCCTTACGGCGCTTGGGGTCCACTCGGATATCTCTGACGATATGAGGAATTTCATAAAACGCGCAGGAAACGCGGCCATCGCCCTGTCATGCGGCATCGTGCTGCTCCTGGCAGGCTGCGGCGGAAACGCCGGCAAAAACGCCGCGGCTGAGGCGCCGCCCCCCACGCAAGTGGAGCACGAGAGCGACGCCAATCTGGTCCAGGTGGATCATCCGGATCAATTCCCGTTGGTCGCAGCGATGGAATATAAGGCTCCCAGGCGCCTAGTGGTCACCGGAGTTGTGAGCCCGGATATTTCCCGCACCGTGCCGGTGATTTCCATTGCCGCTGGGCGTGTGGTTGAAATTCGCGCGCGGTTGGGCGATACGGTGAAGAAAGGTCAAGTCCTGCTGCGCGTGCAGAGCGCCGATATCGCCGGCGCATACTCGGACTATCGCAAAGCACTCGCCGACGAAATACTGGCCAACAAGCAACTCGATCGCGCCAAAGGCTTATACGACCACGGAGCCATTTCCCTGAATGATCTGCAAGTCGCCGAAGACACCGAGAACAAAGCCAAAGTTGACGTCGAGACCACCGCGGAACATCTCCGCGTTCTCGGCAGTCCGCTCGATCATCCTTCCGGCATCGTGGACATCGTCGCGCCGGTCTCCGGCGTGATCACCGACCAGCAAGTTACCAACGCCGCCGGAGTTCAAGGCCTTTCCGCTTCCGCGAATCCCTTCACGATTTCGGACCTTTCGTACGTCTGGATTCTCTGCGATGTGTACGAAAACGATTTGCCCGACGTTCGCCTCGGCGATAGCGCCGACGTTCGTTTGAACGCGTATCCCGACCGCGTCGTCAAAGGCCGCATCAGCAACATCGGCGCGGTGCTCGATCCCAACATTCGCACGGCTAAAGTTCGCATCGAAGTGCGCAATCCCGGTGAAATGCGTCCGGGAATGTTCGTCACCGCCACCTTTCGCGGTCAAAAATCAGAAACCCACGCGGCCGTTCCTGCGGCTGCCATTCTGCACTTGCACGATCGTGATTGGGTTTACGTTGCGGCCGGAGGAAATAAATTCCGGCGTGTCAGCGTCGGCGGCGGAGACATGCTTCCAAATGACATGCAGGAAGTGCAGTCCGGGCTCAAGCCCGGCGATCAGGTGGTGCGCAATGCCTTGGAACTGCAAAACACTTCGGAACAGTAAATCTTCGCGGACCCTATGTTGCGCATCTTGAAAACTCGCGGAGCGCCGAAATCGAAAATGAAATCCGTCAGCCAGATCGAATAAGCGATGATTCGCGCCCTAGTAGACGCCGCGCTTAACAACCGCTTCATCATCCTCACGCTTGCCATTCTTCTATTGGCATGGGGCGCGTTTTCTTTTCACAATCTGCCGGTCGAAGCCTATCCCGATGTGGCGGACAACTACGTGCAAGTAATCACGCAGTGGCCCGGCCGCGCCGCCGAGGAAGTGGAACAGCAAGTCACCATTCCCATCGAAATTCAGATGAACGGAATTCCTCATCTCACCCATCTCCGCTCCTTTTCGCTTTTCGGGCTCTCCAGCATCACCATGATTTTCGACGATGAATCCGACAACGATTGGAATCGGGAGAAAGTGCTGGAGCGCCTGTCGCAGGTCACCTTACCCAATGGGTTGCAGCCACAAATGGGCACGGACTGGAGCCCGGTGGGCCAGATTTACTGGTACACCCTGCGCAGCACCAATCCGCAGTACGACCTGATGGAATTGAAATCCATCGAAGACTGGACGCTCGAGAAGCAGTTCAAGTCCGTCCAGAACGTCGTGGACGTCGCCAGCTTTGGAGGGCCCACCCGGGAATATCAAGTTCGCATTCAACCGGACAAGCTCGTCGCCTACGGGCTGAATATCGGCCAAGTGGAGCAGCAGTTAGCCAACAACAACACCAACGCCGGCGGAAGTTTCATCGAGCAGGGCCAACAACAAATCAACATTCGCGCCGTAGGATTGTTCACCAATGTTCACGACATCGAGGCAACCGTCCTTAAGACGCAAAACGGAACCGCCCTGCGCGTAAAGGACATCGCCACAGTGGCGGAAGGACCGAAAATCCGGCTGGGCCAAATCGGCAAAGCCATTCACCGCGAGGACGGGAAAGTGGTGGACGATGATGACACGATCGAAGGCATCGTCCTGCTACGCAAAGGCGCGAATTCCGACGAAACTCTCGAAGGCATTCACGCCAAGGTTAAAGAGCTGAACGACCACATTCTGCCTCCCGGAGTGAAGATCGTTCCGTTCCTCGACCGCAGCGAGCTGGTGCGTTTCACGACGCACACCGTGCTGCACAATTTGACCGAGGGGTTCTTGTTGGTCTCCATCATTCTCTTTCTATTCTTGGGCAACGTGCGCGCGTCCCTCATTGTCGCGCTCACTATTCCGTTTGCGTTGCTCTTCGCTTCCATTTGCCTGGGCCTCGCGAATATTCCCGCGAATCTCTTGTCCTTGGGGGCGCTGGATTTTGGCATGGTGGTTGACGGCGCTGTGGTGATGATCGAAAACATCGTTCGCCACTTGAATCGCCGCGAGCCCAACTCGATTTCTTCGATGGATTCCATCCGCGATGCCGCGCACGAGATTCAGCGGCCCGTCTTCTACGCCATCGGGATCATCATTACGGCCTACATGCCCATTTTCACGTTGCAGCGCGTCGAAGGCCGCTTGTTTCGGCCGATGGCCTGGACCGTGGCTTTCGCGCTGCTCGGCGCGCTGATTTTCTCGATGCTAATCGCCCCGGTCGTCGCCAGCATTGCGTTCCGCAAAGGCGTAAAGGAATGGCATAACCCGGTGATGGCCTTCCTCACCGAGCACTATCGCAAGGGAGTTCGCTGGGCGATCGAGCACCGCTGGGTGCCCGTGGGCGTCGCGATTGGAGGGCTCGCGCTCGCCGCTTTCCTCATGTTTAGCGGCGTCATCGGCTCCGAGTTTCTGCCGCATCTCGACGAAGGCGCCATTTGGGCGCGCGGAACTCTTGCGCCAAGCACGGGCCCGTCCGAGGGCATCCGCGTCATGAATCAGGCGCGCGTAATGTTCGCCTCCTTTCCGGAAGTTACCGAAGTGGTTTCGCAGGTCGGTCGTCCCGATGATGGTACGGACACCGCCGGATTCTTTAATACCGAATACTTTGTGGATTTGAAGCCCAAAGAACAGTGGCGGCCCGTGTTTCATGAAAATAAAGACGCCTTGATCGCTGCGATGGACCGCGAGGCCGAAAAAATTCCTGGCGTCGTCTGGGGCTTCTCGCAGCCGATTGAAGACAACATGGAAGAGGCCGTCAGCGGCGTAAAGGGTGAGTTGGCCGTGAAGCTTTACGGCACGGATCTGAAGCTGCTCGAGGAAACCGGAGACAAGATTGTCAACGTGATGCAAGGCGTGAAGGGCGTGCAAGATCTCGGTCTGTTCCGCGTGATCGGCCAGCCGAACCTGAATTTCATCGTGGACCGCCAGAAGGCCGCTCGTTACGGAATCAACGTCTCAGACATACAGGACGCCATCGAAACCGCCGTAGGGGGCAAGACCGTCAGCCAGGTGCTCAAGGGCGAAGAACGCTACGACCTCGTGGTCCGTTATCAGGCTCCATATCGCGAAACGACGGAAGCCATCGAAAATATTCGGCTCGTGGCTCCTTCCGGCGGACGCGTCTCCCTCGCGCAGTTGTGCACTGTGAAAGAACTCGACGGCGCCTCGGAAATTTATCGCGAGGAAAATTCCCGTTACGTCGCGATCAAATATAGCGTGCGCGGCCGCGATTTAGGCAGCACGGTGGAAGAAGCGATGAAGAAGGTCACCGAACAGGTGAAGCTGCCCACCGGCTATCACCTGGACTGGGCCGGCGAATACGAAAGCCAGAAGAGGTCATCGAAACGCCTGATGTTTGTGCTGCCCGTCACTCTGTTCCTGATCTTCATTATTCTCTACACCATGTTTCAGACCTCGAAATGGGCGCTCCTGATTCTCGCGAACGTCGCCATGGCCCCGCTCGGTGGTTTGCTGGCCCTGCTCCTCACCGGCACGCACTTCAGCGTCTCCAGTGGCGTGGGCTTTCTCGCGCTGTTCGGCGTTTCCGTCCAAACCGGCGTGATTATGCTCGAATACATCAATCAACTTCGCGTTCGTGGCTATTCCATCGAAGACTCTGCCATCGAAGGCGCGGTGCTCCGTCTACGACCCATCATGATGACTATGCTGGTAGCCACCTTAGGCCTGCTGCCCGCCGCCGTTTCCCGCGCCATTGGCTCGGACTCCCAAAGGCCCTTCGCCATCGTGATCGTCGGAGGACTGATTTCAGCCCTGATCATGAGCATTTTCCTGCTCCCTGCCTTGTATGTGTGGATCGCGCGTGACGGCGATAAGCTACCGCGAGTGGAAGAGTCGTTCGAAGTCTAATCCCTCGTCGTTCTTGCTGTTTCTTTTCATTTTCAGCCGCACCGCGATTCCGATAGAATCCCGGTGCGCCAGTTGCGCCCCGGCAGCCGCGTTCCCGGAGGATGTCGCCCCATGAAACGTGAAGAGGTCCGCGCTCGCATCGAAGAAATCGGCATCATCCCGGCCGTCCGACTTTCGTCCGCGGAAGATGCGCTCTTTGCCGCCGAAGCCGTCTCGCGCGGCGGCATCCCCATCGTCGAAATCGAGATGACCGTTCCGGGCGCCACCGCAGTGATCGCCCACCTCGTGAAACACGCTCCAAAAATGATCGTGGGTGCAGGAGACGTCTTCGATTCAGACGTCGCGCGCCAGTGTCTGGACGCCGGCGCAACGTTTCTCACGAGCCCCGGCCTGGATATGAAGATCGTAGAGTTTGCGCTGGGGGCGTCGGTAGTTGTTTTGCCTGGAGCGCTCACTCCGACGGAAGTCACGCGCGCCTGGAAAGCCGGCGCCGACTTCGTGAAAGTGTTCCCTTGCGCGCAAGTCGGCGGCGATAGTTACATCCGCGCGCTGAAGGCTCCCTTTCCCACGCTCCCGTTGGTCGCCTCCGGCGGAGTAAACCAGCAGACCGCTGCCAATTTTATTCTCGCGGGCGCCACAGCCCTCGGCATAGGCGGGGAACTGATCCCCAAAGACGCCATCCGCCTGCGCCAAGCCGAACGAATCTTCACCCTCGCCCACCGCTTCGTAAAGTTCGTAAGTGCAGCCCGCGCTCGAGGGGCGTCGCACAGACCCCAGATCGAAGACGCCGCCAAACGCGCCTGAGCGGAGACGCTCCCGGGGCCATAAAGCACTCAGCGATCTGAACAGGTTTGGCGCTGCTCAATGCGTTTGCTAGAATTGGAAGCACCGTTTCACTGATGGGCGTGTAGCTCAGTTGGGAGAGCGCCTCGTTCGCAACGAGGAGGTCAGGGGTTCGAGCCCCCTCACGTCCACCAAGATTATCCCGCGCGCAGATGGCCGCGCAGTTCGGAGCTCACCGTTCGATGGCTTCTTCGGTTTCCACCGCTTGCGCTGCGTCCGCCGCCGAAACGCCAGGCGAAGGCAAATCTTGCTGTGGCTCCAAGATATCCGCGATCAGCAGCCGCAAATTGCCTTCATTCGTCGCAAACGCCAGTCCGGTATCAATATCCAGCACGTTCGCGCGAATCAATTTCTCGATCTCATCGTCAAAGCACTGCATCCCTTCAGTCGAACCGTCGCGCATGGCATCCAGCAACGACTTTCCTTCGCTTTCGCCTTTCTGCACGTAATCCCGCGTCCGCAAAGTGGATTTCAGGATCTCGAACGCGGCGACGCGCCCGGTGCCATCGCGTTTGGGAATCAACCGCTGCGAAATAATGTAGCGAAAAGTTTTCGCCAGACGCCCCCGCACCGCATGCTGCTCGGAAACGGGGAAGACGCCAATTACGCGCTCAATCGTCTTTGACGCGTCAATCGTGTGCAATGTCGAAAGCACCAGATGCCCCGTCTCTGCCGCTTCCAACGCCACTTCGATCGTGTCCTTGTCGCGCATTTCGCCCACCAGAATCAGCTTGGGCGATTGCCGCAGCGCCGCCCGCAACGCCAGGGGAAAGCTGGGTGTATCTGAATACAGCTCGCGCTGGTGAATCGTCGCCCGTTTGTGGGGATGCAGAAATTCGATGGGGTCTTCAATCGTAATGATATGGCAGGCGTGCTCCTCATTGATCTTGTTGACGAATGCCGCCAGCGTCGATGATTTCCCGCTGCCCGTCGGCCCCGTCACCAGCACGATCCCCGGACGCACCTCCGCCGCTTCCGCCAGCTGCGGCGGCAAATGCAGCGTCTTGAAATCCGGCACGCTGCTGGGAATCACGCGCATCACGATCGCGCAACTGCCGCGCTGCGTGAAAATATTCACGCGAAATCGCGAAATCTTGGGCAAGCTATACGAAATATCGCAGGAGCCTTCCTCTTTCAATTTTTCCACGGCGTGCGAATTGCGCCCGATCAAGTCCGCCGCGATGCGCGCCGTATCTTCCGACGAAAGCACACCCACACCCTTGATCTTCAGCTGTGTGAGCTGCCCGCTCATCTCCACTTGCGGAGCGCGCCCCGGAGAAAATATCAGGTCGCTGGTGCCTGGCGCCGCCTGCAACATGGCTGCGATAATGCTAGGAGTGGAAATATTGATGACGACTTCAGACACCGGTGCGGCAGGAGGCGGGCTTTTTGGGGCATCCATGCGAATTCCTCCACCGCGTCGTCCGGGGAGGAGGCCGGCACGCCTGCGGGGTCCGTGGTAAGTAGATAGTATGAGGCATGCCATCGGTGAACGCGAAAGCCAGCCCCGCGGCTGTTCCCAAACGATTAGCTGTACTTTTTGCGTTTCCAGCGTCCGTCCGTACCAGATACTCTTACCTTACACGTTTGTTTTGTTCCGTATAGCCGCACCCGCTTCTCTCTTATCCTATGTTCACCTATGGCTGAATCGAGCAAGCCCGGTGGCCCTGCGTCGCCGCGCGATTCCGCGCGCCCGCCCGGCCCTCGCGAGACGGTGTTGCTGAGCGATGTGCCGGATGCCGCGGAAGTGGCCGCGGAACCGCCGCAGCCGCCATCTGCCAATTTGAATCTCAGCTCCACGGCGCTCGCTGCTCTCAGCCAGCGCTACGAAATCCTCGCTTCGGCCGGGCATGGCAGCATGGGGAAC
This sequence comes from uncultured Acidobacteriota bacterium, assembly GCA_963810565.1. Classification (GTDB taxonomy): domain Bacteria; phylum Acidobacteriota; class Terriglobia; order Acidiferrales; family UBA7541; genus Palsa-295. The sequence goes on from CAWENN010000003.1 coordinate 127,475, forward strand.
GTCTACAAAGCGCGCGACCGTGAAACCGGCGAGACCGTGGCGCTGAAGCTCCTCAAACCTGAAATCGCCTCCGACCAAGCGATGATGGACCGCTTCAAGAATGAACTGCTCTTCGCGCGGAAAATCACGCACAAAAATGTTTGCCGCGTGTACGAGTTCAATCGCCTTGGCGTCGTCGCTTACACTTCGATGGAATTCGTCGAAGGCGAAAGTCTGCGTTCGGTCCTGAATCGCTTCGGGGGCCTGCCGCAGCGCAAAGCCGTGGATCTGGCGCTGCAAATTTGCTCCGGCTTGAAGGAAGCGCACGCCCAGGGCATCGTCCACCGCGATCTGAAGCCCGAAAACGTGATGATTGACGCGCAAGGCAACGTCAAGATCATGGACTTCGGCATCGCCCGCTCGATGGAAGCCGGAACGCGCCTCACCGGCTCGATGGTCGGCACGCCTGCCTACATGGCGCCAGAACAAGTTGCCGGCAAGCCCGTAGATTACCGCACCGACATTTACTCGCTCGGTTTGATGCTCTACGAAATGTTCACCGGTTCGCCGGCCTTCCGCGCGGATAATCCCGTCGCCGTGGCGCTGAAGCAGATGCGCGAAGAGCCGCCTCTGCCGCGCGAAGTCGAGCCCAATGTCCCGGTTTCCGCTGAACGAATCATTCTGAAGTGCCTGGAGAAAGAACCGGAGCGCCGCTTTCAAACCGTCGCGGACCTGGAATCCGCGCTGCAGTCGCCCGTGCCGATGACATCCTCGCAAGCACCCGCTCGCGCCGCAGTCGCGACGAGTCACGGTTCCTCGGGACTTCTGCGTACCGGCGTCGCCGCCAAGCCCGCGGCGAAACGCAAATCTCCCGTCATTTGGGTTTTCGTATCCTTGGTTCTCGTCGCGGCGGTGCTTAGCGGCTTGCACGCTCTCGCCGTGATGAAAGCCTACAAGCTCATTTTGCCGCCCGCGGCAGCGCCGGCGCCCAAGCCGCCGGGTTTCGCCTACGAGATTCCACCGCCACCTCCTCCTCCGCCGCCCGCGCCGGTAGTCGAAGACGCCAAGCCGGCCGCGCCAACAAACTCCGCGCCAGCAGCCACACCCGCGCCCGCACCCGTCGCGAAATCTTCGGCGCCTGTGCACCCCAATCCTGAACGTCCGGCGGAAGTCTTTCCGCGCATGGAAACCGGCCCAGCCAAGAAGAAAAATCAGACCTTCGCGCAAAATGCTCCGGCACAGGGCGAACTGACACCCGCTCCCTTTGGCTCAACATATCTTTTCGTGCAGCGCTTCGAGCGCGAAGATAAAGCACAAGGCGCGGTAAGGAAGATCACCGCGATGGATTTGCCGGCCCAGTCCGTAATTCGAACCTGGATGCACCAAAAATATTTCGTTGTCTTTTGTGGGCCCATCGAAAGCAAGCGCGCCAGCTCCGTCACCCAGCGCCTGGAAGAAAAGGGCTTTTCGAACGTACGCAGCGTGGGCAGGCTGGCGGGAAACCGCAACCTGAAATAACCGGAACTCAACCAGCACGCGCCGCCGGCAAATAGGCGTTGCACGGCAACCGCATAGCGACAAGAGAAAGCGCACAGACTTGGGCTGTGCGATAGGAAGTGCGATGGATTTTGGCGCGCGCAGCGATGTAGGGCGTGTTCGCGAAAATAACGAAGACAGCTTCGGCCTCGTGCCGGAGCTGAATCTTTTCGTGCTCTCGGACGGCATGGGCGGCCTCGAATCTGGAGAACGCGCCAGCCGTCTGGCTGTCGAGACCACCATCACGCATTGCCGCGATGGCGCCGCGAATCCCGGCCTGCCGGTATTCGGCGGCAAGATCGAAGGCGTGGGTGAAACGTCGAGCCGCCTCGCCAGTGCTGTGCGCCTCGCGAATCAGGAGATTTATCAGGCCGCGCAGCAACTCGGAGGCAAGGGCAGCATGGGAGCAACGATCGTCGCCGCCTGGTGCCTGGAAGATCGCGTCTGCCTCGCGCACGTGGGTGACAGCCGCGCGTACCTGCTGCGCAAAGGCCAGTTCGATCAGCTTACGGAAGATCATTCGTTCGTGGCCGAACAAGTCCGCCGCGGCATTTTGACGCCTGAGCAAGCCGGTCGCAGCAAAATGCAGAACGTGCTCACCCGTGCTCTCGGCGTCGAGAATCACGTGGATGTGGACGTCACCGAGGAGCTTTTAGTCGAGGACGATATTTGCCTGCTCTGTTCCGACGGCCTCTTCCGTGAGCTTTCGGAAGCACAGATCGCGGCCGTGCTGGGCGAATCCACCGGCGCGCAGGAATCGGCGGACCGCCTGGTGGATTTGGCAAACCAGGCCGGCGGCGGCGACAACATCACCGCGATCGTTTTGCGGCACGTGCCCAAGCAAGCCGGCGCGTTATCGAAACTTGGGAGATGGTTCAAAGGGGCCGAAGATCCATCCTGATACGGAGGACGTTTCCATGTCCAAGCTGGTATTGAAATTTGAAAGTTCGATTCTGAAGGAAGTCGCGGTCGGCCAGAAAGAAGTAAGTATCGGCCGCTCGCCGGACAACGGCATAGTGATAGACAATCCCGCCGTTTCCAGCTATCACGCGCGCGTGTTCAATGAAGAAGGGCGCCTGATGCTGCAGGATTTCGGCAGCTTGAATGGCACGTTCGTCAATGGCCAGCGCGTGAAAATGGTGATGCTCAAGCCCGGCGATTCCGTGGGCATCGGCAAGCACACCATCGTCGTCACCGATTCCGTGGAAGTGCGCGCCACCTCGCTCGATCACGGCGACCTGAAGCCCGCCGTGCCGAAAATCAACGAGACCGTGATGCTGGACACGAAAGAACGCCGCGAATTTCTGCAGAAAGTCGCAGCCGTAGGCGAAAGCGCGCAGCCCGCACCGGGCCGCATGAAATTGCCCACGCTCGTCGTTCGCAATGGCAGCACCGACCAGCGCGAATACGTCTTGAACGACAAACTCACCGTAGTTGGCAAATCCGCGATGGCCACGGTAAAGCTCAAAGGCTGGTTCAAGCCCAAAGTCGCCGCGCAAATCAATCGCCGCGAGGATAATTCCTATTACATCGGCCCGGCCGACAAGGTTCCCAGCGTCAACGGCCAACCGATCACGCATCCAACAAAGCTAGCCTCAGGCGACGTGATCGAAGTAGCAGGCGTCGAACTCGAATTCGTCGTCCGCGACTAATTGCTCGCTGCCGTCTAACGCAGCGCAGTCAAGTGGATTTTCTAGCTGGTTTTGGAAGAGCTAACCGCCTGCGGGGGTTCGGGCAAATACATTTCCGGCGCGTTAATGGGGAATTCCACCACGAAAGTAGCGCCACCTTCCGGCCGGTTGTAGCATTCGATCCGGCCGCCATGCTCCTGCATGATGCCGTAGCAGATGCTCAAGCCCAGCCCGGTGCCTTTGCCCACGGGCTTCGTGGTGAAAAAGGGGTCGAACACTTGCTGCGGCGCTTTGATTCCCGGCCCGGTATCCGAAAATTCGATCGTGATTCGAGAATCCGAGTGTTTCGTGCGAATCGTCAGCCGCCCGCCGCCGACATCTTCCAGCGCATCCACCGCATTGCTGATCAAATTGAAAAATACCTGCAACACCTGGTTCGCGTCTCCGCGAATCAACGGCAAATCCAGATCCGGATACGTTTCCACCTGGATATGCTTCCCGCGCAAGTCCAGGTTGCTCAAATGCAGCGCCGAAGCGATCACCTGGTTCAAATCCAGATGCAATTTCTCGCTCGGCACGCGCCGCGCAAAACTCAGTAGGCTGGTTACCAGCGTCTTAATCCGCCGCGCCAGCGTGCGAATTTTCTCAGCCACCAGCCGCTGCCGCTCTCCGAGCGCCGGATCGTCGACCAAGAGATCGGAATAGCCCAAAATTCCCGTCAAAGGATTATTGATCTCGTGCGCCGCCCCCGCCGCCAGCTGCCCCAGCGACACCAGCTTCTCCGTCTGCACCATCTGCGCCTGAAAATGCTTCAAATTCTCGAGCGATTCGCGCGAGCCTTCCAGCAAACGCAATCGGTCGTGGTCCACCAGCCGCTGCCGCAGCGCAATCAGCAGCGCGGCCACCAGCAACGCCACCTGTGTCACGCTTACCCGAAATATTCGCACCTCCGACGGATTCGCCGACCGCCACAAACTCCACAGCGCCATCAGCGGAATCGAGAACACCGCCGTCATGGCCAGCGCCGACCCCCACTTCTTCGCGTGATCGGGCCTTGGCGCCACCGTTTCGCGCTGCGGCTTTAGCCGGTAAGCCACGATTCCCGCTGTCCCAAACCACACGAACGATGCCACCAGCGGCAAATCGAACGGGCTGCCGGTGTAATAATCCAGGCGGTCAATCGCGCGGTTGGTGATGTAAGACCCGGCCGCATACAGCAGCGAAGCGCTGAAAAGATGCGCGTAAACTTCCCGCCAGCGCCCTCTCGCCTGCGTGATCAGATACGCAAACCCCGCCGTCAGCAGCAGGTTTTCCACCGCCGCCAGATGATCGTAACTCCACCCGTAAGCCAGCACGTTCGGCGCGATGTATTGCCACGGAATCACCACGAAGAGGTACAGATACACCCACCAGATCAGCAGCAGCGAGAAATCCAGGTAGCCGGTGTGCACGTTCAAATCGTCGCGCTTATCGTGCGGTTTCAGGGCCAGCGCCCCGATCATCGGTACCGGATGCAAGAAGAGAATCACGTCGCCGACGAACGGATTCGGGACGTCCTTGCGCAGCACCACCTCGAAATACGTCCAGATGGATTGTCCCACCAGCCACGCCGCGCAGCCCAGTCCCAGCAGTATCCAGAAGACCCGTGTGCGCTTTTCGCTCGAAAACGAATTGAGGAATAGCCCGGCGCAGGCGAAGAGCGCCACCGCGCACTGCATGATATCGCCGAAGGTGGTAAGCCCTCGCCCGTTCGACACCGTTAAAGCCGCAACGCAGTAGCCGCCGACTAGGAGTCCCCACCCACCCGTCAACACCCAGCAGGATGGCGTCATTCGGGGCAAACTTATTCCGAACGTTTTTTGGGACGAGTTCACGGCGTTTCTGGCTACCCCAAGCCCGTGTAAGCTATACCAAGCATACGGCGTTACGGGCTTGCCGCCAGAACTGCTTTTGCGCAACGTGCCGTGGAATGCAATAGCTAGGCCACGGCGGAACGAAAGCGGGATGAAAGGGCCGCGGGGCGTCCAGCGGGCTAAAGGTCAGATTGCTACGCGCACGTCCTAGTTATGCCGCTTCTCGTCGCGGGGAATTGAAAGAATGCTGTGATGCGACTTCGCGAGGCTACGGAATCTTTTGCCGCGTAGGGATTCTTGGGAAGCACAATTCGCGCTAACCAGCCGCGCTGCTCGCAGCGGTTAACGACGTGGATCATCGAACCGCCCGCCTTACGACACGGGCACTGGCAACCCGTACTCAAAACACCCAGCGCCACGTCACCTTCTATCCGACGGCGTAATGCCACCAATTTACGGCTGGCTCGGCTGTCCCGCTTCGCGTTCGGCCAGAATCTTCCGTGCGTTGGAATACAGCGCCTTGGCCTGGGGGATCAGTTCCTCGGCCTTCTCCAACTGCGGATCGTCCTGCAATTCCACCTTGTACCCGTCGGTCAGTCCGAAGTAAGAAGTGAAAACCTCGCGCTTGATCTGCCACTTCAGCCACGCCAGGTTTGCCTGAATGTCCGATTCCGTATACTTGATCTTCTGCTGGTCGAGGTACTTCTTGAATTGTGCGATCACGTCGTCGTTCACCACGAATTCTTTTGTGATGTCCGGCTTTTCACCCAGATAAAAGCGCGTGAAATCGCCCACGCCCTGTTGCTGCGAATAGAAGACTCCGCGGCGAAAAAGCATCTGCTGGAAATCATCCGGCTTGGGAGCGGCCACCGCGTCGTCCGGCGTAATCCCGCCGCCGCCGAAAACCTGCCGCCCGCTGTCAGTCAGCTTCACTTCCGGCTTCTTGGGAGGCTGCGGATTGTAGTGATAATCGTAGAGCGAAATATTCTTGTAATCGCGCTGAATTAGTCTTCCGCTCGGAGTGTAGTAGCGCGCAGTCGTCAGCAAAAGCGCCGTATCCTCGCTCAGTGGGAATTGCGTCTGCACCAAACCCTTGCCGAAGCTCGTCTCGCCCACGATCAACCCGCGGTCATGGTCCTGAATCGCTCCGGAAACAATCTCGGAAGCCGAAGCGCTCTGCCCGTTGATCAGCACGATTACGGGCACCTCAATCCCCTGATTGCCGCGCACCGCGTAATAGCGCCGTTCTTGCGAAGCCCGCCCGCGATGCGACACCACAATCTCGTTCTTGTCGAGGAACATGTCCGCCATGCCCACGGCCTGATTCAGCAATCCGCCGCCGTTATTCCGCAGGTCAATAATCAAACCATCGAGCTTCGCCACATCCAGCTGCTTCAAAGCATCGGCCAGATCGCTGTCGGTCGTCTCATTGAACGTCGTCACGCGCACGTACCCGATTCCTGGCTTCACCATCGTGTAATATTCCACGCCGGGCCGGGGAATCTCGTCGCGCGTCACGGTCACTTCAATCGGCTTGTCCCAGCCTTCGCGGCCCAGCGAAATGTGCACCACCGTGCCCTTTGCGCCTTTCAGCATATCCGCCACTTCCGTCGTCGTCAGGCCTTCGCAGGACTTGCCATCAACTTTCTGAATGATGTCGCCCGGCCGAATGCCGGCCTTATAGGCAGGCGAGCCGACAAACGGCGCAAGCACCACGGTCTGACTCTCGCGCTGCTGCACAGTCATCCCCACGCCGTAGTACTTGCCTTCCTGCTCTTCCTTGAATAGCGCGTATTGCTTGGGATCGAAGAAATTCGAGTGCGGATCGAGTACGCGGAGCATTCCAGGGATCGCGCCATCGTAGATCACCTTGTCGGTGTCCACGGGATCGGCGTAATTGCGCTCTACCACGGAGAGGACGCGCGTGAAGCTCTTCACCGAATCCTGCATGTCGTTCTGGCCGGCAGCCGTGGCGCGCACGGACGGACCATACAGCCCGCCCAATATCGCGGAAACAGCCAGCACTACCACCAGCACTACGACTCCACGCCCCGACGACCCCTTTGATTCCATGCGTCCTCGCTTAGCCCCAAGAACCTAATTATAGCATACAACTTTTCAGCGGTTTGACACGCTTCCAGCCCTCTTCTATGATTCAAAAATGGACCCGGAGATGCAGTCGGAAAGCGCAATTCCGGGCGGACCTTCGTCCCAGACGCTCCATGCTTAGTGTCCCACACCTGATCATCATCTTCGCGGTCGCTCTGGTCGTATTTGGACCCGAGAAGCTCCCCGAACTCGCGCGCAATCTCGGCAAAATCATGGCCGAATTCCGGCGCGCCACCGCCGAATTGCGCGGCACTTTCGAAGGCCATATGCGCGACCTCGAACGCGAAGCCGATCTGCGCCGTCTCCGCGAAGCCCAGCCGCCCGCTCAGACCATCGGTGGAGGCGCCGCGACTTCCCAGACGAGTCCCCCCACGCTTCCGCCGGAATCCACCAACGATCCGCTGCCGCCGACTCCCGGCACGGTTGCCACGGAACCTCCAAATTTTATCGCCACCCGCATACCGCAATCCGTCGAGCAGTTGCCACTCGAGACTCGCGAAAACGTCCCGCATCAGGGTGACCATCCCGATTCAGCACCCGAGAAAGTGACAGATGGCCGACCCCGCCCAGCCTGATCCGAGCGTTCTGCCACCCGCGGAAGACGACGCCGGCGGACGCATGTCGTTTTTCGAACACCTCATGGATTTGCGCAAGCGGCTGATCAATTCCGCTGCCGCGATCGCGATTGGCGCCTGCATCGGGCTGCTGATCTCGAAGCATTTCATCGTGATCCTCGTGAAGCCGATGCAGGACGCCCTGCGCGCCTCGCATTTTGACGACAAACTCTATTTCACCAGCCCGGGCGGTTACGTTACGCTGGTAATCAATATCGGCCTGTATCTGGGCATCGTGCTGGCCATGCCGTTTGTGCTGTATCAGGTCTGGCTCTTCGTCGCGCCCGGTCTCTACAAGCACGAACGCCGCGCCGTTTCCGGCTTCATCATCTCCTCAATGTTTCTTTTTCTCTGCGGCATCGCTTTCGGCTACTTCATCATGCTGCCGCAAACCCTGAAATTTCTGATCGGCTTCGCTTACGACGCGCCCGTCAAGCCCCTGATCAGTTACAACGAGTATTTCGAGCTGGTTTTGATCATTCTTGTAGGCCTCGGCGTGATCTTTGAGCTGCCGGTGCTGATTTTTATCCTGTCGCTGTTCGGGATTGTGACGCCCAAATTCCTGCTCAAGAATTTCCGCTACGCTATGCTGATCATCACGGTTGTGGCGGCGGTAGTCACGCCTACTCCGGACGCCACCACCATGGTGGTCTTTATGGCGCCGATGGTCGCGCTCTATTTTGTCGGTGTGCTGGTTTCTCACGTTGTGCTCAGGCGCAAAGAGTCGCAGAATTTGGCCGGCGGGGAGGCTCACTAAATTGTTCACTTCGTGCAGAAGAGCGTGGCTCGGCATCGCCACTGTCGCCGCCATCGGCGGAATTTTCGCGTGCAGCGGTTCCAGCCAGCCTAGCTCGGCGTCGTCCGGCAGCGCCGGGTCAGCCCCCGCCGCTGCGAGTCAGTCCGCACCGCCCAAGCTTGCTGAGGTCGCTCCTCCCGCCGATCAGACCGGCGGCTTCGACGGCGCGAAAGCCTACGAGCACGTCGCCAAAATCGTCAGCTTCGGTCCGCGCCCGCCCGCTTCCCAAGCGCTGCACCAGACCCAGGACTACATCATCCAACAGTTGAAATCCTACGGCTGCGAGGTTGATCAGGACGACTTTCACGCCTCCACTCCCAAGGGCGACATCGCCATGAAAAACATCGTCGCCAAAGTCCCTGGTACCGGGAAGGGAATCATTTTGCTTTTGACTCACGTGGACTCACTCAGCAGCGTCCCGAACTTTGTCGGTGCAGAAGACAGTGCCTCCTCCACCGGCCTCATGCTCGAAATGGCTCGCCAGCTCTGCGGCAAAAAAGATCAACCTAATTCCGTGTGGATCGCCTTTCTCGACGGCGAAGAAGCCTTCGTGAACTGGGACCAGGATGACGACCACACCTACGGCAGCCGCGAACTTGCCGCGCGCATGGCGCTTTCTGGCGACCTGAAACGCGTGAAGGCCCTCATTCTCGCGGACATGATCGGCCAATACGGTCTTCACATAGACCGCCAGTCAGACAGTCCGCGCTGGCTCAACGATCTGGTCTGGAAGACAGCGGACCGCCTGGGCTACAAGGACATTTTCGTCTCGCAGGAAACGAGCACCCAGGACGATCACGACCCCTTTCTCCAGCGCGGCGTCCCGTCTCTCGATATCATTGACCTCAACGATTACATCAGCGAAGGCTACTGGCACACGCCGCAAGACACGCTCGATAAAGTCAGCCCACGCAGCGTCGCCATCGTCGGCCACGTGATCCTGGAATCCGTCGGCGAACTTCAAAAGAAGTTTCACTAAAATATGCCCGTCATTCGCGTCGCTTCGTCAGGCGGTCCTTACACGGTGCATTGCGCCTCGCGTCTACTAGGCCGATCCGCCTCCCTAGTCGAGCGCCTCGGTGACACCACTGGAATTTTTGTGCTCTCCTCACCAAACGTGTGGGAGCACTGGGGACGCGCGCTGATGCGCAACCTTCGCGGCCGCCATCGCGTGACCGCGATCCTCTTCGACGACCGAGAGGCCGCCAAAGATCTAGCCACCATCGAGCTAATCACGCGCCAACTGGTTCACGCAGGCGCGGACCGCGGCGCGACAATCGTCGCCATGGGCGGCGGTGTCGTCGGCGACGTCGCCGGTTTCGCGGCCGCCAGTTATCTTCGTGGCGTGCGCCTCGTGCACGTCCCCACCACGCTGGTGGCGCAGGTAGACAGCGCCATCGGCGGCAAGACCGGCGTAAATCTTCCCGAAGGCAAGAATCTGGTCGGCGCGTTTTATCCGCCGAAGCTCGTAATTGCCGATCCGAATGTCCTGCGAACGCTCCCGCACCGCGAATTTCGCTCCGGCCTCTACGAAGTCATCAAATACGGCGTCATCGCCGATCCCGAACTTTTCCAATTCCTCGAGCGCCGCATGCTCGCGCTTCTGCGCCGCGACCCCGCCGCGCTCGCCTGGGTAATCGCGCGTTGCATCCGCATCAAAGCGCACGTAGTCGCGAAAGACGAGCGCGAAAGCGGCCTTCGCCACATCCTGAATTTCGGCCACACTCTGGGCCACGCCCTGGAAGCCGCCACGCGCTACCGCCGCTTTCTGCACGGCGAAGCCGTCGCCTGGGGCATGCTCGCCGCCACCGTCTTCGGCCTCGCCACCGGCCGCCTCCGCGAATCCGAAGCCACCCGCGTCATCCGTTTGATATCCAACGTCGGTCCGTTGCCGTCACTCGCCGGAATTCGCGCAACTCAATTGCGTCCCATCCTCGCAGGTGATAAAAAGGCTCGTAGCGGGCGTGTCCTGTGGGTGTTGCCGCGCCGCATTGGTAAAGTCCAGTGGGGCGTCAACTTGCCTTGGCCTCTCGTTCAGCGAACATTCGCGGAACTCCCAGCCATTTCCGCGTTGGCAAAAGTCTGACTCACCAGCCTTCAATAGCATGAATTCGTCCATCGAAAGGCCGACGAAGCTGTCCGGCACGCGTCCGGTCGGCACGTTCAACGAACGCGAAGCGTCCGCGCGCGTTCGCGATATGTTCAGCCGCATCGCGCCGCGCTACGACTTCCTGAATCATTTTCTTTCCTTTTCGCTGGACCGCTACTGGCGCCATCGCGCCGCCCGAAGGTTCTATCGCATCCTGCGCCGCACCGACGCGCGCGTCCTTGACCTCTGCTGCGGCACCGGCGACCTCACCTTCGCCCTCGAACGCGTTCGCGTTCACGAGCTGCGTGATTCCGGCGCCTTCCGCTTTCCGCTGATCGGCAGTGATTTCGCGCAACCAATGCTGAATCGCGCGCATAAGAAAGCCGCCGAACATTCCCGCTCCGCCGTCTTCGCCACAGCCGATGCGCTACACCTCCCATTTGCTGACGCCAGCTTCGATCTGGTTACCACGGCGTTCGGCTTTCGCAATCTGGTGAATTATGAAAACGGATTGCGCGAAATAGCGCGCGTTCTGAAACCGGGAGGGGAAGTCGGAATCCTGGAGTTTTCCGAGCCTGGCGCCGGCCCCATGGCGGGGCTATTCCGCTTCTACTTCCGGCAGATTCTTCCACGAATCGGCGCGGCAATCTCCGGAAGCAGCGAAGCCTACAGCTATCTCCCCGGCTCGGTAGAAAAATTCCCCACGCCGCCGGAGCTAACTGCGCTGATGGAAAAAGTCGGCTTTACCCACGTACGCGTCCAATCCTGGAACCTCCGCAGCGTAAACCTGCACATCGCGCGCCGTCCGGAAGCGAAATGATTTTCGAAAAACTGGCAGGAGCCTTAGGGCCGAAACGCCGCGCTAGTTCTCGAGGCCTAGAATGCGGATTTTGTGCAGCAGGGTCTTGTACGATACTCCGAGCTTTTCCGCCGCGCGTGTTTTGTTCCACTTCGTGTCGCGCAGCGCGTCCTGAATCTTGAATCGCTCCACGTGCTGGACGGCCCGCTGTGACACTTCCTCCAGCGGCCCTTCCCACAAGAATTCCTCTTCCAGCATTCCACCCGGCAATTGCTCTGCCGAAGGCTTGGGCGTAGGCAATTGCAACGCGCTCTCGTTGATCTCCGGCCCGTTCGCCAGAATCGCCGCGCGTTCAATCGCATTCTGCAATTCGCGCACGTTTCCCGGCCAGGAATGGGTCAAGAGCCGCTCCCGCGCGTCGTTGCTTAGTTGCAACTGCGGCTTGCGGAATTCGCGCCGGAACTTCTCCAGAAAATATTCGGCCAGCAGCAACACATCATCGCCGCGGTCGCGCAAAGCCGGAATCGTGATCGGCACTGCCGAAATCCGGAAAAACAGGTCTTCGCGAAACGATTTTTCCGCCACCGCCGCCCGCAAATCCTTGTTCGTAGCCGTCAGAATCCGCACGTTCACTTCAATTTCCTGCGTCCCTCCGACCCGCTCGAAGCGTTTTTCTTCGAGCACGCGCAATAGCTTGCTCTGAATCGCCAAGGGTAGCTCGCCGATTTCGTCCAAGAACAAAGTTCCGCGATGCGCCAGCTCCAGTTTTCCGATTTTCCGCGCCCCCGCTCCCGTGTATGCCCCGCGCTCATGCCCGAAAAGCTCGTTCTCCACCAACCCCTCGGGAATCGCCGCGCAATTCAGCGCCACGAATGGATGGCTCGACCGCGGGCTCAAATGGTGAATTGCCCGTGCAAACACTTCTTTGCCCGTACCGCTCTCGCCCAGAAGCAGGACCGTTGAATCCGTAGCCGCTACCCGCTGCGTCATCTGGCTAGCGTCTTTCATCGTGGGATGCTCGCCCACGATTCGCGGAAATCCATATCGCACCGCGTATTCCTCGCGCAAGAGCAAGTTCTCGCGCAAAAGCTCCTGCTGCTGCGCCGCGCGCTCCAGCAATAATTTCAAATGATCCAGGTCCACCGGCTTCTGGATGAAATCAAACGCCCCTTCCTTCATCGCCGTCACGGCCTCTTCTACCGACCCGTACGCCGTCATCAAAATGACGGGCAAAGTGGCTTCCACGCGCCGCGATTCCCGCAGCACATCCAAACCAGATCCACCAGGGAGTTTTAAATCGGAGAGAACCAGCAGGTAACGCCGCCCGCGCACTTTTTCAATCGCCGCATTCGCGTCCGCGGCTTCTTCCACCAGGTAACCTGCGCGTTCCAGCGCCTTGCGGAGCATCGCCCGCAATTCCGCTTTATCTTCGACAAGAAGGATCGGTTCCATGAAGAAAAAATTCTAGCGCGCCCAGCCCGGATCGCCGCCCGCCTTCCGTAGCTCTTCTTCCGCATCCGTGATCGCTTGACCGTCCGCTTCGATCTGTTTTTTCTTGGCGTCGATCTTAGCGGTTTTTTCGTCGATATCGCCGCGTGTGTATCCTTGCTGCATCGCCTTCACCGGATCGTTGTAATACTGTACGTCCAGCACGCCCAGTTCGCGCTGCATGATGTCCAGGTCCGCCTGATCTTCATCCAATTTGTGACGCAATTTTGCGAACCGGTCGCGCCAGGACTTTTCATCGTTTGGCGACCCCGCCGCCGCTTTCGTGTCTCCCGCATTAGCGTCCACCGCGCCGCCGTTGTCGCCCGCTTCCTCGCTTGGCGTAGCGCCAACAGCGGAAATGCCGCCCGCCTTCGGCACGTTGTCGTTATCAAACACGCGCGCCGGCTTCGGCTGATCTTTCTTCTGTTCGCGAGCCTTCCGCGCCGCAGCCACCAGGGGGTCTACAGGCGCCGCACTCTGGTCCGCGCTAGCGGCCGAAGAGGATGACGGCGCAGCCGTCTGCGAGGACGCGGCAGGCGGTGTCTGGCTCTGTTGCGCCTGGTTCTGGCTCTGCTGCTGCGCCAGGACGCTCACCGGTACCAGTAAAATTGCTGCCACAGCGGCGCACAATAGGTCTCTACGCATGGCTAACGCCTCCTGTAGGTTGCTGGACGGGCCTGCTGCTACCAGTTTAGATGCGCGCTGCCTGGGTAGCAATCGTGGATGGTAGGGGGTCCTGCCGCAAAGGTAACCACAGCAAAAACTCGGCTCCGCCGCACGGCCGATTGCGGGCTTCGATGCTGCCGCCATGCTGCAACGCCACTTTCTGCACCACGGCCAGCCCCAATCCAGTGCCTTCGGACTTCGTCGTGTAGAAAGGCAAAAATATCTTGGGCAGGTCGGCTTCCGGAATCCCCGGGCCGTCATCCGCAACGCATATCCGCTGCCACTTGCGCCCGCCCAGCTCTTCGATCGTTCCAGACATCGTCACTTGCGGCGCCTTGCTGGTGGTTTTTGCCGCTTCCGCGCCGTTGCGCGCCAGATTCAGCAGTGCCTGCCGCAACAAAGCTTCGTCGCCCGGTAGTTCCTGAAAAGCGCCCTCCACCACCACCGTGCACACCGGAATCGTCTCGCGCAGCTCCTCGGCGACTTTTTCCACCACAGTCTGCATCGGCACAGTCTCGTAACAGATTTCCAACGGTTTCGCGAACCGCAAAAATTCCGTCACAACGTGCGTCAGGGCCCGCGTCTGGTCTAGTATTCTTTCGGAAGACTCGCGTACATCTCCTGGTTTTGCTTCGCTGCGAATCATCTGCGCGTAACCGGAAATCGTGGCCAGCGAGTTCTTGAATTCGTGGGCGATGCCCGCGGACATCTCGCCCAGCGCCGCCAGATTCTCCTTCCAGCGAATCTGCTTTTGCAGCGCGGTCAGTTCCGTCAAATCGCTCATCAAACACAACGCCCCGCTCACTTTCAATTCCTGCAATTGTGCCGGTGTGGCTTCCGCAGAATGTTTCGTCGAAGCGCGCATCGTGCGATAGATCGGCGAAATCGTCACGCCCAGATTGCGCACCGCGCCCTCCGACGTCAGGTGCTCGATTTCGCCGCGCTGAAAAGTTTTGCCGTCGCGGATGCAAGCCGTCAACATCTTCGTAAGATCCGAGTCCCCGCCCAGAATCTCCTTGTACGAACGGTAGCGCAGCGTCTTGATCCCCAGCGCTTCTTCCGCCGCCGGATTCGTCGAAGTGATCGCGCCGGTCGCATTCACCAGCAGCAATCCGGTGGGCATGTTGCGCGTCACTTCTTCCGTCAACCGCTCCGATTCTTGCGCCCGCTCTTGCGCCAACAAATGCAGCCGCGCCAGTTCCTTCTCCTGCGCCCGCAGCTTCTCGATCACTCCCTGCATCGAAGCCGCCATGAACGCCGACGCATTTTCCGGATCCGGAATCGGATTCCCCCAGTCCTGCTTGGCCCCGCGCGTTTGGTCCCGCAGAAATTTGCGTGCCAGAAAAATCATAATCAGCACGCCCGCAATAAGGCATGCCACCAACGCTCCTGCAAAGCCGAGGCTATACGGCAATAAGGGTGCCGGATGATGCACGACTGGAGCCAGCATGGCTATCATCGGATCTTCTCTTCCATCATTATCGCACCATCAGCAGCGACGAATACCAATTCACCAGCGGTGTTCCAAAAAACACCACCAGCAGCGCACCCGCTCCCAGAAACGTCCCGAATGGCAATTCGTAATCCGCGTCCTTGCGCCGCGCCAGAATCACGGCTATCCCCAGCACGCTGCCCAGTACCGAGCCCGCCAGAATCGTCAGCAGCGTCCGCTTCGCTCCCAGAAACGCCCCGGCCATCAACATCATCTTCACATCGCCCAGACCCATTCCTTCGCGCCCGCGCAGCCGGAAATAAGCCTCCGAAACCAGCCAGAGCAATCCACCGCCGACCAGCGCTCCTAAAATCGCATCTACGAACGAAAGCACTGGTGCGGGAGGAGGGAACTCGAACATCCGATTCGCAAGCCACAACGCCGATCCGTCCGTCGGCTGCACAAAAAAGCTGAACGCGAGACCGATCCCCAATCCCGTAAAATTCACCACGTCCGGCAAAATTCGCTCGCGCAAATCCGTGAACACCAACACAATCATAATCGCCGAAAACGCGCACCACTTCGCCGCATCCACCGTAAGTCCAAAAACCAGGTAGCATGCCAAAAACAGCAAGCCCGTTAAGAGCTCCACCAAGGGATACATCGGCGAAATCTTGGTTTTGCACCCCCGGCATTTCCCGCGCAGCAGCAGGTAACTGACCACCGGAATGTTGTCGTAAGCCCGTATTTCTTTCCCGCACTTAGGACACGCTGAAGCCGGCAGCACAATGGATTTACCGCTAGGAATCCGCAGGATACAAACGTTCAGAAAGCTGCCAATGATCAATCCAAACAGAAACGCAAATATCCCGATAAGCGCTGGAGGAGCCACCCATCGATTCTGCCCGAACGCTCCACGCCCCTCAAGCTAGCCCTAATCCATCGTGCCCGACTGCTAACGCGTCTCGCTTTGTGGGCAGCGGCGCAAAATTGCACGCCCCGCCGTCATTGCGGAGACTTTCGCAGAATGGCACGTTGACATAAAGTACTTTGCCGTGTAAAGTATATGCCTTGGAGGCTAGCCTATGCCCTCGACCCATCCGTCTTGCATCTCGGAATCTGAATCTTGGTGCCGCCATTTCTCTGCGAGGACTGCAGCTGAGGATTATCTACCCTGGGAGCAACCCATCGCGCTCTCCGGCTTGGAAAAGCGCCGTATCACAAAATCAATTCAGCAGTTTCAGTTAGGCGAGGGTTCCAGTGGTCGTCGTCTGCTGCAGCGGGCCCTCGCGTATTCCAAAATGGCTGGAGACCCGGCGTTTGTTGTTGCCTTATCGCTGTTTGTAAAAGAAGAGCAGCGCCACAGTTCGCATCTTCTCCGCTTTATGCGACGAGAAGGTATCCCCGCTTCGCGCAGCCACTGGGTGGACACCGTGTTTCGTCGCGTTCGCGTCTTGAGTGGTTTAGAACTATCTTTGCGCGTTCTCGTCTCCGCCGAGATCATAGCTGTGCCGTATTACCGCGCGTTATGCGCCGCCACCGCATCGCCTTTATTGCGCGCGATCTGTACGGAAATTCTTCAGGACGAAGCCGCCCACTTGTGTTTTCAGGCTTCCATGCTCTCGCGAACCGGAGCGCGCTGGTCGGTCTGCGCCGATCGGGCCGTGTCTTGGGCTCATCTGCTTTTCCTGCTGACTACTTGCTATGTCGTCTGGTTTGAACACCATGAAGTTTTTCAGGCCGCCGGTTACTCGCGGCAGCGCTTTCTGGCGGAAGCATTCTGGGAGTTCAATCGCCTCCACGATGCCGTTTTCCGCCGACGCTTGCGAGTTTCGATAACGAGCGTGCAGCCGGACCCCGCAATAGATCCACCCCTCACCTCCGCTGCCGGGCCAGAACTTCGCGCCTCCAGTGGCCAAGTTCGTTCTACGTCCATTTGAACGCCGCCCGCGCGTTACGCTATATTCGATGGTTTACACCCCATGTCTTGGCTCGAACAGAAAGTCCGCGCTTACGAAGAGATGCGCTTTGCGCAGGAACAGAATCGCCGGATCCTGCCCTTCGCCTGGGGCCTCGAACACCTCGGCGGCAGCGCCCACGAGTCCGATCCCCGTGGCTGGCTTGACCATTTCGTCACAGACACGCTAGCCAATAGCGACAATTGGTTCGCCGCCACGCCCGCCGAAGACTACGCGCTCGATGACCAAAATGTCCTAACCTTCACCAGCGCCATCGAATCCCCCTGGCTCGAAAATAATCGTGTCCATGCACAATTTTTCCAGGCACGCCGCAGCGGCCCTGCCGTAGTCGTCCTCGCCCAATGGAATTCGCGCTGGGAAGAACAGCAAAACGTGTGCCGCTGGCTGAATCAGCTCGGAATCACCGCGGTCAAACTGAGCCTCCCGTACCACGACCGCCGCGTCGTTCCCGGCCATCCGCGCGCCGACCATCTCGTCGGCCCCAATATCGGCCTCACATTGCAGGCCAATCGCCAGGCGGTGCTGGATGTGAAGCGCACTCTCCGCTGGCTCGAGCTCCAAGGCTACGACCGCCTCGGCATCCTCGGCACCAGCATCGGCTCTTGCCTCGCCTTTCTCACCATCACACACGAACCGGCTCTGCGCGCAGGCGCCTTTCTGCACGTCTCCACGTACTTCGGCGACGTCCTCGCCGCCGGACTCACCACCTCCAACGTCTGGCAAACGCTCCGCCATGAAATCTCCCGCGACGACGTTCGCCACTATTTCTCGCCCATCAGCCCCTATCCCTACATTCGCCGTCTGCACGGCACGCGCAAGAAAATTCTGGCCATCAGTGGACGCTACGACCCCACCTTCCCCATCGAACTCACTAATCAATTCCTCAACGCCATTCGCTCCGACGGTGTCGCCTTCGAAAATCTTTCTCTGCCTTGCGGGCACTACTCGCTCGGTGTCGCGCCCTTCAGCTACGTCGCGGGATACCGTTTCGGTACATTTCTTTTCCAGGCGTTAGCTTAAGTCCTGCGCGAAAGCGATTCTATCGCCCATTCAGGGAATCCGCTCGGCAACAAGACCCATCCAACGGAATCAGAATTCCTAATGCGATAGGCAAAGCTTGCCGATAGAGAAGTTGGAGGTATTCTATGGCCAATCCGGTGGGATCAATCGCAACTGTACAGCACGTCAATCCGACAACTCAGCCTGCAGCATCAAAACCAGCGGTGAACACGCCCAAGGCGACACCGCAAGATAGCGTAAACATCAGCGCCGCAGGCAAGGCCGCCAGTCAGGCGAGCCAGTCAACGAAGTCCGGCGACGTGGATCACGACGGCGACAGCAAGTAATACCCGAACGCTCGCTTAGCGATTCGTTTGCTAGAACGAGCCGTTCTACTGCTCAGCGTAGAACCTCGCTGAAGGCGCCGGCCGCGATCTTGCGTTCCATCGCGCGAATGTCCGGCGCCAAAGACCGGTCCGCATCCACTACTTTCGATTCCGCGCGTACGATCGCGTACGCTTTCTGCGCTTCCGTGCCGGTACGCAACGGCGCCAGCAGGTCCAACCCCTGGCACGCGCAAAGTAACTCGATCGCCAGCACGTTGCGTAAGTTCGTCAACATCGGCTGGATCCTGCGCGCTCCGCCCATCCCCATCGAAACATAATCTTCCTGGTTCGCCGACGTCGGAATCGAATCCACGGAATGTGGCGTTGCCTGCGTCTTGATTTCGCTTGCCAGCGCCGCCGCCGCGACCTGCAAGATCATAAAACCCGAATTCAGCCCCGCTTCGCGTATCAAAAAAGCCGGCAGCAAGCTGGTCTGCGGATTGGTCATCTGCTCAATCCGCCGCTCCGAAATCCCCGCCAGAGTCGCCAGAGCCACCGCCAATTGGTCCGCCGCCATCGCCAGCGGCTGCCCGTGAAAATTCCCGCCGCTGATCACTTCGCTTGAATCCGCAAACACCAGGGGATTGTCCGTCGCGCTGTTCAACTCCACAGACAAAATCGCGCGCACTTGCACCAGCGCGTCGCGCACGGCTCCATGCACCTGCGGCGCGCAACGCAAACTGTAAGCGTCCTGCACGCGCTTATCTTTTTCGGCCGACCGATGCGATTCGCGAATCGTGCTGCCTTCATTCAGTCGCCGCAAATTTCGCGCGGTCGTCGCGTGCCCCGCATAAGGACGCACCTCTGCAATCCGTGCATCGAATGCCGCCGGACTCCCGCGCAAGGCATCCAGAGAAAGTGCCGCGGCCACGTCCGCCGCGTCCACCGCAATCTCCGCATCGCGCACCGCCAACGCCAGCAGCGCCAGCATCCCCTGCGTCCCATTCAGCAACGCAAGCCCTTCCTTCGCTTCCAGCGCCAGCGGAACGATTCCAGCCGCGCGCATCGCCTCAGCGCCCGAAATCGTGCGCCCGCGAAAAATTGCTTCGCCTTCCCCGATGGCCACCTGCGCCAGGTGTGCCAGCGGCGCCAGATCTCCCGACGCTCCCACCGACCCCTGCGACGGAATCACCGGATGCACTCCTGCATTCAGCATCGCGCACAAAGTCTCCGCCACCACCGGACGCACTCCGGAAAATCCCTTGGCGATTGCATTCGCGCGCAACGCCAGCATCGCCCGCGTCTCCAACTCGCTCAGCGGCGCGCCAATCCCGCACGCATGGCTGCGCACCAGATTCACCTGCAATTCGCCAATTTGTTCGCGGGAAATTCGTACGGAAGCCAGTTTGCCGAATCCGGTATTGACACCATACACCGCGTCGCCCGATTCGATCAGTCGCTCGACCACCGCGCGCGACGCCAGCATCTTTGCGCGCGCCGCCGCGGCCAGCTCCACCTTTGCGCCGTCAAACACGACACGATGCAGCAGCTCGAAACTCAAATTTTCGCCGTCGATCTGAATTGCGCTCATGAATTGTGCGACTCGGAGGCATGCACTTGGCCCGCCGCATGCGAAGCGGCCTTCGCAGTAGGGAAGTACTTGCGATATTTTTCAGGCAGCGATTTCGGCCGCCCCAGCCGGTCGCAAATCACGTGCATCGTGTCGCCCGTAGCGAGCAATTCGCCCGATACCCGATGCACAACCTCGTACCCGAATTTCACCGTGCGCCGCTGCGCGTTCAGCACCCGCGTGCGAATGACCAGCACGTCATCAAACCGCGCCGGACGCTTGAACCGGCAATGTGCGTCAGCCACCACGATGTAACTATCGTCCTCGATTTCCATCTGCTTGTATTCAAACCCGAGCTGCCGGCACAATTCCACGCGACCCACCTCAAACCAGGTGAAATAATTCCCGTGATACACCACTCCCATCTGATCCGTCTCGGCATAACGCACACGAATGGTAGTCTCTGCGTAGTCCATGACCGTTCGGAAGTGTATCAAAGAACCGAAAATCTATTGGTAGGATGCGTGAATTTTTCGTTGGGTTTGTGTAGCAAAAAGAGCGGATCCAAGCCTCAATGTGCGAAGCCTTTGGTCAGGACGCTATTTTAGCTGTTTCAGAACCTACAAAAGAGAGCGAGTGTCATCCCGAGCGTAGCGAGGCCTGCCTGCCGCTGGCAGGGATCTGCTTTTTGCGGAAACCCTAAAAAACAGAGTCGTGCGGCCAAGTTCGTCCTAGGAATGCAAAATCAAATCCCGATCGTCCTGACGCTTCAGCTCCCGGTCCAATTCGGTTTTCGCTTTTCCAGGAACGACGCCAAGCCCTCGCGAAAGTCCGCCGTCCCGCGAATCGCCGCATTTTCTTGCGTCGCCCACTCGATCTCATGCGTGATTTCGTCTTCGTCATAACGCAGCAGCAACCGCTTGGTTCTCCGCAAACTCGTCGGACTCGCCGCCTGAAACACCTCCACAAACTCGCGCGCGCGTTTCATCAAGTCGGCACACGGCACAATTTCCGTCACCAGCCCCAGACGATAGCCCTCTGCGGTGTCAAAAATGCGTCCGGTAAGCAGAAGTTCGCGCGCGTGCTTTTCCCCGATCTGCCTGCGCAACAGCACCGACACCAGCGCCGGAATAAAACCAATCCGCACTTCCGTGTAACCGAATTTCGCGTCCGGCACGGCCAGGGTAATATCCGAAAAAGTCGCAATGCCGCACCCGCCCGCGATCGCCGCTCCATTCACCGCCGTGATCACCGGCTTCGGGAAAGAGTAAATGCGGTGAAACAACCGAGCCAGCTCGCGCGAATCTCCCAGATTCTCCGCCGGAGTCTGTGTCGAAATCGCTTGCAAAGTCTCCAGATCCACCCCTGCGCAAAAAGCCTTTCCTGCGCCGGTCAGAATCAGCGCATGCACCGACGAATCCGATTCCGCCCAGCCCAAAGCCTCCAGCAGCTCCTTAACCATGTCGCTCGACATCGCGTTGCGCTTTTCGGGCCGATTCAACGTGATCGTCAGCGCTGCTCCCTCCACCTCATACTTCAGCGTATTGAACTCAGGCTGCCGCGATGTCTGCGCTTTGCTTTTCATAATGGTTTTCTCGTTTTCAATTCGGCTTCGCTGCTTCCGCCGTGTGCGTGTACTTCTCCCGCAGCTCTTCCGTCATCGCACACGCCACCGCCAGCGATTTCGTATCAATTCCCGTCGAAACTCCGCGCGATGCCAGCGTCGTCAACACCGCTTCCGTCGGAATATTTCCCACCAGCTCGTCTCCCGCAAACGGGCACCCGCCCATCCCGGTCAACGCGCCATCAAACCGCCGGCAACCCGCTTCATACGCCGCAAGTATCTTCTCCGCCGCGCGCTCCGGACGGCTATGCAAATGCACTCCCACATCCACTCCCGCCACGCACCCTCTCACTGCCTGATACAGCTCGGCCACTTCCTCCGGCGACGCCGTCCCCACCGTATCCGCCAGCGAAACCGTCCGCACGCCTAAATCCTTCAGCCACACGAGCGTCTCTTCCACCAATTCCGGTCCCCACGGCTCGTCATAAGGGTTCCCGAACGCCATCGAAATATACACAACCAGTTTTCGACCCGCCGCCTTCGTGTCCCGCAGCAATTTCTCCACCAGCTCGCGCGATTCAGCGCGAGACATGTTCGCATTCGCCCGCCGAAAATACGCCGAGATCGAATACGGATATCCGACCGTCGTCACCCCCGGCGCCGCAATCGCGCGCTCCAGCCCCTGCGCATTCACCACGATCCCTATTATGTCCGGCGCTTCGCCCGCAGGCGTCTTCACCGCGCTCAACCGCGCCATCACCGCTTCGCTGTCCGCCATCTGCGGCACATGCTTCGGCGAAACGAAACTCACCGCATCAATATGCCGAAAGCCCAACGAAATCAGCCGGCTCAGATACTGCACTTTCTCGTCGGTCGGAATCACCTGGCGCAATCCCTGCCACGCATCCCGCGGACACTCCACGATAGTCACCGCATCGCTCATAATTTTAGAACCAGGGGCTCCTGTAAATATGGATCGCGTACCACTGCAAATAAATCGCTCCCAGCACGCACGCCGTCATCAATCCCACCGCGATACGCGAAATCTTTCCCTCACTCACCTTGATAACCACCAGCGCCGCCGCCACCACGATCCCGATCGCCCCTACATACTGCGACACCTGAAACATGAACCACAGCGCCGAGCTGTGCGATCCCTCACTCGTCGCAATTGCCGATGAACTGAACACCGCAAACAGCGACGGCAAACACAGCAACGCCGTTGCGCCGAGCAATCCAAAGCCGCCCTTCCTTGGACTATTCGTCATGGTCGTGCGTCAGCAGCAGTTCACAGTCAACGGTTCAAAGTTAAAGGTAAGAGCCAATCCTCGAAGTTCAAGCCCTCGCCTTCAACTCCCATTTTTCACCTTCAAGTCCCTTCACGTTTGTAAAACGCCCGTCTTGAAGTCGGCGACCCTAGGGTTTAATCCTGCCGCATCCAATGCCTCGATCAACGCTTCCCGCGTGTGCGCCGGATCGATAATCGCATCCACCCAAAGCCGCGCCGCCGCGTAACGCGGATCGGTCTGGTGTTCATATGTCTTGCGAATCGTTTCGTGCAATTCCTTCTTGTCGGCTTCGCTCAGCTTTTTTCCTTCGCGCTCCAGCTGCTTGATCTTTATTTCCACCAAGGTCCCCGCCGCAGCATCCCCGCTCATCACCGCATACCGCGCCGTGGGCCACGCAAACACAAAACGCGGATCGTAAGCCTTCCCGCACATCGCATAATGTCCCGCCCCAAAACTGCCTCCGCAAATCACCGCGATCTTGGGCACGACGCTGTTAGCCACGGCATTCACCATCTTCGCGCCCGCGCGAATAATTCCGCTCCACTCCGCTTCCTTGCCCACCATAAACCCGTTCACGTCATGCAGAAAAACCAGCGGCACAAGATTCTGGTTACAGTCTAGAATAAAGCGCGCCGCCTTGTCCGCGGCTTCCGTGTAAATCACTCCGCCAAATTCAATCCGTCTCTCGCCGGTCCCAGGAGCCAGCGTGTTCACATTCTTTTTCTGGTTCGCGACGATCCCGACGGCCCACCCGCCAATTCGTGCGTAGCCGCACAAAACCGTCTGCCCATATTCTGCGCGATACTCCTCGAACTGGCTCGCGTCCACGATACGCGCGATGATCTCGCGCATATCGTACTGCTTCCCCGCACTCGCGGAAAAAATTCCGTAAATATCCTCCTCCGCATAAGCCGGAGCCACCGCCGCCTTGTGATCGAAAGGCGCGCCCGGCCCGTGCCCCATCTTATCCACCAGCGCGCGCAATCGCTTGATGCACGCCGCATCATCCGCTTCGCGGAAATCCACCGTCCCGCTGATCTGCGCGTGCATCTGCGCGCCGCCCAATTCCTCCGCCGAAGTCTTCTGCCCGATCGCAGCCTGTACCAGCGCCGGCCCGGCCAGAAACAGCCCGCTGCCCTCGGTCATCAGAATCTTGTCGCACATGACCGGGAGATAAGCGCCGCCCGCCACGCACATCCCCATGATCGCCGCGATCTGCGGAATTCCCATCGCGCTCATCACCGCATTGTTGCGGAAGACGCGCCCGAAATCATCGGTATCCGGAAACACGTCCTCCTGCAGCGGCAAAAAAATGCCGGCCGAATCCACCAGATAGATTGTCGGGATATGATTTTCGATCGCGATATTCTGCGCGCGAATCACCTTTTTCGCGGTCATCGGGAAGAACGCGCCCGCTTTCACGGTAGCGTCGTTCGCGATGATCATCACCTGTCGGCCCGCTACCCGCGCGAGCCCCGTAATCGTCCCCGCCGCCGGCGCTCCGCCCCACTCCTCGTACATCTCGTACGCCGCGTAAAGTCCCAGCTCGAAAAAGTCCGTCTTCGCGTCAATCAGCTTCGCAATGCGCTCCCGCGCCGTCATCCGGCCTTTCTTGTGCTGTGCTTCGATCGCCTTCGCGCCGCCACCCTGAAAAATCTGCTGCTCTTCGTTCTTGATTTCCGTCAAACGGTCCACCATCTGCCGGGCGTTCTTCGCGAATTCCGCGGACTTCGCGTCCACCCGCGTCTCAATTTTCGTTCCGCTCACCCAGCGTTCTCCTCGCACCAAATCGTTTGCCTGCCGGTAGAATCAGCACGCTTAACAGCTTTATAACCGAAGAATTCTATCATCGCCGCATTGTTTTGACTTGTGCACCCCATACGATAGAATGAAGCCCGGCCGCGGTGTCAACTTACCGCCGCAGCTAAATTCTCCTCTGGAGGCGCCTATGCGCTGCTGTTTCCACGCGAAGGATAGGTCTGCCTCCGGTTCGCCGCAATAAACCAGGCGTTCCGGCACGTCCAATCCGTTCGAAATCATCCTTGCGGGCGCATGGTCGCGATTGCCGCATCCCACGCCCGCCGAGCCGCGTGCAATCGCAGGCAGAGGAGATCCAGCAATGCAATTCATTGATATTGACTTAGCTCGCCGCGCCGAAATGGCGGAAGCCAACGCAGGCCGCGAATGCGCCGAAGCATTTCACCGCCTCCATCCGGAATTTCCCGTAGCCATTCAAGAAATTGCGGGGGGCGTCGCAGTTTTTGCCGGTCCCGATTCACCGGTCACCCAAGCAATCGGCGTGGGCCTCAACGGGCCGGTGACAGACGACGAACTCGACGCTCTCGCTGCATTCTTCAGATCACGCAATGCCCCGGCAGCCGTTGAGCTTTGCCCGTTCGTCGAAATGTCTCTCTACGAAAAATTTGCCGCGCGCGACTACAAACTGCTCGAGGTCTCGAACGTCTTGCTCCTCGACCACCTCGCGCAGGCGCTCGCAGCCGCGCCAGCCGCCGCGCCCCCGGGCGTCACCATCCGTGCCGCAACGCCCGGCGAATCCAAGCTCTGGACGCAGATCGTAGCCCAGGGCTTCGCCGAGCATTTCCCAGTGACGCAATCCCTGCTCGACGTCATGGAAGGGTTCTGCCACCGCAGCAGCCCGTGCAGTTTTCTGCTGGCCTACGTGGACGGCGAACCGGCGGGCGGCGGAGTTGTCTCCGCGTATCAGGGAGTCGCCGGACTTTTCGGCGCCAGCACGCTTCCGGCATTTCGCCGCCGCGGCGTGCAAACCGCCTTGCTACGCGCGCGCCTCGCGTGGGCGCTCGACAACGATTGCGATCTGGTCGTCAGCATCACGCAACCCGGCAGCATCTCCCATCGCAATATCGAACGCTTCGGCTTCCGCGTAGCCTACACCCGCACAAAGCTGGTGCTCCCACTGGATTAAACTCTCACATTCCACTTAACCACGAATCGCATCGTAGGGGCGGGTCTCAGACCCGCCCCCTGCAAATTCAAATTTGCCGAACCAGCCGCAAAGCCTCCCGCACCAATTCCTCGCTCGACACAACGTCCGAAATCAACCCCCCCGCCCGCGCCTCATCAGCGCCGATTCTCGCGCCCGTCACAAACATCTCGAGCGCCCGCCCGCGCCCAATCAATCGCGGCAATCGCTGCGTTCCGCCCCAGCCCGTAACGATCCCGAGCGTCCCTCCCGGATGCGCAAAAATCGCATCAGGCGACGCAATCCTCGCCCCGCAAGCCAACGCCAAATCCAATCTGCCGCCAAAACAAAATCCTCGAACAGCCGCAACTACTGGCTTGCGGCTGCGCGCAATCGTAGCCATCACATCCTGCCCGCGCCGTGAAAACTCGAATCCTTCATCCACGCGCAGCTGCGCCAGTTCGGCGATGTCCGCTCCCACCGCAAACGCCCGCTCGTTCCCGGTAATTACGGCCCCAACGAACTCCGGCGCACGCGCCAAACGCCGGATCTCGCCCGCCAGCGCCTGCATCACCGCGCGGCTCAGGCGAGGATATCCGTCGTCGCTTTCAAGCTTCAGGAGAAGTACGTCGTCGAGCGCAGCAGCGGAAAGGCGAGTGCCCACCGCCGCGCTAAGCTCCGTGCGGAGCAGTCGAAACGCGGTGCCGAATGAAATCAACGATGGATTGTGTGGTTGTTCCAGGAAGAAAAACTTCGGCGATCCCGCCCTTTTTCAGCGCCGGTATATCCGCTTCGGGAATGATGCCGCCGATCAACACCGTCACGTCATTCATCCCCTTGCCGCGCAGCAACTCCATCAACCGCGGGCAAAGCGTATTGTGCGCGCCGGAAAGAATCGAAAGCCCGATCACGTCCACATCTTCCTGCGCCGCCGCGGAAGCGATCATCTCCGGCGTCTGCCGTAATCCGGTATAAATCACTTCCATGCCCGCATCGCGCAAAGCCCGTGCAATGATTTTCGCGCCGCGGTCGTGCCCGTCCAGTCCAGGTTTCGCGATCAAAACTCGTATCTTCTTTTCGGCCATATGCTCGCAAGAATACTGAAATCGCCCCTAAAACGATAGCCACACTCGTCCCCGCGGCGCGAAAACGCTATTTCAATTCCAGCAGCAAGTCTTCCACCAGCGCGTTGAACTTGTCTGGATCGTCCACAAACAGCGCGTGCCCGTCGCCCTCAAACACTTCCAGTTGCGAACCCTTGATCTGCGGCTGCATATCCACAATCGTCTTCATGTAAGGGCTTTTCGCCGCGCAAATCACAGTCGGCTTGTCAATCTTCGGCAATACCGAACGGTAGTCCGAAACAAATAGCCCAACCAGCAGCGAAACCGCGGTATTCGTCGGCACGCGCAACGACGCCTGAATCAGTTTCTGCAAGTAATCTTCCGGCTGCGGCTTATGGAAATTCAGCGTCCGAATAAACCCGTCCACCGATTTTTGCCGGTCCTCCAAGATCCCTTTCAGCAATCCAAAATCCTGATCCGCGTCGCTCGGCCCGCGCCCGCCCGCGTCGTTATCCACCAGCACCAGCCCGGCAAAATCTTTCGTCCCGAACTGATCCACGTAAGCCAAAGTTTCCACCACCGCCATGGACCACGACACAATCAACACCGGCGCCAGATGCAACTGATCCACGACCGCCTTGATGTCCCGCGCCCGCGCCGCCGGATACAACCCATCGTTCGTCTGCGAAGATTCCCCTTGGCAACGCGGGTCCATCGCCACCACGCGATAGTCGTGCGAAAAATAGTCAATCTGCTTCTGCCAAATCCACCCCGGCATCGTCCAACCCGGCACAAACAAAATCGAAGGGTACTTGTGCTCCAACGAAACGCCGATATCGCCCTTCTCAATCACCGCCGTGGACGGCATCGGGTTCCCAATCTGCCCCGCAGGAGTAATATCCGCCCGTCCCGCCTCAATATAATGAATTCGCACCCCATCCGAAGTAGTAACAAACCCACTCTTAACGCCAGGCTGCTTCTTGTCCTTCGCGCAAGCCGCCCCAGCACAAAGCATCAATCCAATCGCCGTCGCCACCAGCGCGACCAGGCGCGAAGCACGAATCTGGGTCATCGGCAAGCTCCGCCTCTGTCTTTCTCTGCGTCCTCTGCGTCTCTGCGGTTCATAAGTTGTTGTCACTCTTGATAACGATGCACCAGCCGCCGAATGCCGTCCTTAAGCACAACGGTATGAAAGTTAATGAGCAGCCCGATCTTGCAACCGGAAAGCCGCAAGTAAGTCAAAAGAACCGCGTCATGAATGGGCGCAAGCGAGTCGACCGCCTTCAGCTCAACCACCACTCGACGATCCACCAAAAAGTCGATCCGATAACCGCAGTCCAGTTTTACGTCACGGTAAATCAACGGCAGCGCCTTCTGACGATCAAATGGGATTCCTAGACGCTCAAAATCATGCGCCAGGCATTCCTCGTATGCAGACTCGAGCAACCCCGGCCCCAGAACCCGATGAACCTCAATCGCTGCCCCAATGATCCGGTGGGTCAGTTCGGCATCTGTCATGATTCACCGCAGAGACGCAGAGGACGCAGATAAAGACTATTCAGAATACTCGGTGAGAGTGTCTCACGTTATGTAATCGCCACTTCTTCATAAATCCCAAAAACTTCCCGCAGTGCATCGCAGATCTCACCCAAAGTCGCATACGCCTTCACCGCATCGTAAATATGCGGCATCAAATTCGCATCTCCCGCCGCCGCCTTCCGCAAAGCATCCAACCGCCGCTCCACCTCGGCCCCCGACCGTTCCGCGCGCAATTTCCGCAATCGCACTGCCTGCCGTTCCGCCACCGTCTCGTCAATCTGCAAAATCTCGATCCCTTTTTCCTCCGCCACATAATCATTCACGCCCACAATAATCTTTTCCTTGCGGTCCACCGCCATCTGATACTTGTAAGCCGCCTCCGCAATCTCCCGCTGCGGGTAAGCCCGCTCGATCGCCGCCACCATCCCGCCCAAAGCATCAATTTTCTCGATGTAATCCCAAGCTCCGCGCTCCGCCTCATTCGTCAAAGCCTCAACGAAATAAGACCCGCCCAAGGGGTCCGCCGTATTCGTCACGCCACTCTCGTGCGCAATGATCTGCTGCGTGCGCAAAGCCAAAGTGGCCGCAAATTCCGTGGGCAGCGCCCAAGCCTCGTCCAATGAATTCGTATGCAACGATTGCGTCCCGCCCATCACCGCCGCCAAAGCCTGCAGAGCCGTCCGCACCACGTTGTTGTAAGGCTGCTGCGCCGTCAAAGAACATCCTGCCGTCTGCGTATGAAAGCGCAAAGCCCACGACCGCGGATTCTTCGCGCCAAACCGCTCCGTCATCGTCTTGTGCCAAATCCGCCGCGCCGCGCGGTATTTCGCGATCTCCTCGAAGAAATCATTGTGCGCGTTGAAGAAAAACGAAAGCCGGGGCGCAAAATCGTCCACATCCATCCCGCGCCGCACGCCCCACTCCACATATTCAATCCCGTCGCGCAATGTGAACGCCAATTCCTGAATCGCAGTCGAGCCCGCTTCGCGAATGTGATACCCGCTGATCGAAATCGGATTGAACTTCGGCGTATTCTTCGCGCCAAACTCGAGCGTATCCACCACCAGCCGCATCGAAGGTTCCGGCGGATAGATGTATTCCTTCTGCGCGATGTATTCCTTCAAAATATCGTTCTGCAGCGTGCCCGAAATTTTCTTCCAGTCCGCGCCCTGCTTTTCCGCCACCGCCAGGTACATCGCCCAAATCACCGCCGCCGGCGAATTAATCGTCATCGAAGTCGTCACGTCCGCCAGCGGAATCTTGTCAAACAGAACTTCCATATCCGCCAGCGAACTGATTGCCACTCCGCACTTCCCAACTTCACCTTCCGAAAGCGGATGATCCGCGTCGTAACCCATCAAAGTCGGCAAATCAAACGCCACCGAAAGCCCGGTCTGCCCCTGCGAAAGCAAATAGCGAAACCGCGCGTTCGTATCTTCTGCGGTCCCAAACCCCGCGAACTGCCGCATCGTCCACAATTTCCCGCGATACATCGTGGAATGAATCCCACGCGTGTAAGGAGGCGTCCCCGGATAACCCAAATCCGTTTCGGGATTCCAATCCGGCAAATCCGCCGGCGTATAAAGTCGTCGAATCGGATAACTAGAAACCGTGGTGAAGTCAGCGTCTCGGTCCGGCGATTTCTGCAAAGTAGGCCGCAACGTCTTTTCTTCCCACGCCTTCTCGCCCGCCGAAACGTGCCGCTCCGGCTCAAGCGTAGCCGTACTCTGGGACCGACTAACTTTGCCAGTTTTGTCTACGGTCTTGTCAGACATGGGAGGGCTCCTTCCAAACACACGCAAAGTTCCGGCTAAACACACAACAGCGCTATCAACTCATTCTAGGGCAACGAAACGGTACCAGCAACAAGCAGAACGCCGCCTCAACTTCCAACGCGCCACTTGGCAAGTTCTCAACACAGGCGAGAACCATACGGAGTGCGGCGGCGCGCCGCCGCTTTGCGGACTATTAACCGCCGGCCAAATCAAAACGATGCTCTATCAAACCAGGGCAAGCGAATCCGCGTGCAAATCCTGAATCGGATCCAACCTACTTCGCTCCCACCCCCGTGTCGGCATTCGGCGTCCCAGGAATCAAAGGATCCCGCCCCACCGTCCCCCGCAAAGCATCCGCCACCGTAATATGATTCACTTCCAAAGTCCGCCCCATCGCCTGATTGAAATTCACCAAGGCCTCCGCCAAATTCGCCTGCGCCCGCAAAGCCGTCCCTTGCGCCGCAGTCAAATCGCGCGACCGCAACACCACGTTATAACTGGTAGATGACCCCAGCTGATATTTCTTCTGCTCCGCGTCCAACGTCTGTTGCGCCAGCGTCCGCGCCTTGTCCGCGGCCGCCACCTGGGCGCGATCCTGCTGCAATGCAATTATCGTATTCCGCACATTGAGCACGATGGTATTTTCCGTCTGCCTGTATTCTACCCGCTGTTGACGCTCGTCCAGATGTGCCCTCGCGCTATCCGCCTGCGCCGAGCGATTGCGAAGCGGCAACGTCAAATTCAAGCCCACCGAATACACCGGATAATCGTTGTGAAAGACGTTCGCCAGCGAGCCGCCCAACCCGCCCTTATTGATCGACGTCGTGCTTACCGGAAAACCAGCAAACGCCGGGTTGCCGCCGATCAGAATTTCATTCCCGTTGGCGTCCACCAATGGCGACCCCGTGTCCGCGACGAATTCGCCCGCCACGTTGGTCGTGTTGATCTTGTCGCCGTTCAACCCTTGCGACTGGTACTCCACGTAGGCGTTCAGTGAAGGCAGCAAGCCGTTGTTCGTTGCTTTCACTTCGATGCCAGCATTCTTCAAATTCAAATCCGCCTGGTAAAGCTCGGGACGCTTCCGCCACGCTTCCTGCACCGCATCCTGCAATGGAATGTTCTCCACCAAATCGGGCGTCGAGATGGGAGTCGTCGGCACGATCTCGATTCCCGCCACATCTTTCGCCAGCAAATTCTTGGCGATGTCGTTCAGCAGCACGGTCTCCTGCTGCAGCTTCGTCGTCTGCGCCACAATCAAATTCTGTTGATCCGTGGCCAATTGCGATTCCGCTGTCAGCACGTCGAGTGGCGCCATCGTCCCGATCTCCAACTGCTTCTTGTTGTCTTCGTAAAGTTTTTGCGACACTCCCACCGCCGCTTCTTGCACTTTCACGTTCTCGCGGTCGTAAACGAGTTCCCAGTAATCGTTCGACGTCTGCGTCACTGTCGCAATCACCTGTTGCGCAAAGACCGAATTCGCCACCTTGATCGAATTCCGCGCCTCCAGAATGTATCGCGTGTTCGGCAGCAAACCGAATCCGTTCAGTAGCGGCTGCGACAACGTCGCCGACATGATCGGGCTCAACGCCGGATTGAACACCACGTCGGTCAGGTTCGTGGAAGTCCGCGGCGTATCGAATGTCACCTGCAAGCTGGTTCCGGTGTGAAATCCTTGGGTGTAACCCAAATCTACGAACGCCGTATTCTGCGTCACTACGGGAACTGCCGTAGTCCCAGCGCCCGAAGTGAACGGGTTGTTCACCGGGAAATCGCCATGCTGCCAGCCCAGATTTGTCGTGAATACCGGATCGAACGACACCGCCGGCGACGTCCCCAATACCACTTGTTGGTTGCTGCTGGCCTGCGGAATCCCGCCCGCCTTCGCCTTCAACAACTGCGTCTCGGCGATCCACGGCGTAAAACGCGTCACATTGATATTTAAATTGTTTTCCAGCGCCAGCGAGATCGCATCGTCCAGGCTCAACATCAATTTCCCGTCCTGGATCAGCTGATCAATCCGCGGCGAATTCGTCAGCATTGGCTCCGGAATATCCTGCGGAGTGTATGGCGCAAAAAAATTCGGCAATTGCGACTTGGGCCTGGAATAGTTAGGCCCTTCCAGCCCGCGCAGGTCGCGCGCCGGTTCCGTCGCAGGCGCTCCCGTTTGCGCCTCAGGCTGGCTCGGCGGCTGCGTTCTCGAAGAAGATTGTCCCTGGCTCTGCGCCTGGTTCTGCTCCTGTCCCGCTTGCGCCGCCGCATAGGCCGGCGAAACGATCAGCGAAGCAGCCGTCAGCAGCACCACCGCAACTTGTAACCTTCCGATCATCGTGTTTTTCCTCTCGCTAAAAGTGGCGCATCCATTCCCGCAGACCTGTAACTTACTCAAACGCACCGGCAACCCTGTTTGTTTCATTTTATGTATCCGGCTGCAAAGCAGCGGCCATGCCTATCCGCTTGAAATTAGACGATTAAACGGGAAAATGGTACCGTCAGGCGTTCATTTTCGGACAGTACCGTGCGTACCCGAACATGCTAGCGCGGAGTTTAGCATCGCCCTCAGCCTCTGACAATCAATGCTAGCAAGCGTCAAGTTTCCGATAATCGTTACTAGTTGCGGTTGTCATCCCGACCGAAGGGAGGCATGCCTGCCGCAGGCAGGCTCTCTCTTCGTTGTGGATGCGCCCATCCGCCGGACGCGGCGTGCTATATCGCAGACGCGAGCGGCGCCAAACTCTCCGTGTCCTCTCGCTTTGGCTGTTCGCTGTGAACTCTGTGTTAAGTCTTTAATCCTTTGCGTCTGCACCGTCCCGCAATGTTGACACTCGCAGTAACAACGAACTAACATGCCCGCGTCAGCCATGCCTTGCGCACTAATTCCGCACGACGTCCGACGCTATCGCCGCGCCGCACCTGCGTGCTTGCCGTTGCTGCTCTTCCTCTGTCTAGCGCTTCCAGCGCTCGCGCAAACCTCGATCCCCGCCAAGCCCACAGGCTACGTAAACGATTTCGCAAACGTCCTAAGCCCCAACGCCCGCGCCCAACTAACCGCCCTCTGCACCGAAATTGACCAAAAAGCCAAAGCGCAAATTTTCGTCGTGACTGTCCCGTCGCTCAATGGTCAACCCATTGAAGATTTTTCTCTCAACCTAGCCACGAAATGGGGCGTCGGTCCCAAACAAACTTCCAGCGGTGTGCTCATTCTCCTCGCCACGGAAGATCGCCAATATCGCTTCGAAGTCGGCTACGGCCTCGAAGGCATCCTCCCCGACGGCAAAGTTGGCGGCTTCGGCCGCGAAGCGGTCCCGTACCTCCGCTCCGGAAATTATGACGCGGCGATGATCCTGATGACCCGCCGCGTAGCCGACGTGATCGCCCAAGATCGTGGCATCACTCTCAGCGCCGGTTCGCTGCCGCCTCCCAGACCCCCGCACCCGCCTGACAACCAATCGAACGGAATATTGGCGCTTCTGCTGCTAGGCGTAGTCGTTTTCATTCTGTTTAAAGTGATGAGCGGCGGTTCCGGCCGCGGACGTGGTGGCGGCAGCGGCTGGTGGATTGGCCCGATGATTGGCGGCAGCATGGGACGCGGCGGCTGGGGCGGTGGCGGATTCGGCGGCGGAGGCTTCGGTGGTGGTGGAGGCGGTTTCGGTGGCGGAGGAGGGGGGTCCTTCGGCGGTGGTGGCGCCAGCGGCAGTTGGTAGACGATTTAGGTTTGTAGGGGCGGGTCTCAGACCCGCCCGGTTTCTCGATGCGTGACGCAAAGGTCGTGTCATGGAAACAAAACTAACCGAACTAGTCTCCCGGCTCCAATCCGCCGCAAAAGACAACCTGAAATCCGTAGTCCTCTACGGCTCCGCCGTCACCGGCGAATTCCGCGCAGGCCATTCCGACCTCAACGTCCTCTGCGTCGTCGAACACGCTGGCCCCGCCGACCTCGAACATCTCCACGGCGCCGCCGACTGGTGGATCCGCCAGGGCAATCCTCCGCCGCTGATTTTCACTCTTGATGAACTCCATCGTTCCGCCGACGTCTTCGCCATCGAGCTTCTCGACATCAAGCACCATCACCGCGTCCTCGTTGGCCCCGATCTTTTCGCCAATTTCGAAATCCCGTTGCATCTTCACCGGCTGCAAGTCGAACGCGAACTCCGCACCGATTGGCTGCGCCTCCGCCAGGCAGTCCTGGCCGCGCCGCTAAGTTACAAAGCGCATCTCGCAATTATGTCGCAGTCCGTTTCCGTCTTCTGCGCGCTCTTCCGTCACGCGCTGATGGCGCTAGGCCAGCCCGCGCCTGCAACGAAACGCGACGCCGTAGCCGCCATGGCCACCCTCACCGGCGCCGACCCCTCTGCCTTCAACGCCATGCTCGATCTAAGAGAAGGGAAGCGCAAACCCCGCAGCGTAGACGTAGAAGCCTCCCTCCAAGCCTATCTGGAATTCGTGGAAGTAGTAACCAACGAGGTAGACCGCCGCCTCGACTCCATGTAGCCTGCGAGTTAGCGCTACCACCCACCGCCCACCTCAATTCATGATTGTCATCCCGAGCGCAGCGAGGGATCTCTCTCCGCTTTGAATCCTGCGACCACGACAAAACGCGCCGCCTCCGACATGCCTCCGTGCCCTCTTTTTTTCTCTCTGTGTTCTCCGTGTTAAATCTTTCCGCTCCCCGGCTCCGACGTCGCCCGAAGACAGCAGCCCCGTCGCACTGTCCCGCCCTCGCCATCCCCACTCCGTCAAAACCGCTTTTTGCAGTATGATGGCCCCGCCATCCAACCTTTCGGGAGGACTTCCATGAAAGCCGTCGTCGCCGTCATCGCCATCATCGTCCTGATTGCAGCCGCCCTCGGCGGCGCCTACGTCAGCACCAAGAATCACATCGTCACTCTCGACGAACAGGTGAAATCGAACTGGGCGCAAGTAGACGTCGTCCTCCAACGCCGCGCCGACCTGATCCCCAACCTCGTCAACACCGTCAAAGGCTTCGCCGCGCACGAAGAAACCGTCTACGCCGACATCGCCAACGCCCGCGCCGCACTGCTCGGCGCCAAAACTCCCAGCGATAAAATCGCTGCAAACGGCCAACTCGACGGCGCCATCGGCCGCCTGCTTGCGATCAGCGAAAATTATCCCCAATTGAAATCCAACGAAAATTTCCTCCGCCTCCAGGACGAACTAGCCGGCACGGAAAATCGTATCGCCGTCGAACGCAAGCGCTACAACGATTCCATCCAGGCCTACAACACTTACATCCGCCAGTTCCCGAACAGTCTCTTCGCCGGCTGGGCCGGATTCCAACCCAACAACGCCTACTTCCAGGCCTCCGAAACGTCACGCGCAGTCCCGAAAGTCGATTTCCCAGCAGCCAAGCCGTGAAGTTAGGCTGCGGAAGTAGCGTGGTTTTGTGGCTTGCGAAAAAAAATGACGCGAGTGTCATCCCGAGCGCCGCGAGGCCTGCCGCAGGCAGAGATCTGCTTTTTCTGCCGTTCGAGTGAAAAGTTAAATCGGAGACCCACACCCTGAAGAAAATCCAGCGGCCCGATCGGTCCTGACCCAACTACCCGCTCTTACCCGGCGGCGTCCCACTCCCCGCTCCCGCAGGTCGCGTCGGCGCCGCCGAAGTTCCCGGCCTCTTCCGCTCCATCGAATCCACCCAATCCTCCGGCGGAAACCCAATCCTCCAGAAAAGCGG
The DNA here is from genome assembly GCA_963810565.1 of uncultured Acidobacteriota bacterium. GTDB lineage: Bacteria > Acidobacteriota > Terriglobia > Acidiferrales > UBA7541 > Palsa-295. The sequence continues at coordinate 163,202 of CAWENN010000003.1, forward strand.
CGACGCCTCCGTAAACTCTAAACCCACTTCCGTCTTGCTCGCCTTGTTCTCGCTGATAAAAGCCACCCTGCATTCCACTTCTTCCGCGGTCTTCGGATTCACGATAGACACATGCTGTCCCCGCGTCACGGGCGTCCCAAGCGAAATCAAACATCCGTGCGCATTCACCGTCGTCGTCTTCGTCTCTTCCTCAAACGGTTTATTCGCGCTCGTTCCGCGCACCAGCACCGCCATCAAAATGTGGACGCGCTGTGTCCGCCGCAGCTTTCCGTAAACCGGATTCGCCGGGCTGGGCGGTGGTTCTTTCCCGTTCGTCATGCCTCTTTCCCCGTCATCGTTGCCGCGCCTTTCCCGCGCCCGCCTGAAATACGCTCCATCCCCAGTTGGCCATATTGAAACAATCGGCCCGCAAAAGCGAAGCCTTTACGCCTCCTGCGTCCTGTTCGTCACGTTCTGGTTAACCCGCCGTGCTTCCCAGCCAATGTTACAATACGGTGAATCTCTCCGCGTCTGTCTTGACCCTCCGCTCCTCCCGCGCTACGCTAATTGTAGCAGGGTTGAATTTTCGTCCTGGAGATATCGCTTCCGCGAAACTTGATGAAACAAACCGTCCGCTTGGCTGGTGGCATTAACGAACTGTTCGGCACTCTCGACGAAAATCTGAAGCTTTTCGAATCCGCGCTGCACGTCACCACGCATCTCCGCGATCACGATCTCGAAATTGAAGGTTCCGCCCCGCAAGTCGAACGCGCTGCCCAAATCCTGGGCGAATATAACCAGCGCATCCGCGACGGCCGCGTGCCAGACAGCCAGGAAGTAAAATCGCTCCTGCGCATCGCCACCGGTGAACCGCCGCAGGCCGCCCGCAGCGCATTCTCTCCTTCGCACTCACGCTCCTTCGGCAAGAAAACTATCGTCCCCAAGAGCACTAACCAGAAGCGTTACATCGAAGCTCTCGAAACCTACGACATGGTTTTCGCCATCGGCCCTGGCGGCACAGGCAAAACCTACCTCGCCGTGGCCATGGCCGTCACCGCGCTCCTATCGAAGCAAGTAAATCGCATCATTCTCGCGCGCCCCGCCGTCGAAGCCGGCGAACGCCTCGGCTTCCTTCCCGGCACGCTCCAGGAAAAAGTGGATCCCTACATGCGCCCGCTTTACGACGCGCTCCACGACCTCCTCGAAGCCGACAAGCTCGAAAATTTCCTCGAAAAAGGCATCATCGAAGTCGCCCCGCTCGCCTTCATGCGCGGCCGCACGCTCAACGATTCCTTCGTCATCCTCGACGAAGCCCAAAACACCACCAGCGAACAAATGAAAATGTTCCTCACGCGTCTCGGCTTCAATTCCAAAGCCGTCATCACCGGCGACGTGACCCAAATCGACTTGCCCGAATCCCGCCGCTCCGGCCTCATCGAAGCCATCGAAATCGTCGGCAAAATTGAAGGCATCTCGCTCGTCTATTTCGATGAGCGCGATGTCGTCCGCCACAATCTCGTCCAACGCATCATCAAAGCCTATGACGAGCACGCCGCCTCGCATCCCAGCCAGAATGGCCGCGGCACCGTCGCGGGACATTCCGCTCTCAAAAATCCGCGGGATTAACCGCCAGCATGATCCTCAACCAACAGCGGCGCATCCGTGTTTCCATTGCAGCGCTAGATAAATTTCTCGCCGCCACGCAGAAACGCCTGCACCTCCCGCCCGATTCGCTCACCGTCGCACTCGTCAGCGATCCGCAGATAGCTCGCTGGAATGCCGCGTACCGTGGCAAAAATCGCCCGACCGATGTATTGTCCTTCCCAGCCGATGGACCCGTTCCCCAATCCAAAGCCCAATCCATCCGCGGCAGACAGTCGTACCTCGGCGACATCGCCATCGCTCCCAACGTCGCCCGCCGCAACGCCGCGCGTTACCGGCGCACCTTCGACCAGGAAATGCGCATCCTCATCCTTCACGGCGTGCTGCATTTGATGGGCTACGATCACGAAACCGATCAGGGCCAGATGATCCGGCGCGAAAACCGTCTCCGTCGCGACTTAGGATTGGCTTAGCCATGCCCATCTTCCTCTACACCGTCGGCGTTCTCGCTCTCACCTTCGGCCTCGTCGTCTTCTCTTACCTCGACCGCGCCTTCCGCGAACTCGGCCGCGTGCACACCGGCCGCATCCACGATCATCTCGAAACTTTCGAATCCGAAGTCGAGCCACGCTTCCACATGGATCGCCACCGCGCCGCGCTTGCCTTCAGCATGCTCGCGCGTCTCTGGCTGGTCCTCGTCGCTGCCATCACCGCTCGCGGCGTGCTCTTCTTTGTCCCCGGCACCTGGGAAGCCGCCGTCGAGATGATTTTTTTCCTCGGCGCGCAAGTCGTCGTCGCCATGCAATTCTTCCCGTCGCTCCTGCTCGCTCGCGCCTCCGGAAAATGGGTACTGCCGTTCGTACCGCTCGTCCGCGTCCTTCTCTTCATCATCTGGCCGGTGCAAGCCGTTCTCGAACTTCTGATCTCCGTACTGCACTTGTCAGAAGAAGCCGACGTGCAAACTCCCGCCGACGAGCAGCAGCAAGCCATCGAAGCTTTCGTGGATGCCGCCACCGAAGAAGGCATCATCGAGCAGGACGAAGCCCGCCTCATCGAATCCGTGGTCGAATTTGGCGATAAACGCGTGCGCGATGTGATGACTCCGCGCCCCGACGTAATCGCCATCCGCTCCAACGCGTCTCTCGAAGAGCTGGGCGAGTTGGTAGTAGACACGAAATTTTCCCGTCTTCCCGTGTACGACAAATCTCTCGACGATATCGTCGGCATCGTCATGGCTCGCGATATGCTCGAAGTCCCCGACCGCGACGCCGCTCACCGCACCGTGCGCGAACTGATGCGACCCGCGCTCTTCGTCCCGGAAACAAAATTCGGCTCCGAGCTTTTGAAGGAAATGCAGCGCAAAAATCAGCAGATGGCCATCGTAATTGACGAATATGGCCTGATGGCCGGCGTCGTCACGGTGGAAGACTTAGTCGAAGAAATTGTCGGCGAAATCGGTGAAGAAGATCGTACGCCCGCGCCCGACGTAGTTCGTGAGGCCAGCGGTGCGTTGGTAATGCGCGGCAGCGTTCAACTCGACAAGGTCAACGAACTTTTCGGAGTCCAACTCGACTCGAGCATGCAGCATTCCGCTGCCACGACAATCGCTGGCTTGCTCAATAGCGTTGCCGGCCACGTCCCCAAAACTGGCGAAGTCGTAGACGCCGACGGCCTCCGCTTCGAAGTCCTGGAAGCCAATCAACGCAAAGTCCTACGCGTCCGCGCCAAACCCACACCCTCAGCAGCCGCCTCGTCCGCCCGCACCATCTAATTCTTCCTCAAAAAGTAAACGCGCTGCCGTCCCGAGCGCAGCGAGGGATCTGCTTTTCCCATCCGCAAGCAAGACGTTGCTTTTCTCTGCGTCCTCTGCGTCTCCGCGGTGGCATCGCTTTTCACACGCCGCCACCGTCGGGCACCCCCCAAAAACACTTCGGGCCCGCCACATCCGCAGCGAGCCCGAACAAACACCATCAAATTGCCGTCACCTTCCCGACGCCTACCCGTGGGCCGCCATCTTCGCGAAAAACGCCGCCGCACGCTTCCCGATTTCCTCCGGCGCCACATCCTCCACGTGCGTCGCAATACCCCACTGGTGCCCAAAGGGATCCGTCAGCTTCCCGTAACGGTCGCCCCAAAACTGGTTTTCCAGCGGCATATCCACTTTCCCGCCGGCCTTCACCGCATTATTGAAAGTCGTGTCCGCATCTTCCACATACAGAAACAGCGACATCCGCGGCGTTCCCGAACTGGTCCCGGTCATCGGTCCCATCTCGTCGTTCAAAAATATGACCGAATCGCCGATCTTCAATTCCGCGTGTGAGATTTTGCCGTCCGGCGACGGCATCCTCATAATTTCCTGCGCATTGAACGCCTTCTTGTAATAGTCGATCGCGCGCGCCGCATCCTTGCAAGTCAACGCGGGACTGATGCTGTGATACCCATCCGGAATTGCTTTTACTTGGTGTGCCATGGAAGGCCTCCTCTAAAGGCAAAATGTGGCTAGCAGCGTACCGCGCGGAACGCCCCGCCCTCCGCAACCAGATAGCTCTGGCTCGCTGCAAGCAATTCGAGGATACAACGATGCATCACCATGTCAAGAATTCATGAAATAACAATCGAACCCCGCAAACGAGCCGCCATTTTTTCTTCAACTGTTCATGCGTCGTTAAAAATGCCAGAGGGCGCGTTCGAGCAAGGCCGCCGCATCCGCAAAGCGCCTCCATGCCCTCTCTGTTTTCCCGTCTCTGCGAACTCTGTGTTAAATCTTTGATCCCAACCATCCGACGTCGCACCCGCACAGGCCTCTGCCTCTCAGCCTCCTGCTTCCTTCCTCGCCGTCGGAAGGCGTACAATTGAATCTTCCATGCCCTTCAAATCCGGTTTCGTAGCGATCATTGGCCGCCCCAACGCCGGCAAATCCACCCTAGTCAACACCCTCGTCGGCCAAAAAGTCGCCATCGTCTCCTCGAAACCCCAAACCACCCGCAACCGCATTCAAGGCATCCTCAATCGCGACGACGCCCAAATCATACTGGTAGACACGCCCGGCATCCACAAACCTGAAAACGTCCTAAGCCGCATGATGATGGACGAACTCCAGCACGCCCTCGAAGGCATTGACATCCTCTGCCTAATCGCCGACGCCACCGCCGACTTCGGCCGCGGCGATAAATTCGCCCTCGACTGGCTCCGCCGCTTTCACGGCCCAGTCTACCTGCTGCTAAATAAAGTCGACCGCATCGCCAAGCAATTGCTCCTCCCGATGATCGAGCGCTACAGCAAGGAATTCGGATTCGCCGAAGTTTTTCCCATCAGCGCTCTCACAGGCGAAGGCTGCCTCAACCTCGTCAATTCCTGGCTTGAGCGCCTCCCCGAAGCCCCGCCGCACTTTCCCACCGATCAATTCACAGACCAACCGGAGCGTTTCCTCGCCGCCGAAATCGTCCGCGAAAAAGCGATCCTGGCCACGCGCGACGAAGTCCCCCACGCCATCGCCGTCCTGGTAGATAATTTCGAGGAAACTCCCAAGCTCCTGCGCATTCGCGCCACCATGTACGTGGAACGCGACGGCCAAAAAGGAATCCTGATCGGAAAGGGCGGGGAAGCCATCAAGAAAATCGGCACAGCTGCCCGCAAAGAACTGGAATCAATCTTAGGCGCCAAAATCTTCCTGGAACTGTTCGTGAAGGTCCAGAGCAATTGGCGCCAAAACTCCACGCTGGTCCGCCAACTAGACTGGCACCGCCAACTAGAACAACTAGCCGAAATCCAAGAAGCCGAATCCACCTAAAAAATCCGCACGAACAATCCGATGTACGTCGGCGCGTCGCTCACTGCACGATCCCAAAATTTGTGCCCTACGATCCGCCGTCCGTAGGGGCGCTGCTTGCTGCGCCCCAGCTTGCCCGGACGTAAAACGCGCAACGGTCTGTGGTCAGCCAAACTGCCTGGGCGAAAAACATCCCGCGCACGCGCCTCCGTTTACTCCGCCCGCGTCGGCGCAATCCCCAACGTCCGCATCTTCCGATACAAATGACTCCGCTCCAGCCCCAACGCCTGCGCCGCCTTCGTCATATTCCACCGATTCTCTTCCAATTTCCGCAAAACAAATTCCCGCTCATACGCCGAACGCGCCTCCTGCAAACTCTCATAAGGCTTCTGCGGGCTCTTCGACGCCCCGCGAAAAATCTCCGGCGGCAAATGATGCGGCTCAATCCGCGGCGAAGGACAAATAATCACCAAACGCTCCACAAGGTTTTTTAGCTCCCGCACATTTCCAGGCCAGGGATAATTCAACAGCACATCCACAGCCGCCGGACTGAACTCCCTCGGCTTTTTCCCATACTCCCGCGAAAACGCGGCCAGAAAATGCGCCGCCAGAATCGGAATGTCCTCCACCCGCTCGCGCAAGGCCGGCACGTAAAACGGAATCACATTCAGCCGGTAAAAAAGATCCTCGCGAAACGCATTCCGGGCAATCTCCTCCTCGAGCTTCTTGTTCGTCGCCGCGATCACCCGGACGTCCACAGTCGCGGGCTGATTCGATCCCAAAGGCTCCACGCGCCGTTCCTCCAACACGCGCAGCACCTTCGACTGCGTCTTCAAACTCATGTCCCCCACTTCATCCAAAAATAAAGTCCCGCCATCCGCCTTCTGAAATTTCCCAACCTTGTCTTCGCTAGCGCCAGTAAAGCTGCCCTTGCGATGTCCAAACATTTCCGACTCGATCAATTCCTCCGGAATCGCCGCGCAATTCACTTCCACGAATTGCATCGAGCTGCGCAAACTGCTGTCGTGTAAGGCCCGCGCCACCAGTTCCTTACCCGTCCCGCTCTCGCCATAAATCAAAACGCGGCCGTTCGTAGGCGCCGTCAAAGCAATCTGCTGCCGCAAAGCCTTCATCGGCACGCTGCTTCCCAAGATCTGGTGTTTCTGCTCAAGCTCCGCCCGCAAACGCCGGTTCTCCTCTTCCAATCGCAAATATTCCAAAGCGTTCCGCACCACCAACACGACTTTTTCAAGCGAAAGCGGCTTCTCGATAAAATCAAACGCCCCCAATTTCGTAGCCCGCACCGCCGTCTCAATGTTTCCATGCCCCGAAATCATCACCACCATCGGCGCCCCATCCTGCGCCTGAATCCGCTCCAAAGTATCCAGCCCATCCATCTTCTGCAGCCACACATCCAACAAAATCAAATCAACGCCGCGCCGCTCCACCCGCGCCAAACATTCCTCCCCCGACTCCAAAGTCTCCACGCGGTATCCTTCATCGCGCAAAAGTCCCGCCAAGGACTCGCGAATCCCGCTTTCATCATCAACAATTAAAATGGATGCTGGCATAAAGGCAGCGCCGGCGTCCCGCCAGCACTCTTGGTTTTCTCTGCGAACTCTGCGTGCTTAACTCTGCGCACTCTGCGTTAAATCTTTTGCGTTGCACGAACCACAAGCATCGGCCGCAAGCTCAGCTAGCTATCTCCGTGAACTCATGTATTTACTCTGTGTCCTCTGTGTTAAATCCTTCGATTTTGCTTTTGGCTCTCCCCCCACCCCTACGCCGGTGTAACCGGAATCTCCGCCGCCGGAAACCGAATCACAAACCGCGTCCCCGTCGGCAAATTATCCTCCGCCCGAATCGTCCCGTTATGCTCCGCAATAATCCGGCTGGCAATCGCCAATCCCAAACCGGTACCGCGCTCCTTAGTAGAAAAATGCGGCAAGAATAATCTCTGCTTATCCTCCGGCGATATCCCATGTCCGCTATCCGAAATCTCGATCTCTACCGCGTCGCCATCTCCCTCGACGCGCGTAGCCACCCGCAACCGCCGTATCGCCGACCCCTCCATCGCCTCCGCCGCGTTATCAATCAAATTCGCCACCACGCGCCGCAAAAGCTCGCGATCCGCCTTCACCGGCGGCAAACTAACTGCCAACTCCGCCCGCAAAGTCACTCCCTCGAGCCGCCCATGAAATAAATCCAAAGCGCTCGAAACAATCGCATTCAAATCCTCCGGCGCCAGCCGCGCGGAAGGGAATCGCGCAAACTGGGAGAACGCATCCACCAGGGACCCCAGCGTCTGCACTTCGCGCTCGATCAACCCCGCGCATTCCGCCGCCAATTTCTCGAATTCCGAACGCGCCCCGTCGCCCTTCTGCGCGCCCAGCCGGTCCAGATGCCGCAGCAACCGCTGTGCCGAAAGCTGTATCGGCGTCAAAGGGTTTTTGATTTCGTGCGCAATCCGCTGCGCCACTTCCTGCCACGCCGCTGCCTTCTGAGCGCGCAATAAATCCGTCAAGTCGTCAATCACCACCACAAATCCAGGATTCGATCGCCGCGGCCCCAGCGAACTCACCGTCACCGCCGCGCGCACCAGGCGCCCCGCCGTCGCCACTTCAATCTCGCGCGAAGCCACGCCCATCCGCAGCGATTGCCGCATCAAATGCAACACCGCCCGCGCCGCTTCTTCCCCCAACAAATCCTGCAAAGTCCGCGCCTCCCGCGCCGTCTCCCCCAAAATTGCCGGTACCGCCGAATTCAGCCGCGCCACTTCTCCCGACGAGTTCAGCGACACCACGCCCGTCGGAATATTTTCCAGAATCGCTTCCATCAACTTGCGCCGCCGCTCGCGTTCCTCGATCGCCTGCTCCAGGCTCTGCGTAAACTCATTGATCTGCCGTCGCCCTTCGCCCAATTGATCCGTCATGCGATTGAACGAACGCACCAGCATCCCCAATTCGTCCTGCGCCCGCACATCTATCCTGTGATCGAAATTCCCGCGCGAAATTTCCCGCGTCGCCTCCGCCAAAGCCTGAATCGGCACCGTCACCTGCTTCGACAAAAACAGTGCTACCCAGGTAGTCGTAAAAACCAGCAGTAACGTCATCAGCAGCAGCGCCAGCAAAATCTCGCGTTTGTACGCCCGCAAATGTTGCTTCTGCTGCGCGTATGTTTCAGTCTGGGTTTGAATCTCCGAATAACGCATAAGGAAATCGCTCGGCAGAATCCGCGCTACATACAACCGCTCATCCCCCAGAGGCGCGCTTCCCGCGATATACAAATGATCGCTCGTCTGCCATATCTCCGCGCCGTCCGGCAAAGTCCGCACCAGCGTCGGAGTAATCGTCTCCATCTCCGGAATCGTCGCCTTGTCGGCGTCCTTCGCGGGTTTGATGTACTGCACCCCGTCATCCGCGACCCCGCTCGAATGCGCAATCCACGAAGCATCCACCGACCACGCCAATCCAAGCAGCGATTGATCCTGTTTGCTGCTCGCCGCTGCCTTTGCGGCAATAGCGCTCAGATGGTCCATGTTCGCGCGGCCCAGGTCCGCCAGCAGCCGCTGGCTCTGTTCATTCGCAATCTCCAGCGGGCGCGGAAACCACGAATTCAAGGTGCGGTTCACCAGCGCGTAGCTGAAAAAGAACAGGAATACGATCGGCAGCAGCGAGACGCCCATCGCTCCCAGCACCATCTTTACCTTGAAACGCGAACCCATCTGCCCGCTGCGCCGTTCGGCCCACATCCGCAGCAGGCTGCGCGTCAAAATCAGCGTGAATACCAGCAGCGCCGCCGCCAGCAAAGTCGAAAGCGCGAACAGCACCACGAACGAGCTTCCTTGCTCCGGCCGCAATGGAACGTCCAGCGACCCCAGCGTAAAAACAGCCGCCAGCAGCATGACCACCACGATCCCGCCGATGATCAGCCACAGCTGCCGCCTGCGTTTGGATTGCTCGCCCTTCAACGCCCTTCCTCCAAATATCTTCCCAGCGGACATTCACCGCACTTCGGCTCCTGCGGCCGGCAGAAATTCTTTCCCACGCTCACGATCAAAGCATGCAGCTCGTTGAACCGCCGCACATCGCCGGGAAATTGCCGCTCCACCATCCAGCGCACGTCCTCGTATTTCGCCTTTTCGCCGATCCATCCATGCCGCGCAAATATCCGCTTCGTATAAGCATCCACCACAAACACCGGCTGCTCGCCCGCATACAACAAAATCGAATCCGCCGTCTCCGGCCCGATCCCCCAAACGCCCAAAAGCTTCTCGCGCAATACCAGCACAGGCGTCGCAAACATCCTCTGCAGCGACCCCGCATACTCCCCGCGCAAAAATCTCACGAACGCCTTCAGCCTCCGTGCCTTATGCCGAAAATACCCGGCCGGCCGCAGCAACTCCGCCAGATGCCGCACGTTCACGCGCTCAATTCCCGCTACGCTCAATAAATCCTCGCGCCGGAGATTCGCCAGGGCCAATTCGACATTCTTCCACGAGGTATTCTGCCTCAAAATCGTTCCCACAATCACTTCGAAAGGCGTGTCGCCAGGCCACCAATGCTGCGGCCCCAGCGCCGTAAAGAGGGAATTGAAGTATTCATCCAAAGCAGGCTGCGACTCCGGCTGCGTCCGCCCAGCCCCACGGATACTCACCAGGCCTGCGGATGTTTGAACTCCGCCTAGAGCAAAAGGCTCCCGCTGCGAAGCAAGACCGGCTTTTTCGGGCTGTTTAGGCACGGAAAACCCACCATACCGGGCCAACTACATCAAGTCAAGCCAACTGTTGCACAATAACCACACTACTGTGGCTGTTCAGTCATGTCGAAGTAGAAGTCGAAGCCATACCAAGGTATACACGTTCGAGGCACTTAATGTAGCGGGCGGTCTGGCAAAGCCAGACCGGGCACGTCAAGTCCATCCCAGGCCGCCACGTTGAAGCGCGACCCGACTTTTCAGGGAGTGCGGGAGCTTGCCGCCGTTCGTTGCAAGGCGAGGCTCGCCTCGCCTCGCGGCTCGCAACCTGGGCAACCAGTCAAATCGCAGAAAGCGTTTGAATCGTTCCAAGCCTCATTTCCGGCGCAGCACGCGAACGATGGGATCGCGCCCTACCCATTCCGCTTCTGAAACTCCCGCATGAATCCCACCAACTCGCCAACCGCCTCCAAAGGCACCGCATTGTAAATCGAAGCCCGCATCCCCCCGATAGACCGATGCCCAGTGAGCCCCGCCATCTTCGCCGCCGCAGCTTCCTTAGCAAATTTCTTTTCGATTTCCTCATCGCCGCGCGCCACGCGAAACGTCACATTCATCTTCGACCGCGATTCTTTCTCGATCGGCCCCACATAATACCCGCCGCTACCATCAATCGCGTCGTAAAGCATTTTCGCCTTCGCTTCGTTCCGCTTCTGCAGCGCCACAACGCCGCCTTCCGCCGCAATCCACTCCAGCACCAAGCCCACGATGTACACCGCAAAAGTCGGCGGCGTGTGATACAGCGAATGCTCCTTGATATGCGTGCGATATTGCAGCACCGTCGGCAAATTCTTGTCCGCGCGCTCCGCCAAATCGCGCCGCACGATCACCACCGTCGTCCCCGAAGGCCCCAAATTTTTCTGTGCTCCCGCAAAAATCGCCCCGAATTTCCGCACTTCCACAGGCCGCGACATGATGTCCGACGACATATCCGCCACCAGCGGCACCTCGCCCGTCTCCGGCAAAGCCGCCCACTGCGATCCCTCAATCGTATTGTTCGTGCACATGTAAACGTACGACGCGTCCGCCGAAAGCTGTATCTCGTCCCGCCGCGGCACCCGCGTAAATTTCGCCTCTTCGGTGGAAGCCGCGAGGCGATAGGGAATGCCTTTCTTCAATTCCGTGATCGCCTTCGCCGTCCACATGCCGGTATGCAGCACGTCCACCGGCTTCCCCGGCAAGCACAAATTCATCGGCGCCATCGTGAATTGCGCGCTCCCACCCCCCTGCACGAAAATCACTGCATATTCCTCGGGAATATCCATCAACTTCCGCAGGTTCCGTTCCGCCCGCCCGATAATGTCCTCAAATTCCACCGACCGGTGGCTCATCTCCATCACCGACATCCCCGTCCCGCGGTAATCCATCAATTCCTCGCTTATCCGCTCCAGCACTGCCAACGGCACCGCTCCCGGCCCCGCATTAAAATTAGCAGCCCGCTTCACACCCGTTGCAGACAAAGTAGACGATGTCACGTGTAAACACCTCTCCCGTTAGATAAATGCTGTAGATCTAGAGAATAAAGCATCGTGTAGCACACAAGAATAACAGATGCCGTTACGCCAACGTACCGAAGAAACCGCGGCCCACTCCACACACGGCCACCCAAATTGGCGCCGCCACAAGAGCGGGGCTATGTAGCGGCCGGTCCGGCCCGCCTTCCGGGACGCACCAGGCAGCTTCATTTCAGCAAACAAGCAATTCCCTTGAAGTAGCACCCTTCACGGTTTTTTCCGCTCGCCTTGACACTTCGCGCAACCTCCCAGTAGACTGAAATGCTCTCTTAAGCGCACGGAGTCACACTGAATGCTGCTCTCCCGGGATTACGTCGGCTACATGGCCAAGGAAATCGTCAAACGCCTGGTAGCCGGCAAGATGATTGAAGTAAAGAACGCGGAAACCACCACCCAGCAGGTCCGCCAGGTCATGGCCGAGGAAGTCACCATCGAAGACCGCCTCAATGAAGAAGTCCGCGAAATCCTCGCCAAATATCAGGAGGAAATGCGCAATACCGGCGTCTCCTATCAGGAAATGTACAAGAAAGTGAAAGGCCAGCTCGCTCGCGAAAGGAAACTAATTCTCCGCTGATATGCGCCTGACCCGCGAAAAAACGGTACGCCTCTCCCATCGCATCATTGATTTTCTCGTGTCCAGCCCCGACGTGGATTTCATTGAAGATCGCGATACCATTCGCCAGGAAATCGTCACTATCATCACGTCGCTCCTGAAAGTTGAAGAGCAGGTAGACACCGAAGTCCGCGCCAAAATCGCCTCGCAAAAGAAAGAAATCCTCGAAGGCAGCGAGGAATGGGACATCCTCTACCGCAAATACTACGCCGAAGGCCTAAAACGAATGGGCGTAGCCGAAGTCCAAACTCGCTAACCGCCGAAACCCGCGCGATACGAGTTTCCGAGTTTCCACTTTCACTCTTCCAATTTCCGTTCCAATAAAACAAAAAGCGCCCGGCGATAAACCGGGCGCATGAAGGTTTTTCCTGCTTTTAACTTTTAACTGTCAACTATCGACCGCCTCTCAAGGCTGCTGATTCGGGTCAGGTCTCCGCTGCAAAGTCGGCCGGTCGGGATCCGAATCTGGATCAGACGACCCCGTCGAAGTAGTATCCCCCGGCTTGTTCGTCCCGGTCTTCTTCCGCAAAGTCGGCTTATTCGGATTCTTATCGTTCACCTTGACGTTCGCTTCGATCAATTGCAGCCGGTGCTTCACCTGATCGAACTCCGAAGTCGTCACGATATATTCATCGCGCTGCGGCAGAATCGTCGCGATTTCCTTCTGCGACGCCTTGATGCGCTCCGGCGTCGGCGGGTGTGTCGAGAAAATCTTGGGAATCGTGCCGGGCTGTTTCTTTTCGTCCGCCGCTACCTTTTCAAAAAACGAAACAAACGCGTTCGGGTCGTATCCCGCCTTGTACATGTACTGCAAACCCAAATAATCAGCTTCAGCCTCGTCCGTGCGCGTGAATTGCAGGAACGCCATCGGAATCGCGAACTGCATTCCTTGATAAATCGCGTATCCCGCCCAGGTGTAAGGAATGAAAATCATCGCCGGAATCATCGCCAGCTGCGTGATTTCGCCCTTGGTGGCTTGCTTCGTGCCGTGCCGTGCGCAAACGTGCGCGATCTCGTGCGCCATCACTCCCGCCAACTCCGACTCTTCATCGGCGTGTAAAATCAATCCGCTGTTGACGTAGAAAAATCCGCCCGGCAGCGCGAACGCGTTCACCACATCCGAATCAATCACCTTGATCGTGAACGGCACCTGCGCATCGGAGTTCCGCACCAAATTCTGCCCCACGCGGTTCACATACTCGACCACCACCGGATCGTTGATGAATTTCGCCTGACGCTCCACTTCCGCCGAAAGCTGTTTGCCCAATGCAATCTCATGCTCAAGCGAATAAAAATTCAATCCATGCCCTACGTTGCGGTTGCCAATCGCGCTGACGTCCGCTTCGCTTCCAGGCTTCACTTTCGGATCATCCTGCTGCGTTACCGGCGCGGGACCCTGCGCGTTCGGGTCCGCCTGCTGCACGCTGCCTTGTTGCGATGAAGGTTGCTGCGCTGGCTGTTGCCCAGATTGTTGAGCGGGTTGCTGCTGACCTGGCTGTTGACTAGTCCCTTGCTGCGTCGTCTGTTGCGCAGGTGTCGACGGGGAGGAGGTTGACTGCGGTGTGGACTGCTGCTGGCCCTGCTGTGGCACAACCGCACCGCTGGTTGATGTAATCAGCGAAGCCGCCACAATCATGGTCCCCAACTGCGCCGCCAAGTTCATCTTCATGGCCACCTCCGGCGGATTCTGCGCGGATTATACACCCCCCAGGCAGCACCCTGCTGTTTTCTTTGGATGGCCCCTTGCCAATAATAGTTGGCCCCACCCCCATAGATAAAAGTCCATACCACGCCCGTAGCGCCGGCGTCCCGCCGGCTCTTGGGTGCTCGTCGTGAACGCCAACCTTCTCGTTTGCCTCCAGCCATGTCGCGCAGCTAGCATGCCGGTAACCAATACCAAACCCTTATAAACAGGCGGATGTCATCCCGTACGGAGCGCGGGATCCGCTTTTCGCCTGTTCCGTGGACCCAGGCCACGAATCCCCGCGCCCCACCGTTCGACCCCGGAATCACCCCAGCGCTCCCGTATTGACGCCCCCCCAGTTTCTGTCTACATTCGTACAGTGCCCGCCCGCAAAATCCAAGTCGGCCAAGTCTGGAAGAAAGACGACACCGGCGACTCCTACTTGGTCACTAAGCTTTACAACGAAGCCCTCGCCACCTTCGCCATCCTTCGCAAAGCGGGCGCCGAAAACGAACGAGCCGAAAAAGTCAAAGTAGACCGCAAAGGCCCCATCAGCGACCTTCCAGGCTTCACGTATACGCAAGAATCTGACGATTTCTGACCCGGCCACGCTCTCCCACCGTCACATAGACCGCACTGGCATCTTCACCACGTCCTCCACCTGCATCACTTCCTTCACCACAAACCCCTCCGCATACTTCACTCCCACCAAACGTCCAAAATACTGCGCGATCGAATTCATCCGCCCTTCCAACTCATCCAAAGGCAAAACCACCTTGGAAGATCGCTTCTCCCTTTTCGGCGGCCTGAATTGCGACTCATACGCCAAGATCGCCCGCTTCCTCCGCTCGAAATGTTTCGTGATATCCACACAGAAAGTCGGCCGCACGTAATCGTAAGCCGCAGCATACAAAATCTTAAAAGGCCGGAACGCTTCGCCACCCAACGGATAATTCTTCAACCCCGCCACAAAACAAGCCTCATAACCCAGCTGTGCCGCCACGTAATGGTCCGGATGCCTCCCTTCCCAGTAGGGGAGTATCACCGTCCGCGGCTGCAGTTCGCGGATCACTTCTGCAATCGCCATCTTGTATTCCTCGCGCATCTCCAGCCGCGCGTCCGGCAAACCCAGATTCCGCCGCGCCGCCACGCGCAAAATCTTCCCCGCCCGCGCCGCTTCCCGCAGACGTATCTCCGGAGTGCCGCGCGAACCCGTCTCCCCGCGCGTCAAATCCAAAATCCCGGTCCGGTGCCCCGCCTCCTTCATAGCCAATAAAGTCCCGCCGCTAGTAAGCTCCGCATCATCCGGATGAGCAGCAATCGCCAAAACCTCCACTTTCATCCCGCCTCCCAATCGAATCCGCAGTTAAATTCCGCCCCAATTCTAGCAGCCCTCAAATCCTCCTCAATCGCGATATCTCGAATCCGAAGTGCGCCTCTGAATTGCTGGAGCCAGACCGGGCATCGCCCCGCCACCTCTTACGCTAATTTCGCAGCCGGACATAGAAAATGTTAAGTTCAACCTCGCACAATCGGAGGACACCTAAGATGCCCGCAAAACCGCTCGAAGGCCAAGTCGCCCTGATCACCGGCGCCGCCAAACGCATCGGCCGCAGCATCGCCCTCCGCCTCGCAGCCGACGGCGCCGACATCGTCGTCAACTACGCCAGCTCCAAACCCGAAGCCGAAGAACTCGTCGCCGAACTAAAATCCTCCGGCCGCCGCGCCACCGCCATCCAAGCCGACGTCTCCCATCGCTCTGATGTCCAAAAATTATTTTCCGCCGCCGAAAACGAATTCGGCCGCCTCGACATTCTCGTCAACAACTCCGGCACGTTCTTCGCCGCGAAATTCGAAGCGCTCACCGAAGACCAGTGGGACCACATCCTCAACGTCAACCTCAAATCGCAATTTCTCTGCGCACAATCCGCCGCGCCAATCATGAAACGCCAGGGCCGCGGCCGCATTATCAATCTCTCCTCGCTAGGCGGCCTGCTCCCCTGGCCTGCCTACACCCACTACTGCGTCTCGAAAGCCGGCTGCATCATGCTGACGCGCTGCTTAGCCCGCGCGCTAGGTCCCGAAATCCTGGTAAACAGCGTGGCCCCCGGCACCATCCAATTCCCAGGCGAGCCCCCCGACGAAGACTACATAAAGCGCGTCCCGCTCCACCGTACCGGCACAGGCGACGACATTGCCCAAGCAGTAGCCTATCTAGCCACAGCCGACTTCGTAACAGGCCAAATCCTAGCAGTAGACGGCGGCCGCTCGCTCGTCTAACCCCTGCGTTGCAGATGGGCAGGTCGCGTCCACAAATCCTAAGCAAAACGCGAAGCCGATGTCATCCCGAGCGCAGCGAGGGATCTCTCTTCGCTTTGAACGCAGCCCAATTCGCAATTTCCGCCGCGCCCAAAACTCTCCGTGCCTTTCTCTGCGTCCTCTGCGCCTCTGCGGTAAATCAACTCTCCTCGCCACCAACTCTCCGTGCCCTCAACGCCTTTCTCCGTGCCCTCTGTGTTAGATCTTTGAACGCATCCATTACCGCGCACTGAGCCAAAGCCAGCATCTCCCCTCCACATATACAGCGAACGCCCGACAAGATTTTCGCGAAGCCACAGTTACCATCCTCGCAGCCACAATTCCAGGAGCCACTAGTGAAATTCCCAGCCGCACCCGCCGTCTTATCCTTCTTACTAATCGCCAGCGCAAGCAAGGCCCAACAAAATCCATCGAAGCCACAAGCCTCACCCACGAGCCCCGCCAACGACGTCCAAACCACAATGAAAAACGTCGAATATCACCTGACCGACAAAATCATCGTCCACATCACCATCCTCAACGGCAAACTAACCCCCAAGCCCGGCGAAATCGTAGTCTTCGACAACAACAAATCTTTTTCCATCGACGTCGACTCCGCCAAAGTCAGCATGACCCCCACCAGCCTCACCAACGACCTCAACGATTTCGTCTTCGCTAAACCCGACGCCCCCGTAAAAAAAGCCGCCGCCACCATCGAAGGCGATCAACTCACCATAAAAGGCCTGCTCGTAAGCAAAGGCGGTGTCCCGTTTTCCTCCACCGGCACTCTCTCCGTCACCCCCGAAGGCATGATTCGCGTCCATACCACCAAAGTTGAAGCCCTCCACCTGCCAGTAAAAGGCCTGATGGACATGCTGGGCCTAGACACAGAAAAACTGCTCGACACCAAAAAAGTTCCCGGCGTCTCGGTCGATAAAGATGACCTGATCCTCGACCCGCAATACATCCTCCCGCCGCCCCAATTGCAAGGCCGTCTAACCAGCATCAAAATTGTAAATGGAGAAATCGCGCTGACGTTCGGCGATACAGAAGGGAAAGGCAGCCAGCCAGCGCTAACCAACAACTGCGGCGCACAAAATTATCTGCAGTTCAAAGACGGCACAGTAAAATTCGGAAGTCTCACCATGGAACCAGCGGACCTGCTCCTAATGGACATGCAACCCGCAGACCCGTTCGGTTTCGCAATTGATCACTACAAGGAACAACTAGTGGCAGGCTACTCCAAGATGACTCCAGCAGGCGGCCTCTGCGTCCACGTACCCGACTACGACAAACTCACTCACCGCTCCAAGCGCAAAAAATAAAGTAACGCGAGTGTCATCCCGAGCGCAGCGCGCATTTTGCGTCCCGCGTGCGGGACGAGGGATCAGCTTTTCCGCCAAGCCAAGCGACATTAATGGAGGTAGGTAGGGGCGCTGCTTGTCGAAGCTCCGCCGCAGGAGGACTGCGCCCCATGTCCGCACGATTTCAACCGCGCGCGATTCTAAGAAGTAACAGGGTTGGACTTCTCCGCATTAATCCCCAAATCCACAATCGCCTTCTCAACCACCGCGCCCTCAATCTTCCCATCCAAAAACAACTCATTCAAAGCCGCCAACGCAATAAATCTCGAATCCACCTCAAAAAACTCCCGCAAGGACTCCCGCCCTTCGCTCCGTCCAAAACCATCCGTCCCCAAAGTAGCCATCCGCCGCGGCACCCACTGGCTGATCATGCTAGGCAAAGTCTTCAAGTAATCCGTAGCCGCCACCAGCACTCCCGGCGCATCCGCCAAACACTCCGTCACATAAGGCACCCGCGCCTTCGCGCCCGGATGCAAACGGTTCCAGCGATCCGTCTCAATCCCATCGCTGTAAAGAGCCTTATAACTCGTCACGCTCCACACATCCGCCGCCACTCCATATTTCTCCGCCAATATTTCCTGCGCCCGCAAAGCTTCATTCAAAATCGCCCCGCTGCCAAATAACTGCGCCCGCAATCTAGAATCAGAATTGGAAGCAGCCCGATACCGATACATCCCCTTCAAAATCCCCTCGCGAACATCCCCCGGCATCTCCGGCATCGCGTAAGGCTCGTTCATCACGGTAATGTAATAAAAAATGCTTTCGCCTTCCTTGTACATCCGGCGAATTCCGTCCTGGATGATCACCGCCAGCTCATAAGCAAACGCCGGATCGTAAGCCCGCAGATTCGGCACCGGCAAAGCCAGCACATGGCTATTGCCATCCTGGTGCTGCAAACCTTCTCCGGCCAAAGTCGTCCGTCCCGAAGTTCCTCCCAGCAAGAATCCCCGCACGCGCATATCCGCCGCGGCCCAGATAAAATCCGCAATTCGCTGGAACCCGAACATCGAGTAGTAAATGAAAAACGGAATCGTGTTGATGCCGTGCGTCGCGTAAGCCGTTCCAGCCGCGATGAACGACGCCATCGACCCCGCTTCAGTAATCCCTTCCTCCAGAATCTGCCCGTCCTTCGCTTCCTTGTAATAAAGCAGCGTGTTCACGTCCACCGGCTCATAACGCTGCCCCACGCTCGAATAAATTCCCACGGTCCGAAACAACGACTCCATGCCAAACGTCCGCGCTTCATCCGGCACAATGGGAACAATCAGTTTCCCCATCTCTGGATCGCGCAGCATCTTGCGCAAAATTCCGACGAACGCCATCGTAGTCGAAACCTCGCGCCCTTCGCTTCCGGTCAAAAACTCCTTGAACAATTCATCGTGGTCCGCCACCAGCGCCGGCGCCCGCACGCTGCGCTTCGGCACGTAACCGCCCAATTCCTCCCGCCGCGCCCGCAAATACTGAACCTCTTCGCTATTCTCCGCTGGACGGTAGAAGGGAACTTCCGCGCACTGCTCGTCGCTCAAAGGAATGTCAAACCGGCTGCGGAATTCCCGCAGCTCTTCCTCGTTCAATTTTTTCTGCTGGTGCGTAACGTTCTTTCCTTCGCCCGCTTCTCCCAGCCCATAACCCTTGATCGTCCGCGCCAAAATGACTGTCGGCGCGCCCTTGTGCTCCGTAGCAGCCTTGTAAGCCGCATACACCTTCCGCGGATCGTGCCCGCCCAGCCGCAAACGCCGCAGCTCTTCATCCGAAAGCGGCTCCACCAAATGCAACAGCCGCGGATCGGATCCAAAAAAGTGCTCGCGCGCGTAGGCCCCGGAAGAAACGACCAGCTTCTGATATTCGCCGTCCACCAATTCGCCCATCCGCTTCACCAGCAAGCCTTCGGTGTCGCGATCCAGAATAGAGTCCCACTCCGTGCCCCACAAGACCTTGATCACGTTCCACCCAGCTCCGCGGAACGCCGATTCCAGCTCCTGAATAATCTGCCCATTCCCGCGCACCGGCCCATCCAGCCGCTGCAAATTGCAATTGATCACGAAAATCAGATTGTCCAGCTTCTCGCGCGCCGCCAAAGTGATCGCGCCCAGCGATTCCGGCTCATCCGTCTCGCCGTCGCCCAAAAACGCCCACACCTTCGCGTCCGTCACCGGCTTCAGTCCGCGATCCTCGAGATACCTGTTGTAACGCGCCTGGTAAATCGCCATCAGCGGGCTTAGCCCCATGGAAACAGTAGGGAACTCCCAGAAATCCGGCATCAGCCAAGGGTGCGGATAAGAAGAAAGCCCGCCGCCGGGTTTCAATTCCCGCCGGAAATTTTCAAGCTTCTCCGCCGAAAGCCGTCCTTCCAGAAACGCTCGCGCATAAATCCCTGGCGCGGCGTGCCCCTGGAAATAAATCGTGTCGCCTTCAAATTCCGGCGTGCGCGCCCGGAAAAAGTGGTTGAATCCGACTTCATACAAAGTCGCCGCCGAAGCATACGTCGAAATGTGTCCGCCGATGTTGTGCTCTTCGCGGTTCGCGCGCACCACCATGGCAATCGCGTTCCAGCGCACCAAACTCTTGATCCGCCGCTCCAGCGACTGATCGCCCGGAAATGGAGGCTGCAAACTGTGCGGAATGGTATTGACGTAAGGAGTCTTCGCGGTAAACGGAATCTCAATTCCCACTACCTTGGCGTGCGCGCGCAGGCGTTCCAGAATGTAGGAAGCGACTTCAGGACCGCTCGATTGCAAAACCGAATCCAGCGATTCCAGCCACTCTTGAATCTCAGAAGGGTCTAACCCTTGCAACGGTACAATCGTCTCGTTATCCATGTCCTCGCTCGGCCCTCATCCATTTCAAATGCGAAAGCCCGTCACCTCCATCATCAACCGGTGCGCGCTCCAAAATTTCTCCACACTAGAATACACCCCAACAGCAACCAGCGCACATCCTCTTCGCCCACAAATTTTCGCGCACCGCACCAGCACGCATACCCAGGCGCCGCGTTATCGAATTCGCGCCTCCGGTTTTCTCTGCGTCATCTGCGCCTCTGCGGTAAAAAGATTTTTACTTCCGTGATCACGGCCGCTCCGGAAAGAGCCTCTGCTCTCCGTGCCCTCCGCGTCCCTCTGTGCCCTCTGTGTTAAATCTTTAATCGTTCCCCGGAGCAACGCTTCCACGCGCCAAGAGCGCAATGAACTCCCGGTCCGCAGGCAAAAAGGTCAACTCTCCAAGCGCAGCCGCCAACCGCCACTCCATATTCTCAAAAACAATATTCCGAACCCGCCGCGGATCAACCGTCGCCGCCAGAAATATCAATTCAATCGGCTCACTCATTTCCGCATAACGATGCCGCGTCCGAAATAATTCCGCCCCGACCTCCGCCTCCACTCCTAACTCCTCCCGCAACTCACGAGCCAACCCTTCAGCCGCCGTTTCTCCAGCCTTCAACTTCCCACCAGGAAATTCCCACATCAACTCGAACGTATCCCCGCGCCTCCGCTGGCAAACCAAAATCTTCCCCCCAGATTCAATCATCCCAGCTACAACGATGATCATTTCTGACATTTCTCCGCTTTTCTCTGCGTCCTCTGCGTCTCTGCGGCAATTCGCTTCAAAGTCTTCGTGTCCTCCGCCGTTCTCTGTGGACTCTGTGTTAAATCTTCAGTCGTCCCGCCGAGCACTGTCGATCAATCTCCGCAATTCCCGAACTCCCAAAATCAGAGGTGGCCCCGGCGTATTCAAAATCTCATCCCGCACCACGAACACGTGGCCGTTCCGCACCGCCGGCACGTCCCGCCAAGCCGGAACGCGCAAAGCCGTCGCAACCTTCGCCCGATCGCCAGCAGCCGTCCAAGCCAGAATAATAATGTCCGGCCCAGCGCGCGCCACCTCCTCATCCGAAACCCGCGCCCCAGCGTTCACCACCATCGTCCCACCCGCAATCTCCACCAGCTCCGCCACCCAAGGCGGCGAACTAATCCGCGGATGCGGCCAAGCCTCGCAATAAACCCGCGGCCGCAGAGTACGCGCCCCACCGCGCTTCCGCGCAGCCAGCGCCACATCACGAAACGTGCCACGCATCCGCCGCACCAACCGCTCCGCAGCAGCGACTCGCTTCATCACCCGGCCCAAAATCAAAATATCGCTCTCGATATCCGCCAGCGTCCGCGGATTCAAGGCCAAGAAAGCCACAGGCTGCTCCAAAATTCTCCTCACAGCCTCCTCCGCAAACGGCACCGACCCAATCATCAAACTAGGCCGCAGCCGCATCACTTCCCGCACATCCAACCTCCAGCAATCGCCCACCGCAGGCCGCCGCCCCACCTCCGCCACGTACTTGCACCACTTGCTGACGCCCACAAGCTCGCGCCCCGCCCCCAGCTCCAACAAAATGGAAGTAACACAAGGCGCCAGCGAAACGATTCTCATCCTCGAGGAACTCTTGCGAGCCATGACGAAACCAATTCTACGTCCTCACCCCATGTTCCGTTCTCGCAAACTGTAAATGCATCTGTCTTCCCGCTTGCCCTGACGCAGGAAGGGAACGAAGTGAGGGCTCTCTCTTCGATGCAATCCGCACCGACCACTGCAAGCCAAAGGCCTCTCGCCGCCCTGCCTCCCGCGCCGAGCCGCCCCCAAAGAAAAACGCGCCGGAGAGCATCGCTCCCCGGCGCGTCCTATCCACTACGCAGCCGCGAAAAATCCGCCGCCGCCCTGTTGAATCGTCGTTACTGTGCCGCTTCCACCTTCTTCAAGCTCGGCTTCGGGATCTGCCACAGAATTCCAGAGTCGTCCGCATTGTGTGGATAAAACTGCGTCGACGTCTTGTTCGATGGCAGCAACACGATGTCCGCGCGGCGGTTGTATGCGTACCAATCGCCAGTCACATTCCGCAGACGCGCCTTCGGTGGTGTGTTCGGGTTCGTTGATTCCAGCGTTTTCACTTCGGACTTCTCCATCGGGCGATCCTTGCCGTAAGCCGCCGTCTGGATCTTGTCCGCCGCGACTCCCTGATCAACCAAATACTGCTTGATGCGCTCCACGCGCCGTTCGCTCAAATCCTGGTTGAAAGGTTTCGAGCCGCGTACGTCGGCGTGAGCCTCGATCGAAAGCTTCGCGTCCGGATCGTAAATCAAATACTTCTTGAATCCGGCGGCGAGCGTCGCCAGATCCAGCTGTTGGCTCTTTAGCAATCCGACTTGGGGGTTCTTCTTGTCTGGGTAATCCGTCGGATAGAAGACGCTCTGCAGGACGACCTCAGGGATCGGTTCGATCGAACCGGTCACGTGCACCGCCGCCGTCTGTGTGCTGGACCCGCCGCAAACGTTCGTCGCGGTCATCGTGTAGGTATGCGTTTCATCCACCGGACCCATATCTTGCTTGGTCGGGTCCGCCTTGATCGCCTGGCTGCCGTTCAGATCCACTTTGCCGATCGGATCAATATTCACCGAATCCGCGTTCGTGGTCGTCCAGGTCAGCGTGCCGGAATCATCCGTGATCACCTTGTCGCCCATCTTCAAATAGTGCAACTCGGTCGGATTCGCCGCCAATGTCGCCGTCACCGCCGTGTTCACGTTCACCGCTTCGGTGCCGGTCACTTTTCCGCCCGGTCCCGTCGCCGTCAACGTGTAAGTGGTTGTCGCATGCGGCGAAACAGCCTTCGATCCACTGCCTTCGACGCCGCCCACGCCATTATCAATGTTCACGTCCACCGCGTCGGTCGTCTGCCATTCCAGATTCGTGCTCTGGCCGCAGTTGATGTTCGCCGTCGTGTTCGTCATCGTCGCCTTCACCGGTGCGATCACGATCGTCGCGCTGGCGATGCCCGCATGGAAACGCGGCAGCGGCGCCTTCTTGGTCAAATCAGCATCCCGCTTGGACCAGTCCGACGTCACCTGCTTGTTCTTGGCCACATCAATCGAGACCTTCTTGCCCGCTTCCACGTTCACGTCGCCGGACCACAACTCCTTCCCGCCGCGCGTGATCGTCAGATGATGCGTACCGGGAGGCAGCAACAGCTCCTGCTTCCACAGCCAGAAATCGTTGTCGAACTCATCCACATGGCCCACAAAATATCCCGGAGTCTTTCCCTCCGATAGCACCGCCGCGCGGGGATCCGTTCCCGAGATATAGACGCGGCCCCAAGGGCCGCCCACCTTGTCCCCGTACGCCTCGAGCGCCACGTTCAAATCGGTTGTTTTCCCGGCCTCGATGTTCACGTCTTGTGTCGAAATCTTGTAACCGTAGTTCACCACCACGACAGTGTGCTTTCCCGCCGCCAACTTCATCGTGCGGCTTCCATCCCGAATAGCATTGCCGTCTACGAAAACGTACGCCTGCGGAGGCGTTACCTTGATCTTCAGCTTCCCATCTTGCGCATAGCTGGCGGTCGCGCTCAGTGCGAGCACCATTGCGATCCCCAGTGCGAGCGTGAAGATGTATCCAATTCGTCGCATCTTTCTATCTCCTGAACCTATCTGTAGGCGAATTAAACGGCCGCTTTCCGCGCCCTGTTCGGTAAAGCGTTGGCTGGGACTGCTAAGTTATATGTCTAAGCCCACTCCTGTCAACAAGATTGAACCACCAAGCGAAGCTTTTGGGAAGACCCTGACAAAACTTTTATCAACCCTCCAGCCACTCCCCGCCGCATAATAGTGATTCCGTCTTCGTCGCTGCGCTCGCCAAAATCAGAACGGCTGTCATACCGAGCGCAGTGAGGCCTGCCGACCGCACGCAGGGATCTGCTTTTCGCAACACCCGAGGTTCGTGCTTGTTCAACGACGTCATTCTCGATCATTTCCGCAATCCCCATAACGCTGGCGACCTTCCCGAAGCCACCGCCACCGTCGAAGTCACCAATCCCGTCTGCGGTGACATTTTACGTCTATCCGTTCGCCTCGATGCCGGCCGCGTCGCCGCCGCTCGCTTCAAAACTCAAGGTTGTGTCGCCGCTATTGCTTCCAGCTCCGTTCTCACCGACCTCCTCCTCGGCAAATCTCCCGCCGAACTCCGATCCATCGCTCCCCAGGAAATCTCTGCCGCCCTCGGCGGCCTGCCTCCCGCCACCTTCCACGCGGCGCAACTTTGTACCGACGCCGTCGCCGCCCTCCTCAAAAAGTTCCCTTAGCCGGCGGTTCAAAATGTCCGAGCGCCTTCCGTAAAGTCTCGGGATCGTTCAGGTTCAAAATCACGCCCTCTTCCTCGGTCTCCACTTCCGCGACCTCCGCCGCGTGATCCCACACGACCTGCCGCGCTCCCACATGCAGCGGCGCTGCCAACAACTCGTCGTAAAGCGCCGCCCGAAAAATCACCGGATGGCCGCGCCGCCCGTGATACTTCGGCAGCACCACCGCTCTGCGGCTGGCATCGAAAGCTCCCACCAGCTGCGCCACCAAATGCGACGAAATCAAAGGATGATCCACCGGACAAATCAGCAACGCTTCCGTCCCGCCCGCTGGCAAACTGCGAATCGCCGCATGAACAGACGAAAGCTGCCCCTTCGGCCAATCGGAATTCACCACGATGGACCCCGCATCCACCGGCAACTTCGCGCGGATCTCATTCGCGCCAGCTCCCAGCACCACGCGGGTCACACCAATCCGCGCGTGCCGCGTCGCCGTAATCAAGTGTTCGACGAAGCTGAGTCCCTGAAAGGGAATCAGCGCTTTCGGCTGTCCCATCCGCTGGGATTGCCCCGCGGCCAGGATCGCGACGGCAAGCATTGCCTTACTCCTGCAAGAGCTGGGCGATTTCTGAAATTTTTACCGATTTGCTGGGTAGGTTTTGCGCGTTGCGGCGCACCGCGATCAGTTCCGCCATGATGCTCACGGCGATTTCCTGCGGCGTCAGCGCGCCAATTTCCAATCCAACGGGAGCGTGTACGCGGTCAAATTGTGCGGGAGTGAATCCTTCCTTCTCGAGCGCCTTGTATACCGCTATCACTTTTCGTTTGCTGCCCATCATTCCGATATAGCGCGGCACGAACCCCCGCACTTCGGTTCCCAGAGCCCACGCCAGCACTCGCATGTCGCCACTGTGCCCGCGCGTCACAATCAAAAGATACGACGATGAATTCGGTTGTATTTTTTCAAACGCATCCCCGTACGACGTATAAATCTCCGTCGCCATCGGAAATCGTTCCAAATTCGCAAACGCCTCGCGATCGTCCACAATTCCAATCCGGAATCCCGCCTGCTGCGCGATCGGCGCCACCGCCGTCGAAACGTGCCCTCCGCCGAAAATGTAAAGCATCGGCGGCGGCAGCACCGGCTCCACAAAAATTTCCAAAGTCCCTCCGCAGATCAATCCCGCGTCATATTCCGCATCGTGATTCAAATTAAACGTCAGCTTCCGCGGCTGCTCGCTCAGGATCACTTCCTTCGCCGCAGCCCACACTTCCGCCTCCACGCACCCGCCGCCCACGGTCCCCAAAATCGATCCGTCATCCCGCACCAACATCCGCGAACTCTCGTAGCTAGGAATGGACCCATTCGTGTGCACAATCGTCGCCAGCGCCCCGCGCTCGCCCGCCCCCCGCATCCTCACGACTTCTTCAAATATATCCACGTTCGCGTTTTAACTCGCTTGCACTATGACTGGCTGGGGCAGCACGAGAAGGGAAGACAAGAGATTTCGCAGTTGTTTTTGGTTCGACTCGCGCGCAGGTGGAGGACCGCAACTTCTTAGCGCCGCGTGCCACGCTCCGAGCTTGTACTCGGGCCCCATACCGTTACCGTAGCACAGCACCCCAATAATTTCACGCGCCGCGAAAAATTCCGCAGTTCACCATCGCTCTCGCCGGGGCCCTCCAACCCCGCGATCAGCAGCCGGCAGCCTCCGAATCCGCGCACCCAACTGAAACGTTTTCGTCGCCAGCATCACTATCAATCAACAAGCGGAGCAAAGGAGATTCTGTGCTGTGGATAATCCCGATTCTAATAGTAGCCGTCGCCTACGAAGTATTCGACGCAGCTAGCCGCTTCGCCGGCATGACACCTGGCAACACGTTGCACCGCCAAAAATAATCCGAGCGTCGGACGCGCTCGATCGTTAACCGCCTTCGTAGCGTCCCCAAACGTTTCGCGCACATCACTGCACATTAAACAATTGCGCGCATAGGATTCTCTCCGCGAAACCAACTCCAGTCCTTGCCCGTGCCTCCATATCTCTGTACCATTGCCGAAAATTTCCGGGAGTTCTCATGTCCCCCAATCGTCCGCACCCAGTCGCGACCTGGCTGGTGGGCAGCCAGGAATCGTGCGACATCATCGCCAAAGAGCCCACGGTCTCAGCCCATCACTGCCGCCTCAGTCAATTTGACGATCACCACTTCGAACTAGAAGACCTCGGCTCGACCAACGGCACATATATTGATAGTCATCGCCTGCCCCCGCATGCCGCCACGCGCGTAACTACGAGCCAACGCATCACCCTCGGCCCCTACGTCGAACTGGTCTGGCCCAATCAAACGCGAGAGCAAGAGACAGCTCCCGTCCACTCCCCGGCGCAACCTCCAGCCCGCGCACCGCAAAAAAAATCACCAGAGCCCGCGCATGCCGCACATGCCGCGCCCGCCCAGCGCGTAATCCGCGTGGGCCGCGCCCCCGAATGTGACGTCATCCTAGATCTCCCCATCGTCTCCCGCGAACACGCCCGCATCACCGAATCCAGCGGCCAATATTTTCTCGAAGATCTCCACTCCATGAACGGCACCGCCGTCAACCGCATCCACAATCGCATCTCCACGCGCGTCGCCCTTCGCCCCGATGACGACGTCTACTTCGGCTCCTTCAAAATAAAAGCCGCGAAACTTCTCAACGAACGCGGCGCCATCGCCGGCGAAGCCGTCTGCACTCCGATCGGCTTCAATCGCGATTGGATTCTCCTCGGCCGCGATCCCCAATGCGACCAACCCCTCGATAGCCCCATGATTTCCTGGCATCACGCGCAAATCACCCGCACGCGCGAAGGCACCTTCGTCGAAGACCTCGATTCCCTCAACGGCACCTTCGTCAACGGCGCCCGCATCACCAGCAAAACAAAAGTCCTTCCGGGCCAGGAAATCGGCCTCGCCACTTTTCGTTTCCAGCTTCGCGACGACGGCAGCCTCGAACGTCGCGAAAATCGCGGCAACGTCTCCATCGAAGCCGCGGACATCGTCGTCAACGCACCCGACGGCACTCGCCTCCTCGACGCTATCTCGCTCACCGTCTATCCATCCGAACTCGTCGCCCTCATGGGCCCCGCCGGCTCAGGCAAAACCACTCTGCTCAAAGCCCTCAACGGTTACACTCCTCCCGCCTCCGGCAAAGTTTTGTTCAACGGCTCGAACCTCTACCAGTTTTACGATCTCTTCCGCCAGCAAATGGGTTACGTCCCGCAAGACGACATCGTCCACCCGCAACTCACCGTCCGCGAAGCGCTCTACTTCTCTGCAAAATTCCGCACCGATCTCTCCGACGCCGAAATCGAAAGGCGCATTGACACCATCCTCCACGAGCTGGCCCTCCGTGACCGCAAAAATTCCCTCATTGGTTCGCCCGAACGCAAAGTCCTCAGCGGAGGCCAGCGCAAGCGCGTCAATATCGCCATGGAACTCATCACCGACACTCCGGTGTTATTCCTTGACGAGCCTACCTCCGGCCTTTCCTCCTACGACGCCGAAGGCGTAGTCGAACTCCTCAAACGCCTCGCGCGCGAGGGCAAGACCATCATCACCACAATTCACCAGCCCAGCACCGCCATCTTCCGCAAATTCGACGATCTCATCATGATCTCGCGCGATCCTGGCGGCGCCGGCGCGATGGCATACTTCGGTCCTGCGTTCCCCGATTCGATCCAGTTCTTCCGTCCGCGTTCCGCCGACGAAACCGCCGCCGCCGACGGCCATGACCTCAGTCCCGAAATGCTCCTAACCGGCCTAAGCACCGCTCCTACACCCGAATGGTGCGGCCGCTTCGCCAAATCGCAATATCACAAACAATTCATCAAAGACCGCGCCGGTAAAATTCCCGAAGGCGGAGGCCAATCGCAATCAGCCCCGCAACGCCGCTTCACGCTAAAGCAATGGCTCCAGCTCGTCCGCCGCAACGTCATCCTTAAAGTCCGCGACCGCGCTCAACTCGTCATCCTGCTCCTGCAGGCTCCGCTCTTCGCGCTCCTGATCGTCCTGATTTTCGGCGTACTAAAAGATTCGCCCAATATGAATGTCCCGCACTTCGTTCCCGGCATCGCCAGCGCGAAAGTCTTCGGCGAACTCGGCCACAACATCGCCGAAATCGAATTCCTGATGGTAGTCGCCGCCATCTGGTTCGGCTGCAACAACGCCGCCCGCGACATCGTCGGCGAATGGACCATCTACCAGCGCGAGCGCATGGTAAATCTGAAACTCCCCTCCTACGCCTTCTCGAAATTCGCAGTCCTGTGCGCGCTATGCGTCTTCCAATGCCTTCTGCTTCTAGGCATCGTCTATCTCTTCTGCCACCTGAAAGGAAATTTCCTCGAAACCGCAACAGTCCTCACGCTCTCCTCGCTAGTCGGCGCCGCCCTCGGCCTCGCGATCTCCGCGCGCAGCTCCACCAACGAAAGCGCTATCGCCCTGCTCCCGATCGTCCTTCTTCCAATCCTCGCGCTAGGCGGCGGCGTCCGCGCCGCCTACAAAATGCCCACTCCCGCCCGCTGGATGAGTTACGCCGTCCCCTCGCGCTGGGCCTTCGAACGCAACACAGTCACCGAAGCCTACGCCCACCCCTGCGGCTACCCACCAGGCCTCGAAATGTGGGACGCCTGCCCCACAGGCGGCAAAGGCGTAGACGCCGCCACCATGGTAGTCCCCGAAGCCGTAAACGATTCCAACGGCGACAAAGAGCCAGCCCCCCTGCGCAACAACAAATCCCTGCGCTACACCTTCGGCCAAACCGTAGCCGTCCTAAGCGGAATGCTAGCCACGCTCCTGGCAGCAGTCCTGATATTCCTGAAAGCTCGCGACATCAATTAACGATCGCCCGGAACCACCGTAAGCGCGTGTCCGGCACCATCTTGGAGTGCGGCGGCTTGCCGCCGCTTGTTACGACGTACGACGCGGCACGATTCCAAAAAAGACAATACGCTTTCAGCTGCTGAGCTGAAGTTATTGCTCACAAATCGTGCAGCAACACGAACCCCGCCAAAAACCCAGCGCCAGCGGCGCGGCATAAGTTAGCCCTGGGGCGTAAGCCCGGGGAAATCTGTTCAAAAAGCCCTCCGAGCGCCGTAGGTGCGACACTGCTTTTTCCATTGCAACATTCTCCCGTTCTCGCCCCACGCTTGACTCCATTCCTCCGTCGCTGTTAACACTTGATTGTCCGCACGCGCAAGGAGCCCGCATGAAAGCCATCGTCTACACCGAGCACGGCGGCCCCGAAGTCCTAAAATACAAAGACGTCCCCGAACCCCAAATCTCGCCCTACGAAGTCCTGATCCGCGTCCGCGCCTGCGCCCTCAATCATCTCGACCTTTGGCTCCGCCGCGGCATGCCCGGCATCACCATCCCGCTCCCCCACATCCCCGGCAGCGACATCTCCGGCGAAGTAGCCCGCATCGGCGACAAAGTAACCAACGTAAAACCCGGCGACCGCGTCCTCCTGCAACCCGGCATCTCCTGCGGCCAGTGCGAAAAATGTCTCGCCGGTGAAGACAATCTCTGCCGCGCCTACACTCTCTTCGGCCGCATGGTAGACGGCGGCTGCGCCGAATTCGTGAAATCTCCGGCAGTCAATTGCGTCCCCATCCCCGCAAGCCTCAGCTTCGAAGAGGCCGCCGCGTTTCCGCTCGTGTCGCTCACCGCCTGGCACATGCTGATCACTCGCGCGCAATTGAAACCCGCCGAAACGGTCCTGATCCTCGCCGCGGGCAGCGGCGTAGGCAGCGTCGCAATCCAAATCGCAAAAGCCACAGGCGCGCGTGTAATCGCCACCGCCGGCTCCGACGCCAAACTAGCCAAAGCCCGCGAACTAGGCGCCGACGACGTCATCAACCACTCCACGCAAAAAATCGCCGAAGAAATCAAACGCCTCACCAATCGCCGCGGTGTAGACGTAGTCTTCGAACATGTAGGCCAAGCCACCTGGAACGACAGCATCCGCAGTCTGGCCGTCAACGGCCGCCTCGTAACCTGCGGTGCCACCACCGGCCCCGAAGGAAAAATTGATATCAATTATCTTTTCATCCGGCACCTGACAATTCTGGGCAGCTACATGGGCAGCAAAGCCGAACTATTCTCCGCACTAGAACTCCTTCGCCGCGGCCTACTGAAACCAGTAATCGACGTAGTCCTCCCCCTAGAAAAATGCGCCCGAGCCCACGAGCGCCTGGAACTCCGCGAGCAATTCGGCAAAATCGTCCTGCGAGTTGCATGATCTCGCTGCGACACGGAAGGGATCTCTGTTTGCACCGAAGGAATCTTTGTAGGCCGTAGCTTTAGCTACGGCATAAACGTAGCGAAATCAGAGCGGCTTCAGCCGCTGAAGTAGCGACGTTGTAGCTTTTGGAAGGGCGGGACTTCAGTCCCGCCGTAAGCGCCCCGCAAAACTAGGGGCCTCAGCCCCTGAAGCCACCGGTCGCGTACCGCTACAAATTCTCGTAAGATCGCCTCGGGAGAAAACCCATGACGCTCGCAGCCCCAGAACCAGAACCTCCTCGCACGGTCCGCACCATGTGGAAAGTGTTCGCCGCCGTCGCCGCCATCATCCTGCTCTATACTGCCTACATTTTCTGGTCCCGCTGGCAGGAAAATCAGGATCTCGCAGCCAAACAAAAAGCCGCCCAAGCCGCCGCCCAACGCGAAGAAGCCGAGAAAGCCTACGAAACCCTCGGCGGCAGCGATTTCAAGATCATCAGCTTCTACGCCTCCCCCGGCATAATCAATCGCGGCGACACAGTAGAAATGTGCTACGGCGTCTCCAACGCCAAATCCGTAAAACTCGATCCCCCCGAGGCCAACGTCTGGCCCTCCAACGACCGCTGCATGCAAGTCTCGCCCAAGAAATCCACCACCTACACCCTCACCGCCGCCGACGGCAAAGGCAACACCAAAACCGCCACGCTAACAATCGAAGTGAAGTAGGGAATACACAATAGATTAGCGGACGGGCTCGGTTCGACCGAATCGAATGTAGCGGCGTCTTCAGACCGCCAGTCTTTGTCGTTGCTGTTGTTTTTGTAGGGGCCGCACTTGACGTACCATGTCTCCGCGCCAATCCAAGCCGAAAGGGTCGATCCGTGAAAAATTCCGAGCCGCCGCAATCCGATACTCCCAAATCCCCCCGCCGCAAATTCCTGCAAACCACCGCCCTAACCGGCATCGCCGCCGCCCTATCGCCATCACTGCGCTCCTCGAACATCGAAGTCCGCGACAACTCCGTCACATCGCCGACGCGCACGAACAACGCGCCCGTCCCCGCCGAACTAAAACCCTTCGAACTAGACGAAATAACGATCGCCGACCTGCAAAACAACATGAAATCCGGCAAATACACCGCCCGCTCGGTCGCCGAACTCTACCTATCGCGCATAAACGCCATAGATAAAAGCGGCCCCACCATCAACAGCGTAATCGAAACCAATCCCGACGCCCTGACCATCGCCGACGCCCTAGACAAAGAACGCAAAGAAAAAGGCCCCCGCGGCCCGCTCCACGGCATCCCGGTCCTAATCAAAGATAATATTGATACCGCCGATCGCATGAGCACCACCGCCGGCTCCCTAGCCCTAGTAGGCGCCAAGCCTCCCAAAGATTCTTACGTCGCTCAGAAACTACGTGAAGCCGGCGCCGTAATCCTTGCCAAATCCAATCCCAGCGAATGGGCCAATATCCGTTCCAGATATTCCACCAGCGGATGGAGCGGCCGCGGCGGCCTCACCAAAAATCCTTACGCGCTCGACCGCAATCCTTGCGGCTCCAGCTCCGGCTCCGGTGCCGGAGTCTCCGCAAATCTCTGCGCCATCTCCATCGGCACCGAAACCGACGGCTCCATCGTCTGTCCTTCCTCCGCCAATGGCACGGTAGGCATCAAGCCCACGGTAGGCCTCGTCAGCCGCAGCGGCATCATTCCCATATCCCACACGCAAGATAGCGCCGGCCCCATGTGCCGCACCGTGCGCGACGCCGCCATTCTGCTGGGTGCTCTCACCGGCGCAGATCCCGACGACACCGCCACCGCCGCGGGCTACGGCAAATGGTTCACCGATTACACGCAATTCCTCGACCCCAACGGCCTCCGCGACGTCCGCATCGGCGTAGTTCGAAAATATTTTGGCTTCAACGCTGGCGTGGACGCGTTGATGGAGCAATCACTCGACGTGCTGAAAAAACAAGGCGCGGCGATCATTGATCCCGCGGACATCGCTAACATGACCCTCACCGGCAAAAATGAGGAAATCGTCCTGCTCTACGAACTCAAAGCCGGCTTGAACGCCTATCTAGCCCGCCTAGGCCCCGACGCTCCCGTCCACGCGCTGCAAGAAGTAATCGCTTTCAACGAAAAAAATCGCGAAAAAGAAATGCCCTACTTCGGCCAGGACATGTTCATCAAAGCCGAAGCCAAGGGCCCGCTCACCGACAAAGAATATCTCGACGCGCTCAATAACAACCTGCGCCTGGCCCGCCAAGAGGGAATTGACGCCACCATGGACAAATTTAAACTCGACGCGCTGGTAGCTCCCACCGGCGGCCCCGCCTGGCTCACCGATCTAATTGACGGCGATAACGCCGGCGGCCAAAGCTCCACAGCCGCCGCAGTAGCCGGCTACCCCAGCGTCAGCGTCCCCGCAGGTTACGTCTTCGGCCTCCCAGTAGGCATCTCCTTCTTCGGCCGCGCCTGGAGCGAACCAATCCTGATCAAACTAGCCTACGCCTTCGAACAAGCCACCAAAGCCCGCAAACCCCCGCTATTCTTACCCACAGCAAATCTGCAAACGTAACCATCACACCGGCCGCGCAGCGGCGACTGCAACCGCTAGCACAACTCGACCGAGCCCGCTCCAAGCGCAAGCCCGGCACCATCTGGGAGTGCGGCAGCTTGCTGCCGCCGTCCCAACTGTTTTTGCACGGCACCCAATTTGCCCAGGCGAGGCTTGCCTCGCCCACCTCCTGATTCCGCGGATGCGAATCGAAGAATCTTCACAACCCGTCCGCCTCGCAGCATCTGCCTTTGTAGCGGCGCACTTCAGTGCGCCATCGCTCGCCCGCCACAAACCGCTCGTCACGCCGCTGGATCGTACGAACGGAAAACTCATATACTTGACGAAAGCAACTAATTATGTGACCCTAGCAAGTAGTTAAAAAAAAGGGGCAGGAACGTGCCAGCAAAGAGGGCCATCATGAACTCCAATCCCCGCAAAGAAAATCGCGTAGCCGCCGTCCGTCGCTTCAATCGCTTCTACACCCGCGAAATCGGCGTCCTCAAAGACAACTTTCTCGGAACCCCCTACTCCCTAACCGAAGGCCGCGTCCTCTACGAACTAGCCCACCGAAATCCCGCCGACAAAGCAAAGGCCACCGCGAGCGCCGTCTGCGCCGCCCTCGACCTCGATCCCGGCTACCTCAGCCGCATCGTTCGCTCATTCAGAAAATCCCGCCTGATCCGCACCGATCGCTCCCCATCCGACGGCCGCGAGACTCTCCTCTCGCTCACTCCGCGCGGCCGCCAAGCCATCGCCCAACTCAATATCCGCTCCAATAAAGAAGTCGCCGCCCGCCTCCGCCCCATCCCCGAATCCGAAAAATCGCGCCTGGTAACCGCGATGCACACCATCGAGCATCTCCTCGCGCCCGAATCCGCCGCGCAAAAAGAGCCATATATCCTCCGCTCGCCGCAACTAGGCGACATGGGCTGGATCGCGCACCGCCAAGGATTGTTATACGCGCAGGAATACAACTGGGACGAGCACTACGAAGCGTTGGTCGCGAAAATCGTGGGCCAATTCGTCGAAAATTTCGATCCGCGCAGAGAACGCTGCTGGATGGCCGAACGCCACAACGAAATCGTCGGCTCGGTCTTACTCGTTAAAAACACGCCATCAATCGCCAAGCTCCGCCTGCTCTACGTCGAACCCTCCGCCCGCGGCCTAGGCATCGGCCAGCGCCTGGTAAGCGAGTGCATCCGCTTCGCCCGCCAAGCCGGCTACAAAAAGCTAACTCTCTGGACCCAAAGCAATCTCTACGCCGCCCGCCGCATCTACAAATCCCAAGGCTTCCGCGTCACCGCAAAAAAACGCCACCACAGCTTCGGCCACAACCTCGTAGCCGAAACCTGGGATCGCAAACTCTAGCTCGATCGTTTAGGTGCAGACGCGTAGGGGCGGGTCTAAGACCCGCCCTCGCAGCCCCGCTACCCATCCGTCGCGCGGAATTCACCCCCGCTTCTCGCGCTCGATCCGCATCGCCTCCATCACACTCTGAATCAATTCCTTAGCCTTGCTGATCTCCAGCTGCACCATCCGTATATCCATCACCGGCACATCCGGATCGCGATTCGTGTGGCAATAAACTCCATGCTGTCCCACCAAAACCAGCGCATTAGTCAAAAGATCCAAAGTCACCGCCAAACGCCCCCGCTGCGGCCCCATCATCGTTTCGTAATGCTCCAACTCATCCCGGTGCTCGTCAAACGCAGCCATGCGTCACCACCTTGCTTCCTAACGTAACACCATCCGCCTACCGCCCTGCAATCCGTCCCTCCCCAGCCGTCCACACCATCCAATCCGGATGGTTCTAGAACCTTCTATTGCGCCCCAAACAACACAACTCCCCGCTTTCCTTTACTCTGCAACCCCAACGCCGGATAATCGCCCTCGTTGCCTCACAGGGCGCCCGGTTTCCCATTTCGATATGGACCAGCGCTCCTGCGTCCACGCGCCCATAAATTCGCGCCGGCAAAAAAATCCAATCTCTTTCGAAGCCGCAACCTGGGAAAAACAAAAGCGGTTTCCGATACTCGCGGGGTGAGCAAACGATGAGACGGTCAGACTTGGTACGCAACGCGCAAAAAGGCAAGACCGTGCGCACTTCTCAAATTGTCTTCGGCGAACGCCAGCATCTTCTCCGCGTCCTCGATTCCGTCGAACGCAGCGCGCTTCCCGCGCCACGCCTCGAACAAGAACGCCGCGTCATCGAGCAGCTGATCCACGCTCGCACTCAAGAACTCAATCGCATCAATCAAGGCTGGGACGAAAAAGTCGGCGTAGTCCTGAGCGCCGAAGTAAAGCCCGAAACCCTGGACAATCTCTCCCGCCAGGCCCCGAAAGAAGATTTCTATCTCCTCCGCCTGATCAGCGAACACCCCAAAGTTTCCGCCAAAACTCTAGGCCGTCTCTCGCACCACCCCTATTCCGCCATACGCGAAAATATAGCGCGCCATCCCAATAGCGACGCCGCCACACTCTCGCGCCTGAGCAAAGATCGCACCCAGCCCCTCTGGTACCTGGTAGCCTTCAATCCCAACGCCCCCACCACCCTACGCAAAAAACTCCAAGAACGAATGCGCCGCCTAGGCGAAAAATCCGCCACACAGTAGCACCGGGAAGCACCGTATGGAGTGCGGCGGCGCGCCGCCGCTTTCTCTTCGGCGAGGCACGCCTCGCCGGCAGTTGTTGTTGCACCGCCGACAGCGTGGGCGCTCCGCACCTCCGCATTTGTAGCGGCGCACTTCAGTGCGCCATTTGTGCCGCCGCTATACCGATCGCCACCGCCGCGACACCCAACCCGAACCATCTGGGTTAGAATGCCGCCATGCCCGATTCATCCTCCGCCCTCCCCAACATCGCCGACGAATTCCTCTCCCGCCCCGCCAAGAATCACCCCCGCAAAATCGCAATACTCGAACCAAAAGGCGCCATAACCTACGAAGCCCTCGAAAGCGAAATGAACCGGGTCGCCCAAGCACTCCGCCATTCCAATTGCCAACCAAAAGACCGCGTCCTAATCGCGCTGCCCGACTCCGAGGAATTCGTAGCCGCCTTTTTCGCCGCAGCAAAAGTCGGCGCCATCGCCGTCCCAGTAAATCCCATGGCCCGCTCCACCGACTACCGCCACTACATAGAAAATTCCGGCGCCCGCATCGCCATAGTAGACGCCCCCATCCTCGGCGAATTCGCCGAAGGCGCTGGCCACAACGCGCTCGACCTCCTAGTAATCTGCAATCAAACCCCCAACACCGAACGCCCCGATCGCATATCCCGCAAAATCCAGGCCTGGGACGATTGGCTCCCAACCGCCTCCGAATCGAGCTCAGAAAATATCGCGACGTACCTCACGGCCCCCACCGATCCCGCGTTCTTCCTCTACACCTCCGGCAGCGGCGGCACACCCAAAGCCGCAGTCCATCGCCACCAGGACATGCTCGTCGCCACAAAAAATTTCGCGCAAGGCGTCCTGGGCGTCCGCTCCGACGATCGCCTCTTCTCCGTCTCCAAACTCTATTTCGCCTACGGCCTGGGCAACGGCATGTATTTCCCCCTGCACTTCGGCGCCACGACGATCCTGCATCCCGATCGCCCCCGCCCCAACGAAATCGCCGCCCTAATCGCCCTGCATCGTCCCACCGTATTTTTTTCCGTCCCCACTTTCTACGCCGCGCTCCTCGAAGAATCCGCCCGCGGCCTGAATCTCGATTTCTCCTCCGTCCGCCTCGCCGTCTCCGCCGGCGAATCCCTCCCCGCCGAAATTTTCGAAAAATTCCGCCGCCGCTTCGGCATCGAAATCCTCGACGGCATCGGCTCCACCGAAATGCTCCACATTTTCCTCTCGACGCGTCCCGGCGAAGCCCGCCCCGGCACCTGCGGCAGGGAAGTCCCCGGCTACGAAGCCCGCATCCTCCAGGATTCTGGCGAGCCCACACCCGACGGTGAAGTTGGGAACCTCTGGATGAAGGGCGCGAGCGCCTTCGCCGAATACTGGCGCATCCCTGAATTAACCGCGCGCACCAAACAAGATGGCTGGGTCAACACCGGCGACAAATTCGAGCGCGATGCCGACGGCTACTTTCACTACTGCGGACGCGCCGACGACATGATGAAAGTCTCCGGCATGTGGGTCTCCCCCGGCGAAGTAGAAAACGCGCTACTAGCCCACGATGCCGTAGCGGAATGCGCCGTAGCAGGCCACACCGACGCGGTCGGCCTCCTCCGCCCGATAGCCTACGTAGTCCTCCGCCCAGGCGTCACCAACACCGCCGGCGGCCTAGACAGCGAAATCCACGGCTGGCTCCGCACCCGCCTCCCCACCTTCAAATGTCCCCACGAATTCCGCTTCGTAAGCGAACTCCCCAAAACCGCCACAGGCAAAATCCAGCGCTACCTCCTCCGTTCGAAGTAGCCTCGACGTCTCGTAGACTCGTACGCCGTTGCCTTTGTAGCGGCGGTCTTCAGACCGCCAGCCTCTGCCTTTGATTTTCTCTTTGTAGGGGCGGGTCTCACACCCGCCCGCTTTTGAATCTGCATTTGTGAATCGCGCCACAACGCGATGCACCTTCGGTCCGGCGGTGCCGGACCGAAGGGTGGTGACGACGATTCTCTGCGAACCTACGCAAGGCGAGTGCTAGAATGCCGCGCAACAGAGGTTCGATTGATGAGCGCCCTGCGCACGATTGGAAAGTGGTTCCTTCGTTTTTGTCTGTTGGTGATTTTGATTGTCGCACTCACTTTGTTAAGCGTTCATGTCTCGCGTGCCTACTATCTTCGCCAGGCGCAGCAGCCACCGTCAGCTTTCATAGTCGAGAACGCGCCAGTGATCGCTTTGATTCATGCGCGTGTGATTGATGGTACCGCGGCGCGAGCGCAGGATGAGCAAACGCTCATACTGGCCAACGGCACCATCGCCGACGTCGGCCCAACGGCCTCCCTCGCCGTGCCAGCCGGTGCGAGAGTGATCAATCTCTCCGGTAAGGCTGCATTTCCCGGTTTGGTTATGCTGCACGAGCACCTCTTCACCACCTCGCCGGATAACACACCTTCGAAACGTCTCCTGGTCGAACAGCCCGTTTCATTTCCACTGTTATATCTCGCCTCCGGCGTCACCACTATGCGCACTACGGGAAGCATTGATCTGCCCGCGGACATCGCCGTCAAGCGCGCGATCGACTCTGGCCGCCAGCCCGGACCGGACATCTTACTTACTGCGCCGTATCTCGAAGGCCCACCGCTACTTTTCTCGCAGATGCACTCGCTCGCAAACGCGGACGAAGCTCGCCGCGCCGTGGACGCCGGCGCAGCGCAAGGCGCCACCTGGTTCAAAGCCTATATGCACATCACGCCTGAAGAACTGCAGGCTGCGATTGACGAGGCGCACAGCAAGGGTCTTAAGGTCACTGGACATCTGTGTTCGGTAGGCTTTACGCAGGCCGCTGATATGGGCATAGACGGCCTCGAACACGGCGTCTTGGTGGATACCGAATTTTTCCCGGGCAAGCAGCCAGGCGTATGCCCCGAAAATAACGTCGCCATTGCCGACCTGGCTAAACGCGTGGATATGGATAGTCCCGAAGTGCAGGC
Organism: uncultured Acidobacteriota bacterium; assembly: GCA_963810565.1. GTDB lineage: Bacteria > Acidobacteriota > Terriglobia > Acidiferrales > UBA7541 > Palsa-295. The sequence continues at coordinate 202,296 of CAWENN010000003.1, forward strand.
CGTGATTCATCACCTGGTCGAACGTCACGTCACAATCACTTCCACCCTCGCGGTGGATGAGGACTTCGGAGGCGACCCGCAGCCGATGTCTGGACTGGAAGGCCGCGAGCAGCGCGCTCTCTGCTGGCGGTGCTGGATGGAATACCTCACCATTCGCCGCTTCCTGCTGCAGAAAATCACTCTCCCGAATCTTTCCGCGAAGCAGATGCGTTTTGAGCGTGAGTTTGCCGCGGCTGGCGGAATGCTCGTCGCCGGCTCCGACCCCACCGGCGATGGTGGCACCGTGGCCGGATACGCCGACCAACGCGAGATCGAGTTGCTCGTGAAGTCTGGCTTCACGCCGCTGGAAGCGATTCACATTGCAACACAAAACGGCGCGGAAGTGCTTGGCCAAAGTGATCGCATCGGCACAATCGCAAAAGGCAAGCAGGCGGACTTGGTCGTCGTCACCGGCGATCCCTCGACAAATATTTCCGACATCCGAAATGTGGATCTCGTCTTCCGCAAAGGCGTTGGCTACAGCTCCGCAAAACTGTTCGGCGCAACGAAAGGCCTCGTTGGTGTCGAGTGAGGCCTGTCTGTCCGACTCAGTTTCTGGTCAATGCCGGACAGTGGCCCGCTACCTGTCGTTGCCTTTGTGACTCGCGACACAAGGCTCACCACACCTTTGCCTTCATTTTTGCCGCATAGCCTCCAAAGACAAATTGGCTCTTTACTGCTAAACTCTCACCTGTATATTGGCCTACAGGAGCGAGCCAATGCTTCCGCTGCATCTTCAATCCGAAAGCCACATTCCACTCTACGTACAACTCCGCGATCAACTCCGCGCCCTGGTCCATTCCGGCGATCTCCGCACCGGCGACCGCATCCCCGCCAGCCGCGAACTCGCCTCGCACCTTGGCAGAGGGTGTGCGAGTTAGGCGCCCCGCCTTCATCTCCTGCTCGAAACGTTTCGCGAAAATATCAGCGGTCGCGGTGAGGCCCTCCGCGACATAAGAACGGATCTCCGTTACTCGCTCCGACTGTCCCAGCGCCGCGGCAGGAGCACCAAGTCGGCCGCTTCCTCGGCATCCCTGAGAAGCGTCTTGCGCGGCGTGCCTATCCGCGCACGCATGGTCAGGCCACGAGCAAAATCCGCTACTTGGATCGCGCGGACGGCCACAGGAAAGTCGGACGGGATTTCTCCAGCGGTGATCCCGTCCCGGAAACGACGCTCCACCAGCGCCGCGCCGCCCGCGACCGCGCCCTGCAAGAACCGCTGAACCTCAGCGTCGTTCACAAGCGGCGCGACGCACACGATAAGGCAGCCCCGGGCGGACCCCTTCTCGGTCGCACTTTCGACGGCGTACCTCAGAAATCCCGCGATCGAGTCGCGAAGACCCGGTGGCGAGAGGAGTGCTTTCGCGGCTGCTGCGCCCTTCCGTTGTGCATACGCCTTAAGGACGCGCAGGAATATCGCCCGCTTGTCCCCAAAGACGGCATACAGGCTCGGCCGTCCCACGCCCATTCCGGCGACGAGATCGTCAATCGTCACTCCGTCGTAGCCCTTCGACCAAAATACCTGGGTCGCCTTTTCCAGCGCTCCCGTCTCGTCGAAGCTGCGCGGCCGGCCACGCGGCCTAGCGGCATTCTGAACCATTCAGTTAAAAACTCCTTTACAATGGCCTTCACACCAATATATAACTGAATAGTTCGGAATAGCAAGCCGGCCCTGATCTCGCGGGGCCTCACGACTCGGCCTTCACCACGGAGACGCCCATGGAACATTCGATCGCTCTCGTCACCGGCACCACCTCTGGGCTCGGTTATGCGGCAGCCAGCATGCTCGCCACCAAGGGCTACCGCCAAGTCATCGTCACCGGGCGCAGGCTGGCCCAGGTCCAGCAAACAGCTGCTCAACTCGCGGCTGAGACCAAGAAAAAGGTCTTCACGCCGCTGGAGCTGGATCTGGACTCGCCGTCCAGCGTTCAGTCCGCCCTCGCCGAGCTGGTCAGGCACGGTCAGCCGATCGATTTCCTACTGCTCAATGCAGGGTTGGTCCCATTTAAGAAGCGCGTGCTCACTGCGGCGGGCGTCGAGGCTTCTCAGGCCCCGCTGATCGGCCATCATCAACTGACTGTCGGGTTGCTCCGCGCCAACCTGCTGAGCCCCAACGCGCGGATTGTTATCGCCGGTGCGGAGCCAGCCCGAGGGGGCGTCCCCATGTTCAAGTACACCGACGTGCCAGCCTTCGCGGCCAAATACCACCGGGGCGACCGAACAGCCGCTGTGGAAGCCCTGATTCGCAACGGACCGAACGTGAAGTACGTGCCCAACAACGCGTATGCCGACGCGAAGCTCATTATCGCTTGGTGGGTCGCGGCGCTGGCGCGCCGGCTACCCTCCGGCATGGCCGTGTATGCTGTCTCACCCGGCGGGGCGACCGACACCAAGGTGGTGCGAAGCGCTGGCCCGTTGTTGAAGTATCTGTTTATCCCAATTGTGAACCTCATTCCCGGCATGAATCAGACGCCGGAGACCGCGGCCCGTCGGTACCTCCAGGCGTCGGAGTTCGGAACCGACGTCTCAGGGCAATTCTTCGCCTCGGCTCAAGGGAAGTTCTCAGGCCCAATTGAGGCGCAGCGCCACCCACACCTCCACGATCGCGCCAGTCAGGAAGCCGCCTGGCAGGCCGTCGTCAATATCTCCGGCGTCGATTTCTCGTCCGCAGCAACTTGAGCGCGGTGTCCGGAAGGATACCCGGTCGCGGGTCCTACGGTATTTTGAAATAACCAGTTCACAAATGTCTTGACCGTAGCCTCCGCGCCTGATTATCATACCGAACAGTTCAAAATCAGCAAAGCAACCCTAACCTGCCAAGGAGAATACACATGGAACGGAACCAAGATAAAAAGGTGGTGATTATCGGCGGCACGAGCGGCATGGGGCTCGCGACGGCGAAGATGCTCCTCGATGGAGGTGCGCGCGTCCTGGTGACGGGTCGCTCGCAAGCCGGCCTGGAATCCGCGCAGAAAGAGCTTGGGAAGGTCGCTCTCGTGGTTTCGAGCGACGCGCGTTCGTTGACGGAAATCGACGCCCTCGCCTCTCGGGTGAAGGCCGAGTTCGACACCTTCGACCTGCTCTTCGTCAACGCCGGGTTCAGCATCCGAGCGCCTCTCGAGAGCATCACCGAGGCTGTCTACGACGAGATGTTCAACTTAAACGCCAAGGGACCGCTTTTCGCGGTGCAGAAGCTCGCGCCGCTGATAAATCGGGGAGGCTCTATCGTCCTCACGACCTCGATCGCCAACGTCAAGGGGATGCCCGGCAACGCCGCATACGGCGCCGCCAAGGCCGCGCTGCGATCCTTCGCCCGGACGCTCGCCGCCGAGCTGCTTCCTCGCGAGATTCGCGTCAACGCGGTGACGCCCGGCCCCATCGACACGCCGATCATCGGCAAAGCGTTTCCCGGCGACGCGGGCGTCCAGATCAGGCAGAAGATGACCGGCATGGTTCCCATGAAGCGTTTCGGGACGTCGGACGAAATCGCCAAGGCCGTCCTTTTCCTCGCGTTCGACGCGACCTACACGACCGGCGCCGAGCTTCCGGTAGACGGAGGATGGTCTCAGCTCTAAGGTGTGGACCATCCGGGAGGGTAAGCTGGCATCGAGAACGGTCTTCAATGACTCGCATACCATTGCGCACCTGATGCAATAGCGAACGCAGTGGCGGCGGCTCGGTCGTCGCCACTGCGCGCTCCGCCCAAGAGGAAACATCGTGCTCGGCGCGACCTTCACGACCGGCCCGGAACTCCCACGGTAAAAGGAGGAGCAACAAGATGCATAACTTGGTAGTGAGCTGTTTGGCGGTTGCTTATCTCTCAGCGAACGTATACGCCATCGTGAAGATGCGGGTGTTTGAGTTAGCCCGTTCGCGCAAGCATCTCCTACTCTATGGCGTCCCCTTCATATTGTGGGGCTCTCTCATCCTGTTGGGATGCAAGCTCATGGAGATCATGCGCCGATTCGATGAATGGGCTGCCTGACCAGGCGTTCCCAACTGAAGAAAACAGGCCAAGGCACTCATTGAGGACCTCTTAGGCATCGTCAATCGAATAAGTCCTGTTAAACGCGCTTGTGTTTACCAATCCAATTCCACATGCCTTCCATGAGAAGGCCGGTGAGTGTCAAGCGTTTTCTCTTTTCCTTCTTTCTTTTTCTTCTTTATTTCTTCTTTTTCCAAATTGTTCCCATTGGACCGAGCCGCCTCTGTCGCCACCCTTCCATCCGCACTCTGGTTGAGCGATTGTCGCTCGGTGCAAGTTGGGCGTACTCGATTCAGTAGGTGCTGCTACCTGATAATCGACCTCCGTTCTCCCCTTTCGAAGGGAACTGGTCCAGGCACTGTCGCAGTCACCTGATCTCGGCAGTCGAGCTCGGCTGTTTGGATACCATCTCTCTTCTTCCTTCTTTCCTTGCTCCTTTTTCTTCCTTCCTGACTTTCTCAGTTTTTCACAGAAAAATTTCGCGCCAGGATGGCCTAGGAACGACGATCGCCAACTCCCTCGACCCCTAGCATCCCCTGTTTTTTGGAGAGCTCTTCACTCTAGGCCACGGCGCGCATCGCTTGCTGGCTATTGTGCAGTGGTTCGTACACCTCTCCATTCACCCACAACCGATGCAGCAGTACCGCTAGCTTTCTCGCTACCGCAACCACCGCTCGCTTCTTTGCATTTTTCCCTCCGCGCGCCGCCAGTTTTAACCCCCAACGCCGTAGATCACTGTCTTCTCCAAAGGGTCCCAGGATGTAGTGCGCCCCTTGCACCAGCATCGTCCTCAAATACCGGTCTCCTTCTTTAGTGATGTGCCTCTGCGGCTGGCTCTCACCGGAGTCCCTGCGCCCAGGGCGCAACCCCAGAAAACAGCCGACCTCGCGACTCTTCGGGAACCGATGCGGATCGTCCAGGGTCAGGACATACGTCAGCGCGATTTGCGTTCCTACCCCCTTCACCTGTTTGAGTAGTTCGACGTGCGGGTAGCTCTCCTTGGCGATTTTCTCCATCCGTGCGTCGTATTCCTTGATGCGCTCGTTCAACGATTCGATTTTTTTGAGCAGCGGCTCGATGACCTCTCGCAACTCCACGCTCAATTCAGCGCCCAGCTCCCGGCTCACTTGCTGCGTGCCACACTTGGGCAACCGCTGGCCATAAGACTTCACCAACCCGCGTGCCGCGTTCACCAGGGCGGTTCGTGCACTCACTAATTCCGCCCGGGCCCGAATCACCGTCAGATGAATTTGTGCTTTCGCGCTGCGATGCCGCACCGGCCCCAACAGCTCAGGATCGATTCTGGCCAGCCGTGCCAGTGTCCGCGCATCGTGTCGATCATCTTTTCGATTGCTCTTGCTGATCAATTGCACCTTTTGCGCGTGCGCTACCAGCACCTCGTGTCCCAGCTCCTTTAACAGCCGGCTTACCCAAGGGGAATGTGTTCCGGTCTCCAGAGCGACGAGACTTCGCGGTATCTTTGCAAATGCTTGTTTCATCGCCTCCGGTGTCGTGGCCACTTTCTGTTCCAGAATGATTTTGCCCGCTTCCTCTAAAACGCAGTAGAACGACCAGCGATCGCCGAGGTCCAGACCAATCGTGAGTTGGTGTCCTTTGAAAATCATGTTTCCTCTTACCCGAACAGTGCTAGTCTTTTTCATAGCCGGTCTCCTTTTCTCGTGCGCCTCGAGCGCGTCGATCATTGGGAGCGTATCGCATCCCGCTGGAGACCGGCCTCCTCATCCCATCTGATAAGTTCTATAAAAGGAGTCAAGGAGAAAACACTTCTCCGGCCGCTGGATTTTTTCTTGCCGTCCAGCCCGCCCCGTTTGAGCAGGATTGTTCTGGCCTTCCGTTCCGAGAGCTCGGGACGCTGCTTCCTTCCGGCAGCGCTTTGGGTGTTCTCTGCCGGCGGTTTTCATCACTGGGGCGCGACGCAGCCAGTCGGCTCGAGACCCACAAGCAGCACGGTTGTCAGGTGCCAACCATGGTTCTATTGGGGACTCGTGGCCCATAGCTTTTTCGGGTTGTCCGAGGGGGACTAGGGTCGCGTGAGAGACTCGGCGTGCCCGAGGCACGCCCAGCCTAACTAATCAGCTGAGACTCGCCCTCGAACCCGAATGTCTCCAGAACCCGCCTGGCCACCACCGGAAGAAATTCCAGGATGGAACGGATGCGCCGGAGACACTCAAGCTGTTTGTGGTTTCAGATGTTGGGCGTCGAAGCGCACTCCTTTCTTCCAGACGATTAAGGTGATGGCCGCCATCTTGCGCGCCAACGTCAGACGCGCCATTTCCGGCCGGATGCCCTTGGCCACCAGCGCCTCGTAAAACTCTCTGAACGGGCCAGCCTTGGCAGCGGCCACGGTGGCAGCGCCCTTGAATAGATTCTTCAGTTCGTGATGGGGATTGCGATTCAGTCCACGAATCGAGGGCGGTTTCTTGGCGCGCTGCAGCTCTCCCTGGACGAAGCGCTGCTCGGCGCTACTGTGCGTCTCGATGCCAAATCCGCTATAGGCCCAGAGCTGCCGCTTGGTACGGAAACGATGCGGCGTTTGGATCAAAGCGATCAGCAGAGCCGCCCGGATCGGGCCGATGAACGGAATCTCGCGTAACAATTTCCAGGCGTCGTGCTTCTGAGCTTCCACGAGCAGTTCGCGCCGCACTTCCTGGCGTAGCGTCCGCAACCCATCGCACTGCTGGTAGTAGAACTCGGCCCGGCGGCGCACGCCGGCCTCCCGGATCTTGGCGAGCCACTCCGCGCGATAGCGCTCTGCGTAAACTTGTTTTCCTCTGCAGGGTATCCCCCAGCTGCGGTAGATCGCCTTCACCCGCGTCATCACCCGGATGAGATCCGCGCTGATCGTCAGATAACTCCGCGCCAGCTCGCGCAGCGTCCGCACACCATTCTCTCCGTGATACACCGAGCGAACCAGGTTCGCGCGCAGCAACTCGGCTAGTTTCCACGCATCCCTGCGGTCGCTCTTGCTGCCTTCCTTGAGCAAAGCATTCCGGCGCGGATTACACACCACCAGCTCGGCTACGTGCGGTTTGATCAAGTCATACAACCAGGCGGCCCAGGTGCCTTCTTCCAACGTCACGTGCAAACTTCCGCGCAGTCCTTTCAGAAAATCGCGAAGGGCGCTGGCCTTGGTTTCGATCGTGCATTCCATCACCAGCTTGCCCAAGGAGTTCAGAACCGCCACCGAGATCGCTTCCTTGTGCACATCCATCCCGATATACTTCACGTTATCCATACAGGGCGCTCCTTTCTGAGCTAGGTTCGAGCCGACACTCAAAACCTACTCCAACAGGGGCGCCCTTTTATATTGCGTCGCGTTATCGGAAACCAACCCACTGCGCAGAGATTCTGACTAAAGACAAATTGGCTCTTTACTGCTAAAATCTCACCTGTATATTGGCCTACAGGAGCGAGCCAATGCTTCCTCTCCATCTTCAATCCGAAAGCCACATTCCGCTCTACGTACAACTCCGCGATCAACTCCGCGCCCTGGTCCACTCCGGCGATCTCCGCACCGGCGATCGCATCCCCGCCAGCCGCGAACTTGCTTCCCAACTGGGCGTCCACCGCACCACCGTCGCCAACGCCTACGCCGAACTCGAATCCGAAGGCCTCATTCAAGGACACGTTGGCCGCGGCACTTACATCTGCGGTTCGCCCGTCCGCCAATTCACTCCGCCTCCGCGCACCAACGGCAATGGCGGCCTGCGTTGGGATTCTCTTTTCGCCGACGAGCGCGCCGAAGACGCTCTTAGCCGCATGATGCCCGAAGTTCCCGGCAACGCCATCGGTTTCGTCACCGCGCGCCCTCCCGAGGAATTTTTCCCAGTCGAGGAATTTCGAAGTTGTTGCAACGCGGTCCTCCGCGAATCCGGCCGCAAAGTCCTGCAGCTCGGCTCCTCCGACGGCTACGAACCGCTCAAACGCGTCCTCATCGAATTCCTCCGCGAAGACGGCCTCAACGTCACAAACGAACAATTGCTCATCACCGGCGGTTGCCAGCAAGCCATCGAACTCCTCTGGAAAGCTCTGCTGCGTCCCGGTGACGCGGTCGCTCTCGAAAATCCTGCCTATCCCGGCGCGCTTGCCATCTTCGGCGCGGCCCGCATACGCATGCTCGCCGTCGGCGTCGAGACGAACGCTCAGCGCATCGGCCACGTTGGCCTCGATATTGACGCACTCGAATCCGTGCTGCTCCAGAATCGCGTGAAATTTCTGTTAGTCACTCCGGATTTTCACAATCCCACCGGCACGGTCCTTCCGGTCGCCGAACGCCGTCGTCTACTTGAAGTCGCCGCGCGCTATCAGGTTCCGGTAGTCGAAGACCACATCTATGCCCGCGTCCGTCTGCGCGGCACTGCGCAACCATCACTAAAATCGCTGGACCGCTCCGGCAACGTAATTCAAATTGACAGTTTCTCGAAAGTAGCCTTTCCCGGCCTCCGCGTAGGCTGGTGCATCGGCCCCGAAAACGTCATCGAACGCCTGCGCCTGGTAAAACAATCCACCGACTTGCACACCGATCAACTCGCGCAAGCCACGCTAGGCGAATTTGTCCGCCGCGGCTATCTCACCAAACATCTAGCAAAAATGAAAAAGATCTACCTCAGCCGCCTGGAAGCAATGGAAGAAGCTCTGGAAAAATTCATGCCCGAAGAAGTCGTCTGGACCCGGCCCGAAGGCGGCATGTCCGTCTGGGTCACGCTTCCGCCGGGCTTCGACGCCGGCGATCTACTGATCCACGTCCGCGAACGCGGCGTACTCTACATCCCCGGCCGCACTTTTTATTTCCAGAATCCGCAACCAAACACTCTGCGCCTGGGCTTTCCCAGTGTCGACGAAAAGCAAATCGCAAAAGGCATAGAAAAAGTAGGCGACCAACTGAAAAACGAATTTCGCAAACGCCAACGCGGCGCCCGCGCCGAATCGCAATCCCGCGTAGCTCTGGTGTGATTGTCTCAGTTATAAGCTGTCATCCCGCTTGCCCTGACGCAGGAAGGGAGCGCAGCGAGGGATCTGCTTTCAGTAGCGCCGGCGTCCCGCCGGCTCTTAGCTTTTGGTTTATGTAGCAGCGGACTTCAGTCCGCCAGCAGTTGCAGTTGGTTCACGCAGCGGGCAGTCGTTGGTTTCGGTTTGGAATCGACGTCACGATTCGTCGCGATTCGATGTACGGTCTCAGTCGCACTATTGTCATCCCGAGCGCAGTGAGGGATCTGCTTTTCGCACCTACGTCGCGCACGAGCGAAGGGCACCCGGAAGGGCGGGGCTTCAGCCCCGCCGCAAGCAAGCCCGATCATCAGGGGTTTTAACCCCTGAGGCACCGTCTTAAGGTTTTCACACGCGCTCCAAAAGCAACCTCACGAGCGCAAGGTCGGCAGCATCTTTCGAAGGAAACATGGCGACACAGGAACAACGAGTTGGCTAACAGCATATTCAAGCTCGCAAGCCACAAGCGCTGGGTCTATCTTTTCCCGCTTGCCCACCTATGCCTGTGCCTGGTAAGCCTCCCAGGCTACGTGATACCGGGCTTGCAATACTGGGGAATCCTCTGGACTTTTATCATGACGGCAGACCTCCCCATTTCGATCGTGGGGTATGTGTTGGCCTTTAGTGGCAACTCCACTCTTGCGGTGGTGTGGATTTTTGTGGCCGGTACTCTGTGGTGGTACGTGCTCGGATGCGCTTTCGAGTTTGTGATTGAGAAAGTGAAGCGGAATCAGCCAACCACCCAATTAATAAAGTAAATTACAAAATGCTGCTAAAACCCAATCCGGAAAACAAATGCTTCGGCTGCGGCGGCGCCAACCCCCGCGGCATGCACCTTACCTTCGAACAGGACGACGCCACCAACCGCATCCGCGGCAATTTCCGCCTAGGCCCCGAATATCAAGGCGGCGCCAACTTCATCCACGGCGGCATAGTCGCCACAGTCCTGGACGAAGTAATGGGCAAAGTCTGCCGCTTCCGCAACGCCCGCGCCGTAACCGCCGAACTAACGATCGAATACCTGAAACCAGTCCCAATAGACGCCGACCTGGAGATTGAAGGCCATGAAATCGAAATGAACGGCCGCAACATCCACATCGCCGGCGAAATTCGCAATCAAGCCGGCCAAGTGCTGGCCCGCGCCCGCGGACGCTTCGTCGTAGTCCGCCAAAAGCAAGAGGGAACCGGTGCCAGCGAAATCGCGAATTCGCAGTAGAATTCTAAAATCGAGCAGTCACGGAGAATGAAAATGGATTTGATGAACAATAATTTGTGGCGCGTGAAAGTCGGCCTCGCCGAAATGCTAAAAGGCGGCGTAATCATGGACGTCACCAACGCCGAACAAGCCAAAATCGCCGAAGATGCCGGCGCCTGCGCCGTAATGGCGCTCGAACGCGTCCCCTCGGACATCCGCAAAGAAGGCGGCGTAGCCCGCATGGCCGCTCCGCGCATCATTCGTGAAATTATGGACAGCGTCTCCATCCCGGTAATGGCCAAAGTACGCATCGGCCACTTCGCCGAAGCCCAAGTCCTCGAGGCCCTCGAGGTCGATTACATTGACGAAAGCGAAGTCCTCACTCCCGCCGACGAAGAGCACCACGTCTGGAAGCACGGCTACAAAGTTCCCTTCGTCTGCGGCGCGCGCAATCTAGGCGAAGCCCTCCGACGCATCGCCGAAGGCGCCGCCATGGTTCGCACCAAAGGCGAAGCCGGCTCCGGCAACATCGTAGAAGCCGTCCGCCACATGCGCACCATCGTCAGCCAAATGAAGCGCCTCACGACGCTGGGCGAAGAAGAGCTAGTCCACGAATCGAAAGAGCTAGGTTCACCGTTTGAATTAGTCGCCTGGGTAGCAAAACACGGCAAGCTCCCAGTCCCCAATTTCTCCGCCGGCGGCATAGCCACTCCCGCCGACGCCGCGCTAGTAATGCAACTAGGCGCCGAAGCAGTATTCGTAGGCTCAGGCATCTTCAAATCCAGCGACCCCAGCGTCCGCGCAAGAGCGATCGTGAAAGCGACAACGCATTACAAGGATCCGAAAGCGGTACTAGAAGCCTCCGAAGAACTAGGCGAAGCCATGAAAGGCCTGGACATCCGCCAAATGGACGAAAAAGATCTACTGCAAACCCGCGGATGGTAATGACGCGTTGAATTTGTAGGGGCGGGTCTCAGACGCGCCCCTACCGCGAAAGCCGCGAGAACTGTTTCGAAGATTCCGCGTCTTTTCCCTAAATGCTTTTATCTGTGTTAATCAGTGTTCATCTGTGGTGCCGTTGATTTCCTAACACGAAAAGAAAAATGAAAATCGGCATCCTAGCCATCCAAGGCGATTACGAAGCCCACGCCAAAATACTCCAAAGCATCGGCGTCGAACACTCCTTCGTCCGCACTCCGCAAGACCTCACCACCATAGACGCCATCATCCTCCCAGGCGGCGAAAGCACCACCCACCTCAAAGTCCTAAAAGAAGAAGGCCTCTTCGACGCCCTGAAAAATTTCGCCGCGCAAAACCACGCCTTCTTCGGCACCTGCGCCGGCACCATCCTGCTAGCCAAAGAAGTCCACAACCCGCCCCAAGCCTCGCTAGCTCTCCTCGACGCAACGGTCCTCCGCAACGGCTACGGCCGCCAACTAGCCAGCGACGTCCACATGGGCCAAACCAAACTCCACGAAGCCCCGCTGGAAATGGTTTTCATCCGCGCCCCCATTATCGAAAAGATCGGCCCCGAAGTAGAAGTCCTAGCCGAAGACAACGGCCGCCCAGTCCTGGTCCGCCAAGGCCGCATCCTAGCCTCCACCTTCCATCCGGAATTAACCGACGATCCCACAGTCCACAAATATTTCGTCCAACTAGCCCGCAGCGGCTCCTAAATCGCGCACGTAGCGCAGGGCAGCGCACAATTTCGCACGCTCGCGCGCGAAGCCAAAGTTCAATCAAATGGATTTTCTACGAGATAAAACGAACGTGCCTGCAATGAGGAAAATATTTCAGAACTGCCGTGCGCGCAAAGCCGTCTGAGAGCCCAGCGACGCTACCGAAACCACCCCGAATCCGCCCCAGCCTTGCGCCCTTCATCCTCCAGCGCATCCAACTGTCCCTGCAAACTATCCTTCCGGTCCTGAATCTGCTTGATCTTCGCGTTCCGGTCGTTCACATAAATAATGCTCTGCATCGCTCCGCTCTGCGGATCCACGCTCACCGCGCCATACTTCGCAATCTCGTCCTGCAACTTGCTGATTTCCTGATCGCACTGCGCCATCTGATCGCGAATCGCCTTCGCCTTCCCGCGCCAATATTCTTCGCCGTTACTTCCAGCACCAGCTGCAGCACTCACGCCAGAACCAGCACCCGCGCCCGCGTCCGAATACGAACTCTCCTCGCTCGAAGAAGCCCCGCTCCCGCCGGCGTTCCCATCTCCCACCACCGAAACTCCACGCCCCGAAAGTTGCGACAGCTTGTCCTCCGTATAAACCTTCGGCGCATTCGCTCCCGTCGCCCCCGCCTTCGCCTTCCGCGCCCGCGCCTGCCGCGCTGCCTCCGCCAAAGAATCGCCAGCCGGCGCCGACTGATCCACCATCTCCGGCTCCGTCTGCGCCGCACTCGCATTCGCCGACGAACCAGTCGTCGTGCTACTCGACGCGCCACTCTCAGGAGTTTTCGCCGCCGAAGAATTCTGCGAATGTCCCGTAGTATCGCCAGCCCCGGCCGCCCCAGCCTGCCCCTGCGCCCAAGCCCCAGGCGCCAAACACAATGCCCCCGCCAGCAACCCAGCCCACGCGAATTTGACCGGCACGAACTCCCAGCAACGCTCGCTCATAGCAAACCTCCACAAACACAAGGCACGATCTTCATCCCAACGTAGGCCCACCTCGACGAACAATCAACGCCATCCACACCGAACGTACCGTCGCGGTAACCTGTACCATCGGCCAACCACACCGCCGCACGATCCGAGCATCGCCACCCGTCGCCCGGAATTGGCAAAATCCCGCGGCCATCAAGCACTATCTGGGAGTGCAGCAGCCTGCTGCCGCCGTCCCAAATTAAGCTCCAACGCCGAACACTCCAAGCGAGGCTCGCCTCGCCAAGCAAATATTGCGCCGCGTGTACCGGCAGAGCAGCGTCCAAATTTTCAATCTCGCCAAAATTTCACCAGAAATGAGTGGCGAAACTAAAGCGAACATGTTATCCTCCCCTCCGATGGACGAACCACGCAAACGCATCATCTACCTCGCCGCCATATTCCTCTGCCGGCGCCTCGCCTCGCTCGAAGGCCGCCCCTCGCCGGCACGCGAAGCCGCCTATCGCGACTCCATTGAAACAGCCGTAGAACTAATGCGTCGCATTGACGCCCGCTTCCCGCAGCAATCAAAATAAGGAAGCCAAACAAAAAACGTCCAGCCATCCGAAGAAGAAGAAAAACAAGAAGGAGAAAAACAGAAAGGAGGAAAAAATGAATCTAGCCGAATTTAGGAACTCGCTGACTCAAAGCGATCCGCCCGCAACTCTCCCCGCCCCGTTAGCCGCCCTCTGGTGGGACGCCAAAGGCGATTGGATCCGCGCCCATAACCTGGTGGACGAACTAGAATCCCAAGAAGGCATGGCCGTCCACGCCTACCTCCACCGCAAAGGCGGCCAAACCGACAACGCCGACTACTGGTACGCGCGCGCCGGCCGCCACCACCACCGGCCCACGCTCGAAGCCGAATGGCAATCCCTAACCGAATCCCTACTCCCAACCGCCGCAAAAAATAACGCAGCACCGCCGCCGCGCTAACGTGAGCGCGTTTGTAAATATCGGTCCGCAGGGGCGCTGCTTGCTACAGATCTGCCGCTGGAGGAATGCGTCAACCCGCTCGCCGCGTCAACCGCCGTCCCCGGCAGTCCATCACGCCGCAGTTTATAAATCGCCGAAACATACTCCCCGGAGTTCCGTATCAAATAAAGCGGCGTGACAATCAAAGAAACCACTCCCCAAGGCCCCAACAACAAATTCTTCCCCGTAAACTCCCAATAATGTCTGTGGATGCACGCCTTGCACAGATCGCCGTGAATCTGAAATTTCCGTCGCGCCAGCAACATGCCCACATTGCGGTGAAATTTCACATACTCGGTAGGCCGCGCACTACCGCACCACTGGCAAAGCCCCGGTGCGAACCGCGTCGGCTCCAGGTTCGTCGTAGACACAGGCGACTCCCCCAAGGGCTGGCCAAACGCACAAATTCTCCGCCCGGATCAATTACCAAGTCAAGTAAACAAGAATCGAACCCCCGGTGGGCCGCTCGACACAAGCGAGGCCATCGCAGACCGCGCAAAATCCCGAAGTTGACTTCGTCGTGGCCGCCTTGAGGAGGGCGCAGCGATCGAGAAGTCCGGTAACCACCCACCGGCAACATCCGCGCGATCATCGAATCCGCGCCCCCGCAACTCTTCCATCAGGCTGTATACTTCTCTCCGTGCCTCTGCGTCTGTGTGGCCAAGTCTTATGCCGTCGCCTGAAACCCATGCAACCTTACAACCGTCCGATGCCTCGGATTCCCGGAGCCTTCTAAATGAAGAAATTGCTTTTACTAGCCGTCGTCATCTTCTTCGCCCCAGACCTCTTCGCGCAAAGCAACTCCTCGCTCCAGCTCTCCGTTGATTATTCCTACTTCCGTTTTGCCGAAAGTACCTACATCCCCAACTTCTCCCTAAATGGCGCGGGTGGCTCCATCTCCTACTTCTTCAACAAGCACATCGGCGTCAAAGCCGATTTCCAGGACTACGGCTCCCACTCCCTCAATTTTGCCGTCCCAGCCAGCAGCGCACCCTGCAGTGGCCTGGCTGATTGCCCCATATCCGTGAGCTCCAACTTTTTCACCTACACCGCCGGCCCCGTCGTGCGTTTCCACGTAAAAAAACTTCAGCCCTTCGCCGAAGTCATGTTCGGCGGTGCCCACGACAGCAGCTTCGCCAAGATCTATAACGCCTGCTACAACCAGAGCGGCTGCGTCAACCTCAGCAAACAGCCAAACAACAATGCCTTCGCCTGGATCCTCGGTGGCGGCCTCGATATCCCCTTCAAAGAACACGTCTCCATCCGCCCCATCCAGGTTGATTACGTCCACACCAGCTTCGGCGACAGCCTCACAAACATCCTCCCCACCACCCAAAAGAACTTCCGCTACCTAGGCGGCGTCGTAATCAAATTCTAGGTTGTCTCCGTGTCCCTGTGCCTCTGTGGCAGAATACCGACCCCGATCCCACGAGCGTTGACGTCCATGCTGCCCACTTGTTACCCTGAATCTCCGGAATTCACGTCGGCATCCAATCTGGTTACCGATAATTTTGCGCGACGCGCGTTGATTCTTACGGAGGAACACGCATGGCCAGCCCCGCAACTCTGAAAGTCTTCAAAAACTACATCAACGGCGAATGGGTCGAATCGCGCAGCGGCAAAGCCCTCGAAAACCGCAATCCCGCCAACACCAGCGAGCTGGTCGGCATGTTCCCAGCGTCAAACGAGGAAGACGTCAGCATCGCCATTGACGCAGCCAAGGGTGCCTATGAAAACTGGCGCCTAACTCCCGCTCCCAAGCGCGCCGAAATTCTCTACCGCGCCGCCGAAATTCTGATCGAACGCAAAGAAGACTACTCCCGCGACATGACGCGCGAAGTGGGCAAAGTCCTGGCCGAAACCCGTGGCGACGTACAAGAAGCAATTGACATGACGTACCTAATGGCCGGCGAAGGCCGCCGCCAGTTCGGCCGAACCACTCCCTCCGAGCTGCCGAATAAATTTGCCATGTCTGTTCGCACCCCCGTCGGCGTCGCCGGACTAATCACCCCGTGGAATTTTCCCATGGCCATCCCGTCATGGAAGGCGATGCCCGCGTTAGTTACCGGCAACACGGTGGTCATCAAGCCAGCCGAAGACACCCCGCTCTCCACCTACAACTTAATGCAAGCTCTTAACGAAGCCGGTCTCCCGCGCGGCGTGATGAACGTAGTCTTCGGCGACGGCCCCGGCGCCGGAGCTCCCATCCTGAATAATAATGACGTCCACTTGGTCAGCTTCACTGGTTCCACCGAAGTCGGCCGCATCGTCAGTCAAGCCTGTGCCCCCACTTTCAAGAAATGTCACCTAGAAATGGGCGGCAAAAACATCATCATCGTAATGGACGACGCCAGCCTCGACCTCGCGGTTGACGGCGCCGTGTGGGGCGGCTTCGGTACCACCGGCCAGCGCTGCACCGCAGCCAGCCGCGTAGCAGTCCACAAAAAAGTGTACGGCGAGTTTGTAGAAAAATTCGTAGCCCGCGTAAAAGCTCTCAAAGTCGGCGACGGCCTCGATCCGTCCACAGACATGGGCCCCTGTATCAACGAACAACAACTAAACACCGTGATGAAGTACGTCCAGATCGGCAAAGACGAAACCGCCAAACTCGCCACCGGCGGTCATCGCCTGGAAAGCGGCATCTGGGGACGCGGCTGGTTCCACGAACCCACAGTCTTCACCGATTGCGATCCGAAAATGCGCATAGCCCAGGAAGAAATTTTCGGTCCGGTCGTATCGGTGATTCCATTCGAGGATTTTGACGAAGCCCTCGCAATCGCGAACGGCGTGAACTACGGCCTCTCCGCATCCATCTACACGCGCAACATCAACAACGCCTTCCGCGCCCAACGCGATCTGCAAACCGGCATCGTCTACGTAAACGCTCCAACAATCGGCGCCGAAACTCACCTACCCTTCGGCGGCATAAAAAACACAGGCAACGGCCACCGCGAATCCGGCGAAGCCGCCCTGGATTTTTACTCCGAGTGGAAAACCGTCTACATCGACTATTCCGACCGCCTCCAACGAGCCCAAATCGACAACGCCGACTGAAGCCATGCGGCGCGGCCGTCCCGCCGCCTCTTCACGCGTGGGCTCGCTCGTAAAATCGGGTCCGTAGGGGCGCTGCTTGTGAATCGCGCTACAGCGCGATTCATCCTGAGATTCGGCAGTGCCGAATCGAAGGGCTGCGCCCCTCAACTGCAAAACCGGCAGGCACGCTGCCGCTCGGCACCTCTGCAAACGCGTTCGGCCGCGCGATCGCGCCGCGGCTAAACCTTCAACCCAATCAACCGCATCAATTCCAGCGCATTGCTCTTGGCCACTACGCCTTCGCGCAATTTGTAATCGAAACGCATCTCGCCGCTCACGACGTAATCCTGAAAATGCACGTTGCGCGCCGCTCCGGGCAACGCTGCGGTTGTCTCCGTCAATGCCAAATCGTGCGTGGTCACAATCCCCATCGCTCCGCGTCCGAGCAAGGCCCGCAACAGTCCTACCGCCCCGATCTTGCGGTCATTTGAATTCGTGCCCTCCAGCAATTCGTCGAATAGGAACAAAACTGGCGCCGCACCGGCGGTCAATTCGAACACATCCTTGATCCGCAAAATCTCGGTGTAAAAACTGGAGCGATTCTCCTGCAAAGAATCCACACGCCGGATGCTCGAGCCCAGCGAAAGGGAACTAAGACGCAGCGACGCGCCGCGAATTGGCGCTCCCGCCATCGCCAGCACCGCATTAATTCCAGCCGTCCGCAAATACGTGCTCTTCCCAGACATGTTCGATCCGCTGACTAGCAGCACCCGCGTAGCCGCATCGAGCTTCACGTCATTGCGCACGCACGCCGCCGACGGAATCAAAGGATGCCCCAACTGTTCACCAATAAAAACTGCCGCCGCATTCACTTCGCTTGCGACAAACTCCGGAAATGGGTCGTCAGCGTGGTCGTAAGAATATCCAGCCAGAGAAAGCAGCGCTTCCAACTCGCCGGTAATCTCCACCCAAGCGCGCAGCTTGCCGCCCCACAGCCGGCGCCACGCTTCCGCGGCCATGGCCGTCTGCACCGTGTACAGAAACGGCAACTCCATGATTTGGCCCAGCAAACCAGTGCGCGCATCAATCCAGTACACGACGCGAGCCAGCCGACGTATCGCTTCCGAGGCAGTCTCGCCGCCGCTCTTGAGTTCCGCCGCGAACGTCTGCAACCGCGGCGATGCAAACGGCTCCTGTTCGAGCCGCTCGAGTATCGCGGAGAAAAGCTCCAACCCCTCGGCATTGGCGGCCATTCCGGAAACCACGCGCAGCGCGCGCGGGCGCAGCAAGCGAAACACGGCCGCTTCCACGGCCAGAACAACCAGCATCGGCAAGAGTTTTGCGGTATAAAAGAAATAGACAATCGCGCCAGCCGCGCAGAGCGAGAGCAACGCGGCGAACAACCGCAGCAGCACACCCTGCGCTCCTCCGGGAAGCAGCGCAGGACTTTCCGCCCATGCGATCAGCGAGCGCGGATCCAGCCGTACGCGCAAGTCTTCGCCGATCAGCGCCAATTCTTCGCGCAGATCCAGCTTCCCGCGCAGCTCCTCGATGACGCTGTGACGTTCATGGATAGCTGGGACCGGCGAGGCTTCCGTCAACCAGCGCGCGAGGCATTCCTCCCCCATCGGCAGTCGCGCTTGCGAGAGCAATTCGAAAAGGCAGCCCTTGCCAAAGAGGTCGAGATCATCGGAGTACACGTGTTTCGAGTCGCGAAACCGCTCGCCCGTCGCTCCCGCGCCGCTCCAACGATCCTCGATTCGCGCGATACCTCGCTCATAGAATGTCGCGGCTCCCGCAGCCCGTGCGCGAGCGCGCAGGACAAACTCGTGCGCGACGGCCAGCACGACGTACACCGCGATTGGCAGCACCAGCCAATATCGGGAGAAGAAAAGATTCTCAAACGTGAGCCACGCAATGACGATGCCTACGACGATCGTCGCGAGTTTCGCGTTGCCGATTCGCGCGTGCAGGGCTTCCTTGGCTCGGACGATCTCACGGCGTGATTCCAAGCGGCTGACGTACTCGACGCGCGGCTGCGGCAAACGGGTCCTCCGGCGTAACGCCGCTTAGTCTACTATTCTCCGGCGCCAGCGCGGCTGCTGTTCCCAGCGGCGTTGGATGATCTGGCGGCGCGGGCCGCCCGGCGAGCTGCCATTCGGCGAAGTTGACACTGCTGCGGCGGGTCAGCAGAATAATCGCGCCCCTATTGAGCTATGGTGAGCGTTCTTGCGATGCGAAGGTCGGCTTGAATCCGCGAGCGGCGACGCTCGAACTATTGATGAAAGAGGCTAAATTGAAGATTCGATTTCTTTCTTGCGCATTACTGGCGCTGATTGTTTTGCTGTCGCCGCTTCGGGTGTCGTCGCAATCTGAGGAGGGAAGTCACGCTGCGCTCGCGGCGGAGTCCGTCGGAGGTGGGTGCCTCGCCGATACGCGCGCAAGCGGAGATGAGCAGACTGGCCGCGGATTCGATCTGGCGAATCTGGATCGTTCGGTTTCACCGTGCGATGATTTCTTCAAATTCGCCGACGGTGGCTGGATCAAGAATCATCCTATCCCGCCGGCGTATCCGCGCTGGGCGGCGTTCGACGTCCTGCGCGACCACAACGAAGACGTGCTGCGGCAAATTCTGGACGAAGCTGCGAAGGACAAGGCTACCGCGCCAGGATCGAACCTGCAGAAGATCGGCGATTTCTACGCCAGTTGCATGGACGAGCCTGCAATCGAGACGACTGGCGCCAAGCCTCTCGATGCCGAATTCCAGCGCATCGCGGATTTGAAGAACGCCGACGACTTGCAACGAGAGATTGCGCGGCTGCAAAGAGTGGGGGTGCGGGCGCTGTTTCGTTTTGATTCCGGACAGGATTATAAGGACAGCACGCAGGTGATTGGCGTGGCTCGCCAGGGCGGACTGGGACTGCCGGACCGCGACTACTACATGAAGGATGACGAAAAGTCGAAGCAACTGCGCGCCGACTATTTGCAGCACGTGACCAACATGTTCAAGCTTCTGGGCGATAGCGAAGCGACGGCGGCGGCCGAAGCGAAGACGGTGATGGATATCGAAACGTCTCTGGCGAAAGCTTCGATGACGCGGGTGGAGACGCGCAATCCAGACAACACCTATCACAAGATGCAGCTCGCGGAGCTTGGCACGCTGACGCCGCATTTCGCCTGGGCTTCGTTCTTGGATGGAGTTGGGTCGCCGCGCGTTTCCGCGCTGAATATTGCGGAGCCGGATTTCTTCAAGGAGATGGACGCGGCGCTGGCCTCTGTTCCATTGGACGATTGGAAGGTGTATTTGCGCTGGCACGTGATTCACAGCGCTGCCCCGGCGCTTTCTTCGAAGTTCGTGGACGAGAACTTCGATTTCTATGGGCGCAAGCTGCTAGGAACTAAGGAAATGCTTCCGCGGTGGCGCCGCTGTGTGGAATCCACCGACCAGCAATTGGGCGAAGTGCTTGGGCAATTCTACGTGCAGCGGGCTTTTCCGCCGGAAGCGAAAGCCAAGGCCGTGGAGATGGTGAAAAACCTGATGGCTGCGCTGCGCGCGGATCTCGCAACGCTCGATTGGATGAGCCCAGAAACGCGGCAAAAGGCGACGGTGAAGTTGGACGCGATCATGATCAAGATCGGTTACCCGGACAAATGGCGCGATTATTCGGCGTACCGCGTGGATCGCGGGCCGTACATTGAAAACGTGCGGCGCGGCAGCGCGTTCGCGGTGGCGCACGATATGTCTGAAATCGGCAAGCCGGTGGACCGCACCGAGTGGGGCATGACGCCGCCAACCGTAAACGCCTACTACAATTCTTCGATGAACGAGATTGTCTTTCCGGCTGGGATTCTGCAGCCGCCTTTTTACGATGCCAACCGGGACGATGCCATGAACTACGGCGGCATTGGCGTGGTGATTGGGCATGAAATGACGCACGGCTTCGACGATCAAGGTGCGAAATTCGACGCGCAAGGAAATCTGAAGAACTGGTGGACGCCCGAGGACCTGGCGAACTTCAAAGCGCGCGGCGATTGCATCGCGAAACAATTCGACGGGTTCGAGGTCGAGCCGGGGTTGCACGAAAACGGGAAGCTGGTAGAAGGGGAGAGCATCGCGGACCTCGGGGGTTTGACGATTGCCTATGCGGCGCTGGAAAAGTCCATGGAAGGGAAGCCGGCGCCAGCTGCGATTGACGGATTCACGCCGGAGCAGCGGTTCTTTTTGGCGTTCGCGCAGGTGTGGGCCGGGAGCGAGCGAGCCGAATACGCCCGGCTGATTGTGGCGACGAATCCGCATCCGTTGAACCGATTTCGGGCGGACGCGCCGCTGGCGAATACTCCGGCATTCGCGAAGGCTTGGGGGTGCAGCGCGACTTCGCCGATGGTGAGGTCGGAGGCGCTGCGGTGCCGGATTTGGTGAGATCGTCGGGCATGATGCTATGAGTTGGGTGTTGAGGCGGACAATCGAACGCGGGACGGCTTGGTTTTGTGTAACGCACGCGAGGCAAGCCTCGCTCAGAAACAAGCGGCGGCAGGCCGCCGCACTTCCAGATTAGGCGTGCCTTTACTCGAAATAATCTACGATTCTGGGTTTGTTGCTACTGATTGCGTGATTAGAGTTGGGCTGGGCGTCCAGATTGGTTCGCGGACGCTGGTTTGAGCATATTCGCGATACCAGAGGGCTTCGCTGGCTCTTTGCCACAGGCGGGTGCCGATCCACACCAGGATCATCAGCTGACTTAGCAGGAACGCCAGGATATTCGATTGCGGGCTTAAGAACGTCATCCAGAGGCGCAGGCCGAAGAAGAACAGCACTAGCCCGACGACCGCGATGCTTACGTAGAGCCAGAGCAGAGAAAAGAAATTGTGCCAGAGCAGGCTGGCTGAGCGGCGCAGGGCTTTGTGCATGCGGCGTTCGTCGTCGGCGACGGCGATGACTTCCGCTATATCAAACCACAGGCGCACGATCGCGAGCAGAAGCAGAGTCACGACGGCAGCGGCCAGGAAGAAATACACGGCGGGGAAGGGCGAGATCGAATCGGCGTCAATTTTATCGTAGAGCGCGCCCACACCCATGCAGATGGCTCCGATGGGAAGCAGCACAATCGCGAAATAGATCAGCAGCCGGAAAAATCGCCAGAAATATTGCCCGCAGGATTCGAAGAAAGGAGTGGTGCGAGGCTTTTCGTCGTGCAGGTAAATGGTCAGGATGCCGCCGGTCAAAAATAGCATGAAGACTGCGAAGACGATCGAGAAGTGAATGACTGCCGGCCCTTGAAACTCGATTGGGTTGTTCTGGAGCTCCATCAGTTCTGTTACGGCCGAGACGTCCCAGCCGTCCACCAACCGCTTCGAGGCGAGGCTGTGGTTCAACGTGCCGGCGGCGCGATCCACCATGCCTTGCGTCGCCAGGAAGCCGAAGATCAGGGTGACTGCGAAAATCCACCAGACCAGGCGCTGCCACTTCCAGACCAGCCCGGCTCCCGACACAAAAGTTTTCGGCCTCGTTCCAGACATGCGTCTCGCTCCTTCGAATTCGTACGGCGATTCCGTTACGTCAACCACGCGAGCAATTGCGACAGCCATTCGCTGGAGAAGAGCCACATGTTGCGGAGCTTGTAGAGGGCGAAGGCGTTGGACTTCTTGACGTAGCTATTGTTGAAAAAATTGCGGTCGAGCATGATTTGGTCTTGGGGATCGATTTGCGCGGACTCGATTTTGGCTTTGCGGTCGTACTGGTAGCGCACCCAGCGGTCTTGGCCGTCCCAATGTTCGGTGGCTGTGGAGCCATCGTCGAATTTCACAATCAGATCCACGGGGAAAATAAACTCGCCCTTGCGCTGCACGGTGACGTAGGTGCGGTAGACCTCGTTCTTATCTTTATCCTCGCCGAACTGTGAGTGCTTCTCCCACCATCTCAACGGGTCGGAGTGCGCGTCGCCGACTTCGTAATCGAGAACGTTGGTGCCGTAGACGGCCTGATTGAAGTACCAGCGTAGATCCTTGCCTGAAACTTCCTCGATTGTTTTCAGGAAGTCTTCGCCGGTGGGATGCGTGAAGCGGTAGCGCATGAAATAGGTGTGCAGGGCGTTGCGCAGCGTGTCTTCGCCGATCACTTTTTCAAGAGTGATGAGCATGGTGGCCGTCTTTCCGTAGGTGATGCCGCCGTAGGAATTGTTGCCGATAAATTGCCAGGCGAAGCGCGCGATGGGATCCATGTCCGGTTCGCCGAGATAGGAAACGCGCTGGAGTTCGCTCTCGCCCATGTGCGCGAAGGGAAAATTCATGACGGAGGTTTCCTTGCCGTAGAGCGCGTCCATTACTTTCACTTCGGAGTAGCTGTTGATGCCTTCGTCGAGCCAAGCGTCTTCGAATTCGTTGGTGGCGACCATGCCGTACCAATATTGGTGGCCGAATTCGTGTTCGGTGACGATTTCCGGAGCGAGCAGGCCGTCCGGCATCCACCACGCGGTGCCGGCCGTAATCAGTGTGGGATATTCCATGCCGCCGGCGTCACCGCCACCGTGGGGCGGGTCTACCACCGTGATGCGGTCGTACGGATATGGGCCGTACCACTGATCGAAGAGTTGCAGAGTGCCTTTCAGCGCCTTGATGTAGCGCGGAGCCGAGGGCATGTGACCCGGAGACATGAGCACGTGTATCTTTACAGTGCCGGCGCTGCCGGTCCAGGAATCATCAACGTCCTTAAAGCTCGGGCTAGCGGTCCAGGAGAAGTCGTGAACGTCTTCGGAGTGGAACGTGACGGTCTTGGTGCCGTCTGGATTATTGACGCTGGAAACCTGATCGCCGCCGGCGCCGACGATTTCGTTTTGCGGGAGCGTGATTTTCACGTCGAAGGTGCCGAAGTCGGCGAAGAATTCCGTGCTGGCGTGAAACTGGTGGCAATTCCAGGCGTCTTTCCACCACACACCGACTTTCGGGAACCACTGGCCGACCATATCGAAATCGTGCGCGTAGCCGGTGCGTTCGACGACTTTGGGTAGCTGGTCGTGGAAAGTCATGTGAAACGTGACGGACGCGCCGGGGGCGATCGGTTGCGGCAGCGTCACCTGAAACACCGTGCGGTCATTCGTGTTGTGGTCATCCGGTTGGATGAATTCCATTTTGGCGGTGAGGTCGCCCATGCCTTCGACTTCGAATTCATCCACGTTTATCGAGCCGTAATGTTTTGGATCCCATTCGGAATCGGGGCCGTTGCCGCGCGTGCCATAGAGGCGAACTTCGGTCATGAAAGTGGATTGGGGTTGGAAGGCGTTGAGGTAGAGGTGGAAAGGAAAAGTTTGCTGCGGCTTGCCGGTGAGGTTGTGGTACGTCAGAGTCTCGGTGGCGGCGATGGTGTGCTTGGCGGGGTCGAGCTTGGCGGCAATATCGTAGGCTACCACGCGCGTGGAAAGGGGCTTCTGCGCGGTGTCGCCGGCTTCGGCGGCGGCCTTGGCTTCGGCCTTTTTTGCGGCGGTCTGACAAAAACCGGGAGCGCCGATTGCCAGCGCAATGAGGGAGATCACCAACACTCGTGCTAATTGCATCCTGCCTCCATGCCGAACAACGTATCCAGGGGATATCCG
This sequence comes from uncultured Acidobacteriota bacterium, assembly GCA_963810565.1. Classification (GTDB taxonomy): domain Bacteria; phylum Acidobacteriota; class Terriglobia; order Acidiferrales; family UBA7541; genus Palsa-295. Next base: position 226,763 of record CAWENN010000003.1, read on the forward strand.
CGGGGGCCTGAAAAACGGGTACACAATATGATACGTTGCCGCTGCGCGCAAGTTTGGCGTGAAAAATATTTCAGGTGGCGCAGCGTGCGGTAGGCGGTTGCCTGCGGGTGCGGTTCGGGCTAGTTGGCACGACGCGGTTGTTCAGTCGGCGACTGTGCTGGGGCGCCAAGTTGACGCTGCGGGTCGCAACGTCTAAACTTGAATTATTGTAGTGGTTCACACGGCGCCGCACAGGCGGGCCGAGTTCAGGGCGTGCTGATTTCTGTGACTTCAACGATCCTACAGCAAAAGCGGCACCAGCAGATTTTGACGGATTTGGTGCGCGAGTACATCGAGACCGGCGAGCCAGTTTCTTCGCGCAGCATTGCTAATCGACACGTCGAGCCGCTCAGTTCCGCCACAGTTCGCAATGTGATGGCCGATCTGGAGGACGCTGGCTTGCTTTACCAGCCGCACACTTCCGCGGGGCGCGTTCCGACTGCCGCGGCTTACAGATTTTTTGTGGAGCAAGTGGCGGCGCAGGCGACGGCTAGTCCCGAGGACCGGTTGTGGATTCGCCGCGAACTGGCTGCGGCGCAGACTCCCGAGGCGGTGATGGAGCGCGCGAGCCATGTGCTGGCGGCAGTTTCGCGTGGGCTGGGGATTTTTATCGCGCCGCCGTTGTCGCGCAGCGTGGTCGAACATTTGCGCTTTTTGCTGCTGCCCGATGGACGCGTTTTGATCATTTTAATCTCGGGCGGTGGTGTGACGCGCGACAAATTGATTCGCCCGGAGCGTCCTTTCAAGCAAGAGGATCTCGATCGGACGGCTGAACATTTGAACCGGCACTACATCGGTTGGACGCTCGAGGCCATGCGCGCTGATTTGCGCAAGCAAGTCGAGCAGGATCGCGAACAGTACGGCCGGTTGGCTGGGGATGCGCTGCTTTTGTGCGACCCGAGTATCCTGGGTGACGTCGGCGAGCGCAAGATCTATGTGGATGGCGCGGCGCAGATTGCTTCTTCGCCGGATTTCACGAATCCGGAACAGCTGCGCGAGCTTTTGGAGGCGATTGAAGAGAAGGATCGCTTGATCGCGCTTTTGAGCGGTTGCATCGAATCTCCGGAGCCGGTGCACGTGGAGTTGGGCCTGGACAAGATCTCGAACGCCGGAAAACATCTTGCCATCGTTTCGGCTTCGTATTCATCTAAGGATCAGGTGCAGGGGACGCTGGGAATCCTGGCGCCGATGCGCATGCATTACGAGCGGGTGATTACGGCAGTGGCTTTCATGGCGCAATTTTTTTCGGAAGGACAAGAGGGGAGTTAATTTCATTGGCGTCGCATAAAAATCATAAAGATCACGAGGATCCCAAGCCTGGGTTTGCGGCGGCTGCGGGGCGCGCGGAGGATTCCGCGCGGAATGCGGCTGATGCAGCGGCTTCTGGTGAATCGGGTGCGGCAGTGAATGGTTCGGCGGCTGAGCAGCTGCAGAAACTGCTTGTTGAGAAGCAGGAATTGATGAACACCCTGGTTCGGCGGCAGGCGGATTTTGAAAATTACCGCAAGCGCGTCGAGAAGGAACGGCATCAGGATCGGCATCGCGGAGTAGAAGGACTCATCGAACAGCTTTTGCCGGTGCTGGATGCGTTTGACCGCGCGCTGGTGGGGCACGACGATCCCGCGAACGCAGATTATCGCAAGGGATTCGAGATGATTCGTGGGCAGCTTTGGAGCGCGCTGGCGAAGCAGGGCCTCGAGCGCATTCAATCTGTGGGCAAGGAATTCGATCCGAATTTGCATCATGCGATAGAGAGCGTCGAGACGGCGGAGCACGCTGAAGGCGTCGTGCTCGGTGAGATGCAGCCGGGATACATGTTTCACGGCCGCGTGCTGCGTCCCGCGATGGTCCGCGTCTCAGCGCCCCCCTCGAACTAAAAAAAACAGCCAGGGAGAACGGCGAAATATGGCAGGGAGTAACAATACAGATTTTTACGAAGTATTGGGCGTGGCGCGCGATGCTTCGCCCGAGCAGATCAAATCGGCTTACCGCAAATCGGCTTTGCAGTGGCACCCTGATCGGAATCCTGGGAATAAGGAAGAGGCGGAGCACAATTTTCGCGCGGCTTCGGAAGCTTATGCGGTGCTTTCGGATCCGCAGAAGCGTTCGGTCTACGATCGATTTGGAGCGGCGGGTTTGGGCAATCGCGGATTCGACGCGGGCTTCAATTCGACGATCTTCGAAGAATTTCAGGACATTCTCGGCGACCTGTTTGGATTCGATGAAGTTCTCGGCGGTGGACGGCGACGCACGGGACGAGGCGCGGCGCGGGGCCAGCGCGGCGCGGATCTTCGTTACGATATGTCATTGAGTTTCGAAGAAGCCGCGACGGGCGTCACCAGCAAAATCAGACTTTCGCGCCACGAGTTGTGCGAGACCTGCAAGGGCACTGGCGCGAAGCCTGGAACGGGCATGTCCACTTGCCGCACTTGCGGCGGGCGCGGGCAGATGTCCTACTCACAGGGATTTTTCTCGATTACGCGGACTTGCCCGGCGTGCCAGGGCGCAGGGCAGACGATCAAGGACGCTTGCATCACGTGTCGCGGGCAGGGACGCATTGAACGCGAGCGCGTTCTGGAAGTGGGAGTGCCCGCGGGTGTGGATTCAGGGACGCGTTTGCGGATGGCGGGGCAGGGCGAGCCGGGAATTAATGGCGGGCCGGCTGGCGACCTCTACATTTTTCTGGAAGTGAAGGAGCATGCGTTTTTCGAACGTCGCGGCTCGGATTTGATCTGCGAGATACCGATCAGTTTTTCGCAGGCAGCCTTGGGCGAGAAGATCAAGGTGCCGACGCTGAAGGGCGAGGAAGAACTGGAAATTCCCGAGGGCACGCAGTCGGGGCAGATTTTCCGCAAGAAGGGGAAGGGTTTGCCGAATCCGCACGGTGGGCGTGGGGATCTCTATATCAGCGTTCGCGTGGTGGTGCCGGCGAAGGTCTCGCGCGAGCAGCGGCGGATGCTCGAACAACTCGGGCAATCAATGAAAGTGGAAAACAGGCCCGCCGAACGCAATTCCACGTTCTTCGACAAAGTGAAAGATATCTTCGGGTAGGAACATTCGCGCTGTTACGGGTTTGCTGCGGCGGAAATCTGATCTGCAGTCTGTGATTCCACAATGAAGCTGGGGACGAGTTTCACTTCATCATCCGAGGGCTCTTGCGTTATCGCATCCGTCCGAACGAAGAGTGACGACTGTGGTTTGAATTCAATTTTCAGTGTCGTCGTCGTTTCCGGAAGAACACGTACAAATCCTCCCGCGATCTGCTGCGACGAAATGCGGATTTGCGAGCTGCCATTATTAAGCGCCAGCGGCCGTACGTCACCGTCCGAAGTTACGATGCAGTTGAAACCAACACTGCCACACGAGTTCGCTTGAAGGGCGGAGCTCGTTCCCTCTGGCTGATTGGGCGTGAGGTGCAAACGGATTTGACGGTATGCGTCGGCGGGGACAGCGACGTCCTCGAAAGCGACCGGCGGGCTCGAATCCCCGTTTGTGGCGAGCAAATCGAATTGCATCGGTTGCGCCACTAGCTGCGGAGCAAGCTCGCGCCAGTCGGATGGATCATCGGCAGCTGCCGGGTTGGGACTGGCTTCGATCCCTTGAATCGTTACGAAAATGTGTTCGACTCTTGGGGTTTCGTCGCCGGTAGACGGCGGCGCAAGCGTCGCTAATTGTACGCGCACGTTGCCGTTTACCTGATTCAGTGGACAAGAATTCAGGCTGCCAGACAGCGTGCCTCCACTTCCGCCGGGGTTCGAGACGAATACGACGCAGGAGTTATCGCAGCCGATTAAACCGACGGAGCAAAGGAGCACGAAGATCAGGATTGACTGAGGCAGTGGAATCGTTCTTGCGAAACTGTTTGCGCGGCGCATGGAACGCCTCGATGCGGGAATTATGCGGGTGGAATGGACGCCCGTCAAGTCGCGGGGCGGTCGGCGCGGCCGCGCGCCGCCGCACTTCACATTGTCTTCGCTGTGGCTGACTCGATTCCTGAGCCGTGGCAGTTTGCCTTGCTCGTCGGTTTTCAATTCGCAAGGTACAATCGTTCTGATGCGACGGCGATTTTTTGTTGATCATTTTGATGATGGGACTGCCACCTTGCGCGGCGATGCGGCCGAGCATCTGGGGCGCGTGTTGCGCGCGGAGGCGGGACAGCTCTACGAGCTTAGCGACGGCGAACGCGTGTGGCTGGGGCGCGTGGAGCGCGTGGGCTTGCTGAAGCGCGGCGAGTATCGCGTGGAATTTTCTTTGGTGGAACCGATCGCGGTCCAGGAGCCGGCTCTGCGTTTGCAACTTTTGATCGCTTTGGTGAAATTTGATCGCTTTGAGTGGTGCCTTGAAAAAGCTACTGAACTGGGAGTGAGCGAAATCATTCCTTTGATCGCTTCGCGCACCGACAAAGTCCTGGTTGGAGCGGCGGGAAAACGGCACGCGCGCTGGCAGAGGATTTTGCTGGAATCGGCGCAGCAATCGCGGCGGTTGCGGCCGCCGAAGTTGGCGCAGGCTGCGACGGTGGAAGACGCCTATGCGGGTTGCGGCGCGGAATGCAAGCTCTTGCTTTCGGAGCGCAGCGATGCGCCGGGTATTCATGACGTCTTGCTGAACGTGAACGCGCGGTCGGCGGCGATTTCGATCGGTCCGGAAGGCGGGTGGACGGACGGTGAACTTGGTTTGGCGCGGGCAGCGGGGTTTAAGCAAGCGTCGCTCGGACAGCTTGTGCTGCGGACGGAGACGGCGGTGCTGGCTTCGCTCGCAATTCTCCACTTCGCGCTGGACGGCTAGGACTGACCGCGGAGACCCCGAGTACGCCCTTCGAACCGGCACAGCCGGTTCTCAGGATGAATCGCCCTGCGGGGCGATTCACAGAGAAAGACGGAGAAAAGAATAAACACAGATTGTACAGAGAAAAGGCAGAGCGCACGGAGTCGGCACGCGAGCACTTGGCGCGCCATGTCTTGCCGTGATATAAATATTTGAGCGACGAATGTTGGATATCTCTCAGCCGGACCCAGCGAACCCGAATAGCACCCCTTCTTTGCCTCAATTGCGGCGCGAATTGCGGAGTTGGACGCGCGATCTCGCGGTGGCTCTCGGCCTCGCGCTCGTCATCATCATCTTTCTTTATCAGCCAGTGAAGGTGGAAGGCACCAGCATGGCGCCGCTCTTGAGCGATCAAGAGCGCATCTTCATCAATAAATTCGAATACCGGTTCGAGCCGATTGAGCGCGGAGACGTCGTGGTTTTCTGGTATCCTCTCGACCATTCGAAATCGTTCATCAAGCGTGTGATTGGTTTGCCGGGCGAGACGATCGAATTGCGCGCCGGGCACGTGTATGTGGACGGCAAGGAACTCGCGGAACCGTACGTTCCGGCGAGCTTTCTGGACGGCTCGAGCTACGGCCCGATGAAAATTCCCTCGGGAAATTATTTTGTGATGGGCGATCACCGCGATAGTTCGAACGATTCGCGGGTGTTTGGTCCGGTGAGCCGGCCGTACATTTACGGCAAGGCGGTTTTTGCTTATTGGCCGGTGGATCATTTTGGATCGCTCACGTATTCGTCCACGGTAAACGCGGCATCGCGATGAAATATTTTGGAGGATACACTGACGCAGCAGGCTGCAGGTCGCGCGATACTCGCGCTGGAAGACGGAAGAGTATTTAACGGCCGCGCGGCTGGCGCGCGTACGCGCCGCGGCGGAGAAGTTGTTTTCAACACCAGCCTCACGGGTTACCAGGAAGTTTTCACCGATCCCAGCTATTCCGGCCAGATCGTCTGCCTCACTTATCCGCACATCGGGAACGTCGGCGCGAACCTTGATGATGAAGAATCGCCGAAGCCGTACATCGAAGCTCTCATAGTGCGTGAATTTTCGCCGTTGGCTTCCAACTGGCGGTCGAGCGAATCGACGCAGGAATATTTGGAGCGGCATGGCGTTCCGGTGATTTGGGATTTGGATACGCGCGCGCTAGTGCGGCATTTGCGCGAGATGGGTGCGTTGCGCGGGGTGGTGGCGACCGACGGAACCGCGGCGGAACAATTAATTGCGGAAGCGCGTGCGCTGCCGACGATGGCGGGGCAGGAACTGGCTGGGCGGGTTACGACAGCACGGCCTTACGAGTGGACGAAAGGCTCGATTGATCTGGCAGCGCCGATTTCTGTGGCGGCTGCGGCGGGCGCACTGGCGGCGGGGAGATCCGACGGGCGCGGCGTTGGTTCTTCGGGCGCGGCTGCGCGGCGTGCTGGAGTGGTGGCGGGCGGCGAGGCGGCGGCACGGCATCGGGTCGTCGCGTACGATTTTGGGATCAAGCAGAACATTTTGCGGCTGCTGGTGGATCATCACTGCGACGTCACAGTGGTGCCGGCCGGGACTTCCGCTTCCGACGTTCTCGCGCTCAAACCGGATGGTGTGTTCCTTTCGAACGGTCCTGGCGATCCCGAACCGATCGGCTATGCGGTGGAAAATATTCGCAAGCTTTTGGGACGCGTGCCGATCTTCGGGATTTGTCTGGGTCACCAGCTTTGCGGATTGGCGCTCGGTGGGCGCACCTTCAAATTGAAATTTGGGCACCACGGGTCGAATCATCCGGTGAAGAATTTGCTGACGCAGAAAGTGGAAATTACCGCGCAGAATCATGGTTTTTGCGTAGACCCGGAATCGCTGCCGTCGAGCGATGTGGCAATTACGCACGTAAATTTGAACGATCACACGAATGAGGGCATGCGGCACCGCTCGTTGCCGCTTTTCAGCGTGCAATATCATCCGGAAGCGTCGCCGGGGCCGCATGACGCGAGGTATTTGTTCGATGATTTTATTGCGTTGATGAATGATGCGGGGCGATGACCACGGCCACCACTCTGTGACAGGAAGAAATGCCGAAACGGACTGACATCAAGAAAATCATGATCATTGGGTCTGGGCCGATTGTGATCGGGCAGGCTTGCGAGTTTGACTACTCGGGGACGCAGGCTTGCAAGGCCCTGCGCTCGGAGGGGTACGAAGTCGTCCTGGTGAATTCCAATCCCGCGACGATTATGACTGACCCGGAAATCGCGGATCGGACTTACATTGAGCCGCTTTCGAAGGAATATCTCGAGGCGATTATTGCAGCGGAGCGGCCTGACGCGTTGCTGCCAACCGTTGGCGGGCAAACTGGGTTGAATCTGGCCGTCGAACTTGCCGAAGCGGGCATCCTCGAAAAGTATAAAGTGAAATTGATTGGCGCGTCGCTTAGCGCGATCAAGATTGCCGAGGACCGGCTGCTCTTTAAGGATGTGTGCCGCAAGATTGGGCTGGAAGTTCCGGCGTCGGAGGTTGTCACTACCGTTCCAGACGCGATACGCCTAGCGGATCAGCTGGGCTATCCCGTGGTAATTCGTCCGTCGTTTACTTTGGGTGGCACGGGCGGCTCGATTGCTTACAACCACGAAGAATTTGCGGATTTGATTGCGCGCGCGCTGGATGCTAGCCCGGTGCATCAGGCTTTGATCGAGGAATCGGTGCTGGGGTGGAAGGAATTCGAGCTGGAAGTGATGCGCGACCACCGCGACAATTTCGTGGTGATCTGCTCGATCGAAAATTTCGACCCGATGGGGATTCACACCGGCGATTCGATTACTGTTGCGCCCGCGCAGACTCTTACGGACAAGGAATACCAACGGATGCGCGACGCGGCGGCGGCGATTATCCGCGAAGTGGGCGTCGAAACCGGCGGGTCGAATATTCAATTTGCGGTTGATCCGGCATCGGGGCGGATGACCGTGATTGAGATGAATCCGCGCGTTTCGCGCAGTTCGGCCCTCGCGAGCAAGGCGACCGGATTTCCGATTGCGAAAATCGCGGCGAAGCTTGCGGTGGGGATGACGCTCGACGAGATTCCCAACGACATCACCAAGAAGACGCCGTGCTCGTTTGAGCCGACGATTGATTACGTGGTCGCGAAGATTCCGAAGTGGCAATTCGAAAAATTTCCCGGTAGCGATAGCACTTTGACCACGCAGATGAAGTCGGTCGGCGAAGTGATGGCTATCGGGCGCACGTTTCAGGAAGCGATCTGTAAGGCGATTCGGTCGCTGGAGCCGAGCACGGCGTGGCGGCCGCCTGCGGAAGTGACGACCGTGTTGCTGCGCGAGAAATTGCATGTGCCGGGGCCGGATCGGTTGCACTGGCTCTTTGAAGCGCTCGAGCGCGGCATGTCCGCTGAGGAGGTTTGCGACCTCACCAAGATTGATCCGTGGTTTATTCGGCAGTTGCAAGAGATGTTGGCCGTAGACAAGCGTGTTGCGGCAACTTCACTCGGAAAATGTCCGCCGGAATTGTTCCTCGAATCAAAGCGCTCGGGCGCGAGCGATGAGGAAATCGCGAAATTGTGGAACGCAAAGGCGTCGAGCGTGCGCGCGCGGCGGAAGGAATTGGGCATTCAGCCGGTTTTTAAGCGCGTGGATACCTGCGCGGCGGAATTCGAATCGTTCACGCCGTATCTTTATTCGACGTACGAGGAAGAGGATGAGTCGGGTGCGGTGGAGCGTCCCAAGGTGGTGATTCTCGGTAGCGGGCCGAATCGCATCGGGCAGGGAATTGAATTCGATTATTGCTGTTGCCATGCGGCGTTTGCTTTGAAGGAAGACGGCTACGAGACGGTGATGGTGAATTGCAATCCGGAGACGGTTTCGACGGATTACGACACTTCGGATCGGCTTTATTTCGAACCGCTCACTCTTGAGGACGTGCTGGCGATTCTGGATCGCGAGAAGCCGCAGGGTGTGATCGTGCAGTTTGGCGGGCAGACGCCTTTGAACCTGGCACTGGAACTGAAACAGAATGGCGCGAAAATCATCGGGACTGCTCCGGAATCGATTGATCTCGCTGAAGACCGGCGGCGGTTTGGCGCCTTGCTCGATGAATTGAAAATTCCGCAGCCGCGCAATGGGACGGCTTTTGCGCCGCAAGAGGCCGTGCAGGTCGCGACGGAAATTGGATTGCCGGTTTTGGTGCGGCCGAGTTACGTACTGGGCGGGCGCGCGATGGTGATTGCTTACGATTTGAAGACGGTGGAAGAGTGTGTGGCGCAGGCGGCGTTGATCGGCTCGGGGACTGATCCGAAGCGGCCGATTTTGATTGACCAATTTTTGGAAGACGCTACGGAAGTGGACGTGGACGCGCTGGCTGACGGCGAAGATGTGCTGATCGCGGGAATTATGGAGCACATCGAAGAGGCGGGGATCCATTCCGGCGATTCTTCTTGCGTGCTGCCTTCAGTGACTTTGAAGCCTTCGGTGCTGGAGCGGATTCGCGATTACACTACGCGGCTGGCGCGGGCGCTGAAAGTTGTTGGGTTGATGAACGTGCAGTATGCGATTCAGCGGGATACGGTGTATGTGCTGGAAGTGAATCCGCGGGCTTCGCGGACGATTCCGTACGTCAGTAAGGCTACTGGGGTGCCGCTGGCGAAAGTGGCGGCGCGTTTGATGACCGGGCGGAAATTGCGCGACTTGCATTTGCCTTATACGGAAACGAATGGGATCAAGGAATTGGTGGTGCGCAATTTTTATGCCGTGAAGTCGCCGGTGTTTCCGTTCAATAAGTTTCGGGGCGTGGATACGATTCTGGGACCGGAGATGCGCTCGACGGGCGAGGTGATGGGAATTTCGTCCACTTTTGGTTTGGCTTTTGCGAAGGCGCAGCTTGCCGCGGGGCAGCGGTTGCCGCAGCGCGGGACGGTGTTTCTTAGCGTGAACGATCACGATAAGCGGCATGTGGCGTTTGTGGTGCAGGATTTGCTGGCGGCTGGTCTGAAAGTTGTCGCTACGCGTGGGACTGCGGCGGCTTTGGCTAGCGCGGGGATCGAAGTGGAGACGGTTTACAAGGTGAACGAGGGGCGGCCGAATATTGTGGATTTAATCAAGACGGCTAAGGTGGATTTGGTCATTAATACGCCGCTCGGGCGCGAATCTTTTTACGACGAGAAGTCTATTCGGCGGGCGGCGGTGCGTTACAACATTCCTTGTATTACTACGCTTTCGGCTGCTAGCGCGGCGGCGCGGGGGATGCGGGCGATGGCTGGGCATTCGGTGGATGTGGCGGCTTTGCAGGATTTGCATCAGCGGAAATCGGCGGCTTCGGCGCCTGCTGCTCCGGCGGAGAAGTAGTTCCGAAGTTACGGCAAGGCGTTTACTGCAGAGACGCCCCGACGTTGTCGGGGTAAACGCCGTGCGCAGAGAAAGTCAATGGCAACGATTAAAACACAGTCCACAGAGAAAACCTTGAGGGCACGGAGATATTGCACGGTCGCGACGTGGGCGCTCCGCTTTGGTCTGCTGTACGGCAAACTATCGCCGCACATCTGGGTGATATAAAATAGCGCGATGAAACTGCACGGCATTTTCGTTCCGCTTACTACTCCTTTTGAGGCGAATGGGAGCCTGGCGCTTACCCGTTTGCGCGACAATGTGGGGCTTTACAACAAGACTGGGTTGGCGGGTTACGTATCGAACGGATCTACCAGCGAGTCGGTGCTCTTGAAATGGGAAGAGGTTTACCGCGTATGGGAGACCGTGATAAATGCCGCTGCGCCGGGAAAGATTTTGATCGCCGGGACTGGCGCTGAATCTACCGCTGAGACGATTGAGCATACGCATCGGGCGGCGAAAATCGGGTATGCGGCGGCTTTGGTCCGCACGCCTAGTTTTTACAAGCCGGCGATGAATGAGCATGCGTTGGCCGAGCACTACTTGCGCGTTGCGGATGTCTCGCCAATTCCAGTGGTGGTGTACTCGGTGCCGATTTTCACCCACGTAACCGTTGAGGCGCCTTTGATCGCGCGCGTTGTGCATCATACGAATATCGTCGGGATCAAGGATAGTTCGGGGAACGTCCAGGGAGTGGCGGCGATTATTGCTGCGGCGCCGAAACATTTTCAGACTTTGGTAGGGGCTGCGGCGACGCTTTACGAATCGCTGGAAATTGGCGCTGTGGGCGCGATTTTGGCTTTGGCTGATGCGTTTCCGGAATTGTGCTCGGAGATTTACGAATCCTCGCGAGCGGGTGATCGCGCTAAGGCGTCCGCGCTCGCGCAAAAATTGGTGCTGCCGTCGAAAATGCTTGGCGCGCAATATGGGATTGGCGGCTTGAAGTACACGCTGGACCGGTTGGGTTATTACGGTGGGCCGCCGCGGCTGCCTTTGCAGGCGCCCGACGAGCCGGCCAAGCAGGAAATTGACGCCATGTTGGCGAATCTTATGTCCCAGCCGGCGCATCTTTTGTAGCAGCCGTTTCCAGTGGATTCGTGCGCGCTGGGAGGACGTCATTCGAACGAATTGCCGGAACTTGCGGTTGCTCTCGCTGGCTGTGCCCGCCCAGACTCCTCGCTGCGACGCGGCGCTCGGCCGGTGTTGTTGCTGCCATTCATCTGCTGCTAACCTTCGCGCGCGGCGCGCGTCCCACGTTCATTGCTGCCTTTGCGGGCCGCGTGTATCATGACCACCTCCATGGAGACGCACTGCATCTCCTTCCGCGAAATTCCTCAGACGACTAAGCTTTTTGCAACGTTCCTGGAAGATTTTGGCCGCGTGGCGCGTTATTACGGCCAGTCTCCGACGCTGGCGGGCATAACTGCGGCTGCCAAGGAAGTTCAGCTTGATCCTGTAGTGCGGCAGGGCGTGGTGGAAGTTCTGCGCGAACAGAATAAACGATTCGGGGGGACGGACGCGCTGGATGGGGAGATCGCGCGCAATCTGGATCGTTTGGCGAAGGGCGCCGTGGCGATTGTGACCGGCCAGCAGGTGGGGCTTTTCACTACACCTGCTTACAGTTTTTATAAGGCGATGACCGCGGTGGCGTATGCCGAGGAGTTGACGCGGCAGGGAATCGAGGCGGTGCCGGTTTTCTGGGTGGCGACGGAAGATCACGATCTCGCGGAAATCAATCACGCTGCTTGGACCACTCGCACGGGCCTCGCGGAATTTGCTTTGCCGGTGGGTGAGGGCGAAGAGGGCCGGCGCGTGGGCGAGATCAAGTTGGGAGAAGCGATTGCCGCGCCGGTGGTAACGGCGGTGGATACGCTGGAAGGTCCTTACGCGGGAGATGTGGCGCGGGCTTTGCGCGAATCGTATGCGCCGGATGAGACGTACGGCTCGGCGTACGCGAAATTGATGGCGAGGCTGGTGGCAGGGCGGGGGATTATTTTTCTCGATCCGCTGGATGCGCGGTTGCATCATTTTGCGGACGGGATCTACCGGCGGGCGCTGGACGAAGCCGATACGCTGCGTGAAGCGCTGATGGCGCGGTCGAAGGAACTTGAACGCGGCGGGTTTCACGCGCAGGTGAAGGTGGCGCGCGAATCCACTTTGCTTTTTTACAATGTGGACGGAATACGGCAGCCTTTGCGCCAGCGTAATGGAAAATACTTCGCGGGCGGTGCGACTTTCACCGCAGACGAATTGCGGGCGGCGATCGAGAAGACTCCGGAGGCGTTTACACCGAATGTTTTGCTGCGTCCCGTGGTCCAGGATACTTTGTTGCCCACCGCTGCTTACGTCGGCGGCCCGGCTGAGATTGCGTATATGGCGCAGGCGCAGGTGGTTTATCGGCAGTTGCTGGGACGCATGCCGGCGATGCTGCCGCGGGCGAGTTTCACGATCATTGAGCCGGCGGTGGCGCGTTTGCTGAAGAAATACGGGCTGGATTTTCGCGATATGTTGCGCGGGCGGCAGTATTTGCGCGCGCGGATGGAAGTGAAATCGCTGCCTGGCGGCCTGGCTAAGCGATTCGAAAAAGATGAGAAAGCGCTGCGCAAGCTGCTGGAAGGGTATCGCAAAGGCTTGGAGAAGTTGGACGGTACTTTGAATGGCGCATTGGCGCTTGCCGAGCGAAAAATGCTGCACCAATTTCTGAATCTGAAGAGGAAAGCGGGGCGCGCTGAGAATTTTCGAACCGGAGTGCTGGATCGCCACGAGCGCATCCTGATTGATGCGCTCTATCCGCATCGCGGTCTGCAAGAACGGACGCTGTCCGCGCTGCCATGGCTTGCGGCGTATGGGCCTGAATTCCTCGACGACCTCACGCAATTATCGGCGGTCGGAGTTTCCGGCGCGCCGCCCACAGACAAGCGAGCCGCGAGCGCGACGCCGTGCGCTCACCAGCATCACGTCATCTACACATAGAACGGTCCGCCGGAAGCATGAACGCCTCCGACGGGCCGTCCCCTGTCATCCGCTGAATGCGATTGATTGTTTCTGACGCATCTATTTCGCCGGGATGTAGCTCAGGTCGGGGCGGAACTGGATGATCTCGCTGTAGGTGCTCTCGATCGAGCCATTGAGCCGCTCGATCACGGACATGGCTTCCTGCTCGCCGAAGGCCGCACGCAGATCGTTCCGCAGGGGCTTCACGGCTGGGTCATCTTCGAACGAAGCCCAGTTGGCGTGGTCAACGGTGAGGACATAAGTGCCGCCAGGTCCGCCATCCACGAGGTGATGCCACGAATAGTGAAATGGGGACTTCATCTTTTCGTGAGCCTCGTGCACGCGCATGACGGCGCTGCGGAAATCGTCGCCTTTGCCATAGCGAATATGGAAGGTGATGACTTCGGTGTACTTGGCGTTCATATCCGTGGATGGATTGCTCCATTTCGGCAAGTCTTCGTAATAGCTGGTTACGAGCTTCTCGACCGCTCCGCCGATCAACTTTTGGTACTGGTCGAGATCGGCGGCATCCGGCACCGACGGTTTATCGAAATCCGTCCAGTGTTGGTCGAAGCGCGCGACGAGATAGGTGCCGGTGTCCTCGCCAGTGAGCGTCTCGAATACGTACAATCCCTGCGTGTCTTTTTGCTGCTTGTGCCATTCGACTTTCTGCTTGCGCCCTTCTTCGTACTGCTTGACCATGCCGTTCTTCGGTGTCTGGAATTCAATCGCGGCGATGGTGTTTGGCTTTTCCTGCGCATAACCTGAAACTGCAGCGGTGAGCATTACGGCCAGAACGCACAACAATTTCTTCGCAATCATTTACTCTCCCTTTCCTCGAACTCTGTCGAATTTTAGACTTGGTGGAAACTTCCTGGGCCGTATCACAAATCGCGGGGACAGCGCGCTGCGACGGACTGCACCCCGGCGCAGGGTTGCTGCTAAGGAATGTGTGATATGTGGCGAGACTATATGCGGATTTCGGGCTAATGCAAGGGGTTATTCGGGAGAACGGCGAAAAAAGAGGGTATTTCTGAAAGCGTGCGCGGGGATGAAACGGGAGAGCGGGACGCCGCCCTCCCTGTTCCATTTTGGTTATTACCTTCGTGCGATTGTGAGCTGTTTGGTCAGGACCCAGCTACGAATGGATCGGACTAGTGATCGTCGCCCTGATCGTGGCTGTTCGGCGCGAACGCCACTCCACGGAAAACTTCTCCTGCTTGTGCGGAGCGGATGGTGACGAATTGCCCGATCGCATCGTCGTGATCGTTGTCGCCGTCGCCGGCCGGTAGAGTGGTGTCGGAAACGCGATCGGTGACTTTCACCAGCTTGTTGGGATCGGCGCCAGTGTCGCCGTTCGCGCTGATCGTGGATGTGATCGCGTAAATGGCGACGGTGCCATCGTAGTTGTGGCGGCCGGTGATGTTGCGGCATCCACCCGTCGCGGGATCGAGCGACGTGGGGTAATTGCGAACGCCATAGGGCACGCCGATGTTCAGGCCGTTTTGCAAGACGTAGAGCATCGTCCAGGTTCCGTTCACTAGGCTCCACTTTTGGAGTCCGGCGGTGGCCTGAGATTGCGGGTCCGCTACGTTTCCGTTCACCGGCGGCGTCACGTAAGTTCCGTCGCCCTCGTCGCACACGTAGAGAGTGTTGGGATCGGCGAACCAGATGCCGAACGGGAACGCGGTGGATGTGCTGGCGGTGGTGTTGGGGAAACCGGGGAGAATCGTGATCGGTACGGTCGCAAGCTGCGCCGCGGTTCCGGTGGGGAGCGTGCCGGCGGTGCCGACTTGATAGACGGTGTTGATACCGTTGCCGCCGCTGCCTTTGGTGATGTAGAGCGTGTTGTTGAAGATGGTGAGACCGCGGAAATTGGTATCTTTGCCGGGCTTGTCGGAGCCAATTTCGAGGCGGCCGATCATGCCGATATTGGGCGGCACGGGAGGCGTTCCACCGGGGACGAGCAGCTCTGCGCCGGTCCCGTTGACGAGATTAATGCCGTCCGGAGTGATCGGAATTTGCTTCTTGGAAAGGTTGCCGCTGTTGTCGTTGCCAACCATGTAATAGAGACCGTTGCCGCCCTTGATGGCCGCGCGGCCGTTGTCGCCGCTGTAGGCGTTGCCGTCGGTGATGCCGATGTGGCCGTCGCCATCCACTTCGATCACGGCTCGGTAATAGGCAGCGGGAACGATCGGATTGCTTTGATACGTGGTGATCACCGGATTGGTGGGATCGCAAACGCCGGGAGTATTCGAAGCGGAAACATCCAAGAGATTTGGCGCGGTGGGAGCAACGGTGGAACCTCCGCAGCCGACGCCGCCGTGATACGCCATGAAGGTGATGGATTTGCCGTCAATCGAACGGTTCAGAGCCAGCTCGGATTTCGAGCTGAAGCTGGTGACGATCTGATCGCTGGGGATTGGAAGGCTGCCGAGAACCCAGCCCGTCGGTGGTGATGTTGTCCAGGAAGATCGGGGCGCTGACGCCGAAGCTGCCATCGGAATTCGCGTTGTTCCAGACGTTGTGTGAGTCGAAGAGGTTCGGAGCTTCTCCGTTGTCCGATCCAATTCCGCAGGGGACATTCACTTCGGTGGTGGTTCCGGGCGTCGTTGTAGGCACTTCCACGTTGGTGCTGCCGTTGGGACCGCCGGCGCAACCGAGCGGCAGGGTTTCGCCGATGGTGACGGTGGATGCCTTGCCGACATAGACGCTGCGGCTGAGCACCAGAGTGTCGGGCAGGAATTCGAAACGGCCGCGGCCATCTTGATCGTCGTTGGCGGCGGCTACTTTGTGCACAAAAGTTCCCGTTGCAAGTACTACCGCTGCAGAAATGATGAGCGCGATTGGGACTAGTCTCTTCTTCACGTATTTGGCCCTCCTAGGCGCTCGAAACGATCCCACACCGCTAGGACCGCTGATTTACGCTTCGGTTAAAATCTCGTGAAGGTCGTGTTGGAATTTGCGGTCGCGCGCGATTTCTTGCGATTTTTTGCCGAAGTCCGAACGCCGCCGGCCGGCGCAAAGCGTGATTCGGCTGTTCGCGGTCAGTGCAGTTGTGTTGTATGTCCATTCATCTGCGGCACTTCGGCCCATTGCGACGCACGCGGGCTCCCGTGCTAAAATGCGGGCTTCTTTTACTTGGTAATTTGCGGAGGGCTCACATGAAAATCACTCCAGGCAAACAGAAGGGCCTGAAGGCGGTGTCCGATTCGCGCGGCGTGATTGCCGCGGCCGCCATGGACCAGCGCGGTTCGCTCAAAAGCGCGATCGCGAAAGAGAAGGGCATTGACAAGAAAGACGTTCCGGCCCAGATGTTGGAGGAATTCAAGACGACTGTTACGCGAGTGCTAACGCCGCATGCGAGCGCGATCTTGTTGGACCCGGAATACGGACTCCCTGCAGCGAGAGCGCGGTCTTCGAACGCGGGATTACTGCTGGCGTATGAAAATAGTGGCTACGACAATACGCGGCCGGGCCGTTTGCCTGATTTGCTGGATATCTGGTCCGTACGCCGGCTGGTGGCAGCGGGCGCCGATGCGATCAAGATTTTGCTGTATTACACGCCGTTCGATCCGCCCGAGGTCAACGATATTAAACACGCCTGGGTGGAGCGCATCGGAGGCGAATGTACGGCGGCGGACGTTCCTTTCTTCCTCGAGTTTGTGGGGTACGTGGAGAACGGCGACGAGAAGGGCATCGAATACGCCAAGAAGAAACCAGAGATCGTCACCAAGAGCATGGCGGAATTTTCCAAGCCGCAATATGCGGTGGACGTCCTGAAAGTGGAAGTTCCGGTGAACATGGCGTTTGTGGCCGGGTCAAAAGCCAACAAGGGCGAAACCGCTACCGCCACTGCCTACACTCGCGACCAAGCCAAGGAACATTTCCGGCTGGCGGCCACTGCGGCGAAGAAACCGTTCATTTACCTTTCGGCGGGTGTGAATAACGACGTATTCGCGGAGACTCTCGAACTTGCCGCGGAATCCGGCGTAGAATTTTCCGGCGTCCTCTGCGGGCGCGCCACATGGAAAGAAGGTATTCCGGTGTATGCGAAGCAGGGTGCGAGAGCGCTCGAAGACTGGCTGAACGATCAAGGCGTCAAAAACATCAACAACGTGAACTCGAAGCTGACGGCGGCGAAGCCTTGGTACAGCTTCTACGGCGCGAGTTCTGCGGCTGCCCTCGCTGACTGAACGGAGTGAGTGAGGCGATACAGGGGGGCCGCCTGCGGCTGGGGCGCGAGCGGTTTGCGTGAGCTTGACGCGCCGACTTGCCGCTGGGCGATCGAACGCGAAATGACATTTGAGAGCAGCGACGCGTCCGCATTTCAATCCGTCGTCCGTTTGTGAGAATCTGTAAATCGCATGGCGAATACTGTCAAAGTGCTTTTTGTGTGCGTGGGCAATTGCGTGCGCAGTCAAATGGCCGAGGCGATTGCGCGGCATTCTTGCGCGGATATCATCGCGGCGGAAAGCGCGGGAGTTTCGCCGCTCGGGTTCATTGACAAGACGGCGACGGCGGTGCTGCGCGAGCGCGGGATTTCGATAGACGGGCAATTCTCGAAGGGCTTGCACAGCCATTCGCTCAAGAAGCCGGACCTGGTGATCAATATGTCCGGGATCCACAGCAAATCGTTGTTTCCCGAACATCATGTGGAAGAGTGGAAGGTGCGCGATCCCTTTGGCGAGGACATCGCCACGCACCGCGTGATCTGCGATGATATCGAGGCGCGCGTGACTCTTTTGGCTGCGCGGTTGCGCACCGAAGCGGAGAATGCGAGTTAAGCTGGAACGCGCGAACTCGCGCCCGGGCGTGGATGTTCGGATTCAAGAGCCGTCCAAGGCATTGAATTATGCGGCGTGAAAAAACGAGCGTCTCGCAAGAAGATTACCTGAAGGCGATCTGGGAGCTTGTGCAGGAAGAGCAGGAGCCCATCAGCGCGCGTCTGGCGGAAGATTTGGGGGTTACGCCGCCGGCGGTCACCGCCGCGCTGAAGCGCATGACCCGCAGCGGGTATCTGCACGTTCGCCGCGATGGCCGCATCGAACTGACCGCCAAGGGTGAGTCCATTGCGCAGCATTTGGTGCTGCGTCATCGGCTGGCCGAGAAGCTGCTCACGGATGTGATCGGCCTGGAATGGGCGCGTGCCCATGAAGAAGCGGAGCGGCTGGAGCACGGCATCTCGCCGGAGGTGGCGGAACTGCTGCTGAAGCGCTTCGGCCGCGAGAGCCGTTGTCCGCACGGCGTGCCGCTACTCGGTGGCATGGCTAAGCTGCGGCGCAAATTCGGCGCGATGCGGTTGTCCGACGCCGAAGTAGGACGATCGTACGAAGTCCTACGCGTGTATGAAAAAGATCCCAAGTTTTTGGACTTCCTCAACGGATTGCGCTTGCGCCCGGGTGCGCGCGTGCATGTGCATCAGCGGGAATACGACGAAACCATGGCCCTTACCGTGGCGGGACACGCCTCTTCGCGCATTCATCTTGGCAAACCTGCGACGCAGCGAGTGTGGGTGCGCGGCGCCCAATCATAGAAAAATCTAATCCAAGACATTTGCCTGGCCTATTGCACCGCCCGTCTCACGCGACTATGATACGGCTGTCCGCCCGAGTTTTATGGTGCCCGGAAGGTCGCAAATGATTGGCGTTTCCGTACCAATCGCCCGGCCCAGCACCGCAGACGGCTGCCCCCGCTTCAGCCGCGAGGGCTGCAACTATCCCAAGAACCGCCCGCATCGCGAAAGACGCGGAGCGGAACCGAATTCCAGCGAAACTAGGCGAAGGAGGAGTGAGATATGGCAACTGCAAGCGTAGCTGTACAGCCGAATGAAAACGTAACAGGTTTTGTCACCAAGACTCGCAAGATGCTTATCAACGGCAAGTGGGTTGACGCCGCTTCCGGCAAGACTTTTCCCACTTACAATCCCGCGACCGGCGATGTGCTTTCGAATATCGCGGAAGGGGATAAGGAAGACATTGACCGCGCGGTGAAAGCTGCTCGCGCGGCGTTCGACACGGGCGAATGGTCGAAAATTTCTCATTCCGAACGTGGCCGCATGATCTGGCGGCTCGCCGATTTGCTTGAGAAACACCAAGAAGAATTTGCGCAATTGGAATCGCTGGACAACGGCAAGCCGCTCAAAGTGGCGCGCGTGGCCGATTTGCCCCTGGCGATTGATCATTTCCGCTATTACGCCGGATGGGCGACCAAGATCGAAGGCAACACGATTCCTCTTTCGTTCTGGAAGCAGAATACCTTCCATGCTTACACGGTTCGCGAACCTGTGGGTGTGGTCGGGCAGATCATTCCTTGGAATTTCCCGCTGCTGATGGCGGCGTGGAAGCTGGGTCCGGCGCTGGCGGCTGGCTGCACCGTGGTTTTGAAACCTGCAGAGCAGACTCCCCTCACGGCGTTGCGGCTCGGCGAATTGATCCAGGAAGCTGGGTTCCCGGACGGCGTGGTCAACATCGTTCCAGGCTACGGCGAGACTGCCGGCGCTGCGCTTGCGGCGCATCCGGACGTGGATAAAATTGCCTTCACTGGTTCCACCGAAGTCGGCAAGCTGATCTTGAAGGCAGCGGCTGGCAACTTGAAGAAAGTTTCGCTCGAATTGGGCGGCAAGTCGCCGAATATCGTATTCGACGACGCTGACGTGGACGCCGCGATTGCCGGAGCGGCCAGCGCCATCTTCTTCAACCAGGGCCAGTGCTGCTGCGCGGGCTCGCGGCTTTATGTCGAAAAGAAGCTTTTCGACAAGGTCGTGGATGGCGTCGCGCAAAACGCTGCGAAAATCCGCGTGCGCCCGGGATTTGATCCGGAAAGTGATCTAGGGCCGCTGGTTTCGCAGGAGCAACTCGATCGCGTGTGCGGGTACCTGGAGAGCGGTGCGAAAGAAGGAGCGAAGGCCGTGACGGGTGGTTCACGCGAAGGAACGAAGGGTTACTTCGTCAAGCCGACTGTTCTGATCAACACTAACGAAAAGATGAAAGTGGTGCAGGAAGAAATTTTCGGGCCGGTGGTGACGGCGATTCCGTTCAGCGATACCAATGAAATTACCGTGAAAGCCAACGACACGATCTACGGCCTGGCCGCCGGCATCTGGACACGCGACATCAAGAAGGCGCAGAGCCTCGCGTCCAAGTTGAAGGCCGGCACGGTGTGGATCAATTGCTACAACGTATTCGACGCAGCGCTTCCCTTTGGCGGCTACAAGCAGTCTGGTTGGGGCCGCGAGATGGGGCACGAAGTGCTCGAGCATTACACCGAGGTGAAATCAATCTGCTCGGCGATGTAGTGGGGCGTTCCAGTTGCTTGGCGGTCGCGTTGGCAGGGATGTGATGTCTGTAGGGGCGGGTCTCAGACCCGCCCCTACTTATTTGCGGAGAGCTGATGTTGATCGAATGTGCTTTGAATGGCGGAAGGACGCGGGCGGAGCACCCGGGGGTGCCTTGCGCGCCTGCGGAATTGGCTGATTCCGCGCGTGAAGCTGTGGCGGCTGGAGCCGGCGCGGTTCATTTTCATGCGCGTGGTCGCGACGAGCGCGAAAGCATGGATGCCGATGATGTGGCGCGAGCGGTCGATGCTGTGCGTGCGGCGATTCCCGCGACGCCTTTCGGTGTGAGCACCGGGGCTTGGATTGTCCCGGACGTGAAGGCGCGTTACGAAAAAGTGGCGTCGTGGAAAGTGCTGCCGCCGTTTGCGTCCATTAATTTCAATGAGGAAGGCGGCGTGGCGTTGGCGGAGCTGCTGCTATCGCGCGGTGGTCGCATTGAAGCGGGAGTCGGCAGTCCGAAGGCGGTGGAAGCGTTCGTTGCGAGCGGGCTGGCAAGTCGGTGCTTGCGAGTGATGTTTGAGCCAGAACAGCAGGATTTGCGTGCGGCGCTCGATGGCGTCGAACGGCTGGAGAAAATGCTGGATCGTGCCGCAGTAAAAATTCCGCGACTGCTTCACGGATTGAATCGCACGGCCTGGGAGTTAATTGATGCGGCAGCGAAGCGCGGCTACGACACGCGGATTGGGCTCGAGGATGTGCTCACCCTACCCGATGGCCGCCAGGCGCCCAGCAACGCGTCGCTCGTGGCAGAAGCCGCGAGGCGCGTTGGCCGATCAAAAACCGCAAGTTGAATTCTGGGACGTCTCCCCGCTCAGGGCTTGCCTGAATTGGCCTTCTGCTCGCGCAATTGTTGTTTCCAGCCGAAGATGCGCGCTTTGTTGCCGGCTTCTTCGGCTTCGGGGACCATGCCTTTGCGCTGGTAGGCGCGCGAGATCGTGGTCCAGGCGAGGATGTCTTCGGGATCGCGCGCGAGGATGCGGCGCGCGGTTTCAATCGTGCGGTCAAAATCCTGTTGAGCGTGGTAGGCTTGCGCCAGGCCATGCAGCGCGTCGCTAAATTGGGGATTCAGTTCGAGCGCCCGCGTGTATTCCGCGATGGCTTCCGGCAGTTTTCCTTCACCGAAGAGGTCAATTCCCGCGTAGTAGTGGTCTTCGGCAGTTTTATCTGGCGCGTTGCTCACGGTGACATTCTAGCATCACGGTGGGATGTGTCGTTTGCAGCGCTTCTGCTCAGCGCTCACGCCCGTACAGTGGTGCACGCTGGCCCCGCGAACGAAGAGAGATCCCTCACTGCGTTCGGGATAACAACTCGCGCGGTGGCGCGCATTAGCGCGAGCGCAGGATTTGCGCAATGCTGAACGCGCTGCGCTATTACTGGATTATCGCGAAGGGCTACCGCTTGCGGCCCTGGGCGTCGCCGTACATTCAATGGCGGCTGGAGACCTTTTTCGGAAGAGAAGCGGCCGACCTCGACATGACGAAATTTATGAAGCTCATGTGGCGCGAGCGCGTACGGATGGAACGGTTCCTCGAGTGGGTTTCGGAGCGGCGGCGCACGCAGCAGCCTTAGAAACGGACGAGTTACAATCTGGCGGACATTCGCGACATCAGTTTTCCGTCCGCGCCGATCACGGAGATGATCAAGTGGTCGGTTAGCGGCACGTCGCGATCGTGAATGTACATCACGAACAGCATGCGATTGTCGCCTTCGTCCATCAGCACCGGCTTTTGTTCGATGGAGACGGCGGCCACGGGCCGCATCGCGAGCCCGCGTTTCCACTGCACGCGGAAATGTATTCCTTTCACGAAGGCCGGTGTCGGCGCGGGAGTGTAGACGTCGGTATCGCAATCCTCGATGCGCACATTCATCTCCACGGTCATGAAATCCGGGAAATTTGTGACCACGCGGGAGTTCTTGCGAAATTCGGAACCTTGCGACGAGTCAATCCGTTCCAGGCCATCGAAGAAAGAGCCTGATTGCAGCACCGGAATGAAGTTCACGCAGATATCGCCCCGGCGAATCTGGCCAGTGGAAAGCGCGACGTCGTCCTTGTATTCGTGAATTTTTCCGGCGCTGCCTTCCGACGACTGAGCCAGAGCCGGCGTTGCGGTACAGAGGCAGCAGACGACGAAAGCGCACTTGAGTAGTGGTTTGGAAATTTTCATCGCGGGCGAGCGGCTCGTAACCCAGGAACAAACACCCCATTTGCCACTATCCCACGATAGCCGTGTTCCGGCGCGCTCGCAACAGGCCCGTGGCGCGCAGGTTCGCACGCGCGGCGGCTCGCGCGCGACGTTCGGGCGTATAATCGATTGCAGGGATGAATCCTTTGCCAGGTCTCAACATCCTGCAGAAATCCTCGACGCTGCATGAAGCCCGCTGGTGGGAGCCGGAACCGGGCGGCAAGGCGCACTGTTATCTTTGCCCGCGGCATTGCCACATCGGGGAAGGGCAGGCGGGGTTCTGCTTCATTCGCGCGAATGAGGGAGGGAAACTCTACAGCCTGGGCTACGCGCATCCCGCCGCAATGCAGATTGATCCCATCGAGAAAAAACCTTTGAACCATTTTTTGCCGGGTACGCGGATTTTTTCGATGGGAACCGCGGGCTGTAACATGGGCTGCTTCTTCTGCCAGAATTGGGACATTTCGAAATCGCGCTCGGATCAAGTGGGCTCGTCATACGTCCCGCCTGAGGATGTGGTCTTGCTCGCGATCCGCAATCACTGCGATTCGATTGCCTTCACCTACAACGAGCCGACGATTTGGGGCGAGTACGTGATTGATATTTGCCACGCGGCTAAAGAGGCGGGGCTGAATACGGTGATGGTTTCTAATGGATACATCACCTACGACGCTTTTCACGATATTTATGATCACGTGGACGCCGCCAACATTGATTTGAAGGCGTTCACCGAGAATTTCTACGGCAAGATCACTTTGACTCATTTGCAGCCGGTGCTGGACACTCTGAAATGGCTGAAGAATGAAACGAATGTGTGGTTTGAGATCACGAATCTGATTATTCCTACCCTGAATGATGCAGCTTCGGAATCGCGTGAATTGGCGGAGTGGATTTTGCAAAACCTTGGGCCTGATGTGCCTTTGCATTTCACGGCATTCCATCCGGACTTCAAGTTGCAGGATAAGCCGCGGACTCCTCCTGAGACTTTGCATTTGGCGCGGCGCATCGCGCTGGACGTGGGGCTGCGTTACGTTTACGAGGGCAATATTTTCAGCGATGGCGCGCATACCTCTTGTCCTTCGTGCCGCGCACTGTTGGTGAAGCGTTCGTGGCACGATGTGCAGCAGAACCGTCTGAAGGATGGACATTGCCCGAAATGCGGCTTGGCGATTCCGGGACGCTGGTCGAATCCGCACGGAAAGACGCCCACAAAACTCTACGAACGGGCGATGGATACGGCGGCATCGAAATATAGTGATTTGAATTTGTAGTGCGCGACCTGGCGAATACTTTCGCAGTGCTAAGCGTCCAATCAGCGAACGGCGCCGCACTCCCAGAAAAGGCGAGGCGCGCCGCTGCACTCCATGCGCGTCTGGGCGCGAGCTGCGGATCGCTCGCAGCAAAAAATCGAATGTGGAATGTAACTCACCGCCTCGTCCATCCGTAATACCATTGTGGAAGACATGACCGGGCGTGCTAATGGTTTTGCCATCCGTACCGACCGAGTCTCCCGGCACTATCAAATGGGTGAAGCGCTGGTGCGCGCGGTGGACGATGTTTCGATCTCGGTGCAGCCTGGGGAATTTGTGGCGCTGCTCGGCAGCTCCGGTTCAGGCAAATCAACGCTGTTGAATTTACTTGCTGGGCTGGATCGGCCTACCTCTGGCGCCATCTATGCACACGAAAAGAATCTCGCGGCCATGAATCCGCAGGAGCTCGCCGACCATCGCAGCCACACGGTGGGGATGGTGTTTCAGGCGTTCAACCTCTTGCCACGTATGACGCTCGAAGAAAATGTCGAATTGCCCTTGCGTCTTGCCGAGGTGGATCGTGGGGAGCGGCCGGCGCGGGTGCGCGAGGCCGTTGAGCGCGTGAAGCTCGCGGCGCGGCTGACGCATCGTCCGAGCGAGCTTTCGGGCGGGGAACAGCAGCGCGCGTCGTTGGCACGCGCGCTGGTGAATCGCCCGACGATTCTTCTCGCCGATGAGCCGACCGGCAATCTGGACAGCGCGACGGGCGACGCCATTATGCATTTATTGCAGGAAATCAATGTGTCGCTGGGGATGACGATTGTGATGGTGACGCACGACCGCGCGCGGGCGGAACGGTTCGCGCATCGCATCATCACCATGGGCGACGGGAAAGTGCTGGACGGTGCAACTAACGGCGTCAAAGCAAGCGGCGAGGGGAGGCGGGCATGAAGTTGCGCGATCTTACGGAGCTAGCCGCGCGCAATTTGCGCGAAGCGATTCTGCGCAATTCACTCACGACTCTAGGTATCGCCGTGGGCGTCGCGTCACTCGTGGCGATGGTTTCGCTGGGCGTGGGCTTGCAGGAATTGGCCAGCACGCGGCTTTCGAAGACGGGACTATTCGACGCGATCTTCGTGATGTCCCGAGCCAACCAGCGTGCATTTGGCGGGCGTCCGCAGCCGGCGCCGGATTCGAATCAGCCGGTGCGGCGGCTGGATGATGACGCGCGGCAACAGCTCGCGCAAATCAAGAATGTGGTCGAGGTTTATCCCGAGGTTCGGTTCCCGACGGAAATTCAATTCGACGGCAAGCCTTACATGACCACCGTCGCGGGCATTCCGGAGTCAGCGCGGGCTGATGGCTCATTCGACGGCATGAAGGGATCGTTTTTCTCCGGGCCGGACGCCAATGAAGCGATTTTGCAGATCGAATTAGCGAAAGATATTTCGAAGACTCCCGATTCGCTGATCGGCAAGGACATTACGCTGCGTTATGCCGAGCGACAATCGCTTCCGGCGGAGCCGGAGCCGGCGGCTGCGACGACGGGCAAATCCGCTGCGACGGCACCCGCCGCCGATACCGATGATTCATCTCCCGGGTTTTCTATTATTCCGCGCGAATTGAAGCTGCGGATAATCGGGATTGTTGAGACGGAGCCGGCCGCGGGATTTGGCGGGCTCGGCCGCGGACGTTTGCTGATTCCGCAACAGATCGCGCAGAAGCTGCGCATCGCCCAGCCGACCGATTTGCGCGAGATGCTGCGCGGGAGCAACGGCAAGCCGACGTACGACAGTCTGACGGTGCGGGTGAGCAACCCTAGGGTCGTGCAGGGTGTTGAAGACGCGATCAAGGCAATGGGCTTCGGCGCGTTTTCGATTCTGGATGCCACGAAGAATCTGCAATTGTTTTTCACCGTGTTCGACATGCTACTGCTGATTTTCGGGAGCCTTGCGCTGACCGTCTCGTCGCTCGGGATCATCAACACTCTCGTGATGGCCATCCTGGAGCGACGGCGCGAAATCGGCATTCTGAAAGCGCTCGGTGCCGCGGACCGCGATGTGCAGCGGCTGTTTTTTGTTGAAGCAGGAGCGATGGGATTGCTCGGCGGTGTTGTGGGCGTCGCGATTGGCTGGCTCATCGGACGCGCGCTAACTTTTGGTACAAACCTGTATTTGGCGCGACAGCAGCTTCCTTCGATTGACCTGTCTTCCGTTCATTGGTGGATGGCGGGAGCTGCGATCGGGATTTCAGTCGGAGTGAGCTTGGTGGCCGGCATTTATCCGGCGGCGAGGGCGGCGCGGCTGAACCCGGTCGAGGCGCTGCGGTATGAGTAGAGCGCGCTGGCGAGCGCTCATCCTTTGCTTCACGCTGATTGGGTTCGCGATGAGTGGCGCTCCGGCTCGCGCCGCTGGGCCTGGACGCGCGGAGTGCCGTTCGGTTCCGAGCAAAATTCTGGGTCACCCCGTCGCGTACTGCGTCATCCTTCCTTCGGACTATGACACCGAAAAGGCCGCGGAATATCCGGTACTTTATTTCCTGCATGGCTTGGGCGGTAACGAGCAGTTGCTACTGAATTCCGGCGGCATGGATCTGATCGAGGACCTGCGCGCGCAAAGGAAGATCGGCGAGTTTCTGGTGGTGGCGCCTAATGGCGGCCGGACGTTTTACATCAATTCGCGCGACGGCAAAGTGCGCTACGAAGACTTTTTCACCCGCGAATTCATTCCCTTTATTGAAAGCCACTATCGGATTCGTGGGGGGCGCAAGACGCGCGGCATCTCCGGAGTCTCCATGGGCGGCTACGGGGCGCTGCACATCGCGCTGCGCCATCCGGAACTATTTGGCGCAGTGAGCGCGCATAGTCCGGCGTTGATCGAGAAGTCGCCGAAGATGCAGGGGGCGAGCGAGCAGGCCGCCACGGTGGCGATGGTTCTCGGAAATGCTTTTGGCTCGCCGATCGATCCGGCATTCTGGGAACGCGAAAGCCCGTTCACCATCGTGCGGACAGAGCCGCGACCGACGGGCTTGCAGATTTATTTCGATTGCGGTACTGAGGACGATTTCGGATTCAATCGGGGCGCGCAGCAATTCCATGACCTGCTCGACGCGCGTGGAATCCCCAACGAATTTCACCTCTATCCGGGCGGGCACGATTGGAGCTATTTCGCCGAGCATCTTCCGGCGTCGCTGGCTTTCCACTCGCGCGCGTTTGGGCTGAGCATTTCGGGTGCCAGGTAGCCCTCACCGCTCTCTCGCGTGTTGTTCCACGAGCCGCGTCGAGGCAGTACTCCAACTCTCTATCCGAATTTGGTAACGTGCGCGGCGCGCTGCGCGGAGATTGCAAACGGCTGATAAGGCGGAGGGTAAGATGGTTGCGAAAGCACGTTCAGGTACGATGCGCGCTTCTATGTTGGGGCTTACGTTCGCAATTTGCTTGGCGCTGTGTGGCTCCTTGGGACACGCGGGTCTACAATCACCGGCGAATACACTGATGCAAAAAGGGACGGATATGATGAAACATGCGACGGGAACATTCGACGTGAAGGTACTTCCCGAAGGCACCGACGACAAAACCGAAGGCTCTACGCTCGGCCGCATGTCGCTCGATAAGCAGTATCACGGTGAATTGGATGGAACGTCCAAGGGGCAGATGCTGACTGCGGGGACGGACGTGAAAGGTTCGGCAGGTTACGTGGCGATGGAACGCTTTACCGGGACGCTGAACGGGCGCAAAGGAAGCTTTGTGTTGCAACATACCGGCACGATGGGCCGCGGCGCGCTGCAGCTTTCGATCACTGTGGTACCCGATTCAGGAACGGGCGGACTGGTTGGACTTACTGGCAAAATGGCGATCATCATCGCCGATGGAAAACATTCCTACGACTTCGAGTACACACTTCCCGACGCGGCTCACACTCCGTAGAAACCCGGACCGACTCGCAGGTGGTGGTGCCACGCGATCGGAAACGCCCAGAAAATAATCGAGCCGAGAATCGCCTGGCCGATGGCCAGCGGAATGATGTTGCGATGGCGTCCGAAAAGCCAGGCCATCGCCGCGCCGCCCACGAACGTGAGCGGCACCAGGACTGGGTTCGGCCAATGGCACGCGGCGAAGATCACACCGGTGAGCGTGGCGCTGGTCCATTCGTTCTTCAGCAGCGACATCATGCGGTTGTGCACGAGCGAATTGAGCGCTACTTGCTGCAGCACGCAGAATGCGAAATAGCCCCACAGCCGGTGCCAGGAAATGAGGTTTGGCGGCAAGCGCGGGGACAGACTGAAAGCAGAAGCGTGCGCGAAACGGAGTGCGAAGCCGATGGCGATCAGTCCCACGGCCATGGCGCCGATCACCACGACGGCTTGTTTTGTCGCAGGCAGGAGATTATCGGCGCGCCAGCCGAGCGTGTTAGGGGTATCGCGATGCAGCAAGAAACTGGCTGCCAACCAGACTACGAAGATGATCCAGGTCCAGCGCGCCGTGAATTGCAATTGCCAGATGAACCAGAGGATGAACGCCGGCAGCAACGTCACATCGGCGATAGAAAACCAGCGCAAGGTCCGCGCGTTCATGGCGCGCCGTCCGCTGACGCTGAGCGCAGTTTTGCGATGAGCGTTTCGAGATCAATGCGGCGGTCGTCCGAGGATGGCGTGCCCTGCGGCGTGATGCTGGCGAAGTATGCCTCCCAGCAGACATCCGGAAAACCCATGCGCGTAGCTTGCGCTGGAAGTTGACGCTGCAATTCCGCACCATCGCGACCTGGGAGCCTTGCTAAAGCCTCGAAGACGATGCGATGTTCCGCGTCTTGCCAGCTATGTGAAAACAGATTGGAGACGGCGGTCGCCCGCGAGTGAGCATCGAGGCCAGCCTGCGCAGAGCTATCCACGCCATCGCGACACAGCGTGCGAAGAATCGATCGTTCAAGCGCGAAGATCGAAAACGATTTGTCGGGAGCTGGCATGTCAGTGGCGCGAAAGCCCATGCGCACGGTGGCTCATTGTAATTGGATGCGGAGCGCGAGAGGAGAGCGAATCGAGTTCGGAAGGAGAAGGGGAGGAATAAAAAAGGGGCCCCCAGGAAGGGCCCCGAACCTAGGAAATTAGGCTGCGGTAGAAACCACGGGACGGACGAAATCAATGCGGTCGATCGCGGCGGCGACGCCATAGACCGGGGTAACTTCACCGGCCAACTGCGTCGTCCGGATCGTCTTGGCGCTGGCGCGAACCAAGACCGATGTGCCACGGTCCCTTTCCGCGGGCAGCGAAAAAGTCAATTCGAGACCCATACCGGAATCGATCGGAACCTGCGAATGGAAGAAAATACCGGTGCGCGAAACGTCGCGAAGCTGCCCGGTGTGATACTCCAGCGGACGCTGCTTGGACATGCAAACCTGCACGGGCAGGTAAACCTCATAGCGTCGTGCTTTCCTGCGTTCACCCATAATGCACCCCCAAAAGCCGGATGCAAGTGGCGTGCCACGAGGTATTTAGGAGCTTTATATTGATATAAAAGGGCTTAGGGGAGAGTACTGCCGGCTAAAGTTACTGCCATATTGCAATTTTTTCCTGGTTAGGGAAATAGCTCCATGCCGATACGGCACCGTACGGCCACCGCTTCGAAAACTGGCGGGGCATCAATTGCCGTGACTTACAGGACGGGTTCGTGCAGAACCGAAGTGCCTTCTGCCTCCGTGAGGATGCCTTTGCCGATCATCAGACGAACGAGGCGTACGAGCGAAGTCCATTCGGCTCCGCGATGGGGACCACCGGTAGCGGCGACCGTGTGGGTGGTGCGAGCAATCTCCTGGATGATCTGCCGATCGCCGGTGATATCCGCCAGCCATTCCGCGAGCGCCAGGCGCTGCTCGGCATCATGATCCTCGAACGCGATGCCCATTCCCAGACCGACCTGCGAGTAGACCACGGTTCCGTTGGTCTGAAATGTGTTCTTGCCCTTCTGCAGGGCGATGCGCAGCTTGGAGCCGACCGGGAACGGCACAGTGGTGTCCACGAAGCAGCCGCCGGGGCCGAGGTCCGTGGTGCGCGTGCAAAAGCGCGCTCCGGAAACCAATTCAACCACTTCCGCGGACGCCGTAAACATATGGCGCTCGGCGATGCGGCGCTCGGTCTCTTTCACCTCGACGGATTTGCCGAGGGTGTGAACGCTGTGACGATTCGACGAACTGTGCATCATTTTGTCCTTTTTGCAGCCTGTCAGCCCGGTCCGGCGCGTGAGCGCGTCTGAGTCGAAGGTTGCTATAAGCTATCGGGCGTTTTCCCCCGTATCCAAAGTCGTGGTTTCGCGAACTTCTTATTGCATTAAAGCAAAAAGCGCACGGCGATTCCGGCGGTGCCGTCGGGCCGATCTTCCATGCGCACGATGCTGCCCAAGAATTTCTTGTGGGCCGATATTTTTTCGCCGAAGGGAAAGGTGACCAGCAAGCGCATGCCCACGAAATAGTGCGGCATGCAGGTGGCGAAATAGAGGCCGTCGCGGGTGAAGTCCACGACTTCGCCTACGTCCACGATCTCCGTGAAGCGCGCGTCGAAGGGGCGCACTTCGAGGGGCAGCGAAAGCTTCAAACGTTCGCGCCGTCGAGCGTCTTTCGTGGCCTTTTCTCGCGCCGCTGAATAAGCCGGGCCACTCGGTGTACGTACTGCCGTCGCCATGGACGCCCTCCGGATGCAAAATGCAGCCCTTGCCGCTCATTGAACGTTACGTGGCGGACGCGCCGCTTCCTATAGCCCGGCGGTACTACCGGGGACCTACGGAAGTTCAAAAGAGGACCGAATTGGAACCGAGCAGATTGAGCTAAGGCTTGTGTTTTCAGTGAGGAATGGTCGTTTCAGACGCAGTTAGTTCTACGCCTGTTTTCGCGAGCGGAACTTCACAGCGATCGGCCGTGCTTCGGGCGCTATTTTTGCTGGGGAAGATCCGCGGAAGCTTCCGCGGCTGTGGGATAAATCGAGATCACCCGGTTCACCTGGGTCATTTTTAGCACGCCTTCGACCATGGAATTGCAGGCGGCGAGGCGCAGCGTGCCTCCGGATTTTTGCACCCTGCTGAACGATTTGACGATTTGGCCGATCACCGCGCTGTCAATGTGGTCCACGCCGGCCATGTCCAGAATGATGGAATTTTCGTGCTGGTCAACGTGATGGTTCACTTCTTGGTCGATGCGTTTGCAATCGGGCCCCATTTGCACGCGGCCGCTTAATTCGAGGACCCACACGCCCGGCTTGATCTGCTTCTTGGATAGCATCATTTGCGTTATCCCTCGAATGGAAATTGCCGAATCAGGCGCATGCAATCCGCCAGCGCTTTCAGCACCGAGTCGCCCCAGCCCGACGGCACAAATCCCGCGGTGCCTTGATTTACCTGCTTGTCCGCCTCGGCGAAGAAGCGGAGGTGCTGCCCTTTGGGGGCTACGGCAAACTCCTTCACGGTGACGGCGAATGGAATTTCGCGGCCATCCTGATGCTTGGTCATGGTGAAGTAATGGAGTTGCGCGAGTTCCTCGGTACGGTCTGCTTGCGCGTACTGCCAATCTTCCACGGTGCTCCTCCGGGTGGTCGGTGGCGAATGTAGTGTTTCGTGGTGGCGGGAATATTAGGACGCCCTGCGCGGCAAGTCAATCAAAGGGCGGGCGGTGATATACGCGAAGTTGCGTGTGCCGATTGCAGCGGTATATCCTTTCGGGCAGTCCGCGAAAGCGGCACGAGCGTCTGGAACGGGCTGCCTGCTTGGGTGAGTCGCACTCCCAGTAGGGGGTAGCAAATGGGATTTCAGGCTGGCCGTCGCACACTCGATAGGAGGTCGCAAATGATTACCGTCGCGCCAGGCAAGACCAAGATTGGATTGATCGGACTGGGACTGATGGGTCTGCGCATCGGACAACGGTTGCTCACCCACGGGTATGAGGTGGTCGCCTATGACCAGAATCGCGCGAAAGTGGAAGTACTGATGGAGAGTGGCGCGACGCCCGCGGCGGATCTAGCCGAAATTGCCGCGAGCGCGGACCTGGTGCTTTCATCGCTGACGGACGACGCCGCGGTTGGGGCTGTCTACGGCGGAACGAACGGCTTGCTTTCCCAAGTGCGCAGCGGCTGCATCATCATCGAAATGAGCACGGTGAGCCCGGAGACGCCGCGAGAGTTGCAGCGAATCGCCGCGCAGCGCGGGGCTCGTTTTCTGGATGTCACGATCTCCGGCAGCACTCCGGCGGTTGAACAAGGGACGGTTACGCTCTTTGGCGGCGGCGACGAGGAAGCGTTTCACGCGGTTGAGCCGATCTTCCAGACGTTCGCGCGAAAGTACTTTCATGTGGGGCCCAGCGGTTCGGGCGCGACAATGAAGCTTGCCGTGAACCTGATGCTGGGCTTGGGCATGCAGGCGATCGCCGAGTCTGTGGCGTTCGGCCAGAAAGCCGGTTTGGAGCGCGAGCGGCTTCTTGAAGTTCTTTCGCAGACGGCGGTGATTCCGCCGGCGCTCGTCGGCAAATTTGAACGAATCTCGCGCAATGACTACAGCCCGCAGTTTCCTCTGCGCCTGATGAACAAGGATTTTCGCCTGATCCTTGAGACTGCCGCTGCCGCGCGCGCACCTCTGCCGGCCACTGCTGCCGCTCTTCAGGTGAACATTGCGGAATCGGCGAACGAAACGGACGAAGACTTTTCCGCGGTGGTCCGGCAGATGGAGAAGCTTGGTCGCGCCGATGGAAGCATCGAGGGCGGGCGAAGCTCGGCGGTAGCAGGGAGATAAAGCGCAGGCAGGAGCGGAACGCGAAATCGCAACCCGAGGAGGCGGTTTGAAGTCGTTTTGGACGTGGCGCTAATCCCAACGAATTTGCTCGTATATCGCGCGCAGACGCTTTCCTTTCGCTGCATTGATCGTCTCTACGAAGCCGACGCGTCCCTCCAGGTGCGAGCGAAATTGCGCATGGGCTTCGCGATTTTGATTTTCCGGGCCCAGCCGAACGCAGTTTGTGAGCGTGGCCTTCAGGCGGTCGAAGTCCTCGCGAATCACGTTTAAGTGATCGTTGATGACCACGCCCGCGAGGTGCTGGCGCACGCCTTGCCGCATGATGCGGGTTTTGCGGTGATGCACCCTGAATCCTTCCGCCATCAGAATAGCGGCGACATGGATGGAGAAACGTTCGCTCGTTCGTTCGAATGTGCCGTCGCCGGAAAACGCCAAGTCATCGGCATAGCGGGTATATTCGGAGCCGACCGACTTGGCGAGAGCGGCAAGACGGCAGTCCACACGGTAACAGCAGATGTTGGCCAGCGCCGGCGAGGTGGGCGCGCCTTGGGGAAGATGCGGTGCGGTGTAGAGAGTGCAAACTTCCTGCGGGTGGGAGCGGCCAACCTCCGCCTCGGCTTCTTTCCACGCGTTCCGCGGAACGGCATTCGTACAAATCCCGCCGAGTAAATCCGCGACTGCTTCGGGATAGCCTATCGTGCGGAAAAGCGCTTGGACGCGAACGCCTGATACGGACGGGAAGAAATCCTGCAGATCCATTTTCAGTAGTACTCGTTGTCCGACATGTGGGGTAACGAACGTTTTGATTGACCGGCGTTTCAAAAAGCCATGGGCCGCTGGATGCGGGGGAATTTTCTCAAGAATCTGCGCGAGAATCTGCCGCTGCAGCGCTTTGAGTCGCGGCTTGGGAGACTCGATCATGCGAGCGCTGCCAGATTGCTTCGACAAGACTCTGTAGTGATAGTGCGCGAGTCGGGGAATGCGGCGCTTGTAGGCGAGGCCCTTGAGGTCGGCGAACCACTCCAATTCGCCGACGGTGATGCCCAGCCATTCCGCCAGAGCGCCGACGGATTCGATTTGCGGAACCGGCCACATCCTCGCGACCGCCGCCGGCTGCATCTGCTGCGGCTCGGTGATCCATCGCGCGACCGACAATTCGTCAAAATGCTTCGCCCAAGCCCGCTGGAATCCTTCGTCACGAATCAGAAACTCGGTGACGTCGCGGCGGCGAGGACGCGTCCGCGCGGCGAAAGCTTTGACGTAGCGCTTCGCGAGCGGCTTGAGCCAGTGCCATTTCCTGCCGAGTATTTGCGCGCTACGGAGTTCGATCTGATCGGCTGAGGGCTGCCCGGCAAGAAAAGACGCGGCAAGGACTCTCAAGAGAGAGGGATTCGGTATGGCAGATGACGGCGAAATGCCCCAACGAGTCTGACCCTGCGTGAGCATATCTGCGCGGTCGCGCAGCGGCGCTCACGCGACGAAATGCATGTTATTCACGTTTCCTTGGGGTAACCCCAGAGAGGCTCAACCAAGCCCGAGAGTTCGATCCAAGCCAAGCTTGGGGCATTCCGTCGTCTGGAAAATTGTATCAGCGTACACGGCCGCTGTAGTGCGCCAGAAGTTAAGTGTGTTGTCAGTTTTCTAACTGGGTCCTGCGTAATTGTGTTCAAGCGCGGGGCGGTCCCATTTGGCGTTGATGGCGGCGGCTTCGTAGGTGCTTTGGCAGAAATCGAGGACGGCAGCTTTGGGGTCGGGGGCTGAGCGCACGTCGTCGTAGGAGAGCAGGAATTCGTTTAGTTGTGCGCTGTGAAATGCCGCTGCCGGCAGAACTTTGCTTTCCTTGAAGCCGGGCGGCTCGGGAGCCGCATAGGAATAAAACATCGGGGTGGCGACATCGCCCGCGCCCGGCCACCAGCCTACGCTGGAAACTTCGTGCGAGTACGCTTCCTTCGTAACTTTGTCGGCGCCTGGGCGTTCCGGCGCGCGGCGGCCGGAAAATCGCGTGACCGCGAAGTCGAAGCTGCCCCAGAAAAAATGGACGGGGCTGGATTTGCCGATGAAGCGGCCGCGAAACTCCTTGAAGATGGGATCGAGCGTGGTGAGGACGCGCCAGAAGCGGTGGGCGTAGGCGGGATCGTAGGCGCAGTGGGTGACGTCCAGATCGAAGCGGATGGGGTTCTGAATCTCGACGGGCATCGGCCAGATTTTCACGCGGATATTCAGCAAACGCAGCAGTTCCATGAACTCGCGATAAAATCCAGCCACCGTGCGATGGTAGAGTGACACCGTGCGGTGTTGGCCGTCGCTGGTGGCAATGTCGAGCTTGTGGTCAATGAAATCGAAGCTGATTTCGAAGATCCCGCCGCCATAGGGAATCGGGGAAGTGGTTAGTCCGCTGGCGGTGACGTATAGCGGAACTTCCCACCAGTGATTCACGTACGGGGTGAGCGCCAGGCGGACTTTGCCGACGATTTGCGTCCACATGTGCAGCGTGGCGCGGGTGTCGTTCCAGGCATGCAAGGGCAGGGCGGGCCACATCTGTTCGCGTTGATCGGCTGGTTGATTCATGACAGTTCGCTCCGGTGCGTCGTGCGCAGGATGCTCATTTTATAGAAAGTTCGTAGTTACGCCAGAAAATTGCGATGAAAGATTTGCAAATGCAGAGCCGGGCGGTTATTTCACCAAACGAACGCGAGCCGTCGCGCCAACCGTTGAATACGGAACGAGTGAGGCGCCTTGCGCGCGAAGAACTGCCTATCAAAACCGTGAATCTGGCGCGTTTTTTGATCGGCAAGACTCTCGTGCGCGAATTGCACGGAACGCGCCTGGCTGGACGGATCGTCGAAACGGAAGCATATGTTGTGGGGGACGCCGCGGCGCATTCTTTTCGCGGCAAGACGGCTCGCAACGGTGCACTTTTCCTCGAGCGCGGCCACGCCTATGTTTATTTCGTTTACGGCAATCATTTCATGTTGAATGTGTCGGGGGCGCGGGAAGGCGTGGGCGAAGGCGTGCTGTTGCGCGCCGTCGAGCCGCTGGAAGGTATCGAGCGCATGGAACTCTTTCGCGGCACGGAGCGTCTTCTCGATCTCGCGCGAGGCCCGGGGCGGCTTGCCGAAGCATTTCACGTGACGCGCAAGCTCGATGGAGTGGATTTGTGCAGCCCTGGAGAACTTTGGCTGGGCACAGCGGCCCGCGCGACGGGAAAAATTGGAGTGAGTGTGCGGATCGGAATTACCAAGGAAGCGCATCGCCCGCTGCGGTTCTTTGAACGCGGAAGCCCGTACGTGAGTGGGCCGAAGCATTTGCATGGAGATTTGACCTTGCGGCGAAATCGAAAGCGTTAGTTCGGCTGGTCAGAGCGCGCGATTTTGCCGGCGATTAAGTTCACTTCGAACTGCTGGCCGCCAGACGTGCTCCATGAATTTAAATCGAACTTCGCGTCCGGTCCGGCTTGCACTTTAACTACCTTCACGTGCCGCACCGTCAGCGGCTTTCCAAACGCGCATTCCTCAGGCCGGTGATCGAGCGTCAGGAAATACGCAGCGCCCTTTCCGGCGACGCGTGCTTTGCCGTCGGCGTCCACGATCACGGCAGTCGTTTCGTCAATGCCGATTCCGTGCACGGAGCTTGCCCAGCCGTCCTGCACGATGCGGGACATGAAAACGATCGACCGGCCCATGCGTTCGCGCTGCGAAAAATGGCTATCGGTGATAACGCCTTTGAGCACTGGGATGGAAAGAAACTCGCGCGTCAGAGTCACGAGCGGGCCGTACGGATCGGCCATCGCCTCAGGGCTGGTGATCGTATCAATCATCGAGGAGAAGACGAACTCGCCCTGCACTGCGAGGCCGGCGCTGACGCCGCCCAGAGGCACCCCGCGCGCGAGCGCATTGTTGATTTCGGTCTGCACGGGATTGCCTGTCCAGAATCGAACGTAATTCGACTGATCTCCACCGGCGATGAAGATGGCGTGCGCATCGCGCAGAGTTTGGGCGACAAATGGCTGGCTCGCTCCGTCGCGCGAGGTAATCACGAGCGTCGTTACGGCGTTATGTGGGCAGGCCGCGTGCAATTCGGCGTTGTACTCATCCGCGTAGCTGGCACGCAGGACGACCAGGTCGCCGCCTCCGGAATGGTCGCAGAGCGCGCGGGTGGCTTCGTCCACGTCGCCATTTCCCCCGAGGAGCACGCCAACGTAGCTCGGCGTGCGCAAAGGTTCGGGCGCGGCTGCGGGCGTAGTGTAGGCGACATAGCCGTCTCCGCTTTGTTTTTCTGTTTGCGCGACGGAAGAACGAGTCGCCGCTAAGGCAAATAGGATCACGAAGCACGTTTTGGCTATCGGGTGGCAGCGCATTGTGCGGCGCAGTATATGCCAAAGGCAGACGCGTCGCATGCCTAGATCGCTACGGTGCGCTCGCAGGGAACGAGCGTTGCGGCTGATTCCTTGCTATGCTGAACCCACAGCGGGGCCTGCCGTGCAGTCCTTTCGACAGGCTCGCGCATCTAATTCCAAATGCCGCGACGGCGCAAATCGAACTTGGTTTCGAACGTCTTCCAGGCGTCCATCCGCTCGGGATTTCGCCGTGCGTACCACGGCGTCCAGGTAGACCCACAGAAGTACCTGCATCAATTCCGCAAATCGCATCGTTTGCCGATTCAGACGTGGTCGGACATGTTCAACGTTGAGGAGTCGGTGGTGAACCGCCACGCGGATCGCGTGATCCGGTCGTCCACGCGCACGGCGGCGCTCGAGGGTGCGGGCTTTGGGTTGGGTGGTATGTTGACGATCCTGCCTGACGCCGGGATTCTTTCCGCGATCACCGTGCGCATGCTGCAAAAACTCAGCCTGATTTACGGATTTGAGTATCAAACCGAAGACGAAGTCACCGAACTGTGGCTCGCCGCAGCCAGCGCCGCGGGCCTGGATTTGGGCCGCGACTTCGTCGAGAAACAAGCGGTCGAACGCATCGTTCCACGCATCATTGACCGCATCGCCGTGCGCGTCGGGTCCGAGGTGGCGGAGAAATGGTCGGGACGCCTGATTCCGCTGCTCAGCTCGGGGTTTGGCGGCGCGCTGAATTATTACTTCGTGCGCTCGTGGGGACGCCGCGCGCAAAAGCATTTCCTCGAGCGCCATCGCGGCGTCCGCACGCGCAGCTTGCCCGATTCGAAATTATTAAACCTGCCGGCACGCACGCGACTGAGCACGGCCAATTGAGCGGGCTACGCGCGTTTGAAAACGACGTGCGCGGCGCTCCGCTCGCCGGTCCGTCTTTCCCTATTCTCGCGAATGCCTGCGAACGCCCGCTTGTGGATTACGCACAGGACGGTCCGGTCGCCAGCGCCCGTGCTGTGGTGGAATACTTGCTGCGCAAAACCGATTTGGTGCAGCTCGTGGATCGCGACAGCCTGGCCGTTTCGCTGGGCGCCAGCAACTGGATTTCGTGGAGCCTTAAGTTGCGTCCGGCGGCGATTGATCCCGCGAGTACAATTTCGAGATTGTGGAATGGCTCCGGCAAGCGTTCGTTTCGCCGCAGCTGGACGGTGGCGGGGAAGTCCGCTTGGTTTCGGAGCACGGGCGCCCCTTCACTTCATTTTGAAGTTGTTGCTACCGCCTCTCGCGATAGGTACGGGGCTTTCGTTCAAGGGCACGTGGATGCCGCGAACCCATGGAGCCATCTGCGGAAACACCTCGTCGAGGACTATCTGCCGTCGCTCGGAATTGGCAGGCATCCTGGGCCTCGTGAGATGTTGCAATCATTGCTGCGCCCGCGAGGGTGAACCGAACCGCTGCGAGCGATGCGCCGCCTGACGGGTATTCTCCGAATACATTCTTCTCGGACATCTTTCGCGGACTGCGCTTTCCTCGGGCTTGCTCCAATCGGTTCTCCATGCCATCCTTTGGCAACTGAGCTAGGATTTTCTTGGGGGCCGGAATGCCGGTTTGCGAAGGTTGCGGAACGCGAACGGACGATATTCACATTCAGAGGCGCGCGGAACGGATCGAGCTGGCTTCCCGGCAACGACCGGCCGAAATCCGGGTGCTTTT
Organism: uncultured Acidobacteriota bacterium; assembly: GCA_963810565.1. Taxonomy (GTDB): domain Bacteria; phylum Acidobacteriota; class Terriglobia; order Acidiferrales; family UBA7541; genus Palsa-295. Next base: position 265,569 of record CAWENN010000003.1, read on the forward strand.
TCTTGATGCAGCTCCGCCGGCGCGCGCCGAAGATTTTTTCTACCAGGCGGCCAAGGATCGCGCGACTCGTTCGCTTGCCGCGCGCACCTATTTTGACGAGCTGGTGAAAGCCGCGGGAGTCGGACCAGCGAGCAGCGCGCAAGAGGACGCCGCACTCGCCGATTTCCGTCGGCGCGGATTTTTTCTGAGCTACGCGGTGGAATGTCCGTTCGACAACGAGGGCGAACTGCACGCCGCGTTGCGCCGCCTGGCGCCTACCGCGCTGAAACGCGTGCAATATTCGCTAAAGCCGAATTACATCGTCCCGCTCGGCGACCCGACGAAGGAATTGATCCGGCTTTTCGGACTGATCGGTTGGGGAGACCGGCTGATTCTGGATAAGACGGGACCGTTTGTGGATCCCTACCTCGGTGACCCCAAGAAGCAAGCGACTTTCGGCACCGGTTTTGGAGCTCGCATCGGGAAGGCGCTCGAAGCGCTGCTATAAACATTCGTCCGGGATAAGGCGTGCAGCGAGACCATGCGGCGAGCGAGCAAATGAAAATCGAAACCGGGCTGCGTTTTCGCCGACTACGGGCCATAGTACGAAAGTACCGTTGTCTTGCTTTGGCACAGTTGTAGAATGTCGCGCCATGGGGCCGAAGGTGGTGTGCGAAGAGCACGAAAGACTGCGCCACGAAGCTGTGGCGGCAGTGCTCGAGGCCAGGAGAATTCGCTGGAACAACGACCTGTCGTTCCATCAGGATTCGGAATTGAGCAGCGATCAACGCCAGAAAATTGATGCGCTGTTGAAACACCTGCTCGTCGGCCACGACGGCAGCCCTTGTCCCTGCGGCGACCGGCCCATCGTGAGGACTTTCGATTCAAGAGAATTGGCCCGTCCCAGCCAGCCGCGCCCGCTGCGCCTTCGCGACAGCTCTTCACTGAAGTCCGCCTAGTCCCAAGTTTATCGCCCGGCCATCCTACACCCGCGCAGCCGCTGGGCAATCGCGCGCGCCGTTTTCGCTTTTTGAGTTAATTCGGCTGGCACAGATAACGGCAGTTGCACACCAGGACCAGGCGTGAATCAAGGATCACTTGAGTTGCGGGAAGAAGTGGTGCCGAGGGCCAGAATCGGACTGGCTACGCCGGCCTTTTCAGGGCCGCGCTCTACCGGTGAGCTACCTCGGCACCGGTGGGTCGAATAATTCTACGGAAATTCGCGCGGTGTGACAAACGAAAACGGTCCTGGGCCAAAGGTAAATTCGCCACAATGCGGACCGCCAGCGCGACGGTAGCGTGGGTTGAGGCTACTTCACAGAATCGTCGTACTCTTTCATCCAGTTTCTGTTTTTGAGGACTTCGCGGGCTTTCGAGCCATCGGCCGGGCCGACGATGCCGTCTTTTTCCATCAGGTCAATCAGGCGCGCGGCGCGCCCGTAGCCGATGCGGAGGCGGCGTTGCAAGGTCGAGGTGGAGGCGCGGCCCATGTCGCAGACTACGCGAACGGCGTCCTGGTAGAGCTCGTCGTCCACTTCGTCGCCGCCCTCGGCTCCTCCTGCTCCGCCCGTGCTGCCTTCGCCCATCGCGTTTTCGTCTTTCGGAGGCTTCAGCATTTCTTCGTTGTAGATGGCTTGTGCCTGGTCGCGCCAGAAATCGCAGACGGCTTCCACTTCGCGTTCGTTCACGTACGGGCCGTGGACGCGGTGCAGGCGCGAAGAGCCGGCGGGCAGATAGAGCATGTCGCCCTTGCCGAGCAGCGATTCGGAGCCGTTGGCGTCGAGAATTGTGCGCGAGTCCACTTTGCTGGCGACGCGGAACGAAATGCGGGCGGGGAAATTGGCTTTGATTAATCCGGTGATCACGTCCACCGAGGGCCGTTGCGTCGCCAGAATCAGGTGGATGCCTACCGCGCGCGCCATTTGCGCCAGACGCGTGATGGATTCTTCGACGCCGTTGGTGTCTACCATCATCAGGTCGGCCAATTCGTCAATGACGATCACCAGGTAGGGGAGCGGCTTGTGCTCGTCTTCCTCGGCGCCGTCAAAGAGTGAAAGCGATTGACCCTTCTCGAAGGTGCGGTTGTACTGGTCAATATTGCGCACGCCGCGGGCGGCTAGCAGCTTGAGGCGCCGCTCCATTTCGCGCGTGGCGTTGCGCATGACGTTGGCGGCTACTTTCGGGTTGGTCACTACCGGGGTGAATAGGTGCGGGATGTCCGCGTACAGTCCCAATTCCAGTTGCTTCGGGTCAATCAGTACCAATTTCAATTCTTCCGGTGTGGATTTGAACAGCATGCCCATCAGCAGGGAATTGATGAAAACGCTTTTGCCGGTGCCGGTGGACCCGGCGATCAGCAAGTGCGGCATCTGGGTCAAATCGCCGGCGCGGATGCGTCCGATTAAGTCCTTGCCGAAAGGCAACGTGAGCTTTGAAGGCGAATGGCTGAATTCCGGCGATTCCACCACGTCGCGCAGTGCGATTGTTTCGCGATGGACGTTGGGGACTTCGATGCCCACCGTGGATTTGCCGGGAATGCGTTCGATGAGGATGGATTCGGCTTGCAGCGCGAGGCAGAGATCGTCGCCGAGGCTGGTGATGCGGCTGTACTTGATGCCGGCTTCGGGTTTGAATTCGAAAGTGGTGACTACTGGGCCGGGATTAATCTGTGTGATGTGCCCGCCGATATCGAATTCCATGCACTTTTGTTCGATGGCGCGGGCGCGTTCCTTCAGTTCGGTCTCGTCCATCTTCTCGCCGCGCTCGGCGTTGCTCAGCAGGGACGGCGGAGGAAGTTTGTAATTGGTTTTGCCGAGAGCGATCTTCGGCTCAGAACCTTTTTTCTTAGCGGGCGGAGCCGTTGCGGGTTCGTTTTCGTGGAACTTTATTACTGCGGGCCCGCCGCGGCGCGCTTCGACTTTCGAGTCCTTCTCGTCGTCGTCCTCTTCTTCGTCTTCATCCTCTTCGCGCGCCAGTTCCTTCGTTGAAACGCGCTGCTGCTGCACAGGGGGACGTCCGGCGATTTTTATCTCTTCGACGCGCTTGCGCAGGCGGTCCGATTCGCGGGCCTCGCGCCAGTCTTTTGCGCGCGCGATCAACTGGCCGACGTAGCCGTCGCTGGCCATGGGCTTCTTCAGCCAATGTCCGGCGGTGCGGAAAGAAAAGCTGGTGGTGAGAAAAAGCGCTGTCAGTAACGTCACCATGGAAACGAGGTTCGCGCCGATCGGACCGAAGGCCGCGCGCAATCCTCCTGCCAGGATCGTGCCGAGCAGACCACCGGGTGGCAGGGCGCCGCGCACTTCGGGCATCACGTGGACGAGCACCAGTTCCGAGGAAAGGGAAGCCAGCAGCATCGTAAAGCCGACGACTTTTGTGATGGGCGCTTCCAGCAACTGGCTGCGGAACCATCTCATCGCCACCAGGAACATCCCGATCGGAAACAGGAAAGCGGCAAACCCGCAAAATTGAAAGAAGAGGTCAGCCAAATGCGCGCCGACAGGCCCGATCCAGTTGCGCGCTGGGCCCGAGCCGGGCGGCGGGGCGGACACGTTGAACGACGCGTCGTGCGGAGAATAGGAGAGCAGGCTGAGCGTGAGCAGGATCGCAAGGCTCAATCCGACGAACCCGATGAGCTCGTTCATGCGTTTGTTTTCGGTTGGCGTCAAAATGCGCAAGGCTATCTCCCCTTAAGCTCGTAGCGCGCGAGCAATGGACTTTCGCGCGATGCGATGGAGCTTCACGAAGTCCCGACTGATCGGGACGAGACTCGCCCTGGACTCGCTACGTGGCGTCCGTCAGGCTGAGCAGATACAAATAGGGGAAGGCCGCCGCGTAGAACCTGGGTCGCGCCGGCGCTGACGCGCGGAGCCCAGTGGGAGGAACGCGAGTAACGGAATGACTATACCAAAGGGCGTCGGCGAAGACGGAATATTTTTGCGGGCGTGCTGGACAAACAACGGGCGAAAATTGTGCGTTAATAACCCGCGTGGTAGAGAAATGCCACGACTGCGGCCGCGACCAGGCAGTAGATGCCGAAAAGATACCAGCGGCCCGTTTCCAGCCAGCGGCTCAACCATTTCAACGCGAGCAGACCGGCTAGAAACGCAAATGCCGCGCCGACCAGGCTAGTCCCCAGGTTTGCCGCCATCCCGGCGTGAGGCGTCTGGTGCAGCCTCCAAAGCTCGCGTGCAATTGCCGGAGGCGTCAAAATCACCGCTAGCGCGAAACTGAAATCTTCGGCCCGCGCTTTCTGAACGCCTGCGAGCATGCCCGTCGAGATCGTCGCGCCGGAGCGTGAAAATCCGCGAAACGGCAGGCAAATGCCCTGGAGCGCACCGATCCAGAACGCCTGTTTGTTGTTCACTTGAGTCGTTGATGTTTGCACCGCGCCAGCGCGCTTTTCCGTCAGTCCAGCGATCAAGATCAGGACCCCTACCGCCGCGAGCGCCGCCGCGATCAGGTCGAGGCGCCCGAAAAGAAGCTCCTCTACCCATGCATGCGGCTTGCCTGGGAACGCAAATTTTTCAATCGCTTTGATTAACCCGTAGCCGATGATCCCGGTTAGCGCACTAGCCAAAATCAACGCGATAACGAACTGTTTGAAATCAGCCGCACTATCAAGGAAAGCTCGCCGCCAGCGGCCCCAGAAATACACGATCACCGCGAACATCGTGCCTGTGTGGAGCATCACCAGAAGAACGGTGGCCGCCGGCGTGGTCGCGTCCATTCCCATCAACTTTTCGGCAACGATCACGTGTGCCGAGCTGGAGACGGGCAGCAGTTCTGCCAGGCCTTGTACGATCGCGAGAAGAATTACGTGCAAGAACCACATCGTGGTTACCCCGCTTTCAACGATAGGAGATGATCGCCAAGAATCGTGACGCCGCCGCGCATTGCCCAGCCAAAAGCAGATCCTCCGCTACCCTCGGGGTGACAAGGCATTATTTTCCCCCCGATCCCAAGGTTGCGCTTGTCACACGGCATGTCAGCGCGAACCAATCGTCAGTCGCGCTTCAATCGAGCTGCTTCACCATCGAGAACGCGTCGCGACCGTTCGGATAATAGCCTTCGCGAATGCCGCGGCTACGATAGCCATGCTTTTTCCAGAAGGCAACCGCGGAATCGTTGTCGGTTGCCGTTTCGAGCGCTACTTCGCGGACACCGTTTGCAGCAAGGCGGCGTTCGATCTCTGCGAGCAGCGCGGTGCCGACGTGCAGGCGCCGGAATTGCGGCAGCACATCAATCGTCACAATGTAGCCGCGTTCGCCCTGCCGCGCGCTGATGCAAAATCCGGCGATTGTGCCGTCCACATCGGCGACCACACATTCCGAGCCGCGAAAGCGCAGATAAGCGCGCAGCTCGCGCTTCGAGTAAGCGACTTCATCTTCGTAGCAGAGCTGGTCAATTTCATGGAGGGTGTCGAAGTCCTCGAGCGTATTGTTCCGGAGCGTGATGGTCACAGCCGCAGGTCTATACTTCCAGGATCACCGGCAGAATCAGCGGGCGCTTGGCGGTTTGTTTATTGAGGAAGCGTTTCAGGTCGGCGCGGATTTTTTCCTTGATGACGCTCCAGTCTGTCTTTTCTTCCTGCGTGGACTGTTCGATGGTACGCAAAATGATTTCGCGCGCGGACGTGAGGATTTCTGCGCCATCTTCGGACGGCAAAAATCCCCGGGTGACGATTTCGGGCGGAGTTTCCATGCGCCCGGTGTGCTTGTTGATGACCATGATCGGCACGACGACGCCATCTTCCGAAAGATGCCGGCGGTCGCGGATCACTACCTCTTCGATTTCCTCGAGCGACCCGGAATCCACCAGCACGCGTCCCGCCGTTACCGGTTCGCGGCGATGCGCGCCGCCATCCGTCGTGAACTCGACTGGCTGGCCGCTTTCCAGCAAAAATATTTGACTGCCGACCGCGCCCAATTGCTCGGCTAACGCCGAATGGCGGAAAAGCTGCCGGTATTCGCCGTGGATTGGAATGAAATATTTCGGTCGCACTAGCTGCAGCAGGATTTTCATTTCTTCCTGGCTGGCATGCCCCGAGACGTGAATCGGCGCCGAGCGTCCGCCTTCGTAGTACACCAGCACGCGGCGGCGGAAAAAATGGTCAATCATCCGGAAAATGGCTTTTTCGTTTCCGGGGATGATGCGCGACGACAAGATCACCGTGTCGTTTTCTGCGATGCTCATCAGGCGGTGATTATCCACGGCGATGCGCGAAAGCGCGGATAGGGGCTCGGCCTGCGTGCCGCTCGCCAGCACCACTAATTTTTGCGGATCGAACGTGCGAATGTCCTGCGGCCTGACGACGCTGCCGTCCGGGACGCGCAGTTTGCCCAGACCGTGCGCGATTTCGACGTTATCCACCATGCTGCGCCCGACGAACCCGATCTTGCGGCCCACCATGCGCGCGATATCAATCACTTGCTGGACGCGATGCACGGAGCTCGAAAAGCACGAAACCACAACTTTACCGGGCGCTGCACGGAATAATTCCTCCAGGCGCACCACCACCGCGCGCTCCGATGGAGTAAATCCCGGCCGTTCGACGTTCGTGCTGTCACTGAAGAGCGCCAGCACACCTTCCTGGCCGTAGCGGCTAAAGGCGTGCATGTCAAAGGGCTTGCCGTCCACCGGCGTGTGATCAATCTTAAAGTCACCGGTGTGAATGATGATGCCGACCGGTGTGCGGATAGCGAGGGCGACGCAATCAATCGTGCTGTGCGTCACGTGCAGGTACTCAATCGAAAAAGGACCCAGCACCGTGGTTTGACCGGCCTTCACTTCGTTCAACTTCGCTTTGTCGAGCAGCGCGTGCTCTTCCAGTTTTTTGCGCACGATCGCCAGCGTGAATTCCGTCCCGTAGATCGGGACATTCAAATCGCCCAGTAGGTAGGGAATCGCGCCGATGTGATCTTCGTGGGCGTGCGTCAACACGATGGCGCGCACCATACGTTTGTTCTGTTTCAGGTAGGTGATGTCCGGGATGACGATGTCCACGCCCAGCAATTCCTGCTCGGGGAACATCAATCCCGCATCAATCACAATAATGTCGTCGCCTGAGCGCAGCGCGAGCATGTTCATACCGAACTCGCCCAGTCCGCCCAGCGGAATGGCCCACAACGATGTTTGACTCAATTTATGCTTCCGGCTTTCTCGCTCAGCTCATCCAATGGTGTTACCTGCAGCTACCGCAGTGCGCGCAATGGAGGTCGGCTCACGTTTGTGTTACGCAGTATGTCGATGTTCAGTGCTCGCGTAATCGTATCATATTCGTTGACCAGCGGTAGGTTCGGCGAGAACAAAGCGAAGGAGACGGGAGTATCCCAGCGGCGCACTTCAGTGGCGTCGGTGTTGCCGCAAGAACGATGGCGGTCTGAAGAACGCCGCCACAAAACCCCACTCGATGAGCGCAATTACTCCCTGCCGCCGCCGGCAAAAAGGCGAGCGACGGCTACGAGCAGCACCGCACCGACCGTTGCGGCCGCCAGGCTGCCCAAGAATCCAAAAGTGGCGATGCCCAGGCGCGAAAAAATCCAGCCGCCGATCACCGCGCCTACGAGCCCTAGAATCACATCCGTGATGCAGCCAAATCCCCGGCCGCGGGCGATCGTTCCCGCGAGCCATCCGGCAATCAAGCCGATCAACATCCACCAGATAATTCCGTGCGTTTCAACGTACACAATCCAATCATGCTCCGTGGTAGGGGCGTGCTGATACAAATATGCAGCGATAGGAATCATAGGAGTCCGCCCTCCGAAATTACGCCTGACAAAAAATATACCCTAAAGTCTTGTAAATAAGTTTGGCGGCGAGGAAATCCGAGGCGTGGTCGCGCGGGCGCGGCGAAAGTTCGGCCACATCCATCGCTACGATTTTTTTGTGATCCGCCACGGCGCGGATCAGTGAAGTAACCTGATACCAATCAAGCCCGCCCGGTTCCGGCGCGCCGGTGGACGATACGATCGAGGAATCGAACCCGTCCACGTTGACGGTGAGATACACGCGCGGGCCCAAATCCTCTAGCACTTTCGCAATCCACGCTTTCACCGGAGCACGCACAATATCCTTGGACCAGTAAACCTTCGTGGGCAATTTCGGCAGAACTTTCGATTCTTCCTCGGAAAGCGAGCGCACACCCACCTGCACGGCGGGACACATTTCTACCACACGCCGCATCGTGCACACGTGGCTGCCTGGATTGCCCTGAAATTCATTGCGCATCTCGGCGTGCGCGCCGATGTGCAGCACGCACAGGTCCTTGATTTTTTTTACGGTGGCGGAAACGAGCGGAGGAGTGAGCGAATGTTCCCCACCCAGCGCCACCGGGAATTTTCCAGCGTCGAGCAGTTCCAGTTGCGCGGTGTAAAGCTCGCTGAGCACTTCCTCGAACGTGCCGTCCATCGTATCAATCGGCGGCCAGGTGGCGATTCCGATGTGCTGGCTGGGATCGAGTTCCAGCTCTTCGTCATAGAGTTCCAGGTGCCGGCTGGCTTCCAGAATCGCCGACGGGCCGTTGCGCGTCCCGCGTTCGTAGGTGGCGGTGCGCTCCAGCGGGACGGGAAAAATCACGGCGCGCGCGGTTTCGTACTTGGAAAATTCCTCGGGAAGGCCGCCGAAATTCTGCGGCGGCATGGGCGTGTAGCGCGACATTTTGGGCGTGAGCTCCTGAATGTAAGCTGAAATTTAACTTTCGCGGCGCGCGCATTTGTACTATCAATGATGCGCGCACGCGCGCGATTCCGTGCTCCCGGGCCTCTTGGGAGACATACATTACCTGCGAGGACGCTGAATGGCAAAGAAAAAGGGCGCTACGGGGCGTATCTTGCACGATCCAATCGAGGATCGTCTCACGCCCATTTATCCGCTCGATCTCTCTCGGATTCGCACGATTGACGACATGGTCCGCGCCATGGGCCAGACCGCTTACACCGCGCGGCAGATCGGCGACGCGGCCGATGTGCTCGAGGCGATGGCTCGCGACAAAGATTGCTTCATCGTCCTGACGCTCTCTGGCGCGCTCACCGTCGGCAAAATGGGACTCGTGTTTTGCGATCTGGTGGAATCGGGCATCGTGAAAGCTATTGTCTCCACCGGCGCGCTGATGGCACACGGGCTGGTGGAAGCCACCGGCCGCTCCCATTTCCGCTACGACGCGAAAATGGACGACAACGAACTTTTTCTTGCTGGCTACAATCGCGTTTACGATTCGCTCGAGCCGGAAGTGAATCTCGATGCGGTGGAAGAGGTGGTGGACCATGTTTTGGTCCGTTGGCCCGAAGATGAAGTCGCTTGCAGCTGGAAATTGAATCAGCGCATTGGCGAATATCTGGCGAGGCACGCGAAGGGGCGCGGAATTCTGAAATCGTGCGTCGAGCATAATGTCCCGGTGTTCGTTCCGGCGTTCACTGATTCTGAGTTGGGAATTGATTTTGCTTTGTATCAGCGGCAGCGCAAGAAGGAGGGGAAGCCTCCGCTGCGCTTTGATCCCTTTTTAGATTTTGAGCATTACGCTTCGACAATGCTGGCCACCAAGCGCATGGGCATCGTTACCGTTGGAGGCGGAGTGCCGCGCAATTGGGCGCAGCAATTTGGCGTCTACGCGGAATTGCTCGCGCGGCGTGGTTACGAGAAGATTCCGCTGAAGCGTTACAACTACGGGTTGCGCATTTGTCCCGAGCCGGTGAATTGGGGCGGATTATCCGGCAGTACTTACACCGAAGCGGTTTCGTGGGGGAAATTTGTGCCCCTTGAAGAGGGTGGACGCTTTGCGGAAGTTCTCGACGACGCAACGGTCGCCCTGCCGCTGATCGTCGGCGCTGTGCTCGAGCGGCTTGGCTATCGGCATGGCGATGGGGCGAAGTCAGACAAAAGCAAGGGCGGGCGAACCAAGTAGCTCAACTATTCGGCAAGTGGTCGTAGGGGCGGGTCTCAGACCCGCCCCTACAACACCTCCATCCAGCGGCCGTCCGAGATAAATGTGGAGTGCGGGGCGCCCCCGCTTTCTCTTCGGCGAGGCGCGCCTCGCCGCGGTTTTGGATTTGGGCGGTGCTGACGGTGTAAAAGCGGCAGCGCGCCGCCGCACTCTATATAGACCGCGCTTGATTTAGAACTGTAGGCGACGGGAACTTCTGTTTGCGGGAACTTCGGTTAATCGTCTTCGCCGATCAGAATCGCGGCGGCGAGGACGGTGGTCCACAGGCCGCGCTTATCGCCGACGGCGGATTGCGTGATGTTCATGGTGCGGACGATCTTGTTCGAAATGCGGTAAACCTCTTTTTTCTCGTCCCAGGATAGATCCGGATCGAATTCCACGTTCAGCGTCGTCGCGAGCATTTCGGCGGCAAGCTCTTCGGTGTATTCACCGGCAATTTCTTCGCTCTCGCCGAAGGAATGATGCTCGGACAAATACCCGAACATAGATTTGTCGGCAGGCAGCGCGAGACCCACGCCGGCGGCGATTAAACGATGCGGCTCGCGCGTCTGATTCTCACTGATTACCGTGAACGCGACTTGTCCCGGCTTGATGTGCTTCAAACCTTCGCTGCGGGAAATAAGCTTGCAGTACGGCGGGAAAATCGAGGAAACGCGAACGATGTTGCAGGCGGCGATTCCAGCGTTACGCAACGCGAGCTCAAAGCTCGATAAGCGCTCGCGATGTTTACCGACTCCCTTGGTGAGAAAAATTTTCTTCGCGACGAACGCCATGAGCAGTACCGAGCTGCGGTGCCTCCACTTTGCCCGAACAAAAAATTTGGGGCGCAACGAAAATTAACAAGCACACGCAGCGATGTCAATCTATTTCAGCGTTGTAACGTAACTACTTGCGCTGCACGCGCGCGTCCGCTCGAAGTTTTATTACAGTTTGATGAAAATCGTTCTGGAGCGGTGGACGTCGCGCGAGCACCGACACCAAAATCGTGGCTCGGCCGATAAGGATGGAAATCGCGGGCTGGCCGAATAACAAAAATGGAAACTCTTGGCTGCAGAGTCCCCATTCTAAGTGGCCGCGGTTGCCGGAATACTATGCTGCAAATTCCTGCCGCCGACTTACCAACCCCATCCGCGCCCGTAGTAAAAAGCCGGATACGGATAGTACCCGCAGCAGGGATACGGATAAGGGTAATACCCGTACGGCCGTGGATATGGCCTTGCCAGCCGCGGACGATTCGCCGGCCGCTGGGATTGCGCATAATCCTGTTGCGTCACGGGCCGATACGCCAACTGGCCGCGAACGGTTGAGATGGTCACGGGATTTTCCAGCCGGAAGGTCAAAACGTCCTCGGGAGGAATGATCGTCGGCTTGCCGCGCGTGAGCAGCACGCCCGCAACGCTCGCGACAAACCCTGCGCCCGCACCGATCGCCGCGCCCGGGCCACCGGCCGCTGCCGCACCAATCGCAGCACCACCTCCGGTCGTCAGACCGATCGCCGCGGCGTCACGGCCTCTGGATGTCCCGGCGGAAGCGTTCAACAGCGTCGTTTGCACCGGCAGTAGCTGACCATCCACGAGCGTCAGCTGGCTCAAGTCCAATTGCAGTTTCGAAACGCCCTTCACGCGTCCGGCTTTTTGCGCGTCGGTTACTTGCCCGAGAACGTTCTGGCCTCGCCGCATTACGACGAAGCCATCCGCGATAATCGGCTGCGCCAGCGTTCCTATAAATTGATCGCCCTTGTGGTTCTTGTCGCTGGATAGCCAGTCGCTGGTGCGAACCTGAATCACGGTTCCCGCCGGAAGCGTAAGGGCGTCTGGAACAACGGGCCGCTCTGCGGGACGATTCGCCTGGGGCGGCGGCTGCGGAGGACGCGCTTGGTCTTGTGGCCCGGCTTGCTGATCTGGTTGTTGCGGCGGCATCTGCTGATCTTGCTGTGGCGGCGGTGCCGGCTGCGCCTGCTGGTCCTGAGGCGGCGGCGCGGGCGGGCCTTGTTGGTCCTGCTGCTGCGCTGGGGCGGCTGACTGATCGCTGGTCGCCGGCTGCGATTGCGGATCTTGCTGCGCGAGCAGCGGAGTGCCGCCGAGCAGCACGCCGAGCGCAAGCGCGGCAATCGCTTTGCGGTTCCAAATTCTGTAAGTTTGGGGATTCATGAAAATTGCCTCCGTCCTGTTACCTGCATATTCGATGCGCAACTCCGAAATTGGCTGCCCGGTTTCTGTTGCTCAGTCGGTACTTTCACGCCAGCCGTGTCGGACGAAGTTCTCCCGGGACGAAGTTGTACTCGCCACTATACAACCCTGGATAGGCCGAAAAGTTTCGGTTTTAATTCGACGGGAGCTGATTTCGGAACGGGTGCGGCGGGTGGCCGGAATCGAGTGTGCGGCTAGACTCGAGCAAGCAGGGGAATGCAGGGACCGAGCAAGTCGGCCACGGTCTTGAGTTCTCTTAACTGGGGATGTGTGAAATCCGGGCCGGAATCGGCGGCGGTTCGGCCCTTGCGCGAAACTTGAATTACGCCCGCTATTTTTCTTTCCTGCAGGATGGGCGCGCTCATGATTTTCTGAATGGCTTCGCCGCGCTGCTCTTCGACAATCGGCACGGCTTCGAAAACCGAAGAATGCGGCACGACCGCGAAATGATTGATGACTTCGGGCCGTTTCTCGCGCGCCGTGCGCGCCGCCAGCGAATTGGTGCTGGTGAGGGGAATTTGGCCCATTGTTCGCAGTTTTTCGGGAATCACGAAACGCAAAAAGCGTTCGTCCGCGGTGATCACCAGGATGGCCACTTCGTGCGCCTGCACTCCGAAATTCTTGCTGACCAGATCCACCACGCGATTCAGTCCGACGAATTCGCCGTCCGTGCTCTCGCGGACGACTTCGCCCACCCACTTCTTCAAATCGTTAATTTGTTCGCTGGACATGACGATGCTTCGCTTTCCAGAAACTCTAGCATGAGGCGAAAATCGCTAATCCGGTCAATCGTTTCGCTGTTTCCAAAAGGGTAGCTGCCGACTAGCGCACCGGCGCGGGCCAGGCTGTAAGATTCTCAAACCCAGCCACTTAACTTACGACACAGGGTTCGTCAGGAACATTGAGAACGCCCGGAAGATTTGGTAGGGTTGCGCGATGCCTGCCCCGTCCAGCACCGATCCCCGGAGCCGCCGCCGCAGCAAGCGCGTGAAAATGCGCGTGCCGGTACAGGTTCGCTTGCAGGATGTCAACAAACAGTCCGTCTGCGAACTCACGCACACGATCATCGTGAATTCGCACGGGGCATTGATACTTCTCGCGGCGGCCGTAGCTGTGAATCAAATCATCCGACTGGAAAATTCGAATACGAAAGAAGAGTTGCTGTGCCGCGTCACTTCTTTGGGGCAAAATTTTATGGGCAAGACGCAGGTGGGAGTCGAATTCATCTACCCGTCTCCGGAATTCTGGCGCGGCGAAGAACGCGCGGGCGATTTCAAGAGCCTTTGACGCGAACCCTTTGGAGTCCCAGACAATTCGTATTCAGAAGGAAGGTTTTCGTCGCCTTGCAAACTTTTGCGGCCATGCTTATACTGAAACTTCCGTCGGTTTGCGTTAGCCAAACTCGGAGCGTGCATGTCGGTTGCAGCCGGTGATTCCAGAACAAGTTACATCCTCGACAAACTGCAGTCCCTCAGCGGCGTAATACCAATTGGAGCTTTCTTAGCCGAACATTTTTGGTCGAATAGCTACGCGCTCGTCAGCGTCGGCAAATACAACGAAGTTTCCAGCGAGCTGCAACTGATTCCCTGGCGCATCGGCGTTGAAGTTGCGGTTTTGTGGCTGCCGATTTTGTTCCACGGTCTTTACGGCATTTATATTTGGTGGCGCGGTAAGTCCAACGTGCTGGGCCATCCGTGGATGGCGAATTGGCTTTATGTTTTGCAGCGCTGGACCGGGATCGTCGCGTTCGTCTTTATCGGGTGGCACGTTTACACGGAGCGCTTTCTTGGCCATGGCATGACGGCCTATGCTGACCTTCAGCACAATATGCAGAACCCCTGGTACGTCGCTTTCTACGTCGTCGGCGTGGTCTGCGCGTCGTTCCACCTCGGCAATGGGCTTTGGAATTTTGCCTGCAAGTGGGGAATTGCGGTCAGCGTTAAAGCACAGCGTGCGGCCGGCTGGTTTGGCGCCGCGGTAGCCGTTGCGTTCACGTTTATCGGCCTCGCGATTGTGATTGGCCTCCACTTCGGGATGTTCCCGCTCGGGGGTTACGTGCAATGAGGCAGCCCAAGATCATCATCGTCGGCGGGGGACTGGCTGGGCTGATGGCTGCCATCCGCGTGGCTGAATCGGGCGTGCCGGTTGATTTGTTTTCCATTGTGCCGGTGAAGCGTTCGCATTCGGTGTGCGCTCAGGGTGGAATCAATGCCGCAAAGAATTTGAAGGGCGAGGGCGATTCCACCTGGAAGCACTTCGACGACACGATTTACGGCGGCGATTTCCTCGCGAATCAGGGTCTTGTCAAGGGCATGTGCGAAGCCGCTCCGGCGATCATTGACCTGCTTGATCGCATGGGCGTGATGTTCAACCGCACGCCCGAGGGCCTGCTCGATTTTCGCCGCTTTGGCGGCACGCTCTTTCATCGCACCGCATTTGCCGGAGCGACCACCGGCCAACAATTGCTTTACGCGCTCGATGAACAAGTTCGCCGCTACGAAGCTGAAGACAAAGTCAAAAAATTCGAGGGCTGGACGTTTCTTTCGGCAGTTCTCGATGATGGCGGAGTGTGCCGCGGGATTTGCGCCATGGACCTGAAGACCATGGAGATCAAAACCTTCCCTTGCGACGCCGCGATCTTCTGCACCGGCGGCATTGGCGCAGTCTTTGGTCGCTCCACCAATTCGGTGGTCTGCACCGGCTCCGCGCAATCGGCGCTATTTCAGCAGGGCGTTTATTACGCCAACGGTGAATTCATCCAGGTTCATCCCACGGCGATTCCGGGCGAAGACAAATGCCGCCTGATGAGCGAATCCGCTCGCGGCGAAGGCGGACGCGTGTGGGTGCCGAAAACGCCGCAAGACCCCCGCCCCGCGAAACAAATTCCGGAAAACGAGCGCTTCTACTTCCTCGAGGAGTGGTATCCGAAGTACGGCAACCTGGTTCCACGCGACGTGGCGACGCGCGCCATTCACAAAGTCGTCTACGAAATGAAAATGGGCCTTGCCGGCGAGCCCGCCGTCTATCTGGACGTCACGCACATCCCGCGCGAAGTCCTCGAACGCAAGCTCGAAGGCATCCTCGAAATCTATCAAAAATTCGTGGGCACGGATCCCTACACCGAGCCCATGAAAGTTTTCCCCGCGATGCATTACACGATGGGCGGCCTGTGGGTGGACAACGAAAATCAAGCCACCAACGTCGCGGGCATTTACGCCGCGGGTGAGTGTGAATACCAATATCACGGCGCCAATCGCCTGGGCGCGAATTCGCTAGTCTCCTGCATTTACGGCGGCGGCATCGCCGGTCCCGCCGCTGTGCGTTACGCGCGCAGCCTCGAACAGGGCTGCGAATCCACTGCGCCCGCCGTCTTCGAGCGCGAGCGAGTTCGCCAGCAAGACATTTCCGACGCGCTGCTCAACCAACACACCGGAACGGAAAATCCGCTCACGATTTGGCGCGAACTCGGCGACATCATGACCGAAAACGTCACGGTGATCCGCTACAACGCGGCGCTGCAGAAAACGCTCGTCAAGATTGACGAGCTCAGCGAGCGCTTCACGCATATCAATCTGCAGGACCGCACCCAGTGGGCGAACCAGACGCTGAATTTCGTCCGCGAGCTGGGCAACATGCTCGTTCTCGCGAAAGTGATCACTCTGGGCGCGCTGGCGCGGAACGAAACGCGCGGCGCTCACTACAAACCCGAATTTCCGAATCGCGACGACGTTAACTGGCTGAAAACCACCGTGGCCAGCTACAACGGTGGAAATATCAAGCTTGAATACGAAGCGGTGGACATATCGCTGCTACCGCTGCGTGAACGCAAGTACACGGCTGCGAAATAGCGCCTAACAAAGCAGTGGAGCGACAGGCAGTGCCAGGCAAAGCGAGGCATCATGGCCGATAAAACTTTCATCGTGCGCATCAAGCGCCAGCAGCGACCGGATGAGTCGGTGCGCTGGGAAGAGTTCGAACTGCGCCACCGGCCGCACCTGAACGTCATCACCTGCCTGCGCGACATCGCCGAAAAGCCCTTTACCCGCAACGGCAGCGAATCCACGCCGGTCAGTTACGACGCGAATTGCTTGGAAGAAGTTTGCGGCGCCTGCGCGATGATCATCAATGGCAAGCCTCGGCAGGCGTGTTCCGCGCTGGTGGATGAGCTGGAAAAGCCGATCCGCCTCGAGCCGCTCACGAAATTTCCGCTGATTCGCGACCTGCAAGTGGATCGCAGCTCGATGTTTGAAGATTTGAAGCGCACGAAATGCTGGATCCCGATTGATGGTACCTACGACCTCGGCCCCGGGCCGCGCATGTCGCCGGAAAGGCAGGAAATCGGTTATCCGCTGTCGCGTTGCATTACCTGCGGCAATTGCCTGGAGATTTGTCCCAAGGTCAACGAGAATTCGCACTTCGTGGGCGCGGCCATCGTCAGCCAGGTGCGCCTTTTCAATATGCATCCGACGGGCGCGATGCACGCCGGCGCGCGGCTCGAAGCTCTGATGGGTCCGGGCGGGATCGAAGACTGCGACAACGCGCAGAACTGCGTGAAGGTTTGTCCCAAGGGCATTCCGCTGACGGAATCGCTGGCCGCGGTGAACGGCCAGGTGTTGATGCACGCGGTAAAAACGTTCTTCACCGGGAAAGACTGAGAGCGCAGCGCAAGATGTCTCTGTGTTCTCGTATGCTTTTCTCTGTGCACTCTGTGTTAAGTTTTTGTATTAGACGTAACGCTCGCTTCGTACCCGATTCCGCGTTTTTGTTTCCCGGCAACGTGTCGTAGAATCCCAAGGGAATTTCGGGGGATGCATGCTTCGTGTGTTGTTGCTGGTATTTTGCTGTTTACTCGGAGGACTTTTGCCGCTCGCAGCCGTAACCGGCCAATCGGATTCGACTATTTCGCCGCAAGCCCGCGAACTTCATTTCAGCTCCATCGTGATTGACACCCACGACGACACTACCCAGCGCCTGCTCGACCCAAAATTCGACCTCGGCGCACGGCATTCGGATGGCGGTATAGACATACCGCGCATGCGCGAAGGCGGCCTGAGCGCCATTTTCTTTTCGATTTACACCCCCGGGACGATCACGGGGCCGACGGCTGTGGAGCGTGCGCTGGTGCAAATCGCCGCAGTCCGCGAAGCCGTAATGCGCCATCCGAATGATCTGGTGCTATGCACAACGGCAGCCGAAATTCGCGCCGCGAAAGCGCACGGTAAAATCGCCGTCCTGATGGGTGTGGAAGGCGGCCACATGATCAACGATTCGCTGGCCAACCTCGACAAATTCTATGCGCTCGGCGTGCGCTACATGACGCTCACGCACATGGTCAACACAGATTGGGCCGATTCCTCCACCGACAAACCCGCGCACAATGGCCTCAGCGATTTCGGCAAGCAAGTCGTTCGCGAGATGAATCGCTTGGGGATGATGGTGGATGTCTCGCACGTCTCGGATAAGACTTTCTACGATGTGCTGGCGACCAGTACGGCCCCCGTGATCGCGTCGCATTCGTCGTGCCGTGCGCTTTGCAACGCTCCGCGCAATATGACCGACGCCATGATCAAGGCGCTTGCGGCCAAAGGCGGAGTCATTCAGATCAATTACCACGTCGGATTCCTGGACCAGAAATTCCAGGACGCGCAGAAGAATAATCCCGAGCTTGGCAAGGAAATCGAGGCGGAATCCAAGAAGCGCTGCGGTAACGACGAAGCCTGCCAATTGATTGAAGCTGATAAAGTGGTGCGCGAAATGGTGGCGCAAGAGAAGCTTCCGCGCGTGGATTGGACCGAGATCATCAATCACATTGACCACGCCGTGAAGCTTGTCGGCGCCGATCACGTCGGCCTCGGCTCCGATTTCGATGGCGCGGACATGCCTTATGGAATGGAAGACGCTTCGCATCTTCCGCAAATTACGAACGCGCTGCTCGCCAAGGGTTACTCCGCGAGCGACATCCGCAAAATTCTAGGTGGCAACACTTTGCGCTTGATGCAGGATGTGGAAGCTGCAGCGCAAAAATAGTTCGATAGGCAGACCAAATTTAGGAGGGAATTCGTGAAACGTTTCGTCCCCTGGTTTTTTGCTTTTTTGATCGCGGTTCTGTCGCCAGCCGCGCTACCGGCGCAAACTCAATCCAGCGCTCCGTCGTCCAGCACCGGTACAACGCATGCGCACGCGCATTCCGCCGTGCACCGCACCGATCCCGCGCTGTTCCATCCCGCGGCGCTCACCGCCAAAGCACCCGCCCAGTTTGAGGCAACTTTCAAGACCACGGCGGGCGATTTTGTCGTGCAAGTGACGCGCGCTTGGGCTCCTTTGGGCGCCGACCGCTTTTACAACCTCGTGAAGCATGGATATTTCACGGATGCCGCGTTCTTCCGCGTGGTTCCGGGCTTCGTCGTGCAATTCGGCCTGAGCGCGAATCCGGCGTTGAACAAAGTTTGGTCCAATGCCGCCATAAAGGACGATCCCGTAACACAGAGCAATCACCTTGGTTACCTTACGTTTGCCACCGCCGGCGCCAACACGCGAACCACGCAGCTTTTTATCAGCTTGGCTGATAACACGCGGCTGGACTCCATGGGCTTTGCCCCGTTCGGCCAGGTGACCACGGGCATGGATGTTGTGCAGAAGATTTACAGCGGCTACGGCGAATCACCCGACCAGGCCGCAATCACTGCCGAAGGCAAACCCTATCTCGACAAGAATTTTCCGAAGCTCGATCACATCATCTCGGCTACGATCACTTCACCCGCGCCGGCCGTTCACACAATGCCGGCTCACAAAACCGCTGCTCCGGCTGCGAAGCCTGAGTAGCAATTCTGCCGAATCTTCCATAACAGCGGTGGTTCTACGCGTGTGGGGGGTGCGCCAGCCTGCAAAATCTGCGACCGGACCTTGCCTTCACGGTCCCTTGGGAGAACACTATGACCACGCAACCGTCGTTGCTTGAACCCGCCAACCTGAAAGAAACGGCTCCGGAAACCTTTAATGTGAACTTCAAGACCACCGCCGGCGATTTCGTCGTACAGGTTACGCGCGCGTGGGCGCCGCTCGGCGCGGACCGTTTCTATAATCTGGTGAAGCACGGCTTCTACGAAGACGCCGCGTTCTTTCGCGTGATCCCCGGGTTCGTCGTCCAATTCGGCCTCAGCGCCGACCCCAACGTCAACAGCGTCTGGCGAAAATCGAATTTCAAGGACGACCCAGTCACTCAAAGCAACAAGCCCGGCTTCATCACCTTCGCCACCGCGGGACCGAACACGCGCACCACGCAGCTTTTCATCAACACGGGTAATAACGCCCAACTCGATCGCATGGGCTTCGCGCCATTCGGCCAGGTCAGTTCCGGCATGGACGTGGTGAAAAAGATTCACAGCGGCTACGGCGAATCCCCCGACCAGGGTTCCATTACCGCGCTCGGGAAACCTTATCTCGACAAGAATTTCCCGAAGCTCGACCGCATCACGTCGGCAACCATTAGTTGAAGACGTGCGGGATTCGAAACATAGTTCAACCTATCTGCTCTTGGCGCTGGCCCTCGGCAAACTGCTGATCCAGTTCGCGGGAATCAATCACTACGGCTTTTTTCGCGACGAACTGTATTACATGGCTTGCGGCGAGCATCTCGCCTGGGGCTACGTGGATCAGCCGCCGCTCATCGCCCTGATTGCTTGGATCGTTCGCCACTCGTCCGGATATACGCTCTTCGCGCTGCGCTTGCGCCCCGCCGTTACCGGTGCGGCGGTGGTGTACCTCACCGGCCGCGTCGCTCGTGATCTCGGCGGCGGGCTTTTCGCGCAATTTCTGGCCGCCACGGCGATTCTGCTAGCGCCGGCCTATCTCGCCTTCGACAGTTTTTTTTCCATGAACGCGTTTGAGCCTCTTTTTTGGTTGCTATGCGCCTGGATCGCCATCCTGATCGTCAGGGGCGCGTCCCCGAAACTGTGGTTGGTATTTGGCGCCGTCGCCGGCATTGGCCTGGAAAACAAACACAGCATGCTGGTCTTCGGTTTCGCTCTCGTAGTGGGATTGTTGCTTTCCGGCCAAGCCCATCTCTTCCGCTCGAAGTGGATATGGATCGGCGCCGCCATCGCCTTCGCCATCTTCCTGCCGAACTTGCTCTGGGAGGCCCGCCACGGCTGGCCCCAGATTCAGGTCGTGCGCAATGCCCAGGAGTTCAAAAACGTCCAGATCAGTCCCGCACAATTCTTGTTCGAACAGGTGCTTTTCTTGCAGCCGCTGGCTTTGCCCGTCTGGCTCGCGGGCCTCATCTGGTATTTCGCGGCGCCGGAAGGGAAGCGCTTTCGCTTTTTAGGCTGGGCTTATCTGGCCGTGCTGGCCGTTTTCATCGGCTTTGACGGAAAATCCTATTACGCCCTTCCCGTATATCCCGTGTTGATGGCTGCGGGCGGCGTCGCCCTGGAAAAATTGTTTGCCGCGCCCGGCCGGCGGTGGTTTACAGTCGCCTATCCGGCTCTTCTCGTAATCGCGGGCTTACTGACGGTTCCTTTTGGCGTGCCGCTTCTCCCGGTGGACACCTTTCTGAAATATTCCCAAATGTTCCCTTACTCCCGCGACGTTAAAACCGAGCGCGACTCCACCACCACTCTGCCGCAGCTCTACGCGGACATGTTCGGCTGGGATAACATGGCACAGCAAATCGCGCGCGTCTATCACGCTTTGCCGCCGGGGGAGCAATCGAATTGCGCGATTCTGGCTGGGAACTACGGAGAAGCGGGTGCGATTGACCACTACGGGCCGCAACTGGGCCTACCGAAGGCGATCAGCGGTCACAATAGCTATTACTATTGGGGCCCGCGCGGTTACACCGGCTCTTGCGTGATCCTCTTCGGCGAGCGCGCCGATCAGTACAAGCAATACTTCGGCGAAGCACAGCTGGTGGCAACGATCTCCTACCCGCATGCCGCGATCGCCGAGCGCGACGTCCACGTCTATCTTTGCCGCAAGCCCACGGCCCCGCTCTCAGTCCTCTGGCCGCACTTCAAATTAATTATTTGAGGCGACGGTGTAGCGCCGGCTTCCCGCCGGGTCTTAGTCTTTGGCTTTGGGATTTTAGAAGGTACTTCCTACGGGCGCGATTTCTTTTGTCGTTGTTGCCGCGCTCGCTCAATGCAACGGCGCATGCCGCGGATTGCGCGCCTCTTGCTCGAGCTCGATTACGTTTAAGCCTGTCGCCACCAGGCGGTGCCCAATTTCGGAATCCGTGCGCTTGGCAATCGCAAATAAGACACATTCGCAAGTGAGGATCGGTATCAGGCGGCCCGCGACCTCGTCGAGCGCCGGTGCAATTTCCTCCGCGCTTCTCAGCAACGCGTTCAATTCCGCCGAACGCCCGAGCGGCTTGCCGTCCTTCTCTGACGCAGCGCCCGAGGCTGCGCCCGGACGCAGCCACTTCCATTTGCCCTGGCGTTCGTCCGAGTGCCGCTGCTGATCGTAAAATTGGATCCAGTGGTGCCAGCGCTGCGGGCTGATTCTGCAGATCTGCTGCAGATATTCCTCAATCGCGTCCTGCTCGGGCCAATATTTTGAGAGCCGCTCCCAATCGTAGATGTACATGCCCGCAAGCAAGTCGGCGACTTCCAGAGCGCCCGCCGCGCGGCTATGCGCCAGCATCGCTGCCAACTGCTCCGCCCGAGCGAGGTCCTTCGTCAGCCGGTGCGCCACAATCGCCGAGCCGCCGTCCCCGTCCTCGCGCGAATTTGGCCGATCAGACGCACGCCTGCCTGCTCTGTCGCCCGAGCCGTTGGGTTTCGCGCGCGAGTTTCTCCCTTTTCGTGGTCCGAAGAGCTTCATGCCGGTGTGTGACTCCCTCGCTAATGTTAGCAGGGGCCCGGTTGCCGTATTGGAAATCTACGCGCAGTCTTCGCCGATTGGTCACTTGCCCTCGCGCCAGCGCGGAGATATATTTGGGTGTTAACGATACTAATTTCAACTCAGGTTGACGCGTCGCATGAATCAGGCGGTACCGAACAACAGGGCCGTTTCGCGGAAGGGCTCCCTGCCATGACCACCACCCAGCGCCAGAACCAACCCGAGCGCCAGAGCCACAGCCACAGCGTATCGATTTATGATTCCAAACAGCCGGACTCCAATCCGTTCGTCGGTACATGGCGGTTGGTGTCCATCGCTTCATCGGAGTCGCGGCTCTTCGGCGAACGTCCCATCGGAATTTTAATCTACGACGCTGACGGCCACGTCGCAGTGCAAATCATGCGCAACCCGCGGCCGGACATCTCTTCCGGGCCGGGCTTTCCCAGCCCGAAAGAAGTGCAAATCGCCTACAAGGGTTATTACGCCTACTACGGCACCTACGAAGTGAATTGGGAGAAGAGAACTATCACGCACCATTTGGAAGGAAGCCTGCGCCCCGGCGACGTAGGCAAGGATTTTACGCGCGCCTACGAAATCTCCGGCAATCGCCTCGCTCTAACGCCGGTGGACGACGGCCAGGCCCGCGACGCCTGCCTGACTTGGGAACGTGCCTAGCAGTTTCGCCGTACGCTGGGCCGACCCTAAAGGGCAATTGTCATCCCGAGCGCAGCCAGGGATCTGGTTTTTGTCCCTGCCGCGCTAGACCCCCAGCACGTTCACCAATTCCCGCACCGAAGCCGCCGACTTATCCAGCGCAGCCTTCTCTTCAGGCTGCAGCTTAATTTCGATAATTTGTTCGATGCCCTTTGAGCCCAATTTCACTGGAACACCGACAAATAATCCGCTGATCCCATACTCGCCTTCGAGGTAAGCCGCGCACGGCAAAATTTTCTTTTTGTCGTGCAGTATCGCTTCCACAATTTCGACGACTGCCGCTGACGGCGCGTAATAAGCTGACCCCGTCTTCAGCAGGTTCACGATCTCCGCGCCGCCCTTGCGCGTGCGCGTCACAATCGCTTCCAGCTTTTCCGCTGAGATCAATTCAGGGAGGGGAATTCCCGCCACGGTCGAATACCGCGTGAGCGGCACCATGTCGTCGCCATGCCCCCCCAGCACGAAGGAATGTACATTCTCGACCGACACGCCCAACTCCCGCGCCACAAACGTGCTCATGCGCGCCGAATCCAGCACGCCGGCCATCCCGATCACCCGCCCCTTCGGCAATTTGCTGATTTTGAACGCGGCCTGCGCCATCGCATCCAGCGGATTGGTCACGATGATCAAAATCGCATTCGGCGAAAGCTTCACCACCGCTTCCACCACGCCCTTGATCACGTCATAATTCGCTTTCAACAAATCGTCGCGGCTCATCCCCGGCTTGCGCGGAAAGCCGGCGGTGATCACGATGATGTCGCTGTTTTCCGTCCCGGTGTAGTCGCCGGTCGCCGTGGAAATTCCCGACGCATGAGCATCTGATCCCAGAATCGGCCCGGACTCCGCCATATCGAGAGCTTTGCCCGCGGGGACTCCGTCCAAAATATCCGTCAGGACCACATCCGCGAGGCCGGCATCATGAATCCGCTGCGCCGTCGTCGAACCTACAAACCCGCCACCCACCACCGTCACCTTCTTCCGCATTCCACTCTCCTGGGATTACCGTTTTTTAGAACGGCCTTTTTATGCGCTTTGCGCAGCGCCTGGCTTTCTAACCTGCACTGACCGCTGCCTGCATGTTTTCAATAATTGCCGACGCGTACTCGGACGTCTTCAGCTTTTTCGCTCCGGGCATCAACCGTTCCAAATCGTACGTCACGCGCTTCTGCTGAATCGTCCGGGCAATGCCATCCTCGATCAATCGTGCGACCTCTTTCCACCCCATAAAATCAAACATCATTGCTCCGGATAGCATCACCGAACTCGGGTTGATGACATCCTTATCGGCATATTTCGGCGCGGTTCCATGGGTTGCCTCAAAAACTCCGAATCCGTCGCCGATATTCGCTCCCGGAGCCATCCCCAGCCCGCCCACTTGCGCCGCGCAAGCGTCCGACAAATAATCGCCATTCAAGTTAGGCGTGGCGAACACCTGGTACTCGTCCGCGCGCGTCAGCACCTGCTGAAACACGGAATCGGCGATCCGGTCGTTGATCAAGATCTTCTGCTTCCACTTGCCGTTGCCGTGCGAAGCGTACAGTGCGTCGCTCGTGCGCCGCACTTCCTCGTAAATGTTCTTCTTAAAGTCTTCGGTCGCTTGTTCCAGCCCCGGTTCGACGGAGGCGGCGTTCTGCTCCACGGTGATGCCCGGGTTCTTATCCCTATTGTCCAGAATCCAGCTCTCGCGCTCGGTCACCACGTACTCGCGGAATTCCTGCGTGGCCAGCTCGTAGCCCCAATCGCGAAACGCCCCTTCCGTAAATTTCTGGATGTTTCCCTTGTGCACCAGCGTCACCACGCTGCGCTTGTTTTCCAAAGCGTGGACGATCGCCCGCCGCACCAGCCGCTTGGTGCCCATCGGAGACATCGGTTTGATTCCCACGCCGGAATCTTCGCGAATTTTCTTGACGGACCCTTTCAGCATCTCGGTGTTCAGGAAATCAATCAGTTTCTTCACTTCCATCGAGCCTGATCGCCACTCGATTCCCGCGTACACGTCCTCGGTATTTTCGCGGAAGATCACCACGTTCATACGCTCCGGCTCGCGCACCGGCGAAGGCACGCCCGTGAAATAGCGCACCGGCCGCACACAGGCATAAAGATCCAGCACCTGGCGCAGCGTCACGTTCAACGAACGAATGCCGCCTCCCACTGGAGTCGTCAGCGGCCCCTTGATCGCCACGCGAAAATCGCGAATCGCGTCCACCGTATCCTGCGGCAGCCATTCCTTGAATTGTCGGAACGCCTTTTCGCCCGCGAATACTTCCAGCCACTCGATCTTGCGTTTTCCGCAGTAAGCCTTTTCCACGGCCGCGTCGAAAACGCGCCGCGACGCTTTCCAGATGTCGCGCCCGGTGCCGTCGCCCTCAATGAACGGAATCACCGGATGGTCCGGCACATGAAACGCGCCGCCGGCGAAATCGATGGCCTTGCCGGCAGACGGCACCGCTACCCCGTTATAAGCATTCTTCATGGTTTTACAATTCTCCCGACGTGGCCCAGGCCTTCGGCCGCATAGCACAGCACATTTTCAAATTAACAACAGTAGCACAAACTTCGGCAGGCAAACATTACGTTCCAGTCAGGCATCAGCGCAGCGGGCGCTGGGAATCGGTCTGCCGCAAGCGAAGCGCGGAGCAATCGCGGTAGGAGGTTATCGACAGGTCATCGTGGCGTCACGCTTTGAGAAGCCATTGTCGGGGAAGAGAAACGTACCTTTCGCGAGTTCGGATGACAGTGTCTCCGCGCGATAGTATTTCTTTAGGACGCTGTGTTTCCAAGTCAGCAAATCCGGATTCTGCGCCCGAAACTCGTCCCAACTCAGTTTCTGATCCGCCCGCCGCATGCGCTCGTTTATCAGCAGGACGTAGGCCCACGTAATCGTCTCGTGGTACAGGCCATTCTTTCCATGAGCATTTGCGTATTTCGTCAGCGCCGCGGGAAACCTGGTAAGCACCTCCAAAACCGAAAACTTGCGCAAATACAGAAATGCTATTTGCACGTGTACGCTGTGATGAAAGCACTCGAGGGGAAGGGAACAGTCCTCAAATTGTGCCAGCAAAACCTCTTCGCTATTGCGGGTATCCACAGAAGTCACTCTCGAGCCTCGCGGGCGCCCGCGCCGGACGTCAAGCACACCACCACCGCCGCCGCATATATCGCCAGTCCGCCAGCCACGTTGAATTCACCGTGCAAAATGTGAAACGCCGCTGCGAAGACGAAAACCACGAGCAATAAATATCCTCCCGCAACCCTCACGCCCGGCACGAGGAACATCGCCGCGGCGATAATTTCGGCGATCGCCAGCACCAGAAAAATCCACGGGTGCGCGCCCAGGTGACCGGATCCAGAGACTTCAAAAATTGTCCAGCGCAGAAACAGACACGACTCCCACAGTACGACCAGTCCGAGAATCCAACGGAGTGCTCGAATCGCTTGGCGAGTTGAGTTCGTGCTCATCGGGAATGCTCCCCCTTTTTGACCTTTCGCCGCGCCGCGGAACGAACGGTTTGGCCTCCACGGCCGTTCTTGACGTGTGAGCGCGATGCTTTCGCCGGATCTCGCCGCTTGCCCCACTTCTTCGAGTCGGCTCGCGGTCCGCGCGCTGGGCTTACCGCACGCGCCTCCGTCAGCCGATGGCTAGCACGCGCATCTAGATCCAGACCGTAGAACTTCTTCAGCTGCTTGATGCGCTTACGCGACGCCTCTTGAAACGGCGCCTTGCCGTCAAAGGCGTGCAGAACGATACCCTCGAGCAGATCGCCCAAAGTCAAATCGTGAAATTCGGCTAAGGCCTTGAGCACCTTGAGCAAACGCTTCTCCATTCGCACGCCGGTCTGGACGCGCTCGACCACGAATTTCTTTTGAAATCGCGCTGTACTCATGTTGGTACCAATGTACCACGGTACCAAAGCGGCCGGCAAGAGCTTACAGAAACGCCGTGCGAGGCTTGCGTGGTGCGCACAAATGCCGCAGCGCTGGCGTCTTGACGCATCGAATAGAGGCCCCGTAGCATGTAGCTATGACGCTCTCAAAAACTTTCATCGCGCTATTCATGATTTGTCTTTTATTTGCGGTAGGCTGGCCGTTCACGCACTCGCACGCTGCCGCCGATCGCCGACCCAAAACGCAGGACACGCTGAAACAGTCCGCGGACACGCTGCAACTTTCCAGCGCATCTTTCGAGGCAGATGCGGCGATCCCCGCAAAATTTACGTGCGATGGCGAGGACGTTTCTCCGGCGCTGCTATGGAATGATCCGCCGCCCACCACGAAAAGCTTCGCGCTCGTGGTGGACGATCCCGACGCGCCGAATGGGACGGTCGTGCACTGGCTGATCTATGACATTCCGGCGGACTCCCACGGATTGCAGGAAGGCGTGCCAAGGGACAAGAAATTGCGCGACGGCACGCTGCAGGGAAGGAACAGCCACGGAAAGATCGGCTACAGCGGTCCGTGTCCGCCGCACGGCTCGGTGCACCACTATTTCTTCAAGCTATACGCGCTGGATGAAGTGACCAACCTCAAGCCCAAAGCTGCCAAACCTGAGCTCGAGCAAGCGATGAAAGGCCACATCCTCGGCAAAGCTCAGCTTATTGGCAGGTTCGGGCACTGACAGGATGCGGTATACATAAAAGCGCACTAGTTTCTCTGCGAACTGCGATTGCCCTGAAGCAGTCGCGAGCTTCTGCGGTAGATGGTTTTCGACCACCGCAGCCGCTGGTGTCGCAATGCGCATCTCAAAGTTTCGTTTATCGGTTCCATAAAGGATTCAGCGCCGTGCGGGACATTTTGGGATTTGACCCTCCCCGCGCCTCACGATACCCTACGTTGTTTTGAAAAGCGGCGCACGCGCCCCTCGGCGCGAACCGCATTCCACCCGAAGGAGACTCATGGCAACCGAACTGCGGAATTTTTTAGCAATCCCTTACGACGAACTTGAAGAGCTAAACCTGAAAGCCAAGGAACAACGCAGGAATCGCGTTGCTCCGCACAAAATCCAGGAAGAACGCATCAAGTACCTCAGCGACGAGAAGCGCATCAAGGCCGTCACCGTGCTGTTCAGCGACCTCGAAGGCCGTCTGCACATGCTCGATTACGACAAAAAGTTTCTCGTAAAGAGTTGGGACAACCTCACCTTCGACGGCTCCTCGATTCGCGGATTCACGGCGCAGCGCGAAAGCGACCTTCGTCTGGCGATGGATTGGAGCGCTTTCTATTGGGGCCCTGCTGACGTTTTCGGCTCCGGCAAGGTTCTCATCTTCGGCGAAGTGATTGATAAAGACGGCTCGCCTTACGCCGCGGACATTCGCGGCGCACTGAAAGGCTTCGCCGAAAGGCAATTCAAGGAAGAAGGCTACACGCTGAACGCCGCCAACGAAATCGAAGGATTTCTTTTCAAAGGCTCCGATGCCGAGCGTCACTATTCCGAAACCGGCAAGTTCGAATACGTCAATACCGGCGGCTACTATCACTCGCTGCCCGGCGACCCGCTGCGCAACTTCATTGACACGACCGCCGAAGTGCAGCGCGCCATGGGGTTCCAGAACGAAAAAGATCACCCCGAAGTTGCGCCATCGCAATTCGAAATCAACTATGGCTACGGTGAAGTCGTCGCGGCCGCCGATCAGATTCAGCTGTACAAGCTAATCTGCCGCCAGGTCGCGACGAACATGGGCCTCACCGCGAGCTTCCTGCCCAAGCCCGTTGTCGGCGTCAATGGCAGCGGCATGCACACCAATGTTTCGGTCAGCAAAGGCGGCAAGAATCTTTTCTGGGATCCCAAGGGCGATGAAAAACTGAGCAAAGTAGGCTGGGCATTTCTCGATCGCATTCTCACCCACGCGAATGACGTTTGCTTGATGCTCAACGCCAGCGTCAACGCCTATCGCCGCCTTGATCCGCACTTCGAAGCTCCAAACCAGATCAAAGCCTCGCCCGTGGACCGCGGCTCGATGATTCGCATCCCCATCGGCAACGAAAAGAGCATGCGCGTCGAAGTTCGTTCCGTTTCGCCGGACGCGAATCCTTACATGGTCATGTACTCGATTTTCCGCTCGGGCCTCGAAGGCGAAACCGCGAAGATCAAGAACCTGCGTCAGGCCGAACGCTATCTCCCGGACAACATCTACACCGCGATTGGCGATTTCCGCAGCGCGGCGTGGACCACCAAGCTTCTGGGCGCAGACGTGAAGGCCCGCTACGCCGACCTGAAGCAAGCGTCAGCCGACCGCTGCGCGCGTCTGCTCGGCACCGTCGTCAAAGCCGCCGAGGTGCAATATCACCACGAGGTCTACAATCAATACCTCTGGAACCAGTTCTAGATTTCGCGACCAAAATAAAAACGGCGGAGAGACCAAGCAATCTCTCCGCCGTTTTGTTTTTGCGAGCCATACCGGTTTGCGCTCGAGCGCTTAGTCGTAATATTCCGCTCCCAAGTGCGTGATCAGTTCTTCGCCCATCATCCAGCGTAGCGTGTTCTTCAGCTTCATCAGCTGAATGAACAAATCATGCTCGGGATAAAGCTCCTTCGCGCACATCGGCGACTTGAAATAAAAGCTGAGCCATTCCTGGATTCCGCGCATCCCCGCACGCTGCGCCAAGTCGAAGAAAATGGCTAGGTCCAGCACGATCGGCGCGGCCAGAATCGAGTCGCGGCAAAGGAAATCCACTTTGATCTGCATGGGATAGCCAAGCCAGCCGAAGATATCAATGTTGTCCCAGCCCTCTTTGTTGTCTCCGCGCGGAGGGTAATAATTGATCCTCACCTTGTGGTGAATCTTGCCGTAAAGCTCCGGATACAGACCCGGCTGCAATATATATTCCAGGGCGCCGAGCTTCGATTCTTCCTTGGTCTTGAACGAACCGGGGTCGTCCAGCACTTCCCCGTCGCGATTGCCCAGAATGTTCGTCGAAAACCAGCCATTCAATCCCAGCATGCGCGCTTTGAATCCCGGCGCCAGCACGGTCTTCATCAAAGTCTGCCCAGTCTTGAAATCCTTCCCGCCGATCGGCACGTTTTTTGTTTTGGCGTAGTCTTCCAGCGCGGGAATATCCACAGTCAAATTGGGCGCGCCATTGGCAAACGGCACTCCTTCGCTGATCGCGGCATAGGCATAGAGCATGGACGGCGCGATCGCCGGATGGTTCGCCTTCATCGCCTTTTCGAATGACGCGAGATCCTTGTGCACGTCCTGCGGCTTCAAGAAAACTTCCGTAGACCCGCACCACACCATCACCAGGCGGTCCAGCTTGTTTTTCTTTTTGAAATTGCGGATATCTTCGCGCAATTGCTCGGCAAGATCCATTTTCGTCTTGCCCTTCTTCACGTTCGGCCCCTGCAGATTCTTCACGTAATCCTGATCAAACACCGCCTTCATCGGCGTGATGTCTTTCAAGAACTTTTCGGCCTTGGAAAGGTCCTTGGCGTCCAGCACGCCGGCCTTGGTCGCCGCCTGGAAGGCATTGTCGCTGAAAACGTCCCAGCCGCCGAACACGAGGTCGTCGAGCTTCGCCAGTTGTATGAAATCCTTGATTTTCGGCGTGCGGCCGTCCGTCCGCTTGCCCAGGCGGATCGTCCCCATCTGCGTCAACGAACCGACCGGCACGGCTTGTCCCCGCCGCACCAATTCCACGCCCGCCATAAACGTCGTGCTCACTGCGCCCATCCCCGGCGTCAGTACGCCCAGCTTTCCCTTTGGCGGAGCAACACTCACAGGCCTGCGCATTCGATTTCCCCCAGTTCCTTTCGAAGTTGTGAAACAGAACTCTCCATGCCGCGCCGCGCACAGCCTGCAAAAGCGCAACGTGAGCCCCCGCTCATGCTACCGCGGCTCGATGGATCGCTATATTGTAAGTGAACTCGCCGTCACAGCGCGGCGAACGGCTCAGAACAAACAGTTTATGATGCGGCAACCCGTCAAGATTTGCAAATTGATTCCCGGAAGGCGATCACGTCAAAATTTTTCAGAGGGACGAGGTAAGGCAAGGCAGATCGCGGACACAGCAAACAAATCGAACAGCAAGTAACTCGGCGCTGCTCCGAGAGAGCGCCGAAACGCACAGCAGCGCCCTTACTTTCGGCGGAGACTAGCTGCAATTCCGTCCGACACTGAAAGAAATACTAGTACTGCGAAAACCCCGAGCATCAGGAACGGAATCATTTATTCCTCCACGTACTTTGCGGCCAACGTCCCTCAGAGTGCACGCCGGATGCCACGTGGTCGCCCGATCTAACTGCAATCATTGCAGCGCCCGACGATGAAGCTGCGGATTGCTGTGTGCCAATGGAGAAACAAATGTGGGCGTCTGGCGACATGCTGGTGGAATTTCTTGCAGATCAAGAAGGCGGCTTTGCCGCCAACGCCGCGGTCGTTCTAGGTCCCGAACACGCAGCAAGCCCGTCCGCACCACGACACCTACAATTTCTCGACGTGGATTGATCCGTCCCCGGAAGTGATCGCCACCGTCCCGCCGCCCGCGTTCAGTTTCCCGCGCACTGCGGAATGGCTCAGCGACCCGGAAACCTGTATTGGAACATCCAACGTGATGCTGCCGTCGCCGGTGTGGGCATCGAGGTATGCGTTCAGATCACCGGGAAGCCGCAAGGTAATGTGCCCGTCGCCCGAATGAAGGTTCCAGCCATTGGCGACTTTCGATCCGTTCGAGACTTGCGCGTCAATGCTTCCGTCGCCCGTCTTCAGCGCCAGCGCGTCGAAGCGGCCGTCAATGCGCAAGTTTCCGTCGCCCGTATCGGCGTCGAGCGAACCGTCGAAGCTGTGTCCTTCGATGTGCCCGTCGCCCGTGTGCATGCGTATATCGCCGCGAATGTTGTTGGCGGTGACGTTGCCGTCGCCCGTATCAATCTGAATCTTGCCGGAAACTCCCTGCGCAACCACGTTTCCGTCGCTGGTGCGCACGTCCACATCCAGTGACTGGGGCACGCGCAAATCTACGTGAACTGACCGGTTGTGGCCGCCGAAAAACGAAAAATTCCAGTGCGGCACGCGCACTTCGATCGAGACGCTGTTGCCATTCTGGCTTTCCACGATTTGCACGTCGTTCGGCCCGATCTTCCAGCCCTGCGTGGTGACGTGCGCGTCAATTTGATTCTGGTTTCCGCCCGTGATGGAGACGTCGCCGTCGCTCGTCATCACGTGCAGCTCCGCGTGGCCATTCACTTGATACGTCTTCGACCAATCATCCGCGCGCGCCGGCGCCGCGGCCGCTCCGAACGCAATCCCCGCCACCACCGCAGCCGCCAAGAAAGTCGCAACAAGCCTCATAGTTCGCTCCGTGGCAGGGACCATTCCGCGCCTGCCGTCGAAATCCTCAAAAACTCGCAGCGGCCAAACCGCCAGCCGCGGCCATCGCAGTGTCCTTTGCACTTCCGTCACTAGATACGCAACCCGCCTGGAAAATGTTCCCTGCGAGCCACGTGGCGAGCGACAACTTGGCTTTCTCTGCGACCGGCGTCTACCCTGACGCCCTCGGGGCGTCTCAGTCGTAAATTACCTTCGCTATCTCCGCGCCCTCCGCTTCTCTCCGTGTCCTGTACGCTAAGCCTTTGCAGTAACGAGCCCCGCAGCCACGCAACTAAGCCGATTTCCTCTTGGCGCTCTTACCAGCTCCGGGCTTCGCCCGCAGCGCTGCCAGAAACTCCGCTGTCGGGAAAGTATTGATGACCTCGCTCTTCTCGATCCAAGCCCGCTGCGCGGTGATCACTCCATACTTCATGAATTTCAAGTTCGCCGCCGTATGCGAATCCGTGGAAATCACAATCTTGACGCCCCGCTCTTTCGCCATGCGCAAGTGCACATCCTTGAGATCCAACCGGTCCGGGTAAGCATTGCACTCCATAGCTACCCCGTGCTCCTTGGCTGCCTCGAGAATTTTCTCCATCTCGTAATCAAAGGGATCGCGCCGCAACACTAGTCGCCCGGTCGGATGCGCAATAATCTGCGTGTAAGGATTCTCGATGGCCGCGAGTAACCGCTCCGTCATTTCCTCGCGCCCTAAATTCATGTAGGAATGCACCGATGCCACCACCACGTCCAGTTGCGCCAAAACTTCGTCGTCCAAGTCCAGCTTACCGTTTTTGAGGATGTCCACCTCAATCCCCGCCAGCAAACGTATCTCCGGGACGCGCGCCTGTGCAGCGCGGATTTTCTTGATTTGTTCCAGAGTGCGCTTTTCGTCCATCCCATTCGCCACGGTCACCGCCTTGGAATGATCCGTGAGCGCGATATACTCATAGCCCAACTCGGCAGCAGCTTTTCCCATCTCCTCGATGGAATTCCGTCCATCGGAAGCAGTCGTGTGCATCTGTAGATCGCCGCGAATGTCTGCAAGCTTCAACAGCGCTGGCAGCCGGTGATTTTCCGCTGCGTCGATCTCTCCGGTGTTTTCGCGCAGCTCCGGCTCGATGTAATCCAGGCGCAGCTTGTCGTAAATGTCCTTTTCCGTCTTGCCCGCGACAAACCTCCCGCCCTTCAGCGTCGTTAACGCATACTCATTCAACGTCCAGCCCATATCGCGGGCCCGCCCGCGCAGAACGACGTTGTGCTCCTTCGATCCCGTAAAATACAAAAGTGCCGCGCCGAAGCTGTCTTTTTCGAGCAAACGGACGTCCACCTGCAATCCGTTTCCCAAAACCACGCTGACCTTGTTTTCGCCGTGCGCCAGCGTCTGATCGATTCCCGGATACTTCAGAATGTGCGCCGCGACAGCGTCGACGTCCTTCTGCTTGTCGTGGCCGGGACGCATCGTCACCAGCAAATCCAGATCGCCGATCGTTTCTTTTCCGCGTCGCAGGGATCCGGCAGGCGTCACCGATTCGACGATTTTGTCCATCTGGCTGATATACGCGACCAACTTCTGCGCGGCTTCATCGGCATCGTCCAATTTGAAACGCCCCGAGGAACGCTTCGCCAGCGCCGTCGCCTTCAAAATATTCTGCTCGCTCTTTTCGCCGAAGCCTTCGAGATCGCGCAGCTTGCCCTCCTGCGCGAGCTTCTCGATGCCTTCGATCGTCGAAACCTTGAATTTCTTCCACAACAGCGCCACTTTCTTCGGCCCCATGGATTGCAAATGCAACAAATCCAGCAGGGTCAGCGGATACTTCTTCAGCAATTTCTCGCGCAAACTATAATCGCCGGTGTCCAAAATTTCCCGGATGTGTGCCGCCATCCCGTCGCCGATCCCCGGCAGCTCCTTTAATTTCTTCTCGTCCTTGGCGACGTCTTCGATGCGCTCGTGCATGCTGTAAAGCAGCTCCGCCACCTTCTCGTAGCTGCGGTAACGGCCGATGATCGCGCCGTCAATCTCCAGCAGTTGCGCCGTCTCGCGCAAAATACGTGCTACTTCTCGATTTTCCATGTGACTTCCTCGTGGTGGCTGCTGGTCGCGCGCCCGGTCGCCCGGATCGCAGCGGTAGTAAGTGGGATTCTAGCGCTGCCTCAGCGCTTCGCAAAAAACTCTTTGGCCGAGGCAATGTCTCGCAATATTTGCCCGCGCAGCGCTTCCGGGCCGGAAAACTTCTGCTCGTCGCGCAGGCGCGTCAGAAACTTGACCGTCATCGGACCGGACGTCACCGTCTCGTCAAAATCAAAAAGATGCGATTCGATCGCGAGCTGCTGGCCGTTGAACGTGGGCCGCACACCCACGTTCGTGACGGCCTGATAACACTTCTCGCCAACCGAAACTTCCGTCACGTAAACGCCATTTTTCGGCAACGTCTCCTGTTCCGTCGCAAGATTCAAAGTTGGCACCACCAACTTGCGCCCCATTCCAGTTCCGCCGCGAATTTCGCCCATGAGCGCAAACGGCCGGCCCAGCATCCGTCGCGCTTCTTCCACGCGTCCTTCGCGAACTGCCGCGCGAACGGCCGAGCTGGAGACGATTTGCCCATCCACGAGCACCGGTTCGACGATCTCCACTGCGAACCCATTCTCGCGGCCCAATTCTTCGAGCAGCTTCACATCTCCGGCCTGTTTATGTCCGAAACGAAAGTTCGCGCCCACCAATACAGCCTGCGCTCGCAGCGCTTCCACTAGAAATCGCCGTGCAAACTCTTCTGCGCTCGCCCGCGCGAGCTCCAAATCGAATTTCAGCACCAAAGCCGCGTCTATTCCCAGCGCCTCGAATTCCGCCAACCTCTGCGGTAAAGTTTCCAGCAGACCGGGCGCGACGTCCGGCCGCAAGACGCGCGCGGGATGCGGAAAGAAAGTCAACACCGCGCTTACCGCGTTCATCGCACGCGCACGCTCGATCACGCCGCGCAAAATCTTCTGGTGCCCCACATGCACCCCATCGAAATTGCCGATCGTCAGCGCCGTTGCTTTGCGCGTGTCGCCAAACTGGGCGGTCCACTCTGCCGGCGAATTCAAGATTGCCATCGCCATCAGATCGCCACCTCGAATTTCAGTCCGTCATACGCGAGCCGTACGTTCGCGGGCAGCTTCGCGTTCGCAGCTTCGTGACCCAGATCGTGGCAGATATGCGTGAACCACGCACGCTTGGGCTTCAGTTCTTTCACGAGCGCGACCGATTGCTCCACATTCGAATGCATGGGATGTACCGTATATCGCAAGGCATCGAGAATGAAATCGTCCAGCCCGTGCAGCAGTTTCTTCGAGCTTTCCGGCACCGTGCTGAAATCCGTCAGATACGCGGCCTTTCCGAAACGAAATCCCAAAACCGGGTGCGGCCCATGGTTTGCCGGCACCGAGATGATTTTCAATCCGAAAAGGTCGAAGGATCCGTCAATCGTATGCATTTCCACGGCCGGAAGCGAACTTTCCGTTGGCGCGTCGTCAAAAATGTACGCGAACTGGCGCCGCAGCGTTTCCTGCGTCGCCTGCGAGGCATATACCGGCACCACGCCGCCCTGTTTCAAATTGTAGGGACGAATGTCGTCCAGCCCCAAAATATGGTCGGCGTGTGAGTGCGTGTAAATTACCGCATCCAGCCGGTCAATGTGTTCACGCATGGCCTGGGCGCGGAAATCGGGCGTCGTGTCAATCACCACGTTGTGGCCGCCGTACTCGAGCAACACGGAGGGCCGTGTGCGCTTGTCGTGCGGATCGCTCGATTCGCAGACCGCGCAATGACAACCGAGCGTCGGCACACCCATGGATGTGCCAGACCCCAAGACGGTTAATTGCAGGGAACTCATCGGGAGGTGGGGTGCCGCAAAAATCGCCTTCGATTCATCTAGAAAAAAGATAGTGCCGCGACTTCAGTCCAGCACCATCTTGGAGTGCGGGAGCTTGCTCCCGCTTGTGCCAGGCGAGGCTTGCCTCGCCGCCTGCTGCGGACCGCAAGAATCTATCCGCGATGCCGCAGCGATTGAGCATCTGCAATTGGCTCGTCACGCCAGCGTTACTTTCCCTTCGCCTTCTTGGCCATTTGCTCGGCCGCAGCCTTCGAAATCTCCATAAACGTCAGCTTCAAACTTCCCAGCACCTCAATCAACAAATTATCATCGTCCTTCGACAAATTGCCGCGCGTCTTTTCGCGCAACGCATCGAGCATATCAATCACCTCGCGCGCGCCTTCCAGATCCACAAACGCCTGCCCCGTGCGCGGATCGGCCATTCCGCCCAGCATTGCGGCAGCATTGCGCGTCAGAAAATCCACCAGCAATTGAAAACTGCGCGAGGTCGAATGTTCCTCGCCGCCCGCTGACGCATCGCCGGCTTCCTCTGCGACCGCCAATTCTTGCGACCCATCCGGCGCGACCAATCCCTGTGCTGCTGCAGGTTGCGCGAAGCCGCCCTGTTGTGCGGACGTACTGGCAGCTGGAGCCGCCGGCTTCGGTGCCGAGGCCGCAGCCTTGGCCTTCTGTTGCGCCTGGCTCGCAGCTTTCTTTTCCGCCGCCTCGTCGTCGCGACGTTCCTGCTCGACCACGTCCTTGCGCAGTTCACCGTCCTCGCCAAATAAGCGCCGGTCGATCACTTTGAATGTTTCTTCATGCTTGGCATCAGCCACGGCAGGTATCCTTGAAGATGCTCGTAAGAGTTACACCGAAGTCTAACATCCGCCTCCATTCCGCCACAAGCGCGCATGCCAGAGCCACTCTCGGTTGTGGGTACGGAACGGCGCGGCTCCGCCCAACGAAACGGGACAAATCAGCGCCTATTCGCGGGTTTCGTTGTTCTTGTAGGGGCGGGTCTCAGACCCGCCCCGGTTTTGCTTTTTGAATTTGTGGCGCGCATTCTTCACTGCCGTCGCTGCGTCGAGAAGTATCTCCACCGAGCCAAAAATATTTCCGCTTGACACCCCTCCGCGTCATCTGTTACAACCTGTAGCGTTACAATGACTCGCACACAAACAATCCGCCCCCGCAACCTCGGCGAAGTCGAACAACTCGTCATGGACCACGTCTGGTCCCACGGCCCGGTTTCCTCGGAAGCCTGCCGCGAGGCTCTCGCAACCAAGCGGCCCATGAAAGAATCCACGATCCGGACAGTGCTGCGCCGGCTGGAAGAAAAAGGCTACGTCACGCACGAAATCAGCGGACGCACCTTTATCTATCGCGCCGCGGAGCCACGACAGAACGTCGCGGTGCGCGCGGTCAAACACATCATTGATCGCTTCTGCGGCGGCTCCGCCGAGCAACTCGTCATCGGCATGGTTGATAACGCCGTTCTCGACCGCAAACAGCTCGAGCGCCTCGCGCAGAAGATCGCCGCACGCAAAGCCGTCCAGCGCAAGGAAGGGAAGCCATGAGCATTGCCCATGTTCTCGACCCGTCGTCCGGTTTCCTCGGCCATCTCGTTGATCCCGCGATCCGTTCGCTCGCGCTGGCATGCATCGCGAGCGGTGTGCTAGCTCTCTGCCGCGCGAAAAATGTCGCGATCCGTCTGAGCGTGTGGCGAACGGTCCTGCTCGTCGCGCTGGCGATGCCGTTTCTCGCGCTGCTGATGCCGCCCTTGCCCGTTTCGGTCCCCATGGCAGAAACATTCAGTCGTCTGCCGGAGGCCGCGATAACCGAAACCGCTGTGGCCCGTGATACGGAGGCGCCGGTCGTGAAGCAGCAAGGAACCTCAGCAATCTCGCCGGCCACCGCTAACCCGGTTTTCAATTACACTGCCACTCCCTCGCGCCATCATTCCAGATCGACTCCGGCGGCCGCACTACAAGCGGCGATTGTGGCTGGTCACACGCCGCTGTCGCGTATGGCCCTCGCTGGCATCCTCTATGCTTCCGTCGCGATATTCTTTCTTACGCGCTTGATTCTCGGCGTCAGCTTTGGGCGCCGCCTCGACGGCAATTCACGCCCGATCGACGACCCGCAAGCGCTTGCGCGCCTCCATTTTTTCGCGAATTCAGCGCACCTGCGTGGTGCCCCGCGTCTCGCCGAATCGGAACTTCTCTCCGTCCCCGTTACGTTCGGCATAAAAGATCCCTCGATTCTGCTTCCCGCAAGCTGGCGTGAATGGGAGTCAGCCGAGCTCGACGCGGTCCTCGCGCACGAAATTTCGCACGTCGCCCGCCGCGACGCGCTCACGGAACGCCTCTCGCTTCTGCATCGCGCCGTCTTTTGGTTTAGCCCGCTCAGTTGGTGGCTCGACCGCCGCCTCGCAGAACTCGCCGAAGAAGCCAGTGACGACGCCGCGCTCGCCGCCGGCGCCGACCGCACACGTTACGCCGAGACACTTCTGGGCTTTTTCGCCGCGCTCGAAGCCGCGCCCGGCCGCGTTTGGTGGCAAGGCGTCGCCATGGCCAGCGCCGGGCAAGCCGAAAAGCGTCTGGATCGCATTCTCGAATGGAAAGGGAGCGTCGCCATGCAGCTCACAAAGCCCGTCGTTGTTGCCATAGCCCTTCTCGCCATTCCCGTGGTCTGCGTCACGGCGGCTTTCCGCCCGACGATTTTGAACGTTCACTCGCCGCAGGAGCAATCGGCGCAGCCTCCGGCTCCGGCAACACCGCCATCACCCGCTCCCGCGCCGCGGGCGGAGTCTGCGCCCCAGCCAGCTGCACCTGCAACTCCGCCCGCAGCCCCAGCTCCCGCTCCTTTAGCAAATCCCGCCACCACGGTGGATGTCCGTGTGGCCCCGATGACGCGCGTTGATCCGCATGTCGTGGTATCCCCGTTAACGCCGATCGTGACGATGGATGATGTCTCGACGATGCACGTGATCGTCAAGCCCGACGTCCACGTCGCGACGAACGTAGTCGTGAAGCCGCTAACCTCGATCGCGCCTGCTGTTGCCGTGATGCCAATGATCTCGTGGCCACACATCGTCGTTATTCCACCGCAAGCACTCCAGTCGGTTCAATCCGGCCACTCCAACACACTAATCACCGGCGAAGACGATGACGGCCAGCAATTCGTCATCTCTTCCGGAAACTCTTCTGTCGTCGTCTCCGGCAACGGCTATTCCATAAACTCCGATGGCGAATCCAATTTCGTCAACTCGCTGCGCCACAATGTTTCCGGCGATTTCATCTGGTTCGTTCGCGACGGGAAGGCCTACGTGATCACCGATCCCGCCACCGTCAAGCGCGCCATGGAATTCTTCGCTCCGGTCCAGGAACTCGGCTGCAAAGAGGAAGAGCTGGGCAAGCAGCAGGAAGCTCTCGGCGCCAAGCAAGAGGCACTCGGCAAGCAGCAAGAACAGCTCGGTGACCAGATGGAGAAAGTCCGCATCAAGATTCCGGACATGACCGCCGAGCTCCAGAAACTCGAAGCGGAATTGAAACACCTGGGCGACAGTGGAACGCAGGAAGACCTCAGCCGCATCCAGGAAAAAATCGGCGAAATTCAAAACCGCATCGGAGAACTGCAATCGGAAGCCGGAGACCAACAGCCGCAGCTAGGTGAAGAGCAGGGTGCCTTAGGCGAGCAGCAAGGCAAACTAGGCGATGAGCAGGGCAAGCTAGGCGAGCAACAAGAGGAGCTCGGCCGCCAGCAAGAAGAAGCCTCCAGGAAAGCCGCGCAACAAATGAAGCAGCTCCTCGACCAGGCCGTAGCCCAAGGCATGGCCAAGCCCGAGTAGCACTGCTGTCAGCGCAGACTTGCCCTGGGCTGGTGGTTCGTAGCAGTAGGGGCGGGTCTAAGACCCGCACGGTTTTGCAGTTGATGGCGTAGCGGGCATCGCAAAAGCTCCTTCGCCTCTCAATCGAAGCGGAAAAAGAATGAAGCTGCATTTGGTTTTCTCTGCGCCCTCTGCGTCTCTGCGGTATTTCTTCTTCCCGGGTCCAGCCCGCTCGCAAAATCTCGCAACGTGCGTTAGTCTGTTGCATCCAACATCTTTCGCGAGATTTCATCAAGGACCGCCATGCCCCGAAGCGCAACTCGAGACCCTAAACCCTCACGCACGCGCCTGAAAGCTACCTCCAAATCGCGCAAGCCCGCGCCCGCCGCCGCCCGCGCCGCGAAGTCCTCGCGCCCCATCGCGATTTACCACGAACATCCACGCTGGTTCCAACCGGTTTTCGCCGAACTCGATCGCCGGAACATCCCCTACGTCCGCCTCGACGCCGCCCATCACCATTTCGACCTCGCGCCGAATGGCGACCAACAGTATGGGCTGGTTTTCAATCGCATGAGCCCTTCGGCGTGGACTCGCGGCAACGCGCACGCCGTTTTTTACACTCTCAGCTACCTCGCGCACCTGGAACGCTCCGGCGTCCGCGTCGTGAACGGCAGCCACGCCTTTCGCGTCGAAACCTCCAAAGCCCTGCAACTCTCGCTGCTCCATTCGCTCGGCCTGCCGCACCCCCGCTCGGTGGTGATCAATCATCCGTCGCAAGCAGTGGCTGCGGCACGCGACCTGCGTTTCCCGATCGTGGTAAAGCCCAACATCGGCGGCAGCGGCGTCGGCATCGTGCGTTTCGATTCCCTCGAGCAGCTCGAATCCGCGGTAAGCAACAACGCGATCCAGCTAGGCCTCGATTCCGCAGGCATCGTTCAGGAATTTATCCCCGCGCGCGGCGGCCACATCACCCGCGTCGAAACGCTCGGCTACAAATATCTCTACGGCATCAAAGTTTTCACTTCCGGCGAAACGTTCGATCTCTGCCCCATGGACATCTGCAAAACTACCGACGGCGCCGAAATCAAAACCGCCTGCGTCGTGGAAGGCGCAAAAACCGGCCTGCGCGTGGAAGGCTATCGCCCGCCGCCGCAAGTTATCAAAGCCGTCGAGCGAGTTTTCAAAGAAGCCCAAATCGAAGTCGGCGGCCTGGAATACATCATTGACGACCGCGACGGCCAGCTCTACTACTACGACGTGAACGCGCTTTCGAATTTCGTTTCCGACGGCCCGCGCATCGTCGGCTTCGATCCCTTCGCCCGCCTGGTGGATTATCTCGTGAAGGAGGCGCGCTGATGCGTTACGGCTACTGGCTCCCGGTTTTTGGTGGCTGGCTGCGCAATGTGCAGGACGAGCACATGCAGCCCACTTGGGATTACGTTTCGCGCCTCGCGCGCCGCAGCGAAAAAATCGGCTACGACCTCACGCTGATCGCTGAACTCAATTTGAACGACATCAAGGGTGTTGATGCTCCCTCGCTCGACGCCTGGTCCACCGCCGCAGCGTTGGCCGCCGTCACCGATTCGCTCGAACTGATGGTTGCCGTGCGTCCCACGTTTCATCTTCCCGCGCTGCTAGCGAAACAAGCCGCCAACATAGATCAAATCAGCAAAGGCCGCGTGTCGCTCAACGTCGTCTCCTCCTGGTGGGCCGAAGAAGCCAAAAAATACGGCGTGCAATTCGATCAGCATGACGATCGCTACGCTCGCACCTCCGAATGGCTCGATATCGTGGACGCCGCCTGGAAACAAGACCACTTCTCGTATTCCGGAAAATATCATTCGGTGCAGGATTTGGTGCTGCAGCCGAAGCCGGTCTCGAAGCCGCGTCCCACGATCTACGCCGGCGGGGAATCCGAAGCCGCCAAGGAACTGATCTCGCAGAAGTGCGACGCGTTCGTGATGCACGGCGATTCGCCCGCCCGCGTCGGCGAAAAAATCGAGGACATGTCCGAACGCCGCGCACGGAAAAATCTTCCGCGCATGCAATTCGGCGTCGCTGCCTACGCTATCGTCCGCGAAACGGAACAAGAGGCCGAGAAGGAACGAGCCCGCATCACCGACGTGCAGCAAAACGCCGCCGGCTACCAGAATTATCAGCAATGGTTAGCCAATACGCAGCTAGAACAGCGCGTCTCGCTCGAAGAATATTCCGTATCCAACCGCGGCCTCCGCTCAGGCCTGGTAGGCACTCCGCAACAAATCGCCGACCGCATCGGCGAATTCGAACAAGCCGGCGTAGACTTGCTGCTCCTGCAGTTCAGCCCCCAAGCCGAAGAAATGGACCGCTTCTCAGAAGCAGTAATCCGCCCCGCCACAGCCCACGCCGCCGCGAATTAGCCGTTGTGCCGACCCTTTGAACCCGTACGCGGAATTGGACACGTCAATTCGGTGGTAAGAGGTACACTCTTTCAGGAGGTGAGGGCGAGTGGGCCGTGATTTGCGTGAGGAGCTCGTTAAAGTTGTGATCGAACTCCCCGAACCCGACATGGGAGTGTCTGGCGAGCGAGTCTGGGCGGCACCCGTCGGTTCTGACCTGTACGAAATTCGCAATTCTCCTTGGCACTCGCGTCAGGTCAATTGGGGAGACATCGTCAAAGCGAGAGCGGAAGCTGATGATCAGTGGCCGATTTTTATCGAAGTGGTGCGCCGAAGCGGCCACAGAACGATGCGCGTCCATCTGCTCGAAAAGGGTCGAGAAAAGCAGCAAGAGCTCCTTGCCAAGTTTAGCGAGCTGGGAGCTACGTACGAGAACGCGGACAGCAGAATGTACGCACTCGACTTCGAACCAGGAGTTGATGTCCAGCCGATTTTAGCGTACCTAGAACCGCTAAAAACCAAGGGCCTACTCGATTACCGCATCAATGAGACTTGACCCTGGCACGGTAACTCCTAACCAGTCGCGTTTCCGGACGGATGGATTCGGATGTTCGGTTACTGGAGACTGAGCCACTTCACGACACCCGCATCCTTGTCTCGAATCCACCTTCCCTGTAAATTGTCATATCGCGCATGAAGAAACGAACCCCGCGTAAAATCTCGAAGCACCCGCGCCAACAGCGCGCCCGATCGCCACGCATCTCGCTCAACCGCCGCGACAAACTTGCTGGGGAGTGGTTCGCGAAACTCGTAGCCCTGCAAGCCCGCCTGCGCGGCCCGAACGGCTGTCCCTGGGACCACGAGCAAACCCATCAATCCCTCCGCAAATTTCTGCTCGAGGAAACCTACGAAGTCCTGGACGCTATGGACTCCGCGGATGACGGGCATAAATTTGCGTCGGAACTCGGCGACATCCTGCTTCAAGTAGTCTTTCACGCCATCCTCGCCGAAGAAACCGGCGCATTCACCATCTCCGACGTCATCGAGTCCATCCATACAAAAATGGTTCGCCGCCACCCGCACGTCTTCGACAACGCCAAAGCCAAAGATTCCGCCGCGGTCCTGAAAAATTGGGAACAAATCAAAGCCGAAGAGCGAGCCGAATCCAACGGGAAGGGAAGCAAGAGCGAAGCCGCGCGCGATACCGCCGCACAGGCAGAATCGATCGTGTCCGGCGTTCCGCGCAACCTCCCAGGGGTCCTCGAGGCCTACCAATTGACACGCCGAGCAGCCCACATCGGATTCGATTGGGACAATCTCGATGGCATCTTTGAAAAGCTCGAAGAAGAAAAGCGCGAAATCGTCGCGTCGCTGAAAGCCTCGGATCGGGAGAGGTTGGTAGGGGCACGGCACGCCGTGCCCGCTTCAGCGTCACGCACCGTACCCGAATCAAGGCAGCGCTCAGCGCCCGCAACCGCACACCTCGAAGAAGAAGTCGGCGACCTGCTCTTCGCCGCCGTAAACGTAGCGCGCTTCTTAGGCGCAGACCCCGAAATCGCGCTGAAAAAAGCCAATCGCAAATTCCAGACCCGCTTCCAGTGGATGGAATCCGCCGCCGCAGCCGAAGGCCATCGCCTTGCCGACGTACCGCGCGCGCGCATGGAAGAACTCTGGGATCTTTCCAAATCGCAAGAACCCGCACGCAAGAAAGCGAATGCGAAATGAGCTCGATTCCTGACACGCCCGAAAACGAACCGCACGAGGTCGAAATCCGCCATTGCGATTCGCTCGCGGAGTACGAAACCTGCGTGCGCCTGCAATTCCAGGTCTGGGGCGAACAAATCGCTGTCCCCTCGCCCATCTTCGTCGTAGCGCATCACACCGGCGGTCAAATCCTCGGCGCGTTCGACGGCGAAAAAACGGTCGGCTTCACTCTCGCCCTGGTCGGCACGCGCGCCGGCAAGCCGTTCTTGCATTCGCACATGACTGCGGTGTTGCCCGAGTATCAAAATCAAGGCGTTGGCCGACGCCTGAAACTTTTCCAGCGCCACGACGCGCTGAAACGCGAAATTCGCCTGGTCGAGTGGACTTTCGATCCTCTCGAGTTGAAAAACGCGCACTTCAATTTCGTTCGTCTAGGCGCGATCGCCCGCCGCTTCATCCCCAACTGCTACGGCATCACCGAAAGCCCGCTGCACGCCGGCCTGCCCACGGACCGCCTCGTCGCCGAATGGTGGATCGATTCCGACCGTGTAAAAAATATCCTCGCGGATAATTCGCTTCCGGCCGCTGCTGACACACAATCCGTCTCATTGCCCGC
This sequence comes from uncultured Acidobacteriota bacterium, assembly GCA_963810565.1. Classification (GTDB taxonomy): domain Bacteria; phylum Acidobacteriota; class Terriglobia; order Acidiferrales; family UBA7541; genus Palsa-295. Next base: position 309,908 of record CAWENN010000003.1, read on the forward strand.
CGACTTAATCAAAATCAAAGCGAAAGACCGTGCCGAAGCGGCTCGCGTGCAGACTCACGCCCGAACAGAATTTCAAAAGTTGTTCCATCAGGGCTACATCGCCACTGGGCTCGAACCTCGCGGCGCAACCACCCACTACATTCTGGAGCCAGCCGCTTCCGTAGCGGGCCTGCGTCTGCCAGAATATCGCCCGGAAGAATTCGAAGACTGAAAGCCAAAGGTCCCCAGCCCAAATGCGCCTTCGCAAAATCACTCTGCGCGAAATCCACATGCCGCTGGTCGCGCCCTTTCAAACCAGCTTCGGCACCACCACGCTCCGCCGCATCCTCCTCGTTGAAGCCGACGTGGACGGCATCTCTGGTTGGGGCGAATCCACCGCCGGAGAGGATCCGTTCTATTCTTACGAAACCGTCGAAACTGCGCGGCACATCATCAGTGATTTTCTGTGGCCGATCCTGAAGTGCAAGGAACTGAATTCCGCGTCGGAGGTCTCCGATCTGCTCGGCCAAATCCGCGGCCACAACATGGCGAAAGCCGCCGTGGAGACCGCGCTCTGGGACGCCGAAGCGAAACAAAAAAATCTCCCACTTGCGAAAATGCTCGGCGGAGTGCGCGACGAGATCTCCTCCGGCGTTTCTATCGGCATTCAACCTTCCATCGAAGCTCTCATCGCCAAAGTCGAAAAGGAGCTCGGCGCCGGTTACCAGCGCATCAAAATCAAAATCAAGCCGGGCAATGACGTCGAACCAGCCCGCGCCCTGCGCCAAAGATTTCCGCGCATCCGCCTGATGGTGGACGCCAATTCCGCCTATCGCCTGGAAGACGCGCCGTTGCTCCAGCAGCTCGACCAGTTTTTCCTCATCATGATCGAGCAGCCGCTCGGCTACGACGACATCTACTCCCACGCCGCGCTGCAGCGGCAACTCGAAACTCCGATTTGCCTCGACGAGTGCATTCACGACTTCGAAAACGCCCGCGCCGCCATCGAAATCGGCGCCTGCAAAATCATCAATATGAAACTCGGCCGCGTTGGCGGCCACACCGAGGCGCGCCGCATCCACGATCTCTGCCAGTCGAAATCAGTCCCGGTCTGGTGCGGGGGCATGCTCGAATCCGGCATCGGCCGCGCGCACAATATCGCCATGTCCACCCTCCCGAATTTCACTCTGCCCGGCGACGTCTCCGCCAGCCGCCGCTACTGGACCGAAGACATCATCGACCCTGAAGTGCAAGTCACGCCGAAGGGCACCATCCGCGTGCCGACGGCGCCGGGAATCGGCTACGCTCCCCGCCTCGACCGCATCGAACAACTTACCAAGCGCCGCGAAGTGCTCGAATGAGCGCTTCATCGCATCGTCGAGCCCAAATTTGACCTCCTCCGCTGCTTCGGCTGCCACTTCCGCGATCGAAACGTCTCGCACGCCCAGCAAGCTCACGTTGCTTTTCTGGCTCGTCGTGATGCTCATGCTCTGGTCGTTCAATTACATCGCCGGAAAAATCGCGCTGCGCACTCTCGACCCGCTCTCCCTTACCTGTTTCCGCCTCGAACTCGCGGCCCTCGTCATGGTTCCAATCTATTTCGCCCAACCGAACCGCGCACCTCTGCGCCTGCGCGACGTCTGGCCCTTTGCCTATCTCGGGTTCTTCGGCGTCATCGTTAACCAGGGCTTGTTCACCGTCGGCCTCAACTACACGACGTCCGACCACTCCGCCGTGATCATCGCGATCGGGCCCATCATCATTCTTTTTCTCGCCCGCGCACTGAAACTCGAGGCGTTCACCATCGGCAAAATCGTAGGCATGGCGATTTCTTTCGCGGGCGTATACCTGCTTGAAACTGAGCACGGTTCTCCGGCTAACTCGCCCTACTTGGTAGGAGACCTGATCACGTTCGGTGGTGTAATCGGGTTCGCCGCCTACACCGTCCTCGGCAAACGCGTCGCCGCGCAATACGACGCCATCTCCATGAACACTTTCAACTGCGTCGCCGCCGCGATCATGCTCCTGCCCCTCTCCGTGCGCCAAGCCATCCATCTCAACTTGCACAGCGTCGCTCTAAGCGGCTGGCTCGGCATGATCTACATGGCCGTCGGCAGCTCCGTTGCGGCTTATACGATCATGTACTGGGCTCTGCGCTATATGACCGCCTCTCGCGTAGGCGCCATGAGCTATTTCCAACCGGTAGTGGTAATCCTGCTCTCGATCGCCTTCCTCGGTGAACATCCCACGCGCAATCTCCTCGAAGGCACTGCGCTGGTCCTAGTGGGCGTTTTCCTTGCCGAACGCGGCAAAGCGTGAGCATAAGTGTCAGGAATGTGCCCGGTTCGAAGTGTCAGGGATGTGCCAGTGTCACGAACGTCCCCAGTCTGCGCCAAAGGCTAGCCCGGACCGAAAAGTCCGGGACAGGCTGCTCAACCAGTCCCAAGCCCCGGAGGGGCGGCAAACGCTCCGGAACGGACGTCGCGCAAACGACCATTTTCGGCCCTGTCCCAAAGTTCAAACGAAACTTTTTCGAACCTCCGGTGTTATAGCCACTGGGGCGTTCTCCGGAAATGGCTCAACTGCTGAATTCGCGCGGGTTTAGACGTCACGGTGCCAGAAACTGCAACCAAGCGTACTCACCTCGAATCTGATGTAGAATGGACAAAAGGTCGTTCCGGCTAGAGCAGTGGTTGGCTGGAGGAAATAACATGAAGTCCTCTCTCAAATTTCTTCTCACGGCAGTCGCATCAATAGCACTCCTCTGCGCGCCCTCGGCATTTGCGCAGCGCGGAGGCGGTGGCCATGGTGGTGGCGGCGGTGGCGGCGGTTTCCATGGCGGTGGCGGTGGGGGCGGTTTCCACGGTGGCGGCGGCTACGGCGGCGGTGGCGGTCACTATAGCGCACCTCGTGGCGGGAGCTATGGTGGCGGCTACCGAGGCGCGTACGGCGGTGGTGCGCGCGGCGGCAATTACAGTGGCAACCACTATTCGATGTCGCCGAACCGCTCGTATTCGATGGGTCGCTCCGGGAATTCCTACAATTCATCCGCGAATCGTGGCTATGACGCAGGCAATCGCGGCTACAGCTCAGCCAGCCGCGGCAATTCGTACTCAGCGCGCAACGGAGTTTCCGGCAGTCGCAACGCGACAACGCCGCCCGATTCCTTCGGCCGCAGCGGTTCCATGCCGTACTTCGGCCGCAGCGGCGGTGCGGCCTCGGCCAACGGGGCACGCGGCGCGACCTCGAATGCATACGCTGGTAATCGCGGCGCCACATCCAATGCCTACGCCGGCTCGCGCTCGGGCTCAGCCTCCAATTTCGCGTCCAATTCTCGCGGCTCAGCTGCGTCGTCGTCCGTGAATAGTTCGCGCGGCGCAGAAGGCAATTCGCTCTATGCCGGATCGCGCGGATCTGGTTCGGCTGTCTCGACGAACCGCGCTGTTTCTAACATCGAGAGCTCGCACTTCGGCAACTCCTCGTCGTTCGGTTCGCGCGGCACAAGTTCACTTTCCGGATCGCACTTCGGCAACACTACTCTGACCAGCTCACATTTTGGTTCTACCGGCATGGCCTCAACTCACCTCGGCGGTCCTCTCAACGTTCACGGTGGTTCGTCCTCGTTCGCGAGCGGCCATTCGTTCTCCGGTTCGTCCGGCTTCCATAGCTCCGGCATCTACGGCGGCGGCTATCACGGTGGTTGGGGCAATGGCTACCACGGCGGCTGGGGTAACGGCTGGCATGGTGGTTGGGGTGGTTATGGCTGGCGCGGCGGTTGGGGTGGTTGCTGGGGCTGCGGCTTCGGTTGGGGATGGGGCTGGGGTTGGGGTCTCGGTTGGGGCGGTTGGTGGGGACCTGGCTGGGGTCTCGGTTGGGGTTGGGGGTGGCCGGGCTACATCGGCTACAACCCATACTGGTATAACCCCTACTGGGGTTGGCCGAGCTACGACTATGGCGACCCAGGCTATGGGGTCACCTACAGCAATCCCGACTACTCAAGTTCGAACCTGAGTCCGGACTACGGCTCAGGTTCCTACAGCAATAATTCGGGTAATTACGACTCGGGAGCAAATCTGAACTCGAATTCAAATTCCACGGACAATTCCGTGGAGGGGATCGAGCCGCAGGGTTCGCCCGACGACAATCCCGACACAGGCAACGTGGCTGCTTCCACTCCCACTGTTCTGATTTATCTCAAGGATGGCACCACGTACGCCGCCAGCGACTATTGGCTCGCCGACGGCCAACTGCACTACGTGGTGAGCTACGGCGGCGAAAGTACGCTCAACATGGACGATGTGGACTTGCAGCGCACGGTGGACGAAAACGCACGCCGTGGGGTCAACTTCTCGCTCAAGCCGGGTCCGAATCGCGTGAATCCGCAGCCCAGTTCCAACAGCGACTCGTCACCGGCGCGAAACGATCGGACCGCGCAGCCGAACCGATACAATAACGCTGCGCCAGCGACGGCCCCGGCACCCCCACCGAATGTGACGCCGCAGCCGCAAACAGAAACCAGTTCACAAACCATCTAACACATTCACTCTCGGGGCCGGCTACCGTCCGGCCCCCTTTTTTGCCCTCACGCAGTAATCCCTGCGCCTGCGTCGCCATTAAAACGAATTCGCCGCGCATCCATGCGGGACGCGCGGCGAATGAAGCCGCTGCGAACGCAGCGCCCGGCCACCATTTGCCGGGCGCCGCGCTCCAATCGTGTCGCCTCTCCTACTTTTTACTCTTCGGAGCCGCCTCATGCGCCGGCTGCCGCTGCTGCTGCAGGTGTTGTTGTTGCTGAGTGTGGCGCTGCACCATCTGCTGAGTCTGCTGCTGATGCTTCTGTTCTACTTGTTGTTTCTTTGCGTCGTTAGCGCTTTGTTTCGCCAGTTGCTGGTGTTCCTTATCCTGCTGTTGCTGCAGCTTCTGGCGTTCCTGCGCTTGCTTGGCGTCGAGTTTGTCCTGCTGTTGCTGGTATTTTTGGTCCTGTTTGGCGTTGCCGGTACTCTGCACTGTGTGTTTTTCCGCCGGCGGCAATTCATTCGGATGCACCGCCGTGGTTCGTCCATTCGTTTCCGTCCTCGCGCCGCCTTCGGTGCGCGCCGGCGGGTTGTACGAACCTGATTTGGCCTCGACCACTCCGCGTCCGCTGAACTCGCCCGGCTTGGACGTCGCCGCGATCGGCGGCTTTCCGTGGTTTGCCGACGCGCGGAGTTGCGGGTTATTGCGCGCCATCTCCACATGCTGCGTCTGCGCCGCGACGGGTCCGACGTGCCGCTCGTGCTCCGCAGCTTCCTCGGCCGCGCTGGGCCGCGCATCGGTGCCGCCGTGGCCGTTGTAGCTGACGCGCGTCTCGTTGACGTTTTCCACCCTGGTTTCGTACACGTTGTGCACGACCGTCACATTTACATTGTTCACCGCGCGGTTGTAGAAGAAGTGTCCGTTGTCCCAACGGCCTCCCTCATAACCGTGCCCGAAGTATCCAAAGCCATAATTGATCCCGCCGTAGAATCCGATTTGCGGTCCCCAGTAGCCCGCGTGGAACACAAACGCGCTACCGCCCCAGCCCCACCACGCCGGAGTCCAGAAGAATCCCACCTCGGGAGCCTCGACCCAGGTCCCGGGCACCCAATAGTAGTCGTCCGCGTCGCCGTCCCAAGCCCAATATCCGGGCGTCCAGATGTACCCATCGCCGGGACATACCGGCTGCTCGTAAACAGGCAGTTCGGGCGGCGCAAATCCTACCGAAATGCCCACCGCAACTTGCGCCGACGCCGGCGCCGGCGCGGACAGCGTCACCAGCGCCATCGCCATCGCCAAGAACAGGGAAAAAATGAACGTGTTTATCCGCATTGTCGTTATGTTTCCTCCTGCCCAATCATCCCTCGCTGGCCCGATCAGTCTTTAGCTTTGGGCTTGGGTGGATTGACGGGCGATATTTCCGGGGACCTTGGGATAACTGCAAAGAGCTAAGCTAATCCTACCGGGCGGCGCGCGCCGCTCCCATAGGGTCATTCATGTAGGGCACGGAAAGCAAGCCGGTGGGCTGTGGTCGCTGTTGTTCTTCACTTTGACATTCTACTGGAAGCGCGTTATCCTCACCTAGCATGTCTACTAAAGAACAAAAACAACGCATCGAACTATTGCAAGGAACTCTCGATCTGCTCATTCTCCGCACCCTGCTCCGCGGACCGGTCCACGGCCATGCCATCGCCAAGGCCATCGAATTCGACTCTGACGAGGTTTTGCAAGTCGAACAAGGCTCGCTATACCCCGCGCTGCACCGCCTCATCAAACGCGGATGGATTTCGGTCGAAGACGGCACTTCCGAAAACAACCGCCGCGCCAAATTCTACCGCCTGACTCCTCGTGGCCGCAAACAACTCGCTGTGGAAACTAGCAAGTGGGACAAACTCGCTGGTGCTATCGCGCGCATCCTGCGCCCGGCTGAACAAGAAGGCAAACCATGAAGCGCCGCGAGCGCATGTTGCAGGATCTCGACGAAGCTATCCAGCACCATATCGAAGCCGAGACCCAGGACAACATCGCGCGCGGCATGTCTCCCCCGGAAGCGCACTACGCCGCTCTACGCAAATTCGGCAACGTGACGCGCGTGCAGGAAGAAACGCGCGAAGTGTGGAGTTTCGTCTGGCTCGAGCAATTCTGGCAGGATGTCCGCTACGCCCTGCGCATGTTGCGGAAATCTCCCGGTTTCACCGCGATTGCGGTCCTCACGCTCGCGCTCGGCATCGGCGCGAACACCGCCATTTTTAGCGTGGTGTATGCGGTCCTGCTGCGCCCGCTGCCATACCCGAACCCGGATCAATTGGTGCTCGTTTTTGAAGCCAATCCCCATGACCAGGTGCCCTTCGACGGGATGTCTTACGTAAACTTCGAAAAGCTTCGCGAACACAACAGCGTCTTCTCGGAGTTGGCTGCCAACACCCGGCATGAGTTGACGCTTACCGGGGTGGGTGACCCCTCTGTCCTCACCACCGTTGACGTCACCCCGGAAGTTTTTTCAGTTTTAGCCGTACCACCGCTCTTGGGACGTACGTTCCTTTCTCCGGACGGCCAACGCGGCGCGCCTCCCGTCGTCATTCTCAGCGAAAACCTCTGGCGCAGCCGCTTCGGAGCCGACCCGAATCTCCTGGGCCACTCCATCAGCCTGGATAAACGCTTGTTCACGGTCGTCGGCGTCATGCCTTCGAGCTTTCGGTTTCCGCTCATCGCCATCCGCGAAGACATTTGGATCCCCATCGCCCAGGATCCGATGTTCGGACCCTGGATGTCCCGCTACGGTGGACACTGGCTCCTCCTCACCGGACGCCTGAAACCCGGCGTATCTCTCACGCAGGCGCGAGCGCAAGCGGACGCGCTCAGCGCGGCGCTCGCCAAAGACGATCCCGCCCACAATACCGGCTGGCAAATCCGCGTGGATCCTTTGCAACAGCGAGTTGTCGGGGATTCGCGGCCGGCGTTGCTCATTTTATTTGGTGCAGTTGGACTCGTGCTTTTAATTGCCTGCGTTAATATCGCGAATCTTCTGCTGTCGCGCGCGTCCTCGCGGGCCAGGGAAGTCGCGGTGCGCATCGCACTCGGCGCCGGCCGGAAACGTATCGTCCGACAATTGCTCACCGAGAGCGCAGTTCTTGGTTTGCTCGGCGGCGTCGCGGGAATACTTCTCGCCTATTGGGGAGTGCACGCGCTCATTTCGCTGTTGCCGCCGGATTTGCCGCGCGCCGACACCATCCGCGTGGACGGCGGAGTGCTGGCCTTCGCCTTGCTGCTTGCCGTTGCCTCGAGCTTTATTTTCGGTTTGGCGCCATCGCTCTTCGCTGCCGATTCCAGCTTGCAGACCGGCCTCCGGGAAGCCTCGGGCCGCTCGGGTGAAGGCGCGCGCCAGCGCAGCACGCGCACCGTTCTCGCGATTGCGGAAATTGCTCTCGCCGTGGTGCTGCTCGTCGCCGCCGGTTTGCTTTTGCGCAGTTTCACCATGCTCACTGCGGTGAATCCGGGATTCGACCCTGCGCACGTTGTGAAGGCCGACGTCTCGCTGCCGCAATTCCAATACTCGACGCCGCAGCAATGGATGACTTTTTCGAACGAGTTCCTCGAACGAATTCAAGCGCAGCCGGGATTGCAAGATGCGGCCGTCGCCGTCCCGCTGCCGCTCAATGAGGGCAGCGTCAACCTCGGCTTCGAGATCGTTGGCAATCCGCCGCTGCCGCCGGGAACCGCCATCACTGCCGACTTCACTTCCGTCAGCCCCGATTATTTTCATGTGATGAGCATCCCGCTTCTCCGGGGCCGCTTGTTCAATGAACAGGATGCCGCCGGCGCGCCGCGCGTTACGGTGATTAGCGAAGAGCTCGCGCGACGATATTTCCCCAACCAAGACCCCATGGGCAAGCAGCTCAATTTCGGTTTTCCTCCCGACGGCGACGCCCCGCGCGAAATTGTGGGCATCGTGGGCGACGTTCGCGACAATTCTCTCAGCGAAGCGCCCGGTCCGATGATGTACGTCCCGTTCGCGCAAGTCCCTTTCTGGGGCGCCCAAGTGATCGTCCGCAGCACGCTAAGCCCCTCCAGCGTGGCCGCCTCGATCCGCAAAACCACGCACGACATTGATAAGGATTTGCCCGTCACCGACATCGAAACGCTGCCCCAGGCGCTCAGCGTTTCGGTCGCCCAACCAAGATTTCGCACCTTGCTGCTGGGACTATTCGGTGTGATCGCGCTGCTCCTCGCGGCGGTGGGAATTTTCGGGGTGTTGTCGTACTCGGTGGCGCGCCGCACTCACGAGATCGGTATTCGCATGGCGCTAGGCGCGACCCCGGCCGGAATTCTGCATCTGGTGCTGGTCGAATCGGCGAAACTGATCCTCGTCGGCCTCGCTGTCGGCATTCCAGCGGCGCTCGCCCTCACCCGGTATCTCTCAACCTTGCTGTTCGCAATTCATCCCACCGATCCCGTCACGTTCGTCGGCGTCGCAGTCCTGCTAACCGCGGTAGCTCTGATCGCCTGTTACGTCCCCGCACGCCGCGCGATGCGCGTAGATCCCATCGTCTCCCTGCGATACGAATAGCAGCTCGCATCATCAATGGGCGAGTCGCCGTAGGGGCGGGTCTCAGACCCGCCCCGTCAACACCTCTCGGACCGAGCGAGTCCGCAGAATACGCGTCTGCTGCAGGGATTGCCCCGCCTCGCCGCTCGCTCCACTAGCCAGCGCTCACTGGATCGCGTAGCTCTTCGCTCTTCACCCACGACTCGCTACTTTTGCGATAGACTCGTGGGCCGGTCAGAAGCCAGGGGGCGTTGCAAATAAATGAAACACTCGCGCCGTATTTCGTCTCGTACGTCAAAAATTCTCGCATTCCATCTTTTCGCCACGCTGAGTCTCGCTTTTCTCGTGTCAGCCGAGGCTACCTCCGCGCAAACCTGCCAGGTAACCGTCGAGCGCAACGTCCCGGCTAAGATGCGCGACGGCACGATTCTCCGCGCGGACGTCTACCGCCCCAAAGCGGAAGGGAAGTTTCCCGTGCTGCTCACGCGCACGCCTTACGACAAACAATGGCAGCTCGAATTCGCGCTGAAAGCAGTTCCGCGCGGCTACGTCGTGATCGCGCAAGATACTCGCGGCCGTTTTGAATCCGAGGGCGAGTGGTATCCCTTCAAACACGAATCGCAGGATGGCTACGACACCGTCGAATGGGCCGCCGCGTTGCCATATTCGAACGGCAAAGTCGGCATGTTCGGCGGCTCTTACGTCGGCGCCACTCAGTACCTCGCGGCCATCGCGCATCCGCCGCATCTCGCGGGAATTTGCCCCGACGTCACCGCCTCGAATTACCACGACGGCTGGACCTACCAGGGCGGCGCCTTCGAGCAATGGTTCAACGAATCCTGGACCAGCGGTCTCGCCGAAAACACCCTGGAAAGGCGCGTGGACACAGCCCGCGATCCGCTAAGCGGGACCAAGGTCCTGCCATTAACTGAATTTCCGGTTCTCGGCACACCGAGCGTCGCCGGGCTTGCTCCCTATTTTCTCGACTGGCTCGCACATCCCAATTTTGACGCTTACTGGAAGCAGTGGTCCATCCAGGATCACTACGCCGAAATTCAAGTTCCCGTTTTTAGCCTGGGCGCCTGGTACGACATCTTCCTGGGCGGCACCCTGCACGATTACATCCACCTGAAAACCGAAGCGGGCAGCGATGCCGCCCGCCATGGCCAGCGCCTCCTCGTCTACATCGGCGGACACGCCGGCGAACCGAAGCAGAAAAAAATCGGCGGCGTGGATTTCGGCGCCGCGGCACCGTTTGATCTCGACGAAGCCATGCTTCGCTGGTACGACTGGTTGCTCAAGGGAGAAGCGAACGGCGTCGCCCAGGAAAAACCCGTGAGGATTTTCGTCATGGGTAGAAATGAATGGCGCGACGAAGACGACTGGCCGCTCGCGCGCGCGAAAGGCACCCGCTACTTCTTACATTCCGCTGGTACGGCGAACGGCGTTGCCGGTGACGGAACTCTGAGCGTCGCCGCGCCCACGGCAGAGAAACCCGATCAGTACGTTTACGATCCCAGCGATGCCGTGCCCACCATCGGCGGGCCGCTTTGCTGCGGACCACCGCTGCCCACCGGTGTCGGTCCCGAAGACCAGCGCCCCGCGGAAGCCCGCAGCGACGTTCTGGTTTATTCGACGTCCGCCTTCACCAAAGACACGGAGGTCACCGGCCCCATTTCGCTCGACCTCTACGTCAGCACTTCCGCCGTGGATACCGATTTCACCGGGAAGCTCGTGGACGTCTGGCCGAATGGCTTTGCGCAAAATTTAACGGAAGGAATTTTGCGGATGCGTTATCGCGATTCACAAGAAAAACCGGAGCTCGCTAATCCTGGCGAAACCTACCACATCACCATGGATCTTTGGGCCACGAGCAACGTGTTTCTCGCCGGACACAAGCTGCGCCTGGAAGTTTCCAGCAGCAATTTCCCGCGCTTTGACCGCAACCTGAACACCGGCGAAGAGCAAGCCCGCGCCACCCGCATGGTCAAAGCCACCAACGTGATCTATCACGATAAGGCGCATCCCTCAGCGGTAATCGTCCCACTCGTGCCGTGAGCGTTGGACAGCCTTTGTAGCGGCGCACTTCAGTGCGCCATCGGTGTTGCGGCACTCACCGATGGCGGTCTAAAGACCGCCGCTACAAAGTCAAATTCCAACGACTGGCCGTACGCAGGCACCGCCACGCGACGCCAAAAACAAAAATGGCGCCACAACCAACCGGTTGCAGCGCCATTCCGATTTCAGCCCGCTCCGCCACGGCACGCTCAACCCGCCGTCTGCAGCCGGGGTTAGAAAATGAATCTTAGTTCGAGGCCTTGCCAGCGCCGACTGCTTCCAGTTCTTCTTCGGCGTGATGCTTCGACTTGCCACGTTCGATCTCGATCTGGCCCTTCAGGTACGCCCCGTCCTCGATCAGGACCCGGCCGCCCGTGATGTTGCCAATCACCGAGCCGTCCTTCTTCACCTCCACGCGATCTTCCGCGTGCAGATTTCCGCGCACTTTGCCGTACACGATCACTTCGCGCGCGTGCACATCCGAAACGATCTCGCCGTTCTGTCCCACGGTCAGGCGCTGGCCCTTCAGCGCGATCGGTCCTTCCACCTTGCCGTCAATTTGCAAATCTTCGTCGCCAGAAATCTGTCCCTTCACCGTGAGTCCCGGTCCCAGGGTTGCCAGATTGCGCGCCGACGGAACGCTTGACCGGATCGGTGCGGAGGCAGCCGGAGCTGCATTCGAACCAAAGCTGCTGCTGGACTGCGGTGGTACGTGAGCCGCGGGCTGTGCCGGGGCTGCGCCTGGATAATCGGATTGCTTATTGTTGCTCCACATTTTCCCCTCCGGTTTTAGGTCCCAAGTCGTCGCTGCGTTGCGCAGGATGCTGGAATCAATGTATGCGCCGCACTGAAGGCGAGCAATCGCAATTCGTTAGCGAGGTGTCGCTTCGCAAACTGTACGCGCGGACAGGTGGGCGTTCGCCGAGCGAAGGCGTCCGTTTTCGGGCGAGGCTTCCCACGAACGAACACGTCCGAGTGACGCCCACATTCTGTCGGTCGTTAAATGCCAAATTTGTGAGATGTTATCCGCGCTGTTCGTGGCGCGCGAATTGCATTATTACTGCCAGAATTGCGCCGAGGAGGCCTTGATGGAGTCGCTGTGGCAGGACGTCCGCTACGCGTTTCGCGTGCTGCTGAACTCGCCGGGTTTTTCCGCGATCGCTATCCTCACTCTTGCCCTCGGCATCGGCGCCAACAGCACTATCTTCAGCTGGATCAATTCCACGTTGCTCAATCCGATTCCCGGAGCCGTGAACACCGGCAACATTCTCGCTTTCACTTCCGGCGGAAACTCGCGGGTACCGGTGCCGTTTTCCTATCCGGATTTTGTGGACCTGCGTAATCGCACGACCAGTTTCTCGTCGCTGCAAGGCGCTGCAATCTATCCCCTAAATCTGACCGGTAAGGCGAAACCGGAGCGGACCTGGGGCACCTTGGTCTCCGCGAATTATTTCGACTTTCTCGGCGTACATCCGATCCATGGTCGTGGCTTTGTGCGTTGGGAAGACGATAAACCCGGCGGCGCGCCGGTGGTCGTCATCAGCTACCGCCTCTGGAAACTCCGCTACGCGGGCGAGCCCTCGGTCATCGGCCGCACCATCCAAATTAATGATCATCCCTACACAATAATCGGCGTCGCCCCTCCCGTTTTCCAGGGCACACAGACCAGCCTGCGCAGCGAACTCTGGATTCCACTCGTGATGGTGCAGCAAATCGTTTCCAGCCGAGATCGCTTGCACGAGCGCAGCGATACCTGGGTTGATGTGCTCGGCCGGATCAAACCCGGAGTCACCGCGGGTCAGGCGCAAGCCGAAATGAATATTCGAATGAAGGAGCTGGTTGACCAGTATCCCAAGGACCATCAGGGAGAGAACGTCGTAACGGTTTATCCGTTGTGGCGCGCGCCCTTTGGCTCCAACGGCTACCTCTACATCCTTCTTCCGATGCTGATGGCCATTGCCGGCGCGGTCCTGCTGCTGGCGTGCGCCAATGTCGCGAACCTTTTACTCGTCCGCTCCGTAGCGCGCCGCCGGGAAATCGCGATACGTCTTTCGATCGGCGCCAGTCGTTGGCGCGTGGTTCGCCAGCTCCTCATCGAAAGCCTCATCCTCGCGCTGGCCGGCGGCGGCATCGCCACGCTACTGACATTCTGGACCGCCGGAACATTCTCCCAGTTCATTCCTCCGACGAACTTGCCGATAGACCTCGACGTGCACGTGGATAGCGCCGTTCTGCTCGCCACCGTGTCGATTTCAATTCTCACCGGAGTTGTCTTCGGGGTTCTTCCAGCCCTGCGCGCATCCGATCTCGCGCCAGCCCTCGTGCTGAAGGAAGAAGGCGGTTCCGCGTCAGGCGGAGTTCGCAAAGCGCGTCTCGCCAGCGTTCTCGTCGTCGCGCAAATTGCGCTCTCGCTTTTCTTGCTGGTCTGCGCCGGCCTCTTCATTCGCAGCTTCCGCGCCGCGCAGAAAGTGGACCCCGGCTTCAATCCCGATCACGTTTTCCTCGCGTCCTATAGCCTTTTTCCGGCGGGCTACGACTCAGACACCGGCACCGAATTCCATCGCCAGCTTCTTGCCAAGCTGCAAGCTCTCCCAGGCGTCGAATCCGTCACCCTGGCCGACTGGATTCCGCTCGGATACACCTCAGACGCCACCACGGTGAACCCGGAGGGTTACGTGCCGCAGCCGCACGAATCCATGGACATCGCCGATGCCGATGTCGGCCCGAACTATCTGCATACCATGCAGATTCCTCTCGTCGCCGGGCGCGATTTCACCGAGCAGGACAACAAGACTTCCCAGCGCGTGGTTATCGTCAACGAAGCCTTCGTGCATCGTTACTGGCCGAACCAAGATGGCGTGGGGAAACGTGCTCACGTGGACGGTGAGTGGGCGACCATCGTTGGCGTAACTCGCACAGGCAGCTACTATTCGCTGCGTGACGGCTCGCTGCCATTCATCTACAACCCCATGCTGCAGGATTATTCCAACTCTGCGACGGTGCACCTGCGCGTGTCCGGCAATCCGCTGAGCTACGCCGCCGCCGTGGAAAAGGCCGTGCACGATTTGAACGCGAACATGCCGGTTTTTGAGGAAACCACGCTGAAATCGCGGGTGCAGGTGGCCAGCACAGGGCAACGCATCGCCGGCACCTTTGTCGGCGCGTTCGGATTATTGGCGCTGGTTCTTGCGGCGGTGGGAATCTATGGAGTCATTGCTTACACCACGCGCCAACGCACCCGCGAGATCGGCATCCGCATGGCGCTCGGTGCCCAGTCCGCCGATGTTTTTCGCCTGGTGCTGAGCAACGGACTGCGCCTGATTCTGACGGGCTTGGCGATAGGACTTGCGCTTTCACTAGTGCTCACGCGATTCCTGCGCACAATTCTTTTTGGAGTGGGCGCTACAGATGCGATTACCTTCCTCGCAGTAGCGCTGCTGCTTTCGGCGGTAGCCCTGCTGGCGTGCTACATTCCCGCGCGCCGCGCCATGCGCGTGGATCCCATGGTCGCGCTGCGCTACCAGTAGGCAAATCCGCACGAGCGAGCTTCGCCCTCCGTGAATTCGCGCTTCGTGGATTTCACCCGAAAAACGTCACAGCCTAATCGGCGGCGTCGTGCAGCTTCGGAGCGACGATCGGGCTATACACGTGCCAAAAATCGCCCTTCGACTTATCCCCGAACTCCACGGCCACTTTATTCTTGCCCCAGAATTGAGGCTTCACATACACCACTCGGCATTTGCGTTCTTCCTGCGTGATGGTATTTACCAGCAGGACCGTCTGGCCTTGCTTCACTCGGGGTGCTAACGAAAGCAGACCTCCGTGAGCGCTGACTGCATTGGTGGTGGTTATTTCCCGAAACGGCTGGTCGTCTGGTGTGCGTCCGTAAACTCTAACTGGGATATTTAACGGCAGGCGCTTGCTGCGGCGCTGGTTGGCCATTGCGTGTGCCTCGCAGAGAGGGATGAACTGGGCCCTGAACAAAGTAACCCCATTCCGGCTGCTGGGCAATAGTACGCCCGCACAGCGAAGACAGCCTTCGCTTCGGATTTGCCGACAAGGGCAACCGCAAATCTACGCACGCGTTTTCTTCGCGCTGTCTTCGCCCGCGCGCATCTCTGGTTGCGCACCCGCGTACGGCATGTTAGTTTCCGGCTCGACCATGACCGAAACCTCTAATTCGTCCTCATCCCGCAAGCGCATCGCCGTGATTCCGGGCGATGGCATCGGCAAGGAAGTGATCCCAGAAGCCGTGAAAGTGCTGGAAGCAGCCGCAGCCGCGGGCGGCCGCGAAGTGGCGCTGACGGAATTCGACTGGGGCGCGGAGCGTTACCTACGCGATGGCGTCACCCTGCCGGCCGACGCCGTGGAAATGTTTCATCGCGATTTTGACGCGATTCTGCTCGGCGCGATGGGTGATCCGCGCGTCCCGACCAACGTCCATGCCGCCGATATTCTGCTCGGCCTGCGCTTCAAGCTCGATCTGTATGTGAACGCACGCCCCTGCGTGCTTTTCGACAAACGCTTGACGCCGCTGAAAGATCGCACCGAAAAAGACGTGAATTTCATCGTATTTCGAGAGAACACCGAAGGCCTCTACGTCCAAATGGGCGGCAATTTCAAGAAGGGAACTGCCGACGAGATTGCCATTCAGGAAGACTTAAACACGCGCAAAGGCGTCGAACGCATCATCCGCTACGCATTTGATTTCACGCGGCGGCGCGGCTTGAAGCGCGTATGCATGAGCGACAAGTCCAACGCTCTCACCTTCGGCCACGATCTCTGGCAGCGCGTCTTCAAGCAAGTGCGTGCCGAATATTCCGATATTGAATCCTCGCACCAGTACATTGATAACCTGCTGATGCAGATGGTCCGCGATCCCTCGCAATTCCAGGTGATCGTCACTTCGAATTTGTTTGGAGATATAGCCAGCGATCTGGGCGCGCAATTGGCGGGCGGTCTGGGTCTGGCGCCGTCCGGAAATATTCATCCGGGTCAGGTTTCACTCTTCGAGCCGGTGCACGGCTCCGCGCCCAATATCGCCGGGAAGGGAATAGCGAACCCGCTCGGTTCGATCCTCACTGTGGCAATGATGTTCGAGTATTTTGAGTGGCAGCACGAAGCCCGCGCCATTGAGCTCGTCGTCCGCGCCGCGCTGAAAGACGGAAAAACTCCCGCCGAACTCGGTGGGACGCTCGGCACCCGCGAGGTCGGCGATTGGGTGGCAAACCTCGTTGCGAAATCCGGACCGGCAAGCTAGGCGGCAACGAACCGAGCGTCAGGATTCAGCACGAGCGCACGGAGCGCGCGGCGCAAAAACAAGTTCACGAAAAGTTCGAGTCTTCACTTCAAGTCCAACTTTAACGACGACACTTCGCGCTCGGGGTCAACCGTATCCTCAGAGCTTTGCCTCTGCCCGCTCGCAGCGAGACCCCAAGCGTCACTTGAAGTAAGAATCGCTGATCCGCGTCGCCTTCGCTCATTCAACAATCACCGCAGACGTCGGCGCAACGACATACCAACGAAAACCTCAATTACTTTTGATTGCGGGCCCTGCTTGGTCAATGCTTCCAGCCACCAAATCTGTCTTGATCGTCACCTTTTGATTGGGTTCAAGCGATACGTCCGTTTCAAAAGGTTGGTATCCCGCCAGACCAACCTTGATGTGATGCTTTCCCGGAGCGATCAACATGGCGCGGCCGACGCCCTTAAATTGATTAGCCGTCCCAGCGAATTTTCCATCCACGAATACCGCAGCGCGTTCCGGCGTGACTTTCAGTTTCACCTGGGCGTTGGAAGCTGAAAACATCGCCTTCGGATCCTTCTCGAGGCTGATCGTGAGGATGGTTTTCTTCCCCGGCTCCGTTACGATTTTCTGGTCGGAGTCGAGATAGCCGGTCTGCCGCACGGAAATTGAGTGCTCGCCCGGCAGCAGCAGCACTTTCTTGTCGCCCTTCAATTCATTCACATAGCCGACGTATTGGCCATCCACCCACACTCCAGCCGTCTTTTCAGGTTTCGTCTTACCTACGAATTCCACTTGCCCCATCACCTGGTTCGTTGTAGTCGCGGTTTGCTGGCCCCGAGCGGACGACGCGCCGAGAAACAAGCTCGCGGCCAACATCGCTGCGACTCCGCACAAACCCGCGAACGTTCGGCGCACGCCGCTTCCACATAACTTGATGGACATCCTCGCTCTCCCTCCGCAGTAGCTTTGGAATTCTTCCGCAATGCAACACGGGGCTGGGGCATCTTCATTTTAGACTTGTTCGCGCACAGCAGTGTGGAATTTGTGAAAAGCGGGGAATTTATTTCAGCGAACTACAGGGTTTACTTTATGTCTTATCGCGCCTTAAGAGCACGACGCGATTCAACGGCCTCTTGAATTGTCGGCGCGCCGCCGCTCCCGCGTTACAACTCCCGAAGCGCTAACGCCACCGGCCGCCGCGCCGCACGAATCGCCGGCGGCACTCCGCCCACCACCCCCATCAGCAGCGCGAACAGAATCCCCACTGCCAGCAGGATCGGCGTGATCTGAAACGCGAACGCTACGTGCGAGAACGTCTGCATATTCATCGTGCTAGTCGTGTACCCATTCAGTTTCAACACAGAGACGCAGCCGATCACTCCCCCGATAAACGCGATCAGCAGTGCCTCGAAGACGAACGACAGCACGATGCTGAACTGGGAAAAGCCGATCGCCCGCATCGTGCCGATTTCGCGCGCCCGTTCGGACACCATCGCATACATCGTATTCAACGCCCCAATCACAGCGCCGACGCCCATGATAAGAACCACCAAACCGCCCAACACTGAAATCAAAGTCGTCAGCACCTGCGATTGCCGCGCGTAATATTCCACTTCATGATCTACTTGAACTGTTAGCTTTGGGTCGGAAGTAACTGCATCCTTGAACTGTTGGAATGCGGCAGGCGAAGTCAGGTGCACGGTGACGGACTGATAGAGATTCTCCGGCCGCTTGTACACCTGGTTCAGCACGCGGCTATCGGCCCACACTTCGGAATCGAACGAACTCCCGCCCGCGTCAAACACGCCCACGACTTTCCACGCCTGCCCGCCGAAGGGGACCGTGTCCCCCAGCTCCAGTCCTTCGTAAGTCGAAGGAACGTTCCTGCCGATAACCAGCTCGGCGAGGCCCGGCTCGAAGAATCGACCCTCGGTGATCTTGATGTTCGGGCGAACCTTCAGTACCACCGGCGAGACGCCGCGGATTTGTACGTTGGCGTTCGTTCCGGTTGATTTCAAATTGAATGCGGCGATCAGAACCGCTTCGGGACTGACCAAAGGCTTGCCATTATCGTGCGCGACGCCAGGCTCGTCTTCGATCGCTTGCACCTGATCGAGCGCAACCGAGCCGTCCAGCTCCGCGGAAGATCCCGCTCTGCGTATTAACACGTTATCCGGCGATCCGGAGTTTACAAGCGTCGCGCGAAATCCGTGCGCCAGCGCCAGCATCGCAACGAACACGCCCACCGTCCCGGCAATTCCCAGCACAGCCGCGACGGCCGTGAGCCAGCGAACCTTCATACTGCGCAAGTTATAAACGATCGGTACGGCCATAAACTAAGCCCTCCGCAGCGCGTCAACGACGCGCAGCCGCATCGCATTCGTCGCCGGAATAATCCCCGCCATCGTCCCGATCGCTATCGCCGCCGCAATCCCCAGCAGCATGGCGGAAGCCGGCAGAATGAAGCTGTAAAGAACGCCGCCCGTGGGATCACCGCCAAGAGTCATTAGTTTCGCCAGAAGAATCCCCAGGATTCCGCCGATCAACGCAATCGTCAGCGATTCCGCCAGCACGATGAACAACACAAAACGATCGGAAAAGCCGACGGCCTTCATCACCGCCAACTCGCCCATGCGCTCCCGCACAGAAAGCGCCATCGTGTTGCCGGTCACCAGCAGCAGCGTGAAAAACACCACACCGCCGATCGCCATGATCAAAAACTCGATATTTCCAGCCTGCTTCACCCACGACGCAGTCATCTCCGCAAGCGTTTCGCTCTTGGTTTCATAAGGGGAATTTGCGAACTGATCGTCAATAGCCTTGATGATCCGCGGAGCATCATCCGCCGAATCCAGCTTCACGGTGTACCAGCCGATCTCTCCCTTTCCGAACGTGCGACGCTCATCGAGATATTTTTCGTGCAGCCAGAATTGGGTCAGATCTATGCCGTCCTTCGGATTGTTGTAAATGCCGTCGATGTTGAACTCCCACGTGCCACCATAAATCGGCGCCTGCAGTGGAATGCGATCGCCCAGTTTCCAGCCGAAGCGTTTCGCGGTTCTCGCACCGACGATCGCACCCTCGCGGTCGCCCAGGAATTTCTGCCACTCGTCGTCGGTAACGGTCAACTCAGGATAAACCAGCCGCTGCGTGTCGGGGTCAACCGCGAAACTGGGGAAAAAATTCTTCGGGTCTTGATAGATCCCGCCGAACCAGGTTTGTGCCGCCACATATTTCACGCCGGGGATGCGCTGAATCTGCGCCTGGTAGGAAATCGGCAGCGGCTGAATGATCGAGACCTTATTGATTACCATCAGCCGATCCACGCCCACCACGCCCATGTCTCCGCTGAATGCGCCGTGAATGATCGCGAGGAATCCGAACAAAAACACCGCCACCGCGAACGACCCGATCGTCAGCGTCGTCCGCAGCTTCTTGCGCGAAAGGTTCGCAAATATAAGTGGAAGGTATTTCATGCCAAGCTCCCGGCGTGCGCCGCTTCCACCAGCACGCCTTTGTTCAAGTGTAACGTTGCTTCCGCGCGCTCCGCCGCCATCGGATCGTGCGTCACCATCAGGATCGTCTTGTTGTGTTCCTTGCAGAAGCGCTGCAATAGTTCAAGTATTTCATCAGCACTCTTGCGGTCCAGATCTCCGGTTGGTTCGTCGCAGAGCAGGAACGTGGGATCGGCCACAATGGCGCGCGCAATTGCGACGCGTTGTTCTTGTCCGCCGGAAAGCTGGCGAGGGTAATGGCTCATGCGGTCGGCCAAGCCAACAATGCTCAGCGCCGCTTCCACGTGCTTGCGTCGGTCGGACTTCGAGAGCTTCGTCAGCAGCAGCGGCAACTCCACGTTCTGAAAAGCCGTGAGCACCGGAATCAAGTTGTACATTTGAAAAATGAATCCCACGTGTCGCGCGCGCCATTCCGTGAGTTTGCCGCCGGACATGCTGGTAATCTCATCGCCCGCGACGGTGATACTGCCGCGCGTCGGCACATCCAGCCCGCCCAGCAGATTGAGCAGGGTCGTCTTGCCGGAGCCGCTCGGCCCCATGAAAGCGACGAATTCGCCCTTGTCCACGTCAAGATTCAGCCCCTGCAGAACGTGAATTTCCTCGCCGGCGCGCTTGTAGGTCTTTTCCACGCCGCGAATTTGTATCAGGCTGCCGTCTTTGCCGGTTGCGTCCACACGAACCATGTCACTCTCCTGTTACGCGTGCGTCTTACCTCTTGATCTGAACCGCTTCTCCATCATGCAAATCAGCGGGGCCCTTCACGACCACCGTATCTCCCGCCACAATCCCAGCCAGTATTTGCGCGTCGCCACCGTTGGTATTGCCCACCGTCACCGCGCGGCGCTCGAGCTTTTCATCCTTCACCAGAAACACAATCTTCTTCCCATTTTCGTCGCGCAACGCCCCGGCCGGAACCGTCGCCGCCGCCTCCGGACCGTTCTTAGTGTCCGGTGCATTGCCCAGGAACGTCACCTTGATGCCCATGTCCGGCAAAATCCTCGGGTCCAACTTTAAGAATGAAATCCGAACCTTTACTGTAGCTTTCTGCCGGTCCGCTGTCGGGATTACCGTGCGAACCTTTGACGGAATCTGCCAATCAGGGTAAGCGTCCAGCACTGCGGTGACTGGCTGGCCTGGCTCGACGCGCGCGATATAAGCCTCGTTCACATCCACTTCGATTTCGTTCGAGTTCATATCCACGATGGTTGCGACGCCCGTGCGCGTGAATCCGCCGCCCGCCGAAATCGGCGAGATCATCTCCCCCACCTGCGCGTCCTTTGAGACGATGATTCCTTCAAACGGAGCGCGAATCACGCAGTTGTCCACGGCTTGCTGAGCTTCATTGATGCGTGCATCCGAAGCCAGCACCTGCTCCTTCGTTAATGCAATCTTGGCTTTCAGACTGTCCACGGAGGTGCGCGCATTGTCCAGCGTCTCCTGGCTCTGCACGCCGGCGCTGAGCAGTTCGTTCGCGCGGTGCAGTTCAATTTCGGCGTTTTTGAGCTGTACCTGGTAATCAATGATTTGCGCTTGCGTGGAATTGCGATCGGCGACCGCCGAATCGAGGGCCCGTTTCGCATCGGAATCATCCAATGTCGCCAGGATCTGCCCGTTCTTCACGTGCATGCCCTCATCAAAGAAAACGCCAGTCACGCGTCCGGTGATTTTGGCCGCCACGGTCGCGCGGCGCCGCGGAGTTACGTATCCGCTTGCGTTCAGCAGGGCAGGCCGCCCCGTTGCGGGCTTTTGCGCCGTCGTCACTTCCACAACCGGCTTCTGATCGCGAAACGCCAGCACCGCTCCGGTCACAATCACCAGTACGCCGATCAAAGCCGCAAAAATTACGAGGCGCCTGCCGGCTTTGCCGCTCTTGCGCTGGCCTTCGCCGATGCGCAACGAACTGAGGTCAGGTCGAGCTCGAGTGGGGGTTGTGGACATGTAGAGTGAGCGCTCCTACTTCATGGAAATCTGCTGCCCAAGTCTATATTACGCAGGGCGATTCCCGAATATTACCGATTCGCGGGCCTGCTTTCCTGGTGGCTCTATTGTATCGCGAGCCGCCCCGAGAATGCCGCGACGCTCGATATTTGTCGGCAGCCGGTAGATGCTGATCAACGGGATGCTCGCCGTCGCCGCAAGTAGTTTCGAAACGTCCGACCGCACCACCACTCGCTGGTTAGAACGCGCGACCTAGCGGAATGTCACTCCTCGATTCAACGCAACGAGCACACGGTGCCCAAAAAAAATAATCCTGAAAACGGCTGGTGCGCTGAGTTCAAGTGAAACATGAAGCGCCGAGTCAGGCTCGATTTGCCGCGGCCGAGCGACCTTTCACTTCAAATTTCGCGCCGCCGACATTCAACTCCTCCTCGAATTGTCGGCACGGCGACGACAATCAGCCGTACGCAGGCCTTCGAGCGTTAGGTGAGAATATTTTTGCGAGTAGCATCCCCAGAACAAAGCCTCCGACGTGCGCCCACCAAGCCACTCCTCCGCCTGCTTGGGCGGAAGAAGCCCCCAGCGACCCGACCGCGCTCAAGAACTGGATGAGAAACCACAAAACGATAAACACGATCGCCGGAATGCGCGCCCGAAACCAAATTATGAACAGCGTGACTAAAGTCAATATTTGCGAACCCGGCAAGAATATAAGGTATGCGCCGAGCACGCCCGAAATCGCGCCGCTTGCTCCCAGCGCCGGAATATTCGAGCCCCAGGAAAAGATCGTCTGCGCGACGCTCGAGCCCACGCCGCATACCAAATAGAAGATCAGGTAGTGAATCGGCCCCATGCGGTCTTCCACGTTCGCGCCGAAGATCCACAGGAACCACATATTGCCGATAATGTGTAGCCAGCCTCCGTGCAGGAACATGCAAGTAAAAAGCGGCACGAGCGCCTGCGCCATCGTGTAGTGGTGTCCCGCCAGGGCTAGCTGAATTTTGGCGGGCACGGCTGCATATGTCATGATGAACGTGTTGGCGGCGCGCGGCGACAGCGTCACCTGATACAGAAATACGACCACGTTTACGAGAATCAGCGACAACGTGACGATCGGGAATGAACGTCGCGGAGTCAGGTCTTTTAAAGGGATCAACTCTGGATTCCTCTACACTCGATGTTTCCGGAGGAGTACTTTGACGCACAGAAACTCTATCCGACAGCGCCGCATTTTCAAGCGCAATCGTGACGGGCGGTGTCAACTGCGAATCTGCGCATTAGACAGCCGACCCGCTGTCGTTTAGCAATTGCGCTGGCTGCTATGCTGTGATAAAAATTTTTGTTTCGCATGCACTGAAGCGCTCACTTGAATGTGTTCGCCTGTAATCTTTCAGGCAAATCGCTTTACGCAGTTGCCGGCGCGCCGATACCCTGATGCCAACCCACGAATCCGAGGCCATCGTCCTGCAAACCTATCCGCTCGGTGAAGCCGATCGCCTTGTCAGCTTCCTTTCGCGTTCGATGGGACGTGTCCGCGGAGTCGCCTCCGGCGCGCGCCGCACCAAAAGCAAGTTTGGCTCGACCCTTGAACGCCTTTCGCACATCCATATCTGGTTCTACGAGCGCCAAAATCGCGAACTGGTGCGGATCAATCAGTGCGAACTTGTAGAATCGTTTCTCGATGCCTTTCGCGATTATGGTTCGGGAGTTGCACTGGCTGTGCTGAGCGAAGTGACCGAGACAGTCTTGCCGGACCACGAGCCGGCCGACGCGAATTTCCGTCTTCTATTATTGACCGCGCAAACCATCAAGAAGACCGGCAAATCAGAGCTGCCTTTAGCGTATTTCGCGCTCTGGACCGTCCGGCTCGGCGGCTGGCTGCCGCCGCTCGATGCCTGCGCGCGCTGCGGCAGGGCATTGGACCCGAAAGAAGCCGCTTATTTTTCGCCGAGCGCTTCGGCTATTTCCTGCAGCAAATGCCGGCGGCCCGGCATGCGCACATTGTCGCCGGTGGCGCTCGCTGCCGCGCGCCGGATGCTCGCGGAACGCCTCGATAAGCTGACCGAAGAAATGATTCCGCCGCGCGCTGCGCGCGAGCTTAGCGATGTTATGCTCGACGTGATCGAACATCAAATTGACCGCAAGCTCGCCTCGCGGGAACTTCTGGAGTCACCGGCTTGAAGATCAAAGCATATCAAGCAAAGCTCAAACCTGCGCCGAAACGCCAAGGACTGAGCTTCCAGGATCTTCTACTAAGACTTGAAGAATACTGGACGCGCCGCGATTGCATTTTGCAGCAGCCGTATGATGTAGAAGTCGGCGCTGGCACCATGCATCCCGAAACTTTTTTGCGCGTGCTGGGACCTGAACCGTATCGCGTAGTTTACACACAGCCGAGTCGTCGCCCCGCCGACGGCCGCTACGGCGAAAATCCCAACCGCCTCTACAAGCACACGCAGCTTCAAGTAATACTCAAACCAGCGCCCGCGGATGTTCAAGATCTTTATTTGGAGAGTCTCGCCGCAGTGGGAATCAACTTGAAGGAACACGATATTCGCTTCGAGGAAGACAACTGGGAATCACCTACGCTCGGCGCGTGGGGAATCGGTTGGCAAGTGCTTCTCGATGGTCAAGAAATCACCCAGTTCACGTATTTTCAGCAAAGCGGCGGACAAAATCTCGATCCCATCTCGGTGGAACTGACGTACGGCCTCGATCGCATCGCGTCCTATCTACAAGGCGTGGACAACGTTTTCGACGTGCGCTGGTCGGAGACGGTCACGTATCGCCAAGTGCGCATGGCCGAAGAGCGTCAATTTTCGGCGTACAGCTTTGATTACGCCGACGCTGTTTCCATCCGCAAGCAATTCGATTTGAACGAAGCGGAGGCAAAGCACGTCCTGGACGCTTGGCCCAAAGCCGTTGGCGTCAACGTCGAACGCTTCCCACTGCTCGCAGCTTACGACCTGACGCTGCGCTGCTCGCATCTTTTCAACCTGCTGGATGCGCGCGGCGCTATATCCGTCACGGAACGTGCCGCGATGATCGGCCGCGTGCGCAAACTCGCAGTGCGCGTCGCCGAGCTGTGGCTGCGGCAAAAGTCGGGCGTGACCACCGCGCCAGAATTGACCGGTGCTCGCGCATGAAGCAAAACCTAAAGAGGAACGTGAAGGCAAGGACCAAGCCGACTGGCGATTTTCTTTTCGAAATCGGCTGTGAAGAGATCCCAGCCGGAATGATTTTGAAGGCATCGCAGGAACTTAAAGCGTTGCTTCAAAAATACTTTCTTGCGAATGGGTTACTCGAAGAAAAGCTCGCGCATGATTCCATTGAAACTTTCGGTGCGCCGCGCCGGTTGGTAGCCATCGCCCGAGGCGTACGTCTGCGCCAGGAAGATGTCACACGCGAAATCACCGGGCCGCCCAAGTCGGTCGCGTACGATGCTGTCGGCGAGCCGACGCGCGCCGCCATGAGCTTTGCGGAGAAGCAGGGAATTCCCGTTTCAAAACTGACCATCGTGAATACTCCGAAAGGCGAATACCTCGCTGCCAAGCAGATCGTCATCGGCCGCCCCGCCGCAAAAATTCTGGAAGAAACGCTCCCGCAAGTGATCCAGGAGATTTCCTGGCCGCGCTCCATGTATTGGACCGGCGCGCAAGGCCCGCGCTTCATTCGTCCGATCCGCTGGATTGTGGCGTTGCTCGACGGAAAAATCGTGCCGTTCACGTTCGCGGCCGTTCACTCCGGCAGTCACACCGACAGTCACCGCTTCCTCGGCAAGAAACACATTCTGGTTCAAGGGCCGACGGACTACGAATCAAAGTTAAAGAAAAACTTTGTATTGTGCCGTCCCAACGCCCGCCACAGAAAAATCGAAGCCGAGATTCGCACGCTGACCACGCGCAAAGCGCTCCGCGCTCACGAGGACGCCGCGCTCCTCGAATCCGTGACCTACTTGAACGAATACCCCAGCGTGATCATCGGCGATTTTGATCCCGCCTATCTGGCGCTCCCCGACGAGATCCTGATCACCGTGATGCGCGACCACCAAAAGTATTTCGCGCTGGAAGCGAAGAATGGCGATCTCGCGCCGCATTTCCTCGCGGTCATCAACCTGCCGAGGGATCCCAAGGGCCTCGTCCGCGCGGGGCACGAGCGGGTGCTGCGCGCGCGTTTCGCCGATGCGCAGTTCTTCTGGGAGACGGACCAGAAAATTAAGCTGGGTGACTATTTGCCGAAGCTTGCTGCGGTCACCTACGAATCGCGCCTCGGAAGTTACGGCAATAAAGTTGAACGCATGCGCGCCCTCGCGCGTTGGCTGGCGGAACAGTGGTTCAGCGGCGGCATCTCGCAGGCCGATGTAGCTGGCTCCGACCGCGCAGCCGAACTCGCGAAATGCGATCTCGTGACTGGAATGGTAGGCGAATTTCCGGAGTTGCAGGGAATCGTCGGCGGCCTTTACGCCCGCGCGCAAAGCGAGCCGGAAGAAATTGCTTGGGCGGTTTACGATCACTACAAACCAGCTGGCCTCGATGATCCGCTGCCTCGTAACTTAACCGGCTGCGCGGTAGCTCTCGCCGATAAGCTCGATTCGCTCGTCGCCTGCTTCGCCGTAGGCGCAGTGCCCACAGGCTCGAGCGATCCGTTCGCGTTGCGCCGCGCAGCGCTGGGGATCGTGAAAATCATCCTCGAAAAGAAATTGCCCCTCTCGATATCGGCGGCAATTTCGGCAGCGGCAAAATCATTGCGCGAGCAGACGCCGAAAATCGAAGCCTCGGAGACCGTCCAGAAGCAAGTGCTTGAATTTCTGCTCGATCGCGCGCGGCATATCCTGCGGGAAAAGCGCGGATTCGCGGCCGACGAGATCAACGCGGCATTCGCTGCCGGAGCCGACGACCTGGTGGACGCCTCCGATCGCGTCGCCGCCGTGAAAGCCATCCGCGATACCAAAAATTTCGTCCCGCTGGCGGCCTCGTTCAAGCGCATTCGCAACATCCTGGCAAAATCCGCAGCTGGCGCGGACAAAGCGCAACCGGCTGTGCAAGCCGATTTACTTTGGGAGCCAGCGGAACGCGAACTCCACGCAGCCGCACAACGAATCGGCGAGGAAGCGACTCGTAAGAAGAAGGCGAGAAAATATCGCGAAGCACTTGAGGTCATTTCGGAGCTGCGTCCCGCGGTGGATATGTTCTTCGACAAGGTTCTAGTGATGGTTGAGGACCAGAACGTCCGAAGGAATCGCTTGGCGCTGCTCGGCAATTTACTTAAAGAATTTTCTACGATCGCGGATTTCTCTGAATTGGGCTCGGAAGAGTCCGTAAGGTAACGGTTGAGTTGTCGGAACGCCGACAAATTCGCTTCAACAATCGCATGAGCTAAACCGCCAGCCGTGACTGGCGCGCATTTTCCATATCTAAATTCTTTCTTGAGGTCAAAAATGAAATACGTTTATTTTTTTGGAGCAGGCAAGGCGGACGGCAAAGGCGACATGCGCGACCTTCTCGGCGGCAAGGGCGCCGGTCTCGCGGAGATGACGCGCATCGGCCTTCCAGTCCCGGCCGGCTTCACCATCACCACTGAGACTTGCGACTACTTCTTCAAGCACGGCCGCAAATATCCCAAGGAACTCCGCGCCGAAGTCTCGAAGAGCCTCGCGCGCCTCGAAAAACTCACCCACAAGAAACTAGGTGATGCCAAAGATCCGCTCCTCGTCAGCGTTCGGTCCGGCTCAGCGCGGTCAATGCCTGGAATGATGGAAACGATCTTGAACCTCGGCCTCAACGACAAGGCCGTGCAGGGTCTCGCGCGCACCACAAAGAACGAGCGTTTCGCCTATGACGCCTACCGCCGCTTCGTCCAAATGTATTCGTCGGTCGTAATCGGCCTGCCAAAAGAAGAACTCGAGCACAAGCTGCGCGCCATGAAGCAATCGTTCGGCGTGAAAGACGACACTGAAGTAACCGCCGAGGGCTGGCGCAAGCTGGTCGCTGAATATAAAGCCTATTACAAAGAGAAGACGGGGACTGCTTTTCCGGACGATCCCGAAGAGCAGCTGTGGGGTGCGATTGGCGCGGTGTTCGAATCCTGGATGGGCGAAAAAGCGCAAACCTACCGCCGCGTGGAAAAAATCACAGGTCTCCTCGGGACCGCGGTGAACGTTGTCCAAATGGTCTTCGGCAATACCGGCGATGATTCCGGCACCGGCGTCTGCTTCACGCGCGATCCCTCGACAGGTGAGAAAACTTTCTTCGGTGACTTCTTGCTCAACGCACAGGGCGAAGATGTCGTAGCCGGAATCCGCACGCCGATGCACTTGAAAGAAATGGCCAAGCGTATGCCGAAGGTCTACGCGCAACTCGAACGCGTGCGCCAGACTCTCGAGAGGCACTACCGCGATATGCAAGACCTCGAATTCACAGTCGAAAACGGCAAGCTATATATGTTGCAGACGCGCACCGGAAAGCGCTCGCCCTCGGCCGCGTTCCAAATCGCTGTGGACATGGTCAACGAGAAGCTTATCAAAGTTGAAGAAGCACTTGAACGCATCAAGCCCGAAGACGTCGAACGTCTCTTTTATCCCGTCCTGAATCCCAAGATGTCGCGCAGCGAGTTGTCCAATCGCTTGCTTGTGACCGGAAATAACGCCGTGCCTGGAGCGGCGGTCGGCAAAGCAGTCTTCACCGCGCAGGAAGCGGAAGAGTGGGCCGCACGCGGCGAAAAGGTAATTCTCGTTCGGCATGAGACCAGCCCGGAGGACGTCGGCGGAATGTACGTCGCCCAAGGAATTCTCACAGCCACGGGCGGGAAGACCAGCCACGCCGCAGTAGTCGCTCGCGGCTGGGGCAAATGCTGCATCGTCGGCGCCGAAAAGCTCGATATTGACCTCGCCAAAAAAGCCATGAGTTCCAACGGCCACGCCGTCCGCGAAGGCGAATGGATCACGCTCGATGGCGGCGACGGCTCGGTCTACACCGGACAAATCGAACTGGTGCGCCCCGAGCCGCCCAAAGCCTTCGATACCCTAATGAAATGGGCCGATAAATCGCGACGGCTCGGTGTCCGCACCAACGCCGATACACCTCACGACGCGAAAGTGGCCCGCGAAATGGGCGCCGAAGGCATCGGCCTCTGCCGTACCGAGCACATGTTCTTCAAGGATTTCGAGCAGCCGGAGAAGAGCATCGAGCGCCAGCAAGCAATTCAGGAAATGATCCTGGCAGAGAAGCCGGAAGCCCGCCGCAAGGCGCTCGCAAAGCTGTTGCCGTTCCAGCGGCGCGATTTCATCGGCATTTTCGAGGCGATGGACGGCTACCCAGTAACAATCCGGCTCGTGGATCCGCCGCTCCACGAATTCGTTCCGCACGATCCCGCGAAGCAAGCCGAACTCGCCAAAAAGATCGGCATCACTCCCGAAGCCGTCGCACGCCGCGTGGACCAATTGCATGAAGCCAACCCGATGCTCGGGCACCGCGGGTGCCGTCTGTGCATCACTTACCCCGAAATCCTCGAGATGCAAGTTCGCGCGATTATTGAAGCAGCGATTGATTGCCAGAAGCGCGGCATTAAAGTATTCCCTGAAATCATGCACCCGCTCGTAATGGACAAGAAAGAGTTGAAAATTCTGGAAACTCAAACCCGAAAGGTCGCGGAAGAGATTATTTCGCGTTCTAAAGTGAAACTTGAATATCTGGTCGGGACCATGATCGAACTGCCGCGTGCGGCGTTGCTCGCAGATCAAATCGCAGAAGTGGCCGAATTCTTTTCATTCGGCACTAACGATCTAACACAGACGACGATGGGCCTCTCCCGCGATGACGCAGGCCGCTTCCTGCCCGACTACGTAGATGAAAGGAAAGCTGGAATATTCCCGGCGGACCCGTTCCAGACCCTGGACATCGCCGGGGTGGGCCTCCTCATCGAGTGGGGAATTCAGCGCGGCCGCAAAACGAATCCCAAGCTGAAGATTGGCATCTGCGGCGAACATGGCGGCGACGCGGACAGCGTGAAGTTCTGCCATCGCGTCGGCATGAACTACGTAAGCGCGTCCCCGTTCCGCGTGGCGATTGCGCGTCTAGCCGCAGCCCAGGCTGAAATCGAAGACAAGAAGCGCGGCAAAGCGAAGCACAAGTAGCTCAGCGAAGGAGCGGACAATTCAACCACTCAGCCTTCGCCCACTCGATAGCCGTCCGCTGATCATCGGCATCTGCGGCGGCACCGGCTCGGGGAAGACCACGATCACTCGCCGAATCATCGAAGCATTAAGCGATACGAGCGTGGTGGTCCTGCAGCAGGACAATTACTACCGCGATTATCCCGAGCTATCCTTCGAAGAGCGCGTCAAAGTAAATTTCGATCATCCTGACTCGATGGATACCGCGCTGCTGGCCGACGATGTGCGCCGGCTTCGCTCTGGTCAAGCCATTGAGCGTCCCACTTACGATTTCGCCAATTTTCAGCGCCTGAAGGGCACCGTGCGCATCGAACCGTTGCCTGCAATTATCATCGAAGGTATTCTGATCTTTGAAAATAAGCAGCTGCGCGAACTGATGGACATCAAGATATTCGTGGATACCGACGCGGACCTTCGCTTCATCCGCCGACTGGTTCGCGATATCCGCGAACGCGGCCGCAACATGGAAATGGTCATTGACCAATACCTGAACACTGTGCGCCCGATGCATATGGAGTTCGTCGAGCCCTCGAAGCGCTACGCCGATGTGATTATTCCGGAAGGCGGATACAACGACGTGGGAATTGACCTGGTGATCCAGAAAATTCGCTCGCTCGTGCGCCAATGACGTTCCGCCTTGCCGCCTTGCGTAGCGAGATATATTTTGGTGCCACGGAACAACGCGCAGCGCTCGAGCGTACTAGTGTATGAGCGGCACGGAGGAGGTCATGGTGAAATTCTTGCTCTGGTGCATTTTGCTGGTGCTGTGCTGGCCGCTGGCGCTGCTCGCGCTGGTGCTTTACCCGATAGTCTGGCTGATCCTTCTACCATTCCGTATTGTTGGCATCGCGGTTGACGGCGTCTTCGAATTGCTCCGTGGGATCCTGTTTTTGCCAGCACGCATTTTGCGCGGCCCGCGAGTGGCGTAGCCGCGGTCCCCGCGAATTTGTTCAAGTGCGTTTTGAGTTCGTGAGCGTCCTGCCGACACTCCGCTGTTGACCCGCCGACATTTCGCGCAACATATGAGCTTCGCCGTAGGCTCTCACAAGCTGAATCAATACTTGAAGTCGTGGTTGGTCGGCAGAAGGGAGCCGATTCGAGTTTGCTGATGCGTTGTTACGGCTTGACTGAGGCTTGTTGCTCCGGAGCGTCGACGATCGCGGGGAACACGGGCGTAGCGCTTGCCGTTGGCACGAGTTGACGCACAGCTTGAACTTTTGTTTTTTGTGCAGCTTGTTCCCCACGGGAAGGCTGCGGCACGCGCACAAGAATATTGCCGCTCACGACGGCGCTGAAGTGGTCTCCGGACGCAGCGATCGCCGGTCCGTTTTTGCGAAACTCAGACATGAAGAACGGGTAGCCGGCGAAATCTCCGACCGATACTGTGGCATCCTGCGTTGGCGCAAAATTCGCCGGAATGCGGTCGCCGCTCGCCGCCTGCACGTCCTGCATGAACCACACCACCTCGCCCGCGCTTCCTAATCCCGCGTGGCGAACCGCCATTACTCGCCCGCGCGCCTCCGCGCCTCTCGCGACTACCGTCACGCCACCGATCACTACGTCCTGCGCCACGGACATTTCCACGATCGATCCTTCTTGCAAACCGCTCGGCAAGACGTCACTGCTCACCGCTACCTCGATCGAAGTGCCATTGGGGATCGTTGCTTCAGCGCTCGCTGTCCCATCGGCAAAGACCAACGGAAACGCGGCAGGCGCGTGCAGCATCGCCAGTACAATCCGGTCCGAAACGCCGGCAATCTTCAGCCGGTGAATCCCCTCAGGCGTCGTATCAAAATCGCAACGCGATGAATTGATCTTGGCGATGATTTCGTCAGGCGCTGCATGATCGCCCTGCATTTTCATCACATTGACATTGGTGATGAGCGCAGCAGGTTCCGCGGGAGCCGATGCAGGCGCTGCGACGGCTCGCGCGGCCACCAGCTGTTCGTGTGGAATTTCAGCGGATTGTGCGTCGTCCGACTTGCGCTTTTCGGTCATTCCAAACGTATAAACTTCCTGGGGGGGCGGCGCGCTCGCTGAAAGATCGCCATTGATTACCCATCCAGTCCTTCCGTCCTCGGTCTGCACCTCAGTGTAATCGTCGTTGCGCGCCACAACCTCAATTTTTTCCCCGCAACGCAATTTGCCAAGCTCTTCAAATTTCTGCGTGGATTTGTAGAGCAGGATGTATGAATCGTACGTGCCGCAATGCGCGTAGGCCACGCTGTCGGCGCGTGCAGGCAGCGCCACAAAGAAGAAGACCCCGATCGCGAGAGAGAAGTATTTCATCCCAAGTCCCCAAGCCACCCGAGGGATGCCTGTAACGAAACGCGCCCCCGGCCATCCGTTAGCCCATTTTTGCAGCTTCGGTAAGAGTGGCAATAGTACTTTCAAACAGCTGTCGGGCAGGCAAAGTACAGGCAGTGCCCGAAACGAAGCTGGTAGCCGTCTCACGTTTCGCAGGTGAGGTAATTCATTACATGCTAAGAACGTGGTCGAGCCGACATCTAGAGCTGTATGTGAAGCACGCCCATCGGAAAGTAATAAACAACGCGAAGAAATATTCGAGTGACACGCGAACGTCCGGTGCAAGCTCTGCGCCTAAACAATAACTTTAATTTTAGTGGGAGCGATTTTTGCGCACGATTCATTCGATCGTGCTGCATCACCTGATCCCGGAGCTCAACGGTTTCGTTTCGCCGCCCTCTTCGGGTAACGCTTTAAGTTTGGCGGCACTCCCAGATGCTCGGTACCCCACGTGCATAGCCCGCCCAGCGGCCCGATCAGTTCCTCACCGGCCCGAGTCAGCGAACACGTGACCTGCGGCGGCGACGCGTGGGTAACTTCACGCTTCACGATTCCGTCCGCCTCCATCTGCCGTAACTCGGAGGCCAGCACTTTATCGCTGATCCCGGGAAGCAAGTCGCGCAATGCCGCGAAACGCCGCGCGCTGAATCCCAAATGCCAGATCGTTACGATTTTCCACTTCCCGCTGACCACATTAATCGTCGCTTGCACCGGACATCCAAAATGATCTCTCACCGCTCCTCCGCCGCTTACAAAATTGTGCGTACTTCCGGCTCGACTCTCACGGTTATATCATTTTGCAGAATTGGCTCGCGGGAAAATGAAAGCGAATCGGCCATGGGCGGCTGCAATCGCAAAATTTGCCGCGAGCGACTCATCGGAGAAAACGAAATGATATTGGTCACCGGCGCGAGCGGAACAGTAGGCAAAGCAGTCCTGGCGGAAGTGGCGAGGAGCGGAGCCTCGCACCGCGCGATGTACCGCTCGAAAGCCGACGCGGCGAAAGCCCCCAACGGAACGGCAACGGTAATCGCGGATTTCGCGGACAAAGCGAGCCTCGCAGCCGCTCTAAGGGGCATCGAGAGCGTCTACCTGGTTTGCTCGCCGGTCCGCGAACTGGTCGAACTCGAAGGGAACGCCATTGACGCGTGCGTGACCGCAGGCGTAAAGCGCGTAGTGCTGAATTCGGCGCTCGGCGCGGCGGATTACCCGAAGTCCTTTCCTAGCTGGCACCGCAAAGTCGAAGACAAATTGAACTCGACGAAAATGGCGCGCTGCATCATTCGTCCCAATAGCTTCAGCCAGAATGTGCTCACTTACTTCGCTCCGAGCATTCGCGAACAGGGTGCTTTTTACGGAGCGATGGGCAATGCGCGCACGAGTTATGTAGACGTCCGTGATATCGCCACAGTGGTCGCCAAAGCGCTGCGTGGTGGGGAGCACGACGGAAAAGTCTACGAATTGAACGGTCCGGAAGCCCTCACGTACTCGCAAGTCGCCGAGAAAATTTCACGCCATGCGGGAGTTCCGGTGCGCTACGTGGATATCCCGGAAGACGCGCAACGCAAGGCGATGCTCGAGCAAGGCATGCCGGAATGGCAGGTGACGGCTCTGCTCGATTTGCAAAGATATTACACAGGTGGGCAGGGCGGCACGGTGGACACGGTGCTTGAAAATCTGCTGGGTCGTCCCCCCGTCAAGAAGGATCAATTCCTCGCGGAAGTCGCCGGCGAGTTCCGGCCGCGGGCGGCCAAAGCGTAACGAAAGAGCCCATGGACGCGACCAATCCGAAAACCGGCATGACCCGTGCGCAAGCCAAGGAATTCATCCGCAACCACTTCGAAGAGTTCGTCAACCGGAAAAATGTGGACATCGGCAACGTCAATTTCGCCGCCAACTTCGTGGATCACGGCGCGGACGTTCCTCCCGCCACACCGCCGGGCCCGGCCGGCGCCATTCAGTACGTCAGCGCCGCGCTACAGCGTTTTCCAGATCTACACGTTCCGATCGAAGACCTCATCGCCGAAGACGACAAAGTAGTCGTGCGAAACCACTGGACGGCAACGGACTCGCTGACGGGGAAGCGTTTGGAATTTCGCGGAATCGTGATTTGGCGCATCGCAGCGAAAAAAATCGTCGAACGCTGGGCGTACCTAGAGCCGCCGCACCCCGCATGACACCGCGACTCGCGATGCGAAGCGGCCGCAGTAAATCGGTGAGTAACTACTGATTCGATCCGGGCGCAACCGCCGCACTGGCGGGCGGTTGTGCCGCAGGCGGCGGCGCAGCTAAACTCTTCGCAAGTTCCGGCGTGAGCTTCAGCAGCACATTTCCGTGCACTTCGACCTGAAAGTGCTGGCCCGCCGCTATCACCGTCGGCTTGTTCTTGCGAAACTCCCACACCGGCGCGGCCGGCGCAGCCACGCCGCCCGCCGGATTCGCGCCGGTCGCCGTCGCAGTGAAATCAATCGGCACGCGCTCGCCGTTCGCTGCGTCCACATCCTGCATGGCCCAGGAAACTTCGCCAGGATGTCCCATCCGCCCAGGTTCGCTGATGGCAATCACGCGCGCCCGCGCTTCTGCGCCGTGCTGAAAGAGAATCAATCCGTTCACCACCACGTCCTGCACCACCGTCATCCTCACGATCGTGCCTTGCTGAAGTCCGTCGGACGATATATCCGCGTTCTGCACGACTGCGATCGCAGTTCCGTCCGGAATATTTGCGTCCACCGTGTCCGCTGCCTTCGACGTCGGCTCATCCGAAGCATGCGGCGCTTGAATCATCGCCAGAACTATTTGGTCGGGAAGTCTGGCGTCGCGCAGTTTCTGCAGCTCCGCAGGCGATGTGTCGAAATCACACTTGGAAGATTTGATCTTGCCGATGATGACGCCGTCGCTTAGGCGCATTCCATGCATGCTGAGGATGTTTCCGTTGTTCAACGGAAGTTCTGTAGCTTCGGCCGGAGCTGTGCTTGGATCGGTAAGCCCGAACGGTGTTGCCTGCCGCCGCGCCGAAGCCGGCGTGCCGGAAATGTCACCGGATCGCACCCAGCCCACTCTGCCATCCGCGGTGCGCACCTGAAAATATTTCGTCCAGCGCGTCAGCACCTCCACTTTCTCATCGCAGCGCAGTTTCCCGAGCTCTTCAATCTGGTCGGTAGTCTTGTACAGCAATACGTAGGCGTCGAAGCTGCCGCAGTATGCATAGCCACTTGAGTCGGCGCGCGCCACACCCGCTGCCGAAAGAGCGAGAATCAGTGCGAGCAGTCGAAGCTTCATGTTAGTCCCCACAAGGTGACGCGCAGCGAAGCGGCGGCGCGTCCTGGAATCGCCGGCGTAATCAGGCGGTTTCCATCTTTGCCGCGAATCACACTTTCGCCAATAGTACTTGTGACGAGTTAGTAATGAACGTATTCAGTAGAGCAAACGGAGCTCGCGGCTGGTGCGTGGAAATGTCAGGTGGGCATCTTCAGAAAGAAATACACGCCAAGAAATCCAAAAATCGCGTCCGGAGCCCACCCAGCCAATAGCGGCGGCAACTGCCCCACGGAGCCCATCGCTTCAAAAAGCGCCGCCGATGCCCAGTAAACGATGGCAACACCGACGGCCAGCGCCAAGCCACCCACCGCCCCGCGCGTCCCCACAAGAAAAGCAAAAGGCGCGCCGAGGAAAACGATGATGGCCGCAATCAAGGGAAACGCGAATTTCTTCTGCCACTGCACGGAAAGCCGCGAAGTATCAAATCCCGCATGACGCAGATTCAGAATGTATTCGCCCAATTGCCGCCAGTTCATTTGATAAGACTGGCGCACCTCGCGCCGGAAGTAACTGGGCGGCTCGGAAATCTCCGGCAGCGACTCCACTTTAAAAGGCGTGTACCGCGTCACTCGGCCGCCGTTGAAATCGCGGATCCAGCCCCCCGTCAGCACCCAGGTATTCTCCGAAGCTTCCCATGTCGCGCGAGTCGCGAACACTCGCCGCCGGATTTGAAACGTCCCGGGGCTTAATTCAAATACGTTGAGTCCTCCAAAGAGCTGTTGGTCCGGATCGAAAAATTCGTAGTTATAGATCTTCGTGTCCTCGCCGAATATCCATTGATGCGCCGGCTGAAAATAAGTCTGCGGCGGGCGTCCTTTGATCTGGTTGCGCAACGCATCCTGCCGCTGGTTCGCATAAGGCAGAAATGTGTCGTCCAGCAAAAACATGGACCCCGCCACCACGCATCCCGCCAGCGTCAGAGGCAGCACCAGGCGATAAAGGCTGATCCCGCTCGCTTTGAAGGCAATCACTTCGTTGTTTTTCGCCATCACCGCGAGGGTCACCAGCGTGGCAACGAGCGTCGCCAGCGGCGCCAGTTGATACACCATCAACGGCACCAAGTACCGGAAGTAGTTCAAGACCATCGAGACCGGGACGTGGTTTCTCGAAATATCGCCCAGCAAATCGAAAAGCGTGAACGCGTCAAAAATCATCACGAATCCCGCCAGCAGCACCAAAAAGTAATAGAAAAACCGCTGCAGCAGGTACACATCTATAAGCATCGGAAACGCGACCGGATCACCGGCTGGCAACGCGTGGCGCACGGCCGCGTCCGGTTTCGCTGCCAAGCCATTGGCGGATGTGCCGTTGGCGGCGGGTATCGGCGCGGCGTCAGCCTCGCGACGCTGCGGCGGCCGCGCCGGGCGAAAGTACGAATCAAACCACGCCAAAACGCGGTTGGGCTTCCGAACAGATTCGATGCGCTGCAAAAAAAACAGTCCGAGTATGGTGGCCCCGATATTCGCAGCCCATATCCCGGCCCAGGGAGCGATCGACCCTTGCTGCGCCATGTGCGCGCCGGTTACGAATAGGAAGTAATAGCCGCCGATCAGCACCAAGGTCAGAATCAATCCGGCAGCGCGCCCGCCACGCCGAGGCCGTACCCCAATGGGCACGCCCAGCAGCGCAAACACGATGCACGCGGCTGGAAAGGCGATACGGCGCTGAAATTCCACGCGCGCATCGCGCCAGTTAGGCCCTCTTTCCGCTAGCAATTCCGAAACTGACCGCTCCGCGTCGCTCAATGCCACGGTTTTCGGCCCGGTGACTGGATTCGACAGCTCCACCGGGATCTCGCTTTCGCCGAAAGTCGTGACGTTGTAACGCCGCGGATCACGCGGGTCGTACTCATGCGTGCTCCCGCTGCCCAGATGCAATTCGATCTCGTTGTTGTCTTCGCCGGCCACCACCTGCGCGCCTTCTGCGATGGTCACGTCGGTCGTCCCGGCCGGCCCCGTGGATGCTAGGAACACTCCCCGCCATCGCGTCGCTGCGGCTTCCACATCTTGTACGTATAATACGAGGTGCGGAAAGCGCTCGTCGAAGACGCGCGGTTGGATGGCGTATGGCGCCTGCGAAGCAAGCAATCGGGTTTCGAGGCCCCGCAGAGTGCGGACTGACAAAGGACTCAGCCAAAACGTCAGAACCAGCGTGGCTAGGCCGCAAGCCGCCGCCACGAATCCGATCGGACGCAGCAGGCGGCGCAGGCTGATTCCCGACGCATGCAGCGCCACGATTTCACTGTCTGCCGAAAGCCGGCCCAGGCCGATTAACACGCCTACCAGGACCGCCATCGGGATGGTGAATGCCAGAACGGGAACCAGCGAGCAGAGGAAAATCAGCAGCACCATTCCGATCCCGCCGGAATGGCGCACGATTAAGTCCATCAGGCGGACGAGCTGGGGGACGAAGAAAACGAAAGTGAAAACCGCGAGCCCAAGCGCAGCGTGCGAGCCGACTTCGCGTCCGATATATTTATCGAGCAGGCGCATGGGTGCGCAAAAAGATTCTAGCATGCCGCGCGCGTGGGATTGCGGCCGCTCAAAGTTCGCGGCACATCACCGGCGCCCAATGCCGGAAGTTGAATACCGCAGGAAGCCGACCAACCCAATCCGAGAGCCTGCCCATTGAGCCGCGTAAACCTGGTTTTAGTCTGGCACATGCACCAACCGCAGTATCGCGACCCCGGGACCGGGCGTTACATGCTCCCCTGGACACGCCTGCACGCCCTGAAAGACTACTGGGGCATGGTGAAAGTCCTCGGCGAATTTCCAGGAGTTCACGCTACCTTCAATTTTGTCCCCTCGCTTGGCGAACAGATCGAAGAATACGCCAGCGGCAAATTCCGCGAGCCTTGGTTCGAAATTGCGTTCACCGCCGCCAACAAACTGGATCCTGCGCAGAAAAGGGAAATCCTCGACCGCGGCTTTCAGGTCAATGAAAATTACGTGCAGCGCTGGCCGCGTTTCGCCGAGTTGCAAGCCCAACTTCGCTCGGGCGGCGCCGAAGCCTGTATCGCGAATTTCAGCGAGCGCGACTGGCGCGATCTGCAGCTGCTCTCGCAGCTCGCCTGGATGGACGAGCAATATCTCGCCAAAGATCCGGTGGTCAGCGTGCTGGCAGCGAAAGGGAAGGATTACACCGAACGCGACAAGGGTCTGCTCCAGGAAAAGCAACTCGAACTGCTCGGCGCGGTGCTTCCCGAATATCGCATCGCTGCCGAAAGCGGACAAATCGAGATCTCAACCACACCTTATTATCACCCGATTCTTCCGCTGCTTTGTGATACGGACATCGCGCGCGTTTCGAACCCGCACACTCCCTTACCACAGCCGCCGTTTCGCTATCCCGAAGACGCGCGCGAGCAGTTGTCGCGCGCACGAGCATTCCACGAGCGAGTTTTTGGCAAGCCGCCGGCCGGACTTTGGCCCTCCGAAGGTTCCGTCTCCGATCAAGCTCTCGAAATCGCCATGGACCTGGGCTTTAAGTGGTTCGCAACGGATGAAGGCGTCCTAGGACGCACGCGCAACATCGGCTTCTGGCGCGATGCGGAAGGCTATCCGGAAAATGGCGCCGATCTGTACACTCCGTGGAAGCTGCAGCGCGCTGGCAAGGAAATTTTCGGTTTTTTCCGCGACCACTATATTTCGGACCTGGTCGGTTTCGTCTACAGCCGCATGGGCGCGGTGGCTGCCGCCGAGGACCTGCACCGCCGCATCCGCGCAATCGGCAATCGCGAACCGCAAGGCCGCACTGCCACGATCAGCGTGATTCTCGACGGCGAAAACGCCTGGGAATACTACCCGGAGAACGGCCGTCAATTCCTCCGGGAATTTTATCGCCGCGTTCAGGACGATCCCGAAATCCGCGCCCTCACCGTCAGCGAAGCCATTGACGCCAATTCCGCCGCGCCCACGATGCAGGGAATTTTCCCCGCCTCCTGGATCAACGCGAATTTCGATGTCTGGATCGGTCACGCCGAAGACGTCCGCGCCTGGGATCTGCTGCGCGACGCGCGCGAAGTCTACGCGCGCAATGCCGCGCGCCAAGGAAGCAACGCAGCAAACTCAGAGCAATTAAAGCGCGCCTACGAAGCCGTGCTCGCCGCCGAAGGCAGCGACTGGAATTGGTGGTACGGCCCGGAGCATGGCTCGGTGAACGACGCCGAATTCGACGAGCTGTACCGCAAACACCTCACGGAAATCTACACCGCGCTCGGCGAGCAGGCGCCGGAAGCTCTCGCGCATCCCATCAAAAAAGCGCCCGAGCGCGGACGTCGCGAGCCGCCGGAATCCTACCTCGAAGTCACCGTGGACGGCCGCGAAAGCAGTTACTTCGAATGGCTCGGCGCGGGACTCTACGTCGCCGATTCGCGCGGCGGGACGATGCACGGCCGCGGCTGTGCCGTCGCCGACCTCCGTTACGGATTTAGCGAAAGCAAACTCTTCTTGCGCGTGGATCCCGTCCCGGAAGCCATCGCAGAAATTCCGGACTTCCAGTTGCGCATTACGCTGTGGGATTCGCGCGAGACGCGCATCACCGTCCGCGTGGAAAAGAAAAAGCTCGCGCGTTGCATCCTCGAACAAGCGGGCCTCTGCCTCCTTCACCCCGAATCTCTCGTCACCGCTGCCTACGGAAAAATTATCGAAGTGGGCATGGCTCGTGAACTGTTCGATCTGCCCGGAAGGCGTTCGTTGCTGATGAGTGCCGCGCTATGGGAAGGGGGCCTGCCAATTGAGGTTCTCCCGGTGGACGGAATGCTCGAGCTGGCGTTAGGAGACGAGAATTACGCTTGGAAAGTCGAACCGGAACGGAAATCATAATCGCACGCAATTCCCACGCTCGGTGCTGATCCGTATGCTGCGCGAAGTTTCGGGAAATAACACGTATTGACAATCGCAACCTTTCGTTAGATATTCCGCCTACCCCCTTTCGGTAGTCTCTTGGGATCTCACAATCAGGGTAAGTGTGTTTGCGGTGTTGGAGCCGCCCAAGCTGGAGCTAGAAGTGTGTTCACGCGGAGGGCTCCTTGCGCTCCAACGGCTATTTTACGTTCCTCATCTGCTGCGTCCTGGCTGCGGCCATCTTCTTTGGCGTTGATGCCGCCGGTCATCGCGCGCCGGGCACGACTCGCAAATTAGACTCCTCCTCGAATTTGACCGTACCCGCCGGGCACCGCGGCGCTTCACCAATTTCGCTCCCGATCACGTTCGAACCGAACGTCGGTCAGGCCGATCCGTCCGTTCAATATGTCGGCCGCGGAGCGAATATGACCGTGCTGCTTCGGGCGGACGGCATCGAACTCGCAGGCATAGGCAGCTCCAAAAACGATGCCGCGCTCCTGAAACTGCAGTTCACGAATCGCGGGGCGCGCGAGCGAGTCGCGGACTTCGGCACCGACAGCACGACTTCGCAGCGGTCCTCGCATCCGCGCCGGAAATCAGGCCAGCGGGCGTCATCGGGCTCGCATTCACATAAACGCACCGGCCGCCGTCAATCTCGCCACGGAGGATTGCCCTCGCGGCAACGCTACGGCCTGCACACCGACCGCCCTCCGCGACCGCATGTGCCGCGCGAATCGCAGCCGGCCAAGCGACCAGAACCCAGCGGCCTGCGACAAAGCCCGAACCAAGTCGCGCCAAAGCTTGATTGGCAGGCGATGAACAAGCTCGCTGCAGAGACAAACTATCTCCTGGGAAACAACCCGGCCAAATGGCGAACGCATGTTCCTCATTTTGCGCTTGCCGAAGCGCCGGAAATCGCGCCCGGAGTGAGCCTGCTCGTCTACGGCAACGAACACGTCCTCGAATACGATTTGCGCGTAGCGCCCAGGGCCGACATCAGCAATCTTCGCGTGAAGATTTCCGGAGCGGATCACAAACGAATTGACGCCGCCGGCGACTTGGTAATGACGATCGCCGGACACGAAGCACGCATGAAGAAGCCCGTCATCTACGAAGAATGGCGCGGAAGGGAATTGGCGCAACCAGCGCGCCAAGCAGTAAACGGAAGATATGAATTGGCTAAAGACGGCACGGTTCGATTCGTAGTAGCCGCGCACGGTCCTACGGCGACTCTGGTTATAGATCCATCGTTATCGGTCGCTTACTCGACTTTCCTTGGCGGCGCGGGCAGCGACTCAGGCAACAGCATCGCGCTCGACTCCGCCGGCAAGATTTACATCGGCGGCACGACCACGTCTGCCACCACGTTTATCGAAACCAACGGCACGAGCATCGGTTCCGGCGGCGGCCCCTCCGATTATTTCATCGCCAAGTTCGACCCCTCGCAGGCCGGCCTGAATTCGCTCGTCTATCTAACCTTTATCGGCGGCAGCGGCGACGAAGAAGGCGGTGCGATCGCCGTGGATTCAAGTGGCAACGTCGCAATCGCGGGAACCACCACATCCGCAGATTACCCGGTCACCGACGGTAGCGCCCTGACTTCCTCCGCGAATGGCACGCCGGTCAACGACGCGGCGATTACAGAAATTGACCCGACCGGCGCGAAGCTGGTCTACTCCACGCTTTTCGGCGGCAATGGCAACGAAGCCACTCTCAGCCCCGGCGGAATCGCCATGGATTCCTCCGGCAATATTTTCGTGGCCATGGATACGCAATCCACAAATCTCACGGTAGCGCCGGCGGCATCTACCACTGTTGCCGGACCCTTCCAATCCACTTATGGCGGCGGCATCAGCGACGGATTTCTCGTGATTTTTCGTCCGGTAGCCACGGCCACCGCACCCAATTTGAAATACTGCACCTATCTCGGCATCAGCGCTCAGGCCACCGTAACCGGAGTCGCCGTGGATTCGGTGGGGAACGCGTACATAACGGGATACACGTCGAACCCGTTCGATACGCTCGTCACCACCAACGGATTTCAAACCGCCTACGCCGGCGACCCCTACGACGCTTTCGTGATGAAAATTTTGCCCTCCGGCAACGGTCCCGAGGATTTGTCTTACGGCACGTACTTGGGAGGGGCCGGGTCGGACAAAGCTCTCGCAATCACAGTCGGTACCGAGCTACCCGGAACGGTTTACGTCACCGGCACCACACAATCTTCGAATTTTCCAGTGACCAACGGCACTTCCGGCACAGTCGCGGCCTTTCAGCCCACGCTGAAGGGCACGGCAAACGCCTTCCTCGCGGTGATACCGCAAGATCCGTCCACGGGCATGACGCGCCTCGCCTATTCAACGTTCCTCGGTGGCTCCCAGTCGGACATCGGCCAGAGCATCTGGCTCGCCGCCCCGAATCGCGTTTACCTCGCCGGCGTCGCCAACTCCTGGGATTTTCCATGGCAATACAATTTGCAGCCCTTCACGGGAGACTCCGACGCATTCGTCGCCGAACTCGATCCAACTTCAGCGGGCAGCGCGTCGCTTATCATGGCCACGCCGCTCGGCGGCACCGCTGCGCCCGGCGCGAAGGCCACCGCAGTCGCCAATGGAATCGCCGTGGATTCGGCGCAAAACATCTACCTGACCGGAGCAACCATCGCAGCGGATTTTCCCACCGCCGCCGCATTTAGCACAGGCGTGCAACTAACGTGCGCTAGTTGCCAGCAAACTCCGCCGCTGCCCGACGCCTTTCTGGTGGAAATCGTTCCCAGTACCACGGCCGCACCGAGCGTTTCTTTCAACGTGGGAAAAGTGAATTTCGGCACGCAGCCCGTTGGTTCTCCCACCGTACCGCCGCAAGCCGTCGCCGTGAAAAATACCGGCGACGCGCCGTTAATCATCTCCAGCGTCGGCCTAAACGGCGCCAACAGCAACGACTTCTCCGTGGAAAATTCCATGTCCTGCACGAACGCCCCCGTCGCGCCGGGAGCCATGTGCTCCCTCGAAGTCACGTTCGTCCCCTCGGTGGTCGGGCCGGAGGGGGTCTTTCTCACCTTGACGGATAATGTCGGCACCGGCTCGCAATCGCTCGAAGTCGTCGGCGCGGGCAGCGGCCCATTCGCCGCGTTCTCTCCGCTCAGCCTTGATTTCGGCAACGTTCCCGTCGGCACCACGCCGAGCCTATACGTAACGCTCACCAACGCAGGCAATCAGCCACTGCTGATTTCCAACATTCTGCTTTCCGGCTCGTCTCTCTTTCATCCCAGCAGCGGCAGCCTCTCAAGCCAGCCGATTTGCACCGTCACAGGCAGCACCTCCGGAGGCATAGCGCCCGGCGCCACCTGCTCGATCTTTGTGCAGTTCATTCCGATCGCGACTGGAACTTTTCAGGCGCAGATCAACGTCACTGATAATTCGCAGGGAGTCGCTGGGTCCGTGCAAGTGATCGCGGTCACGGGCACCGCCGTACCCGCCGCGCCGATCGCCAGTGTCACTCCCGCAACGCTCACGTTCGCAACGCAAGCCGTCGGCACCACCAGCGGCACACAAACCGTCACGCTTACGAATTCAGGAAGCGCCCCGCTGAATCTCACCAACCTCGCCATCACCGGAAGCAACGCCGCCAGTTTCGGATTCTACGCGGGCGGCGCGAAAGCCTGCCCGCTTCCCAGCGGTGCCGTCGCCGCCGGCGCCGACTGCACCATCCTGGTGGATTTCATTCCGCAAGGGCCCGGTCCGGTGACCGCTACTTTCAGCTTCACAGACAACGCCAGCGGCAGCCCCCAATCCGTCGCGCTCTCTGGCACCGGCATAGCCTCGATGGAAGTTTCCGTAACCCCAGACAGCGTGGCTTTCGGCACGCAAACGGTGGGACTAACCAGCGCACCTGTCGGAATCACGCTTACCAACACAGGTAATGCAGTGATGGCCATCAGCAAAATTGCCATTTCGCCCGCTAGCGGCGTGCAGTTCGCGCAAACGAACAACTGCGCAGCAACTCTCGGCCCCAAATC
Source organism: uncultured Acidobacteriota bacterium (assembly GCA_963810565.1). Taxonomy (GTDB): domain Bacteria; phylum Acidobacteriota; class Terriglobia; order Acidiferrales; family UBA7541; genus Palsa-295. Next base: position 354,364 of record CAWENN010000003.1, read on the forward strand.
CAGCTGCCTGATCAACGCCACTTTCAGCGCTCAACAGGCCGGAAGCTGGACCGCGACTATTCTACTCACCGACGATGCCGTCGAAAGCCCGCAAGCCATCTCGCTCAGTGGCACCTCCATCCCGGTGTCCGCATCCGTCACGCCAGCCGGTCCAATCAATTTCAGCAGCCAGCTCGCCGGCACAGCCTCGGCACCCACTGCCTTCACGGTGAAAAACACGGGAGCCAGTCCCGCCGAACTCAAAATCACCAGCGCGAGCGTCGCCGACTCCGCGGATTTCGGAATCACGAACAACTGCACCGCCGCCGTTCCCGCAGCCGGATCATGCACGTTGTCCGTTATCTTTAATCCCGCGGCGGCGCCCGCCGGAGCAACTTGCGGTTCCACCTCGGGCGCGAAAAATACGACGCTCTCCATCAACGACAACGCCCCGGGCAGCCCGCAAACGATCGCATTGCAAGGCTCCGCCACCGATTTCTGCGTGGATCCTCCGGGACTCACCACGCAAACGGTAGCGGCGGGCACCGCCGCGGCATACCAGGTGGTCCTCGTGTCATTCACAGGTTTCACCGGCTCCATCACGCTAGCGTGCACCGATCCCGCGACAGCCAGCACGTGCACGATTCAACCCACATCGGCCACCGTGACGGCCAACACGCCCGCGCAAATTCAAGTGAGTGTGACCACCACCGCGGGAACCAGCACAGCTTCCGCGAATCCAGCGCCGCCCACACGTCTCCCGCCGCTCGCCCCGGCGCCAGTAAAAATGTTTGTGGTGGTCCTGATGTTGGCAATGCTTTGGACCGCCGCGTCAGCGCGCAGGTGGGAGCGCGCAGCACAGCTTACGCAAACCGTCGCGATCACGGCGTTGCTGGCGGTAAGCCTTGCAGCGTGCTTTGGGGGGAGTTCAGCGACGACTACTACGGGAACACTCAGCGGGACGTACACGTTGACAGTGACTGCTACCTACACGCCGGCGGGATCGTCCACGACGGTAACGAGGAGCATACCGTTAACCCTGATCGTGCAGTGATCGCGGCCGGCGTTGAGCGACAATCAGAAAATTAAAAAACTTTGATCGCCAGATCGCGCGGCTGCGCACCGACAGGTATCAAAGTAGTCGGCGGCCGCGGCGGTGAAAGCTCCGGCTGTCCAATCGCAATCGTCTTCGTGCGCACCACGGCCAGATCGTTCGACCCCGAATCCACCACCAGCAAAATGTCCCCGCCCGGTGTCAGCCGGGAAGTCGTGGGATACTGCCCCACCTGAATCGGCCGCCCGACCAGCCGCGTTTCCACCGCCACCGGCACGATGTGGCCAGCCGCGGAATCGGAAACATACAGAGTCTCGGTTCCCGCAGCGAACGTTGCCGACGTCGGCGACATGCCCAGCAACAGAAAATCCCCCACTTCGTTCGTTCCGGTGTTAACCACCAAAAGTCCGTGCGCGGAGCTGGAAGAAATATACAGTTCGCCGCCGTCGGGCTTGAGTGTCAGATCGTTGGGCGTCCCGCCCAGCGCCAGATTCGTTAGCAGCACCCGCCGCTTCAAATCCAGCACGGAGATTTGATTCGTCGAACCCGATGTGACGAACGCCTTGGCGCTATCCGGCAGGATCACAATCTGTTCGGGATCAGGTGCCGTGGGAATCGCACCGAGCGGCGCGAGCGAATTGCTATCCAGAACCGAAACCGTCGCGTCATCGCGATTGGAAACCAGCACCGTTTTGCCATCCGGCGCCGCGCGCGCAATCCAGGGCCGGCGTCCCGCGCGTCCGCGAGCCACGATCTGCCGCGAAGCCGTATCTATCGCAAATACTGTTCCTGGCCCCGACGCCGCAACATAAGCGCGCCGTCCGTCGGGCGAAAAATCCAACGCATAAGGCGCCGCGCCCACCGGAATGCGCGCCACGACCTGATTCGATCGCACATCGAGCACCCAAACGTAGCCGCCCAGCGAGCTAAGCCCCCAAATTTCCGGCCGTGTCGGGTGCGCCCGCAAACCGCTAGGCCCAGGCCCCACGCTGAGGGTGGCCACCGGAGAAAGCTTCACCAGGTCAAGAATGGAGACGGTGCCGTCCGCCGTATTTCCGACGTAGGCCAGCAAATGCAATCCCGGACGCAAAAACGACGGCCGCAGCTCCACGGCGACTTCGCGGATTGCCAGCACCGCGAGAACCACCAGCAGGAAAACAAGACGATAATTAACGCGCTGTTTCAATTGATAGTGCGGCCGAGGACGGCGGCAATCTGCCGCGCTTCGCGAATGAGTTGCTCGAATTCCTCGGGCAGGATGGACTGCGGCCCATCGGAAAGCGCGTGGTCTGGATCGTGGTGCACTTCCACCAGCAATCCGTCAGCGCCCACAGCCACGGCAGCGCGCGAAAGCGGTAGCACCTTATTCCGCCGCCCCGTGCCATGCGAGGGATCGACAACAATCGGCAAATGGCTGCGTTTCTGCACGGCGGGCACCACGCTCAGATCCAAAGTGTTGCGCGTGAAATCCGAAAACGTGCGCACGCCGCGCTCGCACAAGATCACATTGTAATTGCCTTCAGACATCAAATATTCGCCCGCCATCAAAAATTCGTCCAAAGTTGCGGACATCCCGCGCTTCAGCAGCACCGGCTTCTTCGACCGCCCAGCGCGCTTGAGCAGCGAAAAATTCTGCATATTGCGCGCACCGATCTGGATCACGTCCGCATATTTTTCCACCAGATCGAGCGACTCGTTATCAATCGCCTCGGTGATAATCCCCAGGCCGAATTCCTTGCGAACCTCCGCCATGATTTGCAGTCCCGATTCCCCCAGGCCTTGAAAGCTGTAAGGAGAAGTCCGCGGCTTGTAAGCGCCCCCGCGAAATAATCGCGCCCCCGCCGCTTTCACGTGCTTCGCAACGGTGAACGCTTGTTCGCGCGTCTCAATCGCGCAGGGCCCGCCGACCATCGCCACGTCCACGCCTCCAAACAGCACATCTCCCAAAGGCGTCGGAATCCGCACCACCGTGTTCTCGAGTTTTACGTCGCGGCTCACCAGCTTGTAGGGCTTGCTGACGGGGATGCATTCCACCACGCCCGGCATGGATTCAAGCGAGCCAATATCCACCGCGCCGCTGTTGCCGGTGATGCCTATCGCCGTCCGCCCCGCTCCCGGAATCGGGTGCGCTTTGTAGCCCAGCGTCTCGATGCGCTCGCAAACCGCGCGGACTTCCGCGTCGGTCGCGTGAGACCGCATTACCACCAGCATGTAAGTCCCCCTGTCTGAAACCGAATCCGCGAGTTTACTGTATCGGGGAAGAGGCCTGCAAATCGCCGGCAGGAGAATCTAGGTCCTCATTCCGTTTGTACAGCCGCACACAGCCCCGGTGGTATACTCCCGCCACTCTCGGAGCAAGGAGGCCTCACCGTGCGTAAATATCTTGCGGAATTCCTCGGGACTTTTGTGCTGGTGTTCGGCGGAGTAGGCAGCGCCGTCCTCGCCGGCAGTCGCATCGGTTATGTCGGAGTCGCCTTCGCGTTTGGCCTGTCGCTTCTCGCGATGGTCTATACCATTGGTCCTATTTCCGGCTGTCACATCAATCCCGCGGTCACTCTCGGCGTCCTACTCGCAAAAAGAATCGGCGGCAAGGACGCGATCATGTACGTCGTCGCACAAATCTTCGGCGCCATCGTCGCCTCGGCCTTGGTCCTCTTCATCGCGAGCGGCGTCGAGGGTGGCTACAATTTCGCTGCAAATGGCCTCGGCGCCAACGGCTACGGCGCGCACTCGCCGGGTCTCTACTCGATGCCCGCCGCATTCGTGGCCGAAGTGATCCTCACTATGTTCCTGGTCGTCACCGTTCTCGGTGCAACCGACGTGAAAGCCCCGGTCGGTTTCGCGGGCCTTGCAATCGGTCTCGTGCTGACCCTGATTCACCTAGTCGGTATCCCCATCACGAATACTTCCGTGAACCCGGCGCGCAGCATCGGACCAGCCCTGTTCGTCCAAGGCTGGGCGCTCGAACAACTCTGGCTATTCATCGTCGCGCCACTAATCGGCGGAGCGATCGCCGCGTATGCCTACGCCGCCATTCGCCTGCCGGACACGCTAATAACCACGCCACAAGGCGAACGCGCGCTCACCGACGAGCAAGCCCAGCGTCGCAGCGCCAAATAGCCGAGCGCAACGCGCCGCACGACAGCAACGCATGACCAAAACACCGAAACCGACCGGCGCCAGCGAGGTGCATGTGCTGACCGTCCGCACCACCGGACGCACCGAGTTGCAAGACGTCACGGATAAGATCGCAGCTGCGGTGCGCGATTCCGGCTGCGTCAGCGGCATCTGCCACCTCTACGTCCCGCACACCACCGCCGGCATCATCATCAACGAAGGCTACGACCCTGCCGTAGCTCACGATATCGAGGCAGCCTTCGACCGCCTCGTCCAGCGCGTCGCAAATTCAGCGCACGCGGAAGGCAATTCCGATTCGCACATTAAGACCGCGCTAGTCGGCTCGTCCGAATCCATCTGGATTGCCGGCGGAAAGCTCGCGCTCGGCCGCTGGCAAGCCATCTTCTTTGCTGAATTCGACGGCCCGCGCAGCAGGGAATTGCGGATTAAGATCGTTCCCGATGCTTTGACGTGAAGTAGTTTTCGTTTGGCTGTAAACTCTTTCTCGATGAGACGCCTTCTCCAGGCCTCGGCGGCAATCTTCCTTCTCGTGTTTTTGGTCAACGCTGGAATTTCCGCGAGCGAAGACATTCTTTCGATCGAGATCGTGGGCGATCAGCAAGTCGCCGGAAAGCCTTTCGTCGTGCGCATCCGAAATAACGGCGATAAGCGCCTCACCTATTGCATGACCATGTGCGGGAAACTGATTGATTCAGAAACCACCGCAAAAATTCCGGCCTTCACCATCCAGAAACGCAATCGCAAGCGCTGGGACATTCAATTGTGGCGTTGCAACACTGGAGACAGCGTCGCTTCCCGCGTCATCCATGGCGCCGAAGTCGAGGAATTCAAGATCAAGCTTCTCGAATCCGGCACGTACCGCCTGCGCCTCCCTTACAAGGACGTCAGCGTCGAAGGTGTCGGCTTCCACTGCGAAGCGATTGACGATCCCAAATCCATGAAGCAAGCCGTCTCCGACGAATTTGACGTGGTCGCCAAGCCCAAATGAACCTCGGCGCTTACATCCAGGTGCCTTTCTGCCAGACCAAGTGCACCTATTGCAATTTCCATACGGGCGTGGTCGCGCGCGATAGATACCAGCCGTATGCCGCTGCAGTCTGCCGGGAAATTACTGGTGCGGCATCGTCGGCGGATTTGACTCCGCTGCGCGGCGCCACGATGGACACGGTGTACTTCGGCGGCGGCACGCCGAGCCTGCTGGACCCTACGGCGCTAGTAAACATTTTGGACTCTCTGCGCGCAAGCTTCGGCCTCGCGGCAAGCGCGGCGCTGACGTCCGCGCCCGCAACCGAGCCTGAAATAACCCTCGAAGCCGATCCCGAAACCATCACGCCGGAAAAGGCGCAATCGTGGCGCGCCGCTGGATTTAATCGCATCAGCCTCGGCGCGCAATCTTTTGACGACCGTGAACTGCAAGCCGCTGGCCGCATGCACCGCCGCGCGGACATTTTCGCCGCCGCACAAATCTTGCGCGCAGCCGGATTCCGCAACATCAGCATGGACCTGATCGCCGGTCTGGCGCATCAGACCCGCGAATCCTGGGACGAATCCGTCGCCCGCATTCTAGATATCCGCCCTGAGCACATTTCCATCTACATGCTCGAAATTGACGAAGGCAGCCACCTCGGTAGCGAATCCCTGGCCGGCGGCAGCCGCTACAGCGCCAAAGCAATTCCGAGCGACGACGCCATGGCCGAATATTACGACGCAGCCTGCACCCGCCTCGCCGCAGCCGGCTACGAACACTACGAAATCTCCAATTGGGGCATGCCCGGCTACCGCTCGCGCCACAATCTAAAATATTGGCGCCACGACCCGTACATCGGCTTCGGCGCTGGCGCACATTCTTTCGATGGCGCCCGGCGATGGTCGAACGTCCACGATTCCGCGAAGTACGTCGCGAGCATCGAGCAGGGAATCTCGCCGCGCGAGCACATCGAGCCGGTCACACGGCAAGAAGCGCTCGAAGAAGAATTATTCCTGGGCCTCCGGCAACTCGAAGGTATTGACCTCGCGCAAATTGAACGCCGCTACGACGTAAGTCTGCAGGAACGCATCGCGCCGCTCCGCCGCGACGGTCTCCTCGAACTCGATGGCACGCAGTTGCGCCTCGCACCAGATCGCCTAACGGTTTCAAACGAAGTGTTCGTCGAATTGCTGGGAGAGGGAGTGGAACGTGCCTAGGGGACCGGAAAGCACGAGCAATGGAAACGCAGTTGTGGATCTGCGCAGCGACACGGTCACGCGGCCCACGCCCGCGATGCGCGCGGCCATGGCCGCCGCCGAAGTAGGCGACGACGTTTACGGTGAAGATCCCACAGTGAATCGCCTGCAAGATCGCGCCGCGGAAATTTTCGGACGTGAGGCAGCGCTCTTCGTCCCCACCGGCTGCATGGGTAATCTCCTCGCCATCATGGGCTGGACGCGCCGCAGCAACGAAGTGATCTGCGAACAGCGCGGCCACGTAAACTTGTACGAGCTCGCGTCCATGTCGGCGATCGCCGGCGTTACGCCGCGTCCGGTCCCGGCGCCGGAAGGAATCTTGACCTGGGACTTAATCGAGCCGGCCATCCGCGAAAAAATCTACTACGACTCGCAGACCGCGCTGATCACCCTAGAAAACACGCACAACATGCACGGCGGCACTGTCTATCCGACCGCCGTCGCCGAAGACATCTGCGAGCAAGCGCACGCCGCGGGCCTGCGTGTCCACCTCGATGGTGCGCGCATTTTCAATGCCGCCGCCGCGCTAGGCAAAAGCGTCGCGGACATCACCCGCAAGTTCGACTCGATAATGTTTTGCCTCTCGAAAGGCCTCGGCGCGCCGGTAGGTTCGATGCTCCTCGGCCCGCGCGAATTCATCAAGCAGGCCCACATCAATCGCAAGATGCTCGGCGGCGGAATGCGCCAGGCGGGCGTCCTCGCGGCGGCGGGGCTGATCGCGCTCGAAGAATCTCCCAAAGGCTTGCCGCGCGATCACGAAAACGTCCAACATCTGGCGAATGGTCTTGCAACAATTCAAGGCATTAAAATTGATCCCAAGCGGGTAGCCACCAATATCGTCATATTCGACGTGCACGGCACGGGCCGCACCGCCGCGGAAATCTGCGATGACCTGGGAGCTAAAAATATTCTGTGCGGCCCCACAGCCAAGCACGCGATTCGAATGGTCACGCATTACGACGTGGATCGCGCCGGTATAGAACGCGCCGTCGCGGCAACCAGCGAAGTTCTGGCGCAGCGCGCGCCCGCCGCGGCTCACTAGTTCAGCGCTATGGCATCTCGGTCGCGACAACGAAATCTTTGTAGGTCGTCGCTTTAGCGACGACATTAACTCCTGCAAAGTTCGAGCGGCTTTAGCCGCTGAAGTACCGGTTTTGCGATCGCGCCGGGCCTTCATCCAAAACCATCGCGCTGGCGCAATACAGCGCGGAGGCGAAAAATCGAGCTGGACGAATTTCGCACGATCCCTTCGGGAGGATTTGATGCACAAGTTTCTTCGCGCCGCTGCGATTGGCATTCTCACACTCCTCGCCAGCGTGAGCGCGCCTCTGTCGTGGGCCCAAGCCACCCATCGCACAAACGAACCAGGCGCCGACTGGCCCTACTACGGGCACGACGCAGGCGGCACGCGCTACTCGCCGCTGAAGCAAATCAATCGCGAGAATGTGGCGAACCTCAAAGTCGCCTGGACCTTCCACGTCGGCGACATCTCCGACGGCAGCGGCGACAAAAAGCGCAGCGGCCTGGAAACCACTCCAATTCTTGTTGACGGCACGCTCTACCTCACCACCGCGTTCAATCGCGTGATCGCTCTCGACCCGGAAACCGGAAAACAGCGCTGGGCCTACGACCCGATGATTGACGTCGCGCAAAGCTACGGCGACGGCCTGATCAATCGCGGCGTTGCCACTTGGCTCGACCCCGTCCGCGGCAAAGGCAAACCCTGCCGCCGCACAATTTTCGAAGCCACGCTTGACGCCCGCGTCATCGCGCTCGACGCCGCTACCGGCGATCCGTGCCTCGCCTTCGGCAATCGCGGACAAGTCAGCCTGCGCGACGTCGCGCGCTACATCCCCGGCGAATATCACATGACCTCACCGCCCGCCGTGATTGACGACATCGTGATCGTGGGCTCAGCGATTGACGACAACGCCCGCGTGGACATGTCCAGCGGCGTAGTCCGCGCCTTCGACGCGCGCACCGGCAAGCTGCGCTGGAAATGGGAGCCGCTGCCGCCAAACGTAGAAAACGACAAGTCAGCGCAGCCACCAAACACCTCAACTTGGCGCACCGGCGCAGGCAACGCGTGGTCTGCAATGGTTGTTGATCCGCAGCGCGACCTCGTCTTCATCCCGACCGGCAGCGCCAGCCCCGATTACTACGGCGGAATGCGTCCCGGCGACGACAAATGGGCAAACTCCATCGTCGCGCTCCACGCCAAAACAGGAGAAATGGCCTGGGGATTTCAACTCGTCCACCACGATCTCTGGGACTACGACTCCGCATCGCCTCCGTTGCTCGCCACCATCAAACACGATGGAAAAGATGTGCCGGTAGTGATCCAAGGCAACAAGACTGGCTTCCTCTACGTTCTCGATCGCGATACTGGCGCCCCGGTTTTTCCGGTCGAAGAACGCCCGGTTCCGCAAACCGACGTGGCCGGCGAAGTAACGTCTCCCACGCAGCCGTTTCCCACCGCGCCGCCAGCCGTCAGCCCGCAAAAGCTCACCGCCGACGACGCTTGGGGCATCACTCCGGCAGATCGCGACTATTGCCGCGATCGCATCAAGGCCCTGCGCAACGACGGCCTGTTCACTCCGCCCAGCATCAACGGTTCGCTTTCCATCCCCGGAAATGTCGGCGGCATGAATTGGAGCGGCTACGCCTACGACCCGCAACTCGGCCTGCTGCTCGTCAATTCGAATAACCTGGCCTCCGAAATGGGCGTAATCGCAGCACACAAATACTGGGACGCCGTGGATAAAAACACGAGCGATTTGGAATACACGCAGCAACGCGGCGCACCCTACGGCATGTACCGCACGTTTCTGTTCGCCAAAGCGCGTCATCTGCCATGCGTGCCGCCGCCCTGGGGCACGCTCACCGCGGTTGACATGAACAAAGGCACGATTCAGTGGCAGGTGCCGCTCGGCTCGCTAGCGCCAAATAAGCCCATCATACCGGCGGGAGCGCCGAGCCTCGGCGGACCGATTGTCACCGCCGGAGGTTTGGTCTTCATTGCTGGAACCCTGATAGATCCCACGTTTCGCGCCTTCGACGTCGAAACCGGCAAGGAAATTTGGAAGTGCGAGCTGCCGACCAGCGGTGGCGCCACTCCCATGACCTACCAGCTGCGCGCAAATGGAAAGCAATACCTGGTAATCGCCGCCGGCGGCCACGCCAAGATCACCGAAGAAAAGCAAAGCGACGCCATCGTGGCATATACGCTGCCCTAGACACCCTCGTTCTCGAGCTTATGGTATAAATAAAAGTCGTACTGCGAGATAACTTTTCGTTATGGGCGAGGAACCGTGGATTTTGCACTGACCGACGAACAGAAGCAGCTGCGAAGAACCGTGCGCGAATTCGCCGAAGGCGAAATCCTGCCGCACGTGATGGAGTGGGACGAAGTCTCGAAGTTTCCCGCCGAATTGATCCCCAAGCTGGCCGAGATGGGCTTCCTCGGCGTGATTTTCCCCGAAAAATACGGCGGCGCCGGCATGGGTTACGCCGAATACGCCATCATCATTGAGGAATTGTCGCGCGTGGATGGCTCCATCGGCATCATCGTCGCCGCGCACAATTCGCTCTGCACCAATCACATCTACAAATTCGGCAGCGAAGAGCAAAAAAAGAAATACGTCGTCCCTCTCGCGCAAGGCAAGAAACTCGGCTGCTGGTCGCTCACCGAGCCTGAAGCCGGTTCCGACGCCGGCGGCACGCGCACCAAAGCCGTCAAAAAAGACGGCGCCTGGGTCATCAACGGCTCGAAGACCTTCACCACCAACGGACATTTCGCGGACGTCTGTGTAGGCATGGCCGTCACCGACGCCGCGAAGAAGAGCCATGGCATTTCCGCATTCATCATCGAAAAGGGAACGCCCGGCTTCAAGCCCGGGAAAAAAGAAAATAAGCTCGGACTGCGCGCGAGCGACACCAGCGAAGTCGTCTTCACCGACTGCAAAGTCCCCGCGGAAAATCTGCTGGGCAAGGAAGGCGAGGGCTTCGTCAACAGCCTGCAAATCCTCGACGGAGGCAGGATTTCCATCGCTTCGCTCGGTCTCGGCATGGCGCAAGGCGCGTACGAATGTTCGGTGCGCTACGCCAAGCAGCGCAAACAATTCGGCAAAGCTATCGCGGAATTTCAAGCCATCCAGTTCAAGCTCGCGGACATGGCCACCCAGATCGAAGCCGCTCGCCTGTTAACCTATCAAGCCGCATGGCTCGCCGACCGCGCCATCGCGGCAGGGAATTACGACGCGCGAATCACCCAGGAGTCCAGCATGGCCAAGCTCTACGCAGGCGAAGTGGCCGTGCGCGTAGCCAACGAAGCCGTACAAATTCACGGCGGCTACGGTTTCATCAAGGATTACCCTGCGGAAAAATTTTATCGCGACGTAAAACTTTGCACCATCGGCGAAGGCACCAGCGAAATTCAGCGCATGGTAATCGCACGCCAGATATTGGGCGGCAAGTAGCGCTGGCGGCGGACGGCAGAACGCTCACCATTCCAGCGCGCGCATCATCCGCGGAATCGGCGCGCTCAAGAATTTCCGCAACCGCCGGCTTTCGCCCGCATCCGTAATATTCGGTACCAGTGTTACCATTCCCAAGCCGTATTTCACCAGGCCATGACCGTCTCCGTCGAAAACTGGGCCGAGCAAGTGCGCGCAGGAGACGTCCGCGCGATTTCGCGCGCGGTCTCGGCAATCGAAAATCGCGAGCCGCAAGCCGAAGAAATCCTGCGCCAGCTTTTCCCGCACACCGGCAAAGCGTACCGCGTCGGCATCACCGGTGCGCCGGGAACCGGCAAGAGCACGCTGGTGGACCGCCTGGCCGGCCGCTACCGCAGCGAGAAGAAAACCGTCGGTATCATCGCGGTGGACCCCTCGAGCCCATTCACGGGCGGCTCGATCCTCGGCGATCGCGTCCGCATGCAAGGCCACGCTACGGACACAGGCGTCTTCATTCGCTCCATGGCCACGCGCGGTTTTCTCGGCGGCTTGTCCCAAGCCACAAGGGACACGACGCTGCTCCTCGACGCGGCCGGAAAAGAAATCATCCTCGTGGAAACCGTCGGCGTCGGCCAGGGCGAAATCGAAATCGTACGCCTCGCCGATTGCACGCTGGTCGTCCTGATGCCCGGCATGGGCGACGACGTGCAAAGCCTGAAAGCCGGACTGATGGAAATCGGCGACATCTTCGTCCTCAACAAATCCGACCGCGAAGGCGCCGATCGCTTCGAGCAGCAGCTCAAAGCGATTTTGCAACTCGTCCCGGAACGCGACGGCTGGAAACCACCGGTAGTGCGCGCCGTCGCAACCGAAAACAAAGGCATCGACGAACTGGAAAAGCAAATCGCGCGCTTCAAGCAGCACTTTGAAAAAGCCCACGAGCGCAAAGCCCGCGAAATCGCCCACTGGAAGGAATGGATTCTGCAATTGCTCGAAACTCGCCTGATGGAGCGGGTCGCAAGCAGCCACCTCAGCGAAGAAAAGCTCGAAAAGATCGCGGAGCAGGTTGCCGAACGAAAAATTGACCCCTACGGCGCCGTGAACGAGATTCTGGCGCGCGCGGGACTTGGGGAGAAAAGTTGAAACTGGGAAACCTGGAATTCCACATTCTTTCGGACGGGCACGTGTACTTGGATGGCGGCGCAATGTTTGGAGTGATTCCCAAGGTCCTGTGGGAAAAGAAAGTTCCTGCCGATGCGCGGAATCGAATTCAACTGGCCATGAATTGCCTGCTGGTTCACGCCGGGGGCAAGACAATTCTTGTCGAAACCGGCGCGGGCGGGAAGATGAACCCCAAGCTGCGCGATATTTACGCGCTCGATGGCCCGCACCTCGAAACGCGCCTGCGCGACTACGGCCTCGACCGCACCGAAATAGATATCGTCATCAATACGCACCTGCATTTCGATCACTGCGGCGGGAACACGCGCATGGAAAAAGACAAAGTCGTCGCCACCTTCCCCAGCGCCAAATACGTCGTCCAGCGCGGTGAATTCGAACACGCCAAAAATCCTAGTGAGCGCGATCGCGCCAGTTATTTCCTGGAAAATTATATTCCCATCGAGTCCGCCGGCAAGCTCTCGCTGCTCGAAGGGGACCGCGCCATCGCGCCCGGAGTCGAATTAATCCGCGTCCCGGGCCACACTGCAAACATGCAATGCGTGAAACTAACCGGCGGAGGCCAAACCGCGTTTTTCTTCGCCGACCTCGTGCCCACCGCAGCGCATCTCCCACTGCCCTGGATCATGGGATACGATTTGTATCCGATGACCACGCTCGAAAACAAAAAGAAGTGGATTCCGGAAGTAGTCAAGGAAGGCTGGATCGCGCTTTTCGGTCACGACCCGAAAACTCCCGCGGGACACGTGCGCGAACGCAACGGCGCCTGGGAACTCGAACCCATCAAGGTGGATTGAGAATGGCCAAGACCACAAAGCAACGCAGCAAGTCCAAGAGCAAAAAAACCGAATCCGTGAAGATCGCCATCATCGGCGGCAGCGGCCTCTATCACATGGCCGGCCTCACCGATACGCGCGAAGTCCGCGTAAAGACTCCCTTCGGCGATCCCTCCGACGCCATCGTAATCGGCACTCTCGAAAATAAGCAGGTCGCTTTTCTCGCGCGGCACGGACGCGGGCACATTTACTCGCCGAGCGACATCAACTACCGCGCCAACATCTGCGCGCTGAAAATGCTCGGCGTCGAGCGCATCATTTCCGTCAGCGCCGTCGGCTCTCTGCGCGACGACCTGCCTCCCATGGATTTTCTTGTGCCCGATCAGTTCTTCGACCGCACCAAGGCGCGCGCTTCCACTTTCTTCGGCGGCGGCATCGTCGCGCACGTCGGCTTCGACAAACCCACTTGCACGCATCTCTCAGCGCGCGTCGCCGAAGCCTGCGATCGCGCCGGAGTGAAAGCGCATCGCGGCGGCACCTACGTCTGCATGGAAGGCCCGCAGTTTTCGACGCTCGCCGAATCCCAGACCTACCGCCAATTGCGCTTCGACGTGATCGGCATGACCAATCTCACCGAAGCCAAACTCGCGCGTGAAGCCGAAATCTGCTATGCCACCATCGCCATGATCACCGACTACGATTGCTGGCATCCGCAACATGACGCCGTAACCCTCACCGAGATCATGGACAATTTGGCGCGCAACACCGCGAACGTCCAAACCGTGCTGCACGAAGCCATCCGCGAATTACCCGCCGCTCGCGGCTGCAAATGCGAAAAGGCTCTGGCGCACGCAATCGTCACCGATCGCTCGAAGATTTCCGCCATAACGAAAAAACGTTTAGCGCCGATCATTGGGAAATACATCGAATGACCGGCGATCCGCGCCCTTACCGGCACGGGCCCGCAGCAATCGGTAACGATCTTTCAATCTGAAACCCGGGAGACGACATGTCCTTACTAGTAGTCGGATCGGTTGCATTCGATGGCGTCGAAACGCCGCACGGAAAAGCAGATCGGCTGCTCGGCGGCGCCGCCAGCTACATCGCGCTTTCCGCCTGCCATTTCGCGCCGGTGCGCATGGTCGCCATCGTTGGCGATGACTTCACCGAAAAGGACATGGCCGTCTTCAAGCATCGCCACATTGATCTCACCGGCGTCGAGCGCGCCAGCGGCAAAACCTTCTACTGGGCCGGCCGCTACAACCAAAATATGAACGAACGCGCCACCCTCGTCACTGAGCTCAACGTCTTCGCGAATTTCAAGCCCACTCTCCCCGATTCTTACACCGATTCACCGTTCATTTTTCTCGGGAATATAGATCCAACCCTGCAACACTCGGTCCTGAAACAAGCAAAACGCAAGCCGAAGCTTGTCGGCATGGACACCATGAACTACTGGATCGAGCGCACCCCCGCTGAATTAAAAGAGACGCTCAAGCACGTTCAGGTGCTCGTGATCAACGACGACGAAACCCGCCAATTGACTGGCGAACACAATCTCACCCGCGCCGCCAAAGAAATCTTCAAGATGGGACCGAAGACGCTGGTCATCAAACGCGGCGAGCACGGCGCTCTGATGATTCACGAAAAATTCTTGTTCTCCGTACCCGCCTATCCGCTCGACTCGGTATACGATCCCACCGGTGCCGGCGACAGCTTCGCCGGCGGCTTCATGGGCTATCTCGCGGGCGTAGGCAAAATCACGGAACACACGCTGCGCAATGCCATGGTCTATGGTTCAGTGCTGGGCAGCTTCGCCGTGGAAAAATTCGGCGTCGAACGCCTCACCAAGCTCACCCGCCGGGAAATCACAACGCGCGCGCACCAATTCTCCAAGCTCACATCGTTCAAACTCTAAATCCGCCGCCAATCCAATCGCGAACAGAGAAGTTCCTGGTCCCGTCGAAAGTGGTATCCTTCGCCGTGACCCGCGCAGTTACCGCGCCCCTCTGCGGCTACGTACAGGTAAGCGGCTTGCGCACCAATCGAATCGGGAGTTCCGGCAGTGAAAAAGAAACTCAGGCCCCGCAGCAAAGGCACAAAACGTCCCAGCGCGAACCGGCGCACGCAGACCAATCGCGCGAGCCACCCAGCCATTAGCCAGAGCCTCTCGCTGCTATCCGAAATCAGCCAGGAAATCACCTGCATTCTTGACCGGGACGAGCTCTTCCGCCGCATCGCCCAACGCGTCAGAAAAGTCGTGGACTATCACCTCTTCAGCGTCATGCTCTGGAACGAAAAAGTCACGCAGCTCGAAGGCGTCTTCTCGGTCCACTTCGGCGAACCCATCCCCGCGCGTTTTCGTGTTCCCCTCTACAAAGGCATCACCGGCCACGCCGCCGGAGAACGCAAAGCCATGCGCGTGGACGATGTCCGCTCGGACCCACGCTATGTGGAATTTCCCAACAGCGAGAAAGTGCGTTCCGAACTGGTAATCCCGCTAACTCTGCAAGGCCGTCTGATCGGTATTCTCGACCTCGAAAGCATCAATCTCAAAGCCTTCAGCGCCGAACACGAGCGCATGCTCGAAATTCTCGCCTCCTATATCGCGATCGCTCTAGAAAATTCCCGTCTCTACGCCGCTTCGCGAGAAAACGAACTTCGCCTGAAGAGCGACCTGGAAACAGCTCGCGATATTCAACGCCAGCTCCTCCCGCAAAAGCCGCACAAAATTGCGGGACTCGATCTATCCGCTATCTACATCCCTGCCCGCGAACTCGCCGGCGATTTCTACGATTTTTTCCAATACGGCGATCACGGCCTCGCGGTCGTGGTCGGCGACGTTTCAGGCAAAGGAACTGCCGCCGCTCTTTACGCTTCCATGGCCATCGGAATTCTTCGCGAGCACACATCGGATCACACGCTTCCGCCCCCGGATTTAATGGCAACTTTGAATTGCCGCCTCTGCGCCTCGCACATCAGCCCTGGCTTTGTGGCATTGCTTTTCGCACATCTCGACATGGAGAAGCGCCAATTAGAGATGTCGAACGCCGGAATTCCGCGGCCGATCCTCGTGCGCAATGGTCAATTTCAGGAACTAAAAATTGATGGAACCCCTTTGGGCATCTTTCCGGAGCTGGAATACGAAATTCTGCGCGTAGAGATCCAGCCGGGTGACGTTTTGATTTTTGCCTCCGACGGAATCCTAGAATCCATGAACGCCCACGAAGAGCAGTTCGGCTTCGAACGGCTCGTCGACACTCTGCGCACACTGCCGCCCAGCACATCTTCGAAGGCCGTCTGCGCCGCAATCCTCGCCGCAACCGACAAATTCAGCGGCCGCCCCGAAGAGCCGCACGACGATCGCACCTTAATCGTCCTGCGCATCAACGGCAGCCAAGCGCGGTCCTAATTAGACGCTTTCAGTTCTCATCCCCGGAGTCCGAATTATCCAGCTTCCGCTCTTAACTCCCGCCTCAGCTTCCGGTAGAATCGCGCCTTCGCGAGGCACGGGGGTGTCATGCTGCACGACCTGAATTCCTACATTCTGTTGCGCCTCATACTTGCGGCGTTCCTGGGCGGAGTGATTGGCCTCGAGCGCCAGCTTCGCCACAAGCCCGCCGGAATTCGCACCAACATGCTCATCTGTTTCGGCGCCGCGCTCTTTACCATCATTTCCTACGTAATGGCTGGCGAAGTGACCGGCGACCATACACGCATCGCCGCACAAATCATTCCCGGCATCGGGTTCATCGGCGCCGGCGTCGTGATCCGCGAGCGCGGAGCGGTCCTCGGCATCACCAGCGCCGCCACCATCTTCGTCATGGCCAGCATCGGGATGGCCGTCGGCGCAGGAATGCTGGGAACCGCCATATTCGCGACGCTCCTGGTGCTTGTCGCGTTGGTCGCACTGGGCATCATGGAAGATCGCCTCGGCCTGCACATGCAAATGATGACGTTTCAGTTGACCACCTCCGTCGCCCCCGCTGATCTCCTCATGTCCGCCCACAAAATCGTCGAAGAAGCCCGCATCTCAGCGCGTCACTGGCAAACCCGCAAGCATGACGATTCCATGATCGTGGATTTCGAAGCCGAAGTGACCTATCCGCAAGAACGCGAATTGCTGACCAAGTTCGGCACTCTGAATGCGAAAGTCGAAGTCCGGCCGTCATCTGTGTGAGGCATCGCATGCCCCAGTTGCACGCGGCGCTCGGAGTCCCCCAACTAGCGCCTTCACCACGCCAACTCGCCCGTAGCGCATGCCGCAAATCGGCACATCGCGCGGCCAACCAAACACCGGCGCCGGGAATCCGAGTTGACGGTTGTTCGCCGGGATGCTATCAATTCTTGACTCATATTTAAGGGACTTGCTGGCGGTTTGTTCGCTTTCCTCGTTCCGCTATCCCGGCACAGCCGGCGCAGAGCGCGCAAGTTTTTGCGAATTCTACATTTGAAAATTACAGGAGGAACGGCTTGATGCTCTTGCGGTGGACCGCGTTCGGTGTGCTGGTGCTGATGTCCATCGTCGTCTCCGGTTGCACCTCGACCAGCACATCCGTTCAGCCGAATCCCACGCCCTCCATCACCGCGCTTTATCCCGCCAGCATCACCGCGGGCAGCCAATCCTTCACGCTCTTCATCGCCGGGAATGGTTTCATCGCCGGATCCTCCGGCACTTCCACCGCTTACTGGAACGGATCGCCGCGCGCTTCCACGGTAAATCTGAACACTAACGAAATCGCCATCACCGTCCTGGCGTCGGACGTCGCGTCTCCCGGCAGCGCCGCAGTAACCGTGTCAAACCCAATCCCCGGAGGCGGAGTCAATCAGAACGCCGCGACGTTCCAGATCTACGCGGTGCAGCCAAACGCCCCGCAGATTTCGAACTTTAGCCCGATGACCGCCGCGCCCAAAGGCGCTGCATTCACTATCACCGTCAACGGCGCAAACTTCGTCGACGGTAGTGCGGACGGCATTTGCACCGCGATGCCTCCGCCAACGCCGCCTTACAGTGGCTCCGTCGTTGCGTGGAATGGCAGCCCGCGCTGCACCACTTTTGTAAGCCCCACGCAACTGACCGCGCAAATCACCAACACCGACATTCAAACGGCCGGCTGCGACAACATCAGCGTGTTCACCTATGGAGGCGGCGGCAACGTCGTCTACTCGCCCGCGCTGAGCTTTACCGTCGCGTCTTCCGGCACTCCCGTGATCTGTTCAATTTCTCCCGCCAGCGTCGTCGCCGGTGCCTCTGCATTCACGCTCTCAGTGGTTGGTGCGGGTTACTCGTCCGGCTCCACTGTGGACTGGAACGGCAGCTCGCGCACCACCACGTTCGTCAACGCCAACTCTTTACAAGCCCAAATCACCGCCACCGACGTCGCAAAGGCTGGAACGGCCGCCGTCACGGTCACTGGCGGTGGAGGCGGCACTTCTGGGCCCGTCAACTTCGTGATTTCGCCCACTCCGCCCGCCACTCCAACGATCAGTTCTGTCGCGCCCACTGACGCCACCGCCGGCGGCATTGCGTTCACCCTTACCGTCACCGGCACAAATTTCATTCCACAATCCGTCGTTGACTGGAACGGCGGCGCGCGCGCCACCACATACAAGAACGCGACGACCCTGTCAGCCGCGATTCAAGCCTCGGATATCGCCACCGCCGGCACTGCCGAGATCACCGTGGCCAGCTTCGGAGCAAATGGAGGCGTAGCCACCTCCGCTCTTTTCCCCTACACGATCAACCCAAGCTCCATGTCCGCGGCGCAATTCCCGCAGGTCGTTTCCATCAGTGCGGTCGGCGGTCCTGCCAACGGCCCCAGCGAAGCCCCAGCCATCAGCGCCGACGGACGTTACGTCGCATTCTATTCGCAAGCCAAAAACCTGGTGACGCCGCAAGCCGCTGGCAATATTTTCGTGCGCGACACCTGCGTCGGCGCGGCGAGCTGCACTCCCAAGACCGTCGCCGTGGACGTTGCTCCCGACGGCAGCGCTCCCAACGGTAAAATCGGCAGGCAAGTAGCCATCAGCGCCGACGGCCGCTTTGTCGGCTTCATCTCCCGCGCCACAAACCTCGTCTCCGGCGGAGCCGCAGTGGCGCCCGGCTATTGGGAGCTGTACGTCCGCGACCTGTGCGGCGGCGTCAACGCCCCATCCGGCTGCGTGCCCGGCAACAAAATGATCTCAGCCGGCGACGACGGGGTCGCAGCAAACGCGCCCAGCGCCAGCCCGTCGATCAGCGGTGATGGCCGTTATATCGCGTTCGTTTCCGCCGCCACGAATCTTGGCGCGGGTGCCATCGCCACCGGCCCTCAGGTCTACATTCGCGATACGTGCGAAGGTCCGACGGGCACGAAATCCTGCATTCCCTCCACGCTCGCCGTTCCCGTTGACGAAGCGGATCAAAGCGCCGGCGCGCAAGCCGGGCGCCCCGCAATTTCCGCTGACGGCAGATATGTCGCCTACGAAATGTGGGCGTCACAATCGGCGGCGCAGTCCGCCGTCAGCACTTCGCAGATCGTTCTGGCGGACACTTGTCTCGGTGTCGAAGTCCCAGTCGTCTGCAATGCTTCCGCCGAACGAATTTCTTACGCGTCCGATGGCTCAGCCCTCGGCGGGGCGAATATTTCGCCCTCCATCAATAGCGACGGCCGCTTCGTTGCCTTCGAGTCGCAGCCTGCGGAATCCGCGAACGCCGCGAGCACGACCGCCAGCACGAGCAGAGCGTTCTTGCGCGATACCTGCGTCGGTCCCACTGCGCCCGACGGTTGCACACCATCGACGACACAGATCGCTACCGATGCCAGCGCCTCGGCCGCAAAATCGCAAAGTTTTTCGCCAGCCGTGAGTGCCTCCGGCAGATACGTCTCCTTCGTATCCGGAATCGCGTCGAACGCGCCAGCCGGGGAAGCCACCGAAGGCTCACTGCTCGTCCGCGACACCTGTTTCGCCGCGGCTCTACCGTGCAGTCCGCACACGTACGTCGTTCCTGCAAGCGCCGCCGCGCTCGCAGTCGCGCATGTGACCCTCGCAAGCTTCAGCACCGCAATTTCGACGAAAGTCGCGCCCCTGGTCGTGGACAAATACAGCGCCGCTCCCATCAGTTCCGACGGTCGCTTCGCCGCCTTCTACGCTCCCGATACCGTAGCGGCGCAACCCGCCAGCGGCATCGGCGACGTCTACCTAACCATCACGCCGTTCCAGTAACGCACGACAACGCGCAATCAAGCACCACCGCGCGACGGCGCAAAACAATATGGAGTGCGGCGGCGCGCCGCCGCTTTTCCGGCGCGAAGCTTGCTTCGCGTGCAGTAAACGTAACTCTCGCCCCGGCGCGTACCGTCTCATCGACGGCAGGCCCAAAGCATCGCGCACACGCACATTCATCCGAGCCACCAGACGCTCCTGCCGGGATGTAAACACGCACAAGCGCGCCTGTAGACTCATCGCCGGAAATTCCTTATTCTCCTCTGCGGCACATGCCGCAAACTCTCAAGCCTGCTCCACTCCACTCCGGCGCCGCAGTGCGCATCGTTTCGCTCGCAAGTCCCGTGGACGAATCCCGCCTCGCCTCCGGCATAAAAGAAATCGAACGTCTCGGCTACCAACCGAAATTCGATCGCGCCCGCGCCCTGGCCCGCGGCGGTTTTTTCGCCGGCACAACGCAAGAGCGCAGTGCCGCACTGAAAGAAGCGCTCACCGAAGCCGACACCAGCGCGATTTTTTGCTCACGCGGCGGCTACGGCTCGAACTACTTGCTCGAAGGCCTGAGCGTAGCGCTCGCAACGCCAAAAATCCTGCTCGGCTACAGCGACATGACTTCGCTGCAGATTTTTCTCTGGCAAAAATTTCGCTGGGTCACTCTATACGGTCCGATGGTCGCCGCAGGTCTCGATAAAGGTCCGGCAGCAGCAGAAGGCTACGATCCCGACAGCTTCACCCGCGCTATTACGGAAACCAAACTCGGTTGGCCGATTCCATTACCCGGCACCGAAGTGATCATGCCGGGTTCAGCGGACGGCACTCTGCTCGGCGGGTGCCTCACCCTGATCGAAACCGCGCTCGGGACTCCCTGGGAACTTGACACCCACGGCGCAATCCTGGTCCTCGAAGATCGCGGCATGAAACCCTGGCAAGTAGACCGTGCTCTCATGCACTTGAAACAAGCCGGAAAATTGCGCGGCGTCTCCGGCGTGTTACTCGGCGAATTCCCGGAGTGCGAAGGTCCCGCGGCGACCGAAACCGTCCAGGACGTCGTGCGCCGCACCCTAGGCACGCTGGGATTTCCCGTAGTGTGGGGCGCTGCCATCGGCCACACGAAACGCCCGATGCTCACTCTGCCGCTGGGAGTTCGCGCGCGCCTGAAGGCCGACGAAACGTCGCAATTGGAAATTTTGGAGCCGGCCTGCCGCAGCTAGAAATTGCTACGAAGCTAAACACTCACTGAGGAGCAAGCACATCGCAACGAAATCGAATCGAGTCACCGAACACATCCACCTGCTCGGGATCGCCGGCGCTGCCATGGCGCCCGTCGCAGGGATGCTGAAAGAGCGCGGCTTCCACGTCACTGGCTCGGATGTGAACGTTTACCCGCCCGCCTCCACGCTTCTCGATTCCCTCGGCATTCGCTGGAACGAAGGTTTTCGCGAGGAAAATCTGCAGCCTACGCCCGATCTCTGCGTCGTCGGCAACGTGATCGCCCGGGGCAATCCCGAAATCGAATACATCCTCAACGAAAAATTGCCGTATTGCTCCATGCCCCAGCTACTCGAGGAATATTTCATTCCCAATCACACCTCGATCGTCATTGCCGGAACGCATGGAAAGACCACCACCACGGCGATGCTCGCCTGGATCTTTCACGTAGCAGGACGCAAACCGGATTTTCTCATCGGCGGCGTCGCTCCCAATTTCGGTGAACGCAGCTACGGCCTCGGCGGCGGCGAGGAATTCATCATCGAAGGCGATGAATACGAAACCGCCTTCTTCGACCGCGGCCCGAAATTTCTCCACTACCATCCCGACGAACTGATCCTCACCTCGCTCGAATACGATCACGCGGACATCTATCCCGACCTCGCCTCCATCGCGCTGCAATTCCGCCGCTTGGTAAATCTAGTGCCGCGCCGTGGAAAAGTTTTGATTTGGGGCGAAAGCCCGGACCTGAAGGAAGCCGTCGCCAAAGCGTTCTGCCCCGTCGAATCCTTCGGACTTACCGCCGACTGCGATTGGTGCGCCGGCGATATTCAATGGCACGACGACGCCACCGAATTCCGCGTAGCCTTCCGCGGCAGGGAAGTCACCAAAATCCGTACGCCGGTCGCGGGAAAGCACAATGTCCTCGACGCGCTGGCGGCCATCGCCATCGCCTACGGCCGTGGCGTCGAGTGCGAAGCCATCGAACGCGCCATGGCCACTTTCGTCAGCGTCCGCAAGCGCATGGAAATCAAAGGCGAGGAACGCGGAGTCCTCGTCGTCGAAGATTTTGCGCATCATCCCACCGCAATCCGCATGACTCTCGAAGCCACGCGCACCCGCTGGCCCGGCCGTAAGATTTTTGCCGCCGTCGAGCCCCGCTCCAACACCATGCGTCGTAAAATTTTTCAGGACGTACTGCCGGACGCGCTAGCCATCGCCGACGAGATCGTCATTGGCCCCGTCAGCCGCGCGCAATTGCTCGAAGAAGGAGAGCGCCTCTCCCCCGAATCCATCGCGGAATCGTTGCACGCGCGCAACCGCCCGGCCCAAGCATTCGATTCCGCCGCAGCTATTGCAGATTATCTGGCGTCCAACGCCCACGCCGGCGACATGGTGATGGTCATGTCCAACGGCAGCTTCGATGGCCTCAGCGGCAAACTACTGGAAAAATTAAAATCATCGGAGGCAGTCCGTAAATGAAATCGGCCCAGCGGTTCCTGCTCGTAGTCGTAGTGTTGCTTTTCGCGCGGCCCGCAGCCGCGACGATTGGCTATCACATCTCGCTGAAAAATCCCGATCAGCACGAGTTCCACGTTTCCATGCAAATTCCGACGAGCGACTCCGATCACGATCTCGTTATCGCTATCCCGGCCTGGAACGCCTTATACCAGGTCCGCGATTTTGCCTATCGCGTCCGCGACGTGCGCGCAAACGAGCCGTCCGCGCCGTCAAAATCTCTAGCCATCCAAAAACTCGACAAACAAACGTGGAAAATTTCTTTATCGCAACACGCGTCGCAATCCACAAATGTCAATTACACAATCGAGTGGGACGATCCCGGCCCCTTCAATTCGCAACTTGACGATCATCACGCCTTCGTGAACTTCGCCGAAGTCCTGATGTACATCCCCACGCGACGCGCAGAAGACACCACAGTCGAATTCGACGACGTTCCCGACGGCTGGCACGCCGTGGCCGAACTGCCGCAAGCCTCCGCGCCGAACTCATTCGCAGCCGCAAGCTACGACAAACTGGTTGACGCTCCCGCCGAAATCGGCAAATTCGACGAGTTCGCCTTCGATGAGTCCGGCGCGCATTTCCGCGTGGTCGTGGACGGCAACGGCTGGCGCCGCGATCGTCTCCAAACCAACCTGCAGCGCATCACAAAATCCGAAACACAAATGATGGGCGGCGCGCCGTTCAGCGAATACACCTTCTTCTTCCATTTCGGCCCGTATCCCGAAGTAGGCGGCGGAGGAATGGAGCACGCGAACTGCACCGCCATCGCAGCACCCACCATCGAGAGCGCCACGTCCATTGCCGCACACGAATTTTTTCACGCTTGGAATGTAAAACGCATCCGTCCGCAGTCGCTCGAGCCCGTGGATTACACCAAGGAAATGTACACGCGCGCGCTCTGGTTCGCCGAAGGCGTCACCAGCACCTATGGCGCCTACACCCTCGAACGCACCGGACTGTGGACCAAAGACCAGTTCTACGGCGACCTCGCCGGCCAGATCAGCGAACTCGATTCGCGCCCCGCGCACACCTGGCAGAGCGTCGAAGAATCCAGCCTCGACGCCTGTCTCGAAAAATACGACGACTACCGCCAGCCCGACCGCAGCATTTCGTACTACAACAAAGGCCAGATCGCCGGCGTCCTGCTCGACTTCGCCATCCGCGACGCCACCGACAATCACAAATCTCTCGACGACGTGCTGCGCCGCATGTACGCAATTTATGCCCAGCAAGGACGCTTCTACGATGACTCGCAAGGCGTCGAGGCAGTGGCGGAGGAAGTGGCCGGTGTAAAATTCGACGATTTCTTTCGCCGCTATATCGCCGGCACGGACGACATTCCCTACCAGGATTTCTTCAACGCGGCGGGCCTCGAACTGAAAGTCGAAATGCACAAGAGCGCCGATCTTGGATTCTGGACCGTAGGCCACGCCCCCGGCGCGCCCATCCAAGTTTCACAAGTCGTTCCGGGCACTCCCGCCGAAGCGGCCGGCCTAAGATCCGGAGACATCCTGCTCGCGCTCAATGGCCAGCCCGTTCCAGGATATTTGCCCGGATGGCTCCACGACCAAACCCCGGGAGAAAAGATCACCCTGCGCGTGCATCGCAACGATAAGGAATTCGACATCAAATTCGCGCTCGGCGCCAACGATTCGAAACGCTTCTGGATCGCCGAAATGCCGACGGCCACGGAAAAGCAGCTCCGCATCCGCGAAGGCTGGCTGAAGGGCACTACAAACTGAAGCGATCAACAAACGGAAGGGCCGACAATTTGCCTAGAACGCCTCTCGACTCCATCGCGTCCGTGAATCCATGATCCGCACAATCGCCGTGTACGCCTTCGTCGTACCGGCTCTGATATTCGTACTCCCGTTGCTGATTCTCTGGACGATCATCACTCAAGACGCGAACTTCATGTATTGGACGTTCATCGGCGCGCTGCGCGTCACCATGCGCATCGCCGGAATTCACATCCGCGCCGAAGGAGTCGAAAATATTCCCGCAGGGGTCTGCATTTTCGCTTCGAATCACGCCTCAAATATTGATCCGGTCGCCCTCGTGCCGCACATTCCAAGGCGAGTCGCGCTGCTCGCCAAAAAAGAAGTCTTCCGCGTACCCATTCTGTCGAAAGCTCTTCACCTCGCGAAATTGGTTCCGGTAGACCGCGCGGACAAAGAAGCCGCCGCCGAAAGTGTGGACACTGCGATCAAATATCTGAAAGAAGGCCTTTCGTTCCTCGTCTATCCCGAAGGAACGCGCAGCCGCGACGGCCATCTGATGCAATTCAAGAAGGGAACTTTCGTGATGGCGATTCGCGCCGGCGTCAGTGTCGTCCCAATCTCGCTCGTCGGAACCCAGCGCCTCATGCGCAAAGGTGACTGGACCATCCACCCCGGCGAAGTCATCGTCCGCTTCGGCCCCGCAATCGACGCCGCAAAATATTCCGCCGACCAGCGCGACGAACTCCGCAAGCACGTCCAGGATTTAGTCGCCGCAGGCCTGCCCGAAGATCAAAAGCCGGCCACTGAGAACTGAATCCGCGTCGCCGCGGCCAAAAGCCCGCGCCCGACAAACTCACGTCGCGCTCAATCTCGCCACCGCCTCGCGCAACTCCCGAATTTCCTTCTGCAAATCTGGCAAACGATTAAACACCGCCACCGACTTCCGCCATGCCAGATTGTCCATCGCCGGATAGCCCGAATAAATCGCGCCAGCCGGAACATCCGCCGGCACGCCTGTCTGCGCGGTCAACATCGCCCCATCGCCGATCGTCAAATGCCCAGCCGCCCCTACTTGCCCCGCGAGTATGCACCGGCTGCCCACCTTCGTAGTCCCCGCCAAACCAACCTGCCCGCACAAAAGCGTATCCTCGCCGACTTTGCATGCGTGACCAACCTGCACCAAATTATCAATCTTGGTCCCGCGCCCGATCCGCGTCTCGCCAACGGTTGCGCGGTCAATCGCCGTATGCGCCTGGACCTCCACATCGTCCTCAATCACCGCAATCCCAGATTGTCGGATTTTGTGCCACGAGCCATCGCCCTGCCGAGCGAATCCAAATCCATCACTTCCGATCGTCACGCCGTTCTGCAGCAACACGCGATTGCCGATGCGGCAATTTTCACGCACCGTAACCCGCGAATGCGCGAAGAAGTCGTCGCCGATCTTCGCTCCGCTGTAAATCGTCACAAAACTGTGCAGCACGGCATTGCGCCCGATCTCCACGCCTTCATCCACGAAGCAATACGGCCCCACATGCGCTCCAGGAGCAATCTTCGCAGTCTCCGCAACAATCGCAGTAGGATGGATTCCCATCGTGAAGCGTGGCGCCGGATGAAAAATCTCAATCGCCCGCGCGAAATCCAGATAAGGATTCGCCGACCGCAACGCCGCAATCCGCATGGGCCCAGCATCCTTCGCCACAAATACCGCCGAAGCGCGCGTGGTATCCAAAGCCGCGCGATACTTGCGGTTCACAAAGAAAGTCAATTCTCCCGCCGACGCCTCTTCAATCCCCGCCACCCCGCGAATCTCCAGCCCTGCGTCGCCATCCACCTCGCACCCCAGCTGCTTCGCGATCTCGCCAAGCTTCATTGACACATCTCCTCACGCCGCAAATTGCACCCGGCCAATGTACATCACACACACAACGGATGATAAGCCGTACAGCATGCGGATCAGTTCTCAGGAAGGCACAGCAAGGAAGGGAATCAACCAACGACGCTACTCGTTGAAGAGCTTAGTCTGCGACTCCGGTACCGCCCCAGAATCTCGCCGCGTCTGCCGCGCAGCGCCCACCACCCCCAGCACTTTCATCTCGGCAATAGCCGTCCGCGGAATAAACAACCTCAAATTATTGCCGTGAATATCAGGCGGCGTCAGTTGCACGCCGTTATCCAGCAACTCCACCAAATCGTTCGCCACAATCCCTTCCATCACATCCTGATCCCGGAATCG
Organism: uncultured Acidobacteriota bacterium; assembly: GCA_963810565.1. Taxonomy (GTDB): domain Bacteria; phylum Acidobacteriota; class Terriglobia; order Acidiferrales; family UBA7541; genus Palsa-295. The sequence continues at coordinate 381,060 of CAWENN010000003.1, forward strand.
CAATCGCACCCACAACCCATCCAGCTTCGGCCGGCTAAGAAATACCTTCCGCTCGGGGTCAAACGTCTCCGGAAACTCCCGCACAAAGTAGACCGACTTCACGTCCGCGGCCGCCACCTCCACATGCTCCCCGTCCGGAGTCAGCAGGTCAATCGTCTCCGCCGTTCCCAGGCTCGCCGCATTCAAGTACCCCCGCAGCGGCGTCCGGTCGATCAGCAACACCACCACCTTCTTCCGCGTCGAGGCTGAGGCTCGCTCTTTCACGAAATTTGGGCCTTTTTGCAGGGAGATTCTTGCCATGCTCTAAGGGGTTATGTTATTCTTGCGCTGGTTTTTGTCAAGTTATTGGTGCTTAAAGGGTTAGCATCGGAGCTGCCGCCGGTTGACCGAAAAGGGCAAGATCCTAAAATCTGCCTCCGTGGTAGCCCTAGCCACCGTTATCAGCCGCATTTGCGGATACTTACGCGATCAGCGGGTAGCCCTTTTGCTCGGCACCTCGCCAGCTGCCGACTCGTTCATCCTGGCATTTCGCATTCCCAACATGATACGGCGCATGACCGGGGAGGGCGCGTTGGGCGCCTCATTTGTCCCGGTATTCGTCGGCTACCTGCGCGGCAAGCCGCCCAAGGAAACTTGGCTGTTTGCGCGCCGGACGTTCTGGGATGCCGCCGTAGTTTTGGCGGTTCTGGCAGTTTTGGGGTCCTTATTTTCCAGGCAAATCATCGGAATTTTCACCGCGCTCGGAATGCGGCATATCCGCTGGGACCTGGCGGTCTATCTGAACCGCATTATTTTCCCCTGCGTGTTGTTCCTCGGCCTCGGAGCGCTAGCCTCGGCGATTCTCATCAGCTTTCATCGCTTTGCCCTCCCGGCGTCCACCTCCATCTTTTTCAATCTGGTCTTCATCGCCTTTTCTTTCGGAGTGATCTATCGCCCGATCATGAACCGGGCGCCCCTCGCGTATCGCACGCCGGCGGTGGCGCTGGCCATCGGCATTTTGCTCGGTTCGGTGCTGGCGCTGGCAATTCAGATTCCGGCGCTAGCCAAGCTCGGCATGCGCTTTCGCCCAGACGTGAATTTCGACGATCCCGGCGTGCGCAAGGTCGGGAAACTGATGGTCCCGGCATTCTTCGGCATCGGTGTCTTCCAGGTAAATTTTTTCGTGGACACTCTTTTCGCTACGTCCTCGCGCATGCCCACCGGCAGCGTGATGTCCTTGTACGTCGCGGACCGCGTGATGGAGTTGGTCCTCGGCGTCTACGCGATCGCCATCTCCACCGTCATTCTCCCGACCATGTCCCATCAGGTCGCCGCCGGCAAGTACGACGAGATGAAGCAGACTTTCAGCTTCGCGCTGCGCGTCGTATCTTTCATCACGATTCCTGCAGCCGTCGGACTGATCCTGTTGCGCGTACCGATTACCCAAGTGCTCTTTCAGCACGGCGAGTTCATGGCGGAGTCCACGGCTCTAACGGCTCACGCACTCCTCTTTTACTCGCTGGGGCTGCCGGCCTTCGCGGCCATCAAGCTGATTACGCCGATGTATTACTCGACCCAAGACACTCTCACGCCGGCGAAAGTAGGCGCCTACGCTGTCGGCCTGCACCTTTTTTTGAACGTCCTGCTGCTCTTTGCCTTCGGGCGCTTCCTGTGGAACGCCAGTCCAGCGCTCGCCAGCACCTTGGCTGCCTACTTTTATTTCGGCGTGCTTTTTTGGGTTTTTCGCGGACGCTACGGCACCCTCGGCACCCGCGCCATCATTGGCTCGCTGGCCAAGATGATTGCCTGCGCCGCGGCGATGGCCGCGGTTTGCTTTGCAGCGCTGAAGTATTCGCACTTCGCAACGGTGGCGCACGTTCTCACCCGCGCGGCGCTGCTCTTCGCGATGATCGCGGCTTCCACGGCCATCTATTTCGCGGTCGCTTGGCTACTGCGCTGCGAGGAATTGCCGGAGCTGTTCCTGCTGCTCCGCCGAGCCGAACCGGAAGTGGCCACCACCGGACTCGATGTGTAGATCCGTTTTTGGCAACGCGCGGGGTGAAAAGATGAATGGGAGACGTTGATTTGGAAGCGCACATTCGCACATTCTTGAACTACTTGCGAGTCGAAAAGGGGCTCTCGCCGAATACCCTCCAGGCTTACCGCCGCGACATGGCCAAATTTGCTGAGTTCGCCGCCAAGCAGAAACTCGAAACCGACCAGATCGAGCGCAGGCATGTTGTGGACTTCCTGCGCACCCTCTATCTTCGTAAGCTGGATAGCCGCTCGGTAGCCCGTCATCTAGTCACCATTCGCCACTTTTTCCGCTTCGCCTTTACCGAAGGACTCATCCAGGAGGATCCGGCGATCAACATTCAGGCCCCGAAGTTCCGCCAGGCGCTGCCCGAATTCCTCACCGTAGAGGAAGTGGACCGTTTGCTTGCCCAGCCCGATGTGAACACCACCCCCGGTCTGCGCGACAAAGCCATGATCGAGCTCCTTTACTCCACCGGCCTTCGCGTATCCGAGCTCTGCGGCCTGAAAACCGCCGACGTGCAGATGGAAGTCGGCTGCCTGCGCTGCATCGGGAAGGGGAATAAAGAACGCCTCGTGCCGGTCGGACGCCGCGCCCTCGGAGCAGTCCAGGAATACCTGAAAAAATCACGTCCCGAAATACTGGGCGAAAAGACCTCGCCTTACCTTTTCGTCGGCCGCACCGGCTCTGCGATCAACCGCATTATTTTTTGGAAGCATCTCGGCGCCTACGGCCGAAAAGCGGGATTGCGTAAGACGCTCTCTCCACATATGCTGCGGCACAGCTTCGCCACGCACCTGCTGGACCGCGGCGCGGATCTTCGTTCGGTACAGATGATGTTGGGCCATGCGGATATAGCCACCACCCAGATTTATACCCATGTCGTCGAAGAGAGATTAAAGCAAGTTTATAAAGCGCATCACCCTCGCGCCTGAAGCGGTTGGCGGAGAATCTCGAGTAAGGCGGAAACTTCATGCCCGATTACATGTACTTATTGGAAAGCCGGCTCTCTCCCGAGCAGCGCGCCGTCATGGAGCGCGTGCAGGAACTTTCGCGCACGCAAGACGTCAACGTCTATCTCACCGGCGGCGCGGTGCGTGACCTAATCTCCGGCATGCCCATCCGCGACCTGGATTTCACCGTCGAAGGCAATCCCGTGAAAATGGTCCGCGAACTCGAGAAAGGCGGCGCCCGCGTGGTGTGGGAAAGCGAAAAAATCCGCCATCACGAAATGATATTTGCCGGCGACGTGGACGGCTCCATCTCCGCCGCGCGCGAGGATTACTACGAACGCCCGGGTATCAAGCCCGAGTACCGCTTCTCCAGCGTCATGGAAGATCTTCGCCGCCGCGATTTCGGCATCAATGCCATCGCCATTTCGCTGAACACGCAATCTCGCGGCCTGCTGCTCGATCCCATGAACGGCCTCGCCGACCTGGAAAAGCAGGACGTCCGCGCTCTCTCCATCCACGCCTTCACCAATCAACCGATCCGCCTGATGCGCATATTGCGCTACGTCGCTCGCATGGGCTTCAAAATGGAGTCGCGCACCCAGGAATGGTTCGACCTGGCTGTCGAGCGCAAGCTCGTCGAGCGAATTGAAAGCGTAGACGTGGGTCACGAACTGCGCGCCCTCGCTCGCGAAGATAATCCCGTAGCCACGCTGAAGCTTTGGGAATCGCACGATCTGCTCGCACTGATTCACCCGTCGCTTCAGAAACGCAAACCGGACTACGACAGCTTGAACAAACTCGCCCGCGTGCGCTCCAATCTCTATGGCGCGGGACTGCGCCCCCGCCTCCATCTCGCGGTGCTGTATTACACGCTGGGACGACTGAAATCGCGCGAATCCGCCGCGGCATTGCGTAACCTCGAATTCCGCTCAAGTGAAATCGAAGAACTCGGCGAACTGGTCCCCGAAACTCAAAAAGTCGTCAAGATGCTGAAGAGCGCCAAGACCAATTCCGCCAAGGACGCCTACTACTACCTTGCCTCGCTGCCGGCTGAGGTGCTCGCATTCATCGAAGTTGAAATGCCGAATCCGCGCGCGCTTTCCAAGATTCGTAATTACCTGCAAAAATGGCGCCCGCTGCGCATGGCCTCGCCCGCCGGCGAACTCGATGCCCTAGGCGTCGAGCGCGGCCCGAAATTCGATAAAGTCATCGAACAATTCTTCGAATTGCAATTGCGCGGCAAAGGCAAGACGCCCGAAGACCGCACCAAGATCCTCAAGAATCTGGCGGGCATCAAAGACGAACCCAAAAAGCCCGAAAAGAAAGAAAAAAAGCGCAAAGGCGACAAAGACGCAGCGGCTCCCGTTGAATCAAAGGGCCGCGAAAAATCCAAGACTCCGCCGCAAGACGCGAAAGCCGCGGCTGCTGCCCCAACAGCAGGAAAATCAGCGGCAGGGAAGTCCTCCGCCGCGTCTGCCAACGCATCGAATTCCGCAGCTGCTGCAATCGGTGCCAAAGCCCAAGCCAAACACGATAAAGCCGCACACGACACCAAAGCCGCCAGCGCCGCCAACAAAAAGCGCGGAGCAGCCAAAAAATCGCGCCGCTGATTTGCCTTTGTGGCGGCGCACTTCAGTGCGCCATCGGTGTCGCGCCGCGAAACGACCCGATCGCAACGGGTTGCAGAAAAACGCGCCGAATTGCTCGCTCGCCGGCGGGCGTGTCGCCGGCTCTTCGCAGTGGTCGTTGCGACTCAAACTACCACCTCGGTTTCGGTTTCTCGCAAACCGCCAAGTCGTCATCCCGACCGAAGGGAGGGATCTCTCTTCGATTCCTGCGCCATCCAGGCGTAAAGTCCTCGACGTTCGGCCGTTTGCGTCGCCACTTGCCTGTCCGCGACGTTCAAATCATCTGGGTGCCCCGCGATTGCCCGTACCCGAATCCCTCAAGCTGGTTTAAAATACTCTGCGCATGGATTCCTCGAACTTCGTTCACCTACATCTGCACACGGACTACTCTCTTCTAGACGGCGCCTGCGAAATCGGCGAACTGACCGCCGAAGCTGCCCGCCGCGGCATGCCCGCGGTTGCCGTGACCGACCACGGCAATCTCTTCGCCGCCGCAAATTTCTATCACCAGGCCACGACCCACGGAGTAAAGCCCATCATCGGCTGCGAAATGTACGTCGCGCCGGACAACCACAAAAATCGCGGCACCGGCGCGGAACGCTCGAACCATCTCGTCCTGCTCTGCGAGAACGAAAAGGGATATCAAAATCTGATCAAGCTGGTCTCCACCGGCTACCTCGACGGCTTCTATTACAAGCCCCGTGTGGATCACGAACTCCTCGCGAAACACAGCGAAGGACTGATCGCGCTCTCCGCCTGCCTGCGCGGCGAAGTCGCCGACGCGCTCCTCTCCGAAAAGTACGATCAGGCCCAGACCAGCGCTTACCGCCTGCGCGATATTTTCGGCAAGGGAAATTTCTTCCTCGAAGTACAGGACCAGGGCCTCGAACAAGACACGCGCGTCAACCGCGACCTCGTCCGCCTCTCGAAAGAATCCGGCATCCCGCTCGTTGCCACTAATGATTGCCACTACCTTACCCAAGCCGATTCCCACGCCCAGGAAGTCCTCATGTGCATTCAGACCGGCAAGACCATGAGCGACAGCCAGCGTATGAAATTTGCCACCGATCAGTTTTATTTCAAGACCGCCGAAGAAATGGCCAAGGTCTTCCGCGAATTGCCGGACTCCCTCACTCGCACGATGGCCATCGCCGAGCGCTGCAACGTAAAAATCCAGCGCGTCAGCAATCCTTTCCCGGAATTCAAAGTTCCCGAAGGCCACACCACCGATTCCTACTTCGAAAAAGTGGTGCGCGAAGGTTTTGCCTCGCGCATGCCGCAGATCGAGCGCCTGCAAAAGGAAGGAAAGCTCCGCCGCCCGCTCGCGGACTACGAAGCCCGCCTCACCTCCGAAATCGAAATGATCAAGACCATGCGCTTCGCCGGCTACTTCTTGATCGTCTGGGATTTCATTCATTACGCCCGCGCGCAAAACGTTCCGGTAGGTCCCGGCCGCGGTTCCGCCGCCGGAAGCCTGGTCAGCTATTCTCTCCGCATCACCGACGTTGACCCCATGCAGTACGACTTGATCTTCGAGCGCTTCCTGAATCCCGAGCGCGTCACCATGCCCGATATTGACATCGATTTCTGCATGCGCCGCCGCGGCGAGGTAATCGAATACGTCCGCCAGAAATACGGCGCCGAAAGCGTCGCGCAAATCATCACCTTCGGAACGATGGCCGCGAAAGCCGTGTTGAAAGACGCCGGCCGCGCCCTCGATATGCCCTACGGCGATGTGGATCGTCTGGCGAAGATGATCCCGCTGACGCTCAATATTTCGCTCGAGGAAGCGCTCAAGCAGTCCCCGCAACTCGCAGCCGCGTGCCAGGAAGGTCCCGGCAAGGAATTAATCGAAGTCGCCATGCGCCTCGAAGGCCTCGCCCGCCACGCCTCCACTCACGCCGCCGGCGTAGTGATTTCTCCGCGCCCGCTCACCGAGATCGTCCCGCTCTATAAGTCGAACAAGGAAGAAATCACCACGCAGTACGACATGAACGCCCTCGGCCGCATCGGCCTGCTGAAAATGGATTTCCTCGGCTTGACGACGCTGACGATCCTCGAAGACTCCGTGCGCATGATCAAAGAAAATCGCGGGATCGACCTCGATCTCGTCTCTATCCCGCTCGACGACGCACCCACCTACGCTCTCTTCGCTCGCGGCGATACCACCGGCATTTTCCAGTTTGAATCGCACGGCATGCGCGACATCCTCAAGCGCTACCAACCAACCCAGATCGAAGACCTCACCGCGCTCAACGCGCTCTATCGCCCAGGCCCCATCCAGGGCGGCATGATTGACGAGTTCATCGCGCGCAAGCAGGGCAAAAAGAAAGTCACCTACGACCTTCCGGAGCTCGAAGAAATTCTATCGGAAACCTGGGGCGTAATCGTCTTTCAAGAGCAGGTCATGAAAATCGCCAATCGCCTGGCCGGCTTCTCCCTCGGCGATGGCGACATCCTCCGCAGCGCCATGGGCAAAAAGAAAGTAGAAGTCATGGCCGCGCAGCGAGAAAAATTCCTGGCAGGTTGCGCCGCGCACAAAGTTCCGGCCAAGAAAGCCGAGAAACTCTTCGACCTGATGGAAGAATTTGGCCGCTACGGTTTCCCGAAAGCCCATGCCTGCGCCTACGCGTTGCTTGCTTACCAGACCGCTTACCTGAAAGTTCACTATCCGGTCGAATTCGTGGCCGCCATGCTCAGCTCCGAAGCCGGCAACACCGAAAAGGTGGTGAAGTACATCAACGAAGCGCGCGGCATGGGCATCCGCGTCCTAGCGCCCGATGCCCACGAGAGCGGCCTGTACTTCACACCCGTCGGCGACGACATCCGCTTCGGTCTGGCCGCCATCAAAAATGTCGGCGAAAATACCGCCAAAGCCATCTGCGAAACCCGCACCACCGCCGGTCGCTTCCACAGCCTCTTCGCATTCTGCGAATCCATCGAACCGAAATTCCTGAATAAGCGCGTGCTCGAAAGCCTCGTGAAAGCCGGCGCGCTCGATTGCGTCGGCGGCGGTTCGCGCGGTCGCCTTTTCGCCGCCATCGATCAAGCCATCTCTCGCGGCCAGAAGAAACACCAGGAAAAAACGGTAGGGCAGGGCGGCCTGTTTTTCGGTCGCTCCGCCGAGCCGCAGCAACAGCCCTGGCAGGAAGCAGAATTACCCGAGGCCGACGACTGGTCCGAAGAGCAGCGCCTCGCCGGCGAATATTCCGTCCTCGGCTTCTACATCTCCGGCCATCCGCTCGATAAATATGCCGGCCGCCTGAAAGATCTCAACGCCGCCGAACTCGCCAGCATGGAAGGCCGCAAGAACAACGAAGACCTCGTCGTCGCCGGAATCATCGTGCAAATCCGCCCGATGCGTTCCCGCCGCGGCGCCCGCTGGGCGATTCTCACGCTGCAAGATCGCACCGGCGTCATCGAAGCGCTGGCGTTTCCGGAATCGTTCGCGAAACTCGAGCCGATCCTCAAAGCCAATACGCCGCTGCTGGTAAAAGGCCGCGTAGCAGTGGAAGACGTCGGCACGCGTCTGATAATCTCCGACGCGCGCCTGCTCGACCAGGTCGCCGATCGCGCTCCCAGCCAGTTGCGCGTTCGCGTGGACCTCAGCACGGTTGACACCGGCGCGCTCGACCGCCTCCAACAATTATTCTCGAGCCGCCCAGGTCGCTGCCGCGTCACCTTCGACCTGGTAAAAAATGACGGCACCGAAGCCACGCTGGAAGCCGGCAGCGCAGTCCTGGCCGACCGCGAACTAGTCGAACGCGTCCGCGAAATCTGTGGTACAGATTCTGTGGCGCTAGTTCAGTAGAGCGAGTGTTTGTAGGCCGTAGCCAAAGTTACGGCATAGCATCAGCAACATAACGACGGCCCAGCGCCGGTGTGAGAATCACGATTTTCGTCAGGGCACGGCTTCAGCCGTGCCATAACCGACGTGAAATCAAAGCGGCTTTAGCCGCTGAGGGAACGAATTTTGAATTCTCGCGCAGAATCTTCCGCCGCTGAGTTACCGGCCATCGCGGGGCGATTCGCTGATGCGATTCCAACAAAGGTGAGTGAGTGACGAAGCAACAAATCCTCGCGGAAAAACTTCGCAAGCGCCAAGAACGCAAAGCGCGTATGAAGAAGTTTCGCGCCATCAAAGCCGCCCGCCGCACCGCTCGCGAAGAGGCAGCCAAAAAATCGGCGCCGGATCTCCAAAACGACGGCCGCACACTCGCCAAGGCCGCTGCAAAAGAAAAAAACAATTCGCACACCGCAAAAACGCACGCTACGAAGTCAACGGCCGCCGAAAAACTCGTCAGCCCCACGCGCGGCGAACAAGACAAGCAAAAGCAACGCGTCATAGACGCGCTCGAACGCGACGTCGCCGAACTCAGCCTGCTCTCCGCCCCCACCGGAGATCAATCCGGCGAAATCGAACGCATCCGCAGGGAAGTGGACGAGCTCAAGCGCGATCTGTACACCCATCTCGGCGCCTGGCAACGCCTCCTGCTCGCGCGCCATCCCCAGCGCCCCTACACCGACGATTTCATCCGCCTGCTCTTCGATGACTTTTCCGAAATCCACGGCGACCGCCATTTCGCCGACGACCCCGCGCTCATCACCGGCATGGCGAAATTTCACGGCAAGCCTGTGATGATCGTCGGCAGCCAAAAAGGCCGCGACACCAAGCAGCGCCTCGCGCGCAATTTCGGCCAAGCCAAGCCGGAAGGCTACCGCAAGGCCTTGCGGGCGATGCAACTCGCCGCGAAATTCAACCGCCCCATCTTCGTGTTCGTGGATACGCCCGGCGCTTATCCCGGCGTGGATGCCGAAGAGCGCGGCCAAGCCGAAGCCATCGCTTACAACCTGCGCGAAATGTCGCGCCTTCCCGTACCCATTTTGATTACCATCACCGGCGAAGGCGGCTCCGGCGGCGCGTTGGCCATCGCTGTCGGCGACCGCGTCTACATGCTCGAAAATTCCGTCTACTCGGTAATTTCACCGGAAGGCTGCGCTTCCATCGTCTGGCGCGACCCCAGCAAAACGGAAATCGCCGCGCAAGCCCTGAAAATCACAGCCCCCGACCTGCTCGAATTGAACCTGATCGACGAAATTGTCCCCGAACCAGAAGGCGGCGCGCACTACGATCATCCCGCCGCTGCCAAACTCCTTGAGCCCTACCTGGTGCGCGCGCTAGAAGAGCTCTCCACACTCCCGCCGCGCCAGCTAATCGATCAACGCTACGAAAAATTCCGTCGCATGGGCCAATTCTTCGCTTAACATGTCCGCTTCGCAGTCGTATCGGCTCCAAGCCAGCGTCCGAAAATAAGTGGAGGACTCGATGTACTGCCAATATTGCGCGAGCCAGTTGGACGAAGGCGCGCAATTTTGCCGCTCATGTGGCAAGCCAGTAGTGCAGTTCGCGCCGCGCGTCGTCGTTGCGGATCCTTTGCAAGTTCTCAGCAATCATCTTCGCATCATGGGAGTGCTCTGGCTTGTCTATAGCGGACTGCACATCGTGATGGCGGTCTGGACGTTATTCTTCGCCCGCTATTTCCTTCCATCGTTTGAAGCGATTCTGCAGCGTTCCTCCACCCCTTTTCCGTTCCCGATTTTTCACTTCTTGCGGCTGTTTTATATCCTTTCTTTCTTCTATGGAATCGCAACGGGGATTCTCGGGATTGCGGCGGGTTATGGGATCCTGCAGCGAAGACCCTGGGCACGCATCGTGGCCTTGGTTGCGGCGTTCATTTGGGTGATCAGCCTTCCATTTGGCACTGCCATCGCAGTCTACACTCTCCTCATACTGCTGCCCGGGCACGCAGATCGCGAATATATGCAACTCACCGCGATGCCTTGACTTCGTTCTTTCCGAATTGCCTGCGAATCGCACTGTGAGCAGCTCCTCCCGTCCTCCCTAACTTCCTGTATTGCTTTTGCGTCCATTCGGTTATTGAATCACTCCACGAACCTCAAGGAGCCTCAAGAATGCGCAACTTTGGAATTCTCTGGATCCTTTACGGACTTCTGCGTCTGATCGGCGCCCTCGGCGTCTTCATGTTCAGCGCCACGCTCACCCTGATGTGGGGCGCGCTGCTTTCCCGCGTGCCAAATCCCTTCGCGCTGATGGACTTCTTCCACGTCTTCTTGATCCTTGTGATCATTCTGGGAATCGTGGCGGGAGTGGTGTGCATCATCGCTGGCCTGAATCTGATGTCCGGCGCCGCGAACGCACGCAACTTAGGCTATGTAGCCGCATTCTTCGGCCTGACCAACGGCCCGCTAGGCATAGCCCTCGGCGCTTTCACGCTGGTTTTCCTATCGCCGTCGGACGCCAAGAACGCCTAAGCCGCGTCTACCTTGCGTGACAACAGCGTCACAGCACAGCGACGCCCTCGGCCTGCGCAGCTCTGCGCAGTTCCAAGTCTAAAGTCGCCAAAGGCAATTGGCGGCGCTGAGCTAATTCCAGATAGGCCGCGTCGTAAACGGTGAGGCGGCGCTTTTCGCTCAGTGCCAGCACCACTTTCGCTTGAACGGCTGTGAGCGCCGGCTCGGCCTCGATGGGCAAGCGCGCGAGTTCGTCCCAGAACAATTGCGGTTGGCCTGGCTTCAGGCGGTTTCTTCGGAGGGCAACCAAGAGCCCGTTAGAAATTTCGGTGGGCCAATGTGCGGGAACTACGAGCCGGTCACCTTGCTGCAAGCGCTCCAGAAGCCCGTCGCCCCAACTGCTGGCTTCGTCCTCAAAACACCAAGCCAAAGCTGCCGAGGCGTCCAGTACAAATACGGCCATCAGTATTGATGGCCTTCGTGAATGAGATCTTTGATTTGCAGGCCTGCGAGCTTGTTCCCTTTGCGCAGTTCGAGTATGCGTTCCACTGCGGCTCGGACCGACTGAAGGCGCTCGCCATTGGTGGCATCGAGTGCCTGTCGGGCTAAGAGTTCCTGCACGTAGACTTCAACCGAGACGCCCCGCGCCCGAGCCTCCGCGGCCAACTCATCAGAAATTTTAACCGTGACTTCCATCAGCGTTCTCCTGCCGCAAAGGTGTCCTCTTCGAAAGCCGGCTGTGGTGCTCCCGCCTGACCTGTCGAGCCATTATACGCCCGAAGGCCTGCCCTCAGCCGCGAGTCCAGAGGTTGTGTCTTACGAGAGCCAACTGTCGTTTTCGCTTCGCAATTCCTTCCCCAGTGGAGCATTGAACACCGCGCAATCCTCTTTTCATTGCTCTGCCTTACGTGGTGCTTTAGCTTGCAAGCAGGGGATTCATTCCATGGCAGACACGAGCGCGCCACTAATGTCCGAACTCTTCCGTCCGTACGAAAAGCTGGTTGAAATCACGATCCTGGGAAAGACGTTTCTGGTTCCCGAACGCAATTCGTTATTGCGCGCGTTCCAGTTCATCAGCCCGGAAACCGTTCCATACGGCCGTTTCTGCTGGAACCAGGAGTGTCAATACTGCAAAGTCAGCTGCCAACTCTCTGACGACGACCAGTCGCGCCCAATCCTCAGTTGTAAATTCCTGGTCTCCGAAGGCATGCAAATCTCAGAGATGGCGCCCGAATTGGTCGGCTGCCTGCGCGCCAAATTAGGCGCCGCCGCCCAGAACAACCCTAAACCGTCAGCCGACAGCACCCCGGCCGCTCCGTCCGCGAACTCCGGCAACGTCGAGACCGGACAGAAGTAATCGTCATTCAAAGCGCACACGTTCCCGCGGAACCAACTCCGCCCCAATTAGCGCCTACCCCAGTTGCGCCCACGCGAATTACACGCGACCCACCCCCGTTATGATATTTTGAGATGTTCCACGATTCGCCCGAACGAACCCAGGAGCCTTTGCATGCCGATCTGCGATGGCTGCGGCGCACAAATAGACGAAGCCCACATCCGCCAGCGTATCGCACGCCTCGAACTTGCCACGCGCTTCCGTCCCATCCACATCCAGGTGCTTTTTTTGGACGCCGCGCCGCCAGCGAAACTCGAGGACTATTTCTATCGTCCCGCCCAAGATCCGAGCGAGCGCTCCACGCCATCGCGCATGTTCTTCGACGAACTCGCGAAATGCACGGGCGACGCACGCCTCACGCACGCGACCGAAGAAGCTACTCTCGCCGAATTTCAGAAGCGCGGCTTCTTTCTGGCCTACGCCGTCGAATGTCCCGTCGAATCATCCGACGAACTGGCTGCGGCCATCGACCGGATGGCCTCCACGGTAGTGCTCCGCGTGAATTCCTCGTACAAACCCAAGTTCCTCGCGCCGATTTCGCGCGATCTTCACGCGCTGCTTCCCCTGTTGCAGCTCAAGGGATGGAACGAAAAGCTCATCCTGAACAATGGCGAGCCCTTCGACGATCCTTTCCTCGGCGACCCCCAGGGGCAAGCGGAATTTGGCACCTCGCTCGGTGATCGCCTCGCCAAAGCGCTCGCGCCCCGTGCTACGTAAAGATTTGTCAAGAATAGCCATTCGAGCGCGCCCAAGCGTTATGCTAGAATCAACCGTTCCATTGAATTGCACCTGGGAGTGCCGCGCATGAATGCCCGAAGGAAGTTCCTGGTCGGTTCGGCGATCATCGTCCTCACCTTGATGGCGCTAGCCTACGTGGGCTTCACTCAAAGCAAGACCTATTACCACACCATCACCGAGCTTTCGACGCTCCAGGGCTCCGCGCTCCACCAACGGATGCGCGTCTCTGGCAACGTTCAGGCCGGCACCATCGAACACCTCGGCGACCGCGTGAATTTCGTGCTCACCGAACAGGGCAAGAATCTGCCGGTGAGCTACATCGGGCGCGACCCGTTGCCCGATACATTCAAAGACGGAGCGCAGGCGTTGGTGGAAGGCAAATTGCTCCCGGACAATCGCTTCCAGGCCGAGCAAGTGCAAGCCAAGTGTGCCTCGAAGTACGAGGCTTCGCCGATTGCGCCGAAAGCGACATCTGCGGAACCGGGACAATCCTCGAATGGCTCCTACGCGCGGCCTTCGGGAAATTAGCGCCTTGCACGACTAGAGCGAATCAGCGCGGGGGAACTCCGTGGACATTCTGGGCTCGTTAGCACTGCTGCTCGCCTTCCTGGCAGCCGTGTACGCAGTCGTTGCCGGAATCGTCGGCATCGTCACGCGCCGCGTTCTGCTGACCAAAAGCGCCCGCAACGCGGGCATGGCCGTCTTTGTCCTCGTCACCCTCGCAGTCGGTTGCCTGGAATTTTTCTTCTTCACCAATAATTTTTCGCTCGCCTACGTAGCCGAGCACAGCAACACAGCCCTTCCGCCATACTACAAGTTCGCCGCCCTCTGGGCCGGCCAGGAAGGTTCGCTCCTTCTCTGGACCTGGCTGCTCTCCGGCTACGCGTTCTTCGTCCTGTTTCTCAATCGCAAGCGCCATCCCGAGCTGATGCCCTATGCGGGAGTAGTCCTCGCCGGCGTGCAAACCTTCTACCTCACGCTCAATAATTTCGTCGCCACGCCATTTCAAGTTGTCGCAGGCGCCGATGGCGCGGGCATCATGCACCTCGCGCGCATATCCGAAGGCCGCGGCCTCAATCCGCTGCTGCAATATCCCGAAATGGTGATTCATCCCCCGATGCTCTATCTCGGGTATACCGGATTCACGGTCCCATTCGCCTTCGCGCTCGCCGCGCTCCTCGGCCGCTACCCCGGCGAGAAATGGATTCACATCACTCGCCGCTGGACCATGATCGCCTGGTGCTTCCAAAGCATCGGCATCCTTCTCGGCGCGCACTGGGCCTATGCCGTCCTCGGCTGGGGCGGCTATTGGGCCTGGGACCCGGTCGAAAACGCATCTCTCCTTCCCTGGATCACCGGCACTGCTTTCCTCCACTCTGTGATGATGCAGGAAAAACGCGGCATGATGAAGGTGTGGAACGTCTGGCTCGTCTTCACCACGTTCATGTTATGCATTCTCGGCACGCTGCTCACCCGCTCCGGTGTAGTGAGCTCCGTGCACGCTTTCGCGCAATCCTCCATCGGCGGCTGGTTTGTAGGCTTCCTCATAATTGTTTTCCTGGTCTGCGCCGCGGCGTACTGGAAGAATCGCGATTACCTCCGCAGCGACAATCAACTCGACTCTCTCGTCTCGCGCGAATCCAGCTTCCTCTTCAACAATCTCATCCTCCTCGCCGCTTGCTTTGCGGTCCTGTGGGGTACGCTCTTCCCGGTTTTATCCGAATGGGTCGAAGGCAGTAAAATAAGCGTGGGTCCGCCATTTTTCAACAAGGTGATGATCCCCATAGCGCTGTTTCTGCTCCTGCTCACGGGCGTGGGGCCCCTGCTGGCTTGGCGCAAGACTTCGTTTGACGCGTTGAAACGCAATTTCGCGTGGCCCCTTGGTGGAGGCGTACTCGCAGGAGTCATTGCCCTGATTTTTGGTTTCCGTGACGTCTACGCGCTGATGTGCCTCATCCTCAGCGTCTTCGTCACTGTTACCATCGCCTCGGAGTTCTTCCGCGGCGCCCGCGTAATCTCCGCGCGCGATGGCACCAACCTCCTTACCTCCGTCGGCGAACTCACCATGCGCAACACCCGTCGCTACGGCGGCTACGTCGTCCACTTCGGCATGGTCCTCGTCTTCATTGGGATCGCCGGCACTCCCTTCAATCGCGACATCCAAAAAGATCTCGGCATCGGCGACACGCTGAAAATCGGCCCGTACACCATCCTCTGTCAGAATTTCGACCAGGTGGCCAACAACAACTACCAGTCGCAACGCGCCACTCTCGAAGTCTTCAAAAACGGCAAATCGGACATGATGCTCTATCCCGAGCGCCGTTTCTTCCTCACCAGCCAGATCACCGAGACGATGGTCGCCGTCCAATCTTCGCCGCTGCGCGATCTCTACGTCGTCTATGCCGGACAAAGCCCGGAAAGCGGCCGCCCCTCGGTCCACGCCTATCTGCTTCCGCTAGTAAAATGGATCTGGTTCGGCGGAATCGTAGTCGTCCTGGGCACGCTGCTAGCGCTAGTCCCGAATCGCCGCACCGCGCTAGTCCTCCGCCCTGTAACCGAACGCTCCTGGGCCGACGCCATCGCCGACTCTTCCCCAGCGATAGGCGCGGTCGCCCGCCGGGTAGAAAGCAATGACTAACGCGTCGAGCACGTTCCGCCAGGCGCAAAGGTCTCCGCGTCCTCTGCGGCATTTCTCCGCGTCCTCTGCGGTAAGTTTTTGCCTTCGTTCAGCGGCACTAGCGCTGCTAATGCTGGCAATCGGTTCGGGTCCCGCCGTTGCCCAGACCCTGCCGCGCGCCAAAGCTCTAGGCAAGCGCGTGATGTGCATGTGCGGCGGGTGCGAAGATTCCGCAGGTCTCTGCAGCCATCCCGGCGGCACCTTCTCCGGACCCTGCGACACCGCCCGCGGCATGCAGAAAGATCTCGACGCCCGCGTAGCCCGCAACGAATCCGACGACGCAATTCTCCAAGCCTACGTCGAACAATACGGCCCCACACTCCTGGTCGAGCCTCCGAAAAAAGGTTTCGACCTGCTCGCCTGGGTGATGCCGGTTCTGCTGCCGCTAATCGCGCTAATCCTCGTCTGGCAGGTCGTCCGGCGCTGGAAACAAAAAGCCGCCCTAGCCCCCGCCGGCGGTCCGCTAATTGACGCGGCATTCCTCGAGCGCGTCCAACGCGAAGCCGGCAGGGAACCAAGCAAGGACCACGATGAGTAACGTGGACATCGCCGTGGCCTGCGTGCTGCTCTCCGCCGCAGCCATTTTTTTTATCTTCAACGTAAGGCTGGACGAATCCGATGCAGCGCCGCATCGCACCAAACTCGACCAGTTGATGGAACGCCGCGACGCCATCTACGAAAATCTGCGCGACCTCCGCTTCGAATTTCGCGCCGGAAAATTCTCCGAAAATGATTTCGAAGAGATCAAGCAATCGCTGGAAGTAGAAGCCGCGCGCGTCCTGGCCGAAATGGACCAATTGACCGGCGGCGCGCCCACGCCCGCCACGCGCCAAGCTTCCATGCGTCAAACCCCGGCGGAATTAGCAGCCGCGCAGAAGGCACGAAATTCATGAATCCTCAACGAACCAACCAAATGTCGAAGCGAGCACACAACAATCCAGGCGTAGGGGCACGGCATGTCGAAGATCCGCCGTGGCGGACCGTGCCCGCTGCCGCCCGCGCCACGATCTTGCTCCTGTTACTTTGCACGCTGGCACTCAGCGCGAACGTCGCCTTCGCCGGCACGCTCGACGGCACGGTGAAAAATGGCACGAATGGAAAACTCGCCGTCGGGACCGACGTAATCCTCATCCAACTCCAAGGCGGCATGCAGCCGGTTGCCAACACCAAAACCGACTCAAACGGCCACTATCACTTCAACAATCCGCAACTCGGCACCGGCCCCATGCTCCTGCGCGTAGTCTACAAAGGCGTGAACTATCACGAGCCCATCACTCCCGGCAAAACAACGGCTGACGTCGAAGTCTTCGAACCCACCGACAAGCCCGACGCCTTCAGCGTCGCCAATCACGCCATCATCCTCCAGCCCGACGGCTCCGAGTTGATGGTCGGCGAAGAGTACATGATCGCCAACAAGACCCAGCCCCCGGTGGCCTACTACCGCGAAGACGGCTCGTTCAATTTCACGCTTCCCGACGGCGCGGACTTCAATCAAGCCTCCGCCTGGGGAAGCTCCGGCATGCCCGTAGTGCAGGGAACGATTGATAAAGGCAAAAATAAATTGGCCATCGCCTTTCCATTCCGTCCCGGCGAAAGCGGCGTGCGCCTCTCCTACAAAATGCCCTACGCCGGAAATCATTTGACCCTGCGCAACGTCTCGCCCTACTCGACCGAACGCCTGATCATCGCCGCCCCGCCCACTGTGCAAATTTCCGGCAGCGGAATTTCGCCGGCCGGTCAGGACCAGGGTTTCAACGTCTACATGCGCGACAACGTCGCCGCCAATTCACCGATTGACGTCTCGGTTTTCGGCACGGCCCCGCCGCCGCAATCGAGTTCGAACGGCGCCGCAGGCGCCGGCGGAGGCGCTGACAACTCCCAAAATCCTTCAGTGAACTCGCGCGCGTCGGATGCAGGCGGCGGCGCCGAAGCGCAATCAGTCAGCGCCACCACGATTCCCGCGCGCCTCGACGGCCTGAAATGGATTCTAACCGGCGGCTTCGCGTCCATCTTCGTCCTCGGCTTCGCGTATTTGTGGCTCAAGCCCCGCCCGGCCATCGCTTCGAATGGCTCGGAAGAATTCGCCGCCGACGTGCCCAAGCCTCGCAATGCCAAAAAATCATCAGGACGTTCCAGTTCTTCGGCGGCAATGGCCGAACCACCCGCTTCCTCCGCCGCTCGCGCTCAAGCTTCCGAATCAGTCGCGGCGATTGACCACGAAGTCCGCGGCAGCCTCGACGAACTAAAAGACAGCATCTTCCGCCTCGAACTCCGCCGTCAGGCCGGCACCATCAGCGAAGAAGACTACGCGCGCCAGCGTGAAAGCGTCGAAAAAATGCTCCGCGGCTTAGTGCGCGGCTAGGCGCAACGCGTTGCCCGCACCGAGCGTGTCTTCGCAAACCGCCTCCACATCGCTAGGCCTTTCTTTTCAAGCCGTCGAGAAGCGTTTCGGCGCTTTCGCCGCGCTCCGCGATGTCACCCTAGAAATTCTCCCCGGCGAATTCGTCGCGCTCCTCGGACCCAACGGAGCAGGGAAGACCACGCTGTTGCGCATCGCTGCGCTCCTCTCGAATCCGAGCCGCGGCGCCCTGCGCTTCACGAACGGACCGGCCGCCACGAGCGCGCATGCCAGCACGCAGTCATCCTCGTTCAGGCCGCAACACGCCATCGGACTCGTCGGCCACAACACGCTGCTCTACGACGATCTAACCGCCGCCGAAAATCTCACATTCTTCGCGAAACTCTACGGCCTGGACAATATCCCGCGCCGCGTAGCCGCCGCGCTGGAAGATTGCGGCCTAGCCACTCGCGCCGGTAGTCTCGTGCGAACTTTCTCACGGGGAATGCGCCAGCGCCTCGCAATCGCCCGCGCGCTGCTGCACGCTCCGAGCCTTTTGCTGCTGGACGAACCCGCCGCCGGCCTCGACCGCCAAGGCCTCGAGTGGTTCAGCACAAGGCTAGCGCGCCTGAAAGAAGCGCACTGCACGATCCTGATGAGCACCCACGCGCGCAACGAATCGCTAGACCTAGCCACGCGCGCCGTCGCACTAGCAGCCGGCCGCGTCCAGCACGACAGCGGCCCGGGCGGCGATCCCGCCCCGCTGCTGGCAGCACTCCGATCCGAAGCGTAGGATGTCGACCGACACGCGTGTGAGCGTAAGCAAGCTAGTTTGACGAAGCGAGAATCCTTGTGGGTCGTGGCTTTAGCCACGACATCACGACAGCAAATTCGGGGCGACTTTAACCGCTGAAGTTCCGCCTTTGCGATTGCAGCGCAGACTCGAGCGCGCTGAAGTCATCCGGCTCCATTCGAATTCCGCGAGGCGGAACGACGAGACGGGAACGATGAGACCGGAGCGAGGAACGAGCATTTGAGCACCGCAAAAGCCGCCGCCATCATCCTCGGCAAAGAACTCCGCCTGGAATTCCGCACGCGTGAACTCCTAACCGCCACGGTCGTCTTCGCCCTAGTTGTAGTGGTCCTCTTCAGCTTCGCCTTCGATCCCACACCCGCCGAATCCCGCCGCTACGGCCCCGGCCTCCTATGGATCGCCTTCCTCTTCGCCGGCTCGCTGATGCTCAATCCCTCTTTCGCGCGCGAACAATCGAACGAAACCCTCGACGCCCTTCGCATGGCGCCGGTTTCGAGCTTCGCAATCCTGCTAGGAAAAATTTTCGCCAATTTCATCTTCATGTCCCTAGCCGAATTGCTTCTCGTTCCAATTTTCGCCGTGCTCTACAACGTCTCCCTAGCAGGCATCGTCGGCCGCTTAGCGCTAGTTCTTGCGCTAGGCACCCTCGGACTCACCGTAACCGGCACAGTTTTCTCCGCCATCTCCGCCCACGCCCGCATGCGTGAACTCCTCCTCCCGTTGCTGCTGCTCCCGATCCTCACGCCGCTCCTGATCGCCGCGGTGGAATCCACCGCAGCTCTCTTCGCCGAGCAGCCGGCGCTCGACCGCACCTGGGTCGCATTCCTAGCCGGATTTGATATTGTGTTCCTTACAGCGTCCTGGCTTCTGTGCGACTATTTGATGGAAGAATGAGGTCCAGCAAAGAATGAAGGCCCGCTTACCCCTGACGATCGTCACCGCCCTGCTGATTTTCGCAGCCGGCTACGCCGCTCTGTTCATCGCGCCCGATGAAAAGACGATGCACGCCATCCAGCGCATCTTCTATTTCCATCTTCCCAGCTGGATCGCGATGTTCTCGGCGTTCACCGTAGTCTTCTACGCCAACGTCGCCTATCTCATCACGCGCAATCGCAAATGGGACGCCCTCGGCGTCTCCGGCGTCGAAGTCGGAGTCATGTGCTGCACCATCGGGTTGATCACAGGCCCGCTCTGGGCGCGTCCCGTGTGGGGTATCTGGTGGACTTGGGACGCTCGCCTCACCTCTACCTTTATTCTCTGGCTGCTGTTCATAGCGTACCTGCTACTCCGCGGCCTGATCGAAGATCCCGAAAAGAAAGCATCGCTCTCCGCCATCTTCGGAATTTTCGCGTCGCTCGATATTCCCCTCGTGTACCTCTCGAATCGCCTCTGGCGCACGCAGCACCCGCAACCGGTAATCCTCGGTGGCCCGAACTCCGGCCTCGCCCCCATGATCGCCAAAGTTTTGTTGCTTTGCGTTATTGCCGTCTATTGCGTAATGATATTGGTGCTGGTGGACCGCTACAGGCTCGAAATGCTGCGCAACGAATGTGCTGAATTGCGTTTCGCCATCGAATCGCGTGCTTCAGATGCCGCGCGTTCGAGCGAAGCCGCGCTGGGAAAGGCTGGACGATGAAAAATTTCGAGTTTCTCTTCACCGCGTGGATGGTTGTCTGGGTGGTCTTCTTCGTCTACGAAGTCAGCGTCGCCCGGCGCATCTCGCGGGTGCGCCAGGAAATCGAGCGGCTCAAGCAGCAGTTGCAACAAGGGCAAAGCTGAGTTTGCCAGAGGTGCGTCATGGCTGGGGCCAAAAGAATCGCGGTAGTGCTGTTCCAACTCGGCGGGCCGGATAGCCAGGCTGCCGTCGAACCCTTTCTCTACAATTTATTCTGCGATCCGGACATCATCAATTTCCCCGGCGCATTCCTCGCGCGCAAAGCTCTCGCCAAGCTGATCTCCACCACGCGCTCGAAGATCGTCAAGGAACACTACGCTGAAATCGGCGGAGGCTCGCCGATTCGCCGCCTCACCGAACAGCAATCCCGCGCACTGGAAAAAGCCCTAAAGCTGCACATTCCAGCCCGCACCGTGGTCGCCATGCGCTACTGGCATCCCAGTACCTCCGAAGCCATCGCCGCACTCGATCGCGAAACCTACGACGAACTCGTCCTGCTGCCCCTCTATCCGCACTATTCCTTCGCCACCACCCGCAGCAGCCTCAACGAATGGAATCGCCAATACAAGCCGCGCACCCCGGTAAAAATTATCGATCATTTCCACGATCATCCCGATTACATCGCCGGAATCGTCGAACGCATCAACGGCGTTCTCTCCACGCTCGATCATCCCGACGACGTACATCTCGTCTTCAGCGCCCACGGCCTGCCCATGGCCCTGGTCGAAAAGGGCGACCCCTATCCCAAACAGATAGAAGAAACCGTCCAGCTCGTTCGCGAACTCGGCTCCTGGGAAAATCCCTACGTGCTCTGCTACCAAAGCAAAGTAGGACCGCAGAAGTGGCTGCAACCGTCGCTCACCGGCACCATCGAACGGATGGCCAAAAGCGGCATCACGCGCATGCTCGTGATCCCCATCGCCTTCCTCACCGAGCACATCGAAACTCTGCACGAAATCAATATCGAAGCCCGCGAACAAGCCGAATCCCTCGGCGTCACCGAATTTCACATGATGCCCGCCCTCAACGACTCACCGCTGCTGATCCGCGCCCTCGCCGACCTCGTCCTTCGCTCCGTAGGCATGCGCAGCGGCGTCGCCTCACTCGCCACCTAGCCCCCGCATTCACCCTGCAAAAATTTTCCTCGGAATGTCTTGACACGGCCATTCCCAAATCATATAACCCACTGTTCATTTCTTCGGACTGTATCGGCCATTTCGCATTTATAGTTATTTGGTTTGTGGGATAGCAATCTCAACGGGCCTATGGCAGAAATTTCCGAAGGGAAGCCGGGACAACCCGCATCGCCGCCAGTAGCGGCGGAAGCGAAACCGTCCCAAACGCCGGAAGCACAAGCCGCCGCCAAGGCGGTCAATACGGGCCGCCGCAGAATTGTATGGGCTTGTATCTGGGGCTACCTCGGCGTCAACTTCCTGATGTTCCTCCGCTTTTTCTTTCCCCGCGCTTTGTACGAACCCAATACCACCTTCAACATCGGCTTTCCGTCCGATTTCGGTCTCGGCATTGACCAACGCTTTCTGATGACCAATCGCGTCTGGGTAGTCCGTGAACCGGACCGCCTCTTTGTCATCTTCGCCCGCTGCACGCATCTCGGCTGCACGCCCGAATGGAAGCCCGCGGAAAATAAGTTCAAGTGCCCCTGCCACGGCAGCGGTTATGACAGCGAGGGAGTCAATTTCGAGGGCCCAGCCCCTCGCCCCATGGATCGCGCCGACGTTTCGCTCGATCCCACCGGGCAAATCACGGTGGATACCAGCCGGCTCTTCGTGGACGATCCGCGCGCCGGCGTAAACCATTTCAACGACGTGGGGGCTTATTTGAACGTATAGAGCACAAACCGCAGTGCACTCGTGCCGCCGACTCAAAGGGTTTTGTAGCGGCGCACTTCAGTGCGCCATCGATGTCGAGGCAAGAAATGCAGCGGTCAGCACTCCGCGGCCAAAGGCTCTGAAGTCTAACGCACATCAGGCCAAGCAGATTCGGATTCGCAAGGGGTCAATACCGAATGCCCGAAGAAAACGGAGACGGCAAGCAGAAAACCGGCGTCTTGGACAAAGTCCAGGACAGCGCGGCCGCGCTCCGCGAGACGCTGACCGCGAAAGCCAAAGAGCAGGCCGAAGGGCTGAAAGAGCCTGAAAAGACCCAGCTCTATCGCTCCATCTTCCGCGTCAAGCACGACGAAGAGCCCCGCAACCGCGCCCTAAGCGTGCTCTCCAACGTCTTTTTTCACTTGCACCCCGCCAAGGTAAATCGCGACGCCACCAAATACAATTTCACCTGGGGCATGGGTGGCATCACCTTCTACCTCTTCATCGTCCTCACCTTCACCGGCGTCCTGCTGATGTTCTACTACCACCCCACCAAGGTGCAGGCGTTCCGCGACATCCTTTATCTCGAAAATGACGTTCCCTTCGGCAAGCTCCTGCGCAATATGCACCGCTGGGCCGCGCACCTGATGATCATCGCCGTCTGGCTGCACATGTTCCGCGTGTTCATGACCGGCTCCTACAAACGTCCGCGCGAATTCAACTGGTGCGTAGGCGTGCTGTTGATGGTTCTAACGATGCTGCTCAGCTTCACCGGATATCTTCTGCCCGATGACCAGCTCGGCTTCTGGGCCGTCACGGTCGGCACCAACATGGCCCGCGCCACTCCGCTGTTAGGACACGAGGGACCATTCGGCGCGCTCTTAGGCATGACGCCGTACAACGACGTCCGTTTTGCATTGTTAGGCGGCTCCATCGTGGACGCCAACGCGCTGCTGCGCGCCTACATCTGGCACTGCATCGCCATTCCATTGATCGTTGCCGTTTTTATGGGCGTGCATTTCTGGCGCGTAAGAAAAGACGGCGGCATCTCGGGCCCAGCCCCCGTAATGCTAGAAAGCGAAATCAAAGAAGAACGAAACCCGCGGCCGGTGGTACTGCGACCAGCCGGAATGGGGCAGCACGACAAATGACGCGGCAGGCACAACACAACGGGACAGTAGGGGCACGGCATGTCGAAGATCCGCCGCAGGAGGACCGTGCCCGCTGTAACGCGCGTCCGAATTTCTAATCCGGGAATCTGTCACAAGCGACGAGCAGGAGCCTAACGGATGGATTGGCATCAAATCTGGGAAATCGCCTCGGCCCCCGACAACGTTCCCATCGTTGCCTTGCTCTTCTTCATTCCGTTCTATCTCTGGTACGCCCTCAAGCAGGGAATTGAAAACGATAAACTGATCGCAATCCTCGAATCCGACGCCCAGCTAGCCAAAACCAAATATCGCAAGACGCAAGAATGGGATCCGAAGTGGGACCGCGAAGTCCACACGTGGCCCTACCTGATGCGCATGGAATTCCTGGTCGCGATAATCATCACCGTCCTGCTGATGGTCTGGTCGCTCACTCTCAACGCGCCGCTCGAAGAGCCCTCGAATCCGAACGTCACCATGAATCCTGCCAAGGCCCCGTGGTATTTCCTCGGCCTGCAGGAAATGCTCGTGTACTTCGACCCCTGGATCGCCGGCGTAGTGATGCCCACTCTAGTAATCGTCGGCCTCATGGTGATTCCGTACATCGACGCGAATCCACTCGGCAACGGTTACTACACCTATAAACAGCGCCGCTTCGCCATCTGGACCTTCCTCTTCGGCTTCATCGGCCTCTGGATTCTGATGATCACCATCGGTACGTTCATCCGCGGCCCTGGATGGATGTGGTTCTGGCCAGGTAAAACCTGGGACGCTGAAAGAGTGGATTACGCGGTCAACCGCAACCTCGATCAGGTTGTCGGCATTGACGGCTCGTGGTTCGCCTCAATTTTCCATACCACCAAAGATCAGGGCGCGATTTGGGCCCGCGTCGTCTTTGGGATCTTCCCGCTCATCCTGTTTTTCATCGTCGCGGGATATTTGGTCCACTGGATCTGCATGCGCACCGAATTCAGCCGCAAAATTTACAAGCGCATGAGCCTGCTGCAACTTGTCACCATGTACACGTTCCTGATTTTCATGTTCTCGCTGCCGGTGAAAATCCTGCTGCGCCTGATTTTCACCATCAAGTACATCTGGGTAACGCCGTGGTTCAGCATATGACGATTTCACGTCGCGAATTTCCAGGCCGTCTCGAGTCCGAAGTTGTAGGGGTGGGTCTAAGACCCACCCCTACGGTCGCCCGCCTGTCGTGGCGCGCAAATGGCGGCGCAGCAACGCTGATTCCTTCGCAGGAGGTTCTTGGTGCCTGATCGTTCTCCCGAAACCGGCCCTGACGATCCAATCAAGAGCAAATCCTTCGCGCTCCCGCTATTGATCGCATCTTTCCTGCTGATCATCACGGTAGCTTGGTCGTTCTACGTCGAATTCTACGGTCTGCAACCGTGGCGCGAATATCAAAGCCGCTTCGCCAAAGCCTACTCCAACTATCTCGATAAAGCCATCAAGAACCAGAAAAAGAACGAGGACGTCGTCTACTCCTCACCCGAATATAAAGCCCTCCTCGCCAAAGTAGACGCCGCGGAAAAATCCACGAAGGCGCAAGACGCGGACATCGCCAAGCAAATCGCTCTCCTCGACGACCAGCGCGCCGCCATGGGCGACGCCTTCAAGGACGCGCGCGGCAAGATCGGCTCGCTCGTCTACCAATACGAAATCGTCCCCAGTTCCGACAAAGACACCAAAGCCGCCCGCAAAAAGGAGTTAGAAGACGCCGAAACAGGCAAGGGCACTATCTGGAAAGTGGACTGGCCGCTCGCCGACGGCACCATTCAGAAAAATAAAACTTTCACGGGCGATCAACTCAACGACACCTTCACCAGCATCATTGCCCAGCGCGCCGCTTTGATCGCGAAGCGCGGCGAAATTGATAAGCCCGCCAAAGACGCTCGCGCCGATCTCGCGCAATACACCTCCGAGCATTTGCCGGGTCTCAGCTCCACGTCGCTGGAAAGTTTGCAGCACGCCATGGAAGATTTCGACGAGAACATCATTCAGATCAACGTCAATCCTTCCGGCGCCTCGCTCAATAATCTCGGCGGCGCGGGACTCGTGGACCGCTGCCAATCCTGCCACGTCGCCACCGACCAGAAATTCGTGCCGGCGCAACTTACGCTGACCAAAGCCGACCTCGGCATGGCCAAAAGCGATGATGCCCCTTTCACCAGCCATCCCGACCTCAAACTTATCGACTGGCATCCGCTCGAAAAATTTGGCTGCTCGCCCTGCCACGGTGGCAATGGCCGCGCCATCAACGCGGTGGATCGTGGTCATGGCCGATACCCGCATTGGCTCTGGCCCCTCTACTATCCCGAAAATTACAACGCCGGTTGCCAGCAATGCCACTCCGCGGACATGGTCACAGAACACGCCCCAGTGCTGAACGAAGGCAAGCAGCTCTACCGCCAGAAGGGCTGCATCGGCTGCCACCGCTTCAATGGCTTCGATAATCAGGACGAACAGCTCGTCAACGCCCGCCAAACAATTTTGCAGTTAGCCAAAACCAAAGCCGACGACGACCTCGAAATCCCGCGCCTGCAAAAATTAGGCGACACCGCCGCGGACAACGCCACCGCAGACAAATACTACGCGCAGGCCACCAACCTCACCGTCGAAATCAGCCGCATCGACGCGCAAAGCGAATCGCTCGAAGTTCACAGTCACGATCTCTTGCAAGAAATCAAAAAAGTCGGCCCCGACCTGAAAGAAGCCCGCCAGAAACTCCGCAAGGAATGGATCCCATACTGGATCGGCCACACCACCGAATTTCGGCCGACGACCAAAATGCCGCAGTTCAAGCTCACGGACGACCAGATCCACGCCATCGCCGCTTTCATCTGGCAGGATTCGCTCTCTGGTCCGCCGCTCGATAAGCAGCCCGCCGGAAACGCCGACCACGGAAAAGTTCTGCTCGAATCCCGCGGCTGCCTCGCCTGCCACGCCATCGGTGAAGGCGCAAACGCTGTCGGTGGCACCTTCGCCGCCAGTCTCAGCCGCGTTGGCGAAAAAGAAAACTACGATTACTTAGTGCGCTGGGTGCACAATCCGCGCCAGCGCTCCGCTCCCTATTGCCCGTACGAAAAGAAAGACCTCGGCCCGCAAGACTACGCCAAGCACAATCTGCCTTACGTCTTCGATCTCGATCACTCGCGTTGCCCGAACGACGGCCACGAACTCGTCGTTCAGCAGCCGACGATCATGCCCAGCCTGCGCCTCTCCATCGAAGATTCGCGCGACATCGCCAGCTACCTGATGACTCAGAAGCACGCGGATATGACCTACGCCGCAGCCAATTACATGGACGATCCCAAGATGGCTGCGCAAGGCAAAGACCTCGTCCGCCACTTCGGTTGCGCCGGCTGCCACGAAATCAGCGGCCTCGAAGACGAAGGCCGCATCGGCACCGAGCTAACCAACGAAGGCAGCAAGCCCATCGAGCGCCTCGATTTCGCGCTCTGGACTGAAGACGCCAAACGCGGCGTCCTCCCGGACGGCAAGCCCAACATCCGCCAAGGCAAGCAGATCTCCTGGTTCGATGCCAAAGGCTTCTTCGAAGAAAAAATGAAGAATCCCGCCGTCTACGACCAGGGCAAATACCACGCGAATCCGATGGACACGCTGCGCATGCCCAAGCCTAATCTTCAGTCCCAGGCCGAAGTCGAAGCGCTCGTCACCATGCTCCTCGGCAGCACCGATCCCACTCTGCCCCCCGAATATATGTACCGGCCCCAGGATCGCCGCCGCTACATCCAGGACGGCTGGTGGATCGTCACAAAATATAATTGCATCGGCTGCCACCAGATTGACGTCGGCCAAAAATCCGTCCTCATGACTCTCCCGATGTATCAGGGCGAGAACAAAGCCAATTTGCCTCCAGTGCTCACTACCGAAGGCGCGCGTGTGAATCCCGATTGGCTCCGCCAATTCCTCGCCAATCCCGCCCTCAGCACCGCGGACACCAATCGCAATGGCGTCCGCCAATATCTCCAAGTCCGGATGCCCACTTTCTACTTGTCCGACGACGAAATCCGTAAGCTCACGCTATTCTTCGAAGCGATGTCGGCCCAGCCCGACCCCTTCATTCCGCCCAAGGTTGAACCGCTTACAGATACCGAGCGCGCCGCGGCTCGCGGCTTGTTCACCAGCCCCGCCGCGCCATGCTTGAAGTGCCACATGACCGGCAACGAAGCGCACGACAAAAACGCGTCCGCGCCGAATTTCCTGTTAGCCCACGAACGTCTGCAACCGGCGTGGACCGCGAGATGGATCACCGACCCGGCAAAAATAATCCCGGGCACAGCGATGCCCTCGGGCCTGTTCCATAAAGACGGCGACAACTGGGTATTCTCAGGCCCAGTCCCAAGCGCCATGCAGCAATATCACGGCGATCAAGCCGAGCTACTGGTCCGTTACATGTTCTCGCTAACGCCGCAAGAGCAAGCAGCACTACTAGGCAGCACGCCCAAGGGGAGCGCTGGCAGCGGCACAAAATCATCAGGCGGCAAATAAAGTAGCGCCGGCGTCCCGCCGGCTCTTTTGCCGATGTAAGTTTCGGCGATATTGATCAGCCGTCAGGCGCCTCCGCCCCGGGGATGTCATCCCGAGCGCAGCGAGGGATCTGCTTTTCGGTCCTGGTCTCCGCCGAGACTCAGTCAAGAATTCGCATATGAGCACTACACGAAATTGTTAGAATATCCAGTCATGCACAAGGAGGCTTTCCCCGCAATGAGCAATAGATACTTCCATCTCGCACTGGCAGCCGTCCTGGCCATCGCCATCACCGGCTGCGGCAAAAAAGAAAGCAACGAAACCGCCGAGCAGCCCGCCGCTACCACCGCGCCTGCCGGGAAGACGGTAGACGCCTCGACCGCCGGCACGGTCACCGGCAAAGTCACCCTCGACGGCAAGCCCGCCAAAGAAAAACCAATCAACATGAGCGCCGAGCCTTACTGCCAGAAAGCTCATTCCTCGCCGGTCATCCCGCCCGACGTAGAATCCGACGATAAAGGCGATCTCAGCGACGTCGTCGTCTACGTGAAAGACGGTCTCGGCGACTACGTCTTCGACACCCCGAAAGACTCCGTGCCGCTCGCACAAAAGGGCTGCATGTACGATCCACACATCGTCGCTTTAATGGCCGGCCAAACCTTCGAAGTAAAGAATGACGATCAGACCACCCACAATATCCATCCGATGCCGAAAGACAATCGCGAGTGGAACAAATCCCAAGCGCCCGGCACTTCGCCCATTGACGAGTCCTTCGCGCGCCCCGAACTAGCCATCCCGGTAAAGTGCAACGTCCACCCCTGGATGAAGAGCTACATTTTCGTCTTCAAGAATCCCTACTACGCCATCACCTCGAAAGACGGCACGTTCGAACTGAAGAACCTGCCCCCCGGCACCTACACCATCGAGGCCTGGCAGGAAAAGTACGGCGTAAAAGATCAAACCGTAACGATCGGCCCGAAAGACTCAAAAACGGTGGACTTCAAATTCGACGCGTCGGCGCCAGCCCCGCCGCCAGCCGATTAGTAAAGTTAAGCCACTGTGTAGGGGCGGGTCTAAGACCCGCCCCTCGGTCGCTGCGGGTAGCGAGCTTTGTATCAACGCAAGGCGTTTTGTCCCAATTCCGGCGCATGAAATAAGGCCGTGAATGTGGTAGCTTACTTTTCTGGAAAACATGCCCGAACCAACAAATAACCGGATGCCTATCTCCCACGTTCCAAAAGGCCTCCATCGCTTCGCCGTAGCCACTGCCTCCTGCACGGTCCTGCTACTGATGGCCGGCGCCCTCGTCACCAGCAACGACGCTGCCGACTCCGTCCCCGATTGGCCGCTAGCCTACGGCAAAATCATCCCGCCGCTAGTCGGCGGCATCCGCTACGAATACGCGCACCGCCTGATGGCTGGCACGGTCGCGATCCTCACCGCGATTCTCGCGATCTGGCTCGCGCGTAAAGGCTCGCCCTTCCTCCGCAAACTGGGCTGGACGGCGCTAGGCCTAGTAATCGCTCAAGCAATTCTCGGCGGCATGCGCGTTCTGTTTCACGATCCCGCGCTAACCGCCACGATTCACGCAATCCTGGCGCAAATTTTCTTCATCACTGTCGTAAGCCTTGCGCTATTCACGAGCCCTTGGTGGAACAGCAAACTCGCCGAACTCGATGACCCCGGCTCGCCGTCCGTCCGCAACCTTTCGCTGATCACCACCGCCGCGATCTTCGTCCAATTGATTCTCGGCGCGGGCTTCCGCCACGGCGCATTCGGCATCCTCCCGCACATGATCGGCGCCGTAGTAGTCCTGTTCCTGGTGATCTGGACCGGCCGCACCGTGCGCAAACGCTTCGGCTCCGTGCGCGACTTGCGCCGCTGGGGCATCCTGCTCCAGGCGTTCCTCGGCACCCAGATTCTCCTCGGCATCGCTGCCTACTGGGCCGTAGTTCAGGAAATCACCAGCGCGCAACCGACTCAGACCTACGTGTTCCTCACCGTCGCGCACGTACTCGTGGGCGCGCTGACGCTCGCCGCGAGCGTCCTTCTCACCCTGGCGAGCATCCGTATGATTGGCGGGGGAGCAGCGGATGCCACCGATACGCAACGCATTGCCAATTCCAGTGCGGAGAGTTCTAGAGCATGAAAATGGCGAGCCACCAGCTATGAGCAACGGACGCGTCGAAGCGATTGCCGCATACGATAGACCGTGGGCTTACGTCGTCCTCACCAAGCCCGACGTCACATTTCTCGTCGTCATCACCACCGTCGCCGGCTTCTACCTCGCCTCCAACGGTCCGCTCGATTGGCTGCGCTTGATGAACACGCTCTGCGGCACTTTGCTCGTTGCTGGCGGCACCGCGGCGCTCAATCAATATGTCGAGCGCCACATGGATAGCGTGATGCGCCGCACCGCGAACCGGCCGCTGCCCACCGGCATCCTGCAACCAAAAGAAGTTCTGATTTTCGGCGTAGCCACCATCATGGGCGGCACGCTCTGGCTGATGCTCGCAGTCAACGCTCTCTCCGCGTTTCTCGCGCTCGCTACCAGCGTCTCGTACTTGGCGGCCTACACCCCACTGAAGACGCGCACGACGCTCGCCACCGCCGTCGGCGCCGTTCCTGGCGCGCTACCCCCGCTGATCGGGTGGGCCGCAGTCCACGGCTCGCTCTCGCTCGGCGCCTGGGTGCTCTTCGCCATCTTGTTCGTCTGGCAATTCCCGCACTTCATGGCCATCGCCTGGATGTACCGCGAAGATTACGGCCGCGCCGGAATCTTGATGCTCCCGGTCGTAGACCGTAGTGGCGACAAGACGTTCCGGCTCATCGTCGCCACCTCCGCCATACTGATCCCCGTCAGCTTGCTCCCTGCGGTGATGGGCATGGCTGGCATTCACTATTTTTACGGCGCTCTTATTCTGGGCCTGCTTCTGCTTCAGGTTTCTTCCTGGGCCAATCGCTCCCGCACCAATGTCCGCGCCAAGTGGCTGATGCACGCTACCGTCGCGCACATTCCATTGCTTCTCGGATGGATGATTCTGGACAAGCTCGCTCGATGACGGCGGCTGCGGCAGTGGGAAGGGAATCAGGGATGACGCAAAAGTCCAACCTGCTCGAGATGAGCGCCCTCTGCGTGCTCTTCATCATTCTTTCGCTCTGGGGCATCGTCTGGGATTTCACCAGCGGCCTGCTCACCAGCGGCATCGACGGCATCATGCTCCTCGCCATTTGCCTGATGATGGGCGGCATCTTCAGCCTGATGCTGGTGGTAATGCTCTGGCAAGCCGGCCTGATACCGATTTTCAAGCCGAAGGCCAAGGAAGCGAAAGAAGCTGCCAAGCCTGCCGCAGCTCCCGCCGCCAAGTCTGCCGCTCCTGCGGTGGCCGCGTCACCGGCTTCCGCTCCCGCCGCTGCTCCAGCCGCTCCGGCCACAGCGCTAACCCAGAAAGCGGCGCCGCCCACACAGACCACTCCGACCACGAAATAATCCGGCACTATGCCCGCGCCTTTCACCACAACCAATCCGCTCGCATCCCCCGGTCGTGGCATACAATAACCAGCAAATGCCCTCCGACGCCCAACCACAAAAATCTTTTGGCGGCCGCTGGGCTCTCGGAATTCTCGTCCTCGCGCTGCTCTTCGTCCTCATGCCCTATCTTTTCTGGAACGCCACCTGGTTCGGCCGCCCCATCACCGACAATCAAATCGCCCACGCTCTAGCCGACCGCAGCCATCCCCGCGAAATCCAACACGTCCTCTCCCAATTCGAAACGCGCATCGAAAAAGGCGATCCCTCCGTGCGCCGCTGGTATCCGCAAATGGTCGTCCTAGCCAAAGATCCAATTGACGAAATTCGTGTCACCGACGCCTGGGTCATGGGCCAGGACAACACTTCGCAGGAATTTCACACCGCGCTGCTGGGCATGCTGAACGACCCGAACCCGATGGTCCAACGCAACGCGGCGCTCTCCCTAGTCCGTTTCCACGACGATTCCGGCCACGCCCTGATCGTCTCGATGCTCCGGCCGTACGTAATGAATTCGCCGCAAGCAGGCATCCTCTCCACGCGCCTGAAAAACGACGACATCGTAAATCCCGGCACCCTGCTAGCTCACATCGAATCAGGAGGGAAGAGCAACGAAGTTCGAGCCCAAGTTCCCGGCACGGTAGAACGCTGGCTCGTTCCCAACAACTCCACAGTCACCGCGGGCCAGCCGATTCTCTCGCTAGCTCCAAACCAAAGCATGGCCTGGGAAGCCCTCCGTGCCCTATTCCTGACCGGCACGCCAGCCGATCTTCCAGACGTTCAGCATTTCGTCCGCGACACCGACGGCATGTCTCCCCAAGTAGGCGTCCAAGCCCAAGCCACAGCCCGCGAAATCCAAGCCCGCGCAAACCACTAGCAAACACCACGCGAACGCGCCGGGCTTCGCAGCGCCGGCTTGTCCTGACACTGGAAGGGCGTCCCGCCCGCTCTTTGCCTTTGAATTTGTTTTTGACGTTGTAGCGGCGCACTTCAGTGCGCCATCGGTGTTGCGGCAACGAACGATGGCCCAAGGTCCACCAAAATTAAGGCGGGTGTCCTGTCGCCGGCCCTGACGCAGGAAACGAGCGCAGCGAGGGATCTGCTTCTCGAGGTCCGGCCGGTGTCACGAGGGGAGAGGTACCAAAAATTCGAGAGTGTTTGGGGGTCGTGGTTAGCCACGACATTAATGTTCGCGGCGGAGAGCGGCTTCAGCCGCTGAAGTTCCTTCTTCGCAGCCCGCACCAAATCCTTCACCCGTGTAAAGAGGCCGTCAAAAACTTCTGCGGCGAACGACGAACTCCAATTCAGCCCAGCTTCTACCTCACTGCTTGTACTGAATCACCGCCTGCCCATCCACAATCTTGATATCGCTGATATCCGGCGGCAAACGCAATTTCTCCCGATTCTCCGGCGACGCCATCAATTTCTCCACCGCCTCATCCAACGTTGACTGCGGCAAAGGCAACGACCCCAATTTCCCGCTAACCGGCTCGAATTTCATATACCCGTTGTCCGCCGTCAAATGCCCATCCAGCTCGAGCGACAAATCCTTCCCATGAAAATCGAAAATTACATAAGCCTTCACAATGTCGCCGTCCATGTCCACCTTCACATCCTTCACCGACGACTGCACTTGATCCAAAGTAGGCTGCTCGCCGCCAGCAACACTCGCAGCCGGATCATTCGCGCCGTTTCCATTCGCTGAAGCCGCAGCAGCACCACCATCCGCCGCCACCGGCGCAGCACCCGCACCCGGACTCTGTGGCGCCAGTTGCAAATTCTGCGCAAGATAAGAATTCAATTCCGAACGATCCCGCGCTACCTGTCCCGGCTGTCCCGCAGCCTTAGCCTCATCCGCCGCCTGAAATTTCTTCTCAGCCCGCGCAGCCGCCCCCGGATCAAATGGCACCGAAGGCGCCGGCGCGGTCCGCAGCACCAACACAATCACAATGATCAAGCCCGCTAAACTCGACCAATACAAAATTTTGTAAAGGGTCTTAAAAGCCGGCGCAACAGGCATAAGCGAACTCCTGAACCACACTAAAGTCTAGCAGCCGCGAGCGCCCTGCCCGTCGCGCACCCCCACCACGGTGCCTAATCGCCAATGAACCAAAGTACAGGCACACCTTCACGCTTCGCTTAAATCGTAAAATGTAAGGTGGATGTTATCCCGAGCGCAGCGAGGGAGCTCTCTTGATTTGCGCGGCCCGCGCCACGACCGGATCTGAAACGCATCAGTATGCTTGGTTTTCTCTGCGTCCTCTGCGTCTCTGCGGTAGACTGTTGCCTTCTCCGCGTCCCCCGCTTCTTCTCTGTGACCTCTGTGTTAAATCTTTTCAGATCCCAGCCGCGAAGCTTCCGTATGAGCCCGCGCGCAAAGCTGCGCTGAGCTCTTGGCGAACTCTACGTCCTCGCAATAAACCTCGCATAATAAAGAATCCCCGCGACAGTCTTCCCGTCATGAATCTTGCCGCTCCGTATCCAATCCAAAGCCTCGCGCAAAGAAAAAATCCGCGCCGTAATCTTCTCATCCACCTCCGGATTCGCCGGCCCCGCCTTCAACCCCTGCGCCAAAAATATCACCATCTTCTCGCGCAAAAATCCCGGACTAGGATAAACCCCAATCAACTTCCGCATCGTCCGCGCCGTATACCCAGTCTCCTCCTGCAACTCCCGATGCGCCCCACGCGCGAACGTCTCCTCCCCATCGCGCCGCCCCGCCACCAACTCCCAAAGAAACGATCCGACGCTATGCCGGTACTGCCGTATCAAAAGTATGCGCCCGTCGGGAAATACCGGCAGCACCACTACCGACCCCGGGTGCTCGATAAAATCCCGCGTAGCCTTAACGCCCTGCGGCTCCGCCACCAATTCCCGCCGCACATCAAAAACGCGGCTGCTGAAAACAATCTCGCTGCTCAATACCTTCCCAAGCGTCTTCAACTTCGTTGTAGTCGCCACGCCAGCCCCCCAATCAAATTAGCGCGCCAATCTTAGCGCACCTCGCCGCTAGTCGCGCCACACAGACCTGTCTCCACCATAAATCCCGCGTTTTCTTGCCGCCGCCACCCCGGATGCATATACTGGCTCCCAGCAAACACCATGCCCATCAACACCGTCATCGTTGACGACGAACGTCCCGCGCGCGACGAACTCCTCTACCTCCTGAAAGCCTTCCCCGAAGTAAACGTGATCGCCCTCGGCAAAAACGGGCTCGAAGCCCTCGCGCTAATCAAAGAACACGATCCCGATCTCGTCTTCCTCGACGTCCAAATGCCCGGCCTCGACGGCTTCGGCGTAATCAAAAAGCTCTTCGAACGCAAGCAGCGCGTCCCCCAAATCGTCTTCGCCACCGCCTTCGACAATTACGCCATCCAAGCCTTCGACGTAAACGCGGTTGATTACGTCCTCAAGCCCTTCGACAAGACCCGCATCGCCAAAGCCCTGCAGCGCGCCAAAAAAATGGTCGAAGCCAACACCTCGCCCGTGGACCGCCTGGAAACCCTGATGGGCCAGCTAGCACTTCCCGCGACGGCCGCCTCGCGCCCCGCGCAACCGGTAAAACTCCTGGTCAAATCGCAAGCCCGCATGTTCCTGGTAGACGCCGACGACATGATCTACGCCTCCATCCAGGACGGCACCATCACCATCTTCACCCGCGAATTCGAAGGCGTCTCGAACTACCGCACCATTGAAGAACTAGCCGCCTCCCTCGACGCCGATCGCTTCTGGCGCGCGCACCGCTCGTATCTGATTAACATCAACCACATAAAAGAAGTGGTGCCCTGGTTCAAATCCAGTTACATGCTCAAGATGAACGACAAGCGTGCCAGCGAAATTCCAGTCTCGCGCGCCCAAACCAAGCGTCTGCGCGAGCTGCTGAAATTGTAAGTGAGCATCTAGTCGGTAATGGCTATCCACGCGCTCCGCGCAACTACAAATTGAATTTGGGGGAATATGCATTACGACAGATTCGCACGAAGTCTGGTAACAATCCTCGCCCTGCTTCTACTCTCGCCCGCGCTCGCCTTCGCGCAAAAAGACACCGGCACCATCATCGGAAATGTGAGCGACGAACACGGCACCCCGCTCGCCGGCGCCAAAATCACTCTAACCGCCGAAAACGCCAAACAAGCCAAGGATCAAATGACGGACGCTTCCACCGACGGCACCGGCGAATTCCGTTTCGACAGCGTCAAGCCCGGACGCTATTCGATCCGCTTCGACGCCAAAGGCCTCATCTCGAAGACCGAAACAATCAACGTCAAACCCGCCCACAAAACCAACGTGAACGTCCACCTAAAGCTGCCGACCGAGCCCAAAACAAAAAGCGACAATAACAACAACGACTAGCGCGGCCTTTGATTTTGCTTTTGACTATGTAGCGGCGCACTTCAGTGCGCCATCGATGCTGCGGCAACGCCGCAAATGGTCCTCAGACCGCTGCTACGAGACGTCAAACGCGATCACAATATGCGCTCAGCGTAGCGATGCAAGAATCCTTGTGGGTCGTGGCTTTGGCCACGACATAAGCTCCGCAAACGCTGAGCGGCTTCAGCCGCTGAAGTTCCCACGAGCCACCAATTTCTCCTCCACTTCAGCGGACGCCGCCCCCTGACCTCACCCTCGCCCCATTTTCTCTTTCCGCGCGCCCTGTGCTAGCATCCCCATTACACTTTTCCCATGGATTTTTCACTAACCAGCGACCAAATCCTCATCCGCGACACCGTCCGCCAGTTCATGGAAACGGAAATGCGCCCGATCCTCCGCGAATACGAGCGCGCCGAAAAATTCCCGGCCGAACAGCTCAAAAAACTCGGCGAACTCGGCTGCTGCGGCATGCTTGTCCCAGAAGAATGGGGCGGCGCCGGCACGGACACCGTCAGCTACGCGCTAATGCTCGAAGAAGTCGCCCGCGTGGACGCCTCCACCGCCGTCGCGCTCAGCGTCACGAATTCCGTAGTCGCCATTCCTCTCTGGAAAGCCGGCAGCGAAGCGCAAAAGAAAAAATATCTAACGCGCCTCTCGCGCGGCGAAATTCTAGGCGCTTTCTGCCTCACTGAACCGCAAGCTGGCTCCGACGCCGCCGGCATCCAATCCCGCGCCACGCGCGAAGGCGATCACTACATCCTTAACGGCACCAAAGCCTGGGTCACCAACGGCGGCGTCTCCGGCGTCTACATCGTTTTCGCCAAGACCGACCCCGCCGCCGGCAGCCGCGGCGTCACCGCTTTCCTGGTCGAACCAAATTTTCCCGGATTTCGCATCAGCCGCTACGAAGATAAAATGGGACTGCAGCTTTCGCGCTCCGCGGAAATTTCGCTGCAGGATTGCCGCGTGCGCGCGGAAAATCGCCTCGGCGAAGAAGGCCAGGGCCTGCGCATCGCGCTCGAATCGCTCGATGGCGGCCGCGTCGGTATCGCCGCGCAATCTCTCGGCCTAGCGCAAGGAGCGCTGGAAGCCGCCGTCCGTTACGCCAAGCAACGCAAAACTTTTGGCAAGCCCATCGCCGACTACCAAGCCATCCAATGGATGCTGGCCGACATGCAAACCGAAATCGAAGCCGCCCGCGCGCTCACTCATTACGCCGCATGGATGCGCGATAATAGCGCCGCCGGCGGCGCGCATTCCTCGCGCGCCAAGCTCTACGCCAGCGAAATGGCCAATCGCGTAGCCTACAAAGCCGTCCAGATCCACGGCAGCTCCGGCTACTCGCGCGAAACCGACGTAGAGCGCTACTATCGCGACGCCCGCGTCCTAACAATTTACGAAGGCACCAGCGAAATGCAAAGAACAGTAATAGCCCGCGACCTGCTGAGAGCGTGAACACTCCGCCATTACGCGGGCGGCGCCGTTGACGTTGTAGCGCCGGCGTCTCGCCGGCTCTTAGCATTTGACTTTGAATTTGACGTTGTAGCGGCGCACTTCAGTGCGCCATCGAAGTTGCGGCAACAATGCTCGAGTTCGCAAGAAAACGCCGCAAGAGGCCGTAGGGGCGGCTCTCAGAGCCGCCCGCTGTTGAATTTGCTGTTGACGTTGTCTCAGCCTTTGATCCGGCCCTTAACGGCGCGTTGAATTGTACCGCCGTCGAAACCTAGGAGATCATTCTCAGCGTGACAAATCGCAAACGAGTCCTCAGCGGCATGCGCCCCACAGGTCGCCTCCACCTAGGCCACTATTTCGGCGCCCTGCAAAATTGGCTGAAACTCCAGGACGAATACGACTGCTTCTATTTCGTAGCCGACTGGCACGCGCTTACGACGCACTACGAAGACACCGCCTCCATAGCCGAAAATACGCGCCAGGTAGCCACAGACTGGCTAGCCGTAGGTCTCGATCCAAAAAAATCCACGCTCTTCGTTCAATCGCAAGTCCTCGAACACGCCGAGCTACACGTTCTCCTCTCCATGATTACCCCGCTAAGCTGGCTAGAACGCGTCCCCACCTACAAAGAACAAATTGAAAACCTAAAAGGCCGCGACCTGGGCACCTATGGCTTCCTGGGCTACCCGCTACTCCAATCCGCCGATATCGTAATGTACGGCGAACCCCGCCGCGACTTGCTAGTCCCAGTAGGCGAAGACCAAGCCCCCCATGTCGAACTAACCCGCGAGGTCGTACGACGATTCAATGTTCATTTCGGACTCAATGTAAGTTCGAAGCTGTACCAACCCACATATAAGGACCTTTTCGCCGGATTGTATCAGGAGCTCGGTTTAACGGCTCAACCGCTCATGTTTTCCGAAGAGTTTCGAATACTTTTCGAGGCGACCCTCAAGAGGCGAATCGCTGAGATTGGATACGAGAATTTCATCGATAGGTTGGGCCTTGGTCCGACTACACGGCAGCTCGTAAGAATGGATGAGGTCCTCCGGGAGCCGGACTATGTCGCCACCGAAACCCCCCGCCTCCCCGGCCTAGACGGCCGCCGCATGGCGAAAAGCTACAACAACGCCATCTGGCTAAGCGATCCTCCCGACGAAATCCGCACCAAAGTCCGCAACATGCTAACCGACCCGCAACGAGTCCGCCGCACCGACCCAGGCCGCCCCGAAGTCTGCCCAGTCTTCGCCTGGCACAAACTTTTCTCGCCGTCCGAGACAATCGCCTGGGCCGACCAAGGCTGCCGCACGGCAGGCATAGGCTGCGTAGACTGCAAGTCAAAAATGGCAGACAACCTAGTTAAATGGATCGAGCCCATCCAAACACGCCGCAAAGAATTTGAGGCCCATCCACAGCAAGTTTGGGATATCCTCGACACCGGTTCCAAGCAAGCGCAAAAGGCGGCTCGCAAGACGATGAAGCGCGTCCGCAACGCGATCTTTCAATGGGACGAAGCGCGCAAAGCACCAGCAGCAAATAGCAAGCCTGCGGGCGCAGGCGGCGAGTAAAGTAGTGGGTCAGTAGGGGCACGGCATGCCGTGCCCGCTCGATCCAATATCACGTCGTTCGAGCGTAGCAGCAGTCGCAGGAGGCTAACCCGTAGCATGGCATCACCCTATCGCATCAACTTGCCAGCATACGAAGGCCCGCTCGACCTTCTCCTCGATCTCATCCGCAAGCAGGAGATGGACATCCACAACATCCCCATCGCCAAAATCACCGAACAATACCTCGATTACCTCCACCAAATCGAAAAACTCGACATAGACGTCTCCGCCGACTTCATCTACATGGCCGCGACGCTAATCCACATCAAATCCAAAATGCTTCTGCCGGTAGACCCGCTACTAGCCGGGGAAGAGCAGCAAGATCCGCGCGACGAGCTGGTCCACCGCCTCCTGGAACACGAAAAATTCAAAAATGCCGCCCAACTCCTCTATCAGAAGCAACAAGTAGAAGACCACGTCTGGTCGCACCCCGATAAATCCCTCTACGGCGGCGACGAAGTCCAAGGCGAGCTGGTCGTTTCTTTGGTGGACTTAGTAAAAACGTTCCAGCAAGTTCTCGAACGCCGCAAAGAAGTCCCCAAATTCGAGCTAAAGCACGATCAAGTCTCCATAGCCCAAATGATGGACCGCCTCCGTCATCGCCTAATCGCGACAGACGATCCCATCTCGCTGATCGAATTCTTCGAAACCTGCGAAACCAAAAACGCCATGATCGTAGCTCTGCTGGCCGTCCTGGAAATGGTGCGCATGCAAGCCGTCCTGCTAGTCCAATCCGACCTGTTC
This sequence comes from uncultured Acidobacteriota bacterium, assembly GCA_963810565.1. Lineage (GTDB taxonomy): Bacteria > Acidobacteriota > Terriglobia > Acidiferrales > UBA7541 > Palsa-295. The sequence goes on from CAWENN010000003.1 coordinate 420,791, forward strand.
GAAGACATCCATCTCCGCAAACACAAAATGTTCGACGCCGTCTTCGCCGGCCCAGACGCCATGTCCCAAATCGAGGAGCAATACCTATAATGACGCCACAAGAAATCCAAGCCGGACTCGAAGCCATCATCTACGCCGCCGACGAGCCCGCCACCATAGACCAAATCTCCAAAGCCCTGGGCATCGAAAAACCCGAAGCCCGCGCCGCTCTCGACCAACTAACCGCCACCTACCAGACCGAAGACCGCGGCATCGAAGTCCGCAAAGTAGCCGGCGGCTGGAAGTTCTACACCAAAGCCCAACACCACGACGTAGTCCGCAAATTCATCAAGAGCCTGCAGCCCCCGCTGCGCCTCACCATGCCCGCGCTAGAAACGCTAGCCGTAATCGCCTACAAGCAACCAGTCACCGTCCCCGAAATCAACGAAATCCGCGGCGTCCACGTAGGCGGTGTAATCAAAACTCTCCTAGAGAAACGCCTAATCACCACCGCCGGCCGCAAAGAAGTAATCGGCCGCCCCATCCTCTATCGCACCTCCAAACAATTCATGATGCGCTTCGGCCTCTCCGACCTAGACGAACTCCCCAGCCTGAAAGAATTCGAAGCCCTCGCCCAAGCAGCCCTAGGCTCGGACGAAGGCATAGCCGAAATCTCGCCCGAAGAAGCCGCGCTAAATGAAAGTGCAACCTCCGAATCGCCCACAGCGGCAGGAGAGCAAGCACCCGCCGAAGACGCAAGCAGCTCCATCTCCGACGCCTCCGGCGAACAAGACGCCGAACCCGAACGCTCAGAAACCCCAGCACAAGTAGCGGCGGAAACTTTCACCGACTCGCACGAAGCTCAGCCAGCCGCCGACGCCGACTCGACCGCGGAAGAGTCCGACAAATCCCGCGCCGCAGCAGCCAGCAGCAGCCCACATCAAACCAACGAACCCTCCGCCTAAGGTTTTGCCTCTGTAGCGGCGCACTTCAGTCCGCCATAGTTCGCACAGCAATCTCGCGCAAAATAGCGGCCACGTCCCCCGGCGCAAAATTGTGTGGAGTGCGGCGGCGCGCCGCCGCTTTTCCGGCGCGAAGCACGCTTCGCGTGCAGTGATCGCAAGTCCGGCACCAGACCTCCGTTCCTCACCAAACGTCGAACGAATCGTGTCAAGTTCCGCTCGTGCCGCGAAACGCCCCCGAAGATGGGAAGCTCGGGGCTTCAGCCTTGAAGCCACGATCAGTCTGCGGCAATTCTTGCCTCAGATCGACCAACGTGCAGCGGCTCCCAAGAATCCTTGTGGGTCGCGGCTTTAGCCGCGACATAAAAGCCAAAAAACGAAAGGGGCTTCAGCCCCTGAAGTTCCCTGGAATCGACAGATCCACCGCCATCAAGCCATTCGCCACCCAGCTCATTTTCCGTTAAGCTGTAACCTCACAAAAAGGAACCCACGCCACTCATGCTCGAACGCCTGCAAAAAATCATCGCCCGCGCCGGCATCGCCTCCCGCCGCCACGCTGAAGAACTCATCAAATCCGGCCTGGTCACCGTCAACGGTCAAACCATCACCGAACTAGGCAGCAAAGCCGATGAATCCACAGACCACATCAAAGTCCAAGGCAAACTCCTCCGCCCGCAAACCGAACGCGTGTACCTCCTCCTCAATAAGCCGCCCGAAGTAGTCTCCACGATGATTGACCCCGAAGGCCGCCGCACCCTAGCTGACCTCCTCCACGGCGTCTCGCAACGCGTCTTCCCAGTAGGCCGCCTCGAGTATCACTCCATGGGCCTGGTCTTCCTCACCAACGACGGCGAACTCGCCAACGAAATGCTGAAAGCTCATCAGCTCCTGCAGACCTATCATTTAAAAATAAAAAGTCTACTGACCTTTGAAGAAATCGAAGCCCTCTCGCGCAGCACCGGCGCGCAAATCTCGCGCCTGAAAGGCAAAGACGCCCCCTGGTACGAAGTAACGCTCTCCGAAGCTCGCCGCGACGCGCTGCGCAACCGCCTCTTCCAGACCGGCCACCCGGTAGAAAAAATCAAGCGAGTAAAAATCGGAAACCTAGCCATGGAATCGCTTTCCACCGGCCACCATCGTCCGCTCTCAGAAGCAGAAGTCGCCACGCTCCGCAAGCTAGTGCACCCAATCCCCGCGCAGCCAGTCGCAGCATTCGCCGCGCCAGAAAATCAGCAAGCTCCGCAACCACTGCAATTCCGCTCCGCCGCGCCAACTCCAGCCGCAACAGCGACGAGCCCGCGACCTCCGATGCAAGCGCCGCGCCGCCCCTTCGTAAAGCGCCGCCCGTATCAACCGAAACCAAAACCAGGCGAGCGCCCCCGCCCAACCTACGACGCCCCGCGCACCGACACCCCGCAACCGGGCCAGAGTTTCAGACCCACAAGGCCAAGCGAAGGCCCACCTCGCCGCGAAACTTTTCGCCCAAACCAAAATTTCAAAAGGGAAGGCCCGCGCCCCACAGGCTCAAAGCCGTTCTCGCGCCCATACAAAGACTCGCGCCCCGCAGCATCCGGCCGCCCCAGTTTCAAAACGCGCGATTTCAGGAAGCCAGACTTCAACAAGCCAGATTTCAACAAGCCCGACTTCAAGACGCCCGGATTTCAACAGAACGACCGTCCCCCGCGCGGCCCGAAATCCTCAGCGCCGTGGCGTTCCAACCAAAAGCCATCCGAGCCAGGAGCGCTCGGGCGCCCCAACAAAAATTTCCGCCCCGGCGGCCCAACAGGACCAAAGTCCGGCACAAAATCCGGCGCCCCCTGGAAATCGAAACAGCGCCCCAGCGAACCCGGCGCCTTCGGCCGCCCCAAACAAAATTTCAAGCCAGCAGGCCCGCGCGGATTAAAATCCGGCGCACCAAAGCGAAACGGCCCGCGCGGCCAGAAACCAAATCGGGGAAAGTTCACAGGTCCGAAAGGCAGAAGCTAACCCGCCGCCCGCAAATTGAAGATAGATCCCATCAAACTCGGCTCGAACGAAAATCCCCTGGGCCCGTCGCCCCTGGCGATGGCCGCCGCGCAAAAAGCTCTCGCCGATTCTCACCGCTATCCCGACGCGACCGGCCTCCCACTTCGCGAAGCTCTAGCAAAAAAGCACGCCGTCCCCGCGGACAACATCATCCTAGGCGCCGGTTCCACCGAACTGATTGACCTGGCCGCCCGCATCACCCTCCGCCCCGGAGATTGCGGCGTAACTTCCCACGGCTCGTTCCTGCTCTATTCCATCGCCATTCGAGCGGCCGGCGCGCGCCTGCTCGAAATTCCGCTGCGCAATTACGCCTACGACCTCGACGCCATCGCCCGCAATCTTCCGCCCGAATCCAAAATCGTCTATCTCGCGAATCCCAATAATCCCACCGGCACCATGTTCACCGCCGACGAATTCGATGCATTCCTAGCCCGCGTCCCGCAAACAGTCCTAGTAATAATTGACGAAGCCTATTTCGAATACGTCCAGCGCCCCGATTATTCCCGCTCCATCGCCGTCGCTCTCAAGCGCCCCAACGTGATCGTCCTGCACACGTTTTCCAAAATCTACGGCCTAGCAGGCCTCCGCATCGGCTACGGCATCGGTCCCGCCGATCTACTCGAAAAAATGAACAATCTCCGCGGCCCCTTTACCACCTCAGGCGTCGCGCAAGCCGCAGCCCTGGCAGCTCTCGAAGACCGCGAGCACGTCCGCCGCTCGATCGAATCCAATCGCGAGGGCCTAGCGCAACTCGCAACGGCGTTCGCAGCAATGGGCGTCCAATACATACCGTCCTCCGCCAACTTCGTTCTAGTAGAAGTCCACAAAGACGCCGAGCCACTGGCAGAAGACTTGCGAGCCCGCGGCGTAATCGTCCGCCCTATGCGCTGGATGGGCCTGCCCACCACCATTCGCGTCACGGTAGGCACACGCGAAGAAAACGATAAATTTCTAGCGACTCTCGAATCCGCGCGCAAAGCGGAGCCAAACCCGCAAAGCCCGGCTACAGCCGCACATCTCGAAGGGAAATCGCGAGCCAAATGACCAATCAAGGCGGGGAAAACTCAGGCACCCATGCCGATCTCGAATCCAGCCGCAACACCACCAACGCGGCCAACGATCCCATCACCGAAATTCTGAAAACCAGCCGCACGATCGCGGTAGTCGGCCTCTCCAGCCGCAAATTCCGTCCCAGTCACGGTGTCGCTGAATACCTGCAATCGGTGGGCTACCGCATTATTCCCGTGAATCCGCACGAAAGGGAAATGCTAGGCGAGAAATCCTACGCCCGCCTCGAAGACATTCCAGAAAAAATAGATATCGTGGACATTTTCCGCCGCTCCGAATACGTCCCCGAAATAGTCAAATCAGCAATCCGCATCAAAGCCCGCGCGATCTGGATGCAAGAAGGTGTAATTCACAAGGAAGCCGCCGAACAAGCCCGCCGCTCCGGAATCCCCGTAGTAATGGACCTCTGCATCCTGAAAGAACACATCAAACGTTTCCGCCTCCCCCGCGACTAAAACGAATAAATCACCAACTCCCGTTTCCCAGGCTCGGTCACCGCGACGCTCCCGCCATCCGGCGCAATCGCAAAATTATGAAATTCCAACCCATGATAAAACGGGTCGAACCGCCCGTCATACAATCCCACCCACACCATATCCCCCGACTGTTGCGGCTCCCCGCGCTTCAAAAGAATCCGCGTCTCGCTGCGATCCCACTGAAATTGCCCGATCGCCACGCGCACCTGCACCGGCTTCGATGGATTCGCCACTTCCCGCACTTCCAAAGTATCGCCATTCCGAAAATAAGCGATCTTCGCGGCCGAAGGCGAAATCGTCAAAAATCCCGCATACTCCTCCAGCGGCGCCAGTTCCTTCAGCTTTCCGCCAACCAAATCCAGCTGCACGATTTTCGGCGGCGAAATCGAAGTCGTGCTTTCTTCGATCGCAAACGCCTGGTTGCGCTTGGTGTCCCACGAAACCGCCGTAAAAGTGTGCCCATCGAATAGCACGTGCGAATGTCCATCCGACGGCCGCAGCGCATTGATCTGCGAAAAATTCCCGCTCGTCTTCGATAGATACACCAGCGTCGCGCCGTCCGCCAGCCAATCGGGGTTGAACGCATCCGAAAGCGTCGAAGTCTTCGATCCTTGAATCTGTATCTGCCGTCCGTCGGCATCCATCAAATAAAGCAGCGTGTTCGGCCGCACCGTCTGCTGCTCATCCAGCTGCTGCACCACGGTCCCTTGCGGCTGCGCCATCATCGAAGTATCCATCTTCACCGCGATCCGCCGCCCGTCCGGCGACCACGTCAGCGAATCCACCTGATAACTATGCTGCGGCGGCACCGGCGTATGCTTCTTGCCCTTCTTGCCGCTGGCATCTTCCTCGTCTGGCTCCGGCGGCGGCAACTCCTCGTCCGCCCCCGGCGTCGGATTGAACTTGTCGCCGTCGATTATCTTTTTCCGCTTCCCATCAATATTCCCAACCCAGAAATCATCGTGCTCCACAATGATTTTCTTCACCCGCTTCATCCGCTGCACGGCATAAACAATCTGATTGTCCTGCGAAATCGCAAACGCCTGCACATCCTGATCAAACGTCGCGACCTGTTTCATCTCCGCGACTCCGACCAAAGGAAGCGCAATCAAAAAGAACGCCGCCACAAGCGGCCAGGGAAAACGCCGCGCGCCGCCGCGCGCCGTATGGACTGGGTTGGTCTCCGGCATCATCAATGTGTTTTACTTTCCGGCAGCCTTTTTCTGAATCCGCCGTATCTCCTCAAGCCTCTGCCTGATCCGCGCTTCAAACCCCTGATCCGTGGGATTGTAATATATCCGCCCCGCCAGACTTTCAGGAAGGCAAGTCATGTCCGTCACTTTCTCTTCCGCGTCGTGCGCGTACTGATATCCTTTGCCGTAACCGATATTTTTCATCAAGCCAGTCACCGCGTTGCGAATATGTAGCGGAACCGGGTCCGCCATCGTGCTCTGCAAATCATCCTGCACCGCGCCATACGCGGTATACACGGCATTCGATTTGGGCGCGAGCGACAGATACACCGCAGCCTGCGCCAAAGCCAGATGCCCCTCCGGCGGCCCCAGCAATTCGAAAGCCTGCATCGCCGCGATCGTCACTTGCACCGCGTGCGGCTCCGCCAGCCCAATATCCTCGCTCGCCATCCGCACCAGACGCCGCGCAATGTATAAAGGGTCTTCGCCCGATTCCAGCATCCTCGCCAGCCAATACAACGACGCATCCGGGTCCGAATTCCGCACTGACTTGTGCAGCGCCGAAATTAAATTGAAATGTTCCTCGCCGGACTTGTCGTAAGGCAGCAGCTTCCGCTGCAGCACATCTTCCAGCAACGACTGCGTCAATACGCGCCGCCCCGCCGCATCGGGAGCCGTGCCCATCACGAGCGCCTCGAGCGTGTTGTATGCCGCGCGCGCATCTCCATTCGCAAGGATTGCGATGCGCTCCAGAATCTCCGCCGATGCCTCCACGTTTTCCCGTCCCAGCCCGCGCACCGCATCCCCGAGTGCCCGCTGCAAAAGCGTCACAATCTGCTCCGGGGTGTGCGCCTTCAGCACATACACCTTCATCCGCGAAAGCAGCGGCGCAATCACCTCAAACGACGGATTCTCCGTCGTCGCTCCAATCAACAAAATATTCCCCGCCTCCACATGCGGCAAGAAAGCATCCTGCTGCGCGCGATTGAACCGATGCACTTCGTCCACAAACACAATCGTGCGCTTGCCGTAACGCCGCACCGCTTCCGCCTTCGCCATCACTTCCTTGATTTCTTTGATCCCCGAAAGCACCGCGCTGAAAGGAATGAACTCCGATTTCGTCATCCGCGCAACAATCCGCGCAAGCGTAGTCTTCCCGCACCCGGGAGGCCCCCACAAGAGCAAAGAAGTCAGATCATCGCGCTCAATCTGCACCCGCAACGGTTTCCCCGGCCCGAGCAATTCCGCCTGCCCGATAAACTCATCGAGAGTCAGCGGCCGCATCCGGTCAGCCAAAGGCCGCCCGGCCGACGACTCCTCTTCCGGCAACACTGTTTGAAATAGTCCCATCGTCTCAGCTCACTTCAAAATCACCACAGATAAACACAGATGAACACTGATAAACCCAATCCATTATCGCGAAATCAAACCCACCCTACCGCCCGCTCGCAGTCTCAACAAAGCGCCAGCCGCACCGAATGCCTTTGTAGCGGCGCACTTCAGTGCGCCATCCGTGTTACCGCAACAACCGACGGCCCTCCGAATACCGTCCAGCGCCGCCGCCCGCCTTTTCTGGGAGTGCGGGAGCTTGCTCCCGCTTGTTGCAAGGCGAGGCTCGCCTCGCCGGAGACGCCCACCGCCGATGCCGGCTCTAATCGGCGTAAAGCGCTTTTGAAATTCCTAGCCTTCATCTGTGTTCATCGGTGGTGCCTTGTCTCTGCCGCGCCGCCTCATACAAAACAATCGAAGCCGCAATCCCCGCGTTCAACGACTCCACGCTCTCTGCAATCGGTATCGAAATCCGCGCATCCGCCGCATGCTCCACTTCCGGCGGTAACCCCGCTCCCTCATTCCCAATAAAAATTGCAACCGCATCGCGCAAATCCGCGCCGGCACCCGCCAACTCGCCTCCAGCAGCCACCACCCGCGAACTAGCTGCCACAATCTTCACCTCAGCCACCCGCAATTGCGTCAGCAACACCGGAATCGTCATCCCACGCAACAACGGCAATCGCAAAGCCGATCCCGCCGACGCCCTAACCGCCTTCGGCGACCAGGGATCAGCGCTCCCGCGCGTGGCAACCACTCCCGTAGCTCCAAACGCCTCCGCCGAACGCACCACAGTCCCCACATTCCCCGGATCCTGCACCGCAGCCATCACAACCAAAAGTGGCGCCCCAGCGCGAAACGCTCCATCACCCGAAGCCGCCCCGCGCAAAACATCCTCAAATTGCCACACAGGCTGCCGAAACAAAGCCGCCACACCCTGCGGCGTCTCTGTCCCCGAAACACTCTCGAACAATTTGTCGGTCGTCCGCAAAACGCGCGCCCGAGGAATCCCCGCCACACTCTCGCTAGCAGCCCGCAAAATATGTTCGAGCTCGCGCTCGCCAGACTCACTCACCAAAAGCGCCGCAGCCTCCAGCCCCGACCGCAACGAATCCTCGACAAGCTTGCGCCCCTCCACCGCCAGCGCATCTTCGCCCTCAGGCCCCGTCCCGCGCAGCCCAGCGCGAAAAGTCTTCAGCCACTTATTCTCGCGGCTCGTAATGATATCCGCAGTCAAGTGCTCCACCATCCGACAAGCCTAACAAACGCTCTTCCCGCCGTCGAGTCATCTCACACCCGTAGCCGCTGCAACTTGCGTCTATCCTGTAGCTTATGGTAGCTTGCCAAGCGGACCTGGGGCGCAACCCGCCGAGAGTGCTCACTTGCCTGTCGAAGTCCTAAAAATTTCTAACGATTCGCCGGAAGATCATTTGGTGCAGTACGCCGCAAGTTTCATCAAACGCGGCAAAGTCGTCGGCATCCCCACCGACACGTTTTACGGCCTCTCGGTTGATCCCTTCAATCTCGCGTCCATCGAAGCCGTCTTTCGCGCAAAAGGCCGCCCCGAAACGAAAGCTCTTCCGATCCTCGTAAATTCCATCGAGCAAGCCGTCAGTCTCGTCCGCGATGTCCCCGATTGTTTTCTGGCGCTAGCAAATAAATTCTGGCCCGGCGGCCTCACTCTCGTCGTCGAAGCCACCCATCGCCTGCCGCTCAAAGTCACCGGCAACACGGGACGCGTCGCCCTGCGCTGGCCAAATTCAAAAGTCCCCGCCGCGCTCATCGAAGCCGTCGGCGGCCCCATCACCGGCACCAGCGCCAATCTCTCCGGCTTTCCATCCTGCACCAGCGCCCAGCAGATCGTGAAGCAACTGGGCGACCGCCTCCCGCTGATCCTCGATGCCGGCGACACCGGCGGCGTCCTGGCCTCCACAATCGTCCGAATCGACGGCGACCACTGGACCCTGATCCGCGAAGGCGTAATCCCCGAAGAAGAAATTCACAAGTCTCTGAATCACTAATCGTGGTCTCCCACAACCGGCCGAGGTTCGTAGCGCCGGCTTGTCCTGACGCAGGAAGGGCGTCCCGCCGGCTCTTAACCTTTGAATTTGCCTCTGACTTTGACGTTGTAGCGGCGCACTTCAGTGTAAAGTGCCACGACATCCTTTACACCGGTTGCCAGGACATCCTTTACACTTTGCTTTTCTCTCCGGACGTCGGTTTTTCTTCCGGCGAGGCCGCGCAGGGAGCCCGTAGGGCGACCGGAGCGGCCTCGCCGGAAGCGTGGCGTTCCACCACCAAGGGCTTGGTCCGCTGACGCTCCAGATCAATCTCCCGGATGTACATATTCCGATAGCTCACCAGCAACTTGCCATCGAAGCGCTCCACGCACACCTGCTGATCGGCCAGTGCGGCGCACACGAACCAGCGTTGCCCCGCTGCGCTCAGCGACCCTGCGCCATTCAAGCGCCGCACCTCGCTGCCCGGCGGATATTCCCAGGGCCGCACTCGTTCCTGATAAGCGCGTGCGCTCGGCCGATAGCGATCCGCTGGCCGCTGCATCCCCAGCGCTTCGTGCGGACGCCGCTGGTTGTAACTGCTTTGAAATTCCGCCAGCGCCGCCGGCCAAGCCGCAAACTTTTCCGGCACTCCGCGATGGCGCAGCGCTTCCCCCAGCGTGCGATGAAAGCGTTCCACTTTCCCCTGCGTCTGCGGGTGCGCGATGCGCCCGTACAACAAGCGAATCCCTTGTTCGATCAGCCGCAGCGACAGCCGCGTCAATCCCCATCCGTTGGTCGTCGCCCACCACAACGAGCCATGATCCATCAGCATGGCCTGCGGCAGGCCATAGCGGCGGAAGGTGGTCACCAAGCAGGGATAGGCTTGCGCCGTGCTCAGTTCCCGCAACGCATACAGCCCCACCGCATAGCGGCTGTGATCGTCCAGAATCGAAAGCGCGTGGCACTGCCCATCGCGCAGCGGATATTTCCCCTTGGTGTCCATCTGCCATAACTCGTTCGGCGTGCTGCGCGCAAAACGCTGCAGCGCCGCACCATGACTGACGGCACCGAGCAGTTCGTGACGTTCCAAAATGCGGTGGATGGTGCGCACTGGCAAATCCAGCTGCTCTTCCTGGTGCAGCAGCACTTGCAACTTCTTCGCGCCCCAGCCCGTCTGCTGCCGCAAGGCCACCACCCGTTCTTCTTTCCAGCTGGCCGTGCGCCCGGGACTGTGTTGCGGACGCCGGCTGCTCTCGACCACATCTCCCAAGCTTCTGTTTTTCAGATAGCGCTGCCGCCACAAATAACCGGTCGGCCGCGCAATCCCGAACTCGCGGCACAGCGCGGCCATGCGTTCCTGGCCGCTCACCGCCCGCACCACAAAACGCATGCGCTCCTCGTCCACCTGCACCCTCTTCCAAGGCATCGTTTTCGGCTCCCTCAGCCGAAAACTCTAAACCCAGGTGTAAAGGATGTCCTGGCAACTACTGTAAAGGATGTCGTGGCACCGTACACTTCAGTGCGCCATCGCCGTTACGACCTGCAGCGTCCGCCGTCTCGGTCCGCGTCGCAAGTAAGCCTCGTCATCCCGAACGAATTGAGGCCTGCCCGCCGCAGGAGGGGATCTCTCTTCGATTTGAATCGCGCCGAGGTCTCGAACTCCGCCGCATGACAAACTCTCTGTGCCCTCATCTTTGCCGTTCTCTGTGTGCGGCGTTCACCCCGCCGCAGTCAAGGTGTTAAATCTTTGGCGCCTCGTCCTGCGCCGCACCAAACCGCGCAGCGCCACGCCGCCTACTTCAAATACGCCAAATCCAAAAAATCGTAATCCCCGCTAGGCGCCAACTCAATCCCCGCCAACCGCTCCCGATGCACGCAAACATTATCCACATACCAAAGATTGATATACGGCTCATCCACCGCCACAATTTTCTGTATCTGCGAAAGCAAAGCCTTCCGCTTCTCCTGATCCATCTCCACTCGCGCCGCATCGAGCAAAGCATCCAGCTGCGGATTGCGATAATGCCCGCGATTCGCCCCATCCGGCGGCATCTTCTTCGAACTGAACACATACTCGAAAATATCCGGATCGTTGTTCGCTCCCACCCATCGCAACGAATAAATCTGAAAACTTCCGTGCGTGATATCCGAATAAAAAGTCGCAAATTCCAAAGGCCGCAACTCCAACGCGACGCCCACCCGCTTCCACTGGTCCGCAATCGCTTCACTTAAAAGCCGCGTGGATTCATCCGTCGAAGTCTTCAAAGTCAAACGCATCCGCACGCCATCCGCCCCCCGCGGATAACCGGCGGCATCCAAAAATTTCTCCGCCCGCGCCGGATCGTAATCGTACTGCTGCACGTTCGGCTCAAACGCCCAATGCGTAGGCGGCAGCAAACTCGACGCCGGCCGCGCCTGCCCCCGCAGCAAATATTTAATAATCGTCGCCCGATCAGTCGCATAAGCCAAAGCCTGCCGCACATCACGCTTCGCCAGAATCGGATCCGCAAAGTTAAACGACAGATAAGCCATCATCGTCCCCGGCTGCTGTTCGACGACCAACCCGCGCTCTTTGCCGAGAGTCACGGCCATATCCGGCGTCAAAGAATTGATCGTCGCATCTGCCGACCCCTTCCGCAGCTCCAGCGCCCGCACCAAAGCGTCCGGCACAATCTTCAAATGCAAGCTGGCGATCTTCGGCGCGCCACCAAAATAATCGTCATTGCGCGCCAAGACGACCTCTTCATCCGTAGTAGCGCTCACAAAACGAAACGGCCCGGTCCCAATCGGATGCTGCGACATCTCCGCCCCAGCCCCGCGCGGAACAATCCCGATCGCTGGCGCCGTCAAATCCCACAGCATTGACGCATACGGCTCGGTCAGATGAAACACCACCGTCGCATCATCGCGAGCCTCCACCGATTTCACCAATTTGAACGAACCACGCTTAGGAGTCTTGATCGCACCAGAAAGAATCGAATCAAACGTGTACTTCACGTCCGCCGACGTAAGCGGCCGTCCATCGTGGAATTTCACCCCACGCCGCAAATGAAAAACGTAAGTCACCGGATCCGGCGTATCCCAGGATTCCGCCAAATCCGGGACCACCTTCATCTGATCGTCATGTCCCACCAAACTCGAAAAAATCAATCCATCAATGTGTTCCGAATACCCATCCGCTCCAATCCGCGGATCAAGATTAGTCGGCGCTGCTTCGATCAGGAAATTTACCGTATCGGAATTCGCGGAAGCTTTGGAGGAACCGCAACCCGTGCAGAGTGCCGCTACAAATACCGCAGCCGCCGCAAACATCGCCGCAGCAACCCGCGTCCTAGCGCGCGTGGCCGTGCACCAATTTCCCAAGAATTGCCGGGCGTTTCGCCCCCGTAGCCGCAGGCAAATTATTCGCCCGCCCATGAAACGCCTCGTAAGCCAAAATCGCAAACGCAAACGCCTCCTTCGCCTCCGCCGGCACTCCAAACCGTGCCGAACCAACAATCTCAATCCCCGGCAAAGCCGCGCCCAGTTGCGCCATCAACAAAGGATTCTTCGTGCCCCCGCCCGCCACAATCAATTCATTCACGTGCGCGCGCGGAAAAATAAATCGCCGGAACGCATCCGCAATCGAAAGCGCTGTAAAAATCGTCACCGTCCGCACCAAGTCCTCCGGCCGCGCCCGCCGTTTCTTCGCCCACTCCAATAATTTCCGCGCGTACTCTTGCCCAAATTGTTCGCGTCCCGCGGTCTTCGGCGGCGCTTGCCGCAAATAACGATGCCGCAACATTTCCTCCAGCAAAGGACGTATCACGCGCCCCCGCAATCCAATTCGCGCATCATCGTCAAACGCTTTCCGCCCGCCCGAAGTATTGCTCACCAAAGCGTCAATCACCATGTTTCCCGGCCCAGTATCAAACGCCAAGACATCCTCGACGCTCGCCCCAGCCGGAATCAAAGTGACATTCGCAATCCCGCCAATATTCAGCGCCACGCGCCCAAGCTTACGATGGCGGTAAAGCAAATAATCCACAAACGGCACGAGCGGCGCGCCCTGCCCCCCCGCCGCCATATCCGCAGGACGAAAATCCCCAATCGTAGTCACTCCGGTCCGCGCCGCAATAATCCCCGGCTCCCCAATCTGCAAAGTCGAAGCCACCCGCCGCGCCCCCAAAAATCGCGAAGCCGCTCCTTGATGATAAATCGTCTGCCCGTGCGACCCGATCAGTTCCAGCTTCGCCAGCGGCAATCGCCAGCGCTCACACGCCCCCAAAGCCGCCCGCGCAAACTCCTCCCCCAACAAAAAATTTAGCTGGCTGACCTCAGCGGTAGTAGTCGCTCCGCCATTCGCCAAGCGCAGCACGGCCTGCCGCACACGAGCAGGGAATCGCGCATGCAAATGTCGTTCGAATTTCGCGGAAAGGGAAGGCGGCGCCCCGGAAATGCGCACCAAAGCGGCATCAATGCCGTCGGCAGATGTCCCGGACATCATTCCCATGACCAGCATCGCTAAATCGAGTCTAGAAGCCCCCAACCCAAATTGACATCCAAGAATTGCCCAAACGTCTACACATCGCCACCCGCCACGATCTATATGGAGTGCGGCGGCGCGCCGCCGCTTTCTCTCCGGCGAGGCGCGCCTCGCCGTCCGTGTTGCGAACCAGCCGTTGCATTCCAAAAGCCAGCAGCAATATCTAGCCGCCTTTTGCAACGGCGCACTTCAGTGCGCCATCGATGCCAGTCCACAAAACGATGGCCAAAGCATCCCGATCGAAGCGCCCAAATTTTCTGGGAGTGCGGGAGCTTGCTCCCGCTTGTTACAAGGCGAGGCTTGCCTCGCCGTCCGTGTTGCAAACAATCCGTTGCATTCCAAAAGCCAGCGGCAATATCTAGCCGCCTTTTGTAGCGGCGCACTTCAGTGCGCCATCGCCGTCGCGCCGCGGAAAAAATGGCGCGCTAAACACCGAAGCTACACATTCCCACCCGCCCTAAGCCAGCTGCTTCTGCAAAGCCGCCAGCAAATTCATAGCCTCCAACGGCGTCAACTTATTCAAATCCGCCCCGCGTATCGCCTCCAAAACCGACTCATCAATCGCCGTAAAACTAGTCTGCCTCGCCGCCACCGGCGCGACCGCCGCCCCGTCCCCAATCGCTCCCGGCGACAACTCCAAACTCAATTTCTCCTCGCTCTGCTCATGCCGACGCAAAATCTCCCGCGCCCGCGCAATCACCTCATTCGGCAAACCCGCCAACCGCGCCACCTCGATCCCATAACTCTTATTCGCGCTCCCAGGTTCCACCCGTCGCAGAAAGATAATCTCGTGACCCGCCTCCTGCACCGACACGTGCACGTTCCGCACGCCCGGCAAAAGCTGCTCCAGCTCCGTCAACTCATGATAATGCGTAGCAAATAAAGTCCGCGGCCGCGCCCCCGAATGCAAAGCCTCCACCACCGCCCAAGCGATCGAAAGCCCGTCGAACGTAGCCGTCCCGCGCCCCACCTCATCCAGCAGCACCAGACTAGCCGGCGTAGCCGTATTCAAGATCGCCGCCACCTCGCTCATCTCCACCAAAAATGTCGACCGCCCCCGCGCCAAATTGTCCGAAGCCCCGATCCGCGTAAACACCCGATCCAGCAAAGGCAATTTCGCCTGCACCGCCGGCACAAACGATCCCATCTGCGCCAAAATCGCAATCAAAGCCGCCTGCCGCAAATAAGCGGACTTGCCGCCCATGTTCGGCCCGGTGATCAGCAAAAGAAATTGCGCCTCATCATCCAGATACAAATCGTTGGGCACAAACCTCTCACCGCGCTCCTCCAAAAGTTTTTCAATCACCGGATGCCGCCCACCCGCAATCATCAATACTCCGCGCTTACCCTTCTTCGCCAGCGTTTTGTCCGTGAATTCCGGACGCGTATAATTCCGCGTCGCCGCAATCCGCGCAAAATTCACCAGCACGTCCAACTGCGCAATCGCCGCAGCCGTTCGCCGCAGACGCCCGGCCTCTCGCGCAATCCCTTCGCGAATCTCCGCATAAAGCCGCCGCTCAATCGCCAGCACGCGCTCCTCAGCGCTCAAAACCTTCTGCTCGTGCTCCTTCAATTCACTCGAAGTAAAGCGTTCGGCATTCACCAAAGTCTGTTTCCGTTCGTAATCCGCCGGAGCCAAATGCAAATTGGCCTTCGAAATCTCAATGTAAAAACCAAACACCTGGTTGTAACGAATTTTCAAAGAAGCAATGCCGGTCCGCTTCCGCTCCCGCTCCTCCATCGCGGCAATAATCTGCCGCCCCTTCTTAGTGATGTCATGCAATTCATCGAGTTCCGCGTCGTATCCGCGCCGAATCAGACCCGGATCGCCCGCCACCGCCGGCGGATCATCCGCAATCCCGCGCGCAATCGTGTCCCGCACGTCTGCCATCTCATCGAGTTCTTCGTGCAAAGACGAAAGCCGCGAGTTGCCGCGAGCGGTAACACCAGAGGCGGAAGGATCGGACAAGGCAGACAGCATCGCGCCAGCCAGCAGCTGCCGCAGCGCCGGAATCCGTTCCAGCGACCCGCGCAAAGCAAGCAAATCCCGCGGCGTAGCCACGCCCAAAGTCACGCGGCTGGTAAGCCGCTCCAAATCCAAAATCACTTCAAGCGTCCGATGGATCTCCTCGCGCGCCACGGTTTGCGCTCGCAATTCGGCGACAGCGTCGAGCCGCGCCTCTATCTCCCCCAGCGCAATCTCCGGACGCAAAATCCACCCGCGCAGCAAACGCGCTCCCATCCCCGTAGCTGTATCGTCAATCGCGCGTAGCAAAGTCGCGGAAGCGTCATCGCCCGTCGAAGGCTCGACCAACTCCAGATTCCGCACGGTAACCGCATCCAGAATCATCGCCTCCTGCTGCTCGTAATAAGCGATGCGATTCAGATGCTCAAGCCCCGCCCCCGCCGGACGCAAAGAGGGAATGACAGCCGAATCCTCCGGCGAACGCGCCCCGATCGCCGAAGTCTCGCGCAAATAATGCACCAACGCACCGGCCGCCGCCGTAGCCTGCGCGTGCCCCACCAATCCAAATCCTTCCAAAGCCGCCACGCGAAAATGTTCCTCCAGAATCCGCGCGGCATAATTCGTTTCGAACACCCAATCATCCAGCCGCGTCTCAACCGCCCCCAAGCCATCCATCTCCGCCGGCACATTCACCGGAAAAAGAGTCGCCGGCCGCGCCAAGAGCACTTCCCGCGGCCGCAAAATCCCCAATTCATCCCGCAAACGCGCCTCGGCCTTATCCCCAGAAAATTCCGTAGCACGAAACTCCCCGGTAGAAAGATCCACGAACGCCAGACCAATCGCGGCCTCGATTCCACGGGCTCCGCCGCGCCCAGCCCCAGAAGCACTCGCTCCAGCGGCAACGCCTGCTCCCGCACTCCGCGCCACCGCCGCCAGAAAATTATTCTCCTTCGCGTCCACCAACCCTGCGCCGCCAGCCGTGCCCGGCGTAATCACCCGAATCACTTCGCGCCGCACAATCTTCTTGCCAGGGCCCGGCACTTCCATCTGCTCGCAGATCGCCACCTTGTGCCCGGCACGAATCAAACGCGCAATATAGTTTTCCGCGGCGTGATAAGGCACCCCGCACATCGGCACCGCCTGCCCCTTCTCCTTGTTCCGCGCGGTCAGAGTGATTTGCAAAATCTTCGACGCCACCACTGCGTCATCGTAGAAAAGCTCGTAGAAATCGCCCAGGCGGAAAAGCAGCAAGGCCGCCGGATGCTGCTTCTTGACGGCATGATACTGCTGCATTAATGGGGTTGTAGGTTCAGTCATGAACGCAAACCGCGCGCCGCGAAAATCGTCCCACGATCCCTTAACACAGTGGTCTCCGCTCGCAAGCGTCGGCAGCGTTTCGATTATGCTGGCTCGCGCGCGCCTTTGGCAACATCGCCCACAGCGCCGCGCGCGATAATTGCTTTATACTTCCCCGTGCCCCAACCCCGAAAAACCCACGCCGAAATCGAAGTCAAGCTCCCGGTCACCGACCTCCGTGCCACCGTCCGCGCAATCAAAGCCCTAGGCGCCGTCAACCACGGCCGCGTCTTTGAATCCAACACGCTCTACGACACTCCTCACTCCGACCTCCGCCTCTGCGGCCGACTGCTCCGCGTCCGCACCGAATTCGCAGCGCCAGGAACCGCTCGCATCCACAGCAGCAGCGTCCGCCGCGCAGTCCTCACCTCGAAAGCGCCGCTGCCCCAGCTCCGCGCAGCGAAAAAGACGCCCCGTTACAAAGAACGAGCCGAAAGGGAAGTAGTCGCCGCCCACGACGCGCGCGACTGGCCCGCCACCCTCGCCGCACTGGGTTTCCAACCCGCCTTCCGCTACGAAAAGTACCGCACCAGTTTCAGCCTGCACGGTCTTCACCTGGACCTGGATGAAACACCCATCGGCACGTTCCTCGAACTCGAAGGCCACCCCGCCGCGATCGACCGCGTCGCCCGCAGCCTTGGCTACACGCCCGACCAATACATCCGCGGCACATACTGGGACGTTTACGCTGCCGATTGCCGCCGCCGCGGTCGGCCCATTAAAAATATGGTCTTCCCCGCAAAATAAATCGCGCAAACCCCCACTCTCTGCTTGACAAACTTTACGTCTGCATTTACTAGTCAATTCGGACATTAGCGCAACGCAATGGAGCTACAGTCCAAATCGGAACCGGGAAGTAGCCGCCCCCATCACGCTGGCGATCCTCAGCCGGGGCAGGGGACTTCCCACGCACCATCGGTTCGCTGGACCTGCGAAGCAAGCAGGGACAGGGAGGCGAGGCCCGGCCTGCAGTAAACGAAGGGCAAATTTCACATGCCCGAGGCCGGTCAACCAAGCCGGTCCCGGGCATTTTTTTTGATGTGTGGCCGCTGCTTCTTGCGTGTTGTCATCCCGAGCGAAGCGAGGGACCTCTCTTCGCCTTCGCCGCGCTCGACCGAGCTGCCACTCACCCAGCACGTGCAGTAAAGGAGTCACCATGCTTCACGCCACCGAAGTAATCGGCGCCGCGACCTACGATTCAGTCGGCAACTACGTAGGCCGCGTAAAAGAAATGTTCATCGAGCCCGCCGACCAGCCCAATCGCGTCGCGAAACTCCTCCTCGGCCGCGGCCAATACCGCCCGCTCGTAGCCCGCTACGACCAAATCCGCTCCGTCGCTCCCGGCAAAATCAATCTCACCACCGACGAATCCGCGCTCGAGCTTTACCATCCCAACGAAGCCTGGCTAGCCGTACGCAAAGATCTCCTCGACCAGCAAATCATAGACACCAACGGCCGCAAAGTAGTCCGCGTAAACGACATTGACCTCTCCGACCAGCGCACCAACGGCAACACCGAGCTCCGCATCACCCAAGTAGACGTCGGCCTTCCCGGCGCCGTCCGCCGCCTCCTGCAAGGCATCGTTCCGCCCATGGCCATTCGCCGCATCCAGAAAAAATTGCCGCCGCGCAAAATTCTCTGGGAATTCGTCAATCTCATCGAACCCGATCCGCTGCGCCGCGTAAAACTGCGCATGACCAGCGAAAAACTCGCCGCGCTGCATCCCGCCGACCTTGCCGACATCATGGAAGAACTTTCGCCCGACGAGCGCCAAGGCATCATCTCGTCGCTCGACGAAGAATCCGCCGCCGAGACCATCACCGAACTCGATAAGCGCCTGCAAACCCAAGTCGTCGAAAAACTCGATCCCGAACGCGCCGCCGACATCATCGAAGAAATGAGCCCCGACGTAGCCGCCGACCTCCTCGCCAGCCTCGACTCCGAAACCAGCCAGGAAGTCCTCGGCGAAATGGAACATCGCGAAGCCCACGATGTCGAAGCACTCCTGAAATTCGAACAAAACACCGCCGGCGGTATGATGAACACCGAAATCGTAGTCGTCGGCGAAGAAGCCACGCGCGGCGAGGTAGTTGACTACATCCGCTTCCACGAAATCTCGCCCGATCAGCTCGACAACGTAATCCTGATCAACAAAGACGCCGCGCTCTCCGGCACCGTTCCCATCGCGCGCCTCCTGCTCTCCTCCTCGGACCAGCGCATGTCCGAGATGGCCTTCGAGCCTCTGCTCTCGGTCACAGCCAACGCGCACGACAAAGAAGTCTTCGAAATTTTCGACAAATACAACCTGAGAGGTCTAACAGTAGTAGACGGAGAAAATCACCCAATCGGCACCATTACAGTAGACGACGTAGTAAGCCGCATGCGCGCCAAACTCTAGCAACACGCAACGAGTGTTGTCATCCCGCTTGCCCTGAGTGCTTTGGCGAAGGGAGCGCAGCAGCGAAGGATTTCTCTTCGCCGTCGCCGTTGCGGTCGCCGTTGCGGTCGCCGTTGCGGTCGCCGTTGCGGTCGCCGTTGCGGTCGCCGTTGCCGTCGCCGTTGCGGTTGCGGTCGCCGTTGCCGTTGAATTTGTAGCGGCGGTCTTCAGACCGCCAGCAGTTGAATATCCGTTGCCCTTGATTTGGCACCACGTAATGCGTGTTGTCATCCCGAGCGCAGCGAGGGATCTCTCTTCGATGCCGTCCACGCCCGGAATCGCGTGACCGCACCGAACGGATTCAAGCAGTCACGAGAAAATGTCCGACCAACCCGCCAACTCGATCACCACCCTAGCCACCTGGAAAGCCCGTGCCTCGAACTTCATGCGCCGCACCCGCATGACGCGCCGTCGCCTCGCCGTCCTGCTAGCTGTAGTAGGCCCAGGCCTAATCACCTCGAACGTGGACAACGACGCCGGTGGCATCACCACCTACACGACTTCCGGCGCCCAATTCGGCTACACCCTCCTCTGGTCCCTGATCCCCATGACCATCGCGCTCTACGTCTCCGAAGAAATGTGCGCGCGCATGGGCGTAGTCACCGGCAAAGGCCTCTCCGACCTAATCCGCGAAGAATTCGGCTTCCGCTCCACCTTCTTCGTAATGATCGCCGCCCTAGCCGTGGACCTCGGCAACACCGTCGCCGAATTCGCGGGTGTCGCGGCCTCCATGCAAATTTTCGGCGTCAGCAAATATATAGCCGTGCCGCTCGCAGGAATCGCCGTGTGGATTCTCGTAGTGAAGGGAAGTTATCGCCAAGTCGAAAAGATATTCCTGGTTGCCTGCGGGTTCTACCTAGCCTACGTAGCGTCGGCTTTCCTGGCGAAACCCGACTGGCTCCTCGCCGCCAAAGAAACCGTCAGGCCCACCATACATTTCAGCACCAGTTACCTCCTGATGCTCACCGCGCTAGTCGGCACCACGATCGCCCCCTGGCAATTTTTCTACCTGCAAGCCGGCTTCGTCGAAAAGCGCGTAGGCCCCAAACAATACAAACACGCCCGCCTCGACGTTCTCGTCGGAAGCATCACCTGCATGGCCATCGTCTTCTTCATCATCGTCTGCTGCGCCGCCACCCTGAATAAAAATGGCATGACCAACATCACCGACGCCGCCCAAGCCGCCGCCGCGCTCGCTCCGCTGGCAGGGAAGTGGGCCGCCTACCTCTTCGCCTTCGGCCTGCTCAACGCCTCGCTATTCGCCGCCTCCATCCTGCCGCTCTCCACCGCCCACGTTATCTGCGAAGGCCTAGGCTTCGAAGCTGGCCTAGATCGCAAACTCAACGAAGCCCCCGCCTTCTACGGCCTCTACACCGGCCTGATCGTAGCCGGCGCCGGAATCATCCTGATCCCGAAAGCCCCGCTCTTCAAAATCCTGGTCCTCTCCCAAGTAGCCAACGGCGTCTGGCTCCCCGTAGTCCTGATCTTCATCCTCTTGCTAATCAATCGCCGCGACCTGATGGGCCAGCACACCAACACCTGGGCCTTCAACGTAGTGGCCTGGTCCGTAAGCATCATCATGATCATCCTCACCATAGTCCTCGTCTACGCTAGCATCTTCCAACCAGGCAGCGCAGGCCTAGGGGCCACCCTAATCCACTCCCCGTGACGAATTCGCTCTTGAATTTGTAGCGGCGCACTTAAGTGTAAAGTGCCACGACATCCTTTACACCGGTTGCCAGGACATCCTTTACACTTTGCTTTTCTCTCCGGACGTCGGTTTTTCTTCCGGCGAGGCCGCGCAGGGAGCCCGTAGGGCGACCGGAGCGGCCTCGCCGGAAGCGTGGCGTTCCACCACCAAGGGCTTGGTCCGCTGACGCTCCAGATCAATCTCCCGGATGTACATATTCCGATAGCTCACCAGCAACTTGCCATCGAAGCGCTCCACGCACACCTGCTGATCGGCCAGTGCGGCGCACACGAACCAGCGTTGCCCCGCTGCGCTCAGCGACCCTGCGCCATTCAAGCGCCGCACCTCGCTGCCCGGCGGATATTCCCAGGGCCGCACTCGTTCCTGATAAGCGCGTGCGCTCGGCCGATAGCGATCCGCTGGCCGCTGCATCCCCAGCGCTTCGTGCGGACGCCGCTGGTTGTAACTGCTTTGAAATTCCGCCAGCGCCGCCGGCCAAGCCGCAAACTTTTCCGGCACTCCGCGATGGCGCAGCGCTTCCCCCAGCGTGCGATGAAAGCGTTCCACTTTCCCCTGCGTCTGCGGGTGCGCGATGCGCCCGTACAACAAGCGAATCCCTTGTTCGATCAGCCGCAGCGACAGCCGCGTCAATCCCCATCCGTTGGTCGTCGCCCACCACAACGAGCCATGATCCATCAGCATGGCCTGCGGCAGGCCATAGCGGCGGAAGGTGGTCACCAAGCAGGGATAGGCTTGCGCCGTGCTCAGTTCCCGCAACGCATACAGCCCCACCGCATAGCGGCTGTGATCGTCCAGAATCGAAAGCGCGTGGCACTGCCCATCGCGCAGCGGATATTTCCCCTTGGTGTCCATCTGCCATAACTCGTTCGGCGTGCTGCGCGCAAAACGCTGCAGCGCCGCACCATGACTGACGGCACCGAGCAGTTCGTGACGTTCCAAAATGCGGTGGATGGTGCGCACTGGCAAATCCAGCTGCTCTTCCTGGTGCAGCAGCACTTGCAACTTCTTCGCGCCCCAGCCCGTCTGCTGCCGCAAGGCCACCACCCGTTCTTCTTTCCAGCTGGCCGTGCGCCCGGGACTGTGTTGCGGACGCCGGCTGCTCTCGACCACATCTCCCAAGCTTCTGTTTTTCAGATAGCGCTGCCGCCACAAATAACCGGTCGGCCGCGCAATCCCGAACTCGCGGCACAGCGCGGCCATGCGTTCCTGGCCGCTCACCGCCCGCACCACAAAACGCATGCGCTCCTCGTCCACCTGCACCCTCTTCCAAGGCATCGTTTTCGGCTCCCTCAGCCGAAAACTCTAAACCCAGGTGTAAAGGATGTCCTGGCAACTACTGTAAAGGATGTCGTGGCACCGTACACTTAAGTGCGCCAGCTTTTGACTCTGAATTTCAATTTGCCTTTGCCGTCATCCTGAGCGAAGCGAAGGATCTCTCTTGATCTTGCGGTGTAAGCGCAACTCGCAGAACATGCCGCTCGGCACGACCTCCGCGCCAGCGCAAAACGATATGGAGTGCGGGGGCGCGCCCCCGCCTTCTCTTCGGCGAGGCAAGCCTCGCCGGCTTTCCTCAGCATTACCGCGATTGCCATGCCGCGTCCATCCCCATCCGCCTTGCTTGCCCCGACCGCGTATGCTAGCTTTCCTCACTGTCTGTCCTCGAGCGAAACTGAGTGAAAGCCAGCGAACTTTTCAAAGCCGCCAACCGCGAAGAAGCGGAGCTTCTCGATAAACTTGATCTCCAACGCCTCCCCGAGCACCTCGCCGTCATCATGGACGGCAACGGCCGCTGGGCGCAGCGCCGTCATCTCCCGCGCGTCGCCGGACACCGCGCCGGAGTAAAAGCCGCCCGCGAAATCATCGAATCCTGCGCCCGCCTCAAGCTCCCGTGCCTCACTCTCTACGCCTTCTCGCTCGAAAATTGGCGCCGCCCCCAGGCCGAAGTAGATTTCCTGATGCGTCTCCTCCGCGAATATCTGAAACGCGAACTCCCGACTATCCACAAAAATAACATTCGCCTCCTGATCATCGGCCGCTCCGAACAGCTCCCCGAAGCCGTCCGCAAAGACATCGAAGCAGGTATGCGCCTCACAGCAAAAAACACCGGCATGAAGCTAGTCGTCGCCCTGAATTACGGCGGCCGCGCCGAACTGGTAGACGCCTTCAACGCCATGCTCGACCAAGTCCGCGCCAACGGCATGGCCGCGTTCCAGGCCGACGAACAAACCATCTCCGAACATCTCTATACCGCCGGCCTCCCCGATCCCGACCTGCTCATCCGCACCAGCGGCGAAATGCGCGTCAGCAATTTTCTGCTCTGGCAGATCGCCTACGCCGAAATTTACGTCACCGAAACTCTCTGGCCGGATTTTTCCCGCGCGAAACTTCTCGAAGCCCTGGTGGATTTTCAAAAACGCGAACGCCGCTACGGCGGTCTCGGCACCGCGCGCGAACGCAGCAGGGGATTGGCCGCCGCGTCCGGCAAGTCAGGCCGGGGCTGACGCCGCATGCTCCTGCGCATCGCCACCGCTGCCGTTCTGATCCCGATCGTAGTCGTGATCGTCTGGTGGGCACCGCCCGCCGTCGTCGCGGCAATCGCTGCGCTCGTTGCTATTCTCGCGCTGCTCGAATTGTTCGATCTAGGCGACCGCGTCGGCCTGCGCGGCTTCAAAAAGTGGACCTACTTCTGCACCGCGCTGATTTTCTACGCGCAATATTCCGCCGGCTTCCTCATCAAGCATTCTTTCTCGGAAGGCATCTCCATCGTCCGCGACGCCGCCGGCGGCGCGCTCTCCATCGAAGCCGCCCTTCTCATTTTTATTTTCGGATGCGTTACGCTCGGTCTCGCGACTCGCCGCCCGTTGCACGAAGTCCTACCCGCCATCGCCATCAGCTCCGCGGCGATCTTCTTCGTCTCGCTGCCGTTCAGCTACGTGGTTCGCTTGAATGAAATCGAACAAATGGGCAGGCAACTGGTCATCTTCACCCTAGTCTTGGTCTGGGCGGGAGACATGCTCGCCTATTTCGTAGGCAAAGGTCTGGGCCGCGTCCCCATGGCCCCAGCCCTAAGCCCGAAAAAAACCTGGGAAGGCGCGGTAGGCAACATAGTCGCATCAATGCTGGTGGCGGTCGTCTTCGCCCGCTGGATGCAAATGGAAGCCACAGTCCCGCTAATCATAGCTGCCATAGCAAATATCGCCGGACAAGCCGGCGACCTGATCGAATCGGCCTACAAACGCGGCGCCGCCGTAAAAGATTCCGGCGCCCTGCTCCCAGGCCACGGCGGCATGCTAGACCGCATAGACAGCTTGATCCTAGCCTCCCCAGTAGTCTGGATCCTCTATCAATGGCTGGCTCAACCCCGCTGAAGCGATCATCATCCCGCCGCAGCTGAAAATGTTGCTTCAGCGGGACCCAGCCGTCACCCGGATCCGTTTGTCATCCCGCTTGCCCTGACGAAGGAAGGGAGCGCAGCGAGGGATCTCTCCTAGCAGTGCACGTAACGAACGCCACAAATCGCGCCACTCCCACACTTCTCCGCGCCCTCGTCTTTGCCGTTCTCTGTATCCTCTGGGTTAAATCTTTTTCCGAGCAGTTGGCTTTCTCTGCGTCCTCTGCGTCTCAGCGGTGAATCCTCATTTCCCCGCATTAGTAGCCAACGCATCCACCACCGCCACATTCCCCATCAAATCCGCCGGAAATCCGTGCCGCCTCTGCAAATACTCCGCCGAATTATAACTAAGCGAAACCTTCCCCTCAGCATCCTCCGCCACCAAAATCTTCAAAGGCAAATCAATCGCCGTGCTAGGCGCCGCGAGCATCAAAGGCGTCCCCGCCTTAGGGTTCCCAAAAATCACCAACTTCGTAGCCGGCATCTTCAATCTTGCATTCGCCGCCTCTCCACTATGATCCACCACCGCAAAAATCTTCACGCCCTTGGCCTCCAACATCCCCTTCAATTTCGCCACAGTCTCATCCACCGAGTGAATGCTAGGCCGGCTAACAATTCCGTTATCCGCATTCGCGCTCATCGTCCTCTCCTGAATGATTTCAGAATTCATTCCTTCCGGGCCTCGAACCAAAGTCACATAAAACGCCAACGCCACGCCAATCGCCGCCAAAACCAAAGCCACCGCAATCGCCAGCGACGACGCACTCTTATAACTAGCCCCGCCGCGATTCATGGCCCGCACCAAACGCACGTGCGCCCAAGTCGAAAATACATTCACGATGACGCCGATAGCAATCAACGCCGTCCCAAAAAATAACGACAACCACGACGAGTGCCGCGGAACATTCGCCTGCACAAACTGAAACTCCTCCAAAAACAATCCGAATCGCGCCACCACGAACCCGAACCCCATCAGCGCGATCCCCGTACGTATCCAAGCCAGAAAAGGTCCGTTCCGCCGCCAGATAATCGCTAGGACCAAAATGTAGTTCGCCAATGCTCTGTTCCGAGCCCGCCGTTCCGCCGCGTTGCTCTGAATTCATCGCCACTCCTGCGATCCCGACCCGGTAAGCGCCCCCAGCACCGTCGCCGCCGCTCTATTGTTTATCCCGCTTCCGCCAACCTTCGTTCGCATAATCCACAAAACGCCTATAAAATGGAAGCGTCCCTATGAAACGCATCTCGATCCTGGGCAGCACCGGCTCCATCGGCCGCCAATGCCTCGCCGTGGTAGACGCGCACCCCGGCAAATTTCAAGTCGTCGCCATCGCCGCAGGCTCAAACGTCCGCCTAGCCGCCGAACAAGCCGCCAAGCATCACCCGCAGGTAGTCTCCGTCGGCACAGAAGCTGGAGCCCGCGAAATCTGCGACGCCCTAAAGCAGCTCCGCAAAAACGCCATCAAAAGCGAGCCGCAACCAGAAATCCTATTCGGCCCCGAAGGCATGGAACGCGTAGCCACTCACCCCGACGCCGAAATGGTAGTCTCCGCGGCTGTAGGAGTCGTCGGCCTTCCAGCAACCTACAAAGCCATCGAGCAAGGCAAACACATCGCGCTAGCCAATAAAGAAGTAATGGTCGCCGCAGGCGAAGTCGTCACCGCCGCCGTCAAGCGAAACGGCGTAGCTCTCCTCCCAGTTGACAGCGAACACAACGCCATCCATCAATGCCTCCGCGCCGGAGAACATCGCGAAGTAAAACGCCTGGTCCTAACCGCCTCCGGTGGCCCCTTCCGCAAAACTCCCGCCGCGCAATTCAAGAAGATCACACCAAAACAAGCCCTGGCGCATCCAAATTGGAAGATGGGACAGCGCATCACCATAGACTCCGCCACCCTGATGAACAAGGGCTTCGAAGTGATTGAAGCCAAATGGCTTTTCGGCATGGATCTCGACCAAATTAAAGTCGTCATCCATCCCCAATCCACCATTCATTCCATGGTCGAATTCGTGGATGGTTCAATCCTCGCACAACTCGGACCAACCGACATGCGCATGCCCATCCAATATGCGCTAACCTATCCGGAGCGGATTCCGTCGAATGGATATGCCCTCGATTGGTCCGCGCTGCGCCGGCTCGATTTCGAAGACGTCCCGGCGAAAAAGTTTCCCTGCCTGCTGCTGGCACAGGAAGCGCTGCGTCAGGGAGGTCCGTTGCCCTGCGCATTAAACGCAGCCGACGAAATCGCGGTGGCTGCGTTCCTGGAAAAGAAATTGTCGTTTCTCGGCATTGCCGCAGTCATCGAACGCGTACTGGAAAAGATGCCGCGCTCGCCCATGCGCGCCATCGCAGATGTCCTGGACGCCGACGCCGAAGCGCGCCGGCTCGCGCGCCTGGAAGTCGCGCGCCGAACGAATTAAAATCTAAGCTAGAGGCCTCATGGCAAATTTTCAAAGCGCAGTGATCGCCATCCTATCCGTCACCGTAGTTCTCGGCGTCATGATTTTCGTCCACGAATGGGGACATTTCATCGCCGCTAAGCTGTCCGGCGTTAAAGTCGAAGTCTTCTCGTTCGGCTTCGGCACGCGCCTCTTCGGCGTCAAACGCGGCGACACCGACTACCGCCTCAGCGCCCTTCCGTTCGGCGGCTACGTCCGCATGGCCGGCGATAACCCCATCGAAGAACGCACCGGCGCTGCCTACGAATTTCTTTCCAAGCCCCGCTGGGTCCGCGTCGTTATCGCCTGCGCCGGCCCCGCGATGAACATCATCTTCGGCTTCCTCATTTTCTGGGGCATCTTCTGGCTCGTCGGCATTCCCTCCGAAGACTACCTCCGCCAGCCCGCGCAAGTCGCCGCGGTCTCGCAGGAAAATCCTCCCGCCTCCGGCGTGCAAAGCGGCGATCGCATCGTGGACGTCAAGGGCGTCGCCACACCCACCTGGGAATCCGTCTTCAACCAATTAAAAGACGAGCAACCGAACTCCACCTTTAACTTCACCGTCGCGCACAACAACACTCAACAAAAACTAACCGGCACAATCCCGCCGCCGCCCACCACCATTGACACCGTTCTCGGCTACCCGCTCATCCCCGCCGTCGCCGACGAAATCGGCATCGGCACTCCCGCCGAGCGCGCCGGCATGCACGAGGGCGACAAAATTATCGCCATGGACGGCAAGCCCATCGTCACCTGGCCGCAATTGGTCGAAGGCGTCCGCCACTCCGACGGCCGCCCGATCCAATTCACCGTGCTGCGCGATGGCAAGGACATCTCGTTCGACATTACTCCCATGCGTGGCATGAGCGTGGACGGCAGCTCGGTCTGGCAAGTCGGTGTCTCTCCGAAAGTGCAGGAAAAATTCGAGCGTCAGAGTCTGGTTTCCGCCGGAAAAGTCGCCACGGTTCAGACCACGGTCGGCATGAAAGAAATCGGCATGGTCCTCGGCGGCCTCTTCACCGGCAAAGTAAAAATCCGCCAGCTAACTAGCGTGGTAGGCATCGCCCGCGAGTCCGGACGCGCCGCCAAACGCGGCCCCGTAGACCTGATCTGGCTAATGGCCATCATCAGCCTCAATCTAGGCCTGCTGAATCTTCTCCCGATCCCAATCCTCGACGGCGGCCACGTCCTGATGCTAGCGATCGAAGGTGTCCTTCGCCGCGACCTGAGCCTAGCCGTGAAAGAACGCTTCGTGCAGGTAGGCCTGGTCTTCCTCCTAGGCATCTTCGCCTTCGTAATGTACAGCGACATCTTCAAACTAGTCCAAAGCCACTAACTGTCCAACCGCTTCCCAATAATGTTCGTCGCGTAGGGGCGGGTCTCAGACCCGCCCTCTCCGCATAGACTTTGAATTGGATTTTGAACTTGTAGCGGCGCACTTCAGTGCGCCAGCCGTTGCATTTGATCCTTCAGCGCGCAGGTTTTCCTTCCCCCAGGGACGATGCGCCGCCCAGCCCGATATGGAGTGCGGGGGCGCGCCCCCGCTTTCTCTTCGGCGAGGCACGCCTCGCCGGCCTTTCCCAGCTCCGCGCAGTTTATGTTGTCATCCCGAGCGCAGCGAGGGATCTCTCTTCGCGGCTGCCAGCGCCACGCACGTTGCCGCCGGCACGCACGAACCGCGCCCGCACCGCGCAATGCGTTTTGGTATAATCTCCCTGACGACCATGTCTGCCACCCCCGCACATCGCGTCTCCACCGGCGAACGCATCAATCACGAAGCCCCCGGCCGCCTGCAACGCGAACTAGGCGCCCGCGGCATTCGCCTCACCAGACAGCGCCGCGTCCTCCTGCAAGTAATGGAAACCGCCCGCCGCCACCTGGACGCCGGCGAAATCCTCGAACGCGCCCGCAAACTAGACTCGCGCGTCACTCAAGTAACCGTCTATCGCACAATAGATCTCCTGAAACGCCACGGCCTCATTGACGAACTCGATCTCCTCCATCTCCGCGGCGATCGCCACTTCTACGAAAGCCACGGCCCGCGCGACCACATCCACGTAGCCTGCCTGCGCTGCGGCAAAGTCCGCGAATTCGAAAGCGAGCTGTACGAGGAATTAAAGAATCAGATCGCCCGCGACTGCGGCATAGAAATCACAGTCTCCCGCACAGAAGTAGGCGGCCTCTGCGCCGACTGCCGCAAACAATAATCCCACCGTGTTGCCGTTGACTATGTAGCGGCGCACTTCAGTGCGCCAGCCTTTGCAGTTGCTCGTCGTTCCGAACGAACGGAGGATTCTGCGGGGAATTACAACGAAACAAACGCGGGAACCGACGCGGCTAGACCCCAAAAATCAATACGGCATCGCGCCGTAAGTACTCTCAAACTCCGCCAAGGGCACCATATCAATCGCATCCCAAGGACACCCCTCGAGAAACGACCCATCCGGCCCCTTGCTAGTACACAATTTGCACCCAATGCACAAAAGCGGATCCACCAGAATCTTGCCAAACGGCGGATGCTCCGAGTCCGGCACCCAAAACATGCAATCCGCCACCGGACAATACTCCACGCAAGCCGGTGACCCCGAACAACCGGTACACATCTCATTGATCACAGCCACAATATGAGGCTTGCGCTTGCGGCGGGTAGTAGTCCCTTCGGAAATCGGATGGCACTTCTCAACTTGCCCGTTCACAAACCTAGCCACATCCACGGTAAGTTCAGCCAATGCACCCTCCCAAAGCCGAAACTAGCCACATTCTCAACGCATGGGGCAGGGAAGTCAACGAATTGTAGCTCCCCCTGGGAACGCCAATCTCCCGATTGGCGCATTCAGATTCCGCTGCGACCCTGCTATGCAAACGCCCGAATCACCGCCTCCGTAAACTCCGCGGTCGAAGCCGTCCCACCCACATCGCGCGTCAAATGTTTCCCCTCGCGATAAACCTTATACAGTGCGTTTTCCACCTTCTTAGCCGCCACCATTTCCTGAATATGCCGCAACATCAAAATCGCGCTCATCAAAAGCGCGGTTGGATTCGCCAATCCCTTGCCCGCAATGTCCGGCGCCGTCCCATGCACCGCCTCAAACACCGCCACCGTTTCGCCCATATTCCCGCTAGGCGCAAATCCCAATCCGCCAATCAAACCCGCCGCCAAATCGCTCATGATGTCGCCATACAAATTCGTCAAAAGCAGCATGTCAAACTGGTTCGGGTTCAAAACCATCTGCATGCAAGCATTATCCACAATCAATTCCTTGTATTCGATGTCCGGATAATTTTCCGCCACCTTGCGCACCGACGTCAGAAACAACCCGTCGGAAAGCTTCATGATGTTCGCCTTATGAATGGCGTGAATTTTCTTGCGCCCAAATTTCCGCGCAAACTCAAACGCAAATTTCGCCACCCGCGTAGAAGCTTTCTCCGTAATGATCTTCAAACTCTCCACCACGCCCGGTATCACCGTATGTTCGAGCCCCGAATAAAGGTCCTCGGTATTCTCCCGAATCAAAACCAAATCCACATTCGAATACCGCGCCTGCACACCCTCCAAATTCTTCACCGGACGCACATTCGCATAAAGCTCCAAAGCCTTCCGCAAAGCCACGTTAATGCTCGGCGCCCCTCCCGCCACCGCCGTAGCCATCGGCCCCTTCAAAGCCACCTTGTTCTTGTGAATGGATTCCAGCACGCCCGCCTGGATAAAATCGATCCCGCGCCGCTCCGCTTCCGCCCGCGCAGCCATCTCCTCCCAAAGAATCTCGACGCCCGCCGCATTCAATATTTGTTTAACCGCGTTGGATACTTCCGGACCAATCCCGTCGCCAGGAATCAAAGTAATAGTATGTTTCATCGTAGGCCCAACATTTTAAGAGAATCCCGCCAAGATGTACACGCCCAGCGATTGGTGCAGCGGTCAGCGGATTTGCAGCTCAGACTTGGCCGCGTACAAGTTGATCACTCGCTCGTGAAGGTCTTGCGCCTCAGGAACCGCACAACGAATTGCAGTTTTCAAGCTCCCGTATGTAGCCCGATAGACCGCCTTGAGATCGTTCGAAACATCGGCAGGTCCACCCCAGTTCAAACGGTCACCGATAGCCAGGACGATTTGGTGCGCTTCGAGCGGACTAATAGATCCCCGCAAACCGTGTTTGACCCATTCTTGCAGAGCACCGAGTTGCTGAATGGCAGCGTCCTTCTCCAGGTCACTCATCGCGCCATTACCAATGATTTCAAGCATGGCCTGTTCGAGTGGTTCGTCTATGGCCTCTGCCACATCAATTGCAGCTTTCGATTCGGAAAGAACAGCTTCGAGTTTAAGTGTGTAATCGCTGATTTTGCGATGGACGACGGCCACCTGCCCGCCCGCAGCCTGTGCCGCCTCCGTCGCGGACTTCCCCTGCTGCAGAGCGGTCCTGTAAACCTGATAGTTTCCGGCTGCCAGGTTCCAAATCACTTCGTCCACCATGGCCTTCGCCGCATTTCCGTAAGTCACATCGCGAAGAGGCGCTTTGGCAGATGCGGCTGGTGCCGCCGCTGCAACTGGCGCCGTCGCTGCAACTGGTGTCGTCGCTGCAACTGGCGCCGTCGCTGCAACTGACGCCGTCGCTTCAGCTGGTGCTGTCGCTGCAGTTGCAGCTTTCGTATCGACAAGCGTTCGCGCAGCTTCAAAGGAAGTCGCGCCGTTCGCTTTTGTATCAGCAACGTCCTGGATTTGGATCGGGATTGGGATCGGGGTGCGATCCGCGTTTCCTGTCAAATCATCGCTGAGGTCCGATGGAGCCGTTACAACGCGCACGTCCGAGGAACGTTCACGAGAGGGTCCCATCTGTTTCGCGTGATTCTCACAAACGTAAATTGGCTCACGCCCACCGTCCTCCCACAGCGTTATCACTGCGGTCCCGTAGTCGCAGTCCAGCCGGTAATGCGTCGAAAGAGGCTCCGCGGGTTTTCCCGGTTGGAGTCGCCACTCCGCGCGGCATGTGCAATGGCGCTTCGGCACAGGCTAATTGTAGCCAACCCATCACACCGGATGCTGCAAGGCGTGAGCCTCCGTGACCGAACATGTAACCCCACTACTCGGCGAAGCTCACCGATTTTTGGCAGCGTCAATTGCGGATCGAAGGTTGAAGATCTCGAGGGGAAGCGCCTTAATCCGACGTCTTTGATTGCGGCGGGTGGCAAGGGTCGCCCACCTGCCAGACGAACCCGCCCTGTACATCGGAGGAAGGAGGGTGCTCCACCCGCAGAGGACCGCGTTCCCGGGTCAGCTGCGGCCTCGAAGCATTTGCAATATGTCGGCGCACGCGACGCTCGCGCGAAGCAGGCGATCGCGATCAACCTCTCGGACATGGGCGATTTCGTTGCGGACGGGCGCAATCTGGTCGACGGCCGCAAGGATCCGTTGCTTAGAGTCGGGCAGATTGCCTAGGCGGCGACGCGTCTCCTGCTGAACGTCAGCCGTGAAGAGCAGCGACGGAATTTGGCCAAGGTAGAGATAATCGACGATTCCCAACGGTTCCGATCCCGCGGCCCGCGCACTCAGGTTGCGCGTCAGCCGCTCGCGATCGTTCTCTGGCAGAGCGTCCAGGATCTTTCGCGCGGCCGCCTCCTTGAATCGGGTAGCGTAGATATCTCGGACAACTCCGCGTAGCGCGCGCTCGGTCTCGGCGATGCGCTTCCACAGGTCCTCCGCGCCTGGCAGAAACCATGGTGGCGTGAGCGGCGCGGCGTTCGGCTCACCCCCTAGCTGGCGGTACGCGACCCGAACGATATCTGCCATCCGTCGCCGCCGCTCGCGAAGAAATTCGTCATAATCCATCGACTCCCATCCTATCGGAAGTGCGTGTTCAGCACACAGACGGACCCATCGGTCGTCGTCGATTGCCAGCATCTTGCGAACGCGCGGAACGTATTCCGCCGGGCTTCGGCCTCCGATCACGTTGTTTTCGTACCAGCCGACGTCGGCCAGGTTCGCAACCTGATTGATGCGGCGGCGATCGCGGATACCCTGTGTGTCTAGCCAAGCTGCCGGAAAGAGATGGTGCGCCTCACTCGGTGCGCGGGTCCCATCGGTGGGTGGGTCAAACAGGTTCCTAAGAAGCTGGTCGGAGAATAGCGCCCGCGCCCCGAGAACTACCTGGGCCGCTCTGAACGCAAGCGCGGCAGGGGCTCGCGCCTTTTGAGTCTCCAGTGCTGAGACTAGGGTTTGCGTCCAATAGTCACCCGTCAAGCTTTCGCCCATCGCGCCGTCAAGCGCGTGCACAAAGCCATCGACATCATCCGACGCTGCACGCGCAACTCGTGCCAAGTCCTGCTCGAAGACGGTTTCCGAAGAACTCGAGTAGCGTGCCGTCAATAACGTCCCAAAAATCCAGCGCGCAATAATCGCGTCGAGCTTACCCTTCGGGACGGCGGCCTTTCGGCCCAGAATGTAAAACGCATAAGCGTTCACAATTGCGTTCTTGGACGCAATAAGAGCGGGGCTGACGAACCCAGCATGCAATACGCCAAGAAGGTAGTCGCGCCATGGCGTGGGCTCTATGCACTCATTCGCCGCGTCGTCGAGCTGCCCCAGCCGCTTTGATCGTTCGGCGGCATCCGCTTCCCCCGTTGTCGGGTCGACGCCGCGAAGGAAGCGGTAGACGGCCGACATTTTAGCTCGACCGAATGCCACACCGCAGATAGCTCTCAGTAATTGTTGTGTATCGATCCCGACGACCGACCCCGCCGACATCTCCCTCGAACGATCCTCGATACGGTCTCTCAACTCACCGTGGTACACGGAGAGTAATGTCAGCACAAAATCGACTTGCCCTAGCCGAGTCCCCTGATTGTTGATGCGAACAAAAATTTCGGCCACATCTTCTTCGGTAGCATCCTCATCCTTAGCTGTCGCGGTCTTGCGGATGTCGATCGTCGGAAATCGATAGTCACTTATCGAGTGTGCTCTATCGAGGTTGCGCTCCATGGCGTCCTCGTAGTTCTCGTCGACCGCGCGTCCTTTGTCCCGGAGCGCGTTCATGAGATCGCGCCGGATCTGGGGCTTGGGTCGCGTCCCGCTCCATAGCTCCGTGACATTCGCGAGAAATTCAGGGTCATTGCGAATCGCCGCGTCGGCGACTTCAAATCGGCCATCCCGCGGCCGAAATGCGATTGTAATTTTTCTCGTTTTGCCGTCCTTATCTGTGACCTCGACGCCGCGCATCACGGCGTAGAGCGATGTGAGACGTTGTTGGCCGTCGATGACCAGCGTCGGGGCCTTGAGGCCTGGTTTTTCCGCCGCGAGAGCGCGAGCGTCCTTGTCGTCGGAGGTGTGCCAGAAGACGAGTGTCCCCACCGGAAACCCACGAAGAGAGAGTCCAAGAGATCGCGTACCTTGGTGTCTTCCCAAACGAAAGGCCGCTGCAGTTCGGGCAAGGCAATTACGTCGCGCTCGATGTCACCAACGAGCGAGGCAATAGAGCGCTGGCCGTGCTCGAAGATCGGCGGGCGCCCGCGAACCTTTGGCTCTTTCGAGACGCCGAGATCGTCCTCGTCTGAAGCGTCGTCGAGTGCTTCGGAATAATCGGTCTCAACGAGTGGTTCGGGCTGTGGCAGATCGCGGCCCACCATGGTTGAAATGTACGCGACAGCCTCTGGAGCATGATCCTCGAGGCTGACTGCGCTCTTGACGCGCGCGATGGACATATCAATGAAGCCATTAAGTCCATCCTTCAGTAACTCGAGGGCGTCCTCCGCGTGTTCGTTCGGGAACGTGAGTAGCAATCCACCCGGTATCCTTTTGAACTCCTCATCTTTTTCGGGCTCCGCGCCTAGAATGCCGCGGATGTCGTCGCCGACAGGTCCGATGACGCTGACCCGCATTCTCGAACGTGCGACCTCACATGCAAGCAATCGACCCGTCATGACCCGGAGTCCCTGGCCGGTTTCGCGCACGCACCATGCGTTGCCCCGCTCTTCGTCTGCATTCTCAATAGCCAACGCGAGAAAACGGAGTGCTGCATGACGTGCCGCCGTGTTCGGAATTGACAGTTCCATCGTTGCGCGGATCCGCTCCTCGACACCGGTTCGCGGAATCCATTTACCGTCCGGGCTAAATGTCGCCGGTGCCTCTTCCTCCCCGAGGCCTCCCCTTGGGTGAACCCGTCGGAACTCTGACATCTCGGAAAACCGACTCGCAAGGAACGCGACATCAATGTATGCCGGTTGGCTTGCTAGAACTTCTCGCCCACGGTCCGTAATTTGGAACTGTCCCCGCCCGACGGCCTTGAGCAGACCCGCCTTCTTGAGGTAGGTCGTTGTCCAGCCGACGCGGTTGTCAAACCGCTCCTGACCACTCCGAAGTAGTTCCCGCCGATCGTCGTCGGTAAGCTGGAATTGTTGGGCGAGCTGCTCGACGGCTTCGGCGGAGCTATGCTGATGGCCGTCGCCTGCCAGCTTCAATAGAGGGAGCATTAACTTCTGGAAATCAGGGACGGACATCTCGCACCTGCTGGACCCCACTCGAATTCGCCGGCGGGCTGAGTCCGATCGGCGTCCAGGATTGTACTCGATCGTTAGTGGTAAATTGTTGTATTTCTGTGATTCACGTTGGCGGGTAGGGCACCCTTCCAGCGCAGGCAAGCAACGGCCTTTAGGTTTCGTGGGTGCCGCATCCCTTTGCGCACTCCGCAAAGGGTGCGTGGCAAGATGTCAAGACCAACCCACGTTTGCCACGAGCCTTTGACCTTGCCGTGCTCGCTCCACACCTATTCCCATAGGTAGCGTAAATTTTTGTGTGTAGATTTGGCTTGGAAGCAAAAAAGAAGGGTGTACATCTTCTTGGAGCGCCAACTCACAAGGAGGAGGTACACCCGATGCGAGAACTGGAAGTTCTCAGCAATGGCCATCTTAAGCTGGACTTTGCGGAGTGGAAAGAGTTCTTTGACCAGGAACTGGGGGAATGGGTGCGCAGCCAGGTGAAGCGCATGATCGAGCAGGCCCTGGAAGCCGAACGCGATTATCACTTGCAGCTGGGCTATTACGAACACAGCCCAGAATTTCGCATGGATTACCGCAACGGCTATCGGCTGCGGGATTTAGCCACGCAGTTGGGTTTGTTGCGGCGTTTGCGAGTTCCGCGCACGCGGCGCCGCTACCGCAGCCAGTTTTTGCCGCGTTATAAGCGGGCGCAACCGGCGGTGCACGAACTGGTGCGACAGGCTTTTCTGCGGGGGATTTCCACTCGCCAGGTGGGCGCGGTGCTGGAGCCGGTGTTGGGCGAAGCGTATTCGGCGCAGACGGTTTCCAACCTGACGCGCGAACTGAGCCGAGCGGCCGAGCAGTTTCACCGGCGCCCGCTGCGCGCCGATTATCTGTATTTGTTTCTGGACGGCGTGGTTTTGAAAGTGCGCGACGCGGGCCGTAAAGTGCGCCGCCGGGTGGTGTTGGTGGCTTATGGAATCACCGCGCAAGGACGGCGCGAAGTCATCGCTTATCAGTTTGCCCACAACGGAGAGAGTGAAGCGTGCTGGACGGAATTTCTGCAGGATTTATATCAGCGCGGACTGCAAGGCCAGCACTTGCGGCTGATCGTCAGCGATGGCGGCAAGGGGCTGGCGGCCGCGCTGCCGCTGGTGTTTCCGCGCGTGGCGGTGCAGCTGTGCTGGGCGCACAAGTTGCGCAACATCGCCGACAAGGTGCGGCGCAGCGAAGGCAGTTGCGTGGCGCAAGCCGCCGGAATGTACCGGGCCCAGAATCGCGCGCAGGCGCAGCGGGCCTTCCGGCAGTGGAAACGCAACTGGGAGCAGCGCCGCCCCCAAGCCGTGGCTTGCGTGGAACGCGATCTGGAGCGCTTGCTGAGTTTTTACGATGTGCCGGAGCACCACTGGAAGAAAGTGCGCACCACCAACGTGATCGAGCGGTCTTTTCGGGAAGTACGCCGGCGCACCCGGCCGATGTCCAGCTTCGCCAATCCCGGCAGCTGCGACCGCATCGTCTTTGGCGTCATCAGTCACCTAAACCGCTCCTGGGAGAAAAAACCCTTCAAAGAATTTACACACAATCCTTGACGCTACCTTCCCATTGTGGAACTGGTAATCATACAGTAAATGTGATAAAATGGAATCGGGCGATCGTTCCAGCCCACTAAGGACGTCACGTGCACTCCGTCACAACGGCGACGAGCAGACCACTCCCACCCCCAGGGAAAACTCCACCCAAAAACCGCCCCGCGCCCCTCAGTTGTCGCGCCGCTCGCCAACTGGCCGCCCCAAAACCCCATGTAACATCCCAACTACAATGTTACATCCCCGCTCCCGCCCTTATTCGTTTACCCAGAGCGCGTTTTGCGAAGGGGCACTCATTTACCCAGCGCGCGTTCTGCGAACGGTCACTTTTCACGCGTCACTGCCTTTCTAATCGACACTTTTTGCACGTTTCCGCAAACCACCAACGCCGAATCGCAGCCATGGATCGCCCGCCGCAAACCGCCAGCAACACCGTTTCTAATCGACAATGGCAGATATTAGAAATCAACGTAAACCTCTCAAAACAAACGATCGCACCCCGTTCTAATCGACACAAAAACGCAGTTATCAAATGCCAAAAATCCCACTTCACAACCGCGCGCCACGACCCTACTATCGAACGGCAACCGCGGGCGCAGGGAGGAGGCCCGTCGGAACTCAGCTTGGTTGTCCGCAAGGCGGCACATTCTTTTGCAGCCATTTGCGGTGGTGCCGAATCTGATATACTGGTCTGGCAGTCGGGGCCCAAGGTCCTTATGGACAATTTGTGGAGGATTACAGAATGGTTCAACTAACGCCGGTAGCAGTCACCAAGGTAAAAGAGATTCTGACGCAGCAAAATCCGTCTCCGACGGGCTTGCGCGTCGCGGTCGTAGGTGGAGGCTGCTCGGGTTTCAGCTACCACATGGCTTTTGAAAACGCCGTCAACGAAAACAGCGACAACGTCTACGAGTTCGACGGTCTCAAAGTCCTCGTGGACCAGATGAGCGAGATGTATCTCGACGGTGTCCAGATTGATTACATCGAAACCATCGAGGGTTCGGGCTTCAAGTTCAATAACCCGAACGTCAAGAGCACCTGCGGCTGCGGCAGTTCTTTCAGCGTCTAAGCTGGATCGCGGCGCCCAGAAGCTCGCTCAGGACTGCGTGAATTTCACCATGTGCGGGATCGCAAGACTCCCGGGGGAATCCTCCCTCGGGAGTTTTTTTTGCCCGTAAACAACGTCGCCATTGCTTGAAAATTTCCTCGGCAAGGTTCGCCATTTCTTCGATGATCACAACAACTGATTGTCGCGCCTGTTCCGGCCGCAGCTCATGAAGATCGCGCTCGCCCAGTTCAATCCCACGGTCGGAGACTTTCACGGCAACTCCAAGCGCATTCTGGAGCTGGCCTGCGAAGCACGCCGGCGCGGCGCTGAAATCGCCGTCTTCTCCGAGCTATGCGTCTGCGGCTATCCGCCGCAAGACCTGGTCGAACGCCCCGCCTTCGTCGAACGCAATCAACAAGAGCTGGTGAGTCTCGCCAAGGCGGTCCCGCTTCCGTCGCTAGTAGGTTTCGTCGGCGATGCCATGGACAATACCGGCAAACCGGTAGCCAATTGCGCCGCCCTCATCGCCAACGGCAAAATCCTCTTCGAGCAGCGCAAGATGCTGTTGCCCACCTACGACGTCTTCGACGAGTCGCGCTACTTCCAGCCCGCCAACTCCCAGTTCGTGTTCCCGTTCAACTCCGAGAACCTCGGCATTACGATCTGCGAAGACTGTTGGAACGACAAGAGCTTCTGGCCCCAGCGCCTCTACGACCGCGACCCGGTCGCCGAAATCGTCGGGAAGGGAAGTAGCCTGCTGCTGAATATCTCGTCCTCGCCCTACACCCTGGACAAGCGCTCGCTGCGCCACGACATGCTGCAGGCCATCGCGCGCGAACACCACGTCCCGGTCGTCTACGTCAACCAAGTCGGCGGCAACGACAGCCTCATCTTCGATGGCTCGAGCGTCGCGTTCATGCCCGATGGACGCGTCGCGGCTCGCGCCAAATCCTTCGCGGAAGACCTGGTGATGTTCGACAGCTCCACCGGCGAGGGCGACATTCGCCCGCTGGTGGAGGACGAGCACGAGGCCACCTACGCCGCGCTGGTGACCGGTACGCGAGACTACGTACGTAAGTGTGGCTTCCAGAAGGTCGTTGTAGGCCTCAGCGGCGGAGTGGACTCCGCACTTGTCGCGGTCATTGCGGTCACTGCGCTGGGCCGCGAAAACGTACTCGGCGTGGCCATGCCGGGTCCGTATTCTTCCGCAGGCAGCCTGCGTGATGCCCGCCAACTCGCCCAGAATCTCGGCATCGAATTTGTGACGCTTCCGATCACCGACACGTTCAAGACCTACCTTTCGACGCTGGCGCCCGCCTTTACTGGCCGCGCGGAAGATGCCACCGAGGAAAATATCCAGGCTCGCATTCGCGGGAATATGCTGATGGCGCTGTCGAATAAATTTGGCTCGCTGGTCCTGAGCACCGGCAACAAGTCAGAAATGGCGGTGGGCTATTGCACGCTATACGGTGACATGGCGGGTGGCCTGGCCGTGATCTCAGACGTGCCTAAGACAATGGTCTACGAGCTAACCAAATTCGTTAACCGCGATAGGGAACTGATCCCCCGGGAAACCCTGCTCAAGGCTCCCTCTGCGGAGTTGCGCCCAAATCAACTGGATCAGGATACCCTGCCGGATTACGCCATCCTCGACCGCATCCTGAAGGCCTACGTCGAGGACCTGCGCAGCCCCGAAGAGATCGCAGACCATTTCAATTACCCGCTCGAGCTAGTCCGATCGGTGGCGCTGCGCGTGGACCAAAACGAATACAAGCGCAAGCAAGCTCCACCGGGCCTGAAAGTCACGTCCAAAGCATTTAGCGTAGGGCGCCGCTTCCCGCTCGCCCAGAAATTCTCAAACGAATGACCACGAATTGTTTCGGTGCGGCGCGGTGCGAGCAGGTCCATTGTTTCTCGTGTGAAAGTTCCGAAAAAGGAGTTGAATGGTGATGATTGAGCGGGCTTGGTTGGTCTTGTCTCTCGCAGTTCTGCTGACCGTCGGGCCAGCGGCAGCCCAATCGGCGCCAGCGCCAGCGGGCGCCCCGACCGCCGGCCAAACTGAAATAATCAAGCACGCTGAGGTCTTCGTCCGCGATCTGTTCGCCTGGGGACCGGAATTTAAAGTGAGCATCGGACCGCTCGCTCCTTCACCCTCGCCCGATTTCTACCTGGCTCCGATCCACGTAACCATCAACGGCCAGACCGATACCGGAAGCGCCTACATCAGCAAAGACGGAAAGACGTTCCTGCGCGGCGATATGTTTGACATGGCCAAGAACCCCTTCGCCGACAATCTCGCCGAACTACACATTGATGACAATCCCTCCGTAGGCCCTTCGAATGCCAAGGTTACAGTGGTCGAATTTAGTGATTTCGAATGCCCTCATTGCCGCGAGTTTTCGCAGGTCCTGCGCGAGATCGTACCCCAGTACCCGCAAGTTCGCTTTGTGTTCAAGGACTTCCCGTTGACTCAGATACACCCCTGGGCAGAGACCGCTGCCATCGCCGCCCGCTGCGCCTTCATTCAACAACCGAAGGTGTTCTGGACGTTCCAGGCACAAATCTTCGACAATCAGGATCTGATCTCTGCCGAGAACGTCTGGGAAAAGGTCGTAGCTTTCGCCTCCCAAGACAACCTCGATGCTGACACATTCAAGACGTGTATGTCGTCAACCGAAGCTAAAGCAGCCGTGGACGCGAACCACCGCGACGGCGAAGCCCTAAGCGTGAATAGCACCCCGACAATTTTCGTAAACGGCCGTCCCCTCGCCGGCGGCGATAGAGCCACCCTGGAGCAATATCTAAAGTACGAATTATCCACCCAGAAGTAGATACATGTGCCAATCACGCGTCCACTGCCACCAAACTGGGTCACGGGCGCCTGCCGACAGCTTCCACAAATCGCGCCCTAATCTAACGCAGGTTCCGAATCGACTAGTCGCAAACGGATCCCGTACGCCCTCCACGACTGCAGTACCCGAGCGACACAACAGCGTGATTTTGCCCGCGGTCCCCACGAAAAAGACAGCACACTCGCCGCGCACGCCCGTGTCGAGCGCTCGGACCATAACTTTGCCCTGAGCATCAGGGCAAGCGTGGAGGTGGGGTGTGTGGGCAACATAATAACTATTCCCGGAAAGCAAGCTTGAAATTCGCGCGGTCGCGACGCGCGGGCCGTGGTCTGGAGCTTGCTGATTTGTATCTTGCCGTTGTTGGAGCGTCCGGCGTCGTGGGACGGGTATGGGCCGGTTGCAGGCGTCTGGAGTCTGGCGCAATTCGGGGCTTGTGCTTGGTGTGTACGATGGCGTTCGGCGACCGTTGAAGTTGAAGTGGATGGTCTAGCGCGTCAGCAGGAGGAGGTCGGTTCGCTCGCGCCTATCGCAGGTGGTTGTCGCGCTCCGCACTCGCGTGGCCGCGCTCCTGACACACCGAATCTGCGCGACCTGTGGGGGCGCGCCGGTGCAATCGCCGGGCGAATCCGAAGCAGGCGCGGTTGCCCGCGGACACTTCGGACTTCGCGTACTTAGCAGTCGCCACGTAGCCTGTTCTCGCGGACGCTGAGTGCAGTGGACGGCGTGCGAAGCGGTACTCGGGATTGGGACTGTGGAGATAGAATGGCGAACACCCTTCGGGGGGCCGAGTCGTGGGCAATCTCGATGCGGCTGCTAGCGGGGAGGATACTGGCGGGGAGGATTCTAGCGGCAGTGACCGGTGCCACAGAGTGCTGCGGCTCCCGCGCCCGCGCCTACGGCGAACCACAGCGCGTTGCGACGTAGGCGGCGCCAAAAGGTGCCGCCTTTCGCGGCGGTGAGCGCGGCGTCCCGTTCGCGTGAGATTGCGGAGAGTTTGGCAGCACTGTCAGCCGCATCCAGTTTGGCGGCCGCGAGTTGCGCCTGGCACGAACGGCAGTCTTGCACGTAATCGTAGAGAGGTTTGAGGTCAGAGGCGGGGATTTGCGCGGAGGGAATTGGGGCGTCCGGAAGGCTCTGACGTTGCGGGAATAGTGAGCCGTGCTTCGCCGCTCGTGGGGTGTGCGGCGATAACGGCGCTTGAACGAGCGCGCCCGATGCGGTGCAGCTGTCCTTTCCCACACATGGCGCCTCTTGGGACGGGCCAGTCCCCTGCTGGCCTCCAGGCGTGGGGCCCGCGCCAGGAAGCATCGTTATGGGTTGCGGCAGTGGCAAATACTTCGGAAGATCGCGGAGTATCTCGGCAGGGGTTTGCGCCGCACGCTTGAGGGACTCGATCTGTGCGACGGTGTCTTTGAGGGCACTATCGCGTTCGCGTTCGCGCACGTCGGCCGCGTCGAGGAGTTGCTTCTGCGCGGCGATAGTCGCCTGCATCCGTAATTGGTCCTCACGCTCTGCCATCCACGCATGCACCGCCATCACGGCGATCAGCAACGCGATCACGGTGGCCGAAATCTCGAGAATGCGACGGACGGAAATCATAATGAATTCAACGCTCTCAGCCGTATCCAACGATGTCGCTCGGCTCTGTGGAGACAGCGCGCCGAAGCCTTAGGGGCGGCCCTGTGGCCTTCGAGTCAGCCAGCAGTGTTGTTGTTCCAGAAAACCTTTCGCCACTGCCCTTAAGTTGTACTTGTGTCCAGTTGTTCGCCGGCCAGTCTCAGACGCAGTATTACTGGACACATCTGGCCCGCAATCGCATCGCAGCAAACGGAGACCTTTTGCGACGCGTACCCCTATTCATTTTTCTCGCGGTGATTCTCGTCCACGCTGGCTGCGGTAGCACCGGCGGCAAGAACACACCGCCGCCACCGCCAGGCATTACGGTGAGCATCACGCCCACAGCGGCCAACGTACGCGTCGGAGCCATGCAATCATTCAGCGCGACGGTGAATGGAACAGCGAACGAAAGCGTGAGCTGGACCGTTAATGGAATTACAGGCGGGAATGCAACGATTGGTACGATCACTTCAAACGGCGTCTACGCCGCGCCATCTGCATTGCCAAGTCCGAACACAATTGTCATCGAGGCTGTTTCCGCGGCAGACGCGACTGCGAACGCGTCGAGCGACGTCACGTTGTGGAACGCGACTCCAGTCATCAGCAGCGTAATTCCAGTAAGTTTTGCGAGCGGCGCCTTCACGCTGACGGTTACGGGAAGCAAATTCGCCAGTGGTGCGCAGGTGCTCTTTGGCGGTTCCGCACTTACCACGACCTACGTATCTTCAACGCAGCTGACTGCGAAAGGAACAGAACCGACAGCCGGAATGTATGCGGTAAGCGTTAGCAATCCGAGCCCGGGCAGCAGCGCCTCAGGCGTGATTAATGTGACGGTTACATCTTCCTCGGGCGGCAATCCCCCGCCGAACGCCTGCAGCGTCGTCAGCCTTGGCGAAGGGGGCAGCCTTAATGGCTTTCTTCCCTTCCCGGCAGACAACGCCTGGAATCAAAATATCTCGAGCGCCCCGGTGGATCCCAGTTCCGCGGCCATCATCAATTTCATCGGGCCAAGCGATCCGGTCCATCCGGACTTCGGTTCGGGTGAGTATAACGGCTCGAGCATCGGCATCCCGTACGTCGTAGTGGATTCGCAGCAAGCGCCGGTCGCGATTAACTTCACGGCCTATGGCAGCGAGAGTGATCCAGGGCCGATGCCTGTGCCGGCGGATGCCCCGATCGAAGGCTATCCGAATCCGGGCAGCGGCGATCGTCACGTGCTGGTGCTGGACAACAGCACCTGCTGGCTATACGAGCTGTATAGTTCGTATCCGCAGACGGACGGAAGCTGGAATGTGGGGTCCGCGGCGGTATGGGATTTGCTCGCCGACGAGCGGCGTCCGCTCACCTGGACATCCGCAGATGCTGCCGGGCTTTCAATATTTGCCGGCCTGGCACGCTACGACGAAGTCGCCGCCGGCGAAATTAAGCATGCGCTGCGGTTCACGCTGCAAAACAGTCGCGCCGCGTTCGTTCCGTCCGCTTCCCATTGGGCCGCCAATTCCACCAATGCGAACGCCGCGCCCATGGGCATGCGCCTGCGCCTGAAGGCGAGCTTCGACATTTCGCAGTTTTCGGCGGCCAATCAGGTGATTCTGAAAGCGCTGCAGCAGTACGGCATGATCATGGCTGACAACGGCTCGAACATGTACATCAGCGGCGCGCCGGACGATCGCTGGAACAACGACGACCTGCACAACCTGGACCAAGTGACGGCGTCAGATTTCGAAGTGGTCGAAATGAACCCGATTTACACGCAATCGAATCTGCCAACTGGCGCCGCGCCAATGATCTCCAGTTTCACGGCGAGCCCGCCGACCGTTTCCGCCGGCGGGCA
Source organism: uncultured Acidobacteriota bacterium (assembly GCA_963810565.1). Classification (GTDB taxonomy): domain Bacteria; phylum Acidobacteriota; class Terriglobia; order Acidiferrales; family UBA7541; genus Palsa-295. The sequence goes on from CAWENN010000003.1 coordinate 465,048, forward strand.
AGTGACGCTCACCTGGAATGCCAGCGGCGCTTCCTATTACGATGTGACCCCACAAGTGGGAGCCATTCGCGGCACCAGCGTCATCGTGACGCCATCACAGACCACCACTTATACCCTCAACGCGACGAACGAATTCGGCCGCATGACCGCTACGGTGACAGCGACGGTTCAATAGCACGCGATGCACGAAAGGCCAGCTCGTCGCGCTGTCCGGGCTCGGCAGTTCGTTACTTTACGGTGATCGCCAGATTCGTTGGCGATGCGGGCACCATTTGGACAGACGCGGCCACATCAACGGACGAATAAACCACGTTGCCGTTCCCGTCGAGTCCCATCGTGCGCGCGTAGTAAACGACGCCGCCGTACGGCGGCCCTTGCGTGAACTGCACGGTGACGTTCGTCGGACCGCTCGCTGCGGTCGTCGCTGGATTCACCGTCACTCCGATCTTCACCAGAGTCTTGCCGCCGTCGGGTGTGGTGCCGTACTCGAATCCCGTCACACAATTCTTCGTCAGTGTCGTGCTGCACGCGGGGTCCACTGTGTAGTCAAACGACCAGGCGAGTGTGACCGATGCCGCGTGTGCCACCACAACGATTAGCAGTTGCGCCAGGATCGCAAGTCCCAGCAAAGCCACCCAGCCAAAACTGCCGAAAAATGGGCGTTTCGTTTTCATGTGAAAGTCTCCCCTCGAAATGTGAATGCAAAGTAGCAGAAACCCGCCCTGTAGTCAGCGCAGGTCGCCGAAATTCGTCAGGTCTCGCGCGGGTCGTAAGCGCATCGCCCGCAGCCATTGGTAGCGCGCCGAGGAAGTCCACCAAGCGCGCAAGTCCGTCAGTGTCCAAATCATTTGTGTGATTTATTTGTAGCGTGCCACGCGCGCGATCACTTGCGCCGCGTAGTCAGGATTAGCGCCGCCATTCCAGAGTTCCAGTGCGCGCCAGATGTCATTGCCGGCAACGGAAATTTTGGCTCCCAAAACGTCGCAGCCGATCGCGATCCCCACATTTGGGTCGCCCAGCGCACTCAGAAATTTGCCGGTGAACCCATGCTCACGAGCAACCTGGCCCATCACTTGCATCAGACCCCACGAGATGGAACGCGCGATTTCTTCCGTAGGCGGCAATCGGAGCGGCGCGACATAGTGAGCGCGAAATCCCGGCTCATAACGCATCGCGTGCGTGTCCCACGCCGATTCCTGCTCCACCACCGCGCACACCAGCGTCTCGTCGACTCCGTGACGTTCCGCGATCGTGCGCGCCAGCGTGATGAGTTCAGCGGCGGGGGCCATTCAAATCAATCCAGCGAATCTGTGGACGCGACGGGGTCTCGATTCCCTTGTCGTCACACAGTCTTTCCAACAACGCATAAATGTGCGGCAGGTGGTTGGTCGCCATGTCTTCCACGAACGTCCTAGTCATTTCATCGTTGCGGATGCGCCGGTACAGCCAGCGCAGGAACAAGAAGAATTGCACCAGGGAAGTCAAGGCGAACGTTCACCAGTACGGATCGATCGGTTCTCGCATGGTTTTGAGTGGTTCCAGCGGCGCTTGTGGCAATGGCGGCATTACGGACGCGACCCTTTCACAATTTAGAATGAATGAGGAAACTGTTCGCGTCTTTCACTGCTACGGCCCGATCAGATGCCCACGTCGAGTCTCGCTCTGTCACGCACTCTTCACCGGTGCCCGCGCCATGCTACGCGGCACTTGGAACGCCATCTTCGCCGACGACTAGCTACCCAAACAGCGACGCGATGCTGCTCCCCAGCCCGACCATGCTGCCCAAACCGCCGGTGGACGATCCCGTCGACGACCGTTGCCGCACCCCGAGCAATTCCGCCGGAACGCCCATGGCCTTGCCAAGAAGATTCGTATCGAAGCCATACGTCTGCCCCAGCGCGCTCAGGCCCGCCATTTGCTCCTTCAACTGTTGGTTCGCGAACGCGATCTGATTCTGCTGGGCCTGCGATGCGTCGGTTTGCGCCTGTTCCCTGCCGAGCTGCACGGTCAAGTCTCCGTAGCCCGCGGAATTATTCGTAGCTGCGGTGCGATTGGCGGCACGTTCGCGCAAGGCATCAAAGGCAGTATTCGAAGCGCCCAGGCTCTGCTGCGTGATCGCCGATTGCTGCTGCGGCGTATAGCCCTGGCTATTGAGCAGGCTCTGAATCGTCGGCATCAGCAGCGACCGATCCTGCGCATCCGATTGGCTTTCTTGCCCGATTTGAGCATTTTGCTGCGCCAACTGCTGGTCGGTCAGCTGCCGGGTCGTGCGCTGTGCACCTCGCGACATGGGACTCCTCCTCGAATTTATTTCGGGAAACGATGAAACGTTTCAGGATGGAACCGCACTACCACTCAACAGTTTTGTGATGCGTTCCAGCTAGGCCGGGCCCGGCAAAGCGTACGAGCGCGTGCAAACGCCTTTGCGTCCCGCAGTTCGATGTACGATCGTCAATTTTGTCTCGATCCGACCAGCTAATTCAGATCGCCGTCGTGCCGTTGTAGCGGCGCACTTCAGTGCGCCATTTCGGACGCACCAACAAACGATCGCGCGCGCCCGTCGCCCCGCCGTCAACGTTTTTCGCCCAGTCTGAAACAATACGGCGTCCAGCCATCATCCCGGATCCACCCCAGCGCGGCGAGCCTGCGCCCAAAACGCCGAGCAATCGATGGCGGCAACCACGCATGTGCGTCATCCAACCCTCGGGCCAACAAATCCTGTTCGCAAGCGGCATGCAACGCAAGCATCTGCGCATAGCGCTCGCGGCCGCCGCGCAGAGGTGCATCGTGCCCCAAACGTCCGTGGCCCACGCCCTGGTCGCCGCCCCGGTCGACCAGCAAATACATCTCGCACGTCAACCGCGCCAGCGACGCCATCACCACGCGCCCCGCATCATCTTCCAACACCAGTTTCGAAACAAAAATCGGGTCGCTCAAATTCGGAAATGGATAGTCGAATCTCTGACTCGCATGAATCCGTCTGAGAGTATTCAAGTCATCTTCCGAATATTCGCGGATTCGCACGGATGTTCGATTTTACCTAGCTCGCTCAGAAGACTCGATGTTGCAACAAAGGATGAACCCTCGCGACGGCCTCGGCCGCCTCAAACATGTTGGCGCCGCTCGCTACGCCGTGCGCCGCGAGCGCCGCGACGGCGGCCTCCGAAACTGGTCGCTGCGAAAGTGGATGGGGCAACTGCTCAAATTCGGCGTCATCCCGCAACGCCAAATGCGCGCCCTCATCCGCCTCAATCAAAGCAAGAATCCGCGTGGCATCCCCCGGCTCATCCAAGACCTCGTCGGTAGGGGCACGGCATGCCGTGCCCGCGGTCACAACCGGTGCGTTGTCCGTCAACGAGTTACCCGCATCACCGCCGCTCGCCTTTGAGCCGTCCCCGGCGTCAGAATTCAAGGCCAGCCAATGCGAATTAGCCAAGCGTCCCGCATGCCGGCGCCAGGCGCCGAGCGTCGTGAGGTAATAGGCTTTTCCAGTCATGGACCGTTCGGTGGTAGATGGGCACAAATTCAGCGGGCGGAGTCTTGGCCTTTCAGAGCGTCGCCAGCCTACGAGCTGAACGTGTAATTGTGCGTCAAAATCCCCGCCGCATGCCGCCCCGCATAAAACTGATGCGTCGGCTCGCAACTGACAGTTACCTTCTGCGAGTCTTCTACAACCGCTTCAATCTTCCGCAAGGTCACACGCCCAAACCTCCCCACCAAAATATCGGACAAGCACAATCGCTCCGCGCGCATCGGCGAACCATCCGCCAAGGTAAAAATGTGGTGCGGCGTCACATCCAGCGATTCCTCATTCGAAAAATGCAGCCGTATAAAAGTGTCCGCGTCTCGCACTTCCAGCCGCGCAATGCGCGTCCAAGCCTCGCTGGTCGCCGCGCCCGGACACCGCAAATGCTCCCCCGCCTTGCACGATTCGATCGCCACCGTTCCGCGCTCACGGGTCAACACCATCGTTCCGCTCCGCAAGCAGCTCCCGCTACCGCCGCCCGATCCGCCGCCTGTGCCGGAGGTAGTCGTAGCCGCGATCATCGCGCCCTGGGACAATGGAACGCGCCCCTGCAACCCCTGTTGCTGGGCCGCCGCATTGATCTTCGCGCCAAACGCGTTCGCCGGAGTCCCCGCGCTTCCCGCAAGCCCGCCCACCCAACCCAGCGCCAACCCTGGGTCATCCCAATAAGGATAAAAATAGTAGCTCGTGCCAGCCGCAAGGCCCGTCACCGCAAGTGATCCATTCGCTACAGCTGTCGTGGTCCCATCCGCGCGAGCAATCGCTAAAGACGCCCAGCTCCACGTAATCGAACTCGTCGTCGAAACGTATGTGAACGCGCCCGACCAAGTCGGCGGCACCGACCCCTTCATCAAAACGCCCGTCTTAGTCGGATCAATCTTTCCGCCGGTAATCGCGCCCGTAACCACCCGCGCGTAATTCGTGCCGTCGGTAATCTGATCATCGAGGCTCCAACACTGGTTTGGCCCCAAGGCCGCCCCGGCAATCCGCGAAAGCGCCTCATACAGATGCGGATTGGTCTTCCGCAGCGCCTCGATTTGTGGAACGTTCAGCATGCGTTAGTTTGTCCCACGCACAACCGCGAAGGGATCCGGCTTTGCCCACGGCACAAGTTTTGTCAACGCAAACCAAGCCCCCACCGCATTCGTTCCCACTTGATACGACACGCGCTCGGCGAGCACGTTCGTAAACTGCTCCATGTCGCGCGTAGCCGGCGCACTCAGCGTCCAAGCTCCCAGCGACGACGCTCCCACACCCCCAGGCGTCACCGCCGACAGCGCCAACGATCCCGCACCCTGTACGTACCCGGTCAAATAGCCAAACAAATTTCGGCCGCTCAATCCCGTAGCCGCCAAAAATGCCGTCGAGTAAAACGAACTGATCGCCACTCCGTCGTCGGAGTACTGCCCTTCCACCGTCGAATAAATCTTTCCACTCGAGTTATTCGAACCCAGAAAAATCTGCGCCACGCCAGTCGCGCGCTCTACCAGTGCGCAGCAGTTCGCCGCGATCGTCCACGGCGTCCATTTGCGCCCGCGCTCGGGAGTCGTAAGCACAGCCACCAGTGGATCCTGCAATCCCTCTGTGTAGTCCAGGACAAGCACTTGATTCGGTTGCGTCGCCGATCCCATCGGCACGCCCACCAAAATTCGTTTGTGCTGGATGTCCACTTGCACCCACAGACGCTCCCCGTGTTGCCAGTTAATCGCGTCCCAAGTCGGCTGAATTTCCTGCGACAATTTCACCGGCTCGCTGCCATCGAAGTAATAAAGCCCCGATCGCCCGGCTATCACCACCCACTCCTCGCCCACACCCACGCCGTGCGCAGACGGCGTGCCCACTTTGTTCGAGACTTCTTCCACTTGCCAAAGCGCCGGTTCGTTCACGCCGTCGGTTGCGGTCACGTAAAGCGATCGTTCCTTCACGAAATAAAGATTGTTCCGCAATGTGAAAGCGGCGCGAATTCCTTGCCCATTATTTTCGGCTATGCTCTGGATGCCCGTCACGCCGTCATATCCCTCGGGCGTTTCCGTCGAAGACGCCCGCACCAGGGACGCATTCTGCGCCGCGTTCGTCGGGTAGATCTCGATGTTGTCCACATAAAATGATTCCCCGCTCGGCCCCGGCACTCCATCCGCGTAAACCCGCAACGTGAGGTCAGCCGGCAGCGCAGTCTGCGGCGTAAACAAATCTGCCGTAAACTCGGAATAACCCGTCCCCGCTTGCGCCGCAGTTACCGCAATTCCCTGCCCGATTTGCCCCAAAGTGGGACTGAACGCATTCACGCGCAAAGTTCCAGCATTCAAATTCGCGCTGCGTGCCAAGCGCGCGCGCACCGAATAATCCGTATTGTTCTCCAGCAGCGGATTCCCTGCCGCGTCGATAATTGCGTTCTGCGAAATGTATCCGCGCTCCGCCGTCACTCCGTCCGCAACGATGCGAAACGCGTCGCCCCACACCACAAAACTCGGCTCGCGCGTCGCGCCGGCCCCAAAGGATGGATCGAGCGTCCAGCCCAGCGGCCGTCCGTTGCCGCTTGCATCCCATCCGCCATCGAACGAGAGATTTCGCCAGTTGTCCATCTTGGCGCGCTCGCCCCACCAGAAAAGTCGCTCCACATAAGACACCACGCCCAATTGATCCGGTAGTTCGATCTGGCTGAAGAGATAATCCATGCTCACGCCGCTCAGCAAAATCGTGTCCGTAAAATCCACCGTCAGCGACGTCGTGGTGTTGTCGTTGATGGTCATCGTCGCCGGCACTTGATAGAACGTCGCGCCGCCGCTCGCGGTGAACGCCAACAGGCGTTGCACCACGTTCGATGGCCCCCTCGGAATATTCGTGACGCTCACCATCTTCCCGCCGGCCGCCGTCCATGAACTCGGCGGCGATGGCGCGGTCCAGTAGCCCTGTCGCGTCACAAAAATCACTGAACACTGATGCACCCCCGGCGAAATGTTTCCGGCCGTGGCAGCATCGGCGACCGCGGGACCTTCCCTCGGCCCCACCTGGCTAACCCGATCGAGATTTACGTCGTCGTACTGGCGGGGCATGTCCTGCCCCACCAGCCCATCAGAAAGGGCCATATACTCGCGGCCAAACTGCGTCGTAGACGCCATAAACATGCCCGGCACGATTCCCGCAGCGGCCAGAGAGAGCACTCCGGGAGAAGTTTCCTTGTAAATATTCCCAAACGAATCCAGCGCCAGAAATCGCTGCACCAGGTTCGTCGTTGCATATGTCTTCGCGCCGTTGATCTGCGGCGTTCCAGCCAGCGCCGCAAACTGCGACAGCAATCCCGCGCGCGTTCGTACACCTCCCGGGAAAAATTCCACGTCGCCCAGCGCGGGCGACATTCCCGCCGGCACATCGGATGGGTCGAGCAACGTCACCCAGGTGCCGAAGACGTTCAGCGGCAATGGCGAAAATGATTCAATTGACATAGGCGTGAAAACAGTGCGGCAGCGTGTAGCGCCGGCGTCTCGCCGGCTCCTAGCATTTGAATTGGGTAGCGGTAGCGTTCAGTCGGCAGCTCTGACTTGCTCCCCGGCGCAGGACAGTGACATCTACTGCAATTTCTTGAATATCCCGTAGAACGTGATCGTATCGGCGGTGATCGCCGTCGGGTATGCACCAGAAGCCAATTCCGGAAACGCTCCCGCAGCCGCCCCCTGCTGAAAAGTCTTCACCTTGTTCGAGTTCATCGCCGCGCCCGGAGAAAAAATGTAATCGTATCCCGCGAGGCCATCCATCCATGCGGTCCCCTGGATCGGTGGCTGAGCCGACGCAATAATTGGCACTTGCGAGAGGTCCACAGTATCTCCGCCGGTGGTGTAGTTCCCCGTCGCTGCCACCGTGCCGCTAACGTGTATGCGCTTCCCGTCATCCCACGTATCCACAACTGATAACGTCAGTGCCATGTTTCCTCCTGATTTTCGCGGATCTGCCACAGTTGCCGCCGGCGGCTCTTTCCGCTCCCGTTCGGAATCCGCAACGCGGCTCCGCCCCTGCCGCAAAATCTCCCGCAATCCCGGCTGGCAACCGATTGCTTTTCGCTGTTATGATGTTCAATTCTTGACGCAACCCGAATGCCTGCAGTTGAATCCTAAGCGTCGAAGTTCTAGCCGGTTTGCTAAAGCAGCCCAATGGGGCCAAATGGGGGAAGACTGGTGCGGCAACTGAGAATTCTCTGTGTCATGGCGATCTTCGCCGTCGCGGTTATCGCCCTCGGCATAGCGCTGAAGAGTCCCGCATCACGTGCGCAAGGTCCCAGCCAGGTCGCGCTCCAAGCCGTCGGAGATACTCAGCAAGTTTCCACGCGCTCGATTGTAGCCGCCGCATCCTCATCAGGCGTCGCACCCACAGTCGTCGCTTCCAACATTGGCGTGCGCACGTTGGCCGTTGCTCAGCCGGCCGGCGAATCTTCCGCTGCACCCGCGTCGGCCGCGGTTAGCGCCGCGCAATTGTATTTTTCTGCCGTGGATCAGCCTGACCGGATATTTTCATTTCTCGTGCGTGCGAATTCCGTTCTCGCGCCGGCGAGTTTGAAAACCTTTCTCAGCGTACCCATGGTCGGCACGGGAGCAATCGGTTCCGTCGGCGATGGCGGCGCGGCCTCTGCAGCAGAACTCGATCTCAACCTCACCGATTTCACCATGCGTAGCGGTGTCGCAATCGCGCCCGACGGCACGCTCTATATTGCTGACACGGGCAACGCCACAATCCGCTCCGTAGCCGGCCCCGCAAGTAGCGAGCCCGGAATTATCCGCAGCCTGGTCGGCCGCTGGGCTCCGCGTCAGAATGTCGAGTTGGCCGAACCGATGGGCCTTGCCCTCGACCGCGCGGGAAATCTCTACATCGCTGACCGCGGAATGAACGCCATCTTCGTTCTGAACGGACCCGCATCCCCGAAATCGGGCCAGCTCGAGACGCTCGCCCACATGGTCTCGCCAGCAAATGTCGCCGTCTCGCCCGACGGCCGGACGCTTTTCGCTTCCTCGCCAGATTCGGGAACAATCGTCGCGATCAACACTCAAACGCGCGCGCTCCGCAGCGCGTCTGCTTCTCCCGCGCCACTCTTCGTCTCAGCGATTGAAAATCCTGCAAGCGCTCGCATCATTCCATCGGGCCTGGCGGTAGATGGCGGCGGAAACCTGTTTATCGCCTATAGCAGCCCAGGCGCTGCGTATGACCAGATTCTGCGGCTCGACGCGTTTTCCTCGCAGCTGACCGTCGCCGCCCGCGGCTTGAGCGAGCCCGGCGATATTTCCTTCGACGCCCACGGCAACCTCTTCGTCGCCAATCAGGGTTCCCGGCAGGTACTGAAGTTCAAGGGCATGGGGGTCCCAGCGACGGGCGTTACACTCACTCCGCCAGCGTCCTGCCCGGGCGCCTCCACGCTTTTTTGCGACCAGGTAATCGGTGGCACTAGCCCTACGCAACCGTTCGAGCTTAGCAACAACACCGCGGGCGCCATCAGCGGCGTCGCGGCCAGCTTCACCGCCGGCAATTCCGGAGACTTTACGATCGCGAATTCCTCGTGCGCTGCCTCGCTGCCCGCCAATGCGAGCTGCACATTCAACGTCGCCTTCGCTCCCACCGCCAATGCCACGAGCGCTTGTCCGGCCGGAAGCGCGTCCAACACCCGCTGCTCCACATTTTCTGTGAATTACACTGGCGCCACCGCTCCGCTCACGACTGTTGTAAGCGGCGTCGCCGACGATTTTGAAGTCGCATGCATGACCACTTCCACATTCACTTGCCCGCCGCCCTCGAATGGCGCGCCATACCAGATCACGATCGCGCAAGGCCAGGCCGCCACTTTTCAGCTGCAGGTTGTGCCGGACAACACGTTCAGCGGCACGGTGATGCTTATTTGTCCAACCGGTTTGCCGGCCGCGCCGATTGGCACCACCAACAGCCCGACGACATGCGGCCTCACTGCGGGCACATCCGTAACCACCCCGCTGGTGAATACTCTCGCTCTGCCAGTGACCGCCGGCACTGTGGCGCCGTTCACCGTCACGTTTCAGACGACGACAACGGCCGGCACCCAAATCCCGCCCACAACCACGCCGCCGAGCTCGCAACGTACGCGGCGCGCCATTGTTTTCTTGCCAACGAATCACGATGACGATTCAAATGGTTCGTCGAACTCGCTGTCCGCTTCAACCGGGACGATGCTTTCCACCTCTCTATTGATCGCGCTCGTCTCCGCCCTTCTAATAGCCCTCAAACCCAGGCGGCCATCCAGGCGCCTTGCCGGAGTGCTCGCGCTCTTTTTACTTCTGGCAATGACACCCGTAATCGCTGGGTGCCACCACAGCTCCGGCACAACTGCCACGATCCCCTACACGCCTACAGGAACCTACACGCTAACCGTCCAAGGCTCCGCGCAAAACGCCGGGCGCGGCTTTACGGTAACGTTAGTCGTGGACTAGTTCGCGAAACTTAACTTTCAATTTGCATTGGCCGCGTTTGTAAGTTGTTTGTCATCCCGACCGAAGGGAGGGATCTCTCTTTGGTTTGAGTGCCAATGCCCCACGTCGCCTACAAATAGATCACTCTCGCGTGATAGCCGTATGGTCTTCGCCGTCGCCCCTTCGTCTGTTCCGGCCTCACATAACGATTGATCAAATTCTCGATAGCAGTTTGTGCCGCGCCCAGCAGGTCTATCGCCAGCGCGCGTGCCCCGCGCGACCGCGCCGCCAAGGCCGCAGTTGCATTCCCCAGCGCGTCCGTCGCGGAACGAATCTGCACAGGGTCGGTTCCCAAGGTCAGTTCGGGCAATATTTTCTCGTATCGTGCCCGCACCGTGATGGACTGCGTCGCCCCAATCAAATTGATCTTGTCTTCTCGCCATTCCCACAGCCGCAGGTACGTGCTCGGCTGCAAATTCAACATGCTGCCGCCGCTGGTGAACTTCTCCATCGGCACGAACACGTCCGTAGTATTCGCAGTCGCCCGCTCCCATAGCATGTGCGGCATCAGGCAGTCGGTAGGAAGTTGCGGACTCGAGACGTCGCTAATTTCCGTATTCGTGATTCCCGTCGAACCATCCAGGTCCAACTCGATATCCTGTTGCTCCACCAGCACGCTCACACCGTTCTCCGCCAGTTCGCGCTGCAGTCCGCGGTATGCCGAATTCAGCAGTGGCATCAACAGCGCATCCGTGAATACCACGCCCGCCGAATCGTTCACCAACGCGCGCGCCAACGTCAGAGCGTCCTCCGCCTGCGAATACGCCGTTGTCGGTAGTACAGGCATGATGCCTCCGGATTTGTGATGTCGAAACCAGCGACGAGTGCGGCAACCGCAGAGGTCCTTGCTTTATCAGGGATGGCTGGCGCACAACACTAGGATCACATCTTCACTACGCCGGTCGTTACCTGCCGAAACCGCGGCGCTCCGCACTTCCGTTCACAAAGATGCGGTAGCATATTCCCCGCGCGATTGGTTACTCAAAGCGAAGGAGCCCTCGTGGCCGCCACCGAAAGACGTCAGTACATTCAAGTCCCCGCAGGCTTCGGCGATTTGCCGTTCAGCAGCGCGGTCGCTATCGGAAACACTCTTTACCTCTCCGGCCACATCGGCTTCGAGTCGGCAACGCGCAAGCCCTCTACCGATCCGGAGCGCGAAGCTCGCGATGTCCTCGACTCCGTGCGCGATACTCTAGCCCGCGCGGGCTATGCGATGCAGGACGTCGCGTCCCTCACAATCTTTTGCTCCGACCTCTCCCTCTACGACACTTTCAACAAAGTCTACCGCTCCTATTTCCGCCCGCCTTTTCCCGCTCGCGCTTTCGTCGGCTCGGGCCCACTACTGTTCGGCGCGCGCTTCGAGATCCAAGGCGTAGCGGTCAAAGCTACCGACTAAAACTTTCCATCGAAGCTCCGCCTGACCAGGTGTCTCTCTCGCGGGCTGCAAACCCCTCATGATTTAATGCTCGTTACTCACCACCGGTATCTCCTTCTGCAAAAACGGCACCTTCGCAGTCACCCAATCCACCAGGCTGTCTCCGGATAGCCCGAACATTGCCGCCGTTGCATGGCTGGGCTCTAGCGTAAAGTTCCCCGGGATTCCCACGGCCCCAAAGACGTGCGTCGCCGCGTTCGGGTGCACCATCCAGTAGGAAAACGCCGCCGCATTCACAAAAAATCGAATCGTCAAGTTCAGCGCGTTCGTGCGCACCCACTCCATCCGTGTCTTGGTTCCAGACAACGAGGACTGCGCCGACAAACTCGCGCGCTTCACCACATGCAGTCCATGCCCCGCAATAAACAAAGCCCAATAATGCGCGGAATCAGGTATGTGCATGGAATTCCTGGTAGCGCCGGCGTCCGCCGGCTTACTGATGTTGCTTTTGCGGATGGCGCATCTTTTGCTGATCCGGGGGCGCTAGGAATTGGCCGAACCCGAGCAGGAGCTTTCTAAAAGCGAAGTGCGCTACTAACTCAATTCGGATTTCCCACGCACATGTACATAATCGTGTCGGTCCCGCTCGACTGCGTGAGTGTCAAGGTCGTCACCCTAGTCTGCACGCGCACGGTTGCAACAGCGGAAGTGTCGTTCGCAGTGCAAACCGGCGCCGAATTGTAAGCCGTTGGAAACGTCACCGTCGCAGTCCCGCTCGCCAACGCCACGCTCCCGGCAAACGTGTTCGCGGCCGCCTGATTCAAGTGCTGCGAGATCCCCAGCGATCCGTAAACTGTAGGATTCTGCGAGTCGTGCAGCGGCGCCAATCGCAAATCCGGCGTCACCGGACCCTGCGACATCACCACGTCGTCAAAGTAAACGTAATTCCCGGCCGCAGCGGTGTTCTCCAGTAAAAAGACGCGCATTGAATGAGCCACCGTCGTGCCCACCGAATACCCGTTCGGCACCCGAAAGATCAAACCGTAATTCCGCGTCGGCGTCCACGCTCCCGCAGTGCTGACCTGCCAGTCCGCTCCGGTTACGTTACAGCCACAGGTGATCCCGTTGTTGTAAGTCAGCGACGCGTTCGTGGATTGCCAGTTTCCGGTCGCCGCCGAATTCCCGTCATAGTTCGCGGGCGTAAGCACGCGAGCGTTGGTGGCTACCGAGGAAATCACGTCCGCCGAGGTACAATTCGCGTCCCAGTAAAATCGGAAGCCCGGTCGAAAATTGTTCGACGTTGAACTCGCGGCCACACGCAGCATCATCGTGTATTCCTTAGTCGCATCCACTTGGATGCACCCGGAATTGATGCCCAACCCCGCCGTCGCGCCGTCGCCGACCCGCACGTTGTACGCACCTTGCGTATACCCATCAACTGCCGGCGTCGCGCTCGACGACGCGTTCTGCAAGTAAATTCCACTCCCCGCCTGGTTGATCGTCCCGCCCGACGCCACGCCTCCCCAGTAGTAAAGTGTCGTCGTGTTTTGCCAACCTTCGAAACTCCCATTCCCCAGTAGATTTTCTCCGGCAAGGTCGTTCATGCCGTAGTGCATCGAAGGCGTCCAGTTGTGACCGTTATTGTCAATCGCCACCATCGCCGTAGCCGGCTCGTTCGGCTTGATTTGCGTGTTGTTCGTAATAGAAAGATACGGATCCAACACGTGGATTCCCACAGCCGAGCCGTCGCTCGGAAATTGGTAGCAGTTGTAAACGTTCTCGCAGCGATTGTTCGGCCCAAACGTTATCGACGTTGCTCCGACGATGTTGTAACAAATCTGGTTGAACGCCTGCGACGACGTCTCGCAATCGTTTCCGTACACCTCATCGTTGTTCGGATAGTTGCCGCTCGCGTCCTTCGCGAACGTGTATCCCGTCGAAGCTCCGGGAGGCAACACACAGGCGTTCTGCTCCAGCACGACCGCGTTGTACGTCCCAGAGAGAGAAAAGCACGTGTCGCCAGCCGTCTCCGGCTGGAAATTATTGTGTTTGAAAAGCGTGTTCGAACCGTCGAACCCGCCAACCGAAGAGCTCCCATAGACCCCGAACGAGTTCCCGCCGGTCCCCAGCTGCAGGTTGTTGTTCTCGATGTCCGAATGCCCGATCGAAGTCATATCAATGACTTTCGAATTCGCTCCATTCGCCTGCAAATACATCCCGAAAATATGCACGTAATTAATCTTTGATGCAGTCGGATTCGGCTTCTTCACTACCGTGCAGCCGGCGATACCGCAGCCGATATAGCCCGAAGTGTCCGGAGACGCCACAGTGCCCAGTCCGCTCTCCTGATAGCCGATCAGCGAAGCTCCGTCGCCGGCCAACTCGACCGCATCGTCGGTCGTAGAATCTGAAATCACCAATTGCGCCTGTCCCCAGTCCAAGGCCGTGCCGGCGGGGATCGTAATGTGATGAGTCGCGGTCAAAGTGCCCGTCAACCCGCGCGCGTCGCAAACGCTGGCGGTCGCGGCCGCTGCTGTCAAACAAGCATTAATCTGCAACGCCGCGTCCGCACCGGAAAACCGTTCCGCCTTCTGCACGCCATTCAGCGAGTTCACCGCGGCAGTTCCGTTCACGTCCAAATTGAATTGCGGGTTGGTAGTGTCAATACCCAAAGACGTCGGCGTGAAACGATGCGTCGCCACCAGCGAGCTTGTCATGATTGCGATGCTGGTATTGCCGGTGCCCGTCGTGCCGGTGTCCAGCCAACTCGGCGAAGCGCTAGCTGTCGAGATCTGCCCACTCGGCGTCGAAGCCAGCAACGAATTTCCCGGCGCCGCGCTGAACCTCTGCACGCAATAGTTCCCTACCGCAGAAATGCCCTGTAGCTGCGTCCAACTCAGCTGCACGGCATTATTCGAGCCGCTCACGGCGACCGGCCCGAAAACCGCCGGTGCCGACTGCGTCGCCGCATTGCAATTGGTCGAAAGCGCGGCTCGTATCGCATACCAATAAGACCCGGCCGCAAGCGTTCCTCCCGTCGTCGCCGTCCCGCTAACGCTGCTGGGCGGCATGAAGCTTGCGAAATAAAGGTCCATGGCCCCGGCCACACTCTGCCCAAAGCTCGACGTATATCCGTACGCATTGCCCGGTGACAGCATCAACCCGAAAACCGGGTCGACCGACACGCTGCGAAACGCATTGCCCGACGCCGTCGCCGAAAATCCCGAAGCGCCCGGCCGCAGCTGCACTGTCTGGTTGCCCACCGAGAGGTCCGTCCGCAGATGATCGCTTGAAGTTGTATTCGTGTACGAATCCAAGCCGCTATTCGACTGGATCACCGCACCCGCCACAGGATTGCCGTTGCCATCTACGACTGCAGTTGCGTATGCCGGAGGCCCCACCACGAACGCTCCAGCGAGTGATCCGTTGGTCATTCGAATGGCATCGCCGCCATTTCCGTTGTCGCCGTTGGAATTTAACACCACGATCCCGGACGAACCGCAGCCGGACATTCCGTACCCGGACGTGTACATCGCGGTTTGGCCCGCGCCGTCTGCATACGTGATGTGATCAATCGTGATGTCCTCGAGCCCCGCCGGCAGCGCCGTGCCGCAGCTGTTCTCTGTCGAGTTTTCCACTTGCAGAAAGTCCGAATTGGCATCTTCGACGCTGTCATTCAGAAACGACCAAACGCCCGCATAACCCGTCGTATTCTGCCGCAGATCCACGATGACGGGTGCGCCAGTGATCGCGCCGCTACCGATTGAGCCGGGATTACCACCGTTAAAGGTCACGTTTTCAATCGTCTGGTGGTACGCGCCATTCCCGTTGTTATAAATCGGCATCAGGATGCCGCCGCTCACCGCACCGTCCCGCCACGTGAACCAAAAACCTTCCTGCACCAGCGCGACATTATCAGCGTAGATTGTTCCCATGTTCTGCACAGAAAGTCCGACGTTCAGCAACGTGACGTTGGAACCGGTCGTATTGATGCACTGATTCTGGCAAGCCAATATCAGATTCTTGAAGACGACCGAATTCCCCGCGCCGCCGATCGGAAGATAAAAGAGCGGCCCGGCGCTGGGGTTTGCGCCCGGGTTCACCACGATCTTTGCCGTGGGCCCACCCATAAATTGCATCGTCGTCGCGTTCCCAGCCCCTTCCACCATAAGTCCCGGGCAGCTGGTAAACGTCGGAGCCGTGCTGCTCGCTCCTCCCTGCGCCTGCGTTACCTTGTACGCTGCTCCAATTCCCGCCGTCGGCAGATACAAGCTCCCGCCACCGGTTGTGCCTGATCCGCACGCCGCTGTTATCGCCGCCTGAATCGCGGCTGTATCGTCGGTCGTGTTGTCGCCCTTTGCCCCGAACGCCGTCACGTCCACCCGCGGCCGCGGACCAGTCACCGTTTCATTGCCCAGCACGCTCAACGTAGTCGGAGTAAGCGTCCCAGGATTGAATCCTGTCGAACTCAACGTCCCGGAAATCGTCGCGTTGCCCGCGACGCTTAAGTTTCCTCCCAGCGTCAATCCGAACGCCGAAATGTTGTTCCCCGCTCCCGAAGACGAAACGTCCGCGGGCAGGATCACATCCGGATAAGTAATCGCGCCCGAAATCTGCGGTCCGCTGATCTGCACCATGTACCGTGCAGCTGGCGCGTAAAAGTGATAATTGCCGATTCCGTCTGCTTGGAATGGGTTCGGAGAAGTCACCGTCAGCGTTGCATCGGTATAGATCGTCGCCAGCGGAGTGCATGGCGTTCCCGTCGCGGTCGCCTGGCACACGGTGATCGTCGCGCCCGCAATCGGATGGCCTGATGCTCCGAAGACGATGTCGTCGTGGCGGGATCCTTGCGCGCTCACCGGCGTTAATCCCAACGTCAAGACCGCCGAAACCACACCTGCGATCGTCAAATACCTGAGCGCGCCCAAAACTCTCCTCGTCGTCATCGCCCGACCCATCAGCTTAGCCATCGTGTAATCCCTTTCGCTCATTATTCGCGTCTCGATGGGCGTCGCCTGCGCGTATGCCCCGCTGAATTCTAAATCCATTACGTCTCAACGCCTACGTCATGCGGTCACCGACACCAATTTCTTTGACCAATGGAGAAAAGGATTTCCACAGGAAGCTTTGACCTGAACCCGCTCGCGCCGTGCATTTCAACCGCAACAACGTAAGGCGACCGAGTCGCTATCTTGCATAAGAGTCGCCGTATCAATGTGTTAGCAGAATACGCGCTGTTATATAGCACCGTTTGGCCCGCGGAGCTTGCCTGCCTGGCGCCATCCGGGAGGATGGCACGTCCGTTGCATACATATTTGCGTTGTTCACCGTGTAGTCATTACGGCGAAGGCAACCAGAATCAGGGGGAGTGACCATATGAGTCAGTTAACCGGGACGTACAAACAGAATCGCAAGGATTGGCGACTTCGCGTGTTCGCTGGATTGATCCTGGCTGCTGCTTTCGTATTGCTACCGACGACAGCTCGCGCCGATTCCACTGCCACATACCAGATCAGCGGAACTCTCGCTTCCGGCGGCACATATTCAGGCACCATCGAACTCGATCACAGCACCAGCACCGGCCTCACCACTCTCATCAATTCAAATCTCACCGTGGATGGTTTTTCGTTTTCCTGCAATGGAGTGACGGGGGGCAACCAGTGTCTCGTCTACGCGCCGTCTGGCCCCGACTACTTTCAGGTTCTCGATGGCAGCCACTTGTTCCTCCTCGAGTGGGACCAGATTAACCTCGCCGGACCCTATCCTCCGACGCTCACTTTCTTCACCGGCTATTGCACCACTTGCAGCGGATCAGGCAGCGACTGGGTGTCCGGCGGCACCGGAACGTACGTCGCCGCTCCAGAAAATTCCACCATCCTCCTGTTCGGATTCGGTTTGCTCGGTATTGTTCTGCTGTCTCGGCGGCTGTTGAATTCGCAACCGACAGCGTAGTCTTCAGTGGTGATGGTGCTGCGGCCCGGCAATTTGTCTAAGCCGAAGACTGTCGGCCGGTCCGCGGACACCGTTTTTGCACTTTAATCCCTTACCTTTTTTCTGCTCGAACGCTGCTAGGCCGCCGTTCGCTCACAGAGTTGGCTCCCGCCCCCAATCCGTGTTTCGCTGCCTTTTCTTCGTCCAATATCGCGCCGCAGTGTCTGCACACGGCCACTCCCGGTTTCACTTTTTCTCCGCACGCCGGACAATCGCTCATCCGCACCGGAACGTACGCCCACTCCCTCTCCGCGCCCAATGCAATCGCCGCCCGCCGGTGCAGATCCGATATCTCGCGGAACGAGTGTCCGCGCGCCCACATCGTGTCGCCGTCCGTCACCAGACGCTGGTAGAACTGATCGCGTCTGCTCGTCGCGGCACTCAGTTCGTCCGCCGTGGGGCGAGCGCCGGCGCACACGAAGACGCCGTGGTCGCCCAGGTCTTGCAGCAAATCCTCCGCAATCTCTCGCGCTGAAATCGTAAATGGAAATTTGCGGTTGTCGCCCAGGTCGAGTGCGTCCCCGCGCGAAGTGATCAGCACCACGGCGTATGCTTTGCCGGTAACGCACGCAGGTATGTGGTAGACGCCATGAGTTCGCGAAATATACCAGTCCTGGTCGGATATCGACGCGATCGTAACCGTCGCAGCGGCATCGTGCTTCGTGCGGGTCTCCACCAGAATTTCGCGCCGCGTGCCTGGTGCAGTCATGCTTGTCGTATTCAATTTATTTTCCTTAGACTGTTTGATTTTTCTAAACCGCGAGGCTCACAGGAACTTACACTTCCGGCCGCCCGCGAAACCCGACCCCCGCTCGTCAATTCCCGTCGTCCGCCTCAACTCGCGACTTGAGGCACAAATGGCGCACCATGGAAGGCCGGTACCGCATCGTCCAACAAGCTGTCGGCGTCCTGGTCCCATTCACGCGCTCTACGCGCTTCTGGCGCCAGTATGGCGCCTCGCCGCTCTCGGCTTGGTTGCCGACGCGACCACTCGATCGCGCGGACGATCCAATCGCAAGCAGCCGATGTCAACGGTATGAACTCTCCGCAAGTGCTTTCCAGCGTGAAGCAGTGTTCGTATTCGCCCCGTGACGGATAAGGTCCCAACGCCGTCACCCGTATTCCGTCCTCAATCTCCGTCGTTTGTTCGTACCACTGTTCCGGCGACCCGTACGATTCCGGCGGCATCCACCGCTCCACGTGCCACCGCTCAATCGGCAAATACTTGGGCACCCGCCGCATCTCGATGTTTTCGCGGGCGAAGTTTCCGTTCGCATCGCAATCCGTCCAGCGTCCTCCGATCCATGTGAGCCGTGATCCTCCCCACACCACGCGAAAATTAGGCTCCCCGTAGCGATTAGCTCCGCCGGCCCGCCGCACGCGCTCTTGCACCTCCAGAGGAGTGTCGTGAGTTTCTCGCGTCACGCGGATCGAGCGCGACCGAGGCGTTTGCACTCTTGTGGGCAATGGATTCCGGGACAGACAGTTAGCCGCTTGCGACGCGCACAGTTCTATTGGTACGCACCGGATTCTGAGTATCCTAGGCCTGCGCTTCTCAAACGTGCTCGGTACCATCCGAATTTCAGGGCGGCAGTAATGCCGCGCCGTTTCTTTTCTAGCTCGCTGCGGAGAAATTAGTACCCCGTCGGTATCGCCAGGTTGTTGATGAACGCTCCGCTGCGCGGCGATTCGTTCCACACCTGGAATCCAGTCACGAAGTAAAATATGTACGCCGCCGAAATCCCGCCGCTCGAACCGTAAATCGGAAACACGGTTTGCCCGCCGACATCGTAGAAATCAATGTCCTGCATCACCGCGCGCCCCCAGTGCGAAAGGTCCAGGAAATCCACGCGAGTCTGATTGGCATTGATTGAGGACTTGATCGGCACCCCGGCCATGGACTTCTCGCCGGTAAAGAGCAGATCCAGGTCGCTCGCACGCCCACCCGCTCCCTCCTTGATGATCTGCGAAATCGTCACGCCCAACTGCTCCCACTGGTGCTCCTGTTCAAGCGCCGTGTACGCAATCAGCTTGGACACCTGGTTCGAGCCCAATGCCTTTCTCACCTTGTTGATCGCCAGCCGCACCGCACCAGGTGTGATCGCGGAATTGTTTCCGTTCACCACAGGCGTCGCCAATTCCACCGGATATGTCGAACGGTTCAAATTCAGCCACGTCCCAGTCGTCGCATTCGTTTGGTGGTACAGAATCCCGAACAAAGATGTCGGCTGCGCGCCCGTCAAACCGTCGTGAACGATCACATCGTTCACCGACGTTCCCGTCGGCAACGAATCCACTTGAATCAGCGAATTGAATGGGTCCACCAAGAGGACGTTCGCCGACCCGCGATTCGTCGTCAGCGTCGGATCGTAGACCTGCACGGTCTGGTTGTAATAGAAGAGCTGCGCCCCGGGTGGCTTCGCCATCCCGAATTGCGCTGCCACTCCGCTCGGCAGCCCCGTCGTCGTAATCGAACCGATCGTTCCCAGCACGCCGTTCCCGTTCGTCTGCATCACTTTGTCGAGAAACGAGCGGAACTGCGCCATCGCATTTTTCACTTCGCGCTTGGCCGTATTCTCAATCGCCTTTTCCGGCGCATTCGACGCGTACTCCACCAGCTTCGTAATCTCCACCGCATGCCGGAAAAATACCGGCGTCACCTGTGCCACGTCGTAAATTGTCCCGGATCCGCGCCCCAGGTCCCCGCCGTCCATGTTAACGAGTCCGGCCTTGCCCCCCGGGCGAATTTGCAGCGGCAAGCGCATGTTTCGCGAGCTGACGCGCTCCACATCTCCACGCTGTTGAATCATCGTCAGTAAAATATCGTCGCGCTCGTAAAGCAGCGGAAGCTTGTCTCGCACTTTCTCCAGTTGCAATGCAACTGATTGGGCATTCTGCATCTGTGCCATAGTCTGAATTTCTCCCTTGGATTAAATTTCGTGCACGACGGCGCGTGGTCGTCTCGCTGCAACTGCTGGTCAGCAGCGCCGCACCTGATTGTTTGCCGCCGCGATTCAGTACCTGGATGTCCTCCTCGGACGTGTGCTGCGGAAATTGTGCTTACTGAGCGGGATCAAAATGCAATCCTCCCGCTCTTGGCGTGGCTCAGCCCATCAATCGCCGCGCCGTAACTGTCCCCCACCCCTGTTCTTGGACAGTCTCGCCGTACGGACCCTCAACTGCACCGCCGGCCAGTTGAGCGCCCTCGCGTGGCCGTGCATTATGCTCGGGAACGCGCACCAACTTCAGGAAGCAGAAGACCGTTTCTAAAATTCACAGGGCCGTGGGCTGCCTGCGCTACCCCCTCACGCAGGAAAGCACGCTGCAGGACTACATGGAGGGTTTTCACATGGTGTTACGGAAATATCTGATCGTGGTGGTGTGTCTCCTCAGCGGATCCATTTCAGCGCTTCCAACCGCAGCCGCCACCAATTGCACATCCAGCCAGCAAGCCGCCGTCGAATGTTTTGTCGCCAACGCCGTGGCCACCGACCTCACTCAGCCGCGTTACGGAATGAGCCTCGCTCAATTCGAGTCTTACGGCGTCGCCGTTTCACAGATCCTGCAGACTCACCAGACCTATCTCGTGCTCGTCGGCATCTCCGGCGCTGCAGCCGACGCCATGCCCCCCACCAACACCAACGGTTCCGCCAATCTCTTGGCCCAACAGCAAGCCGTCAGCGAAATCATCGCAGCTGCCTCTAGCGCTGGCCTCGTTCCGCTTCCACCGAGCACGAACCTTCACCAAATGGAATGGTTCGCGCTCGATGTTTCTGGCGCCATGAACGACAACGACGGCGTCCTCGAATTGCTCACTCCGGGCGTATCGCTCCGCATGATTGACTCTTACGTCGTAACTGCCACCTCCGGCGGCGAGGTTAATTGGACCGAAGTGCAGACGAACCTCACGAATGCGGTGAACACCTTCGTGAAGTCCGGATTGATTAAAATACCAGCGGGCATGACCGCCGCGAAGGTAGCCACTTTTGCCAACGCCATCGCCCACATCATCTACACCTACAAAGTCGCAACGGGGCGTAAAGCACTGGGCTAGCATGCCTCCGCCGCCGAAACTGGATTCCGGCCGGATCGAATAAATCCGTTTCGATTCTTGTCGCCTTTCTTTCGCCGAGACGTTTGGCTCTGTCCCTTCAGGGTCTCTTGACCCGGCCCATAAACTCGCCCGCAGACCAGTTGAGCCCCTCTCTTACCTGAGCCAGGATGTCCCCGAACTGCCGCGTGCTTCAACACTGCGGCGGAGCTCTCTCGGCGAGGCCATCAAATGAAACTTCACTTCCCAAGTATTTTGCTTCTGATCGTCGGCGTCGCGCTTATCGCCGCGCTCCCGTCGCCCTTGCACGGCCAGGCCAACCCGCCGCCGGATTGCGCCGCGAGTCAGGCCGCTGCGGTCCAATGCTTCGTCGCAAACGCCGTCAGCACCGGCCTCACGCAGCCGCGCTACGGCATGACTCTCGCGCAGTTCCAGAATTACGGCGTTGCCGTCACCAAGATCCTGCAAACCGATCAGACCTATCTCGTCTTGGTCGGCCTTTCCAGCGCCATCGCCGACGCCCTCCCGCCCAGAAGCGCTGACGGCACATTCAACGACGCAGCCCAGAACTCCGCCATCGCCCAAATCGTCGCTGCGGCAGCAACTTCGGGATTTATCTGGCCGCCCTCAGGAACCGATTTGCAGGATCTTCAGTGGTTCACCCAGGATCTGGTTGCCGCCATGAACGTCAACCAACAGGTCTTGCAGATCCTCACGCCCGGAGTCACGCTCCGCATCATAGATTCCTATGTGATCACCGCAACCGGCTCGGATGGCACCGTCAATTGGCCGCAGGTGAACTCAAGCTTGTCCACACTGGTGGACAATTTCATGGCGTCGGGCCTCGTCCATCTCACGCCGTCGCTCACAACCGCGCAGATCAAATCGTTCGCCAGCGCTCTCGCCCAAATCATCTACACCTACAAGGTCGCCACGAATCGCGCGTCACTCTAGCGCGGCCGCATCCCGACTTCGCTGTTGGGGTCTCCATCACAGATTCAATATGTCCGCATCGGACATCCGCGCGTAATCAATATCGCGCGAACTCACCGCTCGCCGCCCGTCATTCCCTGCGCCTCCGGACCCCGCAATATCCACGCGCCGCTCGGCAGCCCGCTGCCGCGCACGTCGCGCGTGATTAGCCGATACCACTGTCGTGGTCCATTCATCGAGCACCCGTTTCGCCACCGCCGGCAATGCCTGCCGCGCTCGGCCCGTCACCAACGAAACGATCGCGCGGCGGTGATCGTCATCCAGCGTTCCCGATCGAAACGCTTCCCGCATCTGCTGTCCCAGCGCCCGGTTCCCGCGCAACGTCGCATCAATCTCACGGTAAATCTCGCCCACCACCCGATTGCGCGCCGACTTGGCGATTCCCTCCGGCAGCAATCGCTCTACCTGCGTTTCGATCGCATCCAAAACGCTCTGCACCGCCGCCGCGTTCGTCGCATGAAAAAATTCCGCTTGTGGTTCCGTCAAGCCGCTTCGCGCCGTATTCTCCCGACGGGACTCAGGCCGCGCGTCCTGCCGGATCCCTTGGTCAGCTGGCTCTTCGCGTCGCGCCGGCTGCGGTTCGCTCACGCGCGCCGGCTCCCGCAACATCCGCGTTCCCTCGCCGCTCTGCTGCATTCCGCCAGACGCTAGGCTACCCATCTCGCGCGCCAAAGACGCAAATGCCGCCGGGTCCAATTGCGCCACCGCTCGAGCCAGTTCCGCATGATCTTCCGGACGCCTCGAATAAAACAGCGCGTCCATCCTGTTCAAATCACCCAACAACGCCGTCGCCGCTCGCGCCTCCGCCGGCGTTGCAAACGTTTCGCGGTACTCGTTAACGTCTCGCCAGGCCTCCCGCAATTCAGGGTTGGCCGCGAAGGCTTCTTGCAAATTCGCCGGCACATCCTGCGCTGTCAAATTTTCCGCTGCGCGCTGCGTCGCATCGGTCCTGTCGCGCAGCTCTCCCCTGCCGTCTTCGCGTGCCACTCGATCTCCGCTGGTTTCGCTCCCAGCGCCGAACTCCAAATCCAATTGCCCATCGTTCCCAGGAGTCGCGCCTCCGGACGATTCGTCGGATCCACGCCGCGCGATCTTTCGCGGCAAATGCGTAGTCAATCCAAGAATTTCGTCATCGCTCGAACGGCTATTCAAAACAGGTGCTGCAATCGTCTCTGTTCCCATATTTCGGCGCTCCGAATGATTTGTAAAATCCACTGCCAGGAACTACGGGAATACGCGGCGAAACCGTGGCAACACGCTGCATCTCAAAGACTTACACAGTACCCCCGCGCCCCTGTCGAAAAGTTTTCCAAAATGAAACGAGAGTACTATTCCCCGCAAGCCCTTCATCTTGTAAATCTATGTGTCAGCGGGGGGAGCTGTAACGCAGTCCAGGGGGACGCGACAGACCTCTCTTGAAAACTGAGGTAACCTGATGAGCACTCCGCCAACGGCTTCCGCAGAAGCCAACGCAACGCCCCGATCCACCGCGTCCCAAGTCGCCATCGAACGCCGCCGCCGCAAACGCGCCAAAATCACCGCGCAAGTTCACGTCCGCGGTATCAATTCGCCCGAGCCTTTCGAAGAAGTCTGTAAAAGCATTGACGTCTCGCGCGACGGATTGCTATTCACCGCAGCACGCACCGGATACTGGAAAGGCCAGCGGCTCGAAGTCACGTTCCCGTATTCCACCGCCGCCGCCGCTCTCAATACTCCGCAACCAGCCGAAATCGTCCGCGTCGTCGAACAAGATGGCCAGTTCGCCGTCGCCGTTCAATTCATCAACGCAAAATCCGAAGTAGCCGCCAGCGGCTCGAAAGTGGACCCAGCCATGGCCGGCCACGTTCCGCACGCGACTGGCGCCAAGCAACAATCGGTAGTCCTCATCGTCGAATCGGATCCGAAAACCGCGGACATCATGCGCAACGTTCTCTCGAGCGACGGCTACTCCGTCGTCATCGTTCCCAGCGCCCAACAGGCTCTGGACATCTTGCGCACCACCGTTCCCGCTGTCTTCCTCGCCGAAGTCGAAGGCACCGACATGTCCGGCCACGACCTGTGCCTCATCATCAAACGCAACGATCGCCTGCAGCGCGTCCCGGTAATTCTCTTAACTAAATCCGCCCAGCCCGCCGACTACTCCGCCAGCCACCAACTCGGCGCCGTCGTCTGCATGGCCAAACCATTCAAACCCGAACGCCTGCTCCACGTAGTCCGCCTGGTAGCTCCGCCCCCAGCCCAAAAGAGCGCCTACGGCGCCTCCCGCTACACCAGCGGCAACGTAGAACGCGCCCTCTAGCACCGCCTTTCAGCCGTTGACGTTGTAGCGGCGCACTTCAGTGCGCCATCGTCGGCAGGGCGAGAACCCTGTTCCTAGCCGCAACGACGTCGCGGCAATCGCTCGCGACGAATGATTTGCTTCCCTTCGCTTTGCTTTGCTGTTATCTGCGTTTAACTGTGTTCATCTGTGGTGAATTTGAATTCCCGGCCGCCGCAGCCTGCTGTTTCCGCAAGAAATCGCGATGAAACAAAGCATGCGCCCGCACGTTCGCATACCCCAGCGGCGCCTCAATCTTTGCCACCTGCCCCGCATCTGACGAAAACCACCTCATGCAAACTTCCAGCTCCACAGCGTGATTGTCCGCAAACTCATCCGGCATGATGCTCGGCAATATCACTTCCGCATCCACGCCACCTCCAGCAGCCGCCGCGG
Organism: uncultured Acidobacteriota bacterium; assembly: GCA_963810565.1. Taxonomy (GTDB): domain Bacteria; phylum Acidobacteriota; class Terriglobia; order Acidiferrales; family UBA7541; genus Palsa-295. The sequence continues at coordinate 490,176 of CAWENN010000003.1, forward strand.
CCGTCGGTCCTACTGCCGCCGTCACATCCTGGCGATGCACCACCGGCATCTCGCCCACCAACTGCGCTATCTCGCGATATTGCTTCGTACGCGACTCCTCGTCAGGCACCACCAACTCTTCCAGCCCAATTAGCCGTTTCACCAGCGCCATATTTTCCGGATGCGCCAGCACCGCCTGCATCTGCGGATCGGGACTCCCCATCAATTGCAGCAGCACCGCCCGCTGCTGCGACCACAAAGTCGGGTACTGCTCATCCGTCTCCGGATAGCTAAACAAATTCCCTTTTAGATCAGCCAAACGTATCCATTTCGATTCGAACGCGGCCCCGGCCCCCAGCAAAGTCACCTCCACGTCGTTTGGCCGGTTCTTCCGGAAACAATCCACAGCCAGCAGCATGATATCCGCATGAAAAAACTTCATCCGCCGCCACACCAAACCAATTCGGCCCATCGCCTGATCCCGCGCCATCGCATAGCCCGACGCGGTATCGTTATTCGACATCGCTCCGCCAAAGAGTGCCGGAAATGCCCCAGTCAAAAACTGCGCTACCGGGCCCATCAAACCCGCTGCGTGTTCCGCCAAATCAGGGGGCACTTCCGCGGCATCCGGCTGAAAGAATCCCGCCGCCAACGATTGTCCCGGCTTCGCCCGCGCCGGATAATGCGCCCCCGGCTCCGCCGTCTGATTCTGCAACGCGTCAAAATCCAGCACTTCGCTGTCAGCATAAATCGGCGGAATTCCGTACTCGTAAGTCTCCATCTGCAAATTCGAAAGCGTGTTAAATCGCTCCTGCACGCTGATCAACGCATCGCCCAGTGCAGGACGCCCGCTCGATCCATCCCCGGCAGCGCATGCAATACGCGCCAATGATCGTCCATATTTTCGCTGCGCGACTCGCAATAAGCGTCGCCCGCGAACGCCACGTAAGCCCCATCCGGAAACATCTCCAGCAATTCGTCGCGCAATGCTTTGTCGTCAAGCGCAAAGAACGACCAGGGTCGCAGCCAGGTCCTCTGGAACGTAATCAAATTGATGTTGAAGTCGCCGCCTTCCGTCAACGGCCCGCCCTGCGATTGCGCCAAGCGCGCTAGCCTCTCGTACTCCTGCGACCCGCTCGCCACCGGCGGCCCAATCTTGTCCGCCGCATGCGGATAGGCCGCCCGCAACCGCGCCTGGTGCACTTCCATGTTCCACTGGATGTACGGATACTCATGCATCTCATTGGCCCACGGTGGTGTCTTCAACTCTAGCCCGCCCACAATCGTCACCACCTCCTGCCCATTCGGCACTCGCTGCCGCGTCTCCGCAGTAGGCACAGTCAAGGTCTCCGCGCCAACGAAATCCTCTTCAGTCAATAAAGCTCCGCAAGCAACACACGCGGTAGAAAGATTGACGTCCGCATCTCCGATAGCGCTGGCTGCCGCCGCACGCGGACCCTCGCGCTTTTGAATTTCGTTGTTCTCCGGCTTTTGACGTTCGTTGTCATCCCGAGCGGAGCGAGGGATCTCTCTTCGATTTGTGACAGCCCCAGGACCAGCCTTACTCTCCGCCCCGCACTCCGGACAAACATAAACATCCGCGCCAATCTTCACTTCTCGCGCGCCAATCTCCGTCTCCGGATGAAATCCAAACCTCTGCCCATCCACCACAAATCGTACGTAAGCCCCCACTTTTCCATCGGTCCAAAGATTGAACGCTTCCTCCACAATCAAATTCCCGATGCGATTGTTCCGTTCCACCAGCTGCGCAACTTCCGTCGCAGCCTTAGCCGCCGCCACGTCCTCTTCCGCCTGCGCCGACGAAGGAAAGAACCTCACCCGCGGCACATCCTGCGAAAGCACCGCCACCAACGAAAGCCCGAACGCCTGGTAAATGTTCGTCACGAACTCGTAGCGCGGCAAATCCTCCAAAGACGAGTTGTCCGATAATTTCTGCTCGAAGGGCAGATGCCAGTTCTGGTCCCGCTCGTTCCACCACAAATATTGCAACCCACGCCAGAATTGGTGCGCTTGCTTGATCCGCCGTACTTCCTGCCTTCGAGTGGATTCGGATTCGAACGAGAACTGGTGCACCAGCCGCCGCAGCGCGCTCTCCAGCCGTTCAGGCAGCTGCTCATTGTTCGGACCGTACGCACCCGCGCTGTAATCGGCATCCGGCTGCAACTTGCTCGCGAGCGCACCACCCGCGCCAGTATTCGCGCCGGCAGGCCCTTCCACCGGCACAATCGCCGGATCCGCCGGCGAAAATGTTTTCTGCGTGGTCATGCATAATCCTTTGTAAACAATCTGTACTGCGAGCGTAGCGCCGACGAGGCGTCGGCCCTTGCTTCGTCAACACGTGAATCGCGGTGCCGGGCGATCTGTACTGCGTGTCGTGAACGCCGAATCCCAGGGTAGGGGCACGGCATGCCGTGCCCGCGTCTGCTGTACGCGAACGCGCATTTGCAGCGGCGCATTTCAGTGTGCCATCCGCGCTGCGGCACAGCTCGGCCCTAACCACTTACACCGCGTTTTGAGTCGGGGTTGCTGAACTATGGGGAAGGAAACGAAATCTCACGGCCGCGTAATCGCACTGCACCGCACCACTACTCAATCACAAATGACGATTGCCCCAGCGCGATCGCGCTCGCCAAGCGCGCACCGCGCTCGTCGGCAGAAAACCCAAATGTGCACCGCACGAAATGAACATTGGTCAGCGACACCTGCCCGCCCTCATACCGCAAGCGCGTATTAACAAATGTCACATTTTTCCAATGAATTCCATCCAGCGTCTGCGAAGCCCCTTCGAACGTGAGCCCTTCCACGCGCACGTCATCCGCAAACAGCCGTGTCACGGGAGGCAGCAGGATTTCCGCCGTCTCCGGCATCAGCGTCGCATCAATGTAATTCCCTTTCTCCACTGTGGCGTCCAAAACGGTCTGCGCTGCGACATCGCGCGGAGACGCCACTACCACATGCCCAGGAATCGCTACAGCGTGCGGCGCTTTCGCGCCGGGACCTACCGGCACTGGCGCGATTGCACCATCCATCGCTCCCCGTGGCAGGCCCTCAGCCGTATCGGGACCACCCGCACTCGCCGCGCCGCTCTGCGCGCTGCGCAGCTGCGCCAGCTCTATCCGCGCTTGCGTCACATGCTCAAGAAGTCGCTGATTCTCCGGGTGAGTCCGCAACACCTGGTCCAGTCCGCGGATACCTACATCGAAAAAATCAGGAGCCGCCTGCTGCTCCTGCAACCGCACGTCCGTCACAATGGCGGCGGCGCGATCCACTCCCATTTCGGCGCCCGTAATATTTCCTGCGGTTCCTTGAGCCGTAGCGTCTTGCAGCGCGTCCATCACTTGCGATTCCCATACCGCCGCAGCAGAAGCGCTACTGGTCGCGACGCCTGAGCTTCCCCCGGTTGTCGTCCCCGCAGTCGTCGCCGGGTGAAGCAGCCGCTGCACTCTTTGCCACGCAATAGTCCCCACCAACCCAGCCGCAAGCAGCACCACAGCCATGCGCGCAAACATCGGCGCCCGCGTGTACCCTCTGCTACGCTTCCCCCAGCGACGAAACCGCCCGCTAGGTGTATCCCAAAGCCCAAAACTCATGCACGCTCCACAGCCGCCGTCCTGCCAGCAATCATTCTAAACCCGACTGTGGAAATAGTGTTTCTCGACGCCCCCGCTCATCTCGCAAGAGACTGCGTGGAATTTCCGTTGTCATCCCGACCGCAGCAAGGGATCTCTCTTCTATTCCCAATTTGCGCAATCAACGCTGCGCTTCCACTTTCCAGACTCACCCCTTGCACTGCTTCGCAAACTCATCACGCAAATAATTCACCAGGTTGCGGTGATCCGCGAACACATGCGTCTCCGGCCGCGCCGCATAACCCCCACTCGGCAATTGCCCAGGCCGCGGCGATCGCACCGACCCAAATCCGTTTGCCGCTCCTGGCTGCGAAGCTATTCCGCGTGCTCCGCCCGCTCCCGACGCGTCGCCAACATAGCCTGGCCCGCCAGACGATTGACTTCTCGAAGGCACTGCTGCCTCGCGGTGCACATGCGCCACAAACCCACGCTGCGCTCGTCCCGAATGTGCCGGCACGAGTTCCGCCGCCTCAATCTCGACGCGATGAATCGGCCCCTTCCCCGCCGCGGCCCCGCTGCCCTCGTCGTCGCCCTCGGCATCCGGGTCGCCCCCTGCTTGCTCGGCATCGTGCTCCAACGCTAGCAACGCCGCTTCAGCTTCGCGCGCTGCCTCGAGCGCTTCTCCGGCAATCGCATTAATGTGGTAACGCCCTCGAATAAACGGCATATGTCCTCCGGTCGTTTTGTGGGTCGTGGCTTTAGCCGCTGAAGTTCCGATTGCGCAGCTCTCAAACAAAAACTCGGCGCGGGCCTCGACTAAGCCTCTAAACCACTTCCTTCTTCCGCGCCGAATCAATTTCCAGCATGCGGTAAACCTGATGCCAAGACCGCCGCCGCGTCGGAGCGGTAACGCTCAAATTTTTCGCAGTCACCTGCGTACTCGAATCGCCAGGAGTCCCACCTTTTTTCGTCGTTGCCGTCCCAACGCTCGGCGTCAAGGCCGGAGCATCTGCGCCAACCGTAATCGGCGGCACACCCGCGATCCCCAATATCGAATTCAAAAGCGCCCGATTCTCCGCGCGCAATCGCGCCACTTCCGCTTCCAAAATCGCCGAATACTTCGTGCTAAACAACCTCCGCCAAATCTCCCGCAGCTTCATGCGTAAACCTCTCCAAACCCGTTCAACGCGGCGCCACAGTTCACGGCCGCCGTCTCCGCAAGAACGACACCGGCACCGCGCGACCCTTCTCCTCGATCTGTGCCTTCCGCGCTTGAATCGCGCGAATTGTCGGATCCTCAGAAGTAACCCGCTCCGCCAGCCGTTGCTCCAGAGGCGGCCTCACCAACCCGTTCCGTTGCGCCGCATAACGTGACTTCAATCCATAACGCGCCGCATCCGCCGCGTCATCTCCATCCATCTTCTCCACGTCCTCAATGCGCGCCGAATCGCGCACCAGCGTGGGAATCGTGCGAATTAGCTCGATGCAGTTGTCGGTCAAAAGCCATTCGCCCGCATCCAACATCTGATACATCAACATCCAACCGCCGATGCGATCGTCATCCGCAGGAATCGGCCGCGGAAATCCCGCCGCCGCAAACACATCCCCCATCTGCTCGGCGATTGAAGCCTCATCCGTCCGCCGCGCAAACGCATCCGGCGAAAGATAAATCGCGTCAATCTTCTCACGTCCGCCACCACCACTGTCCGCGCGAGTCCCAACGCTCGCCATGCTCCGCGCAATAATTTCTCTCGCCAAATCGCGCGGCGCCGTCCGATGCGTCACATATTCGCGGTAAGTAACCACGCGTGTGGCTGCAGCTGCCCGCACGCCATCGTCGTTGCGTCGCTCCGCTAGCCTCGGCGGCAGCACCGGCGCTTGCGCGTGCCAATAAGTCGCTGCCGGATGCTCGAATCCCCAGTCAATCGAAATCCAGCGCGGCCACCACGGCTGCCACTCCAAAGTCTCGGCTCGCGCGATATGCCGTTCCACGTCGAACTTGTCGAAATACTGCCCCGCAAACACATCCCATTCGCCATCCAGAAACGCCCGCTTCAGATGCGTCGGTAACGCTTCCAGCGTTTTTCGATAGTTTCTGTCCAGCGCATAAATCGGATTATCTGCCAGGCGTGCCGCAACAAAATCATAATCGGCCGGATCATATTGGTCGGGACGCTCCATGCCCGGCGCGGGCTGCCTGTCAATCCATAGCGCCTTCACCCACGAGTGCCCGATATTCCCCGGGTTCGTCGCACCCGCCATCGACGCACAAGTCCTAGGCAGCGGACAGCGGTTCCGGCTGGTCAGGAATTGCCATTGCCGCAAAGTAAAAAGTGTCAGCTCATCAATCCCGATGAACAAATATTCCGCGCCCTGGTACTGATAGACATCATGTTCCGAAGCGCAGGAGCCGAATCGGGTCGTCGAGCCGTTGACCCACTCCACCAGATGCTTCGATTCGTTGAAGCTCGTGTACAACTTGTGCGGAATGTCGCGCCGAAAATATTGCAGCAGTGACGCCTCCATCTCCGGAAACGTCCTTCGCAGGATTAAAGTATTGGCGCCAGGGTTCTCCAGCGCCTGTATCACCGCTTCCATCAACAACGCTTTCGTCTTCCCTGGTCCCGCAGCTCCGCCAAAGAGCCGGTACTTCGCGTGCGAAGAGTGAAACGCGCCTTGCCTTGCAAACGGCCGATAATCCAAACCCAGCGCCTCAATGCGCGCCTTCAGCCCGCTGGTGCTCTCCGAGGCAGCGTTAGCAGCCCCAATCTTTGCTAGCAGCGCAGCGCTTGGAACATCGATCACGTAATCGGGCATCGCTGCTGCTGTGAACCAGCGAACTCCCTACGCGAGCGTCCGAATCTTTTCCCCGATGTAGAACGCCGCCGCACCCGCCAGAAATGCCGTCGCAATCGCCGCATGATGCACGCTAAGAACCGCTCCCACCACCAGTGATCCGATCCCGCCAAGCTGCACGATGTACCCAATCGTCTTATTGCTAACGCTCAAGCTCATAAAGTCTCCTAAGGTGTCGTAGCGCCGGCGTCTCGCCGGCTCTTTTGCCGTTGCCTCTGCCTTTGTAGCGGCCGCTGTGTCCCGCGCCTTTCGGGACGCAGCGGGCAGCCCTCGCTTCTGAGGTTGCCTCTAGGCCTGTCTCTGTTGCTGCCTCCGACTATGACTCCGCGCCATCCCCACGCACCGGCCGTGGAATATGGTGCGTCAATCGAAAAATCGTCGGTACATCCTCCGCCGCTTCGCTCTCCGCTGATTCAGCCCGATCCAGTATCCGAATGGACTCCTTCACCACGTCCAGCAAAAATTTGTCGGCCGCAATGTCCGGCGAGTTATTGGTTGGCGGCTTCCGGCGACGCATCAGAATCTCCATCAACGTCTCCGCCACCGCGGCTTCGTCGAGCCCGATTTCCCGAATCGCTTCGGCCAGATTCAATCGCCTTCGCCGCATTTCGGGGTTCCGAATGATCGGCGGCAAATCCACGGGGGCCTCACACTTCTTCCGCTCGCGGCTTTGCGTCGGCTTGGGCGTCGCCTGCGGGCTCGCGTTCGACGACAACTTCGCCTCTTCTCCCAAGAACGTCGCAATCATCTGCTCCGCAGCTTCGCGCTCGGTCGGCTTCAACACCCGCGTCCGCCGCGAGCGCATCGCTCTTCTTCGAATGGGAGCGGGACACGCGCCTGTCGGGTCCGGGTCGAGCCGCAAGGGCATCGTTTTTTCCGCCGCGACGTTTCGCGTGTCCCGCATGGGGAAAACTCCAGTCAACTTGAAGCTTCGGCAACGCTTGACCTTGCTGCCTTTGCTCGAACTCCATAATCCCAAGCAGCGCCGAATCGAACGCGTCCCGGTGCGCACAGCGCAAAATGTCGCCCGCCCGCGCCGCACGCGCACAGCGATTCCAGCCATTCGCAAATCGCGAACGTACGAACCCGGTGCAATATCGCATCAGAAATTGTTCAAAAGCTATGCGCCCGCACGGGCACACATCGAGAAGAAGGTAAGAGGGCGTCTATATTTTCGCGAAAAGCGTGTGACAAAATGACGCGGCACCCCAACGCCAGCCCAGCTCAATGGGCTGCGGCAGTGTCCGTGGTACTAGTGGGCTTGATCTCGATGATTGTCTTGCATTCGTGCGGAGGCGATTCCGACCCGTCCGGTTCCACCGCCGACACCGCAATCCGATGCTTCCCCACAGCGAACAGCAATTGCGGGCTGGTGGCCGTGATTCCCTTCATCAAGCCGTGCGCGCCGTTCGGTACCGGTGCAAAAAACAGAAAATACGGTTTGTGGCTCGAAATGTCGTACACGCTGAATTTCGCCACGCAGTGCACCTTCACCGTCGCGGAACATGCCGGCGTCTTTGTGAAGTCATAATCAAAGGTAAGTGTGATGACATGCTTCGCGGAATCCGTGGCTCCCGATGTCGCAGCCGGCGTCTGCGATTGCGCCGCTCCGTTCGAACTTTTCGCTGCCGCTTGTTGCTCCGCGTCCGCGCCCCACAAGTCGGCCGAGCCGCCGAATCTCAAGCCATGCCCAAACCCGTCAGCCGCCGCGGTCATCGCCAGCAGCACGGCCCCAACAATCAGAAACTCAACCACTCCCCGCATCAAGCGCATGTAACGAGTCTTCTCCCGTTCGCCGCAGTTCACAGTTCAAGAACCGCGGCCACCACCATAAACCGTACCATCGCCGACGCCTGCGATGGAAGAATCATCGCAAGCGCTAGCGCTCCAACAACTACCCCAATATCTGCACCGTAACGCCCGACCCACCCGTAATCGAAACCACCTTCGCGCGCACAAAATTTGCCCGCACTCCCGTAGCCACCAAATTATCGCCAGCCGTCGAAGTCGAACTCATGTTTGCAGCTCCGGTCGGCACCGCGTACTGCGCGTCCACGTCGTTGATCGCCGTCTGTAACTGGACGCTCACGGCCGTCGGCGCGGTTGCAAAACTGATTTGCCAGCGAATCGCCAGCCCGTTCTCCGGAAATCCGGCATAGCTGGGCAGCGCAAACTGCTGGCTGGCCTGTCCTGCGCCAGGCGCTTCATTGTTGAATGCTAACGCCACATCACCAGGAAAAATCGAGTACGGCGGATTTTGCGCATTGTAGTTCGGCATCGGTGTGCGTCTCCAGAATAGTGTGCGCTTCTAAATAAATGGCGCCTGACCACGCGAGTAAGCCCGCGCCAAATCGGTCGGCAAAATCACGCAGGCTTCTAAACGAAACTCGCCACAAATATCGCTAGTGCCTTTGGGAACTTTGTCCGAACTGTTTCTAAGGAAGGGGTACGGAATTTGCGACTCGAATTGCCTACTGCGCTCTACACTTTTCGAGGTTAACGAATAAGTTTATACGCTCACTTGGAATTTTTGTCAAGTCGTTGTGTGTGTACACCAAAAGAATCCAAGTCACAATATCCCAAACAACGCGCTCGCGTTCAAAAAATTACCGCAAATCATTGTGGCGGCGCTGGCGGCTGTGCGTTCGGAGCGCCCTGGGCGCCAGGCGTCGCCTCGCTATTTCCAGCCGGCTCCGGCCGCAACGTGAAATCCACTCCGCGCGTCGCATTCTCGTTCACCGTGCGCTGCAGATCCAGTTGCGACTCATCAATCACGTTCTCGCCGCCGTAAGACGTCACGTAGCGCAATTTCCCGCCGGAAAGCCAGTAATCACTCACCGCGTAGCTCGATCCATCCTTCAGATATAAAATCACGTACGGTTGCTGCGACGTTTCGCCACCACCCTGTTCCCCGGTCGGCGCCGCGAACAGAGTCGGATTCGGTTCCTGCGAACTCCCCTCATCGTCCGGCGAGTTGTAGCTCAAATCCGCGCCGTAATCGCCGCCGCCAAAGCTTCCACCGTAAAACCCATATCCGCCGCCGTAACCGTAGCCGTATCCATAGCAACCCCAGAAAGGATCACAAGGATAAAAACCGCCCCACCACAAGCCTCCTCCCCAGCCGAATCCGTAGTAAGGGTAAGGATTGTAAAAATAACCCGGATAGCCGCCGCGTCCACGGTGCGGCGGAAACACGTGTGGTGGCCCCGCAACCGCGCCCGCCGCATGAATCGAACCGGTCGCTCCGTGACTGGGCTCCTTGCCGACCACCACGGGCCGCGTTCCGCTCGCAGGAGCATAGTGATTCACCGCTGGCGATGCATGTCCCGCAGGCGCTGGCGGCTCCTGCCAGGTGTTGTTTCCCGCCGCGAAATGTTCGGGGCTTCCGTTTGTTCCTGAATTTCCGTTACCACTCGCGCCATTAGAACCCCTCCCGCTCCCGGACGCCCCGCTATGAAACGGATTCCACCAATGTCCGCCGCTGTTGTTGCCGCCGCTGGCGCTAGCGCCGCCCCCGTGCGAACCGCCTCCAGACGGCGCACTCGTAGCTCCGGCATGCGATCCTCCGCCTCCAGATCCTCCACCGACGTGGCCGCCGCCTCCACCACCGCCATGCGAACCGCCGCCTCCGCCACCTCCGCCGTGCGCGCCGCCACCCCCTCCGCCGCCGCCGTGCTGCGCGAAAGCGGGCGCGGGCGCCAAGGTGAGCATCAACGCAAACGCGGCGGCGCATGACAGTTTGAATATCGTGAAATGTCCTGCCAGAGATCTTGTTTCGACTCTAACTGCTGTGGCGCCGTTATCTTGAGAGGCGGTTGTCATGTTGTAGCCCTCCACCCGACTGGGCGACTGAAGGGTGCTTCTACGCCTACCGCTACTTCCGCTGCGGGAACCTGCTCACTCGGCAGCTCTATTCTAACTTATAGGACGCCTCCGCACAGTTTTTGGTTTCACCGAGTTTCGTGCACCAATTCCAAACCTGCGTCCGAGCCCCTCGACAATCCTCGATCATCTCGCCTTTCTAAAACTCGCACTTCCGAGCAGCCTCGGCCGTCCCGCCCTCGCGCCAAAAAAGCTATACTGCTCTCGATGATCCCATTTCTTCACATCGGTCCAGTCACAATTCCAACATTCGGCCTGATGGTCGCGTGCGCCATGCTGTCGGCCTATTTCGTTCTCCGCGCCGATCTCGCCCGTCGCGGCATCGCCGACAAAAAGTCCGGCGAAGCAGAAACGCTGATCGCCGCACCCTGCCTGGCGGGTTTCGTCGGCGCCAAGCTCTATCACCTGCTTGAAGCACCGGCCGAATTCTTCGCCGATCCGCTCCATCTCTTGCTAAGCCCTTACGGATTTGCCTGGTTTGGAGGCCTCCTCGCCGGTTTCGCCACCTTCGCGTTCGTCGCCTGGCGCCTCGTAAAACGCAACGCCGCCGATGGCCGTAAGCTCTCCATCCTCACGATCTTCGACGCGGGCTCGCCAGCCGCCGCGCTCGGCTACGGAGTCGGCCGCATCGGATGTTTTCTCTCCGGCGATGGCGACTACGGAATTCCAACAACACTGCCGTGGGGCATGAGTTTCCCCAATGGCCTCGTTCCCACCACACAGCGAGTCCACCCCACTCCCATCTACGAACTCATCGTAGCTTGCGCAATCGCCTGGTGGCTTTGGCGCAGAGGATCTCCAACCGTTCCACCCGAGCGCAACGTGAAACCCGGACAAGTTTTCGCCGCGTATTTAATCCTGACCGGCGCCGCGCGCTTCCTCGTCGAATTCATCCGCATCAACCCGCGCTCGTTTCTTGGAATGTCAAACGCACAAACCGCCGCCGCGCTCTCGATGATCGCTGGGGCAATCCTGGCGCTCTGGGCCCAAAAACACTACAGCGCAGGAGGGTGATGAGGACTGAAAAGAGGCTTTCGCGTTCCGCTAGTTGTACTCGACTGAGGCTTCTAAATTTTCGACGATCTCTATCGCTCGGTGGCAGTCACTCCCGCGCTTTCTTGTCTTGTGTGATCGCTCCAGGTTCCGCCTTCGCGATCCGAACAGCTACCATACCATTAGCGATGACGGCAATGCTCCGCGACGCATCCACTCTGCGGCCCAACTCCACCACGCAGAAAGGTCTGCGCACCGCACAACCTTCGCCCCTCTGTTCGACGCAAGGGTCGCTTTGCAGACTCAACGGCGGGCCGACGTTCTCCCCACTTGCGTCTGCCGCGCTCGCTTCGCCTTGCCGACCGATTATTCCCGTCTCATCGAATTTCGCGTCGCCAACCGCGTAGCCGGTTTGCCCAAAACTATGGCCGTACCCGGATATCAGCAACCAGCAATCTTCCACCGCAACGCTAATCTCCGCAGCCGAGTATCCCGGAACGCTTGCCAGCGCGTAAAAATTCTCTCCGGTTTCCGCCAAGTCTACCGGCATCGCTCCCAGCAAGTCGCGCTCGGCCTCTTTCCAGACTTTCAGTTCGCTTCCGGCTTCCGCACCCTTCGCCTGATGCAGCCGAAATGCTCTTGCCGATACTCCTTCATAAGCTGCCAATAGGCATTCCGCCAGATCGCGCAGCGGGATCTGGTGACGCCCGCTATCCCGCACCTCGTGCGACGGCGCCACGCCACCCTCGGCCCGCGAAACCGAAATTTGTTTGGTCGCCATCCCGTGCCGGCTATTCCACTCGCCTTTTTCCATGCAGGCCCGGCGCGCGCTCCGTCTCCCTCAGCGCCGGCGTTTCTGTTCCACGATCTCCGCCGTGAATGATTCCCGCCCTTCGCCGCGGAGGCATCTCATGCTTCGCTCCGCTGTTCTGACGGAAGGATCTATCACCTCTTGAACTCGACGAATTCAGCAGATCGATATCGCCACGTCGCATCCCCGCGCTCATCGGCGTTCCGTTACCCCGCAGCACAGGCCCGGAACTTGGGCCTCCCGAAACGCTTCCCCTAACCGCGATCGTCCGGTCACCGTCAATTGCGCGCAGAATGGATTCGACTTCCGTTTCCAGGATCCATGGATTGATGGCGCGTTTACCCAACGATCTCGCTCCTAGCTCGATCACGGGCAGCCACAGGCAAGTTTCCGAAAGCGCTACGGAAATGAAAAGGTTGCTGCTCTGCCGCGCTACGAGCCCGGCTAATTGATACCCGCTTCCGTCACTCACGTTTTCCGCGGCCAAAATCACCTTGAATCGAATCGTCTTCAACACGGTCTCGGCCTCTTGCACGTTGTCCACCGTGTGCGAGCCCCAGCCCGACCGCCGCCACCTCTCCAGCATCCCTCGCGTATTCGCGTTTGTTGGGCCAACCACAAGAATTCGAACAGGAGTCGCAAACATAGTTCCGCCTTTGGGAAACGGACGTCTCCACAAACGCTAGACAATTGCTCCACCTTCAGCTGGAGTTCCACTTGTCGCACGATTCCAACCGACAGAGATGTCCGACCTCGGTAAACTCTTGCAGAACAAGCGCTTCGCCGGGGTTTGATGAAATAGGCAGGAAATACCCGCCCAGCTGGGGTCGCGCACGGAGCTTTTCAGGGCGTGCGGTGTGGCAGCGGCCGTAGACGACCCAGCAGGGCGAGTGAACCGTTCCGCCATTTCCCAATTTCCTTATCGGGAGATGTTGTGCGGAACGTTAGTTACTACTACCCCTTCCAGCTAGGTCTGGCACGGTACGCCCATCCCTGAACTGTGGCAATTCGGAATATTACTGATTTGCCCTCAAATGTTTACGCATAAACCTACTTCGTTAATTTTCGCAAAGCCCGCTTTTATACTTGACACGCCAATACCCTCGCAGTAACTTTCCTTTCGCGTTCCCTTTCCCTTCCCGTGGCGGCTCTTTTTTTTTGAAGTCGCGCCAGTGAACGCTTTCTGTTCTTCGGCGAGACTGCTTCACCTTATTCATACGCTCTACTAGATGACGCTCGCTGACAGACGTTCGCATCGCGCTCGACGCTCCGTTCGCTCGCGCGCGAAACCTGGGCAAACGGCGCGTTCCGCCCGAGATGACGCTGTTCCCATAGAACGCCGCACTGCCCACGGTTGGCCAGCGCCGGACGTGGCCACTCCTCACTCCAATCAGCACCCTCTCTTCTCCACCCTCATCCGCAAATTCGGTGAATTTCTTTTTGAAATAGATCTCAGCGAGAAATTCCTTACTGCCTGGACTTCCCGCAACGCTCTGCTGCAAAAGCGCCGCGCAAGCGTCTTTGGCAAACGCCCCGACGAAGTTTTTAGCCTCGAAATTTCTCGCTCCTTGCGTCAAATCGTGCACCCCGTCTTGCGCGAAAACCTGCGTATGGACTGCGAATTCCCAATCGAACTACCCGCCGGTAGCCGCTGGTTCCATGCATTGGCTTACCCTGTTGGACGTAGCACCAAGCGCCCTTCCTCGATTTGCCTGATGGCCCGCGATATTACCCGTCGCAAAACCGCCGAGTTCAGCCTCCGTAAACGCGAAGCGCTCCTGGCCCACGCTGAGCAAGTTACCCAGACCGGCTGCTGGGAGTTGGACGTGCAAACCGGCCAACGCGATTGGTCCCTGCAGCTCTTTCGTCTCTACGGCTTGGATCCCTCGCAAGGTGTCCCGGCCATGGAATCCATGTTTGCCATGATCGATCCCCTCGACCGCGAGCGCGTCCGCGGCATCCTCCACTCGGCCATCGAGAACGGCACCGCTTTTCAATCCGAAGGGCGCTACACGCTTCCTGACGGTCGCGTTCGCATAATTTTTATGCGCGGACTCCCTCTCTTGGACGAAGCCGGAAAAACTGCCCAATTAGTCTCCGTGGTCCAGGATGTCACCGAAGCGCGCGAGAGAGCCGAGCGGCAGAGGAAGAATGAATCGCTCCTCGTACAAGCCGAAGAGCTCGCGAATCTCGGAAGCTGGGAATATGACGTCGCCAATCAGCAGTTCGCCTGGTCGGCTCAAATGTACCGCATGCTGAGCATTTCGCCGGACGAGCAGCCGATTCCTGTCGCTCGCGCCTGTGCCCTGTTTCACACCGACGACCGCATGCGCGTCTGGCAGGAAGTAAAGACCCTGCTTCGCGATCAACAGCCTCTTGAAAACGAAGTCCGCTTTGTGCTTCCCGACGGTCGCGTTCGCATTTTCCAATCTCGCGCCGTTTGCATCGCCGACCATGGTGGCCGGCCCGTCCGCATCCTGGGCACTTCGCAAGACGTCACCGAACAGAAACTCGCGGAACACAAATTGCGCGAGAGCGAACGTTTGCTCGCCCAAGCCGAAACGATTGCCGGTCTCGGAAGTTGGGAACTGAATGCCGTGGAAAGCACGATCGTCTGTTCGCGCGAATGTTTCACGCTGCTCAATCGCGCACCGTTCGCGGGGCCCGTGCCGCTCGAGGAGGTCTGGTCAATCCTTCATCTGGAAGATATCGAAGGCGCCAAGCGCGCCTTGAATCAGTGCATCGCCACCAACACTCTTCTCGAGCATATCTCGCGGTGCATCTTGCCCGATGGAAGCATACGCGTGTTCCACACTCGCGGCATTCCCTACACGGACGCCTATGGCCACGTCGTCCGGGTCGTCGGCTTCAATCATGACATCACCGAACAGACCCGCATCGAAGACGATCTCCGCCGTCTCTCCCGCCAGCTGCTCACCTTGCGCAGCGAAGAGCAGCGCCGTGTCGCCCGCGAACTGCACGAAACCGCCTCGCAAACCCTCACGGCTCTCAAAATGACTCTTCGTCAGATCGGCGATCTCCTCCCCGCAAGCGATTCCCGGGGGCAAGATCTTCTCCGCTCCGCCGGCGTTCTCGCTTCCAACGCCATCCGTGAAGTTCGCACCATCTCCTCAATCCTTCACCCGCCGCTCATGGATGAGGTCGGTCTCGCTGCGGGCTTGCGGGCCTATGCGAAACTTTTCGCCGAGCGCAGCGGCCTTGCCGTGGATTCGTCCATTCCGCAAACTCTCGGTTCCCTCCCCAAGGAAGTTGAACTCACCGTTTTCTGTATCATTCAGGAGGCCCTCGCCAACGTGCATCGCCACGCAAAAGCTCACTCGGCGACGATTCGCGTCGCGCGCACTCCGCGCCAAGTATCCGTTCAGATCAGGGATGATGGCGCAGGAATGGCCATCTTCTCGCCTCTGCCACAGCACGAGCCGATCTTGGGCATCGGTATTTCCGGCATGCGCGAGCGCGTCAAGCAGCTCGACGGAGAATTTTTACTATCCAGCTCGGTTGGAATAGGCACCACGATTGAAGTTGTGCTACCGTTGAAGGAGAAGGAAGGCTCAAAGTGACGCCATCACCCGAACGCCCTTCGCCTCCCGCGTCCTTCTCGTTTTCGTTTGTACACACCCTTGCCCTTTCCCGCGCTTACGTTCCATTCCTGCTCTTCACTTCTGCCTTCCAAGGGGATCCACATGACCAAAGAACCTGCACCTCCCAAGCCTTATCGCATTCTCGTAGCGGATGATCACGCTGTCGTGCGCCGCGGGGTTCGTTCCCTCCTTGAATCTCAATCCGGCCTGGAAGTTTGTTGCGAAGCCTCCAACGGCGTCGAAGCTATCGAGTACGTCAAAAAATCCAAACCCGACCTCGTTCTGCTCGACCTCACCATGCCCGAAATGAATGGCCTCGAAGTCGCCCGCGTCATTCGCGAAGAGTCTCCCGATACCGAAATCCTGATTTTCACCATGCACTTTTCCGAAGATGTCGCTCGCGAAGTTCTCCGCTGCGGCGCTCGTGGCTACGTCCTGAAATCCGATGCCGACACCGAACTGGTCGCTGCCGTCCGCCACGTCCAGCAGCACAAGCCGTTCTTTACCGGCCGCCTCGCGATGACCATGGTGGAAACTTTCGTCAACGATCAGCGCGACGATAATGATCGCACCGAACATCCCATCGCTGGCTGCCCGCTCACCGCCCGCGAATTGGAAATCGTGCAACTCCTCGCCACCGGAAAAATCAGCAAGGAGGTCGCGGCTGCCATCGGCATTTCCACTCGCACCGTCGAAAGCCATCGCAACCACATCATGAAAAAAATGAATTTCGCCAGCTTCAGCGACCTCATGCGCTTCGCCATCCGCAGCAACTTGGTGGAACCCTAGCCCGCGACTATTCGCCGATTAATCCGTGCCGCGACACGCACCACCATCGCGTTCAAAAATTTCGTCCAGCCCATCTGGGGGTGCGGCACCTTGCTGCCGCTTGTGACAAGGCGAGGCTTGCCTCGCCGCTCGCCGCCGCTCCACAACCTCAAGCCCTCGCAGCACTGCACCTCGGCGTCCCAGCGCAAGATGCTCCAGGCGCGACGGCGGTAGTATGACCGCCGCCGCAATCTGGAAATCACCTCCAAGCGAAAGTCGCGGCCGTTAATTCAAAGCGTGCTCCTCGACGCTAAGAGTCTCCGCTCGCCGCAAAGCGGGAAACCACCACGCCCACAAAGCCGTCACCACCAACGTGCCGATCCCGCCCAGCACTACGGACGGCACCGTCCCAAACCACCCCGCCGTCAGCCCCGATTCGAACTGTCCCAGCTCGTTCGAAGCCCCGATGAAAATCATGTCCACCGCGTTCACGCGTCCTCGCATCTCATCCGGCGTCGCCACCTGCACCAGCGTCGCGCGAATTACCACGCTCACCATGTCCGACGCCCCCACGAGCGCCAAGGCACACAATGACAAAACCAAATTCCGCGAAAGCCCAAACACTATCGTAAACACGCCGAAGGCAGCCACGCACCACAGCATCGTCGCGCCCACCCGCCGCCTCAACGGGCGATAAGCGAGCAGAATCGCCATCGCCCCCGCTCCCACTCCCGGAGCACTGCGCAATAATCCCAGTCCCCACGGCCCCGTGTGCAAAATATCGCTCGCATACGCCGGCAGCAGCGCCACCGCTCCGCCCAGCAGCATCGCAAACAAATCCAGCGAGATGGACCCCAACACCACCTTCTGTCGCCGTATGTACGCGATCCCCGCGAGCACCGTTTTCAGCGTGATGTCCCGCGCCCGCGGCTGCGCCTTCAATTTGATCAGTGTCGTGCAAAAAATTGCCACAAGGTACGACGCAAGCGACGCTGCGTACACCGCCGCCGGTCCCCGAGAGAACGCGTAGATCAATCCCCCCAGCGACGGACCCAAAATCGTCCCAATCTGAAAGATTGTCGAATGCCACGCCACCGCGTTTTGAAAGTGCTCCTCGGCGACCAACTGCGGCAGCAGCGCCCGGCTCACCGGGCCATTCAACGAACGCACCACGCCCACCAACACCAGCACGCCATAAATCGGCCCGACCGAACGGTAATGTTGCAGCGACACGACTAGCAGCAAGCCCGCGCAAATCGCGAACCCCACGTAGCACACCACTAAAAGTTTTCGTCGGTCAAAACGGTCCGCGGCATGTCCCGAAACCAAAAAGAGCAAAAAGCCCGGAAGGAATTGCGCCAAACCCACGTAACCAAGGTCCAGCGCGCGATGGGTAATCGCGTAGATCTGCCATCCCACCGCAACAGACAGCATCTCCATCGAAACCACAGTGAAAAAACGCGCCACCTCATACAGCCGAAAAGCTGAATAAGTAAACGCAATTCGCCCGGCAAGCCTCCCCTCCCCAGTTTCAGCCATCGGCGAACCGCCAACCCTCCCAGCTCAAATCATCCACAACAAAACGCCCGACTCCCCGAATCAATCTGAATCCGGTCCTTAATCGCGTCCAAGCGTCCTTGCGTCTTTACGCCCTCGCGTTTTTACATCTTTGCTTTCTCGTCTCGTCGTTCCCGCACTCACCGGTCGTACCGCCGTCCGCGAGCCAGCGCGGGAGGCGCGGCATAAGTTAACCGCGGGCGTAAGCCCGGGGAAACGTGCCAAAAGAATCACGAGCGCCGTAGGCGCGACACAGCGCACGCAAACCCTGCCGACACCTTGCCGAGCGGCTCGTACTCTGCGGCGCCTCCACAACGAATCAATGCCGAGCCGCCAGCGAACTACTCGTCAAGCTGTAAAGCAAGGTCCCCAACACAATCAGCGTGATCCCCACATACATCCAATCCCGCTCCATCGCGAACCCCACCACCGAAAACACCACCCGCGCCACCGGCGTCGCAATCAACAAAATCAATCCCAGCTGAATCAATCCCAACGGATGCAACGAAACCGCATCACGAACGATTTCCGTAACGTGCGTCAATTCCGCCGGTTCTCCCCGAAACGTCCTGTAATTCTCGACCGTCCCGCCAGCCGCGCTCAGATACCAAACGCCTCCCGCAAACACAACCACCGCCGCCAGAATCACGCCGCTGCGCAACAATTTCCCAAGCCACATCTCGATGGCTTTATCGCTCGTAATTCCAGCTTTCGCTCCGCCGCGCTCTCCGCTCATTTACATGCTCCCTCGTATGCCCTTCAGCATCATTTCCACTGCCAGCGCCGCAATCACCACCGCAAACACCATTCGCAACGTACGCACTTTTGCTCCCGGCAGCACACGCGCCCCGGTCAGCGCTCCAATCAAAACTCCCAGCATCACCGGCATCGCCAATCCCGGATCAATGAATCCATTCCGCAAATAAATTCCCGCACTCGCTGCCGCCGTCACTCCAATCATGAAATTGCTCGTAGTCGTGGACACCTTGAAAGGAATTTTCATCGCCTGGTCCATCGCCAGCACCTTCACCGCGCCGGAACCGATTCCCAGCAACCCGGACAGCACTCCCGCCACATACATCAATCCAAACCCCAGCGGCACCCTCCGCACATGGTACGACTCCTGTCCGTGTTCCGTCGGATAACTCCCATCCAGTTTCAGCGCACTCGCAATTCGGTCCGGCGGCAAACCTCCCGGCGGTTCCGCGTAGTCATGCGTAGAACTGTAAGCCGAGTACAGCAGCACGACTCCGAACACGATCGCTATAGCAGACGTGGACAAATGCCCCGCCAGCACCGCACCGCATATCGCCCCCACAGTCGTCGCGATTTCCAGGAACATGCCCACCCGCATGTTCGAGTAACCCTCCCGCAGGTAAGCCGCCGCCGCGCCCGACGAAGTTGCAATCACCGATACCAGCGATGCGCCAATCGCATAACGCATGTCCACACCAAAAACCAGCGTCAGCAACGGCACGATCACCACGCCGCCGCCCAATCCCGTCAATGACCCCAAAAAACCGGCCAGAAACGATCCCAGCGCTACGACTAAAGAAAATTCCAGCGTATGCAAGGTCAAGCCGCCCCAGGTTTCAGTGTTGAATCGCAAATCACAAGAGCAGGTAGGCTAACACGAGATTGGCGTCACAGCTTACAGCGAGGAAGTTTCAAGGCAGGACATGCCGGCACGCGCGACCTTCAGTTAGCGCCGGTCTTGCTTCGTCACCACAATTGCGAAAGCCGTCTTGCAGCCGCGCGAAAGCGAACCTAAACCAATCTGCCGCAGAGACGGCTTCGCCTATTTCGTTCCGATCGCGCGATGTTCCGGCGCCAGATCATATACGTAGCGAATTTCTACCGGACCATACGATCGCGTCCTATCCAGCCGCACGGTTTCGTAAAGCTGCTTACCGCCCGGAGCAGGCTCGTACGTTCGCGTCACTCGCGCTCCGTGCGATCCATCGTACTCCGCCACCAAACGATAGCTCTCCACCCAGTACGCATCGAATTCCTGGTATTTCTCCTCTTTCGGTTTCGGAACTTTGCGGCCGTCCGTGTAATAGACCCTTGTGCGCCCCAAATCATCGGTCACGTCAATTTCTTCGTTGTTGGGATCTTTCGGCGGCGCCGCCGGAGTCGCAGCACTCGTCGTACCCTTTGTGTCCGCCGTTGTCTTGCTGTCTGCACTCCCCTTCGTGTCCTCCGCCTTCGCGGGATCCTTCAATGCCACAGTCAACGAACCCGCGGGATTCAGCAATTCTTGCATCTGCGCGCGATCCAATTCGCTGTCCGGCCCGCTGTTGCCGCTCCGCCTCGAAGACCCGCCTCCTCCCCCTCCGCCTCCCGGAAACGGCGAACCCATTCCGCCAATGTGAATCCCGCCCGGCTGACCGCCGCCACCGCCGCCGTTCCCGCCTCCCCCGCCGCGCGGGCTCGCGACGCTGCCATCATTGCTAGCTTCCTTCAGTTTTTCATGCGCGTCATCGCTCTCGTCCACATTCAATCGCCAATACCCGAACAGCTGTTTCCGCTCCGGCATCAACGGCTCCTCCGGCCGCGTGGCCGACCCGGAAGCAGACTGTGCGGAATCCGTTGTTGACGATTCGTCGGGCGGCCGCATCGGCCCAGGTGCCGCTTGTGCATGCAACACGTTCGGAAATGCAATAAAGCCGGCGCCGAACAACGCGCCCACCGCGAGAATCCTCGTCCCTCGCGCCAGTTTCCCCCCGCTAGTCAGCATTTTTCCTCTGCCTCGCCATAATCTACAGCTTGAGCATCCTTCGGAGTTCTTGCAGGCGAGCTAATCAATACGGATGCGGAAAACGGTGGATGGGATGTCATCCCGCACGCCGCCAACGCCGAGCCGAACCTACTTCGCAGGAGCGGCATTCTCGCCGCGTGCCTCCACTTTCTGTAGCAGCGCCAGAAACTCCGCCCGCTTGCTGCCCCCGGTCCCGATCGTCGCAAACGCCACGTGGATTAAAGGCTGGTTCGCGTGCGCCCCATCGTTCACCCAAGGAAACGATCCCGCCGCTCCGATCGCCCAGAAAAAGTCCGCTTCTTCGCCTTGCAAGTTTGTCGGCAAACTGAAATGCCCGGCTGCGCCCTGGCTCACCGGAGAAGTCCGCAGCGCTTCGAACACGTACCACGTCATTCCCGGTGACGTTGCCCGCTCCATCGGCGCCAGATAAAACTGCGACAACATCCCATAGACCCGCGGCCCTGCATTCGTCTGCACGAATGTAATTCCCGAACTCACTTGCGCCGAAAAAAATCCCTGCAACGTCGCGTCGTGCCGGCAACGATAAGAAACCTGCAGCTGCGGCGGCGCGCTGCTCGAGGTGTTTCCGGGAGTCGGGGCGAAACTCGCGCCTCCGTTCGTTCCCAATACTTCATTGATGCAAGCGCCATCGGGCGGAAAGAAAAAATAGAAAAGCAAGTCGAGCACACTCATTCCCGAACCAGCAGGCATGTGCATCTGCGCGTCTAGCCAGTTCGGATCGTGCCCTGCCAACGGATTCGTCGAAGTGGACAACTGCAAGATCCCCGGCAGCTGCTTGTTTTCCAGCGCCATTACCCCGCCCAGATGAAACGGCGGCGCATAAGGCGCCAGCGCACCCGGCGGTCCAACGCCCCCAGGATCGAATTCTTGCCATGCCGTCGGCAATAAAATCGAAACCCCATTCGTAATCCCGTGCACGATTCCGCTGTCCGCGTTCTGCTTCGCAGAATCACCGTCCGTACTCTGCGCAAAAGCCAGCGGCGCATCGCATATCAACCCCAGCGCGACGAACGCTCCCGCCGCAATCCAACCGCGTCGATTCAACCGTGGAAACATTCCGAGTCGGCTCCGTCGCCAGCCAAACTTCTTCTTGCAGTGTGCCAGCATCCGTCGCCAAAAAGAAGTAGCAGTTACCGCCCGCGCGCATGCTCGGAACTGCGCAGCACGCAGCGTTCGCTCGAAATGTCGCGCATCCCGAACCAACGCCGCCGCGCCATCTGGGAGTGCCGGAGCTTGCTCCCGCTTGTTACAAGGCGAGGCTTGCCTCGCCGCTCGCCCACCATCCTCGCGCGTCGCATCCCCGCCTCTCCTAAAAACAAAAACGCCCCGGGACGCAACCGCCCCGAGGCGCACTCCATAATCCCAAAATGTATTAGACCTTCTTCGCGGACTTCCGCCGTCCCCGGCGCTTCGTGGGAGGCGTAGCAGGTGGCTCTCCAACCAATTCCGCTGACCAAATCGAAGTAACGAACTTCTTCACGCCATGATCATCAAAATCAATCGTGGTGCGTTCCGTGTTTGATTCCGTTACGATCCCCATTCCATACTGCTCGTGACGAATCGACTGCCCTTCCACTAGTATTTGCACCGACTCCTCCTTGGATGATAGGCACAGCGCCTTTCGATAAAATACCAGCCTCGTGGCGCGCTTCCGCCACGCGAAGCAAATTCATGGGTCGCACGTCCGAGTTTGCATCCCTCAAAGGGCGGGGGCTGGTTCCGCCCCTCTCGGGCACATGCCACTAATTGGCTGACTCGCCAAACAGCTCGCGACGCGCCGCAAGCGCGAGCCGCCGCTGTCTCCAGGAAAGCACAACCGCGCAAAATCGGCATACCGAACGAGCGCAGACGCCCGCGTACGATTACCGATGCAGCGTTCGCGGCCCGGGCAGTCACACAGCTCGCGCCCTCCGCCCGATTGCGCTGCCAATCTCCCGAGTCGCCGGCCGCCCGTTACTTTTCAGCAGATCGAATCAAACGGAGTTAGAGACCAACCACGTTTTCGGCCTGAAGGCCCTTCGGTCCCTGCTTCACTTCGAATTCAACCGCCTGCCCTTCGTTGAGGGACTTGTACCCTTCGGCCTGAATCGCCGAAAAGTGCACGAAAACGTCCTCACCCGACTGCCGCTGGATGAATCCATAGCCCTTTGCTGCATTAAACCACTTCACCGTACCTTGCTCTCTGCTCACTGGATACTGCTCCTACGTTATTCATTCGGTGGCACTTAACCACCTTGAAAGCTATTTGTCGCCACCTACCCCCTGTCACAAAAAAAGGCCGTCGGACGGTTGCCCGGCAGCCTTTACGAATCGTGCCAAAAAAGGAACTTAGGAGCAACAAACGCACTCAAACACTACCACATTTTCCCCGGCTTCGCAACGCGAGGTGGGCTGCCGGTAGCGTCAAGGATTGTGTGTAAATTCTTTGAAGGGTTTTTTCTCCCAGGAGCGGTTTAGGTGACTGATGACGCCAAAGACGATGCGGTCGCAGCTGCCGGGATTGGCGAAGCTGGACATCGGCCGGGTGCGCCGGCGTACTTCCCGAAAAGACCGCTCGATCACGTTGGTGGTGCGCACTTTCTTCCAGTGGTGCTCCGGCACATCGTAAAAACTCAGCAAGCGCTCCAGATCGCGTTCCACGCAAGCCACGGCTTGGGGGCGGCGCTGCTCCCAGTTGCGTTTCCACTGCCGGAAGGCCCGCTGCGCCTGCGCGCGATTCTGGGCCCGGTACATTCCGGCGGCTTGCGCCACGCAACTGCCTTCGCTGCGCCGCACCTTGTCGGCGATGTTGCGCAACTTGTGCGCCCAGCACAGCTGCACCGCCACGCGCGGAAACACCAGCGGCAGCGCGGCCGCCAGCCCCTTGCCGCCATCGCTGACGATCAGCCGCAAGTGCTGGCCTTGCAGTCCGCGCTGATATAAATCCTGCAGAAATTCCGTCCAGCACGCTTCACTCTCTCCGTTGTGGGCAAACTGATAAGCGATGACTTCGCGCCGTCCTTGCGCGGTGATTCCATAAGCCACCAACACCACCCGGCGGCGCACTTTACGGCCCGCGTCGCGCACTTTCAAAACCACGCCGTCCAGAAACAAATACAGATAATCGGCGCGCAGCGGGCGCCGGTGAAACTGCTCGGCCGCTCGGCTCAGTTCGCGCGTCAGGTTGGAAACCGTCTGCGCCGAATACGCTTCGCCCAACACCGGCTCCAGCACCGCGCCCACCTGGCGAGTGGAAATCCCCCGCAGAAAAGCCTGTCGCACCAGTTCGTGCACCGCCGGTTGCGCCCGCTTATAACGCGGCAAAAACTGGCTGCGGTAGCGGCGCCGCGTGCGCGGAACTCGCAAACGCCGCAACAAACCCAACTGCGTGGCTAAATCCCGCAGCCGATAGCCGTTGCGGTAATCCATGCGAAATTCTGGGCTGTGTTCGTAATAGCCCAGCTGCAAGTGATAATCGCGTTCGGCTTCCAGGGCCTGCTCGATCATGCGCTTCACCTGGCTGCGCACCCATTCCCCCAGTTCCTGGTCAAAGAACTCTTTCCACTCCGCAAAGTCCAGCTTAAGATGGCCATTGCTGAGAACTTCCAGTTCTCGCATCGGGTGTACCTCCTCCTTGTGAGTTGGCGCTCCAAGAAGATGTACACCCTTCTTTTTTGCTTCCAAGCCAAATCTACACACAAAAATTTACGCTACCGGGCTGCCCAGTCAAGTGTTGGGTGTAGCTGCGTCCGCAGGACGCTGTATTCGAGTCTCGGTGCACCCCGCCAGTCCTACGTCAGCCTCCGCGCTTGGCCGCCATCGAGCACTCTCAGATCAATACTGCAACCCTACCGCTCCAATCAGAATTCGCCCGGTGTCCGAGTCGAAGAGCAGCGCGTTATTGTCATCAATCAAGTAGATCGTTGCGTTATATGTCACGTTCGGGTTCATCCCCGCGATCACGACCTCTCCGCGCCCAATCGTGGCGTCGGGCGCCGTCGTCACGATGGTCGTAGCCGCGTTCACCGGATCCCCAGGATTGACCGCGCTATACGCGCTAATATCAATCGTCCCACCACAACTCGTTCCGCTCGAAGCGATGCAACCGGTTCCCCACGAAACTTCTCCCGATAGATTCTGCTGATAAGCAGCGGGCGCGTTGTGGAAAACGCCTTGCCCCGCAAGCCGGAACGAAAAGTGATCGGTGCTCGCGATCGTCGGTATCGCCGTCTGTTGGTACGCGGCTCCCGTCGCCAGCGCCGTCGCATCCAGCTCCAGCATCACCGCCGACCCCTGCGCCGTCTGATAAGCCGCGAACTCTTGCGTCGTCGAACTCGCGCCGCCTGCGCACGTGCCACTCGACAAATTCAGCTTCAGATCAATCCGGCCTGTCCCGGAATCCACGGCATACGTGCAAGCCCCCAGCGTCGTATCCGCCGTAACCGTTCCCGCATTGTTGCTATCGAGGACTCCGCTCGACGTCGTCCCCGCTCCGCTCGACGCAAACACTCCGCCCGCCGAATACGCTCCCGTGCTGGAATTCCCTCCTGCCGTGAATGCGTAGTTCCCGGCAGTCAAACTCGCCGGCGTGAACGAAGCTCCCGTCAGCCCTCCGTAGATGTCACCGCCGAGGTAATTGTTGGCATCAATCTCGACCACATGCATCTGCGTGCTTTGTTCCGACGCCGTCGTATTGACAATATAAAACGCATACTGCACCGAACCAGTCGTCGCGCTCGTCAGCGTAATGGTCCCGCGTCCGCTGCCGGGAAAAGTCGCATCCATCGCATACGTTCCAGCAAGCGATCTGTCCCCGGTCGTCACTTTGCCGCCCGGATTCAGGCTATCGTTCACATCCAGAATCGCGTTGCCGCCGGAAATAGCCCCCGCTCCATTCGCCACGAATTTCCCGGCCATTCCTACCGGGTAGAACGCCTTGTCTCCACCCGAAACTGCAAACACGTATGGCCCGGAGAGTGCCGCCGGCGAAGTGGTCAGTCCATTTAAATTTTGCTGGTCAATCGTCCCGCTGCCCGTCGTTTTCACGTCGAACCGCGTCAACAGCGCGTGCTGGTAACTCGTCAGCACAAATTGCCACGTGTCCACGGTTCCCTGACCGGCACCAGATCCGGATCCCACGTTGATTTTTGCCGTCCCTCTTCCGTCTGACCCGACCACATACGTCCCGGAGATAGATACCTGCGTCGAAGGCCCAGTCCCAAAGTTATCAACATCCTCCACGCCGCTCACGATATGTCCGGCCCCGTCCGCCTGAAAGCTCCCCGCCACAGCCAGAAAGCCATTTTGGTCGTTGCCCGAATAGGAGAAGGCAAACGGCCCGGTCAGAGAATGATCGGAAAATACCACCGAAAGCGTCGCCGTCGCCGTCTGACTCCCGCTCGTCGCCGTAACCGTAATCAGGTTCCCGGCCGGCGGATTCGGAGGCGCCGTATACAGCCCCGTGGAATCGATCGTCCCGACATTCCCGCCGCCCGTGGATGAAACTGACCACGTAACCGCCGTATCGTTCACATCATTCAAGATCGCGGAAAAAAGTTGCGTCCCTCCCGCCGGAACCTGCGCCGTTGACGGACTAACGGATAGCCCGGTACCGATTGTCACCGTGGTAATCGCCGTGTTCGACGTTATCAGTGTGCTGTTCGTCGTCGATCCCGGCGTCTGCGGCGTCGTCGCAGTGATATTCACTTGACCGTTCGTCGTTGTCGGCACCACCGCGGGCGCCGTATAAACCCCGACCAGCGCGTCTTCCGTTGACGCCCCGATCATTCCCAGCGCGGCGCTGCCACCCGCCGTCCCGTTCACGTACCAGGTGATCGTCGTGGTCGTCGTATTGTTCGAAGAATTGTTCAGAGTGACGGACGCTGTGAATTCCGTCTGCGTATTGATCGGCACGCTTGCCGTCGTCGGACTAATCGCCACCGCCGTCACCTGCACATTCCCGCTGCCGCCGCCACACGAAGAAATAGTCGTCAATCCCCCGATCGCCAGCGCCCAGATCAACCATCTCGAAAACCGCTCTCTCATCCCCGGCCTTCCTTATGAAAATTCGGCAACGCATCGCACTTCAACATTTCCGTGCTGCCTTCCGTCGGAACTCTCTCGAGAAAATCCCACTGGACCCGCCAGCCCAGTGGCGCGTCTGATCTCATCCCATTTCCCTTGCATGCTCACTGTCGCAAAATAATTCCCGGGACACACGCGTGGATACTTGCATTCCCCTAGAGGAAGGAAAAGTTCCAATTCTTAGAGGTGCTGGCGCGCCGTTCGGTTGCCCCCAAATTGTTCATGCCACGGGCGTAAGAAGACTAAAAGGCCTCACATTCTACCGCGACCCACCTGCAATGCAATTAGCAAACTTACCGCCCGCCGTCGCGTTACAACATCCGATCGCTTACTGCGGTAAACCGGTCGTTCCGTAGAACGTCTTCAGCAGAATCACTCCGCCCACAATCGCCGCGGAAATGCTCAAAAGCGTTCCGATCAGAAAGTATTCGGCAAACTGCTCCTTCTTGAACTCCGGATACCGTGCGATGGACTTCGCCGCCAGAATCAATCCTGCCGTCGCCGGAGACCGCAGAAACAACGCCGTCATCACCAGAAATCGTTCCAGCCACCCGATGTACATCCCCGCGTTGCTCAATTGCAGCGGTGACTCGCTCACGTGCAAGTGTCGTATCAGCGGCCTGGTCAGGAACCGAATTAAATACCCTCCGCCGAAAATCACTCCCACGTACACCACGATCAGCAGCAAAACTCGATCGGATGGCGCGCGCACCACCCCCAGAAATTTCTCGAGCACCAGGCTCGGCGCCACCCGCGCAATCCAGCATCCCGCCCCCACTACCGTCACGAAGTGCACCCACTGGTCGAGCGCGAACGCCGTCGTACCCTCCGCCCATGCCGTCTTTCTTCCCAGCGCGATCTTGCACCAGTCAATTCCCAGATGCGCCAACGTCAACATCTGCACCGCAATCTGAAAACGCATCGAAAAGAAAACTCCCGGCACGAAAAATCCTGTCACCGCTACCCCGCACGCGAAATAAACGGCGCCATGCTTCACATACCCCGCCGCCGCTCCACTCCTCTTTTCCTTCACCATTCCCGCTGTCTGCAGCACGAAATCCGTCAGCAAATGGGCCAAATAAAGCGCCAGAACCGTGCGCGTCAGTAATTCCATAATTTCGTCCCCTCTCCCGCCTTGCACGCTTTCATACAACTTTCCTTACTTGTACGTTTTCGTACAACTACCCAAACTGCTTTTCGATTACCACCTTCATTCCTTCAATCGTTTCCTGCATCTGCCAGAAATATCCTCTCTTCAAATTTCTCGAAACCGTGGAATTATCCAAACCCAGCGCTTTCGCGGCGTCTTCCAACCTGCGCCTCATCCGAAACACCTCGATCGTCTCCCACTGCTTCTCGGTGATTCGCAGCAAGAGCGTATCGTGCAACGCGTAAATCAGATTGGCCGTCGCATCGAACACCTTATCCCGCGACTCAAACGCCGTCAGCACCTCAAACTTATTCCCAGCGCTTCCCTTGATTCTTTCCAGCGCCTTGCGCGCGAATTGAAACGCCTCCCCTCCCATCCGGTTCACTGGCATCTGAATGCGTCCCGGCACCGCGCCAAATCCAATCCCCATGCGCACTCGCAGCGGCCGCAATCGCGTGCGCAAATCCATGATTAATTCCGGTATCCGCGCATACTCGCTGACGATCGTCTGGAATTCGTCGCCGGCCGTTACCGCATAAGGCAGCCGGATCAATTTAGCTTGCCGGTGCGCCCGCGTCGCCGCCGCCAGCCGCCGGCCCAGCACTCCGCGCAGATCTCTCCGCGCGCTCGACTCAATCACATCCGCAATCAGCACTGCATACCTATTTTTCTTCATTGTACGTTTTCGTACAATTATACAGACTTGTACAAATTCGTACAACCTCCAAATTTCATCCCTTCACCCCCCGGCTCTTGCTCCCGGCCGCATCTTCAGCACGCCCACATTTTCAATGGCCGCTCGCAAACGCCCTCTACCTCCCGCCTCGCTTGCCCCCCGCCCCGGCCCCGAAAACTTTGCATCCAACTTTCAGCTCCAGCCGCCCTTGCGCTAGAATTACTCCCGGCAGGCTCGCCCCGGCTCCCTCACGATGGCGGCCCGCATTCCATGCACGTGAACAAAAGCGAAAACGCGGACGCTCCGCTTCCCCGCATTCTCGTGGTGGACGATGATATCGAGCTCTGCGAACTTCTCCGCGAATACCTCGAGCCGGAAGGCTTTCGTATTGATGTCGCGCATGATGGCGCCGAAGGCCTCGCTCGCGCCATCTCCGGCGACTTTACCTTGGTAGTCCTCGACGTAATGCTTCCCCAGGTCGAAGGTTTCGAAGCGCTCCGCCACATCCGGGAAAAATCCCAGCTGCCGGTGATCATGCTCACCGCCCGCGGCGACGATATTGACCGCATCCACGGCCTCGAAATCGGCGCCGACGACTATTTGATGAAGCCTTTTAATCCTCGCGAGCTGGCCGCCCGCATTCAGGCTGTTCTGCGCCGCAGCTCTTTTTCGGCATCCGACCCAGCTCCCCCCGCTCCAGAAACAATCGTTCTTGGTGACATAGAACTCGACAAAGGCGCCCGCACCGTCCGCCGCAAGAATCGTGAGATTGAGCTCACCTCGGTTGAATTCGATTTGCTCGCCTTTTTCCTGAAGACTCCCGGCCACGTCGTCTCTCGCGACGACATGGTCAAGGCTGTTCTCCGCCGCGAACTCGTTTCCTTCGACCGCAGCATTGACGTCCACGTCAGCAATTTGCGCAGAAAACTCGGCCCCGCTCCCGACGGCGGCGACCGCATTCGCGCCATCCGCGGTGTAGGATATGTCTACGTGCTCCCCGGAAAGGCCAGGAGCCGCTGAGTCGTCATGCAAAGTCTATATTTCAAAATTTTCTTGTGGTTCTGGCTGGCGATGGTTCTTGTCAGTGGCACTCTCATCTTTTCCGTCGTCACCACGCAAACCGAGTTCACCGCGAACCGCACCGAGCAGTTTGACAAGATTCTCACCTCCCTGGTTGCCGCCCGAGCCGCCGACATGCTCGAAGATCACGGCATGGGCGCACTCGCCGATTACCTCGAGTCGCTCGATTCCACCCTGCATTGGCAAGCTTTCCTCTTCGACGACGAAGGCAATGAAATCCTCTCTCAGCCCACGCCCGCCGAGGCCAACATCATTGCCCAGGCCGCGTTGCAAACCAACGACACCAGGTTCCTGCTCTCCCACGGAAGAAAATTCGTCGCCAAACGCACCACTGGCTCAGACGGCACTCGCTACGTCTTCGTCATGAGTGAAGAGATCCCGTCAGTCACCAGCCTCCTCCGCGCTCCCCTGGGCATTCAAATCATTCGCGCCTTAGTCGTCGCCTTCATGGCCGGTCTGGTCTGTTTTTGGCTCGCCCGTTACATCACCGCGCCCATCCGCCAGTTGAGCGCCGCCACGCACCGCCTCGCAGCCGGCAATCTGGGCGCTCGCGTGGACGGTTCCGCCACCCAGCGCAAGGACGAAGTCGCCGACCTCGGCCGCGATTTCAACCACATGGCGGAACAGATCGAATCCCTCATGTCCTCCCAGCGGCGCTTGATCCGCGACATCTCCCACGAATTGCGCTCACCGCTCGCGCGTCTAGGAGTCGCCCTCGGCCTCGCTCGCCGCAACGCCAATCCCCAATCCGTTGCAGCTCTCAATCGCATCGAACTCGAAGCCGAACGCCTCAACGGCCTGATCGGCAGCCTGCTGCGCCTGGCTCGCCTGGAAAGTGGCGAAGCTCTGATGGAGCAAAGTCCCGTTGATCTCGACGCGCTCTTGCGTCACATCGTCGCCGACGCGGATTTCGAAGCGCGCGGCCGCAATCGTTTCGTCCGCATCATCGCCTCGGAGCCTTGCACCATCACTGGAAATCGCGAAGTTCTCGGCAGCGCCATCGAAAACGTCGTTCGCAACGCCGTCAGCTACACCAAGGAAGGCACTGATGTCGAAGTCAGCCTCTTCACATCCGAAAACGGCGCCGGCCGGCAAGCCACCGTTCGCGTGCGCGACCACGGTCGCGGCGTGCCGGTCGAGCGTCTTGCCGATATTTTCATTCCCTTCTACCGCGTGGCCGATGCCCGCGAACGTTCCTCCGGCGGCACCGGCCTTGGTCTTTCTATCGCCGAGCGCGCCGTTCATCTCCACGGTGGCCACGCTAAGGCCGAAAATTCTCCCGAAGGCGGCTTGGTTATTGACCTCCAGTTCCCCATCTCCGTCACCGAGTCCCCCGAGGTGACCCCAGCTGCCGCGCACATCTAAGGCAAGCCAGCCGCTTCCACGCCGCCAATCTTCCCGGATTGCGTGCTACCGGGTAACTCTTGCGCGCCTCGCGATTTCGCGCCGAATTGCGCCCTCGCCGACGCCATAACCACCTTGTTTACAGTCATCTACAACCTGCATCGCCAGTACTAGTCCCTCCCCTAACCTCAGTACCGTCAGAATGTTACCTTTACCCTAGTGTCCTCCCGCCTCCCTCCGCGCTAAATTCTCCCTTCGGACAAGTTCGAAAAAGGGGACATGTGAGCAAGGCGTCCAGACTATTTCGCTTCCGGGCTAACCGCGAGACGACCCTCGCCGCTCTCTTGCCAGGCATGCCCCTGTCCCCGTCACAAACAGAATCTGAATCCGCCCCCGAGGAACGCTCAGAAACCGTCACCCCGACCGTAGGGCTGCAAATCCTCGAGCCACACGCAATCTCCGAAATTTCCGACAGCCCGTCGAATCCGCTTCCGGAGATCTGGCTCCCCTCTGATCCGGCGCCTTCTCAGCGCACAACCCAGCCGTCATTCGATAACGTTGACATGTCCGACCCGCTCGCCATCCTCCACCAAGCCATCGATCCCGCCTCCCAATCCCACACTCGCTCCAACGGAAAACACAAGACGCTCGCTTGGATCAAGCGCCCGTTGGACTCCGGCTCATCCTCCACGGAACTCGATGACGCCACTATCATCGGCGCGAAAGTCCACTGTGAGGCGAGCGTCCTCGGAACCTTTCTCACTGAGACGATGGACCTCGAAGCAATTGCGGCCTCCGCCCGCGAAGTAGGCGCGGCTGCAGGTTCAACGGCCACCTGCGTTGACGACCGGCCAGACTCCATCCCATCCGAAACCGTAATCGAACAGCTCGTCGCGGAAGTCAACGCCGTCGCTGAAGAATTTGTCGCGGAGCAAGTCCACCACGTCCAGCCGACTCACAACAAACCAGCGTCACCTCTTTCATCTCCCAACCCGTGCGCTGCCCCAGCCTCTCCCGCCGCCGTCGGCGACCCCCCAAGAGACCGCCGCCGCAAGCGCCGCGCCATGATCTCCGCGCCGATTCGCGTTCGCCTGGCACACTCCGAAGGCAACAGCTCCGATGAAATCGCCACCACCGTGGACGTCTCGCGCACGGGAATCCTGTTCCACTCCCAGCGCGGCACCTACACCCGCGGAACGGAAGTCGCCGCCGTATTCCCGTACAGCCAGTCACCGGCCGCCACTCACATCGAGCAGACCGGTCGCGTCGTTCGCATCAACGATCTGGGCGATGGCACGTTCGATGTAGCCATCGCGCTGCACGCCAGCGCCTCGGAAGATTCTTGCGCCGCCGCGCCGGTCGCCTCCGCGGCTCCAGCGACGAAAAAACCAATGGTCCTCGCCGTGGATGCCGATGAATCCCTGCGCGACGGTCTCAAAGCTTATCTGCAGAACGAAGGCTACGACGTGATTGCTGTCAACAACGCCGCCGACGCCCGCGAAGTCCTCAACATCTTCACTCCCGCGCTCATCATCGCCGAAGTCGAAGGGGAAGGCACCCCAGGCTACGATTTATGTGCCCACGTGAAAGGGAGCATTCAATGGCGCCGCATACCCGTCGTACTAACCACCAGTTCCGCGTATCCCAGCGATTATTCCAATGCGCACTCTCTCGGGGCGATTGTCTGCATGGCCAAGCCCTATAAACAAGAGCGTCTCGGCCACATCGTCCGCCTCCTGGCTCCGTTGCCCGAGCACTTGCAGAACAACGTCGCTCCCCACGCCGCCGATCCCACTCGTGTTCCCGGTCGCGATGGCAATTGGGCGCTGCGAAATCTCCGGCTTGTCGGCGGCAAAGGCAGCGGCAAAAAATCAAACGGCAACGGCAGCAAAATACGTTTTCGCTTTCCGTCCTTCCGCTAGTCTTCGACCGGCTCCGTACAAAAATGTAGCCACGCGAAGCTGTGGCAAAACCATTTCACGCCGTTGTAGGCCACCCAACACTTTCGCCCATCGCTTCGTGCCTGTACCAAAACTGTACTAGCGCTACGTTGACGTTCTTGTCTCCGCGACATATTGTGGCGCCCATCGCGATTGCTCGTGCTCAGTCTCTGAGCGCACCAAAACAGATTGACGGTTATCCAACGGGTTAATCCCCCCAGCCTTTAACTCCGGAACCACATTTACCCGGGGTGTGTCCATTTCCTCCGCTGCTTCACGTTTAGGGGGCCACATGAAACCGCTAAAGATCGGCACGCTTGTCTGTGCAGTATTGCTTGCAGCAACGGTCGTCTCCACGCTCATCGTTCGCGCGCAGTCGCAAAGAGGTCCGGGCGGCGCCGCCACTTTCAGCAATGGAGCAAGCGATCCCGGCGTGCGCAGTGACGCCGTAGTCGTCGGCACGCCTCTCGCCTCACTCAATTCCGATCAGCTTCAGTATTTTCAGGACGGCATGTCGCGCTTCACCCAGATCGATTCCGTCAGTGGAAACATCTCCGGCGAACCCGGCACCGGTCTCGGCCCCGGCTTCAATTCCAATAGCTGCTCCAGTTGCCACGCGCAACCCGCGGTCGGCGGCACCAGCCCCAGCACCACCGCCTATCCATTTGTCGGACCCAATCCCCAAATCGCCGCTGCGAACGATGCCGGCGCCAATAACTCAATTCCCTATTTCATCTCCGCCGACGGCCCCGTCCGCGAAGCCCGCTTTCCCTTTGCCGTTGCGGCGAATGGCAGCGTCACTCAAACCCCCGACGGCGGCGTCCACAATGTCTTCACCATCGCTGGCCGCTCCGACGCGCCGAATTGCAATATGGCGCAGCCCAACTTCGAGCTGATGCAGCGCGAAAACAACATCATCTTCCGCATCCCCACTCCGCTATTCGGGCTGGGAATGATCGAAAATATCGCCGACGCCACCATTCTCGCCAACATGAACGCTAATTCCCAACTCAAGAGCCAGCTCGGCATCGCTGGCCACCCCAATACCAGCGCGAATGACGGCTCTATCATGCGCTTCGGTTGGAAGGCCCAAAACAAATCGCTCGAAGTGTTCGCTGGCGAAGCCTACAACGTCGAAATTGGCGTCACTAACGAACTCTTCCAGACCGAGCGCGGCAACCCTCCGGCCGCGTGCCTCTACAACCCCACTCCTGAAGACGAGACCAACTACACTTATTCCGGCGACCAGATTCCCAGCGACACGGTCGCCTTCGCCGATTTCATGCGCTTCCTCACTCCTCCCGTTCCCTCGGTCAATGGAATCCCAGGCAATCCCACGCCTCAATCCATTCAAGCCGGTCAGGCCGTCTTCAACCTGGTCCATTGCAACATGTGCCACACCCCGACGCTGCAAACCGGCCCGTCGAACATGACGCCCGGTCTCAGCGGCCAGCCCGCAGCGCTCTTCTCCGACTTGCTAGTCCACCACATGGGCAACGGTCTCGCCGACAACGTCGCGCAAGGCGCCGCCGGCCCTGATGAATTCCGCACCGCTCCACTCTGGGGTGTCGGCCAACGCGTCTTCTTCCTCCACGACGGTCGCGCCACCCCAGCCAACGGCGGCTTGCTAAACGCAATCGAAGCCCACGCCAGCCGCAACTCCGAAGCCAACCAGGTAATCTCGCTCTTCAACCAATTACCGCCGCAGGAAAAACAAGAACTACTAAATTTCCTGCGCTCACTCTAATCGAAACGCGAAATGCGGCCGCAGGGGCACGGCTCACCGTGCCCCACGCCACAAATGACGCAACCTAAATAGCAGTTGAATTTGTGGCGGCGGACTTCAGTCCGCCAGCCGTTGCGGTTGACCTACGTAGTTGCAGTTGAATTAAGCAGTTGCAGTTGAATTAAGCAGTTGCAGTTGAATTAAGCAGTTGCAGTTGAATTATGCGGTTGCCTTTGACTCATGTAGCGGCCGCTCGCGCAGCGAGCGGGCAGCCCTGCGCAGCCGCAAGTAAACCAATCCGCCTCCCCGCGATGCACAGCGCCCCGCCATCAGGGAGTGCAGCGGCTTGCCGCGGCCTGTTGCAAGGCGAGGCTCGCCTCGCCGTTCACAACGCCTTCTCGGATCGTCCCCGGCCAACGTTCCCCGCAACTCATTCGCGATATACTCCCCGAATGTCGCAACGTCACCGACCGCTCCAACGCCGCATCGCATACGCCTCAGCGTTAATCGTCGCCACAGCGATCGCCTCGTTCGCCAAACACACCCCGCCCCTCCCGCTCGAGAGCTTCTATGTAGTCACCCAAGCCACGTTCCACAAAGCTTCCAAATGGGTTGACCACATCCTCGAAGTCCGCCCACAAGGCGACGCCATCCTGGTCCGCGAAATCCGCATCGCCCCACTAGACCCCGCCTGTCCCCATCACGTCACGGTCCGCGCCGTCGAACGCGTCCTCCCCGACACCACCATAAAAAAACTCACGGCAAAATTCCCGCTCTGCTCCTTCGAAGAAGATGTAGTCGAAGGAATGATCAACACCGCAAAACGCCCCAGCGGCGCCGTCACCGACAGCGACGATTCCGCCAGCCAAACGATCATCGCCCGCTGCGGCACCAAACAAAAAATGTTCGAGCTCCCCGACGAAGAATCTCTCCGCTTTGACGCTCTCCAGCTAGCCGACTCCCACCTGGCAGCCTTCTGGGAATTAGCCGCCACCATGGAAGCCCATGCCTTCGGCAACGATTTCTCGCTAGCCAAGCTCACGCCCCAAGAAGACCAGGACGCGCAAACTCTCGGCGCCAAGCTGGTCCCCGAAATAAGATCCGGCCGCTACGACCAAGGCTTCGCCGATCAAACCTGCCCCTACGCCGAATGCCCCGATCACAACGTAGCTTCAGCCCTGCAAGGCTACCAAGGCCCCCTCTTCGCCTGCCCCCCAAAATAAATCGCGCCGCTCCACCGCGATCGCCAGCCAGCCACGCAACCATGTGGAGTGCGGCGGCACGCCGCCGCTTTCTCCTCGGCGAGGCGCGCCTCGCCGCGGTCCTGCAACGCGAGGTCGTACACTCACCAGCACCCAACGCAACAACCCCGACCAAGCTCACCATCCAACTCTCACCGCTCCGCAATTTGTAGGGCGGGTCTAAGCCCCGCCCCCGACCGACAACTCCCAACCGTGTTCATTTCGACGTCAAAAAAAACGCTACTGTCATCCCGAGCGCAGCGAGGGATCTGCTTTTGCCTTTGATTTGCCTCAATGAATCTCGAGGGGAATCGTCAGGACTAAGAAAGGGGAGACGTAGAAAAGACTCTCGACCACTGCCTGCAGGCCCAGCCACTCTCCCCTGGCGGAGGAAGAGTGGCTGCACACGAAAAACCTACCTCTTCGCGATCTGCGCTTTCAGCAGGCTAGCCACAACCTCTGCCGTCCCCTGCTCGCCGCGCCAAGTATTCGCGCGGTTCAAGGTATAAGCGAAGACAATCGTTCCAGTTCTGCGCTCGACCAGCTGCAAAGTCGGCACCTCATTCGCGCGGTGCGAACGCTTGTAATCCGCCTTCACCACGTCCGCGCCCTCATCCGGCCACTTCACCTTCAGCACATAAGTAGCGCGCGATTCATAGATCTCGGCAGCCAGCGGAACATGTTTCCGCTCGAACGCGACCGACAAAAGCCCGTCAAAACCTTCCATCGGCTCGATAAAAACCGTCGGCACGGCACTCACCGCACTGCGGCCCTCAGGCTGCATCGCCGCCGATCCATCCGGAGGCACATGTCCAGCCGTAAGCGGCTGATCGGCGGCAGAAGAATCAGGCTGCGCCACCACATGGCACGCCTGTCCATTCACCACCGTCTCATTAGCGAAAATGAAGTTCCCCGACGCAGCCATATCGCGGCATTTCATCTGCGTATCCGCGTTCTGCGTCTGTCCCATCGCTACTCCCGTGGTCATCAAGATTGCGGCAAACAACCCAGCGGCGGCTTTCATGGCATTCCCTCCACCACCAATGTGCCGAAACGAAACGCCCCAGGAAATGGCTCGTTCGTACCAATTTTTGCGCGCCGTTTTCGGTGCAGCCGCTCTCCAGAAGCGCGCACTTCGTAGCATGCGTGTTGCTTGACCCGGATATAGCCTCTAGGTTATATTCACTCCATGGCATGGGACGTCGAATTCACAGATGAGTTCGGCGTTTGGTGGGCGGAACTAACGGAATCCGAGCAGGAGGATGTGGCGGCGGTCGTCGAAATTCTCGAGCAAAGAGGACCTCAGCTAAGGCGCCCTTATTCCGGTTTCATAGAATCTTCGAAGCATTCGAATATGAAAGAACTCGTCATTCAGCATCGCGGGCGTCCTTATCGCGTGCTCTACGCCTTCGATCCTCGCCGCAATGCAATTCTCTTGCTTGGCGGAGACAAGACGGGCAACGCTAAGTGGTATCAAGAAAATGTGCCCAAGGCCGACAAAATCTATGACGCTCATTTGGCTGCGTTAAAGAAGGAAGGACAAATCTAATGGCCAGAAACTTCAAGGAACTGCGTGCGAAAATGTCACCCGCGAGTCGTGCGCGTAGCAAGGCTATTGCACAACATTTGATTTCCGACCTGGCGCTCGACGAACTGCGTGAAGCCCTCGACCTTACGCAGGAGTCTCTCGCTGAAGCGTTGAATGTCACTCAAGCATCCGTCTCCAAGATGGAGCGCCGCTCGGATATGTATCTAAGCACGCTGCGCAAAATCATCGAAGCCATGGGAGGAAAGCTGGAAATCATCGCGGTCATGCCGGACGGACCCGTGCGCATCCGGCAATTCAATAAGGTCCGCAAGCGAGAAAACGCGGCCGCTGCAACTTTCAGTTCCCGTCGCGTGGTCACGACCTAAAATCCCCGCACACTGCGGCCCTACTGACGC
Organism: uncultured Acidobacteriota bacterium; assembly: GCA_963810565.1. Taxonomy (GTDB): domain Bacteria; phylum Acidobacteriota; class Terriglobia; order Acidiferrales; family UBA7541; genus Palsa-295. The sequence continues at coordinate 528,160 of CAWENN010000003.1, forward strand.
GGGGTTTCCGGCCGGGTCTCGGAAGGTGCAGCCGCCGCATTCGATTCACCAGCCGCAACCAAAAAGTAGCCTGGCCGCGTGCGCACCGTCACTTCCGGTCTAGCCACAGTCACCTTGATCTCGTGAAATCCAGCGGTCTGGTCCGATGGCGACGGCCGGTAGCTCAACACATACTGCGCGTGAAGTTCGCTTCCAATCCGGTCCAACGCATTGCGCACCGTTTGGTCGCGAATCGCGCGATAGTGCACTCCGCCAGTCGCGGCAGCCGCCATCTCGAGCTGATGATTCTTGATTTCGTTGGTCCCGCGCGTAACCAGCCAGATGGCCACCGGCGCCAGATCAAGCGTTCCGCCCGGCAGCCCTTCGTTTCCCGGCACGGGCAAAGCTCCCGGACGCGTCGCACCCGAAAACACTCCGGGCGGATACTTAATTCCGCGATTGGGCGGCTTAGGACCAAACCGCAAGTCCGCCGTGCTGCTGCTCGGCCCCACCGCGTAAATCGCGATGTTCGCAAGCTCCGCATCACGCAGCACCAGCCCGAGTTTCGCGTCGCTCCCGATATCCTGCGATTCGCCCACAATCAACATCACCCGCCGATAGTGAACCCGCCGCGTTTTCAGCAATTCCACCGCTTCGGCCATCCCGTCATAAAGGCGCATCTCCGGTGCTTCAAAGTCCACGCCTGCGATTGCACGCCCGACGTCGTCATGATCCTCCGTGAACGGCTGCCGCACCTCCACCGTGCTGTCGTAGGTGATCACCGCCGCCTCGCCATTCATCGCCATCACGGTTTCCGTAAAGATGCTTCCCATCCCGTGAATCACGGGAGCCATCATCCGGATGTGCGAACTCGTCTCCAGCACCAAAGCAACCGCCAAGGGATCGCCGCCCAGATCCCAATGATCAATGGTCTGCTCCACGCCATTGTCAAACACGTGAAAATCGCTCTGCGCAAGATCCAACACTAAATCTCCACGCTTATCAAACACGCTAACAGCAGCAACCACCTCGTTCGTCTGCACGCGGATTTTATTTTGCGCAGTCGCCGGGTTTTGTGCACTTTCGGTCTCGGCCGGCGCGCTCCCCGGTTGTCCGGAATCCTGTGCATCCACACAAAACGCGCACATTCCGCTGGCGATCAGCATCGCCGCGCACCACCCCGCGAGTTTCAACATCCGCCGCATCTAGTCCGCTCTGATTCGCAGCTCTCCACCCGCGTTGCCCAAGCGAGTCGCCGCAAATAGCCATGGGAACCCAGATGTCGCCTGCGCCGCCACGCCGTTTCTGAGAGTACAGCTGCTTGCCGCCGCTTGTTGCAAGGCGAGGCTCGCCTCGCCGCTATCAGCCATTTCAACGCCTCATCCCCATGCTCGATTCCTCGCCGCGAATGGGAACATTCCTCCGCAATCTCGCGTATCCTTACCAGACACCAGATAGGGGCCTCCATGACAGCAATCCGCACCGCACATCACCGAAAGGACTACCGCCGTGAATGTTATTCCGCATCGCGCGCGATGCTGGCATTTTGTACAGCGCTCCTCGCGCTGTTTCTCGCCGCCGCACTTCCCGCCGCCGCCCAAGACCAAAAAGATTCGCAGCAATCCGAAACCGATAAAAACGGCATCGGCTTCAATCTCGGCCAAAACGCCACCGCCAAAGACGTCGGCCTCCCCATCTACCCTGGCTCCCACCGTCACAAAGACAACGACGAAGACAACTCCACGCTCAACATGGGACTCTGGGGCGGCAACTCCGGCTTCAAACTGTTCGTAATGAAAATGGAAACGCCCGACGCACCCGATAAAGTCGCAACCTTCTATCGCAAAGCGCTGGCCAAGTACGGCGCAGTCCTCGATTGCAGCAGCGCCCAGCCCGTTGACAACACCGCGCCCGAGGACAACAAGAAGAAATCGTCGAAAGCACTAACCTGCGAAGACGAAAAACCGAAGCCCAACGAAATCTCCCTAAAATCCGGCACCAAATCCAAGGAACACGCCGTCGGCATCCAACCCAACGGCTCAGGCACCCTCTATCAATTGGTGTACGTAGAGACCCGCGGCACCAAGGACTAGTTTTACACCCCGCCCGCACGCGGCCCGCGATGGCGAAATTTGTAGGGGCGGGTCTCAGACCCGCCCTTGTTACCGTACAGCACGTCTCCGCGTGACGCACCCCGCTGTGCAGCCCCGGCGTCCCTCCGGCTCTTAGACTCTGACTCTGTAGCGACGCACTTCAGTGCGCCATCGATGTTGCGGCAAAAAATCCGGGCGTTGCAGCGACCGCGCCGGTGGCCACTCCGAAATCCCAGTGCTATCATCCTCAGCTGTCACAACCATACCGGGGGACCAAATGAATTTCTTCTCGCAGCAACGCTCTCTCGCAAAGTCCCTGGCCGCACTATTTATCTACTCATTTCTTTTCGCCGCCACAAGCGCCGCGCAAACGCAAACCCCCACTCCCTCCCCCGCCCTCCTAGTCCTCAATAAATCCGCAAACCAGCTAGCCATTGTAGACCCCGCCACCAACCAAGTAATCGCCCGCATAGACACCGGCGAAGGCCCGCACGAAGTCGCCATCTCCACTGACGGTAAACTGGCCTTCGTCACCAATTACGGCGCCAAAACTCCCGGCCACTCACTCTCCGTAATCGATCTAGTCGCGCAAAAAGAAATCCATCGCGTAGACCTCGGCCCTCTAGGCCGCCCCCACGGCATCCTCTTCGCCGACGGCGAAGCCTACTTCACCGCCGAACTCAACAAACTAATCGCCCGCTACGATCCCGGCACCAATAAAGTTGACTGGCTTCTAGGCATCGGCCAGAACCGGACTCACATGCTGGTCCGCACCAAGTATCTCAATGAATTTTTCACCTCCAACGTGGATTCCGACTCCGTCACCGCCATCGAAAAAAGTTCCGACCCGTCCGGCTGGAAAGAAACCAACATTCCCGTAGGCAAAAATCCCGAAGGCATTGACATCTCCTCCGACGACAAAGAAGTCTGGGCCGCAAACTCAGGCGACGGCACCGTCTCGGCAATCGACGTCGCCACCAGCAAAGTGATTCACACCTTTAACGTCCACACCAAGCATTCCAATCGCCTGAAATTCACAAACGACGGCAAACAGGTCCTCATCTCCGATCCCGCATCCGGCGAACTAATCATCGTGGACGTAGCCACCAGAAAAGTAGTCAAACAGCTCAACGTAGGCCGCGGCCCAGGCGGCATCCTAATCGCCCCGGCAGGCGATGTCGCATACGTCGCTCTAGCGGGAGACAACGCAGTCGCCGTAATTGATCTCCACAAATTGGAAATCTCAAATCGCATCCCCACAGGCGAAGGTCCGGACGGCCTGGTCTGGGCCCAACGCTAATAAGTCACGCGGACTCTCGATCCGTTGCGCGTTCTCGTGCCCTCCGCGGTGAATCCATGCCCTTCACGGTGTCTCCGTGCTCTCTGCAGTCCTCTGTGCTCTCTGTGTTAATCTTCTGCATTCGCAACACAATCCGAAACCAACAACGGCCGTCATTCATCCAAAGCGCGATCTCACCAAGGAGCACTCAAAAAATGGAATTCCGCATCCTAGGGCGTTCCGGATTAAGAGTCCCGGTCCTCAGCCTCGGCACCGGCACCTTCGGCGGCGCCAACGAATTCTTCCGTGCCTGGGGCAACACCGGCGTCGAGGAAGCCACGCGCCTGGTGGACATCTGCCTTGAAGCCGGCCTCAACATGTTCGATACCGCCGACATCTACTCCGACGGGGAATCCGAAAAAGTTCTAGGCGCCGCCATCGCCGGACGCCGCGACAAGGTTCTCATCTCCACCAAAGCCACGTTCAAAACCGGCTCCGGCCCTAACGAAGTAGGCTCCTCGCGCTATCATTTAATCCGAGCCTGCGAAGCCAGCCTCCGCCGCCTCAAAACCGATTACATTGACCTCTACCAGATGCACGGCTTCGACGCGCTCACTCCCGTCGAAGAAACTCTCAGCGCCCTAAACGACCTCGTCCACAGCGGCAAAGTCCGCTACATCGGCTGCTCGAATTTTTCCGGCTGGCACCTCATGAAATCCTTCGACGTCTCCGAAAAATACGGCTGGGCGCGCTACGTCGCGCATCAAGCCTACTACTCACTCGTAGGACGCGAATACGAATGGGAATTAATGCCGCTGGGTCTCGATCAAGGCGTCGGCTGCGTAGTCTGGAGCCCGCTAGGCTGGGGACGCCTAACCGGAAAAATTCGCCGCGGCAAGCCCCTCCCCGAAGTCAGCCGCCTGCACAAAACCGCCGAAATGGGCCCGCCGGTTTCCGAGGAGCTGGTTTACAAGGTAGTGGACGCCGCGGATGAAATCGCCAAAGAAACAGGAAAGACAATCGCGCAGATCGCGCTCAACTGGCTGCTGCAACGCCCCACTGTGGCAAACGTGATAATGGGAGCCCGCAACGAAGAACAATTACGCCAAAACTTAGGCGCGGTAGGCTGGAATCTAACTCCGAAGCAAGTAGCCAAACTAGACGCCGCCAGCGCCACAACATTAATCTACCCGTACTGGCATCAACGCCAATTCACAGACCGCAACCCGCCGCCCACTCCATAATCGCAATTCAATAAATCCGCTTTTGCCGTAGTAGCGGCGGTCTTCAGACCGCCATTGATCCGCGACGCGACCCATCCGCGCTCGCAAATTCAAACCAGCCGCGCTCAATATGGAGTGCGGCGGCGCGCCGCCGCTTTACAATCACAAACGCGCCAGCAAACTCCCGCGCGAGCCGCAACTCACCACCCACCACCGTCACTCAAACGATTTCCGAAATCTCGCAAACTCCAGTTTCAATTCCGCCATTTCCGCCCGCAACGACGCAACTTCACTCTCGAGTCGCGCCACCAGCGAGTCATCGCCGCCTCCGCCCGGCGCCGCAACACGCACAGTCGCGCCACCCTGCTCAATATCTCGCGAAACCCCCGCCACCGACGCATCCATGTCGCCCGACAACAAATGCATGTACCGCGACTCCTTAGTCCCAGGCGCGCGCGGCAATACCCTCGCCAAGACTGGCTCCCGGCTCATCAATTTCTGCAACGCCCCCATCACCTCGCTCAAATCACCAAACTCGTACATCCGCTCCGCCCGCCCGCGCAATTCCCCGGGAGTCTGCGCCCCGCGCAATAAAAGCACGCACAAAACAGCCGTCTCCGGCCGCGTAAAATTAAACGCCTCCTGCAAACGATGCTCATATTTCCGCACCCGGCTGTCAGAAGTATTCGCAGCCCCAGCCAACTCCAACTCCCCCAGCCGCCGCATCGCCAAAGTCACATCCTCGTCACTCAAATTCATCACCGGCTCGCGATTCGACTTCTGATTGCAAGCATTCACCAACGCATTCAGCGAAAGCGGATAATATTCCGGCGCAGTAATTTCCTTCTCCACCAAAGCGCCAAGCACTCGCGCCTCAATCTCCGTCAGTCGCAGCTCCATAGCCACTGATTAATACTCCTCTGATCAGCGAACTGCTCGAAAAGCCCAAAAACTAAAGCAACTGTCATCCCGAGCGCAGCGAGGCCTGCCTGCCGCAGGCAAGGATCTGCTTTTCGCGTCCAGCGAAACGCTCAAAGAAAATCACTGAGGCTTCTTCAGCACGCCCCGCAGTACGCTCAACTTCCCGTCAATCGCACCCGTCTTCAAATGCGAAATATCCAACCCAAGAATGTGCGCCACCAACGGATACACGTTCACATCTTCAAACGGCGCAACCTTCACCCCCGCGCGAATATCCGGTCCCGCCGCAAAAAATATCGCCTTCATCTCCGGCATGGACGCCGGATCGTAACCGTGCATCCCGACCGGCGGCCCGAACCCGTGCCCGCCGCCCGCCATCGCCGGATTCCCTGCCGCGCCAGCAGGCTCCGCAGGTGGCGCACTCACTCGCAAAAGATAAGGCGCCGTAGGCACCACGATCGGATCGCCCTCCCGCGGGTTCCCGTCGAAATGCAGATGCTCCGGCACATGCCCGCTGCGGTAAACGCGGAATTTGTCGCTCTTGCCGTTCAAACTGTCGTAAATCTTCGCGGCATCCGCGTCCGATTTCGGATACATGTAAGTCTCTTCGAACCTCTCCAGCAGCGACCGGTCAAAATACCGATCCAGGTCAATCCAATCTCCCTGCACTTTGATCATCCCGTGATCCGCCAGCACAATCACATCCACCGGCAATTTCAAGCGCGCCAGCCCGGCTTCCAATCTACCGACCTCCTTGTCCACCTCGTGCACTGCGCCGGCCACTTCCTCGCTGTCAGGACCGTGCGCGTGCCCCGCGCTATCCACCTCGCTAAAATATAAAGTAATAAAATGCGGCCGCTGCGCCGCCGGCAATCGCAGCCACCCCAACACTTGCTCCACGCGCTTTTCGTTCGGGTACTTCGCGTCGTACTTCATGTAATACGAAGGCCGCACGCCCTGAATGTCCGCCTCCGACCCCGGCCAGAAAAAACAAGCCGCGCGCATCCCTTGTTCTTCGGCTAAAACCCAAAGCGGCGTCCCGCCGTACCACGTTCCATCATTGACCGCCGCCGGATCCCGATAGCTGTAAACCTGCTTCCGCGCCGGATCGTAAAACACATTGCCCACGATTCCGTGATGCTCCGGATAAAGCCCGGTCACGATCGTGTAGTGATTCGGAAAAGTGATCGAAGGATACGCTGGAATCATTCCGTCCGGCGCGCTGGCTCCCCGCTCCCCCAGCGCGACTAAATTGTGAGCATCATATTTGCGCGCATAGTCGTAACGAAATCCGTCCAGCGAAACCAGAATCACGTAGTGCTTGCGCTGCTGCTCCGCGGAATTCGGCCCATGCTCGACAACGATCGGAGCCGCCAGCTCGTGCGCCTCGGCTTCCTGCTTCGCCGCCTGCTGGCCCCGCACCGTGGCAGTCGCTACCCCTGCGATAAATCCCGCCAGGATCAATACCCAGGCAAGGATCCCGGCCTTCGCCGCGTGCCTCTCTTTTTTACAATTTATTCGCATCCGCAATTCCCTTCGCTACGTCTCATCCTTCGGCGCACCTCGCCGCCCCGTAGGGTGCCAGTATACGTAAACGGCTGACGCGACCGAATCATAAAGGAGAATCTCTCATGGTGAAATTAGCGTTATATGTCCCGCTCGAAGCCAAGCCCGGAAGGGAAAAAGAAGTGGCGCAATTCCTGCAAAGCGCCGTGCCGCTCGTCGAAGCCGAAAACGGCACCATCGCCTGGTTCGCGATACAAATGAGTCCCTCAACCTTTGGAATTTTCGACGTTTTCAACGACGAGTCCGGCCGCCAGGCTCACCTGTCAGGCAAAGTCGCTGCCGCCTTGATGGCCAAGGCTCCCGATCTTTTCGCCAAGGCGCCCGAGATCAATAAACTCGACATTCTGGCGTCCAAACTTCCAGCCGGCACAACTCAAAAAGCATCCGCGTAAGCGCATCGTCGACCGCCGAAGGTCAATCCAAACAATCGCGCCACTTCATCGCGATCGAAACCGCGCCACGGACGAATCAGGGAGTGCGGTGGCTTGCCGCCGCCTGTTGCAAGGCGAGGCTTGCCTCGCCGCTGTCAACACCACCACGAACCGGATCCGCGCTGCGAAACCCTGGCGGCGCTTGCACTCTCGCACAGTCGCGCCCCGTCCTCCCGGACAGTTTGCCGATTCGCCACATCCTCCCTCCCGATTCCTGCAACCATGTGCCATAATATATCGTCTAACGATATGTAGTCCGAACTCGGGCTATTCATAATAGAAAGAGGGCCAGATATGATTGTAGCGGACCAAACCGTCAACTCCACCGGCGGTCAAAACTCGCCGGCACATCAGGACTCAGAGGAAAGTCCAGAACACCAACATCCGCACTCTCTGGACGAAATTCAGAGGCGTGCGTGCAGGATTCACCGCCGCCACGGCGGTGTCTACGGCGGATACACCCTCGGGGATTGGCTGGAAGCTGAGCACGAGTTGGAGCACGAGGACGATCCGGCGCCGGGCAACAACGATCGCGTGCACTAAACGAAACGGCGACGTGGCCGAGCTACCGCTCGCGTCGGCCGCTTGCATAAGCGCTCGTGGCTGTAGGCCTGCATCGAAAAACCGCGGAGAGAATGCGCGCTATTTCGATTTAGTGGGAGTTCGCGCCGGTGTTCCTAGATAACTCTGCACAGCGCCCGGGCTGATAGCAAGCTTCGTCGCAATCTGCGGGACGGATTGACCCTGCGCGTGTAGTAGGCGCACTCGCACCGAGGTTGGTTGCTGCACTTCCTGGGCTGTTGCAGAAATCTTGACCGTATCTTCCTGAGCCGCGGCGGGTTTGGCGGCCGCCGGCGTTGGAACGTTCGCTGGCGCTACTGCCGCTGCTGCTGCCCCTGATGCCCCACTGCCAGAAACCGAAGTGACCATGGTAATTTCCTCCTGACACTTTGCAGTGCCCTTCCCTGCTAGCTCACTATCGGCAGTTGCGGGCAAACCTTGAGCGCGAGGCAGAGCCGGCACCAGAACAAACGCTCAATCTGCCGCCGGTCCGCTCCAAGTCTGAACCCTTCAATCTGCTGCTCCGTCCGCCTCCTTCAATAATCCGATTTCCGCATTGAATTGTTGGATCACTCCGTAGCACTCGCATGCCGAACTCTCCAGTTTCTTCCGGCTCAAAATCTTTACCGCCCCGCGTGAATACTCGATGTTTTTCTTTCGCTGCAATATTCCCGCCGCCAGGCTTACGCTTGGCCGGTCCGTCCCCAGCATCGTTGCCAGAAAATCGTGCGTGATCAAAATAGATCCGCTGTCCACGCGGTCCTGTGCCATCAATAGCCAGCGCGCCAGTCGCTGCTCCACGTCGTGCAAACGGTTGCACGCCGCCGTTTGCGCTACCTGAATCCCCTGAATCACTGCGTACCGGCTCAGCACCATCTGAAACTCACCAGAGTATTTCAGCACGCTCTGCAGGCTGCTCACCTTCACGCGATAGCCCTCGCCCGCGATCTGTACTACTTCTCGTAACGGGCTGCGCGTCAGGCAAACCGCCGAAGGAATTCCCGCCGCTCCTTCGTTCCCCACCACCGCCGCCTCCACCGTTTTGCCGTCCTCCATCGCCACCACCAGCGAAATCAGGCCGGAGTTTGGGAAATAAGCGAAATTCAATTCCTCGTTTGGCTCGTGCAAGATCCGGTGACGCGGCAGCGCCACCAGCTCCAGATGCGCACCGATCGCTAAGAATTCGTGCTCGGGAATGGCGGAAAGTATTTTGTTGGCGACCGGCGTGCCGTCGGGACTTGTGCGTTGGGGAAAGTGCGCGGTCTTCTTGGCGTCACTCTGCAGCACTAGCAGTCCTGCTTCGTTTTGGCATGGCGGGACTCTAGTTGCTAGAGGAATGTGCTGTCTGTCGGACGCCGAACACTCGCAGGTAATTTATGGAAGGCCCAGCAAGGGATTGAACTGCTCGATGACTTGATAGCACTCGCAAGCGCATTCCTGCAGTTTCGGACGATCCAGAATCTTCACCGCGCCGCGCTTGTACTCCAGAATGCCCTTCTTCTGCATCGTACTTGCAGCCAGGCTCACCGTCGGCCGGTCCGTTCCCAGCATCGTCGCCAGAAAATCGTGCGTAATCGGCAGGAAGCCTGAATCAACCCGATCGCGCGTCACCAGCAGCCAGCGCGCCAGCCGCTGCTCGATACTATGCAAGCGGTTGCACGCCGCGGTCTGCGAAATCTGCATTCCCAGAATCACCGCGTAACGCCCCATCGTCATCCGCAGTTCAGGAGCGCTGCGCATCACTTTCTCCACCGCCGAAGCTCCAATGCGAAATCCGTCGCCACCGATCTGCACGACCTCCCGCACCGAGCTCGTGCGCAAACCCACCGCCAGCGCAGCTCCGGAAAACCCTTCGCGACCCACCACACCCACCTCCACCGTCCGGCCGTCCTCAGTAACCACCACCAGCGAGATCATCCCGCGGTTCGGGAAGTATGCGTACTGTACGTCCTGACCCGGCTGATGCAGATTCAGATGGTCCGGCAGCTCGAGAAACTCCAAAGCGCCGCGCACCTGCTCGAATTCCTGCTCAGGAAGCGACAGCAGCAGGTTATTGGTTATCGCCTTACCTTGCGGGCCGATTCGCTGTCCAAAACTCGGCTCTAAAACGCTCTTTTGGCTCATCTCACTTCCCCTAGTGTCTGTAGGTATTTCACTGTAAGGTCCGTTTCGTGATTCCAGCCTAGCGCATACTCCAAAAGTGTCCATACACCATCCACGGTATTCCCGAGCGGAATCGCCCAGTGTAGGATGCGCGACATTACCTGATGCAGCGGTCGGGGAAATCCTGATTAATGGCTCGCATATTGATTGCGGATGATCACGCCGAAGCGCGCCGTGGAGCGCGCGCGCTGCTCGAAGCGCATCCGGGCTGGGAAGTTTGCGGCGAAGCCTGCGACGGAATGGAGGCCATCGAGAAGGCCGCGGCGCTGAAGCCCGACCTCGTCATTCTCGACCTCAGCATGCCCAAGATGTCTGGCCTGGACGCGGCGCGCGTGATCCGTAGCACCGCGCCGGAATTGCCTTTGCTGCTCTTTTCACTCTATGCCGCTGACCCCCAGATGAACGCGATAATTCGCGCCGCGGGATTCAGCGGTGACGTTAACAAGGCCGCGGCCGACCTGCTGATCGAGGCGGTCGAGACGCTACTGCAAGGCGGCACGTACTTTCAATCCGCCAACCTGGCAACGGCAATCATTAACGGCGACGGAGCCAAGATCACCCAACCGCCGCCTGCACCTGTCGCATCATCAACGCCGGCGACGGCACTGTCCACAGAAGCTGCTCCGCAGGCGTCGGCTACCGCGCCATCGAATTCTCCGGCCGATGACTCGCCCCTCACGCCGCCCGCAGCCCTGCCCGGGAACGGCGCCGAGCAGTGTTGAAACACTCTGCATGAAATGACGCGAACCGGCGCGATTCGCGGGTTCGCGTGCATCCATGCTACAATTAAAACTCCTTGCTCTCCGTTAACAACATCACGATGCGCTACGGCGCCAGAATCTTGTTCGAAGACGTCAGCACGACGTTCTTTGCGGGGCGCCGCTATGGAATCACGGGCCCCAATGGCGCTGGCAAATCCACCTTGATGAAGATCCTCACGGGTGAGATTGAGCCGACCAAAGGCGACGTCACGCGTCCCAAGAAGCTCGGCATTTTGAGCCAGGACCAGTTTGCGTTTGATGAGCAGCGCGTGATGGACACGGTGATCATGGGCAATCGTCCGCTGTGGAAGGCGCTGCAGGAGCGCGAGATTCTCTACGCCAAGCCTCATGAGGAATTGACGGACGCGGACGGGATGCGCCTGGGCGAGTTGGAAGGGATCGTCGGCGAAGAAGGCGGCTACACGGCGGAGCCGGACGCGGCCATTTTGCTGGATGGCTTGGGAATTGACGAGGCGCTGCACGAGCGCAAAATGCGCGAGCTGCAGGGCGGACAAAAAGTCCGCGTGCTGCTGGCGCAAGCGCTTTTCGGCAGCCCGCCGGCGCTGCTCCTCGACGAACCCACGAACCACCTGGACCTCGATTCGGTCCACTGGCTGCAGGATTATTTGTGCGAGTACGAAGGCGTGCTGATCGTGATTTCGCACGACCGCCATTTTTTGAATAGCGTCTGCACGCACACCGCGGACCTAGATTATGAAACGGTGATCATGTACAACGGCGGGTACGACGACATGGTCGTCGCGAAAACTTCGATTCGTTCGCGCATCGAATCCGAAAACGCGCAGCGCGAAAAGAAAATCGCGCAATTGAATGAATTCATCGCGCGTTTTTCGGCCGGCACGCGTTCGGCGCAAGCGACGTCGCGCAAGAAAGAAGTCGAGCGGCTGCAAACCACCGAGCTGGCGCGCTCGAATATTGCTCGTCCATATATTCGCTTCAATATGGACCAGGCTTCCGGCAAGCATCCTCTCGAAATCAAGAGCATTGCGAAATCGTACGACGGCGTGAAGGTGTGGGCGCCCTTCTCCGGAGCCGTTTCGCGCGGCGAGAAAATCGCGTTGATGGGCCGCAACGGAACCGGCAAGACCACGCTGCTGAAATCGCTGCTGCGCAACGCCACGGGGTTCGTGGACGATTCCGACCGGCAATTCCCTGTTGATGGCGGGCAGGTGATCTGGGGCCACAACGTGATGGTCGGGTATTTCGCGCAGGACCACAGCGAATCCATCACGCATGGGATGGACGCGATCGAGTGGCTGCACCAGTTCAAGCCGCAGGCGACGCAGGAAGAATTGCGCGGCGTCCTGGGGCAAATGCTTTTCAGCGGTGAAGACGCGTTGAAGCAAACGTCGGCGCTTTCCGGAGGCGAATCCGCACGCCTGATTTTCTGCCGGTTGATGCTGCAGAAGCCCAACGTGCTGGTGCTGGACGAGCCGACGAACCATTTGGATCTCGAGTCCATCAACGCGCTGAATATCGCGCTGCAGAAATACGATGGCACGGTGTTGCTGGTGACGCACGACCACGACGTGATCGATGAGGTTGCGACGCGCATCTGGCATTTCGCCGGAGGCAAGATCGAGGACTTCAAAGGCCCGTACTCCGAGTATCTGGAATCGGTGGAAGAGAAGGCGTCGTGAGTGGTGAGTAGCGGCACAGCCACTCTTGGCTGTGCTCCTGGAATCATCTGTGATTCGCTGAACGCTAACCCGTAATTCCTGCCTGTTTGATCGTTCCCCGGTTGGCCTTTTTTACTGAGCGCATTTCCCTGCTGAAACGGTAAGCGTTCGCTTCAGGCCGTCTTGTGCCGAAGGGATGCAACTGCTAGGGGGGCTGCTATTTTGACTGCGGGTTTATCTCGTCTGTGAAAATGTCGTCGGTGTGAGCCCTGGCGATGGCGTGATCCAGACGGAACAGCAACTGTGCCAGGGACTCACCTTTCTGGCGTTTCAGCATGGCTAGGGTGTGGCGCCCCTCGTGAGCCACAGCGACACATTCGCTCAACGGAGGAATGATTCCGATAGTGATTCCGCCGTTTTCGAGGGTCTCTTCGATGTAGGGCAGCTCTGGGACTGTTGGTGGGAACGTTCGTGGCGGCGTCTTCGTTTAGGCCGCCTCTTGTTTGGGAAGCTGTAGACTTGCGGCGACGTTCCACGGGAGCAACTCCTCGATGCACTTGATCGGATGATCCGCAATACGGGACAACACGTTCCGTAGATAACTTTCGGGATCGATTCCGTTTAGCTTGGCACTGCCGACCAGGCTGTAGATCGCCGCGGCACTTTCTCCACCGCCATCGGAGCCCGCAAAAAGAAAGTTCTTTCTGCCCAGAGCCACGACCCGCAACGCTCGCTCTGCAGCATTATTGTCGATTTCGATGCCGCCGTCATCACAGAAGCGCAGCAGCGCTGCCCACCGTCCGAGTGCGTAGCGAACGGCCAGGGCCGTATCGGATTTTCGCGAGAGTTTCCCTAAGGTTTCCTCGAACCATTGTTTCAGCGATTCCAGCAACGGTCTGCTGCGCGTGTTGCGCACCTCACGCCGCTCGTCGGGCGGACGTCCTCGGATTTCTTTCTCGATGGCATACAACGCCGCGATGCGTTGCAAAGCCTCAGCTGCAACGGGGGATTTATGCGCAACCTCGAGATCGTAAAACTTTCTCCGTACGTGCGCCCAGCACGCCGCTTCCTGAATGCGGCCTGCTTCATAGATCTGATCAAAGCCCGCGTAACCATCTGCTTGCAGTGTGCCGGAAAAGTTGCTCAGGTGAGCTCGCGGATGTTCGCCCTTGCGATCCGGTGAATACGCGAACCACACCGCAGCTGGTGTGCTGTCTCCTGCGGGACGATCGTCGCGCACGTACGTCCACAGCCGCCCCGTTTTAGTTTTGCCCAACCCTGGGGCCAACACCGGAACTGGCGTGTCATCCGCGTGGAGTTTCCCCGCAGCCATCACGTGACGTCGCAACGCTTCGACCAGTGGCGCGAGCATTCGGCTGGATCCGCCAACCCACTCCGCCAGCGTGGAGCGATCCAACTCCACGCCTGCGCGAGCATAGATCTGCGACTGACGATAGAGAGGTAAGTGGTCACAGTATTTCGATACCAGCACGTGCGCTAGAAGCCCAGGGCCAGCAATGCTTCGCTCGATCGGTCGGCTCGGCGCTTCGGCCTGCACGATGCGATCGCAACACGCGCAAGCCAGCTTGGGACGAACGTACTGGATGACTTTGAGACTGGCCGGAACGTACTCCAGGATTTCCGAGACATCTTCGCCAAGATGTTTCAGCTTACCGCCACAGTCCGGACACGCTTCTTGCTTCGGAAGAACTTTTCGCACTTCCCGGGGCAAGTGATCGGGTAACGGTCGCCGTACAGGTCGTGCTGCCGCGGCGCTCACCGGAGCTGATACTTTTACCGCTGCTTTTTCTTTGCTTCGCCTTGCTTCCAGTTCTTCCAGCTGCAGTTCCAGTTGTTCGATCTGGTATTCCCGCTTCTCCGAAGAGCGGCCGAACTGCTGGCGACGCAGTTTCGCGATCAGTAGCTTCAAGTGTTCGATTTCCACGTCGCGCGAAGCGAGCTGCTCGCGCTGCGAAAGGATGAGGGACTTCAGTGCTTGGAAATCGAGTTGATCGAGATCAGGAAATGTAGTAGCATCCATTGCACGCGAACATACCGCACTTTTTTTACAGCATGATGAAAACGCATCAGAAAATTGCAAAAATCTTTTCTTTCACACCGCCATTTGTGGATCGTAGCTGCGTATCGGACGTCTCCAGTCGATTCCTTCAAGAAGCATCGATAACTGCGCGGGCGTTAGTGCCACCGTTCCACTCGTCGCTTGTGGCCAGAGGAATCTTCCTCGCTCCAGTCTTTTTGCAAAAAGACAAAGACCATCGCCGTCCCACCACAACATCTTGATTAGGTCTCCTCGCCGTCCGCGAAACACGAACACGTGACCCGAAAACGGATTCTCTTTGAGTGCCGTCTGCACCATCCCACTCAAGCCCGTGAATCCACGACGGAGATCGGTCACCCCTGCGGCGATCCAGATGCGCGTTCCCGCTGGTAGCCCGATCATCCGAGCAAACACTCGATCACTGTACGCAGCACCACCAGGTCTAGGTTCCCTGCTACGCGAAGAGTCCCTTGGGCGAGCTTGATCTCCATCGACCCGACAGCGAACGGCGAAGACCCGCAACCACTGCGCCCAGATTCACTCCGTGCGATGTCTGTCAAAGTTACAGGCAGGAGCTTGCTGGACAGGCTCTTTCCCAGCCGTCCTTCGCGATACTTCTTGCGCCAGTAAAACACTTGGTTGGCGTTGACGGCGTGCCGCCGCGCCACGCGCGCTACCGATGCGCCAGCCTCTAACGTCTCTTCGACGATTCGTCGCTTCTCTTCAATCGATCGCCGCCGTCTTGCTTCTCGCTTGAGTGTCCCATCAAGGTTGCCCTGCTCGGATGTGTCCACTTATCCCTCGTGGACACTTAGCGATGTGCCCACATCGGGCAGCATCCTTATTTACTCTCAATTCGTCTAGACGGTTCTCACCAGCCGCTTACCTGAAACGTCACACTGGCGACGTTGCTCGGTCGCGGCCTGGAGTTTCGATCACCCCAAGAGCACAGCCAAGAGTGGCTGTGCCACGCCGCTTCAATTGACGTCTTGCTGCTGCGCGTGATAACTGCGAAAAAGTGTCGATTAGAACGTGTGCCGAGTGTTTGTTTTGTGTGGTTTACGTTGATTTCTAATATCTGCCATTGTCGATTAGAAATTGCGGGCCCCTTGCGCGGGGCGCCATGAGAGGAGGCGAAGTTGCGCGCCAGAACCGTAAAAAAGTGTCGATTAGAGCGTGTGCCGAGTGTTTGTTTTCTGTGAGATATAGCGATTTCTAATCGCACGGTGTGTCGATTAGAAATGGCGTGTCCCGCGAAAGTGCTCGAGACGCAAACGACGCGATTCGTGACTTGTGATTCGTGAGCCGCCTGTCGGCGAGGCAGGTTCGAGTGGGGCCGAACGCCGATGTAACAATGTAACATGCGGTTTTCTTGGCTGTGCGGTGCGCGTGGAGTGTGCGTTGGGCGAGTGGTGAGGGGCGCGGGGCGGGTTTTGGCGGCAGTTTTCCCTGGGGGTTGGGTTGGTCTGCCCGTCGCCAGTGTGGCGGAGTGCATGTCGCGTCCTCAGTGGGGCCGGAAACGTGCCCCCATTTACCATATCACATTTACTTGCTGATTACCAGTCCTAAAATGGAAATGGTAGCGTCAAGGATTGTGTGTAAATTCTTTGAAGGGTTTTTTCTCCCAGGAGCGGTTTAGGTGACTGATGACGCCAAAGACGATGCGGTCGCAGCTGCCGGGATTGGCGAAGCTGGACATCGGCCGGGTGCGCCGGCGTACTTCCCGAAAAGACCGCTCGATCACGTTGGTGGTGCGCACTTTCTTCCAGTGGTGCTCCGGCACATCGTAAAAACTCAGCAAGCGCTCCAGATCGCGTTCCACGCAAGCCACGGCTTGGGGGCGGCGCTGCTCCCAGTTGCGTTTCCACTGCCGGAAGGCCCGCTGCGCCTGCGCGCGATTCTGGGCCCGGTACATTCCGGCGGCTTGCGCCACGCAACTGCCTTCGCTGCGCCGCACCTTGTCGGCGATGTTGCGCAACTTGTGCGCCCAGCACAGCTGCACCGCCACGCGCGGAAACACCAGCGGCAGCGCGGCCGCCAGCCCCTTGCCGCCATCGCTGACGATCAGCCGCAAGTGCTGGCCTTGCAGTCCGCGCTGATATAAATCCTGCAGAAATTCCGTCCAGCACGCTTCACTCTCTCCGTTGTGGGCAAACTGATAAGCGATGACTTCGCGCCGTCCTTGCGCGGTGATTCCATAAGCCACCAACACCACCCGGCGGCGCACTTTACGGCCCGCGTCGCGCACTTTCAAAACCACGCCGTCCAGAAACAAATACAGATAATCGGCGCGCAGCGGGCGCCGGTGAAACTGCTCGGCCGCTCGGCTCAGTTCGCGCGTCAGGTTGGAAACCGTCTGCGCCGAATACGCTTCGCCCAACACCGGCTCCAGCACCGCGCCCACCTGGCGAGTGGAAATCCCCCGCAGAAAAGCCTGTCGCACCAGTTCGTGCACCGCCGGTTGCGCCCGCTTATAACGCGGCAAAAACTGGCTGCGGTAGCGGCGCCGCGTGCGCGGAACTCGCAAACGCCGCAACAAACCCAACTGCGTGGCTAAATCCCGCAGCCGATAGCCGTTGCGGTAATCCATGCGAAATTCTGGGCTGTGTTCGTAATAGCCCAGCTGCAAGTGATAATCGCGTTCGGCTTCCAGGGCCTGCTCGATCATGCGCTTCACCTGGCTGCGCACCCATTCCCCCAGTTCCTGGTCAAAGAACTCTTTCCACTCCGCAAAGTCCAGCTTAAGATGGCCATTGCTGAGAACTTCCAGTTCTCGCATCGGGTGTACCTCCTCCTTGTGAGTTGGCGCTCCAAGAAGATGTACACCCTTCTTTTTTGCTTCCAAGCCAAATCTACACACAAAAATTTACGCTACCATGGAAATGCTGAGGGGTGTGGCGTGGGCGCGGCAAAGTCAAAGGCCTGCGCGCGTGGGGCGCGGACGGGATCTACATTTTCGGACGCTGGAGCGTGCGGGCGGGTGCCGGAGAGCGACCGTCGCACACGGTTCACGCCGTGGTGCGGCACGAAAACTCGAAAACTTCGCGGTAAAGGCCCCGCGAAAGGAATGGCGCTGCGCGCCGTCTTTTCCCGGCGCTTCCGCGCCGGGCTAATTTGTGCCGCGCCTCCGGCGCTGCTCGGGTGCCGGGATTTGGCGTGTGCGTTGGACTTTGAGTCCGCCCAATCTGCAGCCCGACGGATAGCGATTAACGTTTTGCCACGCACCTTTTGCGAACTGCGCAAACGCATGCGGTATCCGGAAAGCCAAAATGCGGTCGCTCGCCGCACTAGCGGAGTGCGCCACCCATCCTCTTTCCCACAGTATGTGCGTTTCCTACCACGATCTAAGCGGTCCAACTTGGAGTTAAGATCCATATAATCCGTTCACTTCAGGATGGACGCTGGCGTGCCACCGAAGCACTGGCGAGGAGGCGACACGAATGATTTGGTGCGGTCAAGAGTCAGTGGTCATCACAAGACAGACGGAAAACAGACCACCTCTTAGGATGAGGCGTAACCTTTCCGTGACGTGGGATCGAGCGGAGTCAGTTGCAGTGATCGCGGTGACGCTCCTGAGCGTTGTTACCTCGGCATATGCTGGGCCGAGACGCGCCGCAGTGCGCAGTCCGAACACCAACCAGAGCGTCACGCAGGCGAGGCCTGTGAAGCCATCCCAATACGAAAGCAAGGAATGGGGAGTGGCGTTCCAATACCCGCCCAACTACGCTTTCAAGGAGTGGAACACGCCTGCGGAGCGCAACGGTGGGTGGCAGTTTGGGCGTGTCATTGACAAGCACCCGGGACAAGTGCTGATAGCTACGGTTTTGATTCCAACAGCGCTTTTTCCGGGAACGGACCTGACTTCGGCAGTGTTTGGACTGAGCGCCAATCGACATTTGACCAAAGAGGAGTGCTGGACGACAGTCGCACCCGACAACGGTTTGCCGTTGCACACGGCTACGATAGATGGGGTGTTGTTCCACTGGAGCGAGGGCGGAGATGCACCCATGGCAGCGGGCTATCGCGAGTACGCCGGATTTTCTAGCGGTGTGTGCTACGAACTGGAAACGGTGATTGCGACCATGAGATCCGGGCCTCCCGAGGGCGCAACGCATGTGGATGAAGAAGATTTAGAGCGGCGCATAGACGAACTGGTTCACAGCGTGAAAATACATCCGGCTGCCGCAGCGAGCAACGCGCCAGAAATTCGTTCTTTCACGGCAGAGATGGCGCCACAGTCGACAAACATCTACCGGGTCAAATGGCAAATTACTGGCGCGAGCGTCGCCGATACAACGCTTGATTTGAACTGCTTCGTCGATTTGAGCCTGATGGAAGTGACCAATGTTGGTAATGGCGGGAAGGCATTCAGGTGCGGTGAATTGGAGACGGTAACGGAGTTACACGGATCACTCGATCTCAAGATCGAAAACCATACGGGATTTGTGTTGTCTCCTGAAATCCGATTGCTGGTATTGGGAAGAGAGCCCGTATCCCAGACGGTGAAGATTTCACTCCCCTCGCTCGCTCTTGTTCGAACAATTAACGGGGTAATTGCAGGAAGAGACTACGCCGCGTCCGTGTATTCAGGCATCAAATCTGGCTTGTTCGGCGCAGCTCTATATCCGCAAGAGACCGTGTGGATCGGCTCGACGAGTATTACTGCAAGCAGCAGCGATACGCGAAGCTTGGAGTTTACGGTACCTATTTCGATCGCAGGAGGAAGGGCCCCGCTCTATCTTGAGGATGCGCGAGGCAGGAGCAATGAAGTGATGGTAAACGTTGTGAGGAGCCAACCGCGCATTAACTTTGCCACTAGCGATCGAGGTGTCAGCCGAGACCTACCTCTTGTTCCTGGCGAAAGCGGGCGCGTGGTCGGCATCGGCTTCACATCCAACACGATTGTTCATATCGGCGAGACTAGCGTCCCGGCTGAGGGCGACACTCGTTATCCGCAATTCGCTCAGCGTTTCATTGTTCCAGCATCGCTGCATCCAGGCAGTTATCTAGTTTACGTTTCCGATGAGCTTGGCAAGAGCAACGAAGTGGCAGTGATTGTCGTAGATGCTAAGTAGAAGCCGCGTTGAACGCCGTCGACTGGCGCAATCGGCCACGCACCCTTTGCGAACTGCGCAAAGGGATGCGGCACCCCCAAAACCTAAAGGCGGTCGCTTGCCTGCGCTACGAGGGTGCGCCACCTGCCGCCTCAACGCTAGGGCATGCGGTCGAGCGTGTAGATGACGGAGATGGTGGTGTCTACTTCGACAGGTACATGGTTGAGCAGGGTGGGCTGATACCTCCACTGGCGGACGGCGTCGATGGCGGATTGCATCAATAGCGGCGGGCCGGAAACGTAGTCAATCTGCAGCATCGTTCCATCTTTGGCGATGACGCAATGAAGGAGGACCGTGCCGGAAATGCCCTGGCTTTTGGCGTCCTGCGGGTAGATGGGTATTGCTTGATGAACGAGTTTCGCGGCGGCGACGTTGCCTCCGACTCGAATCCTGGTGGGCGTCGCGTTCGGGACGGGCGGTTTCGGCAGCTGTATCGGAAGGCCCGGAGGCGGCGAGGAGTTATCGGCGGGAGCTGCCGGCGGCGCGGAGTTGGCGGTGGAAACTGACGGCGGCGCGGAACCGACTTGCACCTTGAAAGGGAAGCCCATCAGAGCGGTGACTTGGACCGGCACGCCCTTCACAACCGCTTGCTTCAATTTCCACTTTAGCAGGGCTTCATGGAGCGGCTCTTCGAGGGCGGTATTGTCGCAGCCCTCCGGAAATTCCTCGCGCACGTTGCCGTTGCGGTCCGCCGAGATGAACGCGCCGCATCCGCCTGATTCCTTGCCGCTGACGACGGCGGGCCAGGCAATTTCCGCGCCGCCGATGACGAGGTTGCGCATGACGTTCTCGTCGATGCGCACGATTTGGATGCGCCCGGCGGGAGGCGTGGGCGACTTCACTTCGAACATAGACTCGTCGGGCTGCGGCAAAGGATCGAGCGCCGTGATGGAGGCTACGATTTCGCTTTTGTATTCCGGTTCGCTGACGATGCGCCGCGGAACTTGCTTGGCGCTGAATTTCTGGTAGTCCCGGAACTCTGCAAAGTAGCCCTTGGTGAATACCGATTCGAGCAGGCGGTTCCCGGAAAAGCAAATGACGATCCGGTCTACGGTCATGTGAATGTCGCTGCACACTTGGTCCTTTTCGTTGCCGGATGGCTCCGCGATTTGCCGGTCGGGGTCCTGGAGCTGCGCCGCGAAAGGGATGGGATCGAAGACGGCCGTGACGAGTTGGTAGAGCCAGTACGGATAGTAATCTCCCGTGTCGGTTTCGGAGACGGCGCTGCCGTTTACGATAAGCGTCTGCGAAAAGGCCGGCGATTGAATGGTGCGCCGATATTTTTCGGGCGAGAGCCAGTATTCTTCGACTCCGGCGTGACGTTCGGATCGCGGGTTAGTAGTTTCGCTAATGGAAATTTTGATGTGGAAAGGCGCGCTGCCGGGAAGAGTGAGCTGGGATTTGCCGAGTGCGTGGTTGACGGCATCGCTGAGTGGAATCGTGCGGCCGGACTGCGCGGGCGTGGTGATGGCTACCGCAACCGCGCTTAGGAAGCAGAGGCAGATGGGCAGGAGGCGACGCACGGGCTGCGGTCCTTTCGAATCGAGCGTTAGGCGCGGCGGTATTCTACATGGAAGTGACTAGTTTAGTAAATCGGAGGGCTCGCGCGCCACGCGCGATTAACGTTGTGCCGCGCACGCTTTGCGGAGTGCGCAAAGGGTTATGGGAGCGAACTGTGTGTAGACATTGTGTATACAGTGGTGTAGAGTCAGTGTGAGGACAGGAGGAAACCATGCGGACCGCTGATCGAAGTGACCGTGGCACGCGCGGGGTCACGATTAACCTTCGCGCAGATCACATGAAGCGCGCTTTGATTGATCGAGCTGCAGAGAGAGTGGGAAAGAACCGCTCTGAATTTATGTTGGAAGCGGCGTGCCGCGAAGCGACCGAAGTGCTACTGGATCAAAGGTTGTTCATGCTCGATGAAAAAGCGTACAAGCGTTTCACCGAGGCCCTCGACGCGCCGCCAACAGAGAACAAGCGCCTGAAGCGCTTGCTGATGTCTAAGGCCCCCTGGGAGTGAGCGATAGCGTGAAAGAAATAAGTGCGCCAGAACACTTAACTTCCGCGCACGATCTATCGTCCTTCGACTGTGGCGTTCCCGCTCTAAACGATTGGCTCAAAAAGAGAGCTTTGGCGAATGAAGAGCCGGGCGCGTCCCGGACCTATGTCGTGTGTTCGGCGGGCAAAGTTGTGGGGTACTACGCGCTGGCTAGCGGAAGTGTGGCGCTGGCAAGGGCACCGGGCCGCGTTCGCCGGAATATGCCGGACCCATTGCCGGTGATGATCGTGGGGCGTTTGGCGGTACAGCTTGGATGGCAGGGCCGCACGATCGGCAGGAGCCTGCTGCGAGATGCAATTTTGCGGACGATACAGGCCGCTGAGATCGGCGGGATCCGAGCGATTCTAGTTCATGCGATTTCCGAGGGCGCCAAGCGGTTTTACGAGAGGTATGGATTCATCGTGTCGCCGGTGGATCCGATGACTCTTATGGTTACGGTTGCGGATGCTAAGAAGGCGGTGTTTGAGAAATGAACGCTGTACTCGGGGTCCTAGTGAGAAACTGCGAAACGACGGCAACTGCGAAACAGCGGCAACGGCTGGCGCACTGAAGTGCGCCGCTACAGAGTCCGAGGCGACGGAGCCGGCCGGAGGCGTACAAAGTCACAGATCTAACGCAAAGGCAACGTCAACTGCGGGCGCAGCAAGCAGCGCCCCTACGGACCCTCGCGGGCGTTGAGGTGGCGGAGACATTTGCGTGCGGTGTTGGGCGTTAGTGATTCTTTTGTTGCTGGGCCCTGGCTGCTGAGGGCGGGACGTGGTTCTTTAGGCGCATGTAGACTACTAGGTTGCCGTAGTGCTCGTTGTTGTGGGCGATGTTGTAGATCAGCAGGGCGCCGCGGACGGTATTGGTTGAGCCTCGGCCATCTACATTCGGGATTTGCATTGGCTGCAGGAAGTTGGCGTCGGTTGTCGCTGCGTATACGCGGTCGCAGTAGGCTAGAGAGTCGTTCAGGGCTTTGACGAGCGCGGCTTTGTCGGTGATTTGCTGGTAGTCAGTTGTGGCTGGCGACTTTTCGCCGGCGATTTCCGCGCAGAAGAAGAAGTTCGCGTTGATCAGGTGACCGACGATCTGGCCGAAGGTGCGGACCTGCGGCGTCGGCCGAAAACCGTATTCATTCGCGGGCATGTTCTCTGCGGCCTCGGATAGATTGCGGCGAATGGCGGCGTGCATCGCGTTGACACCGGCCGCGAGAGAGGGCGACAACTCATCGGGATAGCCAGCGTCCGTTGTTTGCGCGGAGGCTGCGGGCAAAATCACACACGCAAAGACAACAGCGGACATCAGCAGACGCAGCATCGGCTCGTTTCCCTCGATTCACGCTTCCCGCAGAATCTTAACAAAAACATTCTGGGTCACGTGGAGATTCGCGTGACCCAGAATGTCCGGGGCGGCCCTGGGGGTGGCACCTTCGCGCAGCATGCGGGTGGAATGCATGGGGCGGAAGATCTGAAAATGCCCGTTAACGCTGCAATCGGCCGACTCCGAATCTCTGCAACGAGTGATTGCAAGCATTCGCGGGCAAAACCGAATGCGGGTGTGTGCGCGCGAAATCTGCCATCGAGGCGCCTATGCGTCCGTCTGTGGGGGTCAAAAGATAGGCGTGAATGTCGCCCGCATGGGGCCCGGTTAGCACCGTTCCCATACCCGAGATTTGTCCGCGGTCATTGATATTGCTGGCCGAGATTATGTAGAGGTTGGAATCCGCGGGAATCAGCGTGTTCAGGTCGGTCATCACGCCATCCTGCCAGATGAAGCCGTGGGACCAGTTGAAATTGGAGTCAAAGTTGTTGCCGACCACTTGGCCGCGGTTGTTGATGCCGGTGGCAAAGGCGGCAAAATCTCCCGGTAGAACGCCGAGGCTGGTGACTGCGCCGTCCGCGCCGCTTAGCCAGGCCGCGGCATAGAAGGTGGTGCCGTCAGCAGTGCCGACTTGCCCGGCGATTTGGCCGCGGTTGTTAATGACGTAGCCGAAATTGGAACCTGTACCGCCGAGATCCTGAAGCATGAAGGCAGAGTTGTCTTTCCACATTACGGCGTGTATCGCTGTGGTGCAGCTTCCCGAGTAGCCTACGGCTTGGCCTCGATCGTTAATTCCGAATGCGACGCCGTCTGGATCGGTACCCACCAGAGGAAGAGCTTCGGCGCTGCCTCTTGCCCACAACGCCGGCAACGTAATCCGATTGTTGGTGGTGCCGACCGGGCAGGTGGGGTCCACGGGACCGTCTTCAGCATACCCGACGGCTTCTCCGCGGTTATTGATAGCGCTGGCCTGCCCATTATTTCCGCC
Organism: uncultured Acidobacteriota bacterium; assembly: GCA_963810565.1. GTDB lineage: Bacteria > Acidobacteriota > Terriglobia > Acidiferrales > UBA7541 > Palsa-295. The sequence continues at coordinate 552,302 of CAWENN010000003.1, forward strand.
GAGCGTGGGAAGAGCGCTCATGTGGCCGGCGCGCCAAAGAAACGGAACGCACGTAAGGTGTGTGCCGAAGCCGCAAATGTCTTCGCCGTTCGGATCTGGATCCGCTGTTTCGGACTGGCCAACGGCTTCGCCGAGGTCGTTAATCCCGCCCCAGTTAATCCAACTGTTGGCGCCGGGTTTTCCAAGCGTGCCCAGGTCAATGTTGAATCCGTAGATGCTGATCACCGCGCGGCCCCTGGCAACGGTCGTAAACAAACTACTCTCGGGAGGGTTCACGGTCCCATCCATGTTCTCCATCCAGCCCTGGTTATTGAGGCCCATGGCCATGCTGAAGTTGTCTTTGCTGTTGTTAATACCCAAATCGGTGATTTTGTAGGCCGTTTGGGCGACTACATCGCTGCAGCAAGCCAGAAGGATCATCGCAACTACCCATATCGAAAAAATCCGCAACAACCTCAGTACGCTCATAAGTTCTCCTTTTGGGCCGGGCAAAGTCTTCGCGCCGAGATGACTGGCGAGGTGCGGCTCGGCGCGCTGGCAATTCGTGGGCAGCTGCGAGAAAAATTGATCCACAACTTTACGAATTCCTGGTGACCGAGAATTAGGAGGCAGGCGGTGTGCCACGTTCAAGGCGATTCCGTGACACGACACAGCGAATCGTTCAGAGTTCGACAACGAGTCGCGGAGTAACAAAATCGTGGGACGATAGGAAAACCGCTGGAGCGAGTGTTTCTCCAACTTTCCATACATATGGCCTCGTGACTATGGAAATCGAGAAGGTCCGTAGCCGAAAGCCGGGCTTCTCAATTGTGATTGACTTTTAGGCGATGAACATACATACCGGTAGGTACGTTGGGGAGTAACGGGAAGAGGCAATTGAATAATCGGGCGGGACGACAATGCGAGGGATGGTCGACCGTGCCTGGCGACGCAATTCAATCGGCGCGAGGGAGCGCAGGATGGACTTTCGTGTTGTTGAGCGCGCGTTAGATCTCTCTTGACGCTCTGATGGTTACGAGACATGCTGGTTGGTATGTTAGCAACACGACAAAAACCAAGAGGTGGAGCGGGCAGGCTGCGTGATGCGGAGCGCACGCGGGAGCGCTTGCTGCAAGCGGCAGCTCGCGAGATCTACCGCTCGGGATTCCAGAGTGCCAGCCTGGATAGAATTTTGGCCTCTGCGCGCGTCACCAAAGGTGCGCTGTACTACCACTTCAAGAACAAGGAAGCCTTGGGATACGCGGTGGTCGAAGAGATCATCTCGCCGGACGTGCGCGGCACATGGGTGCTGCCTTTGCAGAGCGTGAAGGATCCGATCGGCGCTTTGATCAGCATCGTGCAAGATCTATCCGTGCAGCCTGAGGTTGTGTGCGGCGGGTGTCAGCTGAACAATCTGGCGCAGGAAATGTCACCTCTGGACGCGGGATTCCGCAAGCGGCTGGAGACCATCTTCGATGCCTGGCGCGAGGCCACGGCCAAGGTTTTGCGAGAGGGCCAGCGCGCCGGAAGCGTTCGCCGCAACGTGGAACCCGCGGATGCGGCCGGCTTGCTGATTGCGATGGTCGAAGGGTACGGGTCGCTGGCCAAAAATGCTCAGGATCCGAAAGTAATAAAGTCCGGAATCAAGAATATCGTGGGGTGGTTGAAGTCGCTGCGGCAGCCGGGCAACGGCAAGCGAGGCTGAGCGCATCGATGTCTCAAGGCGCAGTGTGGTACTCGTAGATACCAACCGGTTCGTAGGCTCCACGAATTCGCACATTCGAAACTTGCAGGCAGCCCGAGGCGGACGAGGGACTTATGAAACGGGAAGGACGATCGGATCTGTCCCCGGGGCATAACAACTGCGGTGAAATTCCGGCAACACAGGAGGAGGTAATGAATCGAAAGAGATTCCAGGCGATTGCCTCTCTAGGCTTCGCACTGATTCTTATCCTTATGGTCGGGACGCACCGGCAGGCGCGGGCTCAGGATCGTCAAACTTCGTACCCGAGTATGGCGCCGATCGAGCAGTACCTTATTACGGATCGCAATGCTGAGATTGCCTTGGCGCGAAGCGCGGCGCCGGAGGCCATATCCCGCGACGCAACGATTCTGGTGCTCGGACGGCATGGCTACGAGACGGCGGTTGAAGGCAAAAACGGTTGGGTGTGCGCCGTGGAGCGCGGGTGGATGTCGCCATTCAATGCCCCGAATTTTTGGAATCCCAAACTCCGAGGTCCGCTCTGCTTGAATCCTCCGGCAGTGCGATCCATCCTGCCTATTACTTACAAGAGGACGGAGATGATTCTGGCCGGGAAATCGAAAGCGGAGATCATTGAAGCTCTCAAAACCGCATACGAGAAAAGAGAACTGCCGCCCGTAGAGCCTGGAGCCATGAGCTACATGATGTCGAAAGACCAGTACCTTTCCGATGAGGGCCAACACAACTGGATGGCTCACCTGATGTTTTACACGCCGCTGATGGACGGCGCGGTCTGGGGTGCGGATGTGCCCAAGTCCCCCGTGATCCTGAGCCCACAGTTCCGTGGCGCTCCGGAACCAATTGACGTGTTTTTGCTTCCCGTGGGCACGTGGTCAGACGGATCCGCTGCTCCGGCTATGTAGGTAAAAGGAGACCGAACAATGACAAGGATCGCAGTGTCGCGCAGGAACCTGCTCGCAACGGGAGCCTGCGCGCTGGTTGGCGCCGTGAGCTTGCCGGGACCGGTAAGCGCCAGCGCATCGGGGGCTCAGAACTTAACGACTGAGGAGGTCGTGCGGAAGTGGTATGCAGGCTGGGGGCAGAAAGACTGGGGCCCACTGGATAGCCTGCTCGCCGATGACTTCACCTTTTCCAGCGCGGCCGGCGACGACCACATCAGCAAAAGCGCTTTCAAAAAGCAATGTTGGGAAACACAGATCAATTTCATCGGGCATTTTGATTTGGAGCGAGTCGCCGCGGGCCCCGACGATGCTTTTGTGAAATATCTTTGCTACACCACGAACGGTAAATCGCTCCGGAACGTGGAGTATCTGCGAATCAAGGACGGAAAGTTGCAATCCATCGAGTGTTATTTCGGAGCGCAATCCAGCTTCCCGTCAGCAGTGAGCACTGGGCAGAAGTAACGTACAGAGCCAGAGGTTCCATCATGAGCGCCAGCGAAATTCAGAATCAGAAGGCCGTGGCACGTGAGATTTTTGTGCAACAAGCCGCTCACGTTAGCGCGGACGTTGCGGCCAGCCCGTTGCGCGGAACTGCGATTTACCCCAGCGAAAGTAGACGGGATTACGCTCTTGAAGCGACGGCCGAGGAGCTCCGCGCAGCTGCGGATCCAGCACTGCTTCCGGCAATCCAAGTTGCCGCTGCGAACCTTATGCGAGTTTTGCGGCAGTTGGAGGTTACGGCAAAACGACAAGCGCCGCGGATCGCGTTCAAGGCCAAGGGCAGCATTATACTTTTGGATTTAGCCGACATCCTGGCGGTGCAAGCCGAAAGTAATTACGTTTCGTTGCAACACCGAGCTAATTCTTATTTGGTGCACGAATCCCTCTCGTCTATCGCGGAGAAGCTGGAGCCCTACGGATTTATTCGCATCCACCGCTCGGTGGTTGTGAATATTTCGGCGGTGGAGGAGATCCAACCGCTAGCGACGGGCGAGTACAAGCTGCGTGTAAAAGGTGGGAAGGAATACCTGGTGACGCGCACATACAAACACAACCTCAGAAATCTGGCAGAACTGTGGGTCGGCTCAGAGCGGTTCTGCAGCTGACACGCAGCGACGCGCGATTCACGGCATCCACCGCAACAGCTGGCGCCCTGCGTAGCGCCGCTTCCCTTCCCGCCGAACGTCAGGCTGAATCGCTTTGTGTAGCGATTCACAGAAACAAATTCCGAGGCAACGTCAACAGCGGGCGCAGCCCTTCGAAGCGGCACTGCCGGTTCTCAGGATGAATCGCGCTGTGGCGCGATTCACAAGCAGCGCCCCTACGGACCTTTATGTGAGTCGAAATGGCGGAGGCGTTTGTGTGCGGCGAAGCGATTCGCAAAATCTAGTGCAACGGCTGGCGCACTGAAGTGCGCCGCTACAAAGTCCAAGGCAACAAAGCCGGCGAGACGCCGGCGCTACGAACTGCGAAGAGCACAGCGTGAAGCCTGTGCCACCGAAACCGAAGCGGGAGCCCCGCCTGCGGCATGCAGGCCTGCTAACGGCAGGCGGGCCTCGCTGCGCTGGGGATGACGAAGTTAAGAGAGCGCGGAGATGCCGCGCTACTGCGGGAGGTTGAGTTTGTGGAGTAGCGCGGGCCAGCGTGGGTCGGACTTCAGGGAGTCGAAGGCTGGGAAGCGGATTACGGCGGTGATTTCGTCGTCGCGATCGTTGAAGGCTTTTTCGAGATTTTCAAAGGCTTTGTCGCGATTACCGGCGAGCGAGTAGGCGACGGCTGCGTCCGCAGGCACGCTGCCGTTGCTGACGGCATCCATAAATTCGGCGTAGCCTTGCGCGTTCGGGCTCCATGCGCGCGCAGACAAGGCGTCGCCCGCCGGCCCCCCTTTCCTCAAGGTGCTGACGGCGTCGGCCCACTGGCCCTGGGTAGCCTGCATTTGCGATAGATAAAAGAGTCCCGGACCGAAACTCGGATCGCGCGCGAGTACCTGATCGAACTGCTCGCGGGCTTCGGGATATTTGTGCGCGTCCATCAGGGTGAGGGCGTAGTTGGTCTGCACGATCCCCGCGAGCGGATCGAGAGCGAGCGCGAGGCGGAACTGGTCGAGCGCTTGTTCCAGGTGATTCGTCGGCATCAGATAATTGAAGGCGTAAAAATAGTGGGCGTTGGCGTTGTTGGGATTCAGCTCGATCGCGCGGCGAAACTCCGGCTCCGCGGCGCTCCATTTCCACGCAGTGGCCAGGGCGTTGCCGCGGGCCACGTGCGCTTCGGAGTTGGCGTCGTCCAACTCGACAGCTTTTTGGGAGGCCTGATCTGCCAGTGGCAAAGATTGGTCCGGCGGAATCAAGCGCCCGTAACCCGCAGCGACGACATAGCTATTGGCAAGTCCCGCCCACGCGAGCGCGTAATTCGGATCGGCGGCCACCGCCTGGCGGAACAGATCCACGCTCTTGAGGATTCCCGGCTTGGTGCGGCCATAGAGCTGCTGTTGCGCTTCGAGATAGAGGCGGTAGGCGTCGGGATTGGTGGTGCCGGCGTTGCCCATTTCGGCCTGGGCGTTCGCGGTGGTGTTTACTTGCAATTTTTTGGCGACGTCGCGCGTGATGTCGCCCTGCACCTGCGTCACGTCAGCCATCTTGCGTTCGTAGTGCTTGCCCCACATTTCCGAGCCGTCCGAGGTGTTGACGAGGTCGGCCTGGACGGCGACGGTGTCGCCATGCTGGGTGACGCGGCCCATCAGGACGGAGCCAACGTTGAGATCCTTGCCGATTGTTTGCGGATCGTCGGCGCTATTTTTGAAGCGGAAGACGGTGCTGCGGGCCATGACCTTCACGTCTGGAAGCTGCGAGAGCGTACCGATGAGGCTTTCGGTGAGACCGTCGGCGAGATATTCGTTGTTTTGGTCGGAGGTGGCGTTGACGAACGGGAGCACGGCGATGGAAGTGATTTTTTGCGACGCGGCGCGGCCATGCAGGAAGAAATAGGCGCCGATGGCGAGCGCGAGTGCCGCGGCTACGGCGCCGCCGATCCAGAATTTTCGCGTTGCGCTGGCAGGCGCGGCGGCGGGAACGCTGGCTGAGCCGGAGAAAGATTGCGCTGACGACGCGCCGCTCGCGGCGCTGCCGCTGGCATGGCTCGCGCCACTGTTGGCTGCGGAGACGCTGCCCGAGCTGCCTTCGGAGACGTCGCTGACGCGCGCCGAGCGGCCGGAGTCCTGTTCGCGCTTGAGGCGCGCGAGGTCGGCGCGCATGTCAGCGGCGGACTGGTAGCGCAGATTGCGGTCCTTCTCGAGGGCTTTGTTGATGATGCGCTCAAGCTCCGCGGGAGTTTCGGGATTGAGACGAACGGGAGCGGCGACGGCGCCGTCGAGGATGGCTTTGAAAATCACGCCGGAAGTTTCGCCGCGGAAAGGAAGCGCGCCGGTGGTCATTTCGTAAAGCACGGCGCCGAAAGAGAAAAGATCGGAGCGGCCGTCGAGTTCCCTGCCGCGGACTTGCTCGGGCGACATGTAAGCGACGGTGCCCATGGTGCTGCCGGGGCTGGTGAGATGTTCGGCGGAGGCGCCGAGGGTGGCGCCTTCGGTGGAGTCCACGGGGATTTTGGAGGCGGAAGAGCCGGCGGCGGTGAAGGTGACTTTGGCGAGGCCGAAGTCGAGAATTTTGGCGTGGCCGCGCTTGGTGACGAAAATATTGGCCGGTTTGATGTCGCGGTGAACGATGTGTTCGGCGTGCGCGGCGTCGAGCGCGTCGGCGATTTCGATGGCGAGAGAGAGCAGATCCTCGATATCCACGGGCCGGCCGTTGATGCGGTGCTTGAGCGTCTGGCCATCGAGAAATTCCATGGCGATGAAGGCCTGGCCGTCCTGCTCGCCGATGTCGTAGATGGTGCAGATGTCGGGATGATTCAGCGCGGAGGCGGCTTGGGCTTCGCGTTGGAAGCGGGCGAGGGCTTGCGGGTCGCCGGCGACGTCTTGGGGAAGAAATTTCAGCGCGACGAAACGCTTGAGGCGCGCGTCTTCGGCTTTGTAAACGACACCCATGCCGCCGCCGCCGAGTTTTTCGATGATGCGGTAGTGCGAGACGGTTTGGCCGATTGGAGACGGGGTGTCTGCCATGCGCGCACATGTTAGGCGGGGGCAAGAGCTAAGTCAACGAAGGCGGTGGGTGAATTTCCGCTAACGCGTCAATCAGAAGTTCGTGAGGCACCGACGGGCAAGTACTTTCGTTGTAGACTGGCGCGTGCCGGGACAATGCCGGTGCAAATCCAGCCGTCCAATCTGCTCTGCGTGATTGGCGTCGTCTAAACAAGACATCCCGGTTTCTTGCTGCGGGGCGAATGCCCGAGTGGAAAAGAAATTCATGTACCTAAAAACGGCGATTGCGCTTGGCTCGTTGGCACTGATTATCGGGTGCTGGATTTTCTTCAGCCGTGCGATGCGGCTTGGCTACACCGATTCTGCAATTGGTGCAATCCGAACTTTGCTCGCCGCCGAAAAGAAATTCGCTGAAGCTCATCCTGAGGTCGGTTATACGTGCTCAATGTCTGCGTTGCCGAGCGATGAATTCAAAATCGTCGAACAGTTGAGGAACGGCACTTGGAATGGGTATGCCTTTCAAATCGGTGGGTGTCAGGTTGCAAAAGGCACGAGCTCGAATGTCAAGTACCAACTGACGGCGCGGCCGTTGCTCAACGGTATGCCAGCATATTGCTCTGACCAATCCGATATCGTGAAATATGATGAGAGCGGGTCCGTCCACAAGTGTTTGGAGAATGGTGTTCCCTTCTGATAGTGCGCGGTTAGCAGCGTTACCTCCCGTTTGAAGCAATGCCTCAGCGCTCTCGTAGCCTCGTTTACCAGGCGTTATAGTGAGATAACCGGACGCAAAGTATCGCTCCATGGGGTTATTGTGCGGAGTACGATACTTAAATGCATATGCCCACGGACAGCCGCTCTCGTAAAGTTGCCCAGCGTACTTCCGACATTGATCCAAATGAGGTTGTCCCATTCGGACGCTACGGTGCGGGGCTTCTAACGGCGCACCCGGTCGGACTGGTCGTGGTGTTTGGTTTGCTCCTCATGGGGTTGGCCGGATTACCGGAGGCGCGTTGTTTTTTCGCGGGTGCGCTCGTTCTGGGCGGAATCTTCGGATTCTTCTTGTGGCTTCGTCACCGTTAGTCAGTTGTTGTCGGTCGCAGTTGGCAGTCGGAACGCGAGACCGAGTAAGGACATGGTGTGACGAGAGTAGCATCGGAGACCAATGGATCGAGTTTCAGCGGTACTTCTTATCGCCACCGGATTTCTTGCTTTGATCTTTGATCGAACGGTCGCGAATGCAATGAATAGCATTTCGATCGTTGCGGGACGACTATGGCCCCAGTGGAAAGTTCCGACCGCTTTGCCGCCCTGGTCGCCCGAGCGGTTTAGGAACTGGCTGTGGTTTGTGCGTGTGTGGGCCGCGCTCTTCATACTCCTGGGCTTGCTTTCTTTTTGCGGCTCCTAATCAACGCTGGCAGACTCCAGCAGAACCTTTCTCGGAAAGTCCTGGCAAGTTCCATAAAAGGAGTCAAGGAAAAAACACTTCCCCTCTGGCCGGAGTTTTTCTTGCCGTCCAGCCCCTCCCATGGAGCAGGATGGTTCTCGCCTTCCGTTCCGTGAGCTCGGGATGCTACAAGATTCCTGTAGCGCTTTTGGGTTTCTCTCCCAGCGGTTTTCATCGCCTCTTCGCGACGAAGCCAGTTCGTTCTGAGACCAACAAAGCAGTAGCCCGGTTGTCAGGTGCCAACCATGGTTCCATTTGGGACTCGTAGCCCATAGCTTTTTCGGGTTGTCCGAGGGGGACTAGGGTCGCGTGTGAGACTTAGCGGCCCGAGGCACGCCAAGCCTAACTTACCAGCTGAGACTCGCCCTCGATCCCGAGTGTCTCAGGAACCCGCTAACCACCACCAGGATCGATCCCAGGGAGGGAACGGATTTCGAGAGACCCTCAAGCTGTTTGTGGTTTCAGATGTTTGGCGTCGAAGCGCTCTCCTTTCTTCCAGAGGATCAACGTGATGGCGGCGATCTTGCGCGCCAAGGTCAGGCGCGCCATCTCCGGCCGAATTCCCTTGGCCACCAGTCGATCGTAAAACTCTTGGAACGGTCCCGGCTTGGCAGCGGCCACGGTGGCGGCACTCTTAAACAAGTTCTTCAGATCGTGATTGTGATTGCGATTCAGCCCCCGAATCGAGACCGGCTTCTTCGAGCGCTTCAGCTCCCCCTGAACCGAACGATGATCGGCACTGCTGTAGGTCTCGATCCCAAACCCACTGTAGGTCCAGAGCTGTCGCTTGGTACGGAACCGGTGAGGTGTCTGGATCAAAGCGATCACCACAGCCGCCCGGATCGGGCCCAGGAATGGAATACTGCGTAACCATCTCCGGGCGTCGTGCTTCCGAGCCTCGGCCAATAGCTCGCGCCGCACCTCCTGGCGCAGAGGCCGCAGGGCGTCGAGTTGTTGGTAGTAGAACTCCGCTCGGCGGTGCACGCCGGCTTCTCGAATCTTGCCCAGCCACTCCGAGCGATACCGCGGTGCGTAGACCTGCTTCCCTGTACAAGGAACCCCCCAGCTGCGGTAGATGGCTTTCACTCGACTCATCACCCGTCCCAGATCTTTGCTGATCGTCAAGTAGCTGCGTGCCAGCTCCTTCAGTGTCCGTACTCCATTCTCTCCGTGATAGACCGAGCGGAGCATGTTGGAGCGCAGTAGCTCGGCCAGCTTCCGCGCATCGATGCGGTCACTCTTGCTGCCTTCCTTCAAAAGAGCATTTCGGCGGGGATTACACACGACGAGCTCGGCGACGTGCGGCTTGATGAGGTCATAGAGCCATGCCGCCCAGGTGCCTTCTTCCAAAGTGAGGTGCAGGCTTCCGCGCAGCCCTTTGAGAAATTCGAGAATGGTGATGGCCTTGGTCTCGATAACGCATTCCATCACCAGCTTGCCAGAGGAATTCAAAACCGCGATGGAGATCGCTTCCTTGTGAACATCCATCCCGATATACTTCACGCTATCCATTGAGGGCGCTCCTTTTTGTTGTGGGTTTGAGCGAGAACACTCAAAACCCTACTCCAAGAGGGGCGCCCTTTTATATTGCGTCGCGTAATCGAAAACTGACTACTGCGCAACGACGAGACTGCTGGCGGGGCGTTGCGGTGCGGGAAGTTGAAAAGCGGACGGAGCGGCTGTACTATCCACGCCAAATGGTTGAACGAAAACTGCGCTTTCATTTCAGCGAATATGTAGGCACGGGCGAAGTGATCGTGTACTCCGTCCTGGCGGTGTTGTTGTTCGTGACTGCGCTGGCGACCAGCGTTATCGCGGGCAAAATGCTGTGGGACGGGCTGGTGCACCGGTCCGTGGAATTCCAAATCCTGCAGGTGCTGGACCAATTGCTGGTAGTGCTGATGCTAGTGGAGGTGCTGCATACGGTGCGCATCTCGATCCGCTCGCATATTTTGGTTACGGAGCCGTTCCTGGTGATCGGCTTGATTGCTTCGATCCGGCGCATGCTGGTGATTACGCTGGAAGCGGCGAGCCTGACGCAGGGCGGAACGTGGACGACGGCAGGCCAGAGCGTCTTTCGCGCGTCTATGATGGAACTGGGACTGCTGGGGTTTCTCGTGCTGATCCTGGTATTTTCAATTACGCTCCTGCGCCGCTACCCTGCCCCGCCCGACGAAATCGAACACATGTGAGACGCGCTGCGACGCTGTCCCGGTCGTCGCTGAGCGGGATCGTGCGGCGCGATTTGAAGCGACTCGTTTAGAAAATCGGAGCGCTCCCTTCGCCGGGTCTCTCGGGCCAAGCGGGATGACAAATTCAAGCAGAAGCGCACCCTGACGGCTCCGCCACTCTCGATCCGTCATTTCGCGGCGGTTACGGCGGGCTCGGGTTTGTCCAATGATTGTGAGTCGAAGGTGTAGACCATTTGATTGGCGGTTAGGACCAGGAGGCGTTTACCGTCGGCGCTGAATGACCAGGCGGAGATGTGATAGGGAAAAGCAAGTTCGGCGCGTTTTTCGAGGGACTTGAGGTCGTAGACATTTACTTCGCCGGTTTCGTTTTCGACAAGCAGAATTCCGGCAGCGGTGGAAAGCATCGAGCGGGCCCCGAAGAAAACCGCTTTCTGTTCCCCGGTTGACAAGGAATAGACGCGGGTACGATTTTCATTGTCGCCGACAACGACCCAATCGCCTTGTGCGAAGGAGCGCGTGATGCGGAAGGAACCCTTGCCGGTATCAACGAAAAGTTGTCCGCGCGAGGTTCCGGAAGTGGCATCGAGGACATCGAGAAGATAGGCGCCTTGATGGTCGCGCATAGCGGCGAAGCGCTTTTGGAGAGAAGCGTCGCTTTTAATTTCGTCCTTGGCCGCGGACTCTTCAACGTGCCATTCGAGGATCAAGGAATTGACTTGCCAGTCCAAGGTGAGGGTCGGCGCTTCCTTGGGAAATGTTCGTGACCAGAGGAGATGACCGTCGCGAACATCCTGGACATCGAGGGTGATGTTATACGCCAATGAGTTTTGCTTGCCAGCCGGCTTGCGGACAAGGAGAAATTGACCCCACTGCCGGGCGGCGACCTTCTCTTCGAGGGGAGAGCCTGGCACCAACGTGCCGCGCGAGAGATCGCCGCGCGCGATGGTTCGCTGCTGCGGATCGAGCTTGGGAAAATCGGCGTAGAAGGATTGCTCGCCGTCGAAGTAAGCGCCGCGGAAGCCGCGCGTGAGATAGAGGCGTTTGGAAGCGGAGAGATCCCAGACGGCGCCGCGGCTGTCGCCAGAAACGGCTAACAAATTGAGGTCAGGAGAAACGGCCCAAGCCCGCAGCGTGCCGAAGGCGCTTTTGGGAAGCTCCAGCTGAGCCTTTTGGTGGTGCGTCGCGATGTCAAAAATTCCGACTTCGCCGGAGGCTCGCTGTGTGAGAACGTCCTGATCGAAGGCGTCCATCGCGGACGACTTCGTGGAGCCGATGACGAAATTTTGCGACGTCAGGTCGAGGACGCCTACGAGCGCATCCTTGACGGGCTTCAGGATGACATAGTTACCCCGCGTGGGAGCTTCCATCTCCTGGCGGGGATTTATGGGAACTCGCTCGAGGACTTTCCCAGAGGGAAATTCAATCACAGCGGAATTTTTAGGGTCGGAACGGTTTTGCACGATCACGCGATCCGGACCGAGGAACGCAAAGTTGTTTTTGAGGATGTCGCCTAACGCGCCATGGAGGGGAATTTGCGCACGAGTGGTCACGTCAATGCCGATGGCCAGTTCAGCAGCGGTGGCGAGAAAATAATGGTCGTCCGGTGAAAAGCCCATCTGGACCCACCGTGCGTCGCTGCTTTCAGCCAGGATCAGCGTCAAGTATCTTATTAGGTCGCCCAAGGGGCCCGGCGTCTTTGGCTCAAAATACGCTTTTTTCGTGAGAAAAGCGTTTCCTGTGGCGACGTCGAACAGCGAAAAATCCAGCGTGTGGCTGACGCACGCGAGGAGCTTGCCATCGTGCGAAAGGGAGCTCTGCGTGCAGCCATCCTGCAGGGCCATTTCGTGAACGCTGGTCCTTTCCTGGCTATCAATTCCCCATTCTTCGATCCGGAGGTCCCGGGTGAGCAACACGATATTTTGGGAGTCTGGCGAGAACTGAACCTGATGCGCCTCCGCGGCATCGATGCGGAATAGCAAGGTGAATGGATCGTTGGAAAATACGAAGACGCCGGCGTCATCTTGGGCGAGCGAGTACTTGCCGTTAGGGCTGAATTTTAAATTGTGGATGTCGGTTCGCAACGGCGGGTTTAGCGAGTTCCTTGAAACCACGCCGGTGAGCTGCTCGCGGTGGCCGAAGCCCGAATAGGCGATCACCTCCGATTGCCATGCAAGAAAATCCGCCGAGGGCGGGGACACCGGCTGTTCCCGGCAGGACGGCGGGAGCAGACTTTCGGATTTGTGAATCTCGCGCAGGCGCTTTTCTCCGGGCGTGGTCACCGCGAAAACGTCGGTGAGCAGGTTGCCCGATTTGCCATGGGTTTGTGCGAGACGATCGTAGAAATCAACAAATCCTTGCGGTGAATACCCGGCAGCGGCCGCGGCATAAAGCGCGACGCGATCGGCTTCGTACTGGTGAGGCTCTTCCTCGCGAATTTCTCTCTCCGCGGTTTTGATGAGCACGTTCCGGTTGCGCGCGATATTGTCCAGCATGCGGTTGTACTTATCGAAGATGTCCTTGCGGTCGCCGACGGAATCGACTCCGAGGATTTCGCGGAAGCGGCGGGTCATTTCGATGGCGTTCTGGTGCGTGAGGATGTGACCCATCTCGTGGCCAAGCATTCCCGCGAGTTCGTCATCGTTGCGAAGAAAAGCAACCATTTTGCGGGTAACGTAGATGCGTCCGGCGCCGACGCTGAACGAGTTTACGATGGGCTCGTCGATGAGAATGACGCGAAACTTCAATTGCGTCGGGGGAAGTTGCGCAAGAATGCGGTTCGTGACGAGATTGAGGCGAGCGGCAAGCTCGTCGTCGTGGATGACACGGAAGTTCTTTTCGAGCCATTCTGCTTCGACGTCGCCCAGCTCCAGTTCCTGGTGGGGGCTGAACATATTGGCGGCTGAAGAGGGCGTGAGAATCGGGGGAGCGGGACATTGTTGCTGGGCGCGCGCGGCGCAGGGACAGAATCCCAGCAGGACGCACAGGATAACGGTAGAAGCAATTCTCATTCGCGTACCCTCGTATACCACAACCCGCAAGGTTGAGAAAGAGTACCGTAGCCAGGAGTTGCTTCGGCGGAAGCGCTCTTTGCGATTGTAGATTCGGCGCGATCGGAGCCGGCTAGGCATGCCTTGACTGGCTGGATCGTCATGCTTTTAACATTGCGAAAGCGGCGGCGCGCCGCCGCACGCCATATGGAGCTTGGCGATGCGTGGGGCTTTTTACTTCACCGAGAGAACCTCGTCGGCGGGGATCAGGCTGAGGTTGCAATCTTTGCTGTCGTGGGAGCAGATTATTTTTGCGCGGCGGATTAGGGTGACCGCAGTGGCATCCGGGAACGTATCCGGAAAATGGATGGCGCGGATTTCGGTGGCGGTGGATTTCAGGGCGTCCGTGGCGTTGATGAATTGGACGTCTGCTACCGTGGGGCCGGGTTTCAGCAGCAGCCAAACTTCTCCGAAGTCGTTTACGTTGGCGGAGTTGGGGAATTTAATTCCTTCACTGGCGGACCGTTTGGTTTTGGCGTCGGTGATTTGAGCGTTCAATGTCGGCGCCTGGCGGGAGAAGAGCGGCGAGGCGCGGACGGGTCTCGGCCATGGCGGCGGGTTTGGCGACAGTAATCTCGTAGATGGTAATGGCGTCGGCTTTGCGGCCTTCTTTCTCGTAAATCTGGCCGAGGTGGTCGCCGATGGCAGTGAACTCACAGAGCCCCCACGCAGCGGCGATGTACTTTTCGGCTTGCGGAATATCCCCAGCCTGAAATTTAATCCAGCCGAGAGTGTCCCAGTAAGCGGCGAGGTCAAACATGCGTCCGGTATCGGCGCGGGAAAGAGCGGAGAGGTCGGCGGAGTTGGTGTCGGCGGAGACGGAGGCGATCGCGGATTTGACGATGGTTTCGGCGCGGTCGAGATGGACATTCATTTCGGCCATGTCCCAGGCGACGGTATTTTGCATGGAAGGTATCGGCGAAAGCTCCAGAGCGTGGTCGAGAGACTGCAGGGCTTTTTCGGGCTGGTTGGCTTTGGCGTAAGCCTCGCCAAGGTTCGCTGCGAGGGTGGCGTCTTCGGGCGAGGATTTCGCGGCGATTTCGAATTCGGCCACGGCTTTATCGTATTGCTTGGTTTGCATGTAAAGGCGGCCGAGATTGGGGTGAGCGTAGCGATCCCACGGGTTGATTTCGATCTGTTTCTGGAAGGCAGGAATGGCATCATCGAATTTGTTCTCGCGCATCAGCGCGAGGCCCAGATTGTTGAAGGCGTAAGGATCTTCGGGATTGACTTCGGTAGCCTTGCGAAAAGCGGTGACAGCTTGCGGCAACTCGTTCAATTGCAAGTACGCGCGGCCAAGTTCGTTGAAGGCCGCGCTGCTGTGGGGATCGCGCGCGGTGGAGGTTTCCAGCAGTTCGACGGCGTCGTGATATTTGCCGTCTTTCATGGCTTTGATACCGGATCTATATAGGCGGCGCGCTTCTTCTTCATCGGTAGGCGAGGCGTGATCCGGAGAGGACGAGGTGGCCGCGGAATCGGCAGAAGCAGCGGGCGGTTTAGCGGTTTTCAGACTGTTGACGAAATCCGTCATTTTTTCCACAACGTCGTCGCGGAAGTGAGTGTATTGCGGAACTTGAGCGGCGGAGATTTCCGAAGCGCGAATATTCAGGTCCACGTCAATTGCGACGACGTGGTTTTCGACGGAGCCGCTGGCGTCGAACTGCGCGAAATCCGTCGTAAGGTGTACAGGTTGGAATTTAGGGGTGTCCTTCGCTTCGGCAACGTCTAGTTTCACTTTCAGAACCATTTCTTTGGGCCCGTAAAGCGAAAGCGGCGCGGCGGGCGAGGGCGGCTCGGGAAGCAGGAATTTCAGGGCGTCCTTAGCGTCAGACTTATTGGATTTGGAGGTTGCGGAGGCCGCTGTGGTCTCCGGCCTCTCCTGCTTCATGTGGATCTCAATGCGAAAGGGCTTCGTGGTATCAAAGGGGTCGCCGGCTTTCAGTTCGGTGAAGGAGGTGTCGTTGTCCGGCGACGATTGCTTGGCACCCTGAGCCATGAGTTCCGCGAGTCTATCGGGCGGGAGAGTCAGCATGGTAGATCGCGCGATCACTTCGATGTCCCCGCGGGTTTCGAAGGCCACGCGCATGTCAAGTTTTCGGCCGGCGATGCTACCATCCACGTCCAAGCGATAATATTTCGGGAATTGCAGGTCGGCGGGAGTTTTGCGGATTTCCGCCGCGTGATCGGCAAAGACGACCAGAGCGTCTTTGCCGCGAAGCTGCGGGAGCAGATATTCGTAGGGGGCCACTTGGGCGGTGGAGTCAAGCCAGATATCTTTTCCATCGAGCGAGACGAATGAAATGGCGTGATCGAATTGGGAGGGAGCGGGGACGTCGGGATCGAGATCGAAATTGGTGTTGATGAGCGCCGTGGAGCTGTGGATGCCTTCGGCAGCGAGCAGAGCGTCGAGCAAAGTAGCCTTGTCTTTGCAATCGCCGTAGCGGTTCGTGAGAACTTCCGATGCGCAGTGGGGTTGATAGCGGCCGACGCCGAAAGAAAGGCTGACGTAGCGGATATTGCGTGTCACCCACTGATACAAGAGCGGAGCCTTGGCGGCGTCCGTGGTGGCGCCTGTGGTGATTTCTACGGCTTGCGCTTTCACTTCAGGAGACGCGACACGCCGCTCGCTTTCCAGGCTGGAATGCCATTGGCCGACTTGCGCCCAGTTTTCGAAAGTGCTGAAGGAGACGTGGCGGTGCGCGACGGCCGGCACGCCTCGCAACATGGCAGCGGGATCCAGGTTCTTCAGGTTCGGAAAGCCCGGCAGCGGAGATTCCACGGCGTGATCGGTGGCGGTTTTCCAAACGTAAATCCGGCGGTCGCCTTCGGTGCGCGAAGTGGGCGTCACGTCGGGAGGACTTTTCAACTTAAGCGCGCGGTTGGCTGGCACGTTCAGCTCGACTTGCTCGTCAAGACAGCGACCGTCATAAACGAAGTTCCAAGTCTGCCAGAACTGGCCGGGCGTTAGCGGCTTCACGGTGGTGTTGATGGTGTCGTACTCGAGCGTATCGCCGACGGCGAGGCCGGCGACGGTGACGTGTTTTTGCCGCGCGTCGCTATACATCGGAGCTTGCAGCGCCACCGGGGCGCTGAGGTCCTGCACGGCGTCCGGTCCGCTGACGATTTTCGTGCCGTCGGGCTTGATGACTACGACGCTGACGACGTCGAGACGCTCGTTCGCGCTGTTGTAATCGAAAACGAGCTGGCCAACTTTTTCGACGCCTTGCGAGGACTGGACTTTCAGGCGCACTTTGGTTTCGATTGTGCCGGTGCCGTCGTTCGCATATCGCATCGTCCCGCGCACTTGCTGGTAGACGAACGGCTCTTGAGAAATGTCGAGCAGCTTAAATACCTCGCCGCTGGTCTTGGCTCCCGGAGCCTGCGAGGTCGAAGGCGATTGCTTCGCCTGATCGCTGCCGGGCGTGGCCGGCTCGTTGCCCAGCGTGAACACAACGGTGACTGTCGTGTCCACTTCGATAGGTTGGCCATTGAGCAGAGTGGGTTGATAGGTCCACTGGCGAACGGCATCCATTGCGGAGCGCATCAGGAGGGGCGGTCCGGACACGAATTCAACTTCCTTGACGGTTCCATCTTTGGCGATGATGCAGTGCAGCACGACGGTGCCACTGATGTGCGCCGTTTTGGCAAGCCTCGGATAGATCGGAGGGACTTGGTGCGTGAGTTTCGCTGCCGCGACGTAGCCGCCGACACGAATTCTCGTGGGCTTCTCGGCGGGATTCTGCGGCGTCGAGTTCTGCGGAGGAACGGCCGCGGGCGCTGCCGAATCAGCCTTGGGAGTGGCTGACGGGGCCGTGTCCTGTGCTCGGACGGAGAAGGCCAAGGAGCAGAGTACGAGAGTTATGGCGCCGATGCGTTTTAACGATGTGAGCATTTCTCGACTCCGAGACGGCGGTATACACAAAAATGCAAGTGCTCAGATCGGTTTATATCATCGGAACTACCCGAAATCCCAGAGCGAAAACACTTGTGTTTCCAGCGGGCGAGAAATTTCGCGCGGGCGGGATTGTGGATGTCGGCTACGGGTTCGAGATTGTTGGGGAGCGGAAGACGAAGGCTAGGGCCACGTGCGCGGGTTCGGCGTTGTCGTTCAGTTTGGCTGGATTGACCGACCAGGTTTTTGCCGCGGCTATGGCGGCTACGGTCAGCGAGGGGATGGCGCGGATGGTGGTGATCTTCTTAATCTGGCCGGATTTGTCTATGCGCAGATCGAGGACTACGGCGCCTTGGGCGATGCTGTTGGGCGGATAAGTGGCGTCGGAGATTTGCGAGAGCGTCGGCGGGAGGTAGCCGGGGGGATTCGGTTGCGGGACCGGTGCTCCGGGAGTGAGCTGCAGATTTTGATTTTGCGGGGTGCCGGGATTGAACACGACGTGGACGTTGATGGAGGACTCGACGGCTTGACCATCGAGCTTGGCGGGCGTGAAGGTCCAGCTGGTTACGGCGCTGATGGCGCGGGCGGTGAGGCCGGGGATGTCGCGGACGACTTTGAGGTTTTCCACCTGGCCTGCGGCGGTGAGATTTACTTCGAGCGAGACGAGGCCGGCGGCAAGTGTGTTGATGGGATAGGCGACGTCGGTGGCGGAGGTAATGTCCGGCGGAAGGAAATGCGGGGCGGCGGAGGTTTTGGATTGTGCGCCTGCCAGCGCCGCATAGATCAGAAGAATTGCCGCGAGCGCCCGCGTGAGATTCTTGCGCATGTTCGCCTCCGCTGCTGCGTCGGGGAGATTGTATGACGACGGCCGCGGGTTGTCACAATCCCGGAAGCACAAAAAAGGCGGGCTGAAGTCCGCCGCTACAAAATCAAAATCTGCGGCGTCCGTCAGGGTGACTGTATGCCGCGCGGCGGCTTCGATTGGCGCACTTGCGATGCGGATGGTTAATCCCAGCGGCGCCACCACCAGATGCCTCGCGGGCGGATAGAGCGCCAGAAGGCGTCGCCGCCGAAGGCTGAGGCGAAGGCGCAGAAGAGGATTGCGGCGGCCATTGCGAGGATTGTGAAGGCATGATTTGCGCTCCACTCGCTCATCGTAAGGCTAATCAGCAGACGGAAACTCACCAGCACGCCGAAGAGCGCGCCCAGCACCAAGCGGACGATAAAGCCGAACCGGTCGAACGGGCGCGCGGCGTCGTCGCGGGCGCCGGCTACGCGGGCGCGTTCCATGATGCGATAAAAATCAGCGGCGTCTTGCTGCGGATCGCGGGGAACGTATTCGTTGCGCGACGCGCCGGAGGCATCGGGTTCGGCGTCGGCGTTCGCGGCATGTGGCGCGGCGCGCGGCCCGGCATGTGGTGGTGTGGCAGTGGTCGCAGCGGCGGGGCGCGAAAACGGAGCGGCGGTGCCGTTGCGCAGCGGAGCGTTTTCGATGCGGGCGAAAGCGTCATTGAGGAGCCGGGTCATCAGCGTGGATTCGGCGTGCGATTCGGTGCCGGGAGGATAGCGGTCGGGATGCCAGCGCTTCACGAGTTTGCGATAGCCGGCTTTGATGGCGCGCGGCGAAGCGTCCCAGGGAACGTCGAGGACGCGGTAGGCGTGGGCCAGGTTTTCGATTCCGGCGGCTTGCGGAGGCATTGGAGATTCTAGTTTATTGGATTGGCTTGGTTGCGGCTGAGGGTTGTGCCGGGATGTGTACCCAAGCGTTATCAGACGTGTGATGACTTACAGCGGCTTGGTGGCGGAATAGAGGTAGCGCAGGAGCCGGCGTTCGTTGGTTAGGGTGTGGACGCTGAGGAGGAATTTCTGCAGGCCTGCGAAGTTGGCTTCGGTTTCGGCGGCTATTAGTGCAAGTTGGTGTTTGGCGCGGGCGTCGTGCCAGCGTTTGGCGATTTGCGCGGCTTGCGCGGTGGTGTCTTTCGCGTGGATGTGAGCGAAGCCGGCTTGCGCCAGGAGGCGTTCATTTTCGCCCGGTGGGCTGTAAACGTACAGGCCGATGGAACTGCGCGTGGCGATTTCTTCGTGGGAGATCATGCCGCCGATTACCAGCGCGTCACTGAAGACGAGGCGGCCACCGGGCTTGAGTACGCGGAAAATTTCGGCGAGCAGCGCGGGCCTGGCGGGGATGTGGCAGAGGACGTCGTTGGCGAAGGCGGCGTCGAAGGTATGCGGCGGGCCGGGGAGATTTTGCGAGACGTCGCGGAGTTCGAAGCGGGCTTGCGCGGCTAGGCCTTTTGATTGCGCCAGTTCGTTCGCGTTGCGGATGCCGGATTCATTCAGATCGAGGCCGACGACGCGCGCGCCGGTGGTTTGCGCGAGGTGTAGCGCGTAGCCTCCCGAGCCGCAGCCGATCTCGAGCACATTGGAATCGTGCGTAATGCCGAGGAGTATTGGAATTTCGCGACATTCTTCGCTGGAGATCCAGCTGGTTTGGCCGAAGTCGTCGCCGTACGTATCGACGCGGATCTGGCGGTAGGTTTCCGACGCGTAATTGCCGTACGCGCTGTTGTAGAGGTCTACTTTTTGCGGCGCGTTCATGGCGGGGACGAGGGTAGCAGGGCGGTTGGCGTTCACAAAGCGTGCGAAGGTCGCGTCGCGATCCACATTGGCCTTGCTCGCGACTGACGCCTGCGACGGACGCCCCACTGGTCTTGCGTGGCCGGGTCGAATCGGTAGTAAAATTCAGCGCAATGCCGTACGAATTCACCGATCGCGATTACGAGCCGGAACCTCAGGCGTCTTCTTCGCGAGGCGGCATCCCGCCACAAAAAATCGCGGGAGTCGGATTGCTGGACCCTCCCGTACCGCCAAAGAAGCAACCGGTCCCATTGCCGCACGTGCCCGCTTCCCCGCTGCAACGCATTTTGGCGGCGATCGTCTTGGCTGCAATTGCAATTTTTTTCGCACTGATGATTTTCGCTCAACGCTAAGCCAAGACGTTGCTCGCGGTGCCGTGATTCAACAGAGAAGGCTGAAGGTCAGGGGGAGTGCTTTTTTAGTTGTGGGGGCTTGCGACTTTTAGTTTGGTTAGTTCGGCTTGGGCTTTTTGCGCCCAGTGCGGGAGGCCGAGGCAGGTGAAGGATGCTTCGGCTACGGTGAAAAGGCCGGAGGCGGCGGGGCCGCCAAGTTGGGCTTCGGCGAAATCGGTGCGGGCGGCGCCGAAGCGGTTGCCGAGCGAATCGTAGAGAGTGCGGGCGGCGGCGAAATTGTTTTTTGCTTTAGTCGGATCTTGCAGTGCTTTGGCCAGTTCGCCGCGCGCGAGCAGAACGTCGGCCTGGCGCATTTGGTAGCCGGCGGCATCGAAGATTTTTTGCGCGGCGTCGAGATACTGGCCGGCGAGGTCCGTCTTATTTCTGCTTAATTCAAGGCCGGCTGTGCGCAGCAGTACGCCTGCTTCATTGAAGACGTCTTCCGTTTTTTGAAAGATGGCTTTGGCGGCGGCGTAGAGCTGCGTGGCGATGTCCGGTTTGCCGGTAGCGGCTGCGATGTCCGCGAGGCTGCGCAGCGCTTCGGCTTCTTCGGAAACGTGGCCGCTCTTATTGAAATAGGCGCGGCATTTTTCGAAGCGGGCCTGCGCGGAAGAATAATCGCCGAGAGTGATTTCGAGTTGGCCGAAGAAATTATCGGCAATGGCGGAATCGAGCGCATCTCCGGGCGCAATGGCCGCGACCGCGTCGTCGTAGCGCTTGCGCGCTTTGGGAAACTCGCCGAGTTCATACTCGAGCCGGGCGCGGCGCAGCGCGAGCGCGATCAGGCTGCCGTTGTCCTTCTCCAGCGCGAAAAGCTTGAGGGCGTCGTCGAAGTAGGTGCGGCCGAGATCGTAGCGGCCCAGAATGGATTCCAGGCCTCCCAGGCCGGCCAAAATGTTCCCTTCGCCGAGATGGTCTTTTTGCTCGACGTAGAGGTTGCGCGCCTGATCGTACTTCTTGCGAGCCTCCGCGAGGTCACCGCGCGAGAGATCGAGGTGGCCGAGGCCGCGCAAGCAATTGGCGATGCCGTCCTTTTCATTTTCCGCGGTAAATAAATCGAGCGCCTGGCTGAAATTATTGCGCGCATCTTTATTGGCGCCCAGCTCGCGATCTATTTCGCCCAAAAGGACGAGCGAATTGGCGTAGCCTAATTTGTCCTGGCTTTGCTGGAAGATTCCGCCGGCGGAGCGATAGTGCCGGCGGGCGGCATCGAAATTTCCGAGGTTGCGTTCGAGACGGCCCAGGCTGAGCTGCGTATTGGCAACGCCGGGAGCGGAATGAATGGCTTGGCAAATTTTGCCGGCGGATTCGAGATATTGGCGAGCTTTGCCGCCATTCGCGGCGCTCGGGAGTTCGAGATCGCCAAGTCCGCGAAGCACTCCGGCTTCGCCGGCGAGATTGCGGCGACTACGAAAAATGCCCAGGGCCAGATTATATTCGTTGGTGGTTTCGGGGACGTGGCCCTGAAATCTGTGGAGATCGCCAAGATGGCGCCGCGCGGTGGCCTCGCCCTCGGGATCCTGAGCTTGCTGGCTGAGCGCGATGGCCTGCTGGTATTCCTGGAGAGCGACGTCGAGATTTCCGGCGAGATAATCCAAGCGGCCCAAGCCGCAGACTCCGCGGCTTTGCCAGGCGGAATCGTTTAGTTCTACGGCGCGGGCGACGAGGTCGTCGAAATCCTTGCGGGGGACGTCCGGCGGGCCGGTTTGCAGGTCACATTCGCCGAGCCGGTAGAGTATCTCGAAATAGTGTTTGCGATCCTGCGGGAGCGTGAGGCCTTCGAGCGCGCTGCGACATTTTTCGGCGGCGGCGCGATAGAGGCCTTCATTCTGCAGGCGGATGCCGTCGGCGCGCAGGGCGTTGATGCGGCGATCGTCGGCGAAAAGAGCGAACCAGAGGCCGCATAGCCAGGTGGCAGTGAGGGCGAGCAGCACGCCAAATTCGACCATCGGATGAGGAGGCGCGGGATAACGCGCGCCGTAGAACGCCCAGAGATACCAGCAGCCGATCAGCAGCCAGGCCGTGAGCGAGAGGATTTCCGGGGCCTTCTTCTTTTTGTCCCAGTAGGCGCGGGCGCAATAGCGGACCACCGGGAAAACGGCTACGAAGACGAAGAGTTCGATGCCGTGACGAAGGCCAAAGGCTTCGATCAGGTCTTTGAATCCGTCGAACATGTCCAGCGTTGTGCTCCTGCGGAGAGCTCGTGTGGGCGGATGATATCACTTTGCTAGTTGGCTTTGGAATATAAATTAGAAAATAGAAGAGAGAGAGGTGAAAATGGCAAACGGGTTGGTTGCGGTTGGACTCGGTTGCGAGGTTGAATTAGCATGACCGGTATGAAAAAGCGCAAGTCAGGTGACCGTGCGCGCGGCGCTAAGGGCGAGCGCGGGGCGCGGAAGGGTCGCGGGGCAGGCGTTGGTGCCGGCGGGAAGCGTGGTGCGGCCCAAGGTAAGCGCGCTGCAGCGCCGAAGAGCGTGGATGAGTATTTGGCCAGGGTTGCGGAGCCGGGACGCGGAATTTTGAGCGAGATGCGCGACGCGATTCGGTCCGTGGTACCGGCCGAGGCTGTCGAGATCATTAGTTATCGGATTCCAGCGTTCCGGCACGGAAAAGTTCTGGTGTGGTATGCCGCGTTTGCGCAGCATTGCAGCTTGTTTCCTATGGCGGCGATGATTGAGGAGTTCAGGGACGACCTGAAAGGGTATAAGACTGCGAAAGGGACGATTCAGTTCCCTTTTCGCGAGCCGTTGCCGGTGGATTTGATCAAGAGGATTGTGAAGGCGCGGGTGGTGGCGGCGGCTGGGCGTGGAAAATAGAACAGCGGTGGCGCAACGGTTCACGGTTAACAGTTGAATGTTAAAAGTTCAGGAGCGAGCGTGGCGTGGGTCTGGCGGCCAGCGGAAACCGCGGCGAGTTCTCATTGATCTGAAGAGTGTAGTTGCTCGGGGCGAATCGCGTATGGAGCGACCACGGCGACTCGAATACACGCGGCAAAATTCGCCGCGAAAGGTAAGGCGCTGCGCGCCGTATTTTTCCCAGCGCTCACGAGTCTGTGTCGCAACTAGCACTTGAAAAGGCGAAAAAGCTTTGGCATGAAGGGGCATGCCAACTTATCAACCGTATTCTCCGGATCAAGCTGAGTTGTTGCCCGCCCATGTAAAGGATGTTTTGGGCGCCGACCATCTTTGTTTTGTGGTGCACGAAGTGGTCGAGGCGTGCGACCTGAGCGCTTTCGAGAAGGCCGAGGAGGATGCCGGCGGACAGCGACCGTACGATCCGCGGATGATGCTGAAGATCTGGCTGTACGGGTTCAGCGTGAATGTGCGCACCACGCGCAAACTGGAGCAGCGTATTCGCGAGGATCTGGGCTTTCGGTACCTGGCGGGCGGAGCTGCGCCGGACCACAAGACGCTGAGCGAATTCCATCGGCGGCATCGCGACGCGATTACGGCGATGTTTAGCGAGGTGCTGCTGTTTTTGCGGCGCGCAGGAATGGTGCGGCTGGGCACGGTGGCGATCGATTCGACGCGAGTGAAGGGGTCGGCCTCGCCCGACCGACTGTTACGTCGAGAGCAGTTGGAGCGGGAGCTGCGCAAGAAAGTGAAACGCTGGCAGCAGGAACTGGACGACGATCCGGATCGCGAACCGGGAACGCGTGTGGGGAGCGAACAGATCGCGCAGCTGCGTGAACAGTTGCAGCAACTGCGCCAGAGTGGCGAGGAGAAGCTCTCGCTCACCGATACGGACGCGCGTTTTTTGCGCGAGCGGGGAGGTTTCGTGCTGGGTTATACGGCGGAGATCGTCGTGAGCGAGGACCATTTCATCGTGGCGCAGCGGGTGACGCAGAACAAGAACGATAACCAGACCTTGGTCCCGCTGGTGGAAGCAGTAGAGCGCCAATGTGGAGAACGACCGCAGCGGGTGTTGGCTGACTGCGGATTTTTCTCCAATCAAAATTTGCGAGAGATGGCAGAGCGCGGGATCGCCGCGTACGTGCCCGACCCGAACTTGGCGCGGGAATTGAACACAGGAAAAAGGGCGCGCGGAGTGGGACGAATGAAAGTGAGCGATCCGCATCTGCTGCGTTCACGCCAGAGGTTGCGCAGCGCCGGCGGTCGTGCCTGGTACAAAAAACGCAAGGGAATGGTCGAGCCGGTGATCGGAACTTTGAAAGAACAGCGTGGGATGCGACAGTTCCACCGCCGCGGGCAGCCAGCCACCGCCGTCGAATGGGTGCTGGCCGCGATGGCCTACAACTTGACGCGCTACCGCAACCTGCGCCGCAAAGCGTAGCAGTCGACAGGCTCCACTTAGGCAGTGGGAACGTAAGGCGAGCGCCGAAACACAGGTTTGAACGCGATCCGCCGCAAAAATCAGACCGGCGCTCGAGTCGCGACACAGACTCTCACGCGCTGGGCTAATTTCTGCCGCACCTACGGTGCTGGGGCGTGCGCGTCGGTCGGCGTCAGACGCAGTTAGCAATCGCGTCAGGTTAAATCGCACTGTGGCGCGATTCACAAATGCAGATTCACAAGCGGGCAAGTCTGAGACCCGCCCCTACAAACGCAGGACTGAAGGCAAGAGCCGGCGGGACGCCTGACTACCGGCAGGCAGGCGCGCGCTACGGCTAGAAGGTTAGCTTCATGCCGAATTCGATGGTGCGCGGGGCGCCTAGCGAGAACACGCCTGTGCCTACGCCTATGCGCACGGAGTTGGCGCCGGCGTGCGTCGTGCCGTTCAGCGAACCTGCGCCGCCGGTCAGTATTCCGCTTAGGACGTTGCCGGGAATGTTGAAGTTGGCGAAGTTGAAGAGGTTGTAGAAGCTTACGCTCGGCTGGAACGACAGTTCCCTTTCCTTGACGTTCACTTTCCCGATCCAAGTCAGGCTCATGTCGAAGGTTTTCAGCCAGGTGAGTCCAACTTCGCCGGGAACTACGGGCGAGAGCGCGGGAGCTACTCCTCCAAGCGCCTGGAGTTGTGCCAGCGTAAAGAGACCATTGTTGATGAGCACGTTGCCGGCCGGAGTCGGGTTATTCGCGACCGTGTTGTTGTAGTTGTTGACGACATTGGGTAGATCGCTGAGAGAGACCCCGCGCATGAAGGAACCTTGTTTGGTGCCGGGAATGGGGTCGCCGGTGGTTCCGTCACCAGTGAAGTCGGTGGCAAAGATTTCACCGGCGCCATTGCCCGTGACGGGAACGGCGAGCGCGCTGGCGAGTGGGCTATCGAAATGGAAAATGGTGCCAAGGCGGAAATGCGCCGGCAGGTCTGCGTAGCCGCCGAAGGAAAATTGATGCGTGCGGTCGAGAGCAGACGGGCCGCTGAAACCGCAGGGACGAATGTTGTCGATCGTTGGATTAACGAAGTCCTGATCGGCTGCGGCTGGAGAAGTGCCCGCGGAGGTGGAGAGCGCCGCGCCGCAATTGGTGAAGCGCGACAGTGAGTATGCGAACTGGAAGTTCAGGTATTTAACGCCGCGAAACGGAGCTTTCACATTGTCAACCAACTTCACGTCGAGGGCGTTGTAGACCGACCGCCCTATCGGATAAAGGAAGGTTACCAGCCCGAGGTCCGGGTTAACTCCGGTGAAGGCACACGGGTAGCTCGTACCCAATCCACTTTGGCAACCGCTGATTCCCAAGTCCGCCGCGGAATCAAGGCCGTTGTTCCCGTAGCTTGACATCGTGGCCCCGGCCGCGATTGCACAGTTAATCGAGGCTGCATCGGTTCCCCCGGTGCAGCCAAATGAAGAGTTCGTCGCGGAAATGGCCTGCTGGGCGGCGGATTTATTGAAATACCGAACATCGCCACTGTGATTCGCGTCAACGCCGATCAGATAGTGCAATGCGACGTTGCGAAGATAATCCACGCTGAGGACCATGCCGGGTCGCAGTTCTCTTTGTATTCCGGCATTCATTTGTATTGAGTACGGCGTTCTATAGTTGGGTGCCAGCGCACCTAGAAATATCCCGGATCCACTTGAGATCAGATTGGGAATGTATGACGGGTTTGGCGCTTGGCTGCCGACGGCGGCGGACGCTGCTTGGTAGCTGGTCTGAAACGCCGCGACGCAATTCGCGGCGGTCATCCCGCTGCAATTGCCAGCGTTGGCTCCCAGTGTGGCGCCAATCAGCGAACTGCAAATAACACCGGCGGTGGTCGAGTTGCCGCCGAGAAAATCTAGATTGGGCGAACCGCCAGGCACCGGGATCGGAACTCCCGCGCCCGTACCGCTAAAGCAGGCAGTGGGATTGGCCAGGAAGGCGCCGGTGGCGAGACGCTCGGGACGATCGAACTCGGCGTTGTTCCAGATGGCGTTTTCGTAGAAGACGCCGATGCCGGAGCGGATTACCGTCTTCCCGTCATTGCGCGGATCCCAGGCAATTCCCAGCTGCGGCCCGAAGTTGTGATTCGGCTGGTTCACTCGGTTGGCCAAGCCGGGCTGCACGGCGTTGAGCTCAGTCGCCGCCTCGCCCGTGAAGCCGGGAAGGTCGCTATCGGAACGTCCCGTGTCGCGGACGTAACGGACACCGTAGGTGATATTAAGGTTGGGCTTTAGTTTCCAGCTATCGCCGAGGTAGAGGCCGATGCGATTGTCGGGAGGCGTGCCGCTGCAAGGCGCGTTGAATGCGGGGATTTCGGTGTCACATTCTTGACCGTTGCCGAGGGTGACGTTGTCCACCGGGTAATTCAGCGGGCACCCGCCTCCTTGCAGGGATGGCCCTCCCGGGCAAGTAAAAAGATTGTTTGTTCCACATCCAGGTGGCGGATTCGACGGCGAACACGGGCTGGCAGCATTCACCTCCGCAATGTTGCCTATCGGGCTGACGTTGGGAGTGAGTGCACTGAACGAGAACAGGCCGCCGCCGCGGAGCCGGTTGTAAGCGACGCCGTAGCGGATGATGTGGGAGCCGAGCACTTTGCTGCCGTCGTATTTCAACTGGCGGTCGGTCTGATAGGTTTGCTGCGGCGCGAGGAAATTGGGGCCGGTGAAGAAACCGAAGCTCGCGAAATTCAAGCTGACCGGGAAATTCGCGAACGGAAGGCCGGAGCCGAGCACCGTATCTCCGAGATTGTTGATGAACTTCAAGTATTCGAAACGGATGCTGTGGGTGAAGCCGCCGCTGGTGAAGTCCGCGCCGATGACGTGCGTGCGCGTGTAATTCTTGTCCTGATAGGGCTGATAACCGACGGCGCCGCCGGTGGCTACGGCGCGGCTGTCAAAATAACTGAAGCGATAAAACATACGGACGTTTTTGAAGAGGTTGAAATCGAGGCGGGCGTCGTAATCGGTTTCGCGGAACGGAGTGCCGGTGTTGCCGGTGTAGACGTCGAAGGGCGGCGCGGGGACGATCGGCGCGAGGAGATTCTGGTTGGTATGTTCGGCGTCGAGAAAGAAAAAGACTTTGTCCTTGAAGATTGGTCCGCCGAAATTGCCGCCGTCCTGATTGCGCTGATAGGGCGAGGGCGGACCGGGAAGCGCAGCAGAGAAGGCGCTGTCGCGAAAGAGGGCGAAACCTTCGCCGTGGTAGTTGTTGGTGCCGGAGCGGGTGGTGACGTTCACCGCGCCGGAGGACGTGAGCTCATTCGACAGATCGAGAGTGGACTGGCTGATCTGAAATTCTTCAATCGCGCTGGAAGGAATATTTTCGGTGGTGGTGCCGACGGTTTCGTCGCTGACGTCCACGCCGTCCACTTCGATGCGCGCGGTGCGTCCGAAGCGGCCGCCGACGGAAATCGAAGAGAAGCCGACTTTCGTGGGATCGAAATCGGCGCCATCCTGAATTTGCACGCCGGGCTCGAGCTGCGCGAGATCGAGGAAGTTGCGGCCATTCACCGGGAGGTTTTCGATCTGTTCCTGGTTCAACACGCCCTGGACGCTGGGCTGTTCGGTATTGACGGCTACCGACTGCTCGGCGACGGTGACTACCGTCTTGGACTCGCCTACCTGCAAGCTGATGTTGATCCCGGAAACTTCGCCGACCCTGACGATGACGCCTTGCTGCACCGTCTTGAAGCCGGTGGCTTCCACCCGCACGGAATAATTTCCCGGGACCAGCGAGCCGGAATTGTAGGTGCCGGCTGAGGAACTGGTGACGTGAAGGGCTTGGCCGGTGTCCGTATTGGTGATCGTGATTTTGGCGCTCGCGACGACGGCTCCGGTGGGATCGGTGACCGTGCCTTGAATGTTTCCGGTGGCGACGGTGCTCTGGGCGCGGAGGGGGTTGGAGGTGGCTATCCATAATATGGAAGCAAGTATTACGATGAATGGTAACAGCCTTCCAAATAATGTAGGACGATGCGAAGACATTTGATCCCCCCAAGGTCTAACTGGATTTTTCCCCGCCGTTTACACACCCCACAGCGCACAGCTGAACAAATATCGAAAATTCGATTGCAAGCGCGGTGCCACTGGTTCGGCGCGATTTGCGGCGGTGGATTGTGAACGCCCGAGACGGCGGGCCGACGCGAAGGTGTACGGGCTCATCTAACTGAAAAGATCGAACGAGCGACGATATGGGCGGGCGCGGGCGTGCGCGCGCGAGGCTTCAGGCGTGGGGCAAGAACTCGGTTTTGTATTTTGCCGCGAGGGATTGCGCTTTAGCCAGGAACTGGGCTTGCGCGGCGGCGTCGAGCGGCGGGGGCGCGGCGGTGCGCGTCGCGACTGGGACGCCGACTTCCGCGAAGAAATCCTCCAGACCGGGCGGCGAGCAGAGGCACAGGAGCCGGGCGGGGTGATTGGTTTTGTTGCGGAACTGGTGCGGGGCGTTCGCGGGGATGTGGATCGTTTCGCCGGCGGATGCCGAGGAGGTGGCGCCGCGGAAGGTCAGTTCGATTTCGCCTTCGAGGATCGTGAAAGATTCCTCGAAATCGTGGCGGTGCGGGGGCGGTCCCCCGCCCGGCGGGACGTGCATATCAATGAGGCAGAATTGTCCGGCAGTATCACGGCCGGTTAGCAGGATTGTGTAGGTGTCTCCGGCGAGGCCGATATGCCGGAGGTTCGGGTCGGTGTTGGGGCGCGCGATGGCGAGATGGCGTTGCGGGTTATCGGCGGGGATTGTGGTGGCGGGTTTTTGCGATGCGCTGGAATCGGCGGGCATGCGTGGTCTCCCCTTTTGGATTGCGTTTTCCGTGGACCGCAGAATAGCAGAATCCTTAGCACGTGCGAGTTGTGCCGGGGAGTACGTCGTAAAAAGCGGCGGCAAGCCGCGGCACTCCCAGATGGCGCCGGGCATCGTTGTTGCTGATTTGATTGATTAGGTTGCTGGGCGCGGAGTCTGAGTGCCACGGCTTGCGCGGCGGCGCGATGCTGGCGAGATTTATATGGAGTGCGGGAGCAGGCTCCCGCTTTCGCTTAGGCGAGGCGCGCCTCGCCTGGTTTGATCGCGGCGTGTTTGACACTGCAAAAGCGGCGGCGCGCCGCCGCACTCCACATGAGGCTTGGCGGAATTGCGTTTTTGCTCGCGCGGGGCGGTTTGCGTGCCGGCGGCGGGTAACCGGCGCTTCAGGGTCGACGTAATTTTTGTATTTCTCGCGTAACCTTTTCCCTTCCCTGCAGTTTTATACTAGCGCAGGGATATCTTCGGAGATCGCTTTGAGTTTTGTGCAGGAAGCCGGGGAGCGGCAGCTTGTGGAGGCGGCGCAGCAGGATCCGCGCCGCTTTGCGGAGCTGTACGAGCGGCATTTCGAGCGGGTGTACGCGTACGTCTCGCGGCGGGTGGCCGACCGGGACGTCGCGGAAGACGTGACCTCCGAAGTATTTCATCATGCGCTGGCCAACCTGAAAAAATTCGAGTGGCGCGGAGCGCCCTTCGGGGCGTGGCTGATGCGGATTGCGTCGAATGCAGTGGCGGACCGCTGGCGCCGCCACGCGCGCGAGAACGCTAGCGAGCTTGCGGAGGATCCCGTGAGCGGCGAACCGAGTCCTGAAGAGGTGGAATTGCGCGCGCAGCTTTTCCGGCTGGTGCGCGAGCTTCCGGCGGAGCAGCGGCGGGTGATTGAGATGCGTTTCGCGGAGGAGAAAAGCGTCCGCGAAATTGCGGTGACGCTGGGGCGGACGGAAGGCGCGGTGAAGCAGTTGCAGTTCCGGGGGATGCAGGCTTTGCGGGAGCAAGCGGCGAAAGTGGCGGGCAAAAAGTTTGGTGAAGCACATGGCTAAGCTGAGTTTGAGCGAACAACTCGATCGCGCGGTGCAGACGGTGCTGGCGCCGGTTGCCGGGGAGCGCGGGCGCGACGGTGCCGGTCTGGATGAGCGGATCGCTCCGCTGGCGCGGCTGGCGGAGCAGCTCCGCGGATTGCCGCGGGAAGATTTCAAGGCACGACTGAAAGCTGAATTCGAAGGGAGCACAACGATGGCTAGCAAACCGGCAGTAGCAACCGAGCACGGGACCGCCGCAATAGCGCAGCGAGAGAAAACATCGGGAGCGGCTGAAAGCTATATGCCTGCGGGATACAAGACCATCACGCCCTACCTGACGGTGGCGAACGCGCCGGCGCTAATTGATTTCATCAAGCAAACATTCGATGCCGATGAGACCTTCCGCACTACCGGAGCCGCGGGCGGAGTGCACTGCGAACTGCGCTTGGGGAATTCCATGGTGATGGTCGGCGGGGGTGTGCCGGGCAAAACCTTCAGCGGCGTGGCGACCCCGACGACTTTGCATGTGTACGCGCAGGATTGCGATGCGACTTACGCGCGGGCGCTCGCGGCGGGGGCAACGTCCATCGCCGAGCCGAGCGATCAGCCCTATGGCGAACGCCTGGCGGAGGTGAAGGATGCGTCTGGGAATATTTGGCGCATCTCGTTCCCCACTTATCTGGGCGAGAAGCCTTTCAAACCCGAAAGCGTTCAAAGCGTGCAGGTCTATTTGCACGTGATCGGCGCGGCGGCGTTGATCAATTTCATGGAGCGGGCGTTTGGCGCTGAGGAAATGGAGGGCCGGGCTACTTCGCCGGAGGGCCTGATTTGGCACAGCACGGTCAAAATTGAAGGGTCGCAACTGGAAATCAGCGATGCCATGGATCGCTATCAATTCATGCCCAGCACATTTTATTTGTACGTGGACGATGCGGACGACTGGTACCGGCGCGCGTTGGATGCGGGGGGCAGCTCGGTGAAGCCGCCCGTGGACCAGCCGTATGGCGATCGGGTGGGGAGCGTGAAAGATCCCGCCGGAAATTTGTGGTATCTCTCGACGCATCTGGGCGAGCCGCAAATAAAGGCTCCCGAAGCTGCGGCGGAAAAACCTGCGGCGACCGTTAAATACATCCGCGAGGGATTCCATACGCTGACGCCTTATCTGCTGGCTCGCGACGCGGCGCGCTTGATTGATTTCTTGAAGGAAGGATTGGGGGCGCAAGAGCGCTTCCGCGTTCCGGCCGGCGAGAGGATCATGCATGCCGAAGTGCAGATTGGCGATTCGATTGTGGAATTGAGCGATGCCAACGAGGAATTTCCGCCGCGCAGCACGATGCAAATTTTGTTCGTGGATGATGTGGACGCGAGCTACCGGCGGGCGCTGGATGCGGGCGGTACTTCGCTATACGAGCCGGTCGAGCAGGTCTGGGGCGATCGCGACGCGGGTGTGCAGGATCCGTCCGGTAATAATTGGTATTTGACGGCGCGGCGCCTTTCGGCGCACGTGCCGGCGGATACGCCGACGATCGTGCCGGGATTCAGCACGCGCGGGGCGGACCGATTTATCGATTTCACGAAGCGGGTCTTTGGGGCGGAAGAGGCGTTCATGCACAAGTCTCCTACCGGGACGGTGATGCATTCGCGGATTCGGATTGGGGATTCTATTTTGGCGGTGGGAGAACTGCGGGGCGAGTTTGTGGCGATGCCCTTCCATCTGCATATGTACGTGCCGGATGTGGATGCGGTGTATGCGCGCGCGGTCGAGGCGGGGACGAAGATTTTGCGGGCGCCGAAGGATGAGCCTTACGGGGACCGGGCGGCGACGGTGGAGGATGCGTTTGGGAATTTGTGGTCTTTTGCTACGCACATTAAGGATATGAAGTTTTAGGAGCGAGAACGGCAGAATCTACCGCGGAGACGCAGAGGACGCAGAGAAAACCTGAGGCGAAAGATCTAACACAGAGAACACAGAGAACGGCTTTGAGGGCACGGAGAGTTTTGGGCGGGACGCGGCGTCGTCAGAGGACGCGAGTTAGCGCAGGTACGGATTTTCTGCGCGTTCGGCGCCTATGGTGGTCTTGTCGCCGTGGCCTGGGATTACTAGCGTTTCGTCGGGAAGCGTTAGGAGTTTGCCGCGGATGGAGTTCATGATGTCTTTCATGGAGCCGCCCCAGAGGTCGGTGCGGCCTATGCTGCCTTGGAAGAGCGTGTCGCCTGCGATCAGTCTGGTTGCGTCATCAGCGTGCGAGTGTGCGTGCGCATGCGCGTGTGAATGCGCGGGCGTGCGTGCGGGATTTTGCAGATCGGCTTGCAGGTGGGCTTGGGCTGAGGCTTTGGCGGGTCTGGGGCGGCCCGCGTCTTCCAAATACGATTGATCGGGGGCGCTGCTTTTTTCCACGTAGAGGCTGATGCTGCCGGGGGTGTGCCCGGGCGTGTGAAGTACGCGCGCGGAGTAGGGGCCCCAGCGGAGCGTGTCACCTTCCTTGACGAAGTCTTCGATGCGCGTGCTTTCCGGCGTGCGCATTCCCAGGAATTGCGCTTGCATATCGAGATGGCGGTAGAGTTCGAGGTCGGCTTCGTGGATCAGGACGGGAGCGCCGGTGGCTTTGTGGAGGAGGGCCAGGCCGCCGACGTGGTCAATGTGCGTGTGGGTGCTGACGATGGCGCGGACGTTCAGATTATGGGATTTGAGAATTTCTATAATGCGATCGGTTTTGTCGCCGGGGTCAATGACGATGGCTTCGCGGGTGGCGGGATCGCCTAGGATCGAGCAGTTGCACTGCAGCATGCCTACCGCGAGGATTTCGTGGATGAGCTTCTCAGCCATATTGAAAGTATAACAAGCCGGCGGACTTCATTATGCCTCGGTTGCGAGTTGGGGCTGGGGGCGCAGTATCAGCAAGATTCGCAGGTCAATCAAGGCGTGCAGGATCATGGGAAGGAGAAGATTGCCGGTCATCAGGAAAATCGCGCTGAGGATTAATGCCAGGATCGCGGAGAAAATTACGCCGGCAATACCCTGGGAAAGATGGCCAGCGCCAAAAATCACGCAGGAGACAAGGACGGCAACGGCAAGCGCGGCGTGAAAGGGCGCGGAGAAGAAATAATGAATCAGGAATCCGCGATAAAGGATCTCTTCGGTGATTCCCGCAGTGAGGCAGACGAAAATCCACCAGGTGCGCTCTGCGCCGGTGAGCGGCAGGATAAAGCTAAACTGGAGGAGGGCCTTTTCCATTTTTTCCTGGATGGCTGCGCTGCGTCGGGCTTGCAAGGCTGAAAGAGCGATGACCAAAAGCAGCCCCGCCAGGACTCCTGCCACAAACGTACGAGAGCCCGAGTGTTGCGGCAACCACGAGACGTTGGCGGAGTCGCGGCTGAACGTGAGAATCGCGCGCCATCCGACGGCCACGAGGGCAATCACTGACGTCAGCCAGCCAACGATGACCATCGTGCGGTAGTAGGCGATCTTCAGGCGAGATTCTTTCGACGCTTTCAGCCGTTCGGTCGCGAAATGCTCCCAGATTGGCGCGATCACAATCAGAAACAGCGCGATCAGATGCTGGATGACCACGGCGCTAGCCACTCCTTGCGGCGCCCGATGACGCGGAGGCTGCATGGCTATTACGGCGCGTCGAGGTGGCGGAATACTGCCGCCGATGTTAACGCACAATCTGCTGGTGGGTCAGTTTCCGATCACGCGACTTGCCACGACTTTCCGAGAAAGATTCTGACCGGCCCGATTTGTTAGTCCAGG
This sequence comes from uncultured Acidobacteriota bacterium, assembly GCA_963810565.1. Lineage (GTDB taxonomy): Bacteria > Acidobacteriota > Terriglobia > Acidiferrales > UBA7541 > Palsa-295. Next base: position 586,537 of record CAWENN010000003.1, read on the forward strand.
AGAAGTGAGAGTTTTTATATCACAGCCCTGGGCTGTGAAGTTGGATTTACTCCCCAGGGGCTACAGGCCGCCGGCGCCGGCGGCCTGTAGCCCAGCGCCGAGTGCGGACGCAGCGTGTTGTAGACCACCCGCCATTTCTCGATCACCACCTGGGCCTCCCTCAGCGAATAGAAAATCTCTCCGTTCAGGCATTCATCCCGAAGCTTCCCGTTGAAGCTTTCGCAGTAGCCGTTCTCCCAAGGACTTCCCGGTTCGATGTACAGCGTCCCCGTGCCCACTTTGGCCAGCCATTCCCTCAGCTCTTTTGCTACGAACTCCGGACCATTGTCCGAGCGAATGTTTTCCGGTATTCCCCGAAAAAGCATCACGTCCGCAAGTGCTTCGATCACTTCATACCTCCCAAGCCTTCTGGCCACGCGGATCGCCAAACACTCCCGGGTGTATTCGTCGATCAGCGTCAACATCCGCAACATTCTGCCGTCGTGCGTCATCGCGCTCACGAAGTCGTAGCTCCACACATGGTTCGCCCGCGCTGGTCGCAGCCTCACGCACGACCCATCGTTCAGCCACAATCTTCGGCGGGGCCGCTGTTTCTGCGGTACTTTCAGCCCCTCACGACGCCAGATGCGCTGCACCCGATCCTTGCCTACCTGCCAGCCAGCACTTTGCAACAGCGCCGTAATTCGCCGGTAACCGTAGCGCCCGTATTCACTGGCCAGTGCTACGATCGCTTCCGTCAGCGCCTCTTCGTCGATCCGCGGGATCGCGGCATAGCGTTGTGTCCTTCGCCACTGCCCCAGCAGCCGACAGGCATGACGCTCGCTCACTTCGTATTCTTCGCGCGCATGCTCCACCGCACAACGCCGCCGCTCAGGGCTTAGAAGTTTCCCGAGGCCACGTCCTTCAGGATCTGCTTCTCCAAAGACAGCTCCGCGACTAAACGCTTCAGCTTCGCGTTCTCTCGCTCTAACTCCTTCAGCCGTTTCGCTTGATCTAGCTTCAGGCCGCCGAATTCTTTTCTCCAGCGGTAGTACGTCTGCACCGTGATCTCTGCTTCCTTGCAGGCTTGTGGTGTGCTTTTCCCATTCGCTATTTCCACTTCAATCTGCCGCAGCAGCGCCACGATTTGCTCCGGCTTGTGTTTCTTCATCGGCATGTCCAGCTCTCCTTTAGAGTGATTTTCTCTCACTCCCGCTGGACTAATTCAAGCCGGTCAGGTCAATTCTGCCAGAGCCTGGAACCGTTGATTAGGAGCCGCACAACGAAAGGAGGCCCATGAGTATGAAGAACGCCGCCCACACACGTACAAACCACAGCCAGTTCCTAAATCGCTCGGGCGACCAGGGCGGCAAGGCCGTCGGAGGTTTCCACTGGGGCCAGAGTCGCCCTGCAACAATCGAAATGCTATTCATTGCATTCGCGACCGTTCGGTCAAAGATCAACCCAAGAAATCCAGTGGTGATAAGAAGTAACGCTAAAGCCCGATCCATTAGTCTCCGATGTTCGTATTCCGACTGCCAACCATGACCGACAACAACTGACTAACGGTGACGAAGCCATAGGAAGAATCCGAAGATTCCGCCCAGAAGGAGCGCACCCGCGAAAAACCAGCGCACCTCTGGTAATTCGGCCAAGCCCATGAGAAACAAACCTAACACTACGACCAGCCCGACTGGGTGCGCCGTTAGAAGCCCTGCACCGTAGCGCCCGAATGGGACGACCTCGTTTGGGTCAATGTCAGAAGTACCCGGGGCAACTTTACGAGCACCGCTGTCCTTGGACATATGCATTTAAGTATAGTACTCCTCACAATAACCCCATGGGTCAACACTTTGCGCCCAGTTGTCTTACCCTAACTCCTGGTAAACACGGTAATCGGATAATGACCCACTACCCAAAATCTGCGGCGTGCGGTTTGATAATATGAGATCGGTCGAGTACGCGAGGATTGTGCCCGCGATACAAAGGCAAGGAACCTCAGGGACGACATGGAAACGCCATTGATTCAGGAAGAACAGAGTTTGGGGGCGCGGTTTGGGGAGTTTAATGGTTGCCGGTTGCCGGAATTGTTTGCTGGGTTTGAGGCGGAGTATCGGGCGGCGCGGGAGCGCGTGGCTTTATTTGATACGAACTGGCACGCCGTCGTGGAGCTTACGGGGCCGGACCGGGTGCGGTATTTGAATGCGATTGTGTCGAATGACGTCAAGTCGCTCGGTGAAGGATTTGGGACTTTGGCTTTGCTTTTGAATCCGCAGGGGCACATTTTGGCGGAGCTGGAGATTTATGCGTTGCAGGAGAAGTTGCTGGTGCTTTCGCATGCGTCGGTGCGCGAGCGGACTGTGGCTACTTTGGATAAATTCATCATCATGGATGATGTGACTTTGAGCGACGTGACGGAGTCGTTCGGGTCTTTGGCGGTGGAGGGGCCGCGCGCGGGGTCGGTGATTTCGGAGGTTTGCGGGCTTTCGATTGGGGGATTTTCGGAACATTCGATTGCGGAGGTGAAGATTGCTGGAGTGGTTTGTCATTTGATACGGCACTCGCATTTTGGAGGGCCGGGGGCGGAGATTGTGGCGCCGCGGTCGCATTTGGGTTTGGTGTGGGGTGCGCTTTACGGGGTGGTCCACGTGACGCATGGAGCGCCGATTGGAATGCGGGCTTTGAATGCTTTGCGGCTCGAGGCGAGAGTGGCTTGGTTTCCTGAGGATTTCAACGATACTGTGATTCCGCATGAGGCTGGGCTGGAGAGTTCGCATATTAGTTTCAGCAAGGGGTGTTACACCGGGCAGGAGATTGTGGAGCGCGTGCGGTCGCGGGGGCAAGTGAATCGGAGGTTGGTGCGTTTGCGATTTTCTGCGGCGGAGGCGCCCTCGGCTTTGACTCGTTTGCGGACGCGGGATGGCGAGGCGAAGGAAATGGGGATTGTTACCAGTGCGGCGTTTTCGCCGGCGAGTGGGGTGGCGATCGGGATGGGGTATGTGCGACGGGAGTTTAATTCCGTTGGCAGCGTGCTGGATTGCGATGGTGGGACGGCGGAAGTTGAGTAGCTGGCGCAAGGCAAAGGCGAATCCACCGCAGAGGCGCAGAGGACGCAGAGAACTTCAAAAGATTTAACACAGAGTGCACAGAGAAAGGCTTTGAGGGCACGGAGAATTCGGAGAGGATACGACGACTAGCGTCTTTTAATTCTTAGCTGTTAACTTCCTGCTGATTACTTCCCTGCTTTAGCTTTTGCTGAAATTCATGGAGCGCATGAAGCTGCCGCGGTCGTTGTCTATCTTTTTTTGGAGCTGGAAGATGGCGTAGAGGAGAGCTTCGGGGCGCGGCGGGCAGCCGGGGACGTAGACGTCAATCGGAATGACCTGGTTGACGCCCTGGACGACTGCGTAATTATTGAAGACGCCGCCGGAGGTGGCGCAGGCGCCCATGGAGATAGCCCATTTGGGCTCGGGCATTTGTTCGTAGAGCTGCTTGATGACCGGGGCCATTTTTACGGAGACGCGGCCGGCGACGATCATCAGGTCGGACTGGCGCGGCGAGCCGCGGAAAACTTCGGCGCCGAAGCGGGCGATGTCGTAACGCGACGAGGCCATGGACATCATTTCGATGGCGCAGCAGGCCAGGCCGAAGGACATGGGCCAGATCGAACTGCGGCGCGCCCAGTTGACGACTTTATCGAGAGAGGCGAAGAGGATGCCTTCGTCTTTCAGGAAGTTTGCGTCTTGCCCGGGCGGTTCTAGGGTGACGCCTTTTGCCAGCTCGACTGCCATGATTTTGCGGCTCCGTGCGGCTTGGGTTGCTGTGTATGGCGCGGAGCAGTCCCAGCCGCTTTAACCATTTTGCCTGTTTGATACGTGCAACGCAACGGCGGAGTGCGACGCTTAATGCGCCCTTTAGCACGGGTATTGGCACGGCGAATCGTGACCCGCGCACGCATTTTCTGCGGTAAGACAATTGACAGTTAGATAACAGCTGCCTATCCGGCCAGTTCCTTAAACCTGCTCAGAGGTCGTAGAGTCGGGTTGGAGGTGCTTCATCATGGCACTTGGCAGCTGGGCGCACCCGAAGGTTCATCTCTTGTTGGCGATCTGTGCTGCAAGTGTGCTGCTTTGCTCGTGCGGCTCGGCGACCAAGAGCTTAGACGTGGCAAAGCAAAATGTGCAGGTGTTTCATGCACAGCTGGACACCGAGCAATACGCCGCGGCTTACGCGGCATCGGATGAGAAACTCCATCAGACGACAACGCAATCTGATTTCATTAAATTTCTAGGCGCAGTTCACCGAAAGCTGGGAAACGTCCAGCAGTCGAATTTGCGAAACACTGGCGTCGCGTGGTTTGCGGGCCAGGGAGCAACAGTTACGTTGGTGTACGAGACAAAATTCGCCGAGGGAAGCGGAACGGAGCAGTTTGTGTGGCATGTCAAGGACAATGCTGCGCTTCTGTATGGCTATCACATCAACTCGAACGAACTCGTCACCAAGTGACGCGCCGCGCTGACAGTATTCGGAAAATGGCTGGGGATTTTCTGCCAGAGCGGTTTGTGGGTGGATTGCGGCACGTGGGGTTGCTCAGCCGCGGCGCGCTTTGGCGACCATGTCTACCAGGACGGTTCTGGCGTCCAGCGGCGTGCGGACTTCGCTCGGAAAAGCGATGCGGGCGCCGCGGGCGCCCTCCTGAGTTTTCATGCGGACGTGAAAGCCGAGGCGGTCAATCGAGGTCATGGCGGCTTCTCGCGCTTCGATTCCGGCGAAGGCGCGGGCGAGCAGAACGAGAGCGTTCGCGTGATCGGCGTTCATGTGCTGGATAATTCCGGCGGCGCTATCTGCCAGCGGATCGGGCTGGGCGGTGTAATATTCGGCGGCGGTGACCCAGCCCATCACGCCGAAGCCGCCTACGTAGTAAACGTCCACTGCCTCCATGCGGTAAAACGCGAAATCTTCGAAGTCCACCCAGTATTTGCTGTTGGCGTGGCGCGCGAGGTAGAGCTCGCGGGCTTGCGCTGCTTCGGGTGCCGGCACGAGTTGAACATTTCCGACGACCGTGACTCGCGAGGCGCCCAGTGGGTCGCCTTCGGCGTCCGGTTGCGTGATTAAGAGACTGGCGTGGGGATCGGCCTGGATATTTTGCGTGTGCATGGCCATGGTGCTGATTAGGAAGATAGGATTGGCGTGGCCGTCGAGGGCGTAGGGCATCACGGAACCGAAGGGGAAGCCTGGCTGTTTGCGTGAGAGCGTGGAGAGGCTTCCTACGCGGCCTATGTGGGTTAACGTACGCGCGCGTTCGGCGTATGTTGGCTCGGGGATGACCGGCTGGTTCGACGTAGGGCCGGGGCCTGCGTGCTTCCCTGTTGCGAGTGAAGACATTGTGTTCTCCTGCGTGCATCGCGCGCGCGATTTCAGAGTCGTTGGCGTTGCGCGCCGTTAGAACAAGCTAACACGTTGCGGGTTGCGATACGGATTGAAATTGGTCTGCTACACTCTTAACGCGCAGCGCCGGTTGGGCGGCGCGGATTTTGTCGAAAATTATGGATGAGGGGGCGATGGGCGTATGTCGAAACAAGACGAAGCTGGGTTGATTTTGAAGCTTTATGAATTGCGGCGGGAAGAGGTGATGCGCAAGGCGCGGGAGTGGTATTTTCGGGATTTTAATCCCCAGAACATGGCGGATTTCAGCAATGCGATGATGGGCGAGCACAGCGGTTATTTGCGGATGGTGGTGACGTACTGGAACATGGCGGCGGCGCTGGTGAACGACGGGGCCATCAGCATGGAGCTTTTCAATGAGAGCAACGGCGAGCAGATCGGCGTGTTTGCGAAAATCGAGCCGCTGCTCGGCGAGATTCGTGCGATTTATGCGCCGCAGTTTGCGGTGGCCTTGGAAAAATTGATTGATGCTACGCCGGATGGACGCAAGCGCGTGGAGGCGACTCGCGAACGGATGAAAACGATGCGGGCGCGGCTCGCGGAGCGGCAAGCGAAGGGTGCGTAGAATTAGGTGGCGAGCGAGCAAGGCGATTTTCTGTGAGCGGAGGATTTATTCATGTTGACGATTTCAGAGGGTCGGTGCGGATTCGGGCAGAATTTTGTGCGGAGTGGGATTGCGGCGGGTTGTATTGCGCTGATGATTTTCGCTGCGGGTTGCGGGAAGGAGGAGCCGAAGGATACGCGGGCGGCGGACGAGGCTGCGATCAAGAATGCAGATGCGCAGTGGGCTAAGGCGGCTGCGTCGAAGGATGTGGACGCGACGGTCGCTTATTACAGCGATGACGCTTCCCTGCTCCCGCCGAATGCGCCGATGGCCAGCGATAAGGCGTCCATTCGGGCGGACTGGGCTGGGTTACTTGGACCGGGCACGTCTTTGAGTTGGCAGGCTACGAAGGTGGAGGCGGCGCGGTCGGGGGATTTGGGGTACGTGATCGGAACGTATCAACTGGAAGGTAAGGACGCCTCGGGGAAAGAGGAAAGCGATCGCGGGAAGTTTGTGGAGGTTTGGAAGAAGCAGGCGGATGGGAATTGGAAGGCGGCGGTGGATATTTTCAATTCGGATTTGCCGGTGGCGAAGCCGGAGGCGGTTGCGGCCAAGAAAAAGGCGACGCACCATCGTCATACCCAGAAGCGCCGCCGCACAAGTTAGCAGCCGAGCAGGTTGAAGTGCGAAATTGAGAAAAGCTATCCGGCGCGAGCCTCGAGCTTCGCGAGGGCCGCCTGCAACGCCTCAACCTGCGGGGGATCCATGGGGCCTTTTGTCTGCCACACCAGGCGCCCGCTGGGACTCGCAAGAATCACGTAGGCATCGTCCGGCGCGGAATAGTTAGCCAGCTTTTTCCATTCCTGTTCGTTGCTTTCAAGTAATACAAATCGAGGATGCTGATTCGCAGGGATTTCCTTGCGCATGCCGTGCAAAATCATTTTCAAGATCAGCGAAGGAACGCCTTGAAAATCCGCCGCTTCGTAGTACCAAACGCGCGAGTCGTTCAGGTACAAGGACGAAAGCTTTTTGTTCCAGGATTCGCATTGCTCCCCGCCCTTATGCGAAAACCCGATGACGAACAATAAAGGCTTGCCGCTGGCCGCGTCGGGGAAACTCACCGAAGTGCCGGCCAGAGTCTTCGCCTGCGTCGCGGGAATTTGCTGCCCGCCGCCAACGGATGCGAAAGCAGCCGCGGCGAGCAACACGAAAGCGCCGCGAAGTAAAAGTCTTATCGGGCGACGGAAACGCGGCCGCATAGTAGTCAATACTTTAGCATCCGGATGCAGACGGGTGCAGAAGGATCATCACGCCGGGAGCGGCGGCGCGCCACCGCACTCCCCGATGTTGCGGCGCGTCGGTTTGCGCCGGGCGCGGCTTCGGTTGGACGCAAATCGAAGAGAGATCCCTCGCTGCGCTCGGGATGACAGCTTTCGCTTTTGCCCGCCTCTGGGTTTACTCGGGTTTTTGAGATTGCGCCGACTGTTCTTGTTCTTGCTCCTGGTCTTCTGCTTTTTGCCAGGTGGGGCCGGGATCGTAGGAAGTCATGGAGGCGGCGCGTTTGTCTGTGTCCTTGCCTAGATCTTTTTCGTAGACGACGCCTTCCTGATTCACGATGAAGGTCATCACGCCCGAGTCGCGGTACATGGCGGGATAGGCCACGAACGCGAAGCCCTTGGTCATTTTTCCATCTGCCACATAGTTGATCGGGCCGCCGGCAGCGTCTTTTCCTTGGCTGTCCAGGATGCGGAAATAGTACCCGCGGTACGGGACTGGCGCCGGCTGCGCACTTTCTGATTCACCCGCCGAGGTTCCGGCACCGGCGACGAGCGGACCGATGGGGCTAGCGTATTGATCGGCTGCATCCGGCCAGTACAGGCCGTCTTGCGTGCCTTTGTCGCTGACGAATTTCGCCGCATACTGATCGTTTTCCTTGGAATAGAACTGGCGCTGGGCGGCGACTAGCTCCTGGCAGATGCGGATGGCGGAAAGTTCGTTCTTGCCGACGCGGCGGTAGAGAATTTCCTCTTTGCCGGTGGCGGTGTCGAAGTACCAGCGATTATCTTTTTCGACGAGAGGAATGGGCGTGGGCCAATTCTCGGCGCCGATGTAAAGAGTGGTGGTGCCGTCCGGCTCGGTGACCAGGCGATGCATGAATTTATATTGCGCGGCGAAATTGGCGCGGTTGGCGGTGTCCTCGGCGGCATCGCCGGAAGAGACGATTTCTTTTCCGTCTGGGCCGAGGACTTCGAGGAGCGCGCCTTGATCGTCTTTCCCAGTGGCCTGATAGAGGGCTTGGCTGGCGGCTTCGGCGGTGGGATAGGTTTTTTGGCCGGGGGCTTGAGCGCGGGAGATTGCGGGAAAGATGGCGGCAGCGACGAGCGCGAGAATGGCGAGTTTTGACGTGGCGACTGCAGGGTAATTCCTGAGACTTTGTTGCGAGTGATCCATGGCTTGTTTCTCCGTTTCTAGTTCGTTGGTACGGCTACGATTCATGGTCTTTCGAGAAGTTGCAATTCGCGCAGGGGGCGAAAAGATTGCCCCCTGCGCTGAATTTAAACCTAAGAGAGATCCCTCGCTGCGCTCGCGATGACATGAGCCCAGACGCCGCGATACTGCGATTAGCGGTGACCGTGGCCGCCACCGCCGCCGCTGTGTCCTCCGCCGCCATGGCTGCCGCCACCGTGCGATCCGCCGCCTCCGAAGCTGTGGCTGCCGCGAGAGGAGAAACTGCGGGATTGCCCGCCGTGGTTGTAGCCGCTGAACGCGCCGGAATGCAGGCCGGACTGGCCGTGCGATTGACCGAAGCCGCGCGCGGCGTGGTTATCGCCATTGAACGGTCGCGCGCTGGCGCCCGGATGGTTGTATACGTTGCCGCCGCGATTAAATGAATTCGCGCCGGCGTGACCGTAGTTGCCGCCGCGCGCGTAGTTACCGCCGTGACCGTACGCGCCGCCGCGGTTTACGTTGTTGACGACTCCGTGATAGCCGCCGCCGCGATAGTAATTATTGCGATTGTAAAAAGTCGCGCTGCGCGAATAGTAGGGATAGCCACCCCAGTAAACGCCGTGGCCGTGCCAGTTGGCGCCCCAATGACCCCAGCCCCAGCCAAATCCGGCGAAGAAACCTACGCCGAAACCAAGGCCGAAAGAAAGATACGGCCCACCGAACCATATGCCGGGATAGTTGTACCAATAAGGCCACGGCGAAATCGGATAGCCGTAGACCACCCACGGATTGTAGGCGGGGACGTAAACGACCTGGGGATTCGCGGGCTGAATGACGATGGTCGAGCCCTGGTTCTGAACCGTTTGCTGCGGAGTTGATTTAAGGTTGCCGGCTTGCTCGGCCTTTTGACGCATCACTTGGATTGCGTCCATCACATCTTGTTGCTGGTTGTAATAGGCGTCGCCGAGCGAGGACGTCCAGGAAATATTTTTGTCCATGTTGCCGAGCACTGACGGAAACGCGGTGAGCGCTTTCACGCTGGGATCCCAGTCCATTTTATCGACGGCTTGGGCTAGAGCGTCACCCTTTAAGTCCTGATGGTTTTGCACCCAACGGTCGGCTTCGACGATTTGCGCGGGGAACGTAGAGGCCGCGAGAATTTGTGCTACTAGCGAGTCGGGGTAGAGCGCAATGGGAGCTACCAATTGTTGCAATTGATCCGGAGTTTGCTGGGAATATGCCGGAGCTGGCGGAGCCTGGTTGGACGCTTGTTGGTCTTGATCTTGAGCCCTGAGACTTTGCGGCCAGGTGATTAGCAGCAGGCCAAAGATGGTTACGTATGCCAGGGCCTTGGTGGGCCAGCGATATGTGCTGCGGGACTGAACATTAGTGCTCACGAGATTTTGTGGGGCCGTCATCTGTGGACGCCTCCTAAGCGTTAGACGAGGAGATTCGGCATGAAGTTGCAAAAAACGATCAACGTCATGAAAAGGAACTTTGCTACGCACGCCGACTACAGAGAATCTGGTACGCGCAATGGCGGACTAATCCCGCCGCACCGACGTCGAGCGCGCAAAGGTGAACTAGGCTGGTACAAGGTAAAACACAGCGGACGCGGAAAAGTTGCGCAAAGGGCGCAGGGCGGGTCTGAAACCCGCCCCTACGAACTCCCGCGTTTTAAAGTCTACGCAAATCGCGGAGAGCGAAGAGTGGCTACACCATTACTCGGGCTTCGATTTGTTGTCGGCGGATTGTTCGGGCGATTCCGTTTTTTGCCAGGTGGAATCGGGGTCGAAGGTTTTCATGGCTTTGACGCGTTCGGCGGTGCGTTTGCCTAAATCCTTTTGGTAGACGACGCCGTCCTGGTCCACGAGAAAAGTCATTACGCCGGAATCGCGGTAGATGGCTGGATAGGCTACGAAGGCGAAGCCTTTGGTCATCTTGCCGTCCACGTCGTAACTGCTGGCGCCGCCCTGCGCGTTTTCGCCCTGCCCGTCGAGGATCTGATAGTAGTAGCCCCGGAAAGGTTCGTGGCCGGTGGGACTGCCGGGGACGACTCCATCACTGCCGGCATTGGCGAGCAGCGGACCGATGGGGCTCTCGGATTTTGGATCGGAGGCGGGCCAGTAGAGGCCGTTCTGTTTGCCTTCATCGCTGACGAATCTTTGGGCGTACTCCTTATTTTCCTGCGAATAATACTGTTTTTGCGCGGCGACTAGCTGCTGGCAAACGCGGATGGCGGAAAGTTCGTTCTTGCCGATGCGGCGGTAGAGAATTTCCTTTTTGCCGGCGAGCGTGTCGAAATACCAGACGTCGCCCTTCTTCATCAGCGGGATCGGTGTGGGCCAATTTTCCGCGCCGACGTAGAGCGTGGTGGTGCCGTCGGGTTCGGTGACCAGGCGGTGCATGGCTTTATATCTGTCCGCGAAGTGGCTGCGATTTTCCTGATCTTGCGCGGGATCGCCGGAGGAAATGATTTTTTTGCCCTGCGGACCGAGGACTTCGAGCATGGCTTTTACGTCGTTCTTGGCGGCGGCGTCTGCTAGAGCTTGGCTGGCGGCTTCGGCGGAGGGATAGGTTTTCTGGCCGGGATCTTGCGCCCGGGAGATTGCGGGAAAGGTCGAGGCGAGAATCAGAGCGAGGACGGCTCGTTGCGATTTCGTGATTGCGTGGGTCATTCTAGGATTGCGGTGCGCGTTGCGCATGGCTTACGTCTCCGTTTCTAGATCGAGCGTAGAGAAGAGCGATCCCTCGCTGCGCCCGGGATGACAAGCTTTTATATTGTGTCGTAAACCTAAAAATTGTGGCCTCACATCGCTCACAACAGCAAACGCTGCGAGGCGAGGAGTTGACGTTGGATTACCGGTGACGGCCGCCGCCTCCGCCGCCGCCGCGGAAACCGCCGCCTCCGCCGCCAAAGCTTTGCGCGCCGCGCGATGAGTAGCTGCGGCTTTCTCCGCCGTGATCGTAGCCGCTGAAGGCGCTGGAGCGCGTGCCGCTGTCCGAACGGGGTTGGTCGAACCCGCGGCTCTGCTGCTGCGAACTGCCGTAGCCGCGGGCGGCGTGATCATCGCCGTTGAACGGTTTCGCGGTGGCGCCGCCGCGTGTCGCGCCGAGTCCGCCGTTGCGATTGTCGTATCGAGCGCCGTGCTCCTGCGCCAGGTTATGATTTACGTTCGAGTTAACGCCGTGGTAGCCGCCGTTGCGGTAATAATTATTGCGATTGTAAAACGTGTTGCTGTGCGAGTAGTAGGTGTTGTGATTGTAGACGACATAGTGGCCGCCCCAGTTGGTGCCCCAGTTGTGCCAGCCCCAACCGTATCCGCCGTAGAACCCAATACCGAAACCGACGCCGAAGGAAAGATACGGGCCGCCGTACCAGATCCCGGGATATTGATACCAATAGGGCCACGGAGTGATGGGATAGCCGTAAACGAGCCAGGGATTGTAGGCCGGGACGTAGACGATTTGCGGATCGGCAGGTTGAATGACGATGGTGGATCCCTGCTGTTCGACATTTTGTTGCGGCGTGGATTTAAGGTTGCCGGTCTGTTGCGCTTTCTGGCGCATTACCTGGACCGCGTCCATGACGTCTTGCTGCTGGTTGTAATAGGCGTCGCCGAGCGAAGAGGTCCACGAAAGATTCTTGTCCATGTTGGCGAGGACGGTGGGAAAGGCGGTGAGCGCTTTGATGCTGGGATCCCAACTTTGTTGATCAACCGCTTGCGCCAGCGCGTCGCCTTTGAGGTCCGGATGGTCTTGCACCCAGCGATCGGCTTCGACGATTTGCGCGGGGAACGTGGAACCGGCCAGGACTTGCGCGACCAGCGAGTCGGGATAGAGCGCGATCGGAGCGACCAGTTGTTGCAACTGTTCAGGAGTCTGCGGCGTGTAGGCCGGGGCTTGCGGCGCGCCGTTTTGCGCAGGCTGCGGAGCGTCCGGCTGCTGCGCATCTTGTTGCGGATCTTGCGAATCCTGAAACGCGGATGCGGTTTGCGGATAGGCCATGAAAGTAAGGCCGAGGATTGATGCGGCGACAAGCAGCCGCTTGCTCCATCCGGACGTTGCGAAGGTTGCAGTGCGTTCGCGCGCGTAGCTATTCATGGATTTCTCCGGGACGTTCATTTTTCAGGGCCTCGCGATCGGCGAAGCCCGGAAGCTAGCTAACCGAATGCAAAATTGTGCCGGCTTGCGCAGCTGGCAGTGGATGGTCCATCGGCACGGTCATTCTAGAATAATTCGAGAAATTATTCGACAGGTAAGAATGGAACGAGCGATGAGCCTCAGTCGCTACTCGAATGAGTTCGGTGCGTCAGTTCGGCAGCTGTCGTGATTCAGCGCAGAGACGCCCCGACGCAATGCGGGTAAATTCGGGCACAGAGAAAGACGAGCCGGAAGCAAGGGTGGCTATTTCGGCAGCCCTTCAATCTGTTGTTGAACGTGGCTGCGAAATTCCAGGGGATGCGCCATTTTGTGAAAGGGCTCGGAGGTGCCGCCCGTGCCGATGATCACGATCGTTCCATAGCCCAATATTCTGCCGACGGCTGTCTCGCTGATTTCGATGCTTTCCACTTTATTCAGCAGCATTTCGATGGTTTTGCGGCTCAGCAGACCTTTCTTGATCACCACACGGTGGTTGGTCACCGCCATTTCGGTGGCGTTGCGGCGCGTCACGCCGATTAGAATCACGAACAGGCCGCAGACGAGTAACGCGCCGCCGCCGGCCTCCATGAGGTGCAGATCAGTCGGCTCCATGTCCGTGTGGCTGAGCGCGTAAGTGAGCAATAGCGCGCCAGGAACGCCGAGGAGCAGACATCCGACGACGAGATGTCCGAGCATTACGATCCAGTGAAGGCGAGTCTCGTAGATCAGGGTTTCGCCGGGAACCATGTTGGATGTTACGTAGCTCATGTGGTCCTTTTCTCATGGGCGCAGGCTGGAATTGCTTGCGCTAATGCGTAGCTGACTTGGCGAGCGTAGCACAAGAATCGTCGAGTTGAATCGGCGCCAAGACGCGCAGCGGGACGCCAACGTTCGCGCGGCGCCGCGCCGTTGGCGAGATTTATGTGGAGTGCGGGAGCGCGCTCCCGCTTTGTCTTAGGCGAGGCGCGCCTCGCCTGGTTCGATCGCGGCGCGTTTGACAGTGCAAAAGCGGCGGCGCGCCGCCGCACTCCATATGGATCGTGCTTGGCGTAGACGCCAGAGATTTTCTACTGGAGCTGCGACTATGCGCTTGGTGACTTGCGGATTCTAATTCAACTGCTGGCGGTCTGAAGACCGCCGCTACAAAAGCACACCCTGGCGCTGAATGCTCACGCGGATTTTTGTGAGGCTTTGGCCGGGACTTCGAATAGCAGGTACGTCAGGGCTTCGGCCGCTGTGGGATGGGTGAAGATGGCATCGCGCAGCGTGGTGTACGGGACTTTGGCGAGCATCGCGGTTTGGACGGTGGCCATGGGTTCGCTGGCTTCCACGCCGAAGGAAGTGAAACCGAGGATTTGGTCGCTATTTTTATCAATGAGCATTTTCATGAAGCCGCGCGTTTCGCCCAGCGTGTTGCTGCGGAAGACCATCGCCATCGGAAGTTTTACCAGGCGATATTCGATTTCGCGGCTTTTGGCTTCGGTCTCGTTCAGGCCGACGCGAGCGACTTCGGGATCGGTGAAAATAACATACGGGACGAGGCGATTCGTGGTGGTGCGACGGCCGCCGTGGAGATTATCGCGCACGACGCGGAAATCATCGAGCGCGACGTGCGTGAAAAGCGGGCTGCCGGCGCAATCGCCGAGAGCCCAGACGTTCGGCGCGGTGGTTTCGAGGCGCTCGTTCACTTTAATGTAGCCGCGCGGGTCGAGCTGCACTCCGGCGATATCGAGGCCGATGGATTGCGTGTTGGGGATGCGGCCAGTGGCGACGAGAATGTCGGTGCCGGCGATGACGCGCTCGCCGTCCGCAGTGTTCACGTGAACGTGGATTTGCTCGCCGGAAAGTCCTTCGACGTGATCAACGGTGGTGTTGAGCAGCACTTCGATGCCTTCGTCGCGGAAAAGTTCCAGGAGCGCGGCGCTGATGTCGGGGTCTTCCCTGCCTACCAATTGCGAGCCGGCTTCGATCAGCGTCACTTCGGCGCCGAAGCGGCGAAACGCCTGCGAAAGTTCCAGGCCGACGTAGCCGCCTCCGAGCACGACGAGATGCCGCGGGACGCGATCGAGGTCGAGAGCTTCGATGTGCGTCATGGGATTGGCCGCGGCGAGTCCCGGAGCATCGGGGATTGCGGCGCGCGAGCCGAGATTGAGGAAGACGCGCTCGCCTTCGATGATTCTGGTGCCGCCGGAATTCAGCGTGACTTCCACTTTTTTCGGCGCGATGAAGCGCGCGGTGCCCATAATCAAGTTCGTGCCGCTTTCTTTATAGAATTTCAGGTGCGCCTGGATTTCGGCTTCCACCATTTTGCGTTTGCGGGCTTGCACGGCCGGCATATTGGTGGCGTAAGAGCCGAGGTCGAGTCCGAATTCGGCGGCGCGCGGTGCCCAGGAATTTATTTTGGCGCTTTGAATAATATTTTTGCTGGGGAGGCAGGCGATATTGGGGCAGGAGCCGCCGATCAGTTTGCGTTCTATCACTGCGGTGCGATGGCCTTCGCTGGCGAACGTCCAGGCGATGTGCTTCCCTGCTTCTCCGCTTCCGATGATGAGGTGTTCGTAGTGCTCGACGTCCGGCATGGGCTGTCTCCTTGCGTTGATATGTTTCGCTGCGTTGCGTCGCGTTATCGGACACTTAAAACCAAATGTCCCGCTAGGGCTTTGATGGGGCTCCACACTGCATGACATCTCGATTCGGCTAAAAACCTTGGGAAAGCCATCTCCCAATCAATGCGAATGCACCCAACACGAGCGAAAGGACACCGATCGCCACGAGGATTATCTGAACGGACAGAATCAATTTCTCTGCCAGCCCTCTCATCAACCGCCTCTGCGTAATTTCCATGTTAGAGCACTTGCAGCGAGGAGATGCGGTTGTTCCAGGTGTGCGGATACTTGGACGTCACTTTCCAGACGCGCAGGTCTGAGACGTCGCGGCCCGTCGAGTCGTTGGCGCCTCGAAAATTACGGTCGTCGAAGACGACGGCACGCGCGCCACCGAAGACACGAATGGACGAAATTTTTCCGCCGTAGTCGCCGAGCGAGCTGTGGCTTTCGCCGCGGCGCATGCAGAAATAATCGCCGCTGAAGCTGTAGCCTCTATAAAAGCAGGCGCCACCGCGGTCCCACCTGCCGCCATTCCAGCTGCCCGAGGGCGGCCAAGGATTACCGGGACCGGGATGAATCCAGCCTGGGCCGGGAGGAGGGGCGACGACCACGACACGGACGGAAAAAACCGCACGGCAGCCGTTGTCTACCCACAAGCCCTGGCGATCCACGCCCCAGGATTGACGCTCGACGCAAGAAGAGCCGCTGATCTGTCTCTGAAAAGTGACCTGGTCGCGAGTGTAACTGCCGCAATAATTGCGCTTCCCGTTGTTTGATTCGCAGGTGACGCTTTGCACGGAAGACCGTTGCGCCGCGGCGGGCCGTGGCGAGAAGAGCGTGGCGAGAAGCAAACCTAGGGCTACGGCGAGCTTCGCGTGAATTTTCATCTCGTGGCTCCTGGCGGCTAAGCAGGACACTTATACCCCGGCGTGGAGAGATTTGAAAATGGAAAAGCGAAGCGGGAGTGGAAAGTGGAAAAGTGAAAATGGAAAATGTGGATTGGGAGCGCCGGTTGCAAAACGCGTCGTGTGCGAGTTTGCTCGGTGCCTACCGTCCTTGCGGAAATCCGGCGGGCAGCGTGATTGGTGATATATAATGCGGCGCGATAACTCCTTTGTCCGCTGAAATCTCAACTGACGCTTTGGCGAATGCTGCAGCGCGGAAGCCGCGGCCGCGCAAGCATTTTCTGTGCAGCGCGCTGACCGTGGCGGCGCTGGCGAATGCGGCTGTGCCCGCCATATTTTTCTCTGCTACGCGACTTTTTGGCCCGACGGACCCTCGCTATCGCGCGATGGTTGCCGTGGTGGTGCTGATCGAATACGCGATCGTATTTTTGCTGCTGCTGTTTCACGCGAACGAGCCGTTTGCCAGCGGCTACGCTGTATCTACCGCTGCGATCGTGACGATCGGTTCCGCTGCGCTCACTTATATGGTGGTGGCGCCGGCTGGTTGGGGTTGGAGCGCGTTGTACGCGGAGATTATTGTTCTGGCCGGGTTGGCCTTCGCGGTTTTGTCGAATGTCGTGTTTTTGTTGGCGAGCATTAAGTATGCGCGGGCGATTCATCCGCGGCTTCATCTGGGCGGATTTTTTCTGGGAATTGCCGCGTCGGTCGCTTTGTTGCTTCTTTACACCCGTATTCTTCCGTAATTTCCCCCGCGCGATTTTGAGTAATATCGGCAGGACTGCCCGGCAACCACGGCGCCGAGGATTTGTTGTGGCCCGGGCAAGCTGGGGCGCAGCCCTTCGGTCCGGCACCGCCGAATCTCACGATGAATCGCGCTGTAGCGCGATTCACAAGCAGCGCCCCTACCCTGGGCGGGATCGGCTCGGACTTGGCGCGGGCCTACCACCATCGACCTAGAGCGCGTTCAGGAATGCTGTGAGCTCGGCTTTTTCCTCGGGGGTCAAATTCATTTGGAAGCGCTGGTTGTAAAACTCCAGGAGCTCATTCAGATTTTGTGCGGCTCCGTTGTGGAAGTAGGGGGCGCGCGAGGCCAGGCCGCGCAGGATGGGGCCTTTGGTGCGGCTTACGTCGCTGCAGAGGCCGCTGATGAGGCCTTTGCCGGGATCGGTGGTGTAAATCACGTACGGAGCCGCGGGCTGCGACGGGTCCTGGAACGGATTGGGGCATCCGGTGATTTCGAAGACCGGGACGTCCGGAACGTTGAGCGCCGAAAGGCCGTTGGCGATGAGCGGGTCATTTTCATTCTCGGGATCGTGGCCGGTGCCGATATCGAGCGCCAAAGGCAGCGAGTGGTCGCCGACGTTCGGCGCGTCGTGACAAGTGGTGCATGTTCCCTGAAAAGGCGCGATGGGTGCCGTCGTGCCGAGGGCTGCGGCGAGCGCGGTGTTGTCGGTCAAGCCGCGGACGTTCGAGATGGTGAGCGCGCGCGTATTGAAGAGGGTCTCGCCGGCCGCGATTTTGCGCTGCATGGGGTCGCGTGAATTTTCCCAGGCCGAAAAGATGGTGAAGACCGTGGAGTTGAAGGAATTGCCCTGCGGATCGGCGCCGAGCGAATCGTTAGTGCCGGGATAATAGGATTGTTGCGAGAGATTCGCCGGGCCGCCTTGCGCGCCAGCGAAGTTCAGCCAGCCCGCACGAAAATCCAGCGTCTGCGCGGACGAAAGTCCCATTTCGAAATTGACGATGGCGGTTTGCTGCGCGATGGTGGGAGGTTCTGTCGCCTGCGCGTGGCCGGTGGTGGCGTCAATAGCCTGCTGCATCAGGTCAGCTTGCAAGTTCGCGGCGAAAGTGGCTTCGGACGTGAGCGGCTGATGGGTTTCGCGGCCGTCGAACATTACGGCGCTGAGGTAACGAAGATTCGTTGTAGGCAGGGGGCGGCGGTAGATCGAGACAGTCTGTATGCCGGTCGTCGGGTCGGTGACGCTCGCGCAGGCGTACGGATCGCGATACGCGTGGATCTGGAATTGAGCGTTGGCCGGAACGGGCAATGGGATGCGGATGAGCCCGTTTTTCAGCAGCAAGCTGTGGCTGGAGGGATCTTGCGACGCGGTGTTCGGGCAGTTGGCGCCGTCGAAGGCAGCGAAGAGCGGGTCATTCCCGTGCGTCGCGATGTATTTCAACTGCACGCTGGTGACGCCGAGGCCCATGCCGTCACTCGGGAGGTGGCACGAACCGCAGCTTCGCCCATTGGTGCCCAGGCTCTGAAAGAAAACGTTGTTGCTGCTGTTATCTATCGGGCCGGCGGTATTGAAGGTGGAAATAAGCCCCGTGGGGTCCAGGAATGGGAAAAGGTTGGGAATCAACGCCGCCGATGCCACGGTGGCCAGGCCCAGGATTCCCGCAACGAGCAGCCATTTACGCCCTTCCACAGCGCGACGAACCAAGGCACGCTTCGGTTCCATGTCTTCTCCTTGACCCCCATGGGGTGGATGCCACTGCCAACCGCGGTTTATTCGCGAACGTCCAGAGTGTCGCGTTGGCACGGTTAATCGCAGAATTTGGCGGGAGGGTCAATGGACGCGAAGTGGAAATCTCGTGTTAACGGTCTGTACGCCCAAGTGGCTCATTTAACGAGTATTAGTTTGCGTGCGGGCGTGGGCGAGAGCAGAATATAAGCAACGGCGGGTCGAGATTATTCATGTCACAAGGGTGCAAATACCAGTTTGGGCCGTTTGAATTGCGGGTCCAGACGCGCGAACTCTACAACCAGGGCGTGAAGCTGAAGCTTCGCCCACAGGCTTACCAGGTTCTGGCGCTGCTGCTGGAGCATGCCGGGGAGTGCGTGACGCGCGACGAACTGCAGAAGCGCGTGTGGCCTTCCAATACGTTCGTGGATTTTGAAAATGGATTGAATACGGCGATCAAGCAATTGCGGGCGAGCCTGAATGATTCGGCCGCGGAGCCGCGGTACATCGAGACGCTGCCGAAGCTGGGATACCGCGTGATCGTGCCGGTGACGTACGAAGCGGGTGCGGACGCGAAATCGGAAGTAGGTGCGGACGCGGAGCGCGTCTCGGAAACAGCGCAAGATTCGGAAACCGCGCAGAACGCGGGCAACGTGGCGATTCCGCCGACGGCGCAGCGACAGCAGCCTGCGATGAGCGCGCCGGTGACAGCCGCGGCCACGACTACTAGGAAGTGGTCGTGGGTCGCAGCGGCGCTAGTGAGCGTTCTGGCGATTGCGGGCTTCCTGGCGATATGGAAGTGGCCGCGCGCGCGGCCCATCGCACAAGCCGCCGCGCACAACGGGCGCACGATGCTGGCGGTGCTGCCGTTTGATAATTTGACGGGCGATGAGACCCAGGATTATTTCAGCGACGGATTGACGGAGGAGATGATCGCGCAACTGGGAAAGCTGGATGCGAAGGAATTTGGCGTGATCGCGCGCACGTCGGTGATGCATTACAAGCACACCTCCGAAAAGATGGACCAGATCGGCAGCGAGCTGGGCGTGCAATACGTGCTGGAAGGCAGCGTGCGGCGCGACGCGGATAAAGTGCGAATCAGCGCCGAATTGGTCGAAGTGAGCGGCCAGCGGCAATTGTGGGCGCAGGAATACGACCGCGAATTGACCAACCTGCTGGTGGTGCAGGCGGAAATTGCGCAAGAGATTTCAGATTCGATCGAGCTGACGCTCGGAAGCGCCCAACGTGGCGACGCGATTAGCAAGGTCGCGCTGACGCCCGCGGCTTATCGCGCGTATGACCTCTATCTGAAGGGACTTTATTTCTGGAACAAGCGGACGGCGTCGGACCTGAAACAGGCCAGCCTCTATTTTCAACAGGCGATTGCCGAGGACCCTAGCTACGCTCCGGCCTATGCGGGACTGGCGAACAGTTACTCGCTGATGGCGTCCTATAGCGTGTCCCCGGCGCCGATATATATGCCCAAGGCGCGAGCAGCGGCGGTGAAGGCGCTGGAACTGGACGATAAGTTGCCGGAGGCGCATTGCGCGCTGGCTCTAGTCCTGGAGAATTACGATTTCGACTGGAACACCGCGGAAAAGGAATTCCGCCGCGCGATCGAATTGAATCCGAACTACGCGACGGCGCACCAGTGGTACGCGGAACTGCTGATGTGGCGGGGGCGGTTTGATGAAGCGCTGCGCGAGAGCGAAGCCGCGCGCAAGCTGGATCCGCTCTCGTTGATCATCGCGACGGACCAGGGCGCGCTATTTTATTTTTCGCGGCAGTACGACCGGGCCATCGAACAGTTCCAGGGCGTATTGGAAATGGATCCAAATTTTCCGCGGGCCCACATGGTGATTAATGCATATGTAGCCGAGGGCCGCTACGCGGAGGCAGTGGCGAACCTGGACGCCTGGCAGCGCAGGACCGACTTGGGACCCGGGAGAGCTGCTTCACTCGCGTATATCTACGGCCGCGCAGGTCAGAAGCAGAAGGCTCAAGAGGAATTCAAAAAACTGGAATCGGAAATCCGGAACCAACCGGTTGATGCCGCGGCAATGGCGTTCGCGAACCTGGGGGTTGGAAACAAGGACGCGGCGCTGGACTGGCTGGAAAAGGCCTATACACAACGTGCCAACGGGCTGACCAGCCTGAAGGTGGAACCGGGTTACGATCCCTTGCGCGGCGACCCGCGCTTTCAGGAATTATTGCAGCGCGTCGGGTTGGCGCAGTAATTTCCCGAGCGCGCTGCGGCTTTAGAGGCAAGCGCGCGTTGGGCGCTCGGATTTTGGCCGCCCTAGATCGCGAGCAGTCGGCCGAAGAACGAGCGGTAGCGGCGCAGCGCCAGGCGAAAATCTTCGGTGGAGATGTCTTCGCTGCGATCCCATTGTTGCTCGAGCTTCTGGCGTTCGTCGCCGAAGATATCGGCCAGGCGCTTCATCGTCTCGGAGACGAGCGCGTCGGCTTCCTGCACCGCTTTGCGCGGCTCATCCACGAAGCCTACTTGAATGCTGTCCCAGCGGGCGCGGAGTTCGCTGGATTCGCTGGGGGCGAAGAGCGCGACGCGTTCTTCTTGCGGTGCGCGCGCGGCTGCAGTGGCTGCGCCGCCGACATTCGCCGCGCTGGGCGCAGTCGCGACGCTCGCGGGGCGAGGCTCGGCCGGAGCCGCCGGCGCCCACGTGCGCCCGTCGCTATCATTTTCAACCGGGACGTTTACGACTCGCTCTTCGGTGATCTGCTCGTCGGTAGCTCTCTCCATCGAATTCGGATCCGCAACTCTCGAAAGCTCCGAGCCGGGACCCGCTTGTTTGCGAAGAAATTCGGTCATTGGACAATCCCCTTTTCTTGCGAGTATTTGAAAAACTGAAAATTCTGTCCGCCGCCCCGCGCGGCTGCGCGTACGAGCTGACTAAGTGCGGCCCACTGCGCGTGCCCGCAGCGGCACAGGCTCTTCCTGCATCAATTCATCGAACAGTGCGCGATAGTGCACCATGGCTTTGCGCAGGTCTTCAGTTGTGGCCTCGCGGCGGGCATTGCGCACTACGATTTCGTGGCCGGCGCGGTAGTTTTCGACCACGGCGCCGTGGTCCACGGAAATTTCCATCGCGCGATTCTGGAAATCGGTCGGAGGATAGCCGCGCGCCTGCATCGCCCGCGCGAGGAGCTGGTCGGCCTCGTCGAGCGCGCGCGAGGGATCGTCTACGAATTTCGCTTGTACGGCGCGCCAGGATTGCCGAAAACGATCGCGGTCGGCGGCGGCGATGGGGCGAAGCTCGTAACGCCGGACGCGCTCTTCGACTTTCGCGAGCCGCGCTTCGGCCTTGAAACGATTGCCGGTTTCCGCGACGGTGCGGTCGTATTCGGGGCCGAACTGCGCGCGAAGTTTTTCCGTGCGCTGGCGCATGATGAACGCGATTGCCACAGCGCCGATCACCGCCAGCAGGATGACCACGAGCACTACGATTTGCGTGGATGTCATCGGAGTAGCCTCTCGTCCAGCAGAATTACAGAAATCTCGCGGCGCGTGAATCGGGCATGCGATGTAGAAGGAAAACGATAAAAGCTGTAGAGGGTCTCGGCTATGACCGCGGCAGGCTCGCGGCACCGGTGTGTCGGACGCCAGACGCCGCGCGACCGGTGAAAGTGCCGGCAAGGTGAATTCCGAGGGTATAATCGCCGGCAACTATGGCTTTGCTTCCCGGGACACATCTTGGACCTTACGAAATTTTGGTGCTGCTCGGCGCGGGCGGAATGGGAGAGGTGTATCGCGCGCGCGATGCACGGCTGGATCGCATCGTGGCGATCAAGATTCTGCCCGCGGCCATCGCGGCGGATAGCGACCAGCTGCGGCGCTTCGAGCGCGAGGCGCGTTCGGCTTCGGCGCTGAATCACCCCAACATTATTACCATCCACGAACTCGGGCAGGATGGATCCACTCGTTATATTGCGATGGAGCTGATCGAGGGGCAGACGCTGCGCGAGCTGCTGCGCGGCGGCGGGCTGCCCATCCGCAAAGTGCTGGAAATCGCGGCGCAGGCGGCGGAGGGGCTGGCGAAAGCGCACGAAGCGGGGATCGCGCACCGGGATTTGAAGCCGGAAAATTTGATGGTGTCGCAAGACGGCTTCGTGAAGATTTTGGATTTTGGTCTGGCGAAGGCGGCGCCGGCGGCAGGGGGAGCGGCCGCGGAGACGAGCGCGCTTTCGTCGTGGGAGACGCGGCCGGGGATGGTGCTGGGGACGGTGCAGTATATGTCGCCGGAGCAAGCCAGCGGCGGCGCGCTGGATTTCCGCTCGGACCAATTTTCATTTGGGCTGGTGCTGTACGAGATGGTGACGGGCAAGCGTGCGTTCGTGCGCAATACGGCGGCGGAAGTGCTCGTGGCGATCATGCGCGAGCAGGCCGAGCCGGTGGGCGCGCAGAATCCGGATGCGCCGGCGCCTTTATGCTGGGCGATCGAGCGCTGCCTGGCAAAGGACCCGGAGAAGCGTTACGCGGCGACGCGCGAACTGGCGCGCGAACTGGCGGCGATACGCGAGCGTTTCGCGGAAAAGCCAGCGCCGCGGGTTGAGACACGTCCTGCGAACATTCCGGTGCAGCGGACTGGATTCGTCGGGCGCGAAAAGGAAGTTGCTGCGGCAAAGGAAATGCTGCTGCGCCCAGACGTGCGCCTCCTGACGGTGACCGGCCCGGGTGGCATTGGGAAAACGCGCCTCGGCGTAGAAGTCGCGAGCGGCTTGGCGGAGCGTTTTCCGGGCGGCGTACATTTCGTGCCGCTTTCGGCGTTGCGCGATGCGGGCTTGATCGCGTCGCCGATCGTGCAGACGCTGGGAATCCGCGAGACCGGCGGACAAACGCCGCTGGAGACGCTGCAAAAATATCTGCAGGAGCCTTCGCGCGGTCCGATGCTTTTGCTGCTGGACAATTTCGAGCACGTAATGGCTGCGGCGCCGGCCGTGGCGGAATTGCTGGCGATGGCGCCCCAGCTGAAAATTCTGGTGACCAGCCGCGCGGCGCTGCACGTTTACGGCGAGCACGAATTTCCGGTGCCACCGCTCGCTGTCCCCGACGCGCAAACGATGCCCGCGCCCGAAGCGCTCGCGCAATACGAATCGGTGGCGCTTTTTGTGCAACGCGCCACGGCGGTGAAGCCCGATTTCGAGCTGAACCGCGAAAACGCGACGGCCGTGGTGGAGATTTGCGCGCGATTGGACGGTTTGCCGCTGGCGATCGAATTGGCCGCGGCGCGGGTGAAGGTGCTCTCGCCTTCGGCGATGCGCACGCGTCTGGCGAGCCGTCTGCAACTGCTGACGGGCGGCGCCCGCGACCTGCCGCAACGGCAGCAGACGCTGCGTTCGGCGATTGACTGGAGCTACGACCTGTTGAGCGCCGCCGAGCAGAAACTTTTTTGCAGGCTGGCGGTGTTTGTGGGCGGCTGCACCCTCGAGGGCGTGGAGGCGGTGTGCGATACGAAGGGCGACCTGAATCTCGACTTGCTGGATGGAACCGAATCGCTGGTGGATAAGAGTTTGCTGCAGCGCGTGGAACAGGCCAACGGCGAGTCGCGTTTCGTAATGCTGGAAACAATTCGCGAGTACGCGCTCGAAAAGCTGCAAGCCAGCGGCGAAGACAAAGTGACCAGGCGCGCGCACGCCGCTTACTGCCTGGTGCTCGCGGAAGAAGAAGCGACGGGCCAAAGCGGCGCGGAGCAAGCCGAATGGCACAATCGATTGGCTTTGGAGCACGATAATTTTCGCGCAGCGTTGGAATGGCTCACCGAAACCGGCGATGCGGACTGGGGTTTGCGGCTGGGCACCGCGCTATTTCGTTTCTGGGAGGGACGCGAATACTTCGCCGAGGGGCGTGACAGCCTGGAAAAGCTGCTCAAGATCCCCGGAGCGGCGCCGCCAACTCGCGTGCGGGCGCGGGCACTTTTTTCGGCGGGCGTATTCGCCGGCGAGCAGGGAGATTACGACACGTCGGACGCGCTGATGGGCGAAAGCCTGGAAGTAGCGCGGCAATTGGGGGACAAGCAGGGCGTGGCGGTGTCGCTGAACGCGATGGCCGTGAACGCGCGCGACCGCGGAAACATGGAGGTCGCGCACACGCTGTTCGAGGAAAGTCTGCTGCTGTGGAAAGAATTGGGCGACCAGAAGGCGGTGGCGCGCGCGTTGAGCAACCTCGCAAGTGTGGTGAAATCGCGGAGCGATTATGCGCGGGCGCGAACTCTCTATGGCGAGTGCCTCGAGATTTTCGCGGCGCTGGGAGATCGCACGGGCGTAGCGTGGTCGCTCAACCATCAGGGAGACGCGGCGCGCGAGCAAGGCGACGTGGCGGACGCGCGGAATTTGTACCAGCAGGCCTTGACGATTTTTCGGGAGCTAGGAGATCGCTGGGGGATCGCCGGGACGCTGGCGGATCTGGGAACGCTGGCGCGCGAGCAGGAAGATTGCTCGACGGCGCAGTCTTTGCATCGCGAGAGCTTGATCATTTTCCGCGAGCTGGAACACAAGCGCGGAATCGCGCGTTTGCTGGAATGTTTTGCGTGCACGGCGGCCGTGCAGCGTAAATCGGAGCGGTCGTTGCGTTTGGCGGGAGCGGCGGCGGCGCTGCGTTTGAATGTTGGCACGCCTTTGACGCCCGCGGAGCACGCGAAATTGGAAGCGATATTGGAGCCGGCGCGGCAGGCGTTGATTGACACCACCGGGGCGACGGCGTGGCTGGAGGGTTGGGATATGCCGGTCGAGAAAACGATTGACGAGGTGTTGCTGCGCGAAGGGTCGGCGCCATAGGCGGACCGCGGAGAGGTCGCGGCGCGTGTGCGCGTTTTGAACGTGTGAATTCTGAAATTGCGAGGCGGAACGGCCGAAACGCCCCCGAAGTTGTAGGGGCGGGTCTGAGACCCGCCCCTACACGGCGAGATATCAAGGATCGGCGAGAGCGTTCGATTGCGACGAGTTCTCGGCGATTCGAAGATTCGGCGATTCGCGAAAGGCTACTCGGCGGTGGTCGGATCAATCAGGCGGCGGACAGCGGAGACGCGATTGGCCGGGAGGCCGGCGCGCTTGGCGTGTTCGCGGATGGTGGCTTCGTCCGGCGCGAGGTAGACGCAGTAAATTTTGTCGCCGGTGACGTAGCTGTGCAGCCACTGGATTTCCGTGCCCATGGCTTTCAGCACGCCGATGGATTTTTGCGCGGCCTCGCGTAGTTGAGCATCAGTAAGATTCCCCGCTCCCGGAATTTCACGTTCGATGACGAATTTGGGCATGGTCGGATGCTAGCATTGCTATGCAGCGGCGGCAATACAGGGTGAGCGCTGGAGCCGCGAGCGAGTCATAAAGCGGGGTGAGTCAAATATGGACCTGCGATCGCTACAGAAACCGTTGAAGGAGCAATACCGCGCGGACCCGAGCGCTTCGCGCATCACTTTGCGTGCGAAGGGCGGGCAGGCGGACGCCCCCATTTCGTGCTCGGTGGATTTGGGACGCGCGATTTATCAGGCCGAGGCGCATAAGGGCGTGGGCGGCGCGGGCGCGGGAGCTTGCTCCGGGGATCTGCTGCTGGGTGCGCTCGCGGCTTGCGCGCAAATCACGTGTCAGATGGTGGCGGCGGCGATGGGGATTGCTACGGACCGCATCGCGGTGACTGTGGAAGGCGATCTAGATCTGCGCGGTACTTTGGGGATTGATAAGGCGGTGCCGGTGGGATTCGAGAGCATTCGCGTGGATTTCGATATTGATGCGCCGGATGCGACTCCGGAACAGCTGCGAGGATTGCGCGAGAAGACGGAGCAATATTGCGTGGTGATGCAGACTTTGCTGAAACCGCCGAAGGTGCAGAGCGTGTGGTCGCGCGCGGAATAGCCGCAGCGGATTCGCGCGGCAGACAAATTGGACGGTGTGCGTGTTGGACTGACCGCGCTACGCTGGTTCAGGTTTTGCGGGTTGCAAGAGGGAGCAATGGAAAGTTCGAAGCCGAAACTCGAAACCATACTGAAGAAGTTTGAACAGCCGGACGAAGTGCGCACGTTTGAAAAAGGAAAATTCGAAGTCGTGCACCTCGGCGGAATGACGATCGGCCGAGCGACTTACCAGCCGGGATGGCGGTGGTCGTTGCACGTGGGGCCGAGCGTGGGTGCTGCGCGCTGCAACGTGGAACATGTGGGCATGGTGGTTTCCGGCTGCGCCACCGCGGCGATGGAGGACGGCACCGTGCACGAAATGCGCGCGGGGACTTTGTTTTATATTCCGCGAGGGCCGCCGGGACATGACAGTTGGGTGGTCGGCGATGAGCCATATGTGTCGCTGCATTTCATCGGCGCGGAGAAATATGCGGATAAGTAGCGTGGTCGCGCGCCGGGAACGAATTTAATGGTGGAGTTGCTGCGGTGACGCGCGACGAGGCTTGGAAGCTTGCGAACGATTGGGTCGCTGCCTGGAATGCGCGCGATCTGGATTCGATCATGGCGCATTACGAAGATGCGGTGGAGTTGACTTCGCCGGTTGCGGCGCGGCTCTTGGGTACTTCCGATGGCACGGTAGTGGGAAAGGCAAACCTGCGCGCTTATTTTCAACGCGGGTTGGACGCTTACCCAGAATTGCACTTTCATCTGGAAGACGTGCTGTGGGGTGTCAGTAGTATCGTGCTCTACTACACCAACCAAAAAGGGACGCGCACCGCGGAGTACATGGAGCTGTCGCCGGCGGGAAAGGTCGCGCGCGTGGTGGCGAACTATAACGGTTAGCGCGTGCGCCTTCGCGCGTTCATGGAAATTGCGCCGTCAACTTTGCCCGGATTTCATCGCGGTTAAGAATTTCAACGTGGGCGATCGCGCCAGATACAACATCAATCAGGATCATTCCCTTCGATGCGTCTAAATCAAGACAACTATGGTCGGCGCCGTAGGAGCCTTCGGGTTTTGGCTGTGTGTAGAACGACGCGCAAAAGTCGTCGCCGCATCGGCAACGGTCCACGATGACCAATTGCGACACCGTCGCCGCCAGTTCAGGTTCGTCCGCGCGATTGAGGAGATGTTCGAGTTCAAGCGTTAGTGCTGGTAGTATTTCGGCGAGCAGCAAGGATTGCACCCGAATTCGATCGACCAATCGTAGCACGGGACGCTCGGGCAACGCGCCCCGTGGCACTCCCGACTCGGCGTGGTTGGTCGAATATGGAATTACGCCCAGGTCACGGCGCGTGATGCGTGGAGGAACGGCCATGAAGACGGATATCCTCCGGACCTTTGTTGCGGCTGTTGTGTTTCTGCTACCCACTTGCCTGCGCGCTGCTGCGGCCACGCCGGCAATGGAAGTTGTAGTGCTGGGGTCGGGCGGGCCGCGGGCGTTGGGGCGGGCTGCTTCGAGCTTTCTGGTGCTGCTGGATGGGACGCCTCGAGTATTGGTGGATTGCGGGCCGGGGGCATTTTTGCGCATCGGCGAGATGAATCTGGATTTGGAGAAAGTGGATACGATTTTGCTGACGCACCTGCACATTGATCACAGCAGCGATCTGCCGGCATTTTTCCTGGCGCGCGGGCTGACTGCGGACGGGCCGATCGTGTTCCGCGTGTTTGGACCCGACGGCGCGGGACTTTTCCCCAAGACTTCGCGCTTCGTGGATCTGTTGCTGGGCAAGGACGGCGCGTTTGCGTATCAGAAAACTTTTGGCGCGGACGAAACTTTCGAGGTGCACGACCTGGCGAGCAAGCTGGATACGCCGGAGACGAAAATCGTGGATGCGGGCGGCCTGGTGATCGAAGAAATTGCGACGCATCACGATGACTGCCCGTCGGTGGCTTACCGGATTTCGTATCAGGGCGAGACCGTGGTTTTTTCCGGCGACATGGACGCTTCGGCCCTGCCAAACCTCGAGCAGCTGGCAAAGAACGCGGATTTGCTCGTTTTTAATTGCGCCGTGCTGGATCCACCGGAATCGCCCGCGCAGCTGTACGATTTTCATACGCCTCCGCGGAAAATTGGCGAAGCGGCGCACGTGAGTGGAGTGAAGAGCTTGCTGCTCAGCCATATTGCGCCGGACGTCGAAAACGCGGAGGCGGAAGTGCGCAAGTCCATTCGCGCGTCGTATGCAGGACCGGTGGCGTTTGCGACGGATAAGATGACCGTGCCGGTTGGAAAGTAAACGGTTGGGGCGGGTGGACGGCGAAATCCTCACAACATGACGCTGCCTGAGTACAACTGCGATGAAGTTTTGAGCGCCATCGAGAGCGCTGACTACGAGTTCGCGTTGAAAAACGCCATGCCTCACGCAGTCGCTGGAAATCCCGACGCGCAATGCACGATCGCTTTGCTCTACCAGCTCGGATGGGGTGTACAACGAGATGTTCTGGAAGCCGAACGGTGGTTGCTCAGAGCCACAGCGCAAGATTCCCCTTTGGCGTGGCATAACCTCGGCTCGCTCTACTTTACGCAATTCCCTGAACTTAAACACAAGTGGCGCGAGGGCCGGAAGTGTTGGGAGCGTGCCAAGAAACTCGGCTTCAACTGTGCCGAGCCATATCCGCCGTGGGAAACCGAGAGTGACAAAACCTGATTGACGCGGGACTGGGACAAGCTGCCGCCGAACTCCGCTAATGTGGAGTGCGGCGGCGCTAGTGTCGCGCCGCTTGCGCGCGTTGTTGCGCTAGAAGCTGATCTTCAAGATCTGGCCGTTATTGCCTACGAACCAGCCGGCGTGGGGATTGGCGAAAGCCACAGCCCAGTAGCCGCTGGCGTTGGGGATTTGATACCACGTTTTCCCTTCGTCGGGAGTCCACGCGGCCGCGCCGGAACTGAAATCCGGTTCGGTTTCGGCGGTAACCACCACGGCGCGGTCGAAGTCGTGACCGAACCATGAGCCGCCGTTTCCGTATTCGGCGCGATTGTCGCCGCGACCGCCTCCGCCATCGTCATCACCTTCGCGCGGAATGCCGTTCACATATGCCAGGCAGAAAATCGCTCCCGAAATCGGCGGCTTGTTGGTAAGCGTCCAGGTGCGCCCGCCATCATCGGAAGTGGCTGCGTCGGCGGAAGCATTGGAATTCAAATCGCCGCCGCCGAGAATGCCGTGCTCGGAATCGCGGAAGGCGACCGAGACGCCGCCGGCGCCGGGCGAACTGACCAGCGGCGTGTCGTAAGCGTTCCAGGTATTGCCGCCATCACGCGTGGCGAGAATGCGCGCGATGGATGCGCCTCCGGTGGTAATCCAAGCGTTGCGATCTCCTTCGGTGGCGATGCAAGTGCCACTCGCGGAGAACGACGCTTCGCCGGAAAGCGCGGGCGGCATATTCGCGGAGATGGAATGCCAGGTCTTGCCGTCGGTGGTGCGGATGTCGGGGAAAACCCCGTTCACGGAATCGCTGTGGGTGATGCCACGGATCGGCGTCCAGAACGAAAAGCAATCGTAGAAAGCGTTCGCGAGTTCGTTGGTGAACTGAATGTTCCAGGTCGCGCCGCCGTCGGTGGTTTTGTAAATCTTGAAATCGGTGGGATTGTTGCCGATGGACATCAAATAAGCGACTTTGTCGCTGACGCCTTGCACGTCGCGGAATTGCAACTCATCGTTCGGGTCATCCGTCGTACCCGGCACCACGCCGGATTTCCAGGTGTTGCCGCCGTCGGTGGTGACGACGTAGGTGCCGCCCGTACCGGCGGCCCAGACGACCCGATCATTCACCGGACTGACGGCGATCAGCAGTTGCGTGGTACCGCTGGATTGCGGCGTGAGTTTTGGTTGCGGGATTTTTCCGCCTTGTTGCGCGGAAGCGAAGCCGGCGGAAACGGCGATCAGCAAAATGGCGAGAAAAGATTTGAACATCAGAGTCCCCCAGGAGAAAAGTTCGTGGCGGGGAGAAGTATAGGAATGGCGCGGAGGGGTGTCAAGCCGCGGGGTGCCGGCGGTGATTGACGCGGCACATGAGAACCGCTATTTGAGGCTGGAGATGTACGCTACGAGAGCCTTCATATCGTCGGGCGGGAGATCGGGGGTGGGCATGCCGCCGGCTTTCATTTTTGCTGTGGGGTGATGCAGCAGTTCGGTCAGCTGGTCGGGGTTGAATTTGGCGCTCACGCCGATCAGGGCGGGGGCCGCGGCGGTGCCTACACCGCCTTCGCCATGGCAGGCGGTGCAATATTGCGTTTCAAAAATGGTTTTGCCTTTGGCGGCGAGCGGATCGGCTAGCGCCACGTTAGCCGCAGCGAGCGAAGCGGAAGAAAGTTCCGGCTCGAAGGGCTTGCTCATGTATTCCGCTTCTTCGGTTTTTTGTTTGGCAAGTTGCTCGGCGACTTGCGGGTCGTGGCGATCGAGATATTTGCTGCGCAGGCCGAGTCCGATGAGCGCGCCCATGATGAAGATGTATGCGCCCATGGCGATCGGGCGTTTCCAGGGACGGCGCTCAACACTGCGGTCGAGAAACGGAACCCCGACGACGGCCAGCGCGAGAATGGTGGGAATCACCAGGACGCCGATCACCGACGCGGCGCCGTGCCAGTATTTCAGCCACTGAAAAATCGGCAAGTAATACCACTCGGGGCGCGGAATGTATTGCGCGTCGGCGGGATTGGCGGCCGGGCCGAGCTGCACGGGAACGAAGAAGGCCAGGCATCCAAGAAAAATAATGAGCAGAGCGGTGAGAGCCAAATCCATCAGGATCTGGCGGGGATAAAAAAGCTCGGGCTTCTGTTTGGGCTCGAAGGGATCTTCGGTCACGGGACCGGCGGGTCCGGCTTTGCGGAAAAGAACCAGGTGAGACGCGAGCAGCGCGAAGATGCACGCAGGAATCAGAAAAACGTGCGCGACAAAAAAACGCGAGATGGTGAGCGTGCCCATATCCGTGCCGCCACGCATCAGTCGTTTCAGGCTTTCGCCGATCAGCGGAACTTCGCTGACGGCGTTGGTGCCCACGGCGGTTGCGAAATAGGCTTTCTGGTCCCACGGCAGCAGGTAGCCGGTGAAAGCCATGCCCAGCACGAGCGCGAAGAGCAGGCAGCCGGAAAACCAGAGAATTTCGCGGCGTCCTTTGTAGGCGCCGTATATGTATGTTTGCGAAAGGTGCAGCAGCAGCACGACGATCATCGCGGCAGCGCCGTAGGAATGCAGTCCGCGAAGGAAAGAGCCGGCCGTGACGGATTTGGTGATGTACGCGACGGTAGTGTGCGCGTGATCGGCGGAGGGAACGTAGTAGAGCGCGAGAAATACTCCGGTGATGATTTGCGAAAGAAATATAAATAGCAGGCCGGAACCGAAAATGTAAGCGAGGCGCGCGCCGCCGGGGATAGGCTCATCCATCGCGCTGCGCAGGATGGCGTCGAGCCCGGTGCGGTGGTTCAGCCAGCCGCGAAAGCCGGTGAGCGGTTGCGCCGCGGCTTCATTCTTATGATGTTCGGCCGGTTGCACTGGCGACGACTTCCCTCCCCTTTTTAGACGCCGAGGTTCTTAGCCGATGACTTCCTTGTCCGCAACGAGTTGCCGGAAATATTGGAAACGCACCAGGAGCTGGCCATTCTGTTCGACTGTCTGCAGCGTATCCATGCCGCGGAGGCAGGGGCCGCTGATGCGCGCGCCGTCTGGAGCATAAATGGCGCCGTGGCACGGGCACATAAATTCTTTCGCGGCGCTGACCCACGGAACGGTGCAGCCCAGATGCGGGCAGATCGAAGAGAGCACGATCAATTGGCCGCTCGTGTTTTTCGTGACGTACACGGCTTTTTCGGATACGGCTTTGCGCCAGCCGTCCACTTGCTCGATCTGGATGGTGCGCTCGATAGGCTCGGTCAAAGACGAAAATTCGGCGAGCGAGCCGACCGCGCTCGGTTTCAGTTCGGTGGTGCGGCGCAGTAACGGAAAAAGCGCGAATCGGATCAACGGAACAGCCAGCAGCGCGCCGACGCACAGCGAGCCAAGCCCGAGCAGCGCGCCGAGGAACGAGCGGCGCTCGTGATCCACCGGCCGACTCGTGAAAAATTTCGCGCGCGGCGTGTTTCCGGGATCGTCCGCGGCAATCTTCATCGGCCCCTCCCGAATGCGGTGATTGCGGCCGGCACGGCGAAGCAAGCATCCACAAGTCCACGCCGTGGCGCAGATTTCAGCGGCCGGCGAGTCACAGTGAGGTTTTCATTTCTTGGGAAGTGTGCGGACGTAAGCGACGAGCGACTTGATCATGTCCGGAGAAGCTTTTCCGCCGAAGGCCGGCATCTTGCCGCGGCCCTTGGTGATGACAGCGTTGAGCTCGGCGTCCGTCTGCTTTTGCACTACGTCCGAGCGAAGATCCTTGGCCTTGAGCGCTTTGCCGGTGGGAGTGTTGGCGCTGCCGTCTTCTCCATGGCAGAGCGTGCAGTTGGCCTTGAAGAATTTGGCGGCGTCATTCTGCGCGCGCAGGCCGGAGGGAAAAGCCAGAGACGCGAGAAACACTACGAGAGCGGCGGGTGCGGTGCGCCAGACGATTCGATGCATGGGTTCTCTCTTTCGCTCGACGCGGTCGCGCCGAACATTTCCGGGTGGAGTGCGAGTTCCCGGAATGACGTGATTGAATTGTTGTTGCGGGTAGAGTTTACCGCAGAGTTGTTACCGCGTCGCTGATTTTTCGGAGGCGCGCGGCGGTGCGAGGGTTGTGTCGCCATCCGATAGGTCACAGGCAGGGAGTGCGCGACGGCGGGCGAGGCGAGCCTCGCCCTGCAACAGGCGGGAGCAAGCTCCCGCACTCCCTGATGGCGACGCGGCTACGATTGTGCCGACGGCCGCGCGACGTTGGCCGGGCGCGGGATTCAATCGCGTTAATTGTGCGCCGGCAGGAGGTCCCAGATGGCGGGATCTTCCGTGCCTAACACCCATGAGCAGAAGCCTTGCAGGCCGCGTTGTTTGGCCAGGTCGTAGCGCTCGCGGAAGGTTCTCGCGTCGGTGAAGAAAATCCATTCGCGTTCGTCGTCGCGATAGAAATAGAACCACGCGCTGCGATCGGTGGCGTCCCATTCGATGTGACCGTTGTAGGCGCGGGCGAGATCGAGCGCGTCGGGGGTGGAAATGTAAGCGGCGGAGGGATTCGGGCGGTCGGTAGGCTTCGCGTTCGGCGGCAGCGGCGGGGCGGCGAACCAGTGGTAGCCGTAGAGCGGGATGCCGAGCGAGATTTTTTCGCGCGGGACGAATTTGAGCGCGTAGTCGAGATTGCTGATGGTCCAGGACCAGCCGGCGACGGGGCCGGGCGGCGTGAGGCGCGTGTGCTGGTCGTAAGTCATCAGGCAGATCAGGTCCACGGATTTTGCGAGCGCGGCCAGATCGTAGGCGCCGCGCCAGTTTTCGTAAATCCACGCGGAGTAGCTGGTTTCGCCGGCGGCGCCGGGCGCGTTGGGGACCGTCGCGATGGTCAGTTGCAGATTATTTTGGTGGAAGAGCGTGGCGGCTTCGGCGACCATCGCAGAGAAAACGTCGCGGTCGGTCCAGTTTACGTTTTCGAAGTCGAACTGAAAGCCGGTGTAGCCGTTGTCTTTGCAGGCCTGGATCAGCTGCGCGAACATCTGGTGGTAGGCGGCCTGATTCATCAGCAGCTTGTGAAAATCATCCTGCAGGAAATTGAAGTCCACCACGATAGGCATCACCGGAACGTGATTTTGCCGCGCGGTTTCGAGCACGAGGGGGTTGGGGCCGCCGGAAACGAGGCCGGCGGAATCCACCGAGTACCAGGTGGGAACGAGCGTATCTATTTTATTGGCGTGCGCGAGAAAGGAGCGCACGGAATTGGGATCGCGCGTCATGTAAAAAAGGGATTTTGGTTGCTGCGCGCGAGCTGGCAGCGCCGCGCAAAATATCAGGGCAAGAACGCATCGCGAACTTTTCATGGCCTTCGTATGTTATGCGCTTCCCTTCCGCGATTCAAACGCAGCAAAAACCGTCGTGCCATATCCTCGGCAATTATTCGGCCGCTTGATACAAAAGCGCCGGTGGCTGGCACCATCTGGGAGTGCAGCGGCTTGCCGCCGCTTGTTACGACGTAAGACGTGGCGTTGTTGACGGAGATTAGGAATTCGTAGCCCGCACCTCAGGGCGCTATCGGTATAGCGGCGCGATTTGCGAGATCGCGGGAGGCGACGCGCAAACAACACCTCGATGTAGTTTGCGAGCGGCGAGGCAAGCCTCGCCTTCGCAACAACAATCCTACCGCCGCCGAGGCACGGCGTTTTCATTACATCTCCCGGAAAAACCGGAGGCGCGGGCGACAGCTTGCTCGAGTGAAACCTTACGGATGCTTTTCCAGGTAGCGGCCTACTACTGCCGCGGCGTGTTCGCAGAGAGTGCGATCTTCTTTAGTGAAGGCTGCGGGAAAGTGGCTGTCAATGTCCAGTTCGCCTACTACATTTTTATTTACGAAGATGGGGACTACGATTTCGGATTTCGTTTCGACCGAGCAGGCCAGATAGCGCGAGTCGGCGTTCACGTCGTCCACGACGATCGTCTTTCCGGTGGAAGCCGCGGCGCCGCAAATGCCTTGATTCAGAGGGATGCGCGTGTGCGGCGTCATAGTTCCGCGAAAAGGGCCGAGGACGAGCATGTCCTGCGCCCCATCTTTTTCCAGCATGTAAAAACCGACCCAATTGTAACGCAGCATTTCCTGGTGAAAAAGTTTGGCGACGCCGGCCATCAAATCTTGCGCGGATGCGGCGCCGGCGGCGAGCGCGTCGAGTTTCGGGATTAACTCTGCAACTTTAGAATTTGCGATGGTGGACATGAAGAGATTCTAATCCAAATCCCAGAAATCGGTAGGGTCGCGAAACTGCACGCCGATTTGTTTGCGTCCTTCGGCATCGCGCAACGCATAGACCACGGTGGCCTCCGCGCGGCATCCTTTATCTTTTCGGCAAAGAACCAGCGTGCCGCCCTTCTGCACGGGCCGGTGGCAAATCAATCCCGCGCCGTGGCGGCTGAGCGAGACGGTCCAAGTCTCTTCCTGCCAGGTGCTGTAGGGATCTTCGCGGCGCAACCACACCGGCACCGCGGAATTTGTGCGCGGGCTGCGGCGAATGCGCTGGCTCAATTGCGAAACGCGCAGCAGAAAATCCAGCAGGCCGGATTTGGCCTGCGCGTGGGTAAAACGCGGGTCGGCGGCCAGTTGCTCCGCCTGCTTGGCACAGGTGGCCATGAAATCTTTAAAAGCCGCCGTAGCCGCGGGTTCAAACGAGATTTCGCGCAAGCGAGCGCTACGCGTTTCCAGTTCCGTCATGCAAGTGGGAAGAAAATGTTCGACGCACAGCGGCTGGCCGGCAAAATCAATCGCCGCGACTTCGTGACAGAAGTCCGTGACGCACTCGTTTGGTTCGAGAACCAAACGAACTTCCGGCGATATTCCGATTTGACCTTGCATCGCTGCGGCCCGGGCCTCCGCGAATGATTCGTTCAGTCCTTCGCTTGCTTGCCGATGCCTTTGGCGATTTCGGCGATGGCGCCGCTGACGAAATCGAGGTGGCTGCGGCTATAGTGCGTCAGCTCGTTGGCGAAATCGTTGGAGGTGCCCGCGGCTTTTTGCTCCAGCGCCACTTGCGTGGTCGAAAGCGTGCGCTCCGACGCTTCCTGCAGGCGCGCTTGCGTCTCGGCGACGTCGCGTCCCGCGGCCGTACGGATATTTTCCAGCGCGAAACTCGCGACGCCGGTGGCGGCGCGTTCCAGTTCTTCCTGGGCGGCATCCATGCGCGCGTGCATCACGACCTCGAATTGTTTTTCGAGGCGCGCGCAGGTCTCTTCGATTTTCGCGGCGGTTTTTTCAGAGGCTTCCGCGAAAGTCTTCTGCAATTCCTCCTGGCGCTGGGCGAGTTCCATGGAAAAGTCGCGGGCCTCGCGGAATGCGGGAGCCATGCGTTCTTTCAGGCGCAGGATGATGCGTTCGACAGCTTCTTTGTGAAACGTTTCGAGGGTTTGCTGCAGGCGCTCGAGCGAGTTGGCGAAGAGCGTTTCAGAGAGAACTTCCACCTCGTGCTGGCGCGCTTCGATGCGTTGCAGCGATTGGTTGAAATCCGAATCAATCCGCTTGGTCCACTGCGAGTGCATCGCGCGCACGCCGTTCTGGCTGGTGCGCTCGATCTGCTGCAGCGAGCGCTGCGCCCACTCGGTGGACTGCGCGGCGGCCACGTCGCTGAGAATCGCGCGCGCGTCTTCATGCATGCCCGCGCGGATGTTGTTCAATAGCGACGCGGTTTTCTCGGTGACCGCGGCCGAGGCCAGCTCGGAAATCATCATTTCCATCTGCTGCTGGAATTCGCCCATCAAGTTGCCAACGGCGCGATTGCCGTTCGCAGCAACGGAAACCGACGACGTGGCGAATAGTCGTTCGCTGGTGGTAGCCGCGAGCTTCGCGTGCTCCGATTTCGCGTTGGCGACGGCGAGATTCGGTTGCAGCACCGCGACCGGCTTGGGCCTCACGGGTTCGGGGGCTAGCTTGCGCTCCTGCCCGAATTGCAGCCAATCTTCGGGCGGCGAATCTATTTTCCAGATGTTGTAAGGGCTTTCGAATTCGACCGCGGTGTAAAAAGGCCCGCTCGATTCCCCGTCGCGCTTCACCCACTTGACGCGGCCACGCGCGGAGATTTTCGGCGCGTCGGTTTTTTCGGGAACCAGTTCCAGAGTGACCCAAGCGTCAGGCAGCACCTGATATTTCGACGGATATTTGCAGCCGTGGCAGCTGATCGTGAGCGTGGAAACTTTTTCGATGTACGGTCCGCGGCGGGAATCAACTCCCGACACGGTGACCTGAATCGCCTGATCGCGGCGCGTACTGCGGCGTGCCGAGCGATACGAATTACCGGCAGCAGAAGTGTTCGCCATAAATACCTCGGGAAGGCTGGACGTCCAGAATAGTGCATTCGATTGCGAGGATAGCCGCGAATGTCGCCGCATGATTTCAAACGGTAACTATCGCGCGAGCGTTTTTAAATGGCGATGCTAAGGCGAAGACCGCGGCGACATTTATGTGTGCGTGCGCCGGAAGTGGAATCATTCGCCGCGTGGCGAATTCATATGCAGGTGCGTAGCCTGCTCATGCCGTCGCGAATTTGGCGCGCATCCACGCCGCCGTAGCCGAGAATCAAGCCGCCGCGCGCGGGCGGTTTGATGTAGCAAGAAGAGAGCGGCATCGCCGAAATTCCAATCTTCGCCGCTTTTTTCGCAACTCCGACGTCGCTCACGCCCGGCGGCAACAGCGCCACCAGATGGATTCCCGCTTCCGCCCCGATCACCTCCAGCTCGCCGTCCATTTGCTTGCTAATTTCTTCCACCAGTGCGGCGCGCCGCTCCATATAGAGCATGCGCATGCGGCGAATGTGCCGCGCCAGATGGCCTTCGCGAATGAAATCCGTCATCACGGCTTGATACAAAGTAGAGGAAAACTGGTCGGTGGCATCGCGCGCGTTGGCAAAGGCGTCCACCAGATCCTTCGGCACCACCACGTAGCCCAGGCGCAGCGCGGGAAACATCACTTTGCTGAAGGTGCCGACGTAAATCACGCGCGCGTCGGTGTCGAGCCCTTGGAGCGAAGCAATCGGGCGCCCGCCGAGGCGGTATTCGCTATCGTAATCGTCCTCGATGATCCACGCGCCGGAGCGCGCGGCCCAATTGAGCAGCAGCATGCGACGCGCGGCGGTCATCGTGACGCCCAGCGGATATTGATGCGAAGGGGTGATGTACGCCGCGCGCGCGTCGCCGGCGCGGCGAATCCCTTCCGCCACGATGAGCCCTTCGCGATCCACCGGCACCGGAACCAATCGCGCTCCACCCATCAGCAGCGCCTGCCGCGCTCCGGGATAACCCGGCTCTTCGAACCACACGCGCTCGTCGGCATCGAGCAGCACTTGCGCGGAAAGTTGAATGCCCTGCTGCGAGCCGGTGGTCACCAGAACCTGCGAAGGCTCGCAGCGCACCGCGCGCACCGCGCCCAAATATTCAGCAATCTCCGCGCGCAACGGCGCGTAGCCTTTCGCGTCGCCGTAAGCGAGCACTTGCCGGCTCGGTTTGCGCGCGTGGCGAGTGACGAGCTTGGACCACAGCCCGATCGGAAAATGTTCGAGCGCCGGCAGGCTCATGCGAAAAGCGACGAGTTCGTTTGACCAGGTTTGCGCGGGCACGCGCAGCAAATCCACGCGGCGCGAGACGCGGCGTAGCGCTTTGGTTTTTGCGATTTGACCCGGCGCCGCGTGGCGGTTTCCACCGAGCGCGGGCTTCAGCGCGTCATCTGGAATTGACCGCGCGACGCACGTTCCGGCTCCGACGAAAGTTTCGAGGTAACCTTCGGCGTGCAATTGCTCGTACGCGCTGGAAACGGGGATGCGCGAGATTTTCAGTTCCGCGGCGAGGCTTCGCGTGGACGGCAGCCGCTGCCCCGGGCGCAATTGGCCCGCGAGGATGGCGCGACGAAACCATTCAGAAACCTGCTGGTACATCGGAATCTTGCCGCTGGAATCGAGGGCGACGGGATGCAAAAAGCTCGGCGAGATTCTCTTCATTCCGGTTTCCAGTGCGCTCTGAAGTGGCTATATCGTATCACGGCAGAGTGGCTATTGTGACAAGCCACTCGCAGCCTTACCTTCGGGATGCACGTCGCAAGACCATTTTCCCGGAGGAACCGTTCGACATGGCACCGAAAAAGTTTTGGATTTACTTGGGGCTCTGCGCGCTGGGCATTCTCTTCCCTGTCGCAGCGATTTCCGCGGGCTGGAATTCCAACGCGGGCATCCGGATTGATACGAGGCACGACGCCTTCGCGCCCCTAGAGTCGCCGAGCGCCTCGAACAATAAAGCGCAAGCAGCGGCAGCGCCCGCTCTCGCCGAACGTGACGGCGAGCACGATTTCGATTTCGAAGTCGGCACCTGGACGATCCACTTGAAGAAGCGGCTGCATCCGCTGACCGGCTCGAATACCTGGGTCGAGTTCGACGGAACATCCAAGACGTTCAAAATCTGGGATGGCCGCGCGCAGATCGAGCAGTTTGAAACCGACAGCGCCACCGCGGGACGCATCGAAGGGTTGACGCTGCGCACCTACGACCCCACGGCGCACGAGTGGCGGCTTTCCTGGGCCAACAGCAAGACTGGGATCCTAGATCCGGCGCAGGTGGGAAAATTCAAGGATGGTAACGGCGAATTTTACACGCAAGACAAGATCAACGGCAAAACGGTTCTAATTCGCTTCTTGTGGTCGGGCATTACGCCGAATTCGGCGCACTTCGAGCAGTCGTTTTCCGACGATGGCGGCAAAACCTGGGAAGTGAATTGGATTACGGATCAATCGCGCGTGAGCGAAGGAGCGTTCAACGCGGCGACGCAGCGATTTGCGGCGGTGGAGACGGCGAGCACTGCCCCCGATTCCACCGAACGCAGCGGCCAGCACGATTTCGATCCGCTCGTGGGCAGTTGGAAATTTCAGCTGAAGCGCCTGATGCATCCCATGACGGGCTCGAACACCTGGACCGACCTTTCGGGCACGGGAGTTTGCTACAAGATTTGGGACGGCCGCGCGCAACTGGACACGATCGAATTGGACGGCTCGACGGGGCACATCGAAGGCCTGACGCTGCGCTTGTACGATCCCACGGCGCACGTATGGCGGCTCTATTGGGCCAACAGCCGCATCGGCATCCTGGATCCACCACAGGTCGGCAGATTCACGGACGGCCACGGCGATTTTTACGCGCAGGATACGATCAACGGCAAAACGCTTCTCATCCGCTATGACTGGACGAAGCTCACGTCGTGCGCGCCGCACTTTGAGCAATCATTTTCCGATGATGGCGGCAAAACTTGGGAAGCGAACTTTATCTCCGATCAGACGCGCGTGGGCGACGCCACCGATTGTCTGCACTAAGCAAGCGCGCACGAGCTTCCCGCGAATCCAACACGCTTATTCGTGATGCTGCGGCTGCGCGTAATAGCCCTCGCGAGTGCGCGCGGTCAAGCCGGACTTCCCAAGTTTGATCTCGATTTGATGGTATTCGTTCGGCCGCTCGGACGGTTGCGGAACGAAAGACATTTCGTAGTAAGGCGCCGAGTCCGAAATGCATTTTTGCAGCTGCGCGGACATATCGTTATTGAAATCGAACACCAAGCCGCCGCTCTGCAGCGCCAGCACCTGCAACGCGAGATTGCCGGGCAGCACCTGGCTGGGTTTGCTGACGCCCTTCAGAAATTCCTCGTAATAAGTGCCGCGGAAGACGGACTCGTCGCTGCCGAGAGGATTGACGGCGTAGAGAGTCATCCGCGACGCGCGAAATTGATTCGAGAAGCCCACGATATCGCGAAAGATCTGCTCCTCTTCTTTCGAGCTAAGCTGCACTTCCGGTCCGGAAAGAATCGGCCAGCCGGGCGACGCCCACAGGACAACGTTGCGTCCCGGGCGCGCAGCGAGGCTCGCGGCCAGCTGGTGCATCGCGTTGGTCGAAAGTCCCAGGCGTTCGGCCGCGCCATAGAATCCACCCGAGCGGTTGATGAACCGGAGGCCAATGTTCTCGCTATCGAGAGTCGCGCTGAGGGCGTTGCCGTCGGTGGAGTAATTCGCCACGTTCTGCATGCCCTTATCTGTGAAGACGACCAGGTCCACGGGATAGGCGAGATGGCCGCCCTCCGCGCGCAGGAATTTTTCGATTTGCATGCGTGAGAAAGTGAGCGTGCGGTAGTCGTCGTTGACGGCATCAAGCACGATGGTGACCGCGATGGGCGCCTCGCGTCCGGTGACGGCCCGGAACGAAGTGATGGCCTGCGGCGACTTGTTATCGAGCAAAGTGAAATCCTGCTGCTGCAGATCGCCAACAGGCGCGCCGTTTTTCGGGCTGACGACAACGTCGAGGACAATTTTGTTGTCAACGGTGGCCGGCGGTGGCGGCGGATTACTTTGGGCGCCATCTTGTCGCGGTGCGGCTCCCGCAACAAACGCGATGCTGCAAGCGACAACCAGGAGAAAAAACCGTGCAAAGCAGATGCGTATGAACATGATTTGGACTCCTCGCGGCGATACGTAGCACATGAACTTTGTAGGACACTCTGCCGAATGCAACCGTGGCTAGCTTCGGCACGTTCGGGAAATTGGATGCGCTGCAAGCTTCATCCGTTTCGCTGTTGTATCGGTTGACTGACGCAACGCTGGCCTCGTTAGAACGCTTTTAATGTCCGGCCAGAGAAGCCAGTGGGCGTTTAGGGTTTGCGCACCGTGTTTCGTGTAGAAACGGCGGGCGGGGGCGTTCGCAGGGTCTACGTCCACACAGATGCGGCGCGCTTTTTGTTTTACGAACCATTTGGCCAAGCGTTGCAGCAATGCGGCGGCCACTCCCGTGCCGCGTTGTTTGGGGATCACGTTTATCCATTGCAATTCGCCGTCGCAACGGTAGCGGCGGGTCAGGTGTCCGGCGATGTAGCCGGCGAGTGCATCTCCTGCTAGCGCGACGTAACAGATGCGCGGCCGCAGCGCGTGGCGCGGATGATGTTCTTTCGCCAGGTAGCTTGCGATGCGCAACTTCCACGCTTCTTCGGAGGGCAGGTTCGCTGCACGCAGACGCGCCATGGCGGGAACGTCGGCTTGTCGAGCGATTCTGATTTTGTAGCGCATGCGGGGCATTGCAGCGCCTGAGTATCACATTCGGTGGCGCGATGGCACGATTTTTGCGACGCGCGGCCGCGGGCGACGGCTACGGCACCCGCTTTTGCATTTGTAGCGGCGCACTCCAGTGCGCCATTGGCGGCGTGCCAATCACTTCCGGCGGCTAAAGCCCGCCGTTACAAAGTCAAATGCTGCGACTCGCTCGGGCCGCGGCGTGGTCACGCGCTCGTGCACGTTCCAAGACCGGCGCAAAACAATGTGGAGTGCGGCGGCGTGCCGCCGCTTTCACGGGATCGTTGCTGGCGCGATCACCGCCGGCGAGGCACGCCTCGCCGAAGAGAAAGCGGGAGCTCGCTCCCGCACTCCACACAAAACCTGCCGAGATGGCGGCCCGTGATAATTACGATTCGACGAACATGCGCAGTCGGTTGAGAGCTTCGTCCCACTGCTGCGAAATTTGCTCGAGATAGTGGCGCGCTTCGTCGAGCCGGCGTTGGCGCAATTGCCAGACGCGTTCGCGGCCGCGGCGCGTGCTGTGCACCAGGCCCGCGCGCTCCATCACGCGCAAATGCTTGGTGATGGCCTGGCGGCTGACGTTGAATTCCGCTGTCAGCCTGGTGATGGACATTGCGTTGTCATCAACGCGAGCACTCACGCGGCCGGCAATGCGATTTGCGGCGCGACCGCCCGCGCCGTGGCCCAATTGGTCGCCGCCGGGCCTCGCGCTTAGCCGCTCGACGAGCCGTAAGCGCGTACGATCCCCGAGCGCCGCGAATATTGCCGCGAATGCCGGGACCGAGCCAGCCGCAAGCCCCGTGGCGCTGCCCCGCGCGCCACGCGAAGCCCGCTTCCGCGCGGGCTTCGATCTCCCCCGCGCGCTGCGCTTACTTCGCACCTGTAACCTTCGAGCCGGAATCCACCGCTCCGGCGCCATAATTTCCGGTGACA
Organism: uncultured Acidobacteriota bacterium; assembly: GCA_963810565.1. Lineage (GTDB taxonomy): Bacteria > Acidobacteriota > Terriglobia > Acidiferrales > UBA7541 > Palsa-295. The sequence continues at coordinate 629,575 of CAWENN010000003.1, forward strand.
TACGCGTTGATCAATTCCATCTGCTTGGCCCACCCGCCGTCATTGGCTTTGAAAGCTTTCGCGCGCCGCTCGAGCGGAATCTGATCGAAGCCCGATTCGGTGACGGTCAGCAGCACTCCGCCTTCCGCGTCGTGCAACTCGAAAACAATCAGCGTGGTCGGCTCCTTCGCGTAGTCCACTTCACGCTCGATGGCGTAGGGATGCCAGCGCATGCTGAAAAGCCGCTCCGGCTCGATGGCCACGATCTGCAATTCGATCGCCGTGCCTTCGTGGGGTTTCTGCATCTTGGCGACCTCTTCATTCACAATGGTGGGCACGATGGTGCCGCGCACTGTCTTGCCCGCCACAAACGGGCCCGCGATCTTCATCCCAAACCACAACCCAAATTCAGCGGAATCGCTAAGAGCCCGCCACACCTTGGCGCGCGGCGCCCGCAACAACACTTTCTTTTCGATCCGGTCCGGCGTCTTGGCATCCATGTTCGCCTCCCTGTTCATGTGCAACCTCCTGGTTGCAGGATAGCAAGGCTGCCCGTGAAATGCAACCGCATGGTTGCAAGACCTCCGCCTCATTGACATCGCTCCCCACCGCCGCAATTGACAGCCCGGCTCGCCGTCATCTGGGAGTGCTTGCCGCCGGTCATTTTTCGCTTTTACTGGATCGCGTGATGGCCATGCACCGCGCCACATGTTTTCCTGCGATGCCAACGGCGCGGTCGCCGCGCTATAATTTCCCCATGCGAAAAACGCTGTTCGCGTGTCTCGTTCTGATCGCACTCGCGGCGCACCCTCTACGCGCGCAGCAAACCACTCCCGGCAGTCAGCCGCCAGCTTCGGCCGCGAATTCTTCCGCGAATCAAGCTTCGCCGGACATGCTCGCCGGTCCCATTCGCGAAAACGTGGTGTACAGCGTGGCGAACGGCGAGACGCTGCTGCTCGACGTCTTCGAACCAGCCAACAACACCGGTCTCCCCCGCCCCGCCATTCTTCTGATCCACGGCGGCGCTTGGAACAGCTTCGACAAATCCACCATGCGTCCGCTGGCGCATTTCCTGGCGCTGTCCGGATTCGTCGCCATTCCCGTGGATTACCGGCTCTTCAACAACGATATGAACCACTGGCCGGCGCAGCTCGACGACGTGCAGACGGCGGTCCGTTGGGTGCGCGCCAACTCCGAGAAATACAATATTGATCGCAATCACATCGGCGCGTACGGGCACTCGGCGGGAGGCCAACTGGCCTTGCTTCTGGGTATGATAGACACGCGCGACAATTCCGACCCGGCACTCGCAAAATATTCCAGCAAAGTGCAGGCCGTCGTGGATGCGGCCGGACCGACGGACTTCACCACGCAAACCGACCCTGACGGCATCCAGTACATGACGAGTTTTCTGAATGCGGACTACGTGAAACATCCGGAAGTATGGCGCGACGCGTCGCCGATCTCGCACGTCGCCAAATCAAACGCGCCGATCCTGATCATTCACGGCACCAAAGACCAGATGGTGCCCGTCGCAGAGGCTGACGCGCTCAACGAAGCGCTCAAAAAAGCCGGAGCGACCGTGCAATATCTGCGGCTCGATAGCGATCACGGCTTCAGCGACCCGCCGTCCCACCGCCAACTGGCGCTCGAGACCCAGTCGTTTTTCTTCCATTACCTTGCTTCGCCAGCGGCGCCGTAACACGGGTAACTTCAAAATCACCACAGATGAACACAGATGAACACGGATGAAGACAGATACGGAAGATAATTGTCTCGACGCATCGGCATTGCGAGCTATGGAATGCTGGTCCGACGACATCGAACGGGCCGCGGGCTGAAAAGCGAGGCCAAGTGAGCACTACAAATTCCGGCCGCCGGTGTTTGCTGTCGAAGCGAGTGGCGGATTGCGAGAAGTACCAATGGACGATGGGGAAGAAATGGCATCCAATCCTTCGCGAAGTATCGGGGAGAAGGGGTTCGGGTAGCGTCGGGGTGTGACTGCCCGGCTGCCGCCCTCCCGAGCGTAACCTTCGCTGGCAATGCCACGTCAATTAGAGGCACGTATTAACGGGAGACCCGGTTTGCGTAAACGGACCTTTAATATCATTCCATTCGTAGCGCCATTATTTTTCGTTGCATTCCTGGCGATTGGGCTTCACCGGCATTTCCACGGCGCTAAAAATGGCAGTGGCGACGATTCATCCGGCGCGAACTGGCCGTGGAGCATGCCCGCGCTCGCTGATAATCCGTTGGCGGCCAGCACCGTCGTGGTCCTCACTTATCACAATGACGTCGCGCGCACCGGCCAGAACCTCGAAGAAAAAATTCTCGCGCCCGCCAACGTGAATTCCACCAGCTTCGGCAAACTGGGATTTATGGAAGTGGACGGCCTGGTGGACGCCGAGCCGCTGTACATTTCGAACCTGATCTTCGCCGGCCACCCGCACAACGTGGTTTTCGCGGCCACCGAACACGATTCGGTCTACGCATTCGATGCGGACACCCTAGCGCAGCTGTGGCGCGTCACCGTGCTCGGCCCAAACGAAACGCCCAGCGACAATCGCAATTGCGGACAAGTGAGCCCGGAAATCGGCATCACCGCGACTCCTGCGATCACCTACGACGGCGATCGCGGCGTGATGTATCTGGTGGCGATGTCCAAGGACGGCGCGGGAAATTATTTTCAGCGCCTGCACGCCCTGGATATCGCGACGGGCGCCGAGATTTCAGGCAGTCCCACGACGATTGCGGCAACCTATCCGAACCTGAAAGGCGGCGTCAGCTTCGATCCGAAACAATATAAGGAGCGAGCGTCGCTGCTGTTGCTCGACGGCGTCGTCTACACCAGTTGGGCGTCGCATTGCGACCAGGGCGATTACACCGGCTGGGTGATAGGCTACAGCGCGGAAACTTTGCAGCAGGTAAGCGTGCTGAACGTCACGCCGAACGGCAGCGATGGAGCCATCTGGATGTCCGGCGCGGGCCCGGCGGCGGACGACCGCGGCGACATCTATCTGCTCGACGGCAACGGCACGTTCGATAGCTCCCTGAATTCCTCCGGCTTTCCGGCAAACGGCGATTTCGGCAATGGCTTCCTGAAACTTTCTCCGGGCGGCGCGAAACTAACGGTGTCTGATTATTTTGATATGCACAACACCGCGTCCGAGTCGGACGCCGACCAGGACCTCGGCTCGGGCGGCGCGCTGGTGCTGCCTGATTTAAAGGATGCCGCGGGGAATACCTGGCAACTGGCAGTCGGCGCGGGAAAAGACCGGCGCATTTACGTGGTCAATCGCAATGGCATGGGCAAATTCAACACGCAAAAAGACAACGCGATCTATCAGGTGATCAATCACGCGCTGGCCGGCGGAGTCTATTCGATGCCGGCGTATTTTCAGAACACCGTCTATTTCGGCCCGTACGGCGACGCGCTGAAGGCTTTTTCCATCGAGAACGCCAAGCTCGTTCCCACACCCGCGTCAAAAACCTCCGCCGTCTTCGCATATCCCGGAACTACTCCCAGCGTTTCGGCGAATGGTAATCAGAACGGGATCGTGTGGGCGGTGGAGGCGCACGGCGACGACGCCGGAGTCCTGCACGCCTACGACGCGCGCGACTTATCGAACGAACTGTACAACAGCAACCAGGCCGGCATCCGCGACGCGTTTGCCGACAACAAATACATCACGCCGATGATCGCCAATGGAAAAGTATTCATCGGGACGCGCACCGGAGTGATGGTTTTTGGCCTGTTCCCGCCAACTCCCGCGGATGGCAGCGCGGCGGCCGGGCGGCATCGCTAATCGTTGGCGTGTGAGCGGCGTTTCACAGCGAAACCACCAGCCTTCGGTACAACCTGAACCAACTACGCACAATCCAACGTTTGTGCCTGATGCGCAACGCAGCGAAGGCTATAAGCTAGTAAACGTGAAACTTACCGGACCAGCTTCGACCGACACGCGCGCGAGTGCAAGCCCGCGGAGAGGCTCATTCTGGCCCCGAGCCGCCACATGGTTCGCACTCGGCGCCTTCTTTTGCGCCTTCCCTGCCCTAATCCAAGCGCAAAACACGCCCGACCCGGCATCCGCGGCAGCATCTCCGGCTGCAACTACACAGCCGCAAGAATCCGATACGAAAACGGCAGGCAGCGTGAACGGAACCGTGCTGGATTCCACGGGCGCGGCCGTCGCGCATGCGCGCGTGATGCTCACGCGTCCGGATCAATCGCCGAACCAGGAGACGCTCGCCGCAGACGACGGGCAATTTTCGTTCGCCAACGTGCCGCCGGGACCGTTCCAGATTACCGTCACCGCCGAAGGCTTTTCCACGATGGTCTCGTCCGGCGAGCTGCATCCGGGTGAATATTGCGTCGTTCCGCAGATCGTCCTCGCCGTGGCCACCGAGATCACTGAAGTGCGCGTCACTCCTTTGTCGCCGGTGGAACTCGCCGAAGAACAAATCAAAGACGAAGAGAAGCAGCGCGTTTTCGGCGTGCTTCCGAATTTTTATGTGACCTACGTGCCGGACGCGGTGCCGCTCAGCTCCAAGCAGAAGTTCAAGCTGGCATGGAGGGCCAGCGTGGATCCGGTCACCTTTGCAATTACCGGCGCCGTTGCGGGACTGCAGCAGGCGAACAGCGATTTCAGCGGATACGGGCAGGGCGCGGCGGGCTACGGCCGGCGCTATGGCGCGGCCTACGGCGACGCGGTCGCTAGCACTTTTATCGGCTCGGCGATCCTGCCGTCGCTGCTCAAACAGGATCCGCGCTATTTTTACAAAGGCACCGGCACGACGCGCGAGCGCGTGCTTTACGCAATCGCCAACGCCGTGATCTGCAAAGGCGATAACGGCCACTGGCAGGCCAATTATTCGGCCATTATGGGCAGCCTGGCCGCGGGCGGGATTTCCAATCTTTATTATCCGCCGCAGAACCGCAACGGCGCCGGACTGACGTTCGAAAACACGCTGATCGGCATCGGAGAATCTGCCGCCGTAAACATCATTCAAGAATTTATCGTGCCAAGATTCACGCCCAGCTGGCAGAAGCGCCAAACTGCCAAGAATTAAGCGCCGCCTGGGAACGCCAATCTCCCGATTGGCAGGGTTAGGTTTCCGCCGCGCACTCCCAATTTTCACACCGAACGCAGCTGTAGCCCGAGTTCCCCAAGACTACGACGGCGATGCGCAACCACGACGCCGTGCGTCGCCGACCCCGCAGCCCCCAATCGGGAGATTGGTGCTCCCAGCCCGTCCGCGTGAAATTCTTGCCGGTACCGGGGAAAATTTCCCCGGCTACTTAAGGCCGCCGACACACGCACCGGCCGAGCGCCAACGTTTGACGGCCGACCGACACTAAGTCTCCTGTTTTCATGACGTGTGCTATTGGCCGAAACGGCACATTTCCACAGTGGACCTGCGATTCATTTGCGGCGTGGCGCATTCAGTGCTCTTGGCTGGCTCGCGGTACAGACCAAACAAATGGGGAAAGCAAGGGGGGCCTGGGATGAGCATGTCAAATGCAGCGATCATGTCGGAGCACGATGCAACGATTGAGACCAGGTTGTGGCAAGCAGTAGTGGTCAGCACGATCCAAGAGTGGATTTCAGGCCCGCTGCGCAAAAAACGCGAGGCCGAAGAATATTTGTTCCAGGATCCCAAGGATTTTCCGCTGGTGTGCCAATCCGCCGGGCTGGATGTGGACCAGTTGCGGGCCAAATTGACGCGGCTCAGGTCGAAAGTTACCCCCACGCGTCCCGAGTGGATGAAAGACTTCATGCGCTAAAGGTTCCGCCACTGCAGCGCCAGTAGGGGCCGGCCTCGCACCGGCCCCTACGTAATACACTTTCGGATTTCGCGGCAGTTCGCGCGCCTCTCACTCAAAGAATCGCCCGCCTCCCTGCTCCGTCATCCTGTAGCCTGCGGCGCGCCCCGGCTAGATACAAGTCCCCGGTTGGATTACGATAAGGATCATGCCCGAGTCGTATGCGGTCGTTCTCAACCTTTGGAACCAACACCTCGGACGCGTCCCGGATTCCGTTTGGGAGCAAACGGATCTGCAGTCCCTGATTCTGGCGGATAACAACCTAAAAGAAATCTCAGCGCGGGTAGGTGGTATGCGGAGCCTGCGCATGCTCGATCTTGGTCACAACGAACTTACGCAACTGCCGGAAAGTCTCGGCGACATCATTGGGCTCAGCGATTTCCTCTACCTGCACAACAATCGGTTAACCTCGCTCCCAGATTCCATAAATCGGATGAAGAAATTGCGGTATCTGAACGCCAGTGAAAACGCCTTCCAGGCTTTTCCGAAATCGATCTGCGGTCTAACGGAACTGGTAGAGCTTCGAGTGGCCGATAATCAGATTACGATTCTCCCGGATTGCATATCGAACCTCTCTCATCTGCGCGAGCTACACCTTCGTAATAACAAACTCACGACCTTGCCAACCCCGATTGGAATGCTCGGCGAATTACGGCAGCTCGACCTCCGTGGCAACCCGCTGACGTCCTTACCTGCGACAATTGCTGAGCTGCCCAAACTAGAGAAGTTGGATTTACGCTGGGTAAGTTCTCTGAAGATGCCCGCTTGGATCGATGATCTTGAAGCGCGTGCATGTATCGTCTACAGATGAGCCGTGGATTAAAAGTGACCCACCCCAATATCCAGGCGTTGGATACATTCGTTGTCATAGTGTATCCGGACGAATTGTCCCTGCCGAATCGGGCCTTTGAGAGGCGGAGCATCGTGGAAACACGGTGTCTCATCCAGAACATTGTACGAAAACGTGACGCCGCTCACGGAAAATGACTCCTTCGCTGGGCCGAGCAGCGGCATTGGATCAAAATTCTCGACTGTCCCTTCGACGACGGAAGTTTTACCGTTCACATAAGCGAGACGCAGGCTAAGAAATTGCGGAATCAGCACAACAGAAAGAACGAGCGCCATCAACGCGCTTAGTGCAATGGCGACAAGCCCAATCACTCTGCTGGTCTCGTGCCTTGAGAGGACGCAGACCGCGATTCCCACCAAAAGAATAATCGCGGCATGACGGAAAGCAGACCACGGGAATGATCTGAGGCCAATTTCGAAAACGGTTCGATACGCTTGCGGCGGCACGATGGCTCGTCTACTTCCCAAACGAACTTATGGAGTTCGCCGCGGGTAAAGCCGAGTCTTCCTGCTGCGTCGTAAATCTTATGCTGGCGAGCCTGCGCGCCACGAGGGGCACCAATGCCGCTTGACTAATCAGCATCACGCCGGCATAGGACAGGCGATTGCCCAGGAAAAAGAAAACTAGCAAAATTCCACCCAGCCCAAAAGGAATAATCCCAGCCCGATACAGAGATGGGCCTTTCATTCGCAGAACAAAGACGAGAGTTGCGGCCCAGCAAAGTGTGAGAAGCCAAAGACAACTGTAAAGGGCCGCGAAAAATCCTAACCGCAAAAGCATCCGCGATAGCGGCGGCGGGTCGGGCAGTGTCAACATCGACACAACTCCAGCCGCTGAGAACACCAAGCCCAGCAATATCAAGATCTTTTCGCTCAACGACAATTCCTTCATTCGCTACTCCGCTGTGCCCAAGCATAGCATAATCAGATGGTCCGCGACTTATTCGATTGTTACTGTGTATAAACCTTAATGGGGTCCATCAGCCCGTCGTGCGAACGCGCCGAACTCACCTCCCACACTTCCAACGGAACATTTCCGCGGCCGAACCCGTATCAGACTAGAGAGCAGCTGCGCATACTAAGCTACCATTCCGCGTGCAACTGCGTCTGACCGGGTGACAGAAGTACAAGCCGCAACCGCGAACGCCGATCAACCTTTCATTGGCAACGACGGCCCCGAATCGTCATAGAATCGAGCGCAACATCCTCTGCTGGCGGCCAATCGCAAGTCTGGCCAGGAGGTAACGCGGACATGGCAATTCCTCAGATGTTCGAAACCCTCGGGGCTGACGTGAAATTCGCGGCGCGCAGCCTGCGCAAAAATCCCTTATTTCTCACCGTCGTGGTTCTCTCGCTGGCTTTAGGCATCGCCGCGAACAGCACGATCTTCAGCGTGATGAATGCCCTGCTCTACCGTCCGCTGCCCTATCCGCAGCCGCAAAACCTCGTCGTGATCTGGCAGGTTGATCAGGCGCACCCGGATTCCCTGAACGCGCCGCCGATTGCGGAAAACGTGGATTGGAACAAACAGAACCACGTGTTCGAAGACATTTCGCTGAGCAGTTTCACCGATCACGCGATCGTTTCCGGCATTGGCGAGCCGCGCCCGCTGCACACCCAATATGTCACGCCCAATTTTTTCGACATGCTGGGAGCGAAGCCGGTCCTCGGCCGGATTTTCGCGGCCGACGAGCAGCAAGACCTTTCGCAGACCGTCGTGATCAGCGCGCCTTTCTGGAAAAACGAATATCACAGCGACCCGCACGTGCTCGGCAAGACCATGAATATCGAGGGCGTCGTTTCGACCGTCGTAGGAGTGATGCCTCAGGGGTTCGCGCCGTTTTACGGTTATCCGGTTGACGTCTGGCAGCCCATCAATCCCGCGAACCCGCGTTACAACGCGCGTTTCGATCACTGGCTGATGCCGGTGGGGCGGCTGAAGCCGGGCGTGACGCTCGCGCAAGCGCAAGCCGATATGAACGTGGTCGCGCAGCGCCTCGCGCAGGATTATCCCGCAACCAACAAGGGCCTCGGCGACAAAGTGATTCCGCTGCAGCAGGATCTTTATCGCGGCGCGGGCAGCGCGCTCTATCCGCTGCTTGGCGCGGTGGCGTTTGTGCTGTTGATCGCGTGCGTCAACGTCGCAAACCTGATGCAGTTCCGCACCGAAACGCGGCGCAAAGAATATGCGTTGCGCATGTCGCTCGGCGCGGAACGGCGTCGCCTGGTGCAACAGCTGCTGACGGAAAGCGCGTTGCTGGCGCTTACGGGCGGACTGCTCGGCACACTTCTCACTTTTGCCGGTATCAAAGTGTTTCTCTCCCTCGCCGAGGATTTTCCAAACGCCGATTCGATCACCGTGGACGGGCGGGTTTTGCTTTTCGCGCTGGGAATCTCGCTGCTGACCGCGGTTTTATTTGGACTGGCTCCCGCGCTGCGCGCCTCGAACCCGGACCTCAATGCAGTGATGCGCGAAAGCGAACGCAAGACGACTTCGGCCGCCAGCCGGCTGGCGCGGCACGCGTTGGTGATTTCGGAAGTGGCGCTTTCGATGGTTTTGCTCGTGGGCGCGGGCCTCATGATCAATACGATCCTGCATCTCAAGCGCGTGAATCCGGGTTTCGAGTACAACCGCCTGCTCGCCGTGGATTTTCAGCTCCCGGAAGGCGGCAAATATCTGGAACGAGTTCCGGGCGGCGACATGGAAAGAACCTTGCCGACGGCCACCAACTTTTACACGCGCCTGCTGGAAAACGCGCGCGGCCTGCCCGGCGTGGAATCCGCGGCGTTGATCGGCGCGATGCCGCTGCGCTGCTGCGCGGAACGCTACACGTTTTCGATTCTCGGGCATGCCGTGCCTTCGGAGGATAATCGCCCGACTGCCGGATACAGCGAGATCAGCGCTGGAATATTCAACACCATGAAAGTGCCGCTGATCAAAGGCCGCTACGTGGACGAGCACGATACCGCCGGCGCTCCCTGGGTGATTGACGTCAACCAAGCCTTCGCGCGCAAATATTTTCACAATGAAGATCCCATCGGGCAGCAGATTCTGCTGCGCTACGATCCTTATCCCGTGGAGCAGCCGCGCCCGCGGCAAATCGTCGGCGTGGTCGGCGATATGAAACATTTTGGCCTCGGCGAAGAGACGCCGCCGTTCGTGTACGCTTCGTATCTGCAACAGCCGGACGTTTTTCCCGGCGGCGCCACGCGCGCGCACCTGCACGAGAATTTGGTGTTGCGCACGGTGCACGGACGCGAAGCTGGGCTCGCCCTGGGTGTGAAAAGCATGATCGCCAAAATAGACCCCGACCAGCCCATGGGCCTGATCAGGCCCATGGACCAAGTGCTCAACGAGTCGCTGGGAGACTGGCGTTTTTACATGGAGCTGCTGGGGATATTCGCGACGGTTGCAGTGTTGCTCGCGGCGGTGGGAATTTACGGCGTGATGTCATATTCCGTGAACGAGCGCACGCACGAAATCGGCATCCGCATGGCGCTGGGCGCGCAACCTTCGGACGTGCTGCGGCTGGTGACAAAAATGGGGCTGAAGCTGACGTGCATCGGAGTGGTGGTTGGCGCGGCACTCGCGCTGGGCCTCGCGCGCTTGATCACAACATTTCTTTACGGCGTGAAACCGAGCGACCCGATCACCTACATACTCGTCGCGCTGGCGCTCGCCGCCATTGCCCTGCTCGCCTGCTACATTCCAGCGCGGCGCGCGACGAAAGTGGATCCCATGGTGGCGCTGCGTTACGAGTAGTCCGCGATTCGCTGCCAATCGCAGCCGAATTCGATTAAGCGTTGGCCCAGCCGCGCCGCCCGGCGCAACTCATCATTCGGTGAGATTGTAAATCAGTCCGTAGGGATCGCGGAGGTAGACCCTGGGAAATTGCGGTTCGTCTTTTACGATCTTGCAGCCTTTTTTCTGCAACTTGGCTTTGGCCTTCACCACACTTTTCACCGTGACTTCCAGGACCGGGCCGAGCGTGGGACCTCGTTCGATGAACAGATTGATGTTCTTGCCGTGCAGGCTGATCATATTCGGAGCCGTTTCGGTAATCGCGAAGCCAAGTTCTTTTACGTAGAAACGCGCGGCCTTCTTGGGATCCTGCGCTTGAATCAAAATGTCAGTGCCAAATGTGTTCGCCATTGAACTCTCCTGTTCTTGCCTGTGCTCCCCGCATCTGGATTCTCAGCGGCGAAATACATGGCCGAATAGCGCGATCATCTGCGCGAAAGATTGATCTGTTGCTTCGGGATCGTAGCGCGGGCCTTCGTCGCGGGTGAAGGCGTGCTCGGCGGGATAGAGCAGCGTACGGTGATGGATGCCGGAAGCTTTCAGCGCGAGGTCAATGGTTTCGCGGCCGGCGTCCGGAACGTGCGGGTCTTCGGTGCCGAAGATCATCAGCAGTTCGCCGCGGATTTCTTTGGCGCGGGCGAGCGAGCCGGCATCCGCGTCCTGTCCTAATTTCCCGTCGTGGATGCCGGTGCCGTAGTAGCAAGCTGTGGCGCGGACGTCCAGCTGAAAAGCGGCGCGAAAGGCGAGATGCCCGCCGATACAAAAGCCTACGACGCCGAGCTGACCGGGCGCCACTTTCGGATATTTCGCGAGCCAGTCGAGACCGCTGCGGCAGTCGGCATCGAAATGCGCGACAGGAGTTTTCGCGGCATCCTGCTGGCCACGCGTGCGCCCTGCATCATCGAACGGAATCACGGTGCCGGGCGGTTCGATGCGGCGATAAATTTCCGGCGCGGCGGCGACAAATCCATAACCGGCAAGCCGTACGCAATAGCGCAGCAGCGGCGGCGTGAGCTGAAAAATATCGGAGTAGCACCAGATGCCGGGATATTGCCCATCGGCTTTCGGCGACGCGACAAATGTCCGCATCGGAGAGCCGGCGAGAGAAATGTCTACGTATTCCGTCGTGACGATCATAGGTGCGTCCGCCGAAAATTCTGCGCGAGCGCGCAAGAAGAGTCAATCGCCGATTCGCGCGGCCGCTGGATGCGCTCAGACATTGTGCTCCGAAAGTCCGGAGAGATAGGCGCGGGGGGCGAAGGCTTTTTCGCCTATGAATTGGCCGCCGAGGATTCGGACTTTGCAGCCGAGCGCGGCGTTGCTGGCATCCAGGATTTGCACACGGGTGCCGCAATTCACCAGCAGCAGTTTTTCGGCGGCGACCATCATGGAAATTGCCAGGGCGTCCTGGGACGCTTCGCAGTCGCACATTTCGGCGTGAATTTCTTCGGAGATGGGAAGCAGCACGAAATTGCGGGTGGCGTCTTCGATGGTGGCTACTTGCCCGACGAGGTTTGATTCCGGCGAGGTGCGGGATGTTTGCTGTGCTGGCGTTGGCGCGACAATTCCCTGCGCGGAAATCGCAAGCGGCGGCGCGGCTATCGCGGGCGCGGTTGCTGCCGCAGCGGCGGCTGCCGCTTGAACTTTTTCTACTGCGGCGATGAAACGGTAGCCGCGGCGCGGCAGCGTCTCAATGTAGCGCGGATTTTTGTGGGAGTCGCAGAGCGCGCGGCGAAGAGTCTGGATCGCGGCATTCACGCCGTGTTCGAAATCCACGAAGGTGTCGGCGGGCCAGAGGCGCTCCTGCAATTCCTTGCGGGTGAGGAGTTCGCCGGGCTGTTCGAGGAGGAGCGCGAGGATTTGGAAGGGTCGGCCGGCGAGGCGGATCTTGCGGCCGTGTTTGCGCAGTTCGCCGGTGCGTAGATCAACCTGGTAGGCGTCGAAGCGAAGCCCTTCCATCGCAGGAACCTCATCGCGGACGTTGGATGCTGGGAAGAAGAATGTACTCCGCGTGGGTGCGGAACTCAAGGCGGCGGGGCGGAGTGAAGCGTGATGGGTGATTCGTGAGCGGTGACCCGCCTCCCGGCGCGGCAGGTTGGCGAACTGCGATTCGCAGATGGCGTAAAATAGCGGAATGGCGTTTTTGTTCCGGTTAGACTTTAATTTGGGGTTTATTTTCATGGGTTTGGCGGGAACTTGAATGGAGGTGTGTTCCGGTTAGAAATTAGGCGCTGACCGGCGCCATTTCGTGGGTGGAGGCGGACGAGAGGCGGCCTGCGGGCGATGCTGGCTACGCTGTGGTCCGCCATGTTGCTTCCTCCCCTGGGCGCAATAAGCGCCTGACTGATGTTAACATAGTAGTTAACTGTGCGCAAGTGTAAAATCGGGCACGGCTTGGGTCCGGGCGAGCACGGCAAGGTCAAAGGCTAGCGAGCTCGGGTGCGCCCGGAATGGCTGCAGGTCGAGCCGCTGGGACGGAGGGGAGCGTCTAACGTTGTGCCACGGACCGTTTGCGAAGGACGCAAAGGGATTTAGGGCACAGGACTTCCTAGTTCACCGTAAGCGGCGCCGACACGCTGCCGATCCTGCCGCTCAGATTGTCCCGCACCACAAATCGCACCTGGTAATCGCCGGCGGGAAGTTCCAGCGCATTTTGGTAGAGGATTCCGTCTGCCTTGATTTTGTCCATCGAGGCCGCGGGCACGGCACCCTTAATAGTCTGTGCCGCGTCACGCACAGGCGCGCCGACCTTGGTAGCTTGCGCAATGAAGTCGATGTCGAAGCGGTTCTTGTCTCTCTCATCGATCACACCCATAGCTGGCAGGTGAACGGCAAATCTAACCATCTTCTCGGTCCCGGCTGCGGTGATTCCCTGCCACCGAACAGTCACCTCAAGTCCGGTGCTGTCAAATTGGGAACTGAGAGCAAACGCCACATCATCCTTGTGCGTCAGTTCAGGATCGATCGTCGCATTCGTAACCAGAAAGCCCGTGCGCGCATGCACCTCCACATCTTTGCGCGCGACCTGAACTTGCAATTTCCGCCAGCCGGGCTTGGTATTTAGATTGTCCACATAATATCCAAGCAAGTAGTAACTCGAAGAATCATCCGCCGCACGCTTAAAGCCCGCTGACACATCATTGTTGTTGAAGAACGCACGACCTCCGGTCATTTCAGCAAAATTCTCAAGGCTCCGCACGGAAGATGTTTGCAGCGAGTTTCGCTCGGCGGCGGCATCAGCGAATCCCGGACCGCTGAGATCGCCTGAATATGTAGCATCGGCTGTCGGTGATGTGTTCACCAAGCCACGGACATCCACCGGATAAACGGAAACCTGAGCGTCGTTCAACGCTTCCATGGTTCGCTCGTACAGTAAGGACAAATTGCCGCCTGGCAAGGAAGAAGGAGAATCCAACGTGAAAGGAAAGCTGCCAGTGGCCCAGACGAGAGATTTCCTGCCCGGAACTCCGGACAGCGACCACGCAATTGCCAGAAAAGCTTTCAGGGTGTCTTCGATGGCCTGCGTCTGATGGTAACTACCCTGGACTGCGTCCGCGCCTAGAATGAACTGCTGCATTTTGGCGACGGGATCGGCACCCGGCGAGATTCCACCCGTCAGTTCGCTGGCGCCATCTCCGGATGCAGCCATAACCTTCCCGTCGGTTCCGAACGTCTCCATCGCCGACATTTCTCCGCTAGCTTTCTTGAGTGCGGCAACGACTGAAGCAGGATCGCCGTTCAGTCCGCTCAATACCTGCAGACCTTTTCTCCCAAACACCACGAGTCCGAACACTCGTCCCGATTCCAGGTTGTCAGCCAGATATTTAATCAATTGCCTCCGGCCGAAGGTCTGATCGAGAAAAGGTGTATTGATCGTGTCCAAAGCAATCACTGTGATGGCAAACGGCTGTCGCTCGAGAGTGAAATTACTGAACGTGCCTGGCTGGTTCGCGGCTTGCGCAGGATGCGAACTGCCTGCATTCACTTCGTCGAAGATTGCGATCCGTTGCTGCTTACCATTTTCCAGGATTTTGAAAGCGTCTTTGTTCAGGTTATGGACGTGATTGCCAGCTTTGTCGGCGACCACTGTGGGAACCTGCACGAGAATTGTTTGCGACTTGAACGCGAGTTTCCGCTCTTCATCAGCGGTTCGAGACCTGTGCACATCAGGGTCAGGATTGATCACAGGCGCGCCGGGATTCGCGGGCTGCCCGGTATACGGGTCAGTTTCCTGAGCCGATGCGCACGTAGAGAGAAAAATAATGCAGCACAAGACATTCAGTAACTGACGGTGCATGATTTTCCTCCTGAGCGGGTTCCCAGTTCGACTTCGCGGCCTAGCGATAGTTTATACGTTATCGGCTTAGTCTGTAACATCCCAGCCAGTTCCGGTTGGCGGCCAGAGGCCGCTGGCCAGCGAGCAGCGGGCAGGCGAAGGTGCGCGGCTATGGCTCTTCCAGTATTTTATAAAGTGGAGCGCCGATATAGCCAGGAGCATCCGAACCCGGGGGTCGGAGGGGGAAATCTTACGTTGTGCCACGGACCCTTTGCGAACGACGCATAAGGATCCGGCACCCCAAAAACCTAAAGGCCGCCGCTTGCTCGTGCTGCGAGGGCCGGCCACCCTCTATGACGTTGTCGGCTCTGTCAAGAGACACGTAGAGTGTGCGAGCTGGGGGCAGCTCGTTTTTGTTGTTCTACTTACCAGGGCCTTTGCTTTTCGCTTCATCTCGACCAAGGCTCGCTGCTTGAATCCAGCGGTGGAATCTGGTTCCACCAGCCATCTATTCGGTCACCGACTTCCGACCATGATTCGTTTTTCAGACGCCGCGATCGCTCGCGGGAGCAAGGCGCCCAATCAGCCTGACGATGAACTTGCGTCCACCAGGGTGGCCGCCGGGCTGCCTTGCCTGCGAACCAGCTGTGCGTACGCTGCTCCACTGCGCAGCATCCAATACATACGCACAGCCAACTTGCGCGCGATGGCCACTTTGGCCACCGCGTGTCCTCTGCGGAATTTCAAACGCTGATAGTCCTGCCGCAGTTGGGGATCTTTGCGCACGGCGGGATACACGGCCTCGATCAGCAACCAACGCACCATGGTGTTGCCCTGCTTGCTGATGGCTCCCAGCCGCCGCCGTCCGCCGCTGGATTCTTCGCTGGGATTCAGTCCCAGGTAACTCGCAATCTTTTTGCTGCGAGGAAAACGAGTGATCGGACCAATCGCCAGAACGAAGGCCAGCGACGTGACCGGACCGATGCCCGGATGGGTCATCAGCAGCACGGCGTCGGCGCGGCGTTGCGCTTGTTCCAGAACTGCACGGTCCAACTCCGCGATGGGCGGATTGAGTTGGTCGAGCAGCTGGAGAAGTTCTGCACGGCGCCGGCTGGCCCACGGAGCCAGACCCACACCCTGCAGTTCCGCGCGGCCTTTCTTGGTGAACAACTTCTTCTTGCGGCAGAGTCCTTCGCTCATCGCCAACGCGTGCAGTTGGTTGCCCAACATGGTGCGCAGGCAAACCAGCTTGTGACGATGCCAGAGCAACTGCCGCAGGTCGCGTTCGGCCGGTGTGGGAACCCAGATGCGCGGAAAGCGTTTGGCCAGCATCAGATCGAGAATCAGCAAAGCATCGCGTTCGTCGGTCTTCTGCTTGCGTACTTCGCTGGCGCGAATCTTGGCGGAATCGCCGATCCACAACTCGTGACCCAGTTCCGTGAGCAAGCGTTCGAACCAGCGAAGCGGCCCGGTGGCTTCGATCCCTACGCGTACCGGTCCTGGCAAACTTCGATAGAAAGCCTCCGCTTCTCCCGTCTGGTGATCCAACCGTCGTTCGGTCAGTTCCCCAGTAGCCTCGTCCAGCATCGCAATCTGTTGGTAGCGCGTGTGAAAATCACATCCTATAATCATCATCGCTCGGCTCCTTTCTTCCGAGCCTTGGTCGTTAGCGCTACCAAGTCTACTCGGAGGAAGGAGCCGACAACGTCATCCCATCAGCCCGCACGACTTGTTAGGAGTTGAGGAGAAAAGCGGGTGTATCCTCCTCAAAAGGGTGTATGAGGGGCTCGGAGGCGTCTCGCATGTCTCCTTACAAGCTAGTCCCAGTCTGTTTGTTCTTGATGGCGACGGCAGGATGGGCAACGCCCTCTCATGTGGTCGGCGCCGCGCTCGTAGGCGCTCGTGTACGCGAAGTCAAAATTCACGCACCTTATCCTGATACCGCGCAAGGGCTGAAGCAGGAACTGAAGGACATGCTTGAAGTGGCGCGGGGGCACCGGTCGGACCAGCTCCGAGCCATGATAATGGATTTTGAGATTCCGGACGCTCGGGCCTGGTATTTGGCAAATTTTGGGGCGTCCGGGTTGGAGACTGCGAATAGGTACGAAAAAAATCTCAGGGCATCCGAGGAGCGGCTCCAGAATCAGATGATAGAGTTTGCTCGCGAGGACGGCTACTTTTCCGTGAAGAAGCAAGACGCGAAAAAGGTCTATCCAAACGTACTTACGGCCCCCGAGGTATTTCTAGCGGCTTGGAAAACAAGTTCGGTACACGGAGAGGAGTCTTCCGAGACGCCGTTTGGGTATTTCCTGTTTGTGGATGGAAAGTTCCGCTGGGATAGCACAATCATGTGGGTGACCGTTGATTAGACATCGTCAAAATGGGGCTGATGGGATGACGTTGTCGGCTCCTTCCTCCGAGTAGACTTGGTAGCGCTAACGACCAAGGCTCGGAAGAAAGGAGCCGAGCGATGATGATTATAGGATGTGATTTTCACACGCGCTACCAACAGATTGCGATGCTGGACGAGGCTACTGGGGAACTGACCGAACGACGGTTGGATCACCAGACGGGAGAAGCGGAGGCTTTCTATCGAAGTTTGCCAGGACCGGTACGCGTAGGGATCGAAGCCACCGGGCCGCTTCGCTGGTTCGAACGCTTGCTCACGGAACTGGGTCACGAGTTGTGGATCGGCGATTCCGCCAAGATTCGCGCCAGCGAAGTACGCAAGCAGAAGACCGACGAACGCGATGCTTTGCTGATTCTCGATCTGATGCTGGCCAAACGCTTTCCGCGCATCTGGGTTCCCACACCGGCCGAACGCGACCTGCGGCAGTTGCTCTGGCATCGTCACAAGCTGGTTTGCCTGCGCACCATGTTGGGCAACCAACTGCACGCGTTGGCGATGAGCGAAGGACTCTGCCGCAAGAAGAAGTTGTTCACCAAGAAAGGCCGCGCGGAACTGCAGGGTGTGGGTCTGGCTCCGTGGGCCAGCCGGCGCCGTGCAGAACTTCTCCAGCTGCTCGACCAACTCAATCCGCCCATCGCGGAGTTGGACCGTGCAGTTCTGGAACAAGCGCAACGCCGCGCCGACGCCGTGCTGCTGATGACCCATCCGGGCATCGGTCCGGTCACGTCGCTGGCCTTCGTTCTGGCGATTGGTCCGATCACTCGTTTTCCTCGCAGCAAAAAGATTGCGAGTTACCTGGGACTGAATCCCAGCGAAGAATCCAGCGGCGGACGGCGGCGGCTGGGAGCCATCAGCAAGCAGGGCAACACCATGGTGCGTTGGTTGCTGATCGAGGCCGTGTATCCCGCCGTGCGCAAAGATCCCCAACTGCGGCAGGACTATCAGCGTTTGAAATTCCGCAGAGGACACGCGGTGGCCAAAGTGGCCATCGCGCGCAAGTTGGCTGTGCGTATGTATTGGATGCTGCGCAGTGGAGCAGCGTACGCACAGCTGGTTCGCAGGCAAGGCAGCCCGGCGGCCACCCTGGTGGACGCAAGTTCATCGTCAGGCTGATTGGGCGCCTTGCTCCCGCGAGCGATCGCGGCGTCTGAAAAACGAATCATGGTCGGAAGTCGGTGACCGAATAGATGGCTGGTGGAACCAGATTCCACCGCTGGATTCAAGCAGCGAGCCTTGGTCGAGATGAAGCGAAAAGCAAAGGCCCTGGTAAGTAGAACAACAAAAACGAGCTGCCCCCAGCTCGCACACTCTACGTGTCTCTTGACAGAGCCGACAACGTCATAGAGGGTGGCCGACCCTTGACGCTAAAGTTGGTTGGATTTTGCGTTTGCCGTCGGGGTGGAACTTGGGGGTGCCGCACTCTCGCGGCTTCGCGGTCGAAGACCGCGTGCGAGGGTGCGCAAGTGTAGCGCGCCCGATGCGAAATCAATCGGAGCGGTGTTGTGTTCCAGGCGGCGAGCGGACGGGTTGGCGTCCTTGCGATGTGCCAACTAGCCCATCCTTCGCGAAATGCGGGAAGGATGGGGCACCCGGCCAAGCGAATTGGGCACGGATTGCGTGTTGTATAATGGTGGCGTCGTCCCCCGCTTCGTATGAAACTGACGCATATTTTCGGGCGTCGCCGCAAAGCCTTTCCGCTGAGCCGAATATTTCTTTGTTTGCTCTTATGCAGCGCAATGATGGGCGAGGGTCCTGCTATGCGAGCGGCACTGGCAGCCTTCGGGCAGACTCCGACGGTGGCTTTGCACGTGCCCGAGCTCGATGCAGGCTTTCACCTTCTCTACGAACTGAAGTTTGAGGAGGCGCGCACTCACTTTGCGGTCTGGGAAAAATCTCATCCGGAAGATCCTCTTGGGAGCGCCTCCGAAGCAGCAGCTTATCTGTTTGAGGAGTGCTATCGGCAGGGCGTCCTGACCTCCAACTTTTTCCTCGACAATAAGCGTTTTTTAGGGAAAATCCCGCTGAAACCGGACCCGGAACTGCGCGCAGCCTTCTTCGCCGCGGACGAGCGGGCGCAAGATCTGGCGCAGTTGCGATTGAAGACAGACCCGAACGATGCGAATGCCCTGTTCGCCATGACCCTAAGCCTAGGCATGCAGGCCAACTATGCCAGCCTCATAGACAAGCGTCAGTTGGACAGCCTGAAAAAAGTCCGCGAAGCCGACAAGTATTCCAAGAGGCTTTTGGCGGTGGCCCCGGACGCCGCTGATGCGTACCTTGGCCTGGGCATGGCGAATTACTTCATCGGGAGTTTGCCGGGCACAAAGAAGTTTTTCCTCGGCATGGCTGGGATCCACGGAGACAAGAAAACGGGGATCGAGCAGCTCGAAATTGCCGCCGAGCATGGCCACTATCTGCGGTCGTTCGCGAAAATTCTACTGGCCCTGGCCGCGCTTCGCGAAAGAAAGATAGAAGTAGCCCGCGCACAACTTAAAGAGCTCGTCGCAGAATTCCCCGAAAACCAGCTGTTCGCGAGTGAGCTGGCCAAGCTCAACGTTTCTCCTGCCGCGGACACTCCCCAGCAGTGAATTCTGCCTGAACAGAAGGCGCCTCACTACTCGTCGCACCTGTGGTGTTGATATCTCGAACGTCGCAGGGCGGCCCCAGCCAATTTCTGCGTGCACCTCGATGTTTTTGTCGGAATTTGGAGATGTTCGAAACACGACATACGACAAGTGTCTCTTTTTGTACAGCGCACTCCAGGACAAATCACAGCGGCGCGTGATGAAGATCACCGACGATAACTGGAAAAAGAATTAAAAACTGGGACGTTGGCAGGCGGACTGGAGGGAGGTTAACGAGCCATGCCTTTACTTCAAATACTGATAGTCCTGATCGTCGTGGGAGTTCTGCTTTGGCTGGTCAACAGCTACATACCAATGCAGGGGACGATTAAATCCATTTTGAATGCAGTCGTGATCATCTGCGTGGTGTTGTGGCTTCTGAACGTATTTGGACTTTTCCATTCGCTCTCCCGCATCCACATCGGCCATTGAACGGACGTAAGTCGGCGAGCGAGGCAAGGGAGGTTATGAGACGGCCACTCTGGTCATTGGGACAGAGGGCAAAAGAGGAGTTCGAGTCGGTTTGGAAAGGAGAAAATCATGCTCTGGACAATATTCGTGATTTTGCTCGTACTGTGGCTCTTGGGAGTGGTCACTTCCTACACGATGGGTGGGTTCATCCACATCTTGTTAGTTTTGGCCGTCATTGTTCTTGTAATCAGGCTCGTTCAAGGTCGAAGGGTTGTCTAATTGAGGTGACGGAAACATGAGACCGATCAGTTGGGGTGGGATCTTGTTAGTTGTTGTGGGGGCATTGGCCATCGCCTACCAAGGCATCAACTACACACGCGAAAAAAAGGTTCTCGATATGGGGCCGATGCACGTCACCACCGAGACACACGAGCACATTCCTCTGCCTCCCATACTGGGAGGGCTGGCGTTGGTCGGTGGCGTGATTTTGCTTGTCGCGGGGGCGAAGAACAAGTCATAGGCCGAGCTAAGCATCGGGCCACTGTTGTTGCCTCCACGGCAAGAACGGAAGGAAGCTAATTGCAGAATCTTGAGTCATAGGCGGAAAGGAGAATTTCGATGCTAGTGCTAATTATTGTTCTGCTGTTGTTGTTCGGCGGAGGCGGTGGCTATTACGGGTATTCCAGATGGGGGGCACGCGGAGGTATGGGGATAGTTGGGACGGTCGTTCTTATCGCAGTGATTTTGTGCGTGGCCGGTGTGCTGCGTTGAGCTTGCGAGGATCAACCTGAAATCCATGGAAAAGCAATCGCAAATGTTCTGGACTCGCTCTCTAGCGACAATCTGAATCGGAACGACAACCGCCCGACGTCACGAGCGAGGGCAATTCACCGTAAAGGAGGTAACAATCATGAAAGCGCTGAATCTTATTAGCACGGGAGTTCTGCTCCTTCTTCTCGGAGTTGTTCCTCCCGCAAACGCGCAGGAAGAGAAACACGAAGAAGAGGCTAAGCCACAGAAACAGGAACAGCAGGCTAAGCCTGAAAAGCAACAGCAACAAGCCAAACCGGCGAAGGAAGAGAAGCAGGCCAAGCCCGAGAAGCAGGAGCAAGCCAAGCCGGCAAAGGAAGAGAAGCAGGCCAAGCTCGAAAAGCAGGCGCAAGCCAAGCCAGCACAGGAACAGAAACAGGCCAAATCCGCAAAACAGGAATCGCAGAAGGAAAGCAAGGGCCAACAACAGCAGCAAAAGAACGAGCAACAACAGGTGGCCAAGTCCACAAAACAGGAACACGTGCAGCAAGTCAAGGGTCAGCAGAACCAACAGGGAGAACAGCAGGGTCAGCGACACGAGCAAGCTCAAAGGCAGTGGGCCCACAATGGTCAGAAAGATAGTCGCGGCCACGAGTACAACGAAAGTAGGTTTGGCCGTGACCATCATGGCCGCTTTGAAGAGAATGGAGGGCGCTACTACAACGGACGCCGGGAGTACTCCTACGGCGGCTATTGGTTCTATGCAGGAGTATACCCGCCGTGGTTTTACCAGCAGGACGTGTACTTCATCATGGGAGCAGATGGGCTATGGTATGCAGTTTCATACACTGACCCGTCTTTAACCTTCCAAGTCAACATCGAATAGCGTGATAAGGGCCCGCGTAATGGAGCCGGCAGTGACAAGTTGAAAGGAGCCGGCTCCTCGCGATCCGTCTCGAAGTAACGAAAATTCGAGCATGCGACGTAGAGCCATTCCAAGCAGGCTTCAATGAGGGCTCCATTAATCGGCGCGTCCTCTCCTTCTTTCGTCCTTCTGCTTAACCTGAGCGGCGGGAGACGCACCCCTTCGCGGAGGATCGGGCACCCGGCTGCTGCCTTTTGGGGAAGCGAGTTATCTACGGCGTCCTTGTGCAGCTCTCGATGGTATGGTCAATCAATGATCGCGATCGCGTCAACCTCGATTAGGTAGCCTGGGGACATCGTCGCTACCCCGACCACTACATTTGCTGGCTTGTGAGCTCCGAACAGCGCTATCTGGGCCTCTTCGATGATCGGCACGTGTTCGTCGCGTTTGTAATCGACGATGTAGATGGTGATCTTGCAGACTTGCTCAGGCCGAGCAGCGGCAGCGGCAAGCGCACGGCCGAGATTGCCAAACGCCAGGCGCGCCTGAGCCGCAAAATCACCTTCGCCAACGAGCTTGCCGTGGATGTCTTCGGGCTGCTGGTGACCGGCCCGATTTGTTAGTCCAGGAGAAGTGAGAGTTTTTATATCACAGCCCTGGGCTGTGAAGTTGGATTTACTCCCCAGGGGCTACAGGCCGCCGGCGCCGGCGGCCTGTAGCCCAGCGCCGAGTGCGGACGCAGCGTGTTGTAGACCACCCGCCATTTCTCGATCACCACCTGGGCCTCCCTCAGCGAATAGAAAATCTCTCCGTTCAGGCATTCATCCCGAAGCTTCCCGTTGAAGCTTTCGCAGTAGCCGTTCTCCCAAGGACTTCCCGGTTCGATGTACAGCGTCCCCGTGCCCACTTTGGCCAGCCATTCCCTCAGCTCTTTTGCTACGAACTCCGGACCATTGTCCGAGCGAATGTTTTCCGGTATTCCCCGAAAAAGCATCACGTCCGCAAGTGCTTCGATCACTTCATACCTCCCAAGCCTTCTGGCCACGCGGATCGCCAAACACTCCCGGGTGTATTCGTCGATCAGCGTCAACATCCGCAACATTCTGCCGTCGTGCGTCATCGCGCTCACGAAGTCGTAGCTCCACACATGGTTCGCCCGCGCTGGTCGCAGCCTCACGCACGACCCATCGTTCAGCCACAATCTTCGGCGGGGCCGCTGTTTCTGCGGTACTTTCAGCCCCTCACGACGCCAGATGCGCTGCACCCGATCCTTGCCTACCTGCCAGCCAGCACTTTGCAACAGCGCCGTAATTCGCCGGTAACCGTAGCGCCCGTATTCACTGGCCAGTGCTACGATCGCTTCCGTCAGCGCCTCTTCGTCGATCCGCGGGATCGCGGCATAGCGTTGTGTCCTTCGCCACTGCCCCAGCAGCCGACAGGCATGACGCTCGCTCACTTCGTATTCTTCGCGCGCATGCTCCACCGCACAACGCCGCCGCTCAGGGCTTAGAAGTTTCCCGAGGCCACGTCCTTCAGGATCTGCTTCTCCAAAGACAGCTCCGCGACTAAACGCTTCAGCTTCGCGTTCTCTCGCTCTAACTCCTTCAGCCGTTTCGCTTGATCTAGCTTCAGGCCGCCGAATTCTTTTCTCCAGCGGTAGTACGTCTGCACCGTGATCTCTGCTTCCTTGCAGGCTTGTGGTGTGCTTTTCCCATTCGCTATTTCCACTTCAATCTGCCGCAGCAGCGCCACGATTTGCTCCGGCTTGTGTTTCTTCATCGGCATGTCCAGCTCTCCTTTAGAGTGATTTTCTCTCACTCCCGCTGGACTAATTCAAGCCGGTCAGGTCACTGGCCCGAGACGAATACCCATTTGCTTCCCGTCGCGACGACGACCTGGGTGTACATTTCCGGAGTGGGCAGATCCTTGGGATTGATGCATTTGAGCGTCATTGCTTAGGTCTCCTGCTATGGTTAAATTCCAACATTCCCACAAAGGTACGTAAAATCCCACACGAATTGGACCTGCTGAGGGATCCGAGCATCTTGCGGCGCCGGACCGCGAGCATCCTACGCGGGGCGAATCGCAGGGTTGGTGTTCTCGGGACTGTGCCACTCCCCTGCCCTTCCCGAGATGCGGGAAGGATGGGGGCACCCGGCGCGCTTTGATCGCGAATCGTGCGGGGACTTTACGTGCCCGGTCTGGCTTCGCCAGACCGGCCGCTACAAAATTCAACGGCGCAGACGCCAGTCGGGAGATTGGCGTTCCCAGGAAGCGCCACTACCCCACCCTTCCCCAAATGCGGGAAGGATGGGGCACCCGGCGTCGCCGAAATGCCCAAATTCAACTGTCGCTCAAGCACGACAGTTGCGTCGCCATCTTCCGACACTGGCTGGAAGTACTACTCTCAAATCCAA
The DNA here is from genome assembly GCA_963810565.1 of uncultured Acidobacteriota bacterium. Taxonomy (GTDB): domain Bacteria; phylum Acidobacteriota; class Terriglobia; order Acidiferrales; family UBA7541; genus Palsa-295. The sequence continues at coordinate 653,782 of CAWENN010000003.1, forward strand.
TCGATTTAGCGCGATTCTTGGTTCCAGAATTGCACCGGATTGAGTTTATGCAATCAAAACTTCTGTCGGTAATAACGGCGGTCAGCCTACTTGGTTCGCCGAGCTTCGCGCACGCGATTGCGGTGCCAAAACTGGGTACTGCGAGTGCCGAAACCATCGGCGGTAATGCACTTTCAGTCGTGTCTGTTTCAAAGCAGGAAGACGTAGCTGCCGACTCTGTCGCGATGGCATTTGCTCGGCCACGTGATGCGGCGCACCAAGCTAAGTTAGCGCGGATCGGCATAAATCCGTTTCGGGAGAATGTTTGCAAACACGATGACCGTTTCGCTTCGGGCTTCCTTGACTCCGTTCAGTACAAAACATCCGACCCCGGCCAACTACCCGAGGCTGCGCAGCAACTCGCGGTGCGCTCGGACTACGGTGAACTCGTCGTCGCTCGTTTCGGCGTCGGCGTTTGTGCTGCGGGACAAGAAGCGTCCGGCAAGGTCATCTATTCGGTGCTTATAGTGACGTACGAGTCGCGCTGGAACAGTTTCCTCAGATTTTGGGATTAATCAGAATCCGGCGGGCGGCCGATCCTTGACGCTGAAGTTGGTTGGATTTTTTGTTTTGCCGTTGGCGTGAAACTCGGGGGTGCGCAGGTGTAGCGCGTCCGATGCGTTATCAATCGGAGGCGTGTTATACGCGGCGAGCGGACGGGTTGGGCACGGAACGGCGGGCCACAGCAGGAGGGCTTGACGCTTTGGCACGGACCCTTTGCGAACGACGCAAAGGGATCCGGCACGCCAATAACCTAAAGGCTGCCGCTTGCTCGTGCTGCGAGGGTCGGCCGCCCGGCCAACTCTCAGCCGGACCACCCGCTTCCGCGGAGGTCCTTCCAGGGACCGCCCTGTGCGTATCGCTCGGGATAGAGGGCCTTCGAGCGCGGGTCTTCCGCGGCGTCGAGCTGCAGAACCATCCACTTGGGATACGGAACGCCCGGATCGGACGCCGCATCCAGAAGGCGGACGTCCTCGTCCGAAAGCTGCAGGTCTGCGGCGGCGATATTATCTTCCAGTTGCTCCGCCTTGCGCGCGGCGACGATCACGCTGCTAACGGCCGGGCGTGCCAAAACCCACGCCAGCGCCGCGCGCGCCGGACTCGCGCTATGGCGGCGAGCCACTTGCTTCAGAACTTCCACCACGCGGTAACCCATCTCCCGATCGAACGGCACGAACGCGCCCGCTTCCGCGAATCGCGTTCCGGCAGGGGCCGGATTGTCGCGGCTGTACTTGCCGGAAAGGAAGCCGCCAGCGAGCGGGCTCCAAACCAGGATGCCGATGTTGTGGTATTCGGCGAACGATTGAAATTCATACTCCAGACCGCGCCCCACCAGGCTGTAGTACATCTGCGCGGTCACAAATTTTTCCAGCCCCAGATGCCCCTGCAGCATCACGGCGGTGGCCGCCTGCCACGACATATAATTGGAAAGCCCGATATAGCGGACTTTCCCCTGGCGCACCACATCATCCAGCGTCCGCACCGTCTCCTCCAGCGGCGTGTTGCTGTCCCATCCGTGTACCTGGTAAAGGTCAATGTAATCGGTCTGCAGCCGCCGCAGGCTGTCCTCCACTTCGCGCAGGATGTTCACGCGGGTTGCGCCGCTGTGATTCAGATTTGTGCTCATGGGCAGGCGCACTTTGGTGGCGAGGACGATTTCTCGCCGCACACCCTTCAACGCGTTGCCCACCAACGTCTCGCTCTCGCCCAGGCTGTAGACGTCCGCCGTATCAATGAAGTTGATCCCCTTATCGAGCGCTAGCTTCACCATGCGCGTGGTGTCCTCTTGGCTGAGGTTGCCCATGTTCATCTTGCCGCCGAACTGCATGGTGCCGAGCGCCAGCTCGCTTACGATGAGTCCGCTATTGCCAAGTTTTCGATACTTCATCGTTGAAACTCCTTCCGCTGCCAACGAAAATTGCCGCGGCCAATCGCGAATTTACCCCAATGCCGGTCACGCGCGCGGGGCCAGCCTACTAAACGCGGAAATTATAGCCGCAGAACGACGTGCTTAACAGCCACCGTAGCGTTAGGAATCTTGATCGCGAGCGTGGATTCGATGACCAGTACCGAGCCGATTCGCGTGGCGTGTGGGTTTCTGCGGTCGTTCACGCGACGCTTGACGCGACTGGCTCTCGTTTTGCCGGCAGAACCGCCAACAGGACGACTCCGATCACAATAACGAAGACCACGTCGGTAAATTGCCTGTGGACGCCGTGCATCCGGTCTTCTACGGTTTGAATTCCCATCACCACGCCATGAAAGATGTTCGAGCAACCCGCTAGAGCAATCACCGAGCGATGCTCCGATGGTTTCCTTGCGGCGATGAGTAGAAAGACCCCGACCGTAATAAAGAAGCTCAGAAACATCGGGCCGTTTTCGTTCTTCCCCTCCAAAATCCAGCGGGAATGCCACAGATCCTTAAATAGAAGATAAATCAGGGATAGATTGAACAGCCCCACGATCACCAGGACGATCTGCGTCAGGCGTTCTCTTTTCACATGGACCCCAATGGAGCGAATTTTGTGGCGAGCGCGGCAGCGGCTCGCGCAGAGGATTCACAAACTAGCGCACCAGAAAGCAAAAGCAAAGTCTGCAATGCCGCTGCTGATTCATCGCGTGCAGATACGCAAACCACGGTCAACTGTCGCGAACGGGCGTTCTCGGAAGTAACCCGGTTGCTTGTGATAACGCGGTTTATCGCAAGCTACGCGATGGGCAGCCCCGTTTCCGGATGGCCGACGAGCCGCTTAGAACTCGCTGCAGTATCAACCCCTGACCAAGTCCACGCCTGCCAGATGATGACCGAGGTGCATACGGTTTCGATCGTTGCGAAGAACACGTATGCCGGAAAAGTGGGGTCCCGAAAGTCACCGTTGGTCAGAGGCAGAACGAAGGTGAGGAAACCGTTTACGAGGGTCAGGATGAGACCCGCGATGATGTTCGTCAGCCGATTCGCTCTAAACGGAAGCAGTCGAGACGCCGGAATCATGGCGATGGGTATTTCCATCAAGACCGCTGAACCCAGCAGAGCCCATGGTGGAAGGTGTGGGGCATTATTCGGCGAGGCAACGAAAGCGAACAGAGCAAGCACGTCCGCATACAGGTAGTTCAATAACGCGAAGATCCAGAATAGAGACAACCGCTCTTTTGTGTCATGCATGGCAGCCTCCTTCGGAACGCATACGGCCCGGCCCCGGAATAAGTTTCAAATGGCGGAGGAACTCGCATGGCGCGTTTGAGAGCCACAGCCCTAATCCCCCACCCCGGGCTACGGAGCCAAGCGGATGCAACTAAAGGCGGGGGAGACGCAGGCGCACTCTATCTGCTTGATCCCGCGGCCGATCCTGCCTCGCCCTGAAGCCGCGAGGCGGGGCGCGATGACGCTGGTTGTTGTGACGATGGCGTTATGGCGGGCTAGACGCCAGAATGGCTTTGAGATGTTCGAACCGTTGGTCCTTGCGGAAGGCGTCTTGTTTTTGCATCTGGTTTGGTGCGCGTGGGTGGTGGCGGGGTGGACGGTCACGCGACGGCGTCCTTTGCTGCGGACGTTGCACATTGCTTCGCTGGTCTACGCGATATTCATTGAGTTGACTCCTTGGCCACCGTGTCCTTTGACCGTGGCTGAAGCTTGGCTGGAGGCTCACGCGGGGATCGTGCCGGAGCGCGGACCGTTTCTGGTGCGTGTTCTCGATGCGATCGCGTATCCCGATTTGCCGGAGTGGATCGTGGTTGGGTGCGCGGTGATGGTGTGCGTGCTGATTTTGGCGGTGTATGTGCGGCGGTATCGTCGGCGGACGGCGGATGGTGTGTGGTGACGCAACCGGGCCGGCGCCGTGGAGTGTCGCGTCAACGGATCTGGTAATTCTTTTGCGCCTTTGGGCTGCTACTTCTGGCGGCCGAAGACCTCGCGGAACATTACGTTGAGGTCATCGAGGGCTTGGGCGCAATTCCCTGTGAAGCTGGAGCCGTGCATGATGGCGAGCGTTTTGGGATTCAGGGCTGCGAGCTTTTTCAAGTTTTGCCCGGTGAGTGGCGTGTACGGAACGTACTCCGCGAGAACGCCTGCTTGAAATACCTCCATTGCCTGGCGCGAGCGGCCCACGACATCGCCCGTGGTGATGGGTTCGACGTCGCCCAGGTGATGGAACAGGTCCGAACAGAGCAGCGTCTTTTGCGTTTCTTCGAAGAGGACGCCGGCATCCCAGCCGTGGGGCAGATGGGGAGTCTGGCAGTAGCGAAAGCGGTACTTTCCGGTGGCAAAAGTCGCGCCGTCAGCGAGGCCGCGCGCGTCACGGCCAATGAAGTCGTTCAGGTTCACCATGGCGCCCACCTGGCTGCAGATCACGTCGGCGTTGGGAGCCACGCCCAGCCAATCATGGAGCGAGCCGCATTCGTCTGATTCAAAATGGCTGAAGCTGATGTGGCGCAGATCGGAAAGATTGATCAGCTTGGAGACGGCCTCGCGAATTTCCGAGTGAAATGCGCGCAGCCCGGTGTGGAAGAGCAGCGGTTCGTCGTCCTCCACCAGAAAATGGTTGAACTGGAAATTTCCCCACTGCGCAAAAATCGAGATGCGATAGACATCCGGCGCGATTTCCGTGGTGACGGCCATGCTAGCCTCCTCAATCGGATTTTTTTGTGGGATTTCTATGAACGGCGTTCGCCGTACTGGTGACGATTGGGAGATTGATGTTTGCGGGAGCGCCACTGCCCCACCCTTCCCGAAGCACGGGAAGGATGGGGCACCGGGCGATGATTTGGAGCTGCGATTATTTAGGAGCCCTTGCGCGCGGAGGAGATGGAATCGAGCTCATCAACCAGCGGCTTGGCTGACGGCGTGGCGGTTTGGCCGCCTTCGACGATGTCCTTGGCACTGATGGCTTTGCCGTAGAGGGCTTTGTTGGCGTCATCGTCGGATTCCATGGAAGCGCCGGAGAGCGAGATGCCGGCGAAGAGGCCCTTGGTCCGCGAATAGGTGAGAACGTCCACCTTCATGGAAGCGGCATTGTAACCGTTGGCCTGTGCGCCGGTGGGTCCGGCAGCGGCGGCGGCATCGGCTCCAAGCTTGGTTTTTGCGTTGAGAATCTGGTTCGCGCCGTGTTCGTTCATGACTACCAGCACGAAATCGGTGGCGGTGGAGCCGAGTTGCACGCCGACGCTGGCCTGGTCAAGTTTGTACATGGCGGGAGTGCCCCACTCGCCTTTCATGTCCGCGCCGCTGCGGCAGATCAGCACGCCTCTTCCGTAACTGCCGCCGACGCCGACCGCGACTTTCTTGACGCTGGGGAATACAACGACGCAGACGGCCTGGTCAATGATGCTGCTGGGGAGACCCTTGGCTCCGGAAATTTCGCGGAGGACGGTGGCAGAATTCGAAAGACGCGCGTCTTCCTTTTTCTGGGCAAACAATGGCGACGCGACGGCCAAACAAAGCGCGACGACAGCGATTCTCGTATTCATCTTCATCAGTTGGTCCTTTCGAGAAAAAAATAGATTTCGAGGCAAAGCTCGGAATCGTACTGGCAGGCCCAGCAGTTCCAAAACCGGCGATATTGTACACCAAGCGGCGCCCACGCGGGGTCGCGGAGTGTGCGCCTGCGGCGCTGGATCGCGCAGTCGCCACAGCAGCGGATATATTCATGATTATGGCGTCGCGAGGGGTTTGTAAATGAGAGCGATGACGATTCCGACGATCGTCCACTGAAGGAAGTACGCCACAGTCTGCCCCAGAGCTAGTTTCAGCCCGATATTCAGGTTCACGTAGTTGTGCAGCACAAATCCGCAAACCACGAAAAGGCCGATCAGAACGCCGAAGCGGGCGCCTTCGGCAATGGCTGATCCGCCCTGCTGCACCATTGCGAAAATTATGGCGACAACCAGGATCGCCATGAAAGTTGCGACGAGTCCGACGGGCATAACCTTATTCATTTCTTCCTTCGGCCGGAATACCGCCGGGAAGTTGTGAGCTTCTTCGATGAGGCCTGGCGCCAGCCAAAACAGCAAGAAACCGAAGGCAAAGGACGCGACCGTGCCACCAAGCGCGGCCAGCGCGAGACGTGAATAGTTCATTTGCACTCCTTTACAAATTGCGAAGCAAGATCACAACCGGTTTGACGGGTCTGGTGCGCCTAAGATTTCCATTTTCGCTTCGAAAATCGCGAAGATTGTACACTCAGGTCCTCACCCTCGCACCGATGAACAATGGTGAATCGGTGCGGCGCGCGCCTATCGCGCGATTGGTAGCAGACCTTTATCAACAAGCACCGGCGGGCGGCGGTGCTTGGTGGCTTGTTCGTAGGCGTAGGCCCAGCCCAGCAGATCGCCGTCCTTCCATGGACGCGCCGAGATTTCCAGGCCGAAGGGTAGGCCGTCGTCGTAAAAACCGCCGGGGACAACTACTGCGGGGACGCCGAGGTCATTGACCCAGCCTGTGTCGCTGTGGGGACCGCCGCTGATGCTGCCGTCTTGCGGCATGGTTTCGTCGGGAGGGGCATTTGCGTGGCGGGATACACGAAGCCGTCGAGATGCATACGGTCGAGAGTTTCGGCGTAGGCGTCGAGCGCTTGGCGGCGGGGAGTGATGACGTTCGCGTCGGCCTGCGGATCGGTTTCGATTAGTGCTTGCACCAATGCTGCCGCGGGAGTTGGTGGATCGCCCGCGGCGGCGGCGCCGCCGATAATCACCGCCGGGAGCGGCGAGCCGACTGCCTTTTGATATTCCTCCGCGGAGTGATATTGCGCTGGACCGTATAGCTTCAGAAAATTTTCCGTGCCCTCGCGAATGTATGGCAGCGTTTTGACCTGGTTTACTAATTTTGTGTAGCTGTCGGGGAGAATTGCGTCGTCGAAAATTACCGTGGCGCCTGCGGCGCGCAGTCCTTCGATTGCTTTCATGAATGCCGCGCGAGTTTCCGGTTGCAACGGAATGCGGCCGGCTGCTGCATCGGCGCCTAGACCGGGAATGCCCTGGAACGGAGTATCGGCGCCGTCGAGAATGAAAGCGGGCACGCCGAAGCGTTTGCCTTTGAGCGCATCCGCGCGGAGATATTGCGTGTACGGGGCGGGTTGCGCTTTGGCGGCGGATCCGGTGGTGCGCGAATCGAGCGGATCTTCTCCAGCCATTACGCTGAGGGCGATGGCGGCGTCGGTGACATTGCGCGCGATGGGACCGGTGTTGTCCAGCAGCCAATCGAGCGGCGCGATTCCGGCGATGCTGACGAGGCCGCGCGTGGGAAAGACTCCGACGACGGAACTGGTGGCCGAAGGCATGCGGATCGAGTTGCCGGTGTCTGTGCCGGTGCCGAGTACGGCGTAGTTCGAAGTAATTGAGGTTACTGTGCCGCCGGAGGAGCCGCCGGGGCTGAAGCGAACATCGTAGGCGTTGCCAGTGCGGCCGTAGGCGGTGCTGCGAGTGGTGTCGCTATCGGCGAAGTCTGGCATGTTGGTTTGGCCGAGAATCACGGCGCCGGCGGCGCGGAGCTTTGTGACGACGGTTGCATCTTTCGGCGCGATTAGCTCGTGGCCGGGGATTTTATATCCTTCCCAGCCGTCGGTGGTGATCAGGCCTTTGACGCTGGTGTTCGCCTTAATAAGGATAGGGACACCCCACATCGGACCGCGCTGTAGGCTGTCGCGGCCTTTCGCTGCGGCCGCGTCTTCGGCTGCTGCTGTGGCCAGAGCGCCGCGCGCATCGAGGGTTTGGACTGCGCGGTAGATGCCGTCGTATTTCGCGATGCGGGCTAGATGCCACTGCACTACCTGGGTAACCGTATATTTGTGAGTGGCGTAAAATGTTTCTAGCTGCGGGATCGTTACTTCGAGCAGGTCGTGGTCCATCGCTACCTGTGCAGTCGCTTCCGATGACGCGCGGGCGTGTTCTGTATTTCGCGCGGACGAAACTTCGACGACGTTCGTTGTTTGCGGAGTCGTTTGCGCCATCGCGAAACAAGGGAACAGCAACCAAGCCGCTGCGAAAAGAAATGGTTTCTTATGCCGCATATTTTCCATCGAGAAGGTCTCCCGCTGAGTTTAATCGCGGTCGAGTTTAGCGAAGAGTATGCGTTGTGGCTATGCCAACAGAGAGACGCCCTCGATCGCATCGCCCCCGGGGTAGTCATAATGCCTATTACTGGCTTCTGTAACAGGTTTTAGCCTTCAGGGATCGCTTGCCCACCCTTCCGGAATCCGTTGCCAATGAACTTTTCTTCGGCACCCTTGTCGTAGTTTGCTCGCCGTTTCCGATTACCTAGATAGAGAGCCTGCGCGACCGGAGTTCAGCTTCGCCCAGTAAAGGATAGGAAAAGACGATGACAGTCGTCGGTTCCCCATATGACGCCCCCGAGGACGCTTCGGCGACAAGCGCGACTCTCAAATCTGGAGGTTTTTATGAACGGAAAGAATCTGTTGCGGGCGGTAGGCATTGCCTTAGTTCTAGCACTGGCCACAGCCACTTGCGTGCTGGCCCAAGAGCCAAAGTCAGAGCACTTTCGTGGCGTGATCAATGACTTTACGCCCATAACCGGGGGCACGACCGCCTATGAAGTTCGCGGCCCGTGGAGTTTGACGTTGGACCATGAGACTGGCAAAGCTCATTTCTCAGCCTCCCTGACCATGGAGTTGTCAGTCCTTGGGCAAATTGCTGCAGACGTCCAAACCGGCACCTTGGCGCAACATACTCACAACATCACGATGGATGGCACGGTCACTTACGATCCGACGGACTGCCCAGCCGCCGCCACGACCACGCCTCCCTACGTCGCCCGTATCGAAATTAACGGGACCGCCAGCGTTTTCGCGAATGGCAGCACGGCGCCCTTCGGGCAGTTTTCACAATTGCAGGTCTGTATTGCCGGCGGAATGGACACGACGCAGGCGCCGTATGTGCCGTATTCAAACATCACGCTGGTATTCCAGAACCCTGCCGCAAAGCATTTCGGGCCGCAGGCAATCCACGGTCTCGTTCGCAAGGCTGAGCCGCTGAGCGAAGACGATCAGCGCTGACGCTGGGCGGAGGCCGCCGGCCACGTGAATGAAGTCAGTCGGTAAGAGCGTTGCGGCGGCCAGGCCTTGAGGCCAAGTCGCGAGATGGACTTTCCGTGCCGGCGGCGTTATTTCTGGTCAGGCTTGCTTAGACATGCGAACTACCGGTAGGAGTTCGCCATTCGGTAGGGGAACTTTGAGATTTTCCAGGGGCTCGTAGCCTCGGGCGCGGAATAGTTTTACGCCTGTGAGGGTGGCGCCCATTTCGAAGCGTTGGAAGCCCGCTGCTTTTGCCGCGTTCTCGCAGGTTTCCAGAATCAGGGTGCCGATTCCGCGGCGCGCCCATGCTGGATGGATGAAAAAGGCGCGAATTTTGGCGGCGTCGTGCCGCGGGTCGAGGAGAGCGTCCTCGCGCGCGGTCCAATGATCGCTGCCGTAGAGCGTTTTGCGCTTGCTCCAACCGCCGCAGCCGACGGCCATCGGCTGGGATCCTGCCGGATTGACTTCCGCTTCCGCCACGAAATACGTTTGGTCCGCAATTAGCTGGCTATCCACGCCGAAGACGCTGTCCAGAGCCCCTTCAATTTGAGCGGAAGTGTAGTCTTGCGCCTGCAATTCGCGCACGGAGGCTTCGATCAGCGCGCGGAGGGCGGGGATATCCGCGCGAACAGCGTGGCGAATGTGAATTGGCGGCGGCATCGTGCTGCAAAATTCTAACGCGAAGACATCGGGAGGTGAAGGCACAGTCGCCGAGTGGTCAGCGAGGAAGTCAGGCCAAAATGTCCGTCGGGTTGCCAACAATTTCGAACCGCGACGAGTCGGAGCAGTTCATCCGGGCAGAGCTCATAAGATGACAATGTTGGGATGTGCGGCTAGAATTCAGCCGGTGCAGAGTTGCGTGGCTTTGAGAAAGAGACACGCTCTGCGGCGCGCGATTGGAATTTCTTATTCGAGTTGCGCCATTTGAACTGCGGGATGTGAATACCATGATGAATGCATTGATTTTGCTGTTCATTTCCGATTCTGTGGCGCGCTTCGTGATTCAGGAAACGCTGGAGCGCGGCGGGTATACCGTGGAGCCGGCGGGCGACTTGGGAACGGCGGTGAAGAGGTTGGATGACTGCAAGCCCGCGCTGCTGATTATCAGTCCTTATATTGCGGAGATTTCGGGGTATCAGGCGGCCAGGTTTCTGCGCACGAAGTGTCATGGACTGCCTGTGCTGATGGTGGCCGGGTTGATTGACGATGACCGGCTGGAGTACAGGCTGCAGCTGGAAGGATTTGAAATTTTTCCCCAGCCGTATAGTCCGGATGCGCTGTTGCAGAAAGTGAAGGGAGTGCTGGCCGCCAAGTGAAACGGCGCGGTTGACGCAGTGCGCCGCCCTTGCGCGATCGCATTGTGCTGGCAGTGAACGTGCCCGGCATGGCGCCGCTCCACCAGCAGCGCCTTTCGGAGCCTCAAGCGAAACGGTGCGCCACCCGTCCGAGAATGTGGAGTGCTCAGTGCGCGGCACTCACGACTGTTTTTGGCTGAGTGCACGTGTCCAACATGCGCGGGTATACGACGACGGGGTCATGGAATTTTGATCCCTTGGCGTTCAGGCTCCATTTCTCGGGCTTGTCGGGCGGCTCGGGCAACACGATTTCTACCCTTTGATAGTAAAAAATCTGCCGCAATTGGGCCAACAACATCTCGCCGGCATCGGTCCGTTTGCCGCTCTTGTCAGAAAGAGGTTTTGGAACGTAGGGAGCGATCGAGGGAACGCTTACCGCAAATCCGCCAGAGAGCGGCGCTAGCTCTTGAAAGTCAAGGTACCGTAAATCGAGCTCAGGGAGAGGTTCAGCGGAATTATCGACCGAATAAACAAAAAGACGAATGCCCGTCGCCAAGAACGCTTCCTTGACCGTTTTCGTGCTGATTTTGCTTGCGGTGTCAACCCCATCCGTTAGCACGTAGATCGCATCGCCTTCCCTGGCAGGATCCATTTGGGAAATGGCGTCGTTCAGGGCGTCCCAGAGAGCCGTCGTGCGCCGCCCTTTCAGAAATGACTCATTTCCAACTCGGAGTTTCTCCAATTCTTCTTTTACTTCTGCCGTACCATTTCCGAGAGGAATCGTTTTGTCGATCTCAGTCGCGAAAACGATCAGGCCGACGAGCGTGCCCGCGGGCACGCTGTCTACCAGCCGATTGGATGCTTCAATGTAGGAATTCCATACGAGCCGGAGGGCCGTCATGCTGCTGCTTGCGTCGAGGACGATGAAAACACGCGGCGGAGATGTGACCGGCGCGACGAAATCGATTTTCACCGGCTTGTGACGGAACGACCCCGATAAGTCCTCCGGCCGAATGCCGGTCACAATTTGTTTTCTTGAGTCCAAGACGTTGACCGTGACGGTGCGGTGAAGGCAGTCGGGCGACTGCGCTAGGAGAGTTCGCGCACCCAGTATTACAGCAATAAGAATGCCGAATGTTCGTGCGGTCTTCATGCGTCCATCCGCGAAGTAGCCGACCAGTGAACTTACTCAGTAAGTAGCATGAAATCAAGAACAGAAAATCTAAACAGTCAAGCTGGAATCCTCCCGGCGGGAAAGACCGCGGGAGATTTCGGTACGTCGCGCAACTGGAGACGCGAGCTACAATTTGAACGCGACTTGAAACACAGCTTTCGGCTTCGTTCGGTGGTCAGGAACGCGCGAATCGGAATCGTTTTGCGCGTTTTACGGGCGAGGGTTGTCGGTGGATGCGGAATTGGCGCCGGTCAGTAGGGCGCTGTCGTGGTAGCCGGGGCTTACGGTGATGTAGCTTTGTTCGCGGAGTTCGGCTAGGTAATCGCGCATGCGGGGTTGCATTTTCTGGGCGCGGATGGCGTTGCGGATGTCGGGTTCGACTTTGTCGAGGGGCTGCACTTGCGCGGGGAGGTGATCTTCGACTTTCAGGATTTCGAATCCGGTGCGGGTTTGGATTACGTCGCTGATCTGGCCTTTGGTCAATTGAAAGACGATGGCTTCGATTTGCGGCGAGAGATCTCCTTTTTTGAAGGTGCCGAGATCGCCGCCTTCTTTTGCGGTGCTGCCCTGGGAATAAAGTTGAGCGACGTGGCTGAAATCCTCGCCGTTGACGACGCTGGTGCGCAGGCCCTCGACTTTGCTGCGCACGGCGGGATAATCTTCCGGCTTCATTCCTTCAGTGCTCAGCGAAATTTCAGAGAGCACTACGCGCTCGGATAGCGCGAATTCCTGCTGGTGCGAATTGTAATATTGTTTCTCTTCTTCGGGGGAAATGTCCACCTGCGAGCTGACTTCGCGGCGGACGACTTCCTTTTGGAGCAGGCCGTTGCGAATGGTGGTTTTGTAATCTTCCCAACTGAGGCCGGAAGCTTCGACGCCCTTTTTCAGATCGTCGAGTGTGGCGAGGCCGTTCTGCTGGCGAACTTCGTCGAGGCGCTTGGCCAGGGCTGGTTCGACGTTGATGCCCATGTCTTTGGCGCGCTGGACCATCAGCGACTGGTCAATCATATTGCGCAGCAAATCTTTTTGCTGGTCCTTGAACTTCGCGTCAATCTGGTCTTGGGGGCAGCCTTGGCAATCGCGCGCTGCCTCATCGCGCAATTCCTTTTCGGCTTTTTGATAATCGGCGAGAGTGATGACGTCGTTGTTGACGCGCGCGACGACGTCAGCGTCCGCCGCCGCGGGCTTAGTTTGCGCGCGGACGCTCGGTCCGGGCAGCGCAGCGAGCGACGCCAACGCGACGACGGCGAAGATCAACCGTATTCCCAAGGTTGCCACCGAAGCGTGATTGCGATTTCCCATGGTGTGCGTCGCTTTAGATCTGTCCACTTCGATTGTAGCCGTAATCCGGGCAAATCATACATGCGCAATAAAGCTAGCTTCATTTCAAATGTTACAATGGCGGCGCGTCAGGGCACTCGCAGCTGACAGGGGAATTTCATGCTACGAAAGCGCGCATTCACCGCTGTGTTTGTGCTGATCGCACTCATATTTTCTCAGGACTTTGTACCGCTGGTCCGAGCGCAAGACGCTCCTCTCCCCACTCCCGAAGAACTGGACCAGTTGCTCGCTCCCGTCGCCCTCTATCCTGATTCCCTTCTGGCGCAGATCACCACGGCCAGCGCAAATCCGCAGGAAATTCTCGATGTGGATAACTGGCTGCAACAAAATCCCAATCTCAGCGGCAGCGCGCTCACCGACGCGGCGCAGGCGGCGGGCTTCGATCCCGCATTTATAGCGCTGGTGAATTTTCCGCAAGTCGTAACCATGATGGCGGAGAACATTGACGATTACGCTGCGATCGGCGAAGCGTTTTTGGCGGACCAGGCTTCGGTTACCGCTTCGATTCAGCGCTTGCGAGCGCAAGCCTATGCCTCGGGCGCGTTGCGCAGCAACTCACAGTATCAGGTGGAAGTGCAGCAGCCCGCCCCGAGTCAGACGATCTACGTAGTCCAGCCGGCAAATCCGCAAGTGGTTTACGTTCCGGTTTACGATCCCACGGTGGTCTACGTCGCTCCCGCACCGAGCGTCGTCCCCGCGACGCTGATCACTTTCGGAGCGGGAATCGCAATTGGAGTGTTGATTGCCAATAACCAGCCATGGGGTTGGGGCGGCTGGGGATGGAATTGGGGCTCGAGCCGCGCTTATTACAATCACACCGTGTGGGTACGATGGGGAAATCCCTATCATCCGCCGCATCCCTGGTATCGTCCGCGCCCGGTGTACTACAACAACCGTCCGGGATACGGCGGCAATTGGCACTATCGCCCGCCGGACTACCGTCCGCCGAATCGTCCGTACCACCGGCCGCCGAATAGCAAACCCTGGGGGCCGAGCAATCCACCACCGCGGCCGAAACCCAATCCGAACCCGCCGAAGCCACAGCCCAAGCCTAATCCGGGTACGAAGCCGGGGACAACTCCGAAGCCAAATCCTACGCGAAATCCGAGGCCGAGCCCAAATCCAGGTACGAAGCCAAATCCAGGCACAAAGCCTAATCCAGGTACGAAGCCAAACCCGCAGCCTAGGCCGGAGCCGAATCCAGGTACAAAACCACAACCGAAGCCGAATCCGACGCCAAAGCCGAATCCGGGGACAAATCCGGGTACGAAGCCAAATCCAACGCCCAAGCCACAGCCCAGGCCGCAACCAAATCCCGATACAAAACCGCAGCCCAAGCCGGCGCCGCAGCCGAAGCCACAACCAAAACCTGCGCCGCAGCCGAAGCCTGCTCCACAGCCGAAACCACAGCCAAAACCGGCACCGGAACCAAAACCGAATCCACAGCCAAAGCCGCAGCCTAAGCCCGCGCCGCAACCAAAGCCACAACCAAAACCTGCACCGCAACCAAAGCCGAGCCCACAACCGAAGCCGCAGCCCAAGCCTGCGCCGCAGAAGCCTGAATCGTCAAAGCAAACGGCACAACCACAGCCAAAGTAAAGCTAGGTTGGTCTCTTCCGGCGCGCAATGCACTGCCCAACGTGCCTCGCGCCTTCCTTCTGCGGCGCATTGCATTTTTCCCCAACGGATTCCGCTTCGACGCATGCTCGCGTAACCGAACAGCGATTTCAAGATTCACAAGTCAATGACGACATCGCTTGTTGGCTGGGAACAGCAGACGAGAAGATTGCCATCGGCGGGTTTGTCGAGTGGCTGCGGGTCGTAGGCGACTGCGCCGGAGACCAAACCGCTCTCACAGTTGTGACAAACGCCGGTGCGACAAGCCCAACGGACCGGGACATCACAGGCTTCGGCCATTTCCAGGATGCTTTGGTATCGCGATTTGTCCCAGTGGGCGGAAATGCCGCTGCGCGCGAACGATACGCGCAGGCCCGTGCTCGCGTCATCGCTTGGCGGATGCGGAGTTCGCGCCGCTGCTCCGACTACGCCAGGAGTCCTCGACTCGCCGCCACTGAAGATTTCGATGTGAATGCGGTCTGGCGCAACGCCAAGGGCTGCGAACGTCTCTTTCATGTCCGCCATGAATTGGGTTGGGCCGCATAGGTAGATGTCCGCGTCGCGTGGCAGTGCGAGTGCGTCGAAAACCGAGCGCGAGAAGCGTCCCGTCGCGTTGAAATTCTCGCCGCTTTTGTCGCTTGCGTCCGGTTTGGTGTAATAGATGTAGCTGCGGCCGTTGGTTAGCGCGCTCATGAGGCTGCGCACTTCGCTCGCGAACGGATGATGCTGCCCATCGCGGGCTGTGTGCAACCATGTGATCTGGCGTGTGGAGTGCGCCGCCGCGAGTGCGTGCAGCATCGCCAGAACCGGTGTGGCGCCGATCCCGGCGCTGAGCAGCACGATGGGCCGCTCGCCCTGCTGCAAAATAAAACTTCCGCGCGGGGAGCTGACGTCGAGATGATCGCCCACTCGGAGATTCTCGTGCAGATACTTTCCAGCGGCGCCGTCCGGTTCGATCTTCACGCTGATTCGGTAACGCTCGGTTGCTGGTGGACCCGAAAGCGAGTAGCTGCGAAAAAGCGCCGGGCCGCCGGCGGCGGGCCGCAGACGAACGACGACGTACTGGCCTGGCAGCGCCTCGGGCAGCTGGCGACCGTCAGCGCTCTGCATGGCAAAGGAGAGAACGTCCGCCGATTCGCGGACAATTGAGGTGATCACCAGCGACTGAAATCCAGACGAAGCGGGATGGGCTGCGGCGGCAGGCGCCAGGCCTGCGTTTCCGGTTTCCGCGCCGTTTTGCTGACTCTGAAGTAGCGCTTCGAACGAACCGCGCCAACCGGCAGAAAGCGCCGCGATGCGCAACGCGCGCTCCAGACGCTCGCGCGGGTGCGGAGGCAAATAGAGGAGCGCGTTGATCTCAGCGACGGTCATGCGCTCGCCCGCCTCTCCCACCTTCACAATTTCGTCGCCGGCGCCAACCTCGCCTTCGCGCAGAACGCGAAAATAAAAACCCGGCCGGCCGCTCGATGTCAGCAGTGCCGCCATGCGGGGTTCGTTCATGCGAATGCCGACGCGAAAGCAGGTGACGCGCGGTTGCGTGACTTCGAAAAGCGCGGTGCCGATCTGAAAGCGGTCGCCGATGCACACGGCGTCATCCACCAATCCTTCGATCGTAAAGTTCTCGCCGAACTGTCCGTAAACGAAATCGCTCCTCTTCAGTTGCTCCTGCCAATAACGATACGATTCGATCTGATACACGAACACGGCTCGATGTTCGCCGCCGTGCCCGGCCAAATCGCCTTGACCGTCGCCCTCGAGATTCAAGCGGCCGGCGCGACAGCGGCCCGTCACGGCATTTTTCCAGACGCCGGTGTGTACCGTGCGCCCCTTCCACGCAACATCGCGCGGAAGCCCGACGTTCACTGATAGCAACCGCGCCATACGGTTGGAATTCCTCCCGCGGGAATTTTCGCCGCGCCGAGGGGACGCCGCGCTGATCCTCTGGGGGCAGCTTCCCGAGCGATGTGCCCAGAGTTGAAATGCAAACATCGGCGAATGCGGCAGCCAGTACCGCTCAGATCGACCGTGACGTCGGGTAGTTTACAACGAAATCCGAGCGCCAAGTTCTCATCGGCCGCGTTACCGTACAAATCGTTTTGGCCGATTTCCCTTCTACGCTAACCGCGTTTGTCAGATGGGATGAGGAGGCCGGTCTCCAGCGGGATGCGATACGCTCCCAATGATCGACGCGCTCGAGGCGCACGAGAAAAGGAGACCGGCTATGAAAAAGACTAGCACTGTTCGGGTAAGAGGAAACATGATTTTCAAAGGACACCAGCTCACGATTGGTCTGGACCTCGGCGATCGCTGGTCGTTCTACTGCGTTTTAGAGGAAGCGGGCAAAATCATTCTGGAACAGAAAGTGGCCACGACACCGGAGGCGATGAAACAAGCATTTGCAAAGATACCGCGAAGTCTCGTCGCTCTGGAGACCGGAACACATTCCCCTTGGGTAAGCCGGCTGTTAAAGGAGCTGGGACACGAGGTGCTGGTAGCGCACGCGCAAAAGGTGCAATTGATCAGCAAGAGCAATCGAAAAGATGATCGACACGATGCGCGGACACTGGCACGGCTGGCCAGAATCGATCCTGAGCTGTTGGGGCCGGTGCGGCATCGCAGCGCGAAAGCACAAATTCATCTGACGGTGATTCGGGCCCGGGCGGAATTAGTGAGTGCACGAACCGCCCTGGTGAACGCGGCACGCGGGTTGGTGAAGTCTTATGGCCAGCGGTTGCCCAAGTGTGGCACGCAGCAAGTGAGCCGGGAGCTGGGCGCTGAATTGAGCGTGGAGTTGCGAGAGGTCATCGAGCCGCTGCTCAAAAAAATCGAATCGTTGAACGAGCGCATCAAGGAATACGACGCACGGATGGAGAAAATCGCCAAGGAGAGCTACCCGCACGTCGAACTACTCAAACAGGTGAAGGGGGTAGGAACGCAAATCGCGCTGACGTATGTCCTGACCCTGGACGATCCGCATCGGTTCCCGAAGAGTCGCGAGGTCGGCTGTTTTCTGGGGTTGCGCCCTGGGCGCAGGGACTCCGGTGAGAGCCAGCCGCAGAGGCACATCACTAAAGAAGGAGACCGGTATTTGAGGACGATGCTGGTGCAAGGGGCGCACTACATCCTGGGACCCTTTGGAGAAGACAGTGATCTACGGCGTTGGGGGTTAAAACTGGCGGCGCGCGGAGGGAAAAATGCAAAGAAGCGAGCGGTGGTTGCGGTAGCGAGAAAGCTAGCGGTACTGCTGCATCGGTTGTGGGTGAATGGAGAGGTGTACGAACCACTGCACAATAGCCAGCAAGCGATGCGCGCCGTGGCCTAGAGTGAAGAGCTCTCCAAAAAACAGGGGATGCTAGGGGTCGAGGGAGTTGGCGATCGTCGTTCCTAGGCCATCCTGGCGCGAAATTTTTCTGTGAAAAACTGAGAAAGTCAGGAAGGAAGAAAAAGGAGCAAGGAAAGAAGGAAGAAGAGAGATGGTATCCAAACAGCCGAGCTCGACTGCCGAGATCAGGTGACTGCGACAGTGCCTGGACCAGTTCCCTTCGAAAGGGGAGAACGGAGGTCGATTATCAGGTAGCAGCACCTACTGAATCGAGTACGCCCAACTTGCACCGAGCGACAATCGCTCAACCAGAGTGCGGATGGAAGGGTGGCGACAGAGGCGGCTCGGTCCAATGGGAACAATTTGGAAAAAGAAGAAATAAAGAAGAAAAAGAAAGAAGGAAAAGAGAAAACGCTTGACACTCACCGGCCTTCTCATGGAAGGCACTCGGGCCATTTGGCCTGATGATCACGGTTGACAGAGCAGCGGGCTTGGCGCATATAGGGAATTCGCAACGAGTCTTGGAAAAAAGGAGAGATTATGAAGCTTACTGCGAAGAAAGCTCTTATTACCGGCGGCAATAGTGGCATCGGCCTTGCCACGGCGCGGCTATTTATTGCGGAGGGCGCGCAGGTCGCGATTACCGGCCGTAACCAGGAAACGCTCGATGAAGCGATAGCCGAACTCGGGCCAAACGCGCGTGGCTATCGCGCGGACGTCACCCTTGCGGAAGACCGCAAGCAGCTTTTTGCAGCGCTAGCTAAAGATTTCGGAAAACTCGACATTGTTTTCGCCAACGCCGGCATCTCCGGCCGGACTCCTACCGGTTCGACCGACGAGGCCATTTTTGAGAACGTGATCCACATCAACCTCAGTTCCGCTTTCTTTACGGTGAATTCAGCGGTGCCGCTGCTGAATGACAACGCCAGCATCATCTTTACTGGCTCGGTGCATAACTATCTCGGCCAACCCGGCGTCGCCGCCTATGCGGCCACCAAGGGTGGCCTCGTTTCGATGGCGCGTTCTATCGCCGCCGACCTTGCGCCGCGCCACATTCGCGTGAACGTCGTCGCACCCGGCGCGATCAAAACTCCCATTTGGAAGCGCGGGCCGCGCGCCAGTGCGTCCGCGGAAGAATCCGCGAAGCTCGAGAAGTTTTTTTCTTCCGCGATTCCGCAGGCCCGCTGGGGCGATCCGGAAGAAGTTGCCAAAGCCGTGCTGTTCCTCGCGTCGGACGACTCCTCCTACGTCAACGCGGTCGAGCTGATGGTGGATGGCGGGCTCACCGGCGCCCAGTTTGCAGCACCCATGATTCTGGACACGCTCGCGCCGTCCGCCGGCGACCCCAAGTTGGCAAAAGCTCAGGCGAAGTGAACCACTGTTTTGGAACGTCTTGTGCAGCTGGCTGAGGAGAATGGCCGAACCTGTTCGCGGCCACAAATCAATAGCGGCACGGTTGTTAACTTCTGATAAATCGCGTTACCGTATAAATCGTTTTGCCCCAATTTCACTTTTTCGGCAAACGCGTTAATCGGGGGTTGAGCGTGCTCGCGCGCTCTTTTGCTACGATGTTGCTGGGCGAGGAGCGGTAGCCGCCAAGGGGGTTACGCATGTTGAAAGATGCGCCGATTCGGGCTTATATCCCAGCGTCGAATATCATCCGCGCGAGAGAATTCTACGAGGAGGTCATTGGCCTTCAGCCTAAAGTGGAATATGCAGGCGGTGTGGTGTACGAATGTGGAGGTGCGAGCGTTTTCATGTACCCGACACCCAACGCGGGCACATCGAAGGCCAGCCAGGCATTTTGGCAGCTGAAAGACGTGGAGGCCGAGGTCGCCGAACTGAAGGCGCGAGGCGTAAAGTTTGAGGAATACGACATGCCCGCCGGGGTAATGAAGAACAGCATCGCCACGGCTGGCGGCGCAAAGACCGCCTGGTTCAAAGACACTGAGGGAAATATCCTGGCCGTTAGCCAGAGACTCTAATCGAACTTAACCTTGCCGACCTGGCAAGTTCCATAAAAGGAGTCAAGGAAAAAACACTTCCCCTCTGGCCGGAGTTTTTCTTGCCGTCCAGCCCCTCCCATGGAGCAGGATGGTTCTCGCCTTCCGTTCCGTGAGCTCGGGATGCTACAAGATTCCTGTAGCGCTTTTGGGTTTCTCTCCCAGCGGTTTTCATCGCCTCTTCGCGACGAAGCCAGTTCGTTCTGAGACCAACAAAGCAGTAGCCCGGTTGTCAGGTGCCAACCATGGTTCCATTTGGGACTCGTAGCCCATAGCTTTTTCGGGTTGTCCGAGGGGGACTAGGGTCGCGTGTGAGACTTAGCGGCCCGAGGCACGCCAAGCCTAACTTACCAGCTGAGACTCGCCCTCGATCCCGAGTGTCTCAGGAACCCGCTAACCACCACCAGGATCGATCCCAGGGAGGGAACGGATTTCGAGAGACCCTCAAGCTGTTTGTGGTTTCAGATGTTTGGCGTCGAAGCGCTCTCCTTTCTTCCAGAGGATCAACGTGATGGCGGCGATCTTGCGCGCCAAGGTCAGGCGCGCCATCTCCGGCCGAATTCCCTTGGCCACCAGTCGATCGTAAAACTCTTGGAACGGTCCCGGCTTGGCAGCGGCCACGGTGGCGGCACTCTTAAACAAGTTCTTCAGATCGTGATTGTGATTGCGATTCAGCCCCCGAATCGAGACCGGCTTCTTCGAGCGCTTCAGCTCCCCCTGAACCGAACGATGATCGGCACTGCTGTAGGTCTCGATCCCAAACCCACTGTAGGTCCAGAGCTGTCGCTTGGTACGGAACCGGTGAGGTGTCTGGATCAAAGCGATCACCACAGCCGCCCGGATCGGGCCCAGGAATGGAATACTGCGTAACCATCTCCGGGCGTCGTGCTTCCGAGCCTCGGCCAATAGCTCGCGCCGCACCTCCTGGCGCAGAGGCCGCAGGGCGTCGAGTTGTTGGTAGTAGAACTCCGCTCGGCGGTGCACGCCGGCTTCTCGAATCTTGCCCAGCCACTCCGAGCGATACCGCGGTGCGTAGACCTGCTTCCCTGTACAAGGAACCCCCCAGCTGCGGTAGATGGCTTTCACTCGACTCATCACCCGTCCCAGATCTTTGCTGATCGTCAAGTAGCTGCGTGCCAGCTCCTTCAGTGTCCGTACTCCATTCTCTCCGTGATAGACCGAGCGGAGCATGTTGGAGCGCAGTAGCTCGGCCAGCTTCCGCGCATCGATGCGGTCACTCTTGCTGCCTTCCTTCAAAAGAGCATTTCGGCGGGGATTACACACGACGAGCTCGGCGACGTGCGGCTTGATGAGGTCATAGAGCCATGCCGCCCAGGTGCCTTCTTCCAAAGTGAGGTGCAGGCTTCCGCGCAGCCCTTTGAGAAATTCGAGAATGGTGATGGCCTTGGTCTCGATAACGCATTCCATCACCAGCTTGCCAGAGGAATTCAAAACCGCGATGGAGATCGCTTCCTTGTGAACATCCATCCCGATATACTTCACGCTATCCATTGAGGGCGCTCCTTTTTGTTGTGGGTTTGAGCGAGAACACTCAAAACCCTACTCCAAGAGGGGCGCCCTTTTATATTGCGTCGCGTTACCGTCCATTCGAAGTAACGCTTCACTTGATCTGGTGCGCGCGACCGCGGAGCAGAACATATGAATGTACATGAACAAATCAAGAAATACATTGCCAGCCAACCGGAGCCAAAACGCAGTGACCTGCGCGAGTTGCATCGGCTCACACTGCAAGCGTCACCAGAATGCAAATTATGGTTCTTCGACGGTAAAGACAGCAAAGATCACACTGTCTCCAACCCTACGATTGGATATGGATTTCACGAAATAAAATATGCCAATGGAAAAAGTAGAGAGTTTTTTCAAATTGGTGTGAGCGGAAACAAAACCGGAATCTCGGTCTATATTCTCGGCCTCAAAGATAAGAAGTACTTAGCCAAAACGTATGGAAAAAAACTAGGCAAGGCAAGTGTGACCGGATATTGCATTCGGTTTAAAGCTCTAAAAGATATAAACATCGACTCGCTGGAAGCGGCCATACGATATGGGCTTGCAGCTCAGAATGAAAAAGGCAAGCCGACGAAATAATTCCACGGTTAAAGGCAAGCAGTTGCGACGTAAAGGCGCTCCAGTATCCGACCCCGGCAGAGTCTGTGTGCGAGCACGAGAATCCTTGCAGGTCGTCGCTTTAGCGACGACGTAAACGTCGCGAAATCGGTGCGGCTTCAACCGCTGAAGTACTGGTTTTGGAGTTCTCACACGGACTCTACAGCCCTGACCCGCGCCACAAAGCCATTCTCCATAAAACGGCTCTCCCGCAATAGTCGTGTGGCTCTCCGTCAGCGCTCCTCACCTTTCTTTGTTTGCCGTTGCCCACTACGGAAGTATCACGGTTTTGCGCGGATTTCACTTAATGGGATGGTCCGCCGCAGATCTCTAGAAGTTGTAGAGTGCGGTGGCAAGGAGGCATCCCATGAAACTACAGGTGCTAGGTATTGATCTAGGTAAGACGTGCTTTCATTTGGTTGGATTGGATTCAACGGGCAGTACGGTGATTCGCAAGCGATGTTCTCGCACCCAACTGTTGGCCTTTACCGCGAATTTGCAAGTGCAGTTGATTGGCATGGAGGCCTGCAGTGGAGCCCACTTTCTGGGGCGGGCGCTGCGCGCACAAGGTCATGAAGTGCGGTTGATGCCGGCGCAATACGTGAAGCCCTACGTGCAGACGAACAAGAGCGACTACCTGGATGCCGAAGCCATTGCGGAGGCGGTACAACGACCGAGAATGCGTTTTGTGCCGATCAAGACGGAGGAGCAGTTGGACCTGCAGGCGCTGCATCGCGTGCGCGAGCGTTGGGTGATGCGACGCACAGCGGTGGTGAACCAGATTCGCAGCCTTCTTCTGGAACGTGGGCTGACCCTGCCCAAGGGCCGAAGTCATCTAGACGAGCAACTGCTTCGTATCCTGGAAGACGCTGCGTTGAATCTGTCCGGCTCATTCCGTGTTCTGCTGGCTCAACTCAAATTGGAACTGGAGCAACTCGCAGCACGGATTGAGGAAATGGATCGGGTCATCCAGAAAACGGCCAAACAGAATGAAGCCTGCCAACGACTCACGGAGATTCCAGGAGTCGGCCCGGTCACCGCAACAGCCCTGATCGCCGCAGTTGGCAATGGAAGCACATTTCAAAAAGGACGAAATCTGGCGGCCTGGATGGGGATCGTTCCGAGAGAGTACTCCACCGGCGGCAAACAGAAGTTACTGGGCATCAGCAAACGCGGCAATAAATACTTACGAAGACTCTTCGTTCAAGGGGCACGCAGCGTACTGCAACAGCGGCACAAGCAGGCTCCTGGTCTGAGCAGTTGGTTAGCGCAACTGTTGGGGCGCACCCACCAGAATGTTGTCGTCGTGGCTTTGGCCAACAAGCTGGTTCGCATGGCCTGGGCCGTCTTATGTAAGAACGAACGCTATCGCCCTCCCGCTCTTGCGGTGGCAACCTAAAATCCCTGTTTAGGGAAAACAGTTCCTGCCAGGTCTGCTGGCGGAAAATAGAGATGGCAATGGGTCTCTCCCACGCTTTCGAAACCCGATACCGGAGAAGGTCTCTTCCAGGCCGTCCACTTTATGAGGACGAAAGCGAGCGGATATCCATCATGGCCCGGAGTCTCTGACTCCACTGAAGGCCGAATACATTGGCGCAGACCAACTGCCATTCTTCTTTTTACGCTTGCAACTCTGCGGCGGACCATACATTCCGGTAAAAGCATTTACCGGGACTAGACCGCTTAATTTGTGACTTTCAGGATCGTTTCCGGGTCGCCGACCATCTGGACAGATTGTTCAGGCGCATCCTGGCGGTCTCTTGGGTTGTGTCCCGACCACGAGAAGCATACGATGTGGGGACTAGGCCCGAGATCGCAGGTTCCTGCTAAATTGGAAATCCCTGATGACAAGGCGTTATCGGAGGGCTGCCATGAAAATGCCGATGCCCGTCGTTGCCTTCGTATGTCTCCTCTCGTGGGTGGGGGCCGCCGCAACATCCGAGGCCGAACATGAAGGCCTGAACTTCGAATTAGATAAAGAGTGGAAACCGGTAAGCAGCGGTGGGGGGAATGGGGTGGTGATTATCGAGTATGTCCGTGAAGGAGACTATATCAAGAGTTGGAAGGAGCTGTTCACCTACGAAAACGGCGGTCTGAGACAAAATCAGCACTCTCCAGAAGAGGAACTTAATAAGATAAAGGCGCTAAGGGAGAAGGAATGCCCCGGCGCGACGGATTGGAATGTAATCGAGAACAGTGAAAGCGCCATTTTATACGAATGGCGGGCAAAGCCATGCCGCGGCTGGCCGGATCAGCACGAAATCGCGAAGCTAATTTATGGCAAGCGTAACTGGTACATGGTTCATTATGTTGCGAAGGTGCCGGAACTGGCGCCAGAAACGCGAGCGCAATGGATCAAGAAGTTCGAGGACGTTACCGTAGGCTCCAATCCCACCGCGCTCGACACAGATAGAGGAGGCGGAAATGTGGAGGTGGTTATTCCCTTCGAGATAGACAAGGTTATGGCCGCCCTCAATTCCGCCATGGAGAGCGAGGATTGCAAGGTGACGGAGGCGACTGCCGGTCGCATAGAGTGCAAGCGCCGACGCGGGTATTCCTATTCCGAGCACATGGGCTATGGCGGTGAGAGCGTAACGGCCCTAGTCGAAGCGACGGGCGATCAAACGCAAATCCACATCACAACCGGCAAGGGGTTCTATGGGCGATTGGGGAAGGTGAACTGTTCGACAGCCGTGTACCAAAAGATGATGGAGAATCTGCATACAGCGCAGCCCTAAACTCGGACTGGTGGTCTGCTGAAACGGAGAGGTAGCCGTATCTTAAGGCTGCACTTTTTTTGAACCAGCTATTTGAGACGCGCCGATAGCGATAATCGCGGATGGTTGACAGGCCACCCGGAAGTTATTCCGAGTCAGAAGGCCCGTTCGGACATTCTGGCTTGATAAGTCCTGGTTTGTCGCATCACCGGACAATGAGGCCACTTGACCGGTTTCAGCGTTTACCAAGAGTTGGCTTTGTGCGATGGGAAGGTATCGCGATTTTCCCGCCGATAGCCAGCACTGTAAATTTTGCCAATGTACATCGGTGACGGCTCGAATAGTATTCATCGCGGCTTTTCCTGCCAATCGTGCAGTTAAAGAGGGAGCCACTGGAGAGCCAATCTCCGTGAAGCCACAACTGGCTTACCCGAAGTTCCTCGTTGCCAGAATTTGCATCGCGATATTTGGAGTTCTGGTCGGAGGAGTCGCCACGTTAGCCCAAACCGCCGACCCCCTGCCCTCGTGGAACGACGGCCCTGCCAAACAGGCCATCGTCAATTTTGTCCGCGCAACTACAGACCCCGCAAACACGCAGTTCGTGCCCCCTGAGGAGCGCATTGCCACGTTTGATAACGATGGCACGCTCTGGTGCGAGCAGCCGATGCCCGCCCAGTTTTACTTTGCGCTGGACCGCCTGAAAGCGCTTGCTCCGCAACACCCTGAGTGGAACACCGAGGAACCATTCGCCTCACTTCTCAAGGGCGATCTGAAAACCGCGCTCGCCGGGGGTGACCAGGCGCTCCTCGCCCTGCTCGTCGCCACGCACGCGGGCACGACTACAGCGGAATTCGAGCAGAGCGTCAAGGAATGGGTCGCCACCGCAAAACATCCGAAGACCGGAAAACTTTATACGGAAATGGTCTATCAGCCGATGCTCGAACTAGTCGCCTATCTGCGCGCCAACGGCTTCAAGACCTTCATCGTTTCTGGCGGCGGCATCGAGTTCATGCGTGCGTGGGCCGAAAAGGTCTATGGCTTCCCGCCCGAACAGGTCATCGGCAGCAGCATGAAAACAGAGTTTGAAATGCGCGACGGTCAGCCCGTCCTTATGCGTCTGCCAGAACTAAATTTCAATAACGATAAAGCCGGGAAGCCCGTCGCCATCAATCAGCACATTGGCCGCCGGCCCGTCATGGCGTTCGGCAATTCCGATGGCGACCGGGAGATGTTGGAATATACGCAGGGCGGCAGCGGCGCGCGGTTCATGCTTCTGGTGTTACACGATGATGCGGTGCGCGAATACGCCTACGGTCCGGCTAAAGGATTGCCGGATGTCAGACTGGGCGCCTTCACGCAGGCCCTTTACGACCAAGCGAAGAAGGATGGCTGGACGGTTGTTAGCATGAAGGAAGATTGGAAGCATATTTTTGCTTTCGATAAATAGCGTGTTGGAACTCACACCAAATCGCATCATTCGAAGGAAACACAATGAATGCCACAACTCGACTGCTCCTCTGCGGAGCGATGGTATCTGCAATGATTAGTCAATCCGGAAGTGCCAACGCGCAACGGCCTGATGCTGCCGCAGGGGAAAACAAGGTCACGGCCATTGATATCCTGCTTGACCCGGACGCGACGATGGTCCAGCGGGCCACGGCAGCCAACGCGGAACTTTTGAAGAATTTTCCGAAAGGCTACACGTTGGGCGGCGCACATGCGCCGCATATCTCCGTGCTACAGCGCTACGTCTACACCGCGGATCTCGATAAGGTATTCGCAGCGGCCAGCACAGTTTTTGCGAAGGAGAATCCTACCAGTTGGACGTTGAAGGCAATCAAGTACTACTACATTCCCGATAAGTCCATCGGACTTGCTGGCATTGTGATTGAACCCACGCCCGACCTGCTGAGACTTCAGAAGGAACTAATTGATGCAGTCGCGCCATTTACTGCGCCCACGGGTACCGCCGCCGCCTACGTGACCACTCCGGAAGACCCCGACATCACTGCGCCGCTTATTGAATACGTTAGGGTGTTTGTTCCAGACCACAGCGGAGACCATTACAGCCCTCACGTGACGACCGGCATCGGTACCGTTGAGGATCTTGACGCCTTGCTTGCCAAGCCGTTTGACGCCTTTACCTTCTCGCTAGTGGGCGCGTCCGTTTATCACCTCGGTAACTACGGGACCGCGATGACGAAGCTTCACTCCATCGAGTTGAACAAGTAAATCAACGAAACGCTCAGCTGATCTGTGGGCAACGGGTGATCACGCACGGAGATGGCAATTTGGGTTTCGACTATCCGTACCGCACATGCCCGATTAGTCGTCCCAGCTAAACCGGTCGAACCAACACCATCCAGTGCGTTGATTTGTCAATGTTCTCTCACTCCCCGTGGTATGAAATACCCGGTGCAGTCAAGGGGACTCTCGCAGACGATCAATACAACGGAGGAGCCACATGCCGGATCCAGAAAAAAGCGCGGTGGGAAGCGGAGAAGAACTCATCATCGGGCAAGAACTGAAACTGGCCGACAAGCTTGCTGTGCAAAGGACAGTTTTAGCGGCAGACCGAACGATGCTAGCCGGGGTGCGCACCTCGCTGGCGTTCATCGGCTTCGGATTCACGATATTCAATATTTTGAAATACTTGCAGCAGAATGCTTCCATAAGGCTCATGCGCGCTCACACGCCGAGGAATATCGGGCTTTTCATGCTGGCGTCGGGAACGATCCCCCTATTTTTTATGATCGTCCAGTATGTGCGGATACTGAAGCGGATGGGAAAGACAGAGAGTGTGTTCAGCAACCCGAATTTTCAGATGGCCGGCGTGATTTTCTTGCTTGGCATCGTTCTCCTGGTCAGTCTCATCGGGAATATTCTTCTGCTTTGAAACAACGGTAGCTGGCCTTGCAGTGCCTGGTACGTCTTAAGGCGGAATCGGAAGCCAGGAAAATCCACTTTACCGGTTGAGCTGACAGCGTTTACCGGGCGCTGCCGCCATATCGAAAACCTCCAAAGCGCGTGATGGGCCGTTGAATATTTCAATCTATGGTGAATGGTTCAACACGAGGCTCTCGGTACCGAGTTGTGCTGGCGGCGATCGTGGAAGAATCGACAGCGGATAGCAGCCGCGATTCTGCCTGTTTACATTGGCGCAAATATTGCATATAAGCACGGTGACCGCCCCCGGGGGCAATCTCACCGAGAGGGAGAAATCAAATGGCAACCAAGAAAGCCCGCAAAAGCACCAAAAAACTGAAGAAGTCGAAGAAGCTCGGAGCGACCAAGCCACTATTTAGCTTTGGTGCGTCGCCCTCTGCCCGCTAACGCTGCCTAGGTAGCGTTCGTTTTTGTGCCTGGCGTTCGCAGTTTGAAGGGCTGCTCTTTACCCGGCAGCCCTTCTAATCCTAGTCGCGGCACTCACAGTGCCCCCAGCGAATCGAATTCCGCAGCCACCATTCATTCTGGGACTCGCCTTCGTGACCGTCACATGGACGTATGGCCGCGTTACCGGAAACTTGAAATGAAGCTGTGAAGAAACTTCGATGTAGAGAGAGATTGCGAATTGGGTCTGAGCTTTCTGAAATGTTGACTTGCTATTGAGACCGTCGCGGTTCTTCTCGCTGTTCTCTTTCTCTCTCAGTTGACGGCTGGTGTGGTGTTGAGCTTTTTCAAGCGGATCCAGTGCTGCAGGTTGTAGGTAAGGCAAGCCCACAGCATTTCCATCTGCACCTTCTTCAGGCCCCGCACATGGAACTGCCGCAAGCCCAGCTTGCTCTTGATCCAGGCGTGACAAAACTCCACGATTCTTCCCCGACGACGATATTGTTTGCAGGCTTCTTCGCTAGCCATCTTCGTGCGAAAGGCCATTACCACCGAGCTTTCTTCCGGCTGTGCCACCGAGCGACCGTGCTTTTGGTTATCTGGGCAACACTCGGGTTTGCGAGCACAGGCTTGACAATCCTCCCGCCGGGCTTCGTAGAGGTGATAAATCATTCCTGGCCCACTCTTGCGTCGTCCCGCCGAATGCAAGATCTTTCCCTCTGGGCAAACACAGCGGTTCTTCTCCGGCTGATAGAGAAATGCGCTCGGTGGTAACTGGTTCGGCAGGTTGGCTCCGCGCGGCACATTTTGATACCGCATGGTCCCCAGAAAATCGATCTCTCGGGCGGCCATCTTCTCGATATTCTCTCGCGTGCTGTAGCCGCTATCGGCCACCATCTGTTGCGGCTTTTTCTCCAGCCGCTGTTCCAGGCGATCGACTGCTGGCAATAGCTGCCCGCTGTCGTTGGGCTCCTGGGTTACCGCTACTCCCACAATCAGTCCCTGCGCCGCGTCGGTAGAAATCTGCGCATTGTAACTGAGCGCTAATCCTCCATCGGGCTGATGCATGGTCCTGGCGTGCGGATCGCTGGTGCTCACGCGCGTTTCCTTCTTGGCTTTTTCTCCGCTCTTGCGTGCCTGCCACTTCTGCAACTCTTCCAGCGCACTCGTCAGTCGCTCTTGCTGCTCGCGTCGCGCGCGCACCCGCGCTTGCTTTACTTTCGAACTGCTCTCCTCGTTCGCGGGATCACCCATCTCCGCCACGCGCCGTCGCGCTTTCTCCAGATGCTCGCGAATCGTCTCCTCCTGGAGATAACTTCTACTGCTCGCCAGGGCCTTAATCTTCGTGCCGTCTTGCATCACTTGCTCCAGCGTGATCAGCCCTTCTTTGCTGAGCGCCGCCAGCACCTGCGTGAATAGTTCATCGAGTTCCTGCTGCTTCTCGACACGGAAATCCGCCAGCGTGTGGTAGTTCACTTCCTGCAATCCCGTCAGCCACTGGAACGCCGGATCGTACTCACAGCGCCGGGCCACTTCTCGTGCCGAACCAATCCCCTGGCTATAGGCATACACCCACATACTGATCAGCAGTTGCGGATCAATCGCCGGCCGCCCCCCTTCCTCGGTGCTGTTCTCGATGGCTTGATAAAAGGCGCTCAGGTTCAGGCGCCCTACCAATGTCCAAATGGCTCTCGCCGGATGGTCTTCGCTGATGAGATGTTCGACATCCACGGCCCGCCAACTCATCTGCTGTCGGTTTACGTGGCGAATCAGAGGCTGCTTGCCGATCGGATTTTCTTGGCTCATGCCGCGAGCTTACGGCAGACTTCTTTTTTTGCAAGATGGAAATTCGGAGGGTTTCTTCACAGCTTCAATCCTCATGTCCGGCAACCGCGTTTATTACTCGTGGGGATTATTGCCGAGTTGTACTGTCAATTTTGACGGTTGACTCGCTGGGGAAAAATTCTTACCCTTTGTGGCCGGGCAAAGCAGAGCGGCTTGTCGCTCTTCGTAACCGCACTTCTTGGGGGACGCATGAATAATTTCAGGTACTTGCTCGCATCGTTGATTACCCTAACTCTCGTAGGATCCGGAGCGCCGATTGCTTCTTCGCAAGAGAATGCCGGCGCTTCCGGCGCCGTCCAGGTCCACATGGTCATCACGGACGAGGCGATTCGCGATAACACTGAAATTCCGATCCTTCATCCGGAAAATGTTCAGGTCAAGCAGGGGAAGAACGTCCTCAAAGTCAGCCAGGTGATTCCCGCCCGCGGAGACAACGCCGCACTACAACTCTTTATTTTGATAGACGACACCTGCGACACAGGCATTGGGAACAGCCTCAACGACCTTCGCGATTTCGTCAACGCGCAGCCCGCGACGACCGTTGTGGGCGTCGCCTACATGTCCAACGCCACCATCCAGATCGTGCAGAACTTCACAGCCGATCATGGGGCAGCAGCAAAGGCGATCCGTCTGCCCAGAGGCAATCTTTCTTCCATGGACAGCCCGTACCTGTCGCTCATCAGCTTGATCAAGGGCTGGCCCGTGCAGAAAGTCCGGCGTGAAGTCCTGATGGTGAGCGATGGCATTGACCGCTTGCGCGGTGAAAGAGCGTCCGAATTGCGGACCATGTCGCCTTCTGCGAGCCGCTCGTCTCGCACTCTGCCCACCACTCCGTCCGTCTCCGCAATGTCTACCATGAGTCCAGATGCGGATTCTGCCAGCACTGCAGGTCAGCGATATGGCGTCATTGTTCATGGAATCTATGCCACCGGGGTAGGACGCGCGGGCCGGAATGCCTGGGAAGTACAGCTGGGCCAATCGGGCGTGGGCAAAATCGCGGACGAGACCGGTGGAGAATACTATTCGCTCGGAACTCAAAATTTGGTCAGCTTCAAGCCCTACCTCGATCGTCTGCAGAAGGTGCTAGACAACCAGTATTATCTCGTTTTTGGAGCGATCCCGAGGAACAAGGCCAGTTTGCAGCGCGTCAACATTTCAACCACCGCTACGGATTTCGAAATCGCGGCGGCTGACGGCGTCTGGGTTCCCGCCGCCAATGAGGCCGCTCCTGCGAAGAAGTAGCGGCTGGGCTTCTGGGCAATTTGGCAGAGCAGCAAGGCATTCGGACGCCGACGAGCGCCTTCGTCGCGCGCTAAATCACAAGAAGTCTTCGGCGGAGCCCTTCACAGGGCGCTGAGCCCGAAGGCGTTCCCGTTGCTCGGGAATCCAACCCGCTGTTCCTACGTCACCTTGAGCCGTGATTTCCATCACAGCTACTTAGCGAGCGGAACGCTACGTTCTGTGCAAGCCGGACGGGTTCAACCAAGACGAAGGGGGAGCTGGTTCGATGTTTACGGCGTTTAAGCAGCTTGAGAATGGCGAGTTCGTCCGGGTGGCGTCCCGCGATGAACTTGCAGAGGCTGTGCAACTGGTGGAATCCCTCAACGACGATTGGCCTGGACGATATGAGGTTCGGGAATCACTTTTGCAGGTGGTCAGATACGCTACGAATTTTCGGTCTGTCGCGAACTGAATCTGGAATTTGTGGCTCAAGATTATTCGCCCGTTGACCGAGCGCAATACGCTGCAACGGCGTGAAGGAGGCCCGGCACATGTTAGTGCATGGAAGCAAACCAGCTAGTTTTTTTCGGAGGTTGCGGCGCTGGGTCAGCAATCACGCGATCCAAGATGTTCCTGGCGACATCGCGCTCTGCGAATTCGACTGCCGCAAACAGCAGTGCACCAGTAAAGAATGGGCCACGTGCGAGCGGCGCATCTCAGGCGCGTCGGGAGTACTCAAACCTCCTAAAGTAGCCGGCCGTGACGACCTTGATGTGATTCTGCTGGCGATAGCCGACTTCCACTCGGACGGCTAGTCGAGTAATCAGACAATGAGCGCCAGTTCCCGTCAGGCATAGATTGGACTGGCCCTCGTGAACTCGAGCGTCCAGTGCCAATCTAGCGATTAATCAACAGTTGGCTGGGGGCTCGCGCGTCTAGATGCGTCTAAAGTTTGGCAGCAGCGACCACTTTTCCGGCCAGATCGCGAGCGAGATGCTTTTGCAGCACAATCCGCGTCTCCGGATTAGCGGCCAGGTAGCGATCGAGCGCCTCAATCTCCCAACGCACGCACCGGACAGGCTCGACTACGACCGCCTCTACATCGGCAGCGATTCCACTCATGAGAAGAGTTGAGCCTACCATGTGTCCCGCGACGAGTTCTCCGATGACACGATCATCTCTCGTAGCCCGCACTTTCCCGCGAACGATGACGCTGATTGCCTCAACTTTTTTGCCAGGCTCCAGCATTCGCTCACCAATTTCCACATTTGTCCACACTCCGATACTCAGAAGCTGCAGGACTTTCCGAGGCGGCAAATCCGGGAAGGCGAGCCGGCGAATTTCCTCCTCTTCAGGCGTCAATTTAACGGGACGCCGCTCGAGAAAAAGACGCCAAGATTGGAACCCATTGATCGCAGCAAAGACGCTGCTCCAAATGATTGGCTCCCACAGCGGCTCCGGTTGAAGAATGAAATACGGCAGCGATATCAGCGCGGCCGCCACCGCAAACAACCTCAACCAGAGAATGTCGCGAACGCTGTACGCTACCAACAGCAGGATGTTTGCGGCGTGCAGGAAATAGCTCGGTTGGAATACATCCATGTTTGTAATCCCCCTAGGTGGCATGTCGAAACTTGTTCTGCTGGGGCTGCTGGAGGGGGCTGAGGTCCTACTACATGCTCAAGCTGAACGCTTGTCAGAGACTACTCGCCGGCGGGAATCCGGAATACTGTCAATTTAGACAGGGGTAGGGCTCGGGGCAAGAAGGGGCTCTACAGTCTATAATCGGAGAATCGACCTCCTCCCTGCTACAAATAGACACGTAAAAATGACCACGCACGAACTAACTCGGTTAGTGCATGCTAAGTCGCGCTACCGGACAAATGCCCGTCTACCACTCCACTTGATTGCATAACAACGTCGGCTCCTTAGACCCGAGTAGACTGTGGTTTGTCGATGACCAAAGGCTCGGGAGAAAGGAGCCGAACATGATCATTATAGGCGTGGATTATCACCCGAGCGACCAGTACATCGCATTGCTGGACACCGAAACGGGAGAGTATGAGGAACGGCAACTGAACCACAGTGAGGGAGAAGCCGAGAAGTTTTATCGGGAACCGGCGGCACGAGGAGTCAGCGTACGAGTGGGGATGGAGGCCACGGGCTATACACGCTGGTTCGAGCGGTTACTGACAAAACTGGGAATCGAGGTATGGATCGGCGATGCGGCGGAGATCAAGACCAAGCGAGTGCGCAAGCAGAAGACCGACCGGGAGGACGCCCGACTGCTGCTGCGACTGCTGCGGGAAAATAATTTTCCGCGCATCTGGGTACCCAGTCCGGAGAATCGGGATCTGCGACAACTGCTGTGGCACCGGCATCGGCTGGTGCAGATGCGCACGCGGATCATGAACCAACTTCAGGCTCTGGCGATGAACGAAGGCCAGCGACGGAAGAAAAAACTGTGGAGCGAAGCAGGGCGCGCACAGCTGGAAAAGCTTCCGCTGGCAGCGTGGGCATCGAGACGCCGGAAAGATCTGCTGGAGCTGCTGGACCGGATGAACCCCAGCATCGAAGAGCTAACCGCAGCGATCGAGCAGGAAGCCAGGAAGTGGCCCGAGGCGCTGCGGCTGATGACGCATCCTGGTGTGGGCCCGCTGACGGCGCTGGCCTTCGTGCTGATCATCGGGACGGTGGAACGATTTCAGTGCGGCAAGCAGATCGGGAGCTACGTCGGACTGATTCCATGCGAGGACTCCAGCGCGGGCCGTCAACGGCTAGGCCACATCACCAAGCAAGGCAGTTCTCTGCTGCGTTTCTTGCTGGGGGAAGCAGCGCAAGCCGCCGCACGATGTGATGCGGACTGGAGACGACGGTACCTGCATCTGGCGCTGCGCCGGCAACGGAACATTGCCAAGGTGGCCATGGCCCGAAGACTCGGGGTGCGGTTGTACTGGATGTGGCGGAAGGGTTGGGAATATTCAGACTGGGTCAAATTCGGTTCGCACGCGGGACAGCTCGGTACCGGAGATGGCGTGCAGTAGAACGCCGTCCACTTGAATGGGCATCCCGCTCCCTCGCGCGAGGGAGTTTGAACGAGTAATTATGGTCTGAAGCTGGGATCGAAGAGATGTGTGGGTCGGACTGAAACCGACCGAAAGATTACAGGCGAGCCGTGGTCGTCGACAGGGCCGAAGAACACGACGAACAAAGACACTCTTTGAAGTGAACGGAGAAGTGCGCTCATAAATAGTTTGACAGAGCCGACGTTGTTAGAGATCTCCGGTAAATGCGTTATCTCTAACGACGCCGACCGTTTCAAGAGATTTTATTCGTATTTTTTCTGCGCACGAACACACTTTTCCCAGGGCACGCGATTCGCGTCTCCATGGCTGCCTTGTTTCACTGGTGTCACCCTAACTCGCTCGGGCCGTTCCTGCTTCATCGATTCGGCGTTGCCCACCAAACATCTCTGCGGTCACGATCGACCATGATGAGTTATGCGAACTCCCTGTAGGGAGGCGGGTCGCCTAATCAATCAGACGGTGACTCTTCGCACCATAACGCCCTCTAGGCATTCCCGCACAGGCAGCACCGCTTCTCTGTTGCATCTGTCCACGACGACAGAACTCTTGGTAATCAATCTGGTCCCGCAACATGATCCACAACCGAATCCCGAGTTTTCGTGCCGCGGCGACTCGCGCTTTCCCCAGACCCTTCTGCACTAATTTGCGCCGATAGAACCGCCGCAACTCCGGATCCCGGCGCACGGCATGTGCCGCCGCCTCACACCAGAGAAAGCGCAACAGCGGATTGCCTTGCTTGCTCAAACCTCCTAACCGCTGTCGCCCGCCGCTGGAGTTTTCCCTGGGAATGATCCCGATGTAACTCGCCAGTGCCTTGCCGTCGCGAAACCGTTTCGGATCGCCCAGAAAGACATCGGTCGCCAGGGCCGTGATCGGTCCCACACCGGGATGAGTCATCAACAGCCCGGCGGTGGGTCGTTGGCCTGCTTGCTCCAGGACTTGCTGATTCAGTTGTTCGATCTCCGCTTCGAACCTGGCGTACATCGCTTGCAACTCACTGCGCCGATGAGCAGTATGTGTTGCCAGCGGTAACGACGCGATGGCCTGTTGTCCGCTTTCGCTCCACAGCGAACTCCCTCGCCTTAAACCATTCGCTAGTGCGATCGCCTGCAGCGCGTTCTGTATCCGCGTCCGCAGGCGTACCCATTGGTGACGGTGTAAGAGCAACCCTCGCAGATCCAGCAGTTCCTTCGAAGGCTTCCAGATCGCTGGAAAACGGTTTTCTACCAGCAGCTTTAGAAGTAACTCGGCATCGCGCTGGTCATGTTTCTGTCGGCGCGGTTCGGCCGCTCGAATCGTCGCTGGATGCCCGACCTGACAGTCGATTCCCAGCTCCTCCATCAGGTGCACAAACCACTTCATCGACCCGGTCGCTTCGATGCCTACACGCACCGGACCGGGAAGCGTGGAATAAAACTCCCGCACGCTGTTGCCTTCGTGCCTGAGAGTCCGATTCACTGCTTCCCCTGTTTCGGTGTCCAACATCGCCAACGTCTGTTGGCGAGCGTGCAAATCACATCCTATAATCTGCATCTCGGCCTCCTTCGGTCCGAGCACTGTTGGGGTGAACACCGAACAGTTTACTCGGGCCGTAGCGAGGCCGACGTCGTTATGACATCAAGCAGGCGTTGAGCCGATTCACTCGTCTTGTTGTAAACTCTCCTTCGATCAAGGCTGACGCGACAAAGGAGACTTTAATGAACGGCAATGCAGCCATCATCGTGGGGCCCGGACAGACGCGTCACGCCGATGGTCGCTCCGTGTTGGTTCCAGACGAGGTGCAGTGCAAGATTAGGACATCGGACCTCGGTGGCCGCCTTTGCATCATGCTCGCCCATCACGGACCATGGGAAGGGGCGCCTCTTCATCTTCACCACGATGGCGACGAATGGTTCTATGTCACGAAAGGTGAGTTCGTGTATGAGGTGAATGGCAAGCTGCACCGCGTGATCGAAGGCGGCAGCTTGGTAGCGCCTCGGGGGATTCCACACCGGTATACTAATGGACCTACGCCCGGCACTCTAATCGTCGGACTCACTCCTGGCGGAAAACTGGAGGAGTTCTTTGAGGAAGCTGCCCAACGACGTAGAAATCCGAGCCCCACTCCTCCCACTCGCCAAGAGCTAGTCGCGTTTTATGCTAAATACAACGTGGAGTATCTCGGAGAACGCCTGACGGCGGAGGACTTCAAGAAGGCATCGGAGTAAACCCTCGGTAGCGTTTCATGTTTTTTTAGATGGAAATAACCACGCAGCGGCAAGCACAGATCCTGATAAGTTCTATAAAAGGAGTCAAGGAGAAAACACTTCTCCGGCCGCTGGATTTTTTCTTGCCGTCCAGCCCGCCCCGTTTGAGCAGGATTGTTCTGGCCTTCCGTTCCGAGAGCTCGGGACGCTGCTTCCTTCCGGCAGCGCTTTGGGTGTTCTCTGCCAGCGGTTTTCATCACTGGGGCGCGACGCAGCCAGTCGGCTCGGAGACCCACAAGCAGCACGGTTGTCAGGTGCCAACCATGGTTCTATTGGGGACTCGTGGCCCATAGCTTTTTCGGGTTGTCCGAGGAGGACTAGGGTCGCGTGAGAGACTCGGCGTGCCCGAGGCACGCCCAGCCTAACTAATCAGCTGAGACTCGCCCTCGAACCCGAATGTCTCCAGAACCCGCCTGGCCACCACCGGAAGAAATTCCAGGATGGAACGGATGCGCCGGAGACACTCAAGCTGTTTGTGGTTTCAGATGTTGGGCGTCGAAGCGCACTCCTTTCTTCCAGACGATTAAGGTGATGGCCGCCATCTTGCGCGCCAACGTCAGACGCGCCATTTCCGGCCGGATGCCCTTGGCCACCAGCGCCTCGTAAAACTCTCTGAACGGGCCAGCCTTGGCAGCGGCCACGGTGGCAGCGCCCTTGAATAGATTCTTCAGTTCGTGATGGTGATTGCGATTCAGTCCACGAATCGAGGGCGGTTTCTTGGCGCGCTGCAGCTCTCCCTGGACGAAGCGCTGCTCGGCGCTACTGTGCGTCTCGATGCCAAATCCGCTATAGGCCCAGAGCTGCCGCTTGGTACGGAAACGATGCGGCGTTTGGATCAAAGCGATCAGCAGAGCCGCCCGGATCGGGCCGATGAACGGAATCTCGCGTAACAATTTCCAGGCGTCGTGCTTCTGAGCTTCCACGAGCAGTTCGCGCCGCACTTCCTGGCGTAGCGTCCGCAACCCATCGCACTGCTGGTAGTAGAACTCGGCCCGGCGGCGCACGCCGGCCTCCCGGATCTTGGCGAGCCACTCCGCGCGATAGCGCTCTGCGTAAACTTGTTTTCCTCTGCAGGGTATCCCCCAGCTGCGGTAGATCGCCTTCACCCGCGTCATCACCCGGATTAGGTCCGCGCTGATCGTCAGGTAACTGCGCGCCAACTCGCGCAGCGTGCGCACACCATTCTCTCCGTGATACACCGAGCGAACCAGGTTCGCGCGCAGCAACTCGGCTAGTTTCCACGCATCCCTGCGGTCGCTCTTGCTGCCTTCCTTGAGCAAAGCATTCCGGCGCGGATTACACACCACCAGCTCGGCTACGTGCGGTTTGATCAAGTCATACAACCAGGCAGCCCAAGTGCCTTCTTCGAAAGTCACATGCAAACTTCCGCGCAGGCCTTTCAGAAAATCCACAATGCTGCTGGCCTTGGTTTCGATCGTGCACTCCATCACCAGTTTGCCCGAGGAATTTAGAACTGCGATGCAGATCGCTTCCTTGTGCACATCCATCCCGATATACTTCACGTTATCCATACAGGGCGCTCCTTTCTGAGCTAGGTTCGAGCCGACACTCAAAACCTACTCCAACAGGGGCGCCCTTTTATATTGCGTCGCTAACCGGACAAGTCCCGTACTAGAACTTCAGATGTCCGGTGACGGCGTTTACCAGGACTCGGTGTAGCGTTCGTCTTCGTTGACTTGCCTTTTGCCCCAACCTAACATGTTCTGCGCGCGTCGCCCTGCAATGAAAATTGCCGTCGATTTCGGAGTTCTTGCGGTCACCCTAGCCCTGATGTTCTCCGTCGGGCTGGAATTGGAAACATCTCACTTCAAGGAACTAGCACGCAATAAGGGTACGTTTTTCGCGGCTTTGATCGGGCAGATGATAGTTTCGCCGGCAATTGGTGTCTTCATCGTCCGCACAATTCCCCTCCCCGAGTATCTACAAGTCGGGATCCTGCTGGTGGCGGCGTGCCCGGTGGGCGATATCGCGAACTTCTATACCTTGTTAGCCAGGGGAAATGTGGCCTTGTCGGTGGCGGTCAACTCGGTTTCTTGTCTGCTGTCGGTGGCTTCGATGTCTGTGGTTTTCGCTGTGTATAGGAGCCTGTTCGGGTCCGAGTTCGCATTATCAGTCCCTCCTTTCCGCTTGCTCGGCCGATTGATTCTCATGGTGGCTCTACCGATTGTTGCAGGAATGGTGTTCCGTGTCCTGCGGGCCGAGCTGGTCGGAAAAGTTTCGCGGAATTTGCGCACTCTGTGTGTGGGTGGAATACTTGCTCTTTGTATGTTCGTTATTGTGAACCGGCACGCGCAGTTGAGAGCCGATTGGAAAGCGATTTGGCTGAGTAGTTTATCCCTGATGGCCGTAGCCATGGCCTTTGGTTGGGCAATCGGTCTGGTTATGAATTTAAAGAGAGCGGACTCAACTGCATTTGTCATCTTATTTCCAGTCCGCAATATTGCAATCGCAGCCGCGATAGCAGTCTCGATTATGGGCCGCTTGGAGTACGCGGCTTTTGCCACCGCATATTTTCTCAGCGAAGCATTACTTCTCCTGGGGGTTGTGGCTTTCCTTAGATATCGCTCGAGCGTCGCGCCGCTGGCGAATTCCGCGCCAGAAGGAGCGATTCAGCCGTGACTACCCAGCCCATACAAGCCCGAGACAAGTCGAACACGGAATTGCAATTCGGAAGTGCGCTTGACGGAGACGACCGAGATTCGCTGCGCGCTGCCGGCGCGCGAAACTAAAACATAGGCGGGCTCTGGAGCGAGTGCCACGCAGATAGCCCTTGACGTCGGGTAGTTTACAACGAAATCAGAGCGCCAAGTCGTGGCTAGTCGCGCCACTGCGCAAGTGATTTTGCCTCGATTTCACTTGATTGCATAACAACGTCGGCTCCTTAGACCCGAGTAGACTGTGGTTTGTCGATGACCAAAGGCTCGGGAGAAAGGAGCCGAACATGATCATTATAGGCGTGGATTATCACCCGAGCGACCAGTACATCGCATTGCTGGACACCGAAACGGGAGAGTATGAGGAACGGCAACTGAACCACAGTGAGGGAGAAGCCGAGAAGTTTTATCGGGAACCGGCGGCACGAGGAGTCAGCGTACGAGTGGGGATGGAGGCCACGGGCTATACACGCTGGTTCGAGCGGTTACTGACAAAACTGGGAATCGAGGTATGGATCGGCGATGCGGCGGAGATCAAGACCAAGCGAGTGCGCAAGCAGAAGACCGACCGGGAGGACGCCCGACTGCTGCTGCGACTGCTGCGGGAAAATAATTTTCCGCGCATCTGGGTACCCAGTCCGGAGAATCGGGATCTGCGACAACTGCTGTGGCACCGGCATCGGCTGGTGCAGATGCGCACGCGGATCATGAACCAACTTCAGGCTCTGGCGATGAACGAAGGCCAGCGACGGAAGAAAAAACTGTGGAGCGAAGCAGGGCGCGCACAGCTGGAAAAGCTTCCGCTGGCAGCGTGGGCATCGAGACGCCGGAAAGATCTGCTGGAGCTGCTGGACCGGATGAACCCCAGCATCGAAGAGCTAACCGCAGCGATCGAGCAGGAAGCCAGGAAGTGGCCCGAGGCGCTGCGGCTGATGACGCATCCTGGTGTGGGCCCGCTGACGGCGCTGGCCTTCGTGCTGATCATCGGGACGGTGGAACGATTTCAGTGCGGCAAGCAGATCGGGAGCTACGTCGGACTGATTCCATGCGAGGACTCCAGCGCGGGCCGTCAACGGCTAGGCCACATCACCAAGCAAGGCAGTTCTCTGCTGCGTTTCTTGCTGGGGGAAGCAGCGCAAGCCGCCGCACGATGTGATGCGGACTGGAGACGACGGTACCTGCATCTGGCGCTGCGCCGGCAACGGAACATTGCCAAGGTGGCCATGGCCCGAAGACTCGGGGTGCGGTTGTACTGGATGTGGCGGAAGGGTTGGGAATATTCAGACTGGGTCAAATTCGGTTCGCACGCGGGACAGCTCGGTACCGGAGATGGCGTGCAGTAGAACGCCGTCCACTTGAATGGGCATCCCGCTCCCTCGCGCGAGGGAGTTTGAACGAGTAATTATGGTCTGAAGCTGGGATCGAAGAGATGTGTGGGTCGGACTGAAACCGACCGAAAGATTACAGGCGAGCCGTGGTCGTCGACAGGGCCGAAGAACACGACGAACAAAGACACTCTTTGAAGTGAACGGAGAAGTGCGCTCATAAATAGTTTGACAGAGCCGACGTTGTTAGAGATCTCCGGTAAATGCGTTTACCAGATGGGATGAGGAGGCCGGTCTCCAGCGGGATGCGATACGCTCCCAATGATCGACGCGCTCGAGGCGCACGAGAAAAGGAGACCGGCTATGAAAAAGACTAGCACTGTTCGGGTAAGAGGAAACATGATTTTCAAAGGACACCAACTCACGATTGGTCTGGACCTCGGCGATCGCTGGTCGTTCTACTGCGTTTTAGAGGAAGCGGGCAAAATCATTCTGGAACAGAAAGTGGCCACGACACCGGAGGCGATGAAACAAGCATTTGCAAAGATACCGCGAAGTCTCGTCGCTCTGGAGACCGGAACACATTCCCCTTGGGTAAGCCGGCTGTTAAAGGAGCTGGGACACGAGGTGCTGGTAGCGCACGCGCAAAAGGTGCAATTGATCAGCAAGAGCAATCGAAAAGATGATCGACACGATGCGCGGACACTGGCACGGCTGGCCAGAATCGATCCTGAGCTGTTGGGGCCGGTGCGGCATCGCAGCGCGAAAGCACAAATTCATCTGACGGTGATTCGGGCCCGGGCGGAATTAGTGAGTGCACGAACCGCCCTGGTGAACGCGGCACGCGGGTTGGTGAAGTCTTATGGCCAGCGGTTGCCCAAGTGTGGCACGCAGCAAGTGAGCCGGGAGCTGGGCGCTGAATTGAGCGTGGAGTTGCGAGAGGTCATCGAGCCGCTGCTCAAAAAAATCGAATCGTTGAACGAGCGCATCAAGGAATACGACGCACGGATGGAGAAAATCGCCAAGGAGAGCTACCCGCACGTCGAACTACTCAAACAGGTGAAGGGGGTAGGAACGCAAATCGCGCTGACGTATGTCCTGACCCTGGACGATCCGCATCGGTTCCCGAAGAGTCGCGAGGTCGGCTGTTTTCTGGGGTTGCGCCCTGGGCGCAGGGACTCCGGTGAGAGCCAGCCGCAGAGGCACATCAC
Organism: uncultured Acidobacteriota bacterium; assembly: GCA_963810565.1. Taxonomy (GTDB): domain Bacteria; phylum Acidobacteriota; class Terriglobia; order Acidiferrales; family UBA7541; genus Palsa-295. Next base: position 695,373 of record CAWENN010000003.1, read on the forward strand.
TAAAGAAGGAGACCGGTATTTGAGGACGATGCTGGTGCAAGGGGCGCACTACATCCTGGGACCCTTTGGAGAAGACAGTGATCTACGGCGTTGGGGGTTAAAACTGGCGGCGCGCGGAGGGAAAAATGCAAAGAAGCGAGCGGTGGTTGCGGTAGCGAGAAAGCTAGCGGTACTGCTGCATCGGTTGTGGGTGAATGGAGAGGTGTACGAACCACTGCACAATAGCCAGCAAGCGATGCGCGCCGTGGCCTAGAGTGAAGAGCTCTCCAAAAAACAGGGGATGCTAGGGGTCGAGGGAGTTGGCGATCGTCGTTCCTAGGCCATCCTGGCGCGAAATTTTTCTGTGAAAAACTGAGAAAGTCAGGAAGGAAGAAAAAGGAGCAAGGAAAGAAGGAAGAAGAGAGATGGTATCCAAACAGCCGAGCTCGACTGCCGAGATCAGGTGACTGCGACAGTGCCTGGACCAGTTCCCTTCGAAAGGGGAGAACGGAGGTCGATTATCAGGTAGCAGCACCTACTGAATCGAGTACGCCCAACTTGCACCGAGCGACAATCGCTCAACCAGAGTGCGGATGGAAGGGTGGCGACAGAGGCGGCTCGGTCCAATGGGAACAATTTGGAAAAAGAAGAAATAAAGAAGAAAAAGAAAGAAGGAAAAGAGAAAACGCTTGACACTCACCGGCCTTCTCATGGAAGGCCCTTAGCGAACTAGCCTTGGAAAGTCCTTCATTACCGGCGGTCATCGTGTCCCAGCCACTGTCATTATTGACAATTACTCATTTGACGCAAACAAGTAGACTTCCTGGGCATAAGACGGTGACCCTTCGGGATCGTGCGACCAGTGCGAAAGGAGGTTGACTCGAAATGAGGGCGGGGGCACGATTGTGTGCAGAATTGGAATCTGACATTTCACTCCATGCCCAGAACAGAGGATTCATGACGAGGGTTGAGCGGTCTCTCTTCGCAATTGGGCTCGCGTTCCTGGCAATGTGGGGCACGGCCAAGCTTCAGAGTGTGGTTTTTTCGCACGCGGCGCTCGCAGAGTTTGACGCGAATCAGGCCAAGAATGCCGAGGCCGGCTCCCCGGTGATGCTCGATCCAGCCACCGGTTCCAAAGTTGATTTTACGGTTTGGTCGATCCAACGAGTCCAGGCATACAAAGACAGCCTTTTGCAGAAGGTTGACACGCCGCTTGCGGTTCTGCGCATTCCCAAGATTCACCTCGAAGTTCCCGTTTTTAACGACACGGACGACCTCACTCTGAACCGAGGAGTCGGCCGCATTCTAGGGACGGCACAATTAGGTGCGGGAGGCAACCTCGGCATTGCGGGTCACCGGGACGGTTTTTTTCGCGGCCTCAAGGACATAGGGCAAGGCGATCTGATCGAACTCTTGCACTCTGGCCAGACCGATTCCTATGTCGTCGACAAGGTTCAGATCGTTAACCCCAAAGACGTGTATGTACTGGACGCGACGCCAACACCAGTACTGACCCTGGTCACCTGTTTTCCGTTTTATTTTGTAGGAAGCGCCCCGCAACGGTACATCGTCAGCGCATCACTCAGGAATTCCAGCCCATCGGAAGAGGGATCCAATAAGGGCCCGAATTACAAAGATAATCCATCCAACAAGGAGACTGTGAGATGAGAAACCCATCTAGTTTTATTCGAATGATCCGGTGCAGTCTGCTAGGCACAGGCGTATTGTGCACAGCTTTGGCGCTCGGCACGAACGCGCAGGTGCAAACTTCAACGTCGGTATCAAGCGGGCCAGCAACAAAGGTGGTCAAGGTCGAGCGTGGCACGGTGGTCCACGTTGCCGGAAATAACGTCGTAATCAAGGCGGAAGATGGGACTCTCAGAGATTTCAACAATGTTCCGGACAGTGTGACCGTCACTGTTGATGGCAAACAGCTCAATGTTCATCAACTCGAACCGGGCATGACCGTGGAGAGGACCACGATCACGACGACGACGCCGAAAGTGATCACAACGACAAAGACTGTGACCGGCACCGTGTTCAACGTCATCCCCCCCGTCTCCGTCATCCTGACCATGGAGGATGGGAAGAACCAGCAGTTCAAAATTCCCAAAGGCCAGAAGTTCATGATCCAGGGACAAGAGACGGATGCATTCGGCCTTCGGAAGGGGATGCAAATTTCGGCAACGGCAGTCACAGAAGTGCCGGAAACCGAAATTGCGCGGCAGATTAAGAGGACGGGACAAGCGCCGCCACCGCCTCCTCCGCCTGACCCCACCGTTGCTGTCCTCATCATCGCTGTGCCGGTTCCCCCGGCCCCCGCAGCAGCTCCAGCGGAACCAACTGTAGCGCAACTGCCTAAAACGGCCAGCTCGCTGCCGCTACTCGGGTTGCTGGGGGTGCTCCTCTGTTCCCTTGCTCTTGGGTCAATGGCAAGACGCGCGTTTGGCTCATGAGTGGTTGGCTCTGGAAGTCATACGGCGTTGAGGCTCTGCTTCGGTGCCAGTGGAGGTAAGAGAGACGTCTCATCGCGCCAAGCTGGGCGGGGGCATACCGGCTCCCGCCCAACGGATGGGCTACAGGGTTCGGTGCGGCAGATGAATGTGACGGCGTGGCGGAACTTTTTGCAAGGCCATGAAAAAACCCGACTTGGTCATTCTGCTTGCCAATCTTTGCGTCGCAACACCAAGCATTTTCAATCCGCACAGAGGATGGCTGGGTCTTGGTGTGGTCGGAAACTATCCGCGGTAATCTGCGGAAAAACAGTTAGCTCCCGGTAAGTCGTTACCGGAAACTTGAAATCCACTTGACTAATGTAGATCACCAACGGAGAATCTGCGATCCCGGCAGGCAACCGAATCAGCATTCTTGTGGCTATCCGTTCGCCGGGGATATACTTCGCCGCACGAGGTGCCACAATGACGATCGGGCGACGCGAACTCTTGGAACGTTGTCTGGCATTTGGCTCGCTGACAATCGCGGGCGCGACTTCGCTTTCCGCCGTGGCGAGCGCCTGGGACGATGCCGAGAAGCGCCAGCCCACTGCGTGGTGCGAACTCGGACCATTTTACAAGCGCCAAGCTCCGCGCGGATCGATGCTGCGCGGCGCACACGACCCTGGAATGCCGTTGGCCGTCGCCGGCAATGTTTATGACGTGAACGGGGAGCTACTGCTCGACGCCACCCTGGAAATCTGGCAAACCGACAACGCAGGACATTACGACAACGAGGGCTATCTATACCGTGCCATGATGCAGCCGGATCAAAAAGGCGGATACGCTTTTGAAAGTGTGATGCCCGGCCATTATCCCCAGAGGGTTTGCCAGCACGTGCATTACCTGGTGACGGCACCGAGACACAAACCGCTTACGACACAGTTGTACTTCGCCACCGATCCAGTATTCGATGGCAACCCGGAGAAGTATTACAAGCGTGATCCCTTAATCACGAGCCTGGAGCTCGTTCGTCCGGTGGTCATCAAGAGCGATTCCAAACAGGTGTTGGCCTCGGTCAACTTTGATATCGTTCTGGAAAAAGCCTGATGCGGAGACTGTTTGTCGCCGTCGCTGTTTGCTGCTGCGGTCTGGCTATCCATGCAGGAGAACTGAAGCCGATAGCGACGGTGCACCTCTCCTGCGAGTCGCCTTCTCAATTCGTTTCACCAAGCGGAGAACAAATTGCCGTGCGCTGCAGCGACCACAGTATCCGCCTTCTGGATATTGCGACTGGGCGCGAGCAACATGTGTTCCCCTCCGACGATCACGTGACCGACTACAGCTTTTCCCGCAATGGTCGCTGGTTCGCTGTGGGTTTAAGAAGCGGGTCGGCGGAGATCGTGCCCACGTCCGGCTCGGGTGAGTCCAGGCGTTGGAAAGCCACGACCCGTGGAGTCAGTGCGATTGAGTTTCTCGCGGATGATGATTCTATTCTGATTGCGGGGAATGACGAACCTGGACAGATTTGGGATGTCAGCGGCATACCAAAAGTACGCGCGACCTTGCATTCTGATTTTGCGGGACTCACAGCGTCCGCCATCAGTTCCGATGGCAAGCAGCTGGCAACTGCTGAAGGTGATACGGTCCTGCGCGTTTACGACACGTCAACCTGGAAAGTGGCGCGCGAATATTCTGACCTCAAACTGGAGACATTCGCTGTAGCATTTACCGCTGACGGCAAATTCCTTCTCGCGGGCGGCGTAGAAGACTACATCTCGCTAATTGATCTTTCGCCTGGACATGAAACCCATCGGCTCGGAGGAGAAGTCGGCTCTGTCATTGAGATCATGCCGATCGGCGACAGCCAGCGGGCAGTAACGATGTATTTCAACGAGGACACGCTGAAAACACACTGGGCGATGTGGAATCTCGAAACCTTGAAAACCGAACCGCTTACCGCGGAGCGCCCTTTCACGGGCGGCGGGATCGTCCACGGCACGTGTTGGTTCGTGAGCGCTACAGGAAACTCACTACAGATTTGGGAATATCAGTAGCGCGCGACGAATTTGACTCCAGCAGGCGCGCAACTCCTGGTAACTCGCCTAACCGTCCATTTGAAGCAATGCTTCACCTCTCCGCTTAGCGCTTTAGTCGGGAGTTGAGCATCAATCCGGGCAGTTTGCTGGATTACGAAGGCGAGTTCTTCTTTTTCCGCAAATACCTGTGAATATCCGGCCAAAACTCCTTCAGCTCATTCCCGAAGGCATCGATGCCCATCTGCACTCCCCAGTTGGTTATATTGCCCGAAACACTCCGATCAGCTGCCGGATAATAGACGTTGGAGATGCCGATCGCCGTTGCATTGCCCGCAAACTCGGAAACGTTGAACACGCTTCCACCCGAGTCCTTACGGGTGACGAAAATACGGCTGATCGCGTAGCCAAAGCGGTGACGGTACCCGCCTCGTCCCAATCGAAAATAGCGTGGATCTGTTTTTAAGATCGAGGGGAAAACGGCACCGACCATGATGTTGCCGTCCACTTGATCGGCGAATGCCGTTCCATACCGCTTCGCATATCCTTCCATACCCTGTCCAAATTCGTCATAGGCGTTATCCGCCTGGCGGATGCCGGCCACAATACCTACGATCACGAATTCATACGGATCGAAGGCGCCCTTCGCCGTGATGGCGAATTTCTCTTTCCAGGAAATCGGTTTGACTTGCGCCTGATTATCGACGGTCAAATAATTCGGCATCACGTAAAACATGCGGTCCTGCTTGTTCTTCTCTGGCGCTTTTGGGGCGGGGCTGTTTTGGCTCTGAGAATTATTCTGGGCTGCCGATTGGTCTCCGGGTTCGGCTTGCATCGAAAGGGCCGCCGGGTCCGAAGAAGGCATTTCCTGTGACCCTTGGGAGAACACTGGAAGTGCAAGAAGCAAGAAGAGAACGACCGTCGGGAAGGAGAAAAGGAGACAACGCGGCAGCGAGCCTGGTTTGGCAATCAGCCACTGAAAAAACAGATTGGGAGCTCGGTCTCGCGGGTCGGAGGGATCTCCCGCCCTGGGCACAACGAACTTGCAACCCAAACGGGGTCCACGGAGATCAGCGAGGTTGCGACGGTTCCTTTTTCCCGGTTGAACCGGTCCCGCTTGCTGGTGTGTGAGTGTAATCGATCCCCCTGACGCGGCTCCGATACTCCCATCTCGCCATTGCGTATTGCTCAGTATATTTGTCTAAAGAGCTTGGGACCATGGCCACTGTTTCTCTTCTGCGGCACTCAGTGGTCTGACGAAATCAACGACCAGGATCGGCGCTGCTTTTGGTGCGGCTGCCGATGTCGGCAAAGTTAAAAAAATGTAGCGGGCAACACAGTACCTCACGACGGCAAAAAGTCTCATTGGCAGAAGTGACAGGTCCCGGGAATCTCGGCAGGAGCGAGCTAAGTCCTGGTGACTTCTATAAAAGGAGTCAAGGAGAAAACACTTCTCCGGCCGCTGGATTTTTTCTTGCCGTCCAGCCCGCCCCGTTTGAGCAGGATTGTTCTGGCCTTCCGTTCCGAGAGCTCGGGACGCTGCTTCCTTCCGGCAGCGCTTTGGGTGTTCTCTGCCAGCGGTTTTCATCACTGGGGCGCGACGCAGCCAGTCGGCTCGAGACCCACAAGCAGCACGGTTGTCAGGTGCCAACCATGGTTCTATTGGGGACTCGTGGCCCATAGCTTTTTCGGGTTGTCCGAGGGGGACTAGGGTCGCGTGAGAGACTCGGCGTGCCCGAGGCACGCCCAGCCTAACTAATCAGCTGAGACTCGCCCTCGAACCCGAATGTCTCCAGAACCCGCCTGGCCACCACCGGAAGAAATTCCAGGATGGAACGGATGCGCCGGAGACACTCAAGCTGTTTGTGGTTTCAGATGTTGGGCGTCGAAGCGCACTCCTTTCTTCCAGACGATTAAGGTGATGGCCGCCATCTTGCGCGCCAACGTCAGACGCGCCATTTCCGGCCGGATGCCCTTGGCCACCAGCGCCTCGTAAAACTCTCTGAACGGGCCAGCCTTGGCAGCGGCCACGGTGGCAGCGCCCTTGAATAGATTCTTCAGTTCGTGATGGTGATTGCGATTCAGTCCACGAATCGAGGGCGGTTTCTTGGCGCGCTGCAGCTCTCCCTGGACGAAGCGCTGCTCGGCGCTACTGTGCGTCTCGATGCCAAATCCGCTATAGGCCCAGAGCTGCCGCTTGGTACGGAAACGATGCGGCGTTTGGATCAAAGCGATCAGCAGAGCCGCCCGGATCGGGCCGATGAACGGAATCTCGCGTAACAATTTCCAGGCGTCGTGCTTCTGAGCTTCCACGAGCAGTTCGCGCCGCACTTCCTGGCGTAGCGTCCGCAACCCATCGCACTGCTGGTAGTAGAACTCGGCCCGGCGGCGCACGCCGGCCTCCCGGATCTTGGCGAGCCACTCCGCGCGATAGCGCTCTGCGTAAACTTGTTTTCCTCTGCAGGGTATCCCCCAGCTGCGGTAGATCGCCTTCACCCGCGTCATCACCCGGATTAGGTCCGCGCTGATCGTCAGGTAACTGCGCGCCAACTCGCGCAGCGTGCGCACACCATTCTCTCCGTGATACACCGAGCGAACCAGGTTCGCGCGCAGCAACTCGGCTAGTTTCCACGCATCCCTGCGGTCGCTCTTGCTGCCTTCCTTGAGCAAAGCATTCCGGCGCGGATTACACACCACCAGCTCGGCTACGTGCGGTTTGATCAAGTCATACAACCAGGCAGCCCAAGTGCCTTCTTCGAAAGTCACATGCAAACTTCCGCGCAGGCCTTTCAGAAAATCCACAATGCTGCTGGCCTTGGTTTCGATCGTGCACTCCATCACCAGTTTGCCCGAGGAATTTAGAACTGCGATGCAGATCGCTTCCTTGTGCACATCCATCCCGATATACTTCACGTTATCCATACAGGGCGCTCCTTTCTGAGCTAGGTTCGAGCCGACACTCAAAACCTACTCCAACAGGGGCGCCCTTTTATATTGCGTCGCGTTACCGGACAGATGGTTTTGCCCCGTTTTCACTTCTCCGGTTTTGCCGTTTACCAGGAGCTACGAGAATTTTCTCGGTTCTCCGTGTCGATTCTGCACCTTCTCGTTCGACTAATGGGTAGAGCATCAATTAAGCTCTGAACTTGAACGTCAGACCGACTCAACCCGAAAGGACAAACAAAATGCGATTCATGGTCATCGTCAAATGCTCGGAAGAACCCGAAAACCAAGCCCCCGATCCCCAGCTCATGGCCGACTTGAACAAATTCAACGACGAGCTCTTGGAAGCCGGAGTCTTGATAGGCTACGACGGTCTTCACCCCTCCTCCAAAGGCGCCCGCGTCCACTTCTCCGGCAAGAACCGCCCCACCGTCATTGACGGCCCCTTCACGGAAAGCAAGGAAGTCATCGCCAGCTTCTGGTTCTGGCAGGTCAAGTCTCTCGAAGAGTCCATCGAGTGGATCAAGCGTTGCCCCAATGAAGGCGAGACCGACATAGAGATCCGCCAGGTCTTCGAGCCCGAAGAGTTCGCACCTTATTTCACCGACGAAGAAATTCAGCAGGAAAAAAACTTCCGCGCTCGAATGGCAGCGAACGCAGCCAAGAAATAGTCCCACTTGCACTGACGTATCCAGACTGCCGTGTCCCATCGACAATGACGCGCTAATTATAGCAACGGCGTGGCTCGATATCACCCGCCTCTGGCTCAACTCCTGATTTGTTCTATAAAAGGAGTCAAGGAGAAAACACTTCTCCGGCCGCTGGATTTTTTCTTGCCGTCCAGCCCGCCCCGTTTGAGCAGGATTGTTCTGGCCTTCCGTTCCGAGAGCTCGGGACGCTGCTTCCTTCCGGCAGCGCTTTGGGTGTTCTCTGCCAGCGGTTTTCATCACTGGGGCGCGACGCAGCCAGTCGGCTCGAGACCCACAAGCAGCACGGTTGTCAGGTGCCAACCATGGTTCTATTGGGGACTCGTGGCCCATAGCTTTTTCGGGTTGTCCGAGGGGGACTAGGGTCGCGTGAGAGACTCGGCGTGCCCGAGGCACGCCCAGCCTAACTAATCAGCTGAGACTCGCCCTCGAACCCGAATGTCTCCAGAACCCGCCTGGCCACCACCGGAAGAAATTCCAGGATGGAACGGATGCGCCGGAGACACTCAAGCTGTTTGTGGTTTCAGATGTTGGGCGTCGAAGCGCACTCCTTTCTTCCAGACGATTAAGGTGATGGCCGCCATCTTGCGCGCCAACGTCAGACGCGCCATTTCCGGCCGGATGCCCTTGGCCACCAGCGCCTCGTAAAACTCTCTGAACGGGCCAGCCTTGGCAGCGGCCACGGTGGCAGCGCCCTTGAATAGATTCTTCAGTTCGTGATGGTGATTGCGATTCAGTCCACGAATCGAGGGCGGTTTCTTGGCGCGCTGCAGCTCTCCCTGGACGAAGCGCTGCTCGGCGCTACTGTGCGTCTCGATGCCAAATCCGCTATAGGCCCAGAGCTGCCGCTTGGTACGGAAACGATGCGGCGTTTGGATCAAAGCGATCAGCAGAGCCGCCCGGATCGGGCCGATGAACGGAATCTCGCGTAACAATTTCCAGGCGTCGTGCTTCTGAGCTTCCACGAGCAGTTCGCGCCGCACTTCCTGGCGTAGCGTCCGCAACCCATCGCACTGCTGGTAGTAGAACTCGGCCCGGCGGCGCACGCCGGCCTCCCGGATCTTGGCGAGCCACTCCGCGCGATAGCGCTCTGCGTAAACTTGTTTTCCTCTGCAGGGTATCCCCCAGCTGCGGTAGATCGCCTTCACCCGCGTCATCACCCGGATTAGGTCCGCGCTGATCGTCAGGTAACTGCGCGCCAACTCGCGCAGCGTGCGCACACCATTCTCTCCGTGATACACCGAGCGAACCAGGTTCGCGCGCAGCAACTCGGCTAGTTTCCACGCATCCCTGCGGTCGCTCTTGCTGCCTTCCTTGAGCAAAGCATTCCGGCGCGGATTACACACCACCAGCTCGGCTACGTGCGGTTTGATCGAGTCATACAACCAGGCAGCCCAAGTGCCTTCTTCGAAAGTCACATGCAAACTTCCGCGCAGGCCTTTCAGAAAATCCACAATGCTGCTGGCCTTGGTTTCGATCGTGCACTCCATCACCAGTTTGCCCGAGGAATTTAGAACTGCGATGCAGATCGCTTCCTTGTGCACATCCATCCCGATATACTTCACGTTATCCATACAGGGCGCTCCTTTCTGAGCTAGGTTCGAGCCGACACTCAAAACCTACTCCAACAGGGGCGCCCTTTTATATTGCGTCGCTAACCGGACATCTCTAACAATACTGACTCTGTCAAGCTCGTTTTGAGCTTTCTCTGAGCACACTTCTCCACTCACTCCGAAGAGTGGGCTTGTTCTATTGTCTTTGACGCTCTGCATCGACGACCACGGCTCGTTCGTAATCTATCGGTCGGATTCAGTCCGACCCAAACATCTCTCCGATCAAGACTTCGACCATGATTACTAATTCAAACTCCCTTTGCAGGGAGCGGGATGCCCAATCATGTGGACGACGCCCTACTGCACGCCATGTCCGGTTCCGAGCTTTCCCGCGTTCGAACCGAATTCAACTAACTGCGCATATTGCCAACGGTTGCGCCACATCCAGTACAACCGAACCGCTAGTTTCCTGGCCATGGCCACTTTGGCAATTCTTTTCTGTCGACGCATCATCAGGTTCACATACCGACGTCGCCACTCGGGGTTACACCGTGCGGCGGCTTGCGCTGCCTCTCCCAGCAGGTAGCGCAACAACGCGTTGCCCTGCTTGCTGATGTGTCCCAACCGTTGATGGCCGGCACTGGAGTCTTCACTGGGAATGAGTCCCGTGTAGCTGCCGATTTTTTTGCCACAAGGAAACCGATCGGGTGTCCCGATGACCAGAACGTAGGCCAGCCCGGTCACGGGTCCCACACCGGGATTGCCGACTGCGAATTCTCATATACGGAAAGGCCGGTGCTCTGGTCCGTCTGCAGAGTGATGAGATTAGTGATTTGATTGTAGAAGACCGAGGCCGAGGCGTGCAGGTGGCTGCCCAGGCCTTGCTCCAGAATTCCCTCGACGCTGCGGATTTTCTCCGGCTGTAAATTCGGATTGCTTAGATAGAACGAGCCGTAATCGGGGTTGGTCTCATACGGCACCGGAGCCCGGAAGGCTCTGCCGTAGAGAAGTTTGGCGGTCGTCGAAATCGTCGGGTGATAAATCAGCGCGACGCGCGGATTGGTGCTCCCGCCAAACCCGTAGTTGTAGTAATCGTAACGAAAGCCCGCGCTCACCGAAATTTTTCTGGTGATTTGAGAATCGAACTGCGCGTATCCCGCGAATATCAGCGATTTGGTGGAAACCTTGGTGGGAACGGGGCTGACGTCGGGATCGCTGTTGTACTGATCCAGCCGGAAGTTGTCGGTGATCTCCGTCCCGAAAGTCAGTGTGCTGTCGTGCGGCAGCGACCTGCTCAGTTTTATCTCGGAGTCCCACCATTGGCCGTTGTACGAGAAGATATCCGGCGGCGCCGGCGCAGCCTCGTAGGGCACCGGCCCGTAGAGCGTGTTCTTGTTGACGGAAGTTCGCGCGTCCAGTTGCCAGTGTTCTCCAAGCGAGTGTTGGTACCTTAAATCCAGGTAGTCAATGCCCTGGACATTGCGGTCTCGCGGATCGTTAAAGAGCGAATCGAAATAGGCCGTCGGTACGCCTTTGTTCTGGGCATTATAGAGCCCCTGCAACGTGAATCCACGGTAGGTGACGGTGGCCAGTACACGCTGATAGCTCTCATAGTTCGTATTCGTGGTTACGCCATAGTTCGTGGCCGGACTATCGAATGCCGGGAAAAATAGCGAAGGCCCGGCGCTCGAATAAAACGAACCAGAAACCGCAAACGCCACGCCTTTGTATTCGTCGTCCCAAGTGGCGCGGCCGTAGTAGGAACCGAAGTTGCCCGCCGCGAACGAAATCTCTTCCCGCTTGGGCTGATTTTCCTTGCGCGTGATCACGTTGATGACCGCGAAGAAGGCTTCGGCGCCATACAGCGACGAACTCGGTCCGCGAATGATTTCGATCCGTTGAATTAAATCAATGTCTACCGGGAATTCCAATCCGATGAAGGCTTGCCCCAGCACATCGCTGTTGATCCGGTGCCCATCCACCAGGAGCAGAATCCGGCTGTTCCAATCGCCCAACCGGCCGAATCCCCGTACGCCGACGTAGCTCTGATAGCGATCCGAGGTGATGTAGAACCCGCGAACGGTCTCCAGAATGTCGGCAAGGGTGCGGTAGCCGTAGAGTTGAATTTCGTCGGCGGTAATGACGGTGACCGAGGACGGTGCATCGTTGACCGTCTGCTCGTGCTTGGAGGCCGAATAGACCGTGAGCTGGCCGAGCTGCTCCAGGCTCATGTCCGAGACATCTTGCGGCTTCGAATCCTGCGCGGAGCACACGCTTCCCCAGACAAGTACGCCGAGAGCGATCAGTGCCGTGAATCTACGCATGCGAGAGTCGGCCCGAAGCACGCCCTCTGCTCCTCAATTAGGTCGGCGCGCGCTGCCGACGCTGCGGCGCGACGCTGCATATGTAGGTAATCGGCGGGGGAGAAGTCGGCTTTACATCGAGCGGGCGGTTTAACCGAAGGTTGTGCTAAGTCGCAGAATGGTACAAGTGCCGCACCATAGCTTCCATGCACCGGATGGTGTTGCACTGACCGGTTGAGCTGGCGGCGTTAATCAGGACCTACAAGACTGGAAGCACGATTGAAGTTCCAATCCAGAACTCGCCTTGGTTTTATTGCTGTGCCACCATAACCCGATTGCTTCGCCGGGGCGCTCTCGCAAACGCTTTGCGTGCCGAGCGATCCGACCTGCGTACCTGTTAGATTTGACAATACGAGCGGTCACAAAAATGCGATAAACAGCATGTCGAAAATGCCTTTCTTCGTTGCGGCCCTGCCCTGAAGGCGGGCTCGCAAGGAATTTGCCAGGATGAATCTGAAAGCGAAGCTCGTCGCAGCTTTTCTGTTGTCGTTCCTAATCCAGCCTGTGACTTCCGCGCTCCCGCAGTCCGCCCCCGCCGGCACACAGGCGGGCGCTCAGGCCGCGCCCGAATACGCTCCTCTTACGGCCGATGAACTCGACTCGCTGGTGGCGCCCATTGCCTTGTATCCGGACGCGCTGGTGGCGCAAGTTTTGGGCGCTTCGACGTTTCCCTATGAGGTGGTGGCTGCGACGCTCTGGCTGAAAGACAATTCCAGCCTCAAGGGCGAGGCGCTGGCAAAGGCCGTTGACCAGCAATCGTGGGATCCCTCGGTGAAAGCGCTCACGCAATTCCCATCGGTGCTGGACGATCTGTCGAAAAATCTCGCGTGGACCTCCGCGCTCGGCGAAGCTTCCGCGACGCAACAGGCGGACGTTATGGCCGCGGTGCAACGAATGCGCGCGAAGGCGCTGGCCGCAGGAAATCTGAAGTCGGGGCCCGAGATAAAGGTAGAGCAGCCGGCTCCGCGGACCATCGTGATACAGCCTGCGAATCCGCAGGTCGTCTACGTTCCGGTTTACAGCCCCACCGTCGTATATGGCGCGCCGATTGTCGTTCCCGGTTACTACTACCGCGGTCCCTCCGTAGCCGTTATTTCCTTCGGCGGAGGAATAGTGGTTGGAGCAGCGGTCTATGGCGGCTGCTGCGGTTGGGGATGGAGTTACTGGGGCACGAACTGGCACAGCCACACCGTCATCTATAACCGGAACATTTACGTCGGAAACAGCTACTGGCGCGGCGGCTACTACGGCGGGGGCTATTATCGTCCTCCCGGCTATCATCCAGGATACCCGGGCTACAAGCCCGGATACCCAGGCTACCGTCCACCATCGTATCCCGGGTATGGGCGCCCGCCTGCCACAACCCTTCCGGCGCCCGGCGGGGGTACCACTCTACCGGCTCGACCCGGCAATGGTGGCGGAGGTCGCCCCGGCAACGGTGGACCGTCCACGCTGCCGGCCAATCCTGGAAATCGTCCGGGGACGCAGCCAGGTACGAGGCCTGGCACGCCGGGAACTCAGCCGGGCACGAGGCCAAGCACACCGGGAACTCAGCCCGGAACGAGGCCAAGCACGCCAGCAACTCAGCCCAGCACCAGACCCGCTCCACAACCGAGCCAACGACCCGCGACCCAGCCGGCGCGTCCCGATTCTTTTTCCGGATCGGCGGGAGGCCGCGCACAGAGCGCTCGCGGGAACCAAAGCATGGCCGCCAAAGGCGGTGGCGGAGGAGGCGGGCGTCGCAAATAGTCTCGCCGCGCCCCCAATACCCATGACATCCAAAATAAAATTTCCCGAATGGTCCGGCCGCAACGAGAAGGAGAGCGAATGAGTCGGGTGAAATCGAGCAGGGCGAAGGTCTTTTCTTGCGGCAATTTTATTTTGCTGTTGAGCGTAATCGCACTCAGCGCGGCGGGATGCGGCAAATCGCAGCCTTCCACCGCGACGGAGGGAGTTCCCGCCACACCGCAAACATTCGCGTCTGCGGACCTCGCCGGACAGGCGATCTACACCGCCGCGAAAGCGGGAGACACGAATGCGCTGCTGCTTATTTTCGGATCTGGCGCGAAGGAACTTTTGTTCTCGGGCGATCCCGTGCAGGACAAAGCGGCGCTTGATGAGTTTGCGAGCCGCTACGACCAGATGCATCGCTGGGGAAAACTGACCAACGGCGGTTTGGTTCTCGATGTGGGCGCGGAGAATTACCCTTTTCCCTTTGCATTGAAAAAGAACGACGCCGGCCAGTGGTACTTCGACGCCGCTTCCGCAAAACATGAAATTCTCGCTCGCCGCATCGGCGGCAACGAACTTTCCACGATTGAAGTCTTGAACGCAATGGCCGCGGCGCAAGCGGATTATTTCAGCCACCCGCACGACGGTGCCAAAGCTCACACCTATGCGCAAAAATTTGTCAGCGACGAGGGAAAACAGAACGGCTTGTATTGGCCGGCCGCGGAAGGTGAATCGGCCAGTCCCTTGGGTCCGTTGGCGGAATTCGCCGCAAGCGAAGGCTATTCCGGCGCCTCGCAGGAAACGCAACCCTACCACGGTTATTATTTCCGGATGCTCACCAGCCAGGGGCCGGACGCTCATGGCGGCGCGAAAAACTACATCGTCAACGGAAGCATGACGGGAGGCTTTGCAATCCTCGCTTATCCCGCCGAGTATGCGAACTCCGGCGTGATGTCCTTCCTCGTCAACCAGGACGGTATTGTGCTGCAGAAGGACCTAGGCGCCGATACCGCTGGAATCGCCAAGACAATCACCTCATTCAACCCTGACAGCACATGGGAGCCAGTCCAATAGCCCCGCGCGCGAAAACGTGCGTCCAGCGGGACGCTGAGCCTCAGCGTTTGCGATTCGCAGAAGGGCAGGTGGATGGTGGACGCTTTCCTCACCCAAGAATACATGTCTCCCTTGCTCGCTGCAGCCCGCAAATATTGGGCCAAGAAGCAGCCCCGGCGCTTTGAGGCCGCCTACGGCTGGTACCCGTCCGCCATCCATTTTGCGAAAAGTTCAATGCGAGATTGCGGCCAGGGACCTTCACCTCTCGGCGGTGGAGGTGGCATCAACGCGCCGCCGATTCCGCGAATGCGATCGTAGATGGCGGTCGCGTGCTTTTTCACCTCATCGTAACTTTCCAGGTTGAAGCCCTTTTTCATGCCTTCGATGTCTCGTTGCGTAAAGAGCGGCCGAACGTCCGTTTGAAAGCTGGTCGTTTTCGCCATGGCGCCTCCCAAGGATTGGATTATACGAATGTCGCGGCTCGTTCCGTGAGTCCAAAACTTCCTGCCGATTGACGTCCGGCTCGATCACCTCAGTAACTTTCCGGCCAGCCAGTAATCCACGCTGAATTTTCCGGGACCGGCGCAGATCAGCCAGATGAAGAAGAGCACGTAAAGAACTTCGGGAAGGTAGAGGAAATCGTCGAGCCAGCTGAGCGGCGAAAGCCCTTTCGGCAGCGTGGAAAGCGAATCGGTGAGGACGGCGACAGTCATATCAATTAGTAAGGCCGCGCAGGCCGGCGTCGCAAGCAACCCCACGGCCAACAAAGATCCGCAGACGAACTCGACGCCCGCCACGAAATAAGCCGTCAGCTGGGGAAACGGGACTTTGGCTTTGACCAGCGTGTCGTAAACGGGTTTTGTGCCGCCCGCGACAAATAATTTGTTTGCGCCGGAGATAGCGAAGAACAGGCCGATCGCAACGCGTACCAGCAGGATGGCATATTGTTCCAAATCGCCGCTGCCCAACAGCGCAAACTGGAGCAGCTGTTTCCAATCCATCGCTTGTGCCTCCGTCAAAGGATGTGCTGTGACGATACTCCATATCACAATATTCAACTTCGCTGGTAACAGCGTTAATTAAGTACTGGCCGTCTACGTAAAGTGGTTCTGATACCGCGTTGGCCCCCGAGCGGCAGCCGGAAACCTTGCAAGGCGGGCATTGCAATTTCCTGTGGATCGCGGCGCTGAAATTGCCGATGAACAGGATGCCGCTCCAGGTCGAAAAGGCCGCGCCGGCGAATCCTTTGTGCGCGTTGCAGAACGAAATGGTCAGGTGTATTTTCTGATGGGCGCTGAGACACGAGCCGGGACTCTGGGATTTTGTGCATCGGGGGCAACTGGATGCAACTTCCGAGCATGCGGTTTTCACTCCGGATTCTACGCAAACACGCGAAGCTGGCCTGCATCGCTGTTTTTTCGCTGGCGATTGGGCTGGCCGCAGCGTCGGTGGGGCTCAGCGCGTTCCATGCCCTGTTGCTGCGTCCTCCCGCGGTCGTGGAGCCGAACCGGCTGCTGACGGTTTACACAGTCACGCCGGATGAACCGTTCAACCAAGTTTCCTATCCGGATTACCAGTATTATCGCGACGACAATAACGTCTTCTCCGGCCTCTGCGCGATGCCGTTCAGCATCGGCCTGCAGACGATCATCTTCGAGCAACGTGAAAAACGCGGCTTGATTAACGCCGTCTCCGACAATTACTTCTCCGTTCTTGGGGTGCAACCGTTCCTCGGGCGCTGGTTTGCCGCCGGCGACGACGACAAAGTGACGACCTCCGCCGTGCTGAGTTACGGCTACTGGCAATGGCTGGGGTCCGACCCGAATATCATCGGGAAAACCCTCACGATGAATGGCGTTCGGTTCACCGTCGTGGGAGTAGCGCCGCCGCGTTTTGTGGGAACGATCCTCAGCGATGTTCCGGACCTTTGGCATCCGCTTTCCGCCACCACCGCGATCTCGCACCAAACGTATGACTGGCTCGCGGATCGCACCAGTCACTCTTTCAGTCTGATCGGACGCATGAAGCCCGGCGTTACCCGGCAGCAAGCGCTGGCGGAGATGCAGGGATTATCGCGCCAGCTTGCCGCAGCTTATCCGGCAACCGATAAGGACCGGCTCGCGGCGCTGACCGAAACGACCATGCTTCCACCGGACGCAATGTCCGGCGCAAAATTGTTGGGCGGGCTGCTGCTGGCGGTTGTTGCACTGGTGCTCTTTGCCGCCTGCGCCAACGTGGCCAACCTGCTTCTCGCGCTGGCCGGGGCGAGACGGCAAGAAATCCTGATGCGTGCCGCGCTGGGGGCCACGCGCATGAGTCTGATTCGCCAGCTTGTTCTCGACAGCTTGGTGATCGCAATGACGGGTGGAGTGCTCGGCTTTGTATTTGCGTCTTACGGCCTCAGACGCTTGATTGACTTCAAGCCATTTGTTCCCGGACTCGGCGTCGTCCCTATCACTTTGGATTTGCGGCCGGACCTCGCGGTTGTTTCGCTCGTGGTCGCACTCGTTTTCTTGGTGGGACTGTCTACCGGCTTCTTGCCTGCCCTGCACGCTTCCACTCCTAATCTGGCAGCTGCGTTGAATGGAGAGACCGCCATCGGCGGAACGCGCAAGGGCCGCGTGCGCAATTTTCTGGTGGTGCTGCAGATCACCGCATGCACCGTCGTTCTGATAGGAGTTGGTCTCTGTCTGAAGAGCCTGCACAATTTGCAGCAGTTGAAGCCTGGATATTCCGCTCGTAACATCGCGCTCTACGCCATTGACGACCTGCAAGCCAACGGTTACTCGGAACAACAGGGCCGCGCGCTATTTGAGCGGCTGCGAGAAAGTGTAGGCCAGGTGCCGGGTATCGAGTCCATCAGCCTTGGGGACACCTTCCCGCTTTCAGGCGGGATTAGCACTGACCAGGTGCACATCACGGGCGTCCCCGCTGAGAACGAACATGGCGTCACAATCGGCGTCGGCGTTGTGGACAGCAGCTATTTTTCAACGTTGGGAATCCCAATTCTCGCGGGACGCGCATTCGCCGCTTCAGACATGGCGAAATCGCTGGAAATCGTCATTGTCAACCAAACGATGGCCGCAAAATACTGGCCAAAGCAAGATCCGGTTGGCAAAACAGTTCGCATTGAAAATGGCAACCGCCAGGCCACCGTGGTTGGCGTCGTGGCAGACACCAAGTATTCGGACATTGACGAAGCCCCGCAGCCTTTCATGTACTACAGCCTGACCCAAAATTATCGGTCGCAGATAGTTCTGCTGGTGCGCACGCAGGGTGATCCGTCACAGGTGATGCGAACGATTCTGGACGCGGTGCGCAAGGCCGCGCCGGAACTAGGTGTAATGAGCTTCACCATGGAACGATGGCATGAATTCGCTTTGTACGTCCCGCACCTGGCGGTGATTTGCATCAGCGCATTTGGACTGCTGGCATTTGTGCTGGCTGCCGTCGGACTTTATGGCGCGGTCTTCTATTCGGTGAGTGAACGAACGCGGGAGATGGGAATACGCGTCGCGCTGGGCGCGTCGCAGCGGGATTTGTGGAAATTGGTGCTGCGCCAGACCAGCGCCATAACCATTACCGGCATCGCTCTCGGAGTCGCCGGCGGGATCGGTGCAAGCGTGCTGGCAAGATCCCTGCTGTATCAGATACAGCCCGTCGAATGGTCGGTCTTCCTGGGAGCGGCCTTCGCGATGTTCGCGATGAGCATCTTTATTGCGTATTCCGGTGCACGTCCGTGGATGCGCGTGGATCCCATGCAGTCAATTCGCCACGTTTAGGGCCTTCAGCAACCACCGTTTTTGCGTCTGCACGATTGCTACTTGTCGCGTACTCGGAGATGTTGTTCGCGAATTATCGCGCTTCGAGATTATGTGGGCATCCGTTCGACCCATTTGGCGCGGAATGCGGGAGCTGCAAATGGATCCGCGAAGTACTGGGTTTCCCGCGCGACCTTGTCCCCCTTGAATTCCATGATGCTGACGGTGTAGGAAGGCTTCGCGTCATATGTGAGGATAAATTCGGTGACCCACAGCTCGCCGCTGCCGACGATTCGCCGAATCGAGAAACGCTTTTTGTTCGGCTGACTGGCGCGCTGGCCCTGTATGTTGGCTCGTCCGCGGGTTAGCTCGCCCGATTGCGGGTATTCCAGCACCGCGTCGTCCAGATAGATGCGGTGCTCGGTTTCAAAATCGTTGGCATCGGACGCCGCCCAATGCTGATCCAGCGCCGCACGGATTTGTTTTTCCTGCGCGGACTGCTCTAGCTGCGGTTTCGCTTCCATATTCAGCTCCTTTGTTCAGCTTGCTTGCTCAGTTCCCTTCCTCGCTCTGTTGTTCAGTTCCCCTGTTCAGCTCGCTTGGCTTGCGGAATGAAACCGGGAATGCCGGTGTGCACCACCGGATTCAGCCGCTGCCGGATCTGAATGCGATTGATTTCGTCGAGCGCGTCTTGCGGAAGAGCGGAGATGTCGAAATTCTCGCGCGCGCGGAGCGCATTTTTTGGCGTGGTCAGCACAGCCGTGCCGCGCTGTAACGCCCAAGCCAGCAGCACTTGCGCCGGCGTCTTCCCCACTCGCGCGGCGATAGCCAGAATCACCGGATCTGCGAGCGGCCCCTGACTCGCTCCATGTCCCAACGGCGCAAAGGCCAAGAACACAATGCCCTTCTCCTTGCAAAATTCCAATAGCTCCGTTTCCGGCAGATACGGATGCGATTCTACCTGCACCGCGGCGGGTTTGATTCTCGCGGATTCATAGAGAGGCTTCAGGGCGTCCAGGGTGATGTCCGAAAGTCCGATAGCGCGGCACTTGCCGCGATCCATGAGAGTTTCCATCGCTTTCCAGGTGTCGAGCAAAGTGACGCCGCGGTCGTAAATCACATTGCCGTTTTGATCCCGCGGATCCTGGTTGTCTCCCGGCTGAAATGCGAAGGGAGTGTGAATGAGATAGAGATCCAGATAATTGATGCGGAGTCGTTCAAGGCTCGCCTCGAATGCCGGCGCGACGCGCTCGGGCCGGTGATTGGTGTTCCACACCTTGGTGGTGACATAAATTTCTTCGCGCGCGAGCCCGCCGGCAGCAAGTCCTGCCTGCAGCGCGGCGCCCACCTCGCGCTCGTTCCCGTAACGCTCCGCGCAATCGAAATGTCGAAATCCGGCTTCCAGCGCGGCTCGAGTCGCAGTGATCGTGAGGGCCGGGTCGGCGATCAAAGTCCCGAAGCCCAGCGCGGGCATTTGGCCGGCTCCGTCGCGGAGTGGGATCCGCGTCACGCGCAGATCAGGAGATTCAATCATGGTCATAACTCCAAGCCACTGTGCGTCTGGCTTCATCGCCCGGAAACTAAAGTTAGATGCCGGGTGCCGCAGACTGGACGCGACTTCCTGATTAGCCGAGCCAGCTCGACCGGTCGGGTACGGCTAAGTGCGTCGCCAGGTTTGAGATTCACCTGGATTGCATTCGGTGCGGTCACTTTGGAGGCCGAGTCACGCACTATTCGATGATGCAGGCATGGTCAAAGTCGAGCCGCGGACCCCGAGGGTGAAGTTTGCTCTCGTCACCGTAACCGAGATTGCAAAGAAAATTCGACTTCCAAAGGCCATCAGAAAAGAATGCTGCGTTGACTTTCGCGTTGTTGAAGCCCGACAGCGGCCCACAGTCCAATCCGAGGGCGCGGGCCGCGATAATCAAATAGCCGCCCTGCCACGTGGCATTGCGGAATGCTTTCGTCTCGCCAAAAGCGGCGTCGTTGACGATCTTTAACCGGGGAGCATCGTCGTGAGGCCACAACTTGGGCAGGTGCTCGTGGTATCGCGTATCGGTGGCCACGATCACGGTCACTGGAGCGGTCATGGTTCGTTCGATATTTTTCGGATTAAGTGCTGGCGCGAGCCGTGCTTTCGCTTCCTTCGAACGCACAAAGACGAAACGGCTGGGACAACAGTTTGTGCTGGTTGGCCCCATCCTGAGCAGACCGTAAAGTTGGCGCAGTATGTCGTCAGAGACTGGGTGGTCGAGCCAGGCCCGGTGTGTGCGAGCGCGGAGGAACAGTACGTCGAGTGCATCGGAGGAGAGCGCGGCCCTCACGGCACGCCTCCGCTCATCTCATCGTCGTCAGAGATTTTATCAAGACTGCACATTTTCAAGCCTTGATCGCCCCGCGATTTAAGGCGAAATTTTCGAGGGCATCCGGGTTGAGCATCCACAAGCTAGCAACGCCAGGCTATGACGATAATTGGTAAAATTGACAGATGCGGAATGGTCTTGCGCCACGCACCGAACCTGAATTATTTATCTCGACTGAACCGACGCATAGCTCGTTCGCGATTAGTTCTATGAAAGGAGTCGAGGAAAACCAACCTCCGGGGTGGCTGGATTTTTTTTCTGCCATCCAGCCCGTTCGCGCGTGCCTTTGTATGGCGCTGCCGTTTGGCGGTGCGGACCTTCCCCCGTTTTCAACGGTGTGATGCGCGATTACCAACCCATTTGGCGCTTCCGCTCTTGGATGGGTCCGTTACGGTAATTCGTCCCAAAGAAGAAGTGGGCGGAGCGGGCATGCCTTGACAACTGGCGGAGAATCACTGGCTAACAACTACCAGAACAATTTCGGTTCCTTTTTCCAAGCGGACATCTTGGCTTTCGGAACGCACCAGAGTAGTCGGCGGCTTGTCCCTTGCCATCGGGACAAGCGTTAGCGAATCAAGTCCGAAGATGCCTATTGTATCGGCTTGCAGCGGAGCATGCGCCGGTCTGCCCAATCCGCCGGCAGCTCCGGCCCGCGCTGTAGTTGCATCCATTCCTCTGGGGTCCTGCAGATCGTTGGTGGCCGGTTCGATTTTGGCAGCCAACGCATAAATTACGAGGTAGGCCGGAATCTGCTCGCCGCGCTTTGGAACGATCTTGTCGAACACAATTTCAAGCTTGGAGTTTGATTCCCCCTTGGAATACGGATAAGCCAGGGTAACTTCTCCCGTGATGTGCGAGCCGCTTCTCAACAGAATATGGCCGGCGGGTTTGACGTCTCGAGTTACTTCAACATCGACCAGGTCGCCGGCCTTCGCATGTTTTGTATCCACGGTTGTCGAGAGCACTCCAACGATGCCGGTGCCGTTCGGGAGACTCAACGAATCGCTTGAGTTTTTTGCCGGCAGATTGGATTGCGGCGCGGCGTCGGACGGGTTGCTGGGCGTGGATTGGGCTGCGACGGAAACCGTCCAGACGAGCGCGAGAGTCACAGCTGCCGCGAGCCGCGTCATTTTCAATCCTACAGAACTTAAGTCGTCTGTACCGCGAAAGCCAAACACGCCAGCGCACGACCTAAGTCGGTCCCAAAAGCGCGATGGTGCAAACCGCCGCGCTGAATATATAGCATAGTGTCCCCGAGCGCGCGAAGAGTATCAAGAAACCGCGAGAGCGTCAGCGTGTCTCATATAATTGTCGCAATCACCAGCCCATTTGGCGCATGCGCTCTCGGATTAGTGCGCTGTAGCGTTGCATGTGATCGGGGCGGCGCTTCAAAGGAGCCGGCAGAATTGCGGCTAGCTGCGCCGCTTCTTGGCGGCCAACATTGCGGGCGGAAATTCGGTAGTAGTAACGGCAGGCGGACTCCGCGCCATAGACGCCGGGGCCCCATTCGACTTCGTTGAGGTAAAGCTCCAGGATGCGCCGCTTGCCGAGGACCAGTTCGGCTACGGGGACGAGCGTGAATTCGGCGCCTTTGCGCAGGATGGAGCGGCCGGTGCCGAAGAAAAGATTCTTCACCAGTTGCTGCGTGAGGGTGGAACCGCCGCGAAGCCGGCCGCCTTCCATATCGTCTTCGGCGGCGATTTCCATCGCGTTCCAATCGAAACCGTGATGCTGGTAGAAGCGCGCGTCCTCCGCGGCGATGACGGCGTGCTGGAGATCGGGCGAGATTTCGTTCAGCGGAACGAATTCGTAGCGCTCGTGATACGGCGCGCGGTGAATCCAAGATTGCAAGCGGCGTTCCATGTGGACGGCGGTGGTCGGAGGATCAATCCAGCGAGCGGCGATGAGGACGAGCACAGCGAGCGACCACAGCAGCGCCAGCGCGATGAGGAACCAGCGGACGTAAGTTCGGAGAACGCCTTTCCGATGACGGACGGGCGGGGCGATGTTCGGCGCTGTACCCGGCGGTATCTCTGGATTTTCAATCACACTTCAGAATAATCGTTTGGACGGAATTGACATAGCGACGGATTCGCGGCGGTGCCGGTAATTTATACTCGCGGTCCACGTGGCCCGTAACTGCGTTTATCAACCAAGTAAATTCGACCGGAGCCTGGACGTCTAGCGGCCGCCATCTCAGAAATCGAGGCGCGCTTGAAACGCGATCATACGCGGGGTGCTGTCGCCGCCAAGACCCACGCCGAGCAGGCCGGTAGGCGGCGAAGTGGTGTAGGTGAGCGCGCCAAACCCGGTCTGCGTCGCTGGTTTTCCCGGGATACCGGCGAGCACCATGCTCGGAAGCGCAAAATTCGGATGGTTGAATAAGTTGAAGAATTGCGCGTCGAAGCGCAGCTTCAGACGCTCGGTCAGCGCGAACGATTTCGTCAGATAGAAATCGCTCCAGGTAAAATCGGGGCCGCGCAACGCGTTGCGTCCCAGGTTTCCGAATTGGCAGTTCTGCGAGCTGTTCCCTCCTAGGCAGGCGCCGGTGCTCGGATCCACGGTCGAAACAAACGCATTCGGGTTCAGCCACTGTAGTGTGCCCGGCTGCGTGACGCCAGAAATCGCGTTGTGCTGGTAAAGCGGCACGCCGGGAACGGCGCTCGCGAACTGCGGGCCGCTGCCGTTCACGATTCCATTTCCATTCGCCGAATATGGCGTGCTCAGCACGGAGAACGGAATGCCGCTGTGCCAAAACACCGTGCCGGAAATCTGCCAGCCATTTAGCGCGTATCCCAACGCGCGGTTGCGCACCTTCACGGGCAATTGGTACACATACTGCGCGTTCAGGTTGTTGCGGATATCGTAATCGCACGGGCCGTAATCCCGCGCCAAGTCTCCTGGCAGGGGCGAAAGAATCCCTCCCGCCGAAAATTGCAGGAATCCGCCGTTCGATACGGTGTCCATGCAACGGCTCCAGGTGTAATTGACCTGCCCCATCAGGCCATGCCCCACGCGTTTCATCGCGGTCAGTTGCAGGCCGTGGTAGTGGCTGTTGGCCCCGGTGGAAAATTGCGTAACGGAGCCGAATCGCGGGTCTGTCGATTGCTCGTACGGGAACGGCGCGAAGCATCCGTCGCATACCGTCTGATAACCATTGACCTGCGTCAGGTACGGTTGATTCACGGCGCGCGTGCCGACGTATTGCGCGCGCACGCTTCCATTCGCTCCTAGTTCGTGCTCGAGGCCGAGGCTCCACTCCATGAAATAGGGCGCATGAAGTTCTCCATCCGGCACCGCTGTGATGGCCACGGGCGGCAGGCACGCTGCTGGACGCGCTGTCGGCGCGGCGCAGGAAAGTTGGCCTTGCGGAAATCCCAGGCTAAAGGTTCGATTCGCTGCCGCTGTCGCGCCTATCGCGCTGCCAAGAACTTCCGGCGCAATCGCAGTGCCGCCGACAGTCCCCAGCAGGCCGCCCTGAAAGGTTTTCACGTATGGCGGATTGACGCCCACAACGTCCGCGATGCTTCCCGGCAAAATATCGCTGAAAATTCCAAATCCGGCGCGCAGCACAGACTTTGGCTCGAATTGCCATGCGATCGCGGTGCGCGGCTGCAGGATCGCGGCCGGCGTTGACGAGAATACATTGCCGAGTCCGGTCTGAATCGCGGCGTTCAGCGGTTGTGTCACATCATGCGTGATGGAGGCAAACGAGCCGCGCAGGCGCGCAATCTGGTCGTGCGGATTGAGCGGATTGGAATTGAAGGTGTCTCTCACGCCCAACGTCCAAGTAAACTTTCGGGTGACCTTCCAGGTGTCCTGCGCATACAGGTCGAGATTGAGAAAATTGAAAGGCTCGTTCGGCGACTGCGGAAACGTCTTAGTTGCCGTGGACGCTAAGCCATAGATGTATTGCGGCAGAGTTGTATAAATGACCGTGGGCACGCTACCCTCGCCGAAATCGTAATCGTTCAGTCGGAGAATTCGCGTGTTGGTGCCGAAGCGCAGTTCATGAGGGCCGCGGCTCCAGGCCAGATTGTCGTTGATGAAGAATCGCGAAGCGCTCCGGCCTTGCAGCCAGGTGTTATCCAGCCCGCCCACAGTGGTGAACGGCGCGTTGGCCCCGCTGCCTTGCAGCACGATCGGAAACGCCGCCAGCGTCTGCTGAAAATTACCGGGTGCGAAAAGGCTTTCATACCAGGAAAACGCGGGGTTGAAATAATTCACGAGGTTCTGCGAAAAAACATGGGTATAGCCCGCGGCAAATGAATAAAGGGGCTGCGGAGAAACCGAATCGAACAGTGAATTTATCGGATCCGTGTAAGCGGCCTGCACACCCGTATCCGCCTGAAATCGAAACCACGCCGTATTGTTTTGATTGATGTTGTAATCCAAGCGCGCGGTCTGCACTTGTTCGTGGTCGTCGCTCGAATGTGAAACGCTCTGGCGATTCGCGCAGCCGTTCCCGTCATTCGCGACGGCGGGCGCGCCGCCGCCCGCGTCGAACGGGCACCCCAGCACGGCGAGGGGAGTTCCAGTCGCATTTCCATAGAGGGTAAACATCTTTTGATAAAAAGGCACTTCGAGGGGTTCGGGCGGGTAGCAGGACGGGGGCGTGCATCCAGTTCTTTGGCCCAGAGGAAGCTGCTGTAAGACATAGTTTTGAAAGGCAACAGTCGGCACGGTTGTAGGCGTCACGATGGGCAGCGCAATCCGCACCCATTCGCTGTCAAAAAAGAAAAACAATTTGTCGTGCACGATCGGTCCGCCCAGGCTTCCCCCAAAATGGTTCACCACCGAACGCGGTTTATGATTTCCTGCCGTCGCGTTCGTGAAATAGTCGGCGGCGTTGAAGCGCGAGCCGTTCCACAGCTCGTACAGGTTTCCGTGAAATTGATTTGAGCCGGATTTTGTAACGTAATTCACCTGCGACGCTCCATAGCGCCCCTGATCCACGGCGTAGGACAGCGTATTGACGGTCACTTCCGAAATTGAATTCAGGCCCAAAACCAAATTCGTGGAAAGCCCGCTGTTCAGGTTGGTCAACGGATCGTTGGTTTCCAGGCCGTCCACGATGTAGCCATTCGAAAGAGCGGGCAGGCCGTTGAATTCCACGTTGCCGTATCCGTTGGTGCCGCCCACGAAATCGTTGCCGCTGCCTGCCGTATTGATCAGCGCGCCGGCAGAAAACTGCAGCGGGTACGTTAAATCGCCGCCCGGATTCGGAAGATTTTCCAATGCCGGCGCATCGAGGTTCGTGGATGTGTTCGGATTTTCGGGATTGACGACCGGAGGCGTGCCGCTTACTTCCACCGACTGTTTTGCCTCGGCAACCTTGAGCACAAAATCAATTGTTTGTTTCTGGCCCAGGTCCGCGGACACCGCGTCATTCCGCTGCGGCTCGAATCCTGCTGCTTCCGCTTCGATCGAGTAAGCGCCCGGCATCAACAGTGGGAAATCGAACCGGCCCTCATCTTCTGTCTTGGCAGTGCGCCGCGCGCCGTTCGCGCGATTCGTGATGGTGACCGTAGCGCCGGGAATGCCCGCTCCGGTTGAATCTCTTACTTGGCCCACGATTGCGCTCGTGGTTTCACCCTGCGCGCAAGTCTCCGCTGGAAACAAAACGAAACACAAAACAGCAACAATTAGTCCGCAAGTTACAATTCGCATCACAGTTCTCGCGCCGGCTTCCGCGCAGCCCGCCAGGGACGGCGTTGCGCTGCCCAGCGGACCGCCTGATCCTTCCCAGGGTCCTGTCGCAATGCAACGATATTAACCGCAGTTAAGTATAAAAGTACACTGCGATAAATGGCCGCTGAGCCGGTCATCGGAGGTGCGAACTACGGGTATCGCTCAGCTGATCTTGCGCCGTAGCGTTCGTGTCTTCGTTGACTTGGCTTCTGACGCGACCTAACATGTGCGGCGAACGGGCCAAGTCAGTTTCGTTCCCGCGAATCACGGTGACGGGACGCACATTTCGAAAGCCAGGAGGAAGGTCGTGAAAAAAGCACTAGTCCGGTCAGTGGATAACCGAGGTCTGGACCGTCGGAGATTTCTCGGCGCGGCTCTGGGAGCCTGCGCGCTAAGTCCGTCTCTTGGTCTTTTGTCTCTGCAGCTTGCAGGGAACACCGGCGGGTCTTTGACAAAGGCGCAACGCGACGGCATGCCCCCGGCGCAAGTGATTGAAGAATTAAAAAAGGGGAACGAGCGATTTCGCGCGGGCAAGATGGCTACTCGGGAATATTTAGCCGAACAACGCTCGAGCGCCGCGGGCCAGTACCCTGCCGCGGTGATTCTAGGATGCATTGATTCGCGCGTGCCGGCGGAAATCATTTTCGATGCGGGGATTGGCGACACTTTCTGCGGGCGCGTGGCGGGCAATGTGGTAAATGACGACCAGATGGGCAGCATGGAGTTCGCGTGCGCGGTTTCGGGAGCAAAGCTGGTCTTAGTCCTCGGACATACTGCGTGCGGCGCGATCAAGGGCGCGATTGATGACGTCGTCTTAGGCAATCTGACGGGATTGCTCGCAAGGATCAAACCGGCGATCCCGGAAACTGCGTTTGAAGGCGAGAAGTCCAGCAAGAATCCGGCTTATGTGGACGCCGTGGCGCGAACCAACGTGAAATTAGGAATTGAAACCATTCGGCGGCGCAGTCCGGTATTGGCGGACTTGGAGAAGAAAGGAGCGATCCAGATTACCGGCGCAATGTACAACGTCGCCAGCGGCGTGGCGGAGTTCATCAGTTAGCGCGCATAAACGTCGCGGCGGATCGGTCGCCTGCACGTTCAACGGATTTCGCCGATTCTCGCGGCGCTTGCTGCTTGGGGTTGAGCCAGCGCGCGCCCCGACGAGAGTAAGGTGAACGCAGCGACAATTGTGGCGGTGGCGAGCAGTTTCGTCCCGTTTTTCCCGATTCAGTGATGGCAGCCTGCTGATTGGCAATAGCGGCTTACAGATGGCGGTGACTAACGCGGCGGCCATTGTATATAATCGCCCACACTGCGCGCCAAGTCAGCGCATTCTCTCGACCGGGAGGTCTCAATGGCCGGAGCACCCGCAAATGCAGTGAACGTTCCGCGGCCGCCTGTCTTTGCCACCCCTGCCGAAGAGCGCTTGCATCGCAAACGCATGCTCGCTGCCGCCTTCCGTCTTTTTTCGCGTTTCGGATTCGATGAAGGAGTGGCAGGTCACATCACTGCGCGCGATCCCGAACAACTCGACCACTTCTGGGTGAACCCATTCGGAATGCACTTCAGCCAAATCCGCGCGTCCGACCTGATCATGGTGAATCATCGCGGCGAAGTTGTGGAAGGAAGTTATCCGGTCAACGGAGCGGCCTTTGCGATTCACTCCCGGGTACACGCCGCGCGTCCCGACGTGGTCGCCGCGGCGCATGCGCATTCGATGTACGGGAAATCCTGGGCCTCCCTCGGCCGCCTCCTCGATCCCATCACGCAGGATGCCTGCGCGTTTTACGAGGACCACGGACTCTTCGCCGATTTCACTGGCGTGGTCTACGAAACATCCGAGGGGGAGCGGATTGCCCAAGCTCTCGGACAACGCAAAGCTGCGATTCTGCGCAATCACGGATTGCTCACAGTTGGCCAATGCGTCGAGGAAGCGGCCTGGTGGTTCATCACCATGGACCGCAGTTGCCACGCTCAATTACTCGCAGAGGCGGCAGGCCAGCCGGTGAAAATCGATCATGCCACCGCAGTGGCAACCAGGGAGCAGGTGGGAAGCCACCTCGCAGGATGGTTCCAGTTTCAGCCGCTGCTCGCGCGCATCATCCGCGACGAGCCTGATCTGCTCGAATAGTTTTCGCGCAGCGAGCGCGTGACTACGCTATTTCCCGCTAAAGACGGGAGGACGCTTTTCGATAAAATGCGCCACCCCTTCCTTGAAGTCTTCGCATCGAAGGCTTGCCAGCATTTCCCGCTCGGAAATTTCAAATGATTCGGCGAGCGGTTGGAACATGGCGTCGTACACTTGCCGCTTGATCACGCGCAACGAGCGCGGGCTGACGTTGGATGCCAGGTCCAACGCGTATTCCCGCACTTTCTGCTGAAACACTTCTTGCGGGTAGACGTGATTCACCAGTTGCATTCTCAATGCTTCGGCCGCATCCACCATTCTTGCGGAAAAGAGCAGGTCCAGCGCGTTCGCATGCCCCGCCAGACGCGGCAAGATCCACGCCAGTCCGTACTCTGCAATCAATCCCCGCCGCGCAAATGCCGTGCTAAAACGCGCCGCGTCGGAAGCCAGACGTAAATCGCAATACAAGGCAATCACGAGTCCCAAACCCACCGTTGGACCGTTGATGGCCGCAATCACCGGCTTGCTGACGG
Organism: uncultured Acidobacteriota bacterium; assembly: GCA_963810565.1. Classification (GTDB taxonomy): domain Bacteria; phylum Acidobacteriota; class Terriglobia; order Acidiferrales; family UBA7541; genus Palsa-295. Next base: position 724,646 of record CAWENN010000003.1, read on the forward strand.
CCGGGAAATACGAATATTTCTTTTGAAAATCCGCTCGGACGCCCTCGCCGAGCCCGCCGGCGGGTTGGACCGCTTGCGCTCGCTGCGCTGCGTTGATTCCCTTCTCCGCTACGGTGCTTAGGAGCGACATGTCCGCGCCCGCGCAAAATCCGCGTCCGGCGCCGGTCAAAACGATGACCCGAACGCCATCGTCATTTTCCGCCGCGGCGATCGCAGCGCGCACTTCCTGCTCCATCACCGCCGTCCACGCATTCAGTTTGTCCGGGCGGTTGAGCGTGATCGTGGCGATACGGTCGGCTACGTCGTACTGCGTTTCTTGGTTTGGCATGATGTGGCGGATTATATACAAGCCCAGCCGCGTTAGTAACCTTCATCTGTAGGTCACTATCTGATTGGCGGGTTTCTCCCGCATCCGCGGAGGGCTTAATCGTGCGTATTAGGTCTGCCGTTGCCACCTCGGCCGGTACGAATGCAGAGGCGCGAGGCGATCGCCGTTGCTACGCAATCTCGGGGTGCGGCGGCTTGCCGCCGCCTGTTGCAAGGCGAGGCTCGCCTCGCCGCTTTCGGCGCAGGCTAACCTTCAAACGCAGCGGCGCCACAGTCCGCGTGAAGCAGGTGGTTGCGCGGGCGATGTCAGTGGATGCAACATTATTATGGTTGCGGCAACCGCTGCGGCTGCGGTTGAAGTTGCGATTGGCGTTGAACTTTGGCTCTCGAGGAATCATTTATGGCTGGAAAAGTGAAGCGGATTACGGTGGATTTGGCTGGGTATCCGAACTTGGTGATTATTTATCTGGGTATGCGCGTGAATGTTTTGACTGGGCTTAAGACATTGCTGGGATTCGGACCCAAGATACAGGATTCGGTGAAGGCGCAGCCCGACGGACTTTTGCTGCACGAGAATTTTATTATCTCTTTGTTTCCCCCGCACGTGGGCATGCGCCAATACTGGCGCGATTTCCAATCGCTCGAAATTTGGGCGCGTTCGGAGCCGCATCGCGCGTGGTGGAAACAATTTCTGCGGGATTCAGGCGGAACCGGTTTCTGGCACGAGACATATTTTTCGCGCGGCGGAATCGAAGCAATCTACGACGATATTCCACAGCCGCTGGGCTTGTCGGCCTTTGCGCCGACCCGCGAGGCGCGCGGGCCGATGTTCGGTGCGCGGCAACGTTTGGGAATTGCGGGGGAGCCGGCGGTGGCGCCAGCCGTCGCGGAATCGGATTTGAAGTGATGGCCGGCGCGTGCCGTTGCGAGTAAGTTGCCGCGCGTCACGCGGGGTTTCAGAAGTTCGCTTTGCAACCGGGCTGGTCCTTGTGATAAACCACAACTGTAACCCACGCGTGCAAATGGAGGCAGCGATGGAACCGAAAATGGGCGAGGATGCGGACCACCTCAAACTGAAGGAATTGCTGGAAGAGGCGAAAGCTTTGAATCTCACGATGTTTCCGGATCAACAGAAGCTATGGGTCGCGGAAAGTCCGCTGGCCCAGGAGATTAAGTCAATTCTCGCAAGGCATCCGGAGTATTACGCCGAGATCCGCGCCGTGGTCGGCGGAGTTTTCCCCCAGCCGAACAGCTAAGGGTTAGTGCTTCGCATGCAAGGGCTCGCTGCTCCCCGAGCTTGCGAAGGACTCAGGATTTCGAATTTCAGAGACTAAGGTCCCACCAATTAACGGGCGCCGTGACGCTTCGCGTTTACGGCGCTCGCATTTCTTTTTCCATATTACCGCCACGACGGCGAACCGTCCCCAAAATTGCCGCATCCTCGCGTTGATTCTTACGCTGCCTTCCGCCATACGACCATTGCAGGCCAGAGTGCCCTGCCGCAGGATAGTTTGTGCAACCTGGTCTTCGCGGGTTGAATTTCGCAGGTATTCATCGCAAAACCAGGAGAACCGCAGACATGACGAAGTCAAAGTTTGCACTGAGCAGTGTCCTGGGATTAGCTCTGGTGTGCAGCGGCGTGGCTATTGCACAGAAGCCGGCGGATAACGTCAGCGGCCGGAGACATCCGAATATCGCGGCGGCGCAACGGCTTTCGCAGGAGGCTTGGGAGAAAATCAACGCGGCGCAGGCAGCCAATGAATGGAACATGGACGGGCACGCGGCCAAAGCCAAGGAACTGCTGGATCAGGTGAATCACGAATTGAAGCTTGCCGCCGAGGACGCCAACCAGCACAAGTAAGCGGCCGTTTCTTTCAATCCACATTCAAGCCAGATCAAACGCCCGAGCCGGATTATCCGGGTTCGGGCGTTTTTGTTTTTGAATCCCGCGCAACCGACGCGTGTGCGGTTGGCGCGCTGTCCGGCTAACTTGCTTATCTTCAGGTCGTTACGGCTTTACCTTCGATTTACCTACAAACGAGGCTCGTTGCATTGAACGATTTTGCGCGTTGCGCGACACTGCGCGTGCACTGAGGGACGAAGCAAAAAAAATCCAGTGCCAAAGATTAAAGGAAAACAGGAGAAGAAAATGAAAATGACCACCGCAGTGAAGAGCTCGATGATCACCTTGGCGCTGGGAGCTGTTGCGTTCATGCTGCCGACCACGGCGCGTGCGCAGAGCGACATGTCGCCTGACGAATTCGCCTTCTCGGCTCCGGAAACCACCGTGGCCCAGCCCACGCCCACTGTCACCGCGAAATTGATCCACGCCGACTTCGAAGGCAAAGTTTCGCTGCCTTATGACGTGAAGTGCGGCAATACGAATCTGAAGGCCGGGCAGTATGTGCTGTCCGTGATGTCCGTCGAAAACGGCCGCGTGGTTACGATCAACGGCGGCGGCCAGAACATGAACATGGAAGCGCGCGAAGTGGCGTCGGACCACGCGGGCAGCCGCAGCGCGTTGCTAGTGACGAAGTCCAGTGAGGGGAGAAAGCTGGCGGCGGTATACGTCGAAGGCATGAAGACGACGCTATACCTCGAAGCAAGCACGAACGGAAGCCCTGCGCAGATGGACCGGCTACCGATCTCGTAGTTTGCAGTAGCAGTAGAGGGCCCAGCCCCGACGCCCCGCCGGCGAAATGGACCGGCGGGGCGTTGGCGCGTTTGGGGGCGTTCATTTCAGACCGGCGCAAAGCAATGTGGAGTGCGGCGGCATGCCGCCGCTTTTTTGCAGTGTTGAACTTGCCGCGATCACTGCAGGCGAGGCGTGCCTCGCCTTGCAACAGGAGCACGCTCCCGCACTCCATATGGAGTCTTGCTGGCGCGCGAATTTTGTTTTTGTAGCGGCGCACTTCAGTGCGCCATCGACATTGCGTCACTGAACGATGGCGGGCTGAAGCCCGCCGCTACAAAGTCGAACTCCCCGCACGTCATTCCCTGACCTGAATTTTTTGTATTTCTGCTGCCGAGGATTGTGCTGCGGGATCAGCGGGTTGGTTCGCCGACGGTGGGCTTCGTCAAATATTTGATCAAAATCACTTCGTTCTGGGCTTGATTGTAGACCAGTTCATCGGCGATCGCCTGGCTCAGGGCAATCCCGAAGCCTCCGGGACGCATGCCGAGATCGGCGCGCTTCATGACTATTTCCGCGATTTCTTCGGGGGCGGTGTGGCCGGCTACGGCGTGCTGCAGGTTCTGAAAGCTGAAGCCGGGCCCGGGATCGGTAATGTGGTAGAGCAGCATCCGCGGAAAACGCAGGTGGGCGACGCGGACTGTGCGTGTGGGGTCAAGTTTCCCGCCCCATTCGATGGCGTTCAGCAAGAGTTCGTGCAAGGCGATGCCGACGGTGCGGCGGAGTTCGTCGGAGAGATCCGCGTCGAGATTAGTGAGGAAAGGCTGGATGCGGTCGGCGGCGTCGCACGTGCACGGGATCAGCAATTCAATCCAGTGCGGCTCGGCGGAGATCACTTCGATCTGCAGGACCTTTGATTTGCCGAGCGCGGGGTCGGGACTGTGGAGCGGCTTTTCATCTTTGGCTGCGGCGACCCATGGGTGCGCGGCAGCGGCGGCGAAATTTGGAGTGAATACGGCTTTCGTGGGGGCGGAACTCATGGTCGAAGTCTTGCGGCGAATTGTTACCAGGTCATGACAAAGCGATGAATAGGTGTGCAGCGCCAACCGGTGCCGCGCCACCATCTGAGGGTGCGGCGGCTGGCCGCCGCTTGTGACAAGTCGAGGCTTGCCTCGTCGCTCTCAAAGTGCGCGAAGACCGTCGGTTCCTGCGCACCGCATGGCGGCACCGCCGCAGTGTTCTGCTCGAAAGCCAAATTCCCTCCCCTGATTCGCTACCCAACGACAATCAAGGATGCAGCGTAAAGTTTGCGTGCCCGCTTCGTCCGGTGTACGTTATCGCTCGGCGAGAGAAGCAAAATCGTACTCGAGAGGGCGATCATGCGCGTGAGAAATTCTTCAGAGCACCACCCGGCGCGAATTCTGATTAGTGCCTGCGCCATCGCGGCGCTGAATATCTTTGTGTTGCTGGCGCCTGGCGCGCTCGGAGCCACGCCTGCGCGGAGGCTCGCCCCTGCGCAGGCGACCACCTCGGAGCAACTCCAGACGTTGGCGCGAGCTATGACTTTCGACTGGGCCAAGACGCATCCGATTAACGCCACGTTTCTGGGATTGAGCGACGAAGACGGCCAGCTCGACACGCCCTCGGAAGCCGCGAACGCGCGGGATCTGGCGACGATCCGCGAATGGCAGAAGCAACTGGCGGCGATTTCGCTGGAGGGCGCGTCGCTGAAGGATCGCGACGACGCGAAATTGCTCGGCGCGCAGCTTACCAGCATGGAGCGGCAGTATACGGTGTACAAAACTTTCGAGAAGGATCCCTCTGGGCCGTCGGTGGCGATCCTCAGCGCGATCTATACGCAGTTCCTGCATCTTCCGGTGGTCGGAACTTCCGGCGCCACGGCGGCAGACGTCACGGCCGCGTGGGAGAAAATCATTTCGCGACTTTCGGCAGCGCCAGCGTACATCGCAGCGGGAAATGCGCTGGTCACGCGTCCGGGGCATCTTTACGGCGTCACCGGCGCGGAACAATTGCAGGGCGCGCCGAGTTTGCTGAGCGGGCCTTTGACGGATGCCGCGAAGGAGCAGCTTTCGACGGAGCGGTTTGCGGCCTTCGAAAAAGCGCGCGACGCAACGCTGGCGGCAATGGCGCAGACCAAGAAGTTCATTGACGACCATGCGGCATCGTGGCCGGAGAACTATGCGATGGGCCACGACGCGTACAACGCGATGTTGCGCGACGAGGAGCTATTGCCGTTTGATTCGGACGAGATCGAATGTATCGGGCGCGACGAACTGGCGCACGGCTGGGCCGTGCAAATCTGGATGGAGCAGCTGGCGAAGGAGCGCGGCACACCAATCGGTCCGCAAAGCGGCGGCGGGATTGCGCCGGGAGGTCCCGCGCTGATCGCGTATTATCGCGAGCGTATCGCGCAACTGCGCGATTACGTGAAGCAGCACAACGTGGTGGATATTCCCGATTGGCTCGGCGAGATCAAAGTGGTGGAGACGCCGAAATTCATGCAGCCGGTTTCGCCGGGCGCTTCGATGTTTTCGCCGCTTTTATTCAGCAAGAGCGAGACGGGATTTTATTTCATCACTCCGCCGACGTCGCTCGAAGACGCCGCGAAGAAGCTGGACCCCAACCAGGATTTCGACCGCGACCGCATTCTTTCCACCGGCGCGCACGAAGCGATGCCAGGGCACTATTTGCAGCTTTCGATTGCGCGGCGCAATCCTGATTTCGTGCGCAAAATCCAGGGCAGCGGCGTATTCGCGGAAGGCTGGGCCTTTTACGGCGAAGAGCTTTTCGTGCAGATGGGGCTTTTCGGCGACGATCTCGATGCGCGGTATTTCACCGCGCAATGGGAACGCGTCCGCGGCGCGCGAGCAATCGTGGATCCGAATCTAGCCAGCGGCACGTGGACGTTCGATCAAGCCGTGCAATTTTTCACGCACGAAACCGGCTTCTCGCCCGCGCAGGCCAAGGCCGCGGTTTCCGGGATCGCGCTGAATCCGGGCTACGTGATAGCGTACACCGCCGGCCGCCGCCAAATCGAAACGCTGCTCCCCGAGTATTGGGCCAAAGCCGGCGCGAACGCCTCGCTGCACGATTTTCACACACGCCTCCTGTGCTACGGCACCACGCCGCTCGCGATAGTAGGCCCCGAGCTGCTCGCGGACCTAGATAAGCCGCTAGCCGCAGTGCGCGCCAGCGCCGGCTACTGATATTTCCCACGGCCGCCTCAATGCCCGGTAAACGGCCGAGTGGGAGCGCGCATCCTAGTATCTAAAGTTTGCGAGAACTCTATGTTGACCGGTATCGCTTTTCTCCTGATCAGTCTGTTGGCGTGCAGCGCTTCGGGCCAGGAGTCCGCATCCCCATCACCTGCACCAGCCGTCGAACCGCGTGCCGTCATTTCGATTCACGTTGAGAAGCGTAGGTTTAAATCTGGCGAAAACATTGAACTGACGATTCTTCTTGAAGCTGGCCCTGACGGCGTTTACATCCCAAAGTGGTGGGGACTGTCGGGTGGCGGAGTACCTGGTTTCTCGGCACATTTGACGACATTGTCTGGCAATGGAGCCGAAACATGCGGACTTGCAGGCGACGCGGGGCCCACGCATGAACCCGACTCCATCGTAGCTCTGCATAGGGATTTCATCTACCTTCCCGCCGATCAGCTCATAGGTCTAAAAACCTCGATACCGTGCCCGACGATACAACGAGGCAAGTATCTCCTCACCGCTTCCTCCTCGCCATACTACATCGACGCGGACAGGATTGCGCAACTGCCAGAGACGCATGGCCTCGTTCTACGAAAGGGTTTGGAAGCTAAGCCCGTCGCGATCTCAATTTATTAATTCGCTGGAGACCGAGCTCATGTATATTTTGCTTACGCGCCGGACGTCGCGAGCTCTATCCGATCAATGCAGCGGTTGCCCGAAATGCGGAGGAACGAGGAGGTCCGAGTTCCACACCTACTGCATAGGCGCTTGCATCTTCCCCGAGTCAGCGCGGCGCGCCAGCATCACAGCCCAGAAAATGCCATAGAGTACGAAGGCCGAGCCAAATAGCAACGAGACTATCCAATCGAAACGGACTCTCGCGGTCATCAACTGGTGAAGTCCGAAGCCAATGTCAATGCCGCCGAAGCATGAAAAAAGCACGGCAGAGAGGGCGAGGTTCTTGGACGAGTTTTTGTTTATGCGGGCAAGGTTCATGTTCGACTCCAATAAGTCAGATGCTACCGCGAATGACCGTCTGCCCTCCAGTCCGCAGATGCGGTAGTGACTTGGAATTAGGCGCTGGCGACGGACAACGACGAGCGGCGCAGAATTTCAACGCCCAACGCGCAGGCGCAAAACTCCAGCGCCGCCAGCAGCACTGCGCTGATACGAAAGCCGGCGGTGAATTCACCTGGCGCCATGCGGAAGACGTTGTCCGAGCCAAGGCTGAGGAAATGGGAATATCCGCCAATCACGAGCGGCACGATCAGAAACAAAAGTAGCGATCCACCCAGCTTAGGATAGTGTGCCCACAACAAAATCAGGGCCAGCAACGGAATGATATTAGCGAGCCCGGCGAAGAGAGGAACCTGATCCACCTTCAGCGCTGGATTCAGCTTAGCCAAAAGTTCGAGGTGCCAAAAGACGACGGCGGCGTGCGTCACCACCACCACCGTCGCATACCAATACAATCTCTGCATCGAACGACCTCCGCGCTTCAGTTCCGGGTGCCAATCGCGCATGCTACGCCGATTTCAGCGGACGGCGTATTGGAAATCAACGCCGAATCAAAAGCGCGTGGCGAGCTGCACCGCTGGGAAGCAAGTGTCCCGGACGATTCGCTGTATGCGTCACAGCGAAGCCCTTTACTCAGATGCTCTGCCCCTACTAACGCGCAGTCCCAAAGAATCAGTATTAGCCACGTAGACTTCTGATGAAGTTTGCCAATAGGAGGAGGGACATAAGCATTATTCCAGACGCGAGCATTCGAACCTCGAACTTCCAAAGTCGAAGCGTAGTCTTATCCTTCAGCCTGCTGGTGTCAGCCCAGAACATCAACTCGACCGACCTCTCCGGGCGCAACATCAAATAGTACGCGCCAGCCAAGGTAAAGAGGCCGAGCCCAAGCTCATCCCAACGCGCCATACCCGAAGGCGATTTGCCGTAGACTAGCCCGCGGTGCATGGGATGCAACATCCAGCCGACGACGGGTCGTGCAAAAATCCACGCGATTATTAGAGACAAGCACAATCCCATGAAGCGTTTTCCGAGCTCTAGGGGAGGTTTGCGAACGAGCTCGATACTGGGCTGTCCCCACCGGTAATTGGGAGGACATCTATTAGGTGCAGACAGCAACATACAGCCCCAGAAAAGGCCCACCAAGCAAATGTCTAGAACAGCGATCATGAATACCCAATCCTCAAGCATATCGCGGCCTTGTCACTGTCGGGAGAGGATGCCACAACGGGCTATTCCCGCTCAATACGGAGAAATTTCAAAAGCAAAAGCTACTGTCAGCGCATCACTGAAAGCTCGCCGCTGCTGGGGCGGCCTGACGGCGCTGGCACGAGAGCGAAGAACGGGACGCTGAGAAACATGGTATGCGGACGGTCCCGTTTAGGGGCGAAAAATCGCGGGGTTAGTGCACACTCACGACCGCTACTGTGTCGTCGTCTGTTTGTTGTCCTTGCGAAAAATCATCTGCCGATGTGAATACTTTGTTGACGATGTCTTCCGCGCTCAGCGCCGCCCTGTGGCGCCCGCTCTCGCTCACGCTCTTGCCAAGTCCCTCGATTCCCCACTCTTCGCCGGCTGGATTTCGCGCTTCCACTACACCATCAGTGTAGGCGAGGATTACGTCGCCTGGTTCCAGCTGAATTGTTTCTGGCGTGTAGCTGGAATCGGGGAATATCCCTAGGGGCACGCCTGCGGCTGCCAACGGGAAGATGGAGCCGTCACGTCGAATGACGATCGGCGGATTGTGGCCGGCATTAACATACTCGAGCGTGCGCGTGGTTCCGTCAAAGACGCCATAGAATAGCGTGGCGTACCGGTCTGCGAGCGATGCCGCGTGCACCTGGCGATTCACCGCCGCCAGCACAGCAGGCCCATCGTCTCCGACGAAGGTGGCCGCGGTGCGCAGCGAGGACTGCACATTCGAAATCATCAGCGCGGCGGCCAGGCCTTTGCCGGACGCGTCTCCAATCGCGAGGGCCAGGCGATCATGCGACAACGGCATGAAATCGTAGAAGTCTCCGCCCAGCGCCCGCATCTGGCGGCAACGCGCGCTGTAACTGAGCGTGGCGATGGCAGGTGCGGCCTGGTGCATGAAGCGCTCTTGCACGTCGCACGCGGTCATCCAGTCCCAACTGACATCCAAGACTTGCGTATCGGTCGTCATCTTCGCACCTCTATAAGTAAGTCGCTCGGAGGGCGGCGAAATCGACACCGCGAGGGTATATTTTCGGCAAAAATTCCATCTCGGGGGATGTAGAGGATTGGCAGCCTGCTCCGACTACTCTGTGAAAGCGCGGTATCAAACGAAACGCGCCAATAAAAGGAGTTAAAAGACATGAAATACATCCTGTTAATGACCGGGACGAAGGCAGGGGTAGACCACTATCGCACGTGGGCGAAAGCCGACGTGGATGCCCACATGGCAATTCTGCACAGCATCCGCAAGGAGCTGACCGAGTCGGGCGAGTTTGTGGCGACCAACGGACTGGCCGGCCCCGATCAGGCCAGGACCATCCGCGGAATGAAAGACGGCATGCCGATCACTGACGGCATCTTCCCCGAATCGAAGGAGTTTTTGCTCGGCTACTGGATCGTGGACGTCAAGAATCCCGAGCGAGCCTACGCCATCGCCGGCCGCATTTCAGCCGCGGAGGCTGGCGGAGTCCCGACGAACATGCCCATCGAAGTGCGCCAGATCATGGAGCGTCCCGAAAAATCGTGCTAAGCGAATTTCGAGAACGCCTCAAGTGCTCCGAAGATCCGATGAAAGCGCGAAAGCAGCGCAAACGCCAAAGGAGGAATTGATATGAAATACATATTAATGATGAACACGATGAAGGCCGGTTCCGAGGGTTTCCCGGGCTGGGAAAAGAAGGACGTGCAGGCCCATATTACGTACATGATTGCCATGGCTAAGGATTTGGGCGCATCCGGCGAGTTAGTGTCTGCCGAAGGCCTCACCTTTCCGGATCAGGCCAAGCTGGTGCGAGCCGGCAAAGATGGGATGCCGATTACCGACGGCGTCTTTCCCGAGAGCAAGGAATTTCTCGCCGGCTACTGGCTCGTGGATGTTGCGACGCCGGAACGAGCCTACGCCATCGCCGCGCGCGGATCTGCGGCGCCGGGACCGGGCGGCGCGCCACTGAACATGCCGATCGAAGTGCGTCCTCTAATGAGCGGGCCACCTCCCGTTAACCCATAGCATTGCACTCGGCGGAATCTTCGATGTGAGGAACTGGTACGACTAAATAATGCGAGCGCGCGCGATGGGCGCCAGAATCGAGCGGAGGAAAAAATGAAGTACATTTTAATGATGAACGGCACGAAAGCGAATTTTGCCGAATACGCCAAATGGTCGAAGCAGGATATCGAGGCCAACGTCGCATTCATGCGCGCTTTCAGCAAGCAGCTCAAGGATGAAGGAGTATTTGTGGCGACGGAAGGGCTGGGCTGGCCGGACCAGGCCAAGCTGGTGCGCGCAGGCAAGGACAACACCCCGATCACCGATGGAGTATTTCCGGAATCCAAGGAATTTCTCGCCGGATACTGGATCATTGACGTCGAAAGTCCGGAGCAGGCTTACCAAATTGCTGCGCGCGCCTCTCTGGCAAACCGGGCTACAAGAACGGAGAGTAAGTTCCACGCGTTCGAGCGAGTTCACTAGAGCAAGCTGAATGAGGGGAGCTGTAAAAACCGAAGCAAAAAGAAAAACTCTTTACAAGCGCATAGTCGCAGAGGAAAATTCTCACGTAGGCTCCCAGCCCTCGTAGACACCTGGCTCGCAGAAGGATTTTCCCCATGCTCTGGCCAGACGAAAACCTCGTGGTGAGCCCAACAATTAGAACCGATATGGGCGCTACGCCAACGTTTCTGTCGCCTAATTCCTGAACGTCACAGCCAAGTCCCGAACCAACTCAGAAAGCGACGCAAGAAAAAACGACGAACCGCCAGGCGCTTGTTGGACGCCTACTTCACGCGAAACCCCGTCAACTTTCACTGAAACGAATGGAGATGGAAATAACATGACCTATATGAACGATTCAGGGCGCCGCAGCCTGCTGAAAATTGCGGCGGCGCTTGGCGGCGCTTCCACCGTAGGAGCTTTGCCCAACCTCGCCGGCGTTCAGGATTCGACGACGCTACAACAGACTGAGACCTCATCGACAACGCTTCAGGACGTACCGTTCAACCCCGGAGCAAAGCTCACCATCGAACGCCGCGGGCAGATCATCCTCTTCGGCATCAATCGTCCTTACATCCAGAACCGCATTGATCCTGAGACTTTCGAAAAACTGGCCGAAGCATACTATCAATATGACCACGATCCCTCGCTGCGCGCCGCGATTCTATATGGCCACGGAGAGAATTTCTCAAGAGGGATTGACGTGGAAAAATTCAAGTCGCTAGCCGGAACGGGCAAACCCTGGATCGCGAGCACCGGCACAATCGACCCGCTCGCCAAGCGTCCTCCGTTCCTCAGCAAGCCTCTGGTCGTGGTTACGCATGGCGACACCTGGAATATGGCGCACGAGTTCCATCTTGTAGCCGATATCCGTATCGCTTCAGCTGACACCCGCTTCGGCCAGGATGAAAATACACATGGACGATTTCCCGGAGGAGGTTCGACCATCCGATTCCCGCTCGAAGTAGGCTGGGGCAACGCCATGCGCTACATGCTCACCGGAGATCACTGGAGCGCCGCGGAAGCATACCGCATGGGAGAAGTGCAGCAGGTAGCTGCGGATGCCAACGCAGCGCTGGAAGCTGGCATTCAAATCGCGAACAAGATCGCCGATTGCGCTCCGCTCGGCATCAAGACCACATTGGCCTCTGCTCACCTCGCGATTGATCAGACCGAGGAAGATGCATTGTCAAAACTCGACGCGCAATTCGGCGCCCTATTCCACACGCAGGACTTTCTGGAAGGCGTGAAGGCCGAAACGGAACACCGCAAGCCGGTCTTCCAGGGAAAATAAGCGCGAATCAGAACACAGACTTCGGAAAGGGGAAACACATGATCCGTACGAACGGCTGGATGAAGCTACTCACGGCTGTGCTCTTGACTGCGGCTGCCGCCTTCGCGCAGTCGTCAGAGCGCTTTCCAGTGACTGACGCGGAGAAAATCGCAGACGCGCTGCGCGCTGGTCCTGCCTTCATCACCAAAGACGCGACAGTGATGGATTGGCCCCCGCCCCGGCGGCGAATACCGGGTCCTTCGTAAAGGTTCGAACGAATGGGCCTGCCTCCCGGGTATTCCCGGTTATCCCCACGACGAGCCAGGGTGCTTCGACACCGTATTCCTGCATTGGATTCAAGACAGCTTGGCTGGCCGCGTGCCGGTCATCGATCGTGTCGGCATTTCGTACATGTACGCTGGCGCGTGGGCGAAATCGCCAAAAGGAGGCCAGGAGTTCCATGTCGGCCCGCACCTGATGATCGTAAGTCCAAACCAAGACGAACTTCAGGCGCTCAATCACGATCCCTCGAATGGAATGCCCTACGTCGCACACTTGCCCAATCACACCGAACTATACCTGGTGATGCCGATCCGCCAAAGGGACGAACAGCACGTTCATGAATGAGTTCACTGCGCTGCAACAAGCCGGCGACAAGGGCTTCCGCGACGAAGTGGGCTTGGAATCCCGAATCAGGAATTGCGGGCAGGAACAGAAGGAACGGTGCGCGACAACCCTGGCTGTCGCCGGACGCGCGGCCGCCTGAAAATCAACTGGCAGACGTACACCAAGTACCACGCGGCGAATGCGTCCAGAAGCAAACCGATGCCGGCCATGAACCGGAAGATTAAATTGACCACGGCCCAGTCACCGATCTCATTGACGAACTTCCGCGTGTTGGGATCGGCGATCTGAGTGCACGCCGTCGCCAGAAAATTATGCGAGCAGTGCGGAAACACGATCCAGAACCCATAAGTCGTCAGAGTATTCAGAACCAGCGCGATGCCGGCCACATGCACGCAAACCGCGACAGCGAGATGCTGCCAACCCGTAAGCCTGCCTCTCTGCAAGGCCGCTAATCCAAACGCAAAAGCAAGCAACGCGAGCAGCGCGACGCCGAGCAGCATCCGGGCGCCGGTGACACTCTTGTCAGGATGATGAGCGTTGTAGAGATCGAGCCACTTCCGCGCCTCTTGGTGGTCTCGCGGAACACCCATCCCCTGGTCGTACATATTAAAGAGCTGTAGCTGCGCCCACCCATAGCCGCCATTCGCTGCCAGCAGATACCAGCGCACCGCCTCCGCATCATCGCGCGGCACGCCTCTGCCGAAGTGATACATCATCCCCACGCGCGCCTGCGCCTCGGCGTCTCCCTGATCCGCGGCGAGATGGAACCACTTCAGAGCTTCGTCATAATCGGGCGGGTGTTCCCTGCTCGTCCCCTCGTAGTAGCGCTTGCCGAGCTGCAGCTGCGCCTCGGCGTCTCCGTTCTCGGCAGCAGCAGTGACAGGATCCACGGCGGAATCCGCCGCCGACGCGTGTTGCTGCCACGCCTCTGCCGCCGAAGCGCGCGGCGCGAAGATGATGCACAGGCCCGCAAGGGCAACCAGCATCACCAATCCCAGCCGCATCCGTTGAGTTTTTGGCAACCCGCGCGCCATCATCTCCATCCCGCGAAACCTCTATCAATGATAGATGTCCGCTTCAGCGCGCCGCAAAACTTCTAAATTTCATGACGCCGATACATCACCTGTACTTTCGCGCCGCGACTCCTGGGCAGGCCAATCTCCCGATTGGCGCAGTAAAACCACGGTCAAACGCGCGGTGTCGCGGGGTTGTGATGGGAGATTTTTGGCATTTTAACAACGCGTTTTTGTGCCGATTAGAGTAGGGTGCTGTCGTTTGTTTTCAGAGGTTTACGTTGATTTCTAATATCTGCCATTGTCGATTAGAAACGTTGTTGCTGGGTGCTTCCGGCGGGAGATTGGTGGCTGCGGTCCGGTGATTATGGCTTGCGAAAACGTGTAAAAAATGACGATTAGAACTTGTGCCGAGTGTTTGTTTTCTCTCAGATAGACCGCTTTCTAATGGCGGAGTGAGACGATTAGGACGTGCGTGGCTGGTGATTGGTGATGAGTGACAAGTGAAGGCGGGAGCGGGGATGTAACATTGTAGTTGGGATGTTACATGAGGTTTTGGGGCGGCCAGTTGTCGAGCGGCGCGACAACTGGGGGGCGCGGGGCGGTTTTTGGGTAGAGTTTTCCCTGGGGGTGGGAGTGGTCTGCCTGTCGCCGTTGCGGCGGGGTGCATGTGGCGTCCTTAGTGGGCTGGAATGATGGCCCGACTGTATTTTATCACAGTTACTGTGTGATTACCAGTTCCATTATGGGAATGGTAGCGTCAAGGATTGTGTGTAAATTCTTTGAAGGGTTTTTTCTCCCAGGAGCGGTTTAGGTGACTGATGACGCCAAAGACGATGCGGTCGCAGCTGCCGGGATTGGCGAAGCTGGACATCGGCCGGGTGCGCCGGCGTACTTCCCGAAAAGACCGCTCGATCACGTTGGTGGTGCGCACTTTCTTCCAGTGGTGCTCCGGCACATCGTAAAAACTCAGCAAGCGCTCCAGATCGCGTTCCACGCAAGCCACGGCTTGGGGGCGGCGCTGCTCCCAGTTGCGTTTCCACTGCCGGAAGGCCCGCTGCGCCTGCGCGCGATTCTGGGCCCGGTACATTCCGGCGGCTTGCGCCACGCAACTGCCTTCGCTGCGCCGCACCTTGTCGGCGATGTTGCGCAACTTGTGCGCCCAGCACAGCTGCACCGCCACGCGCGGAAACACCAGCGGCAGCGCGGCCGCCAGCCCCTTGCCGCCATCGCTGACGATCAGCCGCAAGTGCTGGCCTTGCAGTCCGCGCTGATATAAATCCTGCAGAAATTCCGTCCAGCACGCTTCACTCTCTCCGTTGTGGGCAAACTGATAAGCGATGACTTCGCGCCGTCCTTGCGCGGTGATTCCATAAGCCACCAACACCACCCGGCGGCGCACTTTACGGCCCGCGTCGCGCACTTTCAAAACCACGCCGTCCAGAAACAAATACAGATAATCGGCGCGCAGCGGGCGCCGGTGAAACTGCTCGGCCGCTCGGCTCAGTTCGCGCGTCAGGTTGGAAACCGTCTGCGCCGAATACGCTTCGCCCAACACCGGCTCCAGCACCGCGCCCACCTGGCGAGTGGAAATCCCCCGCAGAAAAGCCTGTCGCACCAGTTCGTGCACCGCCGGTTGCGCCCGCTTATAACGCGGCAAAAACTGGCTGCGGTAGCGGCGCCGCGTGCGCGGAACTCGCAAACGCCGCAACAAACCCAACTGCGTGGCTAAATCCCGCAGCCGATAGCCGTTGCGGTAATCCATGCGAAATTCTGGGCTGTGTTCGTAATAGCCCAGCTGCAAGTGATAATCGCGTTCGGCTTCCAGGGTCTGCTCGATCATGCGCTTCACCTGGCTGCGCACCCATTCCCCCAGTTCCTGGTCAAAGAACTCTTTCCACTCCGCAAAGTCCAGCTTAAGATGGCCATTGCTGAGAACTTCCAGTTCTCGCATCGGGTGTACCTCCTCCTTGTGAGTTGGCGCTCCAAGAAGATGTACACCCTTCTTTTTTGCTTCCAAGCCAAATCTACACACAAAAATTTACGCTACCTATGGGAATAGGTGTGGGTGAGGAGGGTGAAGTGAAAGGCTCGCGCGCGTGGGGCGCGTCGCATTTAGCTTGGGGGGCTTCTCGCCGTCATAAAAAAGCGAGTACATCGGAACTTCCAGAGCCCGAGCCATTTTTTCCAGCGTCTCGATGGATGGAACTGTGTGTCCGTTTTCCACTCGCGAAATGTAACAGCGCAACAAACCCGTGCGGTTCTCGATGTCGCCCTGGGACATATTTTTCTGTTCCCGCAGCGCCTTCAACCTATCCGCGATCATCATCGGTAATGCCTCCATGAGGAATGACAGGTTAAACAACGGTGACGGTTCCGGGTGACTAAGATTCGCACACATAGTAGTGCATCCGACAATACGGTGATTCCTGTAGGTTAAGGTGAATAAGCACGATCCGGTTTCTTGCGGGCGACGATCGAATCGTTTCAGAAATTGTGGAGGGCGATGTGAGGCTGCCGGTACTGATGGCGCACAAAATGAGTCGGAGGAGGAAGCCGCTGTCGGAAGGTCGGGGGGGCGCGGCGAGAGAAAGGATTCGGTTGCGCTATGTACCTTTACGGTATATGCCCCGCCTGTAATTTCCGCGACTGATATTATGTTCACATGCTTCGCGCTGTGCAGCGTTCATCGCAGTCCATTTTTCAACCGGATCTCTCCGAATACCTGTTGGAAGTTCCACGCCGACGTTTGCGGTTCGATTGGTTTCTGTTCGCGATCATCGCTGGAATTTTGTTCGCCGGCGGTGTAATTGTTTTGTCTGATTTCATATTCTGACGCGCCGTATGGCATCCGCGGCTCAAGTGGTTGACGTTGACGCGAGCTACAAATCAGATGATCCTGAAGTGCAATCGGCACGCGCGAAGATGGAAGCCGATATGTTTCGGGCCGAACTCGAATATCGTCAAGCATATGCCGAGCTGAAGGCGCTCGCAGGTGCGCGATAGGAGAATTTCCGGGCGCTGAATGTTGGGATTGCGTGCAACAGGCTGCTATCCTGCTTTCATCCGCGAGCAAGCCTATCTGGCCAGCGCCCGCAGCTGCGGAGTCTCAGAAATTCCTGGGCCACCGCAGCCTGGTGCAGAACTGCCCTACCGGTGCGCTGGCCCGTCTCGGCCTCGCCCGCGCTTGCGCCCTGCAACACGATACTGCGAAAGCGCGTGCCGCATCTCAGGGCTTCCTCGCGCTATGGAAAGACGCCGATCCCGCTATTCCCATGCTAATAGCCGCGAAAAGCGAGTACGCAAAACTTCATTAGTTCCGAGGCAGCTGCCGGGCCGCAGGAACCGTACTGCTCTACGCAGTCGTTGCGGCCCGCAGTTGCGCCGCGGTTTCTGATCAAAGACAACCCAACTAAACTTGGAGGACGACTATGAATTCCATCACAGTGGGCGCAATCGTGTTCGCGTGCCTGTTCGGCGGTGCGTTGTTGGGCACCACCCTTAGAGTTGCTCTGCCGTCGAGCCACCTGGCTAACGATTCGAAAGAAGCTGTAAAGGTGGGAATGGGGTTGGTTGCGACGATGGTGGCTCTGGTTCTCGGTCTGCTGGTCGCCTCTGCAAAAAGTGCGTACGACGCGCAAAGCAACGAGCTCACACAGATGTCCGCCAAAATTGTCCTGCTGGACCGCGTACTGGCACATTACGGGCCGGAAACGAAGGAAGCCCGGGACATGGTCCGCAATTCCACAACTCGCATTCTCGATCAGGGGTGGTCTAAACAGTCGAATGGCGGCACCCAGTTGGATCCGCGTTCGGCTGGTGGCGACATTGTGTACGAAAAGATACAGGGACTCTCGCCCAAGGACGATAGACAACGCGCGCTCCAGGTCCAAGCATTACAGATTGGGACGAGTCTGGCGGAAATGCGCTGGTTGATGTACGAGCAGGAAACCACCTCGGTATCCGTGCCGTTGCTGATCGCCATGGTTTTCTGGCTGACGGCTCTATTCATCAGCTTCGGGCTATTCGCTCCTCGCAACGAGACGGTTGTCGCCAGTTTTTTCATCGCTGCGCTATCGGTTTCCGGAGCGATTTTCTTGATCGTGGAAATGTACACGCCGTACGCGGGAATCATCAAGATCTCAAGCGCCCCACTTCGCTTCGCCCTCGCGCAGCTCGGTGCGTAACGGGGGGGCCGCGGTCCTGCCGCGATGCCGCGCAGCAAGCAGCGCCCCTACGGATAAAACTTCGACGGCGTGCGGGAGCCTGCGCCGAGGCATTGGGCGCGCTGCGGCGATCGGGAGGCTGGCGCTCCCGTGGTGAGGGTACAAAGCAAAGGCAACGGCTGCCCGCTGCGTCCCGAACTGCGCGACACAGCGGGCGGTACAGATGCAAACCGGGCGCGGCGCTCCTGCGGCGGATAGGCATGCCATACCCCTACGAACGGCGAAGAGGCGGTGGCCGACCCTTCCAGCGAGGGCAAGCAACCGCCGTTAGGTTTTGGGGTGCCGCAATCCTTCGCGCAGTTTGCAAAGGGTGCGTGGCAATACTTACAGCGCTGCCGCCGCAGCCCCGGATGCGGTGTGCCGCCACTCGCTCGTGGTCTAGAATGCGCTCGGACTGATCACGGATCGGATGGGCTACAGTTGCGCAGGCTCGCCGGCGTTTTCCGACCCGCGGATCCCGGACCTTGCCCGGAGAATCAGCATTGTTTGATCGTCGGTGGGAGGCGCATTGTTTGTGAACGCCGCTATCGCCTTTGTCACACGCTCCGCGCACTCGCAGGCGCAGTCCGAGCCGCACTCGCTTAACACCTGATCGAGTCCCTCGGCGCCGAACAGCTCCAGGCCTTCGATGCCCGGCCGCATCGCTTCGGTGATTCCGTCGGTGTAGATCACCAACAGATCCTCGGGCTCGAGGGTGATGCCCTCATCCTCGTACGTTGCCGCCGGGTTAATTCCCACCGGAAGTCCGCCCACCGAATCGAGTACCAACACGCTATCGCCGCGCAAGAGACGCGGCGGATTGTGGCCGGCGGAAGCGTAAGTCAGCCGCCGAGATACCGGATCCAGCACCGCGGCCCAGACCGTCACGAATCGGCCGTTACGCAGGTAGGTCTCACACATAACGCCATTGATGCGTTCGAGAAACTCACCCGCGGATTTCTCTCGATTGACCGGCAACTCAGCGTGGATCAGGGTGCGCATCACGGTCATGACGACCGCCGCCGGAGTTCCATGCCCGGCCACGTCGGCCATGACAAATCCCCACTGGTGGTTGACCAGCGGCACCACGTCGTAATAATCGCCGCTCGCCCGTGCGCTGGGCCGGTAGTAGGGGCACATTTCAAAACCGGGAATTTCCGGGAGCACTGTGGGCAGGAGTAAACGTTGAATTTCCGCGACGGCATTTCGCTCACGATCCAACTCAGCCAACGTGGCGAGAAGCACCTCGGCAGGGGTGAACGGGTGGGAAATCGGCGTTTGCTGCAGAGTCATGGTGACCGCCGATAAAAGCAGAGACGCACTGGCCCACCGCGCCATCTGGCGGAGGCTTCAGCGTTCTGCGGGAGGGGGCCGGGCTCACTCCGTACGAGACACAGAATGCTCAGATTAAATCCGAGTCTTGGCCCAGTCAACATCTTCTCGATGGCCCTCGGTACCATTTCCTTTTAGACCTTGACACAACTTTCTCGCGCTTGTAGTCGTGGAGAGCTCCAGCCCGCGGTGGATCTCGAGCCTCTCGAAGAGGCGAGAGATACATCGAGCAAGCAAAATTCACTGTGAGAACAGAGGTGAAAATCATGAAAATCGTAGTGATCGGCGGCAGTGGATTGATCGGGTCGAGGCTGGTTCCGAAGTTGCGCGAGCGCGGGCACGAAGCGGTTGCCGCGTCGCCCAAATCCGGCGTGAATACAATCACGGGCGAGGGGCTGGCCCAGGCGCTGAATGGCGCAGCAGTGGTGGTGGATGTGTCGAACGCTCCCTCGTGGGAAGACTCGGAGGTGATGAAGTTCTTTGAGACGTCAACGCGCAACCTGCTCGGCGCGGAAGCAGCGGCTGGGGTACGGCATCACGTGGCGCTGTCTGTCATTGGCTGTGAGCGCATGCTGGAACGCGGCTACTTCCGCGCGAAAATCGCGCAGGAGAATTTGATCAAGAGTTCCTCCATTCCTTATTCCATTGTGCGCGCGACGCAATTTTTCGAGTTCGTGAAAGGCATCGCCGATTTTTCCACTCAGGGCAATACGGTTCGGTTGCCGTCTGTGCTGATTCAGCCGATGGCGGCGGGTGATGTGGCAAGCGCGGTGGGCCGGGTTGCAATGGGCGCGCCGGTGAACGGCATAGTTGAAGTGGGCGGGCCGGAAAAGTTTCGGCTGGATGAACTTGTGCGGCGAGGTCTGGCCGTGTGGAAGGATCCGCGCGAGGTGGTCGCTGACCCGAAGGCGCGTTACTACGGGATCGAGGTGAAAGAGCGAACGCTCGTTCCAGGCGATGACGCACGGCTGAGTGAGACGAGTTTCGCAACGTGGCTCACTTTGCCCGCGGCGAAAGCGGCGGCGGCCAGCCACTAGTTGCGAGGCGGATCTTTCCAGCGGGCGACGAGCGGCTTCAGCCGCAGGCTTTTCGTTCTTTGTTGCGAGATTTTTCGCGTGGGCTGAAGCCCGCACTCCCCCGCATGAATGCGGGGGCTCCCACGGTGGGGGTGCACGTTTTCTCGGAAAACTTCTATCGCTTGTAACTAGGGCCGGCGCAGGGGCTGCGAAGACGCGAGCATTGCTAAGGATGGGTTGTCAGCGAGGCGACGACTTTGTTTGAGTCATTCGTGGCGACGGAAAGCTCGAAATCCTGGGGCGCAGAGGCTAGCGTCGGCAGGAATGGAGCTGCGAGCTTTGGTTGCAGGCCGAAAAGAGCGGCGATGTTGGCGTGCGGATGGCGCGCGATGTTGATCGCGGCCGTCGCGGTGTCGTCTGGAGTCGTTCCGGACGTGCCGTTGCTCCGCGCGTTGGCGAACAGCGTGGTGCAACTGACCGAGGTGGGTGCATCGGAGTTGATGCAGGCGGACAGGATGTTCGCGAGGGTATGAATTTTTGTTCGCGGGACCTGGGTTTCGGGACGCGATGGCAGGGCGGAATACGCCACGCCTGTAGCGATGTTGGTAAAAGCGGCGGCGGCGGCGAGCTCGAGCGCTTCAGCATTGGGACTGACTACGTGGGTCGCGTCCGTGGCCGTTTGCGCCAGCGCGTACGCGGCGGCAACCGTGGAGACTTCGTTTACGAAAATAAATGGCGCGGCGGTGTTGAAATTTCCAGATGCGGGACATGGGCCGAGCAAAGCCAGCAGGCCAATCGCGGAGTTCTCGCCATCGTCGCCGCTGTTGCCGCCGCGGGCGTAGACATAAACCTGGTGCCCTGCCGTGCAGGTGTAGTGTCCGGCGATTGAGAATCCACCGTAGTCTCCGCTGGTTACGTAGTGGCCGATCGAATCGGCTGGGTCGTCAGAACCGAGCAGCGATACGGACGAGTTGCCATAGGCACTCGAATTAACTTGCAGCACATACACCTTGGCCCCGGCGACGGCGCGGGATTGGCCTCCATTCACTACGCCCTGGTACGGCCCGGCGGGAAGCGCGCCCTGATTAGAACTTTCAGAATCGGACAAGTCCGAATCCTCGGGAATGGGGCGCGGACCGGCGGGTGTGACACTTCCAGATCCTCCCGAGCCGCCGGAACCGCCAGAGCCGCCCGAAGTACCGCCAGAGGTTCCGCCGGAAGTGCCACCCGAGGTACCTCCCGACGTGCCGCCGGACGTTCCGCCTGAAGTGCCGCCGGAGGTGCCACCGGAAGTGCCGGAACCGCCCGCGCCGCTGCCCGGTGGGCCCACGGTGACCTGAGCGTTCGATCCGCAACCGCTCAGGAAGAGCGCCGTCAAGACCGTGGACATAACCAGATAGGCTAATTGACGCATCGCAGTACTCCGCAGCATCGCTGCACTGACTACTGGCCGGACCAACTCGCAGCCGGCAATTTCGTGCGGCTCGTACTTCAACTTCGGTTTGGCCGCTTCTCGCTATTGCGTCTTGCCGCCTCGTACCGTGTAGCCCGAGGGGACGGCGAACCAGGAGGGATCGGGCTCTCCCTGGACAAGATCGGTGACGTTGAGCGTCACTACCCCTGATTGCGGATCACTGCGGGTCACCGAGAGATCAATGTGCAGGTCGGGAGAATACCAGGCGTCCGTGTTACTGATGGCAATCCGGCTGCCGGCGCCCGCGCCGGAAACATTGGACGCCGTCACGCGCGTCCCGGTCACCGGCAAACCTTCGATCGTTCGCTGGCCCAGGCTCTGGCCGCTTCCATTGCCGCCGTCCGCGTCATCTTGTGACAAAACCAGATTTGCGTCGAACGTGCTGGTGGAGCAAGTCCTCCACGCCTTCGTACAAGTGGTGCGCGTGCCGGCGACGGGATCCGAGATCGTAAAGCTGCGCAGCGGAGGTTCCGCGGTGGAATCCGCGGACACGAATTGGCGCGTTTCGCGGCGGACGCGTCCCTGCGAGTCGCGTGCCACCAACGTGTAGTATTGCTTTGAAACCGTGCCGCCGCCCAACAGCGGCTTATTCCAGGTGACGACTACTTTGGCCGTGAATGGGACGCCGGCGATCGGAGGTATGGCAATGCCTTCGATATGGGCGCGCACACTGCCAACTGGAAGTTCCTGTGAGATTGCTGGGACGGCTGCAAAGACAATACAAAGGGAAAGGCCGAGCAGGGTAGAGCCTCTCATACGTGTGCTCCCTCGGGCTTCCAAAACACCTCATCCACTTCGTAAGACGCGGTAATTAACGCTAAGGTTACAGATTCTGACTTAAAAATATGTGAATATCTCCGCGCGTGTAAGGCTTCGGTCCGTCACTCACTCTAAATTGCCTATGGCTGGATTCCCGCGACCTGTAGTAACTTCCGTTGATTGGTACTGCGTCTTGCGGAGTATGTGGAGACGAATGGCTCGGCGAAGTGCGCTATCGTTCCTCTTCGGGACACTGCTCGTTTTCGGGTTGATGCTCGGCGATGGGCACGCCCAGGAAATCAAAGCGGACCCAGGCGTGCAGCGATACATCGAGTACTGCGCGGGCTGCCATGGCGTCGATGCCAGGGGCGGAGACAAGGCTCCCTCGCTGGTTTCGGCGGCCAACCAGCTCAACCGCTCCGACTCCGCACTTTTTCGCATTGTGCGCGATGGAACCAAAGGCGGGATGCCATCGTTCGCGCAGATCGGCGACGCCAACATCAAAGCCGTGGTGCAATTCCTGAGAGTGCTCGAAAATAATGGCCCCGCGAAGTCTGCTTCGACGGAGGCGGCTGTGACGGGAGATGCGGAATCCGGCCGCGCGCTTTATTTTGGGAAGGCGCAATGCTCGCGGTGCCACTTGATGCAAAGCAAGGGTGGATTCATCGCGATCAACCTGACGAACTACGGCCGGAACCGCGCGGCGGATGAGATCCTGAAGGCGATCACCACGCCCGATAGTCCCCTGGCGCCTTCCTCGCAAGTGGTGACGGTGACGACTCGTACCGGGCAGAAGCTTACGGCCATACTGCGCAACGAAGACAACTTCAACCTCGAACTACAGAGCGAAGACGGCCGTTATCATTTATTGGCCAGAAGCGCTGTGACGGATGTGCATTACAGCGAACACTCCCTCATGCCGCGCAACTACGCGACACGGCTTTCGCCGGAAGAACTCAATGACATTGTGAGTTTTCTGATTGTCTCCAGCCGAAATCCGCGTGCGGAGAAGGCAGGGAGCCGATGATTTGCCGGGCACTGCGGAGGCTGCACGACGCCAAAATGGCCAGCGAACAAAATGCGTCCCGCTAGTTGGGCGCTCTGCGCCCTGACCGCTGCGTGCCTCTTACTGGGGATGCGCGCGCTGATTGCGTTCGGACAGGTGGAGAAGGCGCGTGGCCATTCCGCGGCCGCGCACGCAACCTCTTCCGCAGATGCGAACGGCGTTATCAACGTTCAGCAGAAGGACTTGCTCCAGAAGCCGGTTGCCGACAACTGGCCTTCCTACAATGGCGACTACAGCGGCGCGCGCTACAGTGGCTTGACGCAAATCACGCCAGGGAACGTGGGGCGACTGGCGGCTCAGTGGGTGTTTCACCCGCATGTGGTTAGCCCACTCGAAGTCACGCCCGTTGTGGTGGCCGGGATTATGTTCGTTACCAGCGCAAATGATGCGTACGCTCTGGACGCGAAGACCGGGGATGTGCTGTGGCATCACATCCGAGCCGTGTCACCGCGGCTCATCGACGACCCTGGCCAGCATCACAATCGCGGCGTGGCCATATTGGGCCTGCGCCTTTATATGGAAACGGACAATGCGCACTTACTCTGTCTCGATGCGCGGTCGGGACATTTGCTCTGGGATGTAGCCTATGCCACCGGGAACAAGAATTATGGCGCAACCAGCGCTCCGTTGATCGTGAAAGACAAGGTTGTCGTAGGCAATTCCGGCGGCGATGACGGCACGCGTGGATTTCTGGCGGCCTTCGATGCGGGAACGGGCGAAGAAAAATGGCGCTTCTGGACCATCCCTGGTCCCGGCGAGAAAGGCAATGAAAGCTGGCCCGCAGACACTTACCTGCATGGCGGAGGGGCCACATGGATGCCCGGCACGTACGACCCGGAGCTAAACATTCTCTATTGGGGAACGGGTAATCCGGCTCCGGACTACGATGGCAGCATCCGTCCCGGCGACGATCTGTACACCAGCTGTTTGCTGGCCTTGGATCCGGACACCGGCGCGCTTCGATGGTATTTCCAGTTCACCCCGCATAATTTGTACGACTACGATGCGGTGCAGACGCCTGTCCTGGTGGATGCAACGCTCAAAGGGCGGCCGCGTAAATTGATCGTTACCGCGAACCGCAACGGCTTCCTTTACATTCTGGATCGCACCAATGGGAAATTCCTCTTCGGCAAATCTTTTTTCGAGAGTCTGAATTGGGCCAAGGGCCTGGACGAGAATGGGCGGCCTATTTCCGCCGGGCTCGTGCCTGATGAGAAGGGGGTGCGCGTCTGTCCAGCCAACGGCGGCGCGACGAACTGGTATTCGCCGAGTTACGACCCGGTCCGGCACATGTTTTACTTCCGCTCTTTCGAAGCCTGTGCGGTTCTGAAGTCCGACTTACGGCCTTTCGCCGAGGGGCGCAGCTACTTTGCATCGGGCATTCAGACTCTTGGGGAAACCGGCAAGGGCTACATCAATGCGTTTGATCTTAATACGCTGGATTTCGCTTGGCGGTCTCCTCAGTTCGGAAGGAACAAGGGTTGGGGTGGCGTCATGTCCACGGCCACGGGCTTGGTGGCGTTTGGAGACGACGCGGAGAATTTCGTGGT
This sequence comes from uncultured Acidobacteriota bacterium, assembly GCA_963810565.1. Taxonomy (GTDB): domain Bacteria; phylum Acidobacteriota; class Terriglobia; order Acidiferrales; family UBA7541; genus Palsa-295. Next base: position 749,846 of record CAWENN010000003.1, read on the forward strand.
CGCGGATGGGCGCAGCGGTAAGCCGCTGTGGCATTTTCACCTGGGACAATTGGTCCATGCTTCGCCCATGAGTTATGCGGTGGATGCCAAACAGTATTTTGCGATTGCGGCGGGGAGCGACGTATTCGCATTTGCGCTGCAGTGAGGTTCGTGCGGCTAGCAACGAAATGCCCTGCTTGAAAAACAAAGAGCCGTGAAACGGTTGACATTATTTTTCGAGCGGCGGGGTCTGGCCGCGTGGACGGGTTGATTATTGCAGCCTGGCGTATTCGGATTTGGAGGAGATTAGTAGGGGAATGTTGGGGTCGGCGTCTTTCCAGAGGGTTAGGAAATCTTTGTAGGCGGCTAGGGCGCGGACGCGGGCGGCATCGGCGTCGGCGCCTTGCGAGGTTTTTGCTTCCAGGGCGTTGGCGCGAGCTACGCCGAGGCGCGCTAGCGCACCGGTCCAGCAATTCCATACGATGCCGTTGTGGTCGAGAATCTTTTGAAACTCGGTGGCGGCTGCGCTGCCTTGTCCGGCGGCCAAGTAGGCTTCTCCGCGCACATACGCGGGATAGATGCAGGAAACATTGGCGACGAACGCAATCTGCCCCAACTCCAGCGGTGTAGCAGCTTGCAAATCATTCACGGCGGCAGCCGGATTCTTTTTGTCCAGCGCCACTTGCGCCTGAATCGCTGGCAGCCAGAGCGACTGAACCTGGGTGTCCACGGGGTAGCGTTTTCCTAAGTCCTGGGCCAAGGATTCGGCTCGCGCCGTGTCGCCTGACAGGGCAAACGCCAGCGCCGCTTCAACCCCGACGCCCTGACTTGCGGCGTCCAGCTTCAAAGCCTCTGCCGCTGACTGCCGCGCTTCCGCGGTATAGCCGTAGGCGGCTTCCCGCTGAGCGGCGATCGCCTGCCATATCGCCCCACTTTCCTTGCTGTCCGCTCGTATCGCGGAGTCCACTGCCCGCTTGGTCAGTTCCCGCGCTGTGCCCAAATGACCGGCATATGCCTCCGTGTCGGATTGCAGCGCCAATCCAAAGTTTGCGGAATCAGGCTGGTTCGCAAACCACTGCGGCTCTTCCGCCATCGCTGCAGAATCCGCCCCGAGAAAGGCAAGGGCGTAGAGGGCATTGTGCAGTACAAAATCTTCGAGTTTTCGTGCCTGCGCATCGTGGATGGTCTGCCGCGTTTCATCGAAATGCTGCAAGGCAAGGGTGTAGTTGGCGAGATTGGTGTACTGAGCTACCCGATCCGGCGCAAGGCGCTGGCTTTGCCGCGTGACTTCCACAGCTTTTTCATACTGCCCCCTCGAGCTATAGACAACGCCCAAATTGCCATAGGCTACGTAATCTCGCGGGTAGTTCTCAATCATCTCTTGATATGTCTGGGCGGCCTTGTCCAGTTCTCCGGTTGCATTCAAGTAGTAGTTGGCGGCAATGCTCAGCTTTTCCCGTTCGCTGGCATGCTCCCGCAACTGGAATGCCTTGGTGTAGTACTGGATGGCTCGCCCTGTCTCGCCGAGACTATTGTAGGTGCCACCCACTGCCGCGTAGCCCATAGCAAAATTCGGATCCAGCTGAATCGCACGCTGATAATAAGGCAGGGCTCCGGCAGGACCTTTGTCGTTAACGGCCTTTCGGCCGAAGCTGAACGCTTGCAGAGCTTCGAGCGAAGACGTGGTGGCCTCTTGCAGCGGAACATCCAACTTCTGCACTGTAGCCAGCGATTCGCCCATCTCGCCGCGTAATTTGGTTGCCGCCTCGCCCAACGTGCCCAGCACCTTCTCTTTGGACGTTGCCGTGACCTGCTCCTCGGCCAGTGTGTCGCCGCTGCGGCAATTCACTGCCTTCAGCTCCAGCACAAATTCGCTGCCCAGGCTGCCAATCGTTCCAGCAATGTAGGCTTTGCTGCCTGCTCGCTCGCATAGCTCGCGGGCTACGTCGGGTGTGAGTTTCGTGCCGGCCGGGCGGGTCATCTCTTGCAAAGTCTTCGCAACTTCGCTGTCGGAAAGCACGTTCAGGAAAGGCGATTGCCGCAGGGAAACGTTGAGCGCCGTCTTCAGCGTGTCGTCAAAGACGGCGTCGCCCGTGGTGTTGGTGAAGTCACCGAGGACGATGGTGTCTTTCTCGGTGAGCATGTGGGCTTGCGCGCGGCGGGAAAAATACAGCCAGCCGCCCGCGGCCACGCCGATCACCACCACCGCAATCGCGGGACCGAGAATTTTCCAAGGCTTTGTGCTCGCTGCGGGCGCTTCAGCGATTTTCGCGCTGCTCGATGACGAAGGCACGGCAGTCGCGGCGCCGGATCCTGGCGATGGCTGCTGTGATACGACTTGCGATCCAGCATCTTGCGCCGCTGCTACCGCGCTGGAGCTGGCTGCGGATACGCGACTGGTGTCCGTATCGCGCTTCAGCCGCTGCAAATCCGCGCGCATCTCTGAGGCGTGCTGGTAGCGCAGGTCGCGATCCTTCTCTAGTGCCTTGTTAATGATGTCTTCGAGCTTGGGCGATACATCCGGATTCAGGCGCATCGCCGGAGCGGGCGTGGCGTCCAGGATGGATTTGAAGATGACGGCGGCGCTTTCTCCGCGGAACGGCAGGGTTCCCGTCGTCATTTCGTAGAGCACCGCGCCGAAGGAAAACAAATCGCTGCGCGCGTCTAGTTCTTTCGCGCGGGCTTGCTCTGGCGACATGTAGGCGACGGTTCCCAGCGTCGAGCCGGGGCTGGTGAGGTGCTCTTCGTCCATGGTGGCCGTCATGGTGTTTGACGGAGCGGGCTGGCTGGCGGAATTCGCGGTAACTTTGGCCAAGCCGAAATCGAGAACCTTGGCGTGGCCGCGCTTGGTGACGAAGATATTCGCGGGCTTGATGTCGCGATGGACGATGCCTTCGGCATGCGCTGCGTCGAGGGCGTCGGCGATTTCGATGGCCAGCGACACGGCTGTGTCTATCTCCAGCGGGCGCCCGGCAATGCGATGCTTCAGCGTGAGCCCATCCAGAAATTCCATGGCGATGAACGAGCGGCCGCCTTCTTCGGCAATTTCGTAGATGGTGCAAATATTGGGATGATTCAGGGCCGAAGCCGCCTTGGCTTCGCGCTCGAAACGGTTGAGGGCTTGTGGGTCGTTGGCTACGTCGTCGGGGAGGAATTTCAGGGCGACGAAACGGCTGAGCTTTACATCTTCGGCCTTGTACACCACGCCCATCCCGCCACCGCCGAGTTTTTCGACGATGCGGAAATGCGAGATCGTTTGGCCGATAAGCGGATCGGTGCTGGGCACGCCGCGGACATATTAGGGCGCGCTGGGAATCAAGTCAACGAAGACCAACTGCTGCGTGCCGACCCTTGGAAGCAGCACGACTATTCAGGAGTGGTGGATTCTCTAGCGAACTTTTTCACTCCGCACGTACTGCATTCCAGTGCCCCTCACCGTGTTCGTCTCGATAGGTCCCGCTTATCGTGCGTCCTTGGACGACGTGGTCCGTACGGGGGCCGTCCACTCTTCCTCGAAAAGTCAGGACGGCGTGAGTTTTGGTGCGGAACAGGATGTGCTGTTGATTGATCGTCCCTTCGAGTTGTCCGTGCTGACCCGGGCCTTGATAGTGTCCGGTGATGACGCCGCCTTGCTGGTTGATGTGCATGAACTGGGTGCGCTCCCTGCCATCCGGCCCTCTGGAATGAATTGTCCAGTCGCCAGCGACGTTCGCGGGCGGCTCTTGCGCCATCGTAGTGCTGACGAGAGTGAGCAGCAGCAGAGCAAAACAGGCTAGATGCAACTTGCTACCGAAGTTACTCATGGCGCTCTCCGCAGATCGTGGGTGTTCGCAGGACTCGATACTATACCGGGTTGGCCGCCTTCAGGCATTTGTGCACTCCCGTGACGCGTCAAGAAGAGCGAACGGACTACCGCTACAAAAGGGCGGGCCACGCGCCCAATTATTTTGCTACGCACGCGGCCAGCTTTCCCGGAAACGTCAGGTTGAGAGGCGGTCCAGTTATCGCTGCGGGCTTTAGCTCCAAATTTGTGGGTTTGCGCAACTCTTCCGGCAATTCCAATTCGACTCTTTCAAAATTGGAAATTAGCTTGATCTGTTTTCTGAGTTGGACCAAGTCTGTGTCGGGCGCGGTGGTCGCGCCCATTCTAGCCGGGAGCGATTCGGCCTGACGGGCTGGAATGAGAACCGAGTAACCACCCGTGGAGTCTACCAAGTCACGGGATGGCTTTTTATCCCAGCGCATCCTTGACAGGGGAGCTTCCGTGCCGGTGATTGAAAACGCAAACAACCGGATTCCTCTCTCGATCAAAAGATTCTCCACCGTGGCGAGAGTAGCCCGGCTCGCGTCAACTTCGCCGTCTGAGAGCGCGTAGATAGAATCACCGGGGATTGGCGGGTTGAACTGCAGCGCGGCCGCTTGAATCGTGTCATAAAGCGCGGTTGGCGCGCCCTTATGCCGGGAACGAAGCTGTTCGAGCTGGTCGAGGATGGCCGCATGTTTTGTCGGCAGTTGGCCCATCAGTTCTACCCGATCGGTGAAGAGCATGAACCCCATGGGCGTGGAAGGCGGCAGTTGATTCACGAGAGCTTGCGCGACGGAAAGATAGGCTTGCCATATTTTTGGTTCGTGGGTCATGCTGCCGCTGCCATCCAGGACGATGATGACGCGCGCGGGTGTGCTGTTCGGAGTGACTGACAAGATTTCAACCGGCCGATGGTCCATCGTCGCCTGGAAGTTCGCAGGGGTCATCCCGGTGACGATATTGTTGTCGGTATTGGAGACGCCGACCGCGATTACGCGCCGTCTGCAAGCATCTTCTTGCGCGCTCGCGCCCTGAGCGCCCAGCAAACTCACAATTATCGTGGCCAAAATGAGGCGAAAGATGCCGATCATTTTTCGTGTGCGGCGATGTTACCAGATTTCACAATTCCACTCACGGCATATACCATAGATCGTGATCGATGACGAACATTGTAATCGGAGGCTGACCCTCCGTTTCCGATGACGCCGCTCATCAGGAGCTCGCGTCGCAGAAGATTTTTGTTTGGTAGTATGAGAATCAATGAAACTGGCTAAGCTGCAGGAAACCAACTCGACGATTCGCTTCAGCGCCAGGTTGTTGCGGCCTAAGGCGACCAAACAGATTGAATTGTGGGCCCTAATCCTGCCCAAGGGCGCGAGCGCACAGCTTCCATCACGAGGCCGGACGATGGTGGAGGGAATGATCAATAGCTTTCCTTTCCGAGCGGCTCTGGAACCAAACGGCAAAGGGAGTCACTGGCTCAGAGTTAACAAGAGCATGCGCGACGCTGCGGGCGCAGGTGCGGTGGACACGGTAACGGTGGAGATTACGCGGGCCGGAGACGAACCCGAGATCAGAGTGCCGTTGGATCTACGCAGAGCGCTGGCAGCCTCCCCGCTCGCGCAGGCGGGCTGGAAGGACATCACGCCCTTAGCGCGCCGGGACTGGATTTTCTCGATAAGCTCAGCCAAGCAACCGGAAACGCGCAGGCGGCGAATCGCGAAAGCGTGCGACATGCTTGCTTGTGGAAAGCGCCGATTATGCTGTTTTCCGGGCGTGAAGTGGCTTATGAAAGAAAATGCGAAATCATGCGGAATGTGGCTTCCGTTGCCGAGCGCGAAGAATCGTATTTCGCCGCGATCGACACCTCCTGATTGACGCCGTTACCGGACATCCCCCCAAGGGCGAGAAACCGGGCGACTTTTTCGCGCGGGCTTAAGCCCGCGCTCCCCCGCATGAATGCGGGCGCTCCCGCTGGCGAGTGGCCGACCGTTCCAGCGAATGCAAACTGCCGACTCTCGGTTTTGGAGGTATCACCAGCCGCCGAATGCGGCGATGGGCTTGGTGTAGAATCGGGCTTGGTTGCGCGACGAATCGGCCGGAGCTAGTTGCTTCGCGGCTCGTTGGAGGCTTGCGCTGATCGAACGGACGCTCTCGCATTACCAGATCACGGCGGCTATTGGGGCTGGCGGTATGGGAGAGGTGTATCGGGCGACCGATACGAAGCTGGGGCGCGAGGTGGCGTTGAAGGTTTTGCCGGCGGAGATGGCGCGGGATCCGCAGCGTCTGATGCGTTTCCAGCGCGAGGCGCGCGCGGTGGCGGCGCTGAATCACCCGCACATCGTCACGATATTTTCGGTGGAGCAAGCCGAGGGCGTGCACTTCCTTACCATGGAGTTGGTCGAAGGACAGCCGCTGGACCGGCTGATTCCTGAAGGCGGACTTTCTCTGGAGCAAATCGTCCACATCGGTAGCGCGCTTGCGGAAGCGCTCACCGCCGCGCATGAAAAAGGGATCGTGCACCGCGATCTGAAGCCGGCGAATGTGATGGTGACGAATGAAGGGCGCGTGAAGGTTTTGGACTTCGGGCTGGCGAAGGAGACGCGGCCGGCCGAGGCTGGCGACGCGACGCAGACGCACGCGCGGAACCTGCAGACGGAGGCGGGCGTGGTGATGGGAACGCCGGCCTACATGTCTCCCGAACAGGTTGCTGGGGAAGTGGTGGACTCTCGCACGGATATTTTCTCACTGGGGATCGTGCTCTACGAGTTGGCCACCGGAGAGCGGCCGTTCAAGGGGCGCTCGTCGGTGGAACTGGTGTCGGCAATTTTGCGGGACAGGCCTCGTGATATTGCGGAAGTGCGCGCGGAGCTGCCGGGAGATTTGGCGCGGGTCGTGCGGCGCTGTTTGGAGAAGGATCCGCAATCGCGGGTGCAAACGGCGCGCGATGTGTCCAACGATTTGCGGGAGCTGGCGCGCGAGCCTGTGACGACGGTTCTCGAACCTGTGCGGGCGGCGACGGGCAGCGCTTCGGGCGCGGCGCGTGCGAATGAGGGGTTTTGGATTGCGGTGCTTCCCTTTAAGTATGGCGGCGGCAATGAGGACCTGAGCGCGCTGGCGGAGGGGTTATCTGAAGACATCGTCACCGGGCTTTCGCGTTTTTCGTATTTGCGAGTGATTGCGCGGAGTTCGAGTTCGCGGTATGCGAACGAGTTGCTGGATGTGCGTTCCGCGGGCAAGGCGCTGGGGGCTCGTTACGTGATGGAAGGAAGTTTGCGCCAGGCGGGGGCGAAGGTGCGCATTGCGGTGCAGCTGGTGGACACGAGCTCTGGGGCGCATTTGTGGGCCGAGACTTACGATCGTTTGTTTAGCGCTGAAACGGTTTTCGAACTGCAGGACGACGTTGTCTCGCGCGTGGTTTCGACGGTCGCGGACTCGCACGGAGTGCTGCCGCACAGCATGAGCGAAGCGGTGCGCAGCAAAGGCTCCGAGCAGATGACTCCTTACGAGGCGTTGCTGCACAGTTTTGGATATTTCGAGCGGGTTTCCGCGGAAGAGCACGTGGTGACGCGGGACAATTTGGAGCGCGCGGTGCAGCAGGCGCCGGGACACGGGGCTTGTCTGGCGATGCTGACGATTGTCTATGCTGAGGAGTACATTCACGGGTTCAACGCGCGGCCCGATCCGCTCGGACGGGCGCTCGCGACGGCGCGGCGCGCGACCGAGGCCGCGCCGTCCGATCACTTGGCGTTTCACGGTTTGGCTACCGTCCTTTATTATCGCGGCGAGCGACAGGCTTTCCGAAATGCGGCGGAGAGGGCTGTCGCGTTGAACCCGATGGATGGATACACGACCGCGTATCAGGGTTTTCTGATGGCTTATGGCGGAGATTGGGAGCGCGGGTGTGCTTTGGCGGAACGTGCCCGGAAACTGAATCCGCATCATCCCGGTTGGTATTGGTTTCCCACCGTCTTTAATGAATACCGCAAGCGCGATTATCGGGCCGCGCTGGACGCTGCGTTGCAACTCAACATGCCGCGCCTTTGGCGCGCGAACCTTGCGCTGGCGGCGATCTATGGGCAGCTTGGCGAGCGCGATGCGGCGGCCGTTGCTTTGCGGCAGTTGCTCATGCTGAAGCCTGAATTCGGCGCGGGGCCTCGGCAGGAGCTTGCGAAGTCTTGGGATGCGGAGCTCGTGGAGCATTTGATCGAGGGCCTGCGCAAGGCGGGGCTCGAAGTCGCCGGCGGCGAGGGCGCGGCGAGCGCTAAACCGGCGGCCGGCGCGGGATCGTAAAACTTCAGGTCGCTTTGGCTTAGGAAGCCGTAGCGGTCTTCTGCTCCCACCGGTTTCAGCGGGGCCTCAGCGGTTTCGGTGGATGACGCGGGAGTGTGGTTGATGAGAAGACGCTCATCAACGACGGTTCGCAGTTGCTCGTCACGCTCTTCCCGATTTTTCTAAATCTTTCTCAATCAGTCCCGCGGTGGGAGCCCCCGCATTTATGCGGGGGCTCCAACGCTGGGGCTGCACGTTTTCTCGGAAAACTTTGGCTGGTACTGACGGCGGGCGCAGGGGCTGCGACCACCAAAGCATAAATGCGGTAACTCCCACGGTCCATCACAGGGCGGCGCTGCCGCTACGAACAACCGCGCATGAATGCGGGAGCTCCTACGGCGGAAGTGAACGCTACTTGGCTTGCGCGAAGTGGCTTTCGCCGTTGAACAGGCCCAGGCGTGAGAGGACTACTTCTTTTACCGCATCTACCGCGGGCGGCAGGATTTTGTAGGACACTACTTCGTCTGGGCGTTCCGCGAGGCCGCGTTCCAAGCCATGGCGCCAGGCTACGCGCAGTTCTGTGTTGATGTGGACGATGTTGATTCCGGCGGCGATTGCTGTGCGAAAGTCTTGGTCATCGGTGCCGGAGCCGCCGTGGAGAGTCAGGAAGACTTGCGCGGCTTGCTTGATTTCCGCGATTCGCGGGATGTCCAGATGCTTTTTTGTTTCGCCGCTGACCATGCTTTTGAGCATGCCGTGCATATTGCCTACGGCGGGGGCGAGGATGTCTACTCCAGTGCTCTCGACAAAGTGTTTTGCTTCTTCTGGCGTGGAAAGTCCCTTGGAGAGGTCGGGGGCCTTTTCGTGGATCTCCGAGCCGGTGCCGATGTCGCCGATTTCGCCTTCGACGAGCATGGCGGGATTGACCGCTTTCAGAGCTTCGACGGCTTGTTTGGTTTGGCGGATGTTTTCGTCGAAAGGCAGGGCCGACATATCGAAGACGATGGAGTCGAAGCCGGCTTTCGCGACGTCCAGGCCCTTGGCGAGCGAGTGCGTGTGATCTGCGTTTAGAAAAATCGGGAAGTCGAATTCCTCGCGCAGAGTGCGGACTACTGCCGCGATCTCGCGGACTCCGACGAACTCGCGCTCGCCTTCGGATAAGCCGACTATGACGGGGACGTTCAATTCCCTGGCTGCGGCGAACACCGCTTTCAGTAGCGCGAGGTCGGAAATGTTGAAATGGCCGATCGCTTTTTTATTCTCTTGCGCTTCCTGCAAATGATCCTTTAACGAACGCATGTGCTCACCTCCGGCTCAAACAATCGGATGCCGTGGAAGCACAAAAGGTGACATAGCCGGGCTGGGTTGCGCCAGAGATTTCCACATTTCCGAGATTTCCACATCGAAAATCGTGCGCGGTGTGATTGACTCTTTTTTCGCGTGGAGTTACAAACGCGTTGTCAGAGCAATTCAGTCGTTCGAATCTCTGAGAGCGCGGCGAGCGCGAGCTTGACCCGCTACTCGGGAAACGGACGCACCGAAGGGCCTCGACAAAGTTCGGAATGGTACGGCATCACGGCGAAAAACTGGATTTGAGCCTGCGGTAGGCGCGGCGGGCTCCCGTTAGGAAACTGACGGGGCAACGCCACGCAAACCACGGAACGGATCTAGGGACGCTAGTGGTAGTCAGCTGATCCCGGTAAAACGGGAAAATGCTTGGCAGCTGTTTCCTTTCGAGACTGGAGAAGAGGGGCGAGCAATCGCCCCTTTTCTTTTTTCGCGCCTCCCAATTTCCTATCTCCGCTGGCAGACCAAACTAATCGGCTTTTTCGTCACCTTCGTCGTCATCTTCGTCTTCGAAGAAGTCTTCGTCTGTGGCGCTGGCGGCTGCTTCGTCGGTGGGCCAGTCTTCGAAGTAATTATTCAGGGCGAAGAGTTTTTCGGCCAGGTCGTTCAGCTCGCCTTTCGCGCCGTCGAATTCCCTGGCGGCGATTAGGCCGACGTCAACGCTGCGGCGTTCGCCTTCGGTGGGGGTGCGGCTGTTGGCGCTCCAGCGGTCCATCGCGTCGAGTTGTTTCAGAATGCGCTGGATGGTGGCGTCTTGCGGGGTGCGGGTGAGGATGCCGCGCGCGATAATGCTGGCTTCGTGCAGCACGCGGTGGAAGTCAACTCTGGAATTGATATCGCCGTAGACGCCTGCCATCTGGGTGGCTCCTTTTGATCGTGGCTTGGGGAAACGCTCTGCGCCTGTCGGCGAGCTGCGCTTTCGCCATCACGTTTCGCCGTCGCACGAATGGCGCAGTGAAGTGCGCCGCTACAAAATCAACGGCGTCCGATTGCCCGGCTTGGCGGCGAGGTCTCATATACTTTTGCGTGGAATGGCATCTACTGCACGCGAAGCAAGCTTCGCGCCGGAAAAGCGGCGGCAAGCCGCCGCACCCCCAAGATGGTGCTGCGGACTATTTTTTTGGCGTTGCCCGTCGCATTGTGGCAACTCACCGATGGCGCACTGAAGTGCGCCGCTACAATGGCGCGCTTCGCCGGCTTCTGCTTTTACTTCTGGGTCAGAAGATAGAGGTCGGCGTGGCCGCCGGCGCGGGCATAGACTACCGTGGTTAGGTCGCGCGAATAATCGTAGGCGTTGCCGCCACTGACCAGCGGGAACGCGAATGGGAGCGTTAGCACGATTTGGGGTTTGCCGACGACTTTTCCATCCTGCCAGCCTTGGCGGTAAATCGGGACGTCGTGCTGCGAAGGGACGGCGTAGGTGAAGGATTTGCCATCCTTGGCGAAGACCATGCCGAAAGTGACGACTCCGGGCACCAGAACCGTACATTTCAGGTCGGCGAGAGACAGCTCATAAATGCCGACTTTGGAGCCGCCGCCCAGCAAAGTGAGTAAGTACTTCCCTCCCGGAGCGACGGCGAAGGCGAAGCCGCAGGTGTCGCTGAGCGTTTCCGGAAGAGAACCCTCGACGCGTTCTTTGGAGATGGTGACGCCGTTCGCCGTCTTTTCCAGACTGTTCAGATAGACGGTCTTTTGATCGGGACTGAACTGCAAAGCCTGCACGGTGCCGCCGGACCAGACGAGGGGTTGCAGGCCGCTGCCATCGGGGCGGGCGATGTAGGGTTTGTCGGTGGTACCGGGCTTTTCCGCGATGAAAGACAAGAGGGAGCCGTCCGGCGACCAAAAACCGGTAGCGAGCGATTCGCCGGTGGCGATTTTCGTTTTGTTGCCGCCGTCAATGTCGGCTACCCAGAGTTCGTTGCGGTCTCTGGCCGGGACGGTGATGTACATCAGCTTCTTGCCGTCGGGAGAAATGGCGGGCTGCGTGGCGTTTTCCGCGGCGACGTCAGTGGATTGCTTGGTATGGGTATTGTAGGCGGTCAAAAATCCGGAAGACTTGCCGTTGACGAAGTAAAGGCCTTTGTCGCTGGGATCGGGCATGGGCCAGGTGTCAGGACCGGTGCCGAGGGTGACCTGTTCCAATTTCTTATCGGTGAGTCCGTATTTCCAGATATTGGTGAGGCCGTTGACCGTGCGGCTGAAGAGAATGGTATTCCCCGCATCCGCCCACACCACTCCCGGCGCTATGCCGGGAATCTCGCCTAAATCGGTTTCCGTTTTTTTGGCGATGTCAATTTCGTGGACGCGGAAGCCTTCGAGCGAAGAGACCGGGTCCGCGGTGACCACGAGCAAGCGGCTGCCGTCGGGATATGGCAGGATTCTGCTGATGGGAAGAGCGGCGGTGCCAAAGCTGAATATTTTTTCGGAATCGAGGCCGGATTTTCCGGCGCGGAAGAGGGCTCGCTCATCCGACTCGGTGTAGAAAAGCGAGGCGCCGTCCGGAGAAGGAGCGAGATGCGTACCGGAAACGACGCGGCTGGGCTTTCCGCCGAGAGTGGGGACCGCCCATGCCTCGGTGCGCTCTTCGGAACGGCTGTAATAAACCTCCGCGCCATCGGGCGAGAAACTGTCCACGATTTTGGCGCCGTTGTCGCTGGTGAGTTGCAAGGGTTGGCCGCCGGAGGTGAGCATGACGAAGACTTGATCAACGCCATTTATGGGCGAGCTGAAGGCGATGGTGTGGCCGTCGGGAGATAGCCTGGCGAAGTCTATGGGCTTGTCCCATTGGCTGATCTGCGCGATTTTCATGGCGCCGCTGGGAGCGCGCGTGCCGCCCAAGAAATGGTAAGCCGCGAAGGCGGCCGCGGCGAGAACCACGATGGCGATTACGGCGGGTATTAAATATTTGTTGCCGGCGCTGTGTGCGACGGATGGCGCGGCGGCGGTACTGATCGCGGCGCTGCCGCTCGTGGTCGTGGCTGCGGTTCTTGTTGCGGATGAACTGCTGCCCGGTTCCGTTGCAAATTCCTGCGTTGCGACGCGATTGCTGGTGCTGGTTGAGGAGATGCGGCCGGAGTCGGTGTCGCGGCGGAGGCGTTTGAGGTCGGTGCGAATGTCTGAGGCGGCCTGATAGCGCAGGTCGCGATCTTTTTCGAGCGCCTTATTAATGATGTCTTCGAGCTTCGCCGGAAGTTCAGGATTCAGGCGCACCGGAGCGACGGGAGCACGATTCAGAATCGCTTCGGTGATTACGCCGGAAGTTTCGCCGCGGAACGGCACCGCGCCCGTGGCCATTTCGTAGAGCACCACGCCAAAGGAAAAAAGATCGGTGCGCGCGTCGAGTTCCTTGCCGCGGACCTGCTCGGGAGACATGTAGGCGACCGTGCCGACTGCGACGCCGGGGCTGGTGAGGTCTTCGACGCGCACTCCGCCCGTCATTTGCATGGCGTGCACCGCATCTTGCGTGACCGTGTGAACGGCGGCGCGGCCGACTTGCTTGGCGAGGCCGAAATCCAGGATTTTCGCGTGGCCGCGATCGGTGACGAAAATGTTGGCGGGCTTGATGTCGCGGTGCACGATGCCTTTGTGGTGCGCGGCGTCGAGCGCGTCGGCAATTTCGATGCTGAGATTGAGGAGCAGCTCGAGATCGAGCGGACGGCCGCTGATGGAATGTTTCAGCGTCATGCCGTCGAGACATTCCATGGCGAGGTAGGTCTGGCCATTGGCTTCGCCGATGTCGTAAATCGTGCAGATATTGGGATGATTCAGCGCGGAGGCGGCGCGGGCTTCGCGGCGGAAGCGCTCGAGCGCGGCGGGATCGTCGGCGAGTTCCAGCGGAAGAAATTTGAGCGCGACATTGCGCCCGAGGTTGGTGTCTTCGGCTTTATAGACGACGCCCATGCCTCCGCCGCCGAGTTTTTCGACGATGCGATAGTGCGAGATGGTCTGGCCAATCAGCGAGTCGGAGGGCGTCATCTGCGGGGACATATTATGGTGGGCGGCGAGGCAAGTCAACGCGGACGGCGCGCGGAACCGTGCCACGCAAGAAACAGGTTGCGTTTTGTGAAGATGAGTGTAGTTTGCGCCAGGGGGTAAGCGAGCCGTGTGCTTTTCTGCGACAGCAAATTTTGTGGGCAGCAGCGTATTGGGCGGCGTGGGCGCGGTGACTTTGAGCAAAGTGAAACACCGGCGGGAATTGCTTTTCGCTTCCCTGCCGATTTTATTTGCCATTCATCAGTTCATCGAGGGGTTTGTGTGGCTGGGGCTGGACGGGATTCTTTCGCCTACGGTGGCGCACAACATGGGCGCGGCGTTCATGCTGTATGCGCAGGGGCTGCTGCCGTTTCTTTTACCGCTGAGCGTGATGCTTTTTGAGGCGACGCGAAAGCGGCGGCGGCGGATGCTGCCGTTCGTGGTGCTCGGCGGAGCGACCACTCTCTATATATTGTGGGCGCTGACGGCGTATCCCTTGCAGGTATTCGTGCGCGGAAACAGCATTGTCTACATCAATCAAGCGACGAACAACACGCTGGTTGCGGTGGTCTATGTGATTGTCACCTGCGGCTCGTTATTTTTTTCGGAGGAGCGGCCCATGGTGATTTTCGGCGCGGCGAACCTGGCGATTCTGTTGACGGTGATGGCGTTCAAGCGCTATGCGTTCACTTCGCTGTGGTGCGCGTACGCGGCGATTGCGAGCGTGATCATCCTGGCCTATTTCTGGAGAAGCAGCGTGCGTCGGCCGTTCCGGTACGCCGAGCTTTTATAAAAGACGAGTCGGCGCGACGGACTTTGCGATCGCTTTTGGTTCCGGGACGCCGTCGCTTGGATTAGACTCTGCGCGTTTATTCCTGGAGGGTCGCTCGTGAAACACCTTCTACTCGCCGTCATTCTTGTTATTTCGGCCTGCGCGGGATTTGCGGCGTCTTCCACGCCGGAATATTCCATTCAGGCGATTCGCTATGCTTCGGCTGAGGATGACGCCGCGGACCTTGTGATGGGCGCTCCGCACGAGAAAATGAACCTGGCCATGGTCATTTGGTTGATCCGCGGCGGAGGCCGCAACATTCTCTTCGACAGCTGCTACCACCGCGATACTTTCTCGAAGGAATTCGCCGCAACCGAATACATTCGTCCCGACGAAGCGGTGAAACTTGCCGGAGTGCAGCCGGAAGAGATCACGGACATTGTGATCAGCCATGCGCACTGGGATCATATGGGTGGCATTGACCTTTTTCCGAAAGCGATTGTGTGGATCCAAAAGGAGGAGTTTCGCTACTACAGCGGCGACGCCTGGCAGGCCGGGGGCGATCATGGCGGGATTGACCCGGAAGACGTTCAGGAACTCGTGAAGCTCAATACCGACGGGCGGCTCCGGCTTGTGGATGGAGATGACGTCCAACTTTTTCCTGGCATTCGCGCGTATACGGGCGGCCGGCACACGTACGCGTCACAATATCTCTGCGTTGTGGGGCACTCCTACATTCGTCCTGGCCTCCGACAATTTGTACCTCTATCGCAATCTCGCCGAACACAAAGCCAGCGCTCGCCTGGCCTGATGGCGGCTGTGCGAGTTTCGTATTCCGCATCGACAAGCAGCCCAAGCGGCGGGCCGGTTGCGTCCAGAAATTTTGTGGAGCCCGACGAAAACAAGATCGGGGCATTGTGGCCGGCGTTCACGTAGGTCAATTCTCCCGAATCGCGGCTGAGCACGATGAAAACAGCCGTGGCAAAGCGGTCGCTCGGCGTGTACCGGTTGAGGTGCTTGTTAATCTGTTGGGCCAATGCCAACGGGTTCGACTCCACATTCGCGATACTTCTGACCAGGGCCTGAATATTGGCCGCGAGCAGAGCCGCTGGAATTCCCTTCCCAGACACATCCGCTAAGGCAAAGAGCGTTTGGCGAGCCGGCAGCTCGATGACGTCGAAGTAGTCGCCACCGACATCGCGAAACGGCTGATACGACGTCTCCACCTCGTAGCCCGGCAAGGCTTCCAGTTTGCCAGGCTGGAGCGTCTGCTGGATCTGTCGCGCGGCGATCTGGTCGGTTTCCAGCTGCGTCTTGCGGACAAATTCTGAAGTCAGCATGGCATTCTGGATCCAACGGCCGATGTAAAAAAGCAGGAATACCAACACATAGCTGACGGGCCGTCTCGGCAGCACCAGAAGATATAAGGACAACCACTCCGGCAACTTGAAAGCCCACATCAGCATAAAGTAGAAGGCATATCCCTGAAGAATAATGCCGACGTACATGACGATGCGTTTGGACCTGGGCATTTCGCTGGCCCAATCGTAAAAGGCGTACTGCAGCGCGCGGCGAATGGGTCCGGCTGACTTGTCGAGCTTCACCCCGCCGATGCGAAATGGCATGGCGGGAGTCTAGCAAGAAGCCGTGACGCGAGCGAAGGAATGAGAGAGGAGATGTGATGCTATGCCGAGAAACATGGGCGGCAAAGGGTGATAATCTTTGCGCATGATCCCTTCATCGTACAAACCTGGCAAGAAATTCATGGAATTGGCGATTGCGGAGGCGAAGCGGGCTGGCGATCGCGGCGACTATCCGATTGGCGCGGTGATCACGCGGGTGACCGGACGGCGCGAAGTGGTGATTGCTAATGCGGGCAATCGCGTGAAGACTTCGGGTTCGAGCATCAAGCACGTCGAGCTGGAAACCTTGAAATACGTGTCCAGCGGCTACGGACGTTATTTGCCGGAGTTTGTGCTGTATTCGACGCACGAGCCTTGCGCGATGTGCGCAGGGGCTTGCGTGTGGTCGCGGATTGGCGCGGTGGTCTACGGCGTTTCGCAGGAGGATATCGCTGCTTACGGGCGCAAGCATGGTACGGATTTTTACAAGTGGCGCGCTTTGCTGATTTCCTGCCGGGCGGTGTTAGAGAAGGGCAATCACGTTGTGCCAGTCTTCGGCGGATTTTTGCGCAAGGAATGCCAGAAACTTTTCAGTTATGTGGCTGTGAAGAAGTAGCGGAGGCGAACTTGGTCTGCATCCTCGCTCGCCGAGCCGTTTTTGGTGGGGCGCACATGTGGCGACCGCGCAACCGCGAGCAGCGAAAAATCGTGTGCCGCACTCCCAGATTATTGCCCTAACGCTCTTGGGACGTTCCAGTGTCTGAACAGGCTTACCACTCTTAGGGTGAAGCAGAGTACCCCGCCTGTGGTGGCGGCCCATGTTGACGGAATGCGTAGTTTGGTCAGCGCGACCATGCAGATGGAGCCGAGCATGGCGGCTGATGCGTAGACTTCGAAGCGCAGGACTGTGGGGACCTGGTTCAGGAGCACGTCGCGGATGGTGCCGCCACCTACGCCTGTGACTGTGCCTAGCAAAACCGCTACTAACGGATTCATTTTATGCAGCAGGGCTTTTTCTGTGCCGGCGATGGCGAAAATTGCCAGGCCCGCCGCGTCCAGCACTTGGATGTAAAGAACTGGAATCGCGCGCACTTCGTTGTGCAAGAAAAATACCAGGATTGCGGCCGAGAGGACGATCGTCGGATAACGCCAATCGCGCAGCGATGCCGGCGGTAACGCGCCCAGCAACGTGTCGCGGACGATGCCTCCGCCTAGTGCGGTGCTGAAGGCCAGCGTCATGATGCCGATTAGGTCGAGGTTGCCGTTGACCGCGGCCATCGCGCCTTCGACCGCGAAGACGAGCGTGCCGGCGATGTCCGCGGCGAAAAGCAGGCGGTCGGGGCGAACGATTCCCGGCGAGTGATCGGCTTGCGCCACTTTGCGCTCTCCCAAGGCCACACATTCTAGCGGAAAATTGACGTGCAGCGAGATTCTGAGTGCAGCGGCTTGCTGCGGCTTCTCGCGATTTGCCGCGTGGCTTGATCGCTTGAGGTGAGGCGCGGTTGGGTCTGGCGCGCGTTTAGCGGCTCACTAGCTTACTGCTTGGTTTGGCTGCGAGCGGCGAGGCAAGCCTCGCCTTGTCAAAAGCGGGAGCACGCTCCCACACTCCCAGATTACAGCGCGGCGGCGCGCGGGCTGGGGCATTTCGCTGCCCGCCAAGCAAGTGCTTGGATAATCGCGCGCCAAATTCAAAATAGTCCTACTCGTACTAGGAACGCGCACGACTTATACAGATTTCACGTAGCGTTCGCCGTGCGGTAACCGTCCGTTAATGCGGTTCGCGCAGAGTGCCAGCGGTCGAGCACGGTCAGCGCTCTCTCGCGGGGCCGTCCGACGAAATTTTCCCCCACAAGGAAGGTAAGCTGATGAAGAAGAAAGCGGCAGTGCTGTGTCTGCTCGCGGCGTCCGTAGCGGGCGTGGCGTCGGCGCAGGAAGGCGCAGTGCCCAAGGGCATTCCGCACCTGGATCACGTGTTCATCATCATGATGGAAAATCACGCGTACGATCAGGTTGTGGGCAATCCCAACGATCCATTCGTCAACAAGTACATCAAGACGGTCAGCACCGCGACGAATTATTACGCGGTCGGGCATCCCAGCCTCACGAATTATCTGGAAGTGGTGGGTGGCTCGAATTTCGGAATCCGCGACGATAATTCGCCGGACTGGAACAACACCGGCTGCACGCCGAACATCGCGAATGGCAGCGTGTCATTGGAAGTCACTGCCACGCCGATCTGCCCGATTTTCGGCACCGGCACCGACGCGGCGACGCCGCCGATTGATTACTCGAACGAAACGACCGGCCAGCCGGGAGATATAGACATCGACGGCAAAATGGGCTACGTGGCAAATCCCAAGACGATTGGCTTGACGATCGCCGATGAACTCGTAGCGGCGGGGCTGACGTGGAAGAGCTATCAGGAAAGTCTGCCGCCGACGGGCGCCGAAGGCGTGAACAATGCGGACGGATTTTTTTCGAACCTCGACGATCTGACGACCGCGCTTCCCGGCGAAGGCCAGACGCAAAGCAATCTGGTGGATCTCTACGCCGTGAAGCACAATCCCTTCGCGTATTTCCAGGATGTGCAGGAGGGCTTCGATCCGCAGCTGAGCTTGAAGAGGATGGCGGACTTCGAAGGCGCGAATGGCCTGTTCAGCGATCTGGTTACCGGCAACGTTCCGACGTTTTCATTTATCGCGCCGAACCAGTGCGACGACCAACACGGGCGGGGCAACGCCGGCCCGGCGTGCGAGTTCGATCCCAACGACAACGGCACGCTGGTCGGGCTGAATCCGGGCCTGATGTATCGCGGCGATGTGACTTTGCAGACGCTGGTGACGGCGATCCACAAGTCGCACGTGTGGAACGAAGGTCATACCGCGCTGATTATCGTGTGGGACGAGAACGATTACAGCGTGGCGCCGACGACGAATCGCGTGCTGCTGACCGTGGATACCAACTACGGAGTGCAGGGAGTGCACAGCAAGAATTTCTACACGCACTTCTCGCTGCTCCGATCCATCGAAGCTGGGCTGGGGCTGCCTTGCCTGAACCACGCCTGCGATGGCGGCACGAAAATCATGACCGACTTGTTTGCGGAAGGCGGAGCGAACTAGCCGAGTGCAAGGTAACGTAAGCAGCTGGGACGAAGCGGAGCGGGCCGGCGGAGGAATCCGCTGGCCTGCGACCGCAGCGTCAAGAACGGGCGCCGGGATGGGGGTGGTTTGGTAGCTTGCGATTTTGCTGCTTGGTTGCACTGCGAGCGGCGAGGCAAGCCTCGCCTGGTCACAAGCGACGGCAAGCCGCCGCACTCCCTGATTGCGTCGTGGCGTTGCTTGAGTTGTGCGCGACGGAGCGATTGAGCCTGAACATAGGCTACCTGGGACCGGGTTCGGTTGCTGCGTCTATGGCGCCGTTTTGCAGGGCCCAGTTTGCGAATCCGTCTGGGGCGTTTTGCGCGTTGCGGATGTTGGCGCCTTTGATGTTGGAGATTTCGCGCCAGTGAATGCCATCGAGGTTGGTATTGCGCAGGTCGGTGTTGGCGACGCTTGCGCCGGATAAGTCGGCGCCGGTGAGGTCTGCGCCGACGAGGTCGGCGTCATCGAGCTGGGCGCGCTCGAAGGACGTCTTGCGGAACTTGCTGTAACGGAAATTGGCGGATTGCAGGTTGGCGTCGGAAAAATCCACGCCGCTTAGATCGCTATTGCGGACGTCGGCGCCGCTGAAATTGGCGCGGACCAGCTTGCTGCCTTCCAGTTCGATGCCCATCAGGAATGCGCCGGAAACGTCCACGCCCACTAGCGGCACGCGATCGGAATTCAGTTCCTGCAAGGCTTCGAGGCGACCCCCGCTGCCGCCTTTGCCCTGCGCAGTATTGATGACCTGCCAGGCCTGGTAATGTTTTTGTTTGGTGCGGTCGCCCGATTCCGAGAAATAGAAAACTACCGCGACCAGGATGCTGAGGCTGCTCATGTACTCGAGCACTTCCAGGAATTTCCAGTTGCTCAGGTAATAGGCGCACCATTCCATGAACCAATCGACCGCCAGGAATGGACGCACCCATTTGCGGGCGGTGGAGGTTTTTTGCGCGCGCCAGGATGCGGGGCGTTCGCGGGCAGACAATATTCGCATGGAGAGAGTTGCGCGGCGCGCGTGCTGGATTAGCCCATCGCGCGCGGCTATTGCCGGCGGTGCGTGAATCTGCCGCGCCGCAGTCTGCGACGAGACCGAGTTGTTAAGACGCGCGCTCTGGCGCTTCGGTCGCTGCGCCAAAATTCAAGTACGCGACGCCGGCGACATTGGATGTGAGGAACGACGAATTTCGCCGCGGTGCCGCGACATTGAAATCGCGGCTTCCGCAGCGCGAGTTTCTGGACCGTCCCCGGGGCTGGCGTGTAGCGCGACGAACCTATCGAAACGAAGTTAGCCGCCGGCGGCTGCGGATTGCGCCTTGGGTTGTTGTTCCGTCCCGGCGAAGGCTCGGCTGGCGAGCTCGACGACTTGTTTCAGGTGCCACCATTCGCGCTCGCTCATCTGCCTGCCGTCGTTGCTGGAAAAATAAATCGAGGCCCAGCCATCCTCGGACAACGGCGCGCGAATCACGAGCACGCTTTTCTGCTCCGGCATTTGATTTTCGGCCACGGTCATCCTCCCCTGTCTTAGAACGAACCAGCCAAGAAAACGCAACGCCCAACGGGGGGCATTCTCTCGCGTTGGGGCTGCGGCTGCAAGGGCCACGGGGCTACGCAGGCTGTGTTACCATCCGCGCGCACAATCAGCGTAGCAACTGAATCTCGCGATGCGCGGAGTCTCCGTGAAATATTTTTTGAATGCGCCACTGGCTCGGATGGCGCCGAAATTTGTTGGATGTGCGCTTGCTGTCGTGTGTGTGGCCGCTTTTTTTGCACCGGCGGCGCGCGGCCGCGCAGCGAGCGAAGCGCAAAAGGTGATCATTGACACTGATCCGGGCACGGACGATGCGCTGGCCCTGCTGCTGGCATTCAATTCGCCGGAACTGGAGGTTGAGGCGGTGACCGTGGTGGCGGGAAACGTAACCGCCGATATGGGACTGGACAACGCGCTGCGTATCACGAGCCTGGCGGGAAAGTGCGATGTCCCGGTGGCGAAAGGCGCGGCCGGCCCGCTGACCCAGAAATTGAACACCGAAGAATTCTGGAATGGAGCGAACGGAGTGGGCGGAGCGGAATTGCCTACGACGCGCTGCGAGGCCGCCGCTTCTTTCGGGCCTGATTTGATCATCCGGCTGGTGCACCAGTTCCCGCACCAAATCACTTTGATTCCGATTGGGCCGCTTACCAATATCGCGCTGGCTGTATCGAAGGACCGGACGATTGTTCCGCTGGTGAAAGAAGTGGTGCTGATGGGCGGCTCGATTACCGGCGGCAATGTGAACGCCGCCAGCGAATTCAATATTCACAGCGATCCGGAGGCGGCTTCCATCGTTTTCAACGCCGGTTGGCCGCTGGTGATGGTGGGCCTGGACGTCACCGAGCACACGCTGATCACGGATGCGGACGTGGTGCGCATGGAAAGCAAGCCCGGACCGGAAACTAAATTTGCAGCGGCAGTGGCGCGCTTTCAAATTGGGACGTATCAGGGCACGGGCTTTGGCGGCGGAGCGATTCACGACGCGCTGGCCGTGGGGGCGGTGATTGATCCCAGCTTTTTGAAAACGAAGGCGATGCGCGTGGATATTGAGCTGGACGGGAAATTCACTCGCGGCGCCACGGTGGCAAATCGGGAAAACGCGGTGGATCGCGTGGTGCCTCGCGGAGACCGCCTGGAAACCGTGGGCGTGGATTCCGTCGAGCCCAACGTGCACGTGGCGATCGGCGTAGATTCGCAAAGATTCATACAGATGTTCGTGGAGCGCATCAGCGGGAAGTGAGGCCGGCGATTCGTAAACCTGATTGGTCCCATCAATATGGCGCCGCACGCCCATCTCACAATTTCGCTCGCTTTTTTTGGAAATTCGTATAGATTCCTTCAATCCAACGGCCCCCTAGATGAACGCGAAGCGACCAACGAAATTGGCGCATCCCATGAAGGCTTACAGCCGCGCCGTTTTCAAATTGTTTGATCAGGCTCCGATGAGTTCGACGATTCTGAGCCGCAACAAGGGTGGGTTCTGGATCCAGGGCGGCAAGCTCGCGCACTTTCTGGGTGGCTGCGATTATTCCGGCGTGGACGTGGATGTATGTTTCCTGCCTTCGGACAAGGTGGAGTGGTACGAGCTGACCGCGTAATTCGCAACCCCGAAGAACGAAGTGTAGTGGGCGGAGCATTTAGCGCCAAGCCTGGTATCCCCCAAAGACATCTTCTCGAGGCAGCGCGTTTCTTATTCAGTGCGCGAGCTTGTTTATACCGAGCGACGAAGGACTCGCGTCTTTTCTCAGGGGAGGCATCCCGGGTAGTGGCGTTGGCTGCTCGGGCGCAAATTGTGGCCTGTCATCGCGAAGCAAGCTTCGCTGCGAAACGGGCGAGAGCAGGCTCTCGCACTCCCAGACGGCGGTGCGAAATTTAGGGCTGGCGGTTTCCGGACCGCCCCTGCCGCTAACTGCGACGCCGATGGCGCACTGGAGTGCGCCGTTACAAAGGCCAGCGCGCGTGGGCTGCTGATCGCGATTGGCGATGCTATTCTCTTGGCGTGGCCATCCAGAACAATCCGAATGAGCAGCGGACGATCGTGGGGCTGTGCTGCGACTGCGCGCATGGCCGCAAGATCGAATCGGACCGCGGCTCGGTATTCTATTTATGTGAGTTGGCCGCGAGCGATTCGTCCTACGCAAAATACCCTCGACTGCCGGTGATCCGTTGCGCGGGATACCAGCACACACCGGAAAGTTCTCCCTCGGCCTCCGCTAAATGAAAATTTTTGTTCCAATTGTCCGAAAACGGGCACTTGCCCACCGCGATGGGCCGGGGTTATTTAGCAAAAAGTGGCAAAACTTTTCCTCAGGTAAACACTGTATACACTTTCCGGGAACTACTGCATCAAATGCCGTAATGCACGACAAATCGCATTCGCGCAGACCATCTGGCCCAGCTCACTGCTTCCGCCACGGGAGGGGCGGAAGACGGCGGCTCGCGGATTTTTTAATTCGCCATTTTTGATCGTCTGCACGATCGGGTCCCCGGGACGCCAGCTTAAAAATTCAAGCACCGAAAATTGCGCGGGTGGTGCCGCGACAAAGGAGAGCATTGTGTCAGAACTCAAGCAGTTGCTTCCTACTCTTCCTGTTCAGCCTTTTCGCCTGGACGTGCCATTGCACAACCTGCTGCAGCAAACGCAGCCAGAACGACAAAAGCTGCAATCATCCGAGGGCTTGAAGACTTTGCCCCAGCCTGTATTTCCGCAGCACCCTGAATTGATTCACGAATTGGACGCAGCGGATATCGCGGCGCACGATCACGTGCTGAACACCGGCAAGCGCGAATGGCCGGCCTCGCGCATTTTCAAGAATATGACCGGCTGGATGTTCCCTTACTTTAAGTCGCGGCTGGCGCCGGGGGATTTTCAGCCGATCATCGCGTATCTCTTCACCGAGTGGAAATGCAATTTGGATTGCCACTATTGCTGGTCGTATGACAATCGCGTGAAGGGCATGACGGAGGACGTCGCGCGGCGTGCGATTGACTGGCTGCATGAGAGTCCCTGCCGGGTGCTTGCGCCCACCGGCGGCGAACCGCTTTTGCGGCCGGATTTCGTGCACAAGGTGATTTATTACGCGGCGAAGAAGGATTTCTGGGTGTATCTGGCGACGAATGCGCGTTTGTTGCGGCCGGACGTGACCGACCGGCTTGCGGATGCAGGAATCGCGACCATCAACTTCGCGGTGGACACCATTAAGGAAAAACCCGGACTGCCGAAGGCGCTTGAGCACGTGCGTTCGTATTTTGATTATCTTGTGCGGCGGCAATACCGCTACGGATACACGATGTTCTTCAATACGAATATTTGCCGGAACAACATCGAGGATGTGAAAGAGCTGGCCAAGATCGCGCACGAAAACGGGATCTCGATTACGTTTCACATCAACGAAGCGCCGATGATGGAGCAGAATCATTTTCAGCACTTTCATCAAAACGACACGTACATTCGTCCCGAGGAATTTCCGATTGTGGATGATTTGCTGGACTGGCTGATCGACAAGCAGCGCCAGGGCTGGAAGATGGTGGATTCGGTGGCGCGTTTGCAGAAGATGAAAGGCTTTATGCGCGGAGTCGGCGAGCATTGGGGCTGCCGGGCCGGGCAGAACTGGCTGATCATCAGGACCGACGGCACTCTTGCGCCGTGTTTCCCTATGTACAACGCGGGGTACGATTGGGGCACCGTCGAGCACCAGAAATTCGACGTGAAGCAACTGGGTGAGATGAAGCACGGTTGCGAGCCCAATTGTTTTTCAACTTTGGGGTACAACGTGGCTTACTGCTACGACGTCGGGCGCGTGATGAAATGGCTGTTCAAGCAGGCGCGGCACGGGTTCCAGGGAGTTACCGGGAGCTTCGAGGAGTGAGCGCGCTACGACGGGGGCAATTGCAACGGCTTTAGCAAAGAGGAAAACCTGGAGGGCACGGGGAATATTGCGCTATGCGGCGTTCTCCGCGCCCTCTTTTTGCTTTCTCTGTGCGCTATTTTCCTAAATTATTTTCGTGCAACCACCGCGCGGCAGCATCGATCAGATTGACAATCGGATGCTTGCCCTTCCCGTAGCCGATTCCGTAGATGGTGTTGTAGAGACCCTTCTGATCCAAGGTCCGAACGATCTTGAATGTGCCGTCCGGCTGCTCGGCCTCAATATCAAGAATAAATACCGAGTAATCGACCGTGTATGGAACTGCAGTCGTGGAGGAACTAGAAGCCGCCGCGGCAGCCGCTCCGCCGTTGCCGTCGGTCACGGCAGCGGCTGACGTCGAGTTGTCAGTGTAAACGTGCGTACCGTGATACACCGCGGGTGTAGTGTGGATAAAGAAGACGAGATCTGCTTTCTTGTTCCCGGCGTAGCAAACGTCTCCGTATTGGCTAAGCTTGCCTTCTAAATCCTTCAGGCCCTTGGGCGGGAGGCCATTGTTCACATTGTTGAGCCGATCAAGATAAACGACTGAGAACGTTACCTTGCAATCTTGAACAGGTTTTTTATGGCAGAACGCGGGGCTGCTTGATATGACGAAAGCGATTACCGCCGCCACTTTTCGCATCATCTGACCCTCCTCGGCCCGACGCCAGCTCGGGCCGTCTACTCTGCACATTAAGGGTCCCTTGTTTGCAGGTAGAGCGCCGCCGTTGTGTGGGCATTCTTACAGGCTAGGCTAGGGCCGTCAACTAGGTTTCACGACTCGTTCCGTATCGCGCAATGCAACAGTCGTCTGCTTGTGCACAGTGCGAGTCGCTAATTTGTGACTTCAGCGGATACGGACGGCGTCGCGGAAGTCAGCGCTTGCAGGTCGGCTACGACGCGGCCCATGGCTTGCACGTAATTCTTTTCGCGGTTGCCTTCCAGGATCGCGTCGCCGACGTATTCGGTGATGGTCCAAAGAGTCATGTGCGTCTTGGGGTCGAGAATTATCAGGCGAAATTTGGCGTCGGCCACAGTAACGGTCTCCTTCCCTGCTGCAGCCTGCACTGGAAACTCGGAGAAGCTGATCTCGAAGACCAGGTCGGCGTCGGACGGCGCGGATACCAGCGTGTACTTCGGAAAAGTTTTCAGCGCTGCGTAGAAGTCGTTGTAGGCGCGATCGGGTCCGCCCGAAAAATCGCCGTAACGGCCGGTGTAAGGATCACTTGCACCGCCGCCGTTGCTGATGAATATGTTCTTAGCTGATAGGATTTGCGGCGGAACGGGCGCCGCGGCGGCGGCCTGCGCGCGCGAAGATGCGGCGAAAGCTCCGGAGAGGGCGAAGAGGAAAGCAAACAGCACGGCTGGGCGTGTGCGCATTGGTTGCTCCTAGGTGATGGGACGTTTGCGTATAATGTTGGGTTACACCTGCGCGCAATGCGGCAGGAGGCTCGCGCTTACCTTTTGATCGAGAGGACATCATGACCGAACCTACCAAGGAAGAATTGCTCGCGCGGATTGCGGAACTGGAAAAGCAGGCTGGTGGCTCGAAACGCAGTGGAGCGCTGGAATTTCGCGTGGGGGAAAAAGGCGGAGTCAGCGTTTATGGGCTGGGGCGGTTTCCGGTCACATTGTATTACGAGCAGTGGGTGCGTTTGCTGGATACGGCGGATAACCTGCGCGCGTTTCTCGAAGAGAACAAGCATCGCTTGAAGTTGAAGACGAAGGATTAGCGCGAGGGATTGAGAAAGGCGGAGAGGAACTTCAGCGGCTAAAGCCGCTCTCGATTTGCGAAAACTATGTCGTGGCCAAAGCCACGACCCACAAGCCATTTCTAGCGCGGCCTTCAGACCCAATAGCGTCCGCCGCGGCGGAAGCTACTGCCGAAGCATCTCACCTAAGGATTCAGGCGCGTCGAGTTGCGCTTATTTGCGTTCTATCAGGAGGACGGAGGCGGTTATGGCGAGAATTGCTGGAGTTGAAAAATCGAAGGCGGGGTGGTTTGCGCGTTTGGTTTATGGGATGGCGCGGAAGCGGCTGGGGAAGATGCCGGAGCCGCTGGAGGTCCTGGCGCACCATCCGGCGATATTCAAAGGCAATGTGGCGTTTGAATATGCGCTGGAGCACGCGAAATTCGTGGAGCACAAGCTGAAGGCGTTCGCCGAGCTCAAGACGAGTTCCCTGGTTGGCTGTCCCTGGTGAATGGACATCGGCTCTGCCGTGAGCAGACGATATGGGATCAGCGAGGAGCAGCAGCGTGATTTGCCGCAATATAGGACGTCCAATTTATTTTCCCCGGTGGAAAAGCTGGTGATCGAATATGCGGAGGCGATGACGCGGACGCCGGTCGCCGTGAGCGACGAACTATTTGCGGAACTGCAGCGGCACTTGAGCGCAGCGCAATTGGTGGAGATCACTGCGGTGATCGCCTGGGAGAATTTCCGGGCGCGTTTCAATCACGCGTGCGGGATCGAGGCGCAGGGATTTTCCGAAGGGGCTTATTGCGTGCTGCCGGCTCGGACTGAAGGACACGATTAGACGAGGCCGGCGCGATCACCGCACGCGAAGCAAGCTTCGCGCCGGAGAAGCGGCGGCAAGCCGCCGCACTCCCAGAGAGTGCTGCGCGGCTTATTCTCGCGTTAAATATTTCGAGGCGCGGTGGCGCAGCTTTCCTAGCTCGCGATTCAACGGGTTGGTGCGTTGCAGGAAGGGCAGGATCGGCGAGCGGCGCTTTTCGACGCGGCTGCGCGCTTTCAGCAGGCGCGCGTTGGGTCCGAAATTTTCGACGGCGCGATCGAGAGTGAAGATGGCGCTCTCGCGGCGGCCTGCCGCGGCATAAACTTCCGCGAGATTCAGGTACATCTGCATTTCTTTGCGCTTCAGTTGCAGCGCGGTTTCGCACAGCTTTACTGCCTCCGCCCATTTTCTTTCCGAGCGCGAAATCGCCACGCCGAGGAACGAGAGGTAGTAGGGATTGCTGCTTTCCATCTCCACGGAGCGGCGCAGGTGCGGCAGAGCGGTCTTGTGATAACCACCTTTGAGCAGTTCGATTCCTTCCTTGAATTCGTTGAGTGCAGCTAGATCTGGCATGTGAGCCCCCAAGCTTTATCCACGGACGGCTGGACGTCCGCGCAGTGTGCGCGCGCTGCACGACGCCGGGAGCGCCGGGAGCACGCACCTGTAAGGTAGAAAAATTTTGGAGTAAAAGATACTGGTCCGATGTACAGGTCGCGGATTAAATGGGAGGCTGACGCGGCTTGGCGGCGGCGTGAAGGATGCTTCGGGCGGCGCCGCGCGGGCCGGAGCTTCGTCCCATTGCGTGGCCCCGCGGCTAGTGCTGGCGCGACTTGAATGAGGCGTAGCCGGCCGACGCCATGGCGACGAAAAGGAAAAGGAGCGCGGCGTCCAGCAAGCTGTGGTAGTCAATCGCATGGCCGCGCGTGTTCAGGGCTACCATCTCGAATCCCATGGCACTGGAGACGCGCATGATTAGGGCGAACACGGCGGCTATGATGCCCAGCCAGTAGCTCACCATCAGGATGTATTTTTCCATCGTGCCCTCCTGCAATCGTCGCCAAATAAGGCATGGCCGGCGAAGGACGGGCTTGAAAGTACCGCGGTGGGGTTCGCGAGTCAACGAACGAGAACTCTTGTTCTTGATTTCGTTTCCTTTTCCCCATCCCACGCAGTCCGCTGTCGCGGCCCCGTTTTGGCCACAAGCGGCGGAACGAAGGGGGAACCGAATCTCGGCAGCGTGCAAGTCGATCCAGCTAAGCGCGTGTGCACGCAGACGTTAGCTCAAATCCCTTGACTGTGCCGGAAGGTAGAGTAGAATGGGGTTGAAAAGTTTACGGGTGCAATCCCCGTAGCGTACTCGTGACGGGCCGCCCCTCAAGGCGGCCCGTCGTGTTTTAGGGATATATTCTCCTCGCCTGCTGCCACTTCTTCAGGTTTCGCTTCTCACAAGGAAAACTGCTAAAGGGCACGATGATGGTCGAATTCGCTTCCCACTCTCCAACCAACGCGACCGAAAAACCGTAGGGCGTGCTATCGTACTGCTTCAGGTAGACCCACTTTGCGGACGCGACACGCGGATTCTCCACCCAAATTTCATCAGGAGTTTCCAGTGTTGCTCGCGCCGATCTCAGATGCCGCGCCCGCGCCCCTCCCTCGCGCAGTTCATAGTGAGCAAAACCTTCGTGCGTTCCCAGGATCGTGTCTCGCTCCTTCGGCATTGATAATTCCGGAATGCCGTCGACAATCACACCGGCCATATGAAAGAAATGGTGCTCGAAGCAGTATATTTTGTGCCCGGAAGGGCTGAGTATTAGAGATTTGTTCCCGGCCAAGAAAATCTCGTCAAACTGCAGATACAACTCTCGGATGGACTGGAACTCAACTCTAGCCGGCCGAGCGGGGTTGTCTGAAGCTGCCGGCTCGTCGCGCCCTTGCGGCTTTATCATATGCGATACGTAGCGCAAACATACCGTAAGTCCAGCCCTCTTTGCCACGTCCGAAATAAACGCAGCGTTTTTAACGCGCTGATGCAGGCATGCGGACGCCCTCAGATTGTTTCCCCGAACAAGTTGGGAAAGATTGCCTCAAGCGGCGTGAACGACGTCGTGGGCGTGGCGTACGAGGGCCATTATTTCGGTCTTGGGCACTACGCGGCGGATTCCTGCGGCTGCGGCCTCGGCCTGCTGAATGGCTTGGGCGTACAGCGTGTAGAGGATGATTGGGACGTCGGGCATTTCACGATGGATGATGCGCGCCGCGGCTAGGCCGTTCATTACGGGCATCGAGAGATCCAGAATGATCAGGTCGGGGCGACACTGCCGCGCTTTGGCTACGGCATCGGCGCCGTCCACCGCCTCGGAGCACATTTCGAAGCCTTCCTCGGCCTCGAAAACACGGCAAAGCAATTGGCGCATATCGTAACTATCGTCCGCGATCAAAACCCGTTTTGGCATGGCCCGCGACGTCACCCGCAATTACCTAGAACCACCTAAGGACCGAGAGAACGCTCGCGCCGCAACGGCTGGGTACACTCGGAGCGAATAACGGCTGACTAAACGCTAGCAAGGACTGAATTCTCAGGGCAATACACGGATGCTGGTATTCAAACTGAGAACGTTCGCAGCGGCTTTTCCGCGATTTCGCCGAGGCTGAACGCTGCGTTTGGGGGAAGCCGCGGCCACAAACGTGGCACACCTAGCCGGCTGCGCTCCCGCACTTGTGATGCGAACGGCGCCTTCAACTTGAAATGTTTTTTCACTCGTAAACTCGGGAGGTTTAGTTCTTTCGTAAACGTAAACGAGAGGGTAGACGTGCTTCTCTGCTCGTGCGATTCGCCTCTTTTTGTTCTCCACTTCCCTGCTTTTGTTGGGCTGTTGTTTCACGCAAAAGATTTAACAATGTTTACAAAGTCCAGCGCTAACGTCCGCGGGCGCGGCCTCGTCTAGAAGCGCGAAGGCAAACTTCCGGTGAAATGCGTCCTTACCAGCCCTGGACGGAGAGCGTAAATGTGTAACCCTCGCCCGGGGAGTTACACGCGATACGTGCTGCTGCTCTGTGCGGCGGCGCTTCTGCCCGGCTGCCACAAGAGCAATTCCGAATTCGATGCGGGACGCAAAGCCGAAGCCATACAGGATTACGACACCGCTTTGATCCACTACGAAGTCGCCGCGCGCGCAAATCCCACCGACGCCGAATACAAACTTCGCGTGGTGCACATTCGCTGCACGGCCGCTGCCTTCCACATGGAACGGGGACAGAAAGCGCTGCAGAAGGGCGATTTGGAATTCGCGATGTCGGAATTTGAGAAGGCGCACGAAATTGATCCGTCAAACGTGGCCGCCGAGCAGCAAATGAAGAAAACCGCTGACTTGCTCGCGGTGGCGAACGGGACGCAGCCGCCCGCCGTGCCCGACGATTTCAATTCCGACGAAAAGGAATTGATGTCCGGTCCGCCGCAGCTCGAGCCGCTTTCGCACGAGCCCATCAACCTGAAAATGACCAACGATTCGCGGGTGGTCTTCGAAACAATCGCGAAACTCGCGGGCCTGTGCGTGATTTTCGATCCGGATTACGTTTCGCGGCGCGTCACGGCCGAGCTGCCGGGAGTGACGCTGGAGCAGGCGCTCGATGCAGTGTCTTTCGAGACCAAGGCCTTCTGGAAGCCGCTCACCAGCACCGTCATCGAAATCGCGCCGGACAATCCGCAGAAGCGCAAGGACATTGAGGACGAGCAGGTGGCGACGTTCTATGTGGCGAATTCGCTGACGCCGCAGGATCTGACGGAAATGGTGAACGGCCTGCGCCAACTGCTCGATCTGCATCGCATCCAGCAGGTGAACGCGCAGAACGCCATCATCGTGCGCGATACGCCGGACAAGTTGGATCTGGCGGCCAAAGTGATTGCGGACATGGACAAGGCCAAGCCCGAAGTGCTGTTGCACGTGCAGGTGCTTTCGGCGAATCGCGACCGTTTGCGGCAACTGGGAATTTTGCCGTCGCAGAATGTGTCGCTGGCGTTCAATCCGCGCTGCTCGGTGCAATCCTCGAATACCGATTGCACCAGCAGTTCGAGCTCATCGAGCACCAACACCAATCCGCTGCAGGTAACTCTGAATAACCTGAAGCGCCTTTCCACGGCGGATTACAGCATCACTTTGCCCGGGGCGGCGGCCGAAGCCGTGCTTACCGATAACGACACCAAGATCATTCAGGATCCTGAAATCCGCGTGACCGATGGCGAAAAGGCCGTGCTGAAGATCGGCCAACGCGTTCCGGTGGCGACGGGCAGCACGCAGGCCGCGACGGGCGTGGGTGGTGCAAGCTCGGTGGCCTCCTTGGTGAACACGCAATTTCAGTACATCGATGTGGGCGTGAATATCGAGGCGCAGCCGCGCGTGCATCCTGATGGCAGCGTGAGCCTGAAACTTTCCGTGGAAGTCTCGGCTGTCGCGAATTATCAAAATATCGGCGGCATTTCCGAGCCGGTGATCAGCCACCGCAAGATCGAACACGAAGTCCGTTTGGAGAATGGCGAAGTAAATATTCTGGGCGGTTTGATCGAGCGCACCACCACCAACGATTTGAACGGGATTCCCGGCGCGGCCAGCGTCCCGGGTCTCAAATATTTATTTTCGCAGACCGACAAGGAAGTGGTTGACAACGAGGTGCTGATCATTTTGACGCCGCACATTTTGCGGTTTCCCGGGATCACCAAGGAGAACTTGCGGCGGCTGGCTTCCGGCTCGGATTCGAATGTGCGCGTGTTTCGTGATGATGTCGATGGTGGTCCGTCGAGCGACAAGGGTAGTGCGACGATTAATGGCGCGCCGCCCGTTGTGACGCCCGCCGTTCCGCCTTTCGCAGGAGCGCCGTCGGGTTTGTTGGGCTCGTCCGCCGCGGCGGATAAGTCCTCCGACCATCGGGCTGTTCCCTTCCCCACGCTCGCGCTCAATCAGCCCACCGTGCTTCCTGCGTCCGCTTCAGTGCCACCAGCCGCGGAAGGCGCAAGCCCCGCGGCGCCACTTCATTTCAATCCCGAAAATATCGTGCTGAAGCCGGGAGATTCGACGACCGTGGGCCTGGCAATCTCCGGAGTGCACGATATTTTTTCGCTGCCGTTGCTGGTGAAATACGATCCGGCAGTGATGCAAATTGACGACGTGCGCGACGGCGGGTTTCTTTCCGGAGGCACGGAGGCCGTGGCGATCGTGCAACGGATTGACGCGCAGAAGGGCGAAGTAATGATTTCGTGCACGCGCCGCCATGCGGGAAACGGTGCGGCGGGCGGCGTCGTGGCGGGAGTGAACGGCAGTGGGACGATGCTTGGTCTTGTGGTGCGCGCCGTAGCTCCGGGCGAATCGAAGATTCAGATCGTGGAAGTCCAGGCACAGGACTCGCAGCAGCAAGCGATTTCGGTGGCGACGAGCGCGGCAACGGTGCGCGTGCAGTGACACACGCGCACGCTACGAAAGGAGGCCCAGCCTATGAGAACGAAAGTTTCTTGCGCGAAAGAACCAGCAAGCCAGCCAGTCCCGCGCAGAGCAGAGCGATGCTCGATGGTTCTGGGACGGATCCCGAATAAGACGTCTGCGACGACGCAAACGTGAAATCATTTTGCGCGAGCGGGTAGCCCTTGGGCCCGGACAAGAACGAGATGCCCTGCACGAACACGCCGCTGAAAGTCTCGATCTCGTAGGGAATGGTGCTATCGCCGGAGAAGAAGTCGAGCGACATCGTGGGGATCTCGGCGCCGAAAAACTGGTCGAGGCCGAATCCCAATTCATACAGACCGAGCGGCACGGTGACGTCTACCGTCGATCCCGTTACGGTCGAAGATACTACTGCAATGTCCGTGCCGCCGATTACCAACTCCTGACTATCCGCCGAAGCCGCCGGCGCCATGACGCAAATCAACAACACGAATGCTGCTGCAAGAATATACTTGGCCGAAATCTTCATCATCACTCCTGGGAAATTCACCGAAACTCACGCATTGAATGCTGAGAAATTGTACGTAGCGCGAACCGCGGATAATAGAAAATTCCGAGTACTGAGGGGTTCAATTTCGCTTTAGCTCTTTGGTACTGGACGATGTACCGAAATGACACGCAATTGCAAGCGTACGCATGGGCGCCAGTCCACCGGAAGCTGCGGCAAATCTGTGCTACATTACTTCCATGGAAATCACGCTCAGCATCCCCGACGAAATCGCGGCGCAGGCCAAAGCGCGCGGGCTGGCGGTGGACGCGTACATCCAGGAAATTTTGGCGCGGCAAGTGGCCGCGCAGCCGTCGCAGCTTCTCCCGCCGCGGATTCCCGCCGAGGTTCGAGCGTGGCTGGACTCTGTCGCCCAGCTGTCGGATCGGATTCCGCCACTGCCAGAAATAATCTCCCGCGAATGGATCTATCAGGAACACGACTAAATGGCGATTGTTTCGTGTCTGGTAGATACGAATATTCTGCTACGCATCACCGCCGCGCCGATCCTCAGCATAATCTGGTTGACAGCGCGCTCGCGCGCCTCGCCGAACATGGAACGGTTCTCTGCTACACCCAGCAGAATATCGCGGAACTGTGGAATGCGATGACACGGCCCATTGCGCGCAACGGACTTGGCCTATCAATCGCTGAAACCGAATACGAAGTGAAGGCCATCGAAGCAGGCATGAGCTTACTCCCGGACAGCGAGGCGGTGTATCGTGAATGGCGAAGGATTGTGGTGCAGTATGGCGTCTCGGGAGTTCAGGTGCACGACGCGCGGCTGGCAGCCACGATGTATGTTCACGGCATCAGTGACATTCTCACCCTGAACGTCGCCGACTTTGGCCGCTTCGACGGCCTACACGCGATTCATCCAAGTAACATCGAGGCGTGAGGCATATCGCATTCGGACTTGGCGTTTTCTTGGATCTGGGTTCACTGCACGCGAAGCAAGCTTCGCGCCGGAAAAGCGGCGGCAAGCCGCCGCCCTCCCAGATGGTGCGGCGTGTCGTTTTGTGCCGGTCTGGTTGTGGCCGTTGCTGGACGTGCGGGGCACGGCGCGCGATGCCACGCCGTGCCCTCTCTTCTGGCTAAAACCCCACTGATTGATGCGCTTTACTGTGCGGCCCGTTCCGTTATGTTTCCCTGCTCTGCCGGCGGCTGCGCTTGCGACGACGTCTTCCAGAAATCTGGATCGGCGTTGATCAATTCCGGGTCGGCGTAGCTTTCGCGCGGATTGATAATGAACAGGTTGGTTTCGCTGCCTTCGATCGCGGCGGCGGAAAGTTCGCTCAGTTTTTTCATGCCTTCGTCGCCCAGCGCGGCGATGAATTTGGGATTCGTGGCGTAGGCACGATCAATTTCGGCGGCGGACTTCATGACGCGCATCACCGCATAGGCGAAACCGCCTGCCCCGTACGCTCGTGCATACATCGCCCAACTGTCGTCGGGGTTTGCCTTCACCAGCGCGGGCTTCACCAAATTGACGATGGCGTCCCAATCGGCGTCGTGCCCCGGCTTAATGCGGTACACCGTGATTTCAAAATAGCGGACGTGCGCCAGTCCGCCGCCGGTGTTGTAGCTTTGATCTTCGCGGAGGACATACATGCCGGCTTCGTAGGAGCTGAGCAGCGCGCCATCGGCTTCGGCGGCGCGATCCAAGGAAGCGGCGAGCGACGCGTTCTTCAGGTCACCCATCTGCTCCTTTTCCCATTCCGCAAAGGAGTCGTAACCGCTCAGGAATAGCGCGCGGCTGACTCCGGTAAGCGAATCGAGCGCAATGTAATGGTTCGGCGAATGTGCCGCGGTCATGGCTTCGACGAAGGCTCGTTCGGTCTTTTCATGCGCCGAGCCGGACTTGCCCGGCTTTATGACTTCACGGATCACGTTGAGGACTTTAGGCGGGGCCATCGACATGGGCTTTTCCTGCGCGGCGGCGAGCGAGGCGGTTCCCAACACGAGGAGCGCTACAAGCAAAATTCCACAGACTTTTTTCT
This sequence comes from uncultured Acidobacteriota bacterium, assembly GCA_963810565.1. GTDB lineage: Bacteria > Acidobacteriota > Terriglobia > Acidiferrales > UBA7541 > Palsa-295. The sequence continues at coordinate 784,687 of CAWENN010000003.1, forward strand.
TCATAGATGCCGACCTCTTCGGCAGCTTGCGGTTGTGTGCCACGTGAATTTTAAGTTGCTTGATTTTTCGAAGGGGCGCTTCTGCCCCCGCAGCCTAGCTGGAGAGCAGAACTGCCGGAGGTTAGCGAAGAGCCACGGTGAAGTCAAGCGATGAGGGTGTTTGCGGTTGCCTGGCGCCAAATTGGATTCACGGGCCGCCCCGCACGGCGCGGCCACTGGCGCCTGCGCCGAAGTCGGTGAAGGTAGTCCGAATAACGAAACGAGTCCCCTACTTCCTCGCGGGCTGGAATCCGTATTTCTCAAATATTCCCTGTGCCTTCGTACCCGCCAAAAATTCGAGGAAATGTTTGGCCTCGTCCGGTTGCTTCGAGCCTTTCAAAATCGCCACCGGGTAGATCACCGGCGAATGTGAGTCTGCGGGCGCGGTTGCCACGATGCTGACCTGGCCCGTCGTCTTCGCATCGGTGGCGTACACGATCCCGGCATCGGCGTTTCCCGTGACGACGTAGGTCAATACCTGCCGCACATCTTTCCCCAGCACGTATTTCGGTTTCAGTTGGTCGTACAGGTGAAAGTGCGTCAACACCTCCTCTGCGTATTTTCCGGCCGGCACAGTCTGGGGTTCGCCGATCGCTATTACCTTCACTTGCGGCTTCGCCAGATCCTGAAAACTTGTAATCCCCGCCTTGCCCTTCGGAACGATCAGAACGATCGAATTTGTGAGCAGATCTCTTCGCGTGCCGGAAAGCAAAAGACCCTGCGATTCCAGCGAAATCATCTGGTCTTCCGACGCGGAAATGAAGACGTCCACTGGAGCGCCCTGTTCGATCTGGCGCTGCAACGTGCCAGAAGCTCCCAGATTGAAATGGATTTCCGTGTCGGGCCGCTCGGCGCGATAGAGTTGCGCGGCTGCGTTCAGCACGTCTTTCAGACTGATCGCGGCCGAGACTGTGAGATCCCGGCGCGGTTCCGGCGCGGGAGCAAGGCGCGCGAACCCCACACTCGCGGCCAACAGCGCTGCGAGCGTGGCTGCAAGAAACGCTTCACTGATTTTCAATCGCATTCGAGAACCCTCCGGCTGGGCCCGGCGCGGAACCGATCGCAGCAGTTCACATTGCGGAAGCCGAGTAGAGGCGGTGCTTGCCGCGAGACGCGGCTGCCACAGCCTGCAACGGCGCGGGATGCGCGGCTCACCAGAGCAGCTTCAGTGCGAATTGTACTTGCCGTGATGTGGTGGAGGTGCTGTTAATCGCGCCGGCCGTGCCGGAAACGCCTGAGGGAGTGAAGACGATCAGGTTCGGCGTGTTGAAATTGGCGCGATTGAGCAAATTGAAAATTTCCGCGCGGAATTGCAGATTGAAACGTTCGGTGATCGAGGTATTTTTCAGCACCGAAAAATCCCAGGTGGCGAGACCGGGGCCCGTGTACGCATCGCGGCCCACATTGCCGTAGAAGCCGATCAGCGTCGGCGGGGCGATGAACGCGTTGGGATTGAACCACTGCGACGGCTTGCCCACAATCACCGGGCCGGTGAACGACGGATTCAGAAATGGCCGCACGGGATTGCGCGTGTCTCCGTTGTTCGAGGGGTTGTAGCTCAGCTGCGGCGTGAATGGAAATCCCGATTGCAAGGTGACGATGCTCGTGACGCCCCAGCCGCTCACGATCTTGCTGGTCGCGCCGGTCACATCCGCGAGGTACATTTTCCCGTGGCCGATCGGCAAATCGTAAATCGCGCTGATAACGCCGAGATTGCGCACGTCGTACGTCGCGGGGCCGTAATCGGCGCGCAAATCGAAGGGGTTGGAAACGAGGCCCGGCGCATTGTTCGCCGTCGTCTGATTCAGCGAATCGCCGTCATCGAGCGCTTTCGACCAGGTGTAAACGCCGCGCACCGAAAAACCGTGGCTGAAGCGGCGGTTCACATCAATTTGTAGCGCGTTGTAATTGCTGTCTCCAAGCGAAAACCACGTCCACGTATTCGCAAGCGAGGGCGTCGGCTTCGCTGTGCCTGCAGGAATGTAATAGCTACCCGCCGGCACGGGCGCGCCCGCCAGCGGCGATCCCGCCGGGAAGCCCATCGTCGCCGGGATGGTGGGAGGATCCGCCGTGGGATAAATCGCGGGGCACGGCGACGCGGGGCAAATCGTGGGCGTCGGTTCGTTCGCATCAAGGCCAATGATTTCGTGATAGCCGTGCGAGCCGACATATCCCACCGTCAGCGACGTGTTGGGCGAAAGCTCGCGCTGCACGCGCAGTGACCAGGAAATCAGCGTAGGCGTTTTCATATTCGGCTGCACGCCGCCGGGAACGATTTTCGCTCCGGCTGGCACGGGCGCCGCGGGATCAATCGGCAAACTCGCAACCGTGGCGTTTGCGATGCTGTACGTCGCATTGAAGGGCGGATTCTGGTCCGTGCGATAGCCGAGGGCGTCCTGCAAATCGTTGTACATTCCGAATCCCGCGCGAATCACCGTCTTCTGATCGCGTGGACTCCACGCGACGCCGATGCGCGGCTGGGGCAGGAACTTGGCGTTGTTGGTGGTGAAGGTCGAGCCGCTGATGCGCGGCGTGGCTAAAATCACGCCGTCGGCGAACGTATATGTGGCGGCGCGGCCGTGCGCTTCGTTCCAACCGGTGGAGGATTCGCCGCGGAATCCCACAGATAGAGTCAATTTCGGCGTCAGGCGGATCACGTCCTGCGCGTACTCGGCGGCGAATAGCGACCGCCAATTCATTTCCGTCGGCGCGGGATCGTATAGAAAGCTCGAAGTGTTTCCCGCGAGAAAAGTACTGAGGCTCGCGAATGTCGCCTGGCCGAACTGGCTGAGCGCCAGAGTTTCGTTCGATTGGAATTGCTGAAACCACAAACCGAAACTGATCTGGTGGCGTCCGCGCGTCCATGTGAGGTTGTCTTCGTAGGTGTAAAGATTGCGCGCGACGCGAAGATTGCTGCCATTGTTGCTGCCCGCGAGCCCGACCTGCGCTTGCGGATTCGAGGCCGCGCTGCCGCCGACTACCACTGCACCGACGGGATCGCCCAGCAGAAAACCTGGGACGCCCGCGGCCGGAGTGCCCGGCGTTGGTTCTCCCGTAAAGAAGTAACCGGCGCGCGAATATCCGACGCGCGCGACATTCAGCAGCGTCGGCGAAAAAATGTGTGTTTCCTCGAGGCTGAAGACCTGTTCGCGCAGATTCAGGATGTCCGTGCTGTAGGGATCGGCGATGGTTGCGGTCACGTCGCCGCCGTCGTCAATCGTGTAGATCGCCGCGAGCGAGTCGCGCTGCGAAAAATTGTGGTCCACGCGTGCCGTGCCGAAATCTTCGCGGATGGTTTGCAATGGGCTGCTCGAGTACGGCGAAATCCCATTGAAGTCGGGCGCGCTGGCGCTCGGCGTGGGCCACAAAGCGAGCAGCGGCTGCACGCTCGGCACTGCGGCTGCACGGGACGCCAAACTCGGAACGAACGCGACGGAAGTCTGATTCAGGCTTTGGCGCAGGCCTTCGTAATTCAAGAAGAAGAAAGTTTTGTCCGTGTGGACGGGGCCGCCCTGCGCGGCGCCGAATTGATTACGTTCGAAAGGCGGGGGTGATCCCGCGTCGAAATAATTGGGCGCGTCGAGCGCGTTATTGCGCACAAACTCGTACAGCGAGCCGTGCAATTGATTCGTGCCAGATTGCGTGACGATGATTACCTGCCCGCCGGGCTTCTTGCCGTATTCCGCGCCGTAGGAATCGCGCAACACGTTGAATTCGCGCACCGCGTCCAAGCCCAGCAGTTCCCCGCTCGCGCCCCCGGGCGTCATGTTATTTTCCGCTGCGCCGGTATATTCCACGCCATTCAACAGAAACAGATTTTGCTGCGGCCGATTGCCTTCTACCGCGAAATTGTTCGCGCTCGTCGAATTGGAAACCCCCGTGCCGCCGGCCTTTTGCGAAGTAAAATTCGCGATTCCCGGATTCAGCGGCAGGAGCAAATCGAAGCTGCGGGGATTGAGCGGCAAATCCTTCAATTGCTGCTGGCCAACGAGGCCCGAAATATCCTGCGTCGTGACGCTCACCAGCGGCGCGTCGCCCGTCACCGTGATTTGCTGGTTCACCGAGCCAATCTTCAGGACCAAGTCCACGTTGCCGTTTTCGTTTACCACCACGTTGATGCCGGTGCGCACAGCTTGGGCGAAGCCCTGCTTGCTGGCGCTCACCTCGTAGGCGCCGAGCGGAATCGCGACAAACGCGTAGTGACCCTGGCCGTCCGTGGCCGTCGTGCGCTCGACGCCCGTGTCCACGTTCTTCGCGGTGACGCCGGCGTGGGCTATTGCCTGACCTGACGCGTCCGTCACGGTGCCGGAGATTGCGCCGGAGCTTTGAGCCGCGGCGGAAGGCGCTCCCAGAATGACGCACACGATGCACAGCGCCAGAACCTGAAGACTCCGGCGAAGCGGCTCGGATGGGACGGACTGCAATGGCGATAGCTGCCAGTGGCTTGTGGACACTCGCAGTGCGGGAATTGCGGCTTGCGAAATCATTTTAAGTTCCCCAGGAAAGAATTAGGACGGCGCTGCCGCCCGAAAGTGAACGGCAGCACCGGGGTCAATGTGAAGCAGCCATGCGTTTTAATACGATTCTAGTAGATATGTCAAATCGTTTCGCTGTGCTTTCGCTTCGGCGCCAGAAGCGGATGGCAGTGTAAGCACCGCGCTCACCGATCGGGGTTGCCCTCTAAACGCGTTCAGGATACTTTTCCCCCGTCTCCCGACGCGCAACATCGAGGTGCACGCTTGCCGGTTTCCGCTGTTGACGCCATCAGTCCTGCGTTTGAACATGTGCGCGACCAGCTTTTGCGGCGCTTCCGCTTTGGTCAATGGGTGCGCCTGGCTGTCGTGGGCCTGCTAGCAGGAGAGATGGGGTCTTCGGGTAGCTGCAATACCAACGTCAATCTGCCGGGCGGCAAAATTCCGTGGCCGATCCATCCCCAGAGCGTGCCGCACACCGCGAATGCCTTTTTGCCGGAGCCGTGGACGAATCATCCCGTTTTGTTTGGAAGCGGAATCGCAGTGCTGATTGTGGCCGGGCTGGTGCTGCTGGTGCTTTTGATTTACGTTAGCACCGTGATGCGTTTCATTCTGTTCGACTCGATTGTCGCCAAGGAGTGCCACATTCGCGCGGGGTGGGCGCGGCGGAAGCGCCCGGGGTTTGATCTCTTCGTTTGGTGGCTTCTTTTCATGGTGGCGACATGGGCCGCGATGCTGGTCCTCATCGGCGGGCCGCTCGCTGGCGCGTGGGCGCTGGGCTGGTTCGTGCATCCGGGCGAACATATCCTGCGCCTGGTGCTGGCCGGTTTGGCGCTGCTGGTCGTGTTGCTCGTGCTCGCGGTGGTGGCGGTGGTGATTCAGGTGATGACCAAGGATTTCGTCGTCCCGCAGATGGCTCTGGAGGGCATCAACGCCTTCGAAGGCTGGCGCAGGTTGTGGCTGTGGCTGAAGCACGACGCCGGCGGCTACGCCGGGTACGTGGGGATGAAAATTGTGCTGTCTATCGGCGCCAGCATCGCATTCGCAATCGTCACCGGAATTGCGATATTGGTCCTGCTGATTCCTTTGGGTGGGGCTGGCTTGGTGGCCGTGCTCTACGGGAAAGCTGCCGGATGGACCTGGAACCTGCACACCATTGCGCTCGCGGTAGTCGTCGGAGCAATCGCTCTGGTAATTTTGATGTTCGCGGCGGCGCTAATTGCCGTACCGATCGTGGTGTTCTTCCCTGCCTACTCGATCTACTTCTTTGCGCCCCGCTACGCGCATCCCGCCGCGCTGCTCTGGCCCCCGGCACCTCCAATACCAGCCCCGGACTCCCCTAGTTAAGGGCAAGCGAGGATACCCGCAGAGCAGACAATTGACGGCCCGCTGAAAACATTAGACTTGCGGAAGCAAAATGTTATTGACAAGGTATGCTTGTGATATATCATGTGACATATCTTAGTTGTATTGGAGAACACATGAAACACGACGACTTTGAAGATCAACCTCACGAACCGGAGTCCTCGCACCATGCTTTCCGGCACTTTCGCTTTGGACACCGGTGCGGATCGCATCACTTCCGCGGACGCGAATCGGAGTTCGGCGAGCGTTTTCGCCGCGGCGGGCGTCATTTCGGCGGCTGGGCGGGACGCGGATTCGGCGACCGCATTTTCGATAGCGGCGAACTGCGTTACGTAATCCTGCAGCTCATTGCCGAAAAGCCGCGCCACGGCTACGAGCTCATGAAAGCGATCGAAGATCGCCTGAACGGCGCCTATTCCCCAAGTCCAGGACTGATCTACCCCACCCTGACGCTGCTCGAGGAAATGGGCTACGCGACAGTGGGCACCAGCGAAGGCAACAAGAAGCTCTACACGGTCACGGCGGAAGGGCGTGCGAAGCTCGAAGAAAATAAGTCGGCGGTGGACGCGGTGTTTGAGCGCATGGACAAGGCCGGAGCGGAATACGGACGAGGCCGCGCGCCGCAGATTATGCGCGCCATCGAAAATTTCCGTTACGCGCTGCGGCTGAAGACTTCGCAAGGGGCGTTGACGCCCGAGCAGGTGCAAAAGGTCGCGGATGCGATTGACGCGGCGGCTAAAGCGATCGAGCAGTCGTAGCGGCCGGCGGAGGAATATTCGGTTTTGTAGCGGCGGGCTTCAGCCCGCCATTGGAGTTGCCGCGCGATCGATGGCGTCCGCCCCGGCGGACGCCGCTACAAGAGACCGCCGCTGTAAACGAAAACGCGCGCCAGCGCGGATCGCCTTTGCTCGCGGGCTGCTCGGCTGGGAGGGGCCAACTTCCAGCCGGGCGAGGGACTCGCGGCGATGGCTTCCGCACTGCGCGCATTTTTGCTGTGATTCGAAAGATGGTGACGATCGCGGCGCGACCGTTTCATCCCCGGCACATCTTTAGCGCAAAGCTCTAAAGATTGTCGCCACGCACGCGAGGCAAGCCTCGCTTAGGAAAGCGGCTGCGGCAAGCCGCCGCATTCCCAGATGATCGCGCGCGTCGCGGCGTGTTTATCCGCGTCTACAACACCACGTCGAGTTCCAGTTGTATGCCGGGATGCGCGACGTCGCAGAGATAATAGACGCCGCCGTCATCTACGACATAGACGTCATCGTCGTAGCCCCAATCCGCGGGCCACGCCTGCACGATGATGAACGAGTAGCCGCCGTACGAAAAGTGCGGATGGCCGCCGACGACTTCGGGATGGCCGATGTGGAAATGATGTTCACGTCCGAAATGCGCTTTGAAGCGATCGTCGGGGATGCGTCCGTGTCCGCCGCCCTTGGATTGCTCGACGCCTTCGCGGCCAGTCTGCTGTTGCGCGTACTGGCGCTGCTCCTGGTTGCTGTTCTTGACTGATTTCTGCTGCTCCTTCTGCGTGTTTTGCTGCGCCTTTTCCTGGTCCTTCTGTTGCTGTTCGTTTTGTTTGTCTGCTTGCTGCGATTGCTTTTCGGTCTTGGGCTGCTCGGCCTTGGGCTGTTCCTTGGCCGGCTTCGCCGGCTTTTCTTTGGCTGGTTTCGCCTTGTCGTTCGGAGTCTTGGGCGGCGCCGACTCGGGCTTGCCTTGGTCATCGTGCTGTTCCTGAGCGTACGAAGGCGGCGTCGCCAGACCTAAGAACAGCAACAGGGCCGAGGTTCCGATTAGAGCGATCGTCTTCTTCATGAGCGTTTCCTCCTGTTCGTTCCAGTGTGCGTTCCGGGTCATGCGTTTCATCCCAGGCATTCGAGCCGGTTGTCCGGCTCGCTGACCTGAATTCCAGAATGCAAATAAAAGCTGGGAAAATAACCGGACGCTGGATGGAAAATTGCTTCGTGTGCAAAGCGCCGGCGGTACGGCAACCGAAAAATCAAGAGAGCGCGTGGCCTGCGTGCCGAAGGTCAGCACGTAGTTCCACACTAGCGAAATCGCGGATATTTGCTAATACTGCCGAGGCTGTATATCGCAGGGGAAATCTCGTTACGGGAGAGCAGCATTAATCTGTGCCGGCCGCCGCAAGAATGCGCCAGTACAACGAGCCGAGGACCTTGCGACCTTTTTGGCTTGCGCCTACGAAATGCGATGACTAAAGTTCCGAAGAATATTCTCGCGTTGCCGCTCGAGGAGCGTGCCATGATTGCGCTCAGGGTTGCTGTCGGAAAAGTGATCGTGGAACACGCGCGTCGCGGTCTGCCAATTTACATCTGGCGCGACGCTGAAGTGGTGAAACTCGGCGGAAAGGAATTGCAAGCGGAGGCGGACCGAGTATTGGCGGAGCCGGATGAAAAACCTTCCCTTCTCTGAGGAGCAGCTACTTATTTTCGAATAGCCGATTCGCGTCTGCGTAGGAAATTGGCCCATCGAGCATTCTGGAGTAGGTGCCTTCGTGCTTTAGTTCTTCGGCGATGCGGCGCGTCAGGCCCATGGTGGCGCGCATGATGCCGGAGCCGACGCTTACGCGGGCGACGCCCAAATTTTCCAGGCGTGCAACACTCGGCGCATTCGCCGTCGCCAGAATATTTACCGGACATTTCAGGGTTTCGACGATGCGGCGGATGGTGTGCTCGTCGGTGAGACCCGGGAGGAAGGCGCAATCCGCGCCGGCGTCAATATATGCGCGCAACCGTTCGCAGGCGCGATCGAAACGCGTGGCGGAGTCGCCGACTTGGGCGAGATAGACGTCAGTGCGCGCGTTGATTACCACTTTCACGCCCATGCCGTCGGAGACGCCGCGCACCGTCGCGATTTTTTCAATTTGGCGGCCGAGCTCCGCGAGGCCCTTGCTGTTGTCGGCGTGTTCCATGTCTTCCAGGTTCAAGCCGACGGCGCCCGAATCAATCAGCGCGGCCGTGGTGCTCGCGATATCGTGGTAGCCGCTTTCGAGATCGGCCGTCACCGGCACGCGCACGCGACCGGCGACACGCTTCACCACCGCCAGCATTTCATCCTGCGAGATGCGCTCTTCATCGGGATAGCCCAGCGAAAACGCGACTCCCGCGCTCGAGGTGGCAATCGCGTGAAAGCCGGCTTCCTCGAAAATGCGCGCGCTCGCACAATCCCACGCGTTCGGCAAAACTAAAATCTCCGGCCCATGATGCAGCCGGCGCAGCAATTCCGCTTTTTCGCTTTGTGTGCTCATGCGGCCATTATAAACGCGAGACCGCCCGCGGATTAAAGATGGCGTTTCTTCCGAACAGGCCAGATTGGCCGTACCCGGGAATTTGCCTCGCGCGACCTGGCGCGGACATTCGAACAATTGCAAGAACTTCCGCGCGACTTATACTAGAAGGAAGCCGATGGCTTGCAGGTTGGCGCTATTCCATCGATCAGAGGAGAGCGGCACAGCGAGGCGATGAGAGCAGCACTGCAATATACGATGCCGGTCGAAAGGCAAGTGCGCCTGGAGCGCGCTTTATTTCGCGGCGCAGAATTGACGATGGATAATGCGGCGTACGCGCGCGTCGTGCGCGGCATCCTGGAAACTTTGCTTGCGACGGACCTGGAGCCGCGCGATTTGACCGTGACTGCATTGGGCATCCGGGAACGTGCCGGCTCGGCGAACGTCGTGGCGCGCGAACCGGGCGTCGCCGCGGGACTCGAAGAATACGCGTACCTCATGCGCAAGCACGGCCTGAAAGTTACGCTGAAAAAAGAAGACGGCGACGTTTTTGAAACCGGAGAAATACTGGCGCGCGTGGAGGGCGGGCAGAACAAGGTGCTCAGCCTTGAACGCGTCGGCCTGAATTTGCTGCAGCGAATGTGCGGCATTGCCACCAACACGGCGCGTTTGCAGGAACGCGCGCGGCACCGTTGTCCGGCTACGCGCATTCTCGGGACGCGCAAAACTCCCTGGGGCCTGCTCGACAAGCGCGCCATTCATTGGGGTGGCGGCGGAACGCATCGCCTGGGCCTCGGCGACGGCATCGTGATCAAGAATAATCATCTGGCGCTGCTGGCGCGCCGCGAAGAGCAAGCCGTCCCGCTGGCCATCGCCAAAGCGTGGGCCGGGCGGCGTAACGCGGCGTTTATCGAAGTGGAAGTGCGCAGCCAAGAATCCGCTGTCGTCGCGGGGCGCGAGTTCAAGCGTCTGCAAGCGGAGGAGGCGTCGAACACGAGCGCGGGCTCAGGCGCCTGCGCCGACGCTGCGAAGAAGCTGCGCCCCTGCCCTTGCCTGGTGATGCTCGATAATTTGATGCCGGAAGACGTGCGCAACATCATTGTTGCGGTGCGCAAACAAAAAGTGTGGGAGTGCACGCTGGTCGAAGCGAGCGGCGGAATTACGGAGACGAATATGGAGTTGTACGCCGAGGCCGAAGTGGACGCCATTTCCATCGGCGCGCTGACGCATTCCGCCCGCGCGCTGGATCTGAGCCAAAGGATGGAGTAGGTCGCGTTCCGCAGAACCCGGGTTTTGTAGCGGCGCACTTTAGTGCGCCATCGGGGTTGCGGCAACACCGATGGCGGTCCCGCTGATTCATCCGGGACGCGCACGGCGCGTCTGAAGACCGCCGCTACAAAAACCAAAGGCGCGTTGCGACGAGCTTCCGCAAATGACGCTTTAGATCTGGCCCATCCCGCCGTCTACGTTGATTTCTACGCCGGTGATGTATGACGCGTCGGGCGATGCCAGGAATGCGACTACTCCCGCGACCTCTTCCGGCTTTCCCAGGCGCTTCATGGGCACCATCGAGACGATGCCCTTCGCGAAATCGTCGACCGCTTCCTTGGAAAGTCCGGTGCGGCCGAAGATCGGCGTCTCGATCGGGCCAGGGGCGACGGCGTTCACACGAATGTTGCGTCCAACCAGTTCCGCTGCCACGGAGCGGGCAAACGAACGTAGTGCCGCTTTCGTGGCTGAATAGACCGTGCCGTTCGCGAGGCCTTTTTGTCCGGCGACGCTAGTGTTCAGAATGATCGAGGCGCCATCGTTCAAATAGGGCAGCGCCTTCTGAATGGTGAAATACGCGCCTTTGGCGTCTATGTCGAAAATTTCGTCGTAGTGCTCTTCGGTCACGGCGTTAAGCGGCACAAATTTTGCCACGCCGGCATTGACGAACAGGACGTCAATTTTGCCGACTTTCTCGCTGACCGCGGCGAAGAGCTTGTCAATTTCGCCGAGCTTGGACACGTCGGCCTGGACCGCCAGCGCGTCCTTGCCGAGAATTTTTACTGCTTCATCGAGCGTTTTCTTGCTGCGTCCGGAAATCGCGACGCGCGCGCCTTCGTCCTTCAACCGTTTCGCGGCGGCCAAACCGATGCCGCTGTTCCCGCCGGTAACCACCGCCACTTTGCCTTCCAAGCGATTCAAAGCCATGATCGTTCCTCCACTCTCATTGGAATTTTCCATTTAATGTGGAAATGTCAACCCGTGCTGCAGCTGGAACCGTTTTTGTAGCGGCGGTCTTCAGACCGCCATTGTTCCGCGCCGCAACACAGATGGCGCGCTAAAGCACGCCGCTACAAAAGCGCCGCGCGCCATTTGCTGCTGCTGTGCTTCGGCTCCCTTGCTTCGATACTTAGATGAGTGTCTAACTGTTTGGTCGCAAACAATCCCAGGGGATGTGATTTAAAGACATTTCCAGGATGGCAACGGAACCGCAAGTCCGTTACACTGAGGGCACTAGAATGACCCGCGCGGACATCGAAAAAGTATCGAAAGCGCTTGCCGACGCCACGCGCCTGATGATTTTCGAGGCCATCGCCGCGCGCAAGCAAATGAACTGCCGCGACATTGCCGCGCTGCAGGGCGTCACGGCCGCCACGGTTTCGCACCACCTAAAAACGCTGCACGATGCCGGACTGATCGCCTGCCGCCGCAACGGCCAGTTCATTTACAGCACGACGGTGCCGGCCACGCTCAAGGCCTACATACAATCGCTCGGCAAAATCGCGGGCGGTAAGCGCAAGAAGACCACGCGGCGCTGATTTCTTGCACAAGTTTCTCAATTCACGCTAGTATTTCCGCAGCTTGTTTTTTAGCTCGCTCGCGTTGGCGTGAGGTGGGGCGATGACGTCCCTGCGGCCATTCCCTGGAATTCGTGCTCGGCGGCTCTCTTCCGTTTTGTGCGGCACCGCCGCGAGCAGCATCTGCGCCTGCGCGCTTCTGTTCGCCGGCGCACCCGCAGCGCGTTGCCAAACCCAAACCGCAAACTTGACTGCAGCTACCGCGTCAGCCGCGCCCGTCCCCGATTCGCCGATGGAAATGGTGACGCAGCCGGCGCGGTTGCTCACTTCGCAAGATGAGCGCGCGGCCGCGCTTGCTCTTTTCGATCACGCGCGGCATAGTCTCGCGCTGCACAATGGCGCTCCGGCTTTTCAGATGAAGGTGTCGTTCATGTCGTCCGGCCAGTCGCAATTCGAGGGCGATGGCTCGATGGAAGAGATTTCCTCCGGCCCGCGGTGGCGCTGGACCGCGCAGATCGGCAGCTCTTCGCAAACGCATCTTTCTCCCGGCGCCGGCGTGGCCTATTCGAACAATCCCCGCGACCCGATTCCCATGCGCGTGCAGATGGTGCGCAGCGCGATTTTTACTCCGATCGCTTTCAACCTGGGCGCGGACGTGATTCGCACCGCCGAAGTGACGCGCGACGGCAAGGAACTCACCTGCATGCTGCTTTCGTCCGCCGCTCCATATCCCAACGCGCCACGGCAATGGTTTGAAACCGAATATTGCATGGACGCGGATACCGGGCTGCTGCGCACCTGGTCCGAAGCGCCGGGAATTTATATTGATTACAATTACGCCGACGCGATTCATTTCGCCGGCCGCACTATCGCGCGCGATATCACCGTCACCGAAGGCAACGAAGCGATCCTGCAAGTCCACATTGACAGCCTGGAACCCGCGGCCGGGCTGATGCCGTCCATGTTCGAGCCGACGCGCGCGATGCTCGCCGATGGCCCCGCGTTTGTGATCCATGGCCCGCGGCGCTTCCCGATGCGCGGGGATAACGCTGCTGAAGGCCAGCCCAGCCGCGTGCAGCCGGTGATCGTTCACGCCACCTTGAGCAACAGCGATGGCCACGTGATCGAAGCCGAGGCGCTGCCCGGCTCGGACCCCGCGCTTGCGCAAGAAGCTGTGAATCTCATCGAGAAGACGAGCTTCCCGGCCAACGGCATGCAGCAAGAAGTTTTCGTGAACGTGAAATATCACGTCTCGCAGTAAGTTTTGCCTGGTTCGCTGACAAAAACACGTCCCGCGCACTTCAGTTTGTAACGGCATCCATCGGGCACGATGCTGCCGGCCGCGACACATTTGTAGGCCATCCGACAAGACCGTAGCCCACGCGTCAAACTACCGTCTCCACTACGACCGCCTACACACTCTCACCGATTGCCTGTGGACACGCCACTCGCGAAACTAGTATCAGTGTCGCCGCAAGATCGGCGCACAAATTCTCGATAGGAGTTCCAGCATGACCGGACAAAACAGGTGTTCCAAGTGTGGCAAGACTTTCGGTTCTCAAGGCGAACTGCACGATCACGAACGGCATTGCCGGGGCGCGCGGTAGGGCGCGTTCCATTCGTTCGAAGGATCGCAAAATATTCAGATTACCGAGGGCAGTTCGTAGGACGGGCAAGGTATTTCGCAGGACGCGGCGGCCGAAGAGGCCGCCGCTTTTTTTGCGCGATTGCGGTTATTTGGGTTGGTTCTTCAGAGCAGCTGCCGACTTTTCGAAAGCCGTTTGCGAGGCCTCGAACGCCTTGCGCGCGTGTTCCAGCGCCTGGCGGGACATTTCGTGAGCCGTCAGATGATCTTCCTTGCCGTGATGCGTGGCCGCCGCACGGTGAGCGTGCGCGGCCATTTCGTGAAATTCCGCGGCACGTTGATGCGAATCGTTAGGCATGAATGGGACCTCCCGGGATACCGCGCCGCGCGATCGCAGCGCGACTCCAATGTAGCCCGTTGCGCAACGTAAAGTCCATCACGGCTGGCGAAACCGAGCGCCAGGCCGCAGCGCGCCAAGTTGCGCGCGTTGCCGTCCTAAAGCTTTTCTCAGTGGCTCCGCGCCTTCGTGGCGGAATTTCAATTCCCCGCCCCACTCGGCGTTCGCCGCACTTCCAGGGCAATTGCCGGCACCGCGCCGCACGGCAAATTGGTGACGAAACGCAAAGTGCCGTCGCTGGCCTCAAACGCCAACCCTGCCTGGTTCGACCCGCCGCGATACACACCCCACGAGCGCGGCACTGTGGCGACACACTGCGCGTCCGAATTGAACTGCGCGGCACGGGCGGCATGGGCCGTCCCGTCCGCCGATAGATTGATGTTCGCAGAAGCAAGCGCGAGCAGCGCAACCGCCATGAGCACACATTTCCTCGTCAGATTTTTCACGTGCATCTCCTCCTGAAGCTTGAGCCGCGCCGCATTGTAGTACGGCGGCGCAAAAAACATCGCGAAGGAGCGGGAATCGCATCCGCCCCTTCGCGGGTGTGCGCGCGGCGCCCGGATTTTCATCCGTCGAGGATGGCGGCCGCGCGCGCTCGGAGGAGAACGAACCGCTTATTTCTTGCAGGAATCGCTCACCATTTTCAAATCCGTGACGATCAGCATGTGCCCACCGCCGCCATGCCCGCCGCCTTGGCCTTCGCCGGACTGCGCCGCTTCACTCGTCGCGTCTGGTGAAGAGCTGCTCGACGGCGCCTGGCCGCCCTGCGCGTGGTGCTGCGGCACGTGGCCGGTTACGGTCACCGTGTGTCCGACGTGTTCGCTAAGATCCACCGACTTGCTGCGCAAGTGATAGACCGTCCCATCGTCGGAGGTGAGCATGAAGTGGCCGGCTTTGTTCCCGGCTTGCAGGCAACCGGTCGCCGAAGTTGTGCTGGCGCTGGGCTCGCTGCTCTGCCCCGCGTTTCCTGTGTCCTGGGCCGCCAAGCGCGACGGAAGAAACGTCACGGCGGCCAACAGGGCCAGTAAAGTGAAAAGCTTTTGCATCGCAAATCTCCTTTTGGGGGACGCGCAAGACGCGCCCCACTAACCGTTCGACGCCTCCCCAGTTAACGAGGTTTCCGCCGCGGCTCCAATCGGGTAAAACACCGATGCACCATGAATAGTTTCGCGCGAACGCCCGGCCACATTCGCGCCCGAGCGAAGACCCCGACTCAAACGAACGTGAAACGTTTGGTCGGAATTGTTGCGGCCGCAAAAAAAAAGGAGCCTCGCGGGGGCGAAGGCTCCTAAGGAGGGAAGCGGGAGGAAAAAACTCTTGGTGGAGAAGCAAAGCGCAGGATGGGCCCAGCCCTTAGTATTTTTATTAATAAGGATTCCCGGCCTGCGCCTCGCTTCTTCCAACGGCATAATCAGCGAAAGGTGTATTTTCGGCCATACAGTGAACCCTGTAGATTCCTTAGGGATTTACCTTAAAAAGTCGTAAGTTTACGTCCGTATTGCCGCGTCCGTAGGCCGAGACACAGTCGCTAAACGCAAGCGCTGCAATTAATTACAAATGCGGACTTTCGACGCAATCCAGATCTGTGCACCCCTTCGCCGCTCGTCTCATCCAATCCCAGCAGCGGAGCACGGGGGCGCATCGAATGACGATTTATTTAATTGCCGTGCTGGTTCTGGGCCTGATGTGCGGCAGCGAACTCAACGTCGGCGCTTTCGCGCATCGCGCGCTGAATCGTCAGCCGCTGGAAACTCACATCCTGATGCGGGCGTCGCTTGCGCGATTGTTTGGACGCGTAATGCCCTTCTGGATGGGCGGTTCCGCGCTTCTGAACATTTTGTTGTTGCTTCACTTTTCGCATCTCGCTCCGCGGGCCTGGCGGCTCGCCGCGCTGGCCGCCGCAATCCAGGTGATCGCGGTACTCTTTTCGCTCGTCGGGCCGGTGCCCATCACAACCGCGTCATGAAGTGGACGCCGCAAACTCTGCCCGACGATTGGAAAGCGCAAGAGCAGCGTTGGGACGCATATCACTTTGTGCGCACCTGCGGATTGATCGTGGCGTTTGCCGCGCTTACGCTCGGCGCGATGTTGCGTTAAACTCACCCGCAAAGGATGTGGCATTGAGGCTGCCCCGCGGCGGCGGACGGCGCGGCGGCCAGCGTCGCTACCGCAGCCGCGGGCACAAGTGCGGCAGTTGCGAATGGGAGTTTCACGGTCTCCCCCGCAAAAATCTGCGCAAGAATACCTCCGCTGCTCCGTAGCTGTCGCGTCAATTTGCGCCCGGCGCGAATCGTTACACCTTCAATTTACAGGATTTACCTGATTGAGTGCCTTCCGCGCGGTCCATAAGCTTTTTGAACCAGGAGGTCATAAACGTGACTACTGGTAAATCCGTACTCGCCGTTATTGCAACTCTTTCATTTTCAGTTTGCAGTGCAGGCTCGCTGTTATACGCAAAAACCGCCAAAACCACCAAGCAGGCATCCACTCATCACGCTACTTCAACCACAATGACCGATCAGCAGTTCGCGGACGCCGCCGCGCAGGGCGGAATGGCCGAAGTGAAATTAGGACAGCTCGCCGAAGACAAAGGTGATAATCAAGCGGTTAAGGATTTCGGCAAGCGCATGGTGACCGATCACACCAAAGCTAACGACGATCTGAAAACCGCCGCGCAGAAGGACAACATTACCCTTCCCGACAAAATGGACGCGCACGATCAAGCGGTCTACGATCGCCTTTCAAAACTTTCCGGCGAAGCATTCGACAAAGCGTACGCACGCGACATGGTCCGGGATCACGAGCATGACATCGCGGCCTTTAAACACGAAGCCGACGACGGCAAGGTGACCGGGATCAAGGATTTCGCGTCGCAAACTTTGCCGACACTGGAAGATCATCTGAAGGACGCGCGGGAGATGTATCACTCCGTCGAACCGGCCAGTACCACAAAGAAGAGCGGTCAGTAACGGCGTCGCCGCGGACGTAGCAACAAGCGCAACGCGCAATAAGCAACCAGCAACATCCCCAAATCGCGACGAATCGCGGAGCAGCGAACCTCGCAAGCCCGGCCAACGTAGCGGCAAGCTTCAGCGCACCGCATACCATGCGGCAAGCAATAGGCTGAAGCCCCGCTACCCCGTCGGACCGCGAACGAGTGGTAGCGTAAATTTTTGTGTGTAGATTTGGCTTGGAAGCAAAAAAGAAGGGTGTACATCTTCTTGGAGCGCCAACTCACAAGGAGGAGGTACACCCGATGCGAGAACTGGAAGTTCTCAGCAATGGCCATCTTAAGCTGGACTTTGCGGAGTGGAAAGAGTTCTTTGACCAGGAACTGGGGGAATGGGTGCGCAGCCAGGTGAAGCGCATGATCGAGCAGGCCCTGGAAGCCGAACGCGATTATCACTTGCAGCTGGGCTATTACGAACACAGCCCAGAATTTCGCATGGATTACCGCAACGGCTATCGGCTGCGGGATTTAGCCACGCAGTTGGGTTTGTTGCGGCGTTTGCGAGTTCCGCGCACGCGGCGCCGCTACCGCAGCCAGTTTTTGCCGCGTTATAAGCGGGCGCAACCGGCGGTGCACGAACTGGTGCGACAGGCTTTTCTGCGGGGGATTTCCACTCGCCAGGTGGGCGCGGTGCTGGAGCCGGTGTTGGGCGAAGCGTATTCGGCGCAGACGGTTTCCAACCTGACGCGCGAACTGAGCCGAGCGGCCGAGCAGTTTCACCGGCGCCCGCTGCGCGCCGATTATCTGTATTTGTTTCTGGACGGCGTGGTTTTGAAAGTGCGCGACGCGGGCCGTAAAGTGCGCCGCCGGGTGGTGTTGGTGGCTTATGGAATCACCGCGCAAGGACGGCGCGAAGTCATCGCTTATCAGTTTGCCCACAACGGAGAGAGTGAAGCGTGCTGGACGGAATTTCTGCAGGATTTATATCAGCGCGGACTGCAAGGCCAGCACTTGCGGCTGATCGTCAGCGATGGCGGCAAGGGGCTGGCGGCCGCGCTGCCGCTGGTGTTTCCGCGCGTGGCGGTGCAGCTGTGCTGGGCGCACAAGTTGCGCAACATCGCCGACAAGGTGCGGCGCAGCGAAGGCAGTTGCGTGGCGCAAGCCGCCGGAATGTACCGGGCCCAGAATCGCGCGCAGGCGCAGCGGGCCTTCCGGCAGTGGAAACGCAACTGGGAGCAGCGCCGCCCCCAAGCCGTGGCTTGCGTGGAACGCGATCTGGAGCGCTTGCTGAGTTTTTACGATGTGCCGGAGCACCACTGGAAGAAAGTGCGCACCACCAACGTGATCGAGCGGTCTTTTCGGGAAGTACGCCGGCGCACCCGGCCGATGTCCAGCTTCGCCAATCCCGGCAGCTGCGACCGCATCGTCTTTGGCGTCATCAGTCACCTAAACCGCTCCTGGGAGAAAAAACCCTTCAAAGAATTTACACACAATCCTTGACGCTACCCGAACGAGTGCGCGCCTCGACACGCGCCCAGCGATTCGCTACAATTCCTCGCATGAGATTATCCGCGCGCAACCGCTTGGTCGGCAAAATCGTCGAGTTGAAACTTGGCGACATCATGGCTCACGTCGTGATGGAAGTCGGCGAGCATCAGGTGGAGAGCGTCATTACCCGCCGCAGCGCCGACGAAATGAAGCTCAAGGTCGGCGACACCGTTGCCGCCGTAATTAAATCCACGGAAGTGCTGCTGCAAAAAGCGTAGTGTAGGCTACAAACAGCCCCTGGACTGTTGCGCATCAGTAATTATACCGCTTCGACGCACTTCGCCTTAAGTTCAATCCATCGAATAACTTACCGCGGCCTTTTGCCCATCAACGTTCCATGACCTAAGTTAGCCTCCAATCGGTACTTCCCGACTATTGAAGCAGCCGACAAACCGGCGCAATATGGTGATATCAGCCGAGCCGTGGCCGACCCACCCAGACAACCGGTCGGGAGCCGCGGGGCTCGGCAACTAAACACCGTAATTTCAGTGCCCTGGGGGGCGCAACAGATGTCGCCAATTTCACCCAGCCGCGCGAGAAGGAGAGTCTAGGTCTGTGTCGTCGGGCCAGCCAACTCCGCTCGAAATGCCGGTAACGGTTCAAGGCGCCACGCCCATCGAGGGGACGGATCGCCGCGAACTCTTCACCGAGACGGCCAAGACCACGCTGGTCTTCGAGAACGGCGCCGTGGTGAACCTGAAGGCCAAAGTCGTCCAGGGCCAATGCGTTTTTCTGCGCAACGAGCGCTCCGGGCGCGAAATCCTGTGCCGAGTGGTGGAATGGCGCAAAGGCGGAGTGGGCGGTTACGCCGACCTGGAATTCACCTCGCGCGATCCGGTGTTTTGGGAAGTTACCGACGAGCAAGCCGCACAAGTCGCCGCCGCCCAGCAGAAAGCTGCCGCGCCGGCGCAAACTCCCGCGGAAATAATCGCGCGCGCGCAGGCCGAGCTTGCGGCCTCCACGGCCAAGGCAGCGCCCGAAGCCGCCAGCGGTCAATCCAGCGAGGCTGCTGCCGGCGCGACTCCCGCAGTCCCCGCCGAAACTTCCGCCGCCGCTCCTGTTCCTGCCGCGCCTGAAACGCGCGCTCCCGCTTCCGGATCGTCCGGCGATTCGGCAAACGAAACCCGCAAAATTTCACCTGAAAAGCTGGAGCTTACGCCGGCCAGCGAGCCGGCTCCCGAGCCCGAGTGGAACGACGAGCAATCGGCGAAAATGTTCGCGACATTGATGGCCAGCGATCCCAAGCCGAAGGCCAAGAAAGAGCCTGCGGCAAGCAGCACCGAAGACGCGCATCCAGCTGCAGCGACAGAAAGCGCAGCGGCGCCGGAGAACGGGGAGCAGCACCCCGACGCGGCCACGGTCGCCACCGGCAACGGAAAGGGAATTTCGAGGATCGCCGCGTGGAGCTTTCAGCTTCGTGAATTCGGCCCGGGCAAGAAGACAGTCGCGATCGGAATCGCCGCGTCGGTTTTATTCGTCGCCGCTCTGGGTCTGGCGTGGCACATCAAGCGCAAACATTCTTTGAGCGCGAGCGATGGAGTGCTGGCTGCTTCCGTGCCTTCTTCCACAGCGCATGCGCCGGCCGCCTCATCTGCGGCGTCGTCGTCCGGATCGAAGACGCCGGCAGCGACGGTCGTCAATGTGGCGGCAACCAGCACGCCGGCTACGGCTCCCGCGCAGCCGGCCAGCAAATCGCAACCGGTGGACTCAGCAAAAGCGGCCGCGGAGCTGGCTGCGCGACGCAATCACGAATCCGATCTGCGCGTCCTGGGGGAGCTGCCGCCGGGCAAATCCAAAGACAAAAATTCGAGCGCCGCCGGCCTCGTCCCCGCAAAAATTCTGTCGCAAGCGCCGCCGGCCATTCCCGAATGGGCGAAGAAACTTGATCTGAATCCCGTGGTACAACTCGACGCCGTGATTGATTCGAACGGCAACCTCGTCTCCACGCGGCCGATCGCCGGCCCGCGCATCCTCTACGGCGAAGCCCAACGCGCCGTGGCGCTATGGGTTTTTCAGCCGGCGATGAACGACGGCAAGCCCACCGCGACGCACCTGACTCTCACCGTCGAATTCCAGCACTAACCCATTTTCGTCACGTCCAGAAGGCCCGTCATGCGGCCAAAAGCGCGCCGCCCCTGTGGGGCGACGAGGGATCTTTTTGCTCTTTGATCTGGCCTCGATTGCGTTTCAATTGTGCTTGGATTTGAGCTGAGCCAACTTGCCCAGTACACAGGCTGCGTTGGGCGCGGACGAAGAGCCGCAGCGACTAATTCGGAACAACTTCCAACCCAGCCGGAAAGCTTGGCTGCAACGTCGGCCCGACCGAATAAAACGCGCCGAGTGCAAGAGCTTGCTCCCGCACTCCCAGACAAGCTGCGACTCAGTTCTGCTTATTTCGGTTCAAGCGGTAACAATTCTTGCAGGCTTGGTCCGGTTCTCCAGCAGATCGCGTTTCGCGTCGTGGCTCATCGGCTCCCACGTTTCCAGTTTCTCCGCCAGTACGTCCATCCTGCGCAGCAGAGTGAGCTCGATGAACAGCTCCATGAAATCCAGATCGCGAAAGACGAGTGAGCGCGACTCGCGCATTTTGTCGCGAATGCGTTCGAGGTGCGCGGGCATCTCGGTCCAATGCAGCCCGCTGCGATGATGGTGGCAGAGGTGATAGCCCTCGTTCATGAAATTCACTTCATCATAGACCGTCACCGTATTCGCAAAATAATCCTCGGGATGCTCCGCGTCGCAAAAAGCGTGCTGCACCCAAGCCGTCATGGCCATGATGAAATTCATCACCAAAAAAGGCACCAGCGCGAACCAGATTCCGATTTGCCAGTCGTAGATAAAAATCGCCGCGAAAAAAATGTAAAAGCGCGCCATGCCCCACAACATTCGCCGCGCGAGTTTTTCATCGCCGCGCGCACGGAAATATGCGTAGGGCGCAAATCCCAGCGCGGTCCAGAGGTTATCCGCCAGATACCAGAGGAAGTGAACCATGTTGGTGCGGTCGTAGCCGCTCGAAGTGACGGTATCGTCCGGCCCGCCATTCTCGCGATGATGCAGACGCACGTGCACGGTGCGGTCCAACTCCGGAACGTTCCCGTACAAATAACCGAGGAAGAATTCCACGTACCGCCCGAAAATCTTGTCGTATCCCTCCGCGAAATAATTTTGCGGACGGTGCGCTTCCAGATGCTTCGCGCTGAACATCCGCACAAATCGCTGAAATTTGGGACCGTACAGGAAAAGATAAAACGCGACAACCAGCAACAGCCGCGGCTTGCCCAAAATCAGCTGCGCGACAAAAACCGGCAACGCCGTAAGCGTGATCGAAACCATCAGGCGCAAAGCCGGCGCATCGCGCGGGTCCCGCAGCACCCTGCTGCCGAGCCGCTCAATAAATCGATCATACGCATGCGAAAGAGATTCATACGCACTGCGCAACGGCCGCGCTTTCCCCAGAATCTCGGCCACGCCGTACAATCCGAACGAAAACACGCCCACCATGGACACTGCGGCGATGCTCGCCACAGCCACAACCACAGCCACGCACCGCGCCGCAAATTCCGGTACCGCGCGCAAACTCCAAGCAGGCCAATACGCCTTCGCGCGCGCCGCCTGCTCGACGCCGCCTATTCCCGCTTCCGCGAATTTTCCGACGGATCCCATGTTCGATGCTTACGTGAAAGGAATTTACACCTAGCCAGAGCAAACTTCCAGCGCGGAACTCCGGCGATTTCTAAGCTCCGCCGCGCGCTAGCCGGCCAATGATTTCCTCGCTCGCCGGCGCACCCAATGGCGGACCAGCTCATATTGCGGCACCGCGGTCGGCGAGCTCTTGGTGATTTTGATCAAGCCACGGCGCTTCAGGAGCCGAATCGCATGCTGCACCGCCGACTTCGATAGGCCCGTGAACTCGGTCAGCTGTTGCAGGCTCGCCGCGATGGACTTCTGCTCGGAGCGATACAGCTGCGTCCACAGAACCACGTAGGTCAGAAATGCCGCGGGCGACCGATCGTGCCCGGTCAGGTCCGGCAGCAAAACGTCAAGCACGTAATCGTCAATCGGCACATGGAGCATAAACACTATACTAATTAATCGTACAGGCGGTTGCAATCGCCGAATGACTTGCGCAGAATGGCGAACCGTCGAGGGCGGCGTTTCCCGCGAAACGCAACGCCCACAATTCGAGAATCGGCGTGTTCACACCGTGGAGGAGCCATGATCAAAGGCGTCAAATTTGCCAGCATTCCCGTCACAGACCAGGATCGCGCTCTCGCCTTCTACACCGAGAAACTCGGGCTGCGCTTGCTCACCGATCAACCCTTCAGCGACGAGCTGCGCTGGATCGAACTAGGAATTCCCGGCACCGACACGCGCGTTGTGCTGTTCAATTTAGGCGACGCGCTCAAGCCCGGAGGCCAGATGAACATAACTTTCTGGGCCGATGACGTCGAAGCCACCGCCCGCGAACTGAAAAGCAAAGGCGTGCAGTTTGTGATGGAACCGAAACGCGAGGATTGGGGCACGGCCGCCGCATTCAAGGACGTTGACGGCAACACCTTCGTGCTCAGTTCGAAGTAACAAATAAACCGCCGCGCCGCGCCGCGAGGCATCGTGCATTGCAAGTAGACGCTGCGTCTCCGGCGCCATACCTAATCGCGCTGCGTTCTTCTCCTCGTGAGATGGCTTTGCCCGCGGCTCTTGCCAGCCGTATGATGTCGGATAAGACGTACGAGGAAAGGAGCACCCGATGACCCCTGCCGAACGCGAACTGGCGCTGCAAAATCTTGCGGATTCGCGGGAGCGATTGCTGCGCATGGCGCACGGCCTTTCGCGCGAGCAGTTGCATTTCCGTCCGGCGCCCGATCGCTGGTCCGTCGCCGAATGTCTTGAACACATCGTCACCGTCGAGGCGCGTCTGCTGGAGCGCATTCAAACGACGCTCGAGAAAGGTCCGGACTCTTCGCGGCGCAGCGCTTTCGACGGTAAAGACGCTGTGATGGTCACCGGCACGATCGCTCGTGAACTTCGTTTCCAGGCGCCGGAAATTCTGGTGCCGACGGGACGCGTGCCCGACGAGCAGCTATTGCCGGACTTCGAAGCGGCGCGCCAGAAGTCGCGCGACTTCGCCGCCAGCACCCAGGCCGATTTGCGCAGCCACTTCTTCAAGCACCCGGCCCTCGGCGACCTCGACCTTTATCAATGGCTGCTCATGATCGCAGCCCACTGCGACCGCCACCGCGCGCAAATCGAAGAAGTAATCGCCAGCGAAGGATTCCCGCGCGCCAAACAAGCGAACGCCCCCGCGTAGAATTTCTGCCATCCGGCCCCGAACAGCGATCTAGACGGTCCCTGGCGATTGCCCGACGCGTCGTGCGCGACGAAAAAAGCATCGCCCGCTCGTGCGAGAAGTGTACAATCCACCGCCAGCGGGGGTCCTCGATGAATCGAACGTTCCGGAGTTTGCTGCTGTCGCTGCTTCCCCTTACGATGGCGTTCGCGATCGCGCACACCAGCAATGCGCAAAGAGCGCGCCTGGGAAAAGTACAATCTCTGCAAGCGACGACCGATAGCTCCGGCGCGCATCCCGCCACCGCCGCGATCGCCGGCCCCGCCAAGATCACGTGTTTCAACGCCGTTTCCGAGGCGCAGAATTCGAAGCCCGTGCCGTCCTGCCACGTGGTAGCTCCCGGCTTCACTGGAAATTTAGCCAAGGGCGAAGCGAAAGACCTCACCGCCGCGGGCAACGTCACGCTAACCTGCAACGGCCAAGGCCCGATGCTCCGCTGCACCGCACGCGTAGACATCCCACCGCCATCCAGCCACTGAACAAAGCCGAAAGTCGCTGAATCTGCGATCAGCCTCTCGCACGACGGAACGCGGCGAACCTATTCTGCGACGCCGTCGTAGATTGTGGTGGCGTCCATGCGCATCGTTCCGTTGTCGTCAAATATCACGCCTCGGCAGCGAATCAAGCTGCCGACGGCGACCATGCCGGAGTTCAGGAAGCTGGTGCTGGTGTCGGCGTAAACCAGAATTGTCGTAGGGTTCGTCAAATGCGGGGGCGGCGTGTTGCTGGTGTAATTCTGCAAGACCGGGATCAAATCATAGGGAGCGAGAGTGACAGTATAAACAGCAAACCCGCTGTCGTTGGTGACCGCCGAAACGGTTCCGTTAAGCGTCTGCGGCAGCAGCGTGATGCCGGTGGCCACTTCGACCGACTGGTTGTCAGGCACTCCCGATGAAGTAATCAGGACATCTTGTCCCTGAAAAAAATTTGCATTGGCAAAGGACGCCGCAAACGGAAGGCTTGCCAAATTCGTCAGCTCTCCGGACACGTTGAAAACGGTCCCATTTATGTAATAAATGTTGCCGCAAAAGGGAATGTTGACGATCGTGCAGCCGTTCCGTTGCAGAGTTATTGTGGAAAAGACTCCCGGTCCGACCACCGGAAAGGTGAAAGGGGCTACCACGCCCGCGACCGCGGTGGCATCATCCACCTCGATGCGGGTCGCAAGCAACGAGCCGTCCGATTGAATGTCGGCGTCGAAATTGAAAAGCATATTCGGAGTCAGGGCCGAAGCGCCGGAAATTCCTTGAAACACCGTGCTGCCGTTGCTGACGATTGTTAACGCCGGAGGACTATCCACCGTTTGCACCGTAAAAGTGTTGCCATCGGCCGCGACGGACACAACCTGAACGTCGTTCACCGTCACTTTGCCGTTGCTCTCGTCGGTCGGCTGGGCCGCGATTGTAACGGGCGTGAGCGTAAATACCGGATCAATGGTGTAGGTTTGCGCCGTCGCATTCAGCGTATACGACTGCGAAACCTGCAGGTCGAGAGACAACGCCATCGCCGAACCGGTGATTGCGACCGGGTTGGGAAGGTTCACGGTGGTCAGACCCGATCCTTCCGCGCAAAGTCCCTCGGCAAAAGTCGAAGTGAGAAACCCATTCGCCGTGTAGCTCATATTGGTGAACGAACAACCGTACACCATGACCACCGCCGAGGTGTAGCTGCCCTGCGGCACGCTCACCGCCGGCAGCGGCGACGAGGTGCCGTTCAAATGCATCCACTCACCGAGCGGACTGAAACTCTGCGGATTCGTGAAGATCGTGACCGATGTGCCGGCTTTATTAACGAGCGCGATGCTCTGGATCAACGCGGTGAAGGAGACCAGCTGATCGTTCGCCGTACTGGTGAGCAGCACGACGACGTTGGTATTTCCGGCCGGTGGAGGCGGTGCCTGCATTTGCGAGCCCGAACCGCAGCCTAACAGCAGAATCGCGCAAAGCGCCATCGCCAACGGCAACGCAAGGAACGCAATGCCCAATGGACGCCTGGGGCAAGAGAAAAACTGTCGCCAACTTCTCATCGCGAGTTCTCCGATCGAGCGGGACCAATTGCGCGCGCACTCACAAGGACAAATCCAATGCCGCTCGGTCTGCAATTAGCAGACCGACTCTACGGCCCCATTAATATTAATGCAAGTAGTTGTTAGATATATGCGCACTGATAGCCACCATGGGCGGACTGCGGCGGCGCGATCCAGGCAAGACAGAACGGACCGCTAAAGACGCAGCACCAGCGGACCATCGAGCGAGAAACCCATGCATGGGTTGTCTGGCGGTTGCATGCTAGTCTTGTTACTCGAACTTATGCCTGACTTGCTTTCCCTAATCACTCATCACGGATACTTCGTCGTGGCTCTGGTTGTGTTCGCCGAGGCGATCGGAGTCCCGGTGCCCGGGGCCTTGGCTCTCGTCGCTGGAGGCGCGGCCGTCGCGGCGCACGCGCTCTACGGCCCGTCGGTGTTTTTCTGCGCGGTCGCCGCGATGCTGCTGGCCGATTCGCTGCTCTACGTTCTGGGCGCCCGCACCGGCTGGACTATCCTGAAATTTCTTTGCCGGATTTCGGTGGATCCGGAAAACTGCGTCCTCCGCTCCGCCGAATCCTTCTACAAACGCGGCCGCCCCACGCTGCTCGTCGCCAAATTTCTTCCGGGCGTCAGCATCATGGCCGCCCCGCTGGCGGGCAGCATGAAAATGCCGATCGCGCAATTCCTGGCGCTTGATTTTCTGGGCGCCAGCCTCTACGCGCTCAGCTATGGCGCCGTCGGCTTCATCTTCCGCGATTTCGCCGGGAAAATCGTAAGCGGCTTTCGTGCCGCGGGACACGCCGTGGAAGTCGTGATCATCCTCGCGCTGTTCGCCTATATCGGCCACCGCATTTCGTTGTATTGGAAACACCGCGCCGATCGCGTGGTGCCGCGCGTGCAGGTGCAAGAGCTGGCGAAAAAACTGAAATCCGAAGGCCAGGACAAAATTCTAGTCGCCGACGTCCGCAGCCACGGTTACTACGCCGCAGGGGCCGTGCGCATTCCCGGCTCGATTCGCATCGAGCCTAATAATTTAAACGCAGAAATAAAAACTTTCCCGCGCGACAAAGACATGTACCTTTACTGCACCTGCCGCAGCGAAGTCACCAGCGCCAGCGTCGCGCACCTGCTGCGCAATCAGGACTTCGACGCCTTCGTGATCGTCGGCGGCCTGGCCGCGTGGCGCAAAGCGGGAAACCCGCTCGAGCCAGTCCCACCCGGCGACGTAGTGCACCTCCCGACGTTCAGCCGATAGCTGGTAGCACAAACGTCCAGCGCGGCGACCAATCATCTGGGACTGCGGGAGCTTGCTCCCGCTTGTTACAAGGCGAAGCTCGCTTCGCCGCCTGCTAATGCTTCACGAATTCCAAAGGCACGCGGGAACAACGATCGGCACCTGCGACGGCGGCTCGACGCCTTTGCTCGTACCGGCAGCCTTCGGTTTCTGGTTTTTCAGGTCGCCGCGTATCAGTTATATTGTGGTTTCACTGCAAACCGCTTTTTCAGGGGAGAAATCAATCATGCGCACAATATTTCGCGGACTGGCATCCGCCGCGCTTCTCGCCGTTGCAATCGTCGGCCTCGCGCTTTCAGCCGCCGCGCAAGATATTCCGGAGAAACTCCAGCCGCCTGCGGGCGAACATCTTCTCTTCCAGCTCCACGCCAAGGGCGATCAAGTCTACGTGTGCAAAAATGACGGCGCGCAATTCGCCTGGACGATAAAAGCTCCCGACGCCCAGCTCTTCGATAAATCCGGCAAACCCTTCGGCAAACATTTTGCCGGCCCCACGTGGGCGGCAAACGATGGCAGCCGGGTAGTCGGCAAAGCCGTGGCTAATGTCCCGTCGCCCGACTCGAATTCCGTCGCTTGGCTTCTCGTCACGGTTGTAAGTCACGAAGGCAACGGCCAGATGACGAACCTCACCACGATCCAGCGCATCAACACGAAAGGCGGCAAAGCCCCCGCCACGGGTTGCGATGCGGCGCACGCGGACCAGGAATTCCGCGCGCCCTACACTGCCGACTACCGCTTCTTTGCGCCGAAATAATCAACGCGCCAATGCACGCTGGCGCGCGCAGCCAGCGAATTAATCCGCCGCCGTCGCAGCGGCCGCCGACTCGATCGTCGTCTGCTGGCTGGCCACCAATTGCCAGCGCCCATCGCGCAAAACCCACACGCGCACGTTGTAATACGGTTTTCCGCCGCGATACGGAGTGTGCTGCGAGAGCATCACCGCGGCATCCTTCCCGAAATCAAACATGCGAATCGTGTGAATCGGATCGCCCGGAGGCCCCGCTTCTCCCGCAGCCTGCTGCTTCGTGAGCAACGCCACGCGCTCGGCCTTCGTGCGCGACGTGTGATCGTTGATGATCACGAATTCATCGGCCACGCGCAGCGCCCAATCCGAAGCATTGGGATGCCACTCGTCGTTCTTGGCCTTCTGCCACGCTTCGAGGATCGCCTTGTCCATCGCGGTTGTCGGAGTGTACGGCAGCGTCTTGCAGGGGTTGTCGCACGGGCCGCCGCCTTTCGGCAAACCGGTTTTCGGTTTCATCGGCGTCTCGAGGTAATTGAAAAGCCGCCAGCCCTCCAGACGCTTCACCCACACGCGCAAAAATCGTTCGTGGCCGCGAATGCCGTCCACGAATCCGACTTCCCCGTAATTGAAAGCGCGCGTATTCGTAGCCGCTTCGCCATTCCCTTTCAGCGCCGCGAGATTTTTCAGCGCTTCATCCTTGGTGCTCGTCGCGCCTTCGGTGTTGGTCCATTCGAACTGCTGATCGAGAATCGCAGCCACCGCGCTGGCGTCGTCCTTATCCACCGCTTCGGTGAAGGAATGGTCCGCCTTCACGATTAGTTCTTTCGCCGCTGGACTGGGAAACGCTTCGGCCGGCGCTTGCCAAATCGCTCCGGCGATCGCCACTAAGAATGCCATCTGTACACATTTCGCAAATACCTTCATCACTTCCCCCTGAGGCTAGAATTATTGAAATCGCGCATCGCAACGAAAATGAAACGACACCACGCTATTTTTCACTTCGCATTCACCAGCGCAAGCGCCTTGTCGTAGTAAGAAAGATCGTAATAGCTGTTCGCAGCGCGGCCCGCCGCCGGCTTCGCGTCGCCCGCCGCCGTGCGCAAATTCAACACTTCCGCAAAACCATCCGGCTGAAATCGCGCATCGGGCGTCCACGCGTTTTTCGCATCCACTTCGTACGTATCGGCAGCGATGTCCGGCGGCAAGTGCGAATCCTTCGTCAGCATCTGCACCACTTGCTCTTTGTTTGCCGGAGCCAGCAACCAGCGCTGCGCCTCGATGAACGCAGCGAGGTAACGCTCGAGCACCTCGGAATGTTCGCGCGCCCAATCGCGCCGCACAAATCCGCCAATCCCCTGCGAAGCCGCCGTGCCGAGCAGCGTTTGCGTCAAACCCAGGCTCACCAGCCCCGCGCGCTGCGCCAACACCGAGGTCGGTGGCTTCTCGATGGTCGCGGCGTACTGCTTATTTTCCTTCATGGCTTCGAGCCGCTGCGGAGCCAGTCCCACCACTTTAATTTCGCAGTCCTTATCCGGCTGCAAACCATTGCGCAGCAGGATTTGCTTCAGCGTCAGCGTGTAAGCGGTATCCGGACCGTCCGTGATGATGATGTGCCCGCGAAGATCCTTCACCGACTTGATCTCCGGCTGCACGATCAATTCGCTGGTGGAACTTTCGCCGCCAACCACGATGACGACGTCCGCTTGCGAGGTGTCCTCCATCGTCACCGCGTTTTCCACCGCGGCGTGAGCGACGTCCGCGCTGCCATCAGCCAGCGCGCTGCGCAACGCCGCCGCATCCGCAGCCTTCGACGCCTGCACCGCGATTCCATATTTCGCGAAGATTCCGTTGCGAGTGCCGATCACGACCGGCAGCGGCACATTCGGCAAGCAGATCAGCCGAATCGTCTGCAAATCGTCCGAACGCGTCAGCGGCGCGGCAGAAGCAGCCAACACCAAAAGCGCGGCCAGCCACCACGCGGTCGCGCGCCGAGCGTTCACACTTCGCAACATGCTTCGTACCTGTATTCGATTTCTTCCAAGATACTCCCGAGCGCCCCCAGGAAGGGCGCTCAGGAGTGCGCGGCTGTCTCTGGCGCAATCAGAACAACAACTTCAAGCCCAACTGGACCGAGCGGTTGCCGCCCGAGCCCAGCACCGGATTCGCCGCGGCCACGTCTGGCGTAGCGCATCCGCAACCGAAAAGATTGTGGCTGGAAGGATCGTCGTTGGCTCCCGCGCCGTAATCGCTGGGCCCGCCGTAGGGGTTGGCGAACTCGGGATGGTTGAAGATGTTGAAGAACTCCGCGCGGAACTGCGCCGTGAGCCGTTCGCCGACTTTCCAATTCTTGGCGATGGAAAAATCCACGTTGTGGAATCCCGAATCGCGGAAGATATTGCGACCCATGGTACCAAACGTCCCCAGCGCCGGGGGAATCAGCACGCTGTTACCTTTCGCGTAGCATCCGAAATTCTGCAGCGAGGCCAGCATTCCAGGCGTAGTCGCCTTCGCCGTGCACGCCGCGGGAATATTGGCACCGGAGAAATACGGCAGCGGCACGGCCCCCGAAGTGAAGTCCGACGGGTTGCCGAAAAAGTCCCAGCGATCCTGAAATTCGCCGGTACCGCTGATGTCATCCACGGTGTCGGCCACCACCCAGGGCGCGCCGGTCTGCAGGCTCACGATCGTATTCACCTGCCAGCCCTCCAGCAATTGCGCGAAAGATTTCTTGTCGGGAAGGCTGTAAGTCATCGAAAAAGTGAAGCGGTGGCGGATGTCCCAGTCGCTATTGCCGTACTGCGCTTTGGGATTGGTGCTGTCCTGCGGCGTGTACTGGTTCCAGTTTTCCGACGAATCATCGAGCGCGTGCGAATAGGTATAAGCGCCGACGAACGAGAGCCGGTGAAAATTCCGCGCGGTGAGAGTCGCTTGCAAGCCGTTGTAGTTAGACCTGTAAATTCCGTTAATGTAATTGATGAACCCCAGGTACGGGAACGCGCCGACGAACGGCCGCGACGCCTGTTCCGCAAGCGGATCCGACGCGCCCGCCGCAATCGCCGCGGGCGTCCAACCGGAACCCAACGCGGCCTGGCTGATGTCCGTAATTCCCGGCAAGCGGCTGCCGTGATTGCCCACGTAGGCCACTTGCGTGGAAATGTTACTGGTAAAAGCGTGCTGCACGTTCAGCGTCCACGTGCTCACGTACGGCGTAGTGAAATTTCGATTCATCCCCAGAATGCTGCACGGGCTGGGATTCGCCCCGGTTCCGGGAGATGTAGCGGGTAGGCCGTTGCCGCAGGTGACGCTATTGGCGTTCGCGAAAACAATTCCGTTCCAATTCAGCTGCGAACCCGGCACGGTGATCGCGCTGGACGCGATCGTACCCGTTCCCGGGACCGGCGTGCCATCGGCCTGCACAATCGTTGCTCCGGTAGGAATTACGCCCAGGCCCAGCGTCGGCGCGTTGCTGGTCTGCTGCTGCGAAATGAAAACGTCCGCCGGAAGCGTATCGTAAATTATGCTGCCCCCGGCGCGCAGGATCGTCTTGCCGTCGCCGAAGACATCCCACGCCACGCCAATGCGCGGCGACAAATTCTTGTGGTCCGGCTTGTAGATCGAACTGATCTGCTGGCCCACCTGCACCAAACCCAGCGTCGGATCGAAGTTGCCCAGCAGGTTCTGGCTATCCTGCGGCGGCGAGGTGAATTCGTAGCGCAAACCCAAATTCAAAGTGACGGTGGAACGGACGCGCCAGTCATCCTGGAAGAAACCCGCGTACGACCACTGGTGCAGATGGCGAGTGGGATCGCCCACCTGAATCGAGCCGGTGCTGGGGAGTCCGGCGAAAAAATCTTCCAGCGGCGAAGCTCCGCTGAACGCCGCGTTTTTGCCGAATTTGATCGTGCCGCGCGCCGCGCGAAACGTTCCTTCATCCACGGTGTACTTGCGGACCTCGCCGCCGAACTTGAATCCGTGGTTGCCGTGCAAAAAAGAAATGTTGTCAACCAGGTCGAACGCCTGATCCGGTCCGATAATTTTCGGATGGTTTGCGCCGTTGCCCAGCGCCGTGAATCCCGAAAGCGAAATGGACGGCAATCCGCCCAGCAGCGGGTTGGTCACGCCGGTATCAACGCCGTAGGTGGTCGCCGGAGTGCCTTGATCCACGGGGAAAATAGGATTGTAAAGGCGGTTGTAGCCGAAGCGCACTTCGTTCACCCACGTCGAATTCGGCGTGGACGTCCAGTTCACGTTGGCCACCTGCGCGCGCGTGTGCAGCAACGTCAGATATTGCGGCAGCACGTACTGCTTATCCGCCAGCGTGCCGGTGGAATTCCCGAAGAAATAGAGGCCGCTGATGGTATTGCGCGAGTTGGGCTGGTAGTCAATTTTGCCCATGCCGTTGTCGCCCGATTGCGTGTTCGGGAATCCCAAATTAATATTCGGCGAAGTGGTGCTGTTCGGGCCAAACACATTGCCGGTACACGTTACCGGTGGCCCGAGCGTGCAGCCGGCCAGTTTGAGGCTTACCGGGCTGACCGGAACGCCGGCGGTTTCCAACCCCGTAATCGCATCCGGCATGCTGTTTTTCGGATCGGGAGTGCTTTGCGCCAAGGTTTCCGGCACCGAGATGCCGTAGGAATTTCCCACCGTGTAGCGCTGCCCTTCGTAGGCGCCGAAAAAGAAAAGTTTGTTGCGGATGATCGGGCCGCCCACGGTCGTCCCGAATTGTTGCAGCGCCAACGGCGTCTGCGGCGAGCCTACCGGGTTGTAATAATTGCGCGCATCGAACGCGTCGTCGCGGCCAAACGCATATGCCGTTCCGTGCAGCGAATTCGTGCCCGATTTCAGTCCGACGTTGACCACCGCTCCGGGCTTCCATCCATATTCCGCCGCGGGATTGGCCTGCAGGTTGAATTCCTGAATAGCGTCAATCGGCAAAATCGTCGCGGCGTCGCCGGCGAGCGTCCCACCATTGATGATGCTCTGCCCCGTAAACGGCTCGACGTTCTCCAGTCCGTCCACGAAAAACATATTGTCTTCCGGACGCACGCCGTTGCTGCTGTGCGTGCTCAATCCGCCGCCCGGATAGCTCACGACTTCCGGCCGCAATTGCAGCAGGTTTTCGTAGTTTCGGCCGTTTAAGGGAAGGTCGTTGATGATCTGATTGCTCAGCGTGCCGCCTAGCGTGGAGCTAGTGCTGTCCAGCATGGGAGATTCGGCGGTCACCACCACGGTTTGCGTCGCTTCGCCGGGCAGGAGTTGGAAGTCGATGCGCGCGTCCGTCGCCACTTCCAATTGGATGTTCCGCCGATCAATGGCTTCGAAGCCTTTGGCTTCGGCCTTCACCCCGTACATTCCCGCCACCAGATTCGGCGCCAGATAATCCCCGGCCTGGTCGGTGGCCAGCGTCCGGCTGACGCCCCGTTGTACGTCAATAATCGTTACCGTCGCGCCAACGATCGCCGCGCCGCTCTGATCGTGTACGTTGCCAAGAATTCTGCCGGTCGCCGATTGCGCCTGTGCGGTAATCGGCGCAAAAACCATCGCTGCGACGAATGCCGCAACGCACAAAACGCCAAGCAACCCTCGCCACGCTGACCGCGAAACCCGAGTCCCTGAGCCCATTGCCTCTACCCCCGTTTGGCCGCTTATCGTACAAGTGGTAGGACAGCCTTACCACCTGATAGCACGACAGTCAAGCTTTGTTTATCCATCACATCAGCTTTTCCTAGGCTTTCCGCTGCGTCCACATCGTGACAGTCGCCCAGGCATCCGGTAAGTTGCTGACCTATCTTGATTAACACGCGAATACGATTACGTCATCGAGTGGGGTATTTCGGAAACATTCGTTACGATATTCCACTGCGTTGGCTTGCTATCGGACCACCGGACCTGCTTTGATCCCGATATTACCTGCCCATCGGCCCCAAATCGTTTCCTGAAGAATAAAGACCTTAAAGCGTTACCGGAGTCCTCTCGGCCCAGCTTCCGCGAAGCCTATTTCATGAACTCCCGGACCAATTGCGCGATCTCGTCCGCGGCGGTATCGAGCGCGAAATGGCCGCCATCCACGATGTGCACCTCGGCTTTCGGCACGTCCCGGCGATACGCCTCCGGCTCCGACGGGTCGAATGAAGACTCGTACTTCCCCCAGATCACCAGCAGGCGCGGCTGTTTCTCGCGCATCCAGGCCCGCCACTTGGGATAAGCCTCGAGGTTCGTGCGGTAATCGTAGAAAAGGTCAGTCTGAATATCGCCCTGCCCCGGCTGGTTGAGAAAGTAAAACTCGTCGGTCCACAGATCCGGGTCGTGGCGCTCGACATTCGGGTCGTCGCCCACGTGACGGGCCCGCGTCGTCGCCAGCGAGAGTAAATTCGTGCGCAAGGCGCTTTCATTCGCGGCCCGGTCGGCCCAATATGCCCGCCGCGTCTTCCAATTCGCGCCCAACCCAGTGTCGTGGGCCACGGCGTCCTGCACGATCAGCGCTTCCACGCGCTCGGGATGCTCGACCACCATGCGAAATCCCACCGGCCCGCCATAATCCTGCATGTACAGCGTGTAACGCGTCAGCTTCAGCGCATCGCAGAAATGATTCATCACCTCGGCGATGTGATCGAATGTGTACGCGAATTTTTTCGGGTCCGGCCAGTCGCTGTGCCCGAAGCCCGGATAATCCGGCGCCACCATGTGATAGCGCTCGGAAAGCCGCGTGAAGAGCGGCTCAAACATCCGCGATGACGACGGCAACCCGTGCAGTAGCAAAAGCACCGGAGCGTTTTTCGGGCCAGCTTCCCGGTAAAAAATCGAAAGCCCATCCACCTGTATCGTGGGATATGAAGTCGGATATTCCATCGAACGTTCCTTTCCTTGCGAGGCCGGGCTCGAAGCCGACGCGACCGCCGCCAAAGAGCCCAGCGATTGAAATAATGCCAGCACCGCAGCAACTAGCAAAGCCGCGCGGAGTATCCGCAAGAGTCGTGGCCGATTTGGCAAGGTGACAAGACGCATCGCTTACCTCCGCAGATACGCGCTCAGGCGCCGCTGCTCGCAAAGTCTCAGCCAACCAGTAATGCAACTACTAGGACCCCTGCTGGTCCCTCGGTTGTAAGAATTCTGCTATTAAACGTTCCAGCAGAAATTCACTGTTCGAAACCGGACAACCTACGCCCGCCCGTAGACGTATTTGTCAATTTTTTGTAAAAAATCGCGCAATCGTCCGTTTTTCCATACCATTTTCTTGACAATCTCTCGCGCTGAGCATATCTAGTCTGACACCGAGCGGTTTTTGCTCTCGCTGGGTGGGTTTTAGATTGTGTCTCTAGGGGTCCCTGTTCGCACCAGGCTGATACGGGCGACGCGCGCTGCGTTGCGCCGGCCAGCTCAATCCTAAGGGTAAAACAACCGTAGCAATGTTCCGTTGCACCGCGCCGTGGCTCCGTCGTTTCCGGGGTAATTGACTGCAAGAGGAGGATACACATGGTTCGCAAGTCAATGATTGGTTTTGTGTGTGCCGTGATCGCTCTGCTTATCGGCAGTTGCGCAGCTTTCGGACAGCAAAAGACTCAGTTGCCTAGGCAAAGTCCGTTTCTTAAACCTACGAAGGGCATCGCTGCCAGCGCCGAAGCCAGCGTAAAGTCCAACGCCGCCAGCAGCGCGCTCAACAACAGCAATAAGAGCTCCGCCATGCTTCCCCTTTTCAACTACGATGTTACCTCCAGCAGAGACGGCAACAGCTACCAGGGGACCGTCGTCGGACGCAGCCCATTTTCCGACGCGTTCGGTTACACGGCAGTTCCGGCGCAGATTGTCCCGGTGATTGTGATCACCAATTCGGTTTTCGCGGGCGTTGACGCGAGCGGCAATGTGATCACGGCCCCCGGCGTTACGACGTTTAATCCATCAAAGGCCGATGACAGCTGCTTGACCGCGCCAAATGACGTCCCGTTGAAGCTCGTGCAACAATCACCGATCTACAACGCCGCCGATTTCAACTACGGCGGCACGGACGTCGGCCTCACCGAAACCACCGACGCGTTTCAGCGCGCGAACTTCTACCAGCTGCTAAATTTCGGGAATGTGCCGTTCGACGACAATATTTTCTACCACGTGCTGCTCAGCCCGGTGAAAACCGTGTCCGCGATCATCATCAACATTCCAGCGTCCCTCGGCGTCGCCTATCCCAGCGCCGCTTTCGGCGGTTGCCCCACCGGAACAGAGGCGATTATTGACGTCAATGCTTACGAAACTCCGCTCTTCAACGCGATCGCGGGCCCGCTTGGTGCGCAAGGCGTGAATGCCGGCACTTTCCCGATGTTTGTCACGCACAACGTAGTGGAATGCGAAGGACCGAATTGCGGCGCGCTGGCCCCGGGCACGGGATGCTGCATTCTCGGCTTCCACGACTCCAGCGGGCAACAAACCATCGGCACGGCGGACTACGACACCAGCAGTATTTTTCTCAGCCCGGTGCCAGACATCTCCGATATGTCCCACGAGGTAGGGGAATGGATGAACGATCCGTTCGGCAACAATCCCGTCCCGCCGTGGGGCCATATTGGCCAGCAACCCGGCTGTCAAGGGAATTTGGAGGTGGGCGATCCGTTAAGCGGCACCCTTGCTCCTCCGATCTATAACCCCAAGAACGGATTCACGTACCATCCGCAGGAGTTGGTCTTCTTCTCGTGGTTCTATGGGGCGCCCTCGGTCGGAATCCACGGATGGTACTCGGACAACGGGACGTTCATGCAAGATGCCGGACCGGTCTGTCAGTAAAGTCGCGGAATCGCGCTAAAGTCAACGCGGCGGGATTGCGAGGACTTGAACAATCTGGCTACAGGCCGCTCGAACGGGCGGCCTGTGGCGCCAGATTCAAGGTTTGGTCTTGTCCGAGGAGTTCGTCGTCAATCGTTTGGAAAATTCACGCAGGATATTTCCAGCCATTCGTCCGCCCAGGCCCACTGCGGCATTGGTGAAAACCAGGCCCACTCCGCGATTCGCTTTGGGATAATAAAGATTGGAAAGCGCTCCCGAACTCAAATCACCCAGCAAGAAAGAATAGTTCGGCGCGGTCAGGCCGCTATCCGTGCGCGTAAAGAATGCGGACCCGATTGCATGCAGCACGCGCGACTTCACCGAGCCTGTGCCCTGATAGTAGTAACGCGGATCCTGATGCAGCAGCGAAGGGAAAATCGCATGCGTGAAGAAGTCGCTGCTGCGCCCATCGGCAAATTTCGCCCCAAATCTTTTGGCGTAGCCCGAAGCGCCTTGCCCGTATCCCGCAAACGAGTTCGTAGCCTGCTCGATCCCCGCGCCAAAGCCCACACCCACCATCGCCACCGGATCGAACGTGCCGCGCGCGGCGAACAAAAATTTCTGCTTCGTGCTCAGCGGCGCGGTGTCGTAGGTATAGCTCGTGTAAAAGTTGGGAATCACGCCCATCAGGCGCTGCTTCTCCGCAGCGCGCATCTGTTCGGCGGCGATAAATTCCGTGGGATGGACGATCATCTCCGTGCTGGCCCCCGCCACGGATAACACGAAGTCCGGAACTTCGTACTGCTGCTGGCCTTGAAGCGCAAATCCCTCGGAAGTATATGGCGCAAAACCCTCGGCGCTGACGTTCACCAGGTACGACCCCGGCGGAATCCTTGTAAAACTAAATTCCCCGTTTGTGCTCGACGCCATTTCCTGCGACTCCGTTCCATCCGCGCGCCGCAAACTCACAACCGCGCCGGAAACTGAAGCGCCGCTTTCGTCCAGCACCACTCCTTCGACGGTCGCCGCCCCCTCCGCGGCCGCGGGCGTTGGCTGAATGGAGACAGGCACGATGAAAGCAGGTACAGGAGCATCTGGGAGCACGCGGCTGCCGCTTTCGCGTCCCGCATTTTGTTGCGGACCTTGAGCGAACACGCCGGGAGGAATCATCCAAAGCAGAAATAACG
Organism: uncultured Acidobacteriota bacterium; assembly: GCA_963810565.1. Classification (GTDB taxonomy): domain Bacteria; phylum Acidobacteriota; class Terriglobia; order Acidiferrales; family UBA7541; genus Palsa-295. Next base: position 822,426 of record CAWENN010000003.1, read on the forward strand.
CGCTAAGAATTACCGCAGGCCGTGAGATTCGCGCGGAAAAACGAAAATGGGCTGGCGCGTTGCGCACTCCGACGCTGTCCGCTGATTCTGGCCGCACTGCGGCTTCGACGCACAAAGTACCGAACTGTGAATCCAATTAGGCTCCGCCGGGCTATGCGGCTTCGAGAAGTGGTACATATTCAGGGTACCCGCTCCCACGGCGCTCTTCCTGTTCAATAACGCACAGTTGCGCTAAATGGCTAACTGTACTTGAGGGCAATTTTTCGCCTGTCCGGCAGGCACACCACCACGCCGCGTTCGTTCAGAGAAATTGCAACTCCGGCGCTCGCGCAGCGACCAACCTTACATCGTCAAAACGACGCGGAACTCCGCTTTCCCGCTCATCATCCGCGCGTAAGCCTCCGCCGCTTTTTCCAGCGGATAAATCTCGATCATCGGCCGCACGCCGGTCAGTTCCGAGAAGCGTAGCGTGTCGTCAATATCCGCGGCCGTTCCGGCAGCCCATCCCAGAATCGCGCGGCTTCCAGTTATCAGTTGAATGGGCGTGACCTCGATGGGATCGAACGCCGCCCCGATTACCAGAAGCTTGCCGTTCGGCGCCAGGCCGTCAAACACTTCGGACATGGACTTCGAGCTTGGCGCCGTCGCCAGAATCACCTGCGCGCCACCAAGTTTTTGCAAAGCCTCCGCCGCGTTCGTCGTCGTGTTATCAATAAAAACGTGCGCGCCGAGTTTATTCGCCAGCGCCGCGCTCTCCTGCCCGCGCCCGATGGCCACCACCTTGTATCCGCACTTGTTCGCGAATTGAATTCCCAAATGTCCCAGACCGCCGATGCCCAGCACCGCCACCACATCGCCGGGCATCGCTCCCGCATGACGCAGCGAGTTGTAAACCGTGATCCCGGCGCAAAGCAGCGGCGCCGCGTCCACATCGCTGAGGCCTTCCGGAATCGAGACCAGCGCATCCGTCGGCGCGATCATGTATTGCTGGTAACCGCCGTCGTAACTGATCCCCGGAATTTTCAGATTCACGCAGTTGCGAAAATCTCCGCGCCGGCAATAAAGACAAGTTCCATCGTGCCCGCCGTGCCAGCCCACTCCCACGCGCTGACCCTTTTTCCACTCGGTCACGCCTTCGCCCAATTCATCCACGACGCCGGCCACTTCGTGCCCCGGCACGCGCGGATACTGAATTCCCGGCCAAGCGCCTTCCTTCGTCAACGAGTCGCTGTGACACACCCCGCACGCCTGCACCTTGATGCGCACCTGCCCTGCGCCCGGCTTCGGAATCTCCCGCTCCACAACTTCGAAATCCGCTCCCGGCTTCGGGACCTGCGCTGCTTTCATCGGTGCAATCCCCACTTTCGTTGTCGCCATGATTCCCTCCTGTCAGTTTTGAATGCCTATCTCGGTAATCTCTATTACTACGCCACCTCGCAAAACATTTCCAGTTCCACTGGTTGGCTACCAGCGTCCCGCGTGTGCCCCGCCATCCACGCGAAGTATTTCTCCCGTTACTTGCTCTGCTTCCGCCACATAAAGCACCGCAGCCACAATGTCTTTCACTTCCGCAATTTTCCCCGTCGGCGAATACGCCTTCAGCGCTTCCTTGGAATCATTCTCGTGCAGCGGCGTGTCCACCACTCCGGGTGCGACGGCGTTGAAGCGGATGCCGTCCTTTGCGTACTCGATCGCCAGATGCCGCGTGATCGTGTTCAACCCGCCCTTCGTAATCATCGAGACCGAGGCGTTTTCGCCGGCGTGGGGTTGATCGGCGAGCGAAGCAGTGATGGTCACCACGCTCCCTGACTTCTGTTTGAGCATGTGCTTCACCGTGAGCTGAGTGACGTAGAGGAATCCGAACAGGTTGGTCGAGAACAGCGCATTGACGTCTTCGGTAGTAAATTCCGTGAACGGCTTTACGCGGAAGATTCCGGCGTTATTCACCAGCACATCAATCGTGCGGAAATGCTTGATCGCGGCTTCCACCGTCTTCGCCGCAGTCTCCTGCTTGCCGATATCGCCATCCACGAGAATCAAGCTGGGCGCAGCAGTCAATGCTCGCGTCGCATCCAGCGAAGTTCCGACCACGTTATAACCGCGCTGCAAAAAGCCCGCGACCAAGCCGCCGCCGATCCCACCCGCTGCTCCGGTAACGATTGCCGTTTTCTTGTCAGGCATAGATGCCTCTTTGCTCGAAATGTAGAATGCAACAAGCAGTTGCGATTCGGCTGGACGGGTGTGGTCGGCGTGAAAGCGTTGCGGTGGAAGCGCGTTGCGGTGGAAAGTGCCGCGACCGGAAACTGCTGTTACTCCGCTACTTCGAAAATCAATTCTAGTTCGACGGGAACTCCTAGCGGAAGGCTGGCCACGCCATAAACCACGCGGCAAGGATTCTTGTCCTTGCCGAAAACGTCTTGCAGCAACTGCGACGCGCCATCGGCGATTTTCGGCTGTTCGCGAAAATCGCCCACCGTGGCCACCATCACTCCCAGCCGCACCACGCGCGCAATTTTATCCAGCGATCCGAGATGTTCGCGCGCTACCGCCAGCGCGTTGATCGCAGCAAGCCGCGCCGCCTGGAACGCCTCTTGCGCATCGAGTTCCGCGCCCACGCGCCCAACAAATTTCGCCGTGCGCCCTTCGGTCGGCATCATCCCGGTGAGAAAAAGCAGATTGCCCGTCTGCACCGCTTCCTGGTAAACGCCAAACGGCTGCGGCGGCGCTGGAAGCGTGATGCCAAGTTCCTTCAGCCGCTGCTCGGCGCTGGAATCTCCAGAGCCTTCACGCGCCATGCGTTCCGCGGAATTTGCAGTCATCTTCGGTCCTCTCATTGATGCTACACCCGTGCCCACGGCGACCATACAACTCCCGCCCGTTGGATTCAGCGAAGGGCTATGAGGTTCCACGCTATTTTCGGCGCGACGATTACGCGCTCGAACTTTTCCGCCGACGCCGCGCGCTCCACTCCACCACCGGCCCGGCAATCTCGCCCACTTCCTCCACCAACGACTTCAAAAATGCCGCCACATCCGTGCATTGCGCAAGGCTCGCGCTCTGCCCCGCCCACATCGGCACCAGATCCGCGCGCCCCGCCCCTTCCGCCGCCATCGTCAGATTTCGCACCAGCCCACGCTGCAAAGGATACGGCAGAATCTCCGTCCCCTCGCGATTCAAATCCTCCATTAACCGGTTCCGCTCGCCGCGCGCAAGCCTTCCCGTAAATCCTCTCGTCAATCCGGTGTGCCCCGCCTTCTTCGCGAGCAAAAGTTCGCGATGCAGCCGGCTCGCTCCCGATTCCTCGCACGACAAAAATACCGTTCCCATCTGCACCGCCTCCGCGCCCATCGCCATCGCCGCAATCACTCCGCGCGCATCCGCGATTCCGCCCGCCGCAATCACCGGCACATCCACAATGTCCACGATCTGCGGCACCAGCGACATGGTTCCGGTCAGCGAATCCTCCGCCGCCCGCAGGAACGAACCGCGATGCCCCGCCGCCTCGAATCCCGAAGCCGCAATCGCGTCCACGCCCGCGTCGCGGAGCGCCACAGCCTCGTCCGGCGTGGTCGCCGCGCCAATCGTCACGATTCCCTTCGCGCGGCACTCTTCTAAGATCTCGCGCGGCGGAATTCCAAAAATAAAGCTGAACACCGGCACCTTTGCATCCAAAAGCGCCCGCGCCTGCTCTTCAAAGCGCAACGCCTGCGAATATGGCTTGTACGCAGGGGAGGCCGCTCCCAATTCCGCCAGATTCCCAGCAATCGGCGCAAGGCTCCGACGGAACGCGTTCTCATCCGAACGACGCGCGCCTTCATCCTCCAGCGAAACCCACAAATTCATCGCAAACGGTTTCGCCGTAAGCGAACGAATCTCAGCAACGACGTCCGTGATCGCTTCCGGCGACAAATTCAGCGCCCCAATCGATCCCAGCCCGCCAAAATTCGATACCGCCGCCGTCAATCGTTGCGAAGAAAACCCGCCGAACGGCCCCTGAATAATGGGGTATTCAATCCCCAATTTCGCAGTAAGCCGGTTCCGATTCCACGCAGCACCACGCATGCGCCCACCTCCAAATCACGCCAGCCAATACAAACCCAGCAAATCACAATTGTCGAAATCGCACAATCGAAACACCGCGCGAATTCGCACACCCTCGCGCAGCGCAGCAAGATTGACCATCGGCGAGGATCATCTGGGAGTGCAACGGCTTGCCGCCGCCTGTTACGACTGATCACATTGCACAATCACTCCGCACGCACGGCAGTTGCATGTGTAGCGGCGCACTTCAGTGCGCCATCGGTGGCGCGGCACGACTCCAATTCGGATGAACACGCCGAAAATGATCGCGCAGTGAAGATCCTGCTAACCACGCCTCGCCGACCTCGTCCATATACCAACGCCAGCTTTCGCAGCAACAGCAACAGCAGCAGCAAACGCAACGAAAGCAGCCGCCGCCACCGCGGCACGCGCTCGGGAGGGGACCCGTGCTCTCATTCATCCAGGACCTGCGTTACGCGCTCCGCCTCCTGCTAAAAAGCCCCGGCTTCACCGTCGTCGCGGTACTCACTCTCGCGCTAGGCATCGGCGCAAACGTCGCCACCTTCAGCGTGGTTTACGGAGTTCTCCTCCGCCCGCTGCCCTTCCCGCAACCCGAGCAACTCGTTCGTGTCTTTGACGATCTCCGCGGCCCGAACGAAAAGGACGTCGGCATGTCCGCGCCCGAACTCTGGGATTTGCAGGATCGCTCCGGAGTCTTCCAGGAAATTTCCGCGGTCGCTCCCAGCAATTCCGCGATCGGCGGTGGAGACCGCACCGTACGCGCCGAAAGCCTCGTCACAAGTCCCGATTATTTCACGTTGCTAGGAGCGAAGCCGCAACTCGGCCGCGTTTACACGAAGCAAGACGCCGTCCCGGGTTTTCTCGAGCCGGTAGTAATCAGCGACGGTTTTTGGCGCCGCAATTACGGTTCGGATCCGCACATCGTCGGCCGCAAAATGCGTCTCGATAGCGACCTCTACACGATCGTCGGCGTGATGCCTCCCGGCTTCCGCCATCCCGGACGCACGCTCAATACCGACGTCGAAGTCTGGTGCGCCACCGGATTCTACGGCGCTCCGTTTCCCGTTCCCGCCGACCGCTCGATGCGCTTCATCCCCGCCGCAATCGCGCGCTTGAAGCCCGGCCTCACCCTCTCGCAAGCGCAATCCCAGCTCGACCAGTACACCCTGCAGCTCAGCCGCCGCTATCCCAAAGACTATCCCGCCGCGGCCACCTGGGCGCTTCGCCTCGTTCCCGTAAAAGAAGATCTCGTCGGCCCGCAGCGCACCGAACTCTTCATCCTTTTCGGCGCGGTCGGATTTGTCTTGTTGATCGCCTGCGTCAATATCGCCAACCTTTTGCTCACACGTGCTTCCGGACGTCGCCGCGAAATCGCCATCCGCCTTGCTCTCGGCGCGAGCCGCGCGCGCCTCTCGCGACAACTTCTCACCGAAAGCACGCTGCTCTCGCTGCTCTCCGGCGTCGTCGCGCTGGTCACAGTCCTCTTCCTGAAAAATGCCATCCTCAGCCTCGCTCCTCCCGATATCCCGCGCCTCAATGAAGTGGACATCAGCGCCGGCGCGCTTTTCTTCGCGTTTGCTATTTCTCTTCTCGCCGGGTTTCTTTTTGGCCTCGCGCCCGCGCTGCAAGCCGCCAATCCCAGCCAGATTGAAAATCTTCGAGAAGGCAGCCGCGGCTCGGGCCTTGGCCGCCGACACACGCGCCTTTCGCGCCTTCTCGTCGTTTCCGAAATCGCTTTTTCGATTGTGCTGCTAGCGGGCGCGGGGCTCCTCCTCCGCAGTTTCTGGCAGGTCCTCGCCGTCCATCCCGGATACAATCCCAGCCATCTCACCACCATACAAATCTGGATTCCTGCCTCCAACAATCCAGCCACGGATCCCTACGCCCCCGAAGATAAGCGCGCCGATTTTCTACTGGAACTTGATCGCCGTATCGCGGTTCTTCCCGGCGTCCAGGAATCTTCGCTGGACGGCAACGACACGCTCCCCATGAATTCCGGGCGAAACTATTCGCCGTTCTCAATCGACGGCCACGTCGCGGACTCCGAAGCCAGTCCGGTTGCCGATATTGCGGTGGTGGACGCGCAATATTTCCACACAATGCAAGTTCCGTTGATCAGCGGAAGGAATTTTACCAGCTCGGACGTCTTCAAATCCCAAACGGTCGCGGTTATTGACCAAACCCTCGCGCGCCGCTACTGGCCGCACCGAGACCCGCTCGGCCAACAAATTAAATTTGGATTTGGCGCGGGCCTGAAAGGCCTGACCATCGTCGGCGTCGTCGGCGATGTGAAATCCGACGGCTTCGAAGCTCCCAGCGTGCCGCACATCTACGTAGCGCTCGGCCAATTCGCGCCGCAAAACGCGGTGGTTTTTCTGCGCAGCCAGGGAGACGTGCAATATCTCGGAGAGGCTATCCGCAAGGAAGTGGAAAAGCTGGATCCCAACGTCCCGGTGCACAGCATCAGCACCATGGACCAAATCATCGCCAGGTCCTTAGCCGATCGCCGCTTCGCTCTCGAGCTGCTGGGAATTTTTGCGGCCGTGGCGCTGCTGTTAGCCGCCATCGGCAATTACGGCGTGATGGCCTATTCCTTCAGCCAGCGCACCCACGAAGTAGGAATTCGCATCGCGCTGGGCGCCCAACGCGCAGACGTCCTCCGCATGGCGTTAAGCGAAGGCCTGCAAATAATAGCCATCGGCCTGGCCACAGGCGTAGCAGGCGCCGCGATCATGACGCGCCTCTTCCGCTCCATGCTTTTCAATGTAGCCCCAGCCGATCCCATCACGTTCGCAACGGCAGCCGCAGTCCTAGCCGCGGTAGCGCTGATGGCGTGCTACATCCCAGCCCAACGAGCCACCCAAGTAGATCCGCTAACCGCCCTCCGCGAAGAATGAAAATGCACCTGCAGTCGTCCGCATAAGCGCCAACGACGCGCTATCGCTCGCCTTCTCCCGGGCGCACGCACACAAAATTCGCCGCATCATTTGTCGCGCCGGTTCCCGTGTAGCGTGTCTGCATCGGATACGCACAAATCGGCCGCGTTCCTCCGGTCGGGAAATTCAGAGCCACGCGCGGATCAAAGGCCGCTCCGCTCGGAAACGGCGACGAAGTATTCGTGTTCGCCGCGATGATCGCATTCGGCGCCACTCCCTTCTCCACCCACGCCGTGATCGCCGTCAGCAGGTTCCCGCTGAAGCTGTTCGTTGCCGGACCGCCGCCGCAGTGCGCCATATTCGGAATCATAAATAATCTGGCAAAATCGTCCGCGCGACCGCCCATCACCAGGTTCAGCAGGTTGTAATACTCCACCAGATCAACGGCCGAGAAAATTCCGTCGTTCACTGCATCATACATAATCATTTTTCCGTGGTGCTCGCGGAACGAAAAAAGAAATGGCGACGGCCCCAGCGGAGTTCCGGTCATGAAATCCATCGGGCTTTCCGGATAACCGGGTGCTGGCTTGTAAATCGTCGGCGCGTCGGTATCGAAATTGTAATTGAAGATGAACGCTTCCTGCCCGTTCGTCCCGTTCACGGGCGTCACCACCGGCGGATTCGTGAAAATCATCGGAATCGCGCCGGCGCCAAGCGTCAAGTTAATCGCCGTGTTGCTATTCGGCGCGCCGAAAAATGATACATTCCACGCCTGCCAGCCCGCGCCAAACGCCGACGGCGGATCCCAAATTCCCGCGTCCCAGAACCAGCTCGAATACAGCGGAAACCCGTGCGAGTTTCGCGGCCCCGCGTAAATCCGCTTCAGCGCCGTCACCTGCCCCGCCGTAAGGCAGGTGCCGCCGTGCGGACTGTTGCCGTGCGCGCCGTTCGCGCTGCACGTGTACGCGGCCAGCGCCGGATAGACCTTGTCATTCGTGCACGCCGCATAATTATCAATAATCCCGTCCACCAATCCATCGAGCCCGTCGCACGCGCTCAGAATCGCGGCCGACGCAACTTCCAAATCCTGCGCTTGAAACGTCGGGGGCAAATACGGCTGGCCGTTCGTATCCGTACTAGTCGCGAGCGGCGCCAGCTGCTGTTCGTTCCAAGCCTCCGCCACTCCGGCGCGCGGCAAATCGAATCCCGGATTTCCCGCCACCAATCCATCAAACATGTTCGGCTCGCGCTGCGCCGCCACCATCGCGTCGCGTCCGCCGTTGGAGCAGCCCCACAAATACGAATACTGCGGCCCCGCGCCGTAATACCTTGCGATGATCAGCTTCGAAATTTCCGTCGTCTTCGCTATGCCGTTGTAGCCGTAGTCCACGCGGGCCTGCTCGTCAATTCCGAAATGCCCGGTGCCGCCCGCGTTGCTGTCGTCATCAACCCAATTGAACGCCGGATTTCCCGGCGCGTCCTCGTGCCCGCCGTCATCGGCAGCCACTGCCCACCCTTGGCTCAATTCCGTTCCCGCGCTCCCCCCCGGACTCGAGACCGAGCCATCCGTCCCGCCGCCGCCCATCATTTCGAACCGGCCGGTCCAGGTATCCGGCAGGTTCAGTTCGAATCCGATCCCGTAAACAAAATGATCGGGATCCTGCGCGCTGGTGCGCTCGTCAATCACTCCAATCACGTTGCAATAATTGCCTCCGGCGTTCGTCACCTCAGTCGCGCTGATAATGCGCGTGTTCCGCAACGCGAGACTCGTAACGCTCGCGCAGCTCATCGCCGGGCCGCCGCTTCCAGCCGACGCACGAACCTGTTGCGCCGACGCGCCCGCAAAAGCCCAACTCACCAGAAAAAGTAACGCCAGCAAATACGATGCCGTTCGCTTCACGCTCATGGTCTCACCTCTCCGACACGGAGTAACGGTACTAGCAGAACTTGCCGCGGCCGGTCCGCCTCGTATCGCAAGAAAATTGAAAGCTGGCGCACCACTGCGACAAAACGGCGTCACTCTGAATCCGCGCGCTGCGCGCTGTCAAGACCAAAAACGCTGTATTTCGCATACCGAAAAGGTATTTATATTAAAAAGGTATGGCGCGCTGCAGCCTTCCGCTATACTCCGCTGCCGTATGGAACTTCATCATCTGCGCTATTTCGTGGCCGTAGCCGAAGATCTCAGCTTCACGAAAGCCGCGCGCCGCCTGAAAATGGCGCAGCCCCCGTTGAGCCGCCAGATCCGCTCGCTGGAAAACGAAATCGGCGTGCAACTTTTCGAGCGTCGCTCCGGAAAAGTCTTTCTCACCGACGCCGGTTGCCGCTTCTTGAGCGGCGTGCGCCTGGCTCTCGAACAAGTGGAGCTAGCGGTGGACGTCGCCCGCCAGACCATGCACGGCGAGCTGGGCACCGTGCGCGTGGGATTCGGCAAAGGACTCGGTGACGTCGTCAGCCTGGCAATCAATCAACACATGCGCTTGTTTCCAAAAATCGAAGTGGACGTCCGCGACATTCTTTCCGGCCATCAAAGCCCGGCGCTGCTCTCGCGGCAAATTGACGTGGGATTCTCGCACGGGCCGGCGCTTTCGCTGGACGTGGCGTCCGAGAAGCTGTTCAAGGAAAGTCTTTCGGTGGTCCTCGCGCGCTCGAGTCCGTTGGCCAAACGAACGCGCCTGCGCCTGAAGGATCTAAAAAATGAAACTCTGCTGCTGATCGAGCGCACGATCTCGCCGCATTTCCACGATCTCGCGCTGGCGCTTTGCCGCGAAGCCGGACTCAGCCCGCGCATCGTCCTCACCGAATCCACTGTCTACGACGAAGCCGGCGCGATGGCCGCAGCTTCCGGCAAAGGAGTATTTCTCGCCGTCGGCAAAAATCCCTGCCATCCATCCTTCGCCGACCGCCTCGTAGCTCTGCCTCTGCGCGAACCTCGCGCCACTCTCGAAGTCCACGCCGCCTGGCGCCGCGGCGAAACCTCCACCACGGTCCTCAATTTCATAGACACGACGCGCGCCTTACTGCAACGAGTCTCCCGCGTCCAGGACATGCGCAATTTCCCGCGCATCGCACGCCCAGCCTCGACGCCCACGCGCGAGAAAATCAGACGCAAAGCCTAGACGGATCGCGCCAAGCAACCACCATTGACCATCGGCGAGAACCATCCGGGAGTGCGGCGGCTCGCCGCCGCTTCTTACGACCGAACAAGCTGCGCGATCTCTACACCATCAAAGCACGACGCGACGGCACCCAGTTGGCGGATCCTCGCTCCGAACGAATTAACTCCCAGCCGCGAATCGCCGCAGTTGCGATCGCAATAAAAGCTCGCAGACACGCCAGCCCCACCTAGTCATGCCGCAAAGCCGTAAGCGGATCCACATGTATCGCCCGCCGCGCTGGAAAATAACAAGCCAGCAAAGCCACGCCAATCAGCAGCAACGCCACGCCCGCAAACGTCAAAGGATCCGTCGGCCGCACGCCGTAAAGCACTCCTGCCATCAATTGCGCAACCACCAGCGCGCAGGCCAGCCCCAAGGCCGCACCCGCAAGCGCCAACGTCATTCCCTCGCGCAATACCATCCGCAAAATATTCCGGCTCTGCGCCCCGAGCGCCAGCCGAATCCCGATCTCGTGCGTGCGCTCGCTCACCGCGTACGAAATCACTCCATAAATTCCCAGCGCCGCAAGCAGCAACGCCGTCAAAGCAAAAAGCCCCACCATTTCCAGCGAGAATCGCCGCTCGGAAAGAGACTCCGTCACCATTTCGTCGAGCATCTGCGCCCCGAAAACGGGAAGCTCCGGATTAACCAATTGCACTTGCTGGCGCAGCTCCACCGGAGTGGCGGCGGCGTCCAACTGTCCGCGCAAGAGGATCGCCAAGTCCTTCGGATGCCGCTGGTACAAGCTCTGAAAGACTTGCGGGCCGCTCGCTTCCGCCAGCGATTCGGTTCGCGCATCCGCTACCACGCCCACAACGGTCGTCCACGCAGCGCCCAGCGCTCCGCGCGTGTTGTTTAATTTCACATGCTGGCCCACAGCATCTCCGTTTGGCCAATACGTCCGCGCGAACGCTTCATTCACCACCGCGACCGCTGGCGCTTTTTCATCGTCGGAGTCGCCAAATAAACGCCCGCGCAGCAGCGGCATGCGCAACAAGTGAAAATATTCCGCCGTAACCATGGAGACGTCCACCAAGGGAGCCTGCCCGCCCGGATTCTCGCGGCCTTCGATCGCCAATAAGTACGGATTCAAATCGTCCCGGCCGTGACCCAACGGAATAGCCGCTATATCTCCAACGGCAATTTCTTCCACTCCGGGCAGCGTCCTGCCGCGCCGCAGCACTTCACGTATGAAGGGCGCTTCCTGCGCAGCAGTCCGGTAGATATCGGTCGCGGGATCATTTGGCACCGGCAGCCACGTGCGCACCGCCATCACGTTCTGCGGATTAAATCCCGGCGCCACATTAAGCAAATCCCAAAAGCTGCGCAGCAGAAGGCCGGCGGCAATCATCAGCGCCAGCGACAGCGCAAATTCCGTCACCGTCAAGATTCGCCGCGTGCGCGCCTGCTCTCCGGAGCCGGTCGAGCCGCGCGCTTCCTGCTTGAGCATCCGAATCAAATCCACCCGTCCCGCATGCAAAGCAGGAGCCAGGCCAAAAATCGCACCGGCGAGGAGAGACACGGCCAGAGCAAAAAACAGGACAGACCAGTTGATGGAAACTTCACTGAGCCGCGGCAGAGTGTCCGGCACGATTCGCAGCAAAAAACGCTTCGCGCAAAAAAGAAACGCCAGACCGGCGATTCCGCCGAGCAATGAAAGAAGCATGCTCTCGGTCAGCAACTGCCGGATCAGCCGCGGCCGCGCGGCGCCCAGCGCCCGTCGAATGGCCATCTCGTGTCCGCGCGCGCTGGCGCGAGCCAGCAGCAGATTCGCCACGTTCACGCAGCCGATCAGCAGAACCAATCCGACGGCGCCCAGCAGCAGAATCAACGACTGCCGAACGTTCCCGACCACGGTTTCCGTGAGCGGCTCCAGGCGCATTCTCCATGCGCTCTGCAACGGATAGTCGTTCGGAAATTCTTTCTGCAGCGAGGCCGCCAACGCATCTAACCGGCTTTGCGCTTCCGTTATCGTCAGTCCGGATTTGATTCGCGCGACCGCATCCGGAAGAATCCGCGAACTGCGCAGCGGTGTGGGCGCCGGATCGGCCGCGAACCCCGCTGCCGCCCATACGTCAATGTTGCTGGCGTCCACGGTTGCTCCCGGATCGTGAAATCCCGGCGGCATGACGCCGACCACGGTGTACAGATCGTTGTCCAACCGCACACTTTTGCCCAGAATATGCGGATCGCTTCCGAAGGCCCGCTTCCACAATCCATCGCTGATGACAACTTCCAGATTGAACCCGGGCGTCTGATCCTCCGGATTGAACGCGCGGCCCAGCTGCGGTTTCACGCCGAGCACCGCAAAATAAGTGGGCGCCACCGTAAGCAGCCGGATTCGCGCAGGCTCCGAAGTTCCGGTGAGATTCACGTCACCGCCGCCGAGCGGCGAAACGTAATCAAAAATGCCGGAGCGCTGCAGATCGTGCCATTCCGGTACGGACATCCCCACGTCACGCGCGCCAATGCCTGGAAGGTCGTCTTTGATGGTTACGAGTTGCTCCGGGTGCGGGTACGGCAAGGGGTGCAGCAGCGTGGCATCCACCAGACTGAAGATGGCCGTGGTCGCGCCAATTCCCAGTGCGATCGTCAACACCGCGACGGCCGTGAATCCCGGCGCCTTGCGCAGCATCCGCGCGCCGTAGCGAATGTCCTGCCAGAAGTGTTCCCACCAAGCCCAGCGGCTCGATTCGTAGAAGTTTTCTTGCGCGCGCGTCACGTTTCCGAAAGCGCGCCGCGCTGCCGTGCGCGCTTCGTCCTCCCCGAGCCCTTGCTCCCGCAGACGTTCCACTTCCAATTCAATGTGCGCTTCGATTTCAGCGCCGAAGTCGCTCGCCGCGCGCTTGCGTCCGAACATGGCTCTAGCCCTCCTCCGCCTCCAGAATCCTTCCGATGGCTGCCGTCAGCCGGTTCCATTTTGTGGTTTCTTTGGCCAGTTGTTTGCGGCCGGCGGGAGTGAGCGCATAGAAACGCGCCTTGCGGTTGTTGCTGGAGGTTCCCCATTTCGGGGAAATCCACCCGCGCTCTTCGAGGCGTTGCAGCGCAGGGTAAAGCGCTCCGTGTTCGACGAGCAATTCTTCCGCCGAAGTCTGCTGAATCGCCCGCGCAATGCCCTGCCCATGCTGCGAGCCAAATATCAAAGTCCGCAAAATCAGCAGGTCCAGGGTGCCCTGCAAAAGCTCCAGTCGTTCTCGCGACTCTCGGGTTGACATGTCACCCAAGGATGCTCCCGCCCAGGTAAGATGTCAACCCAAATCGTCCGTACGCCCCGTTCTGCCGCAGCTCGAAGCCGGCGTTGTAGGGGCGGGTCTCAGACCCGCCCCTACCGCAGCTCGCACAAACATTCCGCGACGGTGATTACTCGTCGCCCCGCTTTCGCCGCAACGCCACAATCCGATCCGCTGAGTCGCATCGTCAAAATCGCGAACGAAGGGCGGGACGTCAGTCGCGCCGTGGATGCCCGGGTTTTGTAGGGGCGGGTCTCAGACCCGCCCCTGCCACAGCTCGCACAATGATTCCGCGACGGTGACCGCACATTGGTAGCCGCTCCCAACCCCGCCACTCTTCGGCTATCATGGCCACGCCGTGACTCCAACCCCAGACTCGTCCCCCACGCCCCGCCGCCGCGCGCTCCGCGACATCCTTATATACGGCATTTCGGGCGGCGTGCTGATCGCCGTACTGAAACTCACAGAATACCGTTTCCTGGTCATACAAAATTCCTTCGAAATTTACGCCGGACTGATCGCTGCCCTTTTCGCCGCGCTAGGCATCTGGCTGGACCTCACACTCACCAGAAAAAAGACGGTAACGATCATCCAGGAAATCCCAGCCCCGCCCGCCACCGAGCCCTTCGTCCCCGACCAAACCCGCCTGACCCAACTTGAAATCACCCCCCGCGAACTGGAAATCCTGGGCTTGATCGCCGCCGGCCTAAGCAACCGCGAAATCGCCACCCAACTCTTCGTCAGCGAAAACACAGTGAAAACCCACTCCAGCCGCCTCTTCGACAAACTAGGCGCCAAACGCCGCACCCAAGCCGTCCAACTAGCCAAAACCGCCCACCTCATCCCCTGACGCCCCCACCCAAAAGCATGATTTCCTGCCGCCGCAAGCGAAAACCACGAAAATCACCCAAAAGTGTGACGACAACTTCCGCCTCCCTCGCTACACTCCACCCACCTGAACCCAAATTTCGCGCAGCAAGGAGCCAACTCCATGAAAAAGACAGTCCTCACCTTCGGCCTCATCGCCGGCGTCATGATCTCCGTCCTTATGGGCGGCTCGCTGCTCATCGCCAACAAGATCGGCAACACCCACAGCATGCTTCTCGGCTACACCATGATGGTGGCGTCGTTCCTGCTAATTTACTTCGGAATCCGCAGCTACCGCGACAACTCCCTCGGCGGCCAAATCTCCTTCGGCCGCGCCTTCGCCTGCGGCATTCTGATCACGCTGATCACCACGGTTTTCTACGTCGCCATGTGGGAGTTCCTCTACTTCAACTTCATGCCTCACTTCATGGACAGTTACTTCGCCGCGCAGATTCACAAGGTGCAGGCCTCCGGACTTGACCCTGCCACCACCGCCGCGCAGGTCGCTGCTATACAGCACTCTCAGCAGCTCTACCAAAACCCCTTCGTCAATATGGCCTACACCGCCATCGAGCCCCTGCCCGTCGGCATCATCATTACTCTCATCTCCGCCGCCATCCTCCGCAAAAAATCGCTAACTCCCACTCCCGCAACCTAGGCGACTGTCATCCCGAGCCCGGCGAGGGATCTCTCTTCTCTCTGCACGCGCCACGCACTCACGAATTCGCGCGCGGCTGCATGGCCATCGCCACAAGCGCGCCGATCAGAATCGCCGGAAAAAGCTGCCCCACGATCGCCTCCGCCGTCGTCATCGAACGCGCAAACGGATCAATCGGCGCGATGTCGCTGCCAATCGTCGTCAGCGTCGCAAAACTAAAATACGTAATCTTCGCCGAGAGTTGGTCCAGATTCGCGGCCGCCGTAACAAACCGCAGAGATCCGGGCCTGAGCTGTTCCAGAAACTGAAACGCCGACGCCCACGCCATTCCCAGCAGCAAGTAGGCGCACACCCCGCCCTGTATCCGGCTCCAGGTCACCGGCCCCGCGCGAAACATCACCAGCAAGACGATGCGCACGTAAACCAGCAGCGTGAACGCCACCAGCACGCTGCCCCACAAATGCAGTTGCAGCGTCGGATGCAAACGCCCCGCCGCCAACACCACCGCCGTCGTCAGCACCGTCGCCATCACAAACGCGAGGAAGGCGCGGCCCGTCTTCGCCGCAATCGCGCCATAAATCATCAGCGCCATTACGAGCAAATCGAAAAAAATCCGCCCGTGCAACCCCGCTTCGCGCAAAGGGGTGATCACAAATATCAGCGTGGCCACCGACATCGTCACCAGCGTCAAGCCCAGGTCGCCCGCCCAGAACTCGCTCATGTTCAATCGCAAATTAATGCCGTGCGGTACCCTCAAATCGCTCGTAGCCACGGTGCCCTCCCCGGACATACCACCCGCCCGCGCCGAATTATAGCCGGGCGGCCGCGCGGTGCACGAACCTTCCTCGCATCGCGAATCGCCGCGACCTAACCCCGCGCCGCGCATCAAAACTCCCGAGGAGCCCCCATGCGATCAGACATCGTTCCCGGCGCGAAATTTCCTGACTACGAGCTTTCCGACCACACCGCGAAACACCGCAAGCTCTCCGACCTGCAAGGCCCGCATCCCATGGTCGTCGTCCTGAGCCGCGGTGGTTTCTGCCCCAAAGACCGCCGCCAGCACGAAGGCCTCCTGCAACTACATCGCGAAATGGAAGTCGCCTACACTCGCCTGGTCACCATCAGCACCGACAACATTGCGCTGACCAACGAATTTCGAACCGGGGTCGGCGCCCAGTGGCCTTTCCTCTCCGACCCCAGCCGCATCATCCAAAAAGATCTGGACATCGCCGAATACACCGATCCCACCAACAATCCCATGATCCCGCACGTAATCGTTCTCGAGCCGGGCCTCATCATCTATAAGATTTACAATGGCTACTGGTTCTGGGGCCGCCCCACCGTCGAAGATCTACGCCAGGATCTTCGCGCCGTCACCAAGAAATGCCGCACCGACTGGGACATCACCACCCCCGAACTGAAATCCGCCTGGCAAGCCGGCCGCAAAGACCTCTTCTATCCGTACGGCAAAACCTACGCCCAAACCATCGGCGAACAGGATTAGCAGCAGCGTCCTTATCGCGATGCCTGCCAGCAAAGTCATCGCCGTGGTCTCTCGCTCGTCATCACTCAGAGCCTGAAGCCTGCCCGGCCGCCGCATTTCCGCGATGTTAATTGATGAATGAAACACAAGCGCAAGCAATTCTGCTGGAGCGACGCATCCGTTGCTCTATAGTCGAATTATCGGCCTGGGCGAAAGTCTTGCATCTTGCTTCACTCGCGAAATTTTCTTGGGAGGGTGTTCCATGACCAAGTTTCACGCCGGAGTGCTGTGCGCCTGCTCCCTGCTGGCTGCGCTGCTCGTCATTCCGTCGCCTGCAGAGGTCGCGACGCCCGGCGTCACCAGCAATTCGATCCAACTCGGTTCTTGTTCGGCCCTCTCGGGCCCCGCATCTTTTTTGGGCATGCAGACGCAGATTGGCGCGCTCGCCTACCTCAACATGATCAACGACCAGGGCGGAGTCTTCGGCCGCAAAATTGAAGTGAATTCCTTCGACGACGGCTACGATCCCGCACAAACCTCCGCCTGTTTCAACCGCCTGTTGAAACAGAATGTCTTTGCCATGGGCTTTTTTGTGGGCACTCCGACGGCCGCAAAGTACGTACCGATGGCCGAATCCGCGAAAATTCCAGTCGTGGGGCTTTTTACCGGCGCGCAATTGCTCTACCAGCCGTTCAAACACTACATCGTCAACGTGCGCGCGTCCTATTTCGATGAGACCCGCGATCAAGTGGACAATCTGTGGCAAGCGCGCGGAATTCACAAGATCGGCGTGATCTATCAAGATGACGCGTTCGGCACGGCCGTTCTAGAGGGAGCGGAACGCGCCCTTTCGGCACATCAATCGAAACCCGTCGCGCTCGGAACGTTCGCGCGCAACACCCTCAATATCCAGCAAGGCCTGAAGACCGTGCGTGCCGCAAACCCCGAGGCGGTGACTCTGGTGGGACCGTACGCGCCGGTCGCCGCCATTCTGAAACAGGCGCACGCGGATGGTTGGCATCCCTTGTTTCTTACCGTGTCATTTGTAGGGACGGAAGCGCTGGTCCGCATTGCCGGCAGCGACGCCGAGGGCATGGTCATCACCCAAGTGGTGCCGCCCTACGAGCAGAGCGAACTGCCCACGGTCAAGCTCTACCTGAGCGCTCTCAACAAATATATGGGCGGAACGGAGCCGAACTTCGTGAGTCTGGAGGGCTCCGTGGACGCCATGGTCATCGTCGAAGGTCTCAAACGCGCCGGGCCGAATCTGACGCGCGAGAAATTTATCACCGGACTCGAATCCATCCACGACCAGGACGTCGGGCTCGGGCAAAAATTCCTGCTCGACTACGGCCCCAATCGCCACAACGGCTTCGACTCCGTGTATGCCACGGTCGTTCGAAGAGGCCACGCAGTAGCGCTCACAGACTGGAAAAGCCTGTCCGCGCAATAACACGCCGGAGTCGCCACAGCGCCGGCGTAACCCAAAATATCCTGTACGACCTGCGTCCAAACGATTGGCGCGAGAGATAGAATACGCGATCGCCGCGCACGTCGTCTCTCCACCCTGGCGGAAAAAGCGCGCGATAAAATTTGCGTGGATTTCGACATACAGTATTAACGCGATTTGACGGGACTTAAGCTTGCTCGACCTCGCTTGAATTCTCGATTCAGACCCGCCCCGCTTACAGTCCCGCTGTTAGAATAAATCTCGAATCAAGGAGCATCCGCATGAATAATCTCGAATACTTCTTACAACGCAATAAGGAATTTGCTGTTCAGCAGTCTGCCGCGGGCGCGCTCATGCCCTCTCTTCCGCGAGCGATGCCGAATGTAAAGGCGATCATCATCGGTTGCGCGGGTATGCGCGTGGATCCGGTCCACGTCCTTGGAATCAAACCAGGCGAGGCCGTCGTGCTGCGCAATATCGGCGGCCGCATCACCCCCGGCTTGTTGCAGCAGTTGGGCCTGCTCGGGCGCATCGGTGAGGTTGCCGGAGAGGCTCCGGGAGGCGGCGGGGAGTTTCACTTCATCGTGCTGCAGCACACCGACTGCGGCATCCTGCGCCTGGCCGGCGACCCTGCCATGCTGGCGCCCTATTTTCAAGTTCCGGAAAGCGAAGTCGCAAAAAAAACGGTCACCAATCCCCGCGCGGCGATCGCCGCGGACGTTGCTGCGCTCCGCGCAATTCCCGCTTTGCCGGGCGCGTGGCTGCTATCCGGCCTGATGTACGACGTGGCCACTGGGCTGGTCGAGGTCGTCGTACCGCCCGCACCGATTCGCGCTCACTAAATCTCGATTGACGCCCTCATTGGAGGTTGGAATTGCGCAGGACGCATGGTGATATCCTGAGGCTCACATCCAACTACTTTCAATTTGCCTCGACGGTGTGCCGCTTGGGTCCAAAGACTACTCCCTCTTTAAACGGGTGACTTATGAAAGCAATGATAGTGAACGACGCAAAAAACGGTCCCGTTCTCATCGAATCGGTCCTTCCCCAACCGCAACCAGGAGTAGGCGAGTTATTGATTCGTGTGCGCGCTGCCGGCGTGACGCCCAGCGAACTGCTGTGGTCTCCCACCACGCATACGAAAGACGGAGGAGCCCGCGCACGGGCGGTGCCCGGGCATGAATTCTCGGGCATCATTGCCGCGGTCGGAAAAGGCGCCGGAGCCTTCAATGTCGGAGAGAACGTCTACGGCATGAACGACTGGTTTGCAGATGGCGCCACTGCGGAGTTCTGCCTGACACAGCCGAAGAACATCGCGCTCAAGCTGAAATCCTTAACTCACGAGTTGGCAGCCTCCGTGCCGATTGGAGCCTTGATGGCTTGGCAGGGTCTTTTCAATCGCGCAAAGATGCAGTCCGGCGAGCGCGTCTTGATTCACGGAGCAGCCGGCGCGGTAGGCTTGTTCGTGGTGCAACTGGCACATCTTCACGGCGCTTACGTGATAGCCACAGCATCCGCTCGCGACGCGGAATTTGTGAAACAGCTTGGAGCAGACGAAGTGATTGACTACAAGACATCTCGCTTCGAGGACCAGGTCCGGAATGTGGATATCGTATTCGACGCCGTGGGCGGCGACACCCTCGCGCGCTCGTGGGCGGTGCTGAAGCCGGCGGGACGCATGGTGACGATCGCTGCGGACGGCGAAGCCACCCATGACCAGCGCGTGAAAGATGCCTTCTTTATCGTCGAACCGAACCAGCAGCAGCTGCTTGAAGTCGGCAGGCTGCTCGACGCAGGGACTCTGAAGGCATTCGTCAGCGCGGTCGTCCCATTGGAAGACGCCGCCATGGCTTACAGCAGTGATCTCCCAGGCAAGCGCGGCCGCGGCAAAGTTGTGCTGGCTGTCTCCGCCTCATTACGAACTTAATGATTTGTCGAATAGATCGTCAGCGCTAACCGACGATTCACCAAAACTCACCGCACGCGCGCGAACTGTGCTCAGTCCCGCAGATCCACAAATCGAGTCTGCACCAACCGTTGCATGACCGCAAAAATCAGCGCGGTCGAAACGCCGAACATGAGCATCCCATTTGCTGCCTCGAGCGGCCCCAGCAATCTCCACGCCGGCGTCATAAGCAGATCGCCATAGCCCAAAGTCGTGTAGTTGACAGCGGAGTGATAGTACGCAATTCCGAACTCATGGAATTCTCCGCAGAAGATGAACAAAATCGCCCACCAGGCGATCTCAATGAGGTGCGCAGCGAGAGTGAACGACATCGTCAGCATAACGATCAACAAATCGTTCCAGGTGCTCATACCAGCGCGACCTAGTCTTTTCTCACGGCGAATAAAACCGACCGTCGCCAGCACGGCCAGCGCATGCGTGAAGATCGTGCCGACGACAGGGAGTGCGCCGGCCGCCAACGGTTTCAGAAGCGCGAATCGCTGGTCTGGCATCATCGTCTTGCCAATATCCGATTATTGCTCCGGCCCGCGGCTCGCCTACGCCGGTGAATTGCCGCAGCCCGCGCCTCGAGCAGCGAAGGCCGTCTAGGCAAGCGCCAACCACCCTAGGGGAATCCGCGGAATAATACCATTTTCCGCTCCCCTGCCCTCCGGAGAATCGCAACGCGCCCTCTCACGCGCGCGCTGCGGTTACCGAAGAACCGCAGCGCCGCTGCAAATGCCAGGTTACGCAACCCACTACAATGGCTGATGGCAGCAGGCTGGACAGCCGGCTAACGGGGATCTTTTTCGGCTCTCGCGTGCTGGGCGCAGGCGTGCGCCGTGAACCCCTTGTTGCGCTCCCGCTCGAAATTCTGCTTCATCTCCTCGAGGGAGTGGCCGGCAGGCGGCCCTGAAGGATTGAACACCCAAGCACATTCGCTGCACGCCCACCCCTGAAAATTCTGCCTTTCCACCCACACCAATTCGCGACGCTTCGCGTACATATCCCCCCTCGAAATGTGGCGCAGTATTGTTTTATTGCAAGACGGTGCAGGATTGGTTTTTGTCGGCTCCAGGAAGACAAAAACCGCTCCTCGCAGGTCAGCGCCAGATCGGAATTTCTACCCAATTCGCGGCGCTTCGCACACGCATCAAAAAACGACGTGAACGCACGCGGCCCGAACATTAGCCATAGCCGGGGATGTTGTCTGTGGGGTATCCAACGCTGGGGGAATGGCTAGCTCAATCCGAGGTCGTTCTCAAACTGTCGAATCACTTCGTAGCATTCACAAGCGCATTTTTCCAGTTTCCTGCGGTTCACGATCTTCACTGCTCCGCGCATATATTCCACGATTCCTTTTTTTTGCAGTGCTGCCGCTGCCAGGCTCACCGTGGAGCGGTCGGTGCCCATCATGGTCGCAATGAAATCGTGGGTGATCGGAAGCAGTCCGGATTGCACTCGATCCTGGGTCATCAGCAGCCATCGCGAAAGACGCTGTTGAATATCGTGCAACCGATTGCACGCCGCGGTCTGTGCTACCTGCATTCCCTGCAGGCCCGCATGCCGGTTCAAAATCACTTGCAACCGCGGCGCCGACCGCAGCACGCGTTGTAGCGCGCTCCCCAGCATTCGGGTCCCATCTCCGGCGATTTGGATTATTTCCCGCACCGGACTTCTGCTCAAGCCGGCCGCCAATCCTGCGCCAACGTAGCCCTCCACACCCACCACACCGACTTCCACGGTTCGGCCGTCCTTGGTCACCACCACTTGAGAAACCATTCCGCGGTTCGGGAAACAGACGTTTTCGATCGCTTGCGTCGGTTCGTGAAGGCTCATATGATGCGGCAGGTCAACATGCGTCAAATCAGGACGCATCAATTCGTATTCATTGTCGGGTGTGGCCGATAGGATTCTGTTCGTTACGGGTTTTCCATCGATGTTCGTCCGTTCGCCCGATGGCGCGACTCGAAAATTTTTCCCGCTCATTTCAATCCTGAACGGCGCCGGAGCGCCGCGCTTTCCTAGAGTGAAAGTTCATGATTCCTTGAACCCATGTCCATTCAAGCAAAAACTGGTCCAACAATCTGTGCGGAATGGGACACCTTCGAAAACAGGCGGGACGAATTCGCCTCGTGCTACATTGCAGCTTTCGTCGCTGGTGGTTTTTCAACGGCAAAGTCAGACTTTCAACGGCTGCCGGCGCGACAGCGCGTCCAACCTCAGCGGATACCGTGCATAAGCAGCGAGAAAAAACGAGACAGTAGCGGCGTAGCACAGCTAGGCGCTACTTCGTCGCAACGGTGAAGTTAATGTCGTCGCGTTTTTCGTCGGTCTTCAGCGTAATGGCGGCCGCCGACGCGCGGTCCGGTACGCCGGGATAATATTGCGTGGCTCGTGGCGGCGGCACGCCGGCGGCGCCTCCGTATTCCCAGGGCGGATCGCCGGGCAATCGAATTCCGATCACGTAGCTCCCGGCTTCCAACGAGTCAAACCGGAATCGTCCGCTCGCGTCCACGTAGTAGGTGCTCCATGATGATCCGTCCGCGTGCATGAATAGGACTTGGGCTCCCGTCACCGGCGCTCCGGTCGTGTATCTCACGCGGCCGCTGATCTCAGCGTGAGGACTGTGAGCGAGCGTGAGGTCCCAGCAGCTGCCACGCCGCACGCGCAGGGTGGCCCCATCCGGCTGCGCCGTACCAAGAGGATCTACCTGGTCTACAGTGATCCGGTAGTCGCCGGCGGGGAGCGGCGGGAATTCATACCTTCCATTAACGTCGGTTGCCGCCGTGAACTTCAGGTCGGCTGGCCCTCCGTCCGCAACGACAACTGCATCGGACACGGGTTCCCGATCGCCTCGCGTCCCGCGCATCACCCGGCCTTGCACGATGCCGCGCCCGCCGATGTCTTCCAGCAGCCTCAGCCTCTCGATTTCGTCTTGTGCATCGCCGGCCGGCAGGCTGTCGTTCGCATAATAATCGAGCACAATCGGATTTCCAGCTTCCTGCCGCAGGAAAAACAGCCAGTGATCTCCCACCATCATTTTCGGCAGGCATGCCGCTTGCGAAGTGATCACCGTCAGCGGCGCCGCGGGATTTCCGCTGAAAACCTCCTCGGGCATGATCACCAATCTCTCTTCGCCGGCGTTCGTGGGACTGATCGCGGAAATGGAGCCTACAAAAACGTAGCTGTACCAGTTGGGGCGCGTGCCGCAATCTCGCAAATCGCTGCTCGGAGCGATGCGCGTGCACGTAATCGTCTTCTCGCCGTCGTTCCTGGTGGTAATGATCTGCGCGTCAGCGGCTCCGGCGCAGCAAAGTGATGCAAGAAGTGCGGCCATAACGCAGCGACGCATCGCGGAGCCTTCCTTGGTCGATCCGAAAACCGCGCAGCTAACTTCGGAGCCGATTATCCGTCAGGATGCCGCGTAATTGCCAAAGAGTTGTCTCACACCGGATGCCGCCGTCCTCGCCGAAATCACGGGCCTCGCACCGCGCCGTCTCGTCCCCGCACAATAGCGAAAGAAATATGCGACCGAACGGTCGCACCTGCATCGAACCAGTTGACGGGCGCATCTCATGCAAAATATGAGGAGGTCGTTCTTATGCTCCATGTGAAAAGAAGCTCAGCCGTCCTGGCCGCAACCCTTGCCGCGCTGGTCATTTCCGCAACTGCCCCGAAAGCAGCAGCGCAAACGCACGCGGTCGAAGCATCCACCGTCCATTCCGACGAGCTTACGGAAATCAAAATCGCCCGCGCGCTTTCCGCCGCGCCGCCCGACGTGGCCGCGGCCGCCACCGTAGCCGAAATGGACGCCCACGGCAAAATGACCGTCTTGCGCCCCGGAACCAACGGATTCACCTGCATGCCCGGCGATCCCTCGGGCGTCGGACAACCCGCTATGTGCGCCGACCAGGCCTCCATGCAATGGTTCAAGGATTTCGCCGAACACAAGCCCAAACCCACCAACACCGTCCCGGGCATCACCTACATGCTGGCAGGCGCCACCCAGCGCAGCGACTCCGATCCCAACGACGCCACCAGCCCGCCCATCGCCATCGGACCGCACTGGATGATCATGTGGCCCTTCGATCCCAAAACCACGGGGCTCCCCACCACGCACAGGCCGATGGGAGCCTACATCATGTGGGCCGGCACGCCCTACGCCCACCTGCACATCATGGGCCGCCCATAAAAGCAGCGACGAAGGGTGCGCGCCTCACAGTCAAACATTGCCGCCGTGCCCCGTTTCGACGTCCCGCATGGGCGCGATCATTATTGCGCTGGGACTGCTGGGGGTCGGTGGGCTAAACGACGTTGTCTACAGAGCGACCAGAAGCGGGTCTGCCGATACGGCGCAAGTCCCAACTAGTCGCGCGATCGGAAACTGACCTGCTTCCCGTTCGCGCGCCTGCTTAATCCTTCGCCTAAAACTGTGTTATAAACCCAGTTCTTCCGCGCCTTTCGCGGGTGGCTATTTTGAAAGACGTTTTCTTCAAACCGCGACTCGGAGCCGTTGACAACGCCTACCGCGGCCTGTCCGCGGATTTGGTCATGTTACGCGAGGCGTCGCTCCCCGACGTTTGCATAGTCTGCGGCACGCCTGCAGCCGGGAGCACCCACCGCGCGGAGTTTGCGCCGTACGCTCGCTGGCGCACCGATTTACTGTTCAGCATCGTGTATTGGACGGTGGGCACCCGCTACTTTGTAAATTTCCCCTTCTGCTCGATCTGCCAGCCGGCGGATTTTGACATTCGCGCAACGCGCATCGAGAAAAAAGTAGGCTTCTTCAGCGGCGTCAGCAAAACCTTCTTGAAGTTGCTTCCGCCAATCCCGCTGGAGCTAGCCGCGAAACTGGAAGGCACCCGCGCGCAACGAGCCTTGCGCTGGCTAATGGAATGAGAGAGCCCAGAACTACCGAGAGCTCGTGGCTGATATTCACGACAACCGTCGCCGCCCGCGTACTCGCCTTTTCTGGGAGTGCGGAAGCTTGCTTCCGCTTGTTGCAAGGCGAGGCTTGCCTCGCCGCTCGCCGCTAGCGTAGGACCCAAGAAGCCGAGGTCCGAAAATTTCATTTCCGCGCGCCGGTAACTCCGCTCAGCTGCGGCGCGTCAGTTTTCCATTCCGGCGATGACTTCCGGTTTGCCGGCCACTCGGCCACAATCTGCTCTATCGCGTCTCACTCAACAATAATTCGGTCTGCCCACTCCACCAGCGACACAAAAATCGCAGTGGTGCCGAATTTCGCCCCCCACGTAATCAAATCCGTTTCCGTGACCCCACGGGCCCGGGAGCAAGCCCCTCAAGAAAACACGGGAATGTGCTTGGCCACAACTTTCTCGCGCATTTCGCTCAACGCCGGCCAGCCCACTGGTTGAATCGCATCCGCTGTCACCTTGCGCATCAAATAAGTAGCCTCACCGGTAAGGAAAATCTGCACTTCGTGGCCGGCGTCCGCCAACGCAAGTCCATGCGCAAACGCGAACGAGGCTCTTGTAGGATCATCCGATCCCCAAGCGCTTTTCATCATGATCTTCAGCGTCTTTTTGGTTTCCTGCACGTTGCTTCGTAATGCCAGGAAGGGTAAACCCGCCAACTGGGCCAAAAATCTGCGTCTCGCCATGTTGATCTCTCCTAAATTGGGATTCGCCCGAGGAAGTTGCCGCCACTTTACTCCTCCTGATTCCTCGGTGTCAAAGCGCGCGGGAATGCATGGTCAGTGCCGGCGGCGCACGCGCACACGTGCCGCAGGTGTTCCCGGTCACCGCGCGCGTTAATCATCCAAGTGCTAGGAAGGTTTGCTGCGATTACTTCTCGGACTTGGTTGCAGGATAACTTCGCTGTAGCCGACCATCCTGGAGTGGCCCAGACCACTCAACTCCCAGGCATCTGGCGGAAAATGAAATTCTGTCGTCCCGTGGCGACGAAATGTCTGGTCTAATTCTCGACGACGCGCAGGATCATCTGTGTGTTCTTCGCCAGCCGAACACTTTCGCCGGTGGATACTAGAATGAGAACCTGAGAGCCATCCTTGGTTGTCATCAACGCCAGGCTCACTCCCGGAATGCCGTAAACGCCCGAGTCTTCCGGTCGAAGCAATCCTCCCGGGAGCGGTCCCCCGACGCTGCCACCAGAGGCCGTCGCGGTAAGCTGGGTGGCCTCACTCCCTCGGCCGTCTAGAAGGTCGACCTGATTCTGTAAAACAGGTTCGCGCGCCAGTGCTTGAATGACGAAGGAAATTTGCGCCTGGCCGCCGCCCTTCATCGTGACGGAATTGAAGGACATCGCGAGTCTGGACTCCGTCCCCGAAACCGAGTCTGCGCTCACCGCCACGATGTGTCCCAGAACGCGCGTCCCCCTCTTCAAGACGACCTTGTGGTTTTGAGAAACATCGCGAGTAATCTCCGCTTCCACGGCATCGCCCGGTTTAGACTTACTGGAATCAATGCTGGTGAGTAATTTCGCGACAATCGCGGTTCCGCTGGAAAGCAGAGCGGGCTTCGCATTCGCGCCAGACGAAGCAACCGACTGGATCGGCGCGGACAAATGATTTCGAGGCGAAGCCGCGGGTGCTATCGAAATTGACAGCGCCAACACCAATGCGACTCCTTTCAGACAGCTGAAATAAGACATCCCTGCCTCCCTTTTGAGCGTCGCGCTCGTTCCCAGAACGCGATTGCCAAGTATTTAGCTAAGTTTTACCTTCCACGGCGGGTAACGGGAACACCCCGCGGGGCAACGCCCCACATCTTTCTTTCTATATCATATTTTACGTATCTGGTCAGTAAAACACCAAGCGGCAGGTGCGGATAAGTACTGTCGTCGGCGTGTTTTTCGCTGCGGCGCGCTCGCCGGCGGTTCCGTGGCGCCAACGATCCGTTATGGGAGTTGCAGGTCGAGGGAGTAAATTTCTTCGTTGCTGATGTCGCGAACCAGGAGCGGTGAGCCGTCCGGGGCGATACCGGACCACGGACCGAATGGGCCGTAGTAGCGACGGATATCACCAATTTTCGCGACAGTATCCAAACGCAAGTCGGAGACGCGCAGACGATAGAACGCCGGCGCCTGCACCAGGAGCGTATCGAAGAGGATGCTTTTGCCGTCGTCCGTCCATTCCATATAACCGATGGGCCCAAGGCCTTTGGCAATGACCGTCCACTTGCGGCTGGCGAACTCGTAGAGCAGAAGATCTTCGTAGTCCGCGTGCGAAGCGAGGAGATAGCGGCCGTCGGGAGACCAGCGCGGACAACAAATCCCATCCGTGCCCGCGAGAGTGGTCGTGCGTCGCGAGGCCACATCAAGCAACTGAATGGATACGATTTGTCTGCTGCCTTCCACGCGCGTTTGGCCGAAGGCGATCTTCGACCCGTCTGGCGACCAAGTGGGATCCAGATCCGACACGGTTCCAGAGGTCAATTGGTCGGCCGGGCCGCCGGCCGCGGGAATTAGAAAAATATTCCAGGGACGGCCCGGACGAGAGCCGGAAAAAGCAACGCGCGAGCCGTCCGGGGACCAATGCGCCAGCGAAGCGCGAAGGGAAGGTCCGGTAAGTTGAGCAGCGCCGGAGCCGTCGGCTTTGGAACGCCAGAGAGTTTGGTCCGGGTAACGGACGTAGGCAAGCAAGCGACCATCGCGCGAGGCTTCCACGTCGCCGGCCGAAATTCCAGAGAGATACGGCACAAATTGGCGAGCCGAAGAATCGTAACGCACAAGTTCGGCGCGCGGCTCCTCGGCAGTCACAAGAAGTTTCTTGCCATCTGCGCTCGGGGTACCCATGTAGAAGTTAGGCGGAACCGTGGTGAGCGGAACGGGCGCGGGCCTTCCGCCCTCGAAGGAGTGGCGCTCCCGCACAGCCCATATCCGGCTCTGCCCATTGCGATCGGTCTCGAAAAAGTAATAGCGGCCGTCCGGCGACCATTCGCCACAACATATTTCCGGGTATTCCGTCATCTCCGCCAGAATCGGATGAAGACCTGCGCCGCTCGCTTGTGCTTCCCAAATTGTGCTTTGGCCGGTCTTCCTATCCCCGACAGATAAACGCAAGTGCGCGCCATCCGGAGAGAAGCGCATATGGAACACCGGACCGGGCGCGGAAAGAATTTTGTGCCGATTGGAGCCGTCTGGATCGGACAGGAATATATCTTGCCCCTTGGCGAAGACGATTTTGCCGCCGGGCGCCCACGCGACGTCATCCGCCTGAATCCCCGCGACACTTTGCAAGGACCCGGACGGCAAATCCATGATCTCGAGCGGAAAAGGCCCTTCCTTTTCGTTCGCCGCAGTGACCAGCAACTTCGAGCCATCCGCGGAGATGCCGCGAAGAAACAGGCCGGGATAAGAGGAGTCCAGCAGAACGGGTGTGCCGCCGACGGCAGGAACTTTTAAGAGCGTGACGCGATCGGAGGCTTGTTCATTGAAGTAGATTTTGCCGTCGTGCAGCTGAAGATTGCCTTTGCCTATTTCGTCGAACGTGATCTGCGTGGAGTCCAGAACACGTGGCGCCGCTACGGGCGAGCGCACGAGAATCAGCAAGCCGGCGACAACCACGGCGACCAACAGGCCGGCAACAATGAGTCCGAAGCGCAGGCGTGCGAAGCGAGTCGGCGAAGAGTTAGCGGCCCACGGAACGGCGGTGTGGCCGCCGTTGTGAATCACTTGCACCGGGGCCAGAAAACGGTACCCACGCCGCGGAACGGTCTCGATAAAAACGGGAGTATCCGCGGAGTCCCCCAGCACTTCCCGCAGACGCTTGATGGCCGTGTTCAGGCCGGTATCGAAATCCACAAAGGTGTCCGCCGGCCAAAGCGTCGCGTGAAGATCTTCGCGCGCGACAACCGTTCCGGCGCTTTCCAGCAACTTTCGCAGAACAAGGAAAGGCTGATCCTGCAGACGCAGCTTCGCGCCGTTTCTTCGGAGCTCGCCCGATTGGGCGTTCAATTCAAAATTGCCGAAACGATAGCGCGGCAGTGCCGGCGGCGAGACGGTCTGTGAATTCAATGACACGGCGTTTTCGGTCGCTATTATAGACGAATCAATGCGCAGAACGTTGCACCGAGCCCATGTCAGAACCCGCCGTAAATATAAGTCCGCCCGCGCTTTGTGATGTCAGACATGTTCCAGAGAGAAGTCAGAGAGGCGCTATGGAGCTGTTGCCGCACCCAAGCCAATTTCGACGCTCGTGCTGCTCTGATTCGCAGCCGATGCGGTCATGGATCGAACAAACATCGTTGCGCTGCTGGGAACTTTCTTGCTATCGGTGGTGTGCGCCGTGGCCGTCGCTGGCACCCGGACGCAACCAGCTGGCAACGAAATGGCGATTGAAGTCTACGGCGGCTACTTGATGATCGCCAAGGGTAGCGTAAACCATGCCGACAATTCGCGGTTCCTGCTAGATACCGGAGCAACCAACTCCGCGATAGACCGCCGCGTGGCGCAGCGCCTTGGACTTCACGGCCAACCCGCAAAGGTAATCAACTTCGACAAAACTGTGGCGCTGGAATGGACGGAACTGCAGGCAATGACTTTCGGGCCGCAGCGCATTTCCAACGTCCGCGTGCTTATCGAAGACCTCGGCTACTTGCGCTCCGCCGGAATACATATAGACGGCGTGATTGGCCTCGACCAGTTGCGCCGGCAGAGCTTCCTCGTTGATTACGCCAGAAAACGCGTAGTGTTCGGTCCCACTGCGACGGACGGAATGCGCGCCGTGCCCATGCGCGCAGATGCCAAGTCAATCAGCGTGGAAGTAGAACTCGGAGCGCGGCCCGTCTGGATGGTCGCGGACAGCGGTGCACGCGGCATAGTTCTTTACGAAGACACGGTCAAAGACGTGCTCGCGAATTACCACGTGGAAGCGCAAACCGACGGCGTAAGCCTGGGCGGCCCTCTAGAGAACCGCATAGCGATCGTGCCGCGCGTTCGCCTGGGCGGCCAGGATCTCGATAGAGAAGTCGTGCTAATCAACGCGCCGGGAGCAAACAGGCTCAGTGGCGTTGCAGGATACCTGGGCCTCACATCGCTCGATGCCAAGCAGGTCGCCTTCAGCTTCGAGACAAATCAACTGCTATGGAGAAAGTAATCGGTTTAAGTCAGAAGACTAAAAATGCGATATCCCCATTGTCCCACTCCACTTGCCTCTGCAGTGGCGTAACCGTCCATCCGAAGTAACACTCCCCTTCTCCAGTTATCGCGTTTATCAATCAGGTCTAACGTTTCGTCCGGAGCTTCCATCCATGCCAAGGCCGGAAGGAAATTTCAGCCGCAGACGGGACGCCATCACGCCCTTTAATCAATTCGCTTTAGATGTACGCACCTGCCGGCAGAGCGAAACCATGTACTGATCGCAAAACTGTGACCGTTTTTATCCATCCTTCGAAGCGAGCACTCCCCGATAGCAAAGTAATCCCTCCACAAATTATCGAGCGCTGCGCCCTCGCGAGCTCGCAGCGCAGTTACTGTACACAAGTATCTTTCCGAATAGTCGGACGTGCCCTTCACTCGTTATGGAGTTAACCATAGCTGCCCCTTCCGAATTTTTGTAACTGACCCTCAGCAAACAACTTATTTCGCGCAAAGAACGGAGACGAAGGTGCTTTACGTGTTCGCGTGTGAGGTTTGTTAATCGATTGGCGGTCTTCGAATATTTGACAGAAGACTCGAGGTGAAAAATGCGATTGCGATTTGCCAAGTACTTCCGGCTTGCCGTTTCGTTCATAGCTTTGCTGCTCGCGCTGCCGGCTGTGGTGTCGGCGCAGAGCGTGGTAACAGGCGGGCTCACTGGAATTGTCACCGATTCTACAGGTTCGGTAATCGTGGGTGCCACTGTGAGTTTGAAAAACCAGGCCACAAGTGAGGTCCTCACTGCGACCACCGGCTCGACGGGTGTCTATCAATTCACACTGCTGAAGCCGGGTAATTACGTCGTATCGGTGTCGCAAAGCGGCTTTAAGCAGGTGAGTGAGCCAGTGGACGTGCTTCTTGGGCAAACTGCGCTGGCCAACGTGAAACTTGAAGTTGGCGCTACCACGGAAACCGTCACGGTCACCGAGCAAGGTGCGCTGCTGCAAACCGAAGACGCCAACATCTCCTCGAATTTCGATACGAACCAGATTCAAAATACTCCGAACCCCGGCGGCGACATTACCTACGTCGCCCAGTCCGCTCCGGGCATCACCATGAACAGCTCGACCGGCGGCGGCTACGGCAACTTCAGTGCGTTTGGCCTGCCAGGCACCTCCAACCTCTTCACTGTGAATGGCAATGACTACAACGATGCGTTCTTGAACTTGAACAATTCAGGCTCCAGTAATTTGCTGCTGGGCGGAAATGAACTTCAGGAAGTGGCGGTGGTGAGCAACGGTTACACCGGGCAGTATGGACGTCAGGCGGGCGCTCAAATTGATTACAGCACGAAATCGGGCAGCAACGCTTTTCACGGCGACGCGGTCTACAACTGGACGGGCCGCGCGCTCACTGCCAACGACCCCCTTAACAAAGCCCACGAACTTGCCGCCGGCCAGCCCAATGCGCGGCCATTTGAAAACAACAACCAGTGGGCGGCTTCCATCGGCGGTCCCATCAAGAAAGACAAAGCGTACTTCTTCGTGAATACCGAAGGAATCCGCTACATTTTCGGCGCCATCCAGTCCGTCAGCGTGCCCACGCCGGCGTTTCAAAACTACGTGCTGGGTAATGTTCCTTCGGATGCGGCAACGCAGGCCTTTTACTCGAATGTTTTCAAACTCTATAACAGCGCCCCCGGGGTCGCCAACGCGATACCAAATGCCAACAGCTGTCCGGGATTCGCAACTGCGCCAGGGAGCACGGGTGGCGCCTGCACCGAGAGTTTTTCGCAGTCCGTATCCAGCGGAAACAAGGAATGGTTGCTTAGCGGACGTGTGGACTACAACGTAGGCGACAACGACAAGATCTTCGGGCGGGTCAGATTCGATCGGGGAGTACAGCCGACTTACACCGACCCGATCAATTCTGAGTTTAACAATACGAGCACGCAGCCCCAGAATGAAGGCCAGCTGAACTACACGCACATATTTTCCCCGACGGTCGTGAACAACTTCATCTTCTCCGACCTGTGGTACTCGGCGGTCTTCGGCAATTTGAATCCGTCGTCGGCGCTGGACCTTTTTCCGGGCAACCTTGAATTTCTCGTGGATGGCGCATTGACTCCGCTGGGCACCGGATCGGGCAATCCCAACGGATTCGCCGCAGGTTTCCAATTCCCGGAAGGCCGCCATGTGGAGCAGTGGCAGTTGGTGGATGACTTGTCGGTGACGCGAGGCAATCACGATTTCAAGATGGGCGTGAACTTCAAGAGAGACGACGTCTCGGACTTTACCGCGGCGGAAAACACCCTCTATCCTGAGGTTGACACCACCTTGTTTGGTTTCGCGAATGATCAAATTGCGCCTCCGGGTTGCAATTCGGGCGCCGGTGGGCAAATTGGCTGCGGCAGCGTACTTTACAACTTTGCGTCCCAGATCGAACAACCCGTCGCCTTCTATAGCTTCGGCTTGTACTTCCAGGACCAGTATCGCGTCACCTCCAGGCTAAAGTTGACGATGACGCTGCGGGCCGATCGCAACTCGGGGGGCGTATGCCAGACCGGCTGCGCCAGCCTGCCCGTTACGCCGTTTAACGAATCGGCGCACGGAGCGACGATTCCGTACGATGAATCGTTCCCAACCGGCAACAAGACGATTATTCCGGGGATCGAAAAGGTTGTGTTCGAGCCAAGGTTCGGCCTGGCCTGGAGCCCTCTCGGTCAAAATACGGTGGTTCGCGCCGGCGTGGGCCTCTTCACCGACCTGTACCCGGGCGGTCTTTTGAGCCTGTTTAACACGAATTTCCCGCAGGTGAACTTGTTCAACGTGCCGACGGGAAGCGTGGCGTTCGACCTGGCGTCCCCGGCATCCACGGCATTTCCGGGCAGCGGTGTAAACCTGGTGACGCAGTGCAATAGCGCCTTCTTGTCGAATTACAATAGCGGCGGAAGTTTGACGACGGGCGGTTCCAGCGGCGGCGGGTACGCGGGCGCGGCTCAACAGTTTGGAGGGTGCCTGAACGCGCAAGGCGCCCTTTCGGTTCCCAACCTGAATGACGTCAGCCGCAACTTCCAGAATCCGAAATATGTTGAGTGGAATCTTGAAGTACAGCATACCTTCGGAGCACGCACCGTCGTCTCCGCCAATTACGTAGGCAACCATGGGTACGACGGACTGGTTTTGAATCCCACCTTGAACGGTTTTGGATTCGGAAACCTGCCGGCAACCGCGCCCGACCCGCGTGTGGGCCGCGTGGATTACCTGTATACCGGCGCAGTGTCGAACTATAACGGCGTGACGTTCTCCATCCAGGAAAACCAGTGGCATGGATTGACCGGCCGCCTCAACTATACCTACTCGCATGCGCTGGACGAGCTTTCGAACGTGCCAGAAGAGCCGTTCAGCGTGATTACCAGCATCCTGACGCAGGTCAATCCTTACGATCTACACTCGCAATATGCCTCCGGAGACAACGACGCACGGCACCAGATCTCGGGCACCTACGTCTACCAACTGCCGTTCAAGAGCGAGAACCGCTTGATGAATGCGGCGATCGGTGGCTGGATGGTTTCCGGCACGATGTTCTACCGCACCGGATTCCCCTTCAGCATCATCGACGGCGGAGCCACTGCGGGCCTGGCGGGCAACAACCTGGGAGGCACCGCTTCACTTGGTGCAACGATCCTGGCGCAGCCGCTTCCGAGCTTCACGCAGAGGAACTTCAACAACGGGCGAGCCTGTGTGCTGGTTTCGTGCTTCTCGTCGGCGGATTTAGTTCTACCCAGCACGGGCTTTATGGGCAATGTCGGCCGTAACGCGTTTCGTGGACCGGGATTCCTGGGAGGCGACTTGAGCGTGCGGAAGAATTTTCAAGTCACCGAGCGAGCGACTTTCCAGCTTGCTTTGAACGCCTACAACTGGTTCAACCATGCGAATTATGGTTCGCCTTATCCGAACACGAACGCGCCGTTCTTTGGCCAGGTAGCCTTCATGCAGTTCACGCCGACGTCGCCTTACGGAGCGTTTGCGGCCGCTGCCACGGATCAGAGAATTGTCCAGATCACAGGCAAGTTCATCTTCTAACCGTACCGTCCCGGCCCCGCTCAAGAAAAGGCGGCTCTTCGCGAGCCGCCTTTTTTTTCTGACGTCAGGTTCAGACCTGGACCATGAATGTGTTTCCGCTCCGCCGGCTGCGCAATCAGCGCGCCATAGATGTTGGAAATGCGTACCCAATAAAGGCAGACCTACACGCGCAAGTGCTGCGGTCGTAGAAAGAAGATCAGAAATACGCGCGCACTTCGCGGCCGCTACCGGTGCGCCCCTGTTTCCTAGCTAATATTCCAGCCGCAGATTGATCTCGACGCGCGTCAATGCAATTCAGCTGATAGTCACATTTGTCGTGGGAACTGGAAGGTATGGCACTTTTGAAAGAGCTTTCTGCGTTCCCAAGTTCTTCCCGGCTTTTAGGCCCTTTGTACCCTTACTCTGCTTCTTGGCTTTCATCGTTTCCTCCCGGAGCGCCAGCGCGCTGGTTTCTTCAGTTTCCTAGTCGCCAGTTTTGCCTCTGTTCAGAGGACCTCTATACACGTAATCGAAAACAGAGAGCAAAAGACGACAGCGAGGCAAAAAAAGTGCCACGCCTTCCTCGAAAGTAGGACCCTAGGACTCCGAGGTGATCGAAACCAATGCAGGGGCCGAAGTGATTCGCGTACGCGACCACCCTCTCAAAAGAGACACTACACCCCGGGATTCCACGCGAACGAGCAAATGAGCCGCCGCTCGCCACCAGATGGTGGCGGAAGCGTCTACGGGCGAAAGCTCTTCGTGAAGCAGCACCCTGCATATACGTTAATGCGTTAATCAGGACGTCGGTCCGACATACCTGGCCCCCAATCAATTGTTTCGCCACCCTGTCGTCTTTTGCCCGCCGTTTCCGATTATGTAGATAGAGAACGTATGTCCATCTGCGCGCCTGATACGGCGCGATAGTGATCCAACCCGCTACCACGCATATGTCACTGGAATGTCCCTTTAGGGCCTGCGATCTACTTCGGCGGATTCTTACTGTTACCCACGTTTGGGTGAACTGAACGGGAGGTTGCCATGAAGATTGAAGCAGTGGAAATGAAAAAGCTCATCGTTTTCGGAATCGTGAGTCTTGTATTCCTTGCTGGATGCGGCAGTACGGCTTCGACAGCCAACTCGACTTCCCCTACCAACCCCACGATCACCACGATCTCACCGAACAGTGCCGTGGAGGGCGGTGCGGCTTTCACGCTTACGATCAATGGGACGAATTTCGTCGCCGGTTCGCAGGTCAACTTCGGCGGAGCAGCGCCCACTACCACGTTCGTCAACTCCACGCAATTAACTGCGGCCATCCCGGTCACCGCCATCGCCGCAACGGGCTTGCTGGGGGTGACAGTGACTAACCCCGCGCCCAGCGGTGGCACCTCGAGTGCAGTTAACTTCACCGTCACCAGTGGTGCCAGCACCGGCCCGACGATCAGTTTACTCGCTCCAAGCTGCGCTCCCGCAGGGGAGCCCGTTCAGTTGACGGTGGTTGGGCTAAATTTTATGGCCAGTTCAGTCGTACGCTGGAACGGCAGCGACCGGCCGACCACTAGTAATGGCACTATTAACGGGCTGCTTGCTCAGATTTCGGCGAGTGACGTTGCCGCAGCCGGGACAGCCGCGGTCACAGTCTTCAACCCTGGACCCGGCGGGGGTATCTCGAACGCGTCGACCTTCACCATAACGACAGGAGCAGTTGATCCGCAATCAATCGCGGTGGACCCTGCCGGAAAGTTCGCCTATGTGGCGAGTGGGGGCTGCGGTGGCGGCGGTGGTGGCTACGTATCCATGTACACGATCGACCCCGCCACGGGGGCCCTAGCGTCCGTAGGACCACCGGTGCCTTCCAATGACGAATTTACCGACTCCGTGACCGTAGATCCTTCTGGCAAGTTCGCCTACGTGGCGAGTTCGGGAGATGTGTGGGATATCGATTTTGGCAGCATCGTGACGTTCGCCATCAATCCCACGAACGGGGCCTTAACGTCCACCGCAGGAGGGATATACGGAACAGGGGTAAACGGAACTCCGGGATTTTTCAATTCGATGGCGTTTGATCCATCCGGCAAATTCGCCTATGCGGCGGATGGGGGAGCTTTCCCGGCGAGCAGCTTCGGCGGTTCATCCAGCGTCTCGATGTACACCATCGATAGCACTACCGGGGCCTTGACGTCCACTGGGATGATCGACGCAGGAGCAAATCCGGACTCCGTGGCCGTGGATCCTGCCGGCAAGTTCGCTTATGTGACGAATTTCAACTCGAACGACGTCTCCATGTACAGTATCGACGCCACGACTGGGACCTTAACATCCATAGGGACGATCGTCGCAGGAAGTCTTCCGAACTCGGTGGTGGTGGATCCATCTGGCAAGTTCGCCTACGTGGCAAATTGGACGGCGTATGAGACTGAGGGCAGCGTCTCGATGTACACCATCAACGCCACGACCGGGGCCTTAACATCTATAGGGACGATCGCCGCAGGAACAAGCCCTATCTCCATGGCCGTGGATCCTGCGGGCAAGTTCGCTTACGTGGCAAATTTCACGGGGAATCAAACTGTGGGCAGCGTCTCGATGTACACCATCAACGCCACGACGGGGGACTTGACGCCCATAGGAACGATAGCTACGGAGCAATCTCCTACCTCGATCGCCATCCATCCGTCCGGCAAGTTCGTCTATGTCACGAATTCTGGCTCGAACAGCGTCTCGATGTACAGCATTGATAGTTCCACCGGTACGCTGACGCTCATAGGGACGATAGGCACTTGAAAAGATCCCAGCTCTTACGCCTGCGGAATCCGTGACAGTTCACTGCAACTGCTCCGAACGCGCTCCGACGAACAAGGGCGTCAATGTCACCTTGGGGTTTGGCGGCAGCAGAACGAATGACGGGCTACCCGAAAGTAATTCGACTTGCCTCGTAAGTCCGTTATCGGAAACTGACCCACAGCCCGCTCGCGCGCGCGATTAATTCTTCGCGGAAGATTGTTCCGCCGAGCGCTCCTACTGGCATCGCCGCTTCGCGGGAGCTCTCAATTCCCTCCTCTAGTTCGCAGCGTGCGACGCGCCGGAAACAAACCGCTGCGCCTCTTCTTTCGGCGCATAACTCGGATCCGCATCCTTCCAAATCTGCAAGAGTTCCGCGTAACTTTTCGCCGCCGCCGCTTGGTCTCCCATCGCGCTTTCGGCTCGCGCCAGCCCCAGCAACGATTCGGTCCTTCTCGGCGCGCGCTCGAGCGACGCAGAAAAAGCCTCCCGTGCCTGCGCAGCCTTATTCGCCTTCAATAGCAGTTCGCCAAGAAGTTCCTCGGAAGGCTTCGCAGGGCTCGGCGGCCCGAACGCATACGGCAAATCCTTCCCGCTGGCGATCGCTTGCTGCATCGTTGCGATAGCCTCCTCGCCCTGTCCCTCGGCCGAAAGAATCACCGCCTCCATCTGCGCCTTTTGAATCTCCGGCACACGACGCGCGGGATCGTCGGCCGGAACACCCGCATGATCAAAGACCGCGGCGAGCTGGGGCAGAAGCCGCCCGAGCGCAGCGAGCGATTCCCGCGCTGCCGCCACATCGCCGCGCTCAGCCGCCGCAAAACCAGTGCCGAAGGCGTAGTTGAATTCCGGCATCTCCGCGCCGTCCAGGTCCACGCTCCAGCCAACCACCTCGCCATTCCAACGGCCTGTATCAACAATGTACCGGCTGCGCATCTGGACGAAAGATCCGACATGTGAGTCATCAGGATCCACCGTGCCGCGCGCCCGGGCAGCCATGCCCGATTCCGCTGCCTCCGCGCGGCAGTCGGCCAGCACTTTTTCCGCGTCGCCAATTCGTCCTTGTTCCAAATAGCCGTACTCGAGCCAGTAGCTGTAGTGGCCGCTGTGTCTGGACTGCCTCCCTTCTGCGGATGCTTGCCTGTTCACCACGCTGATCGCGGCGACGTTCGCCTGTACCACGTCGTCCCACATGCCCAGCGCCATGAAAATGTGCGAACACATATGTAGCGCGTGCCCCGCATCCGGCGCGATCTTGGACAAAGCGCGCGCCGCTTCTAAAGCGCCCGCGGCGTGCTGCGGATCATCCATCCCATGAATCCAATAATGCGCAGCGCCGGGATTCTGCGGGTCCCTCGCGAAAACGCTCTTCGCGATTTCCGCCGCCTTCAAATACATCGGCACATCGCGCACCCCTTCGCTCTCGCCTAGCAGCGCCAGCGCATAAAAAAGCTGCGCCTCGTCGTCTTTCGGATAAGCTTCGGCCAACTTCTGCATCGCCGCCGCGTACGCCGCGTCCCGTTCACGCTTGTCGCCCTTGCCGCCATACAGAATTTCCACCGCGGCCATATAGCCCCGTTCACGCGCATCGGCAATACGGCCCGCGCGTTCTTCCGCAGTGGCCCCAAACTTCGCCAGCGCAGCCTGCCCCGCTCTCACATTCACCTGGTTCCAGACGCCATGATTGAACGTCATCGCCTCGCCCCAATAAGCCATGGCAAATCCAGGGTCGGCGTTTTCAGCGGCAACAAATGACTTCGCCGCGTCCTCGTATTCAAAAAGGTGCAGCAACAAAAGTCCGCGAATGAAATCGCTCTGCGCAACCGCCGACTGAGTCGAAGTCGGAAACGTAACGTGGCCCAAACCGGCAACAGTCTGCGCCCGCAGCAAGCCTCCA
This sequence comes from uncultured Acidobacteriota bacterium, assembly GCA_963810565.1. GTDB lineage: Bacteria > Acidobacteriota > Terriglobia > Acidiferrales > UBA7541 > Palsa-295. The sequence goes on from CAWENN010000003.1 coordinate 860,956, forward strand.
CACATAAGCGATAACAAACCAAAAAGAAACGCCTTCGTCATAGAAACGCTCGCTTTTGAAAAAAGAAGACTCGCCATCATGCCTCCCCTCCAACCACCGCCAGTTAGCCCGCCATATGAATGAAACGTCGCGATGCGACCTGGGAGCGCGGCGGCTTGCTTGTCCTGAACGAAGTGAAGGGCCACCGCTTTTCCGGCGCGAAGCTCGCTTCGCGTGCAGTACCCGCGAATTCGCGGCAGGCGGCGCGCCACTACTGCCGAACCCAGCGCCGGGGCTTTTGTGTTCCTACGCACCCTCAATCCACAATACTGAAATCCAGGTATGGCCGCGAAATCTCGACGATGACGTCTCGGCTGGCTTCCTCTGAATCGGCTTCTTCCCCTTTGTCCTTGTCCGCGCCATTGGTCCCACTGGCGGCCTTGAACGTGACGTCCACCTTGAAATATGGACAATCGCGACTCACGAAGGTGCGATGCATCGGTGTCGACGTGCCACCTTCCGTCGTGAATACCGTCAGGAGTTCCGTCCGCGTCATCCCCGGCTTAATCGTCTCCATCTTCTTCAAAGCATCGGCCACCCACTCCCGATGATCCGCGGTTGCGCACGGCTCCTGCCCCGCCGCTGGCGTCCGTAGAGCTGAACTCGCGGCACTCCCAGCGATAATCGCAAGCAATCCGAGCAAAAGAAATCGTCGAACCATGGCTGCTCTCCTCTCGCTCCCGCACCGCGAATTTCGTTGGAGATAATCCTTCCACTCGACAGTTGCCTGCAAGTGCCGGCGCTTACCTTTTCGGCGAATCTACTCCGAGGGCGGCGTCAGCCCCCCTGACCACCTTCTGAGGTGCTCAGGGGCTCATGCTCTTCATCCGTTGCTCTTTGAACTGAGAAGAGAATGCCCACCTAGGATATGCACCGGCACATCCTGGATGAAATCTTAACAGGCGATGAACCAGGAGCAGAGAATAGTAAGTCGGAACTTTTCGAGTACCCAGAAAGTCTCTCAGTTCGACATCGGGGGCCACTTGAAGCGAAACAGTTTTCCGGCAGCAAGGGGATCGACTTGCTGGCCTGCGAGAGATATGGCCGCGCCGAGCACCGGATCTTTGTCGGCCGCAAGATCAGCTGGCGTTGGCAGCACAAGCAGGTCGGGAGTCACTCCCACGTGCTCGAGCGTTTTACCGTCCTCCATGATCAATTCAGCCACGCTGACTTTTACAACGTACGGGTTGACCGGAAATCTGCCGATTTCCGCGGGTGTTGTATCGTGCGGATAGAGGTTGGCCTCCATGGCGCGCCCGGCTGTCTGGTCGCCCATCACCATCCCGCGCTTTCCAAGCTGCACCACGCGCGCATAGATTTCAGCAGCGGATCTGGACTTGCTATCCACCAGAACGAACAGTGCTCCGGTAAAAGCATTCTCTCCGTGGGTACGAACCACCTCGGACTCTGTGGTTCCGCGGCTGACCCTGTCCCACGCCTTCACATCGTGATTGAAGGTAGCGCCTATCAGCCACTCGAGGTTTTTGGTGGTTCCACCTTCATTGCCCCGCAGATCCAGGATGAGAGCCCGGCTTTTCCGTGCTTGACGAAGCCGCGCTTCCGCTTCTTTCTCGGGAAAGGTGAAGTTCGGAAGCTTCCAGATCATCACATCCCCTACTTCCGCGGCCTGCGACTCCTCGTACGTTCTCACGTCTTCCAGTCGCCGCAGGTACCAATTGATATTGAAGGCGTCATGCTGTGTCCCGCTGGTATCCGTTCGGACGGAAAACCAATGCACCTTGGGGTTGATCGTAAGTTCTTGTTGAGCGCCATCTGTGCGCACGAGGGCCAAGCTGAGTTTTGTCCTGGGCGCGATTACCCTCAGCGAAAACAAAAGTCCTAAAAACTGCGGTTTCGCAAGTTTTTCACCGTCAATCGCAACAATCTTATCGCCCGCTCGCAACCCAACCGTCTCTGCATCCGTTCCCGGACGTACGTGCGTCACGTAACAGTTGTTTCCGTAGAACTCAAACTCAAAGCCATAATCGATATCAAAGGGCTGCGGAGGAGGTATGAAGACCGTGTGGGAATCATTCAAGCCCTGGAGCACCCACTCGATCTGCCCGATCGCTTCCCGGTACGAGTGGACCACCTGGATGTTTGCTTCCGCCGCGCGAAATCGTGCGCTCATATCCACGCCATGAAAGGTGGCGTCGTAATAATGGTTCTGCACGTCTTTTTCCGTCTCCTTCAGCATCGCCAGGACGACCTGTCGTTCAAAGTCTCCATATTTTTCATCGGCATTGGCGCGGCGCGCAAAACTGCACATAACTGTGAACGGTAATATCCCGACCACAATCGCAACAGAAAGTAGCGACGCCCGAAGCTTCATACGACTACCTGGTGATCCGGCATTTTGATTTGTCCTCGGCCGATAAACTACATCCGAGTCAGCCCGCGCGCAATCAAGTCCGAGCCGCATTGTACCTGAGAGCTAACAGTTTTGATGAGTATAGCTTGTTCGGCGACATTTCCGAGCGTGCGGCACACGCCGTTGCCGTAAGCCGGTCCACCTCGGAATCCTTTGCGCACCGCTGTTGTTTTCCGCCTCGTGTTACACTGCGCCTTTGCTCGTAGGAGGTCTTCATGCACCGAGTGGCGCTGCGCGCAGCTCTTTATTTGTCGATCCTGTTACTTACCTGCTCTGTCGCTGCGAAGCACGCGAACGCGCAAACCCAGCCTCAGCTCTCGCCCGAAATGCAGCACAAGATTGACGACCTCGCCGCAGCCGCCCTCGCGAAAACCGGTGTCCCCAGCGCCTCCGTCGCCGTCATAAAAGACGGCCACATCGCCTACCTCCACGCCTACGGAAACGCCCGACTCGATCCGCAAACCGCCGCCACGCCGCCAATGCGCTACAGCATCGGCTCCGTCAGCAAACAATTCACCTCCGCCAGCATTTTGCTTCTGCAAGAAGAAGGCAAACTCTCGCTCGACGATAAAGTCGGGAAATTTCTACCCGACCTCACGCGCGCGAACGATGTCACCATCCGCGAAATTCTCTCGCACACCTCCGGCTACCAAGATTACTGGCCACAGGATTACGTAATGCCCGAAATGCTCGAGCCCACCACCGCGCGAAAAATTCTAGGCGTCTGGGCGCGCAAGCCCCTCGATTTCGAGCCGGGCACCAAGTGGCAATACAGCAACACGAATTACGTCATCGCCGGACTGATCGTCGAAAAAGCCAGCGGCCAACCCCTGCTGCAATTTCTGCAGCAAAAAATCTTCACGCCTCTCGATATGAAAAGCGTCGCCGACACCGACCAAGCCAAACTCGGCGACACCGATCCCGCCGGCTACATGCGGTACGCGCCAGGCCCTCTGCGTCCCGCGCCCAAAGAAGGCACCGGCTGGCTCTTCGCCGCCGGTGAACTCGCCATGCCCGCCGAAGACCTCGCCAAATGGGACGTCTCCATCATTAATCAAAGCCTGCTGAAGCCGGCGTCCTATCGCGATTTTGAAACCGAAGTCCTTCTCGCCAATGGCCTCGGCACACGTTACGGCCTAGGCGTGGACGTCCGTGAAGAATTCGGTCATCGCGCGCTCGAACACAGCGGCGAAGTTTCCGGCTTCACCTCCGAAAACGATGTGTATCCGGACGATCATGTCGCCGTAGTTGTGTTAACCAATGAAGACGCCGCCGAAGCCGCCGATGCGATCGCCAAAGCCATCGCCCCACTGTTGCTAGCCAGCGACGACCCTGCCACTCCCGAAAAGCTAGCGCAAGCCCAAAAGATTTTCGCAGGCCTGCAACACGGCGAGATTGACCGTTCCCTCTTCACCGCCAACGCCAATTTCTATTTCAGCGAGCAAGCCCTGAAAGATTTCGCCAGCAGCCTAGGTCCGCTGGGCGCCCCACAAGAATTTGTCCAGACGCGCCAGGCGTTGCGCGGCGGCATGACCCTCCGCGTCTATTCTGTCAAGTTCGCAAAAATCGAGCTGCAAGCCTGGACCTACGAAATGCCCGACGGCAAGCTAGAACAGTTCCAGGTAGCCCCAGCAGATTAGCGCACGACGCGCGCGCCCCGGCCGCCGATAGCGCGCCGCTTTAGTAACGTTGTCATCCCGAACGAAGTGAGGGATCTCTCTTCGTTCCGCGGAGCTGTGTCAGCTCATCTACGCTCCCAAGCGTCAACCCTTCGCCATCCCGTGCTTGGCCTTTGCAAGTTTCGCTTCCACCACGGCGGCCTTTGCCATCGCCTCGCGGAATGCCTTGCGCCATTCATCCGGCGAGTAGGCCGGATCGCTGCGGCCGCGTCGCCCGGCTTCCACTCCGAACGCCACTCCGGCGGAAAATATCTCCACAATCTCCGGATCCGCAATCACCCACGCTTCGCTGGCGCGCCCTTCCGCTTTCCAGCTTTCCGACATTCTTAGCTGCTCTGTCTTCACCTCGGTGAAACTAGGTTTGTCGCTCATTCCCAAGCCTCCTCAGCCTTGCCATCAGTCTGGAAGCAATCGCCCGGCACGCCCATCCCAACAGAGCGCGTGTTTGCCCAATCAGTACCGGCGCATCACAAGCGAACCCAATTAGCGATGTTGCCTACGATCGTGCGTAGCGGCGTTGCTCGCTGCGCCCCAACTTGCGACATTCCCAACTCGGCAGGCGGCAACGAAGCACGCCTTTTCTGGGAGTGCGGGAGCTTGCTCCCGCCTGTGCAAGGCGAGGCTTGCCTCGCCGGAAGCGTGAGTTCAGCGCGAACTATTTGTGCGAAGTACGCAATCGCAAGGCAGCGGCAATCCGGCGCACCCTCAAATGACGGGCGCCCGCGCGCCGCGAACGCCTCCGTCTTTCACTTGCATCAACCCCGCATTTCTTCGATCATCTTCTACCCCAACCCAGCGGGCATAACCCATCGCCATGGATCTAACTCTCTTCTTCGCGCTGCTAGGCGGCCTGCTAGTCCTGGCCTTCGTCGCCAATCGCCTCGTGCGCTTCACGCGCGTGCCGGACGTCATCATCCTCATGGCCACCGGCGTGGTGATCGGTCCTGTCCTCCACTGGGTCAATCCCGACATTTTCCGCGGCGCATCGCCCGGCCTCGGCGTGCTCGCCCTCATCCTCATCCTCTTCGAAGGCGGCCTCAGCCTGAAACTCCGCGAAATCCTGCAACATTTCGGCTCCGGCTTTTTACTTTCGCTTTTCAGCTACATTCTCAGCAGCGCCGCCGTCGCCCTCGTGTGCCGTCCCGCGCTGCACTGCTCCTGGATGGACGCGCTCCTCATCGGCGCTTCGCTCGGCTGCATCAGCAGCGCGATTCTCTTGCCCGTCCTGCAGCAAATCCATCTGCGCAGCGAAGTCAAAGTCACCATGCTCGTCGAAGTCTCCCTCGGCGACGCGCTCGCCGTCCTCGCCGTCACCACTCTTCTCGACATCGCCGCCGGAGGCAGCGCCGCTCCCAAGGCCGTCGCCTGGAGCCTCGTCTCCAGCCTCATCGTCGGCGTCGCTTCCGGAATTCTCGCCGGAATGTTGTGGTCGTATCTTCTCCCGCTTCTCACCGAGGAGCGCTTCTGGCACGTCCTCACCTTCGCCGCCGTCCTGCTCGTCTATTCCGGCGTCCACGTTCTCAAGGGCAACGAACTCATCGCCGTTCTCGTCTTCGGCCTGACCCTCGCGAATTTTCCCACCGTGCAAAAGCGCCTGCATCTCGATCAGCCCTCGCGCGCCGATTGGTTCAGCGAAACCCCGCTCAAAGACGCGAAGGGCGCTCCGCCCCAGCGTCCCCATGCCCAAATGCTCACCTTTCACGGCGAACTCGCCTTCCTGCTGCGCACCTTCTTCTTCGTCCTGCTAGGCACGCTCGTAGAATTCGAAGGCTTGCGCAAAAACACAGTGCTGGCGCTCCTCTGTTTCGCCGCCATCTTCGTCGCCCGCTGGGTGATAATTCAAATAGGACGCCTCGCCTGGCGCACCTTCTCCCCCCTCGAACTCGAACTAATGATCTGGTTCGTCCCTCGCGGACTAATCAGCGTAGTCCTAGGCATCCAAATCCTGGAAGCCCGCGGCGCCGCCTTCGCATTCCTTCCGTCGCTAGCCTTCGCCGTAGTCCTGCTAACGAATCTCACGGTGCTAGTAGGCACCATCCGCGCCCGCAATCTGCCCGCACCAACGACCGCGAACGAAATCGAAGTAGCCACGCCGATCGAAGACACCATATAGGTCCGCGCTGAGAAATTAATGCCGTCCCGATCGAGCAGTCGGTGTCATTCCGAGCGCAGCGAGGGATCTGCTTTTCGTCATCGCCCCCAGAAGAAGATCGCCGATAGCGCCCGTAGGGGCACGGCATGCCGTGCCCGTTTAATCGACAGCGCTCGAGCGCTCCGCCCGCCCCAACGACTCCGCCAGCACCCAAGCCGCACCCACCACCGCCAGATTCACCGCACTCTCAGTCCAATTAAAGTGATTCGCGTGATCGGCCAGCAAAATCGGCAAGTTGGCCAGCAAACCGAACAACGCCAGCATCACAGTCAGCAAAATCGCCGCAAGCCGCGCCTGCACCCCGCTCAAAATCGCCAAGCCCGCCGCAACGAAACACACTCCAGTCGCGTAACCCCAGAAAACTTGCGAAGGCGGCAGCCATTTCGGCACCATCGGCGCCGTCATATTCATATACACAAAATGCGCTCCGCCGAAGACCAGCGCACAAACCCCAAACGCCAGTTGCCCCACCCGCGTCAGCCGCGCAGCTACCGCCGCGTCAATCGCGGCCGCGCTGGCGAAAATAATCCAAGCGCCCACAGCAATCGCCAGCTGCATCGCAATATTTTCGTACGTAACGTACACAGCGTAATCCGTCAGCAGCACCCGCCCATTCATCAGCACAACCACAAAGAGCGTGTAATAAACCGCAAGCGCCGCCGCACCCCACTCCACCGTTCGCCCCCACTCGATCGCCGCAGCCGCCACCACCATCAACGCACCCGCCGCACACGCCAGCACAACGCGCGCAGGAAGGCCGTCAGGCACCGGCTGCCCCGGATCGAATTCCCGAAACACCAAGGAAGCCAACCCGACAGCCATCACGCCTAATCCGTAAACGCGCCAACCCAAAGCCACAGCAGTTTTTTCCCCCGTCATCACAGTTCCAGTTCAGCAGGAGGTTTTCGGCACCAGTCGCGTGGAAATATATCGCTCATCGGTCAGATTGCGAGGCCAAAAGAAGAGTTGCTCGGAAGCCCGAATCATCGAGAACACAAAACTAAGCGGAAGGCGAAGCCGCGCCTTTTTTACTCAAGGCCTGTTCAACAAACCGGAGAACTGCGCCTCCAACCGCATCGCTGCTCGCTGTTTCATCCCCCGGTAAAAGCGAACCAGCCATTCGCCCATCCCCCACAGCACCACAACGAACAGCACCGCAAAAAGGTAACGCCGCAAGTCCGTTCTCAGAACCGTTAAGTCAAACCGCGCCCACAACGGCCCCGCATACGCCACCGAAACGAAAATCGCAGCCGCGATCACCACGGCCAAAATCAGAAATGCCAATCGGTCCCACCAAGATGCTTTATTTTTCAGACTGCCTTCGGAAAACCTCACAAATCGCTGGTCCGCCTCCGCTAGGTGCGCATCCGTCAGCGCTTCCGCGATCGGCAGCATCCCCGTCACCAGCGATGACACTTCTTGTATTTCCTTCGCGACGCTGGCTTCGGAATCCGATTCACTGGTGGCAAGAAGAAATTTTTCGCCATGCACCAAAACCCAATGGGCGCCGGCTTTCAAGCTCACACCGCGAGGCCATTCCCGCGCCAAAATTGCCGCGCAACGCGCCGGTGTAAAGAATTGCTCCACCAAACCGCGGTTCTCCCCCGTCAAAGCGTAGCGGCTTTCGAAATCAATCTGCCCAGGCAGCGACACTTTCCGCCAGTATCCAGGCCGCATGAAAGACGCAGTGCGCGTCGCTCTCAAATCGAACTTCGGAAACACACGCTCGCTGAACCGATAGCCGGCCCAGTAAAGGTAAGAGGTTCGGCCTTTTACACCGCGGCGAATTTCCTGAAACGAAAATATCTGCGTGCCCTGATTCGGCCACTGCAACGTATGCACGATTGAATCTGGGCCAATGGACAATTCTTCCGCAAGTTCGCTCTGATACGGGCTGCCGCGCTCCCAGAATTCGCTGCCCATCGCCTTCGCCGACCCGCGCAGCGCCGCCGCGCGCATTTCTCTCGGCGTCTTCCGCAGGATTGACGAAAATCTCCACACCCATATGGCGAACGCCACTAGCGATCCCAAGATCAAAAATACGGTCGCGTCAAAATGCATCGCTTTTACTTCGCTGTTATTAATTGTATGCGGAATTGCCCAGCGCGCGTGCTAACTGGATACGCTAATGTGTGGGGAATACAAACACTTGCGTAGCCTCGTCTGTACCGATGAGGTTATCCCCTCCTCCAGCCAAACAGCACTGACGCTACGATATGATATAAATCCTGAAATTATGCCGCGCGTTCCCACATCAATTCGGTCCCGCTCGTCGGCCACCGGAGCGAGCATGCAAAAACCATCGCCGAGATCCCGCGCCGCCCAAAACGCCCGCGCCGCCGACGCGTCCAGCGAATCTGACGCCGCTCTCGCCGAAATTCGCGATTCCCTGCTCGAAATCTACGCCGCCAACGACTCCATGAACCAACTAATCCTCGCCACTCTCGACCCGCGCGCCTGGCGCGCCCAACCACCCGCAGAAAAATGCAGCGGACGCTCCATCGCCGCCATCTTCGCGCACCTCCACAATTGCCGCCTCGCCTGGCTGAAAAATTCCGCGCCGCATCTGAAATGTGCCCCGCCGCTCGATCCCGACCGCTGCACCATCAAGGAAGCCTCCGCCGCCCACAAAAAAAGCGCCGCGCAATGCCTGCTCATGCTCACCGACGCTCTCTCCACACACCCCAATCGCCGCGTCAAGAAATTCTCCCGCGGCAGTTGGACGCAAACCTGGCCCGCCGGCGCCACCATGTTCGCCTACATGTTCGCGCACGAAGCCCACCACCGCGGCTAAATCCTCATGCTGGCCCACCAGTTGGGCCATCGCGTCCTGCATGACACTCCCGGCATCTGGCACTGGGAAAAACTCTGGAAAAAAGCAGGCCTAACCACCCGCCCCCGCTGAGCCCAACCGGCCCGCAAATGTCTTTGTCATCCCGAACGAAGTGAGGGATCTCTCTTCGCAGTGGCCGCTCCGCCGGCGCCCCGCACGCCCCGCACAAAAACCGCTTGTCATCTCCCCGCATCCAGAGTAAACAATCCCCACCCATGTCCACCATTCCGCCGCTTCCTGTACGCGAACTCAACCTCCACACCTACGCCTGGGAAGACGCCACCGTCGTCCGCTGCACCGGCCGCCTGACCATGGAAACCTCGCCCCAACTCAAAACCGAGGTAAAATCCCTGCTCCCCCAAAAACGCCGTGTCATCCTCGACCTCACCGACCTCGGCTACATGGACAGCTCCGGCCTGGGCGCCTTGGTAAGCCTCTACATCTCCGCGAAAACCGCGAAATGTGAATTCCAACTCCACAATCTCAGCCCCCGCATCCGCGATCTCCTTACCCTGGCCAACGTCCTCTCCGTCTTCGAAGGCTGCGGCCGCACTGGCACCCGCTGCCCCTGACTCCTCGATTCTTTTTTCTTGTATTCACCGCGCCTCACGCCGTAGTCTCGCTAAGACCAACGGGCCCAGCCGGCGGAGAACTGAAATGAACTCGCCCGAAAACGTAGCCGCTGGCAACGTCGCGCAACCCCTCACTGCTCGCCTCGAAGCCGCCACCGGCGAACTGCAGCAACTCGAAGCCCTAGTCAAATCCGGCGAACTCGACGCCCGCGTCCTCTCCGAATTCCGCAACGCCGTGGACCACATCCGCAGCACCACCTGGGCCGTCCAAAAATGGCTCGGCTCCAACGACGAACCCGGCGGCGACCCTTTCTCCGTCCTGCCCATCATGTCCGCCGAACGCGTAAAACGCGCCACCCAAATCTCGAACGATCTCTCCCTCGACCTGCAATCAACCGACATCGGCATCGAAATCGCCGGCATAAAAGAACTCTTCGACGCAGTAGACAACCTCCGCCGCCGCCTAGCCACCCTACTAAAACGCGAAACCTGACAATCCTCTCTCCTCATCGCTTTTCGGTTTTGCACTTGCACTTCGGGGTGCCGCATCCCTTTGCGCAGTTCGCAAAGGGTGCGTGGCAATGATGATGCAGCGGGAACTTACAACAGCAAGCCGAGACCTCAAACGCAGATCGCCGGCGTCAACGGCAAGAACCTAAGAACGTCCTACTTCCCCTTATACTCCACGAACAAATCCGGAAACTCCGACTTCAGCGCCCGCACCTTTGGCAAATCGCAAATCTGTATGTAAGGATTGCCGGGATTATGCAAAGCATAATCCTGGTGATAATCCTCCGCCCGGTAAAATCCCTTGAGCGGCGTAACCTCCGTCACAATCGGCTTCGCAAAAACATTCGCCGCATCGAGCTGCGCAATATAAGCCGTAGCCACGCGCTTCTGCTCCGCATTCGTATAAAATATCGCCGAACGGTACGAAGTCCCCACATCCGGCCCCTGCCGGTTCAATTCCGTAGGATCGTGCGCCACCGAAAAGAACACGCGCAAAAGCTGCCCATAAGTAATCCGCGAAGGATCGTAAACCACCTGCACCGACTCCGCATGCCCAGTAGTTTCCGTAGTCACCTGATCGTAAGTAGCCGTCCCCGCCGACCCGCCCGCGTAACCAGCAGCCGTAGCCACCACGCCCTTGACGCGCTCAAACACCGCCTGCGTCCCCCAAAAACATCCCCCAGCAAACACAGCCGTCTCTTTCCCCGAAGTCGCAGCCAAAGGCGCATCCACTTTCGCCGCAGGCACCGGCTCCCGAGGCCCCGCATGCACCACATACAACCCAATCAAAATCACGGCCATAAATCCCAAACCGAAAAGCCATCGCCCACTCATAAAATCGCTCCTAACAAACTCCACCTATGTATAGTACGTCTCCCGCGCCTATACGGATTGCAAAGCCCCGCCGCAGCCCTTGGGCCGCAATCGCCACATCCACTCCCTGGCACCCGCGCCAATCCAGGTTAAAATCGCTACCGCTCGCCGCCCGGTAAATTTTCCCCCGCGCCGCGCTGTAAAGCCTCTCCGTTTCTCGTGCGTGCTCGCGCCAACGCCAGTATCCAGGTGCTGATTGGCTTTCACCAACGTTGACTTGCTTGTGAGGACAACCTAATATGCCCCACCAAGCGCAGTTCCCCACCAATGATCGGACAGACCATCTCGCACTACCGCATCGTGGAAAAGCTGGGCGGCGGCGGCATGGGCGTCGTGTACAAGGCCGAGGACACCGAACTCGGCCGCTTCGTTGCGATCAAGCTTCTTCCGGAAGCCCTCTCTGAAGATTCACAAGCTCTGGAGCGATTTCGACGCGAGGCCCGCGCCGCGTCCGCGCTCAACCATCCGAATATTTGCACCATTCACGAAATCTCTAGCCACGAAGGCCGGCCATTCCTCGTTATGGAATTCCTCGATGGCGCCACGCTGAAGCATGTGTTGCTCGAAAAGCCGCTGGAACTCGACGCTCTCCTTTCGCTATCCATCGAATTTGCGGATGCCCTGGACACCGCCCACGCACAAGGCATAATTCATCGCGATATCAAGCCCGCCAACCTCTTTGTGACGCGCCGAGGCCACGCGAAGATTCTGGACTTTGGATTGGCAAAGCTCACCACGAACTACGCCAACCTCGAACCGCGAGGCGCCTCCCAAGTAACCCTCGGCGCGCCACCCGAACACCTCACCAGCCCGGGCATGACGCTCGGAACCGTCGCCTACATGTCCCCGGAGCAAGCGCTCGGCAAGGAATTGGACGCACGCACGGACCTATTTTCCTTTGGCGCCGTGCTGTATGAAATGGCCACCAGGCAACTTCCATTCCGCGGCGATAGTTCCGCGGCGCTTTTTGATTCCATCTTGAACAAAGCTCCGGTGGCTCCCGTGCGTCTCAACCCCGCCTTGCCGGCGCGGCTCGAGGAGATCATCAACAAACTGCTCGAGAAAGACCGCACCTTGCGTTACCAGCATGCCTCCGAGTTGCGCGCCGATTTGCAGAGATTCAGGCGCGATTTCGAATCCGGACGAAGCGCGCTCGCTACCGTGCCGTCTTCCGGCGAGCTAGCTTCTCATTCGAGCGCGAGTGTGCCCCAAGCCGCCGGCGCGTCTCCAGCAATTGAGAACCGGTCGGCCGCCAGTCAAACTCCCGCTTCCGCTTCCAGCGCGAGTACCGTCGCTGCAGTCGCCCGCCAGCATAAATTTGTAACGTTTCTCGTTGCGTTATTCGTTCTCGCTCTCGCCGCCGGCGCCACTTACGCGATCTATGTCCTCGTTCACCCCGCGGCCGTGCAGCCCTTCGAAAAATATGACGTCTCCCGAGTAACGGACTCCGGCGACATTCAGAACACCGCGATTTCGCCGGACGGCAAGTTCATACTAACGGTCGTCACTCAGCAAGGGCAGCAAAGCCTCTGGCTGCGGAACCTTCCCACCGGCAGCGTTACGCAAGTCGTCGCGCCCTCCGGCCGCACCTTTTCTTCCTTGGCATTTTCTCCCGACGGCAGCTACATCTATTACCGGCAGATTTCGGCGGAATCCTCGGGAGGTCTCGATTTGTACCGCGCCCCTTTACTGGGCGGCACGCCGGCCATCGTAGCCAAAGACGTGGATAGCAACGCGACCTTTTCACCCGCAGGCAAGCTCATCGCCTACGTCCGTGGCAACGACCCCGAGGTCGGAAAGTGGCGATTGCTGCAGGCCAATGCCGACGGCAGCGACGAGAAGGTCTTGCTGGTCACTGAAGGTACGAATGATCCTGACTTTATAGGCTGGTCGCCGGACGGCAAGCGCATCGCGATTGCGCAGAGCAAGCCATCGCGTGGGGATTTTGGCAGCCAAATCACGATGTTCGATTTCTCGTCGGGACGGTCGAAACTCTTTCAGAGTTTCGATGACATGGTGATCTTGACCCTTTTGTGGGATCCCGATGGACGGAACATTTTCGTCATTTTCGCCGCGATCGGCGGCCGGCCCTTTACTGTGAACTCCCGCTTGGGAGTATTTTCTTATCCGGAAGCAAAATTCCGTATTCTCACGAACGATGTCGTGGACCATGACACCATCAGCATCACCGCTGACGGCAAGACGCTCGCTACGTTGCAGGATCAGTCCGCGATGGAAGCGGACGTTCTGGATGGCTCAGGCAAGGGAGCGGCTACCGCTATCCCCGGAATTCCACCGCAGCAAATTTTGGCTGGGATGGACTGGACTCCTGACGGCCATCTGCTTATTTCCGAGGGCGTCCGTCTGCTGCGATTGGCCCCGGATGGCAGCGACCTGACCACGCTCCTGAGCGATTCGGGAGCATGGGTGCGAGAGGTTGCATCCTGTGATAGCGGCCGCTCCATTTATGCTCTCTGGTACCTTCATGACAGCTCGAAAGCAGTGAAAATCTGGCGCGCCAGCGCCGATGGTTCTGATGCCAAAGCTGTGACGCCAGTGGGGGATACAACGTTGTTCGGTTGCTCGCCCGATGGAAAATGGACCTATGCGTACGACGCCTGGCGCAGCGACGATTTGATGGGGTATCCAACTTCCGGAGCAGCCCCGGAACTCGTGGCTTCCGTCTCGCTTCCGGGCGCCTTGCTCCAAGGCGCGGCGCTTTCGGCAGACGGACAGACGATCGCCGCGTACTTCAGCCAGGTGGATCCCTCCACACGGGTCTACAAAACCAAGATAGCTTTGTTCCACCTCGAAACGTCGGGCAAGCCGACCGTCCGTTACCTCGACGCCGACCCGCGCGCCAGCGTCAGCTATCACTCCATTCCGCCGATTCCACACGACGCGCTTCACTTTACTCCCGACGGCAAGGCCCTGGCGCTGCTCCTCGAAGAAAAAGGTGTGGACAATATCTGGATTCAACCCCTGGACGGCTCGCCGGGTCACATCCTGACCGACTTCAAATCGCGATTCATTTCTGATTTTCGCTGGTCGCGCGACGGTAAGCGCCTGGCTGTTCTGCGCCACAGCTATGCCGGGGACGTCGTCCTCCTATACGATTCGCGCACGCCTTCGCAGTGAGGCTGGCGAAGTCCTCGCAAGTCGCATTAACGCATAATGAGGGCTGGTTGCCGGCGACGGCGTTCACCAGGCGTGTGGAATTGCTTTCTGGATCACCAGATGTAGCCGCATCGCAGATCGGATGGCCTGCAATGGTCCCGACCGAAAGCGGCCTCACCCAAAGAACCTCGGGAGAAGCGATGTCTGCAAACGCTCAAATTATGACCAAATCCGGCCATCCGCCCGGAAGCCGTCGCTACGAGCGATATTTTTTTTCTGCCATGGCCGCATTGATTCTGGCCACCGTGTTTTTGGGTTTTGCAAAGTCTTATTACCTGGCGGGGATGTTCTGGGCGCCGCTGCCAAATTGGGTGATCCAGGTCCACGGTGCCGCCTTTACCCTCTGGATATTTTCATTCGTCGTACAGACGTCGCTCGTTTCGGCGGGGCGAGTGGACCTCCATCGGCGCCTGGGCATTTTCGTATTTGGCCTGGCGTGCGCGATGGTGATCCTCGGCTCGATGGCGGCCACGGATTTGCTGCGCAGGGGTATGGCCGCTCAATCCGTTGATGCCAAGACTTTCTACGCTTCGTCCCTTGGGGACATGGTTATTTTTGGAACGCTTATCTTCTTTGCGTTCCGCACTCGGTCGAATCCCGCGGCGCACAAGCGCTTGATATTGATCGCGACGATCACGCTGCTCGCGGCCGCCATCAACCGCTGGCCCTTCCCTATTATTCGGCGCGAACCGTTCCTGATCGATTTGATCGACGATGCATTCTTGCTTCCGCTGGTGGCATACGACCTTTGGACGCTGCGCAAGGTACATCAAGCAACGCTGTGGGGCGGACTGTTCTTGGTGATCATGCAAAAGCTGGAGTTGCCGATCGGCAGCACGGCAGTTTGGCAGAGTTTTGCCGCTTGGGTCTTGGAGCGAATCAAAATCTTCCATTAGCCTTCGGGTTTGGTTTGTGCGCCCGCTATCTCCCTCCACCAATCTCCAAAATCGCGCCAGTGGTATAAGAAGCCGCGTCCGATAGCAGCCACGCCACACCCTCCGCCACTTCCCTCGCTGTCCCCGGACGCTTCATCGGAATCCCCGGCGCCAATCGCTCGAGTCGCCCCGGTTCTCCATTCGCCGCATGCAATTCCGTCTCAATCAATCCCGGCGCCACCGCATTCACGCGAATTCCCTCCTCCGCCACCTCCCGCGCCAACCCAATCGTAAAACTATTAATCGCTCCCTTCGACGCCGCGTAATGCACCCACTCCCCCGCTCCACCCGTCCGCGCCGCCAAAGAAGAAATATTCACGATGGCTCCACCGCCACCCCCGCGCCGCACAGACATCCGCCGCACCGCCTCCCGCGAACAAACCATCGTCCCCAACACATTCACCGCCAGCATCCGTTCCACCGCGCGCGCATCCAGCGACTCCACAAGCGCGAAACCGCCAGTAATCGCAGCATTGTTCACCAACCCGCCGATCGCCCCAAACTCGCGCTCAGCCAAATCAAACATCCGCAAAACATCTTCCTCGCGCGCCACGTCTCCCTGCACCGCAAGCGCTCGCCCGCCCGCCTCCACAATCTCGCGCACCACCGCTTCCGCAGCCGCTCGCTGCTCCACATAGTTCACCACGACAGGAAATCCGCGCCCACCCACCAACCGCGCCACAGCCGCACCAATCCCCCACCCGCCTCCAGTAACAATCACCGCCCGCCGTTCATCGCCAGTCATCGCCGCATTCTAGCCGAACTCACCCCCATCCGCTCCTCGCCAAACAAGTAGTAGGCCAGTTCCTAATTGCGCGACCATAGGAGACGTGGCAGACCCACCTTCTCACAAGCGCACCGCTGGACCGAAGTAATCCGATTAGCCCTTCATCCGCAACGAACACAGAGCGCTCGCTCCCGCCCGGTCTCGCCTCAACGAAGTCTGGACTTTTTTTCAAAGTTTGGGCAAGCTTTCGAAGTCAATTCGAACTATTAAGATTCACCCTCGCATCTCTCTCAAGCTGCTGATTAATTAACCAACCAAAAATTTCGGGCCCGCAGGCGGCGCAGGATTTCCCGGATGCACACAACAAACGGGAGGCCATCGAGAATTTCACAGCTCTGCTCTCCACCAGTTGGTAGGGAATCACACAAAGTTCCGCCACGCTCTGATCGTATTCGGCGTCGCTTTGTTCGCTCGAACTCCGCTTTACGCACAGTCTGAATTGATTGCTATGAGTCGGGTTTGCGCAGTCCGGCCCGAGCACGGGTCGCCACCAGCGCTTCCTGACTCAAACATTGGGAGATGCAAATGGAAATCAAGCCGGATCGCCGTACGATCTCCAATACCACGCCGTCGCAGGCCACGGTCCAGACGGTCTCTATCGCTGCGGCAGCGAACCAAGCCGAAAAAAGAAACATCTCCCTAAGATGGAAAGTGCGCCGCAAACCCTGGATTCGTCTGCTGCTGCTCTGCGTTCCCTTCTTCGCCGCAACAGCCGCATTCGCGCAGTACAATCCTCTTCCCAGTCCGATTGCCGAGCAAGAAGTTGCCGGCCCGGCGCAAGCAGCCGTGCGAGCCGCGCAAAATACTACGGAGGCGTTGTCACAGAACCCCTACCTCGGCGGGGTTCCCACGGGCGAACGGAGCGCAACACCAATTCCCCTCTCGCTGGAAAACGCCGTCGCGCGCGGCCTGCGGCAAAACCTCGGTGGCTTCCTCGCGAGTGATTCCGTGTCGGATGCGCGAGGACAAAAATGGCAAGCCCTGAGCGAGCTGCTTCCGAATTTAACTACCGGCACGGGTTTTGGCGTTCGTCAAATTGACTTGAAAGCGCAATTTGGCCTGGATATCACCGGAGTGCCCAAAGTCATCGGCCCATTCGGCTATTTCGATTCACGCGCGTATCTCAACCAAACCGTTTTTGATTGGGAATCCATCCAGCGCGAGCGCTCTTCCCAGGCGCAGCTGAAATCCGCTGAATACGGCTACAAAAATGCCCGCGAGCTTGTTGTCACCGTGATTGTCTCGAACTATCTGCTGCTCATCGCCGACGAGTCCGAAGTTACATCGGCGCAATCGCAAAGGGACACCGCCAAAGTTCTTTTTCAGCAGACATCCGATCAGCACACCGCCGGCCTCGTCGCAGCGGTGGACGTGCTGCGTTCGCAGGTCGAACTGCAATCCCGCCAACAGAAATTGATCGTCGCGCAAAATAATCTGGAAAAGCAGAAACTGGTTCTGGCGCGAGCCATCGGCCTTCCTCCAGGACAAAAGTTCGAAATCACCACGCAGGTCGGTTACGAAGATCTTTCCGTGCCGCCTCTCGATGACGCGATCCAAAGCGCCTACAAGGCTCGCCCCGATTTTCAGAGCCAGATGAGCCAGGTCCGTTCAGCCGAGCTGCAAAGAAAAGCCAGTTCCGCGGAACGTTATCCTTCGATCGAACAGGTCGCCGACTACGGAATCACCGGAGTGAATCCGGCGTCCGCGCATGGCACCGTGGATGCGGCCGTGACGCTCCGCCTCCCGATTTTTCAAGGCGGCAGAGTGCACGGAGACGTGCTGCGTGCCGACGCCTCTCTCCAAAGAGCACAGCAGGTGCTCGAAGACTTGCGTGCCCAGATCGACCAGGAGGTTCGCGACGCGTATCTCGATCTGGAAGCGACTGCGCAAGAAGTCTCCGTCGAGAAAAGCACGGTAGCGCTCGCCACCGAGACGCTGCGGCAATCCCGCGACCGGTTCCGCTCGGGAGTTACCGACAATATTGAAGTTGTGCAAGCGCAAGATGCGCTCGCCACCGCGAATGACGCCTACATCGCCAGCCTTTACAGCTACAACCTCGCAAAAATTTCCCTCGCAAGGGCGACCGGAGTCGCCGAGTCCCGCTTCGCGGAGTACTTGAAAGGCGACCTGAAAGGAGAATGACCATGGCTGAACAAAATCAGGCAGCGAATCCACCGCAAGCTACTCCGCCCGCAGCAAACGCGCCCGCGGGCGATTCCGCCGCCGCGCAGGCGCCCATTCCGGCCTATCCCAAGGCGCGCTCGCGCAAGCGCCTGATCCTTTTTATAGCGCTCCCAGTTCTGATCATCGGCGGCGTTTTGCTCTGGATGTATTTTTCCCGCTTCGAAGATACCGACGACGCGCAGGTAGACGTCCATCTCTACCCCGTCAGCGCGCGCATTTCGGGATACATCCAGAAGGTCAACGTTGACGACAACCAATGGGTGCAGCAAGGCTACACGCTCGTCGAAATCGATCCGAAAGACTATGAAGTGACGCTCGCCAGAGCGCAGGCCGCGCTGGACAATGCCGACGCCGCAGCGGAGAGCCTGAATATTGATGTGCCCATATCTTCGGTAGATTCCTCGAGCCAATTGAAGTTCACCTCCTCCGATATTCAGAATGCCCAGGCAGCGATTGACGCAGCGGAAAAGGAAGCCGCGGCCGCTCATGAGCGCGTTGTGGAAGCGCAGGCGGAAAATGTAAAGGCGCAGGATGACGTCACCCGCTATCGTCTCTTGCTCGCGAGAGACGAAATACCGAAACAAATTTACGACCACGCTTATGCCGACGCCGCCACCGATGTCGCCGCCGTATCCGCCGCCGAAGCGAGCGAAGCCGCCGCGCAACAAGCCGTTCAGGAAGCGCACAGCCGCTTAATCGAAGCCGAAGCGCGCTACTCAGACGCTCAAGCGGGACCGCAGCGCGTGGCTTCGACGCGCGCCAAAGCCCTCGCCGCCGTTGCAGACATACGCCAAAAAAGAGCCGCGCTCGAACAGGCTCAGTTGAATCTGGGATACACCAAAATATTCGCCCCCGTAACCGGCGAAGTGAATAAAAAAGTCGTCGTCGGATTAAACGTCGAGCCGGGAGAGCAGATGCTCACGGTCGTGCCGCTGGATCAAGTCTGGATCACCGCGAATTTCAAGGAAACCCAGCTGAAACATATGCGCGTCGGCCAGAAAGCGGAGGTCAAGCTCGATTCGAACGGCCGCACCTACAACGGACATGTTGACAGCATCGCCGGAGCCACCGGGCCTCTCTTTAGTTTGCTACCACCGGAAAACGCCACCGGCAATTACGTGAAGATTGTGCAGCGCGTCCCGGTGAAAATTGTTCTGGAGCCGGGCGAAAATCGTGACCATCAGCTGCGCCCCGGCATGAACGTGGAAGCGACGGTGTACTTGAAATGAGCTCCGCGGCGGCCACTTTCCCTTTGGAGCAAGCGGTCTGGCGTCCCAAGGTAAATCCCTGGCTGATCGGCGCCACGGTTTCGATTGCGGCGTTCGTCGAAGTTTTGGATACCAGCGTTGCCAACGTCGCCTTGCCGTACATCGCGGGCGGCTTGGGAGCCAGCTACGACGACAGCACCTGGGTGCTCACTTCCTATCTCGCGGCAAACGCCATCATTCTGCCCATGAGCGGTTGGCTTGCGGAAATTATCGGCCGCAAGAAGTATTTCATGCTCTCGCTCTCTATCTTCACGGTCAGTTCCCTGCTCTGCGGACTCGCTCCGAGTCTGCCTGTCTTACTCTTCTTTCGCGCGCTGCAAGGAATCGGTGGAGGCGGCTTGCAGCCGATGGCGCAAGCAATTCTCAACGACTCCTTTCCTCCCGAAAAGCGCGGCGTCGCCTTTGCTCTGTACGGCATCTCCGCGGTTCTCGCTCCCACCGTCGGGCCGATGCTGGGCGGCTGGATTACAGACAGCTATTCCTGGCGCTGGATCTTTTTCATCACCTTGCCTCCGGTTCTCGTCGCTCTCTATTTGACCCATGCGCTGGTCGAAGATCCGCCGTTCCTCCGCCGCATCAAACGCGCCGGTATCCGCGTGGACTACATGGGAATGTCCATGCTGGCGCTGGGAGTCGGCTCGCTGCAGGTGCTCCTCGATAAGGGCCAGGAAGACGATTGGCTGGGCTCGCACTTCATCACCACTCTCGCCATCACCGCCGCAGTTTGCTTGGTCACGCTGGTCATCTGGGAATGGTTCCGCAAAGATCCGATCGTGGACGTCCGCATGTTCAAAAGCTTTAACTTCGCCGCCGCGAACCTGATGATGTTCATGATGGGCTTCATGCTTTTCAGCACGCTGGTTTTAATCCCCGAATTTCTCCAGACGCTGATGGGTTACACCGCCGGACTCGCGGGCCTCGTTTTATCCGGAGGAGGAGTCGTCTTACTGATAATGATGCCCATCACCGGCCGGCTCACCTCGAAAATTCAGGCCAGATACCTTATCGCGATGGGATGGCTCTGTCTGGCCGTCGGGCTATTCTATTCCGCTCACAAGATTGATTTATTCATTAGCTTCCGTTTTGCCACCTGGCTGCGCATCACCCAAGTCGTGGGAATCGGTTTTCTTTTCGTCCCCATCACCGCCGCAGGTTATATCGGAATCGCTCCGGAGAAAGGCAATAGCGTCTCCGGAATTATCAATTTCATGCGCAATATTGGCGGCAGCATCGGGACTTCCTTGGTCACCACGGTGATCACGCGGCGGTCGCAGTATCATCAGCAAATCCTGGTCGGCCATCTCACTCCGGATACCCCTGCTTATCAGTCGGCGCTCCGCGGGCTGAGCTCTGATATCGCACATTCCGGCCTGCGCTCCACGGACGCTCACAACCAGGCCATCGCCAGGGTCTACGGCCTGGTGAATCAACAAGCCCACGCGCTCTCTTACATGGACACGTTTTGGATCCTCGGCGCCTTCTGCTCGCTCATGTTCGTTCTCGCATTCTTCTTGAAGAAGAATGATCCAGGAGCGGGCGGAGCCGTAGCCGCCGGTTAAGAAAAAAGATAAGGATACGCGCAATGATTCAAGCCATCACAATTGAACGCGAGTTCGGCTGCGGCGGCTCCGAGATTGCTGCCAAGGTCGCCGGCCTTCTGGGCTGGAAGCTGTGGGACCACGAATTAACCGAAGAAATCGCGCGGCTGACCAACTGCACACCGCAAGCAGTCGAGCAGCGCGAATGGAAAAGAGATCCTGCCGTTTACCGCGTCTTCCTCTCCTTCCTTCGTGGAGCATTCGAGGGCGGCCTGCCGCCAACCGGCCGCTTGGCTCTGCTCGACGCCCGTCGCATCGCCGCGGTTTCCGAGCAGGCCGTGAATCACGCGCTTTCCGGCGGCCCCTGCGTCATCGTAGGCCGCGGCGCGCAATATTTTCTCCGCAATCGCAAGGACGTCTTCCGCACCTTCCTCTACGCCTCGCGCGATTGCAAGATTCACAGAGTGATCGGCCGTGGCGTGCCCGAGCGCGACGCGATCGAACAGGTAGACACCACCGACAGAGACCGCGCCGCCTTCGTCAAAAAATACCTCAAGCGGAACTGGCCAGACCACCACCTCTACCACGCCATGTTCAACACAGAAATGGGCGATTCCTACGTAGCGGAAATCCTAGCTCGCTGCGCGAACGAGCTTCGTACCTAGCCGTTCGAAGCAGGCTCCCCGGTGAAATCCGGCTCGAGCCCTCCGCCACCTCCATCGCCTTGCCCGCACGCTTCAGCGGAATCCCCGGCGACGCTTGCGCTTCAATTCAGGCTATCGTCCTTGTAGTACTTGGTGCTCTTTGCAGTAAGCTCGAGGGCCAGGCCCTTATCTGTCATTTGATACATCCAGACCCCGTCGGAGACCGACAACGCTCCCGACATCTGTCCACCTTTGGTTCCAGTGGTGGCTGATGCGTTAGCTTGTCCTCCAAATTGCCAGCCGGAGTTGACGAAGTCGTTGAAGGCCTTGTGGGTGTCAAAGACGAAAACCACGCTGAATTTCTTCACGCCCATTCCGAGGCCCGCTTGCAGCTCGATCATCTTCATAAAGGTTTCTTTCTTGGTTTTATTGTCCACGGCGATGCCCTTGCCATTGCCAGAGCCCGCCACCAGAATCTTCACGCCCAGATTATTGAAGACGGCATAACCAGCGGAGTGCTTGACCGCTGTTTTGGCGTTAGGTTCAGCTTTGTAAAGTTGCTGCAGGGTCTTGTGGGCGCTATCTCGGATGTCTTGTTGCTGCTTTTCTTTCTTGGTGTCCTGGCCGAACACCGTCAGCGCCAGCGCGCAAACGAGGGCGGCGGCGATGAGCAATCCGGTGTGCGTTGATTTCATCTTGAATCCTTCCGTACTCAGCGGCTGTGACCGCCAAAAGCGAAGTAACCGATCGTGTAGAGAGCGACCGCGGCATCCATCGCAGCGCCCATCCAAAAGCCATGCGAATACGGGTAGCTGGCGTTGACGATCACCAGGTAGACAATGAATGCCTTTTCGCAAGCGCAAAGGATGAGGACCGGTTGTCGCCAGTCTTCGCGAAAGGCGGCGACGATCATAAACACACCCACCAGCCCCAGCAGGAATCCCCAGTGCTGGAGAATGATCGTGTAGTCCTGAGCGAATTCGATTCGCAATACGTGTACGGCTGCCCACTGCGGCCAAAAGGCGAGGAGGGCGCCGAGAGTCGTCGCCGCGCCGGTGATGACAAAGAACGGCCGGAAAGTAAGCTCGAAAAAGCGTTTCATGAGTGGTCATTGGAATTGTGCTGGAAAGCAAGCTGCGCGCACATTGTCAGTAATGACAGGCTTGCGAAAACGTGGAAGAGCGTTTGGCCCACAACTCGAGACGTCGGGCAAGCCGTCGCCCGCGGGTGTGGCACAGCCACTCTTGGCTGTGCTCTTTCTTGAATTTGGGATGGCAAATTCCCGAACAAATCAGGCGTCGAGAAACGCGCGAATTTTGCGCGCCACAACTGCGAAATATTGTCGATTAGAAATGGGCGCTGTCGTTTGTTTTGAGTGGTTTACGTTGTTTTCTAATATCTGCGATTGTCGATTAGAAATTGTGGGTTGGAGGTCAATCGCGGGAGGCAATTGCGGCAGATTTTCGGAAGATTCGAGCGTCAGTCGAGCGCTGACGGCGCGCCTGGGTGAATCGGAGGAATAAACCATTTGCCTGGGAGGATCCACCCACTCACCCTTGGCGTTTAGGCGGCCGCAGGCGCGGACGGCGCGAATGATGGCGTCGGCGGTGGGCATGACGCTTTCGGCGCGCTCGATGACGTGTTCGAGGGAATCGCGCATGTGGACGCGGCGCCGCTCCATCAGCCCGGTGGCGTGGGCGTGGCGATAGATGCAGCGGTAATCGCTGAGATTGTATTTGCAGGTGATGTTTCGAGGATTGCACCAGTGGAGGATGTCGTCGTCAATTTCCGCGCGATCGGGATGGTGGCAGATGAAGCATTTGCGTTCGTGGCGGTCGCGATCGGTGAGTTCGCGTCGCGGAGCGCGGGGAGCTGGGGTGTGGAGCGGTTTTTTCGCGGGTTTCCTGCGGCGAGAGCGCACGAATTTGCGGCGGAGCGGCTGGCGGCGTGGGCGAGGTTGAGGCTCTGGTGATTCGGCGGGTTCGAGAGATGTTTCGGGCGTGGGTTCGGCGTTTTCGGGCAGAGCTGCCTCAGCGAGTGCGTGACCTGAGGCCGCAGCTTCTGGACTGAGCTGTTCTTCGGGCGGCGGGGCTTCGTTCGATGACGAGCCGGGAATGGTTCGCACCGGCTGGCGGGCGGCGTCTTCGGCGAGGGCTTGTTCCGCGGCGGCGATCAACTGCTGGAGGCTGCGGACTTCGAGGTTGGGATTTTGCAGCGTGCTGAGGGCGAAAGCTCCGTTGTCGCGCGACCTGCGAAATCTTTTCATTTACATTGCTCCCGAACGACGTTAGCACATCGGTAACTGAAGGAGTATTGGACGGAAGGACAGTTGAGGGACGGGACCAGTACTAGCTGGACTTCTGAGGCAGGGAAGCAAAGGGGCAGAGAGGCAAGAAATGGACGAGGTCGGGGGGAGACGAAAAGCTCATGCCAGTAGTAGGGTTTGACGCGTTGCCACGCACCCTTTGCGAACAGCGCAAAGGGATGCGGCACCAGAACCTAGAGGCGGTTGGTTGCTTGTGCTGCAAGGGTCGGCCACCCTCTATGACGTTGTCGGCTCTGTCAAGAGACAGGTAGAGTGTGCGAGCTGCGAGCAGCTCGTTTTTGTACTCACTTACCAGGGCCTTTGCTTTTCGCTTCATCTCGACCAAGGCTCGCTGCTTGAATCCAGCGGTGGAATCTGGTTCCACCAGCCATCTATTCGGTCACCGACTTCCGACCATGATTCGTTTTTCAGACGCCGCGATCGCTCGCGGGAGCAAGGCGCCCAATCAGCCTAGCGATGAACTTGCGTCCACCAGGGTGGCCCCCGGGCTGCCTTGCCTGCGAACCAGCTGTGCGTACGCTGCTCCACTGCGCAGCATCCAATACATACGCACAGCCAACTTGCGCGCGATGGCCACTTTGGCCACCGCGTGTCCTCTGCGGAATTTCAAACGCTGATAGTCCTGCCGCAACTGCGGATCTTTGCGCACCGCCGGATACACGGCTTCGATCAGCAACCAACGCACCATGGTGTTGCCCTGCTTGCTGATGGCTCCTAGCCGCCGCCGTCCGCCGCTGGATTCCTCGCTGGGATTTAGTCCCAGGTAACTCGCAAGTTTTTTGCTGCGAGGAAAACGAGTGATCGGACCAATCGCCAGAACGAAGGCCAGAGACGTAACCGGACCGATGCCCGGATGGGTCATCAACAGCACGGCATCTGCGCGGCGTTGCGCTTGTTCCAGAACCGCACGATCCAACTCCGCGATGGGCGGATTAAGTTGGTCGAGCAGCTGCAGAAGCTCGGCGCGTCGCCGGCTGGCCCAGGGAGCCAGCCCCACACCCTGCAGTTCCGCGCGGCCTTTCTTGGTGAACAGCTTTTTCTTGCGGCAGAGCCCCTCGCTCATCGCCAACGCGTGCAGTTGGTTGCCCAACATGGTGCGCAGGCAAACCAGCTTGTGACGATGCCAGAGCAACTGCCGCAGGTCGCGTTCCGCCGGTGTAGGAACCCAGATGCGCGGAAAGCGTTTGGCGAGCATCAGATCGAGAATCAGCAAAGCATCGCGTTCGTCGGTCTTCTGCTTGCGCACTTCGCTGGCGCGAATCTTGGCGGAATCGCCGATCCACAACTCGTGACCCAGTTCCGTCAGCAAACGCTCGAACCAACGAATCGGACCCGTGGCTTCGATGCCCACGCGCACCGGCCCTTGCAAACCCCGGTAGAAAGCATCGGCCTCGCCGTTCTCGTGATCCAACCGTCGCTCCGTCAACTCCCCGGTGGCCTCATCGAGCATCGCAATCTGTTGGTAGCGCGTGTGAAAATCACATCCTATAATCATCATCGCTCGGCTCCTTTCTTCCGAGCCTTGGTCGTTAGCGCTACCAAGTTTACTCGGAGGAAGGAGCCGACAACGTCATCCAATCAGCCCATCACCTTAATCGTCTGGAAGAAAGGAGTGCGCTTCGACGCCCAACATCTGAAACCACAAACAGCTTGAGTGTCTCCGGCGCATCCGTTCCATCCTGGAATTTCTTCCGGTGGTGGCCAGGCGGGTTCTGGAGACATTCGGGTTCGGGGGCGAGTCTCAGCTGATTAGTTAGGCTGGGCGTGCCTCGGGCACGCCGAGTCTCTCACGCGACCCTAGTCCCCCTCGGACAACCCGAAAAAGCTATGGGCCACGAGTCCCCAATAGAACCATGGTTGGCACCTGACAACCGTGCTGCTTGTGGGTCTCCGAGCCGACTGGCTGCGTCGCGCCCCAGTGATGAAAACCGCTGGCAGAGAACACCCAAAGCGCTGCCGGAAGGAAGCAGCGTCCCGAGCTCTCGGAACGGAAGGCCAGAACAATCCTGCTCAAACGGGGCGGGCTGGACGGCAAGAAAAAATCCAGCGGCCGGAGAAGTGTTTTCTCCTTGACTCCTTTTATAGAACTTATCGGGACCTAAGTACGGAGACTCTACTTCACCAGTTCGACGTCGGGCATCTTGAATGACTTGTTCCAGAAGGTTTCCTCGGGTGCGTAGAGCCGGAGCCACGGATAGGGCTCTTTGTCTTCCGTCGGAATCCAATTAGATTCCATTCCCGCCGGTGCCTTCGGTCCAAAATATAGGTCAACACTTCCATCAGCATTCTTCTTCATCTGATCCATGTTGAAAGAACCTAAGCCCGCTCGGTCCTGTGGGTTCTTGATGAAGGACCATGTCCTGCGGTCGTAAACGGTCAGTGACCAAAACTGCTTTGCTGGAATTTCCTTCGGGATGTGTAGCTTGTACGTCTTACCCGCTCTGAGGGGTTGCCCGTCACTGTCCGCGATTGGCGCGAGATAAACAGTTCCGGCATGCTCGGTCAGCACCTTCGGATAGAACGTAAAGAAAAACCACGCTGCAGCCCGCTTGTCAATTTGCACGGCATCGTCGGTGACGAAGCTAAACCCACGGTTTACATCAGGAACCATCGCAAAATTCCAGTGGCGGTCGGGCCAGTACAAATTCTCGGCAAACAACTTCGTGTCGAGGTCTTGCATATAGTAATAAGCATCAACTATTCCTCGTTCCAAAGCCGCTTTATACTTCTCTGGAGGGTTGAAAGGTTTTCCGGGTTCGATGCCGATTGTTGCCAGCATTCCCATCATAACCATGTCGCGTGGTTGCACAGGTTCGACGCTCACGACGTCGTAGATATCCTTCAACGCGCGAATGTCATAGAAGGGCAGGGTGTGCAGCGGGCAGGGACGACCATCCGTGAAGCGCGTGGGTTTGGGATTAGGCGCTTCGGACAGTGGGTACATTTTAAGTGTCATGCTGTAAGCGTGTGCCTCCGCGTCCGTTGCCCCTCCAATTGGAATAGAGCGAAAACCAAAAAGGATTCGATAACTGGTGGAGTGAATCACGAGATAACCATCAGGGACAGAATCCTTGTAACCGGGCGGGAGAAACAGATACTTGCCTCCTTCGCCTTTGTCGAGTCCGGACGGTCCGACATCGGCAATCGTTGCCTGCCACGCATCCACGACTTGACCGTAGAGAACAGCTTTGTCTGTTTTGGCCGGAACTTCCAACACGACCGGGCCGTTTCGCAGGTCGGATGCCGCTCCGAGGTACGGTGTCACCTGATTGGGCGTAATTAGTTCCTGCGCCATTGTGAGTGGGCCAGAATATGCGGTAATTACGTTGTCAGCCATTCCGGGCTGCTCTAGCAGCCCAACGCGGAAGCGGTAGATTGCGGATGCGGGCATAGCCCATACGACCGCCTCGAACGCTCTTTGGTAGGCTACTTGTTCGCCCAGGTCCTTTACGGATTGTTTGGCTCCGGGCGCAGGCTGGCCTCCGAGCGGTTCGCCCTGCGCGTTCACTCTGGACACCGAACACAAAAGGAGAGTTGCACAGATTGTCGCGGCAGCAAATTGGTTGCGCACTATCGTTCCCCTCCGAAATCGAAATGAGATGCACTTAGCGACGTGTGGATGGCGGCGAAGAGTAACCTAACGAATCGGCCATTTACAACTGTCAGAATAGACAGGCGCGCTCGGTGAGCCTTGGTCAAGATATGGAGGGTCCGGAGGTCAAGTCCTTCCATGAGAAGGCCGGTCTGAGTCAAGACGGTTTTGAGTTTCTTTCTGTGGATCCTAACCTGATTCACTGAGCCGCCTCTGTCGCCATCCTTCCATCCGCAGTCTTTGCTGAGCGTTTGTCGCTCGCTGCCAGTTGGGCGTCCTCGATTCAGTAGGTGCTGCGACCTGATAATCGACCTTGGCTCTGGTCTGTGGACCGGAGCGGCGCCAGGACTTAGGCGCAGTCACCTGATCTCGGCGGTTGAGCTCGGTTGTTAAATCCACACTCTTTTACTCTTTATGCGACTTGGGCCATCTGCTTTCGGCTATTCCGCAGCGGTTCGTAGACCTCTTGGCTGACCCACAACTTGTGAAGCAGCACCGCGAGCTTTCGCGCTACCGCCACCACCGCTCGTTTCTTGGCGTTTCTTCCTCCGCGCTCCGACAGCTTCAGCCCCCAGCGCCTCAAATCACTATCTTGTCCAAAGGGCCCCAGGATGTAGTGCGCCCCTTGTACCAGCAGCGTTCGAAGATAACGGTCTCCTTCTTTACTGATGTGCAGTTGCGGTTCACTCATCCCTGAGTTCCTCCGCCCCGGCCGCAACCCAACAAAGCAACCCACATCCCGACTGCGGCGGAATCGGTGCGGGTCATCCAGAGTCAGAACGTAGGTCAGTGCAATCAATGGTCCGACTCCTTGGACCTGTTTCAGTCGAGCGATCTGGGGATAGACTTCTTTCGCAATCTGTTCGATCCGCGTGTCGTATTCCGTGATGCGTGCGTTCAGCGATTCGACTTCCGCCAGCAGCGGTTCCAAAGCTTCCCGCAACTCAGGTTTGAGATTTTTCGTAATCTCTCGAGTCATCTGTTCGGTGCCGCATTTCGGCAGTCGTGCGCCGTAGGATTTCGCGAGTCCTCGGGCCGCATTCACCAGTGCCGTGCGAGCGCTGACCAGCGTCGCCCGGGCCCGGATCACCGTCAGATGGATTTGTGCCTTCGCACTACGATGCCGCACGGGACTGAGCAATGCAGGATCGATTCGGGCCAGGCGTGCTAACGTCCGGGCGTCCAGCCGATCGTCTTTCCGGCTGCTCTCGCTGATCAGTCGCACGTTGCGCGCATGCGCCACGATCACTTCGTGCCCTAGCTCGGTCAACTGCCGGCTGACCCAGGGAGAATGCGTTCCGGTTTCCAACGCGATCCGACTCCGCGGAATCTTGCTGAACACCTGCTCGAATCCTTTCGGTGTCGTAGCCAGTTCTTGTTCCAGAATGATTTCGCCCACTTCGTTCAAAATGCAGGAACGGCTGGTTTGATCTTCCAGATCCAAACCAATCGTGAGTTGGTTCGGTTTGAAAATCTGCATCCCCTCAATCGCCACAGTGCTACTCTTCTTCATTGCCGGTCTCCTTTTTGCGCCTCGAGCGCTTCGTTTCATTGGGAGCGTATCGCATCCCGCTGGAGACCGGCCTTCTCCCTCGAAAACACTGATGCGAAGCCTAGGTTAAGCGGCTTTGATCGGCACTAAAGTCACCTTGTGCCCTAGTTTCTCGAGTCGTTTGACGAAATATCGCTTCAAACCTTCAGAATCTATGCGATCGAAGTAATCTCCACCGAGATCTTCGTAGTTGCGCTGGTTCTTTTGCAGGTAGTAGCCAATGATGACAAGGCTGTGTGCCACCGCGATGATCGCCCTCTTGCTGCCACGTCTGGCTGCCACTCGCCTGAATTGCGCCGACAGGTAGGTGTTCTTGGTTCGCGCTGCAGCCCAGGCACATTGACATGCCATGCGACGCAACCACGGACTACCTTTGCGCGTTGTACCGCCCAAACGTTTGCCGGCACTTTCGTGGTTACCTGGGCACAGGGCAGCCCAACTGGCCAACTGTTCAGCCGTCGGAAACTGAGCCATGGTATTACCCACTTCGGCTAGAAGGGTCCATCCTGCGACTCTATCGATGCCCGGTATTGTGTCCCACCGAGCCACGGCTTGTGACAACTCCGGTCGTTCTCGCCCGATCTCTTCCAAACGATCATCCAGCAACACGATCTCGTGCTCGACAAAACGCAATTGATCAAGTAAGCGCCGGAGCAGAAAGCGGTGATGTGGACGGATCTTTCCGTCCAGGGCAAGTCTCAATTGCGGGGCCTTGGCACGGAGATGCCCTAAGGCGAGGGACGTGAGGCACTCCGGATCATTTTGACCGGCGATGATTTCTTCCAGCATGGCCCGTCCACTCTTCCCGAGTGTGTTCGTGGCCACGCTCGCCAGTTTCACATTTGCATCCTCAAGCACCTTCTGAACTCGGCTGCTGATACGCGAAGCTTCTTGCGATAGGCTCGTGCGCATTCTCGTGAGGTCTCGCAAATCGCGGATGACCTCACAGGGCACGTAGCTGGGTCGCAGGAGACCGTGTTGCAGCAACTGCGCAATCCATTCCGCATCTTTCTGGTCGGTCTTGCGACCTGGCACATTCTTGATGTGCTGTGCATTCACCAGAACAACGGTGAATTGTCCCTCTAAAATGTTCCAGACCGGTTTCCAATAAACGCCGCTGGACTCCATCGCTACCTGCGTCACCTCGAACTGCCTGAGCCAAATTGCAAGCTCCTGGAGGTCTTGGGTCATCGCGCTAAAACGACGTTGATGTTTCTTCACTCGCCCCGCTTCCTGCACCAAAATGCAAGCAGAAATCGAGTTCTTATGTACATCTAGACCGCAACATCTCGGATGCAGCACGTCCATGATCAAACCTCCTATGACCTGTGATCCAGGACGCGCCGATGAATGATTCTCCCTCTCGTGCTCTCCTCTCACGAGGAGGCTACAGTCCGTTGTGCCAAGGCGCATCCCGAGTCAAACTCATCCACGGGCTCTAAAGCACCAGTAAGGCTGACGACTTCTGGACCACACGCCTTTGCAGAGCTTAGTAAACTCGATCCCGTTTTCATAGATCGTTGTGACGCCAGAGGCGACATGTAGAACTCATCCCATCTGATTAACGCGCTTACCGGACAACTGACCTCAACCCCGAATTGACCAGGAGCTCTGCGCCGACCTCCCCCCAAGACCCTCAGCAGTCTGATTGGATGACGTTGTCGGCTCCTTCCTCCGAGTAAACTTGGTAGCGCTAACGACCAAGGCTCGGAAGAAAGGAGCCGAGCGATGATGATTATAGGATGTGATTTTCACACGCGCTACCAACAGATTGCGATGCTCGATGAGGCCACCGGGGAGTTGACGGAGCGACGGTTGGATCACGAGAACGGCGAGGCCGATGCTTTCTACCGGGGTTTGCAAGGGCCGGTGCGCGTGGGCATCGAAGCCACGGGTCCGATTCGTTGGTTCGAGCGTTTGCTGACGGAACTGGGTCACGAGTTGTGGATCGGCGATTCCGCCAAGATTCGCGCCAGCGAAGTGCGCAAGCAGAAGACCGACGAACGCGATGCTTTGCTGATTCTCGATCTGATGCTCGCCAAACGCTTTCCGCGCATCTGGGTTCCTACACCGGCGGAACGCGACCTGCGGCAGTTGCTCTGGCATCGTCACAAGCTGGTTTGCCTGCGCACCATGTTGGGCAACCAACTGCACGCGTTGGCGATGAGCGAGGGGCTCTGCCGCAAGAAAAAGCTGTTCACCAAGAAAGGCCGCGCGGAACTGCAGGGTGTGGGGCTGGCTCCCTGGGCCAGCCGGCGACGCGCCGAGCTTCTGCAGCTGCTCGACCAACTTAATCCGCCCATCGCGGAGTTGGATCGTGCGGTTCTGGAACAAGCGCAACGCCGCGCAGATGCCGTGCTGTTGATGACCCATCCGGGCATCGGTCCGGTTACGTCTCTGGCCTTCGTTCTGGCGATTGGTCCGATCACTCGTTTTCCTCGCAGCAAAAAACTTGCGAGTTACCTGGGACTAAATCCCAGCGAGGAATCCAGCGGCGGACGGCGGCGGCTAGGAGCCATCAGCAAGCAGGGCAACACCATGGTGCGTTGGTTGCTGATCGAAGCCGTGTATCCGGCGGTGCGCAAAGATCCGCAGTTGCGGCAGGACTATCAGCGTTTGAAATTCCGCAGAGGACACGCGGTGGCCAAAGTGGCCATCGCGCGCAAGTTGGCTGTGCGTATGTATTGGATGCTGCGCAGTGGAGCAGCGTACGCACAGCTGGTTCGCAGGCAAGGCAGCCCGGGGGCCACCCTGGTGGACGCAAGTTCATCGCTAGGCTGATTGGGCGCCTTGCTCCCGCGAGCGATCGCGGCGTCTGAAAAACGAATCATGGTCGGAAGTCGGTGACCGAATAGATGGCTGGTGGAACCAGATTCCACCGCTGGATTCAAGCAGCGAGCCTTGGTCGAGATGAAGCGAAAAGCAAAGGCCCTGGTAAGTGAGTACAAAAACGAGCTGCTCGCAGCTCGCACACTCTACCTGTCTCTTGACAGAGCCGACAACGTCATAGAGGGTGGCCCACCTTTCCGCAGCACTCCGGCGAACATCTAAGGACTTGTGGGGTGCCGACTCTTGTCGCAGGCGAGGGTGTGCTTTGATGACTTGTCTAGCAGCCTGGCAGCGACAAAGGCGCCAATCGGGAGATTGGCGTTCCCGGGTTTGCAAAAGCCCCGCCCTTTCGAGGCGAACGGGTGAGGCACCCATTTGTATTTTTGTGTTTGCAGGCGCGAGCTCTGAGGGGGCGGGTCTTAGACCCGCCCCTACTTCCGGAAAAGGCAAGGGCAGGCGCGGGCCTCGTACGGCGGATCTTCAACTAGCAGCAACCCTGCGTTTGGAATTACGTTTTGCTGGCCTGCGCGGATGGCGGCTGCGCTGGGAAGCGATTGGCGCAGGGCGATCATGAAGGGGACTGCAACGCGTTGGAGTTCGTCTAGTTCGTCCACCAGTTCGTGGACTAGCATTTGAGTTTTCTCGGCTAGGTCGCCGCCTTGTCCTGTGGCGTTGGGATTGATGGCCAGGCGGAGAATATGGATTTGATTGATGAGCTGCTGATAGTAGCCGTCGAGGGTGGGGCCTGCGGTGACGGGGCGGATATCGCTCATGGAAATCTCCTTTCGACGATTTGCGAAGTTGCGAGTTTCGTTTTGCGGCGGTCGCGGCGCGCTAGCAGCGGATTGCTGGTGGCTGCCAATAGGATAGTGATGCGCGACGGGAAATCGTTTCATTTCGTGGGCTGAAGAGCGGGGCTTGGGGATGGCTACTGTGAATGAAATTTCGGGATCCCCAGCCACGAATACACCCAACCAACGGAGACACTTTGATAGTTGCCGCCAAAGCGCACGTAGGTTCCGTTGCTATAGCTAATTTTCAGAGATTGGTGTTTGCTGAAGGGAAATGCCGCCGTCGCGCCAATGCGCGAACTGGTCTGCCGAGTGGAAGTATTCGGAGTGCCGTTCAAGCTGGTGGTGCCGCCGAACCAGAAATTTCCGTCCAACGAAACCCAGCACCGTTCTTGAGGAAAGTCGTAACTCAGGTGTCCCTCGAAGGAGCCTATGGGACTTTCGGTTTGAGGCTCTGGGCTGGGGACCGAGTAGAAAGCGTTGTTCGTCGTGAAGAACCAAACTCCTCCATACGCATCCACGAGCCAATGGCCCCAACGCCTTGAATAGCCTAACTCCGGCTTAAATGCCCAGCGATGGATGCTCCAGTTGACGAGGCGATTCGGGTCGTATTGACCGGTGGGAGCGACGACTCTCAGGCTGACTCCCAGCAAAGTCTTTTGCTTCCACTTAGCGAACTCCTTCGGATCCATTGCTGGTCCGCCCTTGAGATTCACAGAGAAGCGCACCCCAAGGTCGAGCAGGCCGGAGCGATAAATCTGCTGGTGAGTGCCAAGGACGGATCCCTGAAACGTGCCCACGCCATAGGGGAGAATGCCGGTAATGTTTGCCGAGCGCCCGAACAACCGGAAAGAATGATAGTAACTAATGGTTGGCAAATGATAGGTGCCAGTGGCGCCTGTGATGGGAATCGCCCCGTTGAGATTCAGGCCGCCATCATAGAAAGACCAAGACAGTGTAATTGCGTTGCCGCCCGTCGGCGTGATGAGGTAGGCGCGCGGCGCCAAAGTCTGCGCCCTTGTCGCGTGCCCAATACACAGCACAATACAAACAAGAACAAGTTGGCGGGCATTCATGACTGGTAGGTCTGAGAGTCTCTCACGGGCCGCACATTCATTCAAACCACTTTGAAAGTGTTTGTTACTGGCCGCGTCCCGGTGAAAGTCCTCATTAACACGAATCGGGAATTAATCGTGGAGAGACGCGTTGCCGGCCCGCAGCCCCTTTTAGCCGGCGCCTTCTAAGGGCCGCCAAACCACTTGTCGTAAATTTGCTGGTATGTGCCGTCCTCGCGAAGCCCGACCAACGCACGGTCAATCCTCTTGCGTAGGGGACTGTCCAACTGTACTTCGATGGCGACCGGCCGACGGTCAAATTCGGGACCGACCACCTTCACCAGTCCCTTTCCTTCATGCGCCGCGTAGTAAAGGAGCAGTGGTGCTTGCATGACCACAGCATCCACCTTCTTGTCCAGAAGTGCACGAAACACCTGATCAGCACTCGGGAACTCCTGTACCTCTGCTTTCTGATCCCGAAGATAAACAGTTGCGATCGAGGACGCTATCGTGGCGATCTGTTTACCCGGCAAATCGCCCGGCCCCTCGATAGCTCCGCGAATCTGCTCGACCGTCAAGGTCGTTGTTAATTGGGCTGTATAGGACGCAATGAAAACCACGCTGGCGAACATCCACAAGATCGCCAGACCGCGCGCCATCCATTGCCGAGGCATTGACTCCGCCTGTGCCCCCAGAGTCGCTAGACCCCAATAACAAGCCTCAAAGATACCGGGAAAGTAGTTCCGGTTCGCAATGATGCCGTCCGGGCGCCGCCGTTCGAGCAGCCAAAGCACATGAGCCGGGATGAGGACTAGCAGCAGGCCCACACCGAGCCATTCGATCGTCGTTGGCGAAAACAGCAGACGGAGCATGTCCCATACAGGGCTTAGGCGGCTTGTGGTGGTGGTCCCCTCCGTTGCACCCGTCTCTCGCACCATAATTTGCAGGCCTGTCTCAAACGTTGGATACGAAAAATCGAAATTTTCATCACGTGCTAACGTTATGGCGATCGCGGGGGTGAGGTCGGCGCTTTTGGATCGCATCGCCTCCTCCACGGCTCCCACATCAGGCATGATCTGATAGCTCGTCTTAACGTTTAGCCGCGTGGCAATCTGATTCCAAAGATCGATGCTGAATCCGCTCAGCGACCCGTTCTGTTCCATAACCATCGGAGGAGCAACGAAAACGGCTACACGAAGCTCTGGAACCTCGCCTTCCTTCGCAGGCGCCTGGGCCAGTACGGGAACCAGAAAACCGAGAATCACCAACAACGACAAACCAATCGTGCCAATGGTCAACTTCATGCCGCGAATCCTACCATCGCAACCACGGATTCATGGCCATGGATAATTCGTCTGTTCATCGTCCTTTTCTCGGGAACAACGGCGCGATTGTAAAATTTATTCCGACGCTGGGAGAGCCCGCCGGTGCGACAGCGTACGCAACTACTCCTAGACTGAGGCTGACCGACTGTTTCCCCCAATTCATCACCTTGCTGATAGATGGCTGAACTGGCACTGTCCATCGGTCCCCGCTCGGGGCCGTTGCATCGTATGTTGACTCGACGTCGACGCCCACTGACCAGCCATCGCCCCACGAATAATACAGAACTGGTTGCAAGAACGTTGAACTAACATTGGCGCGATTCTGGTCGCCAGCAAATGACCAGACATGATAAGCGACCCCACCGTAGGTCCAATGCTCTGTCTGGCTGATAATCCCGAACGCAGGTCCGAGACTCCACTTGCCCGTTCCGAAGGAAGAATCGGAGGCAGTGGGAATTCCTAGAACTGGACCGAAGCCCCAGATGAACGGGGTTTTCTTGTCGGGCGAAAAGTAAAATTCAGTGATTAAGTCACTCGCACCTGTGATTCGGCCCATGCCCGAATCGGATGCGGACAAGCTGCTAACACTAAAATTTGTCCGGGTAACGAGATTCCAACTGTCGTTGATCTTGATGGGGATGATCGGCTGGAGTGTCATCGAGTACTGAAGCCCATTCCCTGTGTCTCCGCCGAAGCCGAAATCGTTCCCAATTTGAATCTGGATTAGATCGGCAAATGGGTTTTTCGCTTCCTTCGCCAAGTCCTCGTCGTTCGTAGCACTCCCCTGTTGGTCGTCGGGTGTCCCCTGTGCACTGGTCTGAGCTGATTGATTCTGTGCTCCCAATGGAGACACGAGCAGGAGCCGGAGAAACACCATCACCGGAAAAACGACAATCCATCGGCATCGCATAGCGCGGCACATCGTAAGCTTCTCTTTCCCCACGCACAAGAAATTTGGCGGGTCGCTCGCCCTTCAAATACGAAAATCAAACCCAATCTCGCTTGGCACATCCAGCTGGATTTCCGGACAGCTCTCTGCCTCGCCAAGTTTCCTCCCCGGTTTTGTGATGACACGTACGATTCGGGCAGTGGAGGCAGTCCTCGGCAGCCTCGCTTGACAGCTTGATAATTCCATCGTATATAGGTAGCATGTCTACTGTAGATTCTCTACCGGACGAACGGCTCGAACTGCTTCAGGGAACCCTGGAAGTCCTGATTCTTCGCAGCCTCAAGCGCGGGCCCAACCACGCCTATGGGGTCTCGCAGTTCCTGCAGCAACAATCCGACAGCGAATTTCTCGTAGACAATGGCTCCCTGTACCCTGCGCTCCAGCGTCTTCTTCAGCGCAAATGGATCGCCGCGCAGTGGAAGACTTCTCCCAACGGCCGCCGCGCCCGCTATTACAATCTGACGCCGGCCGGGCGCAAGCAATTGGTCAAGGCAACTTCGAAGTGGCAGCGATTTGCTCTCGCCATGGCCAGGATTCTGGCACCGGAGGGTTGATCTCATGCGCCAATGGTGGTCGAAGATCGCACGCGCGCTGGGGAGAAGCCATCTCGCGAGCGAACTGCAGCAGGAGATGGACGCGCATCTTCAGTTCCTGATTGACGAAAATCTCGAGCGCGGCATGCCGCCGGAGGAAGCGCGTGCTGCGGCCCGGCGCCACTTTGGTAATGCCACCAGTGTGGGCGAGCGAAGCTATGAATCGTGGCAATTCCCCACATTTGAATCGCTCCTGCAGGACGTTCGCTACGCCGCGCGCGGCATCTGGAGATCGCGCGTCTTCTCGCTGATCGTGATTCTCACGCTCGCTGTCGGAATCGGCGCAAACACCGCCATCTTCAGCGCGGTCTATGCAGTTCTTCTCAAGCCGCTGCCCTTCCCTTCGGGCGAGCGTTTGGTGTGGCTGGGCGAGTCCTCGGCGAAGGCAACCGGCATCAGCGTAACCTGGATTAATTTCGAACACTGGCGCAGCGAGAATCACGCCTTCGACTCGATGGCCGCCTTCGAGAACTCCGATCTCACGCTCACAGGCCACGGCCAGGCGGTGCTCACACACGCCGGCGTCGTCACCCACGAATTCTTTCGGCTCACCGGCTCCCGTCCGATCATGGGCCGGCTGTTCACCGCCGGCGATGATGCACCGCAGTCCCCTGCAACGGTCGTGGTTACCAGGGCGTTCTGGGCCAGAACGCTTTCGGCCGATCCGCAAATCATCGGCAAGACCATCACCCTGAATGGAACTGCACACATTGTGATCGGCGTTCTCGCTCGCGATCCGGGCTTCTTCCTCCCGCCGGTTGATTACTATCTTCCATTCCACCCTTCCGTTGCGGAGGCTTCCAAGCGCGACACGCACGAATGGATGCGCGCGCTCGCGCTGCTCAAGCCCGGTTTCACGCTGTCTCAGGCACGCTCGGACTTGGATTCGATCATGCTTCGGCTCGCGCAGGTAGATCCCGGCCCCGAAAGCGACCATCGCGCCTACGCTGAGTTCCTAACCGCGCACCGCACCGGCGACCTCACGCGCGTCTTCAGCCTTCTGATGGCTGCGGTTTGCCTCGTCCTGCTTCTCGCGTGCGCGAACATCGGCGGCCTGCTCCTGATGCGCATGACTACCCGCGCGCGTGAGATGGCCATCCGCACGGCGATTGGCGCGGGGCGCCGACGTCTAGCGCGGCAGCTCCTCACCGAAACAATTCTGATCACGCTGCTAGGCGGCGCCGCCGGAATTTTTCTCGCAGGCTTTGGACTGCGCGCCATCGAGGCGCTCGGGCCGCGGGATATTCCGCGCCTTTCAGAAGCCAGCCTGAATTTCCCGGTGTTGATCTTCGCCGCGGCGTTGACGCTTGCGGTAGCGCTGGTCTGTTCGCTCGTGCCTCTCGTCAGTTTGAACAAAATGAATCTGATGATTCTCTTGAAGGAAAGCAGCGCCGGTTCGGGAACCAGCTGGCTCGGCCACACTCTGCGCGGAGGCCTCGTAATCGCGGAGATCGCGGCGGCTGTGATTTTGCTTTTTACTTCAGGGATTCTTCTGCGCAGTTTGTGGGCCGCCGAAGCCCTCAATCCTGGATTCGAGCCGAGCCACGTGCTAGCGCTCGAACTGCAATTGCCGCCATTGCCGTACAAAAGCGATGCAGCCATTCTCGATTTCTACGACCGCCTGGAAGCAGCGCTTCGCGCCCAGCCCGGAGTCGAATCAGTCGGTGGAGTGAACTGTCCACCCGCGGCTGGCGACTGCCGCGACTGGTGGTATTCCGTCGCCGGGAAACCCACGCCTGGCCCCGAGGATGTGCCGGTCACTCTCGTCAATATGGCGGACCCCACGTACTTCGTCGCCATGCGCATCCCGCTCGTGGCCGGACGCGCTTTCTCCGATCAAGATCGCGCGGGCGAACCTCCAGTCGCCGTGATCAATGAAGAAATCGCGCGGGCCTGGTGGAAAGATCCCGGTTCCGCTCTGGGCCAGCACATCAAACTCGGCGGACCTTATATGGAAGGACCCGTCGTTGAAATCGTCGGCGTCGCGGCCAGCGTGCCGCAGATAGGACTCGACAGCCCGCCTTTGCCGGAGATCTATCTTCCCGCGGCTCAGCGCGTGGATGCCGCGATGGTAGTAATGATAAGGACCAGAACGAACCCTGACAGCATGATCGCAACTGTGCGGCAAACGTTGGCTTCCATAGACGCCAACGTTCCGATTCA
Source organism: uncultured Acidobacteriota bacterium (assembly GCA_963810565.1). Taxonomy (GTDB): domain Bacteria; phylum Acidobacteriota; class Terriglobia; order Acidiferrales; family UBA7541; genus Palsa-295. The sequence continues at coordinate 899,693 of CAWENN010000003.1, forward strand.
ATCGTTGAAATCCGCCCGCACATGGCTCGGCGACACACTCATACAGCGGCGCTTCACCACAATTCTGCTCGTCCTCTTCGCCGGCATTGCGGTGATGCTGGCCAGCATCGGTTGCTATGGCGTTTTCAACTACTGGGTCAATTGCCGGCGCCAGGAGATTGCTATCCGCATGGCCATGGGCGCCGGGACCATCGCCATCATTCGTTGCACCGGAAGGCAAACCGCAAGGTTAGGCATAATTGGTTTGGCAGTGGGGCTAACAGGAAGCTGGGCCGCGTCACAATGGCTGAACAGCCTGGTCTTCGGAGTCTCCAGCCACGGTCCATTCGTTTTCGGCTCCGCCGCATTCGCAGCATCACTGATCGTACTGCTCTCCGCGGCAGTTCCCCTCTGGCGCGCCACGCAAATCGATCCCATCGAAGCCCTTCACGAAGCCTGACGAACAGAATCGTGAAGCGCTGCCGTTGCAAAGGAGCATGGTCCGCCGAGGCGGTAATCGCAGAACCGGTTCGCATCGAATCTTTGCGCATGCCTTTCGAGTTTATGGCCCACCGCGGATGGCACCCAAGCCCTGGTAAACGCAAAATCGGGCAACTAAAACCCGCCCTGAACCACTTGTCCGATAACGCGATATAAAAGGGCGCCCCTTATGGAGTAGGGTTTGGAGTGTTCGGCTCAAACCTCACCACAAAGGAGCGCCCTCTCATGGATAGCGTGAAGTATATCGGGATGGATGTTCACAAGGAAGCGATCTCCCTCGCAGTTCTAAATTCTGCTGGCAAGCTGGTGATGGAATCAACGATCGAAACGAAAGCCAGCACCATTCTGGATTTCCTCAAGGGATTGCGCGGAAGCCTGCGTGTCACTTTTGAAGAAGGCACCTGGGCGGCCTGGTTGTATGACCTCATCAAGCCGCACGTAACCGAACTGGTGGTATGTAATCCCCGCCGGAATGCTCTGCTCAAAGAAGGGAGCAAGAGTGATCGCATCGATGCGCGCAAGCTAGCCGAGTTGTTGCGCGCGAACCTGGTCCGCTCGGTCTATCACGGGGAGCACGGAGTACGGACACTGAAGGAGCTGGCGCGCAGTTACCTGGCGATCAGCAAAGATCTGGGACGAGTGATGAGTCGCTTGAAGGCGATCTACCGCAGTTGGGGGATTCCCTGCGCGGGGAAGCAGGTCTACGCACCGCAGTATCGCTCGGAGTGGCTCGCCAAGATTCGAGAAGCCGGGGTGCACCGCCGAGCGGAGTTCTACTACCAGCAGTTCGATGCATTAAGGATGTTGCGTCAGGAAGTACGGCGCGAGCTGCTGGCCGAGGCCAGGAAGCACGACGCGCGGAAATTATTACGTGAGATTCCGTTCATCGGTCCGATCCGGGCGGCCCTGCTGATCGCTTTGATCCAGACCCCGCACCGGTTTCGTACGAAGCGGCAGCTCTGGACCTACAGCGGGTTTGGAATCGAGACACACGGCAGCGCCGAGCACCGCTGCATCCAGGGAGAACTGAAGCGCGCGAAGAAGCCGGTCTCGATTCGTGGGCTGAATCGCAATCACAATCACGATCTGAAGAACCTGTTCAAGAGTGCCGCCACGGTGGCCGCGGCCAAGCCCGGACCGTTCCAGGAGTTTTATGAGGCACTGGTGGCCAAAGGGATTCGGCCGGAAATGGCGCGTCTGACCTTGGCGCGCAAGATGGCCGCCATCACCTTAATCGTCTGGAAGAAAGGAGTGCGCTTCGACGCCCAACATCTGAAACCACAAACAGCTTGAGTGTCTCCAGCGCATCCGTTCCATCCTGGAATTTCTTCCGGTGGTGGTCAGTCGGGTTCTGGAGACATTCGGGTTCGAGGGCGAGTCTCAGCTGGTAAGTTAGGCACGGCGTGCCTCGGGCACCCCGAGTCTCTCACGCGACCCTAGTCCCCCTCGGACAACCCGAAAAAGCTATGGGCCACGAGTCCCCAATAGAACCATGGTTGGCACCTGACAACCGTGCTGCTTGTGGTCTCCGAACCGACTGGCTTCGTTGCGCCAAAGTGACGAAAACCGTTGGCAGTGAAAACCAAACCGCTACGCAACAGTGCGTAGCGTCCCGAGATCGCGGAACGGAAGCAACAACAATCCTGCTCAAACGGGGTGGGCTGGACGGCAAGAAAAAATCCAGCTGACGGAGAAGTGTTTTCTCCTTGACTCCTTTTATAGAACTCCCCAATGCTGCCGAATATGACGAAGAACCCAGATGGCTCGCTGACGCTGTACATTCAGAAGGACTCGCCGGGGAAAGCGAAAGAATCCAACTGGCTGCCCGCGCCTGACGGCCCGATCTATCTGGTGATGCGCTTGTACTGGCCGAAGGAAACGCCACCATCAATACTTCCGCCCGGCGAAGGCACGTGGCAACCGCCAGCGGTCATGCTGACGCAATAGCTTTTTATGGGGAGATCATGAAACAGCACAAAGTGAACTCGGTTTTATTGTTTGTGTTTGCGGCTATGACGTTGACCGCTTGGGGCCCTGCGCAAGCGCAGACAACGGGCGGACAGAATGGACTTACGCCCGACGAAACTCGGCAAATCTCGAAGGACGCCTTTATTTACGGCTTCCCGCTGGTGGACAACTACCTGACGATGTACAAGCAGGCTATCGACACGAACGGTCGTGCCTACGAAGCTCCATTTAACACGGTTGCTCGCTCAAAAGGCGTCGCCACGCCCGAAGACACATTCGTGGTCACGCCAAATTCCGACACACCGTATTCGTTTCTCTGGATGGACTTGCGTACCGAACCGCTCGTGGTCACTATGCCGAAAATTGAAAAGGGGCGCTATTACGCTGGTCAGATGGTGGATCTTTATACCTTCAACTTCGCCTATCTGGGCACGCGCACGTATGGCAACGATGGAGGCACATACCTCGTCGCCGGTCCCGGATGGAACGGCGAAACGCCCAAAGGCATCAAAGTTGTGATCCACTGCGAGACAGAGTTCGCGTACATCCTATTCCGCACGCAGCTATTTAGTCCGGCCGACATGGTGAACGTCGCTGCAATCCAGAAGGGTTATACCGTACAGCCACTCAGCAAATTCCTTGGCCAGTCGGCTCCCCCTCCCGCCGCAGCAGTGGACTGGCCGAAGCCTGCGCCGGAAATAGAAAAAACGCCTGCTCTCTTTCCCTATGTCAATTTTCTCTTGCAGTTCTGTCCTCAAAACCCATCTGAAACGGCACTCATGGCACGCTTCGCCAAGCTCAACATCGGGGCGGGGAAGACTTTTGATTTCTCAAAGCTGTCTCCCGATAATCAGAAAGCCATGGGCGATGGGATTGCGGATGCGTGGAAAGGACTCGAAGGCGTCGTGCATCAAATCAACGTGGACGCGATTTCCAGCGGCCAACTATTCGGAACCCGCGAAGCGTTGAAAAACAACTACCTCTACCGATTCGTAGGAGCGAAGCTGGGGCTGTACGGCAATTCAGGAGCAGAGGCGATTTATTTTGGATACTTCGTGGATGCCGATGGGAAGCCACTGGACGCTTCAAAGGCCAGCTACAAACTGACTTTCCCAAAAGGACAGCTTCCCCCGGTGAAGGCGTTCTGGTCTTTGACCATGTACGACGGCAAGACACAGTTGTTGGTCGCAAACCCATTGAAGCGTTACCTGCTCAATTCCACCATGCTCAAGGCGTTTAAGTGGGACAAAGATGGGGGCCTAACTCTAGACATCCAGAAAGAATCGCCGGGCGCTGCACAGCAATCCAACTGGCTGCCAACGCCTGATGGTCCCTTCTATGTCATTCTTCGTCTCTACATGCCGGACGAGTCCGTGCAAAACAACACCTGGAAGAAACCGTCGATGCAGCCCGTAGCCACGAAATAAGTAAAGGCCATCGTACGAATGGTGCAACGGCAGACGGCTAGGCCCGCTGCCGATTAGTCAGCAACTCGGAAGTTGTGGCAAAAAATCTCGCTAGGTCCCGGTAAACGCCCTAATCGTACATGTAGAATCAAGTTTCCGATTACGTGACTTGAACGAAGCCGCCCGTGCGGCGGACGCTTCGCGTGAGGCGAACGGAGCAGTTTATGGCGAACGGCTGAAGTAAGTTGTCGGGTCATAAGGAGGTCCTCATGACCCGACTTCGCAAAATGATGCTCGAAGAACTCGAGCGTCGTAATTATTCTGAGGCTACCACACGCTGTTACATCCGCACAGTCGAAGATTTCTCAAGACGATTCAAGCGTTCTCCAGATTGTTTAGGTCCGGAACACATTCGTGAATATCAGGCCGAGCTGTTCAAGAAGCACAAGTTGTCGCCGGGCACGGTTACGCAACGATTGGCAGCTCTGCGATTCTTCTACATCAAGACTCTCAAGAAAACCTGGAGCATCGCGGAGACGCCCTACCCGAAAAAAGCATTTCACCTTCCCGCGATCCTCAGCCGGGAAGAAGTCGCGCGACTCATCAACGCAGCTCTAACTCCTTTTCATCGCACTCTGTTGATGACCCTCTACGCCACCGGAGTACGACGCGCTGAATTGACACACCTGAAAATCAGCAACATCGATAGCAAGCGCATGGTGATTCACGTCCAGGGCGGCAAAGGACGCAAAGACCGGGATGTGATGCTCAGTCCAAAACTGCTCGAGGTACTGCGTGAGCACTGGCGCGGGTTACGGCACAAGCCCAGCGCCTGGCTGTTTCCCGGCAACCGCTGGCATACCGGTGATGCACCGATCACCACCAAGGTGGTCTGGGACGCTTGCCAGAAAGCCGCCCAGCAAGCGGGCCTCCAGAAAGACGTGCACCCACATACGCTGCGGCACTGTTTTGCCACACATTTACTGGAAGCAGGCGCGGATCTGCGCACCATCCAGATGTTGCTAGGGCATCGCGATCTGGAAGAAACCACCATCTACCTCCATCTCTCTGAACGTCACCTCAGTGCGACCGCGAGTCCTCTGGACTCCCTGGAGCTAAAAGACAGGTCACCACAGGACGAGTAGATGGACCGGCCACCCCTCGAGGTGGCCGATCTGGTCCGCGCTGCGGGAGACGCCTTCATCGAACGAAGCCGTAAGTGGATCACCTGGAAGCACGTCAAAGTGCTCCTGGCCATTGCGCGGTGTCGCACCGCCGCGCTCGGCGGACATCTCGATGAGTGCACTCGCTGCGGACATCGCGCCATCTCCTACAACTCCTGTAGAAATCGGCACTGCCCGAAGTGTCAGGCAGGAGCTCGCGAACGCTGGCTCGAGAAGCGTCGCAAGGAACTTCTTCCGACGCAGTACGTGCATGTGGTCTTCACGCTGCCTCGCCAGTTAGCCCCATTGACTCTTCAGAATAAGAAGGTCGTCTACGATCTGCTGTTCCGAACCAGTGCAGAAACACTGCTCGAAGTTGCCCGCGATCCCAACCATCTCGGCGCAGAGATCGGCTTCTTCAGCGTGCTGCACTCCTGGAGTCAGAAACTCGAACTTCACCCACATGTGCATTGCGTGGTGCCGGCCGGTGGACTCTCTACCGATCGCGCGCGTTGGATCAAGCCACGCTACGCTTTCTTTCTTCCGGTCAAGGTGCTCAGCCGAGTTTTTCGCGGCAAGTTCGTCGCGGCACTCCAGCGCGCTTTTCAGGACGGCAAGCTCAGTTTTCACGGAGACTTGCAGCCCCTCACTCAGCCGAAAACCTTTGCTGCCTGGCTGAGACCACTATTTCGAAAGGATTGGGTGGTCTACGCGAAACGTCCGTTCGGAGGTCCAGAGCATGTGCTCCGTTATCTGGGCCGTTACACTCATCGCGTGGCCATCTCCAACCATCGCCTGGTCTCGTTTGCTGATGGGAAGGTCACGTTTCGTTGGCGCGATTCCGCACACAGCAACGAACAAAAGCTGATGACCCTATCTCTCGATGAGTTCTTGCGCCGCTTCCTGTTGCACCTGCTCCCGAAAGGTTTCGTGCGCATCCGCAACTTCGGCTTCCTGGCCAACCGCAAACGTGCCACCACCTTGCCACTTTCCTTCCAACTGCTCGGCCGGGCATCGCAAACCGAGCAAGAGGCCTCCACCGCCGGTCCGAGCGATCTTTGGTCTTGTCCCAAGTGTGGTGGGCCGATGATGGTCGTCGAAAGACTCACCGCTTCTGAAATCCAACTTCGTTCTCCACCGCTAGTCGCGGCTGCGGCATGAAGCGACTCTCTCCAATTCGAAGGTGTTTTTCCACGCGCTCCGTACCTCTGTGCCTTGCCTCGGAACGGACCTCCTTTTCCAGCTCTTCAACCACGCTACTCACGATCCCTTTTCGCATTCGGCCGGCTTCCGGCCTCATACAGTCACGTGTAGCGCTCTGCAGCACAGCCTCGGCACAGCTCGACGCCGCTCCTGCCCACCATTGAATTTGCATAGAGCCCGCGTCCGCCGCAAATCGCGGGCGACTTCCTTCAAGTCGTTGTATCGAAAGCGCGCGAACACACCGTGCTCGTGCAGGCGCATTGCCCTTCGCGCTTCCGATACAACCCTAAGACTTATCACGAGCAGTCGGGGATGCAGGCCCGCGAGATTGCTTCCCACGGGGGGCTACGGGTGGCGATGCAATACGTGTATGGCGATATCCGGCCAGAATTCGCGGAATACGTTCGTGAGCGCATCGCGGCCAATCGCGTATGCGTACTTTGAGGCGAACCCACTAGCCGTCCGAGTCTGGCTGGGGTAATACGCTAGTGAAATCGCTTGCGCGGTGCCCCTACCGATCACCTCCGACGCATTGAAGACATTCTTTCCTTCATAGTTTTTAGCGACGGCAACACGCGAGGCTGCGTAAAAAGCTCGCTTCCAAAAACCGCCCGTGCCCATTGCGTAATAACGCTCGTCCTGATGCAGGATCGTGGGGAAGGCAAAAATCACGAGATAGTTGCCGTCGGTTTTGTCCACAAACCCTCGCCAGTAATATTGGCCGTAGCCTGCCATGCCCTGGCCCAGCTGCGGGTGGGCGTTCGTCCACTCCGCGAGGGCCGAGGTCATGCCCACAAAAATGAACGATGAGTAGTCAAAGCTGTTCTTCGTAGCGATTATGAAGGCCTGCTTGGCGGTCGGGGGCGGCGGGATTGTTCCGGCACTGACCGCTCGAAAATTGGGCATGATGCCCATAATTCGCTTTGGTTGCTGTCCTGCGGGAACGGCGCTCTGCGGCTTAGTCTCCGGCGATGCTTGCTTCGGATTGCCGGCGGTTGGCGATGTACCGGACTGCTCCGACGACGGATCTTTGGCGGGAGCCAGCATCTCGAGCGACGTAACACTGGAGGATTGCCACAAGGGAAGTGCGATCGAATCCGAAGCGGCACTTTGGCCAAACGCGCTCGCAGCAGCCGCGGCCAGGAGAAACAAAGATGACAAGAAAAGACGCAAGTTAGAGCCTCCGCAGTCCAGGTCAGGCGATTGCCATTGCAAATTATAGCGCGGCGAAGTTCGAAAAGGCGTTCAGCGCACGTGACCGTGCCTAATCACACGCTTACCGAGCATGTCCGGTAAGGCGTGCCGGCTCAACCGGTCAATGCAACAGCATCCAGTGTATTGATTCGACCATGCTTCCGCGGGAGAACCGTCTGTTCGGATGCACTCGGCCAAAACGTAGCCAAGGCAGCGTTCCCGCTGGTCTGGCCCTAGCGAGCGATTTTGGCTTTTCTTTTCAATGCGAGGTGGGTTCGAGCTTGGTGTTGCGTCGACCCGTTGAGCTCACCCGACGCAATATAAAAGGGCGCCCCTTTTGGAGTAGGTTTTGAGTGCTAGCTCAACCGCTCCAGAGGAGGAACGCCCTTTATGACCAGTGCTAAATATATCGGCATGGATGTGCACAAGGAAAGTATTTCCATTGCCGTCAGGAATGCTGCCGGAAAGATCGCGATGGAATGCGTGATCGAGACCAAAGCGAGCGTGATTCTGGACTTTATCCATGGGCTTCGCGGAGAGTTGCAGATCACGTTTGAAGAAGGAACCTGGGCCACCTGGTTGTACGATCTGCTAAAGCCACACGTATGGAAATTAGTGGTCTGCGATCCGCGGAAGAATAGCCGACAGGGGAACAAGAATGACCGGATCGATGCCCGCGAGCTGTCCGACCGGTTGTACATGAATAAGCTCAGCTCGGTCTATCACGGCGGAGCCGGCGTCCGCACACTTCGGGAATTGGCACGCAGCTATCTGACCATCAGCAAAGATCTCGCACGAGTCATGTCCCGGGTGAAGGCCATCTATCGCAGCTGGGGTATTCCCTGTGCCGGCAAACAAGTCTATGCGCCACGTCATCGTGCCGAGTGGCTTGCCAAGATCAGCGAGGTGGGAGTGCTTCGCCGGGCCGAGTTTTACTATCAACAACTCGATGCCTTGAGACCGTTGCGCCACGAAGTGCGGCGCGAGCTGCTCGCCGAAAGTAAGAAGCACCCGGCGACGAAGCTGCTCCGCCAGATCCCTGCGATCGGTCCGATCCGGGCGGCGCTGTTGATCGCGCTGATCCAGACACCACACCGCTTCCGCACCAAGCGACCGCTCTGGAAATACAGCGGCTTCGGCATCGAAATGCACAGCAGTGCCGATTATCGTAAGGTCCAAGGACAGCTGCAAAGACACAGGAAGCAGATATCGGTTCGCGGACTCAACCGAGACTGCAATCACGATCTGAAGAACCTGTTTAAGAGTGCCGCGACCATCGCTTCGGTCAAACCGGGTCCGTTCCAGGAATTCTACGCAGCCTTGGTGGCCAAAGGGATGAGGCCGGAGATGGCGCGCCTGACCCTGGCGAGAAAGATCGCCACCATTGTCTTGATCGTCTGGAAGAGAGGAGTAAGCTTCGACGCCCAATATCTGAAATCACAAACAGCTTGAGTGTCTCGGATCGAGTCCGCTCCATCTCTGGGGATTTCTCTGGCGGTGGCTGTCGGGTTCTCGAGACACTCTGGTTCGAGAGCGAGTCTCAGCCGATTAGTTAGGCCCTGCGTGCTTCGGGCACCGAGTCTCACACGCGACCCTAGGCCCTCTCGGACAACCAGAAAAAGCTATGGGCCACGAGTCCCGGATAGAACCATGGTCGCCACAATTGACCGCATTCTGCTTTGCTGGTTTCGGAACGGACAGGCTTCGTTGCGCAGAAGCGATGAAAACCGCTGGTAGAGAAAACCCCAATCGCTGGGCCAAGGTGTCCAGCAACCGAGCACATGGTGCGGACGGTCAGAACAGATCCTGCTCAATCAAGTGGGCTGCGAAGCAAGAAAAATTCCGGCCGATGCGGAAGTGTTTTTTCTTGACTTCCCCTTTTATAGAACGGTCAGAACAGATCCTGCTCAATCAAGTGGGCTGCGAAGCAAGAAAAATTCCGGCCGATGCGGAAGTGTTTTTTCTTGACTTCCCCTTTTATAGAACTAATCGGGAGTTAGCCTGGCGGTGCTCACCAGATAGTTGCTTCACGCGAATTCGTCAACCGGCAACGGGCGGGACGTATGAAGCTTGAACGCACTCCGTTTTGCCAATGAAAACAAGAATCCCAGTTGACTTGTCTGGCGGAGACTCCTAGCATGGCGCCAGTTTCCTCTCCCATTCACGCAAGGAGGTTGATCATGGCAAAAGTCCTTCGTTGCAACGATCTCATGCCGGGCTGTCCTTTCGAGGCGCGCGGTAATTCAGAAGAATCAATCCTCGCGCAAGCTGCGGAGCACGCCAAGACCGCGCATAATCTAACCGACATCCCGCAAGAAATGATTTCCAAAGTGCGCGGTGCAATCCATGAGGACGACCAGGCCAGCGCACAGAAAGCTGGCTCGTAGGTTTTCATTTACTCCTCTCATTATTCGCTTCCGCACGTGCCTGTCGCGGGCGCGGGCGGGCGCGCGCGCACGGTTGATGGACTCTTGCGCCGAGGCAAAGTCAGGACTGCTCACACGTCTGTCTGCGACAAGCATTTCCCGTCAGTAGCCAGACAAGTAGTTAGCACGGCAGATCCGCGGAGCATCAGCTGGATCGAATCGCCACTACCATTTTGATGGGCCTAGTTTCCGATTCCGCGACGCAATATAAAAGGGCGCCCCTTTTGGAGTAGGTTTTGAGTGCTAGCTCAACCGCTCCAGAGGAGGAACGCCCTTTATGACCAGTGCTAAATATATCGGCATGGATGTGCACAAGGAAAGTATTTCCATTGCCGTCAGGAATGCTGCCGGAAAGATCGCGATGGAATGCGTGATCGAGACCAAAGCGAGCGTGATTCTGGACTTTATCCATGGGCTTCGCGGAGAGTTGCAGATCACGTTTGAAGAAGGAACCTGGGCCACCTGGTTGTACGATCTGCTAAAGCCACACGTATGGAAATTAGTGGTCTGCGATCCGCGGAAGAATAGCCGACAGGGGAACAAGAATGACCGGATCGATGCCCGCGAGCTGTCCGACCGGTTGTACATGAATAAACTCAGCTCGGTCTATCACGGCGGAGCCGGGGTCCGCACACTGCGGGAACTGGCACGCAGCTATCTGACCATCAGCAAAGATCTGGCACGCGTCATGAGCCGGGTGAAGGCCATCTATCGCAGCTGGGGTATTCCCTGTGCCGGCAAGCAAGTCTATGCGCCACGTCATCGCGCCGAGTGGCTTGCCAAGATCAGCGAGGTGGGAGTGCTTCGCCGGGCCGAGTTTTACTATCAACAACTCGATGCCTTAAGACCGTTGCGCCACCAAGTACGGCGCGAGCTGCTCGCCGAAAGTAAGAAGCACCCGGCGACGAAGCTGCTCCGCCAGATCCCTGCGATCGGTCCGATCCGGGCGGCGCTGTTGATCGCGCTGATCCAGACACCACACCGCTTCCGCACCAAGCGACCGCTCTGGAAATACAGCGGCTTCGGCATCGAAATGCACAGCAGTGCCGATTATCGTAAGGTCCAAGGACAGCTGCAAAGACACAGGAAGCAGATATCGGTTCGCGGACTCAACCGAGACTGCAATCACGATCTGAAGAACCTGTTTAAAAGTGCCGCGACCATTGCTTCCGTCAAACCGGGTCCGTTCCAGGAATTCTATGCAGCCTTGGTGGCCAAGGGGATGAGACCGGAGATGGCACGGCTGACCTTGGCGAGGAAGATCGCCACGATTGTATTGATCGTATGGAAGAAAGGAGTGAGCTTCGACGCCCAATATCTGAAACCACAAACAGCTTGAGTGTCTCTGATCGAGCCCGCTCCATCCCTGGGTATTTCTCTGGCGGTGGCTGTCAGGTTCTCGGGACACGCTGGTTCGAGAGCGAGTCTCAGCTGATTAGTTAGACCCTGCGTGCTTCGGGCACCGAGTCTCACACGCGACCCTAGGCCCTCTCGGACAACCAGAAAAAGCTATGGGCCACGAGTCCCGGATAGAACCATGGTCGCCACATTTGACCACGTGCTGCTTTGCTGGTTTCGGAACGGACAGGCTTCGTTGCGCAGAAGCGATGAAAACCGCTGGTAGAGAAAACCCCAATCGCTGGGCCAAGGTGTCCAGCAACCGAGCACATGGTGCGGGCGGTCAGAACAGATCCTGCTCCATCACGTGGGCTGCGAAACAAGAAAAATTCCAGCCGAAGGACATGTGTTTTTTCTTGGCTTCGCCTTTTATAGAACTTACTAGGAGTTAGTCCGGCGCAGCCGCGGCGATGATTACACGGGAGAGGGCATATCAATGGCTGCGCGACATGTGCGCAGGGGTCGGTTTGAACGACGATTAGGTGCACGGACCCTCACGCATGTTATGCCACATGACGTCACCGATATGTTAGGAATACTCTTCGTCTAAGAGGTCGCTTCTATTTCTGCGCCTGCACCAGCGGAAACTGCGACATCAGTTGCAGGTCAATCATCGCCTGAATGCGCCGGTCCAATTGGAAGAAAGTCGCGGTCTTCTGTCCCGTCAACACCCGCAGAAAAATGGGCACGTAGCGTGTGCGCAATTGGGCGACCTGCTCATCCACCGCCAAAGACCTCTTGATTAAATCCAAGGCCTGCTCATTGGTAATCGTTCCCCAAGAATTCGCGTACTCTTTAATCAGCGCGTACTTCTCGTTGTTAATTTTAACGAGATCCGCGGTGTATTGGTCGTACACCGGCCAAAACCTTGTCGCATCTGCATCGGTGAGCGTCAAATTGGCCGCGATCAGCTGTTTCTTTTTCGAGCGGATATCCAGTCGGAGCATCGAAATGTCTTGGTCCAACCCCGCTTGCGAATTGGGGGCTGCGGTGGATGTATCTTGCGTTCCGCCGGACGTCTGCGCTCGCGTACTCCACGGCGATGCTGCAAAAATTCCCAGCACCAAAATTCCTGTCATTAGCAAATGTTTCATGGATCGGTCTCCTTGATGTATTTTCATCTGACTCCACAAAAGATCGGTATTCCTACCAGTTTTTTATGGCGTTTTTGTTTTGTCGTTATCTTGCCTTGGCCAGAGCCCTCGTATTTGGAAGTCATCCTGTGAGCTCCATCGCGACGTGCTCTGCGCGCGCGCTCTTCTCGACGAACTTTTTCAATGAGAGTGTCAGAGGGATCGCCAGGATTGCGCCGGCAAGCCCAAGGAGGAACGCCCAGGCCACCAGCGACAACGTAATTTCCAAGAACGAAACTCGCACGGCGTGCTTCATGAAGATCGGCGTCACTACGTTGTCCACGATCAGGTTGGTGAGGATCAGGCCGCCAGCCACGAACAGCGCCCGCTTCCAGCCATACATAAGCAGCGTGACGATCGTTGGCGGCACCAGCGCAATTACGAATCCCAGCGTGGGTATGAAATCGAGGAAGAAGTAAAGAAAACTCCACACCACCGGAGTGTCCACGCCCATCGCGACCAGAAACACCAGGTTGAGCAGCGCGTTGATGCCGGCACTCTTGGCCGTTACGGCCACATAACTTTGCGCGTCGGATGCGTAAAACGCGAGCCTCTCGGCAAGCCCGCCTTGCTCGACGCCGATGTCTGCCAGCATCGTGACGATGAACAGGAACGCGAAGAGGGGAATGAGCAGCGCGTTGGAAATAATCACACTCGCCCCCGGCAGAACCACGCGGGCAACCTCGCTGAGGTGCTCGGGAGTGAAGACGACCTTAGCCGACAGACTCGGGGCCACGACGCCGTTTGCACTCATGAAGATGGTGATTCGCTCGTAGAGGCTGGCCAGACGCTCCTGGTAAGTCGGCAGCTTCGCCGCAATCCGCAAGCTGGCGAAGTCGAGAGCAACGAGCATATACACCACGAACGCGAGCACCGCGGCCGCCGTCAATGCGAGCGCCACGCTTTTCGAAACTTTGAAGCGCCGCATGATCCAGTTGGGAAATGGGAGGACGGCGTAGGCCAGCAGCAGCCCGAGCAGCAGCGGTCCGAGGATGGGGGATGCCGCCCTCATGCCACCCATGACGATGACGGCGCAAGCGGCGCCCAGTAGCAATCGCAAGCTGGGCGAGATCGCGGAAGCTCCGGTGGCATGCTCGTGGGGCGTCAAGGCCAAGAATCTCTGCGCCAACCTACGCGAATCGAGAAGGGACCTGCCAGTGTCAAAATTGACAGTAATGACGGCCTGCTTCGGTCTGCCTTGCCGCCATGCGATTGGTTCGGAGTGATGCCAACTCCCGACTTACTCGACTAGCCTGACCAAGCCATTAGGCCCGCGTAAATCAGGTGGCCCGCGTTTGGAGAAGGCTCAGTTACAGGAACCATCGTCCACAAACTGGCCACTCGCAGCCATTGCTCCCAGCGAGTGACCGCAAGCCACGAAGCGCCGGTTCAAATCGTCTTTCTGGAGCGCGTCCGGCGAGATGTAATTCATGTTGGCGCGCGCGGCGACATACTTGTCGGTCAATTTCACCATGTTCTGAAATTCGTTGCTCAACAGCTGATAGGCATTGCGATCGGAGTCGGTTGACAGCGCGGTCGAGACCAAGCGGAGATTGGTAGTCGCTTGCGCGCGATACGGCGCAACCACACCGGCCGTCACCGGGTATCCATTTTGTATAGCGCTCGCTAGCGCTGTGTGCCATTCGCGAAGGGTCGCCGCTGCCTCTATGCCGGCGTTCAAGAATCCTTTTGAAAATCCTGGATTCGATGCTGGGGCAGCAGGCGCCGCCTGCGGCGCGGATGTAGCTGCGGGTGCTTGGGCTGCGGCGCCCAGAGGCAGGCTAAATGCGATTTGGTTTCCAGCAGAGCTGAGCGAACCATTTACTACGCTCGCCAGCGCTTCCAGGTCCACGTAGGAGCGGCCATTCATTTGAATCACGGATACTTGTGTGGACTGGCCGTTGATGATGAGAGTGCGGCTCTGGTTCGCGTTCTGGGACAGCCCGACCTCCGGCACAACAAGGCATACTGTCGCCAGCAGGCACGCGAGTGATGTTCTTCGTGTCATAATTTTGCTCCCAGGAATTCGGCACGTTAGGCGAGTGATAAACCGTCGTTCGACAGCGGCTGGAAGCTGGGGTCTGTAGCCTTCCAGCCGCTGCTGCGATGAGCGCGGGCATGGGGATCCCAGCCCATCTGACTCAGGAGCAGGCCCGGGGTCTCGGATTCACGGGGCACGCCAGCCTGTCGAAACCAAGCCCGTTGCGTAAAGTGGTTCGCGCGCGCCGCGTGAGCGGTTACTCTTGACCCGCCTGAGCTGACTCGCCCACTTCCACGGCAGTCGTGCATTCATAGCAAGGGTTTGGCGTATCAGGAATTGTCAGTATTAACAGGTCCGGTGATCTGATTCAGTGACAAGCGATATTCGCTGGGGGCCTTCAATTCGCACACTAGGTTCTGGCAAACGCTGCGGGCGCAACCGGTCGATGCAACACCATCCAGTGCATTGATACGACAATGCTTCCGCCGGGAGAACCATCTGTTTGGCTGTACTCGGTCAAAACGTAGCCAGGGCACCGTTCCGGCTGATCTGGCCCTAGCGAGCGATTTTGGCTTTTCTTTTCAATGCGAGGTGGGTTCGAGCTTAGTGCTGCATCAACCCATTGAGACCACCGCCGTTATCGTACATGTGGATTTCAAATTTCCCTTAACCCAACTCACCTGCCACTAGCGCCCGGACCACGTTTTCGCAGTAGAATCGTGAGTAGCCTGGATCACCAGCCAGGGCATTCGCGCCGCAGGCGGTCTCATTGTAGCCACCTGAGTGCAATGTGCTGACTTCGCAATAACAGATTCGGGCAAACCCAGTCAGAGCAACACAGAGAGGAGAATGCGATGCCGCTTCAAAATAATTACCTATCTACATATCACAACCTAAAACTGACACGCGATGACCAAGGCGTGCTGGTTGCTGAATTCCATACCAACGGCGGACCGTTCATCATGACCGCGCAATCTCACACGGAATTCGTCGAGGCCTTCTACCGCATTTCGCAAGATCGCGCGAACAAGATCGTAATCCTGACGGGCGCGGGCGGGGACTTCATTACGAATGTGGATTGGCCGTCTTTCGGCGACGCCTCGGATCCCGGCATTTGGAGCCAGGTTCACGACGAAGGCGTTCAGGTTTTGGAAAACATAGCCAATATACGCGTGCCGGTGATCGCGGCGATCGAGGGACGCGCGCACGTCCATTCAGACTACGCGCTGCTGGCCAGTGTAATTGTGGCGGGAGATGGCGCGACCTTCCAGGACGTGGCGCACTTCTCCGCGGGCGTTGCGCCCGGTGACGGAATCTTTACTACTTGGAGTTATCGCGCTGGCGCAGGCCGAGCAGAGGCCTTCCTGCTGAATCCACAACCGCTCCCGGCACGTACTGCGCACGAATGGGGAGTAGTTGCCGAAGTTGTGCCCACCGGCAAGGCGCTCAGGCGCGCGCGAGAACTCGCCGAGTTGTACCTGAAAGCTCCGGAAGTGACGCGCCGCAACACGCGCATCCATTTCATTCAACCGTTGAAGGAGCGCATCGTGCGGGAAGTCGGCTATGGTTTGTCGCTCGAAGGAGCGTCGTCCGCCGATCTCGTGAAATCGCTGAAAGCCAAAAGTGAACCCGTCGCTCGCAAAGGAAAATCCGCATAAAGAGCACGAAGGACACAAGAGACTACTCGTTTCGACCGCATTTCCTACGCGTAGCATGGGCTACAGGAAGGAAATTTTCTGCCTCGCACGCCGGCTCGCGGAAGTACATACGAACCCGGCGCGTGTCTTGGCGGGATGCCCCTGCAAATAATTCTTATCAGTGCTGTGCGATACATCTGTTGCATCCGGTGATACGGTAACTTATAGTTCGAATTATGCGCCCTGCGACAATGTGGCGTTTCGCACTAGCTGGCGTCGTCTGCGCACTGGTTTGTTCCCCTCCAGTCCATGCTCAACTGCCCCCGAGGCTTGAAAGGTGTCTGCCGTATCCCACCTACCAACAAGAGATTAAGGCGATGGATGAAGAGGTGGCAGCAAGAACGGGAATGAAAGAGCCGCGGCAAAGAATTATCGTTGACGACGTTAAATTTGACGGCCCAATACACCTTTCAGAGGCCCTTCGCCAGAAAGTGGTGTCGGATTTGAAGCGACGTCTTTTCAACGATAATTCCGGTTCGGAGTCCGCTTGGTTGGGAGAAATACAGGCTGTGGGGCTCATGGGCGTGTGGCAGGACCAAGGTTATTTCAAGGTGGAAGCGACTGCAAAAGAGGAGTTCATAAGAAACGATTCCACGGGCAAGCACGTTCGGATAATCGCTCACATTAACGAAGGCCGGCAATTTCGGTTAGGAGACGTTCAGTTTCGCAGTTCCGACCCGGCTGAACCCTTAGCTTTCGGACCAGAAGAATTGCGAAGATCAATTCCCATGGGTGAGGGGGACATATTTTCTGCCGCGAAAATCTGGGAGGGTCTCGATGCGCTAAGGGACCTGTATGGTTCCCACGGATATATTGATTTTGTGGCAACGCCTATGACGGACATCGATGATAGTCGCCCTCGCGTCTCGCTCTTAATGGAACTGGACCAGCAGAAGCAATATCGAGTGGCCAGCGTTGAGGTGCATGGCCTCGACCAGAAAATGGAAACTCTTTTGAGGTCAAAACTGAAACCGGGCGACGTATACAACTGGCAAGTCGTGGAGGATTTTCTCAAACAAAACGCGGCCGCGTTGCCTCCTGACATATCTCCATCGGACATCGAACTCCATCGCAATGTGAAAAGAGGGACGGTCGATTTTCGGTTCAACACATTTCAAGGCTGCCCGAACCTGTCCGACTGATTCTCTACACTCGGCACCCCCGCGATGCAATCAGTCGATGCTTGGGTAGGTCCTGACTGATGTCATAACGACGTCGGCCTCGCTACGGCCCGAGTAAACTGTTCGGTGTTCACCCCAACAGTGCTCGGACCGAAGGAGGCCGAGATGCAGATTATAGGATGTGATTTGCACGCTCGCCAACAGACGTTGGCGATGTTGGACACCGAAACAGGGGAAGCAGTGAATCGGACTCTCAGGCACGAAGGCAACAGCGTGCGGGAGTTTTATTCCACGCTTCCCGGTCCGGTGCGTGTAGGCATCGAAGCGACCGGGTCGATGAAGTGGTTTGTGCACCTGATGGAGGAGCTGGGAATCGACTGTCAGGTCGGGCATCCAGCGACGATTCGAGCGGCCGAACCGCGCCGACAGAAACATGACCAGCGCGATGCCGAGTTACTTCTAAAGCTGCTGGTAGAAAACCGTTTTCCAGCGATCTGGAAGCCTTCGAAGGAACTGCTGGATCTGCGAGGGTTGCTCTTACACCGTCACCAATGGGTACGCCTGCGGACGCGGATACAGAACGCGCTGCAGGCGATCGCACTAGCGAATGGTTTAAGGCGAGGGAGTTCGCTGTGGAGCGAAAGCGGACAACAGGCCATCGCGTCGTTACCGCTGGCAACACATACTGCTCATCGGCGCAGTGAGTTGCAAGCGATGTACGCCAGGTTCGAAGCGGAGATCGAACAACTGAATCAGCAAGTCCTGGAGCAAGCAGGCCAACGACCCACCGCCGGGCTGTTGATGACTCATCCCGGTGTGGGACCGATCACGGCCCTGGCGACCGATGTCTTTCTGGGCGATCCGAAACGGTTTCGCGACGGCAAGGCACTGGCGAGTTACATCGGGATCATTCCCAGGGAAAACTCCAGCGGCGGGCGACAGCGGTTAGGAGGTTTGAGCAAGCAAGGCAATCTGCTGTTGCGCTTTCTCTGGTGTGAGGCGGCGGCACATGCCGTGCGCCGGGATCCGGAGTTGCGGCGGTTCTATCGGCGCAAATTAGTGCAGAAGGGTCTGGGGAAAGCGCGAGTCGCCGCGGCACGAAAACTCGGGATTCGGTTGTGGATCATGTTGCGGGACCAGATTGATTACCAAGAGTTCTGTCGTCGTGGACAGATGCAACAGAGAAGCGGTGCTGCCTGTGCGGGAATGCCTAGAGGGCGTTATGGTGCGAAGAGTCACCGTCTGATTGATTAGGCGACCCGCCTCCCTACAGGGAGTTCGCATAACTCATCATGGTCGATCGTGACCGCAGAGATGTTTGGTGGGCAACGCCGAATCGATGAAGCAGGAACGGCCCGAGCGAGTTAGGGTGACACCAGTGAAACAAGGCAGCCATGGAGACGCGAATCGCGTGCCCTGGGAAAAGTGTGTTCGTGCGCAGAAAAAATACGAATAAAATCTCTTGAAACGGTCGGCGTCGTTAGAGATAACGCCCTAACCGTGCATCTGGTATTTGAAGCTGTGAAGAAACTTCGATGTAGAGAGAGATTGCGAATTGGGTCTGAGCTTTCTGAAATGTTGACTTGCTATTGAGACCGTCGCGGTTCTTCTCGCTGTTCTCTTTCTCTCTCAGTTGACGGCTGGTGTGGTGTTGAGCTTTTTCAAGCGGATCCAGTGCTGCAGGTTGTAGGTAAGGCAAGCCCACAGCATTTCCATCTGCACCTTCTTCAGGCCCCGCACATGGAACTGCCGCAAGCCCAGCTTGCTCTTGATCCAGGCGTGACAAAACTCCACGATTCTTCCCCGACGACGATATTGTTTGCAGGCTTCTTCGCTAGCCATCTTCGTGCGAAAGGCCATTACCACCGAGCTTTCTTCCGGCTGTGCCACCGAGCGACCGTGCTTTTGGTTATCTGGGCAACACTCGGGTTTGCGAGCACAGGCTTGACAATCCTCCCGCCGGGCTTCGTAGAGGTGATAAATCATTCCTGGCCCACTCTTGCGTCGTCCCGCCGAATGCAAGATCTTTCCCTCTGGGCAAACACAGCGGTTCTTCTCCGGCTGATAGAGAAATGCGCTCGGTGGTAACTGGTTCGGCAGGTTGGCTCCGCGCGGCACATTTTGATACCGCATGGTCCCCAGAAAATCGATCTCTCGGGCGGCCATCTTCTCGATATTCTCTCGCGTGCTGTAGCCGCTATCGGCCACCATCTGTTGCGGCTTTTTCTCCAGCCGCTGTTCCAGGCGATCGACTGCTGGCAATAGCTGCCCGCTGTCGTTGGGCTCCTGGGTTACCGCTACTCCCACAATCAGTCCCTGCGCCGCGTCGGTAGAAATCTGCGCATTGTAACTGAGCGCTAATCCTCCATCGGGCTGATGCATGGTCCTGGCGTGCGGATCGCTGGTGCTCACGCGCGTTTCCTTCTTGGCTTTTTCTCCGCTCTTGCGTGCCTGCCACTTCTGCAACTCTTCCAGCGCACTCGTCAGTCGCTCTTGCTGCTCGCGTCGCGCGCGCACCCGCGCTTGCTTTACTTTCGAACTGCTCTCCTCGTTCGCGGGATCACCCATCTCCGCCACGCGCCGTCGCGCTTTCTCCAGATGCTCGCGAATCGTCTCCTCCTGGAGATAACTTCTACTGCTCGCCAGGGCCTTAATCTTCGTGCCGTCTTGCATCACTTGCTCCAGCGTGATCAGCCCTTCTTTGCTGAGCGCCGCCAGCACCTGCGTGAATAGTTCATCGAGTTCCTGCTGCTTCTCGACACGGAAATCCGCCAGCGTGTGGTAGTTCACTTCCTGCAATCCCGTCAGCCACTGGAACGCCGGATCGTACTCACAGCGCCGGGCCACTTCTCGTGCCGAACCAATCCCCTGGCTATAGGCATACACCCACATACTGATCAGCAGTTGCGGATCAATCGCCGGCCGCCCCCCTTCCTCGGTGCTGTTCTCGATGGCTTGATAAAAGGCGCTCAGGTTCAGGCGCCCTACCAATGTCCAAATGGCTCTCGCCGGATGGTCTTCGCTGATGAGATGTTCGACATCCACGGCCCGCCAACTCATCTGCTGTCGGTTTACGTGGCGAATCAGAGGCTGCTTGCCGATCGGATTTTCTTGGCTCATGCCGCGAGCTTACGGCAGACTTCTTTTTTTGCAAGATGGAAATTCGGAGGGTTTCTTCACAGCTTCTATTTTCAAGTTTCCGGTAACGGGACTTATCCGCTCGTCCGACGATAAGTTCCGAGTAGCCGACCCTCCACGAACTTGGTTGGCCTCCAGATCACGAGACCGGCGCTCCGATAGTTCGGGATTCGGAACGGGGCCGGGCGACGCGGAAGACGTCGCCAAAGCCGTGCTCTTTCTTGCGTCGGACGATTCCCCCTACATCAACGCCATCGAGCTGATGGTGGATGGCGGAGTCACCGGTGCCCCGTTCGGAGCCCCCATTCTTCGCGTCTGACGCTACACGCGGACGGCTGGGCTCACACAAGTCGACGGTCCGGCTCATGCACCACCTCGCCGACCCAGCTCGTGCGGGGTACAGGTACAGATACTTGACTGAAATATAGCGACGCTTGTAGAATCGCGCCTCGTCCTCTTTTCACACTAGCTAATTCTGGGAACAACAGAAATGGCTCAAGAGAAGGTGTGTGGCTCCAGCCGCTACGCGCAGGCCATTTGTGCCGGTGCGCTCCTCGCGTCGTTGGCTTTCATCCCCTCGGCGCGCGCGCAGCAATCGTATCGTACGCAAAAAAGCCTTCAACCGTCGCCGGCCTTGTCTCAGCCAAGCCGTCAAGTGAGCCCGCACCAAGCGAAACCTAACATCGCACGGGCCGGACGTTTTCCAGGCTGGCGTATCGCAGGGAAAGACGGCCCTGAAGCCGTACGTTATTTCCGTAGCCTCGAACAACAATCGAAACGGCTCCCCGGGGCCAGCCTGGCATTGCGAGCTGCGCTTCAGCCTGCCACGAACTCGCACGGCATGCAGAGCATTCCATTTGCCGCGAGCCCGACTCCCAGTGCTCTGCCAGGAGTCCTGCTGCGCACTTCCCTTCCCGCTGGTGCACTTCCTTCTGGCGTTGTCACGGGCGACTTCAATGGCGACGGCAAGCTGGACTGGGTGGTGGCGAACGCGGGCGACAACTCGCTCGATCTATATCTCGGTAATGGTGACGGAACCGCACGACTGCCCGTTATCATCCAGCTTCACGGACAAGCACCGGTCGGGTTGGCGGCGGGAGATTTAAATGGCGACGGAAAACTTGACTTGGTAGTCGCAGAATCAGATAGCCAAACCATCGGAGTGCTGTTCGGAAATGGCGACGGAACGTTTCAGCAGGAAGTCGAGATCTCGCTCCCTGTCCCTCCGCTCGCGGTGGCTATCGCGGACCTGAACGGCGACCACCATCCCGATTTGTTGGTCGGAATATCTTCGACTTCCACCGAACTCGCGTACTTCGCGGCGCTTTTGAATAACGGCTCGGGACGATTCGGCTCGCCGATCTTCGCGCCCAATCCGAC
The DNA here is from genome assembly GCA_963810565.1 of uncultured Acidobacteriota bacterium. GTDB lineage: Bacteria > Acidobacteriota > Terriglobia > Acidiferrales > UBA7541 > Palsa-295. The sequence continues at coordinate 921,381 of CAWENN010000003.1, forward strand.
ACCCAACGAATATGTAGACGCGGATGAATTTTCGGTAGCCGATGTCAATGGCGACGGCATTCCCGATGTTCTAGTTACTGGAGCCAATGCCGAGGGCACGACCGTGCAAATCTTTCTGGGCCAGGGCAATGGCACCTTCACTGCCGGCGAACTCGTGGATGAATCGGGTGGTCCATTCCGTGACGTGGTGAATGCCGTCCTGGCCGACGTGAATGGCGACGGCTGCCCCGACGTCGTGGACGTAGATACGATCGCTCTGATTCACATTTTCCCCGGCGATTGCAAGGGCGATTTTAATAATACGACTAACATCCAAGTCTACGGAGTAGGGGATATCGGTTTCGGGTTGGCGGTTGCGGACCTCAATGGCGACGGATATCCGGATATCATCGTAGGCGGCATCCCGGGCGGACCGGGCGGAGGCTATGGCACCGAAACCGGTGATACAGTAACCGTTACATTCAACAACGGAACAGGCCATTTCGGCTCAACGCAGGTTTATCGCGGCGACCCTGGCATGTACGCCCTCGCCGTCGCTGATCTGCACGGAAATGGCCACCCGGATGTCATCACGGCCAATCAGAATGCGAACACAACCACCGTGTACGTCAATAACGGCTCGGGAGCCTTCGGCCCGCCCACCGGCGGCTACGATGGCTTTGAAGAAGGTACTCCCACCTCGCCAACCAACGCCCCGGACTCAGGCTTTGTAGTTGCGGACATCAACGGCGATGGCAAGCCCGATCTCGGATTGGTCGAATATGGTGCAGGTTTTGGCAGCCCGTTGAACATTGCGGTGATGCTGAACCAGGGCAGCGGCCAGTTCTCCGCGCCCATTCTCTCTCCGGTGATCAGCAGCAATCCGCCCCCGAGCATCTCCGATTTCGTGTTTGCCGATTTTCGTAAGACCGGCCAATTGGATTTTCTCGCACTGGTCTTTAATGATGGGGCTACAAGCTCACCGGCACTGCTCTACGCGCAGAATATGGGCAAGGGAGAATTCGGAACACCGGTGGAAATCCCCTTTACCACGCAAGGCACGTTCGGCCTTGGCGCAGTTTGCGTGGGCGATTTCAATAACGATGGAAAGCTCGACTTTGCCGTCGCCACGGGGACCGGGCCGGCGGGAGCCTCCAGTCAGTTGACCGTGTATCTGGGACACGGAGACGGCACGTTCACGCAATCCTACCAGGTTAATTTTGGGCCCGTGCTCGGAAACATGTCCCCCTGGCCTGAGGCTGTGTTCGTGGGCGATGCAAACGGAGATGGAAAACAGGACATCTACGTCTGGCTTTACGACAACATCTTCGGATCCGGCGCTCCCGGAGGACGAGATCTGATCCAATTCTTGGGAAATGGCGACGGCACGTTTCAGCCGTCCCGGGATGTTCTGCAAAATTTAAGCGCGATGACGATGGTGGATTTGAATCACGACGGCCGCCTCGATGTGATTGACATCGAGAGTGCTAGCACGCTGATTGCTGAGGACAATCCCGGCACAGCACCGCCGCAGGTGAACGTTTATCTCGGCCAGGCCAACGGGAGTTTTAGCGCCCCCACCACCTACGCGCCCTATAGCGGCAATTTTGATGTGTTTTCCGGAAACAACGTGACCCTCGCCGGTGGCTTCGCTACTTACTTCGGTGATTTCAATGGCGATGGCAATGCCGACGTTGCCGTCTTTCAATTCGATTCCTTGAATGGCGGCCCTGCTTACGTCCAATTTCTCATGGGCAACGGAGATGGCACCTTTACGCCCACCTTTGATGTATTCGGGATTGGGATACAGGAAATCCCAGACCTCACCGCGCCAAATCTTTTGGGAGACGGCCGCTCCGCATTCTTGCAAACGCCCAATTACACCGCGTCCTACCAGGTGCTGCCTGCCACGAATGCGCCTGCGTTTCAAATTCAACCCTTGGAGACGCCGGTTTTCCGCAGCTCCGATTCGCAAGTCATTGCCCTCGATTTGCCCTCCGCTTCCAATACCGTTGTGTCACTCTCGGCCAGCGACCCGGCAGTTCAAATTCCCCCCTCCGCTACCATTCCCGCGGGACAGCTTTCCGTTGAAGTCCCCTTCACCCTTGCATCCGGCATTACGCAAAATCGCTGGTTTTCTATCACTGCAAACGCCGCCGGGGAATCGCAGATCGCATACGATTTTCCCGGCCGTGCGATCGATTCGTTTACGCAGGTGATCGCCCCCCCGCCCCTGAATACTGTCCAGCCGGGAGGAATTTCCGAAATATGGAGCGCCGGCGTTCAATCCAACGGCGACGCTTCCGGCACTTTCCAAACTTCTTGCCAGGGATTGCCGGCGGGAATGACCTGTGAGTTCCAGTTCGGCTTGGATACCTTCACACTCGCGGGCGGCGGTTTTCAAAATCTTCTCTTCCAAATTCCCGTCAGCTCCAGCACTCCCGGCGGAACCTACACGTTCAACATCGTTAGTACCGACGGCCAAACCATACTCACCTCCCCGCAGACCATCCAGGTCGTCGTGCCGCCTCCACCCATGCCAGCGGTTTCGTTCAGCTCAACGAGTGTGAGTTTCCAAAGCGTTCTGGTCGGTTCAACCCAGATGCAAACTGTGCTCCTCACCAATACCGGCGCGGCGACGCTGGATATTACCGGAATCACGATTCCGTCCGGCGCGAACGCCTTTACCGAGTCGAACACGTGTGGCCCAACCTTGGCAGCCAACGCAACTTGCATCATCACGGTTGCGTTGAACGCGAAGAGCGTGGGCTCGCCGACCGGCTCTCTGTCCGTCGCCGACAACGTCACTGGCTCGCCGCAGACTGTTTCTCTTTCGGCATCGGTGGGCGATCTAACGATCCAACCGGCAGCTGGCGCCGCAACGACGATCACTGTGCCGGCTGGCACTCCCGCAGTCTTTTCCTTGCAAGTGGCGCCGAACAACTACGGCGCTGGTGTTGGCATCGGCTGCACCGGAACGATATCGCTGGGAACCTGCACTGTTCAACCGGCTTCCATAAATTTGAGCGGCCCAAACACGCCAGCAGCGTTTCAAGTCACCGTCACGAGCACGGCAGCCACCGGAGCGGCCGTCATCCCGTCTCAGCATCCGCAAAATACGCTGCTACTACTGCTCTCGCTGGCGTTCCTCGTGCTCTTCGCTGCGACCGCAGCCACCCTCGCAGGCACAACGCGGGCCCGGCTACCGGCGCGATGTGCCCGAGTGGCGGCACCGCTTCTTGCTGGGGCTCTGCTTCTGGCAAGTTCGGGTTGCGGTGATGGCAGTGGCGGCGGTGGCGGAACGGGACCGGGTGGGGGCAGGGGAAATCCCGGCACGCCTCCAGGATCCTACACATTCACCGTGACGGCGAATGCCGGTGGCGCGTTACGATCGTTTCAGATTACCGTGGTCGTGCAATAATTCCCGCCACGGGACCAGCCCCGCAACAGCTTCTTCACTCCCAAAGCGGCCAGCTGTTAGTCACTGGCGCGTAACCGCAATCTCTTCCACTACCGCCAAAGAGCGCCTCTTGACTTTCGCCTTTTGTTCGCCTAAGCTTCCCGCCTCAAAGCTTCACCAACTTCACCCCTTCTGGAGGCACCGATGGCTCTGAACGAAGCACTTCTCCCCGAATTCGATATGGAAATGGCCAATACCCGCAAGACCCTGGAGCGCGTTCCCGCGGACAAATTTTCCTGGAAGCCGCATGACAAGTCGGGCACGATGGGCTGGCTCGCCAACCACGTGGCGGACATCCCCGAATGGGCGTCCTACACCATCAACCAGGATGCGCTGGACATGGCGCCAAACGGCGTGCCGATTGCGCCGCCGCCACCTCCCACCACGACGAAAGCGCTGCTGGAAAAATTCGATAAAAACGTAGCCGCAACCCGCCAGGCCCTGACCAAAACCAACGACGCGCACCTGCACAAAACCTGGTCCCTGCTAAGTAACGGCCAGACCATCATCGCCATGCCGCGCATCGCCTGCCTGCGCACCTGGGTGATGAACCACGCCATCCACCACCGCGCTCAACTAGGCGTCTACCTCCGCCTGAACAACATCCCAGTTCCGGCAATCTACGGCCCCTCAGCCGACGAACCCGGCATGTAACCGAACGCCGCCGCAAACCACAACGCCGAGCTCGACGCTCGACTCGATTGTCGCAAACGCGCATGGCGGTCTTCCCGCTTGCCCTGACGCAGGAAGGGAGCGCAGCGAGGGATCTCTCTTCTCTGTGATCGCACCAAAGCACCGACGGGTGCCCCACCCTTCCGGCTCTGAAGGGTGGGGCTTTTGCGCGATTTCGACGCATCACACGCCTACGCCAGCGCAAGGCCGCCAGATGAGGTAAACTGAAGCCATTCTGCATCGCCGAAGGAACGCTGCCATGCCTGCGATTAGCGACATCATCGTCAAAGACCCCGAGGTCCTCGGCGGCACCGCCGTCTTTCGCGGCACGCGTGTTCCCTTCCAGGCGCTGCTCGACTACCTCGAAGGTGGCCAAACCCTCGACGAGTTTCTCGACGACTTCCCCACCGTGACCCGGTCCGCGGCAATCGCTGCCCTGGAGCTGGCCAAAGCTCTCCTGGTTGACGAACTTGGATGAAACTTCTGATTGACGAGTGTCTTCCGCGAAAAATCAAAAATAACCTTGCCACGCATGACTGCCACACCGTTCCTGACACAGGACTCGCGGGCAAGCGCAATGGCGAACTGCTCTCGCTGGCGGAGGAACTTGGCTACGAGATTTTTTTGACGATGGATAAGGGCGTGGAATACGAACAAAATCTGCAACACCGCAGACTCGCGATTATCATTTTACGCGCAAAATCCAATCGTCTCGGGGATCTGCTGCCCTTGCTGCCGAATTGCCTCGCACAAATGGAAACAATAAAACCGGGACACGTCATCTCGATTCCCAGCTAATTCTGGCTACTTGGTACGCGGCCGCGTGCCGACCCCAGCTACTTCCCCACACTTTACAGGAGGTCTCGCCCCAGCAGAGAATCAATGCTGTGGTCGCCCCCCGGCCCGCGGCCAATTTGCTGCACCCAATACGAGCGACGCATGAATCTTACGCAGGTCAATGCTTTCACCGCTGCAATGGCACGCAAAGATCTCGAGGCCATGCTCACTCACATGACCACGACATCACCCTCAACACTCCTCTCGTAGCCGAGCCTGTCAAAGGCAAGGCGGCGATCAGGCCGGTCGTCACCGCCCTTCTCGCCGTGGTAGATGAATTCGATTTTCGCGAAACGCTGCAGGGCCCCGAACATGTCTCGGAATTCTTCAAAATCACGGTAGGCTCGCTCAAGCTCGATGCCATGGACTTCTGGCGACTCAACAAAGACGGCCTGATTCAAGAAATGACAGTCCTCTGGCGCCCGCTACCAGCCATAGCAGCCGTCCAGCAAAAGTTACAACAAGCCAGCTGAAACCCCAGCCGCGTGCCTAGCCGTCCCAAGACAATCAACCAATCGAAAAAATGAAGTCGGGGTACCCATCCTTCCCGCCTTTCGGGAAGTGTGGGGCTTTTCCGTCAATGCACGCGCCCTGCAACTATTGACCAAACCAAACATCCTATGGTCTCTTTGACGCGCCGCCACGCCACTTCTCAAAGGAGCTCACATTGAAAATTGCCGCCACCATCTCGCGTTACCTTCTCGCCGTCGCCTTCATCGTCTTCGGCCTTAACGGCTTCCTGCGCTTTCTCCCCAACGGCAACATGCCCGCGCTAGCCGTGCAATACGTCACGGTGCTAGCCGCCTCTCACTACACCATCCCGATTTTCGCGGTCCAGTTAGTCTGCGGGATCCTCTTCCTCATCAATCGCTACATCCCTCTGGCCCTGACCCTGATCGGCCCGGTAATCGTCAACATCCTCCTCTTCCACATCCTGATGTTCCCCATCGGCATCGGCGGAGGCGTAATCGCCACCATCTGCTGGTTCATCCTCTTCGCCAAACACTACCAATCCTTCGCCGGCATCTTCGTAGCCCGCGCGTAGCACTTAGCAGCCCACGGCGCGAGCGGAATGCAGCGGAGTCAGCCCGGCTCCTTCTCTTAATGTTGTAAGTTGGCGCGCTCGCAGAGTTCGCTGCCGCGATCCACGGACATTACATGGTAAAATATCGTTATGACTTCAATACTAGAACTCGATAGAACCGATCCGGCTGAACTGGCGGTTCTTTGCCAGCGTGTCGCCGATAATCCCGGCGCTTATTTGGCGGATGCGGCGGACGAGGCGTCCAAACTGAAGCTGGAGTGGGAAAAGCTGCAATCCCCGCCAAGCCTAAACGCCACCATTCAGCGAAGAATTGAGTTGCAGAAGGATCATCTCGGAAGGCGCATGGTCAAGTTTCTGGCGGGAGTTCTTTAGAGCGTCCGCGGTAAACGAGTATCATGTAATCGGCAGTAGGATCTTCACGCCCCGTTTTACCAGGCCGCAGGCATCCTCAATACGTTCGTCCAATGGATTCGTCGTCGCCCATCTGCTAACCTCGCCCCGAACGCTCACTCGCTCTGACATCGAAAGGACTGCGAAATGGACGGCCGCTTGGCGTGAACGTTTTTACCGCCCCGGGAAAAGCGATGGTCGGCGAGCGGCCCAGGCCCTTCGGCGAAGCGCTCGGCTTTGACCCCATCACCTCGACTTTAATCTTCGGCGAGCACGACGCGGTGCTGGTAGACGCAATGACGACGGTGGCTGAAGCCGAAGCTCTCGCGGATTGGGTTGCGCTGCACAACCGCAACCTGGAAACCATCTACATAACGCACGCCCATTTCGACCACTTCTACGGTCTGGGCATTCTGCTCGACCGTTTCCCGGGCGCTCGGGCGATCGCAACGCCCAAGACGCTGAACGGCATGCAGATCTATCTCTCTCCCGCAGTACAGCGGTTGGCCCGCCGGCTCTTTCCTGGGCAAATTCCCACAAACTCGGTTGCGCCGGAGCCCTATGAACGCGAGACGTTCACTCTCGAAGGCCAAGAATTTCGCATCATCGAACTGGGTCACACCGATAGTGCCGATACCACGTCTCTGCACGTTCCATCCATCGGCCTGATCGTCGCTGGCGACGTTGTGTACAACCAATGCCGCATGTACGTCGGCGACACCACCCCCGAGAGCCGCAAGAATTGGATCGCAGCCCTCGACCGCTTAGCGGCCCTCAACCCGGCCATGGTTGTCGCCGGTCACAAAAAGCCTGGCGCGCCCGACTCTCCCTCCACGATCCAAGACACCAAGCGTAACCTCCAGGACTTCGATCGGCTGCAGAAAACCGCGAAGTCCGACCAGCAGCTCTTCGATCAGATGACCGAGCTATATCCGCATTGGGAAGCCAATCAGTCCTGGTTGATGTTCGGATTCCTGCAGCAATAACCTTCATCTTCGCAGTTCCATGTCGGGGTGCCCTATCCTTCCCGCATCCAAGGAAGGGTGGGACTCTTGCCTCCGTCCGTTGCTTTTGCTTCACTCCGTTACTTTTGCTCAAGTCCGTTGCTTCTGCCTTCGTCGCCGCACCACGCTGCACAAAGCGGGTTCGTACGGGCGCTGCTTTCTGCGCCCCAACTTGCCACGATCGCAGCAACGCACGCCTTTTCTGGGAGTGCGGCGGCTCGCCGCCGCTTTTTCGCGGGCGAGGCTCGCCTCGCCCGCCCCAACCTCGGCAACCACCACTCTGATTCTGCGGTTTACATATGAAAGCACTATCGCCATTCAACCCGTCGCCCAGCCGAAAAGTTCGGCTCTAGCCCTTGCATCGAACCAAGCGCCGTAGGCGCGTCAGAAGTTAGCCCAGCGCGTGAGCGTTGGGAAAAGTGCAAAGCGAATCCCGAGCGCCGTGGGTGCGACACTAGCAGCAAACTCAATACCTATACGCTTCACCGTTAACTACCGCAGTGGTATCATCCGCTCCGGTAACCCATCGCAAAAAGCTATCAAGGATCGTCGACTCGACTACCCAGACAACTTTGGGGCAAACGATCGAGAGCTCTTCATTTGTGGGCTCCGGTCGGCATTCGCGTCGGCGGCGTTGGCACGCAAGGAGACCGCAATGCAGCTGGCCCTTGAACATAAACGGTGGTTTGCCTCGTTTATTTTGCTGGTCCTCGTCCTCGCCCACTGTATTTCTCCATCGCGGTTTATTTTGGACTGGCCCTCAATCTTCCTCCTCGGTGTGGCCCTCTGTTTGTTGTTGGCACCACAGCTCAAGATATTGTTGCCGTTCGTGAAGGCGATCAATGTCGGCGAGACCGAGATTCACTTGCGCGAGCAAGCGATCGCCCTGGCTGTGTCGGTAGAACAATTAGAGGCGACCCCAAGTCCATCGCAATTGCCCGCTCCCGACGCGAGCGTCACCGCGCTCGGGGAAGTTCACTACAAGAGACTACTAAACACCTCCGTAGAAGCGCACATTCTTGATCTCTCTGGAAGAGATAAACAAGCTGCGCTCATGAGGCTGGCAATAGAAATTGAAAAGGAGGTATTGGTGCTTCACGGCGCACTTGGATTGCGCAATCAATACGAGTCAGGAAGCTTCCGAAGTCTGGTGGAGCAACTGCTCCGACACGGCGCTATCACCGACGAGATGAAGCGAGGATTAATGGAATTCTGGCACGTCAGGAATCAGATCGCCCACTTCTATCTCTCCGACGATGCGCTCCTCACGAGCGCTCTTGACAGTGGTTTGCGGCTGCTCCGGCTTGTAAAAACCGTACCACGTCAGAGGCTCACAGTCATCGACCCGCACGTCGTTCTTTTCAAAGATCCACAGTTTAACGAGGCTATCACCGATTATCACGGCGTGATGCTCGAAATCATGGATCCGGAAGGAAAAAAAACAACTCATCCGTTTCCAGCAGGACGGGAGTTCGCGGTTGGAGAAGCTGTCGGCTGGGACTGGGATCTGACCAAAGTTCGCGGACCAGCGTATTACCGGGACCCGAACTCCGGACAGCCGATACAAGCATGGAGCTCTTCCGGTGTGTTCGTGGGAAAGACACAGCCAAAATGAGAGGCGGTGGCCGGTCCTTCTAGCCTAGGCAATTAGGGGCTATTGGAGTGCGATGATCGATTCCCGTCAGCCAGTTCTTCCGCGAATTATCCGAGGATTCAGTCGGTTACTGCTGTGGGTGGGAGCAGCGGTTTTCCTCCTGGGAGACGCGTATCTTTATGAGGTAAAGCATGTGAACTTTTTAGTCTCCATAGCGGTCCGCATTTTTGGAGGATTGCTGTTGATGCTATTGGGTGCGGGGATCGCGGTTGCGTGCAAATCTCCTAAGCCAGAGCAGCACTAGAGAAGTGATCCTACCCTATTCGGCTTGGCCAGCATGGCTACAGGTCTTAGTTGTGGCGCCGAATGGCCTGTTGTTGGGGTACGCCTGCTGGGTATGGTGGCCAAAATCTGACTGTGAATGGCGCAAGTTCGGGTGGGTTCTGGCATATTTGATTGCCTTTTATTCAGTGCTGATTTTTGTCTTCCACTTCCGGTGATGGCGGCCCGGGCAACCCACTTTTCAGGGCTCGCAAGTAGCCGCCGTTAGGTATTGTCGGTGCCACACCTCTTTGCGCATTCCGCAAAGGCTGCGCGCCGAGACCTAAACTCTAGATCCTATGCAACAACGCGATCCACAACACACATCTCACCTCCGCGCCCTACATCCCGAAGTTTCTAAGACTTAGCCCCAACACACCAGGCTCTTGCCAACTGTTAACTAATATGATAAGATAACCAGGGCTGTAACTTCGTCCACAGGAGCGAACGAACATGGCGCACCACGGCGTGCCCAGCATCACTCACGCGCCGCACCTCGCCCACCGCCACCCGCGAAATCGCGCTCGTCAGCAATTCGCTTCTAACCGGAACACACCTCCATTCAAGTTCCCGCCAACCCCATGAAAATAAACCCCAAATCCAAGCCTAACCGGAACAAGTACTCCATTCCGCCATTTTCCGCGCGCCAGGAAACGCTCGCCGCCTGCCATTCACGAATCGCGCTCCGTGTGTCGGCGTTCTCGGTGGCCCGATGGATTTCACCGGAGCCTTGTCATCGGACTCCGTCCCTCTCGCCGGGCAGCAATCACAACTCAACAATCACGATTCAAACGCCTTTCCGCCCAATGTTACATTGTTACATCCCCGCTCTAATCGTCACACTTCGCCTGTCGCCGCTCAAAATCAATCGCCAACCACGGCGATTAGAATTCACTCTATCTCACAGAAAACACACGCTCGAGACCCGAATCAATCGCCGACTTTTTGTCACTTCGCGAAACGCGCTTTTCGCGCGACACGCAACTTTCATCCAACACGCCACCGCGCTTCATTTTCAGCTCCCACGCAGCCCACAAGCCACCAACCTGCCTCGTCGCCAGGCGGGTCACGACTCAACAATCACTTCTCACCGCAATGTAGCCTGCCCTACCAACTGCCTGCGACTGTATTTGCCCGCGACTCCGGCTTATTCACGCCAACCGGGGGAAGGTACCTTAGTACCATCGGACCATTCCGCTCGCCATTTTGCTTCGCTAGTCTTTCCCTACAACTTTTCGGCCATTTGGGACACGGATGAGCGTTCGGAAATTGCTGCGCTATCTTCGCGAGCATACGAGGCCGCTGCGGTGGTCCGCGAAGCTGCGTTTGCGCACGAAATTTTTGCTTTCCGTGATTGCGATCATCGCGGGGCTTACTTCGGCCACGCTTTTGATCGTGGGTCACGCCGCCGAAGAACAGGTGCAAAAATCGGTGGAGCAGGATACGCGGAACTCCGTCCTCACTTTCCAGAATCTGCGCTCGGAACGCCAGATCGAACTGAACCGCAGCGCCGAACTCTTCGCCACGCTTCCCGCCGTCAAGGAACTGATGGCCGACGACAATCCCTCGCAGATTCAGGACGCCTCCGAGGAAATCTGGCGCTCGGGCGACGCGGAACTTTTCGCGCTGGCCGACTGGAAAGGCCAGATTCTCGCGCTGCACACGGTGACTCCGGGCTTTCCGCGGAGCGCTGCGCAGCAAATGATGTCCAACGCAACCGGGCCGGGCGACAGCGGCGGCTGGTGGTTCGGCGCGGGACATCTTTATCAAGTTTCATCGCGCGCGATTCACTTGGGGGCGTCACCATCGCAATTGCGGCTGGGGACCGTCGTGGTGGGGCGTGAAATTGATTCGGGCGTGGCGCGCGAAGTGGGACGCATCGCGCTGTGCCAGGTCGCGTTCCGCTACGGCAATCAGCCGGTAGTGAGTTCCCTTTCGACTCTGGACGACGCGATGGCGGCGACCATGCTCGCCAGCCCGGCCGCGCGCGGAAAAATTCAAATCGCCGGCAAAACTTTCTTCGCCAGCTCCGTGAACCTCACTCCCGGCGCTTCGCCGCAGCTCACGCTCACCGTGCTGAAGCCGGTGGACGACGCGATGGCTTTCCTGACGCGTTTGAATAATACGCTGCTGATTCTCGGCTTCTGCGCGGTTTTCGCCGGAGCGATTCTGGTATTTCTGATTTCGCGCACGATTACGCATCCGCTCGATAATTTGGTGCAAGGCGTGCGTGCGCTGGAACAAGGCAACTACCACTACCCGCTCGGTCCCGGGGCGGGCGACGAAGTTTCCGAAGTGACGGCCGCGTTCGATCGCATGCGCGTCACGTTGCAAGCCAACGAAGAGCACAACAAGCAGCTCGAGCAGCAGCTGCGGCAATCGCAGAAGATGGAAGCGGTGGGGCGGCTGGCGGGAGGCGTCGCGCACGATTTCAATAATTTGCTCACCGTGATCAAAGGTCACAGCGATTTGCTGGAAATGAAGCTCGGCACGCTCAGCCCCGCGCAGGCGAGCATCGCACAGGTGCGCAAGGCCGCGGATCGCGCTACAGCTTTGACGCGCCAGTTGCTCGCCTTCAGCCGCATGCAAGTGCTGCAGCCGCGCGTGCTGGATCTGAATGCGCTGATCGCGGACCTCAATAAGATGTTGCCGATGCTGATCGGCGAAGAGATCGAATACACGTTTCGCCCTGGCGACTCGCTCGCCCGCGTGAAGGCCGACCCTTCGCAGATCGAGCAAGTATTGGTGAACCTCGCGGTGAACGCGCGCGACGCCATGCCCAAGGGCGGCAAGCTCACCATCAATACGCGCAACATTTTGCTGGATGCCGAGTACGCGCGCAGCCATCCGCCCGTGGTTGCGGGGCGCTACGTGCTGTTGACCGTCGCGGATACTGGCTGCGGCATGGACGAACAGACCAAGGCGAAGATTTTCGAGCCGTTTTTCACCACCAAGGAACTCGGCAAAGGCACCGGCCTCGGTCTTTCCACCGTTTACGGCGTGGTAAAGCAGAGTGGCGGTTACATTTGGGTGGACAGCACGCCTGCGCAGGGCACGCGCTTCGAAATTTTCCTGCCGCAAAGCAGCGAAACCGCGCAGCTGCCCTCCGCGCAGGAGCCGGCTGCAAAGTATTCGCCTGCAAAGGGCACCGTGCTGCTCGCTGAAGACGAAGATGCCGTGCGCGAACTGGCCGGAGAATTTTTGCGCTCGAGCGGTTACAAAGTGATCGAAGGGAAGGACGGGATTGACGCGCTGGAGAAGGCCGAGCGGGAATCCGGGACGATTGACGTGCTGGTGACGGATGTGGTGATGCCGCGCATGCGCGGCACCGAACTTGCGCAGCGCCTCAAGCGCGTTTATCCCGCGATCAAGATTGTGTATATGTCCGGCTACCTCGAGCATAACGGCGAGGATGGATTTATCGCCGATGCCGCGCAACTGCAAAAGCCCTTCTCGCGCGATTCCCTGCTGCAAAAACTGCGCGACGCCACCGGCCAGCCCGCGAAACACCGCCTGCAATCCGTCTAGTGCGCAAGGCTGAATTTGTAGGGGCGGGTCTCAGACCCGCCCCACGCGCCGGCGACGAGCACTTTCGTGGGCCGTCGCTTTGGGTTAGCTGTCGCTTCGCGTGGGGCGCGCGAGGCAAGCCTCGCACGCGAACAAGCAGGTCCCCTTCGTTCCTCAGGATAGACAAGCCGCCGCACTCCCAGAAAAGGCGCGCTCGCGGGACATGTCGTGGCACGATACCTCCGCTTTCCGTGCATATACTGATAGGGCAATCGTGCTTGATTCAGTGCGTCCGGGCACTTGCCGCGAGCGTATTCTGAAACTTCGGGTGCGCAGGGGCCGGGGATTGGGGTGGTCCCCGGGGTAAGCGTCGCTCGAATTCGGCGGCCAATTTTTAATGTGTTTCACGCGATGGGCCATTTCGTTGTGGCTCGGGGTTCGAGGTCCGGCTCGAAAATTCCGGAAGAATGCGGGGGCACGTCTTGGAGACTGAGGGTCGGGCGCTGCGGCAGGCAACGCTTCCGGTGCTATGCGGACTTGGGCGCCTGCTGCTTTGAGCGAAGTCCGGACGACAGCTTCCGCGCGATTAGGCAAGCGAGGTAGCGAAGATGAACAAGATCTTTCGATTTACGATGGCTGTTTGTATTTTCGCGGTGGCCGCGCTGGTTTTTGCGGGACACGCGGCGGCGCAGTCGGATTACACCGTCATTGACGTCCAGAATGGCGGCGCAATCGCCGGCGTAGTGAAGTGGTCCGGACCAATCCCCAAGATACCGAAGCTTCCGATCACGAAGAACCCGGACATCTGCGATCCCGAGTCGCTGAAGACGCGCGATTTGGAACGCTTGCTGATTAATTCGGACGGCAACGGCGTCGCGAATACGGTGGTGTACTTGCGTGGCATCACCAAAGGCAAAGCGATGGACCTGCCCGAGGCGCGCGAAACGCTGAACCAGAAAACTTGCCGCTACGTGCCGCACATCATGATCGTTCCGCAGGGCAAGCCGCTGCGCATCGAAAGCAGCGATCCCGTGCTGCACACCGTGCAGATGTTCGGCGTCTCCACTAACAATATTCCGTTTCCTTTCCAGAACCAGTTCATCCCCGTAATGATGAACCATAACGGCGTGGTGGAATTGAAATGCAACGCGGGGCACGTGTGGATGAACGCGAACGTGCTGGTGGTGAAGCATCCTTATTATGCGGTGACGGACGACCACGGGGCTTACAAGCTGTCTGATGTGCCGCCGGGAGAATACGAGATTGTGGCGTGGCACGAAGGTTGGCAGGTCGAGTCCGAGGCGAAAGTGCTGGATGTGGGCGCGCAAGTGGAAGTGAAGCGGCCGATCTACAGCCAACCGGTAACGTGGGCGAAGAAAGTGACGGTGAAGCCCGGCGAACCTACTGTGGTGGATTTCACAATTTCCGAGAAGCATGAATAGTTTGCGGTTTTGGACGGAACTTCGTGCGAGCTTCGGGCAGGCACCGCCGCTTTAGGATCGTGGCTTGTGCGGGATTTAAGGCACGCGAGGCGCGCCTCGCGTAAGAAAAGCGGGGGCGCGCCCCCGCACTCCATATAGATTGCGATCACCCATCGGGCTTGCGCGAAGTGAGGCTGGGGGAACGTCCGGAGCGTTGACCTGCAATGGCTGATTGGCCGCATAGCCCGCTTCATCGTCTGGACGCGAGCGGCACCTACATGGTCACCGCCGGGACCTATCGCAAAGAGCCGTTCTTCGGGAATGGCACTCGTCTCAGCATCTTACAAAGGCATTTGTTTGCCCTTTGCACGGAGTACACCGCAGCGTTACAGGCTTGGGCGATCTTCCCGAATCACTATCATTTCGTTACGCAATTCGAAAACCCGTCCGTCCTGCGAGGTCTTGTCCGACGCCTTTATTCCGCGACGGCGCAAGAAGTAAACCGCTTGGATCTTGCACAAGGGCGCAAGGTGTGGTTTCAGTATTGGGACTCGCAGATCACGTTTCAAGGGTCGTACTTCGCCCGACTTCGTTACGTGCATGAAAATGCGGTGCATCACGGAATTGTGCGGCGCGCTTCGAACTACCCGTGGTGTTCAGCGGGATGGTTCGAAAGAAAAGCTACGCCGGGATTTCGAAAGACGGTGTCCGGATTTCCGTGCGACAAATTGGAGATTCCGGATACGTTTCAAGTAGATGCGGGTCAGTGTGAATCTGGATAGTCGAGTATTAAGACTCGCATGGACGGCGAAGGTCGAACCAGGTGGCGTGATTTTGCGTGCGGCGGGATTTGTGTGGAGTGCGGCGGCGAGCCGCCGCTTTTACGATCGTGGCGTGGGCAGGACTTAAGGCACGCGAGGCGGGCCTCGCGTAAGAAAAGCGGGGGCGCGCCCCCGCACTCCATATTGATCTTGCGGACTCGCTTCGACTCGGTGGCATCCGCCACATTCTTTTTGCCCTCCTGATATTATTTCCGCGCTGCGACGTAGTGATTCGGTAGGAGAGGCTTATGCTACCGGTGCCGTTTGTGGGTCCGCACGTCTACAACGTGATTTTCATCGCGTCATATGTTTGCTGGCTGCTATTCGAATTCGTTACGGGCAGGGCGCGGCGATCGGGAGACCCGAAGCGGGCGCGGGACCGCGGCTCGTTCCGTTTTCTGATCTTGATGATTTGGGCTGGGATTGCGCTGGCGTTTGCAGCTTGCTTTGGCGTGCAGCAAGCGGCGATTCCGTGGATGCGCACTGCAATTTTCTTTTTGGGGATTGCGCTGATGTGGGCGGGGATTGCGTTTCGCTACTACGCCATGCGGGTCTTGGGGCGTTATTTCACGTTTCAGGTGGATGTACATTCCGGGCAGACCGTCATCGAAGCGGGCCCGTATCACTACGTCCGGCATCCTTCCTACACGGGAGCGCTGATTACGGTGCTGGGTCTCGGGCTGGCGCTGGGAAATTGGGGGGGCTGCTGGCGTTGGTTACCTGCGTGGGAATTGGGTATGCGTATCGCATCCATGTGGAAGAGGCGGCGCTGGTGGCGGCGCTCGGCGAACCTTACAAGGAATATATGGGACGTACGCAGCGGCTGGTGCCGTTCGTGCTTTAGCGTGGGTGCGAATGCTTGGGCTTTTCGGCGGAGGCTTCGACGGGCGGTTCGAAGGTGGAGAGGTTGCCGGGGCCTTTAATCACCGACATGCTGGCGACCTTCGGCAATTTCTGGCTGCGCAACTTTAACTTGCGTGGCTTCCCAAGGGGCATGGCGGATTCCTTGTGCGTGGCCGTCGCTCCGATTCCTCGGAGTGTCACGATATTCAACACCAGCTTATTGCGTTTATGCAAGGCCGAATCGCGAGCAATCGCGAGCGCGGCTCTCCGATCTCCGGGCCAACATTGGCATCGCTCCGCGTAGAATCCGCCAAGGTAGGTCGGGCGGGTTTGTTGGTAAGTATCGCCTGATGACGTATTCTAGTAATACAATATGACAATCCGAATATACAGCTTTGGTCGTCACGCAATCGAACTGAGTGACTTATGAGTGGGCGACGGCAAATCGTTGAGGTACTTCGCGACGACACCGAAAAGCTCGATGAATTGTATTATCAACTCGGGGATGTACTGGACGTCAAGGCCAGCATAATACTGGTATTGGTGACTCTACTTGGGGCAGTCTCGGGACAAGTCCTTTCCTTGCAGGCGCTATCTCCGGCACTCAAATTCCTACAAGTAATTTCCGTGGTAAGTCTCGGGGCGGCAGTGATTCTTACTATTCTCGCGTTGAGAATCTCACGATTTTATGCGTCGCCATTACCGAGCGAATGGGCGCAAAGTCTAATGGATTGGCATTTATATTACTCAAACTACCCCGATTCCGAAGA
Organism: uncultured Acidobacteriota bacterium; assembly: GCA_963810565.1. Classification (GTDB taxonomy): domain Bacteria; phylum Acidobacteriota; class Terriglobia; order Acidiferrales; family UBA7541; genus Palsa-295. The sequence continues at coordinate 938,045 of CAWENN010000003.1, forward strand.
TTTGCTTTGGGAGCATTTTAGCCAGGTCCGAGATGAACTTACACTTGAGAGAGTGACGAAAAATCGGATTCTCACACAGCAAAAATCGGCGCTAAATAAATGGGCATTACGTGCGACAACCCTGGCACTTGCGTTCGAATTCCTAAGCTTAGTATTGCTGGGGCTTACCCACCACCAGAACTAAGCGCTCTTTTCGACGACGGAGTTGCGAGGACGCTGCGGGGGCGCGGGCGGCTGGACGCGAGTTTCCGGTGCAGGCCGCAAAACCGGTTCTTCCATGCGTTGTGGTTGCGTGTTCGGCACTGATCACCTCTAGCAAGCGACATTATAGCACACAAAACCGATCGGCCTGTTGACGTCTCAGGCGGCGGTGCCTGTCAGGCGCGGGAGTAGGAGGTGGAAGAACTTTTCGGGGGCCACGCCTACGGCTACTTTGGTGTTGGGCTTGAATGGTTCTTCGGGGGCGGCGGGGCCTGGCATGCTGGTTTCCATGGGCGGCGATTTGCGGACTGGGGCGTGGCCGTCGTAGCCTAGCGTTTGTCCGGCGGTCCATTCGCCTTCGGTTTCTATTTCCACGTAGTAATCCTGCAGGGTGATCACATCGGGATCGATGAGCGAGGCGACCGTTAGGGGATCGTGCATCGCTATGACCCTTACTTCCCCGCCCTTCTGCATGCGCTCGTAGGTGGCGCGCATTACTTTGCCCGCGGCCTGGCTTACTGGATTATTCGCGGTTTCGAGCTCGTGAATTTGCGCGTCGCTGAGCAGGACTTTGCGCGTGACGTCCAGGCCGACCATGGTAAGCGGGATTCTGGCGTCGAAAACGATGCGGGCGGCTTCGGGGTCCACGTAGAGATTGAATTCGGCCGCGGGGGTGATATTGCCGCCGGAGAGTGAGCCGCCCATGATGGCGATTTGCGGAATCATGGCGGCGAGTTCGGGATCGCTACGCAGGGCGAGAGCGACGTTGGTGAGCGGGCCGACGGCTACGATGGTGATTTCGCCGGGACTTTCGCGGACGATGCGGCGAATGATTTCGGGCGCGGTTTCGCGTACGGGCTTTATTTTTGCTGCGCCGAAATCCACACCGCCGAGGCCGTTGGCGCCGTGGACGTGGCCGGAGGTGACGAGTCGGCGCAGGAGGGGATGGCTCGCGCCGGCGGCGACCGGGACGTCGGGCCGGCCGGCGATTTCGACGAGACGCAGCGCGTTCGCGAGGGTGAATTCGAGCGGAACGTTCCCGCAGACTGGCGTGATCGCTTCGACTTTCAGTTCCGGGGAGCGCAGGGCGAGGAAGATCGCCATCATGTCGTCAATACCGGGGTCGGTATCGAGGATGATGCGGCGGGGTTTGGCGGAGGCGCTGGCGCGAGTAGACGCTGGCGATGCGGCGGCATTGGACGTGACGTGCGCGGTGGATTTGCTTGAATCGTTGCGCGCAGTGGCGCCGGCCGCGGATGCGGGAAGTTGCGTTGCGAGACCGCCGATGGCGCCGGCGATTGCGAGGCCCGTGGAATTGGCGAGGAATTTGCGGCGAGTCCAGGGAGCTAGCGTTTCCGACGTGGTTGCCGCCTCATTAGCGTTTTCATTCGTGCGCGAATTGTCGTCAGGTTGCAGGTTGCGTTTCATGGTGATCATTCCCCCGATCGTGAAAAACAGTGCGCCGGGGATTCTAGCGCGTCGCGCAAAACGATAGATAGCATTAAATGGTTGCGGCAAAGGCGCATCATCGCCGCCCCAAGGCCAGCGTGACCGCCATCGCGCTGCGTCGATGGACGACGGGAATTACGTCAGTATATTTTGGGCTTTTCTAGCAGAGAATTCATGGATACAGTCTCGCCGTAATGGTCAACGAGTCTGAAGATCACGATCTGCGCGATGTGATGCGGGAAGAAAAAAGCCGCGGAAAGCGCCGAATTGACAGCGCAGAACAGCGGAGGCGTCAAGAGTTGCTGAAGGGCTTTCGGGATGCTTTGGATGCGCGGACGGAACGCGAATTCCTGGGGGCGATCAAACTGCTTGGGCTTGGCGACGACCCACAGAAGCGCGAGAACGCTTTGAAGATTTGGCGCGCTTTTTCAAGGTAGCGGCCTTCTGACGGAAGGCGCGAATCCGGGCGTCACGTTCCGCTGGCGCATATGCAGCAAGATGCTGTTGAGCGAGGTCCGCGAGCATTTTTGCGGCGGCTTCCTTGGATACAGTTTTTCTGCGCATACGGTTACTGTCGGCTCATTCCGCTAACATGTCAAGCGCGGAGCACGAGAAGAGTGTGCGGGCGAGACTGGAAACAGCAGTCGCTACATAATCAGGGTCTGCGGCGACGGTGCTCTTCTGTGATCCATGCGTACGAAATGCTCGAAGACCGCTTCCACTTGTTTTCTGGTCAGCGGGGAGCGGACGCTTCTTTGCAGGATCATTAGAAACGTTCCGTTCATTTTTGCCGATACGCCGGCAACGCCATCGGAGAGTTCTTTATAACCGTACTTCACGATTTTCCCGTCGGCTGAGACTACTTTCCAGAAATCTTGTTTCATGTTTGGCCTTCCCTCATAAAGGCTAGCAAAGGGCAAACGGAAGGCCGTCGGACTATGCCGGCCTCCCGTCTGTGTTGCGGTTGAAGGTTTGTTGCGGTTTCGTCAACTCAGTGTGAGTCAAGAAACAATTGGCTCTGCACACGTGGGGTCCTTATGGAGTGACGGTCAGCGGCACAGAAACCACCGCCAGTTCATTTTCCGCTGCGGCGCGGGATAGTTCTTTCTCGCGACGTGACTCGAGGAGTTTCATTCCCTGGCCGTTTCCGTTCCAAATCTCAGACAGGAAACACTCGTCCTCATTGTTGTAGCAGTGGAAGATCAGCCGGGGATTGGGGTCCTTGTCGCTGGAACCAATGCCGTTCGTCAAGACAAACGTGTAAACAGACGAATCGGTGTTGCGAATCAGCTGCGTGCTCGTGGCATGCATAAACGCTCGCTGGACTTGATATTTGCCCGCCGGCATCATTTTGCTTCCGGCCTGGAACGCGAAGGGAACTTTGGCCTGCGTGAGCTGCTGGGCGTGGCTTGGTGCGGGCGCGAGCGTCGTGAAAAGCAACGCGGCGGCGACTGCGAGAATTTGCTTGGTCATGGAGTTTCTCCTTTTTTCTCATTCGCTTGGCAGCTGCCTTAATTAAGCTGCCGTGAAGTTGCGCTCACTTTCGCGCCGCGCCCAAAAAACCGCAATGCATGGCGAGTCATTTGCGGATGCACTGCAGATAAGCGGGTAATTCGCAGTCACAAAATGACTTGACGCAAATTCCACACCCTGCTGAAAACGAAGGGTGGGCACCCGCTGCGCTCGCGACGCGTTCCTTTTTGGATGGGGTTGGGCTTGACGCATTTCGGACGGTGGTGGTAGGACTACCGGTAGGGGTGCGTTGTGATCGAACACCATTTATCCGGAATGAAGGCGCGGAATGGGACGCTGGTATTTGTGTGTGCGACGTGCAAGGTGCCGCCGAATTTTGGGTTTGGGGCGCAAGCGAACGGCGTGATGGTGTACTTGATGCTTTGTCCGAAGTGCGGGTGCGTCCTCGGGGAATGGGGCACTCTGGAGGCGCGAGGCAAAGAGTTGAGCGAGTTTGCGAAGACTTTGAAAGTGCCGCACGCGCAGGCGATTTAGGGATCCCACTTTCTCTTGGCCGAGGCGTGTCTCGCACGGCTGCTGGCCGACCTGGTGTTTACTGCACGCGAAGCGAGCTTCGCGCCGGAAAGGCGCTGCTTGCCGCCGCTTTTTGCGACTTGCGGTGTGGCTTGATCGCCGCGCCTTAGGCTTCTCGGAGTCTTGCGCGCGGGCAGGGCCTGCGCGTGGCTGGCGGCTTCTTACTTTACGGCCGTGCTTGGCTGCGAGCGGCGAGGCAAGCCTCGCCTTGTCACAAGCGGCGGCGCGCCGCCGCACTCCATATTGATCTTGCGGACTCGCTTGAACTTGCTGGTGTTGCGGGGGCGGGTCTCAGACCCGCCCCTACAGACCCGTTGCGGATCAGCTTGTGCGGCGTCCTGCTTTTGTCAGCGCGCTTGGCATCGAGGAGGCTTCCGCGCTCCCGGAAGGATTGTGCCGCCGGACGAGGATGCTTGGTGGCTGGCGTGGATTGACGGGGTTGCGGGGGGCGAGTAGACTTCGCGTACGTTGACTGACGTGTAATCGTGTGGGACACGCGGTTTCTGCATAGAGGCGGCGCGGTTGGAGTGCCGGATGAAGGCTCTTGCGGCTAAGCTCATGCCTTGTGGGACGGCCGCGGGATCGGTCGTTTTACTGGCATGCGCGACCGCGTTTTGCGCTGTGGCGTGTTTCGCGCAAACGCCTGGTGCGCAGAACCCTTCTGCACCGGCTGCCACTGCTCCTGCTTCTTCTGCATCATCGTCGGCATCACAGCAGTCGGCGAATCCACCTTCCGCGTCCCAATCTTCCGCAGGCCAGTCTTCGACCTCCCAGAGTTCGACGCCGTCATCGCCGTCAACATCGAGCGCGGTCGAGCCTTCTTCGAGTGCGGATCCTTCGTCTGCTGCCGCGCCGGAAATGAATACGCGGACTTCGCAGGTTCCTTTGCAATCGCATGTGAATTTGGTGCCGATTCGCGTTGTGGTGCACGACGGTAGCGGCAACGCCGTGGAAAACCTGCACAAGGAAGACTTTCAGGTGAAGCAGGATGGGAAGGTGCAATTCATCACGCATTTTTCCGTGGAAACGCCGGCATCGGCGGCTAGCCAGGTGGCGCGCGGTGAAGCGATTCCGTTGCCGTCGGATTCGACGTCCTATGCGATAACGGGTTCTTCGTCGCCGGGTGCGGCGTCCGGAAAGGCGACGGACGGCAAGTTGGCTTTGCCGACGAGGTTCGTCGCGCTGCTTTTTGACGATTCGCACCTGGACGTTGGCGATTTGGGCCGCGCGAAAATTGCGGCGCTGAAATTTATTGATACTTCGGTGAAGCCGAGCGAGCGGCTGGCGATATTCAATATTTCCGGGCGGTCGCAGGTGGATTTCACCGACGACCACGAAAAAATCCGCGCGGCCATCAAGACGCTGATTCCGAATCCCGTCGGCGCTTATGACCCGAAGAACGAGCACGACTGCCTGCAAATCACGTATTACCAGGCCGACTTGATCCAGAATAAAAACGATCAGCAGGCGGCTGCGGCCGCGAATGCCGATGCGCTGGCGTGTTCTACCGGAGCGCCGAGCGCGCAAATGCAAGCCGCAGAGGCGGCATCGCTGGTGGCCAGCACGGTACCGATGGTGCTGCAAGCGGGCGACGTCAACACGCAATATGCGGTGAGGCGGTTGGAGGAAGTGGTGCGGCGCGTCGCGGCGCTGCCGGGGCAGCGCAGCATTGTGCTGATTTCGCCGGGATTTCTGACGTCCACTTACGAATATGAAGTGTCAGCGCTGATCGATAAGGCGAATCACTCGAACGTTTTCATCAATACGCTGGACGCGCGCGGGCTTTACACCGTGGATCCGATCGGCGACGTCACGCAGCCTGTGCCGGTGCGCGCGAACCCGGCGACTGCGGCGATGTCGTTGCAATATCGGCTGGACGAGCAGCGCGTGCAGTCCGAAGTGCTGGCTGATTTGGCGTACAGCACCGGAGGATTTTATTTTCGAAATAATAATTACCTGGATGCGGGTTTTCGCACGACGGCGGCGGAGCCGGAAGTTTCGTATTTGCTCGCGATTGTGCCGGATAATTTGAAAAACGACGGAAATTTTCATACTTTGAGCGTGAAAGTGTTGACCAAGGACAAATATACGGTCCAGGCGCGGCGCGGTTTTTTTGCGCCCAAGCGCGGGCAGACGCCGGAGGAAGTGGCAAAGCAGGACATCGAGGACGCACTTTTTTCGCAGGAAGAGCAGGAGGGGTTTCCGATACAGCTTCATTTGCAATATTACAAAGTGGACAAAATGAATGCGAAGCTATCGGTGCTGGCGCACGTGGACTTGACCAAGGTGCACTTTGAAAAGGCCGAGGGGCGCAATTGGGATGATTTGACGATCGTGGCGGGGCTTTTCGATCGCAACGGAAATTTTATTTCGGGCGAGCAGAAGACGTTGGAGATGCGGTTGAAGGATGCGACGCTGGAAAGATTGGATCAGACGGGCGTCACGTTGAAGACAAATTTTGATGTGAAGCCGGGCGGGTATATGGTGCGTTTGGTGGTGCGCGATTCGAAGGCTGCGCAGCTTTCGGCGCGCAATGGAGTGGTGGAGATTCCGTAAGGCTGGCTGCTGGGTTGGGATTCTTGAGCGCCCTGAGATTCTCGGGCACGTTGATTGGCTACGTTTCCTGTGGGAAGGTGACAGATGATCATGCGCCGCGTTCTACATATCGTTCCGATTCTGCTGCTCGCTTTCGCTGCCGTGGGTCTCGGCTGGTACATATTGGACTCGCCGGGGATTGTGCGGGCGCAACAGTCATCTAACGCGCCGGCAGCGCAGACGCCGGCTCCTCCGCCGCAACAGCAAGGGACTGCTCCGGCTGCGGCTGCTCCCGCGCCAGCTCCTGCTTCAGCGCCTGTTCCTGCCGCACAGGAAACGTCTGCGGCCGCTGGCCAACAACCTTCTTCCGCCGGTGCGCAACAATCGTCAACGCCTGCCGGGCCTGCGATTAAGGCGGAGACGCGCGAGGTCCGCGTGGACGTGGTGGTGACGGACAAAAAGGGCAATTACATTCAGGACCTGACCACCAAGGATTTTCGGCTGTATGAAGACGACAAAGAGCAGGCGATCAATACGTTTTCATTTGGCGCGGCGCCGAATGGGCCGATCGAGGCGCAACGGCATTACATGGTGGTGTTCTTCGATAATTCGTCGATGGATTTGAGCGATCAGCCGCGGGCGCGCGCGGCGGCGGCGAAATTTATTGACGCTTACGCGGGGCCGGACCGGGTGATGGCGGTGATGAATTTCGGGGGGACGCTGCAGATCGTGCAGAATTTCACCACGGACGCGGCGCGCTTGAAACAGGCGGTTTCGGGGATCGCTAATTCTAATATCGCAACCAATGCGAGCGCGTCCAACACCTCCGCTCCGACGAGCGGATTGCCGCAAAGCAGCAGCAGCTTCGCGAGCCTGGGAGGCAATGCGGAAGGCGATTTCGGAGCGTATACGTTGCTGCTTTCGATCCGGCAACTGGCGAAAAATCTGGCGGCGATCCCGGGCCGGAAGAGTTTGATTTTGTTTACGGCGGGATTCGAGCTTAGTCCCGAGCGCTATTCGGAATTGACAGCGACGATTGACGCTTGCAACAAAGCGAATGTCGCGGTGTATCCGATGGACGTGCGCGGATTGGTGGCACCGATCGCGCAGCTTCGTCGCGGCGGTGCGACGCACGCGGAGAGCGCCGAGAATGGTTCGGCGTCAGGTCGCGCGGGATTGCAACTGGCTGCGTATCATCCGGGCGCCGGCGCTTCACTGGTGCTTGCGGCGCAGCATGGCGGTGGCGGTGGCGGCGGAGGTCATGGCGGCGGTGGTGGAACGGGCGGAGGTGGCACGGGTGGCGGAGGCGGCGGGACTGGTGGCGGTCACGGTGGCACCGGCGGGACGGGAGGTACCGGCGGCGGACACGGCGGGACGGGAGGCGGCGGCACGCGAACCGGCGGGACGGGCGGCGGTTACTACGGCAACCCGAACTACAACCAGCCGCGACAGATTGTTCCGCAATTTCCGGCGTCTTCGACGACCAACCAGCAAGTAATGTATGCGCTGGCCAGCGGCACCGGTGGATTTCCGATTTTGAATACGAACGACCTTTTGCCGGGGCTCGAGAAAATCGCGCGGGAGCAGAGCGAATATTATTTGCTGGGATATACGCCGCCTAATTCGCCGGAGGGAAGCTGCCACACGCTGAAGGTGAAAGTGGAGCGCGGCGGGACGAACGTCCGGGCGCGCAGCGGATTCTGCAACGTGCAGCCGGCCGATCCGCTGGAGGGAAAGCCGATCGAGAAGGAATTGGAAACGCGGGCATCTGCGGCGAGTGCGTCGGGTGCTAATGGCTCGGCGGGTGCAGGTGCTGCTGCTGCGAATCCGGGTTCGCTGGAGACGCCCTACTTCTACACGGCGGCGAACGAAGCGAAGGTGCATCTGGCGATGGACGTGCCGCCTTCTTCGATCGAGTTCGACAAGGTGAAGGGAAAATATCACGCGGATGTGAATGTGCTGGGGATCGCTTACCGCGCGGATGGGACAGTCGCGTCGCGGTTCAGCGATGAAGTCACGCTGGACATGGATAAGGGCGAGTGGGAAAAATTCCTGAAAACGCCGATGCACTACGAGAATCAGTTTTTGATTGCGCCGGGGCAATATCGCTTGAGCGTAGTGCTGAGCGGCGGCAGCCAGAAATTCGCGAGTTATCAGACGGGGCTGGCGATTGATCCTTATGATGGAAAGAGATTTAGCTTGAGCGGAGTGGCTTTGAGCGATGAATTCGGGCCGGTGGCGGATTTGGGCGGGGCGCTGGATGCGGACTTGCTGGCCGACCGAACGCCGCTGGTGGTGAAAGATCTCGAGTTCACGCCTTCGGGGAGCAACCGCTTCAAGAAATCGGAGAAAGCGGCGCTTTATACGCAGATTTATGTGCCGCGATTGACGGAGCCGAATCCGCCGACGGTGAAGTTCACTTATATAGTGATGGATCCGAAGAGCGGGAAGCCTTTGGTGGGAGTGGCGGCGGTGGACGTGACCAGCTATGAGCAGAAAGGGAGTCCGGTGATTCCTGTGGCGTTCAAGTTGCCGCTGGAGAGGCTCGATAAGGGCGAGTACTTGCTGGAGATGCAGGCTAGCGAAGGGCCTGGGGATTTGACGGCGATTAGTGCTGTGAAGTTTGTGGTGGAATAAGGTTTTGTAGCGGCGGTCTTTAGACCGCCATTGTTTTGTGGCGCTATTACGATGGCGCACTGAAGTGCGCCGCTACAAAATCCATTGCGATTCGTGCTGCGTGGTGCGATGCCGCTGCTTGTGTCCAGCTTCGCGCGATGCGCCGCGATGATGTTTGCTTTCGGCGAGGCGTGCCTCGCCTTGCGAAAGCGGCGGCGCGCCGCCGCACTCCATATTGTTCTTGCGGACTCGCTTGATCTTGGTGGTGTTGTGGGGGCGGGTCTTAGACCCGCCCCTACTGAGTACCTGCACGATCTTCTTATCTCGTCGTCTCCTACCGATATCTCGATTCTTGTCTTCAGGTCGCTTGCTTTTCATTTTGGGGGATGAAAAACTCGTTGGACTTTCGAGATTGGCTTCCGGAGGGGTCGCTTGGCGCCTGCTCAACTTTCTTCTGAATCGAAATCGGTGAATGTTGCGGTGATTGGGTATGGGATGGCGGCTAAGGTGTTTCATACGCCGCTGATTTCTAGCGTTCGTGGATTGCGGCTTTCGCATATTGTTTCGACGAAGCCTGATGTGGTGAAGCAGGATTGGCCTGGCGTTGCGGTGCTGGCTACTGCTGCCGATGCTTTCGCGCATCCCGAAATTGATTTGATTGTGGTGGCTACGCCTAATGATTCGCATTTTGATCTGGCGCAGCGGGCGCTGGCGGCTGGGAAACACGTGGTGGTGGACAAACCGTTTACTACTACTGTTGCGGAAGCTACGGAATTGGCTGCTTTGGCGAAACAATCGGGGCGCGTGCTGGCTGTTTTTAAGAATCGCCGGTGGGATGGGGATTTTCTTACTTTGCGCGCTTTGATTGCCGAAGGGCGATTGGGCGAAGTGACGCATTTCGAATCGCATTATGACCGTTACCGGCCATTGGTGCGCAAGCGTTGGCGCGAACAGGCTGGGCCGGCTAGCGGGATCTGGTATGACTTGGGGCCGCACCTGGTGGATCAGGCCTTGCAGCTTTTCGGCGTGCCAGAGGGGATTCAGGCGGACTTGGAGATGCAGCGCGAGGGCGCGCAGACGGTGGATTATTTTAATGTGACGTTTCGTTATGGGCGCGCGCGGGTGATTTTGCATGCGAGTTCGCTGGTGCGCGGAGATTTGCCGCGATTTATCGTGCATGGGCGGGCGGCGAGTTACATAAAATTTGGAATGGATACGCAGGAGGAGGCTTTGAAGCGCGGCGTGCGTCCTGGGGGCGCGGATTGGGGAGTGGATCCGCGGGATGGCGTGTTGCTGACGCGCGAGGAAGATGTGGAATCGAGCGCACCGGTGCCGACTTTGCCGGGATACTATCCGGGATATTACGAAGCGGTGCGCGATACGATTTTGCGCGGGGCGGTGAATCCGGCGCCGGCGGAGTACGGAGTTTTGGTGATGCGGGTTTTGGAGGCGGGGGCGGAGAGTTCTGCGGCGCGGCGGGAAATTCCGTTTGCGGCGGCGGTTGCTGGTAACGCGTGAGACGACGCTGTTACTTTTTTTCTGGCTTCGCGCTAGGCGCCGCGATGGCGTTTAGTTTCGGCGAGGCAAGCCTCGCCTTGTACAAGCGGCGGCAAGCCGCCGCACTCCCAGATGGAGTCGGGTTTTGTAACGGCGGTCTTCGGAGCGCCATCGTTCCTGCGGCAACATCGATGGCACACTGAAGTGTGCCGCTACAAAACCCTCCTCGTTTCGGCTTGCGCTTGCTAGGCGTGAGCGGATTTGGTCTTGCGGCGGCCGCCGTTGCCTTCTTCTTCGGGGGCTTGGTTGCGTTGGTTGGCTTCTGCGTTGATTTCGCCGGCTAGTTGCGTCAGCTTCTTGTCGGTTTCTTTTTCCTCTTCGAGCGTTTCGGTGAGCAGGTCCACCGCCTGGCGTTCGTTGAGGAGTTGGGCGAAGGCGCGGACGGTGCCGTAGGCGGCGATTTCGTAGTGCTCGACGCGCTGCGCGGCGCCAATGAGGCCTGCATCCTTCACTTCCCCTTCGAAATCATCGCCGATCATTTCGCTGCTTTCTTTCACGAGACCTTCCATACCCGCGCATTTCTTGCCGGTGGGCTTTTCGTCGAGCGCTTCGAAAATCTTTTCGAGGCGCTGGACGTGTCCGCGGGTTTGTTCGAGGTGCTCTTCGAAGCCGGAGCGGAGTTCTTCGGAAGTGGCGGCCTTGGCCATTTTCGGCAGAGCCTTCACCATTTGTGTTTCGGCGCTGTAGATATCTCTTAGTTCATCGATGTACAGATCTCGCAAAGCTTGTTGTTGCATGGGACCCTCCGGGGAATTTTAATTTTTGTCTTAACGCTTGCTGCGAATTGAACAGTTTGCGGAAAAACGCGGCGCGACGTCATTCCGAAGGCGCTTCTGCCGAGGCGGCTGCTTGTTCGCGACGTTTCAGCCAAAAGCAGACCCCTCGCTACGCTCGGGATGACATCCACTTCACTCTTTCCGCACACCGTGAAAACTGCAGACTGCAACGAATCCGATTTGTTGCTGTTGCTCCGTCCAACGTGCCCACTCGATCTTCGGGCGAAAAGGCTGGCGTCCGCCGCGGCGGACGCCGCTACAAAACCTTTGCGTGCCGGTCAAGTTATCGCGCTAGCCAGTGGTGCGCGGACTTGCGCGACGTTCACAATTTTGCATTTCTGATGGAGCGCAAGAATCGGGTGAAAGGTGTATTGCGGGGTTAGATCGATACTATAGGCTTGTATGTTGTGAGGGCGACAGAGCGCGGAAGGATTGAGCGCGAGGGAGATATTGGCCGTCGCGGCAGAAACCACGAAATAGTATGATTAGGTGATTCGTATGTAGCGGCTTCGTGGCGAAATTTTCGCGAAGCAACGTTCCCGGTCCTCGTTCTTCTGCCCCAGTCGTTCCGGTTGCCGCCGCTTGGAATCAAACGTGATGGGCGTTACTAAGTGCGCTGAGAGCTTTGGCTGTGTAACTGACTGACTCTTTGATAGATACGACCGCCGGCCTGCGCAACTTTTGGTGGTTTTTTGTGTTTGTATTTCGTGGCCCTACCCGGCAAGCGAGCGGGCCCGCATCGTTAGTCAGCATCTTCAGAGAACGTTTTACGGAGGAACGACTTGCTGGGACGGATAGCGGTGCATCTGGCAGGAGGGGCCGCCCCGAATCATCGAGCGGAGACTTCCGCGCGCTTACTCCACACTTCATTGCTGCTGCGCCGGGCTTTGCGCGTGCGGCTGCATCGCTTGGTTATCATTTGCGCGCTCGCGATCGCCGCGGCGTGCCTGTTGCTTGCGCCTTGTGCTTCTGCGGATGCCGGAGTGGTGCTGAACGAATCGCTGGATACGAGCGTGGCGCGGATTACCGGGTCTGGGCATAGCGCGATCTATCTTTCGACCATTTGTCCTGATGATTCGCCGGTGAAAATGCGTTTGTGCCGGCCTGGCGAGCAGGGTTCAGTGCTGAGCAATTACACGACGCTGGGCGAAGATCAGCCGTACGAGTGGAATATTGTGCCGCTTAGCATTTATTTGTATGGCGTGGAAGATCCGGGCAACCGGCCGCTGGTGAGTTCGAAGGCGATCAAAGCGCTGCTCGAGGAACGGTATCGCGAGAATTATTTGTCCCAGCTGTGCACCACGGAAAAATGCCTGAAGAGCAACAGCGCGGAGTGGCGCGAGATGGTGGGCGCGACACTGGAGCGCAGCTTGTACATGTTCGTGGTGAAAACCAGCGTGGAGCAGGACCGCACCTTGATCGCGGAGTTCAATTCCCTGCCGAACGTGAACCACTTCAACGGCATGACGAACAATTGCGCGGATTTCACGCGGCGCGTGCTGAACATTTATTATCCACATTCGGTGAAGCCGGATTACATCAATGATTTTTTCATGGCCAGCCCGAAAGCGGCGGCGCGGACTTTTACGCATTACGCGCAGGAGCATCCCGAGCTGGATTTGCGCGTGCTGCATTTTTCGCAAGTGCCGGGGACGATCAAGCGCAGCAGCGAATGCCGCAGCGGGACCGAGCAGCTTTATCATTCGAAGAAACTGGTGATACCGCTGGCCGTTTTGGCCTGGCAAAGCGTGCCGATCGTGACGGCGTCATACATGATTACTGGCCGGTTCAATCCTGAGCATCAATTTGAGGCGCATCCTTCGGTGGACGCCGCCGGAACCGATGAGGATTCGGCGGCGGTGGGCGATGCGCCACGCGGGTATACGGTGAGCGTGCAGCAGCTGGAGGCGGAGCAACGGATTGCGGGCGAATCCATTGTGGGTGACAAGGATGAATGGAAGGATTATCGCGCCCAGTTCAATGAGATTGTGGATCAGGCGATTCATGACGAACTGATTCCCGACCGCGGGTATTTGAAGCATGTGTTCAAGCGGCTGGGCGAGGCGGGCAAGCTTTCGGTGGACGCGGATGGGGCGTTGTGGATTACGTGGACGGATTCGCAGCCGGCGGGGCGCGTGGGATTGAGCGCTAGCAATATTTTTGCTGCGGATTCGGATGCGCAGGTTGCGTATCAGATTTTATTGGCGCGCGTGGAAGCGGAATTGAACAGTCCGAAGCATAGCCGCGAGACGATGATCGAATTCAAGCGGGATTGGGCGATGACAGCGGAGTTGCACGCGGCGGGGCTGGCGGCGCCTGTTGCGGCTGCGCCGCAGGGGGCGGAGGCGGGGTCGCCGGCGGGGTCTGCTTCGGGGACGCGGTTTGGTGCTGGGCGCTTGGGGCATGGGACTTTGCCGTAGGCGTACTGCGATCGGCACTGAATTCCTGCGGGTGGGTAATTCACTTCGATCACTGCACGCGAGGCAACCCTCGCGCCAAGCACGGCGGCGGCTTGCTCGTTGACTGCTCGGCTGCGCTGTGAGCGGCGAGGCAAGCCGCCGCAGTGCCAGAAAAGGCGGGCGATCAGCGCGTCGGTTGCGTCGATTGGCGCATGCGTAGCGCGCAGAGCGCCGCCAAACCGACTACGAGAAGCAGTGGTGTGCTTGGCTCTGGGGCTGGGACTGTGTTGGACATTACTGTGACTGCGTCGGTGTAGGTGTCTACTGTTGGGTTTGCGGAATCGATTGTTACTGTGAGGAGGCTGCCGCTGCCGTCGGGATCGTTGCTGGGTAGCGGGTTGCCGTTGGGATCTACGATGAAGAGGGCGAATTCATCGGGGGCAGTAGCGCCAGTCATTAAGTTTGCAGTTAGCGTTAGGTCGAAGGTCAGCTGATTGCCTGCCGTGAAAAATCCCGCGAAGACGTTGGTGAACTGATCGTCGAGCATCGTTGCGCCGTCGGCTAGATTGAGGCCGTCGGTGACGTCACCGAACGTGTTGCCGGCGTCTACCGCGCCGCCCGCGCCGCCTGTTCCAAAAGTAAAATCGCTGAGCGTGGCGGCGTTGGTGCCGGGCGTGGGGGCGTTGCCATCCGTCAGCACGAAAAATACTTCAGACTGGCCGGTGATGCCTACCAGTGTCGAGGTGTCCACCGAGATTGTGGCGGAGACGCCGTCGGCGAAGGCGCTGCGTTGGCCGAGCGCGAGGAACAGCGCCGCGAGCGCGGCCAGCGAGGCGAGCGCTCGCGAGGGCATGCGGCGCCTCGGCGCCCGATGGATCGGGTTGTGCGTTTTGACGTGGGTCATGATTTCTCCTTTAAGGTGCGCCGCTGCCGGCTTCGACGGCCGTGCTGTAAGTGATCGCAGTGCCGATGTTGGAGTTGCTGAATTTCAGCACGATACCGACTTGCGCGCCCGACGCGAATGAAGCGGTGCTGTAGGTGATGTACGGAGTACCGACCGGTAGTGCGCAACTGCTGGTGCCGGAGGCGTTCAGCAGTTTGGCGTTGCTGCTGAGTCCGAGAATCAGCAGCGAAAACGGGCCCGAAACTGCCGCGGCGCTCGTATTGGTCAGGTAAATCGTCTGCGTATATTGATGCGTAAACGGATTGTAGACGAAACCGCCATGTCCTCCTACCGTTATAGCGTTCGAAACGTTGGCCTGGCAGGGGGTGGACGGCGAAACCGAATCGGTGGTGGTGATGGTTTCGGTGATCGGCGCGATTACCGTGGCGGAAATTAGGGTGCTGTTACTGCCGAGGGAATCCGTGGTGGTGATGTTTTCGACGATCGGAGAAATTACGGTGGCGGAAATCAAAGTGCTGTTGTTGCCGAGCGAATCCGTGGTGGTGATGCTCTCAAAGATCGTCGGAATGGTCAGCGGAGGAGGCGCGGCGGTGGGGATTACGATGAGCGTCGCGGCGACGAAGGTGCCGTCGTAGGAGGCAGTGATCGTCACTTGTACGGGCGAGGTTACGGCGGTAGTAGAAATTGTGAAGGTTCCGGAGGTTCCGGACGTGATCGTGAAAGTTGGCGGCACGGTGGCCGATGCTGAACTGCTCGAGAGCGTGACGACGGCTCCTCCGGCGGGGGCTGGGCCGTCGAGCGTCACGGTTGCGGTAACGCTGGTGCCGCCGTTGGCGCTGGTTGGGCTGAGGGAGAACGTCGAGATCAGCGGCAGCACGGTGAAGAGATACGGGCCGGAGCTTTGCGTGGCGAATTCGTTCGCGGAGTCAACGTAATTCGCGGTGATGATATGCGTGCCGACCGCCAAGCCGGTCGTGGGCGGAAGCGTGGCGGTGCCACCGCTCACGGCGGCGCTGCCAAGCGTCACTGACCCGTCTGTGAAAGTGACCGAACCTTCGGTGACCGGCGCGCCTGAGGCGGTGACAACGACCGTCGCGGCTATCGTAACGGAAGTGCCGGAAGCGACAGGACTGGCCGGCGAGAAAGCCAAAGTGACGGTGGTGGCGGCTGGCCCGGAGCCGGTGGACGAGCCGGGAGTTCCTTTGATGAGCACGGCGCCCGCGAGACTGGCCAATGCGACGTCGTGAGTGCCTGGACCAAAGAAGGAACCACCGATCAATGCTGCGGAATCCGAACTCCCGACGTAGAACAGTAGCGGAGGCGAAGTGGCGCTGAATGCACCTTTGCCGTTGTTCAGCAAGGCGGCCACGATGCCGGATTCTGAAAGAACGATGTCGTTCGCGCCGTCGCCGTTGACGTCTGCGATCGCCGCCGTCAGGTGGGCGTCGAAGCCGCCGGAACCGGGAACGTCAATCGGGCTCGGCTCGAAGTCGGTTTCCGTGAAACTCATACCGCCGTTGTTGGTGAAAAGAATCGGATACGGCCCCTCACTGTAGGCGACTTGACAATTAGGGCCTGCGCCGTCCACCACCAAGATGCTCGGGAGCGCAGCGCTGGTGAGACTGCCGAGAGTGACGAAGGAGGGATCGGAATTCTGCTCGGCGGAGGTTAAGTAAAATGGAGCTTGGAAGGTGCCGTCGCCGTTTCCGCGCCAAATGACGACCGCTCCGCCGGTGAGGGCGTTCTGGCCCTGCGTGTTGTAACCGCAGGTGCCTCGCAGCGTGGCGACCAGATCCATGTTGCCATCGCCATTCACGTCGCCGACGGCCAGCGAGGACAAGCTTGAGCCGTACGCCGGAGCGCCACTGACCGACAACTTCGGCGTCGCTGTGGAGGGCACAAACGTGCCACCGCTATAGGTGAAGAGGTTGACCGTGCCGTCGGAATTACCGACTGCCACGGTGGGATATCCCGACTTATCGAAGGTCCCCGCAGCGATGGCCAAAGGCGACACGTAGATGGCGGTGCCGGTGGAAAAAAAAGTCGTGGTGGTGGGAGGAAATGCTCCGCTGCCGTTGCCTTGCAGAAAGGCAACCACGGGATTGTTGTAATTCGCGGATGTGTCGGCTTGGCTTAGCACGAAAATACTTTGATAGCCGTTTACCTTTGCGGTGGTTACGGCGACGGGATTGGTGCCGACAGCGTATGCCGTCTGCGCGCCAAAAACTCCGGGCGATTCGCTAAGCATGACCGAGACGGTGTTGTCGCTGTACTGGTTCAAGCTGTCGAGGCCGTTAACGACGGCGACATCATCCACTCCGTCGCCGTTGAAATCGGCGTTGGCGATGGCGACGGGTCTATCGCGCGCCGGCAGAGTGGTAGGAGTCAAGAACGTGTTGTTGCCTTGATTCAGCATTACGGTCAGACCCTGGCCTGGTTGGTAAAGAATCAGATCATTTTTTCCGTCGCCGTTGGCATCCGCCACGATTGCCTGGGTCCCGTACACACCCGGACCGAGGATCGTGTTGGGCTTGGTCTCTCCCGTCAGCGGGGAAAAAGGCGGCGTCGAGTTGCTGAGAAATAAATTCACGGTCTGGAGGGTGGAAAATTGGCCGCCGCCGAGAACGATCAAGTCCGGGACTCCGTCGCCATCCACGTCGGCGGCAGTGACAGATGCAGCATCGTTCGAGGGGATCGAGAAATAGGCCGGGCTACCCACAGAGATTCCGCCGGGGCCAGCGCTGAGCGGCCAGACCACGGCGGATGGGACGCTCAAGGTCGTCGTGACGATTCCGGCAAGGTAGGAATTGCCGCCGGAAGTGAACGTGGAGAGCGAGTTCGGCGATAGGAAGCTGCTGCCTGTTCCCAACGATCCCAACGAGACCGGCGGCTGGAATATGCCGTTCACCGATTGCGAGAGTACTACCGCGCCATTGGAATATAGCTCCAGCACGGCGGTAGCGCCGCTGGCGGTCAATGCGTAGGCTCCGTTGATGTAGGCGGTCTTACTGGGCGCGAGGACCGGCACATTCGTCGCCGCAAAAGTGCCGTTGCCCTGGTTGACCAAGACCGCCGCGGAAGAGGTGTCCACGCCGGACGAACCAAACGTGACTCCAGTGACGACCAGATTGAGCGTGCCACTGGAGTTGAGGGACCCGCTCAACGACAAGGCCGTCTGGCCGAGTGCTACCGGAGCGCCAAACGTGCCGTCCCCGTTACCCGCTAGCACATACAGGTTGTAGTAGTCGTCAGTTCCCAGCAAATCCACGCTGGCCGGACTGAAAACGGGGCCCGCTATCGCGGCGTTCAGCCCCTCGTTGTAGAAGGTTGGTGCGCCGAAGCTGCCATCGCCATTGCCGAGGAAGACGGTTAGCTCTCCGCCTATGACGGCAACGTCGAAGAGTTTTGTGCCGTTGTTGGTATTTCCGAAGAACCCGCCAGCAGCGTTGCCGGCTCCGATGCCCATTGTGCAGTTCTCGGGAGGCGTGGCCGTGACATCGAGGGTGCAGGTAGGCAAGCCATATATGACGCCGGCGTTTAATACGGAACCGGGAGGTTGCACCGGCGCGGTGGTCTGTGCGCGCGAAATCTGCGGGAACGCGAAGGCCAGAGTGAGCAGCAGAAAGCTCGGGAGGCAGGGCACCGCGAGGCTCCTTGCTCGTTTCATGCCGCCCTCCTGTGCTGGTATCTGCTCACTGCTTGGTTCTCCTCGTCGTGCGGGCTGCGATTCCTTTGGCTTGGAAACAACCGCGCGGGCCTAAGCGAGCCCGCGTCCGATCGAGCTAATTGAACGTGAACACCACCGTCACCTGAATCGTCTGGTTAGCGACTACCTGGACCGGCGCGGGAGGCGTGGACGTGGCGCTGGCGCCATTCAGAATTGTGGAACTGAACGTTAGACCGAACTGAGAGGCTGATGGGAAAACACCGTTGCCGTCGTAGCTGCGCGGTTCTCCTAGCGTTGCACTGCTAATGCAGCTACTCGGATCCGCAAGCGATAATGGATAGACGACACCCCTACTAGCCATTGGCTGGCACACGATGAGTAAGCTTGCCACCGTGTCAATCGTTCCGCCGCTGGTAGCCATCGCGGAACCGGTGAGCTGCAGTCCGCCTCGCAACGTGAAGACCGCACCGGTTGCGGGACTTACGGTGTATCCAAATGGCAGAACCGTAACGGATAAATTGGGCGAGCATAAGGGGCTTGCGCAGGTCGCTGCGTATATTCCGGTTGGTTCTCCGATAAAACAGTTGCCACTGGAGGACGCCGGCACGTTGCTGGTGGCGTAAAGTTGAAAAGTGGTGCCCGAACAAGGGCCGGTGTTTCCGGCGGTCTGCGCGCCCAAGGCGATGGCCCATGCTCCGGGCGTCACGCCTCCGGCAAGGAGGTTGGGCAGGAGGTTAATTCCGCCAAGGTCGAGGGAGTTTTCGAAGTCGCGGCGGGTGGCTACGGTGCCGTCGGGATTGCGGACCACGATTTTCCAGTGGCCGTGAATCTTGACGCCGGTGTTCATTCCGCCGGAGGGTGCCGGCGCCGCTTCCGGATTCGCGGCGATTTTCGCTGCCACGCCCGCTGACGCGGGCGATGGCGGAGCGCTCTTGGCGGCCTGCACGGCCGTGGAGCTCGACGCGGATTGCGCGCGCGCAGCCGCAGCGCCGGCTAAAATCAGCGCGAGGGTTGCCGCGACCGACAAACCACGCCGCATCAGAACCGCAAAATTTCCGTTTTCAACGTGCTCGGTCATGCTCGCTCCCTTGCAACAAGAAGTTCTCACAACGAGTCGGCCGCTCGCTCGCGACTGCTAGCATCCCGGCCCCGGCTACGTCGGGCCTTGGCGACTGTCTCGCTTGGCGATATCGCTCCCGCAACTTCCGCGTCGCCTACTGAAAGCTGATCTGCACCGTGACGTTCACGGCCTGCTGCGCTGTGACCTGTATCGCGGCCCCCGGAACATAAGTGCCGGTAAAAACGCTGCCGAAGTTCGTAAAGAGCGGAGACGCTCCGGTGCCAGCAAAGCCGGACAAGTTTGAGAATTGCATGTTGCTCGTGGCAGTCACCGTGCCCGGTTGAGGCGGTGCGGCGCAGGTCAAGGGACCTACTCCGGGCCCGCAACCCATTAGAGCCGTCTCCACCAGTGTCACTTGGCCGTTCTGCTGCGCCACGGCATAACCTTTCAGCTGAAAACCCAGTACAGTGTAGGGACCGTAGGGCGAGCACGGCGGCACGTCCGGGTTGTTGCTGTCGGGCGCGCACGTGGCGTAACTTGCTTGACCCGGGGACGGGACGCTTTGCCCCACGCTCCCCGCGGCAAAGGTGGAAATTGCGAGGGTTGGCGAACAATCGTTCGCCGCAGTGCAAGGAGATGAGTACGATCCGCTAGGTTCGCCGATGAAGCAGCCCTGACTGGGCGCCCCATCGTAATTCGACACAAAACTGACAAAGCCCATCGAAGCGGAGCAGGGAGGGCTGACCGCATCACCCAGTCCGATGGCCCAGGCGCCGGGACTCGCCGCGCGGGCCAGCAGGCCGGCTAGAGTCGCCACGCCGGCGATCTGAATTTGGTTTTCGAATTCGCGATGGGTGACCGGCGAGCCGTCTGGATTGCGCACCTCGATGATCCAGTGGCCGTGCACCTTGATGCCGGTGTTCATGCCGCTCTCAGGCGCGGTGGTTTTCGCCGTGGCGCCCGATGGTGGGAGCGCAGCAGTGCCGTTCTTGGCGGAGCGAACCGCATTCGAGCTTGACGCTGATTGCGCGCGCGAAAGACCTGCGGCGCCGATCGCCAGCGTGATTACGGCAGCAATCTGCAACGAGAGTCGCAGCGCAACGGTGAATTTTCTTTTGCAACGATGCATCGTCGTAGCAGCTCCTTTGCAGCCGAACATTTATGAAAAACTCAGCAACACCGTCACGCGCAGCACTTGCGTGGCGAGAACTCCGATGGGCGCGGGAGGGGTGGAAGTTGCGCTCGAACCAACCAGGTAGGTACCCGTGATGGAGTTTCCGAACGGCGGGGATCCCTGCCCCAGCTGTGAAAATGCGTCCGAGGCGCCGCCTAGCGTCGCAAAACTAAAATTGCTTGCAGCGGTGGTGGTGAGATTGCCGGTAGCGCAAGTCGCTGGTGAGATGGCGCTGGAGCCGCTCGAGGCAGCGCACAGCATCAAGTAGGTCGCGACCGTGTCTATGGTCCCATCATTCTGAGCGGTGGCGGTGCCTTGCAACTGAAGCTGGTTCTGAGGGGCTGGCCAACTATTATAACCAAGGGAACCGTTGTACAGGCCCACAGTGGTTTGGGCTTGCACCACGGAGACGCTCAGGCTGGAGAAGCAGATGTTCGAACCGCAAGCCTCCGCGTAGCCTGCCGCTGAGCCACCAGTCCCGGCGATAGACTCCGCGATGAAGCACGCCCCCCCCATCGACTCTGATCTCCAAGGGGTCGGGACGAAGATACTGTGACTTGGTAAGTACAAGCTGAGATTGAACGACACGTAAGTGCACGGCCCAGGCCCCGATTCGCCCGTAACATCGCTATATCCCAGGCCGATTGCCCACGCGCCCGGGGTTGCTGTACGTCCTAGAATCAGGGGCAGGGCTTCGGCGCCGACCAAGGTGAGCCCGTTCTCGAATTCCACGTGTTTCGCGAGGGTGCCGTCGTGATTGAGCACGTCAATCGTCCAGTGGCCGTGGACCTTGATGCCGCTGTTCATGCCCTTCGTGGGCGCGGTGGCTTTCGCGGGGGCTTCGGCTGAAGTGCGTGCTGGAGCAGCGTGCTTGGCGGATTGCACCGCAGGCGCGCTGGACGCCGACTGCGCCAGCGTGGCTGCCGCGCCGCACAAGATGAGCGCTATCGTTGATGCGCAGCTCAGCCAGAGGCGAGCCGACCTCCGCAGACACTCGATTTTTCCAGTAGCTGCTCGGCGGGCGGTGCGGCTCATGCTTCGTCTCCTTCTCTCTGTGCGTGGACGATTTCGATTACCGGTGCGGCGGGCCGTGGGTGACTCGCTTCGGTACGCGGTGCGAGTTGCAATTTCAGGCGTTGGCGTTCTGCTTCGAGGGCCGAGCAGAGCCAGCGCTCGTAGTCTGCTTCGGCAAAAGAGATCGGCTGACTTTGCATCGGCTGCTGGCTCCTCGGGTAAGGTTGTGCGGATTTTGCGAGAATTGTTACAGCGATTCAATGTACGGAGGCTGGTTTAACTCTTAACTACATCTTAAGAAGTAGACGCCACAAAGCAAACGGCTTATTGCACTATGGATATACTGGCCGGGAAGTTTGCCGTTGTGGTACTATGCCGCTTCCCCGCGCATCCGTTCAACGAGGACGGCTCATGCTATCGGGCTCCCCGGCTCCCAAGCTAAAGTTCGGTCCCTACGAAGTGGATACCCGCGCGGGAGAACTACGCAAACAAGGTTCGAAGATCCGTCTGCAGGAAAAACCGCTGCGCGTGCTGGAAGCGCTGGCAGCGCAGCCGGGCGTT
Source organism: uncultured Acidobacteriota bacterium (assembly GCA_963810565.1). Taxonomy (GTDB): domain Bacteria; phylum Acidobacteriota; class Terriglobia; order Acidiferrales; family UBA7541; genus Palsa-295. Next base: position 960,004 of record CAWENN010000003.1, read on the forward strand.
TTGGTGACGCGCGAAGAGCTGCGGAAACACCTGTGGCCGGACGACACTTTTGTAGATTTCGAGACCGGGCTGAACACCGCGGTGAGCAAACTGCGCGAAGCGTTGAATGACGATGCCGAGCATCCGCGGTACATCGAGACGGTGCCGCGGCGCGGGTACCGGTTTTTGGCGCCGGTGGAGAATGGCGAGCGCGAGGAACGGGCGCGGTTGCACGAGCCGCCGCCGATGGTGCTGTTCCGGCAAATTTCGGCGGGGCCGCAGCGAGGGGATGAATCCGCCGGAGATGAAATGGGGCAGGATCATGCAGACAACTCGGAGCAGGCCGAAGAACCGCTGCACGCGCGGGGTTTTTATGCGCGGCTTTCGCGCAGCTGGCTGGCGATGCTCGCGCTGCTGGTATTGGTTTGCGCCGCGGGCGGTTACCTGGCGTGGCGCCAGAGCCGCATGCGCAGCGCGACGAATCCAGCGCGGGTGATGATCGCGGTGCTGCCATTTGAAAATCTGACGGGCGATCCGGGGGAAGAGTACGTCAGCGACGGCTTCACCGAGGAGATGATCACGCAACTGGGCGAACTCGATTCCCGCAAGATGGGCGTGATCGCACGCACTTCCGCGATGTCGTACAAAGACACGGACAAACCGGTGAACCAAATCGCGCGCGAACTGGGAGTGAACTACATTCTGGAGGGCAGCATCCGCAAGACGGGCGACGGCCTGCGGGTGACGGCGCAATTGATTCGCGCGGACGATCAAACGCACATCTGGGCGTCGGAGTATGACCGTTCGATCGGCGACCTGGTGAAACTGGAAGGCGAAGTAGCACAGGCCATCGCCGGTGAAGTGCAGGTGAACTTGACTCCGCAGGCGCGCCAGGCGCTGGTGAGCAGAAATTCGCGGCAGCTTGATCCGGAAGCTTATCGCGATTATTTGAAGGGACGCTACGACTGGAATTCACGCTCCGGGGACGGCATGAAGCGCGCGGTCGGGGAATTCAAGGATGCGATTGCCAAGGATCCCGGCTTCGCGCAGGCCTACGCGGGACTAGCCGATACTTACAACACACTGATTTTCTACGGCTACTTGACCAACCAGGACGGAATTCCGGAGGCGAAGGCTGCGGCGCTGAAGGCGGTGCAGCTCCGCGATTTGTCGCCCGCGGGGCATGCTTCACTGGGTTATGTCTACTTCATGTGGGAAGCGCAATTTCCCGAGGCAGAACGGGAATTTCAGCGTGCCATCCAGTTGGATGACAATAATCCCCAAGCGCACCAGTGGTACGCGCTGTACCTGGCTTCCATGGGCCGCAGCCAGGAAGCCGCCGCGCAGATTCACGAAGCGCGAGAAGTGGATCCGCGCTCGTTGATCATTGCGACGGCGGGCGGCTACGTGGCTTATTTTGCGCGCGATTTCGCGGGGGCCGCCACGCAGTGCCAGGCGGTGGTGGAGCAATATCCAAACTTCATGGTGGCGCACGCCGTGCTGGGGTTGGCAGAAGAAGCCGAGGGGGAGGGGCCCAAGGCGATCGCGGAATTTCAGAAGACGATCGAATTATCGGGCAGGCGACCCGTGGCGTATCTCGATTATCTGGGCCACGCTTACGCCACTTTCGGGCGCAAGGAGGATGCGCAGGCAGTCGTCGCCGAGATTGATGGGCGAATGAAAGGGCCAGACGTCGCTGAGGCAGGGCCTGGTTTTCTGGCGGCGACTTTTGCGGCGCTGGGCGAGAAAGATAAAGCCATGGATGCGCTGGAGGAAGGCTTGACCCACGGCGACGGCGAATTGCGTTGGCTGAAAGTGGATCCGCGGCTGGATCCGTTGCGAGGGGAGCCGCGATTTCAGAAGTTGATGGCGCGGGCGGGGTTTTAGGTCGGAAGTTGGCTGGCTGGTGCCACAGCACGCGAGGCGAGCCTCGCCTTGCAACAAGCGGCGGCAAGCCGCACTCCCAGAAAAACCGCGTGCGGCTTTATTGCACGTCGAGGGTGAAGTTTAGCGAGCTGGAGGCTGAGCCGCTGGTGGCTACGATTGTTGCGGTCGTGGAGCCAGTGGGCGTGCCACCGGTGCCGCCGCCGCCGCCACCGCCGCTGCTGCTGCCGCCGCAGCTGGACATCAGCATTATTCCTGCCATGCCCAGGATTGCCAGGGCGAAGGATGCGGTGGAACGCAGGCGTTTGCTGGTTGTGCTGCGCAGCGCGAAGACGCTGAGGGCGAAAATGGCCAGCAGCGACGCTGCGGCTGCTGGATTGAGTGGTGCGGGAGCGGCTGGCTGGCGGGGCGCGGGCGCTACGGCGCTGGGGGCTGTGGTCTTGACTGTGAGCATCGTTACTGCGGTGGTGGCAGTGGGGCTGAGAGTTGCGGATGACGGATTGAAACTGCAGGTGGCACCGCTGGGCAGGCCCGAACAGCTAAAGGTGACTGTGCCGCTGAAATTGTTTTTCGCGGTGATTGTGGCGTTCATGGTGCCGGAATCACCGGGAGCGGCGACTGGCACTGTCGGTTGGGTGGAGCTGAGAGCGAACGCCGCACTGAAGCTATTCACGAGATTCGCGACGTTGACGCTGCCTAAACCCGTGGTGAGGTCGTAGCCCGTGCCCGCGTTGTAGCCGGAAAGAATTCCGTAGGCATCACCACCGTTCGTCACCGTGCAGTTCAGCGTCCCGTTCACACAAGGTGTCGAATTCGTGCCCACGGTCACATCATAAAAAACGCAAGTGCTTGCGGGAGTGCTGGAATTGCAACTAGACGTGGATTGCTGCGCGGCTAACGGATAGAAAACAGTATTGAGATTTCCCTGGGGAGTTTGAGCTTGCTGGTTGATTAGAGCGACGATGCCGGCGAAGGCTTGGGTCGAAACTGAAGTCCCGCCGTATCCCGCGAAGGCGAAACTGTTGGCGCTCAAGTTGCAGTTGGCGTTCTGTACGTCCTTTTCACAAACGACATAAAAGTGCCCTGTGTACGCACCGCTCGAAGCAAATAGCGACACGTCGGGAATATCGCGTTCACCATCGGCGGGCGTAAGCCCAGTCTGCCACGAAGGCTTGGCATAACCGTGAGAACAAACAGAGCCATTGGAAGTGCTGCAATTGCTGGGGCCCCCGCCCCCGCCTTCCGCGACGATGAGCGACGAGAGTTGTGCCGAGTTATTGCAGTTAGCTTCCGCACTTGTGCTGTAGCCGAATACTGTCCCGAGGAATGCATTCGTGCACGTATCATTCCAGGTGGTTTCCGGAATATAGCTCTTCGCCGAAGACTGGGTACCCGAGGTGTTTGTCGAGTTCCAATAAGTCGTTGGGTCCGTGACATCGTTGAAATCGGTGCCTCCGACAGCGACATTGTAGGGAGTCGAAGCGAATCCGCTGACGCCTAGTCCGTATTGCGCCGGATTGCTGGCCGTGTTCGGATCGCACGCAGCCGAGGATCCGTCGTCGCCAGTCGCGACTAAGATCGTGATCCCTTCGGAGGCACCTTGCATCCACTCCGCGTTGTAAAAGGCGTTTGTTCCAGGCGTGGTCGGCGTTCCCGTGCCCAGGAAAGCCTCGCATTCACCATAGCTTTCACTCAAAATGGGCGCAAGCTTGTTGTCGATGATATATTCGGCCGAAAGGTCTCCGCCAAAAGTCGCGGTCGACGGGGAAACTACCAAATCAATCTTGGCATTCTTGGCTACGGCGCCGGACCATTCCACGTCAATGACTGCCTCGCACTCGTCGCCGCCGCTGCCGCATGGCTGAATCCCCGGATCCGCGCCGTTAACAATCACGGTTGGTGCGTTCGACGGCAAACCGAACACGCTGCGAAATTGAGCGATGTCCGAAACATCGATATTGCTGTCGCTTACGATGGCGATGGTCACGCCCTTTCCCGTAATTCCCGCGTTCCACAGCGGAGTCACGTTATAAATTGTCGCGAAGTCCTGCGCGCCAACGACGTAGCAGGGACTATTCGAAGCGGACCCGCATCCGCCGGGATACGTATATTGCGGATTGATGGGTTCAGCCTTGCTGCTATTCAGTGGCTTGCGGAAAGTCCCCGCGAAATTATTCATCGCTCTTCTGCCAAAATTGTTCAGCGAAAGAACGCCCGCCACGGCCGGAGTGAGAGCCGCCGGAATGGAGGGGTCGGTGGCGTTGGCGAAATGTTGCGCGCCTTTCACTTGGTAGTAATGAATTGGCGTGTGGAAGGCGGCTTGGACTTGGCCGGCGTTGCCGGAGAATTCGATTACGTTGCGGCCGTTGGAGGGTTTGATGGATTGGAAGCCGTGAGATTCTAGCCAGGTTGTGATGGTTTGCAGGTCCTCGTCGGAGACGCCGAATTGCTGGCCGAATTCCTGGGGCGTTAGCCACTTGTGGTAGTTGGGCGAGGTCTTATCGGTTTGCTGCGCGAGCAGCGTTTGCAGCGCAGCGACCTGTTCGGGACTGCTCTTCAAGACCAGCAGCATGCGGTCCATCGGAAGGCTGGCGGGCGCGGGGCCGTGGTCATATTGGGCGCGCGCGAGAGGATGCGTATTGCCGCGCAGGACTGTTAGCTTGCTTTCGTCCACCGGCGCGGTGATCAAAGAGCGCGCGGAGCTTGATTGCCCCGACGTGCGCTGGGAAATCAGCGAAACGGAAACGACTGCAAGGAACACGCCGCAGATGGCAATAGGTTTTAGTCGCATTGGCTACCCCGGACCCCGCGAATTGGACACACCGCACCCAAGTTGAAGTTGCTGCTGCCTGCTGAGATTTCAGTCTAGCGCAGGCTAATTACTTGCGACTTCCGATGAACGATGGACGTATGCAAAATCTAAATACGCACCCTGGTTCCAGTTGCGGCGAAGCTGAAGTGAAACCCTCGGACATGTTGGTGAATGCCGCGCCCTGATTCGGATAAGTGAGATGCCAGCCAGAGGAAATAGGTCGGCTGGCGGGTTTGAGTTTTTTCATACTTTACGGAGGCCCGTGAAACAACTCCACTACGGTTTCGAATGGCCGCAAATGTTGCAGGGGCGGGTCTGAGACCCGCCCCTACGGTCGCGTCGCACGGCAATGACGATTGTTGCACAAACGACTAGTGTCCCGGAGGCGGGCCGAAACCGGGCCCGCCGCGATGGCCGCCTTCGGTTTCGAGTTGCGCCATCTTGGTTTGCTGGTCCGCGGTGAGCACTTGATAGATGGCCGCTTCAGTTTTGGCGTGGGCCAGAGTTTCCTGCGCAGTCAACGTGCCGATGCTATTGGCTGCGGCTTCCATCGCGGCCGCGTCATTGGAATGGATCGCGTTCTGCAGGTTGGTATGCGCGGTCTTCATGCTGGTGTGAATCGTCCCGCGATTTGCTTCTGCATTCGTGAGGATGTTGGTCACCTGGGTCTGCTGCGCGGAATTGAGCGACAGCACGGTGGTCAAGTAGCTGACGCGGTGCTGAATCATATGCGCGGCGCGGCCTGGGTCATTGGGCGCGGCGGTGGTGGCCGCGTCGTTATCTTGTGCAAACACCGCCGGCGCGGCGAATACACAAGCGAGTAGCATTGCTATGGCTGTCTTTTTCATGTGGGTTAATTCTCTCTCCTGTCAAATTCGGGCTGGCGAGTTTCGCATCCTGGTTGGGTGTCTGACGGTAACGCTCTCGTTCGCCCTGCACATATAGTTCCGGGCCGGCGCGCAAAAAGTTCCCGCAATTTCTGAGCGGCGGCTTGGCGCCAACGTGGGTCCAGACACTTGGCCGGGGAATCAGGTATAAAACGGGTGGGCAATTCGCTCAGGAGGGTGACATGAAATTTTTCGCGAGCCGACGCTTTCTGGCTATTTATTCGGGAGTGCTCACTTTGGTTTTTGCGGTCACCGTGATTTGCGGGTTTGCGGCGCCGCGCAGCGAGACGTTTGATCAGATCACCGTGCATCGCATCAATTTTGTGGAGCCGGACGGGACGCCGCGATTGATTATTTCGGATCGCGATGAATTTCCGGGCGCGTACATGCGCGGGAAGGAATACCCGCGGCCGGACCGGCGCGATGCCGCGGGAATGCTCTTTATGAACGATGAAGGTTCAGAAATGGGCGGACTGATTTGGTCCGGATTAAAGGCGAAGGACGGCACGATTCAAAATCATGCGCACTTGAGCTTCGATCAATACGAGCAGGACCAGATTTTCTCGGTTGATTCCGGGCAGGATGGCGCGGATAAGTTTTCCACGATCCGCGTCGGCGAGCACGGGGATTATCCGATTCAGGAAGCGTTGGATGCCAAAGACAGGATAGACAATCTGCCGGAGGCGCAGCGGAAGGCGGAGTGGGATAAATTCTTTGCGACGCATACGGGCGATGCGAACCGGATTTATTTGGGACGTTCGCCGGACAAGTCGGCGTCACTGCGGATTAAGGACGAGCGCGGGCGGGATCGGTTGGTGCTGCGAGTGAATGCGCAGGGTGATCCGCTGATTCAGTTCCTCGATGACCAAGGAAAGGTGACCAATGAATTCACGGGACACGGCAAGTAGCCGACCCTAGCTGACAGCCGGATGCCAAACAAGCACACCCCTAGCGGGGTGTGAATCTTTAGAGGATTCCCAACCTATGACCAGAGGTCAGCCGGCTTAAATTACTGCGAGGTACTGCCACTGCCCGTTTTCGGACTTCAGTTGGTGAACGCGCCCGTCGTCGGCGTGCAGGAAATAGCTGCCGTCCGGGATCGGGTGATGATGCGCCGCACGGACGGAGCAACGAGTCCAGCGTCCGCCACGCGCAGCTCCCCAACCGCCGCCGTGTTCGCGAGCTTCCTCGGAGAGTTCGATGCCGTACTTCACTTTGTACTCGACGCCGGTAAGCCGTGTGGGCACCAGACGTCCATTTCCCTTCAGTTGTTCTTTGGCCATAATGTGCTTAGATGCAATAACCTAGCGAAAGGTTTCGCTATTTCCCAGGAACCTCTTGGCAGGCTATAGCTCTGAATCCTTTAAGTTTATTCGCGCCGAGTATACCACCGCTCGCCAAACCCGTCTATGGGACTTGCGGACTATGACGCCGACGAATAACTCCGGTGCGATAGCGGCTGGGGCATGAGGGAGACCAAAAAACGAATGCTGTAGTAGAGCTGGCAAGAAGGTCACGGCAACCCACGCAGAAAACCCTGACGGCCTGCGCGCCAAAACGCCCGAGCGTAGAATCGCCGTTAGGTCCCCGCTTGATGCAGGGCGTTCAGATATGCACGTCCGCGATCGTAGCCCCGGCGAAAGGGACCGCTTTCGTGGAGACGCGGCTCGGAGTCGCCGAGTTCCTTGTGCGCTGCTTCGTAAGCTTTGCCGCGATTTTTGGAATGCAGGGCGGCTTCAAAACCTGCGCGAAAATAGCGCTCGTCATCCTGAAAATCCGCGCCGTCCGCTTGATACTGTTCCTTTTCGACATCGCGCAGGCCGAGCCACCACATTTCGCGCGCGCGATCGAGAGATTCCGCTCCGGCGCGTTCAAAAACGCCGCGAACGATTTTCTCCTGCGCGTTATCTTCGGGCACTACTACGACGACCGAGCGCCCGTGGCGAAGCGCATCTTCATAGACGAGCAATTCGTCTCCGGGCAAACCCTGCGCCATGTAATTTTCAATGGCGCCGCCCGTGACGGCGCCGAGACCGCCGAGTAAAGCGCCTCCGAGAACGCCGATCGCCAGGATCGGGCCAATCCCGGGGGCGACCAGGCTGGTGAGCGCGACTTCTGCGATGCCCATTCCGCCGGCGAGACCAACGGCGCCTCCCACGGCCGCTCCGAGCGCCTTGCCCATGCCGGGCTGCTCCGCTTCGACGACAGGAATCCCGGCAAGTTCGCGGTTGGTCATTTGCGGTGTTAGAAGATTTACGCGATGTTCCGCGATGCCGAGCGGCGCAAGTTCGGCGCAGGCGCGTTCGGCAGCCGAACGCGACGCGAAAACTCCGACGACTGTATTCATTAGCCTCCTTAGCGCCGCGCTAAACGGCGCGCCGGTCCAGCAGCATAAAGACGATGAGGATGATGACGAGCAGACCGAGCCCGCCGCTGGGGTAATATCCCCAGCCCGTGCTGTACGGCCACATCGGAAGACTTCCGAGCAATGCCAGAATTACGACGATCAGGAGAATCGTACGCAGCATGGATTACCTCGCTGAATGCAGAATAGCGGATCGGCGGATTTGCTCCATCGGGTCTTCCGCGTATTTCGGAAGTTATTTCCCTACAGAAGGATGTGGCGGAAAATGCGTTGAACGGCGAGGGAGCGCGGGCGATGGGGGAAATGTGAATGACGAGAGACAGTAACATTATATTTTTCTAACTCGGGGGATTCCTGTATTGCGCTGGAGGTGAGGTGTGGCAACCTTGCTGAGAGATATCCGATGGGACGCTGGGGCGCACGGTCGCATTATGCCGGCGCTACATCGCGGAAAAGCTGAGGGCCCTGTGAAACCAATGCCCGCGCCGAAGTTGGAACCGTGTTTGATCTGCGATAACCCGGAGTGCGAAGCGCATGTGCTGGCGACCACGATCGAGCCGGACAAGAAGCGTTTCAATCTGAAGGAGAATTCGCTGGAGTTCACCTGTCCATCGTGCGACGAACTAGTGTGCGTGCCGATATTCGAAGTTCGTTGGCTGAACGTGGCGAACCAGCATGTGCAAAACGATGCGCACACGCGCGCCGAATATTTTTTCCCGCAGCAATAAGCCCGCCGCAGCCGCCGAAGTTCTGACTTTCACCGCGTGCAATTTCGTTTGACACTCGCGGTTTCGCGTGCCATCTTCACCGCGATCTGGTTCTCCCTACCAATATGCCGAAGTTTACGCGACCGGGGATTCCGCTGCCGTGGCGGTGGCTGGCCATAGGCGCACTCGCAGCGGCGTGCGCTGCCCTTCCCGGCTGCGGCGGGAATTCCGCGGCTACGGCAACTCCTCCGCCCGCTGGGATCGCCTTTGCGGCGCCTGTTGCGTATGAAACCGGCGGTACAAATCCGAATTGCATCGCGGTCGCGGATTTCAATGGCGACGGATTCATGGATCTGGCCATCACGAATAAATCGAACGACACAGTGGCGGTGCTACTGGGCAAAGGTGACGGCACTTTTGACTCGGCTGTCACCTATAGCGTCGGGAATGGGCCGTTTCCGGTGTGGCTGGTGGCGGCGGATTTCAATAATGACGGGAAACCGGATCTGGCGGTGGTCAACGGGCTGGTGGGCGCTAGCGGCGGGACTCTGGCAATTCTCCTGAATCATGGAGACGGAACGTTCGGCTCTGCGACACAATTCAACACGGGGATCAGCCCGCTTTCCATCGCGGCGGGCGACTTCAATCACGATGGGAACCAGGATGTGTGGATAGGCGGGAATGGAACTGGGGCCGTGTTGCTCGGAAACGGCGACGGCACGTTTCAGGTGCCGACTCTGTATCAAACGGACTCGAACGATGGTGGAGCGTTCGGCGTGGCGGTGGGTGACTTCGACGGAGACGGATTTGCGGATATCGCCGCAGCGAATTTCGGAAGCGATACGGTTGGGGTGCTGTTGAATAACGGCGGCGGAATTTTTCGCGATCTCGCGACGTATCCGGCGGGAAGCGGGCCTGATGGGCTGGCGACTGCGGATGTGAATCACGACGGGAAACTGGATTTAATTGCGCCGGATATGAACAGCAATTCCGTCAGCGTTTTGCTGGGCAATGGCGACGGCACGTTTCAGGCGCTATCGTCGGTAACCGCCGGAACGGGGCCGAGCGGCGTGCTGGTGGCGGATCTGGACGGCACTGGACATTTGGACCTCGCGATTTCGGACTCCAAGGGCGACGGCGTCACGGTGATTCTGGGGAATGGCGACGGGACGTTCGGCAAGTATTATGACTTTCCTTCCTCGAGTACGAACGCTCAACCGGGAGCGACCTCCGTTGCAGTGGGCGATTTCAATGGCGACGGGCGGCTCGATCTTGCCGTCGTGAATTACAACGACAGCTCCGTGGCAATCCTGCTGGGGCAAAAACCGTAAATCATTCGCGCCGGGGCAGCCCCGCGCGTCCGGGGTAGAAATATTTGCGGTGCACGTGACAGAGGTGTACTATCCGCAGCGTCCAACGTGCCCGCGCCCCCAGCCGGCGCTCCGCTGGATCGGATTTTCACGTGCTGTTCATCACTCGCCACCGTAACTGGGCCACCATCCACAATTGTTAACCACCTTGCCCGAAGGCGCTGCTACGCGCCTTTGACAATTCCACAGCGACAATTTTACAGCCGCAGGAAAGGAGCCTCCCATGGCAGACCCGCGATTTGAGCAATTGAAAGCGAAGTATCAGTCCGTGTTGAATTTTATGCAGGCGCAGAACGTCCGGCTGGAAAACCTCAATATGGCGGACAACAAGCTCTACGTCCGCGCGCAAGCGCCCTCGCAGGACGTGAAAAACAAGGTGTGGGATCAGATCAAGCTGGTGGATCCGACGTTTTCGGATCTTACGGCGGATATTGATGCACCGGCGGCTGCAGCCGCAGCGGCGGCGGCTTCAGCGGGAGGGCCGAGTTCCTCGGCGCGCACTTATACCGTGCAACCGGGGGACAGCCTCTCGAAGATCAGCAGACAGTTTTATGGCGACGCGAACAAGTACATGAAGATTTTCGAAGCGAACAAGGACAAGCTCGCCGACCCGGATAAAGTTCGCGCGGGAATGAATCTGGTGATTCCGCAGTAGCAGAAGCAAATCATTTTTAAGTGCGCTCGGAAAACCGCCGAGCGGAGGGAAAAACGCAGTACAGGCCCGAGGTTACTCGCGGCTGAGAGGAGAAACACTATGAGTTGGATGGATAAAGTCGGAGGACTTTTGAAGCAGTATACTTCGGGGAGCGGCGCCGCCGCGGCTCCGGCGCCGGACGTTCACGCGCATTTCGATCAGGTGGCCGAAGCCGCGCCGACGTCGGCGATAGCGGAGGGGCTGGCCGCTGCGTTTCATTCGGACCAAACGCCGGCATTCGGGAATATGGTTTCGTCGCTATTTGCCAATTCGAATGGAGCGCAGAAGGCCGGCCTGCTGAATCAATTGATGGGGTCGGTGAATCCGGCGATGCTTACGCAGTTGCTGGCGGGAACCGGACTGGCGGGCATGCTGCAGGCCGGAGCGACGCAAGTGTCGCCGGAGCAGGCGCAGCAGGTGACGCCGGAGATGGTGCAGCAGATGGCGGCGCACGCGGAAAAGGCCAATCCGTCCATAATCGAATCTTGCAGTGCGTTTTACGCGCAACACACGACGCTGGTGAAAACTTTAGGCGGAGCGGCGCTGACGATCGCGATGGCGAAAGTAGCGCAGCGGCAACAGCAAGCCTAACGCTTTAGGCGGCGCTGATCTTCGGTTGGTGGAAGAACCAACCGAGGTGGTGTGCTTGGATGTGCTACGATGGGTTTCTCCGCGCACAGAAAAGTATGCGAGCTTCGCTTTTTGTTTTTTCGGTGTTCCTCGCGGCCATTTGCTTTCTTGGCCAAGCTTCCGCCGCACAGCATATGTCCGGTGTCGCTTCGCGCGACGCGCGCGCTCCGTCTGACGAAGCTGCGAAAACTGCATCCCCCTCGCCGAAAATTATCGTGATTGGATTTGTGGGCGGACGCGTTCACGCCGATGATGCCACGCATAGTGGCGTGCAGCTCGCCGCACGGATCCGCGAGGAATTTCCTTCCGGCGCGTACATCAACACTTTTGCAAACCATGATGGAGAGGAAGCGCATCAGGCGGTGCTGCGCGCGCTGGATACGAATCACGATGGCCAGCTTTCCGCGGCCGAAAAGTACAACGCGCGGATCGTGATTTACGGGCACAGCTGGGGAGCGTCGGAGACGGTGGCGCTTGCGGATGCGCTCGATCGCGACGGGATTCCGGTACTTCTGACGATTCAGGTGGATAGCGTGATGAAGCACGGGGAAAACGACGCGGTGATTCCGCCGAACGTCGCGGAGGCGGTGAATTACTACCAGACCGACGGCTTGCTGCACGGGCGCAGCACGATTCGCGCGGCAGATCCCTCGCGCACGAACGTGATCGGAAACTTCCGCTTTTCGTACGGACCGAAACCGATTGCGTGCGAAGCGGCGTACCCTTGGTGGGATCGGCTGGCGATGCAACAGCACATTGAAATCGAGTGCGACCCGAAAATCTCGCACGAAATGGAACAGCTCATCCGCGCGACCCTGCGCGCGTCGGGCGCTGAGCCGCCGCATGCAAACGCCGCAAACGCTGCAACAGTCACAGCAAACCACAATCCTGCGCCTTGAGATCTAGTCGCACGGAGGCTGACTGAAACCTCCACGTTGGACTTGCAAGATCGTGCTAGATCTTTCGAGCATATGTATTTCACCCTACAATATTTCTCCTACGTAAAGAGACCCACCTGAACTACGTGATTCACCGTATGGTCCTAAGCCTCTTGGGTTGAGTAGGATAATCGAGCAATTTCGTTTTATGGGCCCTGGGACTGAGGTTAATTGCCATGTTGATCGTCGTTTTCGCTTTTCTTTTTATTGTGGCTTTTTTGGGAAGTTTGCCGCGGTGGCCGAAGAGTAAGGAGTTGAGCGAGAACCCGATGACCGGGTTAGGCCTGATGGTTGTGGTGCTGATGCTTTTGATGGTTGTGGGCCGTTAGAGAAGCCCAGACGACGCCCGCCGGCCGCTGATGCAACGCGGCAAAGCGTCTGGCTTTAAGCGATGTGATTTGTTTTGCGGTGTGTGGAGATTTTTCCACGGGAGTGCGTTGTGCTAATTGCAAGTCTCACCTTGGCCGCAACTGCAGTTCTCTTTAGCGCTTTCGTTGGCATCGCGATCGTTACGAATCGCGGCGCCCGGCGCTTGCGTTGAGCGATGCCATGCGCAAGGCGATGGAGCGCTGGTCTTTGCTGCTGCTTTCCGCGGCTATTCTGTCCGGACTGTTTGGGTTCTCCGGGATCGTGATGGCGGCCGCCGCCTCCGCGAAATTGCTGGCCTGCTTGTTTCTGATTGCGTTTCTCCTTCCGATGATTCCACCGATGCCGCCCAAACCGAAAGCGCCGGAGCCGGTGTGGCTGCGCATGTCGCGCAAGCACGCGCACACCTAGTTCGAGCGCATATTTTTTCCGGGACGAATTTTCCACACCGAGAACGCGCCGCCAGGGGCAGACTGTGTACCGCCCCGCTCTTGCGTCATGCTCAATTCCTACCTGTACTGCTGGACAGGGTAACGACGCGAGCGCACTCGCGGCGGTCATGCGCCATCGCCTTCTTGCGCCCGCTAAAATGAGTCGTGCCTGATAATCCAATTCCCCCGAAGCCTGGACCCGGGCCGGCGGACGCGACCAGCCCAAATGGGTCCGCGCCAAAACGGGCTTCGCCCAGCGCGACCGCCGCTTTGTTCTCGACGCCCGTGCCGCAGCCGACTGTAAAGTGCCCGAAGTGCGGCACTGCTGTGCGCGAAGTGGCGCGTTTTTGCCAGCGCTGCCACAACACCATGCGCTTCGAGTGCCCCGCGTGCCGGCATTCACAGCGCACCGGCGGCAAATGCGAAAAATGCGGGGTGGACTTCATTAAATATATCGGCGCGGTGGTGGCGGCCAAGCAAGCGGAAGCCGACGCGATTCAAGACAAGTTCGAACAACGCTCAACGTTTATGAAAAATCTGATTGTCGTTCCCTTCACAGGCGGACTTTCTTTGATCCGGCAGCTTTTCGTAGGCCGGGCCCGCAAATCATAACGAACGCGGCGACCGCGGATAGATCGTCTGCGACTTTGCAATTTGCTGTGTGCCCGTCAGCTGTGAAAATACTGCGATGGAGGAAACAAACCGCAGCGCGAAAACTCCCGGCCCGTCGCGCGTTTCACTTCCTGCGCCCAATAGTCGAAGGTTCCGTCGGAAACGCCCGCCAGCTTGATCGCTTCTTTGTACTCCATCGTATGCAGGTAATAAATTTCGAAAAGCTTCAGCCGGCCCTTCCATTCCGGACGGCGCAGCGCGTCTCGCCCGATGCGCTCGAAATCCGCGACGTATTCGCAGGCGCGCCCGCGCGCCGGCCGCCAGGAATATCCGGCGGATGGCGACTCGAGATCAATCGCGCGTACTTTGCCGGTGGTATCTTCCATCCAATCGTGCAAACTGCGATATCGTCCATAGCACGCGTCGAAAATTTCTTTCGCTTTCATTGTTCCTCCGCGGCGGATTTGCCTTTGATCCGCGCCGTTCGTGTACGTGCGACTTCGTTAGAGTGCACATCTGGGAACGGCTGCGCTCAATTCTGTTCGCGCGGAGGCTTCGGCGCCGCCGGCAAGAATGAGCCGACGTCCCAGGGCTCGTCCACCCGCGCGATTTCTTCTTCCACAGCCGAAAGGCAGGTCTGAAAGCACTCGCGCCAGCCGACCATGTAGCCGCGCGCATACTCCTCGGCCAGGTGTTCGCGCTCGAGGTGCGCTCGCTGCATTTGAAAGACTTCCGCGAGCTCGATGCCGGGAGCGCGTAGCGCCATACGCACGCGATGCCGAAGCTCGCGCAGCATGCGCGCCAGCCAGTGCACCGGCGCCGGAAAATAAACGCCAATCCGGCGACGCGGCTCGTACCACGCCATCCGCCAGCCTCGCGGCGCGGCACCTCCATGACTCACTTCCTTGCGCAATTTCATTAGCGTCTTCATGGGCGTCGCACCTCCGGGCCAGTTCCCACGGCGAGTTCGCGGCGCACCTCTTCATCGCGCTCGGCGCGAAGCAGACGCATGCGCGCGCGTAACTCCCAGGGGAATTGTTGCTGCGTGGGCGGCCGATTGTCCGCTTGGGCGGACTTTTTTTGAGCGTGGTTGAGGTTTTGCGCGTAACTCGCTGGGCGTTGTGGGTTATCGATCTGGTTTGTTGTCGAGCTTGGGTGCGAGTTGAAATTAGTTGCGTTGTTTTTCTGCAGGAGCTTTTCGAACTGTTGGCGAAACGCGATGCGTTCGCAGTCCGTAATTTCCTGGTTGGCAGAAAGCTGGGAGTTGTCGGTTAGGTAGGCTTGGCTCGTACTTGAGGTGCGGCAGTTTTCCACAGGGGTGTGGATTTCGCTCTGCGCCATTCTTTCTTTTATTCTTACTACGGATGAACTACTTATCCCGGTCGCAACTCGCTCAGGCAACGGGATTTTCCTGTCATCTGCTACGCAATTCTGCGGTCCCGGCCCCGCATCGTTGCGTACACCCCGCGCAGCATTGCGTACCGGTCGCGAGCCTTCGCTGTTGCGTCCGTGTTTCTTCGCCTTCAGAATCCGTACAATCACGCCGTCAGGAGCGCACTGAGTGCTGATGTATTCGTGCTTCCGCAGCAGGCGCATCCAGCGTTCGAGAGTTCTGCGGTTGAAGCCGGTTTCCTCCTCGATCTCACGGTAGCTGACCGGCGCGCCGCCCAGGACCCACCCGGTCGAGCCGGTCTGATGCGTTTGCCGCAGGACCAGCCAGCCGTAGAGCCAAATGGCGGCTCCCATTCGCGCGTGATGGTGTGCTTCAAACAGCACGCCCCGCAGCCCCGTGTTGTAGTCCTTTTCGCGCATCAGCAGATCCGGCGCCGAGCACGCCTCCATGCGCGCTTGGTGGCGCGCTTCGCCGGCGAGTCAACCGCAATTCAGACGACAGCTCGAACTCAGCAGCAACCGCAGTACGGAATGCGAACTTGAACGAACCCGCTCCGCGTTCTGGCAGACGGCAGAAGTCGGATCACTTCCTCAACCGACTTTCGCACTCGACATATCGCGCAACGGCGTGTTTTGGACGATGTTTCGGTGTTGCTGCCCGCGACGAGAGTCGAACTCTCGTTGCGCTTATCGGTTGGGCATTGCTTCTCGGCTTCAAGTGACTTTGCACGTTCAGCTCTTCGTCGGCGCATGCTTTCCCGGTTGATTCGTCGCCGGCGCTCGAGAACGTGTTCAGAGAGTGAGCGTGAATCATTTCGCTCCTTGCGCACGCTTTGCACTTGCTCCTCGATCAAGGTCCCTCCGCGTTGCATCATCGAATTCCGCCATAGAGACATCCGGCCCGGGCTAGATTCGGTCGCCGTTGTTGCGAAGTCGCGCGAACCAAGGTCGCCACTGAAGTGCAGTGCGCAGCGGCGCGCAAATTCACACCGCTCTTTTGCCCTTTCCTCAAGTACCGCGACGGCGGTACCATTGATGCACGTACCTCGCATTCCACCTTACGCTTTCTTTTCTCCCCTAATCGGGAGCGGACCAATGCAGGGAGGTTCCATGAGCAGCACCCAGCCGCCGCTCGAATACCTAGCCACGTCTTCAGAAAATTGCCTGGAAGCCTTCGAACTCGCGCGATTGAATCAGATCTCCAATCTTCGTAAGCAATTCTCCCAAGTCTTCGACGAGTGGGTCGAAGCGGAAATCGCTGCGCGCGTAGCGCGCTGGGTGCTCGATGGCCGTAGGGGGCATGGTGACGGTGTTCGGATCGGGCGACTTGCTTCGAATCGAAAATCTTCGCGCGAGAGCCCTGCACAGGCTTCCGACCCGCAGCACGCTCGGTTGTTGGGAGCCAAAACGAAATCGCGCCGACGCCGCGACTCCAAGGATTCTTTGACCAGCGGAAGTAACACTTTTCTACAAGCGCGATTGTTCGACGAATCCAACCGTGAATTCCGCACACCGCTCGATCGCGAATCAAGGCAGAGCGTACTGAGTCTCGCCGTTGCGCTGGACCCTTGCGCCGCTCTGGAAGTTCTGGAGCACTCGACCGCACTCGATTTACGACGGTCTCGGCATCGCCGTACGCAGTCGAATGGGACCCGGCGCAAATCGTCGAATCGCAGGCTGATGTTGCCCTTCCCGGAGGCGCATCATTCCGACGCTTCCGCGATGCTCGTAGCGCGAACTGCTCTCGAGACGTCGCCCGCTCTCGATCGTGTGCACGACGAATCGAAAACCGCGGCGTGTTGCAAGGTTCTGTCCTTGTCATCGGTTCGGCGGAATCTCTGCTCAGGTCTCGGCGAAACCCGCGGAGATGTTTCTCGACGCGCCGCACGTAATGAATCGCCGGCCAGCAATGCTCGCGGTGTTGTGCGACAGTTCCCTCCCGTTCGCACGGCGCGTGGCAAGCCGTTAGTTTACGGAAATGTAGCGCTGTCACACTTCTAGCAAAGCAAGGCCCGCCTTTGTCTTTATCTGCAATGACGATGTAAGCCGCGCGATCTTTTCGATTGGCTCGCATCACGACTCTCACAGGCAAGGGCCACCTTTTCGCCCTCGCGAGACTGACTCCCTTCATCGGATGAATCGAATGGACTGCCGCGAGGCGCACCAATGCGCGCAAAGACGCCAGTGAGCGCATGAAATCATCCTCACGCACCCTTTGTGTCTGTCCTTCTGCTCGATGACTCATCGCCTCACCGCCCGATCCCGCATGATGCACGCGCCACCCGACCACGCGCCTGCGATCTGATTATTCTTCGCACAAGCTCGCAAGTGCCCAGAGCAGATTTGTACTCCAACGGTTCACAATTTCTTTCTTCGCGCCTGAGTACAATTCGATTCGCTTTCATTCGCTCCCACCACCTGCTACTCGGAGCCCCTACATCGTTTCCAACCAATCGTCACGCTTGTCTCCTCTGTTAAGTTCCCGCCGAAATCCAGTTCCCGCCCAGCGTATCAATCGCACGCAAGTCGAACATAGCGTAACTATTCCCGGAAGCGTGATGGGTGGAGTGTGCGGTTACGATACTTACTGAGGAGTGCGGTTGCCAGGCGGGGTCTCGAATAGCGAGGCGGTTTAGCCGGGCTTGCGGGTGTTGTTCAAAACATTTACGGACGGGAGGGGATCACGGGAGGATGCCTTGGGTGACGCGACTGTAGCGGAGCTCACCTGTTGAGGCCGTTCCAGTGGAGCGGAGATCGCCTGCTTGAGCCACTGCAGCAAAGCGGAGCTTGCCGCTTGAGGTCACGCGACTGGAGCAGACATCCTCACTACTGACCGCTCGATCAATCTAGTGTTGAACCCGGGAGATTTCTTGCCTTTTGAGCTTGCCTGACTGGGTGGCAATTCTTCGCACGCTCGAGAAGCCTAGTGACATCGTATCCATCGCGGCCATTGAAGTAATAATCCCGAAAGATCGGTGGGAGTCAGCAAAGTTCCAGTGGTGCGCGAAGAGCGAGGCGTTCGGCGATTTGCCGCGGGCTTAGATTCTGTTTGTGCGAGTCCGCGCGCATCCGGTTGAAGTCGAGGTGATAGGCGTGCGTTTTGGCTCGGAACTCGACGCTGCTGGCGAAGGATTCCAGGTCAAAGAACTCGTCTACGACGCGGCTGATGTGCGCGGAGGCCAGGATTCGAGGAGCTGTTCTTTGCGGAAGATCAGGGCATTGATGTCGTAGGGGGCTAGTTCGATGCTGTGTCCGTGCGTGATCGCGTCGGTCGGGCACGCTTCTACGCAGTAGCCGCAGAAAATACAGCGTGAATAGTCAATGTTGTAGACCTTCGCGTAGCGCTCGCCGGCGGAAATGCGATTGGCCGCGGTATTCTCGGCGGCTTCTATGTAAATGCAGTTGGCCGGGCAGGCGGCGGCGCAGAGGAAGCAGCCGACGCACTTTTCGTAGCCGTTCTCGTCGCGCTGGAGGACGTGGATGCCCCGGTAGCGGGGCTGCACGCTCGGGGGGACGTCCGGGAAGCTTTCCGTGGTGGTCTTACGGAACATGGTGCGAAACGTGACGCTAAAGCCTTTGTAGAGAGTAACGAAGGTTTCGCCGACTTCCTGAAGGATGGATGCCATCGAGACTCAACTTTAGCAGAGTTGCGGGAGGCAGGCAAACGGGAGGGATTGATGATTGGTGGTTGTGATGGTGGGCGCCAATCAGGAGATTGGCGTTCCCAGGCGCTGGAAACATTTCTGCGGGTAATTGCGTACAGATATGCAGTCCCGGGCCGCGCGGGTGTTCGTGGTTCCAGCGTGCGTATACGCTGCGAGGACAGCGTCGATAGCTGTTCGGGGACGTGCGCGAGAATTACGCGGCTTGGCATGTAGTTTCGCGGTTGAGCGCGGAATTACGGGGCGAGAGCGGAAGTTACTTAGTACGGTGATGTTCGAAGTGGTACGCGGACGATAACGGGACACCTACCTGACTGGGAGGGTTTGGGATATGGGTACATTTGGCGATCAGCTTCGGCAGGTTTTGCGGCGGCTGGGTCGGGCGCCGCTTTTTACATTTATCACGCTGGTCACGCTCGCTTTTGGAGTGGGCGCGAATACCGTGATCTTCAGCGTGCTCGAAGGAGTGCTGCTGAAGCCGTTGCCTTATCCGCATGCGGAACAATTGATTGGCGTCTGGCATACAGCGCCGGGTGTGGGGATGTCGAACCTGAACATGTCGCCGTCCGTTTATTTTATCGATCGCGAGCAAAACACGACGTTTCAAGATATCGGCGTGTATGACGGCGACTCCCTCAGCGTGACGGGGGCGGGACAACCAGAGCAGGTTCGCGGACTGGACGTTACGGACGGGACGTTACCGATTCTGGGAGTCAAGCCGGTGCTGGGCCGGTTGTTTACGCGGGAGGACGATTCGCCAGGGTCCCCGGATACTGTCCTGCTTTCGTATGGATATTGGCGCCAGAAATTCGGCGGCGCGTCGTCGGTGATCGGGCGCTCGATCGTTGTGGACGGAAAGCCGCGCGAGATTATCGGTGTATTGCCACAGGGATTCCATTTTCTCGATTACGAGGATGCTTCGCTGATCGTGCCCTTCAAATGGGATCGCAACAAAATCAAGTTGGGAAACTTCAGCTATGAGGCTCTGGCGCGCCTAAAGCCCGGAGTGACGATGGCCCAGGCGAGCGCGGACGTAGCCCGGATGTTGCCGATCGTGACTCGCACGTTTGCGGCGCCCGACGGATTCAGCGTCGCGCTCTTTGAGAAAGCGAGGTTCGGGCCCAATCTGCGGCCGCTGAAGCAGGACGTGGTGGGGGACGTGGGCAAGGTGTTGTGGGTATTGATGGGATCGATTCTGATGGTGCTGTTGATTGCTTGCGCGAACGTAGCGAACCTGCTGCTCGTGCGTGTCGAAGGGCGGCGACAGGAACTGGCGATTCGCGGCGCGCTGGGAGCGGGTTGGCGGCGGATTGCGGGGGATCTGCTCTTTGAGAGCGTGATACTCGGGCTGCTCGGTAGCGCGCTAGGATTGGCGCTTGCTTACGGGGCGCTGCGGATTCTAGTGGCGATGGCGCCGACGGGGCTGCCACGGCTCCATGAAATCGGGATTGATTTGCCGGTGCTGCTGTTCACGCTCGGAATTGCGCTATTTTCCAGCTCACTGTTTGGCGCGATTCCGGTTTTCAAGTATGCCGGCGCGCATTTGAACACGGGATTGCGTGAGGGAGGACGCACGCTGAGCCAGAGCCGGCAGCAGCATCGCGCGCGCAACTTCCTAGTAGTGGTGCAAGTGGCGCTGGCGCTGGTGCTGCTGATTGGATCGGGACTGATGATTCGAACGTTTCGCGCTTTAGTGCACACGCCGCCCGGATTCACAGGCCCCGACCAGCTGCAAACGTTCCGGTTCTACATTCCGGACACGGAGATCCCCGATACGCAGGCGGAGCGCTTGGTGCGCACGGAGCAGGATATTCAAAACAAGCTGGCGCAAATTCCGAGAGTGTCCGCGGTGAGCTTCTCGAGCGCCATTCCGATGGATGGATACAACTCGAACGACATCGTTTTCGCCGAAGACCACGGGTATGCCGAGGGCGAATTGCCGCCGATTCGCCGATTCAAGTTTGTGTCACCCGGCTTTTTGGCAACGTTGGGCACGCCTTTGGTGGCGGGGCGCGACATCACATGGGAAGACACTTACCAGAAAATTCCCGTGGCGCTGATTTCGGAGAATTTCGCGAAGGAATATTGGCACGACGCGCACAACGCGCTTGGCAAACGCATACGCGTCGCGACGACGGATGATTGGCGCGAGATCGTGGGAGTGGTGGCGGATGTGCATGACAATGGCGTGGATGAAGCGGCACCGACATCGGTGTATTGGCCCGTGTTGATGGACCGATTCGAGGGACAAAAGGAGAACCTGCGGCGCGGAATTGCGTTTGTGATTCGCAGCCCACGGGCGGGTTCGGAAGCATTTTTGAATGAGGTGCGGGAGACGGTGTGGTCGGTGGATCCGAATGTGCCGTTGGCGAACGTGCACACGATGGGATACTTCTACACGCGGTCTATGGCGCGGACTTCGTTTACTTTGGTGATGCTGGGAGTGGCGGGAGCGATGGCGCTGCTCTTGGGGATTGTGGGAATTTACGGCGTGATTGCTTATTCGGTGTTGCAGCGGACGCGGGAGATTGGGATACGCATGGCGCTAGGGGCGCAGCGACAGAGTGTGACGAACATGTTTGTGCGGCAAGGATTGATTTTGACTGGGATTGGCGTGGCGTGCGGATTGGTGGCGGCGTTTGCCACCATGCGATTGATGTCGTCGCTGTTGTTTAAGGTGAGTCCCGTGGATCCGATTACTTATGGGGGGATGACGTTGAGCGTGATCGTGGTGGCGTATTTGGCTTGTTATTTGCCGTCGAGGCGGGCGGCTGGTGTGGATCCTGTGGAGGCTCTGAGGGCGGAGTGATTTAATTCTTAGAGCGGTTTTGTGGCGAGCATGGAATCTGTGCTTCGGCTTATGAGTGCTCGAGCAACGGCGGCGGTCTGAAGACGGCCGCTAGAAAAGATTAAACCCTAAGAGCCGGCGGGACGCCGGCGCTACTATTCGCCGGGAGGGGCTACTGGTTCGCGGTCTGTTAGCTTACCTTTTCCGGCGATGGCGGCGATGATTTGGCGGCCGTGGAAGCGGCCATTTTCTATGAAGATTTTGGAGGTTTGCAGGCCGCCCACTACTACGCCGGCGAGGTAGATGCCTGGGACGTTGCTTTCTAGGGTTTCGGGATTGAGCGCGGGCTTTTTGGTAGTGCGGTCGAGATGGATGCCCTGCTTTTCGAGGAACGTGAAATCGGGATGGTAGCCGGTCAGCGCGAAGACCTGGCTCGCGGGAATGGTTTCTTCGCTGCGGCCATTTTTTACGCGGACTTGCGTAGGCTCGATGGCGGTGACTTGAGTTTTGAACATCGCGCGAATTTCGCTGGCACGGATGCGATTTTCGATGTCGGGCTTGACCCAGTATTTCAGGCCTTTATTCATTTCGGCGCCGCGGTGGATGATGGTGACGTGCGCGCCGGCGCGGAAAAGATCCAGCGCGGCTTCGGCCGCGGAATTCCCTCCCCCGATGATGACCACTTCCTGATTCCAGTACGGGTGCGGCTCAGTGAAATAGTGCGCGACGTGCGGAAGATTTTCGCCGGGGATGGAAAGATAATTCGGCTGGTCGTAGAAGCCGGTGGCGATGACGATTTTTTTCGCGCCGTATTGCTGCGGCTGGCCTAGGCGGTCGGTGGTGTGTACGACGAAATCGTCGTCATGGCCGGTAATGCGATCCACTTTTTCGTATTGATGGACTTCGAGTTCGAAATGTTCGACGGCGCGGCGGTAGTATTTCAGGGCTTCGGCGCGCGTGGGCTTGCCGTCGGCGATGGTCATGGGCAGCTCGCCGATTTCCATGCGCTCGGGCGTGGTGAAGAAAGACATGTTCGTCGGGTAGTGAAAGAGCGAGTTGCAGAGGCAGCCTTTATCAAGGACCAGCGAGGTGAGGCCTTCGAATTTCGCTTCGATGGCGCAGGCGAGGCCGGTGGGTCCGGCGCCTACACAGATGATGTCGTATTTTTGCATGTTGATAGTGTGCGATGGACGGCTGTCGAATTCAACTCCGGAGCGCGATGGTGCACGACGCGCATGATTTTGATGCAGCGGGTACGGCGCGAGTTTCGCGCGCGGATCAGACTTTTATGGCGGCGTGAGATTTTTGATTGAGGCGGGCAGTGCCGTGGTTCACCAGGATCACTGCGCCGATGACCATCGCCGCGGAGATAACGAAGTTGAGCGTGATTTTTTCGCCGGCGAAAAGCCAGCCGAGGAAGACGGCGACGATGGGATTCACGTAGGTGTGCGTGGCTACCAGAGTGGGCGAGAAATGTTCTAGCAGCCAGAGGTAGGCGGAGAAAGTGATCACCGAGCCGAAGACGATGATGTAGGCGAGGGCGAGCCAGGAGCGGGTGGAAACGTTCGCGAACGCAAAGCCGTGGTATTCGCCGGTCAGGGTCGCGGTGGTGAGGAGTAGCGCTGCGCCCGAAAGCAGCGAAAGCGCGGAAAGTAGCAGAGGATGGCCGGAAAGATGCGAGCGGCGCGAGTAAACGATTCCGGCGGCCCACGAGAAGGCACCCGCCAATATCGCGAGGGCGCGCAATAGCACGGCAGGTCCGGCATGCAGGACGCTGCCTTCCACGAGGAAAGCCACGCCTGCCAGTCCCAACACGACGCCGGAGATCAGAGCACCGTTCACCTGCCAACGTCGCGCCGCCCACTCGGAGAGCAGGAAAACCCAGATAGGCTCGGAGGCAATCAGCAGCGCGGCGAGGCCGGTGGGAACGCGAACCAATCCCCAGTGCAGAGTGCCGTGACCGATGAAAAAGAAAAGAACGCCGACGATGAAGCCGGCGCGCACTTGCGGCCAGGTGGGGCGGAGTCCTTTGCGGAGGCAGAGGAGAAGCAGGAACGTTCCCGCGATCAGGTGACGCGTGCCGGCGGCGTAGAGAGGCGGAATGGTAGTGACGGCGTAATGGACGCCGAGGTACGTGGAACCCCAGATGAAATTGGTGGCGAAGAAGGAGAAAACCATGCGCGCGCGGTTGATGTGCGCGGGAGCGGGTGCCGGAATTACGGCGTTTTCTGCTTCGAGAAGCGCGGAGGAAGGTTCACGAGTCATGAGGTTTTATATTGCACTAGATGCACTTCGAGGGGTGGGACGATTCAGCGGATCGATGATCTCGGAGGCATTTTACGTGCCAATTTGGACGATAGGTCGGTTGAAAGAAATGCAGATCCCACGCTGCGCTCGGGATCACACTCGCGATTTTTTTGGTCGTTAGATTTGCGGCAAGAGCGCTTCGGTTAGGGCGGCGGAAAAGGCGTCTAGTTCCGCTATGCGCTCGGGAGTGGCTTCCAGTTTTTCTTTTTTCCAGACGAAGTAGTGTTTGCCATTTTGATTTACTCGGACTGTGAAGTTGGCGCCGATTAGATAGGAAGGGCTGCCGTAGATGGTGAAGGGTTGCGAGGCCGCTGGGGATAGTAGGGCGGCATAGTTGCCTTTGCGGATGCCCACGTAATTTGCATACATGGGGAAGGCTACGATTTCGTAGCCGGCTTTGCGGAGACGTTCGAGGGTGGCTAGTTGCGTGGGGGAGAGATCCATCCGGTTCAGAATAGCAGTTGGATGAGGCGGGGTTAATAGTCAGCGGCAAAAGATTTAACACAGAGTTCACTGAGAAATGCTTTGAGGGCACGGAGACGTTTCGGTAGGGCGCGGCGAGTGAGCCGGCGGACGCCGGCGCTACCAATATCGGAGGACACGGAGACGAGGCGATTGACCGCAGCGACGCGGAGTGCGCAGAGAAAGGCGGAAGAAAGAGAGGTCTCTGCAGTGCGGCATACAGGCCTCACTGCGCTCGCGATGACAAATTTCCGCCGCAGCGGCGCGGGTGACACGCTAACCGCTCCGTTGGACTGTTGATTGATCTCGTCGAAGCCACGAACAGCGAAGGGCCGGCGGGACGCCGGCGCTACCAACTGCGTCAGGCGGCGGAGGACGAGATCGAACCGGATTCGATTTCGCGCAGGATTTTGCGCAGAACTGATGCTAGTTCTTCGCGGCTTACCTGGCTTTTGCGAAATTGGACGCGCACGTGGAAGGAATCGTCGTCGGCGCGATAGTCGAAGAGATAGGGTTGCGGCCTAGGCGCCGACTCGGTTTCTTGTTGGCGAGCGCGGCGAGCTTCGTCGCGGGTCAGACCGCCCTGCGAGATACGGTCCACCATCTCGACCATTTTTCGCTCGTTCGGTTGGCGCGCTACTTGCAGCAAAAGCGATTTCGTCAGCACGCCGCGTTCGATGCAGGCTTTGCGCACCTGATCGGGGATGACGTGGAGCGACATGGTTTCGGTGACGCTGGAGCGGGCGCGGCCGATTTTTTTGGCGATGTCGTCGTGGGTGTAATCGAAATGATCGGCTAAGCGCTGCAGGCCGTCGGCTTCTTCGAAGGGCGTGAGGTCCTTGCGCTGCAGATTTTCGATGAGGCCTAGTTCGAGAGTTTCGGCGTCGTCGGCAATTTTCTCGATGCATGGAAGTTCGTGCAGGCCCGCGGCTTTAGAGGCGTGATAGCGGCGTTCGCCGGAGATGATGTAGTAGGTGTCTTCGCGCGGAATGAAGCGCACGAGCAGCGGTTCGAGAACGCCCTTCTCGCGAATCGAATCGGTGAGTTCGCGAAGATCGCCGAGCGCCTTGCGCGGCTGGTCGGGATTCGGGCGGATTTTATCCGTCGGAATCATGCGGCCAACCGACGCGCCGCTGAAACTGGTCAGCGTTTCGACGTAATGCGCGTCATGCCGCATCTTGAGAGTGACGGGTAACCCGATCCTCTTGGACACGTTGTAATACCTCCTGGGCTAGCTTCTTGTAGTCCTCGGCGCCGGACGATTTGGGCGCGAAGGAGAATACGGTTTCTTTGTACGCCGGGCTTTCTTCGAGGCGTACGTTCTTGCTGATGCGCGTTTTGAAAAGCGCGTCGCCGAAGACGGCGCGAATTTGCTCGTGCGTGTCGCGCGAGATGTTCGTTCGTTTGTCGTAGAGCGTGATGACGACGCCGAGGACTTTCAGATCTGGATTGGGGCGCGAACGGATGCGCGCGTAAGTTTCGAGCAGGTCGTCGGTGCCTTCGATGGCAAAATAGGCGGCTTGAATCGGGACGAGTAAATGCGTAGAGGCCACCAGCGCATTGACGGTGAGAATGCCGAGCGCGGGCGGCGTATCGAAAATCACGAACTCGTATTCTTTGAGGATCGGGGTGAGCGCGTCCTTCAATTTATACGGCGCGTCGAATTGACCGGCTAGCTGTTGCTCGAGGCGAGCCAACGCGAGTTTTCCGGGCGCGACGAAGAGGTTTTCGTCTTTGGTGGGACGGATCACTTTCGCTAGCTCGATCGGATGATCGGCGAAGACGTCGTACATCGAGGTTTGCACGTCCGCCGAATCGAAGAAAGCGATGGTGGCGTTTGATTGCGGGTCGAGGTCAATCAGGAGAGTCTTTTTCTTCTTGAGTGCGAGAGCGGCAGCGAGGTTGATGGAGGTGGTGGTTTTGCCGACGCCGCCTTTTTGATTGGCGATTGCGATGACGCAAGTCAAGCTGTGCCCCTCGCGATTCCCCGTTTGGCAACCATAGGGCTACATATGGCGGCCCTTGGCCCCAGTCCTACTACAAGTAGGCCCACTCTACCTACTTGAGCGGGGTGACTGCAAGAGAAAAATGGTGTGGGGACGGGGTTTGAGGGATTTTGGCCGGAACTATGGCTTGGGTTGGGGATTTAGGGATGACGGCTCCGGGATGAACATCTATATTTCGTGGACGTGCTAATGAGTGATGAACTGCAAATCCGGTGGGCGGTGGCTGGCGATGTGGATGCGATCGCGCGGGTGGTAAACGTGGCGTTTCGACGGGCCGAGGGCTTCTTTGTGGAACGCGATCGGATTGACGCCCAGAACCTGCGCAAGATGATGGAAAAGGGCAAATTTCTCTTGGCTGAAGATGGCTGCGGGTTGTTAGGTTGCGTGTATCTGGAATTCCGCGGTGAACGGGCGTACTTCGGGTTGCTGGCAGTGGATCCTGCTCGGCAACGGGCCGGTCTGGGCCGGCGTTTGATTCGCGAGGTCGAGGATGTGGCGCGGGGGGCAGGTTGCCACACTATGGATATCCAGATTGTGAATTTGCGCGAGGAGTTGCCGCCGTTTTATCGCGGGTTGGGATATGTGGAAACCGGCGCGGCTCCGTTTCCGGCGGAAGTAGCAACGAAGCAGGAATGTTATTTCATCATTATGTCGAAGCCGCTGGTTTAGGGAACGAATTTCGGCGTCGTGCGGCCTTCGATGGCGAGCGGTTAGTGCTGTAACATTGATGGCGCACTGAAGTGCGCCGCTACAACTGCAAATTCGCGCCTGTTACCAGCGGATTACGGCTTGGCGTATTTGTTCAAAGGCTCGTATCCGGATTTGGCCGCGTTGATGCGTTTGGACAGTTCGGTCGCGATGCGCTGCGCCGTTTGTTTGACGGTTTTGTCCGAGAGGTCCGGCTCCACGGAGAATTTGGCGGGGTCGGTGTTGGGATTCAGCTGGATCGCGGCGCCACCATTCGCTGCGTTCGTCTCGGTGTGGACCGGTTGGTAGAGCGGCGGCGTGAAACGTGTGAAATCCTGGACCGCGACATACAATTGCATCGCTTCGCCCTCCTGGCTTGAGCCGAGCACTGCTCGGCGGAGGCGATTGTCCGGTCCGACCTGAGCGAAAATGCCGGTGATGAGAAAGCCGTCGTCCGGGCGCGGATCACTCGGTCGCAGGAGTTTCGCGGTGTAGCCTGATTTCCTGAAATCCTTCGCTAATTCATCGGACATCAGCTTGACAATGCGCTGCGCCCGAATCGAGGAAGGATTCGTGCGCGGCGAGTTGCTGGCGGACGGCGTCGAGTCGCTCGCTTGCGGCGCACTACTCGCGGCTTGATTCGAATCAGCCGACAGCGCTACAGAATCCAATTCAAAATCGGTGATGTAGACGACGCGGGAGCGCTCGGGAGTTGGGGACGGCTGGGGCGATTCGGGCTCCGTGGGCGTCTGAGACGGTGGACCGGCGCCCGGCGGGTAACTTCCCTGCTGACGGTCGGGCATTTGCGCGAGAACGAATTGCGGCGCAAGAAGAACTGCGAATAGCGCGAGAAGAAGGTTTCGGGAGCGGCGCACGGCTACATCTTATAGCGGCCGAGATCCTCGTCGTTGAGATTCTCCAGCCACTTGCGGAGGTCTTCGCTGGAACTTTTTTCGCTGACGGCTGTGGACATGCGGGAATGTTTCAGGACTTCGTCCTCGACGTAAATGGGGCAATCGAGGCGGAGCGCTAGAGCGAGCGCGTCGCTGGGGCGAGAATCCATGGACATGGTCTGGCCGTCGCGCTCCATCCAGATCAAGGCGTAGAAGGTGTCGTCTTTCAGGTCGGAGACGACGACGCGCTGGACGTGGACGTTCAAGCCGGTGAGGACATTTTTCAGCAGGTCATGGGTCATCGGCCTAGGCGTTTGCACTTTTTCGATTTCGAGGGCGATCGCGTTGGCTTCGTAGATGCCGACCCAGATGGGCAGAACGCCGCTGCCCGTAGTTTCCTTGAGGACGACGACGGGCATGTTGGTGACGGGATCCATCAGTAAGCCTCGAATCTTCACTTCGAGTTCCATGGTGGCCTCCCCCCGTTATTTCAACTGATGTGCTCGCCGACTAAACTATTGGGACCGCCGCGCAAAATCTTAACCTGCACGTATTCTCCCAGAATGTTCTCGCGAGGCGAAGTGAAATTTATCATGCGATTGCTGGTAGAGCGTCCGGCCCACTGGTTTCGGGCCGAATGTCGGGCATCCACCAGAACTTCGAAGGCTTCGCCGACGAGCTTTTCGTTGTTGGCGATCTGAATTTGGCGCTGATGTTCGTTGAGAATCGCGAGGCGCCGGGACTTTTCTTCTTCGGGAATGGCGTCGGGCATGTGCATCGACGACGTATTCGGGCGCGGGGAGTATTTGAAGGAGAAAATTGCGTCGTATTGGGCTTCGTCGAGGAGCGAAAGGGTGTTGGCGAAGTCTTCCTCAGTCTCGCCGGGGAAGCCGATGATGATGTCTGAAGTGATGCTGATACGGCGCTGGGCGGCGCGAATCCAGCTGATTTTTTCGAGATACTCCTCGCGAGTGTAGGTGCGGCGCATTTCGCGCAGGACGCGCGTTGAGCCGGATTGCACCGGCAGGTGGACGTGGTCGCAGATAGCGGGGACTTCGTCTATGGCTTCAACGATCTCGCGATGGAAGTCGTTGGGATGCGAGGTGGTGAAGCGCACTCGGCGAATGCCTGGGACTGCGGCGACGGCGCGGAGAAGATCCACGAAATTCCATTTGCGCGGCGAGGAGTCGCGGTAGGAATTCACAGTCTGGCCGAGTAGTTGGATTTCAGTGTAGCCGGCGTCGGCGAGGCGCCGGGCTTCCGCTAGGACTGCTTCGCTTGCGCGGCTGCGTTCGGGGCCGCGGGTGTGGGGGACTACGCAATACGAGCAGGAATAATCGCAACCTTCGATGATGGTGATGTAGGCACGGAGAAGATTATCGCGGCGGGTGATTTCGGTTTCGAAAGTTTCGTCGGTGTCGAGATCGAGGCCGGTGACGCGGCGGCCGCCGGATTCGAGCTGCGCGATCAGCTCGGGGAGTTTGCGATAGCTGGCGGAGCCGCAGACCAGACTAACCCACGGAGCGCGTTCGAAAATTTCTTCGCCTTCTTGCTGAGCCAGGCAGCCCAGGACGCCGATGATTTTGCCATGCGATAGCGTTTTCCAGTCGCCTAAGCGCGCGAAAACTTTTTGCGCGGCTTTTTCGCGGATGCTGCAGGTGTTGTAGAGCACGAGATCAGCTTGCGCGGGACTGACGACGAGGCGATAGCCTTTTTCCTGGAGCACGCCGGAAACTTTTTCGCTGTCGTGATCGTTCATTTGGCAGCCGAAGGTTTCGATGAAGTAGGACTTCCCTGTCGCGTTCGCAGATGTGTCGTCTTGTGACGTCTCGCGGGCCGCTCGGAGCGGGAGCGGCAACAGGCCGAGGGAGACGGTCGGCGCCGCAGGCGGCGGGGTCGCATTCCCTGTCAAGGATTCGATGCCGATGTCGAAAGTCTTGCTCATGGGTTCGTCCGAAGTTTAGCACGAGCGGCAGGATTCGCGACTCGCGGCCGGAATAGATTGTTCCGGCGAAAACGGCCGTGGCGAGTGATGAGTGGCTGTCGGCGACATGAAAACGGGAGACTGCGCGAGAAGCACGCTGTTTGCCACTCCCGGCCAAGGCAGCTGTCGAGCCCAGAGGGATTCTTTTGTCGTCAGGAATATGGCGCCGGGAGTCCTTTCTGAACGTGGTAGGCGCGCATTTCGGTTTGCTGATGCGTGCGGATTTTTAGTGGAGAGCGCGGTTTTCCTGTGCACAGCAGGATGAAGCCGGCCTCGCGGTCTTGCGGGTAGTAGCTCACGGAGTCGGATTGGTCTACTTCGCCGCTATTTTCGAGACGGCCGGCGCAGGTTAGACAGCGGCCTTGGTGGCAGAGGGCCGGGAGAGTTATGCCGGCGTTGAAAGCGGCGTCCCAGATGTGTTCGTTGGCGCGGACGGAGACTACGCGTGAGTCGTCATTCGGGAGTAAGAGAACGACTGCGAACGCTTTTGCGTCGGTGGTCATTTGTTTGCGTCGCCGCTGTGATCATTACTGGTCGAATCAGTCGCCGAAGGAAAAACACTCAGACCGCATGAGGCGCGTTCCGCGAGGCAAGACGCGCTGCGGAATGCGGCGGCGGCAAGCCGCCGCATTCCCAGATGTTGCCGCGACTGGAAATCACGGGTTGTAGAAGCTGGCGTTCTTGCTGTAGGGCGCGTGGCCTGGCTCGCCGCGACGAAAATGTCCGGAGGGGACGGATTTGCCGTCGCGTTCGTGCGCGAGAAGTTCGATGAACCAGGCTTCGTGCTCGATTTCCTCGTTGAGAATACGGGCGGCGAGGTCGTAGGTGCGCGGGTCCTTGCCGAAAGTCATATCGCAGATGGCGATCCAACTGCGGATGGCGCAGCGTTCCGATTCGAGAAGCAGGGTGAGAATGTTGACGACGGTGGGCGGGTCGGGCAGCTTGGCCGCGACGCAGCCGGCTTGATCGTGGAATTCCTTCAGATCGTTGGGAAGTTCACCGCCGAGTTCGTAGATGCGTGGGACGATCAGTTCCCAGTGGGCGCGGTCTTCGAGCCGGGCGTCTTCGCAGATCTCTTTATAGTCTTCATGACCTGCAAGGTGCATGCGCAGAATGGTGTAGTAGTAATAAGTGCTCGCGAATTCCGCGGCAGCGTTAGCGATTAGCATTTTTATGAGTTTGGGGACGTCAACGCCACGGGCGCGAATGACCTCGACTCCCACGCGCTGCGTGACGTCGCCATGCTTTACGACTTGGCCCTTTTCTTTTTCCGGCATTCTTTCCTCCTTTCACTTCCCTGGTGGTTTTTGCGACTGCACAGGACAAGTCTACGGCAGCGGGTTTGCAATTCTCAAAGGCTTTGTGTGGAGAATCGCCGGAGGCGGTAAAGAAACGGGCTGGAGGTGCAAGTTCATTCACGGCGCTGAAAAATTTGCGGGCGCGGACGCGCGAATCGGCTGGAGTGTTGTGTCTTTTTCGGCATCAAGGGAATGATGTAGGTGATTGATTCGTTTGACCCTTGCTGATTGCGTGTGCTACGGTGTTTGTGGGCCATTTTTCAAAACTTTTTTCTGGGGGAAACCAATTTCCGTCCTGGCGCTTTTGCTTTTCACCAGCCGGCTCGAGACACTGATCACGCAAACGGGTTGGGTGGCGCGCGTAGTACTCTGTATCCTCTTGGTCCTCTCGATTTTTTCGTGGGCGATCATCTTGCAAAAATCCCAGAAGCTTGGGTCAATTGACCGACAAACCAGAAAATTTCTAGAAATGTTTCGTGCGGGGCGCGGGCTGCCCGATCCGGCGACTTTGCGGATGGGGGCAGGCGCGAGTCCTTTGGTACACGTGTATCAGGCGGGATATCGCGAGTTGGAAGCGCAGTTGGGAATGCCGGAGCGGCGTCCGAGCGCTCCGGGAATGGCGAGCGCGGCGACGGCGGTGGCGACGGCGCCTCGCGTGAAGAGTGCAAACGCGGTGGGCGTGCAGATGCAGGTGGCCGCGGCCGAGGAAGTGCGCGGGCTGGAGAAATGGATGTCGTGGCTGGCGACGACTGGATCGGTTTCGCCGTTCATTGGATTGTTTGGGACCGTGTGGGGCGTGATGGACGCGTTTGCAGGATTGGGCGATGCGGGCGCGGCGAGCTTGCGCGCGGTGGCGCCGGGAATTGCGGAGGCGTTGATCACGACGGCGGCGGGATTGTTCGCGGCGATTCCGGCGGTGGTGGCCTATAACCTTTATTTGGGAAAGATTCGGGCGGTGGCTGCGCGGATGGATAATTTTGCAGCGGAGTTTGTGGCGAAGATTGAGACGATTTATAGCGCGTAGGTGGCGCGTGCCGGCGTTGACGTTGAAGAGAGATCCCTCGCTGCGCTCGGGATGACGACCGTTCGATTTGTGGATTTGGTTTAACAAAAGACTATGCCGCAGATACAGCGCGAAACTGGGACGTCGTTATCGGAAATCAATATGGTTCCGTTTATTGACGTGGTGTTGGTGTTGCTGATTATTTTCATGATCACGGCGCCGATATTGCAGTCTGGTATCGAAGTGGATGTTCCGAAGACCAAGACGGTGAAGGAACTGACCGAGCAGCGGATGGTGATCACGATTGACCGGGCGCAGCGCGTCTATTTGAATGATAAGCCGGTAAACATACACGACCTGGGCGCGCAATTGACTTCGCACATGAAGGACCCGCAGCATCAGGCCGTGTACGTACGCTGCGACGAGACAGTTCCCTTCGGAAGCTGGGCGACCGTGGTGGATGCGCTGCGGCAGGCCGGCATTCAAAACATCAGCGTGGTGACCCAGCCGCTCACCGAGCGCGCGCAGATTCAGTGAAATGGCTTCCCTGGCCGCAAACCCGGCACCCGACAATCTGAAAACACCGCTGACGATATCGCTCGCGATGCATGCGGCGCTGGCGGTGTTGTTTATCGGCTCGGCGATGTTTTCGCAGCAGGGCGAAGGATGGGGCGGGCCGGGCGGCGCGATCACGGTGGGCGTGGTGGGAAGTTTGCCGGCTGTGCCGATGCCGCGACCGGCGGTGGAAACGCCGAGCCGCGTGGTGGATGAATCGAAGGGTTTGTACAAGACCGAGCCACAGCCAAAGCCGGTGGTGCCGCCCGACGCCACGCCGATTCCGAAATTCGAGAAGAAAAAGCCGCCCAAGTATGTGACGCGTCCTTCCAAGTTGCTAGAGAATCCGACGCCCCCTCCTCCGAATGCCGTTCCCTATGGTGGAGGTGGCACGCCGACGGTGCCGTACACATCGTTCGCGCTAGGGCCGGGAAGTTCGACGCAGGCAGGGATGGGATTCGCGGGGCCGGGCTCGGGAAATTTCGGCGAGCGGTTTTCGTGGTACGTGGAGGCGGTGCAGCGCAAGGTGAGCGGGGCGTGGCTGCAATCCACGGTGGATCCGACGATCAGTTTCGCGCCGCGCGTGGTGGCTACTTTCGATATTTTGCGGAATGGGACGGTGGCAAATATTCAGGTGACGCAGTCGAGCGGTAATCAATCGGTGGATTCGTCGGCGGTGCGGGCGATACGGGATGCGAGTCCGATGCAGCAGTTGCCGGCGGCTTATTCGGGGTCGAAGGTTAGCGTGGAATTTTGGTTTGATTTTAAGAGGTGAGCGGCAACTGCAACGTCAAAAGATTTAACGCAGAGTACGCAGAGTTAGGAACGCAGAGGGCGCAGAGAACGGCAACGGCAAAAGATTTCACACAAAGTGCACAGAGAAACAAAACACGAGGACACAGAGAGGACTAGGGGCAACTACAGTAGCCTTGAATTGAAATCATAAGACGAAAGATCAGACATAAACCATGAGACCAAAACTTAGGCGGAGACTGGGATTTCTTGCAGTGTTTCTTGTAGCGGGGCTTTTTTGTGCGGGGCCGGCGGCGGCGCAGGATTGGTTCAAGACTGGGACGGGGCTCGGCGTCAGCAAAGCACGGCTGGCGGTGCCGGAATTTGCGGTGCGCGGAACCACGCCGCCTGCTTTCGAAAAAACTTTTCATGATGTTTTGTGGGCCGACCTGGACTATTGCGGAATTCTGGACATGGTCAGCCCGAGTTTTTATCCGCCAGGAATACCGAGCCAGCCCAGCGAAGTGAAGTTCGCGGATTGGTCCGGAGCGCCGGCGAATGCGTACATGCTGGCGTACGGGAACCTGACGGCGGATGGGGCAAACTTGGCGGCGGCGGGGTTTTTGTCCGACGTACACAACCCTCAGGCCCCGATCGCTCTGCAAAAAATCTATCGCGGGCCTGCGACCGACGCGGGAGCGCGAACGCTGGCGCATGAGTTCGCGGACGACATCGTCGGGATCTTGAGCGGTGGCTCGCCAGGAATCGCGCAAACGAAAATCGCGTACGTGAGCACGCACAGCGGAAACAAAGAGATTTGGGAGATGGATTACGACGGGTCCAACCAGCACCAGCTGACGCATCTGAAATCCATTTCGCTGACGCCGCGTTGGTCGCCGGACGCGACGCGGATTGCGTTCACGTGCTACGTGCCGTTCCGCGGAGTGGTGTCGCCGCAGATTTGCATGTATTCGGCGGTGTCTGACAGGTTGATCTCGTTTCCGCGCTATCGCGGGTCGAATAGTTCTCCGGCGTTTTCGCCGGACGGCTCGCAGATTGCGTTCATGTCCAGCCTGAGTGGGGACCCACAGATTTATATTTCGGACGTGAACGGCGGAGGGTTGAAGCGGATAACGTTCGCGGCGGGAGTGAGCACCTCTCCGGCGTGGAATCCGAAGACAGGGAAGCAAATTGTATTTGTAAGCGATCGCGCGGGAGATCCGGTGTTGTACCTGGCGAACTCGGATGGAACCGACGTGCAGCGATTGGACATGCCTGATATGGGTTACGTAGTGGATCCGGCATGGTCACCAAATGGACAACTGCTGGCATTTAGTTGGCGACGACCGAGCGGCAATTTCGATATCTATATTATGGACGTTGTGAGCCGGCAACTCGTGGAATTGACGCGGGATGCGGGGCGCAACGAACGTCCGAGTTGGGCTCCGGACGGAAGACACCTGGTGTTCGAATCCACGCGCACCGGGACGCGGCAAATCTGGTCCATGCTGGCGGATGGCAGCATGCCGCGGGAATTAACGTACGAGGGCCAGAACGAATCGCCCAACTGGTCACCCAAATAACGCAACAACCATAGATTTTTACCGCCGAATCATGCGGCGAATGCGGTACCGGGCCATGTACACGAAAAAACCGGGCGGGGGTAAATATGGGCTTACTACCGCCGAGGGACTCGTGAAACCAAGAAGGAGGCAATCCATGGAAGTAAGCAGTAGCAGAAAGCTCACGCTCTTGCTGGGCGCGCTGGCCGTGTTTGTATTTGTGGGTGGATGTAAAAAGCAGGTAGCTACGACTCCCCCGACGAGCGCACCACCGGCGCCTTCGGCGGCACAGCCGACGGTGACGTTGAATGCAGCACCGAGCACGGTGAAAAGCGGTGACACGGTGACGCTGACGTGGACGTCCACGGATGCGACGGATGCGGATATCGAGCCGGGCGTGGGCAAAGTGGCATTGCAAGGTTCGACGCCCGTGAACCCGACCGAATCCACCACCTACACGATCACGGCGACCGGACCAGGCGGAAGCGCCACGGCCACGGCGCGAGTGACCATCAGCGCTCCGGAAACAGCGCCGTCGACGGCTCCGAACATGAGCGAATTGTTCGAGCAGAACGTCAAGGATGCGTACTTCGACTTCAACAAGTCCGACATTCGCGGCGACGCGCGGGAAGCGTTGACCAAGGATGCGGAATTCTTGCGTTCCTATCCGCAGCTGCGGGTGACGATCGAAGGCCATTGCGACGAGCGCGGTTCGACTGAATACAATATCGGGTTGGGCGAGCGGCGCGCGCAAGCGGCTAAGAATTATCTGATCTCGCTCGGCATCGGAGCGGATCGGATGGACACAGTGAGCTGGGGCAAAGAGCGGCCGTTCTGCACGGAGCACACCGAAGAGTGCTGGCAGCAGAACCGGCGCGCGCACTTTGTAGCGGCGCACTAAGACCTGAAGGGATTGCACCTACTCGGTAGCGTGGGGGCGAGTCTGAAACTCGCCCCTACAAATCCGAGGCGCGGTAAGGGCGCGAAAATTGGCCTCAACCGCTCCCAGCCATTTAAACTAAGTTATGCTCGTCTTAGGAGGTACTCCTATGCGCACAAGATCAGTGGCGCTGACTGCCGCGGCGGTGTTTGTGGGCGCTGTCGGCGGATCCATGCTAAGCCCGCGGCCCACGGGCGCGGTTTCCAGAGAGATTATTCAACTGCAGGAACAGGTGTCGCAGCTCTTGCAGGGTCAGCAATCCATGCGCAGCGCCATTGATGCGAACAACGCTTCGATGCGGACGCTGGTGCAACAGTCGCTGGATTCGGTGAATGGATTGGGCGCGCAGATGGGCACGCTGCAAAAGACCGTGCAGGAGGCCACGGCCAATAGCAGTTCGAAAATTGACGCGATGACCTCGCAGACGCAGGGAATTTCGGACAATCTGCAGGACGTGCAAGCGCGCGTGGGGAAAATCGCGACGCAACTGGGCGACATTCAGAGCACGCTGCAAAGCATTGACGGCCGACTCGCGGGCGGCATCGGGCCAGCGCCGGGCGGCTCTGCGGCTCCGGGAACCGGCGGCGCGAACGGCGCTCCGGGAGCAGCTCCGAGCGGGAATACTCCGCCGAGCGGCGCGAGTGGAAATCCACCCGGGCAGATGCCGGGAATTTCTTCAGACACTTTGTATCAGAACGCGCTGCGCGATTTCACTACCGGGAATTACGATTTGTCGCGGCAGGAGTTCAGCGATTACGTGAAGCAATTCCCTTCCACCGATCTGGCTTCGAACGCGCAATTCTATCTGGGCGAGATCGCTTACCAACAGGGCGAATTCAAGGATGCCATCGCGCAGTACAACCTGGTGCTGGAAAATTATCCGCAGAGCTACAAGCAAGGAGCTTCTTTGCTGAAAAAGGGCTTCGCGGAGATTGCTTTGGGCGCGAAGGCCAGCGGAATTCGGGATTTGCGCGAGGTGGCGCGAAGATTTCCCGGAACTGATGATGCGCGGCGGGCGCAGGCGAAGTTGAAAGAGATGGGAGTTTCGACCACGGCGCATTCTACGACGCGGTAACGACTGTGCAGCGCATTCGTACCGACGGCGTACGCGGCTTTGTGCAGCCTTCCCTTACGCACGTTTCCTTCCTGCGATTCGTTTGATGAATCCATGGCGCACTGAAGCGCGCCGCTACAAAAGCAAAAATCGGACCGCCGGGGCCACTTGCCTGGGCGCAACTAGATGCGTCCGACGCAGCGATTCGTAGCTACCTCGCATGATCCGCTTGTCCCCGGTGAATGCTGTATGGAATTATTAGTTGGGCGCGACTAGAGTCGTCGCGTCGGAGCGCGTTTGGAAACTCAAGGAGGATGCGATGCCAGCGAGAAAAGGGTCCAGGCGGAAGTACGGCAAGGCGGCAAGCAAGAGCGTGGAGAGCGCGATGCGGCGGGAGAAGCGCGGCACCTTGCGTTCGGGGAAAGGCGGCAAGGGCGGGAAGGTCACCAGCCGCAAGCAGGCGATTGCGATCGGCCTTTCGGAAGCGCGCAAGAAGGGCGCGAAGGTTCCTCGAAAAAAGTCCAGTTAGGCAATCCTGTAAAATTTGATCCGGCGGCGATCAGGCGCGGAGATTGTCGGGTTGCCAATTGCGGATCAATTGCTTGATCGCCCTGCGTTCGCGGAGATTTTCCGCGAGGACTTTGCGCGCGAGCTCGGGGAGTTCGGCGTCGCTGGCAAATCGGAGAGCGACCAACTGGCTTACCGTGAAGTCGGAAATGCGCGGGCACAGGTCGGCCGGCAGCAAGTTCTGCAGACGCAACTGCATTTCCAGGCGGATTACGCGGTCTTGAACGGCGAGCGCGAACAGGCGGGCGTGGAGCGCAAGAAGCACCAGTGCGGACGCGACGAGAAATCCCAGGACGGCATGCCACGAAAAGGTTTCCGTGCGGATCGAGCGCACCAGATCGAAGATGGACGAAATCAGATTGGCTGCCAAAATCGGCAGAACCACGTAGTGGAACATGGGAACGATCTTGGCGTGATTCGCGAAATTTTGAGTTTGGGGCATGGGTGCCTCCGGAGTTTTGCTGCTTGTGCTGGGGAATTCTAGCAGAGTTTCGAGGCGGTCGCTGAGCGTGTGGCGTATTGAAACTCGGCGTTTGTTATGTCGCGTTCGGTTAGTCGTGATGGAAATAGAAGAGGTTCCCGTCCAAATCCTGCACGGTGAATTGTCGCAATCCCCAAGGCTTTTTTTCCAGGGGATCCACGATATTTGCACCTAACGATTTGAATTCCTGGTACGACGCATCGATATCTTCAGCGTACACCCAGTGCACGGCAGGTTCGAACGGCGGGTTCCTTTTGCGAAAAAATATCGCCACACCAGGGCGTGACACGGACCCAATTTCTTTGCCCGCGTAAAGCCATCCGATCTCAAAACCGAGTGCATCGCGGTAATGCTGTTGTGCGCGTTCGACATCAGCAACCGGCAACTCCGGCACTGGCTGGCCAATTGAGCTCATTTTCTCTTTTGCGCTCATAGAGATTTGCTTTATGCAACAAAACCGCCGGCAGGTCAAATTGGGGCGACTCCCGCGGCGCGCCTTTTTTCCTTCCCGCGGGCTAGTTCAGATATACTCAGCGGTTCAGGGCAATCTAGCGAAGAGGCAGGTACACATGTCAGTGAATAAGGTGATTTTGGTGGGCCGATTGGGACGCGATCCGGAGACGCGCTTTACCGGAGGCGGGCAGGCGGTGGCGAATTTTTCGGTGGCTACCGACGAATCGTACAAGGACAAGAACGGCGAGCGCCAGAAGCGCACCGAGTGGCACAAGATCGTGGTGTGGGGCAAGCAAGCGGAAATCGCGCAGCAATATCTGAAGAAGGGTTCCCTAGTGTTTATCGAGGGGCGCATTCAATCGCGCGAGTGGCAGGACAAGGAAGGCCAGAAGCGGACGAGTTTTGAAATTGTGGCTTCGAATTTCCGGATGTTGGGCAGCCGGACCGATGGAGCCGCGGCGGGAGCAAGCGCGGGCGCCTCGCATAGCAGTGGCGGAGGCGGCTTTGGTGGAGGGCGTCCCGCGGATCCAGATACGGAAGGCGGTCCCATGCATGACGAGACGAGCGGAGCGGGGCCCGAAATTTCGGACGAAGATATTCCCTTCTAGCTGTTTGCGGGCAAAAGCTAGACATCGCCTCAGGGGCTAAAGCCCGCCGAAAACACAGAGCCTTACGGCGGGGCTGAGGCCCCGCCCTTCCTTTTCGTCAACAGTCATTTTTTCGGCTTCGAAATGGCGAAGGGCAAAATCGAAATCAGGTATTTCGCTTCGTCGGGATTTACTGCGCCGAAATCGGAATAGGTGGCGGCATTGCCCGAGCTATAGATGGCGTGAATCCTGAAATAGTAGGTTTTTCCTGCCTCCGCCGTAAAACCGAATAGGGCAATGGGCTTGGTCACTATGTCGAGTTGCGGGAGGCGGTTCGCGCAGAGATGATGCTCTCCGGGATCGGCGGAGAAGAAAAAATAGGAATCTCCGTGGGTCGCGCCGATCCAGGATCCGTCCATCCCCACCCTTGTGGTCGTATCGCACTTCAGACAATCAGCGTGGTCTTCATCCTGAATGATGTAGACCAGTGCCTTGCCCGATTCGAGCTGTGCGGGATGCTCGGATGAATCCTTCTTGATATCGAAATGGGCATCGTTTGGACCACACGCGGCGGCCTGCGGGTTGGAGGCCGGAGCCTGATTTTGGGCAAATACTGACGATGCGAGAAGAAGGACCGCGAACAGAGTCTTCATACGTCGCTCCTTTGCTGCCGCTCAGCCGGTGGCGGGCTGAAGGCCGCCGCTACAACTTCAAATTCCGAACGCCGGCGGGACGCCGGCGCTGTGATCCAACCGCTTATTTTTTTGGCTGCGAAATACTGTAGGGCGACCTTTCGATGAGGAGCCGCGCTTCGTCGGCATTGGTCTTCAGCAGTTCGAACACACCCCAGCCTTGCACATTCTTTGTTGCCGGATGCCGGTCTGTGGCGCGAGCTAGTGCGAAGACTCGTGCTGCTCTGCTTCTTTTTTGCGTTGCTCGTCGATGCGAGCCATGAAGGCTTCAAACTTGGGCAATTGTTCGGGGGTGAGGATGGCGCGAATGCGCGCGCGGCCTTGCTGGCGCAGTTGTTCGCGCTGCGCGTCGGCGGGAGCATAGGCGGCGCGAATCTTAGATTTGGTGTCGTCCACGATGACGCCGAGCTGCTGCTGCTGGCCGGGCGTGAGTTGCAACTCGCGCGTTAATTCACTTACGATTTGGGTGTGCGACGGAGGGCGCGGAGGAAAGGCGTGCCCCCATACGCGTTCGCCCCGAAGATGGTTGCCGAGGCCGCCGAGAAGAACCCCGAGTATAAAGACCACGAGGACCAGGATGGCCGCTTCGCCGCGTGTTTTGCTATTTTCCATGATTCGTTTCCGCCATCATCAGCAGGACGTCGTCGGCGTTGGCCGGTACGGCGGAGTGGTCAGGAACCAGCTCCGGAAGCGTGTTGGTGGCCAGCAGCGATTGGTCTTGCTGGAATTGATTGTGACGAGAGACGTCGAAGGTGACGAGCAACACCAGCGCGAAGGCGGCGGTGGCCGCAAAACGCCACGCCACTGAAACGAATGACTGCCAAACACTCTTGCCTTCGCCGGCGCCAAGTTCGGCGCGGATGCGAGCCATGACCAAATGGCTGAAGCCGGGGCCGGGATCGGCGGCAGGCTCGGCGACGCGGAGCAGGCGCGCGCTGAGCACGGCTTCATCAAGTGCCGCGCGGCAGCCGGAGCAAATCTTCAAATGTTCGGAGAGAGCCGCAGCTTCGGGGCCGCCCAGATCGCCATTGAGATGATCTTCCAGGGCGGCTTCATATTCTTGACATGCCATGGAACGATAGTCTTCATTCATAGCCGTTGGTCCTTTCCTTTCTTACCTTCCGAAGTCTGCTCAGGAGTATCCTTGAGCCTCCGGCGGTAAACATCCATCAACCGAGCGCGAGCACGGAACAAGCGCACTTTTACCGTGTTGACGTTGAGCTCCAGAATTTCCGCTAATTCCTGTACCGAGAAGCCTTCCACTTCCTTCAGCACCAGCAGCGCGCGATCCTGCTCCGGCAGCTTCTCCATCATGCGTTCGAGGAGGTCGCGGGCCTCGGCGCGGTCCATGGGGCTGGCCGGGGGCCGGTCGGCGGAAACCACGCCGTCGAGTCGCGAAACCTGCTCCTCGGAAAGGTCGGCTTCATAAACGAGCGGCCGAACTTTCTTTTTGCGCAAATAATCCCAGCACTCGTTCACCGAAATCTTGTACAGCCAGGTGGAGAAAGCCGCGCGCTGGTCAAAGCGCTTCAGCGATATAAACACCTTTAGGAAGATCTGCTGCACGACATCTTCCACGTCTTCGCGCCGGCGCAGGATACCGCTGACCAGGCCGAAAACCCGCTGCTGATGGCGCCGGATCAGTTCCTCAAACGCGGCCTCTTCGCCGCTCTGGGCCAAGCGGACCAGTTGCCTTTCTTCTTCGCCCTTCTCGCGCCGGCTGACCGGGAGCGAAATGGCGGAAGCGCTGGCTGCCATACCCTTTGGGACGTCAGGCATCGGTTTCCGGTTACAGGGAAGTGTGGAGGCGCTTCCCGGGTTTACAAATCTGTTGTTGCAGCAGTCAGAGTACCATGTGACAATACCGCCCATGATAATCGGAGAACGCATCCGTCTGCTACGTGAAACCAAGAAACTTTCTCAAGGCGACATCGAGAAGCGCACCGGGCTTCTGCGCTGTTACATCTCGCGCGTCGAGAACGGCCACACCGTTCCGGCGATCGAGACCTTAGAAAAGCTGGCACGCGCCATGGAAGTGCCGCTGTACCAGCTTTTTTATGACGGCGAAGAACCACCCGTGCTGCCGAACCTTCCCAAGCGGAAGTCGGCCGACGATATCGCGTGGGGAAGCCGTGGAAAAGAAGCGCGAGTCCTGGGCCGTTTCCGCAGATTGCTGGGCCGCATTGACGAAGGCGACCGACGGTTGCTTTTGTATATGGCCCAGAAAATGGCTAACCGCTAAGACGCATCTGGGAGTTCGTTCGGCGGGTTGGGGCTAGCGCTATTCCCACTCAATGGTGCTTGGGGGTTTCGAACTGATGTCGTAAACGACCCGGTTGACGCCGGGGACTTCGTTTACGACACGCGTGGAAATCCGTTCGAGCACTTCACGGGGCAGTCGGGTCCAATCGGCAGTCATCGCATCTTGCGAGTCGACGACGCGGACCACGATGGTGTAGCCGTACGTCCGGCCGTCGCCCATTACCCCTACGCTTTGCACCGGCAATAGCACCGCAAAAGCCTGCCAGACTTTTTCGTAGAGACCTGCACGACGAATTTCTTCAACTACCACAGCATCCGCGCCCCGAAGTGTCTCGAGTTTGTCGCGGGTGATTGCGCCCAGCAGGCGTACCGCGAGGCCTGGTCCCGGAAATGGATGCTTGACGAGTATTTCCTCGGGAAGTCCCAATTCACGGCCTATTTGGCGTACTTCGTCCTTGAAAAGGTCGCGTAGCGGCTCGATCAGGCCGAAGGGCATGTCTGCCGGGAGGCCCCCTACGTTGTGGTGCGATTTGATTACGGCGGAGGGACCTTTCACGGAGACGGATTCGATTACGTCGGGATAGAGCGTGCCTTGGACCAGGAATTTTACGGGCAGGCCGGCGGAGGCAGCGAGTAATTTGCGCTGCTCTTCTGCGAAGACGGCGATGAATTCGTTGCCGATGATTTTGCGCTTTTGTTCTGGGTCGGTGATGCCCGCGAGTTTTCCGAGGAAACGTTCTGAGGCGTCCACGCCGATTACGTTGAGGCCGAGGCGATCGCGCAGTAGCTCGAGAGTTTGCTCATATTCGTGCGCGCGCAGCAAGCCGGTATCCACGAAAACGTTGGTGAGGCGGTCGCCGATAGCGCGATGGACGAGCGCGGCTGCTACCGCGGAATCCACTCCTCCGCTAAGCGCACAGATTGCGCGGGCGCCTTCTGCCTGCTTGCGGATGGAGTCAACCGTGGCGGAAATGAAGCCGGCACGGTTCCAGTTTTTCTTCGCGCCGCAGATATCGAAGACGAAATTGTGCAGGATTTCCGTGCCGTGGTCGGTGTGATTCACTTCGGGGTGGAATTCGACGCCGTAGTATTTCTTTTCGGCGTGTTCGAAGGAGCCGATGGCGTTGTCCGTGCGTCCGGTGATGGCGAAACCGGGCGGAACTTCCAGGACGTGGTCACCGTGACTGTTCCAGATTTTCAGGCGATTCGGGATGCCGGCGAAAAGCTTGGATGCGCAAGCGATGTCGAGTTGCGCAGGGCCGTATTCGCGGCGCTTGGCGAGACCCACTTTGCCGCCGAGGGAGTGCGTGAGCCATTGCATGCCGTAGCAGATGCCGAGGACGGGGATGCCGAGTTGCAGAACTCTGACGTCGCAGTGCGGAGCGTCTTTATCGTAGACCGAGCTGGGGCCGCCGGAGAGGACGATGCCGACCGGTTCGAGCGCGCGGACTTCTTCTAGCTTGGCGGTGCACGGGAGGATCGCGGAGAAGACTTCTTCTTCGCGGATGCGGCGGGCGATCAGTTGCGTGTATTGTCCGCCGAAATCGAGAACTACGATGCCGTGTTTGGTGCTCACGGTGCCTCCGGCGTCTTTTTGTGCGACTGATGCGGTGGTCATTTCTTGGACCGTCCGTGTTTTAGGGCGTTAGACCTGTTTGAGAGTGCGTGCCGATGCGCTGCGATCGTGCCAACCGGGACAGCGGCGAGGCAAGCCTCGCCTTGCAACAAGCGGCGGCAAGCCGCCGCACTCCCAGAAAAGGCGCGGCGGTCACTTGAACTTCGCCGCTGTAAGTCCGACGGCAACGGCAAAATCAACGGCT
The DNA here is from genome assembly GCA_963810565.1 of uncultured Acidobacteriota bacterium. Lineage (GTDB taxonomy): Bacteria > Acidobacteriota > Terriglobia > Acidiferrales > UBA7541 > Palsa-295. Next base: position 1,003,866 of record CAWENN010000003.1, read on the forward strand.
GGCGGTCTGAAGACCGCCGCTACAAACCCAACCCCGCTGCAAATTCAATGCTGTTACTTCAAGACGATGTTTACCAGCTTCTTGGGCACGACCACGATCTTAACTATTTGTTTGCCGTCCAGCAGGATTGCGATGCGCGGATCTTTCAGGGCGCGCTCGCGGGTTTCGTCTTCGCTTAGGCCGTCGTCTACCAGAATTTTGCCGCGGAGGCGGCCGTTGATCTGGATGATCACTTCGAATTGCTCTTCGCGGGCCAGATCTTCGCGATAGGTGGGCCATTTTTCGTACGTCAGGACCTGGGCGTGGCCCAGCATTTGCCAGAGTTCTTCGGAGATATGCGGAGCCATGGGCGCCAGCATCAGGAGCAACGATTCGAGCACGCGCTTCAGGATCATGGGACTGATGTCGGTGTCGAGCGGCTCCTGAGCCTGGATTTCGTTGACGAGTTCCATCAGCAGCGCGACGGAAGAATTGAAGTGCCAACGAACTTCGAAATCGTTGGTGACGCGCTTGAGCGTTTGATGGACCCGGCGCACCAGCAGCTTTTCCTTGGCGGTGGCGCTGGCCAGGTCGGTTTTTTGCGTGAGATCGGTTTGGATATCGCGCAGGCGGTCGCCGTGTTTTGCGATCAGGCGATAGACTTTGTTCAGAAAGCGCGAGGCGCCTTCGATGGCTTCTTCGCTCCACTCGAGATCTTTTTCCGGCGGAGCGGCGAAAAGGATATAGAGGCGCGCGGTATCGCAGCCGTATTTATCGGCCATGTCAATCGCGCCGACGACGTTGCCGCGCGATTTGGACATCGCGACGCCGCCCTTTTGCACCATGCCTTGGGTGAAGAGGCGCGCAATCGGCTCGCTGTGATTCACCAGGCCGAGGTCGCGCATCACTTTGCAGAAAAACCGGGAATAGAGCAGATGCAGGATGGCGTGTTCGATGCCGCCGACATACTGGTCAATCGGAAACCAATAGCGAACTTTTTCTTTGTCGAAGGGCGCTTGATTGTTGTGAGGATCGGTGTAGCGATAGAAATACCACGACGAATCAACGAAGGTGTCCATCGTGTCCGTCTCGCGGCGCGCCGGACCGCCACATTTCGGGCACGTGGTGTTGACGAATTCGGGAGAGCCCTCGAGCGGCGACTGCCCTTCTCCGGTGAGCGTGACGTTTTCGGGGAGACGCACAGGCAGCTGGTCATCCGGGACTGCGACGATGCCGTCCTTTTCGCAGTAGACGATCGGAATCGGCGTGCCCCAGTAACGCTGGCGCGAAACGCCCCAGTCTTTCAGGCGATAGGTGGTTTCGCCGACGCCAAAATTTTTGGCAGCTCCATCGGCGGTCATTTTTTCTTGCGCTTGTTCGGTGGTCAGGCCGGTGTATGGACCGGAATCAACGACGCGGCCATGTTCGGTGTAAGCCTCGGACATGCGATCGAGGCGCAGCGGTACGCCATTCAGCGGCTGCACGACAATTTTCACGGGCAGATGATATTTTTCGGCGAATTCGTAATCGCGCTGGTCGTGAGCGGGAACGGCCATGACGGCGCCCGTGCCATATTCGGCGAGAACGAAATTCGCGACCCAGATGGGGATGTGTGCGCCGGAAAATGGATTCACGGCGAAGCGGCCGGTGAAGAAGCCTTCTTTTTCCGCGGTGGCGATATCCGCCGCACGCATGCTCTTTTGGCGCATGACTCTTAGTTGCGCTTCCATCGCGCCGCGGCCAGGAACACCGGCGAGCAGTTCTTCGACCCTGGGATGGCCCGGAGAAATTACGATCGCCGACGCGCCGTAAATGGTGTCGACGCGAGTGGTGAAGACTTCGAGGGCGACGTTTTCCATCTGGGAGACGGCAAATTTCACGCGCGTGCCGCGCGATTTGCCGATCCAGTTGCGCTGCATGGCCAGGACGCGCTCGGGCCAGCCGACTGCGAGCTGCTTCATGTCGTCGAGCAGTTCGTCGGAATATTGCGTGATACGAAAGAACCACTGTTCGAGCTCTTTCGATTCGACGAGAGCGGTTTCGTGGCGCCAGCAGTAGCCGTCAATCACCTGCTCGTTGGCGAGGACCGTGCCGCATTCCGGGCACCAATTAACTTTGCTCTTTTTGCGGAAGGCGATGCCCTTCTCGAACATGCGCAGGAAGAACCACTGGTTCCAATGATAGTAAGACGGATCGCAGGTCGCGAGCTCGCGCCGCCAGTCATGACTGAAACCGAAGCGGCGCAGGACGCGGCGAAATTCTACGATATTCTCTTCGGTCCAAACGCGCGGCGCGGTGTGATTCTTGATCGCGGCGTTTTCAGCGGGCAGGCCGAAGGCATCGAAGCCCATGGGATGCAGGACGTTGAATCCGGACATGCGCTTGTGGCGGGCGACAGCGTCGCCAATCGTGTAGTTGCGCATGTGGCCCATGTGCAGGGTGCCGGAGGGGTAAGGCAGCATCTCTAACATGTAATACTTGGGGCGGGAGGAGTCGTTATCCACGGCGTCGAAAGCGCCCTGCTCGGCCCACACTTTTTGCCACTTCGCCTCGATTTGCGCCGGGTCGTAGCCGGGGTGCTTGTGGTCAGAATCGGCCAAGTTCACTTTCCTCGCGAGCGTGATTTCGGTTTCGATTTTCGTTTCCTTTTAGACGCTTTGGGAGTGGCGCGCGATGCTTTCGCGCGCTTGGATTTGGCGCGGTGCGGCCGCGGTTTCATGCCGTTGCCGGTGGCGATTACCTCGCGGCCGAGAAGTTTCCAGAGAGCGGCGACGTTGCGGCGGTCGTCGCCGGGCTTATCAATGGGGGTTTCGAGAATGAACGCGCGGCCGGCGAGCAGGGCGTGATTCAGAATGCGGCCGAAGGCTTCCAGGCCAATCTTCCCTTTGCCGATGTGCTCGTGGCGATCCACGCGCGAGCCGTGATGAGTTTTCGAATCGTTCACGTGGATGACGTAGACGCGATCGAGGCCGACGGTGCGGTCAATCGCCTGCAGGGTAGTTTCCAGCCCTTCGGCTGTGCGCAGGTCCCATCCGGCGGCGAAGGTGTGCGCGGTATCAATGCAGATGCCGAGGGGAAGATCCGGCGAGGCGTCAAGGATGGCGCGCAGCTCTTCGAAGCGCGAGCCGATGGAAGTTCCCTGCCCCGCCGTATTCTCCAGCAGGATTTTCAGGTCGCCGAGTTTCAGGCCGCGCGCGGCTTGTTTTAGTCCTTGCGAGATGGCGCTGACGGCAGCTGCGGGCGAACTCTCGCGGCCGCTGCCGGGATGGGCGACTAGGAAGTCGGCGCCCAGCGCGATCGCGCGCACCAGTTCCTGGTGAAAGGCTTGCACGGAGCGCGTGCGCAAAACCGGGTTCGGCGACGCCAGGTTGATCAGGTAATTATCGTGGATGACCAGCGGGCCAAGCCCGAGTTCCTTGCGGCGGGCGCGGAAACGGGTGGCTTCGGCTTCGGCGATGCGGTTGCCGCCGCGTTCCCACATACGCGGGCTGCAAGAAAAAATTTGCAGGGCGTTGGCGCCGAGGCCGTGAGCGATTTCGAGCGAGGCGGAGATGTCGCCGGCGATCGAAGTGTGGATGCCAATGCGGATGCTGCCGTCTTTCCACGCGGGAATTTCAGGGGGAGGAGGAGCTTCCGGGCGGTACTCGTCGGCGGCGTCGAAGGTTAGGATAAATCTGTCGTTTTCTTCCGCCATTCCCTCAGGGTGTCCGGGTGCCGAGCGAGCGCAGGTTGCGCGAAACGCCGCATGGCGCTTCGCCGATGAATGCTGAAACACTTATTTTAGCGGAAAGAGCGGATTCGCGCAAACGGTCTTCGCGGGAGCGCGAAAATTTCCCGCGCGCAGCAATCGGGTGAATTGTGTAGTTCGGCGCGGAGGGCGCAGAGCAGTCAGATGCCAAGAAGAATGACCGGTTACGGAACACCGATGGCGCACTGAAGTGCGCCGCGACAAAGGCTGTTTGGAAGCGCGATTAGTGCTGCGGGGGCTTGGCGGTCGCTGATGGCGAACTTGCTGGGCTTGGCCCTTGCGTCGCGGAGACATTCGAAGCGGTCGCCCGCACTGGATCGGAACTTGCGGCTGGTGCGGGGGCGCCAGAGGCGGACGCCGACGTTGTGTTAGCGGGCGCCGGGCTGGTGTGCGAGAGCGGCTTGGGCGCGTCCACTCCTGCGGTGCTCGAGCCGAGGCCTAGTTTCTGGAGGCTGGGAGCGTCGAGTTTGCCGCTGGCATTCATGCCGTTGTCCGATTGAAATTTTTCCAGCGCGGAGACGGTGTTGGAGTCCCACTTGCCGTTGGGGTCACCCTGGTAGTAGCCCCCGCGAGCGAGCGCGGACTGGATTTCGGAGATACGTTCGGGCGTAGGAGCTTTCTGGAAGGATTCGCGCCGGGAGCTGTGATGGTGGCGGGATTTTTTCTTCTTGGTCGTCGAAGAGTGCGCCGTCGTACTGGATTCCTGCGGACGGGCTGCCGCAGCTAGCGCGCTGCTGGAGACCGAGCACGCCAACGCGAGAAGCGTTGCGATTCTTATGGCTCGTATGGAAATGCGAATCATCGCTCTCCGACTTCGTCCACTGCTGCGCGATCCGTACCGCGTTTAACCCGTCAAGCCTGCCGCGCCGGGTAGTCCCATTATTATGAGGATTTTACGGCCCGGCTCAAGCCGGGACATTGCGCGCGGCGCTTATCGGGTACCCCGGACCGTTGTTGGATGCGAGAAAGCTGCCAGACGTTCGTTCCGGGCAGCCGCCTTTTGATTGGCCGCACTACCAAACTCGGAGCGATAGCGGGCGGTTCTGAGAGCCGTCCCTAGGGAGCTGCATGATATTGAGGCGCGAATAACTGCGATCACTGCGCGGCTGGCACCGCGCCGGCCAGGAACAGGGTCAGGACGCGATCGGCGTCGCCGCGGCGCGCTACCTTGAACAAAACGTCGTCGCCGGGATGCAATTTCGCCATTTGCGCTTTGTAGTCGGTCATATTGGCGACCGGGACATGATTGATTTCAACGATTACGTCGCCGCGCGCGAAGTCAATATCTTCCGCGAAGGTGGCCGGCTCGACCTCCGTGACGACTACACCGGTGGTCTTGCCCATGCCGAGCTTGTGGGCGAGGTCAGGAGTCAAATCCTCGACGTGCAGGCCGAACTGGCCGGGGTTGTCCTGCTGGTCCGGCTGATCGTCGGAAGTTTGAGCGGTCTGCGGGAAGATCTTGGAGCGGTCGGCAACGACCAGCGACACGTCCTTCGTTTGCTTGTTGCGAATGTAGCGAACTTTCACGGAGTCGCCGATGGGCGTATCCGCGATTGGGTTCACGAGGTCCGCGCCGGTGTGAACGGGCTGTCCGTTCACGTCGGTGATGACATCGCCAGGCTGCAAGCCGACTTTTTCGGCGGGGCTGCCGGGTTCGATGGCTTCGACAACGATGCCGTACGGCGCGCCGAGCTCTTTCAGTAGCACCGGATTATTGCTGCGATCTTCCTGGAAGGTGATGCCGATGGAGCCGCGCGTTACTTTGCCCTTGGTGATGAGGTCGTTGTAGACGCGAATGACGGTGGTCGAGGGCAGCGCGAAGCCGACGCCCTCGAAGCCACGGCTCCCCGTATAGATAGCGGTGTTGATGCCAATCACTTCGCCGGCCATGTTCACGAGCGGGCCGCCCGAATTGCCTGGATTGATGGCGGCGTCGGTCTGGATGAACCGCTGAAATTGATGGCCGACGTTCGAGCGGTCTTTCGCGCTGATGATACCGGCGGTGACGGTAGAGTTCAGGCCGAACGGGCTTCCGAACGCGAGAACCCAGTCGCCGACTTGCACGCCGTCGGAATTTCCGAGCTTGGCGATGGGCAGATCGTGATCGGCGTCAATCTTGACCACGGCGAGATCGGTTTCCTTGTCGAAGCCGATGACGCGACCATTATATTTCGTGGGGTCGCCATCAAGCGCGACCTGGATTTTGGTGGCTTGGTCAATTACGTGATCGTTCGTGAGGATGAAACCCTTTTTGTCCACGATCACGCCCGAGCCGAGGCTGCGTTCGGCGTCAGGACTATTGTCCGGCGAATCGAAGAAACGGTCGAAGAAGTCCTGGAAGGGATCGCCGAAATCCTTCGGCTTCTTGCTTTCTCCTTTGGGCTTTTCGATCACTTGGGTGGTAGAGATATTGACCACCGCGGGGCCGAGCTTTTTGGAGATAGCGGAGAACGAAGTCGAGAGCGTGACGGGATCGGGAACAACCAGCAGCGAGGCGCCGCTCGTGGAAGTCTGTTCGCGCGTCGCTTGCGCGTGGCCCGATATCAAGGTACCGATCAGGATGCCGATGCCCAGCGTGAAAGCTACGAGGAGGGAAGCGAAAATTTTGCGGCGGCGCATCCAGCTGACTAATTCGATGAATTCAATGCCCATCCTCGTGCTCCTTTGCAAAGGGACCGGTGAACCGCGGAGTTGAAGACCGCGCGGAATGTGCCGAGCGATGAGTATAGCACTCTATGGAACGTGAAGAGAGACTGCTGGGTTGAGGAGATGCCCACGTAATTACGATGGGCGCGATAAAAAAAAGCCGGAGAAACCTACGCGGCAGGATATGCCGCGCCCAGGCCGAGACGTTATGGGTGTATTGACTCTGGAGAACTGAAACCTTAGCCCTTGGGCTCCGTAGAGTCTTCGGGACCATCGAAGAACTCCGGGACGCGCAGGCTGTTGGGAGTGCCGACGCCTTCGTCCCAGGCGATGTTGTCGAGCGAGGTGTCGCCCGGAGTGCCGTCTGTTTTCTTTTGAGCGCGACGTTCTGCTTTGGCGCGCGCTTTATCCTGCCGCTTCATTTCCTTCTGCCGCTTCTTGAATGTGGTCGTCATTTTATCCCCCGGTTAAGTGCCGACGATTTCGCATCCAGAAAAATGTGAGGACGCGGGTGCTACCAGCGAGGCTCGCGCGGCTGGCGCGCGGTCTCGCGATAATCTTCGTTCGAGAATTTTTCCTTGCCGCGGCCGCCGCCCCCGCCTCCGCGATTGCCGCCACGGTCTCCGCCGCCCCCACCGCTTCCGCTGCGCGGTCCGCGCGGGCCGCCGGATTCGGACTTGGGCCGCGCTTCGTTGACCTTCAAAGCTCGACCGCCCACATCTTTGCCATCGAGAGCGGCGATGGCTTTGGCGGCTTCCTCGTCATTCTGCATTTCCACGAAACCGAACCCGCGAGCGCGGCCGGTTTCGCGGTCTGTGGCAACGTGCACGCGAGCGAGCTGGCCGAAAGGCTCGAATAAAGCGCGCAGGTCCGCGGCGGTGGTCTGAAAGCTCATGTTGCCTACAAAAAGGTTCTTCATACTGGTTCTCTCCTGAGCGTCCCACGCGCGCTACAGCAAAAAACACACGCAAGTACCCCCGCCGAATTCGCATGCCCCTCGCGTTTGCAGAATGAAATGGGCTTGCCGGGCGCCAAACACGCTCAGGGAGGCAATCAGATGCCAAAGAACTCGAAGAGCGGAAACGTAATAATAACACGAATGCCGCTGGTTGTCGCGGCGATAACAGTTCCGGGTAGCGTCAAGGATTGTGTGTAAATTCTTTGAAGGGTTTTTTCTCCCAGGAGCGGTTTAGGTGACTGATGACGCCAAAGACGATGCGGTCGCAGCTGCCGGGATTGGCGAAGCTGGACATCGGCCGGGTGCGCCGGCGTACTTCCCGAAAAGACCGCTCGATCACGTTGGTGGTGCGCACTTTCTTCCAGTGGTGCTCCGGCACATCGTAAAAACTCAGCAAGCGCTCCAGATCGCGTTCCACGCAAGCCACGGCTTGGGGGCGGCGCTGCTCCCAGTTGCGTTTCCACTGCCGGAAGGCCCGCTGCGCCTGCGCGCGATTCTGGGCCCGGTACATTCCGGCGGCTTGCGCCACGCAACTGCCTTCGCTGCGCCGCACCTTGTCGGCGATGTTGCGCAACTTGTGCGCCCAGCACAGCTGCACCGCCACGCGCGGAAACACCAGCGGCAGCGCGGCCGCCAGCCCCTTGCCGCCATCGCTGACGATCAGCCGCAAGTGCTGGCCTTGCAGTCCGCGCTGATATAAATCCTGCAGAAATTCCGTCCAGCACGCTTCACTCTCTCCGTTGTGGGCAAACTGATAAGCGATGACTTCGCGCCGTCCTTGCGCGGTGATTCCATAAGCCACCAACACCACCCGGCGGCGCACTTTACGGCCCGCGTCGCGCACTTTCAAAACCACGCCGTCCAGAAACAAATACAGATAATCGGCGCGCAGCGGGCGCCGGTGAAACTGCTCGGCCGCTCGGCTCAGTTCGCGCGTCAGGTTGGAAACCGTCTGCGCCGAATACGCTTCGCCCAACACCGGCTCCAGCACCGCGCCCACCTGGCGAGTGGAAATCCCCCGCAGAAAAGCCTGTCGCACCAGTTCGTGCACCGCCGGTTGCGCCCGCTTATAACGCGGCAAAAACTGGCTGCGGTAGCGGCGCCGCGTGCGCGGAACTCGCAAACGCCGCAACAAACCCAACTGCGTGGCTAAATCCCGCAGCCGATAGCCGTTGCGGTAATCCATGCGAAATTCTGGGCTGTGTTCGTAATAGCCCAGCTGCAAGTGATAATCGCGTTCGGCTTCCAGGGCCTGCTCGATCATGCGCTTCACCTGGCTGCGCACCCATTCCCCCAGTTCCTGGTCAAAGAACTCTTTCCACTCCGCAAAGTCCAGCTTAAGATGGCCATTGCTGAGAACTTCCAGTTCTCGCATCGGGTGTACCTCCTCCTTGTGAGTTGGCGCTCCAAGAAGATGTACACCCTTCTTTTTTGCTTCCAAGCCAAATCTACACACAAAAATTTACGCTACCCAGTTCCGCAAAATGCGGGACTAGAAGAAGACTTCCGGGGAAACTTGGAATCGCTTGCTAAGCCGTTCGATATGGTTTCTGTTGAGTGCCCGATGGCCGCGCAAAACCTCTGAAACCACGCTTTCTGGCCCGATAAACGGCACTAAATCTTTTTGACGGAGATTGTTAGCTTCCATCAATGCCCGGAGGACCTCGGTAGGTGAAGCATCTGAAACGGAATGGTGCTCCTTTTCGTAGGCTTCGATCAAAGTAATCAAAACTTCGGCATACTTCCCTTCTTCGCTCGTTGGATTTTCCAAGCTTGCCAGCTTGTCCAAGACCGCCAGGTATATCTCGTGTTGACGTTCCGAGGTGATCGGTGTCGGCGAGCTGACCTCGAGTGCATATTTTTCAGGCACAGCGATCATAATCTTCTCCACGAGTCCTCGTCGTACTCAGCGTGGGCCAGGATATGTCGAATATAAATCATTCTCCATCTGAACTTGATCGTTGCGATGAGCCGGCATCTGTTATGGCTTATATCAAAAACCACAAAACGCTCGACTATATCTGAGTTTCTCCAACTGTTCCGAAGGTCGGCGAAATTTGACCAATCTGCATTTTTGGAAATCTTATACCAAGCGTCTAACGATGCGCCCCATTCGCTGTGCCTTCCGGTCGCCGGTGTGATGGCTTTCCGGCTAATGATGCGCACTGGAATATCTTCGCAATTTGCGAAGTGACCGTCAAGCGCGGTTCCTTTGTTAGTATTGAACCAGCTTGCCGGCGACGCGACATGGCGCAATTTCAGAGGAGCGGTCCCGAGGAGATTCGCGATGAGCGAGACGAAGGCGTTTCCGTATGAGACTCGTTTGAATGTGTTTTACAAGCCGCTGGAGGTGGTGGACGAGAAGGTGCTGGCGGATGCGTGCGAGTTCAAGTGGTACAACCAGACATTATGCCAGGTCAATGCGTCGGTGATTCGACTGGGCGTTGTGGAGGGCGAATATCACTGGCACAAGCACGACGACGACGATGAATTTTTCTATGTGCTGGAGGGCAAATTCCTGATTGATCTAGAGGGTCGTACGGTGGAGCTTGCGCCACGGCAGGGGTTTGTGGTGCCGAAGGGCGCGCTGCACCGCACGCGGGCGCTACAGCGGACTGTGATTCTGATGGTCGAGAATGCCGGGATCGTACCCACTGGCAGCTAGCCGGGCGGGCTTCGTTGCTTCTCTTGGCGCATTGGGACTAGAATGCGCGCCATGCCCCACGAGGCGTTCCGCGTTGAGACGCAACCCAGCAAGAATGAAGGGCAAAGCATTCTCGTCCTGGCGGGGCCGTTTACCTCGTCGTCTTCGGAAGCATTCAATGATGCCGTGGCGGCCACGACTACGCCGCACGTGATTGTGGATATGACGGACGTGCCGCTGGTGGACTCCATGGCAGTCGGCTCGCTGGTGCGGGCTTTCGTCTCTTGCCACAAATCCGGGCGCAAATTGGCGCTGGTAGGATTGAATCATCGCGTGCATAACGTGCTGCATTTGACGGGTGTCGCCCCGCTCTTTGATACGTACGCGACGGTGGCAGAAGCGGAAGCCGGCCTGTTGCAATAAGGCCATCGAGCGGCCAGAGGACAACGCGGATGAAAAGCATCGTGCTGATTGGCGCCACCGGGATGATTGGGCAGCGTATTTTGCACGAAGCGCTTTCGCGCGGACATAGCGTGACGGCTGTGGTGCGCGACACTTCGCGCACCGGCGAGCAGCGCGCAAATCTGGATTACCGCACCGGCGATATATTTCAGCCGGATACTATCGCGGCGGCGACGGTGGATCACGACGCGGTGGTGAGCGCGTACGGCCCGGGCCTCAAGAACGACCCGAAACTGGTAGTGAAGGCGGCGCACTCGCTGATCGAAGCTCTGACGCGCGTGGAACCGATTCGATTAATTGCGGTAAGCGGCGCAGGCAGCCTGGAAGTGGGACCGGGGATGCAGCTGATGAATAGTCCGGACTTCTCTGCCGCATGGAAAGGATTCGCCGAGGCTCATGCGGAGGCGTTGGACGTGTATCGCAAGGCGGGATTTGCTGGATTCGATTGGACGGCGGTGAGTCCTTCGGCCGTGATCGAGCCGGGCACGCGGACCGGCCACTATCGCACGGACCAGGATCAATTGATCGTAGACGGCAAAGGCAAGAGCTACGTTTCCGCGGAGGATTTCGCGGTCGCCGTGGTGGATGAAATCGAAAAGCCGCGATTCCGAGGGCAGCGGTTCACCGTTGGATATTGAATCCGAACGCGGCGTATTTCTGACGGCCGAGTGGCGCGATCTGGTGATGTTGAATTATGAAGTGGATCCGGCTTTGCTGCGGGATTACGTGCCGCGCGGAGTGGAGCTCGACGCTGTCGAGGGGCGAACGTACATAAGTCTAGTTGGTTTTCAGTTCCTGCGCACCAAGCTGCTGGGTTTCCTGGCAGTTCCCTTCCACACGAATTTCGACGAAGTGAATCTGCGTTTCTACGTGCGGCGGCGCGAGGGCGCGGAAGTGCGTCGCGGCGTGGTGTTCGTGCGCGAGTTAGTGCCGCGTTTAGCGATCACTTGGCTCGCGCGAATGGCATACGGCGAGAAATACGATAGCTGCCCAATGCAGCACCGAATCGCGCGCGCGCAGCCGGCAATTTCAGCCGAGTATCGCTGGATGTTCGACGGCGCGCGGTTTTGCATGGCAGCGGCCGCGAGCGGCGCTCCGACTTACGTTGCGGAGAATAGCGTGGAGAATTTTATTACCGAGCACTACTGGGGATACTCGGCGCGGGCGGGCGGCGCGAGCGTGGAATATCACGTGTCGCACGAGCGCTGGAGGATTTGGACCGCGGCTGAGGCGCAGTTTGAGGGCGATGTGGCGATCTTATACGGCACCGAGTTTCGCGAGCTCTTGCGGCGGAAACCGGACTCCGCATTTATTGCAGAGGGTTCGCCCGTTGTGGTGCATAAAGGGCGGCAAATTGCGTGATGACGGAGACCGGCGTTCAGCGGACTGGCCCCGGAATTACTTCATCCGTAATGGCTTGCGGCGTTTATACAGTCTTCCCTGTACTTGAACATCGCCGGGAGGTGCGCGTAAACTACCTCATCCAGCCTCGGGATTTCTTTTTACGCCGCGTGCATTAGAACTTTTTAGCTAACGGCGGGTTTTGTGGAAAGCGTTCAGTGTTTGCAGACGCTTTCCGAAGGTGTCACGCGGCGCTGACGAGCTTGGCTTCATCCCCAGCCAGGACCACGTTGCGGTAGAGACGTGAAGATTCCGGCGACGACGGCAAGTGCGCGGCGGCTGCACCCAGAGCGCGGCGCGAAGAAGTTGGAGGGGAAGTTGGAAATGCAGCCCGTTCCGGAGCAATTTGCCAAGCCTCCCGAAGTTCGCGGCGGAGAGCGCAGGCAGCGCGCGCGCCACAGCCCCTCGGCACTCACCTACGTAAGCCTCGGCGAAAACAACGGCGGGATCATCGCCAATATCAGCGAGACGGGGATGTACGTCACCGCCGGACAACCCTTGCGCGAAAATTTTTTTTCGCGCGTCAGCTTCAAAATACCGCAGACCGACCGCGCTATCGAGACGCAAGCCGAGGTCGTGTGGACGTCGGAATCGAAGAAGGAAGCGGGCGTGCGGTTTGTGGAATTGCGCGAGGAGGGCCGCGATCTGATACGGAAGTGGGTGGCCCCGGCACGCAGAAATGGCGGCGGGACTGCGCGGCCGGCAGAGAACCCGCGCGAAGCCAATAACCAAGTCAAGTTGACGCCGCCCCCTGCGCCGACGCCACCGCCGGCGAGCGAAAGTGCGAGCGCTGAACGCGCGGCGCACTCTAATCACGATCCCGTCAGTGCGGAGCCACGCGAGGTAATCCCCGCGACAGCTCCTGAAACTTATGTCCCTCGCGAGCCCGAGCGTGTCCCGGCTGCCGTGGCGCGGAGCATCGCGGTTTCTGAAAAGGATGCGCCGCCGCAATTAGCTTTCTCGGGCTTGGGACCGAGAGCTTGGGAATTGACGGAAGCACAGCGCGCGGAATTCGAGCGATTGTTTCCTTCGGAAAATGCGGGCGCCGCAGCGCATGAAGCCGTTATGCAACAGACGGACATTGTTGCGCCCGCGGAACCACAACCCATCGCCGAGCGCTTTGACAGCTATGCGGTGAGGACGTTCGATGCGCCGCGTGAAGAAACTTCGCACGAGAACTTCGCGATAGCGGAGTCGCAGGCCGCGCAGCCAGCGCCGGCTGTGGAATCTGAAGCAACGATTGAGCGCGAGACTTCGGAGGCTCCGCCAGTCGCGCACGCCATTCCGCCCGCCGCCCCAAGAACGCCGACGCAATCGTTGTGGGATGCTCCGCCGCCGATGATGGAATCCGTGCCAAACGTTGCGCGCCCCTTCCCGGAGGAGGCGCCAGCTCCGCGCTCGCCATTCGCAGGCGCGGTGTCGCGAACGCCCGCGCAATCGTTGTGGGATGCCCCGCCGCCGATGATGCAGCCGATTATTGGTGGGAGTTACGGTCGTAGCTATGGATCCACGTATGGAGCGCCGGCAGCGGACCCGCTGGAGGACGGGCGATCACGGAGCACGTGGTCCGTCGCAACGGTGGCGATACTGGTCGTGGCGGCTTGTTTCGTGCTGGGATTTTTGGTGGGGCCGGACGGAATGCGTGCGTGGCCGAAAGTGGATGCTGCGCGCCGCGTCGTCGTTGCGGAGCTTGGCCACCTCAAAAGCGTGGTGACGAACAACGGTGTAGCCGGCCCGAACACCGTAACTGCGCCGGCGGTGAGCTCGAACCCCGCACCAACCGGGCAGAACGCTCCGGCGTCCGCGTCCGCAACACCAACCGCGCCGACTGCCCCCGCCACGGGTGCGCCGACTGTGGATGAGCCTGCGCAGGCTGCACCCGCGGCGCCTGCTCCCAGCGCGACGGGGCCCGCCACTGAAAACTCCGCGACGGATGAGAGTGCGTCAAGCGCGAGCTCAGGGACTGACTCGGATAATACGCGCAACGCCGCGGACATGACCTCTGCCTCCGTCCCGGCTCCAAAGCGGACAGAAAGCGTGCCGGCCGCGACGTCGAAGAAGAGCGATTCGGAGCGGAGAGGAGCAGAGGCGGCTCGCACTGCGCGGGCAGCAGAAATCGAGAAGGAGCGTGCGGCTGCTGCTGAGGCATACGCCGAAGAGCGCGCCGCCGCGAGCGCCGCTCACGAAGCTGCCCAGCCGACAACACCGGCGGTCACGTCCGAAGCGCCTAAACCAGCTACCAGTAATCCTCCGAGTGCGACAGCGCCGGGTGCTGCCCCCACACATCCGTCCGATTCTGCGCGACACGCCGCCACGCCGACAGCTCCGCCGGAATCTTACTTCCCAGTGGTCGCGCCGGGCGCGGGAAACGTGCCGCGTTTGATCGAACTGCCCGAGGAACGGATTATCGACACCGCGGCAGTCGTGATTCATTCACATCAATACGTCTTTGTGCCGGCGGAGCCCGGACCGGAGTCGAGCCACGCTTTGGAGAAACTGCAGATCGGCGAGCGCATCACGAAAATCGCGCCGCTCTATCCTGCCGAGGCCGCGCAAAAAGCGATGGGGGGAACGGTGCATGTCCGCGCTATCATCGGCAAGGACGGGCACGTGGAAGACGTGCGGCCGATCAACGGACCTCTGATGCTGATTACGGCGGCGGTGGATTCGATTCTGCAGTGGCGCTACCAGCCGACGTTGCTCCAGGGGCAACCGATTGAAGTGCAGGAAGATTTCACTATTGAGTTTCGGCCGCTCGGCTTGCACTGACGGGGTTGCAGCCGGACGGCGAGTGTGACCTAGAGGAGGACGACATGAGAGCGTATTGGAGAGTGAGCGCGTTGCTGGTGGGAGCGTTGTGCACGGCGGGAATCGGAATGGGCGCGACGACAGGCCATATCGAGGACTCTGCGAAGAAAACCACGCTCACCATTGGCGTTTTGACCCAGCTGCCGGGGACGACTCTGGCGGCAGGCAGCTACGTCTTCCGGCAATCGGGCGAGCAGTCCGGCTGGGACATCGTGCAGGTTTACAACTCGGACCAGTCCTCGCTGGTGACGACCTTGCTGGCGTATCCCAACCCGAATTTGGTGTCGACCGGGCAGGCCTTTGTGGTGTACCCGCAGAGCACCGACAGCCAGACGCAAATAATGGAAGCGTTTTTCTTCGATGGCGACGCCGTAGGGCAGCAACTCGCCTATCCGAAGAAAACCGCGGATGCGATTGGCGCGGCCAATCACGTGCGCGTGCCGACCACCGGGACTTCAGACGCTTATCCAAGTTCGCTGCCTTTGGCGTCCGCTTCCTGGTCGGCTCCTGTGAATCAGGGCGAGGACGCGAGCGCGGCGGCGCTAACACAGAGTTCGCCGGATGCCGCGGCGCAGACCGCGCCGGATCCGCAGCCTGCATCGGATCCGCAGGCCGCGACGAGTGCGGATGCTGCGAGTGCTCCGAACACAAGCGCCGCAAAGAGCGAACCGCTGCCGCAGACGTCTAGCCCGTTGCCTTTGATTGGCCTGGTTGGGTTGCTGGCGGTCGTGGGGATTGTGGTGCTGCGGCGTGTGGGTCGAGCTTCCTAGTCCGGCGCGCTGAATGAAGCTTGGTGAATGAGTCGACAACTCTTATATAAAAGACAGCCGTGGTACGCGCGTGAGCTTCCGTCCCAACAGGAGCTTCGGCGTGCGTGTGAGATTTTGCGCGCGCGAACCCAGGCTTGGCTGCGAAAGCCGCTGCGGCCGTCGGAACTTCTGAGCGAAGCTGAATCGCGTTGGCGAAGGAATCCCCGGAAGACTGCGCTGCGGGCGGCCGAAGTTTGCTTGTGGGTCGTCGCGATCGCCAGCCTGGGCTTCTGCTCGATTGCTTACGGTGGCGCGGCGATTCATCAGGCGCGTGAGAAGGCGATTCTCGCGTCGTTACGGGCTAATGCAGCTGGTGACGCGCATGCCGGCGCTGCAGTTCGAGCTGCAAATCTGAAAGCTCCGGATGAACTGCTGCTCGGATTGATTGAGATTCCCCGTCTGGACACTTCAGCGATAGTCGAGGAAGGAGTTTCAGCCGGGACGCTTTGGAAAGCGGTGGGGCACATTCCCGGGACAGCTTTTCCAGGACAAGCTGGCAACGCAGTCTTGGCGGGACATCGCGACACCTATTTCTCCGAGCTGGGCGATTTGAAAGCGGGAGACTTGGTGAGTTTCAAATCGCCTACTGCGACTTATAGATATCGCGTCGAGTCCGCGCGCGTCGTTGAGCCAGATGATGATTCGGTATTGAGCGCCACGAAGGACGCGACCCTTACATTGCTTACTTGCTATCCCTTCCATTACATCGGTTCTGCGCCGCAGAGATACGTGGTTACGGCGCGCGAGGTCCCGATGTCCGATTCCGAATAACCGTACCGTTCCCGATTCAACTCCCGCACTTGCCGGGATTGGCGGATGATGGCGGAATTGTTACAATGGAGTTGGCCGGACGCATGATTCCGGCTCTCATCCGACGACCGGGACAAAGTCTCCCACAGGCAGGAAACCAAACGAATGGCCGCTCGCACGCTTAACGAGAAAATTTGGGATGCCCACGTGGTACGCGAAGAGCCCGGGCAACCCTCCCTGATTTACATTGACCGGCATTTAATCCACGAAGGCACTTCCCCGCAGGCGTTTGCTGGGCTCAAGGCGGCGGGGCGCAAAGTGCGCCGCCCCGAATTGACGTTCGCGGCGATGGACCACTCCGTCTCGACCAAGGACCGTTTGCTCCCGGTGATGGACGCGGACGCGCGCGGGCAGTTTGAAGCGCTGGCGCGCAACTGCGAAGAATCGGGCGTGCATTTGTTTGACATGCACAGCAAGAACCAGGGGATCGTGCACGTCATCGGTCCGGAGCTGGGGATCACGCAGCCGGGGCAGACGATTGTTTGCGGCGACAGCCACACTTCCACGCACGGCGCGTTTGGCGCGCTGGCATTCGGCATCGGTACCAGCGAGATCGAACACGTGCTGGCTACGCAGTGCCTGACCCAATTCAAATCGAAGACCGCGAAGGTGGATATCGAGGGCAAGCGTCCGCGCGGCGTGACCGCGAAAGACATCATTCTGGCGGTGATCGGCAAGATTGGGATCGCGGGCGGCACCGGCTACGTTTTCGAATATACCGGCGAGGCGGTGCGCGGGCTTTCGATGGAAGGGCGCATGACGATGTGCAATATGTCCATCGAAGGCGGCGCGCGGGCGGGGATGGTGGCGCCGGACGAGACGACTTTTGCGTATCTGGAAGGCCGGCCGTTTGTGCCGCGTGGGAAACAGTTTCAGGAAGTGGTGGAGTTCTGGAAGTCCTTGCCGACGGATGCGGGCGCGAAGTACGACGAGACGATTACTTTGCGGTCGCGCGATTTGGCGCCGATGGTTACCTGGGGCACGAATCCAGGAATGGTGACGCAGGTTTCCGAGCGCGTGCCGGATCCGGCTTCATTCAATGATCCTGTGGATCGCGAAGCGGCTTCGCGGGCTTTGGTTTACATGGATTTGAAGCCGGGGACGGCGATGGAAGATATTCCGCTGGACCGCGTGTTTATCGGTTCGTGTACCAATTCCCGATTAGAGGATTTGCGGGCGGCGGCGAAAGTGGTGGCGGGAAAGCATGTGGCGAAATCGTTGAAGCAGGCGCTGGTCGTGCCGGGGTCGCGCGTGGTGAAGGCCGAGGCGGAATCCGAGGGGTTGGATAAAGTTTTCCGCGAGGCTGGATTTGAATGGCGCGATGCGGGTTGCAGCATGTGCATCGGGATGAATGATGACGTGCTTTTGAGCGGCGAACGTTCGGCGAGCACTTCGAACCGCAATTTCGAGGGGCGGCAGGGCAAGGGCGGTCGGACCCACCTGGTGAGTCCGGTGATGGCGGCCGCGGCGGCGATTGAAGGCCACTTCGTGGATATCCGCAAATGGAATAACGTGGACGGAGCCGAGTGATGGAACCTTTCGTCAAGCATACGGGACTGGTGGCGCCGCTGGACCGCGTGAATGTGGATACCGATCAGATGGTGCCGAAACAGTTTTTGAAATTGCAGACGCGGCAGGGCTACGGGCGCGTCCTCTTTTACGATTGGCGATATTTGCCTGGAGAAAAACCGAATCCGGATTTCGTGTTGAACGCGCCGCGGTATAAGGGCGCGTCGGTGATTCTGGCGCGGGCAAATTTTGGTTGTGGATCGAGCCGCGAACATGCGCCTTGGGCGATTCTGGATTATGGATTTCACGCGATTCTGGCGCCGAGTTACGCGGACATTTTTTATAACAACTGCTTCAAGAACGGCATTCTGCCGGTGACTTTATCGAACGAGCAGATGGATGAGCTTTTTGCGCGGACGGAGAAGAATGTCGGTTACCGGGTAACGGTGGATCTGGAAAAGCAGGTTGTTACGGACGACCAGGGGCTGAGCTATTCGTTTGAGATTGATCCGTTCCGGCGAGATTGTTTGTTGAAGGGCTTGGATGACATTGGATTGACGTTGGTGCATGAGCCGAAGATTTCGGCCTTTGAAGCGAAGAATCTAAAGCATCCGGTGATGTATGAGGCTGTGGATGTGAAGTTTCATCACGACGCGCCGCAGGATGCGCGGCATAATTAATGTAGTCCCTCGGAAGAATCAAACCAAAATCGCAATCATCGGAAGAGAAGCAAACGTACCGGTGTGATTACAGCGCAAGAGTCGCGGAGCGCAAGCGCCTTTGTAGCGGCGGGCTTCAGCCCGTCATCGATCCTTAGCGCGACACCGATGGCGCACTGAAGCGCGCCGCTACAAAGGCTTTGAGATTTTCGCGACATACGCGAGGCAAGCCTCGCTTACGAAATGCGGCGGCGGCAAGCCGCCGCACTCCCAGATTAGCCGGCGGCTTCGGTGGTAGTGGCGGCTTTTTGTTTGTCGCGTAGAACTGCTTTGCGGCTTAGGCGGATTTTGTTGCCTTCGATCGCGAGGACCTTGACCAGGATCTGGTCGCCTTCTTTCAGTTCATCGCGAACTGCGCGGATGCGAGCCTCGGCGATTTCGCTGATGTGCAGCAAGCCATCGGTGCCGGGGAAAATTTCTACGAAGGCGCCGAAATCCGCGATGCGAACGACCGTGCCGAGATAAGTCTTGCCGATCTCGGCAGTGGCGGTGACATCGCGAATCATCTTCAGGGCTTCTTCCGCCGATTTTCCGCTGGAAGCGAAAACGTGGACCTTGCCGTCGTCCATCACGTCAATCTTCACGCCGGTGGCTTCGATAATGCCGCGAATCTTCTTGCCGCCCGGACCGATCAGGTCGCGGATCTTGTCCGTGGGAATATTCAGCATGAACAAATGGGGAGCGTAGGCGGAAATTTCAGCGCGTCCGGTGGCAAGGGTCTTGTCCATGATGTCCAGAATTTCCAGGCGCGCCTTGCGGGCCTGGGCCAGAGCTTCACGCATCATCGCGATGCTGACGCCGGAGACTTTGATGTCCATCTGCAGCGCAGTAATTCCCTGCCGGGTGCCGGCAACTTTGAAGTCCATGTCGCCGTAGTGATCTTCGGCGCCAGCAATGTCCGTAAGGATCGCGTACTTGTCGCCTTCGACGACGAGACCCATCGCAATTCCGGCGCAAGCGGCTTTCAGCGGAACGCCCGCGTCCATCAGAGCGAGTGAGCCTCCGCAGACCGTGGCCATGGAAGAAGAACCGTTCGATTCGAGAATGTCCGAAACGCAGCGCACTGCGTACGGAAAGTCGGTGTCCGGCGGAAGCAAGTTGGCGAGAGCGCGTTCAGCAAGAGCGCCGTGGCCGATTTCGCGGCGTCCGGGACCGCGCAAGAATTTCACTTCGCCAACGGAAAACGGCGGAAAATTGTAATGCAGCATGAAGCGCTTGAAGGTGTCCTGCTCGAAGAGCAAGTCCTGGCGCTGCATGTCTTCCTTGGTGCCGAGCGTGCAGGTCGAGAGCGATTGCGTTTCACCACGGGTGAAGAGTGCGGAGCCGTGCGCGCGCGGCAGAACGCCGGTCTCGCAACTGATCTGGCGGACCTGATCGAAGGCGCGAGCATCGGGACGGCGCCGGCGGGTCAGCATGTCGTCGCGGAAAATATATTCGCGGAGGCGCTCGAAGGCGCGGGTGGCGAGTTTGCGCTTGTCGGTGTCGTCTTCGGGAATGGCCGCGACGATTTCGGCCTTGATGGCGTCAATGCGGCTGTAGCTTTCGTTCTTGGGGTACTTGGCGGTGTCGCTGGCGTCGCGCAGCTTTTCGCCGTATTGCTGAAGCAGTTGCTTGTACAGCGCTTCGTCGAAGGGCGGTGGGTTCACCGGAACTTTCACGGGCTTGACCTTGTCGTGCAGCTCGCGAATGGCGGCGACAATTCTCTTGATTTCGGCGTGGCCGAACAGCAGCGCGTCGGCGACGGCATCTTCGGAAACTTCAAGCGCGCCGGATTCGACCATGACGATCGCTTCTTCGGAGCCGGCGACGACGATGTTGAGGGTGCTGGTCTTCTGTTCGGCAACCGTTGGGTTGACGACGAGCTTGCCCTCGAGCATGCCCACGCGGACCGCGGCGATCGGCGTAGTAAACGGAATCTTGGAGATAAACAGCGCGGCGGACGCGGCGGTGACGCCGATCACGTCCGGATCATTTTCACTATCGGCGGAAAGCACCATGGAAACGATTTGCGTTTCGTTGGACCAGCCTTCCGGGAACAGCGGACGCAGCGGGCGATCGGTCAAGCGCGAGGTGAGGACTTCTTTTTCTGAGGGGCGCCCTTCGCGTTTGAAGAACCCACCGGGAATTTTTCCCGCGGAATAGGTGTACTCGCGGTAATCCACGGTCAGTGGAACGAAATCTTTTTCGGCGGCCTTGCTATCCATGCAGGCGGTGGCCAATACCACCGTATCGCCGTAACGCGCCACCACGGCGCCGTGCGCTTGACGAGCCATCTTGCCCGTCTCGAAAGTGAGGGTTCTGCCGCCAACTTCCAGACTAACTTGTTCAAACATTACTTCACATCCTTTAGGCCCCGTTCGCGGGGACGCAGTTCAGATACGAGAGAAAACTCTCGGGAAATGCCTCGAAGAAAAACAGGAGAGGAAAAGCGGAGCGAAATTTGCGGGAATGAATGACCCTGCGCGGACAGCGGCGATAGCCACGATCTTTGGCGGCCGCATGTCGCCTGCAAACTGTGTTTTTTACGGAGAAGGCTCGCGCGGCCGGAAAAGAAATTCAGGAAATCCGTGCTACTTGCGCAAGCTGAGTCGTTCCACAATCTCGCGGTACCGATCCGGGTCGCGGCGGTTCAGATAGTCCAGCAGCCGCCGGCGCTTGTTGACCATCATTATCAACCCGCGGCGCGAGGCGTGATCTTTTGCGTGGGACTTAAGGTGAGTGGTCAGGTAGCTGATGCGTTCGCTCAATAAAGCAATCTGCACTTCCGGAGAACCTGTGTCTTTGGTGTGAACCCGGAACTGTTCGATCAGTGCGGCTTTGGCTGCGCTCAACTCGACCCCTCCCTGAAACGTCGTGCCCTGCTCTATGCTCTTGTCTTTTCTTCGACATTGAAATGCTAGCACAGAGCCATACCACCGCAAAGGGATTTTCAACACGGGACGGGCTGTAGGGGCGATCAGGAATTTTGCGGATACGTGGTGATTTGAATTGTCGGAGCGTGTTTGTGAGAGATGGCAGCGGCTCACCAACCGCTTTGCGGCCCCCGCTCTAATCGGTTCATTCGCGCTAGTTCGCGGATTTTGGTGTGCGGAGGAAACTGATCATGAAGAGCACAGCGAAAATCCAGTCGATCATGCCGATCCGGAAAGACGAGGCGGGGATTCTTTGCTGCTGGTGCAGGACGATGAGAGCGATCCCGTAAGAGATTTTTTCCAGGATCGAGGGCAGCATCATCGGGCGGAAACGCTGCGGGTCGCTCGCGACCACCAGGAATAAAATCTGCCACGCCAGCCCCACTCCTACAAATCCATAGAAGAATTCAGGATGACTGATCGCTGGCGGAGTCTGCTTGTTGATGAACGCTTCCATGAAGTAAAGCGGAGTAATCATCAGCAGGCCGTAAATTCCGGCAACCAGAAACACCCAGCGCGCAAATTTCATTTGCGGGCTACAGCTCCTAAGGTTTGGGCGAGTTGACGAGCGACAGGAATTCGTCGCGGGTCTGTTTATTTTCGCGGAAAGCGCCCAGCATCGCGCTGGTGGTGGTGGTGGAATTTTGCTTTTCCACGCCGCGCATGACCATGCAGAGATGGCGCGCTTCGACGATGACGCCGACGCCTTGCGGGCTGAGTTTTTCCTGGATGGCCGTGGCGATCTGGCTGGTGAGGCGCTCCTGGATCTGTAGACGCCGCGCGTACATGTTCACCAGCCGCGCCATCTTGCTGAGGCCTACCACCTTTTTATTGGGAATGTACGCGATGTGGCATTTGCCGAAGAAGGGCAGCAAGTGATGTTCGCAAAGGCTGTAGAGTTCAATGTCCTTCACGACGACCATTTCGTCATAGCACACGCTGAACATCGCGCCATTCAGTAATTTTTCAGGGTCCTGGCGATAGCCGCTGGTGAGGAAGCGCAGCGCTTTCTCGAAGCGTTCGGGCGTGCGGCGCAAGCCCTCGCGATCGGGATTTTCGCCGAGTTGCACCAGGATTTCGCGGACGAGTTCGGCGATTTTGCCGTGACTGGTTTCGGGGACCAGGATTTCGGATGTTTCAGACATGTTTGATTCGCTCCTCATAAGTGCTTTCCTGCCGGCTACGGGCACGGCATACCGTGCCCCTACGTCCCGATGTTGATGGCCTCGCCGGATTCAAATTCGCGCGCGATTTCAAAACTGTTCTTGCTGGTTTCCTCGATGCGCACTTTTTCCAAGCGCGCCGCCGGGAATTTTTGCAGGCGGCGGAAGATCTCGCGGCAGACGTTCTCCGTAGTGGGTACCAGGGATTGGAACGCCGCGACTTCTTCGTTCAGATATTTGTGGTCGAAAGGTTCGATCACTTCCCTCTCGACGAAGGGATCGAGATCAGCGAGATTCGCGATCATGCCGGTCGCAGGGTTCACGGGACCGCCCACCGTGACTTCGAGCGCGTAGTTATGGCCGTGGCCGTAGGGACTGTTGCATTTCCCATAGATGCGGAGATTTTCGGCTGCGCTCAACCCCGGAGTATCCAGCCGATGCGACGCGGAGAAGCGATAGCGGCGCGTGAGCGACAGATTCACTTGCGGCTCCCGGCGCCATTGCCGTTCGCCGGCGCGGCGGTGCAATCCACGAAAAGATCCGGCGATTCGTACAGGCGAATCCGGTCAAGCTTGCCGCTCGAGATTTTTGGTTCGAGCAGATTCCAGATTACTGCTGCGATATTTTCGCAGGTGGGAATCTGGCCCGCGAGTTCGGGGACCTCGTAATTCAGGTGGCGATGGTCCATGCGGTCCATGATTTCGCGCTGCAGGATATCCTTCAGTTCCTTGAGATCAAGCACCATGCCCGTCGAGGGGTCTGGTTCGCCCGCGATGGTCACTTCGAGGGCGTAATTGTGGCCGTGACCATGCGGATTATTGCATTTGCCAAAGACGCGGCGATTCTCTTCCGCCGAAAAATTCGGGTTATGGTAAAAGTGCGCGGCGGAGAATTCGATTTTGCGGGTGATGCGGATCATCGCGTCCTTTGGATTAGCTTCTAATGGACTCTTGCCGGATAGCTTCTGCCCTTCCAGACGACCGCGCCGTGAGTGTTTTTCCACCAAGAGGCGACCACGGCAGTGATATATAGGCATACGCCGGGAACATAGTATCTGATGAGCGAAAACGGGTAGAGATTCTTGTAAAGGTCGGCTCCGTAGCGCAGGGAGCGGCCCAGGAGCGCGACTAGCACAAAAAGTGCGACTCCCCAGGGAACGTCGGCTCGCGCGCGGAGGAAGATCGGCCACATCAAGAGGAGCAGGCCTGCCTCCAGCCAGGGCAAGACTTCGGAGAGTTCGATGACGAGTGCGAGGGGGTTGCCGCCGACAAGCGGGTAGAGATTTTTTGTCCAGCCCTGCCACATGGCCGCGAAGGTGCGGTACATGCGCGTGCGCACGATACCGAGCGGAGCGGTGAAATAGATTCCGTAGCCTGCCTGCTTCATGCGGCGCGCGAGCGCGACATCTTCGAGGATTTCGCCGGGGATGGCCCCGTGCCCGCCGATGTGTTCGTAGGCGTCGCGAAGGACCAGGAGGAATTGTCCGTTCGCTGCGGCCTCGGGCCTGGCAGGATCGTTTACTTGCGCGTAAGAGAATTTCGCCGACAGCCGGCAATAAACGAACGGGATGAGCGCCCGCTCCCAGAAGGAGTTGAGTTCCTGTTCCGGGGAGTAAGAAACCAGAACGGCATTACGTTCCACCGCGTCGTTCAGTGCGCGGCGGGCCGCGCCGGGCATGTGGTAAGTGTCCGCGTCGGTGAAAAGTAGCCACTCGCATTGCGCGGCGGCGGCGGCGCCTTGCGCAACAGCGTAGTTCTTGCCGACCCAGCCGGCCGGCAGCCCGCTGATATTTATGATTCTCAACTTTGGGATGCGCGCGGCGAGTTCGGCTAGAATTTCCCCGGTAAGATCGGTGGATTGGTCGTTCACGACAATTACTTCCGCGATTTCGGGCTGCGCCGCGACGGACTCGACAGCGCGCGCGATGGAAGCCTCTTCGTTGCGTGCCGGAATGATGGCGGAGACCATAGGTTTGTCGCGTGAGACGACGGAGTGATATCCGTCCGCGGGGGGCGAGTTGGCAAACTGCTCGCTTTCGGTTCGCGGATGCCTTTATTATAGAGTGCTTGGATAAAGGATTGATACGGAAACTGAATACCGGCCTGGTGCTCGCGTTCATCGTGGGCCTGCTTTTCCTTTTTGCGCATCCCGATTACCGGCAGGGCGAAGCGAGCATGCGCGGGACCCCGGCCAAAGACTTTGCATTCACGCTGGACGGCAGGCCGGCGCACTTATCCGACCTCCGCGGCAAAGTAGTGCTGCTGAATTTCTGGGCCACGTGGTGCCCGCCTTGCGTGGATGAGGCGCCCTCGCTGATTCAACTGCAGCGGGAGATTGCGCCGCGCGGCGGGATGGTGCTGGGCGTAAGCGTGGACGATGACGCGGACGCCTACGACCAATTTCTCAAGGCCTATCAGATTAATTTCCCCACCTATCGCGACCCCTCGAAGCAGATTGCTCTGATGTACGGCACGACGATGTACCCAGATACCTACGTGATTGACCGCAAGGGACGCGTGGACCGGAAAATCGTGGGGCCGCAGGAGTGGACTGGGTCGGAGATGACCACTTATATTGATTCGCTTTTGGACGCGAAGTAACTCGTGATCGCCTGACTTTCCAGACTCTGCGCCCAAGGCTCGCCAAAGGATGGCGCACTGAAGTGCGCCGCTGCGAAATCCCTCGCTTATTGCAATCCTGCCGGAGCTGTGACCGTCACTTCGCTTTCCTGCGTGTGACCCGGCGTTCTTTGACATTCCTTCCTGTTTCCTCTATTATACCCCCAGGGGGTATTAGAGCTATGAAGAGCGCAGGCAACGGCGATGCCGGCAAGCTGGCGGGACGCCGACGCTATCGTGATTTGGCGCGCAAGGCAGCGGGTGTCAGTCCCGAAATTAAATCCGCCAATTTGACGAGACTGAAACGAATCGAAGGACAGGTTCGTGGCCTCGCGCGGATGGTGGAGGAAGACCGCTACTGCCCGGACATCATGGTGCAGATCTCATCGGTGCAGGAGGCGCTGCGCGCGGTGGGACGCGGGCTGATGCGCAATCATCTGCGGCATTGCGCCTCGGAGGCAATACGCGGCGGCAATCCGGCGAAGGCCGAGGCGACCTACGACGAGCTGATGAAATTGATTTACACGCACGCGCGGTGATTCGCGTTGGAATCGAGAATTAAGGAGAAACGGTGGAACGTGATCCAGTTTGCGGAATGACGCTAGACCCCGAACGCGCGGCGGCGCGCGTGGAGCACTCCGGAAAGACGTTTTATTTTTGCTGCGCCGGTTGCGCGACCAAATTTCGCGCGGAGCCGGAGAAATATCTGAGCGCAAAGGTGCCAGCAGCGACGGGGCACGGAGCACCACTCGTGCAATTGGGCGGCCCCAAACCATCGCCAGGTTTGTCACCCGCCCTCGGAAGCGTCGCCGCTTCTGCGGCGGTTCTCGCGCCCGTAGCCGAGCCGAAAGACTTGCGTGTTTTTGAATCGCATCGGCCGCAACCATCTGCGCGGATCAACGACTACACCTGCCCGATGGATCCGGAAGTTCACCAAGATCATCCCGGAGCGTGCCCGAAATGCGGTATGTCGCTGGAAGCGTCACTGCCGACGATCGGCGCGACACGCGTCGAATACACCTGCCCGATGCACCCGGAGATCGTGCGAAGCGAGCCAGGGTCGTGCCCGATTTGCGGAATGGCGCTCGAGCCAAAGACTGTGGCCGCAACGGAAGAAGTGAATCTGGAACTTGTGGATATGACGCGACGATTCTGGATCAGCGTAGTGCTGACAATTCCAGTGATCGCACTCGGAATGTCCGATGTTATTCCCGGGCAGCCCTTGCAACATTTGTTATCTGTGCACGCGGTCGGCTGGATCGAATTTATCTTGGCGACACCGGTGGTCATGTGGGGCGGCTGGCCGTTTTTTCAGCGCGGCTGGGCTTCGCTCGTCAATCGCAGCTTGAATATGTTCACGCTGATCGCGCTGGGGACCGGAACGGCGTTCTTGTACAGCGTGATTGCAGTTCTCTTCCCCCGGATATTTCCGGCGACGTTTCGCGGAATGAACGGCGAAGTGCCGGTTTATTTCGAGGCGGCCGCAGCGATCACGACCCTCGTGTTGCTGGGCCAAGTGTTGGAATTACGCGCGCGCGGCCGGACATCCGCGGCGATTCGCGCGCTTTTGCAATTATCGCCGAAAAATGCGCGGCTGGTGCGCGGCGACGGCACGGAAATTGATGTGCCCGTCGAGCACATACAGGCTGGAGATATGCTGCGCGTCCGGCCGGGCGAAAAAGTGCCGGTAGACGGGACCGTGACGGACGGCGAGAGCGCGGTGGACGAGTCGCTGATGACCGGCGAGCCGATTCCGGTGGAAAAGAGTGCAGGCACACGGGTGACTGCCGGCACGGTGAACGGCACGGGGACTTTCGTG
Organism: uncultured Acidobacteriota bacterium; assembly: GCA_963810565.1. GTDB lineage: Bacteria > Acidobacteriota > Terriglobia > Acidiferrales > UBA7541 > Palsa-295. The sequence goes on from CAWENN010000003.1 coordinate 1,030,871, forward strand.
ATGCGCGCTGAGCGCGTCGGAAACGAAACTCTGCTTGCGCAAATCGTGCAGATGGTGAGCGCGGCACAGCGCAGCCGGGCTCCGGTGCAAAAACTGGCCGACCGGGTGGCGGGCTATTTTGTTCCAGCGGTGGTGCTGGTTGCGGTGCTGACGTTCGTCGCGTGGGTGGCGTTCGGGCCGCAGCCCAGGATGGCGCACGCGCTACTCAATGCCGTCGCGGTGCTGATCATTGCGTGTCCCTGCGCGCTGGGGTTGGCGACCCCGATGGCGATTATGGTCGGCACGGGGCGCGGAGCACTCGCGGGAATTCTAGTGAAGAATGCGGAGGCGCTCGAGACTCTCGAAAAAGTGGACACCGTGGTAGTGGACAAGACCGGAACGCTGACGGAAGGGCGTCCGCGAGTCGTGGCTGTTGTTGCCGCGGATGGCTCGAACGAATCGGAAGTTCTCCGTGTTGCCGCAACACTGGAACGTGCGAGCGAACACCCTCTGGCGGCCGCGATTCTTGCAGGAGCGAAAGAGCGCGGCGTTCCGTTCGGCGAAATCAGCGGATTTCAGTCGCGGACGGGAAAAGGTGTGGTGGGCAAAGTGGACGGGCGCGATGCGGCGCTCGGAAATCGCAAGTTGTTCAAGGAACTGAATATTTCAGTAGCGCAACTGGAAGAAAGAGCGCGCCAGATGGAAGCCGATGACCAGACGGCGATGTTTGTGGCGAGCGGAGGGCACGCAATAGGGTTGATCGGGGTGGCAGACCCGATCAAAGCCACGACGAAGGAAGCCATCGAGCGGCTGCACCGGGACGGAATCCGAGTGGCGATGCTCACCGGCGACAGCCAAGCGACGGCAGACGTCGTTGCGCGCAAACTGGGAATTGACAAAGTGTTTGCGGGAGTACTGCCCGGCGAAAAAGCCGAAGTGATCAAGAAGCTGCAAGCCGAAGGGCACATCGTCGCGATGGCGGGCGACGGCGTGAATGACGCTCCAGCACTTTCGCAAGCGAACGTCGGAATCGCTATGGGAACCGGCACGGACGTGGCAATCGAGAGCGCGGGCATTACTTTGCTGCAAGGCGATCTGCGGGGCGTGGCGCGTGCACGCACGCTGAGCCACGCGACGATGCGCAACATCCGGCAAAATCTGTTCTTTGCGTTTGCCTACAATTCAGTCGGGGTGCCAATCGCGGCGGGTGTACTGTTTCCCGTGTTTGGATTATTGCTTAGCCCGATTTTGGCGAGCGCGGCGATGACGTTCAGCTCCGTTTCCGTGATTACGAACGCATTGCGGCTTCGCCATGTAAACATTTAGACGGCCGGCGGGACCTGCGGCACCCGACACCTGATATAATCTCGCGCATGACTCAGATGACGGTCACCTACGAACTGCAAGAGCGGCTCAAGCCCGAGCAATTCCGCGCGCTGGGAGAATTTGCAAACACCTACGGACTCCGCGGATTCCATCTCGACGAGAAGAACAACTACCTGCACATTGATTACGACGCGTCGCGGCTACAGAACTCCACGGTCGAGCACGTGCTGCGCAAGGCGCGCATTCCCGTCCTGCGAAAATTAGAACCGGGAAACAATTAGCAGCCCGCCGCCGATCGCGACCAGGTCTTCCAGAACGGCCACACCGTAGTCCCGCACATGCAAGCTCGTTACCAGTTTGTGGCGCACTCGATATCCGCCGAACGCGCCTACAATCGCGCCGATCGCGCCAAGAACCGCAGCGAGCGCAGCGGACTGAGTCCCCGCAATCCCCAGAGCGGCGCCGGAAAGCGCACCAGTAATGACCCGAAAAGTCAAAGGCATGGGAGTCGTGCGGCTCGGCGTCTGAGGCAATTTGTCCGCGGTGAGCTCGACGAGCGCGAAAACCGTGAAAACGACGACGGCGACGACGCTGCCCATAAAAGCGAGATGTGAGCCGTGAAGATTGAGCCAACCCAGATGCGCGGCCCAACAGACAACGGCGGGCGCCGTGAACGAACGCAGGCCCGCAACGATGCCGATGCAAAAGGCGAGAACCAGCACGAGAGAATTATTCATGGCGGTGAAGGTATCACGGGACAGGAATACGAACCGATAGCAAAAATAAATGGGGGCGAGCAAAAAAAAAAGGAAGGGCCCCCGCTTGGGATCGGGGGCCCCAAAGGTCGCGTTCCGTTGATTCAGCCTAGGCGAGACCGAATCATGGGGTCATCCATCCAGCTTCCCTCTCAGAGGCAGGTGGGAACGACCCATACCATCCTGCAAGTGGGCCCCTTCCTCCCCACGTACCGGACGATGCGGATCGTGTTGGAACGCGACCCACGCCGTAGCTAATGCAAGCGGAGTGCCCAAATTTTGCGGCGCGTCGAAGCGGCGTGGAGCGCATTTACAACGACTTACGTTTCTCGATGACCGGTTCGCGCGTGGCGCAAGACCAATTCGGGAAACGCCGTCCCAGTTTTGCATTCCGGGCGCCGGCGACTTCGGGATTCGCGATTTCTGAACGATTACCGCGCCGCCAACTGTGAGTCTTTATAGCGTTGCTCCACGAGCAGTCGATTGCGTTGCGGCAAGCTCGCCCGCCAACGACTGCAGCGCCAAACACAGTGCATCCAGCTGAAGCGTGGCCTGCAGGGGCGACTCCGCAAACACCGGGTTGGCGCGGAGTTTCGCGGCTTCGGTCTCGAGCGCTTGCGTGGCGGTTTGGAGATCAAGCGCGGTTCCCGCAAACCGTTTGCTCGAGAGACCTTCGGCAAGTTGCGTGAGGCACTCCGTGACAACGGCGCCTAAGGCGTTAAGTTCCAGTTCTAGTTGCGCGCGCAACTTGTCTTGGGGCTCGGGCGGTTGCGTGGTCGCCACGTCCAGAGCGTCTAGTTTACGAACAATTCGGATCGCGTGCTCGTTCATGGCCGCGAGAACTTTCGGATTTTTTCGGCCAAACACCAATTCGTACGTAGCTTGCTCGTGCAGATCTTCGTTGCGCCGTTGGGCCGCGGCTATGGCGCCCCGCAGCGCTTCAATATCCAGGTGAGGCTCGCCACGGTACCGTTGCAAGAGCCCTACGCACAAGGAATGCAGCTGTGAATACGTGCCGGCAAGGCTGGTCCTCAAGTCTTCAAGTGCGGCGGCAGGCCAAACGAACTTTGCTACCACGAGCGCGACGATAATTCCAAAAGAGACCTCGAGGAAGCGATGGATCCCGGGTCCCCACGGAGTTCCGGGCCGGGGGATCAGCATGATGATCGCGACCGTGGTGCCAGCGACGCGCAACCCTGCAGTGAGCCGCAAAGACGAACAGACTAGCACGGTGACAAACAGGGCCGCTCCAAAGATGAGGAGGCTTCTGCCAAAATAGCTCACCACCGGGATTGCTACCGCAGCGCCGATGGCGGTTGCAGCCACGCGAACCCAGGACTCTTTGAGCGCTGCGCCTAGGCTGGCTTGCACCACGATGACGGCGGTGATCGCCGCCCAATACCCTTCCGGGAGCCCGAGGTACCGGGACAGGTACATCGCCAGCACGCCTGCGGTGGCGGTCTGCACAGCTTGGCGGATGTGGGCGACGGTGAGGTTCAAGTGAGGTCGATTTGCCAGCATGATTTTACACGGAAAGAGCGGAGCGAGCTCGCTCCGTGTGAGCGCAGCTCGTGTCGTTCTGAACCGACAAGTGCCGCAGCAGCAATAGTTTATGTCCGGTGGCTCCTAGGCGCATTAAAGACAGGCCAGGTGCGAACTTGTGCAAAGTGTTGCATATTGAGAAACGTGGGGAAGGAATACGTGTTTTTGCGCACTACAAATAAAGGAGTTGCAGTAGAAGAAAAATCTAGACAGTGGAATGGTACGTGCTAGTATACCCGCGTCTGAAATTGCGCGGAGGTGCGTGAGTGAAATTCGCCAAGATTTTTGCGTTAGTGGTTTTACTCGGATGTAGCGCGGTAGTCGCGCATGCGGACAGCGGTACCGATCCGACGGTGAAGATCAATAAGTTCCCCGACCCTACTGGCTGCGACCCATCGACCGATGCCACATGCATCGTACAAGGCGGCTCAGTGAACGTTGACCTCAGTCAAAGCACTCTTTTTGACGTCGGAGGTACCGCTCCGATAACTTTCCTGACCGTCACGTTTCAGGGTATTGTTGGCGACTCGTACACCTGTGAGACCGATATCTTCGTGACCTGCAGCGCGATTAACACCGGCACGACCGTGGTGATGGATTTGTTCATGGGCGGACCCGGCACGTGTGTCGACAGCGGCCAGCCAGTTCAACCACAATGCCCTGGCGAGATTCCGGTCGGCCAGGAGTTTACGGTCGCCGGGATAGGCTTCACCAGCCCAACGATTGCGTCCGTGAACGCGCCGGAGCCCGGTACCTACGCACTGCTTCTCGGCGGCCTGATAGCGCTTCTAGCATTCAACAAGAAGCGCCAAGGTGCGGGATTTTCCGCCTAACCGTTTAAGCTGACAATAAGTTCCGAGTCCAGAGGCGCCCGGTCTTCCGGGCGCCTTTTTTGTTTTAACCTCGAGCATCGAGCGACGAAATGAAAACTGTGCAGATCGCGCGATGGCGTGCCTCCGGCAAAGGCCAATTGCTCAATGGCGCAGCTCGGATTAGATCTTGTCGTGGGTGGACGACAACCGTAGCCGGGACACGGCGGCTTAGGGCTGTGTCTTCGAGTACTTCTGCAGCAATTCTTTGAACCGCGGATCCTTTTGAATGCTGCTGAGTTCCGGGTCTCCTTCCGCAAATTCGGCGGGATAGTGCTTTTCAAGAGCCTCCTGCAGCGACTTCAACGCGTCGGCCGTCTTCCCCGATAGCGCCAGAATCTCCGCGTCGTCGTAGATGTAATTGACGTTGGTGGGGTCCACTGCACGGGCGCGCTTGATGAAATCCTGCGCCTGAGCGGCATTGCCGGTCTTCGCATAGGAAAGCGCAACCTGCGCCATAATCTCCGTATCTTTAGGATTCGTTTGAAGCCCTTTGAAACCCACGGAGATTGCCTGCTGGTAAGTCTCGCGCGCCTTATCCTGCTGGCCGGCATAACGGTACGCATCGGCAAGATTTACCGTCATCGTGATGTCGTTGGGATTCAGTCCAACGGCTTTCTCGAACATCGCAATCGCGTTCGGGTACTGTTTCAGGAAGAAGTAAGCCGTCCCAAGATTTGAGTAAGTCGAAAAGTAAGGCTCGAGCTGTAGCGCCTTCTGGAAATATGGAATGCTTTCCTCATATTTGCCCTGAGTGAGGTAGATGTTGCCCATATTTTCGTAGCCCGCATCCATGTCCGGTTCCAAGACCGTGACCTGTTTGAACGCCTCCAGAGCTTTTGGATAGTCTGCCGTTTGATTGTAAGCGTCGCCAAGAAGGTTCTGATTTTGCCAAAAGTAGGGATTCAGTTCGACGGCTTTCTGAAACGCTTCAATCCCCTGCTTGCCTTGGCCGCTCGCCATATAAACGCTTCCCAGGCGGCGGTATGCTTCGTCTGAGCTGGGCGCCAGCGAGATAGCGCGCCGCAGCTCCGCAGTTGCCTCAGCGTACTTGCCCGTCGCGCTGTAAACGCTGCCGAGGGTCGAGTGGACCTCCGGGAGATTGTCGTTGAGTTGCTGAGCTTGCTGCGCCGCGGAGAGAGCTTTCTGCGTCCAGAAACTGTCTTTCTTCAAGTCGTACATCCGCAGACTGGCGTCGGCGAGGCCCGTATAGGCCAGCGCAAACCGTGGGTCTTGCTTCAACGCTTGGTTGAAAAAGTCGAGCGCGGTGGAGACGTTCTTTTCTTCGTGGCCGCGGATTGCATTCCTGCCGCGGAGGTACAGGTCGTAGGCTGCAATATTATCAGTCGGCCGAGCCTCGGCCTTGGCGGTTTCCTCGGTAGTGGGCGTGACGTCCATCGCCGAAACAACGCGGTTATAAATCTGATCTTCGAGGGTAAAGAGGTCGGCAGCGACGCCGTCAAACTGCTGGCTCCAAACGCGCTTCCCTTCAGCCACGTTTTCCAGGTTCAGGATGATTCGGATCTTGTCGCCGTTCCCCTGAATCATGCCTTGCACCAGCATATTCGCGCCGAGGTTTCGCGCGATTTTCTGCAAGGACTGCTTTTGGTCAACCTTGGCTGCGGCGTCCGAGGACGTAACGTGGACACCGTTCAGCTGGAACAGCTTCGCAGAAAGCGCCTCCTCAATTCCTTGCGCCAAAAAGCCCAGTTGCGATTGGTCTCCCAGCACCTGGAGTGGCAAAACCGCGACGTAGCGGCCGCTCGATAGCGGCGGAATTCCAGACTTCGCCGAGCCAGTTTCTTCGACGTGAAAGCCCGGAATCAAATGCCGTATCGGCGGTATCGCGAACAAAATTGCGAGCAGCGCGACGACGCCCGCCACCACCCACACCCAGCGGCGGCTGGCGAACTCTGGTATCTGAATGACGACGCTCTGCGAACCGGAGCCGATGCGCGACATGCCAACACGGGAACTGCCGGCCCCAGAGAGCGACCCCTGCAAGTCGGCGAGTATTTCGTAAGCGTTCTGATAGCGGTCGTCCGGGTTGCGCTCCAGGCAACGCATGATGATGCGCACAAGCCAATTCGGAAGATCGGGCTTGATCAGTTTCGGGCTTTTGGGCTTTTCCTGAATCCGCTGGTACATCACTTTCAACGTGGATTCGCCGGTGAACGGAACGTCTCCGGTCACCAATTCGTAGAGGATGAGGCCATACGAATACAGGTCAGCGCGATTATCAGCGGGCTTGCCTTCCACCTGCTCCGGCGACATATAGCGTGGCGTACCAAGGAAGGCGCCGGTGCGCGTCATGCCGATCGCGCCCTCTTCAAACGATTTCGCCAAGCCGAAATCGCAGACGAAGATCTGGTCGTTTTTATCCACCAGAAGGTTTTGCGGCTTCAGGTCGCGGTGGACGACGCCTTCGGCATGCGCAGCAGCGAGCGCTTCGGCAATTTGCCGCGCGAAGTTCAAGATCCGATCCATCGGCATCTTGGGATTGTCGTGGATGATGTGCTGCAAATCTTGGCCTTCGACGAACGCCATGGAGATAAATCGCAGGCCACCGACATCACCCATATCGTGGATGCGCAGAATATTCTTGTGCGAGATCTTGCTGGCGAGAACCAATTCCTGCTTGAAACGCTTGAGCGCATCGGCTTGGCCGATGGCGCCCTCACGCACTACCTTGATGGCGACGGTGCGGTCGAGTTCCTTGTCGTAGGCTTTGTAAACGCGGCCCATCCCGCCCTGTCCCAGCAGCGCATCAATGCGATAGCGGGGACCGAAATCGCTCCCCGGAGCGATAACGGTGGCGTCCACCATCTGGATGGTTTCAGACTCCCCCAAGGGCATGGGAGTACCGCAGCGCGAACAGGACTCCGCGAAGTCGGGATTAACCGTGCTGCAGTGAGGACAATTGATCACGGAAAAGCTGCCAGGACGGCCTTACAACGGGAACGACTCAACGCGGAATTATCCGGCATCCCCGCAAACGCTGCAACACCTAAGTGCGATTAGCGTGCAATAACCCGCTTCGTTAGAAGGGCCTAGGCGGTTAGACTGGTTGGCCCGTACCACGCGGGCTACTAAATGCTCGGAACCCCACTGCACATCTGGGCGGTTTTCGCGTTCGCCATGAGCGCGGCCCTCATCGTTGACCTAGGAGTATTTCACCGTAAGGCGCACGCGATCAGCACCAAGGAAGCGCTGGTCGAAAGCGCCGCCTGGATATCGGTTTCCCTGATTTTTAACCTCTGGGTCCGCTTTGCTCTGGGACCACAGGCGGGTTTGGAGTTCCTCACCGGGTATGTCGTCGAAAAATCGCTCAGCGTTGACAATATTTTTGTGTTTCTGGTGATTTTCGAGGCGTTTCGGGTTCCGGCGAAGCTGCAGCACAGGGTTCTGTTTCTCGGAGTGCTCGGCGCTTTGGTGATGCGCGCTGCGTTCGTGCTGGCGGGCGTTGAATTGCTGGAGACGTTCCATGCTGTTCTGTACGTTTTCGGCGCTCTTTTGCTGCTGACAGGATTGCGGATGTTCCTGCCCGTGAAACGCAAGATGCAGCCGGAAAGAAATTGGCTGGTGCGGGCTGCGCGGCGGATGTTGCCCGTAGTAGATGAGTATGACGGCGGGCGTTTTCTGGTGAAGCGCGCGGGGAAATGGAACGCCACGCCCCTATTTCTGGCTCTGGTTGCGGTCGAGGCCATGGACATAATTTTCGCGGTGGATTCGGTGCCGGCGGTGCTGGCGATTACGCGCAATACTTTCATCGTGTACTCATCAAATGTCTTCGCGATTCTGGGCTTGCGCGCGCTCTATTTTGCGCTTGCAAGAATTTTGCCGCGATTCCGATTTCTGCATCAGGGCCTGGCGACGATTCTGGTGTTCGTTGGCGCGAAAATGAGCCTCAGCGAGTGGCTGCCGATTCCATCGCTAATTTCACTTTCGGTGATCGCGGGAATTTTGACGATTACTGTTGTTGCGTCGCTGCTTTTTCCGAAGCGTGCTGGAACATAGCTAACATCTCGCTCGGACTCGAGATGTGATGGAGCGCCGCTCTACGCGTGGCGCGGTGCGGCTTCGACCGGCGATTCGGCGACAGCCGCGAGCGAGGCTTCCAAGATGTCCAAGCCTTCGTCAAACTGGGCATCCGTAACCACGAGTGGCACCAGCAAGCGCAGCACGTTGCCGTAGCTGCCTGCCGAAAGAACGATCAGCCCGCGTTCGCGGCAATGGCGAAGAACTTCTTCGGTTTCTTCCTTGGCCGGCTCACGCGTCTTGCGAGAGCGAACCAATTCCAGAGCGCGCATGGCTCCCAGCCCGCGCACGTCTCCGACGAGCGGCCAGCGCTGCTTCCAATCGCGCGCGCGCGAGTCAAAATGTTGTCCGAGGCTTTCCGCGCGGGCCGGAAGATTTTCGCGCTCAATCGTCTCAATCGCCGCAAGTGCGGCCGCACACGCCAGCGGGTTTCCGCCATAAGTGCCGCCCAGCGCGCCGACTCCAGCAGCGTCCATAACATCCGCGCGGCCGGTCACCGCCGCCAGTGGCATCCCCGCAGCGATGGATTTGGCGCTCACAAGGATGTCCGGAATCATGCCGTAACGCTGGGAGGCGAACATCGTGCCGGTACGTCCGAAGCCGGTTTGCACTTCGTCAGCGATGAAAAGAATGCCGTGCCGCTTGCAGGTATCCTGAAGGATGGCGAAGAATTCGCGCGGCGGCGCGACGAAACCGCCTTCGCCTAACACAGGCTCGACGACGACGGCCGCGACAGCTTCGGCCGCCACCATGCGCTTGAACGTATCCTCAAGGTGATGCGCGCAGAAAACGTTGCACGAAGGATATTGCAACGAATAGGAGCAACGATAACAATAGGCGTACGGTATGCGGTAAATGTCCGTGGCAAAGGGCTCGAAGCCGGCTTTATAAGGATGCGTTTTGCTGGTCAGCGACATAGTCAGCATGGTCCGGCCATGAAACGCGTCTTCGAAGCAGATGATCGCCGGACGCCGCGCATAGGCGCGGGCGATTTTCACGGCGTTTTCGATCGCTTCGGCGCCACTGTTCACGAGAATAGTCTTTTTTGCGAACGCGCCGGGAACGAGCGAATTCAGCTTTTCCGCGAGCGCGATATATTTTTCGTAAGGGGCGACACTGAAGCAGGTATGAATGAATGCGTCCAGTTGCTCGCGAATGGCAGCAACCACGCGCGGCGCGCGATGGCCCGCGTTCATGACGCCGATGCCTCCGGCGAAGTCGAGAAAGCGATTGCCGTCTACGTCCTCGAGAACGGCGCCTTCGGCGCGCGCGGCAAAAATCGGCGTCGCGTGCCCAACGCCACGCGCCACGGCTGCCTGCCGACGGCGCATCAGTTCCTGAGACTTCGGGCCAGGAATCGCAGTACGAAGTTGAATCGTGGACATATCAGTACCACCCGATAGGCTGCTCGTTGAGATTGATGTGAACCTGCTTGGTCTCGAGATATTCCTCAATTCCCCAGGGCCCCAGTTCGCGGCCGAAGCCTGATTGCTTGTAGCCACCCCACGGAGCTTCGACGTAAGTCGGCTGCATGTGATTTACCCAGACAATTCCGGCGCGCAAAGCTTTCACGACCCGAAAGGCTTTGAAAATATCGCGAGACCACACGGCGGCGGCGAGGCCGTACGGCGTATCGTTCGCGATTTGGATTGCGTCGGCTTCATTGGCAAATGGAATCACGGTAGCGACGGGACCAAAAATTTCTTCGCGGGCGATGCGGGCGGAATTGTCTACGTCATAGAAGATTGTCGGCTCGACGTAGTACCCGCGCGGCAGGCCCGAGGGACGCCCGCCACCGGTGGCGACTTTGGCTTCCTTCTTGCCGATGGCCTGGTAGGCGCTGACCCGATCGAATTGCTCCTTGCTGACCAAAGGACCCATTTTGGTTTGCCGATCGAGCGGCGGACCGAGGCGAATTGTTTTCGCCTTGGCGCTCATGGCGTCCACAAATTTCGAATAGATGGATTTTTCCACGAGGATGCGGCTGCCGGCGGAACAGACCTCTCCCTGATTGATGAAAACGCCGAACAGCGCGCCATCAATCGCCGATTCGAAATCAGCGTCGGCGAAAAATATGTTCGGCGATTTCCCGCCGAGCTCCAGCGTAACGCGCTTCAGCGAATCCGCCGCCATTTTCACAATGGCCTTCCCTACCGCGCCGCTCCCGGTGAACGCGACTTTATTGACGTCGGGATGCTTCACGAGCGGCGCCCCCGCTTTTTCGCCGAAGCCGGTGGTGATGTTGACGACTCCTGGCGGCAGCCCCGCATCCGCGAGATAGCCGGCGAATTCGAGCGCGGTGAGCGGAGTTTGTTCCGCAGGCTTCAGGATGCACGTGCAGCCAGCGGCAATTGCCGGCGCGAGTTTCCACGCCGCCATCAGCAACGGATAATTCCAGGGAATAATTTGCGCGGCCACGCCGATGGGTTCGCGCAACGACAAGCTCAGCGCGTTATCGGGTACCGGATTTACGTGGCCGAGTACTTTGGTGGCCATGCCGCCGTAATATTCAAAGCAGGTGGCGGCGTCGGCCATATCGTATTCGGCTTCGACGATGGGTTTGCCGGAATTACGCGCTTCGAGTTCGGCTAGGTAAGGAGTTTCACGCCGGATTCGCTCGGCCAAGCGAAAGAGAATGCGCCCGCGGTCCTGGGCCGTGCTCTGCGACCACGGCCCGGATTCAAAAGCGGCCTTGGCCGCGGCAACGGCGCGGTCAACATCTTTTTCGTCCGCGTCAGGAACTTCGGCGATGATCTCTTCGGTTGACGGATCGTAGACCGGGAAGACAGCACTGCGATGGCTTTCGACGAACTCGCCATTGATATACATTTTGTACTTGCGGACGGCTGTCTTTGATTTGGCGCTCTTCGCTGTGATTGCTTTGGCTTTGCTGGCCACGGAACCTCCTGCCGGGACGATTAATTAGATGCGGCTCGCAGCGACCTCGGGCACTTTGCGCCGGCCGTACACATAGAAAAAGAATACCGCGAGACCGATGAAAAATGCCGTGCCGCCGAACATCCAGGTTTCATAAGAAAACAATGACTTGATTTGCTGCGCCGGGAAGAAGGCCAGCGCGATGCCCAAGATAGTAGTGACCAATCCACTGGCTCCCGCCAAGTACAAGGTTGTTTTGCTGTAGAGTCCCTTGCCGTCTGCCGGGCTTGCCGCGATTCTCAGCAGCGCGCCGAACATGTACACGAACGGGATCAATTGCAGCACCACGGCGAGCGACAGCAAGCGCTGGAAAGTTTCCTGCACGCCCGAGCCGAAGGAATTGATCAGCACCAGCAAGCCGGAAACGATTCCCTGCACGATAAGAGCGGCGTAGGGCGTGGCGTACCGCGGGTGGGTTTTGCCGAGCCAACTGGGCATGTAGGAATCGAGCCCGGCGACGAACGGAATGCGCGCCGAACCCGCCAGCCACGCCGAACCGATTCCGGCGATGGACACGCTGAGCATCAGCGCGAACGGTGCGACGATCCATAGCGCGTCCACGCGCGCAGCCATGTGACTGACGGCTTGCACGATTCCCTGCAGCACATTGATTTCGTTCTTGCTGACGGCGATCAACAGCGTGAGCGTTGTGGCGATGTACATTACGCCGGAAAGCACACCGCCCCAGGCGACGGCGCCGGGCAACGTTTTTTGTGGGTCCTTGATTTCGTCGCCCATCACCGACGCCAGCTCCAGCCCCACCAATCCGAAACAGATCACTCCAAAGGAATTCAGCAGGAACCGGGGATTCGCGGGAACGCGAAAATCGGCCACAGTGACCGTCGTGCCGAAGCGAAAGTACATCATCAAACCGAGGCCGATGAGAACCGCGGCTGCGACTCCGGTGCCGATGCTGCCGAGATTGTTAATCCACTTCCCTACGCCGAGGCCCACGATATTCAAAATCACCAGCAGTGCCATCAAGCCCAACGAAGCGATAACCGTGAACCCACGATTGTCTGCCAGCGCCTGGTGTCCGGGACCCAGCACGAACACGGAGACGCCCACGAAATAGAGCATCACAGTTGGCACGTACATCATGTTGTTCGTCCAATAGCACCAGCCGGAAAGGAAGCCGTGAAAATCTCCAAAAACTTCCTTGGCCCACAGATAGACCCCGCCTTCGCCGGGATAGCGATGCGCCAGCTCAATCACCGCAATTCCCTGCGGCCAGAAGAATAGGACCAGTGAAATGAGCCATAGCCAAACCGTGACGCCGCCGTTCGCGGCGATGCTGGGAACGACATTGAGATTGAATACCGCGACGACGAAGAGCGCGACCAAATCCCAGCGGCCCAGGGAACGTTTCAGATGGACCGTTTCGGTGGCAGCCGCGACCGGATCGGGCAAGGAAACTCCTCACAGACGGAAAGGCTTTTAGCTGAATACATCCGAGCCCCTCTTGCAGAGAGGCCCGGAATATTTCAGCGACAACTAATGCTTAGTGCCCTGCGCTCACGGCGACGTGCGGCTCTTTTTGCGCCTTCGCCAGAGCCGGCGCGATTTCGGCGAACGTCGTGATGTGCCGGTCAATATCCGCCTCGGTGTGCGCCACGGAGATGGTCCACTGCTCGTCCCACCAATACGGCTGGGCCATCACGCCGCGATTCACCATCGCAAACCAATAATGCCGCCACAGTTCGCTATCCACGTTGAGCCAGTCGCGGTAATTGCGAATCGGTTTTTCGACGAACATTAGCGATCCGTTGGAGCCGGCGCCAACGACGTAGGCGAGCAAGCCATTCTTTGAGATTTCCTTGTTGTAGCCGTCCAGCAATTTTTTGTTCAGGCGCGTAACGTGCTGGTACGCGTCTTTCGTCAGGACTTCACGAAACGTGGCGATGCCTGCAGCCATTGCGACGGGATTCGTGTTGTACGTGCCGCCGTGAAAAACCTTGTGGTCGGAAATCTGGCTCATCACTTCCCGGCTGGATGCGAAGGCCGCGAGCGAAAACCCGCCGCCGATGGATTTCGCCAGGCAGACGATGTCCGGCTTGACGGCGAAATATTCGCAGGCACCGCCGTAGGCCAGTTTCGCGCCGGTCTTCACTTCGTCGAAGATAAGCAGCGCGCCATTCTTTTTGGTGATTTCGCGAAGCGCTTGATGATAGCCCTCGTCGGGCATCAGAATGCCTACGTTCATCATGATCGGTTCAACGATGATCGCCGCAATCTCGCCGGGATATTTCGCGAACAAGTGCTCGACGCCGGAAATATCGTTGAACTGCGCGATCAAAGTATTTTGCAACGTGCCTTTGGGAATACCGGCGCCGCCCGGAACGGGAGTGGGCATTGCAGGATCGCCGATTTCACTGGCTTTGGGCTTGAGCGAAACCAACACTGAATCGTGCAGCCCGTGATAACCGCCTTCCATTTTGATAATGCGATCGCGGCCAGTGGCGGCTCGAGCGAGGCGCACGGCGTGCATGGTGCATTCGGTGCCGCTATTGCTGAAGCGAACCATCTCGACTGGGAAGCGCTTGCAGATTTCCTCGGCCAGCTCCCATTCAAGATCGTGAGGCATGCCGAACATCGTGCCGGTCGCAAGTTTTCCCTGCACTGCTTTGATCACCGCTGGATGGCAGTGCCCCGCCATCAGCGCGCCGAAGCACAAATTGAAATCGAGGTATTCGTTGCCATCAATATCGTGAATGTGGCCGCCTTTGCCATCACGAACGAAAAGTGGATAAGGATCGTAGGCGCGATAATTGCTGGCGACGCCGAGTGGCAAGCGTCCTTCAGCGCGTTTGTGAGCATCTTTCGATCGCGAAGTGCGCTTTTCGTAGGTTTTGATTTCCTGTTCGAGTCCCGCGTGCATAACATCCTCCAAATGCTGGTACTGTGGCCGACGCACGGCCCTGAGATTTAATGCTAGAAACTTACGGCTGCAGATTCCAGCGGCGGAAGGTGAATCCCCGCTTTTTCAGCTCCGTGAAAAATGACCGTGGCGGCACCACGTTTTCCGGCGCTTGCACGCCGACACCCGGAATTTCACCGCGACCGTGCATTACCGCGGCAATTGCCGCTGGAAAGCCGGTATCTCGCGCAACCGCAGAAAGCTGCGGCCGCGTCGTGTGGTCGGCCCACATTTCGAGAGCTGACGCGACGCGTTTTTTCCCCGCACGGCCGGAAACCACTACGCGCAGCGCCTCCACATCGAGCGGCGGCTTGTTGGGCGCTTTCTGCTGCATCAAGGCCAGCAACATGGCGCGCGGAGCGACTTGCGAGCCATTCACGGGAATCGGGTCGCGCTCCGTGAATCCCGCGTCAACCAGCGTTCTGACCAGGTTCACCAGCTTCGGGTCGTAATTAATCTTAAAGAATACCTCGCGCACGCCCTTCTTGCGGAAGCTTTCAGCCAGCGTCCCGAGTTCGGAATGAATCGAATGCCGCAGAACGATTTTACCGATGGGCGCGGGAAACGTTCCGGGTTCGGGTTCAGAGAGCATTTCTTTTTTCATGTAGCGTCCATTCACGAAATGGATCGGCGGCATCGTGAGTTCGTCGAGAATCGTCGCGATCGAAAACGAGTAAGCGATGGGGCTGTCGTAGCGCTGCTCGTCGGCGCCCGCGTTGAATACTTTGATCGAATCCACGCGGTCTAACGAATCGGCCAGATCGCGAGCCATCACGTTGGTGATGCCCGGCGCCCCGCCCATTCCTGGAATTGCCAGCTTGCCGATGCGGCGGAATTCGCGGTCGAGCGCGAACTGCTTGCGCGTCATGTGATAGAGGCCACCGAGATCCATGTAATGCACGCGCGCCGCGAGCGCCGCACGCATCACGTCCAAATTCCAATTGTATTGCGTACAATTGACGACCGCGTGGCATCCCTGCAGCAGTTTCGCGAGATGCTTGGTGTCGCGCACATCCGCGAACGCAGCGCGCGAGATGCCATGCCCGAATTTATTAGCGACTTCGTGCGCGCGCCCGCGGTCGAAGTCCGCGACGACAATGCTCTTCACTTCGCGCGCGATGCCGAGGTCGTAGACCACCGCCCGCCCCATCAGTCCCGCACCTAGCACGACGATTTTCATTGAACTCCCAGCCGAACGATTCGAGAGACCGTCCCGTTATTTAGATGGCGGTGGGCGGCGCAATTTGCCGCGTCACGTCTGCGCATTGGCGCGATTACCCGCCGCAACTTGTTTCTACGCAACAAAGCGAGGGGTCCGCCGTGCCGGACGCCCTCGCTCGCTGTCTTAATACAACGCCTAGAACAGAAGCTTCAGGCCGAACTGCATAACGCGGGGCCCCTCGCGGACTTTCAAAATTTGACCAAACGTTCCGTTCGGTGGCACGCCATCGGTGAAGTTTCCATCCGGATTGGCAAACTGCGTGTGATTCCAAGCATTGTAAAATTCCGCGCGGAACTCAGTATTCCATCGTTCGTTGATCGGAGTTTTCTTGGAGATCACCAAGTCGGTATTGCTGATGGCCGGACCGCAGCAAAGCGCATGAGGCGTGTTGCCGAACGTCCCCTGCGTGGAATCCGAAAAATTGCAGGGGCTGA
Source organism: uncultured Acidobacteriota bacterium (assembly GCA_963810565.1). Lineage (GTDB taxonomy): Bacteria > Acidobacteriota > Terriglobia > Acidiferrales > UBA7541 > Palsa-295. The sequence continues at coordinate 1,046,890 of CAWENN010000003.1, forward strand.
ACCAAATATTGCTGGCGCTTCCGCCACTACCGCAAATGTTGTTGATTGTCCCCTTCGGATTTGTGAACTGAATGGCCCCAGTCGCCTGAGGCGTGTTCGCATCCTCGAAAAAGACGCTGCTCATCAATTCGCTGTCATTCGCATCTTGAACGCGGATTGGGAAACCACTCTGATACGTGATGATTGCGGAGGCTCCCCATCCGTCCAGCGCCTTGCCTTTGAACCCATCGTATTCAGGGATCGGTAAATTCCAAACCGGGCTAAAGACAAACCGATGCTTTGCGCTCAGCAAAGAATCGCCGCGCGTAGCATTGAAGTTAACCGGGTTCAACTCATTTTCGAATGAGGCACCTTGATCGATGGCCTTGCTGAAGGTGTAGGAAGCCTGGAAGAGCAGGCCGTGCGAATAACTTCTATCCAGCGAGATCTGCAGACCATTGTAATTGGAATTCGCAATCGTGCCTTCGGCAAAGATGTTGCTGAAAACCGGAACCCCGTCGATCGGGCATCCTGTGCCAGTAAGCGGTTGGCAGTTGGGCGAAGAATATTTGCGGAGTCCGACGAGAGTGATTGGGTTCGTCGTTACTCCCGGCGCAACACAGTTGCCGCCGGTGCCAGCATTGTAGGGTAGGTACAGGCCCGTGCAACCGGTCACCACCGCCGCGCCAGCCGGCGGGGTGTAAGTGGGAATTGTAGTGCCCGCAGGAATAGCGTACGAACTGTCAGCGCCAAACGGTCCGCAGGTTCCAGCACCAAGGATGTTATTCAGTTGGAGACAGGTCTCTGGGTTGCCGTAGTTCAAATCATGTGAAGCAAGCAGATGGTGAGCCTGCGTACCTACGTAAGCGATTCGAAAAAGCATGGCCTTACTCACTTGACGCTCAATCGTCAGATTGTATTGTTCCGCATATTGCGTCTTCAAATGAGGATCGAATTCACCGTAAAGCAAGATCGGCCGAAATGAGGCCCAATCCACGCATCCTGCGGGACCACCGGCCCCCGGACACGGAGTCGAGGGAGTCTGATGGATGATTCCCTGAAATGGATTGGGCGTAAACGGACCGGCGACGGGATCGCTGGACTGTGGAAGAAACGGCAAATTGAAATTAGGATTGCTCGAAAACGAACTGCCTCCGAACGGCGGCTCGGCGCTAAACTGCTCTAGCACCAGTTGCTCGATGGGATTATAGAAGATTCCAAATCCCGCGCGAATGCTGGAGTTGCCCGGCCCTCCGAATAGTTTTCCGAGAAAGCCTTCAGTATAGGAGGGCGCCCAAGCGATGCCGATTCGGGGAGCAAAGGCCTTGTAATAAGTCGAAGTCAAGCCACGCGGTACGCCCTTGTCGCCCGGGAAAACGAGCCCAACGGGATTTACGGAATTCTGAGCGCTGCCCTGACTGCAATCTCCTGGATTGTAACCTGCGTTCTCCGAACCCGAGGTGTAGATCCAGCAAGGATATTGCGTCGTAAGTTGACCGGGCCGGAACGTCTGTAGCCGATTGCCAGTGTCGTAGTACGGAGTGTTCAACTCCCAACGTAGACCATAATTCAGCGTAAGGTTGGGTTTGATCTTATAGCTGTCCTGGGCGAAGAGATACAGAGCTGTATTGCGAACGTTTTCACCTTGTGCCGCGCCCTGCGAGTAAGCATTGGGCGTACCAAGAAAATAATTCGCATAGGAGTCAACGAAACCCAAGTCGTTGGTAACGGGACTGTCGCAGGTTACTCCGGGCGTTCCGGCGTTCGTTGGCGAGCACAAATTGGAGTCGCTAAGGAAGCTGAAGTCGCCGTTGATGTTGTAGTAAAGGAACTGATCGAATCTGGCGCGGCGGACGTCGCCGCCGAACTTTATAGTGTGCTTCGAGAATGTCTTCGTATAATTGTCTGTCCATTGGAACGAATTGCCAACCTGCGGCAGTTCCCCCTCAAAGTTATTGCCGATGGCAAATCCCCCGGAAACATTGATAAACGGCACGCCTTCACGACCGGGGATGTTCGTCGTAATACCGGCGGCTGGATTAGCCGGATCCGAGAAACAATTCGCGGCGGGAATTGCAGTCCCGCAGGCATCGTGAACGCTAGGGAGAACGTTCAAAGGATGATTGAGCTCTTTCTGGCCTTCGCGAAAATAATTGAAGTGAAACTCGTTGACTGCGGAGGAACCCAAAGTCCAAGTGTGAGAAATATTCCATTGTTGTCCGCGCGTGGAGGTCAGCGCCGGAAACCCCGGCAGATTCGCGCCGGCGGCCTGGAAGTTGGAAAATGGAACGGTGTTGCTGTCGTTGTTGAAGTAGTAGTAGACGCTCAATTGCTGCGTGTTTGTCAGCTTTTGGTCGAAGCGCACCGTAAATTGATTCACGTACTCAGCTTGGCCCGGCGTGACCGTCAATGCGCCCGTGGTGGGATTCACCTGGCTCTGAAACGGCGCGACATACATCTTGTAAAGTGCCATCGCCGTCGGGTCAAAGCACTGCGTCGGAACGACATTGTTCGGGAAGATTTTCTGAAAATAGGCGCCGGCGGCAATCGGCGCTCCGCCCTCCGCGGTGACGGCCTGCTGGCACGTCTGTCCCGTGTTTCCCGTCGTGCGGTTTGCGAGCTGCGTCGCAAATGTCGGATCTGTAAGAGTGCCGTTGAACGCCTGGCCATCAAAAATTCCGGACGCTTCGTCCGTCGAAGGCAGAAACACCTGTCCGGACGAGATTCCCTGAATCAGCCGGTTGCCTTCGTAGGATCCGAAGATGAAGGTCTTATCTTTTTTTATTGGGCCACCCAGAGTCCCACCGAATTGATTTTGGTGATAGGGCGCGACGGCCGGATCGAAATAGCCCCGGGTGTTCAGCGCATTATTGCGAAGGAACTCGTACACGTCGCCATGGACGCTATTGGTCCCAGACTTCGTGACGACATTGACCACGGAACCCGAATTGCGGCCATATTCGGCGTCGAAAGTATTTGTCAGGACGCGGAATTCCTCGATCGCATCCGGCGACGGCTGGATCGCCGGCGCATTAACAAAAATGTCGTTTGCATCGCCACCGTTCACCATATAGTTGTTCGAACGCCCGCGGCCGCCGTTGACGGAAACCACTCCGGGATTGTCGCTACCGTAAAACAGATCCGCGCCGAGCTGGGATTGCACGCCGGGTTGAAGTTGCAGCAATTGATACGCGTTGCGCGTGCTGAGCGGTAGTTCACGGATGGACTGGTCGGTCATGACGCCGCCCAGCTGGGTGCTGGTGGTCTCGACCTGGACCGCGTTAGCTTCTACGGTGACGGTTTGGTTTCCTGCGCCGAGCTGAAGAGTGACGGTGATGAAATTGACGTGGCCGATCGAAACGATGACGTTTTTGGCGACGAACTTCTTGAAGCCTTGGGCGTCTGTAGTGACGTCGTAGTTGCCTACCGCAAGTTCAGGGATGTCGAAGGCGCCGTTCTTGTCCGAGGTTACGCTGCGTGTGGTGTCCGTGCCGGTGAGTGTGACAATCACAGTGGCGCCGGGGACTACTGCGCCGGAGGGATCGTTTACGGTGCCGCGAATTTCGCCGGTGGTTTGTCCCCAGGCGCAAGCGCATCCAAATAGGCCCACAAACACCAATAGGTACACCCCTAACCGTCCCATCGCCCTCATCGCCGCTCCTTTGGGAAAAGCTGCCGCCCCCATCCCCCCACGCGCAGCTTACGTTTTTCGGTTGCAGCCCGCGAAAAAACCTTACTATAATCCGCGAACGTTAGAAGAAGGCCCGAAGGTTGTCAAGGGGAAACTGATTTGCCGAACACGCGGAAGCGCTCCACGAAGAGCGAGCCGTCGCACGGATTCTTGCGCATCAGCGACGTCGCGCAAATGGTCGGCGTGTCGGCTTCCATTCTGCGGACGTGGGAGACTTTGGGATTGGTTTCGCCGCAACGAACGCGCAGCAAGTATCGCCTCTACACCCACAGCGACGTGCGCATCTTGAAGCGCGCGCAATTTCTGCGGCGCGCGCGCGGATTGAACGCTCCGGCAATCGTGCATCTGCTGAAAAAAGAGGGCGTGCTTACTTCCGTGAACCAGCGGCCCAAGGCGCATCCGGTGGGAGCGCGTTTGCGCCGCATGCGCCTGCGCAAGGGATACTCGCTTTCGCAAGTGGCGCGCGCGGCCGGAGTTTCCGTGGGGTTTCTCAGTGCGCTCGAACGCGAACAGATGACCGCGTCCGTCGCGACTTTGCAGAGACTGGCGCGCTTTTACCGGATGAATATTCTGGCGCTGTTTAATCCGTCGGACGCGAATCCGGGCCGTGTGAAACCCGCGGAGCGCAAAGTGCTCGATGCCGGCCCCGGCGTGCGGATGGAATTGCTGGCGTGGGGAAACACGCTGATGGAACCGCATTTATTCCGTATCGCGCCTTCGGCGGGAAGCGGCGAATCGTATGCGCACGACGGCGAGGAGTTTTTGTACATCTTGAAAGGCAAGCTCGAGATTTCGCTGCCGAACGGCGAGTTACAGCTGCTCGAAGAAGGCGATAGCTTTTATTTTGAGAGCACCAACGAGCATCATTGGAAGAATCCCGGAAAAACGGAAACGTTGGTCCTGTGGATTAACACGCCTCCTACTTTTTGAAGTTCGTTATGGATTGCGGCGGATGGCAGGAAGCACCACTCACGATGCGCTTCTTTGCGGACGAGCATGATTGTCGGCGATTCGGGAGTCACACGATGACGAAACAAGAACGCGCGAGCCGGCGATTACTTTTACTCGCGGCTAGTGTTGCGCTTGCCCTTGGCGCGTTTGGTTGCGCGAAGAAAACTCCTACGCTGAGTCTGCTGGTCTGGGAAGGCTACGCCGATCCTTCTTACGTGCAGGCGTTCGAAGAAGCGCACCACTGCAAGATCAGCGCGTCTTACATGGGTTCGAGCGATGAGCTCGTCGCGAAACTGCGCGGAGGAAGCGCCAGCAATTACGACGTGATTTCTCCCTCGAGCGACGTCGCGACTATGATTGCCGCGTCAGGCCTCGCCGCGCCGCTCGATCTTTCCAAGCTGCCATCGTATTCGCAGTTATCGGAGCGGCTGCGCTCGATGCCTTTGGTGCGCGTGAACGGGAATGTGTACGGCGTGCCGTTCACCTGGGGGCCGAATCCCCTACTCTACGACACAACTTATTTTGCGAAGGCGCCGGATAGCTGGTCCGCGCTATGGGATCCCAAACTCAACGGCAAAATCTCCGCGTGGGACGAGCTTTCCACGATCTACATGGCCGCGCAGGTGCTTGGGTACGACAAGCCCGATCCGGACCATATCTACAACCTCAGCGACGAAGAACTGGAAAACGTACGCAAGAAATTGCTGGAGCTGAAACCGAATATCCGGAAGTTCTGGTCCACCGGCGGCGAGTTGACCAATCTTTTCGAGAATCACGAGATCGTCGCGGCGATGGGCTGGCCGTTGATGACCAACCAGCTGCGCAAGGCGGGATTTCCGATCGCGGAAACGATTCCGAAGGAAAACACGACCGGGTGGATAGACCATTTGATGATCACGTCGGCGAGCGAGCACAAAGCGCTGGCCACGGAATTTCTGGAATACATGATCGAGCCGAAAACGCAGAAGATGGTGACGGACGTGACAGGATACGACCCCGCGAATCCGCGTGCGGCGGATTCTATGACCGATGATCAAAAAAAGTCGCTGCATCTAGATGACGTGGACGACTACATGAAGCGCATCTATTTCTGGCAACAAGTGCCGCGTCGCGAAAAGTACAACGAGATATGGAATGAAGTGAAGGCCGCGCAGTGACGGCTCCGCGCGATGCCACCGCTGCGGCCCCGGCATCTTCCGTCGCGAACGAATCCCTCCTGTCCATCCGGCAAGTGATCAAGCGCTACGGCAAGCGGCCCGTGCTGCGCGGAATCAGCCTGGAAGTCGCGCCCGGAGAATTTTTGACGATTCTCGGCGAAAGCGGGTCGGGGAAAACGACGCTATTGCGGCTGATCGCGGGATTCGAAGAGCTAGACAGCGGCGAAATATGGATGGGCGCCGAACGGCTGGACCGAATTGCGGCGCATCGCCGGCAAGTGAACACCGTCTTCCAGAGTTATGCAATCTTTCCGCACCTTTCGGCCTTCGAAAACGTGGCGTACGGCTTGCGCGCCAAAAACGTGGCAAAGAGCGAAATTCCCGAGCGCGTCACGCAAGCTCTGACGATGGTGAAAATGGGTGAATTCGCGCAGGCCGCGCCGTCGCGATTAAGCGGCGGGCAGCAACAGCGCGTCGCGCTCGCGCGCGCTCTGGTGAATCGTCCGCGCGTGCTGCTGCTGGATGAACCGCTTTCGGCGCTCGATGCGAATCTGCGGCGGCAAATGCAGGTGGAATTGAAGTCGCTCCAACGCGAAGTGGGAATCACGTTCATTTTCGTCACTCACGATCAGGAAGAGGCTATGGCGCTTTCCGATCGCGTGGCCCTGCTGCGCGCGGGACTGCTAGAGCAAGTCGCGCCGCCGCGCGCCATTTACGGCGAGCCCGCTACAGCGTACGCGGCCGAATTCATCGGCCAGACGAATTTATTGCACGCGGAGGTCCGCGACGGGATCGCCCGAGCGGGCTCGATCACGTGGCGTGCCGGAGGCGGAAGTGCTAAGGCGACTTATTCACTGCGACCAGAATGTATTCGGCTGGTGCCGGGCGGCGCGGCTGGAACGGCGCCGGACGGAAGCGTCGCGCGCTTTCGCGGGCGAATTTGCAACCAGTCCTTCGGCGGCGCGACAGACCTGGTCGAAGTCGATTGCGGTAACTCGAGCAAGCTCCGGGTGCGGTTGGCAAACCCCGGCGTTCTCTCCGGCGAGCATGAATTCGAATTCGACGCGCATCAAGCCACTCTGGTCCGCGAAGGAGAAGTCGTCTAGCCGTGTACTCCCGCGCCTACAAAGCGAGCGTCACGATTCCTCCGCTTCTGTGGGTCACTGTTTTTCTTTTGATTCCGTACGCGATTCTCTTTTGCTACAGCTTCTGGTCGGTTTCTTCGCTACAAGTGATCGTGCACACCTGGACTTTTCAGAATTATCTGCAGCTCGTACGCAGCCCCATTTACCTCGAAGTGCTTTTTCGTTCGATGCGCATCGCCGGCGCTGTGACGCTCTGCGCGCTTCTGTTGGGGTATCCGCTTGCGTACTATTTATCGTTCCACGCCGCCAAGCGCAAAGATTTGCTGTACCAACTGGTGATCATCCCGTTGTGGGCCAGTTACCTGGTTCGCGGCTACGCGTGGAAGACGATTCTGGGCAGCGACGGCGTGCTGAACGGCTTGTTGCAATATCTGCACATCACGCACCGGCCCGTGGAGTTTCTGCTGTATAGCCCCTTCGCAGTGATCATCACACTAACGCACATCTACACGCCGTTCACGCTGCTGCCGATTTACGCGTCGCTCGAACATATCCCGCGAAATCTGGTCGAAGCTTCGCACGATCTGGGCGCTTCGCCGTGGTCCACCTTCCGGCGCGTCATTTTGCCCTTGTCGCTGCCAGGGCTTCTTGCCGGCGCGACATTTGCATTCGTTTTGACGCTCGGCGATTTTCTCGCGCCGCTGCTGGTCGGGGGACCGAGCGGCATCATGATTTCGAACATCGTAGTCAGTCTCTTCGGGGCTGCGTACAACTGGCCGCTCGGCGCGGCAATCTCGTTTTGCATGATGCTACTGGTAGTCACTTTGCTTTTCGCCACCGAACGCCTCGAAAAGAGGCTCATGATTTCATGAGCGGCGAACTGCAATCGCGGCGCGTTCCGCTGTTAAGCGCATACGCGTTCCTGGTCTACGCGTTTCTCTACTTTCCGATCATCGTCCTGGTGATTTACTCCTTCAACGGCTCGGGTGTCGGGGGATTTCCACCGGCCGGCTGGACGCTCGATTGGTACCGCCAGCTTTTTGCAGACGCCGCGTTGTGGGATGCGGTGCTCAATAGCATGGTCGTCGCCGCGATTGCCGTGGCCATTGCTCTGGGCCTAGGCTTGCCTGCTGCGCTGGCGCTCGACCGCACGAATTTTCCAGGGAAGGCGCTGTTCCGGCGACTCGTGCTGCTGCCATTGATACTTCCCGGCATCATCACCGGTCTTTCGCTGCTGATGCTGTTTGTCGCGGTGAGCATGAAACTCAGCCTGGTGACAATCACCCTCGGCCACGGGACCGCGTTGATTTCCGTGGCGACCACCGAGATTTTCGCGGGCCTACAGAAACTAGAGCGTGCGCAGGAAGAAGCGTCGCTGGACCTGGGAGCGAATCAGTGGCGGACGTTTTGGCGGATCACGCTGCCAAATCTGCGCGTCTCGCTGATCGCCGCCGGGCTGCTGATTTTCACACTTTCGCTCGACGAAATCGCCGTGAGCTTCTTCCTCATCGGGCGCGACAACACCTTGCCGCTGGAAATCTGGTCCCGCCTGCGCCGCGGAATCACTCCGGAAATCAATGCCATCTCGACACTGATTTTGCTTTTCTCCATCGGCACGATTCTGATCTGGTACCGGTTGCGGACCAGAGCGCAGCGCACGGAAGATTCCGGCACGGCGCTGCTTGCGGCTCCCCTAGAAGGAGAGACCCTCTGACCGAATCCCGCAGACATTTTCTAAAATTCATCGTGGCGGGCTCGGTGGCAGCCGGCTGTCCAATCGATCTCTCGCTTCTCAGCGCCGAAACCGAACCAAAGCCAGAAATAACCGGCGACCATTACGAGATATGTCACCAAGTTCGCGACGACCATAAATTTCCCCGACCGCCGGTTTCGAAAAGATACGACATCATTATCGTCGGAGGCGGAGCCAGCGGGCTGAGCGCTGCATATTTTTTGCGGGACCACGATTTCCTGCTTCTCGAAAAGGAACCGCACTGGGGCGGCAACGCCACCATGGAGGAATACCAGGGGCAAGCGTTCGCCACAGGTTCCGCTTTCGATTACAAGGGCACGCCAAGTGAGCAGCTTGCTCGTGAACTCGGACTGAATCCGTTGCCCATCAATTCCCCCGATCCGACCATCGTGAACGGCAAGTGGATCGCGGACACATGGGGCGCCGGCCTCGACGAACTTCCCTACCCCACGGAAGTTCGCGCAAGCTTCCAGAAATTCCGGAGCGACATGCTCAAATTAGCCGCGAGTAAAAATCTCGCGCAATATGACGGCGTTCCATTGACGAAATACCTGAAGGGCTACGCGCCGGAAGTGAAGCAATGGTGGGACTGCTACGGGCCCTCCAACTATGGCGCGAAATCGGTGGACACCTCTACTCTGGTGGCGTTGATCGAACTGAAGGACCAAGCCGAATCGGCAGAAGACGACACGCGAGTGACGTTGCCGGGCGGCAATGCGGTGTTTGCGCAGAAACTTTCCGAGACGCTGCACGCGAAAGATGCCGAGCGCATGGTCGCGGACGCGACGATTGTTGCCGTCGAGCCGCAGAACACGGAAGCACATGTCACCTACATGCGCGGCGGGACGCTGCGCACGGTGGCAGCCAAGTTCGCGATCATGGCCACGCCCAAAATGATCACTTGGCGCCTGGTTTCCGGACTTTCGGATGCGCAAACCGCCATGATGCGCTCGTTCCGTTATTGCCCGTATGCCGTAATCAATATGATCTTCGAGAAGCCGGTATACACCCGCGCGTTCGACACATGGTGTCCGGGGAATTCTTTCTCGGACATGATCGTTGCGGATTGGGTCGAGCTTAAACAGCCTGGCTACCAGCAGAAGAACGGCATTTTGACCTTTTATACGCCCCTCTCGGAACTGCAGCGCGACAGCCTGCTCAGGCTCGACGGATGCCGCCGAATCGCGGCGAACGTCCTGCGCGATTTTCACAAGCTGCTTCCGGAATTTTCAGCCGAGCCGCTGGAACTTCATTTCTATCGCCGCGGTCATCCGGTCTTCCTCTCCCGGCCGGACATCTACACCAAATCAATTCCGGCGGCCAACAAGCCGCTCGATCGAATTTTCTTTGCGAATACGGATTCGATCGGGCCGGAATCGGATTTGGCCGGTGCAGTGGAAAGTGCGCAGCGCGCCGCCGATTGGATCAAGAAAAAGATGACAGGAGCGGGCATGTCCGCGATCCAAACAGGCGCACGCGTCGCCTGACAACTCGCCGAGATTCCTTCGCAAAAAAACAAAAAGGCAGCGGGGAGAGACCCGCTGCCCTTGCTGAAGTCTTCCCCGCCAGAGAAAGACCGTAAATTCGATCCTGAATCCGAGTGTTTCGCTTAAGGCTTGGCCGCTGCCACTCCCAAATTGTGCACACCCGAGAAAATCGAGAGGCCGGCGCTCATGCTCTGGGGCATCCACCACAAGCGGCGCACCATCGGATATTCGCTGCGCTGCATGTGCCGCGCGAGCAGATCGAAAATCACCGGGCCGACTTGTGTCGCCACATAAATCGCCGGCGAACTTGCAAAGGGGCGCATCAGCGGATCGTCTTCCACGGCGCCATGGCCGACAGCCTGCCGCGTCGAATATGCGTCAAAGGCAGCCGCGCCATGTTGCACGATCAAAAGCGCGAGCCAGGCTCGGCGCGACGGCATCGTCATCGCTTCCTTCACACCATATTCCTTTGAAGACGGCGTAGGGATGCGAACGGTCGAGAAGGACTGAGTGTCGGGAGTGGTGTCCAGCGCTACCGTCGTGAGAGTGCCGGGCATGTGAGTTTTGGAGTCCGCGCTGTCGAAACGCACCGCAGTCAAATTCATGCGCGCCGAGGAGGACTCGCCAGCTGCGGTGACATAGTCGGCGCTTTTCGCCGCAGACGCCGCCGGTGCCGCGCTCGTTGCCAGCGAAACCTCGGAGACAGAGGTGCTAGCCAGGGGAATCGCGTTGAACGTGGGTGCCGCCGGCTGGATCGCGTGGAACTGAAGCAACAGCGCTGCAACGGCTAATACCATGAGAAGGGGTCTCCTGTATTTGCCAAACGCAGGAGAAAGAGCACGGACCGGTCCATCGAGGGGGTACAGGTCAGGTATTGAAATTCCAACACTTAGCCGACAAACGTGACCGTAAGAGCGGTTTTCGGCGTCTGCGCACGGGCGTCGAGAGGAAAAGCATTTCCTTCGACTAGTACCGGGGTTACCACTCCTAAGTTCCTGATTTGGAACAAGCTAGCACATCGATGTTCGCGGGAGTTTCGCTTATTGGTGAGTTCGCACGCTCGAGTTCCCAGGCAACTGCGAGCCCGAGGACGCACGGCGTTTTGCTTCGCAGCGACGCGATTTCGGCGATGCGGCGCTCATCCGGCTCAAATGGCGCGGAAGCTTTCGTTCGCGGCTTGAATCGTGCGGTCTATCTCTACGTCGGTGTGCGCGGCGGAAACGAAAAGCGCTTCGTACTGCGAAGGTGGCAGAAAGACTCCCCGCGCGAGCATTTCCTGAAAGAACCCGGCGAATCGCGCAGTATCTGAATTTTTCGCGTCGGCGTAATTGCGAATCGGTCCGTGCGCAAAGAAAATCGTGAGCAGCGAACCCGCCACATTCACTTCGCCTTCGACACCAGCTTCTTTCAGACCGGCGCGCATCCCTTCGGCCAGGCGCCGGGTTCTGGCGTTCAAGGCCTCGTAGAAACCGGGCGCTTCGAGTTTGGGCAAAGTTGCAAGGCCCGCGCGCATCGCGAGCGGATTGCCGGAAAGCGTCCCGGCCTGATAGACCGGCCCGAGCGGCGCAACTCGTTCCATGATGTGCCGCTTGCCACCGTACGCCGCAACGGGCAAACCGCCGCCAATAATTTTGCCCATCACCGTAAGGTCGGGATCGATTTTGTAAACTTGCTGCGCGCCGCCATACGCCATGCGGAAACCGGTGATTACCTCGTCGAAAATCAGGAGCGCGCCTTCGCGTTTCGTAATCTCGCGGAGACCTTCGAGGAACCCGGGGGCGGGCGCGACGACTCCCATATTTGCTGCAACCGGTTCGACGATGATCGCCGCGATTTTCCCGGGATGCTGGCGGAAAAGGCGTTCGACCCCAGCGATCTCGTTATAAGGAGTGTTCAGCGTGAGGCGCGCGAATGCGTCCGGAACGCCGGGGCACGCGGCGATGCCCAGCGTTGCGAGGCCGGAGCCCGCCTCCGAAAGAAATCCATCGGAATGTCCGTGGTAGCAGCCTTCAAACTTGATCACCAGATCGCGCTCGGTGAAGGCACGCGCGAGGCGGACCGCGGACATCGCCGCTTCGGTGCCAGAACTCACAAAGCGAACCATTTCGACCGAAGGAATCGCGCGAGTGATTTTTTCGCCCAACTCGATCTCGAGCGGCGAAGTCATGCCATAACTCGTTCCGCGCGCGGCCTGCTCGGAAACAGCAGCGACCACATCCGAATGCGCGTGTCCCAGAATCAGTGCTCCCCACGAGCAGACATAATCAAGATATTCGCGGCCGTCCACGTCGTAAAGGCGCGTACCGACGGCGTGATCAATCACCAGCGGCGTGCCGCCAACAGCGCGAAAAGCTCGCACGGGGCTGTCCACGCCGCCGACCAAAGTTTTCTTGCCGCGCTCGAAGATTTCCGCCGAGCGCGGACGCGCACCAGGCGCAGCGCCTGCCGGTTTCTCTTTCGCGCTCTTCACTGTTTCGCTCGACATGGCTCCTCGGTTCGATTCAGCACGCGTTCAGCAGTCTTTCAGCCAGCGCGCCGCGTCCTTGGCATGATAAGTCAAAATCATTCCCGCCCCTGCGCGTTGAATGCCCGTCAAAATTTCCATCGCTACGCGCTTCTCGTCGATCCAGCCGTTGATTGCCGCAGCCTTCACCATCGAATATTCGCCGCTGACGTTGTAAGCAGCCACAGGAATGTCGAATTGTTCGCGGACCTGATGAATCACGTCCAGGTACGGCAGCGCCGGCTTCACCATAATGATGTCCGCGCCCTCGTCGATATCGAGCGCGACTTCACGCAGCGCCTCGCGCGCGTTGGCGGGATCCATCTGGTAGCTGCGGCGGTCGCCGAATTGCGGCGCGGATTGCGCCGCTTCGCGGAACGGCCCGTAAAACGCCGAGCAGTATTTCGCAGCGTAGGAAAGTATGGCGACGTCTTCGAAGCTGTTTTCATCAAGCCGCTGGCGAATCGCCGCGACGCGCCCGTCCATCATGTCCGAAGGAGCAACGATGTCGGCTCCCGCGCGGGCATGCGAAAGCGCCGCGTCGGCCAGGATCACGAGGGTCGGATCGTTCAGCACCTCGCCGTCTTTAATCACGCCGCAATGGCCGTGACTCGTGTATTCGCAGAGGCACACATCAGTGATCACCAGAAGGTTGAGCTTTGCTTTGCGAATCGCTTCAATCGAGCGCTGTACGGCCCCATGCGCCGAGGCCGATTCCGTGGCGAGTTCGTCCTTTTGTTCAGTGAGCCCAAACAAAATCACGCCCGGAATGCCAAGGTCGGCGACTTCCCGGCACTCTTCCACAATTTGATCCGGAGATTGCTGATAGATTCCAGGCATCGAGCTGACTTCTTTGCGCACGTTTTTGCCGGGGCACGCGAACATCGGATACACCATGCCGCTGGTGGTGAGCCGCGTTTCGCGCACCAGCCCGCGCAGCGCTTCATTGCGGCGCAAACGCCGCGGCCGATGAATCGGAAATGTCATGCCTGCCTCACAGTAGATGCCTGGCGCTGATAATACTTGGCGATAGCGTCCGCCAAACCGGCCGAGGATGAATCATTCGATTCGATCGCGACTCGGACACCGGCTTCACGCAACGCCCGCGCGGTGGTGGACCCAATCGCGGCAAACTGCACTTGGTTCGACAACGCGGCCAACTCCGCCGACGGCACGAACACGGCCAAATTGTGAAACGCCGAGGGGCTGGCGAAGACAATGGCTGCAATTTCGGCGCGGCGCAAGCCATCCAGGATTTCGGGATCTAGCGTCTCCGGCCGCAGCGTCCGATACGCTGTGACTTCATGCACAGTGGCGCCTGCCTCGCGCAGCGCTGACGGCAAGCGATCGTCCACGCGATCGCTCCGCGGCAAAAGAATTTGCCGACCGCGGACAGAGTCGCGCAGCTCGGCCGCCAGCGATTCTCCCGTCTGAGTTTGTGCCACGTATTCCACTCGCATCCCTTTCGATTCTAATGCGCGCGCGGTGGCGGCGCCGACCGCCGCGACCCGACCGCGAACAGAGCCCAGCGCCGACCGGTCCCGTCCGGATTCACTCCACCGACTGCAGAAGAATCGTACCGCATTCTGGCTGGTGAAAAGAATCCAGTCGAACTCCGAGAGTCGCGCGAACGCGGCATCTAGTTCAGTCGGATCTTCCGCCGGCGCAAAGCCCACCGTCGGAAGCAAGAGCACCTCCGCGCCGAGCGCTTCCAGAGCACGAATCAACTCGCTCGCCTGTTCCGGCGCACGCGTCACGATGACCCGCTTCCCAGCCAGCGGTCCCGTCATAACCGGTTTATTGCGATTGTCCAACGGACCTTCCTGCCAGCCGAAGGAGACGATCGGCACCAGCCGCGAGCAGCTCCTCCGCAACCGCTCGGCCCAAAGCTTCGGCCTCCGATGCAGACACGCATTTCTTTTCGCCGCGCCGACGCAGCGATTCGCCGCCGTCGGAGGAAAGCACGCACGCATCTAGAATCAAGTTGCCACTCTCGTCCAATCGTGCCCAAGCGCCCAGCGGCAAGCGGCAGCCACCCTGAAGCTCCGCCAGGAGTGCGCGTTCGGCGTGAACTGCGAGCATCGTGTCTTTGTCCACTAGCTTCTGAAGAAAACTGAACTCATCCTCGCGCGGCGCGAAGAATTCGACGCCGAGCGCGCCTTGACCCACTGCGGGAACGACGATCTCCGGCGAAATTACTTCCGTGATCTGTGAAGACAGGCCGAGTCGGTCTATACCAGCCTTCGCCAGCACAATTGCGTCGTATTCGCCGCAAGCGAGCTTGCGCAACCGCGTGTCCACATTGCCGCGCAGCTCTGTGATTTGAAAATCAGGGCGAAATAGTCGCAGCTGCGACGCCCGCCGCAGGCTGCTGGTGCCGATGCGCGCGCCACGCGGCAATTTCGCGAGCGTCTCGCCGCGATGCGAAACGAGCGCGTCCCGCGGATCTTCGCGTTTGAAAACGACGGCGACGCGGCAGACCTCGGAAAGCTCGGTCGGAACGTCCTTCATGCTATGAACGGCAAGGTCGGCGCGACCGTCGAGCAACGCATCCTCGAGTTCTTTAGTGAAGATGCCCTTAACGCCAATCTGGTCGGGCGGCGCAGTAGCAAATTGATCGCCCGAAGTTTTGATGATCACGATTTCAGCGGCAATCCCGCACGAGCTCTGCAGCGCGTCGCGAAAGTGATTGGCTTGCCACAGCGCCAGTGTGCTGCCGCGCGTGCCGATTCGCGGCGGCTTCACTTCTTGCCTTCGTCCAAGCCAAAAAGATGGCGCAGCGCTTCGAGCCCCGCGAGCCGCCCGCGCATTCCCCGCCCGTGCTTCAGTTTTTCCTGCGGCTCTTCGAGCAAGCGCTCGATCAACTCTTCAGTGATGTGCGCGATGCGCTCGCGTTCCTGCGGCGAAACGTCGTCCATATCCTTGAGCTTCTCGCGAATGATCAGCTCGCGGTGCTTGTGGAATTGATCGCGCAGATCGTTCACGATGGACCCGGCTTCCAGCGCGCCGCGCCACGCTTCGAATTTATCAATGTGCTCGGCAACGATCGCTTCCGCGCGCGGAATTTCGGATTCGCGCGCTTTCTTATTCTGTTCGACGATTTCGCCGAGGTCATCAATGTTGTAGAGATAGAGATTGTAGAGTCCTGAGGCGTTGTCGGCCACGTTACGCGGAACTCCAAGGTCCACGACGAAAACCGGGCGCCCCGACCGGGCGGCAATCGCCCGCTCCAGCATTTCTCGCGTGAGTACCGGACCACTGGCGCTCACCGACGTCACCAGCACGTCCGGAGCGCCAAGCACCGATTCCAGCGATTCCCACGCCATAGCTTCCCCGCCAAAGCGGTGCGCCAGCTCCGCCGCGCGATCAAACGAACGGTTGATCACGCGCAAATTTCCAATCCCACGATTGCGCATGTGCTCAACGACCTGCTCGGCCACCGTGCCCGCGCCCAAAATCAGCGCGGAATGTCCTTTGAGGTTGCCGAAGACGCGCTCCGCCAGCTTCACCCCGGCGAGCGCGACGGACATCGGCCGCGCGCCCACTTCCGTCTCGCTGCGCACGCGCTTCCCGACTTCCAGCGCTCCCTGGAACATGCGATTGAGCACCGGTCCCGTAGCGCCGTGATCGAGAGCCTGACTGTAAGCAGTCCGCAATTGCCCGAGGATTTCGGCTTCGCCTAACAACATCGAATCCAGGCTGGCTGCGACGCGGAAAAGATGGCGCACGGCGTCCGGCCCGCTCCAGTGGTAAAAACGGCCGGTGAGTTCGCCGCGTGGAATGTGATGGAAGGAAGCGACATATTCCTCCATCGCTTCGGCGGCGGATGGCGCAAGATCGCCCGGCACACCGTAGAGCTCGCTGCGATTGCAGGTGGAAACGACGACGGCTTCTTCCAGAATGCCGCGGTCGCGCAATTCGTCAGCGGCTTGCAGAGCCTGCTGTGAGGAAAAGACGATGCGTTCGCGCAGTTCCACCGGCGCGGTGCGATGGTTGCATCCGATCACGGCGACGCGGATGCGCACAGCCCCAGCTCGATTCGAATTGGCTGTCTCGGTCGTCGTCATCAGAGAAACCGATGGAACCTGGTGAGATATAAATTCACAAACGTGTAGCTGAAAAGAACCATCAAAAAATTAAACGAGCACAGCAGCGCCGCGCGCGCTCCGCGCCAAGTGGCGTTGCGCGAAAGCAGCAAATAGGCGATGTAAACTCCTACGATCGCGAGCGTGATGATCACCTTGGGGTCGCCGAACTTGTAGCCCCCGCTCAGCCGGTGTTCCCAGGCGAGGCCCATGCCCACGCCACACGCCAGCGCGATCAGCCCAATATACACGCTGCTGCGCGCCATGCGGTCCAGCACGTCCAACGCCGGAAATCGCCAAAATGGCGCGCCCAGACGCCGCGAGCGCAAAACCCAGTCTTGCACCAAATAGATCACACTGAGCACAAAAGAAAGCGCGAAGGCCGCATACGCCCAGGTGTTCAGCGTCACGTGAAATGCAAACATCGCGCCGCGCGGGATCGAAGGAGCAGCCGGCAAAGAACGCGGGGTAAAAATATCGAGCAACACGAGCCAGCAGACCAGCAGCAACGTCACGAACGGTCCCACGGTGCGCTGGCGGTGGAATACTTCCAGGCCCAAATAGGTAAGACCGAGAAGCCACGCAAAAAGCGACATCGAGCCGTACAAATCGTCGTAAGGAACCGTGTGCAGCGCAAGAGAACGCTGGTAAAGCTCCCAGTATTGCGCCCCAATCCCCGCGGCCAGCAGCAACGAGGCCAGCCGCCCCACCCACAAGTTGGGCACGTACAGATTTCGGGCGTAGCAAAGAAAGCTAGCCACATACAGTGCCAGGCTCAGGTCGCCCAGAAAGTGTGTCATGAAATGCGGAAACTCCCCCGAATAGCCTGTAGATTATAACGCTGATGGTGCGCAAACCGCGCAGCCGTTGCGTAATTGGTGGCGGGCCAGTTTCCGATTGCACGTGATCGGAAACCGGGACTCATTTCCGGCGTTTGACCAGATTGATTTCGATATAGGATTTGTTCCGGAGTTCAGAGATATGAATAGGCAGACCCTGTCGGCTAACCTCTGGTTCTGGGCGGCAATCTTGCTTACTGTTTCGGGTATGGTGCAAGAATTCCCCTTACTGGTTGCAAATCCGCGAATGGGCACTCGCGAAATGATGCATCTCGGTTCGTCGTTGATGCTGAAGCCATGGAACCTCATCCCGTGGGTGGTGCTCGTTGCGACCGGAATTGTATGGACTTGGCGACGCCGAGACATTTGGCAACAGGACCGCGGCAGCATGTATGTTTTCGCGATGTGCTCTTTCTCGGTTGTATGGTTCATCGTGACGCTTGTAGTCGGGAAGTAAAAGCCGACCACCTCGGAGATCAAACAATCGCTAATCCGCCGTAGGTCCTGGTTAACGCATTTACCAGACAAGTCAAACCGGATCACAATTGGCTCGGGCGAGGTGGGATACATGAAGGTGAAGATCAAGATCACTTCAAACAGCGGCGAGGAGGCTATTTTTAAAGATATGGATAGCGGGAATACGGGGAGCATAAAACGCATTGACAGTGCTGCTACGCGTGACGAGTTCTTGAGCGATCTCTCCGTTGGTATGGTGTTGGAAGTTGATCGTGAAACGACTCACTCAAAACGCGTCTTTAGGAAAAGATTTCGCGCCGGTGTAAAGGAGTGCAAGAAGCCATCTATAAGTCAATCATGACAGCTGGCAAAATTAGTGCGAGGGTCAGCGCCCGATTTCCGCGCTAATCGGCAAACGACCCCTACCATCGCGCAACTGAGTGCCTGGCTGCCCGGTTGCAGCGACATGCGCGCGCAAATCCCTTCTGCTATCATGACTTGAGCCTATGACTTCCGCAGTGAACCGGAAAGACCTCTTTTTACGCGCCTGCCGCTTTGAGCCAGTCGAACGTGTCCCCGTGTGGATCATGCGCCAGGCCGGCCGGTATCTGCCGGCATACCAGGTGGTGCGGAAGCACCATTCGTTCTTGGAAATATGCAAAACGCCGGACGTTGCGGCGGAAGTTTCGCTTCAACCATTTCGCATTCTCGATGTGGATGCGGTGATCGTCTTCTCCGATATTTTGATTGTGGCGGAGGCAATGGGATTGCCGCTGGAGGTCCCGGATTCGGGACCGGTGCTTTCGAATCCGGTTCGCGATTTGGCGGCGGTGCGCCGCTTGCGCGATTTTGATCCCGCGCGCGATACACGGTTCGTCGGTGATGCGATTCGCGCCATCTGCAAAGAAGTGGGACCGGACGTGCCGGTGATTGGCTTCGCGGCGGCGCCCTGGACTTTGGCTTGTTACATGATCGAGGGCCAAACGCGCGGTGACATCTCACGAGCCAAGCAAATGTTGCGCTCGGAACCGGCCACGGTGCGGGAACTGCTGGAGCGCATTGCGCGCTCGACCGCGCAATATCTGAAATCGCAAATTGCAGCGGGCGCGGCGGTGATTCAACTCTTCGATACTTGGGCAGGCGAACTGACCCGCGCGGAGTATGATGCCTTCGAGCTGCCCGCGACAAAGTTGGTGTACGAATTGGTCGGGCATCCAAACGTACCGAAGATTTTGTACGCAAAAGGCTCCGCGCACTTATTGGAAAGTCTCGCGCAATCCGGCGCGGATGTCGTGAGCGTAGACTGGCGCACGGACCTGGCGGAGGCTCGCCGCACCCTCGGCCGCAAGGTCGCGTTGCAAGGCAATGTGGACCCCACAATCTTGCTCGGTCCGGAGGCGGCAGTTCGCGAAGCGGCGCGGGCCGCCGTCGAACAGACCGGCGGCCTTGGGCATATTTTGAATTTGGGCCACGGAATCTTGCCGACGACTCCCGTCGCGAACGCGAAAGCGTTTGTGGACGCAGGCAAAGCGGCGCGAGTGCCGGCCCGCGCGGGGATCAGCTGAACGGGCACGCTTGAAAGACCAACGCATGGCAGATGCAACGATGAAATCAATTGAAAAATTCGAGATCGGCCAGCTCACCGACGCCACGCTCGAAAAATACAACCGTCCCGGCCCGCGTTACACTAGCTATCCGACGGCCCCCGTGTGGAAAGACGATTTCGGCCCCGACGATCTCGAATCGTACTACGCGCGCGCAGAAGCTGCGGCGACGCCGCTTTCGCTCTACATGCACATTCCCTTCTGCGAAAGCCTCTGCCTGTTTTGCGCGTGCACGGTCTCCATTCAAAAAGACAAGAAAGTCGCAATCCCCTACCTCGACGCCCTGAAGCGCGAAATTGATCACGTCAGCGGGCACGTTTCCAAAAAACGCCCGGTAATTCAATTTCATTGGGGTGGCGGAACGCCGACGTATTTGACTCCCGCGCAGATGGAAGACCTTTTCGCCTACACGCGCGAGCGCTTTTCGTTTTCTCCCGACGCCGAAATTGGAATAGAAATTGACCCGCGCGTGACAAATCGCGCGCACCTGGAAACTCTAAGGCGCCTGGGATTCAATCGCCTGAGCATGGGCATTCAGGACTTCCAGCCGAAGGTCCAGGAAACGATCCATCGCGTGCAACCGTATGAACTGACGCGCGATTTGATCGTGGCCGCGCGCGAATTGGGTTTCGAAAGCCTGAATGTCGATTTAATCTACGGACTGCCGCACCAAACCGCGGACAGCTTCAAGGACACGATTGACCGCACCCTGACGCTCTTGCCGGATCGCGTCGCGATGTTCAGCTACGCGCATGTCCCCTGGCTGAAAAAACAGCAGGGCTCGTTCCAAATGTATTTGCCGGAAGGAATGGAAAAATTCCGCATTTTCTGCGCGGGCCTTGAAAGATTTCTCGACGCCGGATACCTCTATATCGGCATGGACCATTTCGCGCGTCCCGGCGACGAGCTGGCAACAGCGCAACAAAATCGCACGCTCCACCGGAATTTCCAGGGCTACACCACCAAAGCGGGCGCCGACCTCTACGGCATGGGCGTCAGCGCGATCAGCTCGATCGGCGAAGCCTACGCGCAGAACCGGCGCGAAGTTCCCGCCTATCAAGAAACCGTGGGCACGCGCGGAATCGCCACAATGCGCGGCTACCGGCTTTCGCAGGATGACGTGCTGCGCCGAGCAGTGATCGGCAGGCTGCTGTGCCATACCGTGATTCCCAAACACGAAGTGGAGCAGCAATTTGGCATATTGTTCGATGAATATTTCGCTCCAGAGCTGCAGCGCCTGGAAGAAGCGCGCGATGAAGGGCTGGTCGCGCTCGACGCCACCGAAATCCGCGTCACTCCCCTCGGCCGAATCTTCATCCGCAACGTCGCCATGACCTTCGATCGTTACCTCCGCGAACAACAAATGGACAAGCGTCCGCTTTTCTCGAAGACGCTCTGACCGCACGCGCACATGAGTAATTCCACACGAGTAGCGGTGATTGGCGCGGGAATCTCCGGCTTGGCTTGCGCGTACCGGCTGCAACAATCGGGCGTGGACGTTACCCTGCTGGAGGCCTCCGACCACGCCGGCGGCCTAATCGGTACGGTCAAAAAGGACGGCCTTCTTTTTGAGACCGGCCCACAAAGTTTTCAAGGCACGGGCACCCTGCTCGATTTAATTCGCGAATTGGGCCTCGAAGGCGAACTGCAAAAAGCCGATCCGCGCGCGCCGCGTTACGTTTATCTGCATGGCCACCTCCGCAAAATTCCCATGTCGCCGCAGGCGCTGCTCACTTCTTCCCTGCTCGCGCCCGGCTCGCGCTGGAAAATCGCGACGGAAGCATTCAAACGCAGCAAACCGCCCAGCGAAGAGGAAACCGTGGCCAGCTTCGTCCGCCGCAAATTCGGCCACGAGATTCTGGAATATCTGGTGGCGCCATTCGTTTCCGGAGTCTACGCCGGCGACCCGGAACAACTGAGTCTGAAAGCAGCATTCCCGACGCTCGATGAATGGGAACGCGAATACGGCAGCGTACTGCGCGGCGCCATGAAGTCGCGTCCACCGAAGGCGAAGCGCGGCGGCCCACCACCACTTTGTAGTTTCCATAGCGGAGTGGCAACTCTACCGGTTGCGATGGCCGGCAAGCTTGGCGAGCGTCTGCAAACTGGAACGACGGTGCTGGAGATTCGGCGCGCGAGCAGTTCCGGCGCGGACGGCGGTCCTTACGAGCTTCGCGCGCAGCAGCGTGGCCAAGAGCGCCACGCGACTGTGGATGCCGTGGTGATCGCAACCCCGGCTTATGCGGCGGGCGCGCTGCTTGCTTCGATGTCCGCGCATATCGCGCAAGTTCTGTCCGGCATTCCGTACGCCCCTGTGGCGGTCGTCGCGGCGAATTATCATCGGCAACAGATCGGCGATCCTTTGGACGGCTTTGGATTTCTGGTCCCGCGCGGCCAGAAGATCCGCACCCTGGGCACAGTATGGAATTCTTCGCTTTTCAGGGACCGCGCCCGCGAAGGCACCGCCACGATGACGAGCTTCATCGGCGGCGCCACCGACGTCGAAATCGTGCGACATTCCGAGGAAGACATCGCGCGAATTGTGCAGGATGAGAACGCATGCATTCTGGGAATCACTGGCCCCCCGATCGAATCGGCCGTCTGGGGATATACGCGCGCGTTGCCCCAGTACAATCTCGGCCATGGCCACATCGTCGAAACCATTCGCGATGCGGAACGCCAAATGCCGGGACTATTTTTTGCCGGGAATTATCTGGAAGGCCCCGCCATCGGAAAATGCGTCGAAAACGGCTTTCACACAGCGGAAGCAGTCACCAAACATTTGCAAGCGCGTTAAAACTCCCGCAGTTACTAGCGCCTACTTGTCCGAGAACGGCATCTTGTGCCGCATTTGCAATCTCACGCGCCGTCGTTCTCCCGCTTCGCGATACCGCCGGCGTTCATCCTCCGTCTCCAAAATCAGCGGTGGCACCGCGTGCGGCTGGTGGTTCGCGTCCAGTGCAACGAACGTAACGTACGCCGTGCTGGTGTGCCGCCGCTCGCCGGTCAAAATATTCTCCGCAAACACTTTCACGCCCACTTCCATCGAAGTATTGAACACGCGGTTTACGCTGGACTTCAGGACAATCCATTCACCCACGCGAATCGGAAATCGAAAATCGAGATAGTCCACGGAAGCAGTGACGACATGGCTATTCGAATGCCGGTTGGCCGCCAGCGCGCCGGCAATATCAATCAGGTGCATCACGCGCCCGCCCAACATGTTGCCGAGCAAATTGGCATCGTTCGGCAGCACGATCTCAACAATCTCCGAACTGGACGCCTTTACCGGCTTACCCGGCAAAGCGGCGGCGGTATCGTTTGCCGCCGCAGCTTTCGTCACTGATTTCTTGAATTTGGCCATGTGCTCGATGCATTCTCCGCGTGGAATCCAAATCCTCAATAAAAGCGTGCGCTTGGCGCGCGCCCTCAAGCCCGTTATAATACGCGTTTCAAGTCCATGACCCAAACACAGAAGTCGCGCAGAGAAGTTCTGGAACAATTTGTAGACGAAAAACCGGCCGACGCCTTCGCGCGCTATGGGCTCGCGCTGGAATGTATGAAAGTCGGCGACAACGACGCGGCCACCGACCACTTCGAAAAGCTGCTCGAAGCGAATCCCACCTACGTGGCGGGCTACTTTCAATTCGGCCAGCACCTATCCCGCGTCGGAAAGCTCGAACAAGCGCGCAAACTCCTCTCCGATGGTATTCTGGTCGCGCAGAAAGCTGGAGACATGCACGCGCGGGACGAGATGCAAGCTGCGCTCGCACTGATGCGCTAGTTTCAGATAAGCTGCAAGAGTGGCAGCTGAAAGTTATGAAATCCAACCGCATTCCGCTGTTTCCCCTGAACGTCGTGCTTTTTCCGGGAGCCAATCTCCCTCTGCACATTTTCGAGCAACGCTATAAGGTCATGATCGGCCACTGTCTCCGCGAAAATCGCGAGTTCGGGATCATTCTGGTAAGCGAACGAGGCGTCGCTGCGCTCGGCTGCACCGCGGCGATCATTCGAAAAATCAAGGACTACCCAGACGGCCGGATGGACATCCTTACCCAGGGGCGCGCCGTGTTCCGCGCATTGCAATTGCTGCGCGAGAAGGACTACCACGAAGCGATCGTCGAATACCCATCGGATCCCGCAGCGCCATTGCATGAATCCATAGACGACTGCGAAGAGGCCGGCCTGCTAGCGCTCTTTCAGGAATGTCACTCGTTGATTCATGGCCAGATGTGGGTGACAACTGGCAAACAGCCCCTATGGCCGCTTTCCTACCAACTGGCCGCGCGCCTGCCAATCGAACTCGACGACAAACAGGCACTGCTCGAAATCCGCTCGGAAGCGCAACGCCAGGATTTCTTGATCCGCTGGATGGGCGACCTGCTCGCCCGCGTCGAACCGCAACAGAAAACGCGCCGCCGCGCCGCGGGCAACGGCCACACCCTGAATTAGCCTATCGAAGCTATCCAAACGAAAGTATCGCCGCAGCCTTCGTTCCTTTATAATGGGCGCAGACGCCCGAAATGAGCGTTGCTTCTTCCGTGTAACTGAGGCCCTCATGACTTCACTGCCGAAAAGCCTGGGTGAACTTCGCCGCAGTCAGTGGTCCGAAGAAAGAATCGCGCGCCGAACCGTTCGCCAGGAATTGCGTGAAAATCTGATGTGCAAAATGGAGAAGGGCGAAGCGCTCTTTTCCGGCGTGCACGGCTACGACGACACCGTGCTGCCGCAGATCATCAACGCGATTCTCTCGCGCCATCATTTTATTTTGCTCGGGCTGCGCGGCCAGGCCAAATCGCGCATTTTGCGCGGCCTCGTCGGGTTCATGGATCAACAAATCCCGGTAGTCGAAGGCTGCGAAATTCACGACAACCCTTACGCGCCGCTTTGCCGCCTATGCCGCGAACGCATCGCTGCCGAGGGTGATGCCACACCGATTGCGTGGCTCTCGCGCGATCACCGTTATGTGGAAAAGCTCGCAACTCCGGACGTGACCATCGCGGACATGATCGGCGACGTGGACCCTATCAAGGCCGCACGCGGCGGAAAAAATCTTTCGGACGAG
Source organism: uncultured Acidobacteriota bacterium (assembly GCA_963810565.1). Classification (GTDB taxonomy): domain Bacteria; phylum Acidobacteriota; class Terriglobia; order Acidiferrales; family UBA7541; genus Palsa-295. The sequence continues at coordinate 1,071,545 of CAWENN010000003.1, forward strand.
CTGACGATTCACTACGGCCTGCTGCCCCGCGCCAATCGAGGGATTTTTGCGATTAACGAGTTGCCGGACCTCGCCGGGAAAATTCAGGTTGGCTTGTTCAACATCATGCAGGAAGGCGACGTGCAAATTAAGGGCTATCCGGTGCGCTTGGCGCTGGACGTCTTGCTCGTCTTCACCGCCAATCCGGAAGACTACACGGCGCGCGGCAAAATCATTACGCCGCTCAAAGACCGCATCGGGTCGGAAATTCGCACCCACTATCCGGCGACAGTCGCGGAAGGCATGTCCATCACCTCGCAGGAATCGTGGACCGAACGCGACAACAAGAAGCGCGTGGAAGTTCCGCAATACATTCGCGAGATCGTCGAAGAGGTAGCATTCCAGGCGCGCGAAGATAAGCGCGTGGACCGGCGTTCCGGCGTCAGCCAGCGGCTACCGATTAGCGCGCTCGAAAACGTGCTAAGCAGCGCCGAACAGCGCGCCGTGCGTAGCCGCGATTCCGCCGTGGTAGCACGCGTGGCAGACATCTACGCCGCGATTCCCTCGATGACCGGAAAATTCGAACTCGAATACGAAGGCGAACTCCGTGGCGCCGAGAATATCGCCCGCGAACTGATCCGCGCCGCGATCGGAAAAACCTACACGCAGTATTTCACCGGCGCGAACATGCAGCCGGTGATTCAGTGGTTCGAGTTGGGCGGCGAATTGAAGCTCCCCGCGAACGCCTCCAGTTCCGAAGTGATGGCGCAGCTGAAGAAAATTCAGGGCCTCTTCGACAATTTGAGCGTCCTGGAAGTCAGCCAGAAAGACGACGCCGGAATCGTAGCCAGTGCAGCCGAATTCATCCTCGAAGGGCTGTGGGCGCACAAACGCATCAACCGCAGCGAAGAGCGCGGTTATTTCGCCGACGGACGCAAGACTCCCGAGCCGCGCGATCCGCGCGAACCTTCGGGCCGCGTGCCGCGCCGTCAGTTCAACTGAACGCGTCAAACGAACGAGTTTCAGGTAAAGCTTTAGGGACCCATGAAATACACAAAGTATTCCAAATACGCCCCCAACGCCGCGGATGATATTGATCTGCAGGAATTGATGAGCCGCCTGTCGGATTTCCTGCTGCAAAGCGGCTTCGAATCGCGGTTCGGAATCTATGAAATGGATTCGGAGCGCTCTCGCGAACAGATGTTGGAAGAGCTGCGCGAAGCCATCCTGCGCGCCCTGCAAGAGGGCGACCTGCTTCCGCCGGAACTGATGGAACAAATGTTGCAGAATCCGGATATCGCGCAGAACCAGGAATTGCGCGACATCGTGAATCAAATTATCCAGCGCATGGAAGAAGAAGGCTTCATTTCCCGTCCGGACCAGCCCGCGCAAGTGACCCCGCCTCCCTCGCAGACTCCCGGTGGCCAGGTAGGCGAAGCCCAGCCGAACATGGAAGCGCGCTTTGAAATCACGGACAAGGCGCTAGATTTTCTGGGATTCAAGACGCTCAAGGATTTGCTCGCGTCGCTCGGCAAGAGCAGCTTCGGCCGGCACGATACGCGCGATCTCGCCACCGGCGTCGAATCCGGCGGCACTTCCAAGCATTACGAATTCGGCGACACGCTGAATATGGATATCAGCGGAACTCTTTTCAACGCCGTGCAACGCAATGGCGCGCAGATTCCGATCGAGCTCGATTATCCCGACCTCATGGTGCATCAGTGTGAATATCAAAGCTCTTGCGCCACCGTGCTGATGCTCGATTGCAGCCACAGCATGATTCTCTACGGCGAAGACCGCTTCACGCCCGCGAAACGCGTAGCGCTCGCGCTCTCGCACCTGATTCGTACGCAATATCCGGGCGATTCGCTGCACTGCGTGCTATTCCACGATAGCGCCGAGGAAATCCCGTTAGGCAAGCTGGCGCGTGTACAGGTTGGTCCTTACTACACGAACACCCGCGAAGGATTGCGGCTCGCCCAGCGCATCCTGTCGCGTCAGAAAAAAGATATGCGCCAGATCGTGATGATCACCGACGGCAAACCTTCGGCGCTGACGCTCGAGGACGGACGCATCTACAAAAACGCCTTTGGCCTCGACCCCCTGGTCGTGACGCAGACGATGGAAGAAGTGGCAAAATGCAAGCGCGCCGGCATTCTAATCAATACCTTCATGCTTTCCAGCGACTACAGCCTGGTGCACTTCGTCCAGAAAATCACCGAACTTTGCCGCGGCAAAGCCTACTTCACCACTCCCTACACGCTGGGGCAATATCTTCTGATGGATTACGTCGGCAAAAAGACTCGCAACATCCATTGATGCTTTCCTGCGATGCCGCAGCGTTGCGTAGTTCGTGGCTGCGTCCGTTCGCTTGGCACGTCATCCAATATTTTAGGACTAACCAATGAGTCTGAAACGACACGTTCGGGAAATTCTGGGAGGAAAGAAGATGGCTGCTCTACCGGCGGGCGCCAAAGCCCCGGCAATTTCGCTGAAAGATATGAACGGTGAGGTCGTGACGCTCGCGGACGCGTTAAAAAAAGGTCCAGTGGTTGCCGCGTTTTTCAAAGTGAGCTGCCCCACCTGCCAGTTTACCGCGCCATTCCTCGAACGGTTGCATGAAACATACGCCGGGCCGAAGTTCACGCTCTTTGGAATTTCGCAGGACGACGCGCGCGATACGCGCGAGTTTTTCAAGGAGTTTGACGTCGAGTTCCCGGCCCTGATTGACGCAGACGGCTACCCGGTTTCCAACCAGTACGGCATCACCAACGTTCCAACCGTCTTTTTGATCGCCCCGGATGGAAAAATCCAAGTGAGTTCGGTGGGATTCGAAAAGAAGGGCCTGGAGAAGATTGCGGCCGAAGCGGCGCGGGCCGCAGGCGCGCCGGCGAAATCGCTCTTCAAGCCGAGCGAAGCGGTGCCGGAAATCAAGCCGGGTTGAGGCTCCAAAACTAGGTTCCGTCGGAACCGAAAGGCAGTCTCCCAAAGATAGACGCTAGCGTAGCAACCGCTCTCGTGGTGTAGAATCGCCGGACGCAATCCATACGAGAGGTGATGGAATGAACGAAGAAGCCTGGCAAATATTGGAAGACAGATTCACCGAACGGCGGCACGAAGCATTCGCGCTGCATAAAAATGGAACCCGCGACGCTGCGCGCACTTTCGCGGAACTAGTTCGCATCGAGGCGGAATACATCCAGGCCCTCTACACGCTCTACGAGAAAGAAGGCACCGAACGGCCGCGCGGCGCATCCGGAGCCTCAGCCTAGTTGGGACGATGTAGCCACCGAAGTCGCAGAAGATGTGAGCCGCGCGATCAGAAATTCCATCAACGCGCGAGGATTCGGGTTCGAAGATTTCAACTGGCTATCGGCTTCCGCCAAAGCTAATAGGCCAGTGAGCAAATCCTGTTTCGGGATGCGATGCGCGTTGCGCACCGCGGCTTCCGCCGCATCCGGTCGCATCTGCAGCGAGCGCGCCGCTTGAAAACCATTCATCCCCGCAGGCAGATCGCGCGCTTCGATCAGCTTGCGGTACATCCAGGCCAGCACGCCCACCAGCCCAATCGGTTCCTCTCCCTCGCGCAATAAATTTTCCAAAAACGCGAAGGCGTCCCCGCGACGGCGAGTCGCCAGCATATCGGCGAGCTGCCATACGGTATTCTTGCGCGCCTTGGGCACGAGTTCTTCCACGTCCGCCGCGGTGATGCGTCCACGCCCGTGCGCGTACGCGGCCACTTTTTGCATTTCCACGCGAATGCGCGCCGGCTCGCTATTCACAATTTCCGCGAGTAAGTTCGCGGCCGGGCGTTCGATCTCAGCGCCCAAGTCCTTGGCCATCTGCTCGGCCAGCGCCGCCGCGGACTCGCCGCCCAGCGTCAATTCCACGATCACGGCATTTTCCGCGAGCACTTTGTAAAGCCGCTGGCGGTGATCGAGTTTAGGCACTTCAAATACGATCACAGTGAACGGCGCAGGCTTGGCGAGATAGTCCGCAAGGGCCTTCAGCGTATCTTTGCGCGGATCGTCGCCGTCGTCTCCATCATCGCTTTCGTCGTCACCTTTCGCGCGTGATTGAATGGACTCCGCGCCGTCCACCAGCACGACCTGGCACGGAGCCAGCATCGGCATGGTCTCCGCGCGTTGAAACAACTCCCTCCAATCCCCGCCTCGCACCGTCACGCGCCCCAGAGCCCAGTCGCGCATCGGTTCAGGCACGTACGCATCAATAATTTTGCCGCGGCACATATCCCGCAAATACGGGTCGGTGCCTTCCAGAACAATCGCAGGCACCGGCTTGCCCTTCGCCAGTCGTTCCAGCAATTTATCCGGCGAAAGGTCCGGCATCAGAAATTCTCCGTGACGTTGGAAACCAGCTGCGCCGCGAAATCGCGCGACATGCGCTCCAGCGCCGGATCCTGCTCTTCAAAGAAGCTCTGCACGTCCGAAGAAATCTGGTACTCGTCGCGAAAAACCATGTCGTTGTTCTGGTACGCGGTCTTTTGCGATTGATTGTCAACGAGTTCGACCTTCGTGTGCACGGTGACCAGCATCGTAGTCACCTGCCCGGTAGTCGCGTTGAACAACACCGGATTCGTTTCGATGGAAAGCACTTCACCATGCAGCACGGCGTCGGCGGAAGCTGGATCCTGCACAATGCGATATTTCGTGCGCTGCAGGAATTGCCGGATCACCGCGGCGGTAAAGCGCTGTTCGATGCGGTAGCGCGTCGTATCGTTCTTGAACGCCGGCACTGCGATCGTCTTCCACTGCGAAGGCAGCGCGCTCCCGCGCCCCACGACGTGATAACCGCAACCGACCGGCAGCAATGCCGCCGCAAGCACTAAGAGCGGAAGTAATCCCCTACTGCACCTGCGGTTTCGCAACCAATTCCTCCGCGATGCGCACGGCGTTCACGGCCGCAAGGCGCAAATTATCGGCAACGCCCCAAATCCACACGCCGGCCGCGACGCTCGGGTCCGATTCAATACGCGCGATGTGAATTTCACTCTCTCCGGCCACGCTCACGTTATTCGGCGCGGGTTCTCCAGCCGTCGCGACCTTCACACCTAGACTCGCAAAAGCGCTCTCGAGTTGCTCGCGCTGCGGAGCCGCACCAAATTCCGCGTATGCCGCGACGGCGTATCCATAAAATACCGGCGCTTGCACCAGTTGCAAGGCCGGCACCGCGACGCGCCCCGCGAGATATTCTGCCGTATCGCGCGCGATCGAGGCGCGCAGTTCGGCGAGCGTCGGCTTGCATTCGTCTCCGTATCCCGCGAGCAGGTTGAAAGCGACCTGCGCGTCGAACACGGATTGCGCGATCGGACGGAACGAAAGCAAATTGGCGGTTTGGCTTTCGAGTTCGTCTACGCCGGCCTGATCGCGCTCAGAAACGGGCGGAAACAAAAGCAGCACCGTGCGCAGCAGCGACAATTTCGAAAGCGCAGCGGAAATAGTGCACGCAACGATCACTCCGGAGCCTGGCGATGAGTACGCAATTGCCCGCGCAGTGCTGACCGAAGGTGTCGCGCCCGTAGCGTCGTGTTTACCGGAGTGAGCGCCTGGGCGCGGCAGCAGCACCGTCGCAAGCGCGGGAATCCATGATGTTGATTGTCCGCTCGCCGCCAAAGCGCCGGTGAGATCAATAACAGTTGCGCCGGAACGCTGCGCGACGGGCCAATTCTGTTCCGCATCCTGTTGCGACCCAGCAAAAAACGCAAAGCGCGCCCCTTCGAAACTCTCTTCATCCAACGCACGAATGAAAGCCGGCTCGCCGCCTACTTCCGTCAAAGTGCCCGCCATCACCGGCTCATCCAGCAACACAATATCGCCCGTGGGAAAATTGCGCTCTTCGAGCACCAGCTTCAATTCCTTCCCGCGCAAGGAAGAAGCGCCTACGATGGCGACGCGATTCGCTGCTTCGTGCCCGGCGGGCATAGTCTAGGCAGGCCGAGAAGCAAGCCGATGCCGCACCGTGCGCACCAACTGCATGACGGGCCCATGAAGGGTGTAGCCGGCAGTGACCAGCAGCAAAGTTTGATGGGAGAAATAAACTACGGCGCCAAACAAGAGCGCCACCAAAACCACCGCAAGGGAAGGCTGGCGGCGCCGCAAAGGAATATCTTTAAAACTGAAGTAGCGGATCGTGCTGGACATCAACACGCCCAGAACTACAACCAGCGCCAGCCACAAAACCGACACGCGAACGTCTTCCAGCGGATGTCCATGCGCAAAGTGCACCGTAGCTGCGATCATTCCAGCAGCGGCAGGAGTCGGCATTCCCGCGAAGTAGCGATTGCCTCCTGGCGCCATGCCCTGAATATTGAAGCGCGCCAAGCGCCAGGCGCAGCAGGCGACAAATATAAATCCGATCAGCCAGCCCAGTTCGGTGAGGTGCAACGCTTCCGGCGCGTTCGCCGCAGCCGCCGCGCGAATTCCCCAGGCGTAGGCAAGAAACGCCGGCGCGACGCCAAAGCTGACGATGTCCGCGAGCGAATCGAATTCCTTGCCAAATTGACTTTCCGTCTTCATCAGTCGCGCGATTCGTCCATCCATCGAATCGAATACCCAAGCCAAACCAATGGCCATCGCCGCATTATCAAAATCGGTGATTTTTCCGTCGAGGGTCGCGAGAATCGCGTAGTACCCGCAAAGCATGTTGGCAACGGTAAACGCGCTGGGTAGGATATAAACGCCGCGGCGGAGACGATGATTCCGGAAAGGCCGGCGCGGGCTTTCTTCGTGTCCGATGGGATCTATGCCGTTGAATTCCATTTCGCCAGTATGCTTTCGCCGCCTTTGACCTTCTGCCTGAGCTTGACGACCACTTGCGTATCGAGAGGCAGCCAGATGTCCACGCGCGATCCGAAGCGAATCAGTCCGACGCGTTCGCCCAGCGCCACTTCCTCGCCTTCGCGTTTCCAGCATATCACGCGCCGCGCGATTGCTCCGGCGATTTGTTTGAAGACCAAAGGCCCTCGCGGCGTGTGCACGTAAATAATATTCTGTTCATTCTCGCGCGACGCCGCGGATCGCAGCGCGGCATAGAAGCGTCCGGGACGATAGACGACGTCCGCTATGCGCCCCGCCGCAGGTGAGCGCTGCACGTGCACATCCCAGATCGAAAGAAAAATGCTGATGCGATGGCCAACCACTGAATCGAGCATCTCGTCCACGATTTCCACCACATGCCCGTCCGCCGGAGAAACGATCAGGCCTGCATCAGAAGGCACGCTGCGCTGCGGATCGCGAAAAAAATAAAAAATGAATAGCCCGAGAAAAATCAGAATCCCGCCGAGCCACTTCCAGCCCGGAATAAAGCAAATCCCTCCCGCAATCAGCGGCGGCAATGCAAATCGGTATGCGTCCTTGATCATAATTCCAGTGGATTCCTTGATCTGCGTTCCGCAAAAGCGCCCGCAGCGCGCAAGCTTCCGCCGCGCAAATGTTCGCGGCTCAGATGATAAGCGAGTGCACCGGTATTGTACGACAGAAGTTTGCGGACAGCTGGAGGCTTAACGGTGAAGCGGGTCAGTGATGGACGGTCTGGTTGTGGTAACTGGCCACAATCAGTTCCATCATGTCCTTCAGATGCAGCTTCATTTTCTTGAGCGATACTTCCATCTCGAGGTCTTCCACGTTCCAGTAGGATTGTTTGACGAGTTGCTGAAGCTGGGATTCACAGCGGGAGTGTTCTTCGAAGAGTTTGCGGTATTCCTGGTTCGATTCCATCAGGGCTCGCCGGACATCGTGCGTCGTAATCGGCATTCGTTCCCTCCTGGTTGTAACGAACGTTCACATAATCGTAACAATTACCACAATTGCGTTGTGGATGCCAATAGGCAAGATGTACCAACGCCGTTTCAACTTGAAACGCAGCCCGCGCGACATTTATCGTGCGAGAACTTCGTCTGCGGCGCGCGAGAGAATTGCCCAGATGCGCTCGAGCCAATCGCGATGCTCGGGCTTCATCAGCACTGAGCGCAGACACTGGACGGTCTCGCGGTCTGCTCGAAATCCGTGCCGGTGTCCGGAGAAAAATCGCACCGGCAAGCGAATCAAGGCTAGGTGCAGATTTTGTTTCGCGGCGGCGTCGAAGATGCGTTGCGATAGCTCAGAAATTTCGCTCGCCGATGCAGCGCGTGGGGCCCAGACGACGATATCGAGCTCCGGTGCGAACGGCACCACCCATCGGTCGTCGCTTGTGAGTCGCTGTGAGAACTGCACCGCAGCGCTGCGGCTCGCTTCCAGCATCTTCGCGAATTCCCCACCGCGCACGAGCGGCAGTAAGCGTTGCGTCGCCCACACCGCCACCGCAGAGGCGCCCGGCCGGGAACATTCCAAGCTGATTTCGCCAAGGTGCAGCTCGGACGAGGTGAAATACGTGTAGGGCGATTCGTGCTTGTAAATAGCGCCAACGCTGGGATCGCGAAACAGCACGCAACCACATCCGTAGGGCTGCAACCCGTGCTTGTGCGGATCAATCACGATGGAATCCGCCTCGCCAATTCGGTCGTAGGAAGCGCGAGTCTCGGTATCCAGGTTGCCGGCCAGCGCAAAATACCCCCCGTACGCCGAATCCACATGCACGCGAAACCCGTAGCGCTCGCGCAGCTTCAAAATTTCCGGCAGCGGATCTACAGAACCGGTTCCGGTGGTCCCCACAGTCGCGACCACGCAACCCACATCGCCCGCTTCAAGCATCGCTTCGAGGGCCTTTGTGTCCATGCATCCGCGATTGTCGGAAGCCACTTCGGCAAACGGCAATTGCAGCACGGAAGAAATGCGACGGTGGGTATAATGCGCCTGGTCCGAAGCCACAATCTTTTTCCCGGGCCGTAGCTGCCCTGCCACCCAAAGAGCTTCAAGATTCGCCATGGTCCCGCCGCCGCACAGATGGCCAAGAAATTCCTTCCATCCAAACATTTCTGCGATCTGCGCGACCGCCTCTTTTTCCATCGCAGAACTGGCACGCCCGCCGTCGAGAGCGTGATTATTCGGATTGATCCAGGTAGCCAGCGCGTATGCCGCCCGCGCGATCGGATGCGGTGGCTTCAACATCTGGCCCGCATACAAAGGATGAAAGTAAGGGTAGTTGTCCTGCATCTTCGCGGCGACTTCGTTCATAACCGCAGCCAGGCGCGGATCGTGCGCGGCGTCCGCAGAAATCGCGGGCAGAGACGCGAATCCGTCGTCCAGCTTCTTCAAGGCGTCTTTCAGGAGCCGCAGGCTGGCGTCTTCCAAATGCATAAAACCTCGCGTACCGCGTTCGCACGCCTAACTTTTCTTGGTAGGGGCGCTGCTTGCTGCGCCCGATTTCTGCGGCAACTCCGCGCACGCCGCGTTACGCGAGCGGTGCAGTCAGCAGCAAGGCGTCTTCGATCGGCGCGGTGTAGTACCGAGGACGCCTCCCGGCAACCTCAAACTTGTAGCGCTCGTAAAAACGCAACGCCGCCAGATTCGACGCGCGCACCTCCAAAATCGCGTGCGTCACTTGCAACGACCGCGCCCATTCCAGCGCCGACTCCAGCAGTTCTCCGCCGATCCCCCGCCGGCGGTAAGCCTCTCGCACGGCAAAATTCAAAATCTCCAGATCGCTCGAGACTCTGCGCGCGACCAGGAATCCGGCGAGCGAGCGATCTTCTTCCGCCACCCATCCCGCCATTTCGCCGCGCGCCACGCGGTGATAATCCCACACCGTCCACTGCGCGATCTCCGGGCAAGTAGACTGAATCCCCAGCACCGCATCTATGTCGCGAGATTCCAGCGCCCGAATCATGCAGCCGCTAACGATCCTTCCATTGCATTTCAGCGTCCGTCCGCCGGACGTAGTTGGCGTCGAGCGCCAGCGCATCGCTCACGTTGCCCTGCAAGGCGCGCTCGTGGCCAATGTGTCCGATGAATGGCGCGAGGACACTGGAAACTGTCTCAATCGCAACCGAATCCGTCTGCAAATGCGCCGCGAGCAGCGAAACCACCTCGGCATCCGGAGTGGCAATCGTAAACGCGCCGTCTCGGGCACTCTCGGCAAGCTTGGCCGCAAATTCGGGGGGCGTGACGACAAACTCGTCGCCACCCAGCCTTAGCCCGGCGCCGCTGCGCCGGTAAACGCCGAAATACACCTGCCCGCGCCGCGCATCAAGCACCGGAACCACAGCCGCGGTCATCGCGCGGCACTGAATCGCCACCGCCTCCAAAGCGCTCACGCCGACCGCAGGCTTCCGGTACACCTCCGCCCAACCCTTAGCAGCCGTCAGCCCAACACGCAGCCCTGTGAACGACCCAGGCCCCGCGGAAACCGCAAATAAATCGAACTGCTCGAGCTTGAGGGAAAGGTCGTTAAGCAGGAACTCCAGGTGCCGAAACATCCGCGAAGAGTAATTCTCCTCGCCACGAGTGGAAACAACTCCAATAACAGCTTGGTCCCGCAGAACAGCCACGCTTCCAGAGGGCGAAGAGGTATCCAAGGACAGGATCAGCACGAGCACAATTATAGGGCAATTTCGGGGCCAATCTTACTGAAAACATTCGGTTTCTCGCCCCTGAGACGACCCTCCAAACCACCCATTTATCTTGACGTTTATGACGCATGTGCCTAAACTTTCAATATGCTTTTCGGGGAGGGGATTTCCACCTATGTCCATGTCCATGGAGTTTAAGCTAGGCGAAAAAGTCGTGTATCCGAACCATGGTGTCGGGGTCATCGAACAGATCAGTTACGGGTACGTGAATGGACGGTCGGAACGCTTCTACATGCTTAAAATCGTTTCGAGCGGTTTGAAAGTGATGGTGCCGCAGACCAACGTCGAATGTGTCGGCCTGCGTCCCATCATCCGAAATACCCAAGCCGGCGCGGTGATTTCGTTCCTGGAAAAAGGCCGCTCTGCTTCCCACCACGATTGGAAACACCGCTTCAAGGAAAATTCGGACCGGATGCGCACGGGCTCGCTGATGGAGGTCGCCGCGGTGCTGAAAGGCCTCGTAGCGCTCAGCCGGACCAAGCCGCTTTCCTTCCGCGAAAAGAAAATGCTGGAACGGGCAAAATATCTGCTCGTCAGCGAACTGGCCACGGTGCGCAACACGTCCGAGTCGGCGGTTGAAGCCAACCTGATCCGCGCTCTAGCCAAAGCCAAGCTGCAAATGCCGGAGACAGCGCCAATTCCGGAGTAAGCTTCGTCGTAACTCTCTGGCCGGGCACGATCCGCAAAGATCGTGCCCTTTTTTTTGCGCGCGCGTGCGTACGCCCCACCTAGATTCCCGCGCGCGCCTCCGTCAGTAAACGACCCCCTTCCGCATCCAAACGGAACTCCCAACTCGAGCGGCAGCGCGCCACTATGTGGAGTGCGGGGGCGCGCCCCCGCTTTTCTTAGGCGAGGCGCGCCTCGCCTGCCTTTGCCGTGGACGTGGACCTACTGCACACGAAGGAAGCTTCGCGCCCGAAAAGCGGCGCCAAGCCGAAGCACCCGGAACACCACCCCGCGCCCTAACGCTTCTTCGATGCCTTCGAACCCTTTGCCTTCACAATAGCTTCAATCTGTTTCATATGATTGATGTCGTGCCCTCCAAACATCCGCACGATATGCTCGACCGTTTCTTCCCCGCGCTCCGAATGAATGCCGTGATGCTTCCACTGCTCGGGCGTCAGCGTCTTCAAGAGCGCGAGGTTCGCCTCCCGCACCGCGCGAAATTGTTCCAACGACTTGCGTACGTCGCGCTTGTCGTAGTGCCCGGCCACAACCCAAGCATCCTGATTGAATGCGGCAATTGGCGTCCCCGGCGCGCCCAGAATCGTGCGAACGCGATAGCCGCCGACGATCTCAGTATCCGCCAGGTGCACCACAATCTCCGCCACAGACCACTTGTCCGGCCCCGGACGCTTGCGCAACTTCGACGCCGGAACACCCTTCAATAACTTTTCAATCTTCTTCGCGGTGGTAGCTTGCACTTTGAGCGGAGGTTGCCCTTCCAAATGTCCCAAAATCCGCTGGATGTACTGCTGCGCCGTTTCACTCATAGTAGTTGTTCCTCCGTAGCCGGATGTAACGCGCTGTAATTCTATGAAGACGCCGCGCAAGCGAAAAGGATAGTCCCGCCGTATCCGGCAGACGGGCGCGTCCAAATTGCCTGCCAAACGACCGCGCGCCTCGGCCCCATCTTGGAGTGCGGCCGCTTGTTTATCCTGAGGAACGAAGGGCCGCCGCTTTTCCGGCGCGAAGCTTGCTTCGCGTGCAGTGAACTCCGCATCCCCACCACCACCCTGTACCAAAGGCCAGTTTTAGCCTTCTGGAAACCCGGCGTGCAGAACTCAAGGCGGCGGAAGTGCCGCATCTTACAATTTAAGAAGCGAACGAAGCCGCGGCGCTTGGGAGCCCCGGGGCCTTTGGGACCCGGGGATGTGAACCGCCGCGCACAAGCTCGCGCAGCTCTCAGAGGCGAAACGCATGGCGCTGAAGGCGACGGATACCCCTGCCGACCGGCCGGATGCCAGTCCCGCTCTCGAGCCGAATCTCGACCCAGCAGCCTCGAAGCCGCGTTCCGGCGGCTCCGCGCCAATTCTCAACGCACAACTCAACCCCGAAGAACAGGAACTAGCCCGCAAACGCGAAGAGCAAACCGCGATCGAGACCGAACTAGCCGACCGCGAACTGCGCTCCGCAAACCTGCGCGCCGAGCTAGGCGCATTCGAGCGCCAATACCTGCATTACGTAGGCTCGCGTTACGCAGAACTAGACGAACTAAAAGCCGCGATTGCCGAACAATCAGCAAAAGAGCAGCCCGCGAACGACCGCGCCCAACGCGCCGCTCAGCACGCCCGCGCTCGCGCCGACGAAACGAAATCCACCGCCGGCGAAAAAGCCGCCGCCACTCCCCGCGCGTTCGAAGCTTCGCCGGAAATCAAGAAGCTCTACCGCGAAGTCGCCAAGCGCATCCATCCAGACCTCACCTCCGATCGCAAAGACCGCGCCAAGCGCCAGCAATTGATGGCCGAAGCCAATGAAGCCTACGAGCGCGGCGACGAAGCCAAGCTCAACAAAATTTTCGCCGAATACGCCTGGAGTCCCGACGCCGTGCAAGGCGAAGGCCCCGGCGCGGAATTGATTCGAGTAATCCGCCGCATAAGCCAGGCGCGCGGCCGTCTCGCTGAGATCGAAGCCGAACTGCAGGAACTGCTGCGCTCCGATTTGCACCAGCTGAAAGTGCGCGTGGACGAAGCCAAAAGCCACGGCCGCGACGTCTTGAAAGAAATGATCTCGAAAGTAGACGACCAGATCGCGCAGGCCAAGCGCCGCCTGGAGCAGCCCGCGACGTCCAGTGCAGCCGCGCAGCTGCCGACGCACCAGTCGCCCGGCGAGTGACGAATCCATGCCCGTAGACACTCACGACAAATCGGCGCTGCAGCAATCGGCGAACAGCGCGCCAGGCCAACAAATTGTGCCAGCAGCCGCGCAGGGCCTAGCCGTCCGCTCCGCCGCGTTGGTCGTCCGCGGTTTGCGCGACCTGGCGCGCGACTCGAACTGGCTCGTGAAGAAAGTATTTCCCGGGCACACCGCGCGCCTGGCGATTTCCTCGACGGGCGCAGTCGCAGCAATTTCGCCCAACGCGCAAGCAGGCGCAAGACGCGTGGTGCTGTATGACGTCGAATCAAGCGGCGTGACGTTTGCGCTTTCGGTCCCAGGAGAAAATCCCGCCAGCGAAAAAGAGCTACCCGCCGCGTTCGCGTGGTCGCCTTCCGCGCGCCAGCTCGCAGCGGCCTGGGGCGCATGGCAACCCGCTCTGCACGTCTTCGATCTGCAAGGAAAAATGCTGCTCGGCACGTTCGGCGACTTCAACAATTTCCCCGGCACGCTGGCGTGGTCGGAACAAGGCAATTATTTCGCCGCGGCGTCTGCGGGTGGAAAGAAGGCCTCATTGCGTTTGTGGGCCGCAACTGGCGGCGCATTTCCCTTCTCCGCCGCGCCCACCAGCGAAATCGGCATCCCCGACGGCTTCGAGCGCCAAACCTACGAAGCTGAATTCGGCGAAGAAGGCGCCTTCGGCGGCTACGGCCCCACCTTTTTCAGTCCCGACGAAAAAGCCCTCGCCGCAGTAATCGAAATTCACGGCGATTGGGCCGACGATTCCATCGTCCTCGCCGACGTCCCCACGCTGCGCAAACAAGACGTCTTTCAAGCGCAGGGACACCTCACCGATCTAGCCTGGACGCCCGACAGCCAACAGATTGTCTACTGCGCCGCCGGCCAAGCCTATCAACTCGACGTCGAAAGCATGTGCTTCGAATCGCTCCCCTTCGGCGCCGAGCTCTGCGCTTGCCATCCGTACCTCCCGCTCTGCCTCTGCTACAGTTCCTGGCTCAGAAACTCCGCCAAAGGCCGCCTGTTTCTAGTAGATCTCAACACCAAAACAATTCACGACGAGTATCCCGCCGAAGGCGTAGTAGACCTGCGCTGGAGCCAGGACGGCTCCAAAGCCTACGCCATGACCCGCGACGGCATGGCCTACATCTACGAACCTCCGCTGATCTAATTTTGCAATCGGCGGTGGCCTGACGACATTCGTGAGTGAACATCAGGAGTAAATAGGAGAGCAGCAGCGGGCCTTGATATGGAGAAGAGCCGGAAATCGATCTTAGGCTGGGGCCTGGTAGGATTGGGCGTGACGGCCGTCTTTGTTGTGTATCAACTCATTATGGACACGTACCCGCCGCGCGGTCCGATGGCAGTCGATATCGTGTTCATGCTTCTTTGTCCTCCTTCCGTGCTTTCCGTCCCCGTAATAGACGCGGAAATTGGCACGAGTGGTTTCTATTTCCTCTTTTCAATCATCGGCCTGATCAACGCTGCACTGTATGGCGGCATCGCCGCCGCGATCGTGTGATTCCGCAAGAAGTAGCGCGACGTCTTGACGTTCACGCCAGCGGCAGATTTGGCTCTGCGTTCAGAGTTGTGTCTTCATGCTGGCCGGCGACGAAGCGCGGATACCCTGCCGCGGCGATCATTGCGGCGTTGTCTGTGGAGAGAGCGCGGCTGGGGAAGAAAACTTCGAGCTTGTGACGCTTGGCTTCGGCTTCAAACGTCGTGCGCAATTCACGGTTTGCGGCGACGCCTCCGGACACCAGGATCGACCGCGCACCATCTTGCAGCGCCGCGGCAATCGTGCGCGTAACGAGATCGTCCACGACGGCGCGTTGAAAGCTTGCCACCAAATCCAGCGTCGCGGCACTCGATAGCTTCAACAAAGCCTCCGCGCCGCGTTCCCCGCGCGCCAAAGCCTCCTTGCGCGCATCAATCTCCGGCTGCATCTCCGGATGACGCCGCAAGTGATAAAGAACCGCCGTCTTGATCCCGCTGAAACTGAAATCGAAAACATTGCCGCGCATCTTCGGCTCAGCAAATTTAATCGCCCGCGCATCGCCGTGCGCTGCAAGCTGGTCCATCACCGGCCCGCCGGGATAACCGAGTGCCAGCAAACGCGCGACCTTATCGTAAGCTTCGCCAGCAGCGTCATCGCGCGTCCCGCCGATACGCGCATAAGAAAAGTGTCGCGCGCCATTCTGCGCCTCGGACTTCACCGAATAAATCACGGTATGACCGCCGGAAACGATCAAGCACACCGCCGGCATTTCCGGCCGCCGCGAACCAGCGGCAGCAGCCTCAAGAAAAACCGCATGAACGTGCCCCTCCAGATGATTCACGCCAATCAACGGCTTCCCCAGCGCCTGCGCCAAAACCTTGCCATAAGTAATTCCCACCAAAAGTGCACCAACGAGCCCCGGCCCGCGCGTCACGGCCACCGCATCCACATCCTGCAAAGTGATCCCCGCCTGCTCGACCGCCTCGCGCACCACCGGCACAATCTGCCGCAGATGCTCGCGCGAAGCCAGCTCCGGCACCACTCCGCCATATTTGCGATGAATGGCGATCTGCGACGCCACAATGCTGGAAAGTATGCGCTCGCCGCCCGAAACCACGGCGGCTGCCGTCTCGTCACATGAAGACTCAATGCCGAGGATGATTTTGGATGACGATGACGAAGATGTGCTCAACAAAATGTCCCGCTTCCGGCTCGCTTGGAGCCTCCAAAGGTTATGGTAACATAGCGTTGCGGGCCGCTCGCCCGCACCAACGCGTTGACGGACGCGTTGCTCTTAAAGAACGCCCACGATGTCGCTTCCACAGCCGAACGACTTCAAACGCGTAAAATAAAAAAACGCATGGCATTTTTCGCTCACGCTGGCGAAGAAAACTGCCGACTACGAGGACTATGAGCTCAACCAGGAAGCGCGTACGCAAAGCAGTGCTGCCGGTAGCCGGTCTGGGAACGCGTTTTTTGCCCGCGACCAAGGCAATGCCAAAAGAAATGCTCCCCGTAGTGGACAAGCCCCTGATTCAATACGCCGTCGAAGAGTGCATCGCCTCCGGAATCGAAAACGTGATTTTCGTCACCGGCCGCCGCAAAAGCGCCATCGAAGATCACTTTGATTTTGCTCCCGAGCTTGAGCACTTCCTCGAAGAGCGCGGCAAATCCGAACAAGCGCAGATGGTCCGCGAAATCAGCGGCGGCATTCATTTCAGTTACACGCGCCAGAACGAAGCGCTCGGGCTAGGCCATGCGGTCCTTACCGCCCGCGAACTCGTCGGCGACGAACCGTTCGCCGTTCTGCTGGGCGACGTCATCATGGAAAGCGCAGTCCCCGCCACCCGCGCGCTCATTGAAATTTACGAAGAGACCGGCAAGGGCGCGATCACCGTGCAGGAAGTCCCACCCAAAGAATTGCAATTTTACGGCGTGATTGCCGCCAGCCCGGGAAATCTACCGCGCTGGGGCGAAAGCGTGCTCAAGCTGAATGACTTGGTCGAAAAACCGAAGCCCGGACAAGCTCCTTCCAATCTCGGCGTTTCAGGCCGCTACGTCCTCCCCCCGGAAATTTTCGATTACCTCGACGAAACAAAACCCGGCGCCGGCGGCGAAATTCAGCTTACCGACGGCCTGCGCGCCCTGGCGGCAAATGAAGGTCTGTGGGCGCACATTCACCCCGGCAAAACTCACGACGCGGGAAACAAGATGGGATTCCTGATGGCCACCGTAGAACTAGCGCTGCAAAACCCGCACTTCGGCAACGAGTTTCGGGCGTACTTGAAGACTCTGAAGCTGTAACTCACAACGCCGCGCACTACTTCTTTTTCTTTGCGGTTGCCTTTTCACCAGAGCTTTTCGACTCGCTCGATTTCGAGTCGCTCGATTTCGAGTCGCCGGTCTTCGAGTCAGCAGTTTTCGAATCCGCGGACTTGTCTTCTGATTTAGAAGCGCCGCCGTCGCTCGATCCTTCCACCGAGGTAGCCCCCGAGTTCTTCCCCTTGTAATCCGTCACGTACCACCCCGACCCCTTGAACTGTATCCCCGCTGCAGAAATCATGCGCTGCGCCTTAGCCCCGCATTTCGGGCACTTCTGCGTCATAGGCGCCGAATGTTTTTCAATCTTTTCAAACTGATTCCCGCACTTCTCACACTTATATTCGTAGAGCGGCAAAGCGGAAAGCCTCCTTCGCAAACATCTCAAAAAATAGTAACACGCTTGACCCCGCCAGCGAATTTGCATCGCGCGCGCCCCGCGGTTGTGCTCTGTGAATATACCTTCCGCAGCCGCTCAACCGCGATGTGTTAGACTGCCTCCATCCGGCCCTCGCGCGGACTCTTCATGACCAAGACGAAGCCCAATGACGGTGCGGCCGGCTGCCTCTACGTGGTCGCCACTCCCATCGGCAACCTCGAAGACATTTCCCTGCGCGCCCTGCGAATCCTGAAAGAGTGCGATGCGATCGCCTGCGAAGACACGCGCCAGACCATAAAGCTCCTCACGCATTTCGACATTCAAAAACGCATGGTCAGCTATCACGAGCACAACGAAATCACCCGCGCCGCCGAAATCATCATCGAACTCGAGCAAGGCGCGAAAATCGCGCTGGTCACCGACGCCGGCACTCCCGCCATTTCCGATCCCGGCAACCGCCTCGTGAGCCTTTGCCTCCGCCACGGAATTCAGGTAGTGCCACTCCCCGGCGCATCCGCCTTCGTAACGGCCCTCGCTGCATCCGGAATGGCGATCGACGAATTCACTTTCATCGGTTTTCTGCCGTCGCGCCCCACCGAGCGCCGCAAGCATTTGCGAGCTTTGACCGCCGAACCGCGCACCCTCGCATTTTACGAAGCGCCGCATCGCTTGCTAGACACGCTCGAAGACGCGCTCGAAATCCTGGGCAACCGTCCCGCAGTGGTAGCGCGCGAATTAACCAAAGTATACGAAGAATTTCTACGCGGGCACCTCGAAGAGGTGCTGGAAAATGTACGCAAGAAGCCGCCGCGCGGCGAAATCACCTTACTGATCGGACCTGCCGATGGGGAAGCCCAACATCTCACCGGCGATGCCGCGCTCGCGGCGATTCCCTTGGCCCGACGCGTCACAGAAGTGATGAAAGAACGCGGCGTGGACAACAAAGCCGCGCTAAAACAAGTAGCCCGCGAACGAGGCCTCACCCGCCGCGAAGCCTACAAGCAACTGCTAATCACTCGCGAAGAGTAGCCGTTGTAGCGCCGGCGTCTCGCCGGTTCTTTTCGATGCGTTGCCCACAAGAACAACTGAAACACAGAGTCAACAGAGAAAGGCAACTGAGTTTGGTACGCAGGAAGAATTAATCCGCCGAAGCAGTAGCGTTCGAAAAGAAAGCATCCACCTTATCAAGGATTTCCGCGCCGCTATGCGAGTGGTGCACCGCAAACCGCAACTCCGCCCCATTTCGCACCCCGTGGGTAAACAGGCTAGCAAACTGTTTCATCTTGCCGATGGCGTCCGGCATTTCCGCCGCAATCAAGCTCCGAAAATATCCGGAAAGCAGCTGATACCGGTCCGCGTCAGTAGGCTCATCGTGGCGGCCGGTGGCGATGTAATCCGCAATCTGCCGAAAAATCCACGGATTCGAGGAAGCCGCGCGCCCAATCATCACGGCATCACACCCAGTTTCTTCAATCATGCGCACCGCGTCCTGCGGCGAGCGCACGTCGCCATTACCGATCACCGGAATGCCAACCGCCTGCTTCACCGCGCGGATCACGTTCCAATCCGCCGACCCGGCGTAACCCTGCATACGCGTCCGTGGATGCACGGCAATCGCCTCAATCCCCACCTGTTCCGCCATGCGCGCCACATCCACCGCGACGATATTATTCTCATCCCATCCAGAACGAATCTTGATCGTCAGCGGAATCTTCACCGCCGCCCGCACCGCCCGCAGCAACTCTTCCAGATGCACCAAATCGCGCAGCAACCCCGACCCGCCGCACTTCACTACTTTCTTCACCGGGCAGCCCAAGTTGATGTCCACCTGGTCGAAGCCGAGATCCTCAGTCAACGCCGCCGCCGAAGCCATCACTTCCGGCACGGACCCGAAAATCTGCGCCGCAATGGGATGCTCGTCATCATCAAAATACAAATAATGCAGCGTCCTCGCCGAATTGCGCGTGAGGCCTTCGGCGCTGGTGAACTCCGTCATGATCAACCCGCACGCCCCCAGCGAGCGAATCACGCGCCGAAACACCGTGTCCGTAACTCCCGCCATCGGCGCAAGGATCGTCGCCGGCCGGATCACCGTATTCCGAATTTTGAGTGCAGCGGGAAACATAATTTTCACAAAGTACGCTACGACAGCAACTCGTCCTTGCCCTTGGCAATCACTCCGCCTGCCGCACACTCGCCGTCCGCGGCAGACGATGCCCCCGCGGAAGTGGCAGATGCCGCGAGCGCGCGCGGCGCCGGCATCGCGCGCCCGAGCTGCGCAATCAAAGCCTCCGTGGAACCGCCAAAGAAATTCTCGACCACCTGGCTCAAAGCCGTCGCGCGCGCTTCTTCCGCGCTCAAATTCGGCCGGTACAAATAAGCCCGGCCAACCTTGCGCCGCTCGACGACGCCTTTGCGCGCCAACCGGTCCATGATCGTCATGATCGTCGTGTAAGCGCGCGGCCTTCGCGCAGCGAGGCCATCGCGAATATCGCGCACGGTGCCTTCGCCCATCGGCCACAAGGTATTCATGCAGTCCAGCTCAAGCGGTGCCAGATCCAGCAGCGCCCTGCGCGGCGACGAATTTCTCGGATTCAAGTCAGCAGTCATGTGCGTCTTTCGGCAAATGCCACCACGTTCATCGTCCGCCGGCGCGCGAAGGCTCCTCGCGCTTGCCGCCACCGGTGACGCTCTCCGCATTCGCTCCCGCATCATCCCCGGCAAGAAATTTTTCCGTCCGCAAAAGCGCCCGCCGCAAAGCGGGATTGCGATCGGTCCATTCACCGCCGCCTGATGAGCCCTCCAGCGTCACGCGCATCGCCGCCATCTTCGAATCCATATCATCTAGAAAATGCAGCGCCACAGCCTCGCGCGTCTGCGGCAACGCAGGCGAACCAAATTCCAAAGTCCCGTGATGGCTCAAAATCAAATGCTCGATCAAGACCGCGAGCGGCTCGGGAAAACCCGCAATCGCCTTGATTTTCTCGCGCACCATCAGCGCCCCAATAGTGATATGCCCCAGCAAACGCCCCTGCGTAGTGTAATCGGTGCCCCGCGTGTAGCTAAGCTCATCAATCTTGCCGATGTCGTGCAGCACAATCCCCGCCAGCAGCAAATCCGCGTCCAGCTCCGGATATTCCGCCCTGACGCCGCGGCTGAGCCCAATCAGGCTCACCACATGCTCCAGCAACCCTCCGATATAAGCGTGATGCATGGTCATCGCCGCCGGCGCCCGCTTCATCTTCGGCGTAATCGCCGGATCGCCAACCACATCTTCCAATAACCGCTTGATCCACGGATTCTTCACCGCCGCGATCGCGCCGCGCAACTCGCCAAAAAGCTTTTCCACCTCGAATTTCGTATGCGCCAAAAAATCCGCAAGATCGTAGTCCCGCTCGGCCGAAGGCACGATCTGCTCGAGCGTCACTTCCTTCTGCCCGTTGTAAAGTTTCACCCGGCCGCGAACCATCACCACGTCATCACACTCAAAAGTCTTCGCAATCGCCTCGAAGTTGTCCCACATTTTCGCGGGAATCGAGCCAGTGCGGTCGCGCAACGCCAATTCCAGCCAGGCTTTGCCGGTCCGTTGCGAAGTCCGCACGCCCTTCTCGCAGACCAAAAATAAAGTTGTGACGGATTGTCCGTCTTGCAGGTCGGAAACGTAATGAGATTTCATTGCCCGTTGACTTTTGGCAACGGCAATTTCTTCTTTTCCTTCTTCTTGTTCGGCGTGTCCGGCGTCGGCTGCACTTCCTGAATCACGCTGGCCCCGGGAACCGCCGCGCTGTCCACGTATCCCGGCTTCACCATCACGTAGCTTTCTTGGCGCAATTGCGCCAGATAATCGCGCATGGTCGGCTGCATCTTCTGCATGTACAGCTTGTTCATGATTTCGTTTTCGACCTTATCCATCGGCTGCAATCCTGCCTGGTAGTGATTCTCGATCTTCAGGATTTCGAACCCCGTCTTGGTCTGGATCACGTCGGTGATCTGGTCCCTATCCATCTTGAAGACCACCGCTTCCAGTTGCGGCGATAGCTGCCCGCGCTGATAGGTGCCCAGGTCGCCCGACTGGTCCTTCGCGGTGCTCCCTTCGGAATAGCGCTTGGCGATTTCGCCAAAATCTTCGCCCCCCTTCGTCACGCGGTTGTGCAGGTCGTCAGCCTTTTTCTGCACCGCGGCAATTTCTTCCGGGCTTTTGCCTTCCGTGCTCAGGAAAATCTCGGCGAGCGCCACTTGCTCCGGCCGCGTGAATTCCTGCGGATGCTCGTCATAGTATTTTTTCACTTCGTCGTTGCCGATGTTGATGCGCGAACCCACTTCCTTGCGCATCACTTCCTGCGTCAGCAGGCCGTTGCGAATCTGCGTCTTGTAATCTTCCCAGGCGATTCCCGAACCTTCCACGGCCTTCTCCAGTTCTTCCATGCTGTTCAGGCCGTTCTGCTTGCGCACTTCGTCCAGCCTCTTGATCAAGTCCGTCTCAACGCTGATGCCCATGTCCTTCGCGCGCTGCACCAGCAGTGACTGGTCAATCAAGCCGCGCAGAAGGTCCTTCTGCTGGTCCTTGTATTCCGTCTGGACCTTGTCCACAGGGCAGCCGGTACAATCGTGCGCCACTTCCGCGCGCAGTTGCTCGTCGGCCTTCTGATAGTCGGACATGGTGATAATGTCGTTATTCACGCGCGCAATAATTTCTTCCACCACGGTCGCCTTGCTCTGGGCGCTCGCGACCGAGGGAATCACGAGCAGCGCCAGAGCGATCGCCGCGAACGAATTACGAGCTGCTATCAATGTTTGCTTTTTCATGGGGTCCACTCGCCGTAAATTTTAGCTCTACGATTGTAGTTGGAGCAATACGTTTCTGGTAGCGCCCATCGGCCCGCCCTGCTCGCCTTTCCAGTCCAGCCACAGCACTCCTGTCGGATCCATCCGCATTCCCTTGCGCTTGCGGATCAACTTGACGATTCTCTCGGGGCCCAGCGGCGTATCGTCATAGAACTTGATCGCCACCTGATCACCCCGGCGGTCCACCGTAGCCACCAGCAGCTTCTCCGCCAGCGCCTTCAGCACCGCGTAATCCAGCAAATTTTCCACCGACGGCGGCGGAGGCCCGAAGCGGTCCTCAAGCTCCCGGCGAACTTCCGCGCGCTCCGCATCCGTCGTCACGCTGGCGATCCGCTTGTATATCCGCAACCGCAGGTTCTCGCTCTCGATGTACTCAGGTGGGATGCGGATTTCCTGCCCAAGGTTGAGTGTGGCGCGTCGCTCCGGCACGACCGACTCGCCCTTCCTCTCCGCGACAGCCCGCTCCATCATCTGGCAATACATGTCAAAGCCCACAGCTTCGATATGGCCATGCTGTTCGCGTCCCAGCAAGTTCCCCGCTCCGCGCAACTCCAGATCGAGCGCCGCGATGCGAAACCCCGCGCCAAGGTCGCTGAACTCTTTCAGCGCCGCGAGACGCTGCCGCGCGATGGATGTCAAAGTTGTGTCCGGCGGCACCAGCAAATACGCATACGCCCGCTGATTCGAACGCCCGACGCGCCCACGAAGCTGGTACAACTCCGAAAGCCCCATGCGATCCGCGCGATTGATCACAATCGTGTTCGCGCGCGGGATGTCCAACCCATTCTCGATGATCGTGGTGGAAACCAGCACATCCGCCTCGTTGCGAATAAATTGCAGCATCACTTTTTCCAGCTCGGTCTCGCGCATCTGCCCGTGCCCCACCACCACCCGCGCCTTCGGGACCAATCGCTTCACCATGGACGCCAGCGACGCGATCGATTCCACGCGGTTGTGCACGAAAAATACCTGTCCATCGCGAGCCAGCTCCTCCTCGATCACGCGCTGCACCAAAGTCTCGCTGAACGGCGCGACGGTCGTATTAATCGCTAGCCGGTCCTTCGGCGGCGTCTCAATCACGCTCATATCGCGCAAGCCTACCAAGGACATGTGCAAGGTCCGCGGAATCGGCGTCGCGGACATCGTCAGCACATCCACATTCTTCCGCATTTCCTTCAGTCGCTCTTTGTGCGCCACGCCGAAGCGCTGCTCTTCATCCACCACCAACAATCCGAGGTCCTGGAACTTCACGTCCTTCGACAACACCCGGTGCGTGCCGATCAAAATATCCACTTTGCCGGCTTCCAGTTCTTCCAGCACCTTCTTCTGTTCCTTCTCGGTGCGAAACCGGCTGATCATTTCCACGCGCACCGGAAAAGCCGCGAACCGCCGCTTGAACGTCTGATAGTGCTGAAACGCCAGAACGGTGGTCGGAGCCAGCACCGCGACCTGCTTCGAATCAGCAATCGCCTTGAAAGCAGCGCGCATCGCCACTTCCGTCTTGCCGTAGCCCACGTCGCCGCAGAGCAGCCGGTCCATCGGCAACGTGGATTCCATATCCCTCTTTACGTCTTCAATCGCGCGCTGCTGATCCGTCGTCTCCTCAAACTCGAAAGCATCATCGAATTCGTGCGTCCAATTCGTATCCGCCGGAAACGCGTGCCCCGACGCCATCTTCCGCTCCGCGTACAACGCCAGCAGCTGCTCCGCCATGTCGCTGACGGATTTCTTCACGCGCGTCTTGCGCGCTTCCCATACCGTCGTGCCCAGCCGGTCAAGCTGCGGCTCGACGCCTCCGAGCGACGTATATTTCTGAATCAAGTCCAGCCGCGCCAGCGGCACATACAACTTCGCGTCGCCCGCATAACGCAACAGCATGAATTCGCCGTTCGCGCCTTCCACCGCCACCTGGCGCAAACCCTCGAACTGGCCAATCCCGTGGTCCACGTGCACCACGAAATCCCCCGGCTTCAGATCGCTGAAGTCGCTGAAAAAACTGGCCGTCTTCGGCCGCGCACGCGAACGCTGCGAAGGCGGCGGAAGCGTCTCGAAAAGATCGGCATTGCCGTACAAAACCACTTTCGCTTCGGGAAAAATCACGCCTTCCGAAAGCGGCGCTTTGGTCAACAGCATCGCCGAACCCGGCGCCGTGCTTCCCTCTTCCGCGAGCCGCGCCACGGTCGCGTTCTCTTCCAGCTCGCCCATGCGGTAAGGCAATTCGAACTCGTGACAAATATCCGCAAAGCGCTCGAGTTCACCGGTGCTAGCAGCGGAAACCATCACATTCTCGCCAGAAGCTATCCGCGTGCGTGCTTCCGCAATGAACGCCGGAACGTTCCCGTGGTAACGAGTAGTCGGCTGCGTCTGCAGCGTCCGGATTTGCGCCGGCGCGGCGCCCGCCGCGGCCGCCGCCGCTTCCGGTCCACCGCCCAAAGTGACCCCCGAGGCCTTTGTAGCGGCGGACTTCAGTCCGCCATCTTCACCACGCCGCGAATCAATCGCGTCAGCCTCGGCAGCTTCCATGCCCAACTGCTCGATCCCAAATCGCGGCGCCATCTGCCGCGCCAGATTCCACTCCTCCTCATCAAAAATAAATTTCTCCGGCGGCTCCGCCAGCGGATCTTCCGCCTCGTCAAAAGCCTCCGCCAGTTGCGCCCGATACTTTTCAATGGACGCAGCCAGCAAGGAAGGCTCATCCTCAATAATCAGTGGCTCAACAGCCAAATCGAAAAGCGTCGCCTTCCGATCCTCGCGCAACGCCTCGCGAAATTCCCAACCGGGATAAAACGCCGCCGGCGCCGCATCATCCTCGCGTCCCGAAGCACTCTGCACCCGCGCGCGTTCCAGCACCTCGGCATGACGCGGAAACTCGGTCAAAGGCATCAGGACGGCACGTTCCACGGGATTCGTCGAACGCTGCGTATTCGGATCAAACGCACGGATCGACTCAATAGTGTCGCCGAGAAGTTCCACGCGCGCCGGCTGCGGCGATTCCGGCGAATAAATATCAATGATCCCGCCGCGCACCGCGTACTGCCCCGGCATCTCGCACGTCACTTGCCGGTCGTAACCCGCGCTCGAAAGGAATTCCAGCAGATCCTCATGCGCGATGGATTCGTCGCGCACGATCGTTCGCGCCAGCTGCGCATAAAATTCGCGATCTCGCATCCGCCAAACCGCCGCCTGTACCGGCACAATCAGTAGATCCGCATCCCCGGTGGCAAATCGCCACAACGCTACGGCGCGGTCCTCCGAGATTTCGCCGTGCGGCGACCGATTCTCGTAGGGCAGCACGTCATGTGCCGGCAAATGCGCCACACGCCGCCCCGGCTTGCCCGTCACCGCTCGGTAAAAATACCGCACCGGCTCCAGCATCGCCTCAGCGCGCTGGTTTGTTTCCACCAGCAACACCGTCGGGCGCCCCAATTCGGCAAAAGCGAGCGCCGCCAGCAGCGCCTTCGCCGGGTCCGTCAATCCCGCTAGGCGCACTTCGCCGCCCGTGCGCCGTAGCGCTTCGAACGCTTCCTCGACGACGGGCCGACGCGCCACCCGCGTGAGAAGCTCGCTGACCAAAGGAAGAATCATGCGTGAAGTTGTGAGATGCGTTCCAGCAAGAAGGAGGTTGAATATCCGGGTTCGAGCGCAACGCGCACCACTCGTCCGCCCGCGGCCTTCACGGCCTCGTCGTCAAGGAAAGCAGTTTCCTCGGAACCGGCCTCGCCGCCCTTCACCACCACATCTGGCGCAAGCCGGGCAAAAAACTCGCGCGGCGTGGCCTCGTCGAATTCCACCACGTGATCAACCGCCGCGAGCGCAGCCAGAATTTCAGCGCGCTCCGTTGCAGGCGTGATCGGCCGTGCTCCGGCGTGCGGAGCGTCCAATTTTTTATTCGATCGCACGCTCGCATCGCTTCGCAATGCGACAACCAAAATATCTCCCAGCCCGTGCGCCTGCTCCAGCAACCGGACATGCCCCGGATGCAGCAAATCAAACGCCCCCGCTGCGCACACCACTCTCTTTCCGTTGCGTTTCCAAGCCTGCCGTTGGAGAATCACTTCAGATTGCGAGACGATCGCCAAGTGCCTCTTCCCTGTTCCGCTTCAGCGGCCAATCGAAAACATACCATTCTACCATGCCGCTTCCGAACGCCGCGGAGCGCCCGATGAAGCGCTGGGAAATCATTCTTGCTCTCGCGGGGCCGCTGCTTCTCGCGATGGGCGTCCACTGGATTCACGCCGCCGAACTTCCCAAGCAAGAAACAACGTTAGATGCCGGTGGCTGCCGCACCCCAATGACAATTCTCGAGCCGCCGCCCGAAGTAAAGCCGGCTGGCAGCGTCATCCTGCTACATGGCCTCTCCGCGAATCGCCGCTTGATGCTGTATCTCGCCGAGGATTTCGCCGGCCACGGCCTGCGCGCGTACACGATTGATCTTCCCGGCCACGGCGATAGCCACGACGCCTTCTCCTTCGCCCGCGCCCAGCAATGCGCGACGGCCGCCGTCGAATCGCTCATCCGCAGCGGCACCATCGACCCTAAGAACGCGGTATTGCTCGGCCATTCGATGGGCGGCGCAATCGCAATACAAATGGCCGACCGCGACCCGCTGGCTGCCACAATTGCGCTCTCGCCCGCACCAATGACGCTGCCGCAACGCATGCCCGCGAACTTGCTGGTCTTCAGCGCCAGCGCCGATTTAGATGTTCTGAAGAAAACGGCGCAGAACCTTTCAGCGGCTGCGGGCGGCACGCGCACGCATAACGACGATTTCGCCCAACAGCGCGCCTTTGAGCTCCAGACAGTTCCCTTCGCCACCCACACCAGCCTGCTTTCCGATCATCGCGTGGCGCATCAATCCGAATTGTGGGCGATGCGCGCATTGTTTCCCAACATCGCCACCAACACACTCGCACTGAATCTCGATCTCGCAACCTACGAAACCTTCAACAACGGCCGCCGCCGTCTCGCTGGCGCAATACTGGGTCTGCTCGGCATTCTGCTGATGTTCCCCGCTGCAGCAAGTCTCATCGCGCGATTCCCCGCTCCAGCACAGGTCGAATCGCCGGGAACGCGGCCATCCGCAACGCTTCTCCTCATCGAAGTCGCCGCGTGCGCGATGGCCGGCGTGCTCTTGCTGAACCTCGGCACTCCCCTGCACTTCCTGCATCTCTACTCCGGCGCCTATCTCGCATCCCTCTTGTTGATCGTCGGCATCCTGCTCCTGATTTTGAATTTTGGCTTCGCGATGGAGTACGCAAAATTCAACCCGAAGCCCCTCGCCGCTGCGGTAGTCCTCGGCTTCGCAACTTTCCTCGCTATCGGCGCATGGCTCAACTGGCAACTCGACGATGCCTGGCTGAACGCCCCGCGCTGGCTGCGATTTGCGGGCCTCCTGCCCTTCGCATGGATTTTCGCGTTCGCCGAAGAAGTCGTGCTGGGCCCGCCGCGCCACGCCAAGAAACGAGCCGCGCGATTCGCGATTTTCCTCTCGCTGCGCCTGGAAATTTTTCTCGCCTGCGTGCTCGCTTACTACATGCTCGCCAGCGGCCAGGTGCTGATCGTCATCCTTTTTGTCTATCTGGCGCTCTTTTCCGTTCTCCAGCGCCTGGCTACCGATGCGTTAAGGGTACGCACCGGCTCGGCCACCTCCGCGGCATTATTTGGTGCTATACTCGCGTCCTGGTTCATTTCGACGGTCTTCCCACTCACCTGAACCGGACCACAGCAGGGGACATGAAAGAAATAGCCATCGTCGGCGGCGGTCCTGCCGGTGCGCTCTGTGGCGAGCGTCTGGCCAGCGCGGGTTTTCAAGTCACGATCTACGACGAACGTTTGGCCTGGGAAAAGCCCTGCGGCGGCGGCCTGACGCACAAAGCCATCGAAGCCTATCCCTTCCTCCTTGATTCTCCCCAACCCAAAAAAATCGTTCGCAAAGCCGAACTGATTTCCAGTAGCGGCCATCGCGCGCAATTCGAGATGAATCATCCCATCGTGATTTACGCGCGCAAAGTCCTCAACGGCCTGCTGCTCGATCGCGCCGTCGCCGCGGGATGCCACGCGGTCTGCTCGCGCGTGACCAACGTCAATACCAACGGCCAGCGCGTGCGACTAACCGCTTCGGGTGAACAGCGCTTTTCTGATTTCATAGTGCTCGCAGCCGGCGCCCGCAACCAGTTATTGCCCGAAACAACTGCGCTCAGCTCGAAAGATCTCGAAGTAACCCTCGGCTATTTCGTCCCCACCGAAGAAGACATCATCAAAGTGAAATTCCTGAAGCAGTTCGAAGGCTATCTCTGGTCCTTCCCGCGCGCCGATCATCTTTCCGTGGGAATTTGCGCCAAGATGGGCCAAACCTCCAGCCAGGTGCTGCGCGGCCATCTCGACGCATTCGTCGAAGAAGAGCGCATCCCCAGAACCGGCGCGCAATTCTACAGCCACGTTCTGCCCTCGCCGCAAGCCAAAACAATCCGCAGCCGCAAAATCATGGGACGCAACTGGGCCATGGCCGGCGATGCCGCCGCAACGGTTGATCCGATTACCGGCGAAGGACTCTATTACGCGCTGCGCTCCGGCGATTTGCTCGCGCAAGCAATCGTCGCCGGCCAGCCCGAGCTTTACCCCGAGCAACTGCGCGCCGCCTTCTCCGCCGACCTGGAATTTGCCGCAAACATCGCCAAAAAAGTTTTTCGCGGCAATTTCCTCGGCAGCGCCATCACCACGCGCATGGTGCAACTGCTGAATTATTCGCCTGCATTTCGTGACCTGATTCGCGACGTCTTCAGCGGCTCGCAAGACTATCGCAGCCTGAAACGCCGCCTCTGGAACCAACTAGGCATCACCGTCGCCGAATTCACGCGCAGCTTTCTCGATCCGCGTACTCTGCGCTGCTCGCAAGCCGCTGCCTCAGCGACTTCCGCCGGCTCTTCGACGGCTACAGCCGACCGCGAACCCTCGCAATGAAGCGTCCCGCAAAGACAGCCAAACGCCACACCGCGACGAAGCGCAAAAAACCCTCCGCAGCAGTCAGCGCTCCACAGGAACTGAAACCCCGCGACGGCCTGGAAGGTGCCATCGAACGCGTGGTGCCGCATCAATGGACTATCGCAGCTTACGACCCAGGCCTGCCAGCGGTCCTCTCCACTCCCGCCATGATCGGCATGATGGAAATTGCCGCAGCCGAATCTGTAAAATCCGATCTGCCGCCCGGCGCAATCACAGTAGGCACCCGCATAGAAGTGGACCACCTCAAAGCCGTGCCCGAAGGCGCGACCGTCCGCGCCACCTCGCGCCTGGTGAAGCACCAGGGCCGCTTCCTCGTATTCGAAGTCGAAGCGCGCTCCGGCGAAAACATCCTGGGTCGAGGCCGCGTCTTCCGCGCCATCGTCGAACCCCAGAAATTCGGTGCGCAAGCGCATTCCCGCAAGGAATCGTAGCGCCGGCGTCTCGCCGGCTCTTTGCCTTTTTTTTTGCGCTCTAGCCCAGGCGTGCGCAACCCCCGCAGAGCCCCGGTTGAGAACAGCAGTCGCTGCGTG
This sequence comes from uncultured Acidobacteriota bacterium, assembly GCA_963810565.1. Classification (GTDB taxonomy): domain Bacteria; phylum Acidobacteriota; class Terriglobia; order Acidiferrales; family UBA7541; genus Palsa-295. The sequence goes on from CAWENN010000003.1 coordinate 1,101,454, forward strand.
TTACTCTCATCAAGCCTGCAGTGCTCGAGTGGCGGAACTGGCAGACGCGCCGGACTCAAAATTCAATCAAACCGTTTTCACAAATCCCACAAAATCAACGAAAACGCCCTGTTTGCAAGGGATTACTGCGTTTTTGACGTGTTGTCTCGTGTTGAATCGTGGCGTCTTTTCTAGTCGTATCTGCCACAGTTGATACCACAATTCGGGCTTGACACGAGTTCTGAGAAGCCCGGTTTGAATCGCGATTTCGCGCCGTCGCCAGCTTTAGCCAAACAGCCAGTAACTGATCGGGAAAGTACCATTGTCGGATTATTCGCGGTCAGTCATTTTGAACTGACGGCGCTGAGACTCGCGCTGTGAACGAAAGCTAAGATATGAGGAACAAAATGAAAACAGCTACTGCAATCTTGTGCCTATTAGTGCTTTCCAGCGTGGCGTCGGCTCAAAGTGCGACCCATCGAAGTGGATGTGTCGAAATCTCGCGGACTCGGGTGGCTTCACTTATCAAGGCGAAACGATTTTTGGCACCCAAGCCTGTCGTCCAGTTCCACAGGCCGCTGCTAACGCTGCGCCGTCGCAAGCGCCAGCGGTCGCCGCTCCCGTTCTGCCTAGTGACCCGTCGAATAGCAATGTGACAAAAACATTGTCGTCAACGCGCCTACCGTGGCGACGGTTAAGACGGCGTGCTTAATCGTGAGCGGGGAACAGCACAGAGTTAATGGTGCGGCTGGAGCTGTCGGATTGATTGCGTTCGCCGCGAGCAAAGGTCAGTGGCAATACATTGACTCCTACAACATGCCATCTCAGTTCATCGCGACGAAATACAAGGCGAAGGAAATGACGGCGATGCTAAAGGCTGGCGTCCACATCATCGTCACGCATAGTCCCGACGAAGTGAAGGATGGCAGGTTGTCGTGCCAAGGTCTGGTGTCGCAGAAGTAGAGTCTCTGAGTACAAGGTTTATGAGACGCACGATCCAATTGGTCTGGTGATGCTTGCTCTTGCCAGCGGATGGTGCTCTGTGAATCGAACAGGGATGCCGCCATGCGGCAGAATCTTGCGGCAAGTTGGGAATCCCCGTCCGCTAATTTTGCAGCCATCGGAATCAACAGCCGAACCCTATATGTAGCGATCCCCGATGCTGACAGTGTTGGGTGTGATGCGTTCGTGGATTCGATCATTACGGATAAACCGATGGTGGATTCTCTGCGACGCAAACGGCTTTCGGGAAATTAGATGCGGACAGAGAAAAGCGAGAATTGAATCAGTAAAATCAAAAACCCTCTGAAAGATGCACACCCATCCTAATCAGCGAATCTCGCCGTTCGGCATTTTTCATTTCTAGTTCCCTGAATTCCTTCGCAATCTGCGGAAGCGTATCTAGGTAGTCTCGTAGGTCCGAATAATCTATGTGCCGCGCGTCAATCACATCTGGGTTAGCTCGAAGGATTTTCGACAACTCAGCGAAACCGTCTGCTTTCTTCCGAAACTCCGCTCTGAAAGTTTCGAGAGTCTTTTTGGCTTCGTTGTAATCTCAGAGAGTTTCTTTCTGGGTTCCTTTCTGTTTGTTTTCGGTTATGTAGGGTCTCTCCTTGCGGGAAGGATAACGTATCGTTCTTTGCATGAGAAGTCTCCAACTTATTTTTATGAATTGCGTACGGACGATGGCTTCCACGGTGCGCTAGCCGTCTGGGTTTCTGCCGTGGCTTCCGCGTCTTGACGAAGAATGCTCTGCACATCTTTCGTGACTTTCCCGATTGTTGCTTCGGGCACGACCGAATCCGAATGCTGAATGTGTCCGGGAATCGCTGAAAAATCCAGCACGGGTGTTGCGGTCGCTTCTGGTGCCGATTCGTGTGCGACGTGTCCGGGAATTGCGGAGAAATCTAGTTTGCTCATGTATTACCTCTTAATTTTGGATAAAATTGCCATCGCTCCGCGCAACCGGGAGCCTATCGCAGTCGCGCGAAGCCGATGGTTGACGTAGCGAGTGATGAAGGGCACAAACAACCTGAGAGGCTCGCCACATCCATACCCTCTCCTATCTGTGTTAGTCCGTCACGATTGACGATGACTTTCCGCGACCAAAGCCGCGCGGACCTAAACTGATTGCGAAACTTGGGCGGCAACTTTAGAAGGCGATCCGCCCTTGGGGAATTGCCGCCCGATGGCTCCCCAAACTTTAGGATTTCTCCAATTCCACGGCTACGAGACGGTTAAATTCGAGCGATCTCGTTTGACGTTGGCGTGTTCCATCGCAACTTTGGCTCTCGCGTCTAACCATCCGGCAGGGCGTCCCTTCGCGGCTGCTTCTTCTCGAAGGCTCACTTTGTATTGCCGTCCCAACTCCGTTTTCTTGGGGTCTACACCGATAGGACACCATGAGTAGCGACCGAGAATTTCTTCGGTAAGCAACTGCCGATTCAGCGGCGTGTCTGGGCAGGTGTGGTGCAACTTCACTGTGCTACTCATTTTTTGAACGCCCCGAGAATTATCGAGCGGTTGGGGTTGCGCTTCCACTGTCGGACAAGATTCCAAAACACTGTCAGCGAGCAAAACGCGAAACGCCACGGTGAGATTTCTAAATGTGATGGGAACGCCCTGTTCTGTTAGCCAGCTTAGCAGCAAATCTCTGTTTCTTGGCGAGCGGTAGAATTGCGGCGTATCCGCAACAAACTGTTCCGCAGCATACGCATCACGTTGTTCTTCAACTTCGGGCGACCAACGTCTTGCTTCAAATTGGTCAAGCGTCGGGATTGCTCGTAGCGTGTTCATACAGTTCTCCCGTTTGGATTCTTGTAGCCTGCCCGCGCCAGCTTGCCAGTTCGTCTAACGGCATGTTGCGCAATCTAGCTTGCTCTTGGGAGTCAGTCACAGTGCCGCTGAGTGTTTTCGGTGCCTGAGTTTCTTCCACTCCAACGATACGGCGGATATTCACGCGGTGCGGCGGTGCCTCGTACTCGTCGCTCCGCTTCGTAGTAACCGTCTTTGAGCAAAACTTTGTGAGCTGCTTCGAGTCCCAAGCTGTCATAGCCGATGTTTCCAGCCGCCACGTTGTGCGCTACGCAGCGGTCAAGCATGGTGCGATTCCACAGGCTATTGAAAAAATAATCCGACTGCCTGCGGATTTGAGTGTCGGGCAGCAAATGCCGCTGCGATTGCCTCCAATCCATCACGCTTGGCTGTTGGAATTTCGGACGTGCGGCGTCGCTTTGATTTGCGCTTGGCGTTTTTGTTCCGCATCACGTGCGGCAATCAGTTCGGGAGACATGAGTGTGCCGCCTGCGGTGCGCTGGACAGTCGGAAGTGTCTGCGGGGCAGTGGCAACGGGCTTGCGCAAATTGGGTGCACCAAATCGGTTGTGCCCTTGGTCGGCAGGCGCGAGAGCTTTTTCCTTTTGTTCTGTGCCCCATGATTTAGTTCGCTCTGTCGCCTTAACTCCACGTTTCACGGCTCACGTTGGAATTTATTCATTTCTGTTGGGTGTGTCATTTTCTTTTGCCATCCTTGCTTGATTTTGCTGCTACTGCCAGTCGGGATGCACTTCTACCGCGCATCCGTGGTACCGAAACTTTCTTCGAGCATACGTTGTTCTTCTGCCTTGGCTGCGCGACAAGCAAGACGGACAGACTCCTCGTATCCGCTACTCCCCAGCGGATCGTCGCTGTTAACTTCCACGGTTCGCACGGGAAGTGCCCCGCTCGACTTGTTGGTATTGAGTCCAAACTTGCTGGGAATTAACGGTTGCGAATGAATCATCCTCGTTCCTCGTTATTGTTTGCTGCGTTTGGTAAATGGAAACTTGTCCCGAACTCGCGCAACGAAGAAATCATTCAGCGATTCGCCAGCGACTTCCACTCGCAGAAAATCTTGGTAGAGTTGCACCGGTACGTTTCTGAATCTATAAACCGTGAGCGGATCACCGTGAAAACGGACGGACAGTTCAAGCAATCGCGGGCTGTAATGAACACTGCGAAGGTTCTCGCTTTCGACGGTGCGCATACGCGGTGCCTTTGCTTTTCTCACGGCGTTATCCGTAGCGAGTATCTTTGCCGCCGTCGCGTGGCTCATTGGACTTGCATCCAAACAAAATTTATCGAGTCAAACTTCATTCCCGACGGAATTTGACGGTCGTGCGGGTGATAATTGGGCGGTGTCGGGGCGTTGATAACTTTCGTGCCAGCGGGCAAGGGACTTTCACACGGTGTGTTGTCGCCCCAGAAAAGAAATCCATCCAACGTCAGCCGATACGCAGTTGAGCGATCCAGCGTCTCGACTTCGAGAGCCACTGGCGGTCAACAATTTCACCACGAATTCGTGCGAATTCTCTGGATTGCTCGCCCCAAACTTTCTCTTGCAACGGTGAGCGGATGTAAGAGCCATCGGGATTTGTCGGCAGGTATGGTTTCGGTGCTCCGTTTTCAATCACCCGTCCACGATGGTCAATGCTGACTAGATTCGCGCGGCGTTTTGCGTCTGCTTCGCGGATCGCTTGCTGTTGACGCGCAAACTCCTCGGGATTTTCCCGCTGTAGTTTGCACATAGCGGCAACATAGTCCATGAATTTGCATATCTTCTGCCACGACTGATACTCGTTTCCACATTCTAGTTATTTTGGATAGCGTTTTGCGTAGCCTTCAAACGGTTCCCGCTCGGCATAAGAACGCTCGTCCGCATTCGCTGAAGCCACGGCAGAGTCTTTCCAAGGCGTCAGACGTGCGCCGTACCGCTGCAAAATATTGTGGATAGATTTCATGGCGTCTTTGAGCGCATTTGCGAAGCGTGCGATTGGCACTGTCGCGCGACACAAGACTGTACTTGGGAGAATCGAGAATCTTTTGCGCCTTTTGTTCGTCAAGTGCCAGTTGCCACATTTCGACTTCTTTTCGGTGAACAGCCGCTTCGCCGTCGCACTCTGCGAGCGTTGGCTTGGCAGGATAATCGGAAATCTGTTTGGCGGATTTTGCTTTCGCTTCGGCTCGTTCTTTCTTCGCGGCGGCTTTCTGTTCCACGCGCAACTGTTCTCTCGTCTCCACGTCTTTGTGGATTTGCAAGGCTTCCTTTCGGAGCGCGTCCTTTGACAATTCGGACAAGGATGAATCCGCATTTTGCAGTTGGGCGGAAATTGCATCGAGTCGGGATTGTTGGGCGGGCGAATATTTTGGTTTCACAGCGATCCTTTTTGAAAAATGTGTGCGGCGTGCAAACGGGTCCCGTTCATAACCAACCCTGTGTTTTGAAAAAGCAAGGCGGGGGTATCGCGGGTCCCCTTCCGTTCGTTGTGGTAAAACTTTTCTGAGGCTGGTAGGCCGGTGCGGGGTGGAATCCGGACTATGCTCAGGGTCCTTTCTGGCTTTTTCCCCGACGAGCACAATCCTGAGCGCACTTTGCTCACAGATTTCTGGCAGAGAACTTCTCGGCGGGAAATATCGCTCGCGGAAAAACCAGCCCAAATAAATCCGTGGGCGGGGATGGTCTAAACAGCGATCTCACGGAGCGGATTCACCTGAGCACTGTCGCTGGCATGGTGTCAAATGCTTGGTGGATTCGAGATAGTCCAGTTTTGCCTTTTTCACCACATGAGTTTGCTATTACATCGGGCACCTACCTTCAGCCGTTTGCTCAACAATGCGGGCGACACGTTGCGAGTCTTGGCAACTGAGCGCAGCGACTTCCCCGCTGCGATGATCGGCGCGGATCGCGTCCAAATCCAGAACGAACGGTTTGCGTCCCGAGATATGTCCCTTTGCTTTGGCGTTCCGCATCCCTGCCCGAATGCGTTCGACGGTTAGGCTGCGCTCCATCTCAGCGACCGCACCCAACACGGTGAACACCATTTTGCCAACCACGGTAGCCGTGTCTATTCCTTCCGTCGTGCATGACAGAACTCGACGCCAAGCGATTTGAACTCGTCAAAGTGCCTTCAACAGATGCGACGATGAACGGGCAAATCGGTCGAACTTCCAAACAAGCACAACGTCAAGCTTTTTGTCTCGGGCGTCCGCCATGAGTTGATTCAACTTCGGGCGGGATTCCTTCGTGCCGCTGATTCCCCGATCCACGTACTCGCCGACGATTTCCCAACCCTTCCGCTGGCAGTGTTCGCGCAACTCACGTAGCTAGAACTTCGGGAGTCTTGGTTGGTGATTCTGTGTGCTGACTCGGGCGTACAGGGCGGCTTTCATGGCGTCCACCATCTACCCCAAGTGTACACGAACCATTTGGTTTTGATCAACAGCCATTTTTCATTAGGACTTGCGGACGGTTCGTAAACAGCCGCCAATCCCCTGATCGCGCTCCGCTCGCAAGCCATGCTGTTCCAACGTGCCACGAGAATGCCGTTTGCTGGCGTCTGCGGGCAGCGTAGGCTCACGATCCGCCGTCGCCTGCCCGTGAACACATCCGCTAAGTCCTTTGTATTTTCTAAGTGACTTAGAATCAGTAAATAGTGTCCGAAAATGGGATTTTCAAAAAGAATGCTGACAGAAACCGATCCCTACGCGGTAGGTAGCACGGAACTGTCACCCGAGAGGTGGAACAGTCCACAAAAACCCACTTGGAGTGACGGTCGCGATATGGAGATGTCCCCCGATTGCTTGGCAATCTTCCTCGCGGCTCTCAACGCAATCTAAGATGTACTCCCGAACAAACCTCACCGCTTCCGCATTATTCTGAGGGCGCAAAAGTTGGTATCGCGCGTATGTGCTTTTCGCTCCTGCAAAAACTCTCGCGCCGTATCCACTAGGCGATTGAATCTTTACTCGTGGTTGAAAAACAGAATTAGGATATAAAACTTTTACTTCGGCTTGGCAAGAAACACCCCTGAAAAATCCAACAAGAATTATCTTAGCTATCTCCTGCGGCGGGTTCTCAATACAAGCGGGAAGTTGGGTTTTCAAACCGTCGCAAAATTTTGAAATAAAAGTTGCCCAACTGTCGCGTCCAAATAACTCAACAGAAGGCAAAATCCTTTGAGTCGCCCGCCCCAAATCATAAATACAGGTTTGGTCTTCTGCATACCACTCCGTCGAACCTGTCCAAGCATAGGCGAGTCGAACTGTCTCAGATTCAAATGGAAAAATCTTTTGCGCCTTATCTGATTCAATAGTTCCCGTTTTTGAATCTATCCGTCTTCCATCAGCGCCGATAACGTACCCATCGGGAGTATGAACTGTCACAATGGCGGTCACACTCCGATTATTAGACCAAGGAGTCCGAGTTTCAAAACTTTCAAATGGGGTATAACAAGACCAAGCCAATTAGCTATTCCTTTGCCACGTTCGGGCTGCCACGGTTGCGGACAGGATCATCCGCTTTCGGGCACTTCGGCTGAATTCCGGTTGCGCGGCTCGTCGCCAAATTCCGTTTCCACAAAATAACTCGCGATTAAACGTCCACGTTCGCATTCAGAGCCATGTCTTCGTCAGCTAGCTTTTTACCCTGTCGCCAGTTCCGTTGCCATGTCGCTTTACGCTCCCGGGTATGCTCCGCAGTCTTGCGCGGTCTGCCGCGCGGTTTCGGCGGATCACACGGCACAGAGTGTTTTCGTCTGCCCATTAAACCAGTACCGCCGTCGGGTCGTAGCACTCATCACAGAAAGATTCGCCATTCGTCCTGCGCTTACACTTCTCGCACACCGTTATCTGTCGGGCAGGTGCGGTCTGTTTCTGAATCCCCTTGCCCGCGCCTTTGAAGTTGGTTTTGACTTGAGCCGAAGGCAAGGTGGTTTCGGGTTTTTGGTTTGGTTCTGGCGTCGGAAAGTCTTTGTCGGCTCTTTCTTCTGTCGGTAAAGACGGAATAGGGTCGCTGGTTGAGAGTGTTTTTGGCGAATGTTGAGAGTGTTCTTGCTCGTTACCAGCGAATGTTGAGAGTGTTTCATTTGAATCTTGAGAGTGATTCTTGCCAGATTTTGCTAGCCCATTCTCTGAATCTTGAGAGTGTTCTGGCAGGTGAATTGTGTACACCCGACGTGCGTAGTGATTTTCGCGGGTCCACGATAGCAAGCCCAAATCGCGCAGAGCCGTGGTCGCATAGTGGATTCCGCCCTTGGAAAAATCTTCGAGCAATTTTTCATGCGATGGCGAGAAATTTCTACCATGCGTGCCCATAAATGTGCCGTCTGGGTTCGCGTAAGACGATAGGTGCCGCATGACGGATTTTCGTGTCCGCGCAGCCTGTTTCCACTTGCGTCCGTCCATCGGCAATCGAAAGGCTTCCAGGGGAATGCTACGAACTTCGATACTGCATTTTGTAATTGGCGGTCTGGAACTTTTACGCACGGGACGCCTCTGGTTGAGGCGTTTCCAGCTTGCGCACGTTGCGCGCCTGTGGGCGACCCTGTTCGTCTTCCGCATAATCAAACTCTACGCGGTCACCTTCATTCAGGAATCTCTTGCGTCTTTCGGCTTGGATGAAACTGTGATGCACAAAGCAATCGGGCAGGTTCGGGTCATCTGCCAAGATGAAACCCCATGCGCCGTTGCGCTCGTATTTCTTGACGGTTCCTTGCATTGAATCAACTCCTAAGTGAATTCCGCGTCCGGCGGTCGGGGTCCGTAGTGGACCAATCGTTACAGCTATTGCGAATCTTTTCCTGCTTCCTGCGTCGGTTTCGGTGCTTCTTCGGTTTTCTGCTTTGTGGAATCGCTAGCCAGTTCCGCTGCTATGCGTGCCCGACTTGATTCCGACAGACGGGCGGGCGCGAATGCTCCTGTCCGTGGCTGGAACGGTGCGGTTGCGATCTTTATTTGTGCGGGCTTCGTCTTGAACTTGGAAAGCGGCGTTAGTTTCTCGGGCATGATGTTTCCTGTCCTAGCTGGATTTTGGAAGGCATTAAATACGGTCTACGCAACTCACCGACTGTGGCAAACTTCACTAACGGGCTGTGCGTCACGATGCGCAGTCTGGCGGGGTTGCTATGCTCGACGCTTGGCATTGTTGCACGCGCTTTTCTTTGCCATTCCGCAGTTCGGACGGGCGGCGTGCGATAGTCAAAGCGCCGCGCCGCTGTGGACAACAAGCCTTGGGCATTTCGCTCGTGCCTGTTCAAACCATCTGGCAGAAACTTGGCAACGATTCGATTGCATCAGGGTGCCTACTGGAACCCGTAGCGGTGAATCTGTTCGGCAGTATTGGTCAATAGTTTCCATGTTGTGCTACTGAAAGCAAAAAACCCGAATACGCTTTTGGCAAGTGGGGCTTTCTTGGTGTGTCTGATTTCATCGTTGGCAAGACGATGTCATTCGGGAATTCTAGGAATCGGTGAAGACTGCAGAAATGACACACTGAGAAAATCACGCATTTGCCAAGCGCTCCGTTGAAAACACGTCGAGGACAGAAACGGGTCAGTTTACTTTGTGGAATTGTCCTGCTAGGGTTGCTGCTTCGGGCGGGACGAAAAAACCACTGCAATGATTACCTATCACAGAATGGCTAGAAAGCAACTATAATTTTCGTTATCATTGTCGCGCGATTTGGTGTTTCACATTTCCGTGTGCGGATAAGTCTCGCAGATTGGACTATCCCGTTTGTTGAAAGTGAAGCACCCACTGCCAGTTAACGGTTTTGGATGAACTTGTCCCAATCGGTACCGAAACCGTACCGAAACAGGTAGAAGCGATCCAGTGTGCTGACCCGCGATCAACTCTTCTTGCCCGCGTCGGGCAGGATTGAAATACGTTACTTGCCCGCCAGCTTTTGCTTGCGCCGCAGCTATCTGAGCCAATGCCGAAACGGTGTACAACCTTGCGCAATTTGTGTGGATTCATTGGGCGCGTTTTGTGCGAGCACAAGCCTTTCGTCACTAATCTGTTTCCAAGTCTTCTTGTCTGGGCATTTTGCATCCCCCAGCCGAAAATAGCAACGGGATTAGATTATCACAGCGTTACGTTCTCACGCCGTTGCCTTCGCAGCAAACGCCTTGAGCGATGCGTATTGAACAAGCCACTTGTTGCCGATGACTTTGTAGGCGAGTTGCCCCTTGCGAGTCAGGCGGCGAATCGAATACACCTGAACGCCCAACAGGCGAGCGGCTTCCTGTCAAAGGTACAAGCAAGGGTTCGGGCAGAGATGGGTCTGATTCAATGCTAGATTTTTTCTGAGCCACGATGGATACACACTCCATGCGATCTGGAATGTCCATCGCCTAATGCGAGAGGGACTCCGCGTGGCTATCTACTGCGCTGAGTTAGCACGATACAGGTATCGCTCAACGCATCTACTTCGCCAAGTCGGGATTACTGCATGGGTTGCAACAGCCCATGCGACACATTGCCCGCCGCTGGAAGCCGTGCTATCCATTTCCTGACATAACATTATAGCACAAAACAGCACGTTTTACAAGGGTTTTTAGGGGTTTTTGAATGTCCCACTACGCGGGAAATTTGGTGCCGAAGGTCGGGGTCGAACCGACACGGGCGTAAGCCCACACGATTTTGAGTCGTGCGCGTCTGCCAATTCCGCCACTCCGGCTAGTCACTTTCGATGAGTTTGGCAGTCTGACGACGTTCAGTCAAGTTGCGCGTGATGTATCGCGTGAACACATCGGCAGTCAGGTGCGTGCCCGCTTGCGCCGACGTGACGCCTTTCTCGCTCATGGCTGTGATAGCGGACCTACGCAAATCGTGAATCGTGACAGCACCATCCTTGCCCGATCCGCCGCGCATTCCAGCCGTTTGCTTGGCCCATTCGCCACGAAAATCCCGAACAGGTCTGCCGTTGCGCGTCAGCAAGGCCGCATTGGCGTCTCTGCCTGCTGTCAGCGTGGAAAGCATCTTGAATATTTCCCCGTCCGGTACGATGTCCACAACGCGCGATTCCTTCGTCTTGGTGGTGAACGCGGGCAAGGTGAACGTGGCCGCTTTGGCGTCGAAGTAGGAACACTTCGCCTTGAGCAATTCCGATTTGCGGAAACCGTACTTGAATGTGAGAGTCAGAAAGGCTGTCAACCAAAACAGCTTGGGGTCATCCAAACGTTTGCGCAGAGTCGCATAGTCCGCGTCAGATAGTCGCCCCTTACGAATCAGCGCGCGCTCTGATTGCAGTTTGGGAAAGCGGGGCATTCTGTCGGCGGGAATCTTTTCGCTATTGTGGCCGAACACCATCTGTAGAACGCGGTTTTCCCGATTGCGGGTGCAAATGCCCGCACCTTGTTTCCTGCGGCGGTTGAGATATTCGGTGATGCGGTCGGTTGTGACTTGAGTAGCGAGCAACGCACCGAAATGAGCTTTCAGATGCCCGTCCCATCGGCTGCGATAATCTTCGATGGTTCGCGGTTTGCACTCCGTCTCAACTTTCAGCATCCACGCATCGAACATCGTCTGGCAGGTGATGGGGTCAAAAGTCTTTGGCAACTCGCCCCGACGAATCGCGGCAACTTCCGTATCCAGCTTTATCAGGGCCGTTTCCCTGTCCGCCGTTTCGAGGGACTTGCGGGTTCGATTGCCTTTCCAATTCAATTCCATCCAATAGGTAGCGCCCCGCAAGAACAGCGATCCTTGGCCGCGAACCCGCGCAGCTTTCTTGCGGGCCTTTTTCGGCTTCGGCATGGCGAGCACGTTGGTTGAATTCACGGGCGAGACTCCTAGACGGCAGTTACATCGTGGTTTGTCACAGTTGATACCACAATGGTACTATCGGTCTATCGGAGCACTTGAAAACAAGAGGGATGCGGCGGCAACGCGGCGGACTCAAAATCCGGTGGCCGCAAGGCCGTGTGGGTTCAATTCCCTCCTCGAGCACCAATTTATTTCGCACGTTCAGTCCCATGTCTCGAAACTCTGTTTTCTCCGCACCCGGTTCCCTTTTCCACGAAAATCACAGCTGCGCAACATGTAACCCGCGCAACACAACCTCATACCAAAATCATAAGCAACGCTGATCGCTTCATCCGTAACGGAGGCACTCATGAAGAAATCCAAAAAGCCAGTGGATCGCGGTAGCAAACCGCGGGCCAGTCTGACCCGCCGTCGTTTTCTGGAAGCTACCGTCGGCTCCGCAATCGTCGGCAGCTTGCCGACGCACAAACCCGCCAGCGCTCACACCGCCGCGAATGCGGCCGGCGAAAAGCACGGCGTCCCGTACCGCACTCTCGGCAACACCGGCGAAAAAGTCTCCTGCATCGGCATCGGCGGATATCACCTCGGCATGCAATCCGACGAGCAGGCCAGCATCCGCATCATTCGCACCGCGCTCGATCAAGGCATCAATTTCCTCGACAACTGCTGGGACTACAACGGCGGCGAAAGCGAAATTCGCATGGGCAAAGCGCTAAAAGACGGCTACCGCCAAAAAGCCTTCCTGATGACCAAAATTGACAGTCACACGAAAGACGGCGCCGCAAAACAAATTGACGAATCCCTGCGCCGCCTGCAGACCGATCACGTCGATCTCCTGCAGTTCCATGAAGTAATTCGCCCCACGGACCCCGAAGCAATTTTTGCCGCGAATGGCGGAATGCAAGCGGCCCTCGCCGCGAAAAAAGCCGGAAAGATCCGCTACATCGGATTCACCGGCCACAAAAGCCCCGAGATCCATCTGAAAATGCTGCAGACAGCCTTCGCCCACAATTTCACCTTCAACACCACTCAGATGCCGCTGAACCTCTTCGACGCGCACTACGACAGCTTTCAAAAACGGGTCGTGCCCGTCCTCGTCGCGCACAATATCGGCGTCCTGGGCATGAAGCCCATGGGAGACGGCTTGATCTTGCGAACCAACACAGTGACCCCGGTGGAGTGTCTGCAATACGCGTTGAACTTGCCGACCAGCGTGGTAATCACCGGCTGCGACTCGCTCCCAATCCTGCAGCAGGCGCTGCAGGTCGCGAGGACCTTCCAACCGCTGAGTGAACAACAAGTAGCCGCGCTGCTGGCGAAAACGGAACAAGCCGCACAGAATGGCGAGCACGAACTCTACAAGACCGCCCACAATTTCGATGGAACAATCCAAAACCCGCAGTGGCTCGAATAACCGGCGCGCTAAGTAAGTTCGGTGGGGCGGGCGATAAGTCCAGGCGCACGCTGATCCTTCTCTGCTTCTCTGCCTCTTTGCTTCTAGCTTCCGCCGCCGCCCCGAATCAAGCGAATCGCTTCCGGCAGCGCGGCGGAATCCTGCGCAGCGCCGCTCGGTGAAGTGCCGTTCCTATCCGCAACCTCGGCCGGCTCGCCATTCCCCTCACCCGGTGCAAGAAACAAATTCGATTCCAGCCCGTGCTGTTTGGTATAGAGATCGAAGTACCGCCCGCCCGCGGCGTAAAGCGAAGCATGCGTCCCACGCTCGACGATCTTGCCCGCCTCGAGCACAAGAATCTGATCGGCACGCCGCACCGTGGATAAACGGTGCGCGATTACAAACGTAGTCCGCCCGCGCATCAAGTACCGCAGTCCTTCCTGTATGAAAGCCTCCGACTCCGAATCCAGGCTCGAAGTCGCCTCATCCAGAATCAAAATCCGCGGATCAGCCAATATCGCCCGCGCAATCGAAACGCGCTGCCGCTGGCCTCCCGAAAGCTTCACCCCGCGCTCGCCCACCACGGTCTCGTACTTATTCTCGAACGACTCCGCAAACTCATCCACGCGCGCGATCCTGCACGCCGCCAGAATTTCCTCTTCCCTGGCGTTCGGCCGTGAAAAAGCCACATTTTCGCGGATCGTCCCATCAAAAAGAAAAGTCTCCTGCAACACGACTCCCAGCTGCGTGCGGTAAGAATCCAGCCGCACTTTCGCCAAATCCACGCCGTCCACGAGCACGCGCCCGCTCGTCGGCACATAAAACGCCGCAATCAATCCGATCACGGTGGATTTCCCCGCGCCCGAAGGCCCCACCAGCGCCGTCACGGTCCCGGGCTGCGACTCAAAACCGATCTCGTGCAGAACTTCCTTGCCCGTGTCGTAGGAAAAACTTACGTTTTCAAAGCGGACCTCGCCGCGAATGCGCTCAAGTATCTCCTTGCGATCCGGCGCTTCATCTTCAGGGTTTTCGTTCAACACCTCGCGCGTGCGCTCCAAGCCCGCCAATGCCTCGGTAATCTGCGGCCCGATACTGACAATCTGAAACACCGGAGCAATCAATAATCCCAAAAAGAAAGTGTAAGAAAAGAAAGCGCCCGGAGTCATCGTCCCCGCCAAAATATTGCGCGCCCCCATGAACATGATCGCCGCGCTAACCAAGCCCATCAAGCTAGTCGCTGAAAGGCTCATCAACGAAGTAGCCGTAAGAGTCTCCAGCACGTTTTGCAAAAGCCGCTGCACCCCCGCCGAAAATACTTCTTCCTCGCGCTTTTCCGCGTGGTAACCCTTCACCACGCGCACCCCGCCGATGGATTCGGTCAAACGGCCAGTAACTTCCGCATTGATCTTCGGCCGCGCCCGGAATTTCGGCCGAATCGTCTTGAACGCCCGATTCAACCCCAGCCCAAAAATCACCAGCACAGTAAACGCGACCGCCGTCATGCTCACGCTAGTCTTCAACAAATACGCCAAGGCAAAAAAAGCCGTCATGATCGCGCCAGCAAAATCAATTAATCCGGTACCCAGCAGGTTGCGCACGCCTTCCACATCGCTCATGATCCGCGAAATCAGCACGCCGGTTTTGTTCGCGTCGTAAAACGCCACCGGCAACCGCCCGATATGCGCCTGCACCTTTTCGCGCAATTCCGAAATCATGCGCCAGGAAGATTTCGAGAGCAGTTGCGTCAACGAATAAGAAGTAAGCCCCTGAATAATCGTTGCCGACACTACAGCAGTCACAATGATCGGCAAAAGGTGTGTTTGCTTCTTGAGGATTACGTCGTCGAGCAGGTATTTCGTGGAAGCCGGAAGGATCAATCCGGACAACCGGTTGATCACCATCAAACCAAACCCAACCGCAATAATCGTCCGTCGCGGCCTGATCAGCGCCAGAACGTCCGGCAAAAGCTTCCAATCGAATTTCGCCTTAGCGGCTTTAGCGTCGTTGCTGCCTTTGGCCTCGGGACCCTTCTTCGCCGACTGTTCCATCCGATTCCCGATTCGTTCCAGTCCAGAATCCCGCTGCCGGTTAAGCATGAATCACTATACCCCGAAAGTCTTTGTGCGCCGCCCACACGGCACAATACGGGCGTCAGATTGTGACGGAAAGCTAATAAAAACTGAGATGCTCGCAGGCCCCTCGCCGTCGCAGGATTCTGACGAGGTTCGCAGCGTGGCCGTTAGAGCTTCCGTGAGAGGCATGTCGGTAACTCACCCTCGATCGTGCCCCGGCGCGAGTTGTCCACGCTAGGCGCGGATGATAGACTTCCGCCATGGCCAAGAAAAAAACAGCTCGCAAGATCAAAAAGAAGTCCGCCAAAAAATCCGCTCCCAAAAAGAAACTCGCGCTCAAAACCAAAAAGAAACCCCCGGCAAAAAAGAAGCCCGCTCGCCGCAAAAAAGCCACCCGCCGCCGCCCAGCCGACGAAATCTCCAACCCCATCTCCGCGCGCAACAGCCGCGGCCTAGGCCCCGACTCCGGCGGACAGTCCGGTGACGTCCAGGGATTGTCCGGCCGCGAAGTGGCGGATTCCGAAAGCGTCGAAGAACTGGCGGAAGAAGGTCAGGACTACGAAGCAGGAATCGTCAGCGGCGTCGAAAACGCGCCCGACGCCGATCAGGGTGAAGTTAGAACGCGGGAAGTTCCAGAAAACGACGTCCCCGAAGAATATTTGGACGAGCAGTAAACGTCGGTCGCGTGGCAGTGCTGAAGTGGCCCGGCGCTCAACTCTTAAAATTGAACCACAACAAGACCGCACGCAAGAGCGCGCGATGTCATCCCGCTTGCCTTGACGCAGGAAGGGAGCGCAGCGAGGGATCTGCTTTCCCCTTTGATCCGACTCCCGCAGGAGATTCCTCGCGCCAACTGCGTTCTCGGAATGACGATTTGATCGTTTTTCCGCAAGCTATGGATGCGCTCGGAACAAATTCCCTCGACTACGGCTGCCCCGCCCCCCGTGTCTTGGCGCGCTCCACCCGTTCATCGAACTCCATATCTCGCGCGGTCTCTGCATTAAGCTTTTTCAAAAACGTATCCACCTCCCGCGTCGCAGTTTCCTTCGCAATTCCGTAGCGCTCCTGGATCCTGCCGATCAATTGATTCCGCCTTCCGGCGATCACGTGAATGTCATCATCGGTCAGTTGTCCCCACTTCTCCCGCACTTCGCCTTTCACCTGTTTCCATTTCCCTTCCAGTTGGTCTGAGTTCATTTTCAGGACCCTCGCTTCTCGAATTTTGTAATTCTTTCTCTGCCACGCCAACTGCGGATGCGTTCGCAATGCGGCTACACTCAAGTGACGCAAGCGAATTGCCAGCATCAGCAGCATTCGGCAACCCACGCGTTTTGAGAAAGTTGCCAGCTCGAAAACGCGCTTCGACCGGCCTTGAAACCATCGCATTCCCGTGTAATTTTGGAGACCGCTTGGCGCTTCTTGCTTGCGCCGCAGTGGCTGGAAGCGTCGGGCTTCCAACCTTCGCCTAGTTTCCCCGGCCGGCCCACCCCAGCACAAAAAGTTACAATCCGCACAGGAAACCCGCTTCCCCACTGCTGCATCTGCTTAGGGGACTGACAGGCCAGGTAAAAACCTTTTAACACTTAATCGCTTCTGAACGGGCTAGAATCCAGGCACCGTATTCTTGGATGTGGACGCACAACATATTTCATGCCCCGCGCCATCGCGGCAAAAACTTTGGGCCATAAATCTTGCAGTTTGCTCAATCCCGGAGAGCTTATGAGCACACGAAAAAGTTTGGTGGCCGTCCTAATCGTCGCAGCGCTGTCATTCGCGGGATGCGGCGGCGGCGGAAGCTCCACTCCTGTTACAGTCACGATTTCGGCGAACGCAAATAGCGTGGAAACGTTTCAGACCGTGCAGTTCAGCGCAACGGTCACCGGCACGACGAATCAGGCCGTCACCTGGAGCCTGAGCTGCACCGCCACGGCCACCACAGTAACCGCTTGCGGCACGATTTCCGCCAGTAGCACGTACGTCGCGCCGAACACCGTGCCCACCATCGCCACGGCCAATAGCACCGACCCGGCGGTTGTCACCGTCACCGCAATTTCGCAAGCGCAATCCAGCGCAGGTGACTCGGTCCAGTTCAATGTCAACTCCCTCAACCAACAGGCGCTTGCAGTTCCCGTGCAGTTGGGATCTTCGGGCGGCAATGCCAACGCCTTCTGCTCCAACTCCGGCACCTGCACGGGCGGCACGCTCGGCTCGCTCGTCAGCGGCGGCGGAAAAACGTACATCCTCTCCAATAATCACGTCCTTGGCCTCAGCGACGGCGCCTCGGTCGGCCAGGAAGTCACCCAGCCCGGCATCATTGAAACCAATTGCGAGACGGCCGGCACCATCAACGTCGCCACCGTCGCCGACATCATCAGCCTGGAAACGCAGCCAATCCCCGCGACGCCCGTGGACGTCACGACGGGGCTCGTAACCAGCGGCCAGGTAGATCTCACCGACAACATTCTGGAATTAGGCGCGCTCAGCACCGTCAACGGCGTCCAAGTTCCACAACCCGCGCCCCCCGTGTCCGGTTCCGGCATGGCCGGCACCGTCGGGCAATTACTCGCCAAAAGTGGACGCACGACTGGCCTAACCTGCTCTGCCGTTGAGATGGTCGATCTCTCTATGCAGGGGGTGATATACACCAAAGGATGTACGACTACGAATTTCACTGTGACTTACAGCGATTTGATTGAAGTCGAGAATATGACCAACGGACAGAGCTTCATCGCCAATGGAGACTCGGGCTCGCTAGCCGTGGACGCCGCAACCGCGCAGCCCGTCGCGCTGATGTTTGCAGGCGACGCGAATAGTTCGATCGGAAGCCCAGTTGCCGATGTGCTGGCCGCCCTGAAAGCCACCAACGCCGGCGCCACATTTACTTTTGTCGGGACCGCCACACCGCACGCAGTCCCGGGCTGCGGCTTGCCCGGACTAAGCTCCGTCACCGTAACCCCACAGTCCGCGAAAGCCACCGGCAGCGCTCTGCAAAATGCCAACGCCGCGCTAACGCGCAACGCAGCCCAAATTTTAAATACCCAGGGCGTGACGGCCTACAGCCCAGGAATGAGCCTCGATTCCCCGAAAGAGCCGGCCATCCTCGTCTTCGCCGCGCCCGGAACTTCACACGCCGGCATCCCGCCCGAAATTGACGGCGTGCGCACCAGAATCATCGAAACCGGCTATCCCGCCGCGCAAGGCGCGTTGAGCCAGCAACAAGCCGCGCAGCTTGCGGCGGAATCAGCCGCCGCCCAACCCACCGCAATTCCAGCAAGCGCGATCGAAAACGCACGCCGAGTCAAAGAAAAGCACGCAGCCGAACTAATGAGCGACCCCGCCGTCCAGGGAGTAGGCGTCGGCGCGAGCTTCGACAGCCCCGGCGAACCCGCGATCGGCATCTTCGTCCTAAAAAATAAACCGCACCAACCAATCCCCGCCACAATTGACGGCATCCGCACCCGCATCAAAGAAACCACCGGCTTCCGCGCCATAGTTGACCATTCGCCAAACGCAGCATCCTGCTCCGCCCGCAAGTCCACGCATCTAGCCGACATGCCCGCCGGCTACCTGCGTCCGATTCAACCAGTCGCCACGGCTGCACACTAAGTCGGCGCGACCCACGCGCGGCGCCAGCAGTGCCGCGCAACCGTTTCACGGTTGCTTTTCCATGCGCCCTACATCTATAACTATGATTGGCGCCCAGCGCCCAGTCCGATGCGAGGTAATCCATGAAACCTCTCGCCGTTTTCTCCGCTGCACTCGTGTTTTTCGCATGCGCTGCCGCGCAACCCGCCAAAGCGCAATCCAGCGCCCCGGTTGACTCCAAAGCATCCGAGCAGCAGAAACGCTCCCAGCTCGCGCAATCCGCGCATGCCGACATCGTCAACGCCTCCGGCCAAAAAATCGGCACAGCGGCGTTCGCGCCCTCCGAGGGCGGCGTGCGCATTGATATTGACGTTGCGGAGCTACCTCCAGGAGTCCACGGAATTCACATCCACGCGGTGGGCAAATGCGAAGGACCGGACTTCAAAAGCGCAGGACCGCACTTCAATCCCGCCGGCAAAAAACACGGCAAAGATAATCCGCAAGGTCCGCACAACGGCGACTTGCCCAATATCGAAGTGAATGCCGACGGCCACGCCACCGCTTCGATGCTCGATACCAACGTCACGCTAGGCGAAGGCCCCACGTCGCTATTCCAACCCGGCGGCACTTCGATCGTGATCCACGCCAACATGGACGACTACAAGACCGACCCCAGCGGAAATTCCGGCGCCAGAATCGCCTGCGGGGTGATTCAAAAGTAGTGGCGCAACGCGGCTGTAAGAGGCTGCATGCGAAAACACGAAAACTTTCGTAGGCCCTGGCTTTGTCTACGTCCCAAATAGGCAAAATTAAAGCGACTTTACAGCTTCAGGAGAAGGGCGAGTGGATGTCATCCCGAGCGCAGCGAGCGATCTGCTTTTTCGCTCTACCTCACACCTACTGCGCAGCAATCGTGCGCAGCGCCGTCTGTTCGTCGGGAAAATCCGTGAAGACCGTGTGCAGGTTGGTCATGTGCAAAATCTCCCGCGCGCGCGGGCTCAAATCCACAGCGTGCAGCTCGGCATTATTTTTTCGCGCCGAATACAATCCCCGAATCAATTGACCGATCCCCGAGCTATCCAAATACGAAACGTCCCGAAAGTTTAATAAAACCCGCTTGCGGCCGTCCTCAAAAAGGTCCATCAGCAATTCATGCACAGCCTGCCCTTCGATCAACGTAAACCGGCCGCGCACATCCACTACGGTAACGTTTCCCAACTGCCGTGTACTCGCGCTAAAACCCACCGAGCGCCTCCCATTAAATCTGCTTACACGTATCTTACCGCATGCCCCGCAAGATTCTAAAATCGGCGCCCGAACGCACTTTCGCCGCATCTTCGACAACTCAGTTGACCTGCTACGCTACGAGGAAATCTCTGCGAGCCAGGAATCCAGGATCTTCAATTGTTCGGACGCGATGTCCAGAAACGCGACCCCCATCCCCATCCCTTCATGCACATACACAATTTTAGCTTTCGATTCGAACGTCCCCTGATCGCGCGAGATGCGCACATTCAGCTCAGTGCCCCGCGGCAAAGTAATCAGCACGTCCACATAACAACCCTTCCGGCTGATTTCAGAAATCCGCCCCGCGATGCGCGTGTCCGTCAGCGGTTCGCGCATTTCGATGCTCGCAATCAGGGTGTACCGCGGCACTTCGCGGTGCTCCCGAAAAGTCCCCCCGGGACTTAAAGGTGTGCCGAAAGATCCACCCATCGCTTTCGCTCCAGACCGGGCTGCAGGCGTGTTCAGATTCGCACAATCGCCACAACGTCGCTAGGTTTCCGCAGGCGCCTGACGCGAAATAGTGAACCATCCCCGCATCTTCGTCCGCAGTTTCATTTTGGGGACCCGGACCCAAACCCGTTCGCATTTCGGGCCGGTACTAACAAGTAACTGCGTAGCCCTACCGACTCCTTCCGTATTTCTGCGCATGGGGCAATCGCGATAAAAGTGCTGCTCTACACAGGCGCTTGTGCTCCCGTACCGCGGCCAAACCCGTGCAATGCACCGCTGGTCTTTCGAAATCTAACCGACCGTAAGCATCCCTGTGGCCGTTGTACAAACTGCAGAAATTTGTTTCATTCAGTCATATTGCTTCCGATTGAAAGCAAACTTTTGCATTTTCTCGATTTCGCCTGTATTTTCTATCCCCGAAGACTCCAATCCTGGGCTCCGGGTGTGCATTTCTCGGGGACTGCTGTAATCTAAAATAACCAATTGATTAAGCGGGTGGACAGTTTTCGTCCCTCTGCAGATTTGCACGTAAGGAAGCAGGGCGCGATCATGCAGTCAGCTTTTCGGCCGGGAGATCAGCTTCGCGAGATCCGCAACCGGCTCGGCGTCACCACCCGAGAGGTTGAAGAACTCAGCAGAAAGATCGCGCTCGAATCCGAGAACGAAGAGTTTTGCATCTCGAACGCCTGGCTCACCCAGCTCGAAAACAAGAACTCCGTTCCCAGCATCTACAAGTTGTTCAGTCTCAGCGTGATCTATCGCATTAAGTTCACCCAGCTGCTTACCCTCTTTGGCATCTCGCTAGCCGACACCATCCGCTATCAGCTTTCCACCCCGCTCCAAAACACTCATTTGGCCGCGATGGAATCACCCGACGCCGATAAGCCGGTAACCTTCCCGGTCCGCTTCGATCGCGGCTTCACGCTCGAGAAAACCAACCTGATTTCGCGAATGGTGGAAATGTGGGGGGAGGTGCCGCTGTCTTTGCTGCAGATGCTGGACGTACGCCACTGCCAGTACGGCTACATTGGCACCGACGACTTCTTCATGTCCCCGTTGCTGCGCCCGGGCTCTCTGGTGCAGATTGATGGCCGTGTGAACCGGGTGCACTGCAGGCAATGGCGCACCGAATTCGATCGCCCGATCTACTTCGTCGAACTGCGCGATAGCTATGCCTGTTCGTGGGTCGAGCTAACCGCATCGCAGTTGACCCTGATTCCCCACCCGCTCTCGGGTGCCGCGATCCGCCAATTCGTCTACCCCGACGAAGCTGAAATCATCGGACAAGTGACGGGCGTGGCGATGCGCTTGGTTTCGCCGGCCACGGCGTCATCAGCCGCGTCTCCAAAATAGCCAGCGCAATTTTGAGGTTGGAAAAGAGAAGCTCGCTTGCCAGCGAGTCGGTCCCCGCTGGAATCGCCACGCGATAGGGCTCTAAATCTCTCCACGCCGCGATGAAATCGCTCATGGACGCATGCGATCGCTCCGCGTAGCGCTTCAACTGATGAACTAACTCCTGCAGCGAAGCCGCAATCAGTTCGCGAAACGCCTCGCGGTGGCAATCCGCCAGCGCCTCACACGCCGCTTCCTCCGAAAACCGCAGCGCCAGGCCATCGTGATGGTAAAAACCCGTGTTGTAGTCGCGCGTGGACGATAGATAGATCAGCCGTTCCAGCGCCACCGGCATCTGCGCCAGCGTGCGACGCCGCAAATCTTGAATCGCCGCCTGTACATCTTTGGCTTTGGCCGGAATATTCATCGCTAAATCGCGGTTCCCCCGCTCGCGCTGTCGCTCGGAAGATTTTCCATCGCCAGTGGGTTCAGGAAGGCCAGTGATTTTTCCGAAGTTCTGCACACGCGCGCCGCCGCTCCTGCCGCGACTCCTACAATGGCCGGAGCTCCGTATGGGCCCCGGGCCAACAAAACGAGTTGCAGCGCGCGGCATGCCAGCACCAGCACCAAAAAGTCGAACGCAAGCCGCAATTCCGTATTCAGACTCATCTTGGCTTGAAACCGCGAATACCCGAGGTGGAAGTGCATAAGTTTGCGAATCTCCAGCCGCAAGCGGCCGGCCCACAGTAGCGAAATCCTTTTTCGTTCTGCGAGGAACAGCATTTGGATTTCCGGCGCGGTCTCCGCCGTCACGTATTCCAGATCACCGCGCCCAAAAATCCTTTCGAGCAGCTCCGCCGGCAGCAGGCCCGATCGCAGCGTCCGCAAGGCGTGCCGCGCCTCCACAAATTCCTGCCCGCAGCCCTCCACCGGAGCGCCCTTCCGCCGCGCCAGCGCGAACAAAAAGACAAAAAGTCCCGCGCCGATCAGCAAGTAGATGATCAGAGCCGTCACGAGCGAGCCGTCCGTTTAAAGTAGGATCGCAAGGAACTGAGAATCTCTCGCGTCGCGCCCGCCAGCGCTTCGTAATCGCCATCCAGACGCGTACGATCCACCGGCACCGGCTGCGGACTATAAGACCAGAGCGCGGCCGCCCACACCATTAGGGAAAGCAGGTAGGTGCCGCTTTGCAACCCGATCCAAACGGCGTTGAAGCGGAACCCCAGGAACGCGCGGATCGCTAAAGTCACCAAGCTGACCCCCACGTATGCCCCGAAGCCGATGATTAAACCCACCAGATTTCTGCCGAGCGCGATGCCATAGTAGAACACGATTGTCAAAATCGCGACGAGTAGCAGCGCCTCTATAACCCGAAGATCGCGCTCCAGTTCCACGGTCACCGCCAACGGCGTCAGTTCCGCCTTCGTCGCGACTTTCAATCCCACGTAGCAGAAAGTTGCGCCGAATACGCCCAGGCACGCTATCCGCGCCAGGCGCTCGGCGCCCGGATAGTATTCGAACGCGTGCCGCACTACCTCCAGGACTATTCCACAACCCGCCACCAGCGTCGCGAATTGCGTCGGCCAGTACCAACGGTTATAGAATCCGTGCGATAGCGCGTAGCCGATATACAGCACCAATGACACGCTACACACGCAAAATATGTAGGCGTAGAAATATGGAAACTTCGTCACCATCCTGCTGCGCACCGCACGAATCAATAGCAAGACTTCGACCACCAGGCCGGCACGCCATAGAAGTAAATTTAGCATTTCGTTAACTGCCGTGGATGGTACCACGAAAAAGGGGGGAGACTTCACGCGAACTCCCCCCTCTCGCGCCAACGATTCTCTGCACCAAGCTTCCTACGGGCAGCCCGCTTCTTCGTTTCCTACGCGAGCAGTCCCGGCCGTTTCAGTGCCCCGGAGGCAGCGTCCCATCGGCTGCAAGTGCTGCTAATCTAGCACCGTTTTTCGATCGTTGCGATACCGGCTATAGGGCCGCGCGCGCCGCTGCCATCTCCGGCAATCGCCCCGGCGGTGGCACTGCCGGCTGCGTCCCATCGGCGATTAATACCG
This sequence comes from uncultured Acidobacteriota bacterium, assembly GCA_963810565.1. Classification (GTDB taxonomy): domain Bacteria; phylum Acidobacteriota; class Terriglobia; order Acidiferrales; family UBA7541; genus Palsa-295. The sequence continues at coordinate 1,125,206 of CAWENN010000003.1, forward strand.
CTACGCCCGGGGGAGGCACCGCCGGCTGCGTGCCGTCACGCAAAACGGTTACGTTACTTCGCCCCGGCGGTGGCACTGCCGGCTGCGTCCCATCGGCGATTAAGACCGCCACGCCCGGGGGAGGCACCGCTGGCTGCGTGCCGTCGACAACAGTGCTGGAGGTCAGTCGGGACCGCTGAGACCGATTCTGCGCGAGGCTCAACGCAACCATCGCGTTTACAACGAGAAACAACCACACGATCATCTTTCGATTCATTTTGGTCTCCTGGATTTTTGGGTTCTTGGGCGCCCGCAGGCGCTACGCGAAGGTAAAGAGGAGGCGAAAATCCGGAGACCGACGGAACGAATTGCTCAGGATTCCAAGCAGGAAAGTGCGGCGGGCCAAATACGTGGCGGAACACCGTCTGGAGGGGCAGCTTGCAAGATCAACGAGCGATTGGCGTTGCGCGGGCGGGACCTAACTGGCAGCGGCCGGATGTGTCCTAAGGTGATAAGTGGAATACGTCAAAATGCCGTTACTCAGATGGAAACCCTGCGAAACTTACGTATAGAGTGCCGGCAGTCGCTCTGGCATCCTTCGAAAAGGCACGGCTCTAGAAATCCTATGACCAAAACGATTCCGAATCCCGAGACCGCGCATCTTTCTGGCCCGAACATCGAGCCGGAGCAAATTCGCGAACGTCTCCAGCATCTCGACCGTCGCCAGTGGTGGCTGTGGTCCACAACGGTCGCCGTGGTTCTGCTCCTGACGCTCGGCGTGGCATCTTTTGCCTTCCCCGCCATGCTCGATCACGACCAGGGCACCTACTCTTTTTTCTTGAACCAAGCTGTCCGCGCGCTCGTCGGCCTCGTCTTGGTCTTCAGCGTCTACCTCGTCTATCAGCAAACTCAAATCATGCGTTTGCATCACCAGGTCGCCGACCAGATTCAATCGTTAGCGAAAGTCGAATCGCTCGCCTCCGAAGTCTACAAACTTGCAGCTCTCGATCAACTCACGGGACTTTACAACCGCCGCTCCGGCGAACAACGCCTCGCACAAGAAATCAGCCGCGCGCAACGCCACAGTCGCCCCCTCACCGTTCTCCTCGTGGATGTGGACGGCCTGAAACAGATCAATGACAATCACGGCCACGCCGCCGGTGACACTCTGCTGAAAGGTTTTGCCGATCGCTTGCAACGCGCCATTCGCGGTTCTGACCTCGCAGTCCGCCTCGGGGGCGACGAATTCATGGCCATCCTTCCCGAGTGCCGCTCCGATGAAGTCCGCCACGTTCTCGGCCGTCTCGAAGGTCTCGAATTCGATTTCGCCGGCGACAAAATCCGCCTGCACTTCTCCCGCGGCTGGACCGATTACAAAGCCGGCGAAACCGCCCAGGAATTTTTGCAGCGCGCGGATGCCGCGCTCTACGAAAACAAACGCGCCGGAAAGCGCTGCGCGCCGCCTGTACACCACGCTCCCGTGCCGCAATCCGCCAGCTGATGCCGGCACCTTTCCATCGCGCCGATTGAAAAATGTTCCTGTCAGGAACAATTCGGCGAAAAAACTCTTGCGCCCCTTTGGGGTTAACTCGTAAGATACGCCCCAGTTAGAGGAACGATACCCATGCCCAAAGAGAAGCCGAAGGTTAACATCGGAGAAGTCATCAAGTCTTACCGGGCCGACCGCGGCCTATCCCAGGGCGACATCGAGCGCCGCACCGGCCTGCTTCGCTGCTACCTCTCCCGCGTCGAGAACGGCCACACGGTCCCCTCGCTCGAGACGCTAGCGAAAATCGCCGAAGCCATGGAAATCTCCCTAGCCGACTTCTTCCCCGGCAGCGACACCCCCGGCGACCGCGAAACGCGCAAAGTCCTGGGCGAGCTCTCCGAAGAAGAAATCCGCTTCCTCGCCGACATCAAAAAATATTCCACCACGCTCTCCGACGACGACAAAAAGCTAGTCCTGGCCATGATCCGCAAAATGGCCACCATCGCCCCGCCCCCGTCGCGCGCCAACGCCAAACCCAGCAACATCGGCCGCCGCCCGGAGTTCTAGCTCGCAACAGTACGCAACCAAGCCCGTGCGCGAAGGTTTTCTCTGCGTCCTCTGCGTCTCTGCGGTGGAATCGCCTTCAACTTTCAACCGTAAACTCCGCCGTCACGCCGCTACCCACTCAACCCGCAGATTCGCTACAATAGAACTGCAATGACAAAGACGCGTCACAAAACCGTAGGTGTAAAAGTAGGCAAGATTCAAGTAGGCGGCGGCGCCCCGGTGGTAGTCCAGTCCATGACCAACACCGACACGGTAGACATCGCCTCCACCGCCCAACAATGCCTCGAACTAGCCCAAGCCGGCTCGGAATTAGTCCGCATCACCGTAAACATCCCCGAAGCGGCCGCCGCCGTCCCCGAAATCAAAAAGCGCCTACTCGATAACGGCTGCGACGTCCCGGTTATCGGCGACTTCCACTACAACGGCCACGTCCTGCTAACCAAATATCCAGCCTGCGCCACCGCGCTAGATAAATACCGCATCAATCCCGGCAATGTCGGCGCCGGCCAACGCCGCGACGAACAATTCTCCACCATCTGCAAAGTAGCCCGCGACCACAATAAACCCGTCCGCATAGGCGTAAATGGCGGCTCGCTCAATCAAGAACTAGTAATGCGCAAAATGCAGGAAAACACCGACAAGGACCTGGGCAAAACCTCCGAAGAAATCATCAACGAATGTATGGTCCTCTCCGCCCTGCAATCCACCGAACTAGCCCTCGAATGCGGTCTGCGCAAAGATCAAATTATAATTTCCTGCAAAGTTTCGCGCCCGCACGATCTAATCGAAATTTATCGCGACTTAGCTGCCAAGACCGATCAACCCCTGCACCTCGGCCTAACCGAAGCCGGCATGGGCGCCAAAGGCCTGGTCTGGTCCTCCGCCTCAATGGGCATCCTGCTCAACGAAGGCATCGGCGACACCATCCGCGTCTCGCTGACCCCGCGCCCCGGCGGCGATCGCCGCGACGAAGTCTACGCCGCCTGCGAACTCCTGCAATCCCTCGGCCTGCGCACCTTCGCCCCCAGCGTCACCGCCTGCCCCGGCTGCGGACGCACCACCAGCACTACCTTCCAGGAGTTAGCCGAAAGCATCCAAGGATACATCCGCGACAAAATGCCCGAATGGAAGCGTCACTACGAAGGTGTAGAAGAAATGAAGCTGGCAGTAATGGGCTGCATCGTCAACGGCCCCGGCGAATCCAAAGCCGCCAACATCGGCATCAGCCTGCCAGGCACAGGAGAAGCCCCCCGCTGCCCAGTCTATATTGATGGAAAACACTTCAACACGCTCGAAGGCACCTACGAAGAACTCTCCGCCGCCTTCCAAAAACTAGTAGACGATTACATCACCACAAAATACCAAAAGCGCGAGACGCCCTTGCCTGCCGGCGCGCAAATCGCAAAGCCCGCGCCCACCCTCCGCGTTCTCGCGTAATCTCCACGCTCTAATTCGGTTTTGACGGTAGATGGTGAAACGTGGAACCTCCACACGAACTCGACGTCTCGACGCTCTCCTACGAGGATTTCGTACTCTTCTTTTTTACGCACCCGGAGACCGACGAATTCTGGCACTTTGACGGCCAAGGTCGCCCGTTGGAGTTTCGCTTTCCACGTTTCAGTGATCCAGGTGCTCTGCTCGCTCACCTAACGCGCCTCTTCTCCAACATCCGTACCGCCTCGGACGGAGTGTCGGTATCAGCGCTCGACCACGGACTCGACGCGATCGTGTCGGGAGGCTTGTTCAACCTGACTCAAGTTACGTGGAACGATTCATTGCCACTCGAACCTCGACTCGCGTGCATACGTGCGATGTATGGCCCGTTTGCCGATTTTCTCGCCGGATGCAAAGTCGAATTCGCAAACCAGGCCTTCTGGATGTGGTGGGATAATGTGGCCGGCTCATTCTGGGGCGATCAACACTTTGATAAGCGGAACAAGCAGGAAGACTATGCACTGCTTTCGACCCAAGATCGCCAGGTTGCTGACTGCATAATGGAGACTCTGATTCGCATTCTTTCTCTCGACGACGAACGCTGCCAATCCAGTGCGTTTCACGGCGTCAACCACCTTCACCATCCTGAAGGGCGTGTTGTAGTGCAGAAATTCATCGACGATCACCGCAACCAACTCACGGCAGCGCGGCTGAAGTGGCTAGAAGAGTGCCGCGACGGCAAAGCTCTCTGATCGACCTCGCACTCTCTACGCCCTCACTTTTCCCTCTGCGACCTCTGTGACGTTGACGTTGCTTGTCATTCGTGCCGCAAAGCCACCAGCGGATCCGTCCGCATCGCCCGCCGCGCCGGAATGTAGCTAGCCGCCAAGGCCACGCAAGTTAAAATCACCGCCACGCTCAAAAAAGTCAGAGGATCAGTAGGCTTAACCCCAAAAAGCAAACTAGCCATCAATCGCGTCAAAGCCAAAGCAGCCACCACGCCCACCGCCACGCCAATCACCACCGCCCCAATCCCCTGCCGCATCACCAACTCCAGAATATCCCGCGGCTGCGCGCCCAACGCCATGCGAATCCCAATCTCCCGCGTGCGCTGCGCCACCGTAAACTAAATCAACCCGTACAATCCAATCATCGCCAGAATCAGCGCCAACCCCGCGAAACTTCCAATCACATACGACGGATAGCGCCGCAAAAAAACCGCCGGCGTCTGATCCGTGAAATGCTCCATCGTCTGCGCCTGGACCAAAGGAAGCTGCGGATCCAGCTCGTGCAAAGCCGCCTGCGCCGAGCCTACAAACGCCGCCGGATCTCCCGCGGTGCGAACCATATATGTAAGATACGTCGAAGGCCCCTGCTCGTTTGCGACGTAAATAATCGGCGTAGGCGGTCCCGCCAAATCGTCCTGCGCAATATTTCCCACCACTCCCACGATCTCGCGATACGGCTCTCTGGCATCAAACGTAAATCGCACGCGCTTCCCCACCGCCTCCTCGTTCGGGAAGAACTGCTTCACGAACGCTTGATTCACCATCATCACCCACGGGGCTTCCAAGGTGTCCGTTGCGGAAAAAAATCGCCCCGAAATCAGCGGCACATGCAAAGTAGAAAAATATCCCGGCGTAGCCGTAATGATGTCGCACTCATCTTCCTGCCCTGTCGCCGTCGGACGCCCCTGCACCAGAAACCGGATCGAGCCGCCGCTTCCGCCAATCGGCAAAGCGCTGGTCACTCCAACGTCTTGGACGCCAGGCGTATTGCGCAATTTTTCGCTGAACTGATGCTCGAACAACCGGGCAGCCGGACTATCTCCCGGATAATTCTTGTCGCTCGGATACGAGCTGTCCGGCAGGTTCACCGAAAAAACCAGCAAATTGCGTATGGAAAAACCCGGATCCTGGTGCAGCAGCGCGCGCAGACTCTGCAACATCAGCCCCGCGCCCACCAGCAGCACCAGCGACACCGCGATCTCCGCCGTCACCACCACGTTGCGCAACCGCGTATTCGCCGAGCTGGTACCGCCCCGCGATTCATCCTTCAACGCGTCGCTCACTCTGCTCTGTGGCATCGCCAGCGCCGGCGCCAGGCCAAAAAGAATCGCGGTCAGCAACGTCACGCCGCACAGAAAAGCCAGCACCGGCAGATCGGTCCCCGCCTCACGAAGATTCGGCAGCGAACTCAGCACCGGCTGTGGAATGGCGGCGATCAGCGCGCTCACGCCCCACCCCGCCGCCGCGAATCCCACAGCCGCGCCCAAGGCCGCCAGCAAAATGCTCTCCGTCAGCAGTTGCGCCACCAGCTGTCCCCGGCTCGCGCCCAACGCCGTGCGAATCGCAAACTCCTTTCGCCGCGCCGCCGCGCGCGTCATCATCAGGTTCGCTACGTTCGCGCACGCAATCAGCAATACGAATCCCACCGCGCCGAAAATTACCAGCAGCAATGGTTGCACCTGTCCCACGATTCTGTGCCGCAGCGTCTCGACGTTCACGAATACGGAACCGTCCTGCTGGGGATATTCGCGCGCCAGTTGCGCCGTGATTCCGTCCATTTCCGCGTGCGCCTGCGCCGCGCTCACTCCCGGCGCCAGCCGCGCAAACACGTTCAGCCAGCGAAGATTTCTGCGCGTCAAGAGGTCTTGCGATGGGTGCATCGGCACCCACAGAGGAAAACCGTTCGACGGCGCAAATTGAAAATCGCGCGGCAGCACTCCCACGATCGTCGCCGGTTTGTTGTCCAGCGTGACGGTGCGGCCAATCGCCTTCGGATCGCCCCCGAAATCGCTGCGCCAGTAGCCGTAGGTCAGCATCACCACGTGCGGCCCGTCGCCCACATTCTCGCCATCCACAAACGCGCGCCCCAGAGCTGGCTTCACGCCCAGCGTGGAAAAAAAGTTCGGCATCACCTGCGTCGCAAAGACCGCCTTGGGCTCCCCGTTCCCCGCCAAAGTAAACGTGTCGAAGCTGAAAGCCGTCAAGGATTCGAAGCTCTTCGCCGTCTTCTGCCAATCCACGAAATCCGGGTAAGAGCTATTTCGGTTCACCGCCTCGGTCTCCCGGGTCTGCGTGCGCCCTTCGCCCATCGTCACCAGGCGCTCCGGCTGGTAGTAAGGCAGCGGCCGCAGCAGCGCCGTGTAAACGACCGAAAAAATCGCCGAGTTCGCCCCGATTCCCAGCGCCAGCGTCAGCACCGCGACGGCGGTGAATCCCGGACTCTTCGCCAATAGCCGGACCGCATGCCGCAAATTCCGCCACACACTTTCCATCGCAGTACCTCCGCACACCCAGCGTTAGGAATCCGATTCGCAATCCTGCTCTACCGAACCCAATGTACGTGGTAACTTCCCGTCGCATCTTCGAGCGTCATGCGCAAGCGCCACTCGCCCTTGATTGCCAGAATATTCGTCGTATCCATGCTGGCCCGCTCGGTGGTCCTGATTTCTGTGCGCGTGGCTCCCGTCGGATCGATCAGTTCCCAGCGAACCCGGCCGTGTTTCACTTCCGCCGCGATGTTCAGGTGCACCATTCGCGTGGCGTCATCCAGGGTGAAAAGATACTCGCGAACGTCGGTCTGATTGGTGAAGGTTTCATCCTTGGTGAGTTCCGGCGCAGCTGAAGGAGCGCCCGCTGCCACGACTCGAGTGTCGCCAGCGGTCACCAAGCTATAACTCACATCACGGTTGCCGTTCGGGGTGTACGCGCTAGTGCTCGCGACTCCCGCACCCAGCAATTAGACGGAAACTCCCACCAAACACGTGGCCCTCATTTTTCCGCGCAAGCCAGTCCAGTCGGTGTTCATCGGCACACCTCCTCTTCGGGAAGATTCCGCAAGTTCGCTGCCAGGGAGTCGGCGCTGCAAGTACCGCTTTCACAGCGTGTTATGCGTCGCTGAGTGCGCAGAATCCAAGCGCGGTGACCGCTTGTGGGAAGTGACCGTCGTGCAGTCGAGCACATCGAGTGCGCGCCGGTGGGACGCGGCCAACGCCGCGCCCATGCGAGCGCTCTGTGCGAATTCTAATTTTCCGGTGCAATGCTTGGCCGCAGGCGTGCCTACAAGTCCGGGAGCTTCCTCCTGTGCCCACCGACATCGCCATCTCCGCCCCCGAATCGCCGTCCCGCACCCAGCTTGCCGACGCCACACGCCTTTTTCTCGACGGCCAGGTCGTCGAGGCTTCCTCCATGCTTTCCGCTGCGCTCTTGCAGGGTGAATCCCCTGACCTCTGGAACGACTGGGCAGTAGTCCAGCTGAGCGTCGCCGAACGCGCGCTGCGTCGCGCCCTCCTGCTCAATCCCACGCATTCGGATGCAGCCGCGAACCTCGGCGTCCTGCTTTTCAGCACAGGAAAACGCAACGATGCCGCCATCTTCCTGCGCCAGGCCCTCAGCTTCGCCACCGGCGCCGCGCAAACTCACGTGCAGACACTGCTCGACCTTTGCGAATCTCACTCACCCCGCACATCCGCGCAACCCGCCCTCGATCGCGAATCACTCCTCCGCCACCTCCACCAAATCATTGACGAACATTTTCTCCAGGCCGCCGCCCCGCCAGCCATTTTCGAACTCCCGCGCCCCCCGCGGGGCGCCACTCCCCCACCCTCGCCGTCCGACGCGCCTCCACCCCGCCAAGATGCCGTCGGCTACACCTTCACCGCCGACTGGTTTTCCTCCAACATCACGAGTTTCTGGCGTCACCTGAAGAACTTGCGCGGCACCCCTGCTCGATCCTCGAGATTGGCTGCTTCGAAGGCCGCGCCAGCACCTGGCTGCTGCGCAATATTGCAATCTCGGAACGGTCGCACCTGCTCTGCCTCGATTGCAATGACCAACCGTTGTTCTGGCCCAATATCCAGCGCGCCCAAGGCGAGAAACGCACCGAATTCAAACGCGGCTTCTCCGCCGATATTCTGCGCAACTTGCCGACGCGTTCCTTCGACTTCATTTACATAGACGGCGGCCACTCCACGTTCAACGTCCTGGAAGACGCGATCCTAAGCTTCGCACTAGCCAAACCCGGCGCCATCATCGCCTTCGACGACTACCTCTGGAACGATCCCAAGCACAATCAAGACGGCGTCCCCAAACCCGCCATAGACGCTTTCACGGCGCTCTATGCCCGCAAACTAGAACTCTTGGAAACTTCCTACCAAGTCTGGCTCCGCAAAATATCCGACTAGCAGATTCCTCGCGATCACCCACAAACGCCGCCTCAAATGGCCGCATGACAACCTGTGTGCCAACCATGATGTTCGTCACGGCACGGCTTTCGAGTCCGTGTGAGAACGCCGACTTTTGTCAGGCCACGGCCTTGTCGTGCGCAAAAAAAGTAAAGCGAGTGTCATCCCGAGCGAAGCGAGGGATCTGCTTTTCGCTACCACGTAAAACCTGCCCCATCATCACCCGCTTGTGAAGCAGTTTACGGAAAGACAGGAAGGGCGGGGCTTCAGCCCCGCCGCCAGCCGTGTCTTTTCTTTTGGGCTTCAGCCCCTGAAGCCGCGCTTTTGACTTTTTCCGCAAACTGTTCAACTGCTGTCCTCACCGCGGCACGACCCCGAAGAAGAAGAACACCTTCGCGCCTGAAAAAAGTTGAAACTGCGCTACACTCCCGGCAAATTGGTACCGAGGATCGGCCATGGCTTTCGACACCCTTCCACCACGCGCGAGGCAAAATGGCTGATCCGGCCGCAGCCGCCCCGTCCGAAGCGCGCACGTCTGCTCCCCACCCGCCGCCCAACGCGACGCCCGCATATCTCCGCGGCGACGGCACCCCCGGCTGGCAAATGGGCTTCTGGAGCCTGATCGTCACCCAATTCCAGAACGCCTTCAACGACAACGCCATCAAGTTCCTGGTGATTTACATCATCGTCGCCATGAACTTCCCGAAAGACACGCGCGAAAACCTGATCCTGATCGTCGGCGCGCTCTTTGCCCTGCCCTTCATTTTCTTTTCGATGGCCGGCGGCAATTTCGCCGATCGCTACAGCAAACGCAGCGTCGTCATCGGCACGAAGTTGATGGAAATTTTCGTGATGGCCGTCACCATCCTCGGCCTCTGGCTGCACAATCTGCCGCTCGAATGTGCCGCGGTGTTTCTGATCAGCTCGCAATCCGCTCTTTTCGGGCCTTCGAAGTACGGTCTCCTCCCAGAGCTAGTGCCCGAACGCAAACTATCCTGGGCCAACGGAATCATCGAGCTGGGAACCTTCCTCGGCAGCATCACCGCAGTGATGGCCGCCGGCTCGCTAGCCGAGCGCTATCAAGGCCGCGAACAAATCGCTGGTTTCATCCTGCTGGGCTGCACGCTACTGGGCCTCGCTACAAGCTTCGGCATCACCCACGTGCCCGCGGCAGACCCCTCCAAGAACTTGCGCTGGAATCCGATCGGCGACCTCGGCACGCAAATGAAAACCATCCTCGCCGACCGCACGCTAGCCTGGGCCGTAATGGGCAACACGTATCTTTTTTTCCTCGCCGCGCTGCTCCAATTCACCATAATCATCTATGGCCACGACGTCCTGCGCGTAGACGAAACCCACATCAGCTATCTGCAAGCCGCCGTAGGAATCGGCATCGGAATCGGCAGCGTAGCAGCAGGATATCTTTCCGGCGGCAAAATCGAATACGGCCTGATTCCGCTAGGCGCACTCGGCATGACCATCTTCGGCGCGCTCCTCTACTTCAACGCACCCAGCGCCGCTCTGTCGCATTGGCTGGTATCAACGACGTCTCACGTTGGTTGGCCCATCCTCGAACGCCTCTCCGCATTTTTCGCGCGGCTAGTGCACCTGCGCATCCCAGATTTAGGCCTCCTCGGATTTTCCGGCGGCTTCTTCGCCGTCCCGCTGAACGCCCTGATCCAACACCGCCCCCGCCCCGACCAAAAAGGCGGCGTAATCGCCGCCGCGAATTTCTGGTCCTTCGTCGGCATCTTCGTAGCGGCCGGCGCCTACAACATCTTCTCCGCCCGCTTCCACCAATCCGCCGCCGCAATCTTCCTCGACGGCGCCATCCTCACCGCCGTAATGACCGGCTACTCAATCTACCTGCTCCCCGATTCCCTGCTGCGCCTCGTCCTGTGGATGGCCACCCACTCCGTCTACCGCATCCGCGTCGAAGGCCGCGAAAATATCCCCGAAAATGGCGGCGCGCTGTTCGTCGCAAACCACATGTCGCTAGTAGACGCCCTGCTCCTCATCGCCTCCACCGACCGCCCCATCCGCTTCCTGATCTTCAAAGACATCTACGACCAACCCTACATCAAGCCCTTCGCCAAAATGATCGGCGCAATCCCCATCTCCTCGCAGCTTCGCCCCCGCGACATGATCCACTCCCTCCGCGAAGCCAGCGACGCCATCCGCAACAACGAAATCGTCTGCATCTTCGCCGAAGGCCAAATCACACGCATCGGCCAATTACTCCCCTTCCGCCGCGGCCTGGAACGCATCATGAAAAATGTCGACGCGCCCATCGTCCCCGTAAATCTCGACGGCGTCTGGGGCAGCATCTTCAGCTACGAACGCGGCCGCTTCATCTGGAAGATGCCGCGCAAAATTCCCTACCCCGTCACAGTAAGTTTCGGCAAACCCATGCCGCCCACCACCACAGCCTTCGAAGTCCGCGAAGCCGTCCAGGAACTCCAAAGCGCCGCCTACCTCCACCACAAAAGCCGCATGTACACGCTCTCCCGCTCGCTGATCCGCACCGCTCACCACTACCCCTTCCGCTTCGCCATGGGCGACAAACGCCGCCCCCGCATGAACTGGGGCAGCGCGTTACTCAGCGCCATCTTTCTAGCCCGCCGCCTCCGCGAAACCTGGAAAAACCAGGAAATGGTCGGCATCCTGCTCCCGCCGTCAGTCCCCGGCGCCCTGGTAAATTTCGCCGCCGCGCTCAGCGGAAAAATCCCGGTAAATCTGAATTACACCGCATCGAACGAAACGCTAGCCTCCTGCGCCGACCGATGCAAAATCGCAACAGTAATCACCACCAAGCTCCTGCTAGAAAAAATCCCGCTGCAAGTCCCCGGCAAGACCATCCTCCTAGAAGAAGCCGCCGCCGCACCGCGTTTCCTAGAACGCATGACCGCACTACTCCTCTGGTTCCTACCCAGCAAACTCCTAGAACGCACGCTCAGCGCCCAAGGCAAAACAAAATCCCTAGACGATCTAGCCACCATAATCTTCTCCAGCGGCAGCACCGGCGAACCCAAAGGCGTAATGCTCACGCACTACAACATCATGTCCAACATTGACCAGATGGGCCAAACCTTCATGCTAGCCAAAGGAGACGTCCTGCTAGGCGTCCTCCCCTTCTTCCACTCTTTCGGCTTCACAGTCACTCTCTGGCTGCCCGCGGTAATGGGCATAGGAGTCGCCTTCCACCCCAGCCCGCTCGATCTGGTAGCTGTCAGCGAACTCGTCCGCGACTATCGCGTCACCTTCCTCCTGGCCACTCCCACCTTCCTGCAAGCCTACACTCGCCGCTGCTCCCCCGAAGATTTCGGCAGCCTGCAATACGTAGTAGTAGGCGCGGAAAAGCTGCCCGAGCCGCTAGCGCTAGCCTTCGAAGATCGTTTCGGCATCCGCCCGCTAGAAGGCTACGGCGCCACGGAATGTTCCCCAGTAGTAGCCGTAAATACGCGCGACTTCCGCGCCCCAGGCTTCCGCCAGATCGGCGCCAAGCGCGGACGCATCGGCCATCCCCTGCCCGGCGTCAGCGTAAGAATCGTGGATCCCGAAACGCGCCAGCGCCTCCCAGTCAACACTCCCGGCCTGATGCTAGTCCGCGGCCCCAACGTGATGAAAGGCTATCTAGGCAAGCCCGAGAAAACGGCCGAAGTCCTGCAAGAAGCCTGGTACGTCACCGGCGACATCGCCGCCCAAGACGAAGACGGCTTCCTGACCATCACCGATCGCCTAAGCCGCTTCAGCAAAATCGGCGGCGAAATGGTCCCGCACATAAAAATCGAAGAGAAGCTGCAAGAACTAGCCGACTCCGCCGAACGACAATTCGTAGTAACCGGCGTCCCCGACGGCAAAAAAGGCGAGCGCCTCGTAGTCCTCCACACGCTAACGCCCGAAGCCGTAAAGCCCGTAATCGAAAAGCTAGCCAAATCCGACCTGCCAAATCTCTGGACGCCGCGCGCCAACCAGTTCTTCCACATAGATGAGTTGCCGCACCTAGGCACAGGCAAGCTAGACCTGCGCCGCGTCCACGAAATCGCCCAAGAAAAATCGTCCGAAAAAGGCGACGCGTCGTAACTGCTGCGCATTGATCGGCAAGCAGCGATTGATGATTGTTCCGTGAGGCCGCGGCGTAGGAGCCCGCGGAAAAAGTAAAGCGGGTGTCATCCCGAGCGAAGCGAGGGATCTGCTTTTCGTCAGCGCAAGGCTTGCCCCGTGCCGCAGACCGAAAACGAACAGTTCAGGTTCCGCCAACACGTCGCCCTTCAGGGGGTCGGAGCTTCAGCTCCGACATAAAGCCTCGCTCTTAAATCAAGGGCTTCAGCCCCTGAAGCCACTCTTTTCACTTTCTCCACAAGCCACTCACCCGCTAAAGTACAACTCTCGTACTCCGCGCCAGGAGAACAGCATGAAGCATAACTGGCAGAAAAAACTCGGCGCGCTCCTGGCGCTCGCGGCCATTGCAACCCTCTCCACCCGCCCCAGCCGCTCGCAGAGCAAAACGAAAGATCCCAAAGTCGTGCTGGACCTCGACAAGACCCCGCCGCCAGCCAAAGATTCAGTCGAAGCCGCCGAGCCCTTCGGCAAAACCTGCAGCGCTTTCGCTCCACCCAGAGACGGCTACCGCAACTTCGACGACCCAGTCCCCATCGAAGACCTGATCGGCGCCCCCATCGAAACCCTCCGCGTCCGCCGCTACGGCGACGCCCACGAAAAAGTAGACAAAGAAGAAGTCCGCAAGCAACTCGAAAAAGTCCTGAAATCCGAAACCACCGAAGAATCCAGATACGAGCCCTGGGACGAAGCCGTCTCCGCAAACCTGATAGCCAAAACCGAATTCTTCGACCACACCAAAGGCGTCCTAGAAGCCTCCGGCCCCCACGTCTGCTTCTCCGACTACAGCGGCCTGGTCTGGTGGGTCCGCACCACCCCGCCGCAAAGTAAGTAGAGCCGGTCCTCGCGCATCGTGATGGCCGACGCCGGAGGCGCTAGAATGGAGGGCGAGCCACCGTGCCGAAGACTAACGTTCGCAAGATCGCCAAATTGCCGCGTAGGAATGCCGTTCCGACCTTTGCGCAGAAAATGCGGATGGCCGAGCACATCATCAGCCGCTATCGCAGTGCGTTGCGCGCACTCGCGAATAAGTAATATTCCGTGGGCTAGCGACCTGATAGTCAGAGCGTGCTAGATTCGGAGCGATCAAGCCAACGACTCGGCGAAAACTCCGCCAAGCGAAAAGCGTCACGCGCTAGATTCATTTTGTCGCGGCTAAACAATTTGCGCTAAAGCGTAGGAGTGTCATCCCGAGCGAAGCGAGGGATCTGCTTTTCGCTCGGACGCCAAGACAGACGCAGGTTCGTCGGGCTAAGTTCGCCCCTGGAATGACAATTCGGGCGTTTGTCTGCAAACTACCGTGGGTCGCGGCTCTGCCACCCGCACCTCACGGACTTGGCCCCAAAAAGGGGACGTAACCATGCCCGTGAACGTCAACGAGATAATTCGCAAGCTAAGTCCAGCCCAGCGCAAGAAGGTGCATGCCCGCGCGAACGAAATTATTGCAGAGGAAATGAGCCTGCGCGATCTGCGCAAAGCTCGTAAGTTAACCCAGACCCGCGTCGCCAAAACTCTAGGAATCACCCAGGATAGCGTCTCGCGCCTCGAAAAACGCAGCGATCTACTGCTCTCCACTCTCCGCAAAACGGTAAAAGCCATGGGCGGCGAAGTGCGCATCGTAGCTGAATTCCCAGACCGCGCACCGGTAGTGTTGTCCGCCCTATCCGAAGACGCCCGCCCCCGCAAGACGTCTCGCAGACACGCCCGCGCTCGCTCCTAAAAGTTTATTTGCGACAACTGCCGTCAGTATAAAGGGTTGGCCCGCGCGCGTCGCGGGCCGCTCGCTCTAAAAGGCTTTTTCGTCTTCGAACTGGGCTATTGCCTCGTTACAGCTAGCGAGGCGACCGAGGCCGCAAGACTATTTAGCTCCGCCTGCGAGCGCGCCAGAATTTCCACCGTAACTCGGTAGCGCCCCGCGATAATTGTCGTGATCGAAGATTGCCAGGTAGGCGGGACGGTTTGCGATTGCTGGAAGTCAGTACGAAAGATGCGACCGGTGCCGCGCAGGCCAGTGACCTGGGTTGGAGCGGCCAGGATTGTCACGCCGGTGCGTTGTGACAGCGCTTCCGCTTCTCGCCGCAGCGATTCGACCGTCAACACGTCGGCCTGCGCCATCTGCTCCACCGATATGCGCACTAACGGCACCTCATCCCGCGCGTTTTGCCCCGCCTGAAAGATAATGCGTGGCAAACTCACCGCACTCCGCGGGTCCGCACCCGCATGACCGGTGATCCACTGCGTCGCCATTTCGTTAGCTTGGTCAAGCGCCTCGGCCGTAGCGGGCGTCAGCGACGCCGGATACTTGTACGACAATCCCAGAAACTGATTGCGATAGAGCCCCTGGTCTGCGTCGCCATTTTCCACGTCATCCGGCGGCGAGATGAATTGCGCCGAGCCCGGTCCGCCAACGCTTTGCGCCGCATCGGGCGAGCCATCCGAACCTGCGACGGCAGACAAGCCCGCAAGCAACGGCACATAAAGAGGCAGCGGCGAAGGGCCCAACGCCGGCGCCGCGGATCCGATGCTGCCGGCGCTCGACGCGACCGCTGCCGCCAAGGGCGCCGCCGCGATGGCATTGCCTGAAGCCCCTCCGGTAGCAGTCAAGGCGGGCGAATAGGATTCCGCCAAAGCTTTATTGATCACGCTTTCGAGTTCTTTTTGCGAATCTTCGCCCACGCCCGATTGCCGGAACTGCATCACACCGTTGCGATTCAAAACGATGAACGTAGGATAAGCGTCAATCTCAAAAATCGCGAGAATCTTGCGATCGAGGTCAATATACTCCGACCAATCCATATGATTCTCGGAAATAAACGACCGCCACGTTGCTTCATCGTCATCCGAGCTGATTCCCACGATCTGAAACGGCCGCCCCGCGAATTCGCGATGCAGCTGAGCCGCCATCGGCACGGACGCTCTACACGGCGGGCACCACGTCCCCCAAAAATCCAGAAGCGTGACCTTGCCTCGCAGCGAATCGTTCGTGATCGTCTGGCCCTCGAGAGTGGTAAAGGAAAATGCATCCGTGGTAGGCATCCGCGCGCGGCTGGGATCGGCGATGATTCGTTTAGCGCGGTCCACGTAACGCGGATTGGCGAACGGCGCGGAGACGTAAGCGCGCATCTCGGCGACGCCTTCGGAATCCCGCCCCTCGCCGAACAGCATCATCCCCAGACTGAAATGCGCGATGGATTTTTTGGCATCGAGCGCCAGCGCCGCTCGAAATTCGCCTTCCGCTTCGCGCAGCTTGGGGTCGTAGGGACCGGAAGAGGATTCCGCCAGCAGCGTCGCGCGCATGTAGTGCGCGTCCGCGCCCAGGATGCGATCGCTACCGGCAGTGCTCGCCGCGCGTTGCGCATCGTCCAGCGCCGCCGGAAAATCCCCGAGCATCCGGTGCATCGCCGCCATGCGCAGATAACATTCCGCGCACAAATGATTCGATAACGCGTCCGCCCGCTCGTACGCCTCCAAAGCCGCCTTGAAATCCTGACGATTGGCCAGGGCATCAGCCTGCGCAAGAGCCTGTTGCGCCGGCGTGTCGGCGTCCTGCCCACGCGAAAGCGTGCACACGGCCGCGACTGAAACCACGACGACGACGCAATATAAAAGGGCGCCCCTTTTGGAGTAGGTTTTGAGTGCTAGCTCAACCGCTCCAGAGGAGGAACGCCCTTTATGACCAGTGCTAAATATATCGGCATGGATGTGCACAAGGAAAGTATTTCCATTGCCGTCAGGAATGCTGCCGGAAAGATCGCGATGGAATGCGTGATCGAGACCAAAGCGAGCGTGATTCTGGACTTTATCCATGGGCTTCGCGGAGAGTTGCAGATCACGTTTGAAGAAGGAACCTGGGCCACCTGGTTGTACGATCTGCTAAAGCCACACGTATGGAAATTAGTGGTCTGCGATCCGCGGAAGAATAGCCGACAGGGGAACAAGAATGACCGGATCGATGCCCGCGAGCTGTCCGACCGGTTGTACATGAATAAGCTCAGCTCGGTCTATCACGGCGGAGCCGGCGTCCGCACACTTCGGGAATTGGCACGCAGCTATCTGACCATCAGCAAAGATCTCGCACGAGTCATGTCCCGGGTGAAGGCCATCTATCGCAGCTGGGGTATTCCCTGTGCCGGCAAACAAGTCTATGCGCCACGTCATCGTGCCGAGTGGCTTGCCAAGATCAGCGAGGTGGGAGTGCTTCGCCGGGCCGAGTTTTACTATCAACAACTCGATGCCTTGAGACCGTTGCGCCACGAAGTGCGGCGCGAGCTGCTCGCCGAAAGTAAGAAGCACCCAGCGACGAAGCTGCTCCGCCAGATCCCTGCGATCGGTCCGATCCGGGCGGCGCTGTTGATCGCGCTGATCCAGACACCACACCGCTTCCGCACCAAGCGACCGCTCTGGAAATACAGCGGCTTCGGCATCGAAATGCACAGCAGTGCCGATTATCGTAAGGTCCAAGGACAGCTGCAAAGACACAGGAAGCAGATATCGGTTCGCGGACTCAACCGAGACTGCAATCACGATCTGAAGAACCTGTTTAAGAGTGCCGCGACCATCGCTTCGGTCAAACCGGGTCCGTTCCAGGAATTCTACGCAGCCTTGGTGGCCAAAGGGATGAGGCCGGAGATGGCGCGCCTGACCCTGGCGAGAAAGATCGCCACCATTGTCTTGATCGTCTGGAAGAGAGGAGTAAGCTTCGACGCCCAATATCTGAAATCACAAACAGCTTGAGTGTCTCGGATCGAGTCCGCTCCATCTCTGGGGATTTCTCTGGCGGTGGCTGTCAGGTTCTCGAGACACTCTGGTTCGAGAGCGAGTCTCAGCCGATTAGTTAGGCCCTGCGTGCTTCGGGCACCGAGTCTCACACGCGACCCTAGGCCCTCTCGGACAACCAGAAAAAGCTATGGGCCACGAGTCCCGGATAGAACCATGGTCGCCACAATTGACCGCATTCTGCTTTGCTGGTTTCGGAACGGACAGGCTTCGTTGCGCAGAAGCGATGAAAACCGCTGGTAGAGAAAACCCCAATCGCTGGGCCAAGGTGTCCAGCAACCGAGCACATGGTGCGGACGGTCAGAACAGATCCTGCTCAATCAAGTGGGCTGCGAAGCAAGAAAAATTCCGGCCGATGCGGAAGTGTTTTTTCTTGACTTCCCCTTTTATAGAACTAATCGGATTACCCTGCCGCGGCAAAGCACGTGGTCTCCATTTCGCGCACCTTACAGCAGGCGCTGCGATGATGTGGAGTTTGTTATCGAGTCGGTGAATAGTATGGTTACCTCAACGTACAAGTCAATAGCTCGATATCGACGTTCGTTTTGATGCCGCCGTTCCGGATGCCGCGGGAGGCTCAGCGCGCCATTCCGCGTTTCGGCGCGGGGCCGCGACCGTTGGGACGCGTATTCTTGCCGTTTGCCGGATTTCCGTTGATTCGGTTTGCGTGGTGGCCTACATTGGCGATGCTGGAGAACATTCGGCATGGTGATACTTACCTACAATTCGATGTTGTGGCTAACGGCGGTGGCGCCGGGCTGGGATTGTGGCCGAATGGGCTTTAGTCCCTCCTCGTAACGATTCCTTCGATCGCAGCCGCTAGCCCTTAAAAATTCAAGCACGGACGGGTGTATCTGTCTGCGGGCGATGCCCAGCCCGACGAGCAATTTCATTCGGCGCGTGCCTCTACCGGCGCGCATTCCGAAGCGGCCAAACGCCGCTTCTTAGATCGGATAAAGGTTATGAGCCTCAATGTGAAGGGCGGGACGCCGGTTTACGGGCCGTCGTTGTGCGAGACCTGTGAACGGGCGCATTTGATGAAGGGTTACCGCGAGAACGAGTGCGTGGTGGTGTGCCAGGCTACGTGGCCAGAGCGGGAAGTCTTGTTCCCGGTGAAGGAGTGCTCAGGATACGTCAGCAAAGGGCGGCAGAGACTGCGTGACATGGAGGAGATCGCCTGGACTTTGGTGCCGCGTGGGCCGAAGCGCAAGGCGGGGTTTGTCGCCCCCAGCGGCGACGAGGAAGAAGTGCGCGAGATCGAACTCGTGCTGAAGGAGGAGGAGTAGGACGCCTCCTGCGAGGCACGAGTCCACGGACCACAAGTCGAAGCGTGAACGCAGCGACGCGGAAATTGCGAACGAAGGAGCGGTGAGTTTCCCGCCCTTCGAGGTGTAGGCAGATGATTTCCGCGTCGCCGCTGCCGCACGCTGGGCTTGTGGAGAAAGACGCCAATCAGGAGATTGGCGTTCCCAGGCGAAGAGCACGGACCTGAAAGACTGCCGCCGGCGCGCGCCGAAGGGAGTCGCGGGACACGAGTCACAAATTACGAATCACGAGTCACGCCTCTTCTAATCGCGTTCCTCGCGCCTAAAAAACGGCGAGTTTCACGTGCAGGAATTTTCTGGGGTCTTTGCGGAAGTCGGCGATTAGCAGGCGGAGGTCGCCGCTCATTCCGGTCAGGTTGTCGTAGAGGGCCGGGTCGCTCATGAATTTGCCGGCCGTGCCCTCGTTGGAATTGAGTTTCGCGGTGGCTTCTTTCACTTGCGCGGAAGCGTCCCGGAGATTGTTGTAGAGCGCGTCGTCGGTGGCCAGTTTGCCGAGCGAGCCTTTGCCGGCGCGGACGTCGGCGAGCACGCCGTTCCCGTTGTCGAGAAAAGTTTTCGCGCTGTTGTACACGGCTGGATCGTAGATCAGCTTGCCCGCGGTGCCCTTCTGCTCCTTCACGGCACCGAGCACGTCGTTGACGTTGTCCACTGTGGTGTTGACCTTGTTGTAGAGCTCGTCCGAGGTAAGGAATTTTCCGGCAGTGCCCTTCCCCTGCTGGATGTTGGAAGCGACATCATTCAGTCGCGCGACGGTGGCGTTGAGATTGTTGTAAAGCGCCGGATCTTTGATCAGTTTGCCGACGGTGCCCTGGCCATTCTGAACCTGGTCCGCGATGCCCTTCAGGTCGTTGGAAACGACGTTCAAAGTATCGAGCAGCGCCGTGCCGCGTTCGACCATTTCCGTCATCGCGATGGCGGGCGCGCCGGGAATCGTGCTATTGGCGGGGAGCGGCGTGCCGGTGAGGCCGCGTTTGATCGTGACGTAACGGTCGCCGAGCAGACCTTCGGTGACGAGGCTGGCGGTCGAGTCGGTGCGGACGTCCTTCTGGAATTTTTTGTCAATGCGCAGGACGAGCTGGATGCTCTGCGTACGGTCGCCGGGATGCGGGTTCAGCCCGATCTGCTCGACGTTTCCGATCGAGACGCCGTCCAGGCGCACCGGTGCTCCGGAGCTGACGCCTTCCACCTCGGGCAGGTACGTGTAGAGGCGGTATTTCGGGCCGAGAATCCCCGCGCCGGTGATATAGAAGATCGCCACCGCCAGTATAAACAGGCCCGCGAGCACGAAGAGACCTACCCGCAGTTCCGTCCAGCTCAGCTGCTTGCGTTGCGCCATGACCTTGCCTCCTGAGAAATTGCCGATTGCAAATTGCAGCTTTCAGAATTCAGTTTTCAGATGCGGAAATCATTCCGCTGAAGCTAAAAACTTTTTTAGGTACTCGTCGTTCGTGCGTAGCAGCTCGTCGGCCGCGCCTTCCCAGTAAATTTTGCCTTCGCGCAGGACCAGCACGTTGGTAGGCCGCGCGGGATTGCCGTCGCGGACGGTTTCGGCGGCTTTTTCGCGCGCGGCCAGGGACTCCGGCGAGGCCGGATTGGCGTTGGTATCGCGTATGCGTTTGTCTGCGCCGGTGGCGGAGATGGCGCCATTGCCGTTGCTTGTGTCCAGCTGCGAGACAACGTGGCCGGTGGCTTTGTCGAAGCGAAAATTCGCAAGGCCGAAGGCGTCTTGCACACGATGCGTTGCGAGGAGCGAGGTTACATCCTGCAGATCGCGGCCGCGGAGGATGAGCGTGATGATTGTTTGCGATGTGACTGGATCCAGCCCGGCGGTGGGCGAATCGTACAGAACTACCGGCGGGCGATCTACCAAGGCGCGCGCGATGGAAACGCGGCGGCGCATTCCCCCGGAAAGCTCGGCGGGGTATTTTTCGAGGGATTGCTCGAGTTCGACGAAGCGCAGGGCTTCGCGCACGCGCTGGTCTATTTCGGTTTCGTCCATGGCTTCTTCGCGGAGACGGAAGGAAACGTTGTCGGCAACGGTGAGCGAGTCGAAGAGCGCGCCTTCCTGGAAGACGAAACCGATCTGGCGGCGAAAATTGAGCAGCTCTTTTTCCGGCATCTCGCTGATGTCGTGCCCCATGACGAGGACCCGTCCGGCGTCGGGAAGAATCAGGCCGGCAGCGAGGCGCATGATGATGGTTTTGCCGGTGCCGGTTTCGCCGAGGAGGACTTTGGTTTCGCCGGGAGCGACGTCGAAGGAGATCCCGCGGAGAACGTCTCCTTCATCGAAGCTGAGATGGACGTCACGGAAGGAGATCAGCGGCTCGCCGGGGACGACCTGTACATGTTGTTCGGCGTCGCCAAGGCGAGGTGGCAGCCGCAACGCGCTGGCGAGATTGGACGAGGAGTCGAGCGGCGGAACGTCGCGCGTCATGCGTGGAATTATAGATGGAAATTGCGGGATTCGGGGTGCGAGTTCGCTTTAGGCGCGCCGGGACGCACGTCAGAGGCTTTAACACAGAGGGTGTGAACGGTGCTAGAGGTTGAACATGTAGAGCAGGAGTCGGGAGAGGAAGAAGTCAACTACGAGCACCCAGACGGAGGCGACGACCACCGCGCTAGTCGTGGCACGGCCGACGCCTTGGGTTCCGCCGCGAACGCGCAGGCCGCGGTAACAGCCTACCGTGGCGATGATGAGGCCGAAGACGACGGGTTTGGCCATGCCTTGCACTACGTCGCCCATGGCGAGCGAGTGAATGGCGCGCGTCCAGAACTGGACGGCGCCGAGGCGCAGCGTGGAGTAGGCGACGACGAATCCGCCGCAGAGGCCGACAAAATCGAAGACGGCGGTGAGCAGTGGAACCATCAATACAGTGGCGATGACGCGCGGCATCATCAGTTTGCGTATGGGATCGGTGCCGAGCGCGCGCATGGCGTCCACTTGCTCGGTGACGATCATCGAGCCCAGCTCGGAGGCCATGCCGGAAGCGTTGCGTCCCGCGACGAGCAACGCGGTGACTGCGGGACCTAGTTCGCGGACGAGCGCGAGCGCAACGGCGTCGCCGGTGAGGGCTGTTTCACCAAAACGCTGGAATTGCGCGGCGGTTTGCAAAACCATTACGCCGCCGATGGAGAGGCTGGCGAGAATGATGATGGGAAGCGAGCCGACGCCGATGATGTCCATTTGCTCGAGCGTGTCCATCCAGTAGTGCGGCTGCGTGGGGATGTATTTCAGCGCCTGGAGCGAGAGTAAAAAGTAGTCCTGGATGGCCGCGACTTGGCCCTTCAATGCATCAGCGAGAATCGAAGGGAGCGATGAGGTAGGACTGGCTTCGGCCATTTTGAGCGACACGGCGCTTCGTGGTGGGACGCGACTGCGCCGAGTCATTGGCAGCGTAACGGCTGAGGCGCGTGGCGTCAAGCGTACTTGCGCAGCGTGGCTCCAGCGGTACGGAGCGCGGCACAAGCGATTATCTTATCCGCAAGTGTTTACGCGGGTGCGGGTGTCCGGTAGAATCTTGCATTCGCGCCTGCTTGTTGGGCTCGGCTACTACATGCTGCGATTCGTTACGGCGGGGGAGTCACACGGGCAGGCGCTGATCGCCTGGATTTCTGGGTTGCCGGCTGGGTTGCCGGTGGATCTGGAATTTATCCAGCGCGAATTGCACCGGCGGCAACTGGGATACGGGCGCGGTGGGCGGCAGCGCATCGAGAAGGATGCGGCGGATATTCTGGCAGGTGTGCGTCACGGGACGACGATCGGTGCTCCGATCGCCGTGCGCATCGAGAACCGCGACTGGAAAAACTGGGAGAAGGCGCTGCCGGTGGAAGGTGCGGTGGAAGACACCGATGGCGTCGAGGCGTCCGGGGGGGCGCAAGGGAGTCAGCGGCCGTTGACGGCGCCGCGGCCGGGCCACGCGGATTTGGCTGGGGCGCTGAAATTCAATTTTCACGATGCGCGGTACGTGCTGGAGCGCGCTTCGGCGCGGGAGACGGCGGCGCGTGTGGCGGCGGGGGCGTTTGCGAAATTGCTTTTGCGCGAGTTTGGCGCGGCGGTTTTGAGCCATACCATCGCGGTGGGGCACGTGAAAATGGAGCGCGAGGCCACGTGGCAAGAAATTGCCAGCGCGTGCGAGAATCTGGAATCGCCGCTGCGTTGCGTGGACGCGGCTACCGAAGCGCGGATGAAGGCGGAAGTGGATCACGTATTGCGCGCGGGCGATTCGGTGGGCGGGATTTTTGAAGTGGTGGCGCACGAAATCCCTCCCGGACTGGGCAGTCACGCGCAGTGGGATGAGAAACTGGATGCGCGGATTGCGCGGGCGGTGATGTCCATTCAGGCAGTGAAGGCCGTGGAGTTTGGAACGGCGATCGCGAATGCCGCGAGTTACGGGTCGGAAGTGCAGGACGAAATTCGTTATGACAATGCGCAGAAAAGATTTGTGCGCTCTTCGAATCGCGCGGGCGGGCTTGAGGGCGGGATTACGAACGGCAGCGACGTGGTGGTTCGCGGGCACCTGAAACCGATTTCGACTTTGCGGCGGCCCTTACTGACGGCGGATTTGAAGACGAAGGAAGCGGTGAAGGCGGCGTACGAACGGTCGGATGTTTGCGTGGTGCCGGCGGGAGGAGTGGCGGGCGAGGCGATGGTGGCGTTTGAATTGGCGGGGGCGTTTGTGGAGAAATTTGGCGGGGATTCGCTGGGGGAGATGAAGCGTAACTTCGATGGGTATCAGAGGCAGCTTGATCAGTTCTAGGGCTGATTTGAAAGTTGACAGTCAAGAGTCGAACGTTAGAAGTTAAAGCGAAGAGAGATCCCTCGGGCGCTGCGCGCCCTCGGGATGACAAACGGTCTATCGCGAGCTGAGTGGCTGTCGGCGAGCGATTTGAGTTTAGTTTGACATGGCGGCCTGAAGGCCGCCGCTACAAAGGCAAATCTTAGAGATGATTCATCCGATAGTGAAATATGGCGATCCGGTTTTGGAGACGCCAACGAAGCGCGTCGAGAAATTCGACGACGATTTGCAGAAGCTTGTGGCGGACATGTTTGAGTCCATGTATGCGGCGGCGGGAGTGGGGTTAGCTGCGCCGCAGATTGGCGTGGGCATGCGGATCACAGTGATTGACGTCTCGAACGGGAAAATTCCCGAGGCAAAGATCGTGCTGGCGAACCCGGAAATTACTTATGCGGACGGGACGCAGCGCGAAGAAGAAGGCTGCCTTTCGATTCCGGGGTTTCGCGGGTACGTGGAGCGGCCGCTGTACGTGACCGTGCGCGGGCAAGACGCGCAAGGAAATGAATTCGAGCGCAAGGGCGAGGGGTTGCTGGCGCGCGCATTTTGCCACGAGATTGACCATTTGAATGGAGTGCTTTTCATCACGCACCTGAGCATGCTCAAGCGTGACATGATCCGACGGAAGATCCGCAAGATGAAAAAAGCCGGCGAGTGGTAGGCGATTCGTGCCGCCGCTGAGGATTGTTTTCTGCGGCACGCCGGCGTTTGCAGTTCCTGCCTTGCGCGAGTTGATCGCGCGTCCTGAATTCAAAATCGAGGGAGTGGTGACGCAGCCGGACCGACCGCGGGGGCGCGGCGGCGAAATTTCCTTTTCGCCAGTGAAGGCGGAGGCGCTTGCCGCGGGAATTCCCGTTTACCAGCCGGCTAAAATCCGCGGCGAAGAGGCTTTCGAGTATTTTGCGCGCGTGGCGCCGGATGTGGTGGTGATAATCGCTTACGGGCAAATTATTCCGGCGCGCTTGATTGCGCTGCCGCGGCTGGGGTGGGTGAATTTGCATGGGTCGCTTTTGCCGAAATATCGCGGGGCGGCGCCGATTCATTGGGCGATTGCGAAAGGCGAGACGCAGACGGGTTTGACTACGATGAGTATTGATGCGGGGCTGGATACAGGGCCGACGTTGCTGCGATGGGAAACCGCCATTGGGCCGGACGAAACTGCGCCGGAATTGTACGCGCGGATGGCGGAGGCTGGTGGGCCTTTGATGGTTTCGAGTTTGCGCGGGCTAGCTGATGGGACGATTACGCCTGTGGCGCAGGATGGAACGAAGGCTACGCTTGCGCCGCCTTTGAAGAAAGAGGATGCGCGGATTGATTGGGGTTTGCCGGCTGGCGTGATTTACAACCGGATGCGAGGATTTCAGCCTTGGCCGGGGGCGTTTACGTTGTTTCGCGGGAAATTGTGCGGGATTTGGGGAAAGCCCTCGGTTGGTGCGTCGGCTTTGATCGGAGCGACCGTAGGGGCGGGTCTGAGACCCGCCCCTACAGCTGAACGTGACGCCCGGGCTATGGTGCCGGGCACGATTCGCGTTGCGGATGGCGACGTTCTCGTCGCATGTGGCGAGGGTAGCGTGCTGCGGTTGGAGTCTGTGCAGATGGAGGGTCGGAAGCGTGTGGCGACGCGCGAGTTTGTGAATGGTGCGCGGATTGTGGATGGCGAGAGATTTGGATCGTGACGGCTACATCCGCCACAGAGACACAGCGAAATCGTGAGGAAATTCCACGGACACAAAATCCAGGCGCCTCACAGCGACTTCGAAAGTCCTCTTGTTGCAGATTTTTCACTCAAATTCGGTGTCTGTTCTTAACTTTTCGTTCTTCTCTGTGCCTCTGCGCCTCCGTGGCGGACTTCCTGTTAGTGTAAGCGAGATTTATGGCGATTAGTGCGGCGCGGAAAATTGCGTTTGAGGTTTTGCGGCGCGTGGAGGAGGAGGGCGCTTACGCCAGCGATTTGTTGCATGCGGAATTGGGCGCTGGTGTGCGGGCGGAGGATGCGGGGCTGGCGACTGAACTGGTGTTGGGAGTTTTGCGGTGGCGGCGGTTGCTGGATTTTCTGCTCGAGCGGCAATTGAAGAAACCTGTGGCGAGGCTGGATCTGGCGGTGGCTTTGGCTTTGCGGATGGGATTGTATCAGTTGAGATTTTTGGAGCGGGTACCGGCGCGTGCGGCTGTGAACGAGTCCGTGGATTTGGTGAAGCGGGCGCGGAAGACTTCTGCTGCGACTTTGGTGAATGCGGTTTTGCGACGGGCTGCTGGCGAGGCACGGACTGCTGCTGCGGAATTTTTGCCGGCCGAAATTTCAGGCGTGGAGCGGTTGGGCATTTTGTGTTCGCATCCTACCTGGATGGTGGAGCGGTGGGTGGCGCGATTTGGTGAAGCGCACGCGGTAGGAGTACTCGAAGCCGACAACCGGCCGCCGCGACTTAGTTCCGCTGTGCACGACATCGCGCGACGCGACCAGATTTTCGATGGTTTGCGTGCGGCGCAACTGCGCGTTGCGCCCGGCGAAATTTTGCGCAACGCGTTCGCGGTGAGTGGTGGGAGTGTTACGCGGACCGCGGCCTTTCGCAGCGGTGCGATTTCGATTCAGGATGAGGCTTCGCAAGTCGTGCCGCTTTTGCTTGGTGTGCGCGAGGGCGAGCGCGTTTTGGATATGTGCGCGGCGCCTGGGGGGAAGACGGCGGCTTTGGCGCGCGCGGCTGGAGGTGCTGGGCTGGTGGTGGCAGCGGATCTTCATGCGCATCGGTTGCGCGGGATGCGGGAGCAGTTCGCGCGATTGGGACTGGATGCCGTGCGGTTGGTGGAGTTGGATGCTGTGGGATCGCTTCCCTTTGGTGTGAAGTTTGAGCGGATTCTTGTGGATGCGCCTTGTTCGGGGACTGGAACTTTGGGGCGGCACCCGGAGATTCGTTGGAGATTGCAGGCGGAGGCGCTGGCGGAGTTTCATGCTTTGCAGGTATCGCTTTTGAAATCGGGGTTGGAACGTCTGGGCCCGGGTGGACGATTGGTTTATTCGACTTGTTCTTTGGAGGCGGAGGAGAACGAGTTGGTGGTGGAGGAAGTTTTGCCGTTGGTGCCGGGTGTGCGGCTCGAGGAAGTGCGCGATTTGATGGGCGCTTTGGACGGAAAGTTAGTTGCTGGGGTGGATGCGCGTAGTTTGTTTGATGCGACGGGTTACTTTCGCACTTTGCCGGGCGAATGGGAGACGGACGGATTTTTTGCTGCGGGATTTAAGAAGGAGTAGCGGTGAAGTCCCTTCCAAACTGCACAAACAAATTATTACCGCAGAGACGCAGAGTGCGCAGAGAAGACCTAAGGGCAAAACATTTAACACAGAGGGCACAGAGGAAAGGCGGAGGGCGCGGAGAAACAGCGGAGTAGACATATAATTCTGAGCGTTGGCTTTCGGGAAAAACTATGACTTTTCGGGAACGGTTGGAGTGGATATTTCGGTTGGCTTTGCTGGCGTTTGTTTTGTTGTCGGTGGCGTTTTTGAGCGCGCTTACGGCGATGCGTTTCGCGATTCAGGGGCGCGAAGTGACCATGCCAGACGTGGTGGGCAAGAAAGCCATCGAGGCGCAGCAGACTTTGCAAGGGCGCGGCTTGGGAATCAAGGTGGAAGACCGCGTTTACAATCCGCTCGCGGTGGACACGGTGATACGGCAGACGCCGCCTCCGGGGATGAAAGTTAAGGTCGGCCAATCGGCGCATGTGCTGATCAGTCTGGGTCCGCAGCAAGCGACGATTCCGGTACTGACGGATCGCAGCGTGCGGGCTGCGCGCATTGAATTGCTGCGCGGCGGAATGCAGCTGGGCGAAATTTCGAGTTTATATTTGCCGGGATACGATAGCGGCGCGGTCTTGCAGCAGGATCCGATGCCGGGGACTTCGCACGTGACGAGTCCGCATGTGGATTTGCTGGTCTCGCTGGGCGCGCGGCCGGCGTCGTACGTGATGCCGGAATTGATTGGGCTTTCCTTGAACGAAGCGGAAGCGCGATTCAGCGGGACGGGATTGAAGGTGGCGAAGCTGACATTTGCGCCCTTGCCGGGCGGGTTGCATGGAACTGTAGTGGGACAAACGCCGCCGCGGGGCGCGCAGGTGGATGCCAGTACCAATATTCAGTTGCAGCTTGCGGAGTGACGCGCCGCGAAACGATTGACACAGAGTTCACAGAGAACTGCCTTGAGGGCACAGAGCCATCGAGATATTTTCCAGATTTGTGATTGGAAGTTCAGCGGCTGAGGAGGCATTGATTTTTCGCGATTTCTGTCGTGCGTGAGGTGGCGGAATCCAAAGTTTCCTTGGTTCGTGCACAGACTCTCAACAAACTGAACTGACGGGCGTCGAACATTAGTTTTTAGTTTTTTGCCTGGATGTCACAGAGCATTGACCTTCCGCCTTAAAGCATCCGCTATGGTTCTTCCCTCAGCCTACTTTTCGCTCGCATCGGTTCGCTTGATCGCTCTGGAACTGCCTCAGTTCGACAATAGGACGATCGGCAACCTGAGTCGCGAAATTCCGCGCGTACTCGCGGCGGCAGCTGTGATGTTTGCGGGCACATCGAAACACGACGGGGATCTCAATCTGAGTCGGCGCACGCGCTAAGGCCGAGACTGGGATTCCATCGGAACACGACACGCAAAACCCTGCTGGTCAGTCGGGCCGCGAAGCCCGGGGCCGCAAACGATCTCCAATCGCTCCCAGACGAATAAAGTGAGGGTCCGGCGTTTGCCGGTTTGCACTGCGGCGCTACGGGTGTGACAAAAACTTTCCGCGTCGGAGGCGATCTTTGCGTCCGGTGCAAGCCAGTAGAAGCAAAGTCCAGATGGGTATGGCTCACAAGTGCGGTGCCAATTTCAATTCTACCCAGGAGGAGTCCTAGTCATGAGTACAAGCAAGAGGTGGGTCGTAGCGGTGGCCGGCGCGTTGTTGCTGGCAGCAATGATGGTTCCAATCGCGCGCACGCAGGATCGCGACGGACACGGTAAAATTCGTCACGTGCTGCTGATCAGCATTGACGGCATGCACGCGCTGGACTTCATTAATTGTTCGAAGGGGATCAGCGGAGCAAACAATGGTGCACCGTACTGCCCGAATCTCGCGGAACTTGGGGAGACGGGCGTGAATTACCTGGATACGGCTACTTCGAAACCATCGGACTCGTTTCCGGGTTTGATGGCGCTTGTGACTGGCGGGTCTCCGCGGACGGTGGGAGCGTTCTACGATGTGGCGTACGACCGTTCGCTGGCGCCGCCGAAAGTCACGACGGGAAATGGAGTGGCCGGCGGCAATTGCACACCGGGCGTATTCCCCGGGACGACGACGGAATATGACGAAGGGATTGATATTGATCAGACGAAGTTGAACGGCGGAGCCGCTACGGGAGACGGCGGGATCGCTTCGATTGATGCAGACAGGTTAGTCCGCGACCCCGCGAACAATTGCGCACCGGTTTATCCGTGGAACTTCGTGAGGACGAACACAATATTCGGAGTGGTGCACGCGGCTGGCGGTTACACGGCGTGGTCCGACAAGCATCCTTCGTACTCGGCGGTTTCGGGCCCTGGAAAAGGCAACAACGTGGACGATTATTATTCGCCGGACATCAATTCCATCCCGGTGAACCTGCCGGGAGTACCCGGATGCAACCCGCTGCCGGATCCGGGAGCGGCCACCTCGTCGAACGCGTGGACGGACAGCTTCCAGAACATTCAGTGCTACGACACGCTGAAGGTGAACGCGATTTTGAACGAGATCAACGGCAAGACGCATAACGGTTCGGCATCCGCTCCCACGCCGACGCTTTTCGGCATGAACTTTCAGGTTGTCAGCGTGGGGCAAAAGTTGATCGAGAAATCGCTGAGCTTGAAAGGCGGGTACGAGGACGCCCAGGGGACGCCCACGCCTTCCCTGCTGGGTGAAATTCAATTTGCGGATGCTTCGATCGGCAAGATGGTGGCGGCGCTGAAGGCAAGAGGGATGCTCGACTCGACGTTGATCATCATCTCTGCCAAGCATGGCCAGAGCCCTGTTGATTCCTCCCGCTACCTGGGGATCTCGACCACGTCGGGTGACCCGGTGACGACGTCGCCGGCGACCATTTTGGATACTGATGGTTGCTTGCCGCTATCCGAATCGCCGTCGAACCCGACGGGAATTGGCCCAACCGAAGATGACGTATCGCTAATTTGGCTCAACAGCAAGTGCACGACGGAAAGCGCCGTGACGATGCTGGAGACACAATCTCCCGCGACAGGAAATATCGCGGGAATCGGCCAGATTTTCTGGGGGCCGGGAATCACCCAGATTTTCAATGCGCCGGGACTGCCGCCGGAAGGCGATCCACGCACGCCGGACATTCTGGTGACGCCGAATGTGGGCGTTACCTACTCCGGCAGTTCGAAGAAGCTGGCCGAGCACGGCGGCTTCGCGCATGACGACGTGAACGTGATGCTGCTGCTCTCGAATCCGAGCCTTGCCCGCAACACCGTCACCAGCCCGGTGGAGACGTTGCAGATTGCTCCAACGATTCTGGAAGCGCTGGGCTTGGATCCGAACGCGTTGCAAGCCGTGCAGAAGGAACACACGCAGGTTCTACCGGCCGTGCAGTTTGATTTTGAGGGCGGCAGGTAGCGGAACTCGCGAAGTTGCGCGAGCTGCGTGAAGAGCAACTGACCTGAAGTGAGTGGCTGTACAAGACGAAAAGCCCCGGGGCTGGTAATTCAGCGCCGGGGCTTCTTGTTTGTAGGCGCGAAATTGTGAAAACGACGACTATCAAGGATTCCCGGGTCGGGACATAGGCTCTTCCGGGCTTCGCATTTTTGCGCTAGGCTTTGGTAATTCCAAGCCGATGAAGCGTCCGTTTGAAGTTAGGTTGCTGGGGTGGTTCTTCACTGCCGTGGGGATTTTCGCCGCGCTTTATCACCTAGCTACGGCTGCGCTCGATCGCTGGATGGCGGTGATCTTGCTGTTCGAAGGCGCCGGAATCCTGGCCGGGGCGTTCCTGCTGAAGGGCGCGCGATGGGCTCGCTGGCTGGTGCTGGCGTGGGTGGCGGCTCACGTGGTGGTGGGCGCACTCAATTCGTGGGTAGATGGTTTACCTCACCTGGTGCTGCTGGTGGCGATCGGATATTTCCTGCTGGGGCCGCCGACCGCCAAGTATTATCACCGTACCACAATGGAATAACGCGTTTCTCCGTATGATTCCCTACCCTGAGGGCGATTTAATGCCCTCTCATTCGTCTGACACGAAATTTTAACCGGACGTTCGCTGCGGCGACACGTAACGCGCGTACTACCTTTACACCCACGAGTCCGCGCGTCGCGGCCCGCGGTCCTAGACATAAAATCTGGAGGTATGAGCGATGTTTCAAGCGAAATTGTTGCGTCGCGCGGTTACGTCCTCGCTTGCTTGGGCGTTACTGGCGACCGGAATGGCCGGGTCTGCGTTTGCGCAGTGCCAACTGAATTCCCCATCGGGAAAAATCAAGCATGTGGTCTACGTCGAATTCGATAACGTGCACTTTACTCGTGACAATCCAAACGTGCCTTCCGATCTGGAACAAATGCCGAACCTGCTGAACTTCATCGAGCAGCACGGGACGCTCGATGCGGGCGACCACACCGTCCTGATTTCGCATACGGCGAATGACATTTTGACGACGCAGATCGGGCTCTACTCTGACGATACCGGAATTTTCATCGCGAATAGCTTCGGCGTGTTCTCGCCGACGAGTTCCGGCGAAAACGGGCTCTTCCCTTCCTCGTTCTTCTACTGGACCGACAAAGTATCTGACATTAACCCCGGCACCGACGACAACACCTTCGCGCTGACGACCCCTGGCGGACAGAATGTATCCGCTCCGTGGGTTCCGTTCACGCGCGCGGGATGCACGGTTGGCGCTTTCTCGACAGCGAACATCGTGCTGGAACGCGCGCCGTTCGATGTCTACAAGGTCTTTGGCGGCCCGACGTCTCAGCAAGGGATGGAGAGCAGCACGAATCAGAACAATGATTTCATCGGTGTGTCCATTCACTGTGCGCTGGGCGACCCGCTCTGCCAGTCCAATCCAACTTTGGGCGTGGTGGGAGTGAGCGATACATTGCCGGACGAACCGGGCGGTTACACAGGATATCAGGCGCTCTTTGGGTTGAAGTACATCAACCCGGCGCTGACCGGTGGCGCGACCGGAAGTATCGTTGACTATCACGGTGTTCCGCTGACTGGATTCAACCAGCTGGATTTCGATCCGACGCCGGCACAGACGCTCGCGGTGGTGGAGACGATGCTAAAGAAGGGCATTCCCGTCGTCTACGCGTACATCGCCGACGCCCACGACAATCACGAGGAGACCACCACAAGCGAAGGAACGTTCGGACCGGGTGAAGCTCCCTACGTGGATCAGTTGGCTGATTACAACGCGGCTTTCGGGACGTTCTTCCTGCATCTGAAGGAAGCCGGAATTGATCAGAGCAACACGCTCTTTATTTTCACTCCGGATGAAGGCGATCACTTTGTGGGTGGCGCGCCGAGCCCGGCGAATTGTGACGGCGCGAAAATCGAACGCAACGGAAACGTGGTGCCGGATGTGCCGTGCACATACGGAACGAACGGCGTCGGCGAGTTGGACATCAATCTGGCGGGGCTTACGGCAGCCGCCGGCGACCCGACGCAGTATTCGATCCACTTCGACGATGCGGCTACAACTTACGTGAATGGACAGCCGCTGCCAAACAGCAGCACGGTGCGCATGCTGGAGCAGGCCATGGCCGGCTTGAGCGCGGTGAACCCACATACGGGACTGAGCGAAAGTTTGCTCGGCACCGGGTTGGGGCCGGATCTGCAGGGAGCCATCGTGGATCCAGCAGCAATGCAGCTCTTGCACATGAACACCGTGGCGGATCCCAACCGCGAACCGACGTTCACATTCTTCGGCAACCCCAACTTCTTTTTCGAGACATCGGGCAGCACCACACCCGTCGTGGGAACTGGCTTCGCCTGGAATCACGGCGACATCCAGCGGGAGATCGCGCGGACGTTCATCGGAATCGCCGGTCCCGGCGTGAGGAATCTGGGCGTCACCTATCCCGAAGATTTCTTCACGGACCACGTGGACCTGCGGCCGACGATGATGACGCTGCTGGGCCTCACCGATGATTATCAGCACGACGGACGAACGATTGTGGAATTGCTCGATCCCAGCGTCCTGCCGCAGAGCCTGAAGGCACATTCGGACACGCTGCTGGCGCTGGGGCAAATCTGCAAGAAGATTGATGCGCCGTTCGGGGAGCTGTCGAAGAGCACTCTGGCGGTTTCGACCTACGCGATCACGAGCACATCAACCGGTGACGTGGTCTACAACAACCTCGAGAATACCATCTCGCAGTGGACCCTGGAACGCGATGGGTTGGCTGCGCAGATCAAGGCCATGCTCGAGGGAGCAGAATTCGGCGGAACACCCATCAACGAGAAAGTGGCGGAGAACCTGATCGTTGAGGGGCAAGCGTTGCTTGACCAGGCGAAGGCTTGCGAAAATCGCCCGGCCAAGTGCGCTAAGTAGGACTATTCACACGGTCCTGGCGCCTGAGCGATAGGCTCGGGCGCCGGCGCTGTCCCAAATTCCTCAGCGTCCCCAAAATATCGAAGCGCCACGCCCCTTGGTTCCGCAGGTTTGACGTCCGACCGCCGTCAAGCCGTGGAAAAATCCGCATTACTCCCAACGGAAGACTTTCGCCGACAGCGCCGTGCAAATCGCGAATATGAGAGCTAGCGCGGCCAAGTCGCCTAAGTGCGCCGTCCAGGCGTCACCCTGCCAGATCCCTCCGAGCAGCGACACCGCGTAGGTTAAGGGAACCATCAGCGCGAAGGCGTGGAGCGCCGGCGGAAACGCGCTTATCGGAGTGAAGAGCCCGCAGAAACCGAGCATCGGATACATGATGAGACCGCCAATCGGCTGGGCAAATCGCGCCGTGGGCACGATACTGGCGATCAGAAAACCGATGGACATAATGCTGCAAGTGGTTATCAGCAACGCGATCGCAAACGAGAAGAGCGGAGCGTGAATGCCGATCGGGTAATACCGTTTGCCCGCCAGCACCATCAGGGCCAGCGTTACAGCGGTGAGGAACAGCTTCACGAGCACGTGGGCACTGAGGATGGTTTGGGGACGCAGCGGAGTGGCGCGGAGGCGTTTGAGAATTCCTCCTTCGCGATAAATGGAAATGATGGTGACCAGGGATAGTACGGTGCTAATGGAGATAAGCAGCGCGGCGAGCACCGGCAGGCCAACGCCGATAAAGGAGTTAGCCGGCAGCGCGGCAGACGGGCCTCTGGGGCCGAGCATTCGGCCAACGATGACGAAAACCAGCACGGGGATGCCGATCGTTCCGATCGCGCCGAGCGGTTCACGGAGGAAAATTTTCAGTTCGAGCCAGGTCAGTTTCCAGAGTCCACGCAGCATGTTTGTTCCACCTAGTCGCGAATGGAATGTCCGGTAAGTTTGATAAAAACGTCTTCCAGATTGGGAAGAATCGTACGGAAATCGGTGACGCGAATCCGATTCTCGGAAAGACAGTGAATCACTGCCGTGACGAGGTCGTCGCCGCGCCCGCGAATCGTAAAATGCGATCCGTTGCTGGAAACGGCTTCGACGCGCGGGATTGCGCGAAATCGCTCGGCGGCGCTTGGGTCGTCGGTGGCGAGCACGACGGAACGCTCCGGGCAGTGGCGGTTCACGAGATTCTGCGGAGCGTCAATATCTATGACGCGTCCGTGCTCGATGATCGCCACGCGATCGCAGAGGCGTTCCGCTTCTTCCATCAGATGTGTGGTCAAGAACACCGTCTTACCGCGCGCGCGGATGCCACGGACCAACTCCCAAATTGCGCGGCGTGATTGCGGGTCCAGGCCGGTGGTCAATTCGTCGAGAAAGACGACCTCGGGATCGTTGATGAGCGCGAGAGCGATGAAGAGGCGTTGCTTCTGGCCGCCGGAGAGAGTCATGAACCAGGCATTGCGCTTTTCGGTGAGGCCAAGCTGTTCGAGCAGATGCGTGCCGTCGATCGCTTTCTTGCGATAGAGCGACGCCCAGAGATCTACGGCCTCCCAAACTTTGATGCGCTTCTGGAGCTGCGCTTGTTGGAGTTGGACGCCGATGCGTTCCTGCAACTTGTAGACATCACGGACAGGATGAAGGCCGAGGACGGAGATTTCGCCGCGGTCGGGCGTGCGCAGGCCTTCGATACATTCCATCGTGGTGGTTTTGCCGGCGCCGTTGGGGCCGATCAGCCCGAAGATTTCGCCATCGTGGACGTCGAAGGAAACTTCGTCCACGGCTATTGTGGAGCCGTAGGTTTTGCGGACGCCAGAAAGTTGGATGATTGGGCGCATGAAATTTTGCGAGAGCGCAGGGTCGCGAAATCGAGACGAGACTTTATATCATGGCGTTGGTCTAACCGCGGGTCAGTCACGCAACTGCACGCGACCGGCTGGCGAGCTAGTCGAGCGCTTGTCGCCACGGTGATTCCGCTGCAGCGCGGGCGCCTATGCTAGAATTCGGCGCATTGACATGAGTTACGCACGGATTGAGATTGCGCCCTCGATTTTGGCCGCGGACTTTGCGCGGTTGGGCGAGCAGGTGCGCCTGGTGGAAGAGGCCGGGGCGGATTTGATCCACATAGATGTGATGGACGGGCATTTTGTGCCGAACATTTCGCTGGGAATTCCGGTAGTGGAGTCCTTGCGCAAGGCAACCAAAATGACCCTGGAAACGCATCTGATGATTGACCAGCCGGAAAGATATATCGAGGACTTCATACGCGCGGGCGCCAACCGGGTGTTGGTCCACCAAGAGGCTACGGTGCACCTGGACCGGGCGCTGGCGATGATCCGGGAGCACGGCGCGGAAGCGGGGGCGGCGATTAACCCGGCGACCCCGGTAATGATGCTCAGCGAAGTGCTGGATAAGGTGGATACGGTGCTGGTAATGACGGTAAATCCGGGCTTCGGCGGGCAGAAATTCATCGCCAATACGTACGAGAAAATTCGCCAGTTGAATCAGATGCGGGCGCGGTATAATGCCAGCTTCCGGATCGAGGTAGACGGGGGAGTGGATCTGGGAAACACGGCCGAGCTGGCGCAGGCCGGAGCCAACACATTCGTAGCAGGTACGTCCATATTCCATACGGCCGATCCAGCGGCAGCCACGCGCCAGTTGAAAAAGCTCGCGACCCAAGCCCTGAGCCAGAAGGCATAAACCACTCAGGAGAGGTTCGATTTGAATAACGAAATGGCAGGAAACCCGGTAAAGCGTTTGCCAATCCTTCGCGTTCTGTTCCCTACCCTGGCGGTACTTTCCCTTCTTCTGGTGGTTAGCCCGCGCGCAAGCGCGCAGGTGCCCACTCCGCAGACCGGCGGCAGCGGCGAAAATGCGCCGCCTCCGTCGAAGACCGCGGCGGACAAGGAAGTAAAGAAGGAAGACAGTACTCCGGCGCTCCCCACCAAGAAGAGCAAGAAGCATCACACTGCGGCGGCACCGACGGTGGACCCGGACGCTTCGGCCGAGCCCGACAAGATCCTGTACGATCGCGCGCAGCGGGATCTGAAGGGCGGGCGCTACACCGAAGGACGCCTGGCGCTGCAGACGCTCATCAATACGTATCCGGACAGCGAGTACCTCGCGAAAGCAAAGCTCGCCGTGGCGGATTCGTATTACAAAGAAGGCGGTACGGCGAACCTCACGCAGTCCATCCAGGAATACAACGATTTCCAGACCTTCTTCCCATTCCTGGATGAAGCGGCATATGCGCAGATGCAGATCGGCATGGCGCACTATCACATGATGGAAAAACCCGACCGCGACAAGACGCAAGGCGAAGCGGCGGAGGACGCGTTTCAAGCGTTTCTGCTGAAATATCCGCAAAGCCCGCTGGCGCCGAAGGCCGAACAGTATTTGCGCGACGTGCAGGAAGTGCTGGCGGACGGAGATTACAAGGTCGCGTATTTTTACTACCGGAAGTTCGATTATCGCGCTTCGGCGGCGCGCCTGGTGGAATTGACCGACCGTTATCCGCTCTACAGCCAGAATGACGAGGCGCTGTGGATGTTGGGGGATATTTACGGGCGGGCCAAGCAAGTTTCCAAGAACGAGGACGACAAGAACCATTGGGGAGATTTGGCCGCAAAGTGCTACGCGAAGATCGTGCGGGATTATCCGCTCTCAAAATTTGCGCCGGATTCGAAAGAACGGCTAAAAGCCATGGGGAAGCCGGTTCCTTCGGCTGATCCGGACGCCGTGGTACGGATGCAGAAGCAGCAGCTGTATGAGCGGGAGCATCACCAGAGCATTGTGTTGAAGCTGCCCCTGGGAATGCTGAAGGGCGCGCCGGATGTGTCGGATGCGGCGCATAGCGGAACACCGCAGATGAATCCGCCGACCGATGTGATTTCCGCGACCGATATATTGCGGCCGGGGGCGCAAGGACCTTCGTTTACGGTGACAGGCGGCTCGGCCGGCGGCGGGTCGAGCGCGAATTCTTCCGGAAGCAGCGATGCGGTGACGCCGGTGGATGCGACGACCGTGCCGACAGGCTCGGGCGACGCGCAGACGCGCGTGGGTGTGCAGATTATTACGCCGGGAGAAGAAAGCCCTGCGCCGAAGACGGATGCGTCTCCGGCTGCGAACGCTCCTCCGGCAGATCCGAATGTGCCGGTTGTTACACCGCAACCGTCCAGCGGCGGAGACGCGCCCGCAGTCGCGCCTACGGCGCCTCCTGCGGCGGACGGCAATTCGGCCGCTGCCCCGGCAGCGAACGCGGCAGACTCGTCATCGTCGTCTGCAAGCTCGTCGAGCGCAAACTCCGCGGCTGGGACTTCCGCAAGCGGCAGCGCGGCGCCCAGCGGTTCCGCTCAGCAGGCCGAACAGCCTGCGCAGGCAGCTCCCAATGACTCCAGCCAGGAATCCACGAGCAAGAAAAAGAAGGGTTTGAAGAAGCTGATTCCCTGGTAACGAAGCGGTACCCGGCCTGTTAACTGCCTGCTAACAACTCAAGCACTCCTGTACCTCGACTTTGTTGACCTCATTGGCGCGGGGTGCTGCAATAGCTGTATCCAAGGGGTAGGCGTGTCTGAGCTTGGGTGCGCCGCCAGGGGAATACAGTGCCCAGAATTCTGGTCGCGGACGACAATACCAACATTCAAAAAATGGTCACGCTGGCGTTCCAGGAGCGCGGCGTGGAGGTCATTGCGGTAGGCAATGGCGAGGCTGCGGTGCGCCGGATGCCCGACGCCAATCCCGACCTGGTGCTGGCGGATGTGTTTATGCCGGTGCGGAACGGGTATGAGGTTTGCGAGTTCGTCAAAAAGGATACGAGATTCGCGCATGTGCCGGTGATTTTGCTGGTGGGCGCGTTTGATCCGCTGGACGAAAAGGAAGCGCGGCGCGTGGGCGCGGATGGCGTGTTGAAGAAGCCGTTTGTGCCGCCCGATCCTCTGATTGCGATGGTGATGTCCGCGCTGGAAACGAATCCGCGTGTGGCGGCTGAGCTGGCGAAGGCGAAGGAAGTGGTGGCAGTGGTGGAAACCGCGCTGCCTGCTGCTGCGCTGGAAAACCCCGCGATGGCAGAACCTAAGCCGCTGCCTGATTTCCCTGAACCGACACCCGAGGAAGCTGCGGTGATCTATGGGTTTGGCAAGGGCGTGCGCGCGATTGATTTGGATGAGGACGAGGAAGCCGAGGACGAGCCGCGCGCGAAGAAAAAAACGAAGGAAGCTGCGGCGCCGAAAGCGCCAGCGAAGAACGAAAAGGCTCCCAAGGTTGCGACCGGCCCCAAGACACAATCGGTTGTCCCGGATGATGACGAAGATGAGACCGACGAGGCCGACAGCGCGGCGACCGCAAGCGATTGGCGGCGGAACGCGGCGGATTTTGAAGTCCCGGAAAACGTAGCGGCGGATCCGGTTTATTCGTATGGGCGAAATTTCGAGCCGATTACCTTTCCTTCCGAGAAGGATGTTCCGCCTAAGCGCGTGCGCGTGGAAGACAAGTCTGAGGATGAGGCGGCGATTGCGCCCGCGGCAAGCGTAGCGACCAAGGAAAGCGTGGCGGCGCCGGCTGCTCCAGTTTCTTACGCTCCGGTTGTTGACGAGGCCGCGGAAACGAAAGCGATTGAGCCGTCCCGCGTGGTTGAAGCGAAAGCTGAAGCGCTTGCGCCTTTTGTTGCACGCGAAGAGCCTGCTGCGGCGATGACGTCCTCCAAGGCCGAGGTTTCTGAAACCAAAACCGCGCCGACACCCGAGCCGGTGGCGGACACATTTTTTGCGGAGCCCGAGACAAAGGTCAAAGCTCCGGAGCCGGTCACGAAGCAAGAGGAAGAGAGCGAGCCGGCATCGCGTCCGAGTTTTGTATCGCGGATGCGCGGGTGGATGGACATGATGTCGCCGTCGCAAGCGGAAGAATCGGGCGACCACTGGATGAACAAGATCGCGGAGCCGCCTGCTGAACAGCATGCGGAGGCGCCGCGGGCGGAAGCTTCGTCGCCGGTGGCCGAGCCTGAGCCGCCGATCGAGATTGCCGCGCGTGTTGATTACGCGCCTGAGGTACATGCCGAGACGCTGCCCGAGACTGCCGCGGTCGCCTCCGGATCCGACGTGGCGCAGATTCAGGCCGAGGAAGTGGTGGCGACGTCCTACACCAGCGCTGAAATGGAAACCGAAGAGGCGTCGCGCAAATTTGGCGAGAGCAAGTTTGGCGAATCTGGATTGGGCGGGTCCTCCTATCATTTTTCCGATGACGCGCACAGCGATATTCATGAAGCGGTGATGGACAACGGCGGGAACGCGCAGGGCGACGAGGAGCCGGCGACTGATTTCGTCTCGACGACGGAGACGGCATTCACTCCCCCGGCTGCAATCCCCTCAGTGCGCGGGGAAGCGCCTGTCGAAGAGCCGGTAGTCGAGGCCGCGCGTTTTGAGGAATCATTGCCGGCTGAGCCGGAGCCTATCACAACTGCTGCCGCGGATTTTGCGCCTGAAATTATCGCTGCCGCGCCTGCCGATGCGGGAAGCAACGGCGATTCGGCGGGAGAGCACGAGCCTGCCGAACCTTGGCTGGCGCACGAAGAGCATCACGAGCCTGCGGATTATTTCGCGGCGCCGGTTGCAGCGGAGCCGCCGCCTGCTTTTCGCGAGGAAGAAATTCATGCGCAGAGCGCGCCGCCGGAGCAGCCCTTCGCCCCGGCGCCGAGTGACGATTATTGGAATCACGAAGCGGCGGTGAACGACCAACCGGTGGTTGCCGGCGACACGAGTTCGCTATTCGGTGATTCCGCGCCGCCGCCAGGTTTGAAGGAGTATTTCGAGAGGATTCCGACTTTGCCGCCGCCGAACCGCGAGGCGCTGTCGGACATTCCGTTCCTGATGCCGCCACCGCCGGGCGCTTCGGCGGATTCTTCCGAACCGGGTACGCGCGCCGCAAATTCCGACACCGTGGACGAAGTGGTGCGCAAAGTTCTCGAGAAATTGCAGCCGCAACTGCACGAACTTCTATCGCAAGGCGTCAAACCGCTGGTTGAGAATTTGATTCAGAACGAACTGCATAAAAAAGAAAAATA
Source organism: uncultured Acidobacteriota bacterium (assembly GCA_963810565.1). Classification (GTDB taxonomy): domain Bacteria; phylum Acidobacteriota; class Terriglobia; order Acidiferrales; family UBA7541; genus Palsa-295. The sequence continues at coordinate 1,165,487 of CAWENN010000003.1, forward strand.
AGGTAGCTGCAGCTCGGACGCTACTTTTGCCGCCGATGCCGGCGACCGACAACATCGGCGACGCGTGCTACGTCGTAAGGACAATCCCTCCACCTCACGATTTGTCAGACACCCGCATACCGTGATTGCGGTTCAGTTTCTTTTTCGCCGCAAGCGCAGGATGGCGAGCTCTCCCAAAAATGTCGTTAACGCCATGAGGGGAGCCACGACGAACATAAACGCCAGACCGTATCCCTCGGTGAAAAAGCAGCTAACGTCGGCCCAGGTATTCTCAAACCGAAAGTGTCCATATCCGAGATAGATCCAAGACGGCAGGTAGGCAAGGCCGCACCCCACAATCAGCGCCGCGATTAACGGAGTGATCCAGCGAAAATTCACCACATCTTTTGCGGAATTTGTTATCGCGGACGCTCCTGCGCCGATGAGGAAGTCATAGACCGCCATCGCCAGAGCCAGTTGAACCGTCATTAGAATATGGTTGCGAGCTCCCGGTCGAGCGCAGAACAGATCTCCGGCTGAAAAGGACAAAAGGACGAAAATGGCAACGAGCCAGTAGACTGCTGCGAGGACGGCGCGGAGCACTACTTCCGACGATCTCATATTGGCTTGTGATTCCGGCGGCACCATACTTGATTATGGTATTCGCCCTAAAGAGCGAAGAACCCGTGAACCGATATGCTGTCAGCATTTTCACTCCGTTGACGACCCACTTCATTGCCCCTTATATTGATTGATTCACCCTTGACTGAAATTCGCGGTTGTAAAGGACCCATGTCGCGAGAAATACCGAAGGCTTATGAGCCGCAGGAGATTGAGGAGCGCTGGGCGAAGGCCTGGTACGACGAGAAATTATTTCGTGCGGAGAATTCCGGCGACCCGAGCGTGCCGGGCGACACGCAACCGCGTTTTTCAATTGCTTTGCCGCCGCCGAACGTGACCGGTTCGATTCACATCGGGCACATGCTGGAGCACACGCAGATTGACATGCTGGTGCGCTGGCACCGCATGCGCGGGGAGCGGACTTTGTGGCTGCCGGGGATGGATCACGCCGGGATCGCGACGCAATTCGTGGTGGAGCGCATGCTGGCGAAGGAAGGCATCCAGCGCAAGGACTTGGGGCGCGAGGAATTCGAGCGGCGCGTCTGGAAATGGAAGGCGGAGAGCGGCGGCGTGATCAAGCAGCAGATGATCCGCCTGGGCGCTTCGTGCGATTGGACGCGCGAGCGATTCACGCTGGAGCCGGGGCTTTATCGCGCGGTGCTGGAAGCGTTTTTGCGGCTGTATCGCGAGGGATTGATCTATCGTGGGCGTTATATGGTCAATTGGTGCCCGCGCTGCCAGACAGCGATCAGCGATCTGGAAGTGGTGCACAACGAACGCACCGGGAATTTGTGGTTCATCCGCTATCCGGTGGCCGGAGCGCCGCGGGAATATCTGGTGGTGGCGACGACGCGGCCCGAGACCATGCTGGGGGATACGGCGGTGGCGGTGCATCCTGAGGACGAGCGTTACAGGCATCTTGTGGGCAAGAAAGTGTTGCTGCCGCTGATGAATCGCGAGATTCCGATTATTGCGGACACTTATGTGGACCGCGAATTCGGCACGGGCGTGGTGAAGATTACTCCGGCGCACGATCCGAACGATTTTGAGGTGGGCAAGCGGCACGGCCTTGCGGAAATTGATGTGATGACCGACGACGCGCACATGAACGAAGCAGCCGGGAAATATGCGGGGCTGGAACGTTTTGTGGCGCGGGCGCGGGTGATCGCGGATTTGGAAGAACTTGGGTTGATGGATCACATCTCTGAGCACACGCATTCCGTTGGGACCTGCGACCGCTGCAAGGCGATTGTGGAGCCGCGGATTTCGACGCAATGGTTCATGAAGATGAAGCCGCTGGCGGAAGAGGCGCGCAAGGCGGTAACCGGCGAATTCGGACCCGCCGCCGAGATTGAAGTGGTGCCGGAGAACCAACGCACGATTCTGCTGCAGTGGCTCGAAAATATTCGCGACTGGTGCATCTCGCGGCAGCTTTGGTGGGGGCATCGCATTCCGATATGGCATTGCGCGGATTGCAAGGAGATGGTGCCGGCGACGGATTCGAGCGTTTCGATTGTTGATGGCCATGCGCGGGCGGCGGGCGTGCCCACCGTGTGTCCTAAATGCGGCGGCGCGAAATTGACGCAGGATAAGGATGTGCTGGATACCTGGTTCAGTTCGGCCTTGTGGCCTTTTTCGACTTTGGGTTGGCCGGACGATACGGAAGATTTGCGGACTTTTTATCCGACGAGCTTGTTGATCAGCGGATACGACATTTTATTTTTCTGGGACGCGCGGATGATCATGATGGGTTTGCATCTTGCCCCCGGCGCGACTGAAGCGCAGCGAATTCCCTTCCGGCGGCTTTATCTGCATTCGCTGGTGCGCACGGCGGAAGGCGCGAAGATGTCCAAGACCAAGGGCACCGGCGTGGACCCTTTGCAATTGACGCAGCAGTATGGGACGGATGCGTTGCGTTACATGCTAGCGAGCATGTCCGCGCCGGGGACGGATATTGCGCTGGCCGAGGATCGCATTCTTGGTGCGCGAGCGTTTGCGAATAAGATTTGGAATGCGGCGCGGTTTTTATTCGTGAATCTGGAGAAGGCGGAGGCTGCGGCTGGTTTCACTTTGGAGGAATTGGCTGCGCCGCAGGTGCGTGCTGGCGCGCCTTATGCGGTGAAAGGCGAGGGCGAGCTGGCGCACCGTTGGATATTTTCGCGCCTTTCGGCTGTGGCTGGCGAGGCCGGCAAGGCTTTGGATGAATTTCGATTTCATGAGGCTTGCCAGACGATCTACCAGTTTTTTTGGGGCGATTTTTGCGATTGGTATATCGAATGGGTGAAGCCGCAGCTGGCTTCGGCCGACCGCGAAATTGCGCTGACGGCTTGGCGGAATATTTTTGCGGTTTTGGAAGCGGCGCTAAGGTTGCTGCATCCGGTGATGCCGTTTTTGACCGAAGAGCTGTGGCATCGTTTGCCGCAGCGCGCTGGGGCGCGCTCTATCGCGCTGGAGGCGTTTCCGATGCGGCGCGAGGAGTGGATGGATGCGAGCGCGGACGGCGCGATGGCCTGGATTCAGGAGATTGTGGTGGCTGCGCGGAATATTCGCGCCGGCATGGGGATTGACGCGAAGAAGAAGTCAGATGCTAGCTACGCCAGCGACGATGCCGATGTGATTAAGGCGGTGAATGCAAATCTCGACGCAATACTCAGGCTGGCCGGCCTTTCAACCTTGACGAAGGGAGCGCATCGCGTCCGTGAGGGAATAATCCGTGTAGGCGAGCGCTTTGAGCTTTGGATCACGCGCGGGGAGATGACGCGAGAAGAGAAGCAAGAGGAAATCACTAAGCTAAAGAAAGAAAGTGAGCGATTGGCGAAAGATATTGAGTCGAAGAAAACGCGGTTGGCAGATGAGGCGTTTTTGAGCAAGGCTCCGGCTAAGATCGTGGAGGATTTGAAGGCTACGCTCGCCTCGCGCGAAATCGAGCATCAGAAGCTAGTTGAGCGACTGAAGCAGCTGGAGTAGACGGGAAGATGAGCGGGAGCGCCGGTTAGGGCTTCATTTCAGTCAGAAGCTGCACTGACACGAGCGTCTCCGGCGAGTCTGGCTTGGCAGCAAAGAGTTCGCGCCATTCGGGATTGGAGTTTTCGTAGTCGGTGCGAGCGCCGTAGGCGGCCATATTTTCGTATTCGATGGTCAGGATGAGCAGGCCGGTGTCGGGTCCCGGGACGGTGCCACGGAACAGACGGACCTTCTGCGGCATGATTTTGCTGTTGAATTTGGGGTCGGCGGCCTTCTGCAACTTGGCCATGAAATCGTTGAGCCTTCCGGGCTTCACGTCGTAAATAAAAATGGCAAGGACGCTCATTTCGGGTTCCTCCCGATTCAAATGAGGGAGATTCTAGCGGCGTCGCGGCCGCTCGCAAAGTAGAAATAGGATTACTTGCGGGGCTCGCCGCTGCCGTTCCCGTAATAATTCGCCAAGGCTGAAAGCGGCGAGGCAAGCCTCGCCTTGTAACAAGCGGGAGCAAGCTCCCGCACTCCCAGAAAAAGCAGGCTCCTTGTTCGCGGTGCTGCGGTCGCGTATGCTTTGCAATTCGCATGGCTACTCGACGCATGGCTGTATTGCCTGGGAGCACGGACCGGCGGATTGACCGGCTTCTCTCTTTGTTGGCGGAAAATTCGACGATTGTGATCAGCGGGGCGCAGATTGCGCGGGAAATTGGCGTTTCGCGGCAACAGGTTTGGCGCTGGGTGCAGAAACTGCGCGAGTTGGGTGTGCGCGTCAAGGGCCATACCGCGACGGGCTACCACATCGAGCGCGCGCCGGACATTTTGGCGCCGCAGCTTTTGAGCCATCGCCTCGCGGGGACAACTTTCGCGCGGCGGATCTATCATTTTTTCAAGACGGATTCGACGAACACCGTGGCGATGAACCTGGGCGAGCTGGGCGAGCCGCACGGGGCCGTGGTGTTGGCTGAAGAGCAGACGGCGGGGCGCGGGCGCGCGGGGCGCAAGTGGCTGTCTGAGAAATCCGCGGGGATACATTGCACGGTTTTGCTGCGCCCGCGAATTGCTCCTGCACACGCTCCCCTGCTGACTTTGGTGGCGGGATTGGCGGCGCGCGATGCGGTGGCGGAGGAATTGGACGCCGCGCCGGACATTCGCTGGCCGAATGATTTGCTGGTGGGCGGGCGGAAGTTTTCGGGGATCTTGACGGAGATGCACGCGGAGCCGGACCGCATGCATTACGCGGTGGTAGGCATCGGGATCAACGTGAATCAATCGAAGATGCCGGCGGAACTCGCGGAAATTGCGACTTCGCTGCGGATGGAAACGGGGAAAGTACATTCGCGCCTCGAAGTGCTGATACGATTGCTGCGCAACCTGGACCGCTACTACAATCAGTTTCTCGCGGAAGGCGGAGCACCGATTTTGCGACGCTTCGCCGAGGTGTCCAGTTATTTTCAGGGGAAGCGCGTGCAGATCACGACGGCGACGGAAGTTTTTACCGGTACGACGGCGGGCCTGGAGCCGAGCGGGGTGCTGCGGGTGCTGCGGGATGACGGCGGCGGAATCGAGCCGGTGCTTTCGGGCGACGTGGCGGAGGCGAGTTGATGCTGTTGACGCTGGACGTGGGCAACACCAACACGGTGCTGGGAGTCTTTCGCGGCAAAGAGTTGGTGGCGAATTGGCGGCTGACCACGGCGCGCGACCAAACGATTGATGAGTACGGGATTCTGACGCGAGATTTATTTACGCTGGCGAATCTGGAGCCGCGCGAGATCGGCGGGGTGATTATCAGTTCCGTGGTGCCGCAACTGAATTCGCGCTTGGCGGGAATGGCCGAGCGCTATTTCGAGAAGAAGGCGCTTTTTGTCGAACCGGGGATTAAGACCGGGATGCCGGTGCAGTACGACAATCCGCAGGAGGTGGGCGCGGACCGGATTGTGAATAGCGTGGCAGCGTTCGAGAAGTACGGCGGGCCATGCATCATTGTGGATTTCGGGACGGCGATTAATTTCGATGCGGTGTCGGCACGCGGAGAATATTTGGGCGGGGTGCTGGCGCCGGGGATCGGGATTTCGGCTGACGCGCTGTTTGCGCGAGCGGCGCGGCTATTTCGCGTGGAGATCAAGGATCCGGGGAAAATCATCGGGACGAATACGGCGGCGTCCATGCAGGCCGGGATGTTTTACGGCTACACGGACATGGTGGACGGAATCCTGGACCGCATGAAAAAAGTGATGGGTGCGAAGACGAAAGTGGTGGCGACGGGTGGACAGGCGTCGTTGATTGGTGGGGCTTCGCGGCATATTGAGATTGTGGATGAATTTTTGACTTTGGAAGGATTGCGGATTATTTGGGAACGGAATCAGGACAGCGCGCAGAAGAAGGCGCCAGCGGCCGCGCGGGGGAAGTGATTGTGGACAATTGATAGTGGGCTGCGTGCTGATCCGATCGATGCCCGGTCTGGCCGCGGCAGGCCTGCCGCTGCAACGGCATCGCTTTTGAACGCCGCGATGTCTTGAGAATTCGTGGAACGTCGTACACCGTCCGCGAGGCTTGCCTCGCGGAAGAAAAGCGGCGGCGCGCCGCCGCACTCCATAAGGTTTGTGCCTGCGGGCCGCGTCCTGCCAGTTATGGAATCGTTTAACTACTTCAATTATTTTACGGAGATCGAGGAGTATTTCTGGCGGAAGCGCGGGGCGCATCTGTTAGTTTCGCCTTTGGATTGGGCGATTTTGGAGACTTGGCAGAAGGCGGGCGTGCCGATCGAAGCGGTGCTTAAGGGGATTGATCGCGCGTTTGAGAGTTGGGGACGTTCGAGGCGGGCGGCGGGGGGGCGGCAGTTGAAGAGTTTGGCTTATTGCGTGGATGCGGTTTTGGATGCAGCGGTGGAAGCTGCGGAGGCGGCTGCGGGAACGGGACCGGAGGTGCGGGCGTCGCGGGCCGCGGCGGAGCCATTTTCGCGCGAGGAATTGCGGAAATATTTGGAGCGGAATGCGAAGAGGTTGCGCGCGGCGGCGGGGAAATTGCGCGGCGGTGGCGCAGACCCAGCTTCTGGCGCTAGTGCTGGAACGGCAACGGAGGGCTTGGCGGCGCGATTTGAGGATACGGCGCGGAAGCTGGAGGAGGCTTTGCCGCTTTTGGACGCGCCGGGGGCTTTGGATTTGGAGGATTTGGAACGGCGGATGACTGTGCTGGAGGAAAAGCTTTCGGCAGCTTTGGCTGCTGACGCGGATGAAGAGGCTCTGCTTAGCATTCGGCGGGAGATGGACCGGTCGCTGGCGCCTTACCGGCGTAAGATGTCGGCGGAACAATTGGCGCAGCTGGAGCGGCAGTACACGCAGAAACGTTTGTTCGAGCATTTTGAGGTGCCGAGGTTGAGTCTTTTCTATTTGACGTAGGCGGGCGACCAGCCGCGCACGCGCAAAATTCCAGACATATCCGAGGTTGTAGGGGCAAGTCTGAGACCCGCCCCTGTGGTCGCCAAATTAATCTAGCTTGCCAGGCGAAGCACTCACTTCTAAGAAACGGCCGACGCGATCATCATGGATATCACAATCGAAAAATTGATTTACGGGGGCGAGGGGCTCGCGCATCACGAGGGGGCGACTGTTTTTGTGCCGTTCGTTTTGCCGGGGGAGCGCGCGGCTATTGAAGCCGTGGAGCAGAAGAAGAAATTTGTGCGCGGGCGTGTGGAGCAGATTTTGCAGGCTTCGCCGGAGCGCATTGCGGCGCGGTGCCCGCATTTCGGGCTTTGCGGGGGCTGTGATTACCAGCACATTCCTTACGAGGCGCAACTGCGTTACAAGAGCGAGATTTTGCGCGAGACTTTGCGGCGGCTCGGGAAGATTGAGTGGACCGGCGAGATCGTGAATCATGCGTCTTCTTCTCCGTGGGCTTATCGCAATCGGGCGCAGTGGAAAGTGCGGCCGCTAGAGGCTGAATCCGCTGAGGGTGGGGACGGCGGAGCGGCCAGCTCGGACAAGCTTGGTATTGGATACTTCCGGGCGAATTCTACGGCGCTTTGTGCTGTGGAGGATTGTTCGATTGTTTCGCCTTTGCTGCTGAAGACGCTGCTCGCGCTGCGCGAGGCTCTGGCGGCTGGGGCTTTGCCGCGAGGATTGCGGGAAATTGAGGCGTTCGTGGATGCCTCTGACAGCAAACTGCTGCTTACGGCGACGTTCGCTGGGTTCCCTTCCCGAGCGGCGGAACACGCGGAGACTTTTCGGCGCGTGGTGCCGGAGATTGCTAGTTTGCTGTTTCACGATCCGAGCCACGACCGGATGGAATTGTTTGGTCCGGGATTTTTGGAGTATGAGACGGGCGGAATCGGCTATCGCGTTGGGCATTTTTCATTTTTTCAGGTGAACCGGTTTTTGGTGGACGAGTTGGCGCGGGAAGTCGTGGAACGCGAAGAGGCTGGGCGGCTGGCGCTCGATCTTTTTGCCGGAGTGGGATTATTTTCGGTCCCATTGGCCGCACGATTCGAGCGCGTGATTTCAGTGGAATCGAATCCGGCGGCGACGCGCGATCTGGAAACGAATGTGCGCGGGCGCGGGACGATTGAAGTGCGCACCGCGGAAGTTGAGCGCTTTGTGGAGCGCACCAAAGACCGGCCGGACCTGGTTGTGCTCGATCCACCGCGGGCCGGCGTGACTCCTGAGGCGATACAGCGGATTGTAAGAATAGGTCCGGCGCGGATCACCTACGTTTCATGCGATCCCCCCACCTTGGCGCGCGACCTTGCCTTGTTCGTCAAAGGCGGGTACGATTGCTCAGAAATACACTTATTCGATTTGTTCCCTCAGACGTTTCATATGGAATCGGTCGTGCGATTGCGGCGGCGTTAGCGTCCGAGGTTTTTGTAATTTGGCGTACGTTCCTCGCGAGAGCTCGATAGGTTGCGCGAGGCGCGCCTCGCTGAGCCACAGCGGGGGCGCGCCCCCGCACTCCACATTGATCGGAGCAGCGGTTCGGCGTTCGCTGATCGGAGCCCGCTCATCTCCGTGCTCGATTGGAAGCGAAGACTCGGTTCGATTGCGCTGGGTATGAAATTACCTGCGTTGTGGATGCTGGCGGCGTTTGCGGCGGGCATCGGAATTGCGGAGCGATGGCCTGGGTCGGTCCGGTTGTGGGTGGCCGCGGCAACGGTCGCGATTCTGCTGGGCGTGGGGCTGGCGCTTTTGGTGGGCGCCGGATTCGCTCGGCGGCACTTTGTTACTTTCGCTTGGATTTGCGCGCTGGCTGCGTGGCTGGCGCTGGGCGGGCTGGCTCGCTGCGTGGAACTCGCCGGAATTCCATCCAATCACATCACACGATTAATCGCTGCGGACAAGATTGACACTTCGGTGGCGTTGCGCTGGCGGGGACGCCTGCGCGAAGACCCTTTGGCGCTGCCTTGGGGCCAGCGATTTGAAATTGACCTGGAACGGGTAGAGGCAGGCGGCGTGGAAATGCCCGTGAGCGGCGGCCTGCGTGTGAACTTTTATTCGAACGAGCGCGCGGCGCGTCCGCCGGAGGGATTGCGGGCGGGAGATCGCGTGGAAGCGCTGGTGAAGGCGCGGCCGCCGCGGGATTTTCTGGATCCGGGCGCGTTTGATGTGCACGGGTTTCTGGCGCGGCAGAAAATAGCGGGCGCGCGGGACGCTTTTGGCGCGAATTGATTCCCTCTTCGCCGAACATCCCGAACGCGGCGCGATTTTGCGGGCGATGCTGCTGGGCGATCGCAGCTTCGTGGATTCGAGCGTGGTGCTGGCGTTTCAGAAGACCGCGGCTTATCACGTGCTGGTTGTCGCGGGGCTGCACGTGGGGGCACTGGTGATTTTTTTGTTTTGGATAGGGCGCCGATTGCGATTACCGGCGAGCTTGATCGGTTTGCTGACGCTGCTGGCCTTGATTGGTTACGTGGGAATCGTGCAGGACCGGCCGCCGATTTTGCGCGCGGCTTTGATGGCGGGGCTTTATCTGTGCGCGCGGCCGCTTTTCCGGCGTGTGGATTTGCTGCAGACGATCGCGGTGGCGGCCTTGGCAATTTTGATTTGGAAACCCTCATCGCTGGTGGATTCGAGTTTTCAGCTTTCGTTCCTGGCGGCAGGAGTGATTGCGGGGCTGGCGTTGCCTTGGATTGCGCGAACCAGCGCGCCGTACGGCGCGGGATTGAACCATCTGGGCGATGTGACACGGGACATGGCGCATGCACCGAAGATTGCGCAGTTTCGCATCGAGTTGCGCGGGGCGATTCAATGGCTTGCGGTTCGCGCGCCGGCGCGCCTGGCTTCGCGCTGCGGCGCGGTTCTGGTATTGCCAATTCGCGCTGGATTGCGATTGTGGGAAATAGTGCTGCTTTCGGCGGTGATTCTGTGGGGCATGCTGCCTTTGCTCGCGGAGGATTTTCATCGCGTGAGTTTGGCGGGACCGATGAGCAACATTCCGGCGGTTTTGCTCACCGGTATTATTGTCCCGCTGGGCTTTGTGACTTTGCTTGCGACGTTTCTATGGGCGCGTCTGGCGCTGCTGCTGGCGAAGGCGCTGAGCTTCTGTACTGGCTTGCTGCTCGCGACCGTGGATTGGTTTGCGGGGTGGCCACGGCTTAGTTACCGGATTCCTGGGCCACCCGTGTGGCTGGTGGTTGCGTTCTTCGCGGCGTTCGTGGGACTGGCGGTTGCTGCGCGAAGAATCGCCGAGCGGCGGCGCGATCGAGCGGTGCGTTTGCAGCCTGTTGCGCCCCGCCATTATTCGGAATGGACCGCGGCCGCCGCGCTCCTGGTGCTTGCGGTGTTGATTGCGACCTATCCTTTTGCGCCGCGACTGGTGCGCGGAGATTTCGAAGTAACGGTGCTGGACGTGGGCCAGGGCGATTCGATTTTTGTGGCCTTTCCCGACGGGCGGACAATGCTGGTGGATGGCGGCGGGCTAACCGGGTCGGAATGGTTTAACGGCTCGCGGTCAGGTCCGGACATCGGCGAGGAAGTGGTGTCGCCATATCTGTGGTCGCGCGGAATCAAACGATTGGACGTGGTGGTGCTGACTCATGCCCACCACGATCATCTGGACGGGCTGCACAGCGTGATTGCGAATTTCAAAGCAGGGCAATTGTGGATAGGGCGCGACGAAGAGACCAAGGAATTGCTGCAGCTGCTGGCGGAGGCGAGGGCGCGAGGGATTCCGATCATCGAGGAAACACAGGGACACGAGTTCGATTGGGATGGCGTGAAAGGCAGCGTGCTGTGGCCGGCGGATATTTCCGCGGTATCGAAGGCGTCGAACGACGATTCACTGGTGATGCGGATTCAGGATCGCGCCGAAAGCTTTCTGCTGTCCGGGGATATTGAGAAGCATGTCGAAAATGAATTGGTGGACGAACACGCGGGGCTCGCGGCGGATTTTCTAAAGGTGCCGCATCACGGCAGTAAGACGTCTTCGACAGAAGCGTTTGTGACGGCGGTCGCGCCGCGAGTGGCAGTGGCCTCGCTCGGCGAAGGCAATCAGTTCGGGTTCCCCGCGGAGAGCGTGCTGGAGCGTTACGCTGACGCCGGAGTGCGATTCTTGCGGACGGATCGCGACGGGGCGGTGACCGCGATTACGGATGGGCATGGATTGATCGTGCATACGTTCGTGGAAGAGCATCCGCGGTAATGGCGGGCTTGGCGCCGCGAGATCGCTGGCCGGGCCCGGGTGGTTACGTGGCGCGACACCGATGGCGCACTGAAGTGCGCCGCTACAAAGTCAACTGCGGAGCACAAATTTAATTGGTTGGATCGTCCGAGTCTTCGCCGTCGTCGGTGACGGCGGTATTGCCTGCCTGATATTCGGCGATTACTTTGCGGGCTTCGTCGGCTTGGGATTCGAGGACGCGAATTTCGAGGTTGTGCGGCTCCTCGGGGTTTTCCGGGATGGGAAAGGGGTCGGTGGAAAGCTCGTCCGCGGTCTCGATACCCGCGCTTTCGAGCAGACTGCGGATTACCATGGCTTCGGTGGAGCTTTCGGCGGTGTGGGCGACTACCACGCGCTCGTTGGAATGGTCCTCAGACATTGGCGAGTGCCTCCCGGCTGTTCGCTGGTACTATTGCGCGCATCGGCGCGCCAGTCCATACTTGTTTTGCGGTAACGCACAGCCATCTATGAGCGATTTCTCATTGGCTCGGCCCACGCAGGATGAAATCGATGAAGAAAGCCGCCGAATTCGTCGGCTGCGCATTTTGGTCCATATCACGCTGGAAACGATTTCCACCGGGGATTTGCCTCCGGAAGATGCCGCGCAAATGATAGCCGAAACGCGGAAGGTTGCGCTGGAAATGTTTCCCGGCAAGGAACGGGCTTTCGATTTAATTTACCGGCCGCAGTTCCAGCGTGTGATGCACGCGGTTTACAGATTGCAGTAACTCCCCTGCTCAGTGATTCTGCGTCAGAAGTCCTACCAAAAGTCAAAAGCGCCGGTCTGAAGGCCGCCGCTACAAATTCCAAACCCTAGTAGCCATAATGCTGGTGCAGCCACATGCGCAGCCAGACTACCGCTAGGCCGGCGATCGTGCCGACCAGCGCTTTGTATTCGCGGTTGCGGCGATACTGGGTCCAGGAGAACGCTTGCTCCGGAGCGACGTCCGCAGGCGCCACGCGGCCCGAATCGAAAAAATTCGGCAGGAAGAGCGGAACGCGCGCGGCGTATTGATCGTAGAGGACGCCAAAACGCGCGCGAAGGTCGCCTTCCTCGTTGCGCATGACCGCGTAATAAAAAACCGCGAAATAGACGAGCACCAGGCTGGCGGCCCACCAGGAATGTCCGGCAATCGCAAATCCGATGGCGAGGAACAGGCTTCCAAGATAAAGCGGATTACGCGTGCGCGCGTAGGGGCCGGTGGTGGCGAGTTCCCTATCTTTGCGCAGGTGCCCTGCGGCGATGGCGCGAATGATGAGGCCGAGGCCGGCGATCCCGCCGCCCAGCGCGATCCAATCTGCCGTGGGCGTGGCGAGCAGCAGATAGAGAATGGCGACCGGATAGCCGGTGCGAACGCGCCAGCGCATCCAGAATTTTCTTGGTTGAACCGCAACGGCTTCATTCAAACGCGAATTCCTTTCAAACGTGCAACAGCGTCCATAACCTGCTCGACTGTAATCGAAAGCATGGCGTAAGAATAGGATGTTCCGCGGCGATAAGTCGTTTCACTGCTGCGGGGATTTCGGATACTGATGCTGGCGTCGCCGTAGGGGCCGTTGCGCGCTGGATCGGTAGGGCCGAAGAGGCCGACGGTCGGAGTTCCGAGCGCGGCGGCGAGATGCAACGGACCGGTATCCGCGGAGACTACAAATTTCGCGCGGCGCATCAGGGCCATAAGCGGGCCGAGTTCGAGCGGGATCGCAACAGCCGCCGGAATCCCTGCGGTGCAGACGACGTCTTGCGCCAAATTTTCCTCTCCCGGGCCGAAGCTGATGATGGCGCGCCAACCGTGCTGTTCGCTGAGTTTGCGGTGCAGTTCGCCGTAGCGCTCAGCAGGCCAACATTTCGAACGCCAGCCGCCGCCGGGATTCAACACGTAAAAGTGGGTAATGCTGTGGCGTGCGAGTTCCTGGGTGACGCGGTCTTCGTCTTCGGCGCGGATGTGGAGCGGAAATCGTGGAGTCGTGATGCGTGCGCCGGCCGCTTCGGCGAGAGTGAGATTGTGGTCCACTTTGTGCGGGCCGCGCGGATTCAGGTGTTCGGTGTAAAGCAACGACGCGAGAGCCTCGCGGGCATAGCTGCTTTGGAATCCAATGCGGCGCGGTGCTCCGGAGGAAAACGCTAGCAGCGCGGATTTGTAGAGCGCCTGAAAATCGATCGCGCAGGTGTATTGCGCGGCGCGGAGTTTGGTGACGGTGGCGGCGATTCCGGCGGCGCTTTTACGGTCCACTGGAATTATTTCGTTCAGGTCGGGATTGCCTTCGAGCAGGCGTTGCCACTTGGGGTCAATGGCCCAATCAATGCGCGCTTCGGGGAAGGTGTCGCGCAGGGCGGACGCGGCTGGGAGTGCGTGGATCACGTCGCCGAGCGAGCCGAGACGGACCAGGAGGAAGTGCCGGTCGGTGATTTGGTTGGGGGCTTGGTCAGGCATTTTTTTCGTGGCGCAAGCGCGCGAGGAGATCGCGCGTGGAATGTTGTTTCGGATCGCCGACGATGGCCACGCGAATACCGAGCATGGCCGCGAGTTCGCGTTCGGGCACGGTGTCAGGCGTGTAGTCGGTGCCCTTGGCGTGGACGTCGGGTTGAAGCTCGCGGAGCAAGGAATTTACGTCGAGCTCGTCGAAGATGACGACGTAATCCACGGCGCAAAGAGCAGCTACGAGCGCGGCACGGGCGCGTTCGGTGAGGATGGGCCGGCCTTCACCTTTGAGTTTGCGCGTGCTGGAATCGGAATTGATGCCGACTACGAGCAGATCGCCCTCAGCGCGGGCTGCTTCCAGATAGCGGACGTGGCCCACATGAAGCAAATCAAACACACCATTGGCGAAGACGATTTTGCGGCTGGAGCGGCGGTGCTCTTCGAGGATCGCGTGCAGTCCTTCGCGGGAGACAATTTTTTCGCGGGTGTCCATGCTTGTTAACGCGGGGCCGTGGCGTCCTGGCGCAGGGCGACTTCGAGTTCGGCGCGGGCGACGGTGGCGGTGCGGCGCTTCATGACGACGATGCCCCCGGCGTAATTTGCGAGATGGGCGGCTTCGAGATACGTGGCGCCTGCAGCGAGCGCTAGTGTAAAAACGGCGATTACGGTGTCGCCTGCTCCGGTGACATCGACTGGTGCGTCCGAGCCGTAAATCGGGATGTGGCGCGGCGGACGGTTCTGTTCGAAGACGGCCATGCCGTCTTTGCCGCGCGTTACTAACAGCGCTTCCAGGCTTAAGTCGCGTAGGGCGCGCTGGCCTAGTTCATCGAGCTTCGTTGTGTCCGTGCCGACTCGGGCTTGATAGGCGGCTTCGACTTCGGGTTCGTTCGGCGTGGCGGCGGTGATGCCCGTGCCGCGATATTCGAGCAGGCGGTAGCGCGAATCGAGCATCAGGCGTTTGGCTTTTAGAGTTTTTACCAGCGCTGGCGAGGCGGCACCGAAACCGTAGTCGGAGACGAGGATGGCGTCGGCGCGAGCGGCGATCTGCCGAGCTTTGCGGGCGATTGAGGCCGCGATTTTGGGGTTTAGGGCGCTTTGCGGCTCGCGATCTACGCGGAGGACTTGTTGCTCTGTGGTGTGCGTCCAGCCGGCGAGGTAACGCGTTTTGGTGGTGGTGGACCAATCGTGGGCGCGCAGAATGCCGGCGACGTTGATCCGCTTGCGGCGGAAGAGATCGAGGAGTTTGCGGCCGCCTTCGTCGTCGCCGACTACGCCGACTGGCAGGACGCGCGCGCCCAGTTCCGCGAGGTTGTTCACGGCGTTGGCTGCGCCGCCGGGGTAACTCTCGCTCTTGCGATGGCGGAGGATGAGGACGGGGGCTTCGCGGGAGACGCGCGAGATTTCGCCGGAGACGAATTCGTCGAGGACGAAGTCGCCGACTACGCCGATGGTCTGGCGGGGGAAGGCGGCGACTAGGTCGAGCAGGCGGGTGATATCGACCGTGGAGTCGGCGGCAGCCAGCGGCGCTGCGGTTTGGCGCT
The DNA here is from genome assembly GCA_963810565.1 of uncultured Acidobacteriota bacterium. Lineage (GTDB taxonomy): Bacteria > Acidobacteriota > Terriglobia > Acidiferrales > UBA7541 > Palsa-295. The sequence goes on from CAWENN010000003.1 coordinate 1,180,653, forward strand.
TGTGTTGGCGTTTGCCGGTTTTAGATTTAATGAGTGCCAAACAATCTCCGTTTCTTGCGCCGCCGAACGTACTCGCAACTGCTCCACACTTGCGCGCGAGGCAAGCCTCGCGCCGGACGTTTTTGCTAGGACTGGACTTCAGACAGCGGCGGCAAGCCGCCGCACTCCCAGATTGCCGCCGCGAAAAGTATCATACGGTTTTCGCATCGGCAATTACAGCCCGTGCTGCTGCATTTATTTCGTCATTCGCAATTTCAGCTGAGATGCCTCGGCGCGGGATTTGGCTGTCGCCAGGACTTCGTTCCAGAATTCTTCTTCGCGGTCAATGTGCATCGAAATCGCGCAGTAGAATATTGGCATTTTGGCGTAATAGATGGCGCGCAAGTTGTACAAGTCCTTTTCAGTGCAGATCAGACCCCCGGCGCCAGCGGCTGCCGCTTCGCGCAGGATTTCTTCTTCGTCAGCCTCGGTGAATCGGTGATGGTCCCGAAAGAATTTGTGGCCGGCGATTTGCAGCCCCCATTCGCGCAGATCGGCCAGAAACGCCGACGGGTTCCCGATGGCGCAGAAGGCGAAAAGCTTGCCGACCGCTTCGGGTGCAACATTGCTGCCGAGTCGGCCATCATTGAAGTTGCGGATGGAGTTGAGTTGCGCGCGCGCGTAGAAGATCGGCGCGTCGGTTTCGCGGCGAACGGCGGATTCTATCGCCGGGGCGTGAGCGCTGCGGGTGATTATGACGATATCGGCGCGCGCAAGCGCGGAACGCGGCTCTCGGAGGCGCCCAGCGGGCAGGAGGCGGCCGCCACCGAAGGGGTTTGAAGCATCAATCAGGGCGATATCCACGTCGCGTGCGAGTTGCAGGTGTTGAAATCCGTCGTCGAGGACGATCCAGTTTACGCCGCGTTTGACGAGTTCCATGCCGTTCTCGTAACGGTCCGGTCCGACGCCGAACGTGACGTCCTCACCGAGGCGCCCTTGCATCATGCACACCTCGTCGCTGGATGAGGCGCTCCACGGCAGCATTAAGGTTTCCTCGTGCGCCGCGCTCGGGCGTCCGCGATATCCGCGCGTGAGAACGCCGACGTTTTTGCCTTCGCTTGCCAGACGCTCGACAATCCACATCACCATCGGCGTCTTGCCGGTGCCGCCTACCGTTAGGTTGCCAACGCTGATTACCGTCCCATTGAGGCGCCGCGGCTTCAGAATTCCCTGGCGATAGGCGCGAGCACGAAGGTGCGTGACGGCGCCGTAGATTAGCGCGAACGGCGCAAGCAGGAATTCAGCGAGGGTCACGCGGCGCTTCCCTTGGCGGATTCATCCAGAATGCCGGCGATGCGATCGAGGGAGCGTTCTGTGGCGCCGCGATTGCGTTCGGAGATGGCACGCGCAATTTTGCCCATGCGTTCGCGCGTTTTGTCGTCCTGGATCAGCTGGATCCAGACTTTGCCGAGGCCTTGGCCAGAGGTGACCTGGACGCCTGCGTGGGCATCGAGGAATTGGTCGGCCATTTCTTGGAAATTTTCCATGGACGCGCCGAAGACTGGCGGGCGCGCGAACCAGGCAGGCTCGAGAATGTTGTGGCCGCCTGCGGAAACGAGCGAGCCGCCGACGAATGTCGCGTCCGCAAGCGAATAGAGGCCGGCTAGTTCGCCGATCGAATCGAGGAGGAGGACGTCCGTGTCGTCATCGAGCGTCGCGGCGGAATCGAGTTGGCTGCGGCGCACGACTTTCCAACCTCCGGCTGCGACAATTTCGGCGGCGGCATCAAATTGCGCGGGCTTGCGCGGCGCGAGAACCAACAGCGTGTGTCGCCACTGGCGCTGTACCAGGTCGTAGGCCGCGAGAACGGCGTCTTCTTCTCCGGCCACGATGCTGCCTGCTACGAGCACCGGCCAGCGTTCCTGGCGGCGGATTTCCTGTTGAAGCCACGAGCCGAAGCGGCCGACGGCGGGCGGCTCGGCGTCGTATTTCAAGTTGCCGGTGACTTCGATGCGGTCTTCATCGGCGCCCATGGCGAGAAGGCGCTTGGAGTCTTCGGGAGTTTGCGCGAGGAACAAGTGTGCGTCGCGCATGGTGCGCGCGAAAAAGGCGCCGACGAGAAATTCCCAGCGCTGGAAACGCGCGAAGGATTTTTCGGAGATGCGCGCATTGGCAAAAATCACCGGGACGCCCGCGCGATTGGCTTCCCGCAGAAAATTTGGCCAGATTTCGGTTTCCATGATGATTACCAGGGCGGGACGGATTGCGCGCAGGGCGCGGCGGACCGGCACGACCCAATCGAGCGGAAAATAGAAGATGCCGTCGGCGGATTGCAGACGCTCGCGCGCGAGACGCTGGCCGGTTTCCGTGGTGGTGGAGACGAAAACAGCACGGCCGGGAAAACGGCGCTGCAGGCCTTCGATCAACGGTTTCGCGGCGAGCACTTCGCCTACCGACACTGCGTGAATCCAGACTGGCCCTGCGCCGGTATCGGCCGAGCTGGAGTTCGTCGCGCGCACGCTGGCCGCGGCCCGGGCAGCGATCTCAGGAGGCAGGCTTCCCAGGCGTTCACGCAGCGCGCGCGCGGGCTCTCCGGCACGCCACCCGCGTAGCGCGAAATAGGGCGCAAGGATGAACATTCCGGCGGCCGTCAGGATGCGATAAAAGAAATACATGCGGTAGGTTCGCGCGCGCTCCGAAAGGAGCTTTGCCTCGCGCAAACCCAGTATTATAGTGGCACCCTGCATGAAACGCGCACAACTTCCGGCAGCGCAGAGGCATCGCACAGGGAGATGAAAAAGCCTTTCTACATTGCGTCTACGTTTGCGCTCGTGGTTTGCGTTGGCGTGGGAATGGCTGGCTTGCGCGCGCAGAATAAGCCTGCCACGAGCAAGGCGCAGCAGGCTGCGTCGGACCCGACTGCGTCGCTGCCGCGCGATAATCACGACGGATTGACGATCATGGCCGACCCTTGGACGGATAAGCAGCGCAGCAAGGACAAATTTGGCAAGGCGAACCCGTTGGATGTGGGAGTTTTGCCGGTCGAAGTGTTTCTGCGGAACGCGACGGACCATCCGATCCAGGTGAACCTCAATACAGTTCAACTTGAAGTGCACCTCCGAAATGGGAGCCATCAGGACATTGATTGGCTCTCTCCCGAAGACGTGGCTGGGATGATCGCGCATCCAGGCGGTGCGGCACCTTCGCAACCGCGACGGATCGCGGGTATCCCGCTGCCGAATGGCGACAAAAAAGCGGAGAAGTACGCGGAGATATTGCGGCCGCTCACTTTGGATTCCGATACGGTGTCACCGATGGGTTCGTTGCACGGATTTCTTTATTTTGATGTGAGCCACGATCCGTCGCTGGCGGATACCTCGGTGCTATATGTACCGGACGTAGTGGTGATTCCCACCAAGAAGACCTTGATGTTCTACGAAGTGCCGCTAGGCAAGCCCGCAAAACCGTAGCCGAACAGCGACGACCGTCATTCGCACGATTCGCCACAGTAACGCGCTTGGCTGCTGCAGAGGACCACTCAATCATCCATTGCGAATGGATAGTGGCGAACGGCCTATTACCGAGGCCGCGGCGACCTTCGAGGATTCCGGCGGAGTCGGAGCCGGCTTCGTTGTCTTCGCAGCCTTCGCTGGCGCGTTGGTTCGGGTTTCCCAGGCTTTGCGGAGTTTCTCGCGTTGCGCGAGCACGTAGTTCTTGGCCTCGTCCATGTTGCGGTAGACGCGGCGGCCCTTCAGCATGTTGCAGGAGCGGCAGCAGGCTACGAGGTTGCGGTCGTCCTTCTTGCCTTTGCGTGCGCGGGGAATGACGAAATCAACCGACATGGCCAAAGCATTTTCGAAGCTGGCGAGGCCGTCCAGCCCGCAATACTGGCAGCGGTATTGGTCGCGCTCCAGGATGCGCAGGCCTTCTTCGCGGGTCACCGGTTTTTCCACCAAGCGGAACGTCAACAGATCAAATGGCATTGCACACCTCCCGAATCGGAAATCTTCGGCGAGATGGAACGCGGATTTCCGACTGTGGATGACTGACACCATACGGCGGCGTATACGCAGGTGTCAAGCGCGCGGAATCGAAAGCCGGCAGTCCGCATCCAAGATTGAAGCTGTAGGTGGCTCTCGTCACGGATTCACCTGGATTGTGAATTCGGCTTATCGCCGCAATCGTTTCTAAATTTCAAAGTCAGTTTAAGATGAGGAGAAAAGACATGGGCAGGCTTACGGGAAAAGTTGCAGTCGTTACGGGAGCGTCGAAAGGCATCGGAGCCGGCATCGCGCAAGCGCTGGCGGCGGAAGGCGCGTCGGTGGTGGTGAATTATGCGTCCAGCAAGGCGGGCGCGGAGAAAGTGGTGGCTGCGATCACGGCGGCGGGCGGCAAGGCTGTGGCAGTGGGCGGAGATGTATCGAAGACCGCGGATGCGAAAGGGATCATTGACGCAGCGATCAAGACCTATGGACACCTGGATATTCTGGTGAACAATTCGGGCGTGTATGAATTTGCTCCGCTCGAGGCTGTTACCGAGGAAAACTTTCACAGGATGTTCAATATTAATGTGTTGGGAGCGCTTCTGACGACGCAGGCGGCTGTGAAGCACATGAGCAACGGCGGAAGCATCATCAATATCGGGTCTGCAGTGAGCCGCTTGACGCCTCCAAACTCGGCGGTTTATACGGGGACCAAAGGAGCGCTCGATGCGATTACCGGCGTGCTGTCGCGGGAATTGGGGCCGAAGAAGATTCGCGTGAACACGATCAATCCGGGGATCGTCGAGACCGAAGGCACGCAGACTGGCGGGTTTATTGGATCGGACTTCGACAAGGCTTTTGTGGCGATGGCGCCGCTCGGACGCATCGGGAAGGTTAGTGACATTGCGCCGATCGCGGTGTTTTTGGCGTCGGACGAGTCGAGATATCTTACTGGCGAGCAACTTTTGGCCAGCGGCGGAGTTCGATAATTCCAGAGTAGCGCTGAACATTTTCTCGGGCGAGGCAAGCCTCGCCTGGATCGCTTTAGGATGACCATTACTTGGGACGGCGGCGGCAAGCCGCCGCACTCCCAGATTTGGGCTGGGCACTTCGTCATTCTGCAACGATTGAGCATTTTTTGCGGACGAGCGATTGAAGGAAGATAGCCAGCGGGATGCCGGCGCTATTTCGATTAGCCCATGCGGGCGATTACTACCGTTATGTCGTCGGCTTGTTCGGGCGTGCCGGCCCATTGTTCGGCTGCGGCTATCAGATTTTCGGCGATGCGCTGCGGCGGCATGCTGCGTTGACGCAGGATTTCTTCTTTCAGGCGCAGCATGCCGAATTCTTCTCCATAGACATTTTCTGGTTCGGTTAAACCGTCACTGAATGCTACCAGCAGGCTACCCGGCTCGACTTTGATGCTGCCTTGCGTGTAGGGACAATCCTCGAACATGCCGATCACCGTGCCGCCTTCGCTGAGCTCCTGAACTTTATCGCCGGATACGAAAAACGGCGCGAGGTGGCCGGCATTGGTGTAGGTAAGCATCCTGGTGGAGACATCGAAATCAGCGTAGAAAAACGTGGCGTAGCGGTCGTCCGAAGTATTGCGAAAGACGTGGCGGTTCAGGCGCGAGACAAGTTCCGCCGTGCCACACTTGCCATCGAGCGAGGCCTGGCTGCGCAACGCAGCTTGCAAGCTGGCCATCAGTAGCGCGGCGAAAATTCCCTTCCCGCTGATGTCCGCGACTGCAATGCCCACGCAATCCTGACTGGTGCGGATGAAGTCGTAGTAGTCGCCGCTGACGACACGTGCGGGGCGACAAATCGCGGCGAGTTCGAGTCCTGGTAACGCAGGCAAAACTTGTGGAAACAATTGCGACTGCACTTCGCGGGCGATGGCTATTTCGTTTTCGAGTTTCTGGCGCTTGCTTTGCTCTTCGATGAGTTCCGAGATGGAGCTGGTCATTTCGTTGAACGATTCGCCGAGAGCGCCCAGTTGATCGCGTTGGTGGACGTGAATTCGCTGGGCAAAATCTCCGCGCCGGACGTGCAGCGTGGCTTCGTAGAGATCGCCCACGGCGCGAGTGATCGTGCGCGTTAGCACGATGCCGGTGATTAGTGCAGCGACTTCCAGAGCCAGGAAAATCACGCCTGCAGCAATCAGAGCTAATTCGAGCAGCGGTCCAATTGCACCCACTGAAGTGAAGAGGCGCCGATTCAATGCGGACGCGCGCATCGCAAACGTCGCGAGGACGGCATCCGGCGCGTTGCCGGGTTGCTCGCCGATGTGCGCCAAATCAATCGTGGAGACGCCGCCAATGCGCACATCAAACCAATTCGATGGAGGGCCGAGCGAGCGGCGGCGGCTGGCGATTTGCTCGCCGGGAACGAAAACCTTGCCGTTGAAGCTGAGCGAAGCGCCGGTAGGTGTTTGCTGGTTCGTCGGACGCAGCGGGATGATTTGAATGGGTCCGATGTCCGAGCGCAGGCTATCGAGGAAGGTGGTATTGAGCGGAGTGCCGACGACGAGATAGAAAGGCCCGGCCGGCCCGTTTTTTTCGACGGCGGCCGCGACCCAGATTTTGCCTTCGAACTCGACGAGCCCTGCGAATTGGTGGCCGTTTCCGGCTTGCACCAGGCGTTCGCCACGATTGGGAAAAACGCGCAGATCTGGCCATTCATGGCGGGCGGCTTCGATTAGATTGGCAATACCCGGACGCGCGAGGATGGCTTCGCTGTCAGGCGACGCGCCTTGCGCGGCTTCTTGCTCGACGGCGCCCGCGAGAGCGTCCGCGTCCGCGGAGATCGTGCTGATGCGCGCTTGCAGATCTTCGTGGAAAAGGTGCGCGCCTAACTGCAAATAGAGACCGTAGGCCGCGAGGCCCGCCATGCACAGCAACAAGATAACCGGAACAACAGCGATGAAAACGTAGGCGACGATTAGGCGGTTGCGCAGCGTCCACATGAATTTCGTACGGAACCACGGGATCAGACGGACAAGCAGGTAAACAGCCGCTAGGAAGCAGAGGAACCCCAGGAATCCAGCGAACGGCAATGGTTCGCGGAACATCGCGATGGCACGCACAGCGGCGTAAAGGAGAATTACGACGAGCGCGACGCGGTCCAGCGGCGTGATGTGCCGCAAGAAGACGAATAACCGGCGAGGAGAAAGTCGGTTCACGAAAATTAGTCTCAGGCGTTAGAAGGATAGCCGACGCGCGGCGGATATGGAAGGTGGGCGAAACGCGGGAGAGTTCGAAGCAAACCGTCGAGCGAAACCAAGGCGGGTCCCGCGACCGCGTACGGGACGCAAACTGCGCGTCTGAGACCCACCCCTACGCAAAATCTGTCTCTGGCGCCAACACGGCGGTGGCTTGCTTACCTCGTGCCGCGGTCCATCTGCTGGACGCGGCTGTGATAGCGGCTGTAGCCGAAATAAACCACGAGGCCAATGATCAGCCAAATGATCAGGCGCGCCCAGTTCACCCAGCCGAGATTGACCATCATATAGACGTTGATGAGTATGCCGAGCGCCGGAATCAGCGGAACCAGCGGCGTTCGGAACGGGCGGGGCTGATCGGGATTCGTGCGGCGCAGAACGATGACAGCCATGCAGACGATCACGAAGGCGAGCAGCGTACCGATATTAACCATCTTTCCGAGCTGCTCGATTGGCGTCACGCTGCCGACAATCGCCGCAAGCAGACCAACGAGAATCGTCGTTTTGTAAGGAGTGCGAAACTTGGGATGGATCGCTGCGAAGAACTTGCGCGGCAGCAGGCCATCGTTGGCCATGGAGTAAAGCACGCGGGTCTGGCCGAGGAGCATGACCAGCATCACGCTGGTAAGTCCCGCGAGCGCGCCCGCGGTGATCACCGTAGAGGCTGTTCGCAAGCCGCGATCGAGGAAGGCAACCGCCAGCGGCGCTTCGATGTTGACGGACTTCCAGGGCACCATGCCAGTGAGCACGAAAGCCACCAGGATATACAGGATGGTGCAGGCCACCAGCGAGGCGATGATGCCGATGGGCAAATCGCGCTGCGGATTCTTGGCTTCCTGCGCGGTGGTGGAAACGGCGTCAAATCCAATGTACGCGAAAAAGATGTACGCGGCGGCCCTCCAGATGCCTCCGGCGCCCATCGGAGCGAATTCGGCCCAGCTGTGGCCGATGTTGGAGCGGTCCACGTACTTCAGGCCCAAGATGATGATGAACAGGACGATGCCGACCTTGATCACGACGATGGTGTTGTTGAAATTGGCGCTCTCTTTAATCCCGATGACCAGAACCGCGGTGATGATGAGCGCGATCACGAAGGCTGGGAGGTTGAAGCCGATATCAAAGCCAAAGATGCGCGGCGCGCCAACGAGATCGTGCGCACGCTGCAGCAGATCCGGGGACGGCGCGGCGATAAGCTGCTGCACGCGCTCGAAAAACGCTTTGGTGGTGATGCCGAGAGCAGGGTCACTGGCGTGGACCTGGGCCCGGGCGACTATGTTTTCGGCGGTCGCCAGCGCGGTCCAGTGGTCGTAGGCGAGCCACAGAGGCATCTTCAGGTGAAAAATCTGGAGCAATTCGACGAAATGGTTGGACCAGCCGGAGGAAACCGTGCTGGCGCCCATGGCGTATTCGAGCGTTAGATCCCAGCCGATGATCCACGCCAGCAATTCGCCCAGCGCGGCGTATGCGTAAGTGTACGCGCTGCCCGCGAGCGGAATCATCGCCGCGAACTCCGCGTAACACAATCCCGCCAGGACGCATCCGAAGCCCGAGACGATGAAGGATATGGTGAGGGCCGGTCCGGCGTAGCTGGCGCCCAATCCGGTCATCACGAAAATTCCCGCGCCGATTACGGCGCCGACGCCTAGCGCGGTGAGCGAGAGCGGGCCGAGCGTGCGCTTAAGCGTGTGCTCGCCGGTTTCCGCCGCTTCATGAAGCAGGAGCTCCATAGGCTTCTTCTTGAACAGCGGATTGCTCATTCGCGATGTCCTCCTTCAAGTTGGCGCGCGCGATTGTAAGTCAACATCGGCACAGATGAACACGGATGAACAAAGACAAGAGCAAAGTACTTCAAATACTCGGTACCAGCGCGCCCCCGCGCGGACCGAGGAAAGTACCACATTCGTGAATTTGCCGCGACACCGATGGCGCACTGAAGTGCGCCGCTACAAAACCAAATTCGGAGTGCCCGTGAAACACGCGCGTTGCGAGAACCGTTCCAGCGGTGTATCGAGCATCGGGCACGGCATGGCATGCCGTGCCACTACGAAACCTGTTCGTTGTGCGACTTCCCTGCTTGTTTCCAGAGCAAATAAACCGGAACGCCGAGCAGCACGATGATCAAGCCGGGCCAAGTGTACTGCGGCTTATAGCGCAAGAGCTGTATTTCGACGAATACCGCCATCACCAAGTAGAGCGCTGGAAGAAACGGGTAGCCGACGGTTTTGTAAGGGCGTTCCATATCCGGGCGTTTCCAGCGCAAGATGAAGAGTCCGCTGAGCGTGAGGATATAAAAAATAAGGGCGGCGAAAATCAGGAAGTCGAGCAGCTGGCTGTACGTTCCGGAGAGACAGAGGATCGCGGCCCAAATGCACTGGACAACGAGTGCGGCTCCCGGTGCGTGATATTTATTTACTTTGCCGACGGATTCGAAGAAAAGGCGGTCCTTGGACATGGCGTAGTAAATGCGCGCACCGGAGAGAATGAGGCCGTTGTTGCAGCCGAAGCTGGAGATCAGGATAGCGACGGCCATCACGATCGCTCCGGCGGGACCGAAGATTACTTCCGCCACGGCAGTGCCCACGCGGCCATCCGCGGCGAATTCGATGCCGCGGGCAAGAGCCGTTGCGCCGTGCGGATCGCCGGAGATAGGAAGCACGCGCAGGTAGGCTACATTCGCCAGCACGTAAAGGACGATCACGGTTCCGGTGCCCAGCGCGAGCGAAAGCGGCAGATTGCGGCTGGGATTTTTCACTTCGGCGGCGGTGAAGGTGATGTTGTTCCAAGCGTCGGCGGAAAACAAAGCGCCCACCATGGCCACAGCAACCAAAGTGACCGTGGCGATCGTCCAGGTGGGGTGATCGGTGGGATAGGGATGCATCGCCCACGATCCGGCGTTGCGCCAGAAATCCGTGAAGTTGATTTGGCGCGCGATGGCCGTCGAAAACCAGCACCCGACTCCTACGAGCGCCACGAGCGAGCCAACTTTCGCGACCGTAAAAATATTCTGAACGATTTTGCCGATGCGCAGGCCGCGCGTATTGATCCACGTAAGCAGGACGATGGAAGCAATAGCGAGAAGATTCTGGCGGTTCAGACCGACGTTGCAGGGGCCCAGCGAGCCGAACCAGAACTGCCATGGACCTACGGTGCCAAGTTTCCAGATCCATTGGGTAGCGGAAAACCACGGGACCATCACGGCCGTGAATTTTGCGAAGGCGATGGCGACGGCGGCGATCGTTGCTGTCTGGATGACGAGCAGCATGGTCCAGCCGTAGAGGAAGCCCCAGAGCGGGCCGAGCGATTCGCGGAGATAGACGTATTGGCCGCCGGCGTGCGGCATGGCTGCGGCCAATTCGCCGTAGCTGAGCGCGCCGATTACGGTCATGGCTCCCGCGACTATCCAAACCGTGAGAAGCAGGCCAGGGCTTTGGACTTGGTGAGCGATATCGGCGGAGACAATGAAAATGCCGGAGCCGATCATCGAGCCGCAGACGATCATGGTGGAATCGAACAGGCCGAGGCCTTTGACTAGCTCCGGCTGCTTTGTGGCGGTTGCGATGCCGCCGATTGGTTGCGCTTGTTCCGCCAAGAAGCTCCTCGGTTACTTGCTTTAACGAAAAACCCTCTTTGAGAGTTCAGTTGGTGATTACGATTGCAGCGGCGAGGCAAGCGTCGCCTTGCAACAGGCGGCGGCAAGCCCCCCCGCACTCCCAGCTGACGCTTGCCTGGCACTACACCTCGCTAAAATTTCGAGCGCTTTGGCCGAGTCTAGCCGCTACCTCGCGTTGCTGCTCCGCATCGCGCTCACCTGTTTCGCGATAGCCAGGTACTCTCGCGCGCGCTGGGCTGGGTCTGGCGCGTTCGCCAGATCACCGATTACGGCTACTGAGTCGGCTCCGGCACGGAAAACGTCGCTGGCGGACTGTACTGTGATGCCGCCGATTGCCACAAGGGGTTTCCGCGTTATTTTCCTGGCCTCGCGCAGGAATTCGAGGCCCACGACTGGGTCGGGATTCTCTTTGGTTGCGGTCGGAAAGATGGGCCCCACAGCAATATAATCCGCCGAAGTGAGGTCCGCGGCGCGCAATTGCTCGAGGTTGTGTGTCGAAACCCCCACCCATTGCGGCGGCGGACATATTTTGCGAGCGTCCGCGACCGGCAGGTCTTCCTGGCCGACGTGTACGCCGTGTGCGCCGGCGATGGCGGCAATGTCTGGGCGGTCGTTGACGATGACGCGAACGGAATGGGACGCGAACCGGCTGACCAAGGCGCCGGACAATTCGTGAAAGTGGCGCGTGGAAGCGTTTTTCGCGCGTAATTGAATCAACTCGACGCCCGCGGCGGCTAGTTTTTCGGCGAAAGAGAATGTGGACTCGGGTGGGAGGCTGGGAGTTGCATCGAGTATCGCGTAAAGGGCCGGGAACAACCGTGCCTCCGCGGTCTATTTGTTGGCTGCGACGGCAGCCGGACGATCGAGAAAGTGCGTATCGAATTTTCCGGCGATGAAATCCGGGTCGGCCAGAATTTTTTTGTGCAGCGGGATAGTGGTTTTGATGCCTTCGACGACAAAACCATCGAGGCCGCGATTCATGCGCGCGATGGCTTCGGCGCGATTTTCGCCGTGCGCGATGAGTTTCGCGATTAGCGAGTCGTAGTACGGCGGAATCACGCCGTCAGCGTAGCTCGCGGTATCCACGCGAATCCCAGGGCCGCCCGGAACGCGGAAGGCGGTGATGCGTCCGGCGGAAGGCGTAAACGTTTCGGGATCTTCCGCGTTGATGCGGCATTCGATCGCATGGCCGCGGAATTCGATGGGCGCGAGAATGTCCGTGATCTTTTCGCCGGCGGCGACGCGGATTTGTGATTTCACCAGATCCACCCCGGTGACCATCTCGGTGACGGGATGCTCGACCTGGATGCGCGCGTTCATTTCGATGAAATAGAGCTGGCCGGATTCCTCGCGCAGGAATTCCACCGTGCCGGCGCTGGAATAGCCGAGTTTTTTCAGCGCGTCCACCACTTGCTTGCCGATGCGCTTGCGGGTGGCTGGGTCCACGACCAGCGAAGGAGACTCCTCGAGAACTTTCTGGTGGCGGCGCTGCAGGGAACATTCGCGCTCGCCCAGATGGATCACGTTGCCGTGCTTATCACCAAGCACCTGGAATTCGATGTGGCGCGGATGCTCGATAAGCTTCTCCATGTAGACGTTGGGGCTGCCGAAGGCCTGTTCGGCTTCGGTCCGCGCGGTCTGGTACAGGTTGATGAGCTCGCGGCTGTGGCGCACGATGCGCATCCCCCGGCCGCCGCCGCCTTCCGCGGCTTTGATCATCACCGGGTAGCCGATTTCCGCGGCGATTGTCTTGGCGCTCTCTTCGTCGGCAACGACGCCGGGGCTGCCGGGAATAATCGGCAGGCCGGCTTCTTTCATGGCTTCGCGGGCTTTATCTTTTTCGCCCATCAGGCGGATGGCGTCGGGCGCCGGGCCGATGAAGGTGATGTGCGAGGCTTCGCAGACCTCGGCGAAATTGGCGTTCTCGGAGAGGAAGCCGTAGCCGGGATGAATCGCGTCCACATTGGCGATTTCCGCGGCGCTGATCACTTGTGGGATGTTCAGATAGCTTTCGCTGCTGCGCGGCGGGCCGATGCAGATGGCTTCATCGGCGAAGCGCACGTGCAGGGAGTTGCGGTCGGCTTCGGAATACACGGCGACGGTTTTCACGCCCAGTTCCCGGCAAGCGGAAAGAATGCGCAGGGCGATTTCGCCGCGATTGGCGATCAGAATTTTTCGGAACATTTCCCTCGGAGCAAAACTATCGGCTATTTTTTCCGGTGCGGGCGAATGCCGAATAGCGCTTCGCCGTATTCCACCGGATGGCCGTTCTCCACAAAAATGCGGACTACTTCCCCGGCCACATCCGATTCAATTTCGTTCATCAATTTCATGGCTTCGATGATGCAGAGCACCTGGCCGGATTCGACTTTCGCGCCGATGGCGACGAATGGCTCCGAGCCGGGGCTAGCCGAAGTGTAAAAGGTGCCGACGATCGGCGACTTCACGATGTGGAGATCTTCGGAGTGCGCCGGTTCGGACTCGCGCGTCGGCGGAGCTGCTTGCGCCGGGGCTGCCGCCCGGCTCGCCTGTGGCGCAGAAGCAATCACAATTTCGGGAGCGGGCAGCGAAGCGTATCCAGCAGCGGCGGGCCCTGAGAGCTTTTTGAGCCGGACGCGAAAGCCTGCGCGCTCATATTCGAATTCCTCGAGTCCATGCTTTTGCATGAAGGCGAGGATGCGTTCCACTTCGGGAAAGTCAACGCTGGCGGCGTGGGAACCGGACTGTGATCCTGAATTCGACTTTTTCGCCATTTAGAGTTCTAGAAATTCCCGGGACGCGTTGGTCAGATCCTCGGCGCCCTGCGCCGTCACCACCACGTCATCCTCGATGCGGATGCCGCCGAGCCCCTCGATATATACACCCGGCTCGACGGTAATGACCATACCCTGTTCCAGCGGAGTCTCTTCGTGCATGCCCAGACGCGGCATTTCATGTACTTCCATTCCCAACCCATGCCCTGTGCTGTGGGTGAAATAACGGACGCAGCCTTGACGCCGCAGGACCTTGCGTGCCGCAGAGTCCACGTCGCCGGCCTTAACGCCCGGCCGAATGGCCGCCTTGGCGGCCTGTTGGGCCTCCAAAACGGCGTTATAAAGCCCGCGTACCCTGCCTGCAGCCCGTCCCAGGAAAACGGTGCGAGTCATATCGCTGCAGTAGCCGCGCAGTATAGCACCCTGGTCAAGGACGACCAACTCGTTTTTCTTGAGCAGCTTGGGGGTCGGCTGGGCGTGGGGCCAGGCCGAACGCGGGCCGGAAGCGACAATGGTCTCGAACGAGGGGCCGCTCGCGCCACGGAGCTTCATGGCACGTTCCATTTCGGCGGCGACGGCCAGCTCGGAGACGCCCGGTCGGACGTGACGGAGGGCCTCCGTCCAGACATCGCTGATTAAAAGGGCCGCCTCGCGCATAACGGCCAGTTCTGCTGCGTCCTTGAAAGCTCGCAACCGCTCAATCTCTCCGGGTACCGGAACCCAGCGCAGGCGCGCTCCTGCGAAGGAATGCAGGGCGCCCTTCTGGGCTACGGTCAACTGCGACGGCGCAAATCCCACGCGCAAGCGGCCGCGGCGCCTTTTCAGCGTCTCGCCTACGCCGCGCAGCAACCCATGACGAACGATAGAGACAGCGGCACCGTGCACTTCTTCGCGGGCCTGCAGCGTGTAACGGCTGTCAGTGAAAAGTGTGGCGCGCGAGGATTCGACTAGCAGTATGGCGGAGCTGCCGCTGAAGCCGCAGAGATAGCGGATATTTGGAAGATGAGTGACGAGGAGAGCGTCCGCGCGCTGTTGAGAAAGAGAAAGCCGGAGCCGATGGATTCGGCTCCGGCTTGAATTTAATTCAACAGATTTCTGGGCCACGTCCCGGTTCAGAACCCCTTTCCTCCTTGCGACAACTATCCCGGCAAAATGCGCGGGGTGAGGAAGAACAGGAGCTCCTGAGCCGTGGAGCTAACCGTCGTGTGGCGGAAGAGATTGCCGACCACCGGCAGGCTGCCCAACAATGGAACTTGCTGGATGTCCGTGCGCTGCTGCGTAACAATGACGCCGCCGATTACGACGGTGCCGCCGTCTGCGACGAGCACCTTGGAATTGGCTTCCTGGGTGTCGATCGCGGGGATGCCCTGCACGCGCGGGATGGACGGGTCAATCTGATCATTTTTGACGTCCACATCCATGTAAATGGTGCCCTCCGCGGTAATCTGCGGAGTCACGTCGAGTTCAAGAACGGCGTCCACGAACTGAACGGAAACCGTGTTGTTGACGACGGTTTGCACCGGAATCTTGGTTCCCTGCTTCACAATCGCCTTCTGGTTATTCTGGGTGACTACCTTTGGCTTCGAGATCAGCTTACCGACGCCGCGCTCTTCAGCCGCCGTGATGATTTCGTCGAGGGCGAACTTACTATTCTGAAAAATATAGCTTAATCCGCTGGTCGGAGTTGTTGCTCCCAGATTCGTCAGCAAAGGCATCGAGCCGCTCGTCGGAGTGGTAGAACTGGTGCTCGTGCAACTGCTTCCGATACAAAACGGCGGAGCCGGCGTATGGATAATCGGACTGGTTCCGACGGCCCCCGCGCCACCGGTCGTGCTGCCGCCTTGCGTAAACGCCATGGCCAGTTGGGTGCCGATTTCGCGCGAGAAGGAGCGGTTGGCTTCGACGACGCGGGCTTCGATTTCCACCTGCTGCGATTTGCGATCGAGCTGGCGGAGAAGGTTGTCCATAACCGGCAGAACGGCCGGGATATCGCGGATGATCAGAGTGTTGGAACGGCTGTCCGCCAGGATGTCGCCGCGCGAGGAAAGGAACTTCTTCATCGTGGGCACCAGGTCCGCGGCTTTGGCATAGCTGAGCACGCGGGTGGTGGTGACTACGTCCGCGGCTTCCGCCTGGGCCTTGGCCAACTCGCGATTCTGGTCGGCTTCCTTCTTCAGCGTTTCCTTGGTGGCGATACGCAGCACGTTGCCATCGAGTTGCTTGTCGAGATCGTTGTTCTTGAGCACGATGTCCAAAGCCTGATCCCACGGCACATCGTCCAGCACGATAGTCAAGGTGCCCTTGACGGCGGGGTCCACGACGACGTTTAAGCCGCTGATCTCGTGAATCAAGCGGAAGAAGTCTCGCAGGTCCACGTCCTTCAAATTGACCGATATCGGTTCACCGGAATATTTTCCTGCCGGCGCGGGTGCCGGAGCTTGCGCGCCGGAAGCCGCCGGAGTCGCCGACGGCGTGCTGATCGTGGGCTGGTTGGATTCGGTGTAACCCGTGTTCGCGGATTTCGCCGGTTCGACCGCGGCAGCCGTTACCGGCTTGGCTGCGGGCGCCTCCGGGGCATGCGGAGTCTCGACTGGAGCAGGCGCTGCCAGCGCGGCTGAAGTCTGAGTCAAAGCGCTGGGGAGTGCCGCCACGGGAGCCGGAACGTTGTTCGGCGCTGCGGCCGGTACGTCGGCCTTGGTGGTGGTGACATCCGCAGGCTGCGGAGCCGCCGCGGGCGTGGACTTCACGGCGCCGCTGGGAGCACCCGCGGAAAACGCCACGGTAACAGCATTGCCGGTCGAATTGATGTCAAAGTGGGCCGGCTGACGAAGGTCAATCACCACACGCGAAACTTCCGGAGTGAATTGCGCCAGACGAATTTCCTTTACCGGCTCCAGATTGCTGGCGATGTTCTTTTCCGAGGTCTTCAGATGCGCACCGGCAAAATCGAGCACGATGCGATCGGGATTGTGCAGGCGAAGAACATGATAGGTCAGCTTGTCGCTGCCGACCACGTTCACTTCGGTCTGTTCGCCGTTCTGCGCCAGATTCACTTGCTCGATCGCTTCGAAATTCGCAGCGGGCGCCTTGGTTTCCGAAGATTTCGTGGAGATCGCCTTCACGGATGCCGAGGACCGCTTGAGCGTGGGCGCGGGGACGACCGGCTCGGCGGAAACGTCGGCATTGCCATTGGCGGAAACAAAAAGCGTGAGTTCCTGATTGCCATTGCGCTCCAGGCGGGGCTGCACGCCGGGCCGAACCAGGATTTCCAGGCGCACCACGGGCTTTTGGCCGGCTGCGTACGTCGTGAGCCGGTAGCTCTTCACGAGCTCCGAAGGCACGATGCGCGCGCCCGCCGAATCACCCGCCGAGACGCCAGTCAGGTCGAGCACAAAGAGGCTCTCGCTGGGGCGATAGGTGGTGTAGTCGAACGGGCCGTTGGCCTGAGCGTCCAGGGTGACGGCACCGTCTTTCACCACCGCTTTTACGTGCACCACCGGCGCATCACTGGCCGAGAGTGCTCCATTCGTCAGAATCAGGGCTGCCGCTAGCAACGCAGTCAGGCCCCACGCCCTCCGCATAATCCTCATTGCTGCTCTCCTGCACTCGGGTAGATTCGCTTCGTAACGAGACGCTCGACTGGCTTCCCGAAAGCATCTTTGGAATTTTCCTTGAACGTCACACCGTCCAGGCCGATCTTTTCCACATCACCGTCGTACAGACGGTCCCCTTCTCGAAGGAAATAAACACGCTGGTCGGGATTGGAAACCACGGCGAGCATGCCGTTGGGCGCGCTCACGGTGCCGTCCACGTGCACGGTAGCGACGACGAGGCCAGCCTTGCCCGGAGGCAACACCGGCCCGCCGGTCTTGTGCTCGCTTACCAGAGGGACGAACGGATCGCGCTTGCCAACTTCAGAAATTTCGGCCTTCCCTGATTTCGCCGCGTCTGCGGCAGGCGCTGCTGCCGGAGCGGCTGCGGCTTTGGCTTTGTGGTGAGCCTTGGCCGCGGGCTTGGCCTGCGCCGAGGCGCCCGGAACCAGGCAGCAAGACAATGCCAGAGCGGTGAAGAAAGTCATGGATGTCCTAGCCAGTCTCATCGTATTCGCCCTATCGCTTCACTGGCGGAGCTCCCGGCTTGGTTGCAGGGGCTGCCGGGGCTTCTGCCGTCTTGGAAAAGAAAGTCGTGATGGTCATCGTGCCGGTGACCGAAGTGCCCGCCACCATGCGGAAGTTGTTGGTGGGCCCGTTCTTGGCACCAAGGCCGGTCAATTTCAAATCACCCACGTTGATAATCCGGGACAAGCGGCCCAGCTTCGAGAAAAAGTCCAGCACTGAGAAGTACGGGCCGTCCGCTTGCACCTCAAAAGGCATCTCGAAGTAAAACGGCTTCTGGCCGATCGGCATGGCCTTCAGGCTGCGGATCGCAACTCCGGAGCTGGCGGCCGCGCTTTGAATCATGATGATGAACTGATCCACCTGCTTGTCTTCCGGAACGATAGTCTGCAAGGTCGCGAGTTGCTTGGAGAGCGCATCCATCTCCGATTGCAATTCAGCGCGGCGCTGCTTATAGACACGCAGGCTGGCGACTTCGGCCTCAAGAGGCTTCTCCTGCTGCTGGGCCTGCTCCAATTCGTTGCGGACGCTGGCGACCGGAGAACCGGGAACATAGAAACCCGCGGCAATCAGGACCACGGAAAGTCCCAGGAAAAACAGGGCCTGCAGCGGCCAGGGCCAATCTCTGAAAGCGGTTGCCATCGCTAACTCCTCCCCTTGGGCGCGGGCTGCGGGGGCGCAGCAGCGCTGGCGGCGGGCTTAGCCTGGGGCTGCGCCGGCGGAGAGGTTTGCGCGGCGATCGCGGCGGACATAGTGAAACCGTACGTCGTCACCGCCTTCGCAACGTCATCCTCTTTCGCCTCTTTAATCTCAATCTGATCGAAATACCCGGAGCGCTTCAGCTGGGTAATGAAATTCGCGACGGCGTTGATGCTGCCGGCCTCACCCGCGATTTCCAGCGTGTTGCCTTTGCGATCGAGCGAGGTGAGCCACAATTCGTCCACTCTTACGACGGTATTGGCGACCATTTGCAGCAATTCCTGCGCGCCGGAACGGTTCTTTTGCAGTTCCTCAATCACGTCAATGCGCGTCTGTAGCGCCTTCTTCTGGGATTCGAACTGATCTACTTCCTGCTTCACTTGCTGCAAGCTGGTCTTTTCCGCTTTCAAGGAAGCGATGCGCGCGTTGGTGGTATCCAGTTCGCGCTTTTGCGAAGCGTAGGTGACCCAGAGAACCACGACGGCGATGAGCAGCGCTGCGATGCCCAACAAAATCTGCAGCGTGGCCTCCAGCGGCACGGCTTGCTTGGTAGCTTTCGGACGGGTCTGGCCCAGTAGGTTAATGCGGATCATGGGGTGTCAAAACTCCTCAGCGCCAGGCCCACAGCGATTGCCAGGCGCGGCGCCAACTCACGGATCTGGCTTTCATCGTGACGCCCAGGATTGATTGCAATCTTCCGGAACGGGTAAAGCTCCTCGACCGGCATGGCAAATTCTTCTTTCAGCAAATCCAGCAGGCCGGGAACGCGCGCCGTTCCGCCGGCGACGTAAATGCGGCGGATATTTTCGCCGCTGGCCGTGGCACGGAAGAAATCGAACGTCTTTTGGATTTCTAGAATCAAGATGTCCGAAACCGAGCGCAGAATCGCGGTACGTTGCTCTTCGTTGACGCCCGCCAGAGTGCCGCCCATCTTTAGCTTTTCGGCATCTTCGAAGCTCAGGTCCAGTTCCTTTTGCAACGCGTCGGTGTACTGGTTACCACCCACGGAAACGTCGCGCGTAAAGAGCGGGGTCCAGCCGCGAACGATGTTGATGTTCATGACGCTGGCGCCCACGTTGAGCAACGCAACGACCTGTGACGGATCCGGCTCGTAATTGACTTCGAAAGCGTTCTGCAGCGCGAAGGCATCAATGTCCACGACGACCGGAGATTTTCCAGCCTGCGCCAGAACGTTGGTGTGATTCAGAATTTTGTCTTTCTTGACCGCCACCAGCAGCACGTCCATTTGATTTTCGGTGGCTTCCAGCAACTGGTGGCTCAAGTTCACGTCGGCGATATCGAACGGGATGTGCTGGCTGGCTTCGGCCTGCACCCGGTCGAAAAGCTCGTCTTCGGTCATCAGCGGCATGCTGACGCGCTTGACGATCACCGAGTGCCCGGAAACGGATGTGGCGACGTCCTTGGCCTTGATTTTCTGGTTATCAAAGATAGAGACGATTTTCTCGGCGACGGAGGGAGCATCCATGATCGCTCCGTCAACCACCGTGTCCTGCGCCAAGGTCTCGATCCCGTAACTCACCAGCTCGTAGCCCGCTTTGGTCTTCTTCAGCTCGACCGCCTTCACGGAACTCGAGCCGATGTCCAGGCCGATTAAGGATTTCGTTTTCCCCAGATTGAACATCGCGCGGCCCCTCACTCCTTGCTCCGCCCCGCTTCGCAGAACGGACACGGCTTCGTCTGGTGCTTAAAAATTTCTTTGGAAAAATTCCCCCGCCCTGCTTGCTGCTTCGCCGTCCACCCCGTAAAGGCGGCTCACCTCGGAGAGGCCCCGTTAGTACTGCTACGTCCGGTACCTTTCCTCTTTGTCCGTTTATTACATCCGCAGCACGGAGTGTCAAGCAACGTGTTCCGCTGGTGTGCTATTGGTAAAACACGGTACCAACGTACAGGTAGGCGAAAAGGACAGGGTAAAAGGACAGGTGCGAGCGGCTGCAAACCACTCAGATATTGCGGGAAAGCCTTAAAAAGGCGAAGAAACGTGCGTTCGCTTTGCGTTTACTTTTTGTTCGGAGGGGCAATCCGCAGCTGTTGCCATATTGTGTCCACGCGCTTTTTTGTTTCGCTATTCATTCTTATTTCGTCAGGCCAACGTCCGGCGAAACCTTCCTCCGGCCATTTGCGCGTCGCGTCCACGCCCATCTTTGAACCGAAATCTTGGCGGCGCGCGGCGTGGTCGAGAGTGTCCACGGGACCCAAAACAAATTGAATGTCGCGCTCGGGATCGATGGCGCAGAGAGCTTTCCAGACAATCTCGCGCGGATTGTGCAGGTCCACATCGTGGTCCACAACCACGACCACTTTGGTGAACATTGCTTGGCCCAGCGACCAGATCGCGTTCATGATTTTCCGCGCTTGGCCCGGGTAGCTTTTGCGGATCGAGACAATCATTAAATTCTGGAAGATCCCCTCGGCGGGCATGGCGACGTCCACAATTTCCGGGTATTGCATCTTCATCACCGGCATAAAAATGCGCTCAATGGCGTGGCCCATGAAATAGTCCTCTTGCGGAGGCGGACCGACGATGGTGGTCAAGTACAGCGGGTCCTTTTTGTGGGTGATGCACTGCACATGAAAGACAGGATACTGTCCTTCGAGCGAATAGAATCCGGTGTGGTCGCCGAAGGGGCCTTCGGTGCGCATCTCGCCAATTTCGACATAGCCTTCCAGCACGATCTCGGCGTTGGCCGGGACTTCCAGGTCCACCGTTTTGCAGGCGACTAGTTCGACGGGGTCCTTGCGCAAGAAACCGGAGAAGAGAAACTCGTCCATGTCCGGCGGGACCGGCAAAATTCCAGCGAGCGCCGTCGCGGGATCCGCGCCGATCGCGACAGCCACTTCTAGTTTTCCGCTGGGATTTTTTACGCGGCTGCTGCGGTAGTGATCCGCTCCGTGTTTCTGCGTCTGCCAATGCATTCCCGTCGTGCGCTCGTCGAAAACCTGCATGCGATAGCAGCCCACGTTGCGTTTGCCATTTTCTGGATTCTTGGTAATCACCATGGGCCAGGTGATGTAACGCCCGCCGTCTTGCGGCCAGCATTTCAAGATCGGGAAGTAATCGAGCGAAAAATCCTTGATGCGGACAACGTCCTGGCAATCGCCGCTGCGCACTACTTTCGGGAAAAACGAGCCAATCTCCGCCAGCTTGGGCAGCATTTTTACTTTTTCGAAAAGGCCTTGCGGGGATTGCATGTCAAGGAAGGAGTGCACGCGGGCGGCGACGTCTTCGAGGGAGTCAACCTCCAGAGCCATGCACATGCGGCGTTCGGTGCCGACCAGATTCGTGACGGCTGGGACGCGCGATCCTTTGGGACGTTCGAACAGTAGCGCGGGACCACCGGCTTTCACGGCGCGGTCGGAGATTTCCGTGATTTCCAGGACGGGGTCCACTTCGACGGAGACGCGGCGAAGCTCGTCATTTTTTTCCAGCTTCCTCAGGAAATCCCGCAAGTCTCGATACGCCACTTCCCCTCCCGATTGTTCGCGTGATTCTACGCCAGGTCACTCTAACACGGAGGCTCAAGCTGATGAAGGCGTGGACTTTGCGTTCGGTTTCGCTACGTAAGCAGCCTGACAAAAGGTTTAACACAGAGGGCACGGCGAAAATACGGAGATCACACGGAAAGACCGAAACCACCGCAGAGACGCCGAGGGCGCAGAGAGTCCTTGCAGATCGTGAAGTCTCGCTACTTTTGGCCCACTGCGACGGGAGAATCGCTGTGCGATTCCGCTTCGTGTACGCGTGCGTTAAGGAGTCTGGCGGCCAGATCGCGGTAGCGCGCTACTAGCGGATTATTCGAGCCTGTTGTGAGCGGAATGCCGAGCGTTACGGCTTCGCTGACTTGCCGGAAATCGTTGGGAAGGCGCGCGAAGAAGGATTGATTGAGATGCTTTTCGGACCGCGCGACGGGCTCGTCATCGTTCTGGCGCCAGCGATTGATGATGATCTGGAAGTGGCTGCGATCGAGGCCCGCGGAATCAACCGCCTTCAGATATCGTTCGAGCATGCCCAGGGCAAGAGCGCTAGGCTCTGCGACTAACAAAAGCGTATCGGCAGTTTGCAGGACGCGCGCCCATTCCGCCGCGTTCACAAAACCGAGATCAACGATGAGCAGGTCGAAAACCTCGCGAGCGAGCGCCAGAATGTGCAGCAGCGCTTCCAGGGTTACGAGCTGCCGCTGGTCCGCGCGCAACGCAGCGTGCAAGGGGCCGGCGAGTATTTCGACGCCAGTTTTGTGACGCGTGACCAGGCTCGCCAGTAAGGGAGCATCAAACCGCTCTGCTCGCTCTAGCGCATCGAGCAGGGTAAAGCGCGGCTCGAAGTCCAGCATGAGCGAGATTTGTCCGAAGGGCCGCGCGAATTCGAGCAGACCGACCCGCTTTTTTGTGAGTTGGGCCATGTGGACGGCAAGATTGAGCGCCACGGTGGTGGTGCCGACTCCGCCTTTCGAGCCCGTTACGATGATTGAACGGTCAGCCACGCGATTGGCTCCCTCGGATGCGATGGGAGCAGAAACCGCGCACGCGAGGCTTGCACACCGGTAGGTCAGGCATGTTGATAGTGCGGAGCATCTTCAATGCCAAGGTAGAGAGCTTCGGAAACCTCGGAGACTCATCGCCATACGGATAGTCAGCCGCCCATCACACTCTAGTCATCGGCACGGCGCGCGAATTCCTTACAGAAAGCTTAGGCGGACTTGCGCTATTATATCGCGCCACAAAAACTTTGCGCCGCAGGCGTCGGGAGGCTCGATGAGCAAACAGCATTACTTCATGAAATTGATCCCGCCACGACCAACGTTTGCGCAGGATATGACCACCGAGGAGCGAGCCGTGATGCAGCAGCACGTGCAGTATGTCGGTGAGGCTTTCCAGGAGGGGTCGGTGCTGATCTACGGCCCGGTTCTGGCTCCGGAAGGAGCGTACGGAATGGCTGTGTTGGAGATGGCCGATGCAGCAGAGGTTCAACAATTCATGGCCGGCGACCAGTCGATAAAGTCAGCATTAAACACTTTCGAGTTTTATCCGATGCGAGTGCGGCAGGCGCGCGGCAGCAGCTAATCACCCGGCGGGTGGGCAACTCTTTTCTCATGGTCCCCCAGTTATGTATAATCGCGGCAGCAGTCGTGAGCGGGCGTCGTACAATGGCAGTATAGAAGCTTCCCAAGCTACTTCTAAGAACTCACAAAGCGTTGAAACGGCGGCATTTCACTTTCGCAAGCCTCGCCTCAGTTGTGACCACTTTGTGACCACCGTTATACGCAAGGCGGTTGCCGACTAAAACAGGTCCCAGTCATCGTGCAAGATTTATCGCCAAGCTCGTTCTAAAGCCAAGGAGAAAAATATGCGAGGGCTCATAGCTGTCCTGTTGCTCATGCTGTCGAGTGGCTTGGCTGCGAGCGGGCAAACGGCGATCCCGACGTTGAACACTTTGGGGCGCGTGTACATGGTGCATTCTGAATACGGGTGGGCGACAATTTTCGCGTTAGATGTTGACGGGCGTGAGTATTGGATCACGGCGAAGCACGTCTTGACGGGCGCTGAGCACCCGCCGTACGGCGCGGTAAATGAAAAAACAGTCAAACTCGAATTACTCGACCCGTCATCTCAAGTTCCGAAATGGATTCCCGAAGAGTTTGCAGTGATTGACACTGCTGCCGACGTTGACATCGTTGTTCTAGCCACATCAATTCCGCTCTTGAACAAGCCGGGACCCATTGATGCAGGCGACGGGGAAGTGATTGGCGGTGAGTGCGAATTTCTTGGATATCCTTACGGCAACGGGTACATCGGAGTGTTTGATACCGGGCAACGATGGTGGCTGCCGTTCGTTAAACATGCGTACGTCTCGGCGGTAATTCACGACCCCGTACGGGTTATGATATTGGATGGCATCAATAATCCCGGATTTTCAGGTGGTCCCGTTATCATTGGCAGTCTCGGCCAACAACGCATCGTTGGTGTGATTTCGGGATATCAGACGGACCTTGCGGCGGTTGTACCCACATTGGCGATTGCACCGCAAGTTTCCAAGTCCCGGTCAAAACAAAGCAAAACATCCGCGGCAGAGCCACTGAAAGAAGGTGTGCGCATCAACAATGGTTTCATCATCGCGTACCCCGTTGCATATGCACTCGAAGCGATCCACAAAAACCCGATTGGCGCACTTAGAATCACGGCAGTTGATTCTCGCTAGACGATTCAGAGATATTTCGGCGCGAGGGACGATTATTGAATATCATAAAAACAGGTCTGAGATCGTTTGCACAGGTTCGCATGAATCACCGCCACTTTTTACAACTTGCCCAGCCACCACATCAAAAAGGAAAAGATCACAATTGCAGGAAGTCCAATGAAAAGGATAGGGCCTCCGACCAGCCCCATTTCGGTTAGAATCACTCGTAACGCTACTGCCGAAAGCAGGGCAAGCGGTACGCTGATTAATAGCTTCTTGGTGGTGCTCATTAGTTCTTTGACGGAAACAGGGAGAGTAGCCAACGGATTTAGGTCAGAAACGGCGTTGACTTGTCTCCTGCGGCCTTCCCGGTACCAAATGATTAGCAAGGCGAGAATAACGATGAAAACTGCTGGTCCCGCCGCGTCGTCGGCAACCATGAGCGAAGCTAATAGGAAAGCCACCCAGATTGTGACCCATTGAATCCTGTCAGGGAACCACATTATTGAATACCCTTCCCGATATAATCGCTATTCCGTTCCGTCAAAACGCACCAGACGCCTAGCTCCCAAACCGCCTGTAAATTCGCAATTAACGGCGTCTGTTGACCGCCGGACTCGGATCATCTGTGCGATGTTCCATCGGCGATTCAAATACTGAGCGTAGCCGCTCGCCTCTTGCTCCGTGGCAAACCGCAGATCAAAAGTTTCGGAGTCCCACTGGTTGTCTTTGATGGCTTCCAACATGAACGATTCCATTTGTCTACCTCCCTTACAGATTGTGGTGAGGATCGAGCGACGCCCGATCCTTAGATATAGCAAAACAGGAAGCATAGTCGGGTATATTCTGGAGAGAACGTACCGATGGAGTTAACCCAACACTTGGCGTATCATTTCCTGCGGAGGTGCGGCACATGGTCATTGCGGATCGGTTGAAAGCAATACGTGAACAGAAAAATATGTCTCAGGGTGATATCGAGAAGCGTACCGGATTACTTCGCTGTTACATTTCCCGTGTCGAGAACGGTCATACGGTTCCCGCTATCGAAACACTCGAAAAGATGGCTCGGGCAATGGAAGTTCCGATGTACGTGCTTTTCTACGACGGCGAGAAACCGCCCAAACCAAACATCCCAGAGTCGCACGTTGCAACGGGCTGGGGTAGTTCCGGTCGTGATGCCAAGACGCTCCACAGACTTCGCAGGCTAATGAGTCGGGCAGATGAAGGGGACGTGAAGTTGCTGATGTTCATGGCTCAGAAAATGTCCCAGAAGAGAAAGCGCGGCCCGCGGGCGTAGCAAAGGTGGACGGCCCTAAAAACCAAAGGGCCGAAAACCTTTCGGCTCCGGCCCGGAAAATCTAGAGCACTTGTTCGCTACCACAACCCTACCATGTAGCGGGGCAAGCGTCAAGAGAAATCTATGGCAGCCCCGACGGGACTCGAACCCGCAACCTCAAGTTTAGCGAACAAGTGCTCTTCCATTTGAGCTACGGGGCCATTAAGCGTCTTGCTCAAGGCTGGCACATTGTTCATCAAGGTCGGTTCAGAAGCCCATTTACTCGCCAGAACTCACGGTAGCACGGAATCACGCCTAGTGTAAGTACCTTATTCGACAACTCTGAAATGGTACTATTGGTCTATATCTTTCGGCGCGCAGATTTTTTACGCTACCCGGGAAGCAAAGCGGAGCCACACAATGATGACGCGCAATTGCGAATGGTTTAGATTCACGAAGTCTTACACCGGGGAACACTGCGACTCCGTCCCGACAACGTCAATCCATGCTGACGGCGATTTCGCGCGAGTCTGCGCGGCACACGAAGTTGAATGGAACGCACACGTCGCGAACTGGAACGCGCAACAAAGAGAGTTTGGCCGACAGGATCGGATGCTCAATTATCTTTCTTGGGGCGCAACCATTTTGGCGGTAGGACTCGATTTTTATTTCGCTGGCCCGATGATTGGATTGCTGACACTCATAGCGGGCGGTGTACTGTATGTCGCGTTGAAGATAAGCCAGCGGTAAACCTGCGCGAGTAAGCCATGTCGGACACGGCGATTCCGATTGACATATCCGAAGTTCCGCAGAGCAAACGCAACGATCCTGATTTTATAAATCTCCATGCACAGATTGGACAGGTGCTACGGATGCCCAAGTGGCTTCATGCTTTCTCCATTCACGAAACCGGACATTGGATTTACTTACAACGAGTCGGGGTGACGAATTTTCGTTTTAACGGACCAACAATCATATACGACCCGAACACAAATCAATTCGTTGGATATCCCGCTTCAGTTCAGCCCCTAATCGGGAGCGTTAACCCGGACAATTTTGACTTCGCGAAATGGATTTTTGATGTGATGAAGGGTTTTGCGGCAGGCGGTGTGTTTTCAAGGGAATTGACTGCCGCGCCTGATTCAGGTGATGAAGAGGATCGCCAAAACTTTGAGGCAATCCTCAATTCTATTTGCGACAAAGTGCCCGGTATCGCCTTGGACCGCGATGCGCTATGGAAAGATGCCCAAGACGCCGTCAAGCAAGAATTGCGAAGTCCCGCATTCCGCAAGGAAGCCTGGGAGAAAGCAGCGGAACTTAGAGAAAAGATTTTCGGGCAATAGCTTTTTCAGGCTGCCTGATAGAAATTCCGACCGCCTTAGCAAAACTCGTTGCGTCATCATTAAACAATTTCACAATGCATCCCCAAAAACGCTCCCGTTCCGCGCTCGTAAGAGAATCCAAAAATTCCTTTGCTGTCATTTCTCACCCCCCTACTTAGTGCCCCCACCGCGATAAACTCGGAACCAGCGCATCAGGGTCCACAATGCAAGTTTGTGGATTTGAACTCGCCCTTACATACGGTGATGGCTTGGCAGTTTGGAAGCGTTTGTTCCGTTCCCGCTCTTTGTCGTTGTCTATCCTTTTCGACCTCTGAGACTCGGACTCGTACTTAAGCAGCACAGCGATTTCCTCTGGGCCGCGACTGGGGATGTCCGTTCTAAAATCATTCAGAAATATCCCCGGTTCAACTTCTACCATTTCATCGGACAGAGCCACAGAGTGCGCCTTCGGTGCGGTCGGTGCTTTTCCGCTAGCTTCCATTCCAGCGATTTCAAACGTATCGTTGCTCATAGTCTTGTTGCCTCCAAATCAAATTTGAAAAATCTACCGCCGCACTAACTACCCCAGACTTGCGTATTTCGCGCGGTGATTCCCAAAACTTGGTCCATATCTTGCCGAGTGCGTGCGGACGCAGCGCCCTCATGCCGCGCTACCAGTTCTTTGAAAACCGCATAAGCGTTGGTGAGCGTTTCCAATTTATCAGGGTTGTTCTGCCAGCCTTCGTTAAAGATAATCTGTTGTAGCAATTCTCGATTCTGCTCGCCACCCGGCCAATCCGCACCCGCCTCACTGTTCTTAAATTCTTCTGTGGCTTGCGCCCACGTCTGCATTTCTGCCACATTGGCGCGGTTTTCTTCCGACTGTGCTTTCAGCACGTCAGGGTCAATTCCTTTTTCGGTCAGGTAGGCGTCAAATGCTCCAGTAGCTGCTAAATACTCAGCCGGGGAAATCAAGCCTGTGCGAAATTCTTGGTCTAATTTTGCGCGGCGTTGCAATTCCACAGCATCTTCCTGTGTAAGCTCCTCAGCCTTTTTGGTTGAAGGGTCTTTCGTGAACTGCCCCCGAGAATTTCTAGGCAGGTCATTTTGCTGAGCGGTCGTTGACTGGTGCTCGCGGTACCACTGAATTTGGAGCGCATTGAGCTTTTCCTGTGAATCCGCCTCCAGAAAATCCTTTTGCCCCGTTGTTGGGTCCGTAATTGCGAGGGCGAATTTCTTTGGCTGCGGAGTATTCGCGGGTTCTACCTCATGCAACACGCTCGCGTTCATCGGGTCTGGCACGCGCAGGCCTTGTGCAAGTTCCAGTTCGTGCAAATACGCGATGCCTTCATTGAACGACAGGCTGTTAAAATGCTCTTCCTCATCGCGCGTCATCTTAAGACGTGAGTCTTGTGGTCCGTAGCTCATGGCGTTTCTCCCTTGGCTTTTCAGCCAAAAATCGGTGATGCAATAATTGTTTCCTTACTTATCTCGCTGCTCTCGCAGAGTGCTTTCCATAGCGTCTAATTCCTCTACGCTTCGCGCGCCTTCGATGCGACATCGGGAGCCATTGCGAAAGGTCACTTCACGCGAGAATGTTTGTGGCTGCGGAGTGAAGATCGGCGCGTATTCGTCTCCACCAGCAACGACACCGCGCTCCGCCCAGTAGCTCAGAACTCTCGAACGCATCTCTTCGGGAGTTCTGCACTCCAAAATTATCTTGTCCAGTTCTGGCGTTGATGCGGGCAGTTCCCCAGTCCAGTGTCTCTCAGGCATTACTTGCTCCCTGTTGTACAGCCATCTTCGCCAATTCGTCTTCCTGACCAACAAACTCGAATCGGTCCCGTTGCGGAATTTCAATTCCTACACGAAGCCCTGAACGCAAATCAAAACGGTCCCTATCGACGGCTTCACGGGCATGAGCGACGCACAGCCCGCCTTGAGAGCTACCGGGGCGTGGGCAATGCTTGCCTGACAATAGGATCGCTTTGCACTTTTTTCTGCTACGCACGGGCATCGCACCCTTTTTGAATTTTCGAGCCATCACTCAAACCCTCACAAAACCTGAATCACGCAGTGACCGTCTTTATAATTTGGATTGGCAGTTCCAAATCTGTGCGTATCATGTTCAATTTTTCGACAACCGCACGAACCCGTGGTTTCTGATAGGAATGCACCACGACGTACAACGCAGGTGTTCCCGCAATCGCACCGACATTCCCATTGAGCATGCCGTGACTTCGGGAACCCGACAACCTTGATTGCCTTGAGCCTTCCATTTTTCTGATGCTGCCCCGCAAGGTCCACAAATCTCGCGTGCTTTGTTTCTCGGTTCTCTCGATTTCTTTGCCGAGTGCAATCTCGGTTGTAGCAACCGCACGATTTCGTACTGTGGACGCGCCTTGTCAAATCTCCCTCACGAACAATGGTGGTTTTACCGCAAATGCATAAACACTCCACCCGAGTCTTCCCGTGCCTGTCATCGCTCGCGGGTCCAATCACCGTCAATCTTGTAAAAACCTGTCCCGCGTCAACACTGCTCATTGCTCTTACCTCGCGCTCTCTTGCGCCGCGCCCAAACGCTGCCAGAAAGCTTGTATTGTGCTTTTGACCGTTTGCAACATGGCGTCATCCGCCGTGAATGTCGAAGGTAGCTCAATCTTTTCTGCAACAAGCTGGCCCGTAATCCTCTCGGGAACCGCTAGATCGTGCAAACGCTTCGCAAGTTCCAAGGGGTTTGCGGTCAGATAAAATGCGGTTCGCAAGCTTTCGCGGTCGAACTTTTCGAGTTCTCTTGCAGACAAAATAAGATTCAAATTTAGTTCGATATTTGCGATGGTCATTGCTGTTGTTCTCCCTCATTGTCCGTCGCTAAGTTTTGTCCGACCTGCGACGTAATGTTTGGAATTGCAGCCTTCGCCGCTTCTCTGATTGGCGCGCCCTCGGTTTCTCTTGCCGCTGCGCTCAATCCTTGACGGATTAGCGAGCCGGATGTTTGGCGAGCCTTTGCGATTGACGGGACCAAACCCGCTCCGGCCACTACCGGATGACCGCTCAAAAGTGCTCCGACCGCCTCAGTCGCCCCAAGAACCTGTTGCAAATTCATCGGAGCCTGCCGTGCTTCAACCGTCGCGCGCTTGTTGAACACACTCTCGATTTGCTTCAACGCTCCGTACTGTTGGCGAAAATCCCGCGGGGTCTGCTCACCAACGTCTTCAAGTTTTCCGTAGATTGAATCGCGTAGCGCATCGGCTGCTTCAGACATCGCAGCGAGTCTGCCGTTGGTGACACCCGCCGCATAGCGAGACGCGGGAGGCATGTTGTAGTACCCCTTTAGCTCCGCGTTCAGCGTTCGCAAGTAGTTGTCAGCTTTCGACATCGACAATTTAGAATCCGCGAACATCTGTGCCATGTTTTCGACGTGCGCCGCTTGATCGGGAAACATTTCCATTGTTCCTTCGGGCAATGCTTGCCGAATGCGCTGCGCGATGGGTCTGCCGTCAATCACTTCATTCGCGTGGCGCTCGACTTGGGGAGCGATGGTGTTTTCCCACAAGTTGTTGGCAGTATCGTGAGCAAGATCAACAAAATCTTGGACGGTCTTAACCGGAGCCGCTTTGTCTGCTTCCACAAGCAACGGCATCGCACGCTTGACGTTCGTTGCAAAGGTCCGTCCTTCGTTCACATTCGGACGCCCCGCTTTAATCATCGCTTCGGTGGAATCTAATCCGCCCAGACCAAACAAACGGGCAATAGGAGTGATCGTCTCTGCCGCAGCACCGCCAAGTGCTCCACCTGCGGCACCGCCTTCAGCCCCCGCCGCTGTCTGTTGTGATGCGCTGCCTTTGACCGCGCCCTGAGTACCGCCGACTGTCGCGCCCTTCGCGGCGGATTCGATCATGCGAGCGATGAGGGGATGATTTTTCGCAGCCTCTAGCGTTTCAGCCACAAGCGGAATATTTTTTGCAGCGGAAACTAGTCGCCCCGCTTTAGCTAAGCCTGCGTCTAACGCGGCGTCTCCAGTGATATATTCCCCGACATTTTCCGCACCTTCACCGATGTTGCGAGCAACGGACGGTTGTTCGCGGTTATCTTGAAAAGTGGATTGCAATGATCCTTTCGGTTGGCCTGTAGCGATTTCGACTCCACGCGCGGCGAGATTGGCAAGTCCGGTTGCAGTTTTCGCCGCGCCTTCCTGAAAGCCGCCAACTAAATTTTCCAGCACGCCACGTTCGGGTGCGGGAGCATCCCACGACCCGCTTGCGCCGTGGCCCACAGAATTGTCGGGCGTGGTTGCGTTAACCGGAACTGATGTGCTCATGTCGAGTTTCGGGAGTGCGGGCGAAGGTTGAGACGTAGCCGTGGAATTCAGAGGCACACTCGTACTCATATCGAGTTTTGGTAGCGGTGAGGTTTGGGTCGCCATGTTATTGCACCTTGCCTAGATTGTTGCCCTGCCCGTCGTGGTAATACCAATTTCCATCCGTTGCGCGAGCTTTACCCGTAGCGTTCGCAGGCGGCGCGGCAAGCGGCTGAGTTCCCGAAACTCCGGGGGTTTCTTGCCGTGTCGCGGGGTCGGGGAACATATCTTTCAAATACGGATTCGTGGAAACACGTCCGTTGCGCTGAGACTGAATCTGTTTTCGGATTTGCGTAATCGCCGCAGAAATTTGCGTGGGCGAAGCGTTTCGACTAATCAAATCCAAAACTTCCTGTCGCGCGGTGTCGGAACCCACGCCTCCACTTAGAACCTTGCTTGCGTCATCGGCCACACCCAACGCCGCGGTCGCAAATGCAGACACAGAACCCTGACCCGTTTCGGCTTTCTTCCAATTCTCAACCGTGTTGAGTTTCGGAATTTTGGTGTTGCCCAACGCTTTCGCAGCCGCATCCAATTGATCGAGCGTTCCGCCTTTCACAAGTAAGCTATCGGTGTTCCCAAAGAATTGTGCGTTCGACGGTGACGCTGCAATACGCGCTTGTGCCGCTGCCTCTGGTGCCTTGAACGTTGGATCGTACTTCTGAGCCGCTTGCACAGCCGATGCAATGAATTGCGGAGTCACAGAGCGTGACTTCAATTCGTCAAGAGTCAACGTGCGAGACGCGAGCAATTTTCCAGCCGCATCAGGATCACCCTGCGAAATTATTTGTTGATTGCGCTGCTCGCGCGCCTTGAGGGTTTCTGCGGCAAACGATGCGGCGGCTGCTTTTGGCAATAAAGACCGAAGCGTCGGAATATCCTTCGCATCGGTGTTTGGATTATCAATGGCAGCCTGAATCGCGGCGGTTGCACCCGGTTCGGCCAATGCGGCGGGCGTTGAGAGCTTCCCGACCGGGCTGTTAGCAAATGCTTGATCCTTGGCTTCCTGTGCCTTTGAGACCTGACCTTGCAATCCAATTTCACGATTGACAGCGGATATTGCGCCGAAAACATCTTGCGGCGCGGACTTCGGATCGGCCAAGACAGCTTGCGCCTTCACAAGAGATGGATCGTCGGATTTGAGAATCTTCGACGCCGCGTCCAGCTTCTGTTGAGCGTATCCTGTCAGATTCTTGACCGCATTCGGATCGGCAGCGCTGGTGCCAGACATCATTGCGGTGAATTGGTCAGGGGAAATACCATACTGTGATTGGAACTCTGCTTGTGTCTGTGCGAGCGACGTTTTGTCTGCCGCTAGTTTTGCCTGAGCCTCGGGCAAGCGAAGATCGTTCAACGCTAGATCGGTTGGGAGCGTGCTGAGTAGCAAATAGCTTTGACCCAACGCATGATTGGTTGAGCCAATCGTCAACGCATTTTGAATTTGCTGATTCTTCTGAGCTTGGGCAGCTTGCTGTGCCTGAATTTTCTGTTGCTGTTGCTGCGCTTGAACTTGTGTAACCTCCTCAGCGCCGCCTTCCTTTCCATGAGTAGCGATGGATTTTCCGAAGGCATCGAGCCCAAGGGCCAGACCCTGAACCATGGAAACCAAACGGGCGTGCGGGCCGGATACAGGTACGGCGGTCGGAGCATTTGCAATGTCTTGGGCTTTCTTATACGCAGCGGCTTCATCGGCCACGGATTGTTGGTACGAACCTAGTGCCGCTTGTTGAATGTTCGGCTGAGCTTGCGGGGCAGGCTGAACCAATCCACTTAAATCAGGAGCGACTGGCGCGGGCGTGTTGATGTTCGGCGCAACGGGTTGCGCGGGTGTTGCGTTCACGGGTTGTGATGCTGAATTATCGAATGCCATTAGAATTTTTCCTTTTGCTCAAACTACTTTTTGGCTCCGCCGCGCGGTGCTCGCAACTTTGGCGAGTGACCGCCATCCTTCGCTCCCGAATGTGCGCGAGCGACAGCCTTTAATGGCTCATGCACGATTTGCTGTAGCGCAATTCCCAAATCGAGAGCCGTCATACCTTGAGCCTCGTACTTGCCCACAAGATTGAGTTGGCTCTTAGCCTTCGTAACAGCGGGATCATCGCCCAGCAAGTTTTCGATTTGATTCAGAAAACGGCGGGCAACAGTAATGGCTTTTATTGCGTCATCGAACTTTTTCGGGATGATAGTTTCGCGGAGTTTGTCGGCGTTATAGCCGATGGTGGCTCCGTCACCTGTTCCCCAACCGCCTTTATCCTTTTCGTGAAACGAGACCAATAAATTCTTGGTCAGACCGCCGGTTTTCTGTGCGACCTGTCCAACGATCGCAACATGCTCAGATGTGTCTTGTTCAGAAATGTACGGAACGACGAATGAAGGTTTCACCCCGAGGTCTTGGTACAACTCCGCAATAGACTCATTGAGTCGAGCGAAACTCTTATGGAGGTTGACTCCACCCTCCGCAGAAGCGGATTCGTCGGCCACGGATGAATCATTGCCCGTGTCGGGCGTTGTTTGTGCCGCTTGAGTCTGTGTCGAATCGTCAGATGAATTCTGCACAGGTGCTTGCGTCTGCGTTTGAATCGGATTTGGATTCGTTGCCATAACTTTTTCTCCTATGCTCCCTGCTCTTTGAAAGTCGCCATTCGTGCGTCGAACGACATTCTTGAAAACGCGTAATCCTGTTCGACAGGATGCGGTGTTGCCATATATTCACAAACACGCGCCTTCGAGATTCCCAGTTCGTTAATGTGCGCATCGATGAGGTCTTTCAAATCCTGAACGGCCACGATGACGCTTTTGCGCGACCAAATTCCCGTGCGCGGGTTGTAAAATTCAGTTTCCAAATTGCGCCACTTCCCGTCTCGAATCGCAATAGGCATTTCCAGAAGCCGCGCGATGCAAGTCAGCACATCCCAAAAATGCATCGAAGTATCCTCGCCAACAAAGTCGTCGAAGTACCCCTCGCCGTAAAAATTAAAATCGTATCCACCGCCAGATTGCACGCCGCGGTAATCACGAATTTTCTGAAGCGCGCGGGCTAACCGCTCCGCCGGGGAAGTCAGGGCGTTTTGAACTGGTGCCGCAATCCTCGGTTCGGGTCCCTCGATAGCCACGTAGGAACTAAAGTCGGATTTGGGATTAAATTCGGACATTGGACTCCACCAAATCGGCGATCAATGGATTGCCTGCCGCGTCCAAAGTTTTTATGCGATAGACTGCTCCATCTTGCGTTATGAAATCACCCACCCGATATTTCGGCGTGGTTTCATGCTTGGCCGTTGGCTTCGGGTCTTTAGCAAGTTCCAACTGGGAATCTTCGACCCCGAACGCCAACCGCGCATAGAGTCCCTGAGCCTTGACCTTTGCAATCGAGCCTTCCGCAGAATGGTCAATCGTGCGGCGCAACTCAGCCAAGAACAGTTCGCGTTCATCCTTTCCCTGATAAAACGCGAGAGCGGCACGAATCTTCGGGTTGCGGCACATTTCGTAACTGAGGATTCGAGCGTTCTTCTCGGAGCGATAAGCCGCCTTCGTTGCGTAAAGCGGATCACCAGTTCCAGCAAAAATGGTCACAAAAAGTTTCTGCTTTGCGGTGAGAGCATCCCACGGAGCGCACTGTTGCAGTTGCTCCCACGTCACGGGGCTGGCCGCATTGACCTGTGTTGCAGTTACCGGCATCTTCGATTCTCCATAAAGCGGAAACCGTATCCCGCTGCGAAATTGACACCGACTCCCGAGACGGCACCAAGGAGCCCCATGAGCATGGGGGGAGTGCCGTCCCGAAAGTCGGCTCTACTTATGACCAGCCCGAGCTTTTGTACCACGGCGAGTGAGAGAGTTTACATCACAACCTCGTCGGGTAAAGATGCAAAGGGTGGCTCGTAGGGAGCCGTAGGCGACCGGAGAGCCACCCTTTGCGGCGCGAACGCCGCCGGCGCCGGCGGCCTGTAGCCCAGCGCTGAGTGCGGTCGAAGCGTGTTATAGACCACCCGCCATTTCTCGATCACCACCTGTGCCTCCTTCAGCGAATAGAAAATCTCTCCGTTCAGGCATTCGTCTCGCAACTTTCCGTTGAAGCTTTCACAGTAGCCGTTCTCCCAAGGACTCCCCGGTTCGATGTACAGCGTCCCTGTGCCCACTTTCGCCAACCACTTCCGTAATTCCTCGGCCACGAACTCCGGACCGTTGTCCGAGCGAATGTTTTCCGGGATTCCCCGGTTCAGCATCACGTCCGCCAGCGCTTCGATCACTTCGTACCTCCCCAGTCTTCTCGCCACATGGATCGCTAAACACTCCCGTGTGTACTCGTCGATCAGCGTCAGCATCCGCAGCGTCCTGCCGTCGTGGGTCATCGCGCTCACGAAATCGTAGCTCCACACATGGTTCGCTCGTTCCGGCCGCAAGCGAAGGCACGATCCGTCGTTCAACCACAACCTAGCTCGCGGCCTTTGTTTCTGCGGTACTTTCAACCCCTCGCGTCGCCAGATCCGCTGCACGCGATCCTTGCCCACAGGCCAACCGCGATCCCGCAGCAGAGCGGTGATCCGCCGATAACCGTAGCGCCCGTATTCGCTGGCTAGCGTCACGATCTCTCGCGTCAACGCATCTTCGTCGCTTCGATAAATCACCTCGTAGCGTTGTGTCCCTCTCCACTGCCCCAGCAGCCGGCAGGCATGCCGCTCCGATACCCGGTAGCTCTCGCGTGCATGCCTGACCGCGCCACGTCGCCGCTCAGGGCTTAGAAGTTTCCCTCTGCCACGTCCTTCAGAATTTGCTTCTCCAGCGACAGCTCCGCCACTAGCCGCTTCAGCTTGGCGTTCTCCCGCTCCAGCTCCTTGAGACGTTTGGCTTGATCGAGTTTTAATCCGCCGAATTCTTTCCGCCAGCGGTAGTAAGTCTGTGCGGTGATCTCGGCTTCTTTGCAGGCTTGCGGAGTGGTTTTCCCGTTGGCTAGTTCCACTTCAACCTGCCGCAGCAGTGTCACAATCTGCTCCGGCTTGTATTTCCTCATCGGCATACCAGCTTCCCTCCAGAGTGAATTCTCTCTCACTCCCGCTGGTACAAAAACCCCCGGTCAGGTCACTTATGGAAAAGAAAGTCAACTTTTAAGCCCAAAATCTATCGCTGACACAATCGGTAGAGAACACACCCAAGAAGGTACGCTGGGGTTCTACAGCCTTGACACAGGTTTCTGGCGCAAGGATTGTTTGTACCGAAGCGGCTTTTGATGGATCGTGATGCGAACACTTAATCGCGCTTATGAATACGAGCTAGAGGGGTGCAGTCAAGTGAACTTCGGCAAGCGGGGTGTCGGGGGTTTTTCAACTCGGGCTGGCATTCCAAAAAGGGTCCCGTCTTTTTTCTAACAGGCGCGCTCTGTGTAAGTGCAATGTCGTGAGCAAAATGGATTTGTAATTCGGGGGAAACAATTGAGTTGTGGGGCGTTCTGATAAATCGCGGAGGGTGTGCGCCTATTGCGCAAGCACGACGCGGCGCACGGTGGAGCCGAACCACGATCCTTTGCGACTTGGCATGCCTTCGGCGTTCAACTGCTTTGCAATCTGTTCAAAGTTGCTGCCAGCCGTGTGCATTTCTTTGATCCGCGCGATAGTGGCTGATTCTCCGTCACGCGTCCCATAGGGCTTGCGGCCTTCACACCGCTTCCCGGATTTGCGAATGCGCTCGCGTGCTGCCCGCGTCTTGAGCACAATCATTGTGCGGTCGTACTGCGCAAACGCGCCCATTATCTGACGCATGAGAGTTCGGCTCGGGTCTTGACTGCACAAATCGGCTTCCATCGTGGAAATCAACTGGAAACCCTCTTGCTGCATATTCTGAATGATGGTTTCCTGAATCAAGACATCCCGCGCGATGCGGTCAAGTTTTTCAATCACAACTGTGCGAACGCCGTTACTGAGTAGGGCGACCATCATGCGTTGCAGCGCGGGTCTCTCAGCAACCGTACCGCTAACGCCCTCTTCCTCGAACCATTGCACGACAGTGACGCCATTCGCGGCTGCCCACTTCTCTATGGCGACGCGTTGACGCTTGAATCCGTCGCCCTCAACCTGACCGTCGCTGCTCACTCTCAGGTAGCCGAAAGCCTTTGTTTTTATTGTGGATTCCATGTTCCGATCATATCAGACAGGGCCCATTATATCAAGCAAATTCGCCCGAATTTGCTTGATATGTTGTAACTCTTTTGCCGTCAACGGCGCATTATCGGCCACCTCAAAGTCGAGCACTTTTTACACGATTGTCCGGTGGGTGCGGAATGCTCGCTAGGATGGCCCGCCATGGCAATACGGCGACCGCACAGCGATTTATGACCACATATAGAAGTGACCGGCAGGGTAATCAGTCCGTCAGCCTGTGCGGGGGATTGCCGGGTCCCGAGTTCGGGCGCACCCAAGCGAGCACCCTTGAATCGTTCCTGTACTTCTTGCAATACAGCACCTTCATTGTGCCTCGCTAAGCCGCAGCGCTCGCGGCGCGGCCCATGCCAGATGCCTTTTTCCGCAACGGGGATGAGGCGACCACATCGAAACAGTAAACTTTGTCGAAAAGCCTGACTACCACGCATCCAATCTCCGTTTTTTAACTGGGTAGACACGAACTGGGTAGACAGTATGTATTGGTAGTAGTTTTAAGATTCGAGTCTCTTTGACTACCCAGTTAAAGACTACCCAGTTGGCTAATAGAATCAACACGCAATTTTTTAACTGGGTATACAACGCGTCTACTGAGTAGACAAACCTGAACTGGGTAGACAACCGCTGTCTACCGAGTTAACCGAAGTTTCGGGTGTGAACCTATCAATTTGCTACCAACGGCCTTCGACCATACGGAAGCGAGCGAGCCAAATGAACCCATTCTTCCCCTCCCAACTGCGAATCCCAAGGCGCTTTCGAGCAGGCTCCATGTATTTGGCGTCCACTCCTGCGATCACGAATCCTCGCACGATATCAACGCTTCGCACAGGATGCCCCGCGGCGTCTAACGCGGCTTGGTAGATTCCCATCGCTGTTTTGATGTGGGTTTCGGCTCTCTTTGTTAGCATGGTCCTGATCTCCTCAGTTCAGAGTGTACTTTACGTCTCTTTCTGTTCTGCCAGACGGCACAAGTCGGCCCGACTGAATCAGGTAGCTGTACGCCTTTACAAACTCTCCGTAACCGCCCGGATATCTTTGAGGGTTCAGCAACCTACGGCATTGATTTCTAGTAATTGGTACGCGCGCACGCTCATGTACGGCTTGAATCTTGTTTTCAAAATGCTGAGTCCATGTGACCAGCCCGAGCTTTTGTACCACGGCGAGTGAGAGAGTTTACATCACAACCTCGTCGGGTAAAGATGCAAAGGGTGGCTCGTAGGGAGCCGTAGGCGACCGGAGAGCCACCCTTTGCGGCGCGAACGCCGCCGGCGCCGGCGGCCTGTAGCCCAGCGCTGAGTGCGGTCGAAGCGTGTTATAGACCACCCGCCATTTCTCGATCACCACCTGTGCCTCCTTCAGCGAATAGAAAATCTCTCCGTTCAGGCATTCGTCTCGCAACTTTCCGTTGAAGCTTTCACAGTAGCCGTTCTCCCAAGGACTCCCCGGTTCGATGTACAGCGTCCCTGTGCCCACTTTCGCCAACCACTTCCGTAATTCCTCGGCCACGAACTCCGGACCGTTGTCCGAGCGAATGTTTTCCGGGATTCCCCGGTTCAGCATCACGTCCGCCAGCGCTTCGATCACTTCGTACCTCCCCAGTCTTCT
The DNA here is from genome assembly GCA_963810565.1 of uncultured Acidobacteriota bacterium. Taxonomy (GTDB): domain Bacteria; phylum Acidobacteriota; class Terriglobia; order Acidiferrales; family UBA7541; genus Palsa-295. Next base: position 1,219,923 of record CAWENN010000003.1, read on the forward strand.
CGCCACATGGATCGCTAAACACTCCCGTGTGTACTCGTCGATCAGCGTCAGCATCCGCAGCGTCCTGCCGTCGTGGGTCATCGCGCTCACGAAATCGTAGCTCCACACATGGTTCGCTCGTTCCGGCCGCAAGCGAAGGCACGATCCGTCGTTCAACCACAACCTAGCTCGCGGCCTTTGTTTCTGCGGTACTTTCAACCCCTCGCGTCGCCAGATCCGCTGCACGCGATCCTTGCCCACAGGCCAACCGCGATCCCGCAGCAGAGCGGTGATCCGCCGATAACCGTAGCGCCCGTATTCGCTGGCTAGCGTCACGATCTCTCGCGTCAACGCATCTTCGTCGCTTCGATAAATCACCTCGTAGCGTTGTGTCCCTCTCCACTGCCCCAGCAGCCGGCAGGCATGCCGCTCCGATACCCGGTAGCTCTCGCGTGCATGCCTGACCGCGCCACGTCGCCGCTCAGGGCTTAGAAGTTTCCCTCTGCCACGTCCTTCAGAATTTGCTTCTCCAGCGACAGCTCCGCCACTAGCCGCTTCAGCTTGGCGTTCTCCCGCTCCAGCTCCTTGAGACGTTTGGCTTGATCGAGTTTTAATCCGCCGAATTCTTTCCGCCAGCGGTAGTAAGTCTGTGCGGTGATCTCGGCTTCTTTGCAGGCTTGCGGAGTGGTTTTCCCGTTGGCTAGTTCCACTTCAACCTGCCGCAGCAGTGTCACAATCTGCTCCGGCTTGTATTTCCTCATCGGCATACCAGCTTCCCTCCAGAGTGAATTCTCTCTCACTCCCGCTGGTACAAAAACCCCCGGTCAGGTCAGTTTCCCGTCACGTTGTCTTCGTAGAGTTTTAGCAACTCCGTGAAAAGCGAGTTTCGGCTATCCCGTGATGTTTTTCCCTTTTCAAACAAATCAACGGCTTCGTCGGGACTAAGCAGGATGCATCGCGGACTGCCGCTCGATTCTGCGAACGCATCCACCAAAGCCGGAGCGGAGTCCACGGAAGGGACTTCACGAAAAGCCGTGTTGATAATTCTAGTCTCCTTGATAGCCGCAGTCTTTCCGCGTCCCGGCTCAGCAATGAAGCACGTATAAAAGCGCGGCTGTAGATGGAGTTCCCCTTCAAGTTGCACCTTTCCGCTGATTGCTAATCCCACGCGAGTAACAACGGCCATGATTTTGAACTCTCTCGGAATGTCGGGACAAAGAGCCTCGGCCAAGTCTTGGATGGAGCCTGTAATCGCAGGAAACTCGGGAATCGGTTCATCAACGATTTCCGGTTCGGTCTCGCCATCCCCGATTTCAGATTGCGATCCTTCGACGCACGGTTGAGGCGTCGCAGGAAAGAAATCATCGAATTTCAAACCCTCTTCCGCGCAAATAGCGCGAGCACACTCGTACATATTCTTGTACTTCGCCTTGCCACCCTCGATTTGATAGCAGGCAGCAACCATATCTCCGGTCCACTGGCAGTTCCCGAGACAGTGTAGGAGTTCAGGCACATTCTTGATTGGACCAAAGCAATCGGAATAATCCCCGTGTTCGTGTTTTGGCATCGGGCATGGAACGCAGGAACCCCGATGAAGATCACCGATACGCAGGCTGGCATTTCCCAGAGCATTGACGCGCTTTATCAGCGGGCGATATTCCACGGCATCAAATAGCTTTCGGAATCCCGGATCAAATTTGCCGTTGCCCCCTTTCGGCTTCTCAGATTCAGGTTTGAGAGATTCACTGAGCGCGTAGGCTCTTTGATACCATTCGAGCAACTCAACGGGAGCCGCGACAATCGGAGCATCGTCCACGACTTCATAGATAGAACCCGATGGGTGAACACTTCCCGGAGCGACTACGTACTGATTGTTGCAGCGAGCCTCGCCCTTATATCCGGGAATGATGATTACACCGGAGTTTTCGTGGCCGTCGAAGCGGGCCGCGCGCGAAGCCTCATCATGTTTGAAATAGTAGTGGAATCCGCGCGAGGTCTTGACCGTGAGAGTTTGCGGCAGGTCTTGACCTGTGTCTTCTTTGTATTTCTGCGCTAAGGTGCCCATATCATCGTCAGCAAACCAGTACCCTTCATACTTGGCGACCGCCGCACAATTGCTTGCTTTGTTGTGTTGTTTTACCCAGCGCGCGACTAAGGTAGGGTCAGTGGTAGCGTCGTACGCCGCGTGCGGCGTGCATGGGTCTTTGCTCTTCACCTGCAAAGGAATGACTGGAATGCCTCGCGCCAACAGGTAGTTCGCGCGTTCCCGAAAAGTCTGAAACACAGGCTTCGAGGGTTCAGTCAGTCTGAGAAACTCTTCTGATGCGCGGAGGGCTTCGTTGGTTATTTGGTTTGTGGACATTGGATTGCCTCTTTTGTGTCTGCTGCCCGAACGTGAATACACTTCGATCCTTTAGGTACCTGAACCACATCAAAAATCACCGGATCACCGGGCTTGAAGACCTTGCGACTGGGAACGTCAGAAATATGGAAGTACAGCGCGTTCCCGTCCGCAGTCGGCACAGGGTCTATGAAGCCGTAACCCTGATGGCTGTACCACCGAACGAGACCTTTCATGGTCTTATCCCCGTGAACCAGCAACATGGCTGTACGGCGTGGTGCTCGTCGCCAAGTTAAGCCCTCTATCAAGAAACTCCCGAATCACCGTTGCCGTGCTGACTTTGCGCCGACGAGCGATTTTCTTTAACGCCTCGCGTTCAACGGTAGTCAAAAATATGTTGGTCCGAATAAAAGTCTTCATTTTGGACGCTCCCTTTTGAGGGTGGATACACCCTCTATTTAAGACAAAGAAAGTCCAATTCCTCTCCAACCTGCATAAACATTGATGATTTGTGGTGTGCACTATTTTGGTGCAATTGGCGATACGGGTCGCGCTAGTCCCTCCCCCGCTCGGAAATAAGACTATTTGCGCCATTACCAGAGGTGTGTGTATGACCATTACAGGCGAAATCGAGACCTCTGGTGCAGGGCTAGAAGCGGGATTGCCTGAGACTTCTTCGGGTGGTATTGTCCGCGCAGCCGCCGTTTCGACGCGACACAAGAGAGGTAAACAAATGTCGCGGCGAAAGGGTCAGAATCCGAAGCTAGAGGTTAGAAACGGAATGTACACCTTCCGCTACCGGAAAGATGTTCCCGGTGTGGAGGATCGAAAGCAGGTTAGAGGAGTAATCGGCTCAATAAAGCAGATGACGAAAAGCGAAGCAGAACGGCGAATCAAGGAATTCATGGTGGAGCAACAAATCAACACAGGAGCCGCCAAGATTCCATCCGTTCTGACCTTTGCGGATACCGTCAAGCACTATCGGGATGTCTTCGCACCAAGAATGCTACGGGCGTCCACTTTTTCAGTCGCGGACGGACACCTCAAGAGACACCTCGAAGCCGATTGGAACGAAGTTCCCGTGGAGCACATCAACATTGACACAGTAAACGAATGGATTTGGAAGAAACGGAAGCAAGGTCTTTCGTGGACAATGATTAAGAACATTCTGCGTACGATGCAGCGTGTTCTTTCGTGCTCCTCGAAAGATAAAAAGCCGCCGTTCTCCCAAGAGGGACTAGCCATTCCCGAAAAAGACAAGTTGCAGATGAAAATTGAGAGCCGACAGGCGGCTTCTTTCTTGTGGACTGACGCCAAACGAATAGCAAATGCAGTTAAAAAGCTAAACGGCTTGGACGATTCCCGAAAAGAACGCTACGCAATGGCTTTCCTGCTTGCGTCTGCGACGGGTCTCAGATGTGGAGAATTGTTCGCTTTGAGAGTGAACGATATCAACTTCAAAGCGAGCACTATTCGGGTTGACGAATCCGTGGACCAACGGACGTACACGATAGGCCCGTGCAAAAATGCCGCTGCCTATCGGACGGTTCTTCTGGCGGATCGCGAAGGGAAGGAAGCGTTGCGGATGCTCCGGCACTTTCTCGGCGGCATTCACAATGCGTCTGAGTTCGTCTTCCATTCGAGAACCGGCTCTCCACTGCGCGAAACTAATGTGCTCGTTGATGGTTTGCACCCTGCGCTCAAGGCAGTTGGATTGCCGCAAGCTGGGATGCACGCGTTTCGTCACGGCTGCAATCGAAGATGGGAACTCGCAGGAGTGAATCCGGCCATCGTTCGTCAGCACATGGGACACAGTTCCGCTGCGATGACGGCGCGATATACAGGCGAAATCCCACTCGAACAGGTCCGAGTTGTGACCAGATGTGACCAGAAGCAATTTGGAGCGGTTGCGTAAAGTGATATAATCGTTTCACTTAGAAGATGAGCGGGCGTCGTACAATGGCAGTATAGAAGCTTCCCAAGCTTCGGACACGGGTTCGATTCCCGTCGCCCGCTCCAATAAATCCGGCTGTTTGTGGGCTGCCTGCCTTTTCCTTATTTTCGGAGACCATGAGTGCACTGCTTTCGCTATGCGCGTTTGGTGATAATGAAGTGCGTCGCGTAGGGCGTGTAAACGTGTTTGGAACACTCATAGCCTAGCTTCGCGGCGTCGAGACGCTCGAAAAGGGACTCTCCTGAGCCAAGAAAGATCGGTGACAAGGCAAGGTGCATTTCATCAATCAAGCCCGCGCGAAGATATTGGCGGATCGTCTCGACGCCGCCGCCCAGCCGGACGTCCTTGCCTTTTGCCGCTTCCGTGGCGCGCGACAGTGCCGCCTGGATGCCGTCGGTGACGAAGTGAAATGTGGTACCGCCCTTCATTTCGAGCGACGCGCGCGGATGAGTCGTAAGCACGAACACCGGCGTGTGGTACGGCGGATTATCGCCCCACCATCCCTTCCATTCGTCGTTGGGCCATGGCCCGCGGATGGGTCCGAACATATTTCGGCCGATGATCCACGCGCCGACGTTTTCGAAACCGCGCGCGACGAAGTCATCGTCAACGCCGGTGGCGCCACCCTCTTGGCCAAGCATCTGGCGAAACGTCCGCGTGCCGAATATCCATTCGTGCAACGCTTTGCCGCCAACACCAATCGGATTCGCGAGATCCTGATAGGGACCGGCGCCGTAGCCATCGAGTGAAATGGAAAAACAACGGACGTTAAGCCTGGGCATGAGTGCCGCTCCTTCGAAGAAAATGTTTCCGGACGGGAGTCACCGGCCCGATTCTCTACTTGAGCTGGCGCGCGACGGTGATTGATCAGCGCGCCCCGGCGTTTAGCTTATACCACGCACTGTCAGACGCCCTTCGCGCCGAGTGGTGAGCTACTTCGCATTCGTCGCGGCAAACAATTAGAATAGACGGCTCATGGGCAAGATCTACGCGGGCACCTCGGGTTGGGCGTATGGCAGTTGGAAGCCCAAATTCTATCCCCGAAAGTTGGGCGCATCGCGATATTTGAATTACTATGCGACCCGGCTGAATTCTGTGGAAGTGAATTACACGTTCAGCAAGGATGTGAGCGCAGAGCTGTTGCACGGCTGGGTTGCCGACACGCCGGCGGAATTTGTGTTTGCGGTGAAGGCCCACCGGCGAATCACGCATATAAAACGATTGCGTGGCGAGGCGTTGCAGGCTACGGCCGATTTTCTGGACTCGCTGGAACGGTTACGCGAAGCAAAGAAGCTTGGGCCGGTGCTGTTCCAGCTTCCTCCCAATTTCAAGTGTGATGTGCCGAGGTTGCGCGACTTTCTCGCCGTGCTGCCGCCAGGATTGCGCGCGGCGTTCGAATTCCGGCATGAATCGTGGTTTGTGGAGGAAGTGTACGGGGTGCTGCGTGGCGCGGGAGTCGCGCTGTGCCGCGCCGAGAGCGAGAAGATTGTGACGCCCAGCGTCGCAACCGCTGATTTTCATTATTTGCGGATGCGGAAGCCAAGCAATTCCGCGAGATCGGTCGCGCAAAAAGTCCGGCGGCTGGCGCAGAGCGGCGATGTGTTTGTCTATTTCAAACATGAAGGTACGCCTGAAGGCGCGTTCAACGCAGAAGCGGTTCTGCGGTCGGCGAGCCAAAAACGAGCTGCCAGGAATTGAGATCGTACGGCGCGCGATGCTCGTGCGGTGACATTCTTTCGGGGGCGAGGACCTTTTGATGATGAATACGCAGCGGTTGGGGTGGTGTGGTGTTGGCGCATTGCTGTGCGCAATTTTGGCATGGAATGCTCTTGGCTCGCTGCGTCCGTCTGCAGCGATTCAGTCGACCGCGCAAGACAACTCGCGCCGGGAGGTGGCGATCACCGTGGACGATTTGCCTGGCGCGTTGCCGGGCAACGATTTCGCATATGGCGACCTGAAGGAGTTGCAGAAGATCAATCACACCATTCCAGGCGTTTTAAAGGCGCATCATGCCTGGGCTATCGGGTTCGTCAACGAACGCAAGTTGCAAGTTCAGGGCGAACGCGATGCGCGCGCCGCCCTGCTGCAAAATTGGCTCGATGACGGGCTCTTCCTCGGCAATCACACTTATTCGCACGCGGATTTCAGCACCACACCGCTACAAGAGTACGAGGATGAAACGATTCGCGGAGAAGTTGTTACCGGAGCTTTGCTGAAAGCGATGGGAGAGAAGGAAATTTACTTCCGGCATCCTTATCTCGATACGGGCTTGTCGCTCGACGTGAAGAATGCCTTCGACACATTCCTGAAAGCGCGCGGCTATACCATTGCGCCGGTGACGATCGAGGACGCCGATTACGTTTTCAACGACGCACTGGCACACGCGAACGAAACGAAAGACAAAAAGCTGGCGGCGAAAGCGAAGAAAGAATATCTGGAATATGTGGACACCGTCTTCAATTTCGCCGAGAGCGAGTCAGCGAAATTATTTGGGCGCCAGATTCCCCAAGTTTTGCTCATTCACGACAATGCGCTGAACACGGAATGTCTCGATGCGCTTTTGACCAAGCTCGAACAGCGCGGTTACAAATTCATTTCGCTGCAGGAAGCGATGACGGATCCCGCCTACGCAACGCCGGATTTGTGGGTTGGCACGGGAGTGCTGTGGATGGAGCGCTGGAAGATCGCGATGGGGCTAAAGCCTGAGCCAGACAAAGGGCCGGATCCGCCCAAGTGGGCTTCTGATATTTTCGATCAGATGCGGAAGGAACGGCAAAAAGAATAAGCCGAGAATCAGTTCTGACTGATGCCGATCTACTACGATTCCGGGGAAGAAATTCTCAAAGGCGATCGGGTTCTTTTTCACGGCGCGCCAGGCGAAATCGAATTTGTCGTGGATGGGCTCACGGGAGACCCTGCTATGGATTGGTACGTGGAAGAGTTCGGCGGGGGCGTAATGGTTCTTGAACCCAAATACTTCGGAGCGGCATTTCTGGCTGCCTCGGATGGCAAAGAAGACCTGATCTTCGTGTCGCGGAATATGGTGCAATGAGCCCGCGGGATGATGTCGGGAGAAGCCCGTGATTGCTGCTAAGCGAGTGCCTGCGGAATCGCTTTCTTCCAGCGGCCCTGCGCTTTCAGAATCAGCTCTACGACTTCGCGGATAGCGCCTTCGCCTCCCTTTGCGACCGTTACGTAGTGGGCGGCACGCCTTACTTCCACTACCGCGTTGGCGACGGCTACTCCCAGCCCCACACGTTGCAAAATCGGAAGGTCCGGCAGGTCGTCGCCTACATACGCGACTTCTTCGTCGGTGATGCCTGCGCGCGTGAGAATCGCCTTGTACGACTCCAACTTCTTCGGTTGCCCCTGAATCACAAATTCCATAGATGATTCGCGCGCGCGCCGCGCCGTCGCGGGAGAATCGCGTCCCGTGATCAGTCCGGTGCGGATGCCCATGATGCTGGCGAGTTTGATGCCGGCACCGTCGTGCGCGTGAAACATTTTCATTTCGGCGACGCTGCCGTCTGGAAACGTTTGCAGGCAGACGTAGCCGGGAGTCATGGTGCCGTCCACGTCCATGAGCAGGACGCGGATCGGTTTGGCGCGCCGCAGGACGGGCGCAGGAAATTTGATGTCGCGTATGGCCATTTCTCGAATTCCTTGATAGCAATTACTCTAGAACAACTGCAGCGTCCACAAATCGTGAACGTGGAGCACACCTTCGAGCTTGCCGTCGGCATCCACTATCAGCACGGAAGTGATTTTCTTTTCTTCCATCAGGCGTAGAGCACTGGCAGCCAGCTCCGTGCGCGGGAGCGTGGCCGGGTTTTTAGTCATACAATCGCCGGCAGTGAGATCCAGCACGTTTTCGGAGCGCTTTTGCATCATGCGCCGCAAGTCGCCATCAGTGATGATGCCCAGCAACTTGCCGGCAGCGTCTGTGACGGCGGCGAGGCCCAAGCCCTTGCGGCTCATCTCATAAATCACGTCTGGCATCCTTGTGGTGGGCAGGACGCGCGGCGCGGCTTCGCCCGCGTGCATCAACGACTCGACGCGACGAAGTTTTTTGCCAAGGCGTCCACCGGGATGCAGCGCCGCGAAATCTTCTTCCTTGAAGCCGCGGCGTTCGAGCAGCGAGATCGCGAGCGCGTCGCCCATAGCCATGGCCGCAGCGGTAGAAGCAGTCGGCGCAAGATTCAGCGAACAAGCTTCTTCTTTCACGGCGATATCAAGAACAATGTTGCTCGCGCTGGCGAGCGACGAACGCGGATTCGCGGTGAGCGCGATGAGTTGCACGCCGAGACGCTTCACCGATTCCACCAGTTCAATCAGTTCCTGCGTTTCGCCGCTCGAAGAAATCGCGAGAAGTACGTCCTCGCCGGTCAACATGCCGAGATCGCCGTGCAGCGCTTCGGAAGCGTGTAAGAAAAGCGACGGCGTGCCGATGCTGGCGAAGGTAGCTGCGGTTTTGCGTCCAATCAAGCCGGACTTGCCGAGGCCGGTGACTACGACTCGGCCTTTACACGTGTAAAGAAGCTCGACCGCTTTTTCGAAACGCTCATCGAGACGCGCAATCAGCCCCGCGATGGCTTCGGATTCAATGCGCAGGACCCGTTTGGCGGTGGCCAAGCTCATCGAGCGTCCCATTCGCGCGCGAGAGCGGACAGGCGCAGAATTTTCTGCAGCAGCGCACGAAATTGTCCCAGAGGAAGCGCGTTGGCGCCGTCCGAAAGCGCTTGCGAGGGATTGTCGTGCACTTCGAGGAATATCCCATCCAGGCCCACGGCTGCTCCGGCGCGTGCCAGCGGCTCGATGAATTCCGGCTGGCCGGCGCTGGACTTCCCCGCCCCACCCGGCAATTGCACGGAATGAGTCACGTCGAAGACGATGGGGTAACCGAATTTGCGCATGATGGGAAACGAGCGCATGTCCACGACGAGATTTTGGTAGCCGAAGGAACTGCCGCGCTCCGTGAGAATGATTTTTTCGTTCCCGGTGCTGGCGATTTTTTCGGCGGCATTGCCGATTTCCCAGGGCGAGAGGAACTGGCCCTTCTTAACGTTGACGACTCGCCCGGTGCGTCCCGCGGCGAGCAGCAGATCGGTTTGGCGGCAAAGAAACGCCGGTATTTGCAGGATATCGCAAACCTCTGCGGCGGGGCCGATCTGCGAAATGTCGTGAACGTCTGTCAGGACGGGAAGACCCGTACATTTCTTTATTTCGCCGAGAATGCGTAGCCCCTCTTCCAGTTGCGGGCCACGGAAAGAATCGAGCGACGAGCGGTTGGCTTTGTCGTACGACGCTTTGAAAATGAAAGGGATGCCGAGTTCGGAGGTGATCTCGCCGAGGCGCTCGGCCATGCGCATGGCGTGCGCTTCGCTTTCGATCACGCAAGGTCCAGCGATCAGAAAAAGCGGCGCATCGCCGCCAAAGCGGATTTTCCCAGCGGAGAAAGTGCGTGGCGATTCCATCTATGTGATTGCGCGGGTGGCGCGCCGCAACAGACTATGCGGGTTCGCAGATGTTTTCAACCGTGCAATTCGAACGCGAGGCGAGCTGCTACATTCGTGGCGCTTTCCCGCTGAGATTGCGGTAGAGCACAATCCACCGGAGCAGCCAGGCCACAGTTTACGATAACCCAAGCGCTTAGGAATATGGTAGAATACTAATGCCGACGATCCTGCGATTCAGCGGGTTGCGCGTGGCCATCTATCCGAACGACCATCGGCACGTGCATGTGATCGGGAATGGTTGCGAGGCGGTGTGCAATCTGAATTGTCCCGCGGGGCCCTTGCGGCTTCGCGAGAACTATGGCTTTTCGCGCGCAGCAGTCAGCCGGATTCAAAAGGTATTGGCTAATCATCTGCAGGCGCTATGCAGACGCTGGGAGGAAATCCATGGTATCGCATGAAGAATTCGAACGAGCTAACCGCCGCGCCAGTAAAATGCGTTCGGATTTCCCTCTGGCCGTGAAAGCGCACTACGACCGCCGATTGGGGCGCGTTGAAGTCCACCTGAATTCAGGTCTGGATGTCGCCTTTTCCCCAGGCGACGTCGAAGGATTGGAAAACGCCAAGCCGCCGCAACTCGATAAGGTTGAGATCAGTCCCTCGGGCCTCGGTCTTCATTTCCCGAAGCTGGACGCGGACATCTATTTGCCGGCTCTCCTGCAGGGATTTTTTGGATCGCGACAGTGGATGGCGGCGCATCTGGGCGCGGCGGGAGGCAAATCGAGAAGCGCGGCGAAAACTTCGGCTTCTCGACGGAACGGCAAGTTGGGCGGCCGGCCGCGAGTGAATCGGGAATCGTCAAAGGTCGCGGATCGTCGGGACTAAAAACGTAAGGATGAAACCGCTGCCACCGAGAATTTCAAAATCGGAAAAATCTAATCTGTGGCGGGATCGGCGGCGGCTACGCGCGATTCTGCCGAAACGCCCTGGCGACGGTGGCGATTTTCGGCACTCGCGCGGATGAACGCGGCGAAGAGCGGGTGCGGAGCGAGCGGCTTGGATTTGAATTCGGGATGGAACTGGCAGCCGACGAACCACGGGTGGTCGGGAGCTTCCACAATTTCGACGTACACGCCGTCCGGGGTGCGTCCAGTGATGCGAAAACCGGCGCGAGTGAGCGTGGCTTCGTATTCGCAATTGAATTCGTAGCGGTGGCGATGCCGTTCGGAAATTTCCAGTTGGCCGTAGGCCTTGTGCGCGAACGAGCCGGGCTCAAGCTTACAGGGCCACGCGCCCAGGCGCATGGTGCCGCCCATTTCGTCCACGCCGAGCAATTCTCGCAATTTGTAGATGACGCGATTGGGAGTGGATGGATCAAACTCGGTGCTGTCGGCGTGCTCAATGTGTGAAACCTGGCGCGCATATTCGATAGTGGCGCACTGCATCCCGAGGCAAATTCCGAAGAACGGGATTTTTTTTTCGCGCGCATAGGTGATCGCATGCACCATTCCGGCGATGCCGCGCTTCCCGAAGCCTCCCGGAACTAAAATCCCGTCCACGTGGCGCAGCAGGCGTTCCGCCGTTGCCGGTGAATCAATGTCTTCCGCTTCGATCCATTCGATTACCACGCGCTGACGATTCGCAAGGCCGCCGTGCCCAAGCGCTTCGCGCAAACTCTTGTACGCGTCTTCCAACTGAACGTATTTCCCCACTACACCGATGCGCACTTCCCCGGACGGGTGCTCGAGCGTCTCCAGCATCGCCAGCCAGCGGCTCAGGTCGCGCGGAGGCGCTTCCAGGCGCAGCAATCGCAAGATCTGCTCGTCGAGCCCTTCCGCGGCCAGCGTCATCGGCACTTCGTAAATGTTGCTCACGTCTGGCGCCGAAATGACGCAAGCTTCGGCGACGTTGCAAAACAGCGCGATTTTGGCTTTCAGGTCGGCGCCAAGTTGGCGGTCGCTGCGGCAGATCAAAACGTCAGGCTGAATTCCGATGCTGAGCAATTCCTTCACGCTGTGCTGGGTGGGCTTCGTTTTCAATTCGCCGGCTGTAGGAATGAAGGGCACCAGCGTGAGATGCACAAAGGTGACGTTTTCCGGACCAAGCTCCAGACGCATTTGGCGAATCGCTTCCAAAAATGGCAATGACTCGATGTCGCCAACGGTGCCGCCGATTTCGACCAGCACAACGTCAACTCCCTCGGCGACTTTGCGGAATGCCGATTTGATTTCGTCGGTGACGTGCGGGATCACCTGAACAGTTTTGCCGAGATAATCGCCACGGCGCTCTTTGGTGATGATGGACTCGTAGAAGCGGCCCGTGGTCCAGTTGTGGTCGCGCGTCAAATGCGCGGAAGTGAAGCGCTCGTAGTGGCCGAGGTCCAGATCGGTCTCGGCGCCGTCGTCGGTAACGAACACTTCTCCGTGCTGGTACGGAGACATCGTCCCGGGATCAACGTTTAAGTAGGGATCGCACTTCTGGAGGGTTACGCGAAGGCCGCGGCTTTCCAGCAAGCAGCCCATGGAAGCCGCTGCAACGCCTTTTCCGAGAGAAGAAACCACGCCACCCGTCACAAAAATATATTTTGGGGCGGTCCGCAAGGTCCCTCGACTACCTCCCAGAATCTGCGTACAAAACATTATGAAGAGAAACGGCGCGAGTGTCAAACCACGATTTCAAATGGTAGCGTCAAGGATTGTGTGTAAATTCTTTGAAGGGTTTTTTCTCCCAGGAGCGGTTTAGGTGACTGATGACGCCAAAGACGATGCGGTCGCAGCTGCCGGGATTGGCGAAGCTGGACATCGGCCGGGTGCGCCGGCGTACTTCCCGAAAAGACCGCTCGATCACGTTGGTGGTGCGCACTTTCTTCCAGTGGTGCTCCGGCACATCGTAAAAACTCAGCAAGCGCTCCAGATCGCGTTCCACGCAAGCCACGGCTTGGGGGCGGCGCTGCTCCCAGTTGCGTTTCCACTGCCGGAAGGCCCGCTGCGCCTGCGCGCGATTCTGGGCCCGGTACATTCCGGCGGCTTGCGCCACGCAACTGCCTTCGCTGCGCCGCACCTTGTCGGCGATGTTGCGCAACTTGTGCGCCCAGCACAGCTGCACCGCCACGCGCGGAAACACCAGCGGCAGCGCGGCCGCCAGCCCCTTGCCGCCATCGCTGACGATCAGCCGCAAGTGCTGGCCTTGCAGTCCGCGCTGATATAAATCCTGCAGAAATTCCGTCCAGCACGCTTCACTCTCTCCGTTGTGGGCAAACTGATAAGCGATGACTTCGCGCCGTCCTTGCGCGGTGATTCCATAAGCCACCAACACCACCCGGCGGCGCACTTTACGGCCCGCGTCGCGCACTTTCAAAACCACGCCGTCCAGAAACAAATACAGATAATCGGCGCGCAGCGGGCGCCGGTGAAACTGCTCGGCCGCTCGGCTCAGTTCGCGCGTCAGGTTGGAAACCGTCTGCGCCGAATACGCTTCGCCCAACACCGGCTCCAGCACCGCGCCCACCTGGCGAGTGGAAATCCCCCGCAGAAAAGCCTGTCGCACCAGTTCGTGCACCGCCGGTTGCGCCCGCTTATAACGCGGCAAAAACTGGCTGCGGTAGCGGCGCCGCGTGCGCGGAACTCGCAAACGCCGCAACAAACCCAACTGCGTGGCTAAATCCCGCAGCCGATAGCCGTTGCGGTAATCCATGCGAAATTCTGGGCTGTGTTCGTAATAGCCCAGCTGCAAGTGATAATCGCGTTCGGCTTCCAGGGCCTGCTCGATCATGCGCTTCACCTGGCTGCGCACCCATTCCCCCAGTTCCTGGTCAAAGAACTCTTTCCACTCCGCAAAGTCCAGCTTAAGATGGCCATTGCTGAGAACTTCCAGTTCTCGCATCGGGTGTACCTCCTCCTTGTGAGTTGGCGCTCCAAGAAGATGTACACCCTTCTTTTTTGCTTCCAAGCCAAATCTACACACAAAAATTTACGCTACCTTTCAAATCGCGAAAATTATTTTTCCTCGCAACGCGCCGGCGAAAACCCTTTTTGATGTCGGAATTTCGCGGCAAACACTTTAAAGATACCGCAGAGACGCGGAACGCGCAGAGAAAACCGGACGCTCACCGCGCAATTTCGGCGGAATTTCGCGTTTTACGATGTTGCGCCAGCGCTTAGCAGCTTTTCCACTCGTTCGACATCAGCTGGAACATCCACGCTTACCGCATCGTATTCCGTTTCCACCATGTGGATACGAAAGCCATTTTCGAGCCAGCGCAATTGCTCGAGCTGCTCGATGCGCTCGAGTTCGCCGGGAGGCAGCGTGGGATATTCGAGCAGCGCATCACGACGATAGCCGTAAAGACCAATGTGTTTGCAATGGCTCGCCGCGACTTTCGCGCCCGTATCGCGCACCCAGGGAATCGGCGCACGCGAAAAATAGAGCGCGTTGGAGTCGAAATCCTGGACGACCTTCACGACGTTCGGGTCCATGATCTCCTTTTGTTGGGTAATCGTTGCGCACGGGGTTGCGAGCTGAATGGAGTCGTCCTCGGCCATGGCCGCGGCGACAGCGTCCACAGTACCGGGATTGATGAGCGGTTCATCGCCCTGCACGTTGATATAGATGTCAGCGGCTAGATGGGCCGCGACCTCGGCGACGCGGTCAGTACCGGTACGGTGGTCGTTGCGCGTGAGCACAGCCTCAGCGCCAAACTTCTCAACGGCGTCCTTGATCCTTTGGTCCTCCGTGGCCACCACGATTCGGGACGGAAGCTTGGCGATGCGAACTCTTTCTACGACGTGCTGAATCATAGGCTTCCCGGCGATCAGCGCGAGCGGCTTGCCGGGAAACCGGCTGGAGGCGTGGCGCGCGGGAATAACCACCAGTACGTTCGGGGTTTCGGGATTCGCCATCTGGGTTGCTAACCTTTCGCCTACCGGGAAATCTTAACACGGAGGCGAACCCGTGTTGCCTCGCCGCGGAGATTTGACAATGTCGCGCTTGCTTTGCATCGGGCCGGTGATAGAATCCCTGCCAAGGACACGTCAAGCATGCCCGGCGCTGGACGGGTCACGCGGTAGGTGGGGGCCAAGTTGAGACACCGCGCACGGCAGCCGGTAGCACACACCGCGCCGCTGCGAGTTTGCGCGTTTTTTCTTTTTTGCTTCGCAGTTCTGTTCGCTTCCCCAGTCTGGGCGCAAGTCGAAGGTCCCACCCGCGTCGAAAACCAGCAAAAAATCGAGAAGGGCAAATACCTTAAAGCCGAAACAGATATCGCGCTGGTCAATGTGTCGGTGACGGATCCGTATGGAAGATTGGTCACCGGGCTTGAGCAAGAGAATTTCCGAGTATTCGAAGACAACACCGAACAAGAGATCGTGCGCTTCTCCAGCGAAGACGTGCCGATTTCCATCGGCGTGATTTTCGATATGAGCGGCAGCATGTCCGACAAAATCGAGAAGTCGCGGCTGGCGGCGGTGCAATTTTTCCGAACTGCCAATCCGCAGGATGAATTTTTTCTCGTAAATTTCAACGACCGCGCGGAGTTAGCAAACTCATTCACCGCGAGCGTCGAAGAATTGCAGAATCATCTGATGTTTACAGCGGCGCGCGGAGAAACGGCGCTGCTGGATGGAATTTATTTGGGCCTCAGCGAGATGAAGGGAGCACACAACACAAAGAAGGCGTTGCTCATCATATCGGATGGAGGCGATAATCATAGCCGGTACACCGAAACGGACATTCGCAGGTACGCCCGGGAAGCGGACGTCCAGATTTATGCGATTGGCCTGTACGAACCCGGTGGCGGCCCGACCCCGGAAGAACAATTGGGCCCGGCTTTGTTGTCCGATCTGACGCAGATGACGGGCGGCCGCACCTTTGTGGTGGGCAGCCTCAACGATTTGCCGGACATCGCCACCAAAATCAGCATGGAGTTGCGCAATCAATATGTGGTCGGATACAGACCGAGCAATCACACTCACGACGGAAAGTGGCGAAAGATCAAAATCAAGCTGCGGCCGCCCAAGGGATTGCCGCCTCTTACCGTATATGCCAAAACCGGGTATTACGCACCCGGCCACTAGGCATTTTTTCCTGAACATTTTTCTGACGTTGCTGCTCGCGACTCTGGCGAGCCCCCTCGCGCGCGCGCAGAATCCCTTCCCTGCTCCTCCGCCTCCGCCGCCCCCACCTGGCGCCGCCGGGCAGCAGAATGCCCAGATTGATCAGCAACATCGGCTCACGTCCACGGTCGATTTGGTGGTACTGCATGCCACGGTGGTGGATGAGAAGGGACAGTTTGTTCCCGGCCTGACTGCGGATAACTTTCGCGTGTTTGAAGACAAGGTGGAACAGAAGATTTCCGTCTTCTCGAAAGAAGACATCCCGGTAACCATGGGTCTGGTGATTGATAACAGCGGCAGCATGCGGGAGAAACGCCCGCAAGTGAATGCCGCGGCGCTTTCGTTTGTGCGCACCAGCAATGCCGCGGATGAAGTTTTCGTCGTCAACTTCAACGACGAATATTATTTGGACCTGGACGAGGATTTCACCAGCAATCCCCAGGAATTGCATGATGCCCTCGAACGCATTGACACGCGCGGCAGCACCGCGCTGTATGACGCGATTATCGGCTCGCTGGACCACTTGAAGAAGGGACACAAGGACAAGCGGGTGCTGCTGGTGATCACCGATGGCGATGATGATGCCAGCCGCAAGGATTTTCCCTACACAGTAAAAGCCGCCGTGGAATCCAACGCCGTAATTTACGCCATCGGAGTTTTCAGCGACGACGACCGCAAGAACAATAAGAAGATGATCCGCAAATCTAAGAAGGAATTGACGACACTCGCCGAAGCTACCGGCGGGCTGGCGTTCTTTCCGGACAGCCTCGCGGATGTGGATCCGGTATGCGTGCAGGTGGCGCGCGACATCCGCAATCAATATACCCTCGGCTACTATCCCACCAACACCGCGAAGGACGGAACTTTCCGCAGCGTGAAAGTGGATTTAATTCCGCCAAAGGGCCGCGCGAAGCTCACGGTTCGCACGCGCACCGGCTATTACGCACAACGGACCTCAGCCGCCGACTAGTAACTCTGGGAGTGCGGGCGGCTTGCTGCCGCCGTCCCAACTGCCGTTGTGCGCGACCAAAGTGAACGTGGCGAGGCTTGCCTCGCCCGGCACGTTCACGGCCAGGGAGGCGAGATAAGCCCACCCAGGCGAAAGCGGCGGTAAGCTGCCGCACTTTTCCAATTGTATTCCCCGTCGTCATCCCGACAGAGCGCCGTAGCCGCGACGAGGGATCTCTCTTTCGTTCGCAGCGACCAATTCAATTCTGCGCCGATCGCTATCTCGCGAGCGCGTTCAAGAAGCTGCGGCCGTGCGGGATTTTCTCGCCGAAGTTTTCTGCGACGGTCTGGCCCATGTCCGCAAGCGTCTCGCGAGTGCCTAAATTCACGCCGCCTTGCGCTCCCGTACCGTAAGCGAGGATCGGCACGTACTCGCGGGAGTGATCCGTCGTCGGGTTCACCGGATCCGGATCGCAACCGTGATCCGCTGTGATCAGCAACAAATCCGTCGGCGCGAGGGCGTCAAGAAACGGCCCGAGCATTTCATCAAATTCTTCCAGTGAACGCGCGAAACCTTCGACATCCTTCCTGTGTCCGTAGAGCATGTCAAAATCCACGAGGTTCGCGAAGATCAGGCCTTTCGGGCGTTTCGCCAGCGCCTCGGTCAGCCTGTTCATTCCATCGGCATTGTTTTTCGTGGTGACGTAATCATCCACGCCGCGACCATTGTAGATGTCGTGAATTTTGCCTACGCCAAAAACCGGAACTTTTAGCTCGGCTAAGACATCCAGCAACATCGGTCGCGGCGGCTCGACGGCATAATCATGGCGCCGCTCGGTGCGCCTGAAATTTCCCGGCGCGCCGGTGAACGGCCGCGCAATCACGCGTCCCACGCGATGCGGACCATCCAGCAATTTCCGCGCGATTTCGCACATTCGATAGAGCTCCGCCACCGAAATCACGTCTTCGTGCGCGGCGATTTGGAACACGCTGTCGCCCGAGGTGTAAACGATCGGAAAACCCGTGCGGACATGTTCTGCGCCCAGTTCCTTCAGAATTTCGGTGCCGGAAGCGGGCTTGTTGGCGAGAGTGCGTCGGCCGATCAGGCGTTCAAATTCCGCGATCAGCGCTGGCGGAAATCCGTGCGGATATACCGGAAAAGCTTGCTCGAGCCAGACGCCAGCCATTTCCCAGTGGCCGGTGGTGGTGTCTTTTCCCGGAGAGCGCGTCGCGCCCTTTCCGAAATTTCCGGCAGGCTTGGCAGGCGCACGTAGGTGATCGAGAGGTTTGATGTTGACGATTCCGAGGCGGACAAGATTAGGCAGGCGCAACGGGCGAGAGCGCGCGATGTGGCCGAGCGTATCGCGCCCGACGTCTCCGTAATCCGCAGCGTCCGGCAACTCGCCGATCCCGACGCTATCGAGCACGATCCAGATGACGCGCTCAAATCGAGCACTGCCCTGCCCCACGAACGCCTCCCGCCCGATTCAGCTTCATTGCAAAAGTCGGATTGTACTCCACAAGCGTGGCTAAATGATTCCATCCGTAGAGCGGTTTTGTAGCGGCGGCCTTCAGGCCGCCATCTTTGCACAATGCGGCGCGTAGACTGGGCTCTAGTTGCTCTGGCGCGCGAGTTGACGCGCCGTAAATCCGTCCGCGCTAACCCCGCAGCTCACTTCTTGTCTTGCAGAGCCTGATCGTAGGCTGCTTTCGCAATGCGCGCGATCACCGCGTCGCGAGTGGCTTCGTCAGCCGTGGAATCCGTGACGAAAATTGCGATGGCTAGACGACGCCCGTCGGGCAGCGTGATCAAGCCGATGTCATTCGTAGCGAATGTCACTCCGTTCTTCGTGCCCGAGCTGCCGGTCTTGTGCATCACGATCGTTCCGGCAGGCAAATCGCGCCTGATTCGATGCGCTCCCGTAGACGCGTCCTGCATCCATTGCAGGAGCAATCGCGTGTGCTCCGGTGTGAGCGGTGAATCGTCGCTGACGCGTCGCAGGAATTCCACTGCCGCGGCAGGTTCGAACCAGTTGCGATATTGCGCTGTCACATCGCGAGCGAGCCCGGCTTCGCCATCCTCCAAGTGAAACCCGGTTATTCCGATTGATTTGATGTAGCTGTCCACGACCGCAGGGCCGCCCGCGACGCGCAGCACGACGTCCGCGGAGGCATTGTCGCTGATAGAGACCGCCGCGCTGAGTAGCTCACGCAGGGGCACGTCCACGTTCGCTTCGGGATACTTGTCCTGCAGTGGGCTGTAAGTATGCGAGATGCGGTCAGACGGAAGAAAACGGATGGGTTGATCGAGCGAAAATCTTCCTTCTTCGACGAAGTGCAGCGCAGTAACCGCGAGCGGGAGTTTGAAAACCGATTGCATGGGTGGATGCGCGTGAGGGTTGAGGTCGCAGTTCAACGTCGTGCCCGGCAGCGAGCACGCGACCGAAACTTTGCCATGGGCGTCAGCCGCAATGCCTTGAATCTGCCGCTGGAGGGCCGTCTGTGCGAAAGCCGGGCTTGCTAAAAACAAAAATACCAGTGCGAAGCGCATCAACGCACTATAGCAGACGCGGTGCAGACGCGATCCATGCGGTGTAATGGGACCAGATCGCAGAGACCGAGCACTACTTTGATTTAATGATGAATTCGTGACCACCTTTGCAGTCTGGAAAGTTCGGCGATACGTCCACGATCACCGAATCCGTCTGCCGCGGCAGCTTCTTAATTTCGACATCAAACCAGCTGGAACTCGCCCATTTCGGGTCGTCCACGACGAGAGTGTAATGACCGTCGTTCAACGCACCAAAGTCGAAGTTGCCGGAGTCGTCGGCTTCCGTCTTCTTTACGAGAGGCATGTAGGCTAGCGCCTTGAGCGGTGCTCGGTAAGAATATAGCGATAATTCCGCGTGCTTTCTGTCGAACGAACGCCTAAGCCACCCGGCGTACTGCAAAGGTCCCAGCTTCGCTCCGACGACCCTGCCGCGGAGGCAAGTAACTTGATAGAAGTAGCCTCGCCCCCAGGAACATGGGACCGCTGGCGTCAAGGTCAACAGGATCGCCATCGGGATTGCGAGCACTTTTGCGTATTTCAACTGGCCTCCGGGCGACTGCTTCTTAGCGAAAATACCACAGCGACAGAGACACTGCTGCGCTGAAGTCAGTTCCGTAGGTCACGGCGAGGGCATCTGCTTCGCAGAGGCAAACTGCCCTCCCGCGGGTAGCGTAAATTCTTGTGTGTAGATTTGGCTTGGAAGCAAAAAAGAAGGGTGTACATCTTCTTGGAGCGCCAACTCACAAGGAGGAGGTACACCCGATGCGAGAACTGGAAGTTCTCAGCAATGGCCATCTTAAGCTGGACTTTGCGGAGTGGAAAGAGTTCTTTGACCAGGAACTGGGGGAATGGGTGCGCAGCCAGGTGAAGCGCATGATCGAGCAGACCCTGGAAGCCGAACGCGATTATCACTTGCAGCTGGGCTATTACGAACACAGCCCAGAATTTCGCATGGATTACCGCAACGGCTATCGGCTGCGGGATTTAGCCACGCAGTTGGGTTTGTTGCGGCGTTTGCGAGTTCCGCGCACGCGGCGCCGCTACCGCAGCCAGTTTTTGCCGCGTTATAAGCGGGCGCAACCGGCGGTGCACGAACTGGTGCGACAGGCTTTTCTGCGGGGGATTTCCACTCGCCAGGTGGGCGCGGTGCTGGAGCCGGTGTTGGGCGAAGCGTATTCGGCGCAGACGGTTTCCAACCTGACGCGCGAACTGAGCCGAGCGGCCGAGCAGTTTCACCGGCGCCCGCTGCGCGCCGATTATCTGTATTTGTTTCTGGACGGCGTGGTTTTGAAAGTGCGCGACGCGGGCCGTAAAGTGCGCCGCCGGGTGGTGTTGGTGGCTTATGGAATCACCGCGCAAGGACGGCGCGAAGTCATCGCTTATCAGTTTGCCCACAACGGAGAGAGTGAAGCGTGCTGGACGGAATTTCTGCAGGATTTATATCAGCGCGGACTGCAAGGCCAGCACTTGCGGCTGATCGTCAGCGATGGCGGCAAGGGGCTGGCGGCCGCGCTGCCGCTGGTGTTTCCGCGCGTGGCGGTGCAGCTGTGCTGGGCGCACAAGTTGCGCAACATCGCCGACAAGGTGCGGCGCAGCGAAGGCAGTTGCGTGGCGCAAGCCGCCGGAATGTACCGGGCCCAGAATCGCGCGCAGGCGCAGCGGGCCTTCCGGCAGTGGAAACGCAACTGGGAGCAGCGCCGCCCCCAAGCCGTGGCTTGCGTGGAACGCGATCTGGAGCGCTTGCTGAGTTTTTACGATGTGCCGGAGCACCACTGGAAGAAAGTGCGCACCACCAACGTGATCGAGCGGTCTTTTCGGGAAGTACGCCGGCGCACCCGGCCGATGTCCAGCTTCGCCAATCCCGGCAGCTGCGACCGCATCGTCTTTGGCGTCATCAGTCACCTAAACCGCTCCTGGGAGAAAAAACCCTTCAAAGAATTTACACACAATCCTTGACGCTACCCTCCCGCGCGCTCCATTTGCCGCAACTTGAAGTCCGGCGTATAATTTTTTGTTTATACACATGGCAACGGAACCCATAGGGAAGCTCCCTCCTGACTCGAACGAACCTGCTCCGCCGGCGGCGCGGCCTGCCAAGGCCGTTCCGGCTGATATCGAGGAGATTCGCGTCCGAGGCGCCCGCGTTCACAATCTGAAGAACATTGATTTCGTGATCCCGCACAACGCGATCACGGTCGTCAGCGGCGTGTCCGGGTCGGGGAAATCCAGCCTCGCGTTCGACACGCTCTACGCGGAAGGCCAGCGGCGCTATATCGAATCGCTCTCAGCCTACGCGCGGCAGTTCCTGGAGCGCATCGAAAAGCCCGACGTGGACGAAATCACCGGAATCGCTCCGGCGATTTCGATCCGCCAGAAGAACTCCACGCGGAATCCGCGTTCTACGGTCGCGACAGCCACCGAAATTTACGATTATCTGCGGTTGTTGTACGCGCGCATCGGCCGCACGTTCTGCCTGCGCTGCGGCGAGGAAGTCCGCAAAGACACGCTCGATGAAATCGCGTCGCGGGTTCTCGCGCTGCCGGCCGGGCGCCGTTTTTACGTTTTGTACGAATTAAAACTAACTCCCGACGCGGCCACCAACGCGCCGCAAACCCCACGCGCGCGCAAACCCATAAAGCCGGCACCGGACGCAGTTCGCGAGGCCCTCATCAGCCTCCGCAAACGCGGATTCAATCGCATCTATCAGGCCGGACGGGTCTTCGAATTTTCCACGCCCGAAGAGTTGCTGGACGTGGATTTCACCAAGCCGGTGTACGTGGTGGTGGACCGCCTGGTGCTCGCGCCCGAAGTGCGTTCGCGGCTGATGGATTCCATCGAGATCTGCTACCGCGAAGGCCGCGGCGAAGCGATTCTGGAATTTCCGCCGGATACTCCCGACGGAGCGCCCGAGCGAATGGTTTTCAATGAGCGCTTCGAATGCAAGAAATGCGGGGCAACGTACCAAGAGCCAGAGCCGCGGCTTTTTTCGTTCAATAATCCCTACGGAGCGTGCCCGCGCTGCCAGGGATTCGGCAATACGGTGGATTTCGATCTCGATCGTGTGGTTCCGGACAAAAGCAAGACGCTCGCAGATGGCGCCATCGAGCCGTGGACCAAGCCGCGTTATCGCCAACTGGCGATGGACATGCGGCGCTACGCGCGCACCAAGGGAATTCCGGTAGATGTTCCGTTCCGTGAACTGACTTCCGCGCAACGCGCCGCGATTCTCGATGGCGATAAAAAAGAAGATTATCCCGGAGTGAAAGGCTTCTTCGGCTGGCTCGAGCGCAAGAAATACAAATTGCACGTGCGCGTCTTCCTGAGCCGTTACCGCGGCTATGCCATATGCCCCGATTGCGGCGGCACGCGGCTGCGCGCCGAGGCTCGCGCGGTGAAAATCGCGGGGCGCTCGATCACGGAAGTCTGCCAGATGACGGTAAAGGAAGCGCGTCCTTTTTTCAGCGCGCTGCAACTGACGGAAACTGAATCCGCAATCGTCGAAAAAGTGCTGGAAGAAATTCAGCAGCGCCTACGCTTTCTCGATGACGTCGGCCTCGATTACCTCACGCTCGACCGGCTCACTTCCACGCTATCCGGCGGCGAGGCGCAGCGGATTCAACTGGCGACCTCGCTCGGCTCGCATCTGGTGGGCGCGCTGTACGTCTTGGATGAACCCTCGATCGGGCTGCATCCGCGCGATACACATCGCCTGATTGAAATTTTGAAGGGTCTGCGCGACCTGGGCAATACGCTCCTGGTGGTGGAGCACGATCCGGACACGATCATGGCAGCCGATTACGCGCTGGATTTGGGTCCGGGCGCGGGCGAGCACGGCGGCAAACTGATCTTTGCCGGCACGCGCGACGCGATGCTGAAGGACCAGCACTCGCTGACCGGCCGATACCTGCGCGGCGAATTGCGTATTGCGATTCCGGCGCGCCGGCGCAAGCCACAAGGAAAATTCCTGAAGATTTTCGGCGCGCACAGCCACAATTTGCGGGGCGTGGACGTGATGATCCCGCTCGGATTGCTCGTCGCCGTCACCGGCGTTTCAGGTTCCGGCAAATCCACGCTGGTTTACGACGTGCTGTACAAAGCGCTGCAAGCGCGGCGCACGGGCGGCAATTGGCGCGAATGTTGTGACCGGATCGAGGGTGATGCGGCGCTCGCCGCGGTGGAAATGGTGGATCAATCGCCGATCGGGCGGACGCCGCGCTCGAATCCCGCGACGTACTTGAAGGCGTTCGACCCGATTCGCGAAGTATTTGCCTCCACGCCTGAATCGAAAAAGCGCGGATTCACCGCCGGACATTTTTCGTTCAATATTCCTGGCGGACGCTGCGAGGCTTGCCAGGGCGACGGAACGGTCACCGTGGAGATGCGTTTTCTGGCGGACGTGGAACTGGTGTGCGAAGAATGCCGCGGCACGCGTTATAAGAGCAGCGTTCTGGACGTAACTTACAAGGAAAAGAACATTCATGACGTGCTGCAAATGACGGTGCGCGAAGCGCTGGCATTTTTCGCAGCGCATCCCAAAGTCACTTCCAAGCTGCACGTTCTGGAGGAAGTCGGACTGGGTTACCTGCGCCTCGGGCAATCCGGCACCACGCTCTCGGGCGGCGAAGCGCAACGTTTGAAACTGGCCGCGCATCTTACCCGCCAGGACAACAACGGCATTCTCTATATCTTCGACGAGCCCACCACCGGCTTGCATTTCGATGATATACAGAAGCTGCTGACGGCTTTCCGCAAACTGATCGAGGGCGGCGCTTCCGTGCTGATCATCGAACACAATCTGGACGTGATCAAATCCGCGGACTGGATGATTGATCTGGGTCCGGAAGGCGGAGACGAGGGCGGGCGCGTGGTGGCCGCGGGAACCCCCGAGCAAGTGGCTCGCAATGCGCAATCGCACACCGGAAAATTTCTGGCAAAGGTGCTGAATTCGTACAACGGAACGAACCACCTGAATCACTCCGCAGAGGCGAAGCCCGCTGCGCCTTCGCTGAATCCTCCGACGGAATGAAACGAACTTCCAGAACGCTGGCTCTCATCTTTCTCAGCGCCTTCCTCGGCGCAAATCGCATCGCAGCAGCCCAAACCGTCGGCACTTCCAAGAAAATTATCAGGGAGGATCCCGCAGCGGCGGAACTGAATCGCCTGCTCGCCGATGCCCAGGATGCGGTGAACCGCCAGGACTACGCGACTGCGGCGCAAAAGTATCAAGCCTACCTGGCGGAGAAGCCGGACGATGCCCTCATCCATTACGATCTCGGCTATGCGTACACGGCGTTGCAACGGCCTGCGGATGCGAAGGCCGAATACGAAAAAGCTATTTCGCTGGATCCGAAAATGGCATCCGCGTACCAGAATCTCGGATTGACGCTGATCCCGACGGATCCTGCATGCGCCGTCGCGCCCCTGCAGCGTGCCGCCGAATTGATGCCCGAAGATGCGCGCACGAAATGGCTGCTGGGCGTCGCGCTGGAAGCAGCCAAAAAGGACGAGCCGGCCATCGAACAATATGAAGCCGCCGCCAAACTCGATTCCCAGAGCGTGGACATCCGCAATTCGCTCGGATTTGCGCTGCTGAGAACCGGAAAAACGGCAGATGCGGAAGCGGCGTTTCGCGAGGCGATTGCGTTGCAACCAACTGGCGAACCAGCGAACGACGCGCACAAAGGGCTGCTGCAGGCGTTGCTCGCGCAGAAAAAAATGGATGCGGCGGCGACCGAACTGGGCGCGCAATTGGAAGTGCATCCCAACGACGCGCAGATGAGGCTGGAACACGCTTCACTGCTGGCAGATGCGGGTAAAGACGACGATGCGTTGGCTGAACTCGACCGCGCCGCAGCCGCCGGCCCCGAATCGCTGCGCGCGTTGCGGCTCCGCGCGCTGATTTATTTTCGCAAGAAAGACTACGACCACGCCGTTCCGGTATTGATCAAGGCCATCGCGCTCGCGCCGAATGATCCGGACCTTCCCGCGCAACTCGGGCACGTCTACCTGGAGAAAAAAGATTACCCGAATGCGGTGACCGAGCTGGTCGTCGCCATCAAAATGAATCCGTCCTCGAACGACGTGCTCGGCGATCTGGTGACCGCGGAGTATCTCAACAAGAATTACCCCGCCACGCTGCACGTCCTGGACATTCTTGCGCAACGCGAAACATTGCCGCTGGGAAGCTGGTTCATTCGCGCCACTTGTTACGATAAACTGGGGCAGCCGGCCCCGGCGCTCGAGGCGTATCAGAAATTTCTGCAGTTGAATAAAGATGAGAATAGCGACATGTACTTCGAGGCGACTGCGCGCGCGCGAACACTGACTCGCGAGCTCCAGAACAAGAAGAGGTAGTACATTGTTCGCAAAATGCGGCGTTGGCTGGGCGGTCTTAATGATCGTCGTGGCGGCAAGCTCGGTCGTGACGCAAGACCGTGTGCCGGAGTTGCGGGCGCGTTTCCAAAGCGAGACAGACCCTGTGCATAAGGCGAAAATGATCCCCCGATTGGCCGACGCAGAATTCACCGACATTCAAACCCAGGTTGCCGCAGGAAACCTTAGCGACGCTGCCGCGATTACCGAGAAAGTTCGCGACGAAGCTCACGCCGCGCAAGAGGCGTTGGACGGGAGGAAGCGGGACGCCGAGAAACACCCCGAAGGCTATCGCCAACTGCAAATTTCAGTGCGCGAGTCGGTGCGCCGGCTGAACGACATACTGACGGGCCTCGCCGGCGATGATCAGAAACCCTTTCAGGAAGTGCGCGACGACCTGGAAAAGCTGGATCGGCAGCTCATACATCAGCTTTTCCCGAAGGACCAGGATACCGCCACGTCGTCCGCGAAACCGAAGACTTAGGAGTTGCTTATGCTTTTCCGCACTCTGATTTTCGCGATCCTCGGCGCGCTGCTTACGGCTCCGCTGGCCGCTGCGCGCACCAGATCACCCCAAGATCCGCAGAAGGACTACCTGACCGACGCGGAGGCGGACAAGATTCGCGACGCGGTGACGCCTCCTGAACGCATCAAGCTGTACATTTCATTTGCGGACGATCGGCTGAAGAAATTTCAATACGAATTGACGCGCACCAGGCCGGAAGGCCGGCGGGCGGAAATTTTGAACGGCCTGCTGAACGATTATGTCGGCTGCATGGATGACGCCGCCGATCAGATCGAAGTGGCGCGCGACAAACAGATTGATATTCGCGGGCAATTGAAACTGATCGAATCCAAAGGCAAGGAATTTCTGGACATTCTCCAAAAGATCGGTCAGGGCGGCCCGGAACTCGATACTTACAAAGACACGCTGCAGGACGCGATTGAAGGAACGAAAGACGCTGTCTCCGACGCGAATGCGGCCTCCAAAGAATTGACGCCCGTGCCCGTGCGGAGAAAGCCATCATGAAGCGAGGCCGCGCGAGAAACCTGGTGCCGGGCGGCGAGCGCATCTTTCAGAGAATTTACACGCGCCTCGGCTGCGAAGGGCGTCCCCCGCATTTCGTGGTGGAATATCATCCGTACACCGATTTAACCCACACGATTCGCCTGCGCGAAGATACTGCCTACGTGCGACTGTCCGATGCATTGGACGACGCGCCCCATGCGGTGTTCGAGGCAACCGCGGCGATCTTGCTGGGACGTTTGTATCGCCGGCAGCCTCCGAAAGAATTGCTCCAGGCCTACCGCGAATTTTCGTACGCCGGATCTACGCGGCGGCGTTTGCACGAATTGCGTCAGCGGCGCGGACGGCGCGTGGAACACTGCCCCACCGGCGCGTATCACAACCTCGACGAGTTATTCGATCGGCTGAACGCGCGCTATTTCGACGGCGTACTCGGGAAGCCCCGCTTGAGTTGGAGCAAGCGCGTGTGGAGCAGCCTGCTGGGGTGTTTCGATCCGGCGTTGCAGCAGATCGTGATCAATCGCCAACTCGACCGCGCAATCGTCCCGGAATTTGTGGTGGCTTACGTGATGTATCACGAGATGCTGCACGTGAAGCATCCCATGCGCTTTGCGCGCTGCCGCCGCGAATCGCACGGCCCCGCATTTCGCAAGGAAGAAAAGAAGTTCGCGGACTACAATCGCGCGATGAAGTTCCTCGATCGCATCCCCGTTCGCTGACCCAAACGCCTCACGATCGAACCAATCGCTCGCGCACGGAAAATCGGAGCGAAGCCGCAAAAAGCGTTCGCAGGCAAGCAGCATCTGGGAGTGCGGTGGCTTGCCGCCGCTTTTCCGGCGCGAAGCTTGCTTCGCGTGCTGTGAACTCAACGCCGGTGCAAACTCAGGCGAGGCAAGCGTTGCCCAAAAATGCGGGAGCAAGCTCTCGCATTTCCAGATTGCGCCGAGCCGCGCTGATCAATCTGCGCAGCTGCCGGAGGTTGTCGCTACTTCTCGCTGGAAAGCTTTTCGATTTTCTTCTGAATTTTCTTCGAGTCCGGCGCGTTCGGCAAAACTTTCAAATATTCCTGGTAGTAATGAACGGCCTCCGTCTTGTCGCCCTTCTTTTCGTACGCTTCGGCCAGCAACAAACGAGGCTTCGCGAAATTGGCGCGCAGTTTGATTGCGTCTTCGAAACGCGAAATCGCGGCGTCCATATCGCCCTTGTGCATGTAGAAGGTGCCGACCTCAATATCCTGCTCGGCGTGGAACGGATCCCAGGCCGGATCGTCTTCCGGAGGCAGCACGCCGGCCTTCGCGGTGTGCGGTTTCTCTTTCTTCCCCGAATCGTCTTCGGGAGGCAGCACTTTTTTCGACGAAGATTCCTGATCCGATTCGCCTTGCCCCGGGCTAGGAGTGGTAGTTGGCGTCGGCTGTTTTGCGGGCGGTTGCTGGGACGGATCTTGTTGCTGCGACTGTCCGGGCGTTCCAGGCTGCGGAGATTGCGGCTGCGAAGGCTGGTCCTGCTGCGCGAAGCACACCGGAACTGCCGGCAGCGCCGCCAGCGGCAGAATCAGCAGCGCGAATTGTAAAGCCTTGCGGTGCATCCCTGGTCCTCGCTAGCCTTAGATTACGTTTGCTATCATGAAAGTTGCACGCAGGCCGGTGCGTCTATCGCAAGGGCCGCAGCATGCCTGAATATTGTAACTCGCCGCCATGGAACTCCGAGAAAAAGTCGCGCAACTGCCCACCCAACCGGGGGTGTACCTGTTCCAGGGCGCCGGCGGCACGATCCTCTACGTGGGCAAAGCGAATTCTCTGCGCAATCGCGTCCGTTCGTATTTCTTGGAATCGCGTTGGCAGGACGCCAAGACCGGCTCTCTGGTGCGCGAGATCGCGGACATTGATTACATCGTCGTTGACAATCCCAAAGAAGCGCTGGCCCTCGAAAATAATCTCATCAAGCAGCACAAGCCGAAATTCAACGTCCTGCTGCGTGACGACAAAACGTACCCGTACATTCAGTACACGGCGTATGAGAAATATCCGCGAGTGTACGTCACGCGTCGGCTAAGGAAAGACGGCTCGATCTATTTCGGCCCATACTTTCCGGCCCGCCTCGCCTACCGACTGGTAAATTTGGTCCACAAGCACTTTCTGGTCCCGTCGTGCACGGTGGACCTCACGCGTTCGCATCCACGTCCTTGCTTGCAATATTACATTCACCGTTGCCTGGGTCCGTGCGTCACAGGGCTGGTCACCGATGAACGTTACGGCGAAGCGGCGCGCGATGTGCGGCTATTCCTCGAAGGCCGCCGCAGTGATCTTGCGCACAGTCTCGAAGAGCGCATGCGCCAAGCCTCGGAATCCGAGCGTTACGAAGAAGCGGCCGGCTATCGCGACCTGCTACGAACACTCGCGGAGATGGAAGAGCGCCAGAAAATCGCCGCGGCGTCGGGAGACGACACGGACGTGCTGGCTTGGTACGCCGAGCCGCCACAAGTGGCCGTGAATCTTTTCCATTTGCGTGGTGGACGCGTAGTTGATCGCCGCGATTTCTATTGGGAAGACATGGACGAATTCAACCCCGAGGAATTCTTGCCGTCGCTCATCAAGCAGCTCTATCTCGACGCCGCATATTTGCCGCGTTATATCCACACGCCGATGGGTTTCGAGGATTGTTCATTGATTGAGGAAGTCCTGAGCGAGAAGGCCGGGCACCGTGTGGAAATCTTGAATCCGCAACGTGGGCAAAAACATGCGTTCCTGGAATTGGTGGAAAAGAACGCCAAGCATTCCTTCATTCAGCGGTTTCGCGTCCTGAAACCCAGCTCCGCGGCGATTGTCGACGCCTTGGAAGCCGCGCTGGGCCTGCCGGAACCGCCCAAGCGCATCGAATGTTTCGATATTTCCCACATACAGGGATCGGACACAGTGGCTTCGATGGTGGTATGGGAAGCCGGCCGCATGAAGAAATCGGATTATCGCAAATTCATCATTCGCGGCGAGGCCATGCCGGAAAGCAGCGAAAAGGCAGCGGGAATTCTGCGCGACGACTTTGCCAGCATGCAGGAAGCCGTCGAGCGGCGTTACCATCGCCTCCAACAGGAAAACAAGCCGATGCCGAGTTTGATCCTGATTGACGGCGGCCTCGGGCAATTGCACGCCGCAGCGAAAGCGCTGGAAAAACTCGCGATTATCAACCAACCAATGGCCAGCATCGCCAAGAAGGAAGAAATTCTCTACATTCTGGGCCGCGAAGACGAGCCTGTCGCCCTCGATCATCATTCGCCCGTGCTGCACCTAATCCAGCAGATTCGCGACGAAACGCATCGCTTCGCCGTGACCTTCCACCGCCAGCGCCGATCCAAGCGCCGCCTGCGCACCTCGCTCACCGAGATTCCGGGCGTGGGACCGCGCACCGCGCAAAAACTGTTGCGCCGCTTCGGCAGCGTCACGCAATTGCAGAGCCTCAGTGTGGACGATCTTGCCGCCGAGGTCCCACGTGCGCAGGCTCAGCGCGTCTTCGAAGCGCTACACAGCGGCAGCGGCGCGAACACTACGCAGGCGCCGAGCACCTGAGTGATTGCCCCGGCCGCTTCTACAGCATAAAAGGTCCGCGAAAAAAGCCAGATTCTTCCGCTTTGCTTGCCTCGCTTGGGAAGCGTATGCTACTGTCAACCTCGGAGGTGCATAATGGCTGAAAATAATGCGGGCTCGAAAGTTAGCTTCTTTCTCGTGGGATTGGGCATCGGAGCACTGGTCGGAATTCTCTTCGCGCCGAAATCCGGCGACGAAACACGCGACTATTTGTCGGGCAAGGCCGACGAAGGCCGCGACTACGCGCAAAAGAAGGCTCGCGAACTCCGCGAACGCGCCGAAGATCTGATCGAACGCAGCAAAGAGATCATGTCGCGCCAGAAAGACGCGCTGTCCACGGCCGTCGAAGCTGGAAAAGACACCTACAAGCGGGAATCCAAAGCTTCCTAAGCCAATCCAAGGAGCTCCATGCCCGGCTGGGTAGAATTTTTCATCCTCATCGCAGCGGTCGCCATCGTGATTCAGATGGCGATCCTGCTCGGGATGTTTTTGCAGCTAAAAACGTCCATGCGGGAATTTACCCGGATCGCCAATGACCTGCAGGCGCGCATCGATCCCATCCTGACGCGCACCAGTCGCATTCTGGAAGACTCCGAAGGACGGCTTTCGAGCGTCATGGGCGATGCGGCCGAAATCACCCGCCTCGCGCGCGGCCAGGCTCAGAAGATGGATCGCATCGTGACCGAGACCATCGAACGCCTGCGCATTCAGGTGATTCGCGCGGATCAGATTCTCACCGGCGCGCTGGAAGTGGTGGATGAAGCGGGCAGTAAATTCCGCAACACGCTCTGGGGACCGATTCGGCAGGCCTCTGCCGTCATGAAGGGCATCAAAGTCGGCCTGGATATTCTGCGCAATCAGCAAGAGCGCCGGCCGGAATCCGATGCCGCCGCCGAAGAAGACGAAGAGCTATTTATCTGAGCTAGTTTCGCCGCGATTCAAATCCCGCCGGTCCTGCACAATCATTTCACGAGGAAACCTAGGTTTTATAGCGGCCGGTCCAGTTTCACCGGACCAGGCACTGCAACAGCATCACCGAATCCAGCCGCCGCCAAGCACTTTCTCGCCCGAATAAAACACGGCGGCCTGCCCCGGCGTAATAGCGCGTTGCGGCTCGCGAAATATGACGCGCGCGGTCGCCGCATCGAGCGGCGTGATTTCCGCCGCGGCGGGTTCGTGGCGATTGCGAATGCGGACCATCGCCTCGACAGGACCGTCCGGGCACACGTACGGAATCCAGTTCACATCGCGCACGTCGCAAATCGTAGCGCGCAGCTCCTGATCTTCCCCGATCACTAACCGATTTCGCGCGCGATCCAGGGCAACCACGTACATCGGCCGCCCGCCGGCGATTCCTAATCCGCGGCGTTGCCCGACAGTATAATGACGCAGCCCGTTGTGGCGTCCCAGCACCTCGCCGGAAGTCGAAACGATGTCGCCGGAATCATCCGGCAGCTCGCTTCCCTGCTCCTGCAAATATCCTTCGATGAACTTCACGTAGTTGCCCGTGGGAACAAAGCAAATTTCCTGGCTTTCCGGCTTCTCCGCCACCGGCACATGCAAGCGGCGTGCGATGTCGCGCACTTCATGCTTGGACAGTTCGCCGAGCGGGAAATCCGTGCGCGATAGCTGTTCCTGCGTCAGGCCGAAAAGAAAATAGGTCTGGTCCTTCGACTCATCCACGGCGCGCATTAATTCGTAGCGGCCCGTTCCCGGATTGTGACGTACCCGCGCGTAATGGCCGGTGGCGATGCGCTCGGCGCCAATCTGCCGCGCGGTCACCAGCAACTGATCGAATTTCACGTGGTTGTTGCACATCGTGCACGGAATCGGAGTGCGGCCTTCGAGATAATCGTTCACGAACGGCTTAATCACGTTCAGTTCGAATTCGCGCTCGAAATTCACCACGTAGAACGGAATGCCCAGATGCTCGGCTACGCGCCGAGCGTCGTAGACATCGTCGTGCGAGCAGCAGCGGTGCTGCACAGGCCCTCCGGCATTCTGCAATTGCGGCAGGCGCCGCTGATTCCACAGCTGCATCGTCAGGCCCACGATTGTCTGCGCGCGTTCGTGCAAAATCGCTGCCACGGTAGAGCTGTCCACGCCGCCGCTCATGGCTACAGCGACGGTGCTAACCGCAGGCGTGGTGTTAGTGGCGCGAACCGCAGGCTCGAGTTGTACAGTCGCAGACATAGCGTTAGCACACTTCAGTATTCTATCTGAAACCGGGCGAAACTTCCGGCGAGGGTGTTTTCGTTACGTTGCCGCGTGCACGCTCAAAGGCGAAAGAGCGCGCAAGCGCTCGACCACCGCGGGAATGATTTCGATGGCGCAATCAATCTCCTCCGCCGTCGTCGGGCGTCCCAGGCTGAAGCGCAAGCTCGAGCGCGCTTGATCCGCGGAAAGACCAATCGCCGTAAGCACGTGCGAAGGTTCCACCGCGCCGGAGGAACACGCTGCGCCGGTGGAACAGGCAATTCCCTGCAGGTCCAGCGCTATCAGCAGCGCTTCCCCGCCAGCCGCGTCGAACGACACATTACATGTATTTGAAACGCGACGCTGCGGATCGCCGTTTAACCGCACACCGGGAAGCGACAACAAAGCCGCCTCGAGCTTGTCTCGCAGAGCCGCGAGTCGCGCGGCGTCGGTTGCCAGACCCCTCGCAGCGAGGTCGGCGGCCTGACCCATGCCGACAATCCCTGGAACGTTCTCCGTCCCGGGACGGCGATCGCGTTCGTGATGACCTCCGTGAAAAATCGGCTCGAGTTCCGTGCCCGTGCGGACGTACAACGCACCCACGCCCTTCGGTCCGTAGATTTTGTGCGCGGAAATCGAAAGCAAATCCACGCCGAGGCGGTTCACATCCAACGGTAATTTTCCGGCAGCCTGCACCGCGTCGCAATGAAAGAAAATATCGTGCTCCGCGGAGATTCGGCCGATTTCTTCGATCGGCTGAATCGTGCCGAGCTCATTGTTCGCGAGCATCACGCTGATGAGCGTCGTCTCGGGGCGGATGGCCTCGCGAATGTCCTCAGGGTTAACAACGCCGGTCCGCCCGACCGAAACGTACGTCACAGCTACACCCTGCTTTTCGAGCGCTTGAGCGGAATTCAATACAGCGTGATGTTCGATGGCTGTAGTGATTACGTGTACGGGCTGCTGCCGGGTCCGGCCGACGACGCCGAAAAGCGCCATATTATCGGCTTCGGTGCCGCCGCACGTGAACACGATTTCCGACGGCTTCGCTCCGAGCAGCGCCGCAACGGATTCGCGCGCGGTATCCACGGCAGACCGGCCGCGCTGGCCCGCCGAGTGAATCGAACTCGCATTCCCGAAACTGCCGCTGAAATATGGCAACATGGCGTCAAGGACCTCGCGGTCCACGGGCGTCGTCGCGTTGTAATCGAGGTAGATGCGCATCAAAGCAAACTCTTATCGTTCAGGATAGCGGCTGCAAGAAATGCGGTCAAGGACGCCAAATCCGGAACCGTTCCACGCCCGCTTGCTGCGGTAACTGCGTGGAACTCGCGGCTGTAGGCCACCTTGACAGTACCGCAGGGGTCCGTTAGCGTCGAAGGACGTGGTGCGAAGCGCGCTAGAGATTGCGCCACGGCAATCATAGGAGCAAGACTTGGGGCGGCCAATCATTACTTTGACGACCGATTACGGCACCAGCGATCACCTGGTGGGCGTGCTCAAGGGCGTGATCCTCAGCATCAATCCCGAAGTAAACATCGTGGACATTACTCACAGCGTGATCGCCCACGACATTCTGGATGGCGCGCTGACCGTGAGCCAGTCCTACCGATTTTTCCCGCCCAAAACGATTCATGTGGTGGTGGTTGACCCGGGCGTTGGGACGCAACGGCGGCCGATTCTGGTGGCCGGCGATCAGCACTACTTCGTGGCGCCCGATAATGGCGTGCTTTCCGCCGTGTACGATCAATCCGAGGCGCTGTACGCCTGGCACGTCACTTCCGAGCATTATTTTCGACACCCGGTGAGCAACACCTTTCATGGCCGTGATATTTTTGCGCCCGTTGCCGCGTGGCTCTCGAAAAACTGGCAGACGGCCAGCTTTGGCGAATCCATCGAAGATTTTGTGCGCTTCAGCATTCCCAAGCCGAAAGCAAACGGCAATTCGATCAAGTGCGTGGTGCTGAAGCTCGATCATTTTGGCAATTTGATCACGAACCTGCGGCCCGAGGACGCGCCGGCTCTGGTGGCGCCAGACGCAAAATTCACGATTCGCGCCGGCAACGCGGAAATTAAGAAACTGTTGCCGACGTTTGCGCTGGGAACACCCGGCGAGCCGTTCGCGATCATCGGTTCCGGCGGTTATCTCGAGCTTTGCGTGAATAAAGGCAGCGCAGCGCGGGCCTTGGGAATTGCGCGGGGCGCAGAAGTCACTGTCGAAATCGCCCCCGCCTGATTGGCCAGTACGAAATTTTATTGCGGCGGTGCAGCCGGCGTGGATGGAGAAACTGCAGGGTGCTTGGTCATCTCCACCCCGCTCACGATTGCGGTGCGGATCTGGCTGAAAAGATCGGTCAGCGTGTTCGGCGTGTGCGGGATCAAAAGCGTGTTGCTGTGATCGTTGGCCGCGATTTCCTTCAGCGTATCGAAATACTGCGTCATTAGAACCAGTTGCATCACGTCCTGCGGCGTCGAACCCGGAACGGTCTTCGCAAAATCCTCCACGGAATCTTTCAAGCCGGAGATAATCGCCTTGCGCTGGTTGGCGATGCCTTCACCTTGCAGCCGCTTCGATTCGGCTTCGGCCTCCGCCTGCTTCACCAGCAACAGCTTATTCGTCTCCGCGCGGGACACGGTGGCTTCCCGCTCGCGCTGCGCGGCGTTAATATCGTTCATCGCGGCCTTGACCTTCTGGTCGGGAACGATGTCTGAAATCAGCACCTTCACGATCGAATAGCCGTACTCTTTCATGGAAGCATCGAGACTATCCCGTAGATCGCCGGCGATGTCCGCTTGATTCAGAAACGTATCATCCAGTTTCATCTTCGGCACGTGGCCCAGCACCACGTTGTAAACCATGGACTCGATCTGCTTCACCGGGTCCGACAATTTGTAGAAAGCCGCTTCCACCGAATCCGGAATCACTTTGTACTGAATCGAGACGGGAATTTGCACGAATACGTTGTCCTGCGTTTTGGTTTCGACTTGAACGTCGAACTGCTGAACTTTCATGCTCATGCGTTTGACGACCGTTTCGATGAACGGAGTCTTCCAGTTCAGCCCAGGTCCGGCAACCCGCGCAAACTTTCCCAGCCGCTGCACAATAGCCACCTGCGCCGTCTCGACGGTAAAGAAGGACCCCAAGATCATCGCCAGAACGACGAAGCAAAGAATGCCCACCAAAACCAAGAGCGCGCTGCCTGTGTCCACGTGCACTCTCCTTTTTTTCGCTCTCCCGTCTGATTCACACCAGGAGAAATCGCGCGTGTTACATACCTTCACGGCTGGCGCAATCACGCGCAGCTAATGTTGAGATAGCGATCCCGCAGAAGTCGGCATTCTACATGAGTTGTCGCGGCGATTGTCGCGTGCCGGAAGGTCGTGTGTCTTATCGGGCGAGTGAAGTAACGATTAGATACGAGCGCATGCGCGGGTCCATCCAATCGCGCAGCGCGTCGCCAAGCAGATTGAAAGCCAGCACCGCGGTCATGACCGCCAGCGCCGGAAAAATCACCAGGTGCGGAGCATCGAAAAGATGGCCGCGCGCGTCGTTCAGCATCGCGCCCCAGCTCGGCATCGGCGCCAGAACGCCCACGCCCAAAAAGCTCAGAGTGGATTCCGCCAGAATAGCCCCGGCCATGGCGATTGTGGCTTGCACCAGCAACGGCTGCACAATATTCGGCAGTAGATGCCTGACCAGGATGCGGGTATGTGACGCGCCGAAGGAGCGCGCCGCGAGGACGTATTCCATTTCCTTCGCCTGCAAGACCTGCGCACGCGACAAGCGTGCATAGCCCGCCCAGCCCGTAACGACGAGCGCGAGGATCACCTTGTCGAGGCCGGGCCCGAGGAACGCAGCAAACGCGATGGCAAGCAGAATCCCCGGGAACGAGAGAAACGCATTGATCAGCACGATGTTGATCAGGTTGTCGAACCATCCACCGAAGTATCCGGCCACCGCGCCGACCGCCAAGCCAATGATTCCCGCACCGAAGACGACGCTTACACTGACCATCATCGAAACGCGCGTCCCGAAAATAATGCGCGAGAGAATATCGCGGCCCAGTTCGTCGGTGCCCATCCAGTGCGCGGCGCTCGGCGCCATCAGGCGCGCCGGCAAATTTTGCGCCACGGGATCATAAGGCGCGAGCCACGGCGCCGCCAGCGCCACGATCAGCAAAAGCAAAGTGAGACCAAGTCCCCAGCGGCCCAACGGACTGCGGCGCAGAAATTCTCGGAGTTCGCGCGCAATCTCCTGAATGAGGAACTTCATTCGAAGCGCACCCGCGGATCCACGAACGCATACACCAAGTCAGTGAGCAAGTTCACGAAGACATACGAAACTGCGATCAGCAAAATGCAACCCTGCAGCAGCGGATAATCTCGCGCCGTGATCGCCTGCACGGTGAGGTGCCCGATTCCCGGCCAGGAAAAAATTGTCTCCGTAACAATCGTTCCTGCAAGCAGTGCTCCGAATTGCAGCCCGAGAATCGTGAGTATCGGAATCAGCGCGTTCCGCAGCGCGTGACGAAACAGCACTCCCGTCTCGGAGACGCCCTTGGCGCGCGCGGTGCGCACGTAGTCCGCGGAAAGTTCCTCGATCACAGACGTGCGTACCATGCGCGTGAGAATCGCCGCAAGCGCCGCACCTAACGTAAACGCGGGAAGAACCAAGTGCGAAACTCCGCCGCGGCCCGCGACCGGAAGCCAGCCTAACATCACCGAAAAAACCAGCATCAGCACAGGACCAAGCGCGAAATTCGGCAGCGATAGGCCGAAAAGCGTCAGTACCCCCACCGCGTGGTCGGTACTTTCGCCGCGCTTGTGCGCAGCCAGCACGCCCGCGGGAATTCCAATCAATATGCAAACGCCCAGCGCCACCGCTGCCAATTCCAGCGTCGCCGGATAATGTTCGAGAATTACTTTCGTTACCGGCTGCTGAAAACGAAACGACTCGCCGAGATTACCGTGCAGCACGCCCTTCAGATAGCGCTCGTACTGCAGGGGAATCGGCACATCCAGCCCGAGTGTGTGGCGCAATTGCTGCAAATCGTCGGCGCGCGCGCCTTCCCCCAGCATTTGCGCCACCGGATCGCCCGGAACGATATGCGCCAGCAGAAAAACCATAGTGACGATCAGCCAGAGCGCGGGCAACGCAAAAAGAAGCCGCAGTGAAATATAACGGATCATTTCGAGGAGGATCCCGCGGAAGAGGAGCTGCGCGCCGCTCGACGCGCCGGCGCGCCGCCTTCCGATTTCTTGGATTCAGGCGCTGCGCCCTCCGCCATTACTGATGTGGGCTGGTGTGCCTCATCCGCGGGACGAGTTGCTGGTGTGGATGGTGACGCCTCGGCGATCGTGGTCGCGGCTGGCGATGCCGGCGCACTCGCCGTTCGAAGCGGCTTAATCTTTAGCCGCGAAACGCGCCGATGGTCCATCTCCATCACCGTAAAACGATAGCCGTCCGTTTCAAAGCTCTCTCCGCCGCGCGGAATGAACCCGAGGCGATTCAAAACAAATCCGCCGACAGTCTCGTACGATGGATCTTCGGGAAGCACGATGTTGTAGCGCGCTTCCAGCTCGCGCATTTTGATGGCCGCGTCGAAAATCATTCCGCCATCGGGCAAAGTAAGCGGCCGTTCGACCACATCAAATTCATCGTGAATTTCGCCGACCATTTGCTCCAGGATGTCTTCCAGCGTCGCGAGTCCCAGAATGCTGCCGAATTCGTCGACGATCATAGCCAATCCCGTGCGCCGCGCGCGAAATTCCAGCAGCAACTCACTCACAGGTTTCGTTTCCGGCACGATCAGCGCATCGCGCAACACCGCTCGCAAATTGAATTCTTGCAGCGGCTGGTTCTCTTCCGCACGCCGAGCGCGATCGAGCAGCACCCAAATCATGTCCTTGATATGAACGAAGCCGAGGATGTGGTCGAGACTGCCTTCATAAACGGGAATACGCGAGCGCTGGGTAGTCGCGAACATGGTCATCACATCTTCCAGGCTCGCCCGCGCCGGCAGCGCGTGCACATCCGGCCGCGGTACCATCACTTCGCGCGCCTGGATCTGGCCCAACTCCATCGCCGCCTGAATGAACTTCACTTCCGCCGCGGGCAGCAAGCCGCGGTCGCGCGCCTGCTGAATCATCACCTGCAATTCTTCGGTCGAACGCACCAATGTGTGATTGTGTGGCGAGAGGACGCCCAGAGCACGGACGATTTTTTCGGCGGAATGGTCCAGCAGATCAATCGCCCAGCGGAAAGTGTGCAAAAACCAATGGAAAGGACGCGCGACGAGCAGCGCGACTCTTTCGGCGCGGGCCAGGCTCAAGCTCTTGGGAACCAGCTCACCAAGCACAACCTGCAGCACCGTCAGCAGCCCGAACGCGATCGCCAACGCGGCGCCGTGCGCGATCAATGCAGCCCACGGGCGTGCAATTTCTCGCACCAACGGGCTCAAAATACCGGCGAGCGTCACTTCGCCCAGATACCCCAGTGACAGGCTCGCCAGAGTGATGCCGACTTGCACGCCGGATACGACGCGACTGAGGTCGGTGAGCAGCAACTCGACGATTTTCGCGCGCGCATCACCCTTTTCCACCAGTTGCCGCACGCGCGACTGGCGCACGGCCACCAAAGAAAATTCAGCGGCGGAAAAGAACGCGTTGATGCCGACGAGGGCGAGCACCGCGAAGAGTTGCAGGGCGATCATTGCGCAAGCCCCTCGCTAGTAACGCGATTTCGCGCTTCGCCACGTCGCGCGATGATTTCCCGCGAGGCGAGTAGCAATGGAAGACGGGCTAAGGAACACATCATCGCTGATTCTAGCAAGAGGTGTGCCGCAACGGGAGACAAGCATCATTATCTGGTGCTTTCGCGGTGATCTGGGAG
The DNA here is from genome assembly GCA_963810565.1 of uncultured Acidobacteriota bacterium. Lineage (GTDB taxonomy): Bacteria > Acidobacteriota > Terriglobia > Acidiferrales > UBA7541 > Palsa-295. The sequence goes on from CAWENN010000003.1 coordinate 1,259,324, forward strand.
CCTCGTATTCGAAGCCGTCGCGTAAAGAGGCGCCCTAAGGATTCGGCGCGGCGCCTTCACGGACATGCGCGGTGAATTCGGACGACTTTCCTCGGGGAATGCTCAGCGACGTCCAACTCTCTCCGGCGCAATGCTTGGCCACAAAGACAATCTGGCCGATGTGGTACGAGTAATGCGCAATTTGCCGCTGAATCGCCTGCATCACCGAGTGTGGCTCGTTGCGGATCAACACGGTGCGCGCGAGATCCGCGTCGCCCAGCAGCGCCAGCGCGTCAAAAACGCATCCCCAGCCTTCGTCCCACATGGCGAGCACTTCGGCACGCGTGCGCGGCGGCGCTTCAAATTCCGTGTCGCGATGGCGATTCGGCTTCTCGCCGTCGCTGGTCAGAAAATCAATCCAGCGCGACCGCATGTTCCCCGCCATATGTTTCACAATCAGCGCGATCGAATTCGATTCCGCATCAAGGCATCGCGTGAGCGCTTCGTCAGCCACTTTTGCGATAGCTCGCTCGGCGAGGTGCTTGTAATAGTAAAAAGTCTGTTCGGCGTCTCGTACGTAGGATGTGCTGAATTCGTGGGCCATAAGCGGATTTTGCGACTTTTACAGCTCCGGGGCAAGAGCCCGAAAGTCGCTCTCCGTGCACGCAAAGCGCCAATTTGCCACGGCGATTTTCTGCCTTCCCGGCAAAGAACGTTGCGAGACCGATTCGCGTGGGCTACACTGCGCGGCTGCCTCGGCAAACAAATAAATCATGACGAATCGCGCGCCGCGCATCTTACGCACACTTTTTGCCGCACTCCTGCTGCTCGTCGGCGTGGCCCTGCTTCTCGGCTGGTGGATTGTGCGCCGTTCCCTGCCCCAGTTGGATGGCAATGCAGCCATTGCAGGCCTGGCGCAGCCCGTCACGATTGACCGCGACCAATGGGGGCGTCCCTGGATTCGTGCGAGCTCGATCCCAGACGCCGTCACCGCGCAGGGTTTCGTAATGGCGCAGGATCGGCTCTGGCAGATGGATTTGCTGCGCAGGGCAGCCGCTGGCGACCTTTCGGAAATTTTCGGCGCAGTCGCGCTGAAATTCGACGAAGACAGCCGAACCTTAGGAATGAGGCAGGCTGCCGAACGCGCCGCTGAGGATGCGTCGCCGGAAATTCGTGGCATGCTCGAAGCGTACGCACGAGGCGTGAACGAAAATATCGCCCAACGCGGAAAAAGACTTCCGCTCGAGTTTGGCGCGCTGGGATACCGTCCGCGCCCCTGGACCCCCGCCGACACTTATTTGATCAGCCTCTACATGTATCGAACGCTGACTTCCACGTGGCAGGAAAAATTGAACCGCCAGTGGATTATGTCGAAGGTGGGTCCGGATCGCGCCCGCGATTTATTCGTCGAAGATTCGCCGCTCGATTATTTCATCTGGACCGCAGCTTCCGCGGCTTCACAACCCGATCCGCGGGAAGCCGCCGACGTTCCTCCGCGCGGCACGCGCGCCGCCGACGATAACCCGGCTTTCGCTCCCGCCGAATGGGATGCCGCCCGCGCCTTTCTCGCTCAATTCGACGAGCAAACGCGCCAAATCATCGGCAGCAACAATTTCGTAGTAGGCGGCGCACACACCGCATCCGGCAAACCGCTGCTCGCGAATGACACGCACTTGCAACTTTCAGTTCCAGCATTGTGGTACGTCATTCATCTGACCGCCCCGGGCTTGAATGTTCAGGGCTTTGCGCTCCCAGGAGCGCCGCTCGTGATCATCGGCCACAACGACCGCATCGCCTGGGGATTCACGAATAGCAACGCGGACGTCGAGGACTTATACATCGAAGCGTTCGATGCTCAGAATCCGCTGCTATATCGCGCAAACGGAAAGCTGCTTACCGCTGAGGTGCGCCACGAAACCATCCACGTGCGTGCGAAACCCGATGTAAATCTTGATGTGATCGTCACGCGGCGTGGACCCATCGTACATCGCGACCCGCCGGAACAAGGCGGCCGCGCCTACGCGTTGCGTTGGACGGCGCTCGAACCCGGCGGACTCGACTTTGGTTTTCCGTTGCTCGGCGAAGCTCAGAATTGGCATGACTTCATCGAAACCACGCGCCACATCTCCGGTCCCGGCCAAAATACGATCTACGCCGATGTCGATGGCAATATCGGTTTCACAATTCCAGCGCGCATTCCGATCCGCGCGAGCGGCGATGGCGCACTGCCGGTCCCTGGCGATACCGACGAGTTCGAATGGAAAGGTTACATTCCATTCGAAGAGCTGCCGCGCATATTGAATCCTCCAGACGGCATCATCGCGACCGCCAACGCTCGCACGGTCGGTCCCGGATACAAATACTATCTTACCGATCGCCAAGCCGGGCCTTATCGCACAGCTCGCCTCTACGAGCTTCTTTCGAATCGCACCGGATTGACGCCTGCCGATTGCAACGCGATTCAGAATGACATCGTGAGCCTGCCCAATCGCTTTCTGGCAAACGCGCTCATCGCAGCCGCGAATAAGAATCCGCCACAGGATCCGCGCACGCAACGCCTGATCGCGAAATTACAAGGGTGGGATGCTCGCGCCACATCGGATTCAATCGAAACATCGTTTATCGAATTCACGCGCCACGCGCTCTTTCGCCACCTCCTCGCTCCATACCTGGACGACAAAATCACGAAATACGAGCTTTGGGAGCCGCAGAGCGTTTACAACGACGTCTGGTGGCGCGACAAAGTGTTTCTGGAAAACGTTCTGCGCGAGCATCCAGCCGCGTGGTTGCCGGCCGGTTTCGCAAGCTACGACGAATTGCTGACGGCCAGCGCCGACGAAGCAGTTTCCGCGCTCGCCAAGCACACCGGCAATAGCGACGAAACGGCTTGGACGTGGGGACGCCTCTATCCCCTCAATATGATCCATCCGCTCGGTCGCTCGGGTCCGTTGCACGGCGTTTTGAGCATCGGACCATACGCGCAAAGCGGAACCGTGGACACCGTCCGCGCAATGGGCGTAGGCCACGGCCCCGCGATGCGCTTCGTCGCCGACCTATCGAACCTCGACCAGTCGCTGATGGAAGTTCCCACGGGTGAATCCGGGCAATATGGCAGCCGGTACTATCGCGACCAGTTCCCCGAATGGTTCGCCGGCCGCGGAATCGTCGCTCCGTTCAGCGAAGGCGCCGAAACGCGCGTCCGCGCGCACAGCCTGACGCTCCTCCCTGCTCGTGGCAACACACCGGGCAGCGCGGCATTGCTGCAATAGGGTCATCGCGATAGAATTCGGAAACGCCTAGGCCCAGCGGACGCGAATCAGCGTAAAATTTCTAGCGATGCGCCAGATCAGCGCATGCGTTGAACACCAATTGAGGCAGAATGAGTCCAGCACCGAATAAAGCAGCCGTTCCAGCGGAACCTCCCAAGAAGGGAGACTTTGAAAAATCTCTCACCCGTCTCGAAGAAGTGGTAAAGCGGCTCGAAAACGCGGATTTGTCGCTCGACGAAGCCATGAAGCTATTCGAGGAAGGCGTCAAGCTGTCGCGCGAATGCCAGAAGCAACTCGAAGAAGCGGAAGGCCGGGTGGAAATCCTGCTGAAGAAGGCGGACGGGAAAATTGTGGCCGAGCCGTTTGACCCGGGAGATGAAAATGGTTAGTGCCGTTGTTTCATCCGTAGTTCACAGCTAAACGAGACCCCGGGAAACCTAACGACACTAATGACCGTCCCCGACTTTTTCGAAAAAGATCGCACCGTGGTCGAAGCGGCTCTGCAGGAACTCTTGCCTCCCGAGCACGCGCTCCCTACATCCATCCATCGCGCCATGCGCTACAGTGTTTTCGCGGGCGGCAAACGCGTTCGACCCGTCCTGTGCATGGAAGCCGCGCGAATGTTTTCCGCCGACCAGGCTGGCCCCGTGCATGTCGGCTGCGCGCTCGAATTCATTCACACCTATTCGCTGATTCACGACGATCTCCCCGCTCTCGACAACGACGATCTTCGCCGCGGCAAGCCCACCAACCATAAAGTCTTTGGCGAGGCGATTGCCATTCTGGCGGGCGACGCCTTGCTCACTCTCGCTTTTCAAACGCTGGCGATGGCACCCGTTGACCCCCAGCGGCGCTTGACGATTCTGGCAATGGTAGCGGAAGCCGCCGGCACGGACCGCGGAATGATCGGCGGGCAGGTGGCCGATCTCGAAGCGGAAGGCAAGCCTTCGGACAAAGCGATGCTCGAATACATTCATCGCTCGAAGACCGCCGCGCTGATTCGCGCTTCGATCGTCGCGGGCGCGATCGCCGCGGGCGCGGATCGCACTGACGTGAATCGCCTGCTGAATTTCGGCGACAACATCGGCTGGGCCTTTCAGGTAGTGGACGATATTCTGGACGTCGAGGAATCCTCCGCGGCCCTGGGCAAAACGGCGGGCAAAGACCAGGCGCAAAAGAAAGCGACGTATCCGGCGCTGCACGGCCTGGAAGTTTCGCGCGACATCGCTGCCGACCTTGAAGCGAAAGCGCTCAAGGAGCTCGATTTCTACGGCGAGCGCGGCATCCGCATGCGCCAGCTGGCACAATTTTTGGTAGCGAGGCGATCGTAAGCTAGGTCCGGTTGCCACATGGTTCGGCGCGCATTCTCCGTGCCCTCAGAATTTCCTCTGCGCACTCTGTGTTAAAGCTTTTGCGGTAACCTTATCGAGTCCCTCGAATCATGAAAGCCAAGCGCACACCCGACGCCACCCCTGGAACCGGCCGCCAGAATCGCAAGCCGGGAAAAACTCGGCTGGATGTCGCAATCGTCGAGCGCGGCCTCGCTCCCTCCCGCGAGCGCGCGCAAGCCATCCTGCTAGCAGGCAACGTCCTGGTGAACGGCCAAAAAATGGAAAAGCCGGGGACGCAAATCGCCGCCGATGCGCGCATCGAAATCATCGGCGAGGCGCTTCCCTACGTCAGCCGCGGCGGCCTGAAGCTCGAAGGCGCGCTGGAAGATTTTCAAATCTCGCCCCGAGGAAAAATCTGCCTCGACGTCGGCAGCTCCACAGGCGGCTTCACAGATTGCCTGCTGCAAAATGGCGCGTTGCGAGTTTTCGCCGTGGACGTTTCGGTGGACCAACTCGACTGGAAATTGCGTCAAGATCCCCGCGTCACAGCCATCGAGCGCAATGCGCGTTACTTGCGCGCCGAGGACATGCCGGAGCGGCCCAGCGTCATCACCATGGACGTATCTTTCATTTCCGTCGCTAAAGTGCTACCCGCAGTAGTGCCGGTTGCCGCACCCGGCGCCGATTTCCTGATTCTCATCAAGCCGCAATTCGAGCTCGAGAAAGGCGAAATCGGCAAAGGCGGCATCGTACGCGACGCCGCCCTGCACCAGAAAGCGATCGATCGCGTCCAATTCGCAGCCGCCGCCTGCGCGCTCGACCTCCTGGGAATCAGTCCCAGCCGCGTGCCCGGGACTGAAGGCAACCAGGAGTTTTTTCTCCACGCCCGCGCACGGGTCTAGAGTAGAATTCTGCCTCCAACGATGATTCGCGCCGCCGGCATTATCTGCAAACCGATCCCCGAAATGGTCTCCGCAGTCGTGCCGGGGCTGCGCCGCTGGCTGCAAGAACGCAAAATTGGCGTTTTTATCGACGAGCAAACCCAGGCGATGGTCGGCGCCAACGGTCCCGCTCTGCCCCGCGAAGAGCTGGTGGCCAAGGTAGACCTGTTGATTGTGCTCGGCGGCGACGGCACCCTGCTGGCCGCAGCGCGCGCCCTGGCTGGTCGCAACATCCCGATCCTCGCCGTGAATCTCGGCGGGCTCGGATTCCTCACCAGCGTGACGCTCGACGAGCTTTACCCCGTGCTCGAAACCATTCTCGCCGGTCGGCACGACACCAGCGAGCGCATGATGCTCGAAGCTGAGATCATCCACAGCAACAAACCCGCCGAGCGCGTCACAGCCTTGAATGACGCAGTCGCCAATAAAGCCGCCCTCGCGCGCATGCTCGATCTCGATGTGCACGTGGACGGGCACCACGTGGGCCGCTACCGCGCGGACGGCCTCATCATTGCCACACCCACGGGTTCCACGGCTTACTCGCTGGCCGCAGGCGGCCCGATCATCCATCCCGATATAGACGCCTTCGTGATTACGCCAATCTGCCCGCACATGCTCACCAATCGCCCGCTCGTAATTCCAGACACCGCGCGCGTGGAAGTGCGTTTTCCGGCCACCGGCGAGCCGGTGTTTCTGACGATCGACGGGCAAATCGGATTTCAGCTTCAGCCGCAGGACCGCGTGGTCATCACCAAGGCGGCGGCGAAGGTTCAAGTGGTCCGACCGCCGCGCAAAACCTATTACGAAATCCTTCGCAGCAAACTGCGCTGGGGAGAGCGGTAACAGCCTGCACGCAAGTATCGAGGAGACTCCGATGAAATTATATTTTCGTCTTGGACTGATGATTTTGGTGTGCGCGTTCGCAAGCCCGTTGCTGCGGGCGCACTCCGCCGCGTCGCCAACCGAGCCTGTCGCCGCGCCTAGCACCAGCCAAGAAGCGCAGGAAGCTCAGGCGCCCGCCGAAACGCCGAAGCCAATCGCGCGAGTCGCGGATTATCAAATCCAGGAAGGCTTCATTGATGCCCGAGGCGTGATGATTTATTACATGACCATCGGTCGCGGCGCCCCGATCGTCATCGTGCACGGCGGCCCCGGCGCCTCACACGATTATTTTCTGCCCTACCTGCTGCCTCTCGCGCGCCACAATCGCCTGATCTTCATTGACGAGCGCGGCTCCGGCCGCTCGCAAAAACTCGACGATCCCGCCGGCTACACGGTCGAAAACATGGTCGAAGACGTGGAAGCCGTTCGCCAAGGCTTGGTCCTCGGCAAAATCACACTGCTCGGACATTCCTATGGCGGCGTCCTGGCGCAGGCCTACGCGTTGAAATATCAAAACAATCTCACACATCTGATTTTGTGCAGCACCTTTCCCAGCACTTCGCAAATGAATCAGGTCTTCGTGAAAATGAAAGAAAAGATGCCGGCCGAACTGCGCGAGCGCATTGACCGCGAAGAAAAAGAAGGCCTTTTCGGCCACGGCAAGGATTACCAGAAAAATCGCTACACCGACGACTACATGATCGCAGCCTGGGGCGAGGGCTATTTTCCGTACCTCTATCAGAATCACCCGGACCCAAATTACGATCCGATCGCCGCGGGAAACACGTCCTGGGATCTGTACCGCGAAATGTGGGGCTCCGACGGCGAGTTCGTGATTGACGGCAATCTAAAATCCGTCGAGTACGTGGACCAGCTGCATACCATTCATGTCCCGACCCTGATTATCGCCGGCGATCACGATGAGTGCGACCCGTCGCTTTCGCAGGAAATGCACGAAAAAATCGCCGGCTCGGAAATACTGATTCTGCCCAAGAGCGGCCACATGACCTTCGTCGACCAACCGAAGCTCTTCAACGATTCCATAACCGATTTCTTGCATCCGAATCGGCAAAAGAGGCCTGCACCCGCGGCAAACCCAAGTTAGACCAAAAGGTGGGCGACGGTTTTGTAGCGGCGGTCTTCAGACCGCCATCGGTGGTGCTGCAAGATCCCCGAGACTTTGCGCCATAAGTAAAGTGAATGTCATCCCGAGCGCAGCGAGGGATCTGCTTTTCCCTGAGGCCACGAAAGGCAGACTCCAATGGCCACAATTGACCTCAGACCGACAATCTCGTTCGTGCTCTCGCCGTTATTTTACCTTCAACACCACCAGCGTCCGATCATCAAACGGATGCTGCCCGCCGGAAAACGCGTCCACTTCCTCGAGAATGCGATCCGCAATTCCGTCGGCAGTGAGCTGATGCGTCGCAGCAATTATCTGCGCCAAGCGCTCATGCCCGAAAAATTCCAACGTCGAATTCTGCGTGTCGCCTATCCCGTCCGAGTGAAACACGACCACGTCTCCCGCGTCCAGAATGTAGCTGCGCTGGTCGTAGGTAGCGTCCTCAAACATTCCCAAGGGGAAGCCCGCAAGCGGAATCTGTTCGCAACGCCCGGCGTGATAAAGAAACGGCTCCTCCTGCCCGGCATTGGCGACGCGCAATTTGTGCCGCCCGCGATGCCAGGTGGCAAAGCATAAAGTCATAAAGCGGCCTTCGATGCGCCGCTCGCCAAGAAATCCGTTGATCGCCCGCAGCATTTCCGCCGGACGATGCTTCTGCGGTCCCAGGCTGCGCAAGGTCCCAATCGCGACAGCGCCATAAAGCGCCGCGGCGCTGCCCTTCCCGCTGACGTCTCCCACCGCCACGCCCAATTCCTGCGGCCCATAACGCAAAAAATCGTAAAGGTCGCCGCTCAATTCTCGCGAGGAAACCACTCGCGCCGCGATCTCCAGTCCATATTCCGGCCCAGGCAAACGCGGCAGCAGCGCGCCCTGAATTCGCCGCGCCGCGCTCAGATCGCGCTCCATGCGTGTTTCGTCTCGCGCCACTCGCTCGTACAAACGCGCGTTCTCGATGGAAACCGCCAGATGCGCCGCCAGAATCGAAAGCACTTGCACGTGGTCCGGCGTGAAATAATTGAGCTGCGGGCTTTCCAGATCCATCACGCCGATCACGCGATCTTTATTCAGCATCGGTACGGCCAATTCGGAGCGCGTCTCCGGATTGATCATCAGATAGCGCGGGTCGAGCGCGACATCCGGCACAACCACGGGACGCTTCAAGGTGGCCGCAGCGCCGACAATCCCTTCGTGCGCCGGAACGGCATGCTTTTCCTGCACGCGTTGCCCGAATTTCACGGTCACGCGATGGCGAAAAACGTTTTCAACCTCGTCGTAGAGCAGAATGCTGAAAATCTGGTAGTTGATCAGCCGCTTGGTCAGTTCCGCCGCGCGCCGCAAAACTTCTTCCACCGACAGCGTCGAATTCGCTTCGCGGCTCACTTCGTTCAGCAGCAGCAGCGTCTCGGCTTGATTGCGTTCGTGCTCGTAGAGTTTGGCGTTTTCGATCGCGGTGCCGATGCGCGAAGCCACCAGCGTCAAAATGTTCTGCTGGTCGGGCGTGAAATAATCCAGTTGGCTGCTTTCGATGTCCATCACGCCGATCACGCGCCCGCGCACGATCAGCGGCACCGCCAATTCCGACCGCACGCCGTCCAGCGCATTCAGGTAACGCGAATCCGCGCGCACATCGCCCACGCGTATCGCGTGCCCGGTGGCTGCCGCTGCGCCGATAATTCCCTCGCCCATCGGAATCCGCCAGTGATCCACCACTTCCTGGCGATGCCCGATCGCAAACCGAAAATACATCTGGTCCGTGCCTTCCTCCGGCAACAGCACGGCGAACACTTCGTAATCAATCAAGCGCTTAATCAGCGACGCGGCGTTCGGCAGCACTTCATCCAGGTTCAGCGACGCATTGATCTCCTGGCTGATTTCCGCCAGAATCGCGAGCGTCTCCGCCGGAACTTCAACTTTCGAATTGAGTTTTGCCGCGTCCATGTGTGTAAGAGTGCAGCGCCCCAGCCCCCGCTGAGGAAGTGCCGGCATCGGCGCCCGCACCACATGCAGGAGCAGCGCCGCGCAGCACGCGCCTAGTCAATTCATTATAGCAGGCAGGAAAGAAGGCCTCGCGGCGGGCATCCGTAATTATTTGGCTCGTCAATACTTTCCGCTATCAGGCGCTGCCGAACTTGCCGAAGCCGTTCCAGATCGCGCCTGCTCGACAATTTTCACGCCCGCGCTCGCGCCGATCCGGGTGGCGCCAGCTTCCACCATTTTCAGCAAGTCCTCGAGCGTGCGCACGCCCCCGGCGGCTTTGATTCCCGTGCCCACGCCGACCGTCTCGCGGATCAGCCGCACGTCTTCGGGCGTAGCACCGGCCGTACTGAAACCCGTGGAAGTTTTCACGAAATCCGCCCCGGCATTTTTTGCCGCGAGCGAGCCTTGCACCTTCTCTTCGCGCGTCAACAGCGCCGTTTCCAGAATCACCTTGCAGATTCCGCCTCCGCGATGCGCGGTCTCCACCACGCCACGGATATCTCCGGCGACCGCGTCGAGCAGCCGGGATTTCAGCGCGCCGATATTGATCACCATATCTATTTCCTGAGCGCCGCGCTTCAATGACTGTTCCGCCTCAAACGCTTTCACTTCCGGCAGCGTAGCGCCCAAGGGGAATCCGACGACGGTGCAAACTTTCACAGCACCGCCGCGTAGCAGTTCCGCGGCTTGCGGCACGTTCCACGGATTCACGCATACAGAAGCAAAACCGTACTTCAGCGCTTCTTCGCAAAGTTTGCGGATTTCGTCGCGCGTCGCTTCCGGCTTTAGCAACGTGTGATCAATCAATCGCGCGATTTCGGAGGGAGTAAGAGCCATGTTTAATCGGTGGGAAGCGTAAGAACGCAGACGTCCTTCAGATTGCGATAGCGCTCGGCGTAATCCAAGCCGTAACCGACCACAAAATCATTGGGGATTTTGAATCCGACATAGTCCACCTTCACATCCTTGATTCGACGCGAGGGCTTATCCAGCAGCGCCGCGATTCGCAACGTTTTCGGTTTGCGCTGCTGAAGAACGCGCAGAAGGTAGGTTAGCGTAATGCCGGTATCGAGAATATCCTCCACCACGATGACGTTCAGCCCCTCAATGCTGCTATCCAGATCCTTGATCAGCCGCACCTGCCCCGAGCTTTCCCGGTTCTTGCCGTAACTCGATACTGCGATGAAATCAATGGAAGTGTTCAGATTGATCTCACGCACCAGGTCCGAAAGAAAGATGCAAGCGCCCTTCAACACGCCTACCAGATGCACCCGCTGCCCCGCGAAATCCTTGGTGATCTGGTGCGCCACTTCGCGCACGCGCTTCTGAATCGCCGCGCGGCGAATCAATGTCTTAAGTTTCTCGCCTTCCGCCACTACGGGCATGTGCGCTCCGCCAACAATAAGAAAGCGCGTACTCTAACGCACGGTGCCCCGATTGACAAGAATGTCCGGCTTTTGGTACGGCGTCAGTTTCCGGTTAGCGACGCAATATAAAAGGGCGCCCCTGTGGGAGTAGGTTTTGAGTGCTTGGCTCGAACCTACCTCAGAAAGGAGCGCCCTCTATGGATAACGTGAAGTATATCGGGATGGATGTACACAAGGAAGCGATCTCAATCGCGGTTCTAAACTGCTCGGGCAAACTGGTGATGGAAAGTACGATCGAAACCAAGGCCAGTAGCATTCTCGATTTTCTCAAAGGATTGCGCGGAAGTTTGCAGGTGACGTTGGAAGAAGGCACCTGGGCCGCCTGGTTGTATGACTTGATTAAGCCGCAGGTAGCCAAGCTGGTGGTGTGTAATCCGCGCCGGAATGCTTTGCTCAAGGAAGGCAGCAAGAGTGATCGCAGCGATGCGCGGAAGCTGGCGGAGTTGCTGCGCGCGAATCTGGTCCGCTCGGTGTATCACGGGGAGCATGGCGTGCGGACGCTGCGCGAGCTGGCGCGGAGTTATCTGACGATCAGCACGGATCTGATACGGGTGATGACCCGTGTGAAGGCGATCTACCGCAGTTGGGGGATTCCCTGCAGAGGAAAACAAGTTTACGCAGAACGCTATCGCGCGGAGTGGCTCGCCAAGATCCAGGAGGCCGGCGTGCGCCGCCGGGCGGAGTTCTACTACCAGCAGTGCGATGGGTTGCGGGCACTGCGCCAGCAAGTGCGGCACGAACTGCTCGCGGAAGCTCAAAAGCACGAGGCCTGGAAGCTGTTACGCGAGATTCCGTTCATCGGCCCGATCCGGGCGGCTCTGCTGATCGCTTTGATGCAAACGCCGCATCGTTTTCGTACCAAGCGGCAGCTCTGGGCCTACAGCGGATTTGGGATCGAGACGCACAGTAGCGCCGAGCAGAGGTTCGTGCAGGGAGAGCTGCAGCGTGCCAAGAAACCGGCGTCGATTCGCGGGCTGAATCGCAATCACAATCACGAACTGAAGAATCTTTTCAAGGGTGCTGCCACCGTGGCCGCTGCGAAGGCGGGCCCGTTCAAAGAGTTTTACGAGGCGCTGGTGGCTAAGGGAATCCGGCCGGAAATGGCGCGGCTGACGTTGGCGCGCAAGATGGCAGCCATTACCTTGATCGTCTGGAAGAAAGGAGTGCGCTTCGACGCCCAGCATCTGAAACCACAAACAGCTTGAATGTCTCCGGCGAATCCGTTCCATCCTGGAATTTCTTCCGGTGGTGTCAGTCGGGTTCTGGAGACATTCGGGTTCGAGGGCGAGTCTCAGCTGATAAGTTAGGCTCGGCGTGCCTCGGGCACGCGGAGTCTCTCACGCGACCCTAGTCCCCCTCGGACAACCCGAAAAAGCTATGGGCCACGAGTCCCCGATAGAACCATGGTTGGCACCTGACAACCGTGCTGCTTGTGGCCTCCGAACGGACTGGCTTCGTCGCACCAAAGCGATGAAAACCGCTGGCAGAGAAAACCAAAAACGCTGCGTGAATGGAGCAGCGTCCCGAGTTCTCGGAACGGAAAGACAGAACAATCCTGCTCAAACGAGGCGGGCTGGACGGCAAGAAAAAATCCAGCCGCAGGAGAAGTGTTTTCTCCTTGACTCCTTTTATAGAACTTACCAGGAGCTGAGGCGACCGAACCTTACATGGCGTTCGAATCGCGCCATCGCTCGACCCTCAGCCCGTCGAGCAACTTGCATCATTGTCTATAATCCGCTTCCCGCTGGGAGAACACCCAAAACTATTGCGCAAACGTGTGAACGACACATCTCGCTAACAGTTTGCCTCAGGCGATCTTCACTATTTAGATAGCGAATGGTACTTTTGTCCGTGATCAGGGGGCATCGAACGTGATTGGCAAACCAGCCTTACGCGCTTGGCTTTTGCTCGGCGCGGCGATGACCGCGATGGGATGTAGCGGGCTAGAAAACCTGAGCAAGTGCCGGTCAGTTGATCCGGACACCAGAATCGCCGGATGCACAGCGCTTATCCAGTCAGGCCAGCTCACGACGGGGAATCTGTCCACCAGCTACAACAACCGTGGCACCGCCTACAGCAGCAAGGGCGATCACGACCGCGCGATCCAGGATTTCAACGAAGCGATTCGCCTGAACCCGAATTTTGAAAGAGCCTACTACGATCGCGGCAACGCCTACATAGACAAGGAGGAATACGACCGTGCAATTCAGGATTTCAACGAAGCGATTCAGCTGAACCCGAATGCTGAAACAGCCTACTACGGCCGCGGCTACGCCTGCAAAAAGAAGGGTGACTACGACCGCGCGATCCAGGATTTCAACGAAGCGGTTCGCCTGAACCCGAATTTTGAAAGAGCCTACTACGATCGCGGCAACGCCTACATAGACAAAGAGGAATACGACCGTGCAATTCAGGATTTCAACGAAGCGATTCAGCTGAACCCGAATAATGCAAATAACTACAACAACCGCGGCGTTGCCTACAACAGGAAGGGCGATTACGGTCGTGCGATTCAGGACTTCAGCCAAGCGATCCATTTGAGCTCGAATGACACAACCGCCTACCTTAACCGCGGCGGCGCCTATTTCGCTCAGTCCAACCTAACAGCAGCCATTGCGGACTTTGAGCACACGATCTCCGCCGCGCCGTCTTCAAATGCGGCGGTTTCCGCGGCTATGTTGCTGCACGTGGTCATGAAGCGGCAGGGCCACGATGATGCGCAGCAACTCGCGCGAGTCGCAGCGGCCGCGGATCTGTCGAAATGGCCTGGGCCGGTGCTGAAGCTCGACCTGGGACAGGTGACAGCCAATGAGGTGATGGTGGCTACGGCCAGCGGCGTCTCCGCTTGGCAGAAGTGGCGAGTTTGCGGCGCCAACTACTTCACCGGCGAGGACGCACTATTACATCATCAACGGACCACGGCGCTGGCGCGGTTCACGGCCGCGCGCGATGCCTGCCCAAAAGGGGATATGGGCTACACCGCGGCGCTGGCGGAGCTGAAGCGGCTAGGCGCATCTGCTGCTCCGGCTAAATAGGGGCGCGAAGCTGAGGCCCGTCATTGAGGCACCCCGGGGTTGCAGCCGGTGACAAGTTAAAGAAGCGATAGTACTTGTATGGTGGTTGAACCTCGAAAAACTGGAGTAGCTCTTGGTAAACTCTCTAACCGGAAACTGACCCACTACCGGGATTGTGCCTATCGCAAGTATCCCCAGGTGTGCAACCGGTCGCTATCTTCCACCCAGCGGTCGCCGATGTCCGTGCGGTAATACATGTTCGGGATCAGCACGTTTTTGATCCGAGAATAAACCTGCGCTTGCGCCTGCTTCATAGTCTGTCCCAGCCCCACGACCACCAAAATCACGCCGGAAGTTCCGGCCACCAGCCACTGTCCGTTTATCTGCTTCACGTCTTCGATGTGCATTTCATCGGTGGGCGGCTTCTTGAAGACGATCACTGCATTCTTCGAGAACGAATCGAAAGTTTCGTCGTCGTCAAACGGAAATGGCGGCACCACAATGCGCACGCCAATCTGAAAGCCGCTGCGGACTTTCAGCTTCGGATCATTCCCGTTCGCCAAATCCCAAAAGAATTGCCCGATCGGCGTAATCATTCCCGCCTGCTGAATGCTGATCGTCGGATATCCGAAGCGCGAAGTAAATTCCAGCGGATAGATTCCGTGATGGTTCACGATGCAATTTAGGTCAATGTATCCAACGTAGCCTTCCTCCGCGAGTTTCTTTTCCAGCTTCTGCAGGGTCTGGCTGAAGAGATTATTGGGCTCGCTCCAGAACATGGTCGTGCCCATTTCCCCCGTCGGCGGCCCGTTCTCGCCCGGAAACAATTTCTTGTGCTCGAAATTGATGTTGATGGGATAAACGAAAGTTGTGCCGTTGAAAAACGCGCCCACGGCCACTTCCACGCCCGTCACACGCCGCTGCAATTGAAACACCTTGATTTCGTCCGAGAGCGCGTTCTTGTAAGCCTCCAGCATGTAAATCACGTCCTGCCCATCGTCTTCTTCCCCGACGAATAGCCGCCGCTTCACGTTCTGCGCCTCGCCGCTCGGCTTGATCACATAGCGCCCGGGATTCTGTGTTACGTGGTCTATGGCATCGTCGAAATTATCGAATTCGAAATAAGGAATGATGCTCACACCGGCTTTTTTCAATTCTTCCTGGCCGAACGACCGGTCATCCTCCAAGCGATCCGAATATGGCGTCCCGCCAATCACTTTCTTGCCCGCCGCGCGCAAGGCTTGCGCCTTTTCTCCCTGCCCCAGCGTGTCATCGAAAATCAGAATGTCCGCCCACTCTGAATCTTTCTCCCAATCCTTGGACTTCGCCACGAATCCATCCGCAATATCGCGCTCCTTCTTGTCGCCGATGTAATAGCGGACTTCGTGGCCCTCCTTCGAAACTTGCCACGCAATATCACTGATCAGCCCCGTAAGTGAAACAAACAAGAAATTCCGCTTCTCCATCGAGTCGTCTCTCCTGACTGCTCGGCAAGTGCTTCACCGGATGATGTTTACACAAGAAGCCATATTATGAGCGGATTGTTACAGCCGCGTGAACTCCGGATTCTGCGGCAAACTCAGCCTGCTTCAACGTGCGGCCCATCTGCGCTTCACCCCGCGAAACTGCTGCGCTTCCGCAACTAAACTCGCCCTGCTTTTGACCGATGATTCCTAGTGGAGCCCTCGCATGTCATTGTTTAACGATCCGGAGATCTATCGCACCGTTCTCGAAAGCATGCAGAACGGCGTGTATATGGTGGATCGTAGTGAAAAAATTCAGTTTTGGAACGCAGGGGCGGAAAGAATTACCGGGTACCTGCGCCAGGACGTACTGGGACATTTTTGCCGGGATTTTTTTGCGCCGCAAGAAGAAGAAGGCCAGGGCGGAGTCTGCGAATTCGGCGGCGCGCTGGCCAGCGTCCTGCGTGATGGCCGGCCCGCTGTCACTGTGCTTACCTTTCGGCACAAAGGCGGTCACCAGGTAGCGCTGCACGTCCGCTCTATGCCCATTCACGATCGGGACGGCGTCATCATTGGCGTCGTCGAAAGCTTTGACGATGACCATCGCATCACCTATGCGGAGCGTCGCCACAATAAGCTCAAAAATTATGGCTGCATTGACGAAGCCACCGGAGTGCTCACCCGCTCCTTCGTCGAGACGCATCTGCGCGGAAACCTGATGACCTTTTCGGAGCACCGCGTTCCCTTCAGCATTCTTTGTGTGGAGATTGACGGCCTTGCGAATTTCCGGGCGAAGTACGGGACATCCGCTCTCGCGGCTATCCAGCGTACGGCGGCGCTTACCCTCGAGGGTAGCATTCGCCCCACGGACTTCCTTGGGCTTCACGCGGAAAATCGTTTGCTGATCGTGCTGGCGGAATGCAGCGCCGCGGAAATCAAGAACGTGACCGACCGCCTGCTGCGCATGGTGCACAACACGAAATTCAAATGGTGGGGCGATCACGTATCCCTCACCGCATCCTTCGGCGGAACGTCCGCGCGGCCGGGCGACACAGTGGAATCTGTCACGGAGCGCGCCGAGAAATCGCTCGCCGAGAGCATCGCGGCAGGCGGCAATCAAGTAAAAATCGCCGATTAGCAGAATTCGCGGGAGGACTGGCATTCGATGTTCATAATTATCGGCATCGTCGTGGTGTTCGGCGCGGTGATTGGCGGGTTCCTGATGGAACACGGCAATCTGAGGGTGCTCATCCAGCTCGCCGAACTGGTGACCATCGGCGGCGCCGCGCTCGGCACCATGCTCATCGCGAATCCCCTCCATATCCTCAAGAAAATCATTTCCGGACTCACCGGCGCTTTTGGCGGCTCCAAATACAACAAACAGAGATATTTGGAATCTCTGAAAATGATGTTCGAACTCTTCAGCCGCGCGCGCCGCGACGGTTTGATGGCCCTCGAAACGGACAGCGACAATCCGGAGCAAAGCCCCATTTTTTCGAAGTATCCGAAATTTCTGAAAGACCATCACGCGCTGGCGTTCGTCTGCGATTCCATCCGCATGGCTTCCAGCGGAGGCATCGAGCCCTTTGACGCCGATCAGATGATCGAAAACGACATGGACGTTCACCACCACGAAGCGGCGCTGCCGATTGGAGCTCTTTCCACCGTCGCGGATTCCCTGCCCGGCCTCGGCATCGTCGCAGCCGTGCTTGGCGTCGTCATCACCATGGGCTCCCTCGGCGGTCCACCCGAAGAAATCGGCAAGAAAGTTGCCGCCGCGCTGGTCGGTACGTTTTTGGGGATTTTACTGTGTTACGGACTGGTGGGGCCCGTTGCCGCCAGCATGGCGAAAGGCGTTGACGACGAGCACGCCTACTATCAATTCTTACGCGTCATGATCGTCGCGTTCATGAAAGGCACCGCGCCCAGCATGGCCGTGGAAATCGGACGCCGAGCAATTCCCGGGCACGTTCGCCCCAGCTTTCAAGATGCAGAAAAATTCATCAAGGATAAGTCTGACGCTCCGGCCGCGGCTGCAGCGTAGCGCTTACAAGGATTTGCACATTCACTCGTGAGTTCCAAACCTCCCATCATCGTCATCAAGAAAAAAGGCGGGCACGGCGGCCACCACGGCGGCGCGTGGAAAGTGGCCTACGCCGATTTCGTAACCGCGATGATGGCGCTTTTCATCGTCCTATGGCTGCTCAATAGCAGCAAACAGGTGCAGGAAGCCGTTGGCGGCTACTTTAAAGACCCTACCGGGACCGCGAAAAAAGTCGGCAGCGACATGGTCGGCTCGGGCGAAAACTTCATCGTCAGCAAAGACAATATGGCGCAATTAAAGGAGGAATTGCAGAAAGCCGTCCGCGAAGTCCCCAATTTCGACAAGCTGAAAAATCACATTGACATGACCGTGACCAACGAAGGCCTTCGCATCGAGCTTACCGAATCCGCCAGCGGCACTTTCTACGATCCCGGCAGCGCGAAATTGAACTCCGACGGAGAGAGCCTTCTGATGCTGCTCGCGAAGGAGCTAGGCAAACTCCCGAACAAAATCGCGATCGAGGGCCACACGGACGCCAAGGCCTATGCGCCGAATAGCAACTACACCAATTGGGAGCTCTCCGCGGATCGCGCCAACGCAGCGCGCCGCATGATGCAGGAAAACGGACTGGGAGAATCGCAGGTCAGCCAGGTTCGTGGCTTCGCCGACCAGCGCCTGCGTAAGCCCGACGCGCCGCTCGATCCTGCCAACCGCCGCGTCTCGCTCATCGTTCAATATCTAGTCAAGCCCGAAGCCGCCAACGACGCGTCGCCCGTCGCAGCAGAAGGCGGCAAAGCATCCGGCGCCACGGCTGCGGAGGCAAAGACCGCCACCGGGAACGCCTCCGCCGCCAAGGCCCCTTAACTGGCCGGTTTTCGCGAGATTTTCTGATCCTGTAGTCCAGCCGCAGTCGATCTAACCTCGAGGTCCGCCGCCACCGTTTGACGAGCGCCGATTTTCAGGTAGCGTACGGTGTGGAGACTCAAACGATGAATGAATCCGCGCAACCCGAGCCTTGGCTTCGTGGCACGTTGACCGAAATTCCCGCAGCGCCCAGAGCCGTCCTGCACGCCCTCGAACTCGCCAAAGAAGACCTGAGGCGCTGGTGCGCCGCTTTAAGCGAAGCACAGCTCAATACGCGACCGGCGGGAATCGCCCCGGTAGCCTTCCACATCCGCCACATCGCGCGCAGCGTGGATCGCCTCCTGACCTACGCCGAAGGAAGAAATCTCGACGCAGAGCAACTCGCCGCGCTCAAAAGCGAACTCGCGCCGAATGCCAATAGGGCCGAGCTTTTCGCGGAACTGGAAGCCACTCTCGCAGCCGCCGCGAGGCGCATCGTGCAAATTGATCCCGGCCGCTGGGGCGAGCCGCGCTCCGTTGGCAAGAAGCAATTGCCCACGACTGTCGCCGGCTTGCTTGTCCACATCGCCGACCACACCCAGCGCCACGTCGGCCAATCCATCACCACCGCCAAAATTGTGACGGCATCGCGCGTCTGAAAAAATCACCGCGGCCCTAGCCTCAAACGGCCGCGCCACCCCCCGCTTCGCTCAAATACTCCAGCAATTCCACCTCCGCCCGCGTCTGAAAATGATTTCGCATCCAGATCACCCCAATGCGCCGGTACGCCGTCTCATCCGCCAAAGCAACGAACCGGCAACCCTTCACCGGTTCCACCGCCATTTCCGGCACCACGGAAATTCCCATTCCCGCGGAGACCATCGCTAGAATCGAAGAAAATTGCCCCGTTTCGAATACCACGTTCAGCTTCGTCCGCGACCTCTGGCACGCAGACACCACCGATTCGCGGAAACAGTGCCCTTCCTTCAATAACAAAAACGGATCCGTCCCCGCCTCCTTCAGCGGCGTGGATTTTTCCCGTGCCAACCGGTGCTCCTTCGGCACGACAAGATACATGCGCTCCTTTAGAATTTCCTTGCACACAAATTCCGCTCCCGCAATCGGCAAAGCCACCAGCGCCATATCCATCGTGCCTTCCTGCAAACGCGCCAGCAGCACCGGCGTGATTTCCTCCACCATTTCCAAACGTACTTGCGGAAATTGCTTCAGGAAGCGCGAAACGCGCCGCGGCAAGAAATACGGCGCGATGGTCGGAATCGAGCCGAATACAATCGTTCCCGATTCCGACCCCGCCATCTGCTGGATTTCCGATGTCGCTTCGCCCAGCTCGCGCAAAATCGCTTGTGCCCGCGGCAAAAAAGCTTGTCCAAAGGCCGTAAGCCGCACGCCGCGTCCCAGCCGGTCGAAAAGCTTCGCCCCCAATTCTTGCTCGATTTTCTGTATCTGCTGCGAAAGTGAAGGCTGCGCCACATGCTCCTGCGCGGCCGCGCGCGTGAAGTTACCCGCCTTGGCTACTGCGCAAAAATATCTCAGCTGGTGCACTTCCATGGTTGCGGTCTCCGGCGGCAAGATCTGCATCCCGCTCTTATAGATTCTACCTATCGGTCAGAGACGAATAAAGTATTTCTCCTATACTATGCTCCGCGCTACCCTTCGACTCCGGGCAGCCCTATCGCCCCACCCCAAGGAGACAGGTATGGAAGAGAAAAAACCGAAGCACGAAGTTATGACCACGGACGCGGGACGTCCCGTGGCCGACAACCAGAATTCCTTGACGGTCGGCCCGCGTGGCCCCGTCGTGTTTGAAGATTTCCTGCTGTTCGAAAAAATGGCGCATTTCAACCGCGAACGCATCCCCGAACGCGTCGTCCATGCCAAAGGCTCCGGCGCTCACGGGCATTTCGTCTGCACCAGCGCGGAAATCACGAAGTACACCACCGCCAAACTATTTTCCGCAGTCGGCAAGAAGACACCCACCTTCATCCGCTTCTCGACCGTGGGCGGCGAAAAAGGCTCAGCCGATACCGAGCGCGACCCGCGCGGCTTCGCTCTGAAGTTCTACACCGAAGAAGGCAATTGGGATATGACCGGCAACAACACGCCCGTCTTCTTCATTCGCGATCCGCTGAAGTTCGGCGATTTCATTCACACGCAGAAGCGCGACCCGCAAACGAACCTGAAGTCGGCCACCATGATGTGGGATTTCTGGTCGCTTTCGCCGGAATCGCTCCATCAGGTCACCATCCTCTTCTCCGATCGCGGCACGCCCTACGGCTATCGCCACATGAACGGCTACAGCAGCCACACTTTCAGCCTGATCAACGCCAAGAACGAGCTCTTCTACGTGAAGTGGCATTTCAAAACCAAGCAAGGCATCAAGAACTTCACCGGTGAAGACGCCAGCGCGCAGCGCGGCATTGACCCTGATTTTGCGCAGCGCGATCTTTTTGATTCCATCGCCAAGGGCGACTTTCCCAAGTGGCGAGTCACCGTGCAGATCATGTCGGAAAAGGATGCAGAGACTTACCATATCAATCCTTTCGACCTCACTAAAGTCTGGCCGCATAAGGATTATCCGCTGCACGAAGTCGGCGAGCTGGTTCTGGATCGCAACCCCGAAAATTATTTTGCGGAAGTCGAGCAGGCTGCTTTCGAACCGCGCAACATCGTCCAGGGCATGGGCTTCTCGCCGGACAAGATGTTGCAGGCCCGCCTGATTTCGTATCCAGACGCGCACCGTTACCGTCTGGGCGTGAATTACGATTCCCTGCCGGTCAACAAGCCACAGTGCCCGTTCCACACCTACAATCGCGACGGCGCCATGTGTTTCGACGGAAACTACGGCGCGCAACCGAACTACGAGCCGAACAGCTTCAACGGGCCGACCCAGGATCCGCATTACCGCGAGCGCCCCAAAGAAGTTTCCGGCACGGTCGATCGCCACAATCACCGGCTCGATTCCGATTACTACACGCAGCCAGGGAATCTTTTCCGGCTGATGAAGCAAGACGCCAAAGACCGCCTCATCAGCAACATCGTAGGCAGCCTAGGCGCCGTTCCTCGCCGCATCCAGGAGCTGCAGATTCAGCACTTCTACAAAGCCGATCCGGCGTACGGCACTGGCGTAGCCAAAGGGCTGGGCCTGAACATCGGGGAAATAATCGGCCGAGCCGAAAAAGTCCACGCCGATTAAGACACGCAGTTGCAGTCGCCTTTGTAGCGGCGCACTTCGGTGCGCCATCGGTGCAGCGGCAGCGCTCGATGGCAATGAAAATTCGCCGCTACGAGGCAGCGTGACCAAAGAAAAAGGGGCGAACTCAATGAGTTCGCCCCGTGTTGTCTGCCCCATCGAACTTGTCCGCAAGATCGCGGAGTGTGCTAGTTCTCTCCGTGACCTCCGCCGTTACTCTGTGTTGGATCTTTTGACGTTAAATCCAGCACCATGCAAATCAATCCGCCGAAGCAGCCTGCCGCATCTCTTTCGCCTCAAATCGCGGCTGCTGCGTCTTCTTCACCTCATGAAATTGCGCCGTCTCAGTAGATCCCGCCAAAGCAGTAGTCGAAGCCGCCCCACTGGTGATCACCTGCTGCACATTATCGAAATACCCGGTCCCGACAAACCGCTGGTGCTTCACCGCGTCATAGCCAAACTGCTTCTCGCTCGCAAATTCCTTCTCCTGCAAGCGGCAGTAAGCCGTCATGCCGGCGTCCTTGTAGTTGCGCGCCAATTCGTACATCGCCAGATTCAACGCATGGAAGCCCGCCAAAGTGATGAACTGGAATTTGTAGCCCATTTTCGCCAGCTCGCCCTGAAACTTCGCAATCGTCGCATCGTCCAGATTCTTCTTCCAATTGAACGAAGGCGAGCAATTGTAAGCCAGCATCTTGTTCGGATATTTCGCGTGAATGGCTTCCGCGAACCGCCGCGCCTCGCCCAAATCCGGCTTGGAAGTTTCGCACCACAGTAAATCGCAGTACGGCGCATATGCCAGGCCGCGGGCAATAGCCGAATCCAGGCCGCCACGTATCTTGAAGAATCCTTCGCTGGTGCGTTCGCCGGTCAGGAACTTCTGATCGCGAGGGTCAATATCGCTCGTCAGCAAATGCGCGCTATCGGCATCCGTGCGCGCCATGATCAGCGTCGGCACGCCCATCACATCCGCAGCCAGCCGTGCCGCCACCAACTTCTGGATCGCTTCGGTAGTGGACACCAGCACCTTGCCGCCCAGGTGCCCACACTTCTTCGCGGAAGAAAGCTGATCCTCGAAGTGCACACACGCCGCGCCCGCTTCGATCATCGCCTTCATCAATTCAAACGCGTTAAGATTGCCGCCAAATCCCGCCTCAGCGTCCGCAATGATCGGCGCAAACCAGTGAATACCGTTCTTCCCTTCCGCGTGATGAATTTGATCTGCGCGCGCGAGCGCCTGGTTGATCTTACGCACCACATTTGGAACGCTGTCCGCCGGATACAAGCTTTGATCCGGATACATCTGCCCCGCATCATTGGCGTCCGCCGCGACTTGCCATCCGCTCATGTAAATTGCCTTCAGGCCAGCCGAAACTTGCTGCACGGCTTGATTCCCCGTCAGAGCGCCCAGCGCCGGAACGTATAGATCGTCCTGCAGCAATTGCCACAGGCGTTCAGCGCCCATGCGCGCCAATGTGTGCTCGATGTGCACGGATCCTCGCAATTGCTCTACATCTTTCGCGGAATAGGGCCGTGTGACCCCTTCCCACCTCAGGTCGGTCTTCCAGGAATGCTCCAGATTTCTATGATTATGATTGCCGTTGGTATTGCTCATTCGCTTGACCTCGCCTGTCGTAGAGATTTCGTTCTGGGGATCGGGCCGGAGCCCGCCGCATTCGTGGGCTGTTGCAGCGAGTGTGGGGCAAGACACTTAATCAGTCAAACTGATTGTCATTATCGTCTTGATAGAATAAGCTTATCAGGCAGTTCTAGGCAGAACTAGGCAGTTTCCGGTAGGACTGGTAGTACTCGCGCCCGGCCGCCGGGTTCCGCGCGCGACGCGCACACCGCACCGGAGGAATGCGTCATGGAAATTGACCAGATCGAAACTTTCCTCGCCGTAGTCACCTACGGCGGTTTTCATCGCGCCGCCGCGGCTTTGCGCGTCAGCCAGCCGGCCGTGAGCGCGCGCATTCGTGCGCTCGAAGATTCCCTCGGAGTGAAGCTCTTCTCCCGCGTCCGCGGTGGCCTCTCCGTTTCGCCCGCGGGAAAAGCCTTACGTCCTCATGCCGAGCAATTGCTCCGCGACGTTGCTCGCGCCCGCCAAGCCATCCATGAACTCCAGCCTTCCGTCGGCAGCGCGCTGCGCATCGCCGCCGCGCTTTCCATTTGCACCTACTTTCTGCCGGATGTGATCAAGGACTACCAGGCCGCCAATCCGAAAGTGATGGTCAGTCTGCGCTCCGGCACTTCCCTGCAGGTGCTCAAAATGGTCTTGGATGGCGAAGCCGAAATCGGAATTGCGCGCTCGCTGAATCACCCGGAAGTCGAGACGATGACCCTGCGCGACGATCCCCTGATTCTCGTCGGCCATCCCAATCACGTCTGCGCGCGCAAGCGCCGCGTGCGCTTGGAGGACGTCGAGTCTATGCCGCTGATCTTCTTCGATCGCGGGTCAAGCGACTGGACGCTGACCCAGGGATTATTTCGCCGCGCCGGCCAATTGCCGAACACGGTCCTGGAGGTAGAAACGATCGAAGCTGCCAAGCGTATGGTCGAGCGCAAACTGGGACTGAGCTTCCTTCCGCAGATTGCCGTTACGAAGGAACTGCATCAGGGCAAGCTGGTCGCAATCGAGATCGACAACGTCGAGCCGTTGCGCCGCAACCTGGACGTGATTTACCCGCGCCATCGTCCACTCACGCGCGACGCGCAAGCCTTATTCCAGTTGCTGCAGACTGCAGCGAACGCCGAGACGCCCATCCGCCGTCCGCGCATACGGCGCCGGTGATTTTCCAGCGCAACGAACGCGCGCCGCGGCGAACCTATCCGATTGTCTTCACATTATTGCGGCTGGCGTACCAGCACGGGCGCATGCCGGAATGAGGAAAAATCGAGCGCACGCAGGTCTCCGTCTGCGGTTGGTCGGTGAAAATTTCGAGCTTGCCGTCTTTGAGCGCCGTGCTGTAGTAAGAAGTGACCCTCCCTAACGCGCCAGCGCCGTTGTTTCGGCTCATCCTGAATCGCAGCACGCCGTAGTCACACACGTACACGAGTACCAGAGACGCCAACACAGCTACCACGGCGCGTTTTGCGAAGTCCGCCATTAGATCGTCTGGCCAGATTGTATGCCGTATGCGTGCTAATTACTCACGCATTTCTAAGGCTGAAAGATTGCCGCGGTTACAGAGAGGCGGCAGTGCACGAAGGACTCGCGCGTGAATTGCGACACTCCTCACCGCGCCCGTTCTAGTGAGCGCGTCGCGCGGGAGTAGCATTCGGGAACGCGACGACCATCGCCGGATCGCCAAATAGTATCCAAGTGCGGCGCACGTCGGGGTCGGTGATGTTCGACTTCGCCGTCAAAATCGCCTGGCCCAACGGCTGCGACGGATTCGCGGCCAAATTGCGCAGGAGCGCCTGATCCATGGTCGCTTGAGGCAATGCCGTCGTGAACCCGGAAGAAGCCCACACGGCCACCGCGCCGCCGTTAGGAGCCATCAGCAGCGACGTCGAGAGGCTCGTCGCGTACACGTCGTGGAAGAATCCATTCAGGCAATCCATGAGCAAGAACACCGGCAAACGCCCGCCGTTCGTCAACGCCGCCGCGGACGTATCGTCGAAGAGGTCGGCAAACGACCACTGCTCCTCGGCACCGTGCCCGGTGTAATTAACGAGTAAGACGCCATTATTCACGGCGTCCAAAATCTGCTGCGATACCACGTTCGGAGCCTGCCCATCCGCCAGAATTGTGGTCGTCACCAGCGACGGCGGCAAAAGCGCGTTCGCTAGTTGTGCTTCGTTCGAGAAATCCACGCCGACGTTCTGGTCCGCGACCACCAGAGCTTGATGCGTCCAAGTACCCGCAGCCCCGCCCTGCTCGTAATTCACGATTTTCGAGACAACCAGCGCGGCCTCGTCCGCAGTGCGCGCCGGAATGCGGCCCGTGGGAATCGTCGCGAAGCCCGTCTCCTGGAAATCCGTCAGCCAATCATCGGAAGCGGTCTTGAACGCCGCCGTTTCGATAATCCGCGTAGGCACAAAATCGAAATCGCCAAGCCCGAGATAGCCGCGCGGATCGAACGAAGCATCACCAAGCAAGAGCACCGACTGCGGCTTTTCCCGCCACTCAGTCGCCGCAAAATAGAGGTAGGCGCGCAGAGCAAACGGACTGCGCTCGCCGTAATTGAAAGCATCGAAAAGCTGATCCACAGTCACCAGAGCCACATCTTGCCGCTGCGATTTGCGCAAGCTAACCAGCGGCGCCGCGCTCGCTACAAAATCCGGATGCGTGATGATGATAGACTGCGCGCCCTGTTGCTGCTCGAGCAAAGTGCTCGGCGCATGGTAAGTGATCGCGGAAGGCGACGATATCTGATCGGCCGAGAACGCGACCAAAGTGTGCGGGGCACCGCCTGCCGAACCTGGCACGGTTACGGAGATGTCCCAAGCAGAGTCATCCATGTTGACGGACCCCGCAAGCTGAACGATATTCAGCGGGTCCGTGACGTCGTAAACCTGAATCTGCGAGTTCGCGAAGCCGCTGACCTTCAAATTCTCGCCGCCCGCTGCCGTAGCCTGCAGCCAGTCCGAATCCGCCGTATAACTATGCGGATACTGCAGCGTGATGGATTGCACCAGGCTGGTATCGTTCTCGCCATTCAAAGCGGTCAGCGTAACGGTATTCGTTCCCTCCTGAAGCATGCCCTGCTCCACCGGGAACGTGCTGGTATAATTCTGCTGCCCGCTGAAATTTAGCACGCCCACGGCGGAGCCATTCAGCGCCACGCTCACGCTATGCGGCTGTCCGCTGCTCACGCCTTGCAACGTCACCGATAGCTGCCCCGACAAACTCGAGGTCGCGTCGTAATGAGTGGCCACAAGATCCTGGTCCACAGGTTCCGTGCTGACGAGCGCACCGAAGAAATTATCCGCATTGGGTCCATTGAGCAAAGCCGCGAAATAAGTAGTCCGCTGCTCCAAAGTGACCGACGACAAAAAGCTCTGCACTCCCGACGCGCCCGAACTCTGCAACCACGATACCGGAATCCGCTTTCCGATTTGCGATCCGTGAATCAACCAATAAACGCGCGTACCAGAGAACGGCGTATCTATCCCGGTGCCGTAGAACTCGATTGCATCGGCAGCGGTCAACGGGCCTATCCGTTTGCCGATAATCGCGATCGGCTGCTCCACGCCTTTCGCGAAAAGCTGCAGCGTCCGGGTATCGCCGCCCAGCTCAAATCCTGCCGCGAGCAGCTGTGCGCGGGTAACCTCGTACCAACCTTCGGTGTTCACGGAAATCTTGGCAGCCGTCAGCCCGTCCAGATACCCGCTGGTCACTTCGGCCGGCGTCGCCGGATTGTGCGGCCCCAGCGGCGGCACTGGTCTCGGCAACGGCACAGACGGAACCGGTGCTAAAGGCCTCCACGGCGTCGCCGTCGACCCTGCAGCGATCGCCACCGACTTGGACAACTGATTCAGTAGCACAGCTTGAGCGATCGGTCCCGTCGCTGAAATTGTCGAATCAGCGCTCACCGGACCATGCGTCGTCCGCGCGCCGCTCAAATCCACGTCTTCCAAAACGTACGACGCCCCCGGCCCGCCATCGGGATCAATCCACTGATACGTCTTCGCCGTATGCGCCGGCTGCGCGCCGCGCAAGAAAAGCGCGCCACCGGCAATCAACGAAGGATCCAAGCGGTGCTGCCCCTGCGCATCCTCGCGGTAGATGTGAAACCCGAGATTACGAATTTCTTCGCGCGTGCGCCATTCCAGCAGCACTCCGCCGCCGGTCAGAGCGTGCGCCTGAAACGATGCCAGCTGCACCGCGGTAGGCGCCTGAATCGTCGAAACCGTGGACGAGATGTTGTTCGCGAGATTCGGATCGCTGGTCGTCGCCGCCACCGTGGCCGTGTTGGCCACCAGCGATGACGAACTGAACGTGACCGCCGTCGTATCGATCGTGATAATCGCCAGCGCGCCCACGCTCAAAGATCCCAGGCTGCAGCTGACCGTCCCACCGCTCTGGCTGCACGTTCCTTGCGTAGTAGAAACCGAAACAAATGATACCGCGCTCGGCAAAGGATCAGAAACCGAAACTCCTTGCGCTACCGCCGGTCCGTTGTTCGTCACTTGCAGCGTGTAGGTAAGTGTCGCCCCCTGATCCACAGGCTCGGGCGAAGCGGACTTCACGATCGCCACATCTGCCGACGAGGGCGAAGCCACAATCGTCGTCGCGGTGGACGTATTATTCGCTGGAATCGCGTCATTTGCCGTGGGAGCTATGTTCGCCGTGTTCGTGATCGTCGTCCCCGATGCCATCCCGGAATTCACTTTCACCACCAGCGTGAGTTGCGCATTCGCCCCCGAGGGAAATGCCGCTCCCGAACAGACTCCGCCGGCACCAGGACAGCAACTGATCGCGCCCGTACCGCCGACCGCCGGAAGCGTCGTGCATGTGGCGCCTGCAGGCAGCGCCAGCGAAACAAAAGTTGTGTTCGCCGGCACCGCGTCCGTGTAGACCACGTTGCTCGCGGAGTTCGGCCCGTTATTCGCGAATTTCAGCGTGTAGGTGATGTTGTTTCCGGGAGTAACCGGGTTCGGGGCGCCCGTCTTCACCACGCTCAAATCGTATTGGCCCGCCCCCGCCACCGTGACGTTCGCCGTCGCCGTGTTGCTCGAAGGATTCGAATCCGGCGTCGCGGTGGAAGTGCTAGCCGTATCGGAGATGATCGTGCCCGACGCCGTGCCAGACCCCACATTCACAACCAGCGTGAAAGTCGACGTCGCGCCAGCAGCCAGCGTGCCGATTGTGCAAGTCACTTTCCCGCCCGACCCGGGGCTTGGGCAACTCCACACAGTTCCGGTCTGCGCGAACGAAACGAATGTCGTGTTCGTGGGGATCGCATCGTTAAACGTCACGGTCGTCGCCGCGGCAGGCCCGTCGTTCGTTACAGTGATGACGTACGTGATGTTGTTGCCGGCCTGCACGGGATTCGGCGACGCGGAATTGGTGACCACGATGTTTGCCGTGTTCGCCGCGGCCACCAGCGTCACCACCGTCGCCGTGTTGTTCGCCAGATTCGGATCACTCGATCCGGACGTGACCGCATCGGTATCCGTAATTTGCGTGCCGCTGACTGTGCCCGGAAGTACGGTCACCACCAGCGTGAACGTCCCCATCGCTCCGTTCGCAACATCGGGGTTCGTGCAGTTAATATTTCCAGTTCCGCCTACAGCGGGTGTCGTACAAACCCATCCCGTCGGGATCGCAAGCGATTGAAACGTCGTATTGCCGGGGACTGCTTCGCTGAAAGAAGCGTTGATCGCATCCAGCGGACCATTGTTCGTAACAGTCTGCGTGTAGGTGATGTTGTTTCCCGGAATCACCGGATTGGGGCTGCCGGCATTTGTCACCGCCAAATCAGCGCCCGCGCAATACGCGCCCGATTGCGTCCCGGGCGTCTCCGTGATTGAGAATCCCGTTGTAGCGACCCCGGTCCGCCCGATTGTGGCCCCATACGGATCGTTTGCCAGCGTCGAAGTGCCCGGTAAACCGCCGCTTACATTCACGCTTCCCGGCGCCGCGGATGTGAGAACGACTCCTCCACCTCCACCGCCTCCAGGCCCGTGACGGTTGCCCGGAAATGGCGTTCCAGGAGTCTGTGCTGGCCAGGTGTTCCCGCCGTCGCCGCCTGCGGCGCTCATGGTTACTCCGCCGAGTGCGCCGCTGTTTGCAAATAGCAGAATCGTGCCGCCCGCGCCGCCGCCGCCGGTTCCATCATTCTCCTGATCGAGCGAAGTCTGCCCATTTGCGGTGATCGTGCCCGTTCCAACCAACGAACCGGTGCGCACGATCACAATGCCGCCACCAGCGGCTCCGCTGCTATAGATGCCGGTGCAGCTGGCGCCGCAATCGGCGTTACCTGTATCCGTGCCGGGATCCCAGTAGGCGCCGTCGTTGGTGGTGCCCGCCCCGCCTCCGCCGCCCATCACAATCGCGCTAGTGGTTGCCGGAAATAGCGCGCCGCCGAAACCTCCGGCGATCCCGGCGCTGTTCCAGGCGTATCCACCTTGGCCTCCCGCACCGCCGTTGGCTCCGCCACCGCCGCCGTCATTCTGGTTATTGGCTGCCGCATTGGCATCTGTCGCGCCGCCTCCCGCGTTGCCTGGCGCGCCGCGCGCGTAGCTTCCGAGCGGAAGTCCCTCGGCATAAGTCTGGCCAGTGCTGGTCGCCGTCGTCGTGTGGACAATTGTGCTCAGCGGTGGCGCAATCCAGTGCGGCGTGCCGGCAATCCCTTCACCCTTCGATCCATTCGCGCCGCTGTTTGCAGCCGGCGGCAGCGCGGGCAAGGTCGCCGGCGCAAGCGTCATCGTATCTGTGTTCGCTCCAGTGGTAGATCCAGTGACGTCTATCCCCGCGCCGCCCCGAAACCCGAGCCCATCCGTAGCGACGGTGCCGCCCAGCGTCAACTGTGACGCGACATCCAGAGCCAAGACGCCTCCGGTTGCGCCATTCCAGGCAAGTGCGGTGAGCCCCGAACTGAGGGTCGCGGACGTGTACTGCGGCACGCGAATCACTTGAAACGTTTGTATGCCTTGTGGCGGAACGCTAGTGCTCGACGCCGCTGCGCTCGTGTAGCTGTTCAATAATCCGCCGCCCACGCCCGTGCCCGTGAAGCTCAGCGTCCCACCGCCAACCGGCACGGCGCTCGTTGCGGTCACAAATTCAAATTCGCCGGAATTGCCAAGGCTGGTGGATCCGGACGGGTCGCCTGGCAGTCCGCTGCCGTAGGAGCTCGTGTTCTTGGAATTTATTTGGGCCCCTTGCATCTGGATAACCAGCAGGAGGTCTCCGCTCGCTATTGCGGTGTGCGCGCCGTTCGCCGCGACCGCCCCTAACACGATGGACGTCGCACCCGCGGCAACTGTCCCGGTACTCGCAGGCGGATAGTAAGCGTTCACGATGCCCGTGATTGTCCCGCCCGCTCCATCCTTGCCGGGCGTTGCGCAGACTAGCGGCTGCGCCACCGTCACCACCGTAACGGAATTGTTGCCAGCGACAGGGTCCGTTCCAGTGGTCGAAACGGCCGCGACATTCGTCATCGTCGTGGCGGTCGCTGGACTTGTGCCAGTCACCGTCACCGTTATCGGAGTTCCCAGAGGATAAGCAACCGTTCCGAGATTGCACGAAATCGCGCCACCAGTCGGCGCGCCACAGCTTCCCGCAGTTGTCGTCGCCGAAGCGTTTGTAAGCGTGGCGGGCAGAGTGTCCTTCAACACCACACCCGCAGCCGACGAAAGACCGAGATTGGTCACCTGGATCGTATAGGTCACCGCCGAGGAGATGAAAACCGGCGTCGGCGCCGCCGTCATCGTGACAGCCAGATCGGAATCTCCGGTCACCTCGACCAGCACAGATGTCGAGGTGGCGTTATTCGAAGCGACAGGATCGGTGGTTTGCGAAGTCACGTCCGCGGAATTGGTGATCGTGGTGCCCGCCGCCGTAGCCGCGGTTACCGTCACTACGTACGTGAAATTTGTGGTTGTCGTGCCGCTATTCAGATTCGCGCCGTCCGTGCAAATCACCTGGCCCGTCGCGCCGGCCGCCGGGACCGTCCCGCACGTCCATCCGGTTGGCGGCGTCATCGAAGAAAACGTCGTGTTGGGCGGAGTTTGCTGGTAGAGGACTGCACCCACGGCGGCGTTCGGGCCGTTATTTGTCACTGTTTCCGTGTACGTAATGGTTCCACCGGCTGGCACAGCAGATGCGGACGCAACTTGCGTCATCGAGAGATCCGCGCCGGTAACTTGCACCGAAGCTGTTGCGGTGTTGTTCCCGGGGTTCGGGTCAGTTCCCGTTTCGCTGACGGTCACCGAGTTCGTGATCGTGGATCCACCGACTGCCTCCGGCCTTACCTGGACGACAATGGTGAACATCACGGACGTGTTGGCAGCGAAACTTCCATTCGCGGTGCAGATGATGGCGCCCGTCGCGCCGACTGCCGGAGTAGTTCCGCAGGTCCAGCCCGCCGGAGGAGTCACTGACTCAAAAAGAGTGTTCGGCGGAGTGTTTTGGGTGAGAGTCGCGCCGAACGCCGCAATCGTGGCGCTGTTGTTAGTCACTGTTTGCGTGTACGTGATGTTTGCACCGGTCGCCACGGGATTCGGCGCTGCAGTCTCAGTTACGGAAAGATCGGGCGGTGCAGCCACTGTGACGATATTCGAAACGAGCGTGTTGTTTGCGGGGTTAGGATCAGTAGTCGTCGAGCTGATCGTCGCGGAATTCGTGATGGTCGTACCCGCGGCGGTTCCCGGATCGATTTGCACGACGTAGGTAAACGTCGCCGTACGGGTGTTGTTCATGTTCGTGGCGCGGGTGCATGTGGTCAAGCCGGTGTTGCCCACGCCGGGGTTCGTGCAGTTCCACGTACCCGTTCCGCCCGTCATCGCCATCGAGACAAACGTGGTGTTCGCGGGAGTCGTGTCGGTTACGGAGGGAGTGGTGGCGGCGTTCGGTCCGTTATTGATCACTGTGATCGTGTAAGTGATCTGGCCGCCGGCCGGAATCGTGGTCGGCGCCGCTGCCGTGTCCACCGTCGTCTGCAAGTCAGCCTGCGCGGCTGCCGGAGCGGCGTACAAGAACAACGCGAGAATGAGGAATACGAATGGCGCCGCGATGAACCGCGCACGCGGCGCGCGGTGCGCCACGGCTAGCAGCGCCCGCCGCGTCTGCGCGCGAACGGCGTGCCAGGTCTTGGTTCCCGGCGTTTCCAGCGAAATCCTGCGCTGCTTACGTTCGATCGAGATGACTTTTCCCAGCACTATTTCCGGCGCGTCGTCGTTTTGTTGCCCAGCGTCGCCACGAGTCACAATCTTGCCCGTCTCCGCGTCGCGGCCAACCACGCGATGCAACCGGAATCCCGCGTGATTGCGCGCCAGCACGATGTCTCCGCGCTCTGGTTCACCCGCGGAAATCGGCGCCACTTCTACGAGGTCTCCGTGCCGCACGTTGGGCTGCATGCTTTGCCCGCACGCCTGAAAACGCATCGTCAGTCCGCGCTGCAGAGTTGCCGCGCACACCAGCGCAAATTGTTGGGAGTTGCTCCTCCCCGGCGTCTTAGGCTCCCGCACGGCAAACCGCCTCCACCGCGGTGAAATCCGGAACAAAGGAAAATCCGAAGCACGGCACGCTCGCCGTCACTGCTTGAAAAAATTTCAGAACCGCGGAAAGGCCGTCGGGCGAATGGTGCGGCACGAAACTGCGCGCGAACAATTCCGCCGTGCTTTCCGCCACACCGAGCGGGCGCAGTTCGTTCGCTTTCCCGTGTTGCAGCACAAAAATCGCGTCCAACGGAGATTGCGCCGCCTCGGCGACGCCTGCATCGCCGTGCCACGGCGTGCCATACATCTGAATGCGGCCATTTTCCTGGCGCAAAATGATGCGGTCGTCGCTCAGCACGCGCGACGCGCGGTGCTTTGTCCACAGCCGCGCCGACGTGCTCTTTCCCGCTCCCGAATGGCCTGTGAGCAACATGCCTCGTCCGTCCGGTGCGATCACTCCGCAGCCGTGTATTTCCACGCCCTGGCCCATCGCCAGCCGATGAATCCACAAAAGCTCGTCGAGTGGATATTCCAGCGGATTCACAGGCTCGTCGGCGGCGAAATATTCGCGCGATAGCTCGATGCGCCCCGTTTTGAAATCGGGCGCCACCGTGGCCTGCTTGTAAGGAAGCGGGCCGATGGATTTCGAGGTGAAGCGAAAGCAATAACCCTCGGAATTTCGAAACAGCTTCCAAAGCCCGCCAGAATCAAACACCAGCTCGCCGGGAGCCGAATTGAACCGTTCAGCGAAGCCAACTTCGAATTCCAGATCGCACGTTTCGTCGCGAACCAGAAATTCCCGCAGCTGGTCGTCCGCCATCAGCACTGGACCATCGGCGACCGACGTCACTCCCAGCGAAATGCCGCCGATGCGCGCCGCAAGGCGTGACGACGCGCCGAGAGCGCGAGATTTTTCGTATGTCGGTAGAGGATTCATGGTCGCGGCGTCATGATCCAAAGGCCATGCACCCGCCAACTGCGACGGCGCAGCCGGGGGCCGCAGGTCCGGCGGACGAGGGCGTCTTGCAGTGGCCCAGGACTGCTTCATCGGGCCGCAAGCTCACGCGCACTACTTTGGGAGCCTCGTAGGGCTTGCGTTCTGGTTTCGGATCGCTCATGGATGATTCGCCGCTCATCGGTGCGCTCCGCAGGAGCCACAACCGCTGCCGCAGCCGGAACTTTGCTGCAGAATCGGCAATATGGACGCGGGCTGCATCGGCGTCCACGAACCGACGTCTACCTCGCCTTTGCGAATGCGTTCGGCCGAGCGCAACAGTTTCGTGTGCGCGACGCCACCCGCGCAGCATTCGCAATCGCCGTGCTGCGGCACTTCAATGCCCAGCGCCATCGCACGCAAGTGCGCGACTTCGCACAAGAACTCGACGGGTGATTCGGCGTCGCCCTTTTCCAGCTCGCCGTTCGCCGCGCACATGCCGCAGAGCGTCTTGATCCGGCAGGCGTCGCATTTGCTCTGGCGCGTCTTCTTTTTGTTCCGGACGCGCGCGAGGAAGCCATCCCAGCCCGCATGGAAGTTCCCGGAGCGCCAGCTGTAGCTTTCCTGGTGCGAAAGAACGCAGATGCTGATTTCGCCGTAAGGATCAATGGCGCAGGAAGTGAGTCCGCCGCCGCAAACGTACACGTTGTCGGACTTAAAGACGTCCGCCGGCAAGGCCATATCGCGGTCCATGAGTTTCAGATATTCATTGCGGCGCCGCGGTTCATGCAGGTCGAGTGCGACCGCATCTTCGGAAGTGAGCCGCACCTCCACCGGGCTTTGCGAACAATCAATCCGCGGATTCACCAGCGGATCGAACTTGAAATCCACGCCAAAATCTTCTTCCGCCATGCGTTGCATTTCGTAAACCTCGTGGCGGTTGATGGTGGTCGGAACTGTCTTCAGCTTCAGCGGCAGATTGCGTTCCTGAAGCAGACGAATGCCGCGCATGCAGCGGTCGTAGGAACCGGGTATTTGCGTGAGCGATTCATAAGTTGCGCGGGTGGCGCCGTAGAGCGTGATCTCGACAGCGAAGGGCGGATATTCCACCAGGAAGTCGGCGATGCGCTCGGTGATCATCGTGCCGTTGGTGAAAAGCGTGATCAGGAATCCCTTGGATTTGGCGTATGCGTAGATGTCCAGGAAATCCGCGCGGGCGAAAATCTCGCCTCCGGTGAACAGGATCCAGAGGCAGCCTTCGGCGGCCAATTCATCAAGAAGGCGCCGGTATTCCTCGAGTGAGAGTTCCGACTGGCGGGCGGCCTTATCGGACATCGGAAGATTGTTGTAACAGTGGCGGCATTCGAGCGGACAACGCCGCGTGACTTCGATGGACACTTCCATCGGTACGCGTTTGCCGGACGTGCGCTGATGCACGCCCAGACTGAATGCACTATAGGTAGCTTCGATCATCCCAAATATCCAGCCGCCTAAGCTGGATGCCGATTGCCTGCCGGTTCAGGCAGGCTCGACTAATCCTTCCGTGCTTAGCTCCTTCAGGAATGCTTCGGCGTCCGCGGTGGCCTGCTCGCAGGACAAGCCGTAGTGCGATTGAAGATGAGATACCAACTGGGCGGGTTCCAGACCCTTCTCGATGAGCGACCAGAGCAGCGTGCCGGATTCGTTGAAGGTGTAAATGGAATTGAGATCGGCGACGCCGCGACGAATCGGCACCACAATCGCTTCATCGGCGACGACTCGCGATACAACGTTCGAGCTGCGACGCAAGCGCGCCGCCGCGGTATCTCCCAAGACAGCCATACCACCACCCAAGGCCTAGTTTTGTAGTTGCATTCCAGTTACTGATACTGCGCCTGGGGTTAACTTAAATGGCATGGGGAGCCGACTCAACGAAAATGTACGCCCAGTGTGCCAAACTGCTAACCGATGACGGTTAGGGAACGTGGCGGCGGGATAGCTGCCCTGAAGGACAGGTGAAAGCCGCGAAGCGCCCGGAGCCTATAACTGGAAGACGGTAAAAGCTTTAGGCTCCGGGCATCAGGCGCGACGGATGATTAATCTTGCGGCGTGGAAGGCGTGGCCGGAATCGGCGCGACGCCTGGTTTCACCTGTGGCTTGATTGAAAGCAGGTCCACTTCGAAGACGATCGTAGCGTTCGGGCCAATGTCGTTGCCGGCTCCGCGCTCACCATAGGCCAAATCCGGCGGAATGAAGAGCTGCCACTTCGACCCCACCGGCATTAATTGCAACGCTTCCGACCATCCTTTGATCACGCGGCCGACCGGAATTTCGATGGGTTGCCCGTGT
This sequence comes from uncultured Acidobacteriota bacterium, assembly GCA_963810565.1. Lineage (GTDB taxonomy): Bacteria > Acidobacteriota > Terriglobia > Acidiferrales > UBA7541 > Palsa-295. The sequence goes on from CAWENN010000003.1 coordinate 1,295,196, forward strand.
TTATAGGAACTATCGAATTCGGTGCCATTCAGCAGCGTGCCGCGGTAGTTGCAGACGACAGATTCGTCGGCGGTGGGCTTTGGGCCGGTGCCTTCGGTGATGACTTTGTACTGCAGACCACTGGGCAGGGTGACGACGCCCGGTTTCGCTTTGTTCTCGGCGAGGAACGCATCGCCTTCCTTCTTATTGGCCTCGGCAGCGACTTGCATCTTTTCCTCTTGCGCCTTGCGCGCCTCGGCTTGCAGCGCCGTTAGCGCGGCTTTCGCTTCGTCATCGGTGAGAAGCGTCTTGCCGCCGGCGAGCGAGTCCTTCAGGCCACGCGCGAGAATGTCCGGATCCACGTCCACGGACTGGCGGCGGATGCTGCTGCCGATATTCATGCCGATCGCGTAGCTGGCTTTTTGCTTATCGGTGGTAAGGACCAGCGGCGCCGCGACTTTCGCCGGGGCGTGATGAGTCGCAGTCCCGGTCTTGCTAGTGCTCTGAGCCTTCGAAGTAGAACTGGAAGAGGATTTCGCCGGAGCCGATTGCGTAGTGGCCGGAGTCTGTTGCGAGTTCGACGCAGGAGTGTCTTGGGCTGCGGTGGTGCCAGCCAGGGTCAGTACTGCCGCCAGGGCAAAGGTTAAGGCGCATGCCATCTTATTTTGTGTTTTTTTCATGCCGGTATTCTCGCATTGGTTCGGCGGATGCGCAAACGGCGAGAGCGGTGAATCGTGATTCGTGGCGCGGGGTCGTGGCGCGAGATTTTTGGCATTTGATAAGCGCGTTTTTGTGTCGATTAGAACGGGGTGCGATCGTTTGTTTTGAGAGGTTTACGTTGATTTCTAATATCTGCCATTGTCGATTAGAAACGCTTTTGCTGGCTGCTTGCGGCGGGCGATCTGCTTCTGCGATTCGGAGATTGCGGCTTGCGGAAACCTGTAAAAAGTGTCGATTAGAAAGTGTGCCGAGTGTTTGTTTTCTAGGAGATATAGCGTTTTCTAATCGCACGCTGTGTCGATTAGAACGGCCGTGACTCGTGACCCGCCTGCCGGCGAGGCAGGTTTGCGATTCGTGACCCGCCTGACGGCGCGGCAGGTTCGTGATTTGCGAAGTGGCTGGTGCCGCGAAAAACGCGGGATGCAAAGTGCGCATTTGTTGGCGATTGATTGGGGGTGCGCATGTTTGTTTTGTGCGAGATACGGTGAATTCTAATCGGCGGGGTTGGCGATTGATTTGGGCATGTTTCCTGGGGATGTAACGTTGCGATTGTGCAAGTTTCATGGCTTGTAACATCGGCGCATAGTTGCCGCGAGGCGTGCGTTCCCCGCTTGGCTTGGTTTCCTGTTCGTTTGTCGTGGATTCAATCTGCATACTGCCCTCCTTGCAAACCGGAAAAGTGCCTCGACTGACGTTAACACATTTCTTGATTATTTACTAGTCGTGTAACTACCCTGCGTTGTAACCTATTGAAAGGAGGGGATGTAGAGGATGTGTACTGGCGCGCGGAGTGACGTTGGGCTGGACTGAGATTGAAGAAACAGCGGCGACTTGCGGCGGTGCGGTTAAAAGGATGCGGAGCTTGGGGCGGCGGCGCTGTCCGCTGGTTGGAAGTTGATGCGTTTCAAGAGATCTTGAAATTGCGGATCGCCGTGGAGGGTTCGAAAATTGTTCCAGACGCCCATGCTCATCATGATGTATTCGTGACGTTGATAGGCCTTCTCGAGATAGTCGAGGGCCTCCTGGCGGCGGTCTAGCGCGACCAGGGTATCAGCGACCAGGAAGGCGCTGCTGCGGCCTTCGCGGAAATCCTCCTGCTGATTGCGCAGGCGCAATTCGAGCATGGCCCGCGGGCCTTCGTTCTGCAGAGCAACGCGAAAGGCGGAAATTTCAGCCGCGCTGCGTTGATTGTGGGAGAGCGCGGCGGCTGCGGCGGATTCATCGAGCCATTTGTCGAAACGCCTTTGGTAGAAATAGATACCGGCCAAGTACAGGTGGGGAGATAGAAAGCCGGGGTCGGCGGCTTCCAGTTCCTGGAGCACGGAAATGGCTTCGGGGATGCGGTCGGAGTTGGAAAGCAGAAGGGCGCGATCCGCGGCAATCGAGGAGGAAGTGGGATCCAGTTTGCGCGCCCGTTCGATTTCTTGGAGGGCCTCGTCATTGCGTCCCATGGCCGTGAGCGCGGTGGCATACCAGTGATGCGATTCGGCGTCATTGGGATCCAGCGCGATGGCGCGACGGAATTCCCGCTCGGCTCCGGGCGCGTCCCAATTCCAATAAAAATAGGCAAAAGCGAGGGCGCGGTGGCCTTCGGCGAGCGAATCGTCAAGAGCGATGGCTTTCTTGGCAGCGGCAATGGCCAGCGGGAAAGCCTGGCTGCCGGGCATGTCCGTATATTCACGCAAGAGGTTGTAGCAAGCCGCCGAACCTGCGTAGCCCTTGGCGAAGGTGGGGTCCAACTGGGTGGATTTGGTGAAGTCGTCGAGCGCTTGAGTGAGGTCGGGCCCGGTCCTCTTGTTCCAGTGGTAACGTCCCTCAAGATACAGCTCCTCGGCCTGCTGTCTGGCAGAGGATGCGGCGGTTACCGCGGCAGCCGGGGCTGAGCGTGCGGCAACCGAGCGCCACGACTCACGATAGGCGACGACGAGCAATCCGAGCGCAATCAGGGCGACGACGGTTCCGAGCTCGCCCCGATGCCGGCGAATCCAGGATTGCGGATCCCGAGGCAGCTCTGCAGTGATGGTTGGCGGTTGCTGCGAATTCGATTCCGCGGGCGCCTTGGCTGCGGGTTGCGGAGCGACCGTGCCTTGAATGTCCTGCTGCTCGGCGGAGATCAGCCACGCGGCCAGTTCGTCCTCATAAGCGAAAACGCGGCCGCGCTCGCCACCTGGCATACGGTGCACCGGCAAGCCCCGCTCTTTCTCCCAGCGATTGACGGTGCGCTCATTGCGGTGGAAAAAAGCGGCTATCTCTTTCCAAGAATCCAAGCGGTTGCGGGCTTCTGCCTTGTGATTGTCAGACATTGTCGGGAAATGTCCGGTATTGCCGGGCAAAACCAGTTGCGGGAGAGTACCACAAACCGCGATTGTGTGTCATCGGCAACCGGGTCGCGACCCAATATGTATGCGCGCTTGCATGGCCAGAGGTAGCATTCCAGTTTCAAAGATCATTTTGGAGGCAACTGATGAAACCGCTATTTGCAGGGCTGTGCGTACTGAGCTTCCTGACATTGATTGGATTCACACCACCAGCGCACGGGCAAGCAGCGGAGCGGGCGATAGGGCCATTCAGTTATGAAATGGGTAAAGAGGTGACGTTGAGCGGGACCGTCGCGAAGGTGGTGAAGGAACCCAGCGCGGGAATGGCGGTGGGGGGCCATTTGCTGGTGAACACGGAGAGTGGCGAGGTGGACGCGAGCTTGGGACAGTTCGCGTTTCGAGGTAAGGGAGCCTTGGAGGTTTCGGCCGGAGAGTACGTGGAAATTACGGGCGTGATGCGGACACTGAAGGACGGGAAGGTATTTGTGACGCGCAGCGTAAAAGTGGGCCACCAAGTGTACGTGATCCGGAACGAGCACGGGATTGCGGTGTCACCGCAGTCACGCGAGCGGGCCAGCGGGCAGACGACGAATGGGGGGACGCTATGAACCGCAAGGCTTGCTTGAACATTCTGGCTCTGATTTGCGCGCTGGGGTTTATCGGGTGCAGCTCGGGAAGTAAGAAGTCCGCCGAAACGATCGTGGCGACGAGTGGAACGCCGCAAAGCGCGACCATCAGCACGGCGTTTGGAGCGCCGCTGGTGGCGACGGTGATGAAAGGCGGCGCTGGAGTAAGCGGTGTGACGGTGACGTTTGCGGCTCCGGCGACGGGTGCGAGCGGGACTTTTGCCGGCGGAGCGAATACGGCCATGACCGACGCCAATGGCGTGGCCACGTCCGCGGTGTTTACGGCCAATGCGACGGCTGGCGCTTATATGGTGACAGCGACGGCGACGGGAATCACGACCGGGGCGACGTTCAGCTTGACCAACAATGCGGGCGCGGCGGCGAAGATCACGGCGACGAGCGGGACGCCACAAAGCGCGCAGGCCACCGCGGCATTTGCGATGCCGCTGGTTGCGACGGTGGTGGACAGCGGCAGCAATCCAGTGAGCGGCGTGGTGGTGACGTTTACAGCTCCGGCGACGGGAGCGAGCGGCACGTTTGCGGGCGGAACGAACACGGCGACAACGAACGCGAGCGGCGTAGCTACATCGGCGGTGTTCACGGCGAACGCGACAGTGGGAGGACCTTACAACGTGGTGGCGACGGTACCGGGGGTTGCAGCAGGGGCGAACTTCGCTCTCACGAACACGACTCCGGCACCAGAAGCGATCGCAGCGACCAGCGGAACACCGCAGAGCGCGATGGTCAGCACGGCATTCGCAGCGCCGCTGGTGGCGACGGTAACGAAGGCGGGATCCGGATTGAGTGGAGTGGTGGTGACGTTCACGGCACCGGCGACGGGAGCCAGCGGCACGTTTGCTGGCGGAGCGAACACGGCGACGACGAATGCAAGCGGAGTGGCGACTTCGGCGGTGTTTACGGCGAATAGCACGGTGGGCGGACCTTACACAGTGACCGCTTCGGTAAGCGGAGTTGCGACGCCGGCCAATTTCAGCCTGACGAACACGGCCTCGGCGCCGGAAACAATCGCGGCGACGAGCGGAACAGCGCAAAGCGCGACGGTGAGCACCGCATTTGCCGCGCCGCTGGTGGCGACGGTGTCGAAAGGCGGGACGGGAGTGAGCGGCGTGGTGGTGACGTTTACGCCTCCTGCGACCGGAGCGAGCGGGACATTTGCGGGTGGAGCGAACACGGCGACGACGGACGCGAGCGGCGTGGCGACGTCGGCCGTGTTTACGGCGAATGCGACAGCGGGCGGGCCGTATACGGTGACGGCCACGGCGACGGGGATTGCGACGCCGGCGGACTTCAGCCTGACAAATACGGCCGCGACGAGCACTACGAAGAATTTTGTTTTCTATATGAGCGGGCAAGAAACGATCAATGGCGGCCCGAATTTTTACGCATTGGCAGGAGCCGTGACGATCAACATGACAACGGGCGCGGTGACGGGAGGCGAGCAGGACTACAACGACGCGTCTGGGCTGACGTCGCCTTCCAGCGGCGACAAGATTACGGGCGGGACGCTGACGCTAAGCGGAAGCGGAGGCCAAGGAAGGCTCACGTTGATCACAAATAACGCGAACCTGGGCGACAAAGGGACGGAGACGCTGGCGGTGCAATTCGTCAACACGAACCACGCACTGGTGGTGCAATTCGATGGGACCGCTACGTCCAGCGGCAGCATGGACCTGCAAACTTTGCCAAGTGCGCCGGCCACGAACTTCGCCTTCACGCTTTCGGGAGTGGATAATTCGTACAACACGACAGCGGTCGGTGGCGTGTTCTCCTTAAGCGGCGCGACCTTCACGGCCAAATTCGACGTGAACGATGCCGGCACGATCCTGACGAATCAATCCGTGACCGGGGCGATCACGAGCGTTGACACTTTCGGACGCGGCAAGATCACGGGAACTCCCTTCGCGGTGACGGTGCAGTACTACGTCGTTAGCGCCGAGGTTTTGCGGATGATTGACACGGACTCCGGTGATTCGGCGGTTGGGTCGGCATTCGGGCAAGGCAGCGGTACTTTCAATAATGCATCGCTGGGGACATCGGTTATGGGGGTTGCGGGCAACCCGTGGAGCAGCTATTACGCGGCGATCGGAATGTTCACGACGAGCAACACGTCGTCTTCGCCGGCCGATTTTTCGGGCGTGGGGGATGACAACGAACCTGGCAATGGCTTCAGCACGTACGACGCGGCCTATTCGGGCACGTATTCGATCGCGAGCGATGGGTATGGGAGCTTGAAAGTGACGTCGGGGACGCTGGGAGATGTCGTCAACCTGGGCGTATATATGACGGATCCAGCGCTGAACCTGAATGATCCGAATAACACGACGAGCGGACAGGGAGGCGCGTTGCTGCTGGAATTGGATCCGATCCTCGCGTCCGGGACGGGACTGGTGACTCCACAAACAAGCACGTCGAGCGCGAGCTTTAGCGGCAATTATGCGTTCGGGGCTCAGAACTTCAACAATTTCAGCCAGGCGTGTGGCATATGCGAATTTGACTTTGTGGCGCAGGGCACGATGACGGGCGGGAATCTAAGCATGACTGGGTTGGTCAGCGATCCGTTCTTCTCGTTGACATCGAGCGGGACGGATTCGGGAGTGACGTTTATGGGGGCGCCGTTGGCCGACACGCAACACGCGGGACGGTATACGATGAACCAAGGCAACACGCCGGCAAATCCGCTCCAGGTCGACATCAGCGGGAACACTGGGGTTTTCGATCTGGCGATATACCAGACGAGCGGGAAACTATTGTATTGGATGGAGACGGACGACAACGGAGTTTGGTTTGGCCCGGTGGAGCAGCAGGGATCTTTGACGGGATTGCCTGCGGCGGTGAAAGCGCCGTAGCGGGGGCGGAGGGGTTTGTCGCGCGCAACGGCGGATAGCGGCGCTACCGAGCTATGGGATTGTTGAGGATTGCGTCAGCAGGCGGATTCGCCGGTTTGGCGTATCGCTTCTAGCGGCAGGGTGTTTGGGACGCGCAGTTGTTCGTTTGCGGCTGGCGATTCCGAGGCTTCGCGGCGTTGCAGGAATGGGGCCCAGGTTTCGGCTATGGTGCAGGGGAGATGGACTGGTTGCAGGCGGACTAGCGGCAGAGGCAGCGCGGATTCCAGTAAGCGGCGGGCGCGGGGGCTGTTGGTTAGGTGGAAATGTTCGCGAAGGATGTGGCGCAGCCATTCGTCTTCGTTGCCTTGCACGGATTCGCGGTTGTGGGTGTAGTTCCTTTCTGATTGGCCTTCCCTTTTATTGAGCGATTCCGCTGCGGACGGCAGGGCGGGTCTGAGACCCGCCCCTACGGTTGCCGTTACATTCGCGGTTCCTTCGATTGTTGTTACGCGGTCTTCCTCTTCAGCTTCTTCTGATTCGCCGATTTCGGCAGGCCTTACGAATTCGTGGTTGTAGTTTTGGTCCTGGAGAGAGTCGCGGAGGATGTAGGTTAGGCCGCCGGTCATTCCGGAACCTAGATTCATTCCGGCTGGGCCGAGGATTATTACTACTCCAGCGGTCATGTATTCGCAGCCGTGATGGCCTACTCCTTCGACTACTGCCAGGGCGCCGCTATTTCTTACGGCGAAGCGTTCGCCTGCGCGGCCGGCGATGAAAAGTTTTCCGCTGGTTGCGCCGTAGAGGACTGTGTTGCCTGCGAGGACGTCGCCGCGCTGGGCGGCTTGGGCTCCGGCGCTGATGGCTATGGTGCCGCCGCTTAGGCTTTTGCCTACGTAATCGTTGGCGTCGCCGAAAAGTTTGAAGCGCAGGCCGGGGATCAGGAAGGCTCCGAAGCTTTGTCCGGCGGAGCCGCGGAATTCGCATTGGACGGTCTTGCCTGCGAGGCCGTCGAAATTGGTGCGGCGGAGGATGTAGCCGCTGAGATGCGCGCCGACGCTGCGGTCGGCGTTGCAGATGGGCAGAAATTGCTGGAGCGGGGCGGGCTTGTGGCGATCGACGCCGCCGACTAGCTTGCGGCGAATGTCCATGGCGCTTTCGGGGAGTTCGATTTCGATTGGCGCGCTGACCGTGGGGCGATGCGGATGAAGTTGCGTCGCGATGGCTTTGATGGGCTTGAGCAGCGGGCCCAGCGAACGTTCGGCCCATTCGTTGCGCGGGCGCAATTTTGACGCGTTGCCGATGATCGTGCTGAGCGAGCGGACGCCGAGACTGGCCATGCGCTCACGAACTTCCTCTGCTACTCCGTGGAAATAGGACATCACCATTTCAGGATTGCCGGTGAAGCGCGCGCGGAGTTTTTCGTCCTGGGTGGCGATGCCGACGGGGCAGGTATTGAGATGGCACTGGCGGGCCATTACGCAGCCGATGGCTAGGAGCGTGGCGGTGCCGAATCCGAATTCGTCGGCGCCCAGGAGCGCGGCGATTAGGACGTCGCGGCCAAATTTGAAGCCGCCGTCGGTGCGCAGGCGGACGCGATCGCGGAAACCGGCGCGGAGGAGAGCGGCGTGGGCGTCGCGGAGGCCAATTTCCCACGGGAGGCCCGTGTTTTTGATCGAGGTGAGCGGCGAGGCGCCGGTGCCGCCGTCGAATCCGGCGATGGTGATGACGTCGGCGCCGGCTTTGGCTACGCCCGCGGCTATGATGCCGACTCCTGCGCCGGAGACTAGCTTTACGCCGATGCGCGCGGCGGGATTTACGGCGCGGAGGTCGTAAATCAGCTGCGCTAGATCTTCGATGCTGTAGATGTCGTGGTGCGGCGGCGGGGAAATCAGGGACATGCCGGGAACGGCGTGGCGCAGGCGCGCGATGTAGGCGTTTACTTTTATTGCTGGAAGCTGGCCGCCTTCGCCGGGTTTGGAACCTTGCGCCATTTTGATCTCGAGTTCGTCGGCGCGGCAGAGATATTCGGCGGTGACGCCGAAGCGCGCGGAGGCGACTTGTTTTACGCGATTGGCGGCTTCGGGTTCGAAACGATAGAGACTGGGATCTTCGCCGCCTTCACCGGTATTGCTGCGCGCGCCAAGACGATTCATGGCGATCGCTAGCGTGCGATGGGCTTCGGGACTTAGCGCGCCTAGAGACATGGCTTGCGCGGAGAAACGGCTGAGAATCGCGGAGGCTGGCTCGACTTCTTCGAGCGGGATGGGATTCGCAGATGCGAAATCGAGATGGTCGCGGATGGCTACTGGCTCGCGCGTTTCGGCTAGTTCGACGAAGGACGCGTAATTTTCCGGGGTGGGCGATTTGATGTAGCCGTGCATGCGGCGCACGAGTTCGGGCGAGGTGTTGTGGCGCTCTCCGGCGTGGCGGAACCGGTAGAGGCCGGCATCCTGCATCGCTGCGGCGCCGGCGGCGGTGGCGAACGCGCGGGCGTGCGCGCTGATCGCTTCTTCTAAAATATTTTGGAGGCTTTTGCCGCCGATGCTGGAGGAGGCGTCTTCGAAAAATTCGGCGCAGAGTTGGTCGTCGAGGCCTACGGTTTCGAAGAGATGGCTATTGCGATAGCTGGCGACGGTGGAGATGCCCATGCGGGCTAGAACCTTGCGCAGGCCAGCTTCGACCGCTATGCGATATTTTGCGGCGCCGCCGGATTTGAGATTTTCGGAAAGCTCCATCGCGAGATAGGGATAGACGGCGCTGGCTCCTGCGGCGATGAGCAAGGCGATGTGATGAGTTTCGATCACTTGGCCGGATTCGACTACCAGCGGAGTATTGTGCGCGCCTTGCAGGACCATTTCTTTCCAGGCGGCTGAAAGAGCTAGCAGGGCCGGGAGCGCGGCGCGGTTTTCATTGGTGTGGCGATCAGAGAGCACGATCAGCGACGGATTCTTTCTGACCGCTGCGGCGATATCGTTGCGGACGCGATCGAGAGCAGCTTCGGCGGCTGCTACGCCTTTTGCGGCGTCAAACGTGAAATTAATTCGCTGTACTGCGGGTCCAACTTTGCGTGGAACGAGGCGGGGGCTGGCGGCTGCGCTCCAGAGCGTGGTGGCTTCGTCTTCGTTTTCGAGGACGGCCATTTGTCCGGCGTCGAGGACCGGTGATTCGGCGGTGATTTTGGCGTCGAGGTAGACGTTGAGCGACATGACGTGGACCTCGCGCAGCGGATCGATCGGCGGATTGGTGACTTGCGCGAAGCGCTGCTTGCAGTAATCCCAGAGACTGCGGCGGACGGAAGAAAGGAACGCGGGAGGCGCGTCGTCGCCCATGCTCCAGATGGCTTCCTTCCCTTCCCGGCCGAGAGGCTGGAAGAGCAGGCGGTATTGATCTTCGGTCCAGCCCATGGCGGCGGCTAATTTTTGCGGATCGATCGCCGACGCGGGCGGATCGATTGCAGTGGGGCCGAGGTGCGTGACGGCGGCTTGCGACGGAGATATCGGGGCTGCAGCTTCGCTTGCGCGATGAAGGTCGCGGCGCGGAAGACCATCGCGGAGGCCATCGGGGCCTAGCAGCTCCGCGACTTCGTTGTTGTTGCGGAAGATCGCGCCGGCGAGAGAATCGACGAGCAGGATTTCGCCGGGGCCCAGGCGATTGCGTTCGATGATTTGTTTATCGCGGAGATCGGCGAGGCCGACTTCGGAGCCTACTACGAGCAGGCCGTCGCTGGTGAGAACGTAGCGCATGGGGCGGAGGCCGTTGCGGTCGAGTTTGGCGCCGACCATTTGGCCATCGCTGAAGACGAGGGCGGCGGGACCGTCCCAGGGTTCCTGACGGCGGGCGGCTTTTTCCAGGTAGCTGCGGAGCTTGACGAAAGTGCGCGAATCGGATTCCCAGGCGGGAGGAACCATGCGCAGCATGGCGGCGGCGACGTTGTAATTCTGGCGCAGGAAGACTTCGAGGACGTTGTCGAAGCTGGCGGAATCGCTGACGCCTTCTTCGAGGACGTGGAAATTTTCGTCGGCGGCGAATTCGCGGCGGATGGTGCTCTCGCGGGCGCTAGTCCAGCGGCGATTGGCGCTGATGGTATTGATTTCGCCGTTGTGCGCGACGTAACGGAAAGGTTGCGCGAGCTGCCAGGAGGGACTGGTGTTGGTGGAGTAGCGCTGATGGAAGATGGCGAAGGGCGCGATGAAATCGGGCGCGGCGAGATCGGAATAGAACGCGCGAAGCTGCAGCGGAGTGAGCAGACCTTTATAGACCAGGACGCGCGAGGAGAGCGAGCAGAAGTAGAGGCCGGAGATCGCGCGGGATTCGACGCGCTTGCGCATGAGGTAGAGCTGGCGTTCGAGATCGGCGCAGGGATCTTCGGACTCGAAAAAACATTGGCGGATTACGGGCATCGAGCCGAGTGCGGAGGGACCGAGAAGAGCGGGAGAAGTGGGCACGACGCGCCAGCCGAGACAGCGCAGACCGGAGGGCGCGGCGGCGGATTCGATGGCCGAGCACGCGGGAAGTTCCTGACCGGGAGGAATGAAGACCATGCCAAGGCCGAAACTTTCCGGGAGGTCGATGTTCAGATCGCGGGCGCGTTCGCGGATGAAATCTTTCGGGATGGGGAGGAGCAGGCCGGCGCCATCGCCGCTAAGGCCGTCGGCGTCTACGCCGCCGCGATGCGAGAGGCGCGCGAGAGCGATGAGGGCGCGCTCGACGACATCGCGGGAACCCTGGCTGCCGAGTTGGGCGATGAAGCCTACACCGCAGGCATCGTGGCCTACTTCGGGCTTTGGCGGAGAAGAGCGCATGTTAATAGATAACTGAGGAAAGGGGGAACAGTACAATTCAGAAAGTTGATGGAACGCATAAGTGTTGGCGTGGGGATAGAAATGTTTATGACGCCGATAGAATCTTTTAGTGGGGGCGCAGGGGAGGCGGGCTGATAGAGTTCCGGCATGTCTGCCAGCACGGTGCGCACGCTGCGGCGAGGTTTATTCGAAGGATACGATCCGGGCGGTTTTTACGATGAGATGTTCGACTGCCACGGGATCGCGCGGCCGCACTACAGCAAATTATTTGAAAAATTGGCGTTGATGGCGCCGGGACAATTTGAGGAGCGGCGCAAGCTGGCGGATCTTTCGTTTCTGCTGCAAGGAATTACGTTTACGGTTTATAACGACGGCCAAGGCACGGAACGCTTACTTCCCTTCGATTTAATTCCCCGCATTCTGCCGAATTCGGAATGGCAGCGCATTGACCGCGGACTGGCGCAGCGCGTGGTGGCGCTGAATTTGTTTTTGCGCGACGTTTACGGGAAGCAATGCATTTTCAAGGATAAGCAGATTCCGCGGTCGCTGGTGTATTCGTCCGTGCATTTTTGCCGGGAGATGATCGGCGTGGAAGTGCCGCGCGGGATTTACACGCATATTTGCGGAATTGATCTGGTGCGCGATTCGCAGACCGGCGAATTCTGCGTGCTGGAAGATAATGTGCGGACGCCGAGCGGGATTTCTTATGTGCTGGAAAACCGGCTGGTGATGACGCGGACTTTTCCGGATGCGTTTCAGGATTACGAGGTCTTGCCGGTGAATCATTATCCGGCGGAGCTTTGCAAGATTTTGCGTAGCCTTTCGCCGCGCGGGGAGGGTGACGCGCAGATCGTGCTGTTGACACCGGGAATTCATAACAGCGCTTATTTCGAGCATAGTTTTCTGGCGCAGCAGATGGGGATCGAGTTGGTGGAGGGGCGCGATCTGATTGTGGACGGCGGGATCGTCTACATGAAGACGATTTATGGATTGAAGCGCGTGGACGTGATTTACCGTCGGGTGGACGATGAGTTTCTGGATTCGCTGACGTTTCGGCCGGATTCGCTTTTGGCGGTGCCGGGGTTGATGGGAGCTTATCGCGCTGGGAATGTGGCTTTGGCGAATGCGGTCGGTAATGGAGTGGCGGACGACAAGGCGATTTATGCGTATGTGCCGACGTTCATTCGATATTACCTGGGCGAAGAGCCGATTTTGCGGAGCGTGGATACGTATCTTTGTTCGCGGCCGGAGCACTTGAGTTTTGTGCTGGAGCATTTGCCGGAATTGGTGGTGAAGGCGGTGGGGGAATCGGGCGGGTATGGGATGTTGATCGGGCCGGCGGCGGAGATTGGACGGATTCAGGAATTTCGCAAGCGGATTCAGGCGGATTGCCGGAATTATATCGCGCAGCCGGTGGTGCCGCTGTCGCGCGTGCCTTCTTACGATACGGAGCGCGAAACGGTGGAGGGGCGGCACGTGGATTTGCGTCCTTATTGTTTGTATGACGGCGAGAAGGTGACGATTGTGCCGGGCGGATTGACGCGGGTGGCGCTGCAGCGCGGATCGCTGGTGGTGAATTCATCGCAGGGCGGCGGGAGCAAGGACACCTGGGTTCTCTGCGGGGAAAAATAGGATGCTTTCGCGGATCGCGGAATCGCTTTTCTGGTTGGCGCGCTATATCGAGCGGGCGGAGGATACCGCGCGTTTGCTGGATGTGAATTACCACATGATTTTGGAGCAGTCGCACCAGCCTTACCGTTTGCGTTGGGATCCTTTGATTGTGATGGCGGGCGAAGAGCACCGCTTCCGGCAGCTTTACAGCGAAGCGAACGCGGAGAACGTTTTTGAATTTTTGGCTTTCTGCCCGGAAAATCCCAGTTCGATCGTGCAGTGCGTGGCGAAGGCGCGGGAGAATGCGCGGACGATTCGCGACCGGATTTCGCGGGAGATGTGGGAGGACATTAATGGATTGTATTTCGCGGCGAGCCGGTTTAATCCGGAAGAAGAGATTGCGGCGGGGCCGCACCGGTTTTGCGACAAGATCAAATTTGGGGCGCACCGGTTTCATGGAGTGACGGACGCGACGCTGCCGCATGACGAGGGTTGGGAATTTCTGCGCGTGGGATGGTCGCTGGAGCGCGCGGAGATGACGGCGCGGCTGGTGGACGTGCAGTATCACAATCTACTGGAATCGCCGCCGATGATTGGGACGCAGGACAATCATCAATGGATGGCGGTGCTGAAATCGGTGGGAGCGTACGAGGCTTATCACCGGCAATATCATTCGGCGATCGAGCCGCAGAAAGTGGCGGAGATGATGATTCTGCATCCGCTGCATCCGCGTTCGATTCGCTTCAGCATTGGCGAGGTGCAGGCGGGTTTGCGGGCGGTGAGCCATACCAGCGCTGGTTCGTACGCGAACGAAGCGGAACGGCTGACGGGTAAGGTGCTGGAGCGATTGCGTTACGACAAGATTGACGAGATTTTCAAAGAAGGATTGCACGGCTATTTGAGCGAACTTTTGCGAATGTTCGGAGCGATTGGCGAGGATATCGCGCGGACATATTTTTATTATGCGGTGGTGGCATGAATCGTTTTCATTTGCGGCATACGACGGAATTTCATTACGACGGGCCGGTGTCGGAGAGCTACAACGAGGTGCGGCTGCGTCCGATTCAGGACGAGCGGCAGAGCTGCATTTCGTTCCGGCTGGTGACTACGCCGAATTCGCGAGTGACGGCGCATCGCGACGGACTGGGCAACTGGGTACATCAATTCAGCATTTTGGCGGAGCACCGGCGATTGCTGGTGGAGACCGAGGCGGTGGTTTTGACGCACGAGGCTGCGCCAGTGGGCGCGGACTTGATGACACTCGCGTCTTTCGATCTGCATCGCGAGGAAATCAGCGAGGATTATTTTGATTTTGTGGCGCCGAGCGGCTATGTGCCGCATCTGGCGGGCCTGGGGGAGATCAAGCAGACGGCGGAGCGATTGAGCGGCGGTTCAGTGGTGGGATTCGTGAGCGCGGCGGCGAATTTAATTCACGAGGAATTTCAGTACGTGAAGGGTGCTACGCACGTACATTCTTCGATCGAGGATCCATTGGCGTTGCGCGCGGGGGTTTGCCAGGATTTCGCGCATTTGTTGTTGGGCGTCGTGAGGATGCGCGGGGTGCCGGCGCGATATGTTTCGGGATATTTGGTGCCGGGGAAGACGGCGTTGCCGGGCGAGCGGCAGGAGCAGGAGGAAGTGATCGGCGGGCAGGCTACGCACGCTTGGGCGGAAGTTTACTCGCCGGCGTCGGGATGGATGGCGTTTGATCCGACTTTGGGAGGGCCGGTGGGATTGCGGCATGTGCGTGTGGCGTATGGGCGGGATTATGGCGACGTGGCGCCGGTGCGCGGAGTTTATAAGGGGCATGCGGGGCAGAGATTGTCGGTGGATGTGCGGGTGCGGCCGGCTTTGGATGATGAGGGTCACGAACAATTGAATGAGTTGAAGGCGGCGCGGCCGGAGGTGACGGCGATTACGGAGAGGGCGCAGCAGCCGCAGCAGCAGTAGAGGAGATTGGGCAGGAATTCAGCGATGGCGGATCAGTGGGAGCGTTTTACCAACGGCGGTCTGAAGACCCCCGCTACAAAGTCAGACGCAGAATCAATAACTACTTCAAGAACCTAACAGGCGCGGTACACCCTTTGTGGGTCAGGACAAGCCGCGCTACTTTCCCGGGGTAAATAACTCGAGGCGGACGTGCCAGGAGACGGACTTGCCGGGAGCTACTGTTACTACGCCGGTGTCTGTGTTGCCCCAGATTTTTTTGTTGTAGGGGTCTGAGAGATTGAATTGCGGCTCGACGGCTACGAAGTCTTTGTCGGGCGGTGAGTAGACTTGAATTGCTTTGATGTCCGGCGAAAGGGCCGTGATGCGGACGCCGTAGTTGGCGGCGGGATCGGTGACGTTGACGACGACGCGCCCTTCGGCATCGCGCTGCAAGTCGGTGAAACATTCATCGAGGAACAGGGAGCCGAGCGGCTTGCCGGCGGCGGCGTTGAAATCGTAGGGCGTGCCTTTGACGGACTCGATCTGGCCGGTGGGAAAGACGTTGTCATAATTGTCCACGAGAACGCGCTTTTCGGCGGGGACGTGGAGGCGGGCCTGGGCGCGGTCGCCGCTCGGGAGTGAGAAGTACGGGTGAGCGCCGATGGCCATGGGGAGCGGCTCTTTGCCGACGTTCTTGGCGGTGACGACGATATCGACGGCGTCGTTTTTGAGAGTCATCTGGACGTAGACGTCGGTATCAGAAAGCCAGTGGCCGCCGAAATTTCCGGCGTGAAGAACGGCGGAGACGGTGGATTCCTTGGGACCGTTTTCGTGCTTCACGTCTTTGAAGTCGGAGGAAAGGATCAGGCCGTGCATGGCGTGAACTTCGGCGCCGGGATTTTTGCCTTTCCAGTTCGCAGGAAGCGTGACCTGGTGACCGTCTATGGTGGTTTGGAGCGTCATGCCGTCTTGCGCAAGAGTGCCGCGGATGCGATTGGGATATGGGAGCAGAATCGCGCCGCCGAGTTTGAAACTGTTGTTGCCGAAGGAATCGTTGTCGGTATCGAGATATTTTTTGGCTTCGGGCAGGGGCATGGTGGTGAGGACATCAATCGGGCCCTTCCCGGGCAAGAATGCTTTCAGTTGCAGGAGATTCATTCCGTTGCCGGGGACAATGGTGGCCTGGATGAATTGCAGCTTCGTGGGATTGGCTGGCAGCGGGCGGTCGAGAGTGACCACGGGTTCCCCTCCGATAGAGATAGGCGTGGCCTGCTTTTCGGGCGCTTGGTTCGGACTTGCGGCTTGCACGTGAGACGAGTGGCCCATAAGTAGCGATCCTGTGGTGAATGCAAAAGTCAGAAATAGAAGCGACTGGAGGCCGCCTGTCTTCGTGGACATGTGATCCCTTTTAGCGTGGCGAACGTTTAACGGCAAATCGATCAGCGCGGCGGCAGGAGTTTAGCTTGCGCGTCGGCGGCTGACCTTGAACGCAAAGTTATACTTGGAATATCGGGTGGGTGGCAATGAGTATCTTCTTCGTTGAAGAACAGGATGGTTAGCGCGGGCGGAAACGCGGGGCGATCGGACACTGCAAAAGCTTTAACACAGAGGGCACAGAGACTGCGAAAGATGAGGGCACGGAGACGCGGTGAGGCGATTTGCGTTCGCGGCTTTAAGAAAGAGAATTTACCGCAGAGACGCAGAGGACGCAGAGAAACCTTTACCATGCGAGGAGCTGGCGTTGCTCTGACGCTAAAAGCAGATCCCTCGCTGCGCTCGGGATGACATCTCGGTTTGGGTTGATGCCGTGCACGATGGCTAGCGCGGATTTTCTAGCAAGAGCGCTATGCCTTGGCCGCCGCCTATGCAGGCGCTGGCGATGCCGTATTTTAGATTGGAGCGGCGGAGTTCGCGGGAGACTGTTACGGAGAGGCGGACGCCGGTGGCTGCTAGCGGATGGCCGATGGCGATGGCGCCGCCGTTGACGTTGAGTTTCGCGCGGTCGAGGCCGAGTTCGCGTTCGACGCCGATTATTTGCGCGCCGAAGGCTTCGTTGATTTCGAAGCGATCAATTTGATCGAGGGTGAGGCCTACGCCATCGAGAAGTTTGCGGATGGCGGGAGCGGGGGCGATGGCCATGATTTCTGGAGGCACGCCAACCGTCGCGGCTGCGACTACGCGGGCGAGAGGTTGGACGCCGCGGGATTTTGCGTAGGCGCCCGAGCCGACTAGCGCGGCGGCGGCGCCGTCTACGATGGCGGAACTGTTGCCGCCGGTTTGCACTCCGCCGAATGCGGGGCGGATTTTGGCCAGGACTTCGTAGGGCGAGGGGCGGACGTGCGTGTCGGTGGCGAGGCTTTCGATTTTTTTGGGGATTTCGATGCCGCGCGATTTGTAGCCTTGCAGCTCGAATTTCTCGGTGACGACCGGAACAATTTCGCCGGAGAGGAAGCAGGCTTTTTGCGCGGCCAGAGCGCGATTGAAGCTTAGTTCGGCGAAGCGGTCTACTTCTTCGCGCGTGATTTTGTTCTGGCGCGCTACGTTTTCGGCGGTGTCGCCCATGGTCAGGCCCGGCGCGGGATCGAGTAGCGCTTCCCAGAGGAAATCTTTGAATTCGACCTGGCCCATGCGGAAGCCGCTGCGATGGGTGAAAGCTGCTATTGGATTGCGGCTCATGGATTCGGCGCCGACACAGAGGGCTAGATTTATTTTTTTCAGGGTGATGGCATCGGCGGCCTGGCTGATGGCTTCCATGCCGGTGCCGCAGACGCGTTGGACGAGATGCGCGGGGCGATCGGCGGGGACGCCGGAGTAGAGGCCGATGTGGCGCGGGAGCATGTAGGCGTCGAAGCTGGCTTGGGCGACGCTGCCGGCGATGGTGGAGTCAACATCGGTGGGCGAGATTTTGGAGCGCTCGAAAACGGCGCGCGCGGCTTTGATGCCGAGGTCAATGGGAGAGACGAGGCCGAGGACGCCATTGTAATCGGCGAAGGGAGTGCGGACGCCGTCGAGGAGCCAGATGTCGTCGTATCGGATGAAAAAACCGCCTGATGTGGTGGTGGACATTTGTTACTTCTCCTTGATTTTGAAAATGCGCGGAGATGGTTCCGGCGCGTAGAGCTCTTCAACGATTGCGGCGCGGCGATCGAGGACCGCGCGCTGATTGAGCGAGCCTTTGTCTGTGATTTCTCCGGCGTCGAGAGAGGGCGGCTCTTCGGCCAGGATGGCGCGCACGACGCGATTGGAGCTGCCGGTGATGCTAGCTGCGGATTTTTCGAGCAGCGATTGGAAATGCGCGCGGACGGCCGAGTGACGCAGGACTTCGGATGCGGCTGCTGGCCCGTCATTTTCGGTGCTTGGCGCGCAGAGGCCGCGGCAGGAGTCGGCATCGGCGAAGATGATCATGCCGACCTCGTCGCGGTCGTGGCCGGTGATGACGGCATCGCGAACGTATGGCGCGAAATCGGCGAGAATGCGCGAACGCAGTGGGCCGACGCTGACCCAGGTGCCGCTGGCGAGTTTGAAATCTTCCGAGAAACGGCCATCGAAGAGGAATCCTTTATTAACGTCGCGCGGATCCACGAAGCGCAGGGCGTCGCCGAAGCTGTAGAAACCCTCGTCATCGAAAACTTTCTCTGTCAGCTCCGGTTGGCGCCAGTAGCCGGGCGTGATATTCGGGCCGCGGACGCGAACTTCTAGTTTACTACCTTGCGGGACAAGTTTGGCTTCGACGCCGGGAATGGGGATGCCGATTACGCCCGCGCGATCGGTTTCCCAGGTGGTCTGGATGGCCATGGGCGCGGTTTCCGTGGAACCGAGGCCGGTGACCATGATGATGCGTTCGCCGCAGGTTTCGAGAGCGAGGGAGCGATAGGCGTCCCACACCGGTTGCGAGAGGCCGGCTCCGGCGTAGAACAGGAGACGAAGATGGCGGAAGAAATTTTCGCGGAGCTGGGGCTCGGCGCGGAGGGCGGGGAGCAGATCTTCGTAACCTTTGGGGACGTTGAAATAAACCGTGGGGGAAATTTCGCGGAGGTTGCGGATGGTTTCGGCGATGAAGTTGGGGCCGGGCTTGCCGTCGTCAATGTAGAAGCTGCCGCCATTGTACAGCGCGATGCCGGTGTTGTGGTTGCCGCCGAAGGTGTGATTCCAGGGGAGCCAGTCAACTAGGGTGGGAGGCTCGTCCTGCAGGAAGCCGAAGACTTGCGCGATCATTTGTTGATTGCAGCAGAGCATGCGGTGGGTGTTGATTACGCCTTTGGGCATGCCGGTGCTGCCGGAGGTGAAGAGGATTTTGGCTACGTCGTCGGGTTGGATTTTTTTGTGGGCTTCGGCGACAGCGGCGGTGGGTTTTGTGGCGGCTAGATCGGAGAACGCCGTGGATTTTCTGTTGGGCGGTGGATTTTTTGTGACGACCAGCTCGGTTTGTGGGTTGACTACGGATTCGATGGCGCGATTGTAGCGTTCGCCGTCGGAAACGAAGACCAGGCCGGACGTTAGCAGGTTCATCGTGTGGCGGAGTTTGCCGAAATCGCGGGAGACCAGGGAATAGACTGGTGAGAGGTGGGCCGTGGGGATGCCTGCGTGCTGGCCTGCGAGCATCAGGAGGAAATGTTCGATATCGTTTTCGGAGAGGATGGCTACGGGATTTTCTTTTGTGAGATTGCGATCGAGGAGTGCCTGGGCGATGAGGTGAACGGCGTTTTCGACTTGCGCGTAGGTTTTTGTGCGCCATTCGCCGTTGGGTTGGCGTTGAGCTATGCAGATTTTTTGCGGCGTGGTTTTGGCCCAGTGGGTTAGGCGATCGGTCAGGACATTTGGGTAGGCACCTAATGCTTCTTCTGGGCGGACGTAGAGCGTGCCGTCGGGGCGTCGTTCGAGTGTGGCGCCGGTGGTGCGGAGGCGAACGGGGCGGACGCGGTTGGTGGTTTGGAGTTGATGAGTCATTTCATTTCGTGCACGGTTTTGGTTGCGACCATCGAGCCTTGCTAGCGATGGATTTCCTCCCAGAGTTTGGAGAGTTGCTTGACGTCTGTTGAGGCCGGGACGTCTTCGGCCGTGGTGATCAGGGCCGGGTGCACGTCATTAATTATAGTATGAAGCGATTGGCGGAAGGTTTCTGCGGCGGGTTCGTCCGATTGGAATGCTGCGGATGGTAGGGCGATGCCTATTGGCGCGGAGCTTTGCGCTGCCGCGGACTGGAATGTGGTGGCTTCGGACGCTGGGAGAGTTGGGCAGAGAGTGCAGTCCCAGCTTTGTTGAAGGATTGCGGCGCTATTTTGGGCGAAGGCTTGTGGGTTTGTGATTTGCAGGACTGGGAGGGCTTGGTAGAAGCGGATGATATTGATTGCGGGGGCTAGCGTCGAGGCCCAGGTTTCGGCGGTTTGTGGCGTTAGCGCAGGCAGGAGGTCTTCGCGGATGAAGATCACGTCGGCGCCAGCTTCTACCAGCTTGATGGCTATTTGGGTGATTGTGGCGGCGGCTAGTTCCACGGCGGAGTCTTGGAGATTGTCGCTGCTGATTGATTCCCTGCCGGATTGTTGCGTCAGGCGGGCCGCCAGGGTGAATGGGCCGGAGACTCCGGCTAGCAGGAGAGGTTCGTCGCGGAGTAGGGATTTCAGGCGGTGGATTACTTCTGCGGCTGCGGTGACGCGGGGGTGTTTGGCTGCTTCTTCTGGCGAGCGGAGATTTTGCGGCCAGTGGGCCGCGGCGGATTGATTATCTTCCGACCATTCCAGAGTGGCGCCGAGGGCTTCGGCTTCGAGGTTGGGGTCGAAATAACAGGCTACGCCGTCGGAGCGGACGCGGGCGCGGATTTGGCGTTGGGCGCTCGAGATTTTTGTGGGGTTGGTTAGATAGGCGGGGAGTGGAGTGTTTTCGATTTTTGCGCCTAAGTTGAAGAGGATCGGGAGGAAGAGAGGATGGCGTGGCGGCGTGCCTTGCAGGAGGTCTTTTAGAGTTTGGCGGGGCGTGGGGTTCATGGGTTGGCGCGTTGGGCGTGAATTTTGAAAAGCGAGTCCCTCAGCGATTAAATGGACGCATACGCCAAAGAAAGACAAATGGGCGCCGAATATTTGAGAGCGTGGCAAGCTGGGGCGCGGCCCTTCGATTCGGCACCGCCGAATCTCAGGATGAATCGCGCTGCAGCGCGATTCACAAGCAGCGCCCCTACGGACCCTTGTTGACGGCTTGCTGGCGTTTTGGTGTGGCGACGGCGGCTGTTGCGGCGTTGGTTCATGGCCGGAAGATTGGGCCTGTGGATTTGGCGTCTGGCCAAGTGCCGTAGTATTGCAGGATTTCTTTGGGTGGGGACTTTTTGGTCCACTCTTTTTGGAATTCGTCGAACGGTTTTCCGCGGGCTTTCCTGGCTTGGCGTTCTTCGTCTCTTAGCTGCTTCGTTTTTTCCGCATCCAGCTTGCGGCGGGTGGGGTCATAGGCTATGCGGTAGATGTTTTGTGCGGTCCAGTCGGAGATGATTTTCTTTTTCAGGTCTTCGAGGATTTCGGCGGGCTCGCGTTCCAGCGGGTCGCCGTATCCGGGGCCGCCACCGCTGAAGCCGAAGAGCAGATCGCCCTCGTCATAAACTTTGGGCGTGCGGGCTATCAATTCCATCGTCCAATTTCCCTGGATGGTGTGGTCTTCGAGGATGGTGCGGAAATCCATGGTTAGCGCGGGGTTGGCGTCGGCCATTTGTTTGAGCAGATCCGCTTTGCGAATGCTGATGCCGGGGATGGGCGAAGAGGCGTAGCCACCGAAAAGGGGCTGGCCCAGGGGAACTTTACTGCCGTTGCCCATGCACATGGAAACGAGTTCGGGAACTTTGTGGATCATCCAGTGCTGGACGCCGCCGGATCCGCCGCGGTGCAGGCCGGGCCCGCTGGAATCTTTCCAGTGTTGGGAGAGGGTGACGGTGACGGGAAGTTCGCTTTCGACTTGTTCGGAATCGGGGGCGCGGCCGAAGGCGCACCAGGCGAAACCGTAAGCGTCCATGCCGTCTTGGGAGGAGCGGGCCCCCTGGCCTTGGGTGTTGAGCGAGAACGAGAGGACGTCTGAGACGGCTAGATTCCATTGCGAGTGGCCGGCGCAGATTTGCGAGGTGTGCTGGCTGCCGGGGGCGGCGGTGACTTGTTTCCAGAGGGCGGCGCTGGAGAACATCATTTTGGAGAAGGCGTTGTGCGTGGCGTTGCGGCATTGCATGCCGATGAAGACGCAGCAACTGGTGGCGGCCATTTTATCGGGGTTGAGAATGATGCCTTCGGGAAATTCGAAATCTATGGGCGCGAAGGTGGAGCTGGAGATGGGCAGGTCGTGGAAGATGTATTCGTACATGAAATTGGCGATGTGGCCGACCACGGCTTGCGGATGGACATTGTAGGAGGAGGGATTTTCAGGCGAGGTGCCTTCGAAATTGAAAGTGATGCGGGAGCCGGACTTGGTGAGGGTGAGGAAGCAGGCGCGGACGAGGGCGGGAGTCCAGCCGATGGCGTCGTTGAAAACTACGGCGCGGAATTTGCCGTCGGGGAGGGCTTTGATTTTTTTCAGGGCGCCGGCTTCGGCGGTTTCGCACATTTTGCGCATGAGGCCGACTACGAAATCGGCGCCGCGTTTTTCGACTAATTCGAGGACGCGGACGCGCACGCGGTCGGCGGTGGTGCAGCGGGCGCGGAGGTCGGAGATGAACATGGCGGGGGCGCGCAGGCCGTAGACGGAGTAGAACTCGAGGAAGTCGTTGCGGATTTCGAAATTTTCGCCGATTTTGATGGGCGGGAGATTGAGGCCCTCTTCGAAGCGGGATTTGGCGCTGACGGGCATGCCGCCGGGCTCGATGGCTCCGGTTTCGGTGGTGTGCAGCGCGGCAGAGGCCCAGGCCAGCAGTTGGCCTTTGTGGAACACTGGCATTAGCGCGACTTGATCGGGGTTGTGGATGCCGCCGTAGAGAGCGTCGTTGGTGTACCAGATGTCTCCATCGCGAATGCCGGGATTTTTTTCGTAATATTTCAGGATGAATTTGATGACGATGGGTTGAATGATGGCGTGGAGGTAGGTGCCGCAGGAGGCGTTGATGAGATCGCCGCCGGCGGTGAAGAGCGCGACCATGGAATCGCCGGAAACGCCGAAATAACTGCGCGAGGAGCGTATGAAGACTTCCATGGCTTCGTCGAGGATGTCGTTGGTGATCTGGACGCCGATTTCGTAATCGCCTTGGGGGACTTTGGCGGCGCAGTCTTTTTCGTAGGGCGTGGCGGGGTTGGGTTTTAGCCAGGCTAATTTTTCGGCGAGAGTTGGGATGGGCATGATTCTCCTCTTTTTTGGCCTAGTTATTTTCCAGGATGCCGAGGCCGCGGTCGTCAATTGTGAAATGCATTGTGGGCGGCACTACTAGCGTGGTGTATTCGCCCTCAACTACTGCCGGGCCTTCGACTATGTTGCCGGGACGCAGCGATTCGTAGGAATAGATTTGCGTGTCGCTGAAATCTTTTTGTGTGGGCCAGTAGACGGGGCGCTCGCCTTTGCGGGCGGCGCCGGGGTCGTGGCCTTCGAGCGCTAGCCTTGGCAGCTCTACTTTTTTTGTGGGGACGATTGCTTTCAGGATGAAGCTTTCTATGAAGATGCCGCCTTCGGGATTTACTACGAAGGGGCTGAAGGCTTCGCTGAATTCTTTGTTGAAGGCGTCGCAGATGGCGCGGACGTCTTGCTGGTTGTGGATTGCCAGCAACGGCGAGAGAGTTCGCTTTACGTGGAATTGGCCGCCGTAGAGCATGTCGAGTTCCAGCACGAAGGAGGCTTCGGCTAGATTCAGGCCGTCGCCGGTTAGATCGCGGCGGGCTTGTTCGACGAGTTGCGCGACGGTTTCGTTGAAGGTGGCAAATTCGTTCGAGAGTTGCTGGGTGCGCGGCTCCATCAGGGTGAGCTTTTTGGAGGCCTCGTAGACGTGCATGATGTCCATCGTCGAGGAGCCGAAGGCGCAGAAGACGGGCGAGAAGGCGAAGGTGACGGCTTTGGGGATGTCGGCTTTGAAACCTTCGGCGTGGGTGGGCCCGGCGCCGCCGCCGACGAAGAGGATGAATTCCTCGGGGCTGTGACCGCGGAGGTGGACTTCTTTCATGATCGCGGAAGCCATGTTGCCGTTGACGATTTTGCGGATGATGACGGCGGCTTCTTCGACGCCGATGCCGAGAGGCTTGGCAATTTTTTCGCGCACGGATTGGATGGCGCGATTCTTATCGAGGCGCATTTTGCCGCCGAAATAGAATTGCGGGTTGAGGTAGCCGAGGACGACGTCCGCGTCTGTGACGGTGGGTTCGGTGCCGCCGAGATTGAAGCAGGCGGGACCGGGGATGGAGCCGGCGCTGCGCGGGCCGACTTGGACACGGTTTTCGAGGAGTTTATTGATGTAGGCGATGGAGCCGCCGCCCGCGCCGATGGAAAGCGTCTTGATCATGGTGATGCCGACCATCCAGCGGTCAATGATGGGGCGGAAATCGTAGCTGCGGACGCTGTCTTTCACGACGAGGCCAACATCGAAGCTGGTGCCGCCCATGTCCGTCATGACGACGTTTTGATAGCCGAGAGATTTGGCGACGTGATGCGCGCCCATGAGGCCGGAGACGGGACCGCTATTGAAGGTGCGGCTGGCGGCAGTGCGGAAAACTTCGGCTATGCCGCCGGAGCTTTGAATCATCAGCAGCGGCTTGGAGTAGCCCTTTTCACGGAGCTTGTCCCACATGGCGGAAAGTTCGATTTGCATGGAGCGCTGGAGATAGGCGTCGAGGATGGCGGCGAGAGTTCTTTCGTATTCGCCGAGCTTTCCGACGACTTGACCGGCGAGAACTACCGGTAAGTATCCGATGTGAAATTCCTTGTACTCATCGCGGATGATTTCCTTCACGCGGCGCTCGTTCGCGGGATTCAGGAAGCCCCAGAGCAGCGCGACTACGAAGCCGCGGGCGCCGCGGCTGGTGAGATAGCGGACTTTTTCGCGGACGTCGTTTTCATCGAGCGGGCGAATGATTTTGCCGCGGGAGTCAACGCGTTCTTTTACGCCGACGATCATATCGCGCGGAATCAGGGGATCGGGTTTGCGCTGCACGGAGAGATTGCGGCGTTCGGCTACGCGAGTGCCGTCAATCCATTGCGCGCCGCGGCCGATGAGGACGACATCTTCATGGCCTTCGGTGGTGATGAGGCCGAGGCGGGGGCCTTTTTTTTCGATGAGGCGATTGAGGGCGATGGTGGTGGAGTAGCGGATCATGTCAATGGCGGGGAGCAGTTCGTCGATTTTGAGGCCGAGCGCGCCGGCGCCTTCTTCGATCACGCGCGTGAAGCAGACGGAGAGATCGTAGGGCGTGGTGGGAGATTTGCGTATCAGCGATTTCCCGTTGAAGTTGAGAACGAGGTCGGTGAAGGTGCCGCCGACGTCTATATCTATGGAATTCATTCGGTGGCCTCGAGACGCTGATCGCGGATTACGAACTCGCCCTGGCGCAGGCGTTCTTTCAGGCGGTCCACGTCAATTTCGATGTCATGGGTTACGGGATGGCCGGGCGGGAGGTATTCGGTTTCGATTTGGGTGCCGCAACCGGGGCAATAAAATTCTACGATGCGGACCCAGAGCGGGTCGGGGGAGAAATTGAACGCGCCGGTGACTAGGGGAGGATGGATTTCGCGGGGGTCGCGGTCGTGGACCAGGCAGCCTTTTTTGTAATTTTCCTTGGCCGGGCCTAGCGGGTGGTTGCAGCGGTTGCAGAGCCATTGGTCGGTGGCTAGGTCGAGGTCGAGGTATTCGGTGATGCGGAGGCGGTCGTGGTGTTGGGTCGGCATTTTAGTGTCCTGTGTACAACGGATGCGTCGGTGGCGTTGGAATGGCGGGCACGGCATGCCGTGCCCCTACGCCTGCAACGCAGCTGTCCTTTGCCGCAGTCCCGCAGCCGCAAAAGTCAAAGACCGCGAGCACTTTGGGCCTAGCGCCTCTTAGGGATCGTAAATTTGAGATCGTGGCAAGCTGGGGCGCAGCAAGCAGCGCCCCTACGGTCCCAATTTCTTCGTTCAGCTTGGTCATGACTTTTTGGTTTGGCTCGTTAGTGCAGCGTTGCCGTAGCGATCCATTTGTAGGGTCCAGTTTTCTGGGACGAAATACGTTGTGTTGGCGTCTTCCAGGATGGCTGGGCCTTCTAGGTGATTGCCTGGTTGGAGTTGGTCCCAGTCGTAAATTTTGGCTTCGCCGGATTTGCTGCCCCAGAGGATTTTGCGAGTTCCCTTCCAGGCGTGGGCGGAATCTTTTGATTGCAGCGGGTGCTCGATCAACTTTGGTTTGGGCATCGTCTTTTTCACGGAGACGCGGAGCAAATCGAGCGAGAAATCCGCGCCCTGGTTGATCCCCGACAGCTGGGCGGCGCCAGCGAGTGCGGCTTGCAGCGATCTTTCGTTACTGAAAGATTCTTCGGAGCACGTGACGGCAAATGATGGGCCTTCCTTTTCTGAAACTTCGATTTCCACGGCGTACTTTATGTTGTCTGGTTTGATGCCTTCGCCCTTTAGGTCTTTCACGCCTTCGGCTTTCAGCTCTTCGATAATTTGGCGGATGCCGACTACGCCTGCGGCGGAGATGGGGACGCCGGCTAAAGAGCTTTCGTAGACGTGGAGGATGTCTGAGACAGAGGAGCCGAAGGCGCTGAAGACCGGGCCGAGCGAGAAAAGTTGGACGCGGTTGAGGCCTGCGATTTCGGCTACGCCGCAGGCGAAGAGGCTGCCGTTACCGCCGTAGGCGAAGAGGACGGACTTCGAGAGGTCTTGGCGCAATTCTTTTCCGGCTGCGGCGATCAGCGCTGCTACCGATTCGAAGGCGCGGGTGATGATGATGCGGCAGGCTTCCTCTGTGGATACCTGCGAAGGCGCGGCAACGCAATCGCTGATGGCTTTGCGAGCTAGGTCGAGGTCAATTGTTTTGGTGCCGCCGAGAAAATAATCGGGATTGATCAGGCCGGCGGTGACGAAGGCGTCTGTGAGCGTGGGCTGATCGCCGCCGAGACCGTAACACGCGGGACCGGGATAGGAGCCCATGCTTTCGGGGCCTAGTTGCACGGCGGCGGGATGAGAGCCGGGGAGCGGTTTGACTACGCTGCCGCCGCCGAGGGCGATCGAACGAAGGTCGGGGAGCGAGACGGCGACGGGGATGCCGAAGAAGTCTGATGGCTTGCGATATACCGGTTCGCCGTTGCGGAGGATGCTGATTTTTGCGGTCGTGCCGCCGATGTCCATGGCTGCGACATTGTCGAGGCCGTAGGCTTTTGCTAGGTAGGCGCTGGCGTGAATGCCTAGGATGGGGCCGGACTCAATGGTGTCAATGGCTTTGGTTTTGGCGACGCCGGCTACGCCGCCATTGATGTGGCTGACCAGGAACGTGCCGGTGAAGCCGGAAGTTTCGCGGAGTTCGTCTTCGGCTTTGAAGAGCGTGGCGGCGAGAGCGCCGTGGGTGTAGGTGTTGATTAGCGCCGAGTAGGTGCGCGTGGCATCGTCGGAGGATTTGGAGATGTCGCTGCCGGCTAGGACTGGGACGGAGCCGAGGAAATGATCTGGATATTGCTGGTCAATGATGCGTTTGATGGCGATTTCGCGGCGGGGATCCTGATGCGCGCCTTGCAGGCTGACGCAGATGCGGCGGACTCCGCTTTCGAGGAGTTTGCGCGCGGCGTTCATGATGTCGGTGTCGTCGGAGGAGTGATTTACGCCGATCACGTCTTGCGCGGCGACGAGGTGATTCAAGACACCGTCATGGGAATTCGCGGCATAGAGATTTTTTTCATGGCCTTTGGTGACTAGCAGGCCTACGCGGGGACCGCGCGATTCGGCCAAGACGTTGGAGGTGATGGTGGTGGACCAGCGGATTAGCTCGACGTGTTCGAGGAATTCGGTGGAGCCGGGAAAGCCGAGTTTGCCTGCGGCTTGCGCGAGGCTGTCGAACAGGCAGACGGTTAGGTCGTGGGGAGTGGTGTCCACTTTCACGCAGAACGATTTTTCGTGTTCGGTGAAGAGGGCGTCGGTCAGGGTGCCGCCCACGTCAATGTCCACGGTCCACAAGATGGCCTCACGCGGCCTGCGATTGCAGGTTTCCTGGAACTGCTCCGAACTGTATACCACTCCCTCAGTCGCGTCCGGCTTCAATAATCTTTTTTGCGAGGCCGATCGGGTTCGTGAAAATTACTTCATGGCTGCCGGGCATTTGCACCAGGCGATACAGGCCCAGCCTGCCGGACATGCGCGGGTGCCAGCCAAATTCGCCCATCGGCAGGGCGGTGTCTTCGGTGCAATTGATATAACTTTTCGGAATGTCGAGGCTGTAGAACGTTTTCAGATCGAGCTTATCGAGCGAGGGCTGGAAAGGCTCGGGCGACAATTGCGCATAGGTCCAATTCGCGAGCTCGAGGTCGGCGTCGTTGACGAAGGCTTCGCGCCAGATGGGAAGCGGGATCATGACGGTGTGGTCGGCGGATTCCCTGGACAACTGAGTGAAGAGCGCGACGTAGTGCGGGGGGACCTCGTCCATGAGGCAGTTTCCATCTTTCAGTACGAAGCCGTTCAGGAAAACCAGGCGCCTGATTTTTTCCGGGATGGCTTCGGCGACTTTGGAAATGATGGTGCCGCCGAAGCTGTGGCCGACGAGGACAAAGTCGGTGAGAGAGTTGGCGGCGATGTAGTCAACGATGGATTGGGTGGATTGGGCGTGGCTGACGAGTTTCGGGACGCCTTTCCCACGGCCGGCGATGGTGGGAGCGAAAGCGCGATGGCCTTCGCTATCGAGTTGGCGAATGGTGGCGTCCCAGGCTGAACCGTCATGCCAGGAGCCATGGACCCGAACGAAAGTGGACAAACAAGTTCTCCTGAGGAAATGCCGGACGCTTCATCCAAGAAACGCAAAACCGAGGCGTTGGAGCAGCCAGTAGCAAGAGTATAAATCCTAGCTTCAGGGACTAAAGCCCCTACGAAATGGGGCTGCGTGCGGCGGGGCTGAAGCCCCGCCCTCCCGCCTTTCCGCGACAGTGGGGCCGCTCTGCTTACGCGGCTCTTACGTTTACGACTGAAGCCATGACATGACGAAAAGCAGGTCCCTCGCTGCGCTCGGGATGACAGCTATCCGGTTATTCAGCAAATCGTAAAGCCGTGCCCTGACAGAAACCGTTAGAACGAGAACTTGGCTGCGAATTGGAACTGGCGCGGATTCAGCATGGTTCTGGGGGCGCCGAAGAGATTATTCGGCACCGGAGGCGCCGGGACGGGCCCCAAACCCGTGAGCGGGCACGTCGGTGGACCGGTGCCGGTGTCAAAGGCGTTGGCGGCGTCTTGGGCGGCGATGGTGGCAGCGTCGTTGTAACGCTTGGGAGTGGCGCCGCAGAAAACGGCCGCGCCGTAGACCGATGTGACTTCATCCACGTTGGGGCGATTGAGCGCGTTGAAGGCGTCCACCATCAAGTCGAGGCGCATACGCTCGCGGAACTGGAAATAGCGAGCGACGCGCAGATCCCAGGAATATAGATCGTCACCGTAATAACTATTGCGCGGCGAGAGACCGACGCGGTCGGTTACAGGGTTGGTGTCGCCATTGGCGTCGAAGCCGACGAACAGGGTGAAGGGACGCGGGGTCTGCAACGTCACGATGTTGCTGAAGGTGAAGTTGCGCAGGAAGCTGTCCTTGGGGCCTTCAATGCTGAAGTTCGCGACGAAACGCTGGCGAACATCCTGGTTGGAATTGGCGTACTCGAGTTTGCGATCGTAGAGATCCTGGGGCGTGCTGACGAAGGTGGTGAAAGTGCCGTCGTCAAAAGTGTGCGACCAAGTGTAATTGGCGTTGAGGGTGAAAATTTTTTGGAACCTTTCAGTCAGCTGCAGAGTGAGGCCGTTGTAATTGGAGTTGCCAGTGTTGTCCGTGTAGTAGAGCAGACCGGCGTTGGGATAAGCGGGCGTTCCGCTGGGATTCACCCCGTTGTAGAAAAATGCCTTGCCCGTGGGCCAAGCCGAGGGAGGAGCTTCCGGAGCGGGATTGGACGGAGTACCGCAGCCGGGCGTTCCGGGGCTGACTTCTGGCACCGTGGTGCCGGGGGCTGCGCCAAAGGGCGGGCAGACGTTGAGATTTTCGGCGCGGACCAAATGATGCGCGGAGACCCAGAGGTAGCCGGCGCTGACGGTGAGGCCGTTGGTGAGCTGGCGGTCAATCTCGAGGTTGGCTTGCTCGGAGTAAGGGATTTTGCTGTTGTGCTGGACCATGCCGGCGCCGGCCGTGCACGACGGCGGGCAATCGCCGGTGATGAATTGGTCCGGAACTTGGCCGGTGAGAACGAGCGTCTTGGCGGCATCCGCGGGCAGCCCGACAGGGCCAGGCGTGAGCTGGTTCAAAACCCAGGTGGCGGTGTTGGCGCCGGCGCGAATTCCCGGCAGTGTTTCGCCGGGGATGATCACGGGGCGCTGCGGCTGAGTGATAAACAGGAACGAGAGGTTATAGCGGTCGTCGAAGATGCCGAAACCGGCGCGCACGACGGTCTTGCTGTCTGGCGACCAGGCGAGTCCCACGCGAGGCTGCACACCGTTGTAGTGCGGGTTGATCTGTTTCGAGAGGCCGGTTTCGAAATCGTAGCGCAAGCCGTAGTTGAGGGTCAGGGTGGGCTTGAGGCGCCATTGATCCTGGGCGTAGAAGCCGTAGTAGGAGTGATTCAGGGTTTCGGAGAAATTCACGGCTTCGCTGGGCAAGTAGGCGTTTTGCCAGTTGGTCGGGATCGGCGGAGGAGTGGGCAATTGGCCGCTCGGAGGATTCGGAATGGTCCCTACCGGGGCGCCCCAGAAGACGATGGGGCTGCCGTTCAGAGGGTCGTAAGGATTGGGCCCAGGAGTCGGAGGAAAGTACGGAGGCGCGGCCACCGGGCAGGGGCCATCGGCGGGATTGGAGGGAATAGCCGCCGTGGTATTCACATAGTTGGCGAAGTCCACTAGGCAGTTCAGGCCTGGGAGGACGATGCGCATGGGAGTGAAGCCGGGCCAGATGACGAAATTGTTGATGTAGTTGAAATCGGCGCCGAATTTCGCGACGTGGTTTCCCTTCACCCAAGCGAGAGAGTCGGTAGCTTGGACGCGGCTCTCGTAGATGGCGTCGAGAACGCCGAAGTTGTGGCCGAAGAGCAGCGTGTTGGGGATGTCCAGGTTGGGCTGGCCGGTGACGCCGGGGAAATTGTAATGGCGGCGGGCGTATTGCACGAGGAAGCTGTTCACGAGGTCGGGCTTCACTGTGGTGGCCAAATCGCCGACCAAGGACTGATCGCGCAGGAAAAGATTGTGTCCGCTGCTGGGAGCGCCGATGCCGCCGCCGTCGAGAGTGCTGCCGACGAGTTGATTCATGTCACGGCCGTCTTCGACGTTGTAGCGGACGCTGAGGTGGTTGTTGGCGTTCAACTGGTAATCAATTTTGGCGATGCCGTAATCGTTGTTCTTGGTCTTGAGGATGTTCAGGTTCTCGGGCGCGATGCCCAGAGCTTCTTTGGAAGCATTGATGAGATCGAGATTTTGGTAGAACACGCCGGGATAGGTGGGGGATTCACCGCGGCGCTGGCCTTCGTAATTGGTGAAGAAAAATATTTTGTCCTTCTCGATGGGGCCGCCGGCCGCAGCGCCGAACTGATTCTGGCGCAAGACATACGCGTCGGGAGCAGGCTGGAGGAGGGAGCGCGCGTCAGTGGCGTTGTTCTGCAGGTAGTCGTAGATTGAACCGTGAAAATCGTTGGTGCCGGACTTGGTTACGATATTGACGATACCGCCGAGGGCGCGGCCGTATTCGGCGCCGAACGCGTTATTCACTACGCGAAATTCCTGGACGGATTCTTGCGGCGGAGTGGAGCGCTGCGAGCCGGTGGCCGTGTTGATGTTGTCCGCACCATCCACGGTCACCATATTGCTGAGGTCGCGCATGCCGGCGAAGGAAATGCGCGTGGTTTCAAATTCGGTGATGGTGGATTGCAGGCTGGTGCGGCCGGTGGCGACGCCGGCGGTTAGCAAGGCGAAATCGGTGAACTGGCGCCCGCTGATGGGCAGGTCTTGAATTTGCTGGGTGTTGATGACCTGGCTGATTTCGGTTTTGGTAGGCTCGATCTCGGGAACTTCCGTGGTGACGGTGACTTGCTCGGTTTGCGTGGCGACTTTGAGGACGACGTCCACCGTGGCGGTCTGGCCGACGGTGAGGACGATGCCTTTGTGTATGTGGGTGGCGAAGCCTTGAAACGTGACCGTCAGATCGTAGCGGCCCGGGGGCAGGTTCGGAATGGCATAGAATCCAGAGTCGTTGGAGGTGGCGTAGTACTTCGCGTCGGTGGAAGTTTCCTGCAGAGTGAGGGTAGCGCCCTTGACGGCGGCGCCGCTTTCGTCGCGGACGGAGCCGCTCAATTGGGCGCCCGTGATCTGTGCGAAGGCCGATCCGGCGAAGGATAAGAACAATGCGACTGCCAGGACCGCGAGACGCGCGAAACGTGCGCTCATGGCTCACCCCTTGGCGGAGGATTATTTGAAGGCTGAATCGTCCGCATCCACACGCGTTATGGGCAGAATGTTTAAAGCGGGTGTGGAACTTTGTCAAGACTTTAATCGAGCGGACGTGCGAATATCGGCTGCGAAGGGCTCGGGCCGAAGTTGACTTGTGGCGCGCAAAGCGATACGAGTCTGCGCGGGGTGCCCGCGAATCGGTGATTCGAGAGAGCGATGACGCGAAATAAAATTTGGATCGGGGCGATTATTTGCGCGGCGGTTGCGGCCGGTTGCGGACGGCGAGAATCACGCGCGGCGGATGAGGCGCGAAGCGCGGCGCGCGCCACGAAGGCTGTAGATGGCGCGCGAATCATTCACACGGATGAGGAGCCGGGAAACTGGATGACGTACGGGCGGACTTACAGCGAGCAACGATTCAGTCCGTTGAAGCAGGTCAACGACACAAACGTCGGCCAACTGGGATTGGCGTGGTTCTACGATCTGGACACGCGGCGGGGGCAGGAGGCTACGCCGATCGTTGTGGATGGCGTGATGTATTTTACGACAGCGTGGAGCAAAG
Organism: uncultured Acidobacteriota bacterium; assembly: GCA_963810565.1. GTDB lineage: Bacteria > Acidobacteriota > Terriglobia > Acidiferrales > UBA7541 > Palsa-295. Next base: position 1,328,103 of record CAWENN010000003.1, read on the forward strand.
TTTTTGCTTTGGACGCGGCGACCGGGGCGGTGCGCTGGTCGTACGATCCGAAGGTGCTGCCGGAGTGGGCGGTGAATGCTTGTTGCGACGTGGTGAACCGCGGAGTGGCGGTGTGGGGCGGGAAAGTTTTTTTCGGGACTCTGGACGGACGGTTGATCGCGCTGAATGCGGCGACCGGTTACCCGGCTTGGGAGAAGCTGACGATTGATCGCCGGTTCCGCTACACGATTACCGGAGCGCCGCGCGTGGTGAAGGGCAAGGTGATCATCGGGAACGGCGGAGCGGAGATGGGAGTGCGCGGGTACGTTTCCGCTTATGACGCGGAGACGGGTGAGATGGCGTGGCGTTTTTATACTGTGCCGGGAGATCCGGCGAAACCATTTGAGAATGCTGTGCTGGCGAAGGCGGCGAAGACGTGGTCGGGCGCGTGGTGGAAATACGGCGGGGGCGGGACGGTGTGGAATGCGATGGCCTACGATCCGGAGTTGGACCTTCTGTACATCGGGACGGGCAATGGCGGGCCTTGGAATCCGCGAATTCGCAGCCCGCACGGCGGCGACAATCTTTTTACTTGTTCGATTGTGGCTTTGCGGCCGGAGACGGGCGAGTACGTATGGCATTACCAGGAAAATCCGGATGAGGCTTGGGACTACGATTCGGACGAGGACATCGTGCTGGCGGACCTGACGATTGACGGGCGCGCGCGGAAAGTGCTGTTGCACGCGCCGAAGAATGGAATTTTTTATGTGATTGATCGCGCGACGGGAGAGCTGATTTCCGCGAAGCCTTATACGCATATTACTTGGGCTAGCGGCGTGGATATGAAAACGGGGCGGCCGGTCGAGTTGGCTTCGGCGCGATATTCGGGAGGCAAGCCCGCCATGGTGATTCCCGGGCCGCTCGGTGCGCACAGTTGGCAGCCAATGGCGTTTAGTCCGTTGACGGGATTGGTTTACATTCCGATTCAGGATGCGGGATTCCCGTACAAATCGGATGCGGATTTCAAGATGCGAAGCTTGGCGTACGACAACGGGGTGGACTTTGCCGCCGCAGGAATGCCTCAGGATCCGAAAATCAAGAGCGCGATTATTGGCGGCGTTACCGGGCGATTGGTGGCTTGGGATCCGGTGACGAAGAAACAGGCGTGGGACGTCGAACGGCCCGAGGCTTGGAACGGCGGAGTGCTGGCGACGGCGGGCAATTTGATTTTCGAGGGAACGGCGCGCGGAAATTTTGAAGCGTATCTGGCGGATAAGGGCACGAGGGTTTGGTCGTATCCAATACAGACAGGGGCGATTGCCGGGCCGGTGAGTTACACCGTTCGCGGCGAACAGTATGTGGCGATTTTGGCTGGTTGGGGCGGCGTGTTTCCTTTGGCTGCGGGCGAGATTGCCTTGAAAGCGGGACGCGTGCGGAATGTTAGCCGGATGATTGTGTTCAAGATTGGTGGCAAGGGTGTGTTGCCGCCGCTGCCCGAGGTGGAGGCTGAGGTTTTGAATCCGCCGCGGGCGACAGCGGATGCGGCTACCGTGCACCGCGGCGAGGCGGTGTATCAGCGATATTGTTCGACGTGCCATGGGGATGTGGCGGTTAGCGGCGGGGTTTTGCCGGATTTGCGTTATTCGAGCACTTTGACGAATGAGCAGTGGTTTCAGATTGTGTTGGGAGGAATGTTGAAGCCGAATGGCATGGTTTCGTTTGCGAAAGAGATTTCGCGGGGAGATGCGGGGGCTGTTCGGGCTTATGTGATTTTTCGGGCGAATCAGAGTGCTGCGGAGAGTAAGCGGGCTGGTGGGGGTGCGGCGCGGCGGTGAGGCGAATCCTCGACGGCGCCGGCGTGTTGCGCGCACGATTGATAGCGACGCGGGCGGCGTTTGGGGCGCAGCCCTTCGATTCGGCACTGCCGAATCTCAGGATGAATCGCGCTGCGGCGCGATTCACAAGCAGCGCCCCTACGGACCCTTGTCGAATCTGTTAGTGGACGGCGCGGTCTGTGTTGGTCCAGTAGGGTTTGCGCAGTTGCTTGCGATCAATTTTGCCGGCTGGGGTTTTGGCGATTTCTTGGACAAAGGTTGCGGATTTTGGTGATTTGAACCCGCCTAGTTTTGCTTTGCAGTGATCGAGGATTTCGCGTTCGGTTAACGATTGGCCCTCGCGCAGGACTACCAGGGCTTTTACTGCTTCGCCCCATTTGGCATCGGGGACGCCGATTACTGCACATTCGTGAACTTGGGGCAGCGCCATGATGGCTGCTTCCACTTCGGCGGAATAGACGTTGAAGCCGCCGGAGATGATCATGTCCTTTTTGCGATCCACGATATAAAAAAAACCATCTTCATCGCGGTAACCGACGTCGCCGGTGTGGTGCCAGCCGTGCGCGCGAATTTCGGCGGTGGCTTCGCGTAATTCGTAATAGCCGGCGGTGACTAGCGAGCCGCGGGCTACGATTTCGCCGGTTTCTCCGGGAGGAAGGAGGCGGCCGTGATCGTCAATGATGGCTAGACGCACGGCGCTGGTGGGTTTGCCGCAGCTTTTGAGGCGTTCGGGATGATCTCCGGCTGCCGCGGCGGCTAGCGTTTTTTGGTCGAGGAACGTTAGGAGCATGGGTGCTTCTGTCTGGCCGTAGGACTGGCACATGCAGGGGCCAAAAATTTCGATGCCCTGCTTGAGTTTGTCGGGCGAGACGGGCGAGGCCGCGAGGAGGAAGACGCGCAGGCTGGAGTAATCGAATTTGCGGACGTCGGGGTGAGCGAGCAGGCCGTAGAAGGCAGTGGGCGGAAGAAACAAATGCGTGACGCGGTAGCGTTCGATACTTTGCAGGACTTTCAGGGCGTCGAAACCCGGCATGATCACGTTTGTGGCGCCGATGGTGAACATGGCGAAGGAGACGACTCCTGCGGCGTGCGAAAGTGGCGCGACGCTTAGGCAGACTGGTTGGTCGGTGTCGCCGCGCCAGTAGTGCGAGGCCATTTCGGTCATGGTGCCCCAGGAGATGGTGGTTACACGGACGCCTTTCGCTGGGCCAGTGGTGCCGCCTGTCGGGACCAGGCCTACCAAGCGATCGGGGTTGCCGTGGGCGTCGGATGTGTCGTGATCGTCTGTCGCGCTGCCTTGTTGCATAAATTCTTCCAGTGAGGGATTTTCGTTGTCGGGCGCGTCTATGCAGATCAGGTGGCGGAGCGTGGGGACGCGTTGTTTTAGTTCCTTGGCGTGGTCGCGAAAAGTGCTGTGGTAGAAGAGCCATTTGGTGCGGACGTAATTCAGATATTCGACGTTGGCGTCGGCGGCGTTGCGATAGTTGATGGGAACCCAGACGCCTCCGGCGCGGAGGAGGCCTAGCATGCAGAAGAGGACGCGGGCGTCGTTGGTGGAGTAGATGGCTACGGGTTCTTCGCCGCGGAGGCCAGCGGCGTGCATTGCGCGGGCGATTTTCTGGCTCGCGTGGCGGAGGTCGGCGTAGGTGTGGCGATTTTCGCCGTCAATGAGGGCGATGCGGTTGGGGGTGATTTCGGATTGTTTGTCGAAATAGTCTATGGCGCGCATGGGTCAGAGAGGCGGTTATGGTTGCATGATCCGTTGTCGTCGAATAAGTCGCCGAACATTTGGTCCGAGGCTTGTGTCGCACCTACGGCGCTAAGTTATCGCAGGTTCTGGATCGCAGCCAATATCTCAATGCGCGCAAACGGCAAATCGATATTGGCCGTGAACCACGGGCCACGACGTTTGCATCGGGCAAAGCGTCGAGAGCTAACCGATTCTTGCTTTCGTTAGGCCGTGGCTTTCCAGGACTTTAAGCAGCTCGCGGTGGCCGAAGGCTGCGCAGGCTGATTGGAAACCGGTTTTGCGCGGCGGGGTGTGGATCAGGCTGTGGGCCGCGTAGGCTTGCAGCAGGCCGGTCTGGCGATAGCAGCAGGTGCCGAAGAGCACGCATTGGGCGAAGTCGATGGTGCCGCGGCCTACGACGACGTCAATGGTGCGCTGCTCGCGGGGATTTTCGCGCGGCGGCGTGCCGGCTTGGACGGAGTTGGCCATTTCGGCTAGCTTTTTTTCGCGCTCTTCTTTTGGCAGCGGGCGGATGTTTTCTTCGAAATGTTTTTCGGTGGCCAGGACGTTCTGCATCACTTCGCGATTCAGGATACCGCCTAGCGAGCGGACATTGGCGACTTGCGGATGATCTTTGAACCAGACGGGGTGCGGAAAGCCGCCCCAGGTTAACGCAAGTTGCGTTTGGATCAGGCCGGGGACGACGACATCGTAGGCGGTGGCGCGGGGCCATTGCCTGTACTGGTTCTGTTCGAGGTAGTAGGCGTCGGTCTGAATCGCGGCGAAAATTGTTTGCGTGGAGCCGAAGGTGGGGACGCCTTTGAACATGGTTAAGATTTCGAGAGTGTCGATGTCTGTGGCTTCGATGCAAATGTGCGCGGCGATCGCGCTGGGTACGGACATGAAGGCGGTGGCGGGCGCGGCCAGCAAATTTTCGCGAGCGAATTTTTCGCTCCATTGTTCGGCGACCGTGCGGATCCAGGCTTGTTCGCCGCCGATGTCGAGGTAATGGCATCCGGCTTTGAGGCTGGCTTCGATGACGCGGGGACCGTTGTAGATGAAGGGGCCGGCCATGTTGCAGACGACTTTCGCGCCGGTGAAAAGCTTGGCGAGTTCTTCGACGGAGCCACCGACTTCGGCGACTTCGTAATCGGCGGATTCGATGCCGGGGACCATGCTCATGACGTGTTCGAGTTTGGAGCGGGTGCGGCCGGCGGCGATGAAGGGAACGTTGTATTCGCGCAGAAATTCGGCGACTAGGCGGCCGGAAAAGCCGTTGGCGCCGTAGATGATTACGGGTTTTTTGGTGGGCATTCGTTCCTCCGAATTGGGGCGTGCAAGTTCGCGACAAAATTCTTGTAGCGGCGGTCTTTAGACCGCCATCGTTCCGGGCGTAACACCGATGGCGCACTAAAGTGCGCCGCTACAAAGTCAAAATCTTTGACGGCTGGCGTGGCGGCCGCGTTGAAACTTCGCCAGCCGGGGGAATTCTAGTTTAAAGTGTCTTTTTTGGTAGTAGGCACCTTTTTGTAACCTGGTACCTGCGGAGGTCGCGTTCATGGACGAGTTTGATTGTCCCGTTAAGCGGACGGGAGACATCATCGGCGGGAAATGGAAACCTTTGATTTTGTTTTATCTGCAGGCGCGGGTGCACCGGTTCGGCGAATTGCAGCGGCGGATTCCGGGCGTGACGAAGAAAATGTTGACGCAGCAACTGCGGGAGCTGGAGCGCGACGAGATCATTCGGCGGCGCGTCTATGCGCAGGTGCCGCCGCGCGTGGAGTATTCGTTGACGCGACATGGCGAGAGCTTGAAACCAATTTTGGAATTGATGTCGGCGTGGGGGAAGAGGCATCGGGCGCGTTATGACGGGTGAAGCGCGGCCGCATTTCCTGATTTGATGTGGGCGGTTTCTTTCAGGAAGAGGGCGGATAGGAAGACGATGCCTGTGCCGCCGGCGGCCATTAGCAGAGTGATGCCGAGGCCGTGACTTTCTGCCAGGGCGCCGCCTAGTGTGGGAGCGATGGTGGCGCCGACGATTTCGCCTACTAGCGTTGCGAGGCCGATGGAGGTTGCAGCGAATTGCGGCGGGACGCTTTCTGTCGGGATCAGGACCATTACTAGAGTGGGCATGCCTTGGCCTGCGTTGGTGCAGAGGAGGATCGCGGCTAGGAGCCACGGGTAGGCGTAGAGCGGCGGGATCAGGAGCGCTAGCGGCACTAATGCCGACATCGCGGCCATGGCTAGCAGGACGGGTTTGCGTCCCAGGCGATCGGAGAGAGACGGCAGAAGAAAGCCTAGGATGAAACTGCCCAGGCCTGTGGCGCCTAGAAGAAAACCGGCGGTGGTTGGTGCTTGATGCGCTACTTCGGTGATGTAGAGCGGAGCGAAGACGTTCGAGAGGAAGAGCCAGGAGATGAACCCTGCGGCGCCTGCGCAGCAGAGCCAGATATTGCGGTAGCGAAGAATCGAGAAATAATCTTTTAGCTTCACGCGATGATGCGTTTCTGTTTCCGGTTCCCGGCCGTCGGTGGCGTCGTGTTTTGGTTCCTTTACGAATTTCCAGATCAGCAGGCCCATTAGAACTCCCGGAGCGCCGGCTACGAAAAACGCCCAGCGCCAGCCGAAGCGGGCGGCGATTTGCGTGGTTAGCACCGGAGCTACCGCCAGGCCGACTAGCGCGCCGGCGCTGACTACGATGCCGATGTTGCGTCCACGGCGCGTGGGAGTGGAGGATTCCTCGATTAGCGCGGTCATGATGGACCAGCAGGGGCCTTCGGCTAGGCCCATGAGCGCGCGGATCAGTAGGAGTTGACGGAAGCTGTGGGCGATGCCGGAGAGCCACGACAAGACTGAAAATGCGAAGACGGTGGGGATGAGGATGGGGCGGCGGCCGATGCGGTCGGAGAGCGCGCCGAAAAGGAGAGTGGAGACGGCCCAGGTGATGGCTAGGACCGAGGCGAGCATGCCTACTTGTTCATGGGTGAGGTGAAATTCGGGGATGATGTAGGGGGCGAGATAGAGTTGGGACATGCGGTCGAGGAAGACCGTGCCCCAGGTGAGGAAGAGGATGGCGACTAGAGAGTTTTCGTAGCGTCGGGAGTGGTCCATTTGTTGGTAGCGCGTACCGCGAGCGCAGTGGCAACAAGCAAAAGAGCCGGCGAGACGCCGGCGCTACAAACCCTACCTCAGCAGCATCGAGAGTTCTTGCGCCGCGGCTTGCAGGTGCGGCAGGAATTTATTGAGCATGTCTTGATTGGAGACACGCTGCGCGTGCGCGCCGACGTTCAAGGCGGCTACCACTTTGCCGCTGGGATTCTGGATGGGCACGGCCATGGAGCGCAGGCCTAGTTCGAGTTCCTGATCAACGATTGCGTAGCCATTGCGCAGAACCAGGCGCAGAACGGGGCGCAGCTTGTCGGCAGTGACGATGGTGCGTTCGGTGTAGCGCGTGAACTGGATGCGGGCCAGGAAGGATTCGAGTTCGTCGGGCGGAAGATGCGCGAGGAGGACACGGCCCATCGAGGTGCAGAAGGCGGGGAGGCGGCTGCCGACGCCGAGATCAATGGCCATGATGCGCGTGACGTTGGCGCGGGCGACATAGACGATGTCGAGGCCGTCCAGAGTGGCGATGGAGCAGGATTCGTGCAGGAGGCGGCTGAAATGTTCGAGGACTGGCTGCGCGGCGGTGGCGAGAGGCATGGAAGAGATGTAGGAATGGCCGAGAGCGAGGACGCGCGGACGGAGGTAGAAGTGGCGATTGTCATCGGAGCCGGCGAAGCCGAGTTTTGCGAGGGTGTAGAGACAGCGGCGGACGGCGGCGCGGGAGAATCCGGTTTTGGCGCTGACTTGCGAAATGGTGAGCTGGCGTTTTTTTTGCGAGAAGGCTTGAATGACGGCCAGGCCGCGGGCTAGCGACGTCATGAAATCGGGGTCGCCGGTGAGCGCGTCAATTTGCGCGGAAGGAGTGGGCGGAGGCGGCGCGGCAGCCGCGGGAGGCTTGGGCGGCAGGATGGCGGCGCGAGAGGGTTCGTCTGTGATGGAGCGCGAAGTGGCGCGAGGCATGGAAATCTCCCTTTGCGAAATTGGAGCGCTGGGCAGGATACACGAATTGGGCGATAGGCGCACGCAGTTTCGATAATCGGCCTTGACGCGGGCGGCGGCGGAGACTTAGATTTGCGAGGCGGCGGCATATAATTGGAGACGTCGGCGCGAGCCGGGTCGTGAATATTCGGTCGGAACTCAAAGACGGGCTTCAGGGGCTAAAGCCCCTCTTTTCTCGGCGCTTCACGGCGGGGCTGAAGCCCCGCCCTTCCTGGCATGTCATTTGTGATGCGGGGATTTAGCAGGGATTGAGGACACGAGAGCATGGCTAGTAAGACGATGACTGGTTTCATGGCATATCGGCGGCCGCTGCCGGGAACGCAGCCGCCGCATTTGCATCCGCCTTATAAATCCTCGGTGAAACGCGCGCCGACGCAGCCGCTGATTTATTTGCCGCAGACGCTTTCGGAAATTACCGGGCCGACGTTTGGGCCGGAGTTTGTGGATGTGAGGGCTTGCGATTTGACGCGGCAAGGGTCGGGCGAGGCGCTCGGGGCGCGGATCATTGTGAGCGGGCGCGTGATGGATGAGGATGGGCGGCCGGTGCGAAACACCTTGGTGGAAATCTGGCAGGCGAACGCGGCGGGGCGGTATTTGCACGCGAACGATCAGCATAACGCGCCACTCGATCCGAATTTTACCGGCGAAGGCCACGCGATGACGGATGACGAGGGGCGCTACCGGTTTGTGACGATTCGGCCGGGAGAATATCCTTGGGGCAATCATCACAATGCCTGGCGTCCGGCGCACATTCATTTTTCGTTGTTTGGGCCGGCGTTCGCTACGCGTTTGGTGACGCAGATGTATTTTCCGGGCGATCCTTTGCTGGCGTTTGACCCGGTGTTTAATTGCACGGGGGATGAGGCGGCGCGGCAGAAGTTGATTTCTTTGTTCGATTGGGAAACTACGATTCCGGCGCAGGCTTTGGGATACCGGTTTGATGTGATTTTGAGCGGGCGTGAAGCTACGCCTATGGAAAAGTGAAATGACTTTGCGGGCTACTACATCGCAGACCGTCGGGCCTTTCTTTACGATCGGGTTGACGCGGATGAATCGAGCGGATTTGGCTGGGCCGGGGGTGTCCGGTGAGCGCGTGACGATCGAAGGGCGCGTGGTGGATGGCGATGGCGAGCCCGTGCCGGATGCGGTGATTGAAATTTGGCAGGCGAATTCGTATGGGAAATATGCGCATGTGGAGGATTTGCAGGATAAGCCTCTTGAGGCGGAATTTTTGGGTTATGGACGCGCGCCTACGGATGATGGCGGGAGATTTTCTTTTACTACTATTAAGCCGGGGGTGGTGCCGGGACCTGATGGAAAGATGCAGGCGCCGCATTTGGCGGTTTCGGTTTTTATGCGGGGGCTTTTGAAGAGATTGGTTACGCGGATTTATTTTCCGGATGAGGCGGGGAATGCGGGGGACTTTGTTTTGGGTTTGGTGGAGGCTTCGCGGCGCGGGACTTTGATTGCGCGGGCGGTGCCGGGACGTGAGGGAGTTTTGGAGTGGAATGTGGTGATGCAGGGGGACGGCGAGACTGTGTTTTTTGATTGCGGGGTGTGAATCGCGACTTGGTTTCAGAATGGGTAGGGACGGCGGCCCATTTGAATTGTTATCCATTTTACTTCAGTCATCTCTTCCACGGACCAGCGGCCTCCTTCGCGGCCACTGCCTGAATCTTTTACGCCACCGAATGGGACTGTGGGCTCGTCGTGCACTGTGGGGCCGTTCAGATGGACCATGCCGGCTTCTAGTTCCAGTGCGAAACGCATCGCTAGCTGCAAGTCGTTGGTGAGGACCGCGGACGAGAGGCCGTAGCTGGAATTATTTGCTAGCGCGAGAGCTTCGTCGGCGTTGGCGGCGCGGCTGACGGCGGCTACCGGGCCGAAAAGCTCGTCGCGGAAGGCGGCCATGGCGGGGGTGACGTCCGCTACGACCGTGGGCTCGTAGAAATTTCCTTCATAGTGGCCACCAGTAAGCAGGCGGGCGCCTGCGGCGAGCGCGTCCTTGATTTTGCGGTCAATCATTTGACATTGCGATGCGCGGATCAGAGGGCCGATTACTGTGTGCGGGTCGCGCGGGTCGCCCATTTTCAGGGTGCGGGCTTTCGCGGCGAAGCGCTCGAGGAAAGCTTCGTAGATGGGCGCTTCGACGATGATGCGCGAGCCGGCCATGCAGATTTGACCCTGATGAATGAAAATGCCGAAGCAAGCGGTGTCCACGGCGTAATCCACATCGGCATCTTTCAGGACGATCAGCGGGCTTTTGCCGCCCATTTCGAGGACTACGCGCTTCCCTTTTTTGGCGCACTCGACGGCGATGTGGCGGCCGACGGCCGTGGAGCCGGTGAAGGAAATTAATTTCACGCGAGGATCGTCGAAGAGGACTCGGCCGAGGGTGGGGCCGTCGCCGGGGACGACATTGAGGACGCCTGGAGGAAGACCGGCGCGTTCGAAAATTTCGGCTAGCTTCAAGCCGACCAGCGACGTTTCTTCGGACGGCTTGAGAACGAACGTATTGCCGGTGGCGAGAGCGAAAGCGACTTTTTTCAGCGCTAGGACGACCGGAAAATTGAAGGGCGAAATTCCGGCGACGACTCCGAGCGGGCGGCGGATCGCTAAAGAGAGCAGGCCGGGGACGTCGGAGGGAAAGACGTCGCCTTGAACGCGGCGAGCTTCTCCGGCGATGGAGCGGAGCATGTTCGCGGCGAAAGGGACTTCGAAATGCGCTTTGCCGAACGTGGAGCCTCCTTCGCCGATCAGGAGGTCCACCATTTCATTCGTGGCGGCTTCGAGTTCGTCGGCCGCGCGATGCAGAATTTTTTCGCGGAGAGCGGCAGGAGAATTGCCCCAAGAGGTTCTTGCGGCGTGCGCGGCGTCAATTGCGGCGCGCATGTGCTGTTCCTGGCCCATGAAAATTTTGGCGAAGGGTTTTTGATTGGCGGGATTGAGGACGTCGGTCAGGGTGGAAGGCGCGACGTCAATGGACTTGCCGTCAATATAGGGAGTAGAGAGCATTTTGGCTCCTGTTGGTGGTGGACTCGGTATAACAGCGATGATCTATGCACCGCCATCGAACTCCGCCACCGCACCGATGGCGCACTGAAGTGCGCCGCTACAAATGCAAAAACAAAGGCCGAAGAGCCGGCGAGACGCCGGTGCTACTAATCTCGTGGACGTTTTCTTCCAACTGATTTTCCGCCGAGCTACGCAGATAGTCCATCGCATACACGGTGTGTCAACTCCAGACGCGGCCGGCTACGTCTGCTACGAGGCGGAGCTTGGCCCATTGTTCGTCTTCGGTTAGGAGATTGCCTTCCATGGTGGAGGCGAAGCCGCATTGGGGGCTTAGGGCTAGATTTTCTTTGGGGAAATAGCGCGCGGCTTCGTCAATGCGGCGGGCGATGTCGTCGGCGTTTTCCAGCTGGGCTTTTTTCGAGCTGATCAGGCCCAGGACTACCGTTTTATTGCGCGGGACCAGGCGCAGGGGCTCGAAAGTGCCGGAGCGCTCGTCGTCGTATTCGAGCAGGAAGCGATCTACCGCCATCGTGCTGAAAAGTTTTTCGGCGATGGTGTCGTAACCGCCTTCGGCGTACCAGTGGCTGCGATTATTGCCGCGGCAGAGATGCATGGCGAGAGTGACTCCGGGGCGCCGAGCCGCTTCGAAACAGGCGTTATCGGCGCGGATGGATTCGTCGAGCAGGGCGTCCGGCTCGATTTTCATTTCGGTGCGGATCCAATCGCGCCATTTGGGGTCCATGAAGTAGCTGTAGCGCGGGGCGTCGATTTGAATGTACTTCACGCCTTCGGCGGAGAGGCGAGCGAGTTCCGTTCTCATGATGGCGACGATGTCCCAGAGGAGTTCGGAATGATCTTTGTAAACTTTGTCGGTGACGCCGCGTTTGAAGGAGATGGCTGGAAATTGCGTGGCGCTGGGGAGGGTCATTTTGATGGCGCCGGGGCTGTGAGTTTTTAGAAACGGGAGCTCGCGGCCGGTGAGCGGTTCTTTGGCGCGGAGTTTGTGCGTGACGATGCCGGTGATGCTGCTTACTGGCGCGTCTTTGGCTTGGCCGGCTTTCCAGGTGCGGCTTACGGCGTCGCCCAGGTCGAAGCCTGCTACGGCGTCGGTGAAGTCGCTCATGAAATTGCGGCGGCGGAATTCGCCGTCAGTGAAAATTTCGAAGCCCAGGTCTTTTTGTTTGGCGAGGACGCGGGCGATTTGGCGGTCTTCGATGGCGTGAAGTTGGGCGCCGTTGTTGGCGGCGGATTTCCGGGCTTCGAGGAGTTCGGGTGGACGCAGGAAGCTGCCGACGTGGTCGGCGCGATATGGAGTGGGCATTTTGAGTTGCCTCCGTGGGTGATGACGCGCGGTCTGTGCGTCACGCCGAAACCTTGTGCCGCACTTACGGCGCTGGTCTTTCTTTCCGCTGAGACCCTGCGCTTCGGCGCCGGGCTAACTTATGCCGCACCAACCGCGCTGAATTACGGCACGGCACCAGACCCACTTCGCGGCGCGAGCAACGGCGGGCGGGTCTGAGACCCGCCCCTACCAACCCTTTCCCGTACGAGTTACTGCGCCGAGCGCTGCGCGCGATGTTCGACTTCAGATCCAGAGCTTTTCATTGATCTTTAAATTTTTGGCACGGCAGTAGCTTCGGTAGTGATCTATGAACCAGAAGACGTCTAGCGTCTCGAGCAGTGCGTCGTGGTCGTCGTAAAATTCTAGTGAACCGTTCAGGAAGAAAATTGTTTTCATGCCGTTGGGGTCGTCGGAGACTAGCGTGTGGATTACGCCGGGATTTTCGCGGACGTAGCTGCCGGGGCGGGCGACCCAATCGTATTCGAGGTAGCGCCAACTGCCTTCCAGGGTGCAGGCGGAGATGGGACCGCGGTGGCGATGGCGGCCTAGCATGCCGCCTTTTTTCACCCAGAGAATATTGGCGAAGGAATTCGTGCGGACGTCGAAGGCGAGGTGGCGGATGAAGACGTTTTCTTTGAACGGGACGTAGGGGGATTCGTCTTCGCCGCCGCCGATGTGAATGTCGGGGCGTCCGTATTCGTGGATTACCGCGGCTAGGCTGCTGGTTGCGTCAACGATGGGCATGTGGACCTCGTGGTGGCGCGGTTCGTTTGCGCCGACGTTAAAAGAAAAAGCAGATTCCTCGGACTAAATTCGCCCTCGGAATGGCACGCTTCATTACTTTTCTGCAAATTCTAGAGTCGAGTGCTGCGATTCGGTTTCCGCGGCCAGTATACATCTGCGGGGTCGCGCGGCAAGATTGGTGGGCGATGTTCGCCCGTTTTCTTGCGGTGGGTGCGCTGGGCGCTGCTGGTTCGGGTATCATCGGGAAAATTGCAATTGGTGGCACCGCCCGGGGGTGGAAGGAGAACCTGTGGCTCCGCGAATCAAGACGACTGTGGTGGGGAGTTATCCCGTTCCATCGTGGCTGGTGGGAAATACTTCGCGGCTGGTATTGCGCGATGCGGTGATGGCGGTATTGAAGACGCAGGAATTGGCCGGCCTGGATTTGATTTCCGACGGCGAACTGATGCGCTTTGATCCCAGCCACCCGGAGACGAACGGGATGGTGGATTATTTCGTTTCGCAGATGGAAGGGATCCGCAAAAACTTTTCGCTTTCGGATTTTGACCGTTTTCGCGCGGACCGGGCTTCGGGGTTTCGTCTGCTGACGGCGGGAATGGTGGTGGAGCGGATTCGCGAGGGGACTTTGAATCTGCCGCGAGACTACGAATTTTCGCGGACGCTGACGAAATCGCCGATGAAATTTACTTGCACGGGGCCGCACATGCTGGCGCGGCTCTTGACGGATTGCTTTTACAAGAGCACGGCGGATTTGGCGATGGATATCGCGGAGGTATTGCGGCGGCAGCTGGAATTGATCGAAGCGGACACGGTGCAGTTGGATGAGGCGAGCATCGTTGGGTTTCCGCAGGATGCGCCGTGGGCGGCGGAGGCGATCAATCGCGTGCTGGATGGTGTGTTGAATGAGAAGGCGGTGCACATTTGTTTTGGCAATTATGGCGGGCAGCCGATGCTGCGCGGATTCTGGCGGGATTTAATTCCCTTCCTGAATTCCTTGCACGCGGACCATCTGGTTTTGGAGTTTGCGCGGCGCGGCTATGAAGAGCTGGCGGTTTTTGGCGATTTGGACCCGGCGATTGGGTTGGGCATCGGCGTGATTGATATTAAGGATAACGAAGTGGAGTCGGCGGAATTGATCGCTTCGCGGATTGAATTGATCGCGAAGACGATTGGCGTGGAGCGGCTGCACTACGTGCATCCGGATTGCGGATTCTGGATGCTGCAACGGAGCGTGGTGGATCGCAAGATGCGGGCTTTGGTGGAAGGGCGCAATCTTTTCGAGGGGCGCGAATAGATTTTCGCGGTTGGGTTTGGATTTGTTGGCTGCGAGCTAGCAACTGAGGTAGCGGCGTTGGAAGACGAAAAAGCAGCGGTTCGCGCGGCAGTTTTCACGCACCTGGCGGGGATTGTGCTGGCACCGACGGTGACGGCCTTGGCGGGCCGCGGAGTGTTTCGGCTGTTTGAGGCGCCTTCTTCTTGGCTGACGCTCGGGGACATCGCCGAGCCGACTCACGCGAATCGCGGATATTTGCGGGTGGCGCTGCGTTTGTTGATGTCTTGCGGATGGTTGCAGCAGCGGCGCGGAGCGAGCGGCGACGGCGCGAACGCCGGGGAAACGCGCTACGCGTTGACGGCTGAAGGAATGATTGCGGCGCGGCTGGCGCCGGAGCTTTACGGCGAAGTCACTTCATTTATACCGAAGGCGCTCTTCCTGGAAGATTTCCTCTTTGGCAAAACGGATTTTCCGGTGTTGCCATCGCTGCGCGCTTTGGTGCAGCAAGCGAAAGAACGCTGGCTCCGCGATTCGGGTTTGAGTGGCGATGCGTTGGGGGATAAGGTTCGCGGACAGATTCGCGGGCATCTCGACGGAATGTTGATTGGGCCGGCGATGGTGGCGCTGGCGCGCGGCGGAGTGCTGGCGCGATTGGCGCAAGGGCCGGTGGATTGGCGCGAGCTGCCGGGAAATCAAGCGAGCCTCAATCTCTTATTTGATTTGCTGGAGACGCAGGACTGGGTGGCGTGGCAAGGTGAGGTATTGCGACTGACTTCGCGCGGAGCGTATGCGGCGCAGATTGCAACTTCTTATGGCGTGACGGTTTCGTACTTGCCGATGTTCAACGTGTTGAGCACGCTGCTTTTTGGCAACGCGCGATTCGCGCGGGTGGATGAGAATGGCGTCGAGCTGCTGGTGAATCGCGGGATGAACGTGTGGGGGAGCGGCGGGGCGCATTCGACTTACTTCAAGAAAGTGGATGAGATCATTATCGAGATTTTTAATCGGCCGATTGCGCGGCAGCCGCAGGGGATCTGCGATATGGGCTGCGGCGATGGGACTTTCTTGCAACATCTATATGAGGTGGTGAAGACGCGGACGGCGCGCGGGGGCGTATTGGATCAGCACCCCTTGATTTTGGTGGGCGCGGACTTCAACAAAGTGGCGCGGCGGGTGGCGAAGCAGAATTTGCGGCGGGCGAAACTGCCGGTGTGCCATGTAATTCCCGGAGATATCAATCGTCCCGCGCAGTTGGGCAGCGATCTCGAGGCGCTCGGTTTGGATATTCACGACCTTTTGCACGTGCGGTCATTTTTGGATCACAACCGGCCTTATTCGCCGCCGGCGAATTATGTGCGGGGGATGCGGCTGGGGCGGTCGAGCGGAGCGTTCGCTTATTTGGGTGAGGAAATTCCGGCGGACGAACTGGAAGAGAACCTAGTGCGTTATTTGCGGCGGTGGGCGCCTTATGTGGGGCGCTTCGGGTTGTTGGTATTGGAGCTGCATACTTTGCCGCCGGAATTGGCTGCTGCAAATTTATCGAAAACGCCGGTGGTGGCTTACGACGGGACGCATGGGTTTTCGGATCAATATTTGGTGGAGCTGCCGATATTTTTGGAGTGCGCGCGGGAGGCGGGTTTGCAGGCGGATGAGCGATATGCGGCGCGGTTTCCGGCGTCGGAATTGGCGACGGTGAGTATTAATTTTTTTACGGCATTGGCGGGGACGCCGGGTGCGGACGCGATGACGACGGTTGAGGCGGCGCGGGGGGAGTAACATTTTGCAGTAACGCAGCGGCGGCGCGGGAGGGGCGAGTTGTGCCTTTAGACCGGTGGCGTACTGAAGTGCGCTGCTACCCTTCGTCCTGACACCGTCGGGACTCAGGGTGAATCGCCCTGCGGGGCGATTCACAAAAGCAAGCGCTAAGAGCCGGCGGGACGCCGGCGTTACTTTACTCGCCGCGGTATAAATCGTTCGCGGATTCGCGGCGGCGGATCGTGCGGAATTTGTTTTTGGTTACTAGGACTTCTGCGGCGCGGGGACGCGAATTGTAGTTGGAGGATTGCGCGAAGCCGTAGGCGCCGGCGCCCCAGAGCGCGAGTCTGTCGCCTGGTTCGGGCAATTCGATGGGCCAATCGTGGAGGAAGCAGTCGCCGGTTTCGCAGACTGGGCCTACTATGTCGGCCTTCACGAGGCGGCCTCGGTTGCGGGCGACTTGCGTGATGGGGTGGATGGCTTCGTAGAGCGCGGGGCGGATGAAATCGTTCATGGCGGCGTCCACTACGACGAAAAACTTTCCGCGATTGCGTTTGATGTAGAGGACGCGGGTTAGGAGCACTCCCGCGGGGCCGACGATGGCGCGGCCCGGTTCGAGCAGTAAGTGGCAGCCCAACGGACGGACGTGCGGGGTGATCGCCTTTGCGTAGTCGTTGATGTCGAACGGATTTTCTTTCGTGTAGCGCACACCGACTCCGCCACCGATATCCAGATACGATAGCTTCACACCTGCGGCGGCTAGCGATTTCACGAAAGACGAGACGCGCTTGACGGCGCGGCGATAGGGAGCTAGGCCTAGCACCTGCGAGCCTATGTGTACGCTGATTCCCTGCCAGGAAATAGATTTGGCGCGCGAACGGTCGAGATAAAGTCGCTGCGCGTCGTCCCAATCAAGGCCGAATTTGTGGTGGTGACGGCCGGTGGCGATGTGGCGATGTCCGCCGGCTTGGACGTCGGGATTCACGCGGAGCGCGGCGGAGGCGCGGCGGCCGAGACGCGCGGCTTCCTCTGCTAGCGTGTCGAGTTCCGGTTCCGATTCGACATTGAAGAGCAAAATGCCGACTTTGAGCGCGTCGCGGATTTCTTCTTTCGTTTTGCCGACGCCGGAAAAGACGACGCGTCGGGCTGGGACGCCGATTTTGCGCAGGCGATGGAGTTCTCCGCCGGAAACGATATCGAAGCAGCTGCCCGCGCGGGCGAGCAGGCGCAGTACCGAGAGATTGGAATTGGCTTTCACGGCGTAGCAGACGGAATGCGGGATACCGCGAAAGGCGCGATCGAAGCGGCGATAGGCGTCGAGGATGCTCGCGCTGCTGTAGACGTAGACAGGCGTGCCAGCGCGCGCGGCGACTGCAGGCAACGGAACTTTTTCGCAGTTGACCACGCCATTGCGAAAAGCGAAGTGAGCCGTGTATTCCGTGGGATCCAGCGGCTTCGCAGCAGATTGCGAATTTTGAGTCAAGTCCGGGGGCCGCTCCTAACGAAATACGTCTTCGAGTTGCGCGCGCAAATCCGTTTTTGCGTCGCGATATTTTACGATGACGGGAGCGTAGAGCGACAGTCCCCAATCTTTGCCTTTGCCGCTGCTGATGGGGCGCGAGCCCGGGACGACTACGGCTTTCTCTGGAATGATCAGCGGCTGATTTTCGCCGGCCCTGTAAATTTCGCCGCGCACGATGTCGTAGACGGGCGTGGATTGATTGAGAATCGTGCCAGTGGCTAGCACCGCGCCACTTTTTACGATCGTGCCTTCGTAGACGCCGCAGTTTCCGCCGACGAAAACTTCATCTTCTATTATGACCGGCATCGCGCCGACCGGCTCGAGCACGCCTCCGATTTGCGCGGCGGCGGAAATGTGGCAGCGCTTGCCGATTTGCGCGCAACTGCCGACGAGCGCGTGTGAATCAATCATGGTGTCGTTGTCCACGTAGGCGCCGACGTTGACGAACGTGGGCGGCATGCAAGTGACGCCGGTACCGACGAAGCAGCCGTCGCGGATGCTGGAACCGCCGGGCGGAATGCGCACGCCAGACTCTTTTGTGATGCGCTTGACGGGATAGGTGACCTTGTCGAAAAAAGGCAGCTTGGTGCGGTCAATGGACATGTCCACGATGGCGCCCATGCGAAAGCCGAGCAAGATGCCTTTTTTCACCCAGGCGTTGACGCGCCAGCCCGTGGACTGCGCGGCGTCTGGCTCGGCGGCACGCACCTGGCCCGCGTTCAAAGCGTCTTTGAACGATTGGAAGTGCGTGAAATCCAACTGCGAATATGTTTCCGGCGTTTGCGCGAAAAGCTGCTCAATTTGCTCTTGCAGCATGCACTCTCCCGAGGAGGCCCAGGGTTTCGAGCGTCCGCTCGATTCGCTGGATATTTTCCTGCTTGGGAGCGACCAGAGGCAAGCGCCAAACTGGTTCGAGCAGGCCCATGGCGGCCATAGCGGCTTTTACCGGGCCCGGATTGGTTTCGATGAAATTGATTTCCATGAGCGGGAGATATTGTTGCTGAAGTTCGCGGGCTTGGGCGAAATCGTTTTCGAGGCAGGCGTGCACGAGGCGCGTCATTTCCGCGGGAATTTCGTTGGAGGCTACGGAGATTACGCCGCGTCCGCCTAGTGCGATTACTGGGAGGGCGATGGCGTCGTCGCCGGAAAGGACTGCGAAGCTTTTTGGCGTTTGCGCGATTACCGAGGCGATCTGGCTGATGTTGCCGGAGGCTTCTTTCACGCCGACGATGTTTTCGATTTCGGCGAGGCGTCTGAGCGTGGCGGGTTCGGCGTTGACGCCGGTGCGGCCTTGTACGCTGTAGACGACGATTGGAAGTGAGGTGGCTGCGGCGATTGCTTTGTAATGTTGGTAGAGGCCTTCTTGCGTGGGCTTGTTGTAATACGGAGTTACGGAGAGGATGCCGGAGACGCGCATCGATTCGAGTTCTCTTGCGAGTTCGATTACTTCGGCGGTGTTGTAGCCGCCTGCGCCGGCTAGCACGGGGGTTTCGCCAGCGGCTTCTTCGAGTGTGATTTCAACTACGCGCAGGTGCTCTTCGCGCGTTAGTGTGGGATTTTCACCGGTGGTGCCGCAGGGGACCAGGAAATCTATGCCTGCTGCGATTTGGCGGCGGACTAAGCGGCGGAGGGCTGCTTCGTCGAGTGAGAAGTCGGGTTGAAACGGAGTTACAAGGGCTGTGCCGCATCCTGTGAACATTTGGCCTCCTTCAAGGCTCACTGCTTAAGAATGACAACAACAAATTTCAGTGGTCGAAGAGCACGTCGCGAAATTCGAACCAGCCTTGTTTGCCGATTATCCATTGGGCTGCTGTTAGCGCGCCGCGGGCGAAGCCTTCGCGGCTGCGGGCGGTGTGGCGGATGGTGATGGTGTCCGCGGCGGAATCGAAGCCGACTTCGTGCGTGCCGGGATGTGCTCCGGCGCGATTAGAGCTGACCGAAATTTCGCGATGGGGGTCGGCGGCTTTCATTTCGTTGACGACTTTCAGTAGCGTGCCGCTGGGCGCGTCTTTTTTCGCGGAGTGGTGAATTTCCCAGGCCCAGGCGCCGTATTCGTGATAGCGGGCGATGCGTCGGGAGGCTTCGGAAGCAAGTTGCAGGAAAACGTTGACGCCGATCGAATAGTTGGGACTCCAGACTAGTCCGGCGCCGCTGTCTTCTACGGCGGATTTGGCTTGATCGAGATGTGCGGTCCAGCCGGTTGTGCCCACTACGGTGTTGACTCCGAGTGCAGCGAGGCGTTCGATATTGGGCGCGGCCGCGTTGGCGTTTGAAAATTCTACGGCGACGTCCACATCGCGGAAATTCTCAGGCGTGATTGCGGAGGCGGCGCTATTGCTTGCGCTATCGAGGCGCAGCTGTACGGCGAAACCGTACTCGGGCGCGAGCTGTTCGATGAGGCGGCCCATCTTGCCGTAGCCTACGATCGCGAGATTCTTGCGGGTGTTCGCGGCGCGCTTCAGGCGCGGGCGCTCGGCGTTCAGAATGGCGGCATTGGGACTGACGAGAGTTGCGCTCATGTTTTTACGAAGCAGCGAGAAGCTGCTTGACCATCCTTTCGTAGATTTCTACGGCTGCAATGAGTTCTCTTTTGGGGACGCGTTCTTCGAGCGTGTGGGCCACGTGAATGCTGCCGGGTCCGAGCAGATACGGCTGGCCCCAGGCACCAGCGAACATCGGAATGTCCGTGGTGTAAGCGACGATTGTTGAGGCGAGTCCATCCAGTGAGCCAAAACGCATTGGCAGATTGGAGACGAGCTCGCGGGCGGCGGCACGGCCGGCGACTGCTTGTTGAACGGCGTCGCGGGTGGCATCGCCGTCGTCCACTAAGCGAATGGCGATTTCGGCGCGAGCGGAATCGGCAACTACGTTGGGAGCGTGACCGCCGGCGATGACGCCGACATTCAGAGTGCTGCGGCCGAGGAGCTCGTCGTGCGGCAGCAGAATTTTGCGGATGTCTTGCAGGACGTCGAGCAGCTTGTCAATCGCCGATTCGCCGAGTTCGGGATACGCGGAATGAGCGAGGCGGCCGGTGGTTTCGACTTCGTAGCGCAGGATGCCTTTCGCAGCCAGGGCGAGTTTGTTTTCGGTGGGCTCGCCATTGATTAGGAAACGCGAGCCGCGGGGATCGCGCGCGGCGGCGTAGGCGCCGGCGCTATTGCGTTCTTCACCGACTACGAAGAGCAGGCCGAAATTTTTCGTCCCGGAGGCGAGAAGGTTTTCGGCGGCACCGATCATGGAGGCAATGATGCCTTTGGCGTCGGCGGAACCGCGGCCCCAGATGAATTCGTCGTCTTCCTTCGAGAGGAAGAACGGCGGAACGGTGTCCATGTGCGTGGAGAGCGTGACGATGGGAGTGTCCCAGTATGCAAAGACGTTGAAACGATGCGGTTCCACGGTGCAGCGTTCGACGCGGCCGCCGGTGCGCGAGGCGAGGCCCGAGAGAATCTCGGAGACGAAGGAGCCTACGGCTTCTTCGTGATTGGTGATGGACTCGATGTCCACTAGGGCGCGCGTTAGTTCGAACAAATGCATTATTCCGCCGATACGAACGTGATTTGACGGCTTTATGCTGTTCTTGGGTCTTCGAGGTGAAAAAGGATGGCGAGAGAAAGAAAGGCGGCGAGGAGACTGCCCGGTTGCCTTTGCTTCCCAATAGCGCTCCACCCGTTTTTCAACGGATGACAGTGGGCAGGTATTAGCCTGACCCCCCAATCGCCGCAAAGCTTGCCTGAGCGACGACTTCGGCGGAATGAAATGCTGCGCCCCTTTCGCCTGGCCTCCGAAGCAACTCGGAAAAACCGGCCGGCTACTGGTGGCTTCCGCTCCTCTATCAAGAACACGATGAAGGTAGCAGATTGCGCGAAACGGTGTCAACGAAATCTAATTTTTGGCTGCGTGAGTGGCTGAATAGAGGCAAGCCGCCGCGGTTCGACGGAAACCTAGGCGGTACGGATGAGCTGTGGCGATTCGGATGCGAATTCAGGATGCAGTGGGAAGACTGTCGTCCTGCGAGCGGCGGTGCCAGTTTTGGCGCGCGTGTGCAGTGACGGCTTGGCGCAGGACGCGGTCGAGGTCGGTCTTCTGGTAGGGGTGGCAGAGAAATTCGAAGGCACCGATGTTCATGGCGGCGAGGTAGTCGCGGTATTCATTGCGGCAGGCAGGGGCGGAGACCGCGATCATGGGAATTTTTGCGGTCGAGCGGCGAATGTAGCGCGCCAGATCTTTGAAGGTTCCGTCTTCCAGCCAGTATCCGCAGAGGCACGCGGAGACGTCTCTTGCGTCGAGGACTCTTGTGGCTTCGGCGACGCTGGAGACCCATTCGATATTGATCGCGAACGTTTTTAGTGCGGCCGATAAGCCGCTGCGGACTTGCCAGTCGAACGCGGCAACGAGCACGATGGGCGCATCCGGAACTTCGTGCGCGCGGCTAGATGGAATGTGGAACTTGCTTGCCTCTTCGAACCACGATTGTGAGCTCATCGGAGCGCCTTTCTTTCTCCTGAATTAGAAACACAGAAACAGGGCCGAAGTTGCGTGGTTCAAGTGTTGCTGAGGCGTATGATGCCCAACGAAAGGGTAGACGGAGAATCAGGTCAATTCGTTACCGGGGAACGGAAATCGCTGTAGAGTGCGAAAGCGTGTACGGTACGACTAGGCCTGTGGAAACCACTGAAATGTCTACCGCAGAGACGCCGAGGACGCAGAGAAAACCATTCGTACCGCATTATGGAGTGCGGTTGCAGTCGAGAATTACGCGCACGCTTGCGCTGCGCGCGGTTTGCTTATGCTTCGATGATCTGGTTGCGGACGGCGTAGCGGACTAATTCGCTTACGGTGTGGAGTTGCAGTTTGCGCATGATGTTGGCGCGATGGGTTTCGGCGGTCTTTACGCTGATGTTCAGCGAGGAGGCGACTTCCTTGCTGCTTTTGCCTTCGGCGAGCAATTGAACGATTTCGCGCTCGCGGGAAGTGAGGCGGTCGCGCAGGGATTCGGGGAGCTCGCGGCGAATCGAACCGCCGGAGCTGAAATTGCTCATGATGATCTCGGTGGCGCGCGGCGTGAAGAACGGCTTGTGGCTGGCCAGGGTTTCGACGGCGATGATCAGGTCGCGGTCGGAATCGGATTTGACGATGTAGCCGCGGACGCCGGCTTCCAGAATCTCGCGGATCAGCTGATCGGAATAGTGAACCGAGAGAATCAGAACCTCGGTGGCCGGCGAGGCCTTGCGAATTCGGCGGGCGGCTTCGACGCCGTTCAGGTCCGGCATGCTGATATCGAGGATGACGATGTCCGGCTTCAGCTCTTCGGCCTGGGCGACGGCTTCCCTGCCCGTGTGCGCCTCTGCACAGATCTCCCAACCGGCATGCGCCTGAAGCAAGGTTTTGACACCTCGCCGCATGAGGTCGTGATCGTCCGCTATGAGAATACGAAGCGTCTTCATAGTGTATTTCGCTCCTACCGATATAGAGATTTTCGCTAGCTGGGTACCAGCGCCCACGGCCCTTTCGAGCGTCCAAATTATACAAGAGGTTTTGAGGCGGTGGAGCGAAGTTAGGCACTTGGGGCCAGTTGGCGGAAGCGGCGCGAGGCCATGAAAACGCAGGAAATGCAGTGCGGACAAGCGTTTTTAGAGGATGGGGCCACGGGTACGGTCAAGCTGGCTGGCCTGGAAAAATACACAACTGAGTGTATTGAAGGGGTTAACGCGGGAGGCGTAAGAAGGATGACAGAACCGCACGGCTCCGAAATTCAGCCACGGATTCGAAAGGGGACGACGCAATGCTTCAGTGGGCACTGGCGTTTTTTATTATCGCGCTGATTGCGGCGGTGTTGGGATTCGGCGGCATCGCAGTTGCCGCCGCCGGCATCGCGAAAATTTTGTTTTTTGTGTTTTTGGTGCTCTTCCTGGTCGCGCTGGTGAGTGGATTGATGCGAAGAGCTTGAAGCCCGTTGTAAGTGGTATCCCGCAGACGTAACCCGCCAATCCAAGGCCGCGTATGTTCCCCCAAGAGGGGAAGGTGCCCCCGCACCTTCCCCTTCTCACCTTTCAGGAACTGATTAAAACCGAGAAGGCAAAGTTACGCCGGCGCGGTGGGCTTGGAACCGCGCAAAGCGTAGTAGGCGATGTACAGGTAGCACAGGACGGGAAGAATGAAGGCGTGATGGATGCCGAGGTGATCGGCGAGCCAACCTTGCGCCACCGGCAGAATTGCTCCGCCGACGATGGCCATCACGAGGATGCCCGAACCGTCGCCGGTGAGCGGGCCGAGCTTGGCGATTCCCAGAGTGAAGATGCTGGGGAACATGATGGAGTTGAAAAAGCCCACCAGGATGATGGTCCACATGGCGACATGTCCGAAAGTCATCATGGAGACGCAAACTAAAATGCAGGCGATGAATGCGGCGATTGCAAGCAGCTTGTCCGTGCGGACTCGGCGAAGGATCGCTGCGCCGAGGAAACGGCCGATCATTGCCCCGCCCCAGTAGAAAGAGACGAAACGCGCGGCGGTTTGCTCGTTGATGTTGCCGATATCGGGCTGACTGAAATAATTGACCAGAAAGCTGCCGATGGAAACTTCCGCGCCAACGTAAACGAAGATGGCGACAGCGCCGAGGACAAGATGGTGATACTTCAAGACGCTTTTTGCAGCGATTTTTGATGAGTGGCGCTCGGCTTCCGGTATCGCGGGGAGATGAGCCATCGCGATCGCGCCCGCGAGTACGATGAGCAGTAAACCGATAAATAAGTAGGGGAGTTTCACCGAGGAGGCTTCGTGCACACGGTACGACTGCAACGCAGCCGCACCCATTTGGCGCACGACACTCATGCTTTGCGGCGCGGCGCTCAAAATGAACAGGCCGCCGAGGTACGGGCCGATGGTCGTTCCCAGCGAATTGAACGCTTGCGTGAGATTCAAGCGGCTGGAAGCCGTCTCCGGCGGACCGAGCACCGCGACGTAGGGGTTCGCCGCGACCTGCAATGCCGTTATACCAGCGGCGAGGACCATCAGCGCGGTGAGAAACAGGGGATAGGACGGAACACTTGCGGCAGGGATGAATAACAGCGCGCCCACACCCATGGTCACCAGGCCGACCACCATCGTGCGCTTGTAGCCAATCGAGTCAATCAATTTTGCCGATGGAATGGAAAAAATAAAGTAGGCGGAAAAGAACGCGAACTGAACGAGCATGACCTCGGTGTAATTGAGGTCGAAGATGCTTTTCAGGTGCGGCACCAAAATGTCGTTCAAAACGGTGGCGAAACCCCACATGAAGAACAGGGCGGTGACTACCGCCATTGCGAATCGTGTTGATTTGCCTGCTGTGGAATCTTGAGTTGAGCTGATCGGATTAGCCGAAGGTGCTGTTCTGGGGGCATCCATGTACGAGGAGCATCATAAGCTATTTTGGGGTCCGGCCCGAGAGATTTCAGGGAAGTTGGCACAGAAATGGCACGGTTGGCGGCGCCCGGAATTCGCGGCGAGGCGTTTTTTCGGAGGTTCACTGAATAATCGAGATGAGTGCGTTACAATGACATTCCCCGGGGAACTTCAGCAGTGAAGAGGGCGCTCCCGCGCCCGGAGGATACCAAGATGGCCGCCGCAACATCCGCAGGATCAGCAACTCCTTCTGAGGTCCCCAAAACGCTTTCTTCTGAAGAATTGCGCAAGATGCATGCGTACTGGCGCGCGGCGAATTATCTTTCCGTGGGGCAAATTTACTTGCTGCACAATCCTTTGCTGCGCGAACCGCTGAAGCTGGCAGATATCAAACCGCGACTGCTGGGGCATTGGGGCACGACGCCGGGTTTGAATTTCATCTACCTGCATTTCAATCGCATGATCAAGAAGCTGGATTTGAACGTCATCTATATCGCGGGACCGGGCCACGGCGGGCCGGGCTTGGTGGCGAATACTTTTCTGGAAGGAACTTACAGCGAGCTTTATCCGCAGATTCCGCAAACGGAAGAAGGGCTGCACCGATTGTTCAAGCAATTTTCTTTTCCGGGGGGGATTCCGAGCCATGTGGCGCCGGAGACGCCGGGATCAATACATGAAGGCGGCGAGTTGGGTTATTCGATCGTGCACGCTTACGGAGCGGCTTTCGACAATCCGGATCTATTGGTTTGCTGTGTGGTGGGCGACGGAGAATCGGAGACTGGGCCGCTAGCTGGAAGTTGGCACGCGAACAAATTTTTGAATCCCGCGCGCGACGGCGCCGTGCTGCCGATTTTGCATTTGAACGGGTACAAGATTGCGAATCCGACGGTGCCGGGGCGAATGTCCGACGAGGAGTTGACGCGACTTTTTACCGGTTATGGTTACAAACCTTATTTCATCGAGGGACACGAGCCGGAAGTGATGCACCAGCGGATGGCGCACCTGCTGGAAACGGTGGTGGAAGAAATTCACACAATTCAGAATGCGGCGCGGAACGGCAAATCGTCGGGCATGCCTACTTGGCCGATGATTATTATGCGGACGCCGAAGGGATGGACGGGGCCGAAAGTGGTAGATGGCAAGCCGGTGGAAGGAACCTGGCGCGCGCATCAAGTGCCGGTCGCGGATTTTGCGACGAAGCCCGGGCATTTGAAAATTCTGGAAGACTGGATGAAGAGCTACAAAGCCGAGGAACTTTTCGATGAAAACGGGAAATTTATCGCGGAACTGGCGGAACTGGCGCCGAAAGGCGACCGCCGGATGGGTGCGAATCCGCGTGCGAACGGCGGGCTGCTGCTGCGGGACCTGGTGATGCCGAATTTTTGTGATTATGGGGTGCCGGTGGACAAGCCCGGCACATCCATCGCGGAAGCTACGCGCGTTTTGGGAACTCTGCTGCGCGACGTGATGAGCGCGAACGCCGCGACGAAGAATTTTCGCGTGTGGGGACCCGACGAGACCGCTTCGAACCGGCTGGACGCGTTGTACGAAACCACCGACAAAGTTTTCATGGAGCCGCTGCTCGCGACCGACGAGCATCTTTCGACGACCGGGCGGGTGATGGAAGTCCTGAGCGAGCATATGTGCCAGGGCTGGCTGGAAGGCTATTTATTGACTGGGCGGCATGGATTCTTTTCGTGCTACGAGGCGTTCATTCATATCGTGGATTCGATGTTCAACCAGCATGCGAAATGGCTGAAGGTAACGCGCGACATTCCGTGGCGGCGGCCGATCGCGTCGTTGAATTATTTGCTGACGTCACACGTGTGGCGGCAGGACCATAACGGATTCACGCATCAGGATCCCGGATTCATTGACCACGTAGTGAACAAAAAAGCTGACGTGGTGCGCGTTTATTTGCCTCCGGACGCGAATACTTTGCTTTCGGTGGCGGATCACTGCCTGCGCAGCCGCAATTACGTGAACGTGATTGTGGCCGGCAAGCAGCCGGCGTTGCAGTATCTGGATATGAAATCTGCTGTCGAGCATTGCACGGCGGGAATCGGAATTTGGGAGTGGGCGTGCACGGATGAGGGCGTGCCGCCGGATGTGGTGATGGCTTGCGCGGGGGACGTTCCGACTTTGGAAACGCTGGCGGCGGTGGATTTGCTGCGGCAGCATTTTCCGGACATCAAGATTCGGGTGGTGAACGTGGTGGATTTGATGACGCTGCAAACGAAGTCTGAGCATCCGCACGGGGTGCCGGACAGCGAATTCGATTCGATGTTTACCACCGACAAGCCGGTGATTTTTGCCTACCACGGATACCCTTCCCTGATTCACCGGCTCACTTACCGGCGGAAAAATCACAATAATTTTCACGTTCATGGGTACAAGGAAGAAGGCACGACCACCACGCCGTTCGATATGACGGTGTTGAACGGGCTCGACCGGTTCGACCTGGCGGGCGACGCGGTGGATCGCGTGCCGCGCTTGCAGCCCATCAATGCGCACTTCAAACAATTCGTGCGCGATAAATTGGTGGAACATAAGCAGTACATTCGCGAGTACGGCGAGGATATGCCGGAAATTCGCGATTGGAAGTGGCCGTACTAATTTCCGAAGATGAAAATTCTGGTGTTGAACTCGGGCTCGAGCTCGCAGAAGAGCTGTCTCTACGATGTCGGCGATATGCTGCCGGAGCGTGCGCCGGAACCGGTGTGGCAGGCTAAGGCGGAGTGGAACGGCGATCGCGCTGAAGTGACGACTGAAACTGCCGGCGGCGGGAAGACGAAGGAGCAGAGGCCGGTCGCCTCACGGGAGAAATTCCTCGAATCGTTGCTGGAGAGTTTGTGGAGCGGGAAGACGCGCGTGTTGGCCGCGCCCTCGGAAATTGGCGTGGTGGGCCATCGCGTGGTGAATGGTGGGAAGGATTTTCGGCGGCCTACTGTGATTACGCCGGAGGTTCGGGCGGCGATCGGACGCATGTCGGCATTTGCGCCGCTGCATAATCGCGCTGAACTTGAGGGGATGGAGATTGTTGAAAGGCGGCTGGGCCACGTGCCGCAAGTCGCGGTCTTCGACACCGGTTTTCATAGCCAGTTACCGGAGCCCGCGTTCGTTTACCCCGGTCCGTATGAATGGTTGGAGAAAGGGATTCGTCGTTACGGCTTTCACGGGATCAATCATGAATATTGTGCGGGGCGGGCGGCGCAATTGCTGGGCAAGGATTTGCATTCGCTGAAATTGGTGACTTGCCATTTGGGCAATGGTTGTTCGCTGGCTGCGATTCAGGATAGCCACAGCGTGGACACGACGATGGGATTCACGCCGTTGGAAGGGTTGATGATGGGGACGCGGTCGGGGTCGGTGGATCCCGGGATTTTGACGTACCTGATGCGGCAGGGACATTTTACGGGCGAACAGCTCGATGAATTGCTGAACAAGAAATCGGGGCTGCTGGGGATTTCTGGTACGTCGGGTGATATGCGCGAGATCGTTGCTTCCATGAAGGCGGGCGATGCGCGCGCGAAATTGGCTTTTGATATTTTCGTGCACCGGCTGCGGTCTGGGATTGGAGCGATGGTGGCGGTGCTGGGCGGGATTGACGCGTTGATCTTTAGCGCGGGGATTGGCGAAAACTCGGCCGAAGTGCGAGCCGCGGCTTGCGTGAATTTTGGATATTTGAAGCTGGCGCTTGATCCCGCGCAAAATGCGGAGGCTTTTGTGCAGGATCACGATATTTCGAGCGGCGAATCGGGCGTGCGCGTGCTGGTGATTCATGCTGAAGAAGATTGGGCGATTGCGCGAGATTGCTGGAAGCTCACGGCCGAAAAAGCCGGCGGTAAGGCCAGCCCCGCCTAACTGAAAACTCCTTCCCGTAGACGCCGTTCGTAAAACTGCCGCTGAGAAAATAAAAGGCCCGCCTTCTCGAGCGGGCCTTCGCGTCAACTTGATGCTGACCACTTATGTCCTTGGTTATGCCGATTCCGTTGCCGACTTCGGCCAGTAAGGCCTGTCCGCATCGGCTAGGCGGCGATCGTCGTAACGGTCGTGGTGGCGAAGCCAAGCCATGCTGAATGGCAATGAGTCTTCGTCGCGACCCTTGGGCACGTAATCGCGATAGTTGTAGGTCCCGACGGTGGATTCGGTCCCGCGGGCGTAGGCGGAATAGGTGTGAAAGATGTTGCCTTGTTCGTCCTTGTAGAAAACGCTGATTCCCGGAGCGTCTTCGCTGGGAAATGGGGCTAGTTCGTAGTTGTATTGCACTTTGCCGGTGGCGAGTTCTTCCTTGGTGAAAACCACGTGATAGTCGCGATTGAAGTCGTTGGCGTTCGAGGAAACCCAAGGGAAGCGCCAGCCCATGCGTTTCTTGAAGGCTTCCAGTTTCGGATAGGGCGCACGCGAGATTGCGGCGAACGACACGTCCCGCTGCGCAAGATGCGGCAACGCACCGTCGGTGTGGTCCATATTGAAGGAGCAGCTGGGGCAGCCCTCCTGCCAATCGGGGCCGAACATGAAGTGGTAGATGATGAGCTGGCTCTTGCCGTCGAAGAGATCGGCGAGGCCAACTTTGCCGTGCGGGCCATCGAATACGTAATTCTTTTCGACTTTTACCCAGGGAAGCTTGCGCCGTTCGGCGCTGACTGCGTCCTTCAGGTGCGCGAGTTCTTTTTCTTTCTGCAAAAGCTGTTTGCGAGCGGCAAGCCACGCGGCTTGCGAGACGACTTTGGGATGTTGTGGGATTGCTTTGCTACTGGCCATTTTTGTTCTCCTTACCCTGATTCCTTTCAACGTTGCGGTTCGCGAGATTTTTGTTCCACAATTTTTTGACCGCCAGCGCCGCGACTCCGGTGGAGGAGACGGCGGCGCCGGCGATCATTGCTGCGGCTGCGAGGCATGCTGGACACATAGCTTTCTGCCTTCGGCGGGCTGCCCTGCGTTAACAGCAGGTCAGGCGTTGCTTAGGCCTTGGCTGCGGATGCAAACTGGGCGCGCATCTGCTCGCCCATCTTGCGCATAGCGGCGATTGCACCGGGAGTGCGGGCTTCCGCCCACGCTTCGAAGCGGTGCGCGGCTTTCTCTATATTCGCGAGGAATAGCGGATTGGAGAACATCTTGCGGCCTTCCGCCATCGTGGGCTTCACGCGCTCCCAGACGCCGAAAAATTCGCCGCTGGTTTCGAAGAACAGATCTTCGTGGAGGAGGCCATAATTGAGGAGAGCGCAGGCTTGCTCCCAATAGCTGACCACCATCATGAAAGATGCGCCGGTTTCCGTTCCCATGGGAGCGATCTTCATAGCTTGCTCCATGGTGTCGGCGAAAAAGTTCTTGAAGAACCACTGGCGCGCCTCACGCAGGCGGGCTTCGCGGCGCTCTTCAAAAACCTGAAGGTGAAGCTGAGCTTGCTCAAACGTTGGCTTCGTAGACATTTTCTTTTCTCCTATTCGGTATTAGTTTTTTTCCACAAACTCTTCTGACTCTTGCTTTCCCGCTTCCCTTCTATCTTGCGCGACCCGGCGGCTTTTGCCTCCACGATGACGGAACAGCGTCATCGCTCCGTGCCGCTAGATCGATGGCGCACTGAAGCGCGCCGCTACAACTGCAACCGCATCTGCTTTACTGCACGCGTGGAGACTCGGCGCGTTTGCGCGTGCGGTCGAGGATCCAGTTCCAGCCGACGCCCATCTTTTCCTTTAATTCGTCGGGAAAGACGCCGAGGACGATGTGGCGAAAAGCGATGACCGTGACGCCATTGGCTTCGGATAGGCGATATTGCAGATCGGAAACCGCCGCGAAGGACATGAACAGCGGGCCGTGGATTTCCAGGAGCGTGGGGCGTTTGATGGCCTGCACGACTCCCCAGAAATGTCCGTTATTGTCGCCCAGGTCGCGGTACCAGCGGCCGCCGGGCCAGGCTTCGATCTTCATCGGCAGCGGGTTCCCTTCCGGCGTCTCGTTGTGCGGGCCCATTTGTTCGAGCAATGCGGTGAAGGTAGTGTCGAGTGGCGCGCGGACGCGCATTTCCTGATTGATGGTTAGCGTCAAATTGTCGGCCAATGTTGCGGCGGTCACGGTCATTGTTCCTCCTCGGATGATCTGCCTGCTTCCATCTATTTTTATTCGACTTGCTGCGGCGAAAAGTGGCACTGCATTACTTGCGGGCCGCTATTTCGCCGGGTTGGGATGCCCTTTGCCCTTGGCAATCAGTTTTTTTAAACTGCCGTTGATGTAGGAGCCCCAGGCGTTGGAACAGCCGTCGTAACATTCCACCTCGGGCACCAGGCCGACGTGGCTGAAACGGACTTCGGTCTTGCCACCCTTGCTGGCGATATCAAAGATGATTTGAGTGCCGTTCCATTCGGATTTGTTTTCGATGAAATTCAGCGAGCTATCCAGAACGTGCCAGACGACTTTCTTGCCGGGAGTGAATTCGGTGACTTTTTGTTTGCTGTAATGGATGTCTTTGTAGCGATAGGTAAATTCATCGCCGAGTTTTGCGGTGCTGCCTTCGATGCCCGGTTCTCCTGACCACCATTCACGAACATTATTGATGGCCGCGAAAGCTTCTTGCGGCGTTTGGTCTACGGTGAATACGTATGTGAGATTTTCGTTGTGCTCCCTCGCCTGTTGTGTTGCGTTCATGGTTTCTCCTTCTCCGTGGTTCGACGAAGCTCATCGGATTTCGTCGCGGCTTCTTCGGCGCGTTCTTTTACGCGGATTAATTGGTGGCGCCAAAAACGTTCGAAAGTGGCGGCCCAATCGTGCAGGGGCCGGATCTGTTCGGCATTGGTGCGATAGAAGATTTGGCGACCGGCGCGGCGGACGTGAACCAAGCCAACGTCGCGCAGGACGCGCAAGTGTTTGGAGACGGAGGGCTGCTCGAGTCCTAGCTGGTCCACTATATCGCCGACAGGGCGTTCCTGCAGCGCCAAATAATTGAGGATCTCGCGGCGACGGGGTTCGGCGATGGCGTTGAAGGAGTCGGAGGTTGTGGCCGCTCTCGGCATGCCAAGATAATACATTCCTATATAGGAATATGTCAAGCGAATTCTTGGGCGCAGGCGACAGGGTTCTGAGCGGCTCGCGGACGTCAGCATTTGAGCGGCCTCAATGGTTACAACGTCTTAGGAGTGAATAAGTTACGGTGGCGCGTAAGATCGCACCGCCGCGCGTGCGTGGCTGTACGCCTTAGTGCGACGGTGGCTTAGGTGAACCGTTGGCGGGTGCAGGATTGGCGGGAGCGGCTGTACCAGACGGTGGTGGTGGAACGGTGGCAGGAACTGGCGGTGTGGATAGCAGCGCGAGGTACGCGCGGCGGAACGCGGATTGTTGCGTGCCGGGAGCGATTGCGACGGCTTGAATGGTGTAACGCCCGCCTTGCAATTTTGCGAGAGGCAGGCTGATGCGGAAGGTTGCGGTATTTTTTTTGGCATCCACTTCGGCGGGCGCGAGGAGCGGCGTGGTGTTCACTTGCAGGCCGTTGCGAAAGAAAATTAATCCGGCGCGGAGAGTATTGGGGTCGAGGGCTTCTTTGTTTTCGAGTTTGGCCGGGTAATACGCTTGGAAGAAAACGTAGAGCGTTTGGTCCTGCATGAACAAGCGCGTGACACTGGGAACAATCGTTTCGCCATTGACCACGAGCGGCGAACTGACGAGTTTCGCGCGCAGGCCTTGGCCTTTCGTTTGGACTTCGGAGGTCTTCTGCACGGGCACGAGTTGGCTGCAGAGAAGGACGGAGCTGAGAGTCATTTTGCCGGGTTGCGCGGCGGGCACCTTGAGATTTTGTTCGAATGTGCCGATTTTGCCGGACTCATTTTCGCGAGCGACAAATTTCAGATGGTAATTTCCGGGTGCGAGCACTACCCCGCCCTGATAGAGCAGGTTCTTCTTGTTGATTTCGGCGAAACGCTGCGGATCGAGATTCACTTGAGTCGTGTCACGGAGTTGCGCGACGGCCTGGCCGGAGGGCACGGCGCGCACGTCCACGGCAAAATCAAATTGGGCCTGGCGGTGTCCGTGCTTTTCGGCCCATTCGAGAGCGCTGGCGGAAATTTTTGCGGCGATGGGGACGTAGGTCTCGTCGTTGCTGAGGCGGAACATTCCGGTTTCGACGGCGACGGGAAGCTCGACGACGGGATTATCGGAATTGATGGCGTCGGCGAGTTGCCGGTCGCGATCTTCTTTTTCGAGATGCTGGAAATCGCGCGGGGCGTAGTAGCCATCGCGATAGCGGACGTGCGCGCCGGGTACGTTCACTTTCACGTGAATGGTGCGCCAGCGGCCGTCGCGTTTTACGTCGGCGCCGAGATTGTAGCCGACGAGATAGTAGCCGCCATTATCCTGCTGGATTTTCGGGAAGGCGTCGCTGAGATCTCCGAGGTCGAAGAAGGCCTTTCCGCCGGTATCGGTGGAGAGAGTGGCGAGCGTGTCGCGCGAATCTTCACGCTGATCGGTCTGGTGAAAAACGGAGGCGCCGGTAAACATAGAATTTCCGGTGGAGGCGTTGGTGGTGGTATCGCCGCCCGGCGGCGTGGCGAACAAACCGCGCGAATCAAGGGAATAAATCGAGACGTCCGCGCGATTCGCGGCGTCGGTGGCGGCGCGGAGCTGCGTGCGGTTTTCTTCGCCGGTCTGCGTGATGCCTCCGGTGAATTCAACGAGCGCTTTTCTGCCGGGGATGCCACCGAGAACATTGGCGAGCCCTTCGACGGCGGCGAGTTTCTGGTCGGTATTGAAGACGTTGAATTCGGTTTCGTCGGGCGTGAAGGCGGCGCCGGTATATTCCTGGACGTCGTATTCGCCGTTTTCCGCCGCGGCGTAGAGCGGATTGGAAAGATCCGTGGTGCTGTTTTCGGTTATTTGCGCGATGGCTTTTTCGAGCAGCGCGTGATCGTTGGTGAAATTCGCTAGGACTGTGAGTTTCGAGGAAAAAGCGACGACGGCAACCACGTCGGCTTTGGTCATTTGCTGCTTGACGAATTTTTCGGCGGCGTCGTGGGCGCGGATCAGATCGTCGGACTGCATGGAAGTGAGGTCGAAGAAGAGGACGATCAAGCGGCGGTCGCGGAGTTGGTCGCTGGCGGCCGCGGCGGAGGGAGTGTTGGGGCCTTCGTTATCCACCGGGACTACGATGGGTTTTGAGTCTATTGTTGCGGCGGTTTCGACTTGTTCGATGTCTTCGTAGGAAAAAGTGGCGATGGTTTGCGCTTTGCCGTCGTCGGTGACGATAAATTGTTCGGAGTGCAGGCCTTTGATGGATTTGCCGGATTTGTCGGTGACTTCGACGTCAATGCCTACTAGGTCTGAGGTGGCGCGCAGAACCGGCGCGGGAGTCTGTTTGGAAGATTGGCGCGCGGAGCGGGGAGTGGAAGGCATGGGTACGGCGACGGGCGCTTGCGGATTGGCGGCGGGCGGCGCAGGCAGGTTCGCGGGCTGCGATTGAGAATGCTGCTGCGAGGGCTGTTGGGATTGCGGTTGCGTTTGGCCCAGAGCCATTCCCGCGGCGAGCAGCGCCACGAGAAACGCATCCGCGATTTTGTGCGCGATGTTTTTCATTACCAATTAAACCTGGCCATCACGTCCATGGTGCGCATCGAGCCCGCGCTGGTTATACGTCCGAAGGACGATGAGCCGAGCGTGGTGGAAAGTCCCGAGAAACTCGGCGTATTCGAGAGGTTCTGAACCTCCCAGCGAATATCCAAATGATGCCGCTCTTGCGGACCGAAGCGAAAGGATTTCGTGAGCGAAGCGTTCCAATTGAATTTGCAGGGACCTTCGATCGCGCCGCGGCGCTCGTTGCCGTAGGCGTCGGCAGCAGGCGTGGTGAAAGCTGCGGTGTTGAAGTACGCGAGGGGTGAGCCGCCGCAGATGCCCACGTTGGGATCTCCTATTTGCTGTGCGCGCAGCGAAAAACTTGCGCCCGTTCCATTGTCCGACGCGGTACCGCCCAGGTAAGCCGTGGCGGGGGTTCCCGTTTGCCACGTGACAATATTCTGGAACCGCCAATTACTAAGGACGTGCACGGCCCAGCCATGGTTGCCATAGCGATGGTGTTCGCCGAAGGGCAATTCGTAAACGGAGAAGACGCGGACTTGATGGCGAATGTCGAATGAAGATAGGCCGCGCTCGGCGGCGTAGTTGCCGTCTTGCTGGACGACTACCGGAGCGCTGCCGCCGATGGTGCTGGCGTTATCGAGCGCTTTCGCGAACGTGTAAAACGCCTGGAAGGAGACGCCTTTGGTGAAGCGATGTACGAGCCGAACTTGCAGCGCGTTGTAAATGGAGTTGGCGCCGGATTGGTCGTAGTAAAAGCTATTGGCGTTAGGTATCTGAAATTCATTTTGGGTGTTCAGCGGGCTGGTGCCGAGGGGAGCGCGATTTGGCGCGCGCAGTAGATCGAG
Organism: uncultured Acidobacteriota bacterium; assembly: GCA_963810565.1. Taxonomy (GTDB): domain Bacteria; phylum Acidobacteriota; class Terriglobia; order Acidiferrales; family UBA7541; genus Palsa-295. Next base: position 1,363,187 of record CAWENN010000003.1, read on the forward strand.
GTTGGTGCCCTTCGTGCCGGTGTAGGTCAGATCCAAAATCCAGTTCTGGGAGAAAGAGGTTTCGGTGCCGAGCGTCCAGAGTTGCGCGTAACCGTCCTTGTAGAAAGGATTCACGCCGCCTTTGTTGGTGATGGTGCTGATGCTGGGGAAGCCATTTTGCAGGGTGAGGACCTGATTGCCTGACGTGATCAGGTTTTCGGAGGTGGCGAAGGGAGGCTCGTATTCCAGATATTGCTGGGCGAGACTGTTGTAGATGGCTTCGTTGTAGAAAATCGAATAGCCGCCGCGCACGACGGTCTTCGGTTTGATGAATGGCGGCAGCCAGGCAAAACCGATGCGCGGTGCCCAATTGCTGTAGTCGCCATGAACGAGCGCGCGGGGATAATTGCCGTTGAACATTCCGGTTCCGCCAGGGGTGACGACATCCACTTGCGTGGCGGTGGAATTCAGATCGAGATTGGCGATCCGATTGTATTTGTCCACGGGCGGGGTGGCGGCTTCGTAACGGACGCCATAGAGAAGCGTGAATTGCTTGTTCACGCGCCAGTCGTCTTGCGAATAGGAGATGAAATCCCAACTGCGGAGATAGATGTTGGGGCCGAATTGCACCGTGGTGCTGTACGGCAGGCCCAGAAGAAAGTCGGCGAGTTCGTAGTAAGGCTCGGTGAGCGGAGTGGCTGGGACGGGTTGGCCGGTGGCGGAGAGCTGAGAAGTCATTACACCCGTAAAATTGAATAGGCCGCGCGGTTGCGGATTGGCTTCGGTGTTCAGTTGGATGCGGCGGATTTCTCCGCCGAAAGTGAAGGTGTGTTTGGCGCGCACCCACTTCACGCTGTCTGCGAAGCGCAGAGTTTGGTTGCGCACGAGGGATGGGACAGGATCGTTGAGCGCCGAAAAGCTAGTGAAGCGGACGGCGGGGATGCCGAAGGTGAGGGGGTCGGTGGAGACTCCGTTGATGCCGAGATCACCGGCGACGTCGTTGGTGAAGGAATTGTCGCTGAGGATTTTCGTGCGGCTGCGGCTCCAATTGAGTTGCGTGCTTTCGACGAAGTGGGACGTCCAATTGTGGGAAAGGCCGAGCGTGACGTTCTGGCTCAGAGACGATTCCGTGCCGGCGGTGTCCAGAAAATTGCCGAAAGTGTTTTGGCGTGTGGAATCGAGGTTGTAGGCTCCGTTGAGGCTGAACTTGGCATTGATGGCGTGCAGGACGTGGATGTTCAAGCGATCGTCATTCACCGGAACGGTTGTTTGCAGCAAATAGTTTTGTATCGTGCCGGGCAGATTCGGCTGCGGATAGAACGCGAGTAGGCCCGCGGCCGCGGACTTGATTGTGGGAATTTGGCAGCCGTTGCCGAGCGGAGTGCGGGGTCCGGAGAAATTTGAAAATGGATCGTAGAGCGTGATGCCCAGGCCGCAAAAATTGCCGGTACGCTGGGCGGCGGTGGGCACGGTGGAGTAAGTGTCCAGCGCGCTCGATTGAGTTTCGTGCTGGTAGTTTGCAAAGAAATAGGTTTTGTCGCTGCCGTTGTAAATGTGCGGGATTTTCAGCGGCCCGCCCAGATTGCCGCCGAAGCGTTCGTCATAGTGGCTGCGCTTGGGGACTTCGTTGCCCGTGATGGAATACGGCCTGGCATCGAACGCAGAATTTTCGTAACGATTGTAAAAACTGAAGCGGATGCGATTTACAGTTTGCCGGCCGAGCCTTCCCCGCCCTCCTGCGAACATTCCGCCGCCACCTCCACCGCCGCGGCCACCACCGCCTCCGAATCCTCCCGGGCCTGCGCCACCGCCGGCACTGGGCACGCCACCGCCCGGACCGGCGCCGAACATTTGACCGCTCCCACCTTCGCGGCCTCCGCGACCGCCTTGATCTCCGGGCGTGCCGGGGATCAAACCCTCCTGGCCAAAACTGCCGGGGCCACTGCCGCCGCCGGAACTTTGGCCGACAGTTCCCTGCAGCAGAAAGGAGTCGGAGGTCGCATTCGAATTTGCGCCGCCTTGCAGCGCGGCTTCAGCTTGCGGTCCTTCGTTTGCAGCGCCGCCATTCGATTCTGAGGTTTGCGCGTTTGCTCCTTCGCCAGTCAGGTCAGTCTGCTCGAAGCCCCCGCTCGCGAGGCCTTCGCGAAGTGCGTTGGCAACGCCCGCGGGCATTTGACCGCGGCCGCCGGGTGCGCCTCCGCGATATTGGCCGCCGCGCTGCGCGTTGTTGTTCTGGCCGTTGCCGCTGCCCGCAGCGTTGCCGCGCGGACCGGGCTTATTCGTACTGGATGCGGGCTTTCCGGGCGCAGCGGAAAGCTCCGCGAGAGTTGCGACCCGCAACACGATCGGAATCGCTCCGGCGGGAACTACCGGGACCTGGATTGTGAGCGACGTCTGCGTGAAGCCGAGCTGATTGGCCTCGATGCGATAGTGGCCGGGCGCGATCTGCGGAAATTCGAATTTGCCGGATTCGTCGGTCCAACTGAGCCAAACTTTATGCGTCTCCTCGTTGATCAAACGCACGCTGGCACCAGGAACCGGCGTGCCTTCGGGTGTTTTGACCATGCCTGTAAGGGGTGGCGGGGCTGGAAGCTGCTGAGCTGCGAGCGAATGCGCCGCAGGCAGGCTAAACAAAAGCAGCGTGAAGAGTCGCACACATTGCGGAGCACGCCGCAAACTTCTTCGAACCGATGGCCTCATGCGATTTGCCTGTGACAATTGGGCCTATTATCCACTCAACGAGTTTTGCTTGCCGCATTCAACGAGATAATCGCAGATTCCATCGGCCGCGAAGGCTATGGCTATTACTTCCGGTTTTTGGCGGCCCGGCTCGCTTCTCGAAAACCGGTATCGGAGTAGTCCTTGCGAGTTTTGTGGAACGAGCCGGACCAACGTAAATGCTCAGCCGTAAGCGGCTGGGAGCCACCAAGGTTCGCATTTCGGTCCTTGGGCAATCATGATTCGGTTTTCGACGCGCCACAGTTCCAGAAATTGCACGGGCCGGAAGGGCTGGCCGCGCTCGGTCATCTTGAAACCCGTAGGCCATACAAAACGATGGAACTTTGCGGGCTTGCGAGGGGAATGCTTACCGTAGGCCTAACAGGCAGGGTGCGGCCGGCCACCAGGCCCCCGTTCCGAACGAACAATTACGGGAATGAATCTCGTGTCCATCATCCAACGACCACTGCGAACACCTTCGAGAGATGATGTTCATCCGGTCACGCGGAAATTCCGCGCTTCGGTCGAGTTTTGTTTGGTGCTGATTGCCGGGTTTCTTGCGTTCGGGACTGCGCCATTGCTGAGCCAGCAGACGAGTCCGGCGACGAGTCAACCGAAGGCGCAGGCTACTGGGCCTGCGGCGGGCGGGCCGGCGACGAATCAAGCAGCCGGACTAGCGACGACGCAGCCGACTGGCCAGCAAGGGCCGCCGATCGCGTCGGAAGTGAAGATGGTGAAGATGCTGGCGACGGTGCGGGACAAGAAGGGCCAGCTCATCAACAATTTGACCAAGGATGACTTCGCGGTGGAGCAAGACGGCCATGCGCAGACGATTACTTATTTTGCGCAGGAATCGAATCAGCCGCTGACCCTCGGGTTGCTGGTGGATACCAGCATGAGCCAGCGGCGCGTGCTGGATCAGGAGAAGAACGCCAGCCACACATTTATCGAGCAAGTGTTGCGCGACGATAAAGACAAGGCATTCGTGATTCACTTCGATTATGAAGTGGAGCTGCTGCAGGACCTCACTTCTTCCCGGCAAAAGCTGGAGGCTTCGCTCGACCAACTGGGCGCGCCCGAATTTTCGCAGACGCGCGGGAGCGATCCGGACGCGGATGGCGGCGGGCGCGGCTCGTACGGACACCATGGAGGCGGGACGCTGCTCTACGACGCGGTGTATCTGGCGTCGCACGATTTGATGCAAAAACAGCAGGGGCGAAAAGCGCTGATCGTGCTGACGGACGGAGTGGATCGCGGGAGCAAGGAATCGCTGCAAGACGCGATTGACACAGCGCAGCGAGCGGACACGCTGGTTTATTCGATTTTGTTTGCCGATAAGGAAGGCTACGACAACGGCGGCGGTTATGGCGGGCCGCACATGGGTCACGGCGGTATGGGCGGAGGGGGAATGGGCGGCGGAGGGCGGCATCGTTACCCGGAGGAATCGCGGCCGGACGGGAAAAAAGTTCTGCAACAGCTGTCGAAAGAAACCGGCGGGCGATTCTTTGAAATGACCAAGAAGCAGTCAGTTGGCGATATTTATGACGCTATCAACGAAGAGCTGCGCAATCAGTACGGGATCGGTTACGTTCCGGATAAAGCCGACGCCACGCCCGGATACCACAAGATCCAGCTCACCGCGAAGCCGAAGGATTTGATCGTGCAGACGCGGGCAGGATACTATCTGGACCGTTAGATTTATTGCCTCGAAGAATTCCTCACAACGAACAGCGAAATCATTCCTCGCGCATCAAGATCGAAGGATCAATGGACATTGCTCGTTGGGCTGGTATCCACGTCGCTACCAGGCCGAGGAACATCATCACCAAGACTACTCCTGCTAGCACCAGCGGATCGCGCGGAGTGGCTTGAAACACAATGACGGCTAGCACTCTGGTTGCGAGAAGCCCCAAAAGCAAGCCTGCCGCGGAGCCGAAGAGCAGTAATTTCAGGGCGCGACCGAGCGCTGCTTGCAAAACCTCTTTGCGCTGCGCGCCGAGCGCGATCCGGATTCCCAACTCGCGTTTGCGTTCGCTGACGGAGTATGTGGCCAAGCCAAAGATGCCTGTCACAGCCAGCATCGCGCCCATCACGCCTAGCACGCCGAGCGAGACGGTCGCGACACGCGAGGCAAACAGGGCTGATTGCTGCGCTTCGGGCCAACTTTGCACGTCAGCGGGCAGACCGGCATCGAGATTGTGGATCGTGGTAGTGATGGCCGTAGTCAGTTGCTGCGGATCGCGGTTCGAACGGACGACCATGCACGTTTCATTCGCTGGCGCTTGCAGTAGCGGGAAAAACATGGCGGGCTGCGGGTCTTCGTTGATGTTTTTGTGTTTGCCGTTTTCGACGATGCCGACGACTTGTACGCGGACTCCATCCTGCAATTTGAAATAACCGCCGAGCGCTCTGGCGGGTGAGCCGAAAATTTTGGAGCCGAACTCGCGATTGACTACTGCTACGCGCGGCGAGGTGGGGTCATCGTTCCATGAGAAGGCGCGACCTGCCAGCAGCGCTGTGCCGGCTGCGTGAAAATATTCGGGAGAGACGCTGTAAGTGACGACGTCGGCTGCTGCGTGCGTGGGACCCAATTCCGTCGTTTGGTCCGTGAAGACATTTGAGTCATTCCAGCGGCCCATGAGTGGCAGCGGATTGCTGATCGAGCCGACGGCGGCGACGCCCGGAATGGTTTCTAGCGCGTTGAGCATGCGCTTTTGCATCGTGGGCACGGCGTCGCCGCGGTAACCGGCCATGTTGAGATCGGTGTCTACGAGGAACGCCTTGCGCGGCTCAAAGCCGAAATTGCTGTGCAGCGAGCGCGCGAGGCCGCGGACGGCGACTAGCGAAGAAGTGACCAGCACGGCGCAAGTGGCGATCTGCACACCGAGCAGGAGATCGCGGGCCGTGATGCGCGCGCCAATTGTGCGCGCGGCGCCGGATTTGATCACGCCGTAGGGATCGGTACGCAGGACTTGGCGCACCGGGACTGCGCCAAAGAGGAATCCGCTCGCGACGCTCAGGAGCAACGCGGCGCCATAAACGTAAGCGTCGGGGTTCACCGGGACTATCACCGGCGCGCCGGGGAGCGGCTTCCACGCACTGAGCCATTGCAAGATCATTGCGCTGGCCCAGACTCCAACCGCGCCTCCGATCAACGAAATCAAAACTGCTTCGGTGAAAAGTTGCTGCAATATGCGCGCGCGGCTGGAGCCTAGCGCGAGGCGCAGGGCGATCTCGCGGGAGCGGTCAGCGGCGCGGGCGGCGAAAAGACTGCCGAGGTTCGCGCAGGCGGCGAGCAGAATCAATCCGGCGAGCAGCATCAATCCCGTCATGAACGCGCGTACGGGGCGGCCCATGTAGTCGCCGTAAAGGCTCGGGCGCGCCGGGGAAAAATTCATGTGGCCGTCGTCCTTGGGATAAGTCTTTTCGAGGTACGCGCCGATGGAATTCAGGTCGGCCACTGCTTGCGCGGGAGTGACTCCGGGCTTCAGATGACCCACCGTCATGAACACCCAATGGTTTCCGCGCGCGTTGAGCACGTCCGGTCCGCCGCCTTCGATCTGCTCGCGGTCCACCATGGGCACGAAGAAATCGGGAAAGAGCATCACTATATTTCCGTGGAAGCCGGGAGGCGCGACGCCAGCGATGGTGAAGGGATGCTTGTTGAGTTGAACCGTGCGGCCGACGACGCTGCGATCGTCGTCGAAGTGAACGTGCCAGTAGGGGTAGCTGAGGACGATATAGGGCACGCTGTTCGGGCCGTGTTCATCGGAAGCGTGAATGAAGCGGCCAAGATAGGGCTGGATGTGCAGCACGTCGAAATAATTTCCGGTGACTTCCAGGACCCAGGCGGTGGTTGGATTGTCGCCGGCATCCAAGCTCGTGGAGGCGATGTTGAATGCGGCGAGACCGTCGAAGCTGCGGTTGCGATCGCGCAGGTCGAGATAATCGGGGTAGGACTGCGAGGGATCGTCGCGGACGAGTTCGTCGCTGCCGCTGCGTTGAATGGTGTACAGGCTTTCGGATTGCGGCAGATTCAGCGGCGGGCGGATTACCAGGGCGTTCATCATACTGAAGGCGACGGCATTGGCGCCGATGCCCAGCGCGAGCGTGACGACAGCTACCGCCGTAAAGCCGGGGGATTTGCGCAACATACGGAAGGCGTAGACGACGTCGCGGGCGAGAGAATCGAGGAATGCGCCGCCCGCGGCTTCGAGAGATTCTTCTTTGAAGCGAGTTTGGCCCCCGAATTCGAGGCGCGCGCGACGTTCGGCTTCGGCGCGTGGGAGGCCGGAGCGCTCGAGATCGTCGGCGCGATGCTGGATGTGGGAGCGCAGTTCGTCTTCCATCTCGTTGCTGAGTTGCGAGCGGCGGAACAGTGTGGCCAGGCGGAAGCGAAGCGCGTCGAGGAGTTTCATGCTTCCTCCGGTTGCGCGGCGAGCGCGGAGCCGATTGCGGACGCTAGACGATTCCAGTTGTCGGTTTCTTCGCGCAGACGCTTGCGGCCGGCGGCAGTTAATTCGTAAAACTTGGCGCGGCGATTATTTTCCGAAGTGCCCCAGTTGGCTTTCAGCAGGCCTTGCTTCACCAGGCGGAAGAGGCCGGGATAGAGCGCGCCCTGTTCGATGAGGAGCGCGTTGCCGGAAATTTGACCGATACGGAGGAGGATGCCATAGCCGTGCAGCGGGCCGAGGGAGACGGCTCGGAGAATCAGAAGATCTAGCGTGCCGGGGAGGAGTTGGGCTTGGTCGGTCACGGTCCCTCCTAAGATGGTTAGGAGGGTAACGCAGACACTCCTAAGCTGTCAAGGGGAGAGTTTGAGGGCGGCTTTTCGCCGCCCCCGGGAGGCCGCGACGCGATTACGCTGACGGATGCTTCAGGATGCCCGCCAGATCTTGCAAACGTTTTGCGTCGGCTGGAGACCTTGCGGTACTGGCGTCTTTTTCGAGAGACGGCGCCATTTTCTCCAGTTTCGAGACTTTGCTCCTGCTCATGTGCGAGCTTTCGGCGTTTTGAATTGCGGTGCGCAGCGCCGCGATGCGCTCCGTTGGCAAGGCCTGCGAGCGCTCCAGCTGATCAACGTAGGCTTTCGCCACCACGAGCGTCGAAGGCCAGACGAATTTCTGCTGGTCCTGGACATTCAGATCAGCTACCTGGACGGATTTTGCCGCGTCAATTTCGTTCTGCGTGAGGAATTTCGTGGGTGTCAGTTCGAAAACGTCCAAGCCGCGGGCGATTTCGGACCCGTAGATGTAGCCGTTGTACCAATAGCCGGACCAATCGCCGCCGAGGACCAGAATCTTCGGATCAATCGGCCCGCGATCGAAGTAGGCGATTTCATACGGATGGGCCGCGTCGGTGAAATCCATCACCGAGATGCCGCCTTGATACCAGGCCTGGACTTCGATATCGCGTCCGGGAACCGGGACAAGCGAACCGTTGTGCGCGACGCAGTTTTCCGTGTCGGTCTGGGCGGCCGGCAACTTGTAATAATCCGCGAAGGTTAGTTTGTCGTCGTTCAGGTGGAAGATGGCATCCGCGCCCCAATGATTCGGGTCGTTCGGACGGCAGCGTGCGCCCAGTCCCCCGCCCCACTCGTCGGTGAAGACAACTTTCGTGCCGTCGTTCGAGAACGTTGCCGAGTGCCAGTAGGAATAATTGGGATCGTTCACTGCATCCACGCGCTTGGGATGGACCGGGTCCTTAATATCCAGCAGGATGCCGTTGCCTTCGCAGGCCCCCGCCGCCAGGCCGATGGCCGAATAGACGGTGATGTCGTGGCACTGGTTGGTGTCCTCCGGCTTCTCGTTGGGCTTCGTTGCATCGCGGCCATGGCTGCCGCCATTGTTCAAACCGTTGATCGCGCCGGTCCGTGCATCCATAAATACGCGTGGGCTGGAGACGATCTTGGCATCTTGCGGGGCCGCAACCGGAACCTTGATCACGTCAATGCGGAACAGCGCGGTATTCGGATCTTTGGCCGGCGCTTCGTCCGAGCAGCCCGCTAATTCTTCGGACTGGCGGACAAAGGATGTGCCGGAGACGTAGATATAAACGTTGTCCTTGTCGTTCGGGTCCACCACCAGCGTGTGCGTGTGCGAGCCGCGGCAGGTTTGTACGGCCGCCACTTGCTTGGGATTCTTGATGTCCGAGATGTCGAAGATTCTGACGCCGCGGAAGCGATCTTTTTGGGCGGCTGGCATCGGGCGCTTGTGCGGTTGCCCGTCGGCTGGGGGAGGCGGAGGAGGCTCTGGCGGAAATCCTTCCGTGCCGCAATCGAGGCGACCATTGGGCATCTCGACGGACATGAACATCAGGTTCTTGTACACCGACACATCCCCTTGCCCGCCAGGGCAGACCATCGAGGTGAGAAGCGTCGTCTTGGCGGGGTCAGAGATGTCGAAAATGTTCATGCCGTAAAAATTGCCCTGGAAAAGGTGATTGCCCTGGAAGGCCATGTCTGAGTTTGAGAAAGCGAGCTGCGCGATCACCAGTTGGAACTCTTTCGGCATCTTGGACAGCATGGCGCCACCGATGCCGAGCTGGGCGATGGTCTTCTGTACTTTCGGATCGTCGGGCTGATCGGTCCCGAGTTGAAACGCTTCGGGCTTCTTCAGCAGCAACAAGTGCTTCATGCCTTCGGAAGCTTCGCCTGCGTCGAAGAGTCCGGGCGAGAGCTTGTAGCGCGGGTCGTTCACATCAGAACCCTTCATCCCGGGCGGCAGCGGCGGAGCGGGAGCAGGGGCGAACGGGTTGCGGTCCTCGTCCGGCGCCTTCGCTTCTGCCGGCGGCGCGGCCTGCGCGGGAGCCACAGCTTCGGGCGCGGGATTTGCCGGCGCAGCCGTCTGCGCTTGGACTCTGTTCGCGCCACAACACAACAAAAACGCGGCCGCCACCAGAGCCGCAAAACGGAAAACCACACGCTGCACTGGGTTCATCATTTCTCCTTTGGCGATTCCTTGTTCAACATGGACTGCATAATTCGAATTTCAGCACGTTGCCCGCTATCCACATCCGTCGCGAAGTTGAAAAGCACAGCATCCTGCCCGGCGCCAGCGGTGTTGAATAAGTCCTTTACCATGGTGAGAGCGCCATTGTGGTGCTGGATCATGCCGACTAAGAATGAATGATCGAATTCGGCGCCCTTGGCGTTGTGCAGCGCTTCCATTTGTTCGGGCGTGAGCATTCCGGGCATGAGCGGCATCGGTTTGCCGGATTTGTCCATATCCGGCATTCCCGGCATGGTCATCGTCAGCGGTTCGCCGCGGGTCGCCAGCCAGCGCTTCATGAAATTGATCTCGTCCGACTGCGAACGGCTGATGCGCTCACCGAGAAGCCGCAAATCTTTGGTTTCTGTGTGCGAGGGAATCCAGGCGGTCATCACGACGGCCTGTTCGTGATGCATGATCATGCCTTGCATGAATTCCACATCGGCCGAAGACGGAGGCGGGAGCGTGCCCTTCGTGGACGCCGGAAGCCGCTTAGTGGGCTGGCCCGGCGCGCCCGGTTGCACGACCACAGGCCCAGCACCGGAATCCGATTCCTGCGCGCCTGCAGTTGAGGCAACGAAATTTGCGGTGATGCCAGCGGCCAGGAGCGTGCCGAAAAACAGCGCGGTTAATTTGAATGAGTTGAAACCCTGCGCAAACATGCGGCGGAAATCATAACGCTTCGCAGGGGTACGCGCCTAAATATTTTCGCGGCCCCCGTATCGGTGCCATCCAGCAGGTGATGACTGGTGAGAATGAGATCGAATCGAGGCGAACGCGTTAACTCGCAGACTTCCCGGACAGTGGATGCTACCCGGCACTGGCTTCGCCTTTTCAGAAACGAGCTGTTCGCGCCCGGGGATTCCAAAAAGTCCCGGCCCACGAGCAAGGTTGTGTGCTGATGTGTTGCCATACGGAAGCTCCAGCCCGCTCGGCCGGGTGCTCAGGACTTCGATTCGTTGCAACATTCCGGCCGAGTTGCGCCGCGGGGCGGCCGCGCGTGCCCCGAGACTTGGTTTGTCACGAACGGCCCGAGACCTGAACAGCCGGCTGATTATTCATGACGCGAAGCAGCATTCCGCTGCCGCCGGCTACATTCACGTCGCCTTGTTCGGCCGCGATGACAATTTCTCCCAAGGGGTTGTCGCGGCCGGAGTTCACTATTTTCAGGTTCGCGTAACCGTACACCCCGCAGGCATCGGAAGCGAAGACCCAGAGCGCTTGTTGAGATGGCTCTTTGTCGTCAATTTCTCCGCGGCACCCGCGTAATAGGTTGGGCCGAACACGACCGAGTACGCCGTCGGGCACGGGTTCTCCCACTACTTGCGACGCGTCCATGACATTACCACCGCCGCGGTACACGACTTCGTTGCCTCCCACTTGCACGGTTGTATATGCCGAAGGAGGAGTGCCGCGATCCGGACCCATGTCCGGCACCTGCGCTTCATCAACCTCCGCGATGGAAGCCACGGCGCGGAGATCCGTTGTTACCGGGATTGTGTGATTCGAACTCACCACACGGTCGAATTTGAGAGTTATCTGCGTGTCGGGGTTCGTGCCGTTCGAGGCTACGTTCACTACTTGACCGAAAACAGTTGCGCCTGCCGGGATCCTCGAGCCGTTGGCGAGCGGAACATCCTGCATGATTCTGGCTTTTACGACGTGTCCTGGTGTACTTTTTTTTGAAAGAGAGGATTCGAGCCGAACCGGGAGAATGGTACCGGCGGGTATGGCATCTTGGGCATAAAGTTGGGTGGAAAATGCCAAGAGTGCGATGAGCAATACGGATTTCATTGAAGTGCGCCTCCATTTCTTAAAGATTACGGCGGATAAGGAGCTGACGCGCGGCGGGTAATCCTGCGCACAGACGAGTACATTTCGCTGTGCTGAGGGCGGGTTCTTCGCGAGCGAACTCGGCGCGTTCGAGGGATCTCCGTTCGTCGGAAGGCTGCGGGTTCAGCTGGCGAACTGCCAGAATGACCTGCAGCATCCAGCCCACCGTCTGGACGGATCCGCTGCGGATTTTCACCTGTCCTTTCGTTCATTTGTTTTTGGATCATACGCCGTGCTCGATGCATGCGCGCCTTAATTGTACCCGCCGGCACGCCGAGGTGATCCGCCGCGTCAGTTATCTTTAGTTCTTCGATCTTGCAAAGGCGCACGACCTCGCGATACTTGGGGGGCAAATCCGCGAGCAATTCCTCGACCAGGCGGGAAGCTTCTCGCCTTAAGCACTGTTCCTCGGGATCCAGGCTGCGCTCGATAAAATCGTCGGCAAAATTCGGGTGTTCGTCCTCATAGGATTGAAGGTCTACGGAAAAACCGATCGGGCGGCAGCGTTGCTTTCTCCACATCGAGCGCGCGGAGTTACGCAATATCGTGTGCATCCAGGTGGAAAATCTGGCGCGGCATTCGAACTGATGAATATTCTGGAAAGCCGAGAGCAGTGCATCCTGCAATGCGTCTTCAGAATCTTCGCGGTTGCGCAGTAGGCGTTCCGCCATCTTTCTAAGTCGCGGCATGCAAGCGACGAAGAGGTCGTTGATAGAGCTGCCGGCGCTAAGCCCAGAAATGCTGCAAAGCGACGCAGCGCTGAAGCTGGGTTGGATCTCGGAAGCGTGGCTCAAGTGGACTCCGTGAAAGGTTGATTTCGATCTGGCTTCCAACATCTCGGTACAGAGCACTCCGCATACCGTTTCGCAATGCGCGTTATTGCTGGATGCGAGTGGATTTTCGCAAATGCTTCACGCGCGTTTGTGCAAGTCAGTCGCTCGCGATAAGTTCAGCGGTTGCAGTATTTGCCCGGAAGCACGTACGGCACGGCGCGGCGCCAACACTCGCGGTCGCGGACTGGCCTAGGCTTGAATACGATGGAAATCAGGTCGCCGAAATACGGAGGCGGCGTGAGCTTTCTTTACAAGACGCGTTCGCTTTCTTCACGGATGGCGTGCCTATCTGCGAGTTCGTCTCAAGCCATCGACAAATTTGTCCTGAAAATCAAGGACTTATCGCAGAGCATTCTCCCCATACAGTGGAACGTGTATTGCATTCGAGAGATCTGTCTCTCGAACTGATTGAGTGTCAGGCGCTTCGTGCCCAAGTTAGCAAAAAGAAAGGTCGCGGCTTATTTTACTTACGGACTTTTGTTTCTCGCGATATTTGTGCTCGTCGCGACCGCCTACATCGTGTGGTTTTCTTGAAGGTCATACGGAATGCAAATTTGACTGCTAATCGCCAAGGCGTTCGCAGCTGCAGAATTCGCAAGCGTTCCAATGAATACGGCGATGCTGGGAAATTTACGAGCCGGAGTCGTGATGCGACTGGGAGTTTTGGCGGCCGTCTTGGTCTCTTCGGCCATTGCGGCTGGTCTGGTTGCAAAGCACGTCCTGATGCGTCTTGGCCAATCGAAGTCGCTGGACGGAGTACTCGCACGGGTGCCCGATTACCTTTCCGCGGCGGTCCCATCGAATCCAGACTTAGCGCCGATGCGTCATTTTTCGGGTAGCGCGGAGGGCCAGATGGAAATCGTTTACGGAAAGATTCGCGAAATTCTTCCCGGGATCGAGGGAATGATGTGCGGTTTTGTGATCGATGGAGGACTGGAAGTCAACTTTCCGAAGGATGTGGCGAAGCGAGTTTCCGGGGTCGTCGCGCTAGGATCCCGGCTGGAAATTTGTGGCCATCCGTTTCGGGGTCGCTCCGGCGAGCCTCGACTGGACGCGGAATTCATTACGAATTTGGATTTAAATCGTTCCATCAATCTCCATGCGGCCCCACCCATGGATAAACCAGAGGTGCCGTCCTCGTCCTCCCCCACTTCGAACGAGGCGGCACCTCTGGTCCCCCCCGCAAGAGGTCGAGACAAAGATAAAGAACTCAGTGGTTCTCGACAGCCGAAGTACCCGGGACCAGGTTCGGCCGAGTTTGGTTATCAAAATGCGCTGCCGGCCAAGCCTCCTATGTATGCGCTTCCTAAAGATTCGCCCGAGAACTCCTCAAAATTTTCGCACGCCGATCGAGAGGGAGCCGCGAGGTCCATCGAGCTGGCTTACGACGGTTGGCATCGGGCGCAGGCGCTGATGGCTGACGTGAGGGTTGCGGATTTGCGCAGCCCGGATGTGAGTCAGTTGTTCCAGGAATCCAAGCACACATACCAGCAAGCCGTCTCGAGCTACCAAAGAAAGGACTATGCCGTTGCCGGCGAGTTCGCCTCAGCCTCGGGAGAACTCTCACGTTCTGTCGAAATCGTGGCTTCCACGGTTTTGCGAGAAGAATCCGATTCTCACGCAACAATGTCTCCCCCTTCTGAACCTCACGCAGACGTCCTGAATTCCGCGGAAACCCAAAGCGGATTCGCGCGGGTCGGCAAGTTGCTCGCCCGGCTTCACTGGCTCGTGCAAAACGGCACGTTGCCGAATAAAGACCGAGAGCAGGTGCGAAGAATCGCTTCGTGGAGCGAAGCGCTTTACATCAAGAGCCAGCAGTCGTGGAAAGCCGGAGCATTTGCGGAGGCGTCTTATTCAATCAGCGCAGCTGAGGCTGTGGCCCAGTCCGCAGAGCACATTTGCAGGCAAGACTATCTGGCGCGCGTTTCGGCCACGAATTAAACGCAACAATCCTCTAAGGCCCTCGCCCGCGAATCAAGGCAGTCGCGTGAGGCCCATGTCATGCCAAATTGATATGATGTCGAATGTACTAGCAGTCCGTGCCGAAGGCATGCAGGGACTATCGCATTACACGCTCAAAGGACGGACGGCCATGCCGCCGAAGCTGCCGCTATCGAGACTGAGTTTTCGCTCGCAAGTGCTCTTACTGGGCGGATTCGTCGCGATTTTGTTTGTGGCGGTGCTAATCGCTTCCTTCGCGGCGCTGCGCTACACCAAAGCTTCGGTCTTGAGCGACGAGAAGAAGCAACTGCTGCAGACGACTCGCGCGTTGGCCCAGGAGTATTCGGACAAGGCGGACTTTGCTCGCCGGAACAATGAAGTACCGCCGCTGGAAGAACCGTCGTCGGATTCTTCGAATAGCGTCCTCACTCTTCTCAGCAGGGTTGTGCTGCAAAATGCGGAGGGAGTAGAAGGCGGGTTCTATGCGCGGTCAACGGACACATTGCTGGGCTACTCCTTCCCGACGCGCCGGGCAGAGGACAATGCCAGCAAGAATATTTCAAGCACTGAACGTCTCGCGATTCTGCAGACTGCACATGAAGCCGCCGTACGGCACGAGCCTTCCGAGAAAGTCCTAGTCAATCCTCCCGACATCATACTAATTGAAGCGGCACCGGTGGGCGGTGGAGAAGGCGATCTGGGGAGCGCGTGGGTTTTGAAACGGCTGCCATCCCTTCCCGGTCACAACCGCCTGCGCGCGTACTTGACGATCGTGGCGCTTGGCGTGGCAGCGCTGATTTGCGTACTGTTAACTCTTTTCGTGGTGCGCAACCTGCAGTCCGGCGTCCTTAAGATCGAAGGAGGGCTCGAAGGGTTGGAGCGAGACCTGGGGTCGGAGATCGCCCTGGGCAATGACCCCGGCGAAATTAAGCGAATCGGATCGGCGATCAATCGGCTGGCGGCGATTCTGCGGCAAAAGATTGAGAGCGGGAAGCAAATTGAAGACCGCTTGCGCCACGCGGAGCGACTTGCCGCGTTGGGACGGTTGATAGCAGGCGTTGCGCACGAGGTGCGAAATCCTCTCGCGACCATCCGGCTCCGCGTGCAGATGTGCCAGCAGGTGTCGCAAGACCCAAACGTTCATGAGTCTTGTGCCGTGGCGCTGGAAGAAATCGAGCGGCTGAACGGTATGGTGAGCCGGCTTTTGAATTTTTCGCAGCCGGTGCAGCTGCATCCGGAGCCGACCAATCTACGCGTTCTTCTCGACCAGCGGCTGGAGGGCTTCGCCGAGCGAGCACGAACGCATCACGTTCGATTCATCACGAATTTCATGAGCGATCCTCAGACTCTGCTTGTGGATCAGAGTCGGATGTCCCAAGTATTCGACAACGTAATTCAGAATGCGATCGAAGCGATGGCCGACTCGGGCGGAACGCTTTGCGTGAGTCTGACGCCTGATGGAAGTAGATGTTTGGGAAAACAGGATATGTGTTTGGAGTTCAATGACACCGGATCGGGAATCAGCCCGGCAATCGCCGGCCGTGTATTCGATCCGTTCTTCACGACAAAGGCCAAAGGAACCGGTCTGGGCTTATCTATTTGTCACGAATTGGTGCGAGCGCATGGCGGGGAAATACGAGTTGTCAGCGGCAACGGACACGGAACGACGGTGCGGATCTTACTTCCTCTTTCCGATGCGGTATCGGCACTTCGCGAGGTGTGAAGGCTGGAAAAGATGATCAAGCAGATCTTAATCGTTGACGACGAAGCGAACCTCCGGAAAACGCTCGCGGCAATTTTGCGTGGCCGTGGATATTCGACCCTGGAAGCGGCTGACGGAAGCGAAGCTCTGGAGCTGCTTCGAAACACAGCGCCCGCGCCCGATCTTGTCTTCACGGATTGGAAAATGCCGGAGCTGGGAGGCGACGAGGTCCTGCGCTACATGCGCCGGGAAGCGCGGCTTGCAGGGGTGCCGGTGATTGTGATCACAGCCTTTGGCTCCAGTCACAGTGCCATTGAGGCGGTGCGCCTGGGTGCTTATGACTTCGTCACGAAGCCATTCGATCTGCAGGATATTTCACTCACCGCTGAGCGCGCATTGGCGCACTCCTCTTTGAGCCGGGAAGTGACGCAACTGCGAGCGCAGGTGGAGCGGAGCAGTCCGGCAGCTGGGCGACTGGTTGGCGCAAGCGGCCCGATGATGGATGTTTTCAAATTGATCGGAAAGGTTGCGGAGACCGATTCGACCGTGTTGATTTGTGGAGAATCCGGAACGGGCAAGGAACTCGTGGCGGAAGCCGTCCATAACTATAGCCAGCGGCGCGAGAACCCATTCGTCGTGGTCAACTGTGCAGCTCTGCCCGAAGCGCTGCTCGAGTCGGAGCTTTTTGGGTACGAGCGCGGAGCGTTCACCGGGGCCGCCGGCAGAAAGCCGGGACGTTTTGAAATGGCCGAGGGTGGAACGATTTTTCTTGATGAAGTGAGCGAGATACCGCCGAGCCTGCAGGCCAAACTTCTTCGTGTGCTGCAAGAGCATACGTTTGAGCGATTGGGAGGCACCGAAACGATCTCGGGCAATTTTCGCGTGTTGGCGGCCACAAACCGTGATCTGGAAGCCTGTGTCCGCGAAAGGCTCTTTCGCGAGGACTTGTTTTACCGGTTGAACGTCGTACGGGTTTCGGTGCCTCCCGTGCGTGAGCGCCGGTCCGATATCACGCTGCTCGCCGAGCACTTCTTGCGAATCTACAGCGAGAAGAACGGATTGCCGGCGGTTGGCTTCTCGGAAGACGCAATTCTGATGCTACAAACATATTCGTACCCCGGTAATGTTCGGGAGTTGGAGAACATGATCGAGCGCGCAGTCCTGATGGCGCGCGGGCGCGTACTAATGCCCATTCATTTCCCGGCGAAGCCAGTAGCCGACAACGGCTCTGCCATCAAGCAATCGCAATCGGATCTCCTTTCACTGCCATTTCACAAGTCCATTGCGGAACTGGAAAAACGCCTGATTGAGAATGCCCTGCATGAGACAAAAGGCAACAAGACGGAAGCAGCCGACCGCCTGCAAATCAATCGCCGCCTGCTGTATAACAAAATCGAAGAACACAAGATCGGAGATTGAGACTTGATTGCGAATTACGCGGAGGTGCGCATGAACCCACATTTGGAGAGAAGCGATTCAAGTGTAGCGCGCATCGTAACGCCCCGCATTTCGCCCGCTTTCCGTGAGGTATAGTCTCCGCCGTTGCCCCGGGGTTCGCTGTATGGACGAATCGCTTCCCTTTTGACACAAAGAGAGGGTATCCGTTCGACAATCAAACGACGGAGGGGAAGCAAATGTTGAAAAGCAAAAGTGCCGCTCTTGCTGGGATTCTCGCTATGTTGTTAGGCGCTGCGGGCACCGCACGCGCCGATCAGGACAAGACCGACGTAGTGGAACGCTTGCAGAGCGCCGGGCAAGTGCTGCACGAACTCGATAACGCGCCGGACAAAGGTATTCCGGACTCGGTATTCAAGAGTGCCAAGTGCGTGGGCGTGGTGCCCAGCATGATCAAAGGAGCTTTTATTTTTGGCGGCAAGCACGGCCGCGGGGTAACAACGTGCAAGCTTCCGGATGGAAGTTGGAGCGCTCCGGCGTTCTTCACGATCACAGGCGGAAGCTGGGGACTGCAGTTCGGCGTCCAGGACGTGCAGCTCGTGATCATGGTGATGACGAACGAAGGCATGCGTCACTTGCTCAACGCCAAGTTTCAGGTCGGGGGGTCAGCGTCGGTGTCGGCTGGGCCCGTCGGGCGCAACGCCGCTGCGGGCACCGACTGGAAGGTAAACACGGACTTTCTGACTTACTCGCGTTCAAAGGGGATCTTCGCCGGAATTGACCTGAGCGGCTCGGAAATCGAGCGGGACGGCGATTCGACGAAAGCGATGTACGGTCAGGATTACCCGTCGAGCAGAGTTCTCACTGGTAAGGTCCCGCCTCCGCAAGCGGCAGAGGTGTTCCTGGCGGCCGTTCACGACTCGGAAGTGCACCACGAAAATCAGAACGCCGGTAACAGATAGCGAGCGCGCAGTAATTAAAGGCGAGAGTCCCATTCCTGGCGATGCAGCCCGGCTTCCGAAACGAACGCAAGACGGAGGCCGGAAGCGCCGCTTTCCGATGAGGCGCACGCCTTGCATCCGCGTCGTTTTATTTCGCACCCAGACGGGTGATCAGCATGTCAATGAAGCGGCGGTTTTCCACTCCTGTGGCTACGTGCACATTGGGTTGAATCTTGGTCAGACCGACCGCATCCATATGATCTCCGCTGGGGACGTTTTTTTCGACTGAGCCGGTGCGGTTGGCGACGGTTTCGCCGCGCGCGAATGCTCCGCCCGTTTCCACGTCTACGCGCAGGAACTTGGTCTGCAGAAGAGTGGGATCGATTACGGCGCCGACGGCGAGTGCGTCGTGTACGGCGCCACCGCCGGCCGCTTCGCCGACCGAGATTTGATAGCGAGCGACAGTCGCGCAGAATTGCGCGATGGGGCCAGGTTGGGCTGCCAGTTTGTCGGCGTCGGCGACGAGGATGGCGGCTTTCTCGGTGACGTCCAGGCCCACCATGGTGAGAGGCCAGCCTGCATTGAACACGATCGAAGCAGCTTCGGGATCCTGATAGATATTGTATTCGGCGGCGCCGTTGACGTTTCCACCCGAAATCGAGCCGCCCATGAGCACTACTCCCTTGACCAGAGCGACGATGGAGGGATCTTTGCGTGTCGCGAGAGCGACGTTGGTGAGCGGACCGATGGGGATGAGCACAAGCTCGTGCGGATATTTGTGTACGAGATCGATTATGAGGTCGGGACCGAAGCGTTTATCGCCCTGGCATTTACTGGGAGGAGTTTCCGCGCCGCCAAGGCCGTTCGCGCCGTTCCAATAAGTACCGGTGACGAGTGGCTGCAATAAAGGATGCTCCGCGCCTTTGGCTACGGGGATATCGCAACGTCCCGCGAGGGAGAGGACTTTCAGGGCGTCGTTGAATCCCATATCGGCGGTGACGTTTCCGGCGACGATGCTGATGCCCTTCACGTCGAGTTCGGACGAATTCAGGGCGAGCAGTATTGCCAAGGCGTCGTCGGTACCGGGATCAGAGTCGATCACAACTTTTTGGGGAGTGGAGTCAGCAAGCGGCACCGCGGCAGAAATGCGGACGCCGATTGAAATCAGCAGAAGGCCGGCGCACAGCAGGGAAGAAATCGGGCGAGCTATTATCGAGCGAAAGTGCATTTCATCTCCTCTCCCGGTCGCAATGCTTTCGTGTGCTGAACGGGCGCGAGACACCGATTCGCGTATGCGTGGGAAGAGGAGCATTTACAGGAAAAGCGGGGAATCTGCAAGTCTAAAACATGTGCGATGCGAGAGCTGCAGCTGTTGCAAATTGCTGCACGAGCGTGGAGTCGTCTAACGATGCAACTATACTGCTTTGTCCGATTCCCTACCTTTTGGATTTTCGCTCAGCGCTAATGGCAAGTCGGCTTCAAGCCCAAGTCTTGCGGCACGAATCGCATTCCGACAAAAAATCTCCCAAGCGCCTGCAACCGCGTTCTTGGAAAGTCAAAATCCCAGACGACCTACCGTCTGGTTCGAGAGATACATCCTCATCAGAACGTCAACCGCCGAAGAAAGGATGAGCACCCACAGGGTACGCCAATCTAGAAATCCTCCGCGGTCGATCGCCCGAGGGTCCGCCAGCGTGCTTGAACGGCAAGCATTGTCATTTGGCAACTACGTCGTTCATGTTGATGTGCTGGCCAAGGGGCACATCTTTGCAAGCTCGAAAGATAACTCAAACAGCCGTCATCGCTGGGCCGCCGCTTCACGATTTCGCGACCAAAATGCGACAGCGAGTAGGCCAACGCCGAGCAGAAGCACGGCCGGCGGTTCGGGCATGGTTGTGCCGCCTGAACCGCTGGCCGCGGTGACCACCGGCGCCGGCAATCCTTGCGCGCTCGCGGCGTTCAGAGTAAAACTCGACGGCGTCAACGGCATTCCCGCGAGTCCGAGGACGAGCATCGCCTCTGTGCTTGAATCGTCGGAGTAGCACGAGCTAAGGCCCACGTTGCAGAGGTACATCGTGAAACCATCGGGTGTGCCGCCGGCGAAATTATTCGTGGTCGTCATTTCGAATGATAGTGACGAGCCGACGGTGAACTGCTGGTCGAAAAAGACCTCGTTGGTGGTCGCGTCGGTGAGGGTTATTCCGCTCGTGAGATCGCCGCTACAGCCCGCGCTGCTAAAGGCGCCGCCGAGGGTGCAGTCTTCGGTGCCAGAACTAGCGCTGCCACCACCGAAACCGAAACCAGCAAGGGATATGGTGTTGCTCGAGCCGCCGCTGCTGTTGAGGTCGAAAGCAAGTATCTGCGTGGTTTCGGAAAGAGACGAGGTGTTCAGCGAGACGTCGAACGAATCGGCTCTGGCTGCTGGGGACAACAGGGCGACAAGGATCGCCGCACCGATTATCGGAAACATCGACAGGAGGTCACACAAAATTAGCGAGGATTTTGGTATGGAAGTTGAAGTTTCTTCTGATTTGCGCGAACGAGAGCAATGCTGGGGTAGCCAGGACCTGCCCGGCGGCTTCGAAGACGAAGGACGCGCTTGTACAGTGCGTCAGCTTCCCCACGTTTGCCGCGGCGCGCGCAAACTACCGCGAGGTTGTTCAGGACCGTGGCAAGGCGTGGATGATTGTGCCCCAGTATATTTTCGAGCGCACGCAAGGCGCGGCGCAACGCCTGCTCCGCTACATGAAAACGACCGGCTCTCGCGCACAAGGCGCCGAGATTCGCCAGCGCCGATGCTGTCTCGTAATCTTGTTCTCCGAAGCTGCGGCGATAAGCACGCAGGACACGACGCAAAAGTACGCTGGCCTCGCGCAATCGTCCGAGGTCAACCAGGATTGCAGCGAGGGCGGCTTCATCCGCAGCGATAGCTAAAGGACTTATCACGCGGAGCCTTTTGCGTAGTCGTAGACCTCGTCGCGCGTAAACTAGCGCCCGCGCAAATCGCCCGCGGACATGCTCAAGTCCGGCAAGATTGTGGCAAAGTGTCGCGCGAAACTATGTCGCACGCGGATCCCTGCGCGGGATTAGCGCGCCGGCGCGGCGATACTGTTTCTCCGAATGTTGGAACCAGCCCGCGAACTTTGAGAGAACGCCGAAATCGTTCCATAGCACGGCAACGAAAAGCGGGCTCGAATCAGAGCGTCCCTCCGCGAGCGAAATCGCCCGCCGGAAGACACCCGCAGCTCGCGCGTACTTTCCGCGCGCCGTCAGCCGAAGCGCCTGAGCGTGAAGCGCCTCGGCGAAATGCGGATCGCGGTCATTTGCGCAGATCCGTTGGCGAAATGAGCCGAACCGCCGGGATTTCCTAGCTCCCACTCTCCGCGAAGTACTGGCCGGGCAACGGGCCAGCGCGAGACTACGCACGCAAGGTAATTTCGTTGTGATTGACCGCGATCCTTGGAGACTTGTTAGGTTGCATAGGCTTGCTGGTTTGGAGCTTTTTTTTCGCTGCCATTCTAGTTTCCTCCTCTTCTCAATTCTCCCTTGAGAAAGCCGTCGAGCGCCGATAGCGACCGGAGCTCCCTTTTTGGGGGATGTTGGGTTCCTACCTATGAAATCGGAATTGGCAGGCAAAAGACGACAGAGGATAAGAATATTTTGCTATTGGCGTGTGGCCGTAACGAGTTGGGAAGACGGCTGTCTGTTCGCCATGCCAGGTCGCGGCGCCGAATTTCCCGCGATCGGCGTACCGCGACGCCTGACTTGCCGCAACGACTGGCGAATCAGGAAATCCCCGTTGGGCAGCTTGCTCTTCCAATGGCTGAATAACTCCGCCCGCTGCTCTTCGAGTTGGGCCGCGTCGTTAACGTGTCCGGCACGCCGCAGGAGAATTGCAAGCCCGGTCCAAGCCCGCGCGATGCAGGTCGCATCGCGAAGATCGTTCTCTACATCAGGTTTCCAGGCCATGAGCTTCGCTAGGAGTTCCTGGTACGCGGTAACGGCCTTGACGATCTGGCCTGTCTCCGCGTAATCGTCGGCTTGAGCCTGCAAGGCGTCTTGAGTCTCGCTCATCGGCTCGACTTTATCCGCCGGGTAGACGTGGGCGTCACGCAGTAGCCGGAACGCATCTTGGACGCGCCCCCGGGCATCCTCATCGCGCCCGGTCCAGCGGGCAGCGTATGATGACATGGCGAGCAAATCCGCCTCCGTCAGTTGAGAGCTGCCATTCGGCTTTAGTTCTGTGAGGCGGGCCAGTGCGTGGTCGTAGACCGTCAGAGCCTTGCGGGGATCTTCGTGGCGCAAAATATTGGCAAACTGGATGCTCGTAACAGCCAGGATAGACCGGCTCAAATAATCGCTGGCATCCTTGCTGGCCAGGTCCTCGCCGATTTCCATCCCTCGCTGGATCACCGCCATTGCCTCGTGGTATCGCCTAAGGCTTGGCTCCGCGTCCGCTTTCCCCAAGATCAAGCCTTCGGCCAAAAAGGCGTCCGCCAAATTAACGCGCAACGACGCGTGACCGCTCGCAGCCTGAATTTGTTGAAGATCGACTGCCCTTTTCGCAATGTCGAGTGCTCCATCGAGGTCACCCGTTTGCCAACGAGCAATCACTAACGTTCCCAGGACACTCCCCTCCACGCGGCGGGCGGATGGAACGGGTCGCACGATTTCCATGGCCCTGTTGGCAGCGCGCAGAGCTTTATCGAAATGCCGGATGGTGGCATAAGCATTGGCGACGTTTTGTTCGAAATACCCCATGCTATAAACCTCGTGCGGCGTAAACTCGGCGCCAAGATGCATGAAGCGCTCGACTAAATCGCCGGTCTTTTCCGCCCATGAAAGTATTTCTTCTTCGTGCTCCTGAAAGGTCGCCAATTCCATCCGATCGTGCGCGATGGTGGTTGCGATGAAAAGCCCACGCTGGTTCAGCGGGTCTTGTGCGAGGACGGGGTCTACAAATTGCTGCGCTTTGTCCAGGCTGACTTTTGCTTCTGCAAACTGCCCCAAATTGGGTGAAGTGGGATCACCTTGGACATGCGCGACTCGTACATAGGCAAAGGCAATTTCGAGCGCGAGGTCGGGGTCGCCGCGAACGTCACCGCCCAGCGAAGTCAGATATTGCAGCGAATCAGAAACAATCTGCATTCTGACTTTTGTCGACCCCGGCAGACCTCTGATGTCATTGTCGAGTGCTATGAATTTATTGGCCAGTTGGCGGACCTGGTCGAACCGTTGTTCGGCAGCCTTCCGCTCGCGATTGGCAATATAGAGTCCGGTGGAAAGGCTGCCGATCACAAGCAGAACAGCGGTAGTCGTGAGCGTCACGAGCTTGCGGTTGCGGCGGACGAACTTGGCGGCACGGTAGCCAATCGTGTCCGGTCGTGCGCCGATCGGCACGTGCCGCAGAAATCGGCGCAGATCCTCGGCAAAAGCTCCTACCGACGCGTAGCGTTCCTGCGGATTTTTCTTGAGCGCCTTGCCCAGAATCGTATCCAGGTCGCCGCGAAAACTTCGCCGCAGTTTTTCCGGCGACGCGCTCCGGCGCCTCGCCGACATTTCATCCCGAGCGTCCACCGCTTCCGAAGGCCGCGCCGGTTCTTTTTCGGTGATGGCTTTGAGTAGCTCAGCCGGCGAGTGGGGGCGTGGCCCCGCCGGATGCTGTCCCGTGAGCAACAAATAAAGCAACACTCCCAGCGAGTAAACGTCAGTTGCGGTCGTAATTTTGCCGCCGCTCATTTGTTCTGGCGCTGCGAACAGAGGAGTCATGGCGCCGCCGGCTTCGAGCGTAAGCTGCGTTGCCGCGCTGGGGTTCTTTTCATCCGCGAGCAACTTGGCGATTCCAAAGTCAAGAAGCTTGACGTCACCTTGGTCCGTGACGAACACATTGGACGGTTTTATGTCGCGGTGGACCACCAAATTCGTGTGAGCTTGCGCGACTGCATCGAGGACATGTAGAAAAACGTCGATTCGCGCCTCCACTCCGAGCATGCGCTCATCGCAAAAGTCGTCAATCTGCTTTCCCTTGACGTATTCAAGAACGAGGTATGGCTCGCCGTGGGCCGTCACCCCGGCATCGATGAGCTCCGCGATATTCGGGTGCGCCAATTGGCCAAGAATTCTGCCTTCGCGCTTAAATCTCTGAGCCAACGCTTGGGAAGCAACCGCAAAACGTAGAAACTTCACGGCAACTTGGCGTTCGAACCGGCCGTCGATGCGCTCGGCCAGCCAGACACTGCTCATTCCGCCTTCGCCGATGCGTGAGATGAGCCGGTATGGGCCGACCGTCTCGCCTGCTAAGCGACGCTCGGTCGCGGGCCACAGAGGCTCTTGCTCGAGGAAATGTTCTTGAGCCAGCGTGTGATGCTCCTCGAGAAGCTTTTCAAGCAGGATGGCCAAATCTGATTGTTGCTTGCGGAAATCCGTCAGCCAGCTTGCACGCTCTTCATCTGACAATGAGAGCGCGTGATCCAGAAACGGACTTACCGTTCGCCACTGATCAGGCGTAAGTGTGGGCACGGGTCCTCAAGCCTCCAGGTCCGAACTGAGAGTGCGATGCAAGTAGATGCGCGCTTTCTCCCATTGGCGCTGGATGGTTCGTTCAGAAACGTCTCTCATGGCAGCGATTTCAGCGAATGAAAAACCACAGAAGAACTTCAGATCAACGATTTCGGCCAGTGCCGGCTCGGCTTTGGCCAGCTCGTCGAGCGCCTGACTGATCTCGTCGAGCTTGCTTTCATCCAGGCCATTTTCGACATCGGTTTCGAGCGAGGTGATCTCGAATTGTCCGCCCCGCTTCTGAGCCTGGCGATTCCGGGCGTGATCGATGATCAAGCCGCGCATGACCCGGGCGGAATACCCTATGAATCTGTTGCGATCGGGGAAGGAGGTTCCCTCTCTTCCAGCCATTTCGATGTAAGCCTTGTGCAGGAGGGTTGTGGCGCTGAGCGTCATAGGCGCGCCGTGTCGCGCCAATTCATGCATCGCGACTCGCCGCAATTCAGCGTAAAGGGCGCTAAACAGCGCGTCGGCTGCCGGCCTGCTGCCGCCTTCGGCCGCTTGCATTAAGGCAACGAGGGTGGACCCATTCCCCAAGACAGTCCTCGCAATAGGGAATTTCCCGGACAACGGATCAAGATAGAATTGTCGCGCATTTTACCCCAAAACTCGTGAGAACACCCATTTTCAGGTGGTCGCGCGATAGGTATTTGATGGCTCACACCAACTGGTTGGTTCGTGCATCAGAGAAGGCGGGAATTGGCCGGGGAGACTGCCAAACATATCGCGACAGCCATTCGACGTTAGTTCCTGGAGTACGGCTGGATCTCAAAGTCCAGCAGGAACTCTTGCGCCATGCCGATGTTCACAAGACGATGAGCAACTACAGGCGAGCAGTTCCCAGCGCATTTCGAGAAGCAAGCAGCAAAGTAGTCCCGTTGGTGATTCAGCGCGAGCGGCGTTAATGCCCGAAGCAGCGTCGTCACGGCACCCCGAGCGCCCTTCGGCCGACCCAAGTACAAAAGAATCAGGAAGATGTTGGTAGGGGCGGTGGGGATCGGACTAAGAGCGACGCTGAAAATCCGTAAGTTATTGATTCTATTAAACGCGAAAAACGCCAAAAACACCGGATTCGCCCAACCGAGGTACACGCGGGGTACACGGCTACAGTGGGTCCGGGACGCCATGCAGATCCGCCGTGAGTTTGGCCTCTCGAAGCGCATTGTCCAAAGCCTGACGAATGCTGTCACGAAAAACAGTATCGGCCGAATTCATGAATTGTTCCATGAGGCTACGAAGGTCTTTGGCAAATTCGAGAACTTGGTTCTTGAGGTGATCTGCCCCATCCTGTCCAGAACCGCCACTGTGGACCGAACGATTGTAGACGAGGTGAAAGACACGCTTGTTCGCGGGCTTATGTGCAGACATGTAGGTTCGGTAGAGGCTGGTTTCGGACGGGCGCCACACGGGATCCGGTGTGAAATCGCGGGCCCGTGCGTCATCGTGTTGTCTTCCGTTAGAGTAGAAAAATTCGTAGAGAGCCCGGGCTTGTGCCAAGCTGGAAAACATCGCGAGCACATCCTGATTGCCGCAGCGGTGCGGTTGGTTTCGAGAGGCGCCCCAAGTCACCGCGCTAACGAACAGCCACCTGAGAGCGTCGTACAAGTCCTCCGTCAAAAATGCCTTTTTCGTCGCTTCATCCAACGGTTGTACCGACACTCCCCTCTCCTCTCGGCATTAAGGCAAGTTATTCAGCCTTCCGCACTCCGGGCAGTGAGGCTTTCGTCCGGTTCCCTCATGTGGCTCTGAAATCTTTCTCCCTTCGGCGCACATAGAATTGTCGTGATACACCGTTGATTCCTTTGAGTGCCACGGTTTTCCTTTGGCTTTCTTGGACATGGAATCCCCCTTTTCGCCACTAGCGTACGGAAGCGTCGCCGGGCGACTGGCTCTTTTGTTGTGCACCCTTGATCCAGAGCCCGACGGACGTGCTGCCGTCGTCCCCGTGAATCAACGCGAGGTCTCCAACAATGTCCAGCCCGTCCATTACACGGATCAGCCCAACGATGTTAGCCGACTCTGCTTTCTCCGGCGTCGGGAACGCCAGCCGTGCGTTCTTGTATTCCGACAGAGCCGCGGTATGAAAATTAATCGCCGTCGCGGCATAGAAGGTCAGTGTGCGATTTTGGTCTTTGTCACTCCAAAAACATTCGTAAGTAGAACGTTGCGCGCCCGAACCAGCCTGCACAATTGAGATATTACATTTGTCCCAAGCATCGAGCTTCACAAGCGCCAAGCAGCGTTCGCCAAGTTCTGATTTATCGCAGGAGCCGGTTATGTCCTGAAAGTTCGTGGCTCTCTGGCGCAAAATCAGTAGTGTCTGTTCACCTGTAGCTTGGCCTCGGTCCCTTGTCGGTTTCGGCAATCTGTGCCGACGCGCCTAGTGTGAGCAGCACAATCGCTAAGAATCCAACCGCTGCATATTTCATTGCTGTGTCCCCCCTATTTCTTAATTGCGAACCAGACCGCCCGCGTGACCAGCAAATCGGGCACCCAATTCCTTACGGGACTTCAAGCGACCGATGAGGCCGCGCTCGGCACCGTTGCGGCTTTTGCTTCCCGAATCCCAGATTGGATGTCTTGCTCGAAATCCAAATGTGGAACCATGGAAGCTGACGCCGCTTGGTAAAACCTCAATGCTTCGTTTGGACGGTCTAATCGTTTGAGCAAGATTCGAGCGGCACCAATCTGCGCCATAAGGCCCTGCCGCTCAGAGGGATGGGCAGCGAAAAGTTCATGGTATTCGGAGAGCGCCCGCTGATAGTCCTTCCGTTCCTCTGCGACTCGGCAAAGCTCCAGCCAAATGGCGGGAGGCATGTTGCCTCCACCCAAGTTGCGGAACTCTTCGTAATCCTCCCAGGCTGCTTCATACATCCCCACTCGCAAATTTAACTCGCACACTTTGGCCGTGGCTTCTCGGCAAGCAGGAATATCGTTGTTCCGCCAATGAACGATCCGCAGCAAGCTCCAAGCACCGAGCGAATTCGGAGCCTCGGCCAAGTACTTGTTCAGGATCGCTCCGGCCTGAGCAAACTTGCCGCTTTCGACCAAGTCGCTGGCCTGATTGATTTCGGGAGCAGCGGTCCAACTAATCTTTTCCTCGATACTCTTGGTCGCCTTGTGTTCTAAGCCTGAATATCGCAGAGCCAGGGCAGCAAGAGCGCCAAAGATGAATCCCCCGACGTGCGCCCAATGTGCAATGCCGTCGCCCTGCCCGGACAGTTTTCCGTAGTAAATTTCCATTCCCAACCACAGAGGCAATAGCCAGTAGGCTCGCACCCAGAGTCCCCAAAAACCGGATAGCCATGAACCAAAGAACCACACCAACTTGATCTTCAATTTTGGGAAGCGAACCAAGAACGCTCCCATTAGACCCGCGACAGCTCCTGAAGCCCCGTAGGAGACGGCGATACTTCCGGGATTTGCCCAAGCGTCAAATTGCGTGGCCGCAATTCCCGCCATGAGATAGAAGGCCAAGTAGAGAGGACGGCCCCATGCGTCTTCCAAGACAAATCCCGCCAGCCACAAGAACCACATATTGCCAATCAAATGTATCCAGCCGCCGTGCAGGAAAGTGGAAGTCAGATACGCGATGGGCCTGGGATGGGCCGGAATGAAGGCGAATCGCTCTGCGATGGAAGAGGCCGTTAGCTTATCGTATTTGGCAGCGGTGGAGTCCATTTCCGATTGCAGCTGCTCTCCGTCATCCACGCTCCGCATCTGGGCGTCCCAATCGTCGATTGGCTTGAAGCTGGAACTCTGCATCTCAGCCCAATCCGTCGGGTCGTAGGCTTGAAAGTCGGCGACGAACTGGTGGGCCTTGGGCGAAATCGCCAAGTCTGGGTGCTGCGCTGCGAGAACCAGAACGTGCATCTTCACGGACCAGAGGGAGTCTTCCTGCCTTTCCATGGCCTGATGTGTAGCAAGAAAGATTAGAAAGTTAAGGAGGATTAGGCCAAGCGTGACCACCGGCCAGCGCCGGGCTGTCATATTTTCGTGTTTGACGGGGAACAGCACGGTATTTTGTTCGGCTTCAATCCCTGAGCTGCCTATGTCGGGACTTCAAGCCCGAATACGCCGAGAACAGTGCCTCGCTCACTCGACGCCTGCGAGAGGTGTAGTGGCGTACGGAGACGCAGGGATAGGTTGGGGGAGATAAGTGTTTCTGACGCGGACGGATTTGTAGAAATACATGAGCCAGATCGCGCCCCCGACGATCCCCCGAATTCCTAATGTCGGACTGACCAAGAGAGCCAGAATGCTAATGGCGATCGTTGAACCTTCAGCTATCTTCGCGAGTTTGACGCCGACTGCTTTGAGCCGAAAAAGCTGAATGCCCGCAACGAGGCAGAGAATCCCCAAAGCCACCTCAAAGAAATGAGCCAATGTCCCGTCCGGTTGTGACAAATAATAAATGGTCTGGGCCGGCACGAAAACAATGTAGATGAGTATTCGGAATGAGAGCCAACCTCCGATCCCAGTCAGCTCTTTGACGGAGGAGGTTGCTTCGATCCTTCGAATGTTCTCCATGGAGTCTCCTTAACAAAGCGGCAGGCGGGTTCGACAATTCCAAAGCCGACCTCCAGACGCCAACCACAACCTCTTGCGCGCCGCGTGGACGATCCGTTCCCGGCAGCCAATTACTTTGGATACTCCCGCAAGACCGTCTCGATTCGACTCATAGTTGTTGACGACCACAACAGAGGCATTTGCTCCAAGCCCGTGACCGTTGCGGCGCTCGGATATTGTTTCCGAATTATTTCGAGTAGCTTCCGCGCCTGCTTCTTATCCCCCGAATAGTAATCGGCGAGTGTAAAGCCCCACATTAGATCCACCACCTGAACATCGGTTAGCTGGTTCCAGGTGGATGAAACGAGCTGATACGATTTGGAGAATTCGCGAAAGGCAAGCTGAAATTGGTTGGCATCAAGTGCTGCCCAACCATAATTGGAATACGAAGTGTGATCGCTCGGAAACTCGTTCGTCAGACGCTCACAATAGGACAAGGCGTTGGCAGATTGCAATGTACCGTAGTAATAGAGGCATCCCGACGAAAGCGCGATGCCTGAGTTAGGATAGAACTGTTCGATATCGTCGAATCTGCGCTTGGCTTCTGTGTCGTCGCGTGAAAGCAAAGCAACGAACATGCCCTCGTTGAGTAACTGTGCATCTTCAGGGACGGCAGTTAGACCTAATCTTATCTGGTCTCTGGCCTGTCCTATTTGAGAGGCGCGCAAATAAAGATACGTTGATCCAAGATAAGCAGCCGCGTCAGGGAAATCGTCCTTTTCAGCGGCGGCGTACTCGGTCACGGCCCGATCCGGCTGGTTCTGCTTGGTCGCATCATTGGCATTTGTGATGTGAACCCAGAAATCGTCCGCGTTAACTCCCGCCGCCTCCCGCACCCATCCAGAGAGAGTCTGCGCTGAAGTGAGTACCTGAAGATTGGGGTCTGCTCTGCGAGCCGCGTCAAGATTCGATTGAGGCACATCCCAGATTTTCCCCTGTGAATCCTGAATACGGATGTAACTGGAAGCTCCGTGATAGGCGATACCTGTGAGCACATTTACCGCGGTCTCGTTGTTTGGATCAGTATCAAGCGTGGCCCTTGCCATAGGCTCCGCCTGGCGATAGTCGTGGTTCGCATAGTACAACAGCGCAAGCAGCGGCTGATCACCAGCACCCGGTGACAGGCGGTAAGAGGTTTGTTCCTCAGTCAACGCTTCCTGAAATCTGCGGGCCTCAAATAGAGCAATCGCGTAATAAAAGTGAGCCAAGGTATCGTTTGGATCCTGCTTCACTGATATGGTGAATTCACTGAGAGCCGAATCAAGATCACCTGTGCGGCTGAGTAGTTCACCTTCTAATCTGTGGACCATCGCCGCGTCCGGGTTCTCCTCTGCCAATAATTGAATCGCGGTCCTCGCTTCATCAAACTTCTTCTTCGCAAGTAGAGCTTCAATCTCCTTGGGGTCGTCGACTGTTTTGCCGCCGGATGCATCTGTAGGCTGGTCAGGATTCTGCTTCGCCCATTGATCCAGGGGAAGAAGTACGAGCTGCGGCGTCCTCAACAAACGCTTTAGGTCGCCAATGCCGATTGAAAAGTAGATACCCGAAGCGTTCGAAAGCATTGATGTGGTAATCCCTACAACGCGTCCCGCGCGGTCAATAAGTGGCCCTCCGCTGGAGCCATGTGCGATCGGCGCGGTAGTCTGTATCAGGAATTGCCCGTCTGAATTTCGAAAGGCGCTGACTATCCCGTTTGTCAGGCTCAGTTCTAATCCCTCCGGTGCACCGAGGGCATAGACTGGGTCTCCCTGTTGGAGGGACAACTCGTCCCCTAGTGCGAGCGGAGAACGATCACCAGTCTCAACCGCCGCAATTAGTAAGTCTTGCTGAGTGCTGTCAGCGACGACGCCAGAGACGCTTCTGATATCTCCGTCCGAGAACACGACGTTTGCCTTGTCCATTCCCGCAAGAACATGGTGATTTGTGGCGATCCTGTCGCGCCCTACGACGAAACCTGAACCTAGTACCTGGCGCTTACCGTCCTGGCTGGCTGCGAAGATGACGACAACGGAAGCACGCGCTCGGGAGAAAATCTCCGAGCCGCTCAACATGCTGCTGGATTGTTCGGATGTCGGCTGGCTCGACGGTTCAGCTTGATGGGATTGATTAGGCCCAGGGCTCTGTTGTGCCCAGGCCGGAAACGCGAACGAAACAGCCAGTATGATTGCTAGAGCGCGTCCCATCGGCATTCTCCATTAGCGTTTGTTTAGGATCGCCGGGACAGGCAAATAGGGCGATAGTACTTGTCGTAAGTACACGTAATTCATCCGACACAACCGTTTACTCTTGAGAATCGGTACTGGTGGTCTATTCCAGCGGTGCCAGGAAGCGCCTAACTTTCTAGACTAGGTTGTGGCTAGATTCCTATGAGTCGCGCTGAGGAGAGACCGAAGATGAATCGCTTCATACGGACCGCGGCAATGCTGTTGGTGCTTGGGATTCCAAGCGTGGCCCACGCACAAGAACTGACAGTCGTGGCCGCCTCCCACCACACTCAGGAGTACGACTACAACGTCAACTCTGCCGCAACTTCGAATACGAACTGCAATGTCTACAGCTCGTCGGTGAACTGTAATACAACCTCCTATGGAGGAGGAACGGAGACTCGCGCTGTCTACACGCTCACCGAGGTCGTGAGATCCAGCGACGGAATCCAGTACACACTGTCAAGAACAGCCCGATGGCGTTGGAGTTCCACGGACTGGCTCAACGATGGAGAGTCGTTTGACGCCGAAATTAAGGGCAAGCACATGTACATCAAGTGTCGAAAGGGCGGCAATCAGGGAAAGAAGGAAACTCTTAAGTACGACATCCTCGACATTCGGCCTGTTCCTCATTGATCTCAAGACTTCTAGATGGGGATATCATTCGCTTAGACTCCGGTCGAGAAGTACGTTTTGAAGGGTGTTGCATCGAGCGTTCTGGCCTTGGGTGGATTGAAGGAAGCAAGGACCTCATTCGCGCCGACTTAATCGAGACGCTCCCCTCGAAGATAAGGAAGTAGTTCCGCGGTGACTACTGCGGACTCTCGGTCAAGCCGATCCCCGAGGGAGACTTTCCGCCGCCGTGAGGGAGATAGATAGGAGACGGGCAATGTGGAACGGATTCATCGGACAGCGTATAGCTGCAAGCGCGAAGGCATTTCGGTGGTGGGCCATTGCCCTTTTCTTGGTAGCCGCGCTGATGAGCGCCGCTTGGACAAAAACGGCGCTGAATCTAATGCACGGCCCGAAGCGGCTCGACGAAGCTGCCCTAGGCGCAATTTCGGACCCAACTCCACCGTCACGGGACTACGCGACAGTCCAGGGAACGGACCCAACGCCAACTGGATATGCGGAGGTCACGACCGAGACCAACGATGCCGGTATCGTCCAGTCGAAAAGAACCACAGCGGATTACATGGTGCTGTTCGTCGGCAAGCGGGCGCTGCTCGTTAAGGTGGTACCGGGCAATAAAGCCACCACTTACACCGGCACAATTGTTCCGTTTCCAAGTGATGTGAAGGCGAAATTGGCTTCCGATTTGGCAGACGATCCCAAAACCTTGGCCGACTTCTTGCCCGTCATGCTCGACGCCACGGACGACTACGGCGATGGAATAGTGCCCGTCGGTATTTTCGTTATAGGACTTGTGGCGGCGGGCTTGTGGACGTTAATCAAATCGAAGAAATACAGAGAGAATCCCGAGTCACATCCAATCTGCAAGGGTTTATCGCAGTACGGCTCTCTCTATACATTGGTTCCTGAAATCGACGAAGAGAGCAAGACGGCGGGGGTCGTCGGGGGCGCAACCATCACCAGAAACTGGATCATCTGCGGGCGGACTGTCATGCGCCGCGACGAGATCGTGTGGGCCTACAAGAAGCGGACGAAACACTCCGTGAATTTCATTCCAACCGGCACCACTTTCGCGATGGTCGTCCGTGATACCAGAGGAAAACTCATAGAGATCGCAAACTCGGAACAGAACGTGGACAGCCATTTGATGGGTTGGGCGGAACAGATGCCGTGGGTGGTTTTCGGATATGACTCAAAGCGCGAAAAACTCTACAGAAAGCAGAGGGCCGGTTTTGTTGGTGTTGTCTCCGAGCGCAAAACGGCGGTCCAGGTCGGAAGGAGCTAGGAGATGTCAGAAGCTGCGCCGTCTGCTGGCACCAGACGGTCGCTTGATCCACCCGAGAATCCTAGTTCTCCATAGGCACGGAATGTGGTTGACGGTTGTCCGTCGTCTTCTCTGACGCAAGCGTCGCGACTATAGGACAAGGATCACCGTAAAACTATCCACTGACAATGATACTGTCTCGTTACGGGTACTGGTCAGGTTCTTCCGTTGCCTTCGTCACAGCAATGGGTGCCAATTACGCGTTACCGTCGCGCGATTTAGCGGGCTTTGACCATTGCGCACCATATGGCCGCTGCCAACGAGACCCGTCCATTTCCAGTGCCTTACACTCCTCGTTATGGACATCTTCGAGTGTGGAACGCATGCATACCCCGCTCGCAAAGCGATTTCTTCGCGTATGACAATGTGGACCATCATGCGGACTCGAGTCACTCGTCTGTAGATAAGCTGTTAGTAACTTATTGGCGCACCGAGTTTTGTCCCAAGCACCTTTGCATGAAGTTGTCGCTTCAGAATCTTTGACATCTGCCAGAATTGCCGTTGGTGGCCCGATGGCATCCCGACATCTAACGAGCAATATCGTGCGTGCTTTCGTCGCGGCGAGCACAATTTGCCTCTTTTCTTCACTCGTGTTCGGACAGCAATCGCCTCCACAAGCATCAAATATCCCCGCAGAGTTGCAGGCCATAAATCCCAACGTTCGAGCCAAACTCGCCGCTGCCCGCGCCGACAGCGACAGAGGAAAATACAGCGAGGCTTTCGAAGAGGACCAACAAGCGTTAGATGTCGCCAAGAAAGCAGGCTTTTCAGGAGATATTGCGCTCGCGGAAGACGCGACGGCGTCGGCAGAATTTATTTCGGGGAAGGTTCAAACTGGCTGGGACCTAGACCGTGATGCGCTACAGAATGCTATCGAGTCTTCCAACTTCGTCCTGCAAGCTGACATTCTGACAAGCCTTTCCTCTTATTCCCAAATTGATGGGAATGTTAAGGGAGCGGTGTCGCTTCTTGCACAAGCTCTGGACGCGGCAGAAAAGAGCAAGAACCTTTACATTAAATCCAGAGTGTTGGGCGAGATGGGTCGCCTACAACTCCTCGTCGGCGAAAAAGAAGACGCCAGGAAATCTCTAGATGAGGCCCTGAGAATAGATTCCCTCAATAGCTATCGCTTTCATTCTCTCCATTTGGTTTACCAAGCCTACTTTCTACTCTCAGACGATCACACCGTGAAGCAGGGGGTTCGGGAACTCGAAGAGGCACGCGATGCCGCCGTCTCCGACCGAAATTATCTCGCCTTGGTGTTGGCCGAAACCGCTCTGGGGGCTTCATACGTTCACATCGGCGACGTACAGCACGGAATTGATATTTTGCAATCGATGAATTCAGGGAACGTCAAGATCGGCAG
Organism: uncultured Acidobacteriota bacterium; assembly: GCA_963810565.1. Taxonomy (GTDB): domain Bacteria; phylum Acidobacteriota; class Terriglobia; order Acidiferrales; family UBA7541; genus Palsa-295. The sequence goes on from CAWENN010000003.1 coordinate 1,398,172, forward strand.
CGGAGCGCAAGGGACAGATAATCCGCAGCTTCGCGCCGTGCTCGAACTGCCGTACGTCCGTGCGTCGTCGCTGGAAGCGTTGGGCAATGCCTATGAAGCAACGAAGCGGCCTTCCGACGCAATCGCGGCGTGGTCACAACTATATTCATTCTCAGGCAGGGGTATGGCGCAAGCGAATGCGGAAGCGGCCCAGCATTTGGGGAAGTTATATGCTGCGCAGGGAGACAATGAGAATGCGGCGCGGTACTTCGAACTTGCGGCAGTGCAGTGGCAAACCAGCGGCAACAACGCGCTGCTAATTCAATCGTTAGCGGGTGAAGCAGTATCACTTGCGAAGAGCGGCCAATCGGACAAAGCGATCTCTGCCGAAAATGAGCTTGCCCAAACCGCAATCCGGCTGAACGCCCGGCGAGCGGAATTCCTAGCATACCTAGGCATGGCGGAAATCTTCCAGTCGGCTACGCCGAAGATGTCATTGACTCCTACCGAGTTTATAAATTACCTAGCGAACGCGGAAACCGACCAGTCCGCGAGCCAACTAGAGCAAGCGAGGGCGGCTTTGGAAAAGGCTCAAGTGCTGATTGAACCAGGGCCGGACGATCCCACGTTGGGCAACGAAGCTGTAACAGAGACATACCTACGCCTCAGCGTTGCATATGAGAAGCTGGGAGATCAAGAAAAGCAGCTCGCGGCGCTCGAAAAGGCTCTCGCTGTCTATATCACTGAAAAAGACCAGCCGCAAATAAACGCATTAGTCGCCGCTCTTCGGCAGAAATTTGATGCCATTCACCCAGAAGAGCTGATTTCAAGTTTTTACAAGAGTAACCGATTTGGAGATGCCCTCATCTATGCCCAACTTCTCCAGTATTTCAGCGGAGCTCCCACCGGCGAGAAATCTAGTCTGTTCTGGCAAATAATCTTTAACACTCCATTTCAGGTTGTCGCTCAAAAAGGCGGAAGCCAACAGCTAGAACAGGACTTGCAGCTCATGGGCCCGCTGCTTTTGCCGGGAGAAAGACTGCCCATTTTGCAAGCGCTCGCGCAATATCACACGATGCCTTTTATAAGCGGAGACAACCCGAAAGCAGGCCGAGAATATTCTCTCCAAGCGGTAGCGCTCATCGATGGCAGCAAACCCTCTCTTGAGACACTGAGGCTCCGTTCCGTTTGCACTCTCGCTGTGGCCTACGCACGCACGGGCAGTCCTATTTTAGCCACGCGGACGATTCAGAGCTGCATGGAGCTGGAGAAAAAGTCAACGGATGGGTACGAGAAAAAATGGGCTAATGTGGCGAACCTCTTTGTTCATGCACTCGAAAATGACATTGGGGGCGCGCAATCGTCCCTTGAGTTTCTGAGGCAAAACGCAGGGGACGATCCAGGTCGCCATGAAGAATTGGCGCAGGTGCTTGGCGAGGGAGGGCACATCGCTGACGCCATGTCTGAATTCACCGCTGCGGTGCGCGGATACCAGAATCGAAACGATGTGTCGTCATCTGCGAGGTGCTATAAGGAAATGGCATCCGTATTAGATTCGTCGACTTCGCCTGATTCCAAAAAGCAGGAGCTACAATTTCTCAACGAAGCTGTGCGCCTTTATCAACGCGCCGGTGACGCTTTTCAGGAGAGCGGCACAGACTTTGCGATAGCGCAATACTTCGCGAAGCTCGGGAACAGCCGCGATGCCGAGAAATACTTCCAGCAAGGTTTGCAGTCGGCGCAGCGATCCGGGAATCAAGTTGCAGTCGGCTGGGCGTATCTGCTACTCGCCAACCTGGATGCAGCTAATCGTCAACGCGAGAAAGCCATCTCGCTTTACGCCAATGCTGCCTCAGCGTTCAATGTCGACAAAGATCAGCGCGACGAAGCCAATGCACTCATCGCTGACGGGCTAAACATGCAGTCGATGGGCCACCTTGACCACGCATTAGCTTCATTTCTAAAAGCCCAGACTCTCGCCCAAGAATCGGGCCAATCTTTGTCTCAGTACCAGGCCCAAATACAAATTGGGTTCGTTTACGAGGCAAAAGGTCAAATGGAGCTGGCCCGAGCAGCCTTTCTGAAGGCGGTCCAAATAAGTCAGGACGACCAGAACGTCGCTAACCTGGCACGATGCGATCTGGATCTGTCCGGTCTTGATTCCCTCCAAGGAGACTGGCAGGCGGCGCTCGGCGATACCACGAAGGCGCTCAACCTCTTTCAACAAGCCGGTGATCACGACGGAGAGTCTGACGCAGACGAGGAGCTCGCCAGTATTTACAGCGACAGAACTTCGACTGTTCAGGACTTCGAACTAGCTCGCAAATACTTCGCCGAGGCACAGAAGCTCCATTACAGCAAGTTTACCGAATTGGATGAGATCGAAATCGACATTCAGACCAAGCAATTCGTCAACGCGGTCGCGAATGCGAAGAATGTTCTTGCTACTTGCCGCCAGAATCGAAGCGTGCCGTGGGATAACGGCGATTCCTGTGCGGCGAACGCGCTGATTAGTCTGGCGGAGGCAGAGCGTCTGTCAGGCGACCTGAAAACGTCAGCAGAGGCATTGAAGCAAGCTAAGTCGCTGATTGCGAAGATCGATGATATTTACCTGCGCGGCCGGCTCCTCTACGGAGAAGCAAATCAGGAACGATCTGCAGGCCATTTTCAACAATCCGCAGCATTCTACCGGCAGACTATTCAGCTCATTGAAGCAGTCAAGGGAAACACAGATCAAGAATCTCAGCTTTCATTGTCTGATACCTACGACTTCGTATACGACGAAATGGTTGATTGCCTCTATTCCCTTAGCGAGCAAGAAAAAGGGCCGGAGCGCGTTGAGACAGCGATCGAGGCTCTAGGCTATGCGGAGAAAAACAAAGCTCGTCAATTCGAAAAGTCATGGGGGCAGAGCTTTGTAAGTGAACTCAGAAAGAAATTGCCGCTAGAGGTCGTCCAGCAGGAAGACAGCCTGACGGAACGCCGCGATGAACTTGCTGCGCAATTGCAGGCTCGTGTTTCCGGCGGGAACGGTTCCGCGGTTCCTGTCGCTGACCTGCAAAAGCAATTGGCTAACTCCGAAGTAGATCTTGACAACTTTGGCCGGACGTTGGATCGCAAGTATCCCGATTATGCCGCTCTCGAATACCCACAGCCCCTGACGCTCGCCAGTATTCCGCTCCGTAATGGCGAAATGCTCGCGGAATTCAAGATGACGGACACCGCAACATTCGTTTGGATCATTCGTCGCGATGCGACGAAAGGAAACACACTGGTTTCTTTTTACAAGGTGCCGGAGCCGCGAGCGTGGTTCCTCAGTGAAGTTTCCAAAATACGCGATGCGTTCAACAGCGGAGAGCCCGAGGGCTACGACCCCGAAGTATCGGAAGAGCTCTTCGCCAAGCTCTTTCCTGGGAAACAGGCGGCAGAAATTCTTGCAGCTCACCATCTGATATTTGTTCCCGATGACACACTCTGTTTGCTGCCGTTTGAGATGTTGTCTCCGCAAGCCGCTCAGAGCAAATATGTTCTTCTCAGCGTTCCTACGGCTTACTTCCCGTCTGCAGAGTCTCTTCGCATAACCAGAACCGCGCAGCGATCCGAACAATGGAAGGAGGCCTTCCTGGGAGTCGGTGACCCGATTACTTCTCCCAGTGACCCCAGGTATCCCCTAGTCGCGGCACTATCGCTAGGCGAGCATAGCCCACCTCCACAGACGACCCCCGTATCGCAGAACCCAATCACTCAAGTGGAGACGCTAAAGACAAGGGGGTTCGAGTTTGATCGAATTCCCGGAACGGCGAAGGAGATTCAGAGTATCGCGGACCTTTTCTCCGAAAAACACGAGGGCACCGACATCCTGCTTGGAGTCAACGCGACAAGAAAAGACCTTTTGGACCTTGATCTTTCTAAGTTCCGGTATATACACTTTGCGACCCACGGCATACTGCCTGTGGATGCCGGAGTTCGGGAACCGTCGCTCGTGCTTTCATACGATGGGACCACGCCTGACCAGATGCTTCTCCCGATTTCGACGATCGTGCGGCTGAACATCGCTGCTGATGACGTAGTTCTTTCAGCCTGCAACACGGGCTCAGGGCAGGTCACACGCGCCGAGGGAGTTATGAGTCTGGGCCGCGCGTTCATGACTGCCGGCGCTTCCAGCGTTACGGTGAGCCTGTGGGAGGTATCGGACGCCTCAACGGCGCTCTTAATGAAACAATACTATCAAAACCTCCTGCTTGGAAAATCTAAGGATGAGGCGTTGGCCAATGCGCGGACCTGGCTTTTCATGAATGGATACAAAGAGCCGTTTATTGGGCGCCGTTCGTTCTGATCGGTGAATGAGCAATAGACCGACAATTTTGACTGTTCGCGACCAACCCGGTACTGAGTATCAGGGTTCTTACCGTTTCGAGCGCCACGCGTTTAGTGTGCAGCGGTTGCCATCGCCTGAGAGGTGAAATTCCGAATCACGTTTATCGCAATGGCGAAATCAAGATTTTGCGCACCTGCCGTGCTCATTGCGACCAAGCCGAGAAGTCGGCCGTTGTCGTCGAGAACCGGACCACCAGAATTCCCTGGATTTATGGCAGTCTGCATTTGAAGCACGTCTGCCTCGTGTTTGGACCCATCCTCATAAGACCAGTCGTTGTCCTTGCTGATCTGGCTGATCACCCCTGTGCTGTAAGACCAAGGCGCGCCCCCTGCCGGATGCCCGATAATATTAATCGTCTCTGCAACTTGTACGTCCGACATGTTTCCGAGCGGGATCGCCCGTAGGTCCAAGGGAGGCTTCTCAAGTTTGATCAGGGCCAGATCGACGACTGAGTTTTCGGATACGACCTCTCCGACGTAAGTGCGAGGGTTGGAAAGCTCTGCAGGAGTAGACGGTTTCAGTATCACACCAGCATATTTGTGACCGTTGATGACATGCCAATTCGTCAGGACGTATCCCGCTGAGTCCATAATCACACCGGACCCAAGCGACACGTTTGTTAATTTATCCCCTTGTAGATCACCTACGAACACCAAGACCACGCCGGGCGAAGCAGCATTGTAGACGGCGATTCCGGCAGCGCTTCGAGTGCGGATGGGCGGCCGGTACTTCGCGACGAGTTTATGATTTTGCGCGTAAGCCGAAAAGACCGTGACGGTCGGCTGAGCTTGATTGAAATTTTGCGCCCTTGTGCTGATGCCCCAAAACATCAGCAAAGTCGTCGCGACAAGAACCAGACGTACACAGTACCGAGCTGTCGAAGATGTCATGGCGTGTCCTCGCAGCTCAATGTTACTTTCATAGCCGAATCTAGAGCAGCCCGCATCAAGCTGCGTATTCAAATAGTTACGACCAGTAGTCGAATCTTAAGCCTGAGCGTGCGCGCGCTTCCGAGAGGATTTGCGTGGTGGGTCCTCCTCGGAAAGCTCGGATAGCACGACTGGCGCGCGATCAGGGAATTCAGCGACAATGCGCACGTCACCGCCCATGGCTTTGACCGTCTTTCGCAATGTAGAGATCAATAGATCGCTGCGCTTTTCCAGTCGTGAAACGCTGTCTTGAGTGATTCCGAGAGTCTTGGCGACGCGAGCCTGCGTGAGTTTGCGGGCCTTGCGAAGATCGCGCAAACTCATCTCTTCTGCGATTATCTCAGCTGCGCGGTCCTCAACCTTCTTGCGCTCCGCTGGATTCAGTTTCCGAATTATTTCATTCACGTTCACGGACATGGTTACGTCCCCTTTCCGATCCGAGCAAGATGGGCGTCAAAACGCTCATCCGCCTTCCTTATCAGTTCGCGGTAGAAGCGCTTTTCGCTTCCGCCCGATTTGTCGCCCGCCACGAGTAGAATCGCCTTGCGCCCGCGATCAAAAGCGAAAGCCACTCGCCATTCACCATCTGCCGCGCTGAATCGCAATTCCTTCATGTTCGCGTGTCGGGAGCCTTTTAGGGTATCAACGCGGGCCGGCCTAACTGCGGCCCAAACTGTTTTAGAACAATCGACAACGCCAATATCTCTGTCCGCACACTCTCGTGTAGCGCCTGAAATTCCGGTTCGAATTCATCGGCCATCTCAACGGCCCATCTCACGTGTATAAATATGACATGGAATACATTATGGAGTCAAGACCATATATCTGCGGACTGGCGGGTACGAGAGAGCGGTGTACGAGACCGCATGAATCTTGCACTTGACACTATGTACGGTATACATTACACTCGAAGCAAGCTTGGAGGACCACATGCCTGTTCAATCCTCAGAGAATCTGGCCTACCGCCGTCGAAGTGCGCTTTGGCTCTTCTATGGCGCTGCGGTGGTTTCTGCAATTGCGATCGGCGGAGTTGGCAAGATTCCCTCTGTCCGGGTTCCTATCCTCGCCCTCGCTGTTTTGGCAGCAGGGACAGCGATCCTGTTCCTGCTGCGTTTTCTACAGTCTAATGATGAGCGCGAGCAACAAATCAACTACCGCGCGTTGACGTTCGCATTCGCCGGCACCTGATTTTTTCCGCCGCCATCAGCTTGTGCCAGGCCCTCGGCTTTCATCCTGTGTCGTGGCTAGGAATAGCTGTGCTGAATGGTCATCCTGTGGAGAGTGGGCATCGTTCTGTATTCCTGGCGGTACCGGTGAAAACCCGGCTACGTGTATTGCGCGCAGAGATGGAGTGGTCACAGGCCGAGCTCGCGGCGCATGTCGGGGTAGCTCGCGGCACGATCAACGCCATTGAAACCGGCAAGTATGATCCGAGCTTGCCGCTGGCATTCAAGATCGCCCGCGCGTTCGGAAAGAACATCGAGGAGGTGTTTCTGTACGCCGAGGACCAGGATCACGCGTCGCGCACCTGAGTCCGAGGGCTAAGTGAAGAGATTCCTATGGACCGACCTTACAGCATCTCCGATTTCGCTTTGCCGTCCTGTTGGGATTCAGACTCACGCCCCAGT
>CAWENN010000004.1:0-1671331 GCA_963810565.1 uncultured Acidobacteriota bacterium
AGGCCCAGCTCGCGGTAGATGTTTTCAACCATCACCAGCGTGCCGTCAATGATGATCCCGAAATCTATGGCGCCGATGGAGAGCAGATTCGCCGCGACGCCGCGCGCGTGCAGAAAAATAAACGAAAAGAGCAGAGCCAGAGGGATCGTGAGCGCGACGATCACTGCCGCTCGCACGCTGACGAGAAAGAAAATCAGCACGATCAGAACTAGGGTCATCCCGAGGAGCATGTTGTCTTCCACGGTCTTGATCGTCAGCGCCACCAGGTCGCTGCGATCGTAGAACGGCCGGACTTTCACATCCGGCGGTAGGATGTGTTCGTTGAGCTCCTTGGTTTTTTCTTCCACTCCTTTCAAAACATTTTGCGTCTGGTCGCCGCGCAGCATCATGATGACGCCTTCCACAGCATCATCATTTTTGTTGAAGCCAAACTCGCCAAGGCGCGGCGCGTGGCCGATCGCTACGTTTGCTACATCGCGCACGCGCACAGGCACGCCATTCTGTGAGCCGATGATGACGCTGCCGATGTCTTGCTCGTCCTTGATCAAGCCCAGGCCGCGCACGTAATAAAATTGGCCGCCTTGGGAATAGAATCCGCCGCCGGTATTGGCGTTGTTTACCGAAAGTTGCTGGATCACCTGCGGGACGGTGATGTGATAGCCGTAAAGCCGAGCGGGATCGAGCAGCACTTGATACTGCATCACCGTCCCGCCGAATCCGGAATCGTCCGCGACGCCGCGCACTTGTTTATAGGCGCGCTCGATCACCCAATCTTCGAAAGTTTTCAGTTCCTGCGGCGTGCGATCGGGACTCTCCAGCACGTAGCGGTACACGAGGCCCGACGGGCTGGAAAGCGGCGCAAGCGAGGGGGTGACTCCAGCGGGATAAGTCACCTCGCTGAGGCGCTGAAAAACCACCTGACGAGCGAAGTAATCGTCGGTGTCTTCGTCGAACGTCAGAATTACGTCCGAAAGGCCGTACAGCGAAATCGAACGCTGTATTTCCATCTTCGGCACGCCGTTCATTTCCACTTCGGTCGGCAACGTCACCAGACGTTCGACTTCTTCCGCGGCGTGCCCGGGCCACTGGGTGATCACTTCCACCATCGGCGGCGAGAGGTCAGGGTAAGCGTCCACCGGCATGCGCTGAAACGAAATTGCTCCGCCGATGGTGAGGAATACGGCGAGCATGAGGACAAGAAACCTTTGCCGCAGCGCGAATTGAACGATGTTGTGAATCATCTAAAAGTGGCGCGTTAGTGCTGGAACGAATTGGCGAACTGCAAGAACAAGCTGCCATCGCCAACGACTCTGTCGCCCGGCGAAAGTCCCTTCAGAATTTGCGTTTTTCCAGCTTCGCTCTGCCCGATTTCGACCGACCTCCGAGCAAATTGATTTGAGCCGGTAGCCATGTAGACGAACGGCTGGTTTTCGTCGTTGCGCAGCACCGAGGCATCGGGCACCGCGATTGCGTTTTGTTCAATGCCCGCGTTCACGGTGGCCGTCACGTACATGTTGTTCTTCAATTTTTCGCCGGGATTATCCACAACGATGCGCGCTTGGAGCGTCCGGGTGTTGGGGTCCACGGCGGGCGAGATGAAAGAAATTTTTCCGTGGAATTTATCGGGGTAGGAATCAGTCTGGACCGTCACTTCGTCGCCGACTTTCACCTCTGCCATGTCGCTCTGATAAATATTCGCGAGCACCCACACCGTGCTCATGTTCGAAATGATGAAGGCTTGCGTGGTGCCGGCTTGCAGTACTTGCCCCGGCGCGACGTCGCGCTCGACGATTTCACCGCCGATGGGCGCGAGCAGCGGAATTTCCGCCGAAGAGGGAGCCTTTTCCAAATCCTCGGGCTTCGCGATGCCCAGAATCTTCAGGCCTAAAAGCGAGGCGTTCAAATCGGCTTGCGCCTGGATGTGGTCGGATTCCGCCTGCAGCAGATCGCGCTCGGCGATCGCATGGTGGGCGTAGAGGTCTTGCGCGCGGGCGTAATTTTTATCCGCGACGCGAAGAGTGTCCCGGGCTTTCAAATATGTGGCGAAAAGCAGCGAGTAGTCGGGGCTGCTGACGTCCAGCAACGGCTGACCCTGCTTTACGCGCTCACCCGGTACGACCAGGATCCTGCTGACCGGGCCGCCGACCTGCGTGATCACGGGCGTGGTGTTGAATGCGTTGTAGGCAACCGCGCCGGTGAGGCGCAGCACGCGCGCCAGTTTTGTTGGTTCGACGGTCACCACCTGCACGTGCGACATTTGCTCTTGCGGGATCCTGAAAAGCTCCGGCTCGGCGCTTTTTGATTCCTTAGCGCTGAAAGACGTCATCTGGCCGGCGTTTTCTCCTGGGTTGCAACCAGTGACGCAGAGCGCGATCGCGGCCAGAAAGACGGCGCAGTTCGTCCATCGCACGAGAAAATGTGTGATGCAGTGTGAGCTCATGGCAGACTCCTGGTTCCCACAGCTTCGCGGAGTTGCTCGACTGCGGTGAGGTACGATGCGAGCGACTGACGGTACGCCAATTCCGTCGCGCGGTAACTGCGCTCGGCGTCCAGAAAATCGAGCAGGCTGGCCGCGCCGCGCTTGTAGGAATATTCCGTGATGTCGCGCGATTGCTGCGCGATATTCAGGTAGCCGCCGACGTACAGCGACACCACCTGATCGTTATCGCGCACGCCTTCGTAAGCCGTGAGCACATCGCTCAGCACTTGATCGCTCGCGGCAAGCTCCAGTTCCTGGGCCTGATTGATCGCGTAATTGGTCCGCGCGATTTCTCCCTGGTTGCGATTGAATATCGGAATCTGGAAGCTGCCGAAGAACGACCCGGTGTTCGCATCGCTGACGTGGTCGTAATTGAATGTGCCGGTGACGTCCACCTTGCCGTTCGCTTTGGCCAGTTCGTACTGGCTCTTGGCGGCGGTGACGCCCTGCTGCGCGGCGCGAAAATCCGGCCGGCTCTGCAACGCGAGCTGCTGCAAATCTTCCAGCTTCAGCGTCACGGGCTTGTATTCGAAGTCGCCGGTAACGTCAAAATCTTCCGGAACGCTCTGGTACCCCAAAAATTGCCGGAGGCCGACGAGAGCCTGCGTCTTCGCGAGTTGCGCTTGGGCGACGTCGCTTTGAAACTGGAGCAACTGCAGCTTAATTTTCAGATAGTCAGCTTCGCTGATGTCCCCGGCTTTATAACGCGCTTCGCTGATGTCCACGGTGTTCTGAAAACTCTTCATATCCTGCAGCGCGAGGTCGAGAGTGGATTCCGCGAGCTGCACCGAAAAAAATTGGGACGCGACGTTGAACGTCAGTGTTCGTTCGTTGTCTGCGACTGTAGATTTTGTCTGCGCGGTGACGTCCTGCGCTGCCTGCAGGCGGTGCTGGCGTTTCTTGCCGCGCTCGAAAAGATACGAAATGCCCAAATCGAATTGCGCGACGGTATTGATGTAGTCGGCGGTGAATTCATTGGGCTGGAAAATCGGGATGAATTGCGCGTCAGCGGTGAACACGGGATTTGGCCGCAAGTTGGCGGTGATTTCTTGCGCTTCGCTCTGCTGGACGGTGGTGCGCGCAGCTTTCAAGGTGTGATTGTTCTGCAACGCCATCTGGATCGCCTGATCGAGCGAAATGCGCACGGCGCCGTGGACCTGCCCGGACGGCACGTTTTGTGGCGAACTCTGCGACGAGGAGGCTTGCGCAGGCGGCGACGGCCGCGCATTTTGCGCGGAAGCGCTCGTCGCCAGGCATGCTACGAACGCAAAAATCGCCAATCGCACCGTTTTTGCAGGCATGATCCTAAGCCTCCAATCAATTTCACTCGAGGATTTCTGGACTCTGATTCTACGATGCTTCCCGGAAATGACACCCTAGTGGTATCAGTAAAGTTCTCAAGAAGGACTAAAGAACGAGGTTTGGATTGCGACGGAACAGGAGGTCGCGAACAGGTTCAGAAGACTACCCCGCCGGACGCACCAACTCGCCGCGGTTTGTGCGTCGCTTCCGCTAATTCGTTTGCTCGAGCGCCTTTTCCACCATGGAAACGCATTTTTCCACGCGCTTGCGGAGCGGACCTTCAATTTCCGTCTGACGTTTGCGCATCGTGAACGTCTCATCGGCAATATTGAGCGCGGCCAGAACGGCGACTTTGAGCGAATCCACCATGTGTGTCGCGTCGGCAATGGAGCGCATCTTGCCGTCCACGTAGGCCGCCAGCTCTCGCAGATAATCCTCGTTGCCGTCTGCGTTGACGTTGTAAATCTGATCGTAAATCTCGATTTTCACGGTTCACTCCCCGCTGAGCCACGGCTATTGTGGGCGATTGTTCGTTTGCGTGCAACGGGCTTGTGGCAGGAGGTAATGCGTAGTGGCGGCTTGTGCTGAGTCCGCAGTTCTCGACGGCTCTTGGAATTTTGATTTTTCCGCAACCGGCCGAACGCGCGATGTCAGCTCGCGCGAAGAGTTGCGCCCAGCTTCTCCTGGAGCGCGTTGACGATGCGTGCGGAGAAGTCGTTGAGCTGCGCGTCCGTGAATGTCGCTTCGGCGCTTTGAAACTTCACTCGGATCATGAGAGAGAACTTGCCTGCTGGAATTTGGCCGCCACGGAAGAGATCGGCCGCTTCGATCGTCTCGACTTCAGGGATATTGAGCAAACGGATCGTTTGCCCGACCTGCGCGAACGTGACGCCGTCGGCAAGCACGAGCGAGAAATCACGCTCGACCGCGGGGAAGCGCGGCAGCGGTTTGAAACGGCGTGCGCCCTCCGCTGTTTCGATACCCGTCAGCAGCGGCTCAAGCTTAAGTTCAGCGACGAATACATCTTGCCGCAACTTGAGTTGGTCCGCGACGCGCCGTGCGAGCTGGCCGGCCACTCCGAGCGATTGCTGAACGCCGGCGGCGTTTCCGTGCGTTGGTTGCACTTCAGCGGCGCGCGCAGCGGTGAGCCAATGTGGGCCGCCCGATTGCCACGCAAAGCCGCCGACGAGCGCACCGATGTTATCGAGCGCGCCCTTCAGGTCGGGGAACCCATATTCGCGCGCTGCCTCATAGATTGTTTTTTCGCGAGCAAGGCCGGTGGCGCCGATCGTCAGCACCGGCGTCTCGACTGGCTCGCCGTCGCGCAGCTCGTACGTCTTGCCGATTTCAAACAGCCGCAAATTGCGCTGGCCGTGATTCAGGTTCCACTCAATTGCGCGCACCATGCTCACGATGCCCGTCGAACGCATCACTGACGCATCTTCGGCGAGTGGGTTGCCGATCACCGTGGGCGTGAGATTTTCCGGCCTGAAAAGCTCGTTGCGCTGCGTATCCACAATCGGAATTTCCACGATTTCCTGATAGCCTAGCGCGACGATCCGTTCGCGCAGCCGGTCTTGCGCTTCGGCGTGAGGCAAACGGTGCGCGGGCCGCTTTGCCGGTGGCAAGCGCGGAGGAAATTTGTCGTAGCCATACTGGCGCGCCACTTCCTCGATCAGGTCAATTCCGCGCGTCACGTCCTGCCGCCAGGAAACTTGCCGGCATTCCCAAATTGCCGCAAGCGAACCGTCGCTGCCGCGATTGACGTCCACCCGCACGGGATGAAATCCCAGCGCACTCAAGATCGCTTCGACGTCGCGGTCCGGGACATCCGCGCCCATCACGCGCAGCAGCTCCTTGCGCGAAAGCTCGATTTTCTTTTCTAGTTCACGACGCGGATAAATATCCACGACGCCCGAGAGAACTTCGCCGCCGGCGAGTTGCTGAGTCAATTCCGCTGCGCGCCGTGAGGCCACCTCGGCCATCTCGGGGTCAGCGCCGCGTTCGAAGCGGTAGGAAGCTTCCGAACGCAAGCCGAGCGCTTTCGACGTGCGCCGCACCGCGATGGGATCGAACCAGGCGCACTCCACCAAAATATTCCGCGTGCTGAAGGAGATTTCGGTGTCCGCGCCGCCCATCACTCCGCCGACACCTACCGCGCGCGCGGCGTCCGCGATCACGCACATGTCCTTGGTCAGCGTGCGCTCCGCGCCATCGAGCGTGCGAATTTTTTCGCCGGGCTTGGCGCGGCGCACCACGAGCCGTTTTTCGGCGAGCTTGTCGAAATCGTAGGCGTGCAGCGGATGGCCCAGCTCGAACATCACGTAGTTCGTCACATCCACGACGTTGTTTATGGATTTCTCGCCGATCGCTTCGAGGCTCTGGCGCAGCCACTCCGGTGAAGGCTGCACTTTCACGCCGCGCAACACGCGCGCTGTGAATCGGCCGCAGAGTTCCGGAGCGGCAATCTCCACGCGCGTCGCGTCCGCGACTTTTTCCGCGGATTCCTTCAGCTTCGGATGGAGAGGCTTCAGCGGCAGGCGGTAAATCGCCGCCACTTCGCGGGCGATGCCGAGGTGACCGAGGCAATCCGGACGATTCGCGGTGACTTCCGCATCGAGCACGGATCCCGCCGAGGTCTCTTCGATCGAATCCACGGCGATCCCCGCGAGCGAAAGCCGCGTGCGCAGATCGCCAGGCGACGCCGTCATGTCCACGAATTGTTTCAGCCAGTTGTAGACAACCTTCATATTGTTTTCGAATTCGGGCGCTCAAACAGCGGGCACGGTCCTCCTACGGCGGATCTTCGACATGCCATGCCCCTACGGACCTCATGGAAATTGTTTCAGGAAGCGCACGTCGTTCTGGAAGAGCAGCGGCACTTCCGTTACGCCGTACTTCATCATGGCCAAGCGGTCCACGCCCATTCCGAACGCAAAGCCTGAAAGTTTTTCCGGATCGTATTTCACGAAACCGTACACCGCGGGATTCACCATTCCGGCGCCAAACAGCTCGATCCAGCCAGACTGTTTACAGACGCCGCAGCCCGAGCCGCCGCAAACGTGGCAGGTCGCGTCCACTTCCGCGGAAGGCTCGGTGAACGGGAAATAGCTCGGGCGCAGACGCGTTTTCGTTTTCGGGCCGAGAAATTCGCGTGCGAAATAATCCACGGTGCCTTTGAAATCGCAGAAGGTGATGTCCGTATCCACGGCGAGGCCTTCGATCTGGTGGAACATGTAGCCGTGCGTCGCATCCGGATTATCGCGGCGATAGACTTTGCCCGGCACCACGATGCGCACGGGCGGCGGTTGCTTTTCCATGGTGCGAATCTGCATCGGAGACGTGTGCGTGCGCAGCAAATGCGGTGAGCGCGCGCCTTCGATGTAAAAAGTGTCCATGTTGTCGCGCGCGGGATGATGTTCGGGAATATTCAGCGCTTCGAAATTGTAGTAAGGCGTTTCGATTTCCGGGCCTTCAACCACGCTGAAGCCAATCGCGGCGAAAATGCGCAGAAGTTCTTCGTAGGTTTGCCGGATCAGGTGCCGGGTGCCGATGGCGCGCTCGATGCCGGGAAGCGACAAGTCAATTTTTTCGCGCGCGGCTGCTGCTTCCTCCGCGCTGTGTGCGATGATTTTTTCTCGCTCCGCGAGCACCGATTCGACGTGATTTTTGAGTTGATTGAGTTCCTGTCCCACTACGCGTTTTAAATCCGGCGTCGCAGATTTAAGCCAATTGTCCGTGATCTGCGACAGGACGCCGGACTTGCGGCCGGTCCACTTCACGACAAATGGCCGCCAGTGCTCCGGATCAGATGAGTGAACGGCGGCCTGTTCGTCGAATCTTCGGCGGACTTCTGCAAACTGCGAGGACACAGCTTCAGCGCTTGTCGCACCAATTTGCGCTAACGTCTGTGTAGTGGGATCGCTCGTCGACATGGTGAGAATGTTTCCGGCCGTAGGGACGGGTCTCAGACCCGCCCCTACAACACCATCGCGAAAACTATCCTTCCAGGTGGTGCCGCACTGGCTGATGCTTCGCCGCGTGCTCTTGGGCTGGCGACGGCTTCGGCATGTGCTGCTTCACCGAGCCGACCAGCGCCGTGAATCCTTCGGCATCGTGCACGGCCATGTCCGCCAGAATTTTGCGGTCGAGATCAATGCCGCCTGCCTTCAGCGCGTGGATCAATTGGCTGTAGGTGGTTCCGTTATTGCGCGCGGCGGCGCCGATGCGCTGAATCCAGAGCGTGCGGTAATCGCGTTTGCGCACGCGGCGGTCGCGATAGGTATAGCGCAGCGAGCGGTTCACCGCTTCTTTCGCCGAGCGGAAAAGCTTTCCCTTGGTAAGGAAAAAGCCCTTGGCGTGCTTCAGCAGCTTTTTGCGGCGGGCGCGGCGTTTGGTTCCACGTTTAACTCGAGGCATGGTTCTCTTCTCCTGTGGCGCGACAACGGCAAATCACAACTGGGCATGGCATGCCGTGCCCCTACGTCGCAATCGGCTTCGATGGCGCTTTGAAAAATCAAATGAGGAGACAAACGCGGCCAGCCGCACGCAAAAATGCGCGAACAGCAGGACGGGTTTGTCTCGTAGGACCGCAATTTTGCCCCACCCAGCTCGCCATCACTGGCGGCGGGCGGAACATCCGGCCGGCAGGCACCCGTTACGCACTGCCCGGCGCGGAGAAAAATCTATTTACGGCAATCCGTAGGGCAATGCCAGACGGACGTTCTTCACGTCGGCGGGATTCACCTGAACTTTATTGAGAAGCCGGCGCATGCGGCGAGGCTTCTTGGTTCCGAGCAGGTGGCGCTTACCCGACCGCCAGCGCATCACTTTGCCGGTGGAAGTGATCTTGAAGCGCTTGGCGGCGCCGCGGTGCGTCTTGGCCTTCATTTTCTTGTTCTTCTTCACGATTTCCTCTTCGCTTCCAGTGGCACGGCCAATTTTGGCGGTGCGTTAATTCTATGCCGGACTTTCCGCGCTCTTCTGCGCGGAGGGCGCTGCACCGCCACCCTTTTTCGGCGCCAGCAGTGCGAGCAGGATGTTTGCTTCCATCCTCGGCCCGAACTCCACTTGCGCGTGGTCCACAATATCTTTCATCAAACGATCCATCTTCTTGCGGCCCACGTCCTGGTGCGCCATTTCGCGGCCGCGATGAAAAATCATGGCCTTTACTTTGTAGCCTTCGCCGAGGAATCGGATGATCTGATTCTTGCGCACCTGGTAATCGTGCTCAGCCGTGGACGGCCGGAACTTCACTTCCTTGATATGCGAACTTTTCTGGTTTTTCTTTGCTTCGTGAGCCTTTTTGCTTTGCTCGTAGAGGAACTTTCCGTAATCCACAAGCTTGCAGACCGGCGGGACCGCGTTCGGGGAAATCTCCACCACGTCCAAGCCCGCTTCACGCGCCTGTTTCATCGCGTCGAAAAGCGTCATCACGCCAAGCTGGTTACCGGCATCATCAATTACGCGAACTTCACGAGCACGAATTCTTTCATTGACCCGAAGGCCAGGAGCTCCACCACGTTCTGCGATAAACCCACCTCCCGGGCCCGAAAAACTGCGCTGGCAGCCCGTTGGCCGCACCTCCCAAGGTTAATACGCCCGCAAGGAGGGACGGGCCAAAAAGTATAGCACGGGTTTGCCGCCCAACGGCAATAACGGATTCGGAGGGATTTAGGGTCGGGGACAAGCCGGGTTTCGGAGGCCTAGAGAATCGCTCGCGTGGCGACTTCCTGCTGCAGATCCGAGCTAAACTGCTCCACCGGCCGCGGTCCCAGGTCGCCCTTCGAGCGGTGACGTACCGACACTGTGGCAGCCTCCGCTTCCTTGCCGCCGATGACCAGCATGTAAGGAATTTTCTGGAGCTGCGCGTCACGGATTTTCGCTTGCAGTTTTTCGTTGCGATCGTCGAGTTCCACGCGAAACCCGGCATCGAAAAGCTTCTGGTAGACACCCCGGGCGTAATCGTTCTGACGCTCCGTGATCGGCAACACAATCGCCTGCACCGGCGCGAGCCACGCCGGGAATGCGCCGGCATACAACTCGATTAGATACGAAACCATCCGCTCCATCGTGCTGATGACGCCGCGGTGAATCATCACCGGCCGATGCTCCTGCCCGTCCGCGCCGACGTAGCCCAGTTCGAATTGATGCGGCAGATGGAAATCGATCTGAATCGTGGAGTAGGTTTCCTGGTGGCCCATCACGTCCGCGAGTTGAATATCGAGTTTCGGTCCGTAGAAAGCTGCTTCACCGGGCGCTTCGGTGTAAGGGAGGCCCAGCGAATTCATCGCTTCGCGCAGAACGCGCTCGGCGAGGTCCCACATTTCGTCATTCGCAACGTATTTTTCCGTATTGGTTTTGTCGCGCAACGATAGCCGGTAGCTATATTGCGTGATGCCCAGATCGCGGTAGGCCTGCTCGACGAGCTTCATCACAGCGGCGAATTCGTCCTTGATTTGCTCAGGGGTGCAGAAAATATGCGCGTCGTTGAGCGTCATGACGCGGACGCGACTAAGGCCGCTGAGCACGCCCGATCGTTCGTAGCGGTACATCGTGCCGAGTTCCGCAATTCGCACCGGCAATTCGCGATAGCTGTGCTTTCTGGATTCGTAGACGAGAATGTGATGCGGACAATTCATCGGCCGCAGCACGAGCTGCTCGGTTTCGAGATCCATCGGTGGAAACATGTCTTCATGGTAGTGAGCCCAGTGCCCCGAGCGAACGTAGAGATCAACCTTCGCCAGATCGGGCGTGTAGACATGTTGATAGCCGGCGCGGCGTTCCTGCTCGAGAATGTAATCTTCGAGCAAACGCCGAATCGTCGCCCCTTTCGGCAGCCACAGCGGCAGGCCCGATCCGACCTGGTCGCTCACCGTGAAAAGCCCGAGCTCTTTACCGATGCGGCGATGGTCGCGGCGCTTGGCCTCTTCGAGCTTGTGCAAATATTCGTCGAGCTCTTTTTGGTCAACGAAGCACGCGCCGTAAATCCTCTGCATCTGCGGATTGCCTTCTTTGCCCTTCCAGTAGGCGCCCGCAACGCTCATCAATTTGAAGGCCTTGATTCGTCCGGTGGAAGGGATGTGCGGCCCGCGGCAGAAATCGACAAATTTCCCGGTGGTGTAGAACGACACCATCGGCTCCGTCGCTTTTTCGTCCACGAGTTCGCACTTAAATTCCTGGTTGCTTTTGCGATAGAGCTCCAGCGCTTCCGGCTTGGGAATCAGCTTGCGCTCGTTCGGAACGTCCTTCGCGGCTAGTTCGCGCATCTTCACTTCGATTTTTTCCAGATCGTCTTGAGTGAAAGGTTCTTCGCGCACGAACTCGTAGAAAAACCCATTCTCGATCGGCGGGCCGATGCCGAGCTTTACGTTGGGATACAGCTCGAGGACTGCTGCGGCAAGCAGATGCGCCGCGGAGTGGCGGAATACCTGCACGGCATCAGGATCTTTTGCAGTGAGTATGGCAATTTTCGTGTCGTTCTCGAGCGGGCGCGAAAGATCCACCAGTTCGCCGTCCGCGCGCGCCACGAGCGCCTCTTTCGCCAGGCGCGGCGAA
Organism: uncultured Acidobacteriota bacterium; assembly: GCA_963810565.1. GTDB lineage: Bacteria > Acidobacteriota > Terriglobia > Acidiferrales > UBA7541 > Palsa-295. The sequence goes on from CAWENN010000004.1 coordinate 11,339, forward strand.
ATTTGATGCGCGATCTGTGCAGAGGTAGTGCCGCGCGGTACTTCGCGGGTGGCGCCGTCAGGCAATGTGACTTGAATAGTTTCAGCGCTCATACAGGTTCATCGTCCTCATTGGAAACAACTAGCTTACTGGCGTGCGGAAGACCGGTCAAGGCGAGAGGCTGTACGCGACAGGCACTTGCAATTATTCGATGGGATCATTCGCTTGGGCGCGTCAAGGAATGATGACGCCAGGGAGCCCGCGAAACGCAGCATCACCCGTCACAAGTTGTGCATGATGCGCTTGGGCTGTCGCGTAAATAATCGAGTCCGCCATCGCCAATTTCGTCGTGTTGCTGACGTCGGCCGCAGCTAGCGCAACGTCTTCATCTAGGGGGACAACCACACCGCGAAGCGCCGCGGAGATGAAGCGTTCGGCTTCCGTTTTGCCACGCTCGCGAAGCAAAATCTTGACTACTTCGTATAGGACGATCGTCGGAACCAGCGTCGGCGCGTCGCTCTCGATGAAGGGCGCGAACTTCGCAGCGTCCGTGTCTTGTGTCAGGTACTCCAACCACGCCGAAGAATCGATGAGCCAGAGCTCAGAAACGGTCATTGCGGTCACGATAATCGTCTTTCCATTTCATGCCCTTGGCGATTCCGCGGAGTTCCGTGATGGGGCGCGGAAGGCCTATGTGAAGTTTGCCTTCATAGGTGTACATCACTAGCTCTTGGCCCGGTTCAATCTTCAATTCTTCTCGAATCGCCTTGGGAATCACGATTTGAAACTTCGGCGAAACCTTGACCTTGGCATTGAGCACCTTCGGCAGTGTAAGCATACGCCAAGCATATCGACCTAATGTACGTATGTCAATAATCTGTCGATGAAGCTATCGTAAGACTCGAAAATACCGCCCCTGGAACTCTGCGCGACACGATCAATTAACGGGGCCCACCACTTTTTCGCGCCTTCAGCGCCAGTTTGTTGCAAAATATGGGTCACAAGGGTTTGGAGACGTCGATCTCGACCCTAGCCGTCGGCTACAACCCAGCCTTGAGCATTCAGGCCCTGCGGTCGCCCGCCGGGCTGCCGGATCGGCGTTCACCGCGATGATGGATAGTCACATCTCATCGAATGGGCGGCACGTTTGCTGCTTACGGACAGTCGAGCAAAAACGCTCGAACCAGTTTAGGAGCGCCGCGACTCGCGCTCATGGCGGGAGACGGGGATGACTGTCGCTGCAACTCAATGGGTGGGCCAGGTCGTTGACGGAAAATACCAGCTTGAACAGTTCGTAGGCGCAACCGAACACAGTGCTGTATTCATGACGGAGTTCCACGAGCCAGAAGTTCGCACGGCTGTCATCAAGCTGGTCCCAGCGGATGCGGCGGAAGCCACGGGCCAACTCTCCCGGTGGAGGCAAGCGGCAAAACTATCGCATCCCAATCTGATTCAAATTCTTGACATGGGGCGCTGCGACTTAGATAGCACGCCTCTGCTCTACGTGGTGATGGAATTCGCGGACGAAAATCTTGCTTCAGTAATCGCCAAGCGGCCGATCGCAGCGGAAGAAGCGCGCGACATTGTAGGGCCGTTGGTGGATGCGCTCGGATACATTCACGGAAAAGGATTCGTCCATGGCCACATTAAGCCCGCGAATATCATGGCGCTAGACGAACAGTTGAAAATTTCCAGCGACGGTCTGTGCCGCATTGGCGACTCTAAGGGCAGCCTGGGGAAGCCGAGTCCCTACGATTCTCCGGAAGCTGCAGGCGGCCGAATTTCTCCCGCTGGAGACGTCTGGTCGCTGGGAATGACGTTGTCCGAAGCCTTGACGCAACGCGTGCCAGTTTGGGAGCGGACCAATCAGGGAGATCCGGCGCCACCTTCGACAATGCCCGCGGAGTTTCTGGAAATCGCGCGGCATTGTTTGCGCCGAGATCCCCAGCTGCGATGGAGCATTGCAGACATCGCTGCACGCCTACCGGGTAGCGCGGCGGCGCCCGCAAAACAAATTGACGCGGCTCAGAAGCCGCAAAACTCCTTGATTGTGCCGAACTACGCTATCCCCGCGGTAGCGGCAGCTGTGGCGCTGATCGTTGTAGTTGTCGGGGCGATTCTGCTGAAGCACCGCGCGAATGTGCAGGAACCTCAGCCGGTTGCGGTGGAACAACCGGCGATTCAGCAACAGTCCCAGCCGGAGCCCGCGAACAAGCCAGCGAAGCCGGAACCGCAGAGCGCGCCTGCATCGCCTCAGGTGGTACAGCCGGCGCAAGAGCCGCTGCCGCCGCCCGCGCCGAATTCCTCGCAAACGGCGACGAAGAGAGAGACTCCGCCGCCAACGCCGCCTCGGCCGGTCGCCACGAATCAAGGCAGAGCGAACGTCACATCGCAAGCAGGATTTGTTCGTGGTGCAGCGCTAGATCAAGTCTTGCCCGACGCGCCGCAGAAAGCCCGCGACACGATTCAAGGCAAGGTACGCGTCAGCGTCAAAGTGCATGTGGACGAATCGGGCAACGTGGCGGAAGCAACGTTTGAGGCTCCTGGGCCGAGCAAATATTTTGCAGATCGCGTCTTGCAAGCGGCGCAACTTTGGAAATTTCGGCCGGCGCAAGCAAATGGCCGCAATATCCCGAGCGACTGGATTTTGAGATTCGAGATTGATCCCACCGCGATCAATGTTTATCCCAGCGAAGTAACCCCAACGACGACTCAGTAAGCTGACGTTTGGCGTTATCGCTTGAGTACGCGCTATTTCTTGCGCGCAGACTCCAGCATGTCCCACGCCGCATCTGGCAGATCGAGAAAGTCGTTAAATTCGCCGGCGCCGCGCAACCACAAGCCGCCGTCAATCACCACGCATTCGCCGTTGACGTAATCCGCTTGCTCGCTGAGCAAGTACACAGCGAGGTTGGCGAGTTCGTCGTGGCGGCCGAAGCGGCCCATGGGGTGATGCTTCTTGGCGCGCTCTTCGAGTTCTTTCGACGGCAGCAGGCGCGACCACGCACCTTCGGTGGGAAATGGTCCCGGCGCAATGGCGTTGAGCCGGATATGATGCCGCGCCCATTCGACGGCGAGCGACCGCGTCATGGCCAACACGCCCGCTTTCGCGCACGCCGAGGGAACCACAAATCCCGAACCCGAATTCGCCGCCGCGTACGTGGTCACGATGTTCAGAACGTGCCCCGGCTGTTTCGCCGCAATCCATTTCTTCCCCAGCGCGAGCGTGCAGTGGAACGTGCCCTGCAGCACGATTGCCACAACAGCGCTGAACGCATTGGGTGAAAGCTTCTCGGTGCGCGCGATAAAATTTCCCGCGGCGTTGTTCACCAGAGTTTCCACGCGCCCGAATTCCTTTTCGGCGGCGGCCACCGCTTGTTCGACGGCGCTGAAATCTCGAATATCCGCCGAAACGTAGGCCGCCCGCGCGCCTTTCGCGCGAATCGCTTCAGCCGTTTCCTTCAGCGGCTCTTCGCGGCGCGCGACCAGAAAAATGTTCGCGCCCAATTCAGCGAAACGCAGCGCCATCGAACGGCCCAGGCCCGTGCCCCCGCCCGTAATAAAAATTGTGCGTCCCTTGAATAAATCGGCCTGATACATCGTAGCCCTCCCGAAATTGCCCGGTATTCATCTCTTATCGGCGCGCCGGCTGCAAGCGCGATTTTGCAGCCCATGAAAGCGGTAGCACGGCGACGCCTGATATGTTATTCAATCGTCTTCTTTTTTCCGTATCAATTGGAAGCGTCAAAAAGGATCCGCGATGAAAGGTTTTATAATGGGATTGATTCTGGGGCTGCTGATCGTTCCGACCGCGATTTTTTTCTATATCGAGAACGGGCAAGCGCCAGCGGCCGCCACCGACGCCCCCATGCCATTCGAAAAATTCTTGGCGCGCGGCGCCCTCCACGCGCGCATTAAGAAGGAAGCTCCGGAACGCGACATTTCGACGTTCACTACCAACGATCTAATCGCCGGAGCCGACGTGTACCAGAAGAATTGCGAGTTCTGCCACGGCCTCCCGTTGCAGGCGCCGTCGGCCGCGTCGCAAGGCATGTTCCCGCACGCGCCGCAGCTTTTCACGGAGAAAGAAACCGTCACTGACGACCCAGTCGGTGTCACTTATTGGAAAGTGAAAAACGGCATTCGCCTCACCGGCATGCCCAGCTTTCAGAAAGCACTCACCGATCAGCAAATCTGGCAAGTGAGCGCGTTGATGGCACGCGCGGACAAACTTCCGCCGGATGTGCTCCGGGTATTGCTGCCCGCGCCTGCCACGCCCGCGTCAGCTGCGCCGCCAGCCGCCGCCGCTCCGCTGCCTCCCGCTGCTTCCGTGCCGCCGAAATAGGGCAAACTTCACTTTGCCGCCGGCAGGAATTCCTTGGGCAGAGGATTATCCGGCGTCTCTTCCTGCCAGAAAATCGTGACCACCCACCAGCGCGTGCCGTCGTAGAACAATTGAAAGCTATTGATTCCGCGCGCGAATGGCTGAGGATCGCCGGCGGCGTGCCGCGATTCGTAGGTGCTGAAAATCTGCATGATATTGCCGTAGCGTTCGGCCTTCCGCGCGATTTCCCGCTCGGAAAAACCATTCTTCTGGAAATAGGCATCCGCAAGCGTTACATACTGATCAGGCGTGATCATGCGCACGCCGTACCCGCCTCCGGTTTTCTTTGGACTGGCGGCACCAAGCCGCGCGTCGGGAATAAATAGCGATCGAAAACGATCCCAATCACGTTTCTGCGCCGCCGGCCCGGAAATCACGTCGTACGTCGCCGCAAGGATGGCATCGGGCGACGCCACATCCGCGGGTTTCGCCGGGGGCGGTGCCGGCGCGGCCTGAGCGGCGGCATCGGGTTGCTTGCTCTGCGTCTTGGAATCGTCTTGTGCGCGTAAGGGCACCGCGGCAATGCAGAGAGCGAGAACTGGAATTGCAACGACCTTGTAAAGTGACATGAAAAATCCTCCGAGCGGCTCGCCCGATCGAGATCGTCGCCCCACGCCGCCGGCGCGCAGCTTAGTCCCGCCGGAGACGGTAATCCACAAGTAAATTGAGCGGAAGTCGCGAGCGGAATGCCGCGCTTAGAAATCAACGTGCAAGCGCACGCCCGGCACGAGCACGGGACCACGAACCTTGTTGTAACCTGGATTGTTGATGTGCTGCAGATCGAACGCCGCGAAAAACCCACGCCACAAATGCGCGGTGTAAAATGCTTCGACGATTTTTTCCGGACCATAGGTGAGTCCGCCATCGCCAAGTATAAAACCGAGTCCCCCATCGGCAAGATATTGCCGGTGGGCCGCGACGATTCCGTTGACGACGAAAGCCGCTCCAGCGCGGTCATTTCGCCGCCGCCACCAGTCGCCTTTGGCAAATGCTCCCAGCTCGAGCGTGCGGTCCACTTCCGTGTACGCGAACGATTCGTTGCGGCCGTCACTCCAGCCCAGGCGTCCGAAGGCGCTCAAATGCGGCGTCAGCTCCTGCTCAAAATTGAGTCCGAATCCGTACTTGTGACGGCCCTGCCGCCGTGTGGCGATGATACTGGGCGGAACCGTAGGATCGTTTAGATAATCGCGATTCGCTTCCTCGTAATTTCCCATGTTGGCATGGTTGAGATAACTTAAAAATCGCACAACATCAGGGCGATGCAGGAAAAATGTCCCCCGTGCTTCGAACTCCAGGTTTTCGGCGCGCGCTCGCGCTATATCCGCGTCCAGATTGATTCCATTGGCTACCTTCGGCATCAACGTTTCAGCGAACCGCACTGTCCACCAGTGGTCGTCGTATTCGAGTATCACGCCATCAGTATAGCCGCGCGTGTTTGCGGAGTAGTCGTACGCTCCATTGTTATCCACGGTCCAGTTCAAAAATTGCAGGTGGCTATCCGTGCCGAAAGAATTCAGATCGAAGAAATCAACCACGTCGAATTTTCCGAGACGGAATTCGATCCGCCGCGCCGGCAGCGACGTGGCGAGATGAAGCGGGTCGCGGTCCGCCTCGATGCGTTCGCCGCTCAGAGGGATGATCTGACGCAGCATGAGCCGCGCGAGATACGGCGCCCTTGAAAGAGCGACCCCTGATACTGTTCGCACCGAATCGAGGTTGGTATAGCCAGCCAGGCCAAGCGCCGTCCCGATGCCACCGCCGGTTGCGTACTCTACGTCGGCGAAGACCTCCGTCGTGTGCGTCAGTTCGTAGCCCGTATACAGCGTAAGAATATGTGTGGTGGCGCTCTGAGCCCACGGTGTGAGGCTGTTTGGTCCGGTGTACCGCGCCGGGAATGTAGGATGCCATTGCAAAACGATGTTGGCTTGCCCCGAAATCCAATAGCGGCTCGTTTTCGAATGCGGGAAGACCGTCACCATATCGCTGGAGTCAGATTCGCTCGCGTCGGATGAGGTGGAATCCGTGGTTTGTTGCGCAAAGGGATTAGCGTCACCTGCGCCCGCGCGCAATTCTGCTGTGAGATCGTATGAGGGCGTCACCTGTGCAGATGCGCGCTGTGCCAAAGTTAAAGACACCAATAGCGCACACAAAATTGCCGACACAGTTTGGAGGACGAACCGAGGCATCAATCCGGGTAGGGCTAGCGCGAAGGCACAGCTTCCCGGGCGAACCCAGTAAAACACACAAAGACTCCCGATCTTCATTAACGGATGGTTACAGCTGCGGCGAGCCCGATCCGGGACAGCACCGCCGCGGCTAGCGGAGAGTCCCGATCGAGCGCGCTCCGCGGCAGCGTTAATCCCACTCAGGCTGCGCATCTCAGGGGCTCTTCGCGGTCGTCTGACCATAGGAGTTCCAGCTTTTCATCCACCAAAACCCATCGGCACTTCAAGTTTGGGCGGACGGTGCCCTTCACCCTTTTGGGTTGCGAGCCGGAATCGCTCGAAGCGGAAAGCGCAGTCCGTTGCACGGACCGTCGCGTTCGTACAGTTTCAATAAAGAGTATTTCATCGGCATAGTTACGCATGTGCTTGCTCCTATCTCGAGCCGCGACTCTGGCCACACTGATAATCGGCCGTGGTGCACCCCGGGTTCTTAGTATTTGCTACGAAATGAGGAAGGAGAGAAACCGCTCTCGCGCAGTCGATCGCTCGTCGCGCGAAGCCGAGACTCTTCCGGTCCGCATCCGTGATTTCCCAAGAGACGCGGAGGAAAAGGAGTTCGGAGGTTCCGAGCTACCGCTTCACGTTTGCGTCCTTCGGGCCGAGAGCATGGCGCTACTCGGAGGTTGGTCTTGGTTTTCTGGCATGTACCCTTAGACGGAGGTGCGAAACGGAGAAGTGTGCGGAGCGCTTTACCCCGGAGGGTCAAAGCACCACTACGGACCGGCTGCATGAAGCGCGATTCAACCTTGCGCCGGCTCCCACTCGTCCAAGCTTCAGCACCGCGCCCCGTTAGAGATTCCACCGAATCTCAGCCACGTTAGAAAAACCCTTGAGTCGGGAATTTCTGTTCCACCCAGCGCAACATCTCTCGATGTTGTCGGGCAGTGGCTTTTGTGTTGCGCGGGAGCCTCGCCTACCGAGGATCCATTAACACTGACACGCCGAAAAAAAAACGTGTCTGGGCTCAAGGTATTTTGTGCTGGAAATGTTGTCAAGCCAAAAGCAAGCTTCGCCGCAAAATACCCGTCAATTCATAGAGAAGGCGTAGAGAGATTGCGAGAAATCGAGCCTTGACTCGCTCGACGCCGGTTCGTTCCGCTGGACAATCCACTTCGCGGCAGGCATCCTGATTGCCCGCTGGGGCCATCTTTAGTAGTCTCTAGGATTGCGCCGACGTCTCGGGGGTCGACACATACAAGTATAGGGGTGAGGACTTTGCGGGGACAATCTTGGCTGGCGTTTGGATGTTTGATAATCGCGATGCTGGTGATGTGTGCGTGCGAGCAGGTCATTAACTATCCCGCTCCGACGATTACCTCGCTTTCGCCGAACAGCATTACCGCCGGTAGTCCGCAATCCTACTTGACGATCAACGGCCGAAACCTGATCCAACAAACCCAAGTGGGTTACACGACGTCACCGAACTCCAGCCCCAACCTTCTGGTGACTTTCAACTATGTAAGCACGAATCAGATGGTCGCCACGCTGCCGGCGACCCTGCTGCAGAACCCCGGTACGCTGTACATCAGCGTCACCACTCCGCAACCGGGCGGCGGCACGTATCCTCCCGCGAATCAGCCGGCGCCATCTTTCACGGTGTTCACGATCTCGCCAGCTACGAGCGGTCTGCCGCAGATCACATCAATTAACCCGACCTCCGTCCTGGTTGGGACCACGAACGGACTGACCCTCCATATCAGCGGCGCGAACTTCGTGACGCAATCCGAGCTCTTTGTGAACGGGGCGAACCGCACCGTTACCTATGACAGTTCAACCTCGCTCACGGCCCAGCTCAGTGCGACTGACGTGGTAAACCCGGGCACACTGCAGATCATGGTGGTAAATCCGTCTCCCGGAGGAGGCAACTCCGCGCCGTTCCCATTGAACGTCAACACGGCGGTTCCGACGATTTCCGCGATCACGCCTACGAGCGAACAAGCCGGTGGAACCGCCAACGTAACGCTGACTGTCACGGGCACTGGTTTTCTGAATCAATATTCCAGCATCAACGTGAATGGCGTCCCGTTTGCGACCACCGTCTCCGGCGGCACGAGTGCGGCGGCGACGATTGAGCCGAGCTATCTTTCGCAAGGTGGCGTCAATCAAATCACGGTAGTGAATGCCGGGCCCGGTGGTGGCCCTTCGAATATTCTTACGTTTGCTGTGAATCCGACACACTTATTGGGCTTGCCTATATTGGTGGATCTTGCCGCGGACGGTTCACAGGCTGCCAACGGTCTCTGCGGAGGCTCCGCCTCCTGCACCAGCGGCTCGCTAGGCCTCACCACGTCAACCGTGGGACCATCCACCAGCAACACCGGCCAGTACGTCGCGTTTGCCTCTGCCTCACGCAATCTTGTGCTTACCGATTTGAACCCAGCTGCCGACGTTTTCGTTCGCAATACGTGCCTTGGAGAGGCGTCCTGTTTACCGATCACAGCGGTGGTCAGCTCGGACCCCTTCGGGAACTCCGCTAACGGCGTGAGCTCGGAGCCGACAATCAGTTCGGACGGCACGCGCGCGGCGTTCACATCGTTGGCGACGAATCTGGTCACCACCGCTCCCGTACCGACCGGCACCACTCAGGTATATTGGCGTCCCGTGTGCTACCCCACCGCAACCACGCCTTGCACGATTAATCCGAGTTCGAATTACGATACCCAGTTGGTTTCGGTGACGCCGGATGGGATGAGTGCGGGAAATGGGCCCAGCTATGACCCAGTGATCAGTCCCGATGGACAGTACGTGGCCTTTGTTTCGCTGGCCACAAACCTGGTGACCAACATTACGGCAGATGGAATCACCCCGCAGGTCTACATTCGCGACACCTGCAATATCGCGACGACCCAGACGACAACTACCGCTGGCTCGTGCGTCCCAATGACCTATCTGGTTTCGACGCCCGATGGCATGACATTCGGAGATAAACCAAGCTCGCACCCCTCCATCTCCGAAGACGGGCTGTTTGTATCGTTTACATCCATGGCCGATAACTTCGGCTCGACGGCCCCAAATCCCAGCGCTAATTCCGAAATCTTCGAACGCAGCACCTGCGTCACCACCATCGCCAGCGTGGACAACACGTGCACTCCGGTCACGACGCTGATCTCGACGCCTGACGGCACCAATGCAGCGGATGGCACCAGCGACCAATCGTCCGTCTCGTCTTGCGGGAGCGAAACTGTAACGACAAGTACGACTGCCTGCACCGGCGGCTTTTTGTACACCGGCCGATTTGTGGCCTTCGCCTCTACAGCGACGAACCTCATTCCCGGCATAGGCCCCTCGCAGCAGATCTATGTCCGCGACACCTGCTTGGGCGTCACTACAACGACTGTCAACTGCACTCCTTCAACAAACTTGATTTCTACGCCCGACGGTATCACGCCCGCCAACGGCTTGAGCGAGCATCCTAGCATCAGCCTATCGGGCCAATTCATCGCCTTCTCGTCACTCGCATCGAACTTAGGAAACACCAGCAACGGCGTGGAGAACATTTTCGTGCGCAACAGCTGCTTGGGAGTCACATTTACCTGCCAAACAGGCCTGGCGGTCTCCAGCATCTCTGCTGGCACCCACGCTTCTCCCATTAGCGGTGCGAGCTTGGTCCCTTCGATCAGTGGCGATGGTCATACGGTGAGTTTCTTTTCGTTTGCGCGGCTCGCCGCAGCCGATACCAACACGCTGGACGACATCTATCTGGGCAGCACCACCTACTAGGCCACTTCTAAGCGCCTGCAATTTTCCCCGGTTCGCAGGAAAATTGCCTTCCGGCGGCAACACCGCGCGCGGCACGCGCCAATTTCATTTTTTGAGTTGAGCGGAAGAGGAACGAAGCAACGCCGCGCGGGCCATTGATAAAGTGAAGTTTAAAGATTCCTTAGGCACGCTCGTTACGAACGGGCCGACCACCCAGCCAAGTCCCGTGGGAATATCGCGGGTCAGCGAGATGGCCTGGCATTCGATGTACGTCCCACCGTCTTTTTCTTCGAATCGCCAGAACGTATTCATGCGCCAGAGAAATCCTCGGTCGTGGCCTTCCGGCTCGAGTCTTTCGTCGGGCTGCCCGGGATTTTCGACTTCCTGGACGCGCGTGGTGCGCGAACGGCTCCAGGCGTGGGTGCGATCGACCAGGTGGTAGTGCACCTGCTGATCCGTGTCAATCACCGTGGTAATGATTTTCTTTTTGTAGAAGCGCAGTAGCACGAAATAATCGTCGCCTTCGTGCCGCAAGATCTTCGAACGCGTAATGTCCGGCTTGAAGTAATCCACTTTATGGTTATAGTCCTGCATGAATGAGAGCGTTTGCGTCAGCGTCGCTCCTGGCACGAATATGGTGCCGATCCAGTGGTGAATGATTCCGCCGGGAACCGAAATCGTCTTCCCGTTGTCGAGCGTGTATAGCCGCTCGATCGCGATTTGCCCGTTGTGCAATTGCGCTTCAGCCGCGGCACGCCGCGCGTCTGGCAGCCGCTCGACCCACAAGTAAGGTCCGCTCTGCGCGAGTTCGGAATTCACCTGCGCTTCGGTGAGCTGGATATACCGGTCGTAAGCTTGCGCCGCTTGCGGTTGCAGGTCCGTGGCGTTCAGGGAAAAAGGGAATAAGAGCAGAGCCGCGAGCAATACCGCGGTTGACCAGCGCGCCGTTCTGGCTAGTTTTGCCGTCACCTGTCCGACGTCTCTGACGCGCTTTCAGCACAACAGCGCTGCTGCAGAGCCCTATCTCATCAGAAGCACGCGGACGGCCATCAGTTGCAGCTGTTCGCACAGGATTTGTCGCAAGGAAATTCTCGGCCGGTGACAGCGAGCCAACGTCGAGCGCCTGCGCGCGGGATTGGACTAAATCGCACTCATGTGGATTTGGGGTCGCGGCAACTGAATGCGACAGAATGAGGTTGATACCGGCCGGAAAGTTCGTGAAGCCACGTTCAGCCCTGCCTGCCAACGGAATTGTGTAGAAGAGGCGCCGGCAGCAGGGCTTGGACGGGTTGGAGAGCGTGCCCCGGCTCCTTTTTTTGTGGAACCGTCGTCCCCGCAATCGCAGCTTCCAACCCGCACACCAATTTTGGCGATAAGGCCAAGCAGAACCAATGGCACGCGGGGCTCAAAAATTTCGGTACGCGAGTAGTAGTACTCGATTCACGCTATTGCGAAATACTGGTCGTAACTACCTGTATTTCTTCACGTTAGACTGAATTCCGAAGTCTTGCGGGAACTTTGCCCCACGTCGAATCCCCAGGCGACTTCGCTCGTCCAAGTTGAATTCGGATGATCCGAGGCCAGCTCAGGAAATCGCCTTGAGAGTGCCATCGGAGGTCTCGAACTCGATACGCAGGAGCCAGTCGAAATGGAATTTCTCGGCCGCCATCCACTTTTCGAGTTCTTCGCGAGTGGTGGCGTCGAACTCCGCGAGCATTTTTCCTTCTTGCATGTTGACGAGAACTCGTCGCGCGGTCACCGATTTCGCGGCCAAAATTCGCTTGGCGAGCTCCTCAGCGCCTTGGCGCGTCAAGCAAGCGAGCGTATGTTGCGAGAGGTAACGAGGCATTCCGGCTCCTGTTTCGATAGAATAGCGGCACCCAAATCAACGCATCCAAATATAACGTGAGTGGAGCGAAATCACATGCCTGAGGCGCGCAAGGCCCACCCTTACTACATGTATCAGGCGATTCAGGACCAGCCCGCGCTGATCGAAAGCGTGCTGGCGCAGCGCGTGGGGATCGAGCGCATGGCGGACGGGGTGGCGCGCAAGGAGCGCATCACTTTCGTGGGCATCGGAACCTCTCTGCACGCGGCGCGCGTGGCGCAAGGCTGGATGCGGGAATTCACCGCCGGCGTTTTTTGGGCATACGCCGAGCAATCGTTCGAAATGGTGCATCATCCCTTCGCTCTCGGCCGCAATGATGCTGTGGTTGTCATCACCCACACCGGCACAACCACCGCCTCTCTCGATGCTCTGCGCATGGCGCAAGCCTCTGGCGCATTCACCGTGGCGATCACCGGGCAAACGACCAATGACGAAATTCGCAACGCGAATTTTCACATCGAAACGTGCGAGCAGGAAGTCGCCTTTGCTTACACCAAGAGCTATACGACCGCGCTGGCCGTGCTGGCGCTGATGAACGCGCGCATCGCCAGCCAGAAATATCTCCTCCCCACGCCGTCCCTGATAGAGCCTCTCGATCGCCTGCCTGAACTGCTCCGCCAAGCTCTGACACTTGAATCGAAAGTGCGCGAATGGGCCAAGCGCGTGGCGCCGCTTGCGCGCATCGAGATCTTCGGTTCGGGCGCCGCTTGGCCCACCGCCAGCGAAGCGGCGCTGAAGATTAAGGAAGCCTCCTATATCGCCGCCGAAGGGTTCGAGACGGAAGAAATTCTGCACGGTCCGTTTTCGGAAACCGATTCGCGTGGTTCTCTTGTTGGTTTATTCACCGGCGGTTCCGCGGACGAGCGCGGGCGGCAGATTTTGCGCGCCGCCGGCGAGCTGAAAATGCCGCGCCTAGCGATTACGGTTCCTTCGGCAAACCACGATCTGTCCGCCGACGAAATTCTGGTGCTACCCGAAGCTCCCGAGTGGCTCTCGGCCTTCATCCATTTGATCCCCTTGCAACTTCTGACGTACTACCTGGCGCTTGAACGCGGCGTCAGTCCGGACAGCGGCCGCATGGAACAACCCGCGCACGCCGCCGCGAGCAAACACTACAAATATTAACCTCCGCGAGCGCTTCATCCCGCAATCCCAGTGATGGATAGTCGGCCATACGTTGCGAAAGCACGCCTGTCCGCACGAACAGGAGTTCCTCTTCAACTACACCTGTGCTGCGCCTGCGGTAAGAGCACGCGCGCAAGACTTAAAATTGACTGAAAAGCATGTCAGGAGTCGTCCATGAAACGATTCGCTCTCGTTCTGATTTGTGCCGCATTGGTCGCGTTCGGCACAGCTGCTCGCGACGACGGTGGGATGGGTACGTTGGCCGGGACAGTTGTCGGAAGAAACGGCAAGCCCGTTGCCGGTGCGCGAGTCACTTCCCAAAATGCGGGCGGCGATCATCCTCAGCTGACCACCACAAATCAACAGGGGCGATTTTTCTTTCCGGATCTCGTCCATGGCTATTACGACGCGCGCGCTTACCACGACGGCGAGTGGAGCCAGTGGAAACACAACGTCGAAGTGACCACCGGCAAGCAGACCGAACTCACTCTTCGCTTGATTGCAAAGCCCAAATAATTGCAGTAGCTCAGCCCGCCGATCGAGAGTTCCATCGTGTTGTTCGCCTGTCCCCGCGAACAGGAGTTCCTTTTCGAGAACATTTTGCGGCATCAGCGCGGAGTGCGTGTGAAGCGGCGCGTAAAATTGGCTCAGAAGTATCTCGGGGTGCAGAATGAAACGAAGTGTCCTAACTCTTGTGGTCGCGATGGCGCTCGCATTCGCCGTCGCAGCGAACGCTCAATTTGCCAGGGGACTCGGAACTCTGCAAGGAACGGTCGTGGATGCTCACGGCAAGAAGATCGCGGACGCTAGCGTAACAATCCAGACGTCGGACGGCCTGAGCCCCCACGCAACACACACCGACGCCAGCGGCCATTTTGAATTCGCGCGATTCGACGCCGGCCAATACGACGTACGGGCTTATGCCGACGGCCAATTTTCCGATTGGGACAAGCGGGTAGTGATTCGTCCGAAAAAAACCACCGATATCACGCTGCGGATGCCGCCCAAGAGCGATGTAAAAGTCAACGTAAGGGGCGAATAGAGGCAACTGGCGTCGCGCCAGCGGTTCAAAAAATATTCGGGCGCCACTAATCTGCGTGCGGCATCGTCATTCGTACCGCAGCGCCGCCATCGGGTCCACGCGCGTCGCTTGCCTCTTCCTCTAAGCCCCGGCTGCTGGCCGCGCGCGAGATTCCGATTCCGGTCTTGCGGCTTTTGCGTGCCTGCCTTCATTATGAATGGCATGCCATCCGAGCGTAGCGCGCCTCTCTGGGGCGCGGACGACCAGAACCAGCGGCTGCAGGAACTCACAGCCAGCACCGCCGACGCGGCGAAGGAAATTCCTTTGCGCCGCGATGTCCGTTCGCTCGGCATGCTGCTCGGCAAGGTGCTGGCCGAACAGGCGGGCGATTCGTTACTGGAAGCCGTGGAAGGGCTCCGCCGACTTTTAATCCAGCAGCGCGAGAAGCTCTCCGCCGCCGGAAAACAATCGAATGCGCAAAACGCGTTGATGGCGCAAGCGCGTGAAATCATCGCGCGACTGGAAGTGGAAGCCGCGTACCGCGTCACCAAAGCATTCGCGATTTATTTCGAACTGACCAACCTCGCGGAAACCAATCATCGCAAGCGCCGCCGCCGCGCGGGAAAATTGCACGCCGAACAGCCGCCGCTCGCAGGATCTTTTCGGGGCACCCTCGCGCGCATGCGCGCCGCGGGAATTTCCGCGGACGACGCACTGGGTGCGATGCGCAAGCTGCAAATCACGCCTGTCTTCACCGCGCACCCGACCGAAGTGGCCCGGCGCACCGTGCTCCTAAAACGGAGGCGCATTGCGCAATATTTGGAAAGTCTGGACCGGTTGCCGCTTTCAGCGAGCGACGCCGCTGAGTACGAATCGTTGATTCTCGCCGAGATCACTTCGCTGTGGCAGACCGACGAAGTGCGCCTGAAAAAACCTGGCGTCATTGACGAAGTCCGCATGGGCCTGGACTTTTACCCGATGACGCTTTTCGATACTCTGCCGCGACTGTACGCCGAGCTGCAGGAATCCTTTTTGGAGGTCTATGGCCGCGCGCTGAGCGGTCAAGAGTTTCCCGAATTGCTGCATTTCGGTTCGTGGATTGGCGGAGATCGCGACGGCAATCCCCTGATCACTCCACAATCCACGGCGGATGCGCTGGAGCTTGCGCGCACGACGATTCTGGAGCACTACCAGCTGGAAGTGCAGCGGCTGATTGACGAATTGAGCACGTCGCAGCACCAGGTCGGGTGTTCCGCGGAATTGAAGACGGCGCTGGCTCAATACGAGTCGAAGTTCGGCGATGAACCGTCACGCGGAAAGTGGATCTCCGAGCCGGAGCTAAGCCGCCACTTCCTGGATTTCGTGCGCATCCGGCTGCGCCACAGCCGCGATGACCCGCGCAGTCCATACGCTTACGCTGCGGCGAATGAATTGCAGCGCGACCTTTGGCTGCTGCGCGTCAGCCTGGTGGAAAACCACGGGCAACGCGTGGCCGAACTGCTCGTGGATCCACTGCTGCGAAAAGTTCGCACTTTCGGTTTTTACCTGCACACGCTCGACATCCGCCAACACGCAGCCGTGCACGCCAAAGGTCTGGCTGAATTTGCGTCCGCGGCGACGCCGGCGCTGGCAAAATCCGCTGGCAAGTGCGACGAGCTTTCGGCGAGTGTTTCACCGGAAGCGACGGAGCTGCTCGATACTTTTCGCGTGATCGCGCAATTAAAGAAGACTTACGCGCCGGAGGCCATCAAGGCCTACATCATCAGTGGAACGGAATCCGAAGCCGACATTTTCGCAGTGTTACGCCTCGCGAGTATTTGCGGCGTGCAAGTCGCGGCCACCGCGAATGATCCGGGACTGATGCCCATTCCGCTTTTCGAATCCATCGCTTCGTTGCGAGCGGCGGGAGAAATCATGCGGCGCGTATGGACCGCCCCTGAATACAAAAGCTTGCTCGATTCCTGGAACCGCCGCCAGGAAGTGATGCTCGGCTATTCGGACTCGAACAAAGACGGGGGGATGCTGACGAGCACGTGGGAACTGCATAAAGCGCATCGCGCGCTCCATGAAGTCGCGCGCGAATGTGGCGTGAAGCTGCGCCTCTTCCACGGCCGCGGCGGCACCGTAGGCCGTGGCGGCGGTCCCACGCATCGCGCGATCCTGGCGCAGCCGGCCGGTGATTTTTCCGGCGAGATTCGCATCACCGAACAAGGCGAAGTCCTCAACTGGAAATATTCCGATCCGGTGCTAGCTGAATGGAATCTGGAATTGATGATAGCCGCATCCCTGGAAGCTTTAACGCGACCCGAAGGCCCCGCGCCGGGCGGCGACCGCCGCTGGGACGCCAGCATGGAGGAAATGTCACAGGAGGCGTATGACTACTACCGTCGCCACGTCGTTGAAAACCCCGACGTGCTCGGATATTTCGAGCAAGCCACTCCGGTAAATGAATTAGAGAATGCCCGTATCGGTTCGCGGCCTGCACGCCGTTCCGAGAGCCGTCGGCTGCAGGATCTGCGCGCGATTCCGTGGGTGTTCGGCTGGATGCAAAGCCGCCACGCGGTGCCGGCTTGGTTCGGAGTGGGCTACGCGTTCGAACGATTTGCAGGGAAGGGGCCGGAACAAGAGAAGCAACTCAAGGAAATGATGCGCTCGTTCGTGCTCTTTTCGGACCTGGTGCGCAACGTCGAAATCGCCATGGCCAAAGCGGACCTCACGATTGCAAGGCTCTACGCCAATATGCTGGTAAACGATGCCGGTCTGCGCGAGCGAGTGTTCACAATGCTGGCCGAGGAATTTGAACGCACCAAGCGAATGCTGTTGCAAATCACCGGCCAGAAGGAACTCCTGGAAGGGAACTCAGTGCTGTCGCAGTCGATCAAGCTGAGAAATCCATATGTTGATCCCATGAGTTTGATCCAAGTGGAATTGTTGCGGCGCAAGCGCACCGGTACAAACACGGAAGCATCGAATTACGCGCTCGGCGCAACCATCAACGGCATTGCCGCCGGCCTGCACAATACCGGCTAGGGCTCAGCGAGTCGTCCTTTCCCCAGCTAAGCACATCGAATCCGCAAACCATTGCCACCGGGCTGGTTCGGGTGTAGGCTCGCTTTATGAGATTCTCCGCCCAGAACTGCTGCGTGTGCTGCTGTTGTACGTGTTGCGTGCAAGTGTCTTCTGGCGCGGGGAGGCTAGGCATCTAGAAACCGAAATCTAGCCCGAGATTTTCCGACCCACCGCCAGAAATCAACCGGCCGGTGGGTTTTTTATTTATCCGCGGGTTTCGCAACGCATCCAATTTCGAGGAGGAAAGTGAAATGAGCGATTACAAGCATCCGGAAGTCCTGGTTTCAACGCAGTGGGCCGCCGATCACCTGAACGATCCGAAGGTTCGCCTGGTGGAAGTGGACGTGGACACCACCGCCTATGATCAGGGTCACATACCAGGCGCGGTGGGCTGGAACTGGCAATCGCAGCTGCAGGACAACATTCGCCGCGATCTGATTGACAAGGCGGCGCTCGAGAAATTGCTCGGCCAGTCCGGCATTTCCAACGACACCACGGTGCTTCTCTACGGCGATAACAACAACTGGTTTGCGGCTTACGCGCTTTGGCAGTTGAAATACTACGGCC
Organism: uncultured Acidobacteriota bacterium; assembly: GCA_963810565.1. Classification (GTDB taxonomy): domain Bacteria; phylum Acidobacteriota; class Terriglobia; order Acidiferrales; family UBA7541; genus Palsa-295. Next base: position 29,296 of record CAWENN010000004.1, read on the forward strand.
ATAAAGACGTCCGCCTCATCAACGGCGGCCGCAAGAAGTGGGTCGAGGAAAAGCGTCCGCTGACCACCGACGCGGCGAAAGTCGCGTCGGCAACCTATCACGCCACGGGGCCGGACGAATCCATTCGCGCGCGTAAGGAATCCATCTTCGCGTTCGTCGATAAGAAAAAGCCCGCGCAACTGGTGGACGTACGCTCCGTGGATGAATTCACCGGGAAAATTATCGCGCCGCCGGGAATGAGCGAAACCGCGCAACGCGCCGGACACATTCCGGGCGCGGCGAATATTCCGTGGGCGCAGGCGGCCAATGAAGACGGCACGTTCAAGTCCGCGGATGCGCTGAAGGAACTCTACGGCAATAAGGGAATTAACGGTGCCGAAGAAGTGATCGCCTATTGCCGTATCGGCGAACGCAGCTCGCACACCTGGTTCGTCCTGAAATATTTGCTCGGCTTTGAAAACGTGAAGAATTACGACGGTTCGTGGACCGAGTGGGGCAACCTGGTGGGCGCGCCAATCGAAAAAGAAGTCGCCGCTGCTGCGCACTAATCGCTCGGACAGCAGCCTCCAGGATCGGGCGCTAAGGGCGGGTTTGCAGGCCCGCCCTCGCATGCCTATGGAATTTGATTGTCGGGCACGCCGTTGTGCCGCGCCTCATCCTGCAACACACTGATTCGTGCGGCGATGTCGTCCCGTTGCTTCTGCAACCGCGCAAGCTGATCGCGCCAATCGTCGAGCTTCACTCCGTTGTAGTGCCGGGTGGAATTCACCGTCTCGCCGTTCAGCCCCGCCTGCAGTTCCGCGATCTGCTGGTCGAGCGGCGGAAGCTTGGCCTGCAAATTCGCAATTTGGCCCTGGTATTGGCCAGGACTCTTCGGATTCGGTTTGGCTGCGACTGTTTTTCCGTTCGCTGGCTTATTCGGCTTGCTTGAAAACGTCGAAATCGCGGCGTCCCGGTGGACAGCTCCCATGTCTTCATTGGTCCACACTTTTTTCGTCGGTGTGGCGGGCGTCGCTGGAGTTGTCGTTGTCGCGTTCTGCGCCGTTGCCGTCGTAGTAGGCGCAGTTGTTGACTGCGCGGTCGCCGATCCCGTCGCGCTCGCAGGCTGTGCCGGAGCGTTCTGCGCGCGTGCCGCGCCTCCAAGGACGCTTGCGCTCACGAAAGCCATTCCTGCAACGAACAAGAGTGTGGGCCGACTCATAGAACCTCCTCTGGAATTGCAGCGCTCACGGGTACTACGTCTTGTGACGAATGGGAGGCTGGGGCCTCAATACGACTATTGTGCGCCCAATTTAGCCCCGTTGAACTGTGAGTGGTCGGAAGAGTTACGGGTCCCCGTAAGTGGACTTGCCTGTCGCAAGCTCATTTTGAACCAGAGCCAGCGCTTGTTTCGGAGAGCCATCGCGGTGGTAGTCGCTGACTTCGATGTACTGGTGTTCCTCAAACGTGAATAGAAATTTCCGCGCCGTGAAGTCATATTGATACCGCGTGGGCAGCCAGACTCCGGGCTCCACTTTCGCCTGGTCGAGCGAGAAAACGCCGCCGCGATAAAGCTTGCCAAGGATTCCCCCGCCGAACGACAGGTCGCGGATTATGTGCGCTTCGCCTCGCACCAATTGATCGGTGGCGTGGTCCACCCAGATTTTTGCGCCAACGCGCGTCAGCACGTCCTGCGCGATCGAGTGCGGATGAAAATTTGGATTCGGGTCCACCTGAAATACGTCGCAAAGGCGTCCGTTTCGCATTTCTTGCCCAAGCCACTTCGTCAAAAACGCATCACGTGCGGCGTCCACCAATTCCTTGCGTTCTTGTTTCTTTTTCTGCCACTTCTCGTAGGCCGATTTGGTCCTGGGATCATCGGGCTTGAGCATGATTTGCAGCAGATCTCGCCAGGCAATCAGTTGTTTGTGGTAATCGGCGGGATCCACGGGCTTGCCATTGTCTTTCAGAAGCAGCTTCATTGTGCCAGTCCCGGTGGGCACTGCGCGGTAGATCCTATCTTCGAGCACTCGAGGCGTGTCGCCTGCGGTTTGATCAACGTGCCGCTCGATCCGCTCGTATTGCTCCAAAGCGTCGTCGTTGCGGTGCTGATTGTCAATCAGCTTTTGGGCACGCGCCTGAACCTCGGCGTCTGAAGGCGTTTGCCCAGCCGGTGCTGACGGGCGGTTTTGTTCGCTCAGGCCCAACCCAGGGGCAACGGTGAGCTTATCCGTCGCTGGCGGGTCGGTGAGTGCGAGGGGATGGGGTGTAACCCGCTGCGGCGCAGCCGCAAGCCCTGCCACTGCCAGAGCAGCAGCGATGCCCGAAACGGTAAGTCCTTTCAGCATATCGAGGGAGCCCTTGGCCGATTTATCCATTACTTCTAATACGTTCTGCGTGGCGCGGCTTCAATTCTACCTGAATCCTCAGTCGAATCCTCTGGCCTGCGGTACAGGCCGCAGAGCGCGAGCGCGGGAAAAAATGTCGGTGATTCTGAACTTTTCTACGCGCCCATCCGTCTTATGATGGTAGGACCCATGAAGCCCGCCTTAGACCGTTCCGAAGCCCGCCAGACGCTCGCCGCCCTGCGCGAGACGATCTGGATTGCTCTGGATACCCTCCGGGCGCACAAACTGCGTACCTTTTTGACCCTTCTTGGCGTAATTCTGGCGGTTACCACCCTGGTGGCCGTCATCTCCGTCCTGAACGGGCTAAACGTCTACGTCGCGGATAAAGTGGCCAACCTGGGCGCCAACGCGTTCGTGGTAGATCGCATCGGCATCGTCACCAACTTCGAGGAATGGAACAAAGCGCGCAAACGCCCGCCTCTGGGAATGGAGGATCTGCAAGCGCTACGTGAAGGAATGAAACTGGCGAACTCCATCGCCGGCGAGCAAGACACGGTCGCCGATGTCCGCTACGGCAATGATCTGAGCGAGGACGTCAATATCATCGGCGCCACGCCGACCTTCGCGCCCATTCGGGACATTGACGTCTCGAACGGCAGGCTGCTGACTGAGGTGGACGAAATTCACCGGTCGCCGGTATGCGTGATCGGCGCCGACGTGGCCAATAAATTATTCCCGGGCATAGACCCGGTGGGGAAAGAAATTCACGCCGGGCAAGGGCAGTATCTGATCGTCGGCACAGCCACGCCCAAGGGCAACGTCCTGGGCCAATCGCAAGACAATTTCGTGATGATTCCGCTTGGCACCTATCGCAATGAGTTCCTCGCGCCGCAGGATTCGATCTCGTTCTTCGTGCAAGCGCGCGCGCCGGAGTTGATGGATGCCGCCGAAGATGAAGCGCGGGTGATTCTGCGCTCTCGCCGGCACGTGCCGTATTCCACCGACGACAACTTCGCGATCATCGCGCCGACCTCGATCATGGGTTTGTGGAATCGGATTACCGGCAACGCGTTTGGAATCGCGATCTGGATCACATCCGTATTTCTGGTGGTCGGCGGCGTGGTGATCATGAACATCATGCTGGCCAGCGTTACCGAACGCACGCGCGAGATCGGCTTGCGCAAGTCGCTGGGCGCGCGCAAGCGGCACATCGTCCTGCAATTCATGGTGGAGTCGTCGGTGTTGGCGGCCCTGGGAGGCCTTGTCGGCGTGACGGCGGCTGTGGCTATCGGTCAGTTGGTACGCGTCGCCACGCCTATTCCGATCTCAACGCCCATTTTTGCGATCGCCACTGCTCTGGTTCTTTCGACGGCGGTGGGCTTGTTTTTTGGCATCTATCCCGCGGTGCGCGCCGCCAGGCTCGATCCGATCGAAGCGCTGCGGGCGGAGAACTAGGACCACTCGATGCAAAGCGACTTTCGCGAAAATCTCCAGCTCGCGCTCGATACGGTTCGCGCGCACAAGCTACGCAGTTTCCTCGCGATCCTGGGCGTGATGATCGGCGTCGCGCTGATTATCCTCGTCGTGGGTTTGGTGCAAGGATTCCGCCAGACTATCCAGGACGAAATCGTCTCCGAGGGAATAGACACCGCCTTCGTTTCTCGTTTCGACCAGGGCCCACAGAATGGGCGCCACCCCAAAGAAGAAAAGCTCCGCAAACCGCTCACGCTGGAAGATGCCATGGCGATTCGGCAGCTATCTCCGGCGATCAAGGAAATCGCGGTGTCCGCATTCCAGTGGCAGCTCGCACATACGGCGCGTTATCAGGGCAACATCATCGAGGGGACGGATTTCCGCGGCACGTTTCCTGCTTATCTCACGGTCTATTCGAACGCCACGATGAAGGCCGGGCGCTTTTTCACCGAAGCCGAGAATGAACATCGCGACAATGTCGTCGTCATCGGCGAAAACGTCGCCAAGGCGTTCTTCCCCAGCATTGACGACGCTCTCGGAAAAGAAATCCTGGTGGATGGGTCCACGTACACAGTTCTCGGCGTCTTCGAGAAGCCGGCCAATGGCTTTGGCACCAACGATGAAGACCGCCGCACGGTGATTCCTTACTACACGTTCATGAAGCTGTATCCCGGCAGCTACGAAATCGGCTATCGCTTTCTGGCATATCCGGGAAAACTCGATGCCGCCGTGGACCAGGTCCGCGAGGTTCTGCGCCGCCGCCGTGACGTCCCCTACGACAAGCCAGACAATTTTTCCATCCAGACACAAGTAGAAGTAGTGCAGCAATTCAATGACATCATCGGCGGCGTTGTTCTTGCCGTCGTCGTGCTCAGCTCGATTGGCTTGCTGATCGGCGGCATGGGCGTGATGAACATCATGCTCGTGTCCGTCACCGAGCGCACCCGCGAGATCGGCGTACGCAAGGCGATAGGGGCGCGCAGCAAGGACATTACCTGGCAATTTCTTTTCGAAGCTATGACTCTCACCGGAACAGGCGGCATCATCGGCATTATTGTGGGGAGCGGGATCGTTCTGCTGATTCCCTTGGTGAGTTCGCTGAAGGCCATCGTTCCAGCATGGGCCATCATCATCGGCTTCAGCGTTTCCGTTGGCATCGGTCTCATCTTCGGAGTCTGGCCCGCGACGAAAGCCGCGCGTCTGAACCCGGTGGAAGCACTCCGCTACGAATGATTTGACTGGTCGCTACGGTCTTTGCTGGCTCGATTCCACGGGGACGGGGCTGTGCGGATCCAGTTGCGGCACTCCATTGGGACCCATCACGTAGGGGTAGCCTGCCGGGTCTTTCAAATCGCCCTCTACCAGCCCGGCATCGCGTAGTTCCTGGATGGACGTGGGAAAGCGCCCGAATTTCTTCCAATAATCTTCCGAGCTTTCATTCAGCTTCTTGAGCGCGATCTGCGCATCGAGCGCCTGCACGTAGAAAAGGGCTCTCTGACGCACTGCTTCGTCCTTCGTTGAGTTATACAATTCGGCCCACATGAGACGGGAGGTTTCCAGCGACTCGCCCTTCTCGGCGACACGGGCTGCCATCATTTTCACCAGAACCGGCGCGGCTGGATTTTTGCCGCCATCTAGAAATGCCTGAGATGCTTTTTGGTAATCCTTTAGTTTCATGTAATACAGCAATCCTAGATCGTAGTTGAGGTGCCACTCGTCCGGATTGTTGGCGATACCCTTCTTGACCAGATCCACAGCAAGATCGGGACGCCCAGCGCCTCCTGGCGGACGCTCCGCCAGAAAAATAGCGCCGAAGCGGTAAGCGATCACCAGCTTTGGATCTAGCGTGGTTGCGATATTCAGCAATGGCGCGAGCAGGTCGAACGAGTGACTCCGGCTTTCCATGTGGCTGCCGAAATATTGCACCGCCCGCGTCCAATAAATGTCAGCCAGCAGTGGACCGTAACCTAGGCTCAGTTTTTGCAGCATGGGGCCGGAGCGCAGCACCAATTCCTCTTTTTGTTGCGTCATCGAACCGCTCAGCACGTCAATACGCGCCTGAACCGCTGCGATCGCCACGAAAAGGATGGGAATCGCAACCGAAGCGAGAACCACCGCTCGCACCTGCGATGTGATTTTCAGCGTGTGGGTGCTCATTTCAAATTGCGTCCGGAGAACACAGCCGAGGCTGCGAGGAGAATCACAGTTACGTAGAGCGCGGCATACAACGTGTTGTGCCAAACCAGCGCGAATGGAATCGTTTCGCCGTGCGCCGCCGCCGCAATCACGTTGAAATTGTGAAAATTGGGCAGCAGGTAATATACGAATCGCGCGAACGATGCCAGCGCCGGGCTTTGCGAGTATTCGCCGACGCCCTTGATGTCCGGCGCGAACACCCCCGCGACGTAAATCCCCAGCGTGTACAGCGTCGAGAGCATCGGGCTCGAAAAGCAGGAGAAGAACAAGGCCAGCGCGGTGATCAACGCCAGTTCCAGCAGAATGAAATACACCGCCGTCAGAATCGCCGCGTCCGAGCGATCAAAACTTCGGCTTACGTAAAACAGAGCAGCCGCCAGCCCCAGCGTCATCAGCGCGGTGTTCACCAATAACGTCAGCAGCAATCCCGCGAATTTCCCGACGAGGAATTCCCAGCGCCGGATGGGCTTCGCGAGCAGGCTGTACAAAGTACGCTTTTCCATTTCCTTGTACACCAGGCCGACGCCGATAAAGATCGCCATGATGATTCCGAAAATGGAAATCGCCGAAAGCCCCAGATTGACGATCACCAGCCGTTCGACCCCGATCGAGATCTGTCCGACGAGAATCGCGGCGCCGATCATCATCAGCGCGAAGAAAATCAGGTTGTAAAGCACGCGGTCTCGCACTGCTTCGCGAAAAGTGTTCACAACTACCGCCGCGGGCATGGCGCTCATGCGATCCTCGCTACAGTTGGTTCCAGAGTCTCTTTTTCGCGGCCTACGAGCCTGAAGAAATAGTCTTCCAACGAAGGCCGTAGCGGTGTTACGGAAATGATCCGCGCTTCAGAGCCCCGTAGCTCGTCGAGCGCCGTGTACAAGTCCGCTTCCGGGACTTCCACGCGATAACGGTTGCCAGTTTGTGTGGCTCGCCCCGCAAGGCTGGGCGGCGGCGCTTCTCCGGCGCGCACTTCGAACAAAATCTCCATGCCGAGCACTTCCATCGAAACGAGCTGCTCCGGCGCGCCTACTCCCTGCAGTTTTCCGCCGACCAGCACTCCCACGCGGTCGCACAACACCTCCGCGTCGGAAAGAATGTGGGTCGAAAAGAAAACGGTCCGGCCCTGGCGCTTCAGGCCCAGGATGATGTCCCGGACCTCGCGCCTTCCCACCGGATCCAGCCCGGACATCGGCTCATCCAGAAACACCACATGCGGCTCGTGCAGAATGGCCTGCGCGATGCCGACGCGCTGCAGCATACCTTTCGAGAATTTCCGCAACTGCACGTCGCCTGAAGCCGTCAGCCCCACGAGTTCCAGGAATCGCGTCACACGCTCGTGCCGCTCCGTCGCGCTATAGCCGAAAAAGCGCGCGAAATAATCGAGCAGCTCGCGGGCGGTAAGATAATCGTAGAAGTAAGGCTGCTCCGGCATATAGCCGATCTCGCGGTGCATGCGCACATCGGCGATCGAGCGCCCGCGTATCCGCGCCGTGCCGGCCGTCGGGAAAATCAGCCCCATCAACAGCTTCATCGTGGTCGTTTTTCCCGCTCCGTTCGGCCCCAGAAATCCGAACGTCTCGCCCTCTTCCACGCTGAGCGTCAGATAATCCAGCGAACGGCGCATGCGCTTGCGCCAAAACCCAACCGGGTAGTCCTTGGTCAGTCCCTTGATCTCGATTGCGAGGTTCTTCATGGCTATTCGATTATCATTTTTTTTCGTTTCTGGCGTTCATGTCAATCCCGAGTTGTTGCCTGTTTTGAAACACGCAGTAAGAAATACGACAAAGCGACTTCGCGATGCGGCGAGACCAAAACCACTATTCGTCGGCGGTCACACGCGCGTCGAAATCGAAAACCAAAATAGGAATGCAGCGAAGTTGCGTGCAATGAACGGCATGCCGCGAAACTAAAATTTGCGTGTGGCCTCCGGCTGCGCGCACACCACTACAAATAGACGCTTTCGACACGCCTTGCCAAACATTTTGTAGTTACTTTATGAATTTTCCTTGACAACTTTTCCACAACCTTCGATACTGCGCTTCCAGACTCGGGGGAAGCGCCAGCCGGTCTCAGCGTATTTTGCTGTGCCGGTCGGCCTGTAAGTCGGACCGGGCTCTACCGAAAACTCAGAGGGGTACCACCCCACTTCGCACCGCGCCACAGTTCTATCTGCGCGGCTTAGCTGGGCTTTTCTCTTTTTTCGGAATGGATGGCAATCGCAACGGGATATTGCCGTCCAAAAATTCCGGCTAATTTCGAAATGCTCTGTGTACTTCGGTACACACAACCTCACCATCGGGACCGCGGTTGGGAGTAAAATAGTAGTTGTCACTCCCGCTCGGCTCCCCGGCTCACATTTCGACGGCACGACTGCCGGCGCGGAGGCAGAGATGGCGGAAACCAGGACAGCTGTGAACGGTATGACTGAAACAAATCAAATTACGCGTCGGGCAACGGGGCTGGAATTCCAGCGCCGGTTCACCGACGGGAAAGTCTCTCCCTTCGACAAAGTCGAGTGGGAGCGGCGCACGGCTCTGATCGGCAATGATAAGGGCCAGGTAATTTTTCGCCAGGAAAACGTGGAAGTTCCCAAGACCTGGTCCATGACGGCCACCAACATCGTGGCGTCCAAATATTTTCACGGCAAGCCCAATACTCCTGAGCGCGAAACTTCCGTGCGCCAGCTGATCGGACGCGTCGTTGACACGATCGTCCGCTGGGGCGACGAAGGCGGCTACTTCGCCTCCACCGAATCCAAGAATATTTTCCGCGATGAACTCACGCACCTTCTCGTCGAGCAGAAAGTAGCCTTCAACTCGCCCGTCTGGTTCAACGTCGGCGTCCAAGCCAAGCCGCAATGCTCCGCCTGCTTCATCAATTCCGTCCAGGACAACATGGACTCGATCATGAACCTGGCCAAGACTGAGGGCATGCTCTTCAAGTGGGGCTCCGGCACCGGCACGAATTTCTCTTCTCTGCGTGGCAGCAAGGAATCGCTCTCGGGCGGCGGCATCGCTTCCGGTCCGGTCAGCTTCATGAAGGGCTTTGATGCATTCGCCGGCGTGATCAAGAGCGGCGGCAAGACGCGCCGTGCGGCGAAGATGGTGATCCTCAACGTGGACCATCCGGACATCATGGAATTTGTCGAGTCCAAGATGAAGGAAGAGCGCAAAGCCCACGTCCTCATCGAGCAAGGCTACGATTCCGCGATTGACGGCGATGCTTACGCTTCCGTCTTCTTTCAGAACGCCAACCATTCCGTGCGCGTCACTGACGATTTCATGCGCGCCGTCGAAGAAGACCGCGACTGGTGGACCCGCAACATCAACGACGGCAAGCCCTGCGATAAGTTCCGCGCGCGCGACTTGCTCCGCGAAATGGCGGATTCCGCATGGCACTGCGGCGATCCCGGCATGCAGTACGACACCACCATCAATCGCTGGCACACTTGCAAGTCCACCGACCGCATCTACGCCTCGAATCCGTGCTCGGAATACATGTTCCTGGACGATACGGCTTGCAATCTCGCGTCGCTCAACCTGCTGAAGTTCCTCGGCCCGAACGGCCAGTTCGACACCGACGCCTTCACGCATTCCGTGGACGTCACCATCACCGCGCAGGAAATCCTGGTGGATAACGCCAGCTACCCGACGGAGCGAATCGCGCGCAATTCGCACGATTATCGTCCGCTGGGCATTGGCTACGCCAACCTGGGCGCGCTGCTCATGTCTATGGCGCTTCCCTACGACTCCGACGGCGGCCGCGATTTCTGCGGCGCCATAACCGCGTTGATGACCGGCGAATCGTACGCTCAATCCGCGCGCATCGCCGAGCGCATGGGGCCCTTCGGCGGCTACTTGCGCAATCGCGAGGCGATGATTGACGTGATGCGCATGCACCGCGATTCCCTGCGTCCGATCAAGGAAGAGCACGTGCAACCGACGCTCCTCCGCGCCGCCAAGAAATCGTGGGACGATGCGCTCGAACTCGGTGAAAAGTTCGGCTACAAGAATTCGCAGGTTTCCGTGCTCGCGCCCACCGGCACCATTGGCTTCATGATGGATTGCGACACCACCGGCATCGAACCCGACCTCGCGCTGGTGAAACAAAAGAGGCTGGTCGGCGGCGGGGTCATCAAGATCGTTAACAACACCGTCCCGCAAGCCTTGATGAAGCTCGGCCATTCGCCCGAGCAAGTCTCGGAAATCGTGGACTACATTGACGCCAACGCCAAGATCGAAGGCGCCCCGCACCTGAAAGACGAACATCTCCCCGTTTTCGATTGCTCTCTCGCTCCCATGGGTGGCGGTCGCTCGATTTCCTGGCGCGGACATCTCCGCATGATGGCGGCAGCTCAGCCGTTCCTTTCCGGCGCGATCAGCAAGACCATCAATATGCCGGAAGAGTCCACCGTCGAAGACATCATGCAGGCTTACATCGAGTCCTGGAAATATGGTCTGAAGGCCGTGGCCATTTACCGCGACAATTCCAAGCGCTCGCAGCCGCTATCCGCCGCCGGCAAGAAAGTGGACGACAAGGCTGCGGCCGCACCGGCAGGCGCTCCCGAAGTCGCCGCTCCGGTCAAAGCCGAAGCAGTTTCTCCCGCTCAGCAGGAGCTTTTCGACCGCACCAAGCGCCGCAAGCTGCCCAACGAGCGCGATTCCATCACGCACAAATTCTCGATCGGCGGCCACGAGGGTTACCTCACCGTCGGCAAATATGAAGACGGCGCACCCGGCGAAATCTTCATCAAGATGGCGAAAGAAGGCTCCACGCTTTCCGGCATCATGGACGCTTTCGCTCTCTCCGTCTCCATCGCGCTGCAATATGGCGTTCCGCTCCGCGCGCTGGTGGATAAATTCGTCAATTCGCGCTTCGAACCTTCGGGCTACACCGGCAATCCGCACATCCGCTACGCGAAATCGGTGGTGGATTACATCGGACGCTGGCTCGGCGGAAAATTCATCTCGCCGGATTATCTCGATGGCGAAGCTACGGTGACCACGGAGCAAGTCGCTCCCGCTTCGGGCACAGAAACCGCGACGAAACCGTCTCCCAGCACGCCGGTGATGGCCGCACGGTACGCGGAACCGGAAATGTCCACTCGGCAGCGCGCCACCATTGACGACGCGCCGTCCTGCTCCGAATGCGGCATGCTAATGACCCCCAACGGCAGCTGCTACAAATGCTCCAACTGCGGCGGCACTTCAGGCTGCAGCTAAACCGGAACCGGAAAACTGAAAAGGGTTAGTAGGGGCGGCTCTAAGAGCCGCCCTTTTTTTGCGCGCGCGACGCACCTGTATCGCGATCGGTCTCGTAGCGGCCGCCTTCAGGTGCGCGCCGTTGATTTTTCAAACCGCGTCGTAACCGGCTACGCGTCCGGGGTCGTCGCCGACTTCCGCAACGACCGCACTGCCGTATAACCGATCAGCAGCACCGCCGCTAACATCACCACCCACAAAAAAATGTCGTGCGTTTCGGTCCATGCGCGCGGATCCACCCAATCGGTATTCACCTCTTCCGCGCCGGTTTGTCCCGCCACCGCCGCCGTCATCCGTTTCGCGTCCACGCGCCGCCGCAGATCGTATTGAGCGGCTTGCGCGCGTTCCTGCCCATAGATGAGCGAATAACTTCGTCCCGGCTGCTGCTCGAAAACGATGTGCTGAGGTGTGATGTACAGCCGCAGCGCCCCGCCGGCTAGCGGCGCGTCATTCCCATTTGCGATTTCCACGCGCAAATACCGCCTCTGCGGACCGTCATGCGGAATCGGCACCGATAACTGTTCGAGTTGCGCGTCTTCGCGACGATACCGATAGATTTCACCACCGCAGACTCCGAACCAATCTTTGCCATTTGCACTCGAGGATACATTGACGGATCGAATGAACTCCGCCGGCGATGTCACATCAAACAGCACTTCGCTCACGAGCGTTGCGGCCGGGCCCACGTCCGCGCTCCAGACGCTGCGCCCGGCCGGCTGGTTCGCGTCCGGCGACAACGCAATATCCATCGGAACGCGCTCGGCGGGTTCAACGACCTCGTGCAACTCATACACACGGCTCACGGGAAATTTCGCGTCGCCGTCCAGAATCCTTATGCGCAAATACTGCGCGTTATTTTCCGAATAGTGCACCAGCTGCGTGCCCTGGTGATTGTCCTTAAGGAAACGGAAAATCGGCGCGCGTTCCTGCACCATTCGCCAGACATGCCCGTCGTCGCTCGCTTCCACCTGCACCCACTCGATAAAATCCTGCGAACTTGTTTCGACGCGTAAGACGTTGTGGAACGGCGCGTGCGCGCCCAAATCCACTACCAATTGCGTGAACTTTCCCGCGGTGAAACTGTTTTCGCGCAACGTGGAAGGAAGCGAAGCGGTGTGCGACGTTCCCACCTGCCGGAAAATCACGAACGGAACTTCCGCGCCTTGATCGTCAATCACGCGGACATCGCCTAGCCACGGTTTGGCGTGGGCATACATGTCCAACGGCGCGACCACGCTCACCAGCCGCTGCGCATCGGTCGGGGATAGCTCGATCGCGCGCGAATACCGCCAATGCTTCCAGGCTGAAGGCAACGGCGCGGCGGCCAGAATCGCCAAGGCCGCGAACAGCGTGACGCAAAGAGTCCCGAGGCGCGCGGCGTCTGGCCGCTCTCCGGCCCTCACGGCCTCCTCTCCGCTTTCCGCGCGATCAATTGCCGCTGGTAGTAAAACGAAATGAGCAGTAACACGAGTCCGAGCAGAAAGAACGAAACAATGCGATAGAACGCCTCGAGGAATGACAAATCGAAGAGAAATACCTTCACGATCACAACACCCAGCAGCACCAGCGCTTGCCAGCGCAACGCTTCGGATTTCTTCCAGAGTCCCGCGCCCAGCAATCCAAGGGCATACACCAGCCAAAGCATCGAAAGAGCGAGTTCCTGCGCATGACCGCGATCAATTCCCAGCGACGGCATGCGGCCAAACACGTCCCAGAATTCGAGCGAGAGCGCCACCAGCGCCAGCACATTCGCGCCGACGGCTGCCACACGGTAAGCCGCCTTTTCCGCGTCGCTCAGCTCAGGCCACGCGCCGCTCGCGAAATAGCACGCCGCCAAAATGCATGCCACAGCGATCGCAAACGTCGCAAACCGCGCGTTCACCAAGAAATCTCCGCCCGAAATATGAATCGCCACGAGGCGTCCGGTCACCACTGCAAACATCACCAGCCCCGCCCAGCGCATCGGAGCAAAACGCACGCGCAACCCGCTCCAGATCAGCACCGCGCCTTCCACCGCCCAGGCAATCGTGATCCACCGCCCGTCAAGTCGAATCGGGATCGCGAGGGTCACGAACGTCAGCGCCAGTCCCGCGTACAAAATCCGGGCCACGCGCATTTCGCCGCCACGCTTTTCGGGCAGCAAGCGTTCCGCGCCCAAATGTGCCGCCGCGAGCAGCAGCACCGCCGCAGTCAATGTCCAACGGTCCTGCGGCCACAGCATTTCGCGCAACGCGACCAGGTACGCCAGCGAATTGATCAACACGAGCGCGGCTTCGAGGCCAGACAAGTCGCCATCGCGCCAACTGCGCACCAATGGCAGCGCCGCAAACAAAACAAAAAACACCGTCGCGAACACGATCGTCGTCGTCAGTTCGTCATAGCGATAAAACTCGCTGTACCATCCCCAGAAATAAATCAGCGTCGCCGCGAACTGCGCCGGCGGCAACGATTTCCAATTGCGCACCCAGGCGATGCCCAGTACACCGGCTCCGAGAATCGTGAGGTACGTAAACAGCGCGACTTCGTGGTTTTCGCCCGTGCTGACGAGCATCGGCGTAATCAGTCCGCCGATTAGCGCAAGAAACGCAATTCGCTCGGAGTCACGGCCAATGGCGACAATAATCGTCGCCCCGGTGACCACGATCATCAGCGCGAACGCCGTGGACTGCGTAAAGATCGCGTAATAATGCCAGCCCGCCCACAACGAGAGGTACAGCACCGCCGCCCCCAGCCCCGCAATCCCCTCCGAAAAGTATTTATATCCGCGGTTGAGCAGCCGTTGGCTCCAGGGATACAGCGCGCTGCCCATCAGCAGCCCGATTCCCACGCGACCGCGCGGCCCCACCCAATTATTGTCGAACGCATATTTCAAAAAGAACGTCACCGCGAAGAGCAGCGCCAGAATGCCCACGTAGTTCAGCCAGCGCCCAGCAACCATCGCTTCAAAGCTCCCGCTGTCGCCCTGACGCGAAATGCCGGCAGCTGAGGGGGGCATCGAAAGTGCCGGAGGTTGGCGGACGGGCGCGACCGTTTGCATCGGCGACGTAGGCGGCACAGCCTGCGCATGCGGCGCTTGGGGAACCTCTATCTGCGATAGGACTCGCGGGCCCGCGGGAGTTGGAATTTCGCTGGCGACTGTGGCGGCCGGCGATGGTGTGGAAGCCGCTTGTGTTTCGGGGGCTGCTAGCGTGGCAACGGTGGAACCACTCACGGCCGCCAGCGCCCTCTCAATTTGCGCAAGCTGCCGCTCCAGCGCGTAAATCCGAGCGACTAGCTGAGGTGTCTCCGCCTGCACTTGCTTCCGCAAATCGCCGGCGCGCACAAATGCCGCAATCGCAAGCACAGGGATGCCAATCAGAAGGAACGCGCCGACCAGAACGAAGAATGCCGCGCCGGATTCCATATTTGAGAGGGTAAGCGAAAACCGAGGGTATTACAGCACAGCCATGTTACGCAGGCAAACCCATTGCCCAGGACGTTGGGCTAATCCAGCAATAAAGCGCCGCGCACACAAAAAAAGAGGGGCCCCGTCGGGCCCCTCATATGCTCTACCCCTAGTTCCGGCTTCGGCGCGGCGAAACCGGCCCACCCCGGGATAAGAGACAGCCGCGGGTTGAGTTGCACGCCAAGTGCCAGCACGCGGTCGTGTACTAGGACAAGCCGATTCTATGTGCTTAAAGGACTTAGCCTATGTTACTTGGATGTTATCTACGCTTTTCGGGTAGCACCCTCCAGTTTATGAGAGCTTGCCGCTGTTTTTCTACGTTCTTTGGAAGAATGACTCCTGTTCAGGCCTGGGCGCGCCGCCGCAATCGTCTCCACAGGAGCCACGCAGGAACCAGAAGAACCGCCAGCCAGAAGAGGATCGACGGTCCGAACGCCAGCAAGAACAGCAACAGAGAAACCGCGCCGTCCTCGACGTTGGTAAGCCCCTCGACCAGCGCGTTCCGGATCTTCGTACCCTTGGAGTCCACAGCCAGCCGTTCGCGGTAAACCTCGCTCAGCTCCAGCTCGACCGTTGCGTAGCTCACCCGGTGTACCAGTACCGCGTTCTCGCCCTGCATGCTCTCGATTTCGCCTCGGACGCGCGCCAATTCGCGTTCGGCCTCCAACACATCGGAAAGCTTGCCGGTGCGCGTGCCCAACAGTTCGATTAATCGCTGTTCGGTGGCTCGCGCGGCCTTCAGGCGCGCCTGCAAATCCACGTAGTGCGCGCTTACTTCTTCGTTCCCGCGGGATTCCTCCTCCACATGGCCCAGCTTCCGCAGATCCGCGAGGAACCCATCGAGTTGCTTCGCCGGAATCCGTAGCGTGGCCGAAAGTTCGCGCGCGCTCCCCGTCTGCGCCTTAGCATCCAACTTTTCCACGTACCCACCATGCGCCGCAGCCAACCGCTCGATCGCCGAATTCGCATCATCGTAATTCGTCGCCACAATGCTCAGCGAAGCCGTCTGCGCGATCATCGGCCCCACGGTTTCCGGAGCCTCAAGTTCATCACCGAGAGGTTTACCATAGCCAATGCCGTGGACGGGGCCATTGCTGTCTGCGTCAGGCGTCGGAGGTGGCGGCGGTGCCACAGCATCCGGCTGAGCCTCGGGGATCCCTCCGACCACTCCCGAGTTGACGGTGCCGGGTGCGAGTCGCGCCAGCTTTTCGATATTTCGACCATTGATTGGGAGCGGTTGCTCCCGCAACCTGTTGGGTATGCCGATCGCCAACATGGCTGCTACCACCAAGCCGCCCGCGATTGCCCATGAGCGCGGACGCGCAAATAAACGCCGCAAATTCTCGGACACACGATCCCGCGGGGGGTTCGCGACTCTAGCTCCCGGCGACGTGTGGGAATTCAGCGCAGCGAATACGGCCGCGTTCATGTCCGCAGAGGAAGGCTCGACTTCGAAGTTCAGCATCCGTTCAGAAACCGCGCGAAAACTTTTCGCGACTTCCTGGCACTCACCGCAACCCACCAGGTGCGCCGCGAGCGCCGCCGCTCGCTGCGGCTCCAATTCGCCGTCGAGATACGCCATTATCTCTTCGGCTTCAAACACGTGTTGTACGGAACGGTCCATAAATTACCTCGGCCTCAATCCTTCACTGGTATCAACTGCCCTTTCAGCGCCAAGCGCGCGCGAAACAATCGCGAACGCACCGTATTCACCGGCACGCGCAGCAGCGCGCCAATTTCCTCATAGCTAAGCTGTTCGTATTCCCGCAGCATCAGGATTTCACGCTCGCTTGTCCCCAAATGCTGAAGCGCCTTGCGTACCCAAATTCCCGCGTCGCAACCTTCCGCCGTAATTCCTTCCATGGTGCGCTCATCCAGTTGTTCGTTCTCCGCCACTTCTCGTCCGGCCTTCCGCCGCTCCGCCGCCACCAGATGCAGCGCAATGCCGTACAAATAACTGCGGAAACTCGCGCGCGGCTCGTACCGCTTCACATTCTGCAAGAGCGCAAGAAAACACTCCTGCGCCAGTTCCTCCGCGCGCCCGGGATTCTCGAGGCGCCGGCGAAAAAAGCCATACACCGGCTCGCGGTAGCGTTCGAAAAGCTCCACGAACGCCTCGCGCGATCCCCGCTGAAACTCAAGAACGAGCTGCTCGTCGCTGTTCATACCCGGCTGGGCCCTGCTGCCCATCTGTCACATCCACCGCAAAGTCGCGGCCGCCCTCTTACTCTTAGAATGTCGCCAGCCCCAAAAAAGTTCCCGGAACCGAAAGGTGATTCGGAAGAAACGCAGCACTAGACCAGTAGCGCCGGCGTCCCGCCGGCTCTTAGCTTCTCGATCGCTTCACAGTTAGTACGCGGCAGGCGTGGTTCTTGCAGGTGTGCGGAAAATGCCCAAATAGCGGTTTCTATGCTCCGATCGTCGTACGCAACGCCTCCGCCAGCGCTTCGGTCCACCGCCGCACATCGTCTTCGTGTTCGGCTTCGACCATCACGCGCGCCAGCGGCTCGGTCCCCGAGTAGCGCAGCACCACGCGCCCGGACTTACCCAGCGCTCGTTCGGCCTCCGCCAAAGCCTGTGTAACCGCGGCCAACGAATCGAGCGGCGGCTTCGCTTTCACGCGCACGTTGACGATCTTCTGCGGGAAAATCTTCAGATCGGCGACCAGCGCATCGAGCGGGCCGCGCAGCGAAACGATCGACGCAATCTTCAGCGCCGTCAACATTCCGTCGCCCGTCGTCGCGTCATCCAAAAACAAAATGTGCCCGGACTGTTCGCCGCCCAGGTTCGCCCCGATACGCTGCATCTCTTCCAAGACGTAACGGTCGCCCACGTCCGTGCGTACCAGTTTCAATCCCGATTTTTCCAGCGCGCGCTCAAGGCCCAGATTCGCCATGGTGGTCCCGACGATGACGTCGCCGTTAAGCTTCCCGGCAGCTTTCAGATAACGCCCGGTGACCAGCAGCACTCCATCGCCATCCACGAGCCTGCCCGAAGCGCTCGAAAAAATCGCCCGGTCCGCGTCACCATCGAACGCGACGCCCAATGCCGCGCCGGTTTCGACCACGCGTTTCTGCATCGCCGCGGGATGCAGCGAACCGCAACCCGCATTGATATTCCGGCCATCCGGCTGGTCGTTCATCGCCAGCACGTCCGCGCCCAGCGAACGAAACAAGCGCGGCGCAAGCTTGCTGGCCGCGCCGTTCGCGCAGTCCAGCACGATTTTCATCCCTGCGAATTTCGCGCCGGGTAGCGCAGCTTCGCGCAATCCGTCGAGATAATCGTCGTCAATCTGTTCGTTGTCGTGGAGTTGCATCCCGCTCTTGGCATCGAGAGCCGCGCGCTCCGCGAGAATCGTATCCTCCAGGATCGCCTCGACGACATCCGGGAATTTCGTGCCAGCCGAAGAAATCAATTTCACGCCGTTGTCGTGATAGGGATTGTGCGACGCGGAAATCACTACTCCGGCGGCGAATCCTTCGCGGTTCACCAACCACGCCACTCCGGGAGTAGTCAGCACGCCCGCGGAAACTGGGTCTGCTCCGGCGACCGCGAGGCCGCGCGCGATGCGTTCGGCGATGTGCGGCCCGGATTCGCGCGTGTCGCGGCCAATCAGCACTCGCGGCTTGGCGCCACCAGACGCGTTCGCGGCGGTGCCATTCGAATTCAGGTACTCACCCAGCGCCAGGCCCACGCGGTCGAGCGTGGCGTCGTCCAGCGGATATTCACCCGGCACGCCGCGAATGCCGTCGGTTCCGAAGAGTTGTTTGGCCATGAGTTCTGAGGTTCCCGCCGAAAAAATCCGCAAGCGATTCTATCATCCTCGCGCGATTCAACCGCGCCGGCACGAACCAAATTTGCCACGGCCGCGCTTGTCCCGTTGGCCAGTACACGCGCGGGCACAGCGTTATTCGCAAAGCTGTGGCTGTGTTATCGTACCGCCATGCCACTCGAGGATACCAAGGTCGCTTCTAGCAGTTCCGCCAGCGGAAAAATCATCGCGGCCGGAATCGTGATCGCATTTTGCTATTGGGCGTCTTCGGTATTGGTCACGCTGCTGGTGGCCGTGCTCTTGGCCTATTTTCTCGATCCGGTCGTCAACTGGATGGAAGACTGGCACATTCCTCGCGCGCTGGGATCGTTGATCGTAGTGCTGCTTACGATCGCCGCCATGCTCGTGCTGGCGTGGAGCCTGATCGAACGCGTGGATCAGTTCGGCCGCGATTGGCCCAACTACCGCAAGCCTCTCCACGCCGTCGCTAATTTCGTCGAAGATAAAATGGAAACGTTTGAGAAGCACGTTTCCGAAATCGAGCCCGGCACTCCCACCGGAACCCACATTGTAGAAGTCGCCGAATCACATCCGGTTCGCCAAGCGCTGCTCGCCAAGTTGAGTTCGCTTTACGAAGTGCTGCTGGCCGCGACCTTCGTGCCTTTCCTGCTGTTTTTCATGCTCGCCGCGAAGCGCCAGGTCTGGCACGCCACCATGCAGCTATTTCCGGCAACGCAGCGCACCGAAGTGAAAGAAACGCTCTCGGATGTCACGCAAGTATTGCGCAGCTATGTGGTCGGGACGGCCCTGGTCGGTTTGATCCTCGTTCTGGCCAGTTGGCTCTTCTTCTGGTTCATGGGGCTGGATTTTCCGTTTCTACTCGCTCTCGTTTCCGGTCTCGCCAATCTGATTCCCTACCTTGGCGTGGTTCTTTCGTGGCTGCCGCCGCTGCTGATCGGTTTGAAGAAATTCAATACCCCCGGTCCGTTTATCGGCATGTTCGCCATGCTGACGTTTCTGCACTTCGTCGCGAACAATTTGCTGGTTCCCGCGCTGGTCGGCTGGCGCGTCCGCTTGAACGCGCTGGCATTGACGGTCTCATTGCTGTTCTTCGGATTTCTCTGGGGTGGCATCGGGCTGCTTCTCGCGATCCCTATTACCGCGGTGATCAAAGTGATCTGCGACCACAACGAACAACTGCAACCCGTCGGCCGCTGGCTCAGCGCCTAGCGAGCGCTGCAGTCTTTCAGGATACGTACCGCTGGATTCTTTCTATGGTGCGCCCCAGTGCGTCTGCATCGCCCGCTTCTTGAAACATCCGTATCGCCGCAATCCCCGCAGCACCCGCGCGAAGGCATTCCGCCGCGTTGCTTTCATCCACGCCGCCGATCGCGATTACGGGAACGCGCACGCTGCGGCAAACTTCAGCCAAACGCGCCGCTCCCTGCGGGGCGCCCAGCCCGCGCTTAGAAGGCGTGTAAAAGACAGGGCCAAAAAAAACGTAACTCGCGCCCGCACTCTCCGCTTCGCGCGCCTCCTCAAAGCTGTGGCACGACACTCCTATTAGAAATTCCGGCGGAGCATTCCCGCCGCGGCACCACTGCACAACCCCCCGCGCGTTGAGCGATTCGCGGCCAAGATGAACACCCGCGGCTCCCGCCGCCAGCGCCACGTCCAATCGGTCGTTTACGATCACCCGCAAAATCGCGTGCTCGCGTCCGGCCGCCACGGCACTGCGCACCAGATCGGCCAGTTCGCGACCCGGCAGGTCTTTCTCGCGGATTTGCACCCAATTCGCACCCGCTTCAATTGCGGTTTGGATTTTTTCGCGGACGGCCGCGCAGCCCGGACCGTCGCCCAGCGATTTCCGGTCGGTGACGTAACAAACGATGGGTGGTTTAGGTGCGTGTAACAACGGTGGAAGTCCGGCGGCGAAATGCTTCAAGCGCGAAGAGCACGTTCATCAAGCCCAAACCCGAAACCGCGCCGCGCACGTAGGGATTCTGCACGATCAGACCCAGCGTCGGATATTGATATAAAAAGTAGTTGATGTCCCACATGTCCGACCAGGGCACCAGGATTAGCATCAGTCCCAGCTCGAGCCAGAGCAGCAGCAGAACTACACGCAACAGTCGAGTCATCATCGAAGTTAAGATTATGGGAGATTATCGCGGGAGTGGCAACTGTGTCGCGCAGTGCAATCAGCGTGAGCGAGTCGCAAGAAAACAACGCGCTCGGCCTAAGCTGGATTTTCTGGAAGTTTGAAGCAAGCGCGAGGAAAATTTCAGTTAGTGCTTTTGCAGGGTTGCGATGCGGTCCGCCACGTCGCGATAGTCAATATTCGCCGCGTAGACTTGCCGGAAACTATCGAGCGCCGCGCCGGATTCTCCCGCCGATTCCAATGCCATCGCCAGATCGTAGCGCAATGCCAGAATGGATTCCTCTTCGAGGCCCGGCACTTGCAGCGCGCGCTGATACCACAAAGACGCCACTTTCGGCTCGCCCTTATCCATGAAGGAAAGCCCCAGCATCGTCGAGCAGTTCATCTCATACTGGAACGGCTTGCCCTTCTGCACGGCCTTCGCTACTTTCTGGAACTCGCCGATCGCTTCATCCAGCAATCCCATCTCGCGGTAGGCGATTCCCAGATTGTAGTGCGTCTCCAGGTCTTCATCCTCCTCGCCCATTTCGCCGAGCTCGGCGCGGAATTCCTGGAAAACTTCCGCCAGTTCGTTCAAATTTCCCGCGGCAGCCGCGCCCGCGCCATTCGCTGAACCGTTCGACGCCGCGGCATGTGCCGCGGGTGCGATGGGTTCCATCGGCGGCAGGTTCGTTTGCGCGAATACTTCCTGCAAATGCACTTGAGTCTCGTCTGGGCTTGCCGCGATAGCCGGCTCCGGCGCCCGCTGCGTCGCCGGCGGCTCCAAATCGTCGAGCTCCGCGACCAGCTCGCTGATGAAATCGTCCGTGGTGGCCGGCGCTGCGCTGTCGTGCTTGGAAACCGGCTCCGGCGTAAGTTCGAGCTCGATATCGTGATGGCTGGGCGCGGCCTCCGCGACTGCCTCGGGCACCGGCTCGTTGAGAAAATCCAGCAGCGCCTCCGGCAGAGCTTCTGCACTAACCGGTTGCACTGGCTGCGGCGTTGCTTCCGCCGTTTCTTCGGCGATTTCGAATACAGGCTCCGGCTCGGGCTCCGCGGGCGGCGCTACGGCGGAAACTTCCGCCGTCAAATCTTCCTGCGCCGTGTTTGCGCTGACCTCAAAGTGCGGCACCGGCAAGTCGTATTCCGGCTCCGCATCTAGCTGGGCCACAATTTCCTGAGCCGGCTCGGGCGGCGCTGCGGCTTCGACTGTTTCCGGTTCTCTGGCTTCCGCCTCGGGCACGACGACGGGATCAAGCTCCGTAACAGCGGCGGGCGCCTCTTGCGCGGCTGCGGGTGCCTCCTGCGCTTCCGTCGCGATTGCTTCCCACTCGTCGGAAAGATCCAGTTCCTGGCTATCCGCCGGCGCTGCCGCAACCGTTTCAGCGGCCGGTTCGACTACCGCTGCCGCTTCGGGCGCGACTGTTACTGCCGTTTCCTCGACTGGGACCGGCGCGGCCGCACTCTCTTCCGCTGCGGCCTCGACTACTTCAGCCAGTGGGATCTCAAATTCTATCGGAGCAGCTGCTGACGCAGGAGCTTCGACGGCCGCGGGCGCCGCCGGCGCGATCTCAAAGGGAGGCGGCTCTGCGGGCGGCGCCACGGATGTCTGAGCTTGCGGTGCAGGCTTCTCCATAGCAACTGGCGCGCTGGCAACCGCCGCTGGAACTTCGGGCGCTGCTGCAGGTGGTGCAGCGGCGGCCGGAGCCGCCGGCATATCCGCCGCCGAAAGCCCAGCCACTTTCGAAAATCGTTGGCGCAGCTCCGAAAAACGGTCGGCGTTGACGTGGTCGTTGCGCTCGCGATGAATCTGTTCCAGCTGCGAAGACAATTCAGCGGTCCGCCGGTCGTTGCCTGCTCCCAAGTGCAGATCGAGCAACCGTTCGAGAGTGGGAGTATGGCGCGGCGCGCGCTGCAACACGTTTTCCAGCAGATGCGTGGCCTTTTGCGTCAGGCCGTAGCTCGAGAAAAGGTCCACATCCGTCAGCGCTTGCGCGATGTATTTCTGCGTTTCTTCGTCAACCGCCTCTTCCAGGATCGTCGGCTGCACCGCCGGGGTCAGCTTGCGTTCCGGCTCTTCTTCCAAGAAGCTCGCGGCCGGAGCCGGCTCGCTCGGGGCGCTGATGTGTATCGCTTCCGTGGATGCCGCCGGGACCGGCGTGCCTCCCGACTTGGCGCGCAGTTGATTCAGCCGCTCCACCATGCGCTCGTCGTTCTTGTTGCGGTCAACTAGCTCGACCAGCAATTCTTCCGCGCGCGCAAAATTTCCTTTTGCCGCGTAGGCGTCGGAAAGCTGGCCCAACGCGGCATTCAGCCGGAAGGGATCGCTCGTTGTTCGGCAGAAATCAACCAGCGTTTCGAGCGGCTCGGTGCGGCCGGGCAGCCGTTCGCACGCGCTCGAGAGCGCCTTCAGGTAACCATCCTGCGCGCCGGCTTCAATCATCGGCGCGCGCAGCTCAGCGAGCAAAGGCAGCGCCTGATCCGCCTCGCCGCTCTCGATCATCGTTTCCGCCACTTTGTGAAGAAGCGTGCAATGCTGGTGGCCGTTCGCCAGTTGCCTGCGCGCCCGCTCCGCGGCTTGATCCGGATGCCCGGCGCGCAGCTCGAAGTCCACCAAAAGATTGGTGACGTCGCCGCCGGTTTCCGCGTCCGGATGTTTACCGAGAACCGCCACGGCTTGATCGAGCTTGTTCCCCGCATTCAGGATCTTGGCTTTCAGCAGGATCGCGGACGCATTCGCGGGATCCACTTCGAGAGCACGCTCGACCAATTTTTCGGCTTCGTCGCCCTCGCCGCGTTCAAAAAGCCGTTGCGCGTATGCCTGATACGTGAGCGCGGCTTCCTTCTTCTGTCCCATCACCCCGTACAGCTCGGCCAAACGCATCTGCACGCGCTGGTTTTCCGGCTCCACTTCCAGCAACCGATGCAGCACTTCCACCGCTTTTTGCGCGTGATTCGCTTTCAAGTGCGCTTCGGCAATCTGCAGGAAAAGCGGGCGCGCCTCGCTGAGCACTCCTTGCTGCACGTACAAATCCGCGAGCCGCTCGAGCGGCGCGAGCTCGTTCGGCGCGAGCTTGGCAATCTTCTTATATATGGCGATGGCTTTGCTGTTGAATCCGTCGTTCAGATAGACTTGCGCGAGCCGCTCGAAATATTCGACGGCCTGCGACATGTCACCTTGGCGAGCGAATAGATCACCCACCGTCATCAATGTCGCTTGATCTTTTGGGTCCGCGCGGAGAATTAGCTGGTATTCGCCGATGGCCTGGGCGACCTTGCCCTGGTTGAGGAATTTCAGCGCGTTTTCCAGCGCTTTGCTTTTGTTGAAGGCCATGGATGCTTTCGTTCTGCCCGCCCCATACACCCGGGCAGCGCTTCTTTGCCGGACAGACGGCTTAGGCATGAAGGTTAGCATGCGCCAAAAACAAGGGGCAACGCGCCTCAAGGGGGTAGGTGCCAAAGGCGATAACAGTGCCTTTCCCGCGCCAGTTTCCCCCTTAGGCCGAGCCGGCCTCCGGGCCTCGCCGGGCCTTGGCGCCCGGTCGCTCCCCAAAACGCCGGTCGGCAGCGCATGCGTTAGGCAAAGTGACTTCGATCCACCGCAACGCCCCTTCCCGAGATTCCAAATGTTTAAGGTTTGGAACTACAGGGTTCGGCATACTGCCGGACGCTGGTCCTTGTTGCGGCCGCTAATTCGTGGTGACTGGTCTGGACGTCTGCGGGAACACAGGATTCCGCCAACGCCGGTTTGCGCCCGAGTTCGCTATAAGACTACCAACCGTACTGGGCGCGCGCTTTGCTCGTCCTTCCACCATTCAAAATCGATATTTCTCCTTGACAAACATGCAGCCCGGTAGCAAATTTCCGCTACAGATTTCGGCCCATTCGGACGTTCTTAGGCGATCGACACTTGGTAACTGGGCAGCGTTTAAGCCATTCGTTTCCGAACTGGCCGTAACCCACCCATTTCAAAATCGAGTTCGAGGGAGGATCACTTGGAAACTGCTATTGGAGTATTTGCTTCGCGTGAACGCGCGGAACAAGCTTTGAAGGAATTGCTCGACCAGCACGTCCCGCAAGAATCTATTACCTACTTGACCCGTTCCGAAAGCGAGGCCTCTTCGCTCGCGAAGGAGTTGGGCTCCTACGCGGGTGGGTTTCTGGGAGGGGCTGCGGGCCTGTCGGCAGGTGTTGCTGCGGCATCCGTCTTCTTGATACCGGGACTCGGCCAAGTCATCGCTCTTGGTGCCGGCGCAACCGCTCTCCTCGGCTTTCTTGGCGCTCGGGCTGGCTCGAAGGCTGGCGAGGCTATCTCCCACGACGAGGCGGCACTTCACCAAACCACGACTGCGGCTTCCGCTGAAGACACCGCCCTCTTTCTGGAGCCGCTGAAGCAAGGCCGTTCTCTGGTGGTGGTCCGAACGGATTTTGCCGAGGTGGCCGCCCGAGCTTGCGGCGTTCTGGACCGCCTGGGCATGAGCATGCCAGCGCAACCTGCCGGCAAAATGCAAGCCGCCACTCGCGCGATTGGCGAAATCACCGTCGTGGACATCAAAGGTCGTATCACTCTCGGCGAAGGTAACCTGATTCTGCGCGAAGTCATGGCCGGCCTGCTGGACAAGGGCAACAAGCACATCCTCTTGAACATGACGGATGTGGCCCACGTTGATAGCGCCGGCATCGGAGAGCTGGTTCGTTCACATACCAGCGTCCGTAAGCAGGGCGGTCACATGAAACTCGCTAATGTGAACAAGAAAGTCCAAGACCTCTTCCAGATGACCATGCTGTCGGCGGTCTTCGACGTTCATCCGGACGAGTCTAGCGCCATTAAATCGTTCGGGCTGTCCTCGAAAGCGGCTGGATAAATCAGAAGGCCAGCGGCCAATCAGCCGCTGGTTACGCGCGCGACGGACTTCGTGCCGAAGTTGGGATAGTTCCGTCGCGCCGCTGCAACTCCGCTGCAATCAGCCGAAATCTTTTGACGTGAGATATCGCCGCCTCCGATTCTGCTGTTGTGTCCCTACTCGGTGTACATCATCAGCAGCACACCCAGCACAATCAGCAGCGTCGGCCACATCTTCTGGAACACCTGCTGCCAGCTCGTGTGAACTTCCGATAAGCCCTTCGTCAGCGCGACGCCCCCGCCTGCGGCGGCAAACGCCCGATGCTGGTTCTGAATGTGCTCCATCGTTTCCATGTGGTGTGCGCCGTGCATCCCCGCGGTGTGATGATGAAATAGCAGCATCACCGCGCCGATCATACCGATGACCGGGAACGCCCACTTGCTCCACAGGCTGTGCAGGCGTCCGCGAGCGCGCAGCAGTTCGATGGTCCCCAGCGCGAGCAGTATTACCGCGAACGTCTTATGCTCCAGATCCTCGGGATTATGCGTAATTGCAAACCAGAGACTCTGGTTCCCGAACGGCCATATTTCGGTGTCGCTGAAGATGGCCAGGAAAATTCCCGCCGCCAAAAAACAGCAGGGCCACACGTACCGCACCGCTGGCCAGCGCTTGGCGAGCTTGTCTTGTGCCAAGAGGAACACTCCGGCCAGTCCCACCAGCAATCCCGCCAGATGATGGTTGAACTCGCTCTCCTTCTTGTCGCTAGCCTGCTTAGCAAGCTCGGCCGGGGTTGGCGGTGCGCTACTCCCCCGCATGTCCATCCCGGGCATATCCTGCATATCAGGGGCGCTCTGCGGCTGGTTCTGTTGCGCAAACGTGGAGGGATTCCATACCAAGCACAATGCAATGACGACCGCAACGATGGACGCGACCATGATTTCCCGCTCGAACTTCTTTCGGTTAAGGCGCATGAATCTCCCTTTCGAATCTGCGAGATGTCGGAGGATTGGCTCGTGTGAATTCAGAATCGTTGCGAAGAAACGAGGCGCGTATGTCGATTTTCCCGCGAAAATCCCGCCCGACTTATCCTGCTCGCGCTGCATTCGGAGCATGCGCCGGCTCGGGTTTGTGAATGTATAGAAGTGTCTGGTCCACGCGACCCGTGGGTGCCGCCGAAGGCAGCGTAATCGGATATTTGATCTCGCGATGATGATCCGCAAACTGTTGTTTTGCGTTGTACACACTCGAGAATTTCCACAACATCTTAACAAAGTTCGTTTGGCCCTTGGCTAGAAATCCTGCGGCCATCACAAACGTATCTTTTAGCGCCGCAAATCCCAGGTGCTTCTGATTCAAAACCTGCTGCGTCTTCACCAGTTCCTCGTAAAATTGCGCGAGCGGCAGCGTGGTCGGCAGGACGGCGTGCTGCACGTCAAAAAGTCGGTAATCGCGCGTAGTGAAGTTGCGCGATTCGGTCATCCAGGTTTCCGTGCCGGGGTAAGGCGTATTCACTGTCACGTGCACGATCTCCGGAACCGAGAGCGCCCACTCCCGCACCGCTTGGAAGTGCCGCTCATCCCAGTTGGGATCCGCGATGATATTTACAGCCGCGTGAATGTGCAGGTCCCGCGCACATTCCAGTGCTTCGATATTTTTCTTGATCGTGATGCGTTTCCTGTGCGCTTTCAGTCCTTCGTCGTCAATCGCTTCGATTCCCAGGAACATGTACTTCAGTCCCATGCGTTTCCAGGTGCGGAAGACTTCCTTATTGCGCAGCAGCACGTCGCCACGCGTCTCCAGGTAATACTGCTTGCGGATGTTCCGGCGGCCGATTTCTTCCGCAAGCGCATTGCCATGTTCCGGGTGGATGAATGCGACGTCGTCCACGATGAAGACGCCAGGTTCCTGAATTCGCGCCAGAGTTTCCGCCGCCACTTCCGGTTTCAGCTGCCGGTAATTGCGCCCGTAGAATGTCCACGCGCTGCAGAACGAACAATCCCAAGGACAGCCGCGCGTGAACTCGATCGAAGCACAGGGATCGAGCACGCCGATGAAATATTTGCGCCGCTTGGCGAGCAAGTCCTGCGCGGGACGCAGCGCATTCAGATCGTGAACTAATCGCGGCGCGGGTCCATCGCCATAAATGCTCGTCACACCCGGCAGAGTATGCAGCTTCTCCGGTTCCTGAGCGGAGTCCAGCACAGCGGGTGTGACTTCCTCGCCTTCGCCGCGCACGATGCACGTAATCGCACCATCCGCGTGCGCCAGAATCTGCTTGGCGGTGAACGACGCGCTATGGCCTCCGGCAAACACAAAGCAAACTGGTGCGATCCGCTTCGTTTCTTTAGCGAGGTCCACGACTTCCGGGATATTTGCCAGGTAGTTGAGAGAGAAGCCCACCGCGTCCGGCTTCCATTCGAGCATGATGCGGTAGTAATCGCGCTGCTGGAAGACTTGCAGATCGAGCAAGCGCACGTCATGTCCAGCCCGGCGCGCCGATTCCGCAACAAGTTCCAGCCCGAGTGGCTCCAGACGCAGATATATTTTCGAGTACATCAATGGGCTGGGGTGTACAAACAAGACTTTCATCTTGCACTCCCGCGAGGGCTGGTAACCGCGCAGGCCGAAGGCATTGGCCAGGCCGTGAGTCGGCGCCAATTGCCTTGCCAGAGCGTACCACGATCCGGACCGTTCATCTATCCGGCGGATGAATCGAACGCACCGCAATTCAAGGGAGAACGAACGTGACCCGCCACCGCGATTAGTCGGTGAGGTAGTCGGTCGGCAGGCCGAGCGGCAGCGGATCCTGCGTGGCGCCGGAAGCCCAGCAGCCTGACTCGCGAACCGGTGCGTAGGAAAAGCGGTGAAGCGGCGACGGACCGTGGCGCCGCAGCGCTTCCAGATGTTCCGGCGTTCCGTAACCCTTGTGCTGCGCCAAACCATACTGCGGGTACAGCTGATCGAATTCCTGCATGCGCCGGTCGCGTTCGGTCTTTGCGAGGATCGAAGCAGCCGCGATGGAGACGGATCGTGCATCGCCGTGAATCAGCGCTTTCTGCTCGATGGGAAGATCAATCTCGATGGCATCGAGCAGCAGATAATCCGGCAAGGGATTGAGTTGCGAGACTGCGGCCATCATCGCCTGGCGGCTGGCTTGATAAATATTCCAGGCGTCAATGCGGCTGGCGTCTATTTCCGCGGTGGCCCAGGCTATCGAGTATTCGCGAATGCGGGGAGCTAGCTCGTTGCGTCGATCGGGGGTGAGTTTCTTGGAATCGTCCAGGCCGACAATGCGCCGTCGCGGATTCAGAATGACGGCGGCGGCGACAACCGGACCGAATAGCGAGCCGCGTCCTGCTTCATCAAGTCCTGCGACGCGCAGCCAACCGCATTGCCGCGCTTCGCGCTCGTACCGCGAGCAACAAAGTCTTCCCATCGGCCACGAATTTTAGCACAAGCTCACAGCGCGTGTGTTCACTTCGATCGTCGTTTTCTCTCGTGCTTGTAGTCGTAACTCGGATCGTATTCAATCGTTCCAAATAGCTCCACGATTCTCAGCTGCTGGTGCCGCTCGGGGTGCTCTCCCCGCGCGACGATCGCCGGGCCGTTCCTCATCCGTTGACGTCCCGACTTTTGTGCATCAAAAACCGATCGGCGATTATGTGTAGCCTTTTTGGGCATCGATGCACCTCGTTGTTTCAGCGTTGGTCTGCCTGATACAAAAAAGCCCGTCGCGATTTCTCGGGACGGGCCGAATTCAACACCAATTGTTCGCGGAATTTTACTTTGCTGCGGCAGCTGCGGTTGCTTCCGCGGGCGCATCCGGCCTTTCGGCGCGCTTGATTCTGGCGGCCTTGCCTTTGCGCTGGCGTAGGTAGTTCAATTTGGCGCGGCGTACGCGTCCGGCTTGCACAATCTCGATCGAGCTGATCATCGGCGAATGGACCGGGAAAATACGCTCGACGCCGATGCCAAAACTCACGCGGCGAACTGTGAAAGATTCGCCCAGCAGCTCTCCCCGGCGGCTCATCACTACGCCCTCGAACGGCTGGATGCGCTCTTTGTCGCCCTCGCCTTCCTTCAAGCGCACGTTGATTCGCACGGTGTCGCCCGGACGGAAATTCGGCAAATCCTTGCGAATTTGGGACTGCTGCGCCTTATGAACTATCGGATTCATGACATTATTTCCCTGCAGACCCGCTCAGGTGGGGCCAGCATACAACGCACAATCACCGATTCTACAGCATTTCCCGCCGATTTGGCCACAGCAAATTGTGGCCAATCGCCAAATTTGCGAGCACGCGCCGGCGCCTCGCGGTCACGGTCCAGGACTAACCGCTGCCGGTGAGTAAATCAGGACGATTGCGCAGAGTCTTTTCGAGAGCGCGCTGTCGCCGCCATTTGCGGATCTCTTCATGGTTCCCGCCGAGCAGGACTTCCGGGACATCCCAGCCTCGAAACGACGGGGGACGCGTATAGTGCGGGTAATCCAGAATGCCACGGTTCACCGCTGATAGTTCGTTGACGTGCGCGGAGCTCTCGCCACTTTGCGCCGGACTGATGTGTGGCGCTCGCGCTGGTCGCGGTGTCTCAACCGGTCGTTCGCTGAAGGACTCATTTACGGCAGAGTCTTCGTTGCCGAGCGCGCCGGGAATCAATCGCGTCACAGCATCCAGAATCATCGCTGCGGCGAGTTCGCCGCCGGACAGCACGAAGTCACCGATTGACATCTCGTCTGTCGCCAAGTGTTCGGCGACGCGCTCGTCCACTCCTTCGTAGCGGCCGCAGATCAGCACGATGCGATCGAGCGCCGCAAACCTGCGCGCGGTTTCCTGCCGGAACATCTTTCCAGCTGCTGAAAGCAGCACGATCGCGGTGCCTTCGGGCTGCGTCTTTTGCGTCGCGGAATCGCCTCGCGCGCCAACGAGTGATTCGACTGCACCGAATAGCGGCTCAGGCTTCATTACCATGCCTTCGCCGCCACCGAAGGGCCGGTCGTCCACGGTGCGATGGCGATCGTGCGTGAAAGCGCGCAAGTCATGTACGTTCGTTTCGATCAGCTTGGCTTCGCGCGCGCGGCGCACGATGCCGTAAGCGAGCGGGCCGGCGAAGAAGTCTGGAAATATCGTGATGATGTCGAAACGCATCGTCGCTAATCGTACAGCAAACGTGGGGATGGCGCTGCGCGGGGGACTACTTCGTGTTTAAGTCGAGAAGGCCTTCGGGGAGCACGACGTCAATGCGGTGCGCGGCGGTGTCGACTTTAACGCAGATTTCCTGGGCCAGCGGAATCAGGATTTCGCCCTGCTTGGCGTCGACGACGAGGAGCGGTGTGCCGGAAACGTCTTCGCCGTTGATTTCGACGTCGCGCACGCGGCCAATTTCCGTGCCGCCTTTGTCGCGAACTTCGCAGCCAACGAGGTCGCTGATGTAATAGCTGCCTGCCGGGAGTTGCACGCGATCGGAGAATGGGACTTGCACTTCGAGGTTTACGAGTTTCTTGGCAGCGTCCACAGAATCGCATCCGGCGAAATGGAATATTGCTTGGCCGCCGCGGCTGTGCGAGAGCCAGCACTTGCGCACGGCGATGCGACGAGGCGCGCTGCGGCCGTCCCATAATTCCACGGAAGTTAAGCGGGTAAGGCGTTCAGGAAAGTCGGTGAGGATTTCAGCGGCCACTTCGCCGCGCACGCCGTGCGGGCGCACAATTCGCGCCACAGTCACGTGCTGCGCTTTCGGCGGATGTTGGGTATTCAATGCTGCGGATCACTACTCAAGTATTTCCAGCGTAAAACGCTTCTTCAGCTTCATTCCCGCGGCGCCCAAGAGCGTGCGAATGGATTTGGCGGTGCGACCCTGGCGGCCGATTACTTTTCCCAAGTCGTCCGGAGCAACGCGCAATTCCAACACGGTCACTTGTTCGCCTTCTACGGCTCTAACTTGGACTTGATCGGGATGGTCCACCAGAGCTTTCGCGATATCTTCGACGAGTGCCTTCATGAGACCCCCTCAGCATGAAAAAGAGCCCAGCGTTAGTAATTCGCTAGAGCTTCAACCCGAGTTCCATTAAATAGTTGCCGGGCTGGGCTGAGGGGTAGGATGCGTCAGGCAGATTTACGGTTACGCAAAAAGCTGCGGACGGTGTCGCTGGGCTGTGCGCCCTTGCCGAGCCAATAATCCACGCGGTCTTGCTTGAGTTCGATGAGGGCGGGCGTCTTAAGCGGGTCGTAAGTACCCACAATCTCGACGAAGCGGCCGTTCCGCGGGCGCGTCTTTTCAGTGACGATTACGCGGTAAAACGGGCGCTTCTTCTTGCCAATCCTGGACAGCCGAATCGTTAACAAAGCTTCGTTCCTCCTGATTCAAATCCTTGCGTTCGGGACAATGATTATAGCGGACGACGCGTCTTTCACCAAAGCATTTGCAATACCGGGCGCAGTCATCCGGGTTTGTAATGGCACTATGAACCGCCCTTGAGGCCGGCGAATTTGCCCAGGCCGCGCATTTTGGTTTTGGCGTAGCTGCCGTATTGCTTCATCATTTTGCGCATGTCGGCATATTGCTTGAGGACCTGATTCACTTCCTGAACGGAGGTGCCGCTGCCGGTGGCGATGCGTTTGCGGCGCTTGCCGTCTATCAGATTGGAATTGGCGCGCTCTTTTGCCGTCATGGAATTGATGATGGCTTCGACCGAACCTAGGCGCTTTTCGTCAATTTCGGTGTTTTTCGGGAGATTGGCGAAGGGGCCGACTTTCGGTAGCATGCCCATTAGTTGTTCGAGCGAACCCATTTTGCGGATTTGTTTCAGCTGATCGCGAAAATCTTCGAGGGTGAAATCGTCTTCGCGGAGTTTGCGTTCGAGCTCGCGGGCTTGCTTGGCGTCAACGGTTTTTTCGACGCGTTCGATCAGACCTAGCACGTCGCCCATGCCTAGAATGCGCGAGACGACGCGATCGGGGAGAAACGGCTCGAGTGCGTCGTATTTTTCGCCGACTCCGACGAACTTTACCGGCGCGCCAGTCACTTTGCGAATCGAAAGGGCGGCGCCGCCGCGGGCGTCACCGTCCATTTTGGTGAGGACCACGCCGGTGATGCCGAGACGTTTGTGAAATTCTCCGGCGGAGCGGACGGCGTCCTGACCGATCATCGCGTCGGCGACGAAGAGCAGCTCCGAAGGATTTAGTTCGCGCTTGAGTTCGGAAAGCTCTTTCATCAATTCGTCGTCAATGTGCAGGCGGCCGGCGGTGTCCACGAGGACCACGTCGCAGGCGGACATTTTTGCTTCGCGGAGCGCGCCGCGGACAATTTCGAGGGGCTTGTCAGTGCCGGTGCCGGGCCATACTGGGGTGTGGGTGGCTTTGGCGACTTGCGCGAGCTGTTCGCGGGCGGCGGGGCGGTAGACGTCAGTGGAAACTACGAGCGGGCGATGGCCATGCTCGGCTAGCCATTTGCCCATTTTGCCGGTGGAGGTGGTTTTGCCGGAGCCTTGCAGGCCGACGATCAGCCAGACCGAGGGCGGCTTCGAGCCGTATTGCGGCTTGGCCTCACGTCCGAGGAGTTCGCCGAGCTCGTCGCGGACGATCTTTACGACTTGCTGCTCCGGAGAGAGCTGCAATAGGACTTCGGAGCCAAGGGCTTTCTCGCGGACGTGGGCGATGAATTCATCGGCTACTCCGAGGTTGACGTCGCCATCGAGAAGGGCTTCGCGGATTTCGGCGAGGCCGGCGTCGAGATGCTCTTCGGAGAGCTTGCCTTGGCCGCGGAGATTCTTGAAGGCGCGCTGGAGTTTATCTGTGAGTGTCTCGAACATTTTTGTGATTGGTGATTAGTGACCCGCGGCCGATGTTCCGCGAAAGACTGAGGTTGCGGATCGCTTACTGAGTTGCGTTTTCATTGTAGGTGAGGCGTGCTGAGTGGTCAACGCGGTAGCTGCTGGAGAGTGCGAGCGGCGAAAAGGCGCGAGAGGCAATTCGCGATTGGTGTTGCGATTAGGATTTCCTTCAGCGTTTATTTTCAGAGAGTTGCCGGGAATTTTGAATGAGGTGTTGTTGCGATTAGGAAGCAATGGAGAAGGTTGAGACTTGAGAGTTGAGGTCCGACCTTCGTGCGCAGGGCGGGTTCGATAGAAGCCTCGGGAGTGCTGAATTTGGAGATTCACAACTCGTAAAAAGTGTCGATTAGAACGTGGCGCGGTTGTTTTTTTTGAGTGAGTTACGTTGAATTCTAATATCTGCCATTGTCGATTAGACGGCGTTTTATTCGTGATTGGTGAATTGTGGTTCGTGTTGCGCAAAGTGCCTGAAAGTTGGCGATTGATTTGGGTCGCGGGTGTTTGTTTTGTGTGAGTTACGGTGATTCCTAATCGGCGGGGTTGGCGATTGATTTCGGCGGGATTGGTGAGTGGTGCTTGGTGAGTAGTGACGATTAGACTGGGTATGTAACAATGTAACATCGAGCTGTAACGGGCGGTTGCTGCTGAGGTTCGTGCGCGAGCGCGCGATTTGGTGAAGATGGGCATTGCGGTCCGGTGGGCG
The DNA here is from genome assembly GCA_963810565.1 of uncultured Acidobacteriota bacterium. Taxonomy (GTDB): domain Bacteria; phylum Acidobacteriota; class Terriglobia; order Acidiferrales; family UBA7541; genus Palsa-295. The sequence continues at coordinate 63,288 of CAWENN010000004.1, forward strand.
AATTGGCGCTTGTGCGCGGTCGAGGGGAAAAGCAAGGAGCGCGAGGTGCAGCCGGGCCGGGCGGTGAGACGAGGGCGGGTTTTGGCAACACTCCTCCGGAATCCTTGGTTCGCCTGCCTCGCCGTCGATGCTACGGCTGCCATGGTGCGTCCTCACCGGGGTTGGAAACGTACCCCAACTCAGCTTATCACATTTACCTTGTGATTACTAGAGGTAATTTGCATCGCCCGAGGCTCCCGCTGGCGGGTTCCTTGGGCGCGCCGAGAGAAGAGAGCTCCCTCGCTGCGCTCGGGATGACAACGGGACGAAAGAGGGCGGGACGATGCGGGGGCGGAACTCGGCTGGACAGGTGGTGGCGTTCGATCAACGATCCGGACGCGGCCTTCGAAATGTGCAGGTGCGTTCATTCCTTGTCCAAACGAGCGAAAATCTCGGCGGCGGTCATTTCAGCGACTAGTGTTGTGCCCGCGCTGCCTGCTCCCGTCTTCAAGGACGCCAAGCGTCACATCCGAATCTATCAGGGCGACTGCCTGGAAATTCTGGCCGCGATCCCGGAGGACGTGGTGGACCTGATTTTCGCGGACCCGCCGTATTTCCTTTCGAACAATGGGATTACGTGCCACGCCGGGAAGATGGTTAGCGTCAATAAGGGAGAGTGGGACCGTTCACGGGGAGCGGATGCGAATCATGAGTTCAACCGGGCTTGGTTGGCGGCTTGCCAGCGCGTCCTGAAGCCGAACGGGGCTATTTGGGTGAGCGGGACGAGCCACGTGATTCATTCCGTCGGGTTCGCCATGCAACAGTTGGATTTCAAGCTCCTCAACGATATCTCCTGGGTGAAGCCGAATCCGCCGCCAAACCTTTCGTGCCGCTATTTCACGCATGCCACCGAAACGATTACTTGGGCGGCGAAGAACAAGAAGAGCCGGCACGTCTTCAACTACAAACTAATGAAGGAGATTAATCGCGGCAAGCAGATGAAGAGCGTGTGGGAGATTTACCCGCCGGGGCGGGAGGAGAAGCGTTTCGGGAAGCATCCGGCACAGAAGCCGGTGGCGTTGCTGGAGCGCATTATTCGGGCGGCGTCGAATGAAGGGGATTTGGTGCTGGATCCGTTCCTTGGGAGCGGCACGACTGCGGTGGCGGCGTGCGCGATTCCCGGTCCGTTATTGGCGTTGAGATGGAAGCGGGTTTTGTGTCCACGACGCTTTTGCGCATCACCGACGAGTTGCTGTTTGTTTCCATGACAGCGGGCTGCATTGCGATTGATCTTGATCTCGATGAAGGATCTATGGATCGATCAGTGTGTACAGGGACCCGGGCCGTGAACGCACTGAATTCAGGAAAATTGGTTCGCCGCGAGCGAAGTTTCTACTTCGTGGGAAGTTACCGCCGCGAGGTGGTGTATTCGGTGGCGGCGGAAAATATGGAAGAGGCGCTGGCGAAATTTCAGGGGAGCGCGCAGGCCGCGCTGGAGATTTTGTTTGTCATCAAGACGGAAACGGAGATTTATCTGGCCCAGTAACAGTGATCTAATGTGGCGGTGCAAACCGCCTTACCGCATGCAGGATTAGAAAGGTACAAGAACAAGTCTCGGCGCGCGGGGGTAGCGAGCGAGGCTTGGGGCCTTGCGAATCTTTATTGTCCCAACTGCCATTCGGACTCGCTGGCTGCTTCGGCGACCAATACGCCGGCGATTGACTACACGTGCCCTGATTGCCAGGCGCCATTTCAGCTAAAGGCACAGGGTCGGTCACTTACCGGGCGGATTGCGGACGCAGCATACAGCGCCATGGTGCGGGCCATCAAAGAGGACCGCACCCCGAATTTATTCGCGCTCCATTACGAGCCAACTGCTTGGAAAATCGTGAATCTTATTTTGATTCCGCATTTCGCGTTTCCGCTTTCGGCAATAGAGAAACGAAAGCCGCTTAGCGCCAATGCCGAACGCCACGGTTGGGTCGGTTGCAATATTCTCCTGGGGGCGATTCCGGAGGACGCGAGAATTCACATCGTCAGCAGCGGAAAGCCCGCCGCGCCTGCTGAAGTGCGAGCGCAGTACGCGCGGATTCGCCCGCTTGAGAAAATCAAGGCGCAACAACGGGGATGGATCTTGGATGTGCTAAACGTGGTGCGCTCGCTCGGAAGAGCGGAATTCAGCCTTCGTGATGTTTACGCCTCGGAAAATCAGCTGGCACGCCTGCATCCGGATAATCATTACGTTCGAGACAAAATCCGGCAACAGCTGCAAGTTCTTCGCAACCTCGGGTTATTACAGTTTCTAGGCGGCGGGGAATATCGTCTGCGGTGAGTTGCGAAGTTTCGAAAATGCGTGCGAGGTCCGTCGCCGGCTAGTGTCGCAACCCCCTTTGAACCTGCCGCTGGCGGTTTCCCAGGGAAGGACGCCGCTCGGAATCTGGTGGCCGCTGCAAAATCAAAAACGACTGCGCAATGCGAAGAGCACAGCCAAGAGTGGCTGTGCCACGGCTCGGACGGGTCGGTCGCGCATTGGTGTCGCGGCTTTCTGCGATCGCGTCAGATATTCTCGGGACAAGGCGGGGTTGAAGTTGAGTCTGGGTAAAGAGGAAACCCCGGCTGGTATGGGGGTACCGGCCGGGGTCGGGTTTCGTGCTTGGGTGGGCCGCCTGCGCGTCTGCCAGGACGCGGGGGAGGCGGCTAACGTCGGGAATGTAACGGAGTGGGCGAGGGGACGCAATAATGTAAAAGGATTAGGGTGGACTTTGGCGGAGAGTGGGCGAAAGCAATGGCAACGGCGGGCGTCGGGAGCGGGAGCTTCAGCGGCTGAAGCCGGATGTCATTTCGAGGCATTATGTCGTGGCTAAAGCCACGACCCACAAGGATGCTTGAAATTTGACGTTCGCGCGGCGCCGGCGCTACAACGGCGACGGTAATAGATTTAGCAGAGAGCGCACAGAGAAACTAGAAGGCGGAGGGCACGGAGGTAGGCAAAGCAGATCCCGCGCTGCGCCCCCTTCGCCGACGCTCTCAGGGTCAGCGGGATGACACGTTGCCCTTTCTTGGAGCGCAGAGCTGCGGCAATGGTGCGTTAACAACGATGGCGCACTGAAGTGCGCCGCTACAAAAGCGACGGGAGCACGCGGTCACACCGCGGCGGGGCGCGAAAACTCGAAAACATCGCGGGGAAGGCACCGCGATCGGTTTGGCGCTGCGCGCCGTCTTTTTTATGTCGTGGCTAAAGCCACGACCCACAAAGATTCCTAAATATCCCGAGCAACACTATTTAGTTTTCACATCTGCTCCGCAATCCATGCTTTGCCGTCAAACGTCAGGAGCGGGTTTGCGGGGTGAGGCCTTGGGATTCGGTGCAGTTGTAGGATTGGGCGGTGGCTAGGTTTTTGAAGTCTTCGGTGCGGCCGCTGGGCCATTGGATTATGGCGCGGTCGATTTTTTCGGTGTGGGCTACGCCGAACGTTACGGGTAATTCGGATTGCGAGAGGTAGCTGGAGCCGGTGTGGACTACTCGCTCTTGGGTGATGCCGTTGGATACGATTTGGACGCGGGCGCCTATGGCGTCGCGGTTGGATTTTGTGCCGATCAGGCGGAAGCGGATGCTTTTGTTTCCTCCTTGCACGTCGTTTCTGTAGAGGTAGGCTGGGCCGTTGTTGGTGGTCATTAATAGGTCGAGGTCGCCGTCGCGATCGAAATCGGCGTAGGCTAAGCCGCGGCCAACTTTTGGCGCGGCGAATTCTTTGCTCATGGCGGGGGCTACGTCGTGGAAATGTCCTTTGCCGCTATTTAGAAATAATTGCGGAGGTTGGGCGTAGCCTACGTTGCCGCGAATGTTGCGGACGGTTTCGTCAATGTGTCCATTGGCTACGGCGAGATCTAGCAGGCCATCGAGATCGGCGTCTAGAAAAACGCAGCCGAAACCGAGAGTGTTGACGGACGGTAGGCCGATGCCGGCTTGGATGGCGATGTCCTGGTAGGCGCCATTCGCGATTGGTTGATAGAGGCCGATCATTTCGTTGTCGAAATTGGTGATGGCGATTCCGGCGCGTCCGGAATTTTCGAAATCGCCGGTAGCGACACCCATGCCGGCGCGGGCTTTTCCTTCGGCGCTGAATGCGATTCCGGCTTCTACTCCCACTTCCTTGAACGTGCCATTTTGCTGATTGCGGTAGAGCTTGTTGGGCTGGGTGTCGTTGGCGACTAGCAGATCGGGCCAGCCATCGAGATTGTAATCGAGCATGGCGACGCCTAGAGATTTCGAGCTGGTGTCAAAGATGCCGCTTTTTGCGGTGACGTCTTCGAAAGTGCCGTCGCCGCGATTGCGGAAGAGCCAGCAGGTTTCTCCGCGATAGGCTTCGGGAGTGCAATAGGATTTGTGGGTGCCGTCGAGGCTGCAGAAAACGTCGTGGTCGGGGGACCATTTTACGTAATTGCAGACGAAGAGATCGAGTTGGCCGTCGCGATCGTAATCGAACCAGAGGGCGGAGGTGCTGAGGGCTTGGCGGCTGGCTAGGCCTGCTGGTTTTGTGACTTCGACGAACGCGCCCTTTTTATTATTTTGGAACAAGCGGCTTTGGCCGACGCAGGTGATGAAGATGTCGGGGAAGCCGTCGTTATTGTAATCGCCTACGGCTACGCCCATGCCGTACATTTCGATTTCCAGGCCGGCGCGGCGGGTGACGTCGGTGAATGTGCCGTTGCGATTATTTTGGTAGAGGCGGAGCGTGGTGGGGGCGCGTTTGTGGCCGGGCCAGTCGGTGCCGTTGATCAGCAGGATGTCTTGCCAGCCGTCGTTATCGTAATCGAGGAAAGCGCATCCGGAGCCCAGAGTTTCGGGGAGGAGTTTGCCGCCGTAGGCGCCGGAATTGTGGTGGAAGTGGATGCCGGCGGAGGTGGTGACGTCTGTCAGTCGAAATGTGGGTTGCGCGGATTGCTGTTGCGGCGGCGGGTGCAGCGTCGGCGCGCTGATCGCTGAGAGATTTGTTGCGAAGCGCGAGAGCGTCAACGGCGCGAGGCCGGCGAGCGGGGCGAGTTGCGTGTAGCCGCTAAGTGCGCCCATCGCGCCTAAATTTTTCAAGAATGCGCGGCGATTCACGAGATGTTCACCAGGCCGTTGCGGATGGCGTAGACGACTAGCTCGGCGGTTTTGTGAATGCCGAGCGCGTCCATGATATTGGCGCGATGGACGCTGACGGTGTTGACGCTGAGCGAAAGATGATCGGCGATTTCCTTGTTGGATTTGCCGTCCACGATTAGCTGGAGGATTTGCAGTTCGCGGGCGGTTAGGCCGGCGTTGCGTTCGCCTTTGAGCGTGGCAGAGCGGGAGAGTTCGGAGGCCATGACGATTTCACCGGCGGCTACGCGGCGGATGGCAGTGGCGAGTTCGAGGTCCACAGCGTTCTTGAGGACGTAGCCGCGGGCGCCGGCGTCGAGGGCTTGGCGGACGAGCGTGTCTTCGGAGTGCATGCTTAACATTAATATGGCGGTTTCCGGCGAGCTGGCGAGGATTTTGCGGGTGGCTGCGAGGCCGCTGGAGCCGGGGAGCGCGCAATCCATCACGATAACTTTTGGATGCAGAGAGCGGGCGAGTTTGATGGCTTCATCGCCGTCGCCGGCTTCGCCTACTACCGCGATGTCCGGCTCGTCCTCTAGCATGCGGCGGAAGCCGCGGCGGACCAGGGCGTGGTCGTCTACCAGGAGCACGGAAATTTTATGGGCCATGCGGCTCGAGCCTTTCTTTCGGAACTTGCAGGCGAACTAGAGTCCCATTTTGCGGGAGGCGCAGCAACTCGATGGTGGCGGAGAGAAGTTCGGCGCGTTCGCGCATGGCGACTAAGCCCATACCGGGCTTGGTCGCGGAGGCGGTTGCGTCGAGACCTTTGCCGTGATCTTCGATTTCTAGCTGCAGCGAATCGGGTTGGAAACGCAGGCGGACCCAGGCTTCGCGGGCGCCGGAATGGCGTGCGACATTATTTAGTGCTTCTTGGAGGACGCGATAGATGTGGATGGCGGCGCTGGTGTCAACCGGGTAGGGCTGGCCGGATTTTTCGTAGGTGATGTCAATGCCGGTTTGTTTTTCTATTGTGGGGATGTACCAGTCAATCGTGCTTTCGAGGCCGGCTTCATCGAGCATCACCGGGTGCAGGGCTTGCGAGAGGCTGCGAACATTTTCGAGCGTGGTTTGGGTGATGTCGCGGACTTCGTGGAGTTCGGAGCGGAGCGGGGAATCGGCGGGGGTGTGGCGTTCGACGCGGCCTAGCATGGCGCCGATGGCGGTGAGGATTTGGCCGAACTCGTCGTGGAGTTCGCGGGAAATGTGGCGGAGCGTGGATTCCTGCGTGGAGATTAATTTTTGCGCGAGATCGCTGCGCTGGCGGGAGAGGGCGGCGACTTGTTCGAAGAGGCGGCGGTTCGAGCGGATTACGTAGAGGCTGGTGAGGATGATGGCGGCGAGAGTGGCGGTGAGAAATAAATAGACCTGACGCTGGACGCGGGCGTAGATTTCGCGGACTTGCAGGGCGATTTGTTCGTCGCTTTCGTTATTTTGCACTAGGAGGCGCGAGACGGCGGTGCTGAGGCCTTCCTGGCGGGCTTGTAGGGTGAGACGGATTTGGTCTCGGGCTTCTTTGTCCTGACCATTTTGCGCTAGCGCGAAGGTGCGGTCTGCGGCGTTCCAGAATTGGGCTAGGGAGGCCGCTAGATATTGTTTTTGATTTGTCGTGCGCGTGGCGCCGCTGAGATTTTCTTCGGATTGCAGCGCGTCGTCGAGGTCTTCGCGGATGCGGGCGAATTGCGATTTCCAGGCGGTGAGAGGGTAAGGCTCGTCGTTATCGAGCATATCGCGCATGGCGAGGGCTAGCGAATTCAGGTCGTTTTGCACGCGGAGGAGTTGCAGAGAGGCTTTGCGATTGCGTTCGACGAGGTTGTTTTGCAGGGCGCGGAGGCCGGCGATCTGGTGGGTGATGTAGGCGGAGTAGGTGACGACGGCCGCGAGCGTGATGATCAGGCCGAGGACCAAACCCATCGCAGGGGAGCGCAGAGCGCGGCGAAACACAGAGATGAGGATATAACGCGCGATTGCAAGTTCCAATGGGTGTGGAGTGCATCTGGCGGCCGGACTCCAAAACCACGGCTGCCGGCTCGACGTAAACCGTCGAGCCGCCGCTACAAAAATGCAACGACGCTACGCGGATTCGCGGGGATTCTGGTGCGGTGAAAAAAAAGAGCCGCTACTGTGGGGTAGCGGCTCCGCGCGTGCTGCCTAGGGGAAACTTGCTGGATCAGAAGCGATATTTCAACGCGAACTGGATGTTGCGGGCGCCCTGCGAGGTGAAGATCTCACCGTAGTTGGAGGCGCCTGCGGTGTGCTGGCCGCTGTATTCCTGCCCGAAGTTGAAGATGGGGGTGTTGGTGAAATTGGTCATATCCACCCTGAACTCGAGCGATTGCCTTTCGGTAATCGAGAAGTCCTTGGCGAGGCTGATGTTGGCAGTTTTGAGACCGGGGCCATCGAAGGCGCCCACCGGGCAGTTGCCGAAGGTACCGGTCGCCGGAGTTGTAACGGCAAGGGGGTTCAAGAATGTAAAGCCGTGCGTCACCGGGTCAAACGTCATCGGGATCTTCGAAGGAACGCCCGCGACGCAGTCTGCACGAGTGGAGAATCCGCCGGTGCCGGAAGTATCGCTGCTGGCAAAAATGGTCTGAGCAAAGCCACTGTGGAAGATGAAGCTCGAACTGACGCGCCATCCTCCGGCAATGGCGTTTACGACGCCGTTCACTTCACTGCCATACTTCCGGCCATGCCCGTAAGGAAGTTCGTAGACCACGTATCCGTTGAAGAGTTGCGCGATGTTTTGCGGGCAGCGGCCATAGTCGCCCATTTGATCGTACGGATTCTGCGGGAAGGCCCAGCCTGCGATGGTTTGCGCTTCGGTGCTGACGTTGTCACCATACTGCCCGTAAAACCCGGGTGTGTCACTCAGGCACTTCGACCATGTGTAGTTCAACTGTGCTTGGAGCCCATTGGTGAAGCGCTCCTGTAGGACGACGCTCAGCGCGTTATAGTTGCTAATTCCGTTGGAAAGCGAGTACCGGCCCTGGCCAATCTCTCCGAGCAGAGTGGAATTTAGGAAGGGGCTCGGAGTGATGGTGCCATCAGGGTTCAGCTCATTCTGCTGGAGCATGATGATGTTGCTGAGATGCTGATCGGTTTCGCCGACGTAACCGACCTGCACGGTGGTAGCGTTTCCGAACTGCTTCTGGACGTTGAGGTTCCATTCCTGCTGAACCGCAGGCCGGATGTTTACGTCGAAAGCGTGAATGTTCACACCTTGAAAACAAACTGGATCAAACACGACCGCCAGGGCAAGGGTACAACCCGTGGGAAAGCCGACGAAGCCCTGATCCAAAGTGCTCGGGGGCAGCGCGGTAGTAGGAGCGAACGTAACGTTATGCGCCGTTTCGAACGGCGGGTTCGCGGTGAGCAGGTTGTTGACGCCGTTCGATTCCATGAAGCTGGTGACGCCATAGGCGGCCCGGACGACAGTATTCTTCAGGAATTCGGGCTGCCAGGCGATGCCGATGCGCGGCTGGAAGTTGGTGATGCCGTTGTACTGTTTGTAGAGCGCCTTGCCTAGGCCTTGATTGTTAATTGTGGGTGTTATGAGGTCTCCGCCGAACAGCTGATAGTTTACCGAGTTTCCATCGGCGGCGGCACGCGGGGTGTTCAACTCCCAGCGCAGGCCGACGTTGAGAGTGAGGTTATGGCGGAGCCGCCAGTTGTCTTGCGCGTAGACGCCCCAGAGATTGTTTCTCACATGCCGGTTGCCGGATAGACTACTGCCAATGCCTAGGTTGTTGGGGAGGCCAAGCATAAAATCCGCGAGCCCAGATCCGTTGGAAAGCGGGATCCCGTTTACAAGAGTCGGATTGGCTGTGTATTGGCCGTTGAAGTTGAAAAAGCCTGCCAGTCCCTCATTACCAGGATAGAGGAAATTGTCGCGGTAGTTGTTGAACTGAACGCCGAAGTGAAATTCATGATTTCCGTACGTTTTCACGATGGAATCACTGATTTGGAACACAGTGTCATTGAATGTGTTAAAGGCCGACAAGCTGTTGGCGATCGTTCCGATGCCTCCAAACAGACCCTGAATGGACGGGAGGAAGGTACTCGGCGAACCTGGGATTCCAAATTTCTGCGGCAGATTTTCTCCGGTCGGATTCGTATAACCCTGGCTCACGGGAAAATAACTGAATCCGACGCGGAAGTCGTTAATTAGACTCGGGCTGATGGTCCGATTCCATCCGAGGACTCCGTTTTTCAACGGATAGTTAAAATCGGTGATGCCGTTATTTGCGAGCAAGTACGTCTCTGTAGTGGGATTCCGAAAAGATTGTTGCGAATAACGGCCAAAGACCCGGTCTATTTCAGTGGGTGTCCAGTCTATTTTTAGATCGCCCTGGTCCCCATCGTTCACGATGCGCTGTTGGTAAAACAGGGTGCTACCGGAAGTCGCCATGGGGTAAAGCGGCGAATTCACGATATTGGTCGCCGCTGGACTCAGAGTAAGGCCCGCGGCGGTCAGATTGTTAAATGGGATTGGAACCCGGGCCATAGGATTCACGCCCGACTGTGGCAGATACAACTGGGTATTGATGGCCTTCTCCGCGTTCGTGGTGGCGTTGCAAATACCAGCTGCAGTAAATCCGATAGGGCACAACTCGCCGAAGTTTCCAGCGCGTTCTGCCGCGCTCATAACCAGCACATTCTGGGTCGAAGGACTGTCCATGCGTTGCCCCTCGTAATCCACGAAGAAGAAAAGGCGATTCTTGATGATCGGGCCACCAAAGGTCGCCCCGAAGCGGTTGTAGCGAAGAGCGGATTTCGGCGTTACGGGAGTGGTCAGGCCGTTGCTCCATTCGTTCGCGTCCAACGCGTCGTTTCGGAAATAGTCAAAAGCTTCGCCATGATAGGAATTGGTGCCAGATTTGATGGTGGTATTCACGATGCCGCCTAGAAAATTGCCAAACTCCGCGGAAGGATTCTGGCTGATCAAATTGAATTCCTGAATGGCGTCCGTGCTGGGCGAGTACGCGACTTCGTTGTTGTCGCTCTGGTTGTTGTCTATGCCATCGAGGATGAAGTTGTCGGTCTGTTCGCGATTGCCATTGATGTAAGGGCGGCCGACTTGAAACGTGTTTTGGCCAGAGACGAACGCTCCCGGATTGGTGCTGACGGCTCCGGGAGTGAGCAAAGTGAGCTGGCTGTAATTTCCCGTGATCAGTGGAATGTTTTCCGTCACGACGTGGTCAATGTGGGTGCTGAGGTCGGTGGTGTCCGTTTGCAGCAGCGGTGGCGCGGCGTTCACCTCCACCGTTTGGGACATCGCGCCAACGGTCAACTGCACGTCCACGCGCGCAACTTGGTTCAGGACGAGCGCAAAGGCCGGACGCAAGGCGGTTTGAAAGCCTTTTGCTTCCACCTTCAGTTCGTAACGGCTGATCGGAAGATGAAGCAGGTAGTAGGCGCCATCGCCGTTGGTGGTTGTTGGGTAGGCGATGCCGCGCGCGACGTCGGTGGCGGTGACGGTGGCGCCCGGAACAGGTGCGCCGGTCGCGTCGGTAATGGTTCCGCTGATGGCGGCGCTGGTTTCTTGCGCCCTTGCAAGCGGAACGGCTACGGTCAGCGCGACGATGGCGAGCAATGTCAGGGAAAGGAATAGCGCTGTTGTGGTGATGTTGCGAATCTTGTTCACAGAAGCCTCCTGGCGGAAATTCGGAGAATCGAGGCTGTCATGCCTCCCACGCACCCGAAACACGTCATTCATGCGAAAGAGCTATATAGCTCATTATTTCTGTTGTCAAGAGAAAAATGAAAATGTATAAGGCTTCTGATGAATTTGCCGAGTACGCTCTATAGCGGCTAATCGCGCTCTATAGCAGTGTGTTGGCACTTTAAGGGCGGCTAACGGCGCTAATTCATTGTGCCGCAGCACTATGCTGGTAGACTCACGGGCAATTCCGGAGCGTTCATGACACCGATCGGTCGAAACGGCGAACCTACGTACAAGAGAATCCAGAACGTGATCCGGCGACGGATTGAGGGAGGGCAGCTCAAGCCCGGGGATATGGTGGCTTCCGAGCGGGAGCTGGCCAAAACGCACAAAGTGAGCCTGATGACGGCGCGGCATGCGCTGGCCGATCTGGCTCGCGAGGGCATGGTGGAAAGGCGGCACGGTTCGGGGACGTTTGTGGCGCCGCCGAAAATTCATTTCAACAAATTGATGAGTTATACGGAGCAGATGGCCAGCCGCGGGTTGGCGGTGCGTTCACGAATTGTGTCTTCGGGCGTTTTGGAAAATGAGCCGGAGATTGCGGCGCGGCTTTCGTTGCCGTCTACCAGCCATTTATTCATGTTGGAACGCGTGCGGCAGGCTTCGGATGAACCGTTTGCTTTGGAGACTTGCTATTTGTCGGTGGATGAATTTCCGGCTTTGGCTGGTGGGACTTTGGAGCGCGGATCGCTTTTTGTGACGCTCGAGCATGAATACGGAGTGGAGCTGGCTTACGCGGATGAGGAGATTGATTCGACTGCTGCGGATTTGAAGACGGCGGAATTGCTATCGGTGCCGCGGGGGGCGCCTTTGTTGCGGATGCGGCAGTTGATTTATACGACGAAGGGGAAGGCTTGCATGTATGTGGTGGGGTTGTACCGGTCGGGGCGGCATACTCTCTTGATTCGGCGATTTCGGTAACGTGCGCGAGATTTTATTCGCCAAAGATTTAACACGGAGTGCACAGAGGAAGGCGGAGGGCGCGGAGATTTTGGGGCGAGGATCGTTCGATGGCGCGGCTGAGGCCTGTGGGAACTTCAGGGGCTGAAGCCCCTTTCGCGTGGCTGGATTTTATGTCGCGGCTAAGGCCGCGACCCACAAGGCGTCCAACCGGGCAGGCTCCTACGTCATTTTGCGAACACTGCGGGCACGGCCCTCCTGCGGCGGATCTTCGACCTGCCGTGCCGCTACGGTTTTGAGGAGATGTTAGCGCCCGGGCAAGCTGGGGCGCAGCAAGCAGCGCCCCTACGGACCCTTGCTGAATTTGGCGTTTTTGTGCACGACGACTGGGCGGCGCGATTGACTGCGGGCACGGCATGCCGTGCCCCTACGGGTGCTGCGTTTGTGGCTTTCTTCGCGAGATCGGCTTTAGGTGCTTCTTAGATTTTTTCTGCCGTTGCTGCTGCTTCTACGCTTCCGTGACCTCTGCTTAGTTCGCGGGCCATTTGCCAGGCGCTGATTGTTGCCAGTACGACCAGGAAAATTCCTAGTGGCCAGTTGTGGAGTAGAAGTTTGCCTACGCCGAATAGGGCGCTGTAGACCATTACGCAGCCTAGGATCCAGCACCAGAGATTGCGGGCTAGATCGTGTGTTTGGGGAATTTCCGGAGCTAGCGCGGCGATGGGTTGCCAGCCGGTCGCGTCCGGGCGGACTTTTCTGTAGAACGAGAGGAGGATGCTGTCCGGTTCTTTTGCGGTGAGAAGCGTTACGGCGATCCAGACGACCGTGGTCAGCAGCGTCGTGGTGAGGATGTCTTTCGCGAAGACGACCGTATCGGAACCGACGAAGAGCGACGGGCGGCCGAGGAGTGCGTTCGCGAGTTGCTGCCAGTGCAGCGCTAGAGTGGCGGCTAGCGCGGTGATCATCGCGGAAATTTCGCTCCAGGCATTGATGCGCCACCAATACCAGCGAAGCATGTAAACGCTGCCTGTGCCGGCGCCGACTTGCAGCACGACTTCCCAGCCGGAACGAATGGAAGCGAGTTGCGCGGAAACGTACCCGGTGAGGATCACGAGCAGAATGGTAACGAGCTGCGAAATGTGGACGTAGTGGCGTTCGGACGCGTGGCGCACCAGGAAGCGGCGGTAAAAATCTTCGACGATGTAGGACGTGCCCCAATTGAGTTGCGTCGCGATGGTGGACATGAAGGCGGCGAGGAAGCCGGCGACGATGATGCCGCGCCAATAGTGTGGGACGTAGTCGTTGACGATCATCATGTAACTGGTTTCGGGGTGCTGCAGGCCGGGATAGAGGACGATGGCGGCTAGCGCGGTGAGAATCCAGGGCCAGGGACGCAGCGCGTAGTGGGCGATGTTGAACCAGAGGACGGAGAAGAGGCCCTGGCGTTCATCGCGCGCGCTGAAAATTCTTTGCGCGATGTAGCCGCCGCCGCCGGGTTCCGCGCCGGGATACCAGAAAGCCCACCACTGCACGCCGAGATAAACGGTGAAAGTGATTACGGGGAGAGTCCAGAGCGTGTCGCTGGCGAAACCTTTTGAAAAATCGGGGAGAAAGGCGAGCGGATTGGAGGCGCCGTTGGTCGCGCGCAGAGCGCCGATGTGGGCGATCATCGTGTCCATGCCGCCGGCGGCTTTGACGGCGTACCAGGCGATGCCGATGACGATGCTCATTTTCAGTACGAATTGAAAGAGGTCGGTCCAGAGAACGCCGGAGAGGCCGCCGAGAGAAACGTAAATTCCGGTGAAGGGAATCAGAAAAAAAATGCAGACGATGAGCGCGCGGCCGTCGGTGCCGGAAAATACGGGGCCGAAGATATCGCTGAGCGCGCGAGAAAAGGTGTTGAGGAAGCCCCAGGTCTGCATGGTGGGGCCGAGAGTGGTGCCGACGATATTGATCATTGCTTTGGTGACCCAGCCGAGGATCATGCAGTTCATCAGCAGGCCGAGGTAGATGGCACGGAATCCGCGGAGGAAGGCGGCGGGATTTCCGGAGTAGCGCATTTCGGCGAATTGCACGTCGGTCATCAGGCCGGAGCGGCGCCAGAGGCGCGCGAAGAGAAAGACCGTCATCATTCCGGAGGGAAGAAAGGCCCACCAGATCCAATTGCCGGCGATTCCTTGAGTGTAGACGAGGCCGGCGACGAGCAGAGGCGTATCGGCGGCGAAGGTGGTGGCGACCATGGAAGTGCCGGCTAGCCACCAGGAAGTGGTGCGACCGGAAACGAAATAATCTTCCGAACTTTTTCCAGCACTGCGGCGGAAATAGAGGCCGAGCAGAAGAGTTATTACGAGGTAACCGATAATGGCTGACCAATCGAGAAGTGTGAATGGCACGGCCCGACTTTATTGCACAGATGCGCGGCGGGAAGCAACGTGAAATCGCAGTAAATTTTCGGCTGGACTTGCTTTGCACGCGTTGCGAGCGGCAAAAAAGTTGGGCGCGGGTTGCGGAACTGTACTATTCTGCGCGTCGCTTAAAAAGGTTTTGCGCCATAAACTGCTCAAAGAAGGGCAAATGCGAATTTTTTTGGTGATTGCGATGATTGGATTCTTGAGCGGATTGGGAGTTGCGGATCAGCGCGCGCCGGAATTGAATTTGATGCCGATGCCGGCGAGCGTGCGGGTTGGAAACGGGGCGCTGGCGATTACGCCGACGTTTTCAGTGGGGATTGAGGGGTACCGCGACGCGCGGCTGGAGCGCGCGGTGGAAAGATTTTGTCGCGAACTTTCGCGGCAGACTGGATTTTTTATTTCGGCGGAGATTGCGGAGCCGAGCAAGGCGACTTTGGTGATTCATGCGGAGCGCGCTAGCAACGCCGTGCAGGAATTGGGCGAGGATGAGAGCTATGTGCTGGATGTGAGTAGTGCAGGAGCGAAGATTACGGCGCCGAACCCTTTGGGCGTGATGCATGGGATGGAGACTTTTCTGCAGTTGGTTGCTATTACGCCATCGGGCTTTGCAGCGACGGCGGTGCACATTGAGGATGCGCCACGATTTCCTTGGCGCGGTTTGACGATTGACGTCAGCCGGCATTTTATTTACCTGGATACTTTGAAGCGGAATATTGATGGGATGGCCGCGGTGAAGATGAACGTGCTGCATTTGCATCTTTCGGACGACCAGGGATTTCGCGTGGAGAGCAAGGAATTTCCGAAGCTGCAGGAATTGGGGTCGGACGGTTTGTACTACACGCAGGCGGAGATGCGCGAATTGATCGAGTATGCGCGGGACCGCGGGATTCGCATTTTGCCGGAATTTGATATGCCGGGGCATAGCACGTCGTGGTTTGTGGGATATCCGGATTTGGCGAGCGGGCCGGGGCCTTATTCGATCGAGCGGCGGTGGGGGATATTCGATCCGGCGATGGATCCTTCGCGGGAATCCACTTTCAGATTTCTGGATAAGCTGATCGGCGAGATGGCGGAACTTTTTCCGGATCATTTTTTTCATATTGGTGGGGACGAGGTGAACGGAAAGCAGTGGGACGCGAATCCCGGGATCCAGAAATTCATGCGGGCGCACAAATTGAAGAGCGATGAGGAACTGCAGCAGTATTTCACTTTGGAAGTTCAGAAAATCGTGAGCAAGCATCACAAGGAAATGGTGGGGTGGGACGAAATTCTGGCGCCGGGGATGCCGAAAGACATCGTGATTCAATCGTGGCGCGGGCAGGAATCGCTGGCGGAAGCGGCGCGGCAGGGATATCGCGGAATACTTTCGAGCGGATATTATCTGGACGGGATGGCGCCGGCGAGCCAGCATTATGCGGTGGATCCGATGGCGAATGCGGATGCGACGCTTACTCCGGAGCAGCAGAAATTGATTCTGGGCGGCGAAGCTTGCATGTGGGCGGAATTTATTTCGGATGAAAATGTCGATTCGCGGATTTGGCCGCGGGCAGCGGCGGTGGCAGAGCGTTTGTGGTCGGCGCAGGACGTGCGGGATCCGGAGTCGATGTATCGCCGGTTGAATGCGGTAAACGTGGAGCTGGAAGAATTGGGGCTGAAGCAGCGTGCGAGCACCGAGATGATGCTGGCGCGGATGGCGCGGTCGGATGATGTTGCGGCCTTGCGAGTGCTGGCGGATGCGGTGCAGCCGGCGAGCATTACGATTCGCGAGAAAGAGGCGGAGGCGGCCGGCGGGATTCAAACCAGCGATATGCCTTTGAATCGGATGGTGGACGCGGTGGCTCCGGAGAGCGAAACGGCGCGGCGATTTTCGGGCGACGTGGATCAGTTTGTCGGGAGCAAATTTCAGGACGCGGGGGCGGAAGCGCGTATTCGCGCGCAGCTGGTTTTGTGGCGCGACAATGACGCTGAATTGCAGCCTTTGCTGCAGAATTCATTTTTGCTGAAGGGACTCACCCCGGTTTCGCAGAATCTGACTACGCTTGCGGCGGCGGGACTTGCGGCGCTTGATTACATGGACAAGGGACAGCCGGCGACGGATTCATGGCACCGCGAACAAACTGCGCTGATTTTGCAGGCGGAAAAGCCGACGGCGGATTTGATTCTTGCGATAGCGCCCGCGGTGCAGAAGCTTGTGGATGCGAGTGCAAGCATCAGTGCTGCTCCTCGCCGGTAATTTTCTCTCCGTAGGACCCTGCTAGAATGTGTGAATCGATACGCGCGCATAGCATCGCTGCGTGCGGATGATTATGGAGGATTTTCTTGCGCATCGTGAATTTTCGCCGCGAAGCGGGATTGCGGCTCGGAATTTTGCGTGGCGAGAGTGTTTTTGATCTGCAAGGATTGAGCGCGGCCGCGGGGAAAGCGGCTGCATTGTTTTCGAGCACCTCGGATTTTTTGAATGCGGGAACTGAGGCGCTGGAATTAGCGGGGAAATTGGTGCAGGAAATTCCGGGCGGTTTTGTGCCGCTTCCATTGAAGGCGGTGGAGCTTGGACCGCCGGTTGCTAAGCCAAGCAAGATTATCGCGGTGGGATTGAATTATCGCGACCACGCCGGCGAAGCGAATTTCAAGGTGCCGGAATATCCGCTTATATTCGCGAAATTCCCAAATTCCATTGCGGGACCGCGCGATGCGATCGTGATTCCCGCGGGGGAGATGCAGGTGGATTCGGAGGCGGAATTGGCGGTGGTGATCGGGCGGCGCGGGAAGGCGATTCGGGCCGAGGCCGCGTACGACTACGTTGCCGGTTATATGGCCTTGAACGATGTGTCGGGGCGGAAGTGGCAATTCGCAGACAAGCAGTGGACGCGCGGAAAATCGTGCGACACGTTTTGCCCGACGGGGCCGTGGTTGACGACGCGGGACGAGATTGCGGATCCGCATAATTTGCGGGTGATTGGGCGGTTGAATAGCGAGGTTTTTCAGGATTCGAATACGTCGAAAATGATTTTTCGGGTGCCGGAGTTGATTTCGTTTATTTCCGAGGCGATTACATTGGAGCCTGGGGACATTATTGCGACGGGAACGCCTTCGGGGGTGGGAGTGTTTCGCAATCCGCCGGTTTTTATGAAGGCGGGGGATGTGGCGGAGGTGGAGATTGAGGGGCTGGGAGTTTTGAGGAATGCGGCGGTGGGGGTTGGGCGGGGATAGCGCGCGGGGAGTACGTCGTGCAGGACGAAAGTCGAAGAGAGGTCCCTGGTCGGCGCGCAAAAAGCGGCGCGCCTCTGTCGGGATGACAATGTAAACCATGCGGCGGAGCGACGATTTTTGTGTGGCGTGAACTGAGGGATGTGTCGCGGCGGTCTTCGGAACACAGGCGGTCTTGCGGCAACATCGATGGCGCACTGAAGTGCGCCGCTACAACGGCAACGTCCACGGCAAAGGCAACGGCAAAGTCGAAGGCAGGCGAGACGCGCCTCGCCTGAGAGAAAGCGGGAGCGCGCTCCCGCACTCCATATGGATCTTGCTGGGTCGTGGCGTTTTCACGCGGAGCGTACGGTGCGTGTGCGTTAGGAGCGGGTGCCGTCCTGGTGGACGTATTTGATTACTTCTACTTCGGAGGTGGCGATTAGGCCTTCTTCTACCATTTCGTCCAGGAATGGGAGCAGCGTTTGAATTTTTTCTGCGGAGTCAATTACGCTGACCATTACGGGGGCGTCGTGGGAGAAGGACATGTGGCGCGGGCGGCGGATCAGGGTGCTGGCGCCGTAGCCTTCGGTGCCGCGAAAGACGGTGGCGCCGGCGATATCCAGTTCGCGGCATTTTTTGACGATGGCGCGGTAGAGCGGTTTATCCTTCCATTTATCGTCTTCACCGAAATGAATTCGCAACATTTTTGCGATGCCTTCGAGTTTCATTTGCGGACCTCTTTGCGGCGTTCCATTTCCTGGTAGTCGCGGGTGTACTTGATGACGTCCACGTCGGAGAAAACCACCAAGCCTTGCTGGATCATGCCGTCGAGCAGCGGGAGAAAAGAGCGGAGGCGTTCTTCGGTATCCACGACGGAGAGCATGATGGGACGGTCATGCGAGAGATGCAGCGCGGAATCTTTATGAATGCGACGGTTCGCGCCGTATCCGAGGATGCCCTGGTAGACGGTGGCGCCGGCGATGTCATTGGCGCGCATGCTTTCGAGTAATGCTTTGTGCAGAGGCTTGCCATTCCATTTATCGTTTTCGCCGATGAAAATGCGCATCAACTTGGCTTTGCCCTGGCGTTTGAGGGCGGGCACGTCGGGCTGAGCGGCGGCCTTGGAGGATGCTTCGGAAGATTTCACGACGGTGGTGTCTTGAATTTCGATGAGGCCCGTGCCGGCCATTTCGTGGAGCTTGGGAAGAAGTTCTTCAATCTTTTCTGGAGTTTCCGTGAATTCGATTTTCACGGGAAGATTTTCGGTGAGCGCGAGAGCGCGATCGGTGTGCAGGCGATGATCGGCGCCAAATCCGGCGATGCCGCGCGTGACGCTCGCTCCGGAGACCTGGTGATAGAAAAGAAATTGCAGAATCGCGGCGTAGACGGCTTCGCCGTGGTATTGATGGTCCTGGCCAACGTAGATGGTGACTTTTTTAGCGGGTCCGGCTTTCAGCATGTTACCTCCCGGGTCGCGAGGCTGCAGCTGGCAACCAGGTATTCTAACGCCCATGTGCGCGGGGTGATTGCTGGCTTCATGCGATGGATCGTCCGGTGATTACGCCCAGCCAGACGGAGACGAATCCGACGACGACGCTGAGGATCACGTTAAGGCCGGCGATGAGAAAGTCGCCATCCTGAAAAACGCGAAAGGTTTCATATTCAAACGTGGAAAAAGTGCTGTAGCCGCCGATGAAACCGATGGGAATCAGATAGCGCCAGTTCGCGCTCCAATTGGTTTTTTCCGCGAGCAGCGTGACGATCAAGCCGATCAGAAAGCACGCCGTGCAATTGACGATGAAGGTGCCGTATGGAAATCGCGTGCCGAAGCGATTGCCGACGTAGCTTCCCATCCAATAGCGCAGCATCGAACCGAGACATCCGCCGAGACCCACCATCAGGTATTTCGTCATAGAAGCGAGATGCATCCTCTCCTTGCGGCTCGCGCGGGATTGATGGATGGCGAGCCAATTTCAGGTGCGTCGAGTTTGGTGGGAATCGTTGCCGGGGACATGGCTCCGCGACAAGAAACCCTTGTCAGGAGTCATCATCTGTCCCGGCTTAGATGGGGACAGCGGTTAAGGGGCGAACTCCATGCCCTCTAGGGGTAATGATACTTTTAGTTTAGCGGAAGTCAATTGCAACGTGGGGGGTAGTGCGGCGACATTCAACATGGGGCGGGGCTGTCAGGCGAGCAAGCGCTAGGGGGTTTTGCGCGTGTATTCGCCACGGAATTCTGTAGTCCAGGTTTTGCCGTTGTCGGCCGATTTTTCCCACGATTGTTCGATTTTGTCGTCGCTGAGACGCAGGAGCTTGATGCGATTGAGGACGGGTTTGCCGCCGGGGCCGCGGCTGGGGCCGCGAAATTCGGCGGAACCGAAAGTTACCTTTCCGGCGAAGACGTGGACGCGGCCGTGGTTATCGGCGTAGAGGCCCTGCCAGTTTTTATCTTCGGAATTGTAGGCGAACACATTCTCGCCTTTGAGGCCGGTGCCGCTCTCCCAGCTTTCGATGACGAGGCATTTATCGAGGGCGAGGGATACTTTGCTGGTGCCGCCGCCCGACGCGCCGGGATAGGTTACGGTCCAATCGCCGAGCCAAAAGTCCAGAAGACGAGCGTTGGGATTATCGGAGCACGACGGCGAATCGGCGGCGGCGAAAGTGCGTTGCGGCGCGAGACAAAAGAATGCCGCTACGACGCAGAGAAGCACGGCGCGGCGGAACGGACTGGAACTGCGAACGTAGGGATCTTCTTGCATCGTCATTGGATTTTTCTCCCTATGCTTGATTTCGAGTTTTTGCTGCCGCCCACTAGTTGCACGTTTTTTGCGATGTTGAGTTACTTCAAGACGTCTATCGCATGGATATTGGTGATTTCGATGCCGTGGGTGCCGTTGCGCAAAAAAGTTTTTCCCGTGGCGCTGACCCACTGGCCTACGAACGGTTGAAGCTTGGCTTGACCGGTGTCCGGCATGGTTTCGGTGACTGGAACGTAGACGTCGCCTTCCTTCGTCAAAATGCCCAGGGGCGAGCCGGCTTGGTTGCATTTGGTAATGCAATCTTTGCTGAAATTCGTGGCGGTGGATTGCTTGCTTTGAATGGGGCAGGCGATGTCGCGGACCAGGCCTTCGATGGTGGCCGAGTCCGAGGTCTCGGTGTCTTTGGTTTGATGGATCGAGTTGGCGGGAATTGCGGCGAGCGTGACAAAGATGGCGCTGATGGCCAGGAGGGCTATTTCGATTTTGCGGTGCATGGTGGCTCCTTTCGCGCGGGTCGAGAGTGAGTCTTTTTCGTCCCGCCGCGATTGCCACATTAGGCTTGTGAGCGAATGACGCCAAGTGCACAAGGTCACGGTGTGCGCGCATGACTTCCGGCACATGCGTGGAGGCGAAAATGAGGCTAGACGTAACCTTTTTCGATGGCTTTGAGGACGGCGCGGGTGCGATCGCGGACGCCGAGTTTTCCGAGAACGTTGGAGACGTGATTTTTTACGGTGCCCTCGGAAAGTTGCAGGGCGGACGCGATTTCACGGTTGCTGTAGCCGCCGGTCATCAGGCGGAGGATTTCGGTTTCGCGCGCGGTCAGTTGCTCTTCGCTGTACTCGGGCGGAGCGGGCAGCGGCGCGTCTTTCAGGCCGCGGAGCAGGCGTTCGGTGACGACGGGGCTGATCATGGTGCCGCCGTTGGCGACGAGCCGGATGGCTTCAGTGAGTTTTGCGAGCGAGACGTCTTTCAAGAGATAGCCTTTGGCACCGAGACGGATGCCTTTTAGAAGCGCATCATCGTCGTCGAAGGTGGTGAGAAGGATGGTGGGAGGCGCGTCTGAAATTTTCTGCAGGGCTTGCAGGAATTCGATGCCGGTCATTTTGGGCATGCGGACGTCGAGGAGTATGACGGTGGGGGAGGCGTGGTGAAGTTTTTCGAGAGCTTCGGCGCCATCAGAGGCGCGCGCGATTACGCGGATGTCTTCGGTGAGGCTGAGAAGCTTTTCGAGGCCTTCGCGGACGAGAGTCTGGTCCTCGACGAGCAGGACGCGAATGATTTCAGTCCGCTTGATCATGTGCGGGCAACCAGGCGCGCAGGGCGAAGCCCTTTTCCATTGCGGGATCCACGGAAATGCCGCCGCCGAGTTCTTCGAAGCGCTGGCGCATGGCGGTGAGGCCGAAACCGGATTCGCGCTGGGCGACGATTTGGCCATCATCGCGCGCGGCGATTTCGATGCCGCCGCGTTCGAGGCGGAGGGTGATCCATAGATTCAGAGCGTCCGAGTGCTTCAGCGTGTTCGTGGTGATTTCCTGAACGCAGCGCAGGACGGCATTGGCGCGCGCGGGATCGGTGAGGCGCAATTCTTCGGGAACGGAAAGATGCAGTTGCACGCGCGGGATTCCTTCGGCGAGCAACTGTAACGCGGCGCGCAGCTGGATTTCTTCGCCTCCGTGCATGGCGGACACTACCGAGCGAACTTCTTGCAGAGCTTGGTGGGCGGCGACTTGCGCTTGCGCGATTCCTTCACTGGCTTTTTCGGCGGGACTATTGGCGGCGGCTTCCAGGTGGAGCGAGAGAGCGGTGAGGTGATGGCCGACGCTATCGTGCAGTTCGCGCGAGATGCGGATGCGTTCGCCGAGCTTGCTGCTTTCGCGGAGGAGTTCGCGGGTGGAAACGAGTTCGGCATTGATGCGGGCTTGATCTTCGCGGGCTTCGGCTTCACGTTTCGCGAGGGCGGCGGTGACCATCGCAAAAATTTGAAAGCCGACGAACGCGCCGGTGGCACTCCAGCGCCAGCCCATGTAGTAGTGCGGCTGGAGAAAACCGAGGAGGAGCGCGGAGGCGGAGAGGACCCAGGGAACTGCCAGGCGCAACGGGAGGAGAAGAGCGATTTGCCAGGAGACTATTACGAGCAAGAATCCGACGAAGTAGTCTTGCAACAGGAAGGTCATGCCGAGGACGGCGATCGTTTCGAGTAGCAACGCGATGAGGCGATTGATTGCGGAACGCGGGTCGGCGGCAGAACTGTACCAGAAGGCTGGGCCGAAGATCAGGAAGAATGCGAGCCAGGAGAGCCATTGGGATTGCGTCAGCGGATAACCGCTGCGCGTGGCGTTGTCAAAAATCGGCAAACCTAGGAATGCCCACGCACCGATGCCGACTCCGCGGAGGACGCGGTGATATGCGGGCGAACCGGGCAGTTTGCTACGCACAATTCGCAATTATGGCAGAGTTCGCGACGGGCGCCATGTGCCGAAAGTCATGGCGCGGAGGATGGTTGGCTGCGTTGGCGTGTGGATGCTCGGCGAAACGAGCCGGCGTCGGATCAGGCGATGCCGAGTTTTTTTTGCATGTCCTCTAGAGTGATGCCTTTGGTTTCCGGGTAGAAGAAGAGGACTACGAAGAATTGCAGGACCATCATGGCGGCGAAAAAGACGAAGGGATAGCCGCCGGAGGCCGCGGCCATGGTGGGGAAAATGAAGGAGATGAGCGCGTTCATGGCCCAGTGCGAGAAGCTGCCGAGGCTTTGACCTTTGGCGCGGACGCGATTGGGGAAAACTTCGCTGAGGTAGACCCAGATGACGGCGCCTTGGGAGAAGGCGAAGAAGGCGATGTAGCCGATCAGAAGCCAGACGAGAAGATCCTGGTGGTGGCCAGAAAGAAAAATTGCTGCGACACCCGCGAGGCATGCGGCGGTGCCGACTGCGCCGATGAGGAGCAATGTTTTGCGGCCGATGCGGTCAATCAGCGACATGGCCAGCATGGTGAAAATCAGATTGGTGGCGCCGATGGCGACGGCTTGGAGGTCGGAGGAGACTTTGTTGAAGCCGGCGAAGGCGAAAATGTCGTTGAGGTAGTAGAGGATGGCGTTGATGCCGGAGAGTTGGTTGAACATGCCGATGGAGACGGCTAGGAAAATCGGCAGGCGGTACTTCCAGTTGAAGAGCGCGTCACTCGCGCCGTGTTCAGCGTGAATGGACGTTTCAATTTCCTGCAACTCTTGCTCGTAATTTTCTTCGCCGGTGACGCGGAGGACTTCGCGGGCTTCGTCGACTTTCCCTTTTTTAACCAGCCAGCGGGGGCTGCGCGGAATCGCGAAAAGAAGCAGGAAGAAAAGCAGGGCGGGGGCGGCGGGAACGCCGAGTTTCCAGCGCCACTCGGCGCCGGCGAGGTGGAGTTCGCCGACGAGATAGTTTGAGAAATAGGCGAGGAGGATGCCGAGGACGATGTTGAATTGAAAAAGACCGACTAGCCGGCCCCGCCATTTTGCGGGAGCTACTTCGGCGATGTACATGGGGCCGAGGACGGATGAGCCGCCGATGCCCAGGCCGCCGATGAAGCGGAAGACTACGAGGGAGGTCCAATTCCAGGAGATCGCGCAGCCTAGCGCGGAGATCAGGTACAAGACCGCGAGGACGCGCAGGCTGTCGCGGCGGCCGAAGCGGTCGCCGGGGATGCCGGCGAGCATAGAGCCGAAGATGGCTCCTACGACCGCGACGGAAACGGTGATGCCTAAATCTTCGGGCGAGAGGTGGAAAGTTTGCGTTAGCGCGTGGGTGGTGCCGGAGATGACGGCGGTGTCGAAGCCGAAGAGAAGGCCGCCGAGCGAGGCTAC
Organism: uncultured Acidobacteriota bacterium; assembly: GCA_963810565.1. Taxonomy (GTDB): domain Bacteria; phylum Acidobacteriota; class Terriglobia; order Acidiferrales; family UBA7541; genus Palsa-295. The sequence goes on from CAWENN010000004.1 coordinate 87,211, forward strand.
GACTGTGCTGCGCAGCAGATACGAGTTGAGCTTCATGCTGCTTTAATGGCCGCCTTTCGGGCGCGAAATGCCTTCGCGCATCCTCTCACTTATCGGGCTACGTGAAAAAGAATATTAGCGCGCGGACTTAGGCGGAGACACGCTTGGGCAAGAAGGCGCTGCCTTTTTTCACTATGAAGGTCCAGAGGGCGGCGCCTGCCGGAGGGAGGTCGCGGTCGGTGCGGCGGACTACGAACCATTGGCGGACGATGGGGAGGCCTGGGACTTTCAGGATGACGAGGCGACGGGCCGCGACTTCGGAGGCGATGGTGTGCGCGGAGATCAGCGAGAGGCCGAGGCCGGCCATTACTGCTTGTTTGATCGTTTCGTTCGAACCCATTTCGATGGTTACTTTCGGCGGCTGGATCATTTGCGCGTTCAGAAAGAACTCGAAAATGTTGCGGGTGCCGGAGCCTTCTTCGCGCACGATGAATTTTTGGTTCGACAGCTCGGTTTTGGAAACGCGCTTGGCGCGCGCGAGGCGGTGATCGGCCGCGGCGATCATCACGTAGGGATGCGGGCCGAAGGGTTCACTATCGGCGCCGAAATCGCCGGGAGGGCGGCCCATCACGGCCATATCTATATCGTAATTGCGCAAGGATTCGACGGTTTCGGCGCGATTGCCGACGACGAGTTGCAAGTCAATTCCGGCGTGCTGGCGCAAAAAAGCGGCGATCAGCTCGGCGGCGAAATATTTGGCGGTGGAGACGGCGCCGAAGCGGACGCGTCCGCCGTGCAGGCCTTTCATGGCTTCGAGCGTGTCGCCGAGGTCGGAGATGACACGATCAATGCGCGCGGCGGCAGCGACGGCTTCGCGGCCGGCGTCGGTGGGGCGGAGGCGGTTACCGGTGCGATCGAAGAGCGCGAGGCCGAGGTCTTCTTCGAGGAGTTTGATGCGGGAGGTGAGCGCGGCGGGAGTGACGTGCAACGTTTGCGCGGCTTTGACTACGGTGCCGCTGCGGGCGACCTGATGGACGGCTTCGAGCTGTTTGAAAGTGATATTGGCCACGGAGAACCTTCAATTTTTCTAAGTATCGAGGTAATTATATTCACTTTTATTGTGGCTGGCAAGCTGTTAGGTTTTGGCTTCTGCATAAGGAGACCCGGTTATGAGCAAGGATGGAACGACGCTCGACGCGAAAGCCTCGACGGTGCGCGGCAAGGATCGCTATAAGTCCGGCGTGATGGAATACAAAAAGATGGGTTACTGGGAGCCGGAGTACGAGCCGAAGGATACGGACATTATCGCGCTTTTTCGGGTGACGCCGCAGGACGGTGTGGACCCGATCGAAGCGTCAGCGGCGGTGGCGGGGGAGTCTTCGACGGCTACGTGGACGGTGGTGTGGACCGATCGCCTGACCGCTTGCGAAAAATATCGCGGGAAGTGCTATCGCGTGGAGCCGGTGCCGAACGCGCCGGGGTCTTATTTTGCGTGGATAGCTTACGACCTGGACCTTTTTGAGCCGGGTTCGATTGCCAATCTTGCCGCTTCGATTATCGGGAATGTTTTTGGTTTCAAGCCGCTGAAGGCTTTGCGGCTGGAGGATATGCGTTTGCCGGTGGCGTACGTGAAAACTTTCGATGGGCCGGCTACGGGGATTGTGGTGGAGCGGGAGCGTCTGGATAAATTCGGACGGCCGTTGCTGGGCGCTACGGTGAAACCGAAGCTGGGGCTTTCGGGGCGGAATTACGGGCGCGTGGTTTACGAAGCGCTCAAGGGCGGCCTCGATTTCACGAAAGACGACGAAAATATTAATTCGCAGCCGTTCATGCACTGGCGCGACCGGTTTCTTTATTCGATGGAAGCGGTGAATCGCGCGCAGGCGGAGACTGGCGAAGTGAAAGGGTCGTACCTGAACGTGACCGCGGCGACGATGGAGGATATGTACGAGCGCGCGGAGTTTGCGAGCGAACTGGGCTCCGTGATCGTGATGATTGACCTGGTGATCGGGTACACGGCGATTCAGTCCATGTCCAAGTGGGCGCGGCGCAACAACATGATTTTGCATCTGCACCGCGCGGGGCACGGGACTTACACGCGGCAGAAGATTCACGGCGTATCGTTTCGCGTGATTGCGAAATGGATGCGTCTGGCCGGAGTGGATCACATTCACGCGGGAACGGTGGTCGGGAAGCTGGAAGGCGACCCGCGCACGATTCGCGGTTATTACGATATTTGCCGCGAGGACGTGGTGCCGCAGAAGCTCGAGAACGGAGTGTTTTTCGAACAGCAGTGGGCTTCTTTGCGGAAATTGATGCCGGTGGCTTCGGGCGGAATTCATGCGGGGCAGATGCACCAGTTGCTGGATCTGCTCGGCGAGGATACCGTGCTGCAGTTTGGCGGCGGAACGATCGGGCATCCGACCGGGATTGTGGCGGGCGCGACGGCGAATCGCGTAGCGCTAGAGGCGATGGTGCTGGCGCGGAATGAAGGGCGCGATATTGCGCGGGAAGGCCCGGCGATACTGGAAGCGGCGGCGAAGCACTGTTTGCCTTTGCGGCAGGCGCTGGAAATCTGGAAGGATGTGACTTTCGATTACGCTTCGACGGACACGCCGGATTTCGTACCGACGGCGTCGGTGTCCGTGTAAAAAGGAGAATTTTCATTATGCGATTGACGCAAGGGTGCTTTTCGTTTTTGCCGGACCTGACGGATGCGCAGATACGGGCGCAGGCGCAGTACTGCATTGACAACGGTTGGGCGGTGAACATCGAGTTCACGGACGATCCGCATCCGCGCAATACGTATTGGGAGATGTGGGGTTTGCCGATGTTCGATATCAAGGATGCGGCGGCGGTGATGATGGAATTGCAGGAGTGCCGCAAGGCGTATGGGGATCGTTATATCCGGCTTTCGGGATTTGATTCGACGCACGGATGGGAGTCGTTGAGGATTTCGTTCATCGTGACCCGTCCGGCGGAGGAACCGGGGTTCAAGCTGGTGCGGCAGGAAGGGCGCGGGCGGAATATGCGTTATACGACGCAGGCTTATGTGACGGAGAGGCCGTCGGGGGAGCGGTATCGGTGAGGGTTCGACGGTCTTCGCGCAAGCGAGCGTGGCTCGCGCACGAAGGAGGGAACTTCAGCGGCTAAAGCCGCTGGGTTCGGCAGCCTTTTATGTCGTGGCTAAAGCCACGACCCACAAAGACTCTCGGTCGGCCGCCTGATTGCCAAGGAGCAGTCGCCAACTGCGGCGTAAAAATATTTATGAGCGAAACGACGCGATCTTACGAGCATCCGGGAATTACTGATCCTGTGGCCGAGGAACGGCCGCGCGGGACGGGCGCGTTTGCGTCGCTTGCGCCGGTGACGGCGCCGGCTGGCAACGGTGCGGCGGCGAACACGATTGATCTGGCGAAGGAATTGACGGAAGCGGGCGTCGAAGATGTGTTGACGGAGCTGGACGACGGGCTGGTGGGACTGGTTCCGGTGAAGACGCGGATACGCGAGATTGCGGCGCTGCTTTTGGTGGAACGCGTGCGGCGCAAGGTGGGGCTTGCGAGTGAGCCGCCGACTTTGCACATGTCTTTTACGGGCAATCCGGGGACGGGCAAGACGACTGTGGCGTTGCGCATGGCGGATTTGTTGCACCGGCTGGGATTTGTGCGCAAGGGGCATCTGGTTTCAGTGACGCGGGATGATTTGGTGGGGCAGTACATCGGGCATACGGCGCCAAAGACGAAGGAAATTTTGAAGAAGGCGATGGGCGGCGTTTTGTTTATTGATGAGGCCTACTATTTGTACCGCGCGGAGAACGAACGGGACTACGGGCAAGAGGCCATCGAAATTTTGTTGCAGGTGATGGAGAACCAGCGCGAGGATTTGGTGGTGATTCTGGCGGGTTACGCGGATCGCATGGAGAAATTTTTCGCGAGCAATCCGGGGTTTCGTTCGCGGATCGCGCACCACATTGATTTTCCGGATTATGCGGACGGGGAATTGCTGGCGATCGGCGAATTGATTTTGGCGAAGCAGAATTACAAATTGAGCGAGCGCGGGCGGGAGGCGCTGGCGCGTTATATTGTGGCGCGCAAACAGCAGCCGCATTTTTCGAACGCGCGCTCGATTCGCAACGCGCTGGACCGCGCGCGATTGCGGCAGGCTAACCGGATCGTGAACGGGGCCGCGCATGCCAAGGTGACGGCGGAAGACCTGATGACGATTGACGCGCCGGATTTGCTGGCGAGCCGCGTTTTTGGGAAGGCTGCGTCGAACGATTCGCCGCTGAGCGATGAAACGGAGAATACGTTTGACTGATTCGATCATTATCGCGCCTTCGGTGCTGGCGGCGGACTTTGCGAATCTGGGCGAGGCGGTACGCGACGTCGCGGCGGCAGGTGCCGACTGGATTCACCTGGATATTATGGACGGGCATTTCGTGCCGAACATTTCGTTCGGACCGGACGTTGTGAAGGCGTTGCGGCCGCACAGCGAGCGCGTGTTCGATGTGCATTTGATGATTGCGCCGGCCGATGCTTATCTGGGGGCGTTTGCCAATGCGGGCGCGGACATTATTACCGTGCATGCGGAAGCGGGGTCGCATCTGGACCGTTCGTTGCAAGTGATTCGCGGACTGGGCAAAAAGGCCGGAGTGGCGATTTGTCCGGCGACGCCTGAGAGCGTGCTGGAATACGTGATGGACAAAGTGGATCTGATACTGGTGATGACAGTGAATCCGGGATTTGGCGGGCAATCTTTTATCTACGAGCAGTTGGACAAAATCCGACGGATTCGCGCGATGATTGGCAGCCATCCGATTCGTCTGGAAGTGGACGGCGGGATCAACATCGAAACCGCAGCACTGGTGGCGGCTGCGGGAGCTGACACTTTGGTTGCAGGCTCGGCAGTTTTCAAGGGCGGCGCGGAGGCTTATGCCGCGAATATTGCGGCGATACGTGCCGCCGCACAAACCGCCGCCGGTGAACTCGCGGCGTGATAGGCTCTCCGCTGGTTACTCCTCTCCCCGGGAAACTTGCATTCGGGATTTTTGCGGCCACGGGCCTGATATTTTGCGGCGCGGTGAATCCAGCGTGAGGATGCCCGGCCATGACTTTGCAGGCGCTGATTTTTGATGTGGATGGCACGCTCGCCGAAACGGAAGAGATGCATCGCCGGGCTTTCAACGAGGCGTTCGCGTCGCTGGGACTCGATTGGAACTGGCCTCCGCCGCTTTACAAGGAATTGCTGCGGATAGCTGGCGGAAAAGAGCGGATCCTTCATTACTTGGTGACCCACTGTCCGCAAGATGTGACTGCTCACGAGCGTGAAATCCCGAAAATTTACGCGCTGAAAACGAAACTTTATTCGGCGATGGTGCGGGAAGGAAAGGTCGAGTTGAGGCCGGGCGTCGCGCGGTTGATCGAGGAAGCGCGAGGCGCGGGGATTCGGTTGGCCATCGCGACGACCACGAATCCGGCGAATGTGGATGCGCTGCTGCAGAGCGCGTTCGCGCCATCGGGTGAATCACTTTTCCGCGTGATCGTTGCAGGCGACGAAGTGGCGGCGAAGAAGCCGGCGCCGGACGTGTTCGACGTGGCGGTGCGGCGGCTGGGATTGCGCGCTTCCGCGTGCATAGCGTTTGAGGATTCCGCGAACGGCGTTTTATCGGCGAGGCGGGCGGGGCTGGCGGTGGTGGCGACGCCGAGCGCTTATACCGCGGAAGATGATTTTACGGGCGCGGTTTCGGTGGTTTCGTCGCTCGGAGAGCCGGGCGAGCCACATCAGCATCTGGCGGGTTGGATCTGGCCGAGCGGTTTCGTCAGCGTGGCGGAGCTGCGCAAGCGAGCGGAGGAGTTGGCGCAGGGGCGAGCCGCGAAACTTAATTTTTCTAAGTCTTAATGCAATTATATTCAGTTTTCTTTGAACGGGACGCCTGCTAGCGTTGTCTTATGCCGATTCCTCAGCCCACGACGAGCCGACGTGTCGAAGCGAAGATGGTGGCCAGGGCCGGAGATGATATGTCCGCGACGAGCATCGCGCGAAATATGCCGCTCGATAATTTTCTGGAGCGGGTTGCGGATGTGCGCAGCGAATTGCGAGCGGCGACGGACTTGCTGCGCGAATTGGCTAAGGCTGCGATTCAAGTGGCGGAGGTCGTGTCCTTGGGTTACATCGCCGAGGCGCCTGGCGACACGATGGGGGCGACCAATAGCGGCGGCGACGCGCAAAAGCGGCTGGACATAACCGCGAACGAGGTTTTTATAAACGCGCTGCGAAACGCGCCGGTCGCCGCGGTGCTTTCCGAAGAGTTGAATTCTCCGTTGTGCCTGGATCCCGACGCGCCGCTTGTGGTGGCGATTGATCCGCTGGATGGGTCTTCCAATATTGATGCGAACGTTTCGATTGGCACGATCTTTGCGGTGTTTCCGGCGGTCGCTCACGCGACAGAACCGGCCAATCATTTCCTGCGGCCGGGGCGCGAACAGATCGCGGCGGGATTCGTCATCTACGGGCCACAGACATCGTTGGTCTTCACGCTGGGGGACGGCGTGCAGGTGTTCACTCTGGACCGAAAGGTCGGCGTGTTTCAGCTGACGATTCCGAGACTCGCGATTCCGCACGATTCGCACGAATATGCGGTGAACGCTTCGAATTATCGCCATTGGGATGAATCCATACGCGCGTATTTGGACGATTGCATTCGCGGGACGGACGGGCCGCTGGCGCAGGATTACAATATGCGCTGGATCGCGTCGCTGGTGGCGGACGCGTACAGGATATTGGTGCGCGGCGGCGTGTTTCTATATCCCGGCGATCAGCGCAAAGGCTATACGAGGGGGCGGCTAAGGCTGATTTACGAGGCGAACCCGATTGCGTTTCTGGCGGAGCAAGCCGGGGGCAGCTGCACGGACACGGTGCAGCGCATTCTGGATATCAAGCCGCGAGAATTGCACGCGCGAACACCGATCGTTTTCGGCTCGACGGCAGCTGTGCAACGCATCAGCCAGTACCACACCGATCCGCAGTTTTCCGCCGAGCGCTCACCGCTCTTTTTCGAGCGTGGCTTGTTCAGGCGATGAACGGAGCGCGCCGCGATGTCCGCTAAGCATCCCATCATTTCAGTGACCGGCTCGTCCGGGGCCGGGACTACGTCCGTGCGAAATACTTTCGAGCAAATTTTTCGGCGGGAGAAAGTGCAGGCGGTTTACATCGAGGGCGATGCGTTTCACCGTTACGACCGGCTGGAAATGCGCAGGGTGATGGCGGAAGAAGCGGCCAAGGGCGATCACCATTTCAGCCACTTCGGTCCGCAGGCAAATCTTTTTGAAGAGCTGGAGACTTTATTTCGCGATTACGGGGAGCATGGACGGGGGCGGACGCGGCATTACGTGCACGACGCGGTGGAATCGGAGAAATTCGGCGCGCCGCCGGGGACTTTTACGGGGTGGGAGCCGCTTCCTGCGGGAAGCGATCTCCTTTTTTACGAGGGATTGCACGGAACCGTGGTGACCGACAAGGTGAACGTGGCGCGCCATGCAGATCTGAAAATCGGCGTGGTGCCGGTGATCAATTTGGAGTGGATTCAGAAGATTCATCGCGACGCGGCGTCGCGCGGATACTCGACCGAAGCGGTGACCGATACGATTTTGCGGCGGATGCCGGATTATGTGCAATACATGTGTCCGCAATTCACGGAAACGGATATCAATTTTCAGCGGATTCCGACGGTGGACACTTCGAATCCGTTTATCGCGCGGTGGATTCCGACGCCGGATGAATCCATGGTGGTAATCCGGTTCCGGAATACGCGCGGCTTTGATTTTTGCTATTTGCTTTCGATGATCCAGCACAGTTTTATGTCACGTGCGAATTCGATTGTGATTCCAGGCGGCAAACTGGATTTGGCGATGCAGATTATTTTGACGCCTCTGATTTTGCAGTTGGTGGAGCGCAAGCGCCGAGCGGCGTGACCGCGGCGGCGATGGCGCGGAGCTTTTTTTTAGCGCACGCCGGCGTTGGCGAAATCTTGCGGGCCGGGAGTGAAATCCACCCATTGGCTCCAGCGGCCGCTTTGTTTGTTGACGACGACGTTGCTCATGCCGTCGAGAACCAGGCCGGATTGGCCGCCGCCTTCGCGGCAGACCGTGGACTTGAAGACGGCGCGGCCCACCCAGTCGAATCCGTTCAGCTTGTCTGCTTCGCTGAGATCCTGCGGCTTCAATTCCTGCACGACGAGTGCGCGGCATTGGCGCAAAAAATGATCGGGAGCGTAGGGGCTGCCGGATACGATCGCGGTGGTCCAACCGTCGGGGCCTTTGGCCCAGTGGCGCTGGAGTTCGGCCATGACGGCGGCTTGGGCTTCGCGGTCGGCGGTGGAGAGTCCGGTGGCGTTGTCTTCGGCGCCGTCGGAGGCGTCCGAGGTGGAATGGCCGCAGCCGATGGCGGCGAAGGCAATGGCGAATGCAAGGGCGAGCATTGGCGTGTTGTGAGCAAGTTTTCTCATTGGGTTCATCCTTTCTTCGCGAAGTTCCCAGCCTTCGTTTGAAATTGCGCAGGAGGAACTTCAGCGGCTAAAGCTGTTTTTCAACCTTGCGGCTTTATGTCGTGGCTGAAGCCACGACCCACAAGGATTCTCGGGCGCTGTCACCGAGGGGCTAACAAATCTGCGCGCCAGCTCGCAATCGCTGCCCTCAGCGGCTAAAGCAGGACTTATTCGTGCTGATTACGGCACGGCTAAAGCCGTGCCTTGACGAAAAACCACCTTTCACAGCGACCCTAGAGCTTGCCCTTCCTCGGACATCGTTTATGAAATCGTTTGAAGCGTCGCGACAGTTACTTCACCTTTTCGAGACGCGGGATCATGGTGTCGCGGGGGCCGTCGATTGAACCGTCTTTGTTGATTGTGAAGACTAGGGGGCTGGGGAGCATCAGGCCAAAGTCGCCGCGCGCGACTATTTTGTTGCCTTCGATTTTGTAGGTGCCGTCAACGGCGTAGGCGCCTAGGCCGATGTAGGCCTTGCCATCCTTGAATTCGGCGTTAATGGTGCCGGAGGGGTCGCGATACTTGCCCTCAGTGCTGCTGCCGCAAGCAATTGCGAGAGCGGCTCCGGCCAGAACCACGGCGAAAATTGTTTTGCGGATCCATGAGCGATGCATGAAAGCGTTCTCCTTTTAGCGATTCTGGTAATGGCTTCTGCGCCCGCAATCCGGGACGGGTAATGCTGGCGCACTGAAGTGTGCCGCTACAAAACCCTCGCGGCCGTCATGCGCGGTCCCTCATACTGCGCCGCGGGGAAGGTTGACGGCCGTACAGCATCCGTGGCGCCCGTTGCCGCGGGCCCGCTGGCGGTGCTAAAGTCTCGGGCCAAGACGGGGCGTGGAACCAGCTGGAAACGGGTCCTCCCGCAGCGACTCTTCACTACGCATTGCGCGAACACGAACGAAAAACCGTCATGACGGGAAAAGATTCTCACGCGACGCATGGATTCGAGCCTGGCGGCATTGGCTCGCCCACAGCCGAGCGAGGAGTGTTGGATCACCTCTTCAGCGTCACTTATGAGGAATTGCGACGGCTGGCGTCGAGCGTGCGGCGGGGAGATCCGAGCGCGACGCTCAGCCCGACCGCGTTGGTGAATGAAGCGTGGATCAAGCTGGCGAAATCGCCGGACATTGCGGCGACATCGCGGCTGCATTTCAAGCGGATCGCGGCGCGCGCGATGCGGCAGCTATTGGTGGAGGCGGCGCGGCGGCGGAATTCGGGGAAGCGCGGGGGCGGAGCGGAAATTACCGTGGAGTTTGATGACGCGGTGCACAAGAGACCCACGGGCGGAGAGGAATTGCTGGCGTTGAATACCGCTCTGGATTCACTGGAGCGCATGAATCCGCGGCAGGCGGTGATGGTGGAGAGCCGATTTTTCGGCGGGTTGGATGTGCCGGAAACGGCGGCGCTACTGAACGTGTCCGAGGCGACGGTGTTGCGCGATTGGCGCGCGGCGAAGGCGTGGCTGGCGCATGAGCTGCGGGAGGCTTCGTCTTGACGCGCGGCTGGGTTTCATCGTGTGGTTTCTGGCCGGAGAAAGATGATGGATAGTTCCCGCTGGCAGAGGGTGCAGACGCTTTTTCATGAAGCTGCAGATTTGCCTGCTGCGGAACAGCTCGAGTTTCTGGAAAAGAAATGTAGTGACGACGAAGCACTGGTGAGCGAAGTTTTGATTCTGCTGCAGGAAGATTCGCGCGGCGGTTCGCTGCTGGAGCGCGACGTCGCGCATGTGGCGCACCAGGTTCTTGGCGAGTCACCTTCGGATGCGGCACCCTTCAAGGAATTCGGACCTTACCGAATCATTCGAGCGCTGGGCGAAGGCGGCATGGGCATGGTGTACCTGGCCGAGCGCGAAGATTTAGGCAGTCGCGTCGCGATTAAGGTGCTGCGCGATGCTTGGCTTTCGCCGGCACGGCGCGAACGGTTCGCGACCGAGCAGCGGACGCTGGCGCAACTGAATCATCCATCGATTGCGCGGCTTTATGATGCGGACACTTCGCCGGACGGGACACCATTCTTTGCGATGGAGTTCGTGGAAGGCATTCCGCTGACGGAATATTGCCGGCAGCACAATTGTTCGATTGCGGAGCGATTGCGATTATTCCGCGAGGTGTGCGAAGCGGTGCTGTACGCGCATCAGCATGCTGTGATTCATCGCGATTTGAAGCCTTCGAATATCTTGGTGAAGGACGACGGGTCCGTGAGGCTGCTCGATTTCGGAATTGCCAAGCATCTGCAGAGCCTGGGCGAAGCGGTCGACCAGACTATGACCGGTTTGCGTTTGATGACGCCGGCTTATGCCGCGCCGGAGCAGATTCGCGGCGAACAGGTGGGGATTCAGAGCGACGTCTATTCTTTGGGCGTGGTGCTGTACGAACTGCTCGCGGGACGGCTGCCATTTGATTTGTCGAACCGTACGCCCGCGCAAGCGGAAAAGATTCTGACCGAACAAGTGGCGCAGCGACCTTCGGAAGTCGCGGCGAAAGCGAGTGATGCTGCGAGCAGCGCAGGTGGCGCGCTGCAGGTGAGTAAGGCTGCTTGGGCCGATCTCGACGTGCTATGCCTTACCGCGATGCACAAAGACGCGCAGCAGCGATACCAATCGGTTGAGGCGCTGATACGCGACATTGATCATTATCTGAAGGGCGAACCGCTGGAGGCCCGGCCGGATACGTTGCGCTATCGCGCGAGAAAATTTGCGACGCGGAATTGGCGAGCGGTCAGCGCCGTCGCGGCGGTGATTGCCGTGGTTGTGGGACTGGTGGTGTTTTTTACTTTGCGACTGGCGCGCGAGCGCGACAACGCTAACCGGCAGACCGCGATTGCTACGACGATCAATCAATTTCTTTCGGACGATTTGCTGGGGCGTGGGAATCCATTTCAGAGCGGCAAGGCGGCGGAGACGCTGCTCGATGCCATTAAGGTGGCCTCGCCGAGTATTGACCGCAAATTCAAGGACGAGCCGCAGGTGGCCGCGCGTTTGCACCTGACGATTGCGCAGGCGCTCGATAACCGGACGAATTATCCCGAGGCGCGGGGGGAATACGAGCGCGCGCACCAATTATTTTTGCAAACGGAAGGGCCGCTTTCACAGGATGCAATTGTGGTGCAATTGCAACGGGCCGCGATGGAAGCGCGGAGTTACCAGTCCGGCGGATTGCCGGTGGCGAAGTCGTTGCTGGCCGAGCAGGAAGCGTTGATCCCCAAGGTCAAAAATCCGCGCAACGACTTGCCGGTGTGGCTGTATTCGGCGAAGGGCATGATCGCGCTGATTGAAAATGACGCGAAGGCTGCCAACCAGAATTTCAAAGCGGCATCGGATGCGGCCATGTTGGTGCCGGACTTCGACGAGACGGCGCGATTCAATCTGCGGCAGCGGCTGGCTTTCACGTACATCCGGCTTGGTGATGGAGCGACCGCAGAACGCCTGGCGCGCGAACTGATCGTTGCGTATGCGGGAGCGAACGGGTCGGACAGCCCTTACGAGTCTGTGTCGCGACTCGAGCGCCGGTCTGATTTTTGCGGCGGATCGCGTTCAAACCTGTGTTTCGGCGCTCGCCTTACGTTCCCACTGCCTAAGTGGAGCCTGTCGACTGCTACGCTTTGCGGCGCAGGTTGCGGTAGCGCGTCAAGTTGTAGGCCATCGCGGCCAGCACCCATTCGACGGCGGTGGCTGGCTGCCCGCGGCGGTGGAACTGTCGCATCCCACGCTGTTCTTTCAAAGTTCCGATCACCGGCTCGACCATTCCCTTGCGTTTTTTGTACCAGGCACGACCGCCGGCGCTGCGCAACCTCTGGCGTGAACGCAGCAGCTGCGGATCGCTCACTTTCATTCGTCCCACTCCGCGCGCCCTTTTTCCTGTGTTCAATTCCCGCGCCAAGTTCGGGTCGGGCACGTACGCGGCGATCCCGCGCTCTGCCATCTCTCGCAAATTTTGATTGGAGAAAAATCCGCAGTCAGCCAACACCCGCTGCGGTCGTTCTCCACATTGGCGCTCTACTGCTTCCACCAGCGGGACCAAGGTCTGGTTATCGTTCTTGTTCTGCGTCACCCGCTGCGCCACGATGAAATGGTCCTCGCTCACGACGATCTCCGCCGTATAACCCAGCACGAAACCTCCCCGCTCGCGCAAAAAACGCGCGTCCGTATCGGTGAGCGAGAGCTTCTCCTCGCCACTCTGGCGCAGTTGCTGCAACTGTTCACGCAGCTGCGCGATCTGTTCGCTCCCCACACGCGTTCCCGGTTCGCGATCCGGATCGTCGTCCAGTTCCTGCTGCCAGCGTTTCACTTTCTTGCGCAGCTCCCGCTCCAACTGCTCTCGACGTAACAGTCGGTCGGGCGAGGCCGACCCCTTCACTCGCGTCGAATCGATCGCCACCGTGCCCAGCCGCACCATTCCTGCGCGCCGCAAAAACAGCAGCACCTCGCTAAACATCGCCGTAATCGCGTCGCGATGCCGCCGATGGAATTCGCTCAGCGTCTTGTGGTCCGGCGCAGCTCCGCCCGCCAGGTACCGAAAGCCCAGATCCTCGCGAATACGCTGCTCCAGTTTGCGCGTGGTGCGCACATTCACGCTGAACCCGTACAGCCAGATCTTCAGCATCATCCGCGGATCGTACGGTCGCTGTCCGCCGGCATCCTCCTCGGCCTTCTCGAAAGCGCTCAGGTCGCACGCCTCGACCACTTCGTGCACCACAAAACAAAGATGGTCGGCGCCCAAAACATCCTTTACATGGGCGGGCAACAACTCAGCTTGATCCGGAGAATACGGTTGATAAGTTGGCATGCCCCTTCATGCCAAAGCTTTTTCGCCTTTTCAAGTGCTAGTTGCGACACAGACTCTTACGTGCTGCGCGTGCGGCTCAATCTGGCGCAAGCTTTCATGATCGAAGGCAAATATCACGAGGCGGTGCAGGAAGCGAACGGGGTTCATCCGGATTTTCTGGCGAAGTTCGGGCCGGATCACGAGTTGACGATGCAATTGCTGGCGACGCGCGCGCAATCGGAAGGAAGCCTGGGATTATTCGAGGATTCGACGCGCGATGATCTGGCGATTTACAAGATCGCTTTGCAGAAGCAGGGGCCGGCTTCGTTTTATGCGATCGCGACGCTTTCGGATGCGTCGGTGGGGCAGTGCCGGACGAATCATCTGGCGGAAGGCGAAAAAAATGCGCGCACGGCGCACGAGGATTCGATCAAAGCTTTCGGGCCGCATGCGGGTTTGACTGGCGGAACGGGTTTACCGTTGGCAAACTGCCTGATCGCGGAAGGCAAACTCCAGGAAGCGACCAAACTGCTGGATGAAATTGACTCGAAGGTGGTGGCGCAGCTGACGGGAGATCCTTACTGGGAAGCTAGCGTGAACCTGGCGCAGGCGGAGATTGCGTTGCGGCAGCGGAATTATGCGCAGGCGCACAAATTAATCGAGGCGGCGCGGCCGGCGTTTTCGCGTCCGGACGCGGAAGCGTATCAGAAGAACAAGCTGGACGCTTTGAGCACGGAGATCAACACTCACCTGCAATGAGTGCACCCGCACGGCAAATGCCGGCTCGTTCGCAACGATATCAATCGCCCGAAGGCATCTCTCTGCTGTTTATTTGGCGTTCACCCAGGTGTCCGAGCCGGTCAACTTCACGGCGATGTCCGTGATCCAGAGGTGCAGCGGCTTGCCGTCCGCTGTGCCGCGGTGTTCGGTTGAGATCAGAATCGGACCCGCCTTCTTGTAGCCGGTCCATGTGGCGATTACGACGCTGGGTTTCTTTGGTCCGCCGCGGCGGTAGATGAATTCCTTCACTATGTTATCGGGGCCGACAAAAAGTTCCCAGGTATCGCCGGGGGTGTAGCCGGCGCCCTCCGCGGGATATTTCACTACGACCTGGGTGGCAGTACCCTTCCCGAGCGGCAGTTTTTGCTTGCCCTTATCGTCCACGGAGGCACCGGTGTCCCAGGCGACGTGGAACGGAAAGATCAGCCAATATTGGTCGTTCATGAAAGCTGGATCCACTTCGTCCTTTACGTTGGCAGGTTCGCTGCCGAGCTGAGAATGATTGTAGGCGACCTTCACCGGCTTGCCGTCTTTATCCTTGGTCTCAAAGGTAACCTTTCCAGTCTTGGGCTCCCAAACCCAGGAATGGGAGACATTCACGCCGGGGAACGTTACATTCCAGGTGTAGCGGATGGCGTCGACTTGTCCCCACGAATCGACACCAAAGGCCTTGGCGATTTCGTCGGCGATGGGAGCGCGGGTCTGTGCGCGCACGGTTGGTGAAAAGATCAGCGCACCGAAGGTCAGAAGGCAAAGTATCGTTACACGACTGGCATTTCTCACGGATTTCGCTCCTTTATGATTATGCGGATGCTTGGTTGGATGAAGGGCAAAAGTTTCGAATTACGTGAGCGCGTGCTGGCGCATCGCCCTTGGTCACGCCAGCCATTTGCTCGCTTGCTCGAACCCCGGCGCATTATATAGCACACCTCGGGTGATTGTGTTCTCGCAGGCTGACGCGGCCGCGCGAGGGCCTCACGCCAAGCTGCAGATCGCAGTCGCGCCGATGAGCCTGGTTAATTGAGCGTTACGTTATGGTCGTTGCGGGTTGCGCGCGGCGGCGAAACACGATGATAGCGGCGGCTATGGCCACGGATCCAAATTCGAGGAGCACAACCCAGCCTGGAATCACCCACGGGCGGCCGAGCGTGCGCAAGTGCCAGACGTAGTAAGTGGGGATGATGCTGATTGTCCAGATGATGAGCGGGACTGTCGAGACTGAGCGCACGAAGGGCAGCAGCCAGAGTAGATACCAGGGATATACAACCGGTGCGCACAACAGCGAGGCGGCCATGGACCAAGCGAACGCTTCCGGCGAGTGTGCCCGGTCGTTGCTTCTGAACCAGGCTGCGGTGAGAACGCCGGCGAGAACTGCGAGGGCGACTACGAGCTGCGGAGCGGCCACGTGTTCGAACAGCGCGAAGACCGGGTCGTTGAAGCGGAATCTCTGCACAAAAGCGCCGAGCGAGCCGAACGTAATTCGCCCGTAGTTGAGAAAGGGGATGTACATAAGTCCGACTACGGCTGCCGCGAGCGCGGCGTCGCGGACGCGAACGCGTTTCCAGTAGAGCGGCAGCAATACGATCGGGAGAAATTTCACCGCGACAGCCAAGCCGAATGAGACGGCTGCGAGCGTGCGCCAGCGCCGGTCGAGTGCAGCGAACGACACCACCAGCAGTAGCGCGCCGACGATGTCAATATGGCCGCTGCCCGCCACCGCGATGGGTAGCAGCGGGTTCCAAGCGTACGCCAGAACCCATTGCTCCCCTTGTGCGCTCCGACGCAAGATATCGAGCAAAACGAAAACGATCGCGAAGTCGCAGACTACCAGGGCAATTTTCAGCGCAAGAACGGATTCGTGAATCGCGGTGACGGCGCGGAAGAAAAGTTCCGCTCCCGGTGGATACGGGCTGGGGACTTCGGGGTTATTCAATGTGCGGGTTTCGGCGGTGTGCAGCGCCGCGAAAGCAGGGTCATTGGGAACGACGATGTAAGGGTTATAGCCGAGGCGCTGAACGCGGCCATCCCAAACGTAGCGGTGAATGTCGTCATCAGGGCCCGGGGGCTGCATTAGAAATGGAATGTGCCACAGAGCAGCCAGCGCGAGGCCGATGACAATGACGTGGCGGGGGAATTTCGGCGTGGCGAAAAACTCGCGAATGGCAAGGAGGTAGGCGATTCCGGCGACTAGCAGCGGAATGAGGAACGCGGGTGCGCCGACGCTGCTGAATTTGCGCGGGCAGAGCAGCAGGGCCACGAGCAGGATTGCGCCGAATCCGTAGAGCCTGCGGGATGGCGCGAGATTCACCGGCTTTCCGCAGCGGAGCGCAACTGCGCCGCTGATCGTTCCCAGTTATCGAGGCAGGCCGAGGTTCGCCGCGCGCGGTGCGGAGCGAGCCGCAGTTCCGCGGCGAGGCGAGTTAAGTCGCCCTCCACGTCCACGTCGTAGAAGGGATCCGTGAAGGCAACGGGGAGTTGCAGGCGGCGAGCGCGCGCGAGCAGGGCGTCGAAGGCACTGTTCGTGCCCATGCCGTCGCTATCGAAAAGCGTGGGATGCGCGGCCTTGGCACCGACGAGGTAATAGCCGCCGTCATGGGTGGGTCCGACGACTACATCGTGAGCGTTGAGCGCTTCGAATGCGGCGTCGAGAATGGAAGCGGGCAGATGCGGGCTGTCGCTATTGAAGGCAACGACGCGTTGCGGGCCGCGCGCTGTGAAGTGTACAAAGACTGAGGTCAGACCTGCCGCAAGGCCCTCTCCTGTTTGCGCCACGACTTCTACCGCACCTCGCGCGAACTTCGTCAGTTCTGCAACGTCCGACGCCGGACACAGAATGGCGACTTCTACTTCGCGTAGCGAGCGCGCGAGCGCGATAGTGTCTTCCAAGAAGCAGCAATAGAGTTCGGCGGCGGCTTCGACTGAAAGGCTGCGAGTCAAACGCGTTTTGACGGTGCCCGGCCTTGGGGCTTTGGCCATGATCACCAGCGTGCGGCCGCTTACCGGCGATTGTGCTAAAGTTTTGTGGGGACCTTCCATGAACGAACGCTCCGCGCAGACTCACTCACGCGGGCCGCGGCAAGCCGGCCCGGCGATTCCGAAAATAGTAGCGTACTATCAGGGAGAAGATGAACCACGCCGCGCCGAGTGTGCCGCTCAGCGTGCCGCTAATTTTCGATTTCCCGATGCGGGGATGATAGCTCACGGGCACCTCGACGATGCGGAAACCTCCAAGCGCGCCTTTCAGAATCATTTCAACCGCCCAGCCGTAGGTATTCTCCTGGAGATTCAGGCGGCGAAGGACATCGGCTCGGGCGGCGCGGAACGGTCCGAGGTCGCTGATTCTTACTCCATACAACAATCTGATGAGGGCAGCGGCCAGGCGATTGCCAAACGTAGCGTGCCACGCCATCGCGCCGCGAGTGCTGTGTTTGCCGAGGCGCGAACCCAGCGTGATATCGGCGTGGCCGTCAAGAATTGGATTTAAGAGCAACGGCAACTCACTTGGCCGGTCGCTGTAATCGCCATCGAGAAACACTACAACATCGGGACTGATGGCATTTGCAAGGCCGGTTAAACAGGCGCGACCATAGCCACGACGAGGTTCGTGCAAGACACGGGCACCCATTTTTGCGGCGATTTCGGGAGTTCCGTCGGTCGAATTGCTATCCACGACTAAAACTTCAGTTACGAGAGCGGCAGGGAGATCGACCAGGACGCGGCCGATGGATTCCGCTTCGTTGTGAGTAGGAATGATGACCGACACGCGCACGGGCGCTTGGCTCAACTCACCACCACGGGGACGACGGCCAGCGGCGGGCGAGCAAGGAGTCAACGCCCCAGGTTCGGCCGGCGCGTCCCACCGAGAGAGCGAGCGCTGCCATCACCGGAACGAGGAGTTCCCAAATCCAGGCCGTGCCCCACTCGGACATCCAAAGGCTGGCTAAATACAAAAATGCCACGAAGGCGAGCGGGCGCGTGAGCAAACCGATGACGAGCAGAATGCCGAGACCGATCTCGGTGATTGCTTGCAGCGGAGCCGCCATCGCCGCGTGACTGGCCGCCGAGGCCATGACGACCTTCCATATGGCGGGAGCGTGATCGTGCTGGATGTAATAGTTGATCAGCCCGGCGTAACCCCGTGGTGTGTAAAGACCTTTCCCGAGATTTTCGAAGAAGACCCACACGAGCATTGCGCCGATGGTCAGCCGCACGATTACCAACGCGATGCGCGCTTGCGGCTGCGGAGGTTCTTGAGAATTAGTGAGTGTTGAGTTGGGGCTGGTGGTCATAAATTTCCTCTCAGTTTCCGTCAGGTGGAACTTTTATCTTGGGCCTCGAACAGCGAGTTTCCTTTTCCCTTGGAGAAACACAAAGCTAATCGTGCGCGATTACGATGGTGGTGCACGCACTTTCGCCTTTGGGCAGTTCGCGCGCCGGAGCCATGCGCACTTCCAACTTTTCGGTTTTGCCCCGGACGACAGGGCAATAAAAGTCCGGTTCGTACAGCGCGTTTTGCAGGCGGCGGCGTCCGGCGCAGCCACCGCCGCACGAAGCGAGGAATGCACACGAGCGGCATGCTTCGGGGGTGGTGCGCGCCTCGACGAAGGGCAGAGTGTCCACGATTTGCGACCCGAGAGAGAGCAGCAGCGAGAGCGGTTCTCCGGCGCCGGGCCAATACACGCACGGTTGCGTGGTGGCGCGAGGCGTGACGCGCACGGTGCTGGCTCCGCAGCCGCCTACTCTTGCGGGCAAACCCGCCATGGCGCGCACGAGAGGTTCGCTGATGGCGATCACATCGGTTTCCGCGAATAGCGCGCGAAAGCCTCGCCAATATTCTTCGTAGGTCAGAGCGTAGAGATCGGAGCGCACCGCTTGATAGACGTTGACGCGCAGCGGCGCCCCAAAGCGCTTGGCCACGCGGGCTACGTTTGCCAATCCGAGGTAATTGGCTTTCATCATTACCGCGATGACGGTGACCGGAACGCCGAGCCGCACGCAACGCGCAGCCTGCTCGTGGATCAACGCCCAATTGCCAGCGCCGCGTTGGGCGTCTTGTTTTTCTTCGGTGGCATAGTCGAGGGAAAATTCGATGTCGTGAAAAGCGCGCAACTCGTCGTCGCCGAGCACTGCGACGCTGTGGCCGTTCGAGGTGATGGTGAGCTTCACAGCCTGAGTGCGAAGGTAGGCGAGAATCTCGCGGAACTCCGGGTGCATTCCATTTTCGCCGGTGCCGAGATTGACGGAACGCACTGGAAGACTGGCCATCGCGGAGCGCACTTGGTCGAGGCTGAGGCGGTCGAGGCGCGCTGGATCGCGGTAGCAAAACGAACAGGCAAGATTGCATTCGTTGGTTAAGCCCAGCCCGACGGCAAATCCTCCCGTCGCGACGGGCCGGACCAAGGCGTCTTGTAATCCGGTTTGTAGCGATTGTTGGCTCATTCCTGCGTGCCCTGAATGCTACTTGTCTTCGCGCCTTCAAGAATCACTTACGAATTGTGGATGATGGCGAGGAATCGCGAGGGGACCGACATCGCTGACACCTCGTGGATTAGAGCTCGCTGCAAGCTAAAAGTTACAAGAATCCTAATCTCTATTCAAACCCGAACTGATTCCGCGCCGGAAATTCCAGCGTACTTGCGTTGTTCGGATTTCAACAATGGCCGCGCGGCCTGTACAATTCGAATATGAAGCCAGTCGAACCGACACGTCTCACGGCATCGGTGAAAGCGGCGGGTTGAGCGTCCAAGCTAAGTCCGGCGGCGCTGGACTCGATACTTGGAAAATTGCCGAGGCAACACGACCCGAATGTTCTGGTCGGCTTTGATACCGCCGACGACGCGGGCGTGTATAAGTTGTCGGCGGAGCTCGCCCTGGTGCAGACGGTGGATTTTTTTACGCCCATCGTTGATGACCCTTACACGTTCGGACAGATCGCGGCGGTGAACGCGCTGAGCGATGTCTACGCGATGGGTGGGCGGCCGATCAGTTCGCTGGCAATGGTTTGCTTTCCGGAGAAGCAGGATCTGGAGATTCTCGGGCAAATCCTCGCCGGCGGCCTTTCGAAAATGATCGAAGCCGGATGCACGGTGGTGGGCGGCCACAGCATACGCGACGAAGAAATCAAGTTCGGGTACGCGGTGACGGGCACCGTGCATCCAGACCGAATCCTGGCAAACGGCGGAGCGCGAGTTGGCGATGTACTCATACTCACGAAAGCTCTGGGGACCGGCGTGATCTCGACCGCGATCAAGCAGGGAAAAGCGGAGGCGTCGTGGATCGAAGCGGTCACAAAATCCATGACGACGCTGAACAAGGTTGCGGCCGAAGTGGCGTCAGAGCTGGGCGGCGATGTGCACGGCGCGACCGACATAACCGGATTCGGCTTGATCGGCCACGCGCGCGAAATGGCTTTGGCCAGTGGGGTCAGCTTGGCTATCGATTCTGCAAAAGTACGGTGGCTCGCAGGCGCCGTGGAAAGCGTGCGCGCGGGATGCGTGCCGGCAGGCTTGAAGGCTAACCGCGAATTCGCCGAATGCGCGGTGGAATTCGGGCCGAACGTGGATGAAGTCACCAAAACTTTGCTCTTCGACCCGCAAACGGCGGGGGGATTGTTGCTTGCTATTTCGGGGAGCGCGTCCGAGCGGTTCCTTCGCGGATTTAATGATCGCGGTGGAACGGCGATGGTGGTTGGAGAAGTTTTACCCCGAACCGATCCGCTTATCAGGATTGTGTGATCGCACGTTTGCCGCTCTGAAAGAATTCCGAGCACTTATGACTTCACGGACGCCTGCCACGGCTCAAGAGCATTACGAGAATTTATTGGCGGAGCACTACGAGTGGATGTTCGGATTGCCGTTCGAAGCGAAAGTAGCGGAGCAAAAAGCGATTCTGGACGAATTCGCGGCGGGGGAAGGCGCTGGAGGACTTGCGCTGGATCTTGGATGCGGCTCGGGGTTTCAGACTTTTGCGTTGTCCGATCGTGGTTATGAGGTGCTCGCAATTGATGCGAGTGCGAAGTTGCTCGCAAAACTTTCCGCAAGAATTGGGTCGCGCAATATCGTCGCGAGACAGGCGGACTTGCGGGACCTCGACTCGCTGGTTCGTCCAGGCTCGGCTGAGATTGCGGTGTGCATGGGCGATACGTTGACCCACTTTCGCGGTCGGACGGAGGTTTCGCACTTATTCCAGTCAGTCGCGCGCGCGCTCAAGCCGGGAGGGAAGTTCGTCATCACCTATCGCGATCTTGCAAGTGTCGAATTGTCGGGCCTCGATCGCTTCATTCCCGTGCGGGGCGACGATCGCCGGGTGATGACTTGCTTTCTGGAACACGAAACGGCTGAAACCGTTTTGGTTCACGATCTAATAAATATTCGCGACGACGATGGGAAATGGACGCTGCACAAGAGCAGCTACAGAAAACTTCGCATTCCCGTCGAGTGGGTTGTGGCTGAACTCTCAAGCTCCGGATTGACTGTTACGGGGCGAAACGAGGGGCGGATGGCAACACTGGCCGCGTCGAAAAATGTTTGATGATGAGGTGGCTCCGCGCGGAGGCCAGCTTCGCCATGTCTCTCGGGACAATTACAGTCGGTTAAGGGTCACGATTCAACCGCGGCAGACTGCGCGTGTGCGGCATCCGTGACTGTGCCGTAACGGAAGACGGTCTTTTCCCGCCGCGTCGCTGCTATTTCACCTGAAGCGATTTGACGTAGTTCGTGAGGTTTGAAATCCGCATGTTGACGATGGCCTGATCATGCGAACTGACAGTTTGGAACAACGGACCCCATGTCGGCATGTCTGAAGTTCCGTGCGCGGGTGCTTTCACGCCGTTGCGCAGCACGTCCATCACGTGTTCGGTGGGAAACGTGCCGCCATTTCGCTTCGCCAAAGTTGTGAGGTCGGCAGGAGCGGTTTTTAGTTCGGAGGCGGCGGGTCCGTCGCCCTTTCCATCTTTACCGTGGCAGGCAGCGCAGTATTGCTTGAACATGTCAGCCCCGGAAGAGGCATTGGAAGTTTGAATCGGCTCTCGCTTGATCTGCTTCTCTTGGGCAGTTGCGAGGCCGACAATCAGCAACACTGCTGCAAAAAAGTATCCTACGCTACAGATGATCCGCACCATCATGTCCTCCGTATTTGGGAACGCGGCCACTATGGCTTTCGTTCCGGTTGGTCGTGTCCGAGCGAACCCCACTAGAAAAGGCCCGGAGCCAATTCAGCTCCGGGCCCGTGAGACGCAGGCCTACGCAGTTACGTACTTGGCCGTTGGAGCAGTCTTCATTTCCTTGACTTCGATCTTGCGCGGCAGTGCCGCCACGGCAACGGGCGCCGTGATTTCGAGGACGCCGTTGTGGAACTCAGCAACGAGCTTGTCCGCGGCGATGCCTTCGGGCAGCGTCAAAGTCCGCTCGAAGGAGCCGTACAAGAATTCGGAGTGCTTCACTTCCGCTTCCTTCAAGGTCTTCGCGGTTTTCTTTTCGCCCTTGATGGTGAGCAGATTGCCCTGCAGATTGATCTCGATTTCCTTTGATTCGATGCCAGGCAAGGAAACTCGGCAAATGTACTTCCTTGCTTCGGTGTCCACATACGCCTCGACTGCCGGGACGAATGGGACGAGATTGAACGCCGTCTCAAGCGGTAGTTGCTCCCGGACGAATGGCTTGAAAGTGAGCATCTGATTGAAGATCTCGTCGAAATCACGACGGAACTCGAAGAGATCCGTGTAGAAGTTGTCGTTACGCATCAAATTTGTCATTTAGTTTCTCCCTCATGCCGGTAGTTCTTCCGGCCTAATAACGTCGATTACCTGCCGGGCAGCGGCTGACGCGGAACTGTTCTGACCCGAGAGGGTCGCAGCCATTGCGAAATGGCTTCTCTTTTTGAAGCTCGGCGTCGAGCCGTTGCCACGGAAGGAAGGAAAGGAGGTTCCCAGGTCTATCCCCGGTTGTGCCATGTCTTCGAGCAGGAGAGGAGGAGTCCAGAACTTTCTCCGGCCGCTTGCCGGATAACTTTGGGGGCTCGCTTCCATGGTAGCCTCTCGATCCTTCAGCTACTATTTAGTCTTACTGTGAATTGAAAGCAGTGATCGCGGTCACGGGGCGGCGTGTTTTATGTCACTTTGCTGCGGCGACGAGGGATGAAACGGCTGGGTTAACGCAGGGTATAGGAGCTCAGGACCTTCATATAGTTGACGCGCTCGAAAACATCGGGACGGGCGGCAGACCGATGGCTCATGCTGCCGCGCATCTGGCGGATCGACTGATATTCGTGGTCCTCCATCCACTTTTTTAGATCTCCGAGCACGAGTTGGACATGCTCGATTCCATAACGCAAAAGCGCGGAAGTCATCATTGCCACGTTCGCTCCCGCCATGATGGATTTCAGAACGTCTCCGGCGTTGTGAACTCCGCCAGTGACTGCGAGACTGCATTTAATTCGTCCGCAGAGAACTGCGATCCAATGGAGCCGCAGCAGCAATTCTTGCGAATTGCTGAGCGTCAGGCACGGCACAACCTCTAGCGACTCGAGATCGAATTCCGGCTGATAAAACCGATTGAACAAGACGAGGGCGTCAGCGCCGGACTCGTCCAGACGCTGCGCCATATAGGGAAGCGCGGTGAAGAATGGGGAGAGCTTCACGGCGACTGGAATCGTGACGCTTGCCTTTACCCGGCTAACGAGTTCGCAGTAACTCTGCTCCAGTTCCGAACTGCTTATCTTCGGATCCGTCACCAGTCCATAGAGGTTCAGCTCGATGGCGTCCGCTCCCGCTTCCTGCATCAGCCTGGCATAGCGGACCCAGCCGCCATCGGAAACGCCGTTCAGGCTGGCGATTATAGGAATTGAGAGAGCTCGCTTGCTGCGACGGATCATTTCCAGATAGCCGTCTGGTCCCAAGTTGTACGTTTGCAGAGGCGGGAAATAGTTCAAGGATTCCGCAAAGCTTTCGTCGCCGCGAGAGAGGTCCGCATCCAGGGACTGACTCTCGATTTGAAGCTGCTCTTCGAAAAGAGAGGGAAGGACAACCGCCGCGACACCGGCATCTTCCATTCGCCGCAAATTATCCAGTGATTCGCAAAGAGGCGAGGCCGAAGCGACGACTGGCGATTTCAAAGTTAATCCGAGATACCGAGTGCTGAGGTCTATCATTGTTCGGCTCCTTCTGCGACGGCTGGCGATGTGGCGGATTCGGGCTTCGTTTCCGTCTTGGGCGCTGGTACGGCTGTCCCCGGCATGGAGGCGCGACTGGAATAAACTCTCCATTGCCGATCGACGTCGTCCTGCGCCAGTTTCAGGAGATCCTTCGCGACTTCGGGATTGCTGCGCGCGAGCATCGTGTAACGCGCTTCTTGCGAGGTATATTGCTTCAGCGGGATCTGCGGTGCTTTGGAATCCAGCAAAAATGGATTTTTGCCTTCCGAGCGAAGCGCGGGATTATAGCGAAGCAGCGGCCAGTACCCTGAATTTACCGCGGCCTTCTGCTGTTCCAGGCCGAAGGCCATGTCGTAACCGTGAGCGATGCAATGGCTGTAGGCGATGATCAGTGATGGCCCGTCGTACGCTTCCGCTTCCAGAAACGCCTTGACGGTGTGAGTGTCACTGCCGCCCATGGCCACGCGGGCGACGTAAACGGAGCCGTAGCTGATGGCCTCCATGGCCAGATCTTTCTTCGAAGTCCGTTTTCCACCCGTCGCGAACTTCGCAATGGCGGCTCGCGGAGTGGCTTTGGACATTTGTCCGCCAGTGTTCGAGTAAACCTCGGTATCGAGCACCAAAATATTTACGTTCGCGCCTGAGCTGAGAACGTGGTCGAGGCCGCCAAAACCGATGTCGTAGGCCCAACCATCGCCGCCCACCATCCAGACGCTCTTGCGCACCAGTGCATCGGCAATCGCCAGCAGATTGCGCGCGCGCGGAGAGTCCAGCGTCGAGAGCCGCGTCTTGAGGTCAGCCACGCGCTTGCGCTGGTCCGCGATTTCCCGCTCGTTAGATTGGTTGGGAACTAATAAGGCGCTGACAAACGTTTCACCCAGTTCGGGCGCAAGCTCGCGCACCATTTCGCGCGCGTATTCTGCTTGTTTGTCCACGGCAAGCCGCATGCCGAGTCCGAATTCGGCATTGTCCTCAAAAAGCGAGTTGGACCATGCGGGGCCCCGGCCTTGCGAATTCACGGTGTAGGGAGTGGTCGGCAAATTGCCGCCATAAATCGAGGAGCATCCCGTTGCGTTGGCAATCAGCAGCCTATCGCCGAAAAGTTGCGTAAGGAGCTTGATGTAGGGAGTTTCGCCACAGCCGGCACACGCGCCCGAAAATTCAAACAAAGGCTCGAGCAGTTGCACATCTTTGACTTGGCCGTGAGAGAGACGGTTCCGATCGAATTCCGGCAGATTGAGGAAGAAGTTCCAATGGATACTTTCGGCCTCGCGCAGCGGCGACTGCGGTTCCATGTTGATTGCCTTGTGCTTGGATTCACTTTTACTTTTGGCGGGGCATGCTTCCACACACAGGCGGCAACTCGTGCAATCTTCGGGGGAAACTTGCAGGGTGTAGCGCAAAGTTTCGAAGTCGCGCCATCGCGGCTTCGCGGATTTGAAGTTTGTAGGCGCACCGGAAAGAAGCGAGGGATCGTACACTTTCGCACGAATCACAGCGTGGGGGCAGACCAGCACGCATTTTCCGCATTGAATGCAAAGCTCTTCATCCCATACTGGAATTTGCTGTGCGATATTGCGTTTCTCCCACTGCGCTGTCGCCGTTGGGAATGTTCCGTCCACGGGCAGCGCGCTGACCGGCAATTCATCTCCATGGCCGGCGATAATCTGGCCCAGAACGTCGCGTACGAACCGCGGAGCACTCGCCGGCACTGCCGGGAGTACATCGAATCCGCTGTTGACCTGCTGCGGCACTGTGACGGGATGTAAGTGCGCGAGGGCGTGATCCACGGCCGCAAAATTCTTTTCGATGAGTGCATCTCCGCGCTTGCCGTAGGTTTCGCGGATTGCCTTCTTGATCTCATTGATTGCCTGCTCGCGCGGCAGCACTCCGCTGATTGCAAAAAAGCAGGTCTGCATGATCGTGTTGATGCGGTTGCCCATTCCCGTATCGCGAGCCACTGCGTAGCCGTCAATCACAAAAAACTTCAGTCGTTTTTCGATGATTGTTCGCTGCACCGTTCGTGGCAGGTGAATCCATACGTCGTTCGGCCCAAAAGGCGAGTTGAGCAGAAATATCGCGCCAGGCTCCGCTGCGGCGAGAACGTCCATACGCTCCAGAAACTGGAACTGGTGGCAGGCCACGAAATTAGCTTTGGTGATCAAATACGAGGAGCGGATTGGGCGGGGTCCGAAACGAAGATGCGAAACGGTAACCGAGCCGGCTTTCTTTGAGTCGTAGACGAAGTAGCCCTGGGCAAAATTGTCAGTGTTTTTCCCGATGATTTTGATCGAATTCTTGTTGGCACCCACGGTGCCATCCGAACCCAGGCCGTAGAAGAGGGCCCGTACGGTTTTCGGATCCTCGGTAGAAAAATCGCGATCGTATTCCAGACTGGTGTGCGTTACGTCGTCGCGAATTCCGATTGTGAAGTGATTGCGGGGAGCGGCTTGCTTCATCTCGTCGAAGACTGCTTTGGCCATCGCGGGCGTGAATTCCTTAGACGAAAGGCCGTAGCGCCCGCCGATCACGCGCGGAATCCGTTGCGTTTCGGGCGGTCGTTGTTCGTTCAGGGCCGTTAGCACGTCCATGTAAAGCGGCTCGCCCAAGCTGCCCGGTTCCTTGGTGCGGTCGAGGACTGCGACCGCGGCGGTGGTTTTCGGCAAGGCGGCCATGAAGGCGGCGGCATCGAACGGCCGGAACAGCCGGACTTTGAGCAAGCCAACCTTCTCGGTGCGTTGAACGAGGTGTTCGACGGTTTCCTCCACGGCGCCTGCGCCGGAGCCCATCAAGACGATCACCCGCTCGGCATCAGCGGCTCCGACGTAATCGAAGAGGTGGTAGCTTCTTCCGGTTCGCGCCGCGAAGCGGTTCATTGCATCCTGCACAATCGTGGGGCAGGCGCGATAGAAAGGATTGCCGGCCTCGCGCGCCTGGAAAAAGACATCGGGATTCTGGGCGGTTCCGCGCAGGACCGGGCGGTCGGGCGAAAGCGCGCGTTCGCGGTGAGCGAGGACGTATTTCTCGTCAATCAGAGCGCGCAGATCCTCGTCGCTCAATGAACTGATTTTGTTCACTTCGTGAGAAGTGCGGAATCCATCGAAGAAGTGCAAGAAGGGAAAACGCGATTCCAAGGTCGCGGCTTGCGCGATGAGAGCAAAATCAGAGGCTTCCTGCACGGAATTGGAAGCGAGCATGGCGAAGCCGGTGGCGCGGGTAGCCATCACATCGCTGTGATCGCCAAAGATTGATAGCGCGTGCGTGGCTACCGTGCGAGCCGCGACGTGAATCACCGCAGCAGTGAGTTCCCCAGCGATCTTGTACATATTGGGAATCATCAGCAGCAGGCCCTGCGATGCGGTGAACGTGGTTCCTAGGGCTCCTGCCTGGAGCGCTCCATGAAGCGCTCCTGCTGCGCCGCCTTCGCTCTGCATCTCGACGACCGTCGGACTTACTCCCCAAATGTTTTTTCGTCCCTCGTGCTGCCACTGGTCGGCCCACTCGCCCATAGCCGAAGAGGGTGTAATCGGATAGATAGCGATCACTTCGTTAAGGCGATAGGCGACGGATGCGGCAGCCCCATTTCCATCGAGAATAGTTGTACTTGCTGTCATCACTGCTCCCCTCAGAATCTGGCAGATTAATTGAACTCCGCTTCCGATTGGCCTGCTTAAAACACAGCGTTACTGCAGTGCGAAATGAACTTGTACGTGCATCTCGACTGACACCGGTTCACCGTTCAAGCGAGTCGGTTCGTATTTCCACTGTTCGACAGACTGCAGCGCCGCGCCAATCAGCAAGCCGGGGCCGCTCACCACGTGCGCTTGCACAACGTTTCCCTGTTCATCAATGATGGCGTCAATCACGACGGTGCCTTCGACCTTCGCCGCCCTGGCAATCGCCGGATATTTCAACTCCGGCGCGTACGTTTGCTTCGGGGGATCAACCTTCCCGCCCACTCGAATAATCCGCTTCATCGGGGGTGGAGGAGGAGGGGCAACCGCAGCCATCGGGCTGGCCGCACCTCCGATGATCCCGCCCAGGACTCCGCCGAGTGTGCCACCGGGCACTCCCCCGGGCACCCCGCCGACTACTCCACCGGCGGGCTCGGGCGGAAGCGGATCTTCCTTGATGATCGCGATCTTCCTGGGGATCACACTGGGCGCCATCATGCGGCCTCCCTGGATCAATCGACTTACAGACGGCGCCACGCGCTGCACTTGGGGAGCGGCGGCAGGCGGAGGCGGCGGTCCTGGCGGCGCGGGTGCGGCCAGCCAGGTATTCTGAAAATCTTTCAGGTTAATTGCGCCGGTGAAATATAGCGGCGCAATAAGCAGCGACGCTATGACGATGAAGTGCAGCAGAACAGAACAAGCCCACTCGAGCGGATTCCGGGGTTTATATTCTGATGGCAGCTCAAGCAGGGCGTTCATGAACGTCTGCGCCGCGGCTTGCTTCGAAATCGCGTGTTCAAAGCCCGAAATTTTCCGGTGTTCTTGCGGATAACCCATGGGGATTGGCAGTGAGTGCGTAACCATGGCGTGTACCTCCTCAATCGAAAAAGGAGCCTTTGTCGTTTTTACCTTTCCATTTGTTTATAGCGTGGGAGCTACCTGGAACGCGGCGGCCTGGGTCACATCGGACTGTGACGGGCGTCACAACAAGAGCACCGCAAAGACACCAGACCCCTCATCTGAGCGTGGCAGGCGCCCGCCGCTCGGCGGGACATTCCAAGAGGCATGAAGAGGTAGCGGCCTCGGCGTGCGGTCTCTTTAAGTCCAGGTCAACACGCGGAGGGAGCGACGGCGTGTAAGACGGTGGCGTCAGCCGCAAATCCGTGCGCCGGCAATGCTAAAATCAGTTCGTCACGGTTTGATGGCGACCTTGATTACGCCGTCGCGCCGCTCGGCAAAAAGTTTGTACGCCTCGGTGATTTGATCGAGCGGAAAGGTGTGGGTCAGAAGTGGCGTGAGATCCAGCCTTCCATGCCGCACCAACTCCATCAGGCGGCGCATACGCTCTTTTCCGCCGGGACAAAGCGTTGTCACAATTTTCTGATCGCCGAGCCCGGCCGCGAAAGGCTCGACCGGTACAGAAAGCTTTCCGGAGTACACGCCGAGGCTCGACAGGGTGCCGCCGGCACGCAGGACGCGCAGGGCATTCTCAAAAGTTGCCTGCGTGCCGAGCGCTTCGATTGCAACATCAACACCCTCGCCGTCCGTCAGCCGCTTGATTTCGGCGACCACGTCCATCTTCGTATGATTGAGGACAACGTCAGCCCCCATGCGCTTCGCCATCGTGATGCGCACTGGATCCGATTCGACAGCAATGATCAAACTGGCACCCTTCAATTTTGCGCCGGCTGTCGCGCAGAGTCCGATCGGACCCTGGGCAAACACGGCCACCGTATCGCCAATCTTTACTTCGGCGCTCTCGGCTGCGGAGATTCCGGTGGATGCGATATCGGCCAGCAGGACAACTTGCTCGTCGCGCAGGTCATCGGGAATTTTTGCCAAATTCGCTTGGGCATGAGGGACGAGAAGATATTCGGCTTGCGCGCCGTTGATGGTGTTGCCGAATTTCCAGCCGCCGATCGGGCCGCCGCACTGCGACCAGTGTCCGTTTAAGCAGTAGCCGCATTGTCCGCAAGGGGTGATTGCGCCGACCAGCACACGCTCTCCAACGTGATAGTCCGTAACACCGATTCCGAGTTCGTGAATCACGCCGACGGGTTCATGGCCGATCGTGAGGCCGGGCTTGACCGGATACTCGCCCTTGACGATGTGGACGTCGGTGCCGCAAATCGTCGTCAGCGTGACGCGAATCACGGCTTCGCCGGGGCCGGGCTTCGGCACGGGCACGTATTCGAGGTTGATTTGACCGGGCCCCCGAAACACGAGGGCTTTCATGGTCGAGACGACGGGCTTGTTCTGCGAAATCGGCTGCTGAATTGCGGTGGACATAAGAGCCTCCAATGTAAGCTTCTAAATACATCGTCGGAGGCCAACAGGAATGTGTGGCTTGTCACCGGCGGATGTGACCGCAATCACACGCTAGCGGACGCTGCGGGTTGGGATTAAAGAGTAAGAACCGCGACGACCATGCCGGGATCGGCGCTCTTGCGGATTTCGAACCCGAAGTGGTCCGCGAGCGCGCGCATACCAATATTTTCCGGAAGGATGTTGGCGACGATCTCGTGAATTTTCTGGTCGTTCGCGACTCGGATGAGACGCCGCACAAGTTCCGTGCCGAGTCCGTGACGCTGATAGCTATCGCTCACGAGCACGGCGACCTCCGCTTCGTTCGCCGCGCGCGCCCTGGTTAATCGGCCCACCGCGACGATTTCGCGCTGCCCAGTGTCCGGGCCGGTGAGTTCCGCCACCAGGGCCATTTCCTGGTCATAGTCTATGAAACATTTTCGAAGCAAGCGTTCGTGGGCGACGCGAGAACTGAGTTGTTCCATATGGAAAAATCGGAGGTAGACGCTTTCATCGGAAAGAGTTTCGTGGAATTTCACCATCATTGGTTCATCTTCCGGACGAATGGGCCGGAAGAGAAACTCCAGCCCTTCGTTCGTTTTCCACTTCGATATGTACTGTGCAGGGTAGGGTGTGATCGCCGAGCATGGTAGATCTTTGTCCGCGACATTCTGCGCGTGCAGCACGATTCTTGCGTCGAGCGCCAGCGCGCCCTGCGGGGAAACGAGCAACGGGTTGATGTCCAGTTCCTTGATTCGTGACTGTTCGACCACCAGTTGGCTGAAGCGCACTACTATTTGCTCTAGGCGGGACATATCCACGGCGGGGCGGCCGCGCACGCCTTGCAACGCCTTAAAAATCTTAGTTTGCTCCATCAAGCGTTGCGCTAACGTCGTGTTCAGCGGCGGCAGGGCGAGTGCGCGGTCGCGATAGACTTCAACCAATTGGCCGCCCGATCCGAACAGAATCACCGGACCGAACTGCGCGGCTATCGTGCTGCCCAGGATCAATTCATATCCGTCAGGCCGCACCATCGGCTGCACCGTAACTCCCAGGAATGCTGCTGCGCCGGCTTTGGCCGTGACGGATGATTGGATCTGGCGAAATGCCTGGCCAACAGCCTGAGCATCTTCAAGATTGAGCTTTACGCCGCCGACGTCGGTCTTGTGCGTTACGGTTTCCGAGTGCAGCTTCAGGACTACCGGGAACCCGATTGCTTGGGCCAAGGCAACGGCTTCTTCCTCGTTGTGCGCCAGACTGGTACGCACCGTCGGTATGTCGTAGAGCTCCAATATTTCTTTCGATTCGATTTCCGTGAGCAGAGAGCGCCCCGCGTTCAGCACAGATTGCAAAACGGCTTCGACTTTGCGGCGAATCGGCTCGCCAGATTCGGGTTCGCGCGCCGCGCTGGGAGTCTCGTAAAGCCCTCGAATGTTGTAGCTGTAGCGCCACATATAATTGAAGGCGCGAGCTGCTGTATCGGGATAAGCAAACGTCGGAATTCCAGCTTTGTTCAGAATTGATTCGCCCTCTGCGACGTGTTTTCCGCCCATCCAGCTGGCCAGCACAGGCTTTCGCGTACTCCGCGCGTACGGTTTCAATCGCTCAGCCACCTGGGCTGGATTAGTCATCCCTTGCGGAGCCAGGATTGCCAGCAACCCATCACTATTCGGATCTTCAATAGCGATCTTGATTGCGCGCTCGTAGCGCTCCGGATCCGCGTCGCCGAGAATATCTATCGGATTGTTATGGCTCCAATGCGCGGGAAGGAACGCGTCGAGCGCATCCAGAGTTTCCTTCGAGAGCGGGGCCAGTTCTCCATCGGTCGCAATTAATGCGTCGGTGGCCAGCACCCCGGGACCGCCCGCATTCGTCAGAATTGTAAGCCGCGGACCGCGCGGACGAGGCTGCCGACCCAGAACTTCGGCCATGTGAAATAAATCCGAAATGTTTTGCACGCGCAACACGCCGCAACGCCGGAACGCCGCATCGAAAACTTCATCGCTGCCCGTCAGCGCGCCGGTGTGAGAACTGGCAGCATGCGACGCGGCTTCCGAACGTCCCGCTTTGATCACGATGATGGGCTTGCTGAGCGCAACCTCTCGCGCCGCGGAGAGAAAGGCGCGCGCATCGCCGATGGATTCCATGTAGAGAAGGATGCTGTGCGTATGTGGGTCTTCTCCGAAAAAGGAAATCAAGTCTCCCCAGCCCATGTCCAGCATCGAACCCGTCGAGACGATCGCGCTGAATCCGACCTCTTCCTTGAAACTCCAATCCAGGATGGCTGTGAGGAGCGCCCCACTTTGGCTGAGAAAAGCTACATTTCCGGAACGCGCGATTTCTTCCGCGAATGTGGCGTTGAGCCCCAATTCAGGATTCATCATGCCGAGGCAGTTTGGTCCGAGCACGCGCATCGTTCCACGGCGCAACTCCGCTTGAATCTGCTGCTCGAGTTCCGCCCCTTCAGGACCGCGTTCTTTGAAGCCTGCCGAGATCACAATTGCGGAGCGCACGCCGGCGTCAACGCATTCCCGAATGACAGCCGGAACGGTCTGCGCCGGCGTGACCACGACCGCCAAGTCTATTTTTTCCGAAACGGCGGTGATGCTCGGAAGGCACGGAAGACCAAGGACAGCGGAGCGCTTCGGATTTACCGCGAACACCTTGCCCGGAAACCTTCCGTTGCGCAGGTTGACCAGCACAGTGCGCCCAACGCTGCCTTCATGTTCAGTGGCACCGATCACCGCGACCGTCTTCGGAGCAAAGAAACATTCAAGGGCGTGGCGCGATTTCATTATGCTGGGCCTCTCGAACCCTCGCGGGGCTCTGGGTAAAGGAATCTTACGAGAGACGAGCGGCCTTTGCACGTTGCGCAATCGCTCACGAGGCCGAATGCTGTACGGAGCCAGGCACCGACTCTGAACTGAGTACGCGCAGGTTTAGGAATCGTTTGGGTTACGTAAACGGAAAGGGAGAGGTGACTGATCGGGTTTTTCTCCCCTCGTAACCGTTCAATAGCGGACCTGTCCGTTCAGTTGACTCTAACGCTTCCGGTGTCTCGTCCCCAAAAACGAGCAGGTGAAACTTCGCCGACCGTAACTGATTGAAGAAGAATGAGAAGTTGGCTCCCCGGGCTGGGTTCGAACTAGAAACCCTTCGGCTAGCAGCCGTTGGAGTCTAAACTTTACGCGGCTAGTCGTCCAAGGACGGCAAACTCTTGAGAACTTCGCTTGCGTTCGGCCGGTCGAAAACCGGGGCGTCTTTGCGAACCTCCCCGTCCCGGAAGGTAAGCACGCGCTTTGCGAAGAGCGCGATGTCGTGTTCGTGAGTAACCAGGACGATCGTTAGTCCTCGGTCGTTCAGGAATTGGAAGATTTGTAGAATCTCAACCGAGGTACGGCTATCAAGATTCCCTGTAGGCTCGTCCGCGAGCAAAATGGATGGACGGTTCACAAGCGCCCGCGCAATAGCCACTCGTTGCTGCTGCCCGCCCGACATTTGCGACGGGAAATGCAGGGCGCGCGCGGCTAGGCCGACCATCGCCAAGGCGTCGGCGGCCCGCCTTTCGCATTCCGCTTTGTCGATTTTCGCGTACAGCGTAGGCAACTCGGCGTTTTCCAGCGCGGTGGTGCGCGCGAGCAAATTGAACCCTTGAAATACAAATCCGATCTTCTGGTTTCGGATGAGCGCGAGTGCTTTCTTGTCCAGTTGCGAAACGTCGCTCCCCTCTAGCAGATATCTTCCAGAACTAGGACGGTCGAGACATCCGAGCACGTTCATGAAGGTTGATTTACCGCTGCCACTCGCCCCCATGATCGCCACGAACTCGCCGCGCTCTATTGCCAGGCTCACGCCGCGCAGGGCATGCACGCGGGTTTCTCCCAGGTCGTAATATTTGTGAAGTTGCTCGACGCATATCAGTGAGCCCGGCTGCGCTGCGGCCGGCTTCGCTTCCATGCGGTTGGGAGTCGGCGTCGATTGCATGAAATCGCTTCCGAATCGGAGTTTTACCGCGGCAACCCGCCGAAACCTTGAGAATTGGGAGCCACGGACCTGACCACCAGCTCGTTGCCCACTTTAAGTTCCCCTTTGAGGACCGCAATTACTTCCGTAAACGCGTGATCCGTGATTCCAAGAGAAACCTCAACAGGCTCGATAGAGTTATCGGCTCGGAGCTTCCAAATGATCGCAGTTTCGGTTGCGGGCCCGTCAGACGAATTTTGTGTGGCTGCGGGAGCCGGGGAGTTGTGGCCGCGCGCGGCAGGATCGTCGGGCGCTT
The DNA here is from genome assembly GCA_963810565.1 of uncultured Acidobacteriota bacterium. Taxonomy (GTDB): domain Bacteria; phylum Acidobacteriota; class Terriglobia; order Acidiferrales; family UBA7541; genus Palsa-295. Next base: position 121,681 of record CAWENN010000004.1, read on the forward strand.
GCGATTCGTCGCCCGCTTCGATGCCATATTGCTTATAAATCGCCAAAACCTGTTCCGCGGTCATGCTTGGTTTGTAACGCAAGGCGGTGTTCGGCAGCTTCAAGGCGTTCTGCACGGTGGCGACTGGAATGGTGACATAAGCGGTCATTCCTGGAAACAGCTTCAAGTCGGGGTTCGCGAATTCGACGATAGTATCGTAGGTAACGACGCTCTGGACTGTGGTGGCGTTCATCCGCACCTGGCTGACAACCCCGTGAAACGTGTCCTTCGGGAAAGCATCCACTTTGAAGATCACGGGCCTTCCGATCTTGATATTCCCCACATCCGACTCGTCGGTCTTGGCGTAAACCCACATTTTCTTGAGGTCCTGCGCGATGGTGAAAATAGTGGGCGCTTGCAACGACGCCGCTACAGTTTGTCCGACGTCCACGTTGCGAGCCACAACCGTTCCGTCAATCGGCGATCTGATCACCGTGTAGTCCAGATTCGTTTGCGCCACCGTTACGGCGGCTTCCTTCTGGCTGACCTGCGCCTGCGCCTGGGTGACCTGTGCCGCGGCCGCAGCCACCGACGCGCTGGCGGAGTCATAATTCGCCTTGGCAAGATCCAACTGCTGTTGACTCACGATGCCATCCTTAGCTAACTGCACGGCGCGGTCATGGTCGGTTTTCGTCTGCACCAATGAAGCTCGCGCCTTCTCGAGGTTGGCTTGCGAGGCAACCAGGTTAGCCTTGGCGTCTTGCAAATCCGCTACGGCTTGCAGCAATGCCCCCTTGAACAAGGCCGGATCGATGAGCGCCACGATATCACCCTTGTGCACTCGAGAATTAAAATCGGCATACAGCTTGGTGATGGTTCCGGATACCTGCGATCCCACCTGAACAGTGATTACCGCGTTGATTGTTCCGGTCGCCTCGACGACGTCGGCGATCTCGCCGCGTTCCACTTTTGCGGAAAAATACTGCACTGGGGTGTTGCGGGTCAGTCGGAATGCGACGAACAGTCCCGCAGCAACCAAGACTCCCGCCGACATTATCCATCGCGCTCTCAGCTTCATGAACTTTTCGGCAACCAGAGTTCCAGCGTTCTACTCGTATCGCAGCGCTTCTATGGGATCAAGCAGAGACGCCTTTCGCGCGGGGTAATAGCCGAAAAAGACGCCTACCGCTACGGAGAATGCAGCCGCAATCATGATGGATTCCATGGACGTCGCGATTGGCCAGTGGAGTGTCTGGCCAAGTAGATACGACCCAACAATTCCGAAGAGGGCTCCGGCGGCGCCCCCAACCAGGCTGAGCATAATGGATTCGCCGAGAAATTGAAGCTGAATGGCCTCTTCAGTCGCTCCCACGGCCACGCGCACTCCGATTTCGCGCGTGCGCTCTGTGACGGAAACCAACATCACGTTCATGATGCCGATTCCACCGACGATCAAGGAAACCGAAGCGATGGCGATCAGCAGCAGTGTGAGTGTTTTGCTGGCGTCAAGTTGGGCCTGAATGATGTCCTCGGGATTGCGAATGTTAAAGTCATCTTCTTCCTCGGGGCGGAGATGATGACGGTCGCGCAGAACTGCGGTGGCCTCTTGCCCTGCGATCTTGACGGCATCTTGCGAGACAGCCGAGCACAAAATATCGTCGAGCCAGGTAATTCCCTTAATTTTCTTCTGGGCCGTCGTGAATGGCACGATCACCGTATCATCCTGGTCTTGGCCCGAAAGCGATAGGCCCTTGGGTTGCAGCGTGGCCACCACTTTGCATGGGATGTCATTTATGCGGATGACCTTACCGACCGGATCCTCGACGCCAAAGAGCTGGTCGCGCACGGTGCGGCCGAGTACGCAGACATCCGCGGCTCGATCGACATCATCCTGAGAAAATACGGCACCCTGATCCACGTACCAGCGCTTGATCTCGAAAAATTCGGGCGAAACACCGCGATATGATGTGTGCCAATTCTGATTACCGTAAACAACCTGGACCGGATCGTCCACGTTGGGCGACACGCTCTTGATCAGTGGTACTTGGTTCTTGATAGCGACGGCATCGGCATACACCAGCGTCTTGGTGTCGTGCGTTCCCGTCCGCACGCCGTTGACGGCCCGCCCACCTGCTTCGATCCACACGAAGTTTTCGCCAAGACTGTTGAGCTGCTGCTCGACCCGAGCTTGTCCCGCTTTGCCGATAGCCACCACACAGATCACCGCGGCGATCCCGATGGTGATCCCCAAGACCGTGAGGACGCTCCGCATTTTGTTCCGGAGCAGCGCCACTAGCGCAGATCGAAGCAGAGCCGAATAGTTCATTGGGACGCCTGCTTGTCCTGAAGCGGAACGAGTCGTCGCGTGTGATCACACGACGTCAGTGAATCTCTAGCGGTCGCACCTCATGAAGAAGCATAGTCATCCTGCTCCCTCGCGCTATCGCGGAGATGCCACCGGTGTTTATTCTGCAGCCGCCGCCGGTTACTGCGCGTGGCGGCTGAAGGCGCGACCAAAATAGCGCTCTGACAACGCCACAATTCTCCTCGCTGCAAGATAAATCCACCATAAATCGGCGTCGCATTCTTTTTCCCAACCGCTTCCCAACCTCAGCGGCTTTTTTGCATGATAGGCTACCCATCGGAGACGGACGTCGGCAGCTAGATTTGCACGGACTCATCGTCATTACACGAAGGCAGAAATTCCGGTGATCCGTTCGCCGACGACCAGCTTGTGAATATCGTGCGTGCCTTCGTAGGTAAAAACCGACTCCAGATTGGCCATATGGCGCATGATGCAATAGTCATCAACCACACCATTCGCGCCCAGAATTTCGCGCGCGCGGCTCGCCGTTTCGCGCGCCATCCAAACGTTGTTCATCTTCAGCATGGAAATGTGGGAGGGATGGACGCGTCCGGCGTCTTTCAATCGGCCCGCCTGCAACGCGAGAAATTGCGCTTTCGTGATTTCGGTGATCATCCACACCAGCTTTTCTTGAACGAGTTGGTGCGAGGCGATGGGCCGGTTGTCAAATTGTTTCCGCTCCTTCGCATAGCGCAATGCAGTGTCATAACAGGCCATCGCCGCGCCAATTGCACCCCAGCCAATCCCGTAACGAGCCTGGTTCAGACAAGCCAGAGGGCCTCGCAGACCTTCGACTCCGGGTAACAGGTTGTCGGCGGGAATTTCGCAGTCGGTCATGGATAAGCCTGAAGTGACCGAAGCGCGCAGGGAATATTTCCCGTGAACGTCCCACGACTTGAAACCGGGCGTGCCCTTCTCGACGAGGAAACCGCGGACTTTGTCGTCTTCGCATTTCGCCCAAATTACCGCTACATCGGCGAGCGATCCGCTGGTGATCCACATCTTTTCGCCATTTAAGATGTATTTATTGCCGTGCTTGACCGCTCGGGTCAGCATGCCGCCGGGATTCGAACCGAATTGCGGCTCCGTAAGTCCGAAGCAGCCGATCGCTTTGCCTTGCTGCAAAAGCGGCAGCCATTTGTCCTTTTGTGCGTCGGAGCCAAACGCGTGGATCGGGTACATCACCAGAGCCGACTGCACAGACACAAAGCTACGCAGGCCCGAATCTCCGCGTTCGAGTTCTTGCGTAATGAGGCCGTACTCCACATTGGAGATGCCGGCGCAGCCGTAGCCTTTCAGGCTCGCCCCGAACAAACCGAGTTCCGCCATCCGTGGCACGAGTTCGATCGGGAATCTGCCCTCACGGTTGTGTTCCTCGATAATGGGCATGATCCGATCATCAACGAACTGGCGCATCGCGTTCCGGGCGAGCTTCTCTTCGTCACTCAACAGCGAATCAAAGTCGAAATAGTCAACTCCCGTAAACGAGGCCATTCAGAGTCTCCTTGAAGAACCGACGCGATTTCGGACGTCATAAATCGAAGTCGAAGCAGCGTAAACGCAGAAGATCGCGGGTCGCCGATTCCCGACAAGGCAGTATTCCGTCGCGCTGTGAACTGATCGCGACGCGGCGGACGGCGATAAGCAGCTGTACGAATCCTGCTGCCTCAGGATTCGGAGGCCGCCGTTCTATCTGCCGATCGCTTCGACGCGGGCACCTTGCGAAATCCTGCAGCACGTTTGCGGCGGTCGGGCTCGGCGGAAGACATTTTCAAGCCGATCATTTGCAATTCGAGCAGGTGCTCCAAATCGGCAAGCCCGGCGTCGGCATTTGGTTTATTGTTCGCGATCCACCAGCGAATCTCGGCGGAAAAGACAAAGAATACATATCGCGCAATCACCTTTGGATCCTCGTCGGTACGGATCAACCATTTGTGCTGGGCAGATCGCACGAACATTTCTATGCCTGATAAGAGGCGGCCTCGAATCTCCACAAAGGAAGCAGCCTGTTTTCCTTCCGAGTAAAAGACCAGCTCGCGCAGAAGGATTCGCGACATCTTGGGATCTTTGCCGAAATAGCGATAGTGGCGTTCAAAGATGGCCATCAGCTGGTTAATAAGGCCTTGTTGGGACTGCGCCGCGGCGAGTGCTTCGTTGGTCAACGTGTCCAGTTCTTCGTTGAAAATCAGGAATACAAGATCACGTTTGTCCTGAGCGTAATTAAAAAGCGTCCCGAGACCGACGTGCGCGCGGTGCGCGATTTGTCGAAGAGTCGCGGCGTCATAACCGAGACTGGAAAAAAGCTCTCTCGCGGCGTCGCGAATGCGCTGACGTTTCTCGAACTTGTTCTGTTCTCGGAGTCCGATGTTTGACGACATCACTTTGCGAGCTTGCACTGCAGCACCATCCGGTAATTTCCGAGTATTATAGTCTGCTCCACAGCAGTTGCGCTACGGCGAATGCGAAGGACGGATGTCAGATTACCTGATTGCACTGCTGGATGAAGAAAAATATTTGTAGCTACGCGGAAAACGGGCGCTAGAATGCTCCGGAAGAGAAGCAGCCAGTGGTGCCTTATGTGCTGATTAGAGGTGGTGCGCCGTGGTCCGTCAGGCGAGGGCCGCGCAGACAGCGAGTAGATGACGGGAGAAAGCGATTACTGGCGGCCAGAATCAGGCTTGACATCGGAGCGTGGCCGTAGAAAACTGTACATGTTCAGTTTTTAACGTGACGCTAGCGGCTCATTTCGCAAAATCTGTGATACAAGGCTCAATGTGAATCAGATTCGACCCGTGGCATTGGTGACCGGCGCGTCTTCGGGGATCGGGCGCGCTGCAGCCGTAGCACTGGGAACTGCGGGCTTCGATGTAGTAATCAACTTCAGCCGGAGCGAGGAGGCAGCGCGCGAGGCCGCCGCGCTTACGAAAGCGACGGGTGCACGTACTCTGATTTTTCAGTGCGATGTGAGCGACGACGCCATGGTGCGCCAAATGCTGGGCGCAACGGAAAAAGAATTCGGCCGTCTGGATGCTTTGGTAAACAATGCCGGTATTACTACGAATATCAAGGCAGGGGATTTCGAAGCGATGACGGCGGAGGAGTGGGACCGGGTATTTGCGGTTAATGTGCGCGGCATATTCCAAGTGACGCGCGCCGCGCTGCATCTGCTGAAGGCATCTCGCGGCAGCGTAGTGAATACTGCCAGCATCGTTGGTTTGCGCCCTGGCCCGCAGCCTTTGCCTTATGCCGCCAGCAAAGCGGCCGTCGTAAGCCTTACGAAACTCCTTGCTCTGAATCTCGGCCCCGACGTTCGAGTGAATGCCGTTGCTCCAGGATGGATTGAAGGAGAATGGATGGAGCGGATGCTAAAAGATAAGTATGAAGACCTATTCGCCCGGCGGGCGAAGAGTACACCGCTGCGCCGCTGTGCCACTGCCGAGGACGTGGCTGAAGTGATCGTAAACCTTCTAGTCGGCAATCGTTTCGTCACCGGTGAGATTATTGTTGTAGACGGCGGGTACGCGGCAACCACTTAGCTAGAGGACGGACCAGGCAATGCTCCAAGGTGTAGTTCCATTTCCTCCCGAATTTGCGCGCCGATACCGCGAGCGCGGCTACTGGTCCGATAAGTCACTGGCGCAGGAATTCCAAGTCGTGTTTGAGCGCTATGCCGAGCGGGTCGCGGTAATCGACCGCGGTCGCGCCGTTAGCTACTCCGAGCTTAATCGGCTTTCGGACAATCTGGCATTAAACCTTTTGTATTCGGGTATCGCTCCCTTAGATCGCGTCGTGGTGCAACTTCCAAACGTCGCTGAATTCGTGATTCTCTATTTCGCTCTCCAGAAAATTGGGTGTATTCCGATTGCGGCGCTGGCGAGCCATCGTTACCGGGAAATTAGCCAGTTCGTGGCTCTTTCCAACGCGACCACGTGCGTGGTACCGGACCGTCACGGCGATTTCGATTACGCTGAGATGGTTGCGCGCATCAAGGGAGAAAACCCCAGCCTAAAGCGCGGTATCGTTCTGGGCGAACCCTCCAACGGGCTGATCTCTCTTTCAAGATTAATCAGTACCGGCGCTCCGCTTCCGGTTTCGGAACTCTCGAAGATATCCATCGATCCGGACGATCCAGCGATTTTTCAGCTTTCCGGCGGCACGACGGGCGTGCCAAAGCTGATTCCGCGCACCAACAACGACTATGCGTACAACTCAAAAGCTGCTGCAGCGGTTTGCGGTGTCAGCGGCGAGTCCGTGCTGCTAGTGGTGCTGCCGATTGCACATAACTTGCCGCTGGCCTGTCCGGGAATTCAGGGTTTCATGTTTCACGGGGGCAAAGTTGTCCTGAGTGCGAGCACGAAGCCTGCGGATATGTGTCCGCTCATCGAAAAACACAGGGTCACACATTTGAAGGTTGTACCTTCACTGCTTATCCGGTTATTGAACGATCCCGCGGTAAGCCAATACGATCTGACCTCCTTGCAGATCATCCAGAGCGGGGGCCAACGCTTGCAGCCGGAGGTTCGGCGGCTTGCGAAGAAGCTGATTCCGGGTGTTTTTGTGCAGGAAAATTTCGGGATGTCCGAGGGCCTGCTCATGTTTGTTCGCCTCGACGATCCCGAGGATGTACGGATGGAAACCGTGGGGCGGCCCGTGTGTGCGGATGACGAAGTGAAAATCCTCGATGACGACGACAACGAGGTGCCCTTCGGCGAGGTGGGCGAGCTGTGCTGCCGCGGACCGTATACCTTGCGCGGATATTACGGCGTTCCCGAATACAATGCTCGAGCCTTCACACCGGATGGTTTCTATCGCTCGGGTGATCTGATGCGGCAGCACCCGTCCGGGAATTACATGGTGGAAGGGCGAAAGAAAGACTTGATCAATCGGGGTGGCGAAAAAATCAGCGCTGAAGAGATTGAAAACTTCATCCTCTCTCATCCCTCGGTAAAAAATGTCGCGTGCATTCCGGTACCTGACGCAAAAATGGGGGAACGGATGTGTGCATGCATCCTTTTGCGTGATGGCGGTAGCCTGACTTTCGAAGAACTGAAGAGTTTTCTGCTGGGAAAGGAAATTGCGAAATACAAGCTTCCAGAGCGGCTCGAGATAATGGCGGATTTTCCGCATTCGGCGTTCGGCAAGGTTTCCAAGAAGAAGCTGGTCGAAGTCGTATCGAAGAAACTGGCACTCGAGCAAGAAATGCAGCCACGCATACCGGTGTGAGTCGGATTCTCAACTGAATGGAGACCGAGGATGAGAATCATAGACGTTCACTGTTACCCGAACACCAAGGAATGGATTGCCTGCCAACAACCGTATGTGGACGCTCTGGCAAAATATTGGAACCGGCCGTGGACGGCAAAGTCCGAGGATGAAGTCGTTAGTGAATTCAGCCAAGCGGGCATCGAAGCGATTCTCGTCGCGCTTGACCTCGAGACTACGGTCGGAACTCCCGCGTGTTCGAACGATTTTGTGTCGGCCATGCAGAAACGTCATCCAGATCGGATCATTCAGTCTTGGGCTTCCGTAGATCCGTTCAAGGGCGATGCTGCGATTAGCGAGGCCACGCGAGCGATTCGCGAACTTGGGATGTTGGGATTCCACTTCCATCCCATCATTGGGCACTACGCGGTGAACGAGCGCGCGCTTTACCCTCTGTTCGAAGTCATCAATTCATTGCAAGTCCCGGTCATGATTGACGTCGGCACCACAGGCATGGGCGCGGGGATGCCCGGCGGCATGGGTGCGAAGCTGCGGCATGCGCATCCATCCGCTATTGATGACCTTGCGTCTGATTTTCCGAACATGATCATTATTGCAGCGCATCCGGGCTGGCCCTGGGTCGAGGAGATGACGGCGGTGGCATTGCACAAAGGCAATGTCTTTTGGGAGCTATCCGGGTGGGCGCCAAAGTATTTCCCAGCGCAACTGAAAGTGGACATTCGCAGCCGGCTCAAGGACAAAATTCTTTTCGGCAGCGACTATCCGAGCCTGCCATTCGAACGCGTGTTGCGTGAGTGGGACGAGCTCGGTTATTCCGACGAAACGAAAGAGCATGTGTTCCATCTTAATGCTGAGCGCGTCTTGGGATTGCCGAGGATCACTTCGAGATCTTCCACCATCGTCTCCGAAAAGCAAGCGCATTAGCTGTCCGACGCGTCGCATCGCCGCAGCCCTGCAGGCGCCAGACGGTATTTCGAATGTCGCATCTAGCTTCCGCGCTTGCGGAACACAGCATCCAAACCGAATCGCCCGCTTCCGCGTGCGGCGACGTACAGAAAGAAAAAGCAATAGAACACAGCGCGTTCCCCGCCATTAAGGATGGGCCAAAACCCGCGCGGAGCGTGCGTGGTGAAGTAGGCAACGGCCATTTCGCCGCTCGCAATAAAAGCCGCGATGCCGGCAGCTAGGCCCAGGGCAATCAAGACGCCTGCAAAGAATTCGATGATTCCAGCCACCAGAAATTTGGGTGTGCCAACCTCGCGCGGACTTCCGAGGACTCCAAATAACTTTTGCGCGCCGTGGCAGGCATACAACAAGCCAATGACAAAGCGGGTCAACGCGTAAATGTGGTCTGAATACTTGCTCAGCAATTTTGGCATCGAACGCTCTCGTTTGCTTGATTCTGCTGTGCCACGTCAAACGGCGGGTGCCGCACGCTTCACGATGTTCACCATGTGGTCGAAATCCCGGGCCAGAAATTTCTCAATATTCTGCTCAACGATCGGCAAAGCTTGGCTGGCGTACCGATCGTTGAAGCCAGCGAGATGCGGAGTGACGATGACGTTCTTCATAGACCAGAACGGATGGTCCTCTGGAAGAGGCTCCTCGCGAAAGACGTCCAAAGCGGCGCCTGCAATTTTGCCGTCCCGGAGAGACCTTATTAGGGCATCTTCATCAACAACGCCTCCTCGAGCCAGATTGATCAAATACGCCGTGGATTTCATCGCGGAAAAAATCGCCCCGTTCACGATATTGCGAGTGTCAGGCGAGTACGGCGTAAGTATCACGAAATAGTCGACAGCGGCCACAGCGGTGAGCAGCTCGTCCCGCGGGTAAATTCGGTCGAAGTTGGCAACGTCCCGCTTGACTGAGCTGATTCCAATCACGTTCATCCCCAGCGCTTTGCATCGGGCCGCCAGGGTTTCGCTGATCGCGCCGACACCGAGAATCCCCAAGGTCTTGCTTTCCAGCAGGCCCGCCGGCCAGCGTTTCCATAAGTGGCGGTCCTGGTTTCTTATAATTTCCGGAAAACCACGGCTCAGAGCGAGCATGGCCATGATGGCTGCCTCAGACATGGCGGCTCCGTGTATGCCGTGAATGTTCGTGACTATTACATCGGGACGAAGCGACGGCAGGTCAACGAGGTTGTCTACTCCCGTACCCAATGCCTGAACCCATTTCAATTTTTCGGCTTGGCGCAGGACGTCATCTGTCAGCATCGGAGCAAAGGTTACGAGAATCTCTGCGGAGGAGATGTGCGGCCCGACTTTGCTGTGGTGGTCAACCAAGTCAATCGCAAGTTGTGGAAAGCGGACAGCTAGCCGCTGGTAATACTGCTGCTGTATTTCTCTTGGCATTTCCAAAAGGAGGAGCAATCGAGTCATCCAGCCGCACCCTTGCGTTATCGCAATTGTGATTTCTGCGATAGCGGGAAAAGTGTAACATGTTCAGTTTTGTCTTGACATTGATTCTGTCGTAGTGCTAAAGCCGTCCCCTATAGAACCCATCCGATCTGTAAATGGGTGGGCGGCCCGCCGCATGTCGTGTCCAGCACTTGGGGGTGGTGTAATGGCTGAGAAGATGCGATCGAAAGTAAGCGCGCCATTGGGCATGCTCTATTCTCCTCGCGTTCTGGCGACTGTAGGCATCTTGCTCCTACTGAGCACTCCGGTCCACTCGCAAGGCAATTCCGGCCGAATTCTCGGAACAATTAGAGATTCAAGCGGCGCCGCAGTCGTCGGCGCAACAGTCACAATCACGGACGTGCAACGCGGCATCTCGCGAGCACTGACCTCGGATAGCGCTGGAGAATATGCCGCCCCTAATCTGCTCCCGGGCGCGTATAACGTGAAGTCCGAAGCGAAAGGCTTCCGAACCGTCGAACATTCAGGTCTAACCCTGGAAGTGGGGCAGGATCTGCGCGTCGACCTCACGTTGCAGCCCGGCGAACAAACGGAAACGGTGGTGGTCACGGAGCAAATCCCGCTGGTGGATACAACCAGCGCCACGCTCGGCGGGTCCTTCAGCAATCAAGCGATTAACGATCTCCCGTTGAATGGCCGGGATTATCAGAATCTGCTCACGCTTCGCCCCGGCGTAATGATTTATCCCGGTGGCGGCGGGTGGTCGCAGAGCGCCAACGACCTGCGACCCGAGGCCAATAACTATATTGTGGATGGTTTGACGAATGACGAGCCCTTCTCCGCTCTGAGCGTCATTAACGCGCCAGGACTCGTAGGCGACGCGGTCACTGTAATTCCAATCGACGCTATCCAGGAGTTCACCACTATCGAAAGCCCCAAAGCAGAGTACGGCTGGAAGCCTGGCGTGACGGTTTCAGTGGGATTGAAGTCAGGAACGAATAGTTTGCATGGGACCGCGTATGCGTTTGGCCGCAGTGATGCGTTTGATGCGTTGAATTATTTCGTCCCGATGACGCAGCCGCTAGACTTCGAACAATTCGGCGCGACCGGAGGTGGTCCGATTATCAAGGACAAGCTCTTCTTTTTCCTCGGGTACGAAGGCCAGCGGTACACGATTACAACGACGCAGCCTTCGTTTGCGCCAACATCTGCTTCAATTCCTACCACGCCCACCAGCTCCACTTGCCCAATTACGAGTGTCGGTAATTGCAACATCAGCGTACCGGATGCCAAGGCTGATCTCGCCGCTGCAGGCATTCCGCTGAGCGCGCTTAGCCTGCATTTGTTGACTTTGTTTCCGGTTAATAGCGCCAACACTTCTAGCGTAAATCTGGCTTTTCCGAATACAAACAGCTCGGACAGTTCACTAGTAAAGATTGACTACCACATCAACGATCATCACACATTGAACGGCACTTTTTTTTACGGACGTGATAATGAAATCGCGGCGGATCAGGCGTACCTGAGCGCGCAGTGGCTATCAACGCAGACACAAAAGCCGATCACCGGAGGCGGAAACTGGACGTGGACTCCAAACTCGACCTTGGTAAATGAAGCGCGCTTCGGGTACGTCTACGACAATAAGTTGAACAATGCCGTGGACCACGCTGTACCAGCCAGCGCTTACGGCATCTACACCGGCGTGACGGATCCCATGCGGGGAGGAATGCCGCAGATCAACATTAGTGGCTTCACGCCTTTGGGTGGCGGTGTGAATTGGCCCAAGTATCAGGGGCCTGACAGCGTTTATCAAGGGATTGACTATGTGTCACTTCTGCGCGGCAAGCACGCATTGAAGTTCGGCGGAGAGGTGCGCTACGCCAGCGCGAATGGAGGCTCCTTTCGCGGAAACAAGGGGCAGATTCTGTTCAACAGTGGTAGCGGAGGAAATGCATTCCCGGGATCTACGCCGCTTGAAGACTTTCTGGCCGGCGCTCCGCAACTTGGCAGAATCAGTTTTGGACCGGCGTTGCGCCACGAAACGCAATGGGGCTACGCCGGATTCTTCCAGGATGATTGGCGCGTGCTACAGAACTTGACCCTGAACCTCGGGATACGCTACGAGTATGTGACGCCGATTCGCGAACAGCACAACCTTCTCGGCAACTTTGATCCCGCCTTGGGCGGTCTGGTGCAGGTGGGGCAGCAGATCAGCAGCCCGTACAAAGGCGACCATAATAATTTCGCGCCGCGATTTGGGCTCGCATGGGACATCTTCGGCGATAGCAAGACGGTGCTGAGAGCCGGCGTTGGCGTGGTGTATGACAACATCTCAATGGAAACTCTTCTGGTGCAGGAAAATACGCAAAACGCGACCGCAATCGGCCTCGCGACGATACCCACAGGAGCGACTATCGTAGTCAACGGGGTATCCACGCCAGGTACGGGCACAATTACCGTGTCGTCCCCAACTTTTCCTGGTGGACCGCTCTCGGCAAATTCTCTGCTAACACAGAATTGGCTGAATAATGGTCCGACGGTGCCGCTCTTCCCTGTGACGCCGCCCAGTTGCGGTGACGGTCTTGGGTCCGATCCTCCTCCGTGCAACATTCTAGGCATTGACCGGAATTTTCGTACTCCGTACGTAACAACATGGACTCTGGGAATCCAACACGCCTTTACCAATGATCTTTCCTTGGATGTGGCCTACGTGGGAAATCATGGCAGCAAATTGATTGGCATCCGAGATCTCAATCAGCCGATCCTGAACGGCACGCCGACGCCGAGTCCGGGGCCGTATTCGGCGCAGTTCCCATATCTAGGAAACATCAACTTCATGTCGAATTTGTACCGCGCAAATTACAACGCCTTGCAGGTAACGGCGACGGAGCGGATTTCTCACGGTGTTTCATTCACCGCAGGTTATACGTACTCGCACGGCCTGGACGATTCGTCAACGAACCAGAATCAATTCCTCCCACAAGACAGCACGCGCCCGCAACTTGAATATGCAAGCAGCGACTATGATATGCGGCATCGTTTCACGTTGGCGCTAACCTACGCGCTACCTGGCCGAGATTTTCCGTTGCAACTCTTGAAAGGCTGGCAGGTCAATGCAATCGTGACGCTGCAGAGCCCGCAACCATGGACCGTCAACGACACGGGTGACAATATCAGCAACACAAACGAAAATACGGACCGCTGGGACTTCTTCGGGAGCCCTTCGAACTTCCAATCTACCGACCACTCGATTCCTTATTGCACGAGTGGCGCGGCCGGTGGCTGCACGGAACTGCTCGCTAACGGCTCGACCTTCATGTTCTCCCAAGCGCAATCCACTACGTTCTACAACGCATGCTCAGCGGCTGCAGCCGCTGTGGATGGTGGATCTACGACGGGCCCCACTACAGCATCCTTGGCGACCTTCGGCTGTTTCGCCCAAGGGCACTCGGTGATGATTCCCCCCGCGGCCGGCACGTTCGGAACGATGGGCCGAAATCTGTTTCGTGATTCGGGCTTCCGTGATCTCGACATGTCCGTGACGAAGAATTGGAAGTTCCGCGAGCGGCTTACCGCGCAATTTCGCGCCGAGTTTTTCAACGTTCTGAATCACCCGAGCTTTGCCAATCCATACGGCGGAACGAGCGGCTACGGTCCGGGGAATTTCGACGATCCGTCAGTGCCGGGCCAACTGGGTTGCGGCTGCGCCACACCTGACGTAGCGGGTGGCAATCCTGTCGTGGGATCCGGGAGCAACCGGGCGATTCAGCTGGGCTTAAAACTGATCTTCTAAGGTCGTCCATCGCCTCCGCCAGGTCGCGAACGGCGTTCGCGAATCCAGTATGTTCATCGATTCGCGTGAAGGCTGCTGCCTGCGATTCATTCGACGGCCGTTGCACCATAATAAGGATGTGCGACGTGAAGCGCGCTCATTGCGCCGTCGCGCTTTCGAACCAACGCGAGCTATCAGAAGGAAATTCTCATGGCGCACGTGACGCGGCAAAACATCACCGAAACAGTTATCAAGTCTTTTAATCAGGCCACGAATGAACGATTCAAGTTCCTCATTTCCGGCCTCGTAAATCATCTCCATCAATTTGCGCGGGAATCGTCTTTGACCCATGACGAATGGCGCGCGGGCCTCGAGTTTTTAACTCGCGCGAGTCAATTCACGCATTCTCATCGCAACGAATTTGTGCTCGCCTCTGATGTCCTGGGCCTCTCTTCGCTCGTGGACCTGTTGAACTCGTCAGTGGGCGCCACGGAGGGAAGCGTACTGGGCCCCTTTCACGCGGAACTTTCGCCGGTGGCTCCGGTAGGTTCTGATTTGATCAAGGACAATGACGGCGATCCGGTTCTTTTGCGGGGACGCGTCCTCGATCTCGAGAACCGTCCGATTGCCGGAGCGGTGCTCGATTTTTGGCAAACCGCCGCCAACGGGCTCTACCCCGCGCAGGACCCCCACCAGCGTCCCGATAACTTGCGCTGCCGGATGCTCACGGGGGCCGACGGAAAGTACGAAATGAGAGTGATACGTCCATCCGCGTATACCGTCCCCTACGACGGTCCGGTTGGCGATTTGTTGCGAGCGGGCGGGCGGCACGCCTGGCGCCCCGCTCATTTCCACTTTATTGTGAGTGCTCCCGGCTTCCACTCCGTGGTCACGGAGCTTTTCAATGCCGAAGATACGTACATCCAAGAGGATGCGGCTTTCGGAGTGCGCGACAGCATCCTCGTGAAATTCGAGCGAAATGATTCGCCGGAAGAGGCCGCTGCGCTTCGGCTGAACTCACCATTTTATGTGGTTGATTTCGACTTTCGGCTTCGGCCTGCTTTGTGAGGGGATAGAGATGAGCGAGATCATTCTGGAAAAATTGGCAATCCGCGAAGTGATTGACAACTGGGCCATCTGGAGCGACGCCGGAGATTGGGAGCGGTTCCGGACGGTATGGCATGCTGACGGCCGCATGTCCGCGACTTGGTTTCAAGGAACAGGCGAGGAATTTCTACGAGCACGCCGAGAAGGTTGGGAGCGCGGTGTGAGCATTCTACATTTCCTGGGAGGAAGTTCGATTGATCTGGCCGGACACCGCGCGATTGCCCAGACCAAAATGACAATTTCGCAGCGGGGACCGGTTCATGACATCGTGTGCGACGTGCTGTGCTGTGGACGCTTCTACGATTTCTTCGAAAAACGCGAAGGACGCTGGGCCATTGTATTCCGGCAACCAATTTACGAGAAAGATCGCATGGACCCCGTGGATCCTTCCGCCATCCTGAAGCTGGATCAAAAGCTGCTCGATCGGTTTCCTGAGGGCTATCGCCATTTGGCCTACCTGCAGGTAGTGAACGGTTTTCAAATCGAAGGAGAGCCGAGGCCGGGCGTCAAAGGGCCAGCCGTGGAAGCACTCTACGCACGGGGGAAAAAATGGCTCGCGGGTGAGCCACTCTAATCTACTGGCCCGAAGACCGAACAATGCGCCGGGACCGTCGCGGTTGTTGCTTCAGAGCTCAAAGATTTTCTTAGCAGTGTGGTGAAGGCACTTGCTCGCTCCACCGCGTTCCACGAGATAGTTATCGCAGATTACCGTGAACATCGAACTGGTGCCATACGCGGGGTGCACCGCCATGTTCATGTTCTCGGCCAACGGTATCGTCTCGTCCGACCTTATCAGCGGCCGCTCCACCAGATCATACCCTTGGGAATGTGAGTAAAGACGAGATTCCGGTGGCGCGCCTCTCAGCTTCATAAAATCGTCGTGTGTCGCCGCGATCTCCGCGCAGCTCACGCCCGGTCTTATCTTGCTCAGAGTGTTCTCCTGGGCGCTCTTGACGATCTCGAACCCTTCGATTAACTCTTGCGAAGCCTTCCCAAAAACAATCGTTCTGGCGAGTTCGGTGTAGAAGCCGCCCGGCCCATTATTCTCGATGAGCAGAGGAAGGTAATCGCCCTCGCGAATAGTGCGGCCTTGAAAATGTCTTTGCGCGAACGCGGACGGCTTGCCGATCTTCGCCGACATGCCTAAAAAAATGCCCTGCTCGCTTCCGAGAAGTTGGCCCTCATACTGCGCGAGAGCAGTCACGTTGGAATCGCGCATTCCGGGTTTGATCTGCGCGAGCACTCGGCCGAAGACCGCATCCTGCATCTCCGCGGCCTTCTTTATGAGAGCGATCTCTTCCGGGCTTTTGACTGCCTTAAAGCGATCAATGGCTTCGGCTTCGTCTGATATTGCCCCTCTGTCCGAGAAGTTGCGTTCGATATGAGCCACAAATCCGTGCGGCATCGTGTCCGCCGCAACGAATCCTATCCGCGAATATCCTCGGCGCCGCAAGAGCGCCGTGACCACATCCGCGTCGTAAGTCTGGGTGTAATTTACGGATGGAAATGCCGCGGTCGTGAAAATCTCTCCAACGCCCGGATTATCCGAGTCGTTTCCGTCCAGCTCCCGTCTTTTGCCACGCGGCCCGTGCTCCACAACGCTCATGTGATCGGACGCATGAAGCACGACCGTTCGCGGATAACCGGCCGGAATATCGGTGAACCACTTGACATAGCCGCCCGTAAAGTCCTTGGCATTTTGCGCAATGAGAGCGTCGATACCACGCTCGTTCATATGTTCGCGCACTAAAGCCCAGCGCCGCTCGAGCTCTGGTATTGAAATTCTGAACATCTTCCTGTCATTCGCTTCCATCGCAGCCTCGTTACTTGCGTCGAGCGGCTTCATCTTACACACAAATCACGGGAGTCCGTGCTCCGCGGCGGTTTTCCGGTGGCGAGAGGAGTCGCGCAAAAAGAATGCGGCGGTGGCAGCCACAAGCGATGGCACCGCGATCACGTAGAGAATCCCCTGAGTGCCCCACCGCAACGAAAGAAGCAGACCTCCAATTAGGGGTCCCACGATCTGACCGATTCGGCCAATGCCCAGCGCCCAGCCAATCCCGCTGGAGCGCATCGCGGTGGGATAATTTGTGGCCGCAACCGCGTTGGCCGTATTTTGCGCGCCAAAGGTAAAAAATCCCGCAAGGAATGTTGCTACCATTGCCAACGCGGCTGCGTTCCCGGACATACCGATGGCAGCAATGAAAGCCCCGCTAAAAACGTACGCAATAGCCAGAACAAAATAGGGATTGAACTTGTCGCAGAGGGCCCCGAGCGTAAGCCCGCCCACGATGCCGCCGAAATGCAACAGTGAAGCGACGACGATCGCTTGATGCTGGGAGATGCCCGCTCTGTGAAGTATGGTTGGCAGCCAACTGCTTAGGAAAAATAGCTCTAAGAGCGACATAAAGAACATAATCCAAAGCGGGACGGTCACCCAATTTCTACCTTCCCGAAAAAGCAGCGCCACCGGGAAACCTTTATCCTTCTTTTCGCTCACGAAACCGGCGGATTCTG
This sequence comes from uncultured Acidobacteriota bacterium, assembly GCA_963810565.1. GTDB lineage: Bacteria > Acidobacteriota > Terriglobia > Acidiferrales > UBA7541 > Palsa-295. Next base: position 139,007 of record CAWENN010000004.1, read on the forward strand.
AAATAGCCATGCGTGGATTAATTTTACGAAGCGTCGCGCCGATCTGGTTTTCGTGGCTGCCTCTTTGCGAGAGACCTTGCAGGGATTCCGGCAAGCTCCACAACAAAAGCGGAGCAAGAAGCAAGGGCAGCAGTCCTCCAAACACAAATACGGATCGCCATGTATGCCCACCCAAAAGATGAGCGGTGACTGGACCGGCGACTCCCGAACCAATCGAAAAGCCGAACCAAGCCATTAGAACCAGGGTCACTCTGAATCGTTTGGGCATGAAGTCGGCGGTGAGCGCCAACGCATTTGGCACTACGCCTCCCAGTCCAAGGCCCGTGATGAACCTGATCCACAGCAGTTGATCGACCGTGTTGGCGAAAGAGGTCGCGAGACTGCAAATTGCGAAGAACAGTACGCATCCAACGATGACCGGCTTGCGTCCCACCCGATCGGCGACAGGGGCAAATGCCAGCGTACCAAGGATGGCGCCAAGACCTCCGGCAGCGAAAACCAAACCGAGAGCACCAGGCTTTATGGCAAGAGCTGCGCTCAAGCTCGGCGCCACATACCCGATCGCTTGGGTGTCGAAACCATCAACGAACATTGCCGCAGCACAAAGCAAGAGGACCCAGATCTGGAAGCGGCCGAGCGGTTGCTCATCAATCAGCTCCGCGACGTTCACCAATGCAGGCGAGGGAGTCCCCGCTTCGTGGTTCATTCTCGCGCCTCCACTTGGCTAGCGCTTAGATGCTGAACAAGTTCGAGATTGTGACTCATAGTGCGCCGCGGTGCTGCGTGGAAACGCGGCGAGAGGCTCGTGCGTTCTTTGACGACTGGATCGTTCGACACCCATACTCTCCACTACTGCGCGTAGATCAGCAGCCGCATCGTATCCGGCACAACCGTCGGATGAGGATGGGGATTCGCGGGCGTGGGCGGCGTGGGAGTGAGGTCCGCAGTCACCAGAAAAACGTTGTGCGTCTTAGGGTCAACTTCCATTGTGCGGGCGCCCACTTCCGTGGTGACGTTGTCCAGAACCGTGTATTTATCCGCCGAATCCTCGTGAATGACGGTAAGCGTGCCTTCCCCGTTCGAGCTAAAGACTAACTCTGTGCCGGGATCGAAGCGATTGGCATCCACATGTCCTCCGATGGGCGGAGTCGCGACGACCTTACCAGTCTTCGTGTCCATCACAACAATCATCTTGTTGTGGCATCCTACGAACAAGCGCGAATTTCTTACATCGATGGCCATTCCCGAGGGCTCATCGCCAGGAGACGTGCTCCAACGGCTTGTGACTTTCAAAGCGTGCGAGTCGATTACAGCTACTTCGTTCTTGTCTTCCAAATTCACGAACACATGTCCGGCATCATCGCTCGCGGCGAATTCCGGTTTTCCGTTCAGCGGAATCGTCCCGGCGAGGCTTCCAGTAGCAGCTACAATTGCCGTGGCATCGTTGCTCTCGCCATCAAACACGAATACCAGCCGGGATGATGGATCGTAAATGATTGCGTCCGGATGTTTACCCGTCATAGCGGAGCCGATCGGCTTCAGAGATTGCAGATCGAAGATGGTCACAGTGTTCGTGATTCCGTTGCTGGTAAAGCCGCGTCCAACGTCGTTGGCGACAGCTACACCGTGCACGCCGTTTATTTTCGGATCGGTGATTTCACCGGCGATATCGCCAGTGTCGGCGTCAATCACGACAATGCGGTTGTTGTTGGTGACGAACACGTGCCGCGCCGGCACATCAATTCCAAAGTAGTCGTAAAAACCTTGGCCCCCGAGTTTGACTTTCTTTATGAGATGATAAATTGAACCAGGATGCGGGTTGGCAGCGCGAGTGATCAGGCTGAAAGTCCAAAGTGAGCTCGCGGCTACGATCGCGGTCGTCAAGATTCCGGAAGTCTTGCGCAACAGGTTCATTCTTGCCCTCCGCAAGAAATTCGCTTCCACTGTTCAGCCCTTCGCCAGGATACCAATGCCACCTTGGAGCTATCCTTGACAGGCCCGCCCGTGAGTGTACACTGGCGCTGTCTAAAAGCGTACATGTTCATAATTTGATCGGCGCATTCACGAATCGAATGGTCCGGGCTCGCCGGCGGTTCGCTGCTAGATGGTTCACGTTGCCTTTTCCGGGGGCGCGCATGCCTTTCAGCATGAAAAAGCTTCTTGTCGACCTCACCGGCAAAGATCCTGAGCCGGGACCCGTTTTTGATCCGCCCACGCTGACGCCCTTGCGAAAACGTATTTCGGAATCCAGGATTGGATTGTTCGTCAGTTGCGGCGCTCAATTGCCGGAAGATCCGGCCTTGGGTGAGACGGAAGACATTTCGTTTCGGCTATTGCATCGCGATATCGCGCTTTCACGATTGGTCATCTCCCACAAGACCGCGGTACGCAAATGGGCCGAGGACGACTTGAACGTTGCCTATCCCCTCGATCGGATGAAGGAGCTTGAGGCAGGAGGCGTGATTGGAAGTCTGGCGCACACTGCGGTCTCCATCGTCGGCTCGATCCACCGCTTTACGGAGTTGCTCGAACAAACCGTGCCAGCCGTGAAGCAAATTTATGATTCGCAGGGGGTGGATCTGGTCCTGCTGTTTCCTTTTTGACCCGCTTGCCATCAGTCCGTCGGACTGATCGCTCGGGGACTAGAGGCACGAGGGCTTCCGACGCTGAGCATGTCCGTTCTGCGGGAGGCAACGGAGAACTTTAAGCCGCCGCGCGCATGTTTCCTCGACTTTCCGCTAGGTTGTCCAGCCGGAAGGCCGCATCAACCCGCCCAGCAGCGGGAGATCCTCCGTGCGGCGCTGGAATCTGCGCCTTTGTTCGAGAAGGAAAGCTGGAAGATAAAAACCTTGCCGTTTCAGTGGGCGGAAGATGGCAATCGCACCTGGGAAAATGAAATTTACGACCTATACCGCGGAGGCGGAATCACGACGGTGCTGGCACATCACGCCGCGCACCGACTCCAAGGAGACTCGCTCGCTGGGCGCGAACGGGAGTTCGTCATCAAATGCAATTGCTGAACCGAATGATGTCGTCGCGCGAGCCACGTGCTGCGGCTTTCGATGGATTAGCAGTTGCCAGGGGCGAGGGAGTGCTCTCAAACTCTCGTTCCTCAGTGCGGTGAATTGGGAAACTGCGCGGCGGCAGTAGTATTACCGGAAATCGTTTATGAGTCATCGACCCGAAAACACTGACGACGAAACGAGCGTCCGTCTCCCCGCGGAGCCCACCGCGATTGACCCTGTTGCGAAGGAAGCCGCCGATGGCCAAGTCACGCGCCGCGAGTTTGTGATCACGGTGGGGGCAATGACCGGAGCCGCCGCGGTAGGCTTTCCATTTCTCGCACACACCGCGCCGCTAGCGGCCCGCTCCGGCGATATTGTGGCTGAGAACTTGGTTCCGGTGAAATTGCAAATCAATGGCGTGACCCACGAACTGTCACTCGACCCGCGCCTCACCCTACTCGATTTGTTGCGTGAAAATCTGGCGATGGCCGGGACGAAGCTGGGCTGTAATCATGGCCAATGCGGCGCCTGCACCGTGCTGGTGAATGGACGTCGTATCAATAGCTGCCTCTCTCTGGCGGTCGTCCATGATGGCGACCAAATAACCACCATTGAAGGGCTGTCACACGGCGACGACCTTCATCCGTTGCAAACTGCGTTCTTGGAGCACGATGGATTCCAGTGCGGCTACTGCACTCCGGGCCAAATCTGTTCGGCGGTTGCCATGATGAATGAAGCGAAAAATGGGGCCGCGAGTTATGTGGCGAGCGATATAGCAAGCATGGACTCGCCACGTCTGAGCGCTGCGGAAATTCGCGAGCGCATGAGCGGAAATATCTGCCGCTGTGGCGCGTATCCGGGCATCGTTCAGGCAATTCAAAGTATTTATGAAAAATCCTGAGAGCAAGCGACGTTTTCTCGCGGACATTACGTGAACCCCTTCGCATACCAGCGCGTGGAACAAGAAGATGCCGCGGTGGAAGCCGTCGCGCATGGGGAGGGCTCACGATTCCTCGCGGGCGGCACCAATCTGATCGACCTCATGAAGAACGGCATCGAACAGCCAACGCGGCTGATCGATATCAATCGTCTGTCATCGCTTGCCGAAATCCGGCCGCTGCCGGATGGAGGTCTCCGCTTGGGCGCGCTCGCACGCAACAGTGACACCGCGAATCATCCGCTCGTACGCAAGAGCTATCCGCTGCTCGCGCAGGCGCTGCTCGCTGGCGCCTCTCCGCAACTGAGAAATCTGGCGACGAACGGCGGGAATTTATTGCAGCGCACGCGTTGCTACTACTTCATGGATGTTGCTTTCTCCCGGTGCAATAAGCGAATTCCCGGCAGCGGATGCGGCGCGCGGGAGGGTTTGAACCGCATCCATGCGATTCTCGGCGCGAGCGATCAATGTATCGCTACGAATCCTTCGGATATGTCAGTGGCGCTCGCGGCGCTGGAAGCGCAAATTCGGGTGCGCGGCACGAAAGGCGAGCGAACGATACCTATCGCTGAATTCCACCGCCTGCCCGGGACGACCCCGCAGCTGGACACGAACCTGAAACCGGGCGAGCTAATCCTTTCAATCGATCTACCCAAATCTAGCTATGCCAGCCACTCGCACTATCTGAAAGTGCGCGATCGTGCGAGTTATGCGTTCGCGCTGGTTTCGGTCGCAGCAGCACTCGAATTAGATGGCAAACGAATCAGGAGCGCGCGGATCGCGATTGGCGGCGTGGCTCACAAGCCGTGGCGATCGGTGGACGCGGAGAAAACTCTTGTCGGCGCTGAGATGAGCGTCGAAGTGTTCGAAGCAGCCGCAAATCAAGCTCTGACTGGCGCGCGCCCCTATTCGCAGAACGCGTTCAAAGTCGAATTGGCGAAGCGAAGCATCATTCGCGCTTTGAGCTCGGCGGGGGGCCTCACGTGAACATCCGAGTCGGCGATCCGCTCCTGCGTGTAGACGGCAAACTGAAAGTAACAGGAGCGGCGCGGTTCACCGCCGAATTCCAGATTCCGAATCTTGCGCACGCCGTAATGCTGCAAAGCACGATCGCGAGTGGGCGAATCGCAAAGATGGACACCTCGCGAGCCGAGCGCGCGCCAGGCGTAGTCGCAGTCATCACACCTGCAAATTCCATTAAACTCCCCGCGCCGGAATCGCGGCTTTCGATCCTGCAGGACAGCGACGTGCATTACAACAATCAACCCATTGGCCTCGTGATTGCGGAAACGTTGCAACAGGCGACATACGCTGCGTCCCTGGTGCGCGTCACGTATGAAGAAGCGCCTCCGAAGCTCGATTTCATGGCAGGTTTTGCCACATCCTACACCGGCGAACACAGCAACGAACCGGGAGACGTCACTTGGGGCAACGTGGATGAAGGTTTGAGTCAAGCGGCCGTCACCATTGACGAGCTCTACACCACGCCGATACAGCACCACAATCCCATGGAACCCCACGCCACGATCGCGGAATGGAACGGCGACCGATTGACCGTCCATGATTCGGCGCAGAATATTTCTGGACGCAAAAGCCAACTGGCGAAAACGTTTGCTATTCCTCCGGAAAATGTCCGCGTCATCTCCCTCTTTGTCGGCGGTGGATTCGGATGCAAAGGGCCGGGTTGGTCGCACGTGGTGCTGACGGCCCTAGCTGCGCGACAAACCAACCGGCCCGTGAAGCTGGTGCTGGAACGCCCGCAAATGTTCGGGCCGGTGGGTGCGCGTCCGATGACGCACCAACAGTTGACGATCGGAGCAACCCGCGAGGGAAAACTGACTGCCATTCGCCACGTCGTGCACGCCAATACATCGGTGATTGAAAATTATTTAGAATCGTCTGCTTTCGCCACGCGAGTGATGTACGCGTGCGACAATATATCCACGATTCACCGCTTGGTTCAGCTCAACCTGGGCACACCAACTTATATGCGAGCGCCTGGAGTGGCGACCGGCACCTACGCGTTGGAAGTAGGGATGGACGAACTGGCCTATAAGCTCGGCATGGATCCGGTGGAACTCCGCCTGATCAACTACACGGAAATGGATCCCCACAGCAAGTTGCCATTCACTGGAAAACACCTTCGCGAATGTTACACACGCGCTGCGGAGCGCTTCGGCTGGTCGAAACGATCGCACGAGCCTGGGTCCATGCGCGACGGGCAAGAACTGATCGGTTGGGGGATGGCGACGGAGACCTATCCGGCTCGCCGCCAGCCGGCGGGTGCGTTGATCCGTTTCGAGCCCGATGGGCGGGTGCTGGTCGCGTCCGGTACGCAGGAGATCGGGAATGGGATGTACACCGTGCTTACGGAAGTTGCCGCGGCGGCGCTGGGCTTACCGGCTAATTTAATTGATGCGCAGCTTGGCGACACGAAGCTGCCCCAAGCACCGATCTCGGCGGGCTCCATGAGCACAGCCAGCGTCATGCCTGCAGTGGAAGCCGCCGCGGCTCAGGCAAAACAGAAATTGCTGGCTTTGGCTGTTTCCGACCCGAACTCCTCCGTGCACGGTTTGGCAATAGGCGAAGTCGAGTTTGACAGCGGCAAAATCTTCCCGAAAGCCTCGCCGCAAAAATCCGAGAGCTTTACGGATTTGCTGGTGCGTCACGGCAATCAGCCGCTCGAAGCCGTGGCCAAAGTACAACCTGATCCGGATATGCAAGAGAAATTTGCCGCGCATTCGTTCGGCGCAGTGTTTGCCGAAGTTTCTGTTGATCCGCTCATCGGCATGCCACGTGTGCGGCGGGTGGTGGCCGTCTTCGACGTGGGAAAGATCGTGAATCAGAAACTTGCTCAGAGCCAGTTCATCGGCGGAATCGTGTGGGGAATTGGCCTCGCCTTGCACGAAGAGACTTACGTGGATTGGAGTAGTGGCAGAATCGCCAACGCGAATCTGGCTGAATATCACGTGCCCACGAACGCGGACGTGGGCGAGATTGATGTTTCGGCGATTGATGTCCCGGATATGAACGTGGACCCGGCAGGTGCGCGCGGGATCGGCGAGATCGGAATTACGGGAACCGGCGCTGCTATCGCGAATGCGGTTTTTCACGCTACTGGCAAGCGCGTACGTCATCTCCCGATTACGCCCGATAAGCTGCTCGCCTGACGCAGGGCGTACTCGCAGAACGGCAGAGGTTCTTGTAAGCCGGCTCCGCTGCACTCCTTCTCAAGACTTTCTCAGCCGCGGAAAGAGCCGCTCCGCATTGCCGCGATTAATCGCTTCCATCTCGCTGGCGGGTAGCGCTGCAGATTCAAGCGGCCCGGTCGTAGTTTCAATCGCCACAAACGGAAAATCGGTGCCGAACAAGATTTGCGATGAGGGGACGAGATCGGTAAGCGCCGCCAGAGGCGAAGGGCTGGTTGCGTTGGCAACGTCGTAGTAGAGCTTTTTGAATTCGCCAAGCACGCCGTCCGGCAACTTTTCCGAGATTTCCTTGGGAAGCAGCGTATTGATTCGGTTGGCAAGCACGGGAGCGGTCCCGCCGGAATGGCAGAAGATGAACCGGACATCCGGGAAACGAGTAAACGTCCCATTCACGAGAAAGCTGGTGATGGCGCGCGCCGTATCGAAAAGGTATTCGGTCAGGGATGGCGTGACGCCTGGAACGAGGCTAGCGCAGCACGTCGGCACCGTCGGGTGCACGAAGACGACAGCTTTTCGGCGATTTAACTCTTCAAAAACCGGCGCGTAGATTGGATCCCCGGGCCATTTATCGCCGTAGTCGGTTAGGAGCGCGATGCCGTCTGCTTTTAGCGTATCAAAGGCATAGGCCAGTTCCTGGAGGCTCGCGTCCTGATCGGGAAGAGGCAGAGCCGCGAATAATCCAAAGCGGCCCGGGTAGTCGCTCACCATCCGCGCGCCGTATTCATTACCGTCTCGCGCCAAAGCGCGGGCGCCAGGGCCATTGAACGAGACGCCACCCACCGCCAACGACGTCATGGCGGTTGCGATTCCATTTTTGTCCATCGCTTCAACAGCGAGCGCGGGCGTCCAATCCCGCATCGCAGGGGAACGAGAGTTGCTCATTCCAGGCGCTTCGGCTCTTCGGATCTTTTGATAAAACGGGGGCAGCATGTGGTTATGAACGTCAATTCGGCCCGTTTTCGCTGGGACAGATTGAAAGATTGAAGCCGCGTTGATGTTTTTTGCCGAGAGGGCAACTCCCGCTGCGGCCACAGAGAGCACCTTGAGGACTTCGCGCCGACTGGGCGTGTTCGTTCGCCGAATCGCGTCTGCCATGCTCAGTCCCAGGTCAGTGCTCTCGCCGTTCGATCGGTCGTGTCTCACTGATTCTCTCCTCGCGGACTTGCGCCGTTCATTGATTGAGAAGCGGTATGCTGTCCGCCGGCGGAGGCGTGGGCAGCGACTTCAGGAACGCGTAGATGTCGGCGAGCTCCGCATCTGAAATCACTTTATCCGTGTACGGCGGCATCGATCCAGCAGGATGCCGAATGTATCGTAGAAACTCCGGAAACAGGATTGACGGCGGCCCGATTCGCGGAGCAGACGTATGCCGCGCTCCCTGTCCTTCGCGGCCGTGACATTCGTAGCAGCCGTCGCGCGCAAAAAGCAGCGCCCCGTTGGCGACATTCCCGGCGGGTGGCGTGTTTTGCTGGGCAGCTCCGGGTGGAAGCGATTGCAAGTAGGCGTACACCTGCGCCAGATCAGCATCGGAAACCGATTCTGCTGAAAAGGGTGGCATCTTACCTGTCGGATCGCGTACCAACTTGATGAACTCGGCCAATGCGACGGGGGGAGGCCTGATTCGCGGGGCTCCTGTGTCTGCCAAACCTTGGCCCTCGTTGCCGTGACATTCCGCGCAACGATGGGTCTCAAAAATTTCTTTTCCGTCCTGGGACTTGGAACTGGCCGTGCTTGCCGTTTTGGGAGCAGGCCGGGTCGTTTGAGCCGGAGCGATAAAAGCAGACGACCACGACGCAATCACGAGAAGCAGCAGAGTAGCGAAGAAGACGCACTTCAGAAAATTGACAGGACCTGAACGCGCACCGCACTTGCCCACAATTTCCTCCTCACCGCGGCTGAGTAAGAACATCAATGAGCGCTGGTTCGCCTCGATTGACGACGGCAATCGCTCGCTGTAACGCCGGTCCAAGTTCTTTTGGATCTGAAATGGGTCCCTCCGCGTACATACCCATGCTCTCGGCAAGCTTTTTGAAATCGATGTTGGGATCCGTCATCGTGGTGCCGATACCCGCGCGATCAATGCCGCGATTGTGCCGGTTCGCCATAATTTGTATCTGCATAACTTCCTGATGATAGGCGCGGTTGTTGTGCATGATGTTCAAGACCGGGATGTGGTAACGCGCACTCGTCCACAGAATGCCGGGGGCGTACATCAAGTCGCCATCACCTTGGATATTCACCGATAAGCGTCCATACTTTCGATTTGCAAGCGCCGCGCCCGCGGCGGCCGGCGCTCCATAGCCGATACCGAATCCCCCGGCCGCGCCGATGAACTGGTAAGGTTTATCGAAATTCCAGAGCCGGAGCGGCCAATTGCTTAAGAACTGAACGGCCGAAACCAGCGACCAATCGTAATGCTTGACTTGTGCCCAAATTTCTTGCGAGAGTCGCGCCGTGCTGATGGGGCTCGCGTCCCATGCGTATGTAGCCGCGGTGCGGGCGGCCTTCAGGCCCGACTGGTGAGCGCTCGCCAGCTTGGCGCCCCGATCACGGAAAATCGTCTTGCGGTTATCGTCGCTGAGGCGCTTGATTTGCTCGGTGAGCGAAGGCAAGGTTGCTTCAGCGTCGGCGGCGATCGCCAGGTCAATTTCTTGGTATCGCTGGAAATCTTGGTAGTTGCTTTTGGTGTAAAGGTCGCCGCTGCTGATGGAAATCAATTTTACGTTTGATCGCGTAGTCGGGGCGGAGGTTCGGTAAATTTGATCGCGGAAGGAATGAACCGTACCGTAGAAATCAATCACCTCCAGGCCAAGTATTACGTCCGCCTCGGCGATGAACGAACGCCCACGCTCAGTTTGATTCAGCGGGTGGCGCGTCGGGAAGTTTAGCCGGGCAGCTTGATCAATGACGGGAGCCTGCAATGCTTCAGCCAGTTCGACGAGTAGGCCCATCGCGGCTGGTGTGCGCGCTACGCGGTCCGAGATAATCACAGGTTTTTCCGCGGCAACCAGCAACCGAGCCACCTCTGCCACCGCCGCTGAATCGCCTTGCGGCGCGGATGGCAGGGCTACCTTGGCTACGCGCAACTCCGCGTCCTTCACAATCGGATTCTCTTGCAGCTCGGCATCGGCTACCAACAGCACCGGCATCAACGGCGGAGTCATTGCGATCTTGTAAGCCCGCGCCGCCGAATCCGCGAAGTCGGTCAAAGAAATGGGTTGATCGTCCCACTTCACGTAATCGCGAACCATCGCCGCGGCGTCTTGCACGCTGTGGTCCCATTCGACGCCAGGCTTTCGTTTCGCTGCTTCCAGATTATTTCCGACGATTAGGTAAACCGGCACGCGGTCGCAGAACGCGTTATAGATCGCCATGGACGCATGTTGCAAACCGACGGTTCCGTGCGCCATCACTGCAATTGGCTTGCCTTCGATTTTTGCGTAACCGTGGGCCATTCCCACGGACGATTCCTCATGAAGGCAAGTAATGAACTCTGGCTTCCGGTTTCCCCCATAGTTGATGACTGATTCGTGAAGTCCTCGAATACTGGAGCCCGGGTTCGAACAGATATAGTCGAGATCCAATGACTTGAGGACGTCCACCATAAAGTCCGAGCCGGACCGATCTTCGGTCAGAACGTCAAGCTTTGCTGGCGGGTTCACCTCCGCATCTTGCGACATGGGCGGGGGACCGCTGCCACGACTCGGCTCGCGAGCGGCTCGGGCGATAGCCGGCGAGACCGCGGCCGCTGCTGCGCCAACCGCCGCGCTTTTGAGAAAGGTGCGGCGATCCACTGCTTTGTCTTTGCGTCGTGCCATCACGCTTTTCCTCTCCGCTGCGTGTCTCTTCGCCTGAGCGGCTCGAAACGCTCCGTATTGAGTCAGATCCGTTCCAGAAGCATTGCGATGCCTTGACCAACTCCGATGCACATGGAAACCATCGCATAGCGCGTGTTCATCCGCTGCATTTGGCGGGACGCCGTCAGCACCAGTCGCGCACCGCTCATACCGAGTGGGTGTCCCAACGCAATCGCGCCTCCGTTGGGATTCACGATCTCGCTCTCATCCGGCAAACCCAGGGCGCGGATCACAGCTAGCGTTTGGGCAGCAAAGGCCTCGTTCGTCTCCATCAAACCGATATCGCCGAGCGACACGTTCAGGCGAGCCAAGAGCTTTTCCACCGCGTAAATAGGACCAACTCCCATCAGCGCAGGCTCTACTCCCGCTGTCGCCGTACCCACGATCCTCGCCAATGGCCGCAATCCAAACCGCGCGGCCCCGTCCTCGGAAGCGACGAACAATGCGCAGGCTCCATCATTCAGCCCCGAAGCGTTTCCGGCAGTGACCGTTCCGTTCTCAAGAAAGGGAGTGGGCAGCTTGGACAATCCCTCCATCGTAACGTCTGGACGGATGGGCTCATCCTCGCTCACCAAAGTTGCAACGCCCTTGGGACCGGTTACCGGGATCGGCACAATTTCTTCCGCAAAAATTCCTGCCTTGCGTGCTGCAGCGGCCTTCTGTTGCGAACGCAACGCGAAACAATCCTGCGAACGGCGATCGATCTGATAAGCGCGCGCCACGTTTTCGGCGGTTTCGGGCATGGATGCAACACCGTATTTCTGCTCCATGGCCGGATTCACAAAGCGCCAACCGATCGTCGAGTCGTACATTTCGACGTTTCGCGAGTAGGCCGCCGCGGCCTTGGGAATGACAAAAGGCGCGCGGCTCATGCTCTCCACGCCTCCGGCAACTGCCAGTGAGATTTCTCCCGCTGCAACGGCTCTCGCCGCGATGCCCACCGCTTCCATCCCGGAGCCGCAGAGCCGATTCACCGTCACGGCGGGCACCGAGCACGGAAAACCTGAAAGTAAGGATGCCATCCTCGCGATGTTACGATTGTCTTCACCCGCTTGGTTGACACAGCCGAGAATCACCTCATCGACAAGTTCCCAATCGCTGCGTTCGAATCGCTGACGAAGTGCCCGCAAGGGATGCGCGGCGAGATCGTCGGTGCGCACCCGGGCAAGCGCTCCTCCGTATTTGCCGATAGGCGTTCGCACGCCTTCACAGACGTAGGCCGCCTTCAAACGGCTTCTCCTCGTTCGGTATCAAGAGCCCCGGGAGTCGTCTCGGCAACGCGGTCGCCTTGATTGTCTTTATTCATTCTCGCTACGATTGGTGCTAAGAGGGATCGACGCATTATAATGGCCGACGAAAAACTGAACATGTACAGTTTGATGCGAGTTTCTGAATGTGTCAAGATTCAAGATGCTTCCTTCTCACACTCAATCTCGTTCGCAAGTCATATTGCTCGGGTCGAGCAAAGTAATTGATTGGCTGGGACCGTCAGCGAGGGTTGCGATCTTACAGCGTGGCTATAGATATGCGACCGGTCGCGATTCAGAGAAGGCTGGTTGACCCTCAGCTCGCGAAGTTTCGAAAGGGCCGGTGATTCGAGATGATCGAGATTCAATACCGTAGATTGGGAATCGCGAGCTCGAATCGGATTGCGCTCTAATGCTGATTGACGCGTACACACACATACTTCCATTGGAAGTGCTGCGGGAAATCGAAGGTCTCGGTCCGCGAATTGGCTTGATGCGACACATGACGTCAGTCCTCGGGCTGCATGACCTCAACGAACGATTTCGCGCCATGGACGCGGTCGGAAATTACAGACAAATCATTTCGCTGTCGAATCCACCCATCGAGACGCTGGCCGGTCCCGGAGAGGCTCCGCGGATCGCGCGCATTGCGAACGATGCGATGGCCCGGTTGGTTGACCGCCACCCAGATCGTTTTCCGGCTTTCGTAGCCAGCCTTCCGATGCACGACGCGGATGACACTTTGGATGAACTCAGGTGTGCCGTCGGCAACCTGGGTGCCCGCGGCGTCCAAATCTTCACGAATGTCAATGGACACCCGCTGGACGAGCCGCAATTTGCATCAATTTTTGCCGCCATGGCGGAGTTTGATCTTCCGATTTGGCTGCATCCCGCTCGCACTCCTTCGCACGCCGACTATAGCAGCGAAGAGCGCTCGCGATTCGAGCTGTGGTGGTGTTTCGGGTGGCCCTACGAGACGACGATGGCAATGTCGCGCCTCGCGCTATCGGGAGTGTTCGACCGCCATCCCAAGCTCAAAATTATCGCTCATCATTTCGGGGGCATGATTCCGTTCTGCGATAAACGCATCGAAAACGGAATGTCGCGATTAGGAAGTCGTTCCGGGGATGAAGGCGACGCCCGGGCTCTGTCTCGCTTGAAATGGCCTCTTATCGATTACTTCCACAGATTTTACGCGGACACGGCGTTGTTTGGAGCGTCGCGCGGATTACGTTGTGGCCTTGATTTCTTCGGTTATGAGCACGTTGTATTTGCGTCCGATGCCCCTTTCGGGCCCATCGCCGAAACCCGCGACGCGGTCGCAGATCTCGACGGGGAGAGCGCGATTTGCGATGCCATTTTTCGACGCAATATAGAGCGTCTCATCGGAATGGACCTCAGCTAACCATCCTCTGTTCGAGTCCGTGAATTTGGTATTGGATACGCGCGTGCGCCGCGAACGTCTCCCACGCTAGCCACGAAGGGCAACGGAGTTGCGAGTCCGGCCGTCTGAAAGAATGCGCTTTGACATTTTTGTTACACGCGCTTGACAACCGATTGAATCGGTTTACACTGAACACGTCCTTAATCGTACATGTTCATATTTCGATTGTTTTTCTTCCGGATGTGATCATGCAAAGGAATGGCAGCTTGAGCCTGGCATGCCCTGACAATCGGCCTTATCGCAACCCTCAGGTATTCGTCACCCTCCCTCGCAGCACAGTCAAAAATGTCCCCTTCTATCTCCTGCCGGTGAATCGAGTCAGCCGATTGCAGATTGGGTCGCGCCGAGTACGCGAAACTCAAACCCCTTACGACGTGTTCTCTCGCGTGTGCACAGTGGGTTTGCGCGCGTGTTGAGGACGGCGAGGCTTATGCGCGGTTGCGTGCCACGGTCACCGGGTTCCTCGCAGTTTTGATTTTTTGCCGGAGGCGGATGGATATGAGCTTAAAGAATTCGCTGATACCGAAACCAGTAAGCAACCGGCTGGCGTTTGCGTTCCGGTTGCTCATTTTTGGCGTAATCTTGATTTTTTTTTGCACCGTAGTCCGTGCGCAAGGTAATACGGGGCGCATTCTGGGGACCATCACTGACGCGAGCGGGGGTGCAATTGCAGCCGCTACCGTAACGGTTACTGACGTCGAGCGGGGCGTCACGCGCACCCTCACTTCGGACGGCACGGGGCAATACGCAGCTCCGAACCTGCTACCCGGAACTTATACGATACGCGCGGAACAAAGGGGATTTCAGACCGTCGAGCGGTCCGGGATCCTTCTGCAGGTAGGCAACGATTTACGGGTTGATCTCACGCTGCTGCCCGGCGAACAAAACCAAAAGGTCGTAGTGACCGCCGAAATTCCGCTGGTCGAGGCCAACAATGCCACCCTCGGAGGCACTCTCAGCAACGAAACCATCAACGACCTGCCGCTGAACGGACGGAACTACCAAAATCTTCTGGTCCTGCGGCCTGGCATGACGTTCTATGCCGGGGGCGGGGGCTGGACGCAGAGCACCAACGGCATACGCGTGGAAGACAACCAATATATCGTGGATGGGTTAACCAACGACAATCCGTTCACCGGCCTGACAATCATAAATGGTCCTGGAATCGCTGGTGACGCCGCGACAATTCTGCCAATTGACGGCATTCAGGAGCTGACCGTTCAGGAGAATCCCGCAGCAGAGTTCGGCGGCAAACCCGGCGCGGTCGTCAACGTCGGCCTGCGGTCGGGCACGAACTCCGTTCATGGCACGGCCTACGCGTTCGGGCGCGACAGCGCGTGGGACGCGCGCAATTATTTCAATTTCGTCGGAGAGCCGCAGCGGTCCATCGCACTGCAACAATATGGCGCCACCGTGGGTGGCCCGATCAAACGCGATAAATTTTTCTATTTCCTGGGCTATGAGGCGCAGCACTATACGGTAGGAAATTCATACCAGGCTTCGGTGCCCGAGACGATTCCACAGAGCGCGCCAGACCCAAAGCACAGCCTGCCGGACGCCATTAGCGCTCTCATGGCGATGGGAGTGCAACCCTCGGCGCTCAGTTTGAAGCTAACGGGCTGTACGATAACGCCAGCAGTCTCGTGCGCGGGCGGCTTGTATGGGGCGAATGCTTCGACGAGTCCTTCAATTTCCCAGGGATTTCCAAGCACGTTCGGATCCAATAACGGTGTGGCCAAGCTGGACTATCACTTCAACGACAAGAATACGCTAAGCGGGATGTTTTTCATGAGCGAGGGGTCGCAGACTGCGGAGGATTCCATCTACCTGCAGCCGCAGTGGCTATCTGTGCAGCAAAACAAGCCCATCGTCGGCGGAGCCACCTGGACTTATATCCCCAATTCGAACTGGGTGAACCAGGCGCGATTTGGCGTGATGTGGATGAACCGGTTCACGCTCAACGGCGATTCTAGTGTGCCGGCGTCAACGTATGGTATCTACACCGGAGTAACGAGCCCCGGATCGTTGCCGCAGATCATAGTCCCAGGCTTCACCGCGCTGGGCGGAAGCCCGGGGTGGCCGATTTATCAGGGACCGGATGTCGTCTATCAGGGCGCGGATTACGTGTCTTATCTGCATGGTAATCACAACTTCAAGTTCGGCGGCGAGCTTCGCAGGAATATCGTTGATTTATCCCAAACCGGCCCGGCGAAGGGTCAGATCAGATTTCAAGGTGGCGAGGCCTTCTCAGGGTCTACCGCTCTTGAGGATTTGTTGGCCGGTGTGCCGTCCCGCGCGCAGATTTTAGTCGGCAACCCGCAACGTCACCTGACTCAATGGGCCTACGCCGCCTCCTTCCAGGACGACTGGCGTGCTACCTCGAAGTTGACGCTGAACTTGGGAGTGCGTTACGACTACAGCAGCCCGATGGCGGCCAACAATGATTTGATTGGCAATTTCGATCCCGCTCTCGGTGGTTTAGTGCAGGTAGGCAAGCAAATTGGCTCCATTTACAACGCCGATCATACAGATTTTGCACCACGCCTGGGCTTCGCCTGGGATTTCCTCGGCAAGGGAACCACGGTTTTGCGCGGAGGTTACGCGATCATCTACGACACGCTGCTGCCGTTTTACACTTTTACGCGCGTAGCTGGAAACGCGCAAAACGGAGGCAACGGGGGTTTAACTACGGAGCCGACCGGAGCTGCGATTGTAATTAACGGCGTGGAAACCCCAGGGTCAGGTACGATCAACGTCGCCACTTCAGCAATTCCGGGCGGCGCCGGCACGCCCCTCGCGATCAACTGGCAGAACAATGGTCCGAATCAACCGATATTTTCTGGGACAACGACGGGCGCAACCTGTGGAGATGGTTCCGTGATACCAAACGCGCCGGTGCCAGGGACGCTATCTTCGCCATGTTACGCCACCGGAGTACAGCGAAACTTCAGCACGCCGTACGTGGCCAGTTGGAACTTAGGAATCCAGCACTCCTTTACGTCCAACCTCGCGCTCGACGTTGATTACGTCGGCAATCACGGCTCGCGCCTGCCCGGCCTGCGAGACATCAACCAGCCGGTACCGGTGCCGGGGAGTCCTAACCCGAACCCCGGCCCATACAGCGCCGAGTTTCCGTACCTTTCCTTTATCAATTTCCTCTCCAACGACGATGTGTCGAACTACAACGGACTGCAAACGACATTAACGCAGAGAGCCTGGCACGGAGTTTCCTACACTCTGGGTTACACGTATTCCCATGCGCTCGACGAGTCTTCCTTGAATACCGGCCAGTTCGTGCCGCAAGACAGCACACATCCTCACCGGGAGTACGCCAGCAGCGACTACGATATTCGTCACCGGCTCACGTTTTCATTCACCTACGCGATTCCAGGCTTTAATGCGCCGCTGCAGCTGCTAAGGGGTTGGGAAGTG
Source organism: uncultured Acidobacteriota bacterium (assembly GCA_963810565.1). Classification (GTDB taxonomy): domain Bacteria; phylum Acidobacteriota; class Terriglobia; order Acidiferrales; family UBA7541; genus Palsa-295. The sequence goes on from CAWENN010000004.1 coordinate 156,138, forward strand.
AATGCAATCGCGACAGTGCAGACTAGCCAGCCGTGGCTTGCGAACGACACTGTGGACAACTTCAGCACTACCGGTGAGCTTGCGGATCGCTGGGACTTTTTTGGCAATCCATCGGATTTCCAATCCAACCAAAACACAATTCCCTACTGCTCTGGTCAATTTAACGCGAACAATTCGACGAGTTTCAATCCGGGGGCGGTCAACTGTAGCTACTACATACTCGGTGGGACCGTGAACGTCCCACTTTCCGCCGCGCAAGCCAACACCATCGGTGCGAACTGCCTGGCAAGGGCCAACCAGATCGATCAGGGCGTAGACCCGAACAGCCCACCGGGAAGCGGTTCGGCGTTGGGCAATCTCAATACCGCGGGATGTTATTCGCGCGGCAATTCGGTGATGGTGCCGCCGGCGACGGGCACCTTTGGCACTCTTGGACGCAACGTATTTCGCGACTCCGGCCTGCGCAATCTGGACGTCTCCATCACCAAGAAATGGGTCATCAAGGAACGGCTCACCGCTCAGTTTCGCGCTGAGTTCTTCAACATCTTGAACCATCCGAACTTCATGAACCCATACGGCAGCTCGAACGGCATTGGCGCCGGGGCCTTCGATGATCCGTCGTCTCCAACCCAGTTCGGCTGCGGCTGCGCCACGCCCGACCAAGCAGCAGGCAATCCGGTTCTCGGCTCCGGCGGCAATCGCGAAATTCAGATGGGTCTGAAGCTGATTTTCTAACGAGCTGCAGCCGTCGCTGGGACTAAACTGCTTCATTATCAGAGCCGCGCGAGTGGCTACTCAGCTCTGAACGGGTTTAAGGCACGAGCGGACCAAAAGATTCTCTCGATGTTCAGCGTCGCTATCCCGCTTGCAGTCGCGGCTGCCGTACTATCGGAAGTCGATGTGCGCTGGGTCCAGTAGTCGGATCCTGGCGCCGTCGATTTGCTTCAGACTTCTCGTAAAAAGGGCCGGGCCATGAGTCTGCGGGTCGCCGTCGACATCGGAGGCACATTTACCGATTTAATTGCCTTTGACGAGGACTCGCAGAAATTTCAACATGCCAAGAGCCTCACGACTCCGCACAACCCGGTCCAGGGAATACTCGATTGTATTCGCAAGGCGAATCTCAGTGCGCCATCAATTGACCGGCTAATTCACGGCTCCACGATTGCCATCAACACGCTCATCGAGCAAAAGGGCGCAACGGTCGGATTAATTGTCAGCCGGGGGACGCGCGACGTCTATATGATCGGCCGCGGCAACCGCCCGGAAGCCTACAACCTTTTTTTCCATCGGCCTCGCCCCTTAGTGCCGCGCCATCGGACGATTGAGATAGCCGAGCGGCTCTATGCTACCGGCGAGGTTCGTGAGCCGTTGGACGCCGAGAACGTTCGCGCGGGGTGTGCAGAGCTCGCGCGTCAGGGCGTTGACGCCGTCGCAGTATGTCTCCTTCATTCCTACGCCAATCCAGAGCACGAACGCATTGCGGGAGAAATCGTTAAGGAAATATTGCCCGGCCGCTATGTTGCGCTGTCTCACGAAATTCTCCGCGAGTACCGGGAGTACGAACGCATCTCGACTACGGTCGTGAATGCTTACATCGCGCCGACGGTCGGCGGTTACGTCCACGACCTGCAGGTCCAGCTCGCAGCGCTTGGTTTCCGCGGCGAACTGGCGATCATGCAATCCAACGGCGGAGTCATGTCGCCGGAGGCTGCCTCAGCTCGACCGGTCATGATGATGGAATCGGGCCCTGTTGGCGGGATCATCGCCGCGGCGGAAGTCGGCAAGTCGCTCGGATACCAGAACGTCGTTTCCTTTGACATGGGCGGGACGACGGCCAAGGCGAGCCTCATTCGAGCGGGCGAGCCTTCGATGGCTGAGGGTTATTACGTTGGCGGGTACGCCAGTGGCCATCCTGTGATGGTGCCCGTGGTGGACGTCGTGGAGGTTGGAGCTGGCGGCGGAAGCGTCGCTTGGATGGATGAAGTTGGGGCGCTGAAGATCGGGCCGCAAAGTTCCGGCGCTCTGCCGGGACCGATCGCGTATTCCCGCGGCGGTACGGAACCCACGATCACCGATGCGAATGTAATTCTCGGACGCATTGGAGCCACTGATTTTCTCGGGGGGGAAATGCGCCTCGACCGAGATGCCGCTATCCGAGGCATGAGGGAGCGCATCGCAAAACATCTGCAAATGGATGTAGCCGCGGCGGCGCGTTCGGTAGTGCAGATCGCCAACGCAAAAATGTCGCTTGCGGTCCGTGAAGTTTCAGTTGAGAAAGGGTACGACCCTCGAGATTTTGTTTTGATCGCCTCAGGCGGCGGAGGCCCCGCGCACGCCGTTGCCATTGCCAGAGAGTTGTACATCCCGGCGGTGATCGTTCCTCGATTTCCAGCACATTTTTCGGCCCTTGGTATGCTGTTAGCGGACGAACGCCACGATTTCATCCGCACGTACTACGCAGAGCTGCAGTCAGCGGACTTTAGCGCGTTGAAAGCGATTTACGAGGACATGTCCGCGCAGGCGAGGCGATTGCTGACGGAGGGAGTTCGCGTCTCCCATCAGATACTGCTCGACCTTCGCTACGTAGGACAGGAGTTTACTCTCTCCGTGCCCGTAACCGTGGAGCAGATCGAGGCTCACGATTACGCCGCGATCCGCGAACGCTTCGACGCGCTGCATGAGCAGCGCTACGCCCATCATTCGAAGGTAGAGCTAGTCGAGATTATCAACGTGAGACTGGTCGCGCTCGGGCACCGCGTGAAGCTTTCGCTCCCATCGCTTCCAAAGGGCCGCAGAATCGAGCCCAAGGAAGTGCGGTCGGTTTATCTGGATCAGGGCGAGAAGCCGTTTGAGTGTCCGGTTTACAATCGTGACTCCGTGCCGGCTGGCGCAGAGTTACAAGGGCCGGCGTTGATCAGTGAGTATGGTTCGACGACGATGTTGTTTCCCGCCGATCGCATGATTGTTGCTGATACCGGCGAACTCGTGATTTCCGTAGGAAGAGAATAATGGCCGCAACGATCGACCCCGTGACGCTGGAAGTGATTCGCAACACCCTACCGGCGATCGCCAATGAGATGGCCGCTGACGTACAGCGCACCTCTTACAACATGATGATCTATGAAGTCCGGGACTTCTGCACGGCCCTGGTGATGCCGGACGGAGCTCTTATCTCGCAAAATGTGGGGGGCGTCTCGCATTTCGTAGCGGACCTGGGCGCAGTGATCAAGGATGCCATGTCTCGCTACGGCCGGGAGGGCCTCAAGCCGGACGACGTAATCATCACCAATCATCAGGCCGTCGCGGGTCAGCACTTGAATAATGTCGTCATCTACATGCCGTATTTTTTTGAGGGCGAGCTTTTGATGTTCTCGATCGTTCGCGCTCATTGGATCGATATCGGTGGTATGAGCACGGGTTTTGGCGGCGAAGCCAGGGTGCTGGATCCATGGATGGAGGGACTGCAACTGGATCAGCTGAAAATATATGAGGCGGGGAAGCCGAATGAACCGCTGCTCAAAGTGATTCGAGACAACATCCGTTTCCCGGATGCGTCGTTGGGCGACATGCGGTCTCAAATGGCAGCGTGCCGCCTCGCCTTCCGTCGTCTGGACGAGTTGTTCGAGAAGTTCGGGCGCGCCGCGATTTGTTCGGCAATCCAGCGAATCTTTGCCGAGACCGAAATGAAGTGCCGCAAGGTGGTTTCTGCTATCCCCGACGGAATTTATGAGGCTGAGTCGTTTCTGGATAACGATGGAATGATTCGCAATGAGAGAGTGCGGATCCATGCCCGCGTCACGGTTGCGGACGGCGAGATGACCATCGACCTCTCGGGATGTTCGCCCGAACGAAAAGCCGGCATCAATTCCCGGACCCTGGCAGGGGCGAGGGTGGCATATAAAGCGCTGACCTCGCCTCTCGAACCGTCCAATGAGGGAGCGTTCAGCGCCCTTCATGTAATTATTCCGGAGGGAAATATAATGATGGCGCGATATCCTGCGCCGATGTCCGGCTGGAGCCTGATTGTGCCCACGGTTGTTGATACGATTCTTACGGCTCTCGCTGGAGCAATTCCGGACAAGATTCCCGCCGCACACCACGGATTACTCGGCGGCGCCGTGGTATTTTTCGGTCTGAACCCCGCGACAAGCAAGCGATTCGTCGTGCAAAGCCTGGAAGGCGGCGGATGGGGCGGCAGGCCATCGGAAGACGGCGAATCCGCTGCCGTGTCCATTTGTCAGGGCGACGTCCGTAATGGAACCATCGAGAGTCTTGAACTCAAGAGTCCCATTTTGATCGAAGAGCGATCGTTGCGGCCCGATTCCGGAGGCGCCGGAAAATTTCGCGGCGGTCTCGGCATTGACCTCCGCGTGCGCAATCTGGCCGAGGGTCGCTGGAATCTGCACCGTCCCCGTCGCATCGATTGTCCGCCTTGGGGTTTGTGGAACGGCAAGCCGGGTGGTACGGCCGATTATTTGTTAAGGCTACCGCGGGAGACTGAATTTAAAAGTACGGACGCGAGCCAACATTTGGTGCCTGCCGGCTCCGAAGTGATTGTCCGCACCGGAGGAGGCGGCGGCTGGGGTAACCCTCTCGATCGCGACCCTGAACTCGTACGGGCAGACGTGCTGGAGGGTCTTGTAAGCAGAGAGAAGGCCCAGCAGGAGTACGGAGTCGTGCTCCAGGGTCTTGTCTTGAACCTTGACCGCGCGGCAACTGAACGGCTGCGCGATGAAATGAGAGCCGCCGCTGTCGCAGCGTCACAGCCGGACTCTCGCTAGAAAAAAAAGGCGCGAACCATGAAAAATATCACGAGGAAACAAACAGCTTCATCGGGAGCAAGAGTTTCGTGCTTCGCCGTCCTGATAGCCTCGCTCGTAACCGCCGCTTTTAGCGGACTGGCTCACGCGGAAACTAAAATTCGAGTCGGCAAAGCCATATCGGAAGCATTTTCCTTCGTGCCTCTGGACGTCGGCATCGAAACTGGAATATTCAAGAAGCATGGTCTTGAAATTGAAGAATACGATTTTGCTGGAAGCGCGAAGCTGCAACAGGGCCTGGCCTCCGGAAGTATCGATGTCGGACTCGGTTCCGGTCCGGAACTCGCATTCATTGCGAAGGGCGTCCCCGCAATCGGAGTTGCCGCACTGGCGGATGCTCCTTCTCTTCTCACGTTGGACGTCGCGAAAGATAGCCCGATCAAATCGGTCGCGGATCTCAAAGGCAAGACGGTTAGCGTATCCACTGTTGGCTCCCTCACCGAGTGGATGGTGCATGAACTCTCCCGCCAGCAGGGCTGGGGTCCCAACGGCATCAAGACGCTGCCAATCGGGACGGACGTATCGCAGATTTCAGCTTTGAAGACTCACCAGGTTGACGCGGTGGTGATTGACGTCGCGGCCGCGTACCGGCTCGAGGAAGCGGGAGCTACGCGAATTCTGTTTCGCTTCGGCGATTTGGTCAAAAATTTTCACATTCACGTTATTTACGCCAACCGCGCTTTTGCTGAGAGGGATCCAGAAGCTTTGCGCGCCTTTCTCGCGGGCTGGTTCGAAACTATCGCGTTCATGAAACAAAATAAAGCCAAGACGGTGGAGATTTCTAGCAGGGTTATGGCAGTCTCGCCCGCGATCGCCGGCAAGGTGTACGACGAACTGATGCCTGCGTTCAACCCCACAGGAAGATTCAATCCAAAAGCGCTCCAGGTTTTGGCGAAGTCTTACGTGGAAATGGGTATTCTGCCCACTGAACCGGACATGACCAAACTCATCACCGAAAAATTCCTGCCGGTCACTTCAACCCAAGGTAACTAACCATTGAAGGAAACCGCGCCTGCGATTCGTCTAGAAGGTGTGACCCAGACGTTCGGGCCAAGCGGAGACCCGCGACGCGTAATTGCACTCGAAAGCGCTTCCCTAACGGTGGCGCGTGGTGAACTTGTTTCACTGATCGGTCCCAGCGGATGCGGAAAGAGCACGCTTCTCAACGTGATGGGCGGTTTGACCCCGCCCTCCAGCGGGGGAGTGTGGATTGATGACGCGCCGGTGCGTGGGCCCTTGCCGGGAAAAGTCACTTTTGTATTTCAAGAAAATGCACTATTTCCTTGGCGCACGGTGCTCGATAACGTGAAACTCGGTATGGCTTTTCAAGGCGTGCCCAAGCCGGAGCGCAAGGACCGCGCGCGCGAGGCGCTCGAAGCAGTCGGGCTTGCAGAATTCGCGGACCATTATCCTTCTCAGCTTTCCGGCGGAATGAAACAACGTGCGCAACTCGCGCGCGCCCTCGCGTTGAGAACCGAAATCCTACTGATGGACGAGCCGTTTGCGGCGCTTGACGAGCAGACGCGGATGGTGCTGGGTGAAGACATCTCGGTTCTTCTGGCGCGCACCGGCAAGACGATCGTGTTCGTGACTCACAGTCTTGTCGAAGCGGTATTTCTCGCGGATCGCGTTGCGGTCTTCAGCGCGCGGCCTGGCCGCATCAAGCGGGTCATTCCAGTAAATGAAGGACATCCGCGCAACCGCAACTTCATGACTTCAGAAAAACTCGGCCGCTTGCGCAATGAGCTGTACGAGCTACTGCACGATGAAATCCGGAAAACCATGGCGCTGGGCAAACCGCAAAATGGATCTCGGGGCGAGACGCTTTACACCGTGCAAGAGGGAGAGAAATGAATTCCCGGTGGGTTGCGCAACGCCTGGTGCAGCTGGGTTTCGTCGCGGCCGTCGGAATTGCGTGGTACGTGGTCACAGCCCGCGGCAACGTGAGTCCGCTTCTGTTACCGCCGCTTGGTTCGGTTTATCATGAATTTCTTGCCCTCGCTGAGGCCGGGAGCTTCTGGCCAGACCTGGGAGTAACACTCTACGAATTAGTAGTCGCCTTCTTGATCGCAGCTGTCGCTGGGACCGTGATCGGTTACTGCATCAGCCGGTCGGGTTACGCGATCAAGGTATTCGATCCGTTGCTCGCGGGAATTTACGCAATTCCCGCGATACTACTGTTTCCCTTATATGTTCTCTATTTGGGAATAGGGCCGGCGTCCAAGATCGCCATGGGCGCGACCATCGCTTTCTTTCCTGTCGTTCTCAACACAATCGCCGGCCTTCATTACGTTGATCGAATCTATCTCGCGGCGGCGCGTTCGATGGGAGCATCGTCGAGGCAGATGTTCTGGAACGTAATGCTGCCGGCCGCGTTCCCTGTGGTTCTCACGGGCTTGCGGATCGGGCTGATTTTGGCGTTTCTTGCGATCCTGGGAACCGAAACGATCGCGTCATTTTCGGGCTTGGGCCATCGGATCGTTGAACTCGGTGAGAACATGGACACCGCCTCGATGTTCGCCTATATCATTTTTGTCGTGCTCATCTCGGTCGTTTTGAATTCCGCGGTTTCATTCGCGGAGCGTTTAGGGCGAAGAGGGCAGGCGTGAGACCAATTGGCCGTTCTTTCGTGGCGCGATCATGCTAAAAAAAATACCTCCGCGCGTCACTCGTATATCCCTGATTGCCATTTTCTTGATGATTTGGGAATTCTGGGCGCGCAAATTCGGCGATCCGCTGTTCATCAGTCCGCCATCTCGCGTTCTATTCGCGATATTTCATCTGGGGCGCGACAAGGAAGTGGTGACGGCCGTGGGCCTCACGTGCTGGGAGCTTGTGGTTGCATTCGCGCTTTCGGTTTTGATCGGACTCACCATCGGGCTGATTGTGGGGTTGCATCGTTTCACGCGTGGTGCGACGTATCCGATTATCCTCCTGCTGTACGCAACTCCACTGGCGACGATTCTTCCCTTGTTCGTGGTGGTCTTCGGCATCGGACCCGCGTCTAAGATCGCTTTCGGTGTGTGCCATGGCGTCTTCCCTGTCATTATGACCGTTGTCGCCGGTGTGCAGAATGTCGAACCGATTCTGCTCACCAGCGCTCGTTCCATGGGTGCGAGCCCTCGGCAGGTTTTGTTTTCTGTGATATTTCCTCACATGATCCCGAGTTTTTTCACCGGCCTGAGGTTAGGGATGACCGCGGTTCTTTTTGGCGTGCTGTTAGCCGAACTATATGTTTCCCAAGCAGGCGTCGGCCACTGGACGACGCAGTTTGCGCAATCATTCCAGCCGCAAAACCTTTTCGCATTAGTAGTTGTGCTCGCCGCAATAGCCGTCTCGCTCAACGAACTGTGCCGTTGGGCGGAATCACGATTCAGCCGCTGGCACGCATAATCGCCCAATCAGAAATGACGGCAAGGATGGGCACAGCAAGTTTCGGGAGGGGGAATGTCTAGAAAGCTGGCGCTGTCTCTTGCTTGCGGCGATTATGAGCTCACTCGTCCCTTGAGAGATGGGGCGGTGGAACCTGATGGCATCGATTTGCGAGTGCTCACCGGCGCCGCGTCTCGCGAGCGCCATTGGCGAATGGCGCGCCACAATGAATTTGACGTCTGCGAATTTAACCTTTGCAGCTATTTCATGGCGCGCGATCGCGGGATTCGCTGGAATGCGATACCCGTCTTCCTGCATCGCCGTTTTCGTCATGGCTTCATTTTCGTCAACAGTTCGAAGGGCATACAGAAGCCGTCCGACCTGATCGGGAAGAGGGTGGGCGGCACAAATTTCCAACCCGCGGGAAGCATTTGGGCTCGCGGAATTCTGCAAGAGCAGTTCGGCGTTCCTCATCGAGAGCTCGTGTGGGTCACCGAGCGCCCGGAGGACGTGCCGTTCACTCCAGCACCGGGGCTGAAGATCGAGATGATCTCGGGCGATCAGTCTCTCGACGATATGCTGGCGACGGGAGAGTTGGACGCCATGATATCTCCGAATCTTCCACGCGCGATTCTTCAAGGTGACAAGCGCGTCGTTCGCCTATTCCCAAATTACAAAGACCTCGAAGTCGATTATTTTCGGAACAGTGGGATCTTTCCCATCATGCATGTCACCGTTATTCGCCAGGAAATTCTGGACAAAGATCCGTGGGTTGCAACGAGCCTCGTGCAGGCCTTCGAGAAATCGAAGCAAATCGCGTACGAGAGAGTGCGCAATCCACGGGTCGTGCCGCTCGCTTGGTTCCAGTCCGCGTGGGAGGAGCAGGAAGCCATCCTAGGACGCGATCCCTGGAGGTACGGGCTCGACACGCACAATCGGAAAAATCTCGAAACAGCGTTGCGATATACGCTTGAGCAGGGGCTTATCTCCCGCGCGATCCCGCTCAGCGAACTCTTTGTGGATACCGACGACCAGGAAATTCGCGAAAAGAATCGCATCTGAGAGCCATTTCGTGGAACTTGACGACAGGATTAACGCCGTTCGCAGGAGGATGAGCTCGGACGATGTTGAATTGCTGGTCGTCGCGTCGAACGGTTTTCAAACGATCGATAAACCAGACCCGGTAGCACACCTGGCCGATTATCGTTGCCTCGCCGAGGGTTTGTTGCTCATTGCTCTCGACGGAACTCAGGTATTAGTCGCCGCGCCTGGGAACGACGCGGAACGGATGGCCATTCGATATCCGGGTTGGCGGGCGATGCCGACAGACGACGTCGCGAGCGCCTTCGCACAGTATTTGCGCGCAGGGAATTTTCGTTCCGCCAGGATTGCTGCTGTCGGACTTGAATCCCTGCCCCACAAGTTGGCGGTGCGCTTGCTGTCTTCCATCGGCGACCCTCCGCTGAGTTACGACACCATTCTGTATGCCCTTACTCCGCGCAAAACCTCCGCTGAAATCGAAAGAGCGCGGCGCGCCACGGAAATCGCTGAAAAGGGTTTCACTCGACTGCTCGAATTTGCGCGCGAAGGCATGAGCGAATCGGCGATCGCGGTCGAACTCAATTGCTTCACGAAATCACTCGGTGCCGACGACAATTTCTTGATGCTAAGCGCCTCGCATCATAATTCCGCGGTGATGCCGTCTGGCAGCCGGAAGTTCGAGCAAGGAGACGTGTTGTTGGTTGAATTTAGCCCGAGCTTTGAGGGTCAGTTTTCGCAGATTTGCCGGACGGTCTCCTTCGGACCTCCACGTGCCGAATTGCAAGAGAAGTACGATTTGGTGGTCCGCGCGATGTGGGCCGGGATCAAAACGGTTCGCCCCGGTATTGAGGTATCCAAGGTTTCCCACGCCATCGATAAAATGCTGCAGGCCGCAGGATACGGAAAATACTGCCGTTCACCATACATGCGTCGCCGCGGCCACGGGCTCGGAGCCGGATCCGCAGCTCCCGGCGACATCTCCGGTGAGAATCATACGATCCTTGAAGAGGACATGCTCTTCGTTGTGCATCCCAACCAATACATACCGGAAGTTGGATACCTGCTCTGCGGCGAATCCGTTCGGGTCACCGCCACGGGCTGTGAACTCTTGGGTAAGCACACCGCGAAACTCGAAACGATCCGTCCCGATCAGTTGGGGGCCGTGCAATGCGGATGAAGAACCCCTGCCTTCTCACGGGCCCTTACGACTGGAATGCCGAACTGCTGCCGCCGGACGAGTTTCACTCCCGCCTCTCACGTGTCGCGAATGTATTAGCGGAGCAGCGCGTAACCGCGCTTATGGTCCACGGAAATTCGTTGGAGTACGGCGCGCTGGCTTATCTGACGAGTTTCGTACCAAAGCTTGGCCCGGCCTTTGCGCTGATTGAGAGAGGGGGTCCGATTCGACTGTTGGCAGCTGGCTCGGACACCATGCTTCCGGCAGCCAAGCGGCTGACCTGGGTTGAAGACGTTCGCCCGATTGGCGATCTGAAAACTTCGCTAAGCCAGTGGTTCGGCGGTATCACTTCTAAGGATGACTTAGTGCTCGGTTTGTGGGGCGACGATCAGATGAGCTTTCGAGCAGCCGTTGCAATCCAAGCCGCAATCCGGCCCTTCGGTCGAATCGTTGAGTTACAGGCTGCGCTTGATTCTTTGCGCGTGGAGAAGTCCCCTCGGGAGAGAAAATTGCTGCGTCGCGCCACCGGAATTGTAGACGCAGCGAGCGAAACCTTTCTCCGCGCGGCGACCAATGGCTCTGGAGTACGTTCGGCTGCTCTGGCAGCAGAACACTCGGCATTTGAAAAAGGTGCGCAAGATGTGCGCATCCTTGCCAGCGCCCGAGATGGCGGCCCGCCGCTTGCGTTCGAGGGGCCATCGGACCCAGTCGTAAGTCCGGTCATCGCGTGTATTGCCGTGAAGTTCGCAGGCTATTGGGCTGAGGGTTTCGTCACGTCGGTCTCGCGTTGCGAATCCTTTGTGCGCGCGCACCGAGCGCTTGCCATGATGCTTGCGACAGCACGAGCCGGTGTCACGTTCCGCGAGCTGGAGTCGCTTGGCCAACGTGATTACACGTCGCATTACAAGCCGCATCCATTCATATCGGAACATGCTGCGAACAGCATCGGTTTATCGATCGACGAAGCATCGGGATCAGAGATAACTAGAGACTTAACGCTGCGAATCGGTGGAGTGTACACCCTGCGTGCCGGCGCCGCTGGCGAAGGCCGTGATAACGCCATCGTCTCGGCGACAATCGCGGTAAACCAGTCCACAACAGAAATTCTCTGGTCGTCGCCCGGTGCAAAGAACGAATTGGCCGCGAATCGGGAATCGCAATGACCGTCTTGGAGCAATTGGCCGAACGGAACGTTTCTCAGCGCGAGCGGCCACTTTCACCGGCCGTTCGCCAGCGCCTTGCAATTCATGTTCTGGACACCGTGGGTGCGTGGATTGCCGGCCGCGCCTCGGACGATGGCGCCAAACTGTCGAGCTTAGAGTCGGCTTCGAAGATCAAAGTAAGCTTGCTTGGAAATGCTCCGCTCGATCGAATCGCTCTCGGCGTCGCCACTGTTCGCCTCACTGAAATTGATGATATTCACATGGGGTCATGTACGACACCAAGCTCGGTGGTCGTGCCGACTTGCCTTACGATTATTGCCTCCTCTAAAAAATCAGACACGAATAGTTTTGCCCAAGCATTGCACGCTGGCTACGAACTAATGACTCGGTTCGGCGCTGCCGTGGACGGTCCGGAGATCGTATATCGTGGTGTATGGCCGACCTTCTTGGCGGCGCCGCTGGTGGCCGCTGGTGTTACCGCACGAATCCTTGGCTTCGACGCTGTCAAGACCGCGAACGCTTTCGCGATTGCACTTTCGCTGACCAGCGGCGCGCTTGGGACCCCGATCGGCCAGTCACCCAGGTGGTTGCTGCTAGGCCTCGCGGCCCGCAACGGTTGCGCCGCGGCCCTGATGGCGAATGAGGGATATGTGAGTGATCACACGCTGCTCGACGGAGACTGGTTGATGCGAACGCATGGGATTTCGTGCGATGCCGCCGCGTTGTTAAGCGATCGCTTGGATAGCGACGCGATCAACTCCATCAGCCTGAAACCTTACCGCTGTGCAAAACAGTGTGTAGCAGCCATCCAAGCGTTTCGCGACGTGCTCGATCACGGCGTCGCGATTGAAGAGATCGAAACCGTGCGCGTACGCGTGCCACGCGCTTACGCGGCTATGATCGGCCACCGCCAAGCCGCTGATGGACGCATCCGACGCATAACGAGCGCTGCATACAATTTGGCTGTCGCTGCTTATCGGCCGATCGAGCTGAGCGATATCTCACGATTCGATCAAACCGCCGATCCGCGAATCGCCGCTTTCATGAATTGCATCGAAGTACAGCCCGACGACGAGCTTGCACAGCACTATCCGCAGCGCTGGCCCGCGCGCGTGGACGTCACACTGAAAAATGGGGAATCAATATCAAGTACCGTTCTCGATGCGGCCGGAGATCCCGCCAAGCCCTTTGACGCCGCGGAAGCTCTCGCGAAATTTAGGCACTTGACCGCCGTGCCTCTAGCTGGTTCGACGACCTTCAATATTGCGCAAGCATGCCTGGCTTCGATCGAGCAACTCGATGCCCTGAAAAACCTGTGGTCTTGGCTCAGCGAACGATGAATTTCGGTCATGTCTTTCTTGGTGGCGAGTCCAAACGCTACGCGATCGCTAAATTAGAAGCGGCAAGCGTTTTGGAACCGTGTCGGACGTGAGACGGGCTCCGAGCTCATCCATGAAAGCGGTGAACTAAATGAAGCACGGAAACAAAAAGAGGATGCCCCACCTTTAGTTGAAACCTGAGAAAAGGAAGCAGCGGCTCTCGCCCGAACTCGGATAGAGTTCGGGTTGAGAATCCCTTTTTAAAGGAGAGAGCCGCCGTGAGAAACAAATACCAGAGGAAAGAGCGCAAGTCCAATCAGAAGTTCGAGGTGGTCCGAGGGGAAGAGTTGCTGGTGCGGGTGCCGTTGCCGATGGCCGAGGTATGGGCGGAGATGCAAGCACAGGTGGAAGAGCTGACCGGGCAAGCCGGACTGCAGATCCTAAGAGCCATCCTGGAAAATGAAGTCACGCGCCGGGTAGGACCTCCGCATCGCCCAAATCCTACAGCGGGTTGTGTGCGTTGGGGGAAGCAGCCGGGTTATGTGGTTTTTGCTGGACAGAAAATCCCACTGGAACGACCTCGGGTACGAACGCGCGAGGGCCAGGAAGTGGAGCTGGAGAGCTATGGTCAGTTGCAGCAAGACGGAAAACTGCAACGAGCGGTGCGGGAGCGCCTGGTGGCCGGGTTGTCCACACGGAACTATCGACGAGCAGTGGAGAGTGTTGTGGAAGGCTACGGGATCGCGAAAAGCAGCGTGAGCCGGCAGTTCGTAGAGGCCAGTAGCAATCAGTTGCGGGTGCTGTGCGAGCGACGATTGGAGGATCTGAATCTGGTGGTGCTGATGATCGATGGCATTCATTTTGGCGGCCAGGTACTGGTGGTAGCGCTGGGGATCGCGGAAAGCGGAGAAAAGCACGTTTTGGGAGTGTGGCAAGGAGCCACGGAGAACACCACGGTGGTCAAAGGGCTGTTGGAAGATCTGGTGGACCGCGGACTGGATCTGCAGCGGCGGTATCTGGTGGTGATGGATGGATCGAAAGCGCTGCGCGCCGGTGTAGAACGTGTTTTCGGTGCACAAGTCGAAGTGCAGCGCTGCCAGATTCATAAGCGACGAAATGTGAAGGAGTACCTGCCCGAGAACTGCCAGAAAGACTACGATCGGCGAATGCGCAATGCGTACGCGATGAACAACTACGCGGAAGCCAAAGAGGCGTTGCAGAAAATCTTCCGGCAACTGGAGCGGATCAATCCGAGCGCCGCCCGGAGCCTGGAGGAAGGGCTGGAAGAAACGCTGACGGTACATCGCTTGGGAGTAGGAGCGGTGTTGCGGCGGAAACTGGCCACTACCAACCCGATCGAATCGTGCTTGTCGACCGTTCAGCGGGTGGCGCGGAATGTGAAACGTTGGCGCGAAGGAAATCAGCCGCTGCGCTGGACCGCCACAGGACTCTTGGAAGCAGAAAAGAAGTTCCGACGCATCAAAGGCTATCAAGAAATCTTGTTGCTGAAGGAACGTCTGAATCCGTCGCCCATTCAGCAGAAGGAGGTCCGGGCAGTAGAAGTCGCTTGAACTTCGTGGTAGGTAGACTTACAGTGCCGAACATCGAGAGTCGCTGCAATCAGCTAAAACTCGGACATCCTCAACAAAAAAGCAACCGCTTCTAAACGCATAAAGGCCGGCATGGGCGTCATGCGAATTCAATAGAATCAAAGGCTCCGTGCCATGGACAGAAATCGTAGGCGCGTGCGGGCTCGAACCGCAGACCTCACCGTGCCAATCGTGAGGTCAAAAAGTTAAATTTCTTTGCCTGTCCTGCTTTTCCAGTTCTAAACAGCCCGGAAACAGGCTGAAGCTGGCTAGTCTTGGTGACGAATTGCTGACGAATTTTTCGCAATGAAAGAGACGTGATAGACCCAACGAAGATCATGGCCGCAAACCCTGTCCTGCGGCCGGCCATGCCCCGGAATTGACGTGCAGGTTACCGACGATTTGACCGGGTGAGTATCGGGTTTGAAGTTCCGGCTTCGAAACCCGATGTTGCACCCAATACTCGGACTTGCGCCCAAACAACGTCGTTAGCAACATTGCCTCAGCACGATGAAGTTAAGGAGGAAGAATGGCTCCCCGGGCTAGATTCGAACTAGCAACCCTTCGGTTAACAGCCGAATGCTCTACCATTGAGCTACCGGGGAATCGGCAAGTAGACTTTTAATTTACAACAACTTGCGAGCTGGTGCTAGTCTCCTCTCTCGCGCTTGGAGTCCAAATGGGGTCCAACAGCGGTTACAACTTGGCCATTTCAGGCGCGTGATGCTGACGCAACAGCTTCGTATAGTGATCAATCATCCTGTCCGAAGAGTGTCCGCACCAGTCGCGAATGACTTGACGGTTCACCCCCGAATACACGAGATGAGAAATGCGTCCTCTTCGAAATGCGTGCATTCCAACGCCGGGTTGGACGAGATTCAACTCTTCCAAGATGGGGTAGAGCTTGTCCTCCCGCACGTTTGATAGCCGCAACGGTGTGCCGTTTCGCGTCTGAAAGACATAACCGAATATTCTGCCCATCAAATGCTTCTTGAGCTCCGCAGCCACGGAGGTGTCGATGGGCACCGTTCGGGTTCTGTCTTCGTCCCCCGTGTCGCTTTTCGAGGCGTTTTCTTCTCCCTCAAAAACCGAGCGGCGGATGGTAATGGTCTGCTCGTCCAAATCGACGCCCGTTTCAGCCCGCAAGGCGAACAGTTCTCCAGCCCGTGCTCCTGTGCCGGCCGCCAAAGCGAAAAGTGAGCGATACATCTGAGTTTTCGCGTGGTTCACGATGGCCGCCATTTGCTCAACCGTGAAGTGCGGCGGCGCTTGTTGCACGGTTTTTGGGGGCGCGACCTTCCTCCATTTGACAAGCCACGGCGACAGGACGGGCTTGCCGCTCTGCGCCATCTCATCCAACTGAAAGTCGTAAATCGCGCGCACAATGCCGAAGAGATTCCTGACGGACTTGCGAGCGAGACCTGCACGCTGCCACGTGGCTGGTGGTTGTGGTCGTTAGCGCCATCTCCTACGGCAGCTACCTCTTGCAGGTTTGGACCCAGGGGCGCGGCGGCGTGCTGCTTGCAGCGCTGCTGGGCGGCGCGTACTCCTCGACGCTCACAACCGTCGTGCTCGCCAAGCGATCACATGACGAGCTGCGCCCGCATCTGTATTCCGGTTCGATACTCGTTGCCTCCGGCGTGATGTACTTGCGCCTGCTCGCGCTTCTGGGAATTTTCAATCACCAACTGCTATATCGGCTCGGACTGCCCTTCCTACTGCTTGCGGGCGTCGCACTTGTCGGCGGATGGCTATGGACGCGAGTGCCGGATCATGACGGCACGACACTCGAGCATACCTTTCAACCCAAGAATCCACTGGAATTGAGCGCGGCGTTCCTGTTTGCGGGACTCTTTGTAGGAATGTTGTTCATTACGCATGTTGCGCTGCTGCACTTAGGCCGCGCAGGACTTTTCGCGGTGGCAGGAGTAATGGGAATCACTGACGTGGATCCGTTTATCTTGAGCCTCGCAGCGTCGAGTTCGACGGCGACGCCTGTGACGCTGGCGGGCGGAGCGATCGTAGTCGCCGCCGCGAGCAACAACTTCATCAAAGGCGTTTACGCGTATGCTTTCGGGGATCGCGGCACCGGGACGCAGGCACTCGTCCTCCTCGCGATCCTAGCGCTTCTGGGGCTGCTGCCCCTAGTCCTCTAAAATACTGCGATGAAGAACGCCACCGACGTTGATTGCAAATCAGTCGCGGTCACGGCATTTTACCCCTGTCAGTTAAGTCTTGCCTTTCTGTAAAACTTGGACCGGCATGTGGCTCAACTTAACGTAGGTGCGGCGTCGTTGCCGCAGGGGCCACCAATCATAGAGGTAGATCTGCATGGGTCGCCACATGGCCACCCATCCCGCAATGGTCAGGCTCTCGCGGGCGACGGCGGCCCAAGTGCCCACCTCTCCACCCAATAACTTGCTGAGAACGAGACAGGCGGAAAGAAACAGCAGCCCGATGAATAAACTGGTGCGGCCTTGCCGCAGGAGGCGCCTGAACTCCAAGTCCGTAATCTTGGCACGGTGAGCAAAATGATTGTGGACGGCGTCCGCGATCAGTTCTTTGGGATCTTCGGCTGGCCACTGGCCCAGATAGATCCGCAACCGGAGTTGCGCTTTAGGTGGAAATTCCTGAGCCCAGCTTACGATGAATTCTTCCGCTTTGTCGTCGAGGTCCTTTTCAATGAATGGAGAAGGATCCATCGAATTGAAAAGCTGGTTCACATCGCGCAGTTTCAGGCTGATCGTGTGCCGATGTCCCTGGTCGCCGGCGGGAGTGTCTGAAGAAGAAGGTGTCAGGAATTCTTGGCTATCGTCCACGTCGGCGATACCGGCGCGGTGGCCCAAAGGATGTTCGCGACTTTGGTTCAAGGAGTTTACCCGCTTGCGCGGTGGATCCTTCGATTCGCCATCGGACGTTAAGGCCATCCCTGTTTCCACGACCATTCTAACAAGCCAGCCGCGGGAGCATGTGAGATTCCCGCCGGTCGTGCAAGAGTCCGCCACGCAATTCACAAAGAGGATCTCAATAGTCGAGCCATTGTTGATAGCGGAGGAGCATCATGCCCCGTTCCTTTAGATGTCCGTGATTGTCTTCTTCCGCGAAATCGAGGAGGAGACCGGCAGGAGAGGTCCAAATCAGAAATGGAGCATGAAGAGGAAGTGTCAGCGTGAATTTGTCGGCGGACCACTTCCGCCCGGCGGCCGTAATGGTTTCATGGCCCCAATATGCCAAGTGGCCTTCCAGCACGCTGGCATTCACGGGATCTTCCGCGCTGGTCTCTTCCAGACTGAGCATTTGTACTGGAATTACGCTCCCGCGCGTGTGACTCACAAACCGGGTGATATGGCTCAAGGAAAACGCGGAAATGGGCCACAGGAATCCGTAGGCATCTTGTAACGGAAGATCCAGGGTCACATTCTTCTGGGGGTCGGCGGCATTCGAGGTGCAAGCCAGCCTGCCGGTCAGAAATTGACAATCGAGCGGGCCGGAATCCGGACTCCAGCGGAGCTTTCGGAATTCCCGCAGGCTGATTACCCGGAAGTCCGAGCTGAGGTGAACTGTAAATTTATCGCTGTGCGGCACATCCGAGGGCGACGCGTAGTCGCGTTGGCCTACGACTTCCAGATCTCCGTGGGGCTCCCGCCACAACGTCCAGGATTCCTTAAAGTCGAAGACGGAAGGCGAGTAGGGCCCGATGCCGCCAACATTCGTTTGCTTGTAAACCTTATATTCACCGCCGGCTACGCGAACATTCTGGGAAGGAGCTTCCTGGCCGCTCAGGCCTGCATTGCCAAGCAGGATTAATGAGAGCGCCAGCAGCGAGAGAGCAGCGCCGGAACCTACCCGGGACAGGACCGCCGCAATGAATGCCATTGCCAGTGCACGCATTCCTTATAGCAGACGGCGCTGATCGAGGATGTGTCGCGCGTCACGCGCCGGCCGCCGCCGCATCGGGTCCGAAAGCGGTCCGCCTAGCGTGCGATGCTGCTAGACGGTCACGAAATCCTGAAGCTCCGCGCGATTCGAGATAAACAGGGTCGATCCCTTGAGCGTGACCAAATGGCGGCTCTTGAAATCGCTCAGCGTGCGCGTCACGGTTTCCCGTGAGCTTCCGATGAACTCCGCGATTTCCTCGTGCGTCAGTGGCATTTTGATTCCGCCGCCACATTTTGTTTCGTCGCTTCCCGCAGACCAATCCAGCAGCAGCTTGGCGAGCTTGCCCGGTGCTGAGCTTGAAAGTCCGACGGTTCGCAACTGCTCGCAGGCCCGGTGGTAGTTTGAGCTTAATTGCCTGACAATGGCTTGTGACGCCTCGGGGTGTTGGGCTACGAAACGTAGAAAGTCGTCGCGGCGCACGAAGGCGATCTGGCATGGATGGAGAGTCTCGACAGAAACTTCGTATGGCTTGCCTGACAGAGTGGCCATCAAGCCCAGAATTTCGCCGGCCTTGGCAATTCTCAGGATGAGCGTCTTCCCCTCGCTCGAGCTAATCGTGAGCTTTGCTTCTCCTTCGCAAAGTATAAATACTCCCCGGGACTCCTGCTTCTCCATGAAGAGTATTGCGCCCTCAGGATATGCGGCGCTGGATTTGATGGAGTCGAAATCCTGCATGGCTTTAGCTGGCAGCTGACAAAAGAAACTGGTTTTGCGCAGACTGCAGGTCTGACAATGCTCGCTCATTTGGAAACCGTATGGTCCTCGCATGTTATCCTTCCTCCTCGGCATCGTCTCTCTTGTTGCGCCGCGCTTCTTCCGCGAAATACTTGGTCATGGGACTATTTGCCAGAAATTCCGCTCCGGTTCGCTGGTGAATATCCGCAAGAACTTGCCTTCCGGCTGCATCCATGTGCATCACTCCGCACAAATCAACCAAGAACGTCTTCGATCCGAGGGACGCTGCTGCTAATCGCCAAGCCCGGTCCAATTCCTGGACCCACGGCCCTACGATTCTCCCCTCAATCCTTAAGATCGTGGCATCCGACTCTTCGTGAAGTGTGACTCTCAACTCTGTCTTGGTTTGTCCTTGCCAGACAGAAGTACATAGGGCACGGGATGAACCAAAGTGGAACGTTTCAGCTTGTCGAGGCAACCACTGAAAGCAATGGAGTTACTCTGGGAAGCACGGGTTGTGACGGAGAGCACCGAAAAAAGTGACGAAGCGCACTGACGATATATCGTCTGGCATGACTACATATAGTCGCTGCGCTCGATACCCAGCTTTTTCAATTTGGAATTAAGTGTCGTCCGTTTCAGACCCAGACGCGCGGCGGCGCCCTGGGATCCGGCAATTATTCCCTTGGTTTCGCGGAGAACACGAAGAATATGCTCGCGTTCAGTGGACTGAAGCGTCGCGTCCTCTGTGGAGGACTCCTCGGGCGCGAGGTCGAGTTCGGCGAGCGGCGCGCGCAACGCAGAGCCTTTTGTCAGGATCACGGCGCGCTCAATAAAATTCTCCAATTCGCGGATGTTGCCCGGCCAATCCCACTTGGTCAGCGCCTTCATCACGTCTGACGGGACGGACTCAATGCGCTTATCCATGCGGCGGGCATGCTTGGTGACAAAATAGTGCACCAGAAGAGGAATGTCTTCCCGGCGTTCACGCAAGGCCGGAATCGTGATTGGGAAGACTCTCAAACGGTAGTAGAGGTCGCTGCGAAATTCGCGGTCGGCCACCATTTTTTCCAAGTTTCGATTCGTCGCCGCTACCAGCCGGACGTCCACCGGAATTGTGCGTATACCGCCGAGCCTCTCGAATTCTTTTTCCTGCAGCGCTCGCAAAATTTTCGGCTGCAGTTCGGGCGGCAGGTCTCCGATTTCGTCCAGGAACAAGGTGCCCAAGTGCGCCAGTTCCAATCTGCCGATTTTCTGAGCAATGGCTCCGGTGAAGGCTCCCTTTTCGTGCCCGAAGAGCTCGCTTTCGAGCAGGCCGGTCGGAATCGCCGCGCAATTAAATTTAACCAGGGTTCGGCCGCGTCGAGAGCTCAGTTGATGGATGGCCCGGGCGATTAGGTCCTTTCCTGTACCGGTTTCTCCGAGAATGAGAACGGTTACGTCCGTTGCCGCGACCGTTTCCACTTGTTTCAGCACCTTCTTTAAAGAGGTGCTGTCGCCGATGATGTCTTCGAAATTATGTTCGGTATTAAGTTCTTCTTCGAGGTACCGTTTTTCACGTTCCCTGCGCTCCAATTCCTCCCGGGCGCGCACTTTTTCCGACAGATCTCGAATCACACTGAGCACCACACTTCCTGCGGCGGTCTCGACCGTACTTAGCATGATGTCAATCGGAAATTCGGAACCGTCCTTGCGCCGGCCGTGAAGCTCCAGTCCGATTCCCATCGGACGAGTGCGCGGTTGCGCGCTGTATTCTCGCCGGTGTTCCGGATGCGCGTCGCGGAATCGCTCCGGAACCAATATCTCTACGGACTGACCGAGCAGCTCAGCCCGGTTATAACCGAAGAATTTTTCCACCTGCGAATTGGCCTCCGTAATTGCGCCTCTTTGATCACAGACGATGATGGCGTCGGGCGAAAAGTCGAAAAGCGCGTGGAATCGCCGCTCGCTCATTTGGACGGCATCCTCGGCGTTCTTGCGATCTGTGAAATCGCGCGTGACTTTCGCAAATCCCAGCAAGTCACCAGCCTGATTGCGAATCGCGGTGATTACCACGTTGACCCAGAAACGCGAACCATCTTTTCGGATCCGCCATCCTTCGTCTTCCGACCGTCCTAGCGACGCAGCGATTTTCAATTGACCCGCAGGCTTGCCGCGCTCGATATCTTCTTGCGTGTAAAATCGGGAAAAATGCTGGCCGACGATTTCTTCGGCGCGGTAACCTTTAATCCGTTCCGCTCCCGCATTCCAGCTGACGACCTCCCCGCTGGGGTCGAGCATAAAAATGGCATAGTCCTTTACACTTTCCACCAGCAAACGGAATCGCTCTTCGCTTTGATGCAGGGTCGCTTCGATGCGCTTTCGTTCCGTGATATCGCGGACGACGGCCACGGAGAGAGCGCCCTCCTGCAGGGGGCTGACCATGATGTCCACCGGGAATTCCGTGCCGTCTTTGCGTCTGCCATAGAGTTCCAATACCATGCCCATGGGCCGCATGCTCGGCTGCACGCTGAAGTTTTGTTGGCCGGCGGGGTGCGTGGCTCGAAAGCGCTCGGGAATAAGCGTCTCCACCGGCAATCCCAGCAGCTCTGCGTGCGAATACGCAAACATCCTTTCGATTTGCGAATTGCATTCGACAATTCGGCCATCCGCTTCGGTGACAACAATGCCATCGGGCAAACACTCAAATAGATTTTCCATCAGTGTTTGCGAAGCCGTCCTCTGTGGCGATGAGTCAGTCATGTTCTTCGATCCGGAATTGCCGACGTCCGCGCTTACCCCCAAAGGGCCATTCATTCCACGGGTGGCGCGGAGACGTTAGGCGCGGCGTTGAAAGCGAATAATATCCCAGATGAGTTGCGCAGAACAAAATTGGATAGACTCTAGCAAGAGCGGGGTGGAGATTCGATCGGGTTTGGGGAGGCGGAAGTGTGTTGTACCGGTACGCGCTAGCTGTGGACGACTAGCACCGGACATTTCGCTTGTGTCACAACTCGGAATACGCCCGAACGCACCAGGTGCTTCGGGACAAGGCCTTTGTCGCGATGCACGCCCAGAACGATGAGGCCCGCGCCGTGGCCCTCAGCTACTTCGAGGATTTTACAAGCGGGCGCGCCACGTTCCACCACACACGTCGGCTCGCACCGGAGATCCGCTCCGAACGGAACCAATTGGCGGAGCGTTTGCAACATCGTGGGCACGTCTCCTCCATCATCGATCACATGAAGCAAGATCAGCTGGGCGCGATGCTCTTGCGCCAGTGAAACAGCGTAAGGAGCGGCCGCCAGGGATTCAACGCAGAAATCCGTGGCATAGAGAATTCGATTCAGCTCGACAATTTGTTTTGCCGTGCCGGTGACTGCCGGGCCCACCGCCAAAATGGGGCAAGGCGCCTTGCGGAGGAGTTTTTCAGCGATGGATCCGAACAAGACCTTGTCGTAACCGGTGCGGCCGTGGGTGCTGAACACTAGTAGATCAATTTGCTTATCGTCCATCAGTTCAGAAAGAATCGGCCACGTTTCTCCCGGTTGGAAGATGATTTCGTGGCGCGCGCCTTGGAGCTCCCGCTCCAGATCCTTCCGGCTCTCCTGCCGGAATATTTCTTCGTCCTCTGCCAGTTGGGGCCAAGCGCTTGACGGCGCCAGCGGATAGTAGCCCGGATGGATCACGTGCACGGCGTAGATCGTGGATCCATGCCGCCGGGCGATTTCCAGCGCGTATGGTAACGCCCTTTCTGCTGCGAACGACAGATCTGTCGCAAAGAGAATATTTTGGAGCTTTAGCTGGGCCCGAGCGCCTAGCGTTTTCATGATCGCACCCTGAAATTCGCCGAACTGAGCGAACCATACGCTTAGGAACAGCCCAGCGTAATGACACCAGTCACCTCTCGGTGTGACGTAGCTCACAGATATGCACCCTCGAAGCAACGACATTGAAATTCTCCGGCATACCGAACGTTCCGAAGCCATGCCGGATCCGAGCGCAGATGTCGCAAAGGAGGAAAGAAATGACCGAATCGATTGCAGCGCAACGGGCCCCCGAAGCAACGTCGTTGAAGGTAGTCGACGCCAAGTCATTGTTTGGCCGGATACGGCAGATCCACGAAAGCATCGCGCGCCGCGCATTCGAGATTTTCGAGAGTAACGGCGCATCTTGGGGACATGACCTGGACAATTGGTGCAAGGCGGAAGCAGAGCTGCTTCATCCTGTCCACATGAACGTCACCGAGTGCGACGGCACACTCCATGTGCAAGCCGAAGTACCCGGCTTCGGTGCGAACGAGCTCGAGGTTAGTCTCGAACCGCAACGCTTGATGATTAGCGGGAAGAAAGAAACCAGTAAGGAAGAGACGAAAAAGGGCAAGACCATTTACCAGGAACAATGCTCGAACGAGTTGCTCCGAATCGTCAACTTGCCCGTTGCAGTGGATGCCACGAAAGCGACGGCGACTTTGAAGAATGGCGTTCTGGAGCTGAGTATGCCCAAGGCCGCTCAGACGAGGACCAATCGTGCGGAAGTGAAAGCCTCGTGAGGCTGTCAGGGGAACAACGAGATCGTCGCGAGATGGCAGTTCGGACTCAATCTACGGGGAGGTTAATGACGGATTGCCATCCGCGCCCTCTTTTGTGGCATTTCGAGGTGGCCATTTGCGAATACTGAACCGAGGCAAGGCGATGTCCAAACCAAAGTATTACCTAACCACCCCAGTCTATAGCGCCGCGACGGTGCCAGCGGCTGGATGTCTGTATACGGAAATCTTGTGCGACGCGATTGCGCGACATGAGCCCCGGGGAAAGCAAGGAGATACGCCATGAAAACGTTAGAAACTCGCTCCAGAATCGAGATCAAAAATATTCTTTTTCCAACCGACTTTTCTTCTGCGGGAGACGCGGCAATCCCTTTCGCAATAGAGTTGGCTAAGCGCTTTGGCGCCAAGATCTGTGCCTTGCACGTAAGGCCCCCTGTAATTAACTCGATGACGAAGCCCGTGAATTGGGATGTTCTTGAAAGCGCCGCGAGCGACGAGGCTGACCAGCAGAAAAAGCTGTTGCTCGGATCTTTCAAAGGGATCCGGCCGGAAGTCATGATTGTAGAGGGTGACTTCTGGCAGAACTTGCAAACTGCCCTTGAGACTCATCATTCGGATCTGATTGTGCTCGGCACGCGCGGCCGCTCCGGAGCGGAAAAGTTTCTCCTGGGCTCGAGGGCGGAGGAGATCCTTCGTCGAGCTCCGTGCGCCGTGTTGACCGTCGGCCCGCAATCGCACGTACCTCCTCCTCGGACGGGAGAATTCACAGAGATTCTTTTCGCTACCGATTTTGGACCGGAGTCCGCTACTGCGGCAAGCCATGCCATGTCTCTGGCGCAGGAGTTCCAGGCGAATCTGACGCTCTTGCACGTGGTCCCAGAAGAAAAACCGGGCGATCTGATCCTTCCCGAAGAGCAAATGGAGCCCTCTGAGCGACGCTTGCACGACCTTGTTCCGGCGGGGGCCGAACTGTGGTGCGTGCCGCAATTCGTCGTGGAGGAGGGGCCGGTCGCGAAGAAGATCCTGGAAGTTGCGAAAAACAGGAATGCGGACCTGATCGTACTCGGAGTGCATCGTCCCCACGGTTTCCTGGGCGGAGCGACCCATCTTCCGATAGCGATTGCGCACAAAATCGTCACGCATGCAAAATGCCCGGTCCTGACCGTGGGTGGGTAGCCGAGGAGGTGCGGGTTGGTCGGGCGGAGTGTCACGACTTAAACGATCGCGAATCATCAAAGCCGCGGGATCGAACGCGGCGATGTTCCACAGTTTCGCTTTGGCGGACGTCGCCAACGATCATGGCTCCCGAGCTTCTTGGGAAGGAAAATCACATGGCGAAAAAAACGATAACCTCGAAGAAAACGACGAGTGGCAAAAATATCAAAGCGCATCGCCGGAAGCGCAGGTTTGAGCCGGGAGAGAGTGCGCAGATTCACCAGAACATCTATGCGGAGGAGTTCCCATTCAAATGAAGTAAGGTGTAAGCGCCGCCTGCCGCACGGATGCGCTGTGGATTCTTCGAGGTCGCAGCCGCTCCGGATAAAATTTTACTCGGCTCGAAAAAAACCTCTTAGTGGACCGGTTTCTCCCGGAGAACTCGTGGCGTCTTCAGAACGCCGGTTGGGCGAGGTCTTACCGGCACGGGCTTCCCGCCCTGCCCCGGCCGGTATTGCCCGCGCACCTCTTCGCACCGACGAAAAAGCACTGCAAGCGGCGGATGCACTGATGGAAAACAATCTTTAAAGTGCTGCTCTCCTCAGACGGGGTTCGTGCGGCTTTCAGATTCCTGCCCAATTACTCGGCGTGCAAAGTTATTCAGCCTTTCGTAAGATTCGCATAGCCCCTGTGCGCCAGATGGAAACGAGAGGCCCCAAGAGAAAATCATTGTCCGCACCCACTTGAATGTTTCTTCGCTGCGAAGACGGTTGCAGTGATCGGAGCGCCTGACCATGAAGGCATCGTCGGGCGCACGGTGCGGGTCAATCTCCGTAATGGAGAATTTCCCGGCATGGTATACGGAGTCAACCCGAATCGTTCCTGAGTTCTGGGGGCTTCCTCATTACGCGAGCAGACGTTCCAGAAAAAATAGATTTGGCGGTAGTGGTCACGCCGGCGCAGACCGTCCCGGCCGTCATCCGGGGGAATGCGTGGACCCGGGGGTGCGCTCGGCGATCGTGATTTCTGCGGGCTTCAAGGAACGGCGGCCGTGAAGGAGCGAAGCTCGAGCAGCAGATACAAGCGGAGCTTCGTCGCGGAACGATGCGCCCGCTCGGACCGAACTGCCTCCGCATGATGAATCCCGCTTTAGGACTCAACGCGACCTTCGCTGAGGACATTGCGCCTCCCGGGAATGTGGCTCGAACTTTTTCGACGCATCGACAGCGTGTCCCGTGCCATCGTTCCAATTGCAAGTTACGATGATCAAACTTAAGTCGCCCGGGACATTTTCCCGTTCGTGGATGGCTGGCAAATCGCCACAAATCGCGAAGCGATCTTCTCGAAGGGAATCCGCATTGCGCTGTGACACCAGTCATCATACATTTCTGCCGCAACCTATTCACCGACGGAGGATGAACCGTCCGGTGATCGGGATCACTGAGAAACTCCTCACTACCATCGATGCTAGGAGCTCTCCTAGGTGTGCTGCTTACGAGCGTTTTGCGGAAGGTTAAATGAGGGCTACAAAAACAAGAACGGGAGGGCTTCGATGGAGTTGATGGACGCGATTCGGCAACGGCGAGCAGTGCGCGATTTTATGGTAAGGCGCGTCGAGAGATCGACGGTTCAAGAACTCATAGACGCAGCGATTCTTGCGCCCAGCGCCATGAACCTACAACCGTGGGCCTTTGCAGTGATTCTGGATGCGGAGCGCATCGATGGTTACGCCACGCGCGCAAGGACCTGGCTGCTTGAGCATTTCTCCGAAACTTCTCACGACCCGTCCCTTCGCAAGGTGCTTGAGGATCCGAAACATGTCCTGTTCTACCATGCCCCGGCTCTCGTGCTGGTCCTTGCCACCTCGCACGAGGCCCAGGCGCGAGAGGATTGCTGCCTGGCCGCCGAGAACTTCCTGCTTGCGGGCCGCGCGCAGGGGCTTGGTACCTGCTGGATTGGCTTAGCCCGTCCCTGGCTTGAGTTACCGTCGATCAAAGCCGAGTTCAAGATCCCCGAGCGCTATCATGTTGTCGCACCCCTCGTTCTCGGTTATCCGAAGGCTTGGCCCGACTCGCACGGCCGGAACCCCGCAAAGCTTTACTGGCTCGAATGACGGGCGGGGCTTGGCTCTGAATAGGCAGGACGCTGTCCAGCCTGATGGGAAGGTGTTCGTGGATTTGTTGCAGCTTCTTGGAAGAACCCGGGTCGCATTTGTCTAGGCGGGGGAGAGTTGAAGCTGAAAGGAACGCATCGTAGAACGAAGACCGGTGAAAGTCCTGCTCGCAATTGATGGCTCAAAATATTCAGAAACAGCGACTCGAGCGATCGCAGAAGAAATGCGTCCGAAGCGCACGGCGGTCTCCATCGTACACGTCGTCGAACCTCGGTTGCTTATACCATACTCTGTCGTGGGCCACTGCGAAGACCTCGGAGAGCTGGCGCAAGCGCGCCTGAATGAGGGAAGGCAACTGGTGGCTCGATCCGAGGAACAACTCCGCAGAACGGGTTTCCAGGTACAAACGGCCGTGGAGGAGGGAGATTCAAGGTCCGTCATTTTGGATTTTGTCAGCGGGTCAGGCGTGAATCTGATCGTGATAGGGTCTCACGGACGGACAGGTTTGGACCGATTCCTGTCGAGTTTGGCGTCCGACGGAACAATTTCATGGAGACGGTGCGTGGTCTCGGCGACGGACATCTCGAAAAGCCTTTTGTCATTGTCATTAGCCAAGTTTGGTTTGTGCATGACGAGCAGCAATAGCAGACGAGCCTGGTTTTCCTGCGCGAGAGTGACGGCATAGGGCGCTCCCCCTAGGGATTCGGGCGTGAAATCCGTGGCGAAGAGCACGCGACGAACCCGCCCGCCATCACGGACGCTGGTTTGCACCCCGGGGCCGACGGTGAACGCGGGCACTGGTGAAAGGCGGAAGATCTCTTCGGCGACGGAACCCCGTAGCAGCTTCTCCGCGCCTGTGCGGCCGTGCGTTCCCAGAACAATCAAGTCAACTTAGAAGCGTTTCGACGCATCAATTCCCAAGAACACTCCACTCGCAAGAAGTGAGATCTCCTGCGTCGGACTATGAAAGAACCTCGTGGATGAATCGAGATTAAAAGCTTGGTCAGCGATGGCGAGAGCGTGGGATTGTCCTGCCCCGCCGCTTCCCGTTGGGGTGAATTGTTTCCCGTTATCATGAATCATCGCGCCATTGCTAGTGCCCGGAGCCAAACCACGGAACTAGCGAACTTCGACGATGACGAGGGACACGTCGTCGGCCATGGTGCCGTGCCTCCACGCCGCCACGCCCTCGAGGATGGTCTCTTTCATTTCGGGAAGTGCTCGCGTGGACGATTCGCGGACCAACGCTTCCAATCCCTCAAGGCCGAGCATCTCGTTGTGTTCGTTAAAGACTTCTTCAAGCCCGTCCGTGTAGAAAACCAGCCGATCACCGGAATTGAGGTCGATTTCTTTGGCGGATTCGGATGGCGCTGTTTCCGAGAGACAGCCGAGAATGCCGCCTTGCGAATCGATCAGTCGGACTTCACCGTTTGATACCAGCATTGCTGGAGGATGGCCTGCGGCAGCAAGACTTAAGTGGCGTCCGCGCTGACCAAAACGGGCAATCGCCATCGTGAAGAAAAACCCGTCTAATGGAATGCGACTTTGCACGAAATCGTGAAGTCGCTTCAGCAAGTTTCCAGGCCCAGTCTTGTACTCAATCTCATGCAGAACTTCAGCGTAAATCCGGTTCGCCATGAGCGCCGAACCAACTCCATGGCCCGAAACGTCACACATAACGAGTTTCAGATATTCGTCGCCCTGCGGCAGGATCACGCCGAAGTCGCCGCCGATGGTATGCGCGGGGCTATAGTAGGCTTCAATCACGATGTCCTGCCAAGTGAGGCTCCGTGGCGCGAGTGATTGTTGGACGCGAGCAGCGAGCGCAAGTTCGGTATCCATTTCATTCTGGCGCTTCTCCAGGAGAATGTTGGCTTCGCGGAGTTGCGCTTCAACCCGTTTCTGCGCACTAATGTCAGTCAGGATAAGTATGACGTACTCTCGGCCGTTGGGCCCCTGAATCACTCGCCCGCTGAAGATCGCGGGGATCTTCTCCCCGTCCTTTCGCGGGAAGTAGAACTCGTTACGATTATGTCTGTAGCGGTGGCCCGATTCGTGCTGCTGCACAATGTACGGGACATCTTCGGGTGGGAAGATCGTATCCGGCGTGCGGCCCTCTATCTCATCACGCTCATATTGTCCCAAGCGGAGAAGCGCCTCGTTGGCGAACACTACGCGCAATTGATCGTCGACGATTGCCACTCCCTCATTCATCTCTTCAAGGATGCGCTCCGTCTGGCGCAGCCAATCCGGAGCCTCGATATTGGCTTTAGGCATGACTTTGTCCCTCCGACTTCGTCGATCCCCCAGCTAAGGCAGGCGACAGATTGCCCATCTGCTCTTTTCCACCCAAGGACTGTGTGTCGCGGTCGAGCAACCGGGTGACGAGGGCAAAGAGAACACTTATTGATATTCCGCACATCAACACGCCAGTGACGCCTTCCAAAGGGCCTAAGAGTCGCCAGGTCGACGGGAGAACCACGTCCCCGTAACCGACAGTGGAATAACTGCTGGCTGAGAAGTAAAAGGCGATTTCCCAGGATGGAAAGCAATGTGAATGGTAGAAAGCTGCCCATAGAAGAATCGCCAACCCGTGCAGAAACACGATTGCTACCGTCGATTCCATTACTAGCGTCGCCGAGTAAGTTGGTCCGTGCTTGTCCACGTCCCGGGCCAGGACACGCTTGAGCCACTCGATCAGCCCTGTAACTCCGGAAACTTGCAACAAGAGCGTCAGGCTTACCAGGAAAACAGCCGCGCCAATTTGATAGAGGAGAATCATCGCAAAACCCTCAACTAACCATTTCAGGAGCCGGAAGAGATTCAGGCTCTGCCGGAGGTTGTTTCGTTTCCCAGCGGATGATTTTCAGATCAAGAACGAAGATGCTGTAAAGGACGGGCACCAAAAGCAACGTGATGAACGTTGCCACGGCAAGGCCGCCTATTTGTGCATAACAGAGAGGCTGCCAGAGGGGCCCTCCTTCAAGCGCCAATGGGAGGAGGGCCAATATGGTCGCCCCTACAGTGATCAGTACGGGCCGAATACGCTGAATGCCTGCGTCGGGAAGCGCCTGCTCCAAAGGCTCTCCTTTCGCATGCATTTCCTCGATAAAGTCGAACAGCACGATCACGTGGCTAACGATCACGCCGATCAAGCTGGCGATGCCCAGAAAAGCCATAAATCCAAAGGGCGTATGCATAATCGAGAGAGCGATGAGAGAGCCGATCACACCATAGGGAGCAGCGGCGAATACCAGAAGAGGTTTTACCGCGTTGTTGAACTGAACGAGTAGCGCCAGGTAAATTCCAATCAAAGAAATCAGCAGAACGATTTTCAGGTTGCTGAATCCGTCTATTTGTTTTGCTCTTTCCCCCCCGATGCGAAGCTGATAACCGGGAGGAAGATTTTTCTGAAACTCTTGCAATTTTGGAAGAATTGGATCGATTATTTCCGAGGCGAGAACGCCAGGCCGGGGGTAACAAAGAATCGAAATAGTACGAAAATGCTCGCGCCGGGCTACGCGAGCTGTTTCCAAAGAATTTCCGACCGTAGCGATTGACAGCAAAGGTACCCGGTTATTCGTCTGTGAAGAGTAAACATACAGGTTCTTGATGTCGGCAAGCTGGGCACGGTCCTCCATACGAAGGCGCGCCACAATGGGGATGTTCTTGTCACCTTCCTTGAACACGCCCACGGTCGTGCCGCTCATGGCGGCGGTCGACGCGTTCGCGACATCGGTGTTGCTGATTCCTACCAGGTTTGCGCGGTCCGGGTCGATCTGAATCCTTTGCTGAACATCATCCGGGAACCAGTCATCCCGAAGAACGGAAATGCCGGGAGATTGACTGACGATGTCCTCAGCCTGCCGGGCAATCTGTCGTAGCGTACGAATATCGCCGGCTTCATTTCTCGCGTCGACGTCTGCCTGCCCGGAAATCAAGAGTTCTACGGGATTCTCGACAGGATTCGTTTGCAGCTGGCGTACCGTAATCCACGCTCCTGGCACTTCCTTGGCGAGCGCGTCCTGGATCGGGCGAGCTAACTTTGGCGAAGCTTCCTTGTCGGTAATTTCAACAATCATTTGCGCGTAGTTGGTCTGCGGCATTTCCGGTGATACCGAGAACCAAAAGCGAGGTCCGCCACCACCGGCAAAGGTCGTCAGCGACTTAAGAAGATGCCCACGGCTCTCCTTGGTAGTGGCGCCCGTTGAATTTTCAATTACCTGACGGACGACTCGTTCGGCCTGCACGGCAGTATCGTTGGTGACGCTCAAAGGAGTTTCATTCGGCAGCCAAATATCCAGATAAAACCAATACTGGACATCTTCGGGAAAGAACTGCGTCTTAAGCCGAGAGCCCAACACCCCACCTACGACCAGGAAAACCAGGGACCCACCGAGGACGGCCCAACGGTGCTTTATGGCCCTGCCCACGAGCTTGTTATAGAAGCCGTAAAATCCTTTCTGTCGTCTCTCCTCGATGGTTGGTTCGCGCTTTGTTGGAGCGCGCAGAATGTAGTAACCCAGGAACGGGACAAACGTCATCGCCACAAACAGTGCGCACAGCAGGGAAGCCGTCATCACGATGGGCAGGCTCTTCAGGAACTCGCCGGTATTGCCGGTCAGCATCA
Organism: uncultured Acidobacteriota bacterium; assembly: GCA_963810565.1. Taxonomy (GTDB): domain Bacteria; phylum Acidobacteriota; class Terriglobia; order Acidiferrales; family UBA7541; genus Palsa-295. Next base: position 187,662 of record CAWENN010000004.1, read on the forward strand.
AAAACGGCAGATAGGCGATGATGTTGGTGATCGTGGCGTAGAAAATCGCGGTTGCAAGCTTGGTGGGTCCGAGCCAACACGCCGTCATGCGCGGAAACCCTTCCGCCAGGTGGCGCTTTATACCGTCGCCAGAGACCACCGGCACGTCGACGAGCAGGCCCAGCGCGATGATCAACGATGCGATGGAGACTTGTTGAAGATCAATTCCCAACACATACACGACGCCGAACGTCATCGCCAGCGTGATTGGTATGGCTAGAGCCATGATCAGCGCCAGGCGCCACTCCCAAAATCCGAGCAGGGAAACGATGACCACCAGAATAATGGCTTCGACAAGCGCGCGCATGAACAGATTGATGTTTTCCTTCACTTGGAGCGGTTGATCGGAGGTGTGCGCCAAAATCAGGTCGGCGGGAAGAATCTGGCGAAGCTGCTCAAGCTTTGCATTCACGGACTGTCCGAAGCGCGCGATTTGCTTTCTGTCGCGCATGTAAACTGCCAAGGTGATCGCCCGGCTACGTTGCCAGTGCCCACTGGAGTCTCGCCATGTGTAGTAGTTGAGGTACGCGGCAGGAGCTTCATACCCGCGGCTGATTTGGACGATATCCCGCAAATAGACTGGTGCACCCTGGGACGTGGCGGACACAGCTACGTCACCGATGCTTCTGGCGGTGTCGAATTGCCCAGAGGGGATGAGCGTAACCCTGTGCTCCCCCGTTTCTACCGTCCCACCCGGCGCGATAATGTTCCGAGCCGAAATGATTTTGGATAGATCAGCAGGACGCAATCCATAGGCAGCGAGACGGTCCTGCGAATAATCAAGATAGATGGTCTGCGACAACACGCCCCGCCGTTCGACCTTAGAAACTTCGGGAGCTCCCTGGACCGTTCGACCAATCAAGTCAGAAAAATTGTCGAGTTGGGCATAGCTGTATTTGTCGCCGGCGACGCTGGCCAGTTTCGCCCGTGTTTCGCTCGGATCGTGAACGATCATTGGCTCCCACGCATCGGGATGTAGCTCGGACCGTTTTAGGCGCTCCGAGATAAACCGTTTGATGAACGCTCGAATAGAGCTGTCATCTGCATCGGAAACACCATCGAGCCCGACGAATCCACTTCCGTGAATGATTTCCGAGTCTCGAATGATCCCAGCGCTCTGCGCTTCCGCTTGAAACAGGTACCCATTGTCAAGGACTTCGTTCGCGGAGATGGATTGTGGAAAGGAAACTACCACCGTAATGGGCTGCCCTTCTCTATTCTGCTGTTTTGCATCGCGAGCTTTGCGGATCGCAGCCTCAACGGAATTGGCGCGAGCCACAATTTCAACGTCGTCCGCCTTTGGGCTGGCGACCGTGAGCATAAGAGCAGCGGTATCTCCAAAATCGCTCTGAAAACTGATTGGGCCCGCGCCCTGCGGCAACTGAGAATTTAGAGCATCCAGCTTGAGGTTGATATCGCTGAATTGTCGCTTGGTATCGGTGACACCCTCATCGAGTTGTATTGTTACGAACGAATAGCCTGGAAGGGATATGGACTTAATGCCGTAGTCCGCATCTGTCCCTGGATGAATGGTCTTATTCTCGGCGGCAACATCCTCAATTCGACGCGTAATGAATTGTTCGACCTGTTGCGCCGTCGCTCCGGGCCATGGACAAGCCGCGACTCCGACGCGCACGGGGATTTCCGGGTCCTTTCGTTGCGGCATGGACTTATAACCGAACCAACCCCAAATCAGGACTCCGGCCAGAAACATCCAGGAGATGTGGGGATGGTCGACGAAGAACCTTGGAACATTCCGGCGATTGCTTATATCTTGCTCGTTTTCGTGTGCCATTTTTTTCTTACCTCTATGGAAGAATCTGTATCGAATCTCCGTCCTTCAAACCGGCGGCTCCAACAACGACGATCTTTTCCCCTGGCTTTACACCATCGACTGCCACATCGCTCTCGTGCGTTTCGCCTAGCGTGACGTCGCGCAAATGCGCCACCCATTTGCCGTCCACTTCACTGGCAACGAAAACCGCGTAGCGGCCGGACGCGGCGGGGTCGGCAACAACAGCGCTCAGCAGGACGGCGGGAACCGGGGCCTTTTGGACTCCAGACACAGTGAGAGAGGCGATCATCCCGGGCTTCAGATAGCTCTTGGGATTAGGTACGGTCACTTCAACAGCAAAGACACGATTCTTTTCGTCGGCGCTTGCGGCAATACTCGTAACCCGCCCGCCGTATTCCTTCGGATCATCCTGAAGATGAATGCTGAATTGCTGCCCCAAACGTAGATGCCTTACAGCATACTCGGGGACGCCGAAAGCGATTTTGACCGCACTCGTGTCGGCGATCGTAAAGGCCGTCGACCCTGGTTCTGCGAGGTTTCCCAGTTCAATGTTTCGGTCGAGGATGTATCCCGAGAACGGCGCTCTCAGATCGGCATCCTCAAGCGCCAGCTGTGCTTGGTGCAGACTAGCCTTGGCCTGATCCACACCCGCACGGGTTGAATCGAATCTGGCCTGCGCTTGATCGAGATCGGGCTTGATCAAGCTCTGTGTGGCGTAGAGCGCCTTCGCGCGCTCGTAATCCTGCGTTGCTTCCAGATGCTGCGCCTGGGCTTGAACGAGCGTTGCCGCGGCTTGGTCAAGCTGATTATTCAAATCTTGATGCCGAATCTGCGCGAGAACGGAACCGCGGCCAACGTAATCTCCCGGGCCTATGTCGCGACGCCGTCCGTCGGCGCCCACGACCTGCTTAACCTCCGTTAAGTATCCTGCGGACTTAAACGACAAGCTCGCTTGGGCGAATGGCAAAACCGAAGCTGAGTAGCGCAAATCTTCTGAAGACGATTCCAAAGTCACCTCTGCCAGATGAACTGGCGTGGGAGACTTGGCTTCGACTTGCGTGGGTTGATGACAGCCGCTTGTTACTGCCATCAAGGCCAGCAGCACAGCCGCTTTTGTTAATCCGAGCCCTAACTTCAGTTTGTTCTCCATGATTTCTACTCCGCTCCGATTGCTTTCTCGAACTCTGCTGTGGTTCTCTGAAATTCTGGACGCGTTCGCTGGCACTGCGCTTCGGCTTCCTCGGCTGTCGGTTTGAGATGAGGCTGTTCTCATGGCTACTCTTCCCCCATCGATTTGCGCAGCTCAGCGAAGGCGCTCCAATATGAGGAAAGCGCTTCCTGATACTGAGCGTTGGTTTCCGAACTCCTAGCCTGAGCCTCTAGGAGATCTTTCAAGAGCGAAGCCTGCTGTTTATATTTGTCGTTAGTCTCCCGGAGCTGTTCTACAGCCGCTTCGTGTGCGGTTCGAGAGGCCTTAAGCAGCAACGAGGCTTCCCGCCATTTGCGGAATTTCGCGCCCACTTCGACAGCGATCTGCGACTCTGTCTCGTGAATACCATTGCGCGCCTGTTCGATCGTGTTGCTTGCCTCGAGAACCTTGTTGTGGCGGCGTCCCCAGTCGAACGGCTCCCAAGTCAAAAGAAAACCGGCGGTAGCAACGTTTTGAGGAAGAACTTCCACGTTATTGATCCCCTGATAGCGCACAGAGAGACTCAGGTTCGGGATGTACTCGGCCTTCGCGAGACGCCGGTCATACTCGGCTTGCTTTTCTTGTAGACGCGCTTGCCGATTTTCGGGGCGGTTTGCCAGAGCCTCCTGGCGGGCTGAATCGAGCGTCAGATCGCTGGCGTCCTGCTCGGGAATGAAGTCAACACGAAAAGGCGTGGCTACATCGCGGCCGAGCAGTTGGTTCAGGGACTCGCGCTGCGTCGCCATGCCATTTTCGGCAACGGACAAGTCGTAGTGCGATTTAGCTAAGCGGGCCTCGACGTCCAGTACATCTCCGCGCAGCGCTTTCTTTTCACTCTCGTACTGGGTCGTGACTCGCTCTGCTTCTTCGAGAGTCTTGACCGCCTCCCGTGCCGCATCTACGCTCGACTGGGTCGCAACGAGATGAAGATATGCGCTGCGGACTTCCGCGGCGATTTTCTGGCGCTCGGCGCGTGTATCTTCACGGGCGATGTCGCGTGCCAATTCCGAGGCGTGAATCCCGAGGCCGATCTTGTATTGTTGTGTCAACGGTTGGTCAATGCTGCCGGTCAGGTAGGTAGTGAACACCGCAGGCGTGTGGATTTTGGCGTTCGTTGACGGGATTGGCCCAGTGCCCGGATACGTGCCCAGGGAACCTTGCGGGATGGTGAAGTTAAACGAGTGCAGCAATTCTCCGCCCAGCATGGAGAATTGAAATTGTGGCTTCCGCTGGCTGCGAGCTGTATTCACCCGCAAGTCATATTTCTGAGCCTCCAGCTCGGAGTTCTTCACAAGCCGGTTGTGTCGGAGTGCCATAGTCACCGCGTCATTGAGCGTGAGGAAAGGGGTATCGATTTCGCCCGAGGAGGCCGGTTGTTGCTGACCGAATGTCGTTTCCGGGGATGTTGCGGCCAAGAACGCGATAATCAGCAGCAGGCGCTTCCACGTAATCGTCTTACGAGATCCTGCGATGCCGAGTGATTGCGGCTGTGTCGATTGGCCTGTCCGCCGGCGCGTCGCTTTGTTTTTCGAAGCAGTTAGGTTCATCGTGTTGCTCCCCATTTATGAGCAGTGCATAAGACATGCCAATTCATGTGTCTCACAAGTAGTTGAATCTACATGGGCAGGAGAGACTCTTGCCGCGCTGCGCTGCCCGTATGCGGGCATTGCCGCTGCTAGCTGCCGCAGGCTCGTGAACCGTGTAGTGATTAAGGTCTTCATTCATTTCGGCAGGACGATCAGACAGGGTCGCAAGGTAGAACTCTCGCTCAAGAAAATGGACGATAGGGATTAAGGCGTGTAGGGAGCTACGTCAATTCTGAGAACAGCAGACGCGCGGGAGCAGGACCGGGAGGGAAACCCAAGTGGACAGTCACATATTGCGGTATCAACGTGTGGGCCCGAGAGTTTCAGACTGCGTTTCGTGGCTGCGTTTAGCGAGGCTTGCGTCGACGAGCGTTTGTGCGGGAAGCACCTGAGGTGTTCGCATCCGATGCCTGACCCGGAGCAAGCCGAAGATGCAGCCGCTCACATATATCGAGTGTATACGATGTTTGGGCGACAAATTTTGCCCCGAACCGACCAAAAGCCGATAGTACTTCTTCCCCCATAGAGTCGATGAACGTGACTTCTGTTAAATCGACGACCAGTGTCTTTCCGTCGTGGCAACGCGCCATGAGCGTACAAGCGTTCTCTGCGTCATTACCGGTGAATCGACCTTCAAGCTTGAGGCTCAGAACGTTTGCAGAATCGTGTATGTCAACGCGCAGCATCGCACCTCCGTGAGAATCTAAGCAGCCAACGGCAATCGGCTGGAGAGAATCCTGTCAGGCGGTTGCAGGTTTTATGCCAGAAATTAGGCTATGTAAGTTATTGAAAGTGCACGCAACTATCGAGGGATGCCTGGGGTCTCCTGTGCCCGACCGACGGGCAGTGCCGTGATGCGGGCACTATCGCCACTGCTTTGAAGGAAACCGATGGAGCTCAATGGCCGCTTTGAAGGTGAGGGATTAGGACTGGTTTCCAGAGTGGCCGGAATCTTACCCGGAATAGTCGGCACGACTTATATTCAACTTGTTCATCTTGTTTTGGAGCGTCGTTCGCTTCAGACCAAGGCGCTCTGCGGCCCCGCCCTTGCCGGCTATTCTTCCGGAGGCCGCTATCAAAGCATCGATGATGACATGCCGCTCGGCTTGCTCGAAACTTGGCGCGACGGAAGCAACGGAGCGGACGGATGGCTTCTTCAGCTCTGCACGTAGGACATTCAATTCGTCCCCTTGCGTGAAGATCACGCAACGCTCGATGAAGTTCTCGAGCTGCCGAATATTGCCCGGCCAATCGGCGTTCACCAGCGCCTCCATGGCATGCTTCGGTACGGATTTGACGCGCTTTTGCATTTGCCGGGAGTGGCGCAAGACAAAATAGTGCACCAGGAGCGGAATGTCCTCGCGCCTTTCGCGAAGCGGAGGGATCTCAATCGGACAGACATTCAGCCTGTAAAAAAGGTCCTCGCGGAACTGATTGTTGCGTATCATGCTGTGCAGATCGCGATGGGTTGCAGCAATCAGGCGAACGTCCACGCCAATCGTTCTTGTGCTTCCCAGTCGCTCAAATTCATGTTCCTGCAGAGCACGCAACAGCTTTGGCTGCAGCTCAAGACTGATGTCGCCAATTTCATCCAGAAAGAGGGTTCCGTGATCCGCCAGCTCGAAGCGGCCTTTCTTTTGCATCAGGGCTCCGGTGAAAGCGCCCTTTTCGTGCCCAAACAGTTCGCTCTCTACCAGCCCGGAAGGTATGGCGGCGCAGTTAAGTCGGACGAAAGTGCGCTCGCGACGCGGGCTAAGGTTATGAATTGCCCGGGCAAACAGTTCCTTGCCAGTCCCGGTCTCGCCGTGCAGGAGCACCGTTGATTGAGTGGGTGCGACAATCGCGACCTGTTCCAGCACTTTCCGAAGGCCGGCACTTTTTCCGACGATGTCTTCGAAGTTGTATTCGGAGCGGATCTCCGATTCAAGGTACAAGCGCTCCTCTTCAAGGCGATCCCTGGCTTCCGTCACGCGTCCATAGGCAATCGCGTTGTCAACCGCGAGCGCGATCTGCGTACTGATTTGTGACAAGAGGTCCAGGTCCTCTTGCCCGAAGTTGTCCGCCTTTCGGCTGCCCATGGTGATCACACCCAGAGGCCCGCCTGCGGTAACCATCGGGGCGATCGCCATCGAGCTGATCGCCTCAGCTTGCAGCTTCTCAACGATTGCTGCGGGAAGAAGCTCAATTTCTTCGACCGACAACAGTTCAGGGACGTGCGCACGCAGCTTTTCATGATCGGTGTCCCTAAGCTCAGACGTAACGACAGCGGTTAACGAACCGTTGCCGCTCGGGAAATCCAATACGACGCATTCAAGCTGGTTCGATTGTTTATCGATCAACCAAAATCCGGTGAAGTCGTTGTGAAAATAAGTCCGCAGTGATGCCGACGCCGACCGGAACAATTCATTAATGTCCAGCTTGGAAACGATGTGATTGTTGATCTCCAGCAACAGCCTGAGTCGATCCCGCTCTTTCACCACTTGTCGCTGGTACGCCTCTGCGCTATCCCTTGCTAGAGCGCACTCGAGCGCGACCGCGACGTGCGACGCAAGAGAACGCAGCATCTCAACATCTTCGGGGACAAATTCCTGGCCCTGCACCTTAGTCGCGGCGAGAAACCCGTATCGTTTCTGGGCGGCAGAGACTGGGAACAAATAGGACGATCGTCCGACAACGTCGGCGGCAAAGGGAGCCAGCTCAGGATGCTTCAACATTTCCTGCGCTGTGTCCGGGATGAAAACTGGCTTCTGTTCCTCAAGCACCCGCGCTGCCGCGCCAATTCGTGACACTTTGGTTCCGATCTTTAATGCAGGTGCGTCCGGGTCGCGATCGAACTCCAGCACGTGCAGACTCTCTTCGTCATGGTCCAGAACGTAGAGTTCGGTTCCGTGCAGCCGCGAAGTGCTGGACAGAACGTCACGCAGGCTGTGCAGAACGGCTTTGACCGTTGGCTGATCGGCCAGGGTGCTGGACGCATCCAGCAAAGTTCGATATCGATCTTCGGTGCTCCGCATGTCCTGGGTGCTCTACTGTCCGCAGCTTTGATACTTAGGCCCTAGCAAATCACACCGCCTGTCTACGATCAGCGTCAAAAGCCGTGCAGGCGCAAAACTTTTCGATCAGGTCAGCTGAGTCAACTACGCACTGCCTTCCCCCGACATACGCGTGAGAGTAGCACCGTGAGAACTGAGCGTCCATATCATGGATCACGCCTTAGCCGTGCCATTACCAGAAGACTTCATTCTTCCGTGTTGCACGCCGAGGGTACGTCCTACGAAGCCTTTGCGGAATTTCTGCGTTACTTAATATTGTTCTAACGTGTGTTAGAAGCGTTTCGACACATCCGTACAACGCACGTCTTGCGAGCGGAGCGTTCTAGGAACCTCGAATCTTAAGGTTCGCAAATCGTATGACTCGGGGAGCCGACTTCTCCTTCTTCTTCAATCAGTTACAGACAGCGATTTTCACTTCCTCCGTTAGAGGATGCGGCTGTTTCCGTCCGGAAGCGATGCCGCAGCACGGTAGGGGGTGATGTCGCGCTAGTAAAAATAGGAGACCACCGAAAGAATCGATCGTCGGCCGTCCACGCTAAATTGGATCAGAATTTTTTTGTCTTTGCTCTGCGCAATGAAAAAGACCTGATCGCTACCGGCATATTTCCCACCGCTAAAATCGAAGCGGTCACCCTGCTGCAGAACCTCGCCGACATCCAGATCGTCCGCCTGAGACGCGAATACCTCGAAGCCGAGGATGCGGCGCTCCGAACTGAATATGAACTGCGCGCGCTGGCAAAACGGGGGTGCGTCGGGAGAACTTAAAATCAAGCGATCAGTCGTCCCAGAAACTTTCGCGGTTCCGCCATCGGATTTCGCCAGAGCTTCTTCCGGTGAGAGATGCGCGAAACCTGCGTAGACGGGAGTCAGGCCGCACATGAGAATGTCTTTGAGGCTCCATCTCTTCGTCTGCTCTTCCATCTGTTGACGAAGCTCGCCGATCAAGTCCTTAGTGGCGCTGCGGACGCGCAAGCTGCCCCAACGCCTCGAATCGGCCCACAGACTCTGACCTGTCTTCGGGTCGATCACCGTCATGATTGTGAAGTCGACTACAACCGGCCGCGGGTCGGGACCATCACGAGTGATGTAGTCGCCCAGGTAAGGATTCCCGGAAAAGAGAAAGATCAGATCGGACTCCCAGCGCTGTTGCGAGACTTGAAAACGTCCCCAGCTTTGGAGTTGGTGCACCGCGGTGTCCTGCGCAACGGCCAAACCCTGAGGGCAGACACAGTCCACGTAAACGGAAGTCGCCTGCATGATTTTCGCGGGAAGAGCCGGGCGCTCGCTTTTCTTCGCAAGCGCCGAGGGGACAATAAGGGCCGCCATCGACAAGAAGGTCGCGAGAAGTTGTATCAGCTTTCTCATGGATCTCGCGCCCTGATTGTACCCTAGAGGGCCGGCCCGAAAAGCGAGGCGACGCTAGGCCGAGACAAAACCGACAAATGCCTTGTTGAAGGAGCATATTTCAAGACCAGGATAGATATGACCCGTGTGAAGTCATCCGAAGCGCTGGTGAACAAAGCACGGGGACGATGATATTTGGGGCCAAAATGGGGTCCAACTTGCCCGTTTGAGGCGGCCAATTTCTTGGTTATGCGGTGCTAAATCAACGGTTTGTGGGAATTTTAACAGCCGAATGCTCTACCATTGAGCTACCGGGGAATCGGCTTGCGGCTGGTGAATCCGTACGATTTTACGATAGGGTCGCGGGATGTGCAATCTGCGAGTTGGCTGCGCATGAGCGGCGTTTTCGCTGTCGACGGCACGCCGCCCGTCTGAGGACTTGCAGGATTGGAAGCACGTAACTTCTTGCAAAATCGTGCTTTTTACCTCGGCCATGATGGCCTGTTCGACTCGCTTGCGAGCTGCCTTGAGGCGAACTTTTCTTGAGAACGACCCGACGACGTTTTCGCCAGCCACGAGCTGCAAGGCCCTGAGAAACACCCTCTCTAATTTCGAGGTCGTGGGCGATAATGACTTGGCGTCATTGAGCGAAACGATTGCTCGACGGCCGCGGTTCGTTGCGCGAATACGACGGAGGCAATCACGCCGAACCTCGACGCAAAGCGAGTGGCAAGTGATCCGGAAACTCTTGTGAGGTACAAAGATTAATGGCTGATGGCACAAATCCTGCTTCGCAATTTCCTAACTTACCTGAGCGAATTCGCGGGCTCGAGCGGCTTTCCTACAATTTGTGGTGGAGCTGGCACCGGCAGGCGCGCGATATGTTTCCGTCGCTGGACCTGCAAGCTTGGCGCGAGAGCGACCACAATCCCTTGCGCATGCTGGCTATGTTGCCCCAGCAAACGCTCGATGAAGCAGCGCGCGATCCCGAATTCCTCGAGCGGTTTGATGCGGTGATGGCGGAGTTCGACGCCAACATTGCTTCGCAGACAGGATGGTTCACGGTCGAGTACGGAGCGCCACGGTCCACGCTCGCATATTTTTCGGCGGAGTACGCATTTCATCATTCGCTTCCACTCTACGCCGGCGGATTGGGGGTGCTTGCAGGCGACTACATCAAGGAATGCAGCGATTTAGCGCTTCCGATGGTCGGAGTCGGCCTGATTTATTCACGCGGTTACCTTTCGCAAAAAATCCGCGACGATGGCTGGCAAGAAGACGACGAAAAAACCCTGGATCGCACCTACGATCCGGCGCGCCTGGTGCGCGACGGGGATGGTGAGCCTCTGAAAGTGCTGGTGCCATTTTTTGACCCGCCGGTGCACGTGCTGGTGTGGCGCGCAGACATTGGCCGCGTCCCGGTGTATTTGCTGGATACGGAAGTGGAGAGCAACCAGCCGTGGGATCGCGCGATCGCGCATCGCCTTTACACGAACGACCCTGAGCAGCGTTTGCGGCAAGAGATTGTGCTGGGCATTGGAGGGATGCGTGTGCTGAGACGGCTGGGGATTGTGCCGGCGGCCGTGCACATCAATGAAGGGCATCCAGCTTTCGCGTTCCTGGAACGCGCGCGCGGATTGGTGGAGGAAGGCGCGAATTTTCAGGCCGCTATCGAGAAAATCCGGGAGACGTCTGTTTTCACTACGCACACGCCTTTGTCCGCCGGGACCGACGTGTTTCCGTTCCCGCTGTTCGAGAAATATTTCAGCAGCCACTACGACAAATTCGGCACGGACCGCAATGGACTGCTGAACCTGGGAACAAATCCTTCGAATCCTGACGCAGGATTCAACATGACCGTGTTCGCGCTGCGTATGTCGAAATATTGCAACGCGGTGAGCAAGAAACACGGCGAAGTGGCTAGAGACATGTGGAAAGCGATCTGGCCCGAGAAGAAGGTGGAAGACGTGCCGATCACGGCGATCACGAACGGCGTCCACTTGCTGACCTGGATGGATCCCATCTGGCTGCAGCCCGTGCTTGAAAAGTATGTCGGACCGGGGTGGATACGCGATCAGGATCAGCCGAAGATTTGGGAAGCGGTTGACAAGATTCCCGACTCCGAACTTTGGTGGCTGCGCTTGCGGCTGAAAGCTCTATTGATGGACGAGATCAACGAGCGCGCGCGCGAGGAATGGCAGAAGAGGAGAGTGCGCGCAGAAAGCGTTATTGCGTTCGGAGCATTGCTCGACCCGGAAATTTTCACGATTGGCTTCGCGCGGCGGTTTACGAGCTACAAGCGACCGGATCTGATCCTGCACGATCTCGATCGGCTCAAGCGGCTTTTGACGCACCCGTTGCGTCCGGTGCAGATTATTTTCGCGGGCAAAGCGCATCCTTCGGACATCGCGGGCGCGCAGCTGATTCAGAAAGTGTTTCACCTGGCACAGGAGCCTAGTTTCGGCGCGCGCATCGCGTTCGTGGAAAACTACGACCAGCATCTGGCGGCGCGGATGGTGCGCGGCGTGGACGTGTGGCTCAACAATCCATTGCCTCCGCTGGAGGCCAGCGGCACCAGCGGGATGAAGGCGGGAGCCAACGGCGTTCCGAGTGTTTCTGTGCTCGATGGCTGGTGGCTAGAAGGATACAACGGCGCGAACGGCTGGGCGTTTGGGGGTGAGCCGATCGAAGGCGACCGGACCAACTCTGATGCCGAAGCGCTTTACGGCTTGCTCGAAGACAAGATCATTCCTCTTTACTATCACCGTCCGGACGATGAAGTGCCGCACGATTTCGTGCGCGTGATGAAGGCGGCGGTCAAGAGCGTGGCGCCGCAATTCAGTTCGCGGCGAATGCTGAAGGAATACGTGAATCAGTTCTACGTAAAGGCGCTGGGAATCAAGAAGTCGTAGGTCCGGTTTCACCCGACGCTTCGCGAAGAATGCGCGCTGAAAATCGACCGGCGCGAGCGCGCATATCCAAGAGGGATTCCTCGCAGCGCTCCCTTCCTGCGTCTGGGCAGCCGGGATGCCAACTTGGTTCTTGGGTGGTCTGATGCAGGCGGGCTTGCGAGAGCTACTGGAGTTTCTGCGTGGCGGCGTCGTGGCAGATCAGGTTTTCGAAGATAGCGAGCACGTGCTGGCGATATTGCACGATCCGCTCGAGAACCGGTCGCAATTGAGGTTCACGAACCGTTTCCCGGTCCCATTTCGCGAGGACTGTGGGCGGCACTTGTATATCCTTCCGCAGTTCTTCCGCCGAATGGCCGCGCAGGAATAGGCCGTAGAAAAATGCGGCTTCCCGCTGCGGGAGCTCAAATTCCGGCAGCGTCTCTTCGATCGGGTTGGCCAGTGTCGCCATAACGGAAAACCGCAGTTTACAGATTTAAAAGCCGCCGTCAAGAGTACACGGCGCGAAAGTGCAAATAAACGGCTCGCAGCGGTGGAACACATTGGACGCCGGATGTGGAACCAAAGTTGCTGCGAGATTAAGATTTGGTTTCAGGCAGGAGCGGAGCCTCCGGCCGGGCTGCAACTTTTCCCGGGAGCGCGTGTTTCATTGATGTGGCCAGTCGCTGGACGTGCTCCTTGGGACACACCCCGGCTTCTAGGCCAGATATGTCTTAACGCTGCACCCCCACGAGAAGGCTCGGGCCCCCGAGCCTTCTCTCATTCTGCGTGGTTGTTTCCTGCGGGTCTGCCTGTTTGCATGTAAATGTCGTTCCGGCGATTCGGGTGAAACTTCCCGCGGGCACCGGCGTTTTAATTAGTAGGAGCCGATCATGACGACGATTCGCAACAAGACATTCACAGTGGCGCTGCTGGCAGCGGTGAGTCTGCTGGCGCTGCCCACCCTTGCCCAGCAATCGCAACAGCCTGCGGCGCAAAATAACGACGGCATGGCTGGAATGAATATGGGCGGCGCGCAGCATGATTCGGACAAAAGCCCCGACGCCGCGAAAGCCGCGAACGACGGCATGTCCGATCACGATATGGATATGGGCGCCCACATGTTTATGACCAACTTGCGCCCGGCAAATGCCCCGGATGAAAAACGCGCCGCGGAAATTGTTGCCGAATTGTGTCCCGCGATCGAAAAGTACGAAGATTACCGCGTCGCGCTGGCCGATGGCTTCAGGATTTTCTTGCCCAACGTTCCGCAGAAGATCTATCACTTCACGAATAGCGCCTACGCGATGGAAGCCGCGTTTGAATTCAATCCGGCCCGCCCCACATCGCTGCTCTATAAGAAAACGAACGATGGCTACGAACTGGTGGGCGCGATGTACACCGCTCGCCGGAACGCGACAGAAGAGGACTTGAACGCGCGCGTTCCGCTCAGCGTCGCGCGCTGGCACAAGCACGTGAACTTCTGTTTTGGCGCGAAGGGCGGGAGCGTTCAGAACGTGAACGAGAAAGGTTTCGGATTCCGAAGCGACATCGTCACGCAAGACGCCTGCGAACAGGCGGGCGGACACTGGTTCCCGCAGATTTTCGGCTGGATGGTTCACGTCTACCCGTATGAAACCGATCCGGCGAAAATTTGGGCGCATTAGATTCGCGGGTTAGCGCAGAAAGGAGCCGCTGCCGTCTGCGCCGCGCCGACGGCAGCGGCTTTCTTGCTTTGGCGTAGCGTGACGATGCGAGAACTGACTGCCGAAGGAACTATTTGGTATCGAAGAGAACTGATACCCCGTATTCGGGAAGATCTACCGAGCTGATGCTACCGCCGTCGGTGAGTAAAGATTTCATCGCGTGAGGCAGTGCGACGTGCTGCGGCGCGGGATCAAAATTGATCAGCACGAAGATCGTTCCGTTTGCGCCTACCCGGCGGCAGACTTCGATACCGTCGGGTACCGGACCGAGCACAGGTGCGACACCGCTCTTCTGGACCATCCACTCAGCTGCCGCGGCCATTAATTTCTCGTCAAGCGCCGCACCTATATAGGTGATGCTTCCTTTGCCATAGCGCCGCGTCAGCACGGCAGGCTGGCCGTCGAGCCAGCCGTTGGACTTTCCATAGCTCATCAGTGTTTTCGTGTCCGGCGCCGAAGTTTTCATTTGTTCGGCCCAGACGGTGGCTTCTCCGCTGCCCCAATCGCCGGAAATCGGAACGTCTTTTTCCAGCGCGTAATATTGTTCGACGCGTCCGCCGAGCGCATCCACTAGATAGCCCGGCTGACGTTGCGGCAACAACGCGTTGAACTGATCTTTCATTCCAGAGCGCGGACCGAGAACGAGGTTTCCGCCGTTTTGCACGTAATCGCGCAGGTGCTGCGCCAGGTCTTCGGGCAGCACATTCAAATCGGGAGCGACGACTAAGCGATATTGCTCGAGCTTCGCGTACGGACTGATTACATCAATGGATTGCGCCAGCTGATGCAGAACGTGGTAGTAGCTTTTCAAAATTACCAGTTGGTCGTATTTGTCGGTGTGTTTTTGAAATTCGATGGCCCAGCGGCTGTCGTAGGATTGCAGCAAAGCCACTTGCGAGACCGGCTCCGTGTCGCGGAAATTTTCCTGGACCTTTGCGAATTCGTCTCCGATCTGACTGACTTCTTCGTACAACGGAACCGGAGTGCCGTCGGGACCGAGCAGCGTGCCGTGATACTGCTCCTGCCCGTTCAGCGCGCTGCGCCATCGCCAGTAGCCGACGGCATCCGCGCCGTGGCCGATCGCTTGCCAGGCCATCGCGCGCACTTCACCGCGATTCAAAAAATTATTGACCTTCGACCAGTTCACCGCGCCCGGTTGCGTTTCCATCACCCAGAAATTTCTTTCGAGGAAGCCGCGCGTTAAATCGTGGCTCATGCCGTTCCATGAGGGGTCCACGTGCCCGATGCCGACGTAATCGTCCCAGGAAGCGAAGGTGAGCGGCTTGGTGATCGCGTAGTTATCGAGTCCGTCCCAGAAGCCCATCAGATTCCCGGTGATGAATTGCCGCGGGTCGGTGTGCGCGCGCAGGGCGTCAATCTCGTTTTGCTGATAGCTGGTCCAGGACGCGGTGACGAAATGCTTCCAATCGAGCATCAATCCGGGATTGTGTGGGCCCACCGGGATCGGAATTTCCGACCAGTTGTCGTACGTTTGGCTCCAATACGACGTCGTCCAGTGTTCATTGAGGCTGTCGAGAGATTTGTATTTCGCGGCGAGCCAATCGTCGAATTGCTTTCGCGTTTGGTCATCGTAGGACATCAGCGCGTAGCCGTATTCGTTGTCAATCTGCCAGCCGATTACGTTCGGGTTGTGGCCAAAATGAATCGCCAGTTGCTCCGAGATTTGCCGACAGAATTCGCGGTAACGCGGCGACGTCACCGAAGCCTGCGCGCGGTTTCCGTGAGTGACGCGTTGGCCATCGGTCTCGACGCGCAGCGTATCCGGATATTTATACGTGAGCCACGCGGGCGGCGTCGCCGTGGGAGTGCCCAGCACCACCGCAATGTGATGCCGCGCGGCGGCGCTGATGGCGCACTCCAGCCAATCGAATTCGAACTTTCCTTCCGAGGGTTCCATGCGGCTCCAGGCAAATTCGCCGACGCGGACGAATTTGACGTGCGCCGCTTCCATCAATTGCAAATCCGCTTCCCAGCGCGATTCCGGCCACTGCTCGGGATACCAGGCGGTGCCCAGAAGCAGGGCGTTGCGAGGCAGCGGGGGGGCTGCGGGATCTTTTTGCGCGGGAGCATTAGCCGCCGAAAGAACGGGGAACGCGACGAGGGTTCCGGCAAGCAGCAACGGCAAGAAACTTCGGTGCAAAGAAAAACGCGGCACTTTTAACCTCCGGAGGAATTTCGCCGAGGCATCCTCTCCCAAGTCCGCCGAGAAAGGACAGGGTTAGCGCTCGACGCTGACGGGGTTGCCGGAGTATTCCACAATTTTATCCGGTTGCGCGGTTGGCTCGATTCCGACCCCGTGATTTTCTCCCACGAACACGACGTGAAATTTGCGCGTCTCGAGCATCCCCGGAAAATGGCCTTGGCGTTCGCCGACCGTCAGGGTGTGCTTGGCATCGTCCCAATGAATTGGAATCGTAGCGTACACGCCCTTTTCGTAATCGTACGTGTCGTTCTCGTCTTCATAGATCGTGAAGCTGCCATCGGCGCCGGTATAAACGCGGAGTTCGATCGGATCAGCGGGCTTTTCCGCGGCATATTCGATTTCCGGTCCCATCGGGACGATGGAGCCGGCGCGGACATAGAGCGGGATGCGATTCAGCGGAGCGGCGGCTTGGATACTCTTGCCGCCTTCTTGGGCATTCCCTGTCCAGAAGTCATACCATTTGCCTCTTGGCAAATAAATTTCACGAGAAGTGGCATCCGGTTCGGTGACTGGATCGACCAGGATTGCCGGGCCGAACATGAATTGATCGCCGATATTCTGCGCGCGCACGTCTGTCCGATAATCCATCGCGAGGGGCCGCATCGGCGTGTAGCTCTCGTTCGTTACTTTCCACGCCAGCGAATAAATGTAGGGCATCAGCCGATAGCGCAGGCTGTCGAAGCTGGTGAGGATGGTTTGCGCTTCCGGGCCGTAAGACCAGAGTTCGTTCGTGTTGGTCGTGCGTGTGCCGTGAAGACGGAAGATGGGGCAGAAGGTTCCGTACTCGAACCAGCGGACGAAGAGCTCGCGATAAGCTGGGTCGTCGGGATTGCCGATGATGAAGCCGCCGATATCAATGGTCCAATAGGGGATGCCGGAAAGCTCGAAATTCAGCCCTGCGGGAATTTGTCGTTTGAAGCTGAGCCAGTCGGATTCGACATCGCCGGACCATGCGGTTACGGCGTTGCGTTGGATGCCCGCAAACGCGGAGCGCGATAGGATGAACACGCGTTTTTGGTTCGAAGCGGCGCGCTGGCCGTCGTAAACCGCGGTGGTGGTCATCAGTGGATACAGATTCGCGTAGCGCGCGCCACTGCCGATCGCGACCTTATTGCTCACCAGAATATTTGTTTCGCGACCTTCCGTTTCGGGCTCGTCCGTATCCAGCCACCAGGCGTCCGCACCGATTTTGAAAAGACCTTCGTCCATTAGATTCCAATAGTATTTGCGCGCCGCCGGGTTGAATGCGTCGTAGAGCGCCATGCCCTTGGGATGAAATCCTGCTACTTGCGTGCGGGCGATGAAGTAGCCGCGCTTGTCCATATCGTCGTACACGGAAGTTCCCGGTTCAACAAATGGCCAGAACGAAAACATGATGTGGAAATGATGCTCGTGCAGGTCGCTAATCATCCCCTTCGGATCAGGATAATTCTTGTTGAAGACCGGTTCGCCCATCTTGTTCCACCAGAACCAGTCCTGCACGATGTTGTCCACGGGGATGTGCAGGTCGCGATATTTGTGCGCGACGCCCAGGACCTCTTCCTGCGAGCTGTACTTGTTCTTACATTGCCAGAAACCGTAAGCCCATTTGCCGAAGAGAGGCGCGGTGCCGGTCATTTCCCGATAGGAGGCGATGATCTTGTCGAACTCAGGGCCGTAGAGGAAATAGTAGTCGACGGTGTCGGCGACTTCCGAGCTGAGATAGAGAGCGTGCAAGAAACGATTGTCGAAGCGGCTGCGCGAAGGATTGTTCCAGAATATCCCGTAGCCTTTGCTTGACAGAAACATGGGGACGGAGATGTTGGTGTTGTCCTGCGAGAGTTCCACGTCTTCGCCGTGATAATTCCACACGCCTGCCTGGTGCTGGCCCAGCCCGTAGAAAGCCTCGGTGGAATCCCACAAGTTCGAAAACATTTCAGCGTGATAGGTTTTCTCGCCGTTCACTTCCACTGGCGCCAGCGTGCGGTCGAAATCTTCGAAGAGCTTCTTGCCGGCGGCGTCGCTGAACAGGATCGAACCATCGGCGCGAGCGACGGTTACTTTCATCAGCGAAGTCGCG
This sequence comes from uncultured Acidobacteriota bacterium, assembly GCA_963810565.1. Lineage (GTDB taxonomy): Bacteria > Acidobacteriota > Terriglobia > Acidiferrales > UBA7541 > Palsa-295. The sequence continues at coordinate 205,545 of CAWENN010000004.1, forward strand.
ATCGTTACGTCCTTATCCGAGGATTGCACGGTCCATGACGTTGTAGGCCACGATGTTTTTGTGATGACGTATTGCGGCGTATCAGGGAATGACGAAGTCGCGGAGTACAGGACGCGGACAATCGACTCGGAGCAGACTTGTATCCGCAATGTGCCGGATTGCATCGCGAAATCCACGCTATCCGCCTGTTTCTGGAAGCCAGTGACGGGATTCAACGGATTCCACTGCGCCGCCGCGCCGGGAGCCAATGCCAGCGTCAGAAAGAGTGCGAAGAATAAAATCGTGCCACGGGGTTTCAGCATGATTGATCCTTTGTTGATGTCGCGATTGCGCGTCATAGTGATGAATGCACGAGCTGCGATGCGAGATGGATTCGCGTCGGTTACTGTTTGCGCTTACTTGCTGAACGCTGCATGGAAGTGCTCCTCCGGAATCGGATACGGTAGCGTTACCTTTACGCCGCAAACTCTGCCACTCCCTCGCACTGCTTGTCAACGCGCATTTCTCTCCCCTTCATCCAAAAGAATCTCGCCTTGGCGTGGGGAGGCGGAGCGCCGCTCGCGCGGACGCACGTTGACCGCGGTGCTACAATCGCTGGCGACCGCGGCAAGTAACCGCGAATGCGCAGGCCGCGGGACCACGGGAACTGAATGCAACCCCACGAACCACTGCTCCTTTCCAATCGGGATTCGTTCATTTCACAACTCTTGCGATTTTTCGCCGCGCTGAAATCGAAATCCCTAGCAGCTGAATCTACCCCAGCCTTCGAGGCATCTTGCGATCGCGAATTTGTGCTGCCGGCTGTTGGCGAGGCGCTGCGGGTCGCCGGTTTAGCCCTCGCGATTTTGACGGTGGCTCTTCTGCTTTTTTCTTCGGTCGCAGCAGCTGCGCCGGCGCCGGAAAACCTCATCGCGAATGTTGCGGGGCGCACGACGATCAGTCTGAGCGGAGTCTGGCACGCGATCGTGGACCCGTACGAGACGGGACTGTCTGATCGGTTCTACGAAAATCGCAAGCCGAAGGACAAGCAAGATCTCGTTGAATACAATTTCGACGCCTCTGGCACGTTGAAGGTCCCGGGAGACTGGAATTCGCAGCGGGACAGTCTTCTTTTTTATGAAGGACCCGTGTGGTACGAGCGATCATTTTCACACCAGAAGCACCCGCACACTCGAACATTCATTTATTTCGGCGCGGCTAACTACCGTGCGCATGTATATCTGAATGGCGAAAGTCTGGGAGAGCACGAGGGCGGATTCACACCGTTCAATTTTGAGATCACCGACGGGGTGCGCGACGGCGACAATTTCGTTGTCGTGGAAGTGAACAACGCGCGACGCGCCGACGGCGTTCCTGCGCTCAACACCGACTGGTGGAATTACGGCGGGCTCACGCGCGACGTTTCACTAATCGAAGTACCCGAAACATTTATCCAGGATTATTCCGTGCAGCTCGCCAAGGGCTCGACGGGAGAAATTGCGGGATGGGTGAAGCTGAACGGAGCGAGTGGACCGCAGGAGGTGACGCTCGAAATTCCGGAAGCAAACATTACCCAGAAATTCACGACCGACGGTCACGGCGACGCGGAATTTAGATTCGCCGCGAAACTGGCCTTATGGTCGCCGGAATCTCCAAAACTCTATCGTGTTCTGCTTTCCACCGTGGGCGACCACGTGGAAGATCAAATTGGATTTCGCACAATCGAGACGAACGGCACAAAAATCTTGCTGAACGGCAAACCTATTTTCTTGCGCGGCATTTCGATGCATGAGGAAGCCGCGTTTCGCGGAGGACGCGCCTTTTCGACGGAAGACGACGCGGTGTTGCTCGGCTGGGCGAAAGAGTTGGGATGCAACTTCGTCCGCCTAGCGCATTATCCCTACAACGAATCCATGATTCGCATGGCCGACCGCATGGGAATCCTTTTGTGGGAAGAGATTCCGGTTTATTGGAACATTGATTGGGCGAATCCCGCGACGCTGGAGGCCGCGGAAGAACAAATGCGCGACTTGATCGCGCGAGATCACAACCGCGCCGCAACAATTTTATGGTCCGTTGGAAACGAGACGCCGATGGGCGCCGACCGCCTGGAGTTCTTGAAAAAATTGGCGGCCTATGCGCGTTCACTTGATTCCACGCGGCTGCTTACCGCTGCGATGAATCACCGCAAAGATATCGGCGATCATGTGCAACTGCTGGATGACCCACTCGGCGAATACCTCGATGTTTTGGGCCAAAATGAGTATATCGGCTGGTACGAAGCTCCCGTCGAGGCCACCGATTCAATGACTTGGAAACCTGGGTGCGAGAAGCCCGTGATCTTCAGCGAGTTCGGCGCCGGCGCGCCGTACGGCGATCACGGAGATGGCGATGCACGCTGGACGGAGGAATACCAGGCCAGCGTCTACCGGCATCAGATAGCGATGCTGGAAAAAATTCCGTCGCTTGCGGGGATGTCGCCATGGGTGCTGATGGATTTCCGGTCACCGCGGCGCCCGCTCGCGGGAGTGCAGGATTTTTATAACCGTAAGGGACTGATTTCAGACCGTGGACAGCGCAAACAAGCGTTTTACGTCCTGCAGAATTATTATCGCAGCCTCGCAAATTCGAGGCCGGAATAGCCCGCGCCACACTCCTCGACGGGAAAAATCGCCTGCTGCTCCTCATAGAGCCCTTGCAATTTCGCCCTCGGCTGGAGTAAAGCTTACAACCTGGAAAAAGTTCAGCGCAGCTTCGGCTCGCCGAAGGAACACCGGCAGATGACCGTTCGCATGAAAGATATCGCGCGCGACCTTGGCGTATCGGTAATTACCGTCTCCAAGGCGTTGCGGAACCATTCGGATATCAGCACCGCGACGCGGGCTCGCGTGCTGAAGAGAGTGGAGGAGCTGCACTACCGGCCGAACTATGCGGCGCGCGCGCTGGTGACCGGGCGCTCGCACACGATTGGGCTGGTGGTACCGGAACTGGTCAATTCTTTCTTTTCGGAAGTCGCGAAGGGATTGGCGGGCGTGCTGCGAAAGAGTGGATTCAGTTTATTGATTTCTTCTTCGGAAGGGGATCCGGACGTCGAGAAGTCCGCGATCGATCAGCTCTTAGCGCGGCAGGTGGATGCACTTCTGATCGCATCCACGCAATGGACGGTGGAGGCGTTCCGCCGCGTGGAGGAAGCGAGAATTCCCTACATTCTGCTCGATCGAAACTTCGCGGGCCTTCCTGCGAATTTCGTCGGCGTGGATGATGTGCGCGTCGGGACCATGGCGACCGAACACCTGATCGAAATCGGATGCCGGAACATTGCGCACATCGGCGGCCGGCGCATTAGCACGGCATCCGGACGGCTGACGGGTTATAAGCAGGCGCTCGTCGCGCATGGCCTGGTCTGCAATCCTGACTATATCGTTATGGATGACCGGCTTGACGAATCCACGCATGTGGAAGGTTATGACGCGGCCCGCAAACTGCTGTCGCTGAATCCGCGGCCCGACGGGATCTTCTGCTTCAACGATCCGATCTCGATCGGGGCGATGGGCGCGATCCTAGATGCCGGATTGCAGATCCCGGCGGATGTGGCGTTGGTTGGCTGCGCGAATCTGCATTACGATCCGTTTTTGCGTGTGCCGTTGACCAGCGTGGATCAGCAAAGCGTTGCCATCGGCCAGCGGGCTGCTAGGCTCGCCATCAAGCTGATTACCTCCGACCGAACATTACCTCCCAAGACGATTTTGCTCGAGCCGAAAATCGTACGCCGGGATTCAACGCACCGGCTATCTGAACTGGGAAGCTAGCCGCGAGCCAAGCTAGCGAAAATCACTTCAGATCGCAGGCCGTACGGAACGTACCGCCACTCGTCCAGGGATACCGATCTTCCGAAAAACCTCACCCCGTAACGAACAAGCGAAGTTGGATTCAAAAAATAGATGCTGCGGATAAAAATATCTTGACAGAGTATTGGGGGTGGGAGTAAAAGTGCGCACAGACATTGTAATCGGTTACGGTAACGATACAGTAGGCCGGTACCGATGATGCTTGGGGTGAGCAGGTCTCTGAAGAACGTGGACTGCCAGGATAGTGCGTGTGGCTCGCTAACGCTTTCCCCATTCAAGGATCGAACGCGATTTCTGTAGGCCCCAGCGCGGGCTTGGGAGGCAATATCATGGGTCGAAATTGTCTGCGGGGAAACGTTTACGCTAATCGCCGCTCGTCTTTGGCAAAACTGGCGATGCGCGGGGCCCTAGTGATCGCCGCGCTCTTGATTTTCCTCCCGCGCGCGCAGGCCCAAATTTCCGGATCACTCGCCGGCACGGTGACCGATCCCAGCGGATCGGTCGTGCCGAATGCGAACGTTACGTTGACGAACCAAGCTTCGCGAGAGCAGCGACAAGTAACGACCAACAAGGACGGCTATTTCGCGTTTGCCGCGGTGCTGCCGGGAACCTACACCGTGAAAGTGGAAGCACCGAGTTTCAAGTCGTGGCAACAGACTGACATCATCATGCACCCGGGCGACACCCGCAGTGTTAGCGGCATTCAGCTCGAGGTCGGAACCGCGTCGCAAACCGTGGAAGTCGTCGCCTCCTCGGTCGCGGTTGCGCCGGTGGACACGGGGGCGCGCGAATCCGTGCTGACGCAGACCGAGATCAACGACATCCCACTGGTGAGCCGCAATCTTTCAGAAGTTTTAAAGATTCTACCGGGAGTTATCACGACCCCGAATGGAATTTCTGGGGGTAGTGGGTTCGTCGGCAATTTCCTCAGCCTCGGGCTCACCGGTAGCACGATTGGCGTCGGGTTGAACATCAACGGTTCAGCCTATCGAGGTGGAACCGGCTACACACTGGATGGCGCCGACATTCTCGACCCTGGTTGCAACTGCTGGTCGACAGCCCTAGTGGACCCGGATATGACGCAGGAAGTTCAGGTGCAGACATCGAACTTTGGCGCCGACGTCCCGCAAGGCCCGGAAGTGGTCAACGCGATTGGCAAGTCGGGCACGAGGGAGTATCACGGGCAAGCTTATTTATACGCGCGAAATGACGTGTTGAACGCCAACGACTGGGTGGATAACAGTAAGGGACAACCGCGCGGCAGCGCTTACTATTATTACCCGGGAGCAAGCTTCGGAGGGCCCGTGCCCTTTACGAAGAAGAAAGTGTTCTTTTGGTTTGGCTACGAGCACGCGTATCAGAACACCGGAAGCTCCACGTCGCTCACTTCGTACATTCCACCCGCCGGAATGTTGCAGGGAAACTTCACATCGTCGGGGACTGGCGTTTCCGCCCTTTGTCCCAACTTGGATGCGAACGGAAACGATACAGGTGCGACGCCGAGCAAGGGTGTGGCATGTGCAAGCATCAACGGCATGGTGTTGCCCAACGGTGCGACCGTTACCAACGGAATGATTCCTACGGGCTTCTTGGACCCAGGTGCGGCTGCGCTCGCATCCATCTGGCCCACGCCGAACATTACCGATCCTAAAGAGATCGCAACCCTCGGCGGAAACTACAGCGAGACGTTTCCGGCCAACAACAATCTGTACTGGTTCCGGCCCCGTGTGGACTACGACCTAAACGACTACAACAAGTTCTTCGTGTCTTTCCAGTACGGGCGGAACTCCACTCCCGCCGGCGGCACCGGCGCTCACATCTGGTATACGCCCGCAAACTCGATTGCCTTCCCAGGCGGCGGAGTCCAGACCCTGCAGACGACCAAACTCGCCACCGGGCACTTCATCCACGTTTTCAATTCCTCCACCACGAATGAATTTATCGCGACCTGGAGTTGGGACAATAATCCCAACACTGCGAACCTAACACCAGTAAGCAGGGAGACATTGAACTATCCCGCTTCGTACGGCACCGTGTTCAAGAATCCCGCGATCACCATGATCCCTTCGTATTACAGCGCGGGAAACTTTACCTTCCCTGAATTTTCCCAGCCAGACTTCTTTGATCCAGGCTTGGGCGGTTCGTGGCTGGCAAAAAAACAGTCCCCATCGTTCGCTGATAACCTGACGAAGGTCTGGGGATCACAAACGATCAAGATCGGTTTCTACTATCAGAACGTCGGGAATCTGCAAGGCGGATTCAATTACCCGAACGGCGTGTTAAGTTTCGGTGGGCAAAACCCAGACTATTTCTGCACAACGACTACTTGCCCCGCCATCGGATCTTCAATTAACCCATTGGCGGACTTCGTGACCGGAATTGCGTCCGGATACCAGGAAGCTAGCGGCGAGCCGTATCAGGACATGGCCTACCGGATCATCTCGGGCTACTTCGATGACTCATATAAGGTGACGCGACGACTCACGCTCGAGTTCGGTTTGCGGCTCGATCACATGGGCCACTGGTACGACCGCAGCGGCACGGGTATGGCAGCATTCTTCCCGAATCTCGTCTTAGTGGACGAAGCGAATGACCGCCCGAACCCTGGAGTGCGCTACCACGGAATTGATCCCGGCGTGCCGATCAGCGGGTCTCCCAGCCGCTTTGCCTTTGCGTCTCCTCGCTTTGGACTCGCCTACGACCTCTTCGGAGACGGCAAGACGGTTTTGCGCGGAGGTTGGGGAGCCTACCGGTGGAACGATCAAGTCAACGACTATCAAGGCACCTTAGAAACGTCGCAGACGCTGCTGACGTACAACTTGCCCGGCGGAAAGAACGTGCTGCTGAACGAGATTGGCAACTTGCCGGCACCCGTTTCTGGCTTGGCGTCGCCCGGGCAGATCAATGGCCAAATTTACGCGACCGATCCCAACGATTACAACGTTCCGGTCACCTACAGCTATAACTTCACGATTTCACACGAACTGCCGTGGCGATCGCTTTTCGAGATTGCTTACGTCGGCAGCGATACCCACAACATTCTGATCGGCGGGCAAAGCGGCAGTGGCAACATAACCACCGCAACGGGAAGCTACATTGATCGCAACAAAATGCCGTTGGGTGCATTGTTCCTGCCGGATCCCGTGACTGGCGTAGTGGCCACCGACCCGCAGAATCCCGGCAAGACGTGTAACACCGCCGGAGTATGCAATCAGTACGCGGACTACCTCCCGTACGGCAAAGAGTACGGAACCAACGGCGTCATCGTTCCTGAACACGTCGGGTACGCGAACTACAATGCGATGCAGCTGATGTGGGCGAAATCGGCGGGGAACCTGAATTTCAACCTGAATTACACCTGGTCGAAAGCTTTGGGGACTTCTCTCTCGAGCAATCCGTATTCGGTGGCGGGGAATTATGGAGTCTTGGCGACTGACCGCTCACATGTCATCAACACCTCGTATGTTTACAACGTCCCTGATCTTTACCATGGAGATTCGAAGTTCGTGCAGGGTGCGGCCAGAGGGTGGCTGATCTCCGGGACTACGACGTGGCAATCCGGCGGCAATTTGGCGGCAAATTACACGCCCGGTTCCAGCGCCAATCTCGGGCTTAGTGCCAATTACTGGTGCGGATCCTCGGATCCCACCAACACCTGTCTCGCTGGTTACGGCAATACGTCCATCGGCGCTCCAACGTACTTTGGAACGACGGCGCAGATGTATATCCAGCCCGACGTTACCTGTAATCCCACGGCCGGCTTGGCATCGCGGCAGATCGCCAAACTCAACTGCTTCGCGCTTCCGGCTGTCGGGAGCAATGGTCCGCGGAATTTGCCGTACGTCAAGCTCGGAGCGTTCTGGGGCAGCGATCTCGCGCTCGGCAAGACGTTCCGTCTCGGCGAAAAACAAAACCTGCTGATTCGCGCTTCCGCGAACAACTGGCTCAACCACCCGCTTCTGTCCGTCAGCGGGAACAACCAGTTCCAGTTGAACTACCTGGTGAACTTCCTCACCGGCGAAGTTACGGCCGCGCCAACTCCTCCTACGACCCCGGCGACCTGGGGCTTTTTCAACACCAAGGTGGGATCGCCGAACCAGAGGATTTTGCAGTTGGAGGCGAAGTACTCGTTCTAGGTGGAAGGCGCGGCGAGGGGGCTCACCACCCCCAGCTCTCTCGCCGGCGCGCCGCTTCTGGCGGGAGCGAGATTCGGCTCTTCGCGGCCGGGCCTGCAGCAGCGCGGCAACGGAAAGCTGGCGGAACGGGTACTCGAGGGGTGGCCGAGATGCCACCCTGGTTTTTTGTTGCACAGAAACAACCGCTGGCAATCATCGCGCTGGATTCGAATGGATTCGGCGCATCCACCCCTCGCGGTTTTAGCATGCATTCGTTGTCCGCCTGCCGTCCACTGCGCGATACTGATGCGGGGCGTCCGCAATTTTCAATTGCATTTAACGGACGGACGGGTGTGAGGCGGTGATGTTGCGGCAATACATGTGCGTCATTTTAGTTTCGGCAGGGCTCGTCGGGATTTCTTCGTCCGGCACACCGCTTCCGCGATTTGAAGATGTAGCCAAGCAAGCGGGCCTCACCGTCGTGCACATTTCGACCCCCGAAAAAAAATACATTATGGAGACGATGAGCGGCGGAGTGGGATTTATTGATTGCGACAACGACGGAAAGCTGGACATCGTGATCGCGAATGGTTCCACGGTGGATCGTTATCGGCAGGGCGGCGACCCGATGGTGACGCTGTACCACAACGATGGAAATTTGAAATTCACGGATATCACGCGTTCCGCCGGTTTATTGCGTAAAGGCTGGGGCATGGGCGTGGCCGTCGCAGATTACGATAACGATGGTTGGCAAGATCTTTTCGTGAGCGGCTACGGCGGAAATGCTCTGTATCACAATTTGGGGAACTGCAAATTTGAGGATGTCACTGAAAAAGCCGGATTGCGCGGCGGAGGGTTTAGCACCGGAGCTGCTTGGGCCGATTACGACCGCGATGGAAACGTGGATTTGTTTGTCCCGGGATACGTGCACGTGGACATGAACAACCTTCCGGAGTTTGGCAGCAAGGAAGATTCCTGCAAGGTGATGTCCGTCAAGGTGCAATGCGGACCAATCGGCTTGCCCGGCGAGCCGGATTATTTATTCCGCAATCGCGGGGACGGGACGTTTGAGGATGTTTCGAAGAAAGCGGGAGTGGACGATCCAGTTCACGCGTATGGCATGCAAGGAATCTGGTTCGACTACGACAATGACGGCTGGCCGGATCTGTACGTGGCGAACGACATCGTTCCAAAATATCTTTATCACAACAAGCACGACGGAACTTTTGAAGACGTCAGCCTGATTTCCGGTGCGGCCGTGGATCGCAGCGGCAAAGCGCAAAGCACCATGGGCGTCAGCACTGCCGATTACGACCACAGCGGACGGCTGGGAATTTACATTACGAATTTCAATTCGATGTCGAACACGCTGTATTGGAATCAGGGCGACAAGGGATTCACGGATATCGCGCTTAGTTCAGGTTTGGGCCCGGCGAGTATGCCCTATGTTGCGTGGGGCACGGCGTTTCTTGATTTTGACAACGATGGCTGGGTGGATCTGCTCGTGGCGAATGGGCAAGTCTATCCGCAAGCGGATCTGATCAAGGGCATCACCGGATACCGCCAGCCGCTGATGCTTTTTCGCAACAAGCGCGACCGGACGTTTGAAGATGTGAGCAAGGTTGCGGGACTCGATAAATTGCGCGCCGCTTCGTGGCGTGGAGCGGCGGTCGGCGACGTGAACAACGACGGCAAGATGGACATTCTGGCGATGGACGTGGACGGGCCGCCAGTGCTTTTGATTAATCGCACCGAAACTGACGGTCATGCCGCGACATTTCATTTGATCGGTACGAAGAGCAACAAGGCCGCTATCGGCGCGCGAGTCACTGTGACGGCCGGCGATTTGGTGCAGATGAGCGAAATTCAGGGCGGCTCGAGCTATCTCTCGCAGAACGATTTGCGTTTGCAGTTCGGCTTGGGCGCGCACACGATGATGGATAACGTGCAGATCCGCTGGCCGAATGGCGAGACGGAAAACGTCGCGAACCTGCCCGCAGGTTTCATTTACACCATCGTGGAAGGGTCGGGCGTCCAGCAGCGCGTACCATACGAGAAAGGTGCCGCGGCGAAATAGTGAGAATGCGCTGCGCTCGGAAGAGCGCTGAAGAAACGCGGCAGCGGATATCTTGATGCGATTCGCAATCAAACCGTGGGTCGGACTGTTCGTCGCTGCGTTGGTCGCAGGTGCTTGCGTGGCTGCGGCGTTCGCCGTGTCTGCGCAGCAGATCGGCTCTGGGATTAGTAACCTGCCGATGGCGACGAAGGACCGCGTGCAATTCTCGAGTTGGTGGCCGACGAAAGGGGCGGCTTCGCGCGATGAATACGTCGGGCCTTCCGCGTGCGCGGTTTGCCATCCGGGTAAAGCGGCGGCGCAGAAGACCACCCCGATGGGCAACGCATCATCGGACGCAGCGCACTCGGAAGTTCTGCGCGCACACGAGCACCTGACTTTTCGGCAGGGGCCCTATCATTACGAAATCGTGTCGCGCGGCGGCGAGTCCATCTACTCGGCCACGGACGGCGCGAAATCCGTAGCTGTGCCGTTGGGCTGGGCGCTGGGATTCGATCAAGTGGGACAAACTTACGTTTACCAGTTGGACGGGAAATTTTACGAGGGCCGGGTGAGCTACTATCGCGACTTGCAGGGCCTAGACGTTACTCCCGGTCATGTCCGTGCGGTACCGAGCAAGTTCGAGGATGCCGCCGGCCGGTTGATGGACGCGGACGAAACGCAGCACTGTTTTGGTTGTCATTCCACTGCGTCAACCACGAACAATCGTATGGACCTTAGCCGCATGATTCCGGGCGTCACTTGCGAATCGTGCCACGGGCCGGGCGCAAAGCACGTTGCGGCGATGCAAGCAGAGGATTCCGATCGCGGAGACAAAGTGATATTCACGCCGCATGGTTTGAGTCCTGTGGCGTACGTGGAATTTTGCGGCGCATGCCACCGCACGAAGTGGGATGTGGCGATGTCCGGGATCACTGGAACGCTTACCGTGCGTTTCCAGCCGTATCGTTTGGAAACGAGCAAGTGCTGGGGAGACTCGGGCGACGCGCGCTTGACTTGTTTTTCCTGCCACGATCCGCACAAACCGCTGGTGCGCGATGCAGCGTCATATGATGACCGCTGTTTGAAGTGCCATATCTTGAGCAAGCAAGCGAAGCTGCCGGACCATGCGGGCGCGGCCTGCCCCGTGAGCGACAAGAATTGTGTTAGCTGCCACATGCCTAAGACCGAGATTCCGGATTTGCACTCCACTTTTACCGACCACCGCATCCGCATCGTGCATAAAGGCGAAGCGTTTCCTGGCTGACCGGATGGCCGCGAGCGCCGTATATAATTCGAGTGTGATGGATGCTCACAACCCGGGCGTTCGAGCGTCGCAGCGATTCGACCAACAGGTCCGGCTAAGTCGCTTTCGCCAGCGGCGCCACCCGGTTCGAACATTCGCGTTGAGCGTTAGCTTCATTTTGCTCTGCGCGAGCATTCCAGCATTTGCCCAGGACGACAAATCTTCCGCTGACACGCCGCTGCAGGAACATTACGATGCCGCTCAGAGTTTTCAGGCGGCCGGAAACTTGCGCCAGGCCGCGCTGGAGTATAAGAAATTTCTCGCCGATGCTTTGGGTGCCCTCGCCGACCATCGGGCAAAAGCCGGCGATTTCACAAGAGCCACCTTCCTTTTCGACCAGGCGCTCGCGTTTGCGCCTGATGATCCCGTCCTGAAGCTGGAATATGCCGAGGCTTGCCGCGCGGCTGACGAATTGCACAAAGCGAAATCGCTGGCGCAGCAGGCGGTGGATGCGGATCCGAAAAATGCGGCGGCGCATCGGGTGCTGGGGCGGATTCTTTCGCAGATGAACGAGAACGAAGCGGGCATGCAGCAGCTGGAAATTGCCGTTGCCATACAGCCGGATTTCACGAATGGCTATGCGTTGGCGTCCGCGTATTTGAAAATGAAGGACGAAGACAGCGCGGCCAAGATATTTGCCGAGATGCAGGCGTCGTTCGGCGACAAGCCGGGTATTCACCTGGAATTTGGCAGCGCGTATGCCAATGCGGGTTATCCGGAGAAGGCCATTCCGGAATTCAAGAAGGCGCTCGCGGAAAACGATACGTTGCCGGGCGCTCATTATGCGTTGGGCGCGGCTTACATGCTGGGACTGGGCGTGCCTGCTTACGCGGAAGCGGCGACGGAATTCGAAAAGGAACTCAAAATCAGCCCGAATGACTACAACAGTCATCTGGAGCTCGGCGTCATCTATTTGAGCCAGAACAAACTGCCGGAAGCGGAGAAGGAACTGACGCGCGCGGCATCATTGGATCCGCAGAATCCCGATCCTTTCATTTCGCTGGGGCAATTGTACGATCAGACCGGCAAGTTGCCGGAAGCAGAAGCGGCGTACCGCGAAGCGATCGCCTTGACCAGCGATGTTGCGCGCAATCATTACCAGGTAGAGCGAGCGCACTACCTGCTCGCGCGCGTCCTGTTGCAAACGAACCGGCAGGACGAAGCAAAAAAGGAAATGGAAATCTCCAATCAGTTGCTGAAGTTGAGTGTGCTGGCGCAACAGGGCGGTTCAGCGACTCCCGCCGAAAAGGCAGCCGCGAGCGGCGTGCCGGCCAGCGGGGCCAAGCACGCCGAAACGCTTGATCCGGATGCATTGAAGCAGGCCGAAGCAATTGAAAAGAAGATCGGACCAGCCATCGCGGATAGTTACAACAATCTGGGTGCGATCTCGGCGGGCAATAATGATTTCGCGGCGGCGCTTGAATATTTTCACAACGCCGCAGAGTGGAATCCTTCGCTCGAGGGACTCGATTACAATTGGGGGCGGGCGGCCTTCTCCGCGCGCGAATACGCGCAAGCCATCGGTCCGCTAAGCCGTTACGCGCAGAAACATCCGCAGGATACCGGTGCGCGATTAACGCTGGGACTTAGCTATTTTCTGCTGGCGAATTATCGGGACGCGCTGGAGGAGTTCGAATCAGCACAGCCGGCGCAGATTGACGCGGTACCCGCCGTGGCGTACGCGTACGCCGTCTCTCTCACGAAGGCCGGCAATTATTCACACGGCGTGGAGCGGCTGAAATCCATGGCAAACGCGAGTCCCGGTGTTGCGGATATCCATAGAGCGCTCGGTGAAGCGTACGCGGCTCATCGCGATTGTGCGCAGGCGATCGTAGAACTGCGAGCCGCTCTGCAATTGAAACCGGATGATAAAGACGCGGAACGCGAATTGCACGCGTGTGAAACCGCGCAAGATGGAAATTCCGGCGGGGAAAGTGTTCCCAAACCCAACCAAAATTGACGCGTAGGTCCGACGCCGGGGGCTAGTGATCCCGCAATTGTTTCGTGCTTGTCGAGTGGCCATCTGAGGAGCTTGGGTGGCCGTTTTTTCGCGAGGCGGCTTCGAACGATTGTCCTTGGAGGAAGAACTCCAAATTTCCGCGCATCACCAGGTGCGGCGAAAAAGTGATCTGGTAGGCGGAACATTCTCCTTCGGTCAAATATTCGTGCAGGACGCGGTAAGCCATGCGGCCCTGCGTTCGTGGGCGCTGGTAAATCGTCGCAGCAACCGAGCCCTTGCGAATTTCGTCTACGAGCGCGGGGAACAGATCGGTGGTGATGATAGTTAATTTGTCCAGAACGTTGGCATCGCGAGCCGCTTGGATGACCGGGATGGAAGCTTCCGTGGTGATGTATAGACCCGCGAGGTCAGGATGCGCAGCAAATAGTTTCTTGCTCTTATCGTAGGCTTCGGCTTCGATGTCGTGATCTTCGATCGCGTCTTCGATTTCCATTGCGGGGTAAAACTTCTGCAGCGTGTCCTTGAAGGCGTTGAACTTTTCAGCGTGTTCGGTGATCACCAGAGCGCTCATGGTGACGGCGACTCGTCCTTGGCCCCGCAGAAATTTTCCGAGCAAATCGGCGGCGAGAGAGCCGCTCACCAGAGTGTCAATTGAGACGACAGCGAGCCGACCGGTCTTGGGAGCGTCGGTGACGACGCAAATCACCGGAACTTTCGAGCGCGCGGCGCGGCGAATCCATTTGCGCATGTTGCCCGGGCGGCTGGGGAAAGTGATGACGCCGTCGGCTTTGGCTTCGAGCGCCGCTTCGAACGCGTCTTCGTCACCTTCGCCCAAGCTTGGATAGGTGCGAAATTCCACCTCGACGCCTTCCATGTCGAGTGACTTTGCTTCTTCTTCGACTCCGGCGCGGACTTCGTCCCAGAACGAAGTAGTGCCCTTCAACGTGATGATGGAAACTTTGAGTTTTCGTTTTTGCGACAAGTAACGCGCGGCCAGATTCGGGCGATAGCCCAAAGTCTTGGCCATCTGAAGAACTCTCTTCTTGGTGGCGGGATTGATACCAACGTAGTCATGCAGGGCGCGATGCACCGTTCCGGCCGAGATTCCCAGCGCGTCGGCGATGTCGTAAACGGTAGCCCTTTTAGCCATTCAAATCCCTTTAATTGCAGTGGCTTACGGGAGACATTGTACGCCCAAAAATGGTCACAATGTTGAGAAGATTTGGCGCACCAGAGGTAGTGACCTCGGAGTAACATCTGACAGGATTTCGGCCCAAGTTCGGGCGAGACGTAACCGAACATGGCTAAATTTTAATAGCGTTTAATAGAGGGTGCGCGGCGAGAAGACAGCCCGCATAACGTAGAGAGTGCGGGCTAGATTTTTTTGCCGGCCTCTCGCAAACGCGACGCTGCTTCTTCCGGTGTAATGTCTCGCTGCGGCGAACCCAGCAATTCGTAGCCGACCATGAATTTGCGCACGGTCGCGGAGCGGAGCAGGGGCGGATAGAAATGCGCGTGGAAATGCCATTCGGGATGCGGCTCGCCATCAGTGGGACGTTGGTGAAAGCCCATCGAGTACGGGAACGAAATTTCGAACAGGTTGTCGTAGCCCGAAGTCAAGCGACGGAGGATGTCCGCCAACGCGTCGCGCTCGGGCTCCGAAAATTCGTCCATGCCGCCGAAGTGACGCTTGCCGATTACGAGCGTTTCGAACGGCCACACTGCCCAGAACGGAACGATGGCGGCGAATTGATCGTTCTCAATGACGAAACGCTCGGATCGCTTCTGTTCGATCTGCCAGTATTCGCACAATAGGCACGAATTGTGTTGTCGGCGATAGGTCAGCAGTGACGCTTGTTCCTTAGCAGGCTCACTGGGTAGAGTGGCGTTAGCCCAAATCTGGCCGTGCGGGTGCGGATTGCTCGCACCCATCATCGCGCCGCGGTTTTCGAAAATCACAACGGAATTGATGAAGCGTTCTCCGCCCAGCGAACGGTATTGCTCGACCCAGACGTCCACAACAGCGCGAAGTTCAGCGACGCTCATTTTCGCGAGCGTCAGATCGTGCCGCGGAGAGAAACAAACGACGCGGCAAATTCCCTTTTCAGCGCTGGCAACCAGCAAGTCCGCCACATTCTGCTCGCCGGCTTCGCCGGCAGGGCGCATCGCCGCGTAATCATTTTCAAAAACAAACGTGCCACTGTATTTCGGATTGTGTTCTCCGCCTGCGCGCGTGTTGCCGGGACACATGTAACACAATGGATCGTATGACGGAACGTTTTCGGGCGGCGATTCTTCGGTCTGGCCTTTCCAGGGCCTTTTGGTGCGTCCGGGGGAGACCAGCACCCAATCTCCGGTCAACGGATTCAGTCGGCGATGGGATTGCTTTTCGAAATCAAAGGACGCCACGACATACTCCGCGGTGCGAGAACCGCAAAATCTGTACTTCAGCGGCTGAAGCCGCTTTGATCTTCTATGTTCACGCCGCAGCTAAAGCTGCAGCCTACAAGGATTCTCGTTCTCTCACACAGGCTCCGAAGCCCAGTGCTCATGGCAGCGCTTCGCGCGCGCCGTCGGAGGCTTGGAAAATATAGACGTCCGGCTTCTTTCCGGTGGACTGTTCGTAGCGCTGGGCCAGCACGGCGCCAAATTCGCCGACCTTGCTTCGCTTCACCAGGCTGATGGTGCAACCGCCAAAACCACCGCCGGTCATGCGCGAGCCGTAGACGCCGTCCAAAGCGCACGCGAGTTCAACTAGCGTATCCACTTCGGGGCAGCTTACTTCGAAGTCATCGCGCAGGCTGCGATGCGATTCGCGCATCAAGCGGCCAAAAAGTTCCGGATCGCCGCGTTCCAATGCGCTGCGCGCGGCGACCACTCGCGCATTTTCGCTGACCACGTGGCGGCTGCGCCGGTAGACGACCTCCGGCAGAGATTGCGCAAAACGTTCGAGGTCCAGAAGCGTGACATCTCGCAACGCGCGCACGCCAGAAATTTCGACGGAGAGAATTTTCACCGCCATCTCGCAATCGGCGCGCCGGGCATTGTACTCACCGGCAGCGTGATCGTGTTTCACCATGCTGTTGCAGACGACAAACTGCGCGTCGTGGAAAAGCGGGAGCAACTGAAATTCCAGAGACCGGCAGTCCAGCATCAGCGCGTAGTTCGCGCGTCCGCAGCAAGCAATCATCTGGTCCATGATGCCGCAACGTGCTCCGGCAAATTCATTTTCCGCGCGCTGACAAATCTTGGCGAGCTCGACGGGGTCGAGCGACAGCCCCGACGCTGCAAGTAACGCGTAGCCCGTCGCCACTTCCAGTGACGCGGAGGAAGAAAGGCCGGCGCCCATCGGAACTTTGCCTTCCACCAATAGGTTGGCGCCGCGAATTTCTTGTCCCGCGAGCCGCAGGCTGGCCGCGACTCCCAGGACGTAGGCGCTCCAATGTCCTTGCCCACGAGGATAGACATCCTGCAAATCCATTTCAGCGTGCTGGGAAAGATTTTTGGAGTAGACGTGGACGCGGTTGTCGTCGCGCGAGGCGGCGACAACCCAGGTGTACATATCCATCGCCACGGGCATCACAAAGCCGTCGTTATAGTCGGTGTGCTCGCCAATCAGATTTACGCGGCCTGGAGCGCAATAAACCCGCGGATTCTGCCCGTACAGTTCACTGAATTGATTCTCGAGGAGCCGCGCTTCTTGAAGCACGAGATTCGTTCGACTCACGTCACTTCCTGCCGGAGATTTCGCGAAGAACTGCGAATCGAGATTAACACCGAATTCATTTAATTTCAGTTAGATACCGCAATTCGAGCGTCCTCTCGGCCGATACCACCGCGGCTTCAAGAAAACGCCGCTGGGAGGCTTGCGGCCTGAAGGCGCCCGACGGATTGCATTGCTACTGGTCGAGGAAATATGCCATAAAATCGGGCCGGCACGACGCACGGCTTTATCCGTGTGTTGGCAGCTGCTACACGATTGACGACCGAAGCGAGGACTCAATCTTTGCGCAAACGCGGCGCCGTACGGGCTTCTGAAAATTTGGTCCTCGGAGTTGATATTGGCGGCACGAAGGTGGCCGTTGGATTGGTCAACCCGCGAGGCGAAGTGTTGCACGCATCACGCGCTCCGATGTTTGTCCACGGAAGTGCGGAGCAAGGATTGCGCGCGGTGTGCGACGCGATAGACGCGGTGATGGGTCACGCCGCCGCGAAAAAAGTGGAAGCGATCGGGCTATGCTCGCCAGGATCGGTGGATTCGAAAACCGGAACCGTGCTGCGCACGGCGAATCTGCCTTGCTGGCGAAATTTTCCGCTAGCGCGAAGAATCGAACGGCGCTATCACCTGCCGACTCGATTGATCAATGACGCAAACGCGGCGGCCCTTGCGGAAGCTCGCTGGGGCGCGGGCCAGGGCCGTGCGAGTGTCTTTTACGTGAGCTTGGGAACCGGCATCGGGACGGCGCTCGTCCTGCAGGGGAGGATTCACGAAGGACGCACGGGCGGAGCCGGTGAAGGCGGCCATATGACGATCAATTTTCGCGGGCCCCTCTGCGGATGCGGCAAACGAGGTTGCGTTGAATTGTATGCCTCGGGCACTGCTATCGCGAAACGTGCGCGTAGTCTCCTGGCCGGCGCCGGCGGCCAACGCTCGCGTATGCTGAAAATGGTAGCTGGGGACGTTTCCGGCGTCACCACGGAGATTGTGAGCAAAGCCGCGGCGGGCGGCGATCGCCTGGCCAAGAAAATCATGGATGAAGCGGCGGAATACCTGGCGATTTGGCTCGGCGGAATGATTGATCTGCTGGAGCCGGAAGTAATCATTTTCGGGGGCGGCCTGGGCGCCGTGATGCTGACCTTTCGCAGGCACATCCAAGAAACGCTGGACGCTTGGGCGATCAATCCGCAATGGCGAAAGGTCCGGATGGTGGGCGCGCAGTTTGGGCCGGAATCCGCGCTGGTGGGCTCGGCTGCACAGTGGTTTGCGTCGCGCGAAGGCTAGCTTCGCAAAGCAACTCATGGCAGCATAAGTGGCTGAAGTCACCCGGGTTGGCGCCCTCTTGAACGCGCTAAGGCGCGGATATTCGGCGCAGCAAACTACCGGGACGTTCTAACCGGCCGTTGCTTGAACTAAAACGGAGTGGGATGAAACCAAATGCCACCCCGCCTCGTCGGAACGTAATGCGTCCTTTTTGCACTCGATGGGGACCGCGAAAGGCCACCAGATCGCTACTAGTTCCACCTCTGGCTGGCAAAGTGTAGTCCAATCAGCCAGCACATGAGCAGGATTGGGACGAACCCGTATGACCCAGCTTCACTCACTCAATGAGGAAACACAGTGCCCGATAATCATCCCAAGATCGCAGCTACGAACAGCCCCACTACCACTACGACGGCGGCTCCCTCCACCGGAACGGCAGCGCCATTGAAGCCGCAAACGACGGACGAGACTACGCATGAGCACCGAGGCCACCTCTGGATATGGATTGTTGCAATTCTAGTGCTCGCCATCGGCGGCCTGATTTATTACCGGAAGCAGCAGTCTGCGGCGCAAGCTGCGAAAGCCAAAGCAGCGTTGGCAAATCGCAGCGTTCCGATCACGACTGGAACGGTGACGCAGGGTCCGATCGGCGTCTATATCAATGCGCTGGGAACGGTGACGCCCGTTTACACGGCGACGATTACCAGCCGCGTGGACGGGCAAATCATAAGCGTCAATTACCGCGAAGGCCAGGCGGTCCGCAAGGGCGACGTGCTTATCGAAATCGATCCGCGGCCTTATCAAGCTGCGTTGTTGCAGGCTCAAGGAACGCTGGCGCACGACGAGGCACTGCTGAGCGAAGCCCGCATTGACTTGGACCGTTATCAACTGGCGTTCAATCGGAATGCAATTGCCAAGCAGCAGCTCGACGATCAAAACCAGACGGTGAAGCAATACGAAGGTTCGGTCAAGAACGATCAGGGCACCGTCGCGAGCGCAACAACGAATCTGGACTATGCCACCATCAAAGCGCCGATTGACGGCCGAGTCGGCCTGCGTCTTTTGGATCCGGGAAATATTGTCACGGCCGGAAGCACGACGCCGCTGGTGGTAATCACGCAGCTCCAGCCCATCACGGTGATTTTCAGCGTGGCCGAAGATTACCTGCCGCAGATTCAGAAACAGATGCACGCGGGAAACAAAATGTCGGTGGATGCGCTCGATCGCGCGCAACAGCATGAGCTGGCTAAAGGCTCGCTCTTGACGCTGGATAACCAGGTGGACACGACGACCGGCACGGTGAAATTGAAGGCGATTTTTCCGAACCAAGATCTCACGCTTTTCCCCAACCAATTCGTGAACGCCCGATTGCTTGTGGATACGCAGCAGAATGCCGCGCTTGTCCCCACCTCGGCGATTCAACGAAACGCGCAAGGCGCTTTTGTGTACGTCATTAAGTCCAACCAAATCGCCGCTATGCAGTCGGTGACTGTTGGCACAACCGACGGGAACGTCGCCGCGGTGCAGGGCGTGCAGCCCGGCGACGTGATTGCCACCAGCGGATTCGACAAACTGGAAGACGGCGCGAAGGTGAAAGTGAGCAACGGAGCGCCGACCGCAAATTCGACTGCGAATAGCGGGGTGCGATCCGGCTCGGGCGCGAGTTCCGCAAACAAGGCGCCGGGCAGCGGGACAGAATCTTCGGGATCGAGCCGCGGCAGCGGAGGAAATCGTCCGTGAATCCGTCTCGTCCATTTATTGTCCGGCCGGTCGCGACGTCGCTCTTGATGGCGGCGATTCTGCTGGCCGGCTTCGTGGGATTCACGCAACTGCCAGTCTCGGCTCTTCCCGAGGTGGACTATCCTACGATCCAGGTCGTCACGTTCTATCCCGGTGCGAATCCGGACGTGGTGGCTTCCGCCGTGACTGCGCCGCTCGAGCGACAATTTGGGCAAGTGCCCGGCTTGAGCCAGATGACTTCTACGAGCTCGGATGGAAGCTCCGTGATCGTCCTGCAGTTCTCTTTGGAACTGAATATTGACGTTGCGGAACAGGAAGTGCAGGCGGCCATCAACGCTTCGCAATCGTATCTGCCCGCCGATCTGCCGACGCCGCCGATCTACAGCAAGACCAATCCTGCGGACACGCCGATTTTGACTCTCGCGCTGACGTCCAAGACGATTCCCCTGCCGCAAGTGGAAGACCTGGCGGATACGCGCCTGGCGCAAAAGATTTCGCAGTTGCCGGGCGTGGGACTGGTGAGCATCAGCGGCGGACAAAAGCCCGCCGTGCGCGTCCAGGTGAATCCCACCGCGCTTTCTTCTTACGGGATCAACTTGGAAGACGTGCGGACGGCGTTGCAATCCACCAGCCTGAATTCCGCGCTGGGAAATTTTGACGGGCCGCACCAGGATTACCAGATTGATGCCAACGATCAATTACTGACGAGCAAGGAATTCTCCAATGTGGTGATTGCCTACCACAACGGCTCGCCCGTGAAGCTCTCGGATGTGGCGAACGTGGTGGACGACGTGGAGAACGTGAAGCAAGCCGCGTGGATGAACACAACCCCCGCGGTGATCGTCAATATCCAGCGGCAACCGGGCGCGAACATCATTCAAGTGGTGGACCGTGTCAAGGCTCTTTTGCCCTTGCTGCAAACCAGTTTGCCCGCCGCGGTACAGGTGACCGTTCTTACGGACCGGACTGTCACGATTCGCGCTTCGGTGAAAGATGTGGAATTCGAATTGATGCTGACCGTGGCGCTGGTGGTGATGGTGATCTTTCTATTCCTGCGGAATATTCGCGCCACGATCATTCCCAGCGTTGCGGTTCCCCTCTCACTGGTCGGCACTTTCGGAGTGATGTATCTGGCGGGATACAGCCTCAACAATTTGACTCTGATGGCGCTGACAATTTCCACGGGCTTCGTGGTGGACGACGCCATCGTGATGATCGAGAACATTACCCGCTACATCGAGGAAGGCGATCAACCGCTGCGCGCGGCCCTGCTCGGCTCGGAACAGATCGGATTTACGATCGTCTCGCTGACGATTTCGTTGATCGCCGTCTTGATTCCGTTGCTGTTCATGGGCGATATCGTCGGACGGCTCTTCCGCGAATTTGCGATCACCCTCAGCGTGACGATCCTGGTTTCCGCTGTCGTCTCTCTTACTCTGACGCCGATGATGTGCGCGCGCCTGCTGAAACACGATCCAGCCGCCCAGCAAGGGCGTTTCTATCAGTTATCGGAACGCGTCTTTCAATGGATCATTGATTATTACGCGCGCACGCTGAAGTGGGTTCTAAAGCATCAGGTAGCGACGCTAATCGTGGCAGTGGCGACGTTGGTTTTGACGATCATCCTCTACATCATCGTGCCCAAGGGGTTCTTCCCCGTCCAGGATACCGGCATCATCCAGGGCATTTCGGAAGCCGGGGAGACAATTTCGTTTCCATTGATGGCTCAGAAGCAGCAGGAACTCAGCGCGATCATCCTGAAAGACCCCGCGGTCGAGAGCCTCTCATCCTTTATCGGAGTTGACGGCACGAATACGACGCTCAATAGCGGAAGGATTTTGATCAATCTGAAGCCGCTTGCCGACCGGGGTATCAACGCCTCCGATGTGATTCGCCGGCTGCAGCCGGAACTCGAGAAAGTGGACGGCATTACATTGTATATGCAGCCGGTGCAGGATTTGACGGTGGAGGATCGCGTCAGCCGCACGCAATATCAATACACGTTGGAAGATCCGGATTTGAACGAGCTGAACGAATGGACTGCGAAGTTGATGGCCAAGCTGAAACAGATCCCGGAACTCCGCGACGTGGCGACGGACCAGCAGAATGGCGGGCTCGCGGAAACGCTGGTGATTGACCGCGTAACCGCTTCCCGCATGGGGATTACGCCTTCCGCGATTGACCAAACACTTTATGACGGTTTTGGTCAGCGGCAAGTTTCCACGCTTTATACCCAGTTGAATCAGTACCACCTGATTCTGGAAACGATGCCGGAATTCCAGAAGAGTCCCACGAAGTTGCACGATATCTATGTGCGGTCGGCGCTTGCGTCTTCGCAGCTGACCACGTCGCCCACCAGCACGATCGTTACTTCGACCACGGCATCCGGCAACGCAAATTCGAGCCCGAATCCTTCGGCGAGCAGCTCGACGGCGGCTTCCGGTTCGGCAAACCCCGCGCCAGTTAGCGCGGTCAATGGGGCCGCCGTGCCGCTGAGCGCGTTCACTCACTTCGAATCAAAGACCGCGCCCTTGTCCGTGAATCACCAGGGGCAATTTCCGGTGGTCACTATTTCTTTTAATCTCGCTCCGGACGCGTCGCTGGGGCAAGCCACGAAAGCGATTGACAAGGCCCAGCAGGAAATTGGGATGCCCCTGAGCGTTCAAGCTGCGTTTCAGGGCACGGCGGCCTCGTTCCAGGCTTCGCTGAGCAACGAGCCGCTTTTGATTTTGGCCGCGCTGATCACCGTTTACATCGTGCTCGGCGTTCTTTATGAGAGTTACATCCATCCGATCACGATTCTCTCCACACTGCCGTCCGCGGGTGTGGGAGCGATCCTGGCCCTGCTGATCTGCGGCCAGGAACTGAGCGTGGTGGCGCTCATAGGGATCATTTTGCTGATCGGCATCGTGAAAAAGAACGGAATCATGATGATTGACTTCGCTCTGGAAGCCGAGCGCAAGCACGGCATGAATTCCGAGGATGCTATTTACGAGGCCTGCCTGCTGCGTTTTCGTCCCATCATGATGACCACCATGGCCGCGCTGCTAGGCGGTTTACCTTTGGCCCTCGGTACGGGCATCGGTTCGGAATTGCGCCGGCCATTGGGCATCGCGATGGTGGGCGGCCTGCTTCTGAGCCAGGTGCTTACGCTTTACACCACGCCGGTGATTTACATTTTCTTCGATGATCTGGCCAAGCGATTGTCGGCATATCGCGCGGGCCATGGAAGCGCGGAGTCAGTACCCGCGGATTAGCCATGAATATTTCTGCCCCATTCATTCACCGGCCGGTCGCGACTACGCTTCTCACCGTGGCAATTGCGCTCGCGGGAGCCGTGGCGTTCCAGGTACTTCCTGTTTCTCCGCTGCCGCAAATTGATTTTCCGACGATTTCCGTGGGCGCCAGCCTGCCCGGAGCCAGCCCGGAAATCATGGCTTCGTCAGTGGCGACGCCATTGGAGCGGCAATTCGGGCGCATCGCTGGCGTCAACGAAATGACGTCTTCCAGCTTTCTCGGTACTACCAGCATCACGCTGCAGTTCGATTTGAATCGGAATATTGACGGCGCCGCCCGCGATGTGGAAGCCGCGATCAACGCCGCGCGGAGCTATCTACCGGCGAACCTGCCTTCTAATCCTACCTACCGCAAGGTGAATCCCGCGGACGCGCCGATCATGATTTTGGGATTGACCTCGAAAGTTTACGACCGCGGCGCAATGTACGACTCGGCATCCACTGTCGTTGAGCAGCGGCTCTCGCAGATCGAGGGGGTTGGGCAGGTAACCGTCGGCGGAAGCTCGCTGCCAGCCGTGCGCGTGGAACTGAATCCGACTCAATTGAATGGCTATGGGCTCGGCTTGCAAGACGTCAATGCCATGCTGAGCACGCAAAACGCCAATTTGGCAAAGGGGCAAATCACCGACGGAAACACGACGGCCGATATCGTCGCCAACGACCAGCTTCTGAAAGCCAAATACTACAAGGACTTGATCATCGGCTACCACAAAGGCGCGGCGATTAAACTTTCGGACGTTGCCGACGTCGAAGATGCAGTAGAAAATATTCGCGCCGCTGGATACCTCAATGGTAAGCCCTGCGTGCTGCTGATCATCTTCCGGCAACCCGGGGCCAACATCATTGACACGGTAGACCGCATCCGGGCGGCGATCCCTGCATTGAAGGCGTCCATCCCGGCCGCAATGGACTGGACGATTGTGTTGGATCGCACCTTGACGATCCGGGCCTCCGTAGACGAAGTCGAAAGAACTCTCGCCGTCTCCGTCGGGCTCGTAATTCTGGTTGTTTTTCTCTTTCTCCGCAATGCGCGCGCTACTTTGATTCCCAGCGTGGCGGTTCCTGTCTCACTGATCGGCACCTTCGGCGTGATGTACCTGTGCAACTACAGCATCGACAATCTATCTTTGATGGCGCTCACAATTGCCACCGGTTTCGTGGTGGACGACGCCATCGTGGTAATCGAAAACATTTCGCGGTATTTGGAACAGGGCATGAGCCCGATGGAGTCCGCGTTGAAAGGCGCGGAGGAAATCGGGTTCACGGTCCTCTCGATCAGCATGTCCCTAATCGCGGTGTTCATTCCCATTCTCTTGATGGGTGGGATCATCGGCCGCTTGTTCCGCGAATTCGCTGTCACCTTGTCGGTCGCGATCGTAGTATCGCTGGCCATCTCTTTGGCCACCACGCCCATGATGTGCTCGCGGCTGCTTAAGAACCCTCATGAGGAAAAGCACGGGCCGGTGTTTCGCGCAAGTGAAAAGGTCTTTTCCAGCATGCTGTGTTTTTACGAGCGCACTCTGAAATGGGTGCTGGAACATTCCACGGTGACGCTCTTCGTCCTGCTGGTAACCATCATTTTGAATGTTTTTCTCTTCTGGATCGTCCCCAAGGGATTTTTCCCGCTGCAGGACAACGGCACTGCTTTCGGCGGCGTGCAAGGGGCCCAGGACCTTTCCTTCCAGGCCATGCAGACGCTCACTCTGCGCTTCGTTGACATCATCAAGGCCGACCCTGCCGTAGAAAACGTTGGAGCCTTCACCGGCGGCGGCGGCGCGGTCAATACCGCATTCATCTACCTGGCGCTGAAGCCTCTCGAAGAACGCAAGATCAGTTCCAGCCAGGTGATTGATCGTTTGCGCCCCAAACTGATTTCCATTCCGGGCGCGACGGTTTTCCTCCAAGCCGGACAGGACTTGCGCATTGGAGGCCATCACACCAACGCGCAGTATCAGTACACGATTCAGAGCGACAGCATCGATGACCTGGTGACCTGGGGCCCGCGCCTGCTGAGCGCGATGAAAAAAGAGCGCATTCTGACCGACGTCAATACCGATCAGCAGAATAGCGGCCTGCAAGCCGAGCTTGTTTACGACCGCGACACCGCGGCACGCCTGGGCATTACGCCGAAAATGATTGACAACACGTTGTACGAAGCGTTTGGCCAGGCGCAGGTCTCCACGATGTACACGACATTGAATCAGTATCACGTGGTGATGGAAGTCGCGCCGCAGTTCTGGCAGGACCCCACTTCCTTGGACGATATTTACATCCGCCCGTCGGTTGGAAAGGAGGTTCCGCTAAGCGCCGTCGCGCACTACGCTCCCAAAATTGCGGCGCTTGCGATCAATCACCAGGGTCAGTTTCCCTCGGTCACGGTGTCCTTCAATCTGGCGCCCAATATCGCGCTGAGCGATGCTGCTGCAGCCATCAGCCGCATGGAACAGCAAATGGGCGTGCCGTCAACGATTCACGGAATGTTCTCGGGGACATTGCAGGCCTTTCAGGACTCTCTCGCGACTCAGCCGTTTTTGATCATCACCGCGCTGATGGCGGTTTACATCGTTCTCGGCGTGCTTTATGAAAGCTACATTCATCCGATCACGATTTTGTCCACGCTTCCTTCCGCCGGAGTCGGCGCGGTGCTCGCGCTCTTATTGTTCCATGTGGACCTCAGCGTCATTGCGCTGATCGGCGTGATCCTGCTGATCGGCATCGTGAAGAAAAACGCCATCATGATGATCGATTTTGCGCTGGCGGCCGAGCGCCTGGAAAATAAAAGTTCCGAAGAAGCGATTTATCAGGCGTGCCTGCTGCGTTTCCGGCCGATCTTGATGACTACCATGGCAGCGATGTTTGGTGCCTTGCCGCTCGCCCTGGGAACCGGTACGGGCTGGGAATTGCGTCGACCGTTGGGCATCACCATCATCGGCGGGTTGATCGTCAGCCAGGTTCTGACGCTTTATACCACTCCGGTGGTCTATCTCTCCCTAGATCGTTTGCGCGTTCGCTGGGCTCGCACACACCACCACGCCTTAGGCCCTGCAACCGAGGAGCCGGCCGATTGATGCATCGCATTGCAAAACTTACTCTAACCGCCAACCAGCACGCGGGAAACGGCACTAATAAACTTCGCATGATTGAAAAACTTCATTCTCGTGTGCTCATAGTGTCCGTCAGCGCGGCCCTTCTGTTTGCCGGCTGCACCGTCGGACCCAAGTATCACAAGCCGGATGCGCAAGCGCCTGCCGCGTATAAGGAACTGACTCCGGCGGATTTCAGCAAGACAGATGGCTGGAAGGTGGCGCAGCCCAGCGACAACGTCCTCCACGGCAAGTGGTGGGAGATATTCAACGACCCGCAATTGAACGCGCTCGAAGCGAAAGTGAATATTTCGAACCAAAACGTGCAATCCGCGATGGCCAGTTACATGGCGGCGCGAGCTTTGGTGAAGGAAGCGCGATCCCAGTATTATCCAACGGTATCGGTCGGGCCGGCGATCACGTCCTCGCGGCAAGGCGCCGCGGCGTCGCTGGCCGTAACACCCGGAACTTCGACGTTTTTCAGTTTGCCGTTTGACGCAACCTGGGTGCCCGATTTGTGGGGCCGCGTGCGCAATGAAGTACGCGCAAACACGGCTTCGGCGCAAGCCAGCGCGGCGGATCTCGAAAATGCGCGCTTGACGGCGCAAGCGGAAGTCGCCGTGGATTATTACCAACTTCGCGGCCAAGACGATCTGAAACAATTGCTCGATTCCACCGTGATTGCCTACCAGGAATCGCTGAACCTTACCAAAGTCTTGTACGACACGGGAATTGACTCCGACGAAGCCGTGGCGCAGGCCGAAACGCAGTTGGAAACGACGCAAGCAGCGGATACCAACCTCGGGATCCTCCGTTCTCAATACGAACACGCGATTTCAATGCTCGTCGGTGAGCCCGCGTCCACGTTTTCCATCCCAGCCGAGCCTCTGAAGTCGAATCCTCCTGCGATTCCTTTCGGTGTTCCGTCGCAATTGCTCGAGCGGCGCCCCGATATCGCAGCGAACGAACGGCTGATGGAACAAGCCAACGCGCAGATTGGCGTGGCGTATGCGGCCTATTATCCGACGCTCACTCTCGGCGCCTCCCTTGGCTTTGAATCCCACTCATTCACCAGCTGGTTCACCTGGCCGAGCCGCTTCTTTTCGGCGGGACCCAGTGTTTCTGAAACGATTTACGACGGGGGATTACGCCGCGCCACCGTCATGCAATATCGCGCGCAATACGATGAAACCGTGGCGAACTACCGCCAGACGGTTCTCACGGCATTTCAACAGGTGGAAGATAATCTCGCTTCGCTGCGAATTCTTTCCGTTGAAATACAGCAGCAAGATACTGCTGTCGCGTCCGCGGAGCGCAATTTGAAAATCGCCACCGATCGCTACAAATTGGGAATCGATCCATATTTAAACGTGATCACTGCGCAAACGACGCTACTGAGCAACCGGCAAACCGCGGTGAACCTGCGCATCCAGCAAATGACCGCCAGCGTGCAACTGGTGGAAGCGCTGGGCGGCGGCTGGGATGCATCGCAAATCCCCACGCCGCGTCAGGTGCTTTCGCAGGATTCGCCGCCACAGCCATCAAATAAGTAGTGCGTCCGTTCCGTCTGATGGCTGATCCGCGCGGTGCGATTCTGGGCATTTCTGCGCCCTAACTCGCGGCGTTTTTGGTATGGTGCTAAAAGGTTTCAGCGGCCGTTTGCGGCTATGGCTGAAGCCACGCGAGCGCGAATTCTCCGTGAAGCTCCTGCAAAACTACATTAACGGTCGCTTTGTGAGCGGTGCGAGCGAATTTGCCGACGTTAACCCCGCGGATGGTTCCGCCATCGCGCACGTGTCGGAAGCGGACGCCGCCATCGTGGATGAAGCGGTCGCAGCTGCCTGCAACGCCGCTGCCGGACAATGGGCTTGTTGGCCGGTAACGAAGCGCGCGGCAACGCTCCACAAGATCGCCGATGGAATCGAAGCGCGCTTCCAGGATTTTCTGCTCGCGGAAGTCGCGGACACCGGCAAGCCCATCTCGCTCGCGGCGGGGATTGACGTTCCACGCGGCGCCGCAAATTTTCGCGCCTTTGCCGACATTATCAAGACCGCGGGCCTCGAATCATTTCGCACGGAAACTTCCGACGGTGTCATCGCGCTGAACTATGCGGTGCGCAAGCCGCTCGGAGTCGTCGGCATCATTACTCCGTGGAATTTGCCGCTCTTGCTCCTCACGTGGAAAGTCGCTCCCGCGCTCGCTTGTGGGAACTGCGTGGTCGTCAAACCCTCCGAAGAAACTCCCGCCACTGCGACATTGCTGGCCGAGGTGATGCAAGCGGCGGGCGTGCCGCCAGGAGTCTTCAATCTGGTGCATGGCTTGGGACCCGAATCGGCCGGAGAATTTTTGACCAAGCACGATGGCGTGGATGCCCTCACTTTCACGGGCGAATCGCGAACCG
Organism: uncultured Acidobacteriota bacterium; assembly: GCA_963810565.1. GTDB lineage: Bacteria > Acidobacteriota > Terriglobia > Acidiferrales > UBA7541 > Palsa-295. The sequence continues at coordinate 234,307 of CAWENN010000004.1, forward strand.
GTGCCGCGATCATGCGCGCTGCCGCTCCAACTGTGAAACCGCTTTCATTTGAGTTGGGCGGAAAGAACGCGGCCATTGTCTTTGCCGATTGCGATTTCGAGCGCACGCTCAACGGCCTCGCGGACGGCGTGTTCATGAACACAGGCCAAGTGTGTCTTTGCGCCGAGCGCGTATACGTCGAGCGCAGAATCTTCGATCGGTTCGTGGCCGCGCTTAAGCAAAAAGCCGAGGGGCTGCGCCTAGGTTGGCCGACGGAAGAAACTACGACCACCGGCCCGCTGATTTCAAAGGAGCATCGCGCAAAAGTGCTCTCGTACTATCAACTGGCGCGCGAAGAAGGCGCCACCGTCGTCGCCGGCGGCGGTATTCCAACCTTCGGCGATGCCCGCGATAATGGCTTTTACATTCAGCCGACAATCTTGACAGGACTTTCAGAATCAGCTCGTTGCGTGAAGGAAGAAATATTTGGACCCGTCTGCCACATTGCTCCATTCGATTCCGAGGAGGAAGCCATCGCCAAAGCGAATGACACGAACTACGGTTTGGCGGCTTCCGTCTGGACCTCGAATCTGAAGCGGGGACATCGCGTGGCGGAGAAGCTGCGCGTCGGCATTACCTGGGTAAATTGCTGGTTTCTGCGTGATCTGCGCACGCCTTTCGGGGGCGCGGGCCTTTCAGGCATCGGCCGTGAAGGTGGAATGCATTCGCTGAACTTTTATTCCGAACTGAACAATATCTGCGTTAAGTTGAGTGAATAATGGCCACCGAAAGCAAAGTCGTTCCGGGAAAAGCCCAGCCGCGCGGCCGCTTCCCGCATATCAAACGCGCCGGTGACTATCTTTTTGTCTCGGGCACCAGTTCGCGACGCCCAGACAATACCATTGCTGGTGCGGAGGTCGGTTCCTCGGGCGCGACGCAGCTGGATATTCGCGCACAGACACGCGCGCTGATCGAGAATATTCGCGATATCCTTGCGAGCATGGATGCGCAGCTCGCGGACCTCGTGGAGATCTCCACTTTTCTCGTGAACATGAACGATTTCGCGGGCTACAACGAAGTCTACGCTGAATATTTCGATGAAAGCGGCCCGGTGCGCACCACCGTCGCCGTTCGCGAATTGCCTCATCCGCATCTGCTGATCGAAATGAAAGCGATCGCATATAAACCGCTCGCCGCAGCAGAAAGGAAACGATAATGCCATCCGTAAAAACGCTGAAAGCCTTCAGTTTTCAAAATTGGATTGACGCCAATCGCGACAAACTGAAGCCGCCGGTGGGAAACGCACAAGTATGGGACGATGGTGACATTATCGTCACCGTTGTGGGCGGGCCCAACCAGCGTGTGGACTATCACGACGATCCCACCGAGGAATTTTTCTATCAACTGAAGGGCGACATTTTTATTCGTGTGATGGAAGAGCCGGGCAAACCGCCGATCGAAATCCCGATCAAGGAAGGCGAGGTATTTCTGCTTCCAAAACACACGCGTCATTCGCCCCAACGCCACACGCCGGGAACGATCGGACTGGTAATCGAAATCCCTCGTCCCGAGGGAGTGAAAGACGGATTTGAATGGTATTGCGACAAATGCCATCACCTGGTGCATCGCGCGGAAGTGCTTTTGAAAAGTATCGTCACGGATTTGCCGCCGCTTTTCGAACGCTTCTATCAAAATGAAAAATTACGCGTGTGCCCGAACTGCGGCACGGTCCATCCGGGGAAGCCGGCGCCCAGGTAGAACTAACCTAGGATTTGCAAACAAAGATGCCAGTTACCGACATTCACACGCACTTCTTCCCCGAGTCCTGGCCGGATCTGGCGGCGCGCTTCGGCACGCCTGATTGGCCGTGGATCAAGCACACCGAGCCTGGCAGAGCTGTGATCATGGTCGGCGACGGCGAATTTCGCCGGATCACGTCTGCGTGTTGGGACGTGAATTTGCGCCTCGAACAGATGGACCGCGACGGAATTGACCAGCAGATCATTTCCGCTACTCCGGTGCTGTTTGCTTACAACCGCGAGCCGAGCCACGCACTCGATTGCGCGCGGCTTTTCAATGATGCGGCTTTGGAATTGTGCCGGCGGGGAAAAGGAAGGCTGCAAGCGCTTTGCCAGGTGCCGCTGCAGGATATTGATGCGTCTTGCGCCGAACTGACGCGCTGCTTGCGTGCCGGGCACGTCGGCGTTGAGATCGGCAATCACGTCGGCGACAAAAATCTGGATGATCCTGGCATCGTAACGTTTCTGCATCACTGCGCGGACGAAGGCGCCGCCGTGCTGGTCCATCCGTGGGACATGATGGCCGCGCCGCGCATGCCGAAGTACATGATGCCGTGGACTGTGGGCATGCCCGCGGAAACGCAATTGTCGCTTGTGTCATTGATTGTGAGCGGCGCGTTCGACCGCTTGCCCGCGAATCTGCGAATTTGCTTTGCGCACGGCGGCGGGAGTTTTGGTTTCCTTCTCGGGCGTCTGGAAAATGCCTGGCATCATCATCCCGTCGCGCGCGGCACGTCGCAATTTCCGCCGAGCCATTACGTGAACAGGTTTTATGTGGATTCTGCGGTGTTCGATCCGCGCGCGCTGCAATTTCTGGTGGAAATTATGGGCGTGGAGCGCGTCCTGCTCGGGTCGGACTATCCATTTCCGCTGGGCGAAGAGCGCGTCGGTGCGTTGATTCGCGGAAGCAAGTTGTCTTCGGCGGTGAAGGCGAGCTTGCTTGGAGGCAACGCTGAAAAATGGCTAGGCAAAAACGAAGAGCCCGGCAGCGGAAGCGATTCTGCAACGGCCCAGCGTGCCGAGCGACAACCTGCATCTGTCGGTTGTCCAGCTCGTGCCACTTCTGAAGGCGACGCGGAAGCAAACCGCAACTCCGAGAAGCTGACTTACAGTTCGTATCTCGAAGTTCCCGAGCTATTGAAACTGCAGCACCCGGAATCCTCGCCTCCACATCATGACGAATTGCTATTCATCATCGTTCACCAGACCTACGAATTGTGGTTCAAGGAGCTTCTGCACGATCTGGACGCGGTGGTTGCGAATCTGCGCGAGGCCGCGGCCGATCCCACGTCGCGCGATGGAGTCTACGAAGCCGCCCGCCTGCTGCGTCGCTGCACGGAAATCATGCGCGTGCTGGTCGAGCAGTTCACGATTCTCGAAACCATGTTGCCCACGCATTTCCTCGCGTTTCGCGAAAAATTGGCGCCCGCCAGCGGCTTCCAGTCCGAACAATTCCGCGAACTCGAATTCCTTTGTGGCCTGAAAGACGAAAAAATGCTTCGCTACCACGAATTGACTCCCGAAACGCATGCCAATCTGAACCGCCGGCTGCGTGAAGACTCTCTGCGCGACGTGTTCTTCCAGGCTTTGGAAGCTTTGGGAACGCTGCGTCCCAGCCAGCCGAACGCCAGCGAAGCCGAGAAATTTCAGGCGCGCGCGCAGGCGATCCACGCGCTTTACCGCGACGAGCGCAATCACCGCGACTGGATTGACGTTTGCGAGCGTTTGACCGAATTTGATGAGTTGGTCGTCGGCTGGCGCCTTCGCCACATTCAGATGGTCGAGCGCACCATCGGAATTCGCATGGGCACCGGCGGCAGCGCCGGATCTTCTTATCTGAAGCTCACGCTGGATAAGAAATTCTTCCCGGAATTATGGGAAGCGCGAACGTATTTGGAAGGATGATCGCTCTCGTCGCGGTTCCGTTGCAGCTTCCGCAATTTTCCTGAATATGCACAATCGCTCCCAATCCATCACGTTGGTTGGAGCCGGGCTCACCGGCCCGCTGCTGGCGATCTCGCTCGTGCAGCGCGGATTTCGCGTGCAGATTTACGAACGGCGTCCGGACATGCGCCGCGTGCAGGCGAGCGCCGGCCGGTCGATCAATCTCGCGGTCTCCACGCGCGGGATTCACGCGTTACGCGAAGCAGGCCTGTGGGACGAAATGCTCCGCATCATCGTGCCGATGAAAGGACGAATGATGCATTCACTGGCAGGCGAGTTGACGTTCCAGCCCTACGGGAAAAATGAAAACGAGGTAATCAATTCGATTTCTCGCGCCGATTTGAATGTGGCGCTGATGAATGCGGCCGAAGCGCGCGGCGTCAAGGTTCATTTCAGCGAACGCTGCATCGGATTTGACTCGGCAGCCGGATCCGCACGTTTTCGTAACGAGGAAACGCGACGCGAGACAACTATCGAGTCGGATACCCTCATCGGCGCGGACGGCTCGTCGTCGGCGATTCGCCAGGAAATGCAGAAGCTGGGGCGCTTCAATCTGTCGCAGGAATATCTCGATTACGGCTATAAAGAGCTGACCATTCCCGCCGGGCCCGACGGCAAACACGTGCTCGAGCCGAACGCGCTGCACATCTGGCCGCGCGGCGCTTATATGCTGATCGCGTTGCCGAATATCGATGGATCGTTTGCGTGCATCTTCTTCTTGCCATTCGAAGGCCATGAGAGCTTCGCCACGCTCGATTCCGCCGAGAAAGCCGCGGCGTTCTTTGAGGATGGGTTCCCGGATGCAGTGCCATTGATGCCGCAACTGAAAGAAAACTACGCAAGTAATCCAACTGGGGCAATGGTCACGATTAAATGTTCGCCGTGGCATGTGGGCGGGAAGGCGCTATTGCTCGGAGACGCGGCCCACGCGATCGTTCCTTTCTTCGGTCAAGGAATGAATTGCGCTTTCGAGGATTGCACGGTGTTCCTGGAGCTTCTGGATCGCCACGGTCCCGATTGGGCGAAATTGTTCGCTGAATTCGAGCACGCCCGAAAAATCAATACCGATGCCATCGCCGATCTCGCTCTTGAAAACTTCATCGAAATGCGCGATCGCGTAGCGGATCCCCGCTTTCTATTCAAGAAAAAAGTCGAACTGGCTCTGGAAACCAGGTATCCGCGTCTCTTTGTCCCCAAGTACGCGATGGTGACGTTTCACCGCCTCCCGTATTCCGTGGCCCTTTCGCGCGGACAAATTCAAGATCGCCTGCTCGCGGAATTGTGCGATTCCGTCACGCGGGTCGAAGACCTCGATTGGCAGAAGGCCGACGCGTTGATTCGCCGCGACCTCACGCCTTTGGAGAATCTCTAAGTGGCCGACGCCAAATTCGAAAGCGGCCGCGCCTTTGCCGTCGCAATGGACGCTCGCGATCCGCTTGCGGAATATCGCAATCGTTTTCACATCCCCAAAACGTCGCAAGGTGCGGAATGCGTTTATCTCTGCGGCCACTCCCTCGGTCTGCAGCCGAAAACCGCCCGCGACTACATCGAAAGAGAGCTGGAAGATTGGGCCACTCTCGGAGTCGAAGGCCATTTCCACGCACAAAATCCGTGGCTGACGTACCACGAATTGCTTGCGGCCCCCACCGCGCGGCTCGTGGGGGCGTTGCCTGAAGAAGTCGTCGTGATGAACTCGCTTACCGTGAACCTGCACCTGATGCTGGTCTCTTTTTACGGGCCGACGGCCGCGCGAAACAAAATTCTCATCGAATCGAACGCGTTCCCTTCGGATCAGTACGCCGTGCAATCGCAAATCCGCTTTCACGGCTACGATCCGGCGAGTTCACTAATCGAAATCGCTCCGCGCCCGGGCGAAAAGACGATTCGCACGCCGGACTTCGAACAATTGCTTGACGAACAAGGCGAGCAGATCGCGCTAATCATGCTCGGCGGCGTGAACTACTACAGCGGGCAGGCATTCGAGTGCGCGCGAATTGTCGCCGCCGGCCACGCCAAAGGCTGCGTCGTCGGCTTCGACATGGCGCACGCCGCCGGAAATCTGCCGCTGAAACTTCACGATTGGAACGCGGATTTCGCGGTCTGGTGCAGCTACAAATATCTGAACGGCGGGCCCGGCTGCGTCGCCGGAGCCTTCATACACAAGCGCCACGCTGGCAATCCGGAGCTGCCGCGGTTCGCGGGTTGGTGGGGAAACGACAAGGATGCGCGCTTCCGCATGGAGCCAAAATTCCAAGCCATTGCCGGCGCCGAGGGCTGGCAATTAAGCAATCCGTCTATCCTGTCCATGGCGGCGCTGCGCGCTTCGATGGATATTTTCGACGAAGTGGGAATGCAGCGATTACGGAAGAAAAGCCTCGAGCTGACCGGCTATCTGCAGTTTCTGCTGGAGCAAATGCCGGCGGAGAGCTTCTCGATCATCACGCCTCGCGACCCCGCCCATCGCGGCGCGCAACTTTCATTAAAAATAAAGAAAAATGGCCGCGCGGTTTGCGACCACCTCGGTCAGCAAGGAACCCTCTGCGATTGGCGCGAACCGGACATTCTGCGAGTCGCGCCGGTCCCACTGTACAATTCCTTCCTCGACGTGCACACCTTCGCGGAAAAGTTTCTTGTGGAAGTCCGAACCTGAAATTTGTCCCGCGCGAGGCCGGGAGTTCTCAGTCGCCGGAACCGCTGTCAAAAGCCCGCGTTATCGTCCGTGCGAATCATCTCGATCGTCGCGCGTCCTAGCTGAGTCGCAGTATCGGCGAGCCCGAAGACAATATCGAAGTGATTCGCTCCGGCGGCTTCAAACTCCAAGACAGGGAAGCTACCTTCCCGAAGCTTCGATGCAAACGCTCGGCTCTGCCGCTTGAATTCCGATGTCTCATTCTCGCCCCATGCCACAATCGTTTTCACCGGCGGCCCGAGTTTCGCGCGAATAGGGCTGAACGTTGCCACATCAGTGGCGGTCAACTGCAGGGCAGCGTCAATATAAGTCCCCACAAGCGGCTGCAGATCGTAAACGCCGCTCAGCAGAATTGCGCCGGCGACCGCCTCGTGCGGCAAAGCGTAATGTGTCTGCCAGCCCTCCAGCAACAGCATCGCAGCAAGATGCGCACCGGCCGAGCTGCCTGAAACATAGATCCGCCGTGGATTGAATCCGAGCGCCGCAGCCTGGCGATGCAGTGAAGCAATTGCGCGGCGCGACTGATCAACAATCGCTGCAAGATTTGCCTTCGGCGCGAGCGTGTAGTCAACCGCCGCGAAGGCGATGCCGTTGGCAACACAATCCGGCGCTGTAAAAAGCGATTCGTTCTTCGATAGTTCCTGCCAATACCCTCCGTGAAAGAAAACCAGCAACGGTGGGTCACGGACGGCCGCGGGAAAATAGTCGAACGTCTCGTCGGCCTGCTCGCCCCACCGTAAATCTTTTCGGCAACGGCAGCGCCGCTCAGCTTCACGGCTGCGCGCCGCATAGGCTTCCAAGCAAGGTGCGAGCGCCGGCACGCAACTGCTCGGCGAATATTGGCGTTCGCGCTCCGCCAGAGGCCAGTCGCGCCAGTTCGATTCGTCTTGCGTCATTTAAGTTTTATTCCGCCAGTCCGCCACGGCGGAAACCATACTACAAGAGGTTTGCGTTGCTTTATAATCCGCCCGCCAAAGCAAGACGCTTTTTCCGCAGGCGCGTGCAATGTGCTGGCGGAGACATGTGGCCGGTAATTCGTGCCGCATGATGCGTAGGAAGGATGCTCAATGAGTTTTTCGCGCTGTAGAAAACATTCGCACGCCACAAGCCCGTCCATTGTCGTTGGGATCCATTTGTTGTTACTCGTTGTTTTGACCGCCGTGCCAGCTCGCTCACAGTCCGACGCCGACAAAGCGGTGAAGTCGCTCTCTGCTCCGACGCAGGCTACCGTGAAGGAATTGTCTTCGCTGGTCAACTTGCCCGCGGAGGAGTGGCGCTTCCATCCCGGAGACGTGGCCCACGGGGAAGCCACCGATCTTGACGATAGCAGCTGGCAAACCGTGAAAAAAGATACGCGCGCGCCGACCGAAGCGGTCTGGTATCGACGCCGGATCGAAATTCCAAAAATGCTCAACGGCTATGACCTTACCGGCGCGAGAGTGTGGTTTCAATTTGTGGCGTATGCGAACGGCCCGATGCCCGAAATTATTTATTTTAATGGGCGCCGTGTCGCAATGGGCGAGGACCTCGAACCGATCGTTTTATTCGATCAGGCGAAGCCCGGCGACAAAGTCCTGGCGGCCATAAAGCTGCTGCACACGGTTGACCAGAAATATTTCGCCGGCGCCAATCTACGCGTCGAGTTCACTCCATCGCGTCCCAATCCCGCGCAACTATTCGAAGAGATTCAGTCCGTCGCGGAGCTGATTCCATCGTTCGGCGCGACCGCCCAAACCACACAGCAGCAATTGGAAACCGCTGCGGCTGCCGTGGACTTGAACGCGCTGCACCAGGCAAATCAAAAAGATTTCGACGCGTCGCTCGAAAAAGCGCAGACCTCGCTGATGTTGCTCAAGCCCAGCCTGCAAGGAACTTCCGTGCGGCTGACGGGGAACTCGCACATTGACGCAGCGTGGCTCTGGCCATGGACGGAAACAGTGGACGTGGTCCGGCGCACATTTTCCACGGCTCTGCAGCTCATGGACGAATATCCGCAATACACTTTCACGCAATCTGCCGCGGCGTATAGCGAATGGATGGTGGAAAAATATCCCTCCGTTTACCACGAAATTCTCAGCCGCGTGAAGCAAGGCCGCTGGGAATTGGTCGGCGGTATGTGGGTCGAGCCGGACTTGAACATGCCCGATGGCGAATCATTGGTGCGCCAGCTGCTCCTGGGCAAACGTTACTTCAAGGATAAATTCGGCGTGGATGTCCGCATCGGCTGGAATCCGGATTCCTTCGGCTATAACTGGCAGCTGCCGCAGATTTACAAGAAATCTGGAATCGATTATTTCGTCACGCAAAAAATGGCCTGGAACGATACCAACAAGCTGCCCATGAAACTCTTCTGGTGGCAATCGCCGGATGGCAGCCGCGTGCTCACGTATTTTCCGCATGACTACGCGAACGAAATCGATCCGGTGCGAATCGCAGCGGACGTAACCAAGTCGCGTGAGCGCAATCCCGGCGTCACGGAAATGATGCACCTTTTTGGCGTCGGCGATCATGGCGGCGGCCCGACGCGCGCGATGCTGGATAGCGGCGAAAAATGGACCGAGCCGCAAATGGTGTTTCCCAAAGCGTTTTTCGGCGTAGCGCAAGGCTTTTTCTCCGACGTCGAAACGAAATTGGATACCGAACACTCACCGGTGTGGAATTACAAGTCCGTCGCTACCGCAAATACGAATCTGCCCCCGGCCGCGGATGGCAAGATCAGCCTGCCGATATGGAACGACGAGCTGTATTTCGAATATCACCGCGGCGTCTTTACCACGCAATCCAATCACAAGCGCAACATGCGCGAGAGCGAAGAAGAAATGCTCAACGCCGAGAAATATTCCTCGCTGGCGTGGCTTTTGGGTGCCCCTTACCCCGCAACGGAGCTCACAGAAGCGTGGAAAAAGGTTTTGTTCAACCAATTCCACGACCTCGCGGCGGGCTCTGGCATCGGCGTGATTTATAAGGACGCGCAGAAAGACTACGACGCGGTGCGTTGGGCCACCGATGAAGCTACATCCGATGCGCTGCACACCCTGGCCAGCGAAGTGAACACGACTTCGGCGAGTGCTGGCGGAATCTCGGTGCTCGTCTTCAATCCGCTCGCGTGGGAGCGAACAGATCTGGTCACAGCCGATGTGCAAATGCCCGAGGCTGAGAAAAACGGAATATCCGTGCTCGACGCGCAGGGAAAACCGCTGCTGTATCAGGTGCTTTCTTCCAGTGCTGCAACGCATATGTATCAACTGCTGATCGAAGCGAAAAATGTGCCGTCTCTCGGATACGAAGTGCTGCACGTGGTTCCCGGCCGCAACGACGCGACGACCGATCTGCACGCCAACGGCTTGACGTTAGAAAATTCGCGGCTCCGTGCGACGGTGGACCCTCACACTGGGTGCATCACCAGCCTCTACGACAAGCAAGCGAAATTTGAATCGATCGCCGCGGGCGAATGTGGAAATGAACTGGTCGCTTTCAAGGACACGCCCAAGGACTACGACGCCTGGAATATTGACTCGGACTTTGATCAGCATTTCACGAAACTCGATCAAGCTGACTCCGTACAATTGATCGAGCGCGGCCCGTTGCGCGCGGTGATTCGCGTCAAGCGCAAATGGCAGCAATCCGAATTCGTGCAGGACATCACGCTCTACGCAGGACTCGATCGCGTGGACGTCGTGAACGACATTGATTGGCACGAAACGCACATTCTATTGAAGGCGGCGTTTCCACTAGCGGCATCGAGCGGCGACGCCGCTTACGAAATCCCTTACGGCACGATCCAGCGGCCCACCACGCGCAACAACAGCTGGGAAGCGGCAAAATTCGAAGTTCCCGCGTTGCGCTGGGCGGATCTCGGAGACGCGCATCACGGTTTCAGCTTGATCAATGAATCGAAATACGGCTACGACGCCAAAGGCAACGTGCTGCGCATTTCCTTATTGCGCTCGCCGGTGTGGCCGGATCTCGATGCCGACCGCGGGCATCATCATTTCAGTTATGCGCTGTATCCGCACGCCGGCGATTGGAAGCAAGCGCTGACCGTGCGGCACGGTTACGATTTCAATTACAAGCTGCAAGCGATGCAGGTGCAGGCGCACGTTGGAAAGTGGCCGCCGCGCCAGTCGCTGGCAACGATAGAACCGGAAAATGTAGTCCTTACGGCCGTGAAGAAGGCGGAAGACAGCGACGCTCTGATTTTGCGCTTCTACGAGTGGGCCGGAAAAAGCAGCGAGGTCCGAATCAACGTTCCCGCCGGCGCCTCGGCCGCCACGCTCACAAATCTGATGGAGCAGCCGGAGGGCTCACCGCTCAACGTCACGGCCAGCGGACAAATCACCGTGCCGATCCACCCGTACGAAATTCAGTCGGTCCGCGTGGATTATCCGCAGCCTCGCGAATCAGACTAACGTGCGCGCGGCGCGCGGTTGGCTGCAAATCGCCGCCGTCAAATATAGGCTTCATCAGTAGCGCTCGCGGCGCGTAGCGCCGCAATTGATGGATGAATCGTTTCCTTATCCCAGGCGCGCAACAATCCTGAAAAATAGTAATACCAGTAGACATCCGGGGCCGCACGCCGGAAGAGCTTGGTGATTTCATCCGCCACCGTGCCTTGCCCTTTTTTCATCGTGAAGAAGGGCGCAAAATCCACGGAGTCGATGCGGGTCAGTGTGGCTGTCAAATCTTCGATTTCCTGTTTGCGCTGGACAATCAGGGTGCGCCATTTGTCCGCGGCCGGCTCGTCCAGCATTCCGAAAAATGTTCCGCCGTCGCCGAGCAGCGCTGGATGTTTGCGCAAGAAAGGCAGCTGCGTCTCGCCGTAAACACCGGCGCGCTGAATCAGATCAGGAACCGTAAACGGAAGGTGCTGATGGATGGCTTGCGCCTCCGGCACGTAGCGAACGCAAAATCCTTTGCGGCTCAGGCGCAATCCGAGATCGGAGTCTTCGGCGACGCGAAAATGCGGATCGAACGAGTCGACAGCCAGCACCGCTTCGCGCTTGACGCTCAAGTTGCAAGTGACCACGTACGTATATTCCCAATAAGTGCCGGGCCGCAGAGTTGCTTGCGGAAAAAAGAAAGGGCTGGCGACTAAGAATCGCGTCAGAGCGCGATTCTGTGCCGCCGGCGGAAAGCGAAAATCTCCCAGGACGGCTTGCCGGTCGTTTGCGCAGACTTGATGAGCCTTTCGATGTTCAGCCAGCAGGTCCGGCGCGGAGATTGTGTCGTCATTGAGTAGCACGAGGTACTCGCCGCGGGCGTGCCGCACACCGCGGCGGCGTGCTGCGCCGGCACCCGCATTCAGCTGGCGCAGATATTGAAATGGGAATGCGGCCCGAAAATTTCGGCACAATTGCTCGGTGTCGTCAGAAGAGCCATCGTCCACCACGATCACCTCGAACGTTTCCGGTGAGACCGACTGCCGCGCGAGGGCGTCGAGACACTGCGTCAGCACGCCCTTGCGGTTATAGGTTGGGATGATCACGGACAACATCGGCGTGTTCAGCCGCGAGTGTGCTTCTCGTCCGTTTTTCGTTTTTGCGGCCGTGCGCACCGCAGCGTCGCCGTTCGATACAAGCTTCTCGAGTCGCCGGGAGTATTGTGCGGCCTTCTCCACGTCACCCAATTCGCGATAACAGCGCGCCATCAATTCGACGGCGCGCAAGTACACGCCGGTCGCCGGCACGCGGCCACGCACATGGCTGAATATGTAACGCAATTGTTCGAGAGCTTCCGCCGGCTGCTGCGCCACCAGGAATTCCTCAGCGAGAGTGACGTAGCGGCTCATGCGCAGAAAAAGCCGCTGAGAAGCGGCTGAACTCGTTACAACCTCAGGGAACCGTTTTTCGACGAGCAAGTACGGCCACAAGAATTCAGGATCATATGCCTTCGGCGCCACGGTGATTGCTTGCCGCACCATGCTACGCACGGCCTCTTGCATCCATTCTTCGCCGAAATATTCGGTAATGTGTCTGCGCCCCTGCCGCGCGAGCCGGCGCCACAAATTTTCATCGGTGTAGGCGCGCACGGCCGCGTCGGCAAATTCTTGCGGCGAATCAGCGATCAGGGCGGTTTCGTTGTGGTGAAGGTTCATGCCGTCGGCGCCTACAGTGGTGGTTACGAGCGGCACTCCGTGCGACAGCGCTGAGAGATTCTTGGTTTTGATTCCAGTGCCGAACCGCACGGGCGAAACGGCTTCGCGACAATTCGCAAAGACGGGATCCAAGTCGGCGACGAACCCAACGCGCAGCACTCCTTTTTGGCCGGCGCCGAGACCGTTTGGCAGGTTGTTGCCTACGAGTAGCAGCTCCGCGGAAGGAAGCTGCGTACGAATGCGCGGCCAGATATCGGCGAGCATCCAATCCACCGCATCGCGGTTCGCGGGATTATCAAAGTTCGCGAGAAAAAGCATGCCACTGCGCGCTTCGAGCGGGTCGCCTGGTGGCCCCGCCGCCGCAATCATGGGCATCCGGCCCGTGCGCAATTCCGGAGCCACGCGCAAGAACGCGCGGCTGTCGTCTTCCGATATCGTCAACACTAAATCCGCTCTGCGGTACACGGAGAACTCCCGGCGCGTGAAATCGTACGATCGCTCGTAATCCGCCCAGTAGCCGGTCAGCGAGGCCATCTGCATTTCGCGCACGCCCTGTTGGTCGTCGGTGAGCACGGCGATGAAAGTTTTCGGAGATAATCGCCGGATCTCTTCCATGTAGTGTTCGGGAATCGAAATGCCGTTCCAGAACCAATGAAAGAGAATGGCGAGATCGAACTTGTTCTCCTGCATTAGTTGGTCGAAAGTCCATTCCACAGGAAAATCGAAGCCTAGAAACCGCATGCGTTCGGCGTCCGGTGCGAGAACTCGAATTCCCAACTCTTCGACGCCAGCAGCGTACCGTTCGCGATTAATGCCGCTGCGAGCCACGTGAACCACTTGGTGGCCTTGCGCGCGCAATTCCAGGAGCATTTGCATCCACTGCACGTCTGCGCCGTGACGATCGGGGTGCGGCAGCATTTCATGCACCACCAGGATATTCAGAGGCGCGTGTGCACTGGTTGTGGCGCTCGTTGATTCCGTCACGTTCGCATGTACTTGCTCTCAGGAGTCTGGTCTCTATGTTCCGAAGAGTTGGTCAATTAGTCGGCAAGAATTGCCGTCTCCCGATTCCGGCGCGGATTCACACACTTCCGCGCAATAATGCAGCCGGCCCGCATTGCGATATGCAATCTCTCTGCCGTAAGCGAAGGGCACTGTGGCAACGCCGTTAATTCCTATCGGCCGGCGACGATCTGCGATCCATGGCGAAGAACCGTGGGAATCGATTGGGGAGGCGATTGCGCTCAAAATGCCGAAAAGCAGGCGAGTAATTAGAAGCTCTTAATTCGTTCCAGCGAACGGCTGCGTTCGCGCACGGTTGCGTGATCTCAAAGCGCGGGCTGTTGCTGCGTCAAACAATGAAGCGTTCCGAAACCCCACACCAAATCCACGGCGTGGATTCCGACCACCGGGCGCCCAGAGAATAGTTCGCCCAGAATCCCCAGCGCCACGCGATCCTGCGGATCGTTAAACGTCGGCACCAGCACCGCCGAATTGCAAATGTAAAAATTTGCATAGCTCGCGGGCAGCCGCACGCCATCGAAATGGAGCGGCGCCGGCATCGGCAGCGCTACGACGTTCAGTTTGCTGTCATCCTCCAAACGCGCTCCGCGCAGGCGCTCCCAGTTTTCTTCGAGCGGCTTGTAATTTGCGTCGTGGCGATTTTTCTCGCGCACCAGGACGACGGTTCGGCGGTCCACGAAACGGCACAGATCATCCACGTGGCCATGCGTGTCGTCACCAGCGATGCCCTTGCCGAGCCAGATTATATTTTTCACGCCGAGATTTTCGCGCAGCGCCATTTCCGTATCCGAGCGGCTGAAATGCGGATTCCGCGCCTGGCGTTTTTGGTCGAGCAGGCATTCTTCCGTGGTCAGCAGCGTCCCGCGTCCGTTCACATCAATGCTGCCGCCCTCCAGGACGACTTCGTGCCCTAAATAACGCGCCGCAAAAATCTCATATTTCAGCCGGCGCGCGACCTGCGCCGGAATCGCATCGTCCTTCTGCCAATCGGGATAACGCGCCCAGGCGTTGAACCGGAACCGAGCAATGGCAATCTGGCGACGGGGTTTCGCGCGCCGCACGAAAATCGGCCCGAAATCGCGAGTCCATCCGCGATTGGTGGGGAAGTGAAAAAATTCCGCTTGGTTCGCGCGGACACCGACTTGTTTCAGAATCTTGCGGACGTGTGCTTCATGCGCGCGCGAATTCACCAGGATGCGCACGATTTCGCCCGGCGAGATCTTGCGCACGATCTCGCCATACACCCATTGAATGGGTTCGAGTTTTCCCGGCCAGTCGGTGGGATTGTGCGGCCAGCCAAGCCAGGTAGCTTCGTGCTTTTCCCACTCGGCGGGCATGGTAAAGCCCAGCGCCGCGGGCGTCGGCTGCACTTTCACGAGATCTATCCTGGGATTCAGCCTCAAGGTTTGTCGTCGAGGAAACGCTGTTCGATGCCTTTATAGGCGTCAATCCGGCGATCCCGCAGAAACGGCCAGTTGCGCCGGACGTCTTCCAGATGCGCCAGGTCCACGGTGCCGTAGAGGATTTCTTCGCGATCGGTGGACGCCTCCGCGAGAATCACTCCCTGCGGATCGCACAAGAAAGAGCCGCCCCAGAATTCCAGGCCGTCGCCGCCGCCGGCGGGAGTTTCGTGACCCACGCGATTCACCGCCGCCACATAAATTCCATTCGCGATGGCATGACCGCGCTGCACCGTGCGCCACGAATCGCGTTGCGCCGCGCCATTCGATTCTTTCTCGCTAGGATGCCAGCCAATCGCCGTCGGATAAAAAAGAATGCAAGCGCCGTTCAACGCGGCAAGGCGTGCGCCTTCGGGATACCACTGGTCCCAGCAAATCAGAGTGCTGATTTTTCCCGCCTGCGTGTCAAAAGCACGAAAGCCCAAATCCCCCGGCGTAAAATAAAACTTTTCGTAATACGCGGGATCGTCCGGAATATGCATCTTGCGGTAGACACCTGCGATTTTTCCGTCCGCGTCAATGATCGCTGCCGTGTTGTGATAGACGCCGGCCGCGCGCCGTTCGAAGAGAGGCGCGATCAGCACCACTTTTGCTTTCTGCGCGATGCGTCCCAGAGTTTCGGTCGTCGGGCCCGGAATCGCTTCCGCCAAATCGAAGTTGGCGGTATCTTCGCGCTGGCAGAAATATTGCGATTGAAAAAGTTCCGGAAGGCAGACTACTTGCGCGCCGCCGCGGGCGGCTTCTTCAATCTTCGTGCTCGCGCGCGCGAGGTTTTCCTTTGGCTGCGGACTGACGGCCATTTGGACCAGGCCGACGTTGAATTTTGTTGGCGTCGTCACGGTAAGAAAATCTACACGAAAGTAAGATGCGCGGCTACACGCAAAAGATTCGCAGCGGTCGCATCTCGCGATGACTACAGGATCGCGCGCACCACTCCTCCATCCACGCGCACGGCCGCGCCGGTTGTCCCGCTTGCGAGTGGGCTGCACAAGTAAACGATCATGTGCGCCACTTCGTCGGTGGTCTCGAACCTCTTCAGCAGCGATGTGGGACGGATGTTCTTGAAGAATTCCGTTTCAAACGCGGCAGAGTCGCCGCCGGCTCCCATTTGCGCGATGAAGGTTTCGACGCCTTCGGAGCGCGTAGGTCCCGCGAGCACGCTGTTCACGGTGATCCCGGTTCCCGCCACGCTCTCGGCAATTCCTCGCGCGACGGCGACTTGAGCCGTCTTGGTCATGCCGTAGTGAATCATTTCGGCGGGAATTTGCACCGCGGATTCGCTGGACACGAATATGATGCGGCCCCAGTTTTTCTCGCGCATGCCGGATAGATAATGGCGCGAAAGCCGCACTCCGCTCATCACGTTGGCTTCGAACAAGCGCAGCCAATCCGCATCCGGAATCTGATCGAATGGCTTCGGCTCGAAAATCCCCATGTTGTTGATCAGAACGTCGACTTGCGGCACCGCTTGCACGAGATTTGCGCAACCAACCGCGTTCGAGACGTCGCTCGCAACGCCCGACACCTGCGCCCCACGGTGCTGCTTCCGAATTTCCGCGATGGCCCGGTCCACACGTTCCTGGGTCCTGCCATTAATCACCACCGACGCGCCTTCCGCCGCAAACTCAAGCGCGGTCGCGAAGCCGATTCCGGCCGTCGAGCCGGTGACCAATACCGTTTTACCCGCTAGCTGTAGATCCATGAGTCCACCTTGAGAGTTGCGAATAAAAACGTCGGCCCAGCTCGCATCGTGCGATCTCGCTCACGCCGGGACCGGCGCGGCGGACCTCAACCAGCGCTCCATCTGCTCGTGGTCCACCAGCCCAGGCTGTTGCAACACCACTCGGCCACCCATGAGCACCACGAAGTTGGGGATACCGCTCACCTTGAATCGTCCAGCGAGCTGTGGATATTTCTCGGTGTCGACCTTTAGCACGATCGCTTTGCCCGCCATGTCGGCAGCGGTGCGCGCGACTTCAGGCGCGGCCATGACGCATGGCTGGCACCACGCAGCCCAGAAGTCCACCAGCACGGGTACCGGTGAATTCTGCACGATTTCGTCGAATAATTGTTCATCCACCGCGAGCGGCTCCGCGAGCGGCGGCAAGGGCGACTTGCAAGCCCCACAGCGTCCGGTGCTGGCGAGAAACTTCGCCGGGACGCGGTTTTGCTGGCCACACTTACTGCAGGTACGAATCACTGACACGCGGCACCTCCATGAATATGGAATTATCTTGGCAATATAGATGCCCGGGAGCGCATGAAAGCTTCGCGCAGGCCGCGGAGCGAAGAGCGACGCAAAAGGCCTCTGCATCAGCGGTTTGCGCGTCCGAAGCCCTCTTGCCTAGAGGTGAACCCTCGTTGAGTCTTGGGTTCACAGGAAGCATCGAATCCGGTACCATTAGAGTCTAAGCATAGGGGCGCTTGCAATCGTGCTATAGCGGGGCCACTGAGGGGAAGGACTGGATGGGCGTACCGGTATCACAAATGTGGACGACGGCGTCCTACGTCATCGGCCAGCGGCTGAAGGGACGCGAGCACTATCCTTTCGTGTTGATGCTGGAGCCATTGCTCCGTTGCAATCTGGCGTGCGCCGGCTGCGGCAAGATTCAATACCCCGCGCACGTCCTGAAGAAGCAGCTCACCCCAGAAGAATGTTTCCGCGCCGTGGATGAATGTGGCGCGCCAATGGTCAGCATCCCGGGCGGCGAGCCGCTGATGCATCCGCAGATTGCGGAGATCGTCGCAGGCCTGGTTGCGCGCAAGAAATACATCTACCTCTGCACCAACGCGCTGCTGCTGAAAGAGAAACTCGATCAGTTCAAGCCCAGCAAGTACTTGAGCTTCTCCGTGCACATGGATGGCGAGCGCGAAGAGCATGACTTCGCCGTGTGCCGCGAAGGCACCTACGACAAAGCCGTCGAAGCCATCAAACTGGCCCTGGCGCGCGGCTTCCGCGTCACCACCAACACCACTCTTTTCGACGGCGCCAATCCGCAAAGCGTCCGCCGTTTCTTCGACGACATGATGGAACTGGGCGTCGAAGGCATGATGCTCTCGCCCGGCTACACCTACGACAAAGCTCCCGACCAGGATCATTTCCTCAGCAAGCGCAAGACGCGCGATCTTTTCCGCCAGATCCTGAGCAATCGCCACGAAAAATGGCGCTTCAATCTGAGCCCGCTCTTCATGGAATTCCTGATGGGCAAGCGGAATTACAAGTGCACCCCCTGGGGCATGCCCACATACAACATTTTTGGCTGGCAGAAGCCTTGCTACCTTCTGCAGGACGGCTACGCAGACACCTTCGAAGAATTGATCCGCGAAACCGATTGGGACCGCTATGGCACCGAGAGCGGCAATCCCAAGTGTGCGAACTGCATGGTGCACAGCGGCTATGAAGCCAGCGCCGTGGACGACATGTTCGGCTCGCTCGGCGGATTTCTCAGTGCGGTGCGCGGCACGCTATTCAACAAGTACAAAGATCCCGACGCGATGGGCGGCGCTTCACCGAATGCCGGAAAAGATACCGGCCAACTGGTGCAGATCGCCATGTCCCCAAAGGCCTGAAGTTCCATAGCCACCATGCTTGATTCCAATACTTCCGTTTCGCTTGAATCCACGGTCGACGAGCACCTCGGCGTAGTCCACGAAAATCTCGAAGGCTGGGTGCCCGCGCTGGCTTCCGTTTCCGAAATACACGAGGCGCTGGAAAAGGCCTTCGATTACCGCGGCGATTTGACGATCACGCTGAAAGACGGGCAGAAGATTGAAGGGTACATATTCGATCGCAAGATCAAAGGCCCGGCTCTCGCCGATTGCTTTATCCGCGTGATGCCGAAGGACAAGCCGGGCAAACTTTCCATCGCCTACAGCGAAATCGCCGGCCTCGCGTTCACCGGCCGCGACACCGCCGCAGGTAAAAGTTTTGCCGCGTGGGTCAAAAAGTACAACGAGAAAAAAGCCGCGGGCGAAAAGAACATCGGCATTGATGCCGAACCGCTCGACGATTAATTAATCCTCAATATTTCGGCCAGCGCCGGCCGCCTTTTCACGCTGCTTGATTTGTAGCTGCTGATATTCCTTCCACGTCAGATAGATAATCACGGCGTCAAATACGGTGAGCCAGATAAGCGCCCAGGAATGGGTGTGCGTGAAGCGGTGCAACTGGTAGCCCATGAACGCGCTAAAAACGACGATGGTGAGCGGATAAGCCCAAAGTTTATCGAGCCAGAGAGCGATTACCAGGAGCGTTTTCACCACGCCATGCGAGATGAGGTACATGGCCGCGAACTGGGTGCTGCCGTTGTCGGCCAATTTTTGTGAGGCGTTCAGCACGTGCAAAACGATCGTGCTGTGCGGCGCATCCACCAGCAGCGCCTCGCAGATTTTGCGCACGATTTCGTTCATGGCCTGCGGCTTCACCAGCCACAGCACCACGCCGGCAAAGACTTCGAACAAGCCCCCGACGCCCTTCAGCGAAATTCCCACACGAAAGGATTCGTGCAGGATGAACTTGGGAGCCACTTTCATCCGGCGGTCACGACGATTCGCGCTCCAGCACGGCCAGCGTCTCGCTGAAGTGCTCGCGCCAGTCCTGCGGCAGCGGCTCCAGCTGCGCCGCGCGTCGCAGCAACGCCAGATCTTGTCCGTCCCGGAAGAGCTTATTGATATCGCTCACGGAAATTCCGCTTTCGTCTTCGTGGATTCGTTCGATCGTGTCTCCGGCGGCCACTACGCCTTCTTCCACCACGGAAAAATAAAAGCCGGAGCGGCCGCTCGCGAGAAATCGTTTCAAGATATCATCGCGCTGGAATTTTGCAGCGAGTTTAAAGCACGGAACGCGCGGCTGAGTAACCATCACCGTGGCTGCCCCGATGCGGAAGCGGTCACCGATGTGCGTACTCGATTCGTCCAGGCCCTCCATCGTCAGATTTTCGCCGAACGCGCCCCATTTCAATTCCAATTCCGGCAATTCGGTGCGCCAGAAAGGATAGTGTTCCACCGGATAGGCGTAGACGGCTTTGTAGGGCCCACCATGCACCGATAAATCCGCCTGGCGGTCGCCGTCCAAATCGAGCGTCCGCATCATCACCGGGCCTTGAATCGGTTCCTTGAATATGCCGGTGGTGAAAGTTTGGCCTTTCCAAGCCACCAGGCGCGGCATGGCGACATTTACGGAGCGTATTCTCATTCGGTTTTCCTGCTTTTCTGGAACTGGAAAATGCTCAGCGTCAGACGCGGCAATCAAGTACCGCCGAACCGTTGATGCGGTCGGCTTTCAAGTCGTTGAGCGCGCGATTAGCGTCTCGTAGCGGAAAGACATTAATCTGCGTGCGCAACGGAATTTCCGCCGCGACTTTTAGAAAATCCTCGCCGTCCTGCCGGGTGTTATTGGCCACGCTGCGTATCACGCGTTCCTCGTACAGTAAATCGTAATCGAAGGAGGGGATCGGACTCATGTGAATTCCGCCCAAGACCAGCACGCCGGCTTTTTTCAGCGCTTTCAAGGCGACGGGCACGAGCTCGCCGGCAGGCGCGAAAATAATTGCGGCGTCCAACTTCACCGGCGGCGCAGCATCGGATTCGCCGGCCCATGCTGCTCCCAGCTCGAGCGCCAGCTGCTGATGTTTTTTGCCGCGTGTAGGTGCGTACACTTCCACGCCCCAGTGGCGCGCCACCTGTATAGCCACGCTGGCTGCCGAGCCGAAGCCGTAAAAGGCGATTCGTCCGCCGGCTTTGATGCCGGAAATGCGCAAGCAGCGAAATCCGATGATTCCTGCGCAGAGCAGTGGCGCGGCTTGTTCGTCGGGGAAACCTGCCGGAATCGGATAGACGAAATCCTCCGGCGCAACTACGTATTCCGCGTAACCGCCGTCAACCGTGTAACCCGTGAAGGTGGGGTGGTCGCAGAGATTTTCCATTCCCGCGTGGCAGAATTCGCAGGTCTGGTCCGCGCTGTGCAGCCAGGGAATGCCCACGCGCGCTCCCAAGGGAAAACGGCGCGAGCCTTCGCCCAATCTTTCGATGGTGCCGACGATCTGATGCCCGGGAATTACAGGCGATTTGCGCGGCGGCAATTCTCCTTCGATCACGTGCAAATCGGTGCGACAAACTCCGCACGCTTTCACGCGCACGAGAACTTCGCCTTTTTGAGGTTGCGGGACTGGCACGTCGCCGAACACCAAAGGGTTTGTCGTTATCGGCGCGGGGGATTTCAGAATGCAGGCTTTCATCGGGGCACCTTAGCGTATCTTTCCACCAGCCACCCTTTGTTTGGATGCGCGGCGACAGCGTTCGGCTTCGCGGCACCCACGGGAATCGCGAGGCCGGTTTGGCATCGAACGCCGCAACTTGCCGCAGCGCGGATATAATCCCCTGTTCAGTCGACAAGTCAGGGAGCGACGGCAATGGCAAAAAAGCGGTTCAAAGACCTCAGCGAGAAAGAGATTTTAGCGCTCGCGATCCAGCTGGAAGAAGAAGACGGCCGGGTCTACGGCGATTTCGCCGACGGACTGCGCGAAACGTACCCCGCTACGGCGAAAATGTTCGAGGACATGCAGGCCGAGGAAAACCGGCATCGCCAGAGTTTGATTGACATGTATAAGCAGCGCTTCGGCGATCACATTCCATTGATACGCCGGCAGGACGTGAAGGGATTCGTCGAGCGCCGCCCAGAATGGCTGGTACGGCCGCTGGGCATCACCACGGTGCGCAAGCAAGCCGAAATCATGGAGCTGGAGACCGAGCGCTTTTACAAAAAAGCGTTGGGGGTGATCTCCGATGCATCCACGCGTAAATTACTCGGCGACCTGGCGGAAGTGGAGCGGCAACACTACGCCGCGGCTGGCGCGATCGAAGAAAAGCAGGCGGCGTCGGGCGAACGCAAGGAAGAAGACAAGTCGCGCCAGCGTCTCTTCATGCTGCAAATCGTGCAGCCGGGACTTGCGGGCCTGATGGACGGATCAGTTTCGACCCTCGCTCCGATATTTGCGGCGGCGCTGGCAACTCACAAGACTTGGGATGCCTTCTTGGTGGGTTTGGCGGCGTCGCTGGGCGCGGGGATTTCCATGGCATTCGCGGAAGCGCTTTCGGATGATGGTTCGCTCACCGGCCGCGGCAAACCGGCGCTCAGGGGCGTGGTTACCGGCGCGATGACCACAGCGGGCGGGCTCGGACACACGCTCCCTTTTCTGATCCACAGTTTCCATGCCGCATTTACCGCAGCAGTGATTGTAGTGATCGTGGAATTGGGCATCATCAGCTGGGTGCGCCACCGTTACATGGAAATGCCTATAGTTTCTTCCGCGCTCCAGGTAATTGTGGGAGGCGGCCTAGTATTCGCCGTGGGAATTTTGATCGGGAGCTCGTAGCTGACCGAAGGAGATGTCGGGAATGTCGGTCCGCTGGCGGCTTCGCTTCCAATTCGTGGTTTCCCGCTGCCTGATTGCGAGATATTGAATATCTCAACGGATGTTGAATTATTCAGGGTGGTCGATACACTCCCGCTCCATCCCACGAAATTCGTCTCGCGCATCCTGCACATTCGATGGATACATATGCCCGAACGCCCAGCGTGCAAACATTGGCCCCGGTTTTGCCTATAGGAGGGTGACCGTTGAAGAGCAACGGCCAAACGAGGGGAAAAACGATGGCAACCAAGAAACCGAGCAAAAAGCTCCGAAATTCCAAGAACCTGAAAAAAGTCAAGAACCTGACGGTTCACAACAAGCTGCTTCCGGCGGTACAGTAGGCCCACAATCCGGCATCACGCGTTGGTTGTGCCAGCTTTTCAAGTGATAAAAAACGAGACGGCCGACAGCTTTCGCTGCCGGCCGCTCGCTCTTTGCGATTGTGTCGAAGTTACCTGTGACCGCCACCATGGCCGCCGCCACCGCCGTGGAATCCACCACCGCCGCTATGGAAACCGCCGCCACCACCGTGGAAGCTTCCACCGGAACTGTGGAAACCGCCTCCACCGTGATAGCCGCCGCCAACCTCACCGTGTCCTACGTACCCGCGGCCGCCGTAGTAGCCATGACCGCCGTAATAACCGTGGCCGCCGTATCCGCCCCAACCAGGGCGTCCCCAGTATCCGGAGCGACCCCAATAGCCGCTGCGATACCACGGGCCGGCGCCAATGAAGAGGCCGCCGGAGAACCAGCTAGGGCCGTAGTAGCCGTAGGGTGCGCAAGCGTACGGGTAGTATCCATAGTATCCGTAAGCGCAGACGGGAGCTGGGCCCACGTACCCAGGTCCGACTCCAACGCCGACGACAACGCGTTGCGCATGCGCGTTCGGCGCGATCGCCAAGCAAAGTCCGAGTAAAGCGAAAATCATGAAGTACTTGGTGTATCTCATATTTGGGCCCCTTCCGAGCCGGTGAAGCCTTACTGTAACTCACTGCATTCAGACGATTTCTTCTGTCATCGTCCGTCTTCTTCCACCGTGTTAAACACTCATCCGCATTGAAAGTTGCGTGGGCTGCCTGGCGTCAGAAGTGGCATGAACGAGGCGGTCGGGCGTTAGGTCGTAGATACAATCTCAATTCGTCTTGCTGCGCCAAGGCGTAAGGCGCGGAATCCAGCGCGGCACGTTGGCGCGGTAGGTGTCGTATTCAGCGCCGAAGGTTCTGCGGAGTGTGGGCTCCTCGTAGGTGAGCACGAACAAGAATGTGCCCAGCCACGCAATAACGCCGTAGAGGAGAAGTTGCGGGTTGCCGAAAAGAAGGCCTTGGCCGAGAACCATGGACACGACGGCGACATACATAGGATTCCGCACGTACCGATAGAAGCCTTTCACGATCAAATGTTGCGTCGGGAAGATGGGCGCCGGCGTGCCAAGCCCCTGCAGCGCGAAACGAGCAAAGGACTCGAGCAGCACCGGCAAACCAGCTGCCATCAGCACGACGCCAAGTATGCGAAACGGCATGAACCCCAGGAACGGCGGTTGAATCCGCCAGCGGGAAATCCAAAAGGGGACGAGCACAACCAAGAAACCAGGCGCCAGAACGAGAAAGCCCCCCGTCCCGACGAGAGCCAACACGCGCCTAGTGTGCGTCGGAGACGGCTGCGATTCGGGTTCAGACGTCATATTGCCGCGCTACTCCAAGGCGGTTACGGGCCTGCGAAATTGTACTGCCTTCGGGCGATTTTGTGCCGAATCGGGCGCTTGCGGCGTTGACATGCGGACGGGGGGCACCTAAAATCTCGGCAACGCGGGATCGGATTTAACTTCACGCTTTGTGCGAAACGGCCGTGTTCGCACTGGAGATGGCTCATCGCACCCGGGGCTCCCAGAGCAAAAATTGCCATAGTGGATGATGACGCGGCCATGCGCGCGAGCATCGTGGCGAAGCTGCGTTCGGATTTTGAGGTAATCGAGGGCGAGGACTACGAGACCGCTTACCGGCTCTTGCAGGAAGCGAGCCTGGACGTGCTGCTCCTTGCGCTGCCGATGGAATCCGGCGGACTGCGCGAATGCACGGAGATGCTGAGCCGCCTCGCGTGCGGAGACATAGACACGCTGGTGATCGTCCTTAGCACCGATCAGACGAAATCCACGGCGCTGAAAGTGATTGACGCGGGCTGCTACGATTATTTCATTCAGCCGATTGATACCGACGTGCTGCGACTGTTGCTCGAGCGCGCCATCGAAAAGCTGCACATCCAGCGCGAAAACCGCATCCTGCGCGAGGAAATCAGCCGCAAGAACACTCTGGGAGATTTGATTGGCGCGACGGACGCGATGCGCCATGTGTTCGATTCCATCAGGCGCATGGCGCGCGCGACGACCAATGTGATTATCCGCGGGGAAAGCGGCGTCGGTAAGGAACTGGTGGCGCGCGCGCTGCACGAACAAAGCCCGCGGCGCAGCCGGGCGTTCATCGGCGTGAATTGCGCCGCGCTGCCGGAAGGATTGATGGAGGCGGAGCTTTTCGGCTACGAGCGCGGCGCGTTTACCGGCGCCGTCGCGATGAAAGAAGGCCGCATCGAGCTGGCGCACCAAGGGACGCTATTTTTGGATGAAATTGCGACGCTCACGCCGGCGCTGCAGAGCAAATTGCTGCGGGTGCTGGAGGACCGTTCGCTGACGCGCCTCGGCGGGAAAAAATCCATCCGCGTGGATTTTCGGCTCGTGAGCGCGACGAACGAAGACTTGGAAGAGATGGTGCGGCAGGACCGATTCCGCGAGGACCTTTATTACCGGATTCACGTGGTGCCTATATTCGTTCCGGCGCTGCGCGAGCGCGTGGAAGATATTCCCGTGCTGGCGGACTATTTCGTGAGCGTATATTCCGCGGCGAACGGGTTCCCCGCGAAGCAGATCGCCGACGACGCCATGCTGGCACTGAAACGCTATCCGTGGCCGGGGAACGTTCGCGAACTGGAGAACGCGATTCAGCGCCTGGTGATCATGACCGACGGCGACGCCATCACCCTGAAGGATCTGCCGGCGGAAATCGTGCAGTCCGTCGGCCGTGACGCGCGCGGGCGGTTCCGGCTGCCGTCCACAGGCATCAAATTGGACCGAGAAATCGAGGCCTTCGAACGGCGCTGGATTGAGGAGGCGCTGGAGCAGGCCAAGCACGTGAAGGCGGACGCGGCGAACCTGTTGGGTGTGGACCGCAACCGGCTGAATTACCTCTGCCGCAAATATAATTTGTGAAGACGCTTTGACGGGCTCGCCGCAAGGAACGGAAACAGAAAATTCGAAGCCTCCTGCCGCGCACTCGCATCAATCGTTCGTCGTGATATGAAATGAAAGCACCCAGCCCCAAGTCGCGCCAGATCAATCCGAAGGCGGCTCGCTACCGGCTGCGGGTCGCGCATTCCACGCTGCATCGCTACGGCGTCTTTGCGCTTGAGGAGATTCCGCGCCACCGCCGCGTGATCGAATACACCGGAAAACGCGTCACTTACGGAGACGCGGCCAGGATAGGAACTCCCGCTGACACTTACATTGCGATGATGGATTTTAATTGGTGCCTGGACGGCAGGAACGGCGGGAGCGGGGCCCAGTTCATTAACCATTCATGCCAACCTAACTTGGCGTGGCGCTGCATCCGCGGCCGCCTTTATTTGTTCAGCCTGCGGAGAATCCGCGCCGGCGAAGAATTGACCGTGACCTACCGCTACGCGATCAAAATTCGGCGGATCCCCTGCCGTTGCGGAGCGCGCCGGTGTCGCGGCACTCTCCGGGTCATTTTGAGCTGATCGTGCCATCTCGAATGTCATCTCCGGCAATGCGCAGAACGATCGCCCCGGGAGCGTCCCGCTACCGGCTGAAGGTCCGGCGGTCGCCTATTCATCGCTGGGGAATTTTCGCCGAGGAGGCGATTCCGGCGCGGCGAAAGGTAATCGAGTACACCGGCGAGTTGGTTTCTTACAGACGCGTGTTGCAAGCTCACAAGCGCTACTGGAAGTCCTCACTGCATACGGCGGTTTATCTGGCGAGGCTCGACAAGCGCTGGGTCATCAACGGCGCCGTGGGCGGCAATGGAGCCGAGCTGATCAATCACTGTTGCGACCCCAATCTGGCGTATCACCGGGCGGGCGGCCACATGTTTTTTTTCAGCCGTCGTCGCATAAAAAGAGGCGAAGAACTGACCCTGGACTATCGTTTTCACCCGGACGCAGAACAGGTTCCGTGCCGTTGCGGTTCGGCCAATTGCAGAGGCACAATCAACTGCCAGCGCAAACAGAGGCGCCGTTGAAAATCTCAACGGCTAATGACTAATTCAACGCGGTCAGATGATTTGTGGGCCGGATGGCGGCCGTAAGCGCACGTGATATGCAGGAAAAGGCGGCAGTTGGACAGCGGCGCAATGTGCCTGGACTTTGGCGATGACTTTGCATATAACGCGTTATGCCCAGCCGGGCAAATCAAGTGTGGGAGAACAACATGGCCAAGAAAACCTTGAAGAAATCGAAGAAGATCCACCCGACCAAGCCGTTGCTGAAAGCAATCGCGTACAAGTAAGCGCCCTTTTTGGGCTTGCGCGCGCCTGTCGAGAGGCGGTGCGCGCCATCGGGCCAGATTGAGATGATGAAAGGGCCGCCGCCGCGAGGCTGGCGGCCTTTTTTCTTTGCAGGCGCCGCGTCGACCTCGTCCAACTCGCTTAGCGAGCCAGCTTTCTCCGTCCTGTAACAATCCAAGACAGCGCAAGCCGCAAGCGAGGGGTTCGCGGGCGGTGCCGTTGAAATTTTCAACAGCCGGTGATTATTTCAACGCGCGTAGCGCTGAATTCAAGAAGGCCATCTAAAGCAGAAAAGCCATCTGCAACAAAAATAGGACCTTGTAGGATTGCGCGAGGCCGCCGAGTTTGGTGATAGCGTTGCATACTACTGCTGCGACGCCCAAAGGGGCGAATCAAACGAGGGGGAACAAAATGGCAAAGAAAACCTTGAAGAAGGCAAAGAAGATCGAAGCGACGAAGCCGTTGACTATTCCGGTCCGCTTTAAGTAAGTACGGACTGCGACGCCTGGCGCCTGACGTTGTTGCAGGAACGCGGTGTGAGGGCGTCGCAAAGTTTCAGCCTGGAAAAGGGCTAGCGCCATCGAGGGGCGGCCCTTTTCGAGAGTTCGCAAGGCCAGCGGTAAAACACAAGATCAAGGGAGATTGGATCATGGCCAAGAATGCCAAGCCAGTGAAGGGCAAGAAGACCGGTAACGTAAAGCCGCTGATGAAGCGCGCCGACCTGCCGGGCATTAAGCCCTTGATCAGGTTGTCGTAAGACTGCTTAACAAGTTCCTCCGGTTAGGTCCAGCCTGCCGAGGATTGCAGTAGCAGCACCCCCCAAAGGGCCGCCGTCCCAGGAACGGCGGCTCTTTCCCTTTTTCCGCAGCAATCACCAGAGGTTCGTGGCGCGTCGCGTCACCAGAATTGTGCGTGCATCCAGCGCCAAGTGGCCCGAGCCACTTGCCGGGCTATCGAGGACCTCTTACCAGCGATTTTCGCGGTTCCGGTCATTCCCTCGCGCAGCGAGCCGTCTGGATTGGCGAATTCCATGTCCACAGCAAAATAATTGGTGAGCTGCTGGCCGAGGCGCTGGAGGTCCTGGGTTTCGGAGACGGGGCGATCGGCAGCCGCGGCAGGCAGGATTTGATCCACTTTGCCGGTATACGTGCGGTAGGGGAACGGAATCACTTTTGCTTTCGCTGCGGCTCCTGGATGAACGTCCTCTAGGTCCCAATCGCGAACCAGGATGCGGGCTTTCATGGTGCTGCGGTCCACCACAGTGGTTAGTTCATCTCCGGCATCGAGAAACGCGCCGGCGCGTTGGCTCACACCGGCGGTGGAAATAACGCCATCCATCGGTGCGCGAATCTCTAGCGCCGCGACGCGGCTTTCGGCGACCGCAAATTCCTCCTGAAGCCGCTTGCGATCGCGCACTGCGCCGGCGGCCTTCTCGTAATCCGAGCGATCCTGCCCATTCCGCAGGTCGCTATTGGCCAGCGCAAGTTGCTGGCGAAGAATGGCGGCGTCGGCTTCAATTTCTGGATTGCGCAAGATAGCCAGGACCTGTCCGGCTTTGACCGCTTGACCCTGTTGAATATACACACTGGCGATTTGACCGGGCACTTCGGCGTGAACGTGCGCCGTACGCCCCGGCTCGAGCACCAATGGCGTGGAGACGCTGGACCCTACGGGCGGTAGAAGTAGCAGCAGCGCCACGCCCAAGGCTCCCGCTTGTTGTGCGCGCGTCATTTTCCAGGCCATGTAGTCCTCCCGTTTCTGGCGCAGCCAGGCGAGCGTGGGCGGCCAAACCTGGCGGATCCCTTTTCTGGTGAAGAAATACACCACGGCGAGTGTCGCCAGCGCGCCCCACCAATCGCCCAGTTTGGAAACCAGAACGTTCTTCGCAAATACCAGAACAATGATCAGCAGCGACGTGCTGTAGATGATGGCCGTGACCCCGAAGAGAAAGAAGATGCGGCGCTGGCGTTTGCTGGCCGCGGGCAAGTCAATATCGTGGCGCAGCAGGTATTTCTCGGCCCAGCTGCGTAGAAATGCGAAGGAATCCTCGCGCAGATTATCCACCTGCAGGAATTGCGAAAGCGCGTAGTACCCGTCGGCTTTGATCAGCGGATTCAAATTCAACAGCGCGCCTTGGATGCCGCTGAGCAGCATCATTTTATACGCCAGGTCATTGAGCACCGAGCCGGCCGGTGAGAAGTGCCACACCACTCCGGAAAGCCCACAGAGAACCAGCTCGATCCAGATGCCGGCGAAGATTACCCACTGACGCTGCGAGCCCCGCTTGAAAAGAAGGATGTCCGTGGTGTCCGTGTAGAAGGCGGGCGTGAAATAAATCAGCAGAAAACCCATTTGATGAACGTCGCCGCCAAAATGTTTGCAGGTAAGCCCGTGTCCGAATTCGTGGATACCCCCGAGAATCATCAGCAGGATCCAGAACATCCAGATGTCGTAGGCGCTCTTGTCGGAAAAGTTGTAGAGCGCAGAAGTATCCTGCTGCACGCGCGCCCAATCGCCGGCCAGCAGATAGCAGGCGATGACGAATATGAACAGCGAGAAAACGACAAACCCAGACGTGAACATCCAGCTCAGATAAGGGTCGATCTTCGCGAGCGTCTTGTCGGGGTCCCAAGCCTTGAAACTGATATACAGCATGCTTGATTGATCCAGGCGGCCTTTGCGCTCGTCGCGTATGCGTTCAAGCACCGCCAGGTTTTTCTCGCCCACCGAACGTTCCCACATCGCGGGCTCGATGCTATCGAGGAAATCGAGAACCTCGGCTTCGCTGAGTGGCGAATCAGGATGGAGCGTGGTCAATTCATCCGAAATTTCAGCAGCGGTGTGCGCGCCGTCGCACAATTTGAGCAGCTCATACTCCGTGCTGCCGTAGCGATTGTAGGAATTGGTTTCGTAGTTCTTGATAACGTAGCTCGTCTCGCCCGCCACCGTCTGTTCGCTGATCCGCAAATCTTCGCGCAGCTTGGGGCGGCGCAAGCCTTTGGCCGCGACGCTGGAGACTTGCAGGCTGGTGGGTCCAAAACGCATTGAGCGATTCCGTCAGGGTTTCGGGCGTGAATTGAGCTGCCCTGTGCCGGGCCAATTGACGCGCACGGCCATCCCCGGGCGCAAATCCGAGAGGCCGGGTCCGGTGAGCTGCGCGAGCACGTCGTAACTATCGCTCGCGGCGTCCACCGTGGGACTGACCTTTACGATCCGGGCATTCAGCGCGCGATTGGAATTGTCCATAAGCGACAATTCGACTGCGCCGCCAGCCGCAGGACGGCGCCCGGAAGATTCCGGAACCTGGAATTGCACTTGCAACGGAGCGAGCTGGCTGACGCGAAAACACTTGTCGCCCTTGGAAACGGCCTGGCCTTCGCGAATGTAACGCCGTACCACAACGCCGGCGAAGGGCGCATGGATGCGCGTCTGGTCAAGTTCCAGATCCAGCCGATTGATTTCTGCGTGGCCGCTTTCCACCAGCGCTTCGTATCCGTGCAAATCGTATTCCGCGGCTTTGGCTTCAAAATCCGCGGCTTCCAGGTCGGCATCGCTCGAAAGGCCCAGCGCGCGAAGCTGCTGCTGGCGGTGAAGCGCTGCGGTCTTGGCTTTGAGCTCGGCTTCCTTGTACTTGCGGTTGTTGTCCTCGACCTGCAGATCGTCGCGGGCTTTGATCAGCTCCATTTGCAGGGAGCGGTCATCGAGCTGACCCAACACTTCGTTTGCTTTTACGGCGCTGCCCTCGTCTCTCGTGAGCGAGGTGACGACTCCATCGCGCTGCGCGGTGATGTCCACCTGGTGCTCGACCGTGAGAACGCTGAGGATATCGCCGGGCTTCGCGGCGGCAGGCACCGCCGGCGCTGCAGGGGGAGGCGCGATCGCCGCGGGCGTGGGACTGGACGCCACCGTCGAATTGTCGCACCCAATGCCACTGACAGCCGCCGCGGCGATTAGAACCGCCAGTGCAAATTTCGTCATGACCAATCCTCGTTCCTCGCAGCGGCCCTCGCGGTATCTCTAGGGCAGCCAGCTCCACGCTTCCTGCCACAGCCAGCGGAAAGGCGAGCGCAAAAGAGTGTATCCCACCGGATACCATCCGGTTTGAAACCATCCGCCACCGGCATGAATTCGCGCGCGGCCCACCATGCCGTCGCGCGCAAGACCGCCCGGATTATCAAAAACCGCGCGTACGATAAAATATTGTTCTCCCGCTGCGGATTTCGTCTGCGCGCCGATGCGCTCGACCGTCCCCTGAAACGTGGTGGTGGGATACGCGTTCAATTTCAGCGCGACATTTTTTCCCGGGTGCACCAGCTCCAAATCCTCTTCCGGCACGCTCATTTCGGCCGCCATGCGGTCTTCTCCCACAATTTCGGCAAAAGCATCGCCCGGCTTTACGAGCGTACCGGCCTTCTCTTCCACTTTCGGCGTGATCACCATTCCCGCGATGGGCGAACGCAGTTGCGCCTCGGCGACGCGCTGCTGTTCGAGCTGCACCTCGGATTCGTGCAGGTCCGCGCGGATTTTGGCCTGGCCCGCCGCGGAAGGATCGTTGCGGAATTCAGCGTCGGCGAGGTCCCGCCGCGCTTGCGCGAGAGCGGATTCGGCTTGCGCGAGCTTCACGCGATCATCGCCATCATCGAGCTGAGCGAGCATCTGTCCGGCCTGCACTTTGTCGCCTTCGTGAACGAACAACCGTTGCACCACGCCGCCGTCAATCGCGCTGACGACGCGGCGCTCGGCGGGAACGACGGTAGCATCCGTCCCCACGCGCATCGGCCACGGAACCACCGCGAGAAATATGAGTCCGAGTCCAACGCGCTGTGCGTATTCCACCCACCGAGCGCGCGGCATCGCGGACATCAGTTTCTTCTTGCGCTGCGTCCAGGGCTGCAACAAATTCGCGAGCGGCACTTGCTGGTAGAGCTGCGCGTTGCGGATGGCGACCGTGGTCTGGTTCGCGAGAATCGCCACTGTCTCGCGATTATTCTCGCTGAGAAAATCGGCGTCGCTGCTGAGCAGCGCCATCACGCCGAGCGTGCCCTGGTCGTCGCGCAGAGGCAGCGCGTAAAAACCGTTTTCTTCGTGCTCTTCGAGGAAGGGAACGATTTGCGCGCGAGCATCTTCCGGATTCGTCCGCCAACCGTCTTCGTAGAGATCCGCGGAGACGGCTTGTTCCTGGCCGGCCACCCACTCCAGGCGCGAACGCAGGTCGCTCATCTCGCGCGTCTTGGGAACTTCAGTCTCGCCGGAAAGTGCGCCAAGCACGAAACGCCCGCGGTCAAAGAAGCCGATCACGCAGCGATCGAAGGGCACCACCGAGGAGGCCTGATGCACCACGGTGGAGAGGACGTGATCGAGATCGAGCGTGGATGTGATTTCCTGCGAAATTTTCAGCAGCGCGTCGAGGGCGTGAACCTTGCGCTCGGATTCCAGGAGGTTGGCGTTGTGCAGCGCCACCGCGGCTTGTTCGCTGATGGTCTCGAGAAAAAACAGGTCGTCCTCGTCGAACGACGAACCGTCCTGTTTGTTCACCAGCTCGACGACGCCCAGCACTTCATTCGACTTGCGCAGCGGTGCGCCGATCCACGAGCTAATTTCGAATTCACCGCCTGCTTTCAAGCGTTCAGCGAAGCCGGCTTCCGTGGAGGGATCTTCGACCAGCTTTGGGCTGGCTTGCTGCGCGACTTCCGCCAACAATCCTTCGGTGAGCGAGACGCGTGCATCGTCCTCTACAGTGGGATCTTCGCCCGTTTTTTGCGCGAGATACATCTCCTGCGAGCTGGCGTCCGCGAGCCACAGATTGCAAGAGCCGGCGCCAAGGATGTCGCGAATTTTTCCGGCAACGATCGGCAGCAATTCGCCAAGTTCGAGCGTAGAGGTGAAAGTGCGGCCGAGGTCGTAAAGCGCCGTCAGGCGCTCCAGAGTGGAAAGCTGCGCTTGGCGCTCGCCTTCGATTGCGTCGAGGTTCGTGAGGGCGGTGCCGGCCAACCGGCTGGCTTCCTCCAGGAAATGCGCGTCTTCGTCGGTGAATTCGCCGCTGCGCTTATTGAGGACCTCCACCACGCCTTCGGCGCTTTGCGCGCCGGGTAGCGAAGCGAATAACGCGGACTTCACGCGCGCGCGGCTGGAATCATCGAGGTGCTCGAAGCCGTCGTCGGCGATTTCCTTGCCCCCCAGCCGGCGCGTTTCAGCGGATTCGTAGATTTCGGCGAGGAGTCCTTCGCTGACGGATTCGCCCAGCGGCGCAAGCCGCTCGCCGGGTTCGTTCCATCGCATCCGGCAGACCAAGCCCGTGGGTTCGTCACCGTTGCTGCGCTGGGAGCCGTTCGAAGTCGCGGCGTGCGTCCACACAAAGACGGCGCGCGCGCCGAGGCTGGCGCCGACGCGCGCGGCGAACGTTTTCAGCAAAGTATCCTGGTCGCGACAGGCTAAAGCCACGCTCGCAAGTTCGAAGAGCGCGGAAGACGTTTCCATGACTCTCCCACGGGAAGGGACGCAAATTCAGTCTCCGGCCGCCGGTGACAGCGACACCCCCAACAGACCGCCGAAGGGAATGGGCGCAGCCTAACAAATGGAGCGAGCGCGCGTCAAGGAAGCAAGAGGGAGGGACGTAAGAAGAAGAACGGAGAAAAAAGGGCCGGCCGAGATTCGCTCCGGCCCTCACGCGAGCTGGATGATGTTGCACTACTTGACGGCATCGGTGTGCCAGCCCGGATTGACCCAGTGGCCGTCACGCCACACGAATATTTCCGTCACCCGTCCTGATTCCTCGGAACGCTTGCCGTTCGATTCGGTTTCCAGCACATACTGGCTGTAGAGCATGGCGACGTCGCCGAATCGCTGGATCTCCGTGCGTGGAAATTCCAAGCGCAGCAGCTTTCCACCACTGGCGTGAAAATCGGCCGCGGATTGCAGTATTTCCTTCTGGTTATGCCAAGTCGTCTCGCTGGCGCTGATGGCGATTGTCTCCGGCGGGACTTCGCGTTCGAGAGCGGCTTGATCGCCCGCGAACCAGTCGCGCCACACCGCTTCGCGGGCGGCGAGAAGCTGGTCTTTCCCGGAATCTGGCGATGGCGCGGCGGCGGAGCGCAGCCCGGCCAAGGCGGCAATTGCAAGTACGACGGTGAGCAGCAAAGTTCGTTTCATGGTGAAGCTCCTTTTTAACTCGATGTGGTGGTGCGGGACCTGTAGACTGCGATTCAAATGCATCTTTAAAGACCGCTGCCGGCCCTTCGTGCCTCGGGGCGAAAAGGCCGAAGAGACAAAATCACTTCTTGGGACCTGATCCGTACAACGCGAGCAACACTGCCGCCGCGGACGCGGAGAACACCGAGTAATCCAGCGGCGATTTGATACCGAAGGAAATTGCCATGGCCGTGCCGAAGAGCACGAGCAGCAGCGCGCTTGCCAGCGCCACCCAGCGCGGCCAGATTCCAAGAATCAGCGCGACGCCCAGCGTAAATTCGGCGACGGTCGCGGCCCACGCCAGAAACGGTATCGTCGAGGCCGGCATGAACGAGTTCACCTTGGCGGTGTACGCTTCGAATCCCGCGAAATCGCCGTAGCCCACGTTGCGCCCGGTATACAAGCCGAAGCGGTCTGCAATGCCGGAGAGAAACGCCGCGCCGAGTGCGAAGCGCGCGTAGAAAAGTCCAAGCCGCTCCAGCTTTAGCGTGCGAACGGGTTGTGCCGCGGACTGCGATTTATCGTCCGCTGAAGTTAGTGGCGCATTGCTGCTCATGGTTATTTGTCTCCTGCGGGTTGGGCGCTCGGCGGGGGCACGCTCAGTTCCGTGTCATGGTCGCAAACGAAGTAAGCGACGAATTTCACTGCTTCCGTTTGGCTGGCGTTGGCGGAAACTTCGTGCACGCCGTTGGGCGCTTCGTAGAAACTCTCGCCCGCGTGGTAAACCGCTTCCGGCTCGCCCTTCACCTTCGCGCGCAACGAACCTTTCACCACGTAGACAATCACGGGACACGGGTGGCTATGTGGTGCCGAAGACGCGCCGGGGCCGTAGGTCACTTCCACCACAGTGGCTTTGAGGTGGCGGCCTTCGAGCGGCGGCAGCGCTTGCGTGAACGCCACGCGCACTTGTTTCGCGCTGTTCGCCTGAGTTTGCGCTCGCGCGCCCGACGCCTGCGCGCGGGCCGCATAACTTGCAGCGGTGGCAGCGAGCGCCATCGCGGTTAGCAGTGCCGCCCTCTTCGTAAGCTTGCTCATGGTCAATTCCTCCGCGCACTAAACTAAACAATAGTGGACCAGCAGAAAAGAACCACTTACAGTATTTCTGCTGTACCACTTTTGGAGCAAATCCGGGCATGGCGAAACGAGCGACTGGTTTTGCGCTGACGCTTCCTCCAAGAGATGCGGCAACTCCCGCGTATCGCTGGCTGTATGCCACGCTACGCGCTGAAATCCTAGACGGCCGCTTGCGCGCCGGAGCGCGCTTGCCCGCCACTCGCGATCTCGCCCGCCAATACGGGCTGTCGCGCGGCACCATCGTCAGCGCCTTTGAGCAATTGAAGTCCGAGGGGTACGTCGAAGGCAACATGGGTTCCGGCACCTATGTCAGCAAGGTGCTGCCGGATGAATTGCTGCAAGTGGCCCGCCATGCGAACGCGGAGCCACGAGCCCAACGGAAACAACCGCGGCGAATGGCGGAGTACGGCCGGCGCGTGGATCTTTTCACGGGCTTCGAGATTCGGCGCAGCCGCGCCTTTCGCGCGAACCTGCCGGCCTTGGACCTGTTTCCCACATCTTTATGGGCCCAGCTCACGGCGCGTCGCTGGCGGCGCGCTTCCGCAAACCTTTTGCTCGGGTGCGATCCGCTCGGATATCGTCCACTGCGCGAAGCAGTGGCGGATTATCTCGGCGCGTCGCGTGGCGTCAAGTGCGTGCCGGGGCAAGTTGCGATCGTGTCCGGCGTGCAGGAAGCGCTAGACCTCGCGGCGCGGCTATTTCTGAATCCGGGGGATCGCGTGTGCATGGAAGACCCCGGCTATCCCGGCGCGGCTATCGCATTTGAGGCGGTCGGCGCGAAAATTTCCGCGGCTCGCGTGGATGAGGAAGGCATGGAGTTGCGCGACTCAGTTTTGCGCGGTGCGCGCCTCGTGTACGTCACGCCGGGCCATCAATTTCCACTGGGAATCACCATGAGCCTGCCGCGGCGCCTGGAATTGCTCGAGTGGGCGCGGAAATCCGGCGCACTGATTCTCGAGGATGATTACGACAGCGAATATCGCTACTCGGGGCGTCCCGTGCCGGCAATGCAGGGACTCGATCGCAACGGGCTGGTGCTATTTGCGGGCAGCTTCAGCAAAGTGCTTTTTCCATCGCTCCGGCTGGGATATCTGGTGATTCCCGCGGACCTGCTGGGTAAATTTGCTGCGGCGATCTCGGTGACGAGCCGCCATGCGCCGCTTCTGGAGCAGGCTGTGCTCTGCGACTTCATCACGGAAGGGCATTTCGGGCGGCATCTGCGGCGCATGCGCGAAGTGTACTCGGAGCGATTGTCGGTACTGCTGGAAAGCGCCCGGCAGCGGCTCGCGGGATTACTGGAAATTTCCACCATTGAAGCCGGACTGCAGACGGTGGGTTGGCTGAAGCGTGGGCTGGGCGGTGAATCCGCAAGGAACGCAGCTGCGAAACGCGATGTGGAAGTGATACCGCTCAGCTGGTACAGCCGCGGACGAATGCCGCGAGAGGGATTGCAGCTTGGCTTCGCGGCGCTGGACGCGCGAGAAATCCGGCGCGGCGTGCAAGAACTGGCCATCGCGCTAGAAGCGGAATAATCAATCGGCCATGATCCGCTGCGCGGGGATTTGCGCCAGAGCGATGCCAAAACTCTCCCGATAATCGCATTTCAATTGCGCATCGAGTTCGAGTCCCCGGCGGAAAGACTTTCGCGCATCCTCTTGATTGACGGGCGCAATTCGGTTAGCTTTGCACAGCGCAGCGAGGGACATGTGAATATCGGGATCCGCAAAGCGGGCAACGCGACGATCTTGGACCTGGACGGGCCGCTCAAGCTCGGTGACGCCGAAGAGGCTTTCCGCAATCAGGTGCAGCAGCTGCTGGACAACGGTACCACCCACATTGCTGTGAACCTGGCGGGGGTTACGGAACTGGACAGCTCGGGAATCGGCGCACTGGTGCGCGCCTTTACCACGTTGAAGCGAGCCGGCGGCAAAGCCACTTATTTCGCGGCGAATAAGCGCGTGATGATGCTGCTGAAAATGGTGCGTTTGGATTCGATTTTGGATTTGGCGGAAGACGAAGCCGCCGCGCTCGCGCGAATCTAGAGTGTTACACTCCCCAGCAGTTTGTTTCCCCGAAATCTTAGCGGCGGTCTAGGGCTGGATGGCGAACATCGCGTCCGGCGACGAAATAGATCACGTCTTCGGCGATATTGGTGGCGTGGTCGCCGATGCGCTCGAGGTTTTTAGCCACGAGGATCAATTCAAACGCTGCAAAGACCTGCGCGGAATCTTCCATCATGTAGGTAAGCAGCTCGCGGAAAAGTTGATCGCGCAAGCGGTCCACTTGGTCGTCGCGGCGCAACACGCTCTGCGCCAGATCCTGATCACCGCGTACCAGCGCGTTCAGGCTATCGCGCACCATGGCTTCGGCCAGCTCGCTCATGCGCGGTAGGTCCACGTAAGGCTTCACCTGCGGGTGGCGCAAAATGCGCGTTGCGGATTGCGCGATGTTCACGGCCTGATCGCCGATCCGCTCCAGGTCGCCATTAATCCGCGAGACGGCGAGCAGAAAGCGCAGATCGGCAGCCATGGGCTGCTGCAGGGCGAGCAGGCGCTGTACGCGCTCGTCAATCTCGATCTGCATCTCGTTGATGGCGTCTTCCTCGGAGAGCACAGTTTCCGCGAGGTGTTCTTCGGCGTCCAGCACGGCGTGGACCGCCTGATGGACCGCGCGCTCGGCGAGGCTCCCCATCCAGAGCAGCCGCTGCTTCAGCTCTTCCAGGTCGTGAACAAAATGTCGTTCCATGTTTCCTCAGTTCCTCGCGCCAAGCCGGGCGCCGTCGCGCCCAACCGCCTTGCGTCTCATCCGAAGCGGCCGGTGATGTAAGCTTCTGTTCGCGGATCCTTCGGCGTGGTGAAGAGCTTGGAAGTCTCGCTGTGCTCGATCAGCTTGCCGTCGAGCATGAACGCCGTGAAATCGCTGGCGCGGGCCGCTTGCTGCATATTGTGCGTCACGATCGCCATCGTGCAGCTATCTTTTAATTGAAACATCAACTCTTCGATCTTGGCGGTCGTCACAGGATCCAGAGCCGAGCAAGGCTCATCGAGCAGCAGCACTTCCGGATCCACAGCCAAGGCGCGCGCGATGCACAAGCGCTGCTGCTGGCCGCCGGAAAGCGCAAACGCTGATTTCTTAAGGTAGTCTTTCACTTCTTCCCACAACGCCGCGCGCCGCAAACTCTTTTCCACGAGATCGTCGAGCCGCCCTTTGAATCCATTGATCCGCAATCCATACGCCACGTTGTCGTAAATGGATTTCGGAAAAGGATTGGGCCGCTGAAATACCATTCCGACGCGGCGCCGCAAGCCCACCACATCCATTTTCAGAACGTCCTGGCCGTCCAGCAGGACTGCACCCTCGACGCGCGTATTGCGAATCGTTTCGTTCATCCGATTTAGCGTGCGCAAGAATGTGGATTTGCCGCAACCGGAGGGTCCAATAAGCGCAGTGATGCGGTTGGTTGGAATGTTGAGGCTTAAGCCAAAAACGGCCTGTTTCGGGCCATAAAAGAAATTCAGGTCCGAAATTTTCAGGCGCACCGGCTGCTCGGTCGTTGGTGATGTCGTTTTTTCCATAGGCGCTGGATCTCTCAGTGCTCTTGCTGCTAGCGCGGATTGAGGTGCACCACTCACGATTGCATCCCTGCCTTTTGTTAGACCGCTTTGGTGCGCGCCAGTATAAACCGCGCGCCCAAATTAGATACAAGAACTAGACCCAAAAGAACCAGCCCCGCGGCCCAGGCTTGGCGGTGCCAGTCGTCGTACGGTGCGATCGCGTAGGTATAAATCATCACCGGCAATGAGGCGATGGGTTGCCCCCAACCCTGGCTCCAAAAGCGGTTGCTGAATGCAGTGAACAGCAAAGGGGCCGTCTCGCCCGCCACACGCGCCAAGGACAACAGCATGCCCGTCAGAATGCCTCCGCTGGCCGCTGGAAGCACCACGGTAGCGATCGTCTTCCATTTGCTGGCGCCTAACGCCATCGCCGCCTCGCGCATGTTTCCCGGTACGGCACGGAGAAACTCTTCGGTGCTGCGAACCGTGATGGGAATAACCATAACGGCCAAGGCCACGCCGCCAGCCAGCGTCGAGAAGTGCTTCACCGGCAGGACCACCAGCGAGTACGCGAAGATGCCGATCACGATCGAAGGCACGCCGTTGAGCAAGTCGGTGGTATACCGAATCACGAACGAGAATGTCTTGCCGCCAAATTCCGCCAGATAGACTCCTGCCATAAGGCCGACCGGCAGTCCCATGATTGCCGCCAAAAAGAGCAGCTTCAGGCTGCCCACGATGGCATTGGCCATGCCGCCGCCCGTCTCACCGACCGGCTTGGGGAGCTGAGTAAAGAAGTTGAGGTTGAGCGACGTGCCGCCATTCCAAATCAAGTACCCAAGAATGAGAAAAAGCACGGAGACCACGCCGAAAGCGGCGACCCCCGTGAGAGTCAGCATGATGTTGTTAATGGCTTTGCGCCAGAGCAAGCGAGCGCCGCTCATGCCGGGCGGCCTCCGCCGCGTTCCGTGGCCACGATCAGGATGCGCGCCAGACCGTTGAGGATGAACGTCATCAAGAAGAGCACCAGCCCCAATTCAATCAAGGAGCTGAGGTACAAATCACCGGTGGCTTCGGTGAATTCGTTGGCGATAACCGAGGCGATGGTATAGCCCGGAGCAAACAACGATGCCGAAATTTTCGGGTCGTTGCCGATCACCATCGTCACCGCCATCGTTTCGCCCAGAGCGCGCGCCAACGCCAGAAACACAGAGCCCATAATTCCGGTCCGGGCCCACGGCACCACCGCCTGCCAGGTGGACTCCCAGCGGGTCGCGCCCAAGGCCATGGCGGCCTCGCGCTGTTCGCGCGGCACAGTGAGCAACACTTCGCGCGACACTGAAATGATGAATGGAACGACCATGATGGCCAGAACGATTCCAGCGGTGAGAAAACCGACCCCGTAATTCGGGCCTGAAAATAGCGGAGTAAATCCCAGCACGCTCTTGATCGCGGGCCCGAGCGTCGTGCGCATGAGCGGCACAACAATGAAAATTCCCAGCAATCCGTAAATGACGCTGGGCACGGCGGCCAGCAAATCAATCAGAAACGAGATGGCGTCGCTGATCTTTCGCGGGGCGAGCTCGGAAAGGAAAATGGCGGCGGCCAGGCCCAAAGGCACGGCGATCACCAGCGCGATCGCCGAAGTTACCAGGGTTCCGTAAATGAACGGCGCCGCCCCAAAATTGTCAAAAATCGGATCCCACGTGCGCGTCCAGAAAAACATCCAGCCGAACTTCGCGCGCGAAAGATACGATGTCTTCCACAATTCAATTACGAGCAACGAGGTGATAAGCAGAATGCTTGCGGCAAAAACGAGCGTGATCAGGTGGGCGATTTCGTCGCCTCCCCGCAACTTATGAACAAACGCACGAAGTCCCGATTTGGGCGGGACTTCGTGCGCGATGGTAGTGGCAGTGGCCGACATTAGGGGCTATTGGATCAGCGAAATGGCTTTCATTTCCTTTGCGACAACGGCTTTTGGAAGCTGCGCGTAGGTCAGCCCCTCGTTGTACTTCTGACCATCGACCAGCATCCACTTCAAAAACCCCTTGATCGCATCCCGCTTGGTGGCATCCGAAATGTGCTCGGGAATCAATAGCCAAGTGAAGCTGGAAACCGGATACGACGTTGCACCCGGGGCGTTGGTGATTGAAACGCGAAAGTCCGCCGGCATGTCCTTGGCGGCGCCAGCGGCAGCCGCAGTAACGCCGGCGAGATCGGCCTTGACGAATTTGCCGGCAGCATTTTGCACTTTGCCGAAGCTGATGTTGTTTTGCGCCGCATAGACCAACTCGATGTAGCCGATCGCGTCGGGGGTTTGCTTCACCAACCCAGAGACGCCCTCGTTGCCCTTCCCGCCCAAGCCCACAGGCCAGTTCACGGAGGTGCCTTTACCGACCTTGTTCTTCCACTCTTCGCTCACCTTGGAGAGAAAATCGGTCCAGATGTACGTGGTGCCGCTTCCGTCAGAGCGGTGTACCACGACGATATCGGCGTTGGGCAGATTCACGCCCGGATTGACCTTCGTGAGCTCCGGATCGTTCCACTTCGTGATCTTGCCTAGGAAAATGTCCGCGAGAGCTTTCTGCGTGAAGTTCAGTTCCGTGCTGACACCAGGAATGTTGTAACTCGGCACGTCCGCGCCCAAAACGGTCGGGAAGTGCAATATCTTGAACTTGGATTGCGCCAATTGCTCATCGCTCATGGGGCCGTCCGACGCGCCAAAATCAACCGTGCCGGCCTGCAATTGGCGAATCCCGCCACCAGAACCGATGGACTGATAATTAATCTGAATATTAGGATGTGCCGTGTGATAAACGTCGAACCATTTCGAATAGATCGGATAAGGGAACGTAGCACCAGCGGCGTTCAACAGCACAGTTCCCGTATCTGCTGCCACCAGAGCGGCAGCGCCGAGCAAGAGCGACACAACCAGCATGATTTTTTTCATTTTGTCAGATTCTCCTCCATATCATTTTTTGACTGCAATGTTACAGACGTGTTACATCGCCGCGAATTGGAAGTGAATTAACCGCGCGCGACAAAGAGGGGTGGAGGCGCAGCCCCGGGGGTGTGGACGAGCTGCGCCTCGCGAGTGGGAGGTACTTGGTGCGTTGCTTCCCGCGCAAATGCTGCAGCGCAGGAACTTGTGAGGGCTCGTTACCGCGCTGACCCCGGCGCGGGAGCTCCGTAAATTTGAC
This sequence comes from uncultured Acidobacteriota bacterium, assembly GCA_963810565.1. Lineage (GTDB taxonomy): Bacteria > Acidobacteriota > Terriglobia > Acidiferrales > UBA7541 > Palsa-295. The sequence goes on from CAWENN010000004.1 coordinate 276,294, forward strand.
CCTCTACTTCTGCCCCTGACTCACACGAAAGCGAGTTCAGTGTAGGCTCGGGAATTGAATCCCCGATGAGCAGCGCATGAAATATCCGTTACAACGCACCGGTCGCACTGGCGCTCTCGGCGTTGATTTCCATTTGCTTCGCGCGCCCGTGGCGGACTTCCAGGCCTCGTACCCAGAACAAAATATCCTCGGCGATGTTGGTCGCGTGGTCGGCAATCCTTTCCAGATGGCGCGACGCCAGTACGTAATGCAGGTTGGGTGCAGCCAACGCTGGATTCTGGGTCATGCCGGCGAGCAACGATTCGAACACCTGGTCGCGATATTGATCTACCACGTCGTCGCTTTCCAGAACCTGTGTCGCCAAGTCTACGTTCTGATAAATCAAAGCTCCCAGGCATTTGGACACCATCGCGCGGACCGCGGTGGTCATCGGTTCTAGATCCGTTGGGATGTCTACCTCACCCATCGCCGAAAGCGAAATGGCGCGTTCGCTGAGGTTAACGGCCAGGTCGCCCATGCGTTCGAGGTCGTTATTGATCTTCAGCGTAGCGACGATCAGCCGGACGTCGGTATCGAGCAAATTCCCCTGACGCAGCATGCGGATGGCGTGCTCGTCTATCAGAATTTCCATTTCATTGATGCGCGGCTCGGTAAGAAACACTTCGCTGGCCAGGCGCTCATTGCGTTCCAGCAGCGCCCACAGCGCGCGGTTCACTGATGCTTCCACCGTGCGTGCCTGCGACATCAGGTAATTCACCAGCACGCTTTGAAAGATTCCTTCCCCGTTTGATTTGGCATTCGCCACTGTCCACATCCTCCCCTGCAGGCCCCGGCTGCTAAAACATTGCCGTTTACAGGATTGGCGTTGAGGATTTCAAGCGCATAAACGGCACGTAAATATTTGAAGACACAGGCTTATGCGGGACTTACAGATCGAGCGGGATTGAGAAGGAAAACCGCGATCCTTGGCCCACGGCGCTCTCGACCCAGAGCTTCCCCCCGTGTGCTTCGACGATATGTTTCGCGATCGAAAGGCCCAGGCCGGTGCCGCCCGCTTCCCGCGAACGGGCGGCGTCCACCCGGTAGAAGCGCTCGAAAATGCGCTCCTGATCGGCAAGCGGAATGCCAATGCCCGTGTCCGCCACGGAGATCACTGCGTCGCGGTCACCCGCATCGGCGGTCACGCGAATGTGGCCACCCTGCGGCGTGTACTGAATGGCATTATCGAGCAGGTTTTGCAGCACATCACGCAGCAAGGTTGCGTCACCGCGCACGGCGGGAAGTTTCGGCGGCACTTCGATCTCGAGAGCGATGTCTTTGCGGCTGGCTTTCAGCAGAGTGGTTTCGGCGCAGGCCTCAATCAATTCCATCAGCCCCACGGTGAAATATTCCACTTCCAGCTTTCCAGCCTCGATACGTGCGAGTTTAAGCAGATCGTTCGTGAGCCTCGCCAGGCGGATCGCATGGTTGCGGATAATTTCCAGGAAGCGCCGGTTGTTGCTAGGGTCATCGAGCGCGCCGGCCAGCAGAGTTTCCGCGAATCCTTGAATCGCGGTGAGCGGCGTTTTGAATTCGTGCGAGACGTTCGCGACGAAATCCTGCCGCACGCGCTCCAGGCGACGCAGCTCGGTAACGTCATGCAGCACCACCACCGCGCCCGAAGGCTTTTCCGCCGGCCCACGGTCTGCCGCGGAGGCTTCCAGCGCCTTCACGGGGGCGGCGGTAGCCGAGAAACTTTGCGTCTGCGTGATGCCCATCACGATATCGCTTTGCAGTCCTTCGTCGCCGCGCAGCGCCTTGCGAATTAGCGCCAGTAATTCGGAATTGCGCACGATTTCAATCAACGCGCGGCCTTCGGCGCTCGCGCCGCTCACATTGAAAATTTCAGAAAAGGCGCGATTGTAGAAAACAAGGCGTTCCTGTGCGTCAATTACCGCCACGCCTTCCACCATGCTGCGCAAGATCGCGCCGGAGCGATTGCGCTCGCCGCTGAGCAGGCGAATTTCGCGATCGAGGCGCTCGGCCGTTTGATTCATGCTGTCCGCCAGGTCCGAAAGCTCGTCGCGCGGCCCTTCGCGCAAAACGGGACGGAAGTCGCCTTCCGCGATACGCTGCGAAAACAGCTTCAGCCGTTCTACGCGCGCCGCAAACATCCGCGCGAAAGCGAGGGAAACGATCACGCCGGCGATCAACATCAAGAGCGTGGCCGTCAGCAATCGCTGCTGGAGCTCAACAACCGAGAGATCCACCACCGATAGCGGCAGCGCCAGGCGAATGACAATGGGCGGGCCTCCGGGCTGCTGGTAGCGCTCCGCTCGGTACACTAACTCGCGATTGAGCGTCACACTACGATGTACCGATTGCCCTGAACCGGTCGCCAAAGCGTCCTGAAACTCGGAGCGATTCGCGTGATTTTCCATTTTTTCGGAATCGGCCGCGGAATCGGCGAGCACCCGGCCCGTGCTGTCAATAATCGTGACGCGCGCGCCGCTTTGCGCCACACGCGCAGTCCAGTTGCGCAGAGTCGCGTCGCCGGCAGAACTCGGAGGATCCGCGAGGGCGAGTTTCAGCAGCGAACCGAGCGCGTCGTTGGCCGAGCGAATCGCCTGCGCCCGAACCACGCGAACGGAATAGAGGTCCACAACGAGCAGAACTACCAGGAGCAGGGCGGCGTAGGTAAGCCCGAGCTTCCAGAACAGTCTAGCTTGCACGGGTTTCGAAAAGGTATCCCGCGCCGCGTATGGTTTTCATGAAGGCAGGGTGTTGCGGATCGGTTTCGATTTTCTCGCGCAGCCGCCGCACGTACACGTCCACGCTACGCGGCGTGACAAAGCGTTCAGTGCCCCAAACCGCGTCGAGTAACTGGTCGCGGGTGAAAACGCGATTGGGCCGCGCCGCCAGAAAATAAAGAAGCCGGAATTCGAGAGTGCTCATCGGCACGGGCTTTCCAGTCCGCGTCACGCGATAAGCCGCTGGATCAATTCGCAGCGCCCCGACTTCGATCGGTTTTTCACTGGGCGTGCCGGGCTCCGCGCGGCGCAGCAAAGCCTTCACCCGCGCGGCAAGCTCCCGCGGGCTGAAGGGTTTGGTGACGTAGTCGTCAGCGCCTAGCTCGAGCCCCACCACGCGGTCCGCTTCTTCACCTTTAGCGGTGAGGATCAGGATCGGGATGCGGTTCAGGCTCACGTCCTTGCGCACTTCCTTGCAAATCTCGAGACCCGAAAGTTTGGGCAGCATGAGATCGAGCACCAAAAGATCAGGCGCGGCCTTGCGAATTTGCGCGAGGCCTGTGGCGCCGTCGCCGCTGGACGCCACTTGATAGCCGTCCTTTTCCAAGTTATAGCGCACCAGCTCGACAATGTCTTTATCGTCTTCGATTACCAGGACACGTTTCATCTATTTTCTTCTCGGGGAATCGCACACACCATACGGGAAAGAGGGCCTCGGAAGCAAGACGTTGGGCGCGCGCGCAAATTTTTTAACACCCCGTTAATACCGTGTCACAGCGGTACGCTGCGTTCCAGTTGAAACATGATTCCGCTTTCGGTCCGATTTGGCGATCAAAAGCGATGCGGCAGCCTATTGATTACAAATCGGTTGCCTGAATTCTTGCCACTGGTATTTGGCCACCATTCTGCACGGTTCTCCATTGCTCGTTCCGGCACCGAGGACACACGCGGCTGCGGACTTGAGCGGCGCCGGAAGATCGGCCGGAGGCAAACATGGACGCGTCTGAAGCTCGCCAATTGGACCCCGGGCGCCGCAGCGTGGAGTCACGTGATTTTGAGGCGGGGCTGCGGCGGAAAATCGTGGGGCAGGACGAAGCGGTGCAGGCGGTGGTGGATCTGTACCAGGTCTTTCGAGCCGGCTTGAATTCGCCGGGACGGCCGGTGGGGAACTTGCTGTTTTTGGGGCCGACTGGAGCGGGGAAGACGCGCGTCGTGGAAGCCACGGCGGAAGTGCTGTTTGGCGATCCGCGCGCGGTGATCAAAGTGGATTGCGCGGAATTTCAGCACTCGCACGAGATCGCGAAATTGATTGGCTCGCCTCCGGGATATTTGGGGCACCGCGAGACGCATCCTCTGATCACGCAGGAAGCGCTCGCGCAGTATCACACCGAGAAGCTGAAGATCAGCTTTTTGCTGTTTGACGAGATTGAGAAGGCCAGCGATGCGTTGTGGCAATTGCTGCTAGGGATTCTGGATAAGGCGACCCTTACGCTGGGCGACAACCGCAGGGTAGATCTGTCGCAGACGATGATATTCATGACGTCGAACCTGGGCGGGGTGGAAATCACGGAACTGATGACGGGCGGAATGGGCTTTGCGCCGGTGCAGCGGGCGGACACGGTGGTGCGTTTGGACGAGAAGGTGGAGAAGACGGCGGCGGAAGCGGCCAAGCGAAAGTTTGCGCCGGAATTCATGAACCGGATTGACAAGACGGTGGTGTTTCATCCGTTGCGTTCAGTGCAGCTGGAACAAATTCTGGAAATTGAGCTGGGGATGGTCCAGCAGCGGGTGCTGGAGACGGCCAAGGGGCGGTTCCTATTTCGTGTGACGCAGCCGGCGCGGGATTTTCTGCTGCGCGAAGGCACGGACATGAAATACGGCGCGCGTCATTTGAAGCGCGCGATCGAGCGGCATGTGGTGTATCCGCTGGCGAGCTTGCTGGCGACCGAGCAAGTGTCTCTGGGTGACGTCATTTCGATTGACTGGCACAGCGGCGAACTGGGGCTGACGTTTTTGAAGGAAGCCGAAGGCGCCTTGGTGCCGATGGTGCAACCGCCCGCTGAAAGGCTCGCCAGCGCTGCGGTCGCGGCTAGTTCCGACGGTCGCGCGATTCAAGCGCATTCGGCACATGTGCCCACCGAGCGATTTCCCGTGCGCCCTACTCGCTGAGCAATCCGTCACCGGAAGCCATCTTTAATTTATTTGGAGATTGCTCGAAACGGTTTCGTAGAAGAGGGTTCTCTTGTTTGCAATTCGCGCCAGGATTGCATCGATCCAGTGCAGCAGCTTGTTCGCTGCGGCGCCGCATTGTGTAAGGCGTTATCTAGCGCGCAAAAGCGAAGCCACAGCCGGAGCCGCAGACAAGCCTCTCGCCTCGCAACAGGAGCTCGCATGCAAGGCGAGCTGAAACCGCTACATAGCACCGCCGCCGTCCACAACCGCGATCACCAATCCGCCCACAGTTTTTTCGCTCGTATGTCTGCGACCTGGAATCCCTGGCGTATTGGGCCAGCAATTCTCTTCGCGATTCTGTATCTCTTGCTCGATCGCGTGACCGTGTTTTTTCAGATGTGGGCGGGAGTCAGCGCGTGGTATCCGCCCGTCGGCCTGGAACTCGCCCTGCTTATTGGTTTCGGGCTTTCCTATGCTCCGCTCATGTTTGTTGCGGGCGTTGTGGCGACGATCTTCAACTACCACCAATCGCCGCACACCCTGGCGTTTTGGGCGGTCAATCTGGCGGTCGTCTCCGGATATTCGGCGACGGCCGCGATCTTGCGGCGGATTCTACGATCGCAATCGCCTTTCCAGAGATTGAGTGACGTTTTCCGTTACCTATGCGTCGCGATGGGCGGGGCTGTCTGCGTGGCTGCGGTAGGCGCCTTTACGCTGACGTGGGATGGCTCGATTCGTCCCGCCGATTACCCAAAGGCAGCCCTGAACTGGTGCATCGGCGATTGCGTGGCGCTGGTGTGTCTCACGCCGTTTCTTCTCTTCCATCTAATGCCGTGGCTGCATGAGCGCGCGGAGCTTTATGCGCACCCAGCGCAACATGCCCACACTGCACCGCCTCTGCGGGTGCGTTCCATCCGCTCGCGCAGCGCGGCGGAGACGCTGGCGCAAGCTGGCAGCGTCGCCTTGGCCCTCTACATCGTTTTCGCCTCGAACGTCGCGCAAAGCTACGAACTGTTCTATTTGTTTTTCCTGCCGATTATCTGGATTGCGGTCCGCCGCGGCATGGAGGGAGCCACCGGCGCCGTCCTCGCGCTCAATCTTGGCTCGATGCTCATGCTCAGGATTTATCCGGAGGATTTGCACCGCTTGGGAATGTTGCAATTTCTGATGCTGATCGTTTCACTCACCGAATTGTGCCTGGGAACGCTGATCACCGAGCGCGAACAGAGCGAGCTGGAACTCCGCGTGAGCGAAGCGCGCCTGCAAGCCATGGTGGGCGCAATTGACGAGATCGTATTCGAATTCGACGGCTACGGAATTTTTCGCAATGTGTGGGCTTCCAGCGAGGCTGCCCTGGCACAGCCGAAGGAGAAGCTGCTAGGCACAAACATTGGAGAGTTTCTGGGCGCGGAGGTCGGCCAGCCGTTTACGGAAACCTTCTGGAGAGTCATGTCTACAGGGCACGGCGAAAGCGTGGAATATTCCATCGCGATTCAATCTCAGTTGCATTGGTTCCTCGCGCGCGTAAGCCCGGTCCGTTCGCGCGACGGCGTTTCACGCACGGTATGCATGACTTCGCGCGACATCACTGCGCGAAAACAAGCCGAGAACGACCTGCTCCGGGCCAAAGAGGCTGCCGAAGCCGCCAGCCACGCCAAAAGCGAATTCCTCGCGAACATCAGCCATGAATTCCGTACTCCGATGAACGGCATCATCGGCATGACTGACCTCGTCCTGGATACCGAAGTTACCGCCGAACAACGCGAATACCTCGCGATGGTGAAGACCTCCGCGGACTCCTTGCTGGGCTTGCTGAGCGATATTCTGGATTTCTCGAAAGTCGAAGCCGGGAAACTGGAAATCGTCCAGGAAGAATTTGCTCTAGCCCCCAGCCTCGCCGAGACTCTGCAACTAATGCGTTTTCGCGCACAGCAAAAGGGCGTTGCGCTCAGCTGGGAAGTGGATCCGGGCGTGCCGGAAAAAATCATCGGAGACCCGCTGCGCTTGCGCCAGGTGCTCGTGAATCTTGTCGGTAACGCCGTCAAGTTTACCGAGCGCGGAGAAATATTCGTGGGTGTAGACCTGCAGGAGCAAGCCGCCGGCAGCGCGGTGCTCCACTTCTGCGTGAAGGACACCGGAATCGGAATTCCCAAAGAGAAGCAAGCCATGATTTTTGAGGCCTTCACGCAGGCGGATAGCTCCACCACGCGCCAGTACGGCGGAACAGGACTGGGGCTGGCCATCACCACGCGCCTGCTTGGTTTGATGCACGGGAAAATTTGGCTGGAAAGCGAACGGGGGCACGGCAGCACATTTCATTTCACGGCAACGTTTGGCGTGGTGCAACGCGAATCCGCGCTGCTCACGCGCTGCTAAAACAGCGAGGACGTACGATGACCGAAACGCTCAACGCAAAGAAAAGAATTCTAATCGCGGAGGACGACCCGGTTTCCCGCCGCCTCCTGGAAGTTTTTCTGGTGAAATGGGGCTTCGAAGTAGCTATCGCCACCACCGGAACCGAAGCGTTGCAATTGCTCGACCGTATGGACGCCCCGCGCCTCGCCATTCTCGATTGGATGATGCCGGGCATGGAAGGCACGCAGGTTTGCCAAAAGCTTCGCGAATCCAAGGACCGGCCCTACGTCTACATCATGTTGTTGACGGGGCGCTCCCAGAAAGAAGACTTGCTGGTGGGCCTGGAATCCGGTGCGGACGATTATTTGACGAAGCCATTCGACGCCCAGGAATTGCGCGCGCGTCTGCACGTCGGGCAGCGCATTCTGGACTTGCAGGACAAGTTGATCGCCGCCGGCGAAGAATTGCTCTTTCGCGCGACGCATGACAGTCTCACCGGAGTTGCCAACCGTGGCGTCATACTAGACACGTTGCGCCGCGAACGCGCGCGCCAGGCTCGTGAAGGTGGCTCGTTTGCAATCGTCCTGGCCGATCTCGACCACTTCAAATACGTCAACGATACCTACGGTCACCAAGCCGGCGACTCCGTGTTGCGCGCAACCACGCAACGAATGACGGGCTGCGTCCGGCCGTACGACACCGTCGGCCGCTACGGTGGCGAGGAGTTTCTGATCGTTGTGCCCTCCTCGGATGCCATGGGCGCTCTCGGTCTTTCCGAACGAATCCGCCGCGCGATTGCCGCGGAGCCCGTTGCCGCGGACTCCGTTCCCATCGCAATCACGGCAAGCTTCGGCATCGCCGCCAGCACTCCGGCACGCCCGCTCGATCCACAGGAAATGCTGCGCCTGGCCGATGACGCGCTATATCGCGCAAAGGACCACGGACGAAATCGGTGCGAGCTGGCCGCTCCGCAGGATTTGACCACCACATCGCCCGTTCCCGCGGAAACCGCCGTTCGTAAGATCGTGCCACGCTAGGAGTATTTCTTGAACAGCGGGCGCGGCTGCTGGAATCGGAAATTGATGACCGATCGCGCGTGTAGACGAACACCGCATACTTGGCTCATGATGTTCGGCGCATGGGGAAAGAAGAATTCTTCGTCTACGCGTCGAGAATCGAGGCCTCCGCTGAGCGCGTCTTTCAATGGCATGCCGAACCTGGCGCCCTCGAGCGCCTGACGCCGCCATGGGAGAAAATGGAAGTCGTCGAGCCTGCACCGGGAATTCGCAATGGCGACCGCGGCGTACTGCGCGTCCATTTCGGTCCGATTCCGATGCTTTGGAAATTCGAACACAGCGATTACCAGGAAGGCCGGCAGTTCCGCGACGTCCAGACCGCCGGACCATTCCGCCGCTGGGAGCACACGCACCTTTTCGTTCCGGATGGCGCCGATGCTTGCCATCTCGAAGACCGTATCGCCTACGACCTTCCGTTTGGCTGGTTGGGAAATTTGTTAGGCGGCTGGATAATTCGCAAAAAGCTGAAGCGCACCTTCGAGTATCGGCATCGCGTCACCGCCGAGGCGATGCGTTCAGGCAATGAGGAGTCGCCGCTGGCAGCAACGCGTAAGTAATCGCAAAGATTTGGCGCCAGAGTATTCATTTGCAAGCAGTTTCGGGAGAACGCCCGAGTGCGGACGTCCGGTCGAGTCAAGAGTGTTCGGCCTTGTCGTTGAGCAGAAGGGAATTATACGCTCCGCAGGCGCGCTCCATACGATGGCGTACGGTAAACAACTGTTGCATTTCGCGCGCGAATCTCGAATCCCATTCCGCGCTTGCACAAATTTGGTGTACATTCTATGCAGAAGCGAACCGCGCCGAGACTACGCACGCGCTTCGAGAGGTCCGGTAATGAATCCGACCAAACCAGGATCACTGGTCAGCAACGACGCACCTTCCGCGAGCACGCAACGCGACACTTTGACCGTAATTGACAACCGCACGGGCCGCCAGTTTGAACTGCCCATCAAGCACGACACGATTCGCGCACTGGACCTGCGGCCGATCAAAGTTCGCGACGACGATTTCGGCATGATGGGTTACGACCCCGCCTTCACCAACACCGCTTCATGCTCCAGCAAGATCACTTACATTGACGGCGACAAAGGCATTCTGCGCTACCGCGGCTATTCAATCGAAGAGCTGGCGGAAAAAAGCACCTTCGTCGAAACGGCCTACCTGATTTTGTACGGTGAACTGCCCACGAAGTCGCAACTCGCGGATTGGACCTACCACATCACGCACCATACCTTCATCCACGAGAGCATCAAGAAATTCATTGATGGCTTTCATTACGACGCGCACCCGATGGGCATGCTGATTTCCACCGTCGCCGCGCTTTCCACTTTTTATCCCGACGCGAAAGACATCTTCAATCCCGATTCGCGCCGCAAGCAAACCTACCGCTTGATCGGCAAGATGCCGACGCTCGCGGCGTTCGCCTACCGGCACACGCTGGGAATGCCGTTCGTGTACCCGGATAACGATCTCACCTACTGCGGCAATTTCCTGAACATGTTGTTCCGCACCACGGAACTGAAATATCGTCCCAACCCCACGCTCGAGCGCGCGCTGGACGTTCTTTTTATTTTGCACGCCGATCACGAGCAGAATTGCTCTTCCACGGCAATGCGCACCGTAGGCAGCTCGCACGTGGATCCTTACTCGGCGACAGCTGCCGCCACGGCCGCGCTCTACGGCCCGTTGCATGGCGGCGCCAACGAGGCCGTCCTGCGCATGCTGCTGGAAATCGGCTCCGTGAATAACATTCCGGCGTACATGAAGAGCGTGAAAGCCGGCGAAAAATTGCTGATGGGCTTCGGACATCGCGTGTATAAAAATTACGATCCGCGCGCCCGCATCGTGAAGCACATCGCCTACGAAGTATTCGATGTGATGGGTAAAAATCCCCTGATCGAAATCGCGCTGGAATGCGAGCGCATCGCCCTGGAAGACGAATACTTCGTCAAGCGCAAGCTCTACCCCAACGTGGACTTTTACACTGGCCTGATCTACCAATCCATGGGCTTCCCGGTGACGATGTTCCCGGTCCTTTTTGCGATTCCTCGCACTTCCGGATGGATCGCTCAGTGGGAAGAAATGCTGCTCGATCCCGAGCAGAAAATTTCCCGTCCCCGCCAGGTATATCTTGGCTACGATCTTCGCAACTACGTCTCCTTGGATAACCGCAAGTAGCTGATGCGGCCCTCTTACAGCGGAAAAGTGATTGCATCCAGGGTGATTCTCTGGCAAAACACTCTAATCCCTGCGGGGGGTCAACCCTGATGGACATTTCCACGCGCCAGTCCGGTACAGCCACGATTGTGGACGTCATCGGCGACATCACCCTTTACAATTCGCCGCAAGTCCGCAAAGTGCTCCTGGACCTTTTGAAGACCAAGAAAGCGCCGCGGGTGATCGTGAACTTAGAGAAAGTACGGTACATAGACAGCGCCGGGGTGGCTTCGCTGGTCGAGGGGCTGAAGGTCTCGCGAGACCTGAAGAGCACCTTCGCGCTTTTTGGTCTCAGCCGCACCGCGCGCGAAGTCCTCGAATTAACTCGGCTGATTAAGGTTTTTGAGGTATATAACACCGAGGAAGAAGCCTTGCGCGGCGGCAGCACGAACGTAGCTCCCGCCCGATAACATGAAAGCCAAGTTTCCGGGCGGTTTCAGCGTTAGTTCCATCTGAAGATTTCACCCGTCCGGAATCACAGATGCCATTCACAGACAGCATAGGCGCGGCCACCATCGATGGGCTTGCATATTTAGGCGGCTTGGCGCGTTTGTCCGGCGGCGCCGCGCGAGCCGTCTTCATCGCTCCTTTTCAAGGCAAGAAATTCCATCTTTCCCGCGCCATCCACCAGGCCATGTCCGTCGGCGTGGAAGCCCTTCCGATCACTTCCCTGATTTCCTTCTTTATCGGCACGATCCTTGCTCTCAACGCCGCCTACGAGCTGCGCAAATTCGGCGCGATGCACCTCGTCGCCAGCGCCGTCGCCGTTTCCATGACGCGCGAGCTGGGCCCACTGATGACCGCCGTCGTCGTGATTGGCCGTTCCGGCTCCGCGTTCGCGGCTGAAATCGGCACGATGAAGGTGAACGAAGAAATTGACGCCATGGAGACCATGGCGCTCGAACCCATTCATTTTCTCGTGGCTCCGAAATTTCTCGCCATGCTCCTGATGGTCCCGTGCCTTACGTGCTGGGCTGATTTTATGGGTGTCCTCGGCGGAGGTTTGTTCGGTGTCAGCACCGCAGGTTTCACCTGGGGCAGCTACATTCAAGCCACTCTCGACGCGCTGCAACGTTCTGATATTGTGAACGGCCTCATCAAGGCCGCCATGTTTGGACTGGTGATTACTGCGGTCGGCTGCCAGGAAGGCTTTTCCACCGGCTTAGGGTCCGAACAAGTAGGCCGCTCAACAACGTCTGCGGTCGTGAAGTCCATTTTTATGGTGGTGATGGTGGATTTGATTTTCACCACGATTTTCTACGTGACGGCGCCACGGTAAGCTCGAATGGCCTCATCGCTAACGCCCAAACCGGCCCCGCCTCCAGCAGCTAGCGGTGCCGCAATTTCGGTGCGCAACCTGCGCGTGAAATACGGCGAACGCGAGATTCTTCACGGCATCAATTTCGAAGTACCCTCCGGCGAAACCATGGTGATTCTCGGCGGCTCGGGCTCCGGCAAAAGTACGCTGCTGCGCACTTTGGTCGGCCTCGAAATCCCCAGCTCTGGTGAAATCTGGATTCAGGGAAAGGATTTCGCTTCCATCTCCGAGGACGAGCGCGACGAATTGCGCAAGAAGATGGGTATGTCGTTTCAGGGCGGCGCGCTCTTCGGTTCGATGACAGTCGGCGAGAATGTGGCGCTGCCGCTGCACGAGCACACGCGCCTGGACGATTCCACCATCGAAATCATGGTGCGTCTGAAACTCGATCAGGTCGGCCTTTCCGGCTTCGAAAATTACATGCCTGCGCAGCTGAGCGGCGGAATGAAAAAGCGCGCCGCGATCGCTCGCGCGCTCGCCATGGATCCTGAAGTTTTATTTTTCGATGAACCTTCGGCGGGCCTCGATCCCATCATCGCCGCCGGCATCGACGAACTCATTCTGAAATTGAAGAAAGCGTTTCGCATCACGATCGTGGTGGTAACGCACGAACTGGCCAGCGCATTTCTGATCGCCGACCGCATGATCGTGCTCGACAAAGGTGTGATCGTGGCCAACGCCACCACCAAAGAATTGCAAGCCAGCCAGCAGCCGCGTGTACGGCAATTTCTGGATCGTGTCCCAGAACCGGAATTGACGGGGGAAATTGACTACCTGCAGATGTTGACGGGGGATGTTCCGCCGGCGCGCCAATAGCGCCGAAAAATCGGAAAATTTAGCCCGGTATCTCTGGCGGATTTTCTTTGCCGTGATATACTCCCCGGCACTTAGGTGGCGTCCCCCCGCGAGCCACCACGCGGGAATCATCGAGGGTACGGATGGAAGCAAAGCGCGAACAGGCACTCGTCGGTCTTTTTGTATTGGTAGTGGCGGCCTTACTGATTACCACACTTTTTATTCTGAACGGCAGTTTCAATAAGGGCGATATTCCCTACCACGCTTTCTTCAAGAATGCCGGCGGCATGGGGCCGGGCACCGAAGTTCGTTATGCCGGCGGCCCGCCGGTCGGACGCGTCAGCAAAGTGCAAGTCGATCCCAAAGACGCCACGCGAATGGAAGTGGATTTCTCGGTGAGTCCGAACGTGCCGGTAAAAACCGATAGCACCGCGCTCATCACCAGCACCAGCCCGCTCGGTGAGAATTTTCTGGGAATCAAGCCGGGCACGAACGCCGCGCCGCGCGCGCCGCGCGATTACACCCTGAAGACCCTCGAGTACACCGGTTTTTCCGATATCGCCGACGAGCTCAACGACCTGGCGCCCAACGCCAAACAATTGATTTCGAATTTGAACGAGCGCGTCGTGGAGCTGAAAGTAACGCTGAGTCGCGTGAATGACCTGCTGAACGACGAGAACCGTGCGAATATTTCGGCGAGCTTGAGCGACGTCCACGGCATGCTCAAGGAAGATCGCCCGCTGGTGCACTCCACTTTGGGCCATGTCAACGATGCGACGCAAAACCTGAAACCTCTCATCGCCAGCTTCCAGAAGACTTCGGATCAAGCCAACGACACCATACTTCACCTGGATGGAATGTTGACGGAAAACCGCCCGGACATCCGCGAGTCCGTGATTGAATTGCGCAAGGCGCTCGATAACGCTAATTCCGTGCTGGCGTCGCTCAATGACACCGTTAACGCCAACCAGGAGAATCTCGACGAAATTATTGATAACCTGCGCCACGTCACCGACAACTTGAATGAGTTCACTGAAACCATCAAGACGCGGCCCTACACGCTGATCCGTGCCTCCGCGCCTAAAGAGCACCAGCCCGGATCCAGTTTGCCGAAGTAGCGCATGAAAGCAGTGCGCAGAGACAACGCGGGAAGGAGCGAAGAGTGTTGAGCCGCCGCTTGCAACTTACCTCACTCGTGATGCTGGCGATCGTAGTAGCCGGATGCGGCGCCCCGCGTCCCGTCAAGTATTACGTCATTGACCCGAACTTCGCTCCCGCAACCACTCCCGCCTCCAGCGGACAGTTTCCCGTCGCGTTGCTGGTCGGCCGGTTCGCCTCTTCCACTCTCTATCGCGATGACCGGCTGGTTTACGGCTCCGGGCCGGTCGAGCTGGGCACCTACGAGTACGATCGCTGGGCTGAACCACCGGTGGACATGGTGCAAAATTTGCTCATCGCCGACCTGCGCAATTCCGGCCAATTTCGCTCCGTGTCGCGCGTTTCCACCAATGTGCGCGGGGACTACGTAGTCCGCGGCCATCTAATCGCGATGTACGGCGTGGACAAGCCCGAACTAGTTGCGCGCTTCACTCTCGAGCTCGAACTCTTCGAACCTGCCACCCGCGCCATCGTTTGGACGCAAACTTATACTCATGACGAGCCCGTGCAGGCCAAGACAGTGGCGAGCATCGTCGAGGCCATGGATCGCAACGTCCGGGCCGGTCTCGAGCAGCTTTCATCCGGAATTTCGCAATATTTTCAAAGCCATCCGCCCGCGCCAGCCCAAACCGGGAACTGAGCGCTCGGGAAACCTTATCCATATGGCTCCTTCAATTCTTCGGCTTGAACTGTTTCATTTCGGTTCAGCGTAGAAGTCTTTCCTGATTCGTCCGATTACACATAAGAAGCGCTGCGTTCATTCGTGCCGGTGCTAGGGGTGCCCGCTCGCGTTCGCGCATGAGTCGAGCGGCAAATCGAGTGCGGCTCGGTAAGCGGCGAGTACAGGCAACAAGGGGCTTCGATGGATTTTCTGCGCCAACTTTTCAGCTCCGGCGATTTCATGCCGCATGGCTACTGCTATCTGTGGAATCCGGGCTTGGTGTGGCTGCACGTCATTTCCGACTCGCTGATCGCTTCCGCCTATTTCACGATTCCGTTCACGCTGCTTTGGCTCGTCCGCAAGCGCCGCGATCTTCCCTTCAACTGGATGATCGTGATGTTCGGCGTATTCATCGTGGCCTGCGGCGCCACGCACATCATGGAAATCTGGAATCTTTGGCACGCGGAATATTGGCTTGCCGGCGTCGTGAAAGCCATTACCGCGGCGTCCTCTGTGGGCACGGCAATTCTCTTGATCCAGCTGATGCCGAAAGCGGCGGAGTTGCCCAACGTCAACGAGTGGATTCGCGCAAATGCCGCGCTCGAAAGCGAAATCCACGAACGCCGCGAACTCGAAATTGACCTGCGCATCAGCGAAGCGCGTTACCGCGAAAATGCGGAGCTGTTAGACCTCACCCACGACGCCATCTTCGTCCGCAATCTCAATAGCGAAATCCTCTATTGGAATCGCGGCGCGGAAATACTGTACGGCTGGCAAGCAGAGGAAGCGCACCGGAAGATCAGCCACGATCTGCTGCAAACGGTATTTCCAAAATCGGCGCGCAATCTCGACGCCGAGATTCTGGAACAAGGCTATTGGGAAGGGGAACTGACGCATACCCGGCGCGACGGCTCCGTGGTGATCGTCTCCAGCCGCCAGGAGCTTCGGAAGGATAGCAGCGGCAATCCTCTTTCCATCCTGGAAAGCAATCGCGACATCACCCACACGAAGCAGGAGCAGCTGAAATTCCGCGCCCTCCTCGAAGCCGCCCCCGACGCAATGGTAATCGTGGACCACGAAGGCAAAATTCATCTGATCAACGCTCAAACCGAAAAGATGTTCGGTTATTCGCGCGATGAACTGATCGGCAAATCCGTGGAAATTCTGGTGCCCAACCGTTTTCAAGCTTCGCATCGCGATCTACGCCAAGGCTACGAGCGTTCTCCGCGGCACCGTTCCATCGAGGCGGGACTGGAACTTTACGGGCGTCGCAAGGACGGCTCCGAATTTCCCGCGGAAATCAGCCTCAGCCCGCTCGAAACGCCCGATGGTATTTTGATTTCGAGCGCGATCCGCGACGTCACCCAGCGCAAGCAGATTTCGGAAAAGATTCGGCTACAGGAAATTCGTTTCCGGCTGCTGATTGACGCGGTGAAGGACTACGCGATCGTCAGCTTGGATCCCTCGGGCCTAATCACCACCTGGAATGCCGGCGCCCAACGCCTGAAAGGTTATGCGGCGGAGGAAATCGTCGGCCAGCACGTTTCCCGGCTCTATCCTCCAGACGCCCTGGCAGAGGGTAAGCTCGAAGAAGAATTACGGGGTGCCGAAGCCTCCGGCCATGTCGACGACCAAGGCTGGCGTGTGCGCAAAGATGGCTCCCGCTTTTGGGCGGAGGTCGTCACCACGGCGCTACGCGATCCAGATGGCAAGCTGGTGGGATTCGTAAAAATAGACAAGGACATCACGGCGCGGCGCGAAGCGGAAGAACAGATCCAAATGCTGAATAAGGAGCTGAATCAGCGCGTCTTCGAGCTCGGCACGGCCAACAAGGAACTGGAATCCTTCAGCTATTCCGTTTCGCATGATCTGCGCGCTCCCCTGCGCCACGTGGACGGTTTCGCCCACATCTTAAAGGAAGAATTCTCCGAGGGAATTCCCGCAAACGGCCTCAAGTATCTCGATCGCATCCTCGACGCAGCCACTCACATGGGCCACCTCGTGGACGACCTCCTGAGTCTGGCGCGCATTGGCCGGCAAGAAATGAAACGCGAAAAAACGGACATGGGCGACCTGGTGAAGCAAGCGATTACCGGCATCCCGCCGGAGCCCGGCGAGCGCGAAATCGAATGGCGTATCGAACCGTTGCCGGAACTCTATTGCGATCCCGGCCTGATCAGGTTGGCGCTCACCAATCTTCTCTCGAATGCCACCAAATTCACGCGCAAGCAGCCGGTGGCTGTCATCGAAGTCGGCTCCGGCTACATCAACAATCTCCCAACCATCTTTGTGCGTGATAACGGCGTGGGCTTTGACCCCCGTTACGCCGATAAGCTCTTTGGAGTCTTTCAGCGCCTCCATCGTCAGGAGGATTTCGGAGGGACGGGAGTAGGGCTTGCCACCGTCCAGCGCATCGTGCGCCGCCACGGCGGAGAAATCTGGGCGCAGTCCAAGCCCGGTTGCGGAGCCGAGTTCTCGTTCACACTCGGTCCGCAGTCGCGGCTGCCGGTCGAGAGCGCGAACCTGGAGGTCAATCATGTCTAAGTCGGAGCCGCTCGAAATCCTCCTCGTGGAAGATAATCCCTCGGACGCGGAACTCACGCTGCACGCGCTGCGGAAAAGCAGGCTCGTCAATCACATTCTCCACGTGCAAGACGGTGCGGAAGCGCTCGATTTTCTTTTTTGCCGTGGCGGCTACGCCGGCCGCAACGCGGAAATAAGGCCTCTGCTTGTTCTGCTCGATCTCAAGCTGCCCAAAGTGGATGGGCTGCAAGTGCTAGCTGAAATCAAACGCGACCCCCAGACCAAGGCGATACCCGTCGTTCTGCTCACTTCTTTCAACGAAGAGCAGGACCGCGCCACTGCCTACCAGCTTGGCGTCAATAGCTACATTCAGAAGCCCGTGAATTTTGCCGACTTTCAGGAAGTCGTCCTGAAGCTCGGAATGTATTGGCTGCTCGTAAATAGCCAGCCGCCTGCCGCGGCGTTCTTGAACTCTTAGGAGCAATCGCTCGATGGCGGAGAATCCAGCTACCGACAGCACGCCAGCAAGCAAGCCCCTGCGGCTGCTGATCGCGGAGGATAACCCCGCCGATCTGGACCTCACCGTCCGCGCTCTCAAAAAATCTGATATCGCGCTCGAAATCGAAACAGTCTCCGCGCGAGAAGAATTCGTAAGTAAATTGAATGCCAAACCATTTGATATAGTCCTCTCCGATTACCGTATGCCGGGATGGACGGGAGTGGATGCGCTGACCGAGATCGTGAAGCTCGGCCAGGACATTCCCTTGATTCTGGTCACCGGCACGCTCGGTGACGGCAAAGCGGTGGAATGCATCAAGCTGGGTATCACCGATTATGTCCTCAAAGATCAGCTCGCGCGCCTGCCCATGGCCATCCTCCGCGCGCATGAAGAGAAAGCTCTCCGTGACGCTGAAAAAAGAGCCGTCGGAGCAGTCCGTGAAAGTGAAGCGCGCTTCCGCACTCTGGTCGAAAACGCTCCCGAAGCCATCGTTGTGCTCGATGTCGAAAAGGGCCTCTTCGTGGATTGCAATGATAATGCCCTCCGCCTCTTTCGCCTGACGCGCGACGAATTGCTTCGCCATGGCCCCGGCGAACTCAGCCCGCCCTTTCAGCCTGACGGTCGCCACTCCGCCATCGCCTCCGTCGAATGGATGGATGGAGCCTCCGGCAACATCATTCCGCATTTTGAGTGGACGCACCGCAACTCGCTGGGCGATGAAATCCCCTGCGAAGTTCATCTTGTGCGGCTTCCTTCGCCGACGCGCCAATTGATTCGTGGCAGCATCCTGGACATCACCGAGCGCAAACGCGCGGAGGAAGCGTTGCGTGAGAGCGAAGTCCGCTATCGCGGCTTGGTCAATAACGCCACCTACGGAATCTACTGGGTCACGATGGACGGTTTCTTTCTGGACGCCAACCCCGCGCTCGTGCGGATGCTGGGCTACGAATCCATTGACGCGCTGCTCCTATTGCGCGACACCTCCAACCTTTTTTGCGATCCTACCCAGAGAGAGAGCATCCGGAGCGGTTTTCGCGAAAACGATCGCAGCGACGCCACCGCCGATTGGAAGCGCCGCGACGGCAAAATCATCACTGTGCGATTGATCGCCCGGCGTTCGCGCGATCATCAACGCAACACCGACTGCACCGAGGTCATTGTCGAGGACGTCACCGAGCGCCTCGCGCTGTAAAAGCAGCTCATGCAGGCGCAGAAATTCGAGGCCATCGGACAGCTCGCGGGCGGAATCGCCCACGACTTCAATAACATGATCGGCGCCATTCTCGGCTGGGCCGAACTCGGCCTGGATGAAACCGAGCCCGAAGCGCGCCTGCACCGCCATTTCGATAAAGTCCGGCAGCAAGCGATTCGCGCCGCCGCTCTCACCAAACAGTTGCTCGCATTCGCGCGCCGCCAGATTCTCGAACCGCGCAATATAGACTTGAATCGAAGCGTCACCGAGACGCTGAGCCTTCTGGAAAAAGTGATCGGCAGCAATATCGAAATCAAGACAAAGCTCGCTGCCGGCCTCGCACTCGTTCGCGCCGATCCCACGCAGGTCGAGCAGGTGCTCATGAATTTGTGCATCAATGCCCGCGACGCCATGGGCGACGGCGGCCGCCTGGTCATCGAAACGTCCGCCGCCACCTTCGACGAACGCTATTGCGCCGCACAGCCGTTTGCGCGTCCGGGCGACTACGTCATGCTGGCCGTTACCGACAATGGCACCGGCATGGACGCCGCCACGCTCGACCGCATCTTCGAGCCTTTCTTCACCACCAAGGAATTGGGCAAGGGGACGGGACTGGGGCTCGCAATGGTTTACGGCATCGTCCGCCAACACGGCGGCTTTCTTCATGTTTACAGCGAACTCAATGTCGGCACGACCTTCCGCGTCTATCTTCCGACCAGTCCATCGTCGGTGAAGGCCGTCGTACTCGCGGATGAAACCGGTCCAGTTCGCGGCGGCTCGGAAACCATTTTGGTGGCCGAAGACCACGAAGGCCTTCGCGAACTGGCGCGCGAGACTCTTTCCAATCTCGGCTATGACGTTGTCCTCGCCTGCGACGGCGAGCAGGCCATCCGCGAGTTCCAGCAACACGCCGACCGGATTGATATGCTTCTGCTCGACGTAGTGATGCCCAAAATCAACGGTCCCGACGCCTATGCGCGGATGTGCGCGGAGCGGCCCAACGTCCCGGTGATTTTCGCCACGGGCTACAGTGCCGACATAGCGCTGCTGCACACTGCGCAGGAGCAGGGCTTCGTCGTACTGCAAAAGCCTTACGTCCCGCGTGACCTCGCTCGCCGCGTCCGCGAAATTCTGGACCGGTCTCTGGACAAACTACCGCGCGCCGAGGCGCGCGCGAAACAAGGTACCGTGGCGTAGTCAAATTTTGTCAATATGCGAGCTTGCGCCCCGCGCAAGTCGCTGCGGAGAATGAGGTTTTGGTTGGGCCCAAGTTTCAATTCGGCACAAGCCGAGCGTCCGCCGCGTTCCGCCCACGCTTCTCCCTCGCTTCGCACGATCCCGCCCCCAATTGCAGTTGACACCGTTTCTCTTCGCGTGGTAATCAACCAAGCACTCGTGGATTCCGGCGGAAACGCTGGATTGCCCGGGCGTCAGGCCCACCACACGCAGGCCATCTTCACGACGCTCTGGCAACACCCCACCCACCCCGGGAGGTGGATGCTACCTGGCATCTGCCTCCCGTTTTAATCTACGGGCAACCGGGCCCTTGGAATTTGTATGAGAGGCACGCGAAAGGGTTATAATGCGGCCACTTAGCACGGTCGCGCGCGGCCGGGGAGGTAAGCATGGGCCTGCAAATTTCAACGCGGAAGTCCGGCAATGTCACCATCGTTGATCTGGTGGGCCGCATCATCATCGGGACCAGCAACGATTCTCTCGGCGCGGAATTGCGCAAATACGCGGAAGCCGGCCCCTCTGAAATCGTAGTGAATCTCGCGGGAGTCACCCAGATTGACAGCTCCGGCATCAGCACGCTGGTCCGCTCCTTCGTCACCCTCGAACGCCAGGGCGGTGGCCTGAAGATCCTGAATCCCACAGGCCACGTAAAGGAAGTCCTCGAGCTGACGCGCCTCATCCAAGCCATTCCCGCCTTCACCGACGAAGCCAAAGCCATAGCCGCCTTCCGCGGCGGCGTCGCCCACGCGTAGGTGTGCCGTGTATCAGCGTTTGGCGGAAGGCGAAGAAGTTCGCAATTGGGTTGTTCTTCAGGCGAATGTTTTCCGTCGTGAATTCGGTCGTAATCAGTCTGGTATGCCACTCCGTCCGCGTCTTCAGTCGCTAGCGACCGTCGTGTTCGGAGTGTGCCTTTTGGCAATGCTATCTCCCGCCGCTAGCGCGTTTCAGTTGCGCCCCGTGCAGCCGCCCAACCGGCCGCAAGCCACGCTCGACTCGCTTGCTGACCAACTGGCAGCGGCGATTGTAGATGTGAAAGAAAATCCAGTGATTGTTTTTGATTTTGCGGGACCGGATGAACTGACGATCGCTTTGGAAAAAAGTCTCGCAGACGATTTCAGCGCCGCCATGGCGCGAATGAACAAGGTGATTGTGATCTTGGACCGCACGCGGATCGTGGAAGGTCTTCAGAAGAAAAACTTCAGCTCCGCGGATCTGCAAGATCCGCGCAATGCGGAGGAAGTGGCCAAAGTTCTCAAGGCCAAGTCATCCGTTTGGGGCTCCATCACACTTGGGCAACACGACTTTGAGTTGCTGGTAGAAGCTTTTCGCGTTCCGGATGGAAAAAAAATCGCTGGATTCAAGGCCACGTTGCCTTTAACAGATCAAATGAACGACCTGGCATTCATGCACAACGAAAAGAACCTCGGATCTGGTTTCTCGCGCGCAGGAAGAGACGGCATAACCTATCCCTCCTGTTCGTATTGTCCGGCGGCTCAGTATTCCCAGCTTGCCGTTCATCATTATCTCGAAGGTACAGTGTTGCTTTCTGTAACCGTCAATGCGGATGGGCGTGCCGATGACGTCGTAGTGTTGAGAGCGCTTCCGTACGGGCTAACCGAGAAGGCCGTCGAGACGGTGAAATCTTGGCGGTTCAAACCCGCCCAGACTTCGGACGGGACACCAGTGGCCGTCCGTCAAACGGTAGAAACGACCTTTCATCTCTACTAGAAAGGAATCTGCGATCCGCAAACCGCAGAGCTTGGAGCGCGAGGACTAAGCGTTCTTCTTCAGGTCCGCCAGCACCAATTTCGCGACTTCTTTCAGCGTATCGAACACGCCCTGCCCCGTCACCGCCACGCCCTCCACGGTCGGCTCGCCCTTTACCAAAAGATGTTTCTGCAATTCCGCCACAGGCAGCACATTCGGCAAATCTCGCTTATTGAGTTGCAGCACGTAAGGAATCGTCGTGAAATCCAGATTGTGATCCTTCAGGTGTTCGCGCAAGTTGTCCAGCGTTTCCAGGTTCGCGTCCAGCCGCTCTTCCTGCGAATCCGCGACGAACACCACGCCATCAGCGCCTTTTAAGATTAGCCGCCGGCTCGCTTCATAAAAAACCTGCCCCGGCACCGTGTACAAATGAAAGCGCGTGCGAAATCCACGCACCGTTCCCAAGTCCAGCGGAAGAAAATCGAAAAAAAGCGTGCGGTCGGTTTCCGTCGCCAGCGAAACCATCTTTCCCTTTTGATTCGCTCCAGTATGTTCGTAGACCCACTGCAAATTCGCGGTCTTCCCCCCGAGGCCGGGGCCGTAGTAGACAAGCTTGCAGTTAATCTCTCTTGCGGGAAAATTTATAAACGGCACAATTTCCTCAGATTAGGCAGCCTCGTACTTATAGCATACGCCCCCACCCGCGGCCAACGCGCCCCCGCAAACCATGCTGCGGAATAGACAACCCGCGGAGGTTTTCGCGTCGGCTGGCCTCGGCGGGCCCGGTTCTGGGCTCAAGCGTCCGGGGCGGGACATTCAGCCAGACGGACCAGGCCTGCCTCCAAGGGGCTCGCTTAGGCGCTTCTGAGCCAGCATCCGGGTTCCCATCCTCTTCAAAATGAAGCACAATCGTCCGCCACAATTTGTCATCTCTCACGGCTGCTGAATAAGTTCGACCAGGAGACTCCATAGTGAAAGTGATCGGCATATTGCTGTTCCTTACGACGATGGCAATAAGCGTTGCGGCGCAGACACAAACACCGCCCCCACCGCAATACGCTAAGCCCGCAGGGGAACCGGTGCCTGAAAGCCGCACGCTTGAGGAGGCACCCGCCGCGCCCGCGCTTCCTGCCGACTGGACCGCGCAACTCACCGCGCGCCACGAAGCAATCGTCAGCGATCACCTGCGTATCCACGTTTTTCGTCTGCGGCCAGGCGATGACCTGCTCGGTGGAATCCGTGCGTACGTCAATGCGAACCACATACAGGCTGCGGTTCTACTGAGTGCGGTCGGCAGCCTGACGCAAGCTTCGATCCGTTACGCCAACCAGCCCGAAGCCCACATCCACACGGGGCACTTCGAGATTGTCTCCATCACGGGAACGGTGGAAGAAGGCGGTGAACACATTCACCTATCCATCGCCACGGGACAAGGCAACATGATCGGCGGGCACCTGATGACCGGCTGCAAAATCTATACAACAGGTGAAATTACTCTCGCAGAAATCGAAGGCGTGCGCTTCACCCGCGAAACAGATCGCGAAGGCAGTGGATGGGACGAGCTGAAAGTCTATCCGGCGAAGCCGTAATACCCCGACGCCTGGAACACGTGGTCACTTCGATTGCACCAGCGTTTCTTTTCCCGCTACTACTTGCGCGTGGCCGAGAAACGCCACCAACGAAACACCGCCAATAATATTTCCCAACAGAGTGGGCGCGAAAAAGTGCAGGAAATAAGTGCCCCAACTCTCGACGCCGGTCACCACCAGGTAGAACTGCTTCGTCGAACCGGCAATGATGTGATTGAAGCCGCCAAGCCCAATCAAGTAAGTCAAAATGATAATGATGCTCACGCGCGCGGATTCTGCGCCGGGCAGCAGCCACACCGTCAAAGCAATCAGCCATCCCGCGAAGATCGCCCGTACTAGCACGATTCCGAAACCGCTCCCCAAGCCTTCCTGGCTCACTGCCAAAAATACTTGCCTGAATTCAGGACTAAAGAGCGCGATCTTCCCGATGCACAGCGCGAAAATAAATGTCCCCACCAGATTCGCGCCCAAAATTACCAACCACAGCCGCAAGACTCCGAAGATTCGCTCCAGAGTCTGCTTCGATAGCAATGGCAGAATCACGGTCAGCGTAGTCTCCGTAAAAAGCTGCTGGCGTCCTAATATGACAATCAGAAATCCTACGCTATATCCAAATTTTGAAATCAGCGCTGTCCACGAAGCGTGCGGCAAGTGCGCAGCCAACAACGCTTCGGCGACCAGCGAAAATCCCATAGAAAGTCCGGCCGCTAGCCCAGACCATGCCAGCGCGGAGGAAGGCCGCTTAATTTCTTCCTCGCCTTCGCGGCGGATCGTTTCATACACGATGTGCGGGCCGATCGCCAGCCGCTCTTCCACTTTCTTTTCCTCGGCTCGTGTATTAATTGCCGGAGATTCCTCCAGAGCGGTGGAAGTATGCTGTTTTTCGCGTTTCATTTTTCTTGGGTCATCCCGTAGAGCTTAAGGTGAGTAAAACTGCGTACGATAATTGCCCGTGCCCGCAAGGGTGTCCATCACCTATAGCCTGTAGGCTCTGTCCGGTCCCGCAAATTGGCCTCGCCGTCAGCCTGGAACCCCCATAATTCGCTGCATTGACGCGCCTTCGCTACTTTGCTATGTTCCAGTATAGTTTCCTGCGGAGAGTACCAAGTGAAGCGTCGCGCGATCCGAGCCACACAAGCTGCCAGCAAAAGCCATAAGCTACTGAAACAGAAGACGATAAAGGCGAGCGCGAAACCTAAAGCCGCTCCGCCCGATCCCGACGCCCCGGCCAAGGAAGCGCAACTGAAATTCTACGAGGAAGCGCTTAAGTACTTTCAGCAGCAGAAGTTCCAGCGCGCCAAGCAAACCCTCGAGCGCGTCCTCGAAGGGCCCAGCAAAGAGCTAGGCGACCGCGCCAAGATGCACATACGCATTTGCGACCAGCGCATTTCGCGGCCTCCCATTCCGGCTCTGAAATCCGCCGAAGAGCACTACACCCAGGGCGTCGCGCTGATGAACCTCGGCCGCTGGGACGAAGCCCGCGAGCACCTCGACCGCGCGCGCAAGTCCGCGCCCAAAGCCGACCACATCGTTTACGCGATGGCGGCGCTCGATTGCCTCACCGGCGAAGCCGAATCCGCCATGCAAAATCTGAAAATCGCGATTCAACTCCGCCCCGAAAATCGCTACCACGCGCGCAACGATGAGGACTTCGCTTTCTTGCAAGAAGATCCGCGCTTCACCGAATTGCTCTATCCCGAGCGGGACGGTTCGCCGAACTGACCGTCGCGTTTTACCGTGAAAATTCCCAGCGTACTTCTCCGTGAAGTTCGTCCGCAGAATGCTCCGGTGAAATTTTTTCAGTGATGAAAGGTTCGCAGCTTCGAACTCACCCTGTGCGGATCGTTGCTCTGGGCGGCGGCACGGGTCTCTCTGCCGTCCTACGCGGACTGAAAGAATACGTCGCCACTCCGAAAGATCTAACGCATCAGCCCATCGCCGATCTCGCAGCGGTCGTCACCGTCACCGACGACGGCGGCAGCTCCGGCCGTCTGCGCCGTGAATATCGCGTCTTGCCGCCGGGAGATATCCGCAACTGCATGGTGGCGCTCTCCACGGACGAACATCTTCTCGGCAAGCTCTTTCAGTACCGCTTTCCCGTGGGGCGCGCGCTGGCCGGCCACAGTTTCGGCAATCTTTTTCTCACCGCGCTCACCAACGTCACTGGCGATTTTCCCAGAGCCGTGCAAGTTTCCGCGCAAGTCCTCGCAATCCGCGGCCGAATTTTTCCGTCCACCGCGCAAAACGTCACGCTCGAAGCCGAACTCGAAGACGGCACCATCGTCGCAGGCGAAACCAATATTTCCCGCTCGCGGCAACGCATCCGCCGCGTCCGCCTCGTGCCCCATCGCGTGCGTCCGCTTCCCGAAGTACTCCAGGCGATTCGTGAAGCCGATTTGATCCTGGTCGGCCCCGGCTCGCTTTACACCAGCATCATTCCGAATCTGCTGGTCGAGCAGGTTACCGAAACTATCAAGCACTCCCGCGCTACGCGCGTGTACATCGCCAATCTGATGACCCAGCCCGGAGAAACGCAACACTATTCCGTAGCCGATCACGTGTGCGCGATCTACGACCACACCCGCAAGGGCCTCTTCGATTTCGCGGTCATCAATCGCCGGCCAATTCCCAAAGCGCTGCTCAAACGCTACCGCAAACAAGGCGCCGAGCCGGTGCAGTGTTCCGCCGCGGAACTCAAGCGCATGGGCCTGCGCTATATCACCGGTGATCTCCTACGGCACAATCACGTAGTCCGGCACGATCAGGCGCGTCTGACGCAGCTCTTGCTGGAAGAATTTGTAAAACGCCGCGTTCGTGATTGAAGCCGGCGCGAGCCCTATGTTGGTTCACAACTGAAACGGAAGGCCTCCGGTGAACTTCACGGTTTTTCGGCCGCCGCATGCAAATTCTAAAATGCTTTTCTTGCACCGTTATGCTCAGGTTCGTATACTTGCCGACGCTGTCCGGACGACAGCCTGGTGCGAAGACGTCTGATTTCGACGCCCGTTTTCGCCACCCATCGCAAACTTTACATTTACGCTGCGAACAGAATCGCGGATAATTCCGCACTTTTTGGAGGTTGTTATGCCTGCGGTTACGCACGATGAACTGAACGTTTACAAATCGGCTGAAGCGCGTTTTGAAGTCGCCGCGCAGAAACTGGGTTTGGAAGAAGGAATCTACCGTTATCTGAAATATCCCAGCAAGGAAATCACGGTCTACGTCCCCGTCGCGCTCGATAGCGGCAAATTGGAAGTCTTTATCGGCTATCGCGTACTCCACTCCGCTGTACGCGGCCCCGGCAAGGGCGGTATTCGTTTCGCGCCGGATGTTTCGATTGACGAAGTGCGCGCTCTCGCCGCTTGGATGACCTGGAAATGTGCCGTGGTGAATATTCCCTTCGGCGGCGCCAAGGGCGGCGTGATCTGCGACCCCAGCAAACTTTCCAAGACGGAACTCGAGCGCATCACGCGCCGCTACACCGCGGAATTAAGCGAATGGTTCGGCCCCGAGCGCGACGTCCCGGCCCCGGACATCGGCACCAACGAGCAGACCATGGCCTGGGTGATGGACACCTATTCCATGCACGTGCGTCAGGCCACCACCGCCGTAGTCACCGGCAAACCTCTCGAACTGGGCGGCTCGCAGGGCCGCAAGGAAGCCACCGGCCGCGGCCTCATGATGTGCTGCAACAACGCGCTCACGAAACTCAAGATGAAGCGCGACGGCTGCCACGTGATCATTCAAGGTTTTGGCAACGTCGGCTCCCAGGCTGCGATTCTGATGCACGAGGCCGGCTACAAAATCATCGGCGTTGCAGATATTCACGGCGGCCTCTATAACGATAAAGGCTTCGACGTTCCCAAACTCGTTGACTGGGTGTACGGGCAGCGTAAGCCTCTGCCCGAATTTCCCGGCGGCGGCGATAAACAGACGGCTCAGCAGGTTCTCTTCCATCCCACGGACATCCTGGTTCCGGCCGCCACCGAAAACCAAATCACCTCCGAAAACGTCCATCAGGTTGATTGCAAAATCCTCTGTGAAGGTGCGAACGGCCCCACCACCTGGCACGCCGACAAAGTGATCGAGCAGAAAGGCATCTTCATTATTCCCGATATTCTGGGCAATGCCGGCGGCGTCACCGTCAGCTATTTTGAGTGGGTCCAGGACCGCCAGGGCTTCTTCTGGCGCGAAAGCGAAGTCAACGAAAGGTTGCAAGATGTGATGGACCACAGCTTCGAACAGGTGGTAAGGTACGCGGAAACGCACGGTGTGAACAACCGCATCGCGGCTTACATCGTGGCGATTGATCGCGTGGCTCGTGCCTTGAAGCTTCGCGGGATTTACGCATAGACGACGGGATGAGGGCCCGGAATTGGTCGAGGAGGAACCGTGTTTCCTGAATCGATTTTGCCCGGAGCATTGAAGAGCGAAGCAGAACACCGGCGGGACATGTGCGCCGTGGGACGTTGGACCTACGAGCGCGGCTATGCGGCGTCCACTGATGGAAATATTTCAGTGCGCCTCGGGCCGGACCACATCCTCACCTCGCCCACCGGAATCTGCAAAGGGATGATGACTGAGGACGACATGGTCATCACCGACCAGAATGGCAAGAAAATTTCCGGGCGCCGCAATCCTTCCTCCGAGCTCCTCATGCATTTGACGGTTTACCGCCATCGTCCCGATGTCAACGCCGTATGTCATGCGCATCCGCCGGTCGCAACGGGCTACGCGGCCGCGGGAATCCCGCTGAATAAGGCGCTGCTGTGCGAATTGATTCTCTCGCTCGGATGCGTTCCGGTGGCGCCTTATGGCACGCCGGGAACGCCGGAACTCGCGGATTCGATTGAGCCATTCGTGGATGGTTACGACGCGATCCTGCTAGCGAACCACGGAGTGGTCACCTACGGCCACGACTTAATGACCGCGTTCTTCCGCATGGAGACCACCGAACATTTTGCGCGCGTCGCGCTGGTCACTGAAATGCTCGGCAAGCAGGTGCTGCTTTCCAGTTGCGAAGTTCAGAAACTGGTCGCCGCCCGCGCGCGCTACGGCCTGCAAACCGCTCCCAACTTCGGTCCGGAATTTCCCGTAACTTCCGAAACCGCCGCCGAAAAAGAGCGCATCACGCTCACCCGCCGCGAATTGGAAGCGCTGGTGGATGAAGCCATAAAGAAAGACCGCGCCCTGCACTAAGAAATGCGTGGCTTCCGCAGGTTTCGAGACGTTCCCTGCAGGTTTTGCCGCGCCGGCACAATCGTTTGCGTGAGTTCGACTTCGTAGGGGCGGGTCTCAGACCCGCCCCTGCAGTCCGCCTCGGCACAGTGCAAAATCTCGCGAGAATCAAGTCTACTGCACCTGCTCGTGCGCGTATCCCGCCGCATCGAGCGCCGCTTTCAATTCCGCAATGTGTTCCGGCCCGCGCGTTTCCATCGTTATGTCAATCGCCGTATCGCCTAACACCACGCCGTAATACGACCGGTTGAACTGCGTTTCCACGATATTCACTTTCTGTTCCGCGATCACGGTGGAAAGCCGCACCAGCGCGCCCGGATGGTCCGGCAAATGAATGCGCAGCCGCACCATACGTCCATCCTTCACCAGACCGCGCTCGATAATCCGCGCCAGCAGCGTCACATCAATATTCCCCGCGGAAATTAGCACGCCCAATTTCTTCCCGGTGTGCGCCGTCTTTTTGTTCAGGACGGCTGCCGCGGCCACTGCGCCTGCTCCTTCTGTCAGTGTTTTCTCCTTTTCCAGAAGCAGCAAAATCGCGTTGGCGATCTCCTCCTCGTCCACCGTCACGATCTCGTCCACATATTTCTGCACCAGCGGAAACGTGCGCACTCCCGCCGCACGCACGGCAATACCATCGGCGATGGTTTTCTCCGCTCGCAAAGTAACCACTTTTTTCTTCTCCACCGCCGCTTTCATCGAAGGCAATTTCGAAGTCTGCACTCCGATCACGCGAATCTTCGGCTTCATCTCCTTCGCCGCGCAAGCGACCCCAGCGATCAACCCGCCACCGCCGATGGGAATCACCAGCGCATCCAGATCCTTCACCTGCTCGAGCATTTCGATTCCCAACGTACCTTGCCCCGCGATCACCGCCTCGTCGTCAAATGGGTGAATGAACGTCAAGCCTTGCTCTTCGCAGCGGCGCAGCGCTTCCTGACAAGCTTCGTCATAGTTCGCACCGAACAGAATTACCTCAGCGCCATGCCCGCGCGTCGCAGAGACTTTCACGAGCGGCGTCGTCAGCGGCATGCAAATTTGCGAAGCGATGCCGCGTTTCGTTGCGTGGTACGCAACGGCCTGTGCGTGATTTCCAGCCGAAGCGGCAATCACTCCGCGCCGGCGCTCTACCTCCGTAAGCAACAGAATCTTGTTCAGTGCGCCGCGCTCCTTGAACGAGCCGGTCATCTGCAGATTTTCCAGCTTCAAAAAAATAGAGTTGCCAGTCAGCTGCGAAAACGTTTCCGAGCGCATAAATGGCGAGACGAATATCGAACTCCGAATTCGCGCGGACGCCTGCTGGATCGTTTTCAGCGTGACTCCTGCCGTTGATTTCTTAACCGGTTCGGCCATGGATTTCATGTGTGCCCCTGGAAAAAATAAAGGCCGTTGCCCCTCTCGGGTAACGGCCTGTGGCGTTTCAAACTGGAATTTCGCCGCCGGCCGTTATCCGCTCCTAA
The DNA here is from genome assembly GCA_963810565.1 of uncultured Acidobacteriota bacterium. Lineage (GTDB taxonomy): Bacteria > Acidobacteriota > Terriglobia > Acidiferrales > UBA7541 > Palsa-295. The sequence goes on from CAWENN010000004.1 coordinate 306,219, forward strand.
TAATGGGAATAATTCGGCCAATAGCAGCGGCAGAGACGAAAGACGCGTAGCGACGGCGGAACGCGGGAAGCAAATTCGGGCGCTCAGCGAGCAAATGCCCGCGACGCGAATCGCGAAGCACCTCTTGCCGAAATTTTGGTTGAAAGTCCATCGCCTGAACAACGGATATCATGGCCATCGCGGCCGTGGCAAACGAAAACTTCGCCGGCTGCTTCAATGAATCATCACAATCACCCTGCCGAGCGATCGTCGTGGGCGCTCAGCGCCATGCTACACAAGAAAAGGCGGGAAACGCCCACTCCCGCGAACGTTCCCCGCCCTTTGGTCGTGCGATTTTCTCGGGTCTGCAAACGGTTGCGAAACTTTCACTCCGCGATGGTGACGAATCGCGTCTTGCCCCCGAAGTGAATTTCCGTGATTTTGTTGTCGTTGACCACGAACGCGGAGTAGCGCGCCTTGCTCGTTTCGTCCTTCCACTGCACCGGCGCTTCCGCCACCACCTTGCCGTTCATCGCAAGCTTCACGTGCGTTTCGTCAACGGACACCGCATAGTCGCCGGCCTTCAGGTCCTTGCCCGCGAGTGTTGTCGGATTCAACAGGGTCATTGTGGTGTTCACGCCGGCCTTGGCGTCTTTTGCTGGAGCAGTCCGTGCGGTGATCGAAACCAAGAGCGCCAGCGCAGCGAGAATTGTAAAAAGCTGGTTCATTGTGTGACGCGACATTTTTACTTCCTCCTCGGATTTTGTTTGCCCCTCGCACACGCTTAGACGCGGAGGTTTGCGCGGCGACAGCAAGATCGCGAATGATTTAACGAAAAAATATCTGTGAGAAATAAATTGTGGGAACAACGCGAAAGTGAACAGTGTCCGCGCGAAACCGAACACCGTGCGCGCAACATAAATGCGCGGAAATATCCCCGGCTCCGAATATTGGTACGCACTCGTGCCCCAAAATGTTTCATTGTGCGACACGACAACTGATAACCGACGCGTCGCGTTGACACCCTTGCGCCCCTATTCAATAATCGCAAGACATGATTGGATCGCTTCGCGGCAAGCTGATTGAAAAGCGCCCAAACCTCGTCCTGCTCGAAGTGGGCGGCGTCGGCTATCAGGTCGTCATTCCGCTTTCCACGTACACCAGCCTCGGGGCGCTGCACTCGGAAGCCACGCTCCTGATCCACACCCACGTGCGCGAAGATCAATTGGCTCTGTTCGGTTTTCTGACCGCGCGCGAAAAGCAGTGCTTTGAGCTGCTCATTTCCGCCTCCGGCGTCGGCCCTTCGCTCGCCCTGAAAATTCTTTCGGGCATGGGCCTCGATGAGCTAGTACCTGCAATCCGCAAAGGCGATCTCGCGCAACTCGTGCGCATTCCCGGAGTCGGCCGCAAGACCGCCGAGCGCATCGTCCTCGAATTGCGAGATAAACTAGCCGCCGTGGACGTGCCCGAAGCAGGGAAGCCCACTACGCGTTCACAGCTCGAAGCGGATGTCGCGTCCGCGCTGGTCAATCTGGGCTACGATGAACGCGCCGTGGAAAGCGCCATGGCCAAATCGCGCGGCACGGTCGGTAACGATTTTGAATCGCTGCTAAAGGCGTCACTGCAGGTGCTCGGCGGCGCGGCCATGCAAAAATCATCGCGGGCGGCGCACGGCGAATGACGCCCGCGCCAGGCTCGCGAGATAGCTCAGCAGCCGCAGCTGCGGCCGCCCGTGAAGATGGCCACGCAGCCGCCGAAAAGGAAAATCAGGTGCCGGGGAAAATGACCGACCCACACAACCGCATCATTTCAGGCAAAGCGCTGGATGACGACGCGCGCATCGAAGCCAGCATCCGTCCAACGAGATTATCCGATTACATCGGCCAGAATCGCGTGAAGGAAAATCTGCAGATCGCCGTTGAAGCCGCACGCACGCGCGGCGAAGCGCTCGATCATGTCCTGCTCTACGGCCCGCCGGGCTTGGGCAAGACCACTCTCGCACAAATCCTGGCGCATGAGATGGGCTCCGCAATCAAAGTAAGTTCCGGCCCGTTGCTGGAAAAGAAAGGCGACCTCACCGCGGTCCTCACCTCTCTCGAAAAGAGCGATTTTTTCTTTCTCGATGAAATCCATCGCCTGCAGCCCTCCATGGAAGAAATTCTCTATCCCGCGATGGAGGATTTTCGCGTGGACCTGATCATCGGCCAGGGCCCCGGCGCCCGCGTGCACCCGTATCAATTGAATCGCTTCACGCTGATCGGGGCTACCACCCGCGCCGGTCTGATCATGGCGCCGTTGCGCTCGCGCTTCGGAATCGTGCATCGCCTGGATTTTTATTCGGCCGAGGATTTGCTGCGCATCGTGCAGCGCTCCGCGAAAATTCTCGGCATCACCATGGACGAATCCGGCGCCGCCGAAATCGCCCGCCGCAGCCGCGGCACCCCGCGCGTCGCCAATCGCCTGCTGCGCCGTGTCCGCGATTTCGCCGAAGTGCGCGCCAAGGGCCACGTTGACCTCGGCGTAGCCCGCGACGCCCTCGCCATGCTCGGCGTTGACGAACATGGCCTCGACGAAGTGGATCGCAACCTGCTCCTCACCATCATTCAGAAATATTCGGGCGGCCCGGTCGGCCTGAATACCCTAGCCGCATCGCTGAGCGAAGAAGAAGACGCCATCGAGGAAATCTACGAGCCCTACCTGATGCAGCTAGGCCTGCTAGACCGCACCCAACGCGGCCGCGTAGCCACCGCCCTAGCCTACAAACACTTCGGCATGGACGAGCCGCGCCGCCAACCCGGCCTTTTCAGCTGAGAAGACTCGCGTAATCCGGATTCGCATTTCATGATTCACCGTGAGCGTGTGGCGACGAGAGCGCTTTTGCCTTAGGATGCCTTGAGGGTAGACCGATGGCCAATCCCACCATTACGATTACGTTAGACCCGCAGACGGCCCGCGCATACGAGTGTGCTGCGCCAGAAGAGAAAAGGAAGATCCAAGCCCTTCTTAGCCTTTGGCTTCGCGAACTCGCTGGCGGGCAGTATCCCTCCCTGCAACAGGTGCTCGACGAGATTGGGAAAAAGGCCAAGGCCCGAGGACTGACTACCGAGATGCTGGATTCCATTTTGAAGGACGCATAGTTGCGCTGCGTTTTCGATACCAATGTTTTGGTTAGCGCGTTACTCCTGCCCGATTCAAAACCTCGACAAGCCCTCGATCTGGCCATTCACAAAGGCAAATTGCTGCTTTCCTTTGCGACGCTCGCCGAGCTGTACGACGTATTGAATCGCGCTTCAGGCTAGAATGTTGTCGCGCCAATGAAAGACATCTACCTCTCGCTCGGCTCCAACATCGGTGACCGCGCTCTGAACATCTCGCGCGCGATTGACTCGCTGCCTGTCCACGGCGTGCACGTCGTGCAACAATCTTCGCCCTACGAAACCGAGCCGGTGGAATTGCGCGAACAAGAATGGTTTCTGAATGGCGTGGTCGAAGTCGAAACGAAACTGACTCCGCAGCGCCTGATGCAGGCGCTACTCGAGATCGAACGCTCCATGGGCCGCCTGCGCCTCACGCCCAAAGGCCCGCGCATCATTGATATGGACATCCTGCTTTTCGGCTCGACGATCCTGCACGAACCAGGCCTCGAGATCCCGCATCCCCGCATGGCCGAGCGCCGCTTCGTGCTGGTCCCATTCGCCGAGATCGCCGCCGGCGCAATGCATCCAGTTCTCAAGAAGACGATCGCCGAACTGCTCGACGAAACGCCCGACCGCAGCGAAGTGCGCCTGTTTCTGTAGCGCCGGCGTCTCGCCGGCGGTTTTGACTTTCCGCCTAGACCACCGACGAGCCCGCGGGGGACGGCGCCCCACTAACTGGTGCGCAAAACTTTCAACCAGTGCAAAGTCAACGCCTGCGGCGACAGCGCCTCTATTTCAATTTCCGCCATGCGCCCCTCGCTGCGTTCACTCCAACGATAGACCCCCGGCTCGGTCTCCTCCCGAATGTGCCCAACCGGCGGACGCAAAAAATCCTGCGCGTCCGTGAGCGAAACCTGCTCCTGCGTCGCTGGCCGCGTCAGCGCTTCCACCGCGTAGCTACGCAGCAATTTCGGCCAATAGGCATCGAAAAGTTCCGACGACGCAAAAATATCGCTCCAAGCCACCTCGCCACCGTAAGCCACAATCACGCCGACCACATGCTCGCCCTTCAATCCCGACGTCGCGCGCTCGAACCGCTTCTGCACTTCCTGCGCGAAGTTCTCGACCGACGGTCCCACCTCCGCCGACTGATAAATGTTCCGGTAACCCTCGGTCGGCGCCGCCGAAGCCATCACCTCCGAAAGCTCCCGCGACGCGATACGCGGAGGCGCCACCGCCAGATTGGAAGCCATATCGTTCCTCTCCCTGGCGGCCGCCACGTCGCCGCGAACGGCGGCCCACACTTGGCTTTGGTCCTGGCCCACCGCCGCTTGTTCTCGCACCGTGGGATGAACCATGGTCTTTGCCGCGGAAAATTTCGCGCTGCCGTTGGTCCAGCGGCTATGCTCCACACAAAACACATTCAGCGGCAGCGGTTTCGCTCCAATCGGAATAATGCGGTCCTTGCCGATGATGCGATCCTGCTTCCCGCCCGAAACCACTTCGCCCGCCAGCAGCAGCAGCGGCCGCTTGCCCCGATTGATCAGCACCAACTGGTTTACCTGCGCTCCGCTGGAATAATTCGGGACAACCTGAGCATCGCCATCGCGCCACCGGCGCATGCCCTCGCCCTGTTCGGTCACGACGGCGTCACCGGAAGCGAGCGCCGCGTCCAGCGTTTCGAACGAGCCCGTATCAACATCCTGCGAAGAAAGCACGGGAAACACGGTAAGCGTCTCATACGTCACCGGCTGACCGACGCGCCACTCGGGCGCGATCAATTTGCCAGGCCCACCTATGGGGGAAGCACCGGCTTCGACAACAGCCTTCGGAGTGGCGTAAACCCAAAACAAAATCGCGACCAACGCAATCGTGGAGCCGAATCCCACAATCCACATCAGCTTCTGACTCGCCTGCATGGCGTTCTCCTCGTCCGCTCGCGCCGGCAACACATTTTCCGCGCGGCTTCATCCTGAGAACGCGCACACACCAATTCCTTGCAGTATTTCTGGGGGCGTACGGACTCGACCGGAGGGCTATTCGTTCAAGCGACGACAGGGAAGCTTAAAGGTGCTCGCGATCCTTAATCGCTTTCTCGCGCTTCTTCTTTTCCTCTTCTTCGGTGCGTTCCCATTCCAGCAACTCTTCCTCGGACATCTGGTAATCATCCCGCGAAGCAAACATCGAATTACGCCGGGTGCTGCGCGCCGTGCGCGCGCCCCGCTTCTTCTTCGCTCCGCCAGAAAAATCGCGCATGCTGCGAATCGGATCCGCCAGAGCTCCGGCCTCCACCAGCAGCTCCCCCACTTTTTCGAGGAAGTCGTGCAGATGGTACGGTTTGAGCAAGTAGGGAAGCCCCTCTCGCTCCAGAACGGGCTGCGCCTGCTTCGCTGCCAGCATCGGCACGAGGAATAGCACCCGGATGCCCTTGGGTCGCGCGATGTCAATGTCTGCGCCTTCGGGGGCGTCGGCAGCCCCTTGCGCGAGATCCTTCAGGGTGTAGAAAAGCGGCCCGCGCACATTTGTCATCGCTACGTTCACGATCACCAGATTCCACTCGCCGCTCGCCAATTCCAGCATCGCCGCCGACGCCAGCGGAACGATCCGCACGCGCCAACCCTCTGAATCGAGGACGTTTTTCAGCGCGCGCTGACTGATGATGTCGTCGTCAACGATCAAAATTCCAATTTGGGCCAATGCCGCTCCCGCCAGAAGTCAGAGGTCGCCAGGGCTTTCCCAGCGAGTATATCGGCTGCACCAGGCCTCGCCATCTGCCCATCCGCCCTGTTTCCAAGGCGCTAGCTGCTCACTCGTACAGGCGAAATAAAAGCGAAAAATAATCCTTGACTTAGCGAACAAAAGGCGAATATAGTCTCCCCCGTGCGGCGAGGCAATCAATGGCCACTTTCCCCATTCTTCGTACGACCCCGGCGACGCTTGAGCGTCCCCGGAACCGTGCGAAGCAGACCAGTCTCACCCTTTTCCCCACAGCCGCTCGCCACGGCACCTGTGAGTCCCCGTGCGAAGCTTCCGCGCCCCCTCCGGCGCCAAGCCGGAGTACGAAGCCCGCTACGGAACTGGTCGGCATTGCACGCCTCGCCGCTTCCTCCCCTCGCGCCGAAGCCAAGCGCGGGACGGAGTATTTTCTTCTACCCGTTCGATCCATCCTGAACCACTGCGATTCCGAACGCGTTCCCTTCCGCTGGACCGTCAATCCTTATCGCGGCTGCGAATTCGGATGCCACTACTGCTACGCCCGCTACACCCACGAATTCATGGAGCTTGACGGCAACGACTTCGAATCGAAAATTTATGTGAAAAAGGACGCCGGTCCGCTCGCCGATCGCGATCTTTCCACCGAGAAAATCTGGGGCGAACACATCGCCATCGGCACCGCTACCGACCCTTACCAACCGGCCGAGCGCGAATTCGGCGCCACGCGCGCCATCCTCGAGAAAATGGCCGAGCGCGAAGGCCTGAATCTTTCGATCACCACGAAATCGAATCAAGTCCTGCGCGACATCGATTTGCTGAAGCGCGTTGCCGAGCGTTCCGCGCTGGTCGTGAACCTCAGCATCACCACTGTCCGCGTCCGCCTCGCGCGCCTGCTCGAGCCGCGTGCGCCGCGGCCGGATCTGCGGCTGGAAGCAGTGCGCGCTCTGAACGAAGCAGGAATTCCCGCCGGAGTGCTGGCCATGCCGGTAATTCCCGGCATCACGGATCGGCATGAGGATTTCGACGCCCTGGCACGCGCGGCACGCGACGCTCGCGCGCAATGGTTCGCCGGCAACGTGCTCTTTCTCACGCCGACGTCGCTAAAACACTTTCTGCCGTTTCTCGACGCGAAATTTCCAAAACTCTCGCGGCAATACCGCGAGTGGTATGGCCGCCACGGAAACGCGCCGGATGCCTACAAGAGAGAGCTTTCCGCGCGCGTCGAGCAGCTTCGCGCCAAATATGGCCTCGGCTCGCGTCCCGACCGCTCCGTGAATCGGTCCTGGCGTTCGCCACAATTGCAACTTTCACTTGCGAATGGAGAATAGCGATGCCCCGCATGACGAACGCAAGTTCGAAAAGCCGCCGGCGCAAGAAGTCCGCATCTCACGCGATCGAATCGGTGCCGCTGCTACCGGAAATCAAACCCACGCGCGGCATGAAGATGAAGCACGTTTCCGCGCTCACCATGGTTCTCGCCGCGCTGTGTTTGCTTGCGTATCTAGCAGGACGCGTGGATACTTCCGCCGCGACGGCGCCGCGTGGCGCCACTGCTGCGACGAACGACGCGAAGGAGCACTCTATGTTTCTTGGTTTGCGCACCGTGAAATACGAAGTGTCCGATGTGGCCAAGGCCAAGGAGTGGTACACAAAAGCGTTGGGCTTTCCGCCGTATTTCGACGAGCCTGCCTACTATGTGGGATACAACGTCGGCGGATATGATCTTGGTCTGGTTCCGGCAAAAGACGCGGCGACAAAACGCGCCGCTGCCGGTGTCGCGTACTGGGGCGTCGAAGATGCCCGCGCCACATACAAGCGCCTGCTCGATTTAGGCGCCACACCAGTTGAAGAAATTCAGGACGTCGGCGGTGGGATGCTAGCCGGAGAAGTGCGCGATCCCTTCGGCAACGTAATCGGCATCATCTACAACCCGCAATTCAAACCCAGCGAAACAAAATAACGGGCAACATCGCACATCGAGGGTAGGGGCACGGCGTGCCGTGCCCGCCTTACATCGTGTCGCGGTCGCGCATAGAGGGATTGCGCCGCCGTCGGTTCGGCGTCACGGCACAATAATCCGCGGCGTTTCTTTGGCGGCTTCCGCAGGAAGAGGGAATCGCTCGCGCACAAAGCCAAGAAACGCGCGTGAACGCGGCCTCCCATTCGTCTCCCGCTTGCCCACACGCAACAAAAACACTAGCAAATTCAAAATGTCCGAGTCCCGTAGCGACGGTACTCCGCCGCGCTCTGCTTGCTCTTTCGCCACTTTCTGCAGGAATTCCGCAATCGCGCCGTACAAAGCGTGCGCCACCGGCAAATCCGGCGGCCTCTCGTAGTAAATCCCGGTACCCAGCGTGCGATAGGTTTCCGCCAAAGCTTCCAGCGCCGCAAGCGCCGCAGCATCGTTCAAATCCTTGTTCTGCGCCTGAAAACTCAGAATCGTCGCAGCGAGCCCGCTGACCACCGGCCAGCGCTCGTAGATAAATTCCACCTGGAATTCGATCTTGGGGTAGGGAAGCTCGTCCCGCGAAATCGGCTGGCGGTGCTCAGCCTCATAACGATGCGCCGTGATCAGGTAAGAACAATCCTGCGGACAATCAATCGTCACTTCGCGCTCGCGGCCGCAGCAAACGGCGCAAATTTTCTCGCCCTTCGCAGGACAAAATCGCTTCGGCGGCCGCTTCTCGCATATCGGGCAACTCATTCAATATCCTCGCGCAGCGCTGCAGTGGCCGCACCCGCAGCAGCACATGTACGCGCTCGCAAACGAGAATCTCAGCGCGCCGCTGCGTTTTGGCGCAGGAGCACCACGTCGCTATCGCTGTGGGAGCGGAGTATGCCCAGAGTCTTGCCGTCGGCACTCCAATGGAAGTCTTCGATCCGGTCCGCTTCGAATTCCGTCACGCGGTGTCCTGGCGATCCATCCACCGGCGAGACCCACAACGCGTACAATCCGTTTTCGCGAATCGGATAACCGATCGTCTTGCCATCCGCCGTGTACCGAATTTCGCCGGTAGCTCGCGGATCCCGCGGAATTTCCGTCACTGGCTTCAGAGTGTCAAAATCCAGAATCCGGATTACCACCGCCCCGCCGGTGGTCGGCTGCGTCTGAAAAGCCAGATACTTTCCGTCCGGCGACACATTCACGCAGCCGCAAGTGAGCAAAGCCTCGGATAGCTGCGTCGTCGCGCCGCCATCCACTGAAACTTTTTTCGCCACGAACTTCCCGGAATCGAAGCTCGCATATACCAGCCATTTTCCATCCGGTGAACACATCGCGGGGGCGTCGTCCGAACCCGTCGTCAGTTGCTTCAAGTTTCCGCCTGTGGCGTCCATTCTCCAGATGTTCATGGTGCTGTTCCCGCCGCGAAACGCGGACGCAAATATAATGTAGCGCCCGTGATCGCAGGAGATTGGCCCGAACGAAGGAAAATCATCGTGCAGCAGTGGCGCGCGGCCGCTGCCATCGGCGTTCATCTGAAATATTCCGTTTTCTTGTTCCAGCAGCAGCTTGCCATCGGGAGTCCACGCAAACCAGTTCGTGGGCGGACGGCTGCTCACGGTGACCGGTTTTCCCGCACCTTTGGCTTCCCACTCCGCTGTCTGCAGCGTCCCCACGTACTGCGCTTGCACGGTCGCGATCGTCTTACCGTCTGCGGATAGGCTGATGCCCGGATAGTCGTTGGTATCGTTGGTTATCGGCCGGTACACCGCATCCGGATACGAAAAAATTCCCACTTGGGACCGATTGAAATTGGAATCGCGCCCGCTGCCCAATACGAGGATCCCACTCTGATCCGGCAACCACAGCGGAGAGTTCAATAACATTTCGGAAGTAGCAAACGTCTTCTTCTCGCCCGATGAAGCGTCGAACATATACAACCCGGAAACCGCGGACTTTTCCGCGAGGAATTCCGAGACCACAATGGATTTCCCGTCCGGCGACCACGCCGGCGCCCGTACACGGGTACCTTGCTTGGACAACAATTTTTCGTTCGAGCCGTCCGCGTTGGCGATCATCAAATCGCCTTCGCCCTGATTGTACTTAAACCGCAGGAACGTCACGCGCGACCGGTCAGGAGAAAAGCTGATGTTGCTGCCGATGTCGTGGATGATGCGTTCCGGGCTCCCACCCAGTACCGGCGCGCGGTACAAACTATTCACGTTTTTCTCGGTCTTTTCCGCGCGCACGAAATAAATGAAGTTGCCGTCCGGCGAAAATTTCAACCCGCGGTAAATATCGTCCGAGGGCGGCACGATCTGCGTGTTGCTGTTGGTCGGCACGTTGCGCAGCCACAAACTTTCCTGCCCGCCATCGCGCTGCACGTTCAGAATGTAATTCCCGTCGGGCGATATCGCCGCAAGCGACGCTTTGCCCGTCTCCGTCACCGGCGTCACCGTAAAATGATCGAACGCGACGGACTTATCACGCGACAAGAACGAATAAATTCCGAACCCCGCCGCAGCTACCAGTGCCAGCAGCACCAGGCCCGTTAAAATCGTGCCGATTTTGTGCTGCCCCGCCACTTGCATCACCGCCGAACTGGACCCGCTCGGCGCGGCCGCCGGCGAAACAGGCGGCGCCACTGCAGAAGCCGAACCCGAAATCGGCACCGCGACGCTCGCGGACATTTGCGAGCCGCTGCTCGTCGTCACCCTCCCCGAAGAATCCGTTTCCCGCCGCAATCGTTTCAGGTCCGCGCGGATTTCCGCCGCCACCTGGTAACGCATCTCGCGGTCTTTCTCTAGCGCCTTTTGCAAAATTTCGTCGAGCTTCGAGGGAATATCCGGATTCAAACGCATCGCCGGTGGCGGCACGCGATTCAGAATCGCCTCGAAAATCACGCCCGTTGTCTCGCCGCGAAACGGCAATGCGCCGGTCGTCATTTCGTACAACACCGTGCCAAACGAAAAAAGATCGCTGCGCGCGTCCAGTTCTTTGCCGCGCACCTGCTCCGGCGACATGTACGCGACCGTGCCCACCGCCGTCCCGGGACTCGTGAACATCTCCGCGGAATCGAGCGTGTCGTGCGCCATTGCGCCAACGGTCTCGCCCACGCGCGCGGTGCCGCTGCGCGCCGGCACCAATTTCGCCAGGCCGAAATCCAGGATCTTCGCGTGCCCGCGCCGCGTCACAAAAAGGTTTGCCGGCTTGATGTCGCGGTGAATGATTCCCTGCGAATGTGCCGCGTCCAGCGCATCCGCGATCTCAATGGCAATGTCCAGCAGGCGATCCAGCTCCAGCGGGCGGCCGTTGATCAAGTGCTTCAATGTCGCGCCGTCCAAAAACTCCATCGCGATGAACGCTTTGCCGTTCTCTTCGCCGATATCGTGGATGGTGCAAATGCTCGGATGATTCAGCGCGGAAGCGGCCTGCGCTTCCCGCTGAAATCTTCCCAAAGCCTGCGGGTCGCGTGCCACTTCTTCGGGCAGGAACTTCAACGCCACGTAGCGCCGCAGCCGCGTGTCCTCGGCCTTATAAACGACGCCCATGCCTCCGCCGCCCAGGCTTTCCAGGATTTTGTAATGGGATATGGTCTGGCCAATCAGGGAAGGGTTATCAGTCATCGAACCGCGATTCTAGTTGCCGCGCCGATGCAAGTCAACGAAACGAGGGAATCGCGTTGCGCTAATCGCGGTGATCGCGATACGTCCGCGTCACCGCTCGCGGAATTAATGCACCGCCATCGGACCACCGGGTTTCACTTTTTTCATCAAGAACACCAGCGGAATCATAAACGCCACCAAAATTCCCAATATCCAGAAATTATCAATGTAAGCCAGCATCGTCGCCTGCTGATTCAGCAGGTTCGCAACGAGGCCATGCGCTTGGCGCGACGCTTCGAACGCGCCCGATCCGTGGGCTTCCAGCATGTGCGTCGCATTGTTCAGCAGGATCTGATACTGGTTGTTTCCTGCATTGATGTTGTGCGTAAGATCCGATTGATGGGCTTGCGTTCGCCGCGCCAGCATCGTGATCACAAACGAAATTCCCACGCTGCCGCCCACGTTTCGCGCCAGGTTGATCAAACCCGAAGCCGCGTTATTTTTTCCCGGCGGCAAAAATGCGTACGCCGCTGTATTGATAGGAACAAAAAGAAAGGCCAGCGCCAGCGCCTGGTACACCCGCGCCGTCGCGATCGTGCGGAAGTCCACCGAGGTGTCGAAGCTGGTCATATGAATTAGAGCGATGCATAAAAGCGTGAAGCCAAAGAAGAGCAAACGGCGCGCGTCCGTATGCCCCAGCAAATAGCCCACCAGCGGCATGCATAAGATGATCGCGAAGCCGCCCGGCATCAGCGCGAGTCCCGCTTGCTCGGCCGTGTATCCCATCAGTTGCTGCACGTACTGCGGAATCAGCACGGTGCTCGAAAGCAACGCAAAGCCGACCATAAACATCATCAAGTTGCCGGCCGCAAACGACCGGTCCTTAAATAAATGCAGATCAATGATGGGGTCCTTGTGATGCCATTCCCAGAAACACACGGCCACCAGCGCCACTATGCTGATAACCGTCATCGTCACGATGAAGTTCGATCCGAACCAATCGTCGCGCTGCCCCTTATCGAGCACTACCTGCAACGTCCCCAGGCCCAGTGCCAGCAATCCTAGTCCGATGAAATCAACCCTGAAACCCTTGCGGTTCCCCTGCTTCATGTACGGCGGATCGCTGATCAGCAAGTTCGTGAGCAGCAGGGAAATTATGCCGACGGGAATATTGATGAAGAAAATCCAGCGCCAGTTGAAATTGTCGGTGATCCAACCGCCCAGCGTGGGACCGATTGCCGGCGCCAGCACCACGGCCATGCCATACACCGCGAACGCCATTCCACGTTTTCTAGGCTCGAACGTATCCGCCAGAATTGCCTGCTCGCTGGGCTGCAAACCGCCGCCTCCCACGCCTTGCAGCACCCGAAAAACAATTAGCATCGTGAGGTTGGGAGCCAGCCCGCAGAGAAACGAACTAATCGTGAAGAGCGCAACGCAAGACATATAAAAACGCTTGCGGCCGATCAATTGCGAAAACCATCCGCTCATAGGCAGGATGATCGCGTTCGATACCAGGTAGGACGTCAGAATCCAGGTGCTTTCATCCTGGCCTGCCGAAAGGCTTCCGGCGATGTGCGGCAATGCCACGTTCGCCACGCTGGTGTCCAGCACTTCCATGAACGTCGCGAGCGTCACCGTCAGCGCGATAATCCATGGATTCACAAGCGGGCGTTGCCACGTCGCGTCCGCCGAAATGGCCGCGGAACTCACTTATTTCACCGTCACCTTCGGTTCCACGGACATTCCCAGCTTCAAGTATTGGTCGCGGTCCTCGCCGGGATCCAAAACGATCTTCACCGGAATGCGTTGTACCACCTTTACGTAATTGCCGGTGGCGTTTTCCGGCGGCAGCAAACTGGTGCGCGCGCCGCTGGAGCCCGCGATGCTATCCACTTTTCCTTTGTAAGTGCGCCCGTTCGCGTCCACTTTTATTTCCACTGGCTGGCCGGGTTTCATGTACTTCAGCTGCGTTTCCTTGAAATTGGCCGTCACCCATACGTCCGCCAGCGGCACGATCGAAAAAAGCTGCTGCCCCGGCTGGACGTTCATCCCCACTTCTGCGTTTTTCGACACCACGCCGTCCACCGGCGCAATGATTTTCGTGTATTGCAGATTCAGTTGTGCTTGTTCCAGCGCCGCTTCCCTCTGCTGCACGGTGGCGTCAGCGGAAAGTGCGCGCGCTTGCGTGGACGCCACCTGCCGCGGCCCCGTTTGCGCGTAACGCAGATTCGCATCGGCCGTTATCAGCTTGCTCTTAGCCTGCGTTACTTGCTGCGAGGCGGCCGCGGCAGAAGCGCGCATTGCTGCGACGGTTGCCGTACTGGCGCTAGCCGCCGCCACCGCGGAGTCATACAACTGTCTTGAAATTTCCTGTTTCTCCACCAGCAGCTTGTACCGCTGCAAATCGTTCTGCGCCTTCACGTCATTCGCCAGCGCCTGATCGAGTTGCGCTTTCGCCGCGTCGAATTGCTGCTGTGCCGCGACGATTCCGGCGCGCGCATTTTCCACGTCGGCTTCCGACGAAGACACCTGGCTGGTTGTGTTCACCGACGTGATTGGAACATTTAGATTCAAAGCCCGCGCGGAAGCCTGCGCATCGTTCAGTTGCGCCCTGGCCTGATCCACAGCCACCTGGTAATCGCGCGGATCAATCTCCGCCAGCACCGTCCCCGCCTTTACGTATTGGTTGTCGTCCACGTTCACTTTCTGGATGTATCCCGAAATTCGGGCGCTCAGCGGCATCAAGTGCCCGTCAACTTCCGCGTCGTCCGTGGACTCATAGCTCGAAAAATATTGGTACGCAAAATATCCGCCCACCAGCAGCACCACGAACGCGATCGCCAAAATCATCGGCGCGCGCGGATGCAAGCGGAAGAATCCCTGCGAACGCGCCGGGGGAGTTGGTGGCGCCGTAGTGCGTGCCTCCGCGGAAGCGGGCGTTTCGGATGCCTCAGGGCTGATCGGAAGATCGAGTTCGGTTTTTTGCGCCATGGCTTATTTTCCTTTGAAATATTCCTTAACGCTTTGTTCTCCCAGGCCCATCGCCCGAGCCAGGGAAATCTTTGCGTAGTTGAAGCTATAGAGGCTGTTGATGTAGCTGTCGTTGGCGCTCGCCACTTGCTCCTGCGACTGCACCACTTCCACCGTGTCCGTCACCCCCGCCGCAAACCGGTCGCGCGACTGATCGAGCGTCTGCTGCGCCAGGTCAATATTGCTTTTCGCCACCGCCACTTGCTCCGCCGACGATTGCAGGTTCAGGAACGCCGTGCGCACATCCGCGTCAATCTGCGCTTTCAAATTTTCCAGTTTCTCGCGGCTTTGCTCCACCTGCGCATCCGCTTCCATCTCGTCGCCTTGCACCTTGCCGCCTTGAAAAATAGGAATGCTCAGCGTGCCGCGTACGTCGAAGACTCCATGCGTGCTTAAACTGGTAGTACTGGCGAGCCCGTAATCTCCGCTGAGGGAAAGACTCGGATAATTTTCCGCGCGCGCCGACTTCTTGGTGTATTCCGCCGCACGCAACGTGGCGGCAGCCGCCTGAAAATCGGAGCGTGAAGCGTACGCGCGCTGCAGCGCTTCATCCAGCGTCAGTCCCGTAAACGGCTCATAGGGCGACTTATCCGTCAGCTCGTATTCCTGCCCGGGCGCGAGCCCGATCACCCGCGCGAGCGTGAGTTTCTGAATCGCAAAATCATTTTTCGCCTGGATCAATTGCTGCTGCCGCGTTTTCAATTCCACTTGCGCGCGCAGCCCGTCGATCGCAGGAGAAGTTCCGGCCTTCACTTGGTCTGAGGCCTGATCATAAAGCGCTTGCGCCGTGTTCACTTGCGCAGCCACAGTTTCGATTCGTGACGCATCCGCAATCGCCTGCAAATAGTTGTACCCCACAGCCAGCACCACCAGGTCGCGCGCGTCCTTCGCCGTGTATTGCGCGGCCTTGATATTTTCTGTAGCGGCGTGCGAGTCGTTGATCGCCTTCAAATCCAGAACGGACTGCGTCACGTAGCCGCGAGCATCGAAATAGCCGAAAGGCCCGACAATTGACGGTATGGTGAAGCCGCTTCCGGGCGGGGTCTTGAAATTAAATCCAAATTCCGCCAGATCCACTTGCGAACCTTGCGCGTAGCTTGTCGTCGTCACATTCGGTAGCAGCGCGCTTAACTTTTTCCAACGCTCGCCTCGCGAGGTCACTACGTCCTGGCCCGAAAGCAGCAATCCCAGGTTCGCTTTCAATCCCCGGTCAATCGCATTCTGCAGCGAGATCTGCGCGACTCCTGGCTCGAGCTTTCCCGGCACACTTCCTTGATACGAATTCTGCGTCGCTGGTGCCGCCGGGCCGCTGCTTCCACTTCCGCTTGTAGTCGACGAAGAAGTTCCGTTTTGCGGAGTAACGGGGCCGGCCGCGATTTGCGCTTGCGCCGCTGCCGTTGTGCCGAGCAGAAACATTGCCAAAATTATGCAACTCGAACATCGCGCGCTCACGATTGCCTCCTGCTTGCGGCGTTCCAAATATGGATGAATCCAGGACCTCATACGACTCAGCAAATTCGCGGTAAATCGGGACTTGCGTCCGAAACCATACAGCGTTCCTAGGATTTCTTTCGCAGTTTGCGATTAGCACTGCCGGCCTGATCCAATCGTCCACCGTTGATTTCCAAATTGGGACAAATCAGGTCCCATATCTCTTCGCAGGTCTTCCGCAGCGACGAGTGCGGCTCCTTTAAGGACCAGCTGATCGTCACGCCCATGAACACAATCTGCGTCAGGTGCGCCAAATCTGCGGCGGGAATATTGCGGCGTATCTCCCCGCGCTCTTGCCCCAGCAAAAAAATATCCGTCAGAATCCGCTTTGCGATCTGCGACCGCTTCACCAATTCATCGCGCACCGGTTTGCAGGAAGCGTGTGCCGCGAAAATGGCCCGCAAAAGTGCCGCGCTCTTGTCGGATTGACCCGCCGCGTCCCCCGCGAGTTCCCGAATCACATCCATCACCGGACCATCGGTCGTCCGCGCCTTTTCCAGCGCGCGTTCCACTGCGGCCACGCGCTCGCCGCCAAATTCGGCCAGAATGTGTTCCTTGGTCCGGAAATAATTGAAAAACGTCCCCTTGCCCACGTCAGCGGCTTCTGTGATGTCCTCGACCGTGGTTTCCAGAAAGCCGCGCTGCGCGAATAGATCCAAAGCGGCGCGATACAGGCGGTCGCGGGTCTGCGCGCGGTGCCGTTCGCGGCGCCCGCTCGAGCGCGTAGCATTAGGGTGGCCGGGAATTGCGGAAGGGCGAGGCATAGGCGTAATTGCTCTGATCATGACCATAGCCCAATTTCGACTGTTGGTCAAGTATGGACTGAAGTCACCAACGCGGGAGTTTCCTGGCAGACAAGAGGGAAGTGCGCCGGAGGTCTCGCCCCCGGCGCGCGATTTTCAAATGCGAACGACGATTTACCTGTGCTGGGGGCTGTGCTTCTGCAGAACTTCCAGCATGAGTTTCGCGGACGGTGGAGGCGGCACCGCTGCCCTTAATACGATATCCTTTGCCGGAATCTGCTTGCCGTAGATTCGCTCGTTGGCGTCGTTGTCGGGACGAACCGTCGAACCTGCCAGTGAGATTCCCGCGAATAGTCCGCGTGCCCGCGAATAAGTGAGCATTTCCGCGCGCATGGTCACGTCGGTTTCCGCCGTGGCATTGCGGCCCACCGGTCCCGCGGCCACTGACGCGTCGCCTCCCAGCTTCACCTTGCTGCTCAGAATCGAACTCGCGCCCCGCTCATTCATCACCAGAATCACGAAATCGGTGGCTTGCCCGCCGATCTGGAATCCCACGCTGGCGCCCTCCAGGGCCATCATGCTCGGCGCGCCCCAGCGGCCGCGGAAGTTCGCACCTTTGCGGCAAGTCATCACCCCGCGCCCGTAACTCGCGCCCACGATGAACGCGGCTTTCAGAACGGTTGGGTACACAATCACGCAGTCCGCTTTATCAATCAGGCTCTGCGGGATGTTGTCCGGAATGTCCATAATCTCCTTGAGGACTTGTCCGGCGCTCTGGATTCGGTCCTCATCGTTGGACTTGTCGTCCGCGCGGACGGTTGTCGGGTTGATCATCGTTGGCAGTCCGATCAGCGCTGCGACGAGTAGGGCCGATAGAATCTTTTTCATCGGATGTACCCTCCTATGGGTGGACCGTCATCATATGGATTTCGTGCTCAATTCGCAACCTTGCGGCGCGGAGGCCAAGCCTCCGCCGTGAGTTGGCATATAATCGAACGCTTTCTTGAACATTTATCTGTTACAAGGCTCTTTGGACAGTGGCTCAATTATTTCCATCGCCGCGCACAAATCTTTCTCGGATCCTCTTAATCCTCTGCCAATGCGCAATTTTGATTTTCGCCGTGCTCGCGTCCGCGATCTCCGCGCAACGCGTGGTCTCCGCCGCGCTTTCCACGTCCACGCCCGCTGGTCCATCAAATGTGGCCACGCGACACGATGCCTCGCGGCCGGACGTGACGCGCTTTCGCACTCGCGTGGATGCCGCTCTCGCCGAAGCCCACGCCGCCAAAGCTTTCTGGGGCATTTTGGTCACCGATCGCGATACCGGCGAAACTTTATACGAACTGAACGCAGATCATTTCTTCACTCCTGCATCCAACGCCAAAATTTTCACCTCGTCTCTCGCCTTCGCCACCCTCGGGCCAGCGTTTCAATTCCGCACCACCCTCGAATCCAAAGCGCAATTGAGCGCCGACGGCCATCTAAACGGTGATTTGGTATTCGTCGGCCGTGGCGACCCGGATATCTCCAATCGCAAATTCCCGTACGCCGGAAAGGTCGAACACGACGGCCCCACCGAAAAAGTTCTCGCACAGATGGTGGACGAAGCCATCGCCAAAGGCCTGAAACAAATTGACGGTGACATCGTCGCCGATGATAGCTACTACCCTTATGACCCTTATCCTCCCGGCTGGACCGTGGGCGATCTCTTCTTTACGTTTGGCGCGCCGGTAAGCGCCATCACATTCAATGACAATTGTATGTCCGTCGAAATCACCGCCGGCGCGCAAGTTGGCGACCCCGCCACGCTCTCCGTGGACCCCTCCGCCGCGCTGAACACTTTCGGCTACGATCTGAAAACAATCTCCGCGGACGGCAAACCCGAATTCGGCGTCGTCCGCCAGCCGGGTGAGCAGTTTCTATTGCTGCGTGGACGAATCCCTATAGGACATTCTCCAATGGTTCTCGATCTGGCCATGCCCGATCCTGCGCAAACAACCGCAGTCGCGCTCAAACAGATTTTTGAGTCACGCGGCATCCCGGTCACCGGAACCGCCCGCGTCCACCACGCTCCGCCGCCGGAAATTTATCCCGATGCGCCGATCGTTCTCGGCCCCGCACCCGTTCCGCCCTCGCCCACCGCCATCGTTTTCGCCGAACATCTTTCGCCGCCGCTCTCTGAAATCGTTCGTGTCACCAACAAGGTAAGCCAGAATCTTCACGCCGAATTGCTCCTGCGCGCCGTCGCCGAAGAAAAGAAAGGCTTCGGCGTCACCGACGCCGGCCTCTGGGTCGAGCAGGATTTTCTGAAAAGTATCGGCGTCGCCGATGGCGACGTGGTTTTCTCTGACGGCTCAGGTCTCGCGCGCGACGATCTAGTCACGCCGCGCGCAGTGGTGCAATTGCTCCGTTATGACGCGCAACAACCCTGGGGCGCGGACTACATTTCCACGTTTCCGATCGCCGGCGTTGACGGCACGCTGGAAAATCGCTTCAAAGACACACCCGCGTCCGGCCTGATCCAGGCAAAAACCGGCGCGCTCGACCACGTTCGCGCCATATCCGGCTTCGTCACCACCCTGCACGGCGAGCGTCTGGTTTTCACAATCTTCGGAAACAATAATCCGCAGCGCGGCCGCGATTCCGTCGTCGCGATGGACGCCATCGCCGTCGCCATGGTCGAAACGCTAGGCCCTCCTCCCCCGCGCCGCCCCGCCAAGAAAACCGCCAAGAAGAAATGACCTCCCGCCGGAGTCTTCGCAGCGGCCTCTAAACGCAAATCGCGCCGCATCTCCGGAAGGGTGGGACTTCAGTCCCGCCGTAAAGGCCACAAAATTGAATGGGGCTTCAGCCCCTGAAGCCAGTCTCTCTAAATCAATACGTCGTCTCCACCGAGCCCGCATTCACCCGCGTCCTGCTTTCCCACAGCCAACCAAGCTACAATATTCCGATCAACGAACCATCGTTACGAGGTATTCGTGTCGCGTTCAGCACAAGAAGTCCTCGAATTCGATCGCTTGAAAGAAATCGTCAGCGGCTACACTACCTGTGCGCCCGGACGCCGCGCCATCGAATCACTAGCACCGCAGCAAGACGTCGCCGCGCTAAGCGCCGAATTCACTCTGATCAACGAGGCCGTCGCCTACCTGCGCGCCGGCTCCGAACTCGGCTTCGGCCCGCTCGCCGATCCCGAAACCTGGCTCGCCCGCCTCGCAGTCCCCGCCTCCGTCCTCGCCGTTGGCGAGTTGCTCGACGCCACTTCCCTGATGGAGTTAGTCAATGCCGTCCGCCAGACGTTCAAGGAAGACGCCGCGAAGCATCCCCAACTTTCGGCGCGCGCCGCCTCTCTCGCCGATTTGCGCCATCTCACCACCGCCATCCGCCGCGCGATCCTTCCCAATGGTGAAATCAGCGACGATGCTTCGCCGCAACTCCACCGCATCCGCACCGGCATCGCACAAGGCCGCGACAAAATTCGCCGCTCCCTCGAAAGTATTCTGCGCGCGCGCGGTGAAACCACCGGCGAAGATTACGTCACGCTGCGCAACGACCGTTTCGTGATCCCCGTGCGCGCCTCGGAACGCCGCAACGTCCCCGGCGTAGTCCATGCCGCCAGCTCCACCGGCCAAACCATTTTCGTCGAGCCGCTCGAAGCGATTGATCTGAATAACCGTCTGGTCCAGCTGTCCGAGGAAGAGCTTGTTGAGATTTCGCGAATCCTCACGGAACTCACCGAGCGCCTTCGTTCCGATCGCGGCCCGCTCACCGCCGCCGCCGCGCAAATCGCGCATCTCGATTCCGTTTTCGCGCGCGCTCGTTTCGCGCGTGAAATTGATTGCGTCATGCCCACGTTTCAAGAAGGCAATTTTCTGCGCCTGGATTCCGCGCGCAACCCGGTGCTGGAGGCCAAGCTCCGTCCGCTCGGCCGCCAGGCCGTTCCGCTTTCGCTTGCGCTCGGCGGCGACGAAACCGTCATGGTCATCAGCGGACCCAACACCGGCGGCAAGACAGTCGCGCTGAAATCCGTCGGCCTAGCCGCGTTGTCCGCACAATCCGGCATTCCCGTCGCCGCCGATCGCGCCGAGCTGCCCGTCTTCGACCGCGTGCTCGCCGACATCGGCGACGAACAATCCATCGCCGCGGACCTTTCCACATTTTCCGCGCACATCATCAACCTGAAATCGATGCTGGACGTCGCCACCGATCGCTCGCTCATCCTCGTGGACGAAATGGGCACCGGCACAGCTCCAGAAGAAGGTGCGGCCCTCGCCGTAGCACTGCTCGAAGAATTTCGCGCCCGCCGCGCGCTCACCATCGCCACCACCCATCACGACCGCCTGAAATCCTACGCCTCCACCACTCCCGGCATCGTCAACGCCGCCATGGAATTCGACGAAGAAAATCTCCAGCCCACCTATCGCCTTCTCGTGGGCGTTCCGGGCACTTCGAGCGGCATTGAAATCGCCCGGCGCCTCGGCTTGCCCGCGCGCGTCGTCGAACACGCTCGCGCCAGCCTCTCCCCCGAATCGCGTGAAGCCCGCGACCTGATCGCCTACCTCCATCGCAGCCGCGATGAAATGGAACAAATCAAGCAGCAAGCGCGCGACGAACTCGCGCAGCTCGAAACGGAACGCCGGACGTTGCAGACCGAATGGGTCGACCGCCAGAAAAAACGCATCGGCGAACTCGAACGCAATTTCCAAGAAACTCAGAAGCGCTTGGAAGCAGAAATTGCACGTCTCGCCGATGAGATTCGCGAACGCACGCTGCGTGCGCAAATTGAAAAGCAATCCGGCAAGCGCATCGCCAAAATCGGCGCGGAAGCCCGCGCCGACACCAACGCCGCGGTAGTCGAAACGCTCGCTGCCTCTCAAGAAGATCTGGGAGTTTCGCCAAGCGCGGCCGGAAAACCCGTTGCTCCCGACCTGCTTTCCGCCGGCCAGCGAATCACCGTGAAAAATTTCAAGCAACCAGTCGTCTTCCGTCGCCACGACGGACGCATGGCCGAAATCGAAGCCGGCCCGCTGCGCATGCGCATCCCGCTCAGCGACGTGATCGCCATCGAAGCCGACAAACCGCGCACCGGCAAAGCGGACGCGGCAGCCGCCGGAGCCCAGCGCCACGGCATCACGGTCCACGCGCAATCGAGCGACGAGCCCGTCGCCGACGAAATCAACGTGATCGGCTGCACGGTGGAAGAAGCCACCCGCCGAGTGGACAAATTCATTGACGAAGCCGCCCTAGCCGCCAAACCAAGTGTCCGCATAATCCACGGCCACGGCATGGGCGCCCTCCGCCGTGGCCTCGGCGAGTTCCTGTCCGCGCACCCCCTGGTGGAAAGCATCCACCACGAAGCCGAAGACCGCGGCGGCGCTGCCATCACCATCGCCGAGCTGAAGGCATAGAATTGACAGCGTGAAAGAAGTCTAGTAGAATCTACTAGTTGTCTAGTAGAATCTACTAGTTGTCTAGTAGAATCTACTGGAGTTTTCTTCATGCCCAAACAGAAAATGGTCACCGTCGAGCAGCGCGCCGTCGGCACTTTCGATTGGAACGACACGGAGCAAGCCCGTATCGAAAGAAACCTCTTCGCCTTTGATGGTGAGGTTACCGAAAAACTGCGCTTCTGCAAGAATCGCAACGGGCGTCATAATCGCGTCCATCTGGTCATCGAGGAATCCGGCTTCGTCGAACTATTTGCCAGTGCCGTCAAAAATGGAGTCTTCTCCGAACCCGCTATTCGACGTCTGCGAGACATTTTGGACCAACGACGTGATCCACTTCTGGAGGCCATCGGTACGACCGGGGACGGAAAATTGTCGTCGGAAATTGACGACGAGCTTTACGGAGACAGCCCAGCTTGAGGCTTTTCGTGGATACGTGGGGATGGCTGGCGATGGCCGATCCTCAGTACTCCTGCCACGCGCAGGCCGTGGGTTGCTATCAGGAATTCAGCCGAGGTGCTGGCGGCGTCCTGACATCCAACTTTGTTCTCGATGAAACGTTCACGCTGTTGTTCGGGCGTCGCCCGTACGACGAGGCCCTGCGTTTTTCTTCTGGCTTGCTGAAATCTTCGTTTATCCGTATCGAGGCAGTTACGGAAGCGAGATTTCATAAAGCATTCGAGCTCCGAAAAAGGTTCCGTGACAAACCACGGATTTCGTTCACGGATCTGAGTACCATGGCAATCATGATCGAGCTTAGAGTGAGCGACGTTCTCACCGGCGACGCACATTTCAGCCAAGTCGGTCTCGGATTTAGAATACTCCCTGGCAGCTGAGGTTTGATCCCATCGCTGAGGCCGGTTCATTCGCGGATCGCGTAAAGCAGCAGGCGGACATCGTCCGCGTCATCGGCGAATACGTGCGCCTCAAAAAGACTGGCCAAAACTTCACCGGCCTCTGCCCCTTCCATCAGGAGAAGACTCCGTCTTTCGCGGTCCATCCGACGAAACAGATCTATCACTGCTTTGGCTGCGGCAAAGGCGGCGACGTTTTCCAGTTTGTGATGGAGCTGGAAAAATCCACGTTCCCGGAAGCCGTGCGCACCGTCGCCGAGAAATGCGGCATCGCCATTCCCCGGCCGCGCGAGCGCTCGCCCGAAGAGCGCAAAGAAAATCAGCAGCGCTCCGCGCTCGTCGAAATGCACCGCGAAGCCGCCGCCTTTTTCGCGCGCCAATTGCACGAAAGCCCCGAAGGCAAAGTCGCCTACGCCTATCTCGAAGACCGCGGCCTCAACAAGGAAGCCATCACCCGCTTCGGCCTGGGCTTCGCACCCTCAACTGGCGACGCGCTGTTCCGTTTCCTGAAGCAGAAATATCCCGAAAAACTTCTGGAAGTTTCCGGCATTGTCTCGCGCGACCAGAACGGCAACCGCTTTTACGATCGCTTCCGCCGCCGCATCATGTTCCCCATTTCGAATGAAGCCGGAAAAGTGATCGCCTTCGGCGGCCGCGCCATGGGCGACGACATGCCGAAATACATGAACTCCCCCGAAACGCCGATTTATTCCAAGAGCAACGTGCTCTACCACCTCGATCGCGCCAAAGAAGCTCTGCGCCAAAGCGATTTCGCGGTTCTGGTCGAAGGTTACATGGACGCCATCGCCGTCGCGCGCGCCGGAGTCGGCAACGTAGTCGCGAGTTGCGGCACTAGCCTCGCCGAGCCGCAAACAAAGCTGCTCGCGCGCTTCACTCGCCGCATCGTAGTGAATTACGATCCAGACACCGCCGGCCAAGCCGCCACCGAACGCTCGCTCACGCTGCTCCTCGAAAAAGAGTTCGACGTCCGCGTCCTAGCGCTCCCCGGCGGCGCCGATCCCGATAAATTCATCAAAGAACAAGGCGTCGAAGCCTACAAAAAGCTCCTAATGCAAGCTCCGCCCTATCTCGATTACCTAATTTCCCGTGCACGCCAAATGGACCGCACGACCGCGCAAGGAAAAGTCGCCGCGCTGAACTTCCTGATGCCCTACGTGCAGCGCCTTCCCAATCGCCTGCTGCGTTCTGAATGGGCCACACGCATCGCCTCTGAATTGCGCGTAGATGAACCGGTTCTGCGTGCCGCCCTTCGCCGCGCCGCTGACGAGCGTCGCAGCGAAGTGAAACCCAAAGCCGAGCTGCTCACGCCCACCGTCAAGCGCGCGGAACGCCAGTTGATCCGCATGCTCTTCGAGGCCGAGGAATTCCGCGAAAAACTAGCGCATGAAATCACCGCCGATGATCTTCATCGCGGCCTCGAAACTGCCAAGATCTTCGAATCCATATTCGTCACCATTAAAAACAACGAAAGGCCGGATGCCGCCGCGCTCGGCGCCACGCTCGAAGAAAAAGACCGCCGCCTGCTCTTCGAAATCCTCTTCGAATCGCTCCCCGAAGCCACCTGGGACGATGCCTCCAGCTGCCTGGACTTCCTGCGCGGCCGCCACCTGGAAGAAGAACTGGCCGACCTCCAAAAGCAGCTCGAAGCAAAGCCCGCACCCGACGAACTTCGCCGAATCGTCACGCGCCGCCTCGAATTGCAGAAATTGCTGGCAAGCCACTAGGAGGAAAGAGCTGGGCTGCGTCGCGCTCTAGATTGCAAAAACTATCGCTGACACAGTAACTTACGGCCCCTCGTTGACGCGCCTAGGCCGTATGTTATATATTCGTAGGGTTTTGGAGGAAACGGGCGGCACTCTTCGCGCATCATATACGTGTGTGAGGGCAGGCGCGGCGGTGCTGGCACGGGCGCGGAATCGGCGACGGGTTCGGAAAGTTCGTCCTAAAATATCCGTTTAAATGCTGTTAACGCAATATGCGCCGTGGTGTCTCACCACGGTCGCTTTTTATTTTGCGGACCCGTTTTGCGCGCGGCGCATCGCCTGACCTCTGCAAGGGAGGAAGTGTGACGGTTGCTCTTGAGGAAAAGTACGACCAGGTTCGTCAACTCATCGCTATGGGCAAGGAGCGCGGCTACCTGCTCTACGATGAGGTGAACGATATCCTGCCGCCCGAGGTTCATTCCTCGGAAGAAATTGACGATTTACTCTCGACCTTCGAGCGTTACGGCATTGATGTGTACGAAGATCTGGCCAGCGCCAAAGCTGCGCTTGCTGCCGCCGATGCGACCGATTCCGCTGAGCCAGTCAAGGAATTGGAATCGAGTGCCGCGGAAGACGGTGAACTCGATCTAACCCCTGGCTCGCTCGAAAAAACCAACGACCCCGTGCGCATGTACTTGCGCGAAATGGGTACCGTCCCGCTGCTCACTCGCGAAGGCGAAGTAGCCATCGCCAAGCGCATCGAGCGCGGCCAGCTGCTCGTCCTGAAAACCATCACGCGCGCTCCGCTCATCCTGAAGGAACTCCTCCAGGTCGGCGAAGATCTGCGCAATGGCTCGCGCTCCATCAAGGAAATCGTTCAGTTCGACGACGAAGAACTCACCGAAGAAAAGATCGAAGCCAAGACCAAAGACACGCTCAAGCAGATTGACAAGGTCGCCAAGCTCTATCTTCTCGCGCTGAAGCAAGCCGCGAAGCTCGGCAAGATGGCGAAGTCCAAGAAGCGCCCGTATCTCCGCGCGCGTTACGCCCTGGCTCGCACGCGCGTCGAGATGTCCAATCGCATGCGCGATCTCGATTTCAATCCGCTCGAGAAAAAGCGCCTGATCGAAAAGATTCGCCAGACCGTCGAGCGCGTCCACTTCCTTGAACGCGAAATCGTCAAGCTCGAACGCCGCGTCGAGGCCTCCAAGGCCGATGTCCAGGCCGAAGCCCGCAAGGACCTGAAAGCCCGCCGCCAGGAACTCGCCGAAATCGAATTGGCCAGCGAAGTCAGCCCCACGGAGCTGAAGCGCGGCCTTCAGGTGATTCTTCGCGGCGAAGCCGAAGCCGAACAGGCCAAGAAAGAATTAATCGAAGCCAACCTTCGACTCGTCGTTTCCATCGCCAAGAAATATACCAATCGCGGCCTGCAGTTCCTCGACCTCATTCAGGAAGGCAACATCGGCCTGATGAAAGCCGTGGATAAATTCGAATGGCGCCGCGGCTATAAGTTCTCCACCTACGCCACTTGGTGGATCCGCCAGGCCATCACCCGTGCCATCGCCGACCAGGCCCGCACCATCCGCATTCCGGTGCACATGATCGAAACGATCAATAAACTCGTGCGCACCCAGCGGCAATTGGTCCAGGAACTCGGCCGCGAGCCCACTTCCGAAGAAATCGCCAAGCGCATGGACATCCCTGTCGCGAAAGTGCGCAAGATTCTGAAAATCGCGCAGGAACCCATTTCGCTCGAAACTCCAATCGGCGAAGAAGAAGATTCGCATCTAGGCGATTTCATCGAGGATAAGGCCGTCGTCTCGCCTTCCGACGCGGTCATCAATCTCAGCCTGAAGGAACAAACTTCTTCCGTGCTGAAGACCCTCACGCCGCGCGAGGAAAAAGTCATCAAGATGCGTTTCGGTCTCGACGACGGCAGCGAGCACACTCTCGAGGAAGTCGGCCAGTCTTTCGCCGTCACTCGCGAGCGTATTCGCCAGATCGAAGCCAAAGCCCTGCGCAAGCTGCGCCACCCGTCGCGCTCGCGCAAGCTCCGCGCCTTCCTCGAAGGCTCCGCCAACGATTACTAACTGGTTCGGCGACTAAAGACGCGCGATCAGATCCTGTTTAGGAATATTGTTCCACAGGCTGACGCGCGTCAAAATGTCGTTGAGCGTGCCTTTGGCAAGCGCGTTGTGATCTGGCACGGTAATGTTGTGTTCACCGACTGCGGAGACTTTACGTAGCCGTACGTAACTTCCTTTTTGGCGGAGAATTTCGTAGCCCAGCGATTGCATCAGTTTGATGAGGTCGCGCCCGCTAGTCTGTGGCAGCCGGGGCATCGGAGAGCTTTAGTTCTGATACAACCAGAATGTCGATGTCGGGCGTGTGGTCGCCGTTTTCAAAATGAACCGATACCGCTTCCTTGATGTTCCGAAACAGCTCGTCAGCGGTTTGTCCTTGCGTAAAAATGTCTTCGCCGATGCCTCGTGCACACCAAGTGTCGCCAGCTTGGTAAACTTCCATCTTTACCAGCATCTGAGTCCTCTTGATGGCTATCCTACTCCGATTGCTCGAAATTGCACACTTGCCAGGCTGCCGGTTGCCGCTTGTAATTAACCTACAAACTCGCGCGTAGGGGCGGGTCTCAGACGCGCGGTTCGCGTCCCGCATGATTTAGCGGGACCCGCCCCCGCAATTGCAACCGCAGCAATCAATTCTCCAGAGCTTCCTGCAGCCGGTTCAACGCCTCAAACCAATACGCCTTCATCTTCGCGCATTCTTTCGAACTCGAAAGTTTCATGTGATCCACGGCCGCCTGGCTCTTTCCCGCGCCCTTGGCGTAAAAATTCACGCTTAACCGGCTAGCCCCGCCATCCCACTTGGCGCGCAACGATTTGTTCGGCGTCGCCGTAGTGATTTCGAGTTGCACGCCCGGCAGCCAGCGCCGCCGCAGTTTTTCATCCGTCCACGATTCGTAGAGTTTCGTCATCGGCACATTCAAAGTCCGGCTTCCCGACGCCGCAAACTCCCCATCGCACTTCTGAAATTTTTCGCGAATCCCCCGCGCGTGCTCGTATGGCACGGCAATCATCTGGCACCACCACGGCCCCACCTCATGCGTCTTGGCCAAATAAGCCGAAATCTCCTGATGCCGCCACTTCTTCGCGCCCGCCTTGTCCAAAATCTTGAACCACTCCGACCAAGTCTTCCCCGTGCGCTCCTTCACCGCCTCGTCGCTCATCCTCTTCGCTTCCCGCGGCTTTTTCATCGGCCTCACTCCTATTTTTGCTGCTGCGCCGTCGCCCAATTCACCGCCGAACCGTAGCCGTAGACCAGTTGCGCTCCGCGATCGGTACCGATCGTCAGCAGTACCGCAAGCACGACCAGCCCCAGCAGCAGCACTTTCCGCAATTTCGCCGTGAAATCCTTGCGCGTGAAAAACGCGAACATGCACAGCCCGATCGCCAGGCTCGTGGCCGTCAACATCAGCGTCTCGTGAATTCCCACAGCACGCTGCGCTGCGCCTGGCGCCACCGAATTTTGCGCCGCAAGTCCGGTCATCACCGTGATGATCGCCGCCAGCGTGCCCAGATAAAGCAATCGTGACGCCGTCCTCTGCAATTCGTCGCTCGCGCGCCACACCGCCAGCAACTCAAAAAGCAGCGCCGCGAGCCACAAGACGATCGGGAAGTGCACAAACATCGGATGCAAATTCAACGCAGCCTTCATGCCCGGAAGCATCGCGCTTCGCCTCCTCGCTCGAATAGCAACAACGGCAACTCAGCCCCGCGCATTATGTGCCAACCTCAACGCATCGTAAACCGCAGTATAATGCGCGCCGTTTGCCTCCCGGCTCAGTTTGCAAGCCGCGCCGCTAGCGGGGTCAGGTTTTGTAGCGGCGGCCTTCAGGCCGCCATCGTTCTTAGGCAAAGATGTATCCAAATGTCAGTTAGCACGCGCAACGAGAAACCGTCCCAATGAAGCAGATCTCAAAACCTCGACCACCCGAACGCGATTACTCGCACCGTCTGTTGATCGACAAGCTGGGAGTGAAGCCGGGACAAAAAATTGCGGTGCTGGGTGTGGAAAGCGCGGAATTTCTCGAAGGCCTCGCCGCCCGCGCTCCCGGTTACTCGCGCGGAAAACGCATCGCCGGCGCCGACCTGATTTTCTTTTCAGCGCAAACACTAAAAGATCTGGCGAATCTGAAATCCCTGGCACGCTCGATCAACAGAAACGGCGCGATCTGGGTCGTCTACCCCAAAGGCCAAACCCACATCCGCGAAATTGACGTAATCACCGCAGGGAAATCCGCAGGCCTAACCGACAACAAAGTCTGCAGCTTTTCCGAGACTCACACCGCGCTGCGCTTCTGCATTCCGGTTGCGAAACGCTGAGTCCACGCTAGACGGCAACGCCGCTACCTTTACGTCACAATTTCATGCATCGTCGCGCAATACGCAATCTGCCGCTTCGGATTGTCGCGATCGTAAAAGACCGGCACGCTCATCCCCTCGTAAAGCTTCCCCGAATAATCGAATCCCGTACCCTGGTGCGTCTGGCCCTGGTAATCGCAGAATTCATACACCACCGACGAATTACTCTTATCGTTCCTCCACTGCCGCACGATTTTTCCCAGCGCGACCTCGCCGTTCTCCAGCAAATCGCATTCCCGCACCTGCGAACGCCACATGCCCACCGGCAATAGCAGCAGGAAAATAAAGCCCGCGCCCATGCCCCAATCCTTGCCATGAAAAGTCGCAAACGAAAGCCTGCGCGCCCATTCCCCGTAAAGATGCACTCCCAGAGCCGTCCCGAACGTCGCAACCACCAGCGCCGTTGCCGTCACGCTCAACTTCCCGCGTGTCGCCATTTGTATTTCGCGCGGCCGTGAAGTTCTCAACAGCGCTTTATCCTGTTCACTCGGTTCGAAGGCAGTATCCGGCCCGCCGCTGGCGCTCATGCCGCCGCTCGCAAAAGCATCAGCCCCCGGCGCACGAAAGGCCTCCGTCGCCCCCGCCCGCATCACCGGCGCAGGCAGCGCCTCCAGCCTGCTCATCGCCCGCTTCGCCACGAGATAGTTCACCGTAATTCCAATCGTGGGCACGGCGCAAAAGATCGCCATTTGCATCGGGTTTCGAACCCGCATGAAATGAATCATCAAAAAAAAGAAGCCGAACATCATCACCGCGCCGACCGGCAACATAGCGAGGCTCGAACGCGCATTCGTGAGCGCCACATCACGGTTCCAGCCGCAATTGGGACAATACGGAGTATTAACCGCCAATCGAGTCGCGCCGTGGCAACGGGGGCAGGGACGTGTAAGCATATAAAATGGTAGCGTAATTTTTCGCCGCACCATCCCCGTGCGGCTATCATGTTTCCATGGCAACAAGCCTCGATGTGCGCAACCTCACCGTCGAGCTTCCCACCCCATCCGGCTGGGTCCGCCCGGTGAACGACGTCTCCTTGACGCTCGCGCGCAGCGAAACTCTCGGCGTCGTCGGCGAATCCGGCTCCGGCAAAACCATGTTGTCGCTGGCGCTGATGGGCCTCGAACCGCACGGCGGACGCCGTCAAGGCGAAGCCTGGCTGCATCCGCGCAATGCGGGCGCGAACGGCGACAGCCCACGCGAAAATCTCCTCGCCCTCTCCCCCGAAAAAATGCGCGAAGTCCGCGGCCGCGAAATCGCCATGATTTTTCAAGAGCCGATGACCGCGCTCAATCCCGTCCTGCGCATCGGCGCGCAAATCGAGGAAGCCATCCGCGTGCACGAGCCACGCGCCGCCGCAAACGAAATCCGCCGCCGCGCGCTCGCTTCCATCGAACGCGCCGCGCTGTCCGACCCCGAGCGCCGCGCGCGCCAATATCCCCACCAGCTTTCCGGCGGCCTGCGTCAACGCGTCATGATCGCCATGGCCCTCGCAGCCGGTCCCGGCGTCCTAATCGCCGATGAACCGACCACCGCCCTCGACGTCACCGTACAGAAAAAAATCCTCGAGCTACTCGCGAAATTGCGCAGCGGCCTCCAGCTCTCAATGCTTTTCATCACCCACGATCTCGGAGTCGTCGCGCAAGTCGCCGATCGCGTCGCCGTCATGTATGCCGGACGCATCGTCGAAGAAGGTCCAGTCTCAGAAGTCCTGCAAGCCCCCGCGCACCCTTACACGCAAGCGCTCCTGCGCGCCGCGCCCCGCCTCGCCCGCGAAAAATTAGTCCCGATCCCCGGCACGGTTCCGTCTCTCGATGCGCTGCCTCCCGGCTGCGCTTTCGCTCCGCGCTGCCCGCACCGCCTACCCGAATGCGACGTAGCCGTTCCAGCGTTGCGCGCCGTAAACACAAATCATCACGCGAGGTGTATTCTCGTCCCATGAACTCGGCCCACAATCCCACGCAGCCTGAACCAATAAGCGACCAGCAGCTGAAAGCGCGCGTCCGCGACCGCTTCACCCAAACCGCCGAGGTTTTTGGCGATTACGCCGTCACGGAACGCGTCGCCGAAGCCGAACTGCTCGCGCGTCTCGTCAATGCCGGTCCCGGAGATCTCGCCGTGGACCTCGCCGCGGGCCCCGGCACCCTCGCTCTGCGCTTCGCAAAACATGTCCGCTGGATTTGCGCGCTCGATCTCACTCCCGCGATTCTCGCCCGCGCGCGCCACAAAGCCTCCCAGGAAGGCTTGCTCGAAAAATTCGGTTTCGCCCTCGGCGACGCGCAAGCCTTGCCCTTTGCCGATGCCTCGCTCGACCTCGCCGTCACCAGCTACAGCCTCCACCACATTTCCGATCCCGCCCGCGTCATCCGCGAAATGGCCCGCGTCGTAAAACGCGGTGGCCGCCTCGGCGTGATTGATATCGTCGTCCCCGAAGATCCCAAAATTCGCGCACTGAATCACCGTCTTGAATACATTCGCGATCATTCCCACTCGCGTTCGCTCACTCATCCCGAATTCGCGGAAATGTTCGGCGCCGCCGGACTGCGCATCGCCGCCACCGAATATCGCGAACATCCGCGCACCTTCGATCACTGGATGCACGTCGCCGGATGGAAGCCCGCGGATCCCGAGTTCATCGAAGCGCGCCGCCTGATGGTTGATTCCATCCCGGACGACGGCTCCGGTTTCCATCCGCGTTTTCAGCCCGCGGACGTCACCCAGCCCGGCGCGCAGCCCGACCTCTACATGGTCAACACCTCCATCAATATCGCCGCCGAGAAATTGTAGGGATGCCTGCGGAAACGCTGCTCGAAACGCGCAACTTGCGAAAATCTTACGCGCTCGCCGCCGGCCCATTCACGCAGGCCGCTCGCCGCGCGCTCGCCGTGGACGGAGTCAGCTTCTCCCTCGCCCGTGGCGAAACTCTTGGCATCGTCGGCGAATCCGGCTGCGGCAAGACCACTCTCGCCCGAATGCTGCTCCGCCTGATCGAGCCGGACTCCGGCGAAATTATTTTTCGCGGCAAGAATTGGCTCAGCGCAAACGGCGGGGAATTGCGCCAGCTGCGCCGTGGCATGCAGATGGTCTTTCAGGATCCCATCGCTTCGCTGAATCCGCGCATGCGCGTAGGCTCGATCGTCGGCGAGCCGCTCGCCATCCACGATCCGCAACTCTCTCGCAACGAGCGCCGCAACCGCGCCGCCGAAATCCTCGCTGCCGTCGGCCTCGGCCCGGAAGCCCTCACGCGCTACCCCCACGAATTTTCCGGCGGCCAGCGCCAGCGCATCGGCATAGCCCGCGCTCTGATCTTGCGCCCGGACCTGCTGATCGCCGATGAGCCAGTCTCCGCGCTCGACGTTTCCGTCGGCGCCCAAATCCTCGAACTGCTAGCCCGCCTCCAACGCGAATTTTCGTTAACGCTAGTCCTCATTTCGCACAGCCTTCCAGTAGTAGCGCAACTGGCCACCACGGTAGCCGTAATGCAAGCCGGCCAGATCGTGGAACAAGGCCAAGCCGCCCAAATCCTGCAATCCCCCAATCACCCCTACACGCAAGCGCTCCTGGCCGCCGTCCCCCAAATCCCCGAATAAAAAAAGCTAAGTGGCCCGCCACTAGCCGCAAATGGTTCGCCAACCAATATGGAGTGCGGCGGCGCGCCGCCGCTTTCTCTCATGCGAGGCGCGCCTCGCGTCCAAAGTCAAAAGCACCACAAACGATCGGCCATCCGCAATTTCGTGGAGTGCGACGGCTTGTTTATCCTGAGGAACGAAGGGCCGCCATGGTTCAGGGCGAGGCTTGCCTCGCCTAAAACGTAAACACCATTGCGAACGATCCGAGAGCCCAAGCCGCTGCAGGATATCTGCTCGACCCTCGAAAAAATCTTGATAGAATCCCACCGGCTGAAACTTTCAAAAGAAGCAATCCGTACCAGCAAAGAGACGCCGCATCACCATCGCCGCGAAGAGGAGAAACCCCAAATGGCCGACTCAGCTACCCCCGCACCCGCCGCACCTCAAACCTCGGACAATTCCTTCAGCCGCATCTTCGGCGTTCTGTTTTCTCCGAAGCCGACGTTCGACTCCATCGTTCGCCGCCCCACCTGGATCGTCCCAGTAATTCTCGGCTGCATTTTCTTCATATCGGTGGTGGCAATTTTCACCCAACGCGGCGGATGGCCCAGCTTCTTTGAAAAACAAGACGCCAACAATTCCCGGATGCAAAACATGTCCGCGGAAGACCGTGAGCGCACCATGGAGACCCAAATAAAAATTGCGCCCAAGTTTGGCTACGTCGAAGGCGTAGTCATTCCGCCGATTGCGGCGCTCCTCGTTGCCGGAGTGCTCATGCTGGTATTCAACCTGAGTGGCGCAACGAAAGTTGACTTCAAAACCTCACTCGGAATCGTTTCCTACGCCTGGGTCCCCTGGCTCGTCCACGGAGTCCTCAGCATCCTGATCTTATTTCTGAAAGATGCCTCCACGGTTGATTTACAAAACATCGTCGCATCCAATCCCGGCGCGTTGCTTTCCGACGACGCGGCCAAGTGGCTCGTCTCGCTCCTCGGCTCGATTGATATCTTCGCCATTTGGACCCTGATCCTGCTCGCAATCGGCTACAGCGCCACCAATCCCAAGAAACTCTCGTTCGGCAAGGCTTTCGTCCTCGTGATCATCCCGTGGATTTTGTTCATCGCCATCAAGGTCGGCGTCACCGCCGTGTTCTCCTGATACACTCGTTCGAATGGAGTCGCCTCAAGAAGGATTCAAGTTCGAAGTCCTGGCCACCGATCCCACCGGCGCGCGCTTAGGCCGCCTCACCACGCCGCACGGCATCATTGACACACCCGCCTTCATGCCCGTCGGCACCGCCGCCACCGTAAAAGGCCAAACCCAGCAGGACCTTGAAGACCTCGGCGTGCAAATCCTGCTCTCGAACACCTACCACCTCTTCCTCCGCCCCGGCCATGAACTCATCCGCCAGATGGGCGGCCTCCACAAATTCATGTCCTGGCCTCGCGCTATCCTCACCGATTCCGGCGGCTTTCAGGTTTTCAGCCTCAGCGAATTGCGCAAAGTCACGGACGAGGGCGTCACCTTCCGCTCGCATCTCGACGGCTCCGAACATTTTCTTTCCCCCGAAAAAGCGCTGGAGATCGAAATCGCTCTCGGCGCGGACGTCATCATGGTCCTCGACGAATGCATCGAAGCTCCTTCCACGGAATCCCGCGCCCGCGAAGCCGCCGCACGCACCTTCGATTGGGCGCGCCGCTCGCGCGATTATTTCGCGCAACACGGCGATCCCGCGCGCCAGGCGCTTTTCGGCATCGTGCAAGGCGGCACGCACGCCACGCTGCGCCGCGAAAATGCTGACGCTCTCGTCGCGCTCGATTTTCCCGGCTACGCCATCGGCGGCCTCGCCGTCGGCGAGCCTCACGCAACCACTTGCGAAATGACCGAAGCCGCCGCCTCGCGCCTTCCCGCCGATCGCCCGCGCTATTTAATGGGCGTCGGCAAACCCGAACAAATTCCCGATTACGTCGCGCTCGGCATTGACATGATGGATTGCGTCCTCCCCACGCGCAGCGCCCGCCACGGCTGTCTCTACACTTCGCAGGGCCGCCTGCTCATAAAAAACGCAAAATATGCGAACGATTCGCGCCCCATTGACGAATCCTGCGGTTGCGCCGTCTGCCGCCGCTACTCGCGCGCGTATCTACGACATCTATATGCATCCGGAGAATTCCTCGCCACCATCCTGAACACCCACCACAACATTTACTTTTACCTTGACATAATGCGCGAAATTCGCGAGGCTATCCGTTTTGGGAAGCTCGAAAAGTTCCGCTCTGACCTTCAGGCTCGTCTGAAATAAGACAACCCAAGCAGGTGTTGGGCGCGGTCGCGGGCGGAGCAGCATCTTCGGCGCACGAGCTTTCGGCCCGTCGTCCCTGGCTGGCTTGTCCGTCCTGGCGGAACCCGCCGTCCGAAGCTGCGCGAGCAGCGTAGGATGGTTCACTCTCCCACGCCGCGTGAGCGGCGCGGAAGAAAAAGGCGCAATCATCGTGATCATTGGCTGTCTGACTTTTTCAAGCGTAGCGTTCGCCCTGCAATCGCAGCCCGGCGGCATCGCGCTATTTCTCCCGCTGATTTTGATCATGGTAATCTTTTATTTTCTGATGATCCTGCCCGCGCAGCGCCGCCAGAAAAAAGTCAACGAAATGCTCAAGGCCCTGAAAAATGGCGACAAGGTCATCACCAACGGCGGAGTTTACGGCACCATCGTCGGCCTGGAAGACGACACTGTCCAATTGCGCATTGCCGATCAAGTGAAAATCAAAATATCTCGCAGCGCCATCGCTGGCCTGCAGTCCGAACCGCCGAAGGAGAGTTAGGCAGCCCGCATGAATCCCCAGCTCAGATGGAAATTCATACTCATCCTCATCGTCATATTGATTTGCATCTACGGACTGTTCGGCCTGCCGCAGTTCCCCACGTCCTGGGCGCAGGTGAAAGAAAATATCGCGGACCGCATCAAGCTCGGCCTCGACCTCAAAGGCGGCAGCCACCTCGTTTTGCAAGTGCAGGTCGAAGAAGCCATCGGCCAGCGCTGCGATCAGGCCGTGGATGAACTCACCCGTCAGGTCCACGAAAAAAATATAGTCGTCGGCAATATTCGCCGCATTGACGACACCCACATCGAAGTGGACAACGTGGATCCCTCCACTTCCAGTTCTTTCAGCGACCTCGTCAATAATCAATTTTCCGAATGGGCCATGACTCCCGCCGCCGGAGTCACCAACGGTTACCTGCTCACTCTGAAGCCTTCCGTCGTCGCCGACGTTCGCCGCGACACCATGGACCAGGCTCTTGAAACCATCACGCGCCGCATCAACGCCCTCGGTCTCACCGAGCCGACCATCGCCTTCACCGGCCGTGGCGACAACGAAATTCTCGTGCAGCTTCCTGGCGAAGGCGATCCCACCCGCGCCAAGGCCGTCATTCAAGCCGGTGGCCAGTTAACTCTGAACCGCGTCGCAGACGATCAGACGTATCCCTCCGAAGCAGCCGCGCTCGCCGCCAAAGGTGGCGTGCTTCCCGAAGGCACCATCATCGTTCCGGGCAAATCGGATTCGCAAACCGGTCCGGACACCCAGCAGGTCTACTACATTCTCGATCGCGCGCCGATCGTTAGCGGCACCGATTTGCGAGGCGCCAGCCCGGCCCCCAGCACGCAGAATCCCGGCCAGTATGAAGTTCAATTCCATCTCTCGAGCGCTGCGGCCGCGCGTTTCGGCCCGTTCACCGAAGCCAACATCGGCCATCGCATGGCCATCGTCCTCGACCACAAAGTCTATTCCGCCCCCACCATTCAGGGCCGCATTGACGACACCGGCGAAATCACCGGAAATTTCAGCCAGGATTCCGCGCAGGACCTCGCGCTCGTGTTGCGCGCCGGCGCTCTGCCTGCTTCCATCAAGTATCTCGAGGAACGCACCGTCGGCCCGTCGCTCGGCGCTGACTCCATCCGCGAAGGCGTGCGCGCTTCCATCGGCAGCATCGTCGTCGTGATGATTTTTCTCGTGATCTATTATCGCCTCAGCGGTGTCAATGCAGTTGTGGCGCTTTTTCTGAACTTGGTGATCCTCATCGCCTTCATGGCTTACGCGGGCGCCGTTCTCACGCTGCCGGGCATCGCCGGCGTCATCTTAACCATCGGCATGGGCGTGGACTCCAACGTTCTCGTTTTTGAACGCATTCGTGAGGAATTGCGCAACGGCAAAGCTCCGGCTTCCGCCGTGGATGCGGGTTTCGGTCACGCGTTTCTTACGATCATTGACACGCACGTCACCACCATCGTGTCAGCTGTTTTCTTGTTTCTTTTCGGCACTGGTCCCGTTCGTGGTTTCGCCGTTACCTTGGTCATCGGCTTACTGGCCAACCTGTTCACTTCCATTTACGTATCGCGCGCCATTTTCGATTGGCACCTTTCGCGCATGGATCGCCAGGCCGAACTAAGTATTTAGGTCGAGTAGCGCCGGCGTCTCGCCGGCTCTTAGGTTTTTAGTCTTTTTCGTAAGGGCGCAACTGTAAAGGCGTTAAGTGGCGGAAAGTCACGAGAGGCTGTCGTAGGGGCGGGTCTCAGACGCGCAGTTCGCGTCCCGCGTCTCTGTGCGGGACCCGCCCGCAGTTCGCGGGGCCACGGCATGCCGTGCCCGCCGCGCCACGGGGAACAAACCCGCGACAAGCGGTGTCAAATAAAGGCGGATAGGTATCTGAATGGAATTTTTCAAGAGCGTTAACGTTGACTGGATGGGGAAGGCGAAATACTTCGTCACCTTATCCCTCATCCTTTTAGCCGTCGGCTGGGCCTCCATCCTCAAGCACGGCGGCCTCGACTACGGCATCGATTTCCGCGGCGGCACTTTGGTTTATGTTCGCTTCGCTGGTCCCGCCCCGGTGAATCAAATCCGCAAAGGCCTCGCCTCTGCCGGCCTCGCCGATAGCTCCATTCAGTCCATCAGCGACACCGTGCTGAATTCCGGCTCGCAGAACGACGTAGTCATCGGCCTCGCGCGCAAAGGCCAGGATGAATCCTCGCTCGATTCCAACAAGCAGGCGATCCTCGACGTGCTGCACAAGACGTTCGGCACCGCGGACTCCGCCGGAAAAATTGATTTCAATTCTGTCACCAAAGACGCGCTCGCCGCGTACCTCACGCAAAAGGATCCGCTCGTCCTCGGCGCCAACGCGGGTGATCGCTACAATGAGTTGGCCCAGCGCCTCCTCGATGCCCGCGACCGCGATCACGGCGGCATCCTCACCAATTTTGACGATCTGAAAAATGTGGACGGCGCCACTCCCGCGGTGCTCTCTTCGCTTAAAAACGGTTTCGTCCTCGGCCAGTTCACCATCCGCAACGTCGAAATCGTCGGCCCCACCGTGGGCGCGCAATTGCGCCGCCAGGCGATCCTCGCCACCCTCTATGCTTTGGCGGGCATGCTGGTATATATTGCCTTCCGATTTGAGTGGGTGTACGGAGCCGCCGCCGTCATCGCCGTTTTCCACGACGTGCTCATTACCCTGGGCTTTTTCTCGTTGTTTCATTTCGAAATTTCACTCACGGTGATCGCGGCCTTGCTCACGCTCGTCGGCTATTCCATGAACGACACCATCGTCATCTTCGATCGCGTTCGTGAAGACCTGCGCATCATGCGCCGAGAATCGTTTCCAGACGTCGTGAATAAAGCCATTAACCAAACCCTCTCTCGTACCATTCTTACCAGCGGGCTGACTTTCCTCACGGTTCTGGTACTCTTCCTCATGGGTGGGGAAGTCCTCCGTGCGTTCTCTTTTGCTATGGTGGTGGGAGTTGTGGTAGGTACATACTCCAGTTTCGGTATTGCAGCGCCCATCGTTGTGTTGTGGAATAAATATCGGGGTCAGGGAACTGCCGTTCGCGTCGGATCCGCAGCCGATAAGCGCGTCCCGGCAGCTGCAAGGAGGTAGGCGCCATGTTTGACGATCTCGTTGTCTCCAGCGCGAATCCGAAGAGGACCAATAAGCCGTGGACCGTGGTGCTCTCGGCCTTGATTCAGGCCGGTCTTCTAGGCATCTTGATTTTGATTCCGCTCATCTATACGGAAGCTCTGCCCAAAGGAATGCTGACGACTTTCCTGGTGCCTCCGCCGCCGCCGCCCCCTCCTCCGCCGCCGGCCGCGGCTGCGCCCAAAATCGTGAAGCCTGTGGCGCGCCTGATTCACAATGGACAGATGATGGCGCCCACCGTCATTCCCAAGAAAGTCGAAATGATTAAGGAAGAGGAAATGCCGCCAGACGTCGGCGCGGTCGGCGTCGTCGGTGGCGTCCCGGGTGGCATTCCCGGCGGTCAGGCGGGCGGCGTACTTGGCGGCATCATCGGTGGCACCGGCTCGGCTCTGCCCCCTCCGCCGAAGGCGAGTCCCTCGCGTATTCGCGTTGGCGGCAACGTGGCGGCCGCGAAGCTGATTCGCCAGGTCACTCCGATTTATCCGACCATCGCCAAGACGGCCCATATTTCCGGCACCGTCATACTTCACGCGATTATCGCCAAGGACGGCACCATCCAGGAACTCACCTACGTTTCTGGCCCGCCCTTGCTGATGAGGAATGCCATGGACGCTGTGCGGCAGTGGCGCTACAACCCCACCTTGCTCAACGGCGAACCGGTGGAAGTGGATACCACAATTTCGGTTGTCTTTACTTTGGGCGGTTAATGCAGGGCATGGTTCAGGTCTCTCGCGGGGCCCGGGCTGATTCGAAATAAAATCCGACCGGCAGAATATCGCTGCCGTGATCGTTTCGCAGGAACGGAGGAGCAAACTAATGTTTTCGAATTTACTTTTGGCCGGTGTGGTGATGTTTCAGCAGCAGGCGGGTGGCGGCGAGGTCGGTTGGGACTTAGTCAGCATGTGGCACAACATGGGCGTGCCCGCTAAGGTCGTGGTCCTCATTCTTTTCACGATGTCCGCCTGGTCGGTGGGCATCATGATTGACCGCGCCCTCATGTACAGCGCGGCTCGCAAGCAGTCCCGCATTTTCGTGCAGCAGGTCGCCGGCGCCCTGAAAGACAACAAGCTCGACGAAGCCATCTCCATCGCCGAGCGCAACAAGAAGAGCCACATCGCCAAGGTCGTCGCCACGGGCCTCTCGGAGTTCCAGGCAGCCTCGGCGCAGGTCGGCGATGAAGAAGTGATCGAAGCTGCCAAGCGCGGCCTCGAACGCTCCGTCGCCATCGTTCACGCCGAAATGAAGCGCGGCCTCTCCGGTCTCGCTACCATCGGCTCCACGGCGCCGTTCGTTGGTCTGTTCGGCACCGTGATGGGCATCATCAATGCGTTCAAAGGCATTTCCGCTTCGAAAGCCACCGGTCTGTCGGCCGTCGCTGGCGGTATCGCGGAAGCCTTGGTCACCACCGCGCTCGGCTTGCTCGTCGCCGTCCCGGCCGTGTGGACCTTCAACTATTTCACCAACAAAGTCGAAGCCTTCGACGTCGAGATGGACAACTCCTCGATGGAGTTGATCAACTATTTCATCACCCGTCGCGGCGGAAAGAAGTAAGTCATGTCATACAAGCCGAAAGCACCACCGGTAATGGCCGCCCCCAACGTCATCCCCATGGCGGACATCATGCTGGTGTTGCTCATCATCTTCATGGTGGTCACGCCTATGTTGCAGAAGGGCGTCTCCGTGGATATGGCCAAGGTCAATAACGCCCAGGACATGCAGGATGCCGATAAGGACGACGCCATCATTCTGGCCGTCACCCGCGACGGCAAAATGTACCTTGGCAGCACTCAGGTGTCGCTCGACGAGATCACCACCAAGGTCAAGGACCTCATCGCCAATCGCCTCGACAAAACCGTTTTCGTGCGCTCCGACGCGCGCGCGAAATATGGCGATGTCGTCAAGGCCGTTGACGAAGTCCGCTCCGCCGGCGTGGATAAGCTCGGCCTGCTCACGGAAAAAATTCGCACCAAGAGCAATACCACCGCGCCTCCGCCTCCTCCCGCCGATTAATTTCGCGGGTCTCGGCAATTCGCGCGGCGCTGGCAATAATAAGTAAAGGAGTCTTCCCATGGGAATGGCAGTTGGTGGCAGTAAAGGTTCGATGTCCGAGCCGAACATCGTCCCTCTGATTGACGTGTTGCTCGTGCTGATCATCATCTTCATGGTCATCACGCCAACCACTCCGCAGGGGCTTGACGCGCTCGTACCGCAGCCCACTCCGCCCAATCAGCAGGAAAATAAAGAGCTGTTGGACAAAACTATCGTCGTGCAGGTTACCGCCGACGGCAAAGTGATGATCAACCAGGATTCCATCTCGTGGGACGACCTGGGTCCTCGCCTGGAAGACATCTTCAAGCAGCGCGCCGAAAAAGTGGCTTTCGTCAAAGGCGATGACAACGTCGAATTCGCCAACGTCGCTCGCGCCATTGACATCATGCGCGGCGCCGGCATTGACAACGTCGGCCTCATCACCGCGAAGATCGAAGCCGGCCAGTAGCCCGATTTCCTCGGCCCGCGATTCGCTTACATCAAGGAGAGCAAGGAATGCAGCGGAAGCCTCACACACGTATTCTTCTGGCCGTGGTGGTCGCCTCACTCGCCGCAGGCGTCGGCTGTGACAAGCTTAAGGCCCGCGACAAGCTCAATAAGGGCGTCAACGCCTACAAGAACGGTCAGACCGATCAGGCCATCGAGGATTTTAAGGAGGCCAAGGAGCTCGACCCCAAGCTGACCAATGCGCGGCTGTATCTCGCCACCGCCTATTCTGCCCAGTATATTCCCGGCGCTCCCTCCGACGAGAATACTCGCAATGGCGATCAGGCCGCCCAGGAGTTTAAGGACATTCTGGCCTCCGATCCCGACAATCTTTCCGCGATTGACGGGCTCGGCTCCATTCTTTACAACATGGGTGGCACGCCCTTCGACCCCAAGAAATTCGAGGAATCCAAGACCTACCACGAAAAGCACATCCAGTTGCGCCCGCAGGATCCCGAGCCTTATTACTGGATCGGCGTCATTGATTGGTCGCTGGCCTTCCGCGGCAATCGCGATATGCGCGAGGATTACAACAAGACCGCCAAGAAATCCATTCGCGATGCGGATCCCATGCCGCCCGCTCTGGCCACTCAATTCAAGGACAAATACGGCCCCGTCGTTCAGGAGGGCATCGACGATCTGAACAAAGCGATCCAATTGCGTCCCGATTACGACGACGCCATGGCCTACTTGAACCTCCTCTATCGCCAGAAAGCCGATATGGAAACCGATCCCGCCGCCCGCGACGCCGACACCAAGCTGGCCGACGATCTGGTGGAAAAGGTCAAGGCCATCAAGCAGCAAAAGCTGCAAAATCCGCAACCGTCGTCGTAGCGGCGCATCGCCGAACGCATCAGAATCGAATCGTAATGAGAGGTTTTCGTAGGGGCGGGTCTAAGACCCGCCCTTTTTTTGTGTCCCGGATGGCGTCGCTAAGCCCTCCTCGCGCTTGGCGAAAAAAAATCTCCGCGCCCAAAAAAATCACCCGCGCCGCACTCTCATATGAACTAAAATCCACCAATGGCCTCAAACGAAATGTCGCCAATCCGCAAATTGCTCTTTCTGCTCTGCTGCGCCGCCGCACTCGCAGCTCTCTTCTCCGCCTGGTCTCTCCACCTCAATCGCGCGCGCGCCGATAATTCCGCCGATCCCTGGACCGCCGCGCAAACCCTCCAACCCGCCGACTTCGCAAAAGAGCTTTCTGCTGCAACAACCGACGCCAAGCCCACGACCGTCTGCGTCGGCTTCCACGCTCTCTACGAAG
Source organism: uncultured Acidobacteriota bacterium (assembly GCA_963810565.1). Lineage (GTDB taxonomy): Bacteria > Acidobacteriota > Terriglobia > Acidiferrales > UBA7541 > Palsa-295. The sequence continues at coordinate 348,666 of CAWENN010000004.1, forward strand.
GCGCGCACATTCCCGGCGCATCCTTCCACGGCGCGGGCTCCACCGCACAAGGTCTCGACAATCTGAAAGACTGGGCCAAGCCAATTCCGCGCAATGCCAATATCGTCCTCTACTGCGGCTGCTGCCCCCTCGCGCACTGCCCCAATATCCGTCCAGCCTTCCTGGCCCTGCGCTACATGGGATTCACCCATCTCCGCGTTCTGATCCTTCCCAACGATTTCAATACCGACTGGATCGCCAAAGGCTATCCAGTAGAAAAATCCAAATAGCTCCGCGGACACAACGTCAGTCGTAATTTCAGCGCAGGCAAGCACCCATCTGGGAGTGCGGGAGCTTGTTTATCCTGAGGAACGAAGGGATCCCGCTTGTTGCAAGGCGAGGCTTGCCTCGCCGCTCCAGCCGCCACCTCCACCCAAACGCCAGCAGCAACGTTTTTGTAGTTGCAGTTGAATTTGTAGCGGCGCACTTCAATGCGCCAGCCTTTGCGGTTGAGCCCCTGCCTCATCCGCCCAAATTGCGATAGAATTATTCATGGAATCCGCGGGTAAGCCCGCCATCACCCAAGCAGCTCGTCGCGCAGTGGATTTACGCTTTGTCGAATTAATCGACAAAGTCCGCCGCAGCCGTCCCGGCGACGACCTCGAACTTCTCCGCCGCGCCTACGATTTCGCCGCCGAACAACACAAAACGCAAACGCGCCTTTCCGGCGAACCGTTCCTCTCGCATCCCGTCGAAGTCGCCCACATCCTCGCGGACATGAAGCTCGACGTCACCTCGCTATGCGCCGCTTTGCTCCACGATGTCGTCGAAGACACCAAAATTCCTCTCGCCACCATCACCGACCAATTCGGCGCCGATGTCGCCCGCCTTGTTGAAGGCGCCACCAAGATCAGCCGCCTCGATCTGCTCGCCCCCGAAACCCGCCAGGCCGAAAACGTCCGCAAGATGCTGCTTGCCATGGTCAATGACGTCCGCGTCGTCGTCGTCAAACTTGCCGACCGCCTGCACAATATGCGCACGCTCAATTTTCTCGATCCCGAGCGCCAGCAGCGCATCGCCCGCGAAACTCTGGACATTTACGCCCCCGTCGCCAACCGCCTAGGCATGGGCTTGATTCGCGGCGAACTTGAAGATCTTTCCTTCCGCTACCTCGAATCCAGCTCCTTTCTCGAACTCCAGAAAAAGTTAGCCAACAAACAGAAAGTTTTCGATAAATTTCTCAACGAAGTTCAGGATTCCATCCGCGACAAAATGGTCGAAACCGGCATTCCTGCCGAAGTCCAGGCCCGCGTCAAGCGCCTCTACTCGCTGCACCTCAAGAGTCAGAAAGCCCAGCGCACCATTGATCAGGTCTACGACCTTCTCGCCGTCCGCGTCATCACCGACACAGTAAAAAATTGTTACGCCACTCTCGGCGTCATCCACCAGATTTGGCCGCCGGTCCCCGGCCGCTTCAAGGATTACATCGCCATGCCGCGCCCCAACCTCTATCAGTCCCTGCACACCACCGTGATTCACGCCGGCCAGGCCTTCGAAGTTCAAATCCGCACGCAGGACATGCACCGCATCGCCGAACAAGGCGTCGCCGCTCACTGGAAATACAAGGACGGCCGCACCGAACTTGCCAGCTCCGCCGACGATCAACGCATCGTCTGGATGCGTCAGCTGATCGAGTGGGTGCAGGAAATGCAGGAACCCAGCGAATTCCTTTCCACCCTGCGCGTGGATCTCTACCCCGAAGAGGTTTACACCTTCACGCCCAAGGGCCGAGTCGTCGTCCTTCCGCGCGGCGCCACCGCCATTGATTTCGCGTACGCCGTCCACACCGAAGTCGGCCACCAATGTACCGGCGCGAAAGTAAACGGTGCAATCGTTCCGCTGCGCCACGCGGTGGCTAATGGTGACGTCATCGAAATCATCACCCAGAAAGGCCATGAACCTTCCCGTGACTGGCTTTCTTTCGTCCACACCTCCCGCGCTCGCAGCAAAATCCGCCAGTGGATTAATCTCCACGAACGCGAACAAGCCACGGACGTCGGCAAACGCCTCCTCGAAAAAGAAGCGCGTCAGGCCGGCATTACTCTGAAGAAAATCTCGAACGAGGATTGGCAACGCGTCGCTTCCGAATACGGCTGTGGCCGCATTGACGATCTCCACGCCGACCTCGGCTACGGCAAATGGTCCGCGCGCCAGGTGCTAGCCAAAGCTTCCGGCCAGCCGCTCTCCGAGCCCACCGACGAAAAGCCGAAAATCACCGACACCGTCAAGCGCATGCTCGGCATGAACGACGGCTCCATCCTCGTCCGCGGCCACGACGACCTGATGGTCTACCGCTCGAAATGCTGCAATCCCATCCCCGGTGACGACGTCGTCGGCTACGTCACTCGCGGCCGCGGCATCGCTGTCCACGGCAAAAATTGTCCCAACGTCCAGAATCTCCTCTACGACGCCGAACGCCGCATCGCCGTTGAATGGGCCGGACAAACCCAGGCCACTTTCCCCGTCCGCCTGCGCATCCTCACCGAAGATCGTCCCGGCATGCTGGCCAACATCACCGCCGTAATCAGCGACAACGGCGCCAACATCCGTACCTTCGAAAGCGGCGGCCAAGACCTCCGCGCACGCATCGACGTAGCCCTCGACGTCCAAGACCGCAAACAACTGGAACGCATCCTAAGCGCCATAAAGCGCATTCCCGGCGTCTTCGACATCGAACGCGTCTACAACGTCTGATCCCGCAAGATTGACCCAACAGAAGTCATCCAGCAAAATCGATCTCACAATATTGCTCACGCAAAAAAAGCGATGCTGCCAACCTGAGCGCAGCGAGGCCAGCCCGCCGCCGGCAGCGATCTGCTTTTGGCTGACTCGCCGTCTCCGTGTCCTCCTCTTTTCTCTGTGCCCTCTGTGTTAAATCTTTGTCTTTCGCCTTTCTCTGCGTCCTCTGCGTCTCTGCGGTAAAGGCATTTCGCAGCGCCACAACCGTTAATCCTTCCGCGTCACGCCGCCCCAAGCCCCAAATCACTCGATACAATGAATCCAGGGGAGCATCCTCTAAAAATATGTTCGCGCGCGCTCCAGCCCGCCAGCTCCATCACGCCGCCACCCGCGCGTCCATAATCGTCCTCGCGTTGTCCCTCGCCTCCTGCCAATCCCTGATGCCGCTGGACACCAAGCCCCTGGACAACGCCGGCATGCGCTACGACTCCATCAAAGAACTAAAATCTCTCCACATCACCGCCCCCGAAGTCGCCGAAATCGCCAAAGTCCGCAACGCCGGCTTCTCCGATTCCGATTGCATCCAGCTTCTGCAAATTTCCCGCAGCCACCATGAACAATTCACGTCCGGTGACGCGATCTCCACCATGCTCGGCTCAGGCATTCCCGAACCGATGATTCTCGGCCTCGCCAATCTCGATCAATTGGGCGTGGGCTACGGCGAACTCCAAGCCATGTACCTCGCAGGTCTCTCCGACGCCATCATCATGGAAGTCGCCCGCCGCCACGCCGCCAACCAACCAGTCCTCTCCGGCGCCTCCCTAGGCAATATGCGCAATCTCCGCATAAACAACAACACGCTCCTGGAACTAGTCCGCCGCGGCATCCCCAACTCCGCCGCCCCAGATATAATCGCCCAACGCCGCCACGGCGCCACCGACGCCGAAATCCTCCGCCATTTCCCAGCCCAGTAGAGTCTGTGTCGCAACTAGCACTTGAAAAGGCGAAAAAGCTTTGGCATGAAGGGGCATGCCAACTTATCAACCGTATTCTCCGGATCAAGCTGAGTTGTTGCCCGCCCATGTAAAGGATGTTTTGGGCGCCGACCATCTTTGTTTTGTGGTGCACGAAGTGGTCGAGGCGTGCGACCTGAGCGCTTTCGAGAAGGCCGAGGAGGATGCCGGCGGACAGCGACCGTACGATCCGCGGATGATGCTGAAGATCTGGCTGTACGGGTTCAGCGTGAATGTGCGCACCACGCGCAAACTGGAGCAGCGTATTCGCGAGGATCTGGGCTTTCGGTACCTGGCGGGCGGAGCTGCGCCGGACCACAAGACGCTGAGCGAATTCCATCGGCGGCATCGCGACGCGATTACGGCGATGTTTAGCGAGGTGCTGCTGTTTTTGCGGCGCGCAGGAATGGTGCGGCTGGGCACGGTGGCGATCGATTCGACGCGAGTGAAGGGGTCGGCCTCGCCCGACCGACTGTTACGTCGAGAGCAGTTGGAGCGGGAGCTGCGCAAGAAAGTGAAACGCTGGCAGCAGGAACTGGACGACGATCCGGATCGCGAACCGGGAACGCGTGTGGGGAGCGAACAGATCGCGCAGCTGCGTGAACAGTTGCAGCAACTGCGCCAGAGTGGCGAGGAGAAGCTCTCGCTCACCGATACGGACGCGCGTTTTTTGCGCGAGCGGGGAGGTTTCGTGCTGGGTTATACGGCGGAGATCGTCGTGAGCGAGGACCATTTCATCGTGGCGCAGCGGGTGACGCAGAACAAGAACGATAACCAGACCTTGGTCCCGCTGGTGGAAGCAGTAGAGCGCCAATGTGGAGAACGACCGCAGCGGGTGTTGGCTGACTGCGGATTTTTCTCCAATCAAAATTTGCGAGAGATGGCAGAGCGCGGGATCGCCGCGTACGTGCCCGACCCGAACTTGGCGCGGGAATTGAACACAGGAAAAAGGGCGCGCGGAGTGGGACGAATGAAAGTGAGCGATCCGCAGCTGCTGCGTTCACGCCAGAGGTTGCGCAGCGCCGGCGGTCGTGCCTGGTACAAAAAACGCAAGGGAATGGTCGAGCCGGTGATCGGAACTTTGAAAGAACAGCGTGGGATGCGACAGTTCCACCGCCGCGGGCAGCCAGCCACCGCCGTCGAATGGGTGCTGGCCGCGATGGCCTACAACTTGACGCGCTACCGCAACCTGCGCCGCAAAGCGTAGCAGTCGACAGGCTCCACTTAGGCAGTGGGAACGTAAGGCGAGCGCCGAAACACAGGTTTGAACGCGATCCGCCGCAAAAATCAGACCGGCGCTCGAGTCGCGACACAGACTCAGTAGCGCCGGCGCTGTGCTGTGCTCGCACTCAACTTTTAAGAAGAGCTCTCTGTAGGGGCGGGTCTCAGACCCGCCCCCACCGCCCCGCATAGCGATGCGACTCCTGCCCTTCCTCCCCATTTTTTCCATTTTCTGTCCCCAGCGGCATCGCAACGTGTTTCAACCGCTCGCACCGCGCCAATTTTTGTGGGTCGTGGCTTTAGCCACGACATAAAGTTCGCCTATTGAAAGCGGCTTTAGCCGCTGAAGCTCTTTCTCGCCGCCGAATCATCCGATTTTCTCTTTTCTGTTTTCCATTTTCCGTCCCCGCCAGCTAAAATCTCCCCATCTTGACTCGCATCGCGCCGCGCCCGCTAGCCGCAGCCGTCCTCCTACTCCTCACGATTTGCGCAACCAGCTGCATCGCCCCGCTAGCCCCGGGCTACCAAATCCTGAAGGAATCCCGCGAAGTCCGCTTCATCACCGGCGCCACGCCCGAATTGCAAATCCACTCCACCTACACGCTGCTCAATTCCGGCACCACCACCCTCTCCTTCATTGATGTAATCTTCCCCGACGAAAAACTCTACGGCCGCAAAAATCTGCGCGTCCAGCTCGACGGCCGCGACGTGACTCCCGCGCAACTTCCCGACGAATACCGCCAGGAATCGCCCGAAGCGCTGCGGATCGCCGTCGATCCCCCGTGGGAACGCAAACAAAAGCGCGACCTGACGATTGACTACAGCTTCAGCTCGCCCGCCGATCTCGGCTCGCGCATCACTCTCGGCCCGGATAATTTCCACCTTGGCCATCGCGGCTGGATTCCTCTGCCTCAGCCGCCCAAGCGCGTTCTCGCCCCCTATCCCGCGCGCCCGCCCAAAATGTCGTACACCATCCGCGTCCCCGGGAATTTCCTCGTTCTAGCCCGTGGCAAACTCGCCGGCCGCAAAAAAGACGGCAAGGAAGTCGTCTATCGTTTCGATTTGAGCAAGAACGATCTCTCTCCCTACGTCGTCGCCGGCCGCTACCTGGATTTCCTGCGCGATCGCCAATCTTCCGGCGTCTCGTTCTGGACTCTCCAGCCGCTGAAAGACGATCCCACCTCTGCCGCGCAACGCATCGCTGCGGCCTGGTCCGCTCTACAATCCGCGTTCGGCCCGCTCGATAAAAATATCGTTCAGCCGCACGTAGTCGAATCACCAGAACTCCGCGCTCACGGTGACGACGAAGACCCCGCAGCCGTCGCCCCTTTCCCGGGAGGCGCGCTCGTCAGCCCCGGCGCTCTCGCTCTCGGCTGGCAAAGCGACGAACTCATCGAAAAAATCACGCATGCTCTGGCCCACAGCTGGTTCGGCGATCAAATGTATCCCGCCGCAAACGCGCAGGTTGGCCTCGGCGAAGGTCTCCCCGAGTACGCCACAGTAGTCGCGGACGAAGCCCAAGGCGGCGAATCCGCCCGCCGCAAACGCATTCTCGAACTGCTCCAACACTACGACGAAGCCGTCAAAGCAGCAGCCGCCACTCCCAATCCCGAAAAGCCGATCATAGACGTCACGCCCTACGATCCCATCCTGCAGCGCCGCATCGCCCGCGCCAAAGCCGCCCTCTTCTTCATCTCGCTCGAAGACGCCTGCGGCGCCACAAACGTGCGCCACGCACTAACTCAAGTCGTCGCCCTACTCGGCGGAAAGGATGTCGGCTACGACGACATCCGCTCAGCCCTCGAGCAAGCCACCGGCAAGAATCTAGCCGTCCCATTCCGCACCTGGCTCTACAACAAAGGCCTGCCCCAGGATTTCCGCAACCAATACGAAAATGGAAAATAGAAAAAAGAAATGAGCCGCTCTCCCAACATCACCGCTCAGCGATCCGCGTCACCGGGAAGCGCAATATGGAGTGCGGCGGCGCGCCGCCGCTTTGCGGATTTAGACCTCGCCACAAATCCGAGCCAACGAAGCCGCCTTGCGAATTTCACTTTTCGAATTTCGATTCTCCATTTTCCGTCCCACAATTTCCGCTTCACGGAGGAGCCGTGCGAGAAGTAATCACCACCGATAAAAGTCCCAAAGCCATCGGCCCCTATTCTCAAGCCATCAAAGCCAACGGTTTCATCTTCATCTCCGGCCAGACCGCCTTCGATCCCGCCACCGGCAAAGCTCTCGATGGCGACGCCGCGCAGCAAACCGAGCGCATCTTCCAGAATCTCAAAGCCATCGTAGAAGCCGCCGGCTCCTCCCTCGACCGCGCCGTCCGACTCGGCGTCTTCCTCAAAGACATGAACGATTTTGCCGCCATGAACGAAGTCTACGCGCGCTATTTCCCCAGCAACCCGCCGGCCCGCACCACGGTCGAGGTAGCCCGTCTCCCCCGTGACTTCCGCGTCGAAATTGACATGATCGCCCTCGCATAACCAGCAGCGCCTGCCGTTGCAGAGGCGGACTTCAGGCCGCCACGTTTTTCCTCTCTCGAATCGCGCACAAGTCCGCGCACCAGCGACGCGCGCCACCGTGCCGACTTGAATACCACCTCTCCCGCTCGCCGTAGCGCGCCGCCCATCTTTTCAGTATCCTGAAACCGTCGTCATTCCCGTAAATCGGTAGCATCACAATCGCCCTGTAGACGCACTTCTTTCCCCCTTCCGTGCGGCAGCAGTTGCAATCGCAATCGGTTCCCATGTGCGCAGCCGGTTTTTTACGGCAGCAAATCATCGGCAGCCGCACCGGCGCGCGGTTTCAATTTCAAATAAAATCCGTCAAACTATCGGGTGAACGCATGGCTGACCTCAATTTCGACCTCATCGTAATCGGCAGCGGTCCCGCCGGACAGAAAGGCGCGATCTGCGCCGCGAAACTCCGCAAGCGCGTCGCCGTCGTGGACCGTACTCTCATGATGGGCGGCGTCTGCGTGCACACCGGCACCATCCCCAGCAAAAGCGTGCGCGAAGCCATCTTTCAGCTCACCGGCAATGCCGTCCGCACTTTCTACGGCGACAATCTTCGCGGCAAAAACGACTTCTCCGTTCAGGATCTTTCCTTTCGCGTCCGCAGCATCGTCGCCCGCGAAACGGAAGTCATTCGCGCCCAGCTCCGCCGCAATACCGTCGAGATTTTCCAGGGCACCGCGGAGTTCGCCGATCCGCATACCATCGAAGTGCACGGCGAATCCGATAAGGTCGTACTCCACGGCGAACACATTCTCGTCGCCTGCGGCACGCGCCCTGCCCGCAATGCCGAAATCCCTTTCGACGATCAGCGCATCGTGGATACCGATCGCATCGCCGGCATGGACCGCGTTCCGCGCGAACTCATCGTAGTCGGCGCCGGCGTCGTCGGCCTCGAGTACGCTTCCTTCTTCGCCGCCCTCGGCACCGAAGTCACGCTGATTGACCAGCGCCCCGCGCTTCTCGATTTTGTGGATCGCGAAATCATGGAAGCGCTCGCGTACCACTTGCGCCAGATGGGTACCATGTTTCGCCTCGGCGAAAAAGTCACCCGCGTCGGCATCGACCCGCAGCGCGATCGCGTTTTCGCCGAACTCGAAAGCGGAAAAAAAATTCAGGCGGACGCGCTCCTCTACGCCGTCGGCCGCCAGGCCAATGGCGATCAGATTCGTCTCGAGTCCGCCGGATTGCAGCCCGACCCGCGCGGCAAGATCGCGGTCAACGCCCAATACCAGACCGAGGTCCCGCACATTTATGCCGCCGGTGACGTCATCGGTTTCCCCGCGCTCGCCAGCACTTCCATGGAACAGGGCCGTCTCGCCGCTTGCCGTATGTTCGGCGCGCCCTCCGAACACATGCCCGAACTCTTTCCCTTCGGCATTTACACCATCCCCGAAATTTCCATGGTTGGCCAAACCGAAGAGACTCTCACCGCAAATAAAGTTCCGTACGAAGTCGGCCTCGCCAAATATAAGGAACTCGCCAAGAGCATGATGCTCGGCGACGAAAGCGGCATGCTCAAACTTCTTTTCGATCGCAATACCCGCAAACTTCTCGGCGTCCACGTCATCGGCCAGCGCGCCACCGAAATCATCCACATCGGCCAGGCCGTCCTCTACTACGGCGGCACCATAGAATATTTCCGCGACACAGTCTTCAATTACCCCACCCTCGCCGAAGCCTACAAAGTAGCCGCCCTGGACGGCTTGAATAAACTGTAGCGTCTTCACGGTTGCTGCTGTCATCCCGAGCGCAGCGAGGGATCTCTCTTCGGTGTGCACAAAGCGCACGGCACAAAATCCGCCGGGCCCAGAACTCTCCGTGCCCTCCGCTTCCCTCTGTGCCCTCTGTGCTAAATCTTCAGCCGTTGCCTTTCTCTGCGCTCTCTGCGTCTCTGCGGTAGATTCAGCCTTTCGCCGCCCTCCAAGTTGCCCCAAACCAATTTTCGTCACATAATCCTCCCGCACGCATGAATCCCCACCCAGCAAACAGAAATCTGCATCGCGCCCAAGCCCTCACACATCCAAAACGTCACCTCGCCCTGAAATGGAAGGAGACCACGTGATCTCGTTCACCGTGAATGGCAAGCCCGTTACCGTCGAGGATCCTCCCACCACTCCGCTGCTCTGGGTCATTCGCGATTCGCTCCACCTCACCGGCACCAAATACGGCTGCGGCATGGCCCTCTGCGGCGCCTGCACCGTCCACATTGATGGAGAAGCGGTGCGCTCTTGCGTCGCCCCAGTCTCCCGCGCTCAAGGAAAAAAAGTCACCACCATCGAAGGTATTTCTCCCGATCTCACGCACCCGCTCCAGCAAGCCTGGATCGAAATTGACGTCCCGCAGTGCGGCTACTGCCAGTCCGGCCAAATCATGAGCGCCGCGATCCTCCTCCGCGAAAATCCCGCACCCACCGACACCGACATTGACGAAGCCATGTCCGGCAACATCTGCCGCTGCGGCACCTACCCGCGCATTCGCCGTGCAATCCACCGCGCCGCCGAAATTCAGGCCCAGCGAGGTGACAAGTGACCGTCGCCGCTCCAATGAAGCGCCGTGAATTTCTGAAAGCAGGCGCCGCGCTCAGCGGTGGCCTCATCATCAGCCTTTACGTTCCGAATTTCGTTCCGGCGAGCGCCGCTGCCGATTCCGCCAAGCCCATCGCCCTGAACGCCTTCGTCCACATCGCCCCCGACGACATCGTCACCGTAATCTCAAATCACTCCGAAATGGGCCAGGGCATTTACACGTCGCTCCCCATGCTAATCAACGAGGAACTCGAAGCCGATTGGAGCAACGTCCGCGTCGCACCCGCTCCGGTCGCGGCCGTCTATAACCACACCGTCTACGGCATCATGATGACCGGCGGCAGCACCACCACCGCCTCCGAATACGATCGCTTCCGCAAAATGGGCGCGATGGCGCGCATCATGTTGATCGCCGCCGCGGCGCAATCCTGGAACGTGGATCCGCAAGCCTGCCACGCCGAAAAAGGTTTCGTCGTCCACGCCGCCTCGAACCGCCGCGCCTCCTACGGCAGCCTCGCCGAAGCCGCTTCCAAAATCACTCCGCCCACCGACATCCCGCTCAAAGATCCGAAAGATTTCACGCTAATCGGCAAGCCGGTCCGTCGTCTCGACACTCCCTCGAAAACCAACGGCACCGCGCAATTCGGCTTGGACATTTACATCCCCGGCATGTTGACCGCCGTCGTCCAGCGCGCTCCGGTCTTCGGCGGCAAAGTCGTCAGCTTCGATGCCACGAAAGCGAAAGCCGTCCCCGGCGTCGTCAACGTCGTGCAGGTCCCCTCCGGCATCGCCGTCCTCGCCAAAGGCTTCTGGCCCGCGAAACTCGGCCGCGAAAAACTCGAAATCCAGTGGGACGAAGGCCCCGGAGCGAATATTTCCACCGTAGCCATGCGCGAACAATTTGCCGCGCTCTCGCACACTCCCGGCGCAGTCGCCCGAAAAGTCGGCGACCCCGCCGCCGCCCTCGCCGGCGCCGCGAAGACCATCACCGCCGAATACGAAGTTCCTTATCTCGCCCACTGCATGATGGAGCCGCTCAATACTGTCGTCGATATTCACGAAGACCGCGCCGAAGTCTGGAGCGGCACCCAATTTCAAACCGGCGATCGCGCCGCCGCCGCGCAAGTCGCCGGCCTCAAGCCCGAGCAAGTCACTCTGCACACCACGCTCCTCGGCGGAGGCTTTGGCCGCCGCGCCAATCCCGCCAGTGATTTCGTCACAGAAGCAGCTCACGTCGCCAAAGCCGCCAACGCTCCCGTAAAAGTAGTCTGGACCCGCGAAGACGATATTCGCGGCGGCTGGTATCGCCCCATGTGGTACGACCACTTCGCCGCTGGCCTCGATGCGAGTGGCAATCCCGTCGCCTGGACGCACACCATCGTCGGCCAATCCATCATGGACGGCACCGCGTTTGCGAGCTTCGCGATCAAGGATGGCGTGGATTCCACTTCCGTCGAAGGCGCCGCCGATATGATTTACGGCATCCCCAATCTGCAAGTGGATCTGCACAGTCCGAAGAACGAAGTCCCGGTCCAGTGGTGGCGCTCGGTCGGCCACTCCCACACCGGATTTTCCGTGGAAGCTTTTCTCGACGAAGTCGCCCACGCCGGCGGCAAGGATCCCTACGAACTTCGCCGCGCCCTTCTAGCGAATCAGCCGCGCATGCTCGCTGTCCTCGATTTAGTCGCGCAAAAAGCCAATTGGGGCAGCCCCTATCCCGCCGGACACGCGCGCGGCATCGCCACCCATTTTTCGTTCGATAGCTACGTCGCGCAAGTCGCCGAAGTTTCCGTGGATGGTGACGGCACAGTTCACGTACATCGCGTAGTCGCCGCAGTAGATTGTGGCCGCGTCGTCAATCCCGACACGGTGAAAGCCCAAATCGAAGGCGGCATCGTCTTCGGCCTCACTGCCGCGCTGAAAACCGAAATCACTCTCGATAAAGGCCGCGTCCAGCAGCGCAATTTCCACGATTACCCGATGGTGCGGATGTTCGAATCGCCCGCCATCGAAGTCTATATCGTCCCCAGCACGGAAAAACCAACCGGCGTCGGCGAGCCGGGAGTTCCGCCCGTCGCCCCCGCCGTCGCCAACGCCATTTTCGCCGCCACCGGCAAGCGCGTTCGCCGCCTGCCCATCAAACCGGAAGATGTGCGTTCCGCATGATCGAGCGCGAGGAAGCCGACCACATGACCACCAGCAATCATCCCGCGAAGCTTCGCACCGAAAATAAACGCCGCGTCGTCGCTGCAGCGCTGGCAATTCTGGCGATCGCGTTCGCCTGCGCCGCCGTCAAAGCGCAACAATCCGCGCCCAGCACCACGCCGCCAACTGCGCGCGCTTTCGCATCCGTTGCGTCGTCCGCGCCCGTCGCTTCATCCGCCGTAAAAAATGACGGCGCAAAACCGTCTGCCGCGGCGGACGCACCCGTCGCTGCAAATGAGGAAGCCGCGCAAGCCGCCTTCCTCCGCTCCTGGACCGTCTTCAATTCTCCGCGCTGCCGCAATTGCCATCCCTCCGGCGACGCTCCTCTCCAAGGCGACGACAGCCACGTCCACATTCAAAACGTAAAGCGCGGCCCCGATGGCCACGGCCTCTACGGCATGCGCTGCAACACCTGCCATCAGCTAACCAACACTCCCGGCGACAACATGCCTCCCGGCAATCCGAAATGGGGCCTGCCTCCCGCGAACATGAAAATGGTAATCGTAGGCGAAACTCCCGGCCAATTCTGCCGCCAACTAAAAGACCCCGCCCAAAACGGCGGCCGCACCCTAGCCCAAATCATCACCCACGTCTCCTCCGATGACCTGGTTGGCTGGGCCTGGAATCCAGGCGATGGCCGCGCCCTGCCCCCGCTAACCCGCCCGGAATTCGCCAACGCAGTCCGCGAATGGGTAAAAAACGGCGCCTCCTGCCCGCAATAGCGCCGGCCTGCCTGCCGGTAGGCAGGCGTCTCGCCGGCTCTTTTGATTTGGGTGTGGCTTTGGCATTCGTAGGGGCGGGTCTCAGACCCGCCCCTCGATCCAATGCCGCCGACTGGTTGTCATCCCGAGCGCAGCGAGGGATCTCTCTTAGGTGTGAACGCTGCGAGAGCGCAAAACTAGCCGAGCCCAAACGTCTCCGTGTCCTCCGCACTCCTCTGTGCACTCTGTGTTAAGTTTTTCGCCTGTCCTTTGCCTTTCTCTGCGTCCTCTGCGTCTCTGCGGTGAATCGCTTTGCCTTCGCCGCCAATATCTTTCACCACCCTTGCCGCGATTCCGCCATCCCGATGTAGAATACCCCTCGGCGCCCCCGCGCTCCGGACCGGAAAGGGCCTCGATGAGTCACCGGTTCACCATAGGTGTCGAAGAAGAATTCCAGATCGTTGACCCTGCCTCGGGAGAACTCCGCTCCCACGTCAGCGAACTAATGGAAGCCAGCTCTCCCGGCCTCGGCGAACAAGTCAAAGCCGAGATGCACCAATCCATCATCGAAATCGGCACGAAAATCTGCGCCAACGTCGCCGAACTGGACGCCGACATGCGCCGCACCCGCGGCGAACTAGTCCGCGCCGCAGAAAGCCGCGGCCTGCAAGTCGCCGCCGCCGGCACGCACCCCTTTTCTTCGTGGATTGATCAAGTCATTTCCCCCGGCGAACGCTATCAAAACATCGTCGAGGAAATGGGCCAACTCGCCCGCAGCCTGCTGATCTTCGGCATGCACGTGCACGTAGCCGTCCCCGATCGCACCACCATGATCGACCTGATGAACATGGCGCGCTATTTCCTCCCGCATCTTCTCGCGCTTTCCACCAGCTCGCCCTTCTGGATGGGCCGCGACACCGGCCTGAAATCTTTCCGCACCACGGTCTTTCGCCGCTTCCCGCGCACCGGCATCCCCGACCACCTGAATTCCTGGAATCAATACGAAGATTACGTAGAACTGCTAGTCCGCCTGCACTGCATAGACAACGCCAAAAAAATCTGGTGGGACGTTCGCCCGCACCCCACCTTTGGCACTCTGGAATTCCGCATCTTCGACGTAGTCACTCGCGTGGACGAAGCCATCGCCATCGCCGCGCTAACTCAAGCCATCGTCGTCAAGCTCCATCGCCTCTACACCGCCAATATGGGTTTCCGCATGTATCACCGCGCCCTAATCGAAGAAAATAAATGGCGCGCCGCCCGCTGGGGCATCGAAGGCAAACTAATAGACTTCGGCAAGCAAGCCGAAGTCCCCATGAACGTCCTGGCCGAAGAACTTCTCGAATTCATCGACGACGTCCTGGACGAACTAGGCAGCCGCGAAGCCCTGGCCCCCATCCACACAATTTTCAGAGAAGGCACCAGCGCCGAGCGCCAATTAAACGTCTACAAACAAACCGGCGACCTGCATGCGGTGGTAAAGCACATAGTCAACGAAACCCGCAGCGGCATCCCGCTGCAAGCCAATTCCGCCGCCGGAGCGCCGCAGTCGTAGTAGCGCAGTGCCTGGGAACGCCAATCTCCTGATTGGCGATTTGCTTTTGACTTAGATTTTGCAGTCGATTTTGTAGCGGCGCACTTCAGTGCGCCATCTCTGCTGCGACACTGATCGTCCGTTGCAGCGAACGATCGTGTGACGCGATGTGTAGGGGCGGGTTTCAGACCCGCCCGCGTCAAACATGGCACGATTCCGTGGCGCCGGCGTCCCGCCGGCTCTTTGCAGTGGCAGTTATTCAGCCCGCGCTTCGGTCTTACGTTTTTGTCTTTGTAGCGGCGCACTTCAGTGCGCCATCGTTCGGACGGCAACAAACGACGATTTGTCGAGATCATGCGAAAGGACTCGCAACCATGAAAATCGGCATCCTCTGCGGCCGCGAATACAGCTTCCCCCCGGCCTTCATCGCCAAAGTCAACGAACTAGGAAAAAAACACAACATCTCCGCCGACTTCGTAAAACTAGCCGGCACCAAAATGAACGAACCCGCCGAATACAAAGTAATCGTCGACCGCATCTCCCACGAGGTTGACTACTATCGCGCCTACCTGAAACACGCCGTCCTCCAAGGCACCTACGTAATCAACAACCCTTTCTGGTGGACCGCCGACGACAAATTTTTCAACTACTCGGTCGCCGCAAAACTAGGCGTCGCCATCCCTAAAACAATCCTCCTCCCGCAAAAATCCTATCCCCCCGACGTGGACATCAATTCCGAATCCCTCCGCAATCTAACCTACCCCATTGATTGGGACGCACTGCTCGATTACGTAGGCCGCCCCGCCTTCCTGAAGCCCTATTCCGGCGGCGGCTGGAAACACGTCTACAAAGTCCACAATCGCGAAGAGCTACTAGCCGCCTACGACGGCACCGGCCCCTACTGCATGACCCTCCAGGAAAATATTGATTTCACGCAATACGTCCGCTGCTTCACCTTCGGCAAAATGGACATCCTCCCCGTCGTGTACGATCCCAAAGAGCGCCGCTATCTCGTCGAACACAATTACCTCTCCGCCGAACTAGGCGCCCGCGTAGTCCTCGACGCGCAAACCATCAATCAAGCCCTCGGGTACGAAATGAACACCATCGAATTCGCCATTAAAGACGGCATCCCCTACGCCATTGACTTCCTCAACCCCGCGCCCGATTTCGAACGCGACCGCATCACCGAATTTTATTTCACGCATGTAGTGGATCGCATGGCCCACCTCGTAATTGACCGCGCGCTCCGCGGCGATCCCTCTTACCCTTGGCCGCGCTGGGAAGAAATGTTAGGCATCGGCGCCGCCGCGGGCTTCACCGGAGGCCCCGCCAAGAAAATCGCCGGAGCGACAATTGCATGAACGGCCCCGCCACCGCCTCGCAATCTCCGCAAGCGCAGCCCGCGCCCACGCCAGCCGAAGTCTGGCACGGCCTTCTGCGCCCGGATGTCGAGCTCGCCCCCGCCTTCTCCAATGAATTGAACGCGCGCATGCGCGCCCAGCGTCTCGTTTTCGGCGATCGCATCCACTGCCCGTTTCTCCGCCCGTTTTTCCTCACCGCCGAAGATGAACAACGCGTCCGCGCCGTCGCCGAATCCATCGCCGTCCTCGGCGAGCGAGTAGTAAAACAATCTCTCGCCGACCCGCGCCTCCTAGCCCAATCCGCGCTCAGCCCTGAAGAAGAACGCCTCGCCCGCATCAATCCGCGCTACGCCACCTCCAGCACCGCATCGCGCCTCGACGCCTTCCTCCTCCCCAACTCCCTGCAATTCGCCGAATACAACGCCGAATCTCCCGCCGGCCCCGGCTACGCCGAAACTCTCGCCGACGTCTTCCTCACGCTCCCGGTCATGGAGCGATTCTCGCAACGCTACACCGTCCGCAAATATCCGTTGATGAAGCAGCTCTTAGCCGCTCTCCTCGCCAGCTATCGCGAATGGGGCGGCTCCGCCTCGCCGCCAGTAATCGCCATCGTGGATTGGCGCGAAGTCCCCACCTGGAGCGAATTCGAAATCATCCAATCGCATTTCCAGAAAGACGGCGTCGCCACAGTCCTGGCCGATCCCCGCGACCTGGTTTGGAAAAGCGGCAAGCTCACAGCCAACGGTCAGCGCGTGGACCTCGTCTATCGCCGCGTCCTGATCAACGACATCGTCGCGCGACCCCAAGAATGTGCCGCGCTAGTCGAAGCCTACAAATCCGGCACCGTCTGCGTAGCCAACGCCCTCACCTGCAAAATCCCGCACAAAAAATCCTTCTTCGCCGTCCTAACCGACGAGCAAAACTCCGCGCTCTTCAACCAATCCGAGCGTGAACTAATCCGCCGCCACATCCCCTGGACGCGCCTCCTAGCCGACACCAAAACCACCCGCAACGGCGAATCCTTCGGACTCCTCGAATACGTCCGTAAAAATCGCGAAAATTTTGTCCTCAAGCCCAATGACGAATACGGCGGCACCGGCGTGCAATTAGGCTGGGAAAATAACGAAGCTCAATGGGACGCTGCGCTCCAGCGCGCACTCACCGATCGCACCAGCGCCTGGGTGGTCCAGGAACGCATCGCCATCCGCCGCGAAATCTTCCCGATGCAAACAGAAACCGGCATCCAAATGCGCGACATGCTGGTAGACTTCGCCCCCTACCTCTTCCGCGGCAAAATGGCCGGCTGCCTAACCCGTCTAAGCAGCACAGGCCTGGCCAACGTAACCTCCGGCGGCGGACAAGTCCCCAGCTTCGTAGTAGAACCAAGACCGTAACCGCATCTGGCAAAAGACCGCGTGCAAACGCCGATCCTCGCCACGATCAATATGGAGTGCGGCGGCGCGCCGCCGCTTTTCCCAACCGAGCCCAAAGAACCAACGCGCCGAGAAGTGCGTTCACCAATCGGACAGTTCGAACTCCGCGCGCGGCACAAAACCCTCCTCGTCCAGAAGTCTCCGTGCTCTCTCTCTTTGCCGTTCTCCGTGTCCTCTGTGTTAATTGTTTCGCCTTTACCCTCCGATCCGCTCCTGCCGCCATTCTCGATGGAAAATCCCGCCAGCAATCTCTACAATATCTGGATGCATTTTGGCCCAGCTCAACCAGAGCTACTCCCCGGCGCCCGCAACGCCATCGAAACCTGTCTCGCGATCCAACCCGGCGAACGAGTAGCCCTGATCGCCGATCGCCCCAGCCAAACCGTAGCCGCCAGCCTGGCCGCCGCCCTCGAGCAACGCCAAGCGATCTGCGAAGGTTTCCTGCTAGAAGATTTCGCCCCCCGCCCCATCACGCGCGCCCCACAACAAATCCTCGACGCGCTAGGCCGCGCCGACGCCGGCATCCTCTGCATGCAACCGCAAGAAGGCGAACTCGGCGCGCGCAAAGATATCGTCGCAGTCGTCGAGCGCCGCCACATCCGTTACGCCCACATGGTCGGCGTAACTCCCGAAATCATGCAGCAAGGCATGCGCGCGGATTACACCTTGGTGGATCGCCTCAGCGAAAAACTCCTTCAACGCATGCACAGCGCCCGTTCGCTCACCGTACGCACAGAAGCCGGCACGTCGCTCGTAGCCACCTTCGACGCGAAACTCGATTGGGTAAAAACCAGCGGCCTGATCAGCCGCCGCTACTGGTCCAATCTCCCCGCCGGAGAAGTTTTCACCACCCCCGCAAAAGTAGACGGCACGTTCGTCTGCGACGGCACCGCCGGCGACCACTTCTGCGGAAAATACGGCGACCTGCAAAAAACTCCTCTAGTGCTGGAAATCAAAGCCGGACGCCTGCAGAAAGCCACCTGCGATCGCAAAGATCTCGAAGCGGAATTTTGGAGTTATTGCCACACGGACGAAAATAGCGATCGCGTAGGCGAGCTAGCCTTCGGCACCAACCTAAGCCTCTCGGACATGATCGGCGTCCTGCTGCAAGATGAAAAACTTCCAGGAGTCCATCTAGCCTTCGGCGATCCCTACGGCAGCCAAACCCACGCAGCGTGGAGCAGCCGTACCCACGTAGACGTCTTAGCCCGCCACTGCAACGTCTGGATAGACCAAGACCAAGTAATAGAAAAAGGCCGCTACATGCTGGCCACCCTAGGCCTGGCGTAGCGCCGGCGGCCCGCCGGCTCTTGTGATTTGGGTGTCACTCTGGCCTTTGTAGTGGCGGGTCTCAGACCCGCCCGCCGGTTGGCAACAATCCCGACGCAATGTCATCCCGAGCGCAGCGAGGGATCTCTCTTGTCTTGCGTCGCCAGCGTCACGGACTCAGTTGACAGCCCCTGAAGTTCTCAGTTTTTCTCTGCGTCCTCTGCGTCCTCTGCGTCTCTGCGGTAAATGAATTGTGCCTTTATCTCGGTGTCTCCGTGTCCTCTGCACTCCTCTGTGCCCTCTGTGTTAAATCTTTCTGCGGCGCGACCGCGATCTCTCAAAATAACCTCGTAACGTACTCCCACATCTGATGCTTCCAAAATGGCCAATCGTGCCCGCCCTGCGCCCCCCAATCATCCAAAGAGTGCCGTATCCCCTTCGCATTCAAAATCCCTGAAAGCCGGTAAGAAGGCCCGCTGTTCTCCCAAGGCCCGCTACCGGTTGCAATATGTATGTCGCACTGCGCCAATTCCCCCAACACATTCCCATCCGACAAATTCGCCAGATAATCCACCGGATTATTGAAATAAGTGTTGTCGTCATACATCCCGCTCATGAATCCCCGTATGTCATACACCCCCGAAAGCGCAAAACACCTCCGCACCACGTCCGGATGCTTAAACAAAGTATTCGCCGCGTGATAAGCCCCAAACGAAGCCCCCATCGTCGAAATCGCAACCCGCGATTGGCAGTTATCCCAAATAAACGGCACCACTTCCTCGCGCATGTAAGCGTCAAACTGCGCCTGCATATAACTCCGATGAAACGGATGCGCCCCCTTATTGTAAAATCCCGCCCAGTTCGCAGAATTCACGCTGAAAAATTTCACGCGCCCCGCGTCAATCAAAGGCTCGAGCGCCCCAATCATCCCCTGTCCTTCGAGCTCCCACTCATCCCCCGCGCTAGTCGGAAATCCCACCAGCGGCGGACCCCAATGCCCGTACACCACCACTCCCATATCCAGCCCCAGCCGGTGCGAATACCAGCGATGATATTCCCGTTTCATATTGCTCCTGCGCCGCGGAATGCGCCTCGTTCTCCGTCGCCCGCCGCGAGCGCGCGATATTATAAATCCTTTGCGTGTTGCCAATTTGGAAAGTATCCCTTCTGCGGTCGCGGTTTTTTCGGATGACCGCGCTCCCGCTTCAATCTATAGTGGCCCACATTATGCCCGCCGCTGAATCACTCGCTCCCCCCGCGCTAAAATCGAATCGCGAAGCCGTCAGCGAAAATTCCTCCGCGCGCCTTATGTGCCTCGACGTATTTCGCGGCCTCGCCGTCGCCGGCATGATCCTGGTGGATAATCCCGGCAGCGACGAAAAAGCCTACCATCTAATCAGCCATGCCGAATGGAACGGCTGGACCCCCGCCGATCTTATTTTCCCATCCTTTCTATTTCTTGTCGGCGTGTCGCTCGTTTTCTCATTTGCAAAACGCGCTGCCGCCGGCCAATCCCGCCGGCAAATCCTGTTTCACGTTTTCAAGCGCAGCCTGCTTCTCATCGCCATCGGTCTTCTCGTCAACGCCTCCCCGTTCATCGGCCTCGATCTGCACTCCTGGCGCTTCGAAGGTGTCACCCAACGCATCGCGCTCTGTTACTTTGTAGCGGCGCTACTCGAATTGTGGTCCGGCCGCCGCGCCCAAATCCTCGCCATCGTCGCCTGCCTTTTCGGCTACTGGGCGCTTCTGCGTTTTGCTCCCGTCCCTGGCCTCGGCGTCCCCGGCCGCGACTTTCCTTTCATGGATCCCGATCGCAATATCGCCGCGTGGTTCGACCGCAAGCTTTTCATGGGCCATCTCTTCGAAGGCACCCGCGATCCCGAAGGAATCATCAGCACGATTCCGGCAATCGCCACCACACTAATCGGTGTGCTCACCGGACACTGGCTCCGCGCCCGCAAATCCCCGAGAACAAAAAACGCTCGTCATGCTGCTCGCTGGAATTCTCGGCCTGCTCGCCGGCCAAGCCTGGAACATCTGGTTCCCCATCAACAAAAATCTTTGGACCAGCTCCTTCGTCCTCTTCACCGGCGGCTTCGCCCTCATATTCCTGGCTTTGCTCTACTGGATCCTCGAAATCAAAAAGTGGTGTGGCGCCTGGACCATGCCCATTCTCGTGTTTGGCATGAATGCCATCGCGGGCTTCGTTGCCGATTCGCTCGTCTACGGCCCTGGCTACAGCTTCACCGTGAAGAACTCCAGCGGCGTCGCCATCAGCTGGCACGATGCCGCACAAGCCCATCTGCAAACACTCGGCGCCAACCCACCGAACGCCTCCCTGATCTATTCACTCGGCGCCGTACTATTTTGCTGGATCCTGTTGTGGCTGCTCTGGCGCAAACGCATTTTTCTCAAGGTCTGATTCTCCCGCGCTCGCGTTAATATAGCTGCAGGCATTCAGCGCCAGCAGTTGCATCACGCGCGCTTTCACCGCACACGCAACTGAAATTCACACGAACACTTGACCGGAGGAATTGCATTTGCCCTTTGCTCCAGACCTGACCGCCGAACTAGCCGCCGCCGGCCCCGGCCAACTCCACAAACACGAAAAATTCTCCTCGCGCTTCCTCTCCAAGAAACGCGACTTGATCGTCTACACCCCCGGCATCTACGAAAAGCGCCCCGACCTCAAATTTCCAGTTCTCTATCTCGAAGACGGCCAAAATCTCTTCGATCCCGCCACTTCCTTTATCCCCGGCCAATATTGGCGAGTCGGTGAAACCGCCGACGCCCTCATCGCCCAAGGCGCCATCCAGCCGCTCGTCATCGTCGGCATCTACAACACCGGCAAACAGCGCCTCGCCGAATACACTCCCACCCGCGACCGCAAACTCGGCGGCGGCAAAGCCGATAAATATGGCCGCCTGCTGGTCGAAACGCTCCAGCCCTTCATCGAATCGCGCTATCGCATCGCCCAAGGCCCCGCCAATAAAGGTCTCGGCGGCTCTTCTCTCGGCGGCCTCCTCACCATCTATCTCGGCATGCAATATCCCCAAGTCTTCGGCAAACTCGCCGTCCTCTCGCCCTCCGTCTGGTGGAATCAACGCGCCATTCTCAAATCCGTCGCCCGCGCCAAATTGCCGCAACAACGCCCGCGCATCTGGCTCGATGTCGGCACCAACGAAGGCGGCACGCGCACAGTGGAAAACGTCACCTCGCTCCGCGACGCCCTAGTCCAAAAGGGCTGGCAGGAAAACCGCGACCTCCATTTCGAAATTTTCCCCGGCGCCCAACACAACGAATCCGCCTGGGCCCAGCGCGTCTCCCCATTCCTGCAATTCCTCTTTCCCGCCGCCGACTCCGCAGTATAGGATCAATGAGAATTTGACTTTGTAGCGGCGGCCTTCAGGCCGCCATCTTTCTTTTGCTTACCGTCCGCAATTTCCGGAGGCGTTAATTGCCCGCACCCAAATCCGATCCCAAACCCAAATCCGATCAACGTCCCCTAACGATCCTCTGCATCTCCTCCTACGAAAAAGGTCAGGAATTCCTCCGCACCTGCAAGAACGCAGGCTGCCGCGTCCTCCTCCTCACGGTCGAAAAATTGCGCGACGCCAATTGGCCCCGCGAATCCGTGGACGAATTTTTCTACATGCCCGAAGATCTTCCCACCTGGGCCATCATCAACACCGTAAGCTACCTGGCCCGCTGGCAACCGATCGACCGCATCGTCGCCCTCGACGAATTCGACATGGAAAACGCCGCCGCCCTCCGCGAACATCTCCGCATCCCCGGCATGGGCCTAACCACGGTCCGCTATTTCCGCGACAAGCTCGCCATGCGCGGCCGCGCCAAAGAAGCAGGCATCAACGTCCCTGAATTTATCCACGTTCTCAATCACGCCGCCCTCAACGATTTCATGTCCCGCGTCAAACCTCCGTGGCTCCTGAAGCCCCGCTCGCAAGCCTCCGGCATCGGCATGAAAAAAATTCAAGCTCCCGCCGACCTCTGGCCCCTGCTCGATCAGCTCGGCGACGCGCAATCCAATTACCTCCTCGAGCAGTTCGTTCCCGGCGACGTCTTTCATGTGGACAGCATCGTCTCCGAACGCAAAGTCGTCTTCGCCGAAGTCCACTCCTACGGTTCGCCCCCTCTCAATGTCTCGCACGAAGGCGGCGTCTTCACCACCCGCACGCTCTCGCGCACAAGCCCTGAATCCAAAGCCCTCCAGCAAATGAATCGCGAATTGATCGCAGCCCTGGGCCTCGTTCGCGGCGTCACCCACGCCGAATTTCTCCGCGCTCACGAAGACGGAAAATTCTATTTCATCGAAATCGCCGCCCGCGTCGGCGGCGCTTACATCTCAGACGCCATCGAAGCCTCCACAGGGGTCAATCTCTGGCGCGAATGGGCCCGCATCGAAGTAGGTTCGGGCACAGCCCCATACGTCCTGCCCAAGCGCCGCCGCGATTACGCCGGCATAGTCCTTTCTCTCGCCCGCCAGGAAACTCCGGACACCAGCGCCTACACCGATCCCGAAATCATCGAGCGCATCACAAAAAAACATCACGCAGGTTTCGTCCTACGCGCCGCCAAACCCGAGCGCATCGCCGAACTTCTAGATTCCTACGTCGCCCGCTTCCAGCAAGATTTCCTAGCCACCGCCCCGGTCCCCGAAAGGCCCTCCGCCTGAACGGTGGCCGTTTCATCCAACCAGCCAGAATGTTCTAGCCACTAGCCACTCATCACTCGCCACTGCCTCATTCCCCGACCCCGCACCCGATCGGCGGTGCCGGACGATCCAAAAGGGTTTGCGCCAAGAACGTTGTGATGTTACGATATATCACATGAGAAAGGCATCGGTACGCGATCTGCGCTATCGTTTTGCAATCGTGGAAGAGCTCTTGCGCGATGGTCAGGAATTGCAAGTCACGAAGCGAGGAAAGATGATTGCCCGCTTGCTGCCCGTAAACCCTGCCGCTCCGGCCCGCCGTCCCGATTTCCTCGCGCGCCTGAAAAAAATCTACCGCGGCAAACCGCTCAAATTAACCGGTGCGGAGCTTCTTTCCCGCGAACGAGACCGATTTTGAATCCCTACGCCGATACGAGCTTCCTGGTTTCGCTTTACGTACTCGACGCGAACTCGGCCCAGGCGGCCGCGCGCATGTCCCGCGCAACACTCCCGGTTCTGATCACCACGTTCGGCGAACTCGAGCTAGTGAATGCCATATCGCTGCGCGTTTTTCGCAAGGAACTCGCCGCCCACCAGGCCAAGGCTGCGCGCTCTCTCATTGCCGCAGATCTGCAGCAAGGCGTGTTGGACATGAAGCCGCTTCCTCCCGCGGTTTTCGAGCGCGCGAAACAAGTCTCTCGCAGACGGACGCCGCGCCTAGGTACCCGCACGCTCGATGTTCTCCACGTAGCGATCGCCTCGTTGCTGCAGGTCAAGATCTTTTACACGTTCGACCGCAACCACGCAAAGCTCGCCGGCGCGGAGGGACTCTCAGTCCTTTAAGCTGCGCGGGCTCATTCAATCGTCTGGGATCTTCGCCTCCTTCTTCGCCTCGGTACTATTCACATTCCGAGCCAATCAGCCGTATAATCCGCCCACTTTCGTGTGTCGCTCTCAAGAACCCCGCGCTCCGAGGCGCGCTCTTGAGGAAGGAGATCCCCATGAAAAAGTTTTTCCAGTTTCTGATACTCGCGTCTCTAACTCTGTCCTTCTACGCTCGCCCGGCATCTGCACAAGCCGTCTCCGCCAACGCCACTCCCAACATCATCGTCGCCAAAACCAAGGCGCTCTGCCCGACCGCGACTTACACCACGATTCAATCCGCCGTGAACGCCGCAAGCCCCGGAGACATCATCCGCGTCTGCGCCGGCACCTATGACGAACAAGTGGTAATCCAAACCCAACTCGTGCTTCAAGCGGACAACGGCGTCGTCGTCAAGCCCGTCGCTGTTTCGTCGAACGCCACCGGGCCCACGGGCGATGCAATCGCCGCCATCATCCTCGCCCAGAATTCCGCCAACGTGCAGCTCGAGGGCTTCATTGTCGACGGCTCCGCGAACGGCATCCCAGAGTGTTCCCCCCGGCTCGTCGGTATTCTCTACCAGGACGCTTCCGGCATCGTCTCCCACAATGAGATCCGCCACATGCGCCTCGTAAGCAGCCTCGATGGCTGCCAAAGCGGCAACGCCATCGAAGTCGAAAGCAGCGCAAGCGGCCACGCCAGCGTGACCATCACCAACAACACCGTGGACACGTATCAAAAGAACGGAATCACCGCGAACGAATCCGGCACGCAAGTTTCCATCAACGAAAATACCGTGACCGGCGTCGGCCCCACCGTAGGCGCCGCCCAGAACGGCATCCAGATCGGCTACGGCGCGCAGGGCACAATCACCGGCAACTCCATCGCGAACAATGTCTATTCGCCCTGCAACTCCGCCACGAACTGTCCCGCAAACGCTGCCGGAATCCTCATCTATCAATCCGACGGCATCCACATGCAACACAACGTCCTCGGCGCGAATCAAGTCGGCATTTTCGTCGCGGCCAATAATGCCGTCGTCGGCTCCAGCACGATTTTCCATTCCGTCGCGCTCGATGGTATCGCCTTGGTCGGCAACGGCAATACCGCCACCGGCAACAACGTCAGCAACAGCGATGATGCCGGAGTCTTCATCCAGGGCAACAGCAACACGGTCTCCGCCAACACTTTCACCGGAGCAACAGTCGGAATCCTGAAGCTCTCGGGTTCCACCGGCACCGTGGAATCCGGCAATCTCTTTTTTGCCACGCTCACCACCGTAATAGACCCGGCTCCATCCAGAAATTTCACCCCGATGCCGTCGCGCTAGCGGCCAACAACTCACCGCGATCCCGCGTCCTAGCGCGACCTCCCGCGCTCGCCCTGAATACTGCCTGCCTCCTCTCGTTTCCCCGTATAATGCCTCTTCTCCGGCCCTTATATTTTTATGATTCGGAGGTCCTCATGTCTGCGGGTTTTCGGCGAACGTGCATCTTGCTCTTGGCATTTCTCCAGGCGCCGTTTCCGCTCGCATCGTTCGCGCAACAGCCGCCGCCGGTGCCGTCCGGAACTCTCCAGCTCACCCTCAAGCAAGCCGTGCAACTCGCGCTGAAACAAAACCCCCAGCGCGTCATCGCTCAAATCCTGATTTCCGAAAGCGATCGCAATAGCCAGATCGCCCGCTCCGCACTCCTCCCTCACGCGGACATCGCAGCCGGCGCAGCGCTTAATCAGTACAACGTTCAAAGCATCGAGCGCGCCCCCATGCGCGGCGGAGTCGGTCCTTTTCAAGTCATCCAGGCCGGCCCCACTTTTTCGCAATCCATTTTCGATCTCCCTCTGATCCGCAGCTACCAGATCGGAAGGGAAGGCGCTCGCCAGTCGCGCGCCGACGAACTCACCGCTCGCGAAAATGTCGTCACTGCCGTTGTTGACCAATACCTCCTCATCCTGCGCGCCCTCGCCACCCGCGACGCTGCCAATGCCCGCGTCGCTCTCGCCCAACGCCTCTACGAGCAAGCCACCCAGCTCCAAAAAACGGGCGTCGGTCTGAATATTGATACGGTGCGCGCCAACGTCGAACTGCAAAACGAACGCCAGAATTTGATCGACGCGGAAACGCTGACCCACACCACCAAATACGGCCTCGCCGAGCTTCTCGATCTCCCGCGCGACCAGGACCTCGACGTCGCCGACCATCTCGATTTCTACGATCTTCCCGCGCTCGAAAAGCAAGCCTTGCTCGATCAGGCCTTCGCCACGCGCCCCGAACTTCGCTCACTCGATTCCCAGCAACGCATCGCTCATCTCTCCACGGATTCCGCCGGCGAACAGCGCCTTCCCCAACTGGATTTTTCCGGCTTTTGGTTCTACCAAGGCTCGCGCTTCAATAATGGCATTCCGGCCTACACCTATGAAATCGCGCTGCAGTTTCCGATTTTCACCGGTGGCCGCATCCGCGCCGAAGAAGCGCGCGCCAAACTGGAAGAGCAGCACGTGGCGGAAGTTCGCCGCCAAGTGGAAGACCGGATCACGGATGAAGTAAAATCCGCTCTCGACCAGCTCACCGCCGCGCGAAATTCCGTGGATGTCGCCAATCTCGGCCTGCAGTTAGCCCAGGAAGAAGTCGCTCAAGCCCAACGCCGCTTTCAAGCCGGAGTCACGACCAACATCGAGGTCATCACCGCGCAGGACGAACTAGCCCGCGCCAGCGATAATCAAATCGGCGCGCTCTATCAATTCAACCTGTCTCGCGCCGCTCTTGCCCGCGCCACCGGCACGATCGAAACGATGTATACCAAGTGAAAGGCAAACTGAATCATGAGCTCATCTTCTACGCCGCCGCCGCAACCCGCTAGCGTTCCGCTTGCCGCCGCCGCACCGGCTGCTCCGCCGCCGCCCCACCCTTGGGGCGAACGGATTCGCAACCTGAGTCCGCTCACCAAGGGCGTTATCATCGCACTCCTCGTCTTAATCGCCGTCGCTTGGTACATACTTTCCGGCCGCGTTACCACCGACGACGCCCAAGTAGACTGCCACATCACCGCCGTCGCTCCGCAGGTCCCCGGCTACGTCGTTCAACTTCTCATCAACGACAACACGCCCGTCAAAGAGGGCGACCTCCTCGTCCAAATCGATCCCCGCGAGTATCAGGCCGAAGTCGAACAAGCTAAAGCCAACCTCGATTTCGCCGAGGCCCAAGCAAATTCCGCAAAAATGCAAATCGGTTTGACGCGCGCAACCACCACCAATGGCACCAACGGCGCCTCCGCGCAAAAACAATCCGACGCCGCCGATTACGCCATGTCCCAGGCGCAACTCGAGCAATCCGCCACCGCGAACCTGCAAGTCGCCGAAGCCAACGTCGCCGCCAAACAAGCCACTAACGAACGCGCTCAAAGCGATCTCAAGCGCTACACGCCTCTGCTCGCCACCGACGACGTCTCCAAATATCAATTCGACGCCGTGGACGCCGCCGCCCGCGTCGCAAAAAGCGAGCTGGAAGCCGCCCAACAGCAATTGACCGCGGCGCAGCAGGCCGTCGAAATTGCGCGCGCCAATGCGCAATCTTCCCAAGCCCGTTTCCTGCGCTCGCAATCGCAATTGCTCGAAACCAAAGCGCAAGAGCAGCGCGTGCCCATCGCCGAAGCCACCTATAAGTCAGCGGTGGCTGCCGCCGAACGCGCCAAAGCCGCGCTCCAGCAGGCCGAATTGAATCTCGCCTACACTCACATCACTGCTCCCATCACCGGACAAGTCACTCAGAAATCCGTGGATCTCGGCCAGTACGTCTCCCCCGGCCAATTGCTTTTCACCATCGTTCCGCTCGATCAGATCTACGTCACCGCAAATTTCAAGGAAACGCAGCTCGCCAACGTCGCCGTCGGCCAAAAAGTTCGCATTCACGTGGATACCTACAGTCAGGATTTCGAGGGGGTAGTAGATTCCATCGCCGGAGCAGCCGGCTCGCGGCAAGCTCTACTCCCACCGCAAAACGCCACCGGCAATTTCATCAAAGTCGTTCAGCGCATCCCGGTAAAAATCCTGGTCAAGCCCAACAAGAATCCAAAGCTCGTGCTGCGCCCCGGTATGAACGTTGAAGCCACAATTTACACTCGCTGATCAGGAAAAGACGCCATGAGCTATCTCGGCGGAAGTCCTCCGGAAGCCTGGGAACTCGAAGAGGAGCGATTCCTCAACAGTATGATGTCGCGCCTGTCCTACGGGCGCCGCATGGCCATTCTCCTCACCGTCGGTATGGTCACCGCCATCGAAATCTCCAACCGTCTTTCCATCAACGTGTTCCTCCCGGACATGCAGGGCAACGTCGGCGCCAGCTCCGATGAAATCAGTTGGGTCATAATTCTTTATAACGTCGGCTACCTCTGCTCCTTGGCACTGGCCTTTTGGATGACGCGGGTACTCGGCACCAGGCGCCACTTGCTGCTAAGCATCGGCATCTATCTTGTGGGAGCAATGGGCTGCGTGCTCAGCACCGGTAGCCTCGCGCAGTTGCTCACCTCACGCTTGATTATGGGATTCGGCGGCGGCGCGTTTCTCGTGCGCGTCATCATCCTGGCCGGCCTGATGTTTCCCGGCAAACAGCGCATTGCGGCCGTCACCTGGCTCTACGTAGTGCTCTCAGCTTTCGAGGTCCCCTATCCCGTCGTCATGGGCTGGATCACCGATACGTTTCACTGGAATTACGCCTTCCTGGTTGATTTTCCCTTTCTCGCCATCGGCGCCTTTCTCATCTGGAAACTGATCCCGCCAGGTTTTCTGTTTGAGCGCAAGAAAGAGGACCGAGTTGACGTCTGGGGCGCGCTCCTGCTCATTGCCTCCCTGGCCTGCTTGCAAACTGCCGCCAGCCGCGGCGAGCGCGATCTCTGGTTCCAGTCCAACTGGATTGCCCTGGCTCTGCTTGCCGCCGCCATTTTCTTCATCGCCTTTCTCTGGTGGGACTACCGACCTGAGAACGCCTCGCCGGTACTCCATTTGCGTATGATCGTTCGCCACGCTGCCCTGCGCTCCTTCTTCCTCGTAATTTTGATTGTCGGTGCGTTCTTCGGCGCTGGGCTTTACGTCGTCCCGCAATATCTTCGCTTCGTCCAGGATTACAGCGCCTTGCAGGCGGGCGGTTTTATTTCGATGTACACCCTCGGGCTCGGGTTAGGCCTTCAGCTCGCTTTGCACGTGCTCGTTCCTCGCGTGGGCCCCATCCGCACGCTCGTCTTCGGATTGCTGCTCGTCATCGCCACCTATGCCACCATCTTCTATATCTGGACGCCTACCACCCCCACCATCATCTTGGCCCCTGCAATTTTCCTGCAAGGCTTTTGCGTCTCGCCTCTTCTCGTCTCCGCCGGAAACCTGGTCACCTCCAACGCACCGATAGCAGACGTCAACGACATTTCCACCACCTACTTCTTCGTGCGCCAGCTCGGGAACACTTTCGGCGTCACCGCCGCCACGGTCATGTTCGATCGCCGCATGACGCTGCATTCCTCGCGCCTCTTGGATGTCTCGAACCGCCTGGACCCCACCACCAGCACAACGCTGGAGCAATACGCCAATATTATTCACCGCAATGGTGGCCCCACCAGCGTTCCCGGTCTAGGCGCGCTCCAACTCTTCCAAAATAATGTAATCACGCAAAGCCGCCTGCTCTCCTACATCGACGTCTACTTCGGCTTGGCGACCTTAGCCGTGGTCGCCCTGATTTCCGTAGCCGTCACAAAAATCAAACCCAAGCTCGGCCCCCACCATTTCCACCCTTGGTAATTGCTCGTCCCGCGTCATCGTCCCACCTACCGGTAACCGCACCCGGACGGTACGGGCGTCTCCGTCGGCGGCGTCGCGGCGATGAAATCGTGCACTCTCTGTCTTTCCTGCTCGGTGCCCTGCGACGCCCAAATCCTCTCGATTTCCTTCTTGTCATTCGGCGAAAGATGCCACGATAGCGGCGCATCCTCGGGCGGGTACTCGAACACCGTATCCTCGATGTCCAACTGGCAGGACGCGGCAAAGCGCTGCACGATGTCCAGCTCCTCTTCGTTGCGCGGCAGTTGGCCGGTGTCGCGAACATTTAACATCGCCGAAACCGGCGCGTACGCCTGATACGGCCAGCCGTGCCACGTAAGCGGCGGTGGCTCCGAAGCAGGCGGCGAAGCGCGAATTTCGATGATTAGCAACCGGCGCACCGGATTGTCCTTCGCGCTCAGCGCTTCATCCAGCCACGTCAGCAGCGTGGCCATCCCGTAATTGTCGGTGTAGCCCCCGTCCACCGCATGAATTTGCGTTCCCTCCAGATCAGGGCGCGCCGCTGGCGAAACGTAAGGAAACGAAGCCGAAAGCCGCGCCGCCGTCACCAGGGAAATATCGTGCTCCGCGAATTGCGGAAACTGCGGATCCCGCAAGCTGCTGCGGCCCGGTGCCTGCGCCAGATCGGTCGTACCCAGCAGAAATCTCTCGCCGCTCTCCACCACCGTCGCATTGAACACCACCGCCGGACGCCATCCTTGCAGCACTCCCTCGCGCCACTCGCTCAGCGGGCTCCATAGATGATGTTTGCGGCCCGGCAATTCGCGCGTCAGCGCTGCTTCCAAAGCCTCGCCGCGGTCCAGATGCTTCAAAAACGGCGCCAGCGGAAAAGTGCGCAGAAAATCCGGGTACACCACCCCCCACGCGATGTCGTCCAGGCTCGACGTTTCCGCTTGCCCCACGGTTTCTTCCAGATCGCTCGTGTTCGCCGGCAGTCCGGCGCCGTTCGCGTCGTACGCGCTGACGAAATACATCGCGCCCACACTCCCGCCCGAAACCGCGCTGATCAATCGCACCGAATCCCCGAAAATCTTCGGGTTCTGCGCAAAATTCTTGCGGCTGTCCTCCTCCAACCCCGTTAACACCCGCGCCGTCCACGCTGCGGCCTTGATCCCTCCTCCGCTCGCGGCCACCACGATCACCACCGACCCGGGTTTCCCCGCCCGAATCACCTCTGCCGGCGTCAAGTCGGCGGAGCTTTTCGCTTCGAACATGTAGAAGTAATGATCGGTGGCATGAAAGTGCGAAGAAAGGATCGCGATTAGAATAAACGGCGCCAGCAGCGGCACGCGATACCGGTCCAGGAAAAAAGTGACAGCCGTCAACCCCCAGCAAAGAATCATCAGGAAAACCAGCAAGTCGGCAAGAGTCGGCACCACCGCCGGATCCCCGATGCGGAAAAATTTCCCGATCCCAATCGCCACGTACAGCAGGAAGCACAGCACGAACGACCACAGCGCCATGTAATGCCCGTCGTACGCGGTTGTCCCGTCCTTCTTGAATCCGGGTCCCAGCGCGCTCAGAAACTTCGTGACCGGCTTCGAATCCGCCCACCCCCGCCGCTTGAATTGTCCGCCGCCAACCAAAATCCCCGTCGCCAGCGCTCCGCCTCCCAGCGCTCCCAGCAGCAGCTGGCCATATGTCGCTGTCCCGCCTCTCTTCGACACATACATCGCCATAAGCACAACAGGCAGGATGAACAACGCGAAGACCGGCGAATGTCCTCTCCGCGATGGCAGCTCGGTAAGAAAACTCCAGCGAATCGGAAACGCCGCGATGTGAAATCGCTCGGGGCCATATAGCAGCACCTGCCACGCCGTGACCATCACGGTCCAGCTCGCCAGCAGCGCACTCAGCGTCACAAACACCATCCCCAGCGGCCGCACGTCAAAAATTCCCAGCAGCAGATTCGACGCCACCCACAGCGCGATGAACGGGAAAGTCTCCAGCGCCAGAAAAGTCAGCAGCGGCACACGCAGCAGATAAAGGTAGGGAAGCGCGTCCCACACGGAACGCTGATTATCCTGCACAGGACAAACGATGTTGGGCGCCGCCACGTCCGGCATGCGGTACTCCGCTTGCCTGACGATGTAGCACGCCAGTAGCGATAGATGCAACTCTCTTCTGCGTTAATCAATCACTGACCGCGCCTTCCGCAATTCCAGCATCCGCGACCGACGCACCGGCGATCCGTCACCTCAAATCGTGCAAAACTCAGCTCGAAACACGCACCGCTCGTCCCAATACGCCATCCTTGAGAACGCCAATCCCACGGTTGGGCTTGACCGCAACATCAACCCCCGCCTATCATTAACTACCGCTGAGAAGCACTCCTCTCGTGGGCCTGTAGCTCAGGTGGCTAGAGCGCACCCCTGATAAGGGTGAGGTCGGTAGTTCAAGTCTACCCAGGCCCACCAGCCTTCGCGAAGCGAAGGCTGCCGCGCCGCAGCCCGCAGGGCGAAGGCGGGCAACGCAAGCAAGCGCAGCGAGCGATCCTCACCAAAGCCTCCATGACCTACGTCTATATCCCTCCAGAGGATTAAAAATCCCGAGCATTATTATGTCGGGCTCACCCGCGACCTGCGCGCTAGATTGCAAAAACACAACGCAGGAGACGTCTCCCACACCTCAAAATTCATGCCGTGGGAGATCAAGACCTACATCGCCTTCGCCGACGAGAAGCAAGCATCCGCTTTCGAACGCTATCTCAAGTCAGCCTCAGGCCGCGCCTTCGCCAAAAAGCGTCTCTGAAATCTGCCAGCCACAGTCCGCCACTCGAAAAACTACGCAAGGGCGCCTACAAAATTCACCCGATAGCCCCCGCTTTCCTCCGTTTGACATCCTACGCAATTCAATGAAGCCTCCACGCGACATCCATGAGCTCTGGGACCAGGCCATCGCCGCACAAACCTCCGAAGAACTCGACCGCGTCATCCCCGAACTCCGCCAAGCGCTGCACAATCATTGCGAGGACATCCGCGACAAGCTCACGCAGTATCCGCGCATCGCCCGCCGCCTCTCGCGCCAGATCAACGATCTTCTGCTCGATCAAGAAGCTCAAGACGATCAAGCCCACCAAGCCCGTCGCGCGCCGGAACTCCCCACGCCCAATAACGAACGCAAGTAACCCAGCGCGGCCGTCGCCACCAGCCTTCGCCCGCTCCGCAGGCTACGGCTCGGCGAGCCATCTCGTAAACGAGCCGACGGAGCGCGGATTTCACACATAGGAAGGCGAAGGCTGCCGCGCCGCAGCCCGCAGGGCGAAGGCGGGCAACGCAAGCAAGCGCAGCGAGCGATCCTCACCGAAGCCTCCATGACCTAGACGCGCCACACTCACCACGGAATCGCCTGGCCCAGGTGAAAAAATCCGCCCGTCGGCCCATCCTCGCCCAACGTCGCCAGTTGCGCGCTGGTCTTCCCGCCTTCGCTCAATTCCATCGGCGCGTACTCTCCGCCCATAGCGGTTTTCACCCATCCGGGATGCGCCGAATTCACCTTGATCGCAGTCCCGCTCAACTCCTGCGCCAGGTGCACCGTAAACGCGTTGATCGCCGTCTTCGACGCGTCGTAAGCAAACGCCTTCCGGTCGTAAATACGCGACGCAGGATTCGCATGCTCCGTCAGCGACCCCAGCAAACTCGAAAGATTTACAATGCGCCCCGCGGGCGATTTCCGTATCAACGGCAGCAAAGTCTGCGTCAAAAAGATCGGCTGAAAAAAGTTGGTCTCGAAAGTTTGCCGCAATTTCCCCGCGCTCACCCGCGACGTGGAATTGAACCCGGCGCCGCCGTTCGGCCGCGGCATTCCTTCGTCCAGTACCCCCGCGTTGTTGATCAGAATGTCCAGCTTCCCGTGCTTGCGCTCCAGATAATCGTGAATCTCCTGGTGGTCCGCGCTCTTGTTGACGTCAAAGCGCACCGCCTCCACCGCCTTCGCCCCCTCTCCACGCAGCTTCTTCGCCGCCTCCTCGCCCTGCGCCAAGTCGCGCGACCCGATCACCACCGTAATCCCTTGCTTCCCCAAAATCCGCGCGGTCTCAAACCCCAGCCCGCGGTTCCCTCCGGTTATAAACGCCACTTTCGCCGCATCGCTCATCGCGCATCTCCCCAATCCATAAAAATTGTATTGCACACGATTCGATGACGCCGCCCCAGCTCCAGCTTCAATCAAATTCCCAGCGCTCCGTCGCATCAAACTCCGCGCGCCACCACCTCCGCGCGGTACTCAATGCCCGAATTGTGCCGGGTCGGTAAATTCCCGTCTAGACACGTCCCGCGAATCTTTATGCGCGCGCCGCCGCGCTGGCGCTATGTTGGAATTGCAGCGCGAACTCCCAGGCAGACTCGGGGTTGCCCGCCATGGCGAAGCTTAACTTTCTGCTCTCGTTGATCACGGACGACAACGACTTCCAACGCGAACAGGCCCGCGCCGCGCAAGAGACTGCCACGAAACTCGGCGTCGGCCTCGAAGTCATCTACTCCGGCAACGACGCCATCCAGCAGAGCCAGCAACTCCTCAACATTATCCAAGGCGACGCCGCGAAGCATCCCAGCGCGATCATCATCGAACCGGTGAGCGGCACCGGCTTGCCCCACGTTGCTCGTGCGGCGATTTCGGCCGGCATCGGCTGGGTGCTGCTGAACCGCCAGGTGGATTATCTGCGCGGTCTTCGTGAGAACGCCGCGGTCCCGGTATTCTGCGTCAGCTCCGATCATTTGGAAATAGGCCGCATCCAGGGCAAGCACGTAGCCGCGCTGTTGCCCCATGGCGGCACGGCTCTCTACATTCAGGGCCCGGCCGATACTTCCGCCGCTTCGCAACGCCGAATCGGCATGCAAGAGACGATTCCGCGCACCGTGAAATTGATCGCGATGAAAGGCCAGTGGACCCAGGAGAGCGCGTACAACGCCGTCTGCTCCTGGCTGCGGCTTTCCACTTCCGATAAATTGCCGATCGAAGCCGTCATCGCGCAGAACGATGCGATGGCGCTCGGCGCGCGCAAGGCCCTGCTGGAAGAATCGAGCGAAGCCGCCCGCGAGAAAGTGTCCAGCCTGGCGTTTC
The DNA here is from genome assembly GCA_963810565.1 of uncultured Acidobacteriota bacterium. GTDB lineage: Bacteria > Acidobacteriota > Terriglobia > Acidiferrales > UBA7541 > Palsa-295. The sequence goes on from CAWENN010000004.1 coordinate 383,586, forward strand.
TGGGCTGCGATGGATTGCCCAACACCGGAAAGAAGCACGTGCGCAACGGCACGTTGACGGCTACGGTAGTGGTCCCCGCGAATACGACTCCCGCCATGGAGATGCTCTGCAAAGCCCTGCAAGAAAAATCGCAGCCCCGCGAATTGGCGTTAATTTCGCCGGTGTCGTTCCCCCCAATCGCAGAACTAGCCGCCAAGCCCCTCGAAAATAAAACCGCCCTCACCTCATAACGACAGCCCCTTCTTTAACCTGTCATTCCGCTCGCCCTGAATGCCGTAGAGAAGGGAGCGCTGCGCCCGCGGTCGCCGTTTCCAGTAGGGGCGGGTCTCAGACCCGCCCCCGCCTTTGGCTCCGCGGCAAGACCGCGGAAAATTCTCATCGTGTTCGCTCGGTAAGTGGAGAAGGGCGTGCCGCACGTTAAAGAATAATGGAAGTTGAGGAACGCGCACTTCTCGTTTACGCCGGCAGGGTTCGCAGTCGCTCGGCCTTCGCGAGTTTGCGTTGGCGTTTGTCGAACGAATAGAACACATCGGGCTTAAGGTGGATGGCGCTCGCGATGTGCAGCAGGTCAAGCGTTCTGGTGCCGAGCTTCGAGCTGTGCCGGCGAGCAAGAGCCAGCGCCCGTTCCCAAACTTCCGCTCCCAGCGGCGCGGGACGAAACACTCCGGCAGCTTGGTGTTGCAGAAACAAGTCGCGAACGGACCGCGCTTCGCGCCGCGTCCATTCCTTGCGGAACACTCGAAGTTCCAGAGCGTTGATGAACTCGGCTTCGCCCAGAGCCGTCAGCATGAACACCGGCTTGGATTTCACCAGCTCCTCCGCGGCGGCCGAGAGATCGTCCTGGCCATACAGCGAAACTAAAAAGCCGGTGTCCGCATAGGCAATCAATAGTTGCCTCGTTCTTCAGACACCAGATCGGTACCCGTCTTGCGAGTCTTCTTCGTGCCGAAGATCCGGCGGCGCAAGCTCGCAAAGTCCGGATACCCCTCGGTCTGCGGACGAACCGGCGACAGCCGGCCAATCAGTCGTTGCCGCTTGTAAAGCTCGATCTCTTCGCCTTTGTTCAGCCGTGCTTCAATCTCGTGGAAGCGGTAGCGCAGGTCCCTGACAGTAGCTTTTCTCATAATGTGACTCATCATAGCATCACATCGCGAGGTGGTCAAGTGTTGCCGTTTGTCGCTCGCGCACCAGCGCTAGCCATTAGCAACCCGCCGCCCGCGGGTGTGGCACAGCCACTCCTGCCTGCCCTTCAAACCTGCCCGCGGCAGGTTTGAAGGGTCTGTGCTCCTTCTTTAATCTGTCATCCCGAGCGTAGCGAGGGATCTCTCTTCGACTTTGGTCTCGCGGCTCGTCGACGATCCGCCGCGGGACCGCTCCGAGCGAACTCGTCGGACCTCGCGCAAATTGCCGCCCGCAGGCAGGGGCCTCTTCGCTTATTTTGCAATTCGCGATGTCCATCGCGTCGCCACCGGAACCAGCGCCGGCTTGTCCTGAGAGCACGCCTGCGGCGGGGTTGAAGGAAGGCGCGGCATAAGTTAGCCCGGTGCGTAACCGCCGGGAACGCGACAAAAATAATCACAAGCGCCGTAGGTGCGACACATCCCGGCCGGAACGAGATGAAACGAATTCGCGTCGCGCATCACTATCCTATTGGCAGCCACCAGCAATCCGCTGCTAGCGCGCCGCGTTCGCCGCAAAACGAAACTCGCAACTTCGCAAATTGTCCAAAGGAGATTTCCATGAGCGATATCCGCCCCGTCACCGCAGGCCCCACCCTCGACGGCTACTATCAGCAGCTCATCAATCAAATCCATATTCTCCGCCTGGCCATCAATCCCAACGCCACAGGACAAGGCGGCGACCTAGCCGAGAAAACTCAAATGCTAGTCCACGAACTGGTGGACGAACTAGACGAACTCCAACGCGTTGCAGTCCCCTTCATGATCGCCCTGCGCCAATCGCTCCCCAGCGCAGCCGCCATCCGCGCCGGCCAGTAAGACCTGTACCCGCACTGCGCATCCTTCGCGAGATTCGCGGAACGGTGCGGCCGGGTCTTAATTCTTGTCGCTAGCATCACGCTCGGATCATCGAGATCCAGAAGTCTGGAATCACTAGCTATCGGGAAATTCGTCGAAAGCTCTTGCTTGTTGGGCCTTGGCCTGTTGCTGCCTGTGCTTCTGCTGGTTTTGTTCTTGGCTCCTGGCCTGCTATTGAGTATGTTTCTGCTGGTTCTCTTCTTGGCTCTTCGCTTGTTGCTTTTGCTTCTGTGGCTTAGCTTGCTGTTGCTGTTTCTCAGGTCTTGCCCTGCTCCTGTTTTGCAGGCTTTGCTTGTTGTTCCTGTTTTTGCGGTCTGGCTTGTTCCTGCTTCGCAGCAGGTTTAGCTTGTTCCTCATGCTGTGCTGGCTCGGCGCTCTCTTCGTGGTGCTCTTCCTGCGCGAACGCCGGCACGGCTGTTCCGAGAAGCAATAACAAAGCTGTAGTGCTGATGACTCCGAATACGCTCATGCCTGTTGCCTCCATTACAAGAATTTCGTGTGGAGGTCAGATTAGCGGGGGACACGGACGAAATTTGTACTGTTGTGAACACATTGGGAGGCCATGAAACACTCGTCGAAATCTACGAGAATTTGCGACGACACGAATATCTCTACGCCCGTGATTCCCGGCAAACTCCGATCGCGCGGCACAGCACTCTCGTTGGCAGAGCAATCGAAGAATAACGGGGCGATATCAGGTGGAACGCGACAAGAAGTTTATGTCGCGCCTTTGCGCGGCGCATCGCCCAGCGAAGGAACGCAAACCCGACAATACACCGCGCTGAGCTACGGAGTCACCACGAGGGAGCAGCCGATGACCAGCGCGCCGACGAGGGCCTCGTAAAATAGTGGGCTTTGCAGAAAGAAGTGCCGCAGCAAGGTGAAAAAGTCGGAGGCGATTTCTCCCCCACGGTCGCCCGGCCTTGAATATTGTGAGGGTTTCCGCCACGTGCCGATCGCCAGATACAGGATGAAGCCCGTCGCGAAAATTGACGTCCCGATCAGAAGCCCTTTTAGCAGCCACGTAGTGTTGTCCATTTTATGTCCCATTCAGCGCATCGCAATTAATCGCGCGTCTGCACGCGGGAAGAGACGACGCGTAAAACCACGACTGCCGATCACACGAATGCCGAACTTCCCGAACGCGAGTCCGGGAATGAGCAGCGGCCGAGTTTGTAAACGTTGATCGTCATTAGGGCCGCTATCGCAACATGCATTTCGCTGCGCTCTTCGTGGTGCTCCGTGGAATTTTTCAGTTCGCGCTGGCGAAGGATTATCGCGTGTTCCGCCGCAAGAACCAGTTCTTCTAGCGTCCGGTTATCCGACTCACGAAGCGCTCGCAGAACAGGCTGCCTCCACGACGAAGCGCATCCTGGTTCATTCATACCCATCCTCACGTCCGACGTGGGTTGCTCGCAAGTTCCCAAGGGTGAGTGCGCAGCGTAGAACCGCTGATTCCAGAAAACTGTTCGCTTTTGCACATTGCTCCTCCTACGGCGCATGCCACCGCGAACAAAATGCGAATCGCTGGATGTGTTCACAATTGAACGGCAACACGTTTGGGCGCCATTTACTATTCAGGACGAATGGCATCCTTGCCATTCATCCTGGGAGCAAATTTATGAACTTTAGACCCGCCTTACAGCTTTGCGGAGCAGTCCTTACCGCCGCGTTGCCGATTTGGGCCGACGGAATCCCGTACGATGGAACCGCGGATCAATTTCTGAACACTGAGGTCCCCGCGACAGTGACGAGCACTCCCCATACGGCACTCAAGGCACACGTAAACGCGGGACTCCCACTGCAGTCCGACTCACCGGTCGCGCTCGGTTGGGCCAATCCAATTCCTTCTCCCGGTCTCGCGGAAGAATCGTCGAACACCGCAATCGCCGCGAACGTAACTGCCAGCTTCGGTTTCGAGCTGCCTGCGCCGGCGAACGATGAATCTGTAATAGAACCCGATTCGGCCATGATGCTGGCCGGCGGTTTTGGGACATTCAACTTTTTTGCAGCCGGAGACTTCAGGTCCTCATCAATTGGCGGCACGCTTTTTCCCTCGTTATCGGACTCGGTCATCCAGACCGCCGCCCTGACGGCCAATGATTCGTCCAAGGGTGCTTCCGCCATTTCGCACGGCGAAAAAGCATGGCATGTGAGGACAACAGGAATCGGCGAACGCCGCACCGGTGAGCATGTAAGGAGGAGGAACCTTGCGCCCATTCTCGTTCCGGAACCGGGCTCTCTCTCGCTCCTGCTGCTCGGGCTCGCCGGCGTAGGATTCGCGGCACGCCGACGCAAAGATCGGCTCACCACAGCCGATTAATCAATTGAAAAACTGAAATGGAACTGGGAGATCGAATGGCAGAAGATTCGTTTGAGAAAGCTCGCAAGGCATTCTTCGGAACGGCAACGACAACATTGAAGCCGAACCTGTCTCCAACACAATTCCTCAAACCGCCAGACGAGGCACCCCGGTACCAAGCCCACCGGTCTCTCGCGAACCAGTCGCAGGAACAAGCGCGACAGAAAGTCTAACCAAAGGCACGCGCTCTCGCCTGCAGCCACAAAAATACAAGTGGGTGCCCCACCCTTCCGCTTCGAAAGTGCGGGGCTTTTGCAAACCTGGGAACGCCAATCTCCTGATTGGCGCCTTTGCCGCTGTCAGGCTGCTAGACAACTCAACAAAGCACACCCTCGCCTGCGGCAAGACTGCGGCACCCCACAAGTCCTTAGATGTTCGCTGGAGTGCTGCGGAAAGGTGAGCCACCCCGCCTGCTGAGGGTTTTGGGGGGAGGCTGGCGCAGAACTCCTGATCAATTGGGAGTTGAGGTCAGATGTCCGGTAACCGCGTTTACCTGGAGTTGACCCAAGTTTACGGGAACGGGTTATCCCGTTTCCTGAATTTCACGATTAGCCGGCCATTGCTCTCTTGACACGCAGTTCTGCGACAGCCTTCTGTGCCTCCTCGCTGAGGTTGGATTTGCCGACCTGGACGGTCACCTTGTGAATTTTGCCGGTGAACTTGTTGTCGCCCACTTTGTAGTCGTCGCTAACACACGTATAGAGATTTTCGCCCACGTCCGTCGTCTCCGCACCAAACGCGAACGGCTGAGTGTGCGCGATCCGCCCTTCGGCGACCTTTTCACCGTTGACGAAGATCACACCGTTACCTCCCGCGCCGAAACCGCCATCGTAAGCGAACTCGAAGCGCAGCGTCACCCGCCCGACCGGCAGGCGAGCGGAGTCGGCAATCTTGTAAACCTCGCGGCCGAGAAAGTTCCAGGCAAACCGGGGTGCGCCGTCCGTTACATAGAGGCTCCAGCCGCCCATCTCCCCGCCTTGGGCAATGACCACCCCCTCGGCGCCGGCCTTCGGGACCTCGATGTCGGCCGTCACCACGAACGAGCGGTTCTTGACATTGATGAAGCCATTTTCGGGTATTCCCTTCATTCCCTCATAGACCGTTATCTCGGTGCGACCTTCCAACAGATCCGGACGGCCCGCCAGACCGGCGTTGAAGCGCTCCCAAGCGCGGTCGTCAAGAGGAAGCACGTTGTACTTGACGGCTTCTTCCAAGAAGAGTCCCTTTAGCTTCTCAAGTTTGTCCGGATACTTCGCGGCAAGGTCATGCGCGCAACTGAAATCTTCCTCTACGTTGTAAAGCTCCCACTTGTCGTTCTCAAACGTAGCCCGCGGCTTGGGCTCCCACGGCGGGCGATGCACGGTGGTAGCGAACCACCCGTCCTGGTAGATGCCCCGATTGCCTGCCATCTCGAAATATTGCGTGGTATGGCGCGACTTCGCCCCGGCGTCATTAAAGCTGTGGAGCATGCTGACGCCTTCGAGAGGTTTCTGCCGGACGCCATAGACGACGCCGGGCTGAGGCACCCCAACGGCTTCCAATACTGTCGGGGCAATGTCAATCATGTGGTACCACTGGGTACGCAGGCCGCCCTTCTCCTCGATGCCCTTCGGCCAATGAACCACGATGGGCTGGCAGATGCCGCCATAGGAGGCCACTTGGTGGCCCCAACCAAACGGCGTCGCGCCCGCGAACGCCCAGCCATTGTTATACAAAATGTGAGATTTCGGCCCGCCGATTTCGTCAAAGTGCTTCAGCGGAATCTCGAGGGGTTCCGGCAGCCCGTTGAATACGGACAGCTCATTGAAGGCGCCGTTGAGGCCGCCCTGGAAAACCGAGCCGTTGTCGCCAGTGATATAGAAGATCAACGTGTTGTCCATTTCGCCCAGGTCCTCGATCGCGTCCACGAAACGCCCAACTTCATGGTCGGTCACCTCGGCAAAGGCGGCGTAGATTTCCATGTACCTGGCAAAGACCTTTTTTTCGTCGGCGGTCAACTGGTCCCATTCCTGGATCCCAGGCGGCTTGGGTGCCAGTTCGGTGCCCGGCGGCACGACTCCCATCTTGAGCTGGCGGGCCAGCGTATCCTTGCGTACTTGGTCCCAGCCCTGGTCGAACTTGCCCTTGTACCTGTCGCGCCAGTTGTCTGGAACTTGGAACGGACCGTGGGTGCCAATCGCTGAGTAGTAGACGAAAAACGGCTTGCCGGGGGCCAGCGAATGCTGGGAACGCAGCCACTCGATGGCCTTGTCGGTCATATCGGTGCTGGCGTAGTAATTGCCGTCGCGATGCACATCCATCCTGTTCATGTTGTCGTAAATGACCGGGTGAAAGAGGTCCGCCTCGCCGGCCATGAAGCCGTAGAACCGCTCAAACCCGCTATGCATCGGCCAACGGTCGAACGGTCCAACAACGCTGGCTTCCCAGGGGGCCAGCTCGTGACACTTGCCGAACATAGCGGTGCTATAGCCGTTGAGCCGCAAAATCTCGGGCAACGTCGTCACGCTGCTGGGACGCATAGCCGTGTACCCCGGGAAGGCTGTGGCGATTTCTGAGATCACGCCGAAGTTCGCGCTATGGCTATTGCGGCCGGTTAAGCAGGCCACGCGGCTGGGCGAACACAATGGGGGGACTTTGAAATTGTTGTAGCTCAGCCCGGTTTTGGCAAGGCGGTCCAGCGTCGGCATCTGGATGGGGCCGCCGAACGTTGATGGGTCGCCGAAGCCGAAGTTGTCGAGAAGAATGACCACCACGTTGGGCGCACCTTTCGGCGCCTTAACCTGAAATCGCGGCGGGGCTTGTGCATTTTTCACATCAAGCTCGGTGATCGGCGGATACTGAGGCTCGGGGACGGGCAGCACCGTGCGGTCCATGGGGGCATCCGCAGCGAAAAAGTTTGTCATGGTCTCTTCTCCTAGGGATGAATTCTATGAACGGAGGGTGGGAGCGGCTATTGTCAAAACTAACGAGTACATGAAATCGGACGGCCGTATCACTCGATACATGCAATTGGATTTTCAGCGTCTCGGATCGCGCTTGGGGCTGCCGATTTCCTGAACGCTATGTTTGACAAGGACGCGGAAACGCCTCAAACTACGCCCCATGCGACTAACTATCGCTTGCCTCGTAGTCTCCGCTCTGTTTCCGTCGCTAACCAAAGCACAGGCTCCTACAGGCGTCCCCGTATTCGAGATTACGCCGGTAGAAAGCTCGGTGAAGTTCGACGTGGAAGCCTCGGTAGCAATAAAGGGCACTTTCGACAAGTGGAACGCCACCCTGACATTTACATCTGCCGATGTCTCGACCGGCGTTTTGGACATCGAGATTCAGGCCGCCAGCGTGGATACCGGAAGCGGCATGAAGAACGGCAAGCTGAAGGGCAAGGATTTCTTCGATGTCGAGCACAATCCGTTGATCACATTTAGGTCGACGAAGGTGGTGCAGACCGGACCCGACACGTTTGAAGTGGATGGCAACTTTACCATCCGCGGGGTGACCAAACCCGAGAAGCTGACCCTGAAGGTTTCCGGCGTGGGAACAGGCTCAGGCACGATCACTGGGACAATGGCCTTCGACCGCAAGGACTACGGGATGAACAGCGGCATCCCTTTCATCAAGATCGCCAACCGCGTCGAGGTGAATGTCGCCCTCAAAGGGAAGCGAGTCAGCGGCCCCCCGTTGGCGCTCAGGAAATAGCGAGGCGGCTGGCCGACCCTTGCAGCACAAGCAACCGACCGCCTCTAGGTTCTGGGGGTGCCGCATCCCTTTGCGCTGTTCGCAAAGGGTGCGTGGCAACTTTAGCTGTGCCGTAGCGAACGCAAAATCAGAGCGGCTTTAGAGGCTGCGGGCCTTGTAGACTCCGCCCCCCCATTGACGCTCTCTTCGCGGCCTCTGCGCTCGCCCTCGTTATAAGCGATCAAAACTTTCCAAGGAATTGTTCAGTTCCGCCGTGGGAGCCCCCGCATTTGTGCGGGGGAGCGCGGGCTTCAGCCCGCGCGAAAGATCCCGGCAAATAAAACGAGCGGCTTCAGCCGCTGAGGGAGCGAATTTCGAGTTCTCACACAGACTCTTTAGCCACGACATAACCCGCCGCCGAAAGCCTGCGGCTTCAGCCGCTGAAGTTCCCTCCGCGCCGTCGCACGCTCCCTCCGCACTGCGAATCCGTCGCACGCCAGCAGGCACCAGCGCCGTAGGCGCGCCAGAAATTAGCCCAGTGCGGAAGAGTCTGTGTCGCGACTCGAGCGCCGGTCTGATTTTTGCGGCGGATCGCGTTCAAACCTGTGTTTCGGCGCTCGCCTTACGTTCCCACTGCCTAAGTGGAGCCTGTCGACTGCTACGCTTTGCGGCGCAGGTTGCGGTAGCGCGTCAAGTTGTAGGCCATCGCGGCCAGCACCCATTCGACGGCGGTGGCTGGCTGCCCGCGGCGGTGGAACTGTCGCATCCCACGCTGTTCTTTCAAAGTTCCGATCACCGGCTCGACCATTCCCTTGCGTTTTTTGTACCAGGCACGACCGCCGGCGCTGCGCAACCTCTGGCGTGAACGCAGCAGATGCGGATCGCTCACTTTCATTCGTCCCACTCCGCGCGCCCTTTTTCCTGTGTTCAATTCCCGCGCCAAGTTCGGGTCGGGCACGTACGCGGCGATCCCGCGCTCTGCCATCTCTCGCAAATTTTGATTGGAGAAAAATCCGCAGTCAGCCAACACCCGCTGCGGTCGTTCTCCACATTGGCGCTCTACTGCTTCCACCAGCGGGACCAAGGTCTGGTTATCGTTCTTGTTCTGCGTCACCCGCTGCGCCACGATGAAATGGTCCTCGCTCACGACGATCTCCGCCGTATAACCCAGCACGAAACCTCCCCGCTCGCGCAAAAAACGCGCGTCCGTATCGGTGAGCGAGAGCTTCTCCTCGCCACTCTGGCGCAGTTGCTGCAACTGTTCACGCAGCTGCGCGATCTGTTCGCTCCCCACACGCGTTCCCGGTTCGCGATCCGGATCGTCGTCCAGTTCCTGCTGCCAGCGTTTCACTTTCTTGCGCAGCTCCCGCTCCAACTGCTCTCGACGTAACAGTCGGTCGGGCGAGGCCGACCCCTTCACTCGCGTCGAATCGATCGCCACCGTGCCCAGCCGCACCATTCCTGCGCGCCGCAAAAACAGCAGCACCTCGCTAAACATCGCCGTAATCGCGTCGCGATGCCGCCGATGGAATTCGCTCAGCGTCTTGTGGTCCGGCGCAGCTCCGCCCGCCAGGTACCGAAAGCCCAGATCCTCGCGAATACGCTGCTCCAGTTTGCGCGTGGTGCGCACATTCACGCTGAACCCGTACAGCCAGATCTTCAGCATCATCCGCGGATCGTACGGTCGCTGTCCGCCGGCATCCTCCTCGGCCTTCTCGAAAGCGCTCAGGTCGCACGCCTCGACCACTTCGTGCACCACAAAACAAAGATGGTCGGCGCCCAAAACATCCTTTACATGGGCGGGCAACAACTCAGCTTGATCCGGAGAATACGGTTGATAAGTTGGCATGCCCCTTCATGCCAAAGCTTTTTCGCCTTTTCAAGTGCTAGTTGCGACACAGACTCGGAAGCACTGGGAAAAGCGCAAGAAAAATTACAAGCGCCGTAGGCGCGACACATCCCGCCGCGAACGCCAATTTCCCGTTCGGCGCACCGCGCCGCACGCGCCCCTCAGCGCGCGCGCCCCCAGAGCATGATCACAAATCCTCCAACGAACACCATCGCCAACACAAAAATAAACATCCCCGCCTGAGCATAGCCGCGCCCCGGAAACCACACCTCTTGGTAATCCATCGCCACTTCCGCCACAAGCATCAATCCCACAACCATCAGCCACCTTCCCATCGGAACCGGCTTGGCATCGTGATCGCTGATCAGTTTCGCTAAGGGAGGGACAAAAACCATAGGCAGCAACTCAGTCACATGCCGCGCGACAATGGGAAAGGCCGCATACCGCCGAAAATAAAACGGAATAAACATCAATGCCAGCATCGCCAGCAAAATCCCGACAATGCGCAACCAAATCATGCCCTGCACCCGGTCCATCGCGCACCACCCTCCAACCACTTTCCCATATTAACCACAAATCAATATGCCCGCAGCAGCACCTCCGCCCCTGTTCCAAAATGTAGACATCCGCAATCCGCATTCAACCGCGCCGCCCCACGAATCCGTCGCTCGCAAACACGCACCAGCGCCGGAGGCGCGGCATAAGTTAGCCCGGTGCGTAAGCGCCGGGAACCACGCCAAATCGGAATCGAGCGCCGTAGGTGCGACACATCCCGCCTCTCCACCCTGCAACGCGTCGCAGCCACGCTTACCCACCGCGTCCCAATCACGCTGACCTTGCCGGTCGCGAGATGCTGCCCGCGGGTGTGGCACAGCCACTCCTGGCTGTGCTCTTCGTTTTTTGCTGTCACAGCCACTCTTGCCTGCCCTGAAAACCTGCCAGCGGCAGGTTTGAAGGGTCTGCGGTCCTTCTTTAATCTGTCATCCCGAGCGCAGCGAGGGATCTCTCTTCGTTTTTGGCCGTTCATCTCAGCTCGCCGAGCCAGCCACCAACACGCACCTCGCCTGCGGCGAGGATGCGGCATCCGAAAATTCCTCAGGCACTCGCCTGGGTTATGCAGAACCGTGCGTTACGTCCCTACTCGTCGGTACCAATCGACTTAATTTTCCCCTCGTTTGCTGCCCTAATGACCGCTTGCATGGATTTCACGAGCGGGACCATTGAACTTGCTTCGAGACGTTTATTCCACAAATCAAACAAACGAACCGTGCTTTCATAGCGAGCCATGTTTTTCCGTCGTGTATAAAAAATTGCGGGCATGAGTTCCTTAACCTGTCTACAGAATCCCACAGCCGTTTCCTGAAACCCGAGGTCATCATCGGCTACTCCAGCGATGAAGGGTATTGCGAACGCTTCGAAGGAGTTCAGGCAATTCACAAGCTCTGGAATGAGCCGCGGCACTTCGGCGTCCTGCACCTTCGTGTCGAAATTCACATTGACAATTTCTCCGCTTAGAATTTCCCACGAGGGCTTCGACGTAAGGAACGTCAAATTCTGTCGAGCATACGCATCGGACATCCTGGAATGTGCGGGCACAGTGTATTCCGCGAGATACTGACATCGCTCTGCGGCAAATTTGATGGCTTCTCGTCGCGCGTTCGTTCGCGCGATTTGCCTGGTGAGCTTCAGTTGTTCGAGTCCCCTAAAGGCGGCGACAGCAATAGCGATTCCAGCAGCGAAGTAAAGGTCCTCGAGCGTCTGCCGTAGAAATGACGGCCAGCTATAATAGGTGACCATTGGCGAAGTTTACCATTTCACCTTACGGAGAATTCGGAAAATCAGGAAGTAACGCAAGGAGTGCCATTTTCCGACTTCGTAGAAACCAACAATATGGAATCCGTTTAAGTACTATTAGGCTCTATTATTGCCTCGGAAGTCTTTGACGCGCTTTTACGGTCTGATACCATATCGGCACAATGGCATTTTTGCATAGTGACTTCAGTTCTACAGCCAACGGCCGAATGCGTCTGGGTGATAAACCGTCCATGACGCGTCGCCTCGCGAGAAGTTCAGATTCTTTGTCACTCGTGAGCACTGGCGTTGGCGCGTTACCATGAACGGGCGGGGGCTTGTCTGTGTGCCTCTACTAGGGCTTTGGATTGTGTTGGCTGCTAATTCTGGAGCACAGCACCCATCTTCTACTACGGAGCAATCGGCCGTTGTAGGCGCACCCGACGTTGTGAAAGCTGGAGAAGACCTACGTTTTACGATCAAATTGGACAAAGCGCCGACTTTCGACGGAGGATACATTCAGTACTCTGTCATCGCTCCGACCGGCAGTACGTCGACGACAACGTATCCGATTAACGCCGGGCAGAAGGAGCTTGAAGTAGTTTTTCGCGTGCCGGCAACCGTACGCGGGGGTGAGTTTACGATTCATGTCTTAGGCTTCTGGACTGGATTCGAGCTGATTCCAATCAAAGCCACTGACGTTTCGTTTGAAGTGCTCCCGCTCGCGAATGGCGATTTTCCAACTTCCGCCGAGATACAAGTCAATCCGTCTCAAGTTCAGCTTTTTCGACAAGCAGCGGTTGCGCTCCAACTCCAAGTGCAAGATTTTAAAACTGCGCTCTTGCAAGCAGACAATCGCTCTCCTGGAGCGATCGACGTCGTTATCCGAAAAAACGTCAGTAAGGCTCTTGAGTCGCTTGAGAAAACCCAAATCGCGTTTCGCAACTTAGGCGGCACTAGCCGCGAGGAGGTTACCGAACGAGTTTTTTTTGATGACCTGCGATTGAGCTATCAGGAGTTCGTTAAGGCGCTTGACAAGAGTCAGGCGACGCTTCGCGACGTAACGAGCGGTGCTACCGTGCCGCGTGTGTTGACCACAGCGCGGCACACGAACGCACCGCAGTCGAACGCCCCATTGGTCGCTCAGGCCGCATTGCGTCCGTTTGAACAGAACGTGGCTGCCTACAATCTAGCCGCAGATGCACAGTCTCTAACTTTCGACCTCACGGTGGACAGCAGCCCGGCAGGCGCCTCCACCTGCTATCACAGGCGAGGCGACGCCTGCCATCAAAATCCGGATGCCACAGACACAGTCATAAAGTCACTGCCACTTGCGATTTGGATCGTCAAATTCGACAAGTCTGGCTACAGATCAGAAGAGCGAGAGCATGACCCTTTCAGGGAACCAAACCACGTGATCCATGTGGATTTAAAGCAGTAGGGCACTGAAACCTTTGACAGATATCCGTCCTGTCACGCTAAGTAGGTACTACCGTGCCTTTGTAAGCGGCTGGGGCTGCCTAGCCAGCCTGTTTTCGGGCCGTCCCGCTGTTATCCAAGTTGTTGCCGGGGAACGTTACAGCGGCCGGCTTCCCCCCATTGGGCGACGCAGGGGGAGCAGCTCGTCTTCTGGCCGTGGTGTTCGCGTTGGCGGCGACATACTGCTCGTACTTCTACCGCGCCGCGCATCACAATGATAACGGCAAGCGGGTATATCGCGCGATGATGATGGCCTTACTACCGTTGATCGTATATGTCGGCTTGTTGATTCGGTTCGTTCGAACGGTAGATATTCCAAGTATGGGCACAGCGGCACAGGTCAGTGTTGGGTGGGAGAGGACGGAATTCGCCAGAGCGAATTTTGACGGTGAGACTGACTGGGACCTCCTACGCAGCAGGGGGCCCAACGAAGAAGAAATCTGGAGGCTGTGGACGCCGACGTCTCTGTTAGTCTCGCGCATGAGCCTCTACGCCGCGTATATCTCGACTCTCCTTTTGCTGGTGAGCGCCTTCAGCTGGGGGGTCCTGTTCGAACTGGGCGGGGCACAAACGCCGCCAAAGACTGGGAGTTAGTTTGAAAAGGTTCGCGCGGGTGGCCCACGCTTCCACCTCGTGCTGCGAAAAGTCCAGCTAGTACTAGTCCCGTCCCTCAACTGTACTTCCGCTCAATATCTAAAAAATCTCCCGCATGCTAACGTCACTCGGGAGTTAACGACATGAAGAGATTTCGCAATTCGCGCGACGACGGACGCTTCGCACTAAACACTCTGCAAAATCCCAACCTCGAAGTTCGCAGCCTCCACCAGTTGATCGCCGCCGCCGAACAAGCTCTCGCCGAAGACGCCGCCCGCCAGTCGGAGCGGCCCATCTCCGACGTCCCGTCATCGAACGAAGTCCCGCCGCCGAAGAACAGCTCAGTCCAGAAGCTGCGGCCTCAGGTCACGCACTCGCTGAGGCAGCTCTGCCCGAAAACGCCGAACCCACGCCCGAAACATCTCTCGAACCCGCCGAATCACCAGAGCCTCAACCTCGCCCACGCCGCCAGCCGCTCCGCCGCAAATTCGTGCGCTCTCGCCGCAGGAAACCCGCGAAAAAACCGCTCCACACCCCAGCTCCCCGCGCTCCGCGACGCGAACTCACCGATCGCGACCGCCACGAACGCAAATGCTTCATCTGCCACCATCCCGATCGCGCGGAAATTGACGACGACATCCTCCACTGGTGCAATCCTCGAAACATCACCTGCAAATACAATCTCAGCGATTACCGCTGCATCTATCGCCACGCCCACGCCACCGGGCTGATGGAGCGGCGCCGCGTCCACATGCGCGATTCCCTCGAACACGTCATCGAGCGCGCCGAAAGCGTCATGCCCACCGCCGACGCCATCATTCGCGCCGTCCGCGCCTGCGGCCGCCTAAACGCCAAGGGTGAGTGGGTGGATCCTCCCAGGCAAATGGTTTATTCCTCCGATTCACCCAGGCGCGCCGTCAGCGCTCGACTGACGCTCGAATCTTCCGAAAATCTGCCGCAATTGCCTCCCGCGATTGACCTCCAACCCACAATTTCTAATCGACAATCGCAGATATTAGAAAACAACGTAAACCACTCAAAACAAACGACAGCGCCCATTTCTAATCGACAATATTTCGCAGTTGTGGCGCGCAAAATTCGCGCGTTTCTCGACGCCTGATTTGTTCGGGAATTTGCCATCCCAAATTCGAGAAAGAGCACAGCCAAGAGTGCACACCCGCGGGCGGCATCTTGGCGTTCTTGGCGACGCAACCGGCGAGGCGGGGCGGCTGATTTGCCGCCCCACCGCTCGAGGATCGAACTTGGTTGTTGGGAGTGATTAGTTGGAGGTACTGGGTGCGACTGCGCAGGCAGTGCCGGTGGATGGCGGTGCGCCGGAGGTATCCACAAAGACCAGACCGCCGGGATTGGGAAGTCCGGTGACGATCGGGGTGATAAATCCGGTGCTCATATCCAATGCGCCGACCAAATGCGCGCCGTCCGCCGCGGTATAGGCCGCACCGGGAGCAAAGGCCTTCTTGTGAATCGCGTAAGTAGCGTTCAGGGTTTTGTCCGCGACGAGGAAGTATCCGCTGGTGGAGGTGGCGAAGTTGGTGTCGTCCACTTCCACGCTCGCCACTCCGTTGTCCGAGTGATACGTGAGCGGCAGGTGCAATACCCTCTGGTTCGAAGCCCCCGGATTGCTGATGATTATTAGTTCCTGGTCGCCCTGGCTATCGAGGACGATGTTGCCAAGGGGATCCGTAGTCATCGAATCGGGATCCTGCAGGTTCAATTGAACTGTCGCGTCGGTGGGCAGGTCAATGGCACTGGCGTCGCCGGCAAGCGCGGTCTTCACGTCCGCGGAGACTGAGCCCAATTCGACGGTGACGATGGCCGGGCCGGTGTTCGGATTGAGTTGGGGATTCGATGCACTGAAGTACACCTTGCCGTCGCGGAAGACGATGTCGTCGTAGCCGCCGCCACTCAGACTGGTGCCTACTTTGTACTCCTTCGTCTGCTGCGTCACCGTGTTGATGACCACGAGATTCGCGTTGGCGTCTTCATTCTGCAGCGCCCACAGGAGGCCCGTGCAGGGGTCGAGCTTGAGGCCGTCGTTGTGTCCCGGGACTGTGTAGATGTGCACCAGCGCGCCGGTGTCGAGGCGGTATTCGACTACCTGGGTGCTAAGCCCGTCGGAGCCGTCGGGCGCGTGATTATCGCCGTAGCCGATGAAGACGTGATTGCCTACCTGGGCGATGGAATCGGGGGCGGTTAGTTTGCCGGGAATGCCGGTGGCGAAGACGGTTACTTCGTAGGGTGCTACGGCCGTTGGGCCCTTCGCTGTGGACGTTGCCGCGGCGTCTTGCCCGAAGACAGGACCGGCGATTGCGGCGGAAAGTAGAAGAGCTGCTGGAACGAATGCTGCGACGCTGAGTTTCCTCATGTTTTTCTCCCGTAGGATTGGTGCACGCACGAATGCGCTAGCAGCGTAGGCGGCGCAGAAAAAGCTCCTGTAAACGGATCGTGAACGTTTGACGACTTGGTGGCGTACGCGGCGAGCGGGCCAGCCGTACTAGGACTTTTCGCGTGTGCGCGCGACCGCAGAGTTGCGCGGCGATTGGATTGTGCTGCGTCGGGAAATTTCCAGTTGGGTTACAACACGGTGAACTGCGAGAAGTCTGGGCGCTGAGCCGCGAGCTGTCTCAAGAAACGCTGATCAAGATGCGGCGGGGGCTGGAGTTGGGACTTCTGAGATCGGGGATGGGGTGCTGGGGATTAGAGCCACGCGAAAATCGGAGATGTCTTCGTCGAGGATGCTGGAATAGATCACGAACATGCCTACGGCGGCGTCGATGAGAACTTGCACGGCGAAATTTAGCAGCGCGACGGATGCGCGACCGGGCAAGAAGTGCGCGATAAATCCGACGATCCATCCGAGCGGGAAGGAAATGACAAACGTGGCGATGAGTCTGTAGAGCAAGGAGCGCCAGGAGAAAGTCCACCAGACACGCGCGACGCGCTGGAAATTTGGGGGAAGCGGCTGGGCGCCATCGCCGCCGCGGTGAGACAGCAAGGCGATGCGGAAATCGCGGAAATTCTTGCGCAAGATAAAAGCGATCATAAAAAACGCGGCCGAGTAGTAAAAGAAATACACGCCATAGCGAAGGATGAGACGGGCCGCGGGAGCCTCGGCGACGAGCGGCAGGATTTTGGCGACAGCGGCGACGAGAAGTATGGTGGCCAGGAGAGTTCGCCAATAGAAGGCCCACCAGATGCGCAGGCCGTGGGAGAGAGTCGGCTGAATGTAATTGTCGGCCGGCGCGGCGGTGCTGGCCGGGCGCGGCGAATCGAACATGGACGGCGGATTGGGCATCGGGAAGCGGGATTGTGGCGAAGATTGGCGGGGAAGTCAACTGGCGTGGAGTGAACGCGGAGGAGGTCGAGGAGAGGCCCTTCCTACGCATCCGTGCTTGGGACGGCAGGCTCCCGCTGAGCTGTTATAGCTTCGGATCTCGAAGGCAATCACAGCCTGCGATATGATTTGGAAGGGCAGGACGGTCGCGACGGATTGGCGATGTCGGCCGCGGCACATCAGTCGATCACCTGATAGGCGATTGATACCGAACGACGCAAAGATAGCTCTATTCGTCCGAATTGAGCGCAAGGAGCACACGAACATGAAGCCAAAGAACACGATCTGCATTTGGTACGACAAGGACGCGCATGAGGCGGCGCGCTTCTACGCAGCGACCTTTCCGGACAGTAAAGTAACCGCGGTGCACAAGGCTCCCGGCGACTTTCCGGGCGGCAAGAAGGGCGATGAGTTGACGGTGGAGTTCACTGTGTTGGGCATTCCGTGTCTCGGCCTGAACGGCGGCCCGATGTTCAAGCACACCGAAGCGTTTTCGTTCCAGGTGGCGACGGACAACCAGGAAGAGACGGACCGTTACTGGAACGCGATTATCGGCAATGGCGGAACGGAAAGCGCGTGCGGATGGTGCAAGGATCGCTGGGGACTTTCCTGGCAGATTACCCCGCGCGCGCTAACCGATGCGCTTGCAGCTGGTGGCGCTGAGGCAAAGCGCGCGTTCGAAGCGATGATGACAATGAAGAAGATTGACGTCGCCGCCATCGAAGCAGCGCGGCGAGGCTGAACTGAGAAAGGCAAAGCTCGAAGAGAGAGCCCTCGTCCCGCAGAACCATCCGGGACGCAAAAGGCGCGCTGCGCTCGGGATTACAACTTGGAAGGAAGAGCACAGACCTGCGAACCTGTCGCTGGCAGGTTCTCAGGGCAGGCGAGAGTGGCTGTGCCACAAAGGCGCCAATCAGGAGATTGGCGTTCCCAGGACGAAATCCACCGCTTCGGAAATTTCCACAAGTTT
This sequence comes from uncultured Acidobacteriota bacterium, assembly GCA_963810565.1. Lineage (GTDB taxonomy): Bacteria > Acidobacteriota > Terriglobia > Acidiferrales > UBA7541 > Palsa-295. The sequence continues at coordinate 401,697 of CAWENN010000004.1, forward strand.
AGCGCAAAATAAATTGTGGAGGTAGCGTAAATTTTTGTGTGTAGATTTGGCTTGGAAGCAAAAAAGAAGGGTGTACATCTTCTTGGAGCGCCAACTCACAAGGAGGAGGTACACCCGATGCGAGAACTGGAAGTTCTCAGCAATGGCCATCTTAAGCTGGACTTTGCGGAGTGGAAAGAGTTCTTTGACCAGGAACTGGGGGAATGGGTGCGCAGCCAGGTGAAGCGCATGATCGAGCAGGCCCTGGAAGCCGAACGCGATTATCACTTGCAGCTGGGCTATTACGAACACAGCCCAGAATTTCGCATGGATTACCGCAACGGCTATCGGCTGCGGGATTTAGCCACGCAGTTGGGTTTGTTGCGGCGTTTGCGAGTTCCGCGCACGCGGCGCCGCTACCGCAGCCAGTTTTTGCCGCGTTATAAGCGGGCGCAACCGGCGGTGCACGAACTGGTGCGACAGGCTTTTCTGCGGGGGATTTCCACTCGCCAGGTGGGCGCGGTGCTGGAGCCGGTGTTGGGCGAAGCGTATTCGGCGCAGACGGTTTCCAACCTGACGCGCGAACTGAGCCGAGCGGCCGAGCAGTTTCACCGGCGCCCGCTGCGCGCCGATTATCTGTATTTGTTTCTGGACGGCGTGGTTTTGAAAGTGCGCGACGCGGGCCGTAAAGTGCGCCGCCGGGTGGTGTTGGTGGCTTATGGAATCACCGCGCAAGGACGGCGCGAAGTCATCGCTTATCAGTTTGCCCACAACGGAGAGAGTGAAGCGTGCTGGACGGAATTTCTGCAGGATTTATATCAGCGCGGACTGCAAGGCCAGCACTTGCGGCTGATCGTCAGCGATGGCGGCAAGGGGCTGGCGGCCGCGCTGCCGCTGGTGTTTCCGCGCGTGGCGGTGCAGCTGTGCTGGGCGCACAAGTTGCGCAACATCGCCGACAAGGTGCGGCGCAGCGAAGGCAGTTGCGTGGCGCAAGCCGCCGGAATGTACCGGGCCCAGAATCGCGCGCAGGCGCAGCGGGCCTTCCGGCAGTGGAAACGCAACTGGGAGCAGCGCCGCCCCCAAGCCGTGGCTTGCGTGGAACGCGATCTGGAGCGCTTGCTGAGTTTTTACGATGTGCCGGAGCACCACTGGAAGAAAGTGCGCACCACCAACGTGATCGAGCGGTCTTTTCGGGAAGTACGCCGGCGCACCCGGCCGATGTCCAGCTTCGCCAATCCCGGCAGCTGCGACCGCATCGTCTTTGGCGTCATCAGTCACCTAAACCGCTCCTGGGAGAAAAAACCCTTCAAAGAATTTACACACAATCCTTGACGCTACCATTGTGGATTACAGCTTGACACTTTGGGCACGGTTCGATAGTATCGGGGTTCGTCTGTAGTCCTTCCAGCTGGCCTGGATTGACCTGCTCTTTGACAATCGGATGATACATGCCAGAACCCGTTTGGTTACGGTCTGTGCGCCGGGTGTACCGGTGTATGGACTACATTTGAGATAACCGAGCGATTTAAAGAGTTCGTTCCCAATCGAGGCATTCGACGCGAGTTGTGATGCTTCTGGTTGGAAACACCAAGATTCAAACGAGAGTTTGATCCTGGCTCAGAGCGAACGCTGGCGGCGTGCTTAACACATGCAAGTCGAACGCGCAGCATTCTGTAGCAATACAGGGTGTGGGCGCGTGGCGAACGGGTGCGTAACACGTGGATAACCTTCCTTCAGGTGGGGAATAACCCAGTGAAAATTGGGCTAATACCGCATAACAAAACGAGAAGACATCTTTTTGTTTTCAAAGCCGCAAGGCGCCAGAAGAGGGATCCGCGGCCGATTAGCTTGTTGGCGGGGTAACGGCCCACCAAGGCATTGATCGGTAGCCGGACTGAGAGGTTGGCCGGCCACACTGGAACTGAGACACGGTCCAGACTCCTACGGGAGGCAGCAGTGGGGAATCTTGCACAATGGGCGAAAGCCTGATGCAGCAACGCCGCGTGGGGGATGAAGCTTCTCGGAGTGTAAACCCCTTTCGACCCGGAAGAAAGCCCGCAAGGGTTTGACGGTACGGGTATAAGAAGCCCCGGCTAACTACGTGCCAGCAGCCGCGGTAAAACGTAGGGGGCCAGCGTTGCTCGGAATTACTGGGCGTAAAGGGTCCGTAGGCGGTGTGGCAAGTCGGTAGTGAAATCTCTGGGCTTAACCCAGAGGCTGCTGCCGAAACTGCCGTGCTAGAGTGTGAGAGAGGCGAGTGGAATTACGGGTGTAGCGGTGAAATGCGTAGATATCCGTAGGAACATCCGAGGCGAAAGCGGCTCGCTGGATCACAACTGACGCTGAGGGACGAAAGCTAGGGGAGCAAACAGGATTAGATACCCTGGTAGTCCTAGCCCTAAACCATCAGGACTTGGGGTGTGCCCTGTACGGGGCACGTCCCGTAGCTAACGCGTTAAGTCCTGCGCCTGGGGAGTACGGTCGCAAGGCTGAAACTCAAAGGAATTGACGGGGGCCCGCACAAGCGGTGGAACATGTGGTTCAATTCGACGCAACGCGAAGAACCTTACCTGGGCTTGAACCGCACAGGACCATCTTTGGAAACAGAGACTTCCCGCAAGGGACCTGTGTAGAGGTGCTGCATGGCTGTCGTCAGCTCGTGCCGTGAGGTGTTGGGTTAAGTCCCGCAACGAGCGCAACCCTTACTCATAGTTGCTACCCGCAAGGGAGAACTCTATGAGGACTGCTCCGGATAACGGAGAGGAAGGTGGGGATGAGGTCAAGTCAGCATGGCCTTTATGTCCAGGGCTACACACGTGTTACAATGCGCGCCACAAAGCGTCGCGAACCCGCGAGGGGGAGCTAATCGCAAAAAAGCGCGCTCAGTTCGGATTGCAGTCTGCAACTCGACTGCATGAAGCCGGAATCGCTAGTAATGGCGCATCAGAACGGCGCCGTGAATACGTTCCCGGGCCTTGTACACACCGCCCGTCACATCACGAAAGTGGGCTGTACTAGAAATCGCCGAGCCAACCGCAAGGAGGCAGGCGCTCAAGGTATGACTCATGATTGGGGTGAAGTCGTAACAAGGTAGCCGTAGGAGAACCTGCGGCTGGATCACCTCCTTTCTAAAAGAAAAGGGAGCACGATTCGCCTTTATGGCGAGTACGGCTCTTCACCGGTTCCTCACGGGACCGGGCTTGGCTCTCAAAGCCTGACGGGTTCTGGTAAGTCTCATCCGATAAAGTCAAAAGAGTTTGCTACAGACAAACGCAGGCCCCGACGCGATGTGAATCGCGCCGGGGCTTTTTGTTTTTGCGCGGGATTATTTCACGAAGGGATTTCGAATCGTAAGCCCACCTGCGATGATCTGGCCGTCGTGAAGATCTTCGGAGTAGAGGGTCGTGCATCCCGCTTCTAATGCTGCGGCAAGCACCAGCGCGTCAAAGATGTTGTAACCGTGCTGCTCCGCAATTTTGAGAGCAGATTCGTGCAGTTGCACGGTGATCGGAAGTGGAGATGGGCACAGAATGCGGAAGGCATCCAACGCCTCGGTTATGTCGCTCCACGACATCTGTATTTTTCGGCGCGCGACGGAGACGAATTCGTTCAGGACTTGCACGCTGAGAACACCGCCCGACGCCAAGAGTTCCTCGGCTCGCGCGGCGCGTGGATCACCTTCGGCGACAGAATAAATCAGCAGATTCGTGTCGAAAAAAGCCTTAGCGGGCATTCGTCTCCTCGCGGTCGAAGACAAATCCGGCGGGCAAGGGACGACGGAGTTTGCGCAGGCGGGCGAGCGCGCGAGACTTGCTTTGGTCGCGGCTCACTTCAAAAACTCGCTCGCGCGCGATGCGAATCTCGATCTGGTCGCCTTCTTTAAGATCGAGCGCGTCGACCACGGCAGAAGGCAAGCGTACCGCGAGGCTGTTGCCCCATTTGGATACTTGCACGGCTCCTCCGGATATACATATGCATTGTATATCCTGAAACAACTCGATGCAACTTACGGTTGGCGGAATGCCCCGCGAAACCAAGCCTGAGTATATACTGTGTACTGTTGAGAGAATATGCCGACACTTTATTAAACGAGGCGGGCATTGCTTAACATTTTGAAACAGAGAACGCAAACAGAGAAACTCATCCGGGCTGGGCAGATCGCACAATTGCAGGAGCACCGCAGGGCGCTGCTGGAATCTCCCCGGAACTCCGATTCGCGACGCTTGCTGAGCCACGGTTACCGCGTTTATTCACAGGCGGATGAAGACGGCATTATCCGCGAGATTTTCCGGCGAATCGGCGAGGGCAATCGGACATTTCTGGAGATTGGAGCAGGCAACGGGCTGGAAAATAACTCGCTTTTCTTGCTGATGCAGGGTTGGCGCGGGGCGTGGATTGAAGGGTCCGCGCGCAAGGTGCTGGCTGCAAAAAAGAACCTCGCGAATGCCGTCGCCGACGGCCACTTGCGCGTGGAGCAACATTTCCTGACGGTGGCAAACGTCGACGAAACCGTGGCGAGACTTGCGCCGGTGAAGGACGTCGATTTGTTGTCAGTGGACCTGGACGGCAATGATTATTACATTCTCGACGCTATCCGTTCGATCATCCCCCCCCGCGTTATTGTGGCTGAGTACAACCCGAAGTTTCCCGCTGATGTAGTGTGGGTGATGGAATACAACGAAACGCACCGCTGGGATGGCACTGACTATTTCGGCGCATCACTGAAGGCGCTGGAAATTCTGTTGAGCGCGCGAGGCTACGCGTTGGTGGGTTGCAACATTCTGGGGACCAATGCGTTCTTTGTGCGCGCAGATTTAGCGAAGGATCCGCCGTTTTGCTCGCCGTTCATTGCGGAAAATCACTACGAGCCCGCGCGCTACTTTTTGCTCGCGGCGTACCACTCCGGCCACCCAGAGAAGTTTGGTCCTTTTCGAATGAAGGGAGAGCTATAGGCGGCGCGGAGCCAAACGCTATCTTCTTGAAGGAATTTGACACAGGCAAACGCAAGCCCCCGTGCGATGTGAATCGCGCCGGGGCTTTTTGTTTTTACGTGGCGAATTGCTGGCTGGCGACTGGCGTTTGCGATTGAGGTGAAAACTACGGCGAGCCGCCGGGGACGACCTCGAGCGTGCTCTCTGTGGCGAGGTTGGCGTCCACGGTTACGGAGCCGGCTGGTCCGTCGTAAACATATTTTGCAGACTCGACGAATTCACCGGGGATGCTGACATCTTTTCCAGGGCCCAGCGACTTAAGAACGCTGGTGCCAGCCGGAACGACGAACTTGACCGACACTGCGTGGAGGTTTGAGCTTGCTACCGGAGTGACGGTCAGCACGCCGGTTACATCGTGGGTGGAGGTATTGGTGAAGCTGTAGGACTCCTTCGGGCGTCGCTGTTTTTGATTGGTATCCACGGCGAAGACTTTGAAATCGCTGAAATCGTGGACGCGATAGTAGCTATGTTTGTGACGTTCCCAGTAAAGCTCGGCGGACTTAGGCAACCAAAGCTGCAGATCGTGCGAGTGGAATTGAACTTCGCCGTATTCGATGGAGAGGCGCTCGTGGCTAAGCTCGATTTCCTTGACTGGCCGGACCAGGTCGGTTTCCAGACGCAAGACCTGATACGTTGCCGCGTCAATCCAGGCGCGGCCCTTGAGGGCAACGGGATAATAGTTGCCGTGAATTTTGTAATAGCGAATGCGATTCGCGCGGTCCGGGCGCTGTTCAAAGTGAACCTGCCAGGCCGGGCGTCCGTCCCACTGGCCTAGTCCCTCGCAGGAAATGTTGAAGTCGGACACCATGGTGGGATGAAAGATCAGAGCCATCACGGGCAATGCTTCGGTGGCGATGCCCGCGGGAAATTGGCTCGGATCGGTGCTGCCATCGCGATATTCATCCAATTGAAATCCGTGGTCAGAATTCTGCGATACCAAAACGAGGTAATCGAAGGAGCGCGACTCGCGAGAGCGGAGGGTATCCGCGTTGTCAACCCGGAAGTGCTCGATGTGCTCGGTGGCGCTAAATTTTTCGAGGTTGGCGACGAGTTGGGTCATGCGGAGGCCTACACCGTGCAGAACCGTGGGCAAGTCGCAGGTCACGCCAGGCGAAACGGGCGGGACAACTTCGTCAATGCCGGGGGGAATGTGGAAAGGCTCGTTTTCATTTGCCACAGCGGGAAAGTCCGGGGGCGGAGCGCCCGGGAGGTTTTCAGTCCGCATGACCAGGAATAGGGTTTCGAGGCCATGGCCCGCCTTGATCTCGATCGTTTGATTTGTGGTGGCGAAACCGGGCGCGACAGCTTCGATCGAGTACGGCCCAGGAGCGAGTCGCGGAAAAATTGTCTCGCCGTCGGAATCCGTGGCATTTCCGGCAACTTGCAAACCCTGATCGCTGACGACATGCACGGTTGCCAGACCGCTGAAGGACGAGTTGTCAGCGAGGCGCAAGCAGATTTTCAGCGCGGGTGATGCTGGAGCAGAGGAATGCGGCGCAGGTGAGCTGTCGCCGGAATTTTGCTGGGCCGAAACGAAACCGGGCCCCAGGCACGCAATCATTGTAAATGCCGCACAGGCAAGAAAATGGCCGCGACGCATCACTACCCTCCGGTTTCCCGGGTTCGGCCCCCCAATTGGGCATTCGCGAGATAGCGATAGCGCCGTTGGCGAACTCGCAGAAATCGTGGGCGGAATTTTCACTTATATTGTAGGGAGAATCAATTGATATCGCAGGATTCGCCGCGTGCTCGTCGTACCGCGTGAATGGCGCGAGTCATCGAGTGCATGCTGGAATCGGAAGTGCTAGGACGGATCTTTATGGAGAGAATGCGGAAGGTCACGGTAAGAGTGCCGCGGGCGCTTCTTAAGAACGCGCAGCGGGCTAGCGGCGGTGGAATCGCGCAAACGATTCGGACGGGGCTGGAGCTGGTGGCGGCGTCGCAAACGTATGCGCGCTTGCGAGCGCTTCGCGGCAAGGTTCGGTTCTCGCGGACGATTGCGGAGTTGAAAGCTGACCGGTGAAGGCAGCCGACCCGGGTGTTGATCGCGTACACCTGTGCCGGTGTTCCGTCTCGGAGTCAACTGCAGAAGCAAAGAGCCGGCGAGACGCCGGCGCTACTTTCAGGCGGTGACGTTGAGAGAACCGGCTGCCGAGGATGGCGTGGCGCCACTTGTCGAACTGGAGCCGGAGCCGCCTGATTCAAATTGTTGCAGATCTTGCTGGAGAGTGGCAAAGGTGGTTTGGGCGCTGGAGAGATTGTTGGATTGCAGCGCTGCCGAGAGAGAGTTTAGAGCTTGCGAGATTTGATTGCTTTGCTGGCCGCCGCCGCCGTGGTGATGGTGATGATGGACCTGGCTGGTTCCTTGCTGCTGTTGTTGCTGCTGAAAATCCTGCTGGATGGTGGCGTAGTCTTGTTGCGCGGCGGAGATATTGCCGTTCTGCAGGTCTTGCGATAGCGCGTTGAAGGCCTGCGCGATGGGATTCGAATTGTTGGCCGTGGACGCGGTGGATGCCGTGGTGGAGGATTGCGCGGCTGGCAGGTTTTGCGAGAGCGTGGCGAAATCCTGCTGGGCTTGCGTCAGGTTGCCGGTTTGCAGGTCCTGCCCGAGTTGCTGAAGCTCTTTTTGAATCTGCTGAAATTTTCCCTGGCCGCTTTGTGGGTTCGGCGCGGGACTTAGTATGGCCGAGAGCGCGCCACTGCCAATGCTCGCGATGGACATGATTCACCTCTATTGAAATTTTTGTGGCGCGAAGGACATGCGCCGTACTGAAACAGTTCTGATGCCGCAGTGGGTGAGGAGGAGCAGTCCGAAGAAGATTGAGAAGTGCATCGCGGTCATAGGTGTCATCGGCATGGCGCAGCGGGACTTGAGTCGGCTTGTGGCGCTGGCGTGCTCCTCGTCCCGGTGGATGCAAGGCGGTTGCCAGTTTGGCGAGCGGCGGCGAGTCCGTTCCGATGCTGACGGGGCGTGATTTACAGCGTGGCTCGTCGTGGCTGCGAGGGCAAAGAATGACCGCTAGGAACGTTTCGCCAACGTCGTGGAATGGTGCGCGGCAAAATTTTCCTCTTACGCGCTTCGGCTTTGCCTCAACGACGCGAAAAATGGCCGCTGTGTACGTAAAGGCGTGGGAGACCGCGACTGAAACGGTGCCCACTGGTAGGCGCTGGCGAGATACTGGAAAGCGGCGAGGCAAGCCTCGCCTGGCAACAAGCGGCGGCAAGCCGCCGCACTCCCTGAAAAGGCGCGGCTTGGCTCGGTGTAGCTACTCGCAGTGGTCATGCGCGCGGTAGTGGTTGGGCGCGCGTTGACTTACTTTGGGGCGCGACCTACAATCTGCGCTCGTGACTGACGCTAACCTTCCTGCCGGACAAGTGATTTCGCATTACCGCATCGTCGAGAAAATTGGCGGCGGAGGGATGGGCGTGGTGTATCGCGCGGAAGATACCAAGCTGCGGCGGCAGGTGGCGTTGAAATTTTTGCCGCGCGAAGTGGTGCAAGACGCCGCCGCGCTGGAGCGCTTCCGGCGCGAAGCGCAAGCCGCTTCGGCGCTGAATCATTCCAACATCTGCACGATTTACGACATTGATGAAGACAACGGCACGCCTTTCATCGCGATGGAGTTATTGAAGGGCGCGACGCTGAAACATCGCATCAACGGGCAGCCTTTGGCGCTCGACAACCTGCTGGAAATCGGGATTGACGTAGCCGACGCGCTGGATGCCGCGCATTCGGAAGGGATCGTTCATCGCGATATAAAGCCGGCGAATATTTTTGTCACGGATCGCGGGCAGGCCAAGGTGTTGGATTTCGGTTTGGCGAAGCAGATGGTGGCGCGCGGGGTGGGCGAAGCAGTGACCGTGGGCGCCGCGACGATGGATAGCGATCCGAATCTCACGAGCCCGGGGATGGCGATTGGCACCGTGGGCTACATGTCTCCCGAGCAGGTGCGCGCGGAAACGCTTGATGGCCGCTCCGATTTGTTTTCGCTGGGATTGGTGCTGTACGAAATGGCGACGGGTCGGCAGGCGTTTGCGGGGAACACTTCGGGCGTGATTTTTGCGGCGATTCTGGAGCGCGAGCCTCCTCCGCCGTCGCGCGTGAATCCGAATTTGCCGGCGGGATTCGACAACATCGTCAGCAAGGCGCTCGAAAAAAATCCGAAGCTGCGCTATCAGCATGCCGCTGACCTGAGCGCGGATTTGCAGCGACTGAAGCGCGATACGGATTCGGGGCGCACTTCATCACCGTCCACCGTGAGCGCGGCGACCGTAGCGCCGGGTTCCGGGGCGGTTTCCGCGGTTACTTCGGCTGCGCCAGCCGCGACGGCGGTGCCAACTTCCGGTTCGAGCAGTTCGGTGATTGTGGCGGCGGCGCAGCAACACAAGATTAAGATGACCGTTGGCGCGGTGATCGCGCTTTTGATCGTGGGCGCGGCGGGATTCGGCGTTTATTCGATGCTGCGCGCGAAGGCCGCGACGGTGCCGTTCCAGAATTTCACAATCACGCAGGTGACGACCTCCGGCAAGGTGCGGGACGCGGCGATCTCGCCGGATGGAAAGTACGTCCTGAGCATCGTGGAGGACAGCGGGCTGCGGAGTTTGTGGCTGCGCAATATTCCCACCGGCAGCAACACGCAGGTGTTGCCGCCGGAATCTGCGCTGTATCAGAATCCGGCGTTTTCGCCGGACGGGAATTACGTTTACTACAGCAAGGCCGCGGACGCCGCGGGGAATTCCTACAACCTCTATCGTATACCGGTGTTGGGCGGGGATTCGGTGCTGCTGGTGCACGACGTGGACGTCGGTCCGGTTTTCTCGCCGGAGGGACAGCGGATGGCGTATCTCCGGGCGAACGATCCGGTGCTCGGGAAGTATTTGATTTTGACGGCGAAGATGGACGGCAGCGACGAGAAGACTGCGTACTCAGGGCCGACACCGTTTCCGGTGTGGCTGGCGTGGTCGCCCGATGGGAAGCTGATTGCCTACATACTCGCGGCGGGGCAGGAAGCGCAAGGCGCCGTGCGAACGATTGACCTGGCGAGCGGAAAGGACCAGCCGCTCGCGACGTTGACGGACAAATTCGCGACCAGCCTGGCTTGGCTGCCGGACGGGCGCGGGCTGATGATTGTGTATACGGATCGCTCGACGGGATTCCGGCGCGCGCAAATCGGATTCGTATCGTTTCCAGAGGGTCAATTCCACGCGCTCACCAACGATACGAACGGATACCAGACTCTGAGCATTTCCGCGGACGGAAAATCCATTGCGGCGATGCAGCGGCAGGGATCGGATTCGGTGGTGCTGCTGCCGGGCTCCGGTCATGGGAATCCCACGACGGTGGCGGGAATTCCGACGAACGAGAATGTGCGGCAAGTTCTATGGGACAAGGATGGGAACCTGCTGGTGATCTCCTCGCATGCGATCCTGCGCACTTCACCGGACGGAAATCATCAGACAACGATTTTGACGGATCCCAACGCCATGATTACGGGAGCGGTGGCGTGCCCGAATGGCGGACCAATCCTCTTGAGTTGGTACGCGCGCGACGGGGGCAACCAGTCGGACATCTGGCGCGTGGATGCGGATGGTTCACACCCGAAGCAGCTCTCCCATGGGAAAGACGACGAACTGCCCGGCTGTTCGCCGGATGGAAAATGGTTCTACTACGCGGACAACACCAAGAATTACGAGATTTATCGCGAGCCGATTGAAGGCGGAACGCCGGAACTGATCAAGGCCAGCAGGATGAAGAACGGGTTCGTGGGCAGCGCTGGGGATGTTTCGCCGGACGGAAAATTATTGGCGGCGATTGTGACGCAGATTGATCCCGTGACTGAGGCGGATATTCACGCGCTCGCGCTGATTGACGTGGCCGCCAACACCGAATCTTCCATAAAGACTTTCCCCTCGCAGCCGACCATCACGTTTCCGGTGGAATTCACGCCGGACGGGAAGAATGTGGCATATCGGGTGATTGACAAAGGCACGGACAATATATGGATCCAGCCCGTGGATGGTTCGAAGGGGCATCCGGTGACTGACTTCACCACCGATCACATTCGGTATTTCTCGTGGTCGCCGGATGGCAAGACTTTGGCTGTGGTGCGCGGGCATCTGATTTCGGACGTGGTGCTGTTGCGCGAAGGGAAGGCGGCGCAGTAGCTTCGGGGTGAAGGACGCAAAGAGGCAGGGAAGCGAAGGCAGAGCATAAAGGTATTTGCCGCAGAGACGCAGAGGACGCAAACAAAGAACTGAACTTCGGATTCTGAGCGACGGATAGAGCCCACCTGAGATATCAACCTTGCGGACAAGGGGCGCAGTCCTCCTGCGGCGGATCTTCGACAAGCAGCGCCCCTACCTTTCTACTTTTCGTTTACTCGATCACTACGGAGAATTTCGCAGTTTTCACTGGCCGGGCGTCCTTTTCGAAGGGGCGAGCGTATTCGAAGGTTAACTGCGTGCTGCCTTTTGTTGGCGCGCTGAAGGTCCAGACTTCTTCGCCGGGGGCGCCCACTGCGCCGGACGTGGGTTCGTTGTAGGTGTTGTTGATCAGCGTGAGGGTTGCGGGATCGAGCTTGGTGGCTAGGCGCCAGCTGTAGCCTGTGGAGTGATTGGCCGGGAGGGTGATCGAAAATTCCTTGCCGGCGAGGGCGCGGACTTCTTCGACGCCTGCAGCTCCGAAACTGTCGGCGCCCGATGATTCACTCGTGCGCTCGGAAGATTTCACGGCGGTTACCTTCGCGCCCTGAAATTTTCCGTCCGCGTCGAACTGGAATGCAACGTTGGCTGTCCCGATTTGCGCGCAGGCGTGGCAGCCGTCGCGCAGGATGTAATCCACCGCAAAAGTTTGTGTGCCCCAACCGGTGTCTACCAGCGCGGGGAGTTTGGTGTCGAAGCGATCGCCGGGCCAGATGCTGACGTTCGGGTATTGGCTGGCGAGTTCGGTGTAAGCGGAGTTTCCTTGCAGGCGCGCTTTCGGCAGGACGTCGTCATCGTCCACATCAATCGGCGAAGGGTCGCCGTTGACCAGGAAGACGCCGTCGAGTTCATTGGCGCGAAAAACGTATTGGATGTAGGCCACGTCCACGGGGCCAACTTTGCGGAATGCGCGCATATAGATGACGCCAATGTCCGCGGCGCTGCGCGAGAAGGCGACTGCTTCGGCAGAAGCTCCGTTGGATTTCATTTCGCCAAGAAAACAAATTTCCAGGCGGGAGGGGTCGCCGGCGTCGCCGCATTTGGTGCGGATGGCGGAGAGAGTGTCCGGCGCGGGAGTCCACACGGAAGCTTCGGTGATGCGAACATTTGCGGGGCGGGATGGTTTGGCGGTTTGTTGCGCTGATGCGAGGGAAGAAGCACAAAGAAATAGGCCGAGGATAACGATTCCGCTCGCCAGTGGATTGTGGCGGCGCGCGGGGCTTTTCGGAATTGTGCAATTTTCCGGCATCAACTTTTACTTTTCCGCTGCGGCTTCGGTGCGCGGCGCGGGAGTCATCTCCATGGACCAGATCGCCGCGGGACGCATGTACATGCTGGCGCGATAGTAGCCGCGGATATCATAAGCCTCCGGGGTGCGGAACCAATAGCCGCGGCCGATTTTCGGATCCCACACTAGTTTGTACACGCCTTTGGCGGTGTTGTAGGCCTGCGTCGTCAAACCCTCGAAAATCATTTCGGAGGCGATGCTGAAGGTGGCGCCGGTCCAGACTTCCTGCACTTGTTCGTTGTCGTGCATCATTTCGCCGTGCGGGCCGATGCCGTTGATGGCGCCCATTTGGCCGTTGCCGAATTTCATTACGTTGTTGTCGTAAACGGTTTGCAGGGCTTTGACGCGCATTTCCTTAGGAACCAGCGCACCGAGGCCGGTCATATTCGCGTACCACTGGCCGGCGAGTTGTTCGGCCATGATTGAATTTTTGTAGGGGCTGGCGGTGTCGTAGTTGAAGTACGAGCCGTTCCAAAGTTTTTTGATGAAGGCGGCTTGCGCGCGCTTGAAGAGCGCTTCGTACCCTTCTGCCGCGGCATTATCGCCGAGCACGCGTGACATTTCGGAAGTTGCGCGCAACGCTGCGAGGTAGAGGCTCCCGCAATAGGCGCTTTCACCGCGAGCGGGCCACTCGTCGTAGGTTTGATCGGGGAAGCCGCCATTTTCGATGAGGCCGTCGCCATCGGTGTCAAATTGTTTCAGATAATCGAGGGCTTCGCGCACGGATTTGTAGTTGTAGCGCAGGAAGTCGAGATCCTTGCTGCCGCTGAAGACGTAATCGCGCCAGACCATCAGAACGTATTTGCTATTGAGGTCGCGCCAGTTGGTGACGTCTTGCCAGGCATACTGGTTGATATTGACGAGCGGATCTTCATTCGGGTTTCCCAGATCGTGCGGAGCGGCGCCGGCCGTCTTGCGCTGGATGGCGATGAATTTGTGCTGGCGCTCGAGCATCCAGCCCCATACGGAACGCTGCTCATTCACTTCGGGGATGGTGTTCGAGTATTCGCGCATTTCCTGCTTTTCGATTTCGGGCCAGAACTTGAGCAGCGGCCAGGAACCGTAGAAGCGAACATCGAGAGTGCCGTAGAAGGGATAGTCAAAACATTCCATGTAACTGAATGAATCGGATTTTTCGGAAGCGGGATGATGCGGGTTGGCGGGGCCTGCGAGTTCGTGGCCCCAGAGCGTGCCGCCGTCGGCGAGATAGTAAAGCTCGTTGAATAGCTCGGCGCGGTACCAGGCGGGCTTGGATTCGTCCGAGAGGTACGGTTTCTGCCAGGCGTCAATCTGGCGGCTCCAATCCTGGGCGTTTTCGAGGGCCGTGCGCGCGATGGCCCAGGCATTTTTCCCGGAGGCGTCGAAGAATTTTGTGTAGTGGCGAACCCACTTGCGCCCCCCGCCGTATTGGACGATGGGAAGATCCCAGGAGAGAGCCATGGGGATGATTTTCTTTTCGCCGGGAGCGAGCGTGAAACGCACGGCGATGGCGGCAGCCATTTGTTCGCCGGTGCTGGCGATTTTGGGATCGAAATTTGTCAGGCGGCCGTCAGTGGAAAATGCCTTCCAGACTTCTGCGCCGGGGCCGTCGGGATTGAAGTCGGTGGTGTAGGTGACGTCAACGCCCTCGCTAGCGAGGGTTGCGATGGCGAATTGACCGTCCCAGCCTTCCGAGACCGGACCATTACGCAGACGATCGAAGACGATGCCTTGCATGTTGCCGCCGGCGATTTTTTCGGAATGGAAACTGTTGGAGTTCAATTCATTTAGTGCGCCGCTGAAACCGCGGGTCTGGTCGCGGAACCAGCCGATCATATTGGTCCAGGACAACATGATGGAGACGGTGATGGGCTTGTCGCTGGGATTGCTGGCGTACCAGTTGTAAACGGCGACGGGATAGCTGGATTCTTTGTAATTGTCTGGCAGCACGGGGGAAAACTGTTCGAGAGTGAGGACGACGGGGAGTTGCGGCGTTTTATACGCGTACCAGGATTTGGGATAGAGCGCGGCGTAGTCGCCGGCGCCGGTGGGGTAAGTCCAATTCCATGCGGAGAGCGCATTCTTCTCAGGTTTGCCGGTGGAGAGCACGAAGGCCACCGGCGCGCCGCCTTCTTTTTGGGCATAGACCGAAAATTGATCGGCGGGAACGTCTTGATACTTGTGAACGCCGGATTGCAGATGCCAGCGCACGAAATTGCCTTGATAGCTGCGCGAGAAAGTTCCGGCGCCGAAACCGCCGACCGGGGCGCCCTGCCAGTAGCCGTCATCTATATTGTCCAGTTCGGGTTTGTTGCGGCCCGGATTGGCGGGAGGCTGGCCGATGGGGATGCGCCAGGCGACCGCGGGAATTTCGTCTTGCGCTTGTGCAGCGGGAATGCTGAAGAGCAGAGAAAGAGACACAAGCAGCAGGACCCTGGGCATTTATTGTTCTCCGTGGAGGCGGGTGGCAGACATGCTGGGCGAACCCGAATTGTACACAAAAAAATGGGCGCGCCAGAAAGTGATTTCGGCGCGCCCTGGAGTTGAGAATTGCGAGTGCGAGTTAATTGGGCGGCCCGGGCACCCAAACGCTATCCGCCGCGGAAATTTCAACGTTCTTCAGCTCGGTTCGGATGCGGAACTGGCGCAACTGGCCTTTGCCTTTCGCAGGACGATCCGTGTTCCAGCCGAGCCAGTACTGATTCTTCAGGATCATGTCCAACTGCTGCAGGAACGGCGCGAAGGCGATGGGAGTCTGCAGGCCTTGGAAGAAAGATTCGCCGCCGGTCTTGTCGGTGATTTGGGCGAGGTTGCTCTGGCCGTAGTTGACGCGAAACATTTCGTGGGCCAAGCGTCCGACGCCGGTGGCGTACAGCGTGTGAATGATGACGCCGGCTTTTTCCGCCGTCTCGTAGGTGCTCTGAATATCCGGGCTGAACGGGTCGCCGCGGAAACGGTCAATGCCGTCGGCGATGAGTAAAATCTCGCGGCGCGTGCCCTCGGCTGCAGGCCAACGCTTGATGAGGCTCATGGTTGAGAGGTAGATGCTGGTATACGCGCCATAATTTCCGAAGGGCAGGCGCAGGGTTTTGGCCACGGCATCGTGGTCCGTGCTGAATTGCGAGGCGGCCTGCACGTCGCCATTGCTGGCGTAGAAGAGGCCTACGGCGGTGTTCTTCGGCTGGTTGGTGATGAAACTCTTGATGTCGTTAAATTGCAGGCCGATGTTGTTGTTGGTGCCGTCGTCAATTACGATGGCGAGTTGCAGCGCGCCCTTATCGCCTTGGGCGGGTTCCCAGCTGCTCACTACTTTTTTGTTCTTGCCTTCATAGAGATTGATGTCGTCTTTGCTGATGGCCGGAGGCGGCGTGTAATTCGGTCCGAGCACGGTAACGACCGTGTTGACGGAAGCGGTGGTTTGGCCTTGGGCTATCGGAGAGAGAACGGTTCCCAAGAGGATAGCGACCGTGAAAATAACAGCGAGTGCCCGAAACAACTTGCGCATCTCAACCTCCTCAGTAAATGCCTGATTGCCGCCCATTTTGCGAGTACACGTACCCCCGGTAGTGACCCTGCCGCGCAACTTTATTGAGCGGCTGCGGTTATGTCAAGGCTTCAAGGCCTGCGCTGGTGGGCCAGTTTTCGATTGCGGGACGCAAACCAGAACTTATCAAGCCAGAATATCCTGACGGGCCTTCTGACTCGGAATAACTTCCGGTTAGTGCGTGACTCGATGGCAACGCGATAGTGCTGAGCTTGCACGAAACTCAAATGAGTGCGTTGGCGATTTTGCGTCAACCGAGCAAGCGTTCTATTGTCCGGGTTTCGGTGTTACGACCTGGGCGCTTTGCAGTGATCCGGCGTTTGGCAAATTGATTCGGCGTAGCTGGTTTGCTAAGGTCGTCGTCATGGCCGAAAATTCCACCGAGCAGATCCGCGAATTGCTCGACTCGCTTTATCGCGTGGATTCGGGGCGAATCCTGGCAACTTTGATCCGCTTGCTCGGCGATTTTGATCTGGCCGAGGAGGCGATGCACGAAGCGTTTGCGACTGCGCTGAGCGTTTGGCCGGCGAGTGGAGCGCCCGGCAACCCGCGGCCGTGGTTGATTTCGACGGCCCGGTTCAAGGCCATTGATACTCTGCGGCGCCGGGCGAGATTTGATGCGTCACAAGACGAGCTGGTGCGCTATCTGGAGGCGCAATCGAGTTCGGCGGAAAGCTACAATGAAGAGGACAGCCTCGAAGATGACCGGCTGCGCCTGATTTTTACCTGCTGCCATCCATCTCTTGCGCCGGAAGCGCACGTCGCGCTCACTTTGCGTGAGGTGTGCGGGCTGACCACCGAGGAGATCGCCAAGGCCTTTCTCACCACTCCGCGCACGCTGGCGCAGCGCATTGTGCGCGCCAAGGCCAAGATTCGAGAGGCACGGATTCCGTACGAAGTGCCGACGCCTCAGGAATTGCCGCAGCGGCTGGGCGCGGTGCTGCAGGTCGTCTATCTCGTCTTCAACGAAGGTTATTCTGCTGCGGCGGGAGCGGAAGTGACGCGGGCCGAACTGACCGGCGAGGCGATTCGATTGGGCCGGTTGCTCACCGAACTTCAGCCGGAGCCGGAAGCGATTGGGCTACTGGCCCTGATGTTGCTGCAATCATCGCGTAACGCCGCCAGAAAGTCGCCCAGCGGCCAGCTGATTTTGCTGGAGCACCAGGATCGTTCGCTCTGGAATCGGGAGCAGATCGCGGAAGGAGTGGCCTTGCTGGAAAAATCCCTGCAGTCCCGCCGCTTCGGCTCCTACACACTGCAGGCTGCGATTGCGGCCGTGCATGCGGAGGCGGAATCGATGGCCGCCACCGACTGGCGTCAGATTGTTGCGCTGTACGACCAATTGATGCGAATTCAGCCTTCGCCGGTTGTGGAGCTTAATCGTGCCGTGGCCATTGCAATGTGCGATGGTCCGGAGGCCGGTCTGGCGCATATTGACGCGGTGCTGGAGCAGGGCGAATTGGCAAATTATTATCTGGCGCATTCCGCCCGCGCGGATATGTACCGCAGGCTCGGCAGGACGGCGGAGGCTCGGTCCGCGTATGAGAAAGCTCTGGCGCTGACCCAACAGGAACCGGAGCGCCAATTCCTGCAGGAGCGGATTCGGCAATTGAAATAAAAAAGACTCGTCAGAAGCCGAAGCGGATATTGGGTAGTGGGTGAGTTTCCGATTACGGCGTCAATTCAGGACTTAGGTTGCTTCCTTTCCCACGCTGCCAATTGCATTCTCGACATATGCAAGATTAGACTACGGTCTCCATCATCTGCCGTACCTGCAAGCGCAGTCCGAGGTGGAAGGGAAATTATGTTCCAGCGCTTCACGGAAAGGGCTAGGCGCGTGATTTTCTATGCGCGCTACGAAGCGGGTCAGTACGGGAGTTCTCGCATCGAGTCCGAGCATCTGTTGCTCGGACTTCTGCGAGAAGACAAGGGACTGCTGTGGCACTTCATGGACGCAGAGGGGAGTGGCATAGATATTCGCGCCAAAATTGAGAAGCGGGTCGTTCGGGGCGAGTGCTTCTCCACCTCCGTCGAGGTGCCGCTGGCAGATGATTGTAAGAACATCTTGAATCTGGCCGTCGAGGAATCGGACAGGCTAGGCCATCAACACGTCGGAACGGAGCACCTTCTGCTCGGTATGCTCTTGGTAGAAAGCTCCCTTGCTGCCCAAATTTTAACGGAGACGGGCATTAAGCCAGAGCCGGTCCGAGCTCAACTTTCAAAAGCCTCTTTGGGCGACGCTGTCATAATGCGTCCTCGACCAAGCACTATCGGAGTGCAGGTTCTTGAAACTTTTCTCGCCGGGCTCCAGGTGGCCAGTGCGGCTGAGTTAGTTCCTTCCTTCGCTAAGAATGCTCACGTCGTAGATTCTAAGGGAACGCATTGGGAAGGCTTCCACGAAATTCAAAAACAATTTCAAGTCCTCTTCGCGCCCTACGCAAAGAAAAACGTCGGTTTCCACGTGGAGAAGACCGACGTCGGCCCCGTCGGTTGTCTGATCGCAAGTATCTTGTGGGACAACGTGACTGTTGGGGGTCAATCGAAAAGGTGCGTGCACCGTATGACGGTCGTTCTCGCTAGAGAGGACGAAAACTGGGTCATTTTCTTGCTACAAATAACTCCAGTTGTCACGACCTGACATTTTTTCGCCATACATCCTGTGGAAAGCAGTATTCAGCAAAGCGCGTTGCTCGGCACGCAGACTGCATTGCGGGCTATAGCCTTTCCTAACCTCTGATGAGTCGCGCAATCGGAAACTCAGCCACTACCGAATATTGAGATCGCCACGCGCAAACCATAGTTTTAAGGCGCGGAAGAAGTAAACTTTCTAGGACTGTTTGTCGAATTCCGGTGGGGCCGTTCGACTATATGGTGAAGGCGGGGCAAGCGGCCCGCCAGAAAGGGTTTCCCGGGTGATGCGCTACGCGAAAAATCTGCAAATCGCGTGTCGATTTCCCAGCACCCCGTTCGACTAGTCAGTAGAGCCGCAGCGCGCGACAGGGCACACGAAACGGGCGACTCGCAACTTTCCAGGCCCGGCGCGGTCCGAGCTCTTATATAAAAGCAGCGCTATTTAAAGGTAGCGGCGCTGACACAGCGTCCGCACAACACTCAAGGAGAACACCATGCGTTTCATGATGATCCACTATCCGAAAGTCTACCAAACCGCGAAAGCCGGCTGGGTACCCGACTTCAAAGAGATGGAGGAAATGGGCAAGTACAACGACGAACTAGGGAAAGCCGGCGTGCTGCTCGCGCTCGACGGGCTGACCCCGCCTGCGACGATGAGCGCGCGCGTGACTTTCAAGGGCGGAAAATCGAAAGTCACCGACGGTCCGTTCCCCGAAACCAAGGAAGTGGTCGGCGGCTTCTGGATTATTCAGGTGAAGTCGCGCGAAGAGGCGCTCGAATGGGCCTCGCGCATCCCCGCGAAGGATGACGAAATGGTCGTCGAAGTCCGCCGGCTGTTTGACTTGACCGACTTCGATCCCGAGACCCAGAAGGAGATCCAAAAGAGGTTCGGCGACGATGTCGCCAATGAAATGAAATTATAAAAAAACTCTCCGCGCTGTGTCGAATTCCAGTCCGGCCGTTCGACTATGTAGTGAAGGCCGGACAAACGCCCAGCCTTCAGGCCATTCATCGCGGAGGAAGGAGAAATTATGCCGCAGTATTTGGTTGCGATTCACCACCCCGACAACTTCGACCCGTCCACAGAAAGCGAAGCGACGGTCCGCGATATTGATGCGCTCAACCAGGAGATGGCCGCCGCCGGTGTCGTGGTCTTCGTTGGCGGACTCACCTCGCCTCGCGACGCGAAGTCGCTGCGCGCGCAGCCCGATGGGAAAGTGGTCACCACCGACGGCCCGTACCTCGAGACCAAGGAGCACATCGGCGGTTTCTGGGTGCTGGACGTCGCCGACCTGGACGAGGCGCTCGCGTGGGGGCGCAAGGCGGCAGTCGCCTGCCGGGCGCCGGCGGAAGTGCGCGCGTTTGGCATACGACCGTAAAATTTGCAAATCGGGGACGCAGTAGTTGCACAAAATCAGAAAGTACTCGAAGGAGCTCGGTGATGAGAAAAATTAACGTGCTTGAATTTATGTCGCTGGATGGAGTGATTCAAGCCCCAGGCGGACCCAAGGAAGACACCAGCGGCGGCTTCGAGTATGGCGGCTGGCAGAGTCCACACCGGGACCCCGCGAGCGGAGCGGCCATGATGAAGCAGATGAAGGCGCCGGCTGACGTCTTGCTCGGGCGGAAGACATTTGAAATTTTCGCGGCATTCTGGCCGCAACATGCCGACATTTGGCCGGAGGTCCAGACCGCGACAAAGTACGTGGCCTCGAATACCATCACTTCTTCCGCATGGAAGCCGACCGTGTTTCTGAACGGCGCCATCGCGAAAAAAATCGCGGAAATCAAAAAGCAGGACGGGCCAAATCTGCACGTCTGGGGGCAGCGCCAATCTGGTTCAGACCCTGCTGAAGCATGATCTGGTTGATGCGCTCTGGCTGAAGATATTTCCGGTCACGCTGGGCAGCGGAAAGAAATTGTTCGCCGAAGGCACGGTTCCCGCGGCGTTTAAGGTCACCGAAAGCACCGTCACGCCGAAGGGCGTCGTCATCATTAATTACGAGCGCGCCGGCGCAGTCCCGATCGGAAGCATGTAAACATTCGCGGCGTGATGGCACATCCTTGACGACCATAAGGCGCACGACCCAGTGTGCAAGGCCTTGCAGGCACTGATACATAAACGGAGGCGTAACGAAATGAGAAAGGTAGTTTACGCAATCAACCTTACTCTCGATGGCTGCTTCGACCACACCCACGGAGCTCCCGATGAAGAAGTGGGGCAATATTTTATGGACCTGGTGCGAGATGCTGATCTGCTCGTCTTCGGGCGTAAAACCTATGAATTGATGGTTCCTTATTGGCCGGATATCGCCAAAAGCGATACGGAAGACAAAATGGATAAAGATTTTGCCGAGACGTTTGTCTCTAAAAATAAGGTTGTCTTCTCAAGATCATTAAAGAGTGCTGAAGCAGACAATACGAGAATTGTTCGCACGAACCTGCGGGACGAAATACTCAAATTGAAACAGGAGCCAGGCAAAGATATTTTGGTCGGCGGCGTGGATATTCCTTCACAACTCATTGCGCTCGGCCTCGTTGATGAATTTCGTTTTGTTGTTATGCCGATACTTGCAGGAAAAGGGAAACGATTGTTCGAAGGGATTCGCCTGGAGAAATTACAACTAAAACTGGTTGAGACGAGGACTTTCAAGGCCGGAAGCGTTCTGCTTCATTACCTGAAGCAGTGACCGAAAAGCGACGCTTCAATTTCAGGAACGGGAGTCAGCGATGAAGAAGTTCACCAGGCGTGATTTTGTTCGCGGCGGTTTGACGGCGGGAATTGGGATCGGCCTCGCGCCGGAATTGCTGCGGGCTGCCGTCGCCCAGCAGGCGGCTGCCTCTGCGCCCGCCGCGGGGGCAGACCCTTATGCCCTGGTCGATCCGGAGTTGCTGGCCGCGCTCAAGCAATTCCCTTTCCCCATGCAATCCTTCACCAGCGAATTTCTCCCGGCCGCACGCAATTTGCCGGCGATACCGCCGCTGCCTGCGCCGGCGCCGCAACCATTCGAACGGCACATCCCCGGACCAACGGGCGCGCCGGACTTGCGTCTGGTGATTGTGGATCCAGCTCCGGGCACCAAAGGGCGTCCGGCATTTCTGCACATGCATGGGGGCGGGTTTGTCTCCGGCTTCGCCGGACAATTCAATCCGTTCTTGCAAGCCGTGGCCGAGCATTGCGGATGCCTGGTCGTTTCGGTGGATTATCGCCTCGCGCCGGAAACTCATTTCCCCGGATCGTTCGAAGATAATTACGCCGCGCTGCGCTGGCTCTACAAAAATTCCGACGAGCTCGGCGTGGATCGCAAACGCATCGCCATCGGCGGAGAAAGCGCCGGCGGCACCCACGCCACGCTGCTCGCCATGGCGGCGCGCGATCGCCGCGAAATTCCCATCCTGTTTCAATTGCTGATTTATCCGGCGCTCGACGATCGAACCGGCAGCACGCGCCAACCTTCGCCGTACACCGGACAGTTCGTTTGGAACGCAGGTTCGAATCGTTTCGCCTGGACTTCTTTTCTCGGCGTTCCGGCCGGCTCGCCCACGGTTCCGGCCGGCGCGGTTCCGGCGCGCGTCGAAAATCTTGCGGGACTTCCTCCCGCATTTATCGGCGTCGGCGCTCTCGATCTCTTTGTGGATGAAGATGTCGAATACGCCCGCCGCCTGATCGATGCCGGAGTTTCCACGGAACTCCTGGTAATGCCAGGCGCGTATCACGGCTTCGATGTGTTCGTCCCCGATGCGGCAGTTTCGAAGCGATTCACGGAATCGTGGACAGTTGCCCTTCGGCGGGCATTTGCCACCGGCTAGCGCGCGAAGTCTGGTCTTGCGAGCGACGAGCAACTGCATCACTCGATGTGTTACACGTTCTCTGACGGAGGAATCGATGAAATACATCTGTTTGGGATACCTCGACCCAGGAAAATTCGAAGGGATGGGCGAGGACGAGCGACAGAGAGTGCTCGACGAATGTTTTGAGCACAATGACCGCCTCCGCGCCAACGGACATCTTGTCACCGAATTGCCTCTTCAGCCGCCGCAGACCGCGGTGACCCTCTACTGGAAAGACGGCAAAGTCGCCACCACCGACGGTCCCTATGCGGAAACCAAAGAACAGCTTGGCGGGCTTCAGATCCTGGAGGCGCGAGACCTCAATCACGCCATTCAGCTTGTCTCACAGCTTCCAGGCTTTAAGTTTGGACTTGGACCGATCGAGATACGGCCGGTTGCCGATATCACCGCAATGCTGAAGGTGAGCGAGCAGCGGCGGCGAAAGGCTGCCGCGCGTTGATGAATTACAATCTGGGTTTTCTTATTGGCAAGCGTGGCGCAGATTAAACACTGAAGGGGACACAAACGATGCCATTTTTCCGCGATCTACGAAATGCGTTCCACTCGCTGATGCGCAGCAAAGGCCTGGCGGCCATTGTGGTCCTCACGCTGGCCCTGGGCATCGGCGCCAACGCCGCCATCTTCACGCTGGTGCGCGGAGTGCTGCTGAAGCCGCTCATCAACCGCGACGAGAACCGGCTGGTCTACATCCGCCAGAGCGCCCCCACCGGCGGACAGGACAACACCACGTTTTCTGTGCCCGAAATAAAAGATATCGAGGGCAGCGTCCACTCCTTGAGCGAGTTCGGCGATTTTTCGCAGATGGACTTTACGATGGTTGGACTCGGCGAACCGCGCGAAGTTCACGGCGGAGTGGTCAGCGGAAACTACTTTGACGTGATGGGTCTGCGCCCTGTTCTCGGCCGCCTTGTTGGACCGCAAGACGCCGGCGCCGACGCCCCGGGTGTCATCGTGCTGACTTACCGCTTCTGGTCCACCGTTTACAAAAAAGATCCCAATGTGATCGGCAAGACCGTCCGCCTCACCAGCATCGGCGATCGTTCGGCCACGGTCATCGGCATCCTGGAACCCTGTGTGCCCTATCCCGCGGAAACGGAGATTATCGGCAACCTGGTCGTCAGCCCGCATCATCTTTCCGCCACGATGGTCACCGGCCGCGTCCATCGCATGACCGAACTCTTCGGCAAGCTTGCTCCCGGCGCCACCCTCGACCAGGCTCGCTCCGAATTGCGCACGGTGTACGCCGGGATGCAGCATGACCACCCCGATGCGTACCCCGATAACGAGGGTTTCCGCATTGATGCCCGGATGCTCCGCGACGAAATTACTTCCGGCGCGCGCACCGTTCTGCTCGTCCTGCTCGCTGCCTCCGGCCTGGTGTTCATCATCGCTTGCTCGAACGTGGCCAACCTGATTCTGGCGCGCACGGTTCGCCGCGAAGGAGAACTCGCAGTCCGCGCCGCGCTGGGCGCCAGCACCTGGATGCTGCGCCGCATGTTGTTAGCCGAAAGCCTGCTGCTGTGCAGCGCGGGCGCGGCAATCGGAGTGCTGATCGCGCAGCCGCTCGTCAGCATCCTGGCTCGCTACGCCTCGCGCTTCTCCGTCCGCGCGCTCGATTTGACGGTTGATTGGAGCATCGTCTGGGTGGGAGTGGCGCTGGCCATCATCGCCGCGGTGATTTTGGCATTTGTGCCGCGGCTGCCGTCTGCGAACGCCTCGAATGGCCTGAACGTCGCCAGCGGCGGCGTGCGCGTCACCAGCAGCACGGGCCGCCGCCAGCGCATCTTCGCCGTCACGCAAATCGCGGCGTCTTTCGTGCTGCTGGCGGGCGCATGCATGTTGATCACTACGCTGATCGCATTGCAGAGGACGCAGTCCGGCATGGATACGCGTCACGTCCTCGCGATTGATGTTCCGGCGCCCTCGAACGGAAGAACGCCGCAGCAAGTCGTGGATTTTTACAAGGAAGCGGTAAGTCAAATTGACGCGCTACCCGGCGTCACCGAGACAGCGGTCGGCATGATCGCTCCCTGGCGTGATGCCGGCGGCGGTTTCGGTATCGGTTTGCAATACTCAGGCGATGGTCACGTCCACGGTAAAGACGATCCGCGCGCTCTGTGGCGCACCATCTCTCCCGGCTTTTTCAGCGCGCTGGGCGTTCCCATTATTGCCGGGCGCGATTTCAACGCGCTCGATGACGATACCCATGAGCCGGTCGTGATCGTCAGCGCCACTCTCGCCCG
Source organism: uncultured Acidobacteriota bacterium (assembly GCA_963810565.1). Taxonomy (GTDB): domain Bacteria; phylum Acidobacteriota; class Terriglobia; order Acidiferrales; family UBA7541; genus Palsa-295. The sequence goes on from CAWENN010000004.1 coordinate 426,405, forward strand.
GCAAATGTTCCCTGGGCAGGATCCGATCAACCGGCACGTCTATTGGACCGATCCCGTGCTCGAATTCGTTACCGGCACGCCGGCCGAAAAGGCGCGAGTTACCGCGCCACACCGCATTATCGGGGTCGTCGCCGATATGGACGACGAACATATCGTTCCAGAGCCCACCTCCGCCATTTATGAAACCTTTGCGGACGGCGGAATGTTCGGCGGTCACCTCTTCATCCACACCAACGCAAATCCTTACTCACTCGTAACGCCGGTAACGAAAATTATCCGGCAGATGGACGCTGATGAACCCGTCGAGCATGCCGCCACGCTCGAAGACATCCGTGCGACGGTGCTGGCGCCCGACCGCTTGAACTCGCTGGTCTTTGGCGTGTTCGCGGCGGTCGCGTTGCTGATCGCCGTCGTGGGCGTCGCCGGCGTTTTGGCGTTTTCGGTGAGCGCGCGGACGCGCGAATTCGGCATTCGTATGGCGCTCGGCTCGCAACCGGAAATGATCCTCAGAACCGTCATCGCCGAAGGCGCGCTAATGGCTGGCGCGGGCGTTCTGGCTGGCGCGGTGTTCGGGCTCGCCGTGGCGCGCGTCGCCGGCAGCGATTTTGGCGACTTGCAAATGCCCGGCGCGTTGCCCGTGGCCATTTCTGCATTTGTGTTGCTGGGCGCGGCGGTGGTCGCTTCGACGATCCCCGCAGCGCGCGCCGCCCGCGTGGACGTCATCCAAGCGCTGCGCTCGGAATGATGTTCCCGGCGGCGGGCGGCTCACCCTTCCGCGCCGCTCAGCCTCGAAACCGATAATGCACCGTGCTCCTTGCGCGTGGGCCGCACGGTGATTTCAACGTCTTGACGTAAAGCCGTGAGAAATTCCATAAGGCGTCCAACGGAGAAATTACCCGCGCGGTTCCGCATCAGCAAGGAAACCTGAGGCTGTTGCACACCTAGAATTTTGGCGATCTCCACCTGTGTCATGCCGCTATCCTTGAGGATCGTGTAGATTTGCAGCGTGAGCTGTGCCTTGAGCAGCTCTTGCTCAGGATTCGGAAATCCAAGGTCGGCAAAGACGTTCCCACTGCCTTCGGTTACGCGGGGAACTCGAGCGTGTGTCTTTTTGGTTTTGTTTTTCATCTTAGTTCTGCCTTTCTCGATAATCGCGCTCGGCCGCAGCGAGCCGCTGCTTAATCAAATCGATCTCCCTCGTCGGCGTGGCAATTCCTTTGGTGGACTTCTTCTGAAACACGTGCAAGACATAAATGGCATCCTGAAAGTGCACAGTGTAGACGGCCCGCCACGCATTGCCGTGATGCGAAGCGATGATTTCGAGCACGTTGGCGCTGCCAAAGCCTTTGAGGGGTTTGGCAGCGGGATCGGTCTTGCCCTCCTGGGCCGCAAAGAGCGCGTGCCCAATATCGAGCCTAACCTCGCGAGGAAAAGACCGCAAATCCCTGAGCGATGCACCAATCCATCTGATGGCCTTCAACGCGCTTGGCATGCCTATACCAGTATACATATTTCCATATATCGAAGGTAGTGTGCAAGACGCGCTTGGTAACGCGACGGTCCAAGCGCAGGGATGCCCCCGGCTCCATAGCGGTGTCCACTTGTACCAAAACGCGGTCGGCCGGCAAGGTCATTTTTGCGGCTCGCGGGCTCGATCTCGATTTGGTTTAGTAGACCAGGGTGAGATGTTTGCGGCGCTCGACCCAGGCTTCGGTGGCGAAGATGCGCGGAGTGAGTTCGATCAGGCGCGGGAGCATGTTGAAGACCGCGACCGGACCCCATTCGGTGCCTTTGCGAGTGCGAAAGCCTTTGCGATTGAGTTCTTCGGCTACTTTGCTGATGGAGATGTCCTGGATAATCAGTTCCATCATGGAAAGCAAGAATTCCATTTCGGCGGGATTTTCTTCGAGGCGCTCGCAATCACCGGCGACGCGGGTGCCGAACGGTGCTTCGTCGAATTCGGAGGTGGCCTGCGGCGATGGAGAGGCGGCCGTGGCGGATTCCGAATCGCGCTCCCATTCGACTTCCCACTCGACGCCTACGAGGCGCCAGCCTTGCTCTTCACGCTTGCGGATGTAATCGGAATCCAGGGGGCCCTTTACGGCTTCGCGAATGCGTTCGAGTTTTGCCATGGGTGGCTCCTTTTCTGGTGAAGCGTGATTGGTGATTCGTGATTGGCGACGGTCGGCAACGCGTAGCCGAGATCCTGCCAGAACGATGCCAAGCGACACCCCCCGGGAGAAACGAGTACGGGACTGGATGGCAATTTTTGGGCCAGTGAGCGACCTGCAGTAAACTACTGAAAAGGAACTGGTTAATGCAGGGGATTCCGCCAGATGGAGGCGTGAGTTTGCCCGTTAGTGGGATGGCTTTGTCGCCGAAGCGGACAGGTCCCCAGCTGCGGCACCGTCCGAATTCGCGTGACCCGGAGCGGAAGTCGCCGAAGAGTTTACAGCTTTGCCGGTGGCGGGCTGCGGAAGGGCAAAACTGGCGACGGGAAGCGGTTTCCTGGCAAGCGGCAGCGTGGCCTTCACAGTAGTGCCGGCTTCGCCGGAATCGATGTCGAGCGTGCCGCCAAATTCGCGGACGCGTTCGCGCATGCCGCTCAGTCCGACGCCGAGGCTTTTGGCAGACGTTGGGGAACTGATCTCCGATGGTATGCCCGTTCCGTGGTCCTGCACTTCCACGGTTATGCCGCCGGGCTCCGGGGTGATGCGAATGAGTGCCGTCGCGCTGCCGGAATGGCGATAGACGTTGGTGAGACATTCCTGGACGATGCGAAAAATCGCGAGGTCCATGTTCTCGGGGAGGGGGTCGAGGGAGTCTGGAAAGTCGAGGCTCACCTGGATTTTGCTGCGCTCGGAGAACCCTTCGGCGTATTCACGCAGCGAGGACAAGATGCCGAGTTCGGCGAGCAGCGGCGGATGCAACAAATGCGAGATGGTGCGAATTTCCTTGGTGATTTGCTGCACGAGGCCGTAATTCTGATGGACGGCGGCCGCGGCGGCGGGCGTCAGCCGCTCTTCCTGCGCCAGAACGGCGGCGATGTTCATGTTGATGGCGGCGAGCGATTGGCCGACGCTGTCGTGCAAGTCGCGGGCGATGCGGCGGCGCTCTTCATCCTGGCTGTGCAGCAGACGGCCGGAAAGATTCAGAAGTTGTTCGTGCTTTTGCTCGAGCTCGCGAGTGCGTTCCTTCACTCGGTCTTTGAGTTTTTCGCGGAATTCCTTGCGCTCGGTAACGTCCACACCGGAGACGACCACCATGCTAATCGCGCCGTTCGCGTCTTTCACGGGATTGAGGCTGCGTTCGGCGTAGCGAATTTCGCGGCCGCCAACCATGTAGCGGCATTCCTGGCGTACGGATTCGCCGCCAGCGGCTTTCGCGATGGCGGCTTTAAGCGTTGCGGCTTCATCGGGTAATCCGGACCACCAAGCCGGTTCCCAGAACTTTTTGCCGGCGACGTCGCGGGCGTTGGCGGGAAGAGCTTGCAGCGCCGCTTCGTTGGCTTCGATTATGGTGCCGTCGGCAGAGAGCAAGACCATGAATGAATACGTTTGGTAAAAGGCGGCGCGCAGGCGCGCATCTTTTTCGAGGAGGAGCGCTTCCGCTTGGAGCTGTTCGGCGACATTGGTATTGATTCCGATCCAGCGCAGAATTTTTCCGTCGCCGTCGCGGATGGTGTTGACGCGCGTGAGAAAAGGGCGGGAAATGCCGTCGGCGCCGCGCAGAGGAAAAACCATTTCAAAGGGCTGGCCCGTGGCGATGGAGGTGCGCCATTTTTCGAGCACCGCGGGCAAGATGGTGGGATCGTGCACCGACTGCCAGCCCCAGCCTTCCATTTGATCGGGCGTTGCGCCGGTGTATTCGTACCAGCCGCGGTTGTACCAGTAAATCCAGCCATCGGCATTGGCGAGCCAGACGGGCGTGGGAATGTAGTCGGCGATAAAGCAGAACTGAGGCTCGCTACTCTTGAAGACGTCTTCCATGGCCACCGGGCCCGGCGTCGATCGTTCCGACGCCGGAGGTTTGCGCGCTCCCATTCTCGCAATTACCTTAGGTGCAGAATGTTAGCACGCCCTCGGAGCCCGCGGGCTGCGGCGTTCAGGCACCATCTATGGGAAGGTAAATTGGGCCGCGGAGTTGCCCGAACCGACAGAGCGGATGTGGCGTATGCGTCAAGCCGAAGGCGGCAGCCGGCGCCGCCTTCGCGGTGGGCTACATCGAACGCATCTTCATGTAGCGGACCAGATCCGGCAGCATTCTGATTAACGCCAGAACCAGCAGCGCCAGCACGACAAGTCCGATGATCAATGGAGCATGCATGATATTCACCTCGTCTGGACACAGGATAGGAGAGGAGCTGCTGGCTGGATATACCGGGAACCCCCGAGTTTCTGAAATATTGGACTGGAATAGGGCTTACGGCAGGGGACAGCTCAACGCGATTGAGCGGTGGCGCGACCTGCGCGGAGTTGCATTCTGAAGCAAGTTTCGCGCCCGTCATTCCCATGAATGCTGGAAAATCGTGTGCTACTCTCGCAAGCATCCTCGAATTCGCGGGGCGACGGGTGATGACTGGAAGCAATCAAAACGAAGATGAAGTTTACCGGTTCATCTTCGAATATATTGACAGCGTCCCGCACCTGGAAGCGCTGCTGCTTTTGTGGAACAGCCGTCCTGCGAAGTGGGCGCCCGAGGATCTCGCCAAGCGGCTCTATATTGATCGCAGCGCCGCCCGGCAACTTCTGCAAGACCTGAACCGCGAGGAGATTATTGCGCCGGTCCCGGAGAGTGCGGAGCAATATTGCTATGAATCGAAATCGCCGGAGATGGACCGGCTGATTGCGACGGTGGATGCGACATATCGCAATCAGCTGGTGCGCGTTTCGACGCTGATTCATTCGAAGGCGTCGTCGGCGGTGCGCGACTTCGCGCGCGCTTTCCGCTTCACCAAGAAGAGAGAGTGAGATGGCACAGGCCGTATACATCCTGGGAGCTTTGACGAGTTTATTGTGCTCGATATTCCTGCTGCGCGGGTACGCGCGGGGAAGAAGAAAGCTGCTGCTATGGAGCGGTCTGTGCTTCGCGGGGCTGGCGATTTCGAACGTGCTTATTTTTGTGGATCTGGTGCTGCTGCCGAGCGTTGATTTGTTTTCTTACCGGCTGGCCATGACCGCTATTTCGATGGGGATGCTGCTGTACGGATTGATCTGGGAAAGCCGATGACTTCGATTGAAGCGTTTCTGCTCGGCGTGGTGGTGATGGCTTCGCTCACGGCCGGGGTGTTTTTCCTGAAGTTCTGGAAGAGCACGCGGGATTCTTTTTTTCTGGCGTTCGCCGCGTATTTTTTGATCGAGGGATTGGACCGGATCGCGCTGCTGTTTTTCGCCAAGCCGAACGAAGCCAGCCCGTGGATTTATCTGGTGCGCCTGTTCGCGCTGCTCTTGATACTGGCGGCGATCCTGCGGAAGAACTACGGCGACGGGCGCTAGCCTCTCCAATTCCAGATTTCCCGCCTCGCGTGCGCGGGGAAGTGTTCGTAAATCGCAAGGTAATCCGTCATAATGTCGCTCCGCATTTGCACCACTTCGAGGAGACGAAGCCATGGCTACGATTACTACGAAGGACGGGACCACGATTTTTTACAAGGATTGGGGCAAGGGACAGCCGATTGTTTTCTCGCACGGTTGGCCGCTTTCGGCGGACGACTGGGACGGCCAGATGTTGTACTTCGGGAATCTCGGATATCGCGTGATTGCGCACGACCGCCGTGGTCACGGGCGTTCGGACCAGACGTGGGACGGGAATGATATGGATACGTATGCCGACGATCTGGCGGAGTTGTTTGAGAAACTCGATCTGCACGACGCGATTTTGATTGGGCACTCGACCGGCGGCGGGGAAGTAGCGCGTTACTTGGGGCGCCACGGCACGAAACGCGTGGCGAAGGCGGCGTTGATCAGCGCAATTACGCCGCTGATGTTGAAGACCCCGAATAATCCCACCGGCACGCCGCGGGAAGTTTTCGACGGCTTGCGCGCGCAGCTGGCGGCGAACCGGCCGCAGTTCTACATTGATATTACGATGCCGTTCTACGGATACAACCGGCCGGGCGCGAAAATTTCCGAAGGCATCCGGGAACACTGGTGGCTGCAAGGCATGGTGGGCAGCATCAAGGGCCACTACGATTGCATCAAGGTGTTCTCGGAAACCGACACCACCGAAGACTTGAAGAAAATTGATATTCCGGTGCTGGTGCTGCACAGCAAAGACGATCAGATCGTGCCGATCGCTGCGGCGGGCCCGATGGCGGCGAAGCTGTTGAAGAAAGCGACGCTGAAAGTGTATGAAGACTATCCGCACGGAATGCCCACAACTCATGCAGACCAGATCAATGCCGATCTGCTGGCGTTCATCAAGGGGCAGAGCCTCGGCGTCGGAGCGTAAACGAACGCATTACAGGCAAGACGGTTGTCCGCCGGCGCAAGCTGTTTGAACGCTTGCGCCGGCGGGATTGTCCTCGAATTATCTTCAGTTCCATCGACGAAGGAATATATCGCTGCATCTTCCGGTACACTTCCACGCCCAACGAACGTCTGGCTGTCTGGTGGCGAAGTGCTTCGCTTCGCGGCGCGCGTATCGTATGATGGCTGCGCCCAGCATACCTTGCAGTTTCGTGTGACCACCTAAAATCGCAATTGCGACGGGGGAACTTATGAGAATTAAGCGTTTGGCCGGAGTATTTCTCGGCATGTTGGCGATGGCATCGGCCGCGGCAGCGGACACCGTCGTATTGAAAAACGGAGACCATTTGACCGGAACGGTGGAGGTTTCGGACGGCAAAGACGTCACACTGAAAACCGATTTTGCCGGAGAGATCAAGATCAAGTGGACTTCGGTCGCGCAAGTGTCGAGCGAAAAGGCCCTCTATGTGATGACGCCGGACAAGAAGACGGTGAGCGGGACGGTGACGACCGAAGGCGAGGATCTGGTGGTGCACACGGCGACGGCGGGGCCGGTACAAGTGCCCATGGAGAAAGTGACGGTAGTGCGCTCGGCCGACGCGGAGACGGCATATGAGAAGAGCCTGCATCCGAACTTGATTGAAGGATGGAAGGGCGGCGTCAGCCTGGGATTTGCATTGGCACGGGGCAACAGCGCCACGACCAATCTGACAACGGGATTCACGGCGGACCGCAAGACGTTGACCGACGAGATCACGATGTATGAGACGTCGCTATACAACAGCAACGATTTGCCGGGCGGGGGAACCACGGCCAACTCCATCGTGGGCGGCGCGAAGTACGACCACAATTTCACGAAGCGCGTATTCGGTTTTGGGAGCGCGGATTTTACGCACGACGAATTACAGGAATTGAACGTGCGGCAGATTTGGAGCGGCGGCCTGGGCTTGCACGTGATCAATACGCCGAATACCGTTTTTGATGTGCTGGCCGGAGCGAACTACACGCGGGAAACGTACGGCGGCGGAGCGACGGCGGTGGACCGCAACCTGGCAGGCATCACGCTGGGGGAAAATTTCATGCACAAGTTCGGGAAATCCACCACGGTTACCGAAGTGTTTTATTTTTATCCGGACTTGAGCGATACGGGCCAGTACAGATTTTCGCTGGATGCGGCTTCGGTGACGAAGATCAACAGTTGGCTGGGATGGCAGATGGCGCTGAGCGACCGCTATGTGACGAATCCGCCGATCGTGGGAACGAAATCGAACGACGTGATCTTCTCGACGGGAGTCAATGTGAGCTTCGCGCACTAGCGCAGGCTGGTGTTCGCGTTGGGTAGATAGAGTTGTCATTCCGAGGGCGGCAGTTCGCCCGAGGAATGGGCTTTTTTTCGGAGTTAGAGCGAAAAGCAGATCCCTCGCTGCGCTCGGCATGACAACAACTTCCCCGGTACCGCAAACTGAGGAGCCCGCCATTCGAAGTTGTTACTGCCCCAGGTATTTCTTCAGCTTGGCCATTTCGGCGTTGGCTTGGTCCATGTAATTTTGGGCGTTTTGCACGTCGGCGCGGCGCAGGGCGGAGTCGGCCAGGGCGATGTCGCGCTGCATTCGCAGCTGGGTGGCGGCAATGTCCGCGGGCGGCTGCTTGCCTTGGGCTTGCTGGAGTTGTTGCAACGCGGCGACGCGGACGTTAACTGCTTTCGCGTTGGTGTTCAGCTCATCGAGCTCTTCGTGCTCAAGTGCGGCGAGTTGTGCGACTTGCTCTTCGGTGGAGCGCGCGGCTTGCTCGGCGGCGCGGGCGTCCTGCGTCGAACTGGGTTGCCGCGGCGCGGGCTGGCGTGGCGCGGGTTGTTGCGGCACGACTTGCTGCGGCGTGGGCTGTTGTGGCGGCGTTAAATTTTGCGGAGGCGGCGGGGCGATGCTTCTCGCTTTGATGGCGGCGAGCGCGGCGGATTTTCCCGGCGTGCCATCGGGCAAATGGCTCCAACAGCGCGAATCGTTCGGCTGGCACGGCGGAGTGTTCAGGGCGCCGATGCCTGAATTGGTGTCCGGCACTGCCGGCACTGTTTCGGGCGTAGCATTTTTCGCTGGCGTGGTGCGCACCAGGCGGACAACCGCGAAGCCGGTGGCGATCAACGCGGCAACAACTACCACGACGCTGATCGCGATGTAAATTCCGCGGCGGTTTCCGGCCGGAGCGGCAGCAGGCGCGGCGACACGGTCCGCAATTCCCGATTGTGCGATTGGTGCCGCCACCCGCTGCGAGCCCGAGAGCGGGATCGTGGGAGCGGGGGTCATTGACGGCGGGTAGAGACCGCGTCCTGCGGACGCGAGCGGAAGGTCCACTGCACCGTGTCCGGCAGGCGTCGCTGGCCGCGCAGTGATCGGTCGAGCTGTTACCGGCCGCGCGGTGACGGGACGTGCGGTGACAGGACGAGCGGTGACGGAGCGAGGAGTGGAGGTCCCCACCGGACGCGATGTGGATGGAGCTGTGACGTCGAGCGTCGGTTCCAGCAGCGTCGGTGGAATTTGTGTGGGAGGTCCAAACTCCGGCGCGACGCTCGAGAGCGCGGCGCGCAACGCTTCGGCGGTTTGAAAGCGCTGTGCGGGATCCTTGGCCATCGCCATCAGAATCAGTTCGCTGAGAGTTAGCGGAATGTCCGGCTTCAGATCAATCGGCGGCGTGGGCGGAATTTGCAGATGCGCCTGCATGATTTCGAAATTGTTTTCGCTGACGTAGGGGCGCTGGCCGGTGATGGTTTCGTAGAGTGAAACGCCGACGGAATAAAGATCGGAGCGGCCGTCGAGCGGTTCGCAACGCACTTGTTCGGGCGACATGTAAGCGACGGAGCCGAGCGTGGTGCCGGTCATGGTGAGGCCGTGATCGGTGCCGGAGCGGGCGATGCCGAAATCCATCAGCTTCACGATTCCTTGCGGCGTGAGCATGATGTTGGCGGGCTTGATGTCGCGATGGACGATGTTGTGGGCATGCGCGCAACCGAGCGCGGCGAGCACCTGATCGAAGTAGGAGAGCGCGTTGGCATAGCGGACGGGGCTGTGCAGCAAACGCGACGCGAGCGTGGAACCTTCCACGTACTCCATGATCATGACCAGCTGATTTTCGATGGTGAGAGCGGTGCGCAGTTCCGCGATATTCGGATGATGCAGGCTCGCGAGAACTTTTATTTCGCGCAGAAAACGATCGGCCAGATCTTTCTGGTCGGAGAGATCGGGGAGCAGGACTTTCATGGCCTCGACGCGGTCGGAAAGCGTGTTGCGGACTTTGTAGACTTTGCCCATGCCGCCGGCACCGAGCGTGCCGAGGATGAGGTAGTCGCCTTTACGCGCTCCGGTGACGTCGTCGGGCATGTGATCCCTGAGAATCCGCGAATGATGGGCTGCGAAACCTAGAAAGCTGCCGACATTCTACGACATTTGCGGCGGAGCGAAAGAGCTAGCTGACGAGGATTTTGCCGGTTCGGAGAAACGCGAACGCGGCCGGTGAACGCCGTTATTTCCAGAGGTCCCAGAGGATTTCCGGGCTTGACACCCGGAGGCGGCGGGCCTATGTTCTTGCACAATATAGACCACGGCATTTTAGAAAGCATGTGGAAGTGGTCGCGGTCGTTTGTGCGCCATGGGTGGCGCGGCGGCGGCCCCAACTAACTGTGGCTTAGGCTGTTGCGGTCTTCTCTCACCGTCCAGCAGGGAGTTCCGGAGGACCACAGCGACTGCCTTGCGCCGAAATCGCAGAGTTTTTCGCACGGCGTATGGAATTCGCCGCTGCCCCACGTTATGTCATCAAGAGCCCAACCGGCGAGGGAAGAATCGGACGAGGAACTGGTCAGCCGCTTTCAACAGGGCGGCGACCCGGAATGCTTCGCCGCGTTGTTTGTACGCTATCGCAAAAGAATTTATGTGGCGTGCCGCGGTTTCTTTGCGGACGGCGGCGGCGCGGAAGATGCGACGCAGGAAACATTTCTGCGGGCGTACCAGAACTTGCGCCGTTTTCGCGAAGGTAATTTTCGCGCCTGGCTGATGCGGATTGCCAAGAACGTTTGCATTGACCATTGGCGCAAACGGCGGCCGGAAACGACGGCGGATGAAGCCGAGCTGAACGAACTGCCGGATGCCGGAGCGCTCAACCGCACGTGCGACTTGCAGGATGCGGTGGCGAGGCTGCGCAAGGAAATGGAATTGTTGCCGGCGGAGCAACACCGCTGCCTCGAATTGAAATTGCAGGGTTATTCGTACGACGAAATGGCGGTGCGCACCGGGCTTCCCGTGGAAGCCGTAAAGTCGCATCTGCAAAATGGGCGGCGAACGCTGTGGCTGAAGATGGAAGGCACAGTGTCCCGCGTGAAATGAATACCTGGAGCGAAGCCAACTTCCTGGAGCGGCTGATGCCTCCTACGCAGTTGAAGAGCAGTGCGAAGAAGGACCCGTGTCCGGAGGACGAGTTGCTGGTGGCCTTCTCGGAAAATCGGCTCGGCGGGTTCGTTTGGGATGCAGTGGCGGAGCACCTGACGCGGTGCGGGGAATGCGCGGAATTGCAGCAGCGGCTGCTGAAGTTCAGCAGCGCTGGCGCGACGGTGACATCGGACCAGCCGGAGTGGGGCCAGGCGGAAAAGCGGTTGGAGAATTGGATGGACGCGTTCTTGAAGGTTCATGCGGCCGATGTTCCGACGGGCGAGCCCGCTAGACCCGCGGTGGTGATGCCGAGCCGCGAGCCGGTGAGGAGCGCGGCGGGCCGGAATTTCCGGTGGGCCTGGAGCAGCGTTGTGGCGGGATTGGCGGCGGTGGCTTGTGCGGTGATTGCCGTGGAATTTGCCCCGGCGCTACTGCATCGTGGCGAACCACAAGTTGCTGTGCAAAATTCCACGCCAGTAGTTCCGCAAGTCGCGCCGCTGTCCGTTCCCTCTGCCGAATCGCAAGTGATTCCGCCTGCGAGGGTCGCGTCTGAAAATAGCGCGCAAGCCACGCCAGCGGCCAGTTCCAGCAAGCCTTCACGGAAAATTGAGTCCAGCGCGAAAATGAGTTCAAACGCGCCAGTTGCGCGTAGAGAGATAACCAATCGCGACGGCGCGCAGTTGGCGTCCACGCGGCAAGATGCCGCGGCGGAAGATCAGAAGCCTCCAGCGGATCCGGCGGGTGCCGCGCTGCATACTGCGACGCGCGCGGCGTCACAGCTTGCCTCGGTGGTAGGTGCAGCGATTAATTCCGCATCGGGCGATACGCAGCCGAGCCACGATAATTCCCGGCCCGTTCCGGCTTCCAGGGCTAGTTCAGCTGCCACGCATTCGGCTCTTCCGGGCTCCATATCGCTTCTCGAAAACACGCCGATTCGGATTCAGTTGACTTCGGGCACTATTCCGTCGGACGGCGACTTCGAATTCCGCGGCACGTTGCTGGAGCCGGCGATTCCGGTGATCGGTGTTGTGCTGGGCCGCGATACGGAAATACGCGGAGCCGGCACGGTGCGGAACGGCGAGATTTCCTTAGTCATTAACGAGGTCGTGATTCGCGGCGTGCGCTACCCATTGAAAGCGGGCAGCGGAGCGGCGAAGGCTGTGCGGGTCGGTTCCGGTGACGCGATGCAAGTGTCCTTCGATCAGGGTTCGGTTTACGAGAAGGTCAGCCGCGCGAGCAGCACGCCAGCAGCGGGAAGCATCACAAGCGCCACAGGCGACGGGCGAATGTGATCGTGCGATGCTCCCTTGGATATGACGGTTTTTGGAGCGGTTTTGCGCATTGCGAAGTGGGGAAGCCACACTTCCCGGCGGGATGTTAGGCCCGGAGCGGTTAATTCATAAGATTCGGTTTGTCGGAGAGTTTCGGGAACTTCGGGTTTTGAATTGCGGAATGCTAAACCAGTTTCGCATCAGGAGGAGAGAAAGATGAAATTTACCCGGCCCAATGTGATCGCCGCCGTACGGTGGCTTTTGGTTTTGACTTTGTTCGTAATGCCCAATGTGGCTTGGGGCCAAAAACACGGAAGCGGTGGCGGGTCGGCGCCAAAAGCTCCCTCCGCCCCGCATTCGTCCGCGCCTTCGCATCCAAGTGGAGGCTCCACAGCCAGCCATGGCGGCGGAGCGAATACGGCCAATCACGGCGCGACGACTGCGAATCACGGAGCGACGACCGCGAATCATGGTAGCGGCGCAACGACTGCCAATCACGGGGCGACGACCGCAAATCATGGCAGCGGCGCAACCACCGCTAATCATGGCGCCACGACAACCGCCAACCACGGGTCCGGCGCCACCACGGCTAACCACGGAGCCACCACGACCGCCAACAAAGGCGCAACAACGGCCAACAAGGGTGCCACGACGACGGCGAATAAGGGCGCGACAACCGCTAACAAGGGCGCCACCACGACCGCGAACAAAGGCGGTGCAGCGGCTGGCAAGGGCACGACAACTTCCGCCAAAGCGGGCGGCGCTGCCGGAGGCAAGACCGGGGCGACGAACACAAAGGGTGCCAGCGCGAGCCATGCTGCCCCCGCCAAGACGGTCACCACGAAGAGCGGCAACACCGCACGCGTATCGAATGGCCGCGTCACCTCCATTAAGACGGCCCACGGCGCAACGATCACACGCGGGCCGCACGGCCAGACCCGAACGGTGTCAGAGCGTCGCGGCGGCGGACGCCTCGTAAGCTACGGACACCGCGGCGGATACGGGGAGCGCGGCTATCGCGGACGCGACGGGCGCCGCTACATGGGACGCACCTACTACCGCGGCGGCCACTACTACGCATACGGATACCGCGGCTACTATTACCACGGCGGATACTATTACGGCTATGTCCCGCCGTACTACTACGGTGCAGGGTTCTACGGATGGGCCTACAATCCGTGGGCTGCGCCGGTCGTTTACTCATGGGGCTGGGGCGGAGCGCCGTGGTACGGATACTACGGCTACTATTTCAATCCGTACCCGGCTTATGCCACCGCGGCACTATGGATGACGGACTACGTAATCAGCCAGAACTTGCAAGCTGCCTATGCGGCACAAGCGGAAGCGAACGCCAACGCCAATGCTAATGCCGCCGCGGGCCAGGATGATTCCGGCAACCAGGACGCTTCTGCGCAAGGCGGCGGGAACGGCGGAGGAGTCGTACTGACTCCCGAAGTGAAGCAGGCGATTGCCGACGAAGTGAAGGCTCAATTGGCGGCCGAACAACAGTCTGCGTCGGCACCGGCCCCTGCGGCTGCTCCTGCGGCTCAGAACACCTCCACCGCTTCGGACGCGAACCCGCCCGAGGAAACTCCCGCGGCGCTCGATCCTGCTCACCGCACGTTCATCGTGAGCGACGTTCTGAACGAAACGGGAGCCGACGGGCAAGACTGTTCATTGTCGTCGGGAGACGTAGTGACGCGCGTCGGAGACACACCGGATTCGAACAGCAGCGTCCAGGTGCTGGTGAGCGCTAGCCAGAAGTCTGACTGTGCTTCCGGTTCGATGCTGTCGATGAAGGTGGACGACCTGCAGGAAATGCACAATCACTTCCGCGAGCAGCTAGATTCGGGCCTGAAGACGCTGGCGGACAACCAAGGCAAGAATGGTTTGCCGAAAGCGCCGGACACCAAGACCGTTGCGAATCCCGACGGCCAGGTGAAGCCGGACACTTCGGTGAAGGATGAGTTGGCGGCCCAGCAGGCGGATGCGGACAAAGCGCAAGCCGACGTGCAGCAGGATACGTCGTCCGGCAGCACGGACTAGCGCAACGATCGCAGCGTCATCGAGAGAAGAGCACGGCGGTGCCGTGCGCAAGTGACGGAGCTGGAAGCGTCAGCGGTGAACGCCGCCGACGCTTCCGGTCCCGCGCCAGAGAACCGTAGTTGCAATCTCTTGGCGCGCAATTCCACACAAAAAACTGCGGAGCTTGCCGAGGCGCAAGGAGGACTTTTTTATGAGGGTGAAATTCCAGATTTGGCTGCAAATTGCGGTGCTGGCGATGGCGGTAGCGTTTCCATGGTTTGGCGCGAAGGCGCAGGGCGGTTCGTTGCAAAGCCAGTTGGAAGCGCAGTACACGCTTACCAAGCCTACCGATGACAAGAGCGACATCGTCACGGCCGGCGCGGTGCTGATCCTCGAGAAAGACAAGCTGATCATGTATCCGACTACGAACCAGGTGGTGCCGCAAAATACCTATAAGGATGGGAAGCTCTCGGAAGGCGCTTTTGGCGTGCATCATAAGGTGCAGAGTTTTGGCAGCTTCATCGGCCATCCGCTGCCGGACCAGGCGCAAGTGACGCCGCGGACGTTCGTAACCGGAGAAAAATTCTGGGTAACGAGGATTGATATTGACAGCGACAGCGTGACTTTTACTCTCTTCAGCGATCCTTATAGTGATATTCGCTACGATTCGACGCTCAAGTTCATTTTCCCGCACGGGCAGGTGCCCGCCGCTGACCAGGTTCTGAAGACCGTCGCGGAAGTGCTAAAAGTCGATGCCGACGACGCCAAGAAGGACGACAGCGGGAATCAACAGCAGGCGGCGGGAGGCGATGCCAATCAGCAGCAGGCACCGGCTGCGGGTGACGCGGGTCAGCAGCAAGCGGCGGCTCCGGCGGCAGATGCTCCGGCGCCAGCTCCTGCAGCTCCGCCAGCCACAGTCGAGATAGGGCAGACGCCGGACCAAGTGACCGCGATACTCGGACAGCCGGATAAGATCATCAACCTGGGCGCGAAGCAGATCTATGTGTACAAGGATCTGAAAGTGACTTTCATGAAGGGCAAGGTTACGGACGCTCAGTAAATAATTCGTTCAGCGAAGTTCACGCGAAGTTGAGTCTGAAGTGGATGCGAAGTTGGTCGCGCGCGGCAATGTCCAGCGCGCGCGACAATGCCGGGATATTCTGCGGCATTAGCCGCGATGCGGCGGACCTTAAGGCTGCGGGTCACGCGCCAGCGCCAGCAAACCTTCCTCCGTAGCAACGAACCCCGTCCTCTCCACCGCCGCGAATTGGCATGCCTCCGGTTCCTCCGTGAATCGCCGGGAGCAAATTGCGCAGTGCTGCCACAAAAGAAAGGGCGGCCGGCGGGCCGCCCTTCTTTGTTTCTTCCACCCTCCTGGGGCAGGAGGTTAGAAGGTCAGTTTGCCAACGATGCTCTGCGCGCCAGCGGTGAATGGCAGCGCAAGCAGTAGGGCCGCGAAGAGCACGGCCAGCACCGTGAGCTGCTTTAATTTCATCTTCTTATCCCCTGTTACGTATTGATTCGAGGATGCGGAAAATCCGCAATTAACCTCATTACCAACAGCTTTAAAAGAGCGCATTCGAACCACTCCCCGCACGCGACAATGCAATGGCCGTACCGTTTCTTGATGCATTCATTGCGTTGAAAATAATGGAGTTATTTCAAAAAATTACGTGAAGAAATATGCCGCTAATCCGAGTTCTTGAACGTCGCTGAAACCGCAGATACGTTCACCCGGATAGGCGGCTTACGCGCCGGGTGGTTTACTGCAGGAGGACGCACCGCCGAGCGGGCGCGGAAAGCCGTAACTAAATATGGTAGACAACTAATCCGAAAACTAAGATTTTTGTTTGCATTTTTGCATAATTACAGTATTGTGTGCGTCCTAATTATAATATTTCTTCTAAATAGCCTGAATACAGAAGTTTGTATTTTATTTTAGTTGGCATCGGTGTTCGCTGTCACTTGGGTGCGCGCGTTTCCGTGTATTCGCGGGAGCGTGCGTGAACGTCGGTCCACTTCGGACTCAACTTTAGGAGGGTGTATGAATTGCAACCGCGTTTTGGTGATCGCATTTGCGCTGCTGCTTGCGATGTCGATTGGATCGAAGCGCCTCGGTGCACAGGCAACAGTCGGAACTGGGAGCATTGAGGGTGTAATCACAGACGCGACGGGCGCGGTGATTCCCAATGCGAAAGTGACAATCACCAACCGCGACACCGGTCGAACGATCGCCCAAGTCTCGACATCGGCCGGGACATTTAACGTTGGTTCTCTGATTCCCGGCAACTATGCAGTTCGCGTTGAGGAGCCTCACTTCAAGACCTCTGAGACGACCGTGGTGGTGCAGGTCGGCGTGATCGCGACGGTTAGCCCGAAGCTGGAGGTTGGAGCGTCAACCGCGATTGTTGAGGTGACTGGTGAAGCAGTTGCTGTCAACACCGAGCAGGCCCAAGTAGCGGGTGTGCTGAACGCGGAGCAGATCGAGAACCTACCCGTGAATGGCCGAAATTTCCTCGATCTCGCACAACTCGAACCGGGCGTTCAAATTCAGGACGGACAGAACTTCGATCCCACCAAGACTGGTTTTTCTTCGATATCTTTCGGCGGCCGGTTTGGCCGCACGGCGCGGATTGAAGTAGACGGTTTGGATGTTAGCGATGAGACGGTAGGCACCACGACGACGAACGTACCGGCGAGCGCGATCCAGGAATTTCAATTGGCGCAATCCAGCTTGGACCTGTCGAACGAGCTAACATCTTCCGGCGCGGTGAATGTTACGACCAAATCCGGAACGAATAGTCTGCATGGCGGCGCGTTTGGGCTTTTCCGCGATAGTTCGATGGCGGCGGCGCTGCCAGGGGGCGCCTCGTTTCAGCGAAGCCAGTATGGCGGGGATTTTGGCGGTCCGATCATCAAGGACAAGTTGTTTTTCTTTCTGGACGGCGAAAGAACACTGCAGCACGCCCAAGCCGGCGTTCCGGTTGCAGAGCCGTTTTCGGATTACACGGGAACATTCCAATCGCCTTTCCTAGAGGACGATCTCGTCGCTAAGGTTGATTGGCAGGCCACAAAAAATCTGCACTTGTTCTACCGGTTCGACTACTTCAAGAATTATCTCGTGCCATCGTTCGGCGCCGCTTCATACTCCTTCTTTTCAAATAGCGACCGGACGCGTACCCACGTGGGCGGCGCCGATTGGACGACCGGCTCGTTCACGCACAGTGTCCGCGTGGAATATTTGAAATTCCGCAACAACATTGGGGACGCGGTGCGGGGCAGCGGCGCGCCATTCTCCGACTATCCGGTCAGCTTGGAGTTTTCGACGGCAGGTCTCTACACCGGTCCAAGCCCGGATGCTCCGCAGGCGACGCCACAGAGCGATCGCCAGGCTAAATATGACGGGAGCAAGACTTGGGGCGCGCATGTGCTGCGCTACGGCATAAGCATCAACCACATTCAAGGCGGCGGCTTTGCGAGCTTCTTCGGTTATTCTCCGCTGGTTTACAATTTTCAATTTCCTACTTCTTATACGGGCATCACAAACGTAACCTGCCCGAACGGCGACAGCGGCATGGCCTGCCCGCTGAATTACCAAGTCGACTACGCGTATATTGGGAACGGGCTCGGGGCGTCGACTGAAAAGCCAGCGTTCGGCTTTCCCGCGGGTGGTCTGGGTCCGGATAACCGCCTCGGGATTTACATCGGAGACAGCTGGAAGATTCGGCCGAATCTGACAGTCACGTACGGTGTGCGGTACTCGCGTGACACCGGCCGAACCGACAGCGATTTGCCCGCACTTCCAGAATTGAATGCCGTTCTTCCGGGATACGGAAATCGCGTGAATCAGCCGAACCACAATTTTGGTCCCCAGATTGGCGTAGCCTGGGATCCGAAGAGCGACGGCAAGACGGTGATCCGCGCCGGCATCGGCATCTATTACGAGAACGGGATTTTCAACAACGTGCTGTTTGATCGTCCGCCGCGACTTGCTGCGGGCAGCTTCCTGCAATACACGCCGGCATGCTCGTTTGGTCAGGCCGTACCAGTTTCGTTCGCGGACGGTTCCGTGCAAACCATCCCCGGCGGAAATACGACCTGTTCATCGGCAATTGGCGCGCCTGATCCGGCGAACCCTGCCGAATCGGTGGCGCAGGGAATCGCGGATTTTCAGAATGCGTTTCAGGCTGCCGCCGCGGCACATCCGGGAGCCGCAAACCCGAGCTACATCGGAACTGAAATTCAAAACGGAGTCCCGCTGTCAGCATTGTTCTACCCGGGATATCAGACCCCACGTTCGACTCAAATGAACATCGGGTTTCAAAGAGAGCTTCATCCCGGAATGGTCTTGAGCGTGGATTTCTTGCGCAATATCGCAACGCATTATCTACTTCAGATCGATGCCAACCACACCGGTGACGCGGCATATCTAAATCAGTCCGCAGCCGCGAACGCGATCAACACAACGAACGCCAGCTTCGGCTGCGGCACCGGCATGCCCGGTATCACGTGCGCGATCGGTGCGGGAGCCTCTATCACCGATTACGCCGGAAATGGATTGGATTCGCCCAGCGACCTCGGCGTCGGTGCTTGCAATGGACCATCAGGCATCGGAGTGCCATGCGCCTTTGGGGGCATTAACCCGAACATTGGGCCGGCGCCGTTTCTGTTCCCCGACGGGCGTTCGGTTTATAACGCGCTGGATGTAGAGTTCAAACAGAATGTCCGTAACCCGTTCCGCGGCGTGAAGTATTTGAATTTCACGGCGTCATACACGTTCTCGCGCTTTGTGAACAGCGGATCGTCGACCTCAGCAGGAGGACCTGCCGGCGGCGACCAGGACTTCATTAACTCCGCGATCGATAACCGGAACCCATTGGCATACACCGGTCCCGGTGCTCTTGATCGTACACACCAGCTGAACTTGGGCGGTTATGCGGATCTGCCGTTGGGATTCCGAGTTGGGCTGATCTCGCATATCTGGTCGCCATTGGCATCAACGGCAACTCTCAGCACACAGGCAGGAGCGGGGTCGATCTTCCAGACGGACTTCACGGGAGACGGCACCGTGAACGACTTGTTGCCCAAGAGCTACGATCCGACTACGGGCCAATACACGCTCTACAATGTGGGCTCGTTCGGCCGCAACCTCTCGACGGGTGGCCTGGCGACTGCGATCAACAATTACAACAACACGATCGCGGGGCAAGCGATCACGCCGGCGGGGACTGCGCTGGTAAATGCAGGGTTGATCACGCCGGCCCAGTTGATCGCGCTGGGAGCGACGCCACCGAGCATTTCTGCGCCGCCCTCGAATGAGGTTGGTCTCGACTGGCTGCGGGCGTTTGATCTTCAAGTTGGCTGGGTCGGACACTTCTTCCAGGAGCGCCTAACCGTGGAGCCGAGCGTCGGGATTTTCAACTTATTCAACTTCGTCAATTACGATGCACCCGGCTATACGTTGAACGGAGCTCTGAATGGTCAACCAGGCTCGATCAATGGAACGACGCCAGCCACGCGCTCGAACCGGATCGGCGCTGGATCGGGTGTTTTCGCATTCGGTGCGCCGCGAGCTGTAGAGTTCGGCTTGAAATTCAATTTCTAGCCGAAAATTCAACCCCTGGCCAGAAAACCACCGCCCTTCGGGCCGGTGGTTTTTTTTTGGCTGAGAATCGCTGGTTCCTGACCCCTACGGCAGAGGTGCCTTATCGCATCCGATTGGTCTTGATCCGGTGCGAGTTTATGTCCACAGAGACCCGCCACTGCAAGCGCCCGGGTGAATACCATAATTCGGATAGTCACCGATAAATATGCCAAAGCATATGTTTTTGGCGCGATTATTGTTGGTATGTCTTTGTATGTTATTGAATATAGACACTCTATTTTAAGACACCGCATGGAAACCAACGTGCCAAGTAAGTGGCAGATACGCTTTTCTATGTATCACGGGAACGAATGAGCGTACGGATTTCAGCGAAGCTTTTGGAGCGAATTTTAGGAGGCTGTATGAATTGGAAGCGCGTGGTCTTTACGGTGTTCGCGGCGCTATTGCTGCTGCCGGGCATTTCCCTGGCGCAGAGCGTCGTAACGGGCGGCATCGCCGGCGTTGTGACCGACCCCACCGGGGCGGTGATTGTGGGCGCAACGGTCAATTTGAAGAATAATGCGACTGGAGAGAGTTTCACGACAACCACCGGGACGAGCGGCTCTTTTCAATTCACGCTGCTGAAGCCCGGCACCTATGTCGTATCGGCGAGCCAGTCCGGTTTTAAACAGACCACCGAGAGCATCGAGGTTCTGCTCGGCCAGACGGTCGCGGCGAACCTGAAGCTGGAGATCGGTAGCGGCGCCGTCACCGTGGAAGTGACCGGGCAGGGCGCGCTGCTGCAGACCGAGGATGCCAACATCTCCTCGAACTTCGATACCAAGATGATTCAGAACGTTCCGAACCCCGGCGGCGACATCACCTATGTGGCGCAGAGCGCTCCGGGCGTTACGATGAACAATTCGACGGGCGGCGGATACGGCAACTTCAGCGCGTTTGGATTGCCCGCCACCGCAAACCTTTTCACGGTCAACGGCAATGATTACAATGACGCTTTCTTGAACCTGAATAACTCGGGCTCGAGCAACCTATTGCTCGGCGGCAATGAACTACAGGAAGTGGCAGTCGTCAGCAACGCTTATACCGGCCAGTACGGCCGGCAAGCCGGCGCGCAGATTGACTACACGACGAAGTCGGGAACTGACGCATTCCACGGCGACTTGGTGTACAACTGGACAGGGCGGTATCTCACGGCGAACGATCCGGTCAACAAAGCGTTCGGTGGCACGAGGCCCTTCGAAAACAACAACCAGTGGGCAGCGTCTATCGGCGGGCCGATCATCAAGAACAAGGCCTACTTCTTCGTGAACAACGAAGGAATCCGCTACATTTTCGGTTCGATTCACACTCCTTCCGCACCGACGACAGATTTCGAGAACTACGTGCAAGGTAATGTTCCGCAGGACGCGGCTACGCAAGCGTTTTATACTAATGCTTTTAACCTTTACAACGGTGCACCGGGAATCGGGAATGCAGCGCGCAACGTATCAACCGTCGCAAATCCCGTGGGAAGCTGCGTAGGTTTTCCTTATGTGGTCAATCCAGCCGGGTCAGCTACTATCGCCACGTTCCCAACGCTTCCGGCGTCGCTGCAGGACGGTGGCTGCACGCAAACATGGACACAGTCTGTATCGAGCGGCAACAAAGAATGGCTGATTAGCGGCCGTGTGGACTACAACCTCAGCGACAACGACAAGATTTTCGGGCGTGTGAAGTTTGACCGTGGGACGCAGCCAACCTACACGGACTCGATCAACCCCGTGTTCGACGATTTCAGCATTCAGCCGCAGAACGAAGGGCAGCTGAATTACACGCACATCTTTAGCCCGAACGTCGTCAACAATTTCATCGGATCAGTATTGTATTACTCGGCGATTTTCGGAACGTTGAGTCCAGGACCCTCGCTCGCTCTGTTCCCCGGAAACCTCGCCTTTTCTGACGGGTCTCTGACCGCGCTCGGAACCGGCTCCGGGAACCCGGGCGGTTTTGCGCAGGGTTTCGGGTATCCACAAGGCCGCAACGTTACTCAGTGGCAATTGATCGATGATTTGTCCGTGGGACGAGGCAATCACAACTTTAAGATGGGCTTTAACTTCCGTCGTGATGATATCAGCGACTACACCGCGGCGATCCAGACGCTGTATCCCGGCGTCAGCACGAGTTTGTTTGGCTTTGCGAACGACGAGGTTGCACCAGCGGGGTGCAGTTCCACCGCAACCTCGCCGGTGTGCGGTAGCGTCGCTTACAATTTTGCGGCGCAGAATCACCAACCCGTCGCGTACTACAGCGTCGGCTTCTACTTCCAGGATGAGTGGCGCGTTAATTCCAAGCTGAAGTTCACCCTAACGGGCCGGCTAGACCGCAATTCGGGCGGCGTCTGCCAGAAGAGCTGCGCCAGCTTGCCGGCTGTTCCATTTACCGGAACGACGCAGGATCCGACGGTTCCCTACGACGTTTCGTATCCAACGGGATTCAAGAACATCATCCCGAACATGGAAAAGGTTGTGTTCGAGCCTCGAATCGGAGTGGCTTGGACTCCCTTCGGGCAAAATACCGTGATCCGTGCGGGCGTGGGTCAATTTTCCGATCTCTACCCCGGCGGTATTCTCAGTTCGTACGACATAAACTTTCCGCAGGTAAATAGGTTCAACGTCCCGATCGGCTCGGTGGCATTCGACACCTTGCCGCCCGGAAGCACTGCATTCCCCGGAAGCGGCGTCAACCTGGTGACCCAGTGCAACGGCGCGTTCCTTTCGAACTATAACAACGGTGGCAACCTTGCCGGCTACCAGGCGGCTGCGGCACCCATCGGTGGTTGCCTCAACGGGCTGGGACAGCTTTCAGTTCCTGGCCTCAATGACATCAGCCGCAACTTCGCGAATCCGAAATACATCGAGTGGAACGTCGAAATTCAACAAAGCTTTGGGGCGCACACCGTGTTTTCGGTCAACTATGTTGGGAACCGCGGCTACGACGAGTTGATCGCGAACCCTGATTTGAACGGCTTTGGATTCGGGACTCTGCCGGCAACGGCGCCAGACCCGCGAGTCGCTGCGGTGAGTTCCGTGTACAGCGGAGCAGTTTCGAACTACAACGGCGTGACGTTCTCGATCCAAGAAAACCAGTGGCACGGATTGAGCGGCCGCCTCAACTACACCTATTCCCACGCGTTGGATGAGATCTCCAACGTGCCAGGGGAGCCCTTCAGTGCCATCACCAGCATCGCGGGGCAAATCGATCCTTTCAACCTGCACGCGAATTACGCCTCGGGGGATGACGACGCGCGGCATCAATTGTCGGCGAGTTACCTCTATCAACTGCCGTTCAAGAGCGAGAACCGGCTCGTGAACGCTGCCATCGGCGGTTGGATGATTTCTGGGACTTGGTTCTTCCGCACCGGCTTCCCGTTCAGCATGATTGACGGCGCTACCGCCGGCGGTCTAGCGGGAAACAATTTGGCTGGCTCGGTAATCCTGTTGCAGCCAACGGCGGCGTTTACGCAGAGGAACTTCGGGCATCCGGGGAACTGTCCTGGTCTGCAGTGCTGGGATGCTACCGATTTCCAGTCCAGCACAAACTTCACCGGAGCAACCGTGGGCCGCAACGCATTCCGCGGACCCGGCTTCCTCGGCGGCGATTTGAGCGTGCGGAAGAATTTCGCGATTACGGAACGCATGACATTCCAACTCGGATTGAGTGCCTACAACTGGCTCAACCATGCGAACTTCGGGACGCCTTATCCGAACACGAATGCCAGCATCTTTGGGCTTGCCGTATTGACCCAGACGCCTCCGACCTCGCCTTACGGAGCGTTTGCGGCCGCTGCGACGGACCAGAGAATCGCGCAAATTACGGGTAAGTTCATCTTCTAACTTACCCTCAGAACATTCAGCAAAGGGGCGGCCCGCAAGGGTCGCCCTTTTTTTTGCTCATTGGGGAAAGGTTGCGGGGCAGGACCTTCAC
The DNA here is from genome assembly GCA_963810565.1 of uncultured Acidobacteriota bacterium. Classification (GTDB taxonomy): domain Bacteria; phylum Acidobacteriota; class Terriglobia; order Acidiferrales; family UBA7541; genus Palsa-295. The sequence continues at coordinate 450,148 of CAWENN010000004.1, forward strand.
GGTGTTCCGACAGCTAGGCCTTCTAGTGGGCGGATACGCTGGCTAAATTGCCAAGGGCATCGCTGAATGGGGGCCGGGCTATGCCGCGTTCGGTGATTATGGCGTTGATGTAGCGGGCTGGGGTTACGTCGAAGGCTGGGTGGGCGGCTGTGACATTTGGGGCGAGACGAATGCCTGCTAAGTGGGTCACTTCTCGTTGCGAGCGTTCTTCGATCGGGATTTGGTCGCCGGTCTTTAGCGTTAGATCGATCGTCGAGATTGGCGCGGCGACGTAGAACGGGACATTGTTTTCTTTCGCCAGGACTGCGATTCCGTACGTGCCGATTTTGTTGGCGGTGTCGCCGTTGGCAGCGATGCGGTCGGCGCCTACCACCACGGCTCCCACCTCGCCTGTGCGCAGAAAATGTCCGACCATATTGTCGGTGATCAGCGTGAGCGGGATGCCATCCTCGTGCAGCTCCCATGCGGTGAGGCGCGCGCCTTGCAAGAATGGACGCGTTTCGGGGACCAGCACTTCGATTTTGTGGCCGGCTTCGACGGCCATGCGAATTACGCCGAGCGCGGTGCCGATGCCGCCAGTGGCTAGCGCGCCGGCGTTGCATTGCGTCATCACGCGGCCCGACTTCGGCATCAGCGCCGCGCCGAATTTTCCGATGCGCCGGTCGCCCGCGCGACGCTCTTCATGCACTAATTGAGCCTCTGCAATTATGGCGGCGCGAATCTTTTCGAGACTCACCGCCCCATTGCCGACGGCGCCCGCTGCGGAAACGAGAGCTGCGAAGCGGCGCTGGAATCGTTCGATGGCCCAGAAGAGATCCACGGCCGTGGGGCGGGTCTCCGCCAGCGTCTTGCAAATCACGGGAAATTCTGCGCGCAGGTCGTCGAGCGACTTCGCTTTGGAATGTTGCACGCCGAGCGCAATTCCCATCGCGGCGGCCACACCGATGGCCGGAGCGCCACGAATTACCATATTTTTGATGGCGCTCGCGACTTCGCGGTAGTCGGTGTAGGTGTGGTGCACCACTTCGCCCGGCAGTTTCAGCTGGTCGAGCATCACCACGCCCTCGGGCGTCCATTCGATAGGATCAGTTATGTGCAAAGCGATGCGCTCCGTTACCGGCGGCTTCGTGATGCGTCGTCCAAATGCCTATTCTAACTGAAACGCACGCTTGGTTTGCAGGGCAACTGAATAGCCGAGGTCAGCGTCTTCTGACGATTACGGCGCGCCGGGAAAATGACGGAAACCGTGCGAGCCGACGGCCATCGCCAGAAATAGAAATGAATTGTAGCTGACGTGCATCAGGTAGCTGGCGACCACCGTGCGTGTGGCGGCGCGAGCGTACGTAAAGACGATACCCACCACTACCAGCAGAGCGATCTGTCCCCATCCGCCCCACAATTGGGACGCGTGCAGCAAGCCAAAAATCGTGCCAGTGAAAAGCACGCCGCCCAAGACGCCAAAACTACGCGCCGCCACGGGATAAATGTAGCCGCGAAAAATCGTTTCCTCCAGCACCGGCGCGAGCAGCACGCCGAGAGTCATGAGTAGCAGCGCGCTAGTACGATCTTGAAAAAATTGTTCGATGGGCAACTGAGTCTTGGTGTGGAAAGCGGAAGAGCCGAGCGAGACCAGAACCGCCAGCAGGAATCCGCTGAGCACGAAGCCAAGATACGCGACCTGGCGCGGCGCTTTACCCGTTTGCAAAGGGCGCCAGCCGATCGTCCGCCAAAACGGTAGGCCGAAACGCAGGCGCATCTGCGCGCTCAAATAAATCAGCAGCGCTACCGACAGCAGCGCTTGATTGATGATGAGCAGCAGATTCTTATCGCTGATCGAATTCTGCAATTGATGGAAGCTGACGCCGGAGAACGCGAAACCCATCACGATGAACATGCTCAGAACAAATGTGCCGGCAATGGCGACCACTACGAGCAGCAACAAATCCAGCCAGCCCCACGGGACGCGCAAATCCTGCGGCAACGCGGGATCGAAAGTTCTCTGGCGCGGCGGCAACAGAAATTGTGCGCCCGGGCTCGCTGCCGGCGGCTCCATTGCACCGGGAGAGCTGGCCATCGGCAGCGATTCCGAACGTGCATCCGTCGCACCCGCGGAATTTTGCTGCAGTTGATTGTCGTCGTCTAGTTGCATCGATTCGGGAATGTCCTGGAGTGCGACTCCTTAACTCGTGCGTTTGTTTCCTGAGCCATTTCCGTTCGCGCCATTCAGGTTGAGCGCGCGCGCCAGAATTTGCCCGGTGTAGGATTTCTTCACGCGCGCCACCTGCTCCGGAGTGCCTTGCGCGACGATGCGCCCGCCTTCCTCGCCGCCTTCGGGACCGAGATCAATGATCCAGTCGGCTTGTTTGATCACATCCAGATTGTGCTCGATGATGAGGACCGTGTTGCCGAGCGTGGCTAGGCGATTCAGAACGTCTAGAAGTTTTTTGACGTCGTCAAAATGCAGGCCGGTCGTCGGCTCATCCAAAATATACAGCGTGCGCCCGGTCTGGCGCTTGGAAAGTTCCCGCGCGAGCTTGGTGCGCTGCGCTTCGCCGCCGGAAATCGTGGTGGCGGATTGGCCGAGCTGCACGTAGCCGAGGCCGACGTCCACGAGAGTCTGCAGCTTGATCTGGATGGCCGGAATATTCTCGAGCACTTTCAAAGCTTCTTCAATGGGCAGATCCAGAAGATCAGAAATCGAAAGGCCCTTGTAACGCACCGCCAGAGTTTCTGCGTTATAGCGCTTGCCGCGGCACACTTCGCAGGTGACGTAAACGTCCGGCAAAAAATTCATTTCGATGCGGCGCTGCCCGTCGCCTTGGCACGCTTCGCAGCGTCCGCCTTTCACGTTGAAGCTGAAGCGTCCCGGGCGATAGCCGCGTTCGCGCGATTCGGGAAGCATCGCGTAGAGTTCGCGGATCGGCGCGAAGACGCCGGTATACGTCGCGGGATTCGAGCGCGGCGTGCGGCCGATAGGCGCCTGGTCGATCTGTACGACCTTGTCAATGTGCTCGATTCCGGTGATGGCGCGGTGGGCGCCGGGCTTTTCCATCGAGCGGTAAAGATTCGCGGCCAGCGCACGGTAGAGAATGTCGTTCACCAGCGTGGATTTTCCGGAGCCGGAGACGCCGGTGACCACGGTCATCAGGCCGAGCGGAATCGTGACGTCAATATTTTTCAGGTTGTGGCCGTGCGCGCCCAGAATCGCGATGGACTTTCCGTTGGGACTGCGGCGGGTTTCCGGAACGGCAATTTTCTTTTGGCCAGAAAGATATTGCCCGGTGAGCGACGCGGGATTCGCGGCGATGTCGTCCGGCGAACCGGCGGCGACGAGATATCCGCCGGCCTTTCCCGCGCCGGGACCCAGGTCCACCACGTAATTCGCGCGGCGAATCGTTTCTTCATCGTGTTCGACGACTAACACGGTGTTTCCTAGGTCACGCAGCGTTTCGAGCGTGCTGAGCAGGCGGCCGTTGTCGCGCGCGTGCAGGCCGATAGACGGCTCGTCCAGCACGTAGAGCACGCCGCGCAACCGTGAACCGATCTGCGTGGCGAGGCGAATGCGCTGCGCTTCGCCGCCGGAGAGCGTGGCGGCGGAACGGTTCAGGGTTAAGTAGCCGAGGCCGACGTTGAGCAAGAAATCCAGGCGCTCGGCGATTTCGTTCAGCGGACGGCCGGCAATTTTAATTTGCCGCACGGTGAGCTTGGCGCGGATTTTGTCCACGGCGGCGCGCGCCTGGCTGAGCGGCAACTCCGTGAAATCGGCAATCGAAAGGCCGGCAATTTTTACGGCGAGGCTCTCTGGGCGCAGACGGCGTTCGTTGCACGCTGTGCACGGAACCGGCGACATGTATTGCGTCAGCCATTCGCGGTAGTTGTCCGACTTCGATTCTTCGAGGTTGCTTTCCAGATGCGCGAGAAGCCCTTGGAAATTCAGTTCCTTGGTATTTTTCCCGTTCGCGGGATTTCCGTGCAAGATCAGATTCTGCGTCTTGCGCGAGAGCTTTTCAAATGGCGTATCCAGATCGAATCCGTAGGCGGCGGCGGCAATGCGCATGGTGCGCTGCAAATATGCTGAACCGGAACCGGGACCCAGACCGCCTTCGAAAAGGGGCTTGGTCCAATCCACGATCACTTTCGCGGGATCGAAATCGTATTTCGACCCGAGGCCGTGGCATTCGGGGCAAGCGCCGTACGGCGAATTAAAGCTGAAGGAGCGCGGCTCGAGTTGCGGGACCGAGATGCCACAATCCGGGCACGCCAATTTTTCTGAGTAGACGTGTTCCTCGCCGCCAACGACGGCGATGGTGACTAAGCCGCCGGTGAGCTTCAACGCGTTTTCGACGGATTGTTCGAGGCGTTGCGCGATGCCATTTTTCAGCAGCAGGCGATCCACGACGATTTCGATGGTGTGATTCTTGCGGCGATCCAGCGGGATCGGCTCATCGAGATTCACCAGGTCGCCATCCACGCGGGCGCGCACGTAGCCGGCCTTCGCGAATTTCTCGAGTTCTTTTTTGTATTCGCCTTTGCGGCCGCGGACGACCGGCGCAAGCACCATGATGCGATCGTCCGGCTTCAGCGCGAGAACGGACTGCACGATCTGTTCTGTGGATTGCCGCGTGATGGGCTTGCCGCAATTCGGGCAATGCGGAGAGCCGATGGCGCTATAGACCACGCGCAGATAATCGTAAATTTCGGTGATGGTGCCGACGGTGGAACGCGGCGAACGCGTGGTAGTTTTTTGTTCGATCGCGATCGAAGGCGAAAGTCCTTCGACGGAGTCTACCTCCGGCCGCTCCATCTGATCGAGAAACTGCCGCGCGTACGCGGAAAGGGATTCCACGTAGCGGCGCTGGCCTTCGGCGTAGAGCGTATCGAACGCGAGCGAAGATTTGCCGGAGCCGGAAAGCCCGGTAATGACCGTAAGGGTATTGCGGGGGATTTCCAGGTGTATATTTTTCAGGTTGTGCTGCCGGGCGCCCCGGATGACGATTTTTTTCAAAGCCATGTTGTGAAGGAAAGCTGTCTACAGTGTTTCAGGTATAGCAAGGACGCACAGCGGCGAAAATGCGCCCAAGGTAAACTCTCAACATAACAAGTTGTGCGCGGTGGGGTCAAGCAGCGCAGAGATATAATGATGCAGCGCCAGGCGGGTCGCGGGCGCAACGGAATTTTTACCAGGGGCCTTGGATTTTTTACCCGCCGCGCAACGAGAAGAGCGTTTGTTTTCAGTGAGTTAAGTTTGGTTCACGGCGTGCGACATAAGACTGCGTCAGAGGGAAGGAAAGCCGAGGATCCCTTTAGGGGATTGAGGGCTGGGCCGGCTTCCTTCCCTCGACCCTCTCCGCCGACCTCATATTTTCTATGACCCCTTCTCGGCGGGGTGTATTTCGTCGGTTTTCGCCAGCTGTTCGTAGGTTTTCCGACATAACTTTCCCTTCACCATGATTGGCGCGTCCGCGCGCGTAAGCTCTGCTTGCCGCTTCGCGGAGCGCGACACCCGCAGCAACTTCGACAGCACCCGACGCTTCCGCTAACGTCTGCATCGCTCTCACGCCCGCGCATTCGAGGCGCCAAAATTCCGCTCGATGCCTGCAAGTGATTGATTACAATACATCTATTTTCCTTGACATCTAATCGCAAATAGCTATATTGTATTTGCATATTGCAATATGACTCTGGGCGAAAAAATCCGGCACCTGCGAGTCGTCGAAGGCAACCTGCGCGGCATCGGACGCCCTTTGACGCAGGCTGAAGTAGTGCGAGAGATGAAGCGCGAGTTGCGCAAGACCATCAGCCAATCGTATTTGTCGCAAATTGAAAGCGGCGCGCGACCGCATATGACGCACAACACGCGCGAATTACTGGCGCGGTTCTTTAAAGTGCATCCGGGCTTCCTGATTGACGATGCCGAAGGATTTCAGACCAACCTCGGCTCCGAATTGCGCGTCGAGGACGCCAAGATGGATTCCTGGCTGTACACGGCGGCCGATAATTTTCCGAGCGATCCGCAGCTGAGCCGCTCGCTACTCGCGATTGCGGATTTTTCGGACACGCGAAAAGCATTGTTGCTCTTGGGCGAGATTTTGCAAGTTCCCGGTTTGGTGGATCACCTTTACGACGTGCTGCGGAGCGGAAAGCATGAACCCGCAGTGGCGTGAATCTGGCAGCGCCAGGGAGGTACGTCCATGACGTTCGCGGATTTTTACTTGATCTGCTTCGTGGTGGGCTTCGCGTTGAGTTTGTTGTCGTTCATATTCAGCGGATTGCACTGGCACGTTCCGGTGAAATGGCATTTTCCGTACGGAATCACGCATCACGTGGGAGCGATCGGCGCGAAAGGCGGCGTGTGCGCGCCGCAAGCGGGACACGCGGCGAGTGCGACGTCCCATGGAGTCGGCGCGTGGCTGAATCCTCCGGTGCTATTTGCGTTTCTGGCGTGGTTTGGCGGCACCGGGTACCTGCTCACAGAGTATTACCGCATATGGTTTTTGCTTGGTCTGGCAGCCGCCATTTTCGCGGGAGTGCTGGGCGCGGCGATCGTTTCCTGGTTTCTGATCAAGGTTCTTTTGCCGCACGAAACGATTTTGCAGGATGCGGACTATGAGTTGGTCGGCACGGTCGCGCGCGTGAATAGCCCGATTCGTCCCGGTGGCACGGGCGAAATCGTTTTTTCGCAGGCCGGAGTGCGGCGCTGCGCGGGCGCCCGGCGCGATGACGGCCAGGCGCTGGAGAAGGGCCGGGAAGTAGTGATCGCGCGCGTGGAGAGGGGCATCGCGTACGTGGCCCCGTGGGAGGAATGGTCGAAATAGCAAAGTTCGAGGGCAAGTGAGTTGGAGCTGGAATTGGGCGATGAAGCTTCAAAAGGAGAACGACCGTGCAAGCAGTGACCGGTGTATGGGTAATCGTGGGGCTCATGGTACTGGTGCTGATATTCCTGATGGCGATGTTCGCTTCGATGTTTCGCAAGGCAGGACCGCACGAGGCGCTGATCGTCTACGGATTCCGCGGCACGCGCATTGTGAAGGGCGGCGGCACCATCATTTTCCCGATGGTGGAAAGCTGCAAGGAGCTATCACTCGAGCTGATGTCGTTCGACGTGGCTCCGCAGCAGGATCTCTACACCATGCAGGGCGTCGCCGTGACCGTGGAAGCGGTGGCGCAAATTAAGGTCAAGTCCGATCCGGAATCGATCCGCACCGCGGCGGAACAATTTTTGACCAAGACGCCGGCTCTGCGCGAAGGGTTGATCCGCCTGGTGATGGAAGGCCATCTCCGCGGAATCATCGGGCAATTGACGGTGGAACAGATCGTGAAAGAGCCGGAAATGGTGGGCGACCGGATGCGCGCCACCTGCGCGGACGATATGAACAAGATGGGGCTGGAAGTGATTTCGTTCACGATCAAGGAAGTCCGCGACAAGAACGAATACATCACCAACATGGGCCGTCCGGACGTGGCGCGCATTCGTCGTGACGCGGACGTAGCCGCAGCCGAAGCGGACCGCGATACGGCGATCAAGCGGGCGGAAGCGACTCGCGCGTCGGCCGTCGCAAAAGCGCAAGCCGATCAAGAACGCGTGGCCGCCGAAACTTCCTCGATGGCCAAACAAGCGGAGGCGCAGCGCGACCTGGAGGTGAAAAAGGCCGCGTACCTGGAAGCGACCAAGCGAGCACAGGCGCAAGCGGACAAGGCGTACGAAATCGAAACGAACAAGATGCAACAGCAGGTAGTGGTGGAGGCCGTGCGCGTGCAGCAGGTGGAGCGCGAGAACCAGATCAAAGTGCAGGAAGCGGAAATCGAGCGTCACGAGAAAGAATTGATTTCCACCGTGTTGAAGCAGGCGGAAATCGAACGGCAGCGCATCGAAATGCTCGCGAACGCCGAGAAGTCCAAGAGAATTGCGGAAGCGGAAGGCCTCGCGTCCGCGATTCGCGCGCAAGGCGAAGCGGAAGCGGAGATCGTCCTGAAGAAGGGCGAGGCCGAAGCGAAAGCGATGAACGTGAAGGCGGAAGCGTATCAGGAGTACAACCAGGCGGCGATCGTGGATCGGCTGTTCACCAACATGCCGGAAATCGTAAGGGCCATCGCGTCGCCGCTGGGGAATGTGGACAAGATAACGATCGTTTCGACAGGCAACGGAGATGCCGCCGGGGCCTACAAGTTGACTGGCGACGTCACCAAAATCGCGGCGCAGATTCCGGCGCTCTTCGAGGCGCTCTCCGGAATGCAGATGTCCGACCTGCTTTCGAAAGTTCGGAATATCGGCGACGCTGCGCCTAAGCCGACGATCTCGGGAGTTGCGGGGCCGTCCGGCGATGTGCGCTAAAGATTCAAATGCGGCGCTCGCTCGCGAGGGCGGGCGCCGCGAATGTGTTTCCCAGAGAATCTGGAAAGGAGCAAAGCAATGCCATTACTGGAACGCGTGAGCACGTTGATTCGAGCGAACCTGAACGACCTGGTGGATCGCGCCGAGGATCCCGGGAAGATGATCAAGCAAGTGATTCTGGATATGGAGAATCAATACCTGCAGGTGAAAACGCAAGTGGCGATTGCGATCGCCGATCTGCACATGCTGGAAAAGAAGAAGAAAGAAAACGAAGCGGCGAGCGCCGACTGGTTGCATAAGGCCGAAAAAGCCGTGGACAAGCAGCAGGACGATATGGCGCGCCTGGCGCTCGAGCGCTATCACAGCTTCCAGCAGATGACTCCCGGATACGAAGAGCAGCTGAACGATCAGCGCACGCAGGTGGAAGGGCTGAAAACGGCGCTGCAAAAATTGGAACAAAAGCTGGTGGAAGCGAAGTCGAAGCGCGACATGTTGATCGCGCGCCACCGGCGTTCGCTCGTCGCCAGCCGCGCGAATCGCGCGGAAGCGGCGATGTCCGACCCGGCGAAAATTTCCACCTTCGGGCGCATGGAGGAAAGAGTGCATCACGCCGAGGCAGTGGCGAGCGCCGAGAAGGAGCTCGCCGGCGAAGATGTGACGGAGCGCTTCGACCGTATGGAAAAGAACGAAGAGGTCGAGCGGCTCTTGGCGCATTTGAAAGAACGCCGCGCGCTGAATCCGTAGGCTGCGTTTGCGACGCGTAAAGAAAAACGCGCGACAAGCGCGTTGACGAGAGAGGCGCGCGGAGCGGCGCGCCTCAGCCCGCCGCATCCTTCCAACATCGATCCGTGCTCCGCCAAGTTACCACATCCGCTTGACGCGAGCTTCGCGCTCAGCCTAGACTCTGGCCCCGCGTCTCGACACGCACGCGTTCTTGATTCATGAGAGGAGTTGCATGACCAGGGAATTAGAGGGCAAGGTTGCGCTGATAACCGGCGGAACGTCCGGGATCGGCCGGGACACCGCGATACTTTTCGCGAAAGCTGGCGCGAAGGTCGCGCTCGCCGGACGGCGCGAGATAGAAGGGAACGAAAGTGTCGAGTTGGTGCGCGCAGCCGGCGGCGAAGCCTTGTTTGTGAGAACCGATGTGTCGAAGGCGGCGGAAGTCGAAAACCTCGTGAAGAAAACCGTGGAGAAATTTGGCCGGCTGGATGTGGCGTTTAACAATGCCGGGATTGAGGGCAAGTGGGTGCCGATCATCAGCCAGACCGAAGAGGACTGGGATCGCACCATAGACATAAATCTGAAGGGCGTATGGCTGTGCTTGAAATATGAAATTCGCCAGATGCTCAAGCAGGGTGGCGGCGGAGCAATCGTCAACATGTCTTCGATCGGGGGTTTGATGGGTGGAGCGGGATCGGCGACGTATAACGCGAGCAAGCACGGTGTGATAGCCCTGACGAAGTCTGCGGCACTTGAAAACGCGAAGAATCGCATTCGCGTAAACGCGATATGCCCTGCGGTGATCGAAACGGCGATGGGCGAGCGGCTTTTCGGCGCGCCGGACGTTCATAAGTACGCGATTGGCCTTCATCCCCTCGGTCGTTTTGGAAAACCGATGGAGATTGCCGAAGCTGTTTTGTGGATGTGCTCGGAACGCGCTTCTTTTATGACCGGCCAGCCGTTGGTTCTGGATGGCGGCTTCCTGGCCGGCCCCAATCCGCCGGGGTAGCCGCACGTTGTTGATCATTTGCTCAACCAGAACGTGAGCGAACCCACTCCCGGCGGGCTACCTGTAAGCGCGTGTTAGAATTGACGCCAGGATATCGCGGGTCGTGTGACGCAGCTTCTACGGGTGTGCGGAGGTAAGAGTTTTTCATGGTCAGCGTTCAAAAAATCACGTTTGGCGGGGAGACTTTGCAGGATCCCTATCCGATGTATGCGCGGATGCACGAGGGAGGACCGCTGCATTTACTGGACGTGGACGGCCAATGGGGCGCGTGGGCGATTTTCAGCCACGCAGAGTGCTCCTCGGTTGCGAAAGATCCGCGACTTTCCGCGAAACGCGCGCAGCAAATGCTGGCGCTTTTGCCTCCGAGCAGCCAGCCCGAATTCAAAGAACTGGCGCGGATGCTGAATCTGTGGCTGATTTTTATGGACGCGCCCGAGCACACGCGGCTGCGCAAACTGCTGAATAAAGGTTTTGCGCCCGCGGCGGTGGATGGCTTGCGTCCGCAGGTCGAAGCGATCGTGGATCGCATGCTCACGCCGCTGCAGCGCGGCTCCGCAGTCGAACTCATGCAGGTGTTTGCGAACCCCATGCCGGTGCGCATCATTTCGGAAATGATGGGAGTGCCGGAGGAGTTGCACGATACGTTCGTCAATTGGTCGCGCGCGATCGCGGCGTTTCGCGGCAATCCAGAACGCACCGTGGAGCAGGCGCGCGCGGCGCAAGACGCGCTCATCGCCATGACCGATTATTTCCGCACAGCCGTGGCCGAACGCCGGCGCAATAAGGGAAACGACCTGATCAGCCTGCTGATTGACATCGAAGAAGACGGCGAAGTGCTGACCGAAGAAGAACTCTACGCGCAGTGTATCGCGCTGCTTTTCGCCGGTCACGAAACCACTCGCAATCTGATCGGCAATGGAATGTACACGCTGCTGAAGCATCCGGAAGAGACTGCGGAGTTGCGCGAAAAGCCGGAACTGATCCGCTCGGCCGTGGAAGAAATTCTGCGCTTTGAAAGCCCGGTGCAATTTACGGCGCGCGTGCTGAAGGAAGATATCGAGGTTTGCGGGCAGCGCATCCCGAAGAGATGGTCGATTTTGTGCATGCTGGGGGCGGCGAATCGGGATCCCAAACAATTTAAGGATCCCAATCAGCTAAACCTGAAACGGCTGAACAACCAGCACCTGGCGTTCAGCGCCGGGCCGCACTTTTGTATTGGCAATCAGCTCGCGCGGTTGGAAGGGCAGATTGCCCTCCTCAATCTTGTGCAGCGTTTTCCGCAGATGAAGCTTGCCGGTCCGGCGCCCGAGTGGGCTCCGACGTTCGGCTTCCGGGGGCTCAAGAGCCTTGCGGTGACTTTGTAGCTGCAGATTTGCTGTTTCTGTAAAGTGGCGGAATCAGGAACCGGCGGGTAAACGCTGCCAAATTAATTCGATGGTTTGAATTTTTCCGTTCACCGGCATGGGCGGCGTGGTCAACGTGATGCGATCGCCTTCGAATTTGATGTTGCGCGGCAAATCTCGATTTGCGTAGTTCTGAATCGAGGAAATTTCCACGTGGTGAGTCACTTTGTCGTCGCTGAGCGTGTATCGCCCGGCGTAAGCAAGAAATGTGTTGAACGCCTCCGCCTGTTCTTCCTGCGGCGAACGCGTGCCGCCGCCGAAAGAAAGCGGCTTGCGGCCGCCGTAGCTGATCAGGGAAGTCATTCTGCCATCTGCACCGTAGGTGAGCACGCCCGACGGGTTCGCGCCGTAAGGGGCTTCGATCCGCTCTCCGGTGGATAGCGTGCTGGATGCGGCCACCAGCTTCCACGTGCCCACAAGTTTCTCATTCACCATTTGTACCTTCACAACGCAAACCATGCGATTCAAAAAAATGCGTCGCAGGATTATTCGCGTTAGCGTTTACAATTGGAGCACGGCTGGGGCGTGGTCCAATTGGTAGGACACCTCACTGTTAATGAGGACGGTGTTGGTTCGAGTCCAACCGCCCCAGCCAATTGCCCTCACCGTTGCGAAGTCTTGCTCGCCATCGCTGGCCCATTCAATCTTTGATCGTCGGGTAACCGGCGGCGGTCCATTCGCGCCAGCCGCCGTCCATCGAGATGACGTTGGTGTAGCCCATTTTTTGCAGGTTCTCGGCGGCAAGGGCGGAGCGGAAGCCGCCGCCGCAGTAGAGCACGATCGAGGTGCCTTTATCGGGGATGGCTTTCTCGATGTCGCGCTCGATGATGCCTTTGCCGAGATGCACGGCGTTGGGAATGTGTCCGCGGGCCCATTCGCTTTCCTCGCGGGTATCCACCATAACGATGGGCTCGCCGGCGTCGAGCCTTTTCTTGGTGGCGTGGACGTCTTCTTCCTTGATGCGCTTTTTTGCTTCCGCGACGAGACGCAGGAAACCTTCGGGATGATTTGGCACGGTTCCACCTTCACGCGTGATTTACGGCAAAAACATAACACAGTGGATACGGAGAAAGACAGAGACCACGAAGAGTGATCAAGGACGATTGAACCGCAGAGACGCCCCGACTATGTCGGGGTAAACGCCGGACGCAGAGAAGAGCAGGAAACAAGGAGAAAGAGCCGGCGAGACGCTGGCGCTACCATTCGGCGCCTATTTCATGTCGCGCCAGTTGGGGCCTACTTTGGTTTCGGCTACCACCGGGACTTTCAGTTTGTGAACGCCTTCCATCACCTCTTTTACCAACTTGGTGAGGCGCAGAATTTCCTTTTCGGGGCCTTCGAAGAGCAATTCGTCGTGGACCTGCAGGATCATCTGCGATTTGAATTTTTCTTCGGGCAGGCGGCGGTCGAGTTCGATCATAGCGAGCTTGATCAGGTCGGCGGCGGCGCCTTGCATCGGAGTATTCATTGCAGTGCGTTCTGCGAAGTTGCGCATATTGGGCTGCGGCGAATTGATTTCGGGAATTTGGCGGATCCGCCCAAACATGGTCTTGGTGACGCCCGTCTTGCGCGTCTCGGCGATCTGGCGATCCAGGAATTCCTTCACGCCGCGATAACGTTCGAAATATTTGGCGATGAATTTCGCGGCCTCTTTTTGATCAACGTCGAGCTGTTGCGCGAGGCCAAAGGCCGAGAGGCCGTAAATCACGCCGAAATTGATGACTTTCGCGACGCGGCGATGCTCGCGCGTCTGCGCGAAGGGCGCCACGTCAAACACTTCCTGCGCGGTGCGCGAGTGGATGTCCTCTCCGCGCCGGAATGCTTCCGTCAGCACAGGATCCTCGGAAAGATGCGCGAGAATGCGCAGTTCGATCTGCGAGTAATCGGCGGAAAGCAGCACACAGCCCGGCGACGCGACGAATGCGGCGCGAATTTCGCGGCCGAGTTCGGTGCGTATCGGAATATTCTGCAAATTCGGATTCGAGGAGCTTAGCCGGCCGGTAACGGCGCCGGTCTGCGAGAAACGCGTGTGCAGACGGTCGGAAACCGGATGAATCAGCCGCGGCAGCACATCGGAATATGTGGATTTGAGCTTTGATAGCTCGCGGTATTCGATAATTTTCTTCGGCAATTCGTGCACGAGAGCAAGCTCTTCCAGCACATCGGCGGCGGTGGAACGCGCCTTGGCGCGGCTGCGGCGCGGCGGTTGCAGCGCCAGGCGATCGAAGAGAACTTCCGCGAGTTGCTGCGGCGAATTGATGTTGAATTCGAATCCGGCGATGCCATAGATGCTTTTTTCGAGCTTGCCGAGTTCTTCGAGTGTTTTTGCGGAGATGCGGTCGAGTTCGACCGGGTCTACGCGAACGCCGGCGGCTTCCATGCGCGCTAGAACCGTTGACAGCGGCAAATCAATCTTCTCGTAAAGTTCCAGTAGGCCTTGATTTTCCACTTCGGCGCGAAGAATCGGCGCGAGGCGCAGCAAAAAATCAGCGCGTTCGCCGGGCGCGCCGGAAAGCGTGCGATTCAGATGCCGCAAGACAACTTCGGCGAATTCGTGGTTTGCGGTGGTGGGCCGCAGCAAAAAGGAATAGAGCATCGTCGCATGGCGGATTCCCGCGACGCCTACGCACGTTGCCCCACGATCAGCGGCCGAATCGGATGTGGTCAGCAGTTGAAACAGTTTCGGATCGTGCACGATTTTCGGATGCTTCGGGTCGGCCAGCCAATCTTTCATCGCGGCGAGGCTTTTATCTCCCGCATCATTGGCGGTCATGCGTGCCTGTCCCGGCTTCGTCGAAATTTCCACGGAAAGTACGTGCGTGCCGAAGCCTTCTTCGTCCGAGTCCTGCGCGTCCAGCGCAAGCCATGCGGCGGCTTCGTGGCCGCGCGGAATGTCGTGCAGGTGTTTCTGCAGCGCCGATGGCATTTCGAGCTGCGCGTAATCGGTCTTCTGCGCGTCGGCAATCGGCGCGAGTTCGCGCAGCAGGGAGGTGAATCCGAGTTCGGCATACAGCTCGCGCAGCGCCGCGGAATCCGGCTCGCCCATCTTCAGCGCGGGCAAATCGAGCGGAACTGGCGCGTCGGTGGGAATTGTCGCAAGCTGTTTGCTCAGCATCACGAACTTGCCGCAATTCTGCAGAGCCTCGCGATAGCTCGCGCGCTTCACTTCACTCGCGCGCTTTAAAGCTTCTTCCGCACTGCCGAATTGTTGGACTATTTGCCGCGCGCCCACTTCGCCGATGCCGGCTTTGCGGCGCTCGCCGGGCGCGGGCTTGTCATTGGGATCGCGCGCGCCGGGAATATTGTCAATCGAGTCGCCCATCAGCGCCATCACGTCCGCCACTTGCGCCGGCGGAACGCCCATGAGCTCTTCCACTTTCTTTTCGTCCACCAGCAAATCGCCCTTCGCGGGATTCAGCACCACGACGTTCTCATTCACAAGCTGCAGCAGGTCCTTGTCGCTGGTGACGATAAAAATTTCGAGATTTTTTTTTGCAGCCAGCCGCGAAAGCGTGCCGATCACGTCGTCGGCTTCGTAACCGGGATACTCGAGGATTGGCAAGCGCATCGCTTCGCAGTAGCGGCGCACAAAGGGCAGCTGAATCGCAAGATCGTCCGGCATCGGCGGGCGCTGTGCCTTGTAATCGGCAAAAAGTTTGTCGCGAAAGGTGGGCGCGGCAACGTCAAAGACGACGGCCACATAATCCGGCCGGCGATCTTTATTCGAAAGCAAGCGGCGCATCATGGTCGCGAATAAATAGGGAACTTTCGTGGGGATACCCGTGGACGTCTGCAGGCGGTCCATTGGCGCGAAATAAGCGCGAAAGATGTAGCCCATCGCATCAACCAGGAACAATCGCTTTCGTGTAGTGGGAGGCATGCTGGTTCGTCGGGTGTGTACAACCCAAAAAGAAAGTATAGCAGACGCCGAAGCCCGGTCTACCGAGGGGGTAATCGCGACTGCACAGGTCCTTCCCGTGGCGCTAGGTGGGCTAGCAAGCTGCCGCTAAACTAATTTCAACAGGTCTTAACAGGAGGTTTTTACCGCCATGAAAGAAAAACTTCTGCTGGTGTGTGCGTTATTGCTGCTGTTGCCGAAGCCCGGCTCGAGCCAAAGCACGCTGAAGTCGGCCACCTATCGTTTCGAGGACCTCACCTCGCAGAAGCAGGAGAACGCCACGTTTCGGCCGATCCTGGATGGATTGACGCGGAGCGGCATGCGGGTGGACGTGCACGAAGTTTTCCTGCTACCGGGTAGCACGCCCCATCACGCGCATCGCCATCCGCAGGAAGAGCTGTTCCTGATCAGCGAAGGCGAAGTGGAAGTGACCATCAACGGCAAAGCCACCAAACTCGGCCCCGGCTCAGCGGCATATGCTGCATCCGAAGACGAGCACCAGATTCAAAACGTCGGCACTCACCCCGCGCAATATTTTGAGGTGATTCTCGACGCCAAAGGCCCGACGCAGCATCAGGACCCGGCGCCTCACTAGGTTTCCTCGCTCGAAGCGGAAAGTCTAGCGGGCGTTTTTCCCGCGGTATGCTAGTCTTGTGCCACTGCATCACCTCGCAAATCTCACAATCAACAGGGCAGCAGTTTGCGCTGCCGCGAAAATGTGCGAGCGGGGAACTATTTGCGTCCAATGAACAGTAAACGGCGGGGGATATCCGTGTTTCGAGGCACTCTGACAATCCGTGCGCTCGCGGGGTGCGTTGTGTTGGTCCTGGCGGCGGGCTCGCTCAGCGCGCGGCTCAACGACGATTCCTCGCGCTATGTGGTGAAAACCGACAGCCTGATCGAATTCCACGCCAGCGCAACGTTTTCGAAAGTGGTCGGTGTTTTTCACGCGTGGGAAGCCGATTTGAAAATGCCGGGCGATCAATTCACGGCCGCAGCTCTGGTCCTCGAGATTGACGCTGACAGCGTCACCACCGGCAGCGGCGCAAAAGACAAGGAGATCAAGGGCAAGAACTTCTTCTTCGTGAAAGAGCATCCGCAGATTCGTTTCGTGTCCAAGGGTGTCACCGCCGACGGCGAATCCATGAAGTTCCACATGGAAGGAGAGTTGACAGTGCGCGGAATAACGCAGCCTGTTTCCGTGGCGATCGTCGTGCGTCCCGAGGATGAGGGCCACCAGCGGATTGACGGCCAGTTTTCGTTCAACCGGCGGGAATTCGGGATGGTCCACAACGTACCTTTCAACAAGGTCGCCGACACCGTCGAAGTTCAGTTTCAATTGGAAGTGCAGAATATGCCTGCTGTGGCGCGGAACGTAAACTGAAACGCGCTCGTCCCCTCGTGCCCCGCTCTTCTCCCGTGTAGCAGTCAATCTCTTCCAATTAATTTTTCCGCTGGGCGCAACTCGCCCTTGACTCTGTATCCGCTTGCGGCTTATAGCTATAGCAGCGTTTATACGGTCGGGGTGATGGGGCGGGGGACGTTCGCAAAAGCTATCGCCGTTATTCGCGGATTCGATGGGACATGCCTGCCGGTTGCGTCGTATAAGTCTTCATCAGGGGGAAAGACATGAATAGCTTTTGCAGATGGGGTGTCACTGTTGCGGTCGTTTGCGCCTTCGTGCTGGCGCTGCTGGGAGCGGCGCCGTCCTACGCGCAGACGTTTCGCGGTTCGATTCTGGGCACGGTGACGGACACCAGCGGCGCGGCGGTAGTCGGGGCCACCGTGACCATTCATAACGTCGCGACCGGCATTGACCGCATCACCCAGACGAACGTGGACGGCAGTTACTTGGTGCCCGAATTGCAAATCGGGAGCTACGACGTGACCGTCGAGATGAACGGATTCCAGAAAGCCGTGACCAAGGGCGTGGTGGTGGATGTCGCGTCGGAAAAGCGCATTGACGCCATACTCAAACCCGGCCAGGTAAATCAGCAAATCGTAGTACAAGGCGAAGACCTACCGCAGGTGGATACCACCAACGATACGCTTGGCGGCACACTCACGCAGAACACCGTGAAAGATTTGCCGGTCAATGGCCGCGACTACACGAAATTGATTTATCTGACGCCCGGCGTCGCGGGCTCGCCGGACCAGATTTCGGACTCTCCCGGCTCGTACGGCACATTTTCGATGAACGGCGCGCGTGGCCGGGCCAACAACTTCTTGCTTGACGGCACGGATATGAACGACGGCTACCGCAACGATCCAGCCATCAACGAAGCAGGCGTTTTCGGGACGCCGGCGACGATCCTGCCCATTGATGCCGTCAGCGAACTGAAGGTTTTGTCGAATTACCAGGCGGAATATGGCCGGAACGCCGGGGCCGTAATCAACATCGTGACCAAGAGCGGGCAAAATCAGATCCACGGCGATTTTTTCGATTATTTCCGCAATAACGCGCTGGATGCGCGAAATTATTTCAATCCCGTCGGAACGGCGCAGGCGCCTTTCCACAACAACCAGTTCGGCGCGGCACTGGGCGGGCCCATTATCAAGGACAAGACGTTTTACTACGTGGATTATGAAGGCCAGCAGGAGCGTGTAGGAACAGTCAGCGTGGCCAACGTTCCGAATCCTTCCTGCTTAGTGGCTTCGAACTCCGTCATCCAGGCGCTGCTGGCTCATTATCCCAATAATGATCCTTGGCCGCTGCCGAATTTGGGTACGGGCACAGGTTGCGCGCCAGGATCGGCATCGGTTGTTGCTCCTTCGTTCAACAAATTGACGAGCCTGATTGCCAAGGTCGACCACAACATCAATCAGAACAATATCCTGACGGGCCGCTACTACTTTGGAGACAGCGTGCAGAGCTTTCCATTGGCTCTGACCGGCGGAGGGATCTTGCCCGGATTCAACACCTACACTCCTACCCGCGTGCAGCTTGTCTCTATCTCCTATGTCAGCATTCTATCTCCGACGAAAGTCAATGAAGCGCGCCTTGGCTGGAACCGCTTCGCGGAAGGTTTCTTCCCCCAAGACCAGAGTTTCGAGCCCAGCACTGTGGGGCTTTGCGCGGCGACTACGACGGCCGACTGCACCGGGTCAAATTCCGCAAATCAGGGATTGCCAGTGATCACCGTCAGCGGATTTTCGCAGCTGGGAGCCAACAAATCTACGCCGCGGCACCGCGTGGACTCCAACTGGCAAGCGCTCGACAATTTTTCATGGAAGGTTGGCAAACACGACGTCAAGTTTGGGTACGAATACCGGCGGACGACCATTCAACAGTTCTTTGGCGAAAACTATCGTGGAAAACTGGGCTTTAACAGTTTGGACGACTTTCTGTCTGGGACTGTGGACAGTGGTAGCCAATCTTTGGGCGATTCGATTCGGCATACCTATGAGAACAATCATGGTTTGTATGCACAGGACACTTTTCAGTTGAATTCGCGGCTCACCTTCGACTACGGATTGCGTTGGGATTATTACGGCGTCGTCGGTGAAAAGGACAACCTCTTCACGAATATCACGTCCTTCGATACCGTAGGCCAGACCGTCACGTTGACCCAACTAGGCCAGCCGGGATTGCGTCAGGTTTACAAGCCCGACTACAAAAACTTCGCGCCGCGTGCGAGCGTGGCTTGGGATCCGTTCGGCAAGGGCCGCACGATCATCCGCGCGGGCTGGGGCCTGTTTTTCGATGCTGTTTCTCAGGACGTCTTCCTCGGAGAGCTGCCGTACAACTGCAGTTTCTGTCCAGGCGTCGGTTATAACCCAGCCGGCCCCGCTCCGATTTCCTCCGTATCGGCGGTGCTAGGACCGATCAGCCAGAACATCCCAGTATTTGCGACGCCATCCAGCACGCCGAGCGGAAGTATCTTCGCAATTGACCGCAACCTGCCTACCCCCTACATGGAGAATTACAACCTGAACGTGCAGCAACAAGTTTCCAGCAAGGTCGTGCTGCAGGTTGGCTACGTTGGTTCGCAAGGCCATCGGCTCTTCCGCTATGTGGATTTGAACCAGCCTGATCAGGCGGCGATCGACACGTACGACATCGCATACGCTCAGGCGAATACGAGCGTCTTTGGGGCGCCGTGCTATCCCGGTGGCGGGCCAGGTTGCATCAATTCGGGACTCAACAATTCGGGCGTTCCGCGTGTCTATGCCAACAATCCGTATGGAGCTTTCTATATCAACCAGTTGCAGGCGAACGCACACTCGAATTACAACTCCCTGCAAACCAGCCTCCGGGTGAACGATTGGCATGGGGTAACGTCGATCGTCAACTACGTCTGGTCGCATTCTCTCGACAACGCAAGCGACAGCTTCGATTTCGAGCCGAACGCCGCTCAGCCGAATGACAGCACCAGGCCCAACCTTGAGTACGGCAATTCCAACTTTGACATTCGCAACCGCTTCACCTGGATTTTTGCCTACGATTTGCCGCATATGGGTGGCAACTGGCAAAAATTAAAGAATGGTTGGGGCTTGAACAGCACCGTGTCGCTTCAAAGCGGCCAGCCGTTTCAGTTGAACTACAACTTTGAAGGTGACTTCAGCGGAAGCGGCGAAGCTTTTGATCGCCCCGATGTCGTCGGTCCGATTCAATATAACTTCAACAATCCGACTCAGTACCTGAATCTGAATGCGTTCGCGACCCCTTGCACTCCCCTGAGCGGAGCTCCTTTGGCGGCGTGGGAGGCGGCTGCGGCAAATTCTAGCCTGTCGGCGGCTGTGAACGGTCCGGACCAGAACTGCGTTCCGGGGACACGGCACTTCGGTAACGAAGGGCGCGACGCGCTGCGTGGCCCCACCTTTAAGCAGTGGGATTTCGCGATTTACAAGAACACGCAGATTACCGAACGGCTGGGAATGCAACTGCGCGCCGAATTCTTCAACATCCTGAACCATCCCAACTTTTCGAATCCGTTCCTTCCCGCTTTCATCGCTGATGCGGGACAACAAGGTATCGGGACGAACGGTGTCAGCCAAGGCTTCTACCAACTCAGCGCGACCGGCGACGTCGGCATCGGCAATCCGTTCCTGGGGGGCGGCGGGCCGCGGGGAATCCAACTGGCAGCGAAGTTCTCTTTCTAGGATCGGGCTGATCACGAAGCCAGGTCACACTTAGCCCCGCAACGCATTGCGCGGCTTGGTCGCGCGGTCATCGCCCGCGACCGGGCCGCCTCCTCCATTTGCGGCCAATTTCCCAAACGCTGCAGCGATTTGTTAGGCTGAAGTGTCTCTAGCGGCGGTTTGCGAAGGCATCGCCAATGGTGGTTTTGGCTCGACGCACGCGAAAAAAAAGCGAAGGAAGCGCCTAGGGATTCTCTCGAAGGCTGTGCGGTTATCGGTAAATCTTTGCTTGTCACTGATTTGAAATATTTCCGCGACCGGATACGTATTCACATATGGAGCGACGGAAGACCACCGGAGAGATGAGCGCCGCGGAATTAGCGGATGTGCTTACGCAGGTCCGGGCGGGCGACTCGGAGGCCTGGGGCGAATTGTACGGCCTGTACGCCCCGGCAATATTCCGGTTCTGCCGCCGGGCGCTCCATACGCGCGAGGACGCGGAAGACGCCACCACCGAAATTTTCATGAAGGTCCAGCAAAAACTCGGGACGTACGATTCAACGCGGCCCTTCACGGCGTGGCTCTACAAAGTAGCCAGCAATCATTGTTGGGATCTGCTGCGGCGCCGCCGCATTCGTCAGGACCTGGAAACCGGCGACCTGGAAACACTCCCGCTCGAGCATCCCGATCCCAGCCAGCTCGAAAAATTGCAGCTCGATCACGATAGCAAACACGTGCGCGCCGGACTTGCCAAGCTTCCGGACCGCGCGCGCATGGCGCTGGTGCTGCGCTACTACTCGGAAATGAGTTACGACGAAATCGCGGACACGCTCGGCGTGCGCCGCGCGTTCGTGGGCGTGCTGCTGCTGCGCGCGCGCCACCAATTGCGCGACGTGCTGGCGGAAAGCGGAGGCGGCGGCGCCGGACTGCGCGGAGCCACCGTTGGGGGAAGGCCATGAATCACTTCGATGAAATGACGGGGCTGCTGTACCTCGAAGGGCAACTCGATCGCGATCATGCCGAACAGATTCGCGCGCATTCCGCTTCGTGCGCCGATTGCCGCGGTCTTTTGCACGCGCTGCAAACCGAAAGCGTGTGGCTCCGCCAGTCGCTGGAAGCCGATGACGAACCGGTTCCTGCCCGCCTGGTGCATGCACCTCGGCACGGCGGCGCGCCTTGGAGTTGGCTCTCCGCGCTGGGCTTGAGCGCGGGCGGTGCGTACACCTTGTGGAGCGGGTTCATCGAACCGTGGCGCGCGCAAGCCGCGCAGGCCGGTTTTACCCAGGGAAATCTTCTGACGATGCTTTTTTTCAGCGGTGCTTTCTGGAAAGGATGGGACGCGATGCGTAGCTTAACCGAATTTCTGGCCATGGCCACTTTGGGATTGATCGTGATGTGGCTGCTGCGCCGTCGCCTGCGGCGCATGATGACCGTCGCCGTGGTGATGGGCGCTGTCGTCGGCGCGCTGGTCCTGTCCCCTTCCGCGGGAGCCGCGGACTTGAAACACGGTGACCCGAACTACACGCTCCCGTCCGGAGAAACGGTGCACACGGATTTGATCGTCTCCGCGGACTCGACGCGGATTGATGGCGACGTGGACGGCGACCTGATCGCCTTTTCACGCAGCGTCACGGTGAATGGACACATCAAGGGCGACATTATCGCCTTCAGCCAGGAATTGCGCGTCAACGGCCCGGTGGATGGCAACGTGCGCGCCGGCGTGCAAATGCTGCAACTCAATAGCACCGTCGGCCGCAACGTGATGGCCTGGGCCGGCGACGTGAATCTCGATGAGAACGCGAAAGTAGGCGGGACGATGACTTTGGGCGCCGGACACGCGGAATTGCGTGGCACGCTCACCGGCGATCTGTTGTCGTTTGCGGGGGATTTGGATATTAACGGATCGCTTGGACACAACGCGGTGATTCGCGGCGGGCATCTTTCGATTGGACCCAATGCCGTCATTGCCGGAGAGACGAGGGCCAAACTGCGTCAGCAGCCGGAAATTTCGCAAACAGCGAAATTGGCTAGCCAGCCTGAAGTGACCATCGAGAAGCGTGAGTACGGGCCGAGTTATTCCTCCGGCCGTTTTTATTTGCACCAGTGCCTGAAGTGGGGCGCGAGTTTCTTGTTTGGGCTGGTGCTGCTGTTCCTGATGCCGATTTTTTTCTTTGAAGCAGTCAGCTCGTGCAATAAGACCGCACCGGCCATCGGCTTCGGCGTGCTGTTCCTGTTCGCGATGCCGATTGCCGCGTTGATCGCATGCATCACCGTGGTGGGATTGGGTGTCGGAATCACCTCGTTCATGCTGTGGTTGATCACCATCTACGCCGCGCAAGTGTTTGTGGGCGCGTGGCTGGGAGAAAAAATTCTCGGGACGGGCGCCGGAGCGGGTGCGGCGCTCGGGCGTCTGGCTCTGGGCCTGGTGATTTTGCGCGTCCTCGGGATGCTGCCGTTCCTGGGCGGCTGGATTTCGTTCGCGGTGGTGGTCTGGGGAATGGGCGCAGTAGCTCTGGCGGTGTACAAGCACCTGCGCCCGCAAATCGCGACCACCGTGGCAACGGTCTGAGGTTCGTGCAGCGAGTACCGCCGACTCTGAGGGTGGGAGTTTTATAGCGGCGGTCTTCAGACCGCCATCGGCGTTGCTGCGAGATCGATAGCGCACTGAAGTGCGCCGCTACAAAGGCCAACCGAAACCCCGCAACGACTGTCCGTCGCATTAATCGCGATGCGCGGGCTAGGAAACGACGCCTAACCGCTTTCCTACGCGCTCGATCGTCTCTGCCGCACGTTCCAAATCCGCGCGCTTATGCGTGGCTGTGACGATGGTCCGCAAACGCGCCTTGCCTTCCGGCACCGTGGGAAACCCGATGGCCCCGGCAAACACGCCTTCATCGAACAATTCACGCGAAAATTGAAACGCCTTCGCCGCATCGCCCACCATGATCGGCGTGATCGGCGTCTCGCTCTTACCGGTATTGAATCCCAGCTTTTTCAATCGACGTTTGAAGAATTTCGTATTCGACCACAATTTCTTGATCAGCTTGTCGCCGCTCTCGGAATCCAGCAATTCAAACGCGGCCTGGCACGTAGCCGTCACGGACGGCGGCTCGGACGTGGAAAAAAGGAACGGCCGCGCGCGCTGGTGCAGAAAATCAATCAGGTCGCGCGAACCGCAAACGTAGCCGCCCACCGAACCAATCGCCTTGCTCAGCGTGCCCACCTGAATGTCCACGCGCCCGTGGCAATTCAGATGGTCAATCGTCCCGCGTCCCCGGCTGCCCAGCACTCCGGACGCGTGCGCGTCGTCCACCATCATGATGCAGCCATATTTTTCCGCCAGGTCGCAAAGCGCTGGAAGATTGGCGATGTCTCCATCCATCGAAAAAACGCCGTCGCTGATCAGCAGCTTCTTGCCGTTCCAGTCCTTGGTTTCCTGCAACACGCGCTCGCAATCCGCGGTGTCCTTGTGCTTGAACACTTTGATCGTGGCGCGCGAAAGCCGGCAGCCGTCAATGATCGAAGCGTGATTCAATTCGTCGGAGATCACAAGATCGTCTTTGCCCAAAATCGCGGACACCGTGCCGGCATTGGCCGTGAATCCCGATTGGAAAACGACGCAAGCTTCCACTTTTTTGAAACGCGCGATCTGTTCCTCCAGGTCCATGTGCATCTTCATCGTGCCGGCGATGGTGCGCACCGCGCCGGAGCCAACGCCGAATTTTCTGGTGGCATCAATCGCCGCGCGCCGCAGTTTCGGATGCGTCGTCAGCCCCAGATAATTATTCGAGCTGAGATTGATCACTTCCTTGCCGTCGAAATTGGCGATGGGTTTCTGCTCGCCTTCCAGCACTTTCAGCTTGAAGTAGAGATGCTTGGCTTTCAGGTCTTCCAGTGCGTCGTGCAGGTATTGGAGCTGCGGACGAATTGCTTGTGGCGCGGTGGATGCCATGAGTCCTCCGAAGATCTAATTATGAGGGTTGGGGGCGAAATCCCATTGTAGAACAGCAAACGCGCAATAATGCAAGAAAGAGCAATATTTCGTGGCGTCTCACCTTAAAATCCATCGGGCCGGGCGGCTAAGGCAGCCAGCCTCGGGTGTATCATCCTCGGCATGAAGTGGAAGGCTGACCGAACAACGATATTCGCAGCCTTTGCCCTGGTGGCTGCCGGATACGCTCGGATCGTGTTCGCTCACGATCTCGTATTAGGTTGCGCGCTGGTCGGTCTTGGCATCATCATCGCCGTCCGAGCGTTCCTCTACTTCCGGAAGCCAGACGCGTAAAGGACTACGCGGAGAGAGAAGTCAACATCCGGCACTACTGACTATTTCACCCGCGCCGCAGGGTGGGGCCTACACCGTTTGGCAATTATTTCGGCGAGCCGTTCGGGTAGAACAGCACCTTGCCCGCCTGCCCCGATTCCAATAGCGAAAACGCGTCCGCAAATTTTTCCAGTGGTAAACGCTCATGGAAAAGCGGTTCGAGATTCAGGCGGTGATGCTTCAGAAGCTCGGTCATCTGCACCCAAGTTTCAAACATCTTGCGCCCATAAATTCCCTGGACAGTAGCGCCTTTGAAAATCACGTCGCTCACCAAGTCAAACGTCACTGGATCCTTCGGAATTCCTAGCAGAGAAGCCCGCCCGCCCTGCCGGAGCATCTGGAATCCCTGATGGATCGCCGCGGGATTCCCGCTCATTTCCAGCAACACGTCCGCGCCCGCGCCTTCCGTGGCTTCGCGCACGCGCGCGACGATGTCGCCTTGCGCTGGGTCCAGTGCTTCGTCCGCGCCCATTTTTTTCGCCAGCTCCCGGCGATGCGGATTCACTTCGGTGGCAAAAATCATCGCGGCGCCGCACGCGCGCGCCACATTGATGGCCATCAAGCCGATGGGTCCCGCTCCGGTGACCACCACATTTTGCGCGGCAATTTCACCGGCCAGCACGGTGTGGACGGCGTTGCCCAGCGGATCGAGGATCGCGGCGTAATGTTCTGGAATCGCCGCGTCAATTTTCCAGATATTGCGAATCG
This sequence comes from uncultured Acidobacteriota bacterium, assembly GCA_963810565.1. Taxonomy (GTDB): domain Bacteria; phylum Acidobacteriota; class Terriglobia; order Acidiferrales; family UBA7541; genus Palsa-295. Next base: position 475,627 of record CAWENN010000004.1, read on the forward strand.
GAATGACTACAAATTCGGCGAAGCAGCCGTCGGCGTCAATCCCCAGAATTTTCACGTTCTGGCAAACGTGCGCCTGCCCCATGCGGCACGGCCGGCAATGCCCGCAATTCACGTGCATTTCCGCGCTGACGAAATCGCCGGGCTTCACGGACGTTACTTCCGAACCGATTTTCTCCACATACCCGCAGAATTCGTGGCCAAACGTCATCGGTGGGTGAATGCGCGACGCGGACCAACGATCCCAGCCGTAAATGTGCAGATCGGTGCCGCAAATCGAAGCAGCACGCACGCGCACCAAAACCTGCGTCGGGCCTGGAGTGGGAATGGGAACGGATTCGAGTTGCGCGCCCCGCGCGGGGCGCATTTTACGCAAAGCCTGCATCGTGGATGTCGGCATCGTCTACAGACGGCCGCTCAGCAGGCCGCCAAATCTGCAAGTTTAGCACACGGCTCGGGGAAGCAAAAATCGGCAGCGCGCGAGCGTTCCTTCCGTTACAATCGCGGCGGCTATCGCGCGCCAAACAGGGGAGGAAGTTTGAGTTTTTCACAGCGCTTAGAAGAAATTCGCTCAGGATTCGAGCCAGCCTTCTGGGTGGCCAACGTCAGCGAGCTCTTCGAGCGCCTTTCGTATTATGCAGCGTTCGCCTCGCTCGCGCGTTACCTGCATGAGACGCTGAGTTTTCCCGTCGAGCAGGCCGGCAGCCTCACCGGACTTTTCGGCGGCCTGGTTTGGTTTCTCGCAGCCTTCGGCGGGACGCTCGCCGATCGTCTAGGTTTCCGCCGCTCGCTTTCGCTCGCCTACCTCATCTTGAGCTGTTCTTACTTTCTCCTGGGTTCTCTCGGATCGCCCTGGCTCGCGCCGGTGCGCGCCGCCGTACCGCTGATCGTGCTGGTCACAGTGGTGCTGATGCTGCCTGCGCTGGGCATCGCTCTGGTAAAACCGTGCGTGGTCGGCACTACAGCCCGCGCTTCGAAGGAAAATGTCCGCTCGATCGGCTATTCGATCTACTACACGCTGGTCAATATCGGCGGCGCGGCGGGGCCGTACATGGCGTCCTACGTGCACCAGCACATGCGGGTGGAAAGCGTCTTTCGCGTCGCGGCCCTCAGCGTATTCGCCATGTTTTTTGCTGTGCTGATCTTTTTCCGCGAGCCGCGCCGCTCGAACGAAGCGCAAGCCGCGAGCCTGGGAGCCGCGGCGCGCAATTTCCTGACAGTGCTGAGTAACCCGAAGTTCATGCTGTTTCTTCTGATTTTTTCCGGCTATTGGATCGTCTACTGGCAGGAATTCATCATTCTTCCGCTGTACGTCCACAATTACATCAACCCGCGCACCGATACGGAGCTGATGCTGATCACCGGGCCGCTGGTGGTGATCTCGCTGCAGATGGTGGTGAGTTTTCTCACGCAGAAAATCCCCGCCTTTCGGGCGGTCACCATCGGCACGCTGATTTCCGCGCTGGCGTGGATCATCTTGATCATCCATCCGACGGTGCCCATGGTGATCACGACGCTGGTAGTGGTTTCGCTCGGCGAAATCACACAATCGCCGCGCTACTACGAATATATTTCGCGCCTCGCGCCTCCCGGGCAGCAAGGCACGTACATGGGGTTCGCATTTCTGCCCATCGGCATCGGCTCGCTGATTGGCGGCGCGTTCGGGGGCTGGCTGATCCATCACTTCGGCGAAGAAATGCACCAACCGCAGCGCATCTGGTGGGCCGTAACAGGAGTGGGCGTAGCGACAGCGCTGCTGCTGTGGATTTACGACCGCGTGTTGAAACCAGGAAGAACCTGAGCGTCAAAGCCACCCGTCGCCCACACTGCGTTGTCATCGGCAGCGCGCCATCGGCAGAAGCGCCGCGCACCATCTGGGAGCGCGGCGGCTTGCCGCCGCTTTTCCGGCGCGAAGCTTGCTTCGCGTGCAGTGAACGCGATTCTCGGCACTCAGGTAGGCGAACTTGCCTCGCTCGTCATAACCACGGCGCGTCTCAAGCCGCCGCACTCCCAGAAAATGCCTGCTAATTCACCATTCGCCGCAAATTCTCCACAGCTTGGCGCGCCAATGCGTAACGCGGCTCGATGCGCAGCGATTCCTTGAAACATTCTCCGGCGCGCGTCAGCATGCCTTTGGCCGCATACGCCCGGCCCAGATTGAAATGTGGAAAATGCCGCGGCTCATAGCGTGGCGCGGCAATCGCGTGCTCCAGCCAGGGAATCGCTTCGTCGAATTTGCCAAGCTGGATTAAATACGAACCGATGTCGTTGTAGGGGTTGCCGAAATCCGGATCTACTTCGATCGCGCGCTTGCACTCCGCGATCGCCTCATCAATCTTCCCCTGAAAATGGTAAGTCCAGCCAAGAAATGTGTGGGCTTCCGCGGTTGGAAAAATCTCCAGTGATTTTTTATAGAGCTCTACCGCGCGGTCGTAATTGCCTTCCATTTGCGTGCGGTAAGCTTCGCGCAGCAGCTCCCAAGCCTGTTCTTGCCGGTCCGATGTCATTTTTCACTGGGCATATTTCCGCCACGCCGCTATATTAGCGCCGCGCGGCGCACTCTGCGACGCAGCTTTTCCAGCAGCACCTCGAGCCGCTTCGAATATTCCACCGGGTACGCAGCCGCGCGATTGATCTGGCGCAACGAGCGAGGCAGCCGCGCCAGCCCCGCGAGGCAGCGCGCCCGCGAATCCGCCACTGCTTCCGGCGGCGTCGTGCGCCGTCCTTCGCGCATCACTTCGCGCAACATCTGCTCGCCGCCATCGCCCGATTCGCCATCGAGCGCAATCTTGTCGTGACGGTATTCGTCCGACGGCGCGGAATAACGAAACACCTGCTTGCGCCCTGGGTAGGTGACCTTCGCTGCGCTCAGCTTCGCGGCTTCGCGAATAATGCCGCCGCGCTCGACTTCCACCAGTTTGTAGACGAGATTCAAGTGCGGCGCGTCACCAGGCGTCGCGAGCGCCGTGCCCACTCCGAAAGCGTCAATCGCCGCATGTTTCGCAAGCAACGACGCGATGCGTGTCTCGTCCAGATCGCCCGACGCGAAAATTTTCACGTGTTGCCATCCCGCGGAGTCGAGTTCGCGCCGCACCCATTGGCTATCTTTCGCCAGGTCGCCGCTATCGAGCCGCACGCCCGCGGGCTTGCGATTCATGGCGATGATTTTCTTTACGGCGTTGCGCACGTCGTAGGTATCGAGCAGCAGCACGGCATGCTCGGGAAATGCGTCGAGGAATTTCGCGAATGCTTCCGTTTCGTCCTCATGCGCCATCACCCACGAATGCGCCTGCGTCCCGTAAGTCTCCATGCCGAATTGCTGTCCCGCCAGCACGTTGGACGTACCCACGCAGCCGCCAATCGCCGCCGCGCGCGCCGCCAGCAAACTCGCCTGGCTGCCGTGCGCCCGCCGCGCGCCGAACTCCACCACCTGCCGGCCTTTCGCGGCGGTCACCACGCGCGCGGCCTTGCTCGCGATCATTGTCTGGTAACTGACCGTCGCAAGCAGATACGTCTCCATGATCTGCCCTTCGATGATCGGCGCCGTAACGCGCAGCATCGGCTCGCCGGGAAATACCAGCGAGCCTTCCGGCATCGCCCACACATCGCCCTTAAATCGAAACGTCGCCAAGTAATCGAAAAATTCTCCGCGAATATTCCGGAACACCGGATGCCGTCGCAGAAAATCAATTTCTTTCGCGGTGAAGTGCACGTTCTCGAGGAAGTCCAGCGCCTGCTCGAGTCCGGCAGCCACCAGATAATTGCGATGCGGAGGAAGATGGCGGACGAAAAGCTCAAACGTGGCGCGCGCGTCGAATCCGGTCTGCAGGTAACCCGCAGCCATCGTCAGTTCGTATAAATCAGTTAGAAGCCCGGAATGCTCTGGCATTTTATTTTTCAGGATGTGCTGCGAGTTCTAGCCTCGATCGCGGCGCAACGTCAAACCGCCGTCCACCACCAGCGACTGCCCGGTGATGTAATTATCCGGCTCCAGGAAAAATCGCACGGCTCGTGCCACATCTTCCGGGCGTCCAAATCGCGCGATCGCGCCGCTCGCAACGTACCGGTCATATTTTCCGGATTGCACGCTGGCCGTGGCCATCCCGGCGATGGTGGCGCCTGGCGCCACCACGTTCACTCGCACATGATTCCATTGCTGCGCGAGAATCTTCGCCGCATGCACCAAAGCCGCTTTCGGTGCTGCGTAATTCAAGCTCGAAGGGAAGGCGGCCAGCGCCTGCATAGTTGCTAGTAGCACGATACTGCCGCCAGCGTCGCTCTCCATGTTCGCGCCGATCTCTTTCGCGAGCAGCACCGGACCCGCGTAATTGGATTCCATCGAGTCGAGTAGAGTTTCACGTTTCAGGTCGGCAAAAGCGACGCGGGCAGGATCGCCGGGGAAAATGGCAGCACCGGCTAGCGGCGCGCCAGTTCCCGCTGCGGCCGTCAGATAAGCGCGGCGAACTTCGGGCACCGCGATGTCTCCCGCCACCAGGGAAATCGTGCCGGGGAACTGAGTCTCGATTGACTGCCGCAAAGCCTCAGCGCGCTCGCGATTGGCGCGATATCCGACCACCACCCGCGCCCCTTCGACCGCCAAGAGCGTCACAGTAGCCGCTCCCAGTCCGCCGCTGCCGCCAGCCACAATCACCGTCTTGCCCGCCAGCGCACGCTCCCGAAAGTCGTACCGAAACTGCCGGTACGCTGCGGCCTGAACTTCATCCCAATACTGCGAGGCCATCATCCCCCTCGAACGCCACGCTAAGAAAAAAGGCATTTTCATCAATGAAACAAAGGGTATTTGAACCTTGCGGGAAGGCTGAAAAGACAAAACCCCCAAGCGTCCGTTCCGTCCTTCAGAGCGGGCATGCCTGGGGGTTGGTCTTCAATCTCTGCGCCGAAGAGACGACTACTTCAGGACGGCGTCTTTGAACGCTTTCGCTGCGCGCAAACGTACCACGGTCTTGGCCTTGATCTTGATGGCTTCGCCTGTGGCCGGATTGCGGCCCATGCGCGCCTTGCGGTGCGCCTTCACGGCGCGGCCGATGCCGGGAATCACGAACTTGCCGGAACTCTTTGCTTCTTTCACAGCCAGCTTGAACAATTCGTCGAAGAAAGCTACCGTCTGCTTCTTGGAGACGGGCTTCTCCGGGGTGCTTACTTTCTCAGTGATGTACGCAATAATCTTGGACTTGCTCAGCGGATTTGCCATCGAGTTACGTTTTCCTCCTCAGATTAAAATGCTTTTTGGCTCCGGTCTTCCGGATGCCTTCGGGACTATAGCTACAGTGCCGCGCGAACGCAAGGGAAACCTTCAAAAAAGCCCGATAAAATGGGCTTTTCCGGAGCGCTCCCGATTTGGGCTAAATTTTTACTGCGCGGCGAGTTGTTCGTAAAATAGCGCGACGGACTTGATGCCGCCGAAATAATTTTCCAGCGCGATGTGTTCGTCGGGCGCGTGCGCGTTTTCATCCGGTAATCCGAAGCCCAGCAGCACGCAGGGAACTTTAAACGTATCGTGCATCTGCGTGACGAACGGAATCGAGCCGCCTTCGCGGATGAAAACTGCTTTCTTCCCGAAGCCGGACTCCAGCGCGTGAATCGCTTTCTGAAAAATCGGATGCGAATACGGCGCCACCCACGGCTTGCCTGTGCTCAGCACTTCGAATTTGCAAGTCACCGACTTCGGCAACAATTTTCGAATGTGCCGCTCGACGAGTTTCGCGATTTTCGCGGGATCCTGATTCGGCACCAGGCGCGTCGAAAGCTTGGCATACGCTTTCGAGGGGATCACCGTCTTCGCGCCTTCACCCAAATAGCCACCCCAGATTCCGTTCAGTTCAAGCGTTGGACGAATCCAGAGACGTTCGACAATCGTGAATCCCTTTTCGCCGTCCAGCGCCGGCGCCCCCACCGTCTTGCGAAATTCTTTTTCCTTCCAGGGCAGTGCATTCAGCGCTTTACGCTCTTGCCGCGAAACCACGGCGACATCGTCGTAGAATCCCGGAACCGTGACGCGAAAATTTTTGTCGTGCAGTTTCGCGATCATTTCCGCAAGAATCGTGATCGGATTCGGCACCGCGCCGCCAAACACTCCGGAATGCAAGTCCTGCGCCGGCCCGGTGATTTCCACTTGATAGTAATTCAGACCGCGCAATCCGTAGGTAATCGAAGGCACGCCCTTCGCGAGCATCGAAGTATCCGAAACCACCAGCGCATCGGCCTTCAATCGTTCTCGATTGCGTTGCACGAAATCCCACAGGCTGACGCTACCGACTTCTTCTTCGCCCTCGATCATCACTTTCACGTTCAAAGGAAGCTTGCCGGTTTGATTCTTCAGCGCTTCCAAGGCCTTGATATGGATGTGTACCTGCCCTTTGTCGTCCGCCGTGCCGCGTCCAAAAAGTTTGCCGTCGCGCACGGTCGGCTCAAACGCCGGAGTGGTCCACAAATCCAGCGGCTCGGCCGGTTGCACGTCGTAATGCCCATAGAAAAGTATGGTCGGCTTGCCGGGCGCATGCAGCGACTCCCCATAAACCAGTGGATGCATTTTCGTCGGCGAGATTTCCACATTTTCCAATCCCGCCGCTCGCAATTTTTCCGCCACCCAATGTGCCGCGCGTTCGATATCCGGTTTGTGTTCACTTTTCGTGCTGACGCTCGGTATCCGCAAAAATTCCTTAAGCTCGTTCAGGTGTTCTTCACGCTTCGCTTCTATGGATTCGATAAGATTCATTCCGTGCTCCGCCAGGAATTTACGATTTCGGGCCGGTAAAAAATGCCGCTTCTTGCGCAAGACCTTGGAACCCTACCACGAAGCGGTCCGCCATTCCACGGAACCTTGCGCATTTTCAGCAAGCTTTTCGCGACTGTGTTTTTAGACACTTCCAAAACTCGGATAGTTGACTCGCGTTCGTGCCCGTTGCACGATACGAGGTAGCCATGATCGAATCTCAAACAGCTCAGCAGCGCCGCAGTTCCCGCGTCTTCACGCGCATTCCCGTCCGCGCCACCGGCAAGAATACGGACGGCCGCAAGTTCCGCGAGAACAGCCAGACCATCGTGATCAACGCGCACGGCGGCCTGCTCTACCTGCACGAATCGCTGGAACTGGGCGCGCAAGTAGTCCTGATCAATCCCGTCACCGAAGAAGAGCAGGAATGCCGGGTCGTTTATCTAGGCGACATGTCTGATAAAGGGACGCGGATTGGCGTCGAATTCCTCTCGCCCAGCCCTCATTTCTGGGGCGTCGAGTTCGCGCCGCAGGACTGGCCCGCGCGGCCAGCCGCCCACCCATCGCACTAGCGAAATTGCCACGGAGTTAGACGTTCCCTTTCGGCACAACGTTGTACAACCCCGCGCAGATTACTCATACCACGGCAGTAAGCCAATTTTTGGAAAGTTGGATGTGACCGCGACTGGGCGAGCGCCCAGAAATGACCGCGGGTCATGCTCTACGCGCTTCCTCCCCGCTCGGATTACTGCCAAGGAAAGGGACTGACTGGAGAACGGCCCCCAAAACCGGAACCGTTCCGCCGATCGGTTCCGAGCGCGAGAACGCTATCGGGGCACAAAAAAACAGCGGGGGGCAGCCTTTTTCGCTGCCGGTGCGGACGGATTCAGCGGCGAATTAATTCGCGGGGAGGGGATCGTCGTACTTCGTGAGGTCCACGTCCTTCCACTTGCCGTCCATGATTTCCTGGCGGATTTGCGCGGCGGTCTTGCCTTGTTGCGATTCGGTGTAAGTAAAAACCGCTTCCTTTTTGCACAGCACGCAGTGCGCGCCGTGGTAATCCGTGAAGCAATCGAGCAGGCTCTTGTGGCCCACTTCCTTGTCGCAGCGGCAATAGCAGGGCTGCTGGTACAGGATGGGTTTTTCCTTGGCGGCTAGCGTGTAGACATTCCGTGTTTCCGCGTCGAGAAATTGTTTGGGGTCCAGCGTTTCGGGTAACGGCCCCTTCGGCGCTTCTGCGTGATACGCGGGGATGTCGGCTTTGCCCTTCGCTCCAGTGGCCGCAGCGTGGTTATGGTCATGAGCGGCAGGCGTGCTGGGCGAGGCCGCTTGCGTAGACGAATCTTGCGCCCGCGCGCCCCCCGCGCCAAGCCCAACGATCGCAAATCCAAAAATTGCGCTAACCACCAAAAGTCTGCGGACCATAGGATTTCTCCATTGCCGGGCGCATCGCGCCAGTATCTCCGGATTCTGCGGCTCACCGAAATCTTAACACTTCCAGCCCATCTGCGACTCCCTGATTCGCACCCAGCATTGGCGTGCGAGCATTCGTCTTGATGTTGCCGTCAAATTTCCGTTCTTTCTGGATCGTCTTACCTTATGGTAAGATAGCGCCATGAAACGCCGAGCCAGCCGAACGACCACATTTACCACCACGATCAGTTCCAAGGGCCAAATGGTTCTCCCAGTGCCGGTTCGCGAACGCCTCGGCCTTAAGGCAGGGATGCACCTCAACGTGATCCTGGCTGCAGACGAAAATGGCGACGGCGCCGATACGATCATCCTGCAGCCGCTCACGCCACGCCTGATCCGCGAGCTGCGCGGCTCCGTGAAATGCGCCGGCGCGGCGCTCGACTACCTCCAAGAGGAACGCAAGCGCGATCGAGAGCGCGGACGATGAGGCGTTACGTCCTCGACGCGAATGCCCTGCTGATCTATTTCGGCGATCGCACCGGCGCCAAGCGCGTGCAAAGCCTTCTGCAGGAGTCGCTGCGCCAGCGCTCACCGCTGCTGATGTCCGCGGTCAATTGGGGCGAAGTGATTTACTCAGTCTGGAAGCGAGGCGGCGAAAGCGACGCACGCACAGTGGAGAAAAACGCTGCGCGTCTTCCGCTGCTGATCTTGCCGGCCGATCGTGAACGCGCCACCGAAGCGGCTGCAGTGAAAGCCCGCCACGACCTTGGCTATGCCGATAGCTTCGCCGCCGCTCTCGCTCTGGAGTATTCCGCAACCCTGGTCACCGCCGACCCGGAATTTGCCAAGCTCGGCAAGCGTCTCGCTGTGCTGGCGCTTCCACGACACAGCAGCCGAGGCTAGAGCTCCTTGCGCGATCCATCGCGTTCTAGCTGGCGCACAGTCTTCACGCCGTCAGTGCGCACCGCCGGGCCCGTGATTTGTGAATTTTCGCGTGAAGAAAACCAGCGGGGCTCCAATCAAGCAAGCGCAGCCCAGCAGCCAGAAACAATCGAGGAATCCCAGGAACGCAGCCTGCTGCCCGACGATTTGCGCTATCTGTGCCTTCGCGTGCAGCGCGGCGTCCGCCGGCGAAAAACCGTGCGCTGCAAAATAACGGCACATCGCCGCGAACGACTGCCGGTAGCGCGCGTGTGTCGGATTTGCGTATTCCGCCAAAATGGACTGGTGAAACTGCGTCCTGCGCGCCAGCACCGTAGTCACAAACGCAATCCCCACGCTCCCGCCCTGATTCCGGAATAAATTCGTGAGACTCGACGCCTTGTTGTTCTTATCTTTCGGCAGGAACGAATAAGCCAGTTGGCTTACCGGAACAAATAGCGGCGCGATCCCCAGTCCCTGCAGAGCGCGCGCCAACGCGATGTGCTGGTAGTCGGTGCCGAGATCAAAACTCGCGTAGCGCCACATGGCCATGCCAAAAATTATGTACCCGACAAAAATCAACGGTTTCACGCCGAGCTTCGGCAGAATTCTCACGATCAGCGGCGCCAGCGCCACGATCACCAGTGCGCCCGGTCCCAGCGCCAGCCCCGCATCCGTCGCGGTATAGCCGTAAAGGCTCTGCAGCATCTGCGGAATCAGCACCGTCGAACCAAAAAGCGCGAAGCCGAATAGAAAATAATAAAAATTGGCGATCGCAAAGTTCCGATCGGCCAGCAGCCGGATCTCGACCACCGGATCGGGATGCCGCCACTCCCAGAAAATGGCCACCAGCAGAGCAATCACCGCTACGGAAACGAAGCATACGATGAAGCGGCTTTCGAACCAGTCGTCCTGCTGCCCGCGATCGAGAACAACCTCCAGACATGCAAATCCCAGCGCCACCAGAAAAATTCCCAGCCCATCAACGCGCAACTTGCCTCCTGCGCGTGCTGCTTCCACCTCGCGCTTGAATTCGGGAGGGTCCGAGACCACGCGGCTCGTCAGGATTAAAGACACGATCCCGATCGGAATGTTGATAAAAAAGATCCAGCGCCAGCTAAATTGGTCGGTAATCCATCCGCCCAGCGGCGGGCCGATCGCCGGCGCCGTGACGATTGCCATGCTATAAAGCGCGAAAGCTGCCGCGCGCTTGTGCGCCGGAAATGTGTCCACCAGAATCGCCTGCTCCACGGGAGCGAGGCCGCCTCCCCTACGCCCTGCAGCACGCGAAAGAAAATCAGCAGCCCGAGCGACGGCGCCAATCCGCACAGCAGGGAACTCACCGTAAAAAGCAGGACACAGAGCATGTAATAGCGTTTGCGTCCAAAGACGCGGCTCAACCACGCGGAAAGAGGCAGCACCACCGCATTGGAGACCAGATAGCTCGTCAGCACCCAGGTGCTTTCGTCGTAGCTGACCGCCAAGCCTCCAGCGATGTGCGGCAACGCGACGTTCGCGATGGCGGTGTCGAGCAGCTCCATGAACGTCGCAAGCGTGACGGTGGCGGCGATGATCCAGGGATTGATGGAGGGCCGGTCGGCCGCAGCTCGGGGGATGGGAATGGCAGCGGTGATGGCGCTCATATCGGTGGTCCCATTCTTTCGATGCTAAAAGAGACCGAACGGTCTCATAAATATACGCTATAATGGCTATTGAGACCAGTCGGTCGCAAGGCCGCCGGGGAGGGCATCCACATGCGCAAGGGCGAACAAACCAGGCAGGAAATCATTCGCAAGGCCGCGCCCATCTTCAATCAGCGTGGTTATGAAGGCGCGGCGCTCTCCGAACTGATGCAGGCGACCGGCCTCGAAAAGGGCGGCATCTACCGCCACTTCGATAGCAAGCAGCAGCTCGCCTCTGAGGCTTTTGACTACGCCTGGGAGAAGGCCATCAATGCGCGCCTCGAGGGCACCGAGGAAATTGCGAACTCGGTGGACCGCTTGCAGCAGATCGTGCGGAATTTTCGCGATCGCCGCGAGGGTCTGGTTCCCGGCGGTTGTCCGCTATTAAATACGGCTATTGATTCCGACGACGGAAACCTTCCACTGCGAAATCAGGCCCGCCGCGCCCTGGACAAATGGCTCGATCGGCTGGCCGCAATCGCCGCACAAGGCCAAAAGCGCGGCGAAATTCGTCGCCAGGTGGATTCCGCAAAACTTGCCACGCTCATCGTCAGCACGCTCGAAGGCAGCCTGATGCTCAGCCGCCTGCAGCGTACCGAGGAGCCTTTGGACGTAGCCTGCCGTTACCTCGAGGATTATCTCGAGAGAGAAGTTCGCGCGCCCAAATCCGCAACCCGGCGAGGAAAGCCGTAAGCAACGAGCTGACGCGGTCGTCGAGTCAACCTGAAGGCGTTCCTAGCGGCGAGAGCTTTCCAGCAACAACTTCATGCATCACCACACGACGGGGCCATCCCCGGCGGAGTCGCGCTTCCTTCCCCTTTCGATCAACGTAAAAGCCGAAGCCCGCGGCGTCCTGACGATGTAACCTGTAACTGTCGGAATGAATCAATTCTAGTGAACCGGCTCGGCGTGAATCAACCCGGCGCGATTTAAGCCCGGCCGCGAATTTCGAGCAGCTAATTTACATTTCCGCAGTCGCAAAGGAGAAATATATGCAGGGCACTAAATCCGCAATGCAACCGGGATCCGGTCCCGCCGCGAAAGCCGGTGAATTTCTGATTGGAAACGATCTTCGTGTTGTTCGTCTCGGTTTCGGCGCAATGCGCATCACTGGCAAGGGAATTTGGGGCGAGCCCGCTGACCGCGCGGAAAGTATCCGCGTTTTGCGGCGTGCCATCGAATTGGGCGTCAATTTCATAGATACCGCGGACGCCTACGGCCCGTACGTCAGCGAGGAAATCATCGCCGAAGCTCTTCACCCGTATCCCGCAAATCTGGTCATCGCCACGAAAGGCGGATTCGAACGCACCGGACCCGACCGCTGGGTAGAAAACGGCAAGCCGGAGCATCTCCGCTCCGCGTGCGAGGGCAGCCTGAAGCGTCTGCGCCTCGAGCGCATCGATCTCTACCAATTGCATCGCATTGATCCGAAGGTTCCGGCCGAAGACCAAATCGGCACGCTGAAAGAGCTGCAAACGCAAGGCAAGATCAAGCACATCGGCCTCTCCGAAGTCACTGTGAAGCAAATTCAAAACGCGCAAAAAATCGTTTGCATCGTCAGTGTGCAGAATCGCTATAGCCTCGCAGACCGCGGCTCCGAAGACGTCTTGCAATATTGCGAAAAACAAAAAATGGGCTTCATCCCCTGGTTCCCGCTGGCGGCCGGCAAATTGACCGGCGAAACGAGCCCGGTCAGTCGCGTCGCCGGGGAATTGAAAGCCACGCCATCGCAGGTAGCTCTCGCGTGGCTGCTCGCGCGTTCCCCGGTCATGCTGCCGATTCCCGGTACCTCGCGCGTCGCGCACCTCGAAGAAAATGTCGCGGCGGCAGGATTGCAGCTCGACGAAAAGGAAGTGAAGGATCTGGCCAAAGCAGCTGGCGCGAAGTAGCCACCCGCCGTCGTCAAGGAGACAATCCGCGCTGCACGGCGCACCGGCCGCGGCAAGAGATGTCCGCGCCCGCAAAGCAAAACACAGGCGTGCTGTTTCTCCATTGGCCGAGCCGCGCGGGCAAGTTAAACTGGAAAGCGGAGGGGTGGGTGAGTGGTTGAAACCGACGGTCTTGAAAACCGTTAGGCCTCAAAAGGGCCTCGTGGGTTCGAATCCCACCCCCTCCGCCATTCCCGCGAATGTCCTGTGTTCCGAAAATTCCAGCCTAACTTCGATGCGTACGCGCCGAAACGCATCGTGAGGCCACCACCGCGTCGCCGATCAGGAGAACTGCATGGGCCATCCGCTTCTTGATCTCAGGGACAAAACTGCCGTGGTAATCGGCGGCACCAGCGGCATCGGCTTCGCTCTCGCGCGCGAACTCGCCAAAGCCGGAGCGGACGTAGTGCCCACAGGCCGCCGCGCCGAACTCGCGCGCAAAGCCGCCGACGAAGTTGCATCGCTAGGCCGTCGGTCGCTCGCGGTCACCTGCGATGTGACGAACGACAACAGCGTCGAACAGCTTCTGCAATCCGTCTGCGAGGCGTTCGGCAACGTGCAAATCCTGGTGAACTGCGCCGGCCGCACCAAGCGCGCTCCCACGATTGATTTTCCCGACGACGAATGGGACGCCATCCAGGAAACCAACCTGAAAGGCACTTTGCGCGCTTGCCGCATCTTTGGCCGTCACATGCTCGAACAAAAATACGGCCGCATCATAAATATCGGTTCGCTCGCGTGCTTTGTGGGCTTATTCGAAGTCGCCGCTTACAATGCCAGCAAAGCGGGAGTAGCAGCGCTCACAAAAACTCTCGCGATTGAGTGGGCGAGTTCGGGCGTCTGCGTGAACGCGCTGGTTCCTGGCGTGCTGCGCACGGATTTGAACGCGGCGCTTCTTGACGGAACCGAGCGAGGACGCGAATTCCTGCTGCGCACGCCGATGAAGCGTTATGGCAAGGTGGAAGAGCTAGGCGGAGCCGCGGTCTTTCTCGCTTCTGACGCGGCGAGTTTCGTCACCGGCCATTTGCTAGTGGTGGATGGCGGTTTTCTCGCCAGCGGCGTGAATCACTAGCGCGGCTCCGAATGATTTGTAGCCAAGCGGCACTCCGAAACACAAATACGTCCACGCGCTGACCGGCGTCGCGCATTGATTTTTCGAGGCAAACCTTTAGACTGCAACTCAACGATTCGCTCTTTCGAGGGACTGCATTGGCTGCAGGTTTATGCGGATGGATCGGTTGCAAGAACCTGTCGGAGGCGACTCTGGACGCGCGTCCATTGTGCCGAAAGCATTTCTACGATATCGCCTCGCGCCGCCTCGCCGACTACCGCGAACGCTTCGCGGGCGCCGATCCCGTCGGACGCGATCGCGTCGCCGCCTCGGCATTTCTCTCGGAACTTATCGGCCAGGCGGGCACACTGGTCACCGGCGCCAAGGAGCTCACTGCCGAGGAGCGCGACGATTTTCTGGCTTTGTCCACGGATGCAGTGGAGATGTACAAGCGAGTACAAAGGAATCCGCGGATTCCGCTGCGCGTGCCAGTGCGCGTCTACCGCGCGCCCGGAAGCAAAGGCAAATTTGAATTAACCGCCACCGTAAACGTCAGCAAGGCCGGGGCCTGCGTCACCACCCGCGAACCGTTCGCAGTCGGCGCAAATCTCTGGATTCAAAAAACCGAGAACTCCGCGAACGCCAGTGGCTGCGTAACCTGGGTAAAAGAGGTGTCCGCGTCGCAATTTCTGATCGGATTCGAAATTCTCGATCACGAGGATTTTTGGAATTTGAAACAGCAATCTTCGTCCGATCCCTCGCCGCAAAACGCGAAAACATCGCATTCGATATCGCAACGATCCCGATAGGCGATCCTCGTAACAACGCCCGCGCGGAAACTGCGGCTCGGTTTCGCTCTGGCATCCCACGCGATCCCCAAACCCAACTTCGCGACTGTGCAACCGTTGGGGCGCGGTGCAGATTTCTCCTTAGGCATTCCGCCAAGCCAGGCCTCCTCAAATGAAAGCCATTCGTGACGGACGTCACAACCGAATGTGCGTTGCGTCACAGCAGGCCGCGGTTGGCCGCCCCATACTGCGTAACGTGGCGAACAACCGAATCGCTTACTCAACCTTGCAAGGGAGAAATTGCATGAAAATTTCCAGGCGAGCCGTCTTCGTGATGGCGCTTGTCGGCGCGTTCGTCGTGCCCAGCGCCGCTCGAGCGGGGGACATTAAGGGAAAAGTGTCCGCGGAAGGTCTTAGTTCGCTGGAAGGTATTGCGGTTTACATTGACGCCATTCCAGGCAAGAAATTCGACCCGCCGGCACAGCACGCCACCGTGGATCAGCGGGACATGAAGTTCATTCCGCAGATCATCGTCGTGCAGCGCGGCACCACCGTTGATTTTCTGAACAGCGACCAGGTGGTTCACAACGTCTATTGGCCGTCCATCGGCGGCAACAAGACGTTGCGTCACAGCCTCACGATCATTTCGCCCGGCCAAAAGAAATCGTTTCAATTCGACACGCTCGGCGCGGCGCAGTTGCTCTGCAATTTCCATGCGGACATGCTCGGTTACATCGTAATCGTTCCCACGCCGTACTTTGCGCTGACCGGCAGTGACGGCAGCTTCACGATCAAGGGCGTCCCACCGGGGACCTACACGCTGAAAACGTGGAGCGCCGAAGGCAAACCCACTACTCAGACAATTACGGTGGCTGCGGGCGACACGAAAGTGGATATAGCTGTGAAGAAATAACCGGACGTACCAGGAAAGGGTTGCGCGCATTTAACGAGCTGCCATGGTTGCAAGTTGCGCCGCATTCAAGCGCTGCAATCTGGACCTCTTGCGGATGCTTATGTTCCGATCATTTATCTTCAACCAGCGCTTCGCTCCACGAACGAAAATACGTTTCGTGGGTACGATCTGCATTGCCGTGGTATTCCTGCTCGCTGGTTCGCTGCTTGGTCAGACGGCCAGGGACGGAGACGCGGCGATTACGGCGGCCGAGGGGGAGAGCTGGATCCATCATCTGAACAAGTCGTTCAATGAAACCAGCATGGGCAAGACCTGGGAATTAGGACCGGCTCCGAGCGGCCCCGGAGACGAGGGTGCGCCGTGGCAGCTGGATTTGTCGCCGGGATACGCCAGCCAAACGGTCACCCTGAGCGGTGCGGATCTATATCGTTTGAATTGTCGCGGATGCCACGGAGCGTCCGGCCAGGGCGCGCCTCCGGAAATAAATTCCATCACCGGCCCGGTGCAAGCAACGTCCGTGGAAGCCACCATGGATCGCATGAAGAAATCCGGCCGGGAAATGAGCCGTTCCGAAGTGGCTGAAATGGCCAAGGAATCCAAGGTCATCCTGTTGCAGCGGTTGCACGCCGGCGGCCAGAATATGCCCGCGCCCAAGCTCAGCGAGCCGGAGATTCGCTCGCTCGTCGCGTACCTCGAGCTGCTTTCCGGCGTGCCAGGCGCGGAAAAAAATCAGATCACCGTGAAGGACTCGCCCTATCGCGTGGGAGAGCACATCGTGAAATCCACCTGTCACGTATGTCATAGCGCGAAGGGGCCGAACCCGGATCCGCAGCAAATCATGGATGGGGCAATTCCGCCACTTTCTTGCCTTACCACGCGAGTAGGGCTGCCGGACTTCGTGCGAAAAGTTACGTCCGGCGCGCCAATCACCATGGGCACGCCCGCCACGCCGTACCGAGGCAGAATGCCGGTGTTTAATTACTTGAGTCACGACGAGGCTGCCGACGCCTACATGTACTTGGCGCTCTACCCGCCACAGAATTAGCCGGACGAATTTTTCAGCGGCAAGATTCGGCTCGCCGCGCCGCCCGGCAAGCGTACGCGCAGCGTAAAGAATTCATACGCATCGTGGCAAGGAGGTTCGCTATGCCGCATTTTGCAACAGCGCGACGCAATGGATTGCAATTGGAGATTTTGATTTTAGCGGGCTTGTTCTTGGCCCTTAGCGGCAGAGCATATCCGCAAGACAAGCAAGACACGCACGACGCGCAAGCCAAGAAAGAGCCGGTCAAGCAAGCGGCGCCGCTCACCGGCGCGGGCATGTTCAAGGATTACTGCGCGGTGTGCCACGGCAAAGATGGCAAGGGAGACGGGCCGGCAGCGCCAGCTTTGAAACAAACTCCCGCAAATTTGACAACGCTCGCAAAGCGCCACGGCGGAAAATTTCCGGACCTCTATGTGCAGCAGGTGCTGCGCAATGGCGCGAAGGCGCCGGCGCACGGTGATGCGGAAATGCCGGTCTGGGGCCCGTTATTTCGCAGCATGGATGCGGATCCAGCCATCATGTACGTGCGGATTTCGAGCCTGGTGAATTACATCAAATCGTTGCAAGTGAAGTAGACGGCCGCCCCAAAATCTTCCGGCCGATCGCCTAGGGCCAATCTAGCCGTGGCCAGTCCCGCCCAGTTCCCGCACGATATCCCCGACGAAAGTCTTGGCGTCGCCGAAAAGCATCAGCGTTTTGTCGAGATAATAGAGAGGATTATCAATTCCCGCGAAGCCCGGACTCATCCCGCGCTTGATCACCATCACTGTGCGCGCCTTGTCCACATCCAGAATCGGCATTCCGTAAATCGGGCTGCTCGGATCAGTCCGCGCCGCGGGATTAGTCACGTCGTTCGCGCCAATCACCAGCGCCACGTCCGTCTGCGAAAACTCCGGATTCAGGTCCTCCATGTCAGTGAGCTTGTCGTAAGGGATGTCCGCTTCCGCCAGCAGCACGTTCATGTGACCCGGCATGCGTCCCGCCACCGGATGAATTCCGAATTTCACGTTGACGCCGCGCTTCGTCAAAATATCATAAAGCTCGCGCACCTTGTGCTGCGCCTGCGCCACTGCCATTCCGTAACCCGGCACGATCACCACGTTGCTCGCCGCGGAAAGGATCGCCGCCGCTTCTTCCGGCGTGGCGCTTTTCACTGGCGTCGCTTCTTGCCCCGCCGCGCCTTTCGCAGCCTGGTCCTGCCCGAATGCGCCGAACAACACGTTGGAAAACGACCGGTTCATCGCCTTCGACATATTCACCGAAAGAATGAAGCCAGACGCTCCATCCAGCGCGCCGGCAATAATCAGCAGCTTGCTATCGAGCACGAATCCCATCGCCGCGGCCGAAAGTCCCGCGTACGAATTCAGCAGAGACATCACGGTCGGCATGTCTGCGCCGCCGATCGGCACAATCATCAGCACACCGAAAATCAGCGGGATGGCCAGCATCACTGGAAACAAATGCGTGTGCTCGGGATGCCGCACCAGAATAATCGCCACCACCACCGCAATTCCCAGCACCACGAAATTCACAAAGTTCTGGCCCTTGTACGTGATCGGCCGCTGCGGCAGCACTTCCTCCAGCTTGCCCGCAGCCATCAGGCTTCCCGTGAAAGTCAGCGAGCCCAGAATCACTTCCATCGAAAGCACCGACATCATGAACGGCGGCACATGTGGCGCGCGCAAATAAAATTCCGACGTTCCGACCAGCGTCACGCACAACGCGCCAAACGCATGGCTCAACGCGGTCCGCTGCGGCACGGCCGTCATGTGTACCAAGCCTAGCGGCACGCCGATGATCGAACCGAGCACCAGGCCAACCGCGATCCACTGGTAATGCATGCCGTGGTGCAACAAGGTGCCGATAATCGCCAGCAGCATACCCACTTCGCCCGCCCACACTCCGCGGCGCGCCGTGCTCGGCGTGCTCATCCATTTCAGCGACAAAATAAAAAGAGTAGCGGCGATCAGGTAAGTAATTTGCAGCGGAAGGTCGGAACCGGCGAATGGGGTCATGGTTTCGCGGGGCGGCTCGTTTTGAACATTTTCAGCATGCGGTCGGTGATCAGGAATCCGCCGACGATGTTGCTGGTCGCCGCGACGATCGCAATGGTTCCCAGAATCGTCGC
The DNA here is from genome assembly GCA_963810565.1 of uncultured Acidobacteriota bacterium. Lineage (GTDB taxonomy): Bacteria > Acidobacteriota > Terriglobia > Acidiferrales > UBA7541 > Palsa-295. The sequence goes on from CAWENN010000004.1 coordinate 494,226, forward strand.
CAGCGTGCTTTTACCTTCGCCCGCCAGAATGATCGCGCCCACCACGGCGATTGCATCCAGCGCGTTCGTCAGCGACATCAGCGGCGTATGCAGCAGCGGCGAAATCCGGCGAATCACTTCAAAACCGATAAACGCCGCCAAAATGAAGACGTACAAATCCGTAAGCAGGTCCGTCTGCACCATCAGTTCGCTCCGCCCGCCGTCGCCAGCGCCGGCAACGCCAAAAATTCCCGCACGCGTTCGTTCACAATTTCGCCGTTGCGCGTCAGCAGCGTGCTGCGCACGATTTCGTCATCCAGTTTCAGTTGCAGCTTCCCGCCCTGCACCAGATATTGCAGGAACGCGGTGATATTGCGGGCATACATCTGGCTGGCGTGATACGGCACTGTGCTCGCGAGATTGATTCTGCCGATCACCGTGACGCCGTTCTCCACCACTTTTTCTCCGGGCCGGCACAGCTCGCAATTTCCGCCGCGCTCCGACGCCAAATCCACGATCACCGAGCCCGGCGCCATGCGCATGATCATGTCGCGCGTCACCAGTACCGGCGATTTTTTCCCCGGAATCACGGCGGCGGTAATCACCACATCGCTCTCCGCCACCACGCGCCCCAGCAGTTCGCGTTGCTTCCGGTAAAAATCCTCATCCTGCGCCTTCGCGTATCCGCCCGCGTCCTGCGCATCTTTCGCTTCAATCGGCAGCTCCACAAAACGCCCGCCCAGGCTTTGCACTTGTTCCTTCGCCGCCGGACGCATGTCGTACGCGGAAGTTACCGCGCCAAGCCGCTTCGCCGTGGCGAGCGCCTGCAATCCCGCGACGCCCGCGCCGATCACCAGGACGCGCGCCGGGGTAATCGTCCCTGCCGCCGTCGTCAACATCGGAAATATTCGCGGCAGCGTGTCCGCCGCAATCAGCACCGCTTTGTACCCGCAGATCGTCCCCATCGAAGAAAGCGCGTCCATTGACTGCGCGCGCGTCGTCCGCGGCATCAATTCCACCGCAAACGAAGTCACGCCTGTCGCCGCAATCTCCTGAATCGTTTCCAGCGTACCGAGAGGCCGCAGAAAGCCAATCAATATTTGGTCCCGGTGAAATAGCGGCAGGTCGGCTTTGCCGGTCTTGTCATTTGAGCCGTGCGCGAGGACTTGCACGATAATGTCGGCGCTGCGAAACACCTCGGCGCGCTCCGCGATGATTTTCGCGCCCTTCGCTGCGTAATCCGCGTCCGGATAACCCGCCTCGACACCCGCTCCCGCTTGCACGATCACTTCCAGCCCCGACTTCGCCAGCATCGGCACCACGGATGGCACCAAAGCCACCCGTCGTTCTCCTGGAAATGTCTCCCGCGGTACGCCAACAATCATTCTTCACCCTCGATCATGAATCGCGCGCGGAGAATCGCTCCGCAATGAAAAGCCCGTAGCCCGACTGCGTGCCGGCGTCACAGCGATATTTTTCGCCGGCGCAGAACAGATTATTCTATCCGCAATCTCGCAGAAGTCTACCCGATCATCACGACAATGGGCGCCTGCTGGGAATAGTCACGTTGCCGGCTCGCGCGGCTGCCGGGGACGGCGGTCTCCCGGTGGCGTTGGAGCAAATCGCCATTCAGGAGAATGGCGTTCCCAGGTTCCCGACTCCCGCATTCTTGCGCACGCATTCGCGATGCTGATATCGCAAAAAAGTGTCGATTAGAATGGGGTGCGGTTGTTTGTATTGTGTGGTTTACGTTGAATTCTAATATCTGCCATTGTCGATTAGAGAGGCTGTGGCCGGTGACTTGTGACGAGTGACGAGCGGGGGCCGGCGTTGCCGTTTGTATCGAATAAGAATTGGCGCGGTCGTTTGTTTTGAATGAGTTGCGCGACTTATTGTTCGGGCGAAAGCGTCCATTTGTATCGAGAAGTGCGGTCCCGATCTGCGGCCTGCTGGTGTTGCGCAACGAGCGATTCGTGATTTGCAAAGTGCGCAAAAGTTGGCGATTGATTGGGGTCGCGGGTGTTTGTTTTGTGCGAGATACGATGAATTCTAATCGGCGGGGTTGGCGATTGATTTTGGGGTGATTCGTGGTGGATGAAACGTGGATGTAACATTGTGACATCCAGTTACATTGCACGGCTGGCGCTGCGGGGCTTCGCGGGAAGGCGCGCGGTGCGCGAACTGCGCTGGTGACGGGGGGCGCGGGGCGGTTTTTGGCGACACTTTTCCCGAGCGCTCGGTTGGCTCGACCCGTCGCCGGTGCCGCGGTCCGCATGTTGCGTCCTCAGTGGGGGCGGAAAAGTGCCCCAATCTACCATATCACATTTACCTACTGATTACTAGGGCTAAGTGAATGTGGTAGCGTCAAGGATTGTGTGTAAATTCTTTGAAGGGTTTTTTCTCCCAGGAGCGGTTTAGGTGACTGATGACGCCAAAGACGATGCGGTCGCAGCTGCCGGGATTGGCGAAGCTGGACATCGGCCGGGTGCGCCGGCGTACTTCCCGAAAAGACCGCTCGATCACGTTGGTGGTGCGCACTTTCTTCCAGTGGTGCTCCGGCACATCGTAAAAACTCAGCAAGCGCTCCAGATCGCGTTCCACGCAAGCCACGGCTTGGGGGCGGCGCTGCTCCCAGTTGCGTTTCCACTGCCGGAAGGCCCGCTGCGCCTGCGCGCGATTCTGGGCCCGGTACATTCCGGCGGCTTGCGCCACGCAACTGCCTTCGCTGCGCCGCACCTTGTCGGCGATGTTGCGCAACTTGTGCGCCCAGCACAGCTGCACCGCCACGCGCGGAAACACCAGCGGCAGCGCGGCCGCCAGCCCCTTGCCGCCATCGCTGACGATCAGCCGCAAGTGCTGGCCTTGCAGTCCGCGCTGATATAAATCCTGCAGAAATTCCGTCCAGCACGCTTCACTCTCTCCGTTGTGGGCAAACTGATAAGCGATGACTTCGCGCCGTCCTTGCGCGGTGATTCCATAAGCCACCAACACCACCCGGCGGCGCACTTTACGGCCCGCGTCGCGCACTTTCAAAACCACGCCGTCCAGAAACAAATACAGATAATCGGCGCGCAGCGGGCGCCGGTGAAACTGCTCGGCCGCTCGGCTCAGTTCGCGCGTCAGGTTGGAAACCGTCTGCGCCGAATACGCTTCGCCCAACACCGGCTCCAGCACCGCGCCCACCTGGCGAGTGGAAATCCCCCGCAGAAAAGCCTGTCGCACCAGTTCGTGCACCGCCGGTTGCGCCCGCTTATAACGCGGCAAAAACTGGCTGCGGTAGCGGCGCCGCGTGCGCGGAACTCGCAAACGCCGCAACAAACCCAACTGCGTGGCTAAATCCCGCAGCCGATAGCCGTTGCGGTAATCCATGCGAAATTCTGGGCTGTGTTCGTAATAGCCCAGCTGCAAGTGATAATCGCGTTCGGCTTCCAGGGCCTGCTCGATCATGCGCTTCACCTGGCTGCGCACCCATTCCCCCAGTTCCTGGTCAAAGAACTCTTTCCACTCCGCAAAGTCCAGCTTAAGATGGCCATTGCTGAGAACTTCCAGTTCTCGCATCGGGTGTACCTCCTCCTTGTGAGTTGGCGCTCCAAGAAGATGTACACCCTTCTTTTTTGCTTCCAAGCCAAATCTACACACAAAAATTTACGCTACCGTGAATGTGCGGGTTAACTTCCAGAAACGATTGCGTGTAGGTCGTGTGTCTCGTTGCGAATTCGGGTGAAGGGTGGGCTACCTGCTGTGTCATGAGACCCGCGTGCCCTTTCCCGGTAGCGTAAGGGGATGCAGCACCGGAATCGCCACTCCGACGACGGCTTGTGACCGCCGCCGTTAGGTGGAGGGATGCGCGACGCGGCCGTGGTATGTATAAGAAGCTAACGCGAGCAATTATCCGGCCTTGTTGACGCGTTACGGACATGTTCCATACGAGATCGCCGATTTCAGACGCGCAAACGCCGAAGTTGGAGTATATAGAGGGTGTTACACAAAAAGATAAATTGGAGATTCTGTTATGAGTAGCCAATCATCGATCGAGTGGACTGATGCAACTTGGAATCCGGTCCGGGGCTGCACTAAGGTCAGCCCTGGCTGCAAGTACTGCTACGCTGAGGTATTTGCGGAGAGATTTCGGGGTGTGCCAGGGCACCCTTATGAGCGCGGCTTTGACCTGCGATTGGTTCCCGAAAAGCTTGCAGAGCCTCTGCGCTGGGCAACTTCTCGGATGATTTTTGTTAATTCCATGAGTGACCTGTTCCATGAAGACGTACCGGACAGCTACATAGTGAAGGTGGTCCAGATAATGGTTCTGGCGAACTGGCATGTGTTCCAGGTGCTTACGAAGCGATCCGAACGGATGGCCAAAATGCTGGAGACATCGCTAAAGCCATATGCAAGTCACGAACACATTTGGTGGGGCGTTAGCGTCGAGAACAAAAGGTATGGGCTTCCCCGGATTAACCACCTTCGCTCCGCACCAGCGGCGGTGCGATTCCTGTCGATCGAACCCCTCTTGGAGGATCTAGAGAAGTTCAGCCTGACGGGAATTTCATGGGTAATCGTTGGAGGGGAAAGCGGGCGTAAAGCTCGTCCCATCAAAGCTGAATGGGTTATTTCCATACACAATCAATGCAAGACCTCTGGCGTGCCGTTCTTCTTCAAGCAATGGGGTGGAAAGAACAAGAAACAGGCAGGTCGCATGCTCAATGGCTTTACCTACGACGAGTTCCCGAATTTTGTGAGGGGATCCGTTCCCGCAAAATCAGTGCGCGAGCGACACATATACAACGTAGCGACAACCGTGGGCTTGGCTACGCTCTGTCCATGACGTCATCGTATTACGAAGACCGAGAGCAAACCGCAGTAAAACACCAGATTCTGGCGCGTTACCTGTCGGCATTTGTGCCAATCGTCGGTAACTGGGCGTCAGACATAGCTTACATCGACTGCCTCGCTGGTCCTTGGGAATCAATCGATCCGGATTTGAAGGACGCCTCGTTTGCCCGGGCAGTGCAGGTTCTCAGAGCCACACGCGACGTTTTGCGGGCGCGCGGGAAGTTTCCTACGATGCGCTGCCTGTTCATCGAAAAAGACCGAAACGCATACAATAAGCTCCGACAATACTGTGAGGGTGTATCGGACATCGACGTCACTGCGCGACACTGGGATTTTGTTGAGCACATTCCCGACGTACTGGATTTTGCAAAGGAGCGCAACAAGTCCTTTCCATTCACTTTCATCGATCCCAACGGCTGGGAACAACTCAAAATCGATCTCATCAGGCCAATCCTGGCCTTGGAACCCGGCGAGGTGCTCATAAATTTAATGACTTCTTGGATCACTCGCTTCATCTCGGTTGAAGGCAAAGGTTTCGACCGGCTTCTCGGTGATGATTGGCCCAGGCTGGTCAAGCTGAAGGGTGAGGATCAAGAGGATGAACTGGTTCGTTCTTACGCGAACGCTGTGCGGGTGGCCGGTAACTTCAAATACGTTTGCACGTTGCCTGTGCTTAAGCCTAATCAGGATTCTTTCCACTTCCATATGATCTATGGCACTCGCCATGAGAAGGGCGTCGAGGTCTTTAAGGAAACGGAGAAAAGTGTGATCCCCTTCATGCACGAAACGCGAGCCGAGGCTCAGGCGCGTCGCAGATTTTCGCAGTCGGGCCAGTACGATTTGCTCGAGCCTGAAGATCGTTATCGCGAGAAGAAGTTCACCAGGCATCAGGTAAGGAGTCTGGAGGCAGCTAAGAGCGAATTGCGCTCGATCCTCGAGTCTTCACGAAGTCTGCTTTTTGATGATGCCTGGGCTATCGCGATGCAACACTCGGGCGTTATGGATGCGGATTTCCGAGAATGGCTAACTGAATGGAAGAACGACAAACTATTGCAAATTACGAACCAGCGACCAGGGCAACGGCTGGCTAAGAAAGGCCAAAACCAATATCTCAAGTGGATCATTCCTAGTAAGAGGTAGCAGGAGTGGCTGCGCCACACCCGGTGGTTACGGCGAGGCGTTTTCTGCTGCGGCGGAGAAACGCTTTCCTTTTCGCCCGGCGGATGATGACAGCCGCGCGCTCTTTGCTAATGGCGCAAAGGGATCGGCACCCGGCCACCATCTAACTTGTGGAAGGAGCGGTAGACAACATTTCACAAGTAGTCGGACCAAATTCAAGCCGATATTGGCTTCTTATATAAGTAAGTTCAGATTTCCCTCGATACCAGTTACCTCTCGCATCTCGATACGTGATGTAAATAGGAACGCTCCAGTCGGGGGCATTTAGACCGGCTGGTCCAGCTTGATTTTGCATCGCCGGTTGAAGGTCAAATTTTTCAAATTGATTTCCATTTCCTCGCCATACAAGGGCAAACTGTGTTTCGTCTTTTTCTATACCAGGGACAGTCTTGCCAGCCCATAGACCAGAACCAATTTTAAATTCATCAATCCTGACCTCTAGCAGCTTGTTGAAAAATGCAGTTCCGTTGCAACTTTAATTGAAAAAACTCGTCTGAAGTAAGGAAGGTCAAGGAGACGAGCGAATGCGCGGAGACGATAACCAGCAAGAAGGAATGTTCAGCTACGTATCGCCCGAGAAGCGAGTCCCGGCGGATCATCCCTTGCGGCCGATCCGCAAGATGGTGGATGAGATCCTGAAGGAGATGTCTCCGCAGTTTGGGAAGTTGTACTCGGGGGTGGGGCGGCCATCGATAGCGCCGGAGCGGCTGTTTCGGTCTCTGCTGCTGCAAATCTTCTATTCGGTCCGCAGCGAACGAATGCTGATCGAGCAATTGCAATACAACCTGCTGTTCCGATGGTTTGTAGGGATGGAGATGGACGAAGCGGTGTGGGATCACGCGGTGTACAGCAAGAATCGAGAGCGCTTGTTGAACGAAGAGATCGCGGAGTCGTTTTTCAGGCGGGTGCTGGAACGAGCCAGACCTTTCATGTCGGATGAACATTTCACGGTGGACGGAACGTTGATCGAGGCCTGGGCTAGCCAGAAGAGCTTCCGGGCGAAGGACGGACAAGGAAAGCCGCCGGGACCGGGCGGAGAGGTGGACTTCCACGGGGAGAAGCGAAAGAACGAAACCCATGAATCGACAACGGATCCTGAGGCCCGGCTGTTCAAGAAGTCCAAAGGAAGCGAGGCGAAGCTAGGCTACTTGGGACATGTATTAATGGAGAACCGCAACGGCCTGCTGGTCGAGACGTTTCTGACCGAAGCCAATGGGAGAGCGGAGCGAGAAGCGGCAATGCTCATGGCGGAGGCGATCCCAGCGGGAAAGCGAGTGACGTTGGGAGGAGACAAGGCCTACGACACGCAGGAACTGGTAGGCGAACTGCGCGGGATGAACATCACGCCGCATGTGGCGCAGAACAATACCAATCGCAGGAGCGCAGTGGACGAGCGGACCACACGGCATGCGGGGTACGAAATCAGTCAGCGGAAGCGCAAACGAGTGGAGCAAGTGTTCGGGTGGATGAAGATGGTCGGGGGGCTCAAGAAAGTGAAGCTGAGAGGGATCGACAAGGTCGGGTGGCTGTTTACCTTCACCGGAGCCGCCTACAATCTCTGCCGATTGCGAAACCTGATGGCTAGAACATGAAACGGAGCTTCGATTCGGTCACGCCGAGTCGATAGAGAATATCCAAAGCGGTCCCTCACAGCTCAGCGATAACTCGATAACTCAAGAAATCATAAAGAAAAGCTTGAAAAGCTAAATTCTTCAACAAGCTGCTAAACAAACTCCGCCACTATTTCTCAGTAGGAATCCGCGATGATTTGACAGAGGCGAACTAGGATTCACACCCCATCTTATAAGGCGAATGACAGGGTGGTCGTTAGCCCAAGCAAGAGATTCAATTTCCGCATCTTTTTTCTCGATGGCGGCCTGCATTTTTTCTGTTTCTTGTTGACTTTCAACATCAAGTTTCCAGGCCGTTCGCGGCAGGTGATACAGCACATACAGGACGAACAATCCGATGTAGACGTAGACAGCTATAGTTATCTGCTTCCAGTCTGGGGATAGACTGTGATGTTGCAATATTCCGATGGTAGGTGGAGCAAGTAGCAGAATCAGACCGATAACTATGTTGTCGCGCGTCCAAGAAAAACAGTGTCTCCATAGCTGTTTAGAAAATCGTTTGCAATAACTCCAAAAGGTTGTAGTCGGCATACGTCGAAGGAGATTGTGCTACCAAGTAATTTCTATTCCAACCTCTAACTTATTCGAAACCGGCTCACGTATTAGGATTTCAAATTAGGACAGCACCCGTGGCTCCGGTGTTGGGCCGCGGACCGCAGGACGCTATGTACCAATCACTCCCATCCCTGCTAGGACGCCGCGCATGTAGGCGAAGCTTTCGATTACTCCTGGCATGGAGTTGTCTTCTTGGACTTCGTATTCCAGGTCTACGTAGCCTTGGTAGTTGGTTTGGATCAGGGCTTGGAAGATTGCGCGGGTTGGGATTTTGCCTTGGCCTACTGGTACTTGGCTGGCTTTGTCCTGGAAATTGGTTAGGTCTTTCATGTGGATGTTGAAGAGGCGCTGGCCGGCCTGATGGATGGCTTCTACTACGTTGGTGCCGGCGCGGGCGGCGTGGCCTACGTCCATGCAGCAGCCTATGCGCGGGTCTAGATTTTTTACGGCTTTTAGGACGTCGAGGGGAGACGGCCAGAGTTTATCTTCGGGGCCGTGATTGTGGATGGCGATGCGGATGTCGTACTCGCGGACGAATTTTTCGAGGCGGGGGAGAGTTTGCGGGGCGGGGTCGCCGGCGACGATTACGGGGACGCCGGCGCGTTTGGCGTAATCGAATTTGGCGCGAATGTCGGCGTCTTCGTCTTTGGCGAAAGAAATGACGCTTGCGGCGTCGAGTTGGATTTTTGCTGCGGGATAAAAGCTGCGATTTTTGACCTCGGACCGGGGGCCCGCTTGGGGCTGGGGCAGAGTGACGTAATTGCCTCATATGATTGGAGATGAGGCCAAAAGTCAGCTCAGCCTAATCGGTGTTTTCGCGGGCGAAGGTCAGGTTACGTTTTAGAATGGCTTTTGGAACTTGGCGGCAGATTGGGGTTAGGCTACGGTAAAATTTCAGCAGGTGCCCTCTCGATGAAGCCCACTCGATCAACCATTGTGATTGTGTGTGCGTGGTTGTTTTTTGTGGGCGGCTATGCGGCCATCTGGCTGCTGGCTCCGCCGGATTCGCAGTGGCTCAACTTTAGCTACGCCTTTCCGTGCCTGGTTCCGCTTTTTGCGAATTCGTGCCTGCTCTGGAATGCCGCTTCGCCCTACCGGAGGCAGAACGGATTCTGGATGCTGCTGGCGCTGGGCTGCACGTTCTGGCTGGCGGGCATTCTGGTGATGGTTTACAACGAATTCGACCGGGGCAACACCATCCAGCCCACCTTCGCCGCTGATTTGCTGTTTTTTCTGCATACCGTTCCGTTCATGGCGTCGCTGGCGCTGATGCCGCACGCGCGAAAAATGCGCGAGACGCTGCGCTTTGGCTTGATTGATCTGTTGTTGCTTGGCGTGCTGTGGCTGTACGTCTACATCTTCGCGGCGATGCCGTGGAAGATTGTGGCGCCGGATCACCGGCTCTTTTACACGCGCGACCTCACCAGTTACGTGATCGAAAACCTGGTGGTGGCAGTAGGCTTTGGCGTGCTTTTCTTTCGGACGCGCGGCTCGTGGCGCAAGGTGTACGGACATCTCTGTGGCTCATTCTCGCTGTACGTGGTGGGGATGTTCCTGGCGGATTATGCGTTGCGCGGGCACTTGCTGCGTATCGGCAGCTTGATGCGATTGCCGATGATGGCGGCGTTTGTGTGGCTCGGTTCGGCGGGCGTGATCGCGCACGGCCTGGTTTTCGAGCCAGAGCCGCCGCCCGCTTCGCTGCGCCGCGACACGCAGTGGCCGGTGCGCATGGCGATGTGGGGAGTGCTGGCGGCGCCGATACTGGCCGTTTGGAGCGAGTTTTTGAGCACCGCGCCTGATTCCGTGAAGCGATTCCGGATGATTGCGACGCTGGCGGTGATTTTCATTGGCGCGGGAGCTGTTTTCTTTCGGCAGTATCTGGTTTACCAGGAACGTACTGGATTGGTGCACGATCTGTGGGAGTCGCTGGAAAATATCAAGCGGCTGCAAACGCATTTCGTGCAATCGGAAAAGCTGGCATCGCTCGGGCAGCTGGCTGCGGGAGCCGCGCACGAGATCAATAATCCGCTGACGGCGATTCTCGGTTATTCCGATTTGTTGACGATTGAAAACGAGTCCGGCACGCGCGCTCACTCTCTGGGCGAAAAAATCCGCGAACAGGCCCGGCGGACCAAGGACCTGGTGAACAATCTGCTCAGCTTCGCACGGCAGGTTCCGGCCGAGAAGCAGTTGCTGGATTTGAATACGGTGCTTACCGGGGCGGTGCAGCTACGCAACCTGGACCTGCGCGAAAAAAATATTCGCATCGAACTCGAAAACCGCAGCATCCTGCCGGCCGTGCGCGGAGACCCGAATCAACTGCTGCAGGTTTTCTATCACCTGATCAGCAATGCGGTGGACGCGATGGTGGTCGGGGGCGGCGGCGTGCTGCTGATTCGCACGTTGCGCGAACGCGGAAACGTGGTGATCGAATTTTCCGATACCGGGCCGGGGATGAAGGACCCGGACAAAGTTTTTGATCCGTTCTACACCACGAAGGAAGTGGGCAAAGGCACAGGCCTGGGCCTGAGTATTTGCTATGGCGTAATGCAGGAGCACGGCGGACGAATCACCGGATTCAACCGGCCGGAAGGCGGCTGCACGTTTCGCCTGGAATTGCCGGCGGTGCTTGCTGTGTTTCCGCAACTGCCTACGCCTCCCGCCACGACGGTCGGTTCGCGCTAGCGAATTGACGAGGTTTCGAGGCGGTGTGTTAGAGTCGGAAAATTCATGGTCTCTTCCCCCATTGTCCTCGCCCCTGCGATTGCCACCGAGCATTTGACGCGCCGGTTCGGCGACCTGATCGCGGTGCAAGATGTGAACTTGCGCGTGGCGCCGGGGCAATTTTTTGGTTTTCTGGGCCCCAACGGCGCGGGAAAATCCACGACAATCAAGATGTTGACGGGGCTGCTGGCGGCGTCGTCCGGGCGCATGGAAATTTTGGGCATTGATCTGGCGCAAAATTCCGTGGAAGTGAAACGCCAGATCGGCGTGGTGCCCGAAGGCATGGCGCTTTTCGGCCGGCTGACGGGGTCCGAGTATCTGAATTTTGTGGGGCGGATGTACGGGCTCGACCGGGTGACCGCCGCGAAGCGCACCGCCGAATTGCTGGACTTCATGCAGCTGGTGGACCAGCCGAAGACGCTGGTCACGGATTATTCGCACGGGATGCAGAAAAAACTGGCGCTGGCGGCCGCCGTGATCCACGGGCCGAAGATACTTTTTCTCGATGAGCCATTCGAGGGCGTGGATGCGATTGCGTCCAACACTTTGAAGGCGATGCTGCAAAGCATGATTGCGCGCGGCGCGACGATATTTCTGACCTCGCACGTGCTGGAGATTGTCGAACGGCTTTGCAGCCACGTGGCGATCATTCATCGCGGGCGCCTGGTGGCGCAGGAGTCGATCGAGGAATTGCGCGCGGGAGTGCAAGCGCAGGCTGCCGCCGCGGCGCTCAGCGCTTCGGGTACGGAAGGCGCGGCAGTAGCAAACCCCGGCGAAAAGCTGACGCTCGAGGAGATTTTCTTGAGGATTGTCGGCGGCACGCGGCGCGCCGAGCAGGAACTTTCGTGGCTGGGATGATTTTTTCGAGGCAAGCGCGCGGCCAGTTTTCCGCGATTGCGTTTGTGCGCTGGCGGCTTTTTGTGAATTCGCTGCGCACCATTCGCGGACGCCTGGAAATGGTGTCGCGCGGATTCATTTTTTTGGGATTCACCCTGCTGGGGCTTGGCGGGTCGTTTGCGATGGGCGCCGGCGCGTGGTACTTCGCTTCGCGTGGACGCGGCGAAATGCTGGCGCTTTTGCTTTGGCCGGTATTTTTGTTCTGGCAGCTTTTTCCGGTAATGGCCAGCGCGTTCACGGAAAATGTGGATTCGTCGAACCTACTGCGCTTCCCGCTGTCTTTTCCTTCGTACTTTTTGATTCGCATCGCTTATGGCTCGCTGGATCCTGCGACGGCCGTGGGAAGCCTTTGGCTGCTGGGGGTGGCCATCGGGATCGGCGTCGCGAAGCCCGTGTATTTTCTGGTAGCGCTGCCAGTGCTGATCTTGTTCGCGATTTTCAATATTTTACTGGGACAGATGATTTACACGTGGGTGGAGCGCTGGCTGGCGCGGCGGCGCAGCCGGGAAATCCTGGGCGTTGTGTTTCTGATCGTGATGATCAGCTTTCAGTTTATCGGGCCATTCATGCGCTATTTTGGGCCGACGATGGGACCGGCAGTGGCGCACGTGACCGCGCAGGCGCTGCCGATCGAACGATTGCTGCCGCCGGGATTGACGGCTGCGGCGGTGGCGCGCGCGCTGCAAGGCGAATATTCTTTGGCGCTGGGCGCTTTTGCTTTGACTTGCGCTTATGCGCTGGCTGTGGGCTGGCTGTTGAACAAGCGCTTGCGCGCGCAATATCTGGGCGAGAATCTCAGCGAAGCAGTCGCGCGCGCCGCGAAACCCGGCGCGAAACAAAAAATTCAGCTGGGATGGAATATCGAGGGCGTGCCGGGTTCGGTTTCGGCGGTGGTGGAAAAGGAACTGCGGTACCTTTCGCGCAGCGGTCCGATGCTGTTTACTTTGGTGATGCCGCTAGTGGTGCTGCTGATTTTCCGGTTCACGCCGGGGAAATCGGATAATCCGGGCGGGATTTTCGCGCGTGCTTCCGATTTGGCGTTTCCCGTGGGAGCCGGTTATGCGCTCTTGATGCTGTCGAATCTGGTCTACAACAGTTTTGGGCCCGATGCGGCGGGCATTCAGTTTTTTTTCGTGTCGCCGGTGCGCTTTCGGGAAATTCTGTTGGGGAAAAATATGGCTGCGGGGTTCGTGCTGGGCGCGGAGCTGGTTTTGGTTTGGCTCGGAACGTGTTTGATGTACCGGCCGCCGGCATGGGACGTGTTGCTGGCCACGGTGACGGGGGTGTTTTTCGCGCTGCAGGTGAACTTGATTGGCGGAAATTTTCTTTCGGTATTTACGCCGAAGAAAGTGGATTTCGGCGCGTTTGGGCGGCAGCGTGCGTCGAATACGACTGCATTTGCGAGCCTGGGGATTCAGGCGGCGGTCGTCGGGCTCTGCGCGGTAGCGTTGTTGGTGGCGCGCGCGTATCACCATATTTGGGTGGCGGCTATCGTCTTCGTGATTTTGGCGGTTGGCGCGCTGGCGGCTTATTTGTTGGTGCTGGATCGCATGGACGCGATCATTTTGAAGCGCCGCGAAGCGATGATCGCGGAACTTTGCAAGGCTTGAAAAGATTCGGACTTGAACACATTTTTCGGTCTTGCAGGGCTGCAGGCGTGGGGTTAGATTCGCACTGTCACAAATCCAACGAACCACCTTCTTCCGAGGACGGCCTATGAAGCGGTCCATCGTTCCTTTTTTCTGTTTTCTCTTTTCGATTTTGTTGGTGCATGCACCTGCCGTTGCTGCGCAATCGCGGATCGCGCCCGGCACGCATGGGGCGCTTCCGTTGACGCTCGAGCAGTTGGTGGCGACGCCGGCAGTCTCGGGATATGAGAAGCAGCTGGGGGATGAAATCAGCAAGGCGCTGAAGAATTTTCGTCCGGTGACGGACAATCTAGGCGATGTGGTTGTGACGATCGGCAGCGGCGCGCCGCACCGGCTGATCGTTACGCCGATTGACGAGCCGGGATTTGTGGTGAGCGAGATCACTGCGGACGGCTACTTGCGAGTGCAGCGGCTGCCGCAAGGCGGTTTGCCGCCGATTTACAACGAACTGTATTCGGCGCAGCCGGTGAAGGTCGGCACGGCGAGCGGGAAGTGGATTGACGGCGTGGTGGCGGGGCTTTCGGTGCATCTGGAACCTGGCCGGACGAATCCGCCGAGCGCTGGGGACATCGAGAATATTTATGTGGATATAGGCGCGATGTCCGCGGAAGAAGTGCGGAAGGCGGGCGTGGATGTTCTCGATCCGATCGTCATCAATCGCAGACTGATGAAACTGAGCGGCAACGAGATGGCCGGAGCTGCTATCGGCGATCGTTTCGGTGCGGCGGCAGTGCTGGATGTGTTGGGCACGATTGATCCCGCGAAGGTTCAGGGGACGTTGACCGTTGCGTTTGTGGTGCAGCAGCGCACTGGGGCGCGCGGCTTGCAGCGCGTGCTTACCAAGACGCAGGCAGACGAAATGATTTACGTCGGAAGATTGCTTCCCGGCGGGCCTATCCCGCAGATGGAAGGCTTGCATCACGCGCCGCGGCGGGAACCGGGGAACGGCGTATTGGTAGGCGTGGAAAAAACCGATGGTGAGCTGACTGGATTTGACGCGGAACTGAAACAGCTCGCCGACACGAACAAGATTCCGTTTAGTTCCGACTATTCCGCGAGCGTTTTTCCAACCAGCTATCTGCCGATGCCGGAGCTGCCGGCGAAATGGTCGCACATCGGGATCGCGACTTCGTGGACGGATACGCCCGCGGAGGAAATTGCTGCGCGCGATCTGGAAGCGCTGAAGCAATTGCTGAGCGCATATGTGGGGGCGGCAGGATCGGGAGTTCCGGCAGGCGGCGTAGGTGGCGCAATTGAGGGCGCGGCAGCCGGTGCGCCGGGGAAACCGCCCAGTACGGTTGCGATTCTCGCGCCGCTCGTCGAGGTTTATGGCGTGAGCAATCATGAGGGCCCGGTGCGAGATTTGGTGAAGACGCTGCTGCCGAAATGGGCAAAACCTGAAACGGACGACGCAGGGAATTTGATTCTGCGTCTGGGGACGGCGGCGGAAGGAAGCAAGGCCCCAAGCATTCTGGTGGTGGCGCACATGGATGAAATCGGCTTCGCGGTTAAATCCATTTCGAAGGACGGGCGGCTGGAAGTGGAATGGCGCGGCGGCGGGGAACTCAGTTTTTTCGCGGGGCATCCGGCGCTGGTGCATATGGCGAATGGCGGCGATCTCGATGCGATCATGGAGCTGCCGAACGGCTGGGACACGCCGGCTTTCAAGTGGCCGCCGGAATCTTCGGATACGGCGATTCGCGTGGATGTGGGGGCGCGCACACCGGATGAAGTGGCGAAGCTCGGCATCAAAATCGGCGACACGATTACGATTCCGAAGGCGTACCGGCCGTTGATCGGGACGCGCGCGAATGGCCGCGCGTTCGACGATCGCGTGGGTGATACCGCGCTGATTTCCGCAGTGTGGGCGGTGGGTGGGCCGCTGAAAGATCGCGATGTTACGTTTGTGTGGTCCACGGGCGAGGAACTGGGGCTGGTGGGTGCTGCGAAACTTGCCAAGCGGCTCTTCACCGACGGCCACGAACCGGATTACGTGTTTGCCGTGGATACTTTTGTGAGTTCGGATTCGCCGATCGAATCGAAGCGCTTTGCGGATGCTGAAATCGGGAAGGGATTCGTGATCCGCGCGGTGGATAATTCGAATATCGTTCGCTCCGACCTCGTCGAGAAGGTGATAAAACTCGCGCGCGCGGGACAAATTCCCGTGCAATACGGCGTGACCGGCGGCGGGAACGACGGCTCGGCGTTTGTGCGCTACGGCTCGGTGGACGTGGCGCTCGGCTGGCCGCTGCGTTATTCCCATTCGCCGGCGGAAGTGGTGGATACGCGCGACGTGGATTCGCTGGGGCGCATTATCACTTCGATTGCGAGGTCTTGGTAGATCCGGCGCGCGGCCGGCGGCGTGTTCGGGCGGGTTGCGACAATTCGCTCGCTGAACATCTTTCCCACAGGCGTGGTCTTGGCTTGCACTTTGCTATAATCGCGCGCCGTGAGTGAACCTGCATTCAAAGCGCCTCGTCACATTGTGATCGAAGGGCCGATTCGCGTGGGGAAATCCACGCTTGCGAAAGTGCTGGCCGAACAATTGCACGCGCGGCGCATTTTCGACGCCGACGATAATCCTTTTCTGATGGATTTTTACGATGAGAAGCCCGGGGCGGCTTTTCGCGCGCAGATGTATTTTTTGTATGAGCGGCATCGCCGGCTGCTGGAGACGCGTCCGGAAGATAATCCCGCGCCGATCGTCAGCGATTTCCTGTTCGAGAAGGACAAGATTTTCGCTTACCTGAATCTCGACAACGAGGAGCTGAAACTTTACGAGCGTTATTTCGAGATGCTGGCGCCTTCGGTGCCGCCGCCGGACCTGGTAATTTATCTGCAGGCAAAACCGGAGGTGCTGCGCAAGCGCGTTTCGAAAAAAGGCGATCCAGCGGAAACGCAGATTTCGCCTGAATACGTGGAGGCGGTGGCCAACGCCTACGAGCATTTTTTCTTTCGTTACTCAGGTTCGAATCTGCTGGTGGTGGACACTTCGGAGATTGATTTCGTGGAG
The DNA here is from genome assembly GCA_963810565.1 of uncultured Acidobacteriota bacterium. Taxonomy (GTDB): domain Bacteria; phylum Acidobacteriota; class Terriglobia; order Acidiferrales; family UBA7541; genus Palsa-295. The sequence continues at coordinate 510,686 of CAWENN010000004.1, forward strand.
CGCAACCAGGACCTGCAAGAACTGTTGCGCCGGCTGCGCCAGCCGGTGAAGGGCACGCAATATTTTCTGCCGCTGGGGCAAGGCTAAACGCGCGGCGACCGATTTATCGTTTGTGAAATCTCACGGAAAAAATTGGAAGAAGGGGGACGGGACGGGCAACCCCGCCAGGCTACCCGCCCCGCACTGCGCACGGGAGGATTTCGTTAGGCTGCTTTGTCTGGTCCGGTCAGCCGGTGGCGCAATCTGCCGAGGGTGCGATTCACCGGATGGCTGCGATGCAAAAAGGTGAGCACCGGAGCGCGGCGCACGCCGATTTTTTCCAGCGCGCGACGGATTCGGAAATCACGCCCGGCGGAGACCAGCCCTCGTTCGAGAGTGCTGATCGCTTCCGAAGTGCGTCCCGCCTGGTAATAAACTTCCGCCAGATTCAGATAAAGCTGGGCGTGATTGTGTTTCATTCCCAGCGCTTCGCGGCAAAGCGATTCCGCATCGCCAAATCTTTTTTCGGCGAGCGCCGCGAGCAATCCGGTGTACGAAAGATAAAATGGATTTTTCGGTGCGATGCCCAGCGCGCGCCGGGCGTGTTGCAGGGCTTCTTCCGATTGTCCGTCGCGGAGATTTTTCAGGCATTCCTTGAAGTCGTTCATTCCGGCATCAGAGGGCGAGGTGGTTCCGATCCAGTGGGACATAGGCTCCTTCCTTGCCCCGCGGAGACGTGCGAGGCAACTGAAGTAATCCTAGCGTTCGGCGGTTTGCATGAAAATAGAGCGTGCGTACAGCTTTCGGGCTACTCCCTTTTACTGTACGGAGTGACAGGCAAAGGAATTGGCAAGTTTACAACGCCGGCGGGGCGCGCCGAAACGCAGGCGAAGGCGCCCAAGAGGCGCTGTTTTATTGGGTTTTCTGCAAGTAGCGGTTGAACCAGGCGACGGTGCGCTCGATCACGTCGCGGCTGTGCGCGGGATCGGCGAAGGCGTGGCCCTCGTTCGGATAAATCACCAGCTCGGTGGGAACGCCGAGCGTTTTCAGGGCGTGCCAGAATTCGTAGGACTGCGGCGGCGGGCATTCTCCGTCGCGATCGCCGACGACCATCAGAGTGGGAGTCTTTACGTTCTTGATGAACGTGATCGGCGCGCTTTTCGCGTAGATCATGGGATCGTCGTACACGCTGGCGCCGAAAAAGGGAAGCATCCACTGATCAATTTTATTCTCGCCGTAATAGCTGAGCCAGTCGGAGAGCCCCGCGCCGGAAACCGCGGCGGCGAAGCGATTGGTTTGCGTCACGGCCCACATGGTCATGTAGCCGCCGTAGCTCCATCCGGTGATTCCCAGGCGATTGGGATCTATGGGGGCGGAGCGAAGGGCTTCATCCACGCCGGCCATAACGTCCAGAAAATCGCCGTAGCCAAAATCTTTCACGTTCGCGCGAGTGAACGCTTCGCCTTGACCGTAGCTGCCGCGGGGATTGGGTTGCAGCAGAAAATATCCCTGCGAAGGCAGCGCCCGGTAGTATGACCAGCGGCTTGGCCATGAGGGCGTGACCGCGGAGCTGGGGCCGCCGTGGACGCACACGACCAGCGGGTATTTCTTCGCCGGATCGAAATTCAGCGGATAGGTGAGCCAGCCTTGCACGCTGCCAATCTCGGTCGTCCAGTGCAGGCTCACGGATTTTCCCCAGGCGGGATGCAGGCTCGCATTTTTGTGCGTGATTTGTTTCCACGCGCCAAGTTTCCCGGCCCAGACTTCCGGAGGACCATCGAACGATTGCTGAATGGCGGCGCTGGTCTGGCCGCCCGCGGACATGGATATTGCGACTCCGTAACCGTCGGCGGAAACGTGGCCTGCGAACGTCTGCAACGCAGTTTCGCCGCCAGCGCTTGCGTCAATTGCTCCCAGCGCGGCGAGGCCGTCTTTGAATTCAGCGCACAGGATCTTTTTGGAGTCGGCCGACCAGGTGATCGTGCTGGCTGAGGCTTTCATGCCCGGGGTGAGGTCGCGCGGGTCGCCCCCCATGGCCGGAATTGAATAGACGTCACCGCCGATGAAACCCTCGTCGCTCATCAGGCCGCCGATGAAGGCGATAGTTTTGCCGTCTGGGGACCAGCGCGGAACAGCGATTTGCATCGAGGGCTTGGGCATCAGCGGCGTCATGGTGTTGCTGGTGGAATCGAGGGCAAAGAAATTTGCGATGTACCAGTTGTCGTCGCCGTTGCCGGGAGCGGCGGTGACTACCAGGCGCTTGCTATCGGGCGCCCAATCGAATTCGTAGACGTACATGTCCGCAGGCGAAACCTGGCGCGTGGTTGCGGCGGCCGGATCAACGAGGGTCAAGCGTTGCTCGAGAAAGTCTTCGGAGACGACGCCCTCGTCCGGAGTTTCGGCGACCAGCGGGCCCGCGGAGCGCGTGGCATTCTCGGTGTAGAGCAGGGCGATGCGCGTTCCGTCGGGCGACCAGCAAGGATCGCTGACGAAGCCTTTGAAATTCGTTAATTGTTTTGCGGAAGCAGGGCCGCTTACCGGTGCGATGAAAAGCTGGAGCTGGCCTTTTTGCGGTGCGTCGGAAAGAAACGCGAGCTTGGTGCTGTCTGGCGACCAGGCGATGTCGCGTTCTTGGTGCGCGGTGTTGGCGTCGCCCGCAGTATGTCGCCGGGGAGTGCCGGTGCCTGCGGTGATTCGCCGCGGTGTACTGCTGCCATCGGCGTTCGCAACGTAGATTGCGGAGTTCGCGGAAGGCGCGCCGCCCGGGCCCGCGAGCGATTCCACCCAGGCGACCATCTTTCCATTGGGTGAGATTGCGGCTTGGTGGAAGGACTGTAAGCTAAACATCGCTTGCATCGCATCGTCCAATGCCGGCCGCGGTTTTGCTTCCGGGGTGTGTTGCGCCGCGGCCCCAGAGGCGGCGAGCAGGAAAACCGTAGCCAGAACCAGACCGCTCCCATTGCGATTCATCTCGTCTCCCGTGTGTTAGAACTTTATTCAGATGCGCGAGTTGCGGTGCGCGCTGGCGCCGCCGGCATCACCTGCGCGTCGGCTCAATAAGGCGCCACGATGTTGAGCTTGTGAATTGAGAAAATCAAGGAGCGCGAAATCGGTGGAATGCGAAGCGGCTCAGGGTTGAAACATTGCGGGTCGCATGTGCGTACTTGAATCTTGGCTTGCGACGTGGCCTCCCGGCGGCTATTCTCGGGCGTGTTTTTTTGAGGAGCTACATGAAAACATTTGAGATGAAGCGAGTGGGCCGCGCTTCCTGGCTCTCGTTTTTCGCCTTGGTTGTTGCGTTTGCGCTATCCGCGCCGGTGTTTGCGCAGTCCGATACCGCACCGAGCGGCGCGGCGCCGGTGGAGCAGGGAAAATTCATCCTGCACAAATTCGAGCAGCCCATCGGGCAGGAGACGTACGAAGTCACCAAGGATGGCGATTCGCTGCGCGTGAAAATGGATTTCAGGTTTACTGACCGGGGATCGCCGGTTCCGATGACGGCTACTTTTCGCGGCGCGGCCGACTGGACGCCGGAAAATTTCGAGATCAAGGGCAACAATTCGCGGAGCACGACGATTGATGATGCCGTGGAAGTGCAAGCGGACAAAGTACGCGTACGCGACCGCGAGAAATGGACGGAGAGTGCGCGACCGGCGCAATTTTTTACGATTGCAGGTTACGCGCCTGCCACCATGCAAATGCTGATGGTGCGTTATTGGGCCGCGCACGGCTCGCCCGCGCAATTGGCTACTTTGCCCGGCGGACAAGTGAGAATTCAGGCGCGGGGGCAGGACACGGTCAAGATTGATGGAAAAGAGCAGACGTTTGATCGCTACACGGTGCAAGGATTGATCTGGGGCCTGGAAACTTTGTGGTTTGATTCCAGCCGCAACTTGGTGGCGGAAATCAGCACGGACGCGGAGTTCGACCATTTTGAAGCGATTCGCGATGGATACGAGAGCGGCTTGGGAACTTTTGTGGGCCGCGCCGGCGCCGACGAGATGGCCGCGCTCGCGGACCTTTCAAAGGGCATATCCGGCAGCCGCGCGGAGAAAATCGCGCTGGTCGGCGGCACTTTGATTGATGGCACGGGTGCTGCGCCGGTGCCCGATTCCGTGGTGCTGATCGAGAACGGCAGAATCGTGGATGCGGGGCCGCAGTCGCGCGTGAAAATTCCCGGCGGCACGCAAAAGATTGATGCGCGCGGCAAGTTTATTCTTCCCGGATTGTGGGATATGCACGCGCACTTCGAGCAGGTCGAGTGGGGCCCGATTTATCTGGCGGCGGGCGCGACGACTGTGCGGGATTGCGGCAACGAATTCGAATTCATCACCGCGGTGCGCGATGCGATTGCCGCGGGACACGGACTTGGGCCGCGAATACTGGCGGCTGGAATTGTGGACGGCAGCGGGCCTCTGGCAATTGGCGTGGCGCGCGTGGATACGCCGGAAGAAGCGAAGATGTGGGTGGACAAATATCATGACGCCCACTTTCAGCAGATGAAAATTTACAGCTCGGTGAAGCTGGAGGAAGTGAAGGACGTCGCGGCGGAAGCGCATCGCCTGGGGATGAGCGTCACGGGACATGTGCCGGAGGGGCTCAACGCTTATCAGGTGATCGAAGCGGGGCAGGATCAGATCAATCATGTCCCGTACATCGCGGACATCATGGTGCCGCCGCTTCCGGAAAATGCCACGCGGATGGATCGGCTGAATGCGGAAGCAAATATTGATCTGAATTCTCCTGAAGCGAAAAAGGCGATTTCGTTTTTGGTGCAGCACAAGACAGTGCTCGATCCCACTGTAGCGTTATTCGAATTTTTGACGGCGAGCAGCGCGAAGCCGCCGGTGAGCATCGAGCCGGGAGTAGCCAAGGTTGCGCCGGAGCTGCAGGCGATTTTGGCGGAGGCCGGGCCGCCTTCGCCGAACGCGGCGGTTCGCGAACAACTCGTGCAGAAGTACATTCAGATCATTGGCGCGTTGCATCGCGCGGGCGTGCCGATCGTCGCGGGGACGGATCAGACCGTGCCGGGTTACAGCCTTTATCGCGAGATTGAATTGTACGTGCAGGCTGGATTTACGCCGATGGAAGCGATTCAGGCGGCTACGATTGTGCCGGCGCGCGTTCTGGGATTCGACAAGGAATTAGGGACCGTGGAGGCGGGGAAGCGCGCGGACGTGATTATTCTCGATCGCAATCCGCTCGAATCAATTCACAATATCCGCTCCGTGGAATTCGTGATTACGAATGGCGTGATGTATAACTGCGCGGAATTGTGGCGGAGCGTGGGATTTAAGCCCTGACGGAACGCCGAAGTTGCCGCGGGAATTTGGCGGCGAAGGCGCCCACCTGAAGGTGGCCGCTACAAAGTCAAAGGCTAAGAGCCGGCGGGACGCCGGTCCCACGAACCGCGACACCTGATAGCCGCGGAATTCTTCCCTTGTGGACGCCCGCGCTGGGAACTATGCTCCGTGCGCAAACATCTTGCCTGGCTAAATCCTGGGTCAGCGAAAGGCACACAAATGGAAAAATGGACGCGCAGAAAGTTTTTCTTTTCGAGTCTGGCCGGAGGGATTGCCGCGAGCACGCAACGGCTTTTCGGGGCTGGCCCTGCTGATGTCGCAAGATCGGGTGGTGCGTCGAGCGGTGAATCCGCCGCTGCGGCTGCGGGCACGCGGCCGCTGATTGTTTCGGCAGCCAACGGTTTCAAACATCTCGATGATGGGATGGAGGTGCTGAAATCCGGCGGCGACACGCTGGATGCGGTGCTCGCGGTGGTGACGAAGGTGGAGGACGATCCCAACGACGATTCGGTGGGCTACGGCGGTCTTCCGAATGAAGAGGGAGTCGTCGAATTGGACGCGTGCGTGATGCACGGCCCGACGCACCGCGCCGGGGCGGTCGGCTCGATTCAAAAGATCAAGAATCCATCTCTGGTTGCGAAAACCGTGCTGGAAAAAACGAACCATATTTTTATCGTGGGCGCGGGCGCGCAGCATTTTGCGGAAGACGAAGGTTTCACGACGATGAATTTGCTGACGGAGCGTTCGCGCATCGCGTGGCTGGCGTGGAAGGCGTCGTCCTCGGAAAACTGGCGGCCGGGGCTGGATAGTCCGGAGTGGAAAGAAAAACTCACGGAATTGCTGGACACTCCGGAGAAGCTGGCGTGGCGCGAGCACATTGAGGACGTGGTGATGCATCCGCCAACCGGAACGATTAATTGTCTGGCGGTGGATTTCAAAGGCAATATTTCCGGCACGACTACGACCTCGGGTCTCGCGTGGAAAATTCCAGGGCGCGTGGGAGATTCGCCCATTATCGGCGCGGGGCTTTTTGTAGATAACGAGGTGGGAGCTGCGGGCTCGACGGGACGCGGCGAGGAAAATATCAAGATTTCCGGCGGGCACACGATCGTGGAGATGATGCGCCGAGGCTCTTCGCCGACCGACGCGTGCATGGAAGCGATGCATCGCGTGGTGAAAAACTACAAGGCGTTTCCCGACCGGTTGAAATTATTTCACCTTCAATTCTACGCGTTGAATAAAAACGGCGATTACGGCGCGGCGAGCCTGTGGGAGAAACATATTGACGGCCGTCCGGTGCAGTTTGCGGTGCACGACGGGACCAAGGCGCGGCTGGTGCCGACGAAGGCGATGTTCGAAGGAATCGGCGGCGATTACTGAGCGTCTGTTGCGTCCGCGGTGTGGCAGCTATTGCACTAGCTGCGATGCAAAGACTAGGTGAATGCCATTCGTTTCGAGATGCGGGACGCCGTCGGAGAGAGCGGCGATGGTGGCGGGGCGAGGGTGGCCGATAGCGATGGTGAAGCCGTCGCGGCGCGCGTCGCGAGCGGCTAACTCGAGTTGTTTGAGGATGGCTTCGCGCGATGCGACGTCGTCGAGAAAAACTTTGCGCGACGCGGCGCGCACGCCGTTGCGCTCGGCGGTATCGTAGGCGACTGTCTTTGCGTCGGTGCGGCTATCAATGAAGAAGAGGCCGCGCTGGCGCAGGGCTGGCATCAGGGCTTGCATTAACGCGGGGTCGGCGGTGGCGCGCGAGCCCTGGTGATTATTTACGCCGACGGCGTAGGGCACCGTCTCCAGCATTCCCGCGAGAGTTTCGTTCACTTGCCCGGCATTCATTCCCACGCGTAGTTCGATGTCTTCCGGCTTTGCTCCATCGGTTTCGGATTCCATGGGCAGATGCAACATCACTTGATCGCCACGGCGCTGCGCTTCTTCGGCAACTTCGCTCGAGAGGGGCAAGTGCGGCAGAACGGATACCGTGAGCGGAAAGCTGAGCGCGAGAACGGCGTCGGCGGCGGAGCGGTCGTAGCCGAGATCGTCAATGATGATGGCGAGGCGGGGATTGTTCCCACCGTTGCTGCTGCCCTTGGTGTTGCTGCGATTTCGTGCGTTCGGCGCATGCGTGGCGAGTGGCGTTATTACGTGAACTGTGTGCGTGCGGACGCCGTGAAAGGTGAAATCGAAGCGGATTACGCCGGGGGATGTGGTTTCGTTGATGGCGAGATCGTGATGATGCGCGATGGTGGTGAGCGCCTGCGCTAGCGCGGAGGCTTGGGCGGGGTCGGTGAGCGAGAGGTAGATGTTGTCGGCGGCTAGATGGGTGGAAGTGCCGTTTTTCGCCGGCTGAAGCTCTGGACGAATTGCGATTTCGGATTTGCGGCTGGTGATTTTTTGCGCGGCGGCCACAATTTCGGCGGTTACGGAGCGGAGTTCGGATTTGGAGAGCGATTTTTTGCCGCAGCCCGCGAGGAAAACGACGAGCGCGGCGGCCAGGCCCGCGAAAATCTGGAGCGCTTTGCGCGAACGCAAATTTACGCGGCCAGTTGCGGCTGCCAGCGGAGCATTTTGGCAGCCTTTTTCTCTACGGCGGCGCCGCCTTGCAGAATTTCGATGGCTTTTTTCACGACCGGATCCGTGGGCGAAGCGCTGGGAGCGGCGGGCGGTTGAGTGAGATCGGCTTGGGCCATCAGGTCGTCAATCGAAGGATGAATTTCGACCGTGGGGCCGACGCCTTCGCTGGCGATGTTCTTGTTGCCGGGCGTGAAGTAATTCGCGACGGTGAGAATCAGCGCGGAGCCGTCGTCCAGTTGAATTAATTTCTGCTCGGAGGCGGTGCCGTAGGTGCGTTCGCCGACGGTGTCGCCGCGCTTATTGTCGCCAATCGCGGCGGCGAGAATTTCGGCGGGGCCGGCAGTTCCATTGCCGATAAGCACGCTGACGGGCTGGGTCCAAACAACTTTCGCAGGTTCGGCGGAGTACACGACAGGATTGACCGTCTGGCCTTTCAGAGTAGCGATGGTGCCGGACGAAAGAAAGAGCTGCGCCGTCTGGACGCCTTCCTGCTCGTCACCGAGCGAGCAATCGCGCAGATCGAGAATCAGTTTCTTTGCGCCGCTGTGTTGGAACTGCACGAGCTTTTCGCGGATCTGCTTGGCGGTGCCGGGCGTGAATTCGACTACGTGAAGATAAGCGATGTCTCCCGCGATTTTATCTTCGACCAGCTTGGGGGGCGCGAGTTTCGCTAGAGTGATGGTCATTTCCTGAGGTTCGGCTTTGCCGCGGCGGATTACCGAGAGCGGGACGGTGGTGCCGGGATTGCCTTTCAGCAGGAGTTGCGCCTGGTCAATGGCCATCTGGCCGGTGGTGAAGCCAGCGATTTTTTCGAGGATGTCTCCGATGCGCAGGCCGATTTTCGCGCCGGGGCTATCGGGGAGGACGCCGATGACGCCGATGTAACCGAAGCGGCGGGTGAGGGTGAGTCCGGCTTCGCCCTGTGCGGGGTCGGCGGTCTTTTCCTTGTAGTCCTTGTATTCGAGCGGGCTGAGGTAGGCGGATTGCGGGTCTAGAGAATCGAGCAGGCCGTGCAGCGAGCCGTTGGTGACGGCGTGCATATTGGGATCGTCCACGTAATCGCGCTGGATGTGCTCGAGGACTTCGCTATAGACGGTGAGCGCGCGATAGGCTTTGTCGTCGTTGGAGCGGCCGAGCATGTAGCCGGTGGCGGCGTAGGCGACGACGAGGATGGAAAGCCCGACGACTATCTTTTTCCCAAGTGGACTCATGCAACCTTCCCTTTTGGAGCTTTGATGATGGCGCGACTGGTACGGCTATTAGACTGCGGTCGAGCGCAGATGGAAGCTTTAGTATAGCGTGATTTGTGAGTGGTGTCCCGTCGAACCGGTTGGGGCGCAAAAGGGGCGACTGTTGAGGTGGGGACCCGAACAGTTACAGAAACCGGCGAGTTTTACCGGTTAGAAAATGTTTTCTCGTTTCGTTTCATGCGGTTAGGGGCGCGTTGAATGGAGGTCTGTTCCGGATAGGGATTCCCGGAAGTGAGCTTCGAGTAGGTGGTTCGGGAGCAGACTTGGAGGGACGCGCGATGGTTTTTGGCTAGAGTTTTCCCTGTGGGCTGGATTGTTTGCCGTGTTGCCGGTGTTGCGGTCGCCATGTTGCGTCCTAGCTGGGCGGAAATACGGCCCCGACGTATTTTATCACGTTTACCTTGTGATTACTCGCCTGAGGTGTGTTTGCCGTAGGCTTGTCCGAACCAGCTGGCTAGTTGGAGGGCCATCAGGAGGCCGCCGGCTGCCGCGGCTGCGACGCTGGGGATTTCGCGGATGTGGAAGTCTCCTACGCGGGTGAGGAGCAAGTAGGCGATCAGCAGGTTGAGCGTGCCCCAGAGGACGTTGACAACCGGTGAGGATTCACCTTTCCCGGGAGGTTTGGCGAAGGGCGAGGGGAAGCGCCGGCCGGTGACGCCACTGACGAAGTGCGGCACGGCGTTGACGAGGAAAGCGCCGGCGAAGAAGCAGGCGAGGTAAGCGTACCAGGGCATGGGGCTCCTTTGCTCGGATCGGGCAAAGATTACCGAGGCGGCAGATGGATGATAACACCCGGCAGAGCCAAGCGTGGCAAGCGGGGATCTCTGAATTACTCGTTCAGTCGGTTTTTGAGCGAATGTCGTTTCATGTCACGCCAAACACTCCACGAGCTCCGGTTTCTTGAAGGCAGCCTCGACACTTCTTGCCAGTGCACGGCAATCTTCCGCCCCAAGGACGGGATTATGCACGCGCTGCGGGAATTCATCGTAAGTCCGTCCATCAAGCGTTCTGCCCGAAGTTGATTTCCGAACTCCGCCCCATTGTTTGAAGAAAAATGGCACGCTGGCGCGTCGACACTGATCCCTCAGCGACGCCACCCATTCCTTCTTCATGGGCCTTGCACCGGGACCGCTTTCGCCGCCCACTATGACCCATCCGAGCCCGTGTAAATCCATCTTCCCAATGTCTTCGAGTAAGGGCTCGACTGAGAGAAATCGTATCGTGGCGTCAGCGCTTCGTAAGTCTTGGATTCGCGGAAGGCCGTACTTTTGATCTTCGACGCTGACACCCCACCAGATATGGGGCTGATTGGCTGCGAAGTTTAGTGTGGAATTCAGGAGTTTTCGTAACCGTTCGGAACGTTTCGTGAGGACTTGATAGGTGTGCCACTTCGCGGCCACCATCACATTAGTGACTGCCTTGATGTAGTCGTCCGGCACATCTTCATGGAACAAATCACTCATAGAATTCACGAAAATCATCTTGGGAATTCGCCAGCGTAACGGTTCACCAAGCTTTTCTGGCACTAGCAGCTTGTTGAAGAATTTAGCTTTTCAAGCTTTTCTTTATGATTTCTTGAGTTATCGAGTTATCGCTGAGCTGTGAGGGACCGCTTTGGATATTCTCTATCGACTCGGCGTGACCGAATCGAAGCTCCGTTTCATGTTCTAGCCATCAGGTTTCGCAATCGGCAGAGATTGTAGGCGGCTCCGGTGAAGGTAAACAGCCACCCGACCTTGTCGATCCCTCTCAGCTTCACTTTCTTGAGCCCCCCGACCATCTTCATCCACCCGAACACTTGCTCCACTCGTTTGCGCTTCCGCTGACTGATTTCGTACCCCGCATGCCGTGTGGTCCGCTCGTCCACTGCGCTCCTGCGATTGGTATTGTTCTGCGCCACATGCGGCGTGATGTTCATCCCGCGCAGTTCGCCTACCAGTTCCTGCGTGTCGTAGGCCTTGTCTCCTCCCAACGTCACTCGCTTTCCCGCTGGGATCGCCTCCGCCATGAGCATTGCCGCTTCTCGCTCCGCTCTCCCATTGGCTTCGGTCAGAAACGTCTCGACCAGCAGGCCGTTGCGGTTCTCCATTAATACATGTCCCAAGTAGCCTAGCTTCGCCTCGCTTCCTTTGGACTTCTTGAACAGCCGGGCCTCAGGATCCGTTGTCGATTCATGGGTTTCGTTCTTTCGCTTCTCCCCGTGGAAGTCCACCTCTCCGCCCGGTCCCGGCGGCTTTCCTTGTCCGTCCTTCGCCCGGAAGCTCTTCTGGCTAGCCCAGGCCTCGATCAACGTTCCGTCCACCGTGAAATGTTCATCCGACATGAAAGGTCTGGCTCGTTCCAGCACCCGCCTGAAAAACGACTCCGCGATCTCTTCGTTCAACAAGCGCTCTCGATTCTTGCTGTACACCGCGTGATCCCACACCGCTTCGTCCATCTCCATCCCTACAAACCATCGGAACAGCAGGTTGTATTGCAATTGCTCGATCAGCATTCGTTCGCTGCGGACCGAATAGAAGATTTGCAGCAGCAGAGACCGAAACAGCCGCTCCGGCGCTATCGATGGCCGCCCCACCCCCGAGTACAACTTCCCAAACTGCGGAGACATCTCCTTCAGGATCTCATCCACCATCTTGCGGATCGGCCGCAAGGGATGATCCGCCGGGACTCGCTTCTCGGGCGATACGTAGCTGAACATTCCTTCTTGCTGGTTATCGTCTCCGCGCATTCGCTCGTCTCCTTGACCTTCCTTACTTCAGACGAGTTTTTTCAATTAAAGTTGCAACGGAACTGCATTTTTCAACAAGCTGCTAGGCGGAGATCGAATCCCTGCTCATATGGATGGCCCTTCACGCCACGAAATCGTTCCGCAAATGTCTCGGCGTAGCAATGTTTGCACCCAGGGCTAACCTTCGTGCAACCTCTAACAGGGTTCCACGTTGCGTCGGTCCATTCTATAGTTGATTGAGAGCTCATTTCCTGACTCCTTGCGGGAAGGCAACAACGACATCGTCGGCAAATGTCACTTCGCCCTTCACTTTGCGTCGCTTCTCTGCGGAGGGCTGAGCCTTTATTGCTCCAGCAGCCTCCATCTTTGCCAGCGCCTTCTTGTAGTGCGTCTTAACATATGGTCAGCCGACGTTATGCCGCTCGTAAATTGCGCGCATCGTTAAACGTTGGCCGGCGAACTGCGCCTGCAACATATCTTCAAGATCGTCTAACGGCCTAGACAATTCGAACAGGGTCGGGTTCTTTATTGAGGCTGGTGAGTATACGAATGAACCCACGCCTTGGTCTCGCTCCGAGCTCTCGCCTGCCATAATCCCCTTCATGATCTCGTAGCCTTTAAAGTTTTTACTGCCGAAGATCAAATGATGCTTCGTTCTCGTACCCTGTTCATTCTTGAACGTGAACGGTAGAACATATGTCGCTCCGAGCTCTTCGAGGGCTTGCGACAACTCTTCCATAATGAGTTCTTCTCGTTCGTCTGGCCGCAGGCCGGCGAGCTTCTCCCGTATCGTGTCGGCACGCTTTTCGCCAAACAGATCGTTCATATGCTCGCGCACCACCTCAGTATTCAGCCCAGGGTTTATTCGGTTGTAGTTGAAGAAGAAAACGAAATCGCAGCCCCAATTTTGCAGGACGGACTTAATCAGTCCAAGCGATAGTCCCTTATAACCCCACGGATCAACGAACAATAAAGTCGGGATTAACTTCACGCGTTCAAAGCGTTCTACAATTTTTTGTCCGACCTCCTCGTTTTCTATCTGGGGCTTATATTTCAGCGTCTGGATACCGGGAATTGCATCGATGGTTTCTCGAAGCGATCTAGCGTTCGCGGGGTCCTTATCGTTAAAAATCGCAACGAGCATTTCTCGAAAATCGGCTTCCGCTACTGCCGTCTGAAGCACGGTAACCGGCGTTGAGAGGGTTCCGTCGCTGTATCGGCCCGGTCCGGCGAATAGGTCCATATATGCAATTCGATCCTCGCGCCCCTTCGCCGCTGAGATCATGACCTTCGCCCATGCCCAGAAATACTTGGTGACAATCCTTGATTTGATCCTGGATTGCTCGCGGGACTCGTCGAAGAAAGAAGTGTCTGCCATGGGCTTCTATCGATGATGAAATGCGATCCCGCCTACCTTACGCAATGTTCGCCTTTTGTTCGCCCTGATGTCAAGCTGTTGTAAGCTTGTGCGGTGTGACCGGCAGCGTGGAGCGGCCTCACCCGTATGGCGAACTTTCTACAGGCGGCCCATCCCGCGTGCATGTGACGTTTTCGCGTCGTGTTGTATGAAGTCGGATGATACCACTGCGGTAGCTGACCGAGAAGTTTATTGGCAGGCGACCGAGCCGTCGCACATCTGTCCGAACCGCTTGGTAATTGTCGGGCAGGGCTGATGGCGCCGGTAGCCGTGCGCGCGAGGCATGTGTCGCGCCTACGGCGCTTGTTGTTTTTCTTTCGGTTTCCCCACGCTTACGCATGGGGCTAATTTCTGCCGCGCCTGCGGCGCTGGGTTGGTGGCGGGGCTCATTTTGTGCTGCGGTGTGATTGGTGAGTTGCTGCGCACTTGTGCAAAAGCCCCACCCTTCAACTGCGGAAGGGTGGGGCACCCCTCGTTGCTCGGGAGAGGCTTGATGGTTGAGTGTGGCGCGGTTCTGGATTGTGATTGCAAGGATGCGCGGATTCGCAGAGGCGGGGGCTACGGTGTCGGCATTTCGACACTGGACGAATTGGGCTTGGAACTTAGATTATTTCTGGATGTAACCGATTGCGCGGCGGGGCATCCGATACTGTGTCGGCACTATTGCTCTTGATATGGATTATGGCGCGGAGTATTCGTGCGAAGTTCGGCCCCTGTCACCTGGATGCCGTTGGAGGATTCCTTGGATAATTTGAGGCCTGTGCTTTGGCAGGAAGCTTTTATTCGAGCCGTGGATGAACCGGATCGGGAGGCTTTGGCGCGATTGATCCGCGAGGCGGAGAGGGCGATATGTCTTCGCCGGCTGCAGTTGGAAAATCCAGCGGATTATCGCAATGAGGTGCGCGCGATGGACATCGCCACGCAGGCCATGGATGCGATCAAGGTTCAGAAACTTGGTGTGGGAAGGAAGTTGGCGGCTTGGCATGATTGCCGCGCGTTTCAGAAGTCTGCTTGAAGCTGGCTGGTTGCGGATTTTTACTTCGCTTCAAATCCTTCGGTAGTTTACTGCGCGAAAACTCCGGGTACCGCGTGTTTCCATCTGTCACTCTGTGATACACCGCGAATGAATTGACCCATGGCATAATCACCGCGCGAGGGTGAAAGGTTAGGGACGCGATGTGGTTGCGCAGAATCCCCACCCTTCAGAAGCGGAAGGGTGGGGCACCCGCGTCGTGTTTAGGACTCGTGTAATATGCCGAAAGGGCTGGAGCGCCGGTACGGGCACGGACATCTTCATTTTATTACCTTCAGTTGTTACCGCCGTTTGCCGCTGTTGAAATCCGTTCGCGCGCGCGACCTTCTGGTGGAGATTCTTGGCCGGGTTCGTGCTCGTTATCGATTTTCTTTGGTTGGTTATGTGGTTATGCCGGAGCATGTTCATCTTTTGCTTGGCGAACCCTGCGTTGGAACGCCTTCGACGGTTGTCCAGATTTTGAAGCAGAGGGTTTCGCGGGAGCTGCGCGGCATTCGATTCGATGCTTCGGGGATGGAGTTGGTGCGGTTTTGGCAGCCACGATTTTATGATTTCAACGTTTGGAGCCGGGAGAAGAGGATCGAGAAGTTGCGTTATATGCATCGGAATCCGGTGATGCGCGGTTTGGTGGAGAGGCCGGAAGACTGGGTCTGGAGTAGCTATTGTTTTCACGCGCGAACTGGGAGTGTTTTGATTTCGGTTGATGTGGTGGAGTGATTTGGTAGGGCGCGACGTATTTGAACAAAAGCCCCACCCTTCAACGGCGGAAGGGTGGGGCACCCCTCGTGCTTTTGAGTTGGGTGAAACGGAGGGTGCGTGGCGATCGAGGGTGTCAGATGAAATCTATGGACCAGAAGCGCGGGGAGGGGCTTAGGAATTCGAAGCCTACAAGGGTTTTGCCGCCTTGGGTTTTTACTATGCGGGCTATGCGGCAGGGGAGTTCTTCGTTGGTTTGCTCGTTGGCCATCAGGATTTTTTGCGCGGGGGAGACTTCGGCGTCGAGGGCGACGAAGCCGCCGGTGGAGCTGACGTTTAGGGTGACGGCGTGTTCGGCGAAGGGCTCGTTGTGCTGGCGGCCGTAGACGAAGACGGGCATGTAGGCGGAGACGCGGTGGGCGCGGCGCTTATTACGGGATGGTTGCGGAGTTGCGGCGGTGCTGGCGATTTTGGTTCGAGCTGGCGCGGACGGAGTGGCGGCGTTTGCGGCTGTGCGCTGGGGCGTGGGGCGCGTGTTTTGCGGACGCGCGATTCGAGGAATTAGTAGGTTGCGCCAGCGCATGAGTTTCGCTTGAGCGAGACCGCCGGTGTGTATATCGGCGGTGCCGCTAGAAACTTTGCTGGGCTGTCGGTAGTGTACCGTGCCGCGGCGGAACATGCGCGGGGGTGTGTCGATTCGGGTAAGCTGAGGGCTGGCGGCACGCGTGTGATGCAGCGCGGCTTGCGCGGCTGAACATGATTTTTTGCGGACCTCGGTGATGAATACACGGCCGTTTTCCTACACACAATTGGGATTGGCTTTGGCGGCGGGATTGGCGCTGCGGCTTTATTTTATTGTGCATTTTCCGTTTTATGCGGGGGACACGAAATTCTACGAGCAGTTGGCGCGGAATTGGGTGGACCACGGGGTGTATGGGCTCTATGTGATGGGGCGGCTGGTGCCGGTGGACATGCGTTCACCGGGGTATCCGGGATTTTTGGCGGCGATTTATTTTTTGCTGGGGCGCGGGAGCCGGGCGGTGATGTTGGCGCAGGCGTTCTTGGATTTGGGGACGTGCGTTTTGACGGCTTTGATTGCGGCGCAGTTGGTGGCGGCTTCGCAGCGGAGGGTAGCGGCTACGGCGGGTTTGTGGATGGCGGCGGTTTGTCCTTTTACGGCGGATTATACGGCGGTCGTTTTGACGGAATCCTTGGCGATATTTTTGACGGCTTTGGCGATTTTTGTGCTGGTGCGTATATTGAGCGATTCGGTAGTGATGGATTTTCCTGTCGGCGATTTCGCGGGGCGTGGTGGCGGCGTGGGGGCGGGTTTCGTGACGCAAGGGGCGGGTCTGAGACCCGCCCCTACGGAATCAAAATCAAATGCCAGTAACCGAGCGGTGTGGAGGTTCATCGCTTGGTTTCTTTTGGCGGGATTGATTGTGGGGGTGGGGACTTTGGTGCGTCCGGAGGCGCCGCTGATTTTGGCTGCGGCGGGGTTGGCATTGTGTTGGAGGTGGAGGCGGCGGGCGGATTGGGGGAAATTGATTTTGGCGGGATTGTGGATGGGCGTGGGTTTGGTGGTGGCGCTATTGCCGTGGGCGGCGCGCAATGCGCGGACTCTGGGGCGGATTGAGTTTTTGGGGCCGCGTTATGCGCAGAGTTATGGGGATTTTATTCCGCGGGGATTTTTTGCCTGGACGCAGACTTGGATGACGCGGTTTGGCGACGCGTACCTGGTGAATTGGAAATTGGGGAAGCAGCCGTTAAGCGTGGAGGCTTTGCCCGCGGCGGCGTTTGATTCGGAGGCGGAGCGCGCGCGGGTGGCGGAGCTTTTGGCGCGTTACGACGATGACGGTTTGCGGCTCACTCCAGCGCTGGATGAGCAATTTGCGCGGCTGGCGCGGGAACGGACGGAGCGGCGACCTTGGCGGACGTACTTGGTGATTCCTTTTGAGCGGATTTTGGCGATGTGGTTTACGCCGCGGATTGAATTGTTGCCATATTCGGGGGATTTGTGGCCGCCGGGGGCGAAGTGGCGGGAAAATCGCGCGGATTTTGGCGTGACTTTGGGATTTGGGATTTTGGGAATTGTGTATGCGGGGCTCGCTTTGTGCGGATTGTGGCTTTGGCGAGGCGGGACGGCGGGGATATTTTTGATTTTATTTGTGGCGATACGGACTTTGGCGATGACGCAGCTGCAGACTGTGGAGCCGCGTTATGTGATCGAGTGTTTTCCGGTGGTGCTGGCGTTTGGGGCGCTGGCGTGGGCGATTCCGCGGCGGCGGGAGGCGGAGGGGCGGGAGTCTCCGCGCTCGGCGGTGGAAACGGCGAGCGAATAGGGAGGGCGACGGCAGTCGCGTTCGGCGGCGCTTGCCGCGCGGCATTGAAGTGGATCTTATGCTCATCAATGGCTCCGTGGGCGCAATTGTGGCGCCGCATGGACGTCTCAGCATGGCCCTAACGTTCCAAATTCACGACGGGAAAATCGCGGAGCTCGCGGTGATCGCCGATCCCGCTGCCCTCAGTGCGCTGGACCGCGCAGTCCTCGACGATTAGTTGGTCGCGCGCTCGCCGCGAGCTCGGCCCATACCGCGTGGCTCGACTTCGCGAAACTTAGAGGATTTGGCTGAGGCGGCGGATGCCTTCCTGGATTTGATTTTCCTTCATGCGCGAATAACCGAGCATCAGGCCGCTGCGGCGCGGCTTGGCGAGGAAGTAGCGGGAGATTCCGTAAATGCCGACGTCTTGGTTTGAGGCTTTTTCGATCACGTTCTGTTCGGAGATACGTTTGGCGGGCCAGAGGACGATGTGGGTGCCGGCGCCGTCGCCGGTGATTTCTGTTTGGGCGCCCAGGTATTTGTGGATGGCTTCGAGGAGCGCGGCGCGATGCGCGGTGTTGCGGCGGCGGATACGGCGCAGATGGCGTTCGTACATTCCGGTGGCTATGAACTCGGCGAGCGTTTCTTGTTCGAGCGTGGCGGTGTGGCGATCGCAGAGCCATTTGGCCGCGGTGAAAGCGGCGACTAGCGATTTGGGCGCGATCAAGTAGCCGATGCGCAGCGCGGAAAAAATCGTGCGAGAGAATGTGCCGAGATAGACGACGCGGCCTTCGTTGTCCAAGCCCTGCAGAGATTCGAGTGGTTGTCCTTCGTAGCGAAATTCGCCGTCGTAATCGTCTTCGATGATCACTGCGTCTTTGCGTTTCGCCCAATCGAGGAGTGCTAGGCGGCGGGCGAGTGGGAGAATCACGCCGGTGGGGAATTGATGCGAAGGCGTGACGAAAGCGACGCGGGCTGCGTGTGGGAGCTTGGCGGGATTGAGGCCGTCGCGGTCAACCGGCACCGGGAGCAAGCGGGCTCCTGCGGCGCGAAAAATTTCGCGGGTGCCTTGATATTGCGGATCTTCGATGGCGATGGGGTCGCCGCGTTCGATGAGGACACGCGCGATTAAATCGAGCGCCTGCTGCGAGCCATTGACGACGATCACTTGCGAGGGATCGCAGATGACGGCGCGGGAGCGGCGCACGTGGATCGTGATGGCTTCGCGCAGCGCTTGGCTTCCGGCGGCGGCGCCGTAATCGAGTTCGCGCACCGGAGCTTCGCGGGCGTGGCGCAGGAGAATGCGGCGCCACATTTCGAAAGGGAAAGTGTCCACATCGCCGCGCCCGCCGTAGGCGAAATCGTAACGCAGCGGAACCGAGCGGCGGCCCGGGAAATCCACGGTGGAGGCGACACCCGCGGCCGTCTTGCCGTAACGCGAAAGCTGGAGCTTCGCGCATTTTTTTTGTTTGTTGGGCCTGCTGCCGTTTAGTCCCTGCGCAACGAAAGTGCCGGAGCCGCCTCGTCCACCGGCGAATCCTTCCGCGACCAATTGATCGTACGCGAGGAGCACGACTGTGCGCGAAACGCCGAGTTCACCGGCGAGGTCGCGCGTGGAGGGGAGGCGATCGCCGGCGCGGAAGGTGCCGGACAGGATGGCTTGGCGCAGGCCCTGGTAGACCTGGCGGAAGAGCGGCTCGCCGGGCCTCGAAAGTGGTATCACGAATTGCATGCAAAGTGGCTCTATGAAAATACCACAGGGGGATGGATTCTTACATTCGCAAGAACGAGCGAGCGGGCGACTACGGAATCGGAGGAAATAATGAAACGGCTTCGGAGTTTCGGGACTTATTTTTTGGCCGGCGCGATGGGAGTGCTGGGGTTGACGCTTCCCGCGCGTACGCAGACGACGGCGGGTGCAGGGGGAGGCCAGGCGAGCGCGTTGCGCGACGGGCAGCACGATTTCGATTTCAATATTGGCACGTGGCACACGCACATCCGGCGGCTGGAGCATCCGCTGACGGGTTCGACGACGTGGGTGGAGATGAACGGCACCGTGGTGGTGAAGAAAGTGTGGGGCGGGCGCGCGCAGATTGAGGAGATTGAGGCGACGGGACCCGCGGGGCGTTTCGAGGGGCTGACTTTATTTCTCTACAATCCCGCGGCGCACCAGTGGAACCTGAATTTTTCCAACAGCAGCGACGGCACGATGAGCACGCCCTCGGTGGGTGAATTCAAGGACGGGCGCGGGGAATTTTACGATCAGGAAACGTACGACGGGAGAGCGATTCTGGTGCGCGGCGTGTGGTCCGACATCACTCCGGACACGCATCGCTTCGAGCAATCGTTTTCGGATGATGGCGGGAAGACGTGGGAGCCGAACTTCATCGCCAACCTGACGCGGGAAAAGCCATGAGCGCGGGAATCGTGGTGCGAGAGGTGCAGCAGCGCGATTTCGCGGAGTGGAAAGTGCTGTTGGACGGGTACAACGAATTTTACGGGCGCAAGGGCGAGACCGCGTTGCCGGAAATCATTACGAACATGACGTGGACGCGTTTTTTCGACGGGTACGAGCCGATCTGCGCTTTGGTGGCGGAGCGCGGAGGGAAACTCGTGGGATTAGTGCATTACCTTTTTCACCGGAGTTCGACTGTGCTGACGTCGAATTGCTATTTGCAGGATTTATTTACGAGCGAAATGGAGCGCGGGAAGGGAGTGGGGCGCGCGTTGATTGAGGAAGTTTATCGGCGGGCGGAACTGGCGGGATCCGGGCGCGTGTATTGGCAGACGCATGAGACCAATTCGCACGCGATGAAGTTGTACGACAAAGTGGCGGAGAAATCGGGGTTCATTGTTTATCGCAAGAATATTTGAGGCGGAGACGAGGATGAATTCTTTTCAGCGTTGGGGAATTTCTTTTCTGCTGGGAGCTTTGGGTGCGCTGGGATGCTTATTGCAACCGGCGGCGGCCTACTCACAGGCGGCGGGAGCGACTCGGACGAGCCAGTTGCATGACGGGCCGCATGATTTCGATTGGCAGCTGGGGACTTGGAAAATTCACATGCACCGGTTGCAGCATCCGCTGACCGGTTCGACGACCTGGACGGACCTGGACGGTACCGTCACGGTGCGGAAGGTCTGGGACGGGCGCGCGAATCTGGCGGAAATCGTGGCGGATGGACCTTCGGGGCATCTGGAGTTTCTGTCGTTGCGGCTTTACGACCCCGTGGCGCACCAGTGGAGTTTGAATTTTGCGAACACTAAGGGCGGAACTTTGGGTGTGCCGCTTTATGGCGAGTTCAAGGATGGACGCGGCGAATTCTACGATCAGGAAACATACAACGGCCGAATGATTATGGTGCGATTTGTTTTCGCGACGCTTACGGCGGATTCGACGCGCGACGAACAGTCTTTTTCGGCGGATGGCGGGAAGACCTGGGAAGTGAATTGGGTGAATACACAGACGCGGGTGAAAGAGGAGTCGGGGAAGGATCAGTGAAGTTCGCAGCGCGGCGCGGCGGAGCGAGTATTGCGCGGACGATGGATGCAATTACGGGAGGAACAGCGATGCGCAAACGAGCCTTAGCCGGAGTGGTGGTGATTATCGCCGCGTGCAGTTTGGGATTTGTGCCCAGCGAACGCGCGACGCAGCAGTACACGATTGATCCTGGCGCGAACTTGAAGGATTTTCAGGTATACGAGTTTCGCCGTTACACGATCAAGCCGGGAGAAAGGCAACATTTCGCGTTGGACTTCGATACTTTTTTTCCGGAGGCGTTTGAGCAGCAGGGGGCCATTGTGGCCGGTTCCTTCCTGGAAAGGCAAAGGCCGAACGGCTTCACGTGGATTCGCGGATTTCATACGCTTGACGCGCGGGCGGTGCTGAATGCCGCTTTCTATTACGGACCGCTGTGGAAAGAACACCGGCAAGGGGTGAACGCGCTGATCGACGATTCTGACAATGTGATGCTGATGCGGCCGCTGAGTCCGGAGCGCGAAATTTCGATTTTGCCGGCAGTGGATCCGGTGGCTGGGGCGAACGGCGTGCAGGGAGTGATCGTCGCGCAGATATTTACGGTGAAGCCGGACAGCGTCGAAGCGTTTGCGAAAGCGGCGGAGCCGGCGTTTGCGGCTTACCGTGCCGCCGGCGCGCGTGAGGCGGGGGTGCTGGTGACGCTGGATGCGAAAAATAATTTTCCGCAGCTGCCAGTGCGGACGGATGGGCCTTTTCTGGTTTGGCTCGGCGTAGTGAAGGACAACCAGATGCTGGAGACGAGTTTTACTCCGGAGGAGCAGCGCGCGGTTCAGTCGCTGATGGCGACGGGTTTGCTGCAGGGAGAACCTGAGCTGGATGTGATGGATCCGACGCCGCGGTCACGTTTGCGGTGGCTGCAATGAGGCTGCTTTGGTTAGCGCGCGAGAAGCGGATAACCGGCGCGGACGATTTCCATTAATTTGGAGTGGCTGGAGAGGCGAAGATGAGCGGGCTTCGGAATACGCAGACTTATCTTTTGGCGCTTTGCGTGGTGTTGATTGCGCAGCCGCTGCGGGGGCTGGCGCAGTCGAGTGTGGCGGCATCGGCGGCTGCGCCGCGGCAGGCTGAGACGTTGCGCGACGGGCAACATGATTTCGATTTCGAGATTGGCGACTGGAAGACGCATTTGTCGCGGCTGGTGCATCCTTTGACTGGCTCGAAGACTTGGGTGGAGTACGACGGGACGTCCGTGGTGCGAAAAATTTGGGGCGGGCGGGCGAATTTGGTGGAGCTGGATGTTACGGGGCCGGCGGGGCACATCGAGGCGCTATCTTTGCGTTTGTACGATCCGCAGGCGCATCAGTGGAGTTTGAATTCGGCGAACGTGCGAGTGGGGACTTTGGGCGTGCCGACGATCGGCGAATTCAAGGACGGGCGCGGCGAGTTTTACGATCAGGAGCCGTTTAACGGCAGGACGATTTTGGTGCGCAATGCGTGGTCGGATATTACGGCGAATTCGTGCCGGTTCGAGCAATCGTTTTCGGATGACGGCGGGAAGACTTGGGAAGCGAACTGGATCGCGTTGGACACGCGGGTGAAAGATGATTCGAGCGAAGCAGCGCCCGACGCCGCGCCGGACGCGGCGCCGGACGGTTCGACTGCTGCGGCGCAGCAGAGTTCGGCGGGTTCGCCGGCGGATCGCGAGGCGCTTGGAGATGCGTGGTGGACCGGGCCGATGCTGGCGAATTCGGCGGCGACCTTGCCGCCGGGACATTTTCTGGTCGAGCCATATTTGTACGATGTGATTGGGGCACATTCGAACGGGTTTGGATCGCTGACGTACATCGAGTACGGACTCTTCAACCGATTTACGGTGGGACTGATTCCGACTGCGGGGTTCAACAAGATGAACGATGCGCTGAGCAGTTCGGGGGTCGGGCTCGGCGATCTGAGCGTGCTGGGCCAGTTCCGGTTGCGGCAATTTCATGAGGGCAGTTGGCTTCCGACGACTTCGATTTTCGTGGAGGAGACTTTGCCGACGGGCCGATACGACAAATTGGGCGAGCGGTTGAGCGACGGATTCGGCGGCGGGGCCTATGCGACTACGGTGGCGTTGAACAACCAGACTTATTTCTGGTTGCGCAACGGGCGGATTTTGCGAATGCGTTTCAATGTGTCGCAGGCGCTTTCCAGTTACGCGAAGGTGGAGGGAGCTAGCGTTTACGGGACGACTTCTGGATTTCAGGGACACGCGAAGCCGGGGGCGTCTTCGTTTGTGGATGCGGCTTGGGAGTACAGTTTGACGCGGAAATGGGTTTTGGCGTTGGATGCTACTTACCGGCATACGGGGGATACGCGAGTGACCGGTTATGACGCGGGGGAAACGCCGCCGAGCGTGAAATTGAATTCGGGATCGAGCGATGCGGTGGGGTTTGCGCCGGCGATTGAATATAACTGGAAGTCTACTTTGGGAGTGCTGCTGGGGACGCGGGTGATTGCTATTGGGCACAATACGGCTATGACGATTACGCCGGCGATTGCGCTGAATTTTGTGCATTGATGGTTGCGGCGAAGGCGGTTGAAGAGTGCGGACGCGGTCAGTGAGAGGGAACTTCAGCGGCTGAAGCCGCTCTCGATTCGTGGACATTCTATGTCGTGGCTAAAGCCACGACCCACAAGGATTCTCGGACCTCCAGCGGCTCGAGCTGCTCTCGATTTGTGGAGGTTCTATGTCGCGGCTGAAGCCACGACCCACAAAGATTCTTGGATTTTCACACCGCCTTTGAAGCTGCGGTCCGCAAGAATTCTTACACTGTCGGGTATTCTTTGGCGCTCGTTCCTTCCCTCTTTTCGTTGGATGCCTCGAGATGGTTGGGCACGACGTGGTTAAGAGTTTGCGGGCGGAGATTTGGCGATGATTATTGAGATGCGGACTTATAAGACGAAGCCGGGGATGCGGGCGCGATTTCTGGAGATTTTTCGCGCGAAGTCCATTCCGGCGCATGCGGAGATTGGGATGAAGATTTTGGGGCCGTTTGTTTCGGTGGAGGATGCGGATACTTTCTTTTTTATGCGCGGGTTTCCGGATATGGATTCGCGGGAGCCGATGAAGGCGAAATTTTATGAGGGGGAGCTTTGGAAGAGCGAGCTTGAACACGTACTGATGCCGATGCTGGATAAGTATGAGGTTGTTTTGGTGGGGGATCCTGAGGGGTTGGTGCGCTGGTAGCAGACGCAGAGCCGGGCACGGCATGCCGTGCCCCTACGAACCCTCGTTCGGAATCCGCTGCGCTGGGGGAGCCCGTGATGCGCTGACTGGCGGCCGCTGCGAAGAGCCGGCGAGACGCCGGCGCTACGAGCCTGGGCGGGTTTGAGACTCGCCCCTACGAAATTCAGCGTGAAGATGTGTCGAACTAGCCGAGGCGGATTAGGATTTTGAGGAGGAGCCTACTGTGGCTGCCTCTTGCGGGTGTACGAATTCTGGCTTGGCTGCTGGCGCGCCGATTGGCGGCTTTGCGTTGGCGCCGGAGTTTGGGGCACCCGCTTCCGGCGCGGCGCCTGCTTCTGTTGCGGCTGGGGCTTCGATTTCCCAGTCGCAGCCTTCTTTTATGCAGGTGCGGAAATTGCCTTGTTTGGTGCGTTTTTCGACTATGAACGGGGCGCCGCATTTCGGGCACGGCTCGTTGATGGGTTCGTGCGGCGTGGTGAAATCGCAATCGGGATAGCGGCTGCAGCCGTAAAAAATGCGTCCGGCGCCGCGGCCGCGGGAAATGCCGCGGCGCACGAATTCGCCATCATTGCACTTCGGGCATTTGATGCCGAGAGTGATGGGGCGCGTGTACTTGCACTTCGGATAATTGGCGCAGCCGATGAAATCGCCGAAGCGCCCCTGGCGGCGAAGAAGCTGCGCGTCGTCGAGCGGGCATTTTTCATCGAGCGGTACGTCCGGCTGGCGCGCGATGCGCGTGCCGCTGACGAGGCGCCGCGTGGTTTTGCAATCCGGATAGCCTTTGCAGGCTAGGAAGACGCCGAACCGGCCGCGCTTGATGACCATTTCCTTGCCGCAATTGTCGCAGTATTCGATTTTGGCTTCGCCGCCGTCGGCGGGAAGTTCTGGCGAAAGATCCTTGATGTAATCGCACTCGGGATAGCGGCTACAGCCGAGGAAAAATCCGTGGCGCGAGATGCGTTCGAGCAATTCGCCTTGGCCGCATTTTTCGCATTTCTGGCCGGTGGGGATGCCCGCTTTGTAGGAGAGCATCTCGTCATCGGCCTTATCGAGGTCGGCGAGGAAGGGCACCCAGAATTCCTTGACGGCCTGGCGCCAGGGAAGTTTGCCTTCTTCGATTTCGTCGAGCTCTTCTTCGAGACGGGCGGTGAAGCCGACGTCGAAAATATCCTCGAAGCTTTTCACCAGGAGCATGCTGACGCGTTCACCGAGCATGGTGGGCGAGAAGCGGCCCTGGTCTTTGGTGACGTATTCGCGCTCGACGATGGTGGAAATGATCGCGGCGTAGGTGGAGGGGCGACCGATGCCCTTTTCTTCCAGTTCTTTTACCAGAGTGGCGTCGTTGTAACGCGGCGGCGGCTCGGTGAAATGCTGGTCGGGGCGGATCTGGTCGAGGCGCAGCGACTGGCCTTCGGTCACCTGCGGCAGCGAACGGCCCTCGCCTTCGTCGTCCTTTTCGTCGTCTTCGCGATCGGCGTTGGCTACCGGCATTTGGTAAACGCGCAGGTAGCCGTCAAATTTCTGGACGGAGCCCGTGGCGCGGAAAGTGTAGTCGCCCGCGTTGATGTCAATGGTGGTCTGATCGAAAATCGCGGGAAGCATTTGCGATGCTACGAAGCGCTGCCAGATCAGTTGATAGAGCTTGAAGAGATCGTCTTCGAGAAAGGGGCGAACGTCTTCGGGCGCGCGCATCACTTCGGTGGGGCGGACGGCTTCGTGGGCTTCTTGCGCGTCCTTCTTTGATTTGTAGAAATTCGGCTTATCGGGCAGGTAACTTGCGCCGAAGCGTTCGGGGATCAGAGCGCGGACCTGATCGAGCGCGTCATTCGAGACACGCACGGAATCTGTGCGCATGTAAGTGATCAGCGCGACGGAACCTTCCTGGCCCAGCTCGACGCCTTCATACAATTTCTGCGCGAGAGACATGGTGCGCTTCGCCGTGTAACGCAGGCGATTGTAGGCAGCCTGCTGGAGCTTGGAAGTGGTGAACGGCGGCGGCGGATTGCGCTTCTTTTCCTTTTGCGCGACAGACGAGACGACCCACTTGGCTTTCTGCAAGGCCGAGACGACTTTGTCGGCGTCGGCTTGATTATTCACTTCGATGTCTTCGCCTTTGAACTTATTGAGCTTGGCTTCGAAGATGGGCGGCGTACCGGCATCCAGCATGGCGTGGATGGTCCAGTATTCTTTGGGGATGAAGGCGCGGATTTCCTGTTCGCGCTCGACGATCAGGCGCAGCGCGACGGTTTGCACGCGTCCGGCGGATAGGCCGCGACGGACTTTGTTCCAGAGCAGCGGCGAAACTTTGTAGCCGACGATGCGATCGAGAACGCGGCGAGCTTGCTGGGCGTCTACCAGGTGCTCGTCCACTTGCGTGGGCTTCTCGAAAGCGGCTTTGATGGCCTTTTGCGTGATTTCGTTGAACATCACGCGATAAATTTTGGGAGGCGCGCCGTTTGCGGGCGGCTCTTCCTTTTTGGCCTTGGCGGCGGGCTTGGCTTTCTCGTCGTCCTTTTCCGAGTCGCCGTTCTGGGCTTCCTGGGCTTTGGCGATCAGCGCGGCGTACTTTTTGGGTTTGCCGAGGATTTCGGCGAGGTGCGCGCAGATGGCTTCGCCTTCGCGGTCCGGGTCGCCAGCCAGATAGACGGCTTCGGCGCCGCGGGCGGCTTTCTGCAGGTCGTGGATGACTTTGAGTTTGCCGGGAATGACTTCGTACGTTGGCTCGAAGATGTTGTCGGCGGTGACGACGACCGGCTTTACGGGCTTGGTTTCAGCGGCTTTGGCTCCCGCTTTGCCCTTGGTCTTGCGCTTCTTCTTTTTCTTGCCGTTCTCTTCACCGGGCAGAAGGATCCCGATGGTCTTCTTGGGCAGGTCCATCACGTGGCCGTAGGAGGCCTTGACCGTGTAGTTGCGGCCCAGGTATTTGTTGATAGTCTTCGCCTTAGCGGGCGATTCGACGATTACGAGTGATCTTGCCATGCTTGTTCTGGTTCTCCCACGCTGTTATTGGATGCTTTCAACTATATTGCGGAGTCTTTATCCTTATATACAAGACATTTTGTGCATCCGGATTCCTAGATGCAGGAAACGGATGCCTGGGCGCTAATAGCCGGTACGACGGATTCAACGTCGCAATACAGCGTCCGGGTGTTGTAGCGGCGGTCTTTAGACCGCCATGGGTGGTTGCCGCGGCAACAATGGCGCACTGAAGTGCGCCGCTACAAATTCCAAATCCATTCTGCGCCGCTTCGCACCGTGCGGCGGCGCGTTACCCATCCTAGCTGCTATTGGCTGGGGCTTTACAACAGGACTTTCAGGAATTGCTTCCCTGGCAACTGGCGGACGACGCCTTTTAGCTCCAGGTCGAACAGGGCGGCCAGAACTTCGGAGGAAGTGAGGCCGGAGCGTTCGACCAAGTCGTCCACATGGAGCGAGTCGTCTTGCGTAAGAAGATTGTACAAGGTTAGCTCGGCCGGAGCCAAACTCTCCTCGACGAGCATGGCGCGCTGCTCGCTGGTGGCGGTTTCCACCGGTAAAAGCTCGGCGCGCACGGCTGTGGGCAGTTCCTCGATCACGTCTTCCCAGCCGGTTACGAGCTTCGCGCCCTGCTTGATGAGTTGATTCGGCCCGAAGCTGGTGGGTTGCGTGGCGTTGCCTGGAACGCCGAATACTTCGCGGCCGAATTCCATCGCGAGGCGCGCGGTGATGAGCGAACCGGAATATTGTGCGCCTT
Source organism: uncultured Acidobacteriota bacterium (assembly GCA_963810565.1). Taxonomy (GTDB): domain Bacteria; phylum Acidobacteriota; class Terriglobia; order Acidiferrales; family UBA7541; genus Palsa-295. The sequence continues at coordinate 538,424 of CAWENN010000004.1, forward strand.
CGACGACGACCACGCCCAGAGCCATCCCGGCGATTACGCGATTGCGAATCGGGAAATTCTGCGGGCCGGGGAAAGTGCCCATGGGGAATTCGGAAATGATGGCGCCGCGGCTTTCCATTTCAGCGAAAATCTTTTTGTTCTCCTTGGGATAAATGACGTCAATGCCGCAGCCGAGGACGCCGATGGTCGAGCCGCTGGAGGCCGAGCTGAGCGCGCCTTTGTGCGCGCTGGAATCCACGCCGCGCGCGAGGCCGCTGACGATTACCAGGCCGCGATCGGCCAAGTCTCTGGCGAGGCGCTCCGCCATTTGATTCCCGTAGGGGGTCGGACGTCGCGAGCCGACGATGGAAATTTGGTGGCGATTCAGAAGTTCAATATTTCCGCGGACATAGAGCAGCGGCGGCGGGTCGTAAATCTGGCGCAGGCGCTGCGGGTATTCGGGCTCGTCCCAGGTGAGCAGGCGGATTCCGGCGGCTTGCGCCTGGGCGAGTTCCTTGGCGGCGGCGCTGAGCGGCTGGCGCGCGTGGATGGCTTGCGCGACGGCGGCAGGCAGGCGATGCGATTCCAGTTCGGTGAGCGAGGCGCTGAAAATGCGGTCGGGGCTGCCCATCGAGGTTAGGAGTTTTCCGGCCATGCGCGCGCCGAGGCCGGGAGTCAACGCCAGCGCCAGCCATCCCAAGTATTGGTCGGGGTACATCGAGGATAAAGTGAGCGTACGTGTGTCGTGGCGGATGTGTCAAGTTATGGCGTCGCTGCGGCGGACGGTGCTGGGCCAGTTGCCGAGCGCTTCGTTCATCTGGCGATTCGGCTCTCCGGTTTCGTAAAAAAGCGTGCTCACCTAGTGGTTGTTGTACAGTCTGAAGCGTTATTAACGGGGCGGCGTGGGTGCGATGGGGTGCGCGAGCCTACGACTCTCAGGATCGACAATGCAGACAATTATTCTCGCGACATTATTGGGAGTTGACCGCACGGCGGTTGCGATGTGCGCTGCCGGCATCGTGGTCTTCGCTATTGCGCTGTGGGCTGCCAGGTCCGATATCGCGCAGGCGCGCGGCCTGGACAAGTTCGTCGCGTTGAGCAATTTGTGTTTCGCCATTCCTTTGGCGGTGTTCGGCGCGCTGCATGTCGTGGCGGTGAATTTCGTCGCGGACGGGGTGCCCGCGTATATGCCGGGGCGATTGTTTTGGGCGTATTTCGTCGGTGTGGCGCTGCTGGCTGGGTCTTTGAGCATTGCAACGAAAATTCAGGTGCGTTGGTCCGGCTTGCTTCTGGGGATCATGTGGTTTCTTTTTGTGGCGATGCTGGACATTCCGGGAGCTCTCGCGAACCCCAAAGACAGATTTGGATGGACGTTGGTGCTCCGCGAATCGTGCTTCGCGGGGGGAGCCTGGGCGCTGGCGGGAAGCGCGATGCGTGGACGGGTCGGAAGCAAGCTCATCACGGTTGGGCGCGTGTTGATTGGAATCGCCGCGCTCTTTTACGGCTTTGAGCATTTTCTGCACCCCTTGGCACGCCCGGGAGTTCCCCTGGTGAAGCTGATGCCTGAGTGGATTCCGGGGCGCTTGGTCATTGGTTATGTGACCGGCGCGATTCTGGTGGTTGCCGGGGCCGGCATGCTGCTGAATAAGAAGACGCGGATGGCGGCTACTTATCTCGGTAGCTGGATTGTGCTGCTGGTCGTCTGCGTGTATGGGCCGATCCTGATCGCTTCGCTGCGGGACCCGAGCGTCGCGATGCAGATTGAAGGGATCAACTATTTTGCGGATACGCTGCTTTTTGGCGGAGCGATTCTGGCGCTTGCTGGCGCCACGCCACGCACGGATTGAAATATCGCCTGCCAGATGCCACTAAACTGAAACACGCCAACTCTGATAAGGTGCCCTGCGAAGATCTGCCGTCCAACGCCTTCGTTTGTCTGATCGACGCATTTATCAGTAGCTCCATATGCAGACTGAAGTAATTTCTGCTTGGGCGACGAAACTTTGTTGGGTTAACCTGTCGTCCTGATGTCTCTTTTTGCCTCCGATGTGCCCACCTCTGCCGCTCAGCGGCGCTTAAACTTGGGATTGTTGATTACTGGTTGTTTCACTGGCATCACGCTGGGTCTTCTGAGCGCGAGGCACGCCGCTACAAGCGGTTCAGGCGATGCCGCTGAATACATCTACTTGTACGTATTTTGGAGAGCGATTGGCCTTTGGGGTCTCGCAGTGCTGCCGCTGATTTATTGGCGTACTCGATGGTTCGGATGCGGGTTGGTGGCCGCTGCGCTCCTCTCGGTGGTGAGCTTCGGAGTCGCAATGAGAATTCTCAGATTCGAGGATCAAGTTCCATGGATGCGTCCGCGACAGACCGCTGCCGTCAAAACAGATGGTTTCGCGGCAGTGATTTACTTCAGGAAGGATGTCACATGGCAGGAGGTGGAAGAGTTCAGGACCTCGGTGCTAATGGAGGATGCGATGCCGCGGCATCAAGGCCGTGATTTTCCTACATTCGTCACCAATTATTCTCGGGTGATCACAAATCTGTCCGGTGGGCGGCAAACCGTTGCAATTGGTTTTGCTGATGAGCCCCTTACGAATGCGGAGAAATCTTATTTGACAAGAATTGGCACAGATAGACGTGTACAAACTGTCGAGCTACCACCCTTTCCATACCCAGGTCCAATTCGGTCTGAGCCAATTCAACCATGAGTGCCTCATCCATAACCCGGGTGTCAGCGTCGGAGCGAGCTAGCGATTTTGCGGGGACGGGAGCGCGTCGGGAAACCTCGTGCTAGTGCTGGGGCGATTCCTGCTGCTGGTCTGCGTGCGAGAGGCGGTCGAAGGTTTCTAGGGCTAGACGGAAGCCGTGGGGTTGGACGCGGACGGCGCCGCGGAAGGGCTGGTCCACTTCGGCGATGGCTAGCAGGGTGATTCCTAGCACCAGGGACATGCAGATTACCAGGACGAAGTGCAGGCGCAAGTTTTCGGCGGAAAGAAGACAGGACGAAATCAGAGTGATTAAGCCGCCGGCGAGAAGTACCGTCCACAAAAGGCCTGGTAGGCGGAACTGGCTCTCGAGGTGTCGGACGCGGCGGTGTTGGGTCATGGTGGAAAGTTCTGAGAGCGCCTGGGTGAAGTCGGGGCCTTGCACTGCGGGATCTTTACCGGCCGTCACTACTGTTTCCCACAATTCTTGAGTGACTGCGGTGCCCGCTGCGCTGAGGGTGCGATGGGCCATATCCGGCCATTCTTCCTGGATCATGATTTGCGCATACTCGCGGGCGTCGCGTTGAATGCTGGCTTTGGTGGGGTCGGGAAGTCCTTCGGAGAGCCGGTAGAGATTTACGAGGGCGTTGGCTTCCTGGTCGGCGTTGAGGTCGGCGGTGCGGAAATTGTCCCAGACGTTGAAGAGCATGAAACCGAGGATCACCGCGTAGGTGGTGCCGATGACGCTTAGTTGCCAGCCGACGATTTCGTTGTGGCCGGTGCGTTGGTCGGCGGGCCACAGAAAATTGATGAGCAAGAACGCGATCACGGTGAGGCACACCCAGGCGATGAAGACTACGGTGGCGGCGAAGGGGCCTAGCATGAGGCGCTCGCTGGTGGTGTGTCTGTGTGGCGTGCGGACATTTTAATGTGGCGTTGATTGGGCGCGGGGGTTCGAGCGCCGCGACGGGCGGATAATACATCTGCATGGGCGCGCGGGCAATGCGGGAGTGCGCGAAGCCGGTTATGCACCGACTGAGGATTTTCGATGTAGACTGCCGTGCGGCTTTTCCATAAACAGCCAGGAGACTCGCCTTGAAGACTGCTCCGTTCCAGTCACAAGCCCGGTTCGCGATCGTTTTTGCTTTTTTTCTTTTGTGCTGGCCTGCCGGTGCGCAGACGATTCAGGTGGATATCACACCTGCGCACGCGACGAATCATTTTGCGCCGAATCAGACTCTGGGCGCGGGTGTGGATCGCATCCCGGCAGAGGCGATTGACCACGGGTTGGCGCAGCCGAGCCTCGATCGCGTGCTGAGCGCTGGTTGGCAGCCGGTGAGTTTTCGGCAGAATACGGAACTGGCGGTGGAGGCGTGGCATTGGAATCCGCAGGGAACCTGGAGCGATGCAAGCGGCAAAGGTTATTTCACCGGTTCGGCGAATCCCACGGAATTTTTGCGTTATTCGTATGGATATGCGTTGCCGCACCGGGGATTCACGCGCAATGACGGCACGGACAATTCCGGATATTCGCGGCTGACGGATGGAGACGCCGAGAGCTATTGGAAAAGCAATCCGTATCTGACGCACGGGTTTACCGGCGAGAGCGATGCGTTGCATCCGCAGTGGGTGGTGATTGATCTGGCGCAGGTGCAATTGATTGACAGCATTCGCATCGCGTGGGCCGCGCCGTATGCGACGCAGTATCTGGTGCAGTACTGGACGGGCGACGATCCGATTCACTTGCCGACGAAAGGGATTTGGCAGACGTTTCCCGGCGGCAGTGTGGCGGACGGGCGCGGCGGTACGGCTACGATTCGGCTGGCGGCCAGCGCGATGCCGGTGCGATTTTTGCGCGTGTGGATGACAGAGTCGTCGAACACTTGCGATACGCACGGTTCGAGCGATCCGCGGAATTGCGCGGGATATGCGATTTACGAGCTTTACATCGGGACGACCACGGCGGATGGCGAACTTCACGACGTGGTGCGGCACACGCCGGACCAGGAGCAAACGACTACGTATTGTTCGTCGGTGGATCCCTGGCACGAGCCTGCCGATTTGCGTTCGACGAAACAGGCGCAGGTGGGATTCGATTTATTTTTCACGAGCGGAGTGACGCGCGGGCTGCCGGCGATGATTCCGGTGGCGCTGCTGTATGACACGCCGGACAATGCCGCGGCGGAAGTCGCGTATCTGGGGAAGCGCGGCTATCCGGTTTCGTATATCGAAATGGGCGAAGAAGCGGATGGGCAGTACATGTTGCCGGAAGATTACGCGGCGCTTTACGTGCAATGGGCTACCGCGCTACATCGCGTGAATCCGGCGCTGAAGCTTGGCGGGCCTTCGTTTCAGGGTGTGAATAAGGATATCGAGGTGTGGCCGGACGCGAATGGCAAAGTTTCCTGGACCGCGCGTTTTCTGGATTATTTGCGGCAGCATGGGCGGCGGGGCGATTTGGCGTTTTTTTCTTTCGAACATTATCCTTTTGATCCTTGCAGGATTCCGTGGGGCAGTTTGTACGACGAGCCGGAACTGATGAGCCACATTATGCAGGTGTGGCGCGACGATGGCGTGCCGGCGAATATTCCGATGTTTGCGACCGAGGGGAATCTTTCTTCTGCCGCGAGCGAAACGTACATGGATTTGTTTTCGGGATTGTGGCTGGCGGATTACATCGGATCGTTTTTGAATGCGGGCGGGAATGGCGTTTATTATTTCCATTATTTGCCGCTGCAGATGGAGCATGGCTGCGACGATTCGCCGGGGACGTTTGCGATGTTCACGGTGGACGCGAGTTACCAGATCCAGCAGCCGCTGGCGCAATTTTTTGTGGCGCAATTGATCAATCTGGAGTGGGCGCAGCCCGGTAGCGGCGAGCACGAGGTGTTTTCGGCGAAGAGCGACGTGGAAGATGGCGCGGGACATGAGCTGGTGACGGCTTATGCGCTGAAGCGTCCGGATGGGGATTGGTCGCTGATGATTGTGAATCGCGATCAGCACAATGCGCACAAGGTGCGCATAGCGTTCAAGGATGATGCGAGTGGTGCGGCGAAATCGTTTGCGGGCGCGGTGACGATTTCGGCTTTTGGGCGGGAGCAGTATCGCTGGTGGCCGGCGGAGACGCGTTTTATGGCGCATGACGAGCATGCGGGGGAGCGGCCGGTGGTGGTGAATACGAAAGGCTATGCCGATCCGGACGGGCCGATCAAACATTCGGAGGCAACCGCCGCGCCGGATACTTTGTATGATTTGCCGGCGGCGTCGGTAGTGGTGATTCGGGGCAAGATCGGCAACTGATAACGTGAGGCGCGGGCGTCAGAGCGGAATAATCGCGTCTATTCCGCTTCGAGTTCATGCCGGGGGGAGCGCTTGAGCGCGACCCAGCACATGCGCAGTCCGAGCGCAATTTTCAACAGAAAAAATGGCAGCGAGAAGAGTGGGATGTTCGGCAGCCGATCGTTAACCATCTTGAGCGAAGGGCCGATCTGGCGGGACAGCGAATCGAAGTAGAAGAACATGGAAGCGACCCCGACCGTTTGCAGGCCAGTCACAAAAATTCCTAAACGTTGAAATGGCGTGAACGGCTGGTTGCCTTTCAGCAAGAGGCCGTAGAACCTGCCTTCATTCCACGCGGTTTCGAGCGGCAGAATATTTTCCTGGCGCAGGTACCAGTTGTCTTCCATTTCCAGGAGGCCGCGTTCGAATTCCTCGGCGAAGGCGTCGTCGTCGGGAGCAGGAGGCATTCTTGCGGATTATAAGTCAGGACGCACTGGGCGCGCGGCAGCTGTAACTAATATAGAATGTACTTCCTGCGCACACTTGAGGACCGTCCGTACGCATTTTCAAGCGCTGTGGCGCGAAAGGAAGCGAAACATGAAAAAGGTGGTTTTGCTGCTGGTTTTGTTGTGTGCGCGGACCGTGCTGGCGCAAACGGCGCCAGAAGGAATTTGGCAGGGTTACGATGGGGAGTGGCGGCACGTTTCGAGCCAATTGATCGCGCTGGCCGAGGCTACGCCTGCGGATAAATTTTTGTGGCGGCCGGCGCCGGGAGTTCGTTCGACCGCGGAAGTGTACATGCATATTGTGGACGCGAACTATTACCTGCTGAGCTTTACGGGTCCGAAGATGCCGGCGGATTTGACGGATGAGGTGGAGAAGACGACGTCAAAAGCTGCTGTGATTGCGTGGCTGAAGCGTTCGCTGGAGGCGGTGCAGAAAGCGCATCTGGCGGAAACGCCGCAGGACCTGCAGAGGAAAGTGCACATCGCGGATCGCGATGCGACGGTGGACGGGATTTATTTGCGCATCATTATTCACGCCAACGAACATATGGGACAGCTGGTGGCGTATGCGCGGATGACTGGGGTCGTGCCGCCGTGGTCGAAGTGAACTAATCCTCAGCGATTGATGTTGCTGCCGAATGGTGGCCCGCACGTCCCCTCGGCGGAGTTCTTGCCGGGTTGCATTCGAATATCGAGAATTTGCACCTCTCCGGGTGCGAGGCGCGCGGGCTTACTTTCTGATTTCTTCTCGGTGCCCGGGTAATACCAGAATTTATAGCCGTCCAGCCAGATTTTCATGTACACGCCGATTTCCGAAGGCAGCAGAAGACGGTACTCCGGTTTGATCAAGCCGCTGCCCGACAAGAAATTGTCGGGCTTCGACGCTCGTCGGAGCTCAACGCACGGACTTAGCGGTGCGCCGGTGACCGCATCAGAAACCGTCCCGATGAATATTCCGGCTTTGGGACCAAGGCGAACGCTAATCTCAGCCACGGGACGTCGAGGAGTCAACATTACGGTTTCGAATTTACCGTCACTATAGAACTGAAGGGAGTTGTCAGGGTAGCCTTCTTCCGCTTTCGCAGAGTTCACTGCGTATTTCGTAAGCCACAGATGAGAAATTGTGAAATGGCCTTGTTCGTCTGTCTGTGCGTGAGGAACGATCATTTCCATTGGTCGTCCCAGCGGTTGCGCGTACACTGTCGCGCCACTGACAACACTACCGTCTTGATAGTGAGCGGTACCTTTTATGACGCCGGTATTCTCATCCGCAGAGGTGGCAAAAGTCGCGCGTGATCCAAGCCCGCTCGTGATCACGGGCGCGATGAGCAGGAGCAAAGCTATGATTGGACGGTGCACGCAGCTATTTTGGCACAAAGCCGTTGAACTGGGAGTTTTGGAGGTATGCGCGTTTGCGTCGTTGACTTAGCCCTGGATGTGGGGCTAAGTTTTCTTGTTACTCCCCAGCTGTTGCCGCGTAGTTTTGAATGCGCATAGGTCTGCAGTGCGCAACACGTGCGCGGCTTTCAACCCGCCAGCTTTGAGTTCGATGCGCCGTACGAAGCAATAGAGTCGCGCGACAGACGAAGAGCCGGCGAGACGCCGGCGCTACTATTCGCGCGATTACCGGGTTCGCTGACCCTGCGCAACACCACAAGTTTCCGATACCGCCAGAGTTGCGTTCAGGAAACTGGGTGCATCCAACCATCGTTGGGCTGCGGTGCGTGGTATTTTATCTATTGATCAAAATATGATTTTCAATTGGCGGGCGTGGTGACGCTTTCTCTTTTGCGCCGCGCGCCGCGATTCGGCGTAGGCGGTGACTTTTGTAATTCTTAATGCTGCGAATGGGGAGAACAATGTTGGAAAAGAAGATCGGCCATCGGAATATTCGCGGGTTTTTGGCCCGGTACGGCACGCTCGTGCTGTTCATCGTGTTGTTGGCGTTGCTGCTTTTGGGCAGCGGGATTTTGCGGGCGGATAGCGCGGCGTTTGATCTGGCGGGGCCGCCGATTGATATGCGCGTGACGCGCGGGACGAAGACTTTGCCGATTTCGCGCACGGCGAATTTGCAGCCGGGTGATCGATTGTGGATTCACCCGGATTTGCCGGAATCGCAATCGGTGCGCTATTTGCTAGTGGTGGCGTTTTTGCGCGGGTCCACGAATCCGCCGCCGGAAGCTTGGTTCACTCGTGTGGAAACCTGGACGAAGCAGGCGCGCGAGGAAGGCATCGTGGTGACGGTGCCGCAGGACGCGCAGCAGGCGCTGCTTTTTTTGGCGCCGGAGACGGGCGGAGATTTCAGCACGTTGCGCAATGCGGTACGCGGAAGGCCGGGCGCATTTGTGCGGGCGTCGCAGGATTTGAATCAGGCGAGCCTGGACCGTTCGCGGCTGGAAACGTATTTGGACGACGTGAAAGAAACTTCGGACACCGATCCGACGGAATTGCACGAGCGTTCGTTGATGCTGGCGCGCTCGCTGAGCATCAAGCTCGACTCGCAATGTTTCGATAAGCCCACCGAGCAGCAGGCTCCGTGCCTGACGCGCGACACCGATCAATTGATTTTGGACGATGCGCACAGCCAGACGATGGTGACGGCGCTGACTTCCGGGCCTTCTTCGGATTTGATTGGCACGGCGAGCACGGCGCCGCTGGCGGGCGGAGGGTATTACAGCGCGTACGTGGGCGCGGTGGTGGATATGGCGCGAATCCTGAACAACATTCGCACGGCGGAGTATCAATATATTCCGGCGCTGGCGCTGCCGAAAAACGATCAGCTGAATTTGAAGCTGAATAATCCGCCGTCGTTTCGCAATCCGAAATCGGTGATCGTCGTCGGGCTGCCGGCGGTGGAGGCGGCGCAATTGCCGCCGCTGCGTCCCGTGGATGCGAAACAGATTTTGTGCCTGGAGAAAACGCCGCTGGTGCTGCCGACGGAAGGCGCGCCGTTGGTTTTTTCGACGAACATCGCGCATGACTTTGTGCTGCATGTGGAGGATAAGGCCGGCGGCCATCTGGATTTGCCGGCGAGGGCAGACGCGGCGCGCGGCGGATTCTTAATTGATGCGCACGCGCTACAGGCCGGGAAGCTGGGGCCGGACGTTACCGGAACGCTGCGGGGGCATTGGGGATTTGAAGCGTTCGATGGGCCACGATTTTTATTGCGCTCGGCGCACACGGAGAAATGGACGGTGCCGGCGACGGAGCAGGAAGCTTTGATTGTGGGACGCGAGGACGTGCTGCATCTGACGTCGGAGTGCGCGGCTTGCGTGGATAAGTTGACGGTGAAGGATCATGCGGGCAAGGATTTGAAAGCGACCTGGAAATTATCGAAGCCGGACGAATTGGACGTGAAAGTGCCGCTGAAGGACCAGGCCGCGGGGCCGGTAACCGTCGCGATCAAACAATTCGGGCTGAGCGCGCCGGACGTGCTGCCGCTGCTTTCCTATTCGGAGGCGGCGCACCTGGATCATTTCACGATCAATGCGGGAGACAAGCAGGGCGTGTTGGATGGGACGCGATTGGATGAAGTGGCCAGCTTTGAGATGAACGGCGTTCATTTTGTCCCTGCGAAATTATCGCGGGTGAAAGAGAAGGATGAATTGGGGTTGGCGGTGCCGGCGAGCGCGGCGGCGATGAATCTGCAGCCGGACGAAAAAGTGGAAGCGCATGTGGCATTGAAGGATGGGCGCGTGCTGGATTTGCAGACCACCGTGGAAGCGCCGCGGCCGAAGGTGACTTTGGTGAGCAAAAGCGTGCAGGCTGGGCCGGTGGCGTCGGCGATTCGGCTGGGGAACCAGGACGAATTGCCGCTCGACGGACGCTTATCGTTTTTTGTGAAGACTGAAGTGCCGGACAAATTTCCGCGCACGGAAAAGATTGAGGTGGCGACCACGGACGGATCGTTTGACGTGCTATTGAGCGTGGCGGACGGCAACCTGATCCTGCAGGATTCGCAGAGCGTGCTGGCCGTACTCGATCCGCTGAAGAGTTTTGGGCCTTCGGCGTTTGGGCCATTGCAATTTCGTCCGGTGGACGCGGACGGCGCCAAGGGAGATTGGCAGCTCTTGGTGAACCTGGTGCGTTTGCCTTCGCTGAAGGAAATTCGCTGCCCGGATAGCCCGGATAAGCAGTGCGTCTTGAGCGGGACGAATTTATTTTTGATTGATTCGGTGGCGTCGAGCGCGCAGTTCACGCATACGATTTCGGTGCCGTTGGGATTTGTGGACAGCACGCTGAGCGTGCCGCGGCCGAATGGGACGCTTTTGTATATTAAGTTGCGCGATGATCCGGCGACCGTGAGCACGGCGGTGCTGCCGGTGTTGCCGGAGAATTGAGCCGCGCGCAGTCAGATTAGGCATCCGCGACCCTCATGCGGCTGTCCTTCGAGAAACGCCCGATATCGTGGTTTTGTAGCGGCGCACTTTAGTGCGCCATCGGTGTTGCCGCGACAATTGATGGCGGTCTGAAGACCGCTGCTACAAAGGCATCTTGAATTTGAATACGTGCGGAACGTTGTTATTCCCTGTAGATTCCTCAGACATCCAAAAGTGCTGCTAGAATGCGCGGTGTGCGACGCGCCCCTGCGCGGTACTTCACTTTATTTCTGTTGGTGCTGATGGCGACGCTCTTTGTGTGCGCTGCCGCCACGAAGGGGCCTTGGTGGGTCGTGCAGACCAGCGGGGTGGATACGAATTTACGCGCGGTGTCTGTCGGCGAGTATGCGGTACCGCAGCATTCCGACGTGCCGGTGATTTGGGCTTCCGGATCGAACGGCGTGATTTTGCAATCGAAGGACGAAGGCAAAACCTGGAAGCAATTGCATGTGGCGGGCGGCGAGACGCTGGATTTTCGCGGCATTCAGGCGTTTGACGCGCAGCAGGCCTACGTGATGTCCAGCGGCGAAGGCGATAAATCGCGGATATACGAAACGACGGATGGCGGGGCGACTTGGAAACTGGAATACACGGGGCAGCGCAAGGAAGTTTTTCTGGACGCTTTGGCTTGCGACCGTTCCTCGGCGGAGTGCCTGGCGCTGAGCGATCCGGTGGACGGAAAATTTTTGCTTCTTGCGACGACGGATGGCGAACACTGGAAGGAATTGCCGCGCGGCAGCATGCCGGCGGCGCTGCCCAATGAGGGCGCGTTCGCGGCTAGCGGAACCTGCCTCGTGTTTGGCGGTTCGGAGATCACTTTCGTTACCGGCGGGCCTGCGGCGCGAGTGTTTCGTTCTTCCGATCACGGAAAGTCGTGGACTGTGGCGGAAACGCCGATCGCTCATGGCAATGCATCGTCCGGAATTTTTTCCGTCGCGCTTCACGGCGATGACGCGGTTGTGGTTGGCGGAGACTACAAAGATCCGAACCGGCCGGATCGCGTGGCTGCCTATTCGCGGGACGGCGGGAAAAGCTGGACGCTCGCGGCGCAGCAACCCGGCGGATATCGTTCCGCAGTGTCATGGGTAGACGGTGTGACGCTGGCTGCAGTCGGTCCGAACGGCGAGGATGTCAGCGAGGATGGCGGAGTTCATTGGCAGCACACGGACGCTCTCGAGCTCAACGCGCTAGTTGTCGTGGGCTATTTCGAGGGCTGGGCGGTTGGACCGAAAGGAACGATTGCGCGCATGAGCAACACGAAACACTACGAGATCAGGATGCCGTGTGTGCGAATCCCGGACGGATTGTCGCGGCCAGCACTTGGAAAGTAGATGTCGCGCGTGAATGGAAAACATGCGCTGGCATGGAAGATATCAACGGCGAAGGATTGAAACACAGAGTTCACAGAGAAGGGCAAAGATGAGGGCACAGAGAAATTGCGTTGCGGCGTGAATGGGCGCGGGAAACGTGAGGGGATAGTCGTGAGGAGAGCGATGCGGACGAAGCGGATTTCGAGGTTGGCAGTATGTGCGTCTTTGGTGATGGCGACGATTGCGATTATCGCGACGGCGGGCGTGGCGTCGGTCGCTGCGGCGCAGACTGGCGGCGGGGAAAATGGGATTGCCGGAACATGGACGGGAGCGTTGGGCGGGCGTTTGCGTTTGATCGTTACGATTACGCAAGCGACAGACGGGGCTTTGGGCGGGACTTTGAATAGCGTGGACCAGCATGCGGTGCTGGCTTTGAGCGAAGTGACGGTGAAGGGCAACGCGGTGCGGTTTGAGGTGCCGCGCGTTGGCGGAGTGTACGAAGGCAAACTGAATAAGGATGGCGGCAAAATTTCAGGAACGTGGACGCAGACGGGCGTGTCGGCGCAGCCGCTGGACTTTGAACGCAGCGCAGAAGCAAGCGGGGCGCCAGAGGCCGCGGCGCCTTCGACCGCGACGCCCGCTATTGCCGCGCAGACGCCGGCTCCGGCGCAGCACACGCCGAAACCGATCGCGCCGCTTTTCGATATGGTGGTGCCGACTTCGCCGGTCGCTTTCAAGGCGGACGGTAAGTGGCATCTCGTTTATGAATTGCATATCGCGAACATGGACCGGTGGGACTATGCGTTCACGCGCATTGATGTCTTGCCGGGCGACGCATCGCAAAAAACTTTGGCAAGTTTCTCGGGCAGCGAATTGGCCGGCATGTTTTCGCATCCGGGGCTTCCGGGCGCGGAAAAGACCGCGAAACTCGCGCCGGGAGAGTCTGGCTCGGTTTTCATGTGGGTGACGTTCGACAAGCTCGAAGATGTGCCGGCTGCGATCACGCATCGCATCAGCGTGAAGATCGGCGATTATCCGGAAGCGTATTCGGTGGTTACGCTGCCGACGAGTGTAAATAAGAATCCGGTGGTGGTGATTTCGCCGCCATTGACCGGGTCGGATTGGGTGGCGGCGAACGGGCCGTCGAACACTTCGTTGCACCGCCGCGCGCTGATTCCGATCAATGGGCATGCTTATATTTCGCAGCGCTTCGCGATTGATTGGGTGCAGCTGAACGCGGACGGCAGGACTTATACGGGCGATCCCAGCGACAACAAAAATTACCGGGCCTACGGAGCGGAGATTCATGCGGTGGCGGATGGCGTGGTGACGCAGGTAAAGGATGGACTGCCGCAAAATACTCCGGGGGCAAAATCGCTGGCGGTGCCGCTGTCGCTGGAAACGATTGGCGGAAATCACGTGATCATGGAAATCGGCGACGGGCTGTATGCGTTTTATGCGCATATGCAGCCTGGATCGGTGCGCGTGAAGGTGGGAGACAAGGTGCTGCGCGGGCAGGTGCTGGGGCTTTTGGGGAACACCGGAAATTCCTCGGAGCCGCATTTGCATTTTCAGATTTGTGACGCGAATTCGGAGTTGGGGTCGGAGGGGTTGCCGTATTCGTTTGCGTCGTTTGAGGTGCTGGGGAAGGGCGAGACCTGGAAGCCGGGGGAATCGCATACGGCGGTGAAGCATGAGATGGAGATTCCGACGGAAGATAAGATTGTGCAATTTGACGGCGATGGAAAATAGAAAAGTGAAAAGAGAAAATGGAAGCGCGGTTCGTGGCGCGTTTTGAGTGATCGCACAACGGACAGAAACTACCGCAGAGTTCGCAGAGAAAACCCGCGTTACAGCTGCTGTTGGTTATGCGTCGTTTGGGCGTGCCAGCGCGGCTTCGTCCGTGTGTTATATTTGGCGATGAGGCGTGGTGAGCCGATTGATGAGCAAATTGCGCATATCGATTGTGGAGTATTTGAATACGGCGCCCTTGGTGTGGGGATTTACGGACGGGCCGCTGGCCGGGAAGTACGATTTGTCGTTTACGGTGCCGTCAAAGTGCGCGGACGCTTTGCGCGCGGGCGACGTGGACGTGGCGATTATTCCTTCGATCGAATATCAGCGGATTGAAAATGTGGTGGCCTTGCCGGGAATGGCGGTGGCGGCCAAGGGCGAGGTGCGCAGCATTTTGGTGGTGGCTAAGAAGCCGATTCATCTGGCTAAGCGTATCGCGCTGGATTTAAGTTCGCGCGCTTCGCAGGCGCTGGTGCAGATTCTGGCAGAGGGGCATTGGGGAATTCGTCCGGAGTATGTGCAGGCCGTGCCGGACGCGGGCGAAATGCTGAAGGACGCGGACGCCGCTTTGGTGATCGGCGATCCCGCGCTGCGCATCGCGCTGAAGATGGAAGCGCTCTCGGTGAAAGTTGCTAGCGGCGGAGATTGCTGCAAGGGCGATCCGGAAGATATGCCAGTGCCGGGATTCGAGACGATTTTTGTTTACGACGTGGCCTACCAGTGGCGCGAGATGACGGGGAAGCCGTGCGTGCTGGCGATTTGGGCGGGGCGGCGCGAATTGATGACGCCGGAAGTGGTGGCGGATTTTCAGGCGTCGAAGGAATATGGGCTGGAACGCGTGCGCGACATCGCGGAAGCTGCTTCCATCAAGTTGGATATGCCGCCGCGCGCTTTGAAACACTATCTGCTCGACAATATTCACTTCGGCCTCGAACCGGAATACCTCGAAGGGTTGAATCTTTATTACGAGAAAGCCGCTGCTGCCGGATTGATTCCTCGCGCGCGTCCTTTGGAATTTGCCGTGACTCGCGAAGCCCCGGTCACATCCACCACTGCATCCTCCACCGCTCGCCGCGGAGCCTGAGCATTTGGAACCGGAACGCATCGGAACTCTCGCCTCGCTGCGGCGCTATCCCGTAAAAAGCATGGCGGGCGAAGAACTTGGCGCCGCACGCGTCACGTTTGCCGGATTAATTGGCGACCGCGTGCACGCGTTCGTGGACGAAAACAATAAATCGCGATTTCCCTGGATGACGGCGCGGCAGGCGCATGACTGGCTGCTTTTTCAGCCGCGCTTTCTGGATCCGCCGCCGCTGGAAGAGGAAAATCCGGGCGTGGAGCGCTATGCCACCGAAGTGATCACTTCGGAGGGAGAGAACTTCAAGGTGGGCGATGAGAGCTTCACTCAATTTCTCGCGGAGCGATATGGGCGTCCGTTGCGTTTGCGTTTTTCGGAGCGCTCGATGATGGATGCGGCGCCGGTTTCGGCGATCGGGTTCGCGACGATCCGCGCGCTTTCGGAAGAATGCGGCATGGAGCTTGATTCGCGGCGTTTTCGGGCGAATTTTTATGTGCGCTGGGAGCGCGACGAGCCGTTTTTTGAGGATCAATTGGTGGGCCGCGCGGTGCGGATCGGAGAGAAAGTGACGGTGCAGTTCGTCAAGAAAGATGAGCGCTGCGTGATGATCACGTTGGACCCGGACACTGCCGCGCCGTCGCCGATCGTGCTGGAGAAGGTGACGCACCAGCACGACCGCTGCATGGGCGTTTATGGCGCGGTGCTGCGCGAGGGCATCGTTCGGGCCGGCGATCCTGTATACTTGACGTGAGCAACGCCGGAGAAGAAGCCAGCGATGGGGATCACACAGCAAGAAGCGCTCGACCTTTTCAATTCCGATGATTTGATCGGCATCGGCATGGCTGCAAACGAAGTGCGGCGCAAGAAGACCGACCCGCGCGTCGCTACCTACCAGATTGACCGCAACATCAATTACACGAATTTCTGCACGGAGTATTGCTCGTTCTGCGCGTTTTACCGGCCGCTCGGCGCGAAAGATGGTTATATCCTCCCGCTGGAATCCATCTACGAAAAAATCGAAGAGATGCTGGAGCTGGGCGGCACCGGCGTGCTGATGCAAGGCGGGTTGCATCCGGATTTGCGGATCGAGTTTTACGAAAACATGCTGCGTTCGCTGAAGCAGAAATATCCGCAGGTGCATCTGCACTGCTTTTCGGCGCCGGAGATCGGCTGCATTGCCGAGGTTTCGGGGCTATCGGTGCGCGATACGATTGCGCGGTTGCGCGATGCGGGGCTCGATTCGATTCCCGGCGGTGGCGCGGAAATTCTGGACGACGAGATTCGCGCGAAGATTTCGCGATTGAAATGCAGGTCGGACGAGTGGGTGGATATGCACCGCGTGGCGCACGGGCTGGGCATGCGCACGACCGCGACGATGATGTTCGGCTGCGGCGAGGAATATCGCCATCGCGTGAACCATCTGGAGACGATTCGGCGGATTCAGGAAGACACCGGCGGGTTTACCGCGTTTATTCCCTGGATTTTCGCGCCGGAAAATACGCCGCTGGGGAAGAAAATTCCCGAAGCGACCGCGTTTGATTATTTGAAGACGCTGGCGATCAGCCGGCTGTATCTCGATAATATCGATCACATTCAGTCGAGCTGGCTGACGCCGGGGATCAAGATTTGCCAGGTGGGATTGCAGTTTGGCGCGGATGACGTGGGCAGCATTTTGATTGAAGAGAATGTGGTGTATGCCGCGGGCGTGCGCAATCGCACGAATGAAGAAGAGCTTCGCCGGATTATTTCCGATGCCGGTTACATGCCGGCGCAGCGCGATACGCTGTATCGGTCGTATGCGCTGAAGCAACAAACTCCGCGACCAACCAACAAGTCCGCAGCCGCTTAAGAATTAGCAGCTCGCAATCCCGAACGAGTTTCGGCGAATGTTAGTCCAAACCGGGCGCAGCCCTTCGATTCGGCGCTGCCGAATCTCAGGATGAATCGCGCTGTAGCGCGATTCACAAGCAGCGCCCCTACCTCAGCGAGAAAAACACGTTTCGACGAGTGCTGACGTGTGCGTTACGCGGTTAGGATTGCGGCGGGCTCTGCTACTGTGGCGGGGAATTCTAGGGCTACGCTGGCGCCGTAGGGGCGTTTGTTGCCTACTACGATTTCGCCGCCGGCTTCTTGCATGATTCCGTAGCAGATGCTTAGGCCGAGGCCGGTGCCTTTGCCTACCGGCTTCGTTGTGAAGAAGGGGTCGAAGGCGCGATTGACTTCGCTGAAGCCGGGGCCGGAATCTTCGAAGCGGACGTAGATGCGGTCGCCGTGGCGCGTGGCGGCGATGAAGATGGAGCGTTGCGCGCTTTCTTCCACGGCATCAATCGCGTTATTCAGAATGTTCAGCAGCACTTGCTTGAGTTCGTCTTCACCGATCGAGAGGCGCGGCAAGTCCGGCTCGACGTGGACGTCCATATTGATACCGAGCTTGCGGATGTGGAATTCGCGCAGCTGGATCACGTCGTGCAGCGCGGCTTCGAAATCAGCGGCGCGCGCGGCGGGATTATTCTGGCGCGCGAAACGCAGCAGGCCGTCCACGATGCGCTTCATGCGGCGGGCTTCGGAGCCGAGTTTCTGCACGCGCTTGGTCAGTTTTTCGCCTTCCACTTCCTCGCCGAGTAAATCGGCGTAGCCCATGATGCCAGTGAGCGGGTTGTTCAATTCGTGCGCGACGCCGGCGACGAGCTGTCCGAGTGCGGCCAATTTTTCCGAGCGAACCAATTGATGATGCAGGCGCGAATTTTCGATCGTGACGGCGAGGTCGGACGCTAGGACTTCGAGCTTCACGATTTCGGAGAGGTCGAATTCGTCGCTTGTTTGCGCGGGCAGCATTGAGCCGCTCAGGCAAAGGCAGCCGAGTTGCGCGCCGCGCCCGGAAACCATGGGGATCAGCACGAGATTTTCGGGCTCGGGGTCGCGCGCGCCAAATTCCGGCTCGAGCGTGACGCGGAAAGATTTATTTCCGAGCTGCTCGCCCTGCCTGGCCAGTTCCCTCAATTTTTCGACGGTCCAGCCTTCCGTTCGTTCTTCGAAGCGCGCTCTTTGCTTGGGCGAAAAGCCGGTGAGTCCGCCGAGTCGCAGCAAGCGATCTTCTCCTGCCAGGAACAAAGCGGCGCGCTCAGAGCTGCTGGCGCCAGTGACGGCGGCCGTGACTTCACCTGCGAGAGAAGCAGGATCGCTGCCGGCGAGCAAGCGCGAAGTGATTTGCGAAAGCTGCACGAGCAATTTGTTCGCGGCGCGCTCGCGTTCGCGGGATTTTTCGATGACTCGCGATTTCTCTTCAATCAAAGTGAGAATCATGCCGAAGGCGACGAAGAATTTCGGCACGTTCCAGAGTTCGGGATTTATCTGCAGTTTTGGCGCAATCTCCGCGAGCAGCGCGCCGATAGGGAAAACCGCTCCCCACGCGAGGAAGCCGCCCGCCACGGCAAGCACGCCGGTGGAACGGCGCGGGAAGCGCTTCCAGAAAAGAATGCCGCAGAGGCCGAAGCTTAACGTGAGGATCGCGTTGGCGCCGAGGTCCGCGCTGCCGTGAAGTTGGTCGTACATCGTCCACCCGGCGGTGACTATCAGCACCGCTGCGACGGCGAGCGTGTAGGGTTTGGGACGCGGATAGGCGCGCAGCGCGAAAAACGCGCCACCCAGGAAAATCGCGCCGAGCGCGGCGGCCATTAGAGTGTAAATGTGCCAGTCGAAAGTGGCGGCGACGGCGTGGAAGGCGGTGGGGACCGAGAGCGCCAGCAGCATGGTCCGGCGTTTCTTGCGATCCTCGACGGCGTGCGTCATGGAGACCGCGAATACCATGCCGGAAAGTTCCAGCGCGCCGAGGTCTATGGATTCGAGAATATTTTCAAGCGCGCCGGTGTGCGTTTCGAAGGCTTGAATGAAGAAGTGCAGGAAGATCAGCGCCCAGGCGTAAACCCACAAGCGGGTGCGGGCGGAGGGCGCGTGTTTCCGCAGAGATAGGAATATCCCTACCAATACGAAAAGCACAAGAATTGTGGGAAGTTTGTCGAGTAGTGACGTCACGGAATCGCCCCTGCCGCTATAGAGGCTACGGGGCGGTGCATTTTGGAACAATGGAGCGTTAGTACCAGATTCCGTGCCATTCGAATCGGGGTTGGCGGGTTCCGTATTGGGGTAAGGCTTATCGTTTGTTGCAGATACGGATGTCCAGGGTAACTTCGCTGCCTTCGGCTAGATCCACGGATTCGGATGGTACGAAGGTGCCGTTCACGAACCGAGCACGGATGGATCGCGATGGATACTGGCGTGGATCCGCGGTGGCAGCGAGGGGTGCGGGCGTCACGCGGCTTGTGGACTGGGCCGCCTCGATGCGAGTTTTGCGATCTTCGAATTTGGGGACGCCCGCGGAATCGAGGGCGACGTTCGCGAGCGCGTCGGCGTCGCGATTGAGTTCGCGGCGGACGTGCTCGATGGCGAAATATTGCAACTGGCGCGCGAGTTTCGCGGCGCGTTCGTGCAGCGGCTTCAGGTCGGCGCTCTTCACTTTGTAGCGGCCTTGCATCTGGCGCACCAGCAATTCGGAATCGCTGCGGATGCGTAGCGCGGCGATGTTGTGCGTGGTGGCGTAATCGAGCGCGGCGAGCAGAGCGAAATATTCGGCGACGTTGTTGGTCTCGCGGCCGATATTTTTCGCGAGCTCGAGGACGATTTTTCCCTGGGGATCGCGCAGCACGACGGCGTACGAGGCTGGGCCGGGATTTCCGCGCGAAGCGCCGTCAATATTGGCGACGTGGACGCCCGCTGGCGGAGCGGACGGATGCGAATCGGCGAAAAGGCGCGCGCTGACGGGGACCGAGGATTTAGTTTTCACTGGCCGAAGACGCGTGAGTGGGAGGCTGCGTGGCCGGAGCAGGCGCAGCGGCCGCGGAAGCGGCTGGCTCGACGTAATAGAGGATGCGCGTGCAGGTTTCGCAGTGGAACATTTCTTCGCTGGATGGGCGCCGCATGGCTTGAAACACGTGCGGACGGACGCGCATGCCGCAGGCGCTGCATTTTTCCTCGCGAACCTCCGCGAGCGCGACGTTGTTGTGCTTTTTCATGATGCGATCGTAGTGATCCATCATGTCTTCGGGAATCTGCGACGCGGCGCGGGCGTGTTCGGCTTCGCCTTCCGCCAGTTCTTTTTCCGCGATTTTCTTTTCGGTGTCTATTTTGGCGCGCTCGGCGCGGGCGACGTCTTCCACTTCTTTCAGCAATTTTTCGGAGGCTTTGATTTTGCGGTCGTATTCCTCGCCGGAAACCATTTGTTCGAGGAGGCGGTCTTCGGCTTTGGCGATTTCGTCTTCGGCCATTTGCACTTCGTGCTGCAGGGCTTTATAGGCTTCGTTGGTTTTTACTTGCGAAGTTTGGTCTTTGTATTTGCGGACGCGGTCTTTCCATTGTTCGACGTCCAGCTCGTATTTTTTGCGGTCTTTTACTGTGGCTAGCTGGGCGGCTTTGCTTTTTTCCACTTCGGCTTTGGCGGCAGCGACGTGGGCGTCTACTTCTGCGATTTTCTTGGGGAAGGCTGCCAGGCGCGAGCGGACATCCTGCAGGCGCGTGTCGACGCTTTGCAGGTCGAGCAGGTTCTGTAGGACCTTCAGCACTATGGGGCCATTCTAGCACATCGCGAAGGTCGGCTTGGTTGATGCAGCCGCACAAGAGCTTTTACCGCAGAGACGCAGAGAGCGCAGAGAAAATGTAAAGCTCAACACAGAGTTCACAGAGAAAGGGCTGAGGACACGGAGGCTGCCTGCTATGTTTTGACGCACGCGATGGCGGATAGCATGCGGCCTGGAAGTGCCCAGCCGGCTGCTATTGCGTCGCTATCTTGCTGCATTCATTGGATCTGGCGTCATGCGTCTTTTTCGGGGGTTGGTCCGTAGTATGGATATGATAGGCGGCACTGTAAGCTTCGGCTTTAGCTTTCTGAACGTGCACGGCGCAGCGGCTTTAGGCGACTCAGCGGCTTTTTGGGAGGGGCGCGTGGCGGTGGACAGCGACGTAGCGCGGCTTCGCGGCGGGGACCTGGACGCGCTTTCGATGCTGCTGACGCGCTACCAGAACCGGCTGTACCGCTACTTGCTGCGGCTGGTGCGCCAGCCAGCCGAGGCGGAAGATTTGTTTCAGCAGACGTGGCTGCGCGTGGCGGAAAAAATCCGGCAATTCGATCCGCAGCGCAATTTCGAGGCGTGGCTTTTTACGCTGGCGCGCAACTTGGCGATTGATCATCTTCGGCGAATCCGGCCGGAAAGCCTGGACCAGCCCGCGGGCGATTCAACGGGCGAAACTGCAGCGGCGCGGTTGCCATCCCACGAGCGTCCGGCCATCGAGGGAATTCTGGCGCGCGAACGCGCCGGGCGGCTGGGCACAGCGCTGGAAACGCTTCCGCTCGTGCAGCGCGAGGTTTTGACTTTGCGCTTCGAGGAAGAAATGAAGCTGGAGGAAATTGCGGAAGTGCTGGATGCGCCGCTCTCGACGGTGAAGACGCGTTTGCGGCGCGCGCTCGAGCGGCTAAAAGTGACGCTGGAATCACAATACCCGGGAGAAACCTGGCAATGAACGATCACGAAAAAATCCGGGAGCTGCTGACGCTGCTGGCGGCGGGCGTGCTGGAGCCGCGCGAGGAAAAGCAAGTGCTGGATCATTTGCGGACGTGCGAAGCGTGCAGCGCGGAGCTGGAAGATTGGAAATTGCTGGCGGGCGGCCTGCGGCGATTGCCGACGCCGCAGCCGCGGGCGTTGATTGTGGAACGCGCGCGAGCGCAAGCACAAATTCGGCTGAGCGAGGAATTCGAGCACAGGTGGAATCGCACGGTGATGATTGGGCTGGTGGGTTTCGCGTGGCTGATGACGCTGCTTAGCTGGCCGGTGGTGCGCTTCGTGAGCGGCGGATTGCTGGCGATGCTCGATCCGCGGTTCAGCCATACCTGGATTGTGTTTGCGATATTTACGGCGGCGGCCTGGGCCGCGGGAGGCGCCGCGGCGGTGATTTTATCGCTGCAGCGGCGCGAAAGGAGATTGGCATGAGCCGATTTAGAGATGAATTGAAAGTGATTCCGGGCGCCGCGCGCTTTATCGCGATACTCGGTTACATTGTGGCGACCACGATGTTCTTTCTACTGGTGACGCTGGGCAGCCAGAAGGATATGGCGGACCTGCCGAAAGTCGGGAAGTTTTTTCTGACGGTGTGCCCCGGACTGATTCTGGCGATTTGGGTGCTGCTGATCGGCTACGTGTACGGCGACTCGAAGAGGCGCGGCATGCGGCACGTGATGTGGACGCTGCTGGCGATCTTCATTCCGAATATGATCGGCGTCATTCTGTATTTCATCTTGCGCGACCCGCTGATGAAGAAGTGTCCCGGATGCGGGGAATCGGCGAAGTCGGGATTTACGTTTTGCCCGCGCTGCGGCACTGCGTTGCAACCTACGTGTCCGAATTGCGGACGTGCCGTGGAATTGGGCTGGTCGAACTGCCCGCACTGCGGCACTAGGCTGCCATCAGGCACTGTGCAAGTCCGCACGGCCTAGCGAACGGCATGGGTGGGCCGTCCTGGGACGGCGCCGATATCCGGGAGCCTTTGTAGCGGCGCACTTTAAATGCGCCATCGGTGCTGCGTTCCAAACGTTGGCGGACTGAAGTCCGCCGCTACAACTGCAAAGTCCGCCCTATGCCGGTAGAATGGTTGCGATTCTCGAGGAGGATTTCGATGCCTTACGTGCAAGTGACTTGGGTGGCGGGGCGTACGGCCGAGCAGAAGCGCAAACTTGCCGAGCGGATTACGCTGGCGCTGATCGAGGACGGTCGCGCCAAGCGCGAAAATATTCAGGTGACGTTTGTGGATTTGCCGCCGACGGATTACGCCGAAGCCGGCGTGACGGTGGCGGACCAGAAGCGCACCCCGTAGTCTTTGCGCTGGGCGCGGTGTCCAGCGCAGAGCCGGCTGCGGGGCGCGCTCTGATGGAACTTGCGAGTGGGTGCTGTTACGCCGAGGGATGCATTTCGCGGCGGACCAGCACGGCGTCAATGAAGTAGCCGATGCCGATGCAGATCGGGATCACGCCGAAGACGGCCGCTTGCGCCGCGTCGGATTCATAGCGCGCCAGCATCAGGAACGCGATCAGGTAGCCGAGGCCGCCGGCGGTGAGCAAAATTCCTGCTTTGCGCGAGCGCGCGTGCGGGGGCAATTCGTCGGCCGTCGGTACGGCTACTCCTTTGGCGATCGCTGCGAGGCGCTCTTCGGTGCGCAGCTTGCGCACGCGGTACCAGGCATAAATCGCGGCCAGCGGAACGGAAAACGACAGCACTACCGCAGCAAATCCAATTGGTTCCATCTAATTTCTCCTCTCGATATCGGCGCGTGATTCCAGCGCATGATTGCGCCACCCGGCGCGGGCCATTGCAGCTTCGATGTAAGGTACGCATGAGATGGCGCAGATGTTCCGCCGGATAGTTGGCGGGCGGATAAGGCGCGCGAGTGTTTGTGGCCGCAGGGGCGGGTCTCAGACCCGCCCCTACAGTCGAGCGCTCCGCGTTTCGTCACTCAATTGAAGTGGATCGAGCGCATCAATCCGAAACAGCGGCCCCGTGCGGCCGCGCAGACACAGAATCCGGCGGGCACAAAGCCAGCACGGAGATAGAGCGATTAACGTGCGGAATCGCCGCTATTGCGCGGGGCGAATCTGATTGGTTTGGTCTATTTCGAGGCTGGTGCAGCCCGGTTGCGTGGCTGTAGGGCAGTGCGCGATCACCAGGAACGTGTTGTCCGAAGGTTGCACGTCGTAGGTCCAGCCGTCACGTCCGCTTTTCTTCATGCTGAGAGCCCCGCTGGAAACGAGTTCATCGAGCGAGGTGTAGGTGTTGTGCTCGATCTGATAGGTGCTCTCGGCTTGCGCGATGCCCAGAAGATCCGTCTTCACGCCGACCGAGTCAATTGTTTGCGTTGGAGTTCCCGCGCTGGAGGCTTCCATCTTCGAGAAATAGAATTTGTACGTCAGCACGCCGATGAGTGCGAAAACCAGCAGGCCAACCATACTTCCCAGACTGCGCATCTTTTCCTCGTTACATCGCGAAATTGCTTACTGGAATTGAGCTTATCTTCCGGGCACGGAGCAATCAACTGATTGAAATCGTGATGTAATCGTTTTGACACGGTGTGCGTCTAACGTCCGGTGCCCGAAAAAGACAGCGGGGAGCGGCTTTCCGGCGCACGGTTTCGGGAGCGACGCGCGGACTGTGGAGTTTGACACTCGCAAGCGGCGTCATTGATACTGGTTGTTGATATTGATCCTTCACTTCCAGCCGGCCCAGTTTCATGCAGTAAATACCCTCGATGGGAGCAATCCAGAATGAGGACATGGCATCGTTCTAGCGCGGCCAGCAGTGCCAGTGCGGCCAGCGGCGCCGGCACGCGGTTGCGGGTGCGCGCGATGGCTGCGATTATTTTGGCGGCGGCGATATGCGTTGCGCTGGTTAGCGCGCCGCTTGGCGCGCAGGAAAAAGTGGAGGAAGTCCGCCCGCCGAAGCTGAATTACACGACGCACAAGCTGACAAACGGCCTGGAAGTGATTCTGCTGGAAGACCACGAGGTGCCCATCATCAATTTGCAGGTGTGGTATCACGTGGGGTCGAAGGACGAGCCGCCGGGGCACACCGGATTCGCGCACCTCTTCGAGCATTTGATGTTCAAAGGCTCGGCGCACGTGGCCGCAGAGGAACATTCGCGGATCATCGAATCCGTCGGCGGATTCGACAACGCCGAGACCGGCGACGACGTGACGCAATTCTTCGAAACATTTCCCAGCAATTATCTGGAGCGGGTTCTCTGGCTGGAAGCGGACCGCATGGGCAGCCTGAACGTCAGCGAGGCGAATTTTAAATCCGAGCGCGAAGTGGTGAAAGAAGAGCGGCGGGTGCGCGTGGAGAATCAGCCTTACGGATACTTGCAGGAAGATTTGCGCGCGGCCGCGTTCACCGTGCACGGTTACCATCACACGCCGATCGGCAGCATGGAAGATCTGGACAAGGCCACGATTCAGGACGTGCGCGATTTCTTCAATACTTATTACAAGCCGAACAACGCGACGCTGGTGATCGTCGGCGATTTCGAATCCGCGCAGGCGCTGGCGTGGACCGAGAAATATTTCGACGGGATTCCGGCGTCGTCCAATCCGATTCCGCGGCTGGATAATCCCGAGCCGCCGCAAACGGCCGAGCGCGTGGTGAAGAAATCATATTCGAATACGCCGCTGCCCGCGGTGGTGATCGGCTACAAAATTCCCGCGCGTTACGCGCCGGATGCTTATCCGCTGGATTTGGCTTCGAACATTCTAGCGGGCGGCGAGAGCAGCCGGCTGTATCAGACGCTGGTTTACAAGGAGCAGATCGCGGTGCAGGCGGCGGGATTCGGCGCGTTTTCCGAGGATCCGAATTTGTTCTGGGCGTACGCGATCATGAATCAAGGGCACACGGCGGAAGAGGGCGAGAAGGCGCTGGTGGATGTGCTGGACGGATTGAAGACCGCGCCGGTTGACGCCAAGGAACTCGAGAAAGCGAAGAACCAGGAAATTTCAGGATTTGTGTTGGGACGCGATACGGATCAGGAGAAGGCCGAGGCGCTGGCGTCCGCGGCGGTCATCGGGAAGAATCCGGCGTTGGCGAATACCGAACTCGGCCATTATTTGACGATTACGCCGGCGGACATCCAGCGCGTGGCGAAGGATTATTTCGCGTTGGAGCACGCGACGGTGCTGATCGTCACGCCGTCCGCGCCCGCGCAGTAGCGCGGCATCCGTCCATGCGGGCGTTCATGCGGAAAACGTATCGAGGAGTGATGATGAAGCGCGTAATGCATCGAGGCATTTCGTTTTTTGCGGCGACGCTATTGGCCGTCGCAGGGGCGGTGGCGACTGTCGCGGCGTTCGCGCCGGCGGCATTCGCGCAGGAGCAGGCGCCCGCCGCTACGCGCAGCCAGACGGAGCCGCAGAGCACGCAGGAGCCGCAGAAAGCTTCCGGAGTGGTGCCGCCGGGAGTGAAGCTGGCGCCGCAGATGCCGGGGCCCGGCGCGCCGCGTCCTTTCCATTTTCCGAAGGCAGCGACGATGACGCTGCCGAATGGCTTGCAAGTTTTTGTCGTGACCGATCACAGCGAGCCGGCGATTGCCGCACGCCTGGTGATTCTTTCCGCGGGAAGCATCAAGGACCCAGCTGGGATGCCGGGCGTGGCGCAGATGGCCGCGAATCTGCTGACGCAAGGAACGGAAAAGCGCTCGGCGAAGGACATCGCCGAAGGGATTGATTTCATCGGAGGGTCGTTGAACGCGATGGCGGGCCGCGACGCGACGACCGTCACGCTCGACATCGTGAAGAAAGATCTCGCGACAGGGATGGATCTGATGTCCGACGTGGTGTTGCATCCCACTTTCCGCGCCGAAGAGTTGGACCGGCAGCGCCAGCAGTTGCTCTCCAGTTTGCAGGTTCAGTATGCGGATCCCGAGTATTTGGCGACGCTGGTGTTTGCGCGGACCGTCTATGGAGCTTCGCCGTACGGTCTGCCGCCGGAAGGTACGCCCGCCACCGTGCAGAAATTCCAGCCCGAAGATTTCGTGAAGTTTCACGACGCGAATTATGCGCCGAACCAATCGCTACTGGGATTCGCGGGAGACATCACGCCGGAAGAAGCCTTTGCGGTTGCGCAGAAATATTTTGGCGGCTGGCCGAAGGTGGATGTGCCGCTGAGCGAGCCTGCGGCGCCGAGTGCGCCCACGGCGCAGCATATCTGGCTGATTGATAAGCCCGATGCTGTGCAGACGCAGATTCGCATCGGCAAAATCGGAATTCCGCGCAACGATCCGGATTTTCTGCCGCTGGACGTGACCAACCATATTTTGGGCGGCAGCTACAACAGCCGGTTGAACACCGAAGTGCGCATCAAGAAGGGATTGACGTACGGCGCTTCTTCCTCGATGAATCCGCATCGCTATACCGGTTCGTTAGTGGTGAGCACTTACACGCGCACGGAAGCTACGGTGGAAGCGACAAAACTGGTGATGAATATTCTGACGGGAATGTCTCAAGGCGAAATCACGCAGAAGGAACTGGATTTCGCGCGCGATTATCTGGCGGGAGTTTATCCGATCGCTTCGGAGACCGCGGAGCAAGTGACGGACCGAGTGCTGACCGTGGCGGCATTTGGACTGCCGGAGGATTACAACCAGACGTACCCGGCAAAAATCCGCGCGACTTCGCTGAAAGAAGTGCAGGCAATGGCGCGGAAATATTTTACGACCAATGATCTGAACCTCGTGCTCGCGGGCAACATCAGCGCGTTTCGCGACGCACTCAAGACCGCGTTTCCCAATGCTGTATTCACCGAAATTCCGTACGACCAGGTGAACGTGCTGGCTCCGGACCTGCGTGCGGCGAAGCAACAGACCACGCCGGCTGCGACTCCTGAATCTCTCGAACAGGGCAAGCAGATCCTGATGGCTGCGGCGCAGGCCGCGGGCGGCGCAGCGCTGCAATCTGTGGCCACGCTGGGAATTACCGAGAACGGAAAAATTCACGGGCCTGCCGGCGACCGGCCGCTGGACGTGAAGTGGCAGGTGGTATATCCGGACCGTTCCTACGGCGAAGTGAATCTGGGAGGCATGACCATTCAGCAAGTTTGCGACGGGAAATCGTCCTGGCTGAAATTTCCCAGTGGCGGGCGCGACACCAGCAACGTGATCGGCGAATTCAAGCGCGGGATCGCGATGTTTGGCGGCGGTTGGGGACTTTACCAGCAAGTGCTGGCTGGAAAAATCACAGGGCAAGCGATTGGCGAGGAAACTATTCAGGGCAAAAAGACGCAGGGAGTGGCGGTGAACGCGCCGTTTGGCGCGATCAAATTATATTTTGATCCCGACACTCATCTGCTCGTGGCGGCGCGTTATCAATCCGTGGGAGAGCACGGCCCTAGCGCGAACGAGCAGCACTGGAGCGATTATCGCGACGTCCAAGGCCGCAAGTTCGCGTACGCGACGGACACCTACCGCGACGGGACTAAGTTGTTTGATTCCGTGGTGCAGAGCCTGGAATTGAATCCCAAGGTAGACGAGTCGCTTTTTGCCAAGCCGGAACTGCCTGCCGCGAAATAATGCGCGCCGACCTACTTGACGGTGAGTATCACTTTGCCGATATTTTTTCGCGCGTGGATGTATTTGTGCGCGGATGCGGCGTCAGCCAGCGGAAACGACTTGCCGATCACCGGTTTTACTTTTCCCGCGGCGTACAATTTGAAAATCTCATCGAGTTCGCCGCGCAGCATGGCGCCGCGCGCCGCAAGCTTTCCCAGACTCACGCCGATCACGGAGATATTCTGGCTCATCAGCTTCAGCGGATGAAAACGCGGAGTCTGCGCCAGGGCCGTGAGGCTGCGCAGCGTGCTTTTCTTTCCGTCGGGGCCGGCGGCCGCGGAGAAGCCGTAAACCACCAGGCGACCGGTGGGTCCCAGGCACTTATAGCTATCGGAGTAGGATTTTCCGCCGATCGGATCCATCACCATTTCGATTCCGTCGGGCGCGAATTTGCGGACGACATCCAGAAAATTGTTCTTCTCGTAGTCAATGGCGTGGTCCACGCCGATTTTTCGCAAGTAGTCCTGTTTCGCGGGACCCGCCGTGCCGAAAATCTCCAGGCCGCGCGCCAGGGCGAGTTGCACAGCGGCGATGCCCACGCCGCCCGCCGCGCCGTGAATCAAAATGCGGTCGCCGGACTGCAGATTGCCCATCGCAAACATCGAGTGATAGGCGGTGAGGTAATTCACGGGGAGCGCGGCGCCATCCTCGAAGGGCATGCCCGCGGGCAAGCGAAAAACTCTCCCGGCAGGCACCGAGACCCACTGCGCGTAAGCATTGAACATCGAGAGCGCCGCAACCGCGTCACCCGGGCGCACCGGCTCGCCTTCGCTGGCCTTGCCGCCTTCAGCGGCTTTCTCGACGACGCCGGATACTTCGAATCCCGGCACAAACGGCGGCTTTGGCGTTCCAGGATAAATTCCCATGCGTTGCATGAGGTCGGCAAAGTTCACGCCCACGGCCTTTACGCGGATCAGCACTTCGCCGGGCTTGGCCTGCGGGTCCGGCACTTCCCGCGGTTCAAAAACTTCCGGAGGGCCGTACCTCTTTACAACCATGGCGCGCATCTAAAACTCCTTTCGCCGCATACTGCTGCACCGGCGATGATTATGGCAATGCCCTTTTTAGGATGCCCGCATATCGTGGTGCGGCGCAATGTTCATTCGTTAACCGCAGCGAGCTTTTCAATTTGGAATCAAAGGCATCCTATCTTAAACTAGTCAATTCTGCGCAACGATGAAACCCACACATAGAGCAAGAGTCTTCCTTACCGGCATCACCATTTTGCTTGCGGCCTGCGCTTCGCTGGCGGCCGCCGGCACGGCCCAGGCGCCCACTCCGGCGGTGCTCACGGCCATGCAGGACGAGCTGGACCGTTCGATGGCCGCGATGTCCAAGGCCGATCCGCCCGCTTACTTCATCAGCTACACGGTGGCGGACCGCGACTACGTGGAAGTCTCCGGCTCGAACGATGCGTTGCTCACCAGCACGGATACGCGGGCGCGCTGGCTGGAGGTGCAGACGCGCGTCGGCAGTTACCAGCTGGATGATACCCACAAGCTGGCCGACCGCCAGCCGAGCTGGACCAGCCCCGGCACCACCGTCGTGCTCGATGACGACATTCCCGTGCTGCGCCGCGAGATTTGGCAGGAGACGGACCGGCAATATCGCGCGGCCACACAAGCTTTAATCAAAGTAAAGACCAGCGAACAAGTGCAGGTGCAAACCGCGGAAGGTTCCGCGCCGGATTTTTCGGCGGAAGCGCCGCGTGTTTCCGTGGGGCCGCGTGTGGAAATCAACGTGGACCGCACGCCGTGGGAAGAGCGCGTGCGCAAGTACACTGCCGCGTTCAGCAAATCGCCCGCGGTGCTGAATTCCATCGCCACTTTCACCGCGCTAGGAATGAACCAATACCAGGTGAACACCGAAGGCACCAAGCTCGGGTTTGGGCAGGTGCATTACCGGCTCGAACTGTACGTGCAGAGCAAAGCGCCGGACGGCATGGACATCAATCGTTACGCGAATTTCGATTGGCTCGAGCCGAAGGACGCGCCGAGCGATAAAGAAGTGTTCGCGCGGATAAAGACGATGATCACCGAGACGGAAGCGCTCGATCAGGCGCCGCTGGTGGATCCGTATGCGGGCCCGGCGCTTTTGACCGGACGCGCCGCCGCCGTATTCTTCCACGAAGTTTTCGGGCATCGCGCCGAGGGGTTCCGCCAGAAGGACATCAACGAGGGCCAGACGTTCACCAGCAAAATCGG
Organism: uncultured Acidobacteriota bacterium; assembly: GCA_963810565.1. Lineage (GTDB taxonomy): Bacteria > Acidobacteriota > Terriglobia > Acidiferrales > UBA7541 > Palsa-295. The sequence goes on from CAWENN010000004.1 coordinate 568,846, forward strand.
CGAACAGATTTTGCCGGATTTTATTTCGATCAAGGACGATCCCACGGAAGCGTCTCTGGGCGGGCAAATGCTGCTGGGTTACTACCCGTTTGACGATGAAGGCGTGAAGGCCGAGGACGTACACCTCGTGGATCACGGCGTGCTCAAGACGTTTTTGATGTCGCGTTCGCCGCTGGTGAATATCCCGCATTCGAATGGACACGGACGCAGGCAACTGGGTTACGTGCCAGTGGCGCGCCAGGGAAATTTGATCGTTTCCAGCTCCAAGACGGTGACGAACGCGGAGTTGCGCCAACAGTTGATCGAATTGGTGAAGCAGCAGAACAAACCTTTTGGACTGCTGATTGACGATATCGCCGGCGGATTTACGTTCACCGGGCGCGCACAGCCGCAGGCGTTTCAAGTGCTGCCGCTGGTCGTCTATAAAGTTTTCCCTGACGGCCGTCCGGACCAATTGGTGCGCGGAGTTGACATTGTGGGCACGCCGCTCGTCTCGCTGACGAAGATCGTCGCCACCGGCGACACGCCGGATATTTTCGACGGTTATTGCGGCGCGGAATCCGGCTCGGTGCCGGTTTCCGCCGTAGCTCCCGCAATTCTGATTTCCGAGATGGAAGTGCAGAAGAAAGAAACTTCCACGGACAAGCCGCCGATTCTGCCGCCGCCGGCGCACGATCCCGAAGAAAAGGGGCTACGCCAGTGAGGAAATTCACGACCATGGGATTGTTTTCCACGCTGGCGCTGGCGATTGCCTCGGTGATGGCCGTTCCGTATTCCGCCGCCGCAGCCGATACGCCGAACACCACGAAGTCTGCCGCGAGCGCGCCTGCGGCCATGCGCGCCGCGCTGACGCTCGAACAGGCGCCGGTCTCCGAAGGCGAAAGCGATCAGACATTGCACGCGATGCACGACGAAATGGATCGCGCGCGCACTCGTTTGCAACTGCCCGGCGTGGAAAAGCCTTTCTACCTGGAGTACCGCCTGGTGGATCTGGACGTGCGCACCATCACTTCCACGTTCGGCGCGCTGGTTTCCAGCTCCACCACGCGCAACCGCTTCATGAGCGTGGACGTGCGCGTGGGAAATTATCATCTGGACAGCTCGAATTTCATCAGCGAAGACGGCTTTCAGGGATTTCTTGGTTCCACCGGCGAAGTGGGCATTGACCGCGACTACAATTCGTTGCGCCAGGATCTGTGGCTCGCGACCGACCAGGCCTACAAGCAGGCTGTGACGCAGATGTCGCTGAAGCAATCGTTTCTGCGCAGCCTCTCGAAGCCGCCGGAGATTGACGATTTTTCGCAGGAGCCGCCGCTGGTGAAGATTGACCCGCGCGTCGAGCCGGATTGGACTTCGCGCAACTGGGAAGATGAATCGCGCAAGGCTTCGGAAGTGCTGCGGAATTATCCGGAGCTGAATGCCACGCGCGTGAACTACTACCTGATTTACGTCACCTATTATTTGATGAATAGCGAAGGCACCACCATCCGCAGCTCGCGCCATCTGGCCGCAATCGAGGCGGCGATAGATACGCAAGCCGGAGATGGCATGCCGCTACACGATTTTTACGCTGTGTATGTGGCGAAGCCCGCGGACTTGCCCGATCCCGCCGCAGTGAGCAAGTCGCTCGCGTCAACGGCCACCGAGCTGATGACTTTGCGGCAAAGCCCGCTGCTCCCCGATTTCACCGGGCCCGTGCTGTTTGACGCGCCGGCAGCCGGCTCCGTGCTGGCGCAAACGCTGGCGTCTTCTTTGTCCGGCGCACGTCCGCCGCTTTCTACGATGGCGGCATTCGATGAAATCATGGAGCGCATGGGCGGGCGCAGCGAATGGACCGGACGCGTCGGCACGCGCGTGCTGCCCACAAATGTTTCGCTGGTGGATGATCCCACGCTGCAACAATTCAACGGCCAGCCATTGCTGGGCGCTTACGATATAGACGACGAAGGCGTGAAGGCGCAGCGCGTCGGCGTGGTGGAAGACGGCATTCTGCGGCATTTACTGATGTCGCGGCGGCCTGGCCCGGATTTTTCATCGTCCAATGGGCACGCGCGCTCGGCCACTCTTTCCGATCCGCAGCCGCTGAGCAGCAATTTATTTTTCCAGGCCACGGGCGGATTGAACGCCACGGACCTGAAAAAGAAATTCATAGACGCTTGCCGCGACGACGGCCACGAATGGTGCCTGGAAGTGAAGCGCATGGATAATCCGGCGCTATCTTCGATTCGCCAGGAAGATTTCAGCGACTTCATTGGGAGCATCGCCGGAGGCGTCGCGAGCGGCGAACGCATCCCGCTGGTCGTCTATCGCGTGTACGTCGCGGACGGCCATGAAGAAATGCTCCGCGGCGGGCACATCGAAGGCTTGCAGTTGCGCGCTCTGCGCAATATCACTGCGATCGGTGATGACGAAACCGTGTTCCCGTACATGCAGAATCCGCAGGGAGGATTTGCCGGCACGGCGCTGGGAGCTTTCGGCTCGGCGCAGGGCGGCATTCCCAGCACGGTCGTGAGTCCATCGCTGGTGCTCGATGAAATCGAAGTCCGCGGATTCCACGGCGAGCCTCGCCGTTTGCCGTTGGTCGAAGCTCCGCCACTGAAATAATTCATCGCGTCCTACGCGTCGCATCGTGTCCCCGCCTCAGGACGTCCACAGACCGCGGCCTCTACTGATCCTTCGCTGGCCCTTTCGCCGGCATCTGCTTCAGAATTTTGCCGAGTTCGCCAATCTCCTGGCCATAGCCGTTCCAATCTCCTTTGCGCAGATCCTCCTGTGCACGTTCGTAATGCTGATTGGCCTGCTGGATGAGGGTCTCAAGCGCAGGGGGCAGAGTCTTAGTGGGTGCTGCCGAGACCGCGGGCGCCGCAGCTCCCGCCGCTTCGGCGGGAACGTTGGCCGTACCGCTGAATATGGCGTTCAAGGCGTCTTCCAGTGACGGTTGCATCACCACTTGGTCGGAATAGGCCACGATCACTCGCTTCAATTCCGGCAGCGACGAGGTTCCCTCGGAAGCCAGGTAGAGCGGCTCCACATAGAGCACCGCGTTGTGCACCGGAATCACCAGCAGAGTGCCGCGAATCACGCGCGAGCCGCCTTGATCCCACAAAGTGAGCTGCTGCGAGATGGAAGTGTTCTGATTGACGCGCGATTGAATCTGCTCCGGCCCGTAAATCAGCTTCTCCTTGGGAAAAGTGAAGACCAGGACTTTGCCGTAATCGGGGCCATCGCAACGCGCCGCTATCCAGGCAATCATGTTGTTCTTGCGTGCGGGCGTGAAAGGAACCATCAGAATGAATTCCTCGGTATTCCCCACCTCGGGCAATTTCATGATGGCGTAATAGGGATTCATGGGCGCGGAAGTGCCGTTGGAAGTGGTGGTGGCCACGCGCCACAGGTCTTCCTTGCTGTAAAAGACGCTGGGATCGGTCATGTGATAGACGGCGTACTTGGCCGCCTGAATGGCAAAGAGATCCTGCGGATAGCGGATGTGCGCGCGGAGGCCGGCAGGCAGTTCCGAGAGCGGATGAAAAACGCCCGGGAAGATGCGCTGGTAGGTCTGGATCACCGGATCGGACGGATCGCTGATATAGAATTTCACCTGGCCGTCGTAGGCGCTCACGGTGATTTTGACCGAGTTGCGGATGTAATTGAGCCCAGTCTGCGTCGGTTCGGAGTACGGATACTGGCTGGAAGTGGTGTACGCGTCCACGATCCATTGTAAGGAGCCATCGTCCGCGACAACCATGTAGGGCTGGCTGTCGAACGAAAGAAACGGGGCGAGGTGCTGCACGCGGTCCAGAACCCGGCGGTAGATCATGATGCGGCTGGCGGGCTGGATGTAACCGGAAAGGAAAATATTGATATTGCCGAAGCGCAGCGCGAAGAGCAGGCGCTTCCAGAAGCCGCCGACGGGAATGCCGCCGGAGCCTTGATACGATTGGTAAACGTTGTCCTCTCCCGAAGGGTAATCGAACTCCCGGCTGCCGGTGCCCACGAAGCAATAGTCATTGGACATTTGGCCATAATAAATTTCCGGGCGGGTGACCTGCAGCTTGATGGACGAGACCGGCGGAATGTCCTTGATGAAAAGGACGGGCAGGCCGTCCGGCGTGGACTCGTTCACCGGACCGAGGCAGAGGCCGTATCCGTGGGTATAGATCAAGTGCTGGTTCACCCAGTTCGGATCCGGCAGATTGTCGGCGGAAAGTTCGCGAGCTGAGAGGGAAACCTCGCGGAGCTGGGAATGGATGATGTAACGATCGTTATAGACCTGGGCAAAATCGTAGTAGGTGCGGATTTCCTGGAGCTGCTGAAAGGTGGTGAGCTGCGGCTGGTGATCCCACAAACGGATGTTCTGCATGGTGGCGGCATTTTGTTGGATGGAGGTGGCGGTGAGGTCCTGAATATCGGGGAAGCCGCGTTCGTCAAATTTGTCGAGCCCGAAGCCCTGGCGGGTAAATTCGATGCCGCGCGCGATATAGGGCTGTTCCTTTTCGAGTTCGCTGGGTATCACGGCATAGCGCTGGTAGAGGGCGGAAAAAAGCGAGCCGCCCAGGACGACCACGGCGAACAGCGCGCCAACCGTATAGAACGCCGGGCGAGCGTCTCCCGAACGGGCGCCGGCAAAAAATGCCACGGCGGCAATCACACAGAGGACCAGCTGAATCCACAACACCGGCCAGGTCACGTGAACGTCCGTGTATCCGGCGCCGTACACGATGCCGTTGGGCGAGTACACCAGATCGTACATTCCCAGCCGCGCGCGCCAGGCCAGCAGCAGAAAGGCGAGCCCTGCGATGGTCATCAGATGCGCGCGGGCATTGCGGCCAATGCCCAGGCCTCGCGGCGTAATCCATATGCCGCCATCCAGCCAATAGTGCAGCGCCGCCGTAATCAGGCAGACGATCAGGATGACCAACGCTAATTCGAAAAGGAAGAAAAGAAAGGGCAGCCGGAACAAGTAGAAGCTCAAGCTGATGCCGAAGAGCGGATCGGTCTGCGACATGCTGACCGCGTGCGTCGCCAGAAGGTAGCTGTTCCAATTTTCGCCCGCCCATTGGCCCACAAACCAGGCCACGAGCGGAACGGCGAGCCAGAGCATGGCGCGAAGGCTCGAGGGGAAGCTCTCGCGAATGGGGAAATCAGTGGTGCGCGCGAGGACGCGGTAATTCGACCGGAGCGAAACGGCGCGCGCCGCCCAGAGGTTCAGGCCCGCCAGCAGCAGGAACGCGATTCCACAGCAGGCGGTCAATCCCGCTTGGGCCCTCAGCAGGGTGACGTATATCTCGCGAAATCCGGTGTGATTGAACCATTGCCAATCAACGAGCAGGCTGATTCCGCTGGACACGAGGGGAATGATCACCAGAAGGATCAAAACAAGCGCTGCTACAAACAAGACGAGACGATATCGCCGCATTTAATTTCTCCGCTGGCAATTCGAACACACGCAGCGGTGGGTGTCAAAAGCCGCGGTGGCGAATTGCCGCAGGCTTATTTGGAGGATCCGCGGCGCTGGGAGCGCTCGTCTTGGCGAAGGGCGGCATTTCCGGGTACCGTGGCGACGCCACTGGGGTGATCCGCCGCAACGATGATTTTGATTAGGCAGCGGTGGGAGACTCAGGCCGCAGAAAATCGATGTGGTCGATTACCACCGCCACAGCGTAGAGCGGAGTGAGTTCGTCGGGTAGCTGCCAAGTTCGCAGCGCTTTAGAACTGGCTCGCACCAGAGTGCAGGTGCTGCGATCCTTTTCTCCAGGCAAGCAAAACGTAAGGTCGAGGCCTGTACCGGGTTCGAAGGAAATCTCAGAGTGGAACAATATACCTGTCCGGGAAATATCCTGTAGCTGGCCGTTGTGGAACTGCGGCAGTCCGTCCTTCGACACGCAAACGTGGATGGGCACATGAACGGCGAAGCGCGCGGCTTTTCTTTTTTCTTCCATACGTGTCCGTGGGGAAACCGTGCACGCGAGTGGCCAACGGTTCCCAGCCCCAGGATTGAAGGCAAAGCGTTTCGTTCGTGACTTTCCCTGGTGCCGCCGCGGAATTACGGTGCAGACTTTGCCTAGTCGGGAGAGACACGCGCTAAACTCAGCCGCGCCGATTCTGTCCGATTTGGGACAGACACAAACCCGGTTCGGAGAGATTGTTGTGGTTCGTTTGGTAGGAGCTCTACCGGGTCTGATGTACTTTGTTGCCTTTTACTCGCGGGAAGCATCCACCGGCGCGCTGGTAACATCCAAGTTTTGCCATCCGGCGTGTGTGTGACGAGGATGGGCTGAGGTCGAATCAAGACTTGCCTGAGAGACTGCAGAACTCCCTGAACGTTCCCGATGCCGCTGTCTGGATTCGGTACAACCGGAATCCCGGGAACCGTATTTCGCTCGCGCCTAATTCCAGCAAGCGCATGATGCCGCGCCGCCTCCCCGTCTGGCTCAGTCTAGTATTGATAGGACTCGCCATTATCCTGCAGGGTTGTGCCCACCAGCGGGCTGCCGTCCCGGAAGACGGCGCAGCGCTCTTTGCCAAGAAGTGCGCGGAATGTCACCAGGAGGATCCGGACAACGACATGCGTGCGCCGACGCCGCAGGCGCTGCGGCTGATGTCGCGCTCCGCGATTCTCGCTTCCCTTGAGACCGGCCGGATGCGGTGGGAAGCGAAGTTTCTCTCCAAGGCCAAGAAAACCGCCATTGCGAATTACCTGGGCGCGCCGGACGTTACCTTGCCGGCGGTGATGGCCGGGCTTTGTCCCGCGGACCTCGATCCGCCGGCGAATCCTCCGGGATGGGCGGGGTGGGGAGGCGGTCCGCAGAATAGCCGCTTTCAGCCGGCGTCAGCCGCGGGCCTCGATCGCGATAAAGTCAAAAATTTAAAGTTCAAATGGGCGTTTGGGTTTCCGGGAGCAGGCGCGACCTTCGGCCAGCCGACTTCGTTCGCGGGGAAGATTTTTGTGGGCAGCGAAGATGGCACGGTGTACGCGCTGGATGCTGCGACGGGCTGCCGGTGGTGGAGCTTTAAAGCGTCGGCCACGGTGAAGACCGCAATTTCCGTCGGCAACCACGGAACCACCGCATTTTTCGGCGACACCAACGGATTTGTCTACGCGGTGAAAGTGGCGGATGCCTCGCTGGTTTGGAAAGTGCAGCCGGGCGCGCATCCCGCTGCGCGCATTACTGGCTCTCCGCTTTTGGTCGGTGACCGGCTGTACGTTCCGATTTCTTCAGGCGAAGAGGGCGCATCCGCGGACCCGCTATATCCCTGCTGCACCTTCCGCGGGGGTGTGGTGGCGCTGGACGCGACCACGGGCAAGCAGATCTGGCGCGCGTATACGATTGCGGACGCGCCCAAGCCTACGCGCAAGAGCGCGCAGGGCGTGCAGTATTGGGGGCCATCGGGAGCCGCGGTGTGGTCCTCTCCCACGGCGGATCTGAAGCGGCATGCGATTTATGTGGCCACGGGAAATAATTATTCCGACCCGCCGACGCAAACTTCCGATTCGGTGATCGCTTTCGATATCCGCACCGGCAAGAAATTGTGGTCGCGGCAGTTCACGGCGAAGGATATGTGGAACAGCGGCTGCGTGGCGGAGAAGAAGGACAATTGTCCTGCGAAGCCCGGAGACGATTTCGATTTCGGGTCGCCTCCGGTGTTGAAGCCGATTGGCGGCGGGCGCGACGTTCTACTACTCTCGCAGAAATCGGGGATGGTCTATGCGCTCGATCCCGATCTTCATGACGAGCTGGTGTGGAAGGCGCGTATCGGGCGCGGCGGTCCTTTGGGCGGAATCGAATGGGGTGGCGCCGTGGACGGCCACGCCGCATATTTCCCGCTTTCCGATTTTGATTTTGCAAAGCCGCTGGCGGGAGGCGGGCTCTTTGCGCTCAATCTGCGCACCGGACGGCAGGTATGGCACGTCGCTCCGCCGAAGCCGGCCTGTGCGGGACACGACGGCTGCAGCGCGGCGCAAATGGCGCCGCCGACTTTGATTCCCGGAGTGCTCTTTGCAGGCTCGCTCGATGGGCACTTGCGGGCGTACGACACCCGCGATGGCACCGTGCTGTGGGACTTCGATACCGCGCAGGATTTTCACACCACGAATGGCGTGAAAGCGCATGGCGGTTCGCTGAATGGCGCGGGGCCGCTAATCGTCAGCGGCATGGTCTACGTGAACACCGGCTACGACAACGCGATGGCCGGAAACGTCCTGCTGGCTTTTTCGCTCGATGCAAAATGATCAATTCGGCGCGGCAGTTCCGCCGTCCTGGCGTTGGCTTTCAGGATTGAGTTTTCGTGTGTAATTCCGCAGTACGAAATTGAAGTGGTTCAGTCGGCCGTCGGGCCAGCGAAGAGGATGAGATTCTCATCGGGATCCGAAACTACAAAGGTTTTGGCACCCCATGGCTCCTTCTTAAGTGCCTGATGGAACGAGACTCCTGCAGCCTGATAATTCAGAAACAGCTGGGTGATTTCGTTTGCCGTGGCCACCGTGATGGAAGCGGACAGGAGCTGTTCGCGCTCGCGAACTTCTGCCACGAACACAGGTCCGAAGACCAGCCTCAAGTTGAGTCGTGCATTGTCGCGGACAACCTGCCCGTAGTAAGGCGGATCGCCATAGATGAATTCGACCGCGAAGCCGAGCTTGTTTGTGTAAAAATCGCACGAAGTCTTGATGTTCGCAACGAAGAGTTGTGCCGCGATGGAATTCAGAATAGGGCGCGGCGTCGTCTGGCTGGGTTCATCGGTCATGGCATCTGCTCCTGATTTGACATCCGCGTTATACTCGGACCACTCGACGTTCTTGTCGACATCGGCGTCCTCGCCGAGAAGGAGGTGATCCAGTGAGGTACGGTTTACGTTGAAGTAGCTGAGGAGGCGCTTGTGAGATCTCCGAGCGCCTCTCTCCTTTTTCCCGCCGCCCCTGATTTGCCGCAAGTCACCAATGCCAGAAAAATTCCAGCCATATAACGATTACCGCCAGGTAGATCGCGAAAATTAGATTGATTGTCCATCCCAGCCAAAACGCCCATTTGGAATTCCGTAGAGAAATCAGCGCAAGTATCAGCACTGGAAGTTCGCAAGCCAGCACGTAGAGATACTGCCGCCGATTCGCCTCGATCGTCGCCTCGCCGATTCTTGGATCCTGGTGCGCTAACCCAATGATGGCGACTGCTACGACCGTAGACGCGCCGGCCACGAGCGCGGGCGACCTGAGTTGAAACCTGCGCAACAACGGCGCTGCAAGCATGAGACAAACGCCGATAACCAGGACAATCGCCAACGGTTGCCTCACCAAATCGCGCGTTTCACTCCCGCAAATGTTCGTGCGAGCTGCAGGCTGCTCGGCCGTGCGGCTTACAAGGCATTAGGGTCGTGAGCTCGGAGTATAATCCCCCCGGTTTCGCAGCTGAGAAGGAGATTCGAATGAAATATCTCCTGAGTGTGTTGCTATGTTTTTATCTTGCTGGCGCCTCAAACGTCCTCGCCCAATCCAAATCCGATGAAGCAGCCGTGGGCAAACTGCCGCAAGAATTTTGCGACGCATGGGCCCAACACGACGGCCACGCGCTCGCAAAAATTATGGCCGAGGACGTGGATTTCGTGACGGTTGCAACTACTTATCTGCACGGCAGAGAAGACTTCGAAACTTTCCATGTGCGCCTGTTGAGCGGCCGCTTCAAGGACTCCTCGATCACGGTTCTCAAGACCACCACGCGGTTTCTACGCCCGGAGATGGCGGTCGTTCATTGGAGTTGGAAGATCGAGGGAGACAAGAATCCCGACGGCACGCTGCGTCAGCCGCGTTTTGGGTTGATGACGTTAGTCGCGGAAAAGAAGAACGGAAATTGGCTGGTCGTTGTGGGCCAAAACACCAACGCGATCCTCGGCATCCCGCCTGAACTTCAAGACATCAAAACTCCCATTGCGATTCCCGGAACCGGTCCGGGAACCTAGCTGCATTTCAGGGTCAAGACTCAAATGACGGCAGCACAATTTTACTCGTAGCGCAACGACACCATCGGATCCACGCGCGAAGCGCGGCGCGCGGGAATGTAAGTTGCGAACCACGCCACCGCGCTGAGCAGCACCGCTACGGTGACGAACACTATGGGGTCCCACGTCTTCACGCCATAAATCAAGCCGGCCATGAAGCGGGTCAGTCCGAGCGCCGCGGCCACGCCGATCACGACCCCGATCGCCGCCAGACGCATTCCTTGCGACACCACCATCTTGCGCACGCGTTCGGGACTCGCTCCCAACGCCATGCGAATGCCGATTTCCTGCGTGCGCTGCTGCACGGAGTACGCCATCAATCCGTAGATGCCGATGGCCGCGAGAAATAGCGCCACACCCGCGAAGATCGTCAGCAGCATGGTATTGAAATCGCCCCGCGCGGTGGATTCGCCCACCACTTGCTCCATCGTGCGGATGTGCGCCACGGGAATTCCGCCCGATGCGACGCGCATCTCCTGTTGCAGTTCCGCGCTCATCGAAAACGGCGCGACCTTGGTGCGAATGATCCAGTTGATGGGAAGTATCTTGCTCCCAAGCGCCGTGATGCCGTCCAAAACCTGAGGCTCGGGGATGTACATCAGAGGAATCGGATCGCTATCGAGCCCGCCGTCGCGCGAACTTCCGACGATGCCCACAATCTCGCGCGGCGGCTCTTCGAATTGCGGCCCCACGCCGTGACCGATGGTGATGCGTGCGCCGAGCGCGTCGCCCTTCGGCCAATATTGCTTGGCCATCGCTTCGTTGATCACCACCACGCGATCCGCCGAGGCGTCATCATTTTCGGTGAACGTCCGGCCGCGCAGCAGTGGTATCCGGAAGACCTGGAAGTATTGCGAAGAGACGTTGCGCCATGACACGTCGCCGTTGTATGGCCCGTCTGTCGGCGGGTGCCCCTCGATCGTGAACGGCAAGTCAATGCCGCCGGTTGTCGGCAGGCAGCAGGTGGTGGCGACTGCTTCTACTCCCGGCAGCGCGTCCACGCGACGCTCCACTTCGCGCACCACCTGAGCGACCGCGGCGGTTTTCTCGAATCGTTCAGCGGAGAGGGACATTTCCATCGTCAGGACGTTGTGCGCGTCGAAACCGGGTTTTTCGGAGCGCATCGTCGCGAAAGTGCGGATCAGCAGCGCGGCGCCGACCAGCAGAACCAGCGCCAGCGCGATTTCCGTGACTACCAGAATCGCGCGCGCTTTGTTCTGCCGGAAGCTGCTGCCGGAGCGCGAGCTGCCTTCCTTGAGCGTGACGGTCAGATCCGTGCGCGAACTGCTGAAGGCCGGAACGAGGCCGAAGAGAATGCCGGTGAAGAGCGCGACGAAGAGAGTGAAGGCCAGCACGCGCCAGTCCAGCACAACGGCTGAACCGTGTTCACCGATGCGCGGAATATCCACGGGGTTCAGCGCGAGCAGCGCGCGCACTCCGGCATAGCCCAGCACCAATCCAAGCACGCCCCCGATTAATGACAGCAGCACGCTTTCGGTGAGCAGTTGAAAGACGATGCGGCGGCGTTCCGCTCCCAGCGCCGAACGAATCGCGATCTCGCGTTTGCGCAGCGTGGCGCGCGCGAGCAGCAGGTTCGCTACATTCGCGCAGGCGATCAGCAGCACGAAGCCGACCGCGCCGAGCAGAATCAGCAGCGCCGTACGCGCGCCCGAAACCACCATATCGCGTAGTGGAACGGCCGTGGCGCTTTCATCCTTGCCCATCAGCGCGCCCGGATATTTTCTGCCGAACTCGGCGGCGGAAAGTTTCATCGCGGCTTGCGCTTGCGCGAGCGTGACGCCCGGGCGCAGCCGCGCGGTGCACAGCAAGTAATGGCCCTGATTCGTGCTGTTGGGGTCCGGCTGCAGCGGCAGCCATATGTCTGCCTGAGGATCGGTCTTGAACTTGGATCCGAGGACGCCGATGATCTGGTACGGCTCGCCGGTCAGCTCGATCGTCTTGCCGATAATGGCCGGATCGCCGCCGAAACGGCCGCGCCAAAGCCCGTTGCTGATCACCAGAACGTGCGGACCGCCGGGACGGTCCTCCTCCTCCGTATACACGCGGCCGAGCATGACAGGCGCGCCGAACACTTCGAAATAGGAGGCGGACGCGTGAATGCCTTTCACCTGCTCAGGACGGTCGCCGCCGGTCAGATTGATTCCGGGTCCCGCGAAATCGTAGGCGGCGACGGCTTGAAACACTTGCGTCTGTTCGCGCCAGGTGGTGAATTTCGGAATGGAAGTCGAAGCACCGTTGCCCTCCGGGAAATGGCGCTCGAGCGCGACTAGGCGGTCCGGCTGCGGATAGGAAAGTGGCTGCAACAAAACGGCATTGACCACCGAAAAAATCGCGGTGTTCGCGCCAATGCCCAGTGCGAGCGCCACAATCGCCGTCGCGGCGAACGCGGGACTGCGCCACAAGATGCGCACCGCGTACTTCACATCGCTGATCAAGTGCTCGATGAAGTTTCCGTTGGCCATCGGCCGGCGCTCCTTGAACGGCTTCGGTTCACCCGACGCTATGACAATGTATACGGCAGGCGGATGTAAATTGTTCCCGCGTCCACGCGGTGCAGTCAGGATTCGGCTGCGGCCGGTCGCTCGACGCAGTGGTTAGACGTGTCTAGAGGGGAGCGGAGAGCGGGCGCGTGCGTAGTTGATGGACCGGAAATTTGGCCGATCGCCACGGCCGCTCAGGGGAGACGTTGCGATCCTTATTCGTAGCGCAGGCAATCAATGGGATCGAGGTTGGCCGCCAGGCTGGCTGGATAATAGCCGAAGAACAATCCCACGCCGACGGAGATGACGAAACCAATCGTCACCCACAGGTACGAGAGCGTTGCAGGAATCGAAGGGGCAAGCGTGCGTACGAGAGTGGATACTCCAGCGCCAATCAAAATACCGATAGTGCCGCCGACGAGCGTGAGTACCACTGCTTCCAGCAGGAACTGCAAACGAATGTCCGCGCGCCGCGCGCCAATCGCTTTGCGCACGCCAATTTCCTGCGTCCGCTCGGTGACGGAGATGAGCATGATGTTCATCACGCCGATGCCGCCTACCAATAATCCGATCGAGCTGATCACCGTGGTAAGAATCACCAGCGCGCCGGTGAGCTGATTCCACAGATTGCTCAGAAAGTCCGGCGAGCTGAGCTCGAAATCGTTGTCCTTGTCGGCGGGAACCTTGCGCAAGCGGCGCATGGCCTGAATTACTTCGCCTTGCGCCACGTCAATGTTTACGCCCTTCGGGACGGTGAATGCCATCACCAGCTCTTTCGAGCCCGGATATTCCTTTTTGAAATTGCTCAGCGGAATGATGGCAAAGATGTCCACGCCGGGCCCGAGGAAGAGGCCCTGATCGTGCTCGAACACGCCGATCACTTCGTACAAGCCGCCATTGATGCGCACCGTTTTGCCGATCGGATCGGAATCGGGGAAGAGCGACTCGCTGATGGCCGCGCCCAATACCACCACGGCGCGCGCGTGCTCTTCGTCGGTGTTGCTGATGAAGCGGCCGCGCGCGATCGAAAACAGCGGAATCGCTTCGGTGTACTGTGGCTCGGCGCCGCGCACGATCACTTTCTCGACGCTGCGATCTCCGCTGGTGATCATGTTGCTATCGCCCAGGAAAAATCCGCGGGTGCCGACGGTAGTGACGATTTCGATGTCGGGCGCGGCCTGGCGAATGTAATCCTCATAGCTGTACTCAATGTATTTCCGCGTGCGGATGCGCTCGGGCATGCGGGAGGGATCCATCGCTGGCGGAAATCGCGTGAGAAAGTACGTGCGCGAGCCGAGCGCTTCCACTTTGTCCTGCACGAATTTATTCAGGCCCTGGATGATTGCCGCCATGGAAATCACCGAGGAGACTCCGATGACGATGCCGAGCACCGTCAACGCCGAGCGCACCTTCGAGGAGCGCAGGGTTTCCATGGCCGCAAGGAAATTTTCGCGCGTTTGAGCCAGCGTCATCAGCGCCATCACTCAGACCTCAAAGCGACCACCGGGTCCAGCTGCGACGCGCGCATCGCAGGATAAATTCCGAAAAATAATCCCACCGCGGAACTCAGCAGCACGCCCATCACCGCAACCCAGGTTTGCACCGAAGCAGGGAACGGCGTGAAGCTGCGTAGCGCCAGCGCGACCAGAAATCCCAGCGAGACGCCGGCGAAACCTCCGAAAAGGCATTGCACCACGCTTTCCATGATGAACTGGCGCAGAATGTCCTGCTTGGTGGCGCCCACGGCGCGACGCACGCCGATTTCTCGCCGGCGCAGGGTGACGCTCACCAGCATCACGTTCATGATCACGATGCCGCCGATGACCACCGAAATCGCGCTCACCATGATGAATACGCCGAAAAACGCGGAGCTGATGCTGCGCCACAGCGCCATGTAGCTCTCTTTGGTTCCGATGAAGAAATCATCATCGGCATTCGCCAGCAGATGACGGCGCGAACGCAAAATCAAGTGCGCCTGATCTTGCGCGATTTCAAAGTTCGGCTTGCTGGTCTTGACGTTGATAGTGATGCTGGAATTCAGTCCTTGCAGCCGCAGGAAATCCTGCAGCGGAATCGTTACGAAATTATCCTGGTCCTGACCGAGGACGCTGCCGATTTTTTCCATCACTCCGATCACCAGGAAGTCGTCGCTGCCGATGCGCACGGATTTGCCGATGGGGTCCATGCCTAGAAAAAGCTGCTGCACGATGGTATCGCCGATCACGCAGACGTTCGCTTTGTGCTCGGCTTCCGACGGAGTGAAGTAGCGTCCGAATTCGACGGTGCGCGAATCAATATCCGCCATGTTGGCCGTTTGGCCGTAGAGGCTCACGTCCTGCTGCTCTTTATTGCCCGATTGCGCCCGCACCGTCGCGCTCGCGGTGCCGCCCACTTCTCCGCAAGCGCTGCAACCCGCGGCGACGGCGTCCATATCGTCCATTTCGATTTTGCGGTACTTCAGCGCTTTGATGATGATGGTGAAATCCGTCACCGCAAAAGGCGTGCGCGCGATCTGGAAGACGTTCGTCCCCATGTTGGCGATTTTTTGTTCGACGTAGAGGTTGGCGCCTTGCACCACCGTCATCACGGTGATGAGCGTCGCGACGCCCATCGTCAGTCCCAGGGCGGTAAGCGAAGCGCGCAGCTTGTGCCCGCGCAGAGCGGAGACACACTGCGCGAGATTGTCGCTGATGGCCAGCATGGCGATCGGAAGGGTTTCGCCGTTTATCTTATCAACTCTCAAGCAAATGGGAAGGTTCGCTCGCTAAGGCGTTTCGAGGCTCAACTGGTATTGAATCCCCCCGCGCCCGGCAGCGGCGAGCCGATTCGGATGATGGGAAACTGGCGCAAACCCCGCTAAGCGTATAATCGCGCGATGGCTTTTGAGCCTTTGGAACGTGCGACACGCGAGAAACGGTGGGCGGCACTGGCGTCGGTGGGCTCCGCCGTGCTGCTGGTATCACTGAAAGTGTTTCTGGTTTGGCGCACCGGCAGCTTGGGCATTCTGTCCGAGGCGTTGCACTCGACTCTGGACCTGGTCGCCGCGGTGATTACTTACCTTTCCGTGCGCGTCGCGGATAAGCCCGCCGACGCGGACCATTTGTACGGCCACGGGAAAGTGGAAAACTTCTCGGCGTTCGTGGAAACGGCGCTACTGCTGCTCACTGCCGTGTACATCATCTGGGAAGCTTTCCAGCGGCTGGTATTTCACACGATTCACATACGTCCCAGCCTGATCGCAATTCTGGTCCTCGCGCTGTGCATGGGAATTGATGTGGTGCGCTCGAAGGCGTTGAGCCGCGTGCTGGCAAAATATCCCAGCGACGCGTTGGAAGCCGACGCGCTGCATTTTTCCACCGATGTGTGGAGCACGTTCGTCGTCATCCTGGGCATCAGCGGCGCGTGGCTCGGTATGCGCCTGGGAATCGGATGGCTGAGCCGGCTGGACGCCGTCGCGGCGCTGTGTGTCGCCGGAGTGATCATCTGGATCGGCTCGCGGCTCGGCAAACGTACGGCGGACGCGTTGCTAGACGTCGCGCCGCAGGGATTGCGCGAACGCATCGAAACCGCCGTGGGCAAGACGGAAGGCGTGCTGCAATCCGAACGAGTGCGCGTGCGCCGCGCGGGCCAGCGCTATTTCGTGGACGTGACCCTCAGCGTTCCGCGTACCGCGAGCCTCGAGCAGGCCCACGCCGCGAGCGAAGCAGTGGAAAAAAAGATCGCGCAGATTGTGCCGGCGGACGTGGTGGTGCACATGGAGCCGCGCGCCAAGAGCGATGAAAACCTCTTTGAGACGATTCGCGCCATCGCGCAGCGCCGCGGCATGTCCGTCCACGAACTTTCGGCGCACCAATTCGACCACCGGCTTTTTATCGAGCTGCACCTGGAAGTGGACGAAAATGCGAGCCTGCGCGAAGCGCACCGCCGCGCCACCGAGCTCGAACAGGACATCTTGAAAGAAACGGATCCGCGCGCGCTGGTGAATATTCACATCGAGCCGCTGGGCGTGAAGATCGGCGGCGCCGAGGAAATGAAGGAACTGGCGCGCACCGTGCAGAATTTTCTGAATTCACTGCAGTCGGAATATCACGAGCTGACGAATTGCCACGAAGTTCACGTACGCAGCGTGGACCACAAAATTCTGGTCTCTTGCCACTGTGCGATGGACGGCAATTTACCCGTCACGGAAGTCCACGACATCACCGCCGCGCTAGAAGACCGCGTGAAAGAGCGTTTCCCGCAAATTTTTCGCCTGACGATTCATCCGGAACCCGTGGAAGAGAGCTAGCGTGGAATGCGGCACGCTTTCGTCTGGGAGTGCGGCGGCTCGCCGCCGCCGTTTTTCGGGCGAGGCTTGCCTCGCCTGCTTTGGTGCCAGACCTGTGTTCACTGCACGCGAAGCAAGCTTCGCGCCGGAAAAGCGGCGGCGAGCCGCCGCACTCCCAGATTGATCCGTGCCGGACTGTCACGTCGTGGAGTATTGCCGAGCCTTGCAGCCGCGCGCTTCAATGCGCCATCGTTGATAGAGCGCGGGCCGATGGCGGTGTGAAGGCCGCCGCTACATTCGCTTCCCGACGCAACGCAAAAACTTGTGCCGCCAGCGCGATCACTGCGGGAAAACATTCCAGCACGTAACGCGGCTCGGGCGTTTCCACAAATCTCGCGAAGAATAGCGTGCGGACCACGCAGTACACGACGAGCAATGCCCATCCCGGTCGCCGACGCGCGAACCACGCTCCAGTCAACGCCAGCACGATGTAAATCGCGTTTACTACCGTAAGCCCCAAAGTCACCAGAAAATCCGGGCGGTCATCCTGCCATTCTTCGCGGATCGGCCAAAGCTTCCCCGAAGAAGGTAGCAGCTCCACACGCGGCGTGAACCACAGCGTGAGCGTGCGCAGCAACGGAATCTTCACATAGGTGCGCAACGGATGGCGTTGGGTGCGCTCCAGGGCAATTTCACGAAATCCTTGATCGAGTGTGGGATCAATCGTGAGCGCTTCGTTGTATTCGTCGAGCAAATCAGCGACGCGCTCTTTTTCGTCCTGCGAATCGAAGGCGTAGCGTGGAAGGTCGTCTATCGCGATTTCTTCTTCGTCGACTTTCCATTGGGTGAGGTATACGTCGCGAAAGCGCCACATCCACGTGTTAGTCCACGCACTGAAACCGAGCGGCGTGTATTCGCCGGGCAATTCGCTATAGCGCGGCGCGAGGAATTGCACGTCGTGCAGCGTATGCCAGTTGCGCGCGGCCCATGGCACCAGCGGCAACAGGAGCCCCAGCCCCATCAGCAATCCTGCGCGGATCAGCTTCATCCAATCCGCCGGACGCCACCATTTCGCCAGCAGCACGAGGCCCGCGGCAAACAGCAGCAATGGCGTTTCCGGCCGCACCAAAGTGCCGAAGCCGACCACAATTCCCGCCAGCAGCCACGGATTGGTCAAGAACGCCGCAGCGCCGCTGCCTTTTGCACGAGCATCCGGCGCGCCGCCGGCATCGGTTTGCAACAACACCAGCGTCGCCAGTGCCGTCAGAAAAATCACCAGCGTTTCGGTGAGCAGCACCGCGGTGTAATTCGCAGTGAACGGGCAGAGCGCCGCGAGCCACAATCCCGCAATCGCCACACGCCGCCGCGCGGGCGCAGGTGCGAGGCGCGCCGCGATCAGCGCAATAATGAAACACGTCGCGAGATCCACCACCACCTGCGCCAGCATCGCTGCCCGCGCGGACTGCCCCGCAAACGCAAACACCCCAGCCAAAAACGCCGGATATCCCGGAACGCGCATGTCCACAGCCGTCAGCCGCCCATACACAGGAAATCCGTACACGCCGTTCTTCAGCCAATTCCAGGCCAACTCCATGTAGAATGGAGCATCGCCGGTGTCCGTCACTGGAAATTTCAGGACGAGATACACACGCAGCGCCAGCCCAGCCAATACAGCGGCGACGACGTTTACGCGCATCTTAAGACCTGGAGTCATTGACACCGCCTCATCGGACGGCTAGCTTGGATTGCCTGAATGCCTGAACGCAAGCCTATTTTCTATGATCAGGAGCGCCGCCGCTGGCGTCGTACGCGCCGCGTGCTGGAAATTACAGGCGGATTCTTCACGCTGGTGCTCGTGATTTTTCTGGTGAACGTCTTCCGCAAGCCGGAACTGCCCGATATTTTGCAGGCCGCCACGCACTGGGGGCTACACGCTGTTCCCACGAGGGCGAAGTCCAAGATTCCGGCGCGCGGGCGGAAGCGCAAGATCGCCGCGCTCGGAAAAATTCCGCAGAATTACGACCCGCTACGCGCCGCGTTTTACGTCGGCGATGATCCCACCAGCTTCGCTTCGCTCAAGTTGCACTACCACGATATTGACTTGCTGATTCCGGAAGCGCTGCACGCTTCTTCACCGGACGGGCGGCTCGACATTGATCAGGATCCCAAGCTGGTGTCCTGGATGCAGACCAACGGCATCGAGCTGCCGATCATGTCCATGGTGAACAACTATGACGGCAAGGAGTGGGTCACCACGCAGATGGCGGAAATGCTGGCGAGTCCCGCCGCGCGCGAGCGCCTTTCGAAATCACTCGCCGATTTTGCGACGTCGCAGCATCAATCCGGCGTTGTCGTCGATTTCGAACTGATGCCGCAAACCAGCCAGCCGGATTTTTCGCGGTTCATTCACGACCTGGCGATTGCCATGCACAACGCGAACCTTAAACTCATGGTTGCGGTTCCCGCCGCGGATTGGAGTTACGACTACAAATATCTCGCGGAGCAGGCCGATGCCTTGATCTTGATGAACTACGACCTGCACTATCCCACGTCGGATCCTGGCCCGATCGCGCCGCAAGACTGGTTTGAACGCGATATCGCGAACATCGTGAAGATTGTCCCTCCGAGCAAGATCGTGATGGGCATCGCGAATTACGGCTACGACTGGCCGGTGAAAACCAAAACGGATCCGCATCCCGTCGCACAGGCGCTCACGTTCCAGCAGGGAATTATCACCGCGGTAGAATCCGGCTCGGACGTCACCTTCGACCCCGACACGCTGAATCCGCACTATTCCTACGAAGACGAACATAACCAGCTCCATCGCGTGTGGATGCTGGACAGCGTCACCGCTTACAACCAATTGCGCGCCTCCGAGCGCGCGGGCGTGCGCGGCACGGCGCTTTGGCGCCTGGGCATGGAAGATCCCTCGATCTGGTTCATCTGGGATGCCACGCACGCGGACGACGCGACGCGCGCGAAAATCGAAGAAGTTCCGCCCGGCTACGACATTATCCTGGAAGGTGACGGCGACATCTGGCGCATCACCGCCACTCCGCAAAGCGGGCGCCGCACGTTCGATTATGATTCGACGAGCGACGTCTTCGACGATGAGTCTTATCAAAGCTATCCGCTTTCCTGGCGCATCGAAGAAATGGGCGCCGCTCCGAATAAAGTGGCGCTCACTTTCGACGACGGTCCCGATCCCGATTGGACGCCGAAGATTTTGCAGACGCTGAAGGAGAAGCACGCCACCGCCACGTTCTTCGTGATCGGCGAATCCGCAAACCAGTATTCCAACCTGGTGAAAGACGAGTACGCCCAGGGCAACGAAGTCGGCAACCACACTTTTACGCATCCTGACTTTGAAACGATTTCAAAATCGCAGCTGCAGATCGAATTGAACCTGACGGAACTTCTGCTGGAAAGCAATTTGGGCGTGAAGACGCTGCTCTTCCGCCCGCCCTACGGCATTGATCATCAACCCGAAACCGCCAGCGAAATTCAGATGCTGCCTTTGCCGCAGTCCATGGGTTACATCATTGTCGGCGCGCGCGTGGACCCCCACGATTGGGGCGAAATCAATGGCGGCGCGCCTCCGCCGACGCCAACGATTGTCGAGCGCGTGTTGCACGACGCCACGCAGAACAAGGGCAACATCATCTTGATGCACGACGGCGGCGGCGACCGCGCCAACACCGTCGCTGCGTTGCCGCAAATTATTGATGGCTTGCGCGTCAAGGGCTACGAGTTCGTTTCGGTTTCGGATCTCCTGCACCAGACGCGCGCGCAAGTGATGCAGCCCCTCTCGCAGGAAGAATGGCTGCTGGTGCGTGCCGATGCTTTCATCTTCGAAGTTTTCCGCTGGTTCCGCGCGGGAATTGCATTCATTTTCGTCGCTGGAATTCTGCTGGTCAGCGGCCGCGCGCTGGTGATCGGCTTGCTGGCGCTCGTGGAAAAATTGCGTCCCGCTCCTGCCGATCATCCGGAATACAAGCCCAGGGTTACCGTCTTAATTCCCGCGTACAACGAAGAATCGGCGATTGTGGAGACGGTTACCGCCGCGCTTTCCTGCGACTATCCGAAGCTTGAAGTGCTGGTCGTGAACGACGGTTCCACTGACCGCACCGCGGAGCTGGTGCGTGCGAATTTCGGCAACGACCCACGCGTGCGACTGATCAATCAAGCCAATCATGGCAAGCCCGCCGCGCTTAATCACGGTCTGGCGGAAGCCACCGGCGAAATTATTATTTCGATTGATGGCGATACGATCGTTGACGCCGAAGCGATTCCGCGGCTGGTCCGGCATTTCGCCGACCCCAAAGTGGGTGCGGTGGCCGGCAATGTGAAAGTGATGAACCGCAATCGCTGGCTCACGCGCTGGCAAGCGCTCGAATACATCACCAGCCAAAATCTGGAAAAGCGCGCGTTCGACCTGCTGAATTGCATTCCGGTGGTTCCCGGCGCTGTAGGCGCGTGGCGCACGGATTTGCTCCGAGCAAATCACGGATTCTCCGGCGACACGGTTGCCGAAGATACCGACTTGACGCTGACCATCCGCCGCAACGGCTGGAAAATTCTTTACGACGAGGACGCCATCGGCCGCACCGAAGTTCCCGAAACCGTCGAAACTCTAATCCGCCAGCGTTTCCGTTGGACCTTCGGCACTCTGCAAGCGGTGTGGAAACATCGCGACGCAGTAGGCAAGCCGCGCTACGGCACGCTCGGCTGGGTGGCCATCCCGAATATTTTCCTCTTTCAGATTGTTTTGCCGCTGGTCTCGCCGCTGATTGATTTGCTGTTCGTGCTTTCCATCGCGCTGTGGGGACTCGCGCAACTGCGCATCGCGCGCTTGCCGCAGTTGTGGACGCTGCAGGACGTCGAGCGCTCGCTGATTTTCTTCGCCATCTTCATGATGATTGACCTCTTCACCTGCATCGTCGCGTTTATTCTCGAGCGCCACGAAGATTGGACTTTGCTCGCCCCACTGATCCTCCAGCGTTTTTATTACCGGCAGATGATGTACGTCGTGCTGTTCCGCGCACTGAAAGAAGCAGTGCAGGGTCGACCGGTCGGGTGGCGCGGTGTGGAACCGCAAATGCCCGCGCCTGTCGGGCAGGCGTCCGACTGATCCCATCTGGCGGCGTAGTTTTCCCTACAGCGTCAGCCTCCATCCTCTCAAGCGAATACCCGATTGGGGCAATCTCCGCCACGGTGTACCGTGTCATTCAGCGTAGAGTTTTTTCCAGCGCGTCGTGCAACGGCGTGAAAATCGCAATCGCAAGTCGAATGCACTGATTCAAATTCATAGGAGGAGACAGCGTTGATGCAAAATCGCTCGAACATTTTGAATGCAGGAAAGGCCATCGTTGGTCTTGCGGTGCTGGCGGGACTGTTTGCTTTCACCGCTCCGCGCGTGCGTGCGG
Organism: uncultured Acidobacteriota bacterium; assembly: GCA_963810565.1. Lineage (GTDB taxonomy): Bacteria > Acidobacteriota > Terriglobia > Acidiferrales > UBA7541 > Palsa-295. The sequence continues at coordinate 591,027 of CAWENN010000004.1, forward strand.
ATGACGATTGCCAGCGCGAAACCGCCAAAATTGACCACAAGCTGCACGAAGCCATCAAGCACGATGGCCCGGACAGCAAGGACGCCGATCACTGGCGCCACGAACTTGCCGAACAGCGTCAGCGCTGCTGGGACAAAGAACACAGGTGGTGGGATGAAGACGCGCATCAGTGGCGCACCGACCACAACTGGGACGATCACGACCACTGACGCCGCTGGTCGGATAGCAATTTAAGCCTTCATTTGGCTGCGTCGCTTTCTGCGGAGGGCGGCGCAGCCCGCTTTTTGCGTGTAGCATTTTGGTGCAGTGCTGACCTGGCGCTGCCAGGGCACAATGTTTTGCAGAAGTGCCTGCGAATCTGGTAGCATCCGAGAATGTGATGGGCTGCATCCCGATTTCTGGGAGCGGCACCGGAGGCTAAAATGAGTGTTGCACCGCGTGCGGGCAACGGCAAAGTGACCGTGCCTGACATTCTTTCCCGCAAGTCGCATTCCCTCGCCGGCCATTTCGAAACCAAGCAAAAAATCACGTGCCTCACCGCCTACGACTATCCCACCGCGCGCTTGCTCGACGAAGCCGGCGTGGACATTCTGCTCGTCGGCGATTCGCTGGGCATGGTGGTGCTCGGTTACGACAGCACTTTGCCCGTCACCGTGGACGAAATTCTGCACCACACGCGCGCCGTGCGGCGCGGCACGCAGCGAGCGCTGCTGGTTGCCGATATGCCATACGGCAGCTTTCACGTTTCGCTCGAAGAATCGGTGCGCAATGCGGTGCGCCTGGTGAAAGAAGGCGGCGCCGAGGCCGTGAAAGTCGAAGGCGGCGAACGCCGCATCGAATTGATCGCTCGGCTCGTCGAATCGGAAATTCCGGTGATGGGCCACGTGGGTTTGACGCCGCAATCCATTCACGCGCTCGGCGGATTCCACGTGCAGGGCAAGACGGCCGACGCCGCGCGGCAGCTCGAACGCGATGCGCGCGCCGTCGAAGCCGCTGGTGCGTTCGCCGTGGTGCTGGAATCGGTGCCGCGTGAAATCGCCGCGCGCATCACTGAAAAATTGCGCATCCCCACCATCGGCATCGGCGCCGGACCCGATTGCGACGGCCAGGTGCTGGTGTTCCACGATCTCGTGGGACTGACGCAAGGCCACAAGCCAAAATTCGCGCGGCAATATGCGAATCTGTCCGGAGAAATTTCGCGCGCGGTGGCGAGCTATTGCGACGACGTGCGCCGCGGCGATTTTCCCTCCGACGCCGAATCCTTTCACTCGCCTGCGCAATCGCGCGAGCAACCGCTGGCGCGCCAGCGAACCTGATTCGCGCTGCACGCGGCCCAGCGCCGGAATCAAAAAATGGGAGTACGCCGATGAACGTAGAAGATTTTCGCCTGCTCTACGATTACAACGCCTGGGCCGATCACCGCACTCTCGACGCCTGCGCGGCGCTAAGCCCCGAGCAATTCACGCGCGATATGGGCTCTAGTTTCCGCTCCGTACGCGAAACGCTTCTGCACATCATGCAGGTCGAGTGGCTCTGGCTGGAGCGCTGGCACGGCCGCTCGCCGACTTCGTTCGCCGCGAACGGCGAATATTCCAACGTGGAATCCATCCGCGCTCGCTGGCTGGAAATCGAACGCGACCTGCTTGATTACGTCGCGTCGCTCACGCCCGAGGAAGTCCAGCGCGTGGTCCAGCACAAGACCACCGCCGGCGTGCCGCAAGCGGCGCCGCTATGGCAGATGTTGCAGCATCTGGTAAATCACGGCACCTACCATCGCGGCCAGGTCGCCACGATGCTCCGCCAGTTGGACGCGAAACCGAGTGCGACTGACCTAATCTTTTTCTACCGCGAGCGCACCGCCCAGGCCAAAGCATGACGTCCGCGCAACGTTACACCCTCCTCGCGCGACCTTGATGGAAACCATCCACACAATTAAATGGATGAAGCAGATCGCGCACGACGCCCGCGCTTCTGACCGCAGCCTGGGCCTTGTCCCGACGATGGGCGCGCTACACGAAGGCCATTTTTCGCTGATTCGCGCGGCAAAAAAGGAATGCTCGCCGGTAGTGGTCTCGATTTTCGTCAATCCCACACAATTCGGCCCGAACGAGGACTTCACCAAGTATCCGCGTCGCATCGAAGACGATCGCGCGGCGCTCGAAAATCTCGGCGTGGATTATTTATTCGCGCCCACCGCGCAGGAAATGTATCCCCCTGGTTTTCGCACCGTCGTCACGGTGCAAGGATGGAGCGACCGGCTCGAAGGCCGCTCGCGCCCGGGACATTTCAGCGGCGTCGCGACGGTCGTCCTAAAGCTCTTTGAAATCGTGCAGCCGCGCCGCGCCTACTTCGGGCGCAAAGACGCGCAACAGGTGCGCATCATTCGGCAAATGTCGGCAGACGTGAATCTGGATACGGAAATAATCGTGCGGCCGATTCTGCGCGAAAGCGATGGCCTCGCGCTTTCTTCGCGGAATGTGTATCTGCAAGGAGAAGATCGCCACGCGGCCACGGCACTATCGCGGTCTCTAGGAGCAGCGCGCGACGCAGTCGCGAAGGGCGAGCGCGACGCGACGCGATTGCTCACTGCCTTGCGGCGTGTACTCGATGCAGAACCGCGAGTGGCTCTCGACTACGCGGAAATCGTGGACGCCGAAACATTCGAGCCGGTGATGAGTCTGCGCGGCGCGTGCTATGTCTTAATCGCAGCAAAAGTGGGCGGGACGCGCCTGATTGATAATGCCTTGATCGAGCAGGACGGCGAAAGCTTCCAAGTTTCGGTGTAGCGCGATATCGCGGTCACGCCTACCGCGCCGCGCGTGCCAGCGCGACCCTATTCTTTCCCTGCGATTTCCGCCAGCACTTCCGCAGCGTGACCCTTGGGCGTCACTTTATCCCAAATTTTACGGATCTTGCCGTCCGGCCCGATCCAGTAAGTCATGCGCACAATTCCCAGGAACGATTTCCCCAGAAAACTTTTCATGCGCCGCGCGCCGTACGCTTCCACCACCTCAAATTCAGTGTCCGCGAGCAACGGGAACGTGAGCTTGTGCTTCACCTTGAATTTTGCCTGAGCCTCCACGGAATCACCGCTGGCGCCGACGATGGCCGTGTTCAGGTCTTCGAACTGCTTGAGGGCGTCACGAAACTCGGACGCTTCGTTCGTTCAACCGGGTGTATTCGCTTTGGGATAAAAATAAAGAATCAGGTTCTTGCCGTGAAAATCCTTCAGCGAAACGGTCGCGCCGCTATCGTCGGTGCCGCTGAAGCTCGGTGCTTTATCGCCTTCTTTAAGCAAAATTATCTCCATGAGGACTGGGCTAAGATTCCTTGAGTACGCGCTTCAGAATTTCGTTGACGAGTTGCGGGTTGGCCTGCCCGCGCGTTTCCTTCATCACTTGGCCGACGAAAAACTTGAAAACGCCTTCGCTGCCGGAGCGGTACTTTGCCACGTTCTCCGGGCTTTTCGCAACCACCGCCCGCGCAATCGCTTCAATCGCGCCGGAATCCGAAATCTGCGCCATGCCTTCCGCCGCAATAATCTCCGCCGCTTTTTTGCCGGTATCGAACATGGTGGCAAACACTTTTTTGCCGCTCGCCGCGGTGATTTCCCCGCGCTCCACAATCGCCAGCAGCTCCGCCAGCGCCGCCGGAGCCACCGGGCAATCCTCAATCTCTTTGCCGGCATCCTTCAAGCGCCGCAGCAATTCCACCGAAATCCAACTCGCCGCCGCTTTTGCCGGAGCCCCCGCGCGCAGCACCGCTTCGAAATAATCGGCCAGGGCGCGCGTTGCCGTCAGCACGCCCGCATCGTAAGCAGCGATGCCATACTCGCTCACGAACCGCGCGTGCTTCGCGTCCGGCAATTCCGGCATGCTGCTGCGGATTTCCGCCACCAGCGCCGCAGAAGAAATCAGCGGCAGCAAGTCGGGATCCGGAAAATAGCGGTAATCGTGCGCGAATTCCTTCGAACGCATCGCCTCGGTGCGTCCGCCCTGCACGTTCCACAGCCGCGTTTCCTGCACGATCGTCCCGCCCGCCTCAATCACGCCGATCTGTCGCTCGATTTCATATTCCAGCGCGTGAGCCAGGTAGCGAAACGAATTCAGGTTCTTCGCTTCCACTTTCGTCCCGAATTCCGGAGCGCCACGCAAACGCACGCTCACGTTGGCATCGCAGCGCAAGGAGCCTTCTTCCATGTTGCAGTCGCTCACTTCCGTGTACTCCAGCACCTGCTTCAAGGTCGTCAAATATGAATACGCTTCGGCGGGCGTTCTTATATCAGGCTCGGAGACAATTTCTATCAGCGGCGTTCCGCAGCGGTTGTAATCAATGTAGCTCCAGCGGTCGGAATCCGCGAAGCCCTCATGCAGATTTTTCGCCGCGTCCTCTTCCATATGAACGCGCGTGATGCCGATGCGCTTGGCCGCGCCCGCGCCTTCGACTTCCAGCCAGCCCTTGATCGCCAGCGGAAGTTCGTACTGTGAAATTTGGTAGCCCTTCGGCAGGTCCGGATAAAAATAATTCTTGCGCGCGAAAATCGAGCGCTCTTGCACGTCGCAATGCAAGGCCAGCGCCGCGCGAATGGCCAGCTCGCGCGCCTTGCGGTTCAGCACCGGCAAAGCTCCCGGCAATCCTAGGCACACCGGGCAGGTATTGCTGTTCGGCGCGTCGCCGAAACGAGTCGAACAACCGCAAAACGCCTTCGTCAGCGTCTTCAGCTGCGCGTGCACCTCCAGCCCGATCACGGCCTCGTACTTCGCCATGATTTCCGGCGTCAAAGTCGCGCGCGAGCCACCTTGTGTCGTTGAACCCATCGGGACCAAAGATTATATCATCCGCGCCAAACCCAAGCTCGCAACCAAACGGTCCCGCGCGCAATGGCGAGATTCACGCACAGCAACCAAGCGAGCGAGGCTAGCAAGAATGTCCTGCGCCACCATCGGGGAGTGCCGCGGCTTGCCGCGGCTTTTACGACTGAGTTTTCGGCGCGATCAAATCAGGCGAGGCATGCCAAACCTGCCTTTGTGCCGGAGTCGCCTTTGCGGGTGCCACGACAGGCGTGACCACTCGAATCCTCGCAGTTGCGATTTATTCCGCGTGCCGGCCGCCCGCTGGCAAATCCACCTTGAATCCGGCGATGAAATTCAAACGCAAGGACGGAAAGCCAAAGGCCTCCTCGTACCTCTGGTTCAGGAAGTTATTGAGACGCCCGTAGATTTCGACGCCCTTGGGCAAATGGTAGGCGAAGCCCGCGTTCAACAGTTGATATCCGTGATTTCGGAAAAGGCAGGGAAGCATCAGCTCGCAAGCGAACGTTCCATCATTCGGTTCGACATCGAGCACCGCGCCGCGAATCGTTCCGTTCATGTTCAGCATCAACCGCTTGTGCGTCCAAGTCGCATTGAATCCAGCGGCGTTGCGCGGACGGCGAAGCAGTGGTTCTCCGACGGTGAAGGGGTCCACGGGCTGCGTAAAGCCGTCCAGCGCCAGGATCGCGGTATTCATCCAGGTGTACGAACCTGAAAACTCCAACGATTGAAACGGGTGAATGCGAATCGTCGTTTCCAGGCCGTCGGCCCGGGACTTCCCGATGTTCTCCGAATCAAAGTTAGTGGGAAGGTCGCCGGTCGTCACAATCTGATCCTTGAACTTGTTATAGAAGTAGGTCACGTCGAGAATAGCCCGATCGTGCGCCATCCGTTGCTCGATGCCCGCATCGTAGCTGATGCTTTCCTCGGGTTTCAGCGCCGGATTATTCGTAAACGCAAGTTCGAATCCATCCGGCGCGCGGAAGCTGGTTCCAAAACTCGCGTGCAGGCGCGTTCCACCGAAAAAGCCGTCGCCTTCTCCTTGCCGCGCCAGATACGCAGCGGAAATCCGCGGGGTAACCTTGACGAAGGTATTGGCGGGAATTCCGGGCTGGCCGTTGTCGTTGTTGACCGGAACGGAATCGGTTTGAATATCGTCCACACGTACTCCCACGTTGATGAACCAGCGATCCGAGGGATTCCAGCGGTTTTCCGCGAAGAACGCGTAGCTATTGCGCCCCAGCAGAAATGGCAAGTCGTCGGTTCCCTCCACAAAGAGATTCTTGAACTGGTCGCGGTCGTATTCGAATCCCGCTACAAGCGTGTCCCTGGAAGCAACCGCGATTTCGCTCCGGGTATTGGCCACCACGCGCAGATTGTTGGTGAACGAATTTCCTTCCGACGGCGAAAAGATCGTGATGCGGTCCGTGGAAACGCTCACCGTCGAGACCTGCTGGAAGCGCGAAGAGACCTGTTCGACTTCTTGCGCCTGGTAGCCGAATAGATTCTGATTCTGGTGAGTGAACGGGTCGCGTCCGGGAAATAGACCGTCCGGGTCCGAGCCCCAGGGGCCCGGGAGTCCCACCAAGCCTGCGTCGCCGAAAAAATTCACGTTGAATTTGCGGCGGGGCGAACGCGAATAGCCCAAGCTCACCGTGGAAGTCTGATTGCGGTAACCGTCGTTCTGAATTTGTCCTCTGGTTTGTATACGCGACAGACTGTACGCCCAACTGAATCCCTTATTCAATCCCGATCCGGTTGTCGCCACCCGCCAGGTGTACAAGCTGCCGGCTTCGCCCAAAAACGAAAAATGCGGCGGACCTTCGCCCTTGATCGTTTCAATGTTGATCACGCCTGCGACAGCATTCGATCCGTACAGCGCGCTCTCTGGTCCGCGAATCACTTCCACCTGTTGGACGCCTTCGGCGGGCAGCGGCGACAGATCGAACCCGCCCCCGAAATCATTGAGCTCAATTCCGTCAATCATGACCAGGTTGTAATTCGAATTGCCGCCGCGGATGAAGGCGCTCGTAATCGTTCCTCGGCCTCCTGACTGATTGATTTCAGTGCCAGGCAGGCCCCGCAACACATCCACAGCAGATTGCGCGGCGCGGTCGTCAATTTCCTGAGCCGTAACGACGCTGAAGGAAGAGCCGATCTGTGACGTCAGTTCACCGCCCGGCGCGGCGGAAACCACTACGCGATCGAGCAGCGCGCTCAATTTTAGATGAAGGTCCAAGGTACGGTGTTCGCCGGGTTGCAAAACTATTTCGATAGGGAGCTGGTCAAAACCCGCAGCTGTAGCCACGACTTGATAGTTCCCGGCCAACAGGCCTTCAAATTGGAATTTGCCTTCTGAGTTTGTATGGCGTTCTTCCAGTTGCGCCATGGCGTGGAGCAGAGTGACTCGTGCGCCTGCAACCACGTGACCGTCGGGATCCAAAACAGTTCCGGCAATTGCTGCCACATTTTGATCGCGAGGCGCGCCGGGGCTAGCCGCTGAAGTATTGGAAGTTTGGGCCGGTGTGGCAACGGCAAAAAACAGGAAGGGCGAAGCTAAAAGAAGAATAATCCTGCGCAGTCTCATTTTTCCTCCTCTCCCTCTCGCGCGGGAGTTGAAGGTTGTCCGAATGCGCGCACGCGCCGTCCAAAGCGCGTGCAAATCCGGATTGAGACTCCGCCGGTCTCCTGGCTTGGCGGCTTGCCGCGATTTCATCGCGAAATCCAAATATCGCGATGAAACCCGAGCATCAGCGCGGCCTTCCCATCCTGCACTGCGATCGCCGGCGTGGCATGTAGCTGGTGCCGTGCCACTTTGCTTTGCGATTCGCTGCTTCAGACAGTGGTGCGCGCCGAAAAATTCTCCGCCTTACAGTCGCGCGGCGGCGACGGTTTTTCACCGTCTTCCCGTGCGCGGAGTCTCCTGTGATTGTGGACGGCGCCGCTGAATTTCGGCGAACACCGCTATGCAGTAGGTAACTAGTGATTCCCGCTCAAAATCACGCGCGGCCGCCCGCTCGAGCGAATCTCCACTTCCAGCGGTGTCTCGAACACCTCTTCCAACACTTCCCGTTGATACACTTCCGCCGGCGCGCCCATGCGCAAGCACTTGCCTTTGTGCATCAGAGCGATGCGATCGGAAAATTCCGCAGCCAAATTCAATTCGTGCGTCACCACCACCACGGTGTAGCGGTTTTCATCCGCCAGCCGCCGCAAACGCCGGAGCAATTCCACTTTGCCGCCGATGTCCAGATGCTGCGTGGGCTCATCGAGCAGCAATAGCCCCGGCCGCTGCGCCAGCGCGCGCGCCAGAATCACCCGCTGCTTTTCGCCCCCGGAAAGCTGGTCCATCCAACGGTCGCGCAGCGAATCCGCGCCCACCTGCGAAAGCGCGTTTCCCGCCATCAGGCAATCTTCGTCAGATTCGAAGCGCAATCTCTTGCCGTAGGGATACCGCCCTTGCAGCACGTATTCCCACACGCGCAAAGAAAAAAGCAGCTCGCTTTCCTGCGACACCAGCGCCACCTGCTGCGCGCGCTCTCGCGGCTCCAGTTCGCTCACTTCCTGGCCGTCCACTTCCACGCGGCCCGAAAGTGGCTTCAGCAATCCCGCCAGCAATTTCAGCAGCGTGGATTTTCCGCTGGCGTTGGGACCGAGAATCGCCACCAGCTCGCGTTGCTGCGCTCCGAAGCTCACCGGACCCAAAGTGAATTTCGGCGCGGAGCGATCCGTCGCGGAGTATGCGTAGCTCGCCTGTTCGACTTTCAAGCGCACGTGCGCGGGCGCCGCGAACGGCAGCGGCTCAGGCGCGAGCGATGCTTCATTTCCCACCGGACTCATCGCATCCTCTTGCGCATCAGGTAAATGAAAACCGGCGCGCCGGCCAGCGCCGTCATCGCGCCGACGGGCAATTGCGTGGGAGCCACCACCGTGCGCGCGAGAGTATCGGCCAGCACGATCACAATCGCTCCGCCGATCGCGGACGTCGGCAGCAGCAAGCGATAGTCCGTCCCGAAAAGCAGGCGCATCACGTGCGGCACCAGCAAACCGATGTATCCGATCGCGCCGCTCACCGAAACCGCTAGGCCGGTCAGCACCGACGCGGCGATGTACACCACCATCTTCACGCGGTTGACGTTCACTCCCAGATGCCGCGCTTCCTGCTCGCCCGTAAGAATCAGATTCAAATCCGACGACGTGGTGTACATCGCGCCCGCCGCCACTACAAATATCAAAAACAAAAATCCGAACCAGCCCACCACGTTCGTCGTCGGTGGCGGCGCCGTCAAATCGCCCATTAGCCAGAACGTCATGCTCCGCAGTTCGGTGCCGCTCACCATCGTCAACAGAAAAATAATGATTGCCGAAAGAAATGACGCCGCCACGATGCCTGCCAGCAGCAGCGTTGCGCTGTCGAGTTGCCCGCCGCGCCGCCCCAGAAAATACACGGCCGCGATCGTCGCCGCGGCTCCCACGAATGCCGCAATCTGAATCGCGCCCACCGTGTGCGGCGCAACGATCAGGCTGAGCATCGCTCCGAGCGCCGCGCCGCTCGAAACCCCCAACACATACGGATCGGCCAGCGGGTTCCGCAGCAGCGCCTGGAATCCCGCGCCGGCGGTGGAAAGCGCCGCGCCCACCAGAATTCCGAGCGCGATGCGCGGCAGCCGCAATCCAAAAACGACCAGCTTGAATTCCGACGGAATCGCATCCCATTGTCCCAGCGCGCCGTGGTAGAGCGTCGCCACGATATCGCGCACGCCGATGGGGTAATCGCCCATGCGCAGCGAAATCACCACCTCGACGAAGAGCAACACGCCGAGGCCCGCGCAAATCCCGAGAATGCGTTTCGGCGTCAGCGGGCGCACGCGCGAACCTCCGCATGGCACCACTCCGCTGCGAATTGAATGAGAGCTAGAGCGCTATCTGCAGTTGTAGGGGCGGGTCTGAAACCCGCCCCTACGGTCGACTGGGATGAAGGATCGGTGATACCGGCGCTCGGCGTTTCGAAAACTTCCGGGTGAAACTCATGCGCGAGCTGCTCGATGGCTCCGATCAATCCCGGCGAAGGCCGATCGATCTCGTCACTCGCTACTACGACGTGCCCCAGTTTCACCGCCTGCAAATCGCGCCACGCGGGACGACTGCCCAGATCGTTCACCTCGGCGTCGCCCTCCGCTTTCATATGGTCCGGCGTCAACACAATATAATCCGGCTGCAAGCGCACCACTTCTTCCATGCTCACCTGCGGCCAATTCTGGCCCGAAGTAATCACGGACTCCGCGCCGGCCCAGCGTAGCGCATCCGCAATAAAAGTGTTCTGCCCGATCGAAATCAGCGGCTCCTCCCACACCACAAAAAGTACGTGGACCATCGGCCGGTCTTGCGAGAGCGCGTGCAGCGCGTCGAGTCGTTTTTGCAAATCCGCCACGATCTTCGCGCCGGATTCCTTCGCGCCGAGCAAGTCCGCGATTTCCGCGGTCGAATCCAGCATTGCGCGCACAGTGCGCTCGTCGCTGGTCGTGTAAACCGGAATTCCCAACTTCAAAAGCGCGTCTGCCGTTACCGGTTGATTGATGGAAGTAGACGCCAGCACCAGGTCCGGGTGCATCGCGACGATCGCTTCCAGACTCGGCTCCTTCGGCGAGCCGACATGCGGCTTGTCTTTCGCGGCGGGCGGAATGTCGCAAAACGTCGTATCGGCGGCGAGTTTGCTTTCCAAGCCCAGCGCGTAAATCGTTTCGGTCAAGCTAGGCGCAAGAGTCACCACGCGCTCAACGTTCACGGGCACCGCCATGTGCCGGCCCGTTTCATCCGTGATCATGCGCTCCGCTGGCTTATTCGAAGCCGCGGCCGCGCGCGCCGCGGGCGGGGCCGGGCTTGTAGGCTCAGACGAATTTTGTTGGCGCAATAATGTCGCGCCGTAAACTGTGGGCAGCGTGCAGCACCCGAATGCGGCGCAGGCGGAGATCAGCGCCGCAGCCAGAAATCGCCGAGTTGTCGTCCCGCGCGCCAAAATGTTCTCCGCGCAATAAAAAAGCCTCGCGAATAGAGCGAGGCGTCTCGCCACACTCTTTCTCGCGAAGAGTGTCAGCTTCGACCAGTTCCGGTAGGTTCCCTGACTTTCAGTTGACCGCCCAGCGCGTCCGCAACAGAAGCACACTGAAGCGACAACTGATTACAGTGGCGGGACCGTGGCCGATTTTCACGGCCTTCCCTGAAAATTGCAGGCTACGTTCGCCGCTTGCAATTTTCACTCTGCCAGCGCGTCTCGCGCGCCAACAAAGCTACCCGAGCCAGCTAAGTTGTCCTTGGCGAGTGTAAGCGCCCCAAGTTTTGCTGTCAATGAATTGGAAAATAGAAAAGAGAAAATAGAAATTGAGAATGGCGGGCCGTTTACGCGTAGCCGCGTTTCGCGAGGGCTCCGCGCACGCCAACGGCTGTGACAATGTTAGCGGTTCTTCCACTTCGGAGCGCGCTTTTCGACCAGGGCGCGCAAACCTTCCTGCGAATCTTCTAGGTCGGCAAGCTCGTTCAAAAACACCTTCATCGAATTGCGCACGCCCTCGCGCAAAGGCAAACCCAGGCTACCGAGAATCGCCTTCTTCGCCATGGTCAACACCGGGCCGGACTGCGCCGTCACGCGCGCCACCACGTCGTCCACTTTTTCCACCAATTTATCTTCGGGCACCAGCCAGTTCACCAAGCCAACTTCCCGCGCGCGCTCCGCGGACATCGCTTCGCCCGTCAGCACCAATTCCAGCGCCAGCTTCGGCCCCAGAATGTACGGCAGCACCGCGGCCGCCAACGGAGGGAACGCGCCCAGCTGGATTTCCGGCTGCGCGAACCGCGCGTTCGGAGTCGCAATTACCAGATCGCCCAGCGCCGCCAGTTCCGCCCCGCCGCCCAGTGCGGGACCATTCACCACCACCAGCACCGGCTTCGAAGTATCCAGCATCGCCGCGAACGCGTTGTGAAACGCATCCAGTAATTGGAAAACGCGCCGCTGCGTATATTCGCCCAGCTCGATGCCGCCGGAAAACGTCTTGCCTTCGGAATCCAGCAAAATCAGTTTGATCTCGCGCTTCTCGCTCACCGAATTGATGCCCGCCGCCACTTCCATCAGCATGCGTTCGTTCAGCAGATTCTGCTGCGGGCGATCCAGCCGCAAGTGCGCCACTTCGCCTTCCAGCCGGAATTTGACGAACTGAAAATCTTCGATCAGCGGAGGGCGCGTCGCCAGCGTTCCCAGCATTTCCGGCCCACGCACATCCACGCCACGCCCGCGCGCTTCTCTGGTTAAAGCCATCGGTTTGGTCCTCGATACTTCATCAAACTCGCGTCGCACCGGCGCGCCTGCCGCCAGGCGTCGCGTCGGCTCGGTTGTCTTTTGGGGAATCGAAATCGCGCGGGTTCGGCCTGATTAATCGCGCGTTGGCACCCGGCCCGCGACCTTCATCCACTCCCGCGCGCGCTCCACCAGGATGTGCGTGAAGCCGCCCTCCAGCACGATTCTCACGAAATTGGCGTAGAACAGGAATCCCATTAGCGCTTCTCGTTGGCTCCGTTTTGATCCTCGGCGTCGCGCAGCTGCTAACCGCGAGCGCACCCGCGCGAATCGCATGACCAACGACGCGCGCACCCCGCTCCGGCCGACTCTACGAGCCTAGACTATCTCCCGCGCAGCCGCCACGACGTACCCGCGCGCCTGCGTACAATCCGCCACGTGTCCGCCGGACAACCTCAACCTGTACGCTCGTACAGGTAGCAACACGGATTGGTAGCGCTGGCCTGCCTACTGGCACGCAGGCGCCCCCCCGGCTCTTGGCCCTTGAAGTGCGCGTTTGTAGCGGCGGTCTTCAGAACGCCATCGATCCCCGGCACGACGTCGATGGCGCACTAAAATGCGCCGCTACAAGAACCTCTGAATTGGATCAGCCTCGAGGCGACCAACATTGAAATGGGTTTCCTGCGTCAGAAACGGTTTTGTGTTAGGTTTTTTGTTGCGAAAACCTCGCGCCAACGACAAATGAAACTAATCCTCGCCTCCAGCTCCCCCCGCCGCGCCGAAGTCCTGCGCGACGCCGGCTTCGCATTCGAAATCCGCCCCGCTCCGGTTGACGAAACCCGCCACCCGCACGAATCCGCCGAGGCCTACGTCGAGCGCATCGCCGAAGCGAAAGCGCAAGCAGCAGCCGCGCAAGCGCGTCAAGCGGGCGAACCCGCGATCATCATCGCAGCAGACACTACCGTGCTAATAGACGGCCACATTCTCGAGAAGCCCGCAGACGCCACCGACGCTCGCCGCATGTTGCGCCTGCTAAGCGGCAGAACGCACGAAGTCCTCACCGCTCTCGCCGTGACCAATATCGCTACCGGCCAGGAGTCCCTGCACGTGGAAAGAACCCGCGTCGAAATTGTGACGCTCTCGGAAGAGGAAATCGCAAACTACATCGCCACCGGCGAGCCCTTCGATAAAGCCGGCGCTTACGGAATCCAGGGCATCGCAGGAAGATTTGCCGCGCGCATCAACGGCTGCTATTTCAATGTGCTAGGGATGCCGCTCTCGCGCCTCTGGACCACGCTGCACGCACTGGGGTGGAAAGAGTCCAGCAGAGCGTGACGAGCGCGCCGCAAAAGAAAACGGCGGCCACCCGGGCCGCCGTCACAGTTCTTCCATCACAATTTTTCCAAGCTCGAATCTCAAAAAAAAACTAAACGCGCCGTTACTTCTTGTCTTCGGTTGCCGTGGACGCCGGAGGCGCCGTTGGAGCAGCGGCCGGAGGATTCGCCGGAGGATTCGCCGCGGGCGTGCTCGGATGGGGGCCGTTCATCCCATCCTTGAAGCTGCGGATGCCTTCGCCAAGCCCGCGCATCACCTCGGGAATTTTCTTGCCCCCGAAGAGCAGCACGATAATCGCCAGCACGATTAACCAGTGGATTGGGCTGAACTCACCCATAAGTCACCTACCTTCGGAACTCTGCTGAACGTTACAGGGCAGTCCGCCGCCTGCGCGCCTGCCAATCAACCGAGTATAACACGCTCATCCCCCACCCGGCGCGTCACCTGCTCGCGGTCCAGGTGCTCCAGCAGGGGAATCGCGTACTTCCGCGTCACGCCCGTAAGTTCCTTGAATGCAGTGATTGGCAGGCGCTCGCCGCGTTCTTTGCGGTATTTCGTCAGCAGCTCGCGCAGCCGCGCCAGCGCCGACCGATGAAACACCAGGTCCTGCGCGATCTTCACCAGCACTTTTTCGCGCAGCAGAATCTGCAAAATTTTCTGCGCGCGCGGCGCGTCCACCGGCAAATTGGCCAGCACACTGGCGAACGCCGGCACCGTAAGCCCGGCACGCGCGAATTCGCGCTCGATCAATTCCTTCGCCTTCGCTTCTTCCGACGACAGCTCGATTTCGCGCCCGGCCTGCCGCACCAGGTCGCCAGAAACCGCCAGTGCCCGCGCTTTCACCAGATCGTCCAGCGCCACTTCGAAAATTTCCACGCGAGCGTCCCCAGCACGCGCGCGCAATTCCTGCTTGGGAATTCCGGGAAGCAGCGGATTCGCGCGATGAAAGGCCTCGACGGCTTTGCGCGCCGCCGCCGCGCAATCGGCCACGGTCTGCGCTGCGGCAACCAGCGCCGGCTCCGCCGCCAAAATGCGCGCGCGCTTTTCCACCGCGAGTTTGTGCGCCGCCACGCGCGCGTCGGCGTCCGTCCAACCCGTGCGCCCGACAATTTCCGCAAACGTCATGCCGTGCGGCGTGACCCCCAGCAGCGCGCCAAGAATTTCCTGTGGGTTGCCGCGCTCGCAAGTTTCAAGAAATGTCACGACACCCGTGTCTTTGCGTTTGTGCCGCGCAGCGCGCGCATCCAGCACCGCGCCGCCGCCGATCGTCACCACCGGCGAAAATTGCCGCAAGATAAATCTGTCGCCCGGAAGCACCAGCACGCGCCGATCCAGCCGCAATTGCGCAAACGCCGATTCACCCGCGCCGATTTGGCTCGCGCCATCCAGCAACACCACCTCGGCGACCGCTTCAGCCGTCCCCTGATGAAAATGCACCCGCGCGCGATTTTTCAGAGGCTTGGCCGAACCCAACAGAGTCAACCGTGTGTCGAGCCGTTCGGTCGCATCAAAGACACCAGCGGGCGCAAGAACCATGCCGCGTTCGATTTCCTCACGCTCGATTCCGGCCAGGTTCACGGCCGTGCGTTGCCCGGCCACCGCGCGCTCGGTGCTCTCGCCCCCGGAATGTAGCCCGCGCACGCGCAGCAGTTTGTGCGAGGGCAGCAACTCCACTTCATCTTCAGCACTCACCGCGCCCGAAATCAGTGTCCCGGTGACCACCGTGCCAAATCCTTTCATCGCAAACGCCCGGTCAATCGGCAGCCGGAAATGCCGCGTCGCATCCTTCACCGGCACCGCTTCCGCGGAACGCGCCAGTTGCCAGCGCAAATCCTCGAGCCCCGCGCCCGTGCGCGCGCTCACCGCCACCATCGGCGCCGCGTCCAGAAACGAGCCGCGCACGAACTCTTCAATTTCCAGGCGCACCAATCCCAGCACATCGGCATCCACCAGATCGGATTTCGTGATCGCGATAATTCCGCGTGGAATTCCCAGCAGCCGGCAAATATCAAAATGCTCGCGCGTTTGCGGCTTGATAGATTCATCCGCGGCCACCACGAGCATCACCAGATCAACCCCGCCGACGCCCGCCAGCATGTTGCGCACGAATCGCTCGTGCCCCGGCACGTCCACAAAGCCCAGCCGCACGCCCGGCAATTGCAGAAACGCGAATCCCAGGTCAATCGTGATCCCGCGCCGCTTCTCTTCTTCCAGGCGGTCGGGATTCGTGCCGGTGAGCGCCTCCACCAGCGCGGATTTCCCGTGGTCAATGTGTCCGGCAGTCCCAACTACGATGTGCTTGATTATTTCCATGCAAGGCCGGTCGGGGCGCACCATGCTATCGAAGAAGCGAACCGCCCGTCAAATTGGGAGTGCTGCACGAATTTCGACGATTTCGGCTAGTGGGCAGCGCACGAACTTCGCGAATCGACACGTGCGCTCTGATCGAATCCGAACAAAAGGCGAATGGGGCGCCATGAACAAACAGCTTGAGCTTACCTGCTCCTCCAGCTATGGTTTTGACCGGCTAATCATCCGCTACTTGCAAAGGACACATTGATGCAACGACTGCTCTCGTTCCTGCTCCCCGCTCTACTGTTGCTCCCGCTCCTCGCCGCTGCGCAATCGGCGCCGCCGAAGACGCCGGTGCGCGACGTCACCGAAGATTATTTTGGCGTAAAAGTGGTGGATCCCTTTCGCTGGCTGGAAAACACCTCCGACCCGGAAGTGGTCGCCTGGATGAAAGCGCAGAACGATTACACGCGAGAAGTGCTCGCGCGCATTCCGCATCGCGATGAATTGCTCGCGCGCATCACCGCGCTCGATAACGCCAGCGACGTGGTTTCAGGTGTGCAAGTCTGGGGTGGCCACTATTTCTATTACAAGACGGCGCCTGGCTCGGACAATCGCAAGCTCTTCACGCGCGACAGCCTCGGCGCGCCCGAGCGCCTGTTGGTGGATCCCGAAAAAATGACCACCGCCGCGGGCGTCCACTACTCGATTGATTATTATCAGCCATCCATCAACGGAATGTACGTCGCGTACGGCGTTTCACCCGGCGGCTCGGAAAATAGCGTCCTGCACGTGGTGGAGAGCGCCACTGGCAAAGTTTTGAGCGATAGCATTGACCGCGCCGAATTTGCCTCGCCCAGTTGGATGCCCGACGGCAAATCATTCTTTTACACGCGCGCACAAAAGCTAACTGCCGACGCGCCCCCCACCGCCAAATATCAAAAACTGAAAGTCTATCGCCACACACTCGGCGGTGATCCGGATAGCGAACCCCTCGTCTTCGGCTATGAAGCAAATCCCAGCGTAAAAGTGGACGAGAACGATTTCGCGCTAGTGGCTTATTCGCCCGGCGCGCCGAAATTTTTGATTGGACTCGTGATCCACGGCGTCAAAAGGGAATTCGACATTTATGCCCTGCCACTCGTAGACCGACTCAGCGCAGGCACTGATTGGAAAAAAATCGCGGACCAATCCGACGACGTAACCGGCTTCGATGTCCACGCCGACCACATCTTCCTGCTCTGTCACAAAGACGCGTCGCGTTTCAAAGTCTTGCGCACCAGCCTCAGCGCTCCGGATGTCGCTCACGCAGAAGTTGCCGTGCCCGCGAGCGAAGTCGTGATCACGGGCGTAGCGGCCGCAGAAGATGCGCTCTACGTGCAGGATCTCGACGGCGGCATCGGACGTCTGCGCCGCTTGCCCTACACTGGCGGCAGCATTCAATCCGTCAAGCTCCCGTTCGACGGCGCGATTCAATCGCTGGTCACGAATCCCACCGAATCCGGCGCCTGGCTCGAACTTACTTCCTGGACCAAGTCTCCGCTCTGGTATTCGCTCGATCCCAAGACCGACAAGCTCACCGACACCGCGCTCGTGCTGCCATCTCCGGTTGATTTCTCGCAGATCGAATCCGAGGAAGTGAAAGCCAAAAGCGCCGACGGCACCATGATTCCGCTCTCGATCATTCACCAGCGCGGGATCGCGCTCGATGGTTCGCATCCCGTCTGGCTTTCGGGTTACGGCGCCTACGGGATCACCTACGATCCTTCGTTTTCGCCCACTTGGCTGGCGTTTCTCGAGCGCGGCGGAATCTATGCCGTCGCCCACGTGCGTGGAGGCGGCGAGTACGGCGAAGATTGGCACCAGGCAGGGCAGTTGCTCACCAAGCCGCACACCTTCGAGGACTTTATCGCCTGCGGCGAATATCTGGTCGAGCACAAATATACTTCTCCGGCGCATCTCGCCGGCGAAGGCACCAGCGCCGGAGGAATCACCATCGGCGGAGCCATCACCCATCGCCCCGATTTGTTCGGGGCCGCGCTGATTCGCGTCGGCGATTCCGATTCGCTGCGCTCGGAAACCATGGCCAGCGGCCCCGCGAACATTCCCGAATTCGGCACGGTGAAAGATGCCGACGGCTTCAAAGCGCTCTTCGCCATGGACGCCTACCAGCACGTCAAACCGAACACGCCGTATCCCGCCGTGATGTTGACTACCGGCGTTAACGATCCGCGCGTCGCTCCCTGGCAAGCCGCCAAGATGACCGCGCGCCTGCAAGCCCGCACCAGCAGCGGCAAACCCATCCTGCTCCGCGTGGATTACGACGCCGGACACGGCCTCGGCTCCACGAAATCGCAAAGAGACTCCGAACGCGCCGATGAGGTGGCCTTCCTACTCTGGCAACTGGGCGTCCCCGGCTACGCGCCAGGCCCCTCCGGCGCGAAGTAGCGCGTCAGAACGAAGGGATGCTTGGGGGCGCGCCTCAACTAGCCGTCGCGCTCATCGCGCGATCGTCGTGCAGACTGCAGGCATGGCAACTTTTATCGGCACGCCATTCTGCAGGAAGGCTGCACTTGATTCCGCGAAGCCAGCGCTAATTTCGCAGCCCTGCCTCAGCCTCTTTTCGGCAGTCGCCGAATCATTTCGGCCACGGTACATCGAGGATGCTGAAAAACAGCTGGAAGCAACTCCGCCTCGGCACGCCGCGTCGAATTCCTCGATCGCTCGATTGTCGTCAACCGGCGTGCCCGCCCCGGCGCGATAGCATTCGGCGAGCCCGCCGCATCCCCGCGACCAACCCGATCTGCAGGATTGTTGCAGCAAAGCGAAGGCGCGGGCGGAGTCCTTAGGAACGTTTTGGCCGGAGAAATATAACGAACCGAGCAGAAAGCAGCTCTCGCCGTCGTCTCGATCGCATGCTTCTTGAAAACTTCGGCCGTTGTCGTCAGCCACCACCCTGAAAAACCCGCCGCAGCCGTTCGCTACCCCTAGCTCGCAGGCATGCGCGAAACTTTTGCCCGCCCCCGCCGCATCACGCGGGACCATCTGCCCCTGGTACTGCGCGATGCCCAACGTCAGGCACGCCGTCCCCGAACCGTGCGAGCACGTCACATCCATCATACGTACCCAGTTCTGGCAGGCGCTTCCGCGCTTGTCTGCACACGCCTGACGCCAGAATTCGGGATTGGCGCCGGGAATCCGCGCCTCTAAAAAGCCGGTCCCAAACATGACTCCGAACAGGCACACCCAGACTCCCATGTATGCAAAGTTCTCGACCCGGGGCGTCCAACGTGGCATGCGGATTTTAGCAGCCAGCGCCACGCTGGCCCGGTCGAGCGCCCGCACGGTCAAATTGAGCGGTGGAACGCACAGCAGCTTGTCGTAGAAAGTGGGCGCTCCCAGCCAACCCAATAACGAATAAAGACCGAATACTCCAGCCCCGTACATCGAGCCGAACACGATTTTTCCGAAGTTCTTGCGGGGCGAAGTCGCGGGATCAGTGACCAGCAGATGCAAGCCCAGGAACACGGCGGCGGGGATATTGGTATCCACGAAATAGTAGAGCCCGGTTGAGTGCGTAAACACCACATTCATCACGTACAAAGTCGCCGCTGACGACAACGTAACGAGCGTCACCGAAAATAGCGCCTGAACAACTAGCCCCAACAAAAATATCTCCAGAAAGATATGCGGCGGGCTATCGAAGCTCACTGCAATTTCCTCGCCCCAGCTGATGTGCGTGCTGTGCGTGAGGATCAAGCCCAGCGAAAAGATGAACAGGGCAATCGCCGACGGGTTGAAAATATGAGCGCGCCGTCCGTCGCGGATCCAAGTGACGTACTCCTTGCAAAGTACCCCCGTCGCGATCATTAGAAATTGCAGAAAGTACCAATCTGGCTTGAACCACAGAAACAGGTTCGCGCTCAGTACGATCGGGAACGGTCCGAACCCCAAAATCCATTCGTCGCGCCGCGACCAACACACCAGCATATCGAGCGCGTACACGAAGACAATTTGGGCCAGAATCAGCGGGATCTGGTGATACACCTCGCGCCAGTACCAACCCCAGTACGCGTAAATGCACGAGTGCATCGTGAGCTGCACGTAGTGGACGGGCCGGGCAACGAAGTCATAGTGCAATCGGCGCGCAGTTCTAGCCACCTGCCTGCGCAAAAAGAACCAGAATAGGAGCAATGTCCCGGTGGCCGATAGAATAGACCACTCCAGCCGGGCGTTGGCGCTTACGATGGGGAGGAAAGCAAAACAGCCGAGCGCCGCGATAAATGCCAGCACCAGCTGCAGCGGTGGAATTACGTTGTCTGAGATTTGTTCGGGTTTGCCCTTAACACGCGCCGCCATTCGGTCGTCGAGTCTCACCAAATATTTTGTCTAGCTAGTAATCCGTATGGGAACACACCGGCCGGAGTATACACGACAACTTAAACGACGGCGAAACTACGGGCGTACGTCGAGCATTAGGTACGGTCGGAAGCGGCAACAGCAATTTCGTTGACGATTTCTCGCGCCGCCTCGCGCGGATCCTTTGCCGCCGTAATCGGCCGTCCCACCACCAGATAATCCGCTCCCGCGCGAACAGCATCCGCAGGCGTCGCAACGCGCGATTGGTCATTCACGGCAACGGTAGCGGGGCGGACACCCGGCACCAGGATCTTGAATTCGGGCCCGAACGCCCGCCGCACAGCCGGCGCCTCGTACGCCGAAGTCACCACGCCATCCAGCCCCGCGTCCTTCGCCAGTTGAGCCAGCGCCAAAACCCGCGATTCCAGCGAGCCCTCCATCCCAATCTGCTGCAAGGTCGCCAGATCGAAGCTAGTCAGCACCGTCACTCCCAAGAGCAACGGCCGATTCTTCCGGCTACCCACAGCCTCCCGCGCAGCCTTTAGCCCAGCCAGCCCGTTCGCCGCGTGCAAAGTCATCAAGCGCACACCCGGCAGCTTGCTGGCCGCAGCCACTGCATGACCGACAGTATTCGGAATGTCGTGAAATTTCAGGTCGAGGAAGATGCCGAACCCCAGGCCCGCGAGCTTCTCAACAGCTCGCGGACCATCGGAGGTAAATAGTTGGCTCCCGACCTTAAACGTCCCCACCACCCCTTTCAGTTTCCGCGCCAATGCCACGGCGGGACTGAGGCGGTCTATATCCAGGGCGACGATCAGTTTCCGGGATGAATTGTCGCGGGGCGTTCGGGCACCTTTAGGAGTTCGAGCCGGACTTTGGCGAGCCCGTGCTGGTCGAATCCTAGCTTACGTGCCACTTCGTAGGAAACATCTAATTCGCGTCCTTCCACGTAGGGTCCGCGGTCGTTGATGCGGACTACCTGGCTGCGGTGGTTGCGTGTGTTCACAACCCGGACGATGGACCCCAAAGGCAGGGTCGGGTGCGCGGCGGTATCTGCATACATGTCATACGTCTCGCCGTTGGCGGTCGAGCGGCCGTCAAAATCTTCTCCGTACCAGCTGGTGGTGCACTCCCATATCGCCAAAGGCTTGGGCTGGCCTTTCGTGGCGGTCTTATTGTTGGTCTTGAAGGTGGTTTGCAGCGAGGCGGCGTCGGCTGGGGGAGGGTTGCCCGGATTTCCTGCGACCGTGGGATTCACGGACGGAGTCAGGACGAGCAAACCCATTCCTAAAAACACCGTCTGCAGCACCACAAATATCTTGCTTCTCATGTTCACCTAACCTTATTTGAATCAGCTAGATTTTACCTGTTCCGAGGTACAGCTGGCAATCAGTTTAACGCTTTAGCGCTCCTCGTAACTTGCTGATTTCAAATGTATTTTCGTCCCGGCACCACTTTTCGAGACCCGTTACAAGCCGTTCAGAAGCCCTTGGGTCCACGAAATGTGCTGTGCCTACCTCCACCGCTGAAGCCCCTGCGAGAAGGTATTCCGCCACATCCGCTGGTTTTTCAATCCCTCCTAGTCCGACCAGCGGAATTTTCACCGCCCGGCAAGCCTCATAAACCAGCCTCATGGTTATAGGTTTTATCGCCGCGCCCGACAACCCTCCCGTCGTACTACCGAGACGGGACTCGCGGGTGTGTGCGTCTATACACAGCGCAGGGTAGGTGTTTGCCACAACCAAGGCGTCCGCTCCCTCCGCTTCGCACACCTTAGCCGTAACTCCAATCATGTTAACGTTCGGTGGTAGCTTCAACCACAACGGGCGCCTCGCGGCAGCCCGCGCAGCCGCCACCACCGCCTTCGTTAAGGCGGGCTCGGTACTATATTCAATGCCGCCCCTCTCCACGTTTGGGCAGGATATGTTCAGTTCGTAGGCCGCCAGCCCCTCGGCGCCCTCGAGGACGTCTATCACCTGGACGTATTCGGAGACAGTGTGGCCAAAGACGTTGGCGATGATGGCCGTCTTGTACTGCCGCAGCAAAGGCAGCTTTTCGGCGACAAACGCCCGCACCCCAATATTCTGCAACCCGATGGCGTTCACCATCCCGCTAGCCGTCTCGCAGATCCGCGGCGCCGGAGCCCCCTCCATCGGCTGCGCGGAAAGCCCCTTCACCACGATCCCGCCCAGCCGGTTCAAATCCACCAGCTGCGCGAACTCGATGCCATAAGCAAACGTACCGCTAGCCGCGATCACAGGGTTTTTGAGGGAAACACTACCAACGCTGACGCGCAGGTCAACTGAAGCGGGCCGCGAGGAACCACTAGACGCCGCCGACGAACTCACACCCGAAGCTTACCATACGTGCCGAACAACTCGGAGCGACAAGCCAGTCCGGTAAATCAGGAAATGGCTCCCGAGCTGTGCTATTTTTCTCACAGCAAACGAGCGACCAGCGAAAAAGAACGCAGCTATACAGGGCCACTAGGGAAGCGCTGCTCTCGGCTTTTCTGGAGCTGTTGGATATCGAATCAGCCAGCCAGGTGAACACACATGCACAAATACTTGGGCCGCCGCTGGTGTGAACTGTTTCTCGGCCTTCTGATCTGCACAGTAGCAACGATCCACTCTGCGCGGGCATTCCCTGAGGAGTCGGTTCGCGCAGAGCTAATTCGATCGCAGGAGAGAAAGGGACTGACGTTGGCGTGGGTGGACAGCAGCGTCCTGAGCAAGTCCGTCTGGACGCACACCCCGGTCAGCAGTGGCGTGGAAGCAATCATATTCAAAAAAAGGACCATCGTGCCCTTAAAGGATTCACTGGATGTTTTTCGACCGGTCGGATTCGACTATCGAGAATACCCGGCACTTTGGGGAATCGGTGCGTGTTGGTCCCGCGACCAGACGAAGCTCGCGGACACCATGATCGAGCACCCTTCTGGTCGTGCCAGATTGGAAATCCTTGACGTTATATCGAAACGCACTTATGCAATTGCGATCAATGTTGATCGGAAGGAATATGTCACTTCCCAATGCTGGTCCCCCGATGGCAAACGGCTCGTTTATCAGATGGATGATGCCGTACGACTTTACGAACTCCTCAACGATCGGTCGGACGCTATTGCGAAGGGATCAGATCCTACTTGGTCGCCGGACGGAAACTGGATTGCGTTTCGGGACGGCGAAACGTATTACGCTATGCACCCCGACGGGAGTGCCAGGAAGAAACTCTTTCACAATCATTGGGGCAGCGCGGTATCGGCCCTTTATTGGTCGCCCGATTCGCGGATCGTCGCCTATGTGAGGGAGCTTGGTTTCCTTCAAGGCGGGGCGCTCGATGCGGAGGTTAATCAACTCCGAGTCAGACGGTTGGGGGATGGCTCGGACGAACGATTGTGCGACGATAGCGTAGATTGGTACGCAAACTACCAGTGGATCACAACAAGCGAGTTGAAAAGCCCCGCATCTGAATCTCCTCACTAAGACACGAACGCTCGGCGGGACAACTAGCCGGCGGATTTGTCGGCGCGCACCAATGCGGTGCCTGATCAACGAATCAATCGGAAACTGACACTCTGCCGCCGGTCAAGCGACGTCGAAGCCCAGGGCGGCGTAAAGCACGCATGAAAGCCCCATCTGAGTTCCCATAGGATTCCGCGCTGCGGACTCCCGGCTCTCTGTGTTAGGATGAGGCGCGAAAATGCGCGTCGTAGAAAAAAGACGACTCCTCTCCGCGGACGAAATCGGTCGCACCCTCCAGCGCTTGGCCCATGAAATCGTCGAAAAAAGTGGTGGCACGAAAGACCTCGCGCTGATCGGCGTCCGCCGCCGTGGCGTTCCGCTTTCCGAGCGCCTGGCGAAGACAATTCGAACCTCTTCCGGCGTGGAAATCCCAGTCGGCACGATTGATATCACGCTCTACCGCGACGATCTTTCCACGGTAGGGCCGCAGCCGGTGGTCCACTCGAACGAAATCAATTTCCCGGTAGACAACCGCGACCTAGTAATCGTGGACGATGTCCTCTACACCGGCCGCACCATCCGCGCCGCGATGAACGGCCTCTTCGATCTAGGTCGTCCGAAACGAATTCGCCTCTGCGTGCTGATTGACCGCGGCCATCGCGAGATGCCTATCGAAGCTCAATTCGTCGGCAGCCACGTACAGACGAGCGACACCGAAATCGTAGAAGTGCATCTGAAGGAAGTAGACGGAGACGAACGCGTCGTACTCGTAGATCGCGTTCCCTAGAGCCTGAACCTGGCAACCTTCGCGGAGGCCGGAAGCTAACGAATCAAAGGGAAAAAGTGCTGCAGCGCCTGGAACACCTGCTCGGAATTGAAGACCTCACCCGCGAACAAATTACATTTATTCTCGACCAAGCCAAGCCCTTCCAAGAATTCCAACGCCACCCGCTGAAAAAATTAGCCACCCTCCGCGGCAAGACGGTCGCTATCGCCTTCTTCGAAAGCTCCACGCGCACGCGCATCAGCTTCACCACCGCCGCCGCCCGCCTCGGCGCGGACACCATGAACCTCCAGGCCGAATCCTCCAGCCTGAAGAAAGGCGAATCGCTCCTCGATACGGTCCGCACGCTCGAAGCCATGCGTCCCGACGGCATCGTCATCCGCCACAGCTCTTCCGGCGCACCCGAATTCATCGCCCGACGCCTCGGCATTCCCATCGTGAATGCCGGCGACGGCACGCACGAGCATCCCACGCAAGCGCTGCTCGATGCCCTCACGATTCGCGATCGCAAAGGCAAGCTCGAAGGCTGGAACCTCACGATCCTCGGCGACATTCTGCATAGCCGCGTCGCGCGTTCCAACATTCACTTGCTAAGCAAATTTGGCGTGCGCATCACGCTGTGCGGCCCCGCGATGTGGGTCCCGCGCGAACTCGAGACTCTCGCCCCCAATATCCGCCGCGTCCCGCGCATCGAAGAAGCCCTCGAAGGCGCCGACGCCATCATCGCCCTGCGCGTGCAAACCGAGCGCCTGCACGAACCCGCGCTAGCCGCCGAAGAATACATCCTGCGCTATCAACTCACGCCGCAGCGCCTGAAACTAGCGCGCCCCGATGCGCTCGTCCTGCATCCCGGCCCCATGATTCGCGGCCTGGAAATTGACGACGCCGTAGCCGATGGCCCGCAATCCTGCGTCCTCGAACAAGTAACCAACGGCCTCGCCATCCGCATGGCCCTGCTCTACCATCTCGTCGGCGGCGCGCCCGTCGAGCCGCCTGCGGATAAACCGCAGCCCAAGGAATGATCGAATGTTGCTAATTAAAAATGGCCGCGTCCTCGATCCCGCCAGCAAAACCGACGCGACGCAAGACGTCCTCCTCGACGGCCCACGCATCGCAAAAACCAACGCGAATCTCACCGCGCCCGACGCCGAAGTTTTCGACGCCACCGGCATGATCGTCGCCCCAGGCTTCATTGACCTGCACTGTCACCTGCGGGAACCAGGCCAGGAAATGTCCGAAACCATCGAAACCGGCACCCGCTCTGCCGCTCGCGGCGGCTTCACCGCCGTCTGCTGCATGCCCAATACGCAGCCGGTGAATGACAACGCCTCGATCACCCGCGGCATCGTCGAACGCGCCGCAGCCGCAGGCGGCGTACGCGTGTGGCCTATCGGCGCCGCTTCCATCGGCAGCAAAGGCGAAGCCCTCGCGGAAATCGCGGCCATGAAAGACGCCGGAATCGTCGCCGTCAGCGACGACGGCAAGCCCGTCGCCACCGCCCGCCTGATGCGCCAGGTAATGGATTATTGCAATACGCTCGGTTTACCGGTGATTGACCATTGTGAGGATCCGTCGCTCTTCGCCGGCGGCGTCATGCGCGAAGGCCCGCGCTCCATTCGCCTCGGCCTCAAAGGCATTCCCGCCGAGTCCGAATCCATCTGCGCCGGACGCGACGTCGAACTCGCCGCGCTCACGCGTTCGCGCCTGCACATCGCGCACATGTCCACCACCGCCGCGCTCGAACACGTGCGCCTGGCGAAACGAATGGGTCTGCGCGTCTCCTGCGAAGTCACCCCGCACCATTTCACGCTCTGCGACGAAGACGTCCGCTACGACACGAATTACAAAATGAATCCACCGCTCGCGTCCCGCGCGGATGTCTCTGCGCTGATCGTCGGCATCGCCGATGGCAACGTGGACGCCATCGCCACCGACCACGCCCCGCATCATCCAGCAAGCAAAGACGTCGAATTCGATCGCGCCCCCTTCGGCATCATCGGATTCGAAACTGCGCTAGCGCTGACCCTCGGCGAGCTGGTGCATCCGGGAAAGATTTCGCTGATGCGCCTGGTCGAACTTTTCACCACGGGTCCAGCGCAAGTTCTAGGCATCGAAAGAAAAATCGCCGCGAACCAGCCAGCCGACATCACCATCTTCTCCACGCATCATCCCTGGACCTACCACGCCGCCGAATCCCCCAGCAAATCCCGCAACACCCCGTTCGACGGCCGCACCTTTCAAGGCGCCCCCATGGCCACCATTGTGAACGGCCGCATAATCTATCGCCGCGAACAAACCGCCGCCGCGTCCTAGCTCGCATAAAAACGCTGGCGTAACCTATCAAAGGGTCCGTAGGGGCGCTGCTTGCTGCGCCCCAGCTTGCCCGGGCGTTCACATCTTCTCGACGCCGTAGGGGCACGGCATGCCGTGCCCGCTCATCCGGCTTGGCTAGCCCAATTGATTAGGCTGAATTTGAATCAGGAAAACCGATGATCCGTCATTCCGAGCGCAACGCCTCGATCACATCAATGCTCGCAGCGCGCGCGGCAGGCAGCAACGATGCCACCACCGCGGCCGCCAGCAGCACGCCCGCCGACGCCGCCACCGTCACCGCTCCCGGCATGCGCATATCGGCGAAGTAACTAGCGGCAAGCCGCGCGAGCCCGTAACCGCATAAAGCGCCCGCGATAATGCCCGCACCCGCCATCATCGCGCCCTGCGCAATCACGCCAGTCAGCAAATGGCGCGGCTGCGCGCCCAATGCCAGCCGGATTCCAAATTCACGCGTTCGCCCGCTCACGGAAAACACCAGCACGCCCGCCACGCCGACCACGGAAATTAACAGCGCCACCGCCGCGAATCCGCCGAAGACAATCGCGTTAAGCTTGTCCGGCGTCAGCGCTTCCGCGCGGATGTCGCCCAGCGTCGCGAGCTTCTCGATGGGCTGTTCGGCGGAGACGCCGTGGATGGTCTTCGTGATCGTCGCAATCATCGCGTGCGGATCGCCGGCAGTCTTCACCAGCATCCGGCCGCTCCAGCCTTCCTGATCGTTGGGCTGATAAACCATCATCTCGGGCTGCGGAATGATATGGGTGTCGTCGAAGTCCGGCACGACGCCGACGATCCGGCGCGGTTTGTCGCTGATGCCGATGAATTTGATCACCGGATCGTTCCACGTAATGTGGCGGTTCAAGGCGTCTTCGCCATTCAAGAGCCGCTTCGCCAGGCTCTCGCTCACAATCACGACGAGTTCGCTATCGTCGCGATCGGAGTCGCGGAAATCGCGGCCGGCGAGGAGCGGAATGCCCAGCGTTTCGAAATAGCCGGGCGAGACGCTGCGGAACTGCGCGCGCGGATAATCGGAGCCGTTCTGCGGCGTCTGGCCTTCCATGGCGAATTGCAGCGCGATGCTGAGGGGTAGCGTGTCGCGCCACGGCACGCTAAAGCTGGCGGCGGCGTGCTCGACGCCCGGAAGCGCGGCCACTTGCGTGCGCGCGTCGCGATAGAACTGCGCCACCTGCAGAGGCGTCCGGCCGTAGCTCATTACCGGAAGATTGATCGCCAGCACGTTCTTCGTATCATAAGGCGCTTGCGTCTGCTCCAGCGTGAGCAACGTCTTCATCAACGCGCCCGCGCCCGCCAGCAGCAGGAACGAAGCGGTGATCTGCGTCACGGCAAAGAGCCGCAGCCGTCGCGTGCTGCCGCTGGTGACGCGCAGTCCGCTGCTGGTGAGCGCCGTGCCTTTGGAGGCGTCCTGCGCCGGCAGGCGCGGCACAAACGCGAGGAACAGAGAAGCGATGAGGGCCAGCCCGACGCCGATCCACACCATGCTCGAATCGAGCGTCAAGCCCTGCGCGCGCACCGAGAAGCGCGCCGCATAGCGCGAAAGAACGGCCACCATCGGCCACGCAATCAGCAGCCCCGCCAACGCTCCGCTTCCGCACAGAACCAGACTTTCCGCCAGCAGGGAACGCCGCAACGCGAACGCCGTCGCGCCCAGCGCCGAGCGCACGGCCAGTTCCGACTCGCGGCGCACCGTGCGCGCCAGAATCAGGTTCGCGACGTTCGAGCAGGCGATCACGAAGAGCAAGCCCGCCGCGGCAAACAATACCCACAGAATCGTTTTGGCCTTCTCGTTGATCTGGTCGTGCATCAGCGAGACGTCCACGCGGTAGTGCGCGTCGGCCTTATAAGTCTCGGGATGCGCGGCCATCATCGCGCCGTATACCTGGCGAACTTCCGCGCGGGCCTGTTCGAGCGTGGCATTTGGCGCGAGCCGCGCGAACACTTCGGTCATCCGGTGGGTGCGCCCCTGCACCATCGTGGCGGAAAGATGGTGCGGGCTGGTCACGACGTTGGCGAAAAATTCAGTCTCGACCGGGTAGGGAACCGATGGTTCCACGACGCCGACGATCGTCCCCGATCGGCTGCCTTCGAAGCTGCCCAGCTGCAGCGTCTTGCCCAGCACGTTGGGATCGGAGTGCAGCGCGTTGCGCCAGAAACTGTACGTCAGCACGACGGCGCCCTGTGCTTTCGGGCCGTCGTCGCTCGGCCCGAGCAGCCGCCCGAGCACGGGCTTCAAGCCCATCACGTCGAAATAGTTGCCGTCCACCACGCCGCTCCGGACTTCACGCGGCTCGCCCAGGCCCAGCACGGTGAAGTCGATCTGCGAAAATGTGCCAAGTTCCGTGATCGTGTGCAGGTCGCGGCCGAGGTCGGTGATTTCCGGCACGGAGAACGAACTGTCCTCCTCGCCATAGCCCGGCGCGCTCTGCCGGAGATACAACAGGCGGTCCTCGTCGCGGTTCACCAGCGGACGCAGCAGCACCCCGCGCACCACGCTGAAAATCGCGGCGTTCGCGCCGATGCCCAGCGCTAGAGTGAGCACCACGGTGATGGCCAAGCCCTTGGCACGCCCCAGCGAGCGCACCGCAATCCTTAGGTCACGCATCAATAAATCCAGTGTCAGCATCGTCGTCCTGCCTCCTAACGATGTGGAATCAAAGGGAATCGTTTCGGGTCCGCCCGCGATGGGCGCGAATCCCGGGTTTCGGAGAGCCGCTCAGACCGAGAGAATATCCCAAGTCAAGCGTTCCAAGCCCTACGTTTTTAGAGCCGGAATAAAAATCCAGCGAACCTAGCAGGCACGTCGCCTGCCGCCCGGTTCCGCCCGTAAGCTGCACTGGAATAAGGGAGTTGTTCGGCAGCGAGCACCGCCCGCGCTCGCTCAATTGCGCGGATGTGGGACAACGCTGTCGCGCACCCGGACACCGCAAGTGCAGGCACGGGTTCGTAGGGGCGCTGCTCGTGAATCGCACTACAGCGCGATTCATCCTGAGATTCGGCAGTGCCAAATCGAAGGGCAGCGCCCCAGCTTGCCCGGGCGTCCATTTCAGCTAGCCTTCCGCTTTTGAATTTGTGGCGTCCACCTCAACTCAACTCCGTAGCGGCACGGCATGCCGTGCCCGCGCCGGTAGCGCCGGCGAGTCGCCGGCTCTTGGCCGTTGCCTTTGTAGCGGGGCGGACTTCAGTCCGCCAACGTTCGCCCGGCACGGCGCGATTCATCCCGACGCCAATCCACAAAGCGCACAAACGCGCCCTCACGATATCCCACGCAGAATTTCTCTGTCTCTCCGTGTCTCTGTAGCAGGTGTGACGGTCTTAATGCGCGGCAGGCTCCGCAGCGGGATGCATCCCATGCTGCGGCACTTCGTGAACTCCTCGTAGCGGCTGTTCCTGATGAAATCGGAAAAGTTGGTTCAGCGGGCCGGCGCCCTTGCCGATCGCGTACGATTTTTCGATGGCCTTCGTCACATAAGCCTTCGCCAGAATCACGGCTTCGCGCAATTGCTGGCCGCTCGCCAGTTGCGCCACAATCGCCGACGAAAATGTGCAGCCCGACCCGTGCGTGTTCGGGCTTTTCACATGATCGCCGCCAAAAGTCTCCACTTCCGTGCCGATGCACAGGACGTCCGTCGGCTTCTCCAGGTGCCCGCCGGTAACCACCACCGCCTGCGCGCCCATTTCCACCAGCTTCAGTCCCGCTGCTTTCATCCCGGCGACGTCTTTCACGTCCATCCCCGTCAGAAATTCCGCCTCTGGCACGTTCGGCGTAATCACGCTCACGCGCTTCAGCAATTCATCACGCACGAATTTCAGCCCGGAAGTATCCAGCAATTCCGCATTGCCAGCCGTGGGACGAAATACCGGATCCAGCACCACGTGCGCAAATTTGTGCTTATCCAGAAATTCCGTAACCACCGAAGCATTTGCGCGATTCGCCAGCATTCCAATTTTCACGCCTGCGAGTACCATATCCTCCGCAAGCGTATCCAGCTGCGCGCGCAAAGTCGCTGAAGGAGTCGCGTGCACCGAAACCACTCCCTGCGTGGATTGCACCGTCAAAGCCGTCACCGCCGCCACGCCGTAGCAATTGTGCGCTGCAAAAGTTTTTAGGTCGGCCGCCACGCCAGCGCCGCAAGACGGATCGAATCCCGCAATCGTCAGCAGAATTGGTGGAGCATGGCCTGTGCTGTTCACATGATTACTCAATTCGAGGAGCCCTCCGCGCAAGG
This sequence comes from uncultured Acidobacteriota bacterium, assembly GCA_963810565.1. Lineage (GTDB taxonomy): Bacteria > Acidobacteriota > Terriglobia > Acidiferrales > UBA7541 > Palsa-295. The sequence goes on from CAWENN010000004.1 coordinate 621,932, forward strand.
GGTGTGCAGACAACTACGCCGGCGCTGCCATTTTTCGCGTTGGCGCACCGGCTAAGCAAAATGTACGCGCGTTCTCACGCGATGCGCAAGAAAAATATTCAGGCGTGAACGTCGAGTTCGATGAGTATGAGAGAAAACTTAATTGCGAGGACTGATTACGGAAAAAGACCGCGCACCAAGGTCGCATCCGCCACGCGACCCACCGCCAGCACGTATGCCCCGGTGCGCAAATGCGTGCGATGCTTCCGCGCCGTCTCATGTACTTCGTGAAACGCGCGGCGCATCACCAAATCCAGTTTGGCATTCACTTCTGCTTCGGACCAGAAGAAGCTCTGCAGATCCTGCACCCACTCGAAATAGCTGACGGTCACTCCGCCGGCATTCGCCAACACGTCCGGAATTACCGTCACGCCCTTGCGCGCCAGCACCTCGTCCGCATGAGGCGTCGTCGGCCCATTCGCCGCTTCCGCGATGATTTTCGCCTTGATCTGGTCTGCATTGTTCAACGTAATCGCGTTTTCCAATCCTGCCGGCACCAAAATGTCGCACTTCATCGTCAGCAAATCGTCATTCGAAATCCGCGATGTCCCCGGCATCCCCACCACGGTCCCGGAGCGTTCCTTGTAACGCATCGCTTTCAGCGGATCGATCCCCCGCGAATTAAAAACTCCGCCGCGCGAATCGCTGATCGCCACCACCCGCGCTTTTTTCTCCGCGAATAATTTCGCCGCAATCGAACCGGCATTGCCGAATCCCTGAATCGCGACGCTCGCGCCGCGCACCGACATTTTCTTCACCTTGCAAGCTTCTTCCACCGCGATCACGCACCCGCGCGCCGTAGCCTCGTTGCGTCCCTCGGATCCGCCGATCGAAATCGGCTTGCCCGTCACCACGCCCAGCGTCGAATGGCCCTTGGTCATCGAATACGTATCCATGATCCAAGCCATCGTTTGCGAATCCGTGTAAACGTCCGGCGCCGGAATATCCTGCTCCGGCCCGATGATCGGCAAAATTTCCGCCGCGAACCGCCGCGTCATCCGCTCCAGTTCCGGCTTGCTCATCCGCTTCGGGTCGCAAATCACTCCGCCCTTCGCGCCGCCGAACGGAATATTCACCGTCGCGGTTTTCCACGTCATCCACATCGCCAAAGCTTTCACTTCATCCAGCGTCACCGCCGGGTGATACCGAATCCCGCCCTTGGCCGGCCCGCGCGCCACGTTGTGCTGTACGCGAAACCCGGTGAACACCTTGATCTGCCCGTTATCCATCTTGGTGGGAATGGAAACTTCCAGCACCCGCTTAGGCGTGCGCAAAATCTGCCGCAACCCCTGATCCAGCTTCAAATATTCTGCCGCGATATCGAACTGAATTTGCGAGATGCGGTAAGGATTCAGGTCCTCGCGCGGCGCTATCCGCGGAATAGGCTGCATGTTCGCCGGCTTCACAACGGTAGCCATCAAGTCTTCCTTCCTGACGTGCCTGACATGGTAAATGATAACTGCAGGGCCTGTAACTCCTACGCGAATCGAAGTTTATTCGAGCCGCGCCGGATGTCAATGGAAACCACTGTTAAAACATGAAATGTTCGCGCCCATACACCCCCAAATTATGTCTCCGAGTCATCCCGGGCGTGCATCTAAGTCATTTACTGTAAGCAACTTGCAGCCGCGGCCTCGCCCGTTTCCCCCCGCCCTTCGCACCGCCCAATCACCCCGCCTCACGGCAAATTCCGAGTTGACCCCGCCCCCCGCGCAAGCTACGCTCCCCTCGCTACTTTCCCGCACCTCGCAGCAAGCGGGTTTTCCTTGCGCACCGCACATCGCGCCGCAATCTGGAAAGTTTCCGCGCGCGTACTGATAGGAGAAGCAATTACTCAGACTGGGGAGCAGCGAGCGCAGTCGAAGGCCTCGGACGCGATGCTCGTCGCCAGAATCGTCCAGCGTGATGAGTCGGCGCTCGCCGCGCTATACGACCGTTACGCCGGCATGCTCTCGTCTGTCTTGAATCGCATTTTGCGCGACACTCAGGCAGCCGAAGAGATTCTGCAGGACATCTTCTACCGGTTGTGGCGCAACCCCGGGCAGTTCGACCCCGAGCGCGGTTCGCTCCCCGGCTGGCTGCTGGTGATCGCGCGCAATCGCGCCATCTCCCGCCTGCGGCGGCACAATCCCGCGTCCGGCGAAGAGCTGATGGACAACACGGTGATCGTTCCCGCAAATCTCGAAAGCGCAGTCGCTCAGCAGCAATTGCTCGGCAAAGTAAAAAGCGCCATGGAAAATCTGCCCAAGGAACAGCGCGCCACGCTCGAGCTCGCCTATTACGAAGGCCTGACGCACAGCGAAATCGCCGCCCGCACCGGCGACCCGCTCGGCACCGTAAAGACGCGCCTGCGCACCGCGGTCGAAACACTGAAACGGAATTTGCAAATATGAGCGGCACACATCCAACTCGGCCGGAAGATTTCGATCTCTACGCCCTCGCCGCCCTCGACGCCGACGAAAAAGTACTGATCGAAGCGCACGTGGCTTCTTGCCCGGACTGCGCGCAAAAAGTCGCCGCAGCGCAAGGCCGCATGGCCCTGCTGGCTTTCGCCGCCCCGCGCGTCGACCCTTCACCCGGCGTAAAAGAAACCCTGATGCGCCGCCTGCATGCCACCGCCGAAGGTCCCGGCGGCAGCGTCCCGGCGTCCGCGCGCCCCGCGGAACCCCCACCCCCCGGCGGAATCTTCGGCCGCTGGTGGGCTGTGCTGCTACCGCTCTGCGGAACTCTAGCGCTAGCCACCATCCTGCTCTGGCTGCACAATGCGCAACTCGATCGCCAACTCACCGGTCTGCGCTCGACCATCGCCGCGCAACAAAAACAACTCGACGAATCCCGCCACATGGCCGACCTGCTCGCCGCCCGCGACACCATCGTCGTCCCGCTAGCCGCGCAAAAAGGCGAGCCGCAAGGCACCGCCCGCGTCGTCTACAACGCCCGCGAAGGCATGATGATGTACGACGGCACGCTGCCCCCCGCCCCCGCCGACAAGGTCTATCAAATCTGGCTCGTTCCGATGAAAGGCGCCCCCATCAGCGCAGGATGGTTCACAGGCTGGCCAGACAAGCCCGGCCACATGATGATGAAACTCCCCGCAGGCGTAGCCGCCAAAGAATTCGCGGTCTCGCTAGAGCCAGCAGGCGGCAAGCCCCAACCCACAGGCCCCATGGTCCTGATCGGCCCAGTAACGTAACGCGAAGCCCACCGGCGCGCTCCGATCAAATCACCGCGCACTGATGTGAAGTGCCGACACCTCTCCATGTCCTCGGGTTTCGCCGTTCTCTGTGTACTCTGTGTTAAAGCAGTTGGCGTTGCAGTTCTCTGCGCACTCTGCGTCTCTGCGGTAATCTTCTCTGCCCTTAGGTTTTTGCCGCCCCAGGAATCTTCTCCACGCCCATATACGCCCGCAACGCCTCAGGAATCGCCACCGACCCATCCGCCAACTGATAATTCTCCACCAAAGCGATCCAAGTCCGACCCACAGCCAACCCCGACCCATTCAAAGTGTGCACAAACTCCGACTTCTTCCCCCCAGCACTCGTAAAACGTATCCCCGACCGCCGCGCCTGAAACGCCTCCGTATTCGAACAAGACGAAATCTCCATGAACTCCCCAGCCGAAGGCAGCCACACCTCGATGTCATAAGTCTTAGCCGAAGCAAACCCCATATCCGCCGTACAAAGCTGCATCACCCGGTAATGCAACCCCAGCCGCTGCAAAACCGCCTCCGCATTAGCCACCAGTAATTCCAACTCCTCATAACTCTGCTCCGGCCGCGTAAACTTGAACATCTCCACCTTCTGAAATTGATGCTGCCGCTTCAAACCGCGCGTGTCCCGCCCCGCTGCTCCCGCCTCCGACCGGAAACAAGCCGTCCAAGCGCAAACCTTCAAAGGCAAATCGTCGCCATTCAAAGTTTCGTCGCGATGCAAGCTGGTCAATTCCACTTCCGAAGTCGGCGTCAGCCACAAATCCGTGCCTTCCAGATGAAACATATCCGCCGCAAACTTCGGCAATTGCCCCACGCCAGTCAAAGAAGCTGTATTCACCAAAAACGGCGGCAAAATCTCCGTGTACCCGTGCTCGCCAGTGTGCATATCCAAAAAGAAATTCGCCAGGGCCCGTTCCAATCGCGCGCCCAGACCCTTATAAACCGCAAACCGCGCCCCCGCGATTTTCACCGCGGCATCAAAATCCAGAATCCCTGCCCCCTCGCCAATCTCCCAGTGCGGACGCGCCTTGAAATCAAACGCCGGCGGCTTGCCCCACCGCCGCACTTCCACATTGTCCGCCGCCGAGCTGCCCACCGGCACGCTAGCGTGCGGAATATTCGGAATCGTAAGCAGAAAATTCTTCAGCTGCTCGTCCAGCTCGTTGATCCGCACATCGTCCTGCTTGATCTTGTCCGACACTTCCTTCATCAAAGCCAAAATCGCCGACGCATCTTCGCCGGCCTTCTTCATCCGCGCGATCCCCTCGCTAGCCTTGTTCCGCTCCGCCTTCAACCGCTCCGCAGAAGTAATAAGCGCCCGCCGCTCCGTATCCAAAGCCCGAAACGGCTCCAGATCCACCGGCTTCCCGCGGTCCCGCCCCATCTTCTCAATCACATCCAAATGTTCCCGCACATAATTTAAATCCAGCATAGGCGAAGCAGAATACATGAAAGCAGTGACAAGTGAGAAGTGACGAGTGGGAAGAAAAACGCTCCCTCCGATAGAGATAACCGGTCGCTCTCGTCGCAAATCAGCGCCGGAGGCGCGGCATAAGTTAGCCCGGCGCGGAAGCGCCGGGACCCAACGAGCATAAATGGGAGCGCCGTAGGCGCGACACAAGCCTCGAGCCTACGCGCGGCCGACCCGCCCGAAGTTCGCAGCCACACAGCACGTATCCGCGCGATCCATCCGAGTGGGTAGGGGCACGGCATGCCGTGCCCGCGTATCCGCGCTGGGAAGACCTTAACTGCGCACGCATACCCGGGTGCCGTACGCAGAATCGAGTGCCGTTGAATTACGTTGTCATCCCGACAGAGGGCCGCGCTGCGGCCCGACGAGGGATCTCTCCTGATTTTCTGTCGCCCATTTCGGCAAGCCGTTGATCTCTTGGCGAGCGAGCCAGCGCCGGAGGCGCCGCATAAAGTTAGCCCGGTGCGGAAGCGCCGGGACCCCACCGCGGATAAATGCGAGCGCCGTAGGCGCGACACAAGCCTCACGCCTACGCGCGGCCGACCCGGCCGAATTCTGGCAAGCAACCCCCGCGCACGTGGTATATAGAACCCGAGGGCGTGCCGAGGTGCAAAAGATGCCTCACACGTACGTCCAAAACACCATCCACGTAGTCTTCAGCACCAAAGACCGCCGCAAATCAATTCCCCAAGAATTTCAACCCAACTTCTGGGCCTATATCGCGGGCATATGCGCAAGCCATAAGATCCTCGTTCATGCGATCGGAGGCACGGACGACCACATTCATCTCCTCATCCAACTACCGGCGACCGTGACGCTAGCCAACGCTGTCCTTGCTATCAAATCCAATTCCTAGCGATGGGCGCACGATCAGGGCCACAAATTCACATGGCAGGAAAACTACGCCGCGTTCAGTGTGAGCGCTTCGCTAGTTCCCACGGTCGTCCGCTACATTCAAAATCAAAAAGCCCATCACAGAAAAATGCGCTCCGACGCCGAATTCATCGCCCTGCTGAAAAAACACGGTATGGATTTCGATCCCAAATGGGTGCTCGGCTAAGCGTGATCACGCCGCCCAATTACGCGAATCACCGCGAGCCAGCGCCGGAGGCGCGGCATAAGTTAGCCCGGCCCGGAAGGGCCGGGACCCCTGCACGCATAAATGCCAGCGCCGTAGGTGCGACACAAGCCTCGCACCTACGCGCCGTCGCTCTATTTCGAAACAACAAGCTGTCGCTGAAACCTCGCTTCATCCAACGTGACATCGCCCTGGACAAACGCGTTAATATTCGTGCCCTTCGGAATCGTAACGTCCTTCCCGTGCATAAGCAGGAAGAGCGGCGCGGCGGGCCATATCACCAGGGACGTTGCCACCATCGCTCCCACCATCGCGCCAGTGTGGCCGCCTCCCTTTGCATCTTTGACGGCGCGCAGCATCACTTTCTCTCCGTCAGCCAGGCGAACCTTGTCGATATTGAGGTCTAGCTTTCCAGCGCGGCCCATCCGCCTCTTGTGCTCCGCATCCGTCACGGTTGCCCATGCGGTCGAGCCACGTGGGATTACCACGAAGCCGTCTACGGAAACGTCATCCACGACCTCAAACTCGACAGTCTGACCGGTCACCGCATCTGCCGAGGAAAGGTTCTCAGACAGGACCAAGTGCACCGGTGTCCCGTCTTCCAGCAAGAATCCGACCGGGGCCGCGCCGGCGACCGCGGGCGTTGCTGCCGACACGATCGTCACAGGCGCATCTGGGCGGGGCGTCGCTTCGTTTCCGGTTGCCGACACCGGTACAGGCGCGGCGGCAGGTTGCGGAATTGGACGGCATGCTACCGTGCCAAACACCGACTCTCCTTGGTAAACGAACCCACCTGAATCGGCGATATTTCGGCACATCCATCTCGACGGATCAGGGTTCTGTGCTGAAGCCACAGTGGAAACCACCAGCAACGCTAAAATTGCTACGGCTGTCTTCATCTCTTCCTCAATATTCGCTGATTTCTTGCTCGCCGGCGCAGGCTCAGCCGTCTGAGTACCAAAATGGGGCAGGGCGATGTGTCCCACAATGGTACTTTTGCCAATTAGCTAATAAATGCTAGCGCAAACTCGACTCTGTCGACGAAATGCCAATGGGTGTTCGGCGCACCCTTCGACCCAACGGCACGAATGGCGTTGAATTTCGGGTGCCCCATCCTTCCCGAAGCTTGGGAAGGGTGGGAATTTTTGGACTCCTACCCCGATTCTGCCCATTTTTGAACTAGTAATTATAGGGTAAATGTGGTAACGTCAGTCGGGCCACTTTTTAGCGTCAGCGAGGACGCAGCATGGGGACCGGGGCATCGCCAACTGGGGCACCGACGGCAGAACGAACCAGAAGCTCGCGCCGGCGTCCCAGCACCAATGCCGCAAGACGCGACAACCACGCCGAAACAAGTGCTCACAACGATCCCACCGCACGCATTTCTAATCGACAATGGCAGATATTAGAATTCAACGTAACTATCAGAAAACAAACAACGGCACCCCATTCTAATCGACACTTTTTCCGAGTTGTGAACGTCACAAATCGCGACGTCCGCGCCGCCGGTCCCCGTTATCCGATGCACTCTGGCCGAGCCGTACAAACGGAACCGGACGGTTTCCCAAGACCGCGCGCGTTGCCCCTCCGCTTTTTCTATCCGGAACACACCTTCATTCAGAATTTGCGTAACTCCCTGAAAGCAAACGAGAAAAGATTTTCTAACCGGTACAACAAACCACTCTTCACTAATCACCACTCACAAATCACCAATCACCACTCACGAATCACCAATCACGCCTTTCTACTCAACTTCCACACGATCTGCCGCATGATCCCGGTCCACATATCGGCATCCCGCGAAGGCAAATTCAGCCGCCGCACCAGCCGCCGCACTCTTTCATCCGCATCCGCCACTTTGCGCAGATCGAGGAACCCGCTGGCGCTAAGCGCCTCCGTCAACACCGCCGTAAACCGCTCGAGCTCGCCCGCCGTCGCCGGCTGCAGCTTCTCCGACGCCTTCTCAAATCGCCCCGCAAACCTCACCGCGAATTGCGGCGCGCCTTTGGCCTTTCCGCCCGCGCCGCGAACCAATTCGTACAGACACACCGCCACCGCCTGCCCCAAATTCATCGAAATATTCTGCGCCGAGGTGGGAACGTGCAGCAGCCAATGGCAATGGCTCAAATCTTCATTGGTCAATCCGAATTTCTCGGAGCCAAAAAGCAGCGCCACGCGATTCGCCGCCACTTTCCCACGCGCAGCCTTCTTGCGCGGAGCTTCCCTCCCGCCACCCGCTCCGCAAGCAAGCATCTTCCGAATAATCTTCGCGCCATCCTCGAGCCGCCGCAGCGGATGGTGCAATTCGCGATGGCCCACGGCCGTGGTGCCCACCACCAGCCTGCAATCGGCCACCGCTTCCGCCACGCTCTCGAATTCCTCGGCCTTCGCGAGCACTGGCGCAGCCCCCACCGCCGAACGCGCTTCGCGATACGCCGGCTCGTACGGCGTCACCACGCGCAAATGCCCAAACCCAAAATTGCTCATCGCGCGCGCCGCCGCCCCAATATTCAAAGGATTGCGCGTAGACACCAAAACCACGCGCAAATTATCAAGCTCAACCGAAGCGCTCATCCGCGCCTATTCTACGGCACCCAGCGTGAATCTGAACGCCAAGCAAGTTCCGCGCGTCGGCTTGCTGCAGGTTTTTGTAGCGGCGCACTTCAGTGCGCCATCGGTGTCGCGGCAATATCCCCGCGAATTAAAAACCCACAACGAAACGCGCCTGTGCGCGTGCCGCCGACGGTCAGAGGGTGACGGATTCCTGGTATTCGCCGAATGCGCGGCGCAAGGCGTCGGAAATTTCGCCCACCGTGGCGAAAGATTCTACGGCAGCGAGGATTGCGGGCATGAGATTTTCGGTGGTGTGCGCGCGGCGCTCGATTTCGGCGAGCGCATCGGTGGTTCGCGCACCGTCGCGGCGCGCGCGCAGCGCATGAAGCCGCGCCACTTGCGCGCGTTCGATTTCGGGATCAATGCGCAGCGTGGGAATCGTCCTTACTTCATCGGTTTGGAAGCGATTTACGCCGACGATGACTTGCTCGCCGGAATCAACGGCCTGCTGGTATTCATATGCCGACTTTTGGATTTCCTGCTGCACATATCCCGTCTCAACGGCGCGCAACATCCCGCCCATCGCGTCAATTTTCGCAATGTAATCCCGCGCGCCAGCTTCGATTTCGTTGGTCAATTTTTCGATCGCGTAAGAGCCTGCCACCGGATCGATCGTGTTCACCACGCCGGTTTCCTGCGCAATGATTTGCTGCGTGCGCAGCGCGAGCAGCGCGGATTGTTCGGTGGGCAGCGCGAGAGCTTCATCGAGCGCATTGGCGTGCAGCGACTGGCAACCGCCCAGCACCGCCGCAAGCGACTGTAAAGCCACGCGTACCAGATTGTTTTCCGGCTGCTGCGCGGTGAGCGAAGAACCGGCGGTCTGCGCGTGGAAGCGCAGCATCAGCGAGCGCGGATCGCGCGCGTGGAATCGGTCGCGCATCGTATGCGCCCACAGGCGGCGCGCCGCGCGGAATTTCGCGATTTGCATGAGCAGCTCGTTGTGCGAATTAAAGAAAAACGAAAGCTGCGGCGCGAATTTGTCCACGGCCAAACCTGCGGCCACCGCTGCTTCCACATAAGCAATGCCATTCGCGAGCGTGAACGCAACTTCTTGCACATCGGTCGAGCCGGCCTCGCGAATGTGATAGCCGGAAATCGAGATGGCATTCCAATTGGGAATCTCGTGCCGGCACCACGCAAAAATATCAGTGACGATGCGCATCGCGGGCCGCAGCGGGTAGATATACGTCCCGCGCGCCATGTATTCCTTCAGGATGTCGTTTTGCACCGTGCCGGCGAGGCGTTTCAGATTCGCGCCTTGCTGCTTCGCCACCGCGACATAGAGCGCCAGCAAAATCGCGGCGGTCGCGTTGATTGTCATCGAAGTAGAGACGCTTTCGAGTGGAATCCCGTCGAAGAGCGTTTGCATGTCTTCGAGCGAATCAATCGCGACGCCGACTTTGCCGACTTCGCCTTGCGCGAGCGGATGATCGGAGTCCATTCCGATTTGCGTGGGCAGATCGAACGCGACGGAAAGGCCTTTCACGCCCTGTGCGAGCAGATAACGGTAGCGCTGGTTCGATTCGATGGCGCTGCCGAAGCCGGCGTACTGGCGCGTGGTCCAGAGGCGTCCGCGATACATCGTGGGATAGACGCCGCGCGTGAAAGGGAACTCGCCGGGATAGCCGAGGTCGCGTTCGAAGTCCCAGTCCTGCAGGTCGTCAGAAGTAATAACGGCTTCCATCGGCAGTCCCGAAGGCGACGCGGCCTTGCGCTCACGCTGGGCTGGAGATTTGGCGATCGAGTCACTCATCAGCGTACACGGCGAGATCGACGAAAAGATGTGAACGCAAAAATCAGCATGGTGATGGCATAGACGATTGTGAAACCGAGCAGCCAGGCCGCGGGACGACTGTGCCAGAGGCGCCATGCGATGCTCGCAAAGTAGAGCGCGAAGAGCGCGAAAACCGCGCCGGTGGCTTCATGAAAAAGCTGGCGGGCGGCGCGCCACACGACGCGGAGCGTCACTTTCGCCGAATTCCAGAGCGTCGAATAGAAGCCAGCCGCCACGCCATAATTCTAGTACACATTGCGTCTGGCTGCCGCCGGGTTCGTCGGAGAGGCAATCCCCGATGGGATCTCCCGCGCGCTACGAGTTAACTGGAGGGGTTCCCAGTGCGCACCAGGGTCTTGTTTCGGGCTGGCGAGCGCCTTAAGATTGGTATAGAAATGGTTTTCATAGGAGGTGATGCCCTTGCAACTCGACGATCGCATGAAGCAATTACTGCGAGAGCTGGGACACGCCATCAATGACACCGTGTCTGATTCGGACCGGATCGCCGAAGCGATTTCGGGAGTGCGTTCGGCCGGCTTCGACATCGTGCTGAAGCTGGACGCCACCATCGGCCTCGCGCGGCGTTCCGCGCAGGACGCCAAAATGACCACGCAAGACCGCCGATTCCTGGAATCCCTGCACATTCGCGTGGACGACGAGATCATGGACGAAGAGACCATCGAACCGCGCGTGGAAATCACCGCGCAAGACATCAAATTCTTGAAGTCCCTGAAGATTTCCTTCGATGAAGAACTATAAAATTTTCGCAGCCGTGGTTCTCTGCGCCGGTGCGGCCGCTCTGGCACCCGCGCCTCTTCGCGCGCAGATCACCGGCGATTCTTCGGCGCCGGCCGTGGTGGTGAAGCAAACCCCGATGAAAGCGCGCTGGCTGAAGGCGGAAGTGATTCACGCGGATCAGCAGACGATCATTGTTCGCGAAGCCGACGACGAGATGAAGATTCACACTTTCACCTACTCGGAGAAAGCCAAGAACAAGATTACCAGGGTGCTGGACGCGGGCGGCTATCAGGCCGGCGACCACGTGAAGATCCGCTGGATTCCCGGCAGTGCGGAAGCATTGGACATCAAAGGCAGACCTTCTCCCGCAATTTGATTTCGGCACGGCCGGCGCTCTGCCGGCAACGCACCACAACGAAATGATTCGCCCTCCCGCCGTTTCCGGCCGCTTTTATCCATCGGACGCGAAGGAATTGTCACGCTTGGTCAAGGAGTATGCGCCTGAAGTCGCCGCGAAAATCGTGGCGCGCGGCTGCGTGGTGCCGCACGCGGGATGGATGTATTCGGGCCACGTCGCCGGCGCCGTGTATTCCGCGCTCGAAATTCCAGCACGCTGCATTCTCTTGGGGCCGCGGCATTTCCCGCGGGGCGAAGCGATGGCGATTCTATCGGAAGGAAGCTGGCTGACTCCCTTTGGCGAAGCGCGGATTGATGCGGAATTGGCGGGGGAACTGATGCAAGCATTCCCGCGTTTGCGCGAAGACGCGGTGGCGCACGAACGGGAACATTCGCTCGAGGTGCAGATTCCATTCTTGCAGCAGTTCGCGCCGGATTTTCGGTTTGTGCCAGTGGTGCTGGCCGCGGATCGATATCCGGTACTGGCAGAATTAGGACGCGCGGTGGCAAAGGTCGTGACGGCTCATGCGGGGGAGCGAGTGTTGGTGATCGCCAGCACGGACATGAACCATTACGAGAACGATGCGATTACGCGCGCGAAAGATGAACGCGCGATTGCGCGGATTTTGGCGCTTGATCCGCGAGGGCTGTATGACACTGCGCGCGGCGAGGGAATCACCATGTGCGGCTACGCGGCTACCACGGCGATGCTGGTGGCGATGCGCGACCTGGGCGCGAAGGACGCGGAACTTGTGCGTTACGCGACTTCCGGAGACGTGACCGGAGAGCGCGAAGAAGTGGTGGGATACGCGGGATTGATCGTTCGTTGAGCTTGTTTCTTCGCGAACAAATCAAACCAAGACCAAAAGATCGAACACGAGGCCACCGAGAAAACCTTGAGGGCACAGAGAGAGCGTGCCGGGCCTGATCTCTTCCTGCTGGCCTTCGTTACTCTGGGCCGTACGGACGTGACGCAAACAAAGCCATCCGCGACCTAAAGTTTGCCGCTCTCCGTTTGACCGTTATTCGACGTTGATCGAAAGATTCAGCGTTGGATTGGGTGAGACGCCCGCCCCGCTGAACGTAATCACCACATTCTGATCCACACCGACCGGCGTTCCGGGATTCGTCGGGCCACCGCTGCCGCCCCCTCCGCATGAGGCGATCGCAGCCAATGACGCAATCGCGAGAATTGCGCACGCCATGCTCCACCGGTTCCTTCTGACGACTCCCCTGCGAGCCGACAAAATTAGCGCGCACAGCGCACAAGCCAGCACGAGAATTCCCCCGAAGCTCCACCAATCAAACGCCGTGGGATGCTGGACGAACTGCGGCAGTCCACCCGAAGCCGCGGTCGTCTGAAACGTGACCATGACTTGCGCGCTCGTCGTGGTGCTGCTGAGAACCGCCGAAGACGCGCTGAAACTGCAGGTGGTTTCCGATGGCATTCCGGCACACAGCGCCGGCGAAAGCGGAATGGCTCCGCTGTAGCCATTCACGCCGGTGAACGTAATCATCGTCGATCCGTTCGCGCCCGGCGAAATGATCGGAACCGAGGTGGGGCTGGCAGTCACTGAAACTGTGGGCGCCCCAGTCACGACTTCCGCAGTCGAGGCGGTGGAGATTGAATAGTTGGAGTCGCCGCTATAGGTGGCCACGACCAACTGGGTACCGCCGGGAATCGCGGTGGTGACGAGCTGTGCCTGCCCGTTCGTCACGGTTATGGCGGCGCCGAGAGGGCTTTGGTTGCCTTGAGCGGTGACGGCGGAATAAAACTGCACGGTGCCGGTGAGAGCGGGGCCGCCCGATTTGGTCGCGGCTACCTGCGCGGTGAGGGTCACACTCGTGCCCTGCGAAATCGCGGCGTTCGACGTGGAAACCGAAGTTGTCGAGCCGAGCAGGTTGACGGTTTCCGAAACCCCAGCGGAGGAACTGCCATAGTTAGTATCACCAGCATAGGTGGCGATGATGGTCAGGCTCCCGGCGGGCAGCGTCGAAGTGGTGACTTGGGCCTGTCCGTTGGCCAGTGTGGCGCTGCCGATGCTCGTGCAGTTCGCGCAATTAATCCAGAATTGAACGGTTCCAGTCATAGCCGGGCCGCCGGTTTGTTGGGGAGTGACCTGCGCGGTGAACGTGACGGAAGTTCCGTGCGGAATGGTCGCATTCGAAGTAGAAATCGTAGCGGTCGTCGGAATGACCACGTCCACGATTACCGGGTTCGAGGTTGCCGATGCCTGATAGTTCGGATCGCCGAGGAATTGCGCCGTGATCGTGTTGTTGCCGACGTGCAATGCGTTGGTAACGATGTAGGCGGTCACCTGGGCTGTGCCGGACGGACCGGTAGACGGTATGTACGTCAATTGTCCACTGAGCTTCGCAGATCCGTCGAAGTATTGCAGGCTGTCGGCCGGATAGTCGGCGACCGGCGCGTTCGCAGGAAGCAAGGCTTGCGTGGTGATCGTGGCCGTCAAGTTCGGATAGGCGCCGACTTGAATAATATTGGTGCCGGCCGTCAAGCTGACACTCGTTAAAGCTTGCGTGACGGTGACGACGTCGGGTGCTGCGGAATTGCTGCTCGCGTTGTAGCTCTTGTCGCCACCGTACGACGCGACGATGGTGTGCTGGCCACCCATCAGGAAGATTGGCTGATCCTCGGCATAACCTTCGGCGTTCAGCGCAAAAGTGCCGCCATCTAGCGGGCTGGTCACTCCATTTAGAGTGTCGTTGAGCGTGACGGTTCCAGTAGGGCAGCCGTATTGCTGATTGCCGCTGGGCGCGCACAAGCTGCCGCCCGAATTCGTTACGTCGCTGCGGAGTATGTAGAGGCTGCCATACGGGAAGGACGTGGCGTTGGTGCTGGTAGTCTGGCCAGTGGTGGCGTCGAAGGTGAGCATCTCGGCCCGCGTTTTGCTCGATTCCGGGGTGACGGTGACCGTAACCGGCGACGAGTCGGCCGGCGCGAATGTGGAATCGCCGGAGTAGTGCGCTGTGACGGTGTAGCTTGTGCCTCCGGGCAAGAACGTGGTGGACGTACCAGCCGGCAAAGTCCCGCCGCTGAGTGTGAAGAGTTGTTGCGCGCCTTGCTGGTCGCTCAGGCTTGAGCCGGTGTTGGCGATCAATGAAATCGTGCCGGTGGGAGTTCCTGAGCCTGACTCCGGCAGCACCGCGGCGGCCACGGGCATGGATTGGCCGTGGGTGATTGTGGCCGGCGGCCCGAGGGTGAATGAACCGAACTTCGTTGCACTGAATTTCCCCGCGTAGGTGCTCCATTGATTGACGAGATTCGCTACGTTGACGCTGCCGAGGCCGGTGGCGAGGTCGTACCCGGTTCCAGTGCTGTAGCCCGTGAGCACGCCGTATTGATCGCCGCCAGTGGACGTCTTGCAGTTAGGACTGCCCGTAACGCAGGGCATCGCGATCGTCGAACCGGAAGGGACATCGTAAAAAATGCAATTGTTCGTGCCGGTCGAAGGGACCGAGCTCGAATTGCAACTATTGGACGACGTCGCGGCCATTTTGTAGAAGACGTAATTGGCGTTGCCCTGGCGCTCGCCGGTTTTCTGGTTGATCAGGGCGATGATGCCAGCGAAGGCTGGCGCGGAGACCGAGGTGCCCCCGTAGCCCGAAAAATCGCCGTTATTGAGATCGCATGGCCCGGACGCGTCGGTTTGGCAGATTATGTAAAACGTGTTGTTGAACCCGTTGCTGGCGAATAAGGAGACGTCCGGTACGTCGCGGCTGCCGTCGGAGGGAACGCCGGGCGCGTTTTGCCAGACCGGTTTCGCGTAACCGCCCGTGCAGGAGGATTGCAAGCTGCCATTTGACGTGGTGCAATTGCTGGCGCCGCCGCTGCCGCCGGCGACTCCCAGGAAATACTGCTGAACACTTGTATCGTTGCACGTCTGTTCGGCAGTGGTCGTACCCACGGCGCTGAAGACTTCGAAATTCGTGCAGGTATCGTTCCAGGTCATTTCTGGAATGTAGCCCTTGGCGTTGGCCTGGTTGGTGCTGTTAGTGGGATTCCAGTATTTGGAGGTGGTGGTCAGGTCGTTGAAATCGGTACCGCCGACGGCAACGTTGTAGGGAGTGGAGCCGAAGCCGTTGACGGCGAGCCCGAACTTCGCAGCCACCGCGCCGCGATCGCAAACCGCGGAGCCCTGGTCACCGGTGGAGACCAGAACCGTGATGCCTTGCGCGGAAGCTTGTTGCCAGAGCGCGTTGTAGTAAGCGTTGCCCGTCGTGCCGATGCCGAGTTCGCAGATGCCGTAGCTCTCGCTCATGACCGGCGCGAGATTGTTGTCCACGATGAATTCGGCGGAAAGATCCACGCCCAGCGTGGCCTCCGTGGACTCGGACACCACGAAATCGATCGTCGCGCCTCGGGCGACGGCGCTGGACCATTGCGTATCAATGTCCGCCTCGGGCTCATCGCTCTGAACGCCGGGGTCGGGGCCGTCGTGGATGATATTCAGCGTGCCCTTCGGCGTGGCCACGCCGAAGACATTCCAGAAAGCGGTCCAGTCGCTTGGATTGATGTCGGTTTCGCCTACGATAGCGATCGTCTGTCCGGTTCCGTCGATCGGAGTCGCCGCATTCCAAAGCGGCGCTATGTCGTAGATCGTGGCGAGGTCGTAGGGGCCGAGCAGTTCGCAAGGTCCACCGAGGAGTCCGCAACCGTAGCCGCTCCCGGGCGTGAATTGCGGAATCGGCAATGGTCCCGTCGGCACAATCTTGCCGGATTCCTTATCCCGGCGAAAAATTCCGGCGAAGTGGTTCATGGGGGTGGCCGGAAAATTGTGCAGCGACCTTACTCCTGCGACGACGGGCGTGAGCGCGCTGGGAATTTGCGGATCGTTGGAATTGGCCCAGTGGTTTTCGATGCCATTGGCGCCGGGGACTGCGTATTGGTGAATCGCGGTGTGGAAAGTTTCTTGCACCTGGCCCGCGGTACCAGAGAATTCGATTACTGTGCGGCCGTTCGAAATGCGGGTGACTTCGAAGCCGTGCGATTGCAGCCACGCGCTGATGGTTTGAATGTCCTGGTCGGCGGGACCGAACTGCTGGCCGAATTGCTGCGGCGTGAGCCACTGGTGATAATTGGACGAGGTGGCGTCCTGCTGCTGCGCGAGCAATTGCTGCAGCGTGGCTTCCTGCTGCGGACTGCGCTGCAACACGAGCAGCATGCGATTCATTGCCAGGCTCGCGGGAGCGGGGCCGCGATCGTACTGCGCCTCGGCCAGGTAGTAGGTGTTGCCCCGCAGGACGGTGAGTTGCGATTCGTCTATGGGCTGCGTTATGCGCGCTACATTGGTTGCGGTTTGCGCGACGGATGGTAGCGGAAGCAGCGAAACAAAAGCAAAAAACAGGATTGTTCGCAAGAATCGTGCGGGTTGGGTGCGCATGGTTCTGTTCACCTGAGACGTCGTTTTGGGACTTGAGGACGCCCGGGAGAATAGACGTAGTTGTACGATGTGTCAAGTTGCACTTCCGGACAGGATTGCGAGGATGGGGACGGCGACGGGCGCTGAAATCCGGAGCTCCTGCTGTGGAACGCGATTGCCTGCCAGGAGCTAGTGGCCGGAGCGAATGTGTCCAGCGAGGGTGCGCGCGCGCTGGCGGGCGATGTCCAGGAGTTTATCGTCGCCTGCTAGTTGGTCGAGGATGGGGAGCAGGCGCTCCGGCTCGGGAATCTGCTTGTTGTTCAGGTCGCTCTCGATTTGCAGCAGCACGTCGTTGACGCCCAGGCGGTCGTAGCGCATGGTGCGGGCCAAATCGGAAATGTCCGAGGTTTGCCGCGCGAGGCCTTCGAAAATATTCACCAGCTGCGAGGCGGATTCGTCGAGCGTGTAGTTGAATTTCGTTTCGTGTTTTTCTGAGCCGTTCTCGTACTCAAACGTCTTTTCACCGAGGTTGGCGAGGCGGCGATGGACGTCCAGATCCACGCCCTGAAAATTGTGCAGCTTGGCGGCGAGCGAAAAAATACGTTCGGCGAGCGGCGCACCAATTTCGAAGGGTTGTGGATTGGCGTCTTCGTCGAGCTGGCGGATGTCGTAGGTGCCCGAGCCACTCTCGTTGATCTTAATTTCCACGAACTCGGGATAACTGGTCTTGAAGATTTTGCGGTAGGTGATCTGTGCGCCGTCCGCGGGCGCCGCGGTGTAAGGAACGCCGGGTGGCGACGCTGATTTCGCGGGCGGCGCGGCCTGAGTTGTAGATTGAGTAGCTAGGATCAACGCGAGCACGGACAGCAGGAGACTGGGGATGGCACGGACGCGGGCGTTGCGAAGTTGTGATACACGACGCATTACAGTCCAGAGATGCGCGCAGCGCGCGTTTGGTTTCGCAATGAGTTTTTCGTGCGCCTGGCAGACGCTTCGCAGGACGAATTGACGATAGCGGCGCGCGCCGCCGTCGCGGGCCGGAGGTTCATCGCTGCCGCCATGCGCTCTTGAGCGCGGGAAAGATGCGCGTGGCACAGTGCCACAGCCAGCGCATCCGCTGCGTCGGGTGGCTCCGGATATTCCGTTAATCCCAGCGCGGAACTGACCATTTGCTGCATCTGCTGCTTGGACGCGGCGCCGTAGCCGGCGACGCTGGATTTCACTTCGCGCGGCGAATAGCTGTGCGCGGGAATCGAAGCCTGGGCCGCGGCGAGCAGGATCACACCGCGAACTTCCGCGAGGCGGAGCGCGGTGCCCATATTGAGGGCGGTAAAGACGGATTCCACGGCGATCGCATCCGGCGCGAATTCTTCCACCAGTTGCGAGATCGTATCGTGAATCTCGCGCAAGCGGACGCCGAAGCTGGCGCGCGCGCGGAATTTCAGCGCGCCGAATCGCAACAAGCGCGGGGCCGCGCCGAGGAATTCGACGACGCCGTAGCCGGTTGCACCTGCCGCGGCAGGATCCACGCCCAGCACGCACAGGCGGTTGCAGCCAGCGTTCGGATTGGAATTGTTCGCCACCGCGGTCGGCACAAGTGTACGTGCGGGTTCGAGCGGAGGGTAGCATTTTTTCGGGGCGGCGATGTGCGATGAGAAACCTGTTCACCGCAGGGACGCCGAGAAAACCACGGCGCGATTGGTGCGAGGAGAATCTGGGAGTGCGGCGGCTTGCCGCCGCTTTCTCTTCGGCGAAGCTTGCTTCACCGTCTTTCTCGAGCCATACGATTCGGCCAAAGCAAGGCAGGCGAGGCAAGCCTCGCCTAAAAACAAGCGGCGGCAAGCCGCCGCACTCCAGGACAAGGCTAGCTCGCGACGGCGGCTTGCATTTCCTTTTCGTCGATGTCGAAGTTGGCGTAGACGTGCTGCACGTCGTCGTGATCTTCGAGGGTTTCCACCATGCGCATCATCTGCTGCGCTTGTTGTCCGCTCAACTTCACGTAATTCTGCGGAACGAAGCCGATTTCGGCGGTAGAGGGAGTGATGCCGACGGCGAGCAGCGCTTCGCGCACTTTTTCGAAAGCTTCGGGAGGCGTGGTGACTTCCCAAGCCGAGCCATCGTCGCGCAGATCTTCGGCGCCGGCATCCAGCACGACGCTCATCATCTTTTCTTCGTCGGCGGCTTCTTTGGGGACGATGATGTCGCCCTTGCGATGAAACATCCAGCCGACCGCGCCGTTTTCAGCCATGTTGCCGCCGTTTTTCGAGAACATGTGGCGAATTTCGCTGACGATGCGGTTGCGGTTGTTGGTGACGACTTGCACTAGGACGCCCACGCCGCCGGGACCATAGCCCTCGAAGGTCACTTCATCGAGGGTCTCGCCCTCGAGTGTGCCGGTGCCGCGCTGGATGGCGCGCTCGATGTTGTCATTGGGCATGTTTTCGCTCTTCGCCGAAAGAATGGCGGTGCGCAGCCGCGGGTTCGTGACTGGGTCGGCGCCACCGGTGCGCGCCGCTATCGTCAACTCACGGATGATCTTGGTGAAAATTTTGCCACGCTTGGCGTCGGTAGCCGCCTTCTTGTGCTTGATCGTGGCCCATTTTGAGTGTCCAGACATAGGCAAACCTTTTAAGGGAAGTATGGCAGGAGCAGCGATATAGCTCTTGCCGCGACAGTGTAGCAGCAGCGTCACATTCAGGCAATAGAGCGGCCTACTTGGGCGCGTCACTGCTCGTTCGTTGGAAGGTATTTCACCAGCAGGACTTCATTGCCCTTCTCGCTGTAAATCAGCTCATCTACAAGCTTCTGAGCGAGCATCACGCCGTAACCGCCCGGGCGCAGTCCTTTGGCGTCGCGCAGAGTGACGTGGCGAATGGGATCGTCATCGGGGTTAGCGATAGCGGCGTGTTCAATTTCATCGAGCGAAAAGCCTTCTCCCGGGTCCTTCACGCGGCACATCACCATATGGCGCGCGCGCACGTAAGAAATTTCCACCCACTGGTCCGGTTGGAACCGGCCGCCATATTCCATCGCATTCATCAGGATTTCACGAAAGGCCGTCGCCACGGCGTTGCCTTCCACTTCCGGCAAGTCTGCGATTTCGTGGAGAAATTGAATTAAGCGGTCGGCAGTTTTTAAGTCGCAGCGCGCCAGCAGACGTATCCACTCCGGTGTCGCGGATAGGACCTCGATTCCATCATCCCAGCACGGCCCTTCGATCGCGCTTTGCACCATGTCTGCAAGGGCAGTGAGCGAGAACGGACGGGAAAAGTAACTGAAGGCGCGTTCGCGCATGGAGTCAATCACGTAGGAAGGCGCGCTTTCATCCGTCAAAATTATGAGACGGGTGTGCGGCCGCACCAGACGAATTTTGCGCAGGAGTTCGATATCGTCCTTGCCAGAGGTTTTGTCGCTGGTCAGAATCAGATCAAACGGCGAGGCTTTAGCCAGCGCGAGTGCTGCTTTATTGTTCGGAGCATGCTGGATGCTCCAGACCCTGGGATCGAGTACGTTCTGAATCAAAGCGCGGACTTCGGGGTCGGCGTCAATGAAGAGAGCCTTCTTTACTGGAAACGGCCCGGGTGCGGGGTATGCAGAGGAACTCATAGGTCCACCAAAATTCTGCGCCCATCCGAATTGTACGATACGTTGCTCCCATTGATGGGTGATAGTCAAGCGCCGTTCAAACAGCGACGCGACACGTGGTTTCGTGCTGGCGGCACGAGTACTGGTTCGTTCGATTTGGCGACGCGCGTCCCGAAATCGAGCAGTGCTTTAGGCGCCGCCGCCGGGAGCCGCGCGGCTAAGACCTTGTAGCCCCAGTGCTTTCTGGCGAAGGGCCAAACGGCATGGAACGTGCAACGTATGAAGGGGTAGAATGCCTACATCTAGCATGTAGACAGCCTACATCCGAGGGCAAACATGAAACCGCGCTATCAGAATCGCGTCGAATTGTTGCAAGGGACGTTGGACCTTTTGATTTTACAGACCTTGCGTTGGGGAGCGCAGCACGGTTACGGGATTGCGCTCGCAATTCGCGCGAACTCGGGCGAGGTGCTGCAGGTGGATACCGGCTCGCTCTATCCGGCGCTGCACCGGCTGGAGCGGCAGAAATTAATTGCAGCGGAGTGGAAGCTCTCGGAGTACAACCAGCGCGTGCGTGTGTACCGGTTGAGCGCGGCGGGGAAGAAGAAATTGGCGTCGGAGCGGTCGCGCTGGGCGCAGATGTCGCAAGCGATCGCGGGAATTCTGGAGCCGGTTCGCGAGGAGAGCGAGGCATGAAATTTCCGTGGAGCGGTCGCGAACAGCGCAAAGAAGCGCTCGCCGAAGAAATTGCCAGCCATTTGAAAATGGCCGCGAGTGATCGCGAGGCGCGCGGAGAATCTCCCGCGCAGGCCAAGTCAGCGGCGCGGCGCGAGCTCGGCAATGCGGGAGCGATTCAGGACGTCACGCACGATCAGTGGGGATGGACGCGGCTCGAGACGCTGCTTCAAGACTTGCGTTACGGCGCGCGCACTTTGCGGAAGAATCCCGGATTCACGCTTGTCGCGGTGCTCACGCTGGCGCTGGGAATCGGCGCGAACACCGCGATTTTCAGCCTGGTGAATGGAGTGTTGCTGCAGCCGCTGCCGTATCCGCATCCCGATCGCCTCGTGGGACTCACGCAGTACTTTCCCAAAGGACCGCTGGTCTTGATGCGCGAACAAAGCCGGACGATGGACCTGGTGGGATTTTCGGACAACAAAGAATTCAATTTGACCGGTTCAGGCGATCCTGTGCGCTCGGTAGGAAACGCGGTCTCGGCCGATTTCTTTTCGGTTCTGGGCGAACAAGCCGCGATGGGCCGAACTTTTCAGAAGGGCGAAGACCAGCCGGGCAAGGACAACGAGGTAATTTTGAGCAGGGCGTTGTGGGAGCGGCGGTTTCAATCGGCCCCGAATATTATCGGGCGGTGGATCACGCTCGAAGGAGTGGACCGGCAGATCGTTGGCGTGATGCCGGCGGATTTCCAGTTTGTCTCGCCGAAGACCGAACTTTGGGTGCCGCTGCGTCTGGATCCGAGAAACATCGGCGATTATTGGGGCGATAGCTATATGGCGCTGATCGGCCGGTTGCGTCCCGGCGCCACTTTGGAGCAGGCTCGCGCGGAACTGAAAGCGCTGCGGCCACTCGTGCTGGCGGCGTTTGCCTGGAGGATGCCGGATAATTCGTTCATGGACGCATCCGTCGTCTCGCTGGAAGAAGCCATGGTCGGCGATGCGCGCGGAAAATTGCTGATTCTGCTTGGCGCGGTGGGATTGCTACTGCTGATTGCGTGCGCGAATGTCGCTAACCTGCTGCTGGCCCGCGCTACCACGCGAGAAAAAGAAATTGCAGTGCGCGTGGCGTTGGGTGCAGGCCGCTGGCGGATTTTGCGGCAATTGATCACGGAAAGCGTGCTGCTCTCTCTATTCGGCACCGCGCTGGGTCTGGGCTTCGCGGTCTACGGACTTTCCATCATGAAAACGATTCTGCCGGCGGAAACACCCCGGCTCGCCGATGTTGCTTTGGATGGACACGTATTGATATTCACGGCGTTGCTCGCGGTCCTCACCGGCATCATTTTCGGATTGGTTCCGGCGCTGGGCGCTTCGCGTGTAGACATGACGGAAACGCTCAAGTCCGGCGGGCAGCGGAGCGCGACGCGCGGAAATCATCGGGCCAGCCGCTTGCTGGTGGTGGGCGAAGTGGCGGTCTCGATGATCCTGGTGGTCGCGGCGGGACTATTGGTGAAGAGTTTGTGGATTCTGTCCGGCACCAGTCCGGGCTTTAAATCCGAGCGTGTGGTTACGGCGCGGATTACTCCGAACGAATCGTTTTGTGAAGTTCCGGGGCGTTGCCTGGCTTTTTACAACGAATTGCTGGATCGCACGCGCGCGCTGCCGGGAGTGCAGGATGTGGCGGCGGTGAACGGTTTGCCGCTCGGCGGCGGCGCGGAAATATTTCCTGGCGCGGTGGAAGCACATCCGACGCCGGCGGGCGCACACGTCCCGATGCTGTGGGAAAAAATAATCACGCCCGATTATCTGCGCATTATGAAAATTCCAGTTCTGCGTGGGCGCGGGTTCACCGAATCGGACGCTGGGCCAGACGCACAAGCCGTCGTGCTTGTGAGCAAGGCTACCGCCGAGCGATTCTGGCCGGGAAAGGACGCCGTAGGAGAACACATCAAGCCCAATTGGGAAAAAGAGTGGCGGACGGTTGTCGGCGTAGTAGGCGACGTGCGCGAATTCGATATCAAGCGGGATTCCGCGGGTTGGATTGACGGCGTGATTTATACGCCCTACGGCCCGCATGCGATTCGGGGCAGCGGGGCGGCCGCGCCGCCGTCGGACATGACGCTGGTGATCGGAACATCAGGCGACCAGCTACGAATCGCCGGCGAATTGAAGAACGTCGTCGCGGGGCTGAACAACGAGGTGCCGGTGAGCCAGGTAAGCACGATGAAAAACTGGGTATCGGAGGCGATGGCCGAACCGCGGTCCACTTCCGCGCTCTTTGCGGTGTTTGCGGCGCTGGCGCTTTTGCTCGGTTCGGTCGGGATTTACGGCGTCGTGTCCTATTCCGTGGCGCAGCGCACGCGGGAAATCGGCATTCGCATGGCGCTGGGTGCGCGGCGCCAGGAAGTGCTGATGCTGGTGGTTGGGCAAGGCGTAAAACTTGCGCTGACCGGCGTCGCGATCGGCATCGCGGGCGGCCTGATGCTGACGCGATTGATGAGCGGACTCTTGTACGGAGTGCACGCGACCGATCCGGTGACCTACGGCGCGGTGGCGATATTGTTGATGTTGGTTGCGCTGGCGGCTTGTTTTATTCCGGCGCGTCGCGCGATGCGCGTGGATCCAATCGTGGCGTTGCGGTACGAATAACGATGGACTATCCAAGGCGGGCTGCTGGGCTGCGCATTTTTCCGAAGTCCACCGAAGCGTAAAAAATGTTACTGTGACTCGGTCGCGGTGATTCCGCGCCGAGGCGCATGCCTACTTCCATCACAGCCGTCCTCGAATTTGCGCTGCTGGCGATCACCTCCGTATTTTTTCTGGTGGATCCGTTTGCGGTGATTCCGATGTTCTTGGCCGTCACCGCGAATTCGCCGAAGGAGGAACGGCGCGGTGTGGCGCGGCGCTCCGCACTGACTTGCGCGATCGTGCTGTGTTCGTTCGCGCTGGCCGGTAGCCTGATTTTCAAGATGTTCGGCATCACGCTTCCGGCGTTCAAGATTGCCGGCGGAATTATTCTGATGGGCATCGGGTTGGACATGCTGCAGGCCAAGCAGTCCGGAACGAAGGCGACGGCCGAAGAGCAGCAAGAGGGCGCCGAAAAATCTGACGCCAGCATTATTCCGCTCGGAATGCCGATGCTGGCGGGCCCGGGCGCGATTTCCACTGTGATGGTGCTGGTGGGCGAATCACATTCGATTTGGCAGCACGTGATTATCTACGTGACGATTCTGGTGACCGCGTTTGTCTCCTACCTGGTGCTGGCGGGAGCCGATGGCGTGCGGAAGTACCTGGGTGAAACGGGAATTCGCATTCTGATGCGACTGATGGGATTGCTGCTGGTGGCTCTCGCCGTGCAGTTCATCGCCAACGGGCTCACGGACTTCGGTTTGCTCAAACAAATCACGACGCCGTAAAGACCGCGCACGACACCCAAGTGATTGCGGTTAGTATTCGTCTTCTTCGATCTTCTTCATTCGGGTCATTTTTAGCGTGGTGCGGAAATCGCGAGAGCGGGCTTCGGCGAGGATTGCCCGGCGCGTTTTGGGCGGCAGTTCCGAGGGGCCAATGACGCCGGCCATATCGCGCGGAAAATGTTTGATGAAAATGGACGCGAGGTGCGCTGTGGCATACGCGATCGGAGTGGAAATCAATCCGCGCTGGCGAATCTGACGCAGCGTGGGAAAACTCGCGTCGTAACGCACCAGCAACCGCTCGTCGTCTTTCAGTCCCTGCACCAGCACCGCCGCGGCAAAGCGCGCATTTTCCAGCACGCCGCTGCGAATCAATCCCGCCACGCCTTTCGGCGTCGGCGTCTTCGGGAATCTTTTGCGCACGATGCCTTGCGAGCGATTCAGGCGTCCCTGGCGATACCAGCGGTACAAGCGGTCGAAATCATTGCCGCCGATTTTCGCGTCCATATCGCGCATGTGCACCACGTAGGGCAGCATGCAGACTTCGTCCTGCGCCGCGAGGTACACGGTGGTCTCGCCGATAGGTGGCGGGAAGCGGAATTTTTCGCGGTCGGCAAAACGCTTCGCCAGAAGGAATCGTCCGTGGCGGTAAACGCGCGGGCTGGAAATTGCCTCGTCATACATCGCTTCCGGCGACCAGGTGGAGACGGGATCTTTGCTCTCGGTGCTCTCGTACAGGCGAATCTGCACAGACTCGACTGAATCAAGCAATTCGGAAGCGCGTTTCGCGAGCAAATTGGTTAGGCCCGGCGCCGCGCCGGTGCAAATCAGAGCCGCGCGATTTTTGGCCAGGAATCGTTTGTGGAAGCGGAATTGTTCGGGCCGGAAGGGATTGCGATTGAGATGCGAATTCAAATCCAGGTAATGAACGCGCAGGCGCAGCGCCGCGCGCAGAATAATCTCGTTGAAAACGGCGGGGGAAGCGTTGACGAGCAGGTTGCAGCCGCGGGCCGCGCGCAAGATGGACCAGAGATTGCGCGCGTTTGCTTCCTTCACTTCAATTTTGCTTTTCTTGCCGAGGAACTTCCGCGCGCGGTCGGGGTCGCGATCGCCGCACCAGACTGTGTGTCCCTGGCGCTGGAGCAAATGAGCGAGTAAGGAGCCGGCGCCGCCCACTCCCAGTACGAAGATGCGCATCGGCTGGCAACTTTATCACAATCAACGGACGTCATTGCCCGTTCCGGCCCGCCGCTTTCCGATTGTGTACTTGCCCCCCGTTTTCCTTGCCCCGCGCGTGAGCGGCAGATCGCCCACCTTAAGTCGCGGGACCCAGTCGTCGATTTCGGGAGCTTGCTTCCCAAGGAACTGAGCGTAGAATGAGCTTGAATTCTCCGACCCCCTCGGCCTAACGGAGAGACAACTCAAGGAAGCGGGGGCGACGCTCTTTCATTTTACGGGAGCTGAGGGATTGGGTGGAAACGCCCGGTCCTCCCAAGTTCGGAAAGGAGTGACTCCAGCAGGCGCGGCAATGCGTGCCATGACTCGCTGGAATCGTCGCCCGTCTTCGAACTCGGAGATGGGCTTTTATATTTTTGGCGGCATCTAAGCAACGATGGCACTCATAGACAAATTCGGGCGGCCAATAACGGATCTGCGTGTCTCGGTGACGGACCGCTGCAATTTCCGCTGCGTGTATTGCCGCTCCGCGAACCCCGAAAATCACATGGCGGAACACGCGCTGCTCGAATGGGAAGAATACGAGCGGCTGGTGCGCATCCTGGTAGGAATGGGCATCCGCAAGGTGCGCGTGACGGGTGGCGAGCCACTGGTGCGTCCCGGCGTCGAGGATTTCATTGCGCGATTGAAAGCCATCGGCGTGCAGGATCTTTCGATGACCACGAACGGCTTCCTGCTCGCGGAGCGCTGCGACAAGCTGGTGGCGGCTGGCCTGGACCGCATCAACATCAGCCTCGATTCGCTGGACCGCGAAAAATTCGAGCAAGTAACGCGCACGAAGACATTCGACGATGTGATCGCCGGAATCGAGGCGGCGCAGGCGTCGCGGCTGCGTCCCGTGAAAGTGAACGCGGTGCTGGTGCGCGGCTTGAACGACAACGAAGTGGAGGCCTTCGCCGAGTTCGCGCGCGAAAAAGACATCGTGATGCGTTTTATCGAATTCATGCCGCTGGATGCGGACCGCGCGTGGACCCGCGACATGGTGGTGCCGGCCGCGGAAGTCCATCGCCGCATCGAGGCGCGCTGGCCGCTGATTCCCGTGGTGCACGAACGCAGCGAAACCGCGCGGAAGTACCGCTTCGTGGATGGCGCGGGCGAAATTGGATTGATCGCGCCGGTGACGCAGCCCTTCTGCGGGCATTGTTCGCGCATCCGGCTCACCGCCGACGGAAAGTTGCGGACGTGCCTTTTTAGCAAGGAAGACCACGACTTGAAAGGCCTGCTGCGCGGCGGCTCGAGCGACCGCGAAATCGGCGACGCGATCGTGGCCATCGTCCAGACCAAGGAAAAGAGCCATCGCATCAACGAGCCGGATTTCGTTCCGCCTTCGCGCACCATGGTTTATATTGGCGGCTGATGGCGGCCGGCCCTGGGAGGCCGCGTAAAGATGGCCGACGAAGAATCCAAATATTTCTCGCTGACGGAAGCAGAGCGCTTGCGCACGCAGCTCGAGCCGCTGCTGATCGAGGCGATGGAATCACGCCGCAAGATGAACGATGTGGATGGGCAACTCGGTGCGCTCGCCGAACGCATCCAGCGCTCTGGCGGCTTGGCAGTGTCCTACGAAAAAGCCGCGAAGGTGCGGCTCGAGCGCAACCATCTGGAAGAGTCCATCCAGTCTGCGCTTGACCAGATTCAGGAAACCGGCTGCGTGGTGAAAGATCTGGACGTCGGCCTGCTCGATTTCCCCGCGCGCATTGACGATCAAGAAGTGTATCTCTGCTGGAAGCTCGGCGAAGACCGCATCCGTTTCTACCACGCGCAGGATGAAGGCTTCTCCGGGCGCAAACCGATTGATCCCCGCGACGCCGGCTACAACAATCCCGTCCAGTAGACGCAGTTCGCAGCGTCAATTACACGCTCTAAACCTGTTCTGCGCTACGGCGTGGGCGAAACCGGGCTATCGCCGATCAGATCCAGCGTGCTTTCCTCCGTCAGAAACGCATCGGCGTGGACGGATCCCGAACGGCCGCTGTGCACGAAAGTGGCGGAAGCCACGGATTCCGCCGGTAAATCCACATCTTTCCCGCTGCCTACGATTTTGAAGACGCTCTTCCCCGCGGGAATCTCGAACTTAATCGACACGGGCCGGAAATCCGTTCCGCTTGCCGGAGTAACCGTGAGAATACCGAAAATATCCTGATCCGAGGTGTTGGTAAATGAATAGGATTCGCGCGGCGCGCGCACTTCCTGGTTCGTGTCCACTGCGAAAATCTGGAAATTCTTGAACGAGTGCTCGCGATAATAGCGGTGGCCTTTTTGTTCGACGTACAATTCCGCCGATTGCGGCAGCCACAGCTCCTCGGCATCGGTATGGAATTGGACCGGAGCATAATTGATCGCAAAACGCTCCACGCTGAGCCCAATTTTATCCACTGGCTCGGCCAATTGAGTTTCCAGCCGCACGACCTGTAGAGTTGCCGCGTCAATATACGCGCGGCCCTTGATGGGTACCGGGTAGTGAACGTTTTTCACGACGTAATCGCGCATTCGATTGGGACGATCCGTGCGCTGTTCGAAGCGAATCCGCCAGGCCGGCCGCCCTTTCCAGAATCCGAGCCCCTCGCACTCGAAATTGAAGTCAGAAACCATCGTCGGATGGAACAGCAAAGCCATCGCCGGCAAGCCTTCCGTAGAGATCCCGGCGGGGAATTGACTGCGGTCCACGCTGCCGTTGCGGAATTCGTCCAGCTCGAAGACGCCGTTCGGCGCCTGCGAAACCGAAACTACGTAGTCGAACGTGCGCGTCTGCCGCGAACCGCGCTTGCCGACGCCATCCACTTTGAAGTGTTCGATGTATTCCGTGGCGCGGAATTTCTGCAGGCTGCCAACGAGCTGCTGCATGCGTTGTTCCACGCCTTGCAAGACCGCGGGGAGCGGACAAGGTTTCTCGTCGAGCCTGGTGGGAACTGTGGCATCCACGTCGGGCGGCAGCCAATGGAAATTACCGGCATCGCTATCCGCGCTGCTCGATGCCGAGCAAGCATCCGCGCGCACGGTGCCGAAGTCTTCCGGCTTCAGCACCAGATAGATCGTTTCCAGTTCGCGTCGCGCTTTGATTTCGATTGTTTCGGTCACGCTGGTGAAGCCGGGAGCGACGGCCTCCACGACATACGGACCGGGTGCCAGATCGGTGAAGATGATCTGGTCGTCGGACTCCGCCTTGCGCCCGGTGACTTCCGCGCCGGCAGCGGAAGTGAGCCGGATCGTCGCGAGGCCACTGAACGCGGTATCGTCTTGCTGTCGCAACGAGACTTTCAGCGAGGCGTGCGCCGTTTGCGTCGAGGGGGCAGACAGCACTGCTGCATTCGATGCGAGTTGGCTGGCGGCATACGCCGGGACGACGAACATGGCCACACAAAGCAGGAGACACGCAAATCTTGACGCGCTGTGCATAGACTCCTCCGCGTCGGCGGTCTAGGCATTTTTACTGTTTCAAATTGGCGAGAATCTAATCCTCGGCAACCCAGAATGCAACCGAAAAAGCTCCGTCGGCAGCGACAGGCTACAACGCCGACGGCACGCTGTCGACGGAGTTTCGCCGCGCGCCCGCCTTGTGTGCTAGCTTGTTGATGAGGTCGAATTCAAAGGCGCACCGTGGATCGCGAACAGTCAAACCGATTAAAGGATTCTGCGAGCCCCTATTTGCGTTCCGCCGCGCATCAGCCGGTGGACTGGCGCGAATGGGGCGAGGAAGCATTTGCACACGCGCGCGCGGAGGGCAAACCGATCCTGCTCGATATCGGCGCGGTGTGGTGCCACTGGTGCCACGTGATTGACCGCGAGAGCTACGAAAATCCCGAAATCGCGGCCATGATCAATCAGTTTTACATTCCGGTGAAGGTGGATCGCGACGAGCGTCCCGACGTGGATGCGCGCTATCAATCCGCGATCAGCGCGATTTCCGGGCAAGGCGGCTGGCCGCTCACCGCGTTCCTGACGCCCGATGGCAAACCATTTTTCGGTGGCACATATTTCCCGCCGGAAGATGCCATGGGCCGTCCCGGATTCAAACGCGTCCTGCTGGGTGTCGCCGAGGCGTTCAAGGCGCGCCGCGACCAGGTGGATAGCTCCGCAAAGGCGCTGGAAGAAGCAGTCGCGAAAGCCGAGACGTTTCAGACAGCGCGCGGTGAGTTCGATGCGGGTGTGGTGGACTCGGTGATCGAGTCCGCGCTGCATCTTTTCGATGAAACTCACGGAGGATTTGGCAATTCGCCTAAATTCCCGCACGCGAGTGCCGTGGATCTATTGCTGGAGCGCTATCAATCCTCGGGCGAGGAAAAGCTGCTGCATGTCGTCAAGCGCACGCTCGAAGGCATGGCGCAGGGCGGCGTTTACGATCAGCTCGCCGGCGGATTTCATCGCTATTCAGTGGACGAGCGCTGGCTCGTGCCGCACTTCGAAAAAATGACGTATGACAATTCGGAGCTGCTCAAAAACTATCTGCACGGATACCAGGTCACGCGCGAACCGCTTTTCCGCGAGACGGCCGAAGGCATCATCGAGTGGGTCGGCGAAGTTTTGTCCGATCGCGAGCGTGGCGGATTTTATGGCAGCCAGGATGCCGACCAGACGCTCGATGACGACGGTGATTATTTCACCTGGACGCTGGCCGAAGTGCGCGCCGTGCTTACCCCCGAGGAATCGCGCGCGATTGAGATCTATTACGACGTGAAGCCGCACGGCGAGATGCATCACAACCCGGCGAAAAATGTTCTGTGGGTCACCGGCACATTTGCAGAACTTGCGGTGCAACTCGGCGCCGACGAAGCAAGCGCGCGCTTGCTGATTGCGCGGGCGAAAGGGAAGCTACTCGCAGCGCGGCTGAAGAGGCATCCCACGCCCGCGATAGACACAACAATATATGTCGGCTGGAACGCCATGTTCGTGTCGGCATATCTGGAAGCCGCGCGCGTGCTGGGACGCGACGATTGCCGCGCCTTCGCGTTGAAGACGCTGGAGCGCATTCTTGCGGAAGCTTGGGATGAAACGAAAGGTTTTCGCCATCGTGTGGGCGGCCCGCACCTCGAAGGTTCGCTCGACGACCAGATTTTCGCGGCTGCCGCGCTGCTCGATGCTTACGAGGCGACGCTCGACCGGCGTTACTTCGAGATCGCCGAGCGCGGCGTGCGCCTCGCGGTCGAGCGCTACGGCGATCCCGACGGCGGCGGATTTTTCGACCGCGCCAAAGATGGCGCGCCGATGGGCGGAATGGACGTGCGGCGCAAGCCGTTGCAGGATTCGCCGACGCCCGGAGCGAATTCCGTCGCGGTGATTGTTCTGGACCGGCTGTACGCGTTCACCGGAGAAAAGCTTTATCGCGATTGGGCGGAAAAGACGCTGGAAGCTTTCGTGGGCTTGGTTCCGCAGTATGGATTGTTCGCGGCAACCTACGGCTTGGCCGCGCTGTTGCACGCGCGCCATCCGCTGCAAGTAGTGGTGATGGGCGCGGCCGGCGACGCAAAAGCTGCGGCACTGGAAAAAACCGCGAACGAAATCTATCGCTTCGGCAAGGCGGTCTTGCGCGTCACTCCAGAAAACCTGGCAAACGCCTTGCTCGCACCGGCGTTGCGAGAAACCCTGCCGCATCTGGACGCCGCGAAGCCGCAAGCACTCGTTTGTGTCGAAAGCACCTGCTACCCGCCGGTGACTGATCCCGCGAAACTCGCAGCGCTGCTCAGCGGAGCCGCGGCTTCCATAGCCGCGCCCTGATCCGAAGGTAATCGCATGCGCCCCTGCACCGGTTGCCGCGCATCCAACGCAGTGTAATAATGCTGGACTCGGCGGCTGGCCGCTTCAGGATTGGTGTACATGGGGGCTTTATGGCGATGAGGGATGCATGGATTGAAAAGCGCGCTGCGGCAATGAACGGCGGCGGCAACGGTAACGGCACGACGCGAAACTTTTCGCAGATGCATTATGCGCGCCAGGGCGTGATTACCGAAGAAATGGAGTACGTCGCCAAACGCGAAAAGCTTACGCCCGAGCTGGTGCGCGACGAAGTGGCGCGCGGCCGCGCCATCATTCCCGCCAACATCAACCACCGCAATCTGGAGCCGATGGGCATTGGCGTAGCCTTCTTCTGCAAAATCAACGCGAACATCGGCAATTCCGCCACCACTTCCAACGTGGACGAAGAACTCGAGAAACTCCACCGCTCCGTGCATTACGGCTCGGACACGGTGATGGACCTTTCCACCGGCGGTGACATTCCCATGATCCGCAAAGCCATCATTAACGCGTCCCCCGTGCCCATCGGCACCGTGCCGATTTACGAAGCGCTTTCGCGCGTGCGCCGTGCGGAAGATTTGTCCATCGAGTTGCTGCTGGAAGTGATTGAAGAGCAAGCCGAGCAGGGCGTGGATTACATGACGATTCACGCAGGCGTCCTACGCGAATTTCTGCCGCTGGTGCGCAACCGCATCACCGGGATCGTCAGCCGCGGCGGCGCGCTGCTGGCGCAGTGGATGAGCTTCCACAAGAAGCAGAATTTCTTGTACGAGAATTTCGACGCGATCTGCAAGATTTTCCAGAAGCACGACGTCAGCTTTTCACTCGGCGACGGCTTGCGTCCCGGCTGCCTGGCCGATGCCAGCGACGAAGCGCAATTCGCGGAGCTGAAAGTCCTCGGCGAACTCACCAAGAAAGCCTGGGAATACGACGTGCAGGTGATGATCGAGGGTCCGGGGCACATTCCGATGGACCAGATCGAGTTGCAGGTGAAAAAAGAGAACGAAATGTGTTACGAGGCGCCGTTTTATACGCTGGGGCCGCTCGTCACCGATATCGCTCCGGGCTACGACCACATCACCAGCGCGATCGGCGCTGCGATGATCGGTTGGCACGGCGCTTCGATGCTGTGCTATGTGACGCCGAAAGAGCATCTCGGCTTGCCCAACGCGGATGACGTTCGCCAGGGCGTGATCGCCTACAAGATTGCCGCGCATGCGGCGGACGTCGCGCGGCATCGTCCCGGCGCGCGCGATCGCGATGACGCGCTCAGCTATGCGCGCTTCCTTTTCGACTGGAACAAGCAGTTCGAGCTCTCGCTCGACCCCGAAACTGCGCGCAAAATGCACGACGAGACGCTGCCCGACGATTTCTACAAGGAAGCCAAGTTCTGCTCGATGTGCGGCCCTAAATTCTGCTCGATGAATACCACGCAAATCGCCGAAGCCTACCAGGGCCTCGACCAGAAAGAGCGCGAACAGAAATTCACCCAGCTCCTGGCGAAGGTGGAAATTCCAGGGAACCGGAAGAGCCTCTGAATCGTATCTCAGTGTAGGAATAGAAGCCGGGCGCCGTGCTGGAAGACCGGCTCGAAAGCTGATGAGGTGCGAACATGACGTTTCTTTTTGTTGCCTCCCTGCTGTACTTTCTGCCGACGATCATCGGGCACGGCAAACGCGATGCCACGGGAATTTTCCTCGTGAATTTGCTGTTTGGCTGGACTGGAATCGGATGGTTCATTGCGCTGCTTTGGGCTTGCGGTTCGGAGCCGCGTGTTTCCACCGTGCTCGTTCCGGCGGGGAGTTCGCGTTACTTCTGCCGCTGCGGCGCGCTGGAACCCGTCGGCGCGCATTTCTGCTGGGCGTGCGGTCGGCATCTATAGACTAAACTTCTGCTCCCGAGTGCTCTTGTGACGAAATCCCCGACAGACGAAAATCTCCGCGAAGAATTCAACCGCTGGGCTGATTCCGGCAAGGGCGAGTCGATGGAGCATGACCACTGGCCCATTACCAAGCCTGCGCTCGGGCTCATGCAGATTGATCCTACCGACAATATCTTGGACCTTGGCTGTGGAGCCGGATGGCTTTCACGGATTCTGGCGCAGCGCGTGCCGCAAGGCCGCGTCGTCGGCATGGATATTTCCGACGAGATGATTCGCCACGCGCGCGAGGCCAGCGTTGCAAGCGAAAACCTGGTGTTCGTCGTGGGCGGCGTGGACGAAATCCCGTGGGAAGCGAATTTTTTCTCACGGGTGATTTCCGTGGAGTCGTCGTATTACTGGCCCGACCCCGCGAAAGGCCTCCGCGAAATCTATCGCGTGACGGCCGAAGGTGGGTCAGCGTGGATCCTGATCAATTATTACGGCGACAATCCGTACAGCCACCAGTGGGGCGAAAAACTGGCGGTTCCCACGCATCTGTTCTCGGCGGCCGAATGGGAAAAGTTGTTTCGCGACGCTGGATTTGCGGACGTCGCGCACCGGCTGATTCCTGACCCCACTCCCAATCCGGACGTCTACAACGGACGCTGGTTCCGCGACGCCAAAGAGCTAGCCGATTTTCGCGCGATCGGCGCGTTGCTCGTCTACGGTACAAAGAAAGAAAAATCACCACAGATGAACACTGATTAACACTGATTAACACAGATAAATACTAAATGAAGGAACCGAAGCCGCGGATCGCGGCAAGCCGCGAAAATCACCAAGTGTGTCTCGGGCCCGCAGCCAGATCGCAATCTCCCGACACTAGGCTTTATCATTCATTTGCCTTTATCTGTGTTCATCTGTGGTGCCTTGTCGTGTTTGACTAGTACCACCCACGCGCATATACTCCGTCCGTTTGTGGGGTAATGGGAGACCGATGGGCGTCCTGGACAACCGCTTCGAACGCAGCTACGTCCTCTCCACGGTTGACTACGTCTTTAATTGGGCGCGCAAAAGCGCCATTTGGCCGCTGACTTTCGGACTCGCCTGCTGCGCCATCGAAATGATCGCTTCCACCACGTCGCGTTTCGATATCGCGCGATTCGGCGCCGAAGTGTTTCGTCCCTCGCCGCGCCAAGCCGACTTGATGATCGTCGCCGGCACTGTGACGCTGAAGATGTCGCCCGTATTGAAGCGCGTTTGGGACCAAATGCCGGACCCGAAATGGTGCATCTCGATGGGAGCGTGCTCCAGCGTTGGCGGGCCATTCAATGTCTATTCCGTGTTGCAAGGCGTTGATCGCATCGTCCCGGTGGATGTTTATGTGATTGGCTGTCCGCCGCGGCCCGAAGGCCTTTTTTATGCGCTGTTGAAATTACAAGACAAAATCGACCAGATGTCGCTGGCGAAGCGCCCCACCGCCGTGCGTTTGCAACCCGGAATGGTGGACGAATTCAAGCGTGGCGTGATGGTGGCGCAGTCGCCTGAACCGAGATAGGCATCAGGACTGCCGGAACTAGCGCACTGCTTCCCTCGCGCGAGTGCCTTCGGCACGGAGAATACGATTCGATGGCTTTTTTGCGGACAGCGAAAAAGGACGAAGTCCCGCCCGGCACGATTCGCGAATTTCAATTGGACGGCAAGAACATTGCTGTAGCCAACGTCGAAGGTAAACTCTTTGCAATCAATAATGTATGCTTGCATCGCGGTGGGCCGCTCGGCGAAGGCGAAATGGAAGGCCAGGTTGTCGTATGTCCTTGGCACGGTTGGAAATACAACGTTACGAACGGTAAATTGACCACCAACCCCGCAGTCGGAGTTCACTGCTACGCGGTCGAAGTTCGCGGCGAAGATATCTTCGTAGATGTAGGGTAACAAAAGCTTTAACGTTGACTTCCATCCGAATTTTGCACGTCGCAAAAATTCATCATAAAGTTCGCCATTTTTGGCGTCTTCCGTGTATAGTTCGCCCGACACTTTTTGACGGATGACGCAACCGCCCCTCAAACCAAGACGTTGGCTGTTGGCCGTAGACCCTCGCGTCTATCACTGGGACACCCTCTTCGTGAAAGGCAAGGAGATGTGGCGGCACGCCGGACATCGCCCAGACGCGCTGCGCCAGCTGAAGCAAATCCACAAGGGCGATCGCGCTCTCGCCTATCACGGCAAGCCCGAACACGCGATCTATGCGCTCGCGGAAGTAAGCCGCGACCCCTATCCTGATCCGCACGAGAACGACACCAAAAAAATGGTGATGGACCTGCGCGCCATCGAGCGGCTGCCGCGCCAGGTGACTCTGACCGAGCTGCGCGAAAATAAATTGCTGCGCAAGATCAAATTCCTGAAAAATACGCGCATGACCATCTGTCCGCTCACCGACGAAGAGTATTCGGAGATCCTGCGCATGGCAGGCATCGTCGCCTCGCCCGGCATTCCGCTTCCGTAAGAGTTGCTCCGCAGCCTACAGCTTTTCGAATTGTTGCCGAAAAATATTCTGGCGGGGCCTATCCTTCACGCCGATCCGCGAGGCGTGTGTCACGTGCGCCGGCCGGCGAAGTCGGCTAAGATTGCATCCGCCTAAGGAGGATTTTTCGATGCGCAGAAGTTCGTTGATTTATTTGGTCACGGCGCTCGCCGGCATTTTTGTGATTGTTGCGATTGCGCGCTTGGGCGGAGCGCCCGCCGCGTCAGCGCAGAAGAAGCACTCCGCGTCGCAAGAAGGGTGGCTGCGCGGAGTGTCCGACGGCAGCACTCGCGTTGTGGACATGACCTACGCAATCAATGACAAGCTCCCCGCGTGGCCCGGCGACGATCGCACGTTCGAAGCTAAAACAGTCGCCACGCCGGAAAAAGACGGCTATTTCGCACGCAGCTTCTGGATGCTCGAGCATTACGGCACCCACCTGGACGCTCCCGCGCATTTTCCTCCGGGCAAGGAATATCTCGACCAGATTCCGGTGGACCATTTTTTCGGTCCCGCGGTAGTGATTGATGTAAGCGATGAATCGAGCAAGGATCCGGATTATCGCCTGCGTGTGGTGCGTGTGGAAAAATGGGAAGCGCAGCACGGGAAAATTCCCGCAGGCGCCATCGTGCTGTTGCGCACGGGTTGGTCGTCACGCTGGCCGGACCAGAAAAGTTACCGCAACATGGACGCGCAGGGCGTGATGCACTTTCCTGGATACTCCGTCGAGGCAGCAAAACTCCTGGTTGAACGCGGCGCCGTGGGGCTAGGCATCGACACGCTGAGCATTGATTACGGCCCGTCGAAGGATTTTGAAGTTCACCACACCGATCTGCCCGCGGGCCTCTATAACCTCGAGAATCTAGCGAACCTCGACCAGCTTCCCGAAGCCGGCGCGTTCGTGATCGCCGCTCCGATCAAGCTCGAAGGCGGCTCCGGTGGCCCGGTGCGCGTGTTCGCGCTCCTTCCGCCGGCGCAGTAGAATAGATGTATGCCTGAACTTCCAGAAGTCGAAACTGTCGCGCGCGGGCTGCGCGAAGTTCTGCCCGGCCGGCGCATTCTGAGCGTGCGGGTGGGCAAGACGGATTTCATTGATGATCCAGCTCTGCTGGAACGGGATTTGCCAGGCGGCACCATCTCGCGCATTCGGCGCCTGGGAAAATTTCTCTTGCTCGACCTCGAGCCGCGGAAATCGCCGGCGGAAGAAAGTTCGCTGCTGATCCATCTGGGCATGACCGGCAAGATCAGCGTTTGCCCGCCGGAAACTCCTGTGCCGCTTCACACTCATGTGTTTTTCGCGCTCGACGATGGCCGCGAGCTGCGTTACAACGACGTTCGCCGCTTCGGCCGCATGGCGTTACTCGCGAACGGAGACCACGAACGCGTCCTGGGAGATCTCGGCCTCGAACCGCTAGAAGTGACGGAAGAGGAATTTCGCGCACGCATTCAAGCGCGCAGCGCGCATATCAAGGCATTGCTCCTCGATCAACGCGTCTTGCGCGGTATCGGCAACATTTATGCAGATGAAAGCCTGTGGCGTGCCAAGATTCACCCGCGAAAGCGCGGCGCAAAGTTGACGCAGGAGGAATTGCGGCGGCTACATCGCGCCGTGCAAAGCATTTTGCGCGAAGCGATCCGGCTGCGCGGTTCTTCGATTTCCGATTATGTGGATTTGGATGGCGGGCGCGGCGAATTCCAGCAAAAGCATCGCGCCTACCAGCACGACGGCAAAAAATGTTTTCGCTGCGGCGCGATCATTCGCCGCATTATCGTAGCAGGACGCAGCAGCCATTTTTGCCCGCGCTGCCAGCCTGCTCCGCGAGGTGCGCGCGCCAGCAAGGCTGCGGCGCGGGTCAAGCGGCCGTTGCGCGGCTCCGTCCGGTATAGAAGTAAATCAAAATCGCGCCGAGCAAAGTAAAGAATCCAGCGTAGAGAAAGCCGGCATTCGGGCTGACGCTCGACCACAGCACGCCCACCACCACGCTCGAAATCAAATCGCCCACGCCATTCACTGTAGCCAGCACGCCGAAGCCGGATCCGCGATTGGCTTTCGGCAGCAATTCCGCCGCGAGCGATTTTTCCACCGATTGCTGTACCGCACCGTGAATTCCCGCCAGGCCAAACAGAAGCGCGAGCATGGGAATTGTCCGCGGCTCGAAAATGAATCCGGCGAACGCCGCGACCGCGAAAAGATATCCCACCGCGAGAATCGTGCGCTTGTTCATGCGATCGGCAAGCGCCCCCGCGGGGTAAGACGCCGCCGCATCCACAAAATTGTAAAAAGTATAGAGCGCGACTGCAATCGTGGACGCGCGCGCGAAACCGAATCGCGGCGTCAGAATCTGCCCCGCGCGCAGAATCAGCAAAGTCGGCGCGAAATCGCCGATGCCGTGCGCGAAAACTCCTGCGAGATAGTGCCAATAGGTTTTTGGCAGCTGCGCGAAACTGGAGACGAAGCTGGGAGCGTGATGAGCGTCGTCCTGGCGTCCCGGCGGCACGAGCAGCGCGAACGCAACGGCTGCCGCAAGCCCCGGAACCACGGTCCAGCGCAACACGCTGCGCGGCCCGAGCCACGCGAGCAGCGCCGTCGCGCATAGCGGACCGAGCACCGCGCCGACAGTGTCCATCGCACGCTCGAATCCAAACGCACGGCCTTCCTGCTCGGGCGCGACGGAATCTGCCAGCAGCGTGTCCCGCGAAGGCCCGCGGCTGCCGCGTCCGACCCATCCGAGGGCGCGCATCACCAAAATCGCCGGCCAGCTTTGCGCGAACGCGTACGCAAATGTCGAAAGCCCAGTTGCGGTGTAGCCGACGATTCCCGTCGGCTTGCGCAGCTTCGGACGGTCGGCAATCCATCCGCCCGCCAATTTCGCAAAACTCGAAAGACCGTCCGAAACTCCTTCGATCACGCCCAGCGCAAAAGCGGGCGCGCCGAGGCTCGCCAGAAACGCGGGAAGAATCGAAGTCGCAGCTTCATGCCCCCAATCGGAAAAAAGGCTCGCGAGCCCGATGCCGAGCACGCCGCGAGTGAGCCAGCGTTTTGACGACGGCTTCGCGGATGAAATTACTTTGGCACTCGTTTTCTCGCCAGCGGTCGCGTCATCCGAACTGTCGTTCTCGAATTGATCGAGAAAGTCGCATAGCTCGCCGACAGTTTTGAGCTTTTTATCTTTTTTTTCCTCCAGAGCCATTACGAGTTCGACGAGGTCCAGCGAATCGCAACGGAAGATCTCGGTGAGTTTGCCTCCGACCTCGTCCAAGCGATCCTCTCGCTTAAGCTCGCCCGCTTGGATAGCGTGCCGCAGGTTCCAACGAAGGCTGCGAGGGAGGAGGTCCACACAGTTGTCCGTTTCCGCTCAGCGAGCCGGACTCGCGCCGGAAGACGCGGCAGCGGCGGCGCTATCCATAAGCGGAATCGCAGCCTGGAAGATGCGCTCGGCCCAGGCCTGCCGCTCGTTGGGATCGAGCCACATTACGGGCGCGCGCAGATTCTGAAACGGCGTTGCGGCCAGCAATTCAACGAGCAATTCATGAATGCGCCGCTGAAACGAGCGATCCTCGGACCGAAAACCGTCCGCGGGAATGTCGGCAGCCACCGGCGGCACGCCGACGAGAATCGTGTACGAATCCATCCACCATGCCAGCCACGATTCCAGTTGCGGCTGCCGTCCGAATTTATTTACGAGGTAGCAATAATTATCAAGCACGGCTCGGTCGGTGACCACGTGAGGCGCGCGCCGCGCAGCAGCGAGTTCCGCCGCAATCTGCGCGTGCAAAATCCATAGCTGGCCTTCGATCGTGGTCGCGGCATTCACGGGAAAAGGCGATTGCCGCGCGACTTCCGTCACCAGTTCCACGTTGAAATGCGCCTTCTTCAGCAGCGAGCAAATTTCATACGCCAGCGTCGTCTTGCCCACTCCGTGCGTTCCGATCAGCGCGAGTTTCAATCTTTCGCCCCTCACCAGCAGCGCTCTCGTTTCTAACACATTTCATCGCCGGCAAAAAGGCAAGGAATAATCGTTGCGAGCTCGCCTCGCGATCAGCAATCTTTGTGTTGCATCCGTAAGGGCGGGTCTCAGACCCGCCCCTACAGCCGCAACCATCAAAATGTGGACGTGCTGCACGCACGCTCGGCCGGTATTCTCCGTGAACTCTCTTTTCCGGTCTCTGTGCCTTCTGTGTTGAATGTTTTGCTTTGGCGTCCGCCTCTGCATAGAATCGAACGTGTCTTCATGCATCCACCGC
The DNA here is from genome assembly GCA_963810565.1 of uncultured Acidobacteriota bacterium. Lineage (GTDB taxonomy): Bacteria > Acidobacteriota > Terriglobia > Acidiferrales > UBA7541 > Palsa-295. The sequence continues at coordinate 661,901 of CAWENN010000004.1, forward strand.
GAAAGGGAAATATGCGAGCCGTAGTCCAGCGCGTCACCAGCGCGCGCGTGATCGTGGATGGCACTGTAAGAGGCGGGATCGCTGCGGGACTGCTCGTGCTGGTGGCCGTCGGGCGCGAAGACAGTGCCACGACCGCGGCAAGCATGGCCGAAAAACTCGTGAACTTGCGAATTTTCAATGACGAGCAAGGCAAAATGAACCGCTCGCTGCTGGATACCGGCGGCGCAGTCCTCGCGGTCTCGCAGTTCACGCTCTACGGCGACGCCCGCGGCCAGCGCCGCCCCAGTTTCATTCAAGCCGCGCCGCCGGACCAGGGCAAAGCGCTCTACGAAGAATTCGTCCGCGCGCTGAAGGCTCTCGGAGTGCAGGTCGAAACCGGCGTCTTTCAAACGCACATGTCCGTCGAACTCGTGAATGACGGGCCCGTAACAATCCTGCTCGACTCCGACAAACTTTTCTGACCGGCGAGCGTCAAAACATCCGGCATTGCCCGGCGAGCCATCGCTTGCGCGCCGAGCCGCGCTGCCTTACGCTTTTCCCGGAGACTTTCATGAGCGAGATTGAACGCATCGTGGATCAAATGGACCGTGCCTTTAACGGCGACGCCTGGCACGGGCCCTCGCTCGAATCGCTGCTGGAGGGTGTTACCGCTGAGCAAGCGTCGAAGCATCCGATTCCCAGCGCGCATTCCATCTGGGAGCTGGTGAATCACATCGCGTCCTGGAATTCGATCGTCGCCCATCGCGCATCCGGCGAGAAAGTGGACGTGAGCCCCGAGCAGGATTGGCCGCCCGTGTGGGAAGCCACCGACGTGGCGTGGAAGCGTTCCCTCGAGCATTTGCGTGAATGCCACGGTCGCCTCCGCTCGGCTGTGCAAAATCTGCGGGAGGAGCAGCTGAATGAAATCGCTCCCGGCAAGGATCATTCCAAATACGTGATGCTGCACGGAGCAGTTCAGCACGATCTCTATCATGCCGGGCAAATCGCCGTGCTCAAGAAGGCTGTGCAATGAAAGCTGAGCCAAGCAAATGAGCGCACCTTCCAGCGCCTTTTCCGGCAAAATCCGCGCGCCGCGAGAGTCCGACTACGCACGCATCGCCGACCTAGCGGGCCAATTGTCCTATCCCTCGACTCTGGAAGAGATCGCGCAACGTCTGGACGGGATAAAAGGCTCCCCGGACCACGCTGTTTTCGTCGCCGAACTCGAAAATGGCGAAATCGCCGGATGGATTGCCGTCTTCGTCTATCGCACAGTAGAAGCTGCCGCGCGCGCTGAAATCAGCGGCTTGGTGGTGGACGAGCGCTACCGTTCGCAACGAATCGGCGAACGCGTGCTGGAGCGCTCCGAGGAGTGGGCGCGCGAGCGCGGCTGCGGCACGATCGGCCTGCGCTCGAATGTGCTCCGTGATCGCGCGCATGCTTTTTACGAGCGGCACGGTTACCGGCACCTCAAGACCCAAAAATCTTTCCGCAAGCAGCTCTAGAAACCCGTTTTTCAGGTATTGTCTCTTCCGCGGCATTCCCAGCCCGCTTACGCGTTATTTCACACAAAATATCGTAATACGATATAATGTTGAAACACGGGAGAGAGCATGGCGAAACATTCCGGATCCAATATTGATTATCACGCCCTCGCCGACTTTCGCTTCGAAATCCGGCGCTTCCTGCATTCCAGCGAACGCATCGTGCGCGCGGCCGGTCTCGAGCCGCAACAGCATCAGGCGCTGCTGGCCATCAAGGGATTGCCCGCGCACCGCGTGGCGACCGTGGGCGTCCTGGCCGAGCGCTTGCTCGTCCAGCATCACAGCGCAGTGGAGCTGGTGAATCGCCTGGAGACCAAAGGACTGCTGCGGCGCGCGCGCGGCGCCGACGATCGGCGGAGCGTGCTGCTCACGCTCACGCGGCGGGGAGAAAAACTGTTGAAGCAGTTGGCGTTGACGCATCGCGCGGAATTGAAGACGGCGCGCTCCAAGCTGCTGCAGGCGCTGACCAGAGTCGTCGTCCGCGATGTGCCCTCCGCTCGAACGACTCGAACGCGCCGCCCCGCTCCGCCGGCGAACTCGCGGCGGAAGCGCCAAGCGACGCGCAAGCGCCAGCTCATCAGAAAGTGAAAGGCGGAAGAACGCCCGTCGCCCCCGCGCGGCAAGATATTCTCGATGAACACTCCGTTTGACAACGAATCGCCGCTCAGATCGGCCGACGATCGCCGCGAAGCGGTGGCGCATGAATTACCACAACCCGCCGGTTATCGCCTCGCGTTGGTGTCCGTGATTGCGGCTGCGATCGGCGCACTCGTCGGAGTGATTGCGTACGCGCTCTATAACCTGATCGGACTCTTCACCAATATCGCCTTCTACCACGAATGGTCTTTTCATTTCCGCAGCCCGCGCAATTCGCCGCTGGGCTGGTGGATGATTTTGATTCCGGTTGTCGGCGGCGTGCTCATCGGCTTGATGGCGAAATACGGCTCGGAAAAAATTCGCGGCCACGGTATTCCCGAAGCCATGGAAGCGGTGCTCACCTCGCGCAGCCGCATTGAAGCCAAAGTAGCTTTTCTCAAGCCGCTATCGGCGGCTATCGGCATCGGCACGGGTGGTCCGTTCGGCGCCGAAGGTCCCATCATTCAGACCGGCGGCGCGTTCGGCTCGCTGGTGGGGCAATTCATTTCGACGACGGCCGCCGAGCGCAAAGTGATGCTGGCTTGCGGTGGCGGCGCGGGGCTCGCTGCGACTTTCAACGCGCCCATCACGGGAGTTCTGCTCGCACTCGAGCTGCTCCTGTTTGAATTTCGCACGCGTTCCTTCATTCCCGTGGTGATCGCCAGCACAATGGCCGTCGCCGTCCGCCGCCTGCTCTTTGGCGGCGGCCCGATGTTCGCCATCGGCACGGTGGATTACAACTTCCTCCCCGGCCTCCCATATTACGTCGCTCTCGGGCTCCTCTGCGGATTCGCGGCCGTGGCATTTACGCGCGCGCTCGAAAAACTGGAAGAGTTCTTCGACCATCTGAAAATTGTGCCGAGTTTTTTGCATCCGGCCCTCGGAGCAGTGGGCTTGGGCATCGTGGGATTCTTGTTTCCGCGGGTTCTAGGTTCCGGCTACGACACGATTGAAGACGTCCTGAATAACCATCTCGTGTTCAGCGTGTTGTTGCTGGTGCTGGTCCTGAAATCGTTCGTGGTGCTGCTCTCGCTCGGCTCCGGAACTTCCGGCGGCACGCTTGCGCCGATGTTCATGATCAGCGCCGCGATCGGCAGCTCGTTCGCCATCGTCGTGGACCGCATCATCCCGCGCGCGCATCTGTCTCCGGAGGCCTTTGCGGTGGCCGCGATGGGCGCGTTGCTGGGAGCATCGTCTCGCGCCACATTCACGTTCATGTTTTGCGCGTTTGAGACCACGCGCGACTTCCACGCGGTGCTGCCGGTGCTGCTGGTGTGCGTCCTGGCGGACGGAGTGGCCTTCACCCTGCTCCCGAATTCGATCATGACGCAGAAATTCGCCAAGCGCGGCATGCCCGTGCCCGGCGAAAGCGAAACTGAAGTCCTGAAAGCCGTCCGCGTGAGCGAACTGATGCGCACGGACGTGAAAGCGATCCCGCAGGAGATGACCGTCGGGGAATTGGCCGAACGAATGAGCCGCGGCGAACGCGCCTACAATCTCACGCAAGGGCTGCCGATCATTTCAAGCGACGGCAAGCTCGTAGGCGTCGTCACGCAGGGAGATTTATTGCGCGCTTTAGAACAAGACCCGAAGGGGAGCATGGCGGTGCTGGCAGCGGGCTCGCAACCGCCGATCGTCGCGTATCCGGACGAACTCGCGCACGATGCTATGTACCGCATGCTGCAGCGCGATATCGGCAGGCTGCCGGTGGTCAGCCGTGACAATCCAGATCAGATGGTCGGGTACTTTAATCGTTCGAGCGTGCTGGGCGCGTGGACGCGCCAGATTGAAGAAGAGAGCATCCGCGAACACGGCTGGGTCCGCCAGTGGAGATCGTTGTCTCGCGCAGCGAGGCGAGCCCCGCAAAGAACCGAAAAATGAATTTAGAATCCGCCGCCACCACCGCCGCCGAAGCCGCCGCCGGACCCGCCTCCTCCGCCGAAACCCGAGCCGCCGGAGCTACGCGGCGCTGAAGCCATCACGCTGCCGGCTTGCACGGACATCGCGTTGAGGTCGCTCACCAGAAGATAGGGCGCGAATCCATTGACGTACGAGCCTTGGTACCACTGCGGAGGCTGCATGGCAATTCCGGAGAACGCCTGGACCCATTTTTTCTCCACGCGCAGGGCCATTGCATATGGAAGATACTTTTCGAATACCTCGGGCGTCTTCTGCAGGCGTTCGATCTGATCTTTTTCCACGCGTCCGAGGAATTCCTCGAAGCCCAGCACTTTTTCGAGGGCGCGTTCGCCCGCGACCGTTCGCGCGGACATGAACCATCCGAAAATCGCAATCACCGCGCCGGTGGCGATGCCTGCAACGATCCAGGTGCCCGACGCGATCCCAGTGTGCTGCGAAAGAAATCCGGTGGCAGCCACCAGCAAGAAGCCGATCAACAACCCTCCGCCCATATAGCCTTGCTTCACCGTATCCGGACGATGCAGGTAATACCCGTCGCTCATCAGGGCGTTGAAGATGCGGTCGCGAATAAACGGCAGATTCTTGTAGAAATGATTTTGCAAATCGGAAAGTTTCACGTCCGGGGTTGCTCCAGAGTCAAAGAGCGCCGAAAGCATTTCCTGTTCGTGTGGACGAACGAGGCCCCATTCCGACGGCGGCTGCTTCAGATGAAAAATATATTCCTTGCTGTGCGTCAGGCCGAGCAGGTGGCTTTCGTCTTTCTGCTCGATGGTCAGGTAGCCTTTCACGGCTAGGTCCACCAGCGTCGCAGTGATGTCGCGCATGGCGGCTTCGTTATCCACCAGCGTGCCGCATTCACCGGGAGTCAATTTATCCGGCGGCTCATACTGCACGGAAATCGCTTCGCGCGCCCGGTCGCGCCCGCGCGTCCACCACAGCCAGACCATCACGAAAAACGCCAGCACGGGGATGAAGAGCGGCAGATTGCTGCGCAGGAAGCGCATAAACTGGTCGCCGGCTGTCGGCGGATGCACGAAGCCCTTATCGAAGCCGACCACCGCCGTCAGGTCTTCGTGGTATCCCAAGCGGCGCAGGCTGCGGATATCCACCACATTGCTATTCACGGCGACCTGCGCGTCCTGTGCGCGCGAGCCAATGATGCCCGTGTAAGCGATCGCGTGCAGTCCGGTGACGCCGTCGGGCAATTCAATGCGCGAGGTGACTAGGTTGATCTGGTTTTCCCACTCATCGCCGGTGACGTTCCAATAAAGCTCGTCGTGATCCGCGAAAAAGCGAATGGCATCCAGCACGCGATAATGCAGGACGATCGTGCGCGTGGCATCCTCGGCCGCCGGAACGTAAATCTTGAATTTCAGATAACGACCCTGGCGGTTTTGTTCAAGCTTCAGTTTCTGGCCGGTGTCATCCGTCGCGCCGACGTCCTCGATGAAAAGGGTGTAGTTGAGTCCTTGCGGGTTGGTGTACTCGACAGGGATGGTGCGGTAAATGCCGTGCCAGGAGCCGGTGAATTCGGCTTCGATCGTCTCGGTGACGTCAATCGTGCCGTCGGCGCGCACCTGAATTTGCGCGTCGAAATGCGGGAAGACTAGGGTGCGCGCGACTGCAGGAACCGCGGCACACAGCACCAGGAGACAAACCGTAAGTGTGCGGCGGACAGCGCGCATGGTTCGCTACGGCCTATGCCGCGCCAGCGCCTGCACCGCCGAAACTTACTTTGGGAGCCTCGCGTTCGGCGGGCGCATTGATCTCAAAGAATTCGCGCGGTTTGATATTGAACATTCCGGCGATGATGTTGGAAGGGAACTGCACGATCTTCGTGTTCAGGTCGCGCACCACGGCGTTGTAGTAGCGTCGCGCGTTCTGAATGCTGTCCTCAATCTGGCTCAGCGACTGCTGCAGCTGCGTGAAACTTTCCACCGCTCGCAATTGCGGGTAAGCCTCGGCCAGCGCAAACACCTGGCGCAACGCCGACGTCAAAATTCCTTCCGCCTGGGCCTTAGCCTCGGGACCTTGCGCCGACATGGCGCTATTCCGCGCGGCCACTACTCCTTCGAGTGTGCCTTTTTCGTGCGCGGCGTAGCCCTTCACAGTTTCCACCAAATTGGGAATCAAATCGTAGCGGCGCTTCAACTGCACATCAATGTCCGACCAGGCGTTGTCGCACTGCACCTTCAGGCGCACCAGCCCGTTGTACATTCCAATGACGAATACGACGAGCAGCACAACGATAACTAAAAGCGCTAGGATCATCACGGCCCTCCAGAGTCTGTGTCGCGACTCGAGCGCCGGTCTGATTTTTGCGGCGGATCGCGTTCAAACCTGTGTTTCGGCGCTCGCCTTACGTTCCCACTGCCTAAGTGGAGCCTGTCGACTGCTACGCTTTGCGGCGCAGGTTGCGGTAGCGCGTCAAGTTGTAGGCCATCGCGGCCAGCACCCATTCGACGGCGGTGGCTGGCTGCCCGCGGCGGTGGAACTGTCGCATCCCACGCTGTTCTTTCAAAGTTCCGATCACCGGCTCGACCATTCCCTTGCGTTTTTTGTACCAGGCACGACCGCCGGCGCTGCGCAACCTCTGGCGTGAACGCAGCAGATGCGGATCGCTCACTTTCATTCGTCCCACTCCGCGCGCCCTTTTTCCTGTGTTCAATTCCCGCGCCAAGTTCGGGTCGGGCACGTACGCGGCGATCCCGCGCTCTGCCATCTCTCGCAAATTTTGATTGGAGAAAAATCCGCAGTCAGCCAACACCCGCTGCGGTCGTTCTCCACATTGGCGCTCTACTGCTTCCACCAGCGGGACCAAGGTCTGGTTATCGTTCTTGTTCTGCGTCACCCGCTGCGCCACGATGAAATGGTCCTCGCTCACGACGATCTCCGCCGTATAACCCAGCACGAAACCTCCCCGCTCGCGCAAAAAACGCGCGTCCGTATCGGTGAGCGAGAGCTTCTCCTCGCCACTCTGGCGCAGTTGCTGCAACTGTTCACGCAGCTGCGCGATCTGTTCGCTCCCCACACGCGTTCCCGGTTCGCGATCCGGATCGTCGTCCAGTTCCTGCTGCCAGCGTTTCACTTTCTTGCGCAGCTCCCGCTCCAACTGCTCTCGACGTAACAGTCGGTCGGGCGAGGCCGACCCCTTCACTCGCGTCGAATCGATCGCCACCGTGCCCAGCCGCACCATTCCTGCGCGCCGCAAAAACAGCAGCACCTCGCTAAACATCGCCGTAATCGCGTCGCGATGCCGCCGATGGAATTCGCTCAGCGTCTTGTGGTCCGGCGCAGCTCCGCCCGCCAGGTACCGAAAGCCCAGATCCTCGCGAATACGCTGCTCCAGTTTGCGCGTGGTGCGCACATTCACGCTGAACCCGTACAGCCAGATCTTCAGCATCATCCGCGGATCGTACGGTCGCTGTCCGCCGGCATCCTCCTCGGCCTTCTCGAAAGCGCTCAGGTCGCACGCCTCGACCACTTCGTGCACCACAAAACAAAGATGGTCGGCGCCCAAAACATCCTTTACATGGGCGGGCAACAACTCAGCTTGATCCGGAGAATACGGTTGATAAGTTGGCATGCCCCTTCATGCCAAAGCTTTTTCGCCTTTTCAAGTGCTAGTTGCGACACAGACTCTCCAGCCCAGGATGGATGCGGGTCGCAGCCCGCACAGCATACGGCCTGTGCGTATCCGTGTAAAGCGGACTATGGGCAACGCGGAGCGGAATTAGCTTCTGAGGACGCCTTCTTGTAGCACCGCTTAAGCTGGCACGGTCAGGGGCACTTTGGGAGCCCTGCTGGCAGCCTTCTGGCTGTAAAGATTCCGGTCCGCCTCTTGGATCATTTCCTCAATCCCGTATCCCGGTTCGTAGGCCTTACAACCAATCGAAAATGAAACGGGCAGCGTCTTTCCTCCCAGCTCGACCGTCAAGTCGCGGAGCCTGTTCAAAACCACCGAAAGCTGCTCCATTTTGCAGTCCAGCAACAGCAACATGAATTCGTCGCCGCCCCAGCGTACCGCCAGATCCGAACCGCGCGTGGAACCGGTCAAGCACTTTGCGAATTCCTTCAGTACCAGGTCGCCCGCCTGGTGTCCGTAGCCATCGTTGATCTTCTTGAAATCGTTCAGGTCCAGCAGCGCGACGATCATCGAAAGGCCCTGCCGTTCCGATCGCGCAATTTCAGCCTTCAGGCGTTGCTCCGCGAAGCGCCGGTTGTACAATCCCGTCAGCGGATCGAATAATTCCAGCCGCCGGAAGACTTCCGCCTCGATCTGCTGCTCCGCCATTTCTCCTTGAACTTTTTGCAGCCGCACTTGCTGGTAGATCATGTGGAGCGTAAAAATCAAAACCAGCCCCACCAGCCCCCACACTGACGAATTCAAATCCCAGCCATAAAATGGCTTCGGGGCTCGCAAATGCAGCGAGGCCGACAACGCCACCACCAGCGCCGTCAGGGCCAGAATGATGATGGCCGCGTTGCCCCACACCCATAACCCGCGCCGCTCCAGCTTGCGCCGGTTCGACTGGATTTCGGCCACACCATAATCGTGATCTTCGGTCGTGATTGGTGCAATCGAAGGGGTCATTTGCCTGCCTGTTGAAACTAACGTCCCGCTGTCGGGCGGTCAAGCCTTGCCGATTCGTCTGCTTCGGCTTAGTAACGGCGAAGTGCTGAATTCGACCATGTACGTTGGGACAGGTGGCGGGTGGGGCGCTCAGGGCTCGTTTCGCGAGTCCAGGTCGGTCATTCGTACTTCAACGCCACCATGGGATCCACGCGCATCGCGCGCCGCGCGGGCATATAGCACGCCGCCAGCGCCACAACAGTAAGCAAGACCGAGACGACGACGAAAGTGACCGGGTCCGTCGGCGAAACGCCGTAAAGCTGACTCGCAATTACCCGGGAAAGCAGCAGGGCTCCAACGATGCCGAACGCTGAACCCGTCAAAGCCAGCAGCAATCCCTGCCGGATAACCATTACCAGAACGTCCCTGCGATTCGCACCCAGCGCGACGCGAATCCCAATCTCCTGCGTCCGCCGCGAGACCCAATAACTCATCACGCCGTAGATGCCCACCACCGCGAGCAGCAACGCCAATCCTGCAAACGCGGCGAGCAGCAGCATCGAAAAGCGTTGCGGCGAAAGAGACTCGGAAACGGCATCGTCCATTGTCCGGACGTCCAGCACGGGCACGTCCCAATCCGCCTCTCTCACTGCCCCGGTGAGCGCAGGAATCGCGCTAGTGGGATCCTGCTTCGTGCGTGCGATGAGGATCATGCCGAAGGACTGCCAGCCGCCGTCCTTTGGCGCAGTAAGCTGGGGCATCGGGAGATAGAGCGCCGGCTGAGGCCGGTTTTCGTTGAGCGCATAAAGCTTCACGTCCGCCACCACTCCGACAACCACGCGTGTGACATCCGGATAGAACGACAGCGTAAGGCGCTTGCCCAGGGGATCTTCGCGCGGCCAGAAAAGCTTCGCCATGGATTGGCTGATCAGCACTGCACCGGGCCGGCCGGCTACGTCCGAATCGTCAATATCGCGGCCGTGCAAAAGCGCTATGTGCAGCGCGCTCAAATATCCGGTGCTGATGAAGCGAACATCCACCTCCGGCTGATCGGCCGTCGCCAGGACGGGGCGCGCTTCGATCGCGACCGGTTGAATCGAGCCGTCGTCGCTTAAAGGCATGCTGTCTATCAGTCCGGCGGATTGAATTCCGGGCACGGCGCGCACGCCGTCAAGCACGCGATTGAAGTAATTGACCTGCTGTGCTGGCTCGGTGAATTTTGTAGACGGAATCGATACAGCCATGGTCACTACGTGGTCGGCGTCGAATCCGGGATTGGTGCTGCGCAGCATCCACAAGCTGCGAATCAAAAGTCCCGCGCCGGCGAGCAGCATCAGCGAAAGCGCCACTTCGGAAACAACCAGCACGTTGCGCGTCCGTCCGCCGCCGGAATCCGCGGCGGTGCGGCCGAGCCCTTGTTTCAGCGACTGGTTCAGATCCGCCTTCGCCATATGCAAGGCCGGCAGTAGGCCCGCGGCGAATCCGCTCACAAGCGAAACGCCCAACGTGAAAGCCAGCACCCAGCCGTCGAGCGAAATTTCACCGGACCGCGGAAGCCGCTGCGCCAGAAATTTTACGATCAAGGCCACGCCGTAATGCGCGACGACCAGGCCCAGCGCACCGCCCATAATAGCTAGCAACAATGTTTCGGCGAAGGCTTGCTGCAACAAGCGGCCGCGAGTGGCACCCAGCGCCGCCCGAACTGCCGATTCCTTTCGCCGCGAAAACGTCCGCGACAAAATGAGGCTCGCCAGGTTCGCGCAGGCGATCAACAGCACCAGCGAGACAGCGCCGAGCAGAATCAAGAGCGCCGGCCGCACATCGCTTACCAAATCATCGCGAAGCGGAACCACACTCCCGCCCCAACCCTTATCGCTAGCCGGATATTGCTGCGCCAGTCGGTTCGAAATCGCATCGAGTTCCGCCTGGGCTTGCCGCAACGAGACTCCGTCCTTGATCCGCGCGACCACGGCGTAGTTGTGATCATCGCGAACCGCGCGCTCCTGATCACTCCACGTCAATGGTTTCCAGAGCTGCTGTTCCGCGGCCGGATCGCTCGCAATCGGAAACGCGAATCCGGCCCCCATCACGCCAATCACCGCGAACGCTTGCCCGTTGAGCTCGATATTTTTTCCGACGATTTGAGGATTGGCTCCGAATCGGCTGCGCCAGAATTTGTAACTCAAGACCACTACGTGCTCGTGGCCGCGTTGATATTCGTCAGCGAAAAAATCTCTGCCGAGCAATGGCCGCACATGGAGGATGGAAAAAAATCCGCTCGTTGCCGCGCACACGCGAATTGCTTCGGGCTCGCCCGAGCCGGTAAGCGTGTAACGGCCGAAACCATACGCCGACATCCCCTCGAACGCGCGGCTTTGCTCGCGCCAGTCAATGAAATTCGCCGGCGAAACTGGGAACTCCTTCACGCCCGGAAAAGTGGCCTGCGGAGGGGTGTGCCACAGCTGAACCAACCGATCGGGCCGGTCAAACGGCAGCGGCCGCAGCAGCACAGCATTGACCACGCTGAAAATTGCAGTGTTTGCGCCAATACCGAGCGCCAGAACGATTACCGCCATCGCGGTGAATCCCGGCGCGCGCAGCATCATGCGCAGGCCGTAACGCAAGTCCTGCATCAGAGTTTCCGCCAGGTGCGTGCCGCGCGCTTCGCGGCATTCTTCTTTGGTTTTGTCCACGCCGCCGAATTCCAGTCGCGCGCGCCGCAACGCCTCTTGCCGCGGCACGCCGCCGCGCTCCAAATCCGCCGCACGGGCTTCCAGATGGAACCGCAACTCCGAATCCATCTCGTTCTCCGCGCGCGTGCGCCACAAATTCGCACGCCACCACGATCGCACCCGGCTCGCTATCGTCATACTTCCTCCGGCCTCGTGCCCAGAATTCCCGCGATCACGTCCGTCATGCGGTTCCACTTCTCAGCTTCTTGCTGGAATCGCCGCTTGCCCGCCGCCGTCAGCCGGTAATATTTCGCCTTGCGCTTATTCTCCGATTCGCCCCATTCGCTCGCGATCCACCCCTGATGCTCCAGGCGATAAAGCGCCGGATAAAGCGAACCCTGCTGAATTTCCAGGCGGTCCTTCGAAATTTGCTGGATGCGCAGCAGAATGCCGTAACCATGCAGCGGCCCCAGCGATACAGCCTTGAGGATCAACATATCCAAAGTGCCCTGCAGCAAATCGATGGCTTTTGCCACCATCTCTCCTTGTACGTCTAGGAGAAGATAGCAGCGCTCTCCTCGACTGTCAAGGAGAGCGGCTTGAAGAATGACTCGCGGTGGATGTGGACTACTGAATTGTGACGATTACGGAAGCAGTGGCCGTGACAGTGGGGAGGCCGGCGTTGGGGCCAGGCGTGGTTCCAGTCACGGTGAACGTATAGCTGCCCGGTGTGGTGCCGGAAATTCCGCCACCGCCACCGCCACCACTATTTCCACCACTGCAGGACGCCACACCCACGATCATGGCCAGAGCAAGGCCCATGCTCAGCAACGAGCGTCGCCTGCGGTTCTCCGCGGGTATTCCGAAAAGGAGAATACCGAACACGGCTGCCCCCGCGTACGCCGCAAGCCTTGGCATCCCATTCGACGACCGCGCGGTATTTGCGCTGGCAGTCGCCGCAGTCGAGTTGATCGTCATCGTCGCTGCGGCGGCGCTTGCCCCTGCAATGGTGACGGAAGCCGGAAGAATGCTGCAAGCCGGAGGATATTTCGCTCCCGCGGGTGACCCAGTCAGCGCACAAGTGAGAGTGACCGCGCCGGTAAATCCGCCCATCGGCGACACCATCACGCCGGAAGTGTTACCCGTCGTAGCACCTGGAGCGGCAAGCGTGACCGGAGCTCCGCTTACGCTGAAGGGAAGCGTATCGGCGGACACCACGGTTGAAGATACAGACGCGTAGTTCGAGTCACCATAATAGGTCACGGTGAAGGTGACACTGCCAAGATTGAAATCGTTGCCGTCTCCGGTGAGGCTCGCCGAACCGTTTACAAGTGAAGCACCTGTCCCATAGCTGGAGCCACCACCGATGCCATAAAGTCCCACGGATCCGGTGGGAGCTGGCAAGCCGGCCGCAGTGGAAAGAGTGACGGCGAGCGTAAAGGACTGCGCCTCATTAAAAGGATTGGGCGTGAGAATGGCGGAGATACTAGCGGCTTGCTTGACTGTTACGTTTACCGCGGAAGACGTGGTCGGATTGCAGTTGGAGTCACCATTATATGTTGCGGTCACTGCGTCTACGCCCAGCGGCAAACTGGACACGTTCAGGTTGGCCTGTCCCACGTGCGGATTGTAGACATCCGGGCCAACGGCGACCGTGCCCAGAGTTGTGCTGCCGAAATAGAAAGTGATGGTGCCAGTAGGCGGCGGAACGTTATCCGTGGCAATCACCAGCGCGGTAAGCGTAGTAGGCGTGCCCAGCCCGATGCTGGTTGGGCTTGCGGAAAGATTCGCCGTGGTAGCGGCCTTAGTGATCGTAAAAGTCAGCGGCGTAGACATCGTGGTGGCATTGAAGCTGGCGTCCCCGGAGTAGCTGGCAGTGAAAACATGAGTGCCTACCGGGAATCCACTGTAATTGACCCACTCCGCGAGACCGGTGCTGTCAAGAGCGATGGTGTCTGCGCCATTCGTGGCGCCGACCGTATCGGTGAAAGTTACTGTTCCGGTGGCGATGCCGTCGGACTTGCCTGGCGCAGCGTGGACGCCAAAGGGCTGTGCATCAATGGTGATGAACGATCCGTATGGAACACTTGCTCCGTTCGCGATGCCGTTGAATATGTTGGTGGTGTAGTTATAGGTTTTGCCGAAAAGATTGATCGTGCTGTTCTCCGGCGCGACGTTCAGACTGACCGCGCTGGATGCGCTCGGCGCAAACAGGTCGTCGCCAGCATATCGGGCAGTCACGGTGTACTGCCCGCCCGGCAAGTTGTCGAGCGCAGCCGATGCAGCTCCCGTCTGAAGCGTAAGTTCGCCCAATCCCGTGTTCGTTGAGGGCGCCGCCGTGGAAACCAGCGCTACATCGCCCGTCGGCGTTCCTCCAGTGCCCGCGACGCCCACGCTGACGTTCACCGGAGTGCCGTGCGTAAACGTAGTCTGAGTGAAGCTGAGTGTCGTCGCGGTTGATTTGAACTTCAGTGAGGTCCAAAACTCGAGCAGCAAATTGGCGTCAACGCTTCCCAGGCCCGTAGCCAGATCGTAGCCTGGAGCCGCGTAGTATTGCCCGAGCGTGTAAAAACCGTTGGTGTTGTCCGTAAGCGTGCTGAGCGTGCACGACGGCGTTCCCTGTTCGCACGGCACATCGTTGCTCCCGGTCGTGATGTCGTGGAATGCGGTGGGATGCTGCGCCGCCAGCGGGTACAACGTGAAGTTCGCCTGACCTTGCCGCCCGTATTTCTGATTGATCAAGGCCATGATTCCCGCCATCGCGGGCGACGAAGCGGAAGTTCCACCCACCCCCGATATCTCCACGGCCCCGCCCTGCGGAACGCACTCATTGGCAAACGGAAGACAGATCGGATAGAAACTGTAATTCACGCCATTGGAAGCGTAGAGCGAAACGTCCGGAACATCGCGTACCCCATCCGTTGGCACTCCCGTGCCAGTTTGCCAGGAAGGTTTTGGGTAGCCGCCCGTGCAGGATGTGTAGGGTTGGCGGGGATCCAGCGGAGACGGAACGCCCGCACAGCAACTGCTAGCGCCTCCGCTGCCTGCAACAATCGTGGGCGAGCTCGGGTCGTACACTCCGTTGTCGAAAAGATCCAAGCCGAAGGCGTTATTCCAAACTTGCTCGGGAATCGGCTTGAGCAGTGAAACGGTCGGGAGATTCGCGGGCGTCAGGTTCCAATAAGTGGCCAACTGAGCGGCTTGCGCCGCGGAATCTTGGTTGTAAGACGTGTAATAAAAATCTGTGCCGCCCACCGAGACGTTCCAGGGAGTCGAGCTGATGCCATTGACCGCGAGGCCATATTGCGCGGGTTGCGGCAGATCGAAGTCGTCGCAGCCGGCGGACCCGCCATCACCCGAGGAAACAAAGGAGGTCTGTCCCTGCGCGGCGGCTTGCTCCCACACCGCGGCCCAGAACTGGTTTCCACCCGAACCGAGATCCTGCTCGCATTCGCCGTAGCTAGTGCTGAGCACGACCGCGACGTCGTCATCCACCGCGCGCTGCGCAGCAAGGTTGATTCCGTATTGCACCGCGCTGCCTTCCGACGCGTACATATTGATGCTTGCCGCCGGCGCAACCGCGCCCGCGACCTCCACGTCAAGCTGCGCTTCCACGACCGCATACTCTTCGCCCGGATCATTGCCATCCACGATGTTGTTGAGCGTGAGCGGTGGAAGCCCGAACAGCGAGCGATAGGCGGCGACCGCGTACACGTCCGCCGTTGAAGCGCTAATAATGCCGATTGTGACTCCCGTGCCCTTGGTGCCCGCGCTGTAGACGGGGTTGAGGTCGTACTGCACGGCAAAATCGGCGGGCGCCAGCGCTAGCGTAAATTGATTGAGCGTCCAGTCCGGTTCCACTTGATGCGTGGCGACAGTGTAGTTGGCCTTGCCCAGCAGTTCGCCGTACGACTTCGGCGCGAAATCATTCAGTGTGGTGATGCCTGCCACTACCGGCGCGAGCGCGGCGGGAATCTGCGGATCGCCATTGTTGGCGTGATGCAGTTCGCCCTTGACGAGGTAGGCGTGGATCTCCGTGCCAAATGCGGCGCGGACCTGCCCGGCGGTTCCGGAAAATTCAATCGCTGTCTTTCCTTTGGTGATTCGCGCGACAGAGAAGCCGTGCGACTGCAGCCAGGAAGTTACCGCCGCAATATCCGAGTCCGCGGGGCCATAAGCGCTGCCAAATTGGTCAGGCGTGAGCCACCGATGGTAGTTGGGATTGCCAGGAGTTTGTACATCCTGAATAAACTGGCGCACCGCAGACTCCTGCTGCGGCGAGCGCTGCAGAAGCAGAAACATTCGTGCGGCCGCGTAGGAATCCGGCACTGCGCCTCGATCGAAACGCGCTTGCGCCATCGGGTGCACGTTGCCGCGCAGGGGCACGCGCAGATTGTCGTTAACTTTCCGCGTAACGCGGGATGCCTGCGGCGATTGGGCAAACGCTTGGCCGCCGCTCAGGGCAGCGCAAAAAAACATCAAGCAAAGTGCGCGACAACCACGACGGAATCTGAGGAACATAGGCCTCGCTTGCTGGGAAGCGTCCCACGATCAGCGAAGTAAGTCGCCGTTATTGCCACTGCCCGAAAATTCCGAAACCGCTGCGTAATCGCGGATCTGCTACTCGATCTATTTACCAAACCGATTAGTATGACGTGTGCAAGAGCGTACAAGTTTCAGCTGTTCGAAGCAATAGCCGGTAGCGGATCGCAGCGCGCTTTTCGAATCCCGGCAAGAGTGTCGCCGGCCATCGCCGCGCCGCGGGCGAGTCACTCCATGCGCGCCCCCGCGTTCTTCGTTTCATCTTGCCAGACAGCCCGTGTCGTTGCTGCACTGCTCGCCACAACCTCGGCACGGCCTTGAGCGTTTGCAACTTTCTCAGGGAGCGAAATGCGCGGCACAGCGTGCGACGGCCTGATCGATTGATTATCGCGTCCTCCTCCTCACAATTTCTTGCGGTAGTGCACGCAGCGATCCACCACTTCGAACCCCAGCGCTTCATGTGCGCGCTGCGATCCTTCATTCCGAATCAACGAATCAACGCGTCCGACGCCATTTCCACGCAGCCCTGTGCGCGAGCCCACTCCTCCGCCGAATTCAGCAGCGCCTTGCCGACGCCTTGATTCCGAAACTTCTCGTGGACGAACCACCCTTCCACATATCCCACGGGCCGCGCCGGATCGCATCCATCCGCATGAGAACGCAAACCAGCCGAGAGAAATCCGGTCAACGCTCCGTTTTCGTCGGTAGATACCAGCAGCACTGCAGGCAGTGTCCCAGGCGCGCGATGGCTCAAAGCAGCATCAAGCTCCCGCAGGAGCTCCTCGGGCGGCGCGCTGGGCCACAGCAATCCCTGCATCTTCGCGAGTTCATCGCGGTCGCGACGCCGCGCTTGGCGTACCTTCGGAGTCGTCATGCTCTTCATTGTAATCAACGGTCGCAAGTTTCCGCGAATCGCGCCGGCTGGCCGCGACGTGAGCCGAAGCCGCGAAGCGCGTCCGCAATCGCGCTTCCATCCGCCATCCAATTTGACCCTCCAAAATCCCGCTTTCGCGACGCCATCCAGCGGCGAAACCGATTCCTCATTGATATATTGAAGCTGTGGAGGCACAGTGATCGATTTTCAATACAACTATCCGCTGCTCGGCACCGAAGCCGCGATCGTATCCGCAGCCGTGCAGAAGCACGCCGCGCAATCAAACGCCTGGGTTTCTCAAAAAGCCCTGGCCGGAACCGCCGAACATCGCGCCGTAGCCGCGTCTTTCCTCTCGCAATGGGGCGCGGAAATTTCCGCCAATCGCGTGTTTTTGTGCTCCGGCGGACATAGCGCCGTGTCCGTCGCCCTCACCCGCGCATCGCTTGACGGCGCCGCCGTCGCAGTCGATGAACTCACTTATCCGGCCTTTCGCAGGACGGCCGCAAATCGCGGAATGAAAGTGATCGCCTGCGCCGGCGATGAGGATGGAATGTTGCCTCAGGCGCTCGCCGATGCAGTCACCTCACAAAATGTGAAGGCAGTTTACCTAACGCCCACAGTACACAATCCACTGGGCACCGTGATGCCCCCAAGCAGGAGGCTCGCTCTTGCGAATGTAATCCGGCAGCACAGTCTCTGGCTGATCGAAGATGATGCGTACCGTTTTCTCGAGCCCGCTGGCCCCGCTCCGATTTCCTGGCTCGTCCCCGAACGCAGTTTCTACATCTACAGCTTCACGAAACCGGTCGCTCTGGGAATGAAAGTGTCCTATCTCGCAGTCCCGGATACTTTCGCGGAAGGTCTCGACGACTTCGTTTCGCAGGTCAACAGCGGCACGTCACTCTTATTCGCAGACGTTCTCACCGCGCTGGTTCACGACGGAACCGTGCAGCGGCTGATCGCCGAAAAACAGGCTCTCGGCCGCGCTCGCCAGGAGCTGATCTCGAGCGGTCTCGCGGGATGGAAAATCCGCGCGCACCGCAACGGCTTCCATTCCTGGATCGAACTGCCGCAGGGAATTGACGCACACGCTTTCTGCGCAGCGTGCGAATCCAGGGGCGTGCTGCTCACCCCCGGCTCGCGCTATGGAAATGGCAATCCGGAATTCGCGGGCTGCTTCCGTCTCGCGGTTGGAAACGAGCGTGACCGCGACCGTATCACCGAAGGATTAGCGATTGTAAAGCAGACGCTCGCTTCTTTTTGACGCGCGAAATCGTCCACGCCCAATCGCGCGGGCGGACCCGAGGAAGCCCCGCGCCGCCCGACGTTACACGGTCACGACGATCTTGCCGATTTGCTCGTTCGATTCCATGTAACGGTGCGCCTCCACGATCTGCGCAAATGGAAACACCCGGTCGATCAGCGGTTTGAAATTTCCCGCCTGCACGCGGTCGAACACATATTTCTCCGCCTTGGCTTTCAGTTCCGGAACAGAAAGTACTTCGCGCAGCGTGTATCCCTGAATCGCGAGCCCTTTGCCCAGCGCCGTGAAGAGCGGAAATGGCGTCGGCTCCATCGCCAGCGCTCCATACTCGAAAATTGTTCCGCCCAGCGACGCGGCGTCGGCGAGTTTCTGAATGCCCTTGCCGCCAATCGGATCAAAAGTCACGCGCGCGCCTTTACCGCCCGTGATTTCCTTCACGCGCGCCGCCAGGTCCTCTTCTTCGGTGGCGATCACGTGTTTCGCTCCCAATTCGATGAGCTTCGCTTTTTTCTTCGACGTTCGCGTGGTCGCGATGCTGACTGCTCCCTCCGCCTTCACCATTTCGATCGCCGCAATTCCCACGCTGCTGCTCGCCGCCGTGATCACCACAAAATCGCCTTTGCCGATCCGGCCGTAATGAATCAGCGCTCCATAGGCCGTCAAATATTGCATCCATATGGATGTCCCTTCTTCCGGCGAGAGCTTCGGCGGATAAATCGCCAGCGCGCTCACCGGCACCAGCGCGATCTCTCCGTACACACCGTACTGCGTCATCAGGAACGCCGGCACCGTGCTGGCCTTTTTGCCGATCCAGCTCTTATCCACGTCCGGACCCACGGCGATCACCTCGCCAGCCGCTTCATAGCCAAGCTTCGAGGGCAGGGAAGGCGACTCCAAATAGCGTCCCTGCCGGAACATCACCTCCGCGCGGTTCAATCCAATCGCCTTCACGCGCAGTAGCGCTTCACCTTTTCCGGGCGCGGGAATCGGTTCCGCCTCGATCCTCAATACTTCCGGCCCGCCCAAAGCGTGGAACCGGACAACTTTCGCAGTTTCGTTTGGCACGTGTTTTCTCCCTGGCAGCTTTGATATCTCAAAGGGCTGTGAGGATTCAACAGATGCGAGCGGATTCCGTCAGGTCTATCGCCGCAGCGAGACTTTTTTGCTGTTGCCTCGGGGAGCGCGATATGAGAACATGAACTCGGGTTCACATAAGTGAATATTCGCTTGTTTCGTTCCGGTCTCGCCATCTGGCTCGCTGCCACCATCGCTCTGCGCCTCGTCGGCCAGCGCATACTCCATCCCGGCGACCTCAAAGGCGCGCTGATTCTGTTTTCTATCAGCTTTCCGCTGATGGCCTGGGTCGTACGCCGGCTCTGTCGCGCCGCTCAGTTGCCCCGCGAACAATGGGTCGCGGGAGCCGCCTCCGTCGCGCTGCCATCTTTGCTGCTCGATCCCTTCTCGTGCGCGTTCTTTCCCGTGCTGTTTCCGAATATGGCGCCCGAAGTCGCGGGAGTTTTCGGTGGATGGATCCTGTGGTGCTGCGCGGGCGCGATCGTTGGAGTCGCAATCGAAAAATGGCCAAGACCGTAGCCGCGCGCCCCAATTTGCTCGCCGGCGAAGATCTACCGGCAATGCCGGTGCAGCAGCGCAGCCTCGCCAAGCGCGCGCGCCTGAAAGATGCGGGTCTTGCTCTCTTCGGCGAAAAGGGCTACGAAAACACTTCCATCGACGAAATCGCTCAGCGCGCCAAACTGGCCACCGGCACGTTCTACCAGCATTTCCACTCCAAGCGCCAGTTGCTGCTTGTGCTGATGGACGAGCTTCTCGAAAAATTGAGCCAGCTCAATTTTCAGCCCCAAGCCGTCGGCGAAATTCGCGACGCCCTCCGCCAATTGCTGGCCCGCGCGTTCTCCCACGACCTGTATTACTTGGGTGCGTATCGCGCCTGGCAGGAAGCGGCACTCTCGGATCCGGAATTACAGAGGAAACAAGCCCAAATCCACAAATGGACCACGGGCCGCGTCCTGCGCGTCTTTCAATTCCTGCAAGGGCTGCCCGACGCGCGTCCAAACGTGGACGTCCCCGGCCTCGCGCGCGCGATGGACACTTTCTTCTGGAGCCTACTCGCGCAAGCCGCAAGCTTGCCGAAAGCAGAGTTGAATCGATGGATCGATTCAGCCACGCACCTGATTTACCACGCGATCTTCAGCGACGCGCCCCAACAGCCGCAGAAAAAGTGAAATCGTCTATTGAGTCGTCGTAGTCGGTTCGACCGGTGAGGTTCAATTCGGCGGGTTCAGTGACGGGTCCAGGCGCTTCGCTTCCTGAAATTCCTGCTTCGCCGCGTCGCTATCTTTCAGGCGCGCGAGCGCCATCCCCAAATTGTAGTGCGCGTGCGCAAGATTCGCATTCAGCCGAATCGCTTCGCGGTAGCTGTCGGCTGCGGGCTGGTATTGACCCTTGTTGAAGAGCACGTTGCCCAGATTGAAGTGCGCGTCCGCGTTGTCCGGCTGCTCCGCGATCACTTTCGTGAACGCCGTCTGCGCGCCATCCAAATCGCCTAGCTGCATCTTCGCCGCGCCCAGGCCAATCTGCGCCTGGGGAAAATCGGATTGCAGGTCGAGCGCCTTCTTGAAATTGTCCGCCGCATTCTGCGGCTGGCTTGCCTGCATGTACGCGTTGCCCAGATTATAAAGCGCATGCGCCTCGTCCGGCTTCAGCGCCAGGCCCTTCTGATAAGTTGCAATCGCGTCGTCCAGTTTTCCTTGCCCCTGATAAACCAGCGCCAAATGGAAATCCACTTCCGCCTGATCCGGTTGCAGCGCCAGGCATTTCTGGAAACTCGTCGCCGCCTCGTCGAGCTGGCCTTGTTTGTAAAAAAGCTGCCCCAGGTCGAACCACGCGGCGGCATCGTCCGGATGATCGGCCACGATCTGCCGGTATTGCGTGGTGGCTTCGTCGTCATGACCGGCATTGCGCAGGGCCAGCGCGTAATTCGCGCGAATATCGAGCGACGCCGGCTCCAGCGCCACGGCTTGCGCGTAAACTTTGATTGCCTCGTCCCACTGCTTTCCGGAATCGAGCGCCGCGCCCAGATTGTTCAAAGCATCCGCGTATTTCGGCGAAAGCTCGATCGCCTTGCGATACGCCGCAATCGCATCCGCCGGGTTGCCGGAAGCGAAGAGGGAAGCGCCCATGCCGTTGTAGGCCTGCGCGAATTTCGGATTCAGTGCGATAGCCTTCTGATACGCAGCAATCGAATCGTAATATTTTTTCTCGTGATAAAGCGCCAGTCCCAGGTTGCTTTCGGTGATCCCATCCGAAGGCTTCATCTCCAAGGCCTTATCGAAATCCGCGACGGCCTCGTCGTCCTTCCCCTGCAGGTCCATCACCATGCCCAGATTGCTGAGCGCTTCCGGGAAATTCGGATTCACATCAAGCGCCTGCCGAAACAGCGCTGCCGCTTCCACAAATTTGCCCTTCTCGTAAAGGTCCATGCCGCGATTATTCAGCGCCACCGCGTCGCCGCCGCCGACAGCCCGGGTCTGCGCGCACATTTCCCCCGCAGCCCCCCAAAAAATAATGGCAGCCACAAGTAGAGCGATTTGCCCGATCGCGCGCCGCATCGCCGGCAACCCTCCCATCCGCAAGCGGCAGCGTAACACACTCGAATTCCTCATCGTCAACCGTCCGTTGCAGCATCCTCGCCGTGCGCCGAGCAAGGCTTTGGTAGCGTATAATCCCCGCGCTCATGTCTTCCATCACCATGGACGCATTGCTTGCGTTGCAATGTTTCATAGTTCTATTTCTCTTCCTGCACGATTGGGTGCCTCTCGGCTCGCTGAACGATTTGCAAGGCGTCAGCGCCGCGGATTCGTTCGGCAAACGCGTCGCCGCCACCCTCATCAGCGCTGTTCCCTTCGCGGTGGGGCTGATAGGCACCATTGTCCATTTCGAAAAGTCCTTTCCAGACTGGCTCTTCTGGTGGCTATGGATCAGCTACGTGCTTCTATTCTGCGGAATACTGCAGGCGTGGTGGATTCCGTACTTCCTGCGCCCGGACGCCGAAAAGGCCGCGCGCTATAAAGTAATGTTCGGCGCGACGCACGCCTTCCTGCCCGCGCGCAACGGCATCCGCGTGAACACCCTGCACGTAATCTTTCACGCCGCCACCGTCGCGCTGTTGATTGTTCTGGGCATCGTAACAGCGCAGCAAGGCTGGCTAATCAGGAAGTAGCGGCTTTGCCTTCTAGATCAGGATCTGACGGCGGAAACGACTCGTAAGAGATTTTCGTTCGCCGTCGCTTCGCGAGGAACAAAACGGCGCCAATCGGGAAATACGCCGCTACTGTCCACGGCCCGTAGGGAGGATGATTCGCCAATAAGCACGGCACGCAAATGGCAAGCAAGTTGAATGTCCAGTGGCCGGTCATCCAGTGGACCCCCAATCTGCCAACTCCGACCAAGGTGAATATCGCCCACAGCCATTTCCACTTTCCGACCTTGCTGCGTAGGCACCATACGAAGACGGAGAAACCGAACACAACAGAGCCGATTCCCAATGCGAGTATTACGTATTGGGCGATACCCTTACCGCGCAAGGTGAATCTATTGATGTTCTCCAAAGAATCTTTCATGAGCGTTACATGGAATCCGAGAATGCTAGTAGCGCCGTCCCTCCTTTGCATGTCGACCTCTGCCAACACCCACCTGCTCGGGAACTGATACTCAAGCGTGATGTCTGCGGTGCCGTTTTCATCTCGGCCAGACATTTGTGCTCCGACCACCTTCACCGACTCGGGGCCTCGTCGGGAAACGCCGCGGCCATTTGGGACAACGTATCGCGGAAAGTGGGGTCCAAATGACTTGGCTCAAAATCCTTCTCAATCAGGTCGAATTTCCTTTGGCGAAGGAGTTCAACGTACTCTTCGGCGCCTGTTTCATCCTGCGGAGGGACGAACATTTTCATCAAGGTGGCTTGGTCACAGCCGACAAAGCATGTGCACAATACAATCCCGCCTAAGAGCTTGAGACGCCGCACCCTGCCTCCTCAGCGAGTTGCCGGCTGCCAGTAGCTCGTTGAGTTTACTATCCTTCTCTAGTATCGCTAGCGTCAAGACACCTTTTGAGTTAGGCTCTCTGCAACAGTACCGCGCGAGGATACCCCTTCCTCTAGAATTTGGTCGGCAAAAGGCCTCTTGGGATGCTCTTCAAGACGTTCAGCGCAGCCGTGTTCGGCATTGACGCCTACCTCGTCGAAGTCGAAGTGGACGTAGTCCCGGTGCTCGAGGGCTTCTTCAATGTCGTCGGCCTGCCCGATGTCGCCGTAAAAGAAAGCCGCGAACGCATACGCGCCGCGCTGCGCAATACCGGCTTCGATTTTCCCTCGCGCCACGCCGTCACCATGAATCTCGCGCCAGCGGATATCCGCAAGGAAGGCTCCGCGTTCGATCTGCCCATGGCACTCGGCCTCGCCGGCTGCCAGGGAAGTTTCTTCGGCAAGATTCTCGATACGCACGTTTTTCTCGGCGAACTTTCGCTCGATGGCGGCGTGCGCTCGGTGCGCGGCGCGCTTTCCGCGGCGCTGGCTGCGCGCGAGCGCGGCATCAAAAATGTCGTGGTGCCGGAAGCCAATGCGAAGGAGGCCGCTGTCGTCGAAGGCATCAACGTCTTCGGCGTGAAATCGCTGCCGCAGGCTGTAGACTTGATCAACGCGCCCGAATCGTTCCATCCCACCGCCGTGGACACTTCGCTGATGCTCGCCGAGGCCAGCCAATACTCCGTGGATCTGCGCGACGTGCGCGGCCAAATGTCCGCCAAGCGCGCTCTCGAAGTCGCCTGCGCCGGCAGCCACAACATCCTGCTCATCGGCCCGCCCGGCGCCGGCAAGACGATGTTCGCAAAACGCATTCCAACGATCCTCCCGCCGATGTCTCTCGAAGAAGCCATCGAAACCACGCGCATTCACAGCGTCGCGGGCGTGCTGGAGGATTCGCGCGGGCTGGTCGGCACGCGGCCGTATCGCTCCCCGCACCACACCATCAGCGACGCCGGCCTGATCGGTGGCGGCGCCATTCCGCGGCCCGGCGAAGTCTCGCTCGGCCACAACGGCGTCGTCTTTCTCGACGAGCTTCCAGAATTTCAGCGCAACGTCTTGGAAGTGATGCGCCAGCCGCTCGAAGAAGGCAGCGTCACCATCGCGCGCGCCGCTCTTTCCGTGAATTTTCCGGCGCGTTTCATGCTCGCGGCGGCGATGAATCCGTGCCCTTGCGGATTCTTCGGAGACGGCACCCGCGAGTGCCACTGCTCGCCCGTGCAGATTCAGCGCTACGTCTCGAAAATTTCCGGGCCGCTGCTCGACCGCATTGACATCCACATCGAAGTCCCCGCCGTGAAATACAAGGAACTGCGTGGCAACGGTGACGTCGAAAGTTCCGCGAGCGTGCGTGACCGTGTCCTGCGCGCGCGCGGAATTCAGTTCGAGCGCTACCGCGGCGAAAAAAAGCTCTACGCCAATTCGCAGATGCCGCCCAAGCTCATCCGCAAACACTGCGCCATTTCCGCCGAGGGCGAAAAAATCCTCGAATCCGCCGTCCAGCGCCTCGGCCTTTCCGCCCGCGCGCACGACCGCATCCTGAAAGTCTCGCGCACCATCGCCGACCTCGAAGGCGCCGAATCGCTCCTACCCAAGCACCTAAGCGAAGCCATCCAGTACCGCACGCTTGATCGCACCTACTGGGCTTAGCGCGAGGCCAGGTGCGCTCGCCTTTTGAGCCGCGGCGCGAACTGTACTAAACTCCACGCGCGCATCGCGCCAATATGCCTGCCGCCCCTAAAATTGTCCGTGAACCGCGCTGGCCCGCGTTTGTCGCGATGGCGGCGGCGGGCGGAGTGTACCTGGCGCTGCCCGAGCGCCTATCGCTGGGACCTAGCTGGCTGCTGCTCGTCGTCGTATTCGTGCTGCTGATTCCGATTGTGTTGTCGCACCGCCGCGGTGATTTCCACATCACTAAGCTTTTCACCATCGTAGCCAATACCGCGATCACCCTGGGCATGATTGCATCGCTGGCGTTGCTGATCGAAGGCATCCCGCAGCATCGCGACTCTCCCACGGTCCTGCTGCGCGGCGCGGTTTCGCTTTGGGTTACCAACGTCCTGGTTTTCGCGTTGTGGTACTGGAAGCTGGATGCCGGCGGCCCGCTCGGCCGCGACGTCTCGCGTGGCCGTCTCGACAGCTCATTTCTTTTCCCGCAGATGTTGGAAGATGAAGACACATCGTGGTCGCCGCACTTCATGGACTACTTGTTTCTGGCGTTCAATACCAGCACGGCATTTTCACCCACCGATACAGCGGCGCTTTCGCGCTGGGCCAAGGCCGGCATGATGCTGCAATCCCTGATTTCGTTGACGATCGTCGCGCTGCTCGCAGCCCGCGCCGTAAACATTCTCTAACGCTCCAATTCACGTGCATGCTCCCGGGAGGATGCAGATGTTGGCTTCCAGCAAGATCATCGGATTTGTTCCCACACGCGATTCCACGCGAGCCCGCGAATTCTACGAAGGCAAGCTGGGCTTCCAGTTTGTCAGCGACGACCCATTCGCGCTGGTGATGAAGGCGGGCGAGACGATGATTCGCATCGCCAAGGCCAAGGATTTCACTCCGGCTCCGTACACCGTCATGGGTTGGGAAGCGCAAGACATCGAGGCGCTGGTCCGCTGGCTCACCGCCCGCGGCGTCGTCTTCGAAAGATACCCATTCATTCAGGATCAGGAACTCGGCATCTGGGCAGCTCCCGGTGGCGACAAAGTCGCCTGGTTCAAAGATCCCGATGGTAACGTGCTTTCCGTGAGCGAACATCGCAAGTAACCGGCCCAAGGTAAATGGAGGCACCATGAAAAAAGCATTGCTGCTGGGCACAATCCTGGGCGGCCTAACCGCATTCATCTGGAGCTCGATTTCGTGGGAGCTCCTCGGCTGGCACGAAAAGGACATGGTGAGATTTCACAACGAGGACGAAGTCTCCGCCGTAATCGCCTCGCACGCCACCGAGGACGGCGTCTATCTCCTGCCCAGCATGCCTTCCGGCGAAGGCATGACCGCCGACCAAAAGAAGCAAGCACAAGCAGCCGCGATGGCGAAAATGCAATCCGGTCCGATCATGTTCGCGGCCGTCCGCCTCCACGGATTCGGCTCGTACACCCGCGGCCTAATCATCCAATTTCTCAGCCTGCTAGCCGCGGCATTCCTCCTTACCTGGCTGCTGCTGCAAACCAGCGGCCTGAGCTACGCGCGCAAAGTCGCGTTCCTGGCGGTAGCAGGTCTAGCGGCCAGCGTCATAGTGGATCTCCCTAACTGGAATTGGTGGGGCTTCTCCGGCGCCTACACCGCCGTCAATCTCGCCGATTCCACCATCACCTGGCTGCTCGCGGGCCTCGTCATCGCCAAAGTCGCCAAGCATCCGACAACCTAAGCTGGAGTGACGTCGAGGCCGCTCCGGGCCCAAACCTCCCAGTACCCCGAGCGCATTGACTTGCACTCCGGCGCTGTGATAACCATACTCCCGCTCTTTCAAAGGATTTTCCCGACATCGGATGCCGGCCAACTCTAAACGCGTCGAAGTCACGCTGGAGACCCTTCTCGAAAGCGTGGACCTCGCCGAAAGCATTTCCATGCGCGTGGCGGAGGCCGCCGGGTTTCCCGAGGAAGAGGTTCACAAGATCGGCATGGCGGTGCGCGAAGGCGTGATCAACGCCTACAATTACGGCAACCAGCAGGACCGCCACAAGAAGATCATGATGACGGTGGAACTCGAACCCGAAAACATGATCGTCCGCGTCCTCGACCAGGGCCACGGTTTTGAATTAACCGAAATTCCCGATCCGCTCGCCGAGGAAAACCTGCTGCGCACCTCCGGCCGCGGCCTTTTTCTGATGCGCGCGTTCATGGACGAATTCAAAGTGGGTCGCGGGCCCGAGGGTGGCGCCGAACTAACCATGATTAAGAAACTTCCATCAACAGTTTCCGGCAACGGCAAGCATCAACCGGAGTAGAATCAGGATACGAGGTTCCCGTGGCTCTTCAAGGCACCCGCCGCCAGCTCGGCGACGTAGTCATCGTTGATTTCAGCGGCAAGATCACGCTCGGCGAGGGCAGCGCCACTTTGCGCAAGACCGTGCGCGATCTGGTAGAGGCCGGCAACAAGAAAATCCTGCTCAGCCTCTACGACGTGGATTACATAGACAGCTCCGGCATCGGCGAACTCGTCAGCGCGTACACCACTGTGAAAAACGCGAGCGGCGAACTGAAGCTCCTGCATCTCACCAAACGCGTTCACGACATCCTGCAAATCACGCGCCTCTTCACCGTCTTCGACGTGCAATCCGAAGAAGGCGCGGCCATCCGCAGCTTCAAGTCGTAGCCACCCCGCTTTTTCCATCAGATCTCGCTGCGATGGCTTTGCGCCATCCGGTAGCGTCGCCTACATGATTTTACCTATGTGGCGGTGCCGCCTGGTTTGGTACACTCGTCTCGTGGGGCGCTGACAAGCGCCGGTTGCATCACATCGGCGGAGCAAACTCAGCGCACTCCGGAGTTTTTCTCGCTTGTGTAAACAATGCATGGCCGACCTTCCTCGAGTGCCGCTAAGTCGTTACCCAGCCCAGAATTAGTTTGCAGAGCGACGGTCGGCCAGTTGCTGTAAACGACTTCGGGCGATCTCGGCTGTAAGAATCCGCCAAATCCGGACGAATCACCAGGGACCGTGAATGAAGCTCAGCCTGCGACTCATTGCCGCGCTCGTCGTCAGTATCAGCCTCGTCACGTTCTTCGTCGCGCGTAACCAGGTGCGCGCCGAAAAGAAGGGCTTGCGCGCCGATCTTGCCCGTCGCGGCGAAATCCTCACCGAAAGTCTGCAAGAAACCGTCGAGCCTGTGCTGCAGCGCGGTTCCGACTATCAACTTCGCAAAATTGTCGAACGTTTTGGCGATCGCGAACATTTAGCGGGCGTCGCCATCTACGATCCAAACGGTAAGCTGCTCGCCGCGAGCGACCGGTTGGGCCGCAACGCCGATGTTCCGCCGAAAGTGTTCGATGAATGCAAAGCCGCTGACACGGGCGCCGGCGGGTTCACCGATTTCCCCAAGCTGCCCGTCTACGCTTACGCCATGCCGCTGCACCGCGTCAGCGGGGGGCTTGCCGGGGTGCTGGTCACTTTTCACGACGCCCGCTACATCGAAGCGCAAAGCGTGGAAATTTGGCGCAGCGCCATCTGGCACGTAGTAGCGCAGCTCCTGCTGATCGTGCTCATCACCCTGCTGATCGTGCGCTCCACCATCACCGGACCCATCAACAAACTCTCGCAATGGATGAAGGATTTGCGCACCGGCAAGCAACCCGGGCCGTTTCCAGAATCCTCGCCTCCTGATTTCCTGCAGCCGCTCACTTCCGAAGCAGCGTCGCTCGGCCAAAGCTTGGCGGAAGCGCGCATGGCCGCAAAGCAAGAAGCCCGCCTGCGCGCCGCGGGCGATACCCGCTGGACCGCCGAGCGCCTGCGCGTAGGCCTACGCAAAAAATTGCGCGGCAATTCGCTCTTCGTCGTATCCAATCGCGAGCCGTATCTCCACGTTCATGGTCAGAAGGGAATTGAAGTGCAAGTTCCCGCAAGCGGCCTGGTCACCGCGCTCGAACCGATCCTGAATGCTTGCGACGGCACCTGGATCGCTCACGGTTCCGCCGACGCCGACCGCGAAACCGTGGACGAGCATGACCGCCTGCGGGTTCCACCCGACCACGCGCATTACACATTGCGTCGCGTCTGGCTCACCAAGGAAGAAGAAGACGGCTACTACTTCGGCTTCGCCAACGAAGGCATCTGGCCGCTCTGCCATATCGCCTATACACGCCCAAGTTTCCGCACCTCCGATTGGGAGTACTACCAACGCGTAAACGAAAAATTCGCGCAAGCCGTCCTTCAGGAAATTGAATCCGTCGAAGCGCCGTTCGTACTGATCCAGGATTATCACTTCGCGCTGCTGCCGCGTTTGATCAAATCCGCGCGGCCCGATGCGCGCGTCGCGATTTTCTGGCACATTCCCTGGCCCAATCCGGAAGCCTTTGCCATATGCCCATGGCAGAAAGAACTTCTCGACGGCCTGTTAGGCGCCGATCTGGTAAGTTTTCATATCCAGGCCCATTGCAATAATTTCCTCGAGACAGTGGACCAGGCCATCGAATGCCGCATCGAATGGGAACGCTTCGCCGTCAACCGCAATAACCATTTCACGATCGTCCGGCCGCACCCGATCAGCGTGGCGTTGCCGGAGTCTCACGACCTCTTTCCCAACGAACTCACGCGCGCCTCGATTCTGGAGACCACCGGCCCAGACACGATTTTCCTCGGCCTCGGCGTGGATCGCATTGACTACACCAAAGGCTTGCTGGAACGATTCCGCGGCATCGAGCGCTTTCTCGATAAATATCCGCAATACGTTTCGCGCTTCACCTTCGTCGAATTCGGCGCGCCTAGCCGGACCCACATCAAGCGCTATCAGGATTTTTTCAACGAGGTGGGCGACGAAGTCCAGCGCATCAATGCGCGCTTTCAGAGCGACAAGTGGAAACCCATCATCTTCCATAACCGCCACCACACCCATCAAGAAATTGATCCGTACTATCGCGCCGCGGATCTCTGCCTGGTCACCTCGCTGCACGACGGCATGAACCTGGTAGCCAAAGAATATGTCGCCGCCCGCGAAGACGAAGATGGCGTGTTGATCCTCAGCCAGTTCACCGGCGCAGCTCGCGAATTGCGCGATGCATTGCTGGTCAATCCCTACGACATCGAGCAGCTCGCCGAATCCATCCGCCGCGCGCTGGAAATGCCTCCTGAGGAGCGCCACTCGCGTATGCAACGCATGCGCGCCATCGTGAGAGAGCACAACGTGTACCGCTGGGCCGCCGACCTGATTCTGGAGCTTGCCGAAATTCGCCTGGACGCGCCAGAATTGACCGAGACTCGATAAAGCGTGCGCCGCCCCCCGCGAAAGCCTGGAAAAAAGATCACGAAGCCCCGCGCCACTGGCCGCGTAATCCCGGTTTTCGATTCGTGGGATGAAATTTCCAGCCGGGTCCGCAACGCCAAGAACGTCGCCCTCTTTCTCGATTTCGACGGCACCCTCGTGGAATTTCGTCCGCGCCCACATTTGGTGAAACTGAGCGCTCGCACGCGCAGGGCGCTGCGCAAGCTGGCCGCTCATCGCGCCGTCCGCGTGATGATCGTCAGCGGGCGCCGTCGCGAGTCACTCCTGCAATTCGTGAAAGTGCCGAGGGTTTTCCTGCATGGTTTGTACGGTTGCGAAAACGAAGGCGAGCTGGCGTTACCGAAGGTAGTGGCCGGAAAAATCTCCAAGGCTCGCGCAGCGCTCGCCTCTCTGCCCGATCAAGCACCGGGAATCTTCATCGAGGAAAAGGGCGCCAGCCTCGCCGTGCATTTTCGAGACGCATCCGCAGAATCCGAACGCCGCGCACGCGCGCGCCTTCGCCAGCTGCTCACCGATTGTCGGCCGCATCTGACGATTATCCGCGCCGGAAACGTCTGGGAGCTCGTTCCAAGCAACGTGCGGGGAAAAGGACACGCTGTTCGGGTGTTACTGCAAGAACTCGGTGCCGCGTTCTTGCCGATCTATATCGGCGACGACTTCACCGACGAGCCGGCCTTCCGCGCCCTGCGCAAAGGCATCACGATTCTGGTAGGCTCGCGCCGCTCTACCAGCGCTCATTACTCGCTGCGCAATCCCGCGCAAGTCAGCGCATTTCTGGAGCGTCTGGAGCGCGTAGTGTCCTGACGCCGCATCGGCGCCGTGCCATCCCGCCGCGAGTCCGTTTGAAAATACGGGTGTAAGTTTTATTTGGCGGTAGTCTCTCCTACAAACACCAGGCACCCGTTCGGATCTTCGACGTGGAATTCAGTCATTCCATATCCTCTGCGAAACAAGTCGCGAATTCGGTAGCGGTCCTTAAACGTCTGCACGTGCTTCCACAATTCCCCAATCCCGCTGACTTCGAGGTACGTCTCGGCATGGCCGCGGACACACTTCATTACTTCCTCGGATGCCGCTTTCTGCAGATGGATGGTTTGGCCGTCGCGCTCCACGATTGAATATTCCGGCGATTGAATCGTGGGGCTAAATCCCAACACGCTCTGGTAAAACAAAATGGTTTCCTCCATGTCGGCAACCGCCAACATAGGGCTGATCCGCTTTGCTACGGATGCGCTCATGGTCTTGGAGCCTCCCGGAGCCCGGCATTTCGTCGCTGCTGATGCATCATGGCACATGCCGCGACGCAGTGCGAATCACAGCCTCTCCGGCTCTTTAAGCAGCCGTTCACCACCCGGAAAATCTACAGGATTACCTGTATGGCCTCGCTCGGTCGTTCGACCTACCATCTCTCGGTTGCATTCTTGTGTCCTTCGGCTGAGCCGTTTGCACCACTATTTTTCGCCGGCGCTGCAAAGAGTAAAAGGCCTGTCTTACAGCGGCTCACTCTCGACGAAATAAACGATCGTCCAAGCGGGGAGGCTCTCGGCGTGGCCGAACGAGACGGTGTGGTTATGGGTACATCTGCTACGCAAGCGCGGGAAAGGCAGTCGAAAACCGAGGGCATGGCTGCGCGGATTCTGATCGTTGATGACCACGAGATTGTCCGCGAAGGAATTCGCACCCTTCTGCGCCGCATCCGCCCGGAATGGGAAGTGTGCGGCGAAGCCAAGAACGGCAAGGAAGCCGTCGAAGCGGCTGCCGCGCTCACCCCCGATATCCTTATACTAGACGTCACCATGCCGGTGATGAGCGGGCTGGAAGCCGCTTCGCGCATCGCTCGCATGGGCCTCGCTTCTCGCATTCTCATCTTCACCATGCACGAAACGAAAAGTCTTATCAACGAAGTCCGCGCCACCGGCGCTCAGGGTTACGTCGTCAAGTCCCAAGCCTCCCGCGACCTCATCGTCGCCATCGATCGTATCCTCGCCGGCGGCACTTTCTTCGGTCCCGATCCCGAAACCAGCGCCGGCCCCGCCAGGAATTGACGCGAACCACTCCGCGCTAGCGCGCCAGCAACACCTTCCGCGCAAGATTCCGCGAGTCACACACAGCGCAATTCCGTCAAGCTGGCGCGCCTGATATTACCCAGGGATTACGCTCTTTACCAAAATGCCAAGCCCGATCGTTGAGCGCGACGAAACCCCATCACTCCTGCTACTATCCGCCCCATGCTCCGGCATCCCAGCCTTGCCGTCGCGCTTCCGCTGATCGCGGTGCTTTCGATTGCCTTGCCAGCGTGCCACGTCTCCAGTGGTTCCTCTGCCTCTGAGAATCGTCGCGCCGCCAAGAAATGGGAATTTTCCACCGGCCCGCTGGGTCCCCTCTGCAAAGGCTGTTACTACCAAGAGCAAATCCCCGCGATCGGTGAAGACGGCACGATTTACGCCGGCGGCGCGCGCGGTGTGTACGCCCTGGATCCCAATGGAAAGCAGCAATGGTACTTCCAGAACGTCTACCAGCCGGTCGGGCATCCCGTCCATTTCGTGGTCGTTGATGACGCCCAGAATGTGTGGTTCGATGCCGCCAACGAGAACTCGGGCACGGGCAGCGTCATCCGCGTTGGACCCGAAGGCCAAAATGAAGGCGCCATGGGTTTGACCGGGCCCGTTACCCAAATCGGCGAAGCATACGATGGCTCGATCGTCGCTTCCGGCACTGCGCTGGACATCATCGGCAGCTCCGTGCGGCGAAGGCCATGGCAGATCGGCGGCGACTTTTTCTCATTCATTCCTGATGGTGGGGCTTATGCCACCCGCGGGAGCCTCGTCGCGCTCGCGCCCGACCACAACGTCGCGTGGACAAAAAAGATTCCCGCGACTGGAGAGCCCGTCCTATCCGCTGATGGCACCATCTACGTCGGAGGCAATGGCGCGCTCTCGGCCATGGATCCCGCGGGAACCGAACAGTGGTCTTTCTCCGTTCCCAACCATATCGTTATATCTCCTTCCGTCGCGAACGATGGCACCATCTATTTCGGCAGCGACGATGGCAACGTGTACGCCCTCTCTCCCGACGGCCGGCTCAAATGGAAATTTTCGACCGGCGGCGCAGTGCGTTCCACTCCGGCCATCGCCAAAAACGGCACGATTTATTTCGGGAGCCTCGATAACAAACTTTACGCCGTGGGAGCCGACGGGAAACTGAAATGGACGTTCGCCACCGCCGGACAGGTTTTTTCTCCCACCATCGCCGACGACGGCACCATCTACGTGCAGACGGGCGAAGGCAAGCTTTATGCCATCCAGGACTCGGAAGATAATGGCGGGCTTTCCGGCCAATGGCCCAAGCGCGGCGCCGGATTGCGCAACACCTCCCGCGGAGTCCACTGAAAGTGTCGTCGGCGCACCGCCGTGTGCAATTGGCGCGCGTTCCCTTGACGTCTGGCGTGCGGTTCACTGCCATTCCGACTTTGTGTTAATATCTAAGCTTGCGATTTTCCTCGGGGTGAACGCTTGGCGCATATTTCCCGCAAGGAACTGAAGAAGGACGAAGTCCGCGACACTCTCGCGCTCGGCGCGGATGCCGTACTATCTCACAAGCTTTTCACCACCTATCTTCTGCTCGTTGCCATCGTTGTTGCGCTCGGCATCTTCGGCTGGAAAACCTACACGGAACGCCAATCCATGAAAGCCGGAGCCGCTTTCGACGACGCCATGAAGTCTTACCAGGCGCGCATCCGCACCCCCAGCGAGCCGTCACTGCCGGGCGAAACCACCTTCTTTGACGACAATAATAAATATGCCGACGCGGCCAAGAAATTCGCCGACGTCGCCACGAAATATCCGCGCACGCGTCCCGGCCAGCTCGCTGCCTACTACGCTGCGTTGAGCGATGAAAAGTTGGGCAAGTCGGATGACGCGAAAAAGTGGCTGCAGGGCGTCGCGTCCAGCAGCAGCGACGATTTTGCTTCGATGGCGCGCTTCGAACTCGCGCAAATCAATGACCGCCAGGGCCAGGGCGATGAAGCCGTCAAGCTCTATCAACAATTGATCGCCAAGCCGACCGTGCTCGTGCCCAAGCCGGTAGTAATGCTCGCCCTCGCCGAACACTACGGCGCGAAAAATCCCACTGAAGCCAGCCGCCTCTATGGCCAGATCAAGACTGAATATCCCGATACGCCCATCGCCCAGCAAGCCGACCAGGAACTGAACCTCCTCCCCGGCAAATCGTAGCCCCAAACCATGGCCCGGAGTGCTTTGTAGGTCGTAGCTTTAGCTACGACATAAACCCCACGAGCTCGAAGCGGCTTTAGCCGCTGAAGTACGGCATTTGCAGTTCTGATTCGTACAAGCCTTCCGCTTCTTAGCGGCCTTCGTCGGCGCCACTAACTCGTAGCTGCCTTTCACCAACTCGCCAATCTCGCTCCAATTCAGCCGCGCCGCATGCACGCGCAAAGTAACCCATCCATGCTTCCCGATATAAGGCGTGCGAAAAAAACGCGGATCGTCCAGAAACACGCCTTGCATCAGCGTTCCCACCTTCACGCATATCCCTAGTTCGCCCTTATATTCCTCGAGTACCGCAAACATTTTCCCGGCAATGCGAAATGTAGGATGCCCAAACGTGACTCCCTCGGTCGCCGCGGGCAGCCGCAAGCAAATCGCTCTCAGCTTTTTCAGCACCGCGGCTTCCGAAATCATGCGCAGATAATACCAACACTTCCGCTCTGCGGATCCGCTCCAGCCGGAAAGTAGCAGCGAATCCCCGCGATGGGGCTAGAATCAATTGGCAAAATGCTAGCCTCCTACGCCATGGACGTCCGCCGATCGCGCGGCCGCCGCTACCCCGAACCGCCACATCCGTACCGCAACGATTACGCCCGCGACCGCGATCGCGTAATTCACTCCCGCGCCTTTCGCCGCCTGGAAGCCAAAACGCAAGTCTTCACCACGCGCTACTCCGATCATTTTCGCAATCGCCTCACCCACACACTCGAAGTCGCGCAGGTCGCTCGCACCGTTGCCGGCGCTCTGCAACTCAATACCGATCTCGCCGAAGCCCTGGCGCTGGTCCACGACATCGGCCACCCGCCCTTCGGCCATGCCGGCGAAAAACAGCTCGACCTGCGCATGCGCGAACACGGCGAGCGCTTCGACCACAATCTCCACGCGCTCTACATCGTCGAGCAATTCGAGCAACGCTATCTCGAATATCCCGGCCTGAATCTCACCTTCGAAGTCCGCGAAGGCATCATCAAACATTCCCGCGACTATTCCGCCACGGAATTTCCGCAACTGGCCGAATATCTTTTGGACCGCCGCCCGCCGCTCGAATCCCAACTCATCGATCTGGTGGACGAGATCGCCTACAACACCGCCGATCTCGACGACGGCTTCGAAGCGCACCTAGTAGACCTTGATCGTCTGCGCGCAGAAGTCCCCATCTTCGCCGAAGCGTACGCTGAAGTAGACCGCCGCTACCCCAGCGGAAAACCCAAGCTCAAATTCAATGAAGCGCTGAAACACATCCTCGACCTGCTGGCCACAGACCTGATCGCCACCACAGCCGCTGCCGCGGAAAAATCCGCGGTAAAAACTGTGGACGAAGTCCGCCATCAACCACATCGCCTAGCAAATTTCTCATCGCCAGCAGCAAAACAAAACGCCGACCTCAAACGCTTCCTCTTCGCCCACGTCTATTCTCATCCCGCCATCGCCGAAGACCGCGATCGTTCCGTAGCCGCGTTAGACGCGCTTTTCACGTTCTTCATGGCCCATCCCGGCCGCATGCCCCACCAATACGCCGAACAAGCCACCCACGAACCCCGCCACCGCATAGTCTGCGACTACATAGCAGGCATGACCGACCACTTCCTACTCCGCCAATGCGATGAATTCCTGAAGTAGCACGCATCATCTGGGGGGGTGCGGGAGCTTGCTCGCGCTTGTTGCAAGGCGAGGCTTGCCTCGCCGCTGATCACAGACATCCTCGCCCGCGACGTCGTGATTCAGATTAACCCACGCACACTCTCAGCGTAAATTTGTCATTGCACGATAGGTGTCAGCCAAATCATCGCCTCACCACCGTTCCTTGACATCGCGCACACCAGACATATAATTGAAATCACCCCGCAATTAAGGGGTAAAACCATGTTCCTCGACGTCAACGAACTCGCCGTAAGAAAAATCCGCATCCGGAAGAGCTACACCCCCGGAACGCTCGATTTTCACTCCGGCGAATTCCGCCAGATCGAACCGCTCGAGGTCCGCGCGACTGCCGAGCTTGTGGAAGGGCAAATCCGCATCTACGGTAATCTGCACACCCGCGTCGAGCTGGTCTGCGCCCGGTGCCTGGACACTGTCGTCGAAGAAATCAGCCGCGATTTCGATTTGTACTACCGTCCCATGACCTCCATCGCCGTGGACGAGGAATTTCACCTCAATCTCGACGATACCGAAGTCGCTTTCTTCGAAGGCGACGGCCTGTTCCTCGCGGACATCCTCGCCGAACAGGTGAATCTCTCGCTGCCCATGAAAGTGATCTGCCGCAGCGATTGCCGCGGCCTCTGCCCGCACTGCGGCGCCAATCTGAATAACGAAGAATGCCGTTGCGAGAAACACGCCTCCGACTCCCGGCTGGCCCCCCTCGCTCGTTTGAAGCAGGACTGGTTCAAAAAGCAATAAAACGCTACACTATTCCCTTGCCATTCAGGCCGCTCTGCGTAGCCGCCTGCCAATTGAGGAGCTGCAATGCCGAATCCAAAACGACGTCACTCGCACGCCCGCAAAAATAAGCGGCGCGCCCATGATTTCCTTACGCCCCTGTCCTTGGCGGAATGTCCCAACTGCCACGAGAAGAAGCTGCCCCACAACGCGTGTCCTCATTGCGGCTACTACAAAGACCGCGAAGTGATTGACACTGCGGCCAAGACAGCCTAACTTTCCTTCGCTTACCTTTCCGAACTGGCGTTCTCTTGGGGCCAATCGGTGTATAGATGACCACCATCGCTCTCGATGCTATGGGCGGAGACCATGCGCCTCGCGCCGAAGTCGAAGGCGCGATCCTTGCGGCGCGCGAACTCGGTGTGCGCATCCTGCTGGTCGGCAATGAAGCCGTTGTCCGGCAGGAATTGAATCGCCACGGGCATCGCGGACTGCCGATCGACATCGTCAACGCCACGGACGTCATTACCATGAGCGATTCGCCTTCGCAGGCTTTTCGCCGCAAGAAAGAGAGCTCGGTGCACGTTGCCGCGCGCCTGGTGCGTGACGGCAAAGCCGAAGCGCTCGTCAGTATGGGAAATACCGGCGCGGTGATGACGGTCGCCCGGTTCGTCCTCGGCACTCTCGCCGCCGTGGACCGTCCCGCGCTCGCCGCCGCTTTTCCCAACATGAAAGAAAAAGTCACGGTTATCCTGGACGTCGGCGCGAACGTGGATTCCAAGCCGGAACAGATTGAACAATTCGCAGTGATGGGTGAGATCTACTACCGCACCATCTGGGGCACCAAACGCCCGCGCGTCGCGCTGCTTTCCATCGGCGAGGAAGAAATGAAAGGCAACGATCTGGTCCGCGAAGCTGCCGCGCGCCTCAAGCAGCTCCATTTGAATTTTGTCGGTAACGTGGAAGGTCGTGACGTTTTCCGCGGCGACGTGGACGTGATCGTCTGTGACGGTTTCATCGGCAACATCGCTCTGAAAATCAGCGAAGGCCTCGTCGAGCACATCGGCGGCATGCTGAAAAAAGCCATCAAGAGCAGCCTGAAATCGCAGGTCGGTTACGTGCTCTCGAAAGATGCCTTCGATAGTTTCCGCAAACGCACCGATTCCTCCGAATATGGCGGCGCGCCGCTCCTCGGCGTTCGCGGCATCACCATCATCGGCCACGGCCGCTCGAATCCCAACGCCATCAAGAACGCCATTCGCGTCGCCAGCGAACTCTGCCGTGCACGCTTCAACGAAAAAATCGAACAGGAGCTTTCCGCTGCCGCCGCGGTCGCCGGACGCGGCTGATTCCCGCGGAAGCGTGGAATAAATCCTCATGGGCAAACTTGCATTTCTTTTTCCCGGTCAAGCCTCGCAGTATCCCGGCATGGGCCGCGATCTCGCCGAAAAATTTCCGGAATCGAAAGCCGTTTTCGACGAAGCCGACGCCGCGCTGGGATTTTCTATTTCGAAATTGTGTTTTGAAGGCTCCGAAGAAGCGCTGAAGCAGACGGAAAATACGCAGCCCGCGATCTTAACCGTTTCCACGGCGGCGTATCGCGCGCTTGAAAAGCAGGGAATCACGCCGGATTTTGTCGCGGGGCACAGCCTCGGCGAATATTCCGCGCTGGTCGCCGCGGGCGCGCTCGATTTTTCCACCGCTGTGAAATTAGTCCGTGGACGCGGGCGTTACATGCAGGAAGCCGTGCCCGCCGGCGAAGGCGCGATGGCTGCCATCCTCGGCCTGTCTCCCACAGATGTCGCCGAAGTCTGCAAAAAAGCCGCGGAGAACGAAGTCGTCTCGCCCGCCAACATGAATTCGCCCGAGCAGACCGTTATCTCCGGTTCCGCCGCCGCGGTAAAGCGCGCCGTCGAAATCGCCTCGCAAAGCGGCGCCAAGCGCGCCGTGATCCTGCCCGTCTCCGCGCCGTTCCATTGCGCGATGATGCTGGAGGCGCAACAGCGCCTCGAAGCAGACCTGCGCGCCGCGCATTTCAGCAACCTGAAATTTCCGCTGATCACCAACGTGGACGCCGAAGCCATCTCCACAGGCGAAGAAGCTCGCGACGCACTAATCCGCCAAGTAACCAGCCCAGTCCGCTGGCTCGAATCCATCCGCGACATGATTGACAACGGCGTAACCGTCTTCGTAGAAGTAGGCCCCAGCAAAGTCCTAACCGGCCTGCTCCGCCAAATTGATCGCAGCGTCCGCGTCTTCAACGTAGAAGACAGCGCCACCCTGCAGTCCACGCTAGAAAAGCTGCCGCAAGCCCGCGCCGAAGTCCGCGAGCCATAAGCCATCACAAATCCGTCGTCCGTAGGGGCACGGCATGCCGTGCCCCGCAGTTGCCATCCACCTCGCACCTAATGTAGCTTCAATTCCTATGTTTTCACTCACAGACAAAGTTGCATTGGTCACCGGGGCGTCACAAGGCATCGGTCGCGCCACATCCCTGGCGCTCGCCGCCGCGGGCGCAAAAGTGGCGGTCGCCGCACGCAACACCGAAAAACTATCCGCGGTAGTAACCGAAATCGAATCAAAAGGCGGCACCGCGTTAGCCGTCCCCATGGACGTAGCCGACGCCGCGCAAATAAAATCGGGCTTTCAGCAAACCCTAGCGAAATTCAGCAAACTCGACATCCTGGTCAACAACGCCGCCATCACCCGCGACACCCTAGCCCTGCGCATGAGACTAGAAGAGTGGGAAGCCGTCCTGCGCACCAACCTGACCGGCGCGCATCTCTGCATTCAGCAAGCCCTCGGCGCCATGCTCAAGCAACGCTCCGGCCGCATCATCAACATCTCATCCGTCGTAGCCGAAACCGGCAACGCCGGCCAAGCCAACTACGTCGCCTCCAAAGCCGGCCTAATCGGCCTAACCCGCGCCATCGCTGTAGAAGTCGCTTCCCGCAGCATCACAGTAAACGCCGTGGCCCCCGGCTTCATCGATACCCCCATGACCGCCCCGCTCTCGCAGGAAATCAAAGACAAAATGAAATCGATGATCCCGCTTGCCCGCTTCGGCTCCGATCAAGACGTAGCCGCCGCCGTGGTCTTCCTAGCCAGCGACGAAGCCGCCTACATCACCGGCCAAGTCCTAAACGTAAACGGCGGCCTGCACATGGGCTAGGACGTGTAGCGCCGGCGTCTCGCCGGCTGTACCGGCTTTGCTGATGGTCCAGGTGCGTCGTCGTGGAGCTTCACCACCCGCCAACTAAATTTCTAATGTTCCGCGGCTTTGAATACGATTTGCGCGCCCTTTTTGATCTTCAGGTCGCCGGTCGTTGACTGAATCGTTGAATACTGCTTGCCCGATTGCAATGCCGTTCCCAGTGTTACGCCACGAAATCCATGCACACCGACGCTATTGGCCGTGAGCTCGCCGCCATTCCCCAAGTCCTTGTCCCCTCCAACCGCCGCGTTAATATTCGTTTGCATCATCCCGCGTCCGTCCTGCAGCGAGTCGGTTTGCACGGTGGGCGCGGGCGCGAGAGCTGTCATTAGCGCATCGAGTTTTTCTGCCTCTCCGCCTTTCGGCGTCACCTGATCGAATAGGATGACTATCAGTGAGGGCGTGCCCTCGGCAAACGTCTGCACTTTCACAATGTGCCCGGTCAGCATCGAGCCCTTCTTCAGCAACATGTCATGGCCGTGCTTCACATCATGTATGGTCTCCGCCTGCACCGCGTCTCCCGGCTTGAGCGTGCTCGCGTCCAGGTCCGTTTGCAGTTTGGTTTCTATCGCCTGACCGCTGGGCATGTTCAAGGCCGTGCCCGCAGGCGCATTCGATTGCGCGAAGCTCGTCATCGCCATCAGCAGCGCTGTCGCCAGTAATACTCCGGCTCTTAACATTGGCATCCCTCCCGGGCGTTGGCGGCCACCGTCGCCCGCTTCAGCCCACGAATGATTTTTTGCGGCTTCAGTTTACCAAAAAGCCATATGAATCCATACAGTCGGCTCATCTACCTCGGCCACGAATCTCCAACGTGCTCAAGACCGCGCTCCCAGGCCTCCACAGCCTCGCCAGGCGCTGCACGGCCTCACGCTTCACGATGTTGGACTCCCAGGGTGTCAAATCCGTTTCCTCACGCCTCGCCATTGCCGAGCCCGCCGCTCCGCGCCTCGCCAGACGTAAAAAATCGGAATCGACGTCCCGTTCACAAGCTCATCGAAACCGAAAATTAGCCGCTGCCTTGCCCTGTCAAAGGTTGACCCCGGCACCAAGCCCCGCATAGAATGGCAAGGTTGTCTTGGGGACGCTTTACTTGCCTGCGGTGCGGCCCGAAAATTCAAGTTCGCTGAAATCGGAGGAACAATCAGAATGGCCAGCGTCGAAGAACGCGTGAAGACGATTATTGTCGAGCAGCTCGGTGTGGATGAAGGCGAAGTCACTCCGACCGCCTCCTTCGTGGACGACTTGGGAGCCGACTCGCTCGACACCGTCGAGCTGGTGATGGCATTCGAAGAAAATTTCGGCATCGAGATCCCGGACGAGGATGCCGAAAAAATTGCCACGGTCAAAGACGCCGTGGACTACATCGAAAAGCACGCCAAGGGCAAGTAAACCGCCCTCCCCTCGTCCCATTCCGTACAGGAGAAATTCCCTTTGAACCGCCGAGTTGTCGTTACGGGCGTTGGTTTGGTCTGCGGATGCGGTATCGGCACCGAAGAGGTCTGGCGCAATCTGCTGGCAGGGATGAGCGGCATCGGCCCGATCACGCATTTCGATCCGGCCGCATTCGATTGCCGCATCGCCGGTGAAGTGCGCAATTTTGACCCGCTCAACTGGCTCGAGAAAAAAGAGCTGAAGAAAACCGGCCGCTTCATTCAGCTCGCGCTCGCCGCTGCCGACTTCGCCATGCAAATGTCCGGCTTGGAAGTCACGCCGGCGCTAGCCGATTCCACGGGCGCTTACATCGGCTCCGGCATCGGTGGGTTCGACGTGATCGAGCGCGAGCATTCGAAGTATCTCGCCGGCGGTCCAGGAAAGATCTCTCCCTTTTTCATTCCCGCAACCATCGTCAATCTTGCCTCCGGTCACGTCTCCATCCGCTACGGCGCGAAAGGCCCCAACTCCGCCACTGCCACCGCTTGCTCCGCTTCCGCGCACGCTATCGGCGACGCTTTCAAGATTATTCAGCGCGGCGCTGCCGACGTGATGATCACCGGTGGTACCGAAGCTGCCATCACTCCGATGAGCGTTGGAGGTTTCGCCGCGATGCGCGCGCTTTCCACGCGCAACGACGATCCCCAACACGCCAGCCGGCCCTTCGACGCTGATCGCGACGGCTTCATCGTCGGCGAGGGCGCCGGAGTCGTAATT
The DNA here is from genome assembly GCA_963810565.1 of uncultured Acidobacteriota bacterium. Taxonomy (GTDB): domain Bacteria; phylum Acidobacteriota; class Terriglobia; order Acidiferrales; family UBA7541; genus Palsa-295. Next base: position 703,974 of record CAWENN010000004.1, read on the forward strand.
CTCGAAGCCCTCGAAATCGCGGAGAAGCGCGGCGCAAAAATTCTCGCCGAAATCACCGGCTACGGGATGTCCGGCGACGCCTACCACATCACGCAACCCGCCGAACACGGCGATGGCGGCTATCGCGTCTCGCTCGCCGCGCTGAAAGATGCGGCAATCACTCCCGACGACGTCAGCTACGTCAACGCCCACGGCACTTCCACTCCCATTGGCGACGCCATCGAGACCGAAGCGCTGAAGCGCGTTTTCGGCGCACGCGCCAAAAAAGTTCCCATCAGCTCCACAAAATCCATGACCGGTCACTTGCTAGGCGGCGCCGGCGGCCTGGAAGCCGGCATCAGCGTCCTGGCACTGCGCGATCAGATTCTGCCGCCCACAATCAATTACGAGAAGCCCGACCCCGCCTGCGACCTCGATTACATTCCGAATCACGCCCGCAAAGCGGAAGTCACCTACGTGCTCTCCAATTCCTTCGGCTTCGGCGGCACCAACGCCAGCCTGCTCTTCAAGCGCTGGACGGAGTAAGTGTGGCACGGCCTTCAGCCTGTGCTCCTAGGTTTGTAGCGCCGGCGTCCCGCCGGCTCCCTGCAGTCAGTTTGCGGGCGTAGGGGCACGGCATGCCGTGCCCGCGGTGGATTGGTATCGTCGCAACGTGAGCAATGGTTCGTAGGGGCGCTGCTTGCTGCGCCCGGTTTAGATTCAGCGCTTCACTCGGATCTGCCCGGTTGCCGCAAATCCGTAATTCTGATAGAAACTATCAGATTCTCTGCATCGCTCATATTTCGGAGGCATCGTTGAAAATCGCAGTCTGCGTAAAACAAGTCCCCGCAAAAGACGCGCCCCTAGCCATCGCCGAAGGCGGCGCCTGGATCCGCGAATCCGACATCGGTTTCGAAACCAACGAGCCCGACAGCTTCGCGCTAGAAGAAGCCCTGCGCCTGAAAGAAAAACACGGCGGCGAAGTCGTGGCCATCTCCATGGGCCCCGAACGCGCCAAACAAACCATCAAGGAAGCTCTAGCCAAAGGCGCCGACCGCGGCATCCACGTCTCCGACGCCCAATTTTTCAAACTCGATCCACTCTCTTCCGCGCGCTCCCTAGCCGCCGCCATAAAATCCGAAAATTTCGACCTGATCCTCACCGGCCTGCAAAGCGACGACCAAGGCTTCGGCCAAACCGGCGTATTGTTAGCCGAATTGCTAGGACGCCCCCACGCCACAATCATCATGGCCATCGAAGTAGTAGAAAATCACATGAAGCTGAAGCGCGAACTGGAAGCCGGCTGGTTCCAGCACGTAGAGCTGCCACTGCCAGCGGTTCTCTCAATCCAGTCCGGCATCAACAAACCGCGCTACGCCACGCTGAAGGGCATCATGGCCGCCAAGAAAAAAGAAATCGCAACAATCGAGCGAGGAACGCTGGGCGTCCCAGACAACCCAACGCAGCACGTAGAACGCATCTACGTGCCGCAAAAAACCAAAAAAACCGAATTCATCACCGGTCAACCCAAAGAAATCGCAGCCAAGCTGCTGGAAAAACTGAAACACGAAGCGCGCGTGCTCTAATGCGGCGGCTTGCTCAAACGAATTGGGCCGTTTCCGGCGTCGCCACGCTCCTGATGCTGTGGGGGGCGACCGCTCGGTTCGTACCGGCAGCGCAGGAACAGCCCACGGCGCTCGTGCCCAGTGACGATTATGCGGTTTACAACGCAGTGCTGGGCAACGTCCAGTTTTCGCAGCTGAAGCCGGAGAATCAGGTTCATGCGCTGATCGTCAACGATACGCTCAACCTGAATTGTGGTGAGCAGTCCCAGAATCCCATCATGCTTAACAACTGCAGCCCGATGCTGATGCCTCCCGCGACCGCAGACGACCTCCGTACGATGTTGGCGGCTGAATTTCGTTTTCGTGATGCGACTTGGTCGGACCTGCTCCACCAGAACGAAAAATCGTGGAGGCTGCAGGATCAATTCAAGACTTCGTGGGCGCATGGCCTCACCGGAACTGGTGTCGATCCGGCTTCGCTTTCTTCGCCCGAATGGAAAACGCCTGACTGCGCGTTTTACTTCTCGCGAGTCGGTTTCGACGAAAAGCGCACGGAGGCGATCATCTTCGTGTTCTTCGCGTCGTACATGGACCGAGCTCCTTCGTCGGGCGACTATTTTCTTGTACATCAGAGTCGGAAAGCCGGCTGGAAGATCGACGGACGCATGAACTATTTCAATACTCAAAAGCACTCCAACGGGAACTAGCCAATGAAAATCCTGGTCGTCACCGAACAACGCGACGCGCAATGGAACAAAGTCAGCTTCGAAACTCTAGCCGCCGCGCAGCAAATCGTCCAACAAACGAAAGGCGCGCTAGCAGCCGCAGTAATCGGCAAAGGCATCTCCGCGCTGGCCGACGAACTCTCCGCCTACCAACTCGACGAAGTCCTGACCGTCGAACACGACCTCCTGGAAAAGTACACGCCCGACGCCTACGCGCTAGCCCTCCGCCAGGTAATCGAATCCGCGAAGCCAGACCTAGTCCTCCTCCCGCACACCTATCAAGTCCGCGACTTCGCGCCCAAGCTAGCCGCCTCCATGAACAAAGGCATGATCGGCGATTGCACCGGCTACCGCTACGAAAACAACAAACTCATCTTCGTCCGCCAAATGTTCCAAGGCCGCACCGCCGCAGACGTAGTCTTCGCCGGCGACCCGCCGTGGATCGCCTCCTTCCAATCCAGCGCATTCCGCGCCGATCTGGCCGCGAAGCATCCATCAGGCAAAGCCCCAATAAAATCCGTCACCGTAAATCTGCAACCGGACCAAATCCGCACCAAGCCTCTGGAACTTTTCCGCGAAGCGAAGCAAGCAGTAGACCTAACGCAAGCCCCGATCCTGGTCTCCGTAGGCCGCGGCATCAAAGCTCCGGAAAATATCGCCATGGCAGAAAAACTCGCCAAGCTCATCAACGGCGAAATCTGCGCTAGCCGTCCCATTTGCGACGAAGGTTGGCTCCCCATGGACCGCCAAATCGGCAGCTCCGGCCAGACCGTAGCCCCCAAACTCTATCTGGCGCTAGGAATCAGCGGCGCTATCCAACACGTAGTCGGCATGAAAGGCGCCCGCACCATCGCCGCCATCAACAAGGACCAAAACGCCCCCATCTTCGAAGTAGCCGACTACGGCGTAGTAGGCGACCTCTTCGAAATCGTCCCAGCCCTGATCGAAGAACTGGAAAAGTCCAAATCCACCTAGCTCGCTGTCGAATTTCGCGACGCCCCATTCCGCTATCGGGCCGTGTCTCCTCGCCCCATCGTTTTCGGTAGCAGGAATCCAGTCGCAATCATCCAGATAAATCCCGGGAACCGCGTCAACGGAATCAAAAAAAGCGCTTTGGGCAAGACCATATTGAACCAGCTCAACTCGCCCGCCACCGCTAACACCAGCCCGAATATCACCAGCCACTTCGGCAAGAGCTTCATGAACGCGCTCGTCACGCACACTCCCGCCATCAAAAGCCCCAGCGGCACCGAAAACCCCACGCCGCCGAAACCAAATTGCAGGTAGTAAAGCGCCCGCAGCACCGCTGCATCTTGCGCCACGCCCGGGTAAGCCATCGTCCACAGCGCCGTCGCTGACGCCATGATGCTGAAAGAAGTCGCCAATCCGCCGAACAGCGCGATATATGCCCCCGCCGCGCGCACCCCCAGAAATCGCAGTTGGCTCACCACCGTCGCCGTAAAAATCCCCAGCACAATCGCGGAGCCGAAGTGGAAAAACGAGCACAGCAGCACCGCTCCCGGCCGCGTCTGAAAATAAGTCACGATTACGCTCGCCGGTTCCCATGGTCCCGGAAAATATGGTTTGCCATTGAAGCTCGTAACGAAATAGAGGCCCGTGTTGAAAAGAACAGTGAAGACGATTGCCAGCATTCCCAGATTAGGTCCCTTGTGTCGCGCGCCGCGAATCGCATTTTCTGATGCTGTATTCATATTTTCTCCCGTGCGCTGCCGGCCGTCGTCCGCCTGTTGGCCGGAACGTGCCGCCCATCGGCCTCGCTAAACCGTTACTCTCAGTAATCATTACTACTATAAACGATTATTCCGTGCAATAGTATTTCCATGCCCACTCCTCCCTCGCCTCCTCCCGAATCCCGCTGGGGTTTGCCCTTTTTGCTTGCCCAGGTTGGCGCTCACACCGCCACCGAATTTGCCAGGCGCGTCGCCGCGCTCGGCCTCACCCCGTCCGACGCCGGAATCCTCCGCCTGCTCGCCCGCTCCGCCGGCATGAGCCAGCGCCAGCTCGCGCAAACCCTGCACATGCACGCCAGCCGTCTGGTAGCGTTGATTGATGATCTGGAGTCGCGCAATCTGGTAGTCCGAGGGGAAAACGCCAACGACCGCCGCACCCACGTCCTGCGCATCACGGAAAAAGGCCAGAAGGCCCTAAGCGAAATCGGCCGCGCAGCCCGCGCCCACAGCGAACACCTCTGCGCCGCGCTCAACGAAGCAGAGCAATCCCAACTCTACAACCTGCTCCAACGCTTAGCCGATGCCCAAGGCCTAACCCGCGGCGTCCACCCCGGCTACAGCACCCTCCGCCCCAAAAAACCAACGAAGCGCCCAACAAAAATCGCGGAGTAGGGGCGGGTCTCAGACCCGCCCGGTTTTGCATTTGCCGTTCGTAGGGGCACGGCATGCCGTGCCGCGGTGGATTGGTATCGTCGCAACGCGAGCAAGGGGTCGTAGGGGCGCTGCTTGCTGCGCCCGGTTTAGATTCATATTTCGCATCCGGCGTAGCATTTGTCACCAGAGGTCGCGTGTACACACACCCGATTCGCAATTTCCATGACGCTGTGCTACCGTAGTCCGTGAAAATTTTTACCAATTTGCGATTTGCACCAACCTCCGGCGAATTCCCGCCACCGCAATTCGTCCCCCCGCGATCTCTCGCTCCGTCGCGGCGCCTTCCACCCATCCAACCCCCAGTCTCTCGCGGCGCGAATCCAGCTTCATCCGGCGCAAAAGTCGTTACTAGCGGTGAACGATTAATCTCGACATCGTTCGCAACGTCAAATCCCACCTCAAATCACGCGAAAATCAATCGCCAACCCCGGCGATTAGAAACACGTATAAGTCATAGACAACAAACGACGACAGACCAAATCAATCGCCAACTTTCTGCCACTTCTAAAATCCGATTTCCACACGCGGCAAAATGCTGCCACCCGCGCGATTTTCCAATTTCGATTTTCCAATTTCCCGCTTTTGCTAAGATGGCGCCATGACAGATTCCACCTCCCCGGCTCGCGAACAGCTCGAAGCAGACGTTCTAATCATCGGAGCCGGCCCCGGCGGCCTGGCCTGCGCCCTCCATCTCGCGAACCTGATCGAAAAACACACGGAAGCGAAAAAATCCCCCGCGCTTTCCGCGGAAAATATCTACGTCCTGGAAAAAGGGCGCGAAATCGGCGCCCATCAACTCTCCGGCGCGATCATGGACCCGCGCGGACTCCGCGAACTCGTCCCCGATTTCGAAAAGACCGCTCCGCTCGATACTCCCGTCACCGGTGACGCCGCCTACTACTTCACCGAATCCAGCAGCTACAAACTGCCGATCACTCCGCCGCCCCTGCAAAATCACGGCAACTACGTCGTTTCGTTGAACCGCCTCGTGAAATGGCTCGGCGGCCTGGTCGAAAAGAAAGGCATCAACGTTTTCACGCAATTTGCCGGCAGGGAATTGCTCTACGACAAGAACGGAATCGCGGGAGTCCTCACCGAAGACAAAGGCGTGGACAAGAACGGCAAGCCCAAAGACAACTTCACGCCCGGCTACGAATTGCGCGCGAAAGTCACGGTCCTGGCCGAAGGCCCGCGCGGCTCGCTCACCAAAGATCTCGTCAACAAGCTGAAACTCGATGGGCTGAACCCGCAAATCTACGGCATCGGCATCAAGGAATTGTGGGATGTGCAGCCGGGACGCATAGACACCGGCTACGTGGCGCACACTCTCGGTTGGCCGCTCAGCTCCGATTTATACGGCGGCGGCTGGGTCTACGGTCTGCAGAATAATCGAGTATCGCTCGGCATGGTCGTAGCTCTCGAATATAAGGAGCCGCTTTTCGATCCGCACGAAGCCTTCCAAAAATATAAGACGCATCCCTTCGTGAAAAAAATCCTCGAAGGCGGCAAGCTCGTCCGCTACGGCGCAAAAACCGTTCCGTACGGAGGCTGGTATTCCATGCCGCGCAGTTATGTGGATGGCGGCCTGATCATCGGCGATTCCGCCAGCCTGCTGAATTCGCAGCGCCTGAAAGGCATTCACACCGCGATCAAAAGCGGCATGCTCGCGGCGGAAACCATTTACGAAGCGCTATGCGCCGGAGACACTTCTGCAACAACTCTGGCGGCCTATCCGCAGAAAATCGAAAAAAGCTGGATCAAAAAAGAATTGTGGGAAGTCAGGAATTTTCACCAGGGATTTCACGGCGGGCTGTATTCGGGCCTGGTCAACGCAGGACTGCAATTCGTCACCGGCGGCCGCGGCCTCACCGATCCAATGCGCAGCAAACCTGGCTACCAGGAATATACAAAACTAAATCGCCCAAACACTCTGGTGGATCAGTCGACGCGTTTCAAAGGCGATGGCAAACTCACCTTCGACCGTCTCACCGACGTCTACCACTCCGGCACGCGCCACGAAGAAGATCAACCGTGCCATCTCGTAGTACTCGACCCGAATATTTGCGGCGACCGCTGCGTCCGCGAATACGGAAATCCCTGCCAATATTTTTGTCCCGCGGCAGTCTACGAAATGCTCACAGAAAAAGGCGCGCCCAAACTTAAAATCAACGCCTCCAATTGCGTCCACTGCAAAACCTGCGACATAGCCGACCCCTACCAAATCATCAACTGGGTCCCGCCCGAAGGCGGCGGCGGCCCCAACTACGAGGGAATGTAACGATGCGCTGCCCGAATCAATACAATTACGATCTCGCAATCACGCTGCCCGCCGCGAGCACCAATCTGGGAGTGCGGCGGTTTGTTTATCCTGAGGAACGAAGGGCCGCCGCTTGTGTGTGGGCGAGGCTTGCCTCGCCTGCCGTTGCACCTGAATCCGCAAAAGTATTACCCACGCGAATTCAGTCCAACCGTTCTCCACTACCCGCCAAAAGCCCTCTTCAATCGCGCCCAAAATCCTTCCTTCTTATTCCCCGCCGATTTCGCATTCTTCGCCGATTCCCGCGTAGCCGCCGCAGCACTATCCCGATCCAGCGACGCCATCTGCGGCGCCTCCACATGCCCGGTAAATTCGTACTCCGGCTCCACGTGAACAGTCCGCACCAATAACACCGCATCCATCGGTGGGTCCGCAGGCGGTGTCGGCGACGAAGCCGAAAATCCCAACGGCGGCATGATGATCTTGTACTCCGGCATGGCATCGGGAGGAACAGGCGGCGTCAAATCTTTCGCCGGCGGCACATTCGGATGAACGTCATCCGCTTGCGCCAGCACGCGCAATTGCACGTTCGGTTCGGGCGCGGGTTCCGGAGCTTTCGCTACAGGCGCAACGGTTGACGCCGATTCCGCAGGCTGCGGTGGCGGCGCCAACGGCGCCGACGAAGAAACTCCCAACACCGGAATCTGCGGCGGCGGTGCCGACTGCGCATGCATCGCCGCACACGCACAGCTTCCCGGTGCTCCCGCGATCGGTACCAGCTTCCCCGCGTTCAAAAAGAACTCTCCGGCTTGCGGCACGATGATTCCTTCGCCCGTGAACTGCTGCTCCAGCCGAATCGCCCCGCTGGTCGCCAGCACGCACAGCGAATCGTTCATGTCGAGGCCCGCGGTGATGTCGCGCGTCTCTCCGCCGATATCGAGCGGCGTGGCAATAATCGTCGGCGTGAAAATACGCAAGGACGTGCCGCGCAGCAACTGCAAATGGATGCGCCCGAAATCCAGCGCCAGCGTAATCGCGCCTCCCGACTGCAAAAGCGTGAGCTTCGCCGGGCCGCAAACATCCACTTCGCCGCCAACCGCGAGCGTCAGCCGCGCCTTGCCGTCGTGCACCGTCACGACGCTGCCGTTGAAAACAGGGCCGCCCGCCGACGAACTCGAAGAGGCCGCGCCCGTTCCTGCTCCGGTGTCAATCGAAACGTCGTTGCCTTCGAGTTGGCCTATCGCTCCGGGCGGAGTCGCTTGCGCGCGCAGCGACGGGCAACTCAACGCCGCTAGCAGCACAAGCGCCGGCAATGCAACACACGCGACGGAGAGTCTATGCCCGAGGATGGTGACGCGCACTTTAGCGGCTTTGGTGTGGGAGCACATCGAGACCTTTGCGAGGTTCGCCTATACTATACCGCAGTGAATACCGACGCGAAATCAGCCCCTGCCGCGAGCGGCGAAACCAGCAAATCGCTATACGATTTGAGCGGGCCTCCCCTTACGCGGTGGCGGCGCATGCAGATCCCCGTGATTGCGTGGTTCGTGTATTGGGCGATTCGTTTGATTGGGCCAACCCTGCGCACGGAGATCGTCGGCATCGAGAACGCGATTCAAATTACCCGCAACGGCCAGCCGGCCATCGGCGCGTTCTGGCACCGCTGCATCTTTTCCGCTGCGTGGATTTGGCGCAACCGCGGAGTGGTGGTGATGAACACCGTGAATTTCGACGGTCAATGGACCCGGCGCGTCATCGAGCGGCTCGGGTTCAACACGGCGCAGGGAAGTTCGTCGCGCGGAGCGATGGAGGGGCTTGTGGTGATGGGCCAGCGGCTGGCGGAAGGGAAACACGTGGCGTTTACGATTGACGGGCCGCGCGGGCCGCGCTACGTCGCGAAGCCCGGTCCCGTAATTCTGGCGCGCCGCGCGGGCAGCCCGATTTCCGTATTCCACATTGCACTAAAGCGCGCCTTCACCTTCAAGAAGTCGTGGGATCTGTTTCAAGTGCCGCTGCCGTTCTCCCGCGCGGTAATGATTTTCGCTCCGCCGATTCGAGTTCCGGTGGATGCCGGAAGCGATGTGCTGCACGCCAAGCAAGCAGAAATGCAGGCGGCACTCGAGCGGGTGCGCGATGCGGCCGAATCGTGGTTTCGATTTTCGCTGCGCGAGCAGGATCAGTTAAGGGAAGAGTGGAGCAAGCAGAAATGAGCGCGCACGTGCGCCGCCGCTTGTAGCGAAACGCTATCCTTCGCCAAGCTTAACCGGCACGTTCATCTTTTGGCCGTTGCGCACGATCGTTAGCGTCACGGTATCGCCTGGTTGCGAACGATTCAGCAGCAGGTTCAGATCCACTTGGCTCGTAACCGCCTTGCCGTCCACCGCGATCAACACGTCTCCGCCGATGCGCAATTCCTGCAAGCCGGCCAACATGGATTTATTGCCGCCACGAATGCCAGCCTGCGCCGCGGGCCCTCCCGGATCCACGCGCTCGATCAGAATTCCTTGCTCCACGTTCAGTTTCAACGCGTCCGCCAGACCGGGCCAGAGCGCGCGGCCTTCGGCGCCGAGAGTGGCGCGGCGCACGCGGCCATACTTGATCAGATCTTCAGCCACGCGGCGCGCGGTGTTGATAGGAATCGCAAAGCCGATGCCGGCAGTGGTGCCCGTCGGCGCGTAGATCGCGCTATTAATGCCGATCACCTGGCCATGGGAATCGAGCAGCGGGCCGCCGGAATTGCCGCGGTTGATCGCAGCGTCGGTCTGGATAGCCTCGTCAATAAATGTGCTTTCGCTGGTCTGTACCGTGCGGCCCAGCGCGCTGACGATGCCGGTGGTGAGCGTGCTCGAAAATCCAAAGGGATTTCCGATCGCGAGAGCTTTCTGGCCCACCAGCAAGCCGCGCGAATCGCCCAGCGGCAGCGGCGTCAGTTTGTGGCCCTTGGTGTCAATCTGGATCAAGGCGATGTCGTTGCGCGCGTCCTCACCGATGAGCTTCGCTTTGTAACGTGACAAATCGCCCAGGGTGACCTCTATGGTTTGCGCACCCTGCACTACGTGGTAATTCGTAAGAATGTGCCCGTCGGTGTCAATCAGAAAGCCCGAACCGGCTCCTTCCACCGGCACGGGATTGTAGAAGAAATCATATTCGACCGTGCGTGTGACGATATTGGCCACCGCCGGAGACGCTTGCCGATAGATGCGCACATTCTCTGCTTCGTTGGGATCGAGCGCACCCGCGGCGCTCGGCTCCGGCAGCAGCCCATGCAGCGCAGCAACCGAGCCAGGATTGCGTTCGCCATAACGCGTGCCCGCCCAATACGCGGCCAAGCCAATAATCAGGCCGATGGCCAGCAGCCGCACTGCGCGTCCTTTACTCTCGGAGAGTGCCATTACAAAATCGCTATCCTTCGTTTCAAGTTGAGATCAAGCGAGCATTCCATTGACGCATCGTTGCGCCCCGCTGGTAATACGCGGAGCATGCGGAAAATGTTTCTAAACATTCTTGCCGGAAGTAGCGGCCTGTAGCAGGCGCTTCACCGCGTCGGCTACCTGGCGTTCGGTATCTTCTATTGAGCCCGAACAATCAATGGGTTCATCGGCCAATTGGCGCTTTTCCTGCATGGGCATTTGCGCCGCGATGCGCAATTGCGCTTGTTCGGCGGTCAGGCCGCGCTCTTTGAGCCGCTCGATTTGCTGTTCGGGACGGCACCAGCAGACGATCACTCTATCCAGCTCTTTGTGGTAACCCGCTTCGATGATCAGCGCGGCCTCGACAATGGCGAGTTCCGGGCCGCCGAGCTGGTCCAGCGCCGAAAACCATTTGCGGATCACATCCAGAATGCGCGGGTGCAGGATTTGATTCAGGCGCGAGCGCTTTTGCGCGTCCGCGAAAACGATCCTGCCGAGTTTGCTGCGATCCACATTGCCATAGCTGTCCAAAACTTCCTTGCCGAAATCGCGAACGACTTCGTCGTACGCCGCTTGGCCTTGCTCGAGCAATTCGTGGCCGAGCGGATCGGCATCGAGAACCGGACAATCCATATCGCGCAGCAGAGAGGCGACTGTGGATTTTCCCGAGGCGATTCCTCCGGTGAGACCGACGCGGAGCATTAGCGTCGCACCGCTGCTGCCGCGGGGACTTGGATTTGCACGCCGCGGCGCCGCGCTGCGGCGCGAACCGTGTTGCTCATGAGCATGGCGATGGTGAGTGGACCCACGCCGCCGGGAACCGGAGTGATGGCGCCGGCAACGCTGGCAACATCCGGGTGGACGTCGCCGATGAGCGCCGTGCCTTTTTCTCGAAAGGCCGCGAGGCGCTCGGGAACATGCGCGAAGAACGCTTCGGCCTGCGCCGGATCCGTGACGCGATTGATGCCGACATCTATCACCGTCGCGCCCGGTTTTATGAAGTCCGGCGTGACCATGGCGGGGCGGCCCAGGGCGGCGACGACGATATCGGCGCGGCGGACGACGCCGGGCAAATCGCGAGTTTTCGAATGGCAAATGGTGACGGTGGCGTTGGCATGCATCAGCAGCAGGGCCATGGGCTTGCCCACGATGTCGCTGCGTCCGAGCACGACCGCATTCGCACCCTCCAGCGAGATGTTACTGCGCTTGAAGATTTCCATTACACCGAGGGGCGTACAGGCGACGAGCGTGGGGCGGCCGGCGACCAGGTGGCCGACGTTGAGCGGATGAAAACCGTCTACGTCTTTCGCGGGATCCACGGCGTCGAGGATTTTTTTTGCGTCCACTTGCGGCGGCAGCGGAAGCTGGACGAGGATGCCGTCTACATCGTCGCGGCGATTCAGATCTTGCACGACCGCGAGCAGCTCGGCGGTGGTGATCGTGGCCGGCGGCGTGATTTGAATGCTGCCCAGCCCTAGTTTTTCGCAGGCTGCGACTTTGCTTTTTACGTAGACCTTTGATGCGGGATTGTCGCCGACGAGGACTGCGGCCAGCCCGGGACGAATTCCGGCGGCGGCCAGCGCGGAAATTTCGCCGGATAGCTCAGCATAAATTTGATCGCGGATTGTGTTGCCGTTCAAGATGCGCGCGGCCAAGAAAATCTCCCGGTGTTGCGTCGAATTCTTGCGAGCCGTCATGATAGCACAGCAAAATACGGCGTGAATGCGGGGGCGGCCGGAGCTGCGCACGCATTGCGGAACCGGCTTAGAATGGAAGGGCGAGCGGTTGATTGGAGGAGATGTAGCAATGATCTTTGGCGAAGGCAATGAACGCAGGCAACTGGAGCGCGCGATGCGCGATGCCGGCAGATTGCCGCCGGGACAGTCGGCCACGCTGAAATGGCCCGTGCTGCAAGTAGGCGGCGTGCCGCGATTCGATCCGCTGACGTGGGATTTTCGGATGACGGGGCTAGTCGAAAAGCCGCTACGATTGACTTGGGATCAATTCTCGCACCTGCCGATGACCACCGTGACCGCGGACATGCATTGCGTTACGCGCTGGAGCCGCTTCGATGTGCGTTGGGAGGGTGTGTTGTTCACCGACGTGATGAAGCTGATTTCGCTGAAGCCGGAAGCGCAGTACGTGATGGTACTCGCGGAGGAGAGTTACACGTCAAATGTACCGCTGGCGGATTTGATGCGGCCGACGACGCTTTTTGCGTTGAAACACAATGGCGAACCGCTGCCTGGGGAACACGGCTATCCGGTGCGTCTGGTGGTGCCACATCTCTACGCGTGGAAGAGCGTGAAGTGGGTACGCGGCCTCGAATTCATGGCGAAAGATGCGCCAGGATTCTGGGAGGAGAATGGATACAACATGTACGGAGATCCCTTCAAGGAGCAGCGCTACAGTGTCTAAAAGGCTCACAAGTCGTGCTTCAGGCGTCAGAAAATCCCAGCGGGCGAAGCAGTTTTTCAAACTTGCTAGTGAACTTCGTGAATCGGAAAGCCTCGCGGAACGGCGACGCCTAAAGAAGAAACTCGCCCGACTCACCTTCGGTAAGTGATTTCGCGGCTCATGGAATCAGTGCCGAAAAGATAAGTGAAAAAAACCAGAAATCCTCCGAACGCGCGAATTCTCTGAAGGCAGCCACTGCCTGAGTGCGACTGGGGCGTTGTACATGCCCCTTGATTGCGCCGAGGCCTGTGAGACCCTACTCCAAGAGGAGCTGAAACATGCCGCCAGAGAAACCGCAAGCCTATCTCATACCGTTCAACGAACCACATCGCGCAAAAAAGCTCGCTGACGGTTCACTAAAGTGCTTGCATCGGACTGGAAAATGGATGACCGCACGCCCCGGTACGTGGATCAGAAAGCCCTCGGGCGATTACAATATTGCACAGCATGAACATATGCGCCTTGTTACCACACTCGGGGAAGGTCCGCGTGAAGAATAGCGACCGTGACGCCTAGAATTCTTTGGTGTTGAGGAGGGCAACAAAATGAAAGCCCTAGCCCTTGCCGCAATCCTAATCGCATCATTCCCAACCTTGGCGGGGCCGAAGCCTAAAGGACCATGCAGCATTTTCTTCCAGATGGGAGAGAAGGACATCTACACCTCCCAACAAATTCGGTTGGGAATGAAGGATGAGCAAGGTCACTGGTGGATCGGCTACGAAGATCATGGAAAGGGAAATGGATGGTTTCGAGGCCACGAGAATGAAGGGAAATATGCTGGTATTTGCTTCTTACGTGGAGAAATGCCAATGGCTCAGCTTCCTCCAAATGCGGCTGTGTATTCGATAGTATGGGGCGTCTATAGCTATGACTCCCTCTATCAGGGGACAACAGTAACGCATCTCTTTACGGGGGGGACGATCTCCGTGTGGGACTATTCCGCGAATGGCGGAAGGGGCGATTTCGTGCAACTAGGACAGATAATCACGCGTGACTTTAACCAACTACTTGGTGACCCGTACGTGGACGTCCTTAAGCGAGCGCTTCAGCAGATAATTGATGCACAGAAACCCAAAACAAAAGAGCCTTGGCAGAACTAAGGTAGCGCTGGCGCTACCCGCCGCGGCGACGGTGGAATCCCGCTTTTACATTCTCTGAGGTATGTGGGCCTTGCGCCTACACAGGAGGATGTATGGACGATATAAAGGCGGTAGTGAACAACTACGGGGTCGTGTTCTATGTCAACTTCGCAACAGACCGGGACGCCCTCGCGGATTTGCTCGGAGAATTGGGAGGAGTCCGTAGTCTTACCACGCCCGACCGGGCGCAGCTAGATTACGGGAACGGGCTTACCAAAGACAGCGCGCGAAGAATACTGAAGCGACGTGGCGTCCCCTTCAGCGAAACCTAACAGCCCTTCCCACGGGCCGGTATTTCTCCCGGCCCGCTGGTTCCTCAATAGATGTCGTACTGTTCCCAGTGGAGCGTGGGGTCGGCCTGAATGATTACGCTCTTTTTGGTCCAGCGTTCCAGTTCTTCGATCAGCGAGGATTCCCGGGTCTTCAGAGCTTTTGAGATTTCCGGATGGACGCGCAGCGTCAGGCTGCCGGAATCCATGTCTGGAGCCATTTTGCGGGCTTCGGTCTGGATCTCGTAGCAGAGCGTCGGGATGGATTTCACCATGCCGGAGCCGGTGCAATACGGGCACGGCTGGCAGAGCGTGCGCTCGAGCGCTTGCTTGGTGCGCTTGCGGGTGATGGCGACCAGGCCGAATTCATTGAAGCGCAGGACTTTCGATGGAGCACGGTCGGCGCGCAGCGCGTCTTCCAGAGTGGCCATTACTTTTTCGCGGTTGCGGCGCTCTTCCATGTCAATGAAGTCAATGATGATGATGCCGCCGAGATCGCGCAGGCGCATTTGCCGGACGATTTCCTTGCAGGCCTCGAGGTTGGTGCGGACGATCGTATCTTCCAGGCGATTGGAGCCTTTGCCGACGAATTTGCCGGTGTTGACGTCAATCGCCACCAAAGCTTCGGTGTGATTGATGACGATGTAGCCGCCGGATTTCAGCCAAACCTTCGGACGCAGACCCTTGTCAATTTCCTGCTGGATGCCGAACTCTTCGAAGACAGGGGTGGTCTTGGTGTAAAGCTTCACGCGATTCACGAGCTGCGGCTGGAAGCGGCTCATGAAGTCAACGACCTTGGTGTATTCGTCCTCGGTATCCACCCAGATGGCGCCGAAATCGGGCGTGATGAAATCGCGCAGAATGCGCTCGACGAGGTTCAGGTCGCGATGCAGGAGCGACGGCGCTTTGCGCTGTTCGGAGCGCGCTTTGATTTCGGCCCACGTGCGCGTCAGGAATTCCACGTCGGCCCGAACTTCTTCCGGAGCGGCGCTGGCTGCGGCGGTGCGGACGATGAAGCCGCCGCCGGAGGCGCCCTTGGCGTCGTTTACCAAATGACGCAGGCGCGAACGCTCTTCAGCGGAAGCGATTTTGCGCGACACGCCGGTGTGATCGAGGGTAGGCATGTAAACCAAAAAGCGGCCCGGTAGCGCAACATGGCTGGTGATGCGCGCGCCCTTCTTGCCGAGCGGTTCTTTGGCGATCTGTACGATGATTTCCTGGCCCTGCTTGAGCATGTCCGCGATGAGTTGCGTGCGGCGTGGCTGCTGCGGGCGGTGATGACCGTGCCCGCCACTGTGCCCGTGCTGGGGACGGCGTCCGCGATCATCGCGGCGTCCACCACGCTCCCGGCCGCGGCGAGATGGATTCTGCATGCGGGAGCGGAAATCGTTGCGCACACGCGCTTGGAAAGGTTGCGGCGCCTGACCTCCGAGGCCTTCGCCCGGAAGAGTCGCTCCGATTTCACCAGATTCGGAGGCTGCCGCAATTTCGTGATCGTGCGCGCTGCTCGATTCTTCTTCCGGATGCGCGATCATGCCTTCTTCTTCGGCAGCCGCTTCCTCTTGTTCGAGTTCGACGTCCTCGGAATCCTCTGAATCGTTTTCGTCCGTATGGTCTTCTTCGGCCGAGCCCAATCCCGCTGCTTCCGCTATGGCGTCTGCTTCGGCAAAGCCGCGCTGCTGCGCATCGCGCGCCGCAAGTTCATCCTGTGCCTCGGCAATGTGTTCGGCGACGGCGGTGGCTTCGTCTTCGGTCAGCTCGGGGTGTGCGTGATCTTCGTGATGCTCCGCTTCGAGAGGCGCGTCAGGTTCGTGCGAATCGAAAGACTCATGGCTAAAGGATGTTTGAGGTTCCTCGATATGGGTGTCCGGCGACGGCACGGAGTCCACTTCCGGTCCGGTGGGCACGAGCGGCGAGAGCGGCGCGAAACGGACGGCGTCGGGAACCGGCGCGTCGTCGAGCGGCTGAGCCTCGGCTTCCACCGGTTCCGGCGGAAGATGCTGATGCGTTTTCCATTTCGAGAGCGATTCACCGGGTAGCGGCTCGAGGCCCGAAGAAGAGGAAGCGCGGAACGGAGGCGGAGTGCGCGGCGAGAACGCTTCGCGCGCCGGGTAAGATTCGCGAGGCGGCGCCGACTCGTTCGTTGCGGGCTGGCGGTCTTCCGGTTCGACGGCGGAGTGATCAGTCGCCGGCGATTCATCGACATCCGCAGCGGGAACGATCGGATCGTGCGAGGCCGGTTCATGCGCCACGAATGACGGAACTACCGACGCTGTGGCATCCCCAGGGCCGCGCTCTTTGAACTTCGCGAGAGATTCTCCGGGAAGCAGAACTGAAATGTGCCCTTCGGGCGTTCCCGGTTCGCTCGCGTGATCTTCGGATGGCCTGGATGAAGCGTATTTGGACGAGGGCAGCTCGCGACCGAAACGGCGGTCGCCGCCGCGTCCTCCCCCACCACCGCCGCCACTACGTCCACGCCCACCGCGACGACCGAAACGGCCACCGCGGTCTCCGCCGGGTCGACCGCCCCGCGAACGATTCTCGAAACGGCCGCGATCTCCGCCCGAAGCGCTTCCCGATGAGCGCGGAGCAGCGGGCGTAAATGTTGCGGGCGCGTGACCGCCGGAGATGGATTCTCCAGCGAGAGGCTCGAGAGCCGGCGCAGGAGATGACGATTCGACGTCCACGGGCTCGATGATGGGCGCAGAGGCGGGATTGGCGGGAAACACCTGGCCGCCTTCCGCTTCCATCCTTTGGGTCTTGTCTTCGACGGCCGTGACGACGTGGTCGAGTTCCTCGATTTCTTCGAGGAAGTCACTGACGTAGAGGAAAGCGTCGCTATCGAGGCCGATTTCCACGAAGGCAGACTGCATGCCGGGCAGCACGCGTGTGACTTTGCCTTTGTAGATGCTTCCGACTAACGCGAATTCTTTTTCCCTCTCTACGTAATACTCACAAAGCTGTCCTTCTTCCAGAATGGCGACCCGCGTCTCGTGCGGGTTCGCCGATATAACCATTTCCTTCGACATGGAAACTCCTCATGGCGCATCGGGCCGCGGCGGCGCGCGCAGACGCGCGCGCTCGACCGGAGTGGGGCAAGGCAACGCCTTGCGCTGGCCACAACGGGCCGCCCAGGAAAAACCCTTCGGATTGTGTGGCTTGTTTCCTCACCCGATGCTTACCTGAATCAAAAAAGTAGAACTCCGGCCGGCGGATTTTCCGCGGCTCGGTCAATGACTCAACTGACTTCGACTTTCATCTGTACTGCACATATGCGCGGGCTCAGTTGACGAAGCGCCGCATGCGGACGTTCATCACCAGGCCCAAAGCCAAAAAAACAAACGCGGTAGAAGAACCGCCATAGCTCATCAATGGCAACGGAATGCCCGTCACCGGCATGTAGCCTATCACCATTGACGCGTTAACCAGAACGTGGAAGCCCAGAATTGCAGTGACTCCCATGACCACGTACATCCCGGCACGATCTTTTGCTTTCTGCGCGTTATCCACCAGGCGCAGAATCAGACCCAAGTACAAAAGTAAGACTACGCAAACTCCGATGAAACCCTGCTCCTCGGCCAGCGCCGCCAGAATAAAATCCGAGTAGCGCACCGGGACAAAGCCCAATTGGTTCTGGCTGCCCTTGCCGAATCCCTTGCCCCAAAAACCGCCGGAACCCACTGCAATTTCCGACTGCAGAATCTGATAGCCAGCGCCGCGCTGATCTTCTTCCGGATGCAGGAAGGTCTGGATGCGCTGCTGCTGGTACGGCTTCAAATGGCGCCGCATATTCCAAGCTACTGGGATCAATAATGCCACTAGAACTACACCGATAGCCAGATGCTTCCATTCGATCCCGGCGATAAAGGCGCCGACGATCGCGACGGGCAGCAAGACCAGCGCTGTGCCCAGGTCCGGCTGCTTCAAGATCAGTACTGCCGGAATGATAGTCAAAACTCCGACTTTTACCAAGTCCGGAAGGGTCAGGCGGTCGGTACGGACCTCGCTGAAGTAGCGGGCGAGCACTATGATTATAATCAACTTCATAAGCTCTGACACTTGCAAATTGAAGATGCCGCCGAGCGAAATCCAGCGCTTGGCGCCCAGGTGTGTGGAACCGATGACCATAACGACCAGAAGTCCCGCAACGCCAATCATGTAGAGGACTGGAGCCTGGTCGAGCAGAGTGTGGTAATCGATCCTCGAAATCAGAAACATTCCAACGATACCGATTCCGAGCCACATGAGCTGCTTCCAGTGCATGCCGGCCATGGCGCTGGCGTGCGTGGAGGAGTAGATCTCCATCACGCCGAGGGTGCAGATGGCGGCGACGATCGCGAGCAGGGTCCAGTCGAAGTCTTGAACCTGGGGCCGGTCTTTCATGGGTGCTGCACTCCGACGGTGGCAACGAGCGGGCGTGCGGCGACGGGGGCTGGCGCCGGCGCTGGGGCCACGTTCGTTGCAGTTTGCTGTGTCCGGGCGTTCTTCTTGTCGTAAAAGGTTTTCACGATGTCGCGGACCACGGGACCGGCGGCCTCGCCGCCGTGTTCGACCGTATCCTGGACGATGGCGGCGACTACGATTTCAGGGTTGCGGCGCGGCGCGAAACCCACGAACCAACCGTCCATTTTCTTGGTGCCGATGCGGTTGGCGGCATCGTAGCTCATAAGCTGCGCGGTGCCGGATTTGCCGCAGAGGTCAATGTTCTGCAGACGCAGGTGATAGGCAGTGCCGCCGCCTTCGTTCACCACGCCGTACAGGCCTTGCGTGACCTGCTCCACGGTGTTGTCGGAAAGCGGGAAGCGCTCTGTTTTCACGTTGGGATCGTTCTTGAGCAGATGCGGCTGGACGAGAGTGCCGCCGCTAGCTACGGCCGCGGCCATGCGCGCGAGCTGGATGGGCGTGACGGTGACGGCGCCTTGACCGATGGCGACAGAGATTGTCTCGCCCGCGTACCACTTGTGGTGGAAAACGCGTTCGACCCACGCCTCGGACGGCATCAATCCGGGCTCTTCGCTGGGTAAATCTATTCCCGTGCGACGGCCCAGCCCCAAACCTGAGGCGTAGTACGCGATCTTGTCGATGCCGAGAAGTTTGCCGACGTTGTAGAAGTAGACGTCACAGGAATCCACGATGGCGTGGTGCAGATCCACAGTTCCGTGGCCTTGCGGCCGCCAGCAGTGAAATTCGCGACCGTAAAAGTTGGCGTGCCCGGGACAATACACGGTGAAGTTATCCGGAATGGCTTTCGAATCCAGCATCGCTGCAGCCATCACGATCTTGAAAACAGAACCCGGAGCGAGTTGCGCCTGAATGGCACGATTCAGCAAGGGCGTGCTTTTGTCGGTGTTGAGTTTTTGCCATTCCTCTTGCGGAATCCGCACGGCGAAATCATTGGGGTCGAAGGTGGGCTTGCTGAGCATAGCCAGGACTTCACCGGTACGCGCGTCCATGGCCACCACGGCCCCGGTTTTGCCCGCCATATCGGCTTCAGCGATGGCTTGCAGGTCGTAATCAATCGTGAGCTGGATGGGTTTGCCGGGAATGGCTTCGACATTGTCGAGGGTGCGCATCACTTTGCCGACGCTATTGACGACGACGCGGCGCATGCCGTCGGTGCCTTCGAGTTGGTCGTTATATTCGCGTTCGAGACCCGCTTTTCCGACGATGTCGCCGGGACGATAGTGGCCGTCGCTATCTTCCATTTGCTGCGGCGACACCTCGCCGACGTAGCCGATGGTATTGGCAGCCATTTCACCCTGCGGGTAGCGGCGGCGCTGGACCATCATTAGTTCGAGCAAAGGCAAGTCGGCACGATGCGATTCGACGAACGCGATGTCCGCCTCGGAAGCGGCGGGCTTGATGACTACAGGCTGAAATTTGGGTTCATTCTTGGCGGCTTCCAGCTCTTGCAATAGATCGTCGCGGCTGATGCCGAGGCCGTCTTCGATTTGTGGCAGGCTCTTTTCGAGCGACTTGGGATCATCGCGCAATAAGAGGATGCTGAAGGATGGATAGCTATCCACCAGGACGCGGCCCTCGCGGTCCAGCATGGGTCCGCGCGGAGCGATGATGGGAATGGAGCGGGTGCGGTTGCGGTCGGCGAGGTCCGCGAAATGGCCGGACTGCACGACTTGCAGCTTCCAGAAGCCGATCATCAGGAAGACAACGAAGGCTACGGAAACATAGGAGACCAGCGCAAGGCGGCCCTGCGGGATTTTCTGATCGTTAACATTCCACGACGGCAACGGAATTTCTGCTCCTGCACGGGTCTAGCTCGGCCCTGCTGCGCGCACCTGCTTCGAATGCGGAAATCATCCGAAGTGGTATTTAAGCTAACACTCGCGCAGCATGGGCTGCAAGTTGCGCATGTCTATTCGGTCACCTGTACGCATGGCGATTCTTTAAGACAGGCGAAAGCGCCGAGGCGTCAGGAGGACCGGCGAAGGCGATCGAGGAGAGCGAAGAGCGGAACGGCAAAGGCGGCGGTTACCAGGGAATCGAGCAGAAGGCGCGGCGTGAATAGCGGGGCGGAATGATTCAGAAGGACGCGTTGCGTGACGGCGAGAATCGCCTGATGAAAATGGAAAAAGAAGAAGACCAGACCGAAGCGGCTTAGCGGATGCTCTGTGTCAATCCGGCCACCTATCGACGAGGCCAGGTATCCAACGATCGTTTTTGCGATTCCGTACATGCCGATGGGATTGTCGTGGCTCAGGGCGTCCTGAAGAATTCCGATGGTGCCGCCCAGAAACATCCCGGTCACTGGATTTCTGCGGCTCACCCCGAAATAAATCGTGACGAGCAGCGGGAGGTCGACCAGTTCGGCCCAGCGGCCGTATTTGTGTAGGAAGGCTTGAAAGACGAGCGCCAGAAGCGCGACCGCGAGAACGGCGCCGCTGTAGAATTTGTGGACCTCGACGTTGGGGTCCGGGCGCTCTCCGACATTTAGCATGTAGGCCATCTCACGGTTTCGGGGCGATGGATTTTTGCGGTGACGCCGGCGTCTTTCCGCCCGCCGGAGCGGGAGCTGTGGTCGGCGGAGCGCCCGCGGCCGCGGGAGATTCCGGCTTCTTGAAAATTACTTGCTGCTGAGACAGCAATACGATCACATCTTCGAGACGGTCCAGACGCGCGGCAGGCTGCACGCGAATTATCTGAAAAGGGCTTCCGGGTTTGACGCTTTCCACCACACCGATGGGAAAATCCTTGGGGAAAATGCGATCCTCGCCGGAAGTGGCGATCAAGTCGCCGGGCTGGACCTTCTCGTCGCCGACGATGTAATCCATGCGCGGGTCGGGGTCGCCGCTGCCTTTTACGACGCCGTGGGTGCGGCTCGTCGAGAAAAGTGCGCCAACGCCACTGTCTTTATCGTTGATCAAGAGAACCTGCGCGGTGTTGGGCAAAACCTCGACGATTTTGCCGACGATTCCTTCCGGAGTGACCACGCCGAAATTCAGCCTGAGATGATCCCGCTCTCCGCGATTGATGAAAAGAGTGTGCGAAGTGGGATCGGCGCTGGAGCCGATCACTTGCGCGGCCAGCATGGGCGCTTCGGGGTGCGCGTCGGTGAACTTAAGCAGAGCTGCCAGGCGCTGCGCTTCGGCTGCCTGGCTTTCGAGTTCGCGATTGCGCAATTTGAGTTGGTCAAGCTCCGCGTGCATGCGCTCATTTTCGGCGCGTGCATTGCGCAGCCCCACGTAGCCGCCCCAGGCGCCGCCCACTTTGGAGGAGGTCCAGGTAGCGGCGCGCTCCAGCGGAGTGACCAGCTCGACGGCCCAATAGCGGATCAGGCGGACATCGTGCTCACCTTTGATCTGAAAGGCGAGCAGGAGCACTTGCGCGAGTACGACGATGGCAAGCAGCGCGAGTGGACGATGACGGGAGTATGTGTCGATCATAAGCTACGAACCTTGCACTGTATCGCTCTGGCCTCGCGCAGTTCAGATCAGTCGATTGAAACCAGGCGAAGCAGTCGGAAATCGCTGAGCATTTTGCCGGTTCCCAGAACGACGGACGCGAGCGGATCGTCGGCAATGGAAACGGGAAGCCCGGTTTCCTCGCGAATGCGCTTATCTAGATTTTTGATCAGCGCGCCGCCTCCGGTGAGCACGATGCCGCGGTCGCTGATGTCCGCGGAGAGCTCGGGCGGCGTGCGCTCGAGAGCTACGCGAATGGCGTTCAGGATCGTGGAGATGCACTCGGACAAGGCTTCGCGAATTTCGCTGTCGTCGATGGTGACGGTGCGCGGGACGCCTTCGATCAGGTTGCGGCCTTTCACTTCCAGCGTCAGCGGTTTTTCGAGCGGGTAGGCCGAACCGATTTCGATCTTGATCTGCTCGGCGGTGCGTTCGCCAACCAGAAGATTGTATTTACGCTTCAAGTAATGCATCACGGCTTCGTCCATTTCGTTTCCGGCGACGCGGACCGAGCGCGAATAGACGATGCCGCTCATGGAGATGACCGCGATGTCCGTGGTGCCGCCGCCGATATCCACCACCATGTTGCCGGAAGGTTCTTCGATGGGAAGTCCCGCGCCGATCGCCGCGGCCATGGCTTGTTCGACGAGATAAACTTCGCTGGCGCGCGCGCGATAGGCGGAATCCTGCACGGCGCGTTTTTCAACGGGAGTGATTTCGCTGGGCACGCCGATGACGATGCGCGGATGAACCAGAACGCGGCGGTTGTGCGCTTTCTGAATGAAGTAGGTGAGCATCTTTTCGGTGACTTTGAAATCGGCGATGACGCCGTCTTTCATCGGCTTGATGGCGACCACGTTGCCGGGCGTGCGGCCGAGCATGTCCTTCGCTTCGCGTCCTACAGCCACGACTTCACCGCTGTTTTTATTGATGGCCACGATCGAGGGCTCATTCACGACGATCCCTTTTCCGCGCGCGAATACCAGAGTGTTGGCGGTGCCCAAATCGATGGCCAGGTCGGATGAGAACAGGCTGAAAACCGACCGCATGTTGTAACCGTTTTTCGTCACGTCTTGCTTCCCCCAGGTTCTACTTGAACGCCGCTGCGGCGACGAGTGTGATTTTGACCGGTCTATTTCGGCGGGCCGGTGATTATTATGGAATTACAACTTCAACGCGTTTGGTGGCGGTGCCACCGCGGCGATTTTGTCCCGTGATAACGATTTCATGGCTGCCCTTGGCCATGGGCGGCAGGAAATGCCGGAAATGGCCGTCGGACTGAATGCTGGCAACTTCTTCACCGTTGATGATGAGCGCGGCGCCGGGCTCGGTGCGCCCGATCACTTCGACGACGTTTCCTTGCAGTTCCGTGGAATCCACTTCGAGCAGCATTTCCTGCTCTTTGCCTTGGATGACCAAGATGAATTTGAAGGAATCGCTCTCGTCGCTCGACTTATTGTCTGCATCAATGGCACGCACGCGCCAGAAATAATCGCCGGGATCGAGTCCTGCAATGTCCACGCTTTCGTTGGCGGTTTTTTTGCTCATGACAACGTGGTTGAAAGCCGCGGTGGTGCTGACCTGAAATTCATAGAGCTTGGCCGTCGCCACTGGATTCCAGGAAAAGTGAACTGGATCGTGCTTGGGATCGGCAACGATGATGGGTTGCAGGTTGAGCGGCTCCGCCAATTCCGGCGGCGCTAGCACCTGTGATTTCGTAATCGGACCGCCCGTGGGGAAGGTTACGCGCTCCCACTGTCCGATGTCCAAATGTTCGCTGCCGCGGCTCAATTCCGCGCTACCAGAGGCGACGGTAATTTGTTGCTGCTTGGTTTCCGGATCGCTGCTCACCGCCGCGCGGCTATTCGCTTGCAGAGACGCCACGGCGTTTGCGAAGGAAACTTCAGCCTTGGAGCCCGGCACTTCCCATGCGCCGGTCGCAAGGTCCACTTGTCCGGAAGTGATATGCACGCCGACGGAGGACGCGTGATCCTGTTCGACGAGGTTTTCTTCCACGGTTACGAGAGTGTCGCCCTTCACGGTGTAGGTAGTGCCATCAGCGAACTGAATACGCGCGACGCCCTCGGAGGCCGTCTGAATGAGATCGCCCTTATCGAGTGTAAGTTGATAATCGGCGTTTTCCCAAGTGACTGAGTTAACTTTTTTTACCTGGACTTTGCCGTCGAGGTTGACGAAGCGGGCCTGGCGCGCGCTGATGGTGGCGACGCCGGTATC
Organism: uncultured Acidobacteriota bacterium; assembly: GCA_963810565.1. Lineage (GTDB taxonomy): Bacteria > Acidobacteriota > Terriglobia > Acidiferrales > UBA7541 > Palsa-295. Next base: position 728,334 of record CAWENN010000004.1, read on the forward strand.
GTGCGGCGCGATTGTGTCACTGAGCTTGCGAGCCAGGCTGGCGGACGTTTCAGGAAACACCAGGTAAGTAGCGGCGCCTACGATCGTGCCGATCACCAAAACGTACAAAACCACGGTCTTGTATGTAACGGTGTGCCAATACACCTCCACGCGGGAGATTTTCGGCTTTGCCGCCGGCGACATCGTAGGTTTGCTATCGCTCATGTTGATTTGGGGCTAATTACAAAATCTAGCATAGGGGTATAGGGCGTTCAACTCGACCACGCGCGAGTTGCGGAAACTGCTACTCCCTGTGATTCCAATCAGTTAACCGCGCCTTTGGAAAAGCGAACAGCTCCCGTTCGGCCGACAGGCGCCGGGACCATTTTGGAGGTTGACCCGAGGCCGACAGTTTAGGGAGACTAAAGCTCCCGGGCGTGCGCGCCTTCTGACCCGGTGGGTGTCCTGTTTGGGTTCCCATGCATCGCTTAAAGAGAGCGGATGGAGGCGCTGCGAGGAATACTCCATGACCGAGATTATTGGCGAACTTCTTCCCCCCGCGCGTTTGATGATGACGCCGGGACCTTCGAATATGGACCCGCGGGTGTACCGCGCGATGAGCACTCCGCTGGTGGGCCACATGGACCCGTGGTTCACGGCCATGATGAGCGACGTGCAGGTTTTATTGCGGCGCGCTTTTCAGACGGAAAATCGCATTACGTTTCCGATTTCGGCTTCCGGCTCCGGAGGCATCGAAGCGGCGGTGCTGAATCCGCTGGAAGAGGGCGATGAGTGTATTGTTTGCGTGAACGGCTGGTTTTCCGAACGCATGGCGGTGATTGCGGAGCGGTCGCCGGCGAAGGTAATTCGCGTGGAAGCCCCTTACGGACGAACGGTGGATCCCGAAGACGTGCGGCGTGCGGGTAAGGGCAAGAAAATCAAATTTGTCGGTCTGGCGCATGGGGAGACTTCGAGCGCCGTAGTACAGCGGCTCGCGGATTATCGCAAGGTGGCGGACGAGCTCGGTGCGTTGCTCGTGGTGGACGCCGTTGCGACTCTCGCCGGTATGCCGCTCAACATAGACCGCGAAAGAATTGACATTTGCTTTAGCGGCTCGCAGAAAGCTTTGAGCGCGCCGCCGGGAATGGCGCCGATCACGGTGAATGCGCGCGTGGAAGAATTGATGCGCACGCGAAAAACTCCGGTGGGCAGCTGGTATTTCGATTTCACGCCGATCATGACAATGTGGGGCAGCGAGCGAACCTATCATCACACTCCGCCGATATCGTTGATTTACGGGATGCGCGAAGCGCTGCGATTAGTGCTCGAAGAGGGGCTCGAAGCGCGTTGGGAGCGGCACCACAATAATCAGCAGGCGCTGGTTGCGGGGCTTGAAGCGATGGGTTTGGAAATGTTTGTGGCGAATCCGGCGGAGCGGCTGGTCACCGTCACCGGTGTGAAGGTTCCGGCCGGAGCTGATGATCGCAAGGTGCGGATGCAGTTGCTGGATGAATTCAACATCGAGATTGCGGGCGGGTTTGGTCCAGTGAAAGGGAAAATGTGGCGCGTGGGATTGATGGGATATTCGAGCCAGAATACGAATGTGCTGTTGTTCCTCGCGGCATTTGAAAAAGTGCTGTTGGATCAGGGAGTGCGTGTGCCGGCGGGCGCGGGAGTGGCTGCAGCGATCCGCAGCTATCAGCAAGCGGGCCAGACTGCCGTAGCGGGCGCGCGGAAGTAATGAGTGGCGCGGAAGTTTGCTAACGGTTTCGTGCGATCAACGGGAGTGTTATGGCCAAAGCTGAAGTGACTGCGATTCCGAACGTTGGCGCGATGAGCGATTTCATCGGCGCGTTCGATGTGCCGTCGAAAGTGACTGATTACGTTTATCGTTGCCGGTTTTCACATTGCTGGAATGGAATCGCGACGCGGCACGCCGACACCATGGATTGCAAATTCTTTGTGGATGGTAAAGGCGTGGTACTCGGGTTGGCGCACCCGGGGTTTGTGGAATTCAGAGCGCGTGCCGGTCGAGATCTGAGCGATCGCGAAGCCAGCTACATCGCGGCGGAATATTTGCGCGAACGGCTCGAGCAGGAAGACGAACACTCGCTTTACGACGTATCGACAGCGGACGTGGTCCGCATCATTCAGAAACGCGGCATTCGCTGAGAGCAAGCTCCTTCCGGAATCTCAGCCGGTGCAGCTGCTACGAACCCGGTGGTTTGGACGAAGCGGCCGTTCCCTTTTTCGCAAACGAGCGGACGTAGTTCACTAAATTCCAGACTTCGTCGGACTTGGCGCGATCTCCCTCGCCGGTCATTTCGCCTTTTCCATTCTTGATGATGTAAAACAGCTCTCCATCTGTGAAATCTTTCAGCGCCGCCGGATCGCGATAATCGTTGAGTTTCAACTTCATGTCCTCGGCAAGGTCGCCTTTGCCGTCGCCGTCCTTTCCGTGGCACATCGCGCAGTCGAAGCCATAGGATTTCTTGCCTTGGGCGAGCGATGCCGGCGTCGGTTTGACGGGATTGGGAAGCTTGGCCGCTTCGGCAGGGATTTTAGATTCGGCGGCGGGGCTGGAGGCGGGCGCGGCTGCAGGTTTAGGCACTTCCTGCGCCGCGGCCGTGAAGCACAGCAGAACAAGGGCCGTGACAACGCGAACGATTACTCGCATAGGGCCTCCACAGGTGATGCGCATGCGTTGGGTTACGGGCGATTGTACTCCGCTCACCGGAATCCGGAGGAGAATTCTTGTGCAGGGCGCACGCGGAAGCGGGTAGTCGCGGTTAAGCGTCGGAGAGGGATTCGCCGAACTCGGCCTCGTCTTTTAGTTCGCCGACTTCGAAGATTTCGCCGCAATCGAGACATTCCACATACTGCGAGTCGTCGTCTTTGGCGATGAGTTGAGTTCGTTTGTGCCGGCAGGCGGGGTCGGGTGTTAGCATGATCGTTTCCGATGGCTGCGCGAATTATAGCACTGGCGAGTGACGCGGATTCGGCGGCGCTGCAACGACGGCGGTTGACAAATGAGCCGATTGAAACTATCAGTCTCATTGCGAGCGAAGGATAACGAGAACTCTTGAGCGTCGAACAGACAACGCAGAAACGCCTGGGAACTATCCTTTTCTACGGAATCGTAGTCGCATTGGTGTACTTCGTTTTCCTCGTCTTCGAACCCTTCCTTCCGGCACTGGCTTGGGCGGTTGTGATTGTGGTGGTGTCTTACCCCGCATATTTGCGGCTGCGAGCGCGCTTTCGCCCGAATGCCGCGGCCCTCATCTGTACCGTGGGCGTCACCATGATTCTGATCGTGCCGACGTTGCTGGTGATGGCGGCGTTCGTTCACCAAGGCGTGCAGGCCGTGCAAACCTTGCAGCAGCAGATCCAGAGCGGACATTTCGATTGGGTGAACCGGCTGTGGCTCGAGCTTGAAGGAAAATTTCAAAGCGGCAACGTAACGAGCTTGAGCACGATGTTGAGCCGGTATGCCGAAGAGGCGGCCGGTTATATTGCCGCACGGCTGGGGACGTTGCTAAAAAACACGGCGCTGTTCTTGTTTCACCTGAGCGTCACGATTCTGGCGATGTTTTATCTATTTCGCGATGGAGAGTCCATCGTGGCACGTGTGCGCGAGATATTGCCGTTTGAGGCCGTGCATCGCGACCGGATGATGCAGGAGGCGCATGATCTGATTTTTGCGAGCGTGGTCTCCAGCGCGGTGGCAGCCGCGGCGCACGGCGTCCTGGGAGGACTCGCCTTTGGGCTGACGGGGATCAGCGCGCCGGTTTTCTGGGGCGTGATGATGGGATTTTTCTCACTTGTTCCGGTGGTGGGATCCGCTTTGATTTGGGCGCCGGCCGCAATCAATTTGATTGTGCAAGGCCACATCGGCGCCGGGATCTTGCTGGCAATATTTTGCAGCGTGATTGTGGGTGTGGTGGACAATGTTGTGCGTCCTTGGGTAATCGGCGGACGCACCGAAATGGGCGGTCTCGTGGTTTTCATCAGCGTGCTGGGAGGTATCAGCGCGTTTGGATTGCTGGGAGTCGTAGTGGGACCGATTGTGGTGGCTACCGGAGCGAGTTTGTTGGATCTTTACGCGCCGAGTGCACCGGGTGGAAACATCGGATTGCAAGCGAATGGGAAGAAGAAAGGGGCCGTGCTAGAGTAGCGCCCTTCGGACGTACGCATGAGCAAGAATTCCAAACCAAAACACGCGACATTGCCGCCAGAGAAACTTCGCTGGCATTGCGATCCGGCTACGATTCCGTTTGAGACCACGGCCGACGTGCCGCCTTCGACGGGCGATCCCGGGCAAGAACGGGCGCTGCGCGCGCTGCGGATGGGCGTGGATTTGACGGCCCCCGGCTACAACCTTTTCGTGTGTGGACTTTCCGGAACGAGCCGCGGCGGCATGATTGTCCGGATGATCGAGGAGATGCATCCGCAGAGCGAGCCGGCTCCGGACCGCGCTTACGTGAATAACTTCAAGAATGCCGACCGGCCGCGATTGCTCACGTTACCGCGCGGGCAGGCGAACGCGTTCAAGAAGGAAGTGGAATCGGGCATTGATTTTCTGCGGCGGCGCATTCCACAAGTTTTCGAAGGCGAGCCTTTCCAACGGCAGAAGACACGGATCGTCGAGCGTTTTACGCAGCGCGAAAAAGAATTGATGGACGATTTCACGCGGCGGATCGCGCGCGAGCAGTTCGCTCTAGGACGCATGCAAGTGGGCGCGGTGGCGCTGCCGGAGATTTTCCCCGTGCTCGAAGGGCAGATGGTTCCCATCGAGGAAATACCGAAGATGGTGCAGGAAGGGAAACTCGAGAGCGTGGCCGCGGAGGAACTCGAGAGGAAGTACGATCAATTTCGCCAGGAATTTACTGTGGTTTACCGCAAGACTCTTTCGCTTTCGCGCGAACTGGCTAGCGAAATGAGTTATTTGGAGCAGGAAGCCGCATCGGTGCTCGTGGACGGGGTGATCGAGGAGCTGAAGGAAAAATATCCGAGCACGCAAATCTCTGAATACCTCGAGGAAGTCCGCCACCATATTCTCGACAACCTAGAGCCTTTCAAAGAGCGCGAGGGCGAGGAAGATCAGCCGCCGTCCGAGGGCGGTCCCGGGCCGCGCATGGAGCGCCAGGAACGCGATCCCTTCCGCGTATACGGGGTAAACGTGATTCTGGCGCACGGCGAGCGCGAAACTTGCCCTGTGATTTTCGAGACGATCCCCACATACGCGAATCTTTTTGGCACGATTCACCGCAGCTACGACACGCGCGGCGGATGGAGCTCGGATTTCATGGATTTGCGCGGCGGTTCGCTGCTGCGCGCGGACGGCGGATTTTTAGTGATGTACGCGCTGGATACGCTCACGGAAACCGGCGTGTGGCGCACGCTGAAACGCACGCTAAATCACGGCAAGCTGGAAATTCAGCCGGTGGACGTGTTTTTCCCGTTCAGCACGGCGGCATTGAAGCCGGAGCCGATTGACGTCCACGTGAAAATTATTCTGATCGGCGACCGCGACATGTACGAACTGCTCTACGATTTCGAGGAGGACTTCAAGAAGATTTTCAAAGTGCGCGTGGAATTCGACGAGGAAATGAAGTGGAGCGACGAAGTGATCCGCCTGTACGCCGGGCGGCTGCGGAAAATTTGCGATGACGAGAAGCTTTGCCCCTTCGACCGCTCCGCGTTCGCGTCGATTTTGGAGCACGGCGTGCGGCTTGCGGGACGCCGCGGAAAAATCACCACGCGGTTCTTCGATCTTGCGGACTTGGCGCGCGAATCTTCTTACATAGCGCGTAACGAAGGCCAGTCTGTGGTGACCGCCGCGCACGTGCGGCAGGCGCTCGATTCCAAGATCGAGCGGCACAACCTGACCGAAACCAAGATCCGCGAAATGATCGAGCAGAATCTTTTGTTTATTGATACCACCGGGACGCGCGTGGGACAGGTGAACGGCTTGAGCGTACTCGAAATCGGAGGCTACGCGTTCGGAAAGCCGGTGCGCATCACGGCATCGGCGTCACCCGGCAAAGTGGGGATCATCAATATCGAGCGCGAAGCGAATCTGAGCGGCCGTTTCCACGACAAAGGCGTGCACATCATTTCGGGATATTTGCGCCGCACCTTTGCCCAGGACAAGCCGCTGGCTCTCTCGGCCAGTCTGTGCTTCGAACAATCGTATTCGGGCGTAGATGGCGATAGCGCCAGCTCCACGGAAATCTACGCGCTTCTTTCGGCGCTATCCGGGCTGCCGATTCGCCAGGAACTGGCCGTGACCGGCTCGGTGAATCAACAGGGCGACATACAGCCTATCGGCGGCGTGAATCAGAAAATCGAAGGCTTCTATGACGTTTGCAAATTGAAGGGACTGACCGGCAATCAGGGCGTGCTGATTCCGGCAGAAAACGTAGACGACTTGATGTTGCGCGATGAAGTGATTGCGGCCGTCGCGAAAGGCCAGTTCCACCTCTATCCGGTAGCGACCGTCGAGCAGGGAATCGAAATCCTCACGGGATGCCACGCGGGCAAGAGGCTTTCGACCGGGAAACACGAGCCTGACACGGTTTTCTGCAAGGTGGACGCCCGCCTTCACGAAATGGCGATGACCGTCAAAAAATTCGAACACTAGTCCCCATAGCCAAACCCTGGTTTTCCCGCAGTGAAATTTAGCGATGCACCTCCCTCTCGCAAGTACTGTTGAGTCGCATTCGCGGATCTCATTCTTCGTGCTTGAGCCGTAACTATTTTAAAATGTGCAGATTGAAACAATTCAGATGTCGCTTGACTATTGGAATCAATATGATATCATTTAGATATATTCGGTCGGAGGGTTGCGATGCGAGAAAAACCAGCTTTCTCACTGCCTGGTGGTGCGATGTTGTTGCTCTTGATTGTGGCGATTGGCGGGACGGGCTTGCTGTTAATCAGCTCGTTTCAGATGCAATCTCTGGGTGCGATCCTTGTCGCGGCGTTTGCGTTACTCGTGGAGATCGTTTGTTTGAGCGGATTGTTGGTGGTGAACCCGAATGAGGGGCAAGTCCTGCAGCTTTTCGGGACCTACATCGGAACGTTGCGCAGCCAAGGATTCCGCTGGGTGAACCCGTTCACCACCAAGCGAAAAATTTCGTTGCGCGTGCGGAATTTCGAGACGGACAAATTGAAGGTGAACGATCTGGATGGCAATCCAATCGAGATCGCGGCCGTGGTGGTGTGGCAGGTAGTGGATACGGCTGAGGCGGTGTTCCAGGTGGATAGCTACGAGAACTTCGTGCAGGTGCAGAGCGAGAGTGCGCTGCGCACGATGGCCACTTCGTACGCATACGACTCACATGTGGCTGGACAAATGAGCCTGCGCAGCCATATCGCGGAGACCGCAGCGGAATTGCAGAAGGAAATTCAAGACCGGCTCGCGAAGGCGGGAGTGCAGGTCGTGGAAGCGCGCATTAGCCACCTGGCATATGCCGCAGAAATTGCAGGGGCGATGCTGCAACGCCAGCAAGCCTCGGCGATCATCGCGGCTCGGCAGACGATCGTGGAGGGAGCCGTAAGCATCGTGCAAATGGCTTTGGACCAGCTATCGGAACGAAAAGTGGTGGAGCTGGATCCGGAGCGCCGCGCGGCGATGGTGAGCAATCTACTGGTGGTGCTGTGTGGGGAGCGCAGCCCGCAGCCGGTGGTGAACGCCGGGACGCTATACAGCTAGGCGCGAGATGGCGGAGCGCAAACCATTTCTTCTGCGGCTCGATCGCGCGACGCATGATGCGCTGGAGCGTTGGGCCGCGGATGAGTTGCGCAGCTTAAACGCTCAAATTGAATATCTTCTGCGGCGTGCTTTGCGGGAGGCGGGTCGAATGCCGCAACGGATTTCGGATGATTCGGCAGATGCGCCGGCAGAGAATGCCGAAAATCACTCGTGCTAACGGGTTCAGATCACTCGATGCATTTTGATCGACACAGTGAGCGACTGGCCCTTACGGTCAATCAGCAATTTATATTCGTGGCCGATTTGGCGAAACAAGTCGCGAACGGCGGAAAGGGTAAGGTCGGCGGCGGCCTCGTCGTCCACGGCAGCGATCACGTCGCCCGGCTGGATTCCGGCATCGGCAGCAGGCGTTCCGGCTTGCACGTGGACTACTTCGAACGTTCGCAGATTGGAACCCTGTGCGATCAGAGATAGCCCGCTCATATCCTCGTCCGCGGTGTGATTGAACTGCAGGTTGGGTTCGAGAATTACGCGCTGATGGGGAAAATCGAAAATCACAGTGAAACGGCGCAGAAAATTGGCGCCGATCGCGCCGGCGATTTTTGTGTCCTGGGTCGCGCTCGAATTGGACTGAGAAAATACCGCAACCGGAGTCTCCACCGCATACTGGCCGATTTGAAATCCTTTCAGGCTTCCAAGGAGGATTTTCGCGCCGTCGTCAATTTCGGGATAGTAGGCCGGCGCGGTCTTGAAGTGGGCGGCGGAAATCCGTTCGGAGTTAGTGAAAGCTCTGTAGAAGACGATCGCGGAATCAAGCCCGGTGTCCAGCACGAAGTCGGCGTCCACGCTTTTGCGCCCCGAGATCTCGGCTTTGGCGCGTAGCAACGGAAGGCCACCGGCAAAGGACAGCGGGAAGCTCTTCCCTGTGCCGGAATAGGTAAAGACGCTGGGGTCGTAGAGCTGCACGGTTTGCCGGACGTAGTCCACTTCGATGACGACGCGGTCGAAGAAATCCTTGCCGAGAACTCCTAGAGACGATTGTCCGGACTGCTCGGCAAATTTCTGGCGAGACAATTCGGGAAGGGAAGTCATCGGAAGCCGCAGCCCAGGGAGTTCCAGCAACACGTCGAGAGCGGAGGGGGGCGACGAGTCCGCGCCGGCGTTGCCCGTATGAAGCTTTACGTCAAGTCGCGCCGCTTGCTCCGGATCAATCGAGGAGGTGGCCGCAGACGAATCGAGCTGAAAAAGAAAAGTCCGGCTGGCATTTACGCGCACCGGCATAAAGATCAGGTTCCGAACGAAGTCGGCGGGAATTTGAGCTGCGTTTCCGCCAAAGGCGAAGCGAGCGGACGGCATTGGAGCGGCAGCCTGCGAAGCTGGACTGCCCGCATTCTGTGCTTTCAGCACCGGAAGCATCGCGGCGGAGGCGATCAAGACAACGAACAGACCAGCAAACCACTTCGTATCTCGCCGAGTCATTAGACCTCGTCTCAGTTACTGTAAAAAATTCCAGCGAACCGTCGCTCGATTATACGAATTAATTCGTCTGCGGGTTAAGTCGAAGAGCTCACGGCCCTGGCGCCAGATAGCCTTGGCGCGCGAAAACCCGGTAGATGGAATTTCTGCCTTCTTTCGGAGCCGGTTGTCCCGTGTCATCGAGCACTTGCACGCTGAGCGGGTGAAATTTCCCATCGTGCGCCGAAGCGATTCCCAGCAGGTATTGATGACGAAGCGCGGCTGCGATTTCGTGATACACCGGAAAAAAGTCCTTGGGCGTCATGGGGAAAAACGCGTTACCGCCGGTCATGTCGGCAAGTGCAAAGAGCGCCCGGTCGGCGTCCTGAAAGCTCAGGGCGCTTTCGTTCGCAGGGGCGCTGGGTTTCTTTTTTTTGTCGAGCGGCGGGCGCCGGAGCGAACCGCCCAGCGCGACGGGGAAGATCACCACATCCTGCGCGCGAAGTTTTTGTACCAAGGCATCCCAACGAGCCGGAGGTGAAGAATCGAGACCCGTGGTCAGCAGCACCAACGCCTTCTTGCCCGGAAGCGGCGCGATCCAATCGAGTACCGTCGAAATGGAATCGAAGAAATTCAATTGGCCCATTCCCACAGTGTATTGGAGCTGTCCGAGCGCGCTGGTGAGTGCGGTCTTGTCGGCGGTGAAGGCGAGCACTGCATGCGGCTCCTGGGAATACGTGACTAGCGCCACCTGATCGTCGGCTGCCAGGCCTTGGACGAGCGCGAACGCCGCGGTGAGGTGTTCGTTCTGAATCAGGTAGACGGCCGGGCTGGTTTCGACCATCACTAGGATTTGCGCTGGAGCGTCGGTGGACGTGAAGAAAGTGATCGGCTGCTCGGTGCCGTTGTCGAGGACGCGAAAGTTTTTCTGTTCGAGTCCCGCGATGAAGTCGCCGATATTGCCCATCACGCTGACATTGATCTTCACGATGTCCGTCGCCACGCGCAGGGGCTGTTGCGCTGGGGCGACCGGGCTTTGAGCGCGCAGTGAACATGGAACGAGAACCAAAAAGAGAGCGACGAGGAGGAACCCACGCGAAGGAAGCGAATTGGATCCGTTAGGGGTGCGAATCAATGTGACCGCCGAGGATTTCGTTTAGCGAGCACCGGAAACCACGGTTAGCTCGTAAGGGCCCGCGAAGCGCGAACTCTTCTGCGCAATAAAACGCCTTAAGCGACCGCGCGTTCGCGGCTCTTCGCAAAAAGGACGCGCAATTAATTGCCGGGCTTGGGACTCGCCGGCGGGGCCGAATTGGCCGATTTCGGCGTGCTCAAATATCCCTTGGCTTCGTTCTTGTTCAGATCGAATACCACGATTTCGTAGGGCGCGCGGGCGCCGTGAACGTAGAACTGAACCGGCTCACCGACGGTCTTGTCTTTTTTCTCGATGCTCTTGTCGTCGGCGACCACGTTCATGGTGTAACGGTAATGCTTGGTGTCCACCTTGCGCAGGACCAACTGGATGGGGCCCACATGCGCGGGTCCCTTGTTGGACTTGTTGAGGTCGAACTCGTAAATGTCGCGCTCGCCGAGCCGCTTCAGCTCTTCGACTTCATCGTGATTGCGAGCAATCAAGCCGCTTTGCACCCCCAAGTCGCCGATGGTGCTTTGCAATTTGCCCTTGGTAGCGTCGAGGTCCGCTTTCGTGGCGTCCGCCTCGGTCTTGGTGCCGTTGAGGTCGGTAGTGACCTGTCCAAATTTCGTGGCGGTATCGGCCTGCACTTCGCCGATCTGGGCGCGCAGTTGCTGGTCGCTCTTCTGCTGGTCTTTCTTGATGGATTGCGCGAGGCTGCGGGCGCGCGCGAGCTCGTCCTGAGTGAGACCGAGTTTTTGAGAGGTCACATCCAGCTGGCCCTTGAGGTCGGCGATCCGGAAATTTGTTTTATCGAGTTCAGCGGCGAGAGCCTGCGTCTTCTTGTCGGCGTCGGCGAGCCCTTTTTGCGCTGCCTGGCGTTCGGTGTAGCCGGCGTAGAGCAAATACGCGACAAGCACGAATGCGATGACGAAGAGTATTGTGACCCAGCGCGGTATCGTGGACGTTTCCACGATCGTTGTTTCTTCGCTAGGAGTTTGAGGGGTCAAACTCATTGAGCCTCCTTGGATGCGGCGTCGGCCGCGTGTTACGGGCGAAATTATGGCTGAGGCGCCGCGGGAAGTCTATCTCCGATGGCGCGCGAGGTTACTCTTTGTGCGCGTCCATTCGGCCACGACGGTCGTCGTCAAACCGCCGCGCGGCGTGAATTCTCCCGTGACGCGAAACCACGCAGGTTTGGTGGCCGCGACGAAGTCGCGCAACATACGGTTGACGGCATTTTCGTAGAAAATTCCCAGGCTGCGGTACGCGAGCAGGTACATCTTCAGAGACTTCAGTTCCAGGCACAGTTTTCGCGGCTCGTATTCAATTGTGATGGTGCCGTAATCGGGCAGGCCGGTCTTCGGGCAGACGGACGTGTATTCGGGATAGCGCGTGGTGATCACGTAGCCGGGAAAATGGTTAGGCCAGGTTTCCAGCGTTGGAAGCCTGGCGTCAATCCCAGCGCGCGCGTGCTCGGATGTGTAAACCGGCATTCAAGTTCCTTTCGCTGGGTATTCTACACTGACCGGGCGCTGCGTGCCCCAAAGCGGAACATTCGACCGCCTTGCCCGATCACACGGTTTTCGGTATTCTGCGCCCCTGAGTCACGGGGTGACAATGATTTGTCCTCAGTGCCGCAGCGTGAATTGTTTTCGATCACACCGCGGGGGCGCGCGCGATTTCGTATTCAGCACGGTGGGCCTCCGGCCCTGGCGGTGCCACACCTGCGACCACCGGTTCTACGGTTGGCGCGTGGCGGCTATCTTCGAGGGTTACGCGCATTGTCCCCGCTGCGGAAACTTCGACCTTGAACACATCTCTCGCGAGCGCGTGGAAGCCGGAACGATGATTACGGTGAAGCGCTGGCTCGGATTTCCCGCCTACCGTTGTGACCCCTGCCGGCACCGTTTTTTCAGCGCCAGGCAATTCCGGCGAATCCGGCCCGCGCCTGTGGAGGGGGACGCGCGCAAGGAAGTGGCCTGCTAGGATTCCCGCCTCGAACGCAACTGCACTGGAAAACCCGCGTGAGTGGGTTCCTCTCGTGGTAACGCACAATTAACATAGCTGTCACAGGAGATTCAAATAAGCCGCTTAACGTGCCACCTCCGCGACTTGTGTGCATGTAAAGCGGCACCCGGGTCCGGTATGGGCGTGTGGCTATCTTTCTAGAATTTCGTCATTTCAGAAGTAAGTGCAACGCGGTAAGCCGCATGTCGTAACTGTGGCGTGGTCAAAAGGTTTCCGAACCAACGATTATCAGTTGCGAGCTCCGATTCGCCGGCTGGCGATTCGTGGTTCCGCGGGGGATTGTCCAGGGTTTCGGTCATCCGATATATCTCGACAGCTTGGCAGTCAACTTAAGGAGGAAGGGATGCGAGCATTCGTGGCATATGTGTTGGCCCTTGGGCTCGCCGCGACGCCAGCAATGGCGCGGGCGAATTCACCGGCTGATGGTGATAAGGACAGTTCAGCGGCTAAGGCGAGCAATGCGACCGCCGGCTCCGACAAGACGGCTGACAAGCCGGCGGACACAACCGCCGACAAGACAGCGACGGCGTCGACTTCGTCGAGTACTGCCGCGCCAGCAAAGGCGGCGACCTCCGGTCTTGAAAACGAACTGCAGCAACTTCGCGATCTTATCGAGGCGCAATCGAGGCAGATTGCCTTGCAGAACGAACAAATGAAGGAACAGCAGGAACGGATCGAGGCGATGGATTTGGAAGTAAAGGCGTCAGAAGCTGCGCACGACTCTTCCTATCAGCCCGCACCGGATAGCCGCGTGCCGAACTCCAACGGCACGGCGGGTCCCAACGGCAAACCGAAGATGGTGACTTTTGGTACCTCCGACGGGCAGGCTGCCAGCGCTGAGAACCCCGTGGCGATTCACATCAAGGGAATCACGCTGACGCCAGGCGGGTTCTTCGCGGCTGAAACGGTGTGGCGCGGCAAGGCGCTCAGTGCCGACATCAATACTCCCTTTAACTCCGTTCCGCTTCCCGGAACCTCGGCGAGCAACGTATCGGAGTTCAACGCAAGCGGCCGTCAATCCCGCATCAGCTTGTTGGCTGAAGGCAAGCTCGATAACGTCAAGATCGGCGGATATTACGAGACGGACTTCCTCTCTGCCGGTACCACTTCCAACGACAACGAGAGCAACAGCTACACGATGCGGCAACGCCAATTCTGGGCGCAGGCGAAGTTCGACAGCGGGTTCACGATCACCGGCGGACAGATGTGGAGCTTGGTCACGGAGACCGCCAAAGGACTCGACAATCGCACGGAAAATCTTCCGATGACCATTGACCCTCAATATACCGTTGGGTTCAGCTGGACTCGGCAATATGGGATGCGCTTTACGCAGAGCCTTTTCGACAACAAGCTGTTCCTCGGCTTCTCGGTTGAACAGCCCCAGACGTTGTTCACGGTTCACGGCAACCCAACCGGGACCAGCACCAGCGGCGCGACCACCGTGCTCGTTCCCACGTCCGCTACCTGTCCGGTCGGGCCTTGCACGGCGACTGTCGGCGGCACCACGACCACCTTTACGAACTTCCTCCTTGGCCAAGCAGGCGCTGGTGGCGGTCTCTACAACCCGCTGGGCAACTACTCTTACAATCCTGCTCCCGACCTGATCTTCAAGGCAGCGTTGGAGCCCGGATTTGGGCACTATGAGGTTTTCGGCATCGTGAGCCAGTTCCGCGATCGTATCTTCCCATGCGTGGTCGGAATTTCAGCAACCAGTCCGTGCCCAATTGACGGGTCGACGGCTCCTTCCGGGGTCGGGGCGTTCAATAACTCGCGCACCGGCGGCGGCGTCGGGGCAAACGCGCGATGGAGTTTGTTCGCGAAGCGCGTTGATCTCGGCGTCCACTTCCTCGGTGGCGACGGGGTTGGACGGTATGGCACCGCCACGTTGGCGGATGCCACCATTCGTCCCGACGGCACCATAGCATTGCTCCACAACTATCAGGGCCTTGGCACTCTGCAGTTGCACCCGACGCCGAAGCTCGATATCTATATGAATGTGGGCGGCGAATATGTCTCTCGCGCGTCCTACACAACCGCGGCGGGCAAGGCGGAGGGTTATGGAAACCCGTTGTTCAGCAACGCCGGTTGCTGGATTGAAACTGCACCCACCACAACGACTCCGGTGGGCACCGCGGCAGGCTCAGGGTACATTCCGGGAGGACTCTCAAACTGCACGGGCGACACGCGCAACATTATCGAGGGTACTCTGGGCTTCTGGTACCGCTTCTACAAGGGTCCCAAAGGCACCATTCAGTACGGGATGCAGTATTCCTACGTGCAACGCAACACTTGGAGAGGCGTAGGCAATGCGTCGTCCACGACTGGTTTCGGAGTCAGCGGGCAGCCGGCCGCGTCCGAGCCGATGTGGTTCACCTCGTTCCGCTACTACATACCTTAGGCTCCTGGCGAGGAGGCGGACGACCGCCTTACTCGCTGAGGGCTTCGTGTAAGAACGATTGATTAGTTTTGCGCAGGGAAGGCGTCCCAAGAAATTGGGACGCCTTTTTTGTTGTGGCAATCTCGCGCAGGATGCATCGGGCTCTTCGCCGGTGAATGGCGCAGCCGCACTTTCCCTGTTCTCGTCTGCAATGTTACAATTCGTACGCGAAGAATCTCCGGAGTAGCGCTGCGAAAGCGGCGAGACGACGTTTGCCTTCCCGCCGTGGCGGTATGGTGCAGGGGTTAGCACGCCAGATTCTCAATCTGGAAACCCGGGTTCGATTCCCGGTACCGCTACCAATGTCCGATCCCCGCAGTTCCTTCTGGAGGTCCGGTTCGTCTCGCATCCAACCGTTTCTCGCGTGCGGCTATGGCTTTTTCGCCAAGGCTCCGACTAGCTCGTCTATCGTTGGAAACGAGACTGGGACGGTCAACGCCAATTCTGTTGGCGTCTTACGTTGCTGGATCGCAGCGACGAGCATTTCGATGGCAAGCTTGGTGTTCGGCGGAACAATCACCGTTGCCGCCAGCAGGCCACTGCGCACGTATTCCTGGCCCGTGTTCGGCAGCCCGTCGCAGCCGGTGAAGCGGGCGCTAAGCCACTTGGCCCGCACAGCCTCGTCAGTTTGCTCTTGGAGCGCTTTCCGGGCGCCGATGGCCATGGAATCGTCCTGCGCGCCAACCAGATCAATATCTTGCTTCCTGGAAGTCGGTAAACGCACCCACGAAGCCACAGCTTTGTACGAACTTTCTTCGGTCCACTGGCCTTTCAGCATGTGAATCTTGATGTTGGCCGGTTTGGTCTGTTGCATGCCGATCGTGCGATCTTTCGCGGCGGAATTTTCTGAAGGGCCTTGCACGTAGAGCGCGGAACCGCCTTGCGGCAGAAGGGCCGCGAACTGCAGGCCTTGGATGCGGCCGATTTCGAGGTGGTCAGAGCTTACTGAAAATGCCGGCGCACGATTGGCGCGGCGAAGTTCGGGCAGATAATCGGCGTCGCGATTGAGAACCACCCAGCCGATGCCGGCGGCGGCAGCGGCTCGTGCGACCTGCGGCAGAGCGGTGGCGCCCAGCGGTTCAAAGAGAATCGCGTTGGGCCGGTCGTCGCCCGGGCTTTGGATGGCCTTCAGGATCTGATCGCTTTGCTTGATGGCGTCGTTATCGGCCTGAACGACTTTAACGTTCACGCCGAGCCGTTGCGCCGCTTCCTTCGCCGCGGACGCCTGCTCCTGCTGGTAATCGTTGTCGTCCGTCGGGATCGAAACTAAAAAGTTGAGTTTGGCCATGGCTCCAGTGCGAACTCTCTCCGGTTACAGCTTACCGACTAATGGGAATCCGATTGTGTGAAAAATGAGGGCGAAGTTCCCATTCCAAACGCTTTGAGGGCACCGAAATCAGGCTGTTTATTTATATGATGTGCTGCTGCTTGGGATTTGTCGCGGGCGCCCGGTGCGTGTGTTAGATTTGATAGCTTAAAAAGAGAGCTAACCCAGCCAATGCGACGAAACCCTTCGTGTGTCCTCTCATGCTTTGTGTTCGTGGCGATAATCTGCGCGATTCCGCTCGGTGTGTTTTCAGCAAGCGCGCCCGAAAACGCGTTGCTGACGACTATGCAGCGGGAACTGCAGCGGGCGACGACGTCTTTGGCGAAGACCGACCCGGCGCCCTATTACCTGAGTTACGCAGTCACGGACTCGAACGGCACTGTGGTCGTGGCGTCGAACGGCGCCGTGATTTTCTCGACGAGTGCGCGCCGCCGCGAAGCGGATGTGATGATGCGCGTGGGCTCCGTGGCGCTGGACAATACGCACAATCAGAGCCGCGGGTCGGGAATTATGTCTGGCATGCTTCCGCTGGATGACGACACCAACGCGATTGCTCGGGTGTTGTGGCAATTGACCGATCATGAGTACGAACAGGCTTCCGCAGCTTTTCTGAAGGTGAAGACCAGCAACGCAGTGCAATCGGAAGAGGAAGACAAGTCTCCGGACTTTTCGAAGGAAGCGCCTCAGGAGCATCTGAGCGCGAAGCAGTTGCCTGATGCTTTCAGTCAGAAAGCCTGGGAAGAAAAAGCGCGCGCGATTTCGGCGGAATTCCTGAAGTATCCCGAGGTGTACTCGTCGTTCGTGTCGTTCACGGTTTCGGCCGACCGGTCGTATCTGGCGACGAGCGAAGGGACTGCGCTGATTCGCCCCAGCGCGATTGCGCGGCTGATCATTCAAGCCGAAACTCGCGCCGACGATGGAATGGAATTGCTTCGCGTGGAGTCGTTTCAAGCCGCGACGGCGGAGCAGCTTCCTCCGACCGCGGAGATCACGGGGAAAGTCGAGAAAATGGCGGCGGATCTGAAGGCGCTGCGCGCTGCTCCCGCTGCGGAGCCGTACGCGGGCCCCGCGATGCTTTCCGGGCGCGCGGCAGCGGTGTTCTTCCACGAAGTGTTGGGGCACAGGTTGGAAGGGCACCGGCAGCGCGACGAAAACGAGGGGCAAACATTCACGAAGAAAGTGAATCAGCTGGTGCTGCCGGCGTTTTTGAGCGTCACGGACGACCCCACTTTGAAGGAATTGAACGGAGTGGAACTTGCGGGGCATTACGATTATGACGATGAGGGCGTTCCTGCAGAGCGGGTGGATGCGGTGGAAAATGGAGTGCTTAGGAATTTTCTGATGTCGCGCATGCCCATCAAGAATTTCAGCCAATCGAATGGGCACGGGCGCCGGCAGCCGGGACTGATGCCGACGGGACGGCAAGGAAACCTGATCGTGACGTCCACTAAGACGGTGAAGGACGCGGATCTGCGAGAAAAGTTCATCGAGGAAATCAAGAAGCAAGGGAAACCGTACGGATTGTACTTCGACGACATTCAGGGGGGATTCACGCTGACGCAGCGCGCGTCGCCGCAGGCGTTTCAAGTGATCCCGGTGATGGTCTATCGCGTGTATGCGGATGGGCGTCCGGATGAACTGGTGCGCGGAGTGGACATTGTGGGCACGCCGCTGCTGTCGCTCAACAACATCATTCTGACGGGAGACACTCTGAAGGTTTTTAACGGAGTGTGCGGCGCGGAATCAGGGCAAGTGCCGGTAGCTGCCGCGGCTCCTGCGATGCTTTTTTCCGAGATTGAAGTGCAGAAGCGCCGTCGTGGCACAGAGCGGCCTCCCATTCTGCCGCCGCCGGGATTTGAATCGGAGCCATCACATGCGACAGCCAGCACGCCGGCAGCATCGGGAGCGAAACCATGAGCGCGACCGTGCGCAGTGCGTTGAGCCATCCGTTTCTTGCTTCGCTGCTAGCTGCCGCTTTCGTCGCGACGTTTGTCGGCGGGGAAGCGCCGTTGCGCGCACAGGAGAAATCCGCGACGGCATCCGATCAGCCCAGTGCAGCCTCTGCGGATCCCATTTTGAAGGCGATGCGCGAAGAACTCGATCGTTCGAAGTCGCAGCTCAAAATGGAGAATGTTGCTGCGCCGTATTACATCGAATACCGCGTGTCGGACGTGGATCAATTCGACGCGGAGGCGACTTTTGGCGCATTGCGTCAAGAGCAACGCGTGCACGCGCGGAGCCTCCGGGTGGTCGTGCGAGTGGGCGACTACAAGCAGGATAGCTATTACGGTCCGGGGACCGGCGTGGCGGGTTTCGCGCCGCTCGATAACGATTCGATTGCGCTGCGGCGGGAATTGTGGATTGCCACCGATCGCGCTTACAAGATTGCCAGCGAAGCGCTGGCGTCCAAAAAGGCCTTGCTGAGCCAATACACCGCCGATCAGCCGTTCGATGATTTCGCGCGAGCGCCGGCGCTAAAAATGATCGGGCCGATGGTCCACCTCGATTTCCGTCCTGAACCGTGGACAGAGGAGATCGAAAAGGCGACGAACCTTTATCGCAGCGACGCGAAAATCGAGTCGCTCGATGCGCTTGTGCGATTTCGCGCGGTGAACCAATATTTCGTGAACACGGAGGGGACCAGCACGAGGCAAGGGTATGCGGTCTACTCGCTTAATCTTTCCGCGCAGACGCAGGCGGATGACGGGATGGAACTCGGCCGATCGCCATATTACGTGGCTAGTACGGCGGGCGAATTGCCGTCGCAGGAGAAATTGCTGGCGGATACTACGAAAATGCTGCAGACGCTGAAGACGCTGCGCGAGGCTCCGATGGTCGAAGAGGATTACCGAGGGCCCGTACTTTTTTCGAACGACGCCGCGAGCGACATTCTGGATTCCATGATCGGCGAAAACGTGCTGGGAATTCGTCCGAAGCCCGGTGCTTCGGCGCGCACGGTGGGTGAATTTTCTTCGAACTACAAAGGCCGCGTGCTGCCGGCATTTTTGACGGTGGTGGATGACCCCACGATCAAGACCTTCCAGGGAAAGACTCTGGTGGGAAGCTACGAGATTGATGAAGAGGGCGTGCGGGTGGCGCCGCTTCCGGTGATCAAGGATGGGATGCTGATGGATTACCTGTTGGGCCGCGAGCCCATTCGCGATTTTAGCGATTCCAACGGCCACGGCCGCGCGGCGCCGGGTCAAGCGCCTTCGCCAAGCATCGGGATACTGATGCTGCAGGCGAAGGAAACGAGCTCGCCCGACGAGCTGAAGAAAAAGCTGATTGAGATGTGCAAGCAAGAAAACAAACCGTACGGCTACTACGCGGAAACTCTGGTCGGAAATAATCCGCGGTTGCTGTATCGAGTGTACGTGAACGATGGCCACGAAGAAATGGTGCGCGGCGCGGTGTTCGATGAGTTGGATACGCGCACGTTGCGCAACGATTTGGTGGCGGCGGGGAATGATCCGTTAGTGAGCAACCGTGAAGGCGCGGTGCCGACGACCGTGATCAGCCCTTCAATTTTGTTCGATGAGTTGGAAGTGAAGCGAACCGACAGCAAGAACGCCAAGCTGCCGGAATATCCGCCGCCCGCTCTTATTACGCGCTGAAGCCGGAAGCACAGCGCCAGCAAGCCCGCCTTGTAGATTTCATCGAACCTATCGTTTCGGAAATTGATAGCGCAGGCCGATGCGCGCTGCGATTGGCAGGCCCAGCTGCGGGACAGGCGTCGCGGCGGTGGCGTATTTTTCGTTGAACAAGTTCTCGGCGGCTGCAAACAATTCCACGCCTGCGCCGATGGAGCGCGAAGCGAGCGCGTCCAGCACAAAGAAATTGCCAAGCGGGAACTGATTTTGATCATCATCGAATTGCTTCCCGACGAATCGTCCGTCAACGGAGACGAAGAGAATCCTGGGATTCGAATAGCGCGCCTGGAAGGTAAATACGTTGTGAGGGACCTGCGCCACCCACAGACCCACCAAGCTTTCACTGGTACTGGCCGCAGCAGGAAAACTCACGACCCTGGAATTCACGAACTGATAGCCGGCAGATAGATCTAAATTGCGCGTGAAATGCACGGTGGCACCGGCGTCGAACCCCGGAGCGCTGATGCGGCCGAGATTCTCGCGGATGCGCGCGATCACATTGGGTACCGGGGCCGGGCAACCTGGTAACGCGTTGGGAGGCGGCTGGCAGGTCACATTGGCCACGGGGTCGATGATCTGGTTATAGAAAAATGTACCGCGAACCTCCAGGCGGCGGTTGAACCCGTACGCAGATATTCCCGCGTCTCCACCCGTCAGATGTTCCGCCGTCAAGTCTGCGTTAGACTGCGTGGTGGTGTTGCCTTGGCGGAATGACCTGTAAAGTTCGTTGAGGCTCGGTGCGCGAAACGCGCGATAGACGGAAGCGTCCCAGGAAATATTTGAGTTGACTTGATGTCGCAGCGTCGCTCGCGGGCTGAAAGCATTCTGGGAGCGATCCGCAAAAGGGGTGACGGCGGGAATGCCGGTGGAAAGCGGGATGTGCACGATGGACGCGTCGAAATTGCTCCAGTGATCCACGCGCGCACTTAGGGACAGAAGCCAGCGCGGCGTGATCTGGATCAAGTCCTCGCCGAAAATGCCGAGTGTGCGCTGGCGCCCTCCCGAGGATTGGTCGGCGGACGGCGTGCCCTTCGTGAAAAGGACGTCGTGGCTTGCGCCAATTTCTTCGTGGTCATCAAAGCCGGCGACGAGGGATTGATGCTTTCCCAATTGTCGCGACCACAGCGCCGAACCGCCTACGCCTTGCGCGGGCACCGTCTGCAAATCAGTCAGTGTTTCGGTGTCGCGTTGTGATACGACGGAAGTGACCGAAGAAAAGGTCTGGTGGTACGTCTGCACATCGCCGTAGAAGCGCAACGTGAGCGCGCCGTAATCGCCAAGATCCAGATTCGCGCCGAGTGCGCCCTGGCCCAGTTTAGTGTCGTTTCTTTGCAGCACAGTGCCGTTGCCGCGAGTTTCATCGAGATACCATCCGCGCGCGAAGATCTCGCTTTTTTCACCGATCTTGCGGCCGACCATTAAATCGGCGGTGCCATGCTCGGAATCAGCCTTAGTGTCCACCGGGCCGCGATCGGCTTCCGGCACAAGGACGTAACCGTCCGTGTTAAAGACTTCGCCGGCAAATGTGGATTCCCACTTTCCCTTTTGGCCGCCGGCCCACAGCGAAAGATCGGGAGTGGTCTGATTGCCGTAGGAAGTTTCCAGCGAGATTCCTGCGGGTTCAGCGGGGCGTGAGACAAATTGAACGACGCCGCCAAGCGCGTCGCTGCCGTAGAGGCTAGAGGCGCCCTCCTGCGCGATCTCGAGGTCTGCGATAGATTCAGCCGGAACTCGATCCCAGTACACCCATCCGCCAAAGGGATCATTCAGCGGAATTCCATCCTGGAGCACGAGCGCGCGGCTGGCGCCGTTCGCACCAAGGCCGCGCAGCGAGACTCCTTGCGTGGTGGGATTTGCGGTACGGCTGCTAGAGCGGCGGTACAGGCTGAATCCAGGGACTTGACGCAGGTGATCATCCAGCGTGAGCGCGGGAGTCTGTTGCAGGTCTTCGCGCGTGAGTTGCACATCGCTGACTGGAACGTCCGTGGTCAGCGTCGCCGCGCGATTGGCGGTGACTTCGACCTGTTGATTTAGCGGGGAAGTGTTGAGCGTGATTTCGACTTGCGCGGGGGATCCCGCGGATGAAGTCCACGGCACAGTAACCGGTTGAAAACCGTTAGCGGTGACGACGAGTGTTCCGGAGGATTCCGGAACATTGTCGAAGGCAAAGGCTCCGGCGGCGTCCGTGATCGCGGAAGCCGCAAATGAATTCGCGCGAAGCTCTACGTGAGCGGCCGCAATGGAGGCGCCACTCGAATCACGCACGACGCCCGCGACGCGAGCTTTTTGCGCTTGCGCGGCAGGGACGAGCAAAAAGCAGAATAGCGCCACGCCAACCGTGATGCGGGCATTGGCGCCAAACGTGAGCCGCCGCAAAAAGGCGCTCGCGAAAGAGAGCAAAATCCCTCCCAGTAACCCGCGCGGATTTTTCCGGAGATCAAATGCGCGATTATGATAACCCAGTTAAAATGACGGGAATGGTCGAAGAGCGTCGTCGGTGCCGGAGGCGAATCAGCGAGGCCAGTGTGATATCTTGGCTGCCGGCAAAGGGCCCGTTCCAGGAGGAATCGCATGGCGAGTGCGGCACAACGTCGGAGTGATCGCGTTTCGCTGATATTGCTGCTGCAAGTTTCCGGCACGGACACCAACGGGCAGGAGTTTGCAGAGCCCTCGCGGACGATGCAAATCAACCGCACCGGCGCGGTGATCCTGCTGGATCGCGATCTGCGGCCCGATCAGCACATCGAGATCAAACGGAAAGCTGCCAGCGAGGCGCATCGGCAGAGCAAGGCGCGGGTCGTCGGGCAATTCGGGCGGCAAAAAGAGGGCTACATCTACGGCATCGAGATTTTGACGCCGGAGAGCGATCTCTGGGGCATCGAATTTCCTCCGATTGCCGAATCGGAAGAAGCCGTCGCGCGGATGCTGCTGGAATGTACGTACTGCCGTGGACGAGAAGTCGTTTACCTGAACGAGCTGGAGTTGCGCGGTTTCGAGACGACGCGCGGAATTGCCCGCCATTGCAAGATTTGCGGCGTACCGAGCATCTGGACACAAGCCCCGCACGAGGATGACAAGAAACTTTCGTCGCGAGTAGCGCGCGGCCGCCGCGCGCAGCCTCCGGCAGGGGAAGTCCCGGCCAGCGGCGAACAGCGCGAACGGCAGCGCCTGCGAATGAAGACGCGGCTGACGGCGTGCATCCGTCAAGCCAACGAGGATGACGAGCTGGCCGTCTGCGAGGATATTTCTCCCGTGGGGATGTGCTACCGAAGCAAGCGCCGATATGAATCGGGGACCGAGATCAATGTGGCTGTGCCGTATTCACCGGAGGCGGCCAATATATTTCTTCCGGCGAAAGTGGTTTACTGCGAAGAAATGCCCAAGGCTGGTTTGTTCCGGCATGGAGTGGAGTACCGCAGGCCGGGGCTGCGCCAGTAGCAGCTTTAGCGCTTACGCCTGCCATTCATTTAGTGAGCGCTGACCGGCGTACGTTCTCCGCTTCGTCGTTGCAAGTACTGCATCGCGATGTTGAGATGGACGTTGCCGCTGGGAGTCTCGAAACAGAGAATTGTCGCTTCTGAATCCTGCCCGGCTTTTTCGCATTGTTCGAGTGACAGAATTTCCGGCGGCAGAACCTTGAACTGAAAGCCCGCATCGTTAAGCTGCGTGACAGCGTTTCCGATCACCATGTTCGCGAGCTCGCAGACGGTTTCGGGAACGATGGATTCGGACGGATCCACTTCGCCGCCCGCGAGGAAACTTGCGACCTGAGCAGCGGCGCGAGGCTCCATATCGAGGATGACGCGTCCTTCGATTTGTCCTTTGAAACAGACAGATGCCGCGGTGCCCTTACGGCGATAGCCATCTTCTTCCATCGTAAGATCCACGATCTTTGCCGGAACGTTCATCATTTCGGCCAGTACCGCGTCGAGTGAGCCGATAAACGGTTGGATCAGGTCCATCCTCATCGAGAACTCTCCCCGGCGCCCACGGGTGCGGTGACGCCGTCGTCGTTCAGCACGTAACGAATGATTTCGTAGAGCGCGTCAGGCTTCACCGGCTTCTGCACGAAATGGCGCGCGCCTTTCTGCAGCGCGGCCAGGATGTTGTCCTGATAGCCGACCGAGGAGACCATCACGATGCGAGCGTCGGGATGCTCCTGCACGATGCGCTCGACTGCTTCGATGCCCTCCATTTGCGGCATGGTGATGTCCATCAGCACCAAATCGGGCGAGGTTTTGGCGTATTCGGTGATGGCGGTGCATCCATCGCCGGCTTCTCCCACGACGTGGCCGCCAAACGATTCCACCATTTTGGCGAGGCTCTTTCGAGCGAAGACGGAATCGTCCACGATCAAGTAGCGCACGGCCTGGCTGTCCTTCTTCCGCGTCAGTGCTTCAAACTGTTTCATGACGATCTCCTTCGTAACCCTGGCTCACCGGGAACGGTCTCCGCGGTGGAATATTCGGCGCCGGGATCTGCTGGACGCCGCTGCGGAGCGCACTTTGCCTGCAAAACGCTGGAAAGACTGGAAAGCGACACCACGCGTCCGGCGAAGCCACGTTCGATTGCGGAACGCGGCATGCTGTCTACGACGCACGTGTCTGGACTTTGCGCGATCGTGATTCCGCCGGCGGACTGGATGGCGCCCATGCCGGCGGCGCCGTCGTCGCCCATTCCGGTCATTAGTACGCCGACCGCGGAAGCGCCGAATTCCTGCGCGACCGAGTGGAACAGAACGTCAACCGACGGCCTGTGGCCGTTCACGCGCGGCTGGTCCACCAGAATTGCCACGTTGCCATGCTCCATCCTGCGAACCTTCATGTGCCGATTGCCCGGGCAGATGAGCGCGCGGCCAGCCAGCAGCAGATCTCCCGACTGTGCTTCTTTCACTTCGATTGCGGACGATTCGTCGAGGCGATGCGCGAACATCTCGGTAAAGCCTTCGGGCATGTGTTGCACCACCAGGATGCAACCCGGGAAATCTTCGGGTAACTGCGAGAACAAATATTGCAGCGCATTCGGGCCCCCGGTGGAGACGCCGATCGCGACGATGGAGGATGGCCAGTGCGGCATCGAACTGCGGCGCCGATCTTTGCGCCTGGCCGCCGGCATGGTGATGATCATTTTCGGAGCGCCGGAAGAGGCGGCGACCTTGATTTTCAAGGCTAGCTCCGCAGCGATTTGTTCGATGCGGCCCGAGGCTGCGTCCGGCGGTTTGGTGACGAAATCGAAAGCTCCGAGAGCAAGAGCCTTTAGCGTGATGGAGGCGCCGCGCTCGGTTTGCGCGCTGAAGACGATCACCGGAGCGCGGTGCTGGCGGGTGATCTGGCGCAACATCTCGATGCCATCCATGCGCGGCATGTCCAGGTCGAGCGTGACGACCTGGGGGTGCAACTCCGTGATTTTTTTGAGGCCGATGGCTCCGTCCATGGCCGTGCCCACGACTTCGATAGAAGGGTCGCGTTGCAGCACTTGCGGGATGAGTTTCCGCATCAGCGCCGAGTCATCCACAACGAGAACGCGGATCTTTTCGCTCATGCGGTGGCTCCCACTGCGGGAATCCGTGCAAGGTGCGAAATCACGGCAGGAACGTTCAGGATCAAAACCACCGTGCCATCTCCCAGGATCGAAGCGCCACTCACCAAGGGAGAGGTGACCAATTGATCTTCCAGCGCCTTGATGACCAGTTCTTCTTCGCCCATGAGGCTGTCCACGGCCAATCCAAAACGGCGGCTGCCCGCGCCGATGATCACGACGAAAATGCGTTTGCTGCGCAGCGAGGGCTGCTGGGATTCGAGCCGCTCCAGGCGCACGAGTGTGAGCACCTGCTGGCGCAGTTGAAAGACCTCGTGGTCGTCCACGCGATGTATGTCGTCCTCGGTGATACGGTTGATTTCGACGACGGAAGCGATCGGGACGGCGTAGAGGCGGCCGCCAACGTAGAACAGGAGCGCTTGAATGCTCGCTAGGGTGAGCGGCACGACCAGCCGGAACGTGGTCCCTTTTCCCGCTTCCGTTTCAATTTCGATCGAGCCTTTGAGAGCGTCCAGCGCTGATTTCACGACGTCGAGACCTACGCCGCGCCCGGAAATTTCCGTCACTTCGTTAGCTGTGCTGAAACCGGGAGTGAAGATCAGGTGGTGTATTTCTGCGTCGTTCATCCGGATGATTTCGTCGGGCTTCAGGATGCCACGCTCAATGGCACGCCGGATAATCTTTTCGCGTTCGATGCCGCGGCCATCGTCGGAGACTTCGATGACTACTTGATCGCCCTCGTGGTAGGCGTCGAGACGAACAGTGCCGTGGCTAGGCTTGCCGGCCGCAGCGCGTTCGCTGGAAGACTCGATTCCATGATCGGCTGCGTTGCGAATCAGGTGCGCCAGAGGTTCGGCGAGCGCGTCCAAAATGCTTTTATCGAGGTCGGTGTTTTGGCCGGCGATTTCGAGCGAGATTTCCTTATTGCGCTGTTTGGCTACGTCGCGCACGATGCGCGGGAATCGCCGAAAGAGCTGTTCGACCGGCACCATGCGGATTTTCATCACGGATTTTTGCAGCTCGTTCAGGATGCGCGACTGGAAAGCCAGCGCGTCCGAGAATTTTCCGCGGAGCGAGTCCTTCGGGAAGCGCCGCTCGAATTCCGTGATCGTGCGCTGAAGCATAGATTTCCCGATGATGAGCTCGCCAACCAGGTTCATGACCGTATCGATGCGGCTGGCGTCAACGCGGAGAGTATTCTCGGCCACGGCGTGGGCCAACCCGCCAAGTGCGGCGACAGGGTGCGAATCATCGTCGTGAGATTCGTCGAGATCCGTGAATTCTCCGGGAATCCCAGCGGAAACGGCGGCCGCTTCGGATTCGACCAGGATTTCAAGCACGTCGCGCGGAGCCGTCTCCATCAGCGGAACGCGATCCACTGAGATCTGCGCCACTACGGAAGGCACCTGACAGCGTTTGCGAATCCAGTCGGGTGGTTTGGTGCTGGAAAGTGCGGCTTCTATCAGGCCACCGTTGATGACGTCCGCGCTGTTCTCTGGGCGGATCGCGAGAATTTTGCCCGCTCGTTCGAGAGCCTTTTTGGCCAGTTCATAACCAGCCGCGGGCAAAAGCGAATCCGTCGCGAGATGCAGCGCGACGTGATAGACAGTCTCGCCACGCCGGAAAGATTCGGCGATAAGCAGCCGCTCGTATTCTGTCCAACTGAAGGTCGCGGCGGACTCCGGGGTAGCTTTTTCCGCAAGCGCGACCGGCGGCTTACGCAGAAGGCGCTGAATATGTTCGCGCAACGACCCGCCGGCAGGAGGCTGCAGATTATTGCGATAGGCCGCCAGCATTTCGTGGAACGTGTCGGCCGCGGTGAGAACGACTTCCGCGATGAGTCCGGCGTGTTGTTTCGCCAAATCGGGAGTCAGCACATCTTCCAATTCGTGGGCGAGTTCGCTGAGCTCGCGATAGCCGCAGGCCGCGGAGTCGCCTTTCAGGGTGTGCACGGCGCGGCGCACACTGCGCAGGCTCTCCTTGTCGCTGGGATGCTCCTCGAGCGCGAGCCCGGCATCGTTCAATGCCTGTAGAATTTCTTCGGCGCTCTCAAAAAAGAGATCGCGAAGCTCCGAGGCTCGATCGTCGGGGATGAAGTTCACTGCGCGGCCTCGATGCGCTGATACACAGTCGCGTTGTTCTGGTGAATCATGTGATATCGGGTCGTGAGGCCGAACAGGCTCTCAGCGTGGCCGACGAATAGATACCCATCTGGATTCAAGCAACGATGGAATTTTTCAATGAGGCGCTTTTGTTCGGCTTCGTCGAAATAGATCATCACGTTGCGGCAAAAAATGGCGTCGTTGCGTTGCGGCAAATATTCGGTCTTCAGATTATGGAAGTCGAACTGGACCAGACTCTTCAGGGCTGGTTTCACGGAATATTTATCGCCGACTTTATCGAAGTAGCGCAGGCGGCACGTGTAGTCCACCGTTTCCATTTGCGATTCGGTGTAGATGCCCTGCTGGGCCGTGAGCAGCGCCGAATAATTGATGTCCGAAGCAATGATCTCCACTTTCCACGGCGGAGGAATCAGCGGCTTGGGAGTGGGCATATCGAACGGCAGCGGATTCCGCAGGTAGTAGTACGCGAGTGCATCGCAAACGAGGATTGCGAGCGTGTACGGTTCCTGACCCGTGGAACATCCGGCGCTCCAGATGCGCAGCGACCAGTCGCGGCGTTCCTGTTTGCGGCGCAGAAGATCTTCGAGTACCGATTTCTGAAACAGTTCAAGCTGGGGGCGAATACGAAAAAAGCTCGTTTCGTTGACCGTGAGGTTTTCAAGCAACGCCACGAGCTCTTGCTTGCCTTCGCGACTGGTGAGCAAGCGGTAGTAGCTGTAGAACGAATCGATCTGGCACGCTTTGAGGCGGCGTTGCAACCGGTCACGCAGGAAGTGGGTGCGCCGCTCGTCGAAATACATGCCACATTCCTGGTAGACGAGGGTCTGCAGCAGCTTCAATTCGGGTTCCGTCAGTGGAACCTGTGCTGTAAGTGTGGACATTCGCTCCTCGTCGTGGTGCTGGTGTTCGGCCCGCTAGTTCCGGGCCTCGACGCCACTAGTGACCGCTTCAGCGGATTCGGCCGCGTCTTCCAGACGGCGCAGTTCGCCGCGCTGCAAAATCTTGCTCAAATCCAGCAACATCACCAGCCGGCCACGTAATTTTCCGACGCCAGTGATGTAGTTCAATTCGCCTTCTTGAAAAACGGTGTGCGGCGCCTCAATTTCGGACGGCGGAATTTTCAGCACTTCCGAGGCGGAATTCACGATCAAGCCGATGGCCCGAGTTTCCAGCTCGACCACGACAATTCTGTTTTTCTTGCTGGACTCGATCACCTTTTCGCCAAATCGCTTGCGCAAGTCCACTACCGGAATGATCCGTCCGCGAAGATTGATGACGCCCTCGATGTATTCCGGAGCGTTGGGAACGGAAGTAATTTCCGGCACCCGGACGATTTCGCGGACGATGGCAATTGGCAGGCCGAACGTCTCCCGGCCGATCCGAAAGCCTACGATTTGAATTTCTTTTTCCATGTTGTGCGTGACGCTCTTAGGACCGGGCGACTTCCGCGTATTCCGTGGAAGCGTTTCGGTCTGCTGCACTGGAACCGCCATGCTGGCTGCCAGAAGATTGCCGCCTGCCGAATTGCCGGCGCCCATCCGTGAAGCCTTCGTCAAGGGCAAAGCGATCCATGGACTCCAGCAACACGCGCGAGAGCTTGGACATTTGTTCCGCCGCGGCGGCGAGCTCCGTGGAGCTGGAAGTGGATTGCTGCACCAATTCGCGCATTTTTTCCATGGCGCGCACGACCGCTTGCGAGCCGGAGGCTTGTTCTTCGACCGAAGAATTGATTTCCTGCGTAATTTCGGTCAGGCGGTTCGTGGCCTTGGCGATCTGCGAGGACCCGCTGGATTGTTCCGTGGTGGCCGCGCCGATTTCCTGCGAGAACTTATAAACTTCGGACACGACGTCTGAAATCTTTTCCAGCGCGACGCTAAGATCTTTATTGAGGAGCAGACCTTCCTGCACCATCGTCGTGCTCTTTTCCATATTTTCGACGGCTTCGCGTGCTTCCTTCTGAATGCCCTGAATCAGCTCGGAGATTTCCTTGGTGGATTGCGTGGATTTTTCGGCGAGCTTGCGGACTTCCTCTGCAACGACGGCGAAGCCCAGGCCGTGTTCTCCGGCGCGAGCGGCTTCAATGGCAGCGTTTAACGCGAGCAGGTTGGTCTGTTCGGCAAGATCATCAATAACTTCAATGATTTTTCCGATGTCGTCCGCGCGACGGCCCAAGACGTCAATGATCTCCGCGCTGGATTGAATAGCGTGGCTGGTGCGATTCAGTCCTTCGGTGGCCTTTTCCATCGTGACCATGCCGGTCTGAGCTTCCTCGCGCGACCGGTGCGAGATATCCACGAGGAGCTTGGCCGTATCGGCCACACGCTGAATCGAGGTGACCATCTGGTCGATCGAAGCAGAGGTTTCCGCGACGCTGGAGGCCTGCACTTGAGTGTTCTTTACGACGTTCTGCACGTTGATGCTCATTTCGTGCATCGTGCTGGTGACTTCATCAATTGCAGAGGCGGCCTGCACGCTCACCTTCGCTGATTCGTCTGACGCGCTGGCCATCTGGCCGGAGCCGCTGGCCACTTGCGCGGCGCTATCTCGAACCTGGCGGACCAGTTCGCGAAGGCCGCGAGTCATTTGTGCGAAAGCCTTAGCCATGGTGTCCTGTTGCGAGCGAGGCTGAACCGTGACGGACAATTGGCCTTCGGCGATGGCGGCTGAAACGGCGGCCATGTCTTTCAGGTGCACGATCATCTTGTTGAAGTTTGCGGCGAGGACGCCTACTTCATCCGAGCGATGAATGTCTATGGTTTGGTCGAGGTCGCCGGTTTCGCCGATTCGATGAGCCACATCAATCAGGTGGTACAAGGGCTCCTTGATGGATTTGGCTGTTGAAAAGGCGATGATCGCGCCCAGGAGAATTGCGCCGAAAGTTCCCAAAGCAGAGGTCCAAGTGTTGAGTTTCGTTGCCGACGTCGCCGAAGCGTTGGAATCGTCAAGCGACTTATGTACAGCGCTACCGGCTTCATCCAACACGGCCGTAGACTTGTTTATCCAGGACGCCGGATCATGTTGCAGATAGTATATTTGCAGGTCGGAAACAGTGGCGTCACCGGCATCCACCTGATGGCGCTTCGCGATCATTTGTTTCGCGAAGTTTTCGGACCAATTCGTCTCGGTTTCCGCAACCTGGGCAAGTGCCGCACGCAGTTCGGGATCCCTCGACCGGGATTCCCCGTCCTTCAACATCGCCAGTAAGTCCGCAACACCCTTGTTCGTCTTGTCTTCATCGCGCAGATCACCGCTGAGCAAGTAATTTCCCAGACTCAACCGGTTTTGCATCATTTGGGAGTGCACGTTTTCAATGGTGTCTTTGACGGAAAGCGTGGCGCGGACGGTATCCTGCGCGGCATACTCCCGGTGTACGGTGAAGAGATTGATGATGAGCAAACAGAACATGATCCCCAGGATGCCGCCAAAGCCCAGATACAGTTTCTTGCTAATCGTCATAGCCAACGCCTCCACTCCCTGTGAAAAGCCGACCGCCCCCGGTCCATCAGCCGCTAGTTCTTGGTTTGTCCCGAGAAATCGAATTCGACAATTTCCGTCGTTTCTTTTGGCCCGCCTTCAAAACGCCACTTTTTTAGCGCTTCCGTTGCGGATGACACCAGCAGCGGGCTGCCACCCACAATTCGTGTTGCCGTCACATGGCCGTCCGCGGCAATGGTCGCTTCGATTTTTACCTTGCCGGTGACGTTCATCTGCCGGGCCAGCGCCGGATATTCCGGGTTCACTCTGGTCCGCACTTTGCGCTTCGCCGAGTCGGTAGAAGTCTCTTGCGCAGAGATTTTTGGTGTAACCGCCGCCGATCCGCCCAAGATCAGCGTGAGGCCAATCGCCAGCACCTGCGATTTACGTCTCATCAACACACCTCCTCCATCGAGGGGAAAGGTCCCGCCGCTGAAATTGCAATGCCGATGCCATGATGGGAGCATTATTTCCGGCTGTCCCAGAATCGCCTGCAACGCTTCTATGTCATTGATTAGCAGCAGGTTAGCCTTGTGCCGAACTCTGGAGTGGAGAGTCGTCTGATCGTTAACTCGTCTCAATCGCCACCTGAAAGTCCCGCGCGCGTCTCACCTTGCGAATCGCGCGATTGTTCAATACAGCAACAGCCCAGTGCAGTTTGCTTGACTCAAATTGAGATAACGCCGTAACGTCTTTTCTTGTATAGCCGAAGCGCGCGCAGTGCCCCCAAACCTCCATGCGTGCACTTAAACGAAGTCGAGAAGCGTCGTCCCGTCTCACGGGCTCCTTCGAGAGCCTGCTTGCACAGTTCTCTGCAACGACGCTTGAACTGAACCCATCGCTGGGAACCGCCGAATTCTCTATTCGTCTCACTACGAGAGCGGCGGAGATGCTGGGCGCGCGTGCAGCCGTCCTAGCGCTCGGGCACGAACGCGACTGGGAAATCGCCGCGCTTAGCGGACCCGCTCAGCGCTGGGATCCGATGACTCAGAATCGATTGGCGAATCTGCTGGCGGAGCACGCCGGCATTCCCGGAACGGAACTGCGTCAGGGAGCGGCTGGCTCCCTACTCGGGCGCGCATTGGCTGAAGCGCTGGGTTGGGGGGAGTTAGTGCTGGCGCGTTTGTCCGGAAGCGAGGGTGAACTGCTGGGGATTCTGTGTATCGCGGACCTGCCGCACGAGCTTACGGAAACCGAGCGGCAACTCCTTGAAGCGTTAGCGGGGCATGCAGCCGTGGCGCTGGAAAATGTCAGACTCTTTTCGAAGGTGGAGCAATCGCGCAAGCAATGGGTGGAAGATTTCGACGCGATCTCCGACTACATTCTGGTGCATGACGGCGGCAATCGCGTGCTGCGGTTGAACCGCGCCCTAGCGGACGTGCTGGAAATGAGGCCCGCCGAAGCCATCGGACGTGAAATCGATCAGCTGGACATTCTTTCAGCTCCAAGCAAAGAAGGGCACTGCCCTTTCTGCAGGAATCCCAGGCTGCCGCATGAAGAATTCATCTACGAAGCCGGGATGCGGACTTTTTTGATCTCGGCATCGCGCATACAAAACATGCCGGGGAACGATCTGCGCACCGTGCACGTGATGAAGGACATCACGGACCGGCGCCTGGCCGAGCGGCGCTATCGCCGAGAACGCGACTTCAACAAAAACATCCTGAACAACACGCAGAGCATGATCTTGGTGCTCGATACGGCGGGCCTGGTTAGTTACGCGAACCGCCGGTGCTTTGAAGCAGGTTATCGCGAGCAGGAACTGTTGGGACAGCCGCTGATCGAACTGGTGCCCCCGCCACGACGGGCTTTGTTCACCGAGGCGTTGGAGCGAACGCTGCAGGGCGCCGCGCTCGATAATCTTGAAATTCCCCTGTTTCGCGGCAATGGAAGCGCCGGGCAATTTTCCATCAGCCTCAGTCCCATGCGCGATGAACAGGGAGACATCAATAGCGTGGTGGTGGTGATGACCGACGTCTCCGACGCCGCGGATCTGCAAGCAAAATTGATGCACACGGAAAAGATGGCGGCGCTGGGCCAACTCGTCTCCGGCGTGGCGCATGAAGTGAATAACCCGTTAGCCGCAATCGTGGGCTTCACGGATCTGCTGCTGGAAAATTCCGGTGTTCCAGAGGACGCCAAGGAAGAGCTGCAGGTGATATTGCAGGAAGCTCAGCGCACCCGCGTGATTGTTCAGAATCTTTTGAGTTTTGCGCGGCAGATGCCGGCGCAACGCGAACCGGTGCAAGTGAACACAATCCTGCGGCAGACCATGAAGCTGCGCGCTTACGATTTTTCCAATCACGGCGTGGAGCTTGTCGAAAGGTACACCGAGGACATCCCCGCGGTCATTGGCGACCCGCATCAGCTGCAGCAAGTGTTTCTCAATATCATGAACAACGCGTATGACGCGGTGCAGGAAACGCGCCGCACCGGAAAGATCGAAATTCACACGATGCATCGCGGGGACCAAGTGGAGATTCTCTTTCGTGATAATGGCCCCGGCATCTCGCAGATTGACCGGATTTTCGATCCTTTCTTCACGACCAAGGAAGTAGGCAAGGGCACGGGCCTGGGACTGAGTATCTGTTACGGGATTATTCGCGCGCATCGTGGGGAAATCGTCGCGCGAAATAATCCGGACGGGCATGGATCTACCTTCGTGGTACGTCTGCCGATCGCGGAAAAGGCCGCGGAAATGTATGCGGCGGGAGCGGGGGAATGACCAGCGCGCCGGCATCGGCTCCGAAGGCGCGCGCGCGCATTCTGGTGATCGAGGATGAGCCGTCGGTTGCGGCATTTCTGAGGACGGCGCTCGAACGGCGTGGCTACGAAGTGACCGCTTCGTCGTCCGCTGTAGAGGGCCTGCGGCTGTTGGCTCTACATGATTTTCGCGGCGTGATTTCGGATTTTCGCACGCCAGGAGGAATCACGGGCTCGGACGTACACGACTGGCTCTTGCGTCACCGTCCGGAGATGGCCTCGCGGATTATCTTTATTACCGGTGATACCGCGAGCGACGAAACCATTGCTCTGCTGGCGCTAGCGGGCACTCCCTGCGTGGAGAAACCATTCCGCGTGCAGCAATTGATGGACGCGGTGGAGAAGACGATAGGGAAACCATGACAGACGAATTGAAGTTGCGCTTCTTGATTGTGGATGATGAGCAAAGCATTCGTCGCCTATGCATCACGGTGGGCCAAGGGCTCGGTTATTTGTGCGCCGAGGCCGAAACCGCCGAGGCCGCTTTGGAGACGCTCGAAGTCAATCCGCCCGATCTGCTGGTAACCGACCTGAAATTGCCCAGCCTGTCCGGCGTCGAGTTGCTGCGAAAAGTGAAGGAGCTGTTGCCTCGCACCGAAGTGGCGATTATGACTGGTCATGGATCGGTGGAGACAGCAGTGGATGCGATGCGTCAAGGGGCCTACGACTATATCGAGAAGCCGTTTCGCGTCGAGAGATTGCGGCAACTATTGCAACGGATGGCGGAGAAGGTGCGCCTGGTAACCGAGAATCAGTTCCTGCGCGAGCGCGTGAATACTGAGACGGAGCTCGACGGGATCGTCGGCACGTCAGGAAAGATTCAAGACGTGTTGCGCATGATTTCGCGGCTCAAAGAGACGCGCACTCCGGTCCTGATTACGGGCGAGAGCGGAACCGGAAAAGAACTTGTGGCCCGAGCCATTCATTTCCGTGGGCCGCTGGCGGCCATGCCGTTCGTGGCTGTGGATTGCGGTTCGCTGGTGCCGACGCTGATGGAAAGCGAACTGTTTGGGCATGAAAAGGGGTCGTTCACCGGCGCTCTGAAGTCGAAAGCCGGGCTTTTTCAGGCTGCGAACGGCGGGACGATATTTTTGGACGAAATCGGGGAGCTGCCGCTGGAATTGCAGGCCAAGCTGCTGCGCGTGCTGCAAGAGAAGGAAGTGCGGCCGGTCGGCAGCAACGACAAGGTGCCCGTAGATGTGCGTGTGATCGCGGCGACCAATCGTGACCTGGAGTCTGCTTATCGGGGCGGAACGTTCCGCAAGGATCTCTTCTTCCGGCTGAATGTGGTGACGATCCACGTGCCAGCGCTTCGGGAAAGACGTTCGGATATTCCGCAACTCGCGCACTACTTCCTCGATCGCTATGCGCCAGGTGAAAATATTCAGGTTACTCCCGCAGCGATGAAGAGTTTCCTGCAGTATGAATGGCCGGGCAACGTGCGCGAGCTGGAAAACTGCATCGCGCGCGCCGTGGCGCTGGGAGACCATCGAACGATTGACGTGGAAGATCTGCCGCCCTCGATTCGGAGCATGCAAGATGTCGAGAGTGGCGCAAGCGGCGGGTCTGCGGTATCCACGACCGCATTGGCCGACCTGGAACGCATGACGATTCTGCGCGTCTTCGAAAAAGCGGGCGGCGACAAGGCTCTCGCGGGGAAAATGCTCGGTATCAGCCGCGCCACGTTGTATCGCAAGCTGAAGCTGTACAATATTCCGCTGCGTCCCGGACAGAAGCACGATGTTGAGATGGCTTCGTAGGGGAGAGCGGAGCGGCGGCCAATTCCGCAATTGGTCCGACCGCGCAGGCGTGAGACGGTTCTGTGTCACCCTGAGACAATCGCAAGACCTCCCCGCTGTCGCCCCGACCGCAAACGCAACATAAAGAACAACTTGCCGGATGAAAGCTCGGCCGGTCTTTGGCTGCCTTCGTGCAATCCACTCCTCGGGCGTGTATTTGTGTCTACGCACATTTCGAGATTCTGAGCCGTCTTTCCGATAGGCAGCTGTTCGGATACGAGAGGCAAAGGACCGGGTTCGTGTTCAGTGAAGCCACAGTAGTTGCTCCAGCGGTCACAGCGCCAACCTGTGTCGAAAAGCTGGCGCAGCTTTTTCCAAGCGCCTCGCCCGTGCGAATTCCGGTGCGGGTGATGACACTTTCTGGCGCGCGGCGCCCGCTGCAGGAGCAAACCACAATCGAATTCGGCACCGAGCAGGAAGTGCTGTTCTCTTCCTCGCTTCCGCTCGAATTCGAAGATGCCGTACGCGTGGTGAATTCGGATGGTTCGCTCGACGCGCGCGCCACGGTTGTAGCGGTGAGATACCACCAAGGACGGAAGGCGGTTGCTGCCCGATTCGTAAGTGAAGTGGGCAACTGGATCATAAAACGATGACCCTAAAATCGAATGTGACGACTCTGAAGCCTCCTGCTGCCCAATCCGGAGCCGGAGACTTTGTGGCGCAGTGGACCGAGGCTCGCGACGCGTATCCGCTCTACGCAGCGCTAGCGATGCAATTTAACCTGGCGCCCCTGCCGCATCCGGCGGGGGAATTGCCGCCTTTGCGGCCGACGCGCGACGTCTTCGATGGCGATTTGAAGTGGCTCGACGGCATCGATGAAAAGGTGCGCGCCTTCCAGATCCGCCAGCTACCCTCGGAGACGCTGAACGCGAGCGAAGAAAGTTTGCGTGCTTTCTTGCACCGGCAATTGCGGAAACCGGAGAAAACGACTGCAGACCGCGACAAGATTGACTTGCTGTTGGTGCAGTATTTTGCGCTGTGCGCGCCGGAGGAATTGTACCGCAAGGAAATTCATCTCAAGGATGTGGCGGCGGTGTTACAACCCGTGCTGGCGGATGCCGACGCCACACCGTTGGAATGGTGCGAGCCGCTCGACCAAATCCTCGAAAAGATCGCGCACTGTGAGAGCT
Organism: uncultured Acidobacteriota bacterium; assembly: GCA_963810565.1. Classification (GTDB taxonomy): domain Bacteria; phylum Acidobacteriota; class Terriglobia; order Acidiferrales; family UBA7541; genus Palsa-295. Next base: position 764,889 of record CAWENN010000004.1, read on the forward strand.
TGCGCGACATGATGGAAAGCGGCCTGCTCGAGCAGGGCCGGCTGCTAAAGGATTCCGCTGGCGCGATGTTCTACGATCCGTCCGCGCTGGTGGCATTCTGTCGTTTCAATTTTCTACTGCGACGGGCATTCATACGGATGTTACACGCAGATTTGACGGCGATTCGCCACGCGGTGGAAGCACTGGACGCCGCCGGCGTCAAGACGGTGGACTGCCGCCGCGCGGGATTTTCCGCCGCGGAAACCACCACGCAACTTCAGTATTACACTGAAAACTGGAAGCAGCCGTTTCACAAAGACTACACGGAAACGTCGGTGAGCCGGGCTTTCGAGCAATTGCTCGCATTGCGGGCTGATCTTGAGGAAGCCCTCGCGCGCAAACAATCCGGAGCCGTCGCGCACACCGAAGTTCCAATAGCGCCGCCGCCGACGGCCAAAGAGGATGCAAGCTCGGCGCGCCCGGTGGTTCCATCGAGCAAAGCGCCTGCTGCCGCCCCGCCTGCGAAGCAAGCCGAGACAGCTGCCAGAGCGAGTACAACGGCAAGTGCGCCGTCCGCTCCCGTCGCCGACAAAGCGGCAAAAGCGGCAGCGAACGACGTGCCGGCACCGGCAGCCGGCGCCGTGGACTCGGAGAAGTGCCTGGAAGCGATCTGGGAGCAACTGATCGCCGCGCCACCCTCGCGCGGACGCTCTATGTCCACAGTCGTGTTGCAGGATACGAAAGTTCTGCTCTCGTCGTGGGAAGTTGCAGCCTTCGTGGCCGAAGGCGATCAGGAAGCAGAGGATTTGCGCCGCGCAGTGGTAGCGCGGGCGCTGCTCGCCGTAGCCACTGATGAGCGCAAGCGCTCTGGCGATTTGAATCAACTCGCTGCGGCGATGACGCTGGCGAAATCGGAAGTTTCCTATTTTCAGGGACGCGTGGAGCAAGCGAAACGCGCAAAAAATACTGAGGCCGCGGTGAACCTTGGGATCAGTACCAAGCGGCTGCTTTCCTTCATCGAGGAAGCAGAAAAACTTCAGCCCTAAACGCGCAAAGCATTGGGGGTCATCTCTTGAGTTATGCTAGCGTCCTGATTGTTTCGGACGACACGGAATTTGCGCGCACGGTCGCGGCGCGCTGGCAGTCCGAGCGGCGTGTTCCGGAAATCACGCTCACCACCAGTGACGTCTGGCAAGCCAGCACGGCCGATGGATATAACCTCGTCATCGTCGGATCCGTCCGTGACGGCAAAGCTTCCTCAATCCTCTCAGCATTGACGGCCTACACAGGGACCGCATCATTATGCGTTTGTGGCGACGCGCGCGAAGCTGCTGTGCTTTCCGCCGAATATCCGCACATGCTGGTTCTTCCCCGCGAGGATGGCTGGATTGGGACGCTCATTCTTGTTGCGGGCGAAGCTCTGCGCCGCACGGAAGCTGTCGCCCGCGCGCAGCGAGCTGAACGCGCCGGAATCGAGAGCCAGCGCAATGCAGCGCTCGGGCGATACATGATTGACGTGCGGCCCAGCGTAAACAACGCACTCACCTCCGTGATTGGCAACGCCGACCTGCTGCTGCTGGATCCCGGGGAGATTTCGGCCGAGGGCCGCGACCAGATACGTACGATTCATGCCATGGCGCTGCGTCTGAACGAGATCATGCAGCGATTCTCATCGCTGGCGGCGGAGATGCGCGCGGGTGAGACGGAATCTCACGCTGAGACGCCGGATGTGTCCTCAAGGCTTGTGACGGGATCGGTACGATAGGGCGGCGCCTCGTAACCTAAAGCAACCAAAGACTATTGCGAAGTAGTCGCAAGGCGCGAAACTCGCCCGCGCCTTGGCTGCGGACTTGCAATTCTCTTATCGGATATTTCTGTGGAGGTGCGTCGGTAATGAAAAAAGTCCTGATTGTGGATGATTCCCAGGCGGAATTGCACCTGATGCAGTCCATGCTGCAGGAGGGCGGTTTTCAGTCCGTGGGAATTTCAGATCCGACGAAAATCGAGGAAGCGATTGAGGACGAGCGACCGAACGTGATTCTGCTCGACGTGGTGATGCCGCAGCGCAACGGATTTCAAGCTTGCCGCGATCTGAAGAGCCAGCAGCACTATTCGAATATTCCGGTAATCCTGGTCACCTCGAAGACGGCTCCGAGCGACCGCTACTGGGGCGAGCAGCAGGGCGCTAACGGCTACGTAGCCAAGCCGTTTACCCCCGATGAATTGATCAATGCGGTGAAAAGGTTCGCTTGATGACGAATCAGCAAGAAAACGCTGCGCTGCCGGTGGAACTGGATGGCGGTGAGTTCCTCGAAAGCGAAATATTTTCAGAGGAGCGGCTGCCCGAGCGGCAGTACTGCGTGTTTCGCGCGGGACGTGAACGTTTTTGCTTTTCGGTGCTCGAGGTTGAAGAAGTCGTGGATTGGCCGATCGTGACGCGCATCCCGCTGACGCCGGCGTTTCTGATGGGCGTTTTCAACTTGCGCGGAACGATTGTGCCGCTGGTGGACATCGCGTTTACGGAGGGCAGGCGGCCGGGGCTTTTGCCCAAGCACGTGGTGGTTGCGGTGCTGAAGGGCGACGCGCAACGCGAAGATTTGAGGCTGGGCATCGCCGCGGACGAAGTGATCGGCACGTTTTCTGCTACCGAAGAAGCGTTGCTCGATCAAGCGCCGACTGACGTGCCGCATTGCCGCGGAATGTTGCGGCACGAAGATCGTCTGGCGCTGGTGGTGGATTTGCGGCGACTGATTGATGTTTTTCCGGTTCCGGTGATTTAGAGCGGGTTTCGTCCAGGGTTCGAATCAGGCGATGGGTTCTTCGGTCTTGGGAATTGCGGGTCGTGCAAGTCGCGGTAAGCGTTGTGGGCCGCTCAAGGCGCTGAGCGCACAAGTTCTTGGGAGGAAGTCATGAAAGCTCGTTTGAGTTCCACGGTATGGCTGCTGGTGTTTTGGGTGACACTGGCGCTCTTCGGAGTCTTGGGTCTTTCCTATTACGCCGGAGCACATTCAGTCGGCCAAGGCGCGTCCGACATGTCGTCGGTGCCCGGCGGCGCGAATGGCGCGCTGTTTGGCGCAGCTCTCCTGGCGCTGGTCGCCGCGATCTCGGTGGTTTACGTGCTGAGCAAGCGCGTGCTGACGCCGGTGGAAGAGCTGGCGAAATTCTCGGAGCGCGTGGTTTCCGGTGATGTGCGCGCGCGCGTGGAAATCGAATCAAACGACGAGTTTGGATTCATCGCCGAAAATTTCAATCGCAGCGCGGCGAAAGTCGCGCATGCCGTCACGAACCAGCAGGCGCAGGACTCGCTGCAGCGCAGCATTACGGACCTGCTCAACACCATCAATCAGGTTGCGCGCGGCGACTTGACGATCCGCGGCAAGGTGACCAACGACGCGCTCGGCAACGTAGTGGACTCGGTGAACTTCATGCTCGACAACTTCACCAAAGTTCTGGAGCGCGTGCGCAAAGCAGCCGTGGACGTGAGCGGCAGCGCAAACCAGATTTTGGATGCGGCGGACGATATGACTGCCGGCGCCACGCAACAGGACCAGGAAATTACCAACACTTCTTCGGCCGTGGAAGAGCTTACGGTTTCGATGAAGCAGGTGTCCAACAACGCCGAAGCCAGCGCCGAAGCAGCTCGCCGCGCGCTGGATGCCGCCGAACAAGGTAACCGCGCCGTGCGCGACACGCTGGAAGGCATGCAGCGTATTCGTGCTTCCGTGCAAGCGACCGCCAAGAAGATCAAATCGCTCGGCGATCGTTCCCTGGAAATTTCGGAAATCATCAATGTGATTAACGACATCACCGAGCAGACCAACTTGCTCGCGCTGAACGCCGCGATTGAAGCAGCGCGCGCCGGAGATGCCGGCCGCGGATTCGCCGTCGTCGCGGACGAAGTGCGCAAGCTCGCCGAACACTCCCGTAGCGCGACGAAAGACATTGCCGCGCTGATTAAGGCCATTCAGGCGGAAACGAACGAAGCGGTGGTCGTCATGGAAGACGGCACGCGTGAAGTGGAAGTGGGAGCCGGATTGGCTGACCAGGCCGGAAAAGCTCTCGAAGCAATTTCGAGCGTCGTGCGGCAGTCGGCTGAACTGGTGCAGGAGATTTCCTTGGCTTCGAAGCAGCAGGTACGCGGCACGGAAGGCGTGGCCAACGCGATGCAGATAATTTCGGGAATCACGCGCCAGACCACGCAGGGCGCGCGGCAGACCGCTTCGACCGTCGGCAACATGGTGAAGCTCTCGGAACAATTGAACGAGGCGCTGGCGCAATTCCGTTCAGGGCGTTCGACAGAAACCGCGGAGGAAGCACGTCCCGCCGCGCCGGTGGGTGCAAATCGTTAAGGCGAAGTGAATCTTGACGCCGGCGATTCGAGCCGGCTGCTGACTTGCGCCGAACATGAAACCACACTCAGCAACGACGGTCACGCTCACTGAGTCTGAACTCGATGAAATCCGCACGCTAATCGAGCAGCGCTCGGCGATTCTGTTTGATGCGTCGCGCGAGCGTTTTTTTTCGACGCGCATACGGGAGCATCTCGAGGAAAAAGAGATCGCGGGAGGAAGGGAACTGCTGCAGCAGGTGAAGAGTTCCAGCACGGAGTACGAAGCACTGCTGGAACGGCTGCTAACGCAGGAAACTTCGTTCTTTCGTTATCCGGCGGTCTATGAAGCCCTGGAAAAGCGGATATTGCCGGAAGTGCAGGAGCGAAAATTCTGGCAAAGCCCGCGAACGCTGCGCATCTGGAGTGCGGGATGTTCCACGGGCGAAGAGGCGTACTCGATCGCCGTGACGTTGTGCGACGCGCTGAAATTCGCCGAAGCGTGGGAAATCGAGATTCTGGCGACGGACATCAGCCGGCGCGCGTTGCGTCACGCCGAGCGCGGGGCGTACGCCAAACGCAGTCTGCAGGATTTGTCGCTAAGGCAGGTGGAGACGTACTTCACCGCGACGAAGCATGGATATCAGGTGCGGCCGCGCATTCGCAAGATGATTTCGTTCGCGCAGATGAACCTGATTGAGCCGGTGTACGTCGGCAAACTGGACTGCATCTTCTGCATGAACGTGCTGATGTATTTTTCGGAAGAGCGGCGCCTCGGGATTCTACGGCGCTTTTACGACGCGCTCGAGCCCGGGGGATATTTTCTGCTGGGGCACTCAGAGACGCTTTCCCGCGTGCCGATGAAATTCGAGCCTCTGGTGATTGGTGATTGCCGGATTTACCGCAAGCCTGCCGGTGGCGCGGAAACGCGAACCCCGGTGGTACTCGTGGAGGAGAGTCTGTGAACGGGCCGAACCAAGAATCGGTCGAACTGTTCCTCCAGGAGGCTTCTGACAACCTCCAATATCTGCGGGAGTACTCCGGGATGTTGCAGGAGCCGCAGACCAGGCCCGAAGACCTGGAGAAACTCTACATTGCCGCGCACACCTTGGCCGGCACATCCGCAAGCTACAGCTTCCCTCAATTTTCCGAAGTCGCCGCGAAGATGGCGCACATTTTTCATTACGCCATGAACGCGACTCTCACGGCGGACATGCACGGTCCCCTGACGGAATTCATCTCCGATGCGATCTCCGTGCTGGAATTCGATCTCTTGCAGATTAGTTCGAGCGGCACCGAAACGGACGGCGACATCGCGGCATTCAAGCAACGCTATTCGTTCGCGTTTCCCGCGCCGCCATCCGCGCGCACCGCAAACGAACGCGTCGAGGAACCCGCGCGTGCGGAGGAGCCCACAGCGGAAGCGATTCCCGCATATTCGTATGTGGATCAACTGCCGCAAGACGGCGAGATTCCCGCAGAGGTCCTGGAATTCTTTGTTCCGGAGGCCGAAGAGCACTTGCAGGCTGTGACGGAGTGCTTGCTATCGCTCGAAGCCAATCCGAACGCCGAAGACATTAACCGCTTGTTCCGCTCGATGCACACGGTGAAAGGTTCCGCCGCGCAGGTCGGATTGCATCGTCTTTCCGCTGTAGCTCATCGGGTGGAAGATCTGATCGGCCAATTGCGCGATGGGTTGCTGAAACCGAGCGCGCACATCGTTGATATCTGCCTTGAATCCGTTGACGTCCTGAAGAAGTTCCTGCACAAGCAGTGGTCGAGCGACGATGAAATGCGCGCTGCGGTGGACCCGCTGCTCGCTCAGATCGCGGAACTGGCTCCGGAAGAAAGTGCCGAGGATGCAACGCAAGAACAGACCGCGCAGGGCGACGGTGGAGAAAGGCCGGCCGGCGAACTCGCAGCGCCAGCCAACGCGAAACGGCGCGCGGCTCCTGAAGTGCTGCCGCAGGCGAAATCTGTGCGCATCTCGCTCGAGCGCCTGGATCGCATGATGAACGCCGTGGGCGAACTGGTGATCAACCGGACGCGCATGGTCGGGCGGCTTTCGGAGCTGGCCAAGCTTGTCGACGTTCTGAATTTTTCGAAGAGCCGCTTGTCGGGCAAGATTTCCGAATTTCAGGAGAAACACGAATTCAGCCGGATCAGCCCATCTCTGGTACCCGGCAGCCACCCGCCCCAAATGGATACCTTCCGCCCGAATTTTTCGGGAATGCCGGCGATTATGTCCAACGATCTGCTCGAATTCAGCGATCTGGAAATGGATCGTTACGACGATTTCAATATCCTTTCGCGGTCGCTTACGGAGATCTCCGCGGACGTGAACGTGGTGCTGACGCAACTGGAAGGATTCATGGGCCGGGTGGATTCGGATATTGACGAATTCACGAAACTCGCGCACCACCTGCAGGACGAAATCACAGCGGCGCGCATGGTGCCGATCGGTAATCTGTATACGCGTCTGACGCGCACGGTGCGGGATGCGGCCAACGCGACCGGCAAGCTTGTGGAACTGTCGCTGGAAGGCGCCGATACGGAACTCGACAACAACATCATCCAGCACGTTTCTGATCCGCTGATTCACCTGGTGCGGAATGCGGTGGCGCACGGGGTGGAGGACCGCTACGCGCGCCAGCGAGCGGGCAAGTCTGAAAAGGGCCGCATCAGCGTCCGAGCCTATCACCGCGGGAATCACATTTTTATCGAAGTGGAAGACGACGGCCGCGGAATTGATTACGAAAGCGCGCGCCGGCGCGTGGTGGAAATGGGGGCGATGTCATCCGTCGCGGCCGACGAGCTCACCGAACGCGAGCTGCGGGAATTTCTCTTCCGGCCCGGATTCACCACGGCTTCTTCCATGACCGAGCTAGCGGGCCGGGGTGTTGGGCTGGATGTGGTGCGCGCGAACGTTCACGCACTGAACGGCGAAATCGAAGTTCGCTCAGAGCCCGGCAAAGGTGCATGTTTCACCGTGAAAGTACCGCTGACCCTGATTATCTCGCAGGCGCTTTTCGTGCGCTGCGGGACTTCGGTGTTCGCGCTGCCGCTGGCGGTGGTGGAAGAAATTCGCCGGTTGAAGCCGGTCGAAATCGAAGACGTTGGCGGCAAGTTGCTCACAAAGGTTCGCGATGTGGTGACGGAAGTTGTGCGGCTCGATTTGCAACTCGCGTTGCCGCCACTGGAGCCGCTGAACGGGTACTTCCACATGGTGATTGTGAAGGTTGCGGGAAAACAGGTAGGCGTCGTAGTCGAAGAGGTTCTCGGCAAAGACGAAATCGTCATCAAGAACCTCGGCGATTATCTACGCGGCGTCAAACTCTTCCCTGGAACGACAATCGCGCCCGACGGCAGCTTGATTCTTCTGATTGATTTGAATCGTCTCGCTTCTGCGGACACGGCTGAACGCAACGCCTTGCCGGCATCCTCGCCTGCGGCGCGCGTATTCGCGCCGGGAGCCGAGGCCGTGGCGGCGGGCAGCATTCCGTCAGAGGCCGTGGACTCAGTGGAGAATGATCGTGTGGTGGTGGTGGCCGACGATTCGATCAGTGTCCGCAAATTCGTGGGAAGAATGCTGGAGAAAGCAGGCTACCGCGTGAAGCTGGCGTCGGATGGCCTAGAAGCGTCGGAAATTGTCGCCCAGTTCGGCTGCCACCTGGTCATCACCGACCTCGAAATGCCGCGCATGAACGGATACGAATTGATGGCGCACTTGCGCCAGAACCCGGTAACCAAGCGGATCCCGGTGCTGGTTGTGACTTCACGCGCTGGCGCAAAGCATCGCGAACGCGCGATGAAAGAAGGCGCTTCGGCATTTTTGACGAAGCCCGTACAGGAAGACCAGCTCGTTGCGACGGTGGACGAACTGATCGGCGCCGAAAAGCCGCAAGGACGCCAGGCGATGAACGTGTCGGCGCGACAGGATTGAGATGATGAAAGCGCCCGAAAAGAAACTTCGAGTGCTGGTGGCTGATGATTCCGCCTTCATGTGCAAGGTGCTGAAGGAAATCATCAGTTCCGACCCACAGCTCGAAGTGGCGGGGACGGCCCGCGATGGCCGCGAAGCCGTGGCGCTGGCGGAATCGCTGCGCCCGGACGTCATCACTATGGATATCAATATGCCGCACCTGGACGGGCTGCAGGCGACGGAATTGATCATGTCGCAGCATCCGCGGCCTATCGTGATCGTCAGTTCGGAATCGCGCGAAGGTGCTTCCGGGACATTGCGTGCGCTCGAACTCGGCGCGATTGACTTCGTGCCCAAGCCTTCCAGCGGAATCGATTTGGATATGCGCAGCGTGCGCGAAGAGTTGACGCGCAAATTGAAGATGGCCGCAAAAGTTCGCGTGGTGCGCACCGCTACGCTATCCAGGCTTCGGGCAGCACACGCGCCTGTTTCGTTGCCAAGGAATCCGAGCGCCGCAACCTTGAATGGCACCGGTGGCAAGGTTCCGATTGTAGTGATCGCTGCGTCAACCGGCGGACCTGCTGCGGTAATGCGTGTCGTGGCGGGATTGCCGAAAGATTTGGCGGCGGCTGTACTGCTCGTGTTGCACATGCCGGCCGCGTTCACCAAGCAGTTTACGATTCAACTCGCGGAAATCGCGCAGCTGCCGGTGAAAGAAGCGGAATCGCAGGAGCCACTACAGGCGGGAATGATTTATCTCTGTCCCGGAGCGAATCATCTGCGGCTTTCTTCGATTGGGAAAATCACTTTGGATGGCGGTCCGAGAATCGAGGGTTATCGTCCGTGCGCGGACGTGGCGCTGGAGACCGTCGCTGCCTACGCGCGGCCTCTCACCGTTGCGGTGGTTTTGACGGGAATGGGCAACGATGCGGCTAAGGGTGTCCTGGCCGTGAAGGCTGCCGGCGGCCACGTGATTGCGCAAGACGAAGCGACATCGGTGATTTTCGGCATGCCGGCAGAAGCGATCAAAACGGGTGTAGTAGATGAAGTTCTAGGCCTCGAAGAAATCAGCGCTGCGATCGAAAAAAGGATCGCGAAAATCTGCAGGATGGCACCGGTGGGTGTGCGATGAAGATCGCGAGCCAGGACGGAGGCAAGACGCGGCGCTCGCACGCGACGGAGGCCGTGATCCTCTTCTGCATCGGAAATCAGACGTTCGCAATCGCCGCGGACGCTGTGCAAGAAATTCGCAGCACCGATAGTTTGGCCACCGCGGCCGTGGAAATCGAGCAAGCCGAAGTTCCCAAGGTGCGCCATCTCGTCGAGCGGGGGCACCGGACGTATTACGTCGTGAGCGGCTGCGCGCATTTCGGATTGCGCGTCACGCGGCCCACGTTGGTGCTGATTTTGCGGCAAATCCGCGCGGCGGTGCTCGTGGATTCAATCGAACGCATGGCAGAGATTCCCAGGGTGTACGCGCTCCCGGAGGGGTTTCACGGAGAAGAGCGGCGCTGGTATCGCGGGCTGGTGTACTTGGAAGATCGCGTGATTCCGGTGATCAATCCCGCGGGATTTCTAACGCCGGAGGAATTCGGCAGGCTGGATATTGCCTCGAAAGCGGCTCTCGCACGCACTGAAATGGAAGGAGCGGCGCAACAAGCATGAGTGGCGAGGAAAATCGCGGACGGGAATCCTGGGTGTTGCTGCAAGTCGGCAACCGCCGGTTCGCTCTGCCTGCGCATTCCGTGATGGAACTTGCGCCGCCTGTGCGCTTGCATCATTTTCCTCATACTTCGCCGCCGATTGTCGGCGTGATTGTCAGGCGCGGCCGGATTGTTCCGGTGTATGACGTTGCTCCGGTGTTATGCGGGAGAGAATCATCGGTGCATCGATTCTATTTAGTTGCCCAGCGGACGTTTGGAAAGCACGAGGAAGCCAGCGCAATTCCTGTGAACGGAGAATGCGAACTAGCGACTGCCGAGATGCTTGCTCCCGCAGCCGAAAGCCCGAACTATTTCGCCGGCAAGCTCGAAATTCATGATGAAGATATCGCGGTGCTCGATTTGGAGAAACTCGTGACTGCTTCACAGAAGTCCGCCAGCGAAGCGCGCCACGCCGAGGTCCTCCGATGAACGCGCTCGCTAATCTTCCGCGCATTTTGCTCGTGGATAGCAACGTTTACTTCGCCAAGCGGGTCGGCGAGGCGTTGCAGCAGCTCGGATTTGAAGTGGTGCCGTGCACGCAGGCTGCGTATGCGTTGACGATGCTCGAATGGAATGCTCCCTCGGCGATTTTGTGCGCCACAAATCTGCGCGAAATGGGAGCACTGAAAATGGCGCCGATTCTGCGCGCCGATCCCAAGACCGCGCACATCGCGTTGATAGCTGTTGGTGGCGGAGGCAGCGATCAAGCGCTGCTGGAAGCGTATCGCGCGGGTTGCGACGATTTTGTGGACCGCCGCCGTACTCCCACGGACATCGCCGCCCATGTGCGGAGTTTTTTAGTGAGCCGCCAGGACGGTTTTCAGCCGACGCAGATGTTGACCAGCGCGGAAACGGATTTGAGCGGCAGTTTGCAGCACCTCGATCTGCCGGGCGTGATTCAGATGCTCGAACAGGCGCGACAGACCGGCGCGTTGCACATCAATGCCAGCGACCTGGACGGCATCATCTTCTTCGAAGCCGGACAGATCATTCACGCGGAGTGCAACCTGCTCTTCGGAGACGAGGCGGTGACGCGAATCGTCGCCGCGTGCCAGAACGCGGAAAAGGGCGTGTACAAGTTCGTGTATGGCGCGACGGCCGCACAGCGCACGGTGTTGCGCTCCGCCACCGATTTATTGCTCGATGCGATGCGCGATTTCGACGAATCCGAACGCGATAAAGTGGAGAACGAATTGTCATGAGCGAAACGCAAACACTCACGGCTGCCCGCACTCCGACGGTGTATTTCATTGACGACAGCGCGACGATGCGCGAAGTCATCAAGATCGCATTCCGCAAGGAAAACATCCACGTCATCACCTGCGCGGATGCCGCATCGGCGCTCGCGCAATTCGGCGACGCCGCACCGGACGCCGTGATTACAGACGTGATCATGCCGGATAAAGACGGCTATGAAGTCTGCCAATTCATCAAGGACCATGAGCGGTTCGGGAAAACTCCCGTGATCTTGATGTCGGGCGTGGTGAATCGAACCGTCGCGGAGAAAGCGATGCTGGTAAAAGCCGACGAGCTCGTGCGAAAACCATTTCAACCCCAGGATCTGATCGCGCGGGTGAAGAGCCTGCTGAACCCCGCAGCGGCTAAAGCCAGCAGCTCTCTGCGTGAGGAAGACGCGAACGCAACGCATGCTGCCTCGCGCGTTCTGGGAAGTCTTTTTTCCGCAAGTTCGGCGAACGCCAATCCGCCGGAAGCATCTGTCTTACGCAACGAAGCACCGACCGCATTCGCGCCGTCTCGTCCAGTCGCACCCGCGCCGCGCGCTTATGCTGCGGCACCTGCCGCTCCAGTACTTCGCGCTCCGGCTTCACCGGCGGCCGACTCGCAAAAATTGCGCAACGAAATTCTCCGTTTGGAATTACTGGTGAAGAAGCTGCAGGCGGAACTTGAGGCGCAAAAGCAGTATTGCAATGCGCTGGAAGCTCACTTCAAGACCTTGCAAGAAACGGTATAGCCAGCGTTTCCCTCACTTCGCTGCAATAATTGTTCCGAGCCTCTTGGCCTTTCTCGCGGGATCGTCTGCCCGCTGCGTAGTGGACTTGGAATTTCATCCTCGCAATGTCAAAATTCCTCCGGCTAGTCACCGTTCAACCAAAAGACGATGCCGGGAGTTTGAAGATGAAACGAAAGATGAGCGCTTTAGCCGCAATTCTGTTTGTCGGTTTATTGGCGTTGGGACTCGTGTCTCGACCCGTCCGCTCCGCGGACGCACTCGATTCGCCTTCGCGGAGTTTCGAATTCAGTTCGATTGTGCATGTGCCAGCGATGGCGGCTGGGAGCAAAGAACTCCGATTGTGGATTCCGCTGCCGTACGAAGAAACCTACCAGTCAATCAGCGACCTCAAAATCGAAAGCCCTTTTTCCTATCATATCGATCGTGAAAAACAATACGGCAACCGTTATGCGTATATAGTCGTGAACGCCGCCAAAGCCCAAGCTCCGTTTGATATCCTCGTTTCGTTTCACGTACAGCGGTTCGAGCACCGCGTTTCTCTCGACGGGAAGAATGAACCGCCGGACCGGCCGGCGATCGCGACTGCGCGCTTCCTCCAGCCGGACCGCCTGGTTCCGATTGACGGCGTGATTGAAAATATCTCGCAACAGGAAACGCAGGGGGTGACCGCGCCGCTGGACAAGGCCCGGCATATCTACAACTACGTGATTGCGACCATGCACTACGACCACAACGGCACGGGTTGGGGCCATGGCGATGCCGTGTGGGCGTGCGATTCCAAGCACGGAAATTGCACCGATTTTCATTCTCTCTTTATCGGGATGGCTCGCGCCGCCGGAATTCCCGCTCGTTTTGAAATCGGATTTCCCTTGCCAACGAACGCGCACGACGGGGCGATCACCAGCTACCACTGCTGGGCGCAGTTCTACGTCCAAGGCATCGGCTGGATTCCGATTGATGCCTCCGAAGCCTGGAAACACCCGGAAAAGCATGACTATTTCTTCGGTGCGACGGACGACAATCGCGTGAAGATGTCACTGGGCCGCGACATTCGCTTGAATCCGCCGCAGAAGGGCGATCCACTGAATTATTTTGTGTACCCGTACGCGGAATTGGACGGCAAGCCCTTTGCTGATTTGAAGAATGAATATTCGTTCCGTGACGATCCGGTCTCGAGTGGAACAAGTATGACAAGCACCGGAAACCGGTAGTTCTTCGGCGCTACTCAGCGCTCGGGGATTCCGAGGTAGCCAGCCGAGCTCAATCGAGTCCCTTGGCGTGGAGGAATTGTTTGGCGACGTCGGCGATGTCGCGATGCTCGCCGTCCACTTCGTAATTCATCTTGCGCATTTCCGCATCGTCGATTTTGCCGCTCAATTCCAGAAGGGCCGCGCGTGCTTCGGGAAAACGCGCAAGTGTGTCCGCGCGGACGATCGGGACAGCTTCATACGGCGGAAAATAGTGCTTGTCGTCTTCCAGCATCGCCAGGTCACGCGCGGACAGCAAACCGTCGGTGGAATTGCCGGCAACGAGGTCCACTTGATTGTCGAGAAGCGCGCGATAGAGCAGGCCGAGATCCATGATGCGCGGCGGTTCAGCGAATGAGAGGCCATAGGTGCGAGCAAGGCCCTCGTAGCCGTCCGGCCGCTCCATGAACTCGTAACCAAAGCCGGCGCGCCAGTGTGGAGCGTACGGCGCGGCATCCGAGATCGTTTTCAAATGAAGACGTCGCGCGTCTTCTCCACGCACCACGATCGCGAACGTATTGTTGAACCCTAATGAGGGCAAGACCTCCAGACCAAACCGGTGCTTATACTCGCTTTGCACGCGGCGAAACACGCCCGAAGGGTCGGACTCCAGCGGATCGTGCAGAATGGCAGTGAGTGCGGTGCCGGTGTATTCGACATAAGTATCAATGCGCCCCGCAAGCAGTGCTTGCTGGCAAATATAGGAGCCGGCGAGGTAAAACCTACGCGTCACCGGCTGGTGAAGACGCGCCTCCAGGTGCTGCGCGACGATTTCGCCTAATAGTGATTGTTCCGAGAAATTCTTCGAGCCAACGACAATCCCCGAGTGGCGATCTGGGTTACACGAGCAGAGAAAAGTTAAAAGAAAAAGTGCAAGGAAAACCCGGAGCAGCACCCCACGATTCATGCGCGCACGGGCCGCAGGCGGCGTTCCAGGATGCCCAGAAAAAAATCCGCCGCTAGCGCGAGAAGCGCTGCGGGAATCGCGCCCGCCAAAATCAGTTGATTATTGACCATGGCCAGCCCGCGAAAAATAAATTCCCCGAGTCCTCCGGCGCCGACAGCTGCGGCAATCGTGGCGATTCCGATGGTTAGAACCGTGGCTACTCGCACACCAGCCAGAATCGTCGAGAACGCCAGCGGAAATTCGATTTTCATCAGAATTTGCGTGTCCGTAAGGCCCATGCCGCGCGCCGCTTCGCGCACGGGTGCATCCACCCCGGAAATTCCCGCGACGGTGTTGCGAATTATGGGGAGCAGCGCGTAGAGCGCAAGCGCGGTGATGGCCAGTCGGTCGGCGCGGCCGCCGAGCCAGGGAATCGGCAGCAAAAACCCGAACAGCGCGAGGCTCGGAATGGTTTCGGCGATGTTGGCGCCGCCCAGAATCGGCGTCGAAAGCCACGGACGACGCACAGCTAGCACGCCCAGCGGAATTCCCACGACAACTGCAATGAGCATGGCGATCCCCACCAGCCAGACGTGTTCCACGGTGCTTTGCAGGATTTCGCGGTGGTGGCGCACAAAAAATTCCAGCAAGTTCATAATTTCCTCTCCGCGCCTTCGTACATTCGCAGATTTTCTACATACGCAGCCGCCACGGGCTCGGTCGCACTGAAGAATTCCTTGGGCGAATAGACTCCTACGAGCTTGCCCGCATCTAGCACGGCGATCCGCGTCCCCAGAAGAAGCGCTTCACCCACGTGATGAGTCACGATCACGATGGTCTTCCGGAGATTCTGCTGCACTTCCTGGAATTCGCACTGAACTTCCGCGCGCGTGAGTGGATCGAGCGCGCCGAAGGGCTCGTCCATGAGCAGAATGGGCGGGTCGGCGGCGAGCGCTCTCGCGATCCCGACGCGTTGGCGCTGTCCGCCGGAAAGTTCGTGGGGGTAGCGGTCCGAATATTCATCGCAACGAAGCCCGACGAGTGCGAGCAAATGCCCAACACGCTCGCGAACGCGTTCTTCGGGCCAGCGTTCCATGCGAGGCAGCAGCGCAATATTTTCTTCGACGGTGTAGTGCGGAAATAGGCCGACATCTTGAATCACGTAGCCGATTTGCCGCCGCAAGGTGATTGGGTTCCAGTCGAGTGTGGAGCGGCCGTTGACGCGCACTTCGCCGCTGGTTGGCTCGAGCATGCGATTAATGAGCTTTAGTGCGGTTGATTTTCCCGCCCCGCTGCGGCCCAGCAATGCCACCGTCTCGCCTCTCGGCACGGACAGATTCAAGTCGCTGAGCAAAGTTTGCCCGCTGGGAAGTTGGTAGCTGGCATGGCGAAATTCGATAACAGGCTCTTGGTCGGCGATGGGGCTTCGTTGATTTTCGGAGGGCATTCGATCCAGACGGCGGATTCCAAGGACGCGTCGCAGGCAGGCTAACAAGCGGCGGATGGATGTGTCAAACCAGGTGACTCGTCGCCACTCACGGGCGGCGCCAAAACAGCTTGCCGAGTTGCTCTGAGTCAGAGTATAAGCGCCGCAATTCCTGGAGGCGCGAATTTTGCCGCGAACAAGTCAAGGATGACGAATTCGTCGAATTTTCAGAGCGCTGACCCGGCCGCCGCGAGGTCGCCGGTTTCCGCGTCAGGCGAGGCGTCCGCAGACATTTCATCGCGGCCGAGCGGAGCTTCGAGTTGGCTCTGGAACAAGGATCTGGCGCCGATCCCGCGCAACCGGCGGACCTGGGGAACGTACAACTATGCGGCGCTCTGGATTGCTATGAGCGTCAACATTCCCACGTACATGCTGGCGAGCGCGATGATTGCCGGTGGGATGAATTGGAAGCAGGCAATCTTCACGGTGTTCCTCGGAAACGTGATTGTGCTGATTCCGATGCTGCTCAATGCCCACGCCGGCGCGGAATACGGCATCCCATTCCCGGTTTTCGCACGATCATCCTTCGGCGTGCTCGGTGCGAACGTTCCGGCAGTGCTGCGCGCACTGGTCGCATGCGGCTGGTTCGGCATTCAAACGTGGATTGGCGGCGAAGCGATCAATACATTGCTCGCCGCCGTCATGCCGGGTTGGAACCACCCGTGGTTATGCTTCCTGGGTTTCTGGCTCTTGAATCTGGCGGTAATTTTGCGCGGCATTGAAACGATTCGGTTCTTGCAGGGCGTTACCGCCCCGGCGTTGTTGATCCTAGGAATCGCGATGCTGGGATGGGCGTTCACTAAAGCCGGCGGCCTAGGCCCGATGCTTTCCGCGCCTTCACAATTTCATTCGTTCAGCGAGTTTTTCGCGTTTTTCATTCCGTCGCTCACTGGTGTGGTCGCTTTCTGGGCGACGGTCGCATTGAACATTCCCGATTTCACTCGCTACGCCAAGGGCCAACGTGAACAGATGGTGGGTCAAGCCCTGGGCCTGCCCACGGCGATGACGTTTTATTCGTTCATCGGTATAGCGGTCACATCGGCGACAGTAATTGTTTTTGGGCATGCGATCTGGGATCCCGTGGTGGTGCTGAGCCATTTGGGGAACCCCATCGCGGTAGTCGTTGCAATGTTGGCGTTGTTGCTCGCGACGCTCAATGTGAATGTGGCCGCGAACGTCGTGTCGCCCGCGAACGATTTTTCGAACCTCTATCCGCGGAAGATCAGTTTCAAAATCGGTGGTGTGATCACCTGCTTTATCGGACTGCTGATGCAGCCCTGGCGATGGCTCTCCAGCCACGGCAGCTACGTGATGGGCTGGCTGGTGGGCTATTCGAGTTTTCTAGGGCCGATTGCGGGAGTGATGATCGCGGACTATTACCTAGTACGGAAGCGCGTAATCGAGACGGACGATTTGTTCGAGCACGGAGGCATTTACGAATATACGCGCGGTTTCAATTGGCGCGCGCTTGGTGCTCTCGCGGCCGGAATCGCGGTGGCCTTGAGCGGCCTCGAAGTTCCGGCCTTGCATGGCCTGTATCCGTACGCGTGGTTCGTTGGATTCACAGTGTCATTCTTTCTGTACTGGTTGCTCATGCCGCGGCGGAATCCTTCACCCGGCCGTGGTTCGACGCGAGCCTAGCCACCGTAGGCAACGCGGTGATCTCAAGTCTTATCAAGACTCAGAAATTTCTGGATGTCGCGCAGAACTTTCAGCAGCATGGCGTCGGTGAGTTTACCGGTGAACGTGTTCTGCTGGCTGGGATGGTAAGAAGCGAATAACCGCGGCAGTCCGTCGGGTAGCTGGTAATTTGCGCCATGACGAAACGGAAATGCAGCGAGACTCGAAATCTGCCTGCGCTCTTTCAGCAGACCCAGGTACGCGCGCATGGCAATGCCGCCGAGCGCCAGGATTGCGCGAATCCGGTGAATTTCCAACTCACGTTCGAAAAACGGACGGCAATTCGCCAGCTCGGACGGCAGCGGCTTATTGTCAGGTGGCGCGCAACGCAGCGTCGCGGCAATGTAAGCGTTCTTGAGAGCCAATCCATCGCCGCGACGCGTGGACGTCGGCTGATTCGCAAAGCCCGCGCGGAACAGCGCCTTATAAAGAAAATCGCCGGAGCGATCGCCGGTGAACATGCGTCCCGTGCGGTTCGCTCCATGTGCGGCGGGAGCAAGACCGAGAATCAGCAGCTCCGCGCGCGGGTCGCCGAATCCGGGAACCGGTTTGCCCCAGTACTCCCAATCGCGAAACGAGCGCCGCTTTACCCGCGCTACTTCCTCGCGGTAGCGCACCAGGCGCGGACATTTGCGGCACTGAACAATCTCCTGATTCAGCTGGTCCAGTTGGGTCAATTTTTCTCTCTGCCAGAAAGCTACCATGAATCCTCGCGGGCGTTCTATGCGTCTAGGGTATTGCGTGCTATCCACAGGGAATTTTGTTCGGCGGGGTTAGCCCGCATTCCTAATTGACGCGTTTTCGTTTAGGATGAGCACCGCAGGCTCCGGAGCCACCCGATTGCCATGAACACCACACCCGAAAAGATTGTCCTGCTCGATCCCGACGACCGCAGCCGCGCCGAGCTGCGGACCGCCTTGCAAGCGGCCGGATACGACGTCGCAGCATTTGCCACCAGCCAAGAAGGCCTCGATGCCGTCCAGCAAAATGGCGCGGACATCCTTTTGATGGACGCCTCCCTTCAGAATCCCAGCGCCGGCGAAATGATGGCCACGGTCCGTGGCGCCGTCAAGACGGATGCGACACGCGTGGTGCTTTTGGTTGGCGGCGGTGCGGAAGAGCGCGCCGCGGCGCTGGATCAGGGAGCCGACGACGCCATTTCGAAACCCTGGGAACCCAAGGAGCTGCTCGCGCGAGTGCGTGCGCGCTTGCGCGTGAAGCGCGTCGAAAGCGAGCTGCGTGACAAGATGCGCATCGCCGAAGAGGGGCAGCAGATCGCGCATACCGCGTTCGAAGCATTGGCCGTCACCGAGAAAATGACCAGCGATGCTTTTTCTCTCGACCGCAAGCTTAAGACTGGCTTCGCGGCGGTATTCGCGATCGCGATTCTGATGGCCGGAATCTATTTCCTGTTTGCACGCAGCGCTCAGAAGGTGACGCAGCGCTCCAATTCGATTTTGACCAAACTCGAAGGCGGCATCCTACGCCAGCAGGACTTGATAGCCGAAGCGCGCAAGCTTCGCGCCCAGCAAGGGCTTGCCGATGCGACCCCGGCCGGGAAAGACGACTTGAAAAAGCAGGCGGAGGACTTGAAGCAAAAAATGGCCAAGGCAAGTCCGGACGACGCTGCCAGTCTGCAAAAAGAATTAGCGGAGACCAACGCCCGTCTGGAACGGCTTGAGCATCAGGGTGAAGCGGCCCAAAGCATCATCCCGGCGGATGTGCAGTCCGTGTGTCTGCTCTATGTTGCGGTGGCGTTCAATGACGAGCAGACAGGCAAGCGATTGCGTTATGGCGGCCTTAATCAAGATGGGGAACCGGTACAAGACAGCGACGGCAATCCAGTGTTGACGCTGGACGGAAATGGACCGGAAGTGAAGCTGGATGTATTTGGCACAGGTTTCCTGGCCGGCCCTGACGGAACGGTAATTACGAACCGGCACGTCGCTGAACCTTGGTGGAAGAACGACGACATTTCCTCCATGACGAAACAGGGATTGCAGCCGCAGATATCCGTGATCCGCGCTTATTTCCCGGGCGATCCCCGCGCGTTCCACACCGAAATCCAGCAGATTTCGCAGGAAACCGATCTGGCGGCGATGCGTGTGGATATGCAGGGGCTGAGGCGCACGGTTTTGACGATTGAAATGGCCAAGGGCGGGGCCATGAGCGGGCAGCCGATCATTTTGATGGGCTATGCCACCGGACTCGCGGCGATTCTAGCGCGGACCGACGAGGACACTGCCCAGGCGATTCTGAAGAAAAGCGGCAGCGACGTTTCCCAGGTACTCGACGACCTCGCAAAACGGAATCTCATACGGCCGCTGATCACCCAAGGGCACATTGGCGACATTTTGCCGGACAAGATCGTCTTCGACGCGCAGACAACTTCCGGCGGTTCGGGCGGCCCTCTCTTCGACCGTGAAGGCAAGGTGATCGGCGTCACGTACGCAGTGCTCAAAGGCTTCGGCGGTTCAAATTTCGGGATTCCGATCCGGTTTTCGGAGCCGCTCTTGAAGCACTAGCGGCACCGCTCTCAACGCGATCCGTGAAACGCCTCGGCGAAATTGACAGGTCCTACCGCGCGCGGATAGCATAGTTCCAGCGATTGATCCTTCGGGCGTCCCCGAAGGTGTGCCCGCCAAGCCTGGGACGACTGCGTTTAGCGCATATGGAAACTAGCTCGCGTTCGCAAAACATCCTGCATCGAATTGTCGAAGCACGTCTGGCGTCCATTGCGCACCGCAAACGCGTGCTGCCGGAAGTCGCGCTGAAGATTGCGGTGGAGAAAAAAGTTGCGACGCCGCGCGATTTCGCTGGTGCGCTATCGGGCGCCAACCATATCAACATAATTTCTGAGTTGAAGAAGGCGTCGCCTTCGCGCGGGGTGATTCGCCAGGAATATGCCCCGGCCGTGCTGGCCGCCAGCCTGGAAGAGGCTGGAGCGTCCGCGCTCTCGGTGTTGACCGAGGAGGATTTCTTTTTCGGCTCGCTCGCGGATCTGAAAGAGGCCAGCAAAGTCACGAAAATTCCCGTCTTGCGCAAGGATTTCATCTTGGATCCGTGGCAAGTGTGGGAAGCGCGAGCGGCGGGTGCGGATTCGTTTCTCTTGATCACCGCGATTCTTGGCGATGCCGACTTGCGGGAGTTGCTGGAGCTTGGACGTTCCCTGAAAATGGAACCGTTGGTGGAAGTTCATTCGCGTGAAGAACTGGAGCGGGCGCTTGCCGCGGGCGCGCGCATTATCGGGGTGAACAACCGCGACTTACGCGATTTTCAGGTGCACTTGGAAACATCACTCGAATTGGCCGAAGCGATTCCGGAGGATTGCATCGCGGTAAGCGAATCGGGGCTGCGGTCGCACGATGATCTGGTTCGCCTGCAGCGCGCCGGGTTTGACGCATTTCTGATCGGCGAGCAGGTGATGCAAAGCGCCGACCCAGCCGCGGCTTTGCGGGCTCTGCGCGAGCCCGCCGGCGTGGGACATTCTGCCGCGTGAAAAGTCCACCATGGTGAAGGTGAAAATCTGCGGGATTACCAATTGGACCGACGCGCGGAATGCTTTTGAAGCCGGCGCGAATTTTCTGGGTTTCAATTTCTACCGCCAGAGTCCGCGTTATATCGCGCCGGCCGCGGCACGACGGATTGTGCGGCGCTTACCGGACGGGGTCTCATCCGTCGGAGTATTCGTGAATACGCCTGCAGCCGAAACGCTAGTGATCGCGCGCGAGGTGGGTCTGGATTTTGTGCAATTGCACGGCGATGAATCACCCGACGTGGTGGCGCACTTGCAGCGAACGGTCCCGGTGATCAAAGCGTTGCGTGTGCGCGGCACATTACGCAGCTCGGAACTCGCGCGATTCAAAGGAGCGTCGGCAGTTTTGCTCGATGGCTTCGATCGTAAGCTGCGCGGTGGGACCGGCAAGCGAGTTGACTGGAAGCTGGCGAAGCGTGCAAGCCGCAAACGGCGCATCTTTCTGGCCGGGGGCGTGACGCCGGAAAATGCAGCGGAAGCGGTGATCACGGCGCGGCCCTACGCGATTGATGTATGCAGTGGCGTCGAATCTCGCCCCGGCAGGAAGGACGCCGCCCGAATGAAGGCGCTGGTGCAGGCGGTGCGATCAGCGGGGGAGACCAAAAAGCGATGAGTGCCGTCCCACAACTCGTGCCCGATTCACGCGGACGCTACGGCCCCTTCGGGGGCCGCTATGTTCCGGAAACATTGATGGCGCCGCTCGAGGAACTTGAACGGGCCTATGCCGCCGCGCGCGCTGACGGCAGCTTTCAAGCCGAGCTAGATGAGTTGCTGCACAATTTCGCCGGACGTCCCACGCCATTGCAGTTTGCTTCGCGCCTGACGGCGCAATTGGGCGCCCCGCGCGTTTACATCAAGCGCGAAGATCTCCTGCACACTGGCGCGCACAAAATAAACAACGCACTCGGTCAAGGCCTGTTGGCCGCGCGGATGGGCAAAAAACGCGTCATCGCGGAAACCGGAGCGGGCCAGCACGGAGTGGCGACTGCGACCGTCGCGGCACGCCTGGGACTTGCGTGCACAGTGTATATGGGCACGGAGGACATGGAGCGGCAGAAGCTGAATGTGTTTCGCATGCGTTTGCTTGGTGCCGAAGTGATCGGCGTTGATTCCGGCAGCCGCACGCTGAAAGATGCGATCAATGAAGCCATGCGCGATTGGGTCACCAACGTCGCGACGTCGCACTATTTGCTAGGTTCGGTTCTCGGCGCGCATCCCTACCCCCAGATTGTGAGGGATTTTCAGAAAGTGATTGGTGAAGAAGCGCGTGCGCAGATTCTGCACGCGGAAGGGCGATTGCCGGACACTTTGATCGCGTGCGTCGGCGGAGGTTCGAATGCGATCGGGCTATTTCATGCATTTATTCCCGATAGCTCCGTGAAAATGATCGGAGTGGAGGCGGGCGGGCGAGGGAAGTCGCTCGGCGAGCATGCGGCTCGGCTTGCCGCCGCCAGCGGATTCGACGGAGCGCGCCCCGGTGTCCTGCAGGGAACGTACACGTACATCTTGCAAACGGCCGACGGCCAAATTTCAACCACGCATTCCATTTCTGCCGGTTTGGATTATCCCGGAGTAGGTCCCGAGCATGCCTGGCTCGCGCAACAGGGCAGAGCTGAATACTGCGCCGTGAGCGACGAAGAGGCTGTGGACGCCGCGCGCGCGCTGGCGCGGCTGGAAGGCATCATCCCGGCGCTGGAATCCGCGCATGCGCTGGCGGAACTGATTCGCCGCGCCCCGCACATGAAGAAGGACGAACTCGTGATTCTGAATCTTTCCGGCCGCGGTGACAAAGACATGGAAATCCTCTCACGCTATGTCTGAGCCCGCAGCTTCGCAAAGCGCGATTGGCGCCAAGCGCGCCGGCCGCATCGCGCGCCGGTTTCACGAACTCGGCGAAGCGAGCGAATTGGGCTTGGTCGCATATGTCACGGCTGGTGACCCAACGCTCGCGGCCACCGAAAAGATCGTCCTCGCCGCCGCGGAGGCTGGTGCGGATGTGATCGAACTGGGTGTCCCGTTCAGCGATCCTCTCGCGGACGGCCCCACGATTCAACGGGCCAGTGACCGCGCCTTGCGCGGCGGCACGACGCTCGCGGGCGTGATTGAGCTGGTTCACAAAATTCGCGCGTGCTCTGATGTTCCGCTCATTCTGTTCACGTATTTCAACCCGGTCCTGCAGATGGGGCTCGAGACGTTCGCCACGGATGCGGCATCCGCGGGAGCCGACGGGGTGCTGGTCACCGATCTGACTCCCGAGGAGGCGGAGGGCTACCGCGCCATAATGCAAACGCGCGGACTCGACACGATTTTTCTCGCGGCGCCCACTTCGACGGACGCGAGGCTGGAGCGGATCGCCCGCGCATCGAGCGGGTTTCTCTATCTTATTTCGCGCGTCGGCGTCACCGGAGCACGAGAAGCTTTGCCGCCGGATTTGCCGGCGCTCGTTCGGCGCACGCGAAAATTCACCTCGCTGCCTATCGCGGTAGGGTTCGGCATTTCGCTGCCAACACACGTGACGGTCCTCGGAGGAATCGCAGACGCGGCCGTGGTTGGCTCGGCGATCATGGCTGAAGTTGAGAAAGCCGGTTCCGCCGAAGCGGCTGCCAGGGCCGTCCGTGTGCTTATTCGCTCCTTGAAATCCGCGGCGCGCAGTGGAGTCAGCCGGCGCAGTACCGAAGCGCCCTGAGAAAACAGCCGGAATCCGCACGAACCTTGCAACAGCTTTCCGTGTTTGCAGTAAACTTCTTTCGCACTCTTGCGATGTAAATGCAGCAATAGGAGCACGGATGGATAAGCGTGTGGCCAACGCGGATGCAGCCATTGACGCCATTCATGATGGCGCCACCATCTTACTCGGAGGCTTTGGGTTGTGTGGCATTCCAGAGAATCTGATCGGAGCGCTCCGCCGTAGGGGTTCTAAGGATTTGACGCTGGTGTCGAACAACGCGGGCGTGGACGATTTCGGCATCGGCTTGCTGTTGAAAAGCAAACAAGTAAAGAAAATGATTGCGAGTTACGTCGGCGAGAACAAGACCTTCGAGCAACTCGCTCTGAAGAAGGAAATTGACGTCGAGTTGAATCCGCAAGGAACGCTCGCCGAACGCATACGCTGCGGCGGCGCGGGAATTCCAGCGTTCTACACGCCAACAGGCTACGGTACGATGGCCGCCGAGGGCAAAGAGATCCGCGAATTCAACGGACGTCCACATGTGCTAGTCCCGGCTCTGCGCGGCAATTTTGCTTTCGTCAAGGCGTGGAAAGGCGATCGCTGGGGAAATCTCGTCTATCGCAAGACGGCGCGAAATTACAATGCGGTCATGGCCACGGCGGCGGATTATGTGATCGCGGAAGTGGAACAGATTGTGGATTTGGGCGCGCTCGACCCGAATTACATCCACACTCCGGGAATCTTCGTGGATGCGATTTTTCAAGGCGCGAATTACGAAAAGCGCATCGAGCGCCGCACGGTGCGCAAGCGTTAGGAGCTGCGAATGCCTGCTGATATTGACAAACGCGAACTGATCGCGCGCCGCGTCGCGCAGGAATTGCGCGATGGCTATTACGTCAATCTAGGGATCGGGCTGCCGACGCTCATCCCCAATTATTTGCCGCCGGGGATGGAAGTTATTCTGCAATCGGAAAATGGAATGCTTGGCATCGGCCCCTATCCTTACGAAGGCGAAGAAGATCCGGATCTGATCAACGCCGGGAAGGAAACAATCACCGAAATTCCCGGCTGTTCCTATTTCTCAAGCGCGGAATCCTTCGGGATGATTCGCAGCGGGCGCATCAACGTGACCGTGCTGGGCGCTCTGCAGGTGGATGAAAAAGGAAATCTCGCCAACTGGGCGATCCCGGGAAAAATGTTGAAAGGCATGGGCGGCGCGATGGATCTGGTGGCCGGCGCCAAGCGCGTGATCATTGCGATGGAGCACACCACCAAGGATGGTGAGCCGAAAATTGTGAAGAAATGCAGCCTGCCGCTGACAGGTATGGGAGTGGTGAAACTAATTGTCACCGAGTTGGGCGTGATCGAAGTGACACCGCAGGGACTTTTGCTGCGCGAAGTAGCATCGGGCATTACGCCGGACGAAGTGCAAAAATTCACGGAACCGGTGTTGCTGCGAGCTGCCGATCTGAAAACGATGTCGGCCTAGGATCGAACGCGGGAAATAACTGTTGAATCGGCAGTGCTGCACGAGAACGGGGAACTAGGATACCATCCCTGTTACAGCGATCTTCCGGGAGAGGCGATGGAGCCGCACTCAATTGTGGTGATCAGTCTGCACACGCCTAAAGAAAAACTGTGGGGCGAATTGATGGATATCTCGAACTCGGGAATCACTTTGCGCGGAATTGATCTCAGCTCTTTCGACGACTTCGTGAGCCAGGTGCTGCATCCCGAAGGCGACCGCATGGGTTTGCCGACTTTATTCTTTCCGATGCTGCGCATCGAGCGCATCGCTCTGGACGAAGCGCGCGGCTCGATACCATCACTTGCGGAAGTCTTCGAAAAAAAGACGGGCCGCTCGCTCGCCGATTATCTGGCGCAATTCGTGTGAGCAGCCTTCCTTCTGAAATTCCAAATCCATGCCCAGCCGAATACTAACGGTCCCCAATCAACTGACGTTCCTGCGACTCGCCTTTCTTCCTTTTTTTGTGATTGCCATCCATTACGAGCGCTATAACTGGGCGCTCGCGATTCTGATTGTTGCGGGCCTCACTGACGCTCTCGACGGCCTGCTCGCCCGCGGTCTGAATCAGAAGACGCCCCTGGGCGCCTATCTCGATCCTATCGCGGATAAGCTGCTGCTTTCGTCGTCCTACCTCGTGCTCGCTCTTCACGGGAGAGTTTCGTGGTGGCTCACGATTTTGGTTCTGGGGCGCGATGTATTGCTGCTCGTCGCCAGCGCGGTAATCATCGTTACCGTGGGCTATATGTCACTGCCCCCCAGCATTTTCGGCAAGGCCACTACGTTCTTCGAAATTGTGATGATTTTTCTGGTGCTGGTGCTGGCGCTCTGGGACAACCACCTGCTCTGGGTACTAAAAGGGATTTGCGCTTACTGCGTTGCGGCGTTCGTCTGCTTGTCGGGCTTGCACTACAGCATCGTCGTCTCGCGGCGATTGCACGCGGGCGTGTAACTTAACTTTGATCCGGAATGGTTCGACCTAACTCGGGCGGAAAATCCCAAAAGCCACCATCGCCAAACTCGCAGCGACAGCCAGGCCCGTTGCCCAGCCGAGTACGTTTGCGTTCCTGCGTTCCTCGGGCGAGGACGGCGCGCGATCTACCATGATTTTCCCGAGTATAAATCCGCTGATAAGGCCGCCCAAGTGTGCGAAATTATCTATCCCTGAGAACATGAACCCCATAATCGCAATGTAGATCAGCCATTTGATCAGCTGGCTCCGCAGCATTTGCATGGAAGCGCTGCGCCGATTCGTTGTAACCGCCAGGAGCACTCCGATCAATCCCAGCAACGAGCCTGAGCCGCCGATGCTGAAGTGCCCTACCAAACTGCTGAGAAGATATGCGCCGATTCCGGTGACCACATACATGAAGAGATATCGCGCCGACCCATACAGCTCTTCAATCTGCGGGCCGATATCCATCAGAACCCACATGTTGAATCCGATGTGTAGCAAGCCGCCATGCAGGAAGCTCGCCATAATCAATCGCCAAGGCTGCAAGAGATCGCCCGGCCACGGGAGGGACGCGCCAAGCCGATACAATATTTGTCCGCTGATTCCGCCCAATCCCATTAGTGCTGAAAACCCGCCGCCCGCTGGCGGTTGCAACCCGCTGGTGCGCAGCGTGGCGAGTAGGCTTGCTCCGTAGAGCAAGCAGCTCAAAGTCAAAATTCCGTATGTGGCGGGCGATGTGGTGGGAAGCAGACGGCTGAGCGAACGCGTGGCCGCCGCCATTCCGAACGTCATGCTTGCGCCGCATTGATGGCACTTCGTCGCGGTTGAGCCAACCAGGGTGCCGCACGCGGGGCAAAGCTTCGGGCGCGCGTCTTCTTTGCGTGTGCCGCCGAAAAGACCGCTCATTTGTTCGCGAAACCGGTCCAGTTTCCAGCGCAGGCGTGGTGAAAGATCCAATCGGGTTCCTTGCGAGAATGTAGATGCGTTCCTATAATACCGAACTTAGGAGCAAACGAGTGAATCGGGAAACTGCGTGAGGCCCACGACCCTGCCGGAGGCATCTTCCGTTCAATCCACGCACGAAATATGCCGTGAAAGAAGCGTCGAGATGCGGCTGATCTTACTTTTGATTTTTGTTTCAGTCACGGTTGCGGGCTGCGCACACCACAATGTCGCCGCACACCCTCCTGCGGCAACTCCTAGTCCACAGCCGGGCACGACGACGGGAGGTGCCGCGCCTTCACGCGCTTCAGGCGCGCCTCCTGCTATTGAACGTCAGCCGGCCATCCCCGGCGAGTATCTCGAAGAAGGCGTCGCATCGTGGTACGGAATACCGTTCAATGGCCATCGCACGTCGAACGGCGAAATCTACGACATGCATCAATTCACTGCCGCGCACCGAACCTTGCCGTTTAATTGCTTGGTGCGCGTGACCAACCTCGACAACGGCAAGCAGACCGAGGTTCGCATCAACGATCGCGGCCCTTTCGTTGCGAATCGCGTGATTGACTTGTCGCTCTCCGCCGCACAGGCGATTGAAATGGTCGGGCCGGGCACGGCCCACGTGCGTTTAGAGATATTGTCAGGACCAAATCCGCAAGCCGGTTTCTTCGGCGTTCAGATTGGGGCGTTCAAGATGGAGGAGAACGCGGAAAAGCTGAAAGCTCAACTGGAGGCGAGTTATTCGCCCGTGAGTATCGCCACGTATGATTCGCCGAATGGAACTTTCTACCGAGTGCGCGTGGGTCACTTGCCGACCGAGGACGCGGCGCAGCAACTCGCCGGGCAGTTGCACACTGCGGGTCAATTCACTACTTTCGTCGTTCGCCTCGACAATTAAACCGGCCTCGCAGTGGAGAACCACCCTACTTGTGCTTCATCACGTAGACGCCGTCCCAATTCGCATCGGGCGCCTCAGACAGATATTCCACACAGCGCGCCAGGAAAATTCGCGCGGGACCGTCGTCCGGCCAGCGGCTCAGAACGCCCTCGAACGCGGAAATCGCGGCGAGCCAATCGTGCCGCTTGTAGGCCTCTCGCGCGACGCCAAATAGCTCGACGAGCTCTGTCCCGTTGTTCGCGACCAAGTCGGGAGTCAGAATTTCGTAAATCGTCAGCGGCTGCAGTTTGCCTTTCACGCGGATCAGGTCAATCTCGCGCAGCATTAGCTTATCGGTGTGCAAATCTTTCTGCGTGGATTCGCTGATGAGTATGTGCGTCCCGTATTCCTTGTTCAGGCCTTCCAGGCGCGACGCCAAGTTCACCGCGTCGCCGATGGCCGTGTAGCCGTAACGCAGTGAAGAACCCATGTTGCCGACCGAGGCGACGCCCGTATTGATGCCAATTCCGATATCGAGGATTGGTTTTCCCTGTGCGCGCCAGCCCGATTGCAATTCGGCGAGCCGGGCGATCATATTCACCGCGCCGAAGCAGCAGCGTTCCGCGTGATTAGGCTCGTCAAACGGTGCGCCCCAAATGGCCATAACCGCGTCGCCGATGTATTTATCGAGCGTGCCGCGGTGATGGAAGATGATCCTGGTCATCTCGGTGAGGTAGGCGTTCAGCAAGTCCGCGAGTTCTTGCGCGTCGAGCGATTCGGAAATCGTGGTGAAGCCGCGGATATCGCTGAAGAGTACAGTAACGTCGGTCTTGCGCGGTTTCACGCGTTCGGGATCATTCAGCAGCCTCCGAATCACTTCTGGGCTTACGTATTGTTGAAACGCTCCGCGAACCTTGCGCTTTTCCTGCTCTTCGACGAGCACCCGATACAGCGCGACGAGGCTCACATTCGGAATGAGAGTGAACGCTGCCGGTACCACAAAATTCAGCCACCAGCCGTGCAGGAACGCCCAATACACAATGCCCGCGAACGGCAAAAGTAGCGCAAAGCCGAGCGCCATCCAACGCGGTTGGACCATAGCGAGCCAAATACCCAGCGGAATGCCAAAAAGGAAAATGAAGCCGATGTCCGTGAGCACCTGCGGAGCGTGATGCACTAGAAATTGCTGATTCAGAATATTGTCAATCAGGTTCGCGTGAATTTCGACGCCCGGAAAATCAATGCCACCAAAAGGAGTAGCGCGCGCGTCGCCAATTCCAGTTGCGGAGGCGCCAATCAGGACAATCTTGTCCTTGAACGTCCCTTTCGGGAATTTTTTCAGCGCCGCATCAGCAAACGAGATGTAGGGATACGTCCGTGCCGGGCCGTGGTAGTTCACCATCAGCCGGCTGATCTCGTCGGGATGCACAATAAGGTTCGGCCCAAATTCGACGCTGACGATTCCTCCGGCGCCATAGTTTAAGACGGTCTGCTGGCTCGAGAGGCCGAGATACAAGCGCACCGTCTGAACATCGAGCGAAGCATAAAAATCCCAATTGGCGCGATCGCGGTCGCGGCCGTAGGGGATCGCCAGCGGCAAGCGCCGCACCACACCGTCCGGATCCACGACGACGTTGAAAAAACCAGCGCCTCCTTGTTCGGATGACACAGCTCCGGTGAAAATTGCCTCGTTCGCCTCGACTCCTCGCGGAACCAGATATGCGTCGTCGTATTGTTGGATCAGACTTAGGCGGTCTTTCTCGCCGCGCACCGATTGCAGCGCCCGCACCTGCGGGAAGGGAAAGAATGCGATTAGATTCGCGTATTCATCGAGCGACTTGCTGGAGACGCCTTGCAAGTCCACCTGGCTGTAAAGAAAATAATTGCCGAGCACCACGCCGCCAAAGCGTTGAATGGCATCCGCGAATTGCTGATCGTAGTTGTACTGCGCCTCCTTACTTTTTACCTCGGAAAGGACTTCGGGGCTAATCGTCGCGCCCTTGGCCCGCTCTTTCGTTAGTTCGGCGGAAAGATCCTTCAGCGGCAAAAAAGACTGATCCGGCTGGCTGAAAGTGATATCGAAAGTGGCGACGCGAGCGCCATCCTCTCGTAAGGCGTCGAGCATTTGAGCGAAATAGAGTCGTGGGAAGGGCCAGTGGCCCAGCACTTCCTGGGAGCGCTGGTCAATATCCACAATGATGATGCGCGGATCGATCGGAGTGCGATCACGCAATTGGAAGCGCGTATCGAGGGTGCTGAGCTCGAGCCGGCTCACGAAGTCGAAGAGCGGCATGGGCCGCTCACCCACGAAAGTCGTAACATAAATCGCCAGCGCCACAAGCGTAACCACCAGGCTGATGGCGAACGAGACTTTGTGCCGCCACCATTCGTGCAAGAGCCTTGAAGTTTTGCCTGTGGTGCGATCAGCCATAGTGGTCAAGAGGAACAGCGTCACGGACGAGCGGGAATCGAAATCTGCGCAAGGCTAACAAACGCCTGCGAGCGATTCAAGCCACGAGTCCGAAGGCTGTGCTGTGTGCGGAGCCGCCATTCGGTAGTAGAATCGCTCAACTGCCCGGCGCGGTTTGGTTCCGCTATACTAAAGCGCAATTCCGCGCCGTAGAAGACTTCAT
Organism: uncultured Acidobacteriota bacterium; assembly: GCA_963810565.1. GTDB lineage: Bacteria > Acidobacteriota > Terriglobia > Acidiferrales > UBA7541 > Palsa-295. The sequence continues at coordinate 795,226 of CAWENN010000004.1, forward strand.
GCCTGAGAAGAAACAGATTTGGTATCTCGACGGTTCGGTGGCAGCGAAGCTGGTTGCGCCGCTGAGCGCGAGTTATGAGCTGCGAGCTTTCAGCAATGGCCAGCATCACCCTGCAGGCAAGGCTGCGCACGCTTACTCCACCGAAGCAGCGTTTGTCGTGCTTACCGGAGTGGAAGACGGGGTACTCGTGCTGCCTGCGCAATGCGGCGACTCCAGCACAAACTTCCGCGTTATAAGCGTCGCACCTTCCGCCAGCATTCGTTCCGCGACAGGAGCTGGATCTCCCGCGCCGAAGCGAGCTCCTTCGATTCTGGCCTACATTTCGCCGAACGCCTCCCCGGAAGAAGTGGAAAAAACGCTGGCTCTTGCTTTCGAGAATATCGAGCTCGCGGAGCGCGAACGAATCAGCCGCGAAGCGTTGGAGAATGCCGAGCGCGAGCGCGAACAGCTGAACGAGATCGGTGTAGCCCTTTCTTCGCAACGCGACACGCAGGCCCTGCTCAATTTAATTCTCGCGAAAACGCGTGAAATTACCCGGGCAGACGCCGGCTCGCTCTACTTGGTCGAAGACGAAGGCGAAGGGCAGCGCCATTTGCGTTTTATTCTGACGCAAAACGACAGCCTGGAATTTCCGTTTAAGGAATTCATCTTGCCGCTGGCTGAGGATTCGATGGCCGGGTACACGGCGCTGCGTGGCGAAGTCCTGAATTTTGCCGACGCGCACAATCTCCCGCGGGACCTTCCGTTCCACTTCAACGACCACTACGATCGCGAATCGGGATACCGCACGCGGTCGCTGCTGACGTTGCCGATGCGCAACGCAAAAGGCGAAGTGTTGGGCGTTCTGCAACTCATCAACTCCAAGCGCGATCCCATTGCGCGACTGCGCAGCGACGCGGATGTTGCCAAGCACGTGCAACCATTTCAGCCGCGCTCGGTGCGGCTCGCGCTCTCGCTCGCTTCGCAAGCAGCGGTCGCCTACGAAAATCGTAAACTATACAACGACATTCAGACACTCTTCGAGGGCTTTGTGAGCGCGGCGGTAACAGCCATCGAGCAGCGCGACCCCACTACTTCGGGCCATTCACTGCGCGTGGCGACGTACACGGGGGGATTGGCCGAAATCGTGGACCGTGCCCATTCCGGTCCTTACGCCGCGACTCGTTTTGATCCGGAGCAAATGCGCGAAATCCGTTATGCAGCGTTGTTGCATGATTTCGGAAAAGTCGGCGTGCGTGAAGATGTACTCGTCAAAGCCAAAAAGCTCTACCCGATGCAGATGGACCTGGTGAAGCAGCGCTTCGATTACATCCGCAAGGAAATGGAAACGAACATGGTGCGCCGCAAACTCCAGGTGTTCCTGGAGCGCGACCGTGGCGACGCGCTTGCCGAAATCGCCCGCCTCACCGAGGATTACGATCAGCGCATCAAGCGCCTTCAGGATTATCTCGATTTCATACTGGAAGCAAACGAGCCCACACTGATGGAGCAAAGCGAGTTCCGCAAGCTGCGCGAAATCGCGCAACAATACTTTGTGGATACCACCGGCATCGAAATGCCCTATATCAACTCGGTCGAAATGCGCCTGCTTTCCATTCCCAAAGGAAGCCTGGACGCGTCCGAGCGGCAGCAAATCGAATCGCACGTGGTGCACACGTTCAATTTCCTTAGCCAGATACCGTGGACCAAGGAATTGCGCCGCATCCCCGAAATTGCGCGAGCTCATCATGAAAAATTAAACGGCGAAGGGTATCCTTACAAGTTGCGCGGCGACGAGATCCCCGTGCCCACGAAAATGATGACCATTTGCGATATTTTCGATGCACTCACCGCCTCCGATCGTCCCTACAAACGCGCTGTTCCCATTGATCGCGCGCTCGGCATTCTGGCCGATTGCGTTCGCGCCAACGAAATTGATTCGGAACTATTCCGGCTGTTTCACGAATCGAAGATCTACGAGCGGGTGCTGCCGCCCGCATCCAAGTAATGCCCAGCGGGTTGAAATCCTTCACGCACAATGCGGCCAAGGCGAAGCGGAAGGTGGGAATTCTCGCCGCTGCGCTCTTCTGCGGTTTGCTGGCGCCCGCTCTAGCCAAGCCGGCGCAATCCACCTCAGCAACTACTTGGGCTGTTTCGATTGTGCTTCCCGCCAGACTTGTCTCCGGTCAACCCGCGACTCTCGCTGTCCTGGGTGTTGACGGCCGTCTCGCGCCGGGCATCGCGGTTCAAATCGGAAATGATCAGCGCGTTAAGACTGACAAAACCGGACGTGCATCGTTCAGTGCCCCGATGGGCGGCTCAGTCTTGATTGCCACGGCGGCAGGGAATTCAGCCGCGGCCCTGGTGGACCCGGACGTTGCCACCGCCGCGGCGCAAGCGCCGGTCGTCGCGCCGGTCGTGTCACAGCCCGATCAGTTTCCGATCTGCGGCCGCGGCTTTAGCGGAGACGCGGACGCGAACCACGTGACGCTCAACGGCGACCGCGCCTTCGTCTTGGCCGCGTCGCCCGAATGCCTCACCGTACTGGCGAGCCCGCGAGCGCTTCCCGGTCCGGCGAAAATCTTCATCGAAACTCCGGGTGGGCAGTGGAATGCGGCCACGACTCTCGTCAGCCTGCATTTCGATCCTCCATTGCCGGCGCTGGTGCCTGATAAACGAAGCAAACTGGTGCTGCACGTACAGGGATCCGATCAAGCATTGCGGATTCTGGTGGAAAATAAGACGCCAGGTGTAATGCGATTCTTGCGCGGCGACCGGCAGGAATTGCTCACCTCAGGCGGAGCGCAGAATTCCGCCGATGTCGCGGTTCAGGCAACCACCACCGGCGATTTTTCATTTCATGCGCGCATCCTCGCGGCACCCGATGTTGATGCGGGCCGCCGCTATCTCACGGCGGCGGTCTCACTCGCTCCGAAGGATCTCCAGCGTACCATCCGGAATCTTGCCGAGCGACTCACGCACCACCCGGGCGACACGCAAAAGGTCGCCCGCACGCTAGACGAGATCATGTCCACCACGATGGCGGGAGAGTTCCGCACGCTGCTCGAGTCAGCGGCTTCCGCACTCGAATAACGCTGGAATCGAATCGCGAGCCGGTGATCGCAATTCCGGAATAGGTCGAAGATTGCGACTACGTAATCGCCTATTCGTCGCTAGCGGAGGTGAGGATTTTGGAAGACGCCTCTGGCAACGCGCCTTGGGCCATCTGCTCGAGGGAATTGCGGGCTCGCCCCAAGCGGCTGTCCGCATCCTCGTAACTCTGTTGCGCGTGGCGCAGATGCGTGCCGAGCTTGTCGTACACATCAGCGAAGGTTTCAAATTGTTTCTTCAGTCCCGCCATTCCCGCCAGCAAATGCCGTGTGTTTTCCTCGATTTTTTGTCCTTGCAGGCTGATTGCCACCGCGCTGAGGCACGCGTAGAAAGTATTGGGCGACACGGGGAACACGCGCTTCGCGCGGCAATATTCGTCGAGTTGGCCGTACTTCGAATCCTGCGTCATCAGCAGTTCGTAATAGACACCCTCGGAGGGCACAAACATTAGCGCATAATCGAAGGTGTGCTCGTCCTGCAGAATATATTTCTCGGCGATGGAATCGGCATGTTTGCGGACGGCCACGGAAAATTCGCGTCGCGCGGTCTCGCCCGTTTCCATCAGCCGGCGGTAGGCTTCGAGTGGGAATTTCGAATCCACCGAAAGAATGCGATCGCCGCTGCGCACGATTGCGTCCACGATTGCGCCGGTGGAATCGAAGCGATACTGCGTCTCGTAAGCGCTGCGCGGCAGGGCGTCTTGCAGCAGCTTTTCCAGCACCACTTCGCCAAGCATTCCGCGCGTTTTCGCGCCGCCCAAAATGTTTTGCAGCGTTTGCGTGGATTTTGACATCTCTTGCCCCGCCAGTTGCACTTCCGCCAGTTGCATGCTGATTTTTCGGATCGCTTCGTTGGACGATTGCAGCTGTTGCGCCATCGCGATTTGCGCGTCGCTCGCTAGCTTTCCGGACGATGCCACACCGCTCGAAAGTTCCTGGCGAACCTGCCCTAGCTGCGTCGTCACGGACTGCATCAAGTGGTTGATCTGCGTGTTAACGGCCTGCCCTTGAGTCACCAGCGAGTTTTGCATTTCCTGGCGCACCGCCGAGAGCTGCGCGTCCGAACGCCTCGCGGCGGACCACACCGCGCCTACAATCACTGCGGTCGCAACCAGGCCAACAATCAGCCAGAGAGCGGGACTCATTAGTACGACGCCTCGCGAAATTAGAGTTCGTATCGGGTGCTTCCATTTACTGTAGCGCGAACGCACGAGTGGGAGAAGGTGTTTCGCCCAGGGCCAGGAATCAGCGAACAAGGACGGAGCAAGCGCCACGGCAACTCACCGGCGACCTCCGAGAGGAGTCGTTAGAAACTCAGTTTCAGCGCAAACTGGAACGTGCGCGGATCGTAGGCCGACGTTGGCTGCCCAGCGGCACACGAGGTCGCTCCCGCAGTGGAATCGCACACCGGGTTTACGCCGCTCACATTGAAGCGATTCAACATGTTGAATCCGTCGGCGATCACTTGGAGGTTCACACGTTCAGTAATCGGGAATTGCTTGGCGATCCGCAAATCAATCTGGAAGAAGCCGGGCTGATTGAAGGCGTTGCGGCCGAGATCGCCGGTGCATCCTGTCGGCGGCGCTGGAATGGCCCGATTCAGCGGGATCTGCGAACCATCGCTGCCAAGGCAATTTGTTGGAATGATGAATTCAGCGTTGTGAATGTAAGGCGAGACAGTCGCGGCCGGGAAGCCAGCGGGAACCGTCGCTCCTGTGGGTAGCGCGGACGGCCGGCCCGTCGAAGAGCCGAAGTCGAGATTCGTGTCGTAGCCGAGCAATACATTGAACGGCCGGCCAGAGGCGAGTTCAATCACCGGCGACACCGTGATATTCGCCAGGAATTTCTTCCAGAAGCCGGAATCGCTCTGGCGAAAGGGCGTCTGATAAACGGCGCTGGTGATCCAGCGATGCCGCTGGTCGAAGTCCGAGTTTCCACGCTCGCCGTTCGGGTTGCTGTTGTCCTGCGGATTCAGAAGCGTAGAAAGATCTGTGGAGTCGTCAATCGTGTGGGAGTACGTCCAGCCGGAGACCATCTCGAAACCGTGCGAAAGGCGCTTCGTAACCGTCAGGGTAAACCCGTTGTAGAGAGAATTGCCGGTGGAAGTCTGAGGGTTGACATCGCTCCAAGGCACTTGCACACCCGGGAAGCCCGTGGGGAATCCACCCAATTGTGCGAGCCCAAGAAGATTGGCGTAGCCGCCAACTAGCCCAGCGAATGATGGGTTGGGTCCAGAGGGACGAAAGAAGTTAAAGGCGGCCGCTGTACCAATAGGTCCGACCGGCGATCCGCATCCCGGGGCAGAAGAACCGATTCCGAAGATGCCGGGAGCCTCGACAAGGACGCTTCCTGTGCCGGTCGCGACGCATACGGGTGCGCCGCCGTTTGTGGGGACCTCGACGGTAAGCGGATTCGTTCCGGGCGTGATCAGTCCTGCCGCAATCGCATTGGCCGCGTTGGAGTCGAGTATGGCCGGGTTGGTGACGTTGATGTTGATGGTGCGATCGAGATGTGTGCCGTGCGTGTAGTTATAGCCCACGCTAACCTTCCAGTCCTTGGTGATCTCGCGTTCGATCGAAAGGTTCGCTTGCTGCGCCAGTGCGTATTGGAAATTCTTGGCAATCGGAATCGTGTAGGGGATGCCTACCAGCGGATAGCCTAACGCGCCCGGAACTTCCGGATTGGGAACCGAAAGATAGTTTTGATTGATGAAGAGGGAATTGGGTTGGAACTCGTTGAACCGTTGCTGATTCGGCTCGTAGCACATGTTTGGAGTCGCCGTTGAACAGCCCATATTCGGCACATTCAATATGCCCTGAAAGATCGAAGCGGCGTTTAAGGAACCATCGGGCGTGCCTCCCGGGAATTGCAGCAATGCGGACCGCGCTCCGTCTTCCGCAGTGGCAAGGAACGTCAGCGCCAGCGCGGGATTATCGTAGAAGAACCCATAACCAGCTCGGATCACCGTTTTGCCGTTACCCCACGGATCCCACGCAATTCCGATACGCGGTGAGACGTTGTTGGAGTCAACCGGCACGCCTTCCTGCACGCCAAAGGCCTTTTCAACCACCGCATTTGCTGATGTGGCAGCCGCAAATGTCGGCTGCCATCCGATGTCATAGCGCACGCCGTAATTCAAAGTGAGCCTCGAATTTATCTTCCAGCTGTCCTGCGCAAAAACTCCCAGCAACTCGTTGTTGAACGGGTTATTCGATGTTCCGATTCCCTGAAAAAAAATCGTGGGAGTGCCGAAGCCGTAGGCCTGCACGGGGGTCAAGCTGGGAGCGCCGTTCGCGATCGACACGCTGCCGAAATCGTAGACGCCGCCGTAATTCAGCGTGAAAGTCTGCGCCGCCGGCGATTTTAGTTGGATGAAATTGAAGTCAACCCCGAATTTAAGTGTGTGCGTTCCTTTTGTCCACGTCAGGTCGTCGGTGATCTGGTATCGCTTTTCCAGACGATCCTCGGTCGAGAATGGTTCTCGTCCGATATATGCGGCGCCGCCAATATTGACAGCTGGATCGGAACCTCCGGGGAGATCCGAGAACCCGTAAAAAAGGCTGCGGCGCGCAAATTGGAAGTGAATCTCATTGAATAGGTTGTTCCGGATGGCGGTGGTGTGCTGGGCGATGATGGCCCAGTCATGCGTCTGCTGGCTGGAAGTGCGATTCCCGGAGTTTTGGCCGTAAGTCTGATTTTGCGCATTCACCTGGATGCCGTCGAGGCTGTCGGGCGAGACCATGGCACGAACAAAAGTGGTGTTCTGGGAGTTCCACACGTGGTCGAGGCGCAGGGAATAGATGCTCCCCTTTTCGGATATCGGGAAATTGCCGATCGTCGACAACAGTCCCGTGAAGGATGCCGGCACCGGCGCGCCGGTGCTGGGAAATGTCGCGCCCGGGTAAATCGCCGTGTTCCCAAAGATGGCGGTGAAGGAGCTTGCCGCTGCTGCACAAAGATAAGGAATGCCGACCGCGGCGGGGACGCTTGCGACAAAGGCCTGCTGAGTAGGCGTCACTAGATAAGCGGGAAGCGGGCACGGCCCCGCAAGAGGAGGGAGGATATTGGAATTGACGAACCCAAAATTGTCCTGGCCGATAGCCGTGAATCCCGTTTCTTCGCGGCGTGTGAGTTCATAGCTGAAGAAGAAAAAAGTCTTGTCTTTCTGAATAGGGCCGCCGAGAGTCAGCCCCGATTGTACGCGGGTGTAAGACTGCTTGACGGGAGTCGTGCCACACTGAAATGTGGTGGGATCGCAGGATGCGGTTACAGAAAATGGATTCTGGGCTTGAATGCCGCCGTTGCGCAAGAACCCGAACGCATTGCCATGAAATTCGTTGGATCCCGACTTGGTCACGATGTTGACCACGCCACCCATGGCCCGGCCGTACTCCGGCATGTAACTATTGGTGATTACCTGGAACTCCTGCACTCCTTCCTGGGAAACCGTCGCCCGCACTCCGTTCACCGAACTGTCAATTGCGTCGGCACCGTCAACCGAGATTTCGTTCGAGCGGCCTCGTTGCCCGCCGACGTTTAACCCGGTATTTGGTGCAGCGCCGATCGAGGGAGTGTTGTCGCGCGCCGCTCGCGAATCCAGTAACGTGAAATTGATGTAGTTTCGTCCGTTGATCGGCAGATTATCAATTTGATTTTGCGTCACCGTCATGGACACGTCTGTCTTGCTCGTCTCGACAAGGTCCGGCGAGGCTGAAACGCTCACAGACGCCGCCGTCGTCTTCAATTGCAGTTGAGGGTTGTATTCAGCGGCTTGCCCGAGAGTCAGGGTAAAGGAAGTATCGGTCAAGGTCGCGAAGCCCGGTGCGTCCACTGTGAGCGAATAGATTCCCGGAGGCACTCCCACAAATTCGTATCTTCCATTCGCGTCGCTGGTAGCGACCCGCGAGACGCCTTTTCCTGAATTCTGTAACGTCAGCTTGGCGCCCTGCACGGCCAAGTTCTGCGGGTCCAGCACGGTGCCGGACAAGTTTACTGCGTTCACCTGCGCCGCACTGGGCGGAGTTATCGCCAGGATCATCACCCAGATCAGCAATACGGAGCCGGCAAGCTTGCGCACACCCATCGGAACACCCCCAGTACGAAATTCCACGTTGAATTGCGAACCGCCTGTCCGCACTCGTATGCCGTTGCAAAAAGGCAAAGCGGATTTCGCTCCGGACCCCGCGGAGCGCCTGATGACCGACTTCTACGCCCGCGCGTAACTCTTTGCAATAAAATTCTTTAATGTGTTGAGCGAGACTTGTTCAAGCGATTAGCAGTTTGTGCAACTTGCAGTAGACGAGTTGGAACTAGCGAGGAATTTGAACGATTGAAGAGGCAGGACGGGCAGCTAATGGCGAGTGGGCGAGCCGGTCAACTGGACGAGATCGTCCGTCGCAGAAACGGGAGGAATCGGGCCGGATTCAAACGACTGTGGAGCGCGCCAAAAGTCCATCGTCGAAATCTGATGAACGCAGGACACAGTGCAGCGCGGCGCGCAGCCCTTCTTCGTCAAGAACTCACGCTGGCGCTGTTCCGCGGTATATTCGGCGAGCGGCACGCCCGGATACCCGCGCTGTTGGGAGCAGTAATGGACCAGGCCGTCCTCGCAAATATACAGATACCGAGATCCCGCGCGGCACCGCCAGTTGTTCTCGCGGCCCCGGGCGATATTGTGTTGGAACTGATTGATGCGCGTGAATGATTGCTTGCCGAGCGACATGATTTCTTCGAAGATTTCCTGCTCTCGAGTACCGAGCGGCTGCAGCTGGCCGTTGTGGTCGTGCAGAATTCCCACCGTTGACGTAAATCCCAGTTCGACGGCCCGGTGCGCCACCGTCAATGCGTCTTCAGAATCGGCCACGCCGCCGCCCAGCACCGAATTAATGTTCACCTGAAATTCCGCGTGCTCGGCGAGCAGCTTCAGCTTTTGGTCCAGGACTTTCAGGCTTTTCTTCGATACTTCGTCCGGATTCACATTGTCTATGCTGATTTGCAGATATTCCAGCCCGGCCCGATTCAAGGCCTTGATCCGGTCGGCAACTAGCAAATAGCCGTTGGTAATAAGTCCGGCCATGATGCCGTTCTTGCGTATCCGCGCAACGATCGCATCGAGGTCCGGATGCAGCAGCGGTTCGCCGCCGCTAATGGTGATGATGGACGTACCCATCGCGCCCAGCCTATCAATGCGCTGGAACATTTCCTCGGGGGGCACTGGCTTCGAGAAATCATCGAATTCGTTGCAGTACGTACACGCCAGATTGCAGCGCCGGATTGGGATGATATGCACCAGCAGCGGATGGCGCGTGGAGACGAGTCCCTTCGCGATCATACGGAACTCGCGGAGCTTGCGATGCGCCGCGAGCACTTTACGCCGGATTGTCGTGCTTTTTGTCAAGGTATCGCGAAATCGGACGATCCCCCGGAACGCCCGATCCACAGCTAATTATTATGCCACATCCGCGCCGCTGCTCCCCGCGGCCTCGCGTGGCTGAGCACAAAGTCCAACCTCAGTCAGACCATTGCTTCGGGGTGCGATCCCACCGATGCGCTTTCAATTTCTGCAGCAGACCGGTATCCAGGGGCGGGGCGTCGCTGAACGCAATGTTTTCTATCACGTGCTGCAATTTGCGCATTCCGACGATCGTGGTGCTGACGTCGCGATTCGCGAGGATGAAGCGCAGCGCCATTTCCGGCAAAGTCATTCCGGGCGGCAGCAATTTCCTCAGCTCATCCACTCGAGCCATCGTCTTCGCGAGATTCGCTGGGCCAAAATACTTGGCCCGCCAGTCGTTCGGCGGAAACTTCGTCTCCGCTGTCATTTTTCCGCCCAGGCTTCCTTCGTCGAGAGGCACGCGCGCAATGACGCCGATATTTAATTCTCGGCAAACCGGAAACAGCTTGTCCTCCGGCGCTTGGTCGAAAATGTTGTAGATCACTTGTACCGCGTCTACCAGCCCTGTGTGCAACGCTGCGATGCCGTTTTCGGGCTGCCACCGATTTAGGCTCAATCCAAAAAAGCGGATGACGCCATCCTGCTTCAATTTCTCGACGGTCTCCCGGAATTCGCGCTCTTCCGCCCAGCTGTCGTCCCATACATGGAACTGCAGCAGATCAATCGAATCGGTCCCGAGCTTTTCTGTTATTTCGCTAGCGTACTTGAATACATGCTCCCGCGGAAAAACATCGCGGTATTTGTACTCCGCCTTCGCCGGCCACTGCCCATTCATCGGCGGAATCTTAGAAGCTGCGTAAAGCCGCTTGCCTGGATTCTTCGCCAAAATCGTTCCGAGCAGCCCGTCGCTTTTCCCATCACCGTACGCCCAAGCCGTATCGAAGAAATTGCAGCCAAGATCCACAGCCAATTGCAGTGACCGCAGCGACTCTTGGTCCTCCGAACCACTCCAGCCGCTCATTCCCCACAGTCCGTGCGCGATGTCGCTCACTTCGAACCCGGTTCGTCCCAGCTTGCGGTATTGCATAGCTTCTTTAGTCTCCCTCGCTCCTCGACGAGCATTCGGGCCGGAGTCGATTCACCCCGACACGACTCCTAGGGCCTTGCTGTAGCCCCTGAGAATATCAAACCTGCTGAAAACAAATCCGCCCAACGACCACAATTACTATCTTTGCTGTATTGCCGCAAGTTTGTGAACGGCGCTAGCCTGATTTTGGCGATTTTTAGTGGCTTCATCAGCAGTTCAGTTTCTTTTTTTGCTGGAGATTCTTATGACAACCAGAAAAATGGTGGTTCTCGGCGCTTATAATAACCGCGCCGGCGCCGATCACGCAGTGGCCGAACTGACCTCCGCCGGGTTTGACGCTGCCGAGATTTCAATTCTTCTTCCCGACGACCGCGGAGCCGCTACGGTCGAGAACGCAAAAGACCGCGAACCCAAAGATATTCCCGGAAAAGTAACAGAGCTAAGCTTTAAAGAAACCAAGGACATCAGCTCTGGAAGGTCCGAGGACGTCGCTGCGAAAAACACCAAAATCCCGCAAGGCGCTGGCACAGGCGCTGGTATCGGCGCGGCGCTCGGCGGCACTCTCGGATTGTTTGCGGCGCTCACCGGCCTGGTAGTTCCTGGCATCGGCCCGTTGCTGATCGCCGGACCGCTGTTCGGCGCCTTCGCGGGTGCCACCGCGGGCGGAGCCGTCGGTGTCCTCGTGGGTCTGGGAATTCCAGAGGACGAAGCGAAGTTGTATGAAGAACGTCTAAAGAAAGGTGGCGTTCTGATTTCCGTGCACACCGAAAGCGGGGCCAAGACGAATCAGGCCAGGACGATTCTGAAAAACACGGGGGCTACCGATGTGGCCGCGACGCAAGAAGCTGCTCGCGAACCGGCTGCGACGAAAGGCATCCCCAGGGCGGCGGGACGATGAGCTATTTTGAACTGGTTCTTGCTACTGGCTACCCGAAGGCTTCGCCGACTCCTGGAATGATTCCGGCGGATCGAGAGAACACTGTTTCCAGAATGCGGCCTCCGGCAAATCCCCGTCCACCATTTGTTTCAAGCTCGACAGCGTGGCAGCGATTTGTCCTCCGTCTGCAGAATCAAAAACTATAACTACGCCGAAAACCGGTGGTGTGGCGGAATTCACCTCGCCATAAGCCTTCACCAGCAGTGGCTTTGCAAACGCCAGCTTTTGCGCTGGTGATGTGCTCGCAGTCGGCGACGCCGGCTCGACCCAGATTACCTTCACCGTCTTGCCTTTGAGCGGCTCCCAGTTACCGCCAAAACTATTAGTTTCTTGCCGGCTCACTTTGAAAAGCTCGTCACCAGGTGGAGACGATTCGGCGGGCTTGGTTCCGCCACCTTGCGCAAAATCGGCGGGTAAATCCAAATGGTTGCGGCGAATCCATCCTCGAGACGCCCCCGATATCTGCACATGCACCCATCCGCCTTCGGCCTCGATGATCTGGAACTCATCCTCGGCGCTGGCCGTCAGCAACACCGGTGAATTTTCCGAAGCCTTCGAATAGATCGGCGCCCCGCCTTTCTTCACCGGCGCCAGATCAGTAGGCCGCACCTGGTTGTGCAGCACATCCTCCAGCGCCTTGATTTCGGCTGTAAGGTCCTGCACTTGTTTTTCGTCCGCAGCGCGCCGCGCTTTCATGGAGGCGATACTCTCGCCGGCGGGCGCGGCTGGAGCAACGGCGGACGCCGGCGAGCGCAGCGGAATCAACGGACCGCTCCCGGTACCCTTTCGCGACGAAGATTCGCCTTCTGTCGATTCCGCTGTAGCTGTCGAAACCGCTAGGTCCGTGTTGAATTGCGGGCGCAGGCCGCCTGTCGAGGTGTTTCGCGGAGCAGGTGTTCCGGGAGCCACGCTGGGGCTCACGGTGGAATTCAGCCCCAACGTCTCGGCGATCTGGTCGAGGAGGTCATTTTCAACATGGCCGTTCGACACCAGCACCCTATAACCGGACCTCGCCGGCAAGGGGTCCTTGTACCAGGCTGTTATCTTCGCACTGGCTTGAACCACTGCACCGCCCGCCGGCGTCGCGGTCACCTGAAACGTGCACTCGTAAAATCCGCGCTCGTAGCGGTCAATTGGCTGGTCTCCCGGCTCCACAAACCCCTCTAGGGTTGGTAAGCGTCCGCTGGATGCTTCGCGCAGTTCATCCACTGCTCTTTGCACGTCAGAAACGTTCTTCGAGAACATCCTCTGATAAGCCTGTTGTGCGCCGGCAGTTCTGGCGAGAAGAACGACGAAAAAGAGTAATGGCCAAAGACGAGATACCGGTTGACGGAGGACCTTCACGGGAGAGGTTCCACCTGCTCGCGACGCAGCCATCCGCGATGCCCGTCGGTGGTTTCGACGCCGTACCAATACGGCGTAATAATTTCTACCAGAACATTCGAATTCGCCGGCACTGACACAAGCGTCGCCGCGCGCTGAAACGGAGCCGACTTCAGATCGGCCTTGTCAATCACGCGCACTTCGGCGTCGTGCTCCAGTTCGTGTGCGCGCATCTGCAAGCTATTCAGAGAGGCGTCGGCATCCTCGAGCCGCGCCGCTTCCGCTGCCCGTTCTTTCGCATCGGCCTGGGCTTCCCGCAGTTGCTGCTGCCGAGCCTGCAACTCCGCTGTCTCCCGTTCTTCTCTCTGGATTCGCACGATCTGCCCTTGAATTTCGGCGAATTCGCTGGTTTCCACTGTAGTGTCGGACTCGTGAACTCGCCTCGACCCATCTTCCACGAACACTGCGTCAATCTGAAGGTGGGTCCGGTTCGGATTGACGCCCACGACGATGTAGCGCACGGTGATCGTGCCTATATCCGTGCTGTTCTTAAAGTGGCGAGGAGACAACGCGCCGCGTCGTATCTTGTAGTAAGCCTTCCCGGGGCCACTCCACGGACCGTAGTACGGCGAAGCTGTCGCTGGCTCCGCGTCGGTCAGTTCGTCTTCTTTCGCGTACACCTGGGTCCCGTGAATGATCTCGTCCTGGATGATGTACTGCACCGCTTTGGTTACATCCGCTTCCGAGGCTTTCAAATCAATCGCGAAGCCTTCCGGCAGGTCGGATTTCTTGTCGTGCTGCGAACGCGTTCCAGACGCCGCTGCGGCGCCGGCTCCCGCAATCAGGAGGGCTATCGAACAAACTAGGAAGTGAGCCCAAGGAAAGAGACGGCTGTTGTATTCCGAAGGATTGGGAGAGTCGCTACCACTCGCTGCAGGATTCACAGGCAGCGTCGCTGCGCGATTACCGCACCCAAACATCTACTTCCTCGCTTCCATTTTTCATTTAGACCAATCTAGTCGTACGCCCGGGAAACTCGGCTGTCAATTTCAAAAAAATTCCACCCGCACGAGCGCCCGCGGACGTGGAAGCGCCCCTTGGTGAAGATGCCCCAAACCGCCCCCAAAAAACAATTGTAAAGATTTGTTAATTTTTAGCTTGCATTCTTTTTTTTCTAGAGGTATTTTCCGTGCGTTTGGGGTGTGCGGTTGCGGGAAGTCCTCGCTCACAGGATGCCCCGAGTCCTTAGGAATGTTTGAAAGTCGAAGCCAACTCGTTCTCGGTTCCACCATCTGGCCTACTGCGAGAGTCGCTCCTTCCTTTATTCAGAACCCGATTGCGAGTTATGGATCAAGTCATTCCCACCACCTGGAACAGGAGGGTGTATGTCTAGAAAGTTGCTGAAGGGTGCGAATCCGATGAAGTGGACGCGGTTGAACACTCTTTTTGCATTTGCATTCCTTGTAGTGGCGATGCTTTTCGGTGATGTCCAGGCAGCGCGCGCCCTGCCTATCGGTAAAGTCATGGCGATTCCCGCGTTCGCGCGCAAGTACGGCCTGCCCTGTTCGGCCTGCCATACCGCTTGGCCCGAACTCAACAATTTCGGCCAAACTTTCCGCGATAACGGCTATCAGTTGATGAACGACCGCGACTCACCAATCTGGCAGAACCCCTCCTACTTTCCGATCGCCTTCCGCATCACGCCAAACTGGCACCGTGAAAGTACGGACCATCAGGTCATAGATGCGGTCCCGGGCAGCGGCGCTCTGGACGCGGTCGGCAAGGTGACCCAGGCTGGATTTGACCTTTCCGGCATGGACCTGTGGTCGGGTGGCACGCTTTACAAGAACATCTCGTTTATCTTGCTGCCTTCTTCGGACTCGACCGCGACTTGGCACTTTGAAAGCGCCTTCGTCCGCTTCGATAACATAAAGGGCAGCTCATGGTTCAATTTTAAATTCGGAAAATTTGAACTCGACAATTTGATTTCCGAGAAGCGATTTCTCTTCCTCTCGAGCAACGGCGGCCTTTACCAGATTTATCATTTCAACGTGCCGGGCGGAACCAATGATTTCGGTTATGGCGACAATCAAATCGGCATCGAGTTGATGGGTCATTCTAGGAATAGCTACACCCGTTATTCCGTTGCGATGATGAGCAGCAATGAGGGAGGAGTGGGTCTCACGAATTCGGTCGCTCCCGGTGGCACCCCATCCAATCGGGGCTACGACGTGAACCTTGCGTTCAGTCAGGCCTTCAACACGCCGGGTTTTAGTGAAAGCGGTTTTGGTTTGCAGCGGGTCGGAGCATTCGCATATATCGGTCAACGGCCGACATACTATCAAACTGCCGGCGGCGCTCCTTTGGTTGGTTTGGGGAACGAACCGTTTTATCGGGTCGGGTTTGCTGGCGACCTTTCCTACAAGAACCTTGAATTCTTGCCGTTATTTATGTACGGACACGACAACGCGTATCTAGGTACGTCGACTCCGTCAAATACAACGTTGCCTGCTGGTGCTCAGGCTCCCACTTTCCATGGTGGATTCCTGGAAGCGCACTACTACTTCAACCCCGAAAACGTGCTGCTTTTCCGCTTCGAGAAGATTAATGTGGGCAGCCAAGCGTTCGCTGGAACGCCCGGTGACTACGGCAACGTGACCGCCTACTCCGCCGGGTACCGTTGGTATCCCATCATGCTTAGCCGCGCCGGCCTCGCTTTCGACGCCGAATACTCGATCACCAAGTCTATCGGCATCGTGCCAGAGAGCGGGGATGGTACTGGCGGGCCGCCACTGTTTCCGACAGACGGCGTGTGGAGCAGCAGCATATTCCTCGGATTTGACTTCGACTTCTAAGGGAGAGACCAGCGATGACACTAACCAAATACGCAGTGGCATTGGCTCTGGGCTCGATGGCCCTTCTGACGATCGGTGCTTCGAGCTTGATCGCTCAGTCAACGCATGTTGTCCCACCCGACCCGTGGCTCGGCACGCCGGACGTCGCAACCATGCAGAGTCACGTGAATGGCATTACCGGGAACGCGGAAGACGGGAAAAAACTCTATCAGCGGTTCTGTATCGGGTGTCACGGCAAGTACGGCAACGGCGAAGGGGAGAACGCGCAATGGATCGATCCCAAGCCGCGGGACTTCACCGAAGCCACGTTTAAGTGCCGCTCCACTCCGACCGGCACGCTGCCCACGGACGAGGATTTGTTCAACGCCATCACTCGCGGGTTCGTAACGACAAACATGCCGTCTTGGCGGCCGCTCTCTCCGTATCAACGCGCGGATCTCGTGGCCTTCGTTAAGACTTGGTCGCCTCGGTGGTTGAAGGAAAAGCCCGGAACGCCGCTCAACATTCCCCCGGAAACGTCGATAACGATAGACAGCATTTTGCGCGGACGAGCCATGTTCCAGAAATTGGAATGCTGGAAGTGCCACGGTCCAGATGGGCACGGCGACGGCCCGTCGGCATCAACCCTGACCGACGACAAGGGCAATCCGATTAAGCCGTACAATTTCTCGGCGGGTGAGCGCTTTATGTGTGGCGACACCAACCGCGATTTGTATCGGATCTTCATGACCGGACTGGACGGTTCACCGATGCCGTCGTTCGCTGATGTCGTAAAGCCCGACGAAGCATGGGATCTCGTTCACTTCTTGCGCACCTTGATGCCGCTCCACACGCAAGAAGCGAATCTCTGGCACGCGTACCTATCCACGCACGGCAAAGACATCAAGCCCATCGGCCCTGATTCCGCCGCCGGGGCACAGTGATTCTATAAGAGAAGGAGGGACTCATCAGATGCGAGTGAAGTATTTTGTAGCATTGGCAATCGTACTAATGGTAAGCGCCGCGATGGTGGTCTTTGCTCAACCACCCACGGGTTCGGGCTCTATCACCGGCAAGGTGACCTATACCGGTACGCCGATGAAGATGAAGCCGATTGATATGTCCAAAGAACCCTCTTGCGCGAAACAGCATGCCACTCCGGTCTTGACCCAGAACGTCACCACCGGTCCAGGCAATACGCTGGAATGGGTGATCGTTTATATTTCGGCAGGCGACCAGGGTTCTGGCGCTCCATCCCAAGCGGTCCGCTACGATCAAAAGGGTTGCGAATACATTCCGCACATCCTGCCCATGGAAGCCGACCAGCAACTCATGATTTACAACGACGACCAAACTTCCCACAACATCCACCCGCTCGCGAAGGTCAATCAGGAATGGAACAAGTCGCAGCCCCCTGGTTCTCCTCCGATTGATACCAAGTGGGACAAGCCCGAATTCATTCCAGTGAAGTGCAACATTCACCCTTGGATGCACGGCTATTTCGTCGTGCTAAAGACTTCGCGCTACGCGACGACCGGCAGCGACGGGTCTTACGAAATCAAGGGCGTGCCTCCGGGCAAGTACACCGTCACAGCTTGGCAAGAACAATACGGCACAAAGACTCAAGATGTGACGGTCAGTGGCAGCGAGGCGAAGACGGCAAACTTCGTCTTTACAGCAACACCTTACTAGGCGTAAAGGTTTCCACGACAGATTGGCAGCTGCGTCATTCTCCTGGGCGGAACGCGGCTGCCAAGAGTTTCCCTGCAAAGTGCAGATTCTCGGCGAGGCGATCACACATGGGCAAATTGTTCGCGATTGTCGTCACAGTGATCACGATTATATCCGTCGCTTTCTTTGTGATGCACACCTGGTGGTTGCCCGTCGATATCTCCACGACGGGAATCGCTATTGACCATCAAATTGACGAAACCATGGTTGAGACGGGGCTGCTGTTTTTGGGTGGCCAATTGCTCTTGGGCCTGTTTGTTTGGCAGGCCAGCAACAAGAATCCTGGCCGCAAAATAAAGATATTTCCCGGTGGTTCGACTCCATTGGTCGCGGCTGCGATTATCGTGGTCGGTCTCGAAGTGTTGGCGCTCACCTTTATGGGTTCCAAGGCCTGGGCTGCGATTAACATTGCGCCTCCTGCCGCCGACTCTCTGCATATTGACGTGCAGGCCGAACAGTTCGCGTTTTGGTTCCGCTATCCGGGCCCGGATGGCAAGTTCGGTGCCCTCCATCCCGAATTGATAGATGAAGCCGACGGAAATTACTTTGGTCTCGATCCCAAGAACGACGTGGCAGCGCGCGATGATGTCGTAGTCGGGTCGCTCGTCGTCCCCGTGAACCATCCAATACTGCTCACGCTGCACTCCAAGGATGTCGGACACTCTTTTTACGTGCCGGTCCTTCGCATTCAGCAAGACTTCGTCCCTGGCCTGGATATTCCAGTGCACTTTACTGCCACGCAAGTCGGCAAATACGAAATCGTTTGCACACAGTTGTGCGGCTTGGGCCACTACAGCATGAGAGCGTATTTGGAAGTCATGTCGGAAGCTGACTACCAGCAGTGGCTGAAGACGCAAGAAGGATCGTAATCCGGCTCTTTTACGTTTCTCGAGTGCGAGAGGTCAACTTGCTTTCTTCGAGGCTAAACCATGCATGAAACTTCTGCACAACACGCTGTGCATCAGCACGCTCCACCGACCAGCTTTATTCGGAAGCACGTCTTCAGCCTCGATCACAAAGTGATCGGCAAGCAGTACTACGGTCTCGCGCTCGTGGCTGTCTTCATTGGGATGGGCCTTTCCTGGCTGATGCGGCTTCATCTGGGCTGGCCTGCCTGGCCGATCCCGCTGCTGGATAAGCTTTCCGCGGTCGGCGCTCCGGGTGGAGTGATGACGCCGGAATACTATCTCTCGCTGATGACCATGCACGGCACCATCATGGTGTTTTTTGTGCTCACCAACGCGCCCTTCGCGGCCTTCGGAAACTATTTCCTCCCGATTCAAATTGGCGCGGAAGATATGGCTTTCCCGCGTTTCAACATGATGTCTTTCTGGACCACGTTTGCGGCCTTCCTGGTAATGATAGCTTCGTTTTTTATTACCGATGGCCCGCCGATCGCCGGATGGACCTCCTATGCTCCTCTTAGCGCGGTAGGCGGCGACGCCGGCCCGGGGCTGGCTGTAGGTCAAACGCTCTGGGCCGTTTCGATCGCCATCTTCTGCATCGGCTCGCTTCTGGGCGCGTTGAATTTCATCGCCACCACTCTCGACCTGCGCACCAAGGGCATGTCGCTCGCGCGCATGCCGCTAAGTTCGTGGGCTTGGTTTGTGACTTCTGTAATCGCTTTGCTTGCCTTTGCGGTTCTGCTTCCCGCCTGCATCCTCCTCATCCTCGACCGCACCGCGGGCACGAGCTTCTTTATTCCGGCGGGCTTGGTGGTGAGCGATAGGTTGCAGCCCCATGCTGGTGGTTCGGTCTTGTTGTGGCAGCACCTATTCTGGTTCTTCGGGCATCCCGAGGTCTATATCGCGATTCTGCCTTCCATCGGGATCGTCGCTCACATCTTGCCCGTGTTCGCCCGCAAGCCGCTCCTCGGGCCGCGAGCTTCGATTGGCTGCATGATCGCGATTGGTTTTCTCAGCTATATGGTCTGGGGCCATCACATGTTCGTCAGTGGTATGAATCCCTTCTCCGCGAACCTGTTCTCGGTGCCGACCCTGATCATTACGATTCCCGCGACGATCTTGACCCTCTTATTGATCGGCACGGTCTATGGCGCGAAGATGCGGTTCCACACGCCTGCGCTCTTCTGCATCGGTTTCGTCTCAGTGTTCATCAGCGGCGGCATCAGCGGCTTCTTCCTGGCGCAGCCTTCGATTGACATCTATCTGCACGCCACCTATTTCGTCGTGGCCCACTTTCACTTCGTCATGGCGGTGGCTTCGCTGTTCGGTGTGTTTGCCGGAACCTATTTCTGGTTCCCCAAGATGTTTGGCCGGATGATGAACGACGGGCTGGGAAAATTGCACTTCTGGCTGACGTTCATAGGCGTGTACTGCATCTTCATGCCGATGCATTATCTTGGCCTCGCGGGCAATGTCCGGCGGTATGCGGCGTTCACTGACGATTACATGATTCCGCTGATTCCCGTGCACAAATTCATTACTGTCGCAGCCCTCTTGACCGGCGGCGCGCAGCTGATCTTTTTGTTCAATCTGATTTGGAGCCGCTTCAAAGGCCCGATCGCATCGGAGAATCCTTGGGAAGCCACTTCGCTCGAGTGGTCCACCACGTCGCCCCCGCCGTTCGATAACTTTGGCGGCCGGCACATGGTGGTCTACAACGGCCCCAACGAATACGGTGTGGAGGGTGCTGCCAAGGATTACGTGATGCAGACCTCACCCGAAAAAGTGGTGACTGGTTAAAAGCCAAAGGGGCGGCTCAACTCGTGGGAACTTCAACATTACCATCGCACGCAGAAGCGGCGCTGAAAGCGGCGCCGGACCGCCGTTTGGACTCTCAGTTCGTCATCGCCTCGAGAGTCGGAGCGCAGGCCCAGAAGTCTGAAACCGGCATGTGGGTGGCCGTCTCGGCCATCTCGATGTCCTTTGCGGCCTTCACCAGCGCGATGATCGTCCGTCAGGACGCCTCGAGCGATTGGCAACACTTCCAGTTGCCCCACATTCTTTATTTCAATACGGTTCTTCTCCTCGCCAGCAGCGTCACATTGGAACTTACGCGCCAGCGTATTGCCGGCATCCCGGAGGCCCAGCGCAACGGCGCTGGATCCATGAAGGCGCTGCTTGCAAGCGGCACGTATTGGATGTACGTAACTGCCGGATTGGGATTCGCTTTTCTGCTGGGCCAAATACTCGCCTGGCGCAATCTCGCGGCGCAGGGTTTGTTCCTCGCCACCAATCCGAGTTCGTCATTCTTCTATGTGTTTACGGCACTGCACGGAGTCCATCTGTTGGGCGGCATTGGCGGCCTGATTTACGTATTGCGCAAACTCGTCCGAACCAATGGCTCGGCCGAAAACAGCGGCTTGGGAGCCTTCTCCATTTACTGGCATTTCATGGACATTCTTTGGGTCTATCTGCTGTTGCTTCTCGCGATTCGCACGTAGGATTTTTTTTCAGGAGGGGCCGTGAGCGAAGCGGAAATCACGATGGGTGCGGGGCACGCGGATACGATGGAAGCGTCCCCTTACGGCATGCAGTCAAAAAAGTTGACGATGTGGTTGTTCATCGCGTCCGACGCGGTGACTTTTGGAGCGATTCTCTTTGGCTATTCCTATCTGCGCGCCGGGACTCCGAATTGGCCGACTCCATTTGAAAGCGGGGGTCTCGTCAACGGCGTCATCATGACCTTCGTGCTGCTCACCAGCAGCCTTACGATGCTAGCCGCGGTGACGGCGGCCCGGCAAGGTCGCAAGTCCAGCTCCATTCAGTGGCTCGGGGCCACGATCGTACTGGGAATCATTTTCGCCACGTTACACCTCCGTGAATGGTTTCATATGTTCCACGAAGGCTGGAGCCTTTCGCATAATCCCACGGGCGGCACAGCGTTGTTCGGCGCCACGTTTTTCAGCATCACGGGCCTGCATCTCATGCACGTAATTTCCGGAGTCATCGCCCTGATCGTGATAGCGATTGGATACAACACGGATTGGTTGGATGCAGGGCACGTGGAAACGACGGGACTGTACTGGCACTTTGTCGATCTGGTTTGGATGTTCGTCTTTCCCTTGTTGTACTTGATGAACGTGGGCCGCTGAACCAGCATCTGGCCCAACGACGGGAGGCAAATCTCGTATGGAAGCGAAGCATGAACCCACAATGGCAGGCTACATCGGCATCTGGATCGGATTGCTCTGTATCGTCGGCATCGAAGTGTTTTTGACGCTTATGAAATTGCCATCTCACGAACTGCTTGCGTCGTTATTGATCTTGGCTTTCATCGAAGCCGCCGTTGGCCTCCTGTACTTCATGCATTTGAAGTATGAGAAACACATTCTGCTTTGGAGCCTGGTGCCGGCGGTGGTTTTTGTGCTGTTCATGATGAACCACATTTGGCCCGACGCTTTTCGTATGATCAGTCTGAAGGTTCCGATTCAGTAGTCGTTTTCGATTGAAGTCCGTCTCGAATGTATTCTTGAGGCGCGACCCGGAATGAGCTACGCTACTGCAGGAGACGTCGACCGTGGACGCACCAAAACGCAACGCGCTTCGAACGTTAAAGCTCGCGGCTGCCGCCGTGGCGGCGATTCTTAGCCCTTCAGCTCTCTACGCGCAAAGCTGTGTGATGTGTTACCAGAGCGCAGCTGCTTCCGGCCCCCGCACAATCCACGCCCTGAAAGCCGGCATTCTGATTTTGATGTTCCCACCCGTTTTGATCACTGCCGGCATTGTCTACCTGGCCTACAGTCGGCGTGAGAAATTCAACGACAATTACTGAAGTTTTCGCCTTCTTCTCCTCTTCTAATGATTGAGCTGCGACGCCACGTACGCGCGCCCGGCCACCTTTTTTCTCAATTTGCGCCGCTCTGCGCTCTCTCTACATAAAATAATGTAGGTTCCAGGACATGATATTTTTGCAAGATGTTGCACATAAGTAGTAGTCGAATATCGGTGTCCCGCTCCCCGTAATGCCCGAAGCCCTTTATTTACTTGTGTGAACCACATGGTTCGAAAAATGCACGCTAGAAGCACGTGCTGGTGTCCCGAAAAACGCGGTACTAGGAGATATGGTATTGCGTTCCCTAATGGACACACATCAAACTTTGAATGAGTGAGTTCCGTCGTTCAAGTTATGATGCACAGCGAAGAAAAGCCTTTTGGGGCCGTCGTAGCAATCGCAGGTGCCGGTTTTCGCGAGTCCTGGCGCCGCACGCTTCAATCGCGCGTGCGTACTCGCTAAAATTTGGAAGCGTAAAAGAGGCGAACCCGCTGCAAATATTTTTCTGAAAATGCTGCGGAGCCCGGGACTATTCGCGGGGTTGTTGTGTTATGCTTTTTGGGCTGACCTACCCAGCCAGGTTAATCGGCCCAGACCCCGCTGTTGCGATTTTCGGCGCGTAACGCCGAACGAACAGAAATAAGTAAAAGAGGGAGAACACCGGTGGCTAGGATTAACGCACTCCAACTGGGGCTCGCTGTTTTTCTATTTAGCGCTCCGCTCACGGTTCTCGCGCAGACTCAACATGACGGAGCGAATCCTCCGGCGCAAACTTCCACGCGCTTCAATCCCACGGAGGAACACGAAGCCAATCCCGATCGTCCCGCGCTGCAGCAACGATACCCGCGCTATCAAATTCAGCGCGAAGACGTATTGACCATCGCTTTTCCACTTTCTCCGGAATTCGATCAAACCGTTACTGTGCAGCCAGACGGCTACATTAGCTTGTACGGCGCACCGAACCTACATATCCAGGGCATGACCGTCCCGGAAGTTGTCGAAGCGCTCAAAAAGGCGTATTCCGGCACTCTTCACGATCCCATCGTGGACGTGGATCTCCAGGATTTTCAACGGCCCTTTTTCACCGTTTCCGGCCAGGTTGGCAAGCCCGGCCAGTATGATCTCCGCCACGACACCACCGTTGCCGAGGCGATCGGCATTGCCGGCGGGTTCACTCCCACAGCCAAAACGCAGATTTTTCTCTTCCATCGCGTTTCCACCGGTTGGTTTGAAGTTAAGAAACTGAGTATGAACGATATTCTGAACGGAAAGAAAGCCAATGAGGATGCTCTTTTGGGTCCCGGCGACATGATTTTCGTGCCGGAGAAGTTCATTGCGAAGTTTCGAAAATACGTTCCGTACTATGTGGGTACGAGCGTAAGTCCAACCTGGTTTCCGTGAGACTGTCGTAGGTTAAGACTTCCATAAAGGTGATCGTCAATGAAAAGAGAGAATCTTAAGCGAGTGCCAGCAGACGAAGGAATGCCCAAACTGACCTTGCGCGACGTGCTGACGCCGCTCTTCCGTCACCAGCGCTTGGTGCTCTTCACCTTTTGCGGCGTCGCCCTGCTCGGAATCCTCGTGGCCTGGGGTTGGGCCGCGCGCTATCACCTCGCGGAGATGCAAGTCGTCGTCGAACAGGACCGCTCAGATCCCGCGGTGACCTCGGGACAAAACGCGGCGGTGATGAACAATAAGCCCGTCACCACGGACCAAATTACCTCGGAGATCGCGCTGCTGCAGGGGCAAGATATGCTGCGTCAGGTAGCAGCGACCTGTGGCCTCGACGATTATTGGTTCCCCACGGATGTATTCCTGCCGCGCGATCCCGCGAAGCGTAAGGCTATCAAGTTGGAAAAAGCAGCTGCCGGCCTGGGTCGCAGCTTGGTGGTCGAACAGGAAAAAACTTCCGACGTCATCAACGTGAAGTATGGCAAGACGGGAGATCCGGCTGTGCCGGCCTGCGTCTTGCAGACCTTGAGCAAACTCTATTTGGCAAAGCACCTGGAATTGCGCCGCCCGGCGGGATCCAGTGAGTTCTTCGCGCAGCAGACGGACGACGCCAAGCGCGCGTTGGATGCTGCGGAAAACCGCGTTGCCAACTTCAGCCGAGACCAGGGAGTCGCCGCTCCCGACGTGCTGCGAACGTATATGGCGCAGCAAGTTGCCAATTCCGAGTTCTCGCTCTCGACCGCGCAACAGGCTATCGCCGCGGACCAGCAAAGAATCAAGGAAGTCGAAGGTCAACTGGCGAAGACGCCCGCAAGAATGCCGACGGAAGAGACCACGAATTCGGCAAACCTGCTCTTGCAGACGCTGCAATCTACTTTGCTGACCGCCCAGGAAAAACGCGCGCAATTGATCCTGAAATATGATCCCGGCTATCCCCTGGTCAAAGAAGCGGATCAGGAAATCGCAGACACGAAGTCCGCGATCGCCAAAGCCGAGGACCAGAAATACGTCAACCAAACCACGGACAGCGATCCTACATACCAATTCCTGCGGCAAGATTTGGCCAAAACCCAAGCGGATTTCGCTTCGCAGAAGGCGACTGTTATCGCTCTGACCGGCAATATCCATACCATGCGCCTGCAAATGGTGGATTTGGACAAGAAAGCAGTGGAGCAAGCTGCGCTTATCCGCGAAGCCAAGGCGGATGAAAGCAACTATTTGCTCTATCTGAATAAGCGCGACGAGGAACGCCAGTCGGATGCCTTGGACAAGGACAGAATTGCCGACGTGGCGATCGCTGTTCCGCCGACAGTGCCGGTAATCCCCGCGCATGGGCCTTTCCTGGTCATGTTTATCGGTTTCGTGCTGGCGTTCCTTCTAAGCATCGGTGCTGGTTATTTGGCCGAATACGTAGATCCCTCATTCCGCACGCCTGAAGAAGTGTCCGAGACGCTCAATATGCCGGTTCTCGCGTCGCTTCCCCGGAAGGTGGCATAGCGCGAATGGTTCTGGATTTTTACAATCTCGCGGAGCAGCCGTTCGGAGTGACTCCGGACTCGCGATTCCTATACCTCGGTCCTCAGCATCGCGAGGCGCTCGCCTCCCTGGTGTATGGTACCGAGAGCAACCGGGGATTTCTGGCTCTGATCGCCAAGCCTGGAATGGGCAAGACGTCTTTGCTCTACCACTATCTCGGTTACCTGCGAGATAAAGCCCGCACGGCCTTTGTATTCCGCACGGATTGCGACTCCCGCGAATTCATTCGCCACGTTCTGATTGACCTCGGTATTGATGTGGCCGGCATGGATTTGCCCGCAATGCACGAAGCGCTGAACCGCCTTCTCACCGACGAAATGCGCGCTGGGCGCCGCTTTGTCCTGGTAGTGGACGAAGCGCAGAACCTCGAAGAGAAAGTGCTCGAGTCGATCCGGCTGCTATCCAACTTCGAAACTCCGTGGATGAAGTTGATGCAAATCGTGCTGGCAGGGCAGCCGCAGTTGGCTGACCGCCTCGCGAGCCCCTCGATGGCTCAGCTTCGCCAGCGTGTTTCCATCGTCATGCACATTGAGCCTTTCTCACACAAGGAAGTCGATGCGTATATCGACCACCGGTTGTGGATCGGTGGATGCGACCGGCCTTCTCTCTTTACCGCAGGTGCCCGGAAGCTCATTGCGGAGCACAGCGAAGGCATTCCGCGCAATATCAACAATCTATGCTTCAACGCCTTATCGCTCGGATGCGCCCTGAAGAGAAAGACGATTGATCGCGACATCATCCAGGAAGTGATTTCCGATCTGGACCTGGAACCGCTGCGTGACAAGCCTGCAATTACGAGCGCAGCAACAGCCGCCCCGCCGCAGCGTCTGGCCCAGACGCCGCGACAATCCATTCCCGTCGCCAGAAAACAATCCATGTTTGCGGGATGGCTCTTTAAAGTCGCGATCGCGTCGGCGCTTTTGCTCACGCTCAGTTGGGCGGCCATTCCGAGAAATCGCCGGAACCCCCAAACCGTTGAGGTTTCTAATGCTGTTCCGGCTCCCGCTGTCGTGGAACCGGCGAAGCCCGTTCCGGACGTTACGCCGGTCGCCGCTACCGTGCCATTCCCAGCTGCGCAATCCGTACCTGCCGTTCCGGCCACCGCTTCCGTCAAGGTACTGCCGGGCGAGACGCTCTACCGCATCAGCGTCAAAAATCTCGGAAAGTACAACCACGATATTCTGAATCAGATTCGCGGGCTCAACCCTTGGATCAATGACCCTGATCACATTCGTTCGGGGCGACAGATTCTTATACCTTCGGCTTCGGTCACCGCGCCAGATGCGCGCCAATCGGCGGCTCAATCTAATAGCGCTTTACCAATAGAGGTAAAACAATGAGCAAGAATTTTGAACTCATGCAGCAGGCCGGCTTGGACCAATCCTTGCGTCCCGTCCGTGTGCCGGACGTTCCGATGGCTCCGCGGCGGCGCACCGGAAACGGGCACAGCAATGGCCAGAGCAAGGGAGCTCCTCTAAATATTGAGCAATTCGCCCGCGAGGAATCTCTTCGTCTGGTACAGCGTATCTTCCTGTTGCAGACTCAGGCTCCGCCTCGCGCCGTGGTATTCGCGGGAATTGACCATGGTAACGGCTGCAGCGAAATATGCGCCTCGGTGGCGGAGACTTTGGCCAGCAACGTACGCGGCTCCATTTGTTTGCTCGAGGCAAATCTGCGGACGCCAGCATTGCCGGGATTGTTCGGCACGACGAACCACCACGGTCTGACGGACGCGCTACTGCAAGAAGGGCCCATTCGCTCATTCGCAAAGCCTCTCCGCGGCGACAATCTGTGGCTGCTTTCCAGCGGCTCCCTTGCGCCAGATTCTGCCAAGCTCCTCAACTCGGATCGGCTTAAGGCGCGATTCGCTGAACTTCGCAAGGAATTTGATTTTATTTTGATCGATGCGCCCCCGCTCACGCGCTATGCGGACGCTGTGGCCTTTGGTCAGATGACGGACGGTTTCGTACTGATCCTGGAAGCGAACGTTACGCGCCGCGAAGCCGCTCTCAAAGTATCTGAGAATCTGCGCGCTTCGGGGATTCAAGTACTCGGCGCCGTGCTCAATAAGCGCACGTTCCCGATACCGGAGTCGTTGTATCACAAGCTCTAGAATCGGCGAGGCGTATCGCCACCGATTCGAGGACTTGCAGCAGATTACGCGCGCGGCCAAGCCCGGGTGGTCTTTGCAGTAGCTACCGGTCCCGTCGCCGGGTAATTCACATCAAACAGGGTCACAAAATGAATGTGACTCACTGTAGCGGAGCTTTGTCCACTTTCCCCAATTCGGCGCATGCGCTTGCAACCCCCGCTTTCGGCTTACTATCGGCCGAATGTGAATCTTCTTGGTTCGCGATCCAGACTTGGCCGCGACACGAGAAAAAAGTGGCGGCCGAGCTTCGCGACAAAGGCGTCAGCGTTTTTCTTCCGTTATTTGGCGAAAAACGCCAATGGAGCGATCGCCGGCGGTTAGTGGAGTCGCCGCTGTTTCCGCAATACGCCTTCGTCAGGATTCCCTTGGACACAGCGGCTCGCATTCCGGTGCTGCGGACGAACGGCGTGAGAGGCTTTGTGGGAAAACGCGGAGCGGGTTTGCCCGTGCCGGACTCCCAAATTGACGCAATTCGCGTCGTGCTTGCGCAAGGCATTCCGTTCAATTCGCATGCATTTTTGAACGTCGGAAAGCGCGTCAGAATCCGCGGTGGCAGTCTGGACGGAGTCGTAGGGATACTGACGGCCGTCAATAGCGACGCCACGTTGGTTGTTTCGGTCGAACTCATCCAGCGGTCACTCGCGATTCGCATCGCCGGTTTTACGGTCGAACCGGTCTGAAAGACGGATTTTTCGTAGGGGCGGTAACCAGCAATGCGCTTTTTGTCGTAATTCATAAGCAGCGTCCCAGTCCATTCAATAAATAACCGACAAAAGAGAGAATCTCCGTGAACGAGACAAGGCGACGACTCATCGTTGGCACGCTGAAGTTCTTTGACCTCGTATTGATTGTGCTGTCCTTTTCCGTGGCCTCCGTCTGGATGTTTTATGCGGGAAGGACCATTTCGATCGAGAGGCTGTTTGCCGTCCGCGTTAAATTATCGGATTGCGTCATTTTCGCGCTGGCCGTGCTGGCCAGCCACGCCATGTTTGTGCTGTGTGGCATCTACGAATCGCGCAGGCTTTCCACCAAATTCGCGGAAGTCATTGACGTTTTGAAAGCAGTCACGCTCGCTACATTCAGCTTGGCGCTGGTCGCCGCGGTCTTCCGCGTTAAACTCATGACGCCGGGCTTCTTCGTCCTGTTTTTCGTCACCTGCTTCGTCACCGTGGCAACGTCCCGCCTACTGTTGCGCTACACTCTGGCCAGAATCCGCCGGCGCGGCCACAATCTACATCATATTTTGATTCTCGGCACGAATACTCGCGCTGTTGAGTTCGCTCGGCGCATTGAAGCGTCCCCCGAACGCGGCTACCGGTTGCTGGGCTTCGTGGACGACCAATGGGCCCGAATGGACGAGTTCAAAGCAAGCGGCTTCAAGCTGGCCTGCGAAAATGCCGGCGTCGCGGAATTTCTTCGCCACAACGTGGTGGACGAAGTGGCCATCTTCCTTCCGCTACGCTCTTTCTACGAGCACGCCGCGCAAATGGCCGCCCTCTGCGAACAGCACGGTATCATCATTCGCTTCGATTCGGACATTTTTGATTTGAAGATCGCCCGATCGCATGCCGACGTCTTTGACGGCGACGCACAGATTACCGCCCGCAGCGGCGGATTCGGCGGTTGGCCGTTCGTTCTCAAAAGAACGCTAGACTTCGTCGTCTCTTTCAGCTTGCTGGTGATCCTCTCTCCGCTGCTGCTTGCCGTAGCGCTGCTGATCGCCCTCAGTTCGCCGGGCCCGATCCTTTTCGGACAGGAAAGAGTGGGCCTGAATAAACGCAGGTTCAAGATCTACAAGTTCCGCACGATGATCCCCAATGCCGAACGGATTCAAGAGGAGCTCGTGCATCTGAACGAGATGCAGGGTCCCGTATTCAAAATAAAAAACGATCCACGCGTCACGCCCATCGGAAAGGTTCTGCGCAAGACCAGCATTGATGAATTGCCGCAGCTCTTCAACGTTTTGAAGGGCGATATGAGCCTGGTTGGACCGCGCGCCATGTCCGTCCGCGATTATCAGCTATTCAACGAAGACTGGCAGCGTCGTCGCTTCAGTGTTCCGCCGGGAATCACGTGCCTCTGGCAGGTCAACGGTCGAAACCTGATTCCATTCGAACAATGGATGGAGCTTGATATGCAGTACATTGATAAGTGGTCGCTCTGGCTGGATCTGAAGATACTGGCGCGCACGATTCCGGCGGTCTTAAGAGGGTCAGGAGCCGCTTGACGCGGATTGCATCGAACAAGGCCGGTAAGCCACATCAATCCGTAACCCGTTTGAAAGTCTAGATTCCCAGCTCGCAACGCACCAACAGCATCAATTTAATCGCAACTCATTTCATCTAAAGGGAGAGCGTAACCCATGGGCAAGTCTCGAATCCTCGTAACTGGCGCGGGCGGTTTTATTGGTCATCATCTCGTGAAGCGGCTGAAGGCGGAAGGGAATTGGGTCCGCGGAGCGGACATCAAGCTTCCGGAGTACGAGCGCTCCGCCGCCGACGAATTTGACGTACTCGACCTGCGCAAGTTCGAGAATTGTCTGTTGGCCACACGTGGCGGCATAGATCAGGTGTACAACCTTGCGGCAGACATGGGCGGGATCGGCTACATCACCGCCTATCTCGCGGACATCTCACGCAACAACATTTTGATCAACGTCCACATGCTGGAAGCCAGCCGTCAGAACGCCATTAAGCGTTTCTTATTCTCCTCTTCCGCATGCGTTTACGCACAGAACAAGCAAAAGAGCGCGGACGTCACCCCGTTGCGCGAAGAAGACGCTTACCCCGCGGAACCCGAACCGGGCTACGGATGGGAAAAACTGTTCGCGGAAGAAATGTGCAAGTACTACCGCCACGATTATGGATTCGAAACGTATTCCGTGCGCTTCCATAATGTCTACGGACCGCTCGGCACCTACGAGGGCGGCAAGGAAAAAGCTCCGGCAGCGATTTCGCGCAAGGTCGCGTTGGCTCACGACGGCGGCGAGATTGAAATTTGGGGCGACGGCGAGCAAACTCGATCGTTTATGTACATTGACGATTGCGTCGAGGGTCTAATTCGTCTGATGGCTTCGAATCATCACGACGCGCTCAACCTCGGTAACGACCGCCTGGTCACGATCAATGGATTAGTGGACTTGGTTTCGGGAATCGCCGAGAAGCGTCTCATCAAGCGCCACGATCCCAGCAAGCCCCAGGGTGTTCGCGGCCGCAATAGCGACAACACACGCCTGAACCAGGTTCTTGGATGGCAGCCTTCCATCTCGCTCGAGCAGGGCCTCGAAGTCACCTACAAATGGATTGCAGGGGAGCTCAACAAGGCCGGCCGCATTCCCGCACACACCAAGAAAGCACTGGCGTAGGATACGGGTTCGCGGTAATGCGCCAAAGCAATCCTCTTTTACCTTCAGGAGCAATGATCGCTGGCAGCTATGGTTAAGCCTGAATCCTCAGGCACCGTGGCCCGTAATGCGCTGTGGATGTTTTGTGGCCTGGGGCTGAGGCTCGTCATCCAAGCGCTGTACTTCGTCGTAATCGCGCGCTCCCTGGGCGCGAGCGGATACGGCGCATTCATCGGCGTCGTCGCGCTCGTCGGCATTGTCTTTCCCTTCGGGGACATGGGCAGTGGCGGGCTGCTCGTAAAGAACGTTTCGCGTGATCAAAGCCATTTCCCGGCGTATTGGGGTACGGCGCTGCTCACAACCGGGGCGTCCAGTTCGGTGCTGTTCCTGGCCGTCCTGGGGTTGTCGCGTTTCGCCCTGCCAGCCACGATTCCCCTGCTGCTCGTATTGCTGGTGTCGGGTTCCGACCTCGTCGGTCTTAACATCATCACGATGTGCGGGCAGGCATTCCAGGCGTTCGATCGTCTGCAGTGGACCGCCACGATAAACGTGCTCGTCGCTGCCAGCCGGTTAAGCGCGGCGTTGATTCTGGTCGCCATTCAGCGGCATCCCTCGCCGCTCCAATGGGGCTACGTATATTTTTTCAGCACCACGCTGGTAGCGATCACTGCGATCGTGTTGGTCTGGACGAAGCTGGGTGCGCCGCGGTTCGGCTGGCAAAGAGGCCCGGGTGAGGTTCGCGAAGGATTCTACTTCTCCGCAGGTCTCAGCGCGCAAACGATCTACAACGATCTCGATAAGACGATGTTGGCCCGCCTGGGCACTTTGCAGGCGACCGGTATTTACGGCGCGGCCTACCGGCTTATTGACGTCAGCTTTGTGCCGGTTTCGTCGCTGCTGACGGCCTCGTTTTCCAATTTTTTCCGCGCCGGAGCCGATGGCATTTCCGCAAGTCTTTCTTATGCGAAGCCGCTCCTGCTGCGTGCCTTGGGATATTCCGTATTCGCCTGTGTCGCCCTGCTTACGTGCGCAGGAATCGTGCCGCACATTCTCGGTCCGGAGTATGCCGGTACTGTGGAGGCGCTGCGGTGGCTTTCCGTGCTGCCCATTCTGAAAGTAGTGCACTATTTTTACTCGAACGCGCTCACGGGCTCCGGACATCAGGCGCTGCGCACCAAGATTCAAGTGGGCGTGGCTATTTTTAACGTCCTCATAAATCTTTGGCTGATACCGGCCTATTCATGGCGCGGCGCGGCCTGGTCCAGCATCGCGTCCGACGGTCTGCTGGCGTGTGGCATCGGTCTCGCGGCGTTTGTGCTCTTTCGCCGCTCGCAAAGCGTTCTACTCAACGCCACCGTGCATGCCGGAACGGATTAAATTTTGCCGTGGCGTCGAATGCATGATTCCAATCAAATACCGTCGAATCGCATGAAAGTCAGCCGCGAATTGAAATCATGAACGTCTCTCGCAGATATTTAGGCGATATCTTCACGATCATCGTGCTGATCCTGGCGACCGGTGCCTTGCAGTCGCTGATTGTGGATAGCTCGAGTTCTAAAGCTATCTCGGAAGGCAATCCGTTTCTGCAGATCGTTTGGGCTGTCATCTACGTCATCGTGGCGATTCGCGCGGGGAAGCAGTCGCGCGCCATCATGGAGGCGGTGCGCTCGAACAAGCTTTTGATCGGACTTGTTTTACTCGCGCTTCTTTCCACGGCTTGGTCCGCGGATCCCGGCCTATCGCTGCGCCGCAGCATCGCGTTGCTCGCCACCACCCTTTTCGGAATCGATTTTGCGGTTCGCTATTCCATACGCGATCAGCTCCGGCTTCTCGCGATCGCTCTCGGCAGCGTCGTGCTGCTCAGCGTCGTCGTGCAAGTGTTCTTTCCTGGCCAGATTCCGACCGTGGACATGATGTATCCGGATGCGTGGGTCGGATTGTTCGGCCAGAAAAACGAATTCGGCAGAATCGTCGTCCTCGCCACGCTGGTCACTCTCACAGCGGTCCGCAAATCGATGGGCGGCATTATCGTCGCGGTTTTGGCTTTGCTTGCCGCGCTGGGGCTGATCATCGCTGCTGAGTCGATGACTTCCTTCGTGGCCCTGACGGGCATGATCGTGGTGATGCAGTTCGCTCCCACGCTTCGCTGGAGCCCCCGCATTCGCCGAGCCGTGCAGGTTATTGGCGCGGTGATTGCTGCGCCCACGTTATACGCTCTGATTCATTATCGCGACGCGGTCACCGAACTGATGGGCCGCAACGCATCGCTCACCGGACGAGTAAAGATTTGGGCACTTTCGCTTGCGAGCATCGCGCTGAAACCGATCTTGGGCTATGGCTATAGCGCCTTCTGGCTCGCGTCTCCCGAGGCCATGAGAATTGATGTCGCTATCAACTGGACCGTTCCGCACGCGCACAATGCTTATATCGAGCTGGCACTGGAACTCGGGCTCGTCGGACTCAGCCTTTACGTGGCTGCATACTTGCTCGCCTTGAAGCGCGCGGCCACGTACCTGCGCATGGAAAGCGGAAATAGCGCTAAGTGGCCGCTGATTTATCTCTGCTTCGTGCTGCTCTATAGTTTCACTGAGAATTACGTTTTAGCCCCCAACACCATCTTTTGGATGTTATTCGTCGCGGCCGCCTGCACGGTTTCTCAGCCGGTCGGAGCACTGGAACTTGCGGACGACGATGATGACGAAACCGAACCGGACTCCAGCCCGTCGTTTGCTACGAGTTAGAGCTTGTCATGAATGATAACCTTCAGCCCACAGTCGTAATCTTTTGCGATCATCTCCTGTATCCCTCGGAGACGTTCATTCGCGCGCAAGCGCAGTCGCTGCGCAGATATAAACCGGTTTACGCCGGTTCCCGCAGGGTTCGCGGGCTTGACCTTCCCGCGGAGAGCACCTATACCGTCAGCGGCGGCGATGCGAACGGCCGGATTCGTGAGGTGATGTTCAAGCTTTTCGGGACTGCGCCGGACTTAGTCGAACGTTTGCGCGCGCTTGATCCCGTATTAATGCATTCGCATTTTGGTCCAGATGGATTGCGCGCGCTCCCCTTGGCTCGCAAGCTCGGCTTGCCGCTGATCGTGACGTTTCACGGGTCAGATGCCACTGCGACGGATGTCCGTCATGTGAAGGCTCCTTTTGGCCATCGCCGTTACCTCGTGCAACGGGCCGTCTTACGGCGCGGCGCAACCTTATTTCTCGCCGTCTCGGAATTCATTCGTGGAAAACTTCTCGCACAGCATTTTCCCGCGGACCGAACGCTCGTCCATTACGTCGGCGTGGATACGAAACTCTTTTCGCCCGCGCAAGGCGAGCAGGAATCCACCGTCTTGTTCGTCGGCCGACTCGCCGATCGAAAAGGCGCGGAATTCCTGATTCGTGCGATGGTCGAAGTGCAGAAAGAGAATCCGGCTGCCGAGCTCGTTTTGATCGGAGACGGCGTTTTGCGCGCCGACCTTGAAAAGTTAGCCAGCTCGAGCCTGCGACGCTACCGATTCCTGGGAGTTCAGCCTCATCACGTGGTTCGCGAATGGCTCGATCGCGCCAGCGTCTTTTGCGCCCCCAGTATTCGCGGACGTTCTGGCGAGGAAGAAGCCTTCGGGATGGTCTTTGCCGAAGCGCAGGCCATGGAAAAGCCCGTGGTCAGTTTCGCGACGGGTGGCATTCCTGAAGCCGTCTTGCACGGCGAGACGGGCTTCCTGGCTCCGGATCGCGATTGGCCGGCTCTCGCACAATACCTTTCGTTGTTGCTGAAAAACGCCGAGCTTCGCCGAAAATTTGGAGTCGCCGGACGTCAGCGAGTCTTGCAGCTCTTTGATTTGAATACCCAAACCAGCGCGCTCGAAAAAATTTATGACGGCGTGCTGGAAGCGGCCGCCATCGGCGAGCTGAGCCGTCCGCCGCTCTACGCTCCGCAAGAAAACTGAACATGCCGCGAGTCCTCATTATCCAAGCTGAAATGAAGCACTATCGGGTGCCTTTTTTCACCAAGCTGCATGAGGCGCTTCGGCAGGACGGCGTTGATCTGGCTGTCGCGTACAGCGCGCAAAATCGAAAACAGGCTACCCGCGGCGATAGCGCTGAACTGCCACCGGAAATCGGCCGCAAAGTGCCGGGCTATTGGTTCGCCGATCGCTTTCTATACCAGTCGCTGTGGAAAGAAGTATTCAGCGCCGACCTAGTTATCGTCGGCAACGAAAACAAATATCTCATCAATCCGTTTCTGCTTTTGCTTTCCGCCCTGCGGCTCAAGACCGTCGCGTTTTGGGGGCTGGGTCCCAATATGCATCCGGACCGCACTGCCTTCTCCGAATGGATAAAAGAGAAAATGGTTACTTCGGTGGATTGGTGGTTCGCTTACACCGAGACTATTGCAGATTATCTGCGGCAACATGGCATGCCGGCAGACAGAATCTCGAACGTGCAAAACGCGACGGACACAGTTGACCTCCGCCGCCAATTGAGCGAAATCTCCGACCACGAAGCCGCACAAGCGAAGGAGGCGCTGACGGGTAGCGACTCCAGCAAAATTGGAATCTATTGCGGATTTCTCGGTGGAATCAAGGCCATACCGATGCTGGTCGAAGCCGCTCGTCTCGTGCGTCATCGCTGCGGCGGTTTCCATCTCGTGATCGTGGGCAATGGCCCGGATCGTAAGTGGCTCGAACAAGCCACCGCCAATGCTCCGTGGATCCACTACATGGGATCACAGTTCGGTCGCGAGAGCGCCATGCTCTACAAGACCGCGGACGTGTTCCTACTGGCCGGGACAGCGGGCCTCGCGATCGTAGACAGTTTCGCGGCAGGCTTGCCTTTGATCGCGACCGAATTACCCACGCACCCGCCCGAGATCAGCTATCTGCGCGACCGTGAAAACGGCAGGCTCACCGCCCATACCGCCGCCGCCTTTGCTGACGCCGTGATCGAAGTTCTCACGACGCCAGAATTGATGGCTTGCCTGCAGCGCGGCGCCGAACGAGCGGGCTCCCAATACACGATCGAAGCGATGGTCGAAAATTATCGAGCAGGCGTCAATCAATGTTTGGCCCGCACTGGCGTTGTTTCACGAATCCCCTCGAAACAGAATGCGTACCGAGAACAAAAAGCTACCGATTGAATCGCTACTATCCGTTCG
Source organism: uncultured Acidobacteriota bacterium (assembly GCA_963810565.1). Taxonomy (GTDB): domain Bacteria; phylum Acidobacteriota; class Terriglobia; order Acidiferrales; family UBA7541; genus Palsa-295. The sequence continues at coordinate 830,989 of CAWENN010000004.1, forward strand.
TGGCTCGACAAGCACGCGAAGAAACTGATAGGCAATCATCACAAGCATTAGGAAAGTGGGCCAAGTGAATCCAATGAATCGCCCGTCCATCATTGCTGGAATCGCGGTTATGCTGCTCGTGGCGCTCTCGGCGTTTGCGTTCGACCAAACCAAGCTGGTTCCTCCTGCGCAGCCCATCCCTGCCGTCTTTTTCGGGATGCACATTCATCGCGCCGGCAGTTCCACCCCGTGGCCCAGCGTGCCCGTCCCGGCGCGGCGCCTCTGGGACGCTCGCGTCACCTGGCCCGACCTGGAACCGAGCAAGGGCCAGTGGCGATTTGGAACCTTGGACAACTGTCTGGCAATGGCCCAGGATCACAATCAAGACTTGCTGCTCACACTCGGTCTGACGCCCCGATGGGCGTCGTCGCGGCCGGAGGAACCGTCGGGCTACCAGCCGGGGTTCGCCGCGGAGCCCAAGGATATCGAGGACTGGCGCGCTTTTGTCACCGCCGTCGCCACGCGTTACAAAGGTCGCATTCACTACTACGAAATATGGAACGAGCCGAACCTCAAACAATTTTGGAGCGGTTCGGTAGACCAGTTGCTGGAACTCACCAAGGAAGCATCGCAAATCATTCACGGCATTGATCCGCATGCGCTCGTCCTCTCACCGCCGGCCACCAGCGGGTACGGCGTGAAATGGCTCGCGGAGTTTTTGAGCAAAGGTGGCGGGCAATACGTGGACGTCATCGGCTACCACTTTTACGTGGGCGATCAGCCGCCGGAAGCCATGGTGCCGGTGATTCGCCAAGTCCAACAGACCATGGCTGACAATGGTGTCGGCAGCAAGCCGCTGTGGGACACCGAGGCCGGTTGGTTCAAGCCCAACCCGTTCCCATCGGACGAACTCGGCGCCGGATATCTCGCGCGCGCGTACATCTTGAACTGGGCCGCAGGTGTCCAGCGATTTTACTGGTACGCCTGGGACAATCATAAGATGACCGTCCAGATGACCGAAGCGGATGACGAAACTCTTACACCCGCGGGACGCGCCTTCGGAAACATTCAGAAGTGGCTGATCGGCGCGCGCATGGATTGGTGCGAACAGGAGGCCGACAATACTTGGACCTGCCAACTGCAACGCGACGGCACCCGCGACTGGATCGTTTGGAATCCCGACGGAAAAAAAGAATTCCCCGTACCCGCGGCTTGGCATCCCAAAAAATTCACGCCTTTACTGGAAGAAGCCCATGCCTTGAGCGGCTCAAGCCTAGAAATCGGCCCCGTTCCTGTCCTGCTGACGTCCGAGGGCGAAAGATGAACTCGCAGCGAATCAGCCGCACACGAACTTTGTCTGGCATTCACACCACCGGATTGCAGGCGCGAGAACATAAATGAATTCACAGGCCATGACAACCGCGTCGCACTACGACGCCGAGTATTTCAAATACCAATCCGAAATCGGCCGCTTCGGCGGGTGGGCGAACCTGACCAAATTTTCGGATTACATCCGCCCTGAGATGAAAGTCCTGGATTTTGGCTGCGGCGGCGGTTATCTGCTTGCCAACATCACGTGCCGGGAAAAACTCGGCATTGAGATTAGTTCTGTCGCTCGCGACGCCGCGCAGAATAACGGTATCACCACGCTCGCTGCAACCTCACAAGTCGAGGACGGTTGGGCCGACATCTTGATTTCGAACAACGCATTGGAGCATTGCCCGAATCCGCTTCAGGAACTTCAGGCGCTCTTGCCGAAGGTAGCTCCGGGGGGCAAGGTCGTTTTCGTCGTGCCCTGCGAATCCATCAGAAATCGTTTCAAGGTGAACGATCCCAACCATCATCTCTACTGTTGGAGTCCAATGTCTGCAGCGAATCTGTTTGCGGATGCAGGTTTCCGGGTTCACGAATCCAAGGCCTACGTTCACATTTGGCCGCCTAAGTTCATTCCCCGGCTGCTGCGCTCGGTTGGTGGCAGGCCGTTGTTCGAGCTCGGCTGCAGGCTCTACGGTTTCCTTACCTATTGGAATTTGAGCCCTGCGGTGACTTCTCAGATTCGCATAGTTGCGCAACGCCCGGCCGATTCTTAGCTTTTACCGATCCTTCACAGCCCAAGGATTAAACCAATCACGATTCACCTCACAAATTCAGCAGCCTCCTCCGGGCGTCTTCGCGACGCCGAAGGATCGGACCATGGGACAACTGACGGGCAATGTGACCGAATCCGGAATGGACCTGAAGGCGCGCATCAAGCGTTTGCCGATTGTTGGACAAGCGGTTCAATGGCTTGAACGCACCAGCCGCCCGCTGCGCATCCGGTTCGTCCAGTTCAATTCAACCAGCTATTGGGACTCTCGCTATGCGAACGGCGGCAACTCGGGCGATGGCTCTTATGGAGAGTTGGCAAAATTCAAGTCGGGGATAATCAATGACTTCGTAGCCGAAAACCGCATTAATTCCGTGATCGAATTCGGGTGCGGCGACGGCAATCAACTTTCGCTCGCGAAATATCCTCGCTACGTCGGAATAGATGTTTCAGCCACGGCGCTCCAGCGGTGTCAGAAACGATTTCACCGTGACACGACCAAGACGTTCTTGCCATATGATGTCCCTGCCGCAAACGCCGCCCGTGCGGAGTTAGCGCTGTCGTTGGACGTGATCTATCATCTGGTCGAAGATGATATTTACGAAAAATACATGAACCACGTTTTCGAAGCTGCTACCCGCTTCGTGATTGTCTATTCCGATAATGAAGAAGCTCCGCGAGACATGATTCACGTCCGCCATCGCAAGTTTAGCGATTGGATCGAGCAACACCGGCCGAATTGGCAATTGCTTCGGCATATTCCTAATAAATACCCCTGGGAACCGGCAACACAACGGGGTTCTTTTTCGGACTTTTGGATTTACGAAAAAAGTCACTAATTCAAAACGAAAAGGAGCGCGCTACGCGGTGCGGTCCGGGTCTGACGGCTAAGACACGGTCCCCGATCTAAATTTTGACACGGGGAAATCCCCAGAACGGCACAATTGAATGAGCATTGCTCGCCGCATCCGGCGCCACCGCCCCCTGGCAGCCGGTCAATGCAGGCATCGTTCCGCTCAAATCTTGTGTCCATTTGGATGTCTTTGGCGCTTGGGCCCAGTAGCGTTGAAGGCGTATGACTAACCACAACAACAGCAACGGCAGCGGCATTATGTCCGTCTTGAAGGACAAAGTTATCCTTCCAGACAAACCCGAGAACCTCAGCCGTGCCTACAAGACCGCCCGGCCGTTTCCGCATCTCATCATCGACAATTTTTTTCCGGCCAGTCAGCTGGAAGATCTGGTTTCAGAGATGCGGCCGCTCAACACCGAACATTGGGTGCATGAAGACAACGACCATCTCAAAAAAACCAATCTACGGTCGGCGGTGGATCTTGGCGACACCGGATTCCGTCACACTGCCTTTTTGCACTCCGCCGGCTTTCTGTATCTGCTCTCGGAGTTGACTGGCATTTGGGAGCTGCTGCCCGATCCTTATCTTCAGGGCGCGGGATATCACATCATCCCGCCAGGCGGGAAGTTTGACGTCCACGTGGACCGCAACACCGCGTACGAGACGGGTCTGAACCGCCGTCTCACTCTGATCACCTACCTCAACAAATCCTGGGAGCACGAATACGGCGGCCAGCTTGAGTTGTGGAACGCGGACGGAACCCGCTGCGATGTGGTCGTCGAGCCGCTTTTCAATCGCACCATAATTTTTGAGATTGCCGACAAGAACTATCACGGCGTACCGAATCCGGTTGCGGCTCCCAATGGCCGCAGCCGAAACTCTTTTGCGGTGTACTACCACACGGCGGGCGTCAGGGAGAAAAAGGACTTCACGCCGCACGGTTCGATTTATGCCCCCAGCTTTTACGGGCCTGATAAGAGCGTTTCCGGTTTCCGCCAAACGATCAAGGATATTACTCCGCCGATTTTGGTCCGGGGTTTCCGAAGGCTGCAAAAAGCCAAGTGATTCTCAAGCTGGAAATCTCTCGAGGCGAGCGTAGTTACGTCAGTAACTCGGAGTCGCTGATCCTTAACCGATGAAGATTCTCCTCGTCCACAACACCTATCAACAGCCTGGCGGCGAAGATGTCGTTTTCGAACAGGAAAAGAGGAACCTGGAGCGCGGCGGCCACCACGTGGCCACCTACGAGCGCAGCAATCACGAAATCGAGGAGTTTTCGGTGCTGCAGCGTGCCACGTTGATCAAGAGCATCGTTTGGAACTCCGACTCACGTCGTGAATTCGCTCAACTCCTCGCGCGGGAATCTCCGGACGTAGTCCACGTACACAACACGTTCATTATGATTTCCCCCTCGATTTACAGCGCGTGCCGCGACCAGCGCGTCCCGGTCGTGCAGACCCTGCAGAATTATCGCCTGATGTGTCCCGGAGCGCTTTTTTTTCGCGACGGCAAAGTCTGTGAGGAATGCGTCGAGCACAGCCTCTGGCGCGGAATTCAGCACGGCTGTTACCGCGATTCGCAGCTGCAAACTGCGGGCGTCGCGCTGATGCTGGCCTGGCATCGCCATTTGAAAACCTACCGGGACCTGGTGGACTGCTCCGTCGCCGCCACCAAATTCTCGCGCGCCAAATTCGTCGCGGCCGGCTTCGACGCCGATAAAATCGTGGTCAAACCCAATTTCATGGACAGCGATCCCGGGCCTCGCGAACGCCCTGGAGACTATGCGGTGTTCGCGGGACGCCTGTCTCAGGAGAAAGGCGTCGCGACGCTTTTAGCGGCTTGGGAAAAGCTCGGCCCGAGCATTCCGCTAAGAATCGTTGGTGATGGCCCGCTCCGTCCCAGCCTGGAAACCCAGGCAAACGCGCGCGGGCTCAAGGGAATCATTTTTTGTGGCCGCCTCTCCCGCGACGAATCCATCGCCACTGTCAAAGGCTCGCGGTTTCAAATCACTCCAAGCGTCTGGTACGAAGGTTTTCCCATGGTCATCGTCGAAGCGTTCGCTTGTGGCGTCCCGGTCGTCTGCTCGCGATTAGGGGGAATGCAGGAAATAGTTGACGACTCCTCGACTGGTCTTCACTTCAACCCCGGCGATGCTCAGGATCTCGCTAGCAAAGTCGAATGGGCATGGAATCATCCCGCCGAACTCGCGGAAATGGGCCACGCCGCTCGTCGCAGGTTCCAAGCGGAATACACTGCCGAGAAAAATTACGCCCGCCTGATGGAGATCTACGAACAGACGGTGGCCACTTATGCCTGATACTCCCCACTCTCAGCCAAAATCTGATGCCCCGAATTACAACGTCTTGGGCGTGCCGGTGCACTGTGTGCGCATGTCCGACGTAATCGCGGAAATGGAATCGTGGATCGCCAGCCGCTATTTGACTCGCTATATCGCGATCACCGGGATGCATGGTGTCTCGGAATCGCGGAAGGACTCGCGCTTTCGAGAGATATTGAAATCGGCTTCGCTCGTTGTACCCGACGGCATGCCACTAGTATGGCTGGCTCGTTGGCATGGTCATCCGATCAGTCAGCGTGTCTGCGGTTCGGATCTCATGGAAGAATTTTGCAAGCAGACCGGATCCCGCTATCGCCATTTCTTTTATGGCGGCGCTCCGGGAGTGGCTGACGATCTGGCACAAAGTCTCCGCGATCGACATAACATTGCCATCGCCGGCACCTATACCCCGCCTTTTCGTCCCCTGACGGACGAAGAAGAAAAAGACGTTGCGGCTCGTGTCCAGAAAGCAGCCCCAGATGTACTGTGGATCGGCTTGAGCACGCCAAAACAAGAGCGCTGGATGTACGAGCACCGCGACAAGTTTCTAGTTCCCGTGATGCTCGGAGTGGGCGCTGCTTTCGATTTCAACTCGGGAAAGCTCCAGCGCGCGCCCTCTTGGATGGGCAACACGGGCCTGGAATGGCTCTTCCGCTTGCTCCTCGAGCCCAAGCGCTTATGGAAACGCTACCTGGTCACCATTCCGAGCGCGGTTTGGAGCGTTTCTCTCGAGATGTTTCACCTGAAGAAATACGACTGAGCAGCAGCCGAACGATTCGCGTTCCGCAAAAATCTCTTGTCAGCCGTTGATTTCTCTCTGCCGGATTCCGGGCCCAGACTCCGTGCGGCGTTTGAATCAAATCGCGAAGCCTGGAAAGACCCGATGGTACGATTTCATTCCTCGCAGTTTCCGCTGGTGATGCTGAATCGGGCTTCCTTGGAAGGTTCGTTGCAGCATGCGCTTTTCCTCCGCTCCCAACCTTAAACAACGCAACCCCGAACTGGATTTTGTCAGAGGGATCGCCATTCTCATGGTGATGGGGCATCACTTCGGCTTGGCGCCGGTCGGCCACCCGATCCTTCGAGCCTTACAGACTCCCGGAAACCTCATGGGGCAAACGGGCGTGGACGTTTTCTTCGTACTCAGCGGCTTCCTCGTCGGCGGTCTTCTCCTGAAGGAGTACAAGACCACTGGAACCATCCGGGCCAAGCGCTTTCTTCTTCGTCGTGGCTTGAAAATTTGGCCTGCCTACTATTTTTATATCTTCGCTGAGATAGTCGTTCGCAAACATCCTCTGAATTCGTTCCTCGTTCCCAACCTTCTCCATCTCCAAAACTACTTGGGCACTTCGCTTTTGCATACTTGGACGTTGTCTATCGAAGAACATTTCTACCTCCTTCTCGCGCTAGCCATGGCCTTTATGGCCAGCCGTCATTGGCCGGCGGATCGAATGCTGAAGGCGTTTCTCTGGGTCATCGGCGCAGTCATCGTCATCCGCTGCGTCACCGTCTATGAGGGATGGCCCGGGGCTTTCACCTACACACACGACCGGCTGGACGCGTTGCTATTTGGCGTGGTGCTCGCCACGCTTTTCCACTTTTTCCCCGAGAAATTCGACCGCATCGCAAGCCACCAGTGGGCCTTGGCTGGCGTTACGGCAGCGGCGGTCACTCTGTACGCAGTTTTCGACAGCACGAGCTTGCGTTACTCAATTGGGCTCACGGTTCTATACATCGGATATGGCGCGTTCCTCCTGCTGGTGTACCGGCATTCGGGACGCTTCAAGGAATGGCGTCCCTACAAATGGGTTGCGGCGATCGGGTTGTATTCCTACGGAATCTATCTGTGGCACAATTCCGTGCGCGATCCTCTCACGCACTTGTCGCAGCATCTTCCCGATGTGGTGAGATGGCCGTGCCTGACGATTGCTGAATACGCGGCGGCGATTTCCTTGGGCGTCGTCACTACGCTTCTGATCGAATGGCCGTTCTTGAAAATTCGCGATCGGTTATTCCCGGATAAGACAACGCCGGTTCCAGTCGCCGAAGAACCACAACCGCCGCAAGTATCCGCTAAACCAGGATTGGTTGACGCCGCAGAAGCAAAGCTCGAAGATGTAGGCAGCCAATCTTATTCGCCCGCCGACTGAGTCTCTCCGCGACTGCGCTCCCCACCCAACGAGAAGCTCGCCGGAATCATGTACGGCCAGAGGCGCGTCCGTAGGTTGAACTTGGCCGCCAAAGAAGAATCGCCTCTATGTTAACCTACCGATTGTCAGCAGTTTCCCCGCGCGGGCCTGTAGCTCAGATGGATAGAGCAGCGGTTTCCTAAACCGTTTGTCGGGAGTTCGACTCTCCCCAGGCCCACCAGCGTTCGCCCGCGGAAGCGGGGCCACGACTCGCAGACCAGCAATTCTCACGAATTTCAGCTGATTTATGATGACGCCCGGCGAAGGCTGTCGCGCCGGAGCTTCTTTGCGAAGGCGGACCCCACCGTGAAAAACGTCTACATTTTGGAGAACGAGCAGGGCGCGGAGTAGCGGCTCGCCTTCGTAGTATCTTTTTCGACAGCAGCGCCGCTTGCTTCCCGCCTTCTCTCAGCAACTTGGTTACGATGAGTTCACAGGGGTGCCGGCGTTGAGCCAAGCTTCGATGCCGACAAGTCGGTTCCCAGACGGTCTTGTTCGGGAGGCCAATCTAATGGAACAACAGTTCGTTGCGGAGCGTGCGGAGAACCGTGTCGGCATGAAGTTGACGGCCATGCTCATCGGCACGCACGGTAAGCTCGGAGTGGAGAAAGCGGTCACGGAAAATGTCAGCCCTCGCGGCGTTCGCGTTATCTCCACGAGCGACTGGTACATCGACGACACCATACTGGTTTCCTTGCCGGCTGGTCATTTTACTTCCGCCGCGCGGGTCGCTTACTGCGACGAATTGGGTCAGGGACGATTTGGAATTGGCTTGGAATTCGTCGGCTCCAGCGAGTCCCTGGAAATGAGCGCGCTTTCATCGGCGCCAGATATTCTGCAGTCGTAATCGCAGAAGCTTTCCGGGCCACAGCAGCTTGCAGTGCGCGTGTGTAGTCTCCCGTCCTGTCGCTTTCAATTAAATCGCACATACTGGAAATTCAACGGCTGTCGATTGATCCCCCGGGCCGGAGGCGCGATCCAATTTGCGAATTTCCCCGGCTCGATCACGCGACCCGTCATCAACGACTGCACGAAAGCCTGATCCTCGGTGCTGGGCAACCACTTGTGCTGATTATTTTCCCACGCTTCCTTCGTTAGTACATCGCCTTCGGGACTGATGAATTTCCCTGCAAAATTTCCGATGGCCCGGTGAAATCCCTTATGCGGCAGGACCAGCCGGAACGCAATCCCGGTTTGTTCAATGATCTTGTTCCAACGGTCCACGCCGCCTTGGATTTCGGTGATGTAATCGTCGCGCAACCGTTCGTTCAAAGCCGTAAGCGCTGGAACTTGCCGCGTAATAATTTTGTTGCCGGCGACTTCCAGCACGGGATACTGCGCATTTTGCAGAATGTGATCGTCCTCGATCTTCGTTTCTTCGTAGCGGCCCTTCAGCCCCGTGGTGTAGTAGCTGGCGGCATTCGAAGAAGCGTCTGAACCAAAAAGGTCAATCGTCACGCTGAAATGAAAATTCAGGTATTTCTGCATGGTGGGCAGGTCAATCACACCCAGTGCGCGAACGTCCGCCGGATTTTCTACCTTGTGTTCCTTCATCACCTCGCAAGTACGTTGCAGGATGCGGCTGACGCCCGTCTCCCCGACGAACATATGGTGCGCTTCTTCCGTCAGCATGAATCGGCAGGTCCGCGCCAGAGGATCAAAGCCTGATTCCGCCAGCGCGCACAGCTGGAACTTTCCATCGCGGTCGGTGAAGAACGTAAACATGTAGAACGCCAGCCAATCCGGCGTCGGCTCGTTGAATGCGCCCAGAATGCGCGGATTATCCGCGTCGCCGGAACGGCGGTCGAGCAGCGCCTCCGCCTCCTCGCGCCCATCGCGCCCAAAATAACGATGCAGTAGATAGACCATCGCCCAGAGATGGCGCCCCTCCTCCACATTCACCTGAAAAATGTTGCGCAGGTCGTACAACGACGGGCAGCACATCCCCAACAGCCGCTGCTGCTCGACGGACGCAGGTTCGGTATCGCCCTGTGTCACGATCACTCGCCGCAGTGTCGAGCGGTACTCACCCGGAACTTCCTGCCATGCGGGCTGGCCTTTGTGCACGCCGAAATTCACTTGGCGGTCAGCGTCGCGCGGCTGCAGAAAAATCCCCCAGCGATATTCCGGCATCCGCACGTAGCCAAACTGCGCCCAACCGTCGGGCTCGACGCTGGTCGCCGTACGCAAATACACTTCCAGTGCATGGCTTTCGCTCGGTCCCATGTCGTACCACCAATTCATGTACGCCGGCTGCCAATGTTCCAGAGCGCGCTGCAACACGCGGTCGCGGCCCAGATCCACGTTGTTAGGAATTTTTTCCGTGTAGTCAATCATTGCCATCTCCTTGCGAGAAGTTCCAGGCGCAAAATTATCGGCGTGAATATTTGAAAACTAAACTCTTTCCCAGTTGAACTTTACCGGCGCGCCCGTCCCATAAATCTTCAGAGCGCCGCTTTCGCCCACGGCATTCGGTCTTACAAAAATCCAGTTTTGCCACGCCGAAAGCCTTCCAAAAATTCGGCTCTCCATCGTCTCGTTCACACCGAATCGTAAATTTGCTTCCAGACCGGTCAAAGCATCCGGCGAAAGCGCGGTTCTCGATTCAATCGCCTGCCGCACCTCGTCCTGCCAATCCAGATCGTCCGGTGCCGCAGTCACCAAACCCGCTTCCAGCGCTTCTTGCGCCTGCAATGAGCGGCCAATCAGCGCATGCAGCTTTTCAATTTGCACCGGATCTTGATAAAAACGGGCAGCCAATCGCGACAATCCATTCACCATCGGTAATGCGCCAAAATTCATCTCGGACAGCATGACCGATGACTTCGCGTCACCTTCCTGCGTGTCCAGGATGTAAACGCGATCTGCAGCAAGCGCCAACTCCAGAAGCGTTCCCGCGAAGCACGAATCCGGCTCAACCAGCGCGAAGAGCGACCGTGACGAGACATCCAGCCGCGCAAACGTGCGCCGCACCATGCCCAGCACCTCGCGCACGAACCAATTCGTTTTGTTCGCAAGAATAAAGTGGTCGACCGCCAGAACCGCTTGAGCATTTCCCGATGTCTTCAAAATCCACAATCCCAGCTCAGCTTCATTCGTTCGCAGCCCCAGGATTGCATCGTCCAATTCGCGCGCCATTTGTAAAGGCCACCAGGAGGCACCCGCTGCCATGGCGCCATCCAGGCTCAGCGAACTCACTGATTCGGGCGCGCGAATCTTCAGCGTCACCGTTCGCGTGTCTCGATTCACCTGCGCGTCAACGAATTCGTAGTGTCGGCCGGTCTCGTCAATGGTTCGTTGCAAAGGAGTCAAGACGACTCCTTTTGCATCCGCCGGCCGATCACTCTTCGCCGCCAACTGCACGGCATGCTGTTTCACGTGTTCGGCAAACTGCTGTGTCTTCACCGCGTCATCCACAAGGCCCCACTCTTTTGCGCGTTGTCCCTTTACGCCATCGGCCGATGTGCAAAATATATCCGCGTAATCTCTTCGCACTCTTCGCTTATCCGTGACGCGCGTCAGGCCGCCCGTCCCAGGAAGTACGCCCAGCAACGGAACTTCAGGCAGGCTCACCGCCGACGATCGGTCATCCACCAAAACAATCTCGTCGCATGCCAGCGCCAGCTCGTATCCCCCGCCAGCCGTGGTTCCATTTAAAGCCGCCAGAAACTTCAATCCCGAATGACGGCTCGCGTCTTCGATTCCGTTTCGCGTTTCATTGGTGAACTTGCAGAAATTCACCTTCCACGCGTGCGAGGAAAGTCCCAACATATAAATATTCGCGCCCGAACAGAAGATGCGGTTCTTGGCGCTCGAAATTACCACCGACCGAATCTCCGGGTGCTCAAATCGTATTCGTTGCAACGCATCGTGCAGCTCGATGTCCACGCCCAAATCATACGAATTGAGTTTTAATTTGTATCCCGGACGCAGGCCGCCGTCCTCATTCACATCCATCGTCAACGTCGCCACAGGCGCGTCATAGGCCACCCGCCAGTGTTTGTATTTTGACGGATCGGTCTGATAGTCAACCGGTATGGCGATCGTCTGCGAATCTTGCGCTACGCTGGAATCCACAAATGCCTCCTACTTCGTTTCCGTCTGTACAGCCCGTTTGAGTTTCGCAAGACTCTCATCCACCGACTCACCCGAAGTCTCCAAATGAATGTCCGCCCGGCGATAAAGAGCTTCCCGCGCTTCCAGAATTCTCCGCAAATCGTCCATGGCCTCGTTGTTGTCGCCCACCACCCGAAAATCGCCCTGCGCGATCACACGCGACATATGGTCCTCGGGCGTAGCTTTCACCCACACCGTCAGGCAGTTCGCCAGCACGCGATCGTAGGTCTCCTTTTCGGAAACCACGCCTCCGCCGATCGAAATAATCGCGCGCGCGTGTTCCTTCAGCACTCGATCCAGTGTGCGTTTTTCAATCCGGCGGTAGCCTGCCTGCCCATAAAGAGAAAAAATCTCCGCTAAAGCGATTCCGGCATCTTTCTCGATTTCGCGATCCAATTCGATGAACGGAATCGTCATTTCGCGCGAGAGCTTCTCACCTAACGTGGACTTGCCCGCGCCCCGGAGCCCAATCAGCGCGATCCGCGAGCGCCGCGTCTTCTCTTCGTGCGCCAGTTCCCGGGTCAACCGGCGAAGTGTCTCCTGGAGCCGATTTGCCGGAAGCCGTTCCAAAATCTCACCGATCATTCGCTTGTCGTCGTCCGGCGCCGCACTGCGAGGTGAAAACAAATCGGTGAGTGACGCATTAAGCGCTGTGGCAATCCGCCGCAGCAGCAGGATGGAGATGTTTCCGTCGCCCAATTCCAATTGCGCAAGGTGGCGTTCGGAAACATCCGCTTCCCGCGCAACCATTTTGCGGGTCATCCCGCGGAGGCTGCGCAGCTCCCGCACCCGCGCTCCTAGGAGGCCGAGAAACTCCGAATCGCTCGCTGGCTGTATGCCCTCTGTCAGTGAAACCAGAACCCGCGATGGCGTTTGGGAAGCCAAATTCTGCGTCCTGATCGACATGCAATATAATACAACGCACAGCTGCATCGTTCAAGCAATTCGACGCTAAAGAACGGTCCCATGCCGTCGTGAGAGTCTTGTAAGTATACGTAAATAGATATGATACAAGTAAATCGGCCAATCGTCGCGGGAGGCCTAATACCCTGCGTATGCAACATATCGCCGCCAACGAGCCGGAAACACCGCTGCCGCAATCCGGCTGCCTCCTCGACACAGCGCGCCCAAAATGGAACTGTCGTACCATCGCCGACTGCCCCGTCCCTGATGCTAAAGTTCTCTCATGCGCGTACGGTGCTCCCATTGCTCCGCACAAGCCGATTTGGACGACCGCCAGTACGCCGGCCGCCGCATGGCTCAGATTCGCTGTTGGATGTGCGCGCAAAGCTCCCTCGTGGACCTGATGCCGCTGGACGTGAATTCCTCGACGCTGGTTTCCGATCCCGTCGCTCCGGGCGAACGCCACTTCGCAGCCGCCCGCCTCGCGGAAGCCTCCGGAACGCAGACTGCGACGCTTGACCTCCCGGTCGGCAAGTCAATCACCATCTCCGTTATCGACGGCCCATCATCAGGATTCCAGCGCGATCTTACGATGCCTCTGGTAACCCTCGGCCGCCTGAGGGGCGGCGCTGATATCGAAATCGACGATCCACAAGTCTCCCGCTTGCACTGCGCGATCGAAGTGAAGAACGACGCCGTTTTTCTGCGTGATCTGCGCTCCACAAACGGCACGTACGTAGCCGGCAGGCGTGTTCTGGCCGCAAGACTCGACGCCTCCGCCGAATTCCGCATCGGAATTTCCGCATTGCGTGTTGATATCGCCTCGCACTAGCCTCGCCGTCCGGTAGCGGCTCGCATCCCTCGGAAAGTTTGCCTCTGTATGGCGCTGACGTCTGCGGTATGCTCATTTCCTACAAATCTAAAGCTGGCGAGGGCGATTAACGCTCATTCAGCCGGTGGTCAAATTCTCGGGGGAGATGGTGAGTCGTGAAAAGGATGAAAAGAAACTCGGAATGGGCCGCGCCATCCCTAGGCGCGATTTCCTCAATGGTTTTGCAGTAGCAGTCGGCGGATCTCTCCTATCCCCCGGCACGCAGTGGTTCGAACGCTTTGGATTTCCGCACTCGCCGCTCACAGCTCAATCACCAAACGCTTACTATCCTCCAGCTTTGACCGGCATGCGCGGCACCACCGACGCGGTGATGGAAGTCGGCCACGCCTTGCGCGATGGCAATACCTGGAGCAATCCGACGCCAGATTCGGATTCATATGACCTGATCGTCGTAGGCGGCGGCATCAGCGGTCTCGCCTCGGCATATTTCTTCCGCAAGATCGCCGGACCGAAAGCCAAAATCCTCATCCTCGAAAACCACGACGATTTCGGCGGCCATGCACGCCGCAATGAATTCCACACAGATCGTCGAATGATCCTGGGATACGGCGGCACGCAGTCAATCGCCGGCCCGAAGCTCTACAGCAAACAAGCCAAGGAGCTGCTGACGGAACTCGGCGTTGACGTCCAGCGCTTTTACAAGTATTACGATCGAAATTTTGAGAAGTCCAACGGCCTCGCGCGCAGCATGTTTTTCGATAAGAAAACGTTTGGCGAGGACCGCCTCGTAGCAGGCATCGGCAAACCGACTTGGTCTGAATTCCTCGCCAAAACACCTCTTTCGCCGCAAGTGCAAAAAGACCTCGCGCGGCTTTACACCGAAAAAGTTGACTATCTTCCCCATTTGTCTTCGTGGGATAAAAAAGTCCTTCTCGCCAAAACCAGTTACAAAGACTACCTGCTCAATTATGTGAAGGTCAGCCCCGACGCAATTCCCGTGATGCAAACGGAAACCTATGGCCTCTACGGTGTCGGCATTGATGCGGTTCCTGCCGGCGATCTAGGCGGGCTCGGATACCCTGGCTTTGACGGCATGGATCTGTCCGGGCCTCCCGGCCCCGGTTTGGGCGTCGAAATCACAAAGCAAGATGAAGGCGACGAGCCTTACATTTTCCATTTTCCCGACGGCAATGCGTCCATCGCGCGCCTCTTAGTCCGCTCGCTAATTCCCGCCTCCGCGACGGGGCACACGATGGAAGACATCGTCACCGCGAAGCTCGATTACGGAAGCCTGGACGATGCTGGCTCGCCCGTGCGTTTGCGTTTGAATAGCACCGCAATCCACGCGCGCAATATCGGAGACCCCGCCACGGCAAAAGAAGTCGAAGTTACCTACGTGAAAGACGGCCGCGCCCGAACCGTGCGAGGCGCAACTTGCATTCTGGCCTGCTGGAATATGGTCATTCCTTTCATGTGCCCCGAGCTCTCGGACAAGCAAAAGGACGCCCTCGCCTACGGCGTAAAGGTGCCGCTGGTATACACGAACGTACAGCTCAGCAACTGGGAATCGTTCAAGAAATTGGGTGCGAGCGGCGTGCGTTGCCCGGGAAGCTACTTCGAAACCGTCACCCTCGATTTTCCCGTCAGCATGGGCTCATATCAATTCCCGAGCAATCCTGCCGAACCTTGCCTCCTGCATCTCGAAAGAGTCCCGTGCAAACCGGGCTTGCCTGCCCGCGATCAGCAAAGGGCCGGGCGCCAGGAGCTTCTCACCACCACGTTCGCGATTTTCGAGCGGCACATTCGCGAACAGCTCGCTGCGATGCTTTCTCCGGGCGGCTTCGATCCCGCGCGCGATATCCAGGCCATCACCGTGAATCGCTGGCCGCACGGCTACGCTTACGAATACAATTCGCTGTACGATCCCGATTGGCCGGAAGATCAGCAGCCTTGTGTCATCGGCCGCCAGCCGTTTGGGCGCATATCGATTGCGAATTCGGACGCCGAGGCATTCGCGTACACGAATGCCGCGATTGACCAGGGCTTCCGGGCTGTCACTGAAGTCTCGCGTTTCAAGCGGGAAGCCGGAGCGTAGCCCAAGAGTGAGGTCGCGTACAACTTGAGCTCGCCACAGCCAATGCGCCTGCTCGATCCCTTGTTCACCACAGATCAAGCGCGTGAAATCTTTTCCGATCGCGCCAGGCTACAAGGCATGCTTGATTTCGAAGCGGCACTGGCGCAAGCACTGACGGCCGCAGGCATCGCGCCAAACGGCCTCGCCGCTGCGATCCAAGCTCAGTGCAAAGCGGAACTGTTTGCTGCCGATGCCCTAGCGCGCGAGGCTGCTCTCGCCGGAAATCTCGCCATCCCGTTAGTCAAAGCGCTCACAGCAGCCGTCGCGAAATCCAACGAGAAGGCCGCGGCCTTCGTGCATTGGGGTGCCACAAGCCAGGACGCTATCGACACGGGCCTCGTGCTGCAATTGCGCGCGGCGTTCGACGTAATCGCACCCCAGCTTGCACAACTTGCCGATGCGCTTGCTCGTCTTCTCGAACAGCATCGCACCAAGCTGCTCGCTGGTCGAACCTGGCTGCAGCAAGCAAGCCCGATAACCTTTGGCTTAAAGGCTGCGGGATGGCTAGACGCGATCAATCGCCACCGTGCCAGACTTGCAACCGTGCGCAAGCAAGTTCTCGTACTTCAGTTTGGTGGCGCAGTCGGCACGCTCGCCGCGTTGGGAACACACGGCCCGGCAGTCGCGCGCGGACTTGCGGAAGAATTGAAGCTGGAACTTCCTAGCATTCCATGGCACACGCACCGCGACCGCTTCGGCGAAGTAGCAACTACACTAGGTCTGCTAGTGGGCACGTTGGGTAAAATTGCGCGCGATGTTTCGTTGATGTCGCAAACGGAAGTCGGCGAAGCACTCGAGCCGACGGCGCCCGGCAAAGGCGGCTCCTCCACTCTGCCTCACAAACGCAATCCGGTAGGGTCTGCAGTGGTTCTCGCGGCGGCGATTCGTGTTCCGGCGCTCGTCTCCACCATGCTCGCCGCGATGCCCCAGGAGCACGAGCGCGGACTCGGAGGCTGGCACGCCGAATGGGAGACGCTGCCCGAAATATTCATGCTCGTGGCCGGGGCTCTGGCTCATACAACTCAGATCGTCAGTGGACTCGAAGTTCACGAAGAAAAAATGGCGCACAACCTCGAAGCTACGCACGGCTTGATCCTCGCTGAAGCTGTTGCCATCGCGCTCGCCAAGCGAATGGGCCGAATGCCGGCCCACCACCTGATCGAAAATGCTTCGTGTCAGGCGCTCGAATCGGGTCGAACCTTAAAAGACGTGCTGCTAGGGGACAAGCAGGTCGGCGAACATCTCAAACCGGCCGAAATAGCGAAGCTCTTGGACCCAAAGAATTACACCGGATCAGCCGAATCAATGATTGAGCGAGTGTTGGCGGATCATAAGAAGCAGCGCTAAGGAATCAATCGCTCAGAAAGCAACGGACATGCCCTTCATAGACGCGAACGGAACACGCTTCAATTATCAAATCGACGGTCCGGTCCGCGCGCCGGTCATCGTGTTCTCGAATTCGCTTGGCACCACACTCTCGATGTGGGACTCGCAAGTTCCAGCCCTCTCCCAGAAATTTCGTGTCGTGCGCTACGATATGCGCGGCCACGGCCTCACCACAGTCACGCCGGGTCCGTACACCATCGAAGGATTGGCGCGTGATGTGGTCGGCCTGCTTGATGCACTGAAAATCGAACGCGCACATTTCTGTGGCATCTCGATAGGCGGCGCGCTGGGCCAGTGGCTCGGTGTCAACGCCGCCGATCGTTTCAGTCGTCTCGTGCTCAGTAATACCGCGGCTCGCATCGGCACGCCGGACGGATGGGATGCGCGCATCAAAACCGTTAGCGAAGGTGGCATGGCGTCGATCGCGGACGCTGTTGTCTCGCGCTGGTTCACCGAGAGTTTCGTTAACCGGTCGCCCGAAGAGGCTGAAGCGATGCGTCGCATGCTGCTGCACACGCCGCCAGAAGGTTATGTCGCCACCTGTGCCGCTCTGCGCGAAATGGACCAACGTGAGACCGTCGCGCGGGTCTCCGCGCCTACACTGGTTATCGCCGGCGCAAGGGACGCGGTCACGACTCCCGCTGACGCCCATTTCCTGACGGATCGCATCAAGGGCGCGCAATACGCTGAGTTAAATGCCGCGCATCTATCCAATATCGAGGAAGCCGACGCCTTCACGAGCGCGCTCATGAATTTTATCGCAGCAAGGGAGGCGTCGTAATGGACGACCGTGATCGCTATTCCGCTGGAATGAAAGTTCGGCGTGCAGTGCTCGGCGATGCGCATGTAGACCGCGCCGAAGCCGCCAAAAACACCTTCAGCGAACCCTTTCAGGATTTGATCACGCGCTATGCGTGGGGCGAAGTCTGGTCACGGCCTGGCCTCCCTCGCCACACGCGCAGCCTGCTCACGCTTTCCATGATGATTGCGCTGAACCGTGGCGATGAATTTCGCATGCACGTGCGCGCGGCGCTGAATAATAAGGTCACACGCGAGGAAATCCAGGAAGTGGTGCTGCAAAGCGCCATTTATTGCGGTGTGCCGGCAGCCAACACTGCGTTTCACATCGCGCAGGAAGTATTCGCTGAAATCGATGCGGTTGAATGAATTCGTCCGCTATCGGCGCATTTACGGAAAAGCTTTAAAAATTCACGCAGCATCGCAATCTTCAATAGCTCAACCAAATATCAGGAGGAATCGCAAATGCCGATCGAAAAAATCGGAGTGGTGGGATGCGGCTTGATGGGTTCGGGAATCGCTCAGGTGGCGGCGCAATCGGGCTGCCAAGTAACCGTCCGCGAAGTTTCCCCGCAGCTTGTTGAGAAGGGTTTGCAATCAATCGAAAAAAATCTTCAGCGCCTCGTGGACAAGGGCACTCTCTCCGCGGCCGACCGCGACCAGGTCCGCGGTCGCCTTCACGGCACGACAAATCTTGAAGACCTGAAAGACTCCGATCTCGTCATCGAAGCCATCATCGAACAGCTACCCGCGAAGCGCGAGCTGTGGACCGCTCTCGATAAAATCTGCCCGAAGCACACCGTCTTCGCCAGCAACACCTCCTCGCTTTCCATTACAGAAATGGCCATGTTCACCCAACGCCCGGACCGTTTCCTCGGCCTCCATTTTTTCAATCCCGTGCCGGTCATGAAGTTAGTGGAAGTCATTCGCACGATCGCCGCCGATCCAAAAGTGGAAGAAGAAGCCGTCGCACTCGCCGTGCGTTTTGGGAAAATGCCAGTGCGCACCACTGACCGCACCGGGTTTATTGTCAATCGTCTGCTCGTGCCTTTCCTGCTCGATGCCGTTCGCGCGCTCGAAGAAGGTGTCGGCTCAATCGAGGACATTGATAATTCCATGAAGCTTGGCTGTGGCCATCCAATGGGTCCGCTCACGCTGCTCGATTTCGTAGGCCACGACACCACCTACTACATCGCCAACATCATGTTCGACGAATTCAAGGAGAAGCGCTTCGCGCCCCCACCACTGCTGAAACGCATGGTGCTGATGGGATGGAATGGCCGCAAGACCGGCCGCGGCTTTTACGACTACAGCGATCCCGCCAAGCCGAAGCCGATGAAGTTCACGTAGAGGCTACGAGATTTTTCGTTCGTCCGAGGGAGACAGACTCCAGGGAGTGCGAAAATTCGGAGGGGCGGGGCTTGAGCCCCGCCGCAAAGCCTTTGCTTTTGTTTTGGGGCTACAGCCCCTGAAGCCAGGATGTTCGAGCATCGCCTCAGACATGCTTTCCACTCTTCAGTGGTTTAGCCCTTGTTAGCCGAAAGCCGCTCGATCACTTCCGCCGGAAGCGGCCGAGACTTCATGCGCTCCGGATTCATCGGATCCGCCCCGGTCCACACCCGCGTCTCGAATCCTTCCACGGCCAGCGCGCCCGCCTTGAAGAACTCGTGCCGGATAACAAAGCTGCTCTTGCGAAATTCCATCACCGTAGATTCCGCGAGCAATTCGTCGTTAAAAGTGGAAGGAATCAAAAATCTCACACGGACGTCCACCAATGGCACCCCAATTATTCCGTGCTTCTTGAAAAGCGAGCGCGTGGGCATCCCCGCGTTGCCAAAAAGCGCCGTCGTGCAGTCGTCAAACCAGGCAAGGTATTGCGGATAAAAAACAATCCCCGCGGGGTCGCAATGCCCCCATTCCACCAGCAGGTGCTTCTGGCTTACGAACATAGGGTGAGGCTCCTGAAAATTCGCACAGTCGCGCCCAAGTAATTCAAATCCAGGGACGCATGGTAACATCCGCGTCTCAGCGGTTCCAAGCCTTGCCCGATCTTGCCGTTCCGTCGTATCGGTTGATTCTGGTATCGTCTATCTGGATTCTTTCGAGATCGCAAAATGCGCACCCAAGTTGGCATCGTCGGAGCCGGACCCGCAGGCCTCGTTCTGTCGCATCTCCTGCACCTTCACGGCGTCGAGTCGGTCGTCCTGGAAAATCGCAGCCGCCAATACGTCCAGGAGCGCGTCCGCGCCGGCGTCCTCGAGCAGGGAACTGTGGACCTGCTGAAAGAAACAGGCGTTGGTGCGCGCCTCGAGCGCGAAGGCCTCGTCCACTACGGTGTGAATCTGCGATTCAATAAACATACTCATCGGATTGACTTCGCGGAACTCACCGGCGGCAAAGGCGTCACGATCTACGCGCAGCACGAAGTGGTCAAGGATTTGACCGATGCGCGCCTCGCCGCCAGCGGCCAGATTTTCTTCGAAGTCGAAGACACCACCATCCACGATTTCGATAGCCCGCAACCCTCAGCCAAGCCGCGGATTCGCTTTCGAAAAGATGGCGAGCCGCAGGAGCTCGTCTGCGATTTCATTGCCGGGTGCGATGGTTTCCACGGCATCTGCCGCCCCTCGGTGCCTGCTGGCGTTCTCGCCACCTTCGATCGCGTCTACCCCTTCGGTTGGCTCGGCATTCTGGCGGAAGCCGCTCCATCTTCGGAAGAACTCATCTACGCCTATCACGATCGCGGCTTCGGTCTCCTCAGCATGCGTTCGCCGCACATTGGCCGCCTCTACATCCAGTGCAAACCTGACGAAGACATCGCGGACTGGCCGGATGAAAAAATCTGGCGCGAGCTTCACACGCGCCTGGAAACCGACGATGGCTGGAAACTCACGGAAGGTCCGATCATTCAAAAAGGCGTCACCGGCATGCGCAGCTTTGTCATCGAACCGATGCAATGCGGCAAGCTTTTCCTGGCAGGTGATGCCGCGCACATCGTTCCACCGACGGGCGCCAAAGGGCTCAACCTTGCCGTCGCCGATGTTCGCATTCTCGCGCGTGCGCTAGCCGAATATTATTCCCACGGCCGTCGCGATCTTCTCGAAACCTATTCGCAGACCTGCCTCCGCCGCGTTTGGAAAGTGCAGCGCTTCTCCTGGTGGATGACCGCCATGCTTCATCGCTTCGATGACGAAAACGCGTTCGACCATCGCCGCCAGCTCGCCGAGCTGGACTACGTAACCAGCTCCAGGGCCGCCTCGCAAAGCCTCGCCGAAAACTACGTCGGCCTCCCGCTCGAATAAACGCCCGTCCCCCGAGTCTCGTAGTCCCGGCCATAGCCTTTCGTACTAGCCGATTGAGAGTCGCGGCCTATAGCTGCTCCGAGGAGCCACACGTTACCCTCATTGAGTTGAAAGTATTCGCCAGCGGCCAGCTCAGGACCAACGGACTGGCGCAAAACGGGGGTTTAGATGCAGTCTGGGGGAATCAAAGGTCTTCTGCGAACTGCGCTCGTAGCCAGCTTTGTTCTGATCGCTAGCCAGTCCACGAACGGACAACAACTCCTTCGTTTACAGCTACCTGCAGGCGATAGCGGCAATGATCCGATCTCCTTTATGCGGCCTCACTATTTCATCCATGAAGCCGCTGGCGCCAGCCTGAGCACGCCCCCTTCATCCGCTTTTGTTCCTTCTCAGATCCGCCACGCCTATGGTTTTGACCTGATCGCCAATCAGGGAGCAGGCCAAACCATCGGTGTTGTGGATGCCTATGACAACGCCAACGCTGAGAACGATCTTGGGGTCTTCAGCAAGCAATTCAGTCTTCCAGCCTGCACCAGCAGCAACGGCTGTTTCCGCAAAGTTTATTCCAATGGACGCAAGCCGGCCGCAAACTCGAATTGGTCCGTGGAAATCTCACTCGACATCGAGTGGGCGCACGCCATCGCGCCGCAAGCAAAAATCGTCCTCATTGAAGCGCCTTCGAACAATTTAAGTGATTTGCTTTCCGCGGTGGACGTGGCAGTCCGCAACGGCGCTTCGGTCGTTTCCATGAGCTGGACGGCGGGAGAAGTTTCGAGCGAACGAAATCTCGACAATCACTTCGTAGCTAATGGCGTCACTTTCCTGGCCGCCTCCGGCGACACCGGCTCCGGCGTCAACTATCCTGCGGCCTCGCCTTACGTAATCGGCGTCGGTGGCACCTCGCTCACATTGGACGCCCACGGGAATTACCTTAGCGAAGCAGCTTGGAGCGGAAGCGGCGGCGGGCTCAGCCGTTATGAAAACGAGCCGCTCGCCCAGGAACAGTTCGCAATCCCTGATGACCCGCGCGGATCGCGCGGCGTGCCGGACGTCTCCTACAACGCCAACCCCGGAACCGGCTACGCCATCTACGATTCCATCGGCATCAACGGTTACAGCGGTTGGTTCCAGGTCGGCGGCACCAGCGCGGGAGCGCCGCAGTGGGCGGCTCTGGTCGCCATCGCGAATTCGCAGCGCGCCGCAGCCCGGAAAGCAAATCTCACCAGCGCAAACGGAACGGTGTATTCAACGGCCAAATCCAACTTCGGCGCTAACTTTCACGCCGTATCCGCCGGAACGAATGGCTCGTGCGGCGTGATCTGCGATGCTCTCGCCGGATACGATTACGTCACCGGCCTCGGCACTCCACAATCCAAAGATCTAATCCCAGCCCTCGCCTCTCACCCCTGAGATTTGCACGTTTAGCAGCGGCCCCTTCTCGCGCTTCGTTCGCGCCAGCGGACGGAGGGTAGCCGGGTAAAAGCCTGAAGCCAGCCTTCAGACCGAAACGTTAATTCCTCTCGTTTTCCTTGAGAAACACCTCGATATGTCCCTCCTCTGACATCCTGTGTCAGTGGTGTATAGTTTTTGCAGGCGCGGGCATTCCAGTTGCCAGAATTGTCACCGAGCACATCGTTTCGCCGCGCCGCAGATCTATCTCAAATGAAATCCTTCTTGCAGGTCATGAAGTTTGGAGGCACATCCGTCGGCGATGCCTCCTGCATCGCGCGTGTCACCCAGATCGTCGCAAAATCCGCGCGCCAGAATCCCGTCGTTGTAGTTGTCTCGGCAATGAGTGGCGTCACGAATCGGCTCATCGAAGCCGCCACGTGCTCCGAAGCGGGGGATCGCGACCGTGCCTCTGCGCTCCTGCAAAGTTTACGTGACCAGCACGCAGTTGCACTCGACGCGTTGATCCATAATCCCGAAACTCGCAAACGCCTCGCGCTGCGCATCGAAGAACACCTCGGCGAAGCGCAATGCCTCTGCGAAGGCACCGCGCTCATCCACGAGCTCACGCCGCGCACCCTCGACGCGATCTCCAGTTTCGGCGAACGCCTCTCCGCGCCGCTCGTAGCCGGCGCTTTGACCGAACTGGGCATTCGCAGCGACGCCATCGAAGCCACCGAATTGGTGGCCACCGATTCCTATCACGGCGCGGCCGAACCGCTGATGGACCTCACGCATCAGCGTTCCGAAGCGCGGGTCCGCCCGCTGCTCCAGCAGGGAATCGTGCCAGTCGTCACCGGATTCATCGGCGCGACTACCGATGGCGTCCTCACCACGCTCGGCCGGGGTGGCTCGGACTATTCCGCCACGATTCTCGGCGGCGCGCTCGGTGCCGATGAGGTCATTATCTGGACGGACGTCAACGGCGTCCTCAGCGCCGACCCCCGCCTCGTTCCCGAAGCCCGAACGATCCCCGAAATTTCTTATCGCGAGGCCGCCGAGCTTGCCTACTTCGGTGCCAAAGTCCTGCATCCCAAAACGCTGCGCGCTGTGATGCAGGCGGGAATTCCCGTTTGGATTCGCAATACTTTTGAACCCGAGAATCCGGGCACAAAAATCACGCCCCAGGGCCGTAGCTCCAGCGGCGGCGTAAAAGCCCTCACCGCGATCAGCGACGTTTCGCTCATCGCCGTCGGAGGACCCGGAATCGTCGGCCTGCCGGACGTCGTGGGCCGCACCTTTTCCACGACCGCCAACGTCCGCGCCAATGTGCTGCTCATCTCTCAATCGTCATCGCAGAACGATATTTGCTTTATCATTTCGTCATCCGACGCGAAACGCACGGTCGAAGCGCTACGCCAGCAATTCGCGCAGGATCTCGCGCATCAAATGGTCGAACACATCACCGTGGACCCCAACATCGCCATCGTGGCCGTAGTAGGGGAAAAAATGCGCGGCACCGTGGGCATGGCGGGGCGCACCTTCAGCGTTCTAGGCCGTGAAAACGTCAACATAATCGCCATCGCTCAGGGTTCTTCAGAGTCGAATATTTCATTCGTAGTCGCCAGCAGTGACATGAAAAAGGCGCTGCTCGCGGTCCATCGTGAATTTGCGTTGGATATGCGCAACGCGCACGAAACGACGTCCGCCACAAGATGAGCGCCCCAAACTCAAAAGCAGCCCGCGGTGCCGCCATGCAGGCTGGCGCCGAAGCTCTGCAGCGCTGCATCGTGCCCTCCTGCGCGGCGAGTTACGCTATTCGCGATCAGATTTACGTCTGCCCTCGCTGCGGCGGTCCGCTGGAAATCGAAATCCCGCTTGAATCCGTGAGCGAGGCTAGCGATCTGCCCAAACGATGGGAGGCGCGTGCCGCTTCGCGCGATCCGCAAGACCGCAGCGGAGTCTGGCGCTATCGCGAGCTGCTTCCATTCGAAGCCGGCGCTCCAGTCGTCACTCTCTTCGAAGGCAACACGCCGCTCTACGACGGGCCACGCAGCGCAAAATATGCCGGACTCGCGGCTCTGCGTCTGAAGCATCAAGGCTGCAATCCCACGGCGTCGTTTAAAGACACCGGTATGACCGTCGCAGTCACCCAGGCCGCGCTGCTCGGCGCGCGCACGGTTGTTTGCGCCAGCACGGGCAATACTGCCGCGAGCCTCGCGGCATATGCGGCCCGCGCGGAACTCCAATGCGCCATCCTTCTGCCGCAAGGCCAGATCAGTCCCGCGAAACTCGCCCAGAGCATGGACTACGGCGCGATCGTTTGCGAAATCGCGGGAAACTTCGACGACTGCATGCGTCTGATCGGAGAGCTCGCCGATGAGCCTACGATCTACATCGCAAACTCCATCAATCCGTTTCGCATCGAAGGCCAAAAGACAGTCGCGTTCGAAATTCTTCAGCAATGCGACTGGCAAGTCCCGGACCACATCGTCGTTCCCGGCGGAAATATGGGCAACAGTTCCGCGCTGGGCAAGGGCTTCGACGAAATGCTTCGCCTCGGCCTGATTGATCGCTTGCCGAAGCTCCATGTGATTCAAGCCGAAGGCGCCGCTCCTCTCGCCCATTTGTTTGCCACGCTCAATTCAAGCGGAAGCGGAGACAGCAATCATCTGCCCGACAAAATCGAAAACGTCCGCGACCCGCGCACTCTCGCCACGGCGATCAAGATTGGCGCTCCCGTTTCGTGGCAGAAATCACTGCGCGCGGTTCTCCGTTCCAATGGCAGCGTCATCGCCGTCAGCGAACAAGAAATCGCCGACGCCAAAGCCATCATCGGGCGCGACGGCATCGGCTGCGAGCCGGCCTCCGCCACCACCGTCGCGGGCATTCGCAAGCTCGTCAAGTCGGGAAAAATCCACGTCAATGAATCCGTTATCGCTGTGCTCACCGGACATGTTCTGAAAGATCCCGGCTACGTCAGCAACTATCACCGCGGTACTCTGTCGCTGGACGAAGCCGAACACGGCGAGGCTTCCAAACCGCTGCAAATCCACGGCGCGTTTCGCAACGCTCCCGAAAAAATCGCCGCCAGCAAAAACGCCATCCTGGAAAGTCTGGAGCGGCGACGCTAAATCGCGCGACCTCCATGAAGAAACCGGTTCACCAATCGTTTGAGGTTCGCGTCCCAGCCACCACCGCCAACCTCGGTGCAGGCTTTGATTGCTTCGGTCTGGCGCTGCAACTCTATCTGACAGTCCGCGCTACCGTGCAGCCCGACGCCGGCGCCCGCACCATTGCTCGCAACCGCGGCATCGAGGGCAGCGCGAATCTTCCCACCGCGCCGGAAGAAAATCTGATCCTGCGTGCCATGCAGCACGCCGCCGAAAGCGAAAAACTTGAGCTGCCGCCCGTCCATCTCGACGTCCATAACGAAATTCCCATTGCCGCCGGCCTAGGCAGCAGCGCCGCAGCCATCGTCGCCGGCATTTCATTGGCGTTCGCGGTCTGGGGCAAGAAATTGCCGCAGCAGACGGCTCTACGCCTCGCCGCTGATCTCGAGAAACACACTGACAATGTGAGCGCGACACTACTCGGCGGCCTAGTCGTTTCATTCGTCGGCGCGGATGACAAAGTTATCGCGGTCCGCAAGAACTGGCCAAAAGAAATCCGGGTGATCGCCGTCACGCCCAAAATGTCACTGGAAACCAGTGCCTCGCGTGCGGCTCTCCCCAAGACTGTTGACCACGCCGACGCGGTCCACAATCTCCAACGCAGCGCTCTATTTCTCGCTGCGCTCGATGCCAAGCGCTACGATCTTCTGTGGGACGCGATGCAGGATCGACTGCATCAAACGTATCGGGAACCATTAATCCCCGGCCTCGGCGCCGCGTTGCGAACGCCTCGCACACCGGGCCTTCTCGGAATCGCCTTAAGCGGAGCAGGACCCAGCGTTGTCGCGCTCGCCACCGATCATTTCAACGAAATCGGAAAAGCGCTCGTGAGTCCCTTTGCGGGGGCTGGAAGACAGGCGACAGTGCGAAAATTAGCCGTCGCACCGGACGGTGTTCGACTCACAATCAAACGAGCGGCGAAAAAATAATCCGGACAGCCTCAATCCTTCTCCGCTCCAAACACAATCACTTCACACACGTCAATCCGTCCGGCACCACGTGCGGAAATACATACGCATTCAGCATCACAATCACACCGAAAATCGAACCCGACGCAATCGAGTGCCAGCTCCGAATGCCGAGCGGATCATAAACCTGGGTCCAACTGACCGGGTCCACCCGCGCGCGGCGTCACTATCAGGCCCGCTGCGGTGGACGATGGATATCTTGCCACCCAATTTTTCTCAAGAAATCGGTGGCAGTCCAGCGCGGAGTAATTCCCCGAGTATTAAGCGCGGCGCTTTCGTCGGAAGATCCAGAGGCCCGCAAGGCTAGCGGTGAGCAACAATATGCTCGACGGTTCCGGCGCAGCAACAGGAGGCGGAGGTGGGGGAGGTGGCGGCGGCGGAGGTGGTGGTGGCGGTCCCCCGCCCCCAGGCGGAGTTGTGGGAGCGCCCGGAGGAAACGGTCCCCCGGACGTCGGAAAAATTGGCACGATCGGCGGAATAAAAATCGCCCCAGGCGGCGTTTCTGGCGCCACAATCCCCGTCGTTGGCGGCGCAACCAGTGGAATTTCCGCAGGTGGAACCAGGATCGCAAGTGGTCCTCGCGCGGCTGGTAGTTCCATCGCCTCCGGAGAGGGCTCCGCCATCAGCACCGGCTCGCCCGGAACTTCGGAAAGCCGATTACCGCAACGCGTTCGCGCCATATGCGCGCCGTCAGTCAGCACCGCCTCCCCCGCGGGGAGAGTCATTCGGTTTTTCGTCCAGAAGATTCGATTGCCGACTCGATAAGAAACAAACAACGCGCGCGCCTCGCTGAGTCTCATCACGCGCGTTTTTTCTAAATCGAAATCGGAATAGTGGTTCGCGACAACGCCGTCGTGCGCCACCGCGCGGTGCAATTCCACCTCGTTTCTCGCTCCGCCGGGGATTACCGAATACGGATAGTAGGCGCGCCCGTCACTCTGCAATTCAGCGGTCTGCGCAAGGAAATCAGCGTCGTCATCTGAGTGGAAAGCTGCAGGTGAGGAATTCCCTCTCCTGATCGCTGACACAGCGGTAACTCGTGGTGCCAGGATCGCCGATAGAAGAATAGCTTCCAGAATCAAGATCGCCATCGCTCCCAAGCGACGGCAATCACATGTTGTTATGGCGAGCTTCGCCCAACTCGTCAGACCCTTCCCCATTTCCCCTTTGAACCCGGCGCCGCCCAAGGTGCCGGAACCCCACCATCACAGTGCTCCACGCAATCACTATTCCAACTTCAATTTTTAGAGAGTTTGGCCTCAAAACGAGCGTTTTGCCTCGCAAATGGCCCCGAAATCGCTATTCTTGGACTCAATTGTAGGGTTTCCGACCGATCTGGCTGGCTCGGCGGAAGTGCCGAGAGAATAAAGTTTCCCGTAAGTGGTACCTTAGTTCTACGAAAGTCGAACGAAACCAAGGCGAGCCGTAAGGCGAGTAATCCGAGGCAATCACAACAACGCAGTAGCTTTCGCGGCCAAAATGCCCGCGAATCCGTACTCTTACTTACAAATCTGCGCTTCGGAGCCGGCTGTTGCGCCGGGACCGGACGAATTCCGGTTGTGTTTCCACATCGCGAAGCCCAGCCCTACGAACGGGCCAAGCAGCACGCCCAGAAACGCCACCAGAAACAGCACCAAAAACATCAGCACAATCACGATCGCCGGCATTTTAGCTCTCCTCTCGCATTTCAGGATCGGCCGTGTTTTACTGCCGCTGCGACAACCCGTGCTGCCTCACTCTTGATAAACCCGCGCCCCGCAAAAAGTTTCTCTGAACGACAAAGCTTTACATTCCGACCAACCCCGATTTTGGGGTGTGCGGACGAGGTTCCCTCACAAAAGGGGGCCGAACTGGTCCTCGTCCGCGCACATCGCGTAGCTGCCTGTCGAAATTCACGCCGTCGCCGCTATCTGCCGCGCCGGAGGCGCCATGAATTCCGGCCCGATCGGATCGCTCACGTTATCGCGTACGATCCTGCAGATGGCTTTCAGCGCTTCGCCATCCAGTTTCCAACCGTCCACGTTATCCACCGTTCGCAGCTGCTCGGGATGCCGCGCGCCCCAAAGCGCGACGCTCACGCCGGGTTGATCCAGCACCCACCGAATCGCCAGATCAATCACGCGCTTGCCGTAATTCTTCCGCGCAAATTCATCCAGCAATTCCACTGCACGCAGATATTGTTCGAACCGTGGAGGCTGGAATTTCGGATCCACCTTGCGCAGATCGTCTCCGGTAAATCGCGTCTCCGTGGTCATCGTTCCGGTCAGTAACCCGCGGCAGAGCGGCCCGTAAACCAGCGCGCCGATGCCGCTTTCACGCAGATACGGTAGGACGTCCCGATCGATCTGCCGCTCGAACAAATTGTAAGGCGGCTGGTCCGTGTGCACCGGCGCCACCGCCCGAAAGCGCTCCATCTGCTGCGGCGAGTAATTGCTCACGCCGATCGCACGGATTTTTCCTTGTTCGAACAGGCTCCGCATTGTCTCAGCGGTCTCTTCGATCGGCACCAGCGGATCCGGCCAGTGCACCTGGTAAATATCTATATACGGCGTCTGCAGTCGCCTCAGCGAATCCTCCACTTCACGCAGAATCCGCTCCCGCGAGGCATTGCGTGCCAGACTGCCGTTCCGCCACTCAATCCCCACCTTCGTGGCCACGATCACTTTTTCGCGATTTCCATATTGCGCCAGCGCCTTGCCCACAATCTCTTCCGACCGCCCAAATCCGTACACCGGCGCCGTATCAATCAAGTTGATCCCGCGCTCCAGCGCCGCATGAATCGTTCGAACGCTGTCCTGCTCCTCCGAGCCGCCCCACATCGTTCCTCCCACCGCCCAAGTTCCCAGGGCAATGCGTGAGGCCGTGAATCCAGTCCCGTTAATCGGTGTAAATTCCATGCGCGCTTCCTCCGTGCGCGCATGTGAATCGCATTTTTGCTTCCATTTTCGTTGGCGCAGGGAACGCGCGGGGATGTCCCCGGCTATCTGACCTGAATTCAAGAGAATGAAAGGAAGGTAATTTGCGCTGCGGCGAAATATGATGCGTCGCGTGCTGGTCAGTCAGTCGGACGGGTGCTCGACAAAAGACGAAATGCCGTCACTTCCAAGGCCGAGTAATCCCGAGCTTTCCCATCTTATATACCAGCGATGTCCGCTTCATTCCCAGCTTCACCGCTGCGCCAGACGGCCCGCCAATTACCCATTTCGTTTGCCGCAGCGTATCCAAAATGTGCTGCTTCTCAACCTCTTGCAAAGTTTCCGGCCGCCCGCACGCCGCAGCGGCCTCCCCACTCTGGCCCTGCAGTTCCGCCAACGACAGCCGCAGCACGGAGCCCGGCGAAAGAATCACGGCCCGCTCGATAATGTTCTGCAACTCGCGAATATTTCCCGGCCAATGATATTCGCGCAACGCCCGCATCACCTCATCGGGAACCTTGGCGATTTTCTTGCTCATCAAGCCCGCGTATTTTTCGACGAAATGTTCTACCAGCAGCTTGATGTCGTCGCGCCTTCCGCGCAACGGTGGCAGCGACAGGGGGAAAATATTCAGGCGGTAGAAAAGGTCGCGACGGAACTGATTCTCCGCGATCATCTGCCCCAAATCGCGGCTTGTCGCGGCCACCAATCTCACTTCCACGCGCGTAGTCTTGGTGCTCCCTAGGCGCTCGAATTCCTGTTCCTGCAGCACGCGCAGCAGCTTTGGCTGCAACTCCAGCGGAATATCCCCCACCTCATCCAAGAACAGCGTGCCCTTATGCGCCAGCTCGAAGCGCCCCACTTTCTGTGCGATCGCGCCGGTAAATGCTCCCCGCTCATGCCCGAATAATTCGCTCTCGAGCAACCCCAGCGGTATTGCGGCGCAATTCACCTTCACGAACGGCTGTTCTTTTCGCGCGCTCAAATTATGAATCGCACGCGCAATCAGTTCTTTTCCCGTGCCGGTCTCGCCCAGAATCAACACCGTCGAATTTGTCGGCGCCACGGTCTCCACCTGTTTCAGCACCGCCTTCAACGCCGCGCTCTCTCCCACGATTTCCTCGAAATCGTGCTCCGTGCGCAGTTCCTCCTTCAGATAGCGGCCTTCCTCCGCCAGCCGCGCGCGCGACTCCGTCACCTTCGCGTAATCCAACGCGTTTTCCACCGCGATAGCCACCTGGCTCGCGATCTGGCCCAGAAAATGGATATCCTGCTGCGTGAAGACCTCGTCGCGCAGCCTGCCCAGATTCAAACTGCCGATCGCACGATTTCGCGTAATCAAAGGCAAAAAGCACAGTCTCGTCAACCCTTCGCTCGCCGCAATCTGTGCAATCGGTGATTTGCGCCAACCGGGAGAACCGCTGTCCAGAGTAACCGGCTTCATCGTCAAATAAGCCTTCGCCGAAGACGCGCCCTCGAAGGGCACCTGCATTTCCTCGTGCAGCAGCCCTTTACCCTCCGGAAAATCAAGCGCGTAAACGCGCATCGTCTCGGCTTTGTCGGGGTCGGGTAAAGACAAACCAGCGTAATCGCATTCCATCACGCGCCGGATTCCCGAAGAGATCGCGCGAAACAGCTCGCGCAGATCCAGTCTGGAAACCATCCGGTTATTCAGGTCCAGCAAAAGCTGCAGGCGGTCGCGGTCGCGCGCCAATTGATGGTGCAAGGACTGCGCCTCTTCGAAATTCAGCGCGTTATCCACGGCCACCGCCAACTGCGCGGCTACCAATCGCGGGAATTCCAGGTCTTCCATCGTGAATGTGCCGGGCTCTTCCGAACCGAAGTTCATCGTCCCCAGCCGGCGGTGTGCCGACGTAAGCGGTAAGCTGCAAAATGAACGCACGTCCTGCGCGCGCAACAATTTCATAACCCGCGGGAAACGTTCGTCGGTGCGTGTGTCTTCGATAACGAACGGGTGTTGCGTACTCCACGCCGTGGCCGAAGGCGATTCGTCCATGCCGAATTCATCGCCGGCGCGAACCGCGGTCGCCGCAGTCGTCTCCAGCACGTGCATCCGCATCACGTTTCGCGCCGGGTCATACAGCACCAGCGAGAGAAAGTGAAAATTCAGCAATCCCTTGAGACGCTCAGAAAGTTCGTGGAATAGCTCTGAAAGATTTTGGTGGGAAACTATGGACTTCGAAACTTCGAGCAGCAACGCATATTGCTGGAGCGTCGTTTCCGCGCTTCGCCGCGGCACCGCAACCGGCTGCATCCGCGTTGCTTGTTCCATCCGCCCACCCTCGATACAACCATCAGATGGGATTCGCCTTACGATAGATTCACGATCCCAGCCCGCGCCTAACCCTCACGTACTCTGACGCATACAATGCCCCGGACGTTTCGCAATCCTCAATTCAAAATGCTGCGTGCTCCGATAATCACAACGGATGCAGATACCGTACGATTGGCGCAGGCACAAGCCGCGCATTGGACCTGTGACGGTGGGCCGACAGTTGGCAAAAGACCGTCGTAGCTCGGCCAGGTTTAACGCACGTCAATTACTCACCACTACGGTCCCGCGAAGAAATTAAATCAGGCCCACTGAATGTCTTACAGCCTTTGCTCCACGCTGGCCCTATAGCTTTGGAATTCGACGTGCCATAATACCCCGCGGATAGCCGTTTCCCGCTTCACCGGCTCTTCGGCGCGGTTCTTTCTGGGCATTAAGGGGAATTATCGATGTGGATTGTTCGGCTGGCGTTACGCCGGCCCTATACTTTCGTCGTCGCTGCCATACTCTTGCTTATTCTCGGACCCGTTTCAATTCTCCGCACGCCCACGGACATCTTTCCCAATATAGACATCCCGGTGGTTAGCGTTCTTTGGAACTACACCGGTCTTTCTCCCGAAGAAATGTCCACCCGCATCGTCTATCAGTACGAGCGCGTACTCACTACCACGGTAAATGACATCGAGCACATCGAATCGCAATCGCTCAACGGCATCGGCGTCGTCAAAATTTTCTTTCACCCTGGCGTTGACATCGGCAGCGCCGTTGCGCAGGTCACCGCGGTTTCACAGACGCTCTTGCGCCAGCTCCCGCCGGGCACCACCCCTCCGCTCATCATCCAATACAACGCCTCGAGCGTGCCCATTCTGCAACTTGCGCTTTCCGGCCAGGGCCTTTCCGAGCAGCAGTTGGGCGATCTAGGGCTGAACTTCATTCGCACCGGTCTGATCACCGTCCCCGGCGCCGCCATCCCCTACCCTTACGGCGGTAAGCAGCGTCAGGTTCAGGTTGACCTCGATACCGGTGCGCTACAGTCGAAGGGGCTATCCCCTCTCGATGTCGTCAACGCTATCAACCTCCAGAACCTGATTCTTCCCGCCGGCACTGCGAAAATCGGCACGTTCGAATATGAAGTTGATATGAACGGCGCGCCCTTAACGGTTGCGGACTTGAACGATATCCCCATCAAGCAGTCCGGCAGCTCCACGATCTATATTCATGACGTTGCCCATGTCCGCGATGGATTTCCTCCGCAAACCAACATCGTCCGCGTGAACGGCCAGCGCTCTTCGCTGATGGTGATTTTGAAAGCCGGCGATGCCTCCACGCTCGATATCATCTCTGGCGTCAAAGCCTTGCTGCCCACGATTGCCGCGGGTCTGCCGCCTGCTCTGAAAATTACTCCGCTTTCTGACCAATCTATCTTCGTAAAAGCGTCGATCGTCGGCGTGGTCCGTGAGGCGCTGATCGCCGCCTGTTTGACCGGATTCATGATTCTGGTTTTCCTGGGCAGCTGGCGCAGCACGCTGATCATCGCGGTTTCGATTCCGCTCTCCATCCTCACGTCGTTGATCGTGCTGAGTGCGCTCGGCGAGACGATCAACATTATGACTCTCGGCGGCCTCGCTCTTGCCGTCGGCATTCTGGTAGACGACGCCACGGTCGAAATCGAAAACATCAATCGCAATATTGATCAGGGCAAGGAAATCGTTCAGGCGATTCTGGATGGCGCTTCGCAGATTGCCGTGCCGGCGCTGGTTTCCACTCTTTCGATTTGCATCGTGTTCGTCCCCATGTTCTTTCTCACCGGCGTTGCCAGGTATCTTTTCGTGCCGCTCGCCGAAGCTGTTTCGTTCGCCATGCTCGCTTCTTATCTGCTTTCCAGAACGCTCGTGCCAACCATGGCGAAATATTTGCTACAGGCCCGCACCGAAGAAATCCCCGGACAGGCGGAGAAATCTTCGAATCCCTTCGTGCACATGCAGCAACGATTCGAGTATCACTTCGACCGGCTGCGCGATCGCTACCACGGATTGCTTGAGCGCTGCATTCGTCATCGCGTGCTCTTTGCTATCTGCTTTTTGGCGGCTTGCATACTTTCCTTTGCGCTTCTGCCATTGCTCGGGCAGGATTTTTTCCCCAGCGTGGATAGCGGCGAGTTCAAGCTGCATATGCGCGCGCCTACCGGCACTCGCATCGAGGAAACAGCCGCGCTTTGCGACCGCGTCGAAGCGGACATTCGCCAGCAGATTCCGCAGTCCGAACTGGTCAGCCTGATTGACAATATTGGACTTCCTTACAGCAGCATCAACCTCTCCTACAGCAATTCCGCCCCAATTGGGCCTGGAGATGCTGATATTCTCGCGGAACTCTCAAGAGATCATCATCCCACCGAGAAGTACGTTCACGATCTCCGCATCAAGCTGGCGCACGATTTTCCAGGCGTCACCTTTTATTTTTTGCCCGCCGATATCGTCAGCCAGATTCTGAACTTCGGACTTCCTGCCCCCATTGACATTCAAATCCTCGGAAGAAATCTCGCCGCCAATAGGGTATTCGCCGATAACCTGCTGAACCGGCTGAAATATGTTCCCGGAACCGTGGATCTGCGTATTCAGCAGGAGTTCGATCAGCCAAGATTGCATATTGACGTGGATCGCACCAAGGCCCAGCAGATCGGGTATTCCGCTCGCGACGTCGCGCAAAATCTGCTGGTTTCACTGAGCGGCAGCTTCCAGACCACGCCGACGTTTTGGCTCGATCCCCGAACTGGCGTCAGCTACAACATTGCCGCGCAGACCCCGCAGTACCGCGTAGACACGTTGCAGGATCTGGAGAATATTCCGGTCACCGGCCCAGGCACCCAGCTATCCGAAATCATGGCGACGGTTGCTTCCTTCAGTCGGGGCACCGAAATGGGCGTCGTCTCACACTATGACATCATGCCGGTTATCGATATTTTCGGGGCGGTGCAAGGCCGCGACCTCGGCGGTCTCTCTCGCGAGATCACTCCAATCATTAACAAGAGCAAGAAAGACCTTCCCGTCGGTTCGCGCATTGTGGTTCGCGGCCAGATTCTTACCATGGCCTCCTCATTTTCCGGGCTGCTCTGGGGTCTGGCGTTTTCCATCGTCCTGGTCTACTTGCTTATCGTCGTGAATTTTCAATCCTGGCTGGATCCCTTTATCATCCTCATGGCGCTGCCCGGAGCGCTGGCGGGAATAGTCTGGTTCCTGTTTATCACCCGCACCACCGTCAGCGTGCCCGCCTTGACCGGCGCCATCATGTGCATGGGCGTGGCCACGGCCAATAGCATTCTGGTGGTTAGCTTCTCGAAAGAGAGGTTGGGAGAAGGGAAGACCCCTGCCGAGGCCGCCTCGGAAGCAGGATTCACACGTTTTCGCCCGGTGCTCATGACTGCTCTCGCCATGATCATCGGCATGTTACCGATGTCACTGGGATTGGGAGAAGGCGGCGAACAGAACGCGCCTTTGGGCCGCGCCGTGATTGGTGGTCTGCTATTTGCCACCGTGGCCACGCTGTTTTTCGTTCCGGTCACCTTCAGCATTGTGCATAGCTTGCGCGGCGAGAAACAATCCGAAGCGGATTGAAACGCAAGGTGCCGCAGTCGCATCATTAGGGGACACCGCAACAGGCCCAATAGCAGTTATTAAGAGGAAGAAATGACAGAGCCAGTTGGTGAAAAACCCGGGCAAGCGGATCGCGGTCACCCCGCTCCGAACGCTCCGAAATCAAGCCACGGAGCGCTTATCGCGATCGTCGTGCTCTTGATCGTCGTCGCCATCGTGGTCGCCGGCGTCGTTCCGCGTCTGCGCGCCAAGGCCGCACTTAAGGTCGAAACCGACAATTTGGCCGTTCCTGCCGTCCAAGTGATTCAACCCAAACGCGGCTCGCCTCAGCAGGAGCTTGTCTTGCCCGGCAATATGCAGGCTTTCATAGATGCTCCCATTTACGCTCGCACCAACGGCTATCTTCAGTCCTGGTATTTCGACATCGGCGCCCATGTGCGCAAGGGTCAATTGCTCGCGGTCATTGACACTCCTGAAGTTGACCAGCAACTGCAGCAGGCCCGCGCCGATTTGAATACCGCTCAAGCAAACTTGCGCCTTTCGCAAATCACGAATGATAGGTATGAAGGCCTGAAGAACACCGATTCCGTTTCGCAACAGGATGTGGACAACGCCCACGGTGATTACGCAGCCAAGAAAGCGACCGTAGACTCGGCGCAATCAAACGTAAATCGTCTCGAGGACTTGCAATCCTTCACGAAGATCTACGCCCCGTTCGATGGCGTTATCACCGCGCGCAACACCGACATCGGTCAATTAATTGATTCCGGCTCAGGCACTCCGGCCAAGGAACTTTTCCACATGGCCGCCATCCGCACGTTGCGCGTATTCATCAACGTACCGCAACCCTATTCGCCCGCCGCTAAGCCGGGCATCTCCGCCGATCTCACTCTCGCGCAGTTTCCCGGACGCAAGTTCCAGGGAAAACTCGTTCGCACCGCTAACGCCATTGACCTGGCTTCGCGCACCTTGCTCGTTGAAGTAGACGTGGATAATCCCACCGGCGAACTTCTTCCGGGTGCTTTCACCGAAGTGCACTTGAAAATCCCGTCCGATATCCCAACCTTCATAATTCCCGTGAATGCGCTGATTTTCCGCGCTCAAGGCTTGCAGGTTGCCACCGTCGAGGACAACAAGGCCAAGCTCATCTCCATCAGTCCCGGCCGCGACTTCGGCTCCGAAATCGAAGTCGTTTCCGGACTCACCGGCCAGGAATCCATCATCGTCAGTCCGCCGGATTCGATCATAGACGGCGAGCAGGTGAAAATCTCGCAGCCCAATCCACAAGGAGGTACGAGCGGTGCTTCGCCTGCAACTCACTAACGTGCGCCGCGCAGCTCGCAACCGCTTCTCCTTCGCGGCGATCTCTGCCGCGGCCTTCCTGTCCTTCGCCGGTTGCACCGTCGGCCCGAATTACGTCCGCCCGACAGCGGAAGTCCCCACCGCTTACAAAGAGTTGCCTTCCGATTGGAAACCCGCGCAGCCCAGCGACGCGATTACCAAAGGCAAGTGGTGGGAGATTTATCAGGACGCGCAGCTCAACTCGCTCGAAGAGCAGATTGACGTTTCCAACCAGACCCTGAAAGCCGAGCAAGAACAATTCGCCGAAGCGCGCGCCGCTCTGCGCATCAGCCGCTCTAATCTTTTTCCCACCGTGGGGACGGACCCGTCAGTGACGCGCACCCATCTCTCTCCCAATCAGCCGCTTTACAATGCCGCCACCGAAAGCAAGGATTACAACACTTTCACGATCCCCGTGGACGTTTCTTACGAAGCCGACCTTTGGGGCCGTGTTCGCCGCACCGTCGAGGCCAGCCGCTCGGAAGCTCAAGCCACCGCCGCCGATCTGGCCAACGTCAGCTTGAGCCTCCATGCAGAGCTTGCTTCCGATTACTTCCAGTTGCGCGGACTGGATGCCCAGAAACAGCTTTTGGATTCCACCGTAGACTCGTACGAAAAGGCTCTGCAACTCACCGAAAGCCGGTATCACGGCGGTCTCGCTTCGGCCGTGGACGTCGCTCAGGCGCAAACCATCCTCGAAACGACGCGCGCCGAATCTGTGGACGTCGAAGTGCAGCGCGCCGCCTACGAACACGCCATCGCCGTTCTGGTCGGCAAGCCGGCCGCCGAATTCACCATCGCGCCGATCCCTCTTACCACGCCGCCCCCCGTCATCCCAGCCGGCCTTCCTTCCGATCTGCTGGAACGCCGCCCCGATATTTCCGCCGCCGAACGCCGTGTGCAGGAACAGAACGCGCAAATCGGCGTCGCTCGTGCGGCATATTTTCCGCTGGTCACGCTCAGCGGCGCCGGCGGATTTGAAAGCGCCGTGTTCACCACTCTGATTCAGGGCCCTAGCGGTTTCTGGATGCTCGGTGGCGACGCCGCCGAGACCATTTTCGACGCCGGACGCCGCCACGGCGTTTCCGACCAGGCTAAATCCGCCTGGAATCAATCCGTGGACAACTACCGCCAGACCGTGCTCACTGCGTTTCAAGAAGTCGAAGACAATCTAGCCGCGCTTCGCATCCTGCAAAACGAAGCCGACACTCAAGCCGGTGCTGTCGCCGCCGCCCAACACTCTCTCTCGCTCTCCATCACCCGCTACAAAGGCGGCGTCACCAACTATCTCGAAGTCACCACCGCGCAAAGCGCCGCGCTTTCCGACGAAGTCACCGCCGTAAACATTCTGACCCGGCGGATGGCCGCCAGCGTCCTGCTAATTAAAGCAATAGGCGGCGGCTGGAACGTCTCCCAAATCCCTCACGTCTGACGTGACGCTTTTATCGAAGCAACCTGCCGGGCCGGGAACGGCTCTGTAGGGGCGGGTCTCAGACCGGCCCTCGCAAGCTCTTGGCATCGTTTCGAAGGCGTTCCACCCTAGCCTCCTTCCCCAGCCTATGATAAAGATGTGCGTTCCACCTCGCGCACCAAGCGCGCACGTAAAGAGCGGAGAACTCTTGAGCCGTCGAAAGCCGAAAGGTTCGGCCATCACCCTGCGCGACGTAGCGCAGGAAAGCGGCGTTTCTCCCGCCACCGTCTCGATTGTCCTCAATAACGCGCCGCTCGCGCGCTACATCCCACCCTCAACGAAGGATCGCATCGAACGCGCCGCCAAAAAACTCGCCTATCGTCCCAAGGTCGTCTCGCGCTTCCTCAGCGCCAAGCGCAATCGCACCGTCGGCGTCATGGTCTTCGACATCACCGATCCGTTCTGCACGCTCATCCTCCGCGGGATCGAAAATTCCCTTTACCAGGCTTCCTATCTCCCCATCCTTACAGACGTACACAATCAGCGCGGCCGCTTCGAGCGCTATCTCGAAATGCTTCTCGCGCGCCCGGTCGAAGCGCTCATCTTGGTCGCCAATTGGCTTTTTGTAGATGTTGACCTGCTCGCCGACCTAGAAAAGCGCAACATTCCCGCCGTGATGATCGGCCGCGAACTCCGCACCGGCGCCGTCAGTTCCGTCATGGTGGATAACGAAGCCGGCGCGCACCTCGCGCTCGAGCATCTCTATTCGCTCGGCCACCGCAAAATCGCTTTCATTCGTGGCCCCAAGATGCTGGTAGATAGCTCTCCACGTTGGCGAGGCGTCCGCTCCTTCGCGCGTTCGATGGGCCTCGAAATAGACCCCACACTGGTGGTGGACTTGCCTGATTCTCTCGACCCCAATTCCAGTTTCGACGGCGGATTCAAACTCACCGAAGAGCTGCTAAAGCACAAAAAGCGCTTCACTGCGATAATGGCCTTCGATGACATGACCGCCTTCGGCGCGATCCGTGGTCTCGCCCGCGCAGGGCTGAAAGTTCCGGAAGATTGCTCGGTAATCGGATTTGACGACGTAATACCCGCCGGCCTGTCCGTGCCGTCGCTCACTACGGTGCGCCAGCCCATGGAAGCCTTGGGGACCGCAGCCGTGGGCATGATCATGGAGGGCATCAACGCCGCCATCGAAGAGCGCGAATCGGTGGCCGTGCATAGGCAGCTTGCCCCAGAGCTGGTAGTGCGCGAATCCACCCGCGCCGTCTCCTGGGCCTAGTGCGTGCCCTCACGGCAGTCGTAGGGCCACGGCATGTCAACGATCCGCCGCAGGAGGACCGTGCCCGCTGCAAATGCGTCGCAACGTCACTGAGACGAATATCTTTTGTTCACCGGTTTTGACTTGACTTAACGAAGCAGCAAGGAATAATACGAGCGTTTAATAAAGTTTAATAAACCACCGTCATCATCCAAACCGGCTCCGTGTCAGCATCCGTTTGCCTGGCATTCGCCGTCCAGGGAGGCTGTTTGTGCGCCTGCAAACCCAATTTTGCAAGCTTTCCAACTTCTCGATACATTCCGTCGTTTGCGCCGCAATCCTCATGCTTTCGTTGCTCGCGCTGGCCGCTTCTCCACTCGCCGCAAATCCAGCCCCGGACGCTGCCGGAAAGGTTTTCCTGCAATCAGGCTGGCGACTGCAATCCTCCTGTCAATTCTCCGCCACCGGCGACCAAATCTCCACCGCTGGCTTCAAAACAGACGGATGGCACCCCACGGAAGTTCCCTCCACGGTCGTAGCCGCTCTCGTAGCCGACAAAACCTACCCCGACCCCTACTACGCAATGAATCTGCGCGATATTCCGGGCACAACCTATCCCATAGGCAAGAATTTTTCGCTCCTGCCCATGCCCAAGGACAGCCCCTTCCGCTGCTCCTGGTGGTATCGCACCGAATTCAACCTGCCCGAAAATTTCCACGATCGCCACGTCTGGTTGCATTTCGGCGGTATCAATAATCGCGCCAATATCTGGATCAACGGCCACCAGATCGCCAACTCCAAAGATGTCGCGGGCGCCTATCGCACCTACGAATTCGAAATCACGCCCTTCGTCCAGCGCGATCAGCCAAACGTCGTAGCCGTCGAAACCATCGCGCAAACGGAAAAAGATCTAGGCATCAACTGGGTAGACTGGAACCCCGCGCCTCCCGATAAAGATATGGGCCTATGGCGTCCCGTTTATCTGCAGGCCAGCGGCTCGGTCGCCATTCGCTACCCCCAGGTCATGACGCATTTCCCCACCAATTCGCTCGACCAAGCCAACCTCGCCGTCGAAGCCGAACTGCACAACGCCACCGATGCCGCCGTCACCGGCGTCCTAGAGGGCAAGTTCGATGACGTGAATTTCCGCCAGACCGCCACTCTGCAACCGCACGAAACCAAGACGGTCCGCTTTCTCTCCGATAAATTCACGCAGTTGCAGATCAGGAATCCCAAACTGTGGTGGCCTTACCAGATGGGCCCGCAAGACCTTCACGAACTCTCCATCCATTTCACGGTAGGCAACGAAGAATCCGACGCGCAAACCGTAAAATTCGGAATGCGCGAAATCACTTCCGAACTGAATTCCAACGGCGCCCGACAGTTCTACATCAATGGCCGCAAAATTCTCATCCGCGGCGGCGGCTGGTCTCCGGACATGCTTCTTCGCCAGGACCTCGACCGCCTGCAAAACGAATTCCGCTACGTCCGCGACATGAACCTAAACACCATCCGCCTCGAAGGCAAAATGGAAACCGAAGAGTTTTACAATCTCGCCGATGAACAAGGCGTCCTGATCATGGCCGGCTGGTGCTGCTGCGATCATTGGGAACAATGGAAGCACTGGCAACCGGGCGATCTCGAAATCGCCACCGCTTCATTGCATTCGCAGATCATGCGTATGCGCAGCCATCCCAGCATGCTCGTCTGGCTCAATGGCAGCGACAATCCGCCGCCCGCCGATGTCGAAACCGCCTACATCAAAGTTCTGAAGGAATCGGGTTGGCCGAATCCTTACATTTCTTCCGCTTCCGCCACTCCCACCTCCGTCACCGGACAATCCGGCGTGAAGATGACCGGGCCCTACGACTACGTCCCGCCCGATTACTGGCTGACCGATAACAACAAATACGGCGGCGCATTCGGTTTCAACACCGAAACCAGTCCCGGCCCCGCCGTCCCGCTGCAAAGCTGCCTGAAAAATTTCATTCCCGCCGACCACATGTGGCCGCAGGATATTTTCTGGAACTATCACGCAGGTTCCGAAGGCTTCAAAGATCTCAGCCACTTCAATGGCGCGATGAACGCGATTTATGGTCCCGCAAAGGATCTCGACACCTACGAACTGAAGTCGCAAACGATGGCCTACGAAGGCGAGCGCGCCATGTTCGAGGCCTATTCCCGCAACAAATATCACACCACCGGCATCATTCAGTGGATGCTCAACAACGCCTGGCCCTCCACCATCTGGCACCTCTTCGATTATTATCTCCAGCCCGCCGGCGGTTATTTCGGCACCAAAAAAGCCTGCGAGCCGCTCCACGTCCAATATTCTTACGACAACAACAGCGTCGACGTCGTCAACAGCCGCTACGAAAAAGCTTCCGGCCTCATCGTTACCGCCAAGGTCTTCGACGACTCGCTCCAGCAACGCTACGCAACCCAGGTGCAGACGGACGTTGATGCCGATGGCGTCCGCAAAGCACTGATTATTCCCGCCGGCTCCTTCGACCCTTCCTCGCCGGTCTTTTTCGTGTCTCTCGAACTTCAGACCAGCGACGAGAAAATCGTCAGCCGCAATTTCTACTGGCTCTCCTCCAAGCCCAACACCTACGACTGGGCCAAGACGACCTACCGCTTCACTCCCGTTTCTTCGTACGAAGACCTCACAGCGCTCCAAACGCTTCCTGAAGCGAACGTGGAAGCCACTGGCAGCCTTCTGCCCGGCCCTGATGGCCCCGTCGCGCACGTGCTGCTCAAAAACACCAGCGACCACCTCGCATTCCAGATTCATCTCGGAATTCGCAAATCCGGCCAAACAGGTGAAATTCTTCCCGTATTCTGGGACGATAATTACATCGAACTCATGCCTGGTGAATCTCGCGAGTTAACCGCCCGGTACTTGCCGGATACTCCCGTATTCGGCGGCGTTGAAATGACCGTTTCCGGATGGAACATCGCGCCTGCGACGATCCCTTTGAAAGAGGGAAGAGGTCTGCCCCCCACTTCCACCGGAGGCGGCCGCTAATGTCCGATCAGCAGACGACTCCGTCGAGCCCGCCGCGCGCGTTTGCGAACCACATGCTCAGCGAGATCTACGAGCAGCCTCATGCCATTCGTGAAACCATTCGGCAGAACGTGCATGGTGATGTCATTTTTCCCGATTCGTTGCGGCCCATCGAAAAAGCTCTTTTCGACTTCAAAAAAATCATCATCGCCGCCAGCGGCTCCAGCCGCAATGCCGGTCTCGCCGGCGAAATCATGATCGAAGATCTCGCCGGGGTCGCGGTGGACGTCGAATACGCCAGCGAATACTGCTACCGCTCCACACACTCGGACACCAACCCCATCGTGGTCGTCATCACCCAGTCCGGCGAAACCGCGGACACGACTGCGGCGCAGCGCGAAGCCCTCAATCGCGGCGCGAAAACCGTCGCCATCTCGAACGTCGCCGATTCCACCATCTCCCGCGAAGCCAGCACCAAACTGCAAACCTGCGCCGGAGTAGAGAAGGCCGTTCCGGCCACCAAAAGCTTTACCGCGCAGCTCGCCATCCTTTATCTATTCTCACTGTTTCTCGCCAGGCAGCGCGGCCGCATGACTTCCGAAGTCACGCGCGCGCACTTGAATGCGCTCGCCGAAATCCCTAAAGCTATCGAAAAGTTCCTCGCCGCGTGGGATGCACAGGCTGCCGGCTGCGCCCGCGCTTTCCAGAATTCCAAAGCTTTTCTGTTTCTGGGCCGCGGTGTCCACTACGCTCTCGCCCGCGAAGGCGCGCTCAAGCTCAAGGAAATTTCATACGTTCAGGCCGAAGGCCTTCCCGCCGGCGAATTGCGTCACGGCCCCAACGCCCTCGTGGATGACAAGCTCCCAATAATCGTGCTCGCGACGCGCGACGCCTCCGATCCCGATTCCGTCTTGCGCTATCAAAAGACGCTGCTCGTCCTCGAATACATCAAAAGCCGCGGCGGAAAATCCATCGTCATCGCCACCGAGGGCGATCGCGAAATCCTTCCTCTCGCCGATCGCCATATATTCGTCCCTCCGGCTCCGGAGCTGCTCCTTCCGATTCTCGAGGTAGTTCCGCTCCAGCTCTTCGCCTACCATTTCGCCATCCTAAATGGCTGCGACGTAGACCGCCCCAGAAATCTAGTCAAGGCTGTCGTCACCGAATGACCCTCGGATCCTTTTCCAACGTCGCGACTCTCTTCGTAGGGGCGGGTCTCAGACCCGCCCCTTCCATGACGGACGAAATCGTTCATCGTGAATTCAGAGCGCAATAATGGCCTCCAACCCAACCCAAACCGCGCAAGCGCCTGTAAAACTCAGCCGCGTCCTCGGCCTCTGGGATCTCATTATCATCGGCATCGTGATCATCCAACCCATCGCTCCGATGGGCATCTACGGCGTCATCAGCAACGACGCCCGCGGCCACGTCGTAACCACCCTGTTGATCGCCATGGTCGCCATGCTCTTCACCGCCATCAGCTACGGCAAAATGGCTCGCGCCTATCCCTCCGCCGGTTCCGCGTATACCTACGTCGGCCAGGAACTGAAGCCCGCCCTCGGTTACATCACCGGGTGGGCCATCGTCATGGATTACATCCTCAACCCGCTCATCTGCACCATCATCTGCAGCCAGCTAACTCAGAATATTCTTCCGTTCCTGCCCTATTGGACGCTCGTGTTTTTCTACGCCGGCGCGTTCACACTTCTCAATGTCCGCGGTATCAAGACTTCCGCACGCATCAACGACGTGATGGCCGCGGGCATGAGCATCGTAGTAGTGATCTTCTTCGCCTTCGTGATTCACTTCATCTGGAGCATGCATCAATACGGACCCGGTTTTTTTACGCACCCCTTCTACAATCCAGCTACCTTCAGCTTTAAGACTGTTTTTCACGGCACGTCTGTCGCAGTCCTCACCTACATCGGCTTTGACGCCATCTCCACCTTTTCCGAAGAAGTCGAAAATCCCCGCCGCAATATCATGCTCGCCACGGTTCTCGTCTGCCTGATCACCGGCGTACTTGCTTCACTCGAGGTCTACGCCGCGCAACTCGTCTGGCGCGATCAACCTTTCCCGGCAGACAAAATCACTTCCGCGTTTCCGCTAGTCGCCCAGACCGCCGGCGGCTACTTTCTGTTC
The DNA here is from genome assembly GCA_963810565.1 of uncultured Acidobacteriota bacterium. Taxonomy (GTDB): domain Bacteria; phylum Acidobacteriota; class Terriglobia; order Acidiferrales; family UBA7541; genus Palsa-295. The sequence goes on from CAWENN010000004.1 coordinate 875,401, forward strand.
CAACTCATTAATTTCACGATTCTGGTCGCCAACATCGGCTCGGGCATGGGCTCGCAACTCGGCGCCGCGCGCCTGCTCTACGGCATGGGCCGCAGCGACGGGATTCCCAAAAAGTTTTTCGGCGCCGTCGATCCGAAGAGCCACGTCCCGCGCAACAACGTCATCTTCGTCGGCGTAATTGCTCTGGTGGGCTCCTTCATCATCACTTACGACCAGGGCGCCGACCTGCTGAACTTCGGAGCCCTTCTCGCTTTCATGGGCGTCAACATCGCCGCGCTAGTCCGTTACTACTTCCGCGCCGAAAAGAAAAATATTCTCAACTTGATCTCGCCCCTCCTCGGTTTCTTGATTTGCGCGTTCATCTGGAGCCATCTCAGCGGCCCTGCCCTGCGCTTGGGCGCCATCTGGATGGTCATCGGCATCGCCTATGGCGCCGTCAAATCTCGCGGCTTCCAGGCCGACCTGGTCAATTTCGATATACCCGCCGACGACGCTTAAGCCCTCGCAGCGAATTCCGCAGTCAAAATCCCCACTCCACGCGGCCCCTTCTCCGACACCGCGGCACACTTTTCCGCCCACTAAACCTTTCTGCCAGAACGGACGATTGTCTCGATAAGGGACTGCGGCGCAAGCGCCTGTCCGTCCCGTCACCCGTAAAAATCTCCAAGGCCGGAATCGCATAGCGGGCAGTTTCAATTCAGGTCATCGCGGCAAACGTCATGGATCCTATAGCTCTTACAGTTCTCCTGATCATCGCGGACCCGGCCGACGAGGCCGATATCCGCCAAAAGCTCGCCGGGGCCAGAAACGCTCGATTTGAGGTTCACACGGTCTCGACTTTCGCCGATGCTTTCAAGAAAACCGCGACCAGATCCTTTGACATCTTCCTGGCTGATCTTGCAGTTTCAGATGCCGACGGCATGAGCGGCTTGCAAAACCTTATCGCGGTCGCCAAAGATTTTCCCGTGGTTATCATCAGCAGTGTTCATGATGAGGCTCAGGCGCTCGAAACCGTGCGCGCCGGCGCCGACGACTACACCGTAAAGAACCGCATGAACGCGGCCGCGTTTGAACGTGTGCTCTTGTACGCGCTTGAGCGCCACGCCGCCCGCCGCCACACCACTTTGCAATTTGCCGTTTCGCGCGTCCTGGCGGAATCCCAAACCGTCGCCGAAGCCTCGGACGGAATCCTCCGCGTTCTCTGCGAGTCTCTGAAATTCGATCTAGGGGAAATCTGGCAGATCAACCCAGCTGCGAACCGCCTCGTTCACTCCCGCTCGTGGTCTGCGTCCTCTCGTAAGTTTCTGCAATTCCAGGCGCTGAGCCAGACGGTGCAATTCCGCTGCGGCGAAGGTCTGCCGGGGCGCGTTTGGGATACGCACGCCCCAGTATGGATCGACGACGTGACCGAGAGCGTTTCCTTCACTCGCACCGGCGCTGCAATATCTGCCGGACTTCGCTGCGGTTTCGCGGTTCCGCTCGGATTGTTTCAGAAAAGCTTTGGCGTGATCGCATTTTTCAGTCACGAGAGAAAAGCGCCCGACGACGAGTTGATCAGGTTCCTGACGAGCATCGCCAACCAGATGGGCCAGTTTATGGCCCGTAAGTTTGCCGAAGAAGAGCACGCCAAAATCGGCAAAGAGCTGGCCCTCATTTTGGATTCCACATCGGAGGGCATCTATGGCGTCAATCTCAGCGGTGCGATTAGTTTCATCAACGAAGCCGCGGCCCGCACGTTCGGTTGGAATCGCGCAGACGTGGTTGGCAAGGACGCGCACACTCTGTTTCATCATACTCGGCCAGACGGCAGTCCATACCCATCGCTCGAATGTCCGCTGACCCGCACGTTAAAGTCCGGAAAGAGTTTTCACACCGATCTGGAATATTTTTGGAAAGCAGACGGTTCGCATTTTGCCGTCAGTTATTCGGCGATCCCGGTCTTTGAATACGCTCGCGTCACCGGTGCAGTCGTCAGTTTTGAAGACATATCCGAAAAGCGTCAGATGGAAGTCGAACTCCGTCACGCGCAAAAATTGGAAGCGGTGGGCGGATTAGCGGCCGGCATCGCCCACGAAATCAACACGCCCATTCAATTCATCGGCGATAACACACGGTTTCTGCAAAACTCCTTCGTCGAAAGCATGCAGATGATCACGCAATACGAGCTAATCTGCGCACACGCCGCCAAAGGGACGCTGCAATCTGAAATGCTGCTGGAAGTGGAGGCAATTCGCCAACGGATCGAGTGGGATTTCCTCAGCACGGAAGTCCCCAAGGCTTTCGATCAGGTGCTAGACGGCGTCACCCGCGTCGCCACCATCGTTCGCGCCATGAAATAATTCTCTCATGTGGATCACAGCTCCGAAAAAGCTCCGGCTGACCTGAACAAAGCCATCGAAAGCACGTTGATCGTCGCCCGCAATGAGGTCAAGTACGTCGCCGACGTGGAAACCGACTTCGGCCCTCTTCCTCACATCCACTGCCACTTGGGCGACCTGAACCAGGTGTTTCTCAACTTGTTTGTCAACGCCGCTCACGCTATCGGCGACGTCGTAAAGAACACCGGAGAAAAAGGCCGCATCACCGTGCGCACTTGGCAGGATGGCGACTACGTCGTCGTTTCCGTTGCAGACACCGGCACAGGTATTCCCGAACGCGTTCGCGCCAAAGTGTTCGACCCGTTTTTCACGACCAAGGAAGTTGGGAAGGGCACGGGACAAGGCTTGGCTTTGGCACGCGCGATTGTCGTTGATAAACACGGCGGCACTCTTTCTTTTGAAACGAAAATGGGCGAAGGCACCACTTTTCTTGTTCGCCTTCCGGCGAACAGTGTGCCCGCTAGTCCAGAGGTGGTGGTCACGTGAAGCGAATTCTATTTGTGGATGATGAAATCAAAATTCTGGAAGGCCTGCAGCGCATGCTCCGTCCCCAGCGCCAGATCTGGGAGATGGCTTTTGCTCCCGGCGGCCAGGCGGCGTTGAGTATGCTGGATGCCGCTCCGTTCGACGTGATCATTTCGGACATGCGCATGCCCGGAATGGACGGTGCGGCCTTGCTCAAGACCGTTCGCGAAAAATATCCCAGCATCCTGCGCATCATTCTCTCCGGCTACTCGGATATGGAAGCCGCCTTTAACGCCGTGCCAGTCGCTCACCAATTCTTGCTCAAGCCCTGCGACCAGGACACTCTGCGCGCCGCCATAGACCGCGCCACCAGTCTCGGTGACGTCCTCAACAGCAAAATGCTCGCCAATCTCGTCGGATCTATCCAGCAATTGCCGTCTCTCCCGGCGATGTGTTTGGAGCTCCAGCAAACTCTAGCGGATTCGGATTCCTCCTCGCGCCAGGTCGCCCAGATCATCGAACGCGACACCGCGATGTCCGCCAAAATTCTTCAGCTCGTGAATTCCGCATTCTTCGGCTTCGTCCGCAACGTCAGCGATATTCAGACCGCCATCAACTATCTCGGCATTTCAACGCTGCAAAATCTGGTCCTCTCCGCCGAAGTTTTTCGCGTATTCCATCCCGCTCAGTCCATCCCCGGTTTTTCGTTGGAAACCCACCAGTCCCACTCGCAGTTGACTGGTCGCATCGCCAAAGACCTTTCCGCCAACGTCGCCATCGCCGCCGCCGCTCCCATCGCCGGCCTGCTGCACGACGTCGGCAAATTGGTCCTCGCCGAAGCCATGCCCGCCCATTTCGCTAACGCCCTGAAGCGCGCGCGGCAGGAGCAGCGTCCGCTATTCGAAGTCGAAGAGGAATTGACGGGCATCTCTCACGCCGAAGTCGGAGCCTATCTGCTCAGCCTCTGGGGCATTCCTTACATAATCATCGAAGCGGTCGCGCACCATCACCACCCCGAGCGCGTGCCTCACGACAAATTGGACGTGCTGGCATGCGTTTATTTTGCCAATTGGCTGGCCCACGACCATGACGCACGCAATTCCGAAGACATCGCGATCCCCAATCCTCCGCTGAATTCCCACGTGGTCGCCAAACTCGATGTCGAAGAAAAATTGCCCGAGTCGAGTGGCTGGCGTCTGCCGATGCTGCCGCCCTCGAGCTTTCGGGAGTCTGCAATGACAACCGCTGAGCGCCCACGTATTCTCTGTGTAGACGACGAACAGAACGTCCTCGACGGCCTTACCCGCACGCTTCGCAGCCACTTTGTGGTGGAAACCGTAACAGCCGGCGCGCAGGCCCTCGAAAGGATCCGCACCGGCGAAACTTTCGCCGTCGTCGTTTCCGATCAGCGCATGCCCCAAATGGACGGCGTCCGCCTGCTCGCCCACATTCGTACCGTCGCGCCGTTGACAGTCCGGGTCCTGCTCACCGGCCAGGCCGACATGGAATCAGCGATCGCCGCCGTCAATGAAGGCAATATCTTCCGTTTTCTCACCAAGCCGTGTTCCTCCGAAACTCTTCTCAAGGCCCTGGATGCTTGCGTCGAGCAACATCGCCTCGTCACGTCGGAAAAAGTCTTGTTGGAAGAAACCCTGCGCGGCAGCATCAAGGCACTGATTGACATCCTCTCGATGGCTAATCCCATGGCTTTCGGGCGCGCCACCCGGGTTCGTCACAGCGTCGAGCAACTCATGGCGCACTTCAAGATTGGCGAGCGGTGGCCGGTCGAGGTCGCTGCCATGCTCTCTCAAATCGGCTGCGTCACTCTTCCGCCTGCAACCCTGGATAAGCTTTATCGCGGTGATATTCTCGACGACTCCGAGCACGAAATGGTCAAACGCATGCCCGCTGTGACCGAAAAATGCCTGTCCCATATTCCCCGCATTGACGCCGTCCGCGAAATCTTGCACCAGCACAACCGCAATTTCGCCGCAGCCAAGCAAAGATCAGACGCCGCCATTGATGACGAAATTCCCTGGGGTGCTCGCGCGCTCAAAATTGCCCTCGATTTTGATTCGCTTGACGCGGGCGAAGCTCATTCCGATCATCCCTTCGCCATCATGCGAGGCCGCAAGGGATGGTACGATCCCGTGATTCTCGAGGCTTTCGCCGCGATGCGGGGTAGTGCGCAGGACAAAATTCAGCTGTTGGAACTGTCCGTCCGCGAAGTTGCGGTCGGCATGGTCTTCGGCGAAGACCTGAAATCTGCCAAGGGCCTGCTTCTGATCGCCCGCGGCCAGGAAGTCACGCTCGCGTTGCTCGAACGCATGCGTAATTTCTCTCCTGAGCTCGCCATTCGCGAACCGGTCCGCATGATCCTGCCAACTTCGACTAGCACCCAACCCGCACTCGTCGGGTCGCGATAACCGCTAAACGGAGGCGATCCGCTCTCGCTCAAACAATCCGATAGCGTCCCACCACCGAACTTCGCCTAATCCGGCTCCTGCGTCACAATATGAACGTCCACCGCCGGCGCGTCCCGCAGAAACCGGTTGATCCCGTTCATGTACTTCAGTTTTTTCCAACCCTCGGTCGCCGTCCGCCCGAATATCACCTGCGTGATGTGCTTATCCCTCACAAATTGCGCCGCTGTCTCCGCCACGTGATTCCCCTTCAATCGCACCGGCTTCGCTCCCAAATTTTCCGCGAATTGCAAGTTCGCTTCCAGCAACTTCTCCTCTTCCGGGTCGCTGTCCTGATCCAAATCCACATGCAGCGCGTACAGTTCCGCGTCCATCCGCCGTGCCATGCGCGCAGCGCGCGCCACCAGGTACTGCGCCTTCGGGTTCGCGCTGATGCACACAGCCAGCCGCTCGCGCACGCCCCAAGCTTCCTGGATGTCCTTCTCCACCATGTACGATTCCAGGCTGCGATCCACCTGCTCTGCCACCTGGCGCAACGCCAGTTCGCGCAACGCGATCAAATTCCCCCGCCGGAAGAAATTCTTCAGCGCCTGCTCGATCTTTTCCTTCCCGTAAACGTCTCCGCGCCTCATGCGGTTCTGCAACGCTTCCGGAGTCAAGTCCACCATCACCGTTTCATCGGACACCTGCAGCACCCAATCCGGCACCGTTTCCCGCACCGGAACGCCAGTAATCGCGCGAACCGTCGGCGCGATGCTCTCGATGTGCTGAATGTTGACTGTCGAAATCACATCAATCTTTGCATCCAGAATTTGCAGCACGTCCTCGTATCTCTTGCGATTCTTGCTTCCGGGGATATTCGTGTGTGCCAGCTCATCCACCAGTGCCACGCGCGGATGCCGCGCCAGAATCGCCTCCAGATCCATTTCCGCAAAAAGTGTCCCTTTGTAATCAATCATGCGGCGGGGAATCGTTTCGAGTTGCGATGAAAGTTCCGCGATCCCTTTTCTTCCGTGTGTTTCCACCACGCCTATTACCACGTCTTCGCCGCGGCTATACCTTCGGATCGCCTCGCTCAGCATGCTGTACGTTTTGCCTACTCCCGGCGCGTATCCCAAAAATAGCTTCAGCGCTCCCTTGGTCTTTTCCGATGGCTTGGACGCGGCTAGCCACTGTTCCGGGGTCTTGGGCATGCGGGTATTCTCTTCTACGGCCTCTTGGAAAGCTACGTTAGAATGTGCCCGTGCGCGAACCTCTGCTCCCACGCTTCCTGCGATTCGCTGCTGCTCTTGCGATTGTTCTCATAATTTCTGTTTTCTATAGACACGTGCTGCCTGTTAATCCCACTACCGTAGCGCTCACTTTTCTGCTCGCCATTCTAGCCGTTTCCACCGTATGGGGCATCGCCGTTTCCGTATTTATGTCCATCGCGGCCATGCTCGCATTCAATTTCTACTTCCTGCCGCCCGTCGGCACTTTCACCGTCGCCGATCCCCAAAACTGGGTCGCGCTCTTTGCCTTTCTCGTGGTTTCCGTGCTCGCCAGCCATCTTTCCACCCGTGCTCGACAGCAAGCCACGCACGCCGCGCAGCGCCGCCGCGAAATCGAAAAGCTCTACGCTTTCAGCCAGGGCCTTCTCGAATCCGGCAACGTGATTCAACTCCTCAATCGCATCCCTTCCCAGATCGTGGACATCTTCGAAGTCGGCGCCGCTGCCCTTCTTCTAGCCGAAAAGCAGAAAATCTATCGCTCCGGCCCGGTGATCCCGAAACTCGATCTCGAAACTCTCAAAGCCATGGTCATTCGCGAAGAGCCGCTGGTGGACGAAGCCAATAGCCTCTGCTTTGTTCCTGTGCGTCTCGGCGTTCGTCCCATCGGCAGCCTGGGAATCTCCGGTTCAATGCTTTCCCGGCAAACGCTCGAAGCCGTTGGCACCCTTATCGCCGTGGCCATCGAACGCGCCCGCGCCATCGAGCAGCTCGGCCTCACCGAAGCGGCACGCGAGGGCGAACGCCTCCGCACCGCGCTCCTCGATTCCGTCACCCACGCGCTGCGAACTCCGCTCACTTCCATCAAGGCCTCCGTCACTAACTTGCTTTCGAACCCCAGCGTCACGAATCAGCAGCGCCAGGAGCTTCTCACCATCATTAATGAAGAAACCGATCGCCTGAACCGCCTCGTCGGCGAAGCCGGAGAAATGGCGCGCCTCGATGCCGGTGAAGTCGAGCTCCGTCTCGAATCCCATCCGATTGAAGATGTCATCAACGCCGCACTCAGCCAGTGCAAGCTCACCCTCGGTGATCGCGTCGTCCGCGTTCAGGTACCTGAGGGCCTGCCGAACGTCAATGTAGATCTGGTCCGCGCGCGCGAAGCCCTCGTCCATCTCCTCGAGAACGCTAATCAGTACTCACCCGCGGACAAGCCCATCACCATTTCCGCGGAAGCCACTCCTGATTTCATCGTCACTAGCGTAGCCGATCGCGGCGCTGGCATTGACGACCTCGAGCAGAATCTGATTTTCGAGAAATTTTATCGCGGCAAAGATCAGCGTTACCTCGTGCAGGGCACCGGCATGGGCCTGCCGATCGCCAAAGCCATCATCGAAGCCCACGGCGGCACCATGAGCCTCACCAGCCAGCGTGGCCAGGGCTCTGTCTTTTCCTTCACCTTGCCAGTGGACCGCAGCCGTTCCGGAGACTGATGAACGCCGCCACCATTCTCGTCGTGGACGACGAACCGCAAATCCGCCGCGTCATGCTCACCACGCTTGCCTCGCAAGGCTACAGCGTGATTGAAGCACGCAGCGGGGAAGAAGCGCTCGAAAAAATCCGCGGTGAACGCCCCGATCTGATTCTTCTCGATGTGAACTTGCCCGGAATTTCCGGCCTCGAAACCTGTCGCGAAATCCGCAGCTCTAGCGACGCGCCCATCATCATGCTCACGGTGCGCAATTCGGAGCGCGATAAAGTGCAAGCCCTCGATGCTGGCGCCGACGATTACGTCGTAAAGCCCTTCGGCGTAGAAGAACTCATGGCGCGTATCCGCGCCGCGCTACGTCGCGCCGCTCCCGGAGAAGCCACGCCAGCGTTCGTCTCCGATGATTTGAAAATAGATTTCGAGAAACGCAATGTCCTGCTCAAAGGCCGCCCGGTTCGCCTCACACCCAAGGAATTCGAACTTCTGCGCCAGCTGGTTTCGAATGCGGGCAAAGCCCAGGCACACCGCCGCCTCTTGCAAGCCGTCTGGGGACCCGACTATGGAGAAGAAACCGAATACCTGCGCGTCTTTATCAATCAACTGCGAAAAAAAATCGAGCCCGACCCAAGCCATCCCAGATACATTCACACAGAACCCTGGATCGGCTACCGCTTCGACCCACCCGCCACTTCCAAATCACGTGCCACGCGCCAAGAAAAGTAAAACCGTTGCAGCGCCGACGCAAGTCCTATCACTCTCCCTCTAAATCCGCTTTGTAGGGGCGGGTCTCAGACCCGCCCTCCGCGCTGCGGCGCGTCCGCCGCTTTTCTTGCTGCCTCTCGTTGTCATCCCGAACGAAGTGAGGGATCTCTCTTGCAGTGATGTCGTCACTACCGCGCCTGCATCGGACGCATTGAATCCAATTCCAAATTCAATTCCAGCACATTCACTCGCGCCTCACCCAGAAATCCCCACTGCCGCCCAATCGTGTGCCGCGCCACCGCCGCGCGCACGTCCCCCTCGCTCATCCCGCGCTCCCGCGCCACGCGCGCCACCTGGAACTCCGCCGCCGCTGGAGTAATATCCGGATCGAGCCCCGACCCTGAACTCGTAACCAGATCTACCGGAATCGGCGCGCTCGGGTTCTCCGCATGCAATTTCTGTACGTCGCCGTTCACCCGCGCAATCAAAGCCGAATTCGTCGGCGCCAGATTTGACGCCCCGCCGCCCGGCGCGACCGGATCGTATCCGGCAGGCCCCGCCTCAGACGGCCGGGAATGAAAATATCCCGCCGCGGAAAAAGGCTGCCCGATCAATCTCGATCCCAGCGGCTTCCCGTGCACCTGAATCATTTCGCCGTTCGCTTGCCTCGGAAAAAGCCACTGCGCCAGCCCCGTAACCGCCAGCGGATATCCAATTCCCAGCAAAGCCGTCGTCGCTAGCGTCATCCAGATCGCAATCAAAAAGTTCCGTTTCATAACTGTCCTTACGCCAGTCCAATGTGCGTAATGATCAAATCTATCGCCTTGATCCCGATAAACGGCGCCACAATTCCGCCCAATCCGTACACCAGCAAATTCCGACGCAGCAATGCTTCGGCTCCCAAAGGCCGATACTTCACACCGCGCAACGCCAGCGGCACCAGCGCAATAATAATCAGCGCGTTGAAAATCACCGCCGAAAGAATCGCTGATTGTGGCGTCTTCAGTTCCATCACGTTCAGCACGCCCAGTTGGGGCAAAGCCGCCGCAAACATCGCCGGAATAATCGCGAAATATTTCGCCACATCGTTCGCCACCGAAAAAGTAGTCAGGGCCCCGCGCGTAATCAAAAGCTGCTTGCCGATCTCCACCACCTCGATCAATTTCGTCGGATTCGAGTCCAAATCCACCATGTTCCCGGCTTCTTTCGCGGCCTGCGTTCCCGCGTTCATCGCCAGGCCCACGTCCGCCTGCGCCAAAGCCGGCGCGTCGTTCGTCCCGTCGCCGGTCATTGCCACCAGTTTCCCCTTGGCCTGTTCGCGGCGGATCAAAGCCAGCTTGTCTTCCGGCCGCGCCTCGGCCAGAAAATCATCCACGCCGGCTTCGCGCGCAATCGCTGCCGCCGTCAACGGATTGTCCCCGGTAATCATCACGGTTCGAATGCCCATCACGCGCAAATGCTCGAACCGCTCCCGCATCCCACCTTTCACAATGTCCTTCAGATGGACCACGCCCAGCGCTCTCGCATCTTCAGCCACCAGCAACGGCGTTCCGCCTGAATTCGAAATCCGGTCCACCGCCTCCATCGTTTCCGTCGGCACGGTTCCGCCGGCATCCCTGATACTCTTGACGATCGCATCCCGCGCGCCCTTGCGTATCCGTCGCCCGTCCAAATCCACGCCAGACATCCGCGTAACCGCCGAAAACGGTATAAAAGTCGCCGCAATAGACCCCAATTCTCTCGCGCGCAAACCGTACTTATCCTTCGCCAGAACCACGATTGAACGTCCTTCCGGCGTTTCATCCGCCAGTGACGCCAACTGCGCCGCGTCCGCCAGCTCCGCGTCGCTCACCCCCGGCGCCGGAATAAATTCTGTCGCAAACCGGTTCCCCAGCGTGATCGTCCCGGTCTTGTCCAGCAGCAACGTGTCCACATCTCCCGCCGCTTCCACGGCGCGCCCGGACATCGCCAGCACATTCTTCTGTAGCACCCGGTCCATGCCCGCGATGCCAATCGCCGAAAGCAATCCGCCAATCGTCGTCGGAATCAGGCACACCAGCAGCGCCACCAGCACGAACACCGATTGCGGAGCTCCCGAATAAATCGCCATCGGCTGCAACGACGCGACCGCTAGTAGAAAAATAATCGTCAGCCCTGCCAGCAAAATATTTAGCGCGATCTCGTTAGGCGTCTTCTGCCGCAGCGCGCCCTCCACCAGTTTGATCATCCGGTCCAGAAACGTCTCGCCCGGATTAGAGGTAATCCGCACCTTGATCTCATCGGAGAGCACGCGCGTCCCGCCCGTCACCGCCGAACGGTCTCCCCCAGACTCGCGTATCACCGGCGCGGATTCGCCCGTGATCGCCGATTCATCCACCGACGCGACTCCCTCGATTACCTCGCCGTCACCCGGTATAAATTCCGTCGCGCTCACCACCACCACGTCGCCCATCCGCAGCTTTGATCCCGGCACCGATTCGAGCTTCCCATCCGGCTTCAATCGCCGTGCAATCGTCTCCGCGCGCGCTTTCCGCAAAGTTTCCGCCTGCGCTTTCCCGCGCCCCTCCGCCATCGCCTCCGCGAAATTCGCAAAAAGAACTGTGAACCACAGCCACAGCGTGATCTGCAGCGAAAATCCGAATCCCGGCGTGTGTTGCACTACGCCGCGCACCAGATCCATCGACGTAAGTAGCGCCCCCACTTCCACGACGAACATTACCGGATTTTTCGTCAACGTCCGCGGATCCAGCTTCACGAACGATTCCCACAGCGCGGGAACCACGATTTCTTTTCCCCAGCGCGATTGCTCTCGACTGCTTCCCATGGCTGTCATTTGCGCTTAAAACACCTTTCCTGCGTGCATCAGCAGATGCTCCAGAATAGGACCCAAACTGAGCGCCGGAAAAAATGTCAAGGCGCTCACGATCAGCACCACCGATACCAGCAGCGCCGTAAAAAGCGGCGTCGTCACCGGAAACGTTCCCGCCGACTCCGGCACGTATTTCTTCCGCGCCAGGCTTCCCGAAATCGCCAAAATCGGAATCACCGCGAAAAATCGTCCAAAAAGTGTCGCAAGTCCAATCGTCGTGTTGTACCAAACCGTGTTTGCATTGAACCCAGCGAACGCCGAGCCGTTATTCCCCGTGCCCGACGTGTACGCATACAAGATCTGCGAAAGCCCGTGCGGCCCCGGATTCGTGATGGACGGCGTGCCGAAACTCTTCGCCACCACCGAAATCGCAGTGAATACCAGAATCACCAGAGGAAAAATCAGCACCGAAAGCATCGCCATCTTCACGTCATACGCTTCGATTTTCTTACCCAGATATTCCGGCGTCCGGCCCACCATCAATCCCGCGATGAACACGGACAAAATCACAAACACGATCATTCCGTAGAGTCCCGATCCCACTCCGCCAAACACTACCTCGCCCAGCATGATGTTAATCAGGGGAATCATTCCGCCCAATGGCGTAAACGAATCGTGCATCGAGTTCACCGCGCCGCAGCTCGCATCCGTCGTCACCGTTGCATACAGCGCCGAGTTTGCAATTCCGAAACGCACTTCCTTGCCTTCCATGTTTCCACCCGTCTGTTGCGCGCTCGCCTTCTGATCCACACCGTGCAGCAGTGGATTCCCTCGCGCCTCCGCCGCATACGCGCAAATGACCCCGGCCAAAAACAGCACCGCCATCGCGCCCCACACTGCCCAGCCGTGTTTCTGCGAGCCTGTCATCCTTCCCAGCGTGTACGTCAATCCTGAGGGAATCGCAAAAATCAAAATGAGCTGCAGGAAATTGCTCAGCGGCGTGGGATTTTCGTAAGGATGCGCGCTGTTCGCGTTGAAAAATCCGCCTCCATTCGTGCCGAAAATCTTGATCGCCTCCTGCGACGCCACCGGCCCTTGCGGGATCTTTTGCTCCTTCACCACCTGCATAGTGGTTTTGCCGTCGGCGCCAGTCACTTGCACCGTCTGCGGATCCAGCAGCTGCGTCGTCACGTAAGGCTTCAAATTCTGAATCACGCCTTGCGACACAAACAGCATCGAAACCACCAAACACGCCGGCAGCAATACCCACAACACCGTCCTCGTCAGGTCCACCCAAAAATTCCCGATCGTATCCTGCTCTCGCCGTGCGATGCCGCGAATCACTGCGATCGCCAGCGTGATCCCCACCGCTGCGGACATGAAGTTGTGATAAGCCAATCCCGCCATCTGCGTGAAGTAACTCATCGTCACTTCCGGCACGTACGCCTGCCAGTTTGTATTCGTCGTAAAAGAAGCCGCTGTATTGAACGCCAAATCCGTGGGCACCGCCGCCAGCTTCTCCGGATTCCACGGCATCCATTGCTGCACACGTTCCATCGCGTACAGCAGCGTCATGGAAACGCCGCTGAAGAGCAGCATCGCGATCGTATATTCCGTCCAACGCATTTCCCGCCGTTCGTCCACGCCGGTCACCTTATAAAGCAATCGCTCCAAGGGACGCAGCAAGGGATCCAAAAAGGTTTTCTCGCGCGCAAATACCCGTGTCATGAAGACGCCCAGCGGTTTCGCCACCGCAAACGTCACCAGCAGAAACAAAAGTATTTGCAGCCAGCCATTCGCCGTCATGGTCAAAACCTCTCCGGCCACAACAACGCCGCGACCAAATACCCCAAAATCAAAACGCAAATCGCCAGCAGAAAAATATTGCCAAGCATCGAGCCACACCCCTCACTTCAATCGGTCACACCCGCGCACATATCCCAAAGCCACCAGAAAGAACCCCAATGTCACCATCAAAAAAACAATGTCACCCATCACCTGAACTCCCTGCACGAAGCCCCGGCAAGTTGTCTCCGTGCACTCCGCAGTAACTCTGCGTCCTCTGCGTCTCTGCGGTAATGCCTTTGCAGTTCGCCAACATCGCCCGGTCCCAATCTCAGAAAAACCAAATAATATCCCCGGCCAAAGTAAGCTGGCTGTGCCGCAACCCGTTGTCATACGATCCCGGCAATTCGTTCTTGGTCCCCGGCAGTGGCGCGAGCAATCCCAAATTCGGATTGTAGATATGCTCCCACCGCACTTCCGGTCGTAACAAAATGGTCGTTCCGATCCAATGTCCCCACCCCAGAAGATGCTCCGTATACCATCCCTTCACGCCCGTCCGCTGCCCGCGAATATCGTCAAACACCTCGTTGCGTATCGAAATATAATTGTGCGCGTTCAGCCGGTCCTCCACATAGTTGACCATCGCCCACTCTGGCGCAAAACAAGTCGTCTCCGTAGTGTTATTACACCGCGCTCCGTTCGCGCCGAAAATCAAAATCGGATCCGGCACCGTGCTGCCGATCAACCCCACGTTTGGATTGTTCAGATTGGGCGTATCGCGTTCGTACTGATACCAGCTCTCCGTCGAGGTGTGCCAACTCTTGTTAATGACGTGGTACCAAGTCAAATAGAAAGCGTTTAGATTGTTGTAGGCATACTTCCCGGAGTTGAGCGAGTTGTCGCAGAAATACAGCTGGTCCCGCGTCTCGTGCCACGAATATTGCAGGCAGAAATTCAGCGTAAGTTTCGCCAGTCGTCCCGTCTCCTTCCACGGCGCGATTTCGCACCCCGGCGAGACGCCCACCTGCACCGTCCAATGATTGTTGATTTTCGTCGTGGTGTTGATCCCAGTCTGCGTGTAGCAATCGAACGTGTAGAGCAGCGAATGGCTGTACGTGTAATTGTTCGGTGCGAGTTGCGCTTCAATATCCGGCAGCGAGATGTAACGGCCGATACGCACATCCATCCCTTGCGCCACCTGCGGAAAATACAAATCGGCGTACACCATCACCGGATCATCGCCATATTCCTTGTTCTTGCTCAAAAGCTGCTGGCTGAAAACTCCGTTCGCCGTCGTAAAGCGGTAATCGATTCCCCACAAATTCGCGATGCGAAATCCCCAATCAAAATGATCCGTTTGCACGGTATCCGGCTGCCGCTCGATGTAAATCACCTCCTGGTCGGGCTGAATCGAATTCGGCACTTCGTCATATGACGCAGGCGAATTCCCGTACTTGCAATTCAAAGGCGGAGTCGCCCCGCACAGCGCTTGCCCATTCGACACATTGTGCGAAGTGCTGAAGTTCCCGCCGAAATTCAGCCAGCCGTAAATCTGAATCCCGTTTTTCTTCCACCAGTCGCCATGCTTTCCGCTCCAGATCGCCTCCATCAACGGCCCTGATTGCGTCCACGGATATCCGATCGTAACTGTCCCGCCGATCGGCCACGTCGAGAAGGGGAATGGAGGCCCGTTCACGGGTGCCGGATCGCCGCGAAAAGCCGGCGCAGGGCCGCTCGCTGCCGCGCCCTTCCAATCCTCCTTGTACGCGTTTGCCAGTCGCAGGAAGAAATTCCGCTCGGCGACGTTTTGCGCTGCGTTCTGTTGTGCCGGTGCGCCAGACGCCGGCGCTGCGGCTGTAGATGCTCCCGCTCCCGCAGACCCGCTTCCGCTCTGATCGCCCTCGCCACTCGCGCCATCAGCACCGCTAGACACAACGGCGAGATTGCCCATTGTGTCGTCACCCGGCAGGTCGTCGCTCGCCAGCGTCTGCCCGGCCGTGGTGTCCGCAGGCTTCGCGTTCTGTGGCCGCTGACTTTCTTGGGCTCGTACAACGCACGGCAACAGGGCTATCCCCAGCACCATTCCCATCACCTTCCTGCCGCTCGTATACAATTCGGCCCTTTTAACCTTCTGCGTTGATTCGTCAAATCGCTGAGACCAAATACCATCGCTTCGTCCAAACTCGTTCCGCCGTCGTCAGAACTTAACCAAGATAGACATGTCAATGAACGACTCATCCCGCCGAAGGTCCGGAAACCACACGCTGGAATTCTGCTGCGGGCTGGTGCAGAAAGTCGTCGCCGGGCCCAACGATTGCTCCCCAGAGGAGACGCCGTTGTTGCAAATGTAATCCGTGGGAGTTCCAGTATTTCCGCCCGGAGGCGTAATGCCACCACGGCCAGTCCAGTACGGCACATTCGCGTGGCGATAGTCATACTCCCAGCGGAACGTGATGTATTGCTTCGGCATGTAGTCGAACGTGATTGACGAGTCCCACGCCTTGAACGGATCCCCGGGATTCTCGGTAAAGTAGGGAGAATTCGTGGACGCCGTGATCGCGCTCTCCCCATTGATCGGCGGCAACAGCACCAGATATCGTCCCGGATTGTTGATCTTCCCGCCGCCCAGCGTCAGGCCGAACAGATCGTGGTGGAACCAGAACCGGTTGTACAACATGAACCCGAGGAAGCTCTGCTTCGGCCCGCCCTTGTGGTCGCCGTAACAGCTCACGCCGCCGCCATACTCGCAGCCGGCATCGCCGGTAAGCGAAAACGCCATCTTGTCGAGCGCCAGATTATCGGGCCGGTCGTAATACTTCACCTCGACGCTGTTGTCCGTGTGGATCCGCCGCCGATCGGGTATGAAAAGATCATCGCGGCCAAGGGCATAGTTGTTGGAAATCACGTTGATCCACGGTTTCGGAGTCCACTTGATCTGGCCTCCCACTCCTGGCCTGTGATTGGCAGAGGCGTACGATTGCCACCCATTGATGAACCAGGGCTCAATCTTCAAATGCGCTGTCGGGAAAATCTGTACGCGCACGCCCTGGAAGAACCAAGGCGTATTCGACGAAACGTACGAAGGCTGGTACGCCCAATTGTCGAACTGGTAGTAACTGAACAATCCGATGTATGACAAAAAGATTCCTGCATCCACGTTCACACCGTGCAGCTTGTCGAAGTGGTAGCCGCCGTACGCTTCCGATATGTAGCGATACGCGGAAACAAGATCCCACTGGCCGTGGCCCGGACTCGGATCGTTCCGCGGCGTTGTCGCGGAATACATGCCGAACTGCGTCATCAGACGCGCTCGGACGTTGTCATAGTGGAAATCGCCACCAAATCCGAACTGCGTAAGCTGCACCTCCTGCGAACGGAAAAGTTCGCTCGAGCCGCCCATCGAGTGATCTGTCGGATGATTGAAGTCGTAGACGTATACCGCGTCGGACCGAATTTCCGGCGTAAAGAATTTCGTGTCCCAAAAGATTTCTTTGGTGCGGGGGTTGCCGTTCAGCCAAGTCCAGTCCGCATCCGAAAACGGCTCCACTTTGGCGACCTTGGCCTCTGCGGATGCGCTCGCGGTTGGAACTGAAGCGGTCGTCGGCGCCGTGGCAGAAGTGGCGGTCGTCGGGCTGGCCGCTGCAGAGGACGAGAAAGCCGCTGGGGCGGCCGCGTTCGCTGCCGCATTCGTAGCTACCGGCACCGTCGCCTTCGCGCTCGTCACCGCCGTGTCGGGGTGCCCTTGTTCCTTGGAAGCCTTGAGCTCAGCTTCCAGTTCATCAATGCGCTTTCTCATTGCGTCGAGCTGCTTCGCAATTGCAGGCGGGATCTGCTGGTCGGCATCATCGGATTGTTGCTTGGGCGGGTCGCTACTGCTTTGTGCGAGACAGGGTGCCGCCCCCAGTGTAAGAAATAGAACAGCAAGCGCGCATCGGGACCCGAGAAAAAAAAATAGTTTGCTCATGACGTACCTCTTTTCTTGCTGCTGCCGCCCGTATCGTCGTGCGGCACAGCTTCCCCGTTTCTCTGCTTGCCCGGTTCTACTAAGGGCCGGACGATTTGTCCAGAGGCAGCCATTGGAAATCCCGCGAGGCTGTCATTACCATGCCTCGGATGCTTCTCGTCGCGCCGGAATTGCACCAGCACGTACACAAAAAATCCGCACACTGCGCAAGTGATCGCAAATACCACGATTGCTACCACAGCCTTCTATCCTTCGGCATACCCACACGCCAGCAGATTCAACTAGAAGGCTAATTCCTGCGCATCAGGGGGGCATAAGCGAGTCATAAAGATTTAATAAGGCAGGATGGGCAATCATCGGCCAACTGCGAGCACACGCTGCGCGCGAGGGCGGTTTGAAATCGACCGTCGCAACTCACTGTAAGCAAGGACTTTGTGGCGGGTTTAATTCGCGAATCGCGTCATCCCTGCCGCAAGAACGACCGGCCGCCAAATCCGCAAATCGCCACAGCGTTCAGCAACATGACGACCGGATCAATCGGATGTCGGTATCGCAAGGACGCGTGCGTCACGTAGTAAACGACAGGGAAGACAATCGGAAACGCCGCCAACAAGAACGCGTACCGGCTCCGCCTAAAGAATAAAACCGCAATCCCGCACAGCGCTCCGATCCCTGCCAGAAAATTGCTCGCCAGCGCCAACCGCGTCATCAACGAATCGCTGTCGAGAAATCCCTGCACGGGATTGTCCATGCCTGTCCAAGTCGCCACAAAACGCCTGGTAAACAGGATCACTTCCAGCCGCGGATGGCTGTGCATGAAGCTGATCGCTTCGGCCCACTTTTCCTGCATGAAGGCCGTTTCGCCCATGTGAATGTAATTGTGGATCTCCGCGCGTTCGGGATTCGACGGCGGCACAATTTGCGATCGCGGGTCAAAATTATGGTTGTTCCCCAGCCACAACTCAAAAGCGAAATTCGATCGCAGCGGTATAAATCTGTGAAACACTCGATAATTCCGCACCGTCCAAGGCACGCAGCACAATACTCCAATCGCCACCGCCAATGCAGGTCCCGCCAATTGCAATCGCCCGCCCGACATGCCACCCTTCTGCGAGCGATACACAATCCAGCCGATCAAGAATGGCAACATCACTCCCAGTGACGGATTTGTCATCAGCGCCAATCCCCACAACAACCCGTATCCGCACCACGCGCGCCAAGAATGCAATTCCGTCCCGTTCGATCCTTCACGATCAAGATCGGGACGGTCTGCACTCGGCCGTTCGCCGTCCACCAAAAGCAATGTCGCCCACAAAATTGTCGCCATCAAGAGTGCGGAAAGCGACGTATCCCAAATCCACTCGTACGGAATAATCCAAGCGTTGGGGAAAACAGCCCAAAGCCACGCAGCGAGTCCCGCAACTCCCAATCCCCCGACGCGTTTCCCAACATAAAAGATCGGAATGCACGTGGCCGCTGAAAACAAAATATTCAGCAGTACCATCGCGAAAAACGCATGCGGCGTGTGAATCCCGAAAATCCGATAAGCCCCGGCCACGATATACGGGTATACCGGCGTCAGCCACGCCGTCGGCCCGGTCTCCTGCCAATAGGGGGAACCAAATCCCTGACCGAGCGCGATCGAGAACGCAATGTTCCCGGTCTCCTGCATAAATGGCACAAGCCCCACCAGATCTCGTGGAATCTTGCGCTCTTGGTTCCATGCGAATCCCACCCGAAGTCCAAGAGCGACGATCACGATTAATGGCAGCCACGTTGCAACCTTGTAGAATCGCCGCTTCATGAGTTCGCGTTAGGCTCCGTTTCGCTCAGATGCATCCCGCACGTAATCCGGGTAATTTCGCAGTGCTGCTCGCTCGCCGCAAACTCCGCCAGCCGTGCGAGCACACAAATCGATCCCTGCGCCTTTTCATGCCTGATATGCATCGGATGAGTGGGCCGCGAGGAAGAAATATAAAACGGCGCGTCGCTCCGTCTCGCAAATAAAGTTAGAATGAATTGAGAAATGACTGACCGGCACAAAGTTGTGATCATCGGTGGGGGATTCGGCGGGCTCAGTGCCGCACAGCACTTAAAGCACGCACCTGTCGAAATCACCCTGGTGGACCGCCACAACTACCATCTCTTCCAGCCTCTGCTGTACCAAGTGGCGACTGGCTCGCTCTCGCCCGCCAACGTCGCCGGTCCGCTGCGCCAGGTTTTACGCAAACAAAAAAACACCAAGGTTCTGCTCGGCGAAGCCATTCACATCGATGCCGGCAACCGTCGCGTCATTCTTAGCGACGGCTTTCTCGATTACGACACGCTCATCGTGGCCACGGGCGCCATGCACCAATATTTCGGGCATGACAAATGGGCGGAGTTCGCTCCCGGCCTGAAAAATATTGACGACGCCACCGCGATGCGCCGCCGCATCCTGCTCGCCTTCGAAGCCGCCGAGCGCGAACAAAATCCCGAAAAACTGCGCGCCTGGATGACGTTCGTTATCGTAGGCGCGGGACCCACCGGCGCGGAATTGGCCGGTGCCCTCGGCGAAATCGCGCACGACACGCTCGTTCACGATTTCCGCGACATCGATTCCACGCAAACGCGCATCATTCTCGTCGAAGGCGCTGATCGCCCGTTGCCCACGTATCCGCCGCAGCTTTCCGAAGCCGCGCGCAAAATGCTGACGCGACTCGGCGTAACCGTGCGCACCGGCGCGATGGTCACGGACGTTCGCGCCGACGGCGTCACTATCCGCGAAGGCGATCGCTCCGAAGACATTCCCACGCGCACGATTCTCTGGGCCGCGGGCGTTCTCGCCTCGCCACTCGGCCGCATTCTGGGCGAAGAAGCCGGAGCCAAGCTCGATCACTTTGGCCGCGTAGTAGTCGAGCCGGATATGAGCATCGCCGCGCATCCCGAAATCTTCGTCATCGGCGACCTCGCCAATTTCAGCCATCAAACCGGAAAGCCGCTTCCCGGCGTCGCGCAGCCCGCGATTCAACAGGGAGCCTACGTCGCGAAACTCATTCGCGCGCGACTGGCCGGCAAAAAACTTCCGCCTTTTCATTATTTCGATAAGGGGAATCTCGCGACGATAGGCCGCGGCGCCGCCGTCGCAGATTTGAACTGGCTGCGCCTTTCCGGCTGGCCGGCTTGGCTGATTTGGGTGTTCGTCCATCTTCTCTACATCGTCCAATTCCAAAATCGCCTGCTGGTGATGCTGCAGTGGGCTTGGCTTTACATTTCTTTCGACCGTTCCGCGCGGCTGATCACCGGCAAAAACCCGCTGCCGCTCGATCTCTAAGTTCGGGCACTCGCGAATCATAGATCACGCCGCCAGATGGGTTGACGCTCGAAGCTTTCCGGCGCGCACGGCTTTCACCAGCGTCTCATGATCGCGCTCGGTCTGGTCCGCGTACTCCATCGCGAATTTCTCCACGGCCTTATCGAACGCCCCGCTCTTTCCCAAATAGCCCCCGATCTTCGCGGCGTCCCCGGTGCGCCCATGCGCGCGCGCCAGCGCCCATCCGCACACCTCCACGTATTCCATCAGCTCGTTTTTGTTCAATTTCCCGACGTCCACGGACATTTTCATGTCCCGCAGCTGGCGGAAGTAATAATCGTGGCCGTCGTCATCGCGTGTCCAACCCAGAAACACGTCGCTGGCCGCCTGCAACATACGCTGCCCGGTCACGACACGCTCTCCATGATTCGGATAACGGCTTTTTCCCGCGTAGGCCTCCAGCACCGAAGGCAGCGCTTCCTTGAACTGCAAAAATAGCGCGTCATTTTCGCCCGCCATCAGCAGCGCCACTGCGCAACGCGTTCCCACACTCCCGACGCCGACCACTTTTCGCGCGATGTCCACGATTTGATAGCGGTCCAGGATCACGCGGCGCTCGTCCGGCAAAGTCTGCCGGTAACGGTGAAACATCGCGCGCACGTGTTCATCAATTTTCGCGAAGTCCCGCGGGTGAAAGACCAGCGGCGGGCGGTCCACGATGCGCCGCCGCCCGCGAACGACTTCCGTCATCTTGGGGAAAATGTGTTCCGCCGTTTGCAGCTTCGCGGACTTCTCCATTTGCCGCCAATATTGCTTGTCCTCAAGAGTTTTCGCTTCCTTGATGAAAATTTCCGCGTCCAGGTGCGAGTACCAGGCATTGAGCGCCGTCATTCGGGCGTATTCGCGCATGTGCGTGCGATAGGAAGCCACGGTTGCGAGCGCCGCGTCGCCGCAAATGCGGTCGCGGGCCCCGATTTGCCGTCCGGCCAGCACCACGCTCGCCGCGAGGCGCTTCACGTCCCATTCCCACGGTGCCGGCAGCGTCTCATCGAAATCGTTGATGTCAAAAACCAGTTGTCGTTCCGGCGAGCCGTACCCTCCGAAATTCAGCAGGTGGCAATCGCCGCAGGCCTGCACGCGCAGTCCCGTGTTCGGAGTTCCGGCAAGGTCCACTGCCATCACCGAAGCCGCCCCGCGAAAGAAAGCGAACGGCGACTGGATCATCCTTCCGTAGCGGATTGGCAGCAATTCCGGCAAACGGCCGTGGTCCGAGGCCTTCAGCGTTGCGACCACGTCCGGACGGTCAGCAGCCGGCTTCCATTTCGCGTGTGCGCCGCGCGGCACCCGTTCGCGCAAAGCCTTGCCCTGCGCCATGCGCTCCTCCGCCGATGGTCCCAGCGAAGCATGCCGCGAATCTGCAATGCTGCGCACCTTGGTCCGCGTCATCTCTGCCTTATCCGCTGCTGAATTTTTCATGGTTTACACCTCGCCGAAAAATTTCGTCCGAGCCTTGGCGCGCATGGCCGCGGCACGCCAGCTTGTGTACGGCGATGCCAAGTCGCGGCTTCAAGGGCTGAAGCCCCATGGGTATTGCGTGCCGCACCGCGGGACTGAAGTCCCGCCCTTCCACCAGCAGCCGTGATGACGCGGGCCGGCGCAAGCGGGGCCAGTTTAACCGAAGGAGGCTGTGAATGGGGGAAATGCGAGTTGCTGTTGCGATTAGAAAATGCTTTCTCGTTTGGGCTCAGGCGGTTGCGGACGTTTTTGAATGAGCTGTTGTTGCGGTTAGAATCCGAGGGCGGAAGGGCAGCGCTGCTTGCAGCGAGGAGACAGGAGACCGGCAAGTCAAATCCCGCTGCCCAGCCCGTTGCGGCTAATCTGGCCATTTGCAACGGCCCGAGTTTGCGCCGCTCATCTATTTTCAAAGAGTTGCGTGATTTCTTGCGGCTCGATTTTCGTTCCTTTGTTGCGAATGGAGTTCCGCCTCGCCTACGCGCGATGTTTGTGTTCGCCGGCCCCGCCGTCTCCATGTTGCATCCTCGTCGAGTCTGGAAACAATCCACGGTAGCACATTTTCGAGCCGATTACTATTAGGGAAACTACGCGGAAAGATAACGAACAGAAAGGTGGGACCTATCCCGCGGAGATTGGAATACGCGCGGCGGCGAGGGCAAAGCCGTGCATTCCCGTTCCAAGAATTCGGCGACTGGAGCATCACGAAGTGGGGCGGGTCACAGACCCGCCCCTACGTCGCAAATGGATGGCCCAGCGCCTTTGGCGCGGCAAAGAGCTCCATTGGGCATTAGACAGCTTAGCTTGCAAGCAACACTTGCAAGTTAGACTGTCTATCTGCTATGCTGTTGTTACGATGGCTACTAAAAACGACGAACATGCGGCTACGGAATTGGCGCTGGCGCTGGGAATACTGGTGCGGCGTTTGCGTTCGGAGGTGCCTTCGGAATCGCACGAGCTTTCCTGGGCGCAGATGGCGGTGATGCGGCGGCTGGATAACGACGGGCCTGCGACTACGGCGGATTTGGCGCGGGCGGAGGGCGTGAAGCCGCAGTCCATGGGCGCGATTATTGCGGCGTTGGAAGAGAATGGGATAGTGGAGCGCAAGCCGCATCCTACCGACGGGCGGCAGATGAATATCGCGCTGACGGCGAAGGGCGCGACCGTGCGGAAAGATGCGCGCGTTGCGAAACGCGCATGGCTGGCCGAAGCGATCGCCAAGCTCGACGCCAGGGAGCAAAAAAGTTTGCCCGCCGTCACTGAGTTGATCAAACGCCTGGCGGAATTGTGAGCGAGCCGGCGGCCACTTCGCAAACGCAGGAGCAATCGCTCCCGGGATCCATGTCGCACGCGTGGCGCGCGCTGCGGCATCGCAATTTCAAACTATTTTTCGCGGGGCAGAGCATTTCGCTGATCGGCACGTGGATGACGCGCCTGGCGACGGGTTGGCTGGTCTATCGCCTCACACATTCGGCGCTGCTGCTGGGGATCGTCAGCTTTGCGGGACAGATTGTAGCGTTTTTGCTGGCGCCGATTGCGGGCGTGTTGGTCGAGCGGCTGAACCGGCGGAAGCTGCTGGTGTGGACGCAAGCTTTTGCTGCCGCGCAATCGCTGGCGATGGCCGCGCTGACGCTCGCGCACGTCATCACGCTGTGGGAAATCATCGCGCTGGCCGCTTTTCAGGGATTGATCAACGCGTTTGACATGCCGGGGCGGCAATCTTTTCTGGTGCAGATGGTGGAGGACCGCAACGACCTGAGCAACGCGATCGCGATTAATTCTTCGATGGCCAATGGCGCGCGGCTGATTGGCCCGGCGATCGCCGGCTTGGTGATCGCGGCGTTCGGCGAAGGCTGGTGCTTCCTGATTGACGGTGTGAGCTACCTCGCCGTGATCGCATCGCTGGTGATGATGCGCATCAAGCCGCTGGAAATTCGTCTGCGCGCGAGCAGCATGCTCGAACAAATGCGCGAGGGCTGGGAGTACGTTCGCAACTTTCGGCCGATTCGCTCGATTTTACTGCTTTTTGTGCTGATCAGCCTGATGGGCTACCCGTACATGGTCCTGCTGCCGATTTTTGCGGGGCACGTGCTGCACGGCGGTGCGGCTACGCTCGGTTGGTTGACGGGCGCGTCGGGGATTGGCGCGCTGACGTCGGCGATTTCTTTGGCGGTGAGCAAGTCGCTCGCCGGGTTGACGCGCATGTTGCAGATCGCGGCGGCGATGCTGGGAGGCGCGTTGATTCTTTTCGGACTGTCGCACACGTTGTGGGTGTCGCTGGTGCTGATGGTGTTCGCCGGATTTGGAATGATTCACAGCGCTTCGGTGAGCAATACGATCATTCAGGCGCTGGTGGCGGAAGACAAACGCGCGCGGGTGATGGGTTATTACACGATGGCGTTTTTTGGTGGCGCGCCGTTCGGCAGTTTGCTGGCAGGCGCGCTGGCTCATCGGATTGGTGCGCCGCACACGGTGATGATATTGGGTGTGTTCTGTGTCGCTGGGTCGCTGTGGTTCACGCTGGAGCGGCCGAAGATTCGCGAGTTGATGCGGCCAATCTATCAGGAGAAGGGTTTGGTGCCCGTGCGGAGCGCGCCGTCACCACTCGCGTGACCGAAAACTTAAAAAAATGAAAGGACAACCATGCCACTGACGAAGCTTGATACAAATGCTGCTTTGATCGTGATTGATCTGCAAAAAGGAGTTGTCGCTATGCCCACTGCGCATCCTGTGGGCGAAATCGTTGCGCGCACCGCGCAGCTCGCGCGGGCGTTTCGCGAGCGAGGCCTGCCGGTGGTGCTGGTGAATGTGACGGGCGTGGCGCCGGGGCGCACCGACGCGGGCAAGTTTAATCTCGCTTCGCTTCCGTCCGATTGGACGGAGATTGTTCCGGAATTGCAGCAGCAGCCTGGCGATCACGTCGTCAGCAAACGGCGTGTGGGCGCGTTCATTGGCACGGGGCTCGATAATTACTTGCGCGAGCGCGGCGTGACGCAAATCTTCTTGACCGGGGTGGCGACGAGCGCCGGAGTGGAGTCCACGGCGCGGAGTGCATACGACCACGGCTACAACGTGGTGCTGATTGTGGATGCAATGACGGATCGCAACGCCGAAGCGCATCGCCACAGCGTCGAGGTCATTTTCCCGCGGCTCGGCGAGACGGACACAACCGAAAACGTGCTGAAGTTTTTGCGGGAGGCATAACCTCGACAAGTTGGAGGTATAATGCGGCAATGAACATCCGACTCCGCCCTGAAATCGAGGAATTGATCAAGCAGGACGTGCAACGCGGCGCCTACCGGACGGTGGATGAGTTCGTCGAGCACGCCGTCTCGATGTTGCACGAACAGGAAGCGTGGCTGGCCGCAAATCGCGCTGAGATCAAAGCGAAGGTTGCGGAAGGACACGCCGAGGCACAACGCGGCGAATTGATCGCGGCCGACGAAGTGCTCGCCAGTTTCGAGCAACACAAGCTTGCTTGGCTCGCTGAACGCCGCAGGGGATGAGAGCGTGGGAGTTCACGCCGCGCGCAAAGCACGACCTCTTTGAAATCTGGGACTACATAGCGAAGGACAATCCCCAGGCTGCAGACCGCGTTGCGCGAGCTATTATTCTGGCTTGCGACCTGCTTTCCAACTCCCCTCTGGCTGGCAAAGTGCGCGAGGATTTGGCGCCCGTGCCTCTCCGCTTCTGGCTCGTACATCCTTACGTCAACTACTGCGTCGTCTATAATCCGGAATCGAAACCGCTGCAAATCATTCGAATTATTCATGGAGCGCGAGATCTGCCGTCCAGCCTGCGGTAAGAGGGCGCAGCCCTTCGATTCGGCGCTGCCAAATCTCAGGATGAATCGCGCTGTAGCGCGATTCACAAACAACGCCCCTACCTACACATTTTTGTTGAGCGGGACTTCAGGAAGAGAGGGCTGGACTAAAGAAGCGTTGGAGTGCTGACACTTTCCGGCGGGTTTCCATGCGACGCACGGCAGATTTGAACGCCCGCGCGTTCCGGAGTTTGGCTAATTGGATCCAATGGAGGCGGCGGCGCTCGTGCTTCATGTCCTCAGAGTGCGGCGAAAACGTGGTAGCTGATCAGGCCGAGCAGCGTGCCGATGGCCGAGCCGGCGAGCACGTCGCTGAGGAAATGCATTCCGAGGATGATGCGCGACGAGGCAATCAGCAGGGCCACGGCGAGTAGAGGGCCCGTGAGTTCTGGATAGAACATCCCGATTGAAATCGCGATGGCAAATGCGGTGATCGAATGCCCCGAGGGAAACGAGTATTTATCAGGCGGCAGAATGGACGCCCAACAGTGCGGCTCCACTTCGCAGGGGCGCTTGCGTTTGCTGGTTTTTTTGAGCGCGCGGAAAAGGAAAATCCCGGCAACTGCGGCCGAAGCTGCCGCGCCAATCGCTAGAAAGCGATGCGCGCCGCCGAAGAAGAAGAGAATCAGGCCGAGCGAATACCACAGCCAGCCGTCGCCCATGCGCGTCATCAAAATCATGAGGATGCGAAACCAGCGCGGAGCGCGCCAGCGGTGCACCCGCCGCATCAAGCGGTGATCGTTGGATTGAATCTGGTTCCAAACGCCTCGTGCGACCGTCATACCCACTCCTCTGCCGCGGGTTGCGGCACCGAGATCCAGCGTGGATGTTTGCGGGCTTCGGGCTCGCCAAGAACGCGCGACGCCCAGACGCGGGCGAACGCGTGTTCGTCGCGATAATTCCAGAAAGTGACTGCCGGGATCAGGACCGCTAGCGGCGAAAGCAGGGTGGTCCAAGATTTTTCGCGCATCATCTCGTAGGCGATGATAAAGACGTCGCGCGTCAGTTTTGAAAAGCTGCCGGATTCGCCGGCGACGCGTCCGAGACCCGCGCGGAGCCCATCGAAAAATTCTTCTTTATCGCGCGCGCCGGGGACTTCCGTGTAGGCAGTGCCGGCGGAGGGCAGCGCGTGCGCGTCGCTGCCGCCGATGCCGATTTTGCCCCAGTGCCTGGCGAGCTGCGCGGCTTGTTGATTGGCGCGCTCGAGCATGTGGCTATTGCGGATTTCCACCGCCGGAAAATATTCCTGGAACCAGACGAAGTCTTCGAGTTCGCGGCGGCCGGTGACGCTGGAGAAAACGTGATTGATGCTGAAGAAGAGCCGGCGCTCGGTGAGATACATGAGCAGGGCAACGAGATCGTTGCGCCGCTGCTGCAGTTGCACGTGTTGGCGTTCGCTCACGTCGTAAACGCCGATGTGCACTTCGGTGCCGGTCGGCATTTTGCAAGTGAGTTCTTCGCTCACAAAAAAATCGGGATGCTGGCGCAATTGTTCGGCGCCTTCGATGGAATCGTGATCGGTGAGCGTGAAAAGATTCATGCCGCGGCGCTGCAGGAGGGCGTAAACTTTTTGCGGATCGCTATAACTTTCGCGGCAAATCTTTCGGACAATAGGAGTCGTACATGGTCCGGAGAAGTACGAGTGAACATGCAAGTCGCATTTCACGTAAGCAAAAATAATCGACGAAGGTTACAAGCGTATGACACGCGCGCTAAATTTCTGAAAATGCAGATATTTAACTCTTTCGACACAGTCACAGAGTTTTAACATTGTTGTAGCGGCCTGAAACTTTCTCAATGCGAGACTGCGCCCGCATGCCACGAATCGAGTTTGTTTTTTTTGATGCCGGCGGCGGCCACCGTGCCGCCGCAACGGCGCTGGAAATGTCCATAAAGGCGCAGAAACGTTCGTGGGATGTTCGCCTTATGAACCTACAGGAACTCCTGGAGGAGCTGGATATCCTCAAGAAATATGCGGGGATACGCATCGAGGATTACTACAACTGGATGCTGCGCAGCGGGTGGACTCTGGGCAGCGTGCAATTGATGAAGGTGCTGCAGTTCACGATCTGGTCGTATCATTCTGCGACGGTGCGCATGCTGGAGCGGCATTGGAAGGAAACGCAGCCGGACATGGTGGTGTCGTTCGTGCCGCACTTCAATCGCGCGCTATATGAAAGTTTCAACAAAGCGTATCCAGGACGGCCATTCGTTACGGTACTCACCGATATCGCCGATTACCCGCCGCATTTCTGGATTGAGCGCCAGCGGCAATATGTAGTGTGCGGTTCGGACCGCGCAGTGGCGCAGGCGCGCGAGCACGGACACTCGGACGATCATATATTTCGCGCGTCGGGGATGATTTTGCATCCACGCTTTTACGAGCCGCCCATACAAGATCCCATCGCGGAGCGCGTGCGTTTGGGGCTGCGTCCGGATTTGCCTACCGCGATCGTTTTATTCGGCGGATATGGTTCGAAAGTGATGCTGGAGATCGCGGAACGATTGGATGAATCGCAGCTGGAGCTGCAGCTTATCTACATTTGCGGGAGAAACGAAAAGCTGGCCAACGCCTTGCGCGCACGGCCGTCGCGCTTGCCGCGGTTTGTAGAAGGGTTCACCAGCAAAGTGAACATGTATATGCAGCTCGCGGATTTTTTTATCGGCAAGCCGGGGCCGGGCAGCGTGAGCGAGGCACTGGCGATGCGATTGCCGGTGATTGTTGAATGCAATGCATGGACGCTGCCGCAGGAGCGCTACAACGCTGTATGGGTCGTCGAAAAGGAAGTGGGGATCGTGCTACATAGTTTTCGCGAGATTGTGGGTGCGGTGGAAAAGATGATCGCGCCTGGCGCTTTGCAGCGATTCCATGCCAATGCGGCGGCGTTGAAGAATCAAGCCGTTTTTGAAATTCCGGGAATGCTCGAAGAAATTCTGGAGCGATCAGCAAACGCCGCGGCGGCGCCAAAAGGCGGAAACATAGCGCTGGTTGATCGCTCCGTCTAACGCCCGTCGGGCACTCCCCGACGAATCTAATCTGCCAGCTTCTTCTGCAGAGTTGCGAATTCTTTTTGCAGTGGCTCCCACCGCGCGAGCATGTCATTCATTTGCTTGGTAGCTTCGTCGAATGCGGTTTGTGACGTGACCGTGGGGGCGTTGTCGGCGCTTCCTACGGAAACCGCCAGCACTCCGAGCGATCCGCCGACACCGATGAGACCACCAGGAGTTTGCGGCCACTCCGCTTGCGGATTGCCTTGAATCGTCTCGGCGCGTTTATCGAGTTCGTTGACGGTTTGCAGCAACGGTTTCGCGTCGGGCTTCGCGCCCAGACTCGTCTGCAGGGCCTTCAGTTGTTCGCGAACTTTTGCGATTGCCTGAGCGGTTTCGGTGGCTTTCGTCAGGGCGGCGTCAACTTTCTGCTCGAGCGCGAATTGGCGCGCCAGGTCGTCGCGCGAAACTTTCACGCGCGGATCCATTTCCACCCTCACCGTGCTCTTGTAGGATTGCGCGCCGACCTTTAGCTCCACTTCGTATTCACCCGGCAGCACCAGCGGACCTTCGGGCAGCAGCACCGCGCCGCTGCCAATGATCGCGGTCATACCGTATTCATGGCGCATCGATGCCGGTGGGGCATAACGCAAATCCCAGACGAAGCGGTGCATGCCCGCGGAATTCGGCAGCGGGGCGAATTTGGGGAGCCAGTATTTTTGGATTTCGGGCGCGTCGTTCACCGCCGGAGGCTTGTCTTCGCTCGAGTAGCGGCGCACGAGATTGCCTTGTTGGTCGTGGATCTCGAGCACCACTTCGCTCGCCGGCGATTTCAGGAAGTAGTCGAAAATCGCACCGGCCGGAGGATTCTTGCCCACCGGTGTTTCCAGCGGCAGCGGGGTATCGCTATTTTCGCTGCGGCGGATGCGAATGGCAGGCGCGGGATGAAACAGATGCGCGTCCTCGACTGCGATCGCGGAAGTCCATTCGCGCAGAGGCGCCATTTCATCCAGAATCCAGAAGGCACGTCCGTGCGTCGCGACCACCAGATCGTTGTCGTGAATCGCGAGATCGCGGATCGAACTCACGGGCAGATTATTTTGCAACGGCTGCCAGTGAGCGCCGTCATCGAACGAAACGAATACGCCGAGTTCCGTTCCCGCGAAAAGCAGGCCCTTGCGCTTGGGATCTTCGTGCACCGCGTGCACGTACCCGCCGGCCGGTAAGTTCGTGACGATCTTTTGCCAGGTCTTGCCGGAATCACGCGTGCGATAGATATAAGGATTGAGGTCGTCCACCTGATGACGATCGACCGCGGCATAGGCGACCGCAGCGTCATGCGGAGAGGGTTCGATCAGACTGATCTGGCTCCACTCGGTGACGTCCGGCGGCGTCACATTCGACCAGTGCGCGCCATCGTCGAGCGTGAGCTGAATCAGGCCGTTGTCGGTTCCCGCCCAGATTTCGCCCGCGCGCAGTGGCGAAGCCGCGATGGTGTAAACGACGCCGCGAGGCTCTTCCTTTTTCGGCGCGTCGTGCGATCCGGCGGCACTCGTAGCGCTGGCGCTCTTCACCGTCAAATCCGGGCTGATCGCCTGCCAGCTTTGTCCACGGTCGTTCGAACGCAGGACGAACTGCGCGCCGAAATAGAGCACGTGCGGATCTCGCGGTGAATCCACCAGCGGAGAAGTCCAGGTAAACCGCAGCTTTTCGTTGTTGTAGCGAACCGCCGCGGGTGAAATATCGAACGATTGCCCGGTGATCCAATTGAAGCGTCGGACCACGCCAAACGGTCCGCCTCCGTACACCGTATCGGGGTCGGCGCGATCCACGACGATGTAGCCACTCTCTTCGCCGCCGATCGGCGACCAATCGCGAAATGTGATCTGGCCATAATCGCTGCGGCTGCTCACCGCGGCTGTGCCGCTATCCTGCTGCGAGCCGTAGACGCGATAGGGAAAACGATCGTCGGTGATGACGTGATAGAACTGCGCGGTGGGCTGGTTGAACCACGAGCTCCAGGTGGCGGCGCCGTCCACGCTGATGGCCGCGCCTTGATCGCTGCCGAGGATCATGCGCTGCGAATCGTCCGGCGCGATCCACAAGGAGTGATAATCGTCGCCGCCCGGCGCGCCTTTGATCGCTTCAAAATGCTCTCCGCCATCGGTCGAGCGATAGATCGCCGTATCCATCACGTAGACGACGTCCGGATTGCGCGGGTCCGCGGTGATGCCGCCGAAATACCAGCCGCGCTGCCAGACGCGACGATCCGCGGAAACGCGCCGCCAATTTTCGCCCGCGTCGTCGGAACGATAAATGCCTCCGTCATGCGCGTCCACCACCGCGTAAATGCGCTTGCCGTTTTGCCCCGGCGCGATGGTAAGGCCGATGCGCCCCAGGCCTTCCAATCCTGGACTGGGGAATCCATGGTCCGTGATTTGATTCCAGGTTACGCCCGAATCCGTGGACTTGTACAAACCGCCGCCTGGACCGTTGATGGGCGCGTAAACGCTCCAGGGAGGCCGGCGCGTTTGCCACAGCGCGGCATAGATGATTGCGGGGTTCGCTGCGTCCCAGCAGAGATCAATCGCGCCGGTGTCGTCATTCTTCGAAAGGGTTTTGGTCCAGGTGGCGCCGCCATCGGTGGAGCGATAGACGCCGCGCTCCGCATTCGGCCCGAACGCGTGGCCGAGTGCGGCCACGATCACGATATTTGGATCACGCGGGTCCACGAGAATGCGTCCGATATTTTGCGAATCGCGCAGGCCGATGTTCCGCCAGGTCGCGCCGCCGTCGGTGGATTTGTAGACGCCATCGCCGTAGGAAATGTCCGAGCGCATGTCCGATTCGCCGGTGCCCACATAAATGATTTGCGGATCCGAAGGGGCGACTGCGATTGCTCCGATGGAAGCAATCGGCTCGGTATCAAAAATCGGCTCCCAAGTGCGGCCGCCGTTGGTGGTACGCCAGACGCCGCCACCCACCGCGCCGATCAGATATTCATTGGGATTGCCGGGTACACCCGTGACGGGAACCACGCGCCCGCCGCGAAATGGGCCGATCATTCGCCAGCGCATTTCGGGGAATGCAGGCGCGGCCTGCTGCGCGGCCGACGGGACAGCAGCAATTCCAGCGAGCACTAAAATGCAAGTTATGCTGAAAATGGTCCGAAGGGAAAATGCTTCCGTATCAGAGCATGGCTCGGTAATTTTCATTTTGATTTCCGGCTGCGCAGTATACACCATCGTGCGGGATCGTTTGTGCTGCAGTATCGTGTTCAAACTTCGCGTGATTAGATTCACCGTCAAAATGGATCGCTTGACGCGGGGTGGCGGCCTGGAGGAAGACAGATTACTCAAACTGTTCTTAATTCACCGCGACGACGACCAGGGTGAAATCATCCCGAAAACTTCCGTGGCAGAATCCGACCACTTCTTTCTTGATAGCGCCGAGTAATTCGGAGGCGGTTGACGAAGCGTCGCGAGCGCCGAGATCCATCAAGCGGCGTTCTCCGAATTCCTGATCATCCGAATTCATTGCTTCGGTGAGGCCGTCGGTATAAAGCACAAGGCGGTCGCCGGGCTCCAATTGAAGCTCGGCATCTCCATACTTCTGGTCCGGAAATATTCCGAGCGGCGCGCCACCTTGCGACAAGAGAACGGCTTCGCCCGATTTGCGAAAAAGGATGGGCGGCCAATGACCGGCGCTGACGTACGTCAGTTTGTTTTCGACGGTGTCAATCGTGCAATAGCAAAACGTCACGAATTTATCGGGAGCGATGTTATTTAAGATCACCTCGTTCAACTTCCCCATGAGAACGCCCGGCGAGACGTCCTCCGCGGCGAAGGCCCGAAAAGTGGCCTGGAGGTTGGCCATCAACAAGGCGGCGCTGATCCCCTTGCCGACCACGTCACCAATGCAGATTCCGATTTTTCTCTCGCTGAATTTTAGAACATCAAAATAATCTCCACCGACGACGCTGGCGGGCTGCCAGGTTCCCGCCACCTCCAGACCCTTCACTTGGGGAATCTTCTTGGGCAAGAGACCTTCTTGAATCTCTCGCGCCTTGTCCAGCTCTTGCGCTTGCTCTTGCGATCGCGCGCTCTCAACGTCCACGGCGCGTTGCAGTTCGCGATTCTGGACCTCCAGGCGCACCCGCGTTTCGTCATGCAAATGGCGGATGGTTCCCACGATCAAGATAACGAGCACGATTAGTCTGCCGCTGGTCCATAGCTGCGGGAAAAACGAGCTGAGGGGAAGCCGATACACCGCCAGTATGACTGCCACGGTCAACGCCGTGACTGCTACGGCTGTGAGAAACAAAAATGCCAGATACAAGATCCAATGCAAGGGAGGGCGGAGGCCCGAACACAGCGGAGTCAGGCGATTCATAATCGGCGTGGTGAAATTTGCGATCAAGAAGCTGTAGAGGAGTATCGGCACGAAGCCCATGCCCGGGCCGCGCACATTCGCGAACCATAGGATGGCGAACAACGCGCCGGCAACTACAAAAACCAGCAGTTGCGTTCTGAGAAATGCGCGAACGCCACCGGGGCGCGAGAAGGATTTCGCGGCAGAAGACGTCATCAGTTTTCAGCCAAGTGAGTGCGCGTGGGATCAGGAATCGGAGAGCATGTTAGGCGGTAGCCGAACGCAAGTCAACGTGGGACCAGTGCCCGTCGCTCGACCGGGGCGCGGCGTTGTGGCAACATTGAGATGAGGGCATTTGTGAAATTTATTGGGCGAGGAGATTTGCATTATGGCTATTGCGACTTTTGCTGCGGGATGTTTTTGGGGTGTGGAGGACGCTTTCCGCCAGGTGGATGGCGTCACTAAGACTACTGTGGGTTACACCGGCGGGACCGCCAAGAATCCTTCGTACGAAGAAGTGTGCACTGGACGGACTGGGCACGCAGAGGCTGTGGAAGTGGAATTTGATCCGGCGAAGGTAACTTATTTGCAGTTGCTGGCGGTCTTCTGGAAGAGTCACGATCCGACGACTGTGAACCGGCAAGGACCGGACGTCGGCACGCAATACCGTTCGGCGATTTTTTATCACGATGCGGAGCAAGAGGAAGAAGCACGCGCCTCAAAGGCCGTGCTGGAGAAGGACCACGTGTTCAAGAGGCCGATCGTGACGGACATTCAGCCAGCCGGAGAGTTTTACCGCGCGGAGGATTACCACCAGCAGTATTTCGAGAAGCAGGGAATTCGTTCGTGCCACATTTAGCGGGCAGCTACAATTATTGCTAGCAGCGGTAATCCGTCGTATTGCCGAGGGATGAGCGGTTGCTCATCCCTTTATTTTTTCGATAGCGTTGCGTTCTGCAAAGACGACGACAAGCCGACGCACTCCAAGGTTGCATCGAGGTGTCTCCACACTCAAGTTGGTTGCGCGGTGGGTTTAAGGGTTAGACGGGCTTTCCGTCAAGTGGTACCAGAGCGCGTAGCCTGCGCCAGTCGCGGCTCCCATCATGATTAGGTCGAAGACCAGGTGGCGGTGTTTGGGGTAGGTGATCTTGGTGTTTGTGGGTGCTCCGGCGGGACCTTGCGGTTCGGCGGCGGCCGGCTGGAAGTCCATGGTTACGCGATAGGATTTGCCTTCGGCAATCGTGTGCAGTTCGCCGTCATTATCCAGAACCAGCGTGCCGCGGTACGCCGAGATCACCACTTCCAGCGGACTAATGATCGTAACCTGCCCGTAGGACGGTACACCATCCGCAGCGCGCAAAATCCCTTCTGGGATTTCCAGTGCAAGTTGGTCCGTTCCGTTGGATGAAAAGCCGACAGTGCCGCGAGCGACGACGGCATGCACCGCATTGGAACTTTGCGAGAGAGTGGCCGCGCTGGAAGAGAGCAGATAAATCTGCCCGCCGCCAATTTTCAGGCGAGCTGTACCGCCTACTTCGGTGGCGATTGTATCGCCGGGGTACACCGTGGTGCCGATCGCGACGGCCGCATCGCCCAAATGAGCAGACAGCGCTTGAGTGACCAAGCCGAGTGGCTTTTCGTCCGCTGCGAAGGCCGGAATATTTATGATGGCTGCAATTAAAATGGCTATAAGGCAGGACTTAGCGATATTTCGCATATCATCCCTCCTTTACGTACAGCAACAATCTAGGCGTAGAACTCTCTGGTGTCAATAGAGTTGAATAGCAATTAATCGGCCAAAGATTGCGGGGCGTGAGCGGCGTTTGCTTGCGGTTTTCTCGGAGGATGCGCGCCCTGACCGGGAATTCAGCCAGGCAGGGACGCTCGCACGTAGTGATTTTGTTGTGCTGGAGGCGTCGCGACACTGGATGTGCGCGGGCCTCGTCTGATACTCGGGACGCGCGCCTTCTGCGTTAGAATATTCTGCATATAGGGGCGCTTGCAGGGAGGCAGGATGATTCATCGTTTCGTTTTTCATAATGATCGGGTGCAGCCGATTGAAGAGGTGAGGCTTTCGCCGGGACAAGCCGGCTTGCTGAATGGCTGGGGACTTTTCACCACCGCGCGGATCTACGAAGGCATTCCGTTTGCCTTCGAGCGGCATTGGAAGCGCCTCGAGCGTGATGCGGAGCGCACGCATTGCCCGTTTCCCTTCCAGGAAAGCGTGGTCCGCGGGCAACTTCACGAAATGTTGCGTGCGAATAAAGTGAGCGAAGGCGCGGCGCGCGTCTACGTGGTCTACAACCAGGTTGGCTTCTGGCGCAGCGACGAAAATTTTCCGCGTGTGGATTTGATATTGTGTTCCGCCGATCTGCCTTCGTATCGCGAACCGGCGCGCCTCGGTTTGCGTGAACACGGGCGCTATGCGGCATCTCCCTTGGCCGGTGTGAAGGTGCTTTCGTGGCTGGATAACGTCTGGAATTATTACGAAGCGCAGCAAGCCGGGTTCGATGAAGTGGTGCTGCTCAATGAGCGCGGGGAAGTGGCGGAATGTACCGCCGCGAATATTTTTTGCGTGAAGGGCGGGCGCGTCACGACGCCTCCGGCGTCGGCGGGATGCCTGCAAGGGATCACGCGCAGCGTGTTGCTGGAAATCGGCGCGTCGGTGAGTGCGCCGGTGGAGGAGCGAACGCTGCGGCCCGAGGATTTGTACGCGGCCGATGAGGTTTTCATTTCTTCGACCAATCGCAGCATGTTGGGAGTAAGCGAAATTGCCGGCCACAAGATTGCTTCCGCGCCGGGACCGGTTACGTTGAAATTGGAGAAGGCGTTCGGCGGGTTCGTCCGGCAATATTTGGAGGCCCATTCGGCTGCCGCGCGGCAACGATGATTCGGTGGACCCGCTCGCACCACGCGCCTTTGTAACGGCGCACTTTAGTGCGCCATCGTGTTGCCGTGGCAACCGATGGCGGTCCCGCAAATTCATCTGTGACGCAAACGACGCGTCTAAAGACCGCCGCTACCAAACCTTCCGCGCTGCGGCGGGTGTCGCCTTAGCAATTACGCGCTAATGAATCAGCAGGCCGGTGACGCCGATGATGATTCCGGTGAGCGACAGCACGATCCCGAATACCCAGAAAAGCTTCTTGCGCGTCAGCAGCGTGATGGATGAAATCACCAGCGCGGCCTCCAGCAGTACTTCCGCCAGATCGAAACGGTCCGCGCGAGCCTCTTCGACTTTCACTTCGGCTTCGGCCTTTTTGGCTTCCGCCTCGATTTCCTTCAATTCGTCGGTATAGCGCTCGATCTCTTTGGCGTATTTCTCCTTGACCGTTTCCATCTGCTTCGCATCTTGCAGCGAGAAGACCGAAAGCTCGTCGAGAAAAAGCTCGTAATTGCGCCTGCGGATTTCCTTGGCCTGGTAGTAGGCCCATTGATCGGCCGAGCGCGTCTGCAGAATGATTTCCTCGGTGTGCGCGCGGTGCCCCAGCAATGTGACGGCGGCGACCAGCACCGCCAGCACGGCCATGGTCAAGGTGACGGGCGCGAGGCTGTGTTCGTGCTCGCCGCTTTCGGCGCGTTCTTTCAATTCGCTGATTTCATCGGGCATTTTTATCCCTCACAAGTTGGCGCTTGAACGGTCACGGGCAAGCTTTCGTGCGCAAGAGGATAGCAGAAGAGGTTCGGGACTTACACCGCGAGATTCTTCGCGCGCCTCGGCTGCCGGTAAGCCGCCGAAGGCCGGTTCCTGTAGAATCGGGAGCGGCATTCATTGCGAGGAGGTTTACATTCATGAGCGATCTTGCGAGCAAGACCTGCGTACCGTGCAAAGGCGGAGTCCCGCCGCTGTCTGGGAAAGATCTGGACAATCTGGCGAAACAAGTGCCGCAATGGAAGGTCGTGGACGGGCACCACCTGATTCGTACGTTTACTTTTTCCGATTTTCGTCAGGCGCTGGCGTTCGTCAATAAAGTGGGCGCAATCGCAGAAGAGCAGGGTCATCACCCGGACATTTTGCTGGCATGGGGCAAGGCGGAAGTTACGACCTGGACGCACAAGATTAACGGCCTGACCGAGAGCGATTTTATTTTAGCGGCGAAAATCGACAAGATCTGAGCCCGTCGGTCGTGTAACCGGAGCTGTGTGCGGGCGGGTCTGAGACCCGCCCCTACGCTGCGAAATTGCGGCACTCTGACGCCGGCGAGACGCGTGTCTGCCGACAGGCGGGCCGGCGCTATCGGGCGTCTACGGTTCGTCGTCACCCGCGTCGTTCGACTCGGGTTCCAGCGGTTTCTCCAAATTGATTGTTGGGAGCTTGGCGCGGAGCAACAGATCGTTCAGCGACGGAATCGCGTGCGCGCGAATGTCGTCCCACATGGCGACCACGGCGGCTAGTGCTTTCTGGCGATCCGCAAAAGCGTCTTGCGCTGTTTGCGTGGGCGCGGCATCGGCGCCGTCCACCACGTCGAGCAAGTGGCCGAATTGCCCATTCAATTGCGCGAAGCTATCCTGGCTGGCGGCCGGGCCGAAACCCTGGGCTTTTCCCTCGAGCGCTGCGGCTTTTTGATCGAGCGCCGAAATCGCATCTGTAATTTCACCTTTCGGCGCCTGCCGCCCCAAATCTCTCAATTGCGCGCGCAGTGCCCGAACCATCCCCAGGTCCGTGTAAGTGGTGTTCATCGCGTCGCAAATCCGCGAACCCAGCTCGAATTGCTGTAGCAATTCATCAGCGGGCGTACTCACGCGGGGATCCATCTTCACCACCAATGGTTGCGTGTAATTTTGTCCGCCGGCAGAAAGTTTCACCGTGTAATTGCCGGGTAGGATCGAGGGCCCAAGAGGATAGCGCGGCGTGTCATGCACGATAGCCGAAATCGGATATTCGTGCCGCACCGAGCCTGGAGGCGTAATCCGCAAATCCCACACAAGCCGGTGGGATCCCTCCGCCGCCGAAAGAATCTGCGGCGGACGAATCCAGTAAAGCGGCACGTTCAATTCTTTGCCGAGCTGTTCCATCGTGACTTCCGGTTTATCCGTGCTCGCAAAGCTGCGCAGCACGTGCCCGCCGCCGTCAATAATCTGCAGCGTAACGGGCCCGGGCGCGGCCGCTTGCAGGTAGTAATCGAAAATCGCGCCGTCCGGAGGATTTTTACCGGCCGGCTCTTCCGGCGGCAATGGCGTATCGGTATTCACGTTGCGCCGTACGCGATACGCAAGCCCAGGCTTGAACAAAAATGCGCTGGAAGCCACGACCTGCGCGCTGAGCTGCCGCAGCGGCGTGATGTCGTCCAAAATCCAGAACGAGCGCCCGTGCGTACCCACCACCAAATCGTTTCCGTGGATCACCAGATCGCGCATCGAACTGGCCGGCAAATTCAGTTGCAGCGACTGCCACGAATCGCCGTCATTGAATGAAACGTACACGGCGTTTTCGGTGCCCGCGAAAAGCAAGCCCTGCCGCACCGGATCTTCGCGCACCACGTTCACGGGAGAATCATCCGGCAAGCCATTCGTGATTTTCTGCCAGGTCTGCCCGCCGTCGTGTGTGCGATAGATGTAAGGATGCAAGTCATCGAGCCGAAAACGATTCACCGCCGCGTAGACCGTATTCTGATCGAAATGCGAAGCGTCCAGCTGCGCCACTTTGCTCCAGGGCGTCAACTCCGTGGGAGTGATGTCGTGCCAGTTCTGCCCGGCGTCGCGCGTGATCCATATCAAACCATCGTCGGTGCCCGCCCAAATCAGATTCGCGTCGAGCGGCGAAGGTGCGAGCGAATAAATCACGCCGCGATGTTTGCTTGTCGCAGAATCGTTCCCGGCCAGATCGCCCAGGTTCGCGGGTACGCCGGGATCTTCGCGCGTCAAATCGGGGCTGACGATTTGCCAGCTGTGCCCTGCATCGTTGGTCATGAATAAGACATTCGAGCCGAGATACAAAGTGTGCGGCGCGGCCGGCGAGAAAATCAGCGGCGCGGTGCGATTGAAGCGGTATTTCGCGGTGCGCAAAATCACGGGCGAAACGTCCTGCGTTTGCCCGGTAGTCATGTCGAACCGCGTGACCTTGCCGCCGTAAATCAGATTCGGATGCAACGGATCCGGCGCGACGTATCCATATTCTTCCGTTCCCACCGGATGCCAATCGCGGAACGTGATTTCGCCCCAGTCGCTGCGGCTCGCGGTGCCCGCCGAGCCGCTTTCCTGCTGCCCGCCGTAAACCCAGTAGGGAAATTGATTGTCGGTGATGACGTGATAGAACTGCGCGGTCGGCTGGTTGTACCAGGAACTCCACGTGACGCCGCCGTTCACGCTGATCGTCGCGCCTTGGTCGCTCGCAAGCAAAATGATCTGCGGATTTTCTGGATTGATCCAGACGGTGTGATAGTCATCGCCGCCAGGAGCGCCCTTGATCGCGGTGAATGTCACGCCGCCATCCATCGAGCGGTACGTGGAAGTGTTGCAGATGTAAATTTCGTCGTGATTATCGGGCGCGACGCGCACCCACGCGAAATCGAAGCCGCGCCCCCAGATACGCTCTTCGTGATTCACGCGCTGCCAGCTTTCGCCGGCGTCGTCCGAGCGATATAGGCCGCCAACTTCCGGCTGCGCGTCCACCAGCGCGTAAAGCCGATTCGGATCGTTGGGCGCAATGCCAATTCCGATGCGGCCAAGCCCTTGCTCGTTTGTCGGCAAGCCGTTGGTTAGCCGCTTCCAGGTGTCGCCGCCGTCCGTGGATTTGAAAAGCCCGCCGGTGTGGCCTTCGATTGGGCCGCCGGTGGTCCACGGCGGGCGCCGCGAATTCCACAAATCGGTGTAGAGGATTTGCGGATTAGTCGGATCGAACGCCAGGTCGGTCGCGCCGGTGTTCTCGTCTTTGTATAAAACTTTCTGCCAGGTTTGCCCGCCGTCAGTCGAACGAAAGACGCCGCGCTCGGCGTTCGGCCCGTAGGGATGTCCCAGCACCGCGACGAAAACGCGATTGGGATCGTGCGGGTCCACCAGAATGTTCGTGATTTGCTGGCCATCGCGTAATCCCAGATGCGTCCAGGTATTTCCGCCGTCCGCGGAGCGATAAATTCCGTCGCCGGTGGAAAGATCGGGGCGGCGCAAACCTTCGCCGCTGCCCACGTAAATGACGTCGGGATTCGAAGGAGCGACCGCCAGCGCGCCGATCGAACCCGTCGGTTCTTTATCGAAAATCGGAATCCAGGTGCGGCCGGCGTCCGTGCTCTTCCACACGCCGCCGTTATTCACGCCGATATAAAAAAGATCTGGCTTGCCGGGAACGCCCGTGGCAGCGACCGTGCGTCCTCCGCGAAACGGCCCGATGCAGCGCCACCGTAGATCCTGATACATACGCGGATTGAATTGCGGCTCGGTCGCGTTCGCGGTTGTCTGCGTCGCCGGCGCATTCTGCGCAGGTGCGGCCGCGCTCATTATCGCGATAAAAATGATGACCGAACTAAGTGCGGCAACGCGCCGGCAGAATGACATTTACAGCCCTCCCCAGGACCAAAAACTATACTACTCGGAAGAGGCGTTCATGCAGTGAAAGATGAGGGAAGGCAAAAAAAACCGAAGAGAGATCCCTCATCCCGCGAGAATGAGCGGGACGCCAACGACGCGCTTCGTTCGGGATGACAAACGCTTTTGTGCTCCGGCATAGCGGAGCACGCGTTCGCTTTCTCTGCGTCCTCAGCGTCTCTGCGGTGGACCTGCTTTCGCTTAAATCTCGCCCGTAATTCCACTACACGTCCACTACAGCGTTAATTCCTACGTAGCAGTGCAAGCCTTGTTCGTTGACGGTTTTTGCGCGAGCGCCTACGTTGAATTCGTACCCTCTCGGAGGATCCTTTGCGATTGATTGCGCGCTCTTGCCTGGTCGTGGTGTTGGTGATTGGCCTGTTGGACATTCCCGGATTTGCGGCGAATGAAAAGCCGCTGGGCTTGGTCCTGCAAGCGCAGCAAGCAAGCGTGGACAGCGCCAAGCTCGCCGTCGGCACA
The DNA here is from genome assembly GCA_963810565.1 of uncultured Acidobacteriota bacterium. Classification (GTDB taxonomy): domain Bacteria; phylum Acidobacteriota; class Terriglobia; order Acidiferrales; family UBA7541; genus Palsa-295. Next base: position 916,611 of record CAWENN010000004.1, read on the forward strand.
ACGGTTTATCCCGGCGACACCGTCGAAACCGACACGGGCGGCACGCTGCGCCTCAAGCTCGGCACCAGCCAGCTCTACCTGCTGGCATCGAGCGCCGCTACGTTGGCGCAAAATGCCACGATCGTGCACGCGGTGGTTGCGCACGGTACGGTAGGCTTTGCTTCGAACGGCGCGGATAAAATCGAACTCGAAATCCCCGAAGGGATTCTGCGCGCCGCGGATGGAGTGCCGTCCTACGGCCAAGTGACCATCACCAGTCCGGTGGAAGTCGTGATTTCGGCGTATCGTGGAACGCTGGTCCTTGATAACGAAGGCGAGCTGCACACCATTCCCGCCGGAAAATCCTATCGCGTGACGATGGATTTGGAACCCGCGGCGGTTGCGCCCACGGCCGATGCCGCGCCTCAGGACTCGCAGTCCAATAACGCGCAAGTCATACAGCCGCGCAAGCGCCGGCGCAAGAAATTGATCTTCTATTTGATATTCACCGGAGCGATCGCGGGGATGAGTTGGGCCGTTTGGGACGAGCTCAACGAAAGTCCCTCGAAGACGAGCTACTAGCACCCTTGCACCGTCGCGGTCCTGTCTCAAGCTGGGGCGCCGCAAGCACCGACCCGGTCATGACAGCTTACTTTTTCGTTTGGATGAGGATTTTTTCTTTCGCTTTGCGCGCGCCGGCTTGTTTTTTACGGATTTTGTCGCGCGCGTGGCTGGGGCATTTTGTTTCGCCGGCTTTGTGCTTTGCGCCGCGAGCGCCGCCAGCAACGCTGCTCCATTCGGCGTGCCAAGCCCCGTGCAAGGATCCCAACCCGGCCCGGCCGAGTAGCTGCCGTTGTTGCCGCTGGTGATATCGTGCAGCGAACTTTCAACGCGGGTGGCATAGAGCGTCGGATTCAGATAACCCACACTCGTTCCCAGCGATTGATTGATGCGCGCGAGCAGGCCAGCCCATAGCGGCGCGACCGCGCTGGTTCCGCCGATCACGGTCTGATCTCCATCAACGAGTACGTTGTAGCCACTTTCCGGATCGGCGTCGCCGGCCACATCGGGCACGCCGCGGCCGACGAATCCATTCGGCGCCTTCGGCACGCTTGCGGATTGCTGGAAAGTCGGCAGCGCAAAAACTTCGCTGACGCCCCCGCCGGTCGCGCCTTCCCCCGCGGACAATTCGTTCCAGGCTTGTTCGCTTGAAATCGAGCCGCCCGAAATCGCGAGGCGCGTGCCGCCGCAACCAAGCACGAAGGGACTCGATGCCGGAAAATCCACGGTGGGCGTGCCGCTGGTAACGCCGTCACTCGAGCCGTCGTCGCCCGAAGCAGCCAGCACGGTGACGCCAATGGTCGAAGCGTCTTCGCACGCCGAACTGAACGCGTTGAGCGCCTGCTGCGTCCAGGAACTTTCCGGACCGCCCCAGCTGATGGAAACCACCGAGGGTTTCAGCGTCGTATCATGGACCGCGGTAGTGAGCGCGTCGAGAAAGCCTTGATCGGTGTTGGGAGTGAAATACATCGCGATCTGCGCGCCGGGCGCAACCGCTCCGGCCACTTCGATATCGAGTTCCACTTCGCCGTCGGGTCCGCTGGCGCTGCCGGTCGGTGAATTCGTGCCGCCATCCACGCTAACCGCGGTGACTTTGGGCGCGGTGATGCCGAGGTTCTTGAAATATGTGGTGAGATCGGCCGCGCGATAGCCTCCGCCTAATTCCACGATTCCGATCGTTTGTCCCGTGCCGTCGGTGTTGGCAGGGAAGTTGTAGGCCTGCGCCACTTGCAACGCGGTGAACGAACCTGCAGCGGCCTGGGCGCTCACGGCGTTCGGATTATTTTGTCGTATACGAAAGTGCGCCTTGGCCTGCGGACGATTGTCGAGGCCAAACACGCCTTCGATAATCCCCGCCAGTTGCGCGGGAATCTGAATCGTTCCGGTGCGCATGCGGCAAGTGCCGCCAGGGTGTTGGTAGCGGTTCAATTCGACGCCGAAGGCGCGCGAGAACGCGTCAACGGTGCCCCCGAGAATCACGGAACGCCGCGCCGCGCTTTCTTCCAGCACCTTCAAACCATATTCTTTCGCGAACGCGCGGATTTTCTTGATGTCGCTCAGGCTTGCGCCATGCGCCGCTGCGAATTGCGCGCGGGTGAGGCGCGGACGCTGCGCGAGCGAAGTTTTCTTCAGCGGAGTTCCGCGCCGCAGGAAGACCGTCACCTGGATTTGGGCTTTGGGGTCTGCCGGACCAACTTTCGTGGCGCCCGGCATCGCCGCGCGTTCGCTGCCCGGCAATACGACGCGCTTTTCTTTTGCTGGCATAAATTCCTCCTGGCTGTCCCTTGCGTGCGGATGCGCGTGAGCATCCGTAATTGGATCGTTCTCGAGGCTGGGGTTGCGATGGCGCGCTTGCACGCAACGGTTAGAGCGCAGTCTATTATGCGCTTTCGCAATCGGGAGACGCCAAAGCCATAAAAGTATAAACTCGTGGTGCATAGGATTGCCACTGCGTGCTTTGAATCTGCAGAGCCTGCCCGAAGTGGACTCTTTCGCGTCGCCAGGATTGTGTTTTCATGATTAAGCGGCTGTTTTTACATTACATCGCGGAAGAGGCGCGCCCCATGATTCACCTGGCGCTGCCGCTGGTCCTCGCCGAGCTGGGCTGGATGACCATGGCCATCGTGGACACCATGATGGTCGGGCGCCAACACGATAGCGCGGTGGCGATTGGCGCCGTCAGCCTGGGCAGCATTCTTTTTAATTCTGCGGCGATCTTTGGCACGGGCTTGATGCTCGGCCTCGATACGCTGGTTTCGCATTCCTACGGCGCGGGTGACGTGGAAGATTGCCACCGCTCGCTGGTCAACGGGGTGTATCTCAGTTTGGGCATCACTCCGGTGCTGATGGGAGTGATCTGGCTGTTCGCGCCGCTCTTGCGCTCGCTCGATATTCCGGCGTCGGTGTTGCAGCAAGCAATCCCTTATTTACACGCGCTCAATTGGGGCACGCTGCCGCTGCTGCTCTATTTCGTTTTCCGCCGCTATCTGCAAGGCATGAATATGGCGAAGCCTGTGATGTTCGCCCTTGTATCGGCGAACCTCGTGAACTTGGCGGGGAATTGGGCATTGGTTTACGGCCATCTTGGTTTTCGCGCGATGGGCACGGTCGGATCGGGCTGGTCCACTTGCTTCGCGCGCACGTACATGATGCTCGTGCTGCTCGCGTATGCGCTCTATTACGATCATCGCAATAAAACCGGATTGCGCAATGCCGCGCGCTTGCCGAATTTTACGCGCGTTTGGCGGCTGGTGTATCTGGGGCTGCCCGCTGCCACGCAATTTGGGATGGAAGTTGGCGTGTTTGCCGTGGCGACGGCGCTGATCGGCAGGCTGGGTGCGGTGCCGCTCGCGAGTCACCAGGTCGCGCTCAACACCGTCAGCCTTACGTATATGGTGCCGCTCGGGATCAGCGCCGCTGCCGCTGTGCGTGTCGGCCAGGCGCTCGGCCGCCGCGACGCGCACGCTGCGAGTCGTGCCGGTTGGACTGCGTTGCTGCTGGGGACGAGTTTCATGGGCTGCATGGCGATTGCGCTCTTTCTAATACCGGGCGAGATTGTGCGCATTTACACGCCGGATGCTGAATTGATTCCCGCGGCCAGCGCGCTGCTTTTCGTCGCCGCGTTTTTTCAACTTTTCGACGGCATGCAAACGGTGGCCACCGGCGCTTTGCGCGGCGCGGGCGATACGCGCACTCCGATGTTGTGCCATCTGTTCTTCTACTGGTTCATCGGACTGCCGCTCGGCGCGTATCTCTGCTTCCGCGTCGGCTGGGGCGCGCCTGGAATGTGGGCGGGGCTTTCCGTCGCGCTGATTTTGATCGGTAGCGCGCTGCTGTATTTCTGGCGGCGCAAAGAACGCTCCTTCGCGGCGGGATATTTGCCGGCTCTGGAAATTGCAACTGCGACACAAATGAACGCAGATGAACACGGATAAGAATCGAAGTCGCTAAGAACGATAAGAGTTAACGACTGACAAGTGCCTGGGTATAAAGGAATCACATTCCGCGGCCTCCCGGCAGAGCCTGCGTTACAATCTTTCGCATCGCATCCACCGGGTGGTTGCACTCGGGACCCGAATGACTACCACGCCGAACGCTTTCATGGCTCGTGCTATCGCGCTATCGCTGGAGAACGTCCAGCAGCGAGGCGGCGGTCCATTCGCCGCGGTCGTGGTGAAAGATGGCGCAATCATCGCCGAAGGCGCGAACGAAGTGACCGCGACGAACGATCCCACTGCCCACGCCGAAGTCGTCGCCATTCGCGAAGCTTGCCGCAAGCTGAAGTCTTTCGATTTGCAGGGTTGCGAGATTTACACCAGCTGCGAGCCGTGCCCGATGTGTCTCGGCGCGATTTACTGGGCCCGTCCCACGCGCGTTTATTATGCAAATTCCGCGGCGGATGCCGCGCGCGCCGGATTCGACGACGCTTTCATCTACCAGGAAATCAGCCGCCCGCATCCCGAGCGCCAGATTCCCATGATCCAACTCGTGCAGGACGGCGCGCTGGCCGCATTCCGCGCCTGGCAGGAGAAAGAGGATAAAATCCGCTATTAAGGCGGCTTTCGGTGGAAACGCGTAGTATCGGAAAATCGGTGCCTCGCAAGGAAGGGCGCGAAAAAGTCACCGGGTGTGCGCGCTACGTTGACGACCTCGTTTTTCCCGGCATCCTCCACGGCGTTACCGTGCGCAGCCCGGCGCCGCGCGGCCGCATTGGCGAGATTCGTTACGAGGGCGATATTCCCTGGAACGAATTCACGATCGTCACCGCGCGCGATATCTGCGGCAAAAATTGCGTCGCGCTGCTGATTGAAGATCAGCCGTGCCTCGCCGACGAATTCGTCAACCACTGTGAAGAACCCGTCGTCCTGCTCGCTCACCACGATAAGTACCTGCTCGAAGAAGCGCGCCGCAATGTGCGCATCGAAATCGAACCGCTGCCCGCGATTTTTTCGATCGGCGATTCTCTGGCGCGCAAGGAAATCATCTGGCGCAGCGACAATATTTTCAAAACCTTCCGCGTGGAAAAAGGCGACGTGGACAAAGCCTGGGCCAGCGCCGATATCATCGTCGCGGGTGAATACGCAACCGGCGCGCAGGAACAGCTCTACATCGAGCCGCAGGGCGTAATCGCGCAAGTGAACGACGCCGACGGCGTAACGGTCTGGGGCTCGCTGCAATGCCCTTACTACGTGCACAAAGCGCTGGTGCGGTTGTTCGGTTTACCCAAGGACCGCGTGCGCGTGATTCAGACAGAAACCGGCGGCGGTTTCGGCGGCAAAGAAGAATATCCCTCGATGATCGCCGCGCATGCCGCGCTGCTTGCGCAAAAATCCGGCCGCCCGGTAAAAATAATCTACGACCGCGCCGAAGACATGGTTGCAACCACCAAGCGCCATCCGTCGAAAACGCGCCATCGCACCGCCGTGACGCGCGACGGCAAGCTCCTGGCGATGGAGATTGATTTCGCGATTGACGGCGGCGCGTACCAGACTCTTTCGCCCGTGGTGCTTTCCCGCGGCACGATTCACGCCGCTGGCCCGTATCAATGCCCCAACGTGCGCATTCGCAGCCGCGCCGTCGCTACCAATGCTCCGCCGCACGGCGCTTTCCGCGGATTCGGCGCGCCGCAAAGCGTCTTTGCGCTCGAGCGGCACCTCGATCGCGTCGCCGCTGCAGTCGGCATCACGCCCGATGAATTGCGGCGGCGCAATTTCATTAGCCGGGGCGATACGCTGGCCGTCAGCCAGGTGGTGAAAGAAAAAGTGGACATGGGCGCGCTGCTCGATCGCGCGTTTGCGTTCAGCGATTACCACGCCAAGCACAAACGATTCGTGGAGGAGAACGCCCGCGCCAACACGACGATCAAGAAGGGCATCGGCTTCGCTTCGTTTTTGCACGGCGCCGGGTTCACAGGTTCTGGCGAAGAGTATCTTGCTTCTGAAGTTGCGATGGAAGCGCTGCGCGACGGCACGGTGCGCGTCCTCGCTGGCAGCACCGAAATGGGGCAGGGCACCAATACGATTTTTTCGCAGATCGCCGCGGATGCTCTGGGCCTCGATTGCGATCAAATCAAGATCATGCAGCCCGATACTGCGCTAGTGCCCAATAGCGGGCCTACCGTTGCGTCGCGCACGGCGATGATCGTCGGCAAGCTGGTGGAATCCGCGGCGCTGGCCCTGAAGAAAACGCTGCTCGATAGCGGCGCGCTGCAACCGGGCGATGGCGGCCACGCGGGCCACAGCGCGGCGGATTTCGCGCAAGCCTGCGCAAAATATATTGACGCGCACGGCCCGCTGAGATCTTTCATCAAGTATGAGCATCCGCACGATCTTCATTGGGACGATGAGAATTATCGCGGCGACGCCTACGGCGCTTACGCGTGGGCTGTTTACGTCGCCGAAGTTTCCGTGGACACGCGCACCGCCGAAGTTCGCGTCGAAGGTTTCGTCGCGGTGCAGGAAGTCGGCAAGGTAATCAATCCCGTTCTCGCGGCGGGACAAATCGAAGGGGGCGTTGCGCAAGGCATCGGCTTCGCGCTCTACGAAAATGTAGTGTGGCAGGAAGGCCGCATGGTCAACGCGCAGATGACCAATTACGTGATGCCCACTTCGATGGATCTGCCTCCCATTCGCGTTTACTTCGAAGAAATTCCGTACGAACGCGGCCCGGCCGGCGCGAAGGGCATCGGCGAATTGCCGCTCGATGGCACAGCTCCTGCGATTGCCAACGCGGTTGCGCATGCGACTGGCGTGGATATCCGTAAAATTCCGATCACGCCCGAAACCCTGCTCGAATTGCTCGCCGCGCTGCCGCGCAAAACGCCTGCCAAGATTCCGGAAGGCGCGCATGCCTGACGCGCCGCGCAAAGTATCCATCGCGTGTGAAGTGAACGGCAAGCCGGTGACGTTCGACGCATACCCCATGGCGCGCCTCCTCGACGTCCTCCGCGAACAATTGAAACTCACCGGCGCAAAAGAAGGCTGCGGCGAAGGCGAATGCGGCGCATGCGCGGTGGAAATGGATGGCGCGCTTGTGAACAGCTGCCTGATCCCGGCGCTGCAAGCGCGAGACACAAAAATACGCACGATCGAAGGGATCGCGGACGCGGGCAGTGGAACGCTGCACGCCGTGCAGCAGGCATTTCTCACGTACGGCGGCGCGCAATGTGGCATCTGTACGCCGGGAATGATTCTCGCAGTCGTAAATCTTCTCGCGCGCACCCCGCAGCCGAATGACGCGGAAATTCGCGAAGGCCTCGCCGGTAATCTCTGCCGCTGCACAGGCTACACGAAGATTTTCAAATCGGTGGTCGAAGCGATGCGCGATTCCGGATCTACGGAGTCGCACTTGAGGACCGGCGCGTGAGGGCGTTTCTCCTGGCTTACTACATGGAGACGCCGCCCGACCTCGCCGCCGCGCTCGACCGCATGGCGAAGGAGCCGGGCATCTGGAAGCCCATTGCCGGCGGCACGGACCTGATGGTTTTGCTTGAAGCAGGGAAGCTACCGCACAAAAAGTTTCTGAACATTTGGAATTTAGCGGAATTGCGCGGCATTACCGCGAACTCCGATTATCTAGAGATAGGTGCGTTGACGACGTACACCGAAGTTCGCCGGCACGAAATCCTTGCACGCGAATTTCCGCTGCTCTGCCGCGCTGCCGCCGAAACCGGCAGCATTGCCACGCAGAATCGTGGGACGCTGGGCGGCAACATCGCCAATGCTTCGCCTGCCGCCGATTCGCCGCCGGCGTTGCTCGTGTACGACACGGAAATCGAAATCGTTTCCGCGAATAGCGCGCGCTGGATTCCTTACCACAGCTTTCATTCCGGCTATAAGCAGATGGATTTGTGGCCGGACGAACTGATTCGCCGGTTTCGTCTGCCGCGCAACAAGCAGCCCTGGAAACAATATTTCCGCAAAGTGGGCCCGCGGCGCGCACAGGCAATTTCGAAAATATGTTTTGCTGCGGCAGCGCGCGTGGAAGCGGGCAAAATCGCCGATGTGCGAATCGCTCTCGGCAGCGTGGCACCCACGGTGCTCCGCGCGACACGCGCAGAGGAAGCGCTGCGCGGCCGGCAGCTGGACTCGGAACTCGTAAAATCAGCACAGGACGCCTTGGCCAATGAAATCGCGCCGATTGACGACATTCGGTCCACCTCACGCTATCGCCGCGCGGTGGCGCGAAACTTACTCGCTGAATTCATCGAAAGTCTGGCAGGCTGAGCGCAGATGACGAAGTCTCCGGATCCTTCGCTTAATTCGACGGCGGCGACCGGCGCAACCGATGATCTAGTCGTCCGCGGCACGCGCGTCATCATTCCAGAAGGCGAACGCGCGGCAGCCGTTCACGTCCGTAGCGGCGTAATAACGGCGCTCACCGAATTCAACAACGTCCCCGCCGGAGTTGCAATCCATGAAGCGGGCGACCTGGTGGTGATGCCGGGAATTGTCGATACGCACGTGCATATCAACGAGCCCGGCCGCACCGAGTGGGAAGGTTTTTCCAGCGCCACGCGCGCCGCGGCCGCTGGCGGCGTCACCACGCTCATCGAAATGCCGCTCAACAGTATTCCGGCAACTACTTCGGCCGCGGCGTTTCGCGAAAAGTTGGCGGCTGCGGCGGGAAAACTTTGGGTGGACGCGGGATTTTGGGGTGGCGTGGTTCCCGGGAATGTCGCTGAACTGCGGCCGCTGTGGGAAGCGGGTGTGTTCGGTTTCAAATGTTTCCTCGTTCCGAGTGGCGTTCCGGAATTCGAGCACGTGACGAAAGAAGATCTGCGCGCCGCGTTGCCGCAACTTGGCGCCCTCGGCGCGCCGTTGCTGGCGCACGCGGAGATGCCGGAACCGATCGAAAAAGCCGTCGCCAGTCTTCCGAAGAGCGCATCGTCGCGCCGCTATGGGGCGTGGCTCGCATCCCGGCCGCGCGATGCGGAAAACGAAGCGATCGCTCTGTTGCTGCATCTGAGCCGTGAACTTGACGCGCGAATTCACATCGTTCACTTATCATCGTCCGATGCGATTCCCGTTTTGCAGCACGCGCGAAATGAGGGAGCGAAGGTCAGCGTCGAAACGTGTCCACATTATTTGACATTCGCTGCCGAGGAAATTGCGGATGGCGCCACGGAATTTAAATGCGCGCCGCCGATCCGCGAGCGCCAAAATCGCGAAAAATTATGGGAGGGCCTGGCCGGCGGCACGATTGATTTTATCGCCACCGATCATTCTCCTTGTCCTCCCGCGATGAAGCTGCCCGACGAAGGCGATTTCCTGCGAGCGTGGGGCGGCATCGCATCTTTGCAACTCAGCTTGCCTGCCGTCTGGACGGAAGCAAGGTCGCGCGGCTATGCTGTCACGCGGATTGCGCGGTGGCTGTGCGCGGGACCGGCGCAGCTCGCGGGGCTGCAGCGAAAAAAGGGCTCGATAGCGGTGGGCTGCGACGCGGATTTCGTGATCTGGAATCCAGACGAAAGATTTCGCGTGGATCCAGCGCAATTGCTGCACCGGCACAAAATCACGCCGTATGCAGGGCGCGAACTGAAAGGAACGATCGTCACAACGTTCTTGCGCGGCCGAAAGGTCTACGAACGCGGAGAATTCTCTGCGAGCCCGATCGGCCAGGTGTTGCTGCGAGGCGCCGTATGAATGATTTCACTCAATTCGTAGATCTGGCAGCCGAGCGGCTGGGCGGGCGCGTGATTGCCGCTAACGACGAATTTTTTGGTCCGAAGGAAAGCCTGGTAAAGCAGTCCAAGCCGATTTTTGTGGAGAAGTTCACCGACCGCGGACACTGGATGGACGGCTGGGAAACGCGGCGCCGCCGCACGCCCGGCTGCGATTGGTGCATCATCCGGCTGGGTTTGCCGGGAGTATTGCGCGGCGTGGTGGTGGACACCAGCTTTTTCACCGGGAATTATCCTGCGCGCTTTTCGCTGGAGGGCTGCGAGCTGCGCGGTGCGACTGCGGACAAGGAGGAATTGAAGAAGCTGCAAGCCGCCACCGCGAAATGGACCGAGCTGCTTCCGGAAACCGACTTACAGGGGGATTCGCAAAATCCATTCGCCATCGCGCATTCCGGCCGCTTCACACACATGCGCCTGAAAATTTATCCCGATGGTGGCGTCGCGAGGCTGCGTCTTTATGGAGAGGTAGTGCCGGACGCGGTGCGTATTGTCAAAGGCGAATTCGATCTAGCTGCGGTTGAAAATGGCGGGCGCCCTGTCGCGTCCAGCGATCAATTTTATAGCGCGCCGTTCAACCTGCTGATGCCGGGAAGCGCCAGAGTGATGAGCGACGGCTGGGAAACGCGTCGGCGCCGGGGCCCCGGCCATGATTGGGTGATCGTGAAACTGGGGATGGCTGGTACAGTCCGTCGCCTCGAAATTGACACCTCGCATTTCAAAGGCAATTTTCCGGACAGTTGCTCGGTGGAAGTTTGTCACGTGGAAGGCAGCAGAGCCGAAATTTCGCGCTTAACGTCCGCCGCTTCAGGAGCGGTCTGGCGCCAACTACTTTCGCGAACTCCGCTGAAAGCAAACCATCGCCACATTTTTCAGAAGCAACTTCACGAAGCGGGCGAAGCCACGCACGTGCGCTTGAATGTTTTTCCAGATGGCGGCGTCAGCCGCTTGCGCGTTTTCGGCCGCGCCGCGCACGCCGCCGATCGTCTGACGGGCATTGAGCGATTGAACCAGATGCCGCGCGCGCAAGCGGCAAAAGCCCTGCACGATTGCTGCGGCTCGAAAAAATGGGTCGAGCAAGTGGTCGCTCGCCGGCCTTTCGTTGACGCAGCCGGTCTCTACGACGCTTCGGACGACGCCTGGGAATCGCTCAAACGCTATGATTGGCTGGCAGCATTTCGCGCGCATCCCGCCATCGGAACGACGAAAGCCGCTGCGAAGCAATCAGAAACGGCGCGGCGCTGGTCCGCTGGCGAACAATCCGCCGCCCAGAAAGCTTCGCCCGATACGCTGGCGGTTCTCGCGGCGGCAAATCAGGCATACCAGGCGACGTTCGGCCACGTCTTCCTGATCTGCGCGGCCGGAAAAACGAGCGATGAGATCCTGAAATCACTGCAAGAACGCTTGGCCAACGATCCCGAGGTTGAATTGCGCATCGCCGCGGACGAGCAGAAAAAAATCACGCGGCTGCGTCTGGAGAAGCTTCTCGCGCAATGAGCCAAATCACCACGCACGTGCTGGATACTTCTCTCGGACGCCCCGCCGCGGGCGTGCAAGTGACGCTGGAAATTCAGAAGGGCGCGGGGTGGAAAGAAATCAGCCGCGGCGCCACCGATGCCGATGGTCGGCTCCGCCATCTTCTTGAGCCCGGCGCGCTGCTGCAAGGCATCTACCGCCTTACCTTTGAAACGCAGCCATATTTTCAGGAGCGCAAGATTCGCAGCCTCTATCCGCAAATCACAATCGTCTTCGAGGTTCACGACAAGAAGGACCATTACCACATTCCTCTGCTTCTTAGCCCTTACGGGTATTCCACCTATCGCGGGAGCTGAGGGATGACGATCAAGCTCGCGGAAAACAGCTACGGCAAATCGCGCATTCGCCTGCTGCGCGTGGTTCGCCAGGATGGCCGCCACGATATCCGCGAATTGACGCTCGCGATTTCCTTCGCAGGCGATTTCGAATCCGCGCACACCAAGGGCGACAATTCAAAAATTCTCCCCACCGATACAATGAAGAATACGGTGTACGTTCTGGCGCGCCAATATCCCGTGGAAGCCATCGAAGATTTTTGCCTGCACCTGATCGAGCACTTCCTCACGTACAACCCGCAGGTCTCCCGCGTCAGCATCGAAGCGGAAGAAAATATCTGGAACCGCATCGTCATCGGCGGCAAGCCGCACGCGTCCGCGTTTCAGTGCGGCGGCGGCGAGAAGCGCACAGCCGCCCTCAGCGGCACGCGCGAGGGCACGACCATTCGCGCCGGCATCGCCGATTTGATCGTGCTAAAAACGACCAAATCGGCGTTCGACAAGTTCTTGCGCGATCCCTACACCACCCTAAAGGAAGATCGCAACCGCATACTTTCCACTTCGATTCACGCCGATTGGCTTTACGAAGGCGGCGAAATCGAATTCAGCCAGCATTGGCACGGCATTTGTCAGACGATTCTCGAAACTTTTGCCGAGCACGACAGCGAATCGCTCCAGCACACGCTCTACGCAATGGGCGAAGCGGTGCTGAAAAGCTTCGAGCGTGTCCGCGAAATCCGCCTGTCGCTGCCCAATAAGCACTTCAACCTCGTGGATCTTTCTCCCTTCGGCATGGATAATCTCGCGCAGGTTTTTCTTCCCACCGACGAGCCGCACGGTCTGATTGAAGCCACGCTGCGCCGGGAGTAGTCAGCGAAGCGGAGGCAATCACTGGCTGCCGTATTCGCGCACAGCGTTGGCCCGCCGTCGCACGCGCAGCGGAAGAATCGTTTGCAGCCTCGCAGCAGGCCTCAATTCCAGAGTTGTTCGAATTTCGCGGACGCGATACATTTGTTTAATTGCGGAACGTATCCCATCCCACAGGTCCGATTGCCAGTTGGCAACCCGGTACGTGCGGTCCGCGTCAAAAAAAGCTCGCTATTGCGATTTCCCTTAGCTGGCTGGGAGCCTGAACGCGCTTTTATGCACGACAAGATTCTGATCGTTGACGACGAAGCCGCCGCGCGCACCGCGCTGGGCCTGCTGCTGCGCCGCGAAGGCTTCGAAGTTCGCGACGCGAGTGACGGTCCCACGGCCATCATCGAGTGCGCGTCGTTTCGCCCCGATCTGATTCTGCTGGATATTCTGATGCCCGGCATGGATGGCTTCGAAGTTTGCCGCCACATCAAAGCCACGCCGGAAACGCGCCTCACTCCCGTCGTGCTGATCACGGGCCTTTCGGCCACGGAAGACCGCATCATGGGCATCAATGCCGGCGCCGACGATTTTCTCAGCAAACCGATTGACTTGAACGAACTGCTCGCGCGCACGCGCTCTCTGCTGCGGCTGAAGCAATACACCGACGAACTCGAAAATGCCGAAGCGGTTCTGCTCAGCCTCGCTTACAGCATTGAAGCGCGCGATCCGTACACGCACGGGCACTGCGAGCGCCTGGCGGAAATGTCCGCGCGCATGGGCGAGGTGCTGGGCGTCCCGGAAGAGCACATCAAAGCGCTGCGCCGCGCGGGGATCGTGCACGACATCGGCAAAGTCGTCGTGCCAGATTCGATCCTGCTGAAGCCCGGTCCATTAACTTCGGAAGAAATCATGGTGATGAAGAAACATCCCGTGGTTGGCGAGCGCATCTGCGCTCCGCTGAAAACTTTTCGCTTGGTTCTGCCGATTATTCGCCATCATCACGAGAAGCACGATGGCAGCGGTTATCCCGATGGGTTGCATGGCGACGAGATTCCGCTCACGGCCCGCATCCTGCAAATTTCTGACGTTTACGACGCGCTCACCACCGATCGTCCGTACAAAGTGGCCTTCTCCCCGCAGGTTGCGCTCGATCTGATGGAAGAAGAAGCCACGCGCGGCTGGTGGGACCCCGAACTGTTCGAAACGTTCCGCGAAATGATGCGCGAAAACCACGACGAACTCGCGCCGGAAAATTTTCGCAAAACAGTGAATTGAGTCGCGTTTGGGATTTTGTAGCGGCGGTCTTTAGTGTAAAGTGCCACGACATCCTTTACACCGGTTGCCAGGACATCCTTTACACTTTGCTTTTCTCTCCGGACGTCGGTTTTTCTTCCGGCGAGGCCGCGCAGGGAGCCCGTAGGGCGACCGGAGCGGCCTCGCCGGAAGCGTGGCGTTCCACCACCAAGGGCTTGGTCCGCTGACGCTCCAGATCAATCTCCCGGATGTACATATTCCGATAGCTCACCAGCAACTTGCCATCGAAGCGCTCCACGCACACCTGCTGATCGGCCAGTGCGGCGCACACGAACCAGCGTTGCCCCGCTGCGCTCAGCGACCCTGCGCCATTCAAGCGCCGCACCTCGCTGCCCGGCGGATATTCCCAGGGCCGCACTCGTTCCTGATAAGCGCGTGCGCTCGGCCGATAGCGATCCGCTGGCCGCTGCATCCCCAGCGCTTCGTGCGGACGCCGCTGGTTGTAACTGCTTTGAAATTCCGCCAGCGCCGCCGGCCAAGCCGCAAACTTTTCCGGCACTCCGCGATGGCGCAGCGCTTCCCCCAGCGTGCGATGAAAGCGTTCCACTTTCCCCTGCGTCTGCGGGTGCGCGATGCGCCCGTACAACAAGCGAATCCCTTGTTCGATCAGCCGCAGCGACAGCCGCGTCAATCCCCATCCGTTGGTCGTCGCCCACCACAACGAGCCATGATCCATCAGCATGGCCTGCGGCAGGCCATAGCGGCGGAAGGTGGTCACCAAGCAGGGATAGGCTTGCGCCGTGCTCAGTTCCCGCAACGCATACAGCCCCACCGCATAGCGGCTGTGATCGTCCAGAATCGAAAGCGCGTGGCACTGCCCATCGCGCAGCGGATATTTCCCCTTGGTGTCCATCTGCCATAACTCGTTCGGCGTGCTGCGCGCAAAACGCTGCAGCGCCGCACCATGACTGACGGCACCGAGCAGTTCGTGACGTTCCAAAATGCGGTGGATGGTGCGCACTGGCAAATCCAGCTGCTCTTCCTGGTGCAGCAGCACTTGCAACTTCTTCGCGCCCCAGCCCGTCTGCTGCCGCAAGGCCACCACCCGTTCTTCTTTCCAGCTGGCCGTGCGCCCGGGACTGTGTTGCGGACGCCGGCTGCTCTCGACCACATCTCCCAAGCTTCTGTTTTTCAGATAGCGCTGCCGCCACAAATAACCGGTCGGCCGCGCAATCCCGAACTCGCGGCACAGCGCGGCCATGCGTTCCTGGCCGCTCACCGCCCGCACCACAAAACGCATGCGCTCCTCGTCCACCTGCACCCTCTTCCAAGGCATCGTTTTCGGCTCCCTCAGCCGAAAACTCTAAACCCAGGTGTAAAGGATGTCCTGGCAACTACTGTAAAGGATGTCGTGGCACCGTACACTTTAGACCGCCAGCGATTTTAGCCGCGGCATCGATGGCGCACTAAAGTGCGCCGCTACAAAGGCGACGCGGGCGTCATGCGCTGGGCGCGATCCGGTCGTCCCCTGAATAAATCACGAACCGTCTGCCGCGCAAAAATCCAATTAGGGTCAACCGCAGTTCGCGCGCCAGTTGCACCGCCAGGCTCGAAGGTGCGGATACCGACGCGACCACCGGAAGCCCCGCCACAATCGCTTTCTGCACAATTTCAAACCCGCCGCGTCCGCTAACCAGCAAAACGCAGTCCGCAAGCGGTACGCGATCTTCCAGCAGCGCCCAGCCGATCACTTTATCCACGGCGTTGTGCCGGCCGATGTCCTCGCGCAACACCAGCAGTTCGCCGCCAGCATCGAATAAGGCTGCGGCATGCAAGCCACCGGTGCGCTCAAACACATCCTGCGCGGCGCGCAACTTCTCGGGCAGGCGCACCAGAATTTCCGCATCGAGCCGGAAATCCGCATTCGGCACCGCCAGCCCGCGCGCGCGAATCGCGTCAATCGAAGCCTTGCCGCAGATTCCGCAACTTGAAGCCGCGAAAAAATGGCGCCGCATTTTCTCCATGTCCGGCGCGGCGTCTGGCGAAACGTGCGCTCGCACTACGTTCCCATTCTTCTCGCTGGTCTGCGCACCGCTGCGCGCCAATTTCTGTGAGCCGTTCTCGTTCTCAGGTGTTGCGATTTCCAGTGTAATAAGCTGCCCGCGCGTTTGTATCAACCCCTCGGTAAAAACGAATCCCGCGGCAAGTTCCAAATCGTGCCCCGGCGTGCGCATCGTTACGCTAAGCGGTTCGTCGCCCACGCGTATTTCCAGCGGCTCTTCCGCGGCAAGGTAATCGTCCTTGCGGCGCAATGCGCCGTCGTCCCATTCCGAAACCTGTGTAAGACCCACGCTGCGAACGTTACGCGCCAAGGCAAACCCTCCAGTGGGTCCATTATGCGCGACGGACCGCGCAAGTCGGAAGTTTATCGTTGAGAGTGGAAATGCGATCATTCGTGGTTCGCCGGGCGGATGGTCTGCGTCAGACACCCACCTTGCGCCCTCCGTCGCCCGCATCGCACGGCAACGATATTTCGATAGCGCATTCGTGCAACAATCGGGCTTGCGTCAGGAGTGTGTGAGGCGAGCGCTTAAACATGGATATGTACCTGCATGTGCGCGTTTTGTTTTCGATCATCCTGGGGCTGGGCATCTCGCGGCTGTTGACCGGGGTGGCGCGGATCGTCCAGCATCCGAAACAATACCGGGTCTATTGGGTGCACCTCTTGTGGGCGGATTCGTATTTCTATATTTGATCAATTTCTGGTGGTGGGAATACCGCCTCGCGGCGATCCAGCGTTGGACGTTTCCACTTTATTTCTTCATCGCGATTTATGCCGTGCTGTTGTTTCTGTTGTGTGTTCTGCTCTTTCCGGACGAGATGGCGGACTACGACGGCTTCAAAGCCTATTACTACTCGCGGCGGCAATGGATATTCGGCCTGATGACGGTTGTGTTTGTGGCCGACATCGCCGACACGCTGATTAAAGGCGGCGGGTATATGCGTGCGCTAGGTCCCGTGTATTACGTGCGCACGGGACTCTCGATCTTATTGTGCGCGCTAGCAATCAAGGTCAAGGACGAGCGATTTCACGCAGCGTTCGCGATTTTTGCAACAGCGTTTGAAATCGCGCTCATTTTTAGAAGCTACATGACGATCGGTTGAGGGCGGACAATATGAAGGCGAACATCATTACACTTGTTCTTGGTCTCGCGGCGGTCGTCTTGCTGACGATCAGCTATAGCAGCTTGCCTTGGAATGGTACGCGCATCGCGGGCGCAGTGATTGGGCTGCCGTCGCTGGCGCTTTTGGTGTTGGCGCGGATTGAACTGGGCGCGTCCTTCTCGGTTCGCGCGAAAGCTCAGAAATTGGTTACGCACGGCTTGTATTCTCGAATCCGCAACCCTATTTACGTTTTCGGAGGTCTGGTGGTCGCAAGTTTCCTGTTGTATCTCAACCAGCCCTACGCGCTCTTGATCTTTGTGGTTCTGATTCCGTTGCAAATTTATCGAGCGCGCAACGAAGCGAAGGTGCTGGAAGCAACATTCGGCGACGAATACCGGCAATATAAGGCGCGCACCTGGTTTTGACGGGTGTCACGTCGCGACGGGTGTTGCAGAGGCTAAGTGAAGCGAAGCCGACTGCACCGTCCCATAAGCGCACGTCTTTGTAGCGGCGCACTTTGGGGCGCCTTCGTTGACGTGCCTCCCGCCCACCGGTGATGCATATACCACTGATGTACTTTTTCCCATCGATCAAGGAATGAACTCCGCTGCTACAAAATCAAAGGCGAAGGACCGGCAGGTGTCACCGCTGTGTCAACGAACTTTGTGTTCGTTGACTTGGTTTCGCACGCCACCTAAGATGAGCACGCAATGGCAGATCCTCAATCGCTCCTCGGCCAGACCGTTTCGCATTACCGCATCACCGAAAAGCTTGGCGGCGGAGGCATGGGCGTAGTCTACAAAGCTGAGGACACGCGGTTGCATCGCGCCGTCAGCCTGAAATTCCTGCCCGGCGAAATGTCCAACGATCCGGCCGCACTCGAGCGCTTCCGCCGCGAAGCGCAAGCGGCCTCCGCGCTCAATCACCCGAACATTTGCACGATTTACGACATCGGCGAGCAGGATGGCCGCGAGTTCATCGCCATGGAGTTTCTGGAGGGGCAGACCCTGCGCCAGCGGATTTCCGGCAGGCCGCTGCCGCTCGAGCAAATTGTGGAACTGGGCATTGAAATCGCGGATGCGCTGGATGCGGCGCATGCGAAAGGAATCGTTCACCGCGATATCAAACCCGCAAATATATTTGTGACGGATCGCGGACACGCCAAAATTCTCGATTTCGGTTTGGCGAAGCGCGAATTGAGCGGCGCAGGTCCCGGCGTCTCGGCGTTGCCCACAGCAGCTGCCGAAGAATTCTTGACCAGTCCCGGCAGTGCGGTCGGCACGGTCGCCTACATGTCTCCGGAGCAAGTGCGCGGGATGCCGCTGGACGCGCGCACGGACATTTTCTCTTTTGGCGTGGTGTTGTATGAGATGGCGACGGGCGCGCTGCCATTTCGCGGCGAGACGTCCGGAGTGATATTCGATTCCATCCTGAATCGCGAGCCGGTTGCTCCGGTTCGCCTGAATCCGGATTTGCCCGCGAAGCTGGAAGAAATTATCAATCGTGCCCTCGAGAAAGACCGCAACTTGCGTTACCAGCATGCGTCGGACCTGCGCGCGGAATTGCAAAGATTAAAGCGCGACAGCAGTTCGGGTCGAGCGAGCACATTGCCCGCCGGACAAACGAAACAGCCGGAGCCGGGACCGCAGACTGCCACTTCGCCCGCGACGCGCGCGCCTGCCGGGCGCCGCACGATTATTTATGTGGTAGCGGCAATCTTTGTGCTGGCGGCGCTGGGCGGCGCGTTTTTTCTGTTTCGCTCGCAACGCAGCAGCCCACCGGCCAGCAAAGATTGGCAGCAAATTACCTTTTTCACGGATTCTGCGGTCTATCCGACTCTCTCGCCGGATGGAAGGATGCTGGCGTTCATTCGCGGTAACAGTTCCTTCATGGGGCCGGGACAGATTTATGTGAAGTTCATGCCGGATGGCGAGCCTGTACAGCTCACACACGACGCGTCGGTAAAATTGGGGCCGGCGTTTTCTCCAGATGGCTCGAACGTCGCATACAGCACCGTGGATCCCTGGGACGTGGTGGAAGTTCCGGTGCTGGGCGGCGACTCGCACGTACTGCTACCCAACGCTTCCTCGCTCACGTGGATCGATAGCGGCAAGCGCTTGTTATTTTCCGAAATAAAAGAAGGTCTGCACATGGTCCTGGTCACAACGGACCAAGGCCGCGGAGCGAGCCGCGACGTGTACGTTCCGCCCGGCCAGCGCAGCATGATTCATCATTCTTATCTTTCACCGGATGGCAAATGGGTGCTCGTGGTGCAGATGGATAGTCAGGGCAACTTGCTTCCGTGCCGCGTTGTGCCGTTTAGCGGCGGAGGCGAAGTCCGCGTCGTGGGTCCCGCGGTCGGCAAATGCAATTCCGGCGCGTGGTCGCCGGACGGCGAATGGATGTACCTCACTGCGCAGAAGGACGGCCAGTATCACCTATGGCGGCAGCGCTTTCCAGACGGCACGCCCGAGCAATTAACGTTCGGTCCCACCTCGCAAGAGGGCATCGCGCTCGCGCCTGACGGCAAGTCGCTGCTCACCGCTGTCGGATCCCAGGACAGCACCGTCTGGTACCACGACAAGGACGGGGATCACCAGGTTTCCTCCGAAGGTTTTGCGTTGAAACCAGCTTTTTCATCCGATGGAAAGAACCTTTATTACTTGGCGGGAAACGGCCAAACGACCGGGTACGAACTGCAAGTGAAAGATTTGGCTGGCGGGAACACCGAAAGCGTTTTGCCCGGTTATTTCATGCAGGACTACTCGGTTTCCAAGGATGGGAAGCAAGTCGTGTTCGCGGCGAACGATGCGAGCGGACATTCCAGCCTGTGGGTGGCGCCGACGAATCGCCGCACGTCGCCGGTGCGCATCTCGCACGCCACGGCGATCGAAGATTCTCCCTTCTTCCTGCCCGATGGGGATGTTGTTTTTCGCGCGATCGAGGGCGACGCGAATTTTCTCTACCGCATGAAAGCGAATGGCGCCGACCGCCGCAGAATATCTCCGCGACCCGCCCTTGATGCCTTCGCGACGTCGCCGGACGGCCGCTGGCTCGTGGCCGCTGCGCCTGGGCCCGGGCCGGAGCACGCGGCGGAGGTTGCGGCAATTGCCGTGGATGGAAGCACGTCTGTGACGCTGTGCGTCACCTATTGCTCACTTACTTGGGACACCTCCGGAAAATTCGTGTACATCTCGTTTGCCCTGATGAAACAGGGCAGCTACTTGCTGCCGGTGGCGCCTGATACGGGACTGCCGAAGTTACCGAGGACAGGAATTGCAGTGAACGACGATTTGAAAAATGCTACGACGGCGCCTGAGATTCCGCACGTGGTGGACTCTGCCGTAAGCCCGACCGTGTACGCCTACACGGTCCAGAGTACTCGCCGGAACATCTACCGCATCCCCTTGCAGTAGTTCGACCATCGCACGCAACTCAGCCGCTGGTGCTCGTTGACTTGGCTAAAGACGCGACCTAATATGTGCTGCGCATGCCCGCCAACGACCCGCTGCTTGAACAGACATTTTCGCATTACCGCATCGTGGAACGTCTCGGTGGCGGAGGTATGGGCGTCGTCTACAAGGCCGAGGACACCCGGCTACACCGTTTCGTTGCGCTGAAATTCCTGCCCGATAATGTGGCGAAGGATCCCCAGTCGCTGGCGCGCTTTCAGAGAGAAGCGCAGGCCGCATCCGCGCTGAACCACCCCAACATCTGCACGATTTACGACATCGGCGAGGCGGATGGAAAAGCGTTTATCGCCATGGAATTTCTGGATGGCCGGACACTGAAGCACATGATCGCCGGGCCTTCGATGGAACTCGATAGCCTGCTGGATCTGGCGATTCAAGTGGCGGATGCGTTGGACGCCGCACACAGCGAAGGAATCGTCCACCGCGACATCAAGCCTGCGAACATTTTCGTCACGAAGCGCGGTCATGTGAAGATCCTCGATTTCGGGCTGGCGAAGGTGGCGAATCCGAAAGTGGCGAGCCGCAGCGGCAACTCCATGCTCACCGTCGGCGTTGACACGGCGCAACTGACCAGCCCCGGCACTTCGATGGGAACCGTCGCGTATATGTCTCCAGAACAAGTGCTGGGGAAAGATCTGGATGCGCGCTCGGATTTATTTTCGTTTGGGATTGTGCTGTACGAGATGGGAACCGGCGCATTGCCGTTCCAGGGAGAAAGCTCGGGCGCGATTTTTGACGCGATCCTGCACAAGAATCCCGTGGCGCCGGTGCGGCTGAATAACAGCCTGCCGGTCGAGTTCGAGCAAGTGATCTTCAAAGCGATGGAGAAGGACCGCGACTTGCGCTACCAGAGCGCCGCGGAAATGCGCGCGGATTTGAAGCGGCTGAAGCGCGACACCAGTTCGGGGCGAGTGAGTTCGGCAAGCGGTTCAATCGCGACCGTGCACGAATCGGGCCAGAGTGCTTCGTTTTCGTCCTCGGGCGCCGTCGCAACCGCCGTGGCTGCGCCCTCCGGCTCGGCCGCAACGCCGGTAGTGGCGCCGAAGCGCAACCTCACGATACCGATTTTGGCGGCTGTCCTCGTCGTGCTGGCGGCTCTTGGATTTGCGGGATACAAATTTCTGAACCACGGCCACGCGCTGAATCTGCAAAACATGCAGATTACCAAGCTGACGGATAGCGGCAAGGCGATCGGCGTCGCGATTTCGCCCGACGGCCGCTACATCGTCTACGTGCTGCGCGACGGCGAGCAGCAAAGCCTGTGGGTGCGCAACGTAGCGACCAAGAGCGACGTGCAGGTGCTGGCGCCGGACGTGGTGGCGTTCGCGGGACTGAGTTTTTCGCCGGACGGCAATTACGTCTATTTCGTGCGCTCGGATAAGAGCACGGTGAATTTCCGCTACCTCTACGTGATGCCGGTGCTCGGCGGCACAGCGCGTCAACTGATCCGGGATATTGACAGCCCGGTGAGCTTCTCGCCCGACGGCAAGCAGTTCGTTTACATGCGCGGCGTGCCGGAACACAGCAACGTGGAATTGCGCCTGGCCAATGCGGACGGCAGCAGCGATCATTTGCTGGTGGCCTTGCCGGACTGGCCGACCTTCATGTTCGGGGCCGCGTGGTCACCAGACGGAAAGACGATTTTGGCGCCGGGGTTGCAAGCGGGCAAGGAAACGAAGTGGGCTGTGAGCGCAGTCAATGTGGCCGACGGGAGCGTCAAGGACTTTTCGTTCGGGAACGAGATGGTCGGAAGGCCGGCGTGGCTGCCGGACGGCAACTCCTTTTTGCTTTCGGTCGGGTTAGTGCCGGAGAATCGCGCACAATTGTTCCAGTTTTCCTATCCCGCCGGCGAACGAACGCGCTTTTCCAACGACCTCTCGGATTACGGCCAGACGCTGGAAATGACCCAGGACGGAAAGATGCTGGTGGGCCTGGAAAGCACGCAGAGTTCGCACATCTGGATCTTGCCGGAAGGCAAGACGGCGGAAGCAAAGCAAATTACTTCCGGGGAAACTCCCGATGATGGTATTGCGCCTGGTCCTGGAGGCAAGCTGCTGGTGCGCAGCCGCGGCTCCGATCTCTCGTTAATGAATGCGGATGGCACCCAGCGAGAGCTCGTGCATCCGGGATTGCTCAACTATATCTCCAGGTCCAATTGCGGCGATCGCTATCTGGTATTCGATTCTTACGAAGAGAATCATCTGCGGCTGATGCGGACCGACGCGGACGGCGCGAATTACACGAAACTGACCGGCGATGTGGTCAATTCCGAATGTTCGCCTGACGGCAAGTGGGTGCTTTTCACGACGCCGAACGCCGCATACCGGATGCCCATTGAGGGAGGGACGCCGATGGTGGTGTTCAAGTCCCCGCAAGGTTTGCAAGCGACAATTTCGCCCGACGGAAAATGGATTGCGTGCGCCTACCAGGAAGCCGGCGCGGTGCCAACGCCGAAGCTCGCGGTGATTCCGGCCGAGGGCGGCGCAGCAACTGCGACTTTTGGGCGGCCGATCGGGGCGAGTTCCTTGCATTGGTCTCCCGATGGCAAAGGCGTGCAATATCTTTTGACGCGGCGCGGCGCTACGAATGTGTGGGAACAGTCGCTCGCGGGCGGAGCGCCGCATCCGGTGACGGATTTCACTTCGGGACGTATCTTCGATTTTGCGTGGTCGCGCGACGGAAAAGAATTGCTGCTGGCCAAGGGCGAAGCGACCAGCGACGTCGTGTTGATCAGCAACTTCCGCTAACTCGCCTGCAGCTTCTTACGCTTCGTCAATGTACGGAAAGCTGCGCGAATCTACTCAATCTGGCGGACCACCGGCGCGTCCCTGTGTCCCGGAGTTCGCGCGCCATGATTGTGCAGGATGGCCGCGGCGCGGTTGGCGATTGGCTCGCTCGGGGCGCGCACGATCATCACGGCGGCGCCTTCCTTGACGTGCGTGGCGTAATATTCCTGATCGCCGATGTAGTTCGGTTGCTCGCCGGAAAGATCGCGCACTTCGGGTTTATTTAGCGCGCCGCCCGTGCCGAATAAACGTGCCAGGCGGCCGTGATGCGGCGCGTGAGGCTTCGTGGAGGGTTCGCCCGGCGTATCCGCCGTGCGCGCATCTTCGTCAACGTCGCTGATCACTTCCACTTGACCGCCGACAATCCCGGCCAATTCCAGATCCTGCACCGCTTCTTCCGCTTCCCGGTAGCCATCCAGAATTCCCACGACGATGAATTCCATGAGGTTGACCTCCCTGCAATAAAGCCATACCTAGTCTAGACTAGTTTGCGGTCAGTTTTTTAGGCCGCAGCAATCTCTAGAGAGAGGCGTCCTATGAATTTGCCCGACGCGCCGATTGCGCGGTCGAATTCCACAGGGCGCATTGGAAAATCGGAAATCAGAGGTGTAGGATGAGTGATTCTGTCTAGCGACACGGAAAGCCGGTAATTATCTAGTGGCACAAACGATTGCATTGCCCTCGGGTGGTTCGACGAAACGTATTGGAATGGAGACGTGGATGAACCGCGTCCTGGAATTGGCGGATGCCGTCCAAGAAGGCTGGAAAGCGAAGGACGTGCACGATCTACGCGTAGCGCTGCGGCGCTGCCGGACGATGGCGGACGCGCTGAGCGAAGTGAATCCCGATCGCGGTTGGCGAAAACTGAAGAAGGACAGCCGCGAACTGTTTCGCGCGCTGGGAGCGCTGCGCGATACGCAGGTGGAGCAGGAGTGGCTGAAAGAACTTTCGACCGGCGACGATCCGCTGCGTAAACACGTGCTGAAAACGCTGGCGCAAGCCGAAACCAAGCAACGAAAAGACGCAGAGAAAGCGCTGGAAAATTTCGACCGCAAGAACTGGCGAAAATGGAGCCAGAAGCTCGGCGATAAGGCGCAATTCTTCCCGCTGGAGAGCGTGGTATTTCAGAGGCTGGCTCTGACGCGTTTGAATGACGCCGCGGAGTTGTACCAGCGCGCGCGCAAGGGCCGCAGCCGCATCGCATGGCACCGGCTGCGCATAGGGCTGAAAGGATTTCGTTACACGCTGGAAAATTTCATGCCGCAGCGTTATGAGCCTTGGTGCAAAAACCTGAAGCGAATCCAGGATTTTCTCGGCGAAGTGCACGATATGGACGTGCTGCGCAGCGAAATCCGCCGGCAGCGCGCGAAATTGCCCGAGCCGCTGGTGTTGCAGTGGTATCAAAAAATTGAGGAAGCGCGAAAGACGCGCCTCGACGAATTCCGCGCGCTAATCGGCGGCAACGGAAGCAGCGCCGCCAACGGTTCCGCAAGCCATTCGGCCAAAGCGGGCAGCCATTCGGCAAATCACAGCAAGGAATCACTCTGGCAGGTGTGGCGCGCTGGGTTTCAAAACATCCACATCGTACAAACTTCCGAACCCACCGAAGCGCTGCGGCTTCAATCCGCCAGCTGACGCAGCATCCGCGGCGTCAAAATCCACCGCAGTTCCCACTTTCCGTGCGCCGCCGTGTACTCCAGGCAAGCGACTCCCGCCTTTTTCAGCGTGGTGAAGACGCCGCGCGAACCGGCCACGTGTGCGATCGTCAAATCCAGCTGCGGCGCATGGCCGAAGCACATCAATTCTTTGGCGCGCAGGCGAATCACTTCCTTGATGATTTCGGCGGGATTTCCCGCAGGCTTCAACGCGTCGTGCGTACGGATTTTCGCCAGCGCAAAGCCGAGAGTCTCCGCGAAAATCTCAGCCGTCTGCGCGGCGCGCACGTAGGGACTGGTGATGAGCACATCCGGCTTGACGTGCAGGACCTGCAGGCCCAACGCGGCCGCGCGCGTTTTCTGCACGCCCTTCGCGGTCAGCGGACGCTCCGCTTCCGCGGGAGCTTGCGGATCGTCGCGATTCACGGCGATCCCGTGACGCACAAGATAAAGGATCATACCTCTAGGCTACCTTTTCTTTGCCTTGAGCGCGCCGAAATTCTGGTTTGAGGTGAAATTCGCGTTCGAAAAGGCTGGATTTGCGTTCCAGGCCCAAAAGGTCGAGGCGCGTGCCATCCATCGCGCGAATGACGAAGATGGCTTTGTGGCCGGAAATTTGCACGTCCACGCCGGCGATGCGTTGCGCGTGTTCGGATTCGAGCTTTTCGGCGATGCGCAGCAAGCTCGTGAGCAAGCGCGCGTGGCGGCGTCGTTCACTATCGAGTGCGGCGTAGGAGGCGTGTTCGAGTTCCGGCTCGGATTTTGAATTGTGGTAACGCACGACGGCGGCAACCATGTCGCGACGCCAGCCGCGCAGGCCGGGAATCTCACCGTTGCGAATCAGATACTCGCCGTGGCGATGATGCGATTTGCGCGAGACGAAATGTCCGACGTCATGCAGCAACGCGGAAATCTCCAGCACCAGGCGCAGGTCCGCGCCCATTTCGTGGATCGGCCGCAACTGATCGAAAAGAGAAAGCGCCAGGCGCACCACTTGTTCGGCGTGCTGCGGGTTGTAATCCAGGCGGCGTGCAAACCAGCGCGCGCTGGCGAGCAATTCGGAAGCGCGCCCTTTTTCTTCTTCCGAAGTGATGCGCACGGAATATTGTTCGGCGACGAGGTCGAGCAGAATGCCTTCGCGCACGCCGACGCCGGGAACCAGTATGGTGCGCAGGTCGAGCCACTTTGCGAGCGTGTTGAAAATAATCGCGGCGATGCCAATCACTTCGGCGCGGTCTTTGCGCAGCCGGAAGACGCGCATGCGTCCCGGAATATCGAGGGCCAACATGCGCCACGTCTGATCTCGCAACAGTCGCGTATTTATCGCGGGGATACGCTCGATCGGCGGCCCTTGTGCGATGCGCACCAGGGCTTCAGCGTTTCCTCCGCAAGCCACGGCGAGGGAACGGCTCAACCGGGGCGGGGAAGGCATCGCGCTGCGCAGCAGAGAAAGAATGTGATGGCGCAGGCGATTGGCGTTGTCTTCATCAATCGCGCCTTCGATGGAATACGTCTCCATCAGACGGATGGTGCCGAGCGGCAAACCAATTCGATGCTCCAAAATGCCGCGCTGATAAAAATTCAGTTCCAGGCTGCCACCACCGAGATCGAAAATCAGCCGCGGTTGCACGCGATCGCCTAAAGCCCACTGCACGGCCGAGCAAACCAGCCGCGCTTCTTCCTCGCCGCTGATCACTTCCAGTTCGATCCCCGCTTTTCTACGAATGCGCTCCATCAGGCGCCGGTAATTGCGGGCTTCGCGCGCAGCCGCCGTGGCCACGGCGCGGTATGCGCCGACGTTGTATTGGTCCATGCGATCGCGAAAATGGCGGAAAGCTCGTGCAGCGCGAGAAATCGTGGCGCCGGTAATGATTCGGCGAGTGAAAGCGTTATGGCCCAGGCGCACCGCCGCGCGTTCGCTATCGAGAATTTCGATGTTCTTGGGGGAAGTGGCGCGAGCAATGACAAGACGGATGGCGTTGGAGCCAGCGTCAATGGCTGCCAGTTGAACGGGAGCGGCCACTCGTTATCGCCAGAGTTGCGACAAGGCGTGCGAAGGCTTGTAGTGCGTGCTCCGGATGCCCAGATGCAAGGCGATGCGTTTGCGCAACACCCTGTTCACCTCGGAGACGCTGCTTTCGCCGTCCGTTTCGATGAAGCCGTGGCGCTTGGAAAGATATTCAAATTCGCGCTTGATCATGGACTGGTAACGAATGAAGGACTGGAACAGATCATTCGAGAGCGACATATCGCGGCCGGATTCCCAGTAGCTGATGGTCTGCGATTTTTTGAATTCGCGATCGAAGGCGACTTCGGGACGCACGTTGAGCCAGAAGGTCAGGTCTGGACGCAAAGCAGTTTCGTAAATGCCGTGGAGGTAATCGCGGCCGATGCCGCGGACGGCCGAGCGCGCGATCAGGGTGAAGATGTAGCGGTCGGCGAGGACGATCAGGCCGGAACGCAGCGCGGGCAGAATGCGGCGTTCGAGCTGGTCGAAGAAGTCGGTGCTATACATCAGCGCCAGCGTCATGCGCGTGACGGCGTTTTCGGCGAGCAGCCCGTCAATATCTTCGCCGACCAGATAGGAGCGGCGCAGGCCCATCGTTTGCACGGCGAAGCCCTCGGATTCCAGCCATTCGGTGAGCAGCGATATTTGCGTGGAACGCCCGGAGCCGTCGGTGCCTTCGATGACGATGAGTGTGCCGCTCAGTTCTTCGGGCTTTACTCCCGGCAGAGGAGTGCCGTAGAAGCGCGAAGGCAGCTCCACGGCGGTTTTCTTCTTCTTGCGCGGGTGGCCGTTCGAGCCGGTAGCTTTCGGCGGACTTTTTTGGGCGCGGGTCATTTGTTTTTGGGCGCAAATTGTTGCAGCGAGATGCGTTCGCCGACAATCTGGCGCATGAGTTTTTGCAGCTTATTGACGCGCACGGTGCCGTCCATCAGAACGAAACGATCGCCTTCGATCATCTGATCGTAATTGTTGAGGATGCGTTCCTGGAAGATGCGGAAACTTTCGGCGCGGTCGAGCGAGATTCCCAGGTCCATGCCCGCTTCGTAATATTTCAGCTTGGGGCGGCCGGCGACGATGCGGTTGACGGCCACGTCGAGCGGCGCGCGGAAATAGAAAGTGATGTCCGGTGTCGGCGCGAAGCTGTAAAGGTTCCGTAGCCAGTGCGGCGAGCAACCGCGCGCAGCGTCGCGCGCAAATGCGGTGTAGATATAGCGGTCCGCGAGCACCAAATAACCGCCGTGCAGCAGCGGCATGATCTGGCGTTCGCAGCGATCCGCGAAATCGGCGGCGTGCAGCAGCGAAAACGTGGTGGGCGTCAGCAGGCGGCGTTGCTTGCCGCGGCGCGTCGCGGACTTCACCAAGGGCGAGGAGTTCCATTCGGTGAAATGGATGCGATAGCCGCCGATTTCCAGCCAGCGTTTCAGAAGGTACAGCTGCGTGCTTTTACCGGAGCCGTCAATTCCTTCCACCACTACCAGCGCGCCGGGATATTGGCGTTTGAGGGCCGGCTCTTTGATTGGGAGCGGCTCGATTGCGGCAGGAATTTCTGACGTAAGTATCCCCATTCGTGTGGAACCCGCTGACAGCCCCCAATCATATCGCGGAACTAGAAGCCCAAATGTGAAAAAAGTGTTACAACCGGAGATTGGCGCGTGTTTCGGTTCGCTCGGTAATCTGTGGAAAACCAAGGACGGTGTTCAGGACCCATGGCTACAAATTTCACGAAGGAATTGATGGTAAGACCGGGGAAAAAGGTGAAGCTCGCGAAGTTTGAGCCAGACGAGACTTTGGCCTGGGAAAAGAATCGCGCGATGAAGGCCAGCCTGGATAAGGCGATCAAGAAGCTCGATCACTTGCAATATCTTTTTTATGCGGATCGCAAGCACGCTCTGTTGATCGTGCTTCAGGGTCTGGATGCGGCCGGAAAAGATGGGGCCATCCGGCATGTGATGTCCGGAGTGAACCCGCAAGGTTGCAGCGTCACGTCTTTCAAGGCACCGTCGCCGGAAGAATCCGCCCACGATTATCTGTGGCGAGTACACCATGCGATTCCGGAGTATGGTAATTTCGGCATTTTCAATCGCTCGCACTATGAGGACGTGCTGATCGTGCGCGTCCACAACCTAGTGCCGAAGGCGGTGTGGTCGCAGCGTTACGAGCAGATCAATCAATTCGAAGATTATTTGGCCGACAACAGCGTGAAGATCTTGAAATTTTTCCTGCATATCGGTAAGGAGGAGCAGAAGAAGCGTCTCATGGAGCGGGTGGACGATCCCGACAAGCGCTGGAAAATTTCCGAAGCGGATTTCAACGAGCGAAAATTCTGGGACGATTACACGGAGGCGTACGAGGATGCGCTCGAACGTTGCAGCACGAAGGCGGCGCCGTGGTTCGTGATTCCGGCCAACAAGAAATGGTTCCGCGATCTGGCGGTTTCGCACATCATCGTCGAGACGCTGGAGGAAATGAAGCTGAAATTCCCCGCGCCGACGATTGACCTGAAGAAGCTGAGGCGGAAGTAGGCCGCGTGATTGCGCCAGCGCGATTTCTGCTAGAATCGCTCGTCTTTTAGATTGCGCTCGGAACCTGGGGTGCGGGCGCAAACAGAGTCGGCGGTCACCCGGCGGCCAATGACGGACAAAGCGGTATTCCCACGAAGCTTTTTGAAGACGTATCCGCAAGCGGCGCGGGCGGAAGGGTGTTTCATTTACACGGCGGACGGCCGCCGTTACCTGGACGCTTCCGGCGGCGCGGCGGTCGTGACGATCGGTCACGGCGTCGAAGAAATTTCGCGCGCGATGGCCGAGCAGGCCTCGCGCGTCGCCTACGTTCATTCCTCGCAATTTCAGACTGCCATCGCCGAAAAACTGGCCGCGCGGATTCTGGCGCTCGCTCCGCGCGATATGCGCAAGGATGGCCGCGTCTATTTCACTTCCGGCGGTTCCGAAGCCACCGAGACGGCGCTGAAGCTCGCGCGGCAATATTGGATCGAGCGCGGCGAAAAAAAACGCCATCGCGTGCTTTCTCGGCAGCAGAGTTATCACGGCAGCACGCTCGGCGCGCTTTCGGTTTCGGGCAATGTACGCAGGCGCGAGCCTTTCGCGCCAATGCTGAAGGAATGGGGACACATCCCGCCGTGCTATTGCTACCGCTGCCCGTTCGGCCTGCGTTATCCGGAATGCAATGTGGATTGCGCGGACGAGCTGGATCGCGTGCTGGAGCGCGATGGATCGAAAGATGTGGCCGCGTTTATCTTTGAGCCAGTTTCCGGAGCGACGCTCGGTGCGGTGGCTCCTCCCGAAGGCTACGTGCAACGCCTCGCGGAAATCTGCCACCGGCACGGGATTTTATTGATCGCCGATGAAGTCATGACCGGAATGGGACGGACCGGCAAACCCTTTGCCATCGAACACTGGGGCGTGACGCCGGACATGATTCTGGTGGGCAAAGGGATCGCCAGCGGTTACGCGCCGCTGGGAGCCGTGATTGCGGCGGGGCACGTCGTGGAGGCGATTTCGCGCGGTTCTGGCGCGTTCTTGCACGGATTCACATACAACGCGCATCCGGTGGCTGTGGCAGCCGGGAACGCGGTGCTGGATTACATCGAGCGCGAAAAACTTTTCGAGCGAGTGCCCGTGGTGGGTGCGGAGCTGCGCGAGGCCCTCGACCCTCTGAAGAGATTTTCGGTGATTGGAGATATTCGCGGCATGGGCCTGCTCTTCGGCATCGAGTTCGTGAACGACCCAAAGACCCGCGAGCCATTTCCCGCGGACGTGCGCGTAGCCGCGCGGATTCAGGAAGACGCTTTCGAGGCGGGAGTGATGACGTATCCGATTCAAGGCTGTGTGGACGGCACTCGCGGAGACCACATTCTGCTGGCGCCGCCTTTCACCTTTACGACAGGCATGATTCATATGCTGATAAGCGCGCTGGAACGCGCGATCGGGGAGTTAGAGCGAACTCATCTGGCAGGAGCGGGAGGCACATCTGCGTCGTTCTGACGGAGGCTCTCCGCAGGAGCGCGACGGTCAGCGGTGTGATGATCGGTCGCGTGCTTTTTCGTCCGCTGCGGTAATTGCACTTTTCGGCGCGGCCGCATTCGCGCTGACGCTGGCGGCCGCAGACGTCGCGAAAATGCCGGGTTTTTCGCCGCAAGGCGCCGCAGCGGAAAACGCGACCGAGCATACGTTCCGCGATTCGATATCCGCCGCCGATATCATGAAGTTTCATCGCTACCTGACTGCGGAGCCGCACCCCGCGGGTTCCGCGCGCAATAACGACCTGGCTAAGTGGGTGGCCGACCAGTGGCGCGAACAAGGCCTCGAAGACGTAACCATCCACGAATACGACGTCCTGAATTCGAAGCCGCGCGAAATTTCCCTGGAAATGATCAAGCCGAAACACTATCGCGCGAGCCTGCGCGAAGATGCTTACAGCGTGGACCCGGACACGAGTGATCCGAAAGTAGATGGCGCGTACCTGGGGTATTCCGCCTCGGGAGAAGTGACGGCGCCAGTCGTCTACGCGCACAGCGGCAATCCCGAAGATTACGATTATTTGCGGCAGCACGGAATTGATGTGCGCGGGAAAATCGTGCTGGTGCGTTATTCGCTGCCCTATAGCTATCGCGGCTTCAAAGCGTACACGGCGGAGAAATTGGGCGCGGCCGCGATTTTGATTTATTCCGATCCCGCCGAAGATGGTTACACGAAAGGCGCGGTGTATCCGGACGGTCCGTGGGGCCCCGAGAGCCATATCCAGCGTGGTGCGATCACTTACGATTTTCTCGAGCCGGGCGATCCGCTGACGCCGGGTTACGCGTCCGTGCCCGGTGCGCCGCGCATTCCGATCGAGCAGGCCAAGACGCTGCCGAAAATTATGGGAGTGCCGCTTTCGTGGCGCGACGCGAAACCGCTGCTGGAAAAAATGGATGGCCCGATGGCGCCGGCCGCGTGGCAGGGTGGGCTGCCGATTAAATACCGGATCGGTGGCGCACGCGTGGTAGTCCATTTGAAAGTGGATATGGACACGCGCGTCGAGCCGTATTACGTGACGGAAGCGCGCATTCGCGGCAGCGAAGCGCCCGACGAATGGGTGATCCTCGGCAATCATCGCGACGCCTGGGTTTACGGCGCCGTGGATCCCTCGAGCGGCACGGCAGCGATGCTGGAAATGACGCGCGGCCTCGGCAAATTGTTGCAGCAGGGTATTCGCCCCAAGCGCACGCTGGTTTTTTGCAGCTGGGATGGCGAGGAATACGCGCTGACGGGTTCCACCGAGTGGGCCGAACAGTACGCCGACGAATTGAAGAAAAAGGCCGTGGCCTACCTGAATGTGGACGAAGCGACGTCCGGCAAGAATTTTCAGGGCGACGCAGTCGGCTCGCTCGCGCCGCTGCTGGTGGAAGTGAGCCGCACGTTACCCGCTCCTTCGGGCGCGACTCTCTACGACGAGTGGAAGCTCTCGCGGCAGGCGCAGCTCGGCGAAAAACAGGCCGTGGCGGATTTCGATTTGGCGAACACGCGGATCGGCAGTGGCTCCGACCACACGGTGTTCCTGAATTACCTGGGAATTCCGGTAATGGGGCTGACGTTCGTCGGCCCCTACGGCGTCTATCATTCGCTCTACGATGATTTTTTCTGGATCAATCATTTTGGCGATCCAGAGTACCGCTATCACCGGCTGATGTCGCAGCTATGGGGAGTGCTGGCGCTGCGCCTGGCGAACGCGGAAATTCTGCCCTTTGATTTCGAAAGCTACGCGCAAAATATCCGTCAATTCGTGGTGGATTTGAATCTAGCGAACCGCGTGAATGGGCACATAGACCTCGGTGCGTTGCAGCAGCACGTGGCCGACTTCGAAGCCGCCGGCCGCGAACTGAACGTCGCAGCGGCGGGTGCGATTGCGAGCGGGCGCATGGACGTCGCGCGCGCCGCGCACGTGAACCAGGACTTGATGCAGGTCGAACGCAACTGGTGCAATCCGGAAGGGATGCCGGGGCGGCCATGGTTCAAACATTCGATCTATGCGACGCGTTACACATACGCGCATCTCGAATTGCCGGGACTGACGGAAGCCGCCGAGGCCGGAAACTGGCCGGTGCTGGCGCAGCAGACGACGATTCTGGAAAGCGAGCTCGCGAAAAACACCGCGCTCTTGAAGCTCATCAAGAATGAGTTGAATTCCATTTCAGAGGCCACCAAGCCATGACACGCTTTGCATTCATATTCCTCGCGATCCTTGCGATTTTCGCAACATCCGCCACCTCGCACGCCCAGACCGAGCCACGCGCGCGTGCACTAGGCGTGCCCTTTGAAGGCACGCCGGGGCCACTCGATGCGATCACCGACGTAAAAGGCGTGGAAGTCGGCTACCGCACCCTGGTTTCCGGCGAAGGGAAGCTAGTAGTGGGCAAGGGACCGGTGCGCACCGGCGTCACCGCGGTTTTCCCGCGCGGGAAGGAGAGCCTCGATCCTGTTTTCGCCGGGTGGTTCACCGAAAATGGCAACGGGGAAATGACCGGAACGACCTGGGTGCAGGAATCGGGCTTTCTGTATGGCCCGGTGATGATCACCAACACGCACAGCGTCGGCGTAGTGCGCGATGCGGTGATTGCCTGGCAATTGAAATACGGCACGTCGCTGCCGCTCGAGGACTGGTGGTCGCTGCCGGTGGTCGCCGAAACTTGGGACGGCTACTTGAACGACATCAACGGATTTCACGTCACAGCCGCGGACGCGGACGCAGCAATGCAGGACGCGCACGGTGGCGCGATCGCCGAGGGCAACGTCGGCGGCGGCACCGGAATGATCTGCTTCGAGTTCAAAGGCGGCACGGGCACCGCGTCGCGCAAATTGCCTGATAAACTGGGCGGGTACACCGTAGGAGTGCTGGTGCAATGCAATTTCGGCACGCGGCATCTGCTGCGCATCGCGGGCGTTCCGGTGGGCTACGAAATCACGGGCAAGAAGATTTGGGGCGACGACACCGGCTCGATTATTGTGGTGGTAGCCACGGACGCGCCATTGTTGCCGAGCCAGATGCACAGGATCGCGAAGCGCGTCACCCTGGGACTCGGCCGGCTGGGCAGCATTTCGGGGGACGGTTCCGGCGACATCTTCATCGCGTTTTCCACCGCGAATCCCGGCGCGGGAACGGAGCTGAAGCAACCGGTGACGGTGCAAATGTTGCCGAACGACCGCATGGACGCGCTCTTTGAAGCGACCGTGCAGGCTACGGAAGAAGCATTAGTAAACGCGCTGGTCGCCGCAAAGACGATGACGGGCGCCGACGGACACACGGTGGAAGCTTTGCCGCACGACCGGCTACGCGAAGTCCTCAAGAAATACAACCGGCTGGCCGAACGACAATAACCCGTCGCTGGGGAGCGACATCTAAAATGGAGGGGGACTTAATATATGAGAGGTTTTCTCGTTGGAATCATATTCGCAGTGATCCTCATTTTTGCCGGCGGATACTATCTATTGAAGCAGGGCTACGTGGATTTCAGCGCCGATCATGAACCTTCGCATGCGGAGATGCACCTGGCGATGGCTGCGGTGGACGCCTCCACGGACCGTAATGCGCCGCAGGTGAAGAACCCGCTCACCGCCAGCGAAGATACTCTGGTGGCGGGCGCGAAATTGTTCATGGACCACTGCGCTGGCTGTCACGGACTGCCGTCGAATCCGGACACGCAGTTCGGTAGGTCGTTCAATCCACCGGTGCCGCAATTTTTCAAGGAAGCGCCGGACATGGCCGAAAACCAGAATTTCTACATCATCCAGCACGGCATTCGCTGGAGCGGAATGCCGGCGTGGAGCGGCACGCTGAACGATACGCAGACCTGGCAGCTGGTCACGTTTCTGAGCAACACCGAAAAGCTTCCGCCAGCGGCGCAAAAGGAGCTCGAGCCCCTGCCGACCCCGGCGGCAGCGGCTGCCGCTGCGGGACCCACACCCGCGGCGACCAAACGCTGAACCCGAACGCGCGCCTGGCGCGCAGAAAAACTGACGCCGCCGGGCGCGCAGTCCTGCTAGAATTTGATTATCGCTGAAGATTCGGATACGGTTTAAGTTTGCGCGCAGCCGAATTGCGGACGCTGTGGCGCAATGCTCGCGCGTCCGGCGCCGAACTGAGCAAGCGTCCAACCAACGGAGGGTACGTTCGATGTCTGATGCAGTTGCCGAGAAGGTGATCACCACGCTGGCGTCTGTAAAGCGCATCCCGGCGGACAAGATCACCCTGGAAACGAACCTGCAGGACCTGGGCATCGACTCGCTGGACGTATTCACCCTGCTTTTCGAGCTGGAAAACGCATTCAAGATTTCGATACCGGACGACGACGTGCGCTCCCTGCGCACGGTGAATGACGTGGTGGACGGAATCAAGAAGCTGCTGGCCGCCGCGCCCCCCGATTCTTCGCTGGGTTCGGCTACTCCCGCGGATTGACGAATGGCGCCGCGCCGAGTCGCTGTCACCGGGTTAGGAATTATCTCTCCTTTGGGATTGAACGTTCAGGAATGCTGGATCTCCCTTAGTAAAGGCCTTTCCGGAATCGGGCCTATCAAGATGGTGGACTGCTCCGCGCTGCGTTTCCAGAACGGTGCCGAAGTGCGCGGCTACGACCCGCTAAAGCATTTCGAAGGGGGCAAGGACAATTACATTGACCGCTTCGCGCAATTTTCGGTGGTGGCGGCCCGCGAGGCTTTGCGCAACTCCGGCGTGGAGTTGACCCCCGGGCTGCGCGAAAACTCGGCGATCGTCTGCGGTTCGGCCGTCGGCGGACAGGCGGCGATCGAATCGGGCTTCGAGGATCTTTGGGTTCAAGGGCGCGGGCGCGTACACCCATTAACAATTCCCAAAACGATGGCGAACGCGGGAGCAAGCCACATCGCGATGGATATCGGTCTCAGCGGGCCGACCTACACAGTTTCAACCGCGTGTTCTTCGGCGAATCATGCGATCGGCCAGGCGTTTCGCCTGGTGCGGGATGGGCTGGCGGATCTCGCGATGACCGGCGGCAGCGAAGCCATGTTCACCATCGGAATGTTGAAAGCCTGGGAAGCGATGCGCGTGGTGGCGCCGGATACCTGCCGCCCTTTCAGCAAGGATCGCCGGGGCCTGATCCTCGGTGAAGGTGGGGCCATGATGGTCCTCGAGCCGATGGATGCAGCCAAAGCGCGCGGCGCGAAAATTTATGGCGAAATCTGCGGCTTCGGGATGACGGCGGACGCGCACCACTTGACCCAGCCTACCGTGCAGGGTCCGGCGCGCGCGATGAGCGGCGCCCTGCGCGAAGCCGGTCTCGCGCCGGAGGAAATCGGCTACATCAACGCGCACGGCACCGGAACCCCCGGCAACGATCCGGTGGAAAGCAGCGCCATTCGCGAGGTTTTTGGCGCGCATGCGGACAAGATCGGCGTCAGCTCGACGAAATCCATGCATGGTCACGCGCTGGGCGCCGCTGGCGCGCTGGAAGCGGTAGCCACGGTCCTCGCGTTGCATCACGGGATTTTGCCGCCCACCGCGAATTACAACGAGCGCGATCCCGAGTGCGACCTCGATTACATTCCCAATCAGCCCCGCGCCTTGCGGGTGGGCGCCGCGCTATCGAACTCGTTCGCCTTCGGCGGCTTGAACGCCGTGATCGCCTTCCGCGCCGTCCCGCACTAATTTTTTCTCCTCCGACATTTACGAACCGGCTGCAGCAATGTCCGCCTCGGAAGTGTTGCCGAATGATGCAGCATTGGCGCGTGGCGCAAACGAGTGTGGAGTGCGGCGGCGCGCCGCCGCTTACGCGTTTTATGACTGGGCGCAATCAAGGCAGGCGCGACGAGCCTCGCCTCGAAAAAGGTGGCAGGCTCGCGCACCTCCAGAAAGGTCCGTTAGAGCAGGCCGCGGAAGATCGGCAGGATCTCACCCCACGGGCCGGGATTGGGGGTCCAGCCGCGGGTGAGTTCGTCGGCGAGCGTCAGCGAAACCAGGATCGCCAGAAAGAAAAAGCCCGCAACGATGACGATTTTCGTCAGACCGCTGCTGTATTTCACGTGCATGAAGAAGAGAATCACCAGCAGGGCTTTCGCCACGGCGATCGCCAGCGCGACCACGGTGTTCAATTCCGCGCCCAGGTCAATAAATGCTGCGCCAGTGGTCAGCGCAGTCAAGCAAAGCAGCGCGACGAATATTCCGATGTACGTTTTCACCGGGACGATGTGTTCGGACATTAGTGGCCTCCCCCGATGATATAGCGCCCGCCGATCAAGTAGAGCAGCGGAAACAGGAAGATCCACACAATATCCACGAAGTGCCAGTACAGCCCGGTGACTTCCAGCGGCGCATAGTATTCGGAATTGAAGCGATTGCGCCCCGCCATGAACATCAAAACGATCAGCATCCCACAGCCGATGATCATGTGCAGCGCGTGCAAACCCGTCATGAAAAAGTAGAACAAGAAGAACATCGGCACATGCGAACCCGCCGCGCCCCATTCCGGGCGAATGATGAAGCCGAATCCCGGGATCAAATGTTCGGTGTAATCCGCGCGCCATTCGAAATTGAATTTCAAGAAAAGGAAAAGGACGCCCAGGACCAAGGTCAACACCAGAAACATGATCTGCTGATTTTTCTTCTTGCCGGACTGCGCCGCATGGATGGAAAGAGCCATGGTCAAGCTGCTGGCGATCAGCACAGCCGTGTTGGTGGCGCCGAAATCGACTTTCAGCAGGCGGCTGCCGATTTCAAACGAGTGCAAGTACAGCGAGCGGTAGACGATGTAGGTGGCGAAAAGGCCGCCGAAAAACATGATTTCGGTGACCAGAAACACCCACATGCCGAGGCTGTCCGCCTCGCGCTGCTGTTCCATATCTTCGAATTGATGCGCGAACCCTTCGGGCTGCGCGCTATGTGCGGCCATATCAGCCACGATGCGCTCCAGTGGTTCCTGCGTAGTCGTAAGCGTCTTCGGTGACGATGGGAATCTCCTCGAAATTCTCCGTCGGCGGCGGCGAAGGCGTTGTCCACTCCAGTCCCTTGGCGCCCCACGGATTCGGCCCGGCCACCGGCCCGTAGCGGATGGACCAGATCAAATAGATCAGCGGAATCAAATAGCCAATCCCGAGAATGGAAGCGCCGGCAGAGGACATCACATTCAACACCTGGAATTCCGCGGGATAGACCGCATAGCGCCGCGGCATGCCCAGATACCCCAGCACAAATTGCGGGAAGAACGTCAGGTTGAAGCCGACGAAAATGACCAGCGCCGCAAAGCGCGCCCAGCCGTCCGGATATAAGCGCCCGGTAATTTTCGGCCACCAGAAATGAATGCCACCGAGATAGGCCATCACCGCGCCGCCCACCATGATGTAGTGAAAATGGGCCACGATGAAATACGTGCCGTTCAGGTGCACGTCCGTTGCGAGCGACGCGAGAAACAATCCCGTCAGGCCGCCCATCGTGAACAGGCCGATGAAACCGAGCGCGTAAAGCATTGGCGCGTCGTAAGAAATGGAGCCTTTATAGAGCGTGGCCGTCCAGTTGAAAACTTTTACGGCGGAGGGAATGGCCACCAGAAAGCTGAGGCACGAGAAAATCAACCCGGCGTAGATGGATTGGCCGGTGACGAACATGTGGTGTCCCCACACCAGGAAGCTGATCACCGCGATCGCCAGGCTGGAGAAGGCCACGAAGCTGTAACCAAAAATGCGCTTGCGCGAGAAGCACGTGATCAGCTCGCTCATCACGCCCATGCCCGGCAAAATCATGATGTATACGGCGGGGTGCGAGTAAAACCAGAAAAGGTGCTGGAACAAAATAGGATCGCCGCCGATCGCCGGATCGAAGATGCCGATATGCAGCAGGCGTTCGAGGCCCAGCAGGAACAAGGTGATGGCGATCACGGGAGTGCCGAGAATAAAGATGATGCTGGTCGCGTACATCGCCCAGATAAAGAGCGGCAAGCGGAACCAGGTCAAGCCCGGCGCGCGCATCTTGTGGATGGTGACAACGAAATTCAGCCCGGTAAGGATTGAAGAGAATCCGGTGATGAAGACGCCCAGCGCCGTGGGGATCACGCTGGTATGCGAAAAGCTGCTGCTGTACGGCGTGTAGAACGTCCAGCCGGTATCCACGCCGCCGGAAATGATGGCGTACAGCGTGAAGCACGCACCGATCACGTAAATGTACCAGCTCAGCAGGTTGAGCCGTGGGAAGGCCAGGTCGCGCGCGCCGATCATCATGGGGACGAGGAAATTCCCCAAGGTGGCCGGTATCGAAGGCACCAGGAAGAAAAACACCATGATGATGCCGTGCATGGTGAAGAGCTTGTTGTAGGTTTCCGGAGCGACCAGCGCGCCCTGCGGCTCGATCAAATGCAAGCGCATGAGCACGGCAAAAAAGCCGCCGACAAAAAACATCAACGTGATCGAGCCCAGGTACAGCAGCGCGATGCGCTTGTGGTCCGTGGTCAGCAGCCACGATTTCACGCCGTAATTCGCGTTAAGGTAATTAACGCGCGAACCGGCCGGAACGTCCTGGCCGGGCGGCTCCGCAATAAGAGTGCTGCTCATTTCGCGTTGGTCTTCCTTTCTTCCGCTCCGAGCGATTTCACGTAGGCGATCAGCTGCAGCACCTGCTCCTCGTTGATCTGCCCCTGGAAGGTGGGCATGATCGGCGGATAATTGGGCAACAAGATGGAATTGGGATTCACGATCGCTTGGCGGATCAGAGTTTCATCCACCACTTTCATGTCGCCGCTGCGCAGCTTTTCCGGCTTGCCGTACAAGCCCACCAGAGAGGGGCCGCGGCCTGTGCCCTCCGCCACGTGGCAGGTGACGCAGCCGAGTTGCGTGAAGAGCCGCTCGCCCGTTTGCGCCATGGATTCGTTTTTCGATCCGCCGGAAAGCCACGCCGCATAATCCGAGTCGGACATCACGTATACCCACCCGATCATTTCAGCGTGGTCCGCGCCGCAGTACTGCCCGCAGAATATGTGATACGTGCCGATTTTGGTGGCCTGGAACCACAGCGAAGTGTAACGGCCCGGAACCGCGTCCTTCTTCACCCGGAAGGCCGGTATGTAGAAATCATGGATCACGTCGTCGGACGTCAAGGTGATGCTGATCGGCACGTTCACCGGCACGTGCAGCTCGTTGATTTCGCGCACCCCTTCCGGATGCTGGATGTGCCACATCCACTGCTTGCCCACGACAAAAATTTCGGTGGCGGCTTCCGGCGGCCGCGAATTTTCAAAATACAAGCTGGACGCCCACACAAATATGAACACGGTGATCAAAGTGGGGATGATCGTCCAGGTCAATTCCAGTCCCAGATGCTCCTTGGTATCCGGCGGGATTTCATCCGGGGAGCGCCGGCGGTACTTGATCATGAAATAGAAAATGGTGCCGAAAATGAGAATTGTGAAAAACAGCGTGATCACCGTAAGAAAGAAATAGAGATGATCCACGCCCTCGGCGATGGAAGATGCAGCCGTCGGCCTCAGCGGAATCAGCGCGGCCACGACGGCCACGGACTGCAGGTTCGATGGAATCAGACCGGTCATAATCTCTCTAGACTTGCCTTTCGCGGGCCGGCGTCGCTGCGCCGCAGCGCGTCCGCGTTCATGCCTTTCTTCCCGGCAGCGCGTAATGCTCGCCGCGGAACAAAACCAGCACCAGCGCGCCCAGCACCAGCAAAGTGAGCGCGCCACCCGCCTGAATCACATGCGAAATCAGCAAACCGTATTTTCCCGTGTGCGGGTCGTAGTGATAGCAAAACAGCAAAATCGCATCCACCGGCGACCCGATTTTTCCTTCGGAAGCTTCGTCGAGCCCCAACCGCAAATCGCGCGAAGGGAACTGGATGCCATAGAGATAGCGCGAAATTTTGCCCTCGGGCGTCAGAATCATGATCGCGCTGGCA
The DNA here is from genome assembly GCA_963810565.1 of uncultured Acidobacteriota bacterium. GTDB lineage: Bacteria > Acidobacteriota > Terriglobia > Acidiferrales > UBA7541 > Palsa-295. The sequence goes on from CAWENN010000004.1 coordinate 957,256, forward strand.
TGCGCGAACTGTTTCGTTTCGGGATCGTACGCGTAGCGGAACCCGACGGCATCCGCGAGCTGCTTGATCTGCGGTTCGTCTCCGGTGAGGAAATGCCATCCCTGCGCCGCGCCCGGCCGCCCGTACATTCCCGTGTACATTTCCTGTTTCACTTCGGCGAGCACGTGCCCTTCGCTCGGATCAATGCTCACCGTCACGACGTTGAACTGCTTGCCGATGTCCATCGGCAGCTCTTTCAGCCCCGATTCCACGCCATTCAAAATCTGGGTGCAAAGCATCGGGCAGTTGTAATACACCAGCGTAAGGATCACGGGTTTCTGCCCGAAATATTGGCCGAGCTGCACGGTCTGGCCGTGCTCGTCGCGGAAAGTAAGATTCAGCGGCACCGCTTGATTCAGCTTCTGATCAATGCCCACTTGCTTCAGCAAGTCCGGACGCACCCCGACGCTTTGCATAGGATCGGACGCCAGCTGCGCGCGAGCGCCGGAAGCGAACGCCAGCGTCGTGAAGACCACCGCGAGCGCGCCCAACCATCCATTTCGCAAGCCGGATTTGCCAGACACCAACACTTGCTTCAGTTCCTCGCAAACACCCAACCGCTCGAAATCGAAAACATCACGGCCACGCCGACGAAACGCACGTCAGAAGCGTGTAACTACCGCTTGGCTTCCTCGCTCATCTCGTGATCCGCATCGCGCTCGGTCACAAATCCGCACGGCCCCTGCGCGTCCATCACCTTCGGCACAAACGGCATCGGATTGCTCACGCCCTGCGGTACGTCGCTGGCAGCACGCGCCGGCAGCCCTTGCTGCATGATCAAGTCCATGGCGCGATCCACCGGGATGCGCACCACTCCATTGTGCTGATCTTCCCAGCCGTAACTATTCAGCGTGGCCAGTTGCTGCACGCAATAGGCATGCAGGTCGGCGCGCGGTTCCACTTGCAAGCGTGGCCGCGGCGGCAGCACGCGCGCGTTCTCAAAAGGCGAAGCCGGCCGCCCCAGGCTCTGCTCCTTGCCGTAAAAACCAAACAGCCACCGCATCGCGACGAACACAATCACCATCACGATCGCCAGCGCCAACGCCCATTTCGACAAGCCCCGCGGACTGGCGTCGCTGTGCTCGTAGCCTTCGTTCGGCGCGCCGTGCGGATCGTGCCTGGGCCCGTGTTTAGTCTCCATGCTCATGCAGGAGCTCTCCTTCAAACCGCGGGTCGTGCAGCGGCAGCAACGGCATTTTCTTCACTTCGCGGAAATACACGCTCACCCAGATAATTCCGATCCCGGCGATGAACAAAATATCCAGCAGCAGAGAACCGAAATGCGGATGATCTTTTTCGTACGCGGGGACCACCAGCCAGTACACGTCCACCATGCTGAGAATCAGCATCATGGCCGCCACCGTCGCCAGGCGCTGCACGCGCCGCTTGACGTTGCGCTGCAAGAGCAGCAAAAACGGCAGCGCGAAATGCAGGACGATCAGAATCACCGCTACCACCGCCCACCCGCCGAATGCCCGCGTCATGTACCAGGGAATTTCGTCCTTGATGTTGCCGGACCAGATAATTAGAAATTGCGAGAACGACAGATAAGCCCACAACATCGTGAACGCCAGCATCAGGTTGCCCAGGTCGTTGTACTGCCCCGCAGTGACGGCCTTGAACGCTGGATCGTCCGACATCCGCCGCACCACGAAAATAATGAAAGACATCGCCGTCAGCGCGCCCACGATCATGAAAATCATTCCGTAAATGGTGGAGAACCATTGCGGTTCGAGCGACATCACCCAGTCAATCATCGAGAAGGAAACCACGATGCCCCAAAGAATCAGGCCAGGTCCGCTGAAGGCTTCCAGTTTCTTGGCGGTCGCTGGATCGCCGGTGCGGTCCTGCTCGCGCGACCATTTGTTCAGGAAATAAGACAGCGTGAACAAAATCAGGAAATAAATCACCACGCGCACCACGAAAAATTGCGGCGTCAGATACGCCAGCTTGAAGCGGAAGTTCGGATCGCCGGCCATTTCTCCGTAGGATGTGACCCAGGGATAGATAATCTTCATCCCCAGCAATATCGGGATAAACAGAATAGCCATTAAGCCGAACGTGCGCGTGCCGGCTTCGAGCAGCCGCCGGATCGGGTAACCCCACCACCCGCCTGTGAGGTGATGCATCATCAAAATCGCGGTGCAGCCCAGCGGAATCATCAGCCAGTAGACATAGCCGACGAGATAGGCGTGCAGCAGTTGGCTGAACATGCTCATTGCGATTGTCCTGGCGTTTGAGATTGCGCCTGCGTCAATTTCTGGCGCTGCTCCGCCGGCACGTCCTGCAAGGTCGCGTGCTGGCTCAATTGCAGCACGCGGATGTAAGCGGCGATGCGCCAGCGGTCTTCGGGATCAACGCGCGACGCGTAGCTGTACATCGAGCCGAAGCCGTTGGTCATCACGTCGAAGAAATGCCCGACGGGCGCTGCTCGGAGACGGTCAATATGATACGAAGGCGGCGGCGGAAATCCGCGCAGCACGATTACGCCGCGGCCGCTCCCGGTGTAATCGTGGCACGGCGTGCAATAAATGTTGTAGCGCTGCCGGCCGCGCTCCAGATCTTCGTGCGTGATGGGGAAGGGGAAGCGGTTCGATTCGACGCCGTTCTCCTTCCCGGTATAAAGCAGTTCGTCGAGACGCAGTTGGCCGCGCGCCACCGTCCCCGGCACGGGCTGCCGCTCCGAGCGCCCATCGTCAAAGAACGTAGTGGGATCGTACGGCAAATATTTCGGCTGGATGTGCATATCCAGGCGGCAGCCGGAGAAGAGCAGTGCCGCTGCGGCCAGCATCGCGACGCCGGAAAAGCGCGCCAGCGCGCAGCGCCTGGATGCGAATTGTGAATTAGACTTCAACTTCAAACACTCCGTGCGGATGCAAACTTTCCAGAAAAGTCTTGGTCCCCGCCAGATCGAATTTCTTGTCGCGCTTTTTCACCACCAGGAAAAAGCGGTCGTTCGAAGCCAGCGCGAAGCGCGCCACGTTGAAAACCGGATGATACGGCGTGGGCAGCCCGTTCATTGCCAGCAAGCCGAAGACGGCCGCCAGCGCGGCGCCTAGCACGGTGAGCTCGAAAGTGATCGGAATGAACGCGGGCCAGCTGTTGTGCGGCTTGCCGCCGATGTTCAGCGGGTAGCTGATCACGTTGGCATACCACTGCATGAAGAAACCCGCCAGCCCGCCGAGCAATCCGCCAATGAACACGACCACCGGAAGAACGGTGCCGTGAAAGCCGATCGCTTCCGCCAACCCTTCGATCGGCAGCGGCGAAAACGCGTCAATGCTCTTGTAGCCGGCATCGTGGGTGCGCTGCGCGGCCGCCAGCAATTCGGCGGGCGTCTCGAATTCAGCCAGCAGTCCGTAAATAGGCTTGCGCTTCATCGCTCTACTCGTGAATCTCCGGATTCGGGTTGCGCACGCGCGCGAGATACGTCGTGCGCGGGCGCGTGTTCAAATCGTCCAGCAAACCGTAGTTCCGCGTTTGCGCTTTCAGCTTTGCCACGCGGCTATTGGGATCGTTGATATTGCCAAAGACCAGCGCGTTCGCCGGGCACACGGCCTGGCAGGCGGTGATGATATCGCCGTCGCGCACGCTGCGGTTTTCTTCCTCGGAAGTAATCTTCGCCGCATTGATGCGTTGCACGCAGTACGTGCACTTTTCCATCACGCCGCGGCTGCGCACCGTCACGTTCGGATTGCGCATGCCGAATAGGCTGGGCGTGGTGTAATCCGAGAACAGCAGGAAATTGAACCGCCGCACTTTGTACGGGCAGTTGTTCGAGCAATAGCGCGTCCCCACGCAGCGGTTGTAAACCATTTCATTCAGCCCTTCGGGGCTATGCACCGTGGCGCCCACCGGGCAAACCACTTCGCAGGGCGCATTTTCGCAATGCATGCACAGCACTGGCTCGTAATAGGTTTCCGGAGCGTCAATGTCGCCGCGGAAATAAGTGTCGATGCGGATCCAGTGCATCGCCCGGCCCTTCATCACCTGTTCCTTGCCGACCACCGGAATATTATTTTCCGCCTGGCACGCGATCACGCAGGCGTTGCAGCCCACACACTTGTTCAGGTCTACCGACATGCCCCAGGCGTAGCCTTCGTATTTGTAGCCGGGATAGAGCGAAAGCTCCTTGGTATCCAGTTCGTGCGCGATCTGCGCGAATTTCGGGTTCTGGCGGTACTCGTCGAGCGTCGCGATGCGCACCAGATCGCGGCGCGCTTCTTCGACGGCTTCTTTCTCGACCGGCGGGTGCCCGTCCTGGTCAATCACGTACTGGTGCTGGAAGACGGCGAAATAATATTTGTCGCCGGTCTTCTGGATTTGCAGGCCCGTCGCGATCCACGGCGTCGCGGAATTGCGGATGAAATTGGCGTTGAAGCCGGGCCCAGTGCCGACGTGCCCGGAGCGGCGGCGCCCGTAGCCAAGATGCAGCGTGATCGAATCATCCGCGTGGCCGGGAACGATAAAGACGCCCGCTTTCGTTTCGCGGCCGCCAACCTGTAGCGATACATAATCGCCGGTCGCAAGGCCCAGGCGCTGCGCGGTGGCCGTGCTGACCAGCGCGGCGTTGTCCCAGGTGAGCCGCGTATTCGGCTTGGGCAATTCCTGCAGCCAGCCGCTATTCGCAAAGCGCCCGTCGAAGGTCGAAGGATCCGGTTTGAAAACAATTTCGAGGCCTTGCGCTGCGCTCTGCGCCTGAACCGCAATCGCCGAGTGCGATGGATTCAATCCCGCTGCCGCCGGCAACGCGGTTCCGGCCATCAACCCATCGTGCAGCGAGCGTTCCCAGAACGCTTCGAAGGCTTTGTCTTTCTCCGGGCGCTGCCCTTTCCAGTAGTCGCGGATGATATCGTGCGCCGGCTTGCCGGAATCCTTCGTAAGCACCGAAATAATTTCATACGGCGAATGGCCGTCGTAGAGCGGCTGGATGAGCGGCTGAATCACGCCGATGGTCCCGTCGTAGGCGCGCGCGTCTCCCCACATTTCCAGGAAGTGCGCCGCCGGCACGTGCCAGTGGCAGAGTTCCGCGGTCTCGTCGTAATACAGCCCGGAATGGACGCGAGTAGCAACTTTCAGCAGAGCGGGCCCGAAATCGAAATCAGCTGGCGCGTCATAAACGGGGTTGCCGCCGCCGAGCATAAAGAGCAGCTGCACTTTCCCGGCGTTGATATCGTTGACCAGGTCGCGCAGCGACTCCAGTTCGTTCACCGGATTCGCCTCGAGCGGCTCGGTGAAATAAACGGTCTTCTCGATGTTGCCCAGCGCTTCGTTCATGGCAAACGCCAAACCGTGCACCGCGGGCGGTTGCTCTTCTCCGGCAATCACCAGCGATTTGCCGCGATGGTCGGTAAGATCTTTCGCCACCGCGCGAGTCCAGTCCGCGGAGATTTTGCCCGCACCCGAGCCGCCGGCGCTCACATTCGGCACCGCAATAGCTGTGGCAAGCTCCCGTGCATACGCTTCCACGTCCGACGCGCGTATCGCCTTGCGATGATCGGCAATCGCGCCGGTGCTAGTAGTCATGCTCTCGACCACGTACAGGCGATTGAGAGTCGAAGAAGGGCCTTCCAACGCGCGGCGCGAAGCGAAATCGCGCGCGTAGCGTACGTGGCCCGGGCCTTCGCAAATGAAATCGGCGTCGAGCGAGACGACCACATCCGCCTGGTCGAAGCGATAGACGGGATTCATCGGCTTGCCGAAGACCGTACGCGTCGCCTCGCGCACGTTATCGCGGCCACATTGCTCGTATTGATGCCATTTAGCCTGCGGAAATTCCGTCAGCACCGAGCGAATCAGTGCAGCCAGGCTAGGCGAAGTCACCGTGTCCGTCAGAATGCGCAACCCTGCGCCGCCTTCCGCAAGCGATGATTTCGTATTGCCCATCGCCGTGACAAATGCGCCCCAGTCGCTGATGCGCCCTTCGTGCTCGATCGTTTGCGAGCGGTCCGGATCGTAAAGGCCCAGCGTCGCGGCCTGCGCGAAGGCGTCTGTGCCGCCAAGGCTGCCCGGATGCTCGGAATTGCCTTCGATTTTGGTCGGCCGGCCCATGTGGCTTTCCACCAGCAGACCCGCCGCGACTCCCGCGAGCGGCATGGAGGTAGCGTAAAAGAGCGGCTTGCCCGCGACGATCTCCTCGGGCGCCTTCACGTAAGGAACAATTTTCTGCGTGGGCAGCTTGGTGCAGGCGCTCAAGCCGGCCAGCGCCGCCGAAGCCGCCGCGAGCTTCAGCACGTCGCGGCGGTTGATGCCTTGCGGGTCTTTCTCCGGATCGTGCGGAAATTCATTTTCCAGGAACTCGCGGTATTCCTTGGTTTCCGCCAGTTGCTCGAGGCTCTGCCAGAAGCGCTTGCCATTTTCCTGCGCGAGTTTCGCGCGTACGGCCGCCAGGTCTACGGAAGTCGGAAGATTCGGATTGGGATCAGAGCTCATTGTTTTGTTCAGTTCGCTTTCACCGGTGACAGGTCCAACAACTGGTCAAGCTTTGAATTTTGTATTCCTTCACGAGCCGCCGGCCCAGCTCCATCTGGTTCGACGGCGTCACATATCCGGGATCGAACACCTCGGATTTCGGCCGCACATATTTTGCCGGATTGCGGTGGCAGTCCAGGCACCATTCCATGTACAGCGTGTTGGCCTTCCACATTAAAGGCATCTCCGCGACCTGCCCATGGCACGTGGTGCAGCCGATCCCTTTGCTCACGTGAATGCTGTGGTCGAAGTAGACGAATTCGGGCAGGGCATTCACGCGCGTCCAGGCGATGGATTTATCGTCGCGATAGCTCGCGCGCACCGACTCGAGCATCGGCGCGTTCGTCCAAATCTGCGAATGGCAAGTCATGCACGTCTGCGTCGGCGGAAGTCCCGCGAACGACGATTTTTCCACGGTCGTGTGGCAATAGCGGCAATCAATCCCCAATTCGCCGGCGTGATGCTTGTGGCTGAAGGGCACGGGCTGCTCGCGAGCTTCGTTCACGCGCGTGTAGAACGGCGAGAGTTCGATGCGGTAAAGCACCGCGCCCAGAATCGCGATAAAAAACACGGCGCCATAAATGCTCAACCGCGAAATCGTGTTCGTGCTGTGATGAAATATTTGCGGCATCGAACTGTGCGCCCGCTCCTATTTCCGCAGATTCTCTTGGTCCGTTTCCTCCACCAGCGACCTCATTTCGTAAATCGAGATCACCGGCAGGAAGCGGATGAAGAGGAACAGCAACGTCAAGAACAAACCAATCGTGCCGACAAACGTGGCCCAATCCCACCGCGTCGGGTAGTACATCCCCCACGACGACGGCAAAAAGTCGCGGTGCAGGCTGATCACCACAATCACAAAACGCTCCAGCCACATGCCCACGTTCACAACCAGCGAAATCACAAACAAAATCGCAACATTATTGCGCACCTTGCGCGACCACATGCATTGCGGGATCACGATGTTGCACGCAATCAGCAGCCAATAGAAAAACGCATACGGGCCGGTCATGCGATTGATGATCGCGAAGCGGTCGAAGTGATTGCCACTATAGAAGGCCATGAAAGTTTCCATCATGTAGCCGTAGGCGACGATCAACCCTGTGGCCAGCATCACCTTGGCCATATTGCCCAGGTGCCGCATGGTGATGAAATCTTCCAGGTGATAGAACTTGCGAATCGGAATCGCGAGCGTCATCACCATCGCAAAACCGGAATAGATCGCGCCGGCCACAAAGTACGGCGGGAAAATCGTGGTGTGCCAGCCGGCGAGTTGCGCCACGGAAAAGTCGAAGCTCACCACGGTATGCACGGAAACGACCAGCGGCGTCGCGAGACCCGCGAGCAAAATAGAAGCCGTTTCATAACGCGACCAGTGCACCGCCGACCCCCGCCAGCCCATCGCCAGCATCCCGTAAATGATTTGCGCCGGGCGGTTCTTGGCGCGATCGCGCAGCGTCGCCAGGTCTGGAATCAAGCCCACAAACCAAAAGAGCAAAGATACAGTGGCGTATGTGGACACCGCAAAAACGTCCCAAACCAGCGGGCTGCGAAATTGCGGCCACAGCCACATCGGATTCGGCAACGGCATCAGCCAATAGAAAAGCCACGGGCGGCCCATATGCAGCAGGGGAAACATGCCGGCGCAAGCGACCGCAAAAAGAGTCATCGCTTCGGCAAAACGATTGATGGAAGTCCGCCACTGCTGCCGCAACAACAACAAAATCGCGGAAATCAGCGTCCCGGCGTGGCCAATTCCGATCCACCACACGAAATTGACGATCGCGAAGCCCCAGCCGATGGGAATATTGATGCCCCAGATGCCCACACCCTTCACCAGCAGGTACGTCAGGGTGATCATCAAAAGCATCAGCAGGCAGAACGAAATGGCGAAGCCGAAAATCCAGCCCTTGGACGTGCCGCGGCCCAGCACGATCGAGCTGATCTTGTCTGTTACCGATCCAAGCGTGTGCCCCGGCTCAATAATCGGATGAGCCGAAGTTGATTGGACTGGACTTTCAGCGCCCTCAGAATCCACGCGGCAACCCCAGGAAAATAGTTACAGATGCTTGCGAGCCTACAGAAGGGGCATAAAAAATTCGAAACCGCCGATGGCTCAACCCCACGACATCGACAAGTTGCAGTGAAGCGTTTCTATGACTTGCAAAGTACAATTAAATCACCGCAATTAATCGTGCATCCGCAGAAGCACACACCCAAATCAGCACACCTGCAAAATTACGACCGCTAGGATAAAACCTCAGGCCCTAGGACGCAAGTTGAAAGGAAAAAAAATTTGCAGCGAGGAAGAGAACTGAGAATGGAAAAATATTGCCGCGGGCTGCATATTGGAAAGTTTTAATGGAGCCCGCGCGCTCCAGTGATTTTGCCGGTTCACACTGTGCCATGCTGCAACGGGCTCGCAAACTGCGTCGCGCGCGCCTCGCCGGCTTTCCACGTCTTTGCTTGTGCAATGCAAATCACATGCAGAATGAAAAATAGCGGTACCAGAAACGTCGGTATCAAGCTCAACGGCAGCACCGTCATCGCGGCCATCGGCACCCCGTGCGGGTCAATCAACGGCGCGGTCGTGCCCAGGCCCACGGCCGTCACCAAATCAAGCATTCCCAAAAGTTGCCAGGCGATAAACGCATTGCGGCGCTGCGGAATAGCCAGTTGCCAAGCCGCAAAAAATGCCGTCGCGCCGATAAACATATCTCCGTATCCCGCCGGCCACGCAAAAAGCGCCGGCAGAACCCTGTGCGCTTCGAGCAGCGGAAATGTGAACCCGATAATTCTCCAGAATTGCGCGGACGTCAAAACTCTCGGATTCAACGACATCGTGAATTTTCGAAACCCTTCCGACGCCGCGAACCACATCGCAAACACAATCAGCGGCGCCCCCGCGGCGATCGCCACCGAAATTCCGATGCGATTCGCGTTATTTGCGAAAAGATGCGCCGCCGATGCGAACAGCGCAAACAAGAACCAAACGGCGATGATCCCCGTGATGAGCTTTCCATAGCGCTTCATAGCGATCCTCCTTCAGTTGTGGCAATGCTTGCAATCTCATGCGTAAGATCCATGAAATCCTTCCACTTCTTGTCTCCCAATCGGCTCCGCATTCGCGACTGGACTTTCTCCCACACCGGCTCGACGCGCCGCAGCTGCGCTTTCCCGGCGGGCGCGAGGACCACCCAGCGTTCGCGCCGGTCTTCACCGCGGCGATAAGCGATCCACCCGTGCCGCTTCATGATCGCCAGCGTGCGCGTCAGGCTGGTGCTGTCCATCGCCAGGATTTCTCCCAGTTTCCCCTGCGGCAGATCGCCCGCCCGCGCCAGCACTTGCAGGATCGTAAGCTGGGTCGCGCGGATCCCGAGCGGACGGATCGCCGCCTCATAAGCCTGCGTCAGCGCACGTGAAGCCCGCCGGAAATTGGCGCACAGGCAAGGCAGGTTCGGAAGTGTGGTTTGTTCGCTCATGCCAGATAGATGCATATACATCTATTCTGGTTGCAAAGTATTTTCGCAATGTACCGCCATGCTTAGGCTGCGGTTGCGCGTAGCTGAATACCATCGCGCTTCGCACGAACGGTGGGCAGTCAGTCCTTACGGCAGAGGAGCGTCAAATATGGATCAATCACGATATGCGCGGGACGCACCCGCGAAACAAATCGAAAATGTGTTTCCGGACCGGTGGTCACGACGACGCCGAGCCGCTGCGGCTTCCCGCCGCCCGAACTGGCGTAGAGCGGCACTGGCGCAGTAAAGACGTCCTCCACGCCATCCTGTTCCAGATTGCCAGACACCAGAAATTCGCGGCCGCGTGCCTTGGCTTCGAACTTCACGGTGTAGCGCGGCATCCCGGTGCCGCGCACCCACTGCTCGAAGAACCAGTCCATTTTGTGGTTGCCGTCAAGGTCCATCGCGGGAGTCATGTGCTGCTCGGCAGCCCGCTGGAAATCTTCCGTCGAGAGCGCCTTAAATCGGTACTCGCTCAGAACCGCGCGCAAAAATTCGCGGTACCGCGCGTCAGGATCTTTGCTCTCTGGATCGCGCAACATCTCATGAAGCATGTGCATTACCCACGCGCCCTTGCCGTAGATCAGCGTGTCATACGCCTCCGGGATTTTCGCGGAAGCGAGACGCGGCCCGAGCACGAGCGGCCCAACGTCTTCAATCGAATGATCCGAACCTGGAATCCTCGCCACCAGGTCGTCGCGGTAATGATTCAGCCATTTCGTCAAAATGTGTTCGCTCGGCTTTTTGCTGTCGGCGTAGAGCAGCGAAAGATAATCGGCCATGCCTTCCTGGATCCACACGTCGCGATAGCTGGCGGCGCCCACCACGTTGCCCCACCATTGATGAGCCGTTTCATGGCAGGGCATCAAATCGCGCGCAGCGCTGCGCGCCCAGGCGTTCAAGCCGGCAACCTCCGCGGTATCAGGCGGCAGAAACGCAAGCGTCGAGAGATATACCAACTCTGGCCAGCCTTGCCCGAAAGATCCGGGAATTTGCGTCACGTCCAGATGATTGAACGGAAAATCGCCATTCAATTTTTCGAGGAAGCGAATCGAATCCGCGACTTCTCCGCTCACTTGCTTGAGCGCCGCGGAAGGACTGGGCGGAATCGGCGGCGGGGGAACCTGCTGGACAATCTGGCCGGGCCGGCTCTCGTCGAAAATGGCGCTGGGCGGCCGCTCGCTGGCAGCGGTCACACGCAGGCGTTCGAGGATCGCGTTTTCTAGTTGCTCGTTGGCGAACACTTGCACCGGCGGCTGCCCCGTGGCGGCCTGCGTCTTATATTCGCTGAGATTGAAGCCGGCGTTCGCGAAAGGAACGTCCGAGCGCCACCGGCCAGACTTTGCGTCGGCGTCCTCCCGCGCATCGCTCTCAACGCCGGTTGCCACCAGAGTCAAATGCTTCGGCCAGTGAAACGTGAGATCGAACTTCGCAAAATACGTGCCGTCTGTGTGCGCGTACCACGTTCCGCGTTCGCCGACGAAATCCACGCCGTTCCCCGCATCGGCGATCACGTTCCCGTGATACGTCACTTCCAGATGAAAATCTTGCGCCGCGGAATGTGCCGAGGGCAGCACCACCAAGATCGAATCATTGCCGCGGCGCGCCACGTTGCGCCGGCTCAACTCTTCGTTTTGAAAGAACGGCAAGCTTTTCCCATCGTCTCCGCGGATATCGCTGATGGTAAGCTCACGCGAAAGCTCCAGCGGAACCACGCGCTCACCCGCGCGCAGCGTCTTCAAGTGCAGCGTCGTCTTGCCCGTGAGCGAGAGATCCTCTCCGATGGTGGAATCCACCTGGTAATCCAGCGGCGCGAAAGACTCCGGAGAAGTTTTTGGAGAATCCTCAGTGGGGAAATGCGCCCAGACGTCGTACACCGGGATTCCATTGTTCATGCGCACTTGCCCGATGAGCACCTGTTCGCTGCGGCGCTGGTCCACCGAGACTTCGAACGGCCCGAAGGGATCGCCGTCCAGCAGCGTGTAAAAATATGGCAGCGGATTCGTCGAAAGCAGATCGCTCATCACCCGCAACGATTGCGAAGGCCCCAGCGCCGCCACCTCCGGCTCCCAGCGTTGCGCAAACACCGGGTCGGCGGCCGCTTCAGCGTTATTCTGTTTCAATTGCCGCTCGATTTCAGCGCCCGTATCGTCCGTGAACCGGATATACGCAGCTGAAAAACTGAGATCGAGAATCGGCACTCCCAGGAACTGCGCGAGCGAACGTCGTTCGCCGCGCTCGTGCGGCGTCGCGATCACGTGCCCGCGGCCCGCGAACACAATTCCAGTGACGCGGCCGCCCAGCGGCTGCAGAAACGCGAGCTTTCCCTCCGAGAACGTGAAATTGATCACATCGCGGCGCAAATTCAAGTCCTTGACGGTATACACGCGCGTTCCGTCCGGACGCAGCGCTGTGAGCGCCTGGTACAAAGCGAGTGGGTCAGTGGGAATCGGCTGCGCGACCGGAGCGGGAGCAATGGACGTCGTCGCCGGAGGCGCGGACGCCGCCTGGGAATTCTGCGGCGGCTGCATCGCTCGCGCCGCATGCGGTAGGCTGAGCACTTCCGCACACACCAGCACCAGGAGAAAGCAGGGCGAAAGTCGCAAAATTCTCAGCATGGCCCCGACTGTACCGCTTAGGGCATCGCTCAGCAAGGAGCCTGCGCCCCGCATCGCGCGCGCTTGATAAAATCTATCTGTGCGTTCCGTAGCGCTCATCTCCTCGCTGGTGCTGCTGGCCGTGTCTTCCGCGGCCGCGGATACCATTGTCCTGAAGAATGGCCGCCGCATTGTGGCTTCCAACGTCACCGAAGATAACGACCACGTCAGCTACGACACTCCCGCCGGACAGATGTCTATTCCGAAATCCATCGTTGCCCGGATTGACCGCGACGGTTTTGGCTATTCCTCCGCCGCGCAGGCCTCATCCGAGCCGCCGGTCTCCGCCCCGCAGGTCACCCCCGTCCATGGGTATGATGAGGTGGCGAGCCTTGCCGTTCACGACGATGCGATAGATTTCACCTACCTCGCGCAATTGGAAGTGAACGCGCGCTCCGGCGGCGCCGCCGCAATAGACAAAGTGGCGGCTGCGCACTACGCCGCAGCCCAATTTTTGGTCGGCAAGGGCGACACGAATTCCGCGATTGATCATTACCGCGAGGCGCTCAGCTTCGCCCCGGATAATTTGGGTTTGCTGCTCAATCTCGCGGTCCTTTACTTGCGCCAAAGCCAATTCACCACGGCGATGGACCCTCTCGAACACGCCCGCACCCTCGCGCCCGATTCCCCGGACGTCGCCAAGCTCATGGGCTGGGCTTACTACGGCGCGAACAAAATGGACCAGGCCGTAGCGGAGTGGCAGCGCTCGGAAAAATTGCGCCCTGACGCCGAAGTGGAACGCGCTCTCGACAAAGCCGAACGCGACAAGGCCGAAGAAGAAAGTTACCGCGAAGGCGAGACCGCGCACTTTGTCCTGAAATATAACGGCAGCGCGACTCCCGATTTGGCGCGGGGAATTCTGCGCGCCCTCGAGGACGATTTCCGCGACCTCGAATCCGAGCTGGATTTCACTCCGCCCGAACCGATCGGCGTGATTTTGTACACCGAGGAGGGCTTTGCGGATATCACGCGCGCGCCGAGCTGGGTGGGCGCCCTGAACGACGGCCGTATCCGTATTCCTGTCCAGGGCCTGACGAGCGTGACACCGGAACTCGCGCACGAGCTGAAGCACGAGCTAACGCACAGCTTCATCGGCCAGAAAACGCACAATCGCGCGCCCACGTGGCTGCAGGAAGGCGTCGCTCAATACATGGAAGGACGCCGCACCACCGATTCCGCCGGCCAATTGCTGAATGCCGGCAGCCAGGGCGCGCTGCCCGCGCTTTCAAGCCTCGAAGGCTCGTGGATGGGACTGTCAGGCGGCTCCGCCGCCCTCGCCTACGCCTGGTCGCTAGCGGTAGTCGAATCCATAATCCAAACCGGCAGCATCGCCGACATCAGCCGCCTGATGGACGCGATCAACACCGCTCCCAACACCGAGCAAGCCCTGCGCGACACCCTCCACGACGATTACTCAGACTTGCAGCAACAAGCCATCGTGTTCCTGCAGCACGAAGACGTGCGCTGAGGGCCCGATGAATCACAACTGGTGGCCGTTTGCGCTCGCAGTGCGAAACGGGTGTGAAGAAAATGCCCGATAGGAAATTCCGAGGCGCCACAGAGACCTTTATCAGAATCGCGTCGGGCCTTGCCTTCTTGATGGCATTTCTAATCATCATCCCGCTTACGCTCCACCTCGCGTGGGGAAATACTTCCGCACTAGCCTATACGATAGTCATGACGCTGTTTTGCCTGTCGTTCGGGTGGGGGAATCTGTCGATGCTCCTAATGCATCGTGGCACTCGTAAGCTGGGGCTAAGACCCTCGTCATCATCATTAATGAGCATAATCTCGAGTCCGCGTCCCGATGATCCAGATGAGCTGTATGTGTGGAGGTGGACGCGGCAGTTTCTCTTTGCATTCATCGCGATATTTCTGTGCATGGTCGCGCTTCCCATTACCTCATGGCTCAGCGGCCGCTAAATCCGCGCTCCCCGCACTGAAGTACTCGGTAAAAAACCTGATCTTCACAACGTCGCCAGCAAGCCCGCAATCAGCGCCGCACGCTCAGGCAACGCCCGAATCAAAACGTGTTCCCGCGGGCTGTGCGCGCCATCGCCCACTGCGCCTAATCCATCAAGCGTAGGCACGCCAAGCGCGGCCGTAAAGCTGCCGTCCGAACCTCCTCCAGTAGACGCTTCACCAAGCGGCAATCCCATCTCGCGCATCAACGATTCCGCGTGCGCGAATAATTTGCGCACCGCAGCACTCCGTTCGAGCGGCGGGCGATCGCCAGTATGCCGCACTTCGATCCGTGCGCCCCTGAGGACAGGCCGCACGTCGCGCAATTTCCTGCCAAGCCGCGCCGCATCCGCCAGACGCGCATAGCGAATGTCCACCGACGCCTGCGCATGTTCCGGCACCACATTCGTAAGCGTCCCGCCGCTCACGACGGTAGTTTGCACCGTGATCCCCCGCCGCGGATCGTTCAACCGCATCAAGCGCTCGATCTGCAGCGCCAGCTCATGCACCGCATTGACGCCCTTTTCCGGATCAATCCCCGCATGCGCCGAACGCCCCGTAACGATAATTTCCGCCCCACCGACACCCTTGCGCTGCGTTTTCAAACGCCCCTCAGTTCCAAACGCCGGCTCCAGCACCAGCACAGCGTCGCTTCGCCGCGCCTCCTGCTCGATCACCCGCCGTGAACTCTCGCTGCCAATCTCTTCATCCGAAGTCCACAGAAAAACGAAGCGCTTCGCAGCAGCGATGCGAGCCGCCCGCAAAGCATCCACGGCAAAGAGCGCCAGCACCAAGCCGCCTTTCATATCAAAAGTCCCAGGCCCCCAAGCCCGCCCGCCCGAAACGCGAAATGGCATCTTCGCAAGCGTCCCCAGCGGATACACGGTGTCCAGATGTCCAAGCACCATGATCTGTCCAGCAGGTTTCCCGTTGCCCAGCGAAATTTCCGCCCGCAAGTGATTCCCGCGCTCCCCCTGCCGCAGAACCCGCACGCTCGCCCCCCGCCGTCTCCACTCCCGCGCCACAAGCCCCCCGCAGCGGTCCACAGCACCCTTATCGTGGCTAGGCGATTCGCAACGCACAAACTCACCAAGCAACTTCACCATCGCGTCTTGTTGCGCGCGCAATTCGCGCAGTGTTTGCCTCATGGGAGAATCAGTTTCTGATGGGTTCCAGTTCCGCGTCGATTGTCAGCACTTTGCCGGCAGGAACGCGAATCAGTTTGCCGTCCCCTGCGCCTTCCTTCCACTCACGGAATCCTTTCGACCTGATCTGCAATCTCACATCTTGGTTCGGCGGAACCAAGAAATCATCGGTCTCGCATGAGGCGACCGAATCGCCGCACGAAAATTGCGCCTCCCGCTTCGCCGTAACCCTCAGCAGAACCTCACTGTTCGCAATTTTCGCTTTTGTCTGGTTGTCGACGAGATTCACATGTGGCCGGCCAGGCTTGGGCGGCGCGCTTATGTCCAGCTGAGCATCCAAATTTTTATTCGTGATTCTTACTTCCGGGTTCGTGCTGCCATATAGGTACCAATTCATGAACCGGCCCGAGCGCGGATAGCCCGCCTCCTTATCCTCGACGAAGACGCTCCACGCTCCGCAAGAAACATTCGAAAAGCGATACTGTCCGTGCTCGTCCGTCTTTGAGCGTGGCAGTACGTAGTCGTAGTCGCCAAGGGGCTCGAGGATCAAGTTCACCCCGCTCAATGTCTTGCCATCCTGTGCCAGAACAGTCCCGTGAACGACACCCCCGCATTCCGTCTCCGCGCTGCGGTCTTTGAAGACGCAGTCATGTCCTAAAGCGGGGATGACAAGAAGCAGAGAGGCGACCGCGAAGAAGTACTTCATTGTTGGCGGCGTACATTCTAATCCGTATCGGTAGCCGTGAGCAAAGAACCGACCGGCGTGGTGGGCGGCTGGCATTCCAGAGAGTCGCGCGAGACCTTCAGCGGAAAAAACGGGAGTCACCGCGGTGCCGGCGATTCCCACCTGCTCTCGTTTCGTATAGAATTGTCTGATTGCGCGCCGGTGCAAACGTGCACCGGTGGCGGCTAACATCGGTGGGGTGGGTGCGGTCATCCGCGCTAGGCGCGAAAAACGAAACGCCCGACGGGCGCGGCTCAATTCACAAGCGGCGCGTACAGCACGCGCCAGCGGCTTCCACATCACACGCGAACAGATCAAAACGCAAGCAAAGGCTAATACACGATGATCCTCGACAGTATCGGGATCCAGAAGATCCTGCCACATCGCTACCCGTTCCTTCTGGTGGACGCCATCGAAGAAATGGAACCAAAAAAGCGCATTGTGGGAATCAAGAACGTCACCATCAACGAATATTTCTTCCAAGGACATTTTCCCGGCAAGCCCGTCATGCCCGGAGTCCTGATCATCGAATCCATGGCGCAAATCGGAGGCCTTCTGCTGCTGCAAGAAGTGGAAGACCGCGAGCATAAGGTTATGTACATGGCGGCGATTGATGGCGCGCGTTTCCGCCGGCCGGTGGTCCCCGGCGATCAATTGCGCGTGGAGGTCAACGTCATCACCTTTCGCGGCCCGTTCTGCAAAGTGCAAGGCCACGCCCGCGTGAATGGCGAACTCGCCGCCGAAGCCACGCTGATGTGCGCCATGGTGGACGTCGGCCCCGACGGCGCTCCGGTGGATTCCACCAATTTCGGCGCGCGAACTCCCGTGAAAAAGCTCGATGAGTAAGCCCGGTGAGTGAGCCGCGACGAGTGATCCCCATGAGCGAAATTGATCCCCGCGCAATCATTTCTTCCACCGCGAAGCTCGGCCCAAACGTAAAAATCGGCGCCTTCGCGGTAGTCGGCGACGAAGTTACATTGGGCGAGGGCTGCATCCTGGAGCATCACGCCGTCGTCCACGGCCCAGCGCGCCTCGGCCGCGAGAACCACGTTTACTCATTCGCCGTTGTAGGCGGCGACCCGCAAGATTTGACGTATAAGGGAGAGCGGGTGTCCCTCGAAGCGGGCGATCGCAACGAGTTCCGCGAATTTTCCACCGTCAATCGCGGCACCGTAAAGGGCGGCGGCACCACCAGGCTTGGGAGCAATAACCTGATCATGTCCTACGCGCATATCGGCCACGACTGCCAAATCGGCGACTCCACGATTTTCGTAAACGGCGCGACTCTCGCGGGCCACGTAACAGTAGAGGACAACGCCCAAATCGGCGCCTTCTGCCCGGTCCACCAATTCTGCCGCATCGGCAAATATTCCTACGTCGCCGCGCACACCGTGATCACACAAGATGTCCCGCCGTTTTCCAAAATCGTCGCCCCCCGCGGCACGCGCTGCCTCGGCGTCAATCGCGTCGGCCTCGAGCGCCAGGGCTTCTCCGCCGAGCGCATTCAATCCATCGAAAAAGCCTACCGCCTGCTGCTGCGCTCGAAATTGAACACCTCCCAGGCCGTGGAAAAAATGCGTGGAACCCTCGCGGACTCCCAGGACGTCATAACATTAGTTCAATTCATCGAGTCGGCCTCGTCCGACCGCGGTCTGACGAAATAGGGTGATGGTGTCAGCGCAATCCAACAGCCCAGAAAATCTGGCCCATTCGGATTGGGGTTTGATTGCCGGCAACGGCGATTTCCCGTTTCTGGTGCTCGAAGGCGCGCGCAGCCGCGGCATCGAAATGGCGGTGATCGCGATTCGCGAAGAAGCTTCGCAAGGTCTGGAACGAGTAGCCAAGCGCTTGCACTGGGTGAGCCTGGGAGAACTCAGCAAGACCATCGACCTGCTGCATCAGGAAGGCGTCAAGCGCGCCGTGATGGCCGGTCAGGTAAAGCACAATAAAATTTTCAGCGCGATTCGCCCGGACTGGCGTCTGGCAAAATTGCTGCTTTCATTGCCGGCTAAAAACACGGATTCGCTGATCGGCGCGGTCGCCCGCGTCCTGGAAGACGAAGGCATCGAGCTGGTGGACTCGACAAAATTTCTCGGCGCGCTCTTGCCTGCGGCAGGAGTGCTGACTCGCCGCGCGCCGGATGAATCCGAAGCGCAGGATATCGCCTACGGCATGCAAGTAGCGCGGCAAATCGCCGGGATGGACTTGGGACAAATGGTAGTTGTGCGGGATCGCGCGTGCGTAGCGATTGAAGCGATGGAAGGCACCGACGAAACCATCGAGCGCGCCGCGCGCATCACCGACGGACAGCGCCTGGTAGTAGTGAAAGTCAGCAAGCCGCAGCAGGATATGCGTTTTGACGTCCCGGTGATTGGCCTAGCCACAATCGAAGTGATGAAACGCTCGAATGCCACGGCCCTCGCGATTGACGCGCGCCGCACGTTGCTCTTCGAGCGCGACGAATTGATCCGCGCGGCGGACGAAGCAGGCATCGCGATCCAGGCATTCGCGCCGGAAACTGCCGCCGGCGGTGCAGGCACGGGCGGCGAACTGCAAAAAGCCGCGTCTAAAAGGAAATCGTGAACGAGAAGCCAATACGTATCGCGGTCGTCGGCGTCGGGGAATTTGGGCGCAATCACGTGCGCGTGTGGGCGGAAATGGAAGGCGTGGAATTGGTCGGCGTGGTGGACACCAATGCCTCCCGCGCGGCGCAAGTCGCGGCGGAATTCACCACGCGAGTGCTCCGCGATATGGACTCGCTGAAAGTGGAAAAAGTAGACGCCGTGAGTGTTGCCGTCCCCACCAAAGAACATGCCTCCCTCGGCTGCCGCTTGCTCGATTGGGGCCTCGACGTGCTGGTCGAGAAGCCAATGGCGGCGTCGGTGGGCGAGGCCAATGGTCTGATCGCTTCCGCGCAACGCGCCAATCGCATTCTGCAAGTAGGTCATCTCGAGCGCTTCAATCCCGCCGTCACCGCCGTGAAAAAGATCGTCGCGAACCCCATGTTCTTCGAAGTCCATCGCCTCGGCGTTTTCACCCCGCGCAGTCTGGATATTGATGTCGTCTATGACATCATGATCCACGACCTGGACATTCTGCTCTCACTTATGGATTCTCCCGTCACGGACCTGAAGGCCGTCGGCATCCCCGTAATCACCGACAAAGTAGACATCGCGCACGCGCGCCTAGAATTCGCCACAGGTGCCGTAGCCAATCTCACAGCCAGTCGAGTTTCCACCGAGCGCGTCCGCAAAATGCGCTTCTTCCAGGCGCATGAATACGTCTCAATTGACTTCACGCGCCAGGATTTGCTCCGCGTCCACGTGGACCAATCCGCCGCACAGCCAAACGGCGAGCCTTCAACGCTTCCGCAAATTAATTTCGAAAAAGTTCCTACGGTTCCCGAAGAGCCGCTGCGCGCCGAACTGCGCGCCTTCGTCCACGCCGTGCGCACCCGCCGGCCTCCCCGCGTGGATGGCGCCGCCGGCCGCGCCGCCCTGGAATTGGCCGACCGCGTTATGGCAGGCATCCAGGAACATGCCCGCCGCGTCAAACTGGATGCTCTCAGTCCCCAGGAAGCGAAATGATCCCCCGGACACTTGTGCCCACAGATGTGCGCCCGCTCGAGAACGGCGAGGCCAGAAAGCCGCCGCGCCGTCTCACGACGTACATGGACGATCGCACCGTCGTGCCGTCCGATTTGTCCGACGCGCCTCCGCTTACTGGCAAAACCACCATCCCCGAACATCTGCCGCTGGGCGTGCTGGTGGATCGCACGCTGGTTCCGCGCGGGATGGCACCCAAGCCCTTCGAAACTACTGAACCGTGGGGCGAACACGTTCCGCTCGCCATTCTGGATTCGCGCGTAGTGGTCCCAGCGTTCGTAGAAAAACCCGAGCAGAAGGAAATAGACAGATTCGACCAGCCGCCGGAAATGACGGCGCAACTGCGCGAAGTCGTCGAGCCGGACGTTTTCCTGACCGGCGAGGCCAATCTTCTCGTCGAGGGTGAAGACAAGCGCGACGCCAAGGAAAACGCTATCACCCGCGCCGCTTCCGTGCTGGCGCACATTGCGTTCGTTGTCTTTCTGGTCTTTCTGCCCAAAATATTTCCGCCGCACGTGCCCACGCAAAGCGAAATCGAGCTGGCCAGCAAGGAGCTGGGCGTCGTTTATCTGCCGCCGGACGCCGGTAAACTTTCCCGCAGTCCTTCGCCGCCTCCCGGCCCCGTGGTGAAAATCAGCCCGAAAGTATTGAATAAAGTCGCGCCGCCGCGGCCGGAAGAACATGCCATCGAGGCGCCTCCAGCGCGGAACCCGGAGCGCCCGCCTTCGGATTTGCCTGCGGCTCCTACTCCGCAGCCCAATCGGACGCCGCCTCCGCCTACCGCTGCCACGCCGCCTGTGGACTCCGCGCCGTCGCCATCACGCCTTCTGCCCGCCGCTCCGCAGCCGATCCCGGGCCATTTG
The DNA here is from genome assembly GCA_963810565.1 of uncultured Acidobacteriota bacterium. Classification (GTDB taxonomy): domain Bacteria; phylum Acidobacteriota; class Terriglobia; order Acidiferrales; family UBA7541; genus Palsa-295. The sequence continues at coordinate 978,243 of CAWENN010000004.1, forward strand.
AATCTCGGATTGTCGAGCGCCTCGCCCGGGAAGGCAATGCAGGACGAACTGCAGGATGCGGTCAAGCACGCCGGGAGTGGAACGTATAGCACTGGCGGAAGTATTCCGCGAGGCGCTGGCGGCGGGGGTGGGCGTGGAGGCGGAGGCGGGCAGGTCGGCAACGCCGTCACAATCCTGACGCCCACGGAAGGCGTTGACTTCAACAGCTACATCGCGCGCCTGGTAGCGAGAGTCAAGCAGAATTGGTATGCCGTCATGCCCGAGTCCGCTTACATGGGCGACAAGGGCATCGTCGCGATCACCTTCCGCATCAATCGCGACGGTTCTTTCCCCTCGGAAAACTACAACCTGGAGCGAACTTCCGGGAAAGATCCGCTGGATACCGCGGCGATGTCCGCGATTCGCACCACCAACCCTTTCGATCCGCTGCCTCCGCAATTCAAGGGGCCGTACATCGAATTGCGCTTCATCTTCTTCTATAATATTCCCATCAATAACGCGCAGTAATCAGCCATGAAACTCAGCCGCACACAAGTCGTGGGGGCTCTCCTGCTGGCTGCCCTGGTCTTGCTCATCCTGCTGCTGCGTTACTGGAAATTTTCGGGATGACGGCGCTTCCGCGTCTCGCAGTAATTCTGGGGCCGACAGCTTCGGGCAAATCCGCGCTGGGGATTTCGCTGGCGGAGCGCCTGGGCGGCGAAATCCTCGTCTGCGATTCCACGCAAGTCTACCGGCGCTTCGATATCGGCACCGCCAAAGTTCCTCTAGCCGAACAGCGCGGGATTCCGCATCACCTCGTGGATCTTGTAGCACCCTCGGAAGTTTTTACGGCGGGTGAATATCGCCGCCGCGCCCTCGAGGTTCTCAAAGACATGCGTCGCCGCGAAAAAACTCCCGTTCTGACCGCGGGAACGGGTCTCTACCTTCGCGCGCTTCTCGAAGGGCTCGCCGAAGCCCCGCTGCGTTCCGAAGAATTACGCGAACGATTACGCGCCGCAGTGGAAGAGCGCGGGCCGGAATATCTTCATCGCATGCTAACGCGTCTGGATTCCGAAGCATCAGTACGCATCGGCGCGCGCGACACCCAAAAAATAATTCGCGCCATCGAAATGCGTCTCGTCACCGGCAAAACCGTCGGCGAAATCCATCGCAGCGGCCGCGAGCCGCTCACGGGCTACGAAGTGATCAAGATCGGCCTGCAGCCGCCGCGCGAAGCGCTGTACCGGCGCATTCACCAGCGCGTCGACGCCATGATTCGCGCGGGCTGGATCGAAGAAGTGCGCCAACTGCTAGCGAACGGCATCCCCGCCGATGCCAAGCCCTTTCAATTCATCGGCTACGCCGAGTGGCGCGAGCATCTGGCCGGACGCCTCACCAAAGACGAAGCCGTAGCGCGCATCCAGCAGGCCACCCGCAATTTTGCAAAACGCCAAATCACCTGGTTCCGCAAAGAATCCTCGGTCCACTGGCTCGAAGGATTCGGCGACGACCCGAAAATTTTTTCCGCAGCGCTCGTGAAAGTTTCGTCATAATGGATGACGCAACTTGACGCGCCGCAGCCAGTCGAGTATTGTGCCGCGACACGCAGACAACTACAGGCGACCCCCATGGCCAGCGCAACCGCACTAAAAGCCTCACCACTGCAACCGGACGACTGGGTCCGCGCCGCCTTCGCGCGGCTGTCCACCGAAGGGATTGAGTCGGTGCGCATCGAATTGCTGGCGCGCGACCTCGGCGTCAGCAAAGGCAGCTTCTACTGGCACTTTCAGGACCGCGAAGAATTGCTCGCGAAGATGCTCGAACGCTGGGAAGGCGACGAAACCGAATGGCTGGGCGCGACGGTTGTAACTCCACGCGCCGCTGCGCGCTGGGCCCGTTTCATCGAACATTGCGCCGATCCGTCACGCGCCCGCGTGGAAGCAGCCCTGCGCGCGTGGGCCCGGCGTGATGAGCGCGTCGCTGCGCGCATCTCCGCCATCGAGAAGAAACGCGCGAAGCACATCGCGAGCGTCCTGCACGATATTGGTTTCACTCCGGAACTTGCCGAATCGTGGGCGGAAATCGCGCTACTGGTTTATCTAGGCTGGCTCGATCGCGCCACCCGCGACCTCGAATTTCAAGTCTCCGGCCGCAGCCTCAGCGAATCTCTCTCCGACTTGATTCTGGCAGCTTCCGACCGTTCTACGCCCGTGACCAGCTAATACGCGGCTCGCCTGGCGCCACTCCTTCAAATCCCGGCGTACCACGCATAACCAGCTTCCGGCTCCGCCGAGCCCAGCCCCTTGCCGAACTTTTTCATGCTGTCCGTCACCGTCAGATGCGTGATGAATTTCAAACTCTTATAGCCCAACTGCCGCGGCACGCGCATCCGCAGCGGCCCGCCAAGTCCAACGGGAAGGTCACCGCCATTCACGCCATACGTGAGAAAAGTCTGCGGATGCAACGCGTCCGCCATATCCATGCTTTCCCACCAGTCCGGCTGAATCGAGTAATAGACCACGTACCTGGCGTGCGGTTGCACGCCTACAAGATCCAAAACGCGCGAGAGCGGCACGCCGTGCCACTCCGCCACGTACGACCAGCCCTCTTCGCACACCACTTCCGTGATCTGGTTTCGCGAAGGGTAGCTCCTAATCTGGTCCAGCGAAAACGCATCGGGCCGGTCCACCAAGCCGTCCACCGTAAGCCGCCAGTCCGCGAATTTTCCCGCCTCCAGGCGCTTGAAATCATCCCCCAGAGGCCCCAATTCGTTCATCAGTGGCCGCTTCGAAATCTGGCTGCGCGAAAATTCCCGCGCCAGCGAATGTCGCGTCAGCAGCCGCTGCGAAGCGTAAGTCAAAGTTTCGCCGACGCCGAAGATCCCGCCGTGATCCGGCGGCACCAATCCATATTTTTCCGCGAGGTGCGCCGCCACGCCCAACCCTGCCATGCCCGCAGTCGCCGCGATTCCGCCGATGATCAACTTCCTGCGCGAGAGATCGGTCATGTGCTCTCCTTATCGCCCGCCACCCGTCCGGCAGTCACTCGTCCTGTGATCATCGCTCCCATCCGGCTCTTGAATCCCGCCAGAAAAATCATCACCACGTGTACCAGCAAAAAGAGCGTAAGCGCGATCGTGACGAAAAAATGAAGCGTCCGCGCCGATTGCCGCCCACCCAAGGAAGTCACCGCCGCCGGAAACGCCGAATCAAACGCGGGAGACAGCGCCAAGCCGGTCCAAATCACCAGGGGAAACAGCACAAAGATCACGAACAAGTAGCTGAGCCGCTGCAGCGTATTGTAAGACCACGCTTCCACCTCGCCCGGCCTCTTGAATCGCAGATGATTCACGATTTCAGCCGAAAGCACGCGCCAGGAAAGATCGCCGCGCCCCGGGCTCAAGTTTTTCCAGAAATGTCCGGTGAAAAATCCGTAGAGCGCATAAAGCAATCCAGTCAAAACCACGACCCAAGCCGCTTCAAAGTGAAGATACCGGCTCCAACCATTCTGGTCCGGCATCACGTACCCATAACCCGTCTGCACCAAGCTCCGCGAAGAAGGAATCGGCAATTGAAAAAGCGGCGTAGTCAGTACATTGCCAGTTTCGCCCCAATAGAAACGCGGATGCGAAATCACAATTTCCATTCCGGAAATGAGCAGTGCGAGAAAGCACAGAGTAGTGATCCAATGGGTGACGCGGACCAGCGCAGAATGCCGCGCAGCAACATTCGTGCCGGTCACGGCCGGGGCAGAAGTTGGGACGCCGCCGGCTTCGACCGGCGCGTGTATGGATCCTATCGCCATTCGCAGGCCTCCCGCTAGCTCTCGGACCGACCGTCGAGGAATTGGGCGTCATATTACCACGCCCTGGCCACCGAATCGCCGTCAGGTCGCAGCATGATCGCCACTCGATTCGCACCCAAAACGCCTTCGGAGTATAATGCTCGTACGAATGGATAGGCGCCTCCTCAAGTTGCACGGGACCAGCATAAATCGAGCCGCATGAAGACTCCTCAACCCCTGGACAATCGCGAAAGTGTGCTTCTGGTAGGCGTCGGCCTGAAAAAGGCCATGCGCGGCTACGCCGGCGATCCCTCGGCCGCAGGCCGCGACTCGCTCCAAGAACTCGAAGAACTAGCGGAAAGCGCCGGCGCGAAAATCGCCGGCAGCGTAATGCAGGTTCGCGAAGCGCTCGATCCCGCCACTCTCGTAGGCCGCGGCAAGCTCGACGAAATTCGCGCCGAAGCGGAAGCGCGCCATGTCCCCCTCGTGATCGTGGACCACAACCTCACGCCGGTTCAACTCCGCAACATGGAGAAGGGCATCGGCACCCGCGTGATTGACCGCACCCAGCTGATCCTCGATATTTTTGCCTGCCACGCGCGCACCCGCGAAGGCCAGCTGCAAGTCGAGCTCGCGCAATTGAATTACCTGCTGCCACGCCTCACCGGACGCGGCGAAGAGCTTTCGCGCTTGGGCGGCGGCATCGGCACCCGCGGCCCTGGCGAACAAAAACTCGAAACCGACCGCCGCCGCATCCGCGACCGCGTCAGCAAAATCAAGCAAGCCATCGAAACCGTTCGCCGCCAACGCACCACGCGCCGCCGCGCGCGCCAAGCCGTCCCGCTCGGCATGATCGCGCTGGTCGGCTACACCAACGCCGGCAAATCCACGCTCTTCAACGCGCTCACCCACTCCGACGTCCTCACTTCCTCGAAAATGTTCGCGACCCTCGATCCCACCGTTCGCGCCGTGCGCTTACCGTCACGCCGCCGCGCCCTGCTTTCCGACACAGTAGGATTTCTCCGCGATCTGCCGCCCGATCTGATCGCCGCGTTCCGCGCCACGCTCGAAGAAGTCCAGGAAGCCGCGCTGATCGTGCAAGTCTGCGACATCTCGAATCCGCATCACGCCGAACAGGATGCCGACGTGATGAAAGTCCTCGCTGACCTCGGCGTGCAAGACCGTCCGCGCCTGCAAGTCTTCAACAAGACCGACCGCCTCTCCGAGGAAGAATTAGCGTCGCTGATAAAAGCCAACGGCAAAAACGCCAACAAGATTTTCGCGTCCGCGGTCACCGGCGCCGGCCTCGAAGATTTGCTCGCGCGCATGGACGCCGCGCTTCCCGTAGATCCGCTAGTGCATCTCGATTTGCGCATTCCTATCTCGGACGGCCGCCATCTTTCGCTCGTCCACGCCTGCGGCCGCGTGTTGCACTCCGAAGTTCTCGACGGCCACATGCATCTACAAGCCGAAATCCCCGAATCGCTCGCGCGCAGGCTCGAAGATTTCGCCGTCCCCAGCGCCAGAGCGCAGGCGCCGCGCGACGAAAGTGCCGAATCCGTCAAGCCGTAATTTCAACAGGATCGGCTGCGGACTTTGCGGATAATTTCGCAGAGAGCGCGGTAAATCCCGTCTAAATCTGTCAGAAACAAAGAGATTTGCCGGCCGCGCACTGTGGAAATCGTTGTGGAAAAGAACCCCTCCGGCCAGCGAAAAAAAAGCGCGCAAAATAGCGGTTTTCCCGCGACGCTTTTAGCTCTCTCATTTCAAGTCATTGTTAATAAACAGCTTACGTTCGCGCAAGGAGTGCCGGCCCGTGCCCGTTCGCCCCGGACGGCGTTTGTTACAGCCCGATGGAATTTGCACAGGTTTGCAGCAGCCTGCTGGCTAAGCGTTACTAGCATAGGGATTTGCCTTTTTCGCCAACCAGCGAAAATACTCCATCCGCGCAATCCTAAAACGCGCGTTCCGGTACCGTTGACTCGCCCCCATTGCGGGACTATAGTGGCTTGAACCTTCGGAGAGCGCGTCTGCTCGCGGGCCGGGGGATTTTTCCCGGGAACTCCATGAATCTGCCGAACAGTTTGACGACCCTGCGGATCTTTTTCGTTCCGCTGCTCGTTGTCGTCCTTCTCACTCGCCAGCCCAATTTCAATTTCCTCGGCTTACCCATTCACTTCGAAGTTTGGGGCGTTCTGATTCTCCTCGTGGCCGCCGCCACCGATGTGATGGACGGCTATCTGGCCCGCTCCCGCAAGGAAATCACCACGCTGGGAATCCTGCTGGACCCGATCGCAGACAAGCTTCTAATTTCCGCCGCTTTCATTTCGCTGGTGGAAATGGGATTGATGCAGGCCTGGATGGTTGTGATCATCATCGGCCGCGAATTCATGGTCATGGGCCTGCGCGAAATCGCGTCGGTGGAAGGTTTGATAATCCCCGCCTCGCCGCTGGGCAAAATGAAAATGATTCTGCAAGTCATGGCCGGCTGCGCCGTGATTCTCACCGCCGATCATCCGGCGCTGAAGCTGGTGGGGACCGTGCTCCTCTGGCTGGTGGTCATCAGCGCGGTGGCTTCCGCAGGCCATTATTTCCAGATGTTCTGGACGCAGATTAATTTCCGCGTGCAAGAGCGGCGCCGCGGCGCCATGTTAGTGAAACAGGAAGAAAAACCGCAGGATGTCCCCACTCGCTGATCGCGAGAAGCAGTTGCTGCTGGAATTGGCCCGGCGCGCTCTGGTCGCTGGCGTCGAAAAGCGCGAACCGGTTCAAGATTTTCCCGACGCCCCGATACTTCAACAGCCGGGCGGAGCTTTTGTCACCTTACACCGGAGAGCCCGTTTGCGCGGCTGCGTAGGACAACTTCCTTCGAAAGATCCGCTGGTGCAAGTCGTCGCGCACTGCGCCAAAGCCGCCGCGCTCGAGGATCCCCGTTTTAAGCCCGTTCCCGCCGAAGAACTCGCGGAGATCGAGATCGAGCTTTCCATTTTGTCGCCGCTCGCAGATGCCACTCTCGAAAAAATCGAAGCCGGGAAGCACGGCCTGGTAATCAGCCGGGACTGGCGCCGGGGCGTTTTATTGCCGCAGGTCGCGACGCAATTCAGCTGGCAAGCCGAGCGGTTCTTGGAAGAAACGTGCGTGAAAGCGGGACTGGAAAGGGAAGCCTGGAAGGATCCGCACACGCGTATCCAGGCGTTCACCGCCGAAGTTTTCGCCGAACCAGCGCTCCAGCCGCGCGTGAAACTTCCGCGCTGACGCGCTAGGTGGCCGAAGGCTGCAAGCTACTCCAGTTCGACGTAATCTCCCACGTAGAATTCCCGCAGGCTGAAAGTTGTCAGCACCGTGGCTGAATTGGAACCGGTCCGCAGCACGATTCCCTCGCCGATCACTTCGCGCGGGGTATTGTCCCACGTGTATTTCGTCGGGACGCTGCCAAATCCGTAAACTCTGCCCACCTTTGATTCCTTATCGGCGTCAAACGCGAACCGGTTGGTCTGATACGAAAGTTCGTGCTGCGTGCCGGTGTAACGGAAGATCCGGAAGTAGTCGCCCACGCGCACTCCCTGCTCGCTGCCCAGGTTCACGAAAAATATGTCATTGGTTCCCATTTGGACTTGGAACGCCCTGCCGATCATCACCATCGCCGTGGCCTTCCCGCTGAACGGCGCAAACCGGTCGAAATTCGCTTCCGATTTCAGCGGAGGCGCCAGGCGTTCCTTGAACGGCAGAATGATGTCGCCACGCTGCACGTAACTGCAGGAATTTTCCACCTGGGCGACCGAAGTATTGGGCTGCGCCACCACCACGCGCACCCTTCCTTCGTCTTCCCACCATGTTCCCAGCTTGCGAATGATCTGGCTCTGCCATTTGGACCAGTCAATTTCCGTGGGGTCCTCCACAGAGCGCACCACGGAGAATTCGTCGCCCACTTTCACACCCTGCGCGGCGCCTTTGTTCAGATAAACGTAGTCGCCTTCGTCAAAAGTGATCCGGTAATTGGAGCCTTCGCCTGTAATGACGTAACCATCGCGCGGTATGGACTCGTTGGTGATCGTGCCCGTGCAATACAGGTCGGCCTGAGTCGGGGCGGCCGGCGCGGACTGCGCTGACGTCGCCATCCCCGTAAGGCTCAAAATCAGTCCGGCAAGGACAATTTTCCCACGCATAAAGCATGCTCCTTTGAATATCGTGCGCCGCGGAACAGGCGCTCCCCATAATCCTGACAATGTCCTGACTGTAATGGACGTACTGGAACCCGTCAAGACAATGGTCGGCCCCGCTTTACACATTGTGCACGGCTTGGTACAAGCCCTGCATTACCTGTACCATAGGACAGGATGCGCCCCATTTCACCAGCGCGAACACCTTCGATCGTTCTTCGTGCGTCTGCTCGCTTGCGGCGGCCCGAATGATCGGTCCGGACAAGATTTGCGCGGTCGTCGTCGCGGTGGACGCCAGGTCGATGTGGGCGCAGGTTCGCCGTGCGCTGGGTGTGACGCGAACCATCGAACTGCGCCTCGATTGGCTCTCCGGCGACTCTGAAATCGTCAAATTTCTAACGCGGCTGCGGGCGAGCCATCGGACGGGTGCGCCGCGAGCCACATTTATAGCCACTTGCCGCCGGCGCGACGCGGGCGGAAAATTCGCGGGAACCATCGCGAAACAGCTCGTTCACCTTGCCGAAGCTATCAGCGCGGGCTGCGCCTGGTACGACCTCGAGATCGAGTCTTCAGCAAACTGCCCCCCGGAATTGCTCGATGTGCTGCTGGGCGAGGGCCGGCAGATCGCTTCCGCCCATTTTTTTCAGCGCACACCCAAAAATTTGCGGCGCGTGGCAGCTGATCTGGCGCGTGCACAGCCGGCAGTTATCAAGATTGCCGCGCAGTGCGACTCGCTGGCAGACAGCGTGAAAGTGCTGCGGCTGGCGCGCGGGCGCAAGAACGTGATCGCCATTCCCATGGGCGAAATGGCGCAACCCGCGCGGGTCTTGTCTCTGCGCGAAGGCAGCGCCCTGGCGTACGCACCAGTAGAAACCGCCACCGCTCCCGGCCAAGTGCCGCTCGACGCCATGAAGCATCTTTACCGTGCCGATGCGCTGCGGCGCAAGACGCGCGTCTATGGAGTGATCGGCGACCCCATCGGCCATTCCCTTTCGCCCCTCTTGCAAAACACCGGCTTCCAGGCGCGCAAGATGGACGCGGTTTTCCTCCCGTTCCTCGTGCGCGGCTTGCGCGACTTTCTCGCGGCAATCAAACCGCTGGGAATCGCCGGATTCAGCGTCACGATTCCTCACAAGCAAGCCATCCTGCGGCATCTCGACGATTGCGATCCAATGGCGGCTGCCATCGGCGCGGTAAATACGGTAGTCGTGCGCGGCGGCGGAAAACTCTACGGCTACAACACGGATTACGTCGGCGTGCTGCGCGCGCTCGAGAGCCGCATTCCGCTGCGTGGCAGTCGTGCCTTGATTTTCGGCGCGGGCGGCGCAGCGCGAGCCGTGGCGTTTGCTCTCGCCGAATCGGGCGCATCGGTATGCATCTGCGCCCGGCGAATGGCGCAAGCCAAAGCTTTGGCCCGCGCGGTGGAGGGGGAAGCGCTCGAGCGCAGGCGCCTGCGTCGTGAATTCTTCGATGCGATCATCAACGCGACACCCGTGGGAATGTATCCGCACGCCGCAGCCTCGCCCCTGAGCGCCTCGGAACTGAATTGCCGCTTGGTATTCGATTTGATTTACCGCCCGCGTACCACCAAGCTCTTGCAACTCGCCGCCCGCCGCGGCATCGAAACTGTCTCCGGCGTCGAAATGTTCGTCGCGCAGGGCACCGCGCAGTGGGAAATCTGGACCGGCGAACGCGCCCCGGAAGCCGCCATGCGCCGCGCGGTCTTGCGCGCTCTAGGCAACGAAGAGAAAATGGCTGCGCGATGATTCAGCCCGATTTTAAGACGTTTTCGAAGCTCGCGCGCCAGGGCAACCTCATCCCGGTCTACGAAACCTTCACTGCGGACCTGCTCACGCCCGTCGGCGCTCACCTCCGCCTCGCGCACAACGCAAAATACTCGTTTCTGCTGGAAAGCGTCGAAGGCGGCGAGAACATTGCGCGCTACACCTTCGCCGGAGCGAATCCCGAAGAAATCTTTCGCTGCCGTGGACGCGAATGTAGCTTCGAATCCTGTGGCAAGCGCCAGAATTTCACCGCCGACCCCATCGCCTATCTCCGCAAACTCACCGAACGCTATCACCCCGTGCGTGTCCCCGGCCTTCCCCCGCTGATTGGCGGCGCGATCGGCTATTTCGCATACGACATGGTCCGCCTGATCGAAAAAATTCCCGCAAGTGGCCGCGACGATCTGAACCTCGACGATTCAGTAATGATGTTTTATCTCGGCCTCGTGGCTTTCGACCACGTCCAACACCGCGTCTGGGTGATTCGCAACGTTTTTACCGACGGCAAGGGAAGCCTGCGCCAGAAATACAACGCCGCCGTCCGCGAAATTCGCCGCACGCGCCGCAAACTCGAAAGCCCGTTGCCGCGGCAGCGCCGTATCCGGCCCCGCCGCCCATTGCGCATCGAATCTAATTTCACGAAAGCGCGCTACGTGGCCGCGGTGCGAAAAGCAAAAAGCTACATCCGCGCCGGAGACATTTTTCAGGTAGTTCCAAGCCAGCGCTTCTCCGCGCAGACCGATGCCGATCCCTTCGAAATTTACCGTGCCCTGCGCGTCGTGAACCCGTCGCCGTATCTCTGCTTCTTGAAAATAGACTATGTCTCGGTCGTCGCCAGTTCCCCCGAGATGCTCGTGAAAGTCCAAGGACGCAACGCGCACTATCGCCCGATCGCCGGAACCGTCCCGCGCGGCCGCAACGAAGCCGAGGACCGCGCGCTCGAAGCGAAGCTTCTAGCCGATCCCAAAGAACGCGCCGAACACATCATGCTAGTAGACCTCGGCCGCAACGATCTCGGCCGCGTCTGCGAATACGGCTCGGTCGCGGTCGAGCGCCTCATGTTCGTCGAACGCTATTCCCACGTGATGCATCTGGTCTCGAGCCTGCGCGGCCAATTGCGCGCGGATGTGAATTGCCTTGACGCGTTGATGGCCTGTTTCCCGGCCGGCACTCTTTCCGGCGCGCCCAAAGTTCGCGCCATGCAAATTATTGACGAACTCGAACCCACCCGCCGGGGCATCTACGCTGGCGCAATCCTCTACATGGATTTTTCCGGCAATTTAGATTCCTGCATCGCGCTGCGCACGCTCGTAGCCAAAGGCGGCCGCGCCTACATCCAAGCCGGCGGCGGAGTAGTAGCCGATTCCGTCCCCGAGCGCGAATATCAGGAAACAGTCAACAAAGCCCGCGCGCTGTTCACCGCCCTAGAAATCGCGCACAGCGGCCAAGCCGGCAGCCGCGCGGAATAATTCGCGGTGGCACCCCGGCCGAATGACTCGTGTTCGCACGATTTTGTAGGGGCGGGTCTCAGACCCGCCCGCGTTTGAGCTAAACTAGAAACGTTCCACGATTCGGTTGTCATCCCGAACGAAGTGAGGGATCTCTCTTTCTTTTCCGGTTTGGCTGACTGCAATCATGATCCTCCTCCTCGACAACTACGACTCCTTCACCTACAACCTGGCGCAGTACCTCGGCCAGATGGGCCAAAAACTAGCAGTCCGCCGCAACGATCAAATCACGCTAGACGAAATCGAAACCATGCGCCCCGAACGCATCGTGGTCTCCCCGGGCCCCTGCACGCCCAAAGAAGCCGGCATCAGCGTCCCCCTAATCCAACGCTTCGCCGGCAAGATCCCGATTCTAGGCGTCTGCCTCGGCCATCAAGCAATCGGCGCCGCCTTCGGCGGACGCGTCATCCGCGCCCCCAAACTAATGCACGGCAAAACCAGCGAAATCATCCACGACGGCCGCACCATTTTTCGCGGCCTCCCGAAACCATTCATAGCCACGCGCTACCATTCCCTGATCGTCGACCGCAAATCCCTCCCGCGCGAACTCGAAATTTCTGCCGAGACCGACGATCACACCATCATGGGCCTGCGCCACCGTAAACTTCGCGTAGAAGGCGTCCAATTCCATCCGGAATCAGTTCTAACCGGCGCCGGCTTCGACCTCCTGAAAAATTTCCTGAGCATTTAACATCATGCGCCCCGCGCTAATCGTCGCTGCAATTTGCCTCGCACCATTATTCCCCGCGCCGCGACCGCCGGCCCATGCGCAACCGCAATCAACCAACCAAACAGTCGAGGCCCCGCCGCGCACCTACCTCGGTTTCGACGCCAACGACTACCCCGGCGACGCCGCCCTCCCCGCGCTCAGAAAAACTTTCACCTTCGCCGGCTACTGGCTGAACGCACCTCCCGGCGCAAAAACAAATTCCTGGACCGGCCACCGCGCAGCACTGCTCCAAAATGGTTTTGGTTTCCTCGTCTTGTTCAACGGCCGCACCGAGAGCCAGCTTCAGCCGCCGGTAGTTCCCGCCCAGCTCGGCTCGAGTGATGCCGAACTCGCCATCCGCGCCGCCCAACAAGAAGGTTTCCAAGCACACACGATTATTTTCCTGGACCAGGAAGAGGGCGGCAGAATGTTGCCGGTCCAAATTGACTACCTCTATTCCTGGATCCAGCGCATCAATTCATCCGGCTACAGCGCGGGAGTGTACTGCTCGGGAATGAAAGCCAAGGAAGGGAAGGCCCAGTTCATCATCACCGCCGACGACATTCACCAGCGCACCGCAGCCAAATCGTTCTTCGTCTACAACGACGCCTGCCCGCCCTCGCCCGGTTGTGCCTACCCAAAAAATCCGCCACCACCGTCAGCAAGCGGCGTAGCCTACGCATCCGTCTGGCAATTTGCGCAATCGCCGCGCCGCCACGAATTCACAAAAAGCTGCAGCAGCACGTACAACCGCGACGGGAATTGTTATCCGCCCGCAAGCGCCAGCGCCGCAGGCGCAACTCCCGGCGCAATTCTTCTCGATCTCGATTCCGCCACGTCTCCCGATCCATCGCACGGGCGTCCCTAATCGCAAATTTCACAGCGCGGACTGTCCATGCCCCGCGTCCGCTTGCGAAAACGCCGCCAGCGCATCAAGCTTCTCCCGTGCCGCGCCCGAATCAATGGATTCCTGCGCCAGCCGCACGCCGTCCAGAAAATCAGTAGCGCGTCCCGCAGCCACCAGCGCCGCCGCCGCATTCGCCAGCACGATCTCGCGATGCGGCCCGTGCTCGCGATAAATCAACGACCGGCCCAGCACCTTGTGAATGATCTCCGCATTGTGCTGCGCATCCCCGCCGCGAATCGCCTCCAGCGGCGCCCGCCGCAAACCGAAATCCTCGGGCGCCACGCTAAAGCTGCGCACCGCGCCGTCGCGCAACTCCGCAACGGAAGTTTCGCCGCCAATCGAAATTTCATCCAACCCATCAGCCCCGTGCACCACAAACGCGCGCGAGACCCCCAGCTCCCCCAACGCCCGCGCCACCAGTTTGATCAACCCGCCATCGTAAACGCCCACGACCTGCGCCGAAGCCCCCGCAGGATTCGTCAGCGGCCCCAGCAAATTGAAAACCGTCCGCATCCGCAACTCGCGCCGCGCGCGCGTAGCGTGCCGCGTCGCCGAATGCATCGCCGGCGCATATAAAAATCCAATCCCGATCTGCTCAATCGCCTGCGCCACGCGTTCCGGCGCCATTTCCACGCACACCCCGAGCGCCTCCAACACATCCGCCGACCCGCACCGCGAACTAGTCGACCGATTCCCATGCTTCGCCACCCGCACGCCCGCTCCCGCCACCACGAATGCCGCCACAGTGGACACATTGAAGGTTCCGCAACCATCGCCGCCCGTTCCGCAAGTATCCACGATCACTTCGTCCGGCCGCCGCGCGCCCACCGGAAAAATCGGCACAGCGTGCCGCCGCATCGCTTTCGCAAATCCCACGACTTCGTCCACCGTCTCGCCCTTGAAACGCAAAGCCGCAAGAAACGCCGCGATCCTCACGTCATCCGCATTGCCGGAGAGAATGTCCTCCATCGCCCTTTCCGCGTCTTTCCCCGACAAATCTTCACCTCGTGCCATCGTCATCGAGGCCACGACCAGTCCGGCGCAGAATTTCGGATGGCCGAACTCGTACCCCACCTCATGCCCTGCCTCAGAGGCCTCCGCAGTCGGCGCGTGCTCCCTTCTCGCTTCATCCACGGCCGCGCGCTCCTCCGTCGTCATTCCTTTCATCGAAAGCGCCGTCCACAGCGCCGCCATCTGGCTCGGGGTCACCTGCCCCGAATAAAATTCTTCCATCACAGCGCAGGTTTCCACCCGCGAAAGGTTTTCGCCCCGCATCACTTTTTCTAGCGCTTCATGAAGCATAGTCGGTGAGCAAGCCTTTGCAGCAATTTCGCAGCTTCACGCGGACGCGCGCGGCGCCATCCGTTTCGGCCGCCGCAGCAATTCGCCGCCACAATTCGGGCAAACATGCGTCATTTGCGCAGAGCAGCCTGCGCAAAACGTACATTCATACGAGCAAACGTACGCTTCGCCATCCATCTCCAGCGCGCGGCCGCATCTTTCACAGGACGCCCTCATTTCCAGTCCCATGCCGCTCCTTGCCCGTGGTGCGTCTTCCAAGTAAACTAGGTCGCTTGATTCGACCGCAAATTTTAACACCATTATTGAAGGCGACCTTCAGGAAGCCGATGGAGCCAGCATGAAGATCCACGAATACCAGGCCAAAGCCATCCTTGCGAAATTTGGCGTTCCGGTCCCGCGCGGTGAAGTAGTGCACAAAAAAGACGAAGCCCGCGCAGTAGCAGAACGCCTGGGCACCAAGGTCGTAGTCGTGAAAGCGCAAATTCACGCGGGAGGCCGCGGCAAAGGCGGCGGCGTAAAACTAGCGAAATCTCCCGACGAAGCCGCCAATCTCGCCGGCCAAATCATGGGCATGACCCTCATCACGCCGCAAACCGGCGAAGAAGGCCGCATCGTCCGCCGCCTGCTGATCGAAGAAGGCCTGGACATCAAGCGCGAACTCTATCTCGGCGTGCTCGTGGATCGCACGGTAGGCGCGCCGATTTTCATGGCCAGCGCCGCCGGCGGTATGGAAATCGAAGAAGTCGCCAAAGATCGCCCCGAAGCCATCCTGCGCGAAGTGATTGATCCCGCCACCGGTTTTCAGCCCTACCAGGCGCGCAAGCTGGCCTTCGGTCTGGGCCTCACGCCCGAACAGGTCAACGTCGCGGTGCCCTTTTTTCAGTCGCTCTATCGCGCCTTCGTCGAAACCGATGCCTCGATGCTCGAAATCAACCCCTGCGTCGTCACCGGAGACGGCAAACTCGTCGCGCTCGACGCCAAAGTGACATTCGACGACAATGCGCTCTACCGCCATCCCGAATTCAGGGATCTCCGCGACCTCGATGAAGAAACGCCGCTCGAAGTGGAAGCCTCCAAATTCAAATTGAATTACATCAAGCTCGATGGCGATATCGCCTGCATGGTGAATGGCGCCGGCCTCGCCATGGCCACCATGGACATCATCAAGCTCAGCGGCGGCAGCCCTGCAAATTTTCTGGACGTAGGCGGCGGCGCTTCCGAAGAGCAGGTAAAGAACGCATTCCGCATCCTGCTCAGCGATCCCCACGTCAAAGCCGTCTTCGTAAATATTTTTGGCGGCATCCTGCGCTGCGACGTGCTGGCGAACGGCGTAGTGAACGCGGCGAAAGAACTAAAGTTCAAAATTCCGGTGGTGGTACGCATGGAAGGAACGAACGTCAAGCAAGGAAAAGAAATCTTGAAAAACTCAGGACTGAATTTCGCAGTCGCTGAAGGAATGAAAGATGGTGCGGAGAAGGCCGTCGCACTGGCAGGAGGCGCGCGATGAGCGTTCTGGTAGATAAAAGCACGCGCCTGATCGTGCAGGGGATCACAGGCCGCGAAGGTGGTTTTCACGCGCAACAGATGCTCGATTACGGCACGAAAGTTGTTGCGGGCGTCACTCCAGGCAAAGGCGGAACGAAACATTTGGGTGTCCCGGTGTTCAACACGGTAACCGAAGCCGTGAAAGCGACAAAAGTAAACGCATCGGTGATTTTTGTGCCGCCGCCTTTTGCTGCCGA
Organism: uncultured Acidobacteriota bacterium; assembly: GCA_963810565.1. Taxonomy (GTDB): domain Bacteria; phylum Acidobacteriota; class Terriglobia; order Acidiferrales; family UBA7541; genus Palsa-295. Next base: position 994,117 of record CAWENN010000004.1, read on the forward strand.
CGCGATTCTCGAAGCTTTCGACGCCGGTCTGCCGTTGGTAATTTGCATCACCGAAGGCGTGCCCACTCTCGACATGGTCCGCGTCAACGCCGCGCTAAAAAATTCCAAATCGCGATTGATCGGCCCGAACTGCCCCGGCATCATTTCGCCCGGAAAATGCAAAATCGGAATCATGCCCGGCTCAATCCACAAGCAGGGTCACGTAGGGGTGGTCAGCCGCAGCGGCACCCTCACCTATGAAGCCGTAGATCAGCTTACCCATCTCGGCATCGGCCAATCCACCTGCATAGGAATCGGCGGCGATCCGATCATCGGCACCAGTTTTCTAGACGCCATCAAGCTCTTCAACGAAGATCGCGACACGCACGCCATCGTAATGATCGGCGAAATCGGCGGCAACGCCGAGGAAGTAGCCGCCGAATACATCAAGAAGCACGTAAAAAAGCCGGTGGTCGGATTCATCGCCGGACAAACCGCGCCGCCAGGACGCCGCATGGGCCACGCCGGCGCCATCATCAGCGGCGGCCAGGGCACCGCCGCCGAAAAATATAAAGCCATGCGCGCCGCCGGAATCCGCACAGTGCAAAGTCCCGCCGAGATCGGCCACACCATGGCCACTGCGCTCGGCAAGGCCGGGTCTAAGTCAAAGGCAAAACCGGCCGCGAAGAAATCAGCGGGAAGATCGAAGAAGGCCGCGAAGAAGAGAAAGTAGTGCAAAACGCGATTGGGCGATCGAGCCCGCGATTATTTCCAAACTTGGGAGATCACGAGAATGGCGCTTGAAAGAACGTTGGCAATTGTGAAGCCGGATGCCGTCGGCCGTGGACTAACCGCGGACATCATCAGCCGCATCCACGCCGCAAAATTTCAAATCATCGCAATCAAGTCGCTGCGCCTGACGAAAAAACAGGCCGAAGGATTCTACGCGGTCCACCGCGATCGCCCATTCTTCGGCGAGCTAACCGAATTCATGAGCACGGGAAAGGCGGTCGTGATGGTCCTGGAAGCGGAAAACGCCATCGCCAAATGGCGCGACGCCATGGGCGCAACAGATCCCGCCAAAGCCGCCCCCGGCACCATCCGCAAAGAGCTAGGCGAAAGCATCCAGTACAACTGCACCCACGGCTCCGACGCGCAGGAAACCGCAGCAACCGAGATCGCCTACTTTTTCTCCGGCGCAGAACTGGTATAGAGCGGCGCTATCAGTTCTTCCGGAACTTCGCCCCAATTGTTTTCTTCGGAGTCAACCGATTCTCCCCGCGACGTGCCTGCACGCTGAGTGGGGTAGAATGGCAATAGTGACCGCCACCGCGATGGATCCGCTGCGCGAACTCGGCAAGGCCCTCCTGATTTTTGGGATTGTGCTGGCCTGCGCAGGCGCTTTTCTGCTGATCGGCGGTAAATTGCCGCTGCGCCTCGGACGCCTGCCCGGAGACATCGCCTACCAGGGACGCAACGGCAGCTTCTATTTCCCCATCGTGACGTGCCTTCTGCTCAGCATCGGCCTAACGCTGCTATTCTGGATTGTGAATTTATTCCGCCGCTGACGAACCCATGAACCAAGCCTCTCTCTTCAACCTGATGCCCGAACGCCGCACCTGGAAAGTCAGCGAGCTGACGGCGCGCATCCGCGAACTCCTGGAATCCGCTCTACCCGACGTCTGGGTCGAAGGCGAAGTCTCCAATTGCCACGCCGCGCAGTCCGGGCACTGCTATTTCACGCTGAAAGACGCCAAAGCGCAGATTCGTTGCGTCTGCTTTCGCGATCAAATGCGCACGCTGAAATTCAAACCGGAAGACGGGCTGCACATCACCGTGCGCGGCTCGCTCAGCGTCTACGACGCGCGCGGCGAATATCAAATTTACGTCACCAATATCGAGCCGGTCGGTCTCGGCGCGCTGCAACTAGCCTTCGAGCAACTGAAAAAGAAGCTGCACGCGGAGGGCCTATTCGATCAGGCGCGCAAAAAGCCTTTGCCGGTATTGCCGCGCTGCATCGGCGTCGTCACCTCTCCGACCGGTGCCGCCATTCGCGACATTCTTCGCGTCCTCAAGCGCCGCTTTCCCAATGCGCAGGTCAGCGTGTACCCCACCAAAGTGCAAGGGACCAGCGCGGCGGGCGAAATCGCGCAGGCGCTGGAATATTTTAATCGCGCGAAGACCGTGGACGTGCTGATCCTCGCGCGCGGCGGCGGCTCGCTCGAAGATTTGTGGGCCTTTAACGAAGAAATTCTCGCCCGCGCCATTTTTGCCTCGGAGATTCCGGTAATCACCGGCGTCGGTCACGAAACCGATTTCACCATCGCCGATTTCGTCGCGGATTTGCGCGCGCCCACGCCTTCGGCCGCTGCGGAAATCGTGGTCAAGTCGCGCCAGGAATTCGAGCGCCACATCGCCGAGCACCAGCGCCACCTGATCCAGCAGATGCGCTACCGCTTTTCGCAGTGGCGCCACCATGTGCGCGATTTGCAGACGCATCGCGGGTTCCGCCAACTCGACCTCATGTTGCGCAACCGCCGCCAGCAGCTCGACGAAATGTCCAACTCGCTAGCCATCGGCCTGCGCCTCCGCCTGGCGATGGCGCGCCAGCGCATCACCGAAGCAAACGCGCACGTCGCGTCCTTCGACCTCCGCGGCCGCGCCGCGGTGCTGCGCCGCCGCATCGATCAGCAACGCAGCGAGCTGAGCTCCGCGCTCGACCGCGTAGTAGCCCGCAAACATCGTCAGTTGAATGTAGTGCAGATGCAATTCGCTGCGCTTGATCTCCGCGCCCGCGTAGGCACACTACGCCGCCGCTGGGAACGCGACACCGCGGAATTGCAAGTGAAGCTCGATCACACCCTGATCAACAAGCGTAGGAAACTGGAAACAGCGATGATGCGCCTGGAAGAGCGCAGCCCCTTCCGCATCCTAGAGCGCGGCTACGCCATCGCCTACGACGCGACTGGAAAAGTCCTCCGCTCCCCCGATCAAGTAGCCCTAGGTGACGACATCTCCGTTCGCATAGCCCAAGGCGAAATCGCCGCCACCGTCAAACGCAAAACCAAGTCGTAGCGCCGGCGTCCCGCCGGCTCTTGCCTTTCTTTGCCGTCCGCAGCCGCAAAAGTTTTCCGCGCTCACGCTCGACTTTCTCGAGCACCTGTTCGTAAGGTATGGGCGTTTCACGCGAAGCCGCCGCCGCGTCATACGCACGAATGCAAGCGATCTCTTCGCGCTATTGACTCGTTGTTCTTTTTGGTCGCGCCATCAGCCTATTCCTCATCAACGCTTCCACCCGCAACCTTCAGCACCGCCAAAAACGCCTCCTGCGGTATATCCACGCGCCCGACGCGCTTCATCCGCTTCTTGCCTTCCTTCTGCTTCTCCAAAAGTTTCCGTTTGCGCGAAATATCCCCGCCATAACACTTGGCAATCACGTTCTTGCGAATCGCGCTGATCGTCTCCCGCGCAATCACCCGGCTGCCAATCGCCGCCTGCACCGCAATCTCAAACATCTGCCGCGGTATCAATTTCCGCAAACGCGTCACCAACTCCCGCCCGCGCTCATACGATTGCTCGCGATGGCAAATCACAGTCAAAGCATCCACCGCCTCGCCGCCCACCAACACATCCAGCTTCACCAAATCCGATTCGCGATACCCCGACAAGTGATAATCCAAAGAAGCATACCCGCGCGAAACGCTCTTCAACCGGTCGTAAAAATCCAAAACAATCTCATTCAGCGGCATCTCATAGGTCAACATAATCCGCGTAGGCGAAAGATACTCGAATTTCTTCTGCACGCCGCGCTTCTCCTCGCACAATTGCAGGACGCCCCCCACAGACTCCTCCGAAGTAATAATCATCGCCGTCAGCATCGGCTCCTCGATCTTCAGAATCGAAGCCGGCGGCGGAAATTTCGTGGGATTATCCACTTCCATCACTTCATTCGCCGTAGTTGTAATCCGGTACTGCACGCTAGGCGCCGTAGTAATCAACCCAATATTGAATTCGCGCTCGAGCCGCTCCTGCACAATCTCCATGTGCAAAAGTCCCAAAAATCCGCAGCGAAATCCAAATCCCAGCGCGACAGAATTTTCCGGCTCATAAAAGAAAGCCGCATCATTCAACTGCAATTTCCCCAAAGCATCCCGCAACATCTCGTAATCGCTCGCATTCACCGGAAAAAGTCCCGCAAACACCATCGGCTTGATCGCTTCAAACCCCGGCAAAGGCGGCGCCGGATGTCCATCCTCAACGACCGTATCTCCCACCCGCGCATCCGCCACCCGCTTGATATTCGCGATGATGAAACCCACGTCCCCCGCCGCCAGCTCCTCCAACACCACCGGCTTCGGCGTCAGTACGCCCAGATTTTCCACCTCGTACGTCTCGTTGCTCGAAGTCAGCCGTATCTTCATGTGCGGCGCGATGCGCCCTTCCATCACGCGCACCAGCACCACCGCCCCGCGGTACGAATCGAACCACGAATCGAATATCAACGCCCGCAGCGGCGCCTCCGCCGACCCCACCGGCGCCGGCACCAGCCGCACGATCGCCTCCAACACCTCCTCCACTCCCAGCCCGCTTTTCGCGCTGATCGGCAAAGCCTCATCCGCCGGAATCGCCAGCACGTTTTCGATTTGTTCCTTCGCGAAATCCACCCGCGCCGCCGGCAAATCAATTTTATTGATCACCGGAATGATCGTCAGATTGTGCCGCGACGCCAAAAACGCGTTCGCCACCGTCTGCGCTTCCACGCCCTGGCTCGCGTCCACCACCAGCAAAGCCCCTTCGCACGCCGAAAGCGCCCGCGAAACCTCGTACGAAAAATCCACGTGCCCCGGCGTATCAATCAGATTCAACCGGTATTCGTGCCCGTCCCGCGCCGTGTAATGCAAACGTATACTCTTCGCCTTGATCGTGATCCCGCGCTCGCGTTCCAGGTCCATCGAATCCAGCACCTGCGAATGCATCTCCCGCTGGCTCAAAGCCCCGGTAAGCTCCAGCAAACGGTCCGCCAGGGTAGACTTGCCGTGGTCAATATGCGCGATAATGCAAAAATTCCGGATATACTGGGGATCCATGGCTCTCGCTGTGGACGCAACTAACTCCCGAGTTTGCCACACAAACAGAAAAATTCGAAATTGGAAGTGGCGGGAGAGCTGTGAGTAGCAGTTATGGCGGAGACGTGTAGGAGTCGAATTGGAAGGCGACTCCATAAAGCCCGTGAATCAGCGGCGCTGCACGTCACACGTGCATTCCAATTGGCACAATTAGTGCAAAACACTCAACCGGACTGTTGGACGTGCGGAGGTGCGGGCGGCGGGGCGACTGGCGGGTCGATCACGACGCGCACATTGAGGCTTCCCCTGTTTTCGAGAGCCGCTAGTAGGCCCTTCCTCACTCTCGTGTTTTCCTCTTCAGCTTCCCCTATCCATCTTGGCAACCATGCTTGATTCTTGAAATGAGTAAAATCGTATTCATAGCGGAGGTCTTTTGCCATTTCGGCCAGCAATTCAGCGAGCAAATCCTTGAAATTGGTGAAGGCTTGGGGTGTCCAATTCTCCGGCTTGTATTCGTCCGAACTTATGTAGGCCAGAGTCTTCTTCCACCGCGTTCTCACGGTTTCGCTTCTAAAAAACACCACGTCGATTGAATTGGCGGCTCTCACAAACTCGGGGCTCGCGGGCGTCGCTCGAAGGCTCATCATCGTACTGAATACCCATAACTTCGCATCCCTCCGTTGCCTCAATCGTTGCCAAATGAACTGAGTCACGACCGCCAGAATCGGGCCGACGATAATGGCGGCGATCATTATCCATTCGCTAGCTTTTAGTCCTAGATAGGTAGCTGCCGGAGCCGGGTCAGTTAGCAGCATGGCATTTCTCCAGTGAGTAATTTCGTGGTGATTCTACCATGGCGCAACTACACGTGTTTGAAGTATGCTGCCACGATGCAATACAGCGATGGCTCGGCAATTCAGGTCGGTCACGTCGTGACAGACTGCCGTGGGCCAGAGCGCTACATCGTCCTTGGTCCCGCTGAGTCCAATTTCGTGCAACTTCTCTTAATCGGGACTATCACGAAGAAGGATTCCCCGTGCTTTGGAGAAACGATAATTCTCCCGACGGGGTTTATTCGGCGTGCCCCGGCTGGTGACCTAACCAGAATTGGGTCAGTCCGAATCAGCATCGTTGACGAGGAACCGGTTGTGTAAGGTTAATACGCGAGGGGTAAGCTATGAAGGAACCAGGTTTGGACAATCGTTATCGCGACCGGAAACCGCCAAAGGCTGGCGAGATTCGACAGAAGCGCGGCGACACGCTAAACAAGAACCTGCCGAGACCAATCCCACAATTCTCGCCGAACGCGACGCTTGCAACAATGCGAAAGGAAACAGGCAAGATTAGCGAGGCAGCGGTACGAAGGGCCGCCAAAGGCGGTCGCCGCTAAACAAGGACTCAGAGAGAGGCGACGAAGATCAACTAGATTGGTAAGTCGTCGATTATTCGGAGAACAGTACGGCACTGCGGGCAAGAGCGGATGCTCGCATCAATGTAATAGTGCCCGATCAACGCGCCGATGATTCCAGCGAGCGCCGCGACCTCGGGGCTTATTCGACTGCCAGCAAGAGCCGCCGTTAAGCCAACGGCGACCTTGCCGCCGATCTGTTCGCCAACGGTTGCACCGCAGTTTGGGCATGAAACATTCATTTCCATCACCTCCCCAAAGTGCTTGCGGCCAAAATCCCCGCAAGAAACTGTTTGCCTTCAAAAGTGAATCCCTCGGCCTCGCCCGCCCGCACAAAGTCCGCAGCTTCATATTGTGATTTGAAGGCAATGCTCCAACCCAGCTTTGGCTTCGCGCCTATTCCTCTTTGGATGGAACGTTCAGTGAGCATCGTAATTAGCGTGCCGTCAGCTCCAATTCGATAGTCGATCATGCGGCCGTCCCTCGTTCCTCGCGCCTAGTTAGTAGCCGAGCAGCCCTGCAAATGGATTGAAAGTCTTATTGCATTCCGGCGCGTAGCGCTCGATCAAATCTTCTTCGACCGCTGCTCGCTCCCACTCAGCCGAGTTTGGCATCGGGTGACAAGAAACGTAGAGATTTCCACCGCCAGCAACCCGGCTCCATTCGTCATATTTTTCATGCGAACGCACGACCCGCGCTGCCACGTCACTGGCCTTCCCGAAATATAGCGGTCGATACGGGCAAGGCTGCCACGCGCCATCAAACACAAGGATAACGTAGACGCCGGGGTGCATCGGCAGCCACTCGGAGCCAAATAGTCGCGGAGCCGAAAAGTATCTGTTCTGAAAATACAGTCCGCTTGGCCCTGGGATCGGCGGGGGAGCTTTCGGCGTTCCAAGTGGCGAGCGAATAGAGCCAAGTACTGGCGGCTGTGGCTTCGGGGTTTCAAGCAGTGCGGAAAAAAGGCCAGAACCAAGAGTGGGAACCCGCATGGGCGGTTCGGCCATTCCGAAAAGCTTGGAAAGTCGCTCAGGCGCGGCCATATCGCGAAGGCTGCCTCTCGCTTCCGTAAAAATCGGCGAAGGGGTTCGATCCAGTTTAAGTAGCTTAGAAAGCGGCGTAGCAGAAGGGACGGGAGCTATGCCAAAAATTCTGGCGAGCGGATCGTCTTTTGCCATTTGTGGAGGTTCCTTTAACGAGGGCCGGGCCGAATCGCGTAAAGCACCCCACGTTACGCCAGCGTCTCACAAAGGGCGATTGTGTGTCAAGAAAAACACGTAGCACATCTGGGGGTGCGGTTGCCGCAATCAGACTGAGAGGAATCTTGCTCGCAATACGCATACACTCAACGGCAACCGCTGACATCGCGAGTACCCTACCGCGATGCTGTACGTGGCGCTAAGGGGAGATACTGAATACGAAATTCTGCAGGTAGATGAATGGAGAGTAACGCTAAATGGCGTAGGTATGCCACGTGGAATGTTCGAAGTCAAAGATTGCAACACTACGGCCATTCACGGTTCCGGAGAAATGCCCTCCCGAACCGTAAGCGTAGCCTCGAAATTTTCTGCCGTCCACTTGGAGGCGAATATGTTGCTGCCCACCATAGTGGTACAAAGAGAAGGAACCGGAGTGCCCTGAGCCGCCAATGTGGCAGTGCTCGCTGTAATCAAACGCAGAAACCGCTGACTCTGTTACTCTTCCGGAGAAGCTAAAGTATCTAGATCGGGTGTAATCAAATACGGCGGATGAGCTCCGACCAGAAGAGGCCCTCCCCGCGATATAAGCCACTGCTCGCCTGATTGACTCGTCCATTTCATCTTTGATTGTGATTGAAGTGCCTACCGCGGTCAAGGCGGCAATATCGGTGGGCCCTGTCTTGCTTGTTATGGGTTTTGAGATCTTTTCCATTCGGCAAGCGCTTCCAATACGAACGTCTCGACTTCCACCCAATCGTTTGCCCGCTCCCCTCTTACGTCTCGGTTAGTCGAGTTCGTGAAAATCAGAACCTTCTTGCCGAGCTTTGTGAGCGCGTCGATGTTGGACGGACTGTCTTCGATATACAGATCGGCACCAACCTCGCCTTTGGATTTCATAAAACAAATGTCCCAGTAGGGAATCCCTTGCTCTTCCAGCCACTCCGTAGTCTGCCGCACGCAGATCTCGTGGGTGTATTTAATGAACAAGCGATGTGTGATGATTCGGACGCGAATCGAAGGGTTAAATCCCAATTTGCGAAGCGTCGCGGCAGCCCCGGGAATAGGCGGCTGAGTGGCGAAGATTTCTTTTTGAGTGACTGCAAACCGATGAAGCTCCTCGTACTGCTCGCCGGTTATATTCCATTCCTTTAGTCCGTAACTCACTTCTTTGGTTAACGTCCCGTGTGGCACCCCGAGCCATTCCTCAGCGACAGGGCGGAGGGCCTCATAAAAGTCAGCCACAACGCCGTCAAGGTCGACGCCCAAGACGAATTGTCGCTGAGTTGGCCGCAATTCATTCCCGCAACAGCTACAGAATCGGGCCTCTTCGGCAGAATCCGTCGAACACTTTGAGCATTTCATGACCATCACCTTGCGCAGTCTGAGTCACAGTTATCAGACACGAATCCTAGTTTCTCTATTTGGGGTGGTTAATAGTAAGGAACGAGTGCGGGATATGCCGAAAAGATAAATCCCTCCCAATAAGCCTCGCAGCGGTTTTCCTCTTTACGGGCGCCGGACCCTTGCCACAGGCGAGGATGCTCCAAGCCCTTCCCGCGAGCCGTTAGCCTAGCCTTACTCGCTCTTGCCCAGCCCTTAGCCTTTCCCATTGGTAGCGTAAATTTTTGTGTGTAGATTTGGCTTGGAAGCAAAAAAGAAGGGTGTACATCTTCTTGGAGCGCCAACTCACAAGGAGGAGGTACACCCGATGCGAGAACTGGAAGTTCTCAGCAATGGCCATCTTAAGCTGGACTTTGCGGAGTGGAAAGAGTTCTTTGACCAGGAACTGGGGGAATGGGTGCGCAGCCAGGTGAAGCGCATGATCGAGCAGGCCCTGGAAGCCGAACGCGATTATCACTTGCAGCTGGGCTATTACGAACACAGCCCAGAATTTCGCATGGATTACCGCAACGGCTATCGGCTGCGGGATTTAGCCACGCAGTTGGGTTTGTTGCGGCGTTTGCGAGTTCCGCGCACGCGGCGCCGCTACCGCAGCCAGTTTTTGCCGCGTTATAAGCGGGCGCAACCGGCGGTGCACGAACTGGTGCGACAGGCTTTTCTGCGGGGGATTTCCACTCGCCAGGTGGGCGCGGTGCTGGAGCCGGTGTTGGGCGAAGCGTATTCGGCGCAGACGGTTTCCAACCTGACGCGCGAACTGAGCCGAGCGGCCGAGCAGTTTCACCGGCGCCCGCTGCGCGCCGATTATCTGTATTTGTTTCTGGACGGCGTGGTTTTGAAAGTGCGCGACGCGGGCCGTAAAGTGCGCCGCCGGGTGGTGTTGGTGGCTTATGGAATCACCGCGCAAGGACGGCGCGAAGTCATCGCTTATCAGTTTGCCCACAACGGAGAGAGTGAAGCGTGCTGGACGGAATTTCTGCAGGATTTATATCAGCGCGGACTGCAAGGCCAGCACTTGCGGCTGATCGTCAGCGATGGCGGCAAGGGGCTGGCGGCCGCGCTGCCGCTGGTGTTTCCGCGCGTGGCGGTGCAGCTGTGCTGGGCGCACAAGTTGCGCAACATCGCCGACAAGGTGCGGCGCAGCGAAGGCAGTTGCGTGGCGCAAGCCGCCGGAATGTACCGGGCCCAGAATCGCGCGCAGGCGCAGCGGGCCTTCCGGCAGTGGAAACGCAACTGGGAGCAGCGCCGCCCCCAAGCCGTGGCTTGCGTGGAACGCGATCTGGAGCGCTTGCTGAGTTTTTACGATGTGCCGGAGCACCACTGGAAGAAAGTGCGCACCACCAACGTGATCGAGCGGTCTTTTCGGGAAGTACGCCGGCGCACCCGGCCGATGTCCAGCTTCGCCAATCCCGGCAGCTGCGACCGCATCGTCTTTGGCGTCATCAGTCACCTAAACCGCTCCTGGGAGAAAAAACCCTTCAAAGAATTTACACACAATCCTTGACGCTACCTTTCCATTATGGGACTGGTAATCATACAGTAAATGTGATACAATAAAATCGGGCCACTTTACCAGCCCACTGAGGATGCCACATGCGCTCCGCCACAACGGCGACAGGCAGACCACTCCCACCCCCAGGGAAAACTCTACCCAAAAACCGCCCCGCGCCCCTCAGTTGTCGCGCCGCTCGCCAACTGGCCGCCCCAAAACCTCATGTAACATCCCAACTACAATGTTACATCCCCGCTCCCGCCCTTACTCGTCACTCGCCACTGATCACTCTTCACAGTAAATTCAATCGCAAACCCGCGCGATTAGAATTCACTGCATCTCACACAAGACAAACACCCGCGTCCCCAATCAATCGCAAACTTTTGCGCACTTTGCATCCCGCGTTCTTTGCGGGACGAGCCACTTCCAGAATCGTCCATCCCAGCATTTCGAATCGTCACAATCAGCAAGCCGCGCCTGCCCTCGCTTCCGGGAATTTCTATCCGGAACAGACCTTCATTCAACGCGCGCGCAACTGCATGAAACAAAACGAGAAAACATTTTCTAACCGGTACGACTGCGCGATTCCCGCGAATGTCCCGCTCAGTGTCGAATCAACCTCCGCGCGAAGCTACCCGCCGCAAGCCAGCAACAACGTTTCTAATCGACAATGGCAGATATTAGAAATCAACGTAAACCTCTCAAAACAAACGACAGCACCCCGTTCTAATCGACACAAAAACGCGTTGTTTGCGTCCCGGATGGGGCAGCGGGACGCGTTTTCAAAATGCCACAATCTCCCATCACAACCGCAAACGATTGGTCGCAGCTCCCGAATCACGAATCACTACTCATTTACCCTGAACGGGCTTTCTGAAGGGCCAATCACCAATCACGCCTTTCCAATGCGAACCGCAGCGCCAGGTCGTGCCCACTCACCCGATTTCGCGCGTGGTGCGGGGTCGTTAACTCCGGCGTGGGTTACGGGGAGTCGTGGATTGAATGGGCGAAGGGGATGTCGTAGGCTGTACCGGGTTTTAATGATATATGGCGCGTGGCGGCGGGCTGGCGCGGAAGCCGCAAACGGGAGGCAGTCGGAGGATGCCTGCGGGCGTGAACACACTTTTTCCAACCACTGTGCCGGAGCGGTCGCGCCTGCCGAAGCTGATCGGCTACGGACTGGCGATCGTCTGCCTTGTGTGGGTGTTGCACGATTTTCACATCGTGCAAGCGATGAAGGAACTGGCGAAGGTAGATTGGAAATGGGTGCTGGTGGGGATGGGTTTCGATGTGCTGAGTTACGTGGTGCAAGCGGTGCGTTGGAAGTGGCTGCTCAGGCCCTTCGGCAAAGTGAAATTGACGCACGCGGTTCGCGCCGTGTTCGCCGGACTTTTTGCGAATTTGATTTTTCCGCTGCGGCCGGGAGAGTTGTTGCGCAGTTATCTGATATCGGATTCCGAGGACATCACTATCGGGCGCGTGCTGGGATCGGTGGGCGTCGAGCGGCTGGTGGATTTGGTGATTGCGACGGCGTCGCTGGCGGTGGCTTCGCTGCTGGTGGATTTGCGGCCGCCATTCCGGAAAGTGGCGGACACGCTGGGAATCGCGACGCTGGTGCTGCTGGGGATCGTGGTGATCGTCATCTACGTGCTGGAAGTGAAGCTGTCGCAGAAACCGGACTTTGCCGTGGGCCCGCGACGGCTGCCGGGAAAACTGATGGGAGCGCTATTGGGTTTGCATGCGATGGGGACGGCGCCGAGTTTTTATTCGTCGGTGATGGCGTCGCTGGCGCTGCCATTTTGCCAGGTGCTGGGGCTGTGGGCGATGATGCAGGCGTACGGATTGCATCTGCCGTTTAAAGCAGCGGTCGTCGTGCTGCTGGTGATCAATCTGGGCGTGTCGCTGCCGAACGCGCCGGCGAACGTGGGGGCGTACCAGTTTTTTTGCGTGCTGGGGCTGAGCGTTTTTGAGATAGATAAGACCACCGCGACGAGCTTTTCGTTTTTCGCGTTTTTGGCGCTCACCGTGCCGTTCATATTTTTAGGTTTTGCGGGTCTGGTGCGCAGCGGATTGTCGCTCAAATCCATGCGCGAGAAGGTGAAGGGCTTGCCCAACGAAATGCGGGCTTGATTCCCACCATTTTTTCTCCATCTATCGCCCAAATGAGCACGCGGACTTGATTTCGTTGTGAGGCGGCCTTCGCCTCCGGTATATAGTGGTTCTTCGACCCGCGGAGAATCGGGGGCTCGTTTCGCCGTGTTGACGAGGCTCGCGGGCGGACTTCCCCAGCAAGCCCGCAATCCCGATAGACGCCCGGACTCCCATGGCTCAGGACATAACCAAGCATCTCGAACGGGCGCGCAAAAGCCTGGAGAAGAACAAGCTCCGCGAAGCCATCGCGGAATACCAGGCTGTATTTGAGGAAGCGCCGGCGAATCAGGAAGCGCTGCAGGCGCTGGCGGACATCTATACGCGGTTGAACGAGCCCGCGCAGGCCGCGGAATATTACGGCATTCAGTTCGACCGGCTGGTCGAGACCGGCGACGGCGCCAAAGCCTCCGCAGTTTTCGTCCGTTTTCTCCGCAATTATCCGCAGCCCGCCGACCGCTTGATGCGTTACGCGACCTTGCTGCAGAAGCAAAACCGCACGTCGGAAGCCATCGAACAATTTGGAATTGCCGCGGAGCTTTACGGCAAAGAGCAGCGCGACATCGAAGCATTAGCTTGCTACGAGAGTATGGCGCTGCTGGATCCGGAAAATCCGCAGCGGCATATCGTGCTGGGCGAGCAGGCGGAGCGTTTGCGCCATGCGGACCTGGCGACGCGCAGCTATTTGCGCGCGGGGCAATTGACGCTTGCGGTGGGCGCGCTGGATGAAGCGCTGGAATATTTCGGCCGCGCGAACCATCTTTCTCCACACGACCGCGCGGGCGCGCTGCTTTTCGCCGACGCGAAATTGCGCAAAGGCGACGCCGAAGGCGCGGTGATGCTGCTTGATCCGCTTTCAGCCAACGAATCGGATCAGACGTTTCTGGCACTTTTCGGCGAAGGGTTATTGCACACCGGACGATTGGACCGGGCGCGCGAAGTTTTCGAGGCGTATTACAAGCAGAAGCCGGAAAGTTTCGCGAAATTGTTCGAGCTGGCCGGCGCCTATTTGCGCGCGGGGCAGGATGAAAAGGGCGTAGCGGTGCTGGTCCAGACGAAAACGACGATGCGCAGTTTGCGCAAGGAAGTGGAGCTGGCGGCGAATGTGGACCGGCTGGCCGCTACGTACACGGCCTCGCTGCCGCTGGCGCAGATGGTGGCGAAGCTCTATGAAGAACTGAATCGCGAGACGAAATATTTCGAAGCGCTGATGAAACTTTTTGATTTGTATCTGGAAGCGGGTCGGATGCGCGAAGCGTGCGATGCGCTGGACCGGCTGGTGGATATTGATCCATACGACTACCGGAACCATGAGCGGATCTCGAAGCTGGAAGGCAAGGCCGATCCCGCTTTCTTGCAAAATATTCTGGCGCGCGCGGCGAAAGCAGCGACGGTTTCCACGCGTACGGATGGATTTACCGGGGCGGGGCGGGAGCCATCGCAAAGCCCGGGATCCGTGCCGGAGGAAATGCGCGCGCAACAGGCGCTGGAAGACCTCGTCGTGCAGGTCGAGATTTTTTTGCAGTATTCGCTGCAAAGCAAGGCGGTAGAACGCCTGGAGCGTATCGCGGAACTTTTTCCCGGTGAGGAAGAAAAAAACGAGCGGCTGCGCGCGCTCTACGAACGCGCGAACTGGTTTCCGAAAGGAGCAGCGCGTAAAGCTTCTCCGAGGGCTGCGGCTCCCGTGGTAATGGAAGCGCCGCCTCCTCCGCCAGCCGCTCAGCCTCCGCAGACGTCTGCACAACAGCTGGAGAACTACGGAACGACGCCGGGGCCGACGGCCGCGGAAACCCATCGCGATCTGGCCGCGATCGCAGAAATCAACCGGTTGATGTACCGGCAGCCGACGCCGCGCGAAGTGTTGGGCACCACGGCTGCGGAAATCGGAAAGCATCTGCAGGCCAGCCGGTGCCTGGTGGCTGTGGGCGCGCCAGGTGAAGGAACGCCGGCGACGGCGGAATATTTCGCGCCGGGATTGTCCGGAGTGGGCGCGGGGAAAATTTCGACGATTGCGGGCATGGTGGCCAAGGTGGCGCCGGACTCCTTGGGCGGAGTGGAATTGCAGGCGGCGACATTGCCGGCGTTGCGCGATTTGGGGTTGGAATCGGCACTGGGCGTGATGCTGACGGACAAGGAAACGCAGGCGCCTTCCGGGGCGCTTTTGATCGGCGACGTGAGAGCACGGAGGTGGAAGCCGAACGAGAGTTTCTTTTTACAGGCGGTGGGCGACCAGCTCGTGCTTTCGGTGAATCACACGCGGCTGCGATCTTTGGTGCGATCGCTGGCAGTGGCGGACGAAAAGACCGGGTTGCTGAGCCGCGGGGCTTACATTGATTGTTTGCTGGTGGAATCGAATCGTGCGCGGGCCCAAAACACGCCGATTTCGCTGATTGTGCTGCATGTGGATCGCGGCGGCGAATTGCTGCGGCAACACGGTGACGCAGCGCTGGATCATTACATCGAGCAATTGGCGCGCGGGCTCTCTTCGGCGATCCGGCAGACGGACATCGCGGTGAAATATACGGCGTGGTCGCTGGTTTTCATTTTGCCGGATACGTCGCTCGAGAACGCGCGCTCGCTGGCAGAGAAATTGCGGCACACGGCGGCTTCGGTGCGTCCTTCCTGGGGAACGCCGGAATTGACGATCAGCGCGGTGGTGGCGGAGGCTTCTTCGCGCCCGGGGGATGAGACGGAAGATCGCGTGACGGAGTGGATCAATCGCGCGGACGCAGGGTTGGAAGATGCGCGGCAGCGCGGCGGGAATACATTGGTGGCGCTGGGCACACCGTAACGTAGTTTCGATCGTGCTTTCATTTTCTAACTTCCTTGGCGCTCATGTGGAAGTTGTGTCGTCTCGGCCGAAACTGCGGAAGAGGAACTTCAGCGGCTAAAGCCGTTGCGAGTCGGAAAACTGTATGTCGTGGCTAAAGCCACGACCCACAAAGATTCTTGAGTTTTCACAGCCGAATTGAAATTCCGCGCGTTGGAAACTATCGATGCAACCTGAAAAACCATATGAAGCCGTGTATCCGGTAGGTTCCAAGGTGCGAGTGGCCGACCGCGCCTTTTTGCAGAATTTCAAAGAGACGTGGGTGTACCATCACAAGCTTCTGCCAGAGCAGCTTGAATATGCGGACGCTGCGGCTACAGTCAACGGAGTAGCCTTCTATCACGGCGGTGATCAGCTCTACAACCTGCAGGGCGTCCCAGGAATTTGGCACCCGGAATGCCTTCGTCCGCAAGACGAATAAGGGCGTTGCGTTGTAGGTCACTTTATCAAGACAGTTCGGGTACCATACGCGTGGTAAAATCCGGAATCTTATTACAGGGAAATTATGGCTTACGATAATTTGCTGTTTGAAGTGAAGGATCAGATTGCGCGGCTGACGTTGAACCGGCCGCAGGTATTGAACGCCTTGAATTCGAAAACGCTGGATGAATTGGGTGATTGCCTGGCGGCGGTGGCCGCGGACGACACGGTTCGCGTGCTGATTGTGACCGGCGCAGGAGACAAAGCGTTTATCGCCGGCGCGGATATCAATGAGCTTTCGCAGCAGACGCCGGTGAGCGGCAGGGAATTCACTTTGCACGCGCAGGGAATTATTCATCACTTTGAGACGCTGGGAAAACCTTCGATTGCGGCGATCAATGGATTCGCGCTGGGCGGCGGTTGCGAATTGGCGCTGGCGTGCACCATGCGAATCGCCAGCCGCCACGCGAAGTTGGGACAGCCGGAAGTGAAACTGGGCATTATTCCGGGGATGGGGGGAACGCAGCGGTTGCCGCGGCTGTGCGGCAAAGGCGTGGCGCAGGAATTGATTTTGACGGGCGACATGATTTCGGCGGAAGAGGCGTTGCGGATCGGGCTGGTGAATCGCGTGGTGGAACCGGGGGAACTGCTGGCGGCGGCGGAATCGATCGCGCGGAAAATTATCGCGAACGCGCCGCTGGCCGTGCAGTTTGCGATGGAGGCTGTGGAACGCGGGATGGAAATGCCGCAGGAAGAAGGACTTTATCTGGAGGCGACGTTATTTGGGTTGTGCTGCACTACGCAGGATATGCACGAAGGGACGCGCGCGTTTATCGAGAAGCGACCCGCGAAGTTCGAGGGACGCTGAGGGATGGCCGAAAAATTGAAGCCGGCTAGCGTGCGCGGGGAATTGAATGCGGCGGGATTGCGATTCGCTATTGCAGTAAGCCAATTCAACAGCTTCATCACGGAGCGGCTGCTGGCTGGGGCGCTCGACGGGCTCGCGCAGTGCGGCGCCGACGAGAAACAGATTGAGATTGTGCGCGTGCCGGGATCGTTTGAGCTTCCGATTACGGCAAAAAAACTGGCGGCCACCGGGCGATTCGATTCCATTATTTGCATTGGGTGCATTTTGCGCGGCGAGACTCCGCATTACGACGTGGTGGTGTCCGAGACGGCGCGTGGAATTCAATTGGCGCAACTGGATACCGGCGTGCCGCTGATTTTTTGCGTGCTTACCTGCGACACTTTGGAGCAGGCGATTGACCGCGCGGGATTGAAATCCGGGAACAAGGGTTACGAGGCCGGTTTAGGGGCTGTGGAGATGGGGAGTTTGGTGCGCAAGATCGCGAAAAATTCCGCCGCGGGAACTGCGCCTAAGACCGACCGGGCGCGGCGCCGTTAGAATGACGCTGCGGCACAAATCACGGGAGTTTGCCTTGCAGATGCTTTTCGAGTGGGACATGACGCGGCGGAAGCCTGCCTTGGTGGAGCAGCATTTCTGGAAACAGGCGCGCGCGGCGGATTCGACGCGGAAATTCGCGAATCAATTGTTTGAAGGCGCGGTGGCGGAGACGGAAGCGAGCGACAAGCTGGTGGAAAAGCTTGCGGAGAATTGGCGATTGGAACGGCTGGCGGTGGTGGATCGCAGTATTTTGCGTTTGGCGATTTATGAATTGAGGTTTGGGACGGCGCCGGCGAAAGTGGCGATTGATGAGGCGTTGGAATTGGCGAAGAAGTTTTCGTCGGCGGAATCGCCGGCGTTTTTGAATGGGATTTTGGACGCGGCTTGGAAGAGTATTGAGGCTTAGCGGCGGGTTTCCGATCGGCATCGCAATTCGCGTCAGATTCGAAACGGATTCGATTTATCGGCGCGAAGCATGTGCCGCACCTACGGCGCTGGATCGTCACGATGCTGAATACCCAGCGCTCATGAGTCTGTGTCGCAACTAGCACTTGAAAAGGCGAAAAAGCTTTGGCATGAAGGGGCATGCCAACTTATCAACCGTATTCTCCGGATCAAGCTGAGTTGTTGCCCGCCCATGTAAAGGATGTTTTGGGCGCCGACCATCTTTGTTTTGTGGTGCACGAAGTGGTCGAGGCGTGCGACCTGAGCGCTTTCGAGAAGGCCGAGGAGGATGCCGGCGGACAGCGACCGTACGATCCGCGGATGATGCTGAAGATCTGGCTGTACGGGTTCAGCGTGAATGTGCGCACCACGCGCAAACTGGAGCAGCGTATTCGCGAGGATCTGGGCTTTCGGTACCTGGCGGGCGGAGCTGCGCCGGACCACAAGACGCTGAGCGAATTCCATCGGCGGCATCGCGACGCGATTACGGCGATGTTTAGCGAGGTGCTGCTGTTTTTGCGGCGCGCAGGAATGGTGCGGCTGGGCACGGTGGCGATCGATTCGACGCGAGTGAAGGGGTCGGCCTCGCCCGACCGACTGTTACGTCGAGAGCAGTTGGAGCGGGAGCTGCGCAAGAAAGTGAAACGCTGGCAGCAGGAACTGGACGACGATCCGGATCGCGAACCGGGAACGCGTGTGGGGAGCGAACAGATCGCGCAGCTGCGTGAACAGTTGCAGCAACTGCGCCAGAGTGGCGAGGAGAAGCTCTCGCTCACCGATACGGACGCGCGTTTTTTGCGCGAGCGGGGAGGTTTCGTGCTGGGTTATACGGCGGAGATCGTCGTGAGCGAGGACCATTTCATCGTGGCGCAGCGGGTGACGCAGAACAAGAACGATAACCAGACCTTGGTCCCGCTGGTGGAAGCAGTAGAGCGCCAATGTGGAGAACGACCGCAGCGGGTGTTGGCTGACTGCGGATTTTTCTCCAATCAAAATTTGCGAGAGATGGCAGAGCGCGGGATCGCCGCGTACGTGCCCGACCCGAACTTGGCGCGGGAATTGAACACAGGAAAAAGGGCGCGCGGAGTGGGACGAATGAAAGTGAGCGATCCGCAGCTGCTGCGTTCACGCCAGAGGTTGCGCAGCGCCGGCGGTCGTGCCTGGTACAAAAAACGCAAGGGAATGGTCGAGCCGGTGATCGGAACTTTGAAAGAACAGCGTGGGATGCGACAGTTCCACCGCCGCGGGCAGCCAGCCACCGCCGTCGAATGGGTGCTGGCCGCGATGGCCTACAACTTGACGCGCTACCGCAACCTGCGCCGCAAAGCGTAGCAGTCGACAGGCTCCACTTAGGCAGTGGGAACGTAAGGCGAGCGCCGAAACACAGGTTTGAACGCGATCCGCCGCAAAAATCAGACCGGCGCTCGAGTCGCGACACAGACTCTCACGCGCTGGGCTAACTTCTGCCGCGCTTCTGGCGCTGGATTTGCGTGACGGATAAACGGGCACGGCATGCCGTGCCCCTACGGCCGCGAGTGGTGCGGCCGGCGTTGAATACTTGATGCGCGTTTTCGTTCGACCGCTGCTCCTCGTTGGCTGTTGTGGTTATGTTGTCTTTCGCAAAGCGGCGGCGCGCCGCCGCACTCCATATTGAGCTTGCCTCGTTGGGACCGTGTGGCTGCGCGCGCGACTGTCACTGCGGCGCGGCGTTCGGGCTCGAGATTAGGCTTCGATGTGGCCTTCGAAGATGCGGACAGCTGAGCCGCTTACTTTGGGGGTTAGCTTGCCGCGTTCTTCTGTTATTTCCACTTGAATTTCGCTGGGGCGGCCCATTTCGACTCCTTGGGTGATCACCAGGGTTTCCGTCGGCTTCATTTGGCCGTGATGGACGAGGTATGCGCCGAGCGAGCCGCCGGCGGAGCCTGTGGCGGGATCTTCGATTATTCCCCAGGGAACCATGCCGCGGGCGTAGGCGCGTCCGCGTCCGGCGAGCGCGAAACAATAGGCCATGGTGCCATGCGGCGAAGTCAGGTGCGCGAGGGCGCGCATGTTCATCTGGATTTTCGGCAGCACGGCGCGGCTTTTGAGCGGAACCATGAGATTGGAAATTCCGGTGGAGGTGAATTCAACCGGGAGCGAGGGCGCGAGGTCGCTGGGTTTGAGACCGAGAGCCGCGGCGAGTGCGGCGCGCGTGAAAGCGGCGCGGGTGAAGCGCGCGGGTTTTTGCGTCATGGTGACGCGCACGGGGCGGCCATTGTGAAACATGAATTCGACGGGAAGAATTCCGGCGCCGGTTTGCTGCAGGATGTGCACGCTGCCTTCGGACGCGGGGACGACGCCGAGTTCGGCGAGCAGAAACCAGGTGCCGATGACGGGATGTCCGGCGAGCGGGAGTTCGCGCGTGGTGGTGAAGATGCGCAGGCGAGCGAGCGCGCGATTATTCGTGGGCCGCTGGATGAAAACGGTTTCGGATAAATTCATTTCGCGCGCGATGGATTGCATTTTCGCGGTGGAGAGGCCGTCGCCATCGGTGACGACTGCGAGCGGATTTCCGGCGAAAGGCTTGGTGGTGAAAACGTCGAGAGTGTAGAGGCGCCGCTGCATGTTTTTGCCTTGTGGCCCGCATCGTTCCGGGCGGGTATTTTCGTGCGTGCTGATTGTTGCGTGGTCCGGTGACCGAGTTCGTGGTGCGTTACAAGCGTTCGAGTTCGACGACGGTGCGTTCGTTGCGTATGTTGCCGGTGTTGAGAGTTGTTTTGGGTTCGACGAGCAGCATGTGGACTTCTTCGTCGGCGATGGGAAGATGTTCGATGCCTTTGGGGACGATGATGAATTCGCCGGGATGGACCGTGACTTCGCTATCGCGGAATTTCATGCGCAGGCGCCCTTTGACGATGAAGAAGAGTTCGTCTTCGTTGTCGTGATGATGCCAGTGGAATTCGCCTTGGATCTTTACGGCTTTCACGTAGGTGTCGTTGAGTTCGCCGATGATGCGAGGATTCCAGTGGTCGTTGATCTTGGTGAACTTTTCGTTCAGGTTGATCGCTTCCATCGTGTGCTCCTTCCGGGGCATTGTTGCGACGATTTTTTCGGCGGCGTCGTTTCTTGCCGCGACTTGCATGGCGCACTGAAGTGCGCCGCTACCCTTCGGTCCGACGCTGTCGGAACTCAGGGTGAATCGCCCTGTAGGGCGATTCACAAAAGCAAAAAAAAAGCCGGCGAGACGCCGGCGCTACAGAGCGCGCACTCGCCGCGATACTTCTTCCAGGACGCGGCTGGTGGTTTCCGGGTGCGTGGTCTCGGAATAAATTCTTAGCATGGGTTCGGTGCCGGAGGCGCGGACCATGGCCCAGCCGATTTCGCCTAGATAGATTTTAACGCCGTCGAGATTTTCGCGGCGGATGATGGGCCAGTCGAGGAAGCGGCTGAGCTTGGGATCGGCGAAATATTCGAGCGCTTTTTCTTTCTGGCCGTTTTTCAGCGACAGATCCACGCGGTTGTAATGATGTTCGCCGAATTCGGCGTGCAGCATGGCGACGAGTTCGCCGAGAGATTTGCGGTGCCAGGCCATCACTTCGGCTAAAAGCAGCGCGTTGACGCTGGCGTCCCGCTCGGGGAGGTGGAGCTTGGTGCCGATGCCGCCGCTTTCTTCGCCGCCTAACAGGATGTCGCTTTCGAGCATACGGTCGCAGACGTATTTGAAGCCCACCGGCGCTTCCCAGACTTTGCGGCCGAATTTCGCGCCGATTTTGTCAATGAGCTTGGTGGTGGAGAAAGTTTTTACCACTTCGCCGGGAAGCTTGCGCGTGCCGGCGAGATGCCAGAGCAGGATGGAAAAAATCTGGTGCGGCGTTACGAAGGTGCCATCGCGGTTGATCGCGCCGATGCGGTCGGCATCGCCATCGAGCGCGAAGCCTGCGTCGAATTTGCCTTTCACCACTGCTTCGCGGAGGGCCGCAACGTGCGGCTCGATGGGTTCGGGATTCACGCCGCCGAAAAGAGGATCGCGCGTGCCGCGGATTTCTTCGCAGGCGATTTCGTTGCGGCGGAAAAGATCGCGCAGAAGGCCGCGGCCGGAGCCGTGCATTGGATCAATGACGAAGCGGAATTTCGCGGCGCGCAGGATGTCCCAGTCCACTAGCTTGTTGAGAGCTTCGAGGTAAGGGGCGCGGACGTCGAGCGAATGAATCAGATTTGGTTGCGGGGGAAGCGCGGGCGTGGTGTCGCGAAGAACTTGCGCTAGCTCGGATTCGATTTGGGCGACGATGGCGGGCGAGGCGGAGCTGCCGTAGCTGGCTTTGTATTTCACGCCGTTCCATTGATAGGGATTGTGGCTGGCGGTGATTTGGACGCCGCCGGCGGCGCCGCGGAGTTTTACTAGAAGCGAGAGCGCTGGTGTGGGAGCGGCGTCGGCTGCTAGCCAGACGGGAATGCCGGCGGCGGAGACGGTTTCCGCGGCGGCGCGGGCGAAACGCTCGGAGCCGAAGCGGGTGTCGTAGCCGACGAGGAGGCCGGCGCCGGGTTTTTCCGCGCGGATTGCGTAACGGGAGATCGCCCGGGCCACCTTGCGGACGTTTTCGAAGGTGAAATCCTCGGCGATGATGGCGCGCCAGCCGTCGGTGCCGAACGTGATTTTGTTCACGGTGAAAGTATAAGGGATGAATTTTGCGGAGGGAAGGTCGGTCGTGTCTGAGCGGCGTTTCTGGTGGCGCCAAATTGGAGGGCGCGATTGCGGCAAGTCAAAAGATTTAACGCAGAGGGCGCAGAGGTCGGAGCGCAGAGGACGCAGAGAAAACCTAAGGCAAAGTCAAAATCGAAGAGCCGGCGAGACGCCGGCGCTACACGAGATTTTTTCGTTTTTGCTGTTCCAGGTGCTTCACGATTTTGCCTACGTCTTGGGAGCGGTCGCGGGGGCAGATCAGGATGGCGTCGTCGGTTTCGACTACCACCAGGTTGTTGACGCCGATGGCGGCTACGAATTTTTTCGGGCTCCAGAAATAGTTGCCGGTGGCGTCGAGGGCAAAGTGGGGGCTGGCGGAGACGTTGGCGCCGGGGTGCGCGGCCAGCAATTCGAAGACGGCTTGCCAGGAGCCGATGTCGCTCCAGCCTACTTTGGTGGGGAGCACGAAGACCGATGGTGTGCGGGCGTCGCGCGTGGCTGGTTCCATGATGGCGAAATCTACGGAAATATTTTCGAGCTTGGGATAAATGCGGTGGAGGGTTGCGGCGTACTTGCGCGTGCCGATGGTTTTTGCGAGATCGGCGAGCGCTGCGTGAGTGGCCGGGAGAAAGCGGCGCAAATTTTCGAGGAAGGTGGAAGCGCGCCAGAAAAACATTCCAGCGTTCCAGAAATATCGTCCGGAGGAAAGGTAGCGGCGCGCGACGGGCAGCGCCGGTTTTTCCGTGAAGCGGCGGACGGCGTAGGCGGCAAGACCACCGGATTTTGCGGTGCTGGCGCGGCCCGCTTCGATGTAGCCGTAGCCGGTTTCGGGGCGCGTGGGCGGGATGCCGAGGACGACGAGATGGCCCGGCGTGCGAGCGAGGTCGAGCGCGGCGCGAACCAGACGGCGATATTGGGCGACGTCTGCAACGTAGCTGTCGGACGGCAAGACGGCCATTAGTGCGTCGCCGTGATCGTGCGCGAGGTGAATTGCTGCGAGGCCGATGGCTGCGGCGGTGTTGCGGCCGACGGGTTCGGCGAGAATGTGCGATGCGGGAATGCCGTGCAGTTCGCGGCGGACGGCCTGAGCTTGTTCGACGTTGGTGACTGCCCAGAAATTGTGCAGCGCGAAAAGCGGAGCGAGACGCGAGACCGTTTGGCGTAGCATGGTTTCGTCGCCGGTGATATTCAGAAGCTGTTTCGGCGTGCGCGTGCGGCTGCGCGGCCAGAAGCGCGTGCCGCGGCCGCCGGCGAGAAGCACGGCGCAGGCGGGAATTTTCTCGCGAGTCTTCTTCAAGGATGCGTTTGCGGAGGCGGTCATGGGTACACCAAGCGCGACCAGGCGGATTCGCTGACGCCCTGATCGGCGAGCTTGCGCGCGAATTCGTCAATGTGCGCAGGGACGTAGGTGCGCAGGAGCGTCGTGCGCGCGCTCGGATTTAATTGATAGGCGCCGAGAGCCGCGGGGACGAGCCACGTTTGCGCGGGAGAGTACTCCGCGGATTCGCCGCCCCACTGAATGGAGCCATGGCCCTCGAGGAAAATCAGAAGGTCGAAATGTTCGGGCGAGGTGGTGGAGGCGATGCGTTCGGCGAATTCCCATTTTTCGGTGGCGAAATAGCGGCAGGCGACGAAATAAGTTTCGGTGACCGCCCCCCGTGAGATGCGCACGGGATCAACTTTGCCGCCGTGCTGCTCGCCGAATTGAATTACCTGCAGTGCTTTTTCGATGTGCAAGTCGCGCGGCTGGCCTTGCGCGTCGCGGCGATTGTAATCGTAGACGCGATAGGTGATGTCCGAGTGCTGCTGGATTTCGCAGAGGACGAGGCCGCCGCCGATCGTGTGCGCGGTGCCGGCCGGAACGAAGATGGCATCGCCCGCGCGCATCGGAACGTGTTCGAGCAGATCCTCGGCGGTACCGTCCACTATAGCGCGCTTGAATTTTTCGGCGGTGACGCCAGGGTTGAGGCCGACCAGGACTTCCGCGCCTTCGCGCGCGCGAAGGGCGTACCACATTTCCGTCTTCCCTGAAGCGCTGGCGCCCGCTGACGATTCATGGCGCTTGGCGAATTCATCATCGGGATGAACCTGCACGGAAAGTTTCTGCTCGGCAAAAATAAATTTTACGAGCAACGGGAAATCATGGGCGAGATCCGCTTCAGTTCCCGCCCACTGCGGCGGCATCTTGGGCCACACCTCGCCCAATTTTTCGCCGGCAAAGGGCCCGGAGGCGAAGCGGCACTCGTTGCCGGTCATCCAGGCTTCGCCGAGAGGCTCGGCCAAATTCGATTTCTCGGGGAAAAGCGGCGCGAGAGAAAGCGCGCCCCAAGGGCGCGGACTAAAAATAGGCTCGAGGCGCGCGGGACACAGATTCACGTCGGTCGCAGTCACTTTGCCTGGCCGAAGAAGCGCGCCAGGCGGCGCAGTCCTTCGTCTATTCGCTCCATGGAAGTGGCGTAGGAAAGGCGCAAATGTCCGGGCGCGCCGAAGGCTTCACCGGGCGTCACGGCAACGTGTTCGCGTTCGAGAAGCTGCTTGGCGACGGCGGCCGTGTCCGGCATTTGCGGATTGAAGTGAGCGGAAACATTCGGGAACACGTAAAAGGCGCCGAGCGGCGGCGTGCAGCTCACTCCGGGAATCGCGCGCAGGCCGGTGAGGATGCGTTCGCGGCGACGGGCGTATTCGGCGAGCATGGCCGCGACGGAATCCATCGAGCCGCGCATGGCCGCGATTCCGGCGTACTGAATGATCGAAGTGGGATTCGAGGTGGACTGGCTTTGCAGTTTGGCGATCGCGTCCACGAGCGGCTTGGGCGCGAGAATGTAACCGAGACGCAGGCCGGTCATGGCGAAAGTCTTCGAAAACGAACCGGCGATGATCAGGCGATGCTTGGAGCCGGGAACGCTGGCGACGGAGAAGGGCTTCGCGTCTTTGTAGACGAAGTGAGAATAACATTCGTCGGAGAGCAGCCAGATATTGCGGCGGTTGCAGAGATCCTGCAAGCGCGCGAATTCGTTGGGAGGGATCACCGCGCCGGTGGGATTGTTGGGAGAGTTGGCGATGACGATTTTCGTTTTTGGCGTGATGGCTTGTTCCACTTGGGAAGCGCGCAGGATGAAGAAATCGTCGGCGCGCGTGGGCGCAAAGACGGGAGTTCCGCCGGCGTATTTCACCATGTCCGGATAGCTGACCCAGTAGGGAGCGCCGATGATCACTTCATCGCCGGGATTGATCAGCGAGCAGACGGCGTTGAAGATGGCGTGCTTGCCGCCGACGTTCACGACGCACTCGGACGGCTGGTAAGACGATTCGAGATTGGCGGCATGCCAATCGCAAATCGCCTGGCGCAGCGCAGCAATGCCCGCGACGGGAGTGTACTTGGTGCGATTTTCTTCAAGAGCTTGTACGACTGCGCGCTTGATGTGCTCCGGCGTCGGAAAATCGGGTTCGCCTGGGCCAAAATCGGCGACGTCTATCCCTTGGGCTTTGAGCTTTTCAGCTTCCTGCAGCACGACCATTGTGGGCGAGACGTTGATGCGATTGACGCGGTCGGCGAGTTGGAAGGTTTCTTCCATTTTTTTCTCGGTGGCCAGTTCCATAGTTCTCCTTCAAATTTCTTAACGGCGGAGATTAAGCCGGATGCACGGCGATCGCGGCAGCGCTATTTAAATTTTACACTCAGACGCTCTTGAACGATCGGCGGAACAAATTCTTTTATGGGACCGCCGAGGCGCGCCAGTTCTTTCACCAGACGCGAGCTTAGATAACTGTACTGCTCGGCCGGCAGCATGAAAACGGTTTCCACGTCGGCCTCGATCTTGCGGTTCATCATGGCCATTTGCAGTTCATACTCGTAGTCGGAGACGGCGCGGATGCCGCGGACGATTACGTTGGCATTTTTGGCGCGGGCATAGTCCATCAGCAGGCCGTCGAAGACATCAATTTCCACGTTGGTCCATTTGAAGGTGGCGGTTTCGAGCATTTCGACGCGCTCTTTTTCGGTGAAGAGGGGATCTTTTTCCATGTTGTGAGCGACGGCGACGATTAGCTTGTCAAAAATATTGGAGGCGCGGGTGATGAGATCCAGATGGCCATTGGTGACCGGGTCGAACGAGCCGGGATAGATGGCGGTGACGCGTCTGGGTTCGGCGGAATCCATGCGATTCGGGATTCTAACCTAGAAGCTCGATTGTCGCGGGGAGAAAAATGGAGCGAAGGGTCGCGAAACCGTTGGGTGGGCTGGGGTTGCCGTTCGGGGGTGGATTTGTGCAGTTGGATGTGGGCTTGTTGACCAAGTGGACTAAAATGGTCGTTGTTTAACATGTTGGTGCGATTGGAGTTGGCTGGGTTGTATCCCTTGACATATTATGCGCTTGGCGGCTAGAATCTAAATGCGACTGAATCAGTCGCACATACTCTAATGATGAAGCTATCGAAGAAGGCTGATTACGGTTTGATTGCGCTGAAGCATTTGGCGATGCATGGCGGGCGCGGGTCGTGCAGCGCGGGGGACATTGCGGAGCTATATAAGATGTCCACGCCGTTGATGGCGAAGGTGCTGCAGAAATTGGCGAAGGGTGGATTGGTGGCGGCGCGGCACGGATCGAGTGGCGGATACACTTTGGCGCGGGATGCGTCTTTGATTACGGCTTTGGATGTGATTCGGGCGATTGACGGGCCGCTTTTTATTACTTCGTGCGTGACTTCGCGCGGGGCTTGCGATGTGACTACTACTTGTTCGATACGGGAGCCTTTGCGGCGGGTGAATGACTCGATTTTGGCGGTTTTGGGGAATGTGACGATTTCGCAGATGACGGACGAGGCGCCTATGTCGGAGATGGTGGAGCTGAGAGTTTGAGGCGCTGACTCAGCTAAAGATCTAACACAGAGGAAGGCTGAGGGCGCGGGAGTTTGGAAGAAATTATTACCGCAGAGACGCAGAGTACGCAGAGAAAAGCGAAGGCGCCACGACACGGCTTGCGGGCTCAGACGAAACCGGAATTGGGGATTGGGCGCTGGTTACTTGGGTTTGGGTATCTAAATTGAACGGGGTTGAGGAGATCTAGAATGGCAATCAAGCTTCCGATTTACTTTGATAATCACGCTACTACGCCGGTGGATCCGCGCGTGGTGGAGGCCATGCTGCCTTACTTTACGGAGAAATATGGCAATGCCGCTAGCCGTAACCATGAATATGGTTGGAAGGCGGAAGAGGCGGTGGAGAATGCGCGGGGGCAGATCGCGAAGCTGATCAATGCCACTCCGAAGGAGATTGTGTTCACGAGCGGGGCGACGGAATCGACGAACCTGGCGATCAAAGGCGTCGCGGAAATGTACCGCGAGAAGGGCAACCACATCATCACGCAGGTGACCGAGCACAAGGCGACTCTCGATACCTGCAAGCGCCTGGAGAAGTACGGTTACGAAGTGACGTATCTGCCGGTGGCGAAAGACGGGCGCGTGGACCTGGAGGAATTGCGCAAGGCCATTACGCCGAAGACGATTTTGATTTCGATCATGTATGCGAACAACGAAATCGGCGTGGTGCAGCCGATCGCGGAAATCGGCAAGATCGCCAAGGAAAAGGGCGTCTTCTTCCATGTGGACGGCGTGCAGGCGGTTGGAAAGATTCCGGTGGACGTCCAGAAGGACGGCATTGACCTGCTTTCGATTTCGGCGCACAAGCTGTATGGGCCGAAGGGCGTGGGCGCGCTGTACGTGCGCCGCAAGAATCCGCGCGTGCAGCTGGCCGCGATCATTGATGGCGGAGGGCACGAGCGCGGGATGCGTTCCGGAACTTTGAATGTGCCGGGAATCGTAGGGCTGGGCAAAGCTTGCGAACTGTGTCAGCAGGAAATGGCAACGGAGAGCGAACGATTGAAGAAGCTGCGCGAGCGATTGCGGGAATCCATCATGTCGCGGCTGGACGAGACGTTTATCAACGGTTCGATGGTGCATCGCCTGCCGCACAACATCAATATCAGCTTCGCGTATGTGGAAGGCGAGTCGCTGCTGATGGGGATCAATGATATTGCGGTATCCAGCGGATCGGCTTGTACCTCGGCGACTTTGGAACCGAGTTACGTGCTGAAGGCTTTGGGCGTGGGCGAGGACCTGGCGCATACGTCCATTCGATTTGGGCTGGGCCGGTTCAACACGGAAGAAGAGGTGGACTACGTGGCGAACCGCGTGGTGGAGACGGTGCAGAGACTGCGCGAACTTTCGCCGCTCTACGAAATGGCGAAAGAGGGAGTGGACGTGAGCAAGATGAAATGGCAGGTGGCATCGGACTAGAAAGAAAAATCCAACGTCGAGGAGGGCAACGTGACCTACGAAGGCACAATCGGCGTACATCGAACGTTCAGCGGCAGCGAAACCGTGTTTGATGTTTTCTTTGCACCCAATGCAGATGGAGCGGCGTGCAATTCGCGGCGTTTTCGGGAGATCGGGGAATTGGCGGATTTTCTGGAGTTTCTCCGGCTGCGCGAGGAAGTGGTGGCGCGAACATTGGAAGAGCTTTGCGCGGGACGATCGGCTTCGATCGCGCCCGTCACACTAACGGACGAAGTGATCTCTGGGGAAGGTTTGGACAGCACCGTAACTATGAAGAGGAGAATCAACTAATGGCTTATAGCGACAAGGTGATCGAGCATTACAACAATCCACGGAACGTCGGCTCGCTGGACAAGGCCGATCCGAACGTGGGCACGGGACTGGTGGGCGCACCGGAATGCGGCGACGTGATGAAGCTGCAGATGAAGGTGAACCCCGAGACTCGCGTGATCGAAGAGGCTAAGTTCAAGACGTTTGGCTGCGGTTCGGCGATTGCGAGTTCTTCGCTGGCCACCGAGTGGGTCAAGGGCAAGACGGTGGAAGAGGCGCTGGCGATCAAGAACACGGACATCGTGCGCGAACTGGCTTTGCCGCCGGTGAAAATCCACTGCTCTGTGCTGGCCGAAGACGCGATCAAGGCTGCTTTGGGTGATTGGAAGAAGAAGCAGGGCGAGACGTCGGCTGCTCCGGCTGAGACTGCCAGCGCGCATAACTAAGGTAAGGCGCCGGATTGCTTCAGGGGCTAAAGCCCTTGGATTTTCGGCGTTTAACGGCGGGGCTGAAGCCCCGCCCTTCCGGGTGCGGCAGTTTTGGGGATAACGGCAGTGGCTAGTGATTAGTGGCGGGTGGCTAGAACTCGTCACGCTTCATATGGGAGCTGTATCAACGCCATGATTCACGTATCGGAAAAAGCCGCGGAGAAAATCCGCGAATTGTTGCAGAAGGAAGGCGTACCGGAAGAGTCCGGCGGACTGCGTGTGGGTGTGCAGGGCGGCGGTTGCTCGGGGTTAAGCTACGCGATGCGTTTGGATACCGAAGCGCGCAATCGCGACAAAGTGTTCGAGGAAAACGGCGCGCGCATTTTCGTGGATCCCAAGAGCTATCTCTATTTGCACGACACGACGCTCGATTATCACGAAGACTTGATGAAGCAGGGCTTCGTCTTCCAGAACCCTCAGGCGACGCGAAGTTGCGGGTGCGGAAGCTCGTTCACTGCCTAAGGCCGGAGCGTCGGCAGCGCGCCGGCTGGATTAGGTCCACACGGATTTTCTGAAACCCAGTCAAACGTCGCGGCGGTCGAGGCATGGGTGGAGTTGTCGGCGGCGGCATTTGCGGGAGAAAGAGCACGCATGAGCATTTCACAGCCACAGAAGAAACGCGCGGAGGGAGTGCCGGTCGCCAGTTGTTGGAACTGCAAGGGCGCGGTGAGCGGAGCGCATTTCTGCGCGGCTTGCGGAAAAATTCAGCTGTTGCCCGGTGGGTGGGATTATTTCCGGTTTTTCGGTTTGCCGCAGAAATTGACGATTGATCCGGCGGAGCTGGAAGGGCAATTCCATATTTTGAGCTGGAAATTGCATCCGGATAATTTTGTGCGAGCAGGGGAGTTCGAGAGGAACCTGTCGCTCGAGCGCTCTTCGGAATTGAATGATGCTTACCGGACTTTGCGCGAGCCGATTTCGCGGGTGGAATATTTGCTGGAGCATTTGGGCGTGCGCAAAGAGGGGACTACCAAGCAGCAAGCGCCGCCGGAATTATTGGAGGAAGTTTTTGAGTTGAATGAATCCTTGGATGAATTGCGCGAGGCACGCGCTGGTGGCGGAGATGTGGCGGGTTTGCGGGGACGTTTGGATGCTGCGGCTGTGAATTTTCAGGAGAAGCTTGCTGAGGTTGACGCGGAATTGTTGAAGATTGGCGGCGAGTGGGATGCGGCTGTGGACACGTATGCGGATGACGCTCGGCGAAATGCGTTACTTGGGCGCATGAATGAAGTGCTCAACAGGCGTAGTTACATCCGGAATTTAGTGGCCGGGGTGCAGAAAGAACTGGCGGAGGCGTAGCGGAGAGAGTAATGGGACGCGTGGTTGGCATTGATTTGGGGACGACGTTCAGCCTGATTGCGTATATGGATGCGCAGACGGGAGTGCCGAAGTGTATTCCAGGGCCTAACGGCTCGACGCTGTGTCCTTCGGTGGTGAGCGTTGATGGCGACGGGAAGATTATTGTGGGTGACGCGGCGCGGCGGCGTTTGTTGACGCAGCCGGACCGGACGATTTATTCGGTGAAGCGATTGATGGGCCGGGGAGTGGCGGACGTCCAGAGCGAGCTGAAGATTTTTCCTTTCCGGATCGATCCCGATGGCGACAACGTGATTCGTGTGCGCCTGGGCGAGCGGACGTTCACGCCGCCGGAAATTTCCGCGTACATCCTCCGCGAACTGAAATCGTGGGCGGAAAAACATTTTGGCGAGCCGGTGGACCGCGCGGTGATCACCGTGCCGGCATATTTCAACGACGCGCAGCGGCAGGCGACCAAGGACGCAGGGCGGCTGGCGGGTCTGGAAGTTTTGCGATTGGTGAATGAGCCGACGGCGGCGGCGCTGGCGTATGGATTGCACAAACAGAAGCGCGGGCACGTGGCGGTTTACGATTTTGGCGGCGGGACATTTGACATTTCGATTTTGAAATTGATCAGCACCACGGAAGGCGATATTTACCAGGTGCTGGCAACGAACGGCGACACGCATCTGGGCGGCGACGATATTGATAACGCGTTGCTGGACCTGGCGCGACGGGAAATCCAGGCGAAGTTTGGCGTGGAGCTCGATCCGCGCGGCGAAGCGATACAGACGTTGCGCAAGAGCCTGATTCGCGCCAAGCACGAACTTTCCACAGCCGAGAAGACCGCGATTCATTATCCGCTCGAAGGTCGTGGGATGTATGTGCGCGAAATCCGGCGCGCGGAATTCGAGCAATTGATACAGCCGATCGTGGCGCGAACAATGACGCCCGTGAAATTGGCGATGGCTGACGCGAAGCTTGCGGTGAAGCAGATTGACGAAGTGGTGCTGGTGGGCGGTTCGACGCGCATTCCGCTGGTGCGCAAGACTGTCGGCGATTATTTCGAGCGCGCGCCGCATTGCGAGTTGGATCCGGATGAAGTCGTTGCGTTGGGTGCGGCGGTGCAGGCGGACATTCTCGAGACCGGCGTGAAGACGATGCTGCTGCTGGACGTGACGCCGCTGTCGTTGGGCATCGAGACGATGGGCGGCGTGGTGGCTAAGATTATTCCGCGGAATTCGACGATTCCGACGAGCGCGCAGGAGCTTTTTACCACGGGCGTCGAAAATCAGACGGCAATTGATGTACATGTGCTGCAGGGCGAGCGCGAGCTGGCGAAGGATTGCCGGTCGCTTGCGCGATTTCAGTTGAAGACGCCGCCTGGTCCGGCGGGACTGGCCCGCATCGAAGTGAAATTCCTGATTGATGCGAACGGGATATTACAGGTGGCGGCGCGGGACATGCGCACGGGCGAGCAGCATACCGTCGAGGTGCAGCCGAGTTACGGGATTTCGGATACGGACATCGAGCGCATGCTCGAGGAATCCATCGAGTACGCCGAGCAGGATTTCACGGATCGTCAGTTGATTGAAGCGCGGACGGAGGCGGAGACGATTCTGGCGGCGACGGTGAAGGCGCTGGGAGAATCGCGGGCGCAGGAGATTTCGGCGGAAGAGCGGGCGGCGATTACGGAGTCGGACGCGAAGTTGCGCATGGCGATGCTGGGGACGGATTACAAATTGATTCGCAGCCGGATCGATGAGCTGAATAGGGCGACGGAACATTTGGCGGAAGTTTTGATGAATGGGGCTTTGCAGACGGCGTTTGAGGGGAAGCGGCTGGATGATGTGTGAGCGGCCGGCAACCTGGCGAGGGTTTGCAAAAGTGCGAAAGAAAGAGGAGCTTCAGCGGCTAAAGCCGGTGCGAATTCGCGAGATGTGATGTCGTGGCTGAAGCCACGACCCACAAAGATTTCGAGTTCACTGACGCCCTGGGGTTGTTGGGGTGCTATTTACGGAATAGTCCGAAAGAGTTTTGATGGCGCGAGGAATGACGCGGCCAGAGGAGTGAGAAGGAATGGGCGGTAAGAATCCATATATTGAAGAGACAAAGTTCACGCCCGCGACGAAGAAGTATAAGGTCACGTTTGTGAAGGACGGCCAGCCGGTGGAAATTGATCCGGACAAAGTGCCTTACGGGCACGACGGATTGCCGGGCAGCATTCTGGATATTTCGCAGGGGTTTCATAAGGGACTTGATCACGCGTGCGGCGGAGTTTGCGCTTGTTCGACGTGCCACGTGATCGTGCACGAGGGGTTGGATTCGTGCAATGAGGCGACGGATGCGGAGCTGGATCAATTGGATGAAGCGCCGGGCGTGACGCCGAAGTCGCGGCTGGGTTGCCAGTGCGTGCCGGACGGGACGAAGGATATTGTGGTGGAGATTCCGGAGTGGAATAAGAATTACGCGAAGGAAGCGGAGCACTAAGGTGCGGGTGGAAGGATCGTGCCGCGTCGTACGAACCCGAAGAGAGATCCCTCGCTGCGCTCGGGATGACAAAAACAGGTAACGGAGACGGGATGCCGAACACATTTGATTGGAATAGCCCGGAAGAAATTGGGATCGAGCTGGCGGAAACGCATCCGGGCGTGGATCCCCTGACGGTGCGGTTTACGGATTTGCTGAAGTATGTGACGGCGCTTCCGGGATTTGTGGGCGATCCGAAGCTTTCGAACGAAGGGAAGCTGGAAGCGATCCAGATGGCCTGGCATGAGGAATATCTGGATGCGCAGGGCTAGAATCGTTCACGCGAGTTGTTTTCGTCCGCTTCCGGTGTAGAAACCGCAGGGCACGGTCCTCCTGCGGCGGATCTGCGACATGCCGTGCCCCTACCCCGCTGATTTGACTCCGAATCCGGTTAGTGTTCATCGCATCCAATCCGCGTGTTCGAACCGGCTTGCTCTATCTTGATCGGCGAAATTTAAAATTGGCAGGCGAGGAGCGTGCGCGATGGAAACGGATCTGCGGTACCCCATCGGGAAGTTTCATCGTCCGGGAGCGCTTACTGATGCGCAGCGGGCGGAATATATGGCGGTGATTGAAGAGACGCCGGCGAAAGTTCGCGCCGCGGTGAAGGGTTTGAACGAGCAGCAGTTGAACACGCCTTATCGCCCGGACGGGTGGACGGTGCGGCAAGTGGTGCATCACGTGCCGGACAGCCACATGAACGCGTACGTGCGTTTCAAGCTGGGGTTGACGGAAGACGAGCCGATGATCAAGCCGTACGCGGAGGCGAAGTGGGCGGAGCTGGCGGACGCGAAGTCTTCGCCGGTCGAGCCTTCGCTGGTGCTGCTGGAAAACCTGCACAAGCGCTGGGTGCTGCTGCTGCGATCGCTGGGGCCGGCGGAGTGGGCGCGGAAGTTTCGTCATCCGGAGTGGGAAAAGCCGATGTCGCTCGATGAGCAACTGGCGCTGTACGCGTGGCATGGGCGGCATCACGTGGCGCATATTACGGCGTTGCGCGAGCGCGAGCATTGGGCATAAAAACCGCGAAAATAGAAAAGAGAAAATGGAAAATAGGCTCGCCCGGGGGCTTTGGTCGCAGCGGGCGCGACGTTTGCGCGATAACCGCAAATGGAAAACAGAAACTTGGCGCTGTGTTCGTCGCGGTGAGCAACTCAGGAGTGAGCGCGGGCGGCAGTATTTTCGATTTTCCGTTTTCTAATTTCTGTTTTCTTCATTTTTGGGCTGTTATGTCTGATAATCTAGGTACGTTCCTGCAGCACTTCCTCTGTGGCGCTATGGTGCAACGGTTAGCACGCGGCCCTTTCAAGGCTGAAATACGGGTTCGATTCCCGTTAGCGCTACCAAAGATTTATGCCGCATGAATCCGAATCCTTCAGCACCGCCGCGCTCCTCGCCAACCGTTGATCGAAAACTTGGTTACCTGGTTCTGCGCTTCCTCTTGGGCTTGAGCATTTTCATGCATGGGCTCTCGCGTTTGCCGCATTTGCGGGAATTTGCGGACGGATTGGTGAAGATGTTTGCTGACACCGTGCTGGCCGCGATGCTGGTGCACGCGATCGGGCTGGCACTGGTTTTCGTCGAGGCTGCTGTCGGGTTGCTTCTCTTGCTGGGGTTGTGGACGCAGGAGGCGCTGCTGGTCGGTTCGGCGACGATGGCCGTGCTGGTTTTCGGAACGGCGCTGCGTTCGGATTGGAATATCGTCGCGATCCAGCTGCTATATGCTCTGATTTATGCCGTACTGCTGGCTGCGCGGGAATACAACGCGTATTCGCTTGATGCGCTGATTCGACGTTGAATTTTTTGCGTCAATGGGTCAGTTTCTGCTTGGCGCGTTAATCAGATGGGATGAGGAGGCCGGTCTCCAGCGGGATGCGATACGCTCCCAATGATCGACGCGCTCGAGGCGCACGAGAAAAGGAGACCGGCTATGAAAAAGACTAGCACTGTTCGGGTAAGAGGAAACATGATTTTCAAAGGACACCAGCTCACGATTGGTCTGGACCTCGGCGATCGCTGGTCGTTCTACTGCGTTTTAGAGGAAGCGGGCAAAATCATTCTGGAACAGAAAGTGGCCACGACACCGGAGGCGATGAAACAAGCATTTGCAAAGATACCGCGAAGTCTCGTCGCTCTGGAGACCGGAACACATTCCCCTTGGGTAAGCCGGCTGTTAAAGGAGCTGGGACACGAGGTGCTGGTAGCGCACGCGCAAAAGGTGCAATTGATCAGCAAGAGCAATCGAAAAGATGATCGACACGATGCGCGGACACTGGCACGGCTGGCCAGAATCGATCCTGAGCTGTTGGGGCCGGTGCGGCATCGCAGCGCGAAAGCACAAATTCATCTGACGGTGATTCGGGCCCGGGCGGAATTAGTGAGTGCACGAACCGCCCTGGTGAACGCGGCACGCGGGTTGGTGAAGTCTTATGGCCAGCGGTTGCCCAAGTGTGGCACGCAGCAAGTGAGCCGGGAGCTGGGCGCTGAATTGAGCGTGGAGTTGCGAGAGGTCATCGAGCCGCTGCTCAAAAAAATCGAATCGTTGAACGAGCGCATCAAGGAATACGACGCACGGATGGAGAAAATCGCCAAGGAGAGCTACCCGCACGTCGAACTACTCAAACAGGTGAAGGGGGTAGGAACGCAAATCGCGCTGACGTATGTCCTGACCCTGGACGATCCGCATCGGTTCCCGAAGAGTCGCGAGGTCGGCTGTTTTCTGGGGTTGCGCCCTGGGCGCAGGGACTCCGGTGAGAGCCAGCCGCAGAGGCACATCACTAAAGAAGGAGACCGGTATTTGAGGACGATGCTGGTGCAAGGGGCGCACTACATCCTGGGACCCTTTGGAGAAGACAGTGATCTACGGCGTTGGGGGTTAAAACTGGCGGCGCGCGGAGGGAAAAATGCAAAGAAGCGAGCGGTGGTTGCGGTAGCGAGAAAGCTAGCGGTACTGCTGCATCGGTTGTGGGTGAATGGAGAGGTGTACGAACCACTGCACAATAGCCAGCAAGCGATGCGCGCCGTGGCCTAGAGTGAAGAGCTCTCCAAAAAACAGGGGATGCTAGGGGTCGAGGGAGTTGGCGATCGTCGTTCCTAGGCCATCCTGGCGCGAAATTTTTCTGTGAAAAACTGAGAAAGTCAGGAAGGAAGAAAAAGGAGCAAGGAAAGAAGGAAGAAGAGAGATGGTATCCAAACAGCCGAGCTCGACTGCCGAGATCAGGTGACTGCGACAGTGCCTGGACCAGTTCCCTTCGAAAGGGGAGAACGGAGGTCGATTATCAGGTAGCAGCACCTACTGAATCGAGTACGCCCAACTTGCACCGAGCGACAATCGCTCAACCAGAGTGCGGATGGAAGGGTGGCGACAGAGGCGGCTCGGTCCAATGGGAACAATTTGGAAAAAGAAGAAATAAAGAAGAAAAAGAAAGAAGGAAAAGAGAAAACGCTTGACACTCACCGGCCTTCTCATGGAAGGCACGAAGACGAGAGGAACATTCACTTAGGCTTTTGATCGATCAGCGATTTCGGGGCGAGTGGGAGGTAGATCAACCACGGCCCATCTTTATGCGACGCCAATTGAATCACAAACCTCTCGGGCTCAACCCGCCACAGCTTGACTTTCGGATCCGGGTCGCCGTACGTCCACTTGGCGTAGTGCTCGTTGATGGATGCTTCCACGGCTTCGATGGTCACTGACTTATCGTAAACGGCCGTGAGTCCGTAGGGGCTGCCGTTCGGGATTACAAAAAGAGAACCGACGTGCCCCATTGGGGACCCGTCCGAAAATTCAATCCTGAGTTGCTTCGGGTACTTGGCGTCAGGCGCTGGATCGTCAATCAACCAGAGTTGCGAGCAAGCCACCGACTGGCACCCGAGGAGTTTGGGGTTGGGCAGAACAACATGGACCTTGGTCGTAGCCGCGATACTGACGCAGCATGCTAGCGTTATCGCAGCCAGTATCGGCAAAAAAGCACGACGCGCAGATGTCACCTTGATTCTCCCAGTTAGTGCAGCCCTGTGTTACCGAATATTCGCATGCGGCTCCGCAATTGTACTTGGCACGGTGCCGGGAGATAGCGAATCGGTTAACTGCGTGTCCTGCCATCGCAAACTGAATCTTGCGGGACAACTCAGCGAGTAAAACGTGGCACTTGCGGGCTAACACTCGATAAGTCGCATTGTCGGAAACTGACCCACTACCGGACCTGCTCGCCGCTTCTAGGTTTCGCTGAATTCAAGTAAGCTTGGTGCGAACATCCGGCGGTGGTTTGCGCAGTGGGTGTGCGCGCACTGATTAGCGTGCGGTGCACAAAGGAGAATTACGGTGGCGGACTTGATGCGGACTTCGAACCCGGCGTTGAATCCCAAGGCGTTTCAGGGAGCAGGCGTCGCGCTGGGCGACGCGATGACGCTGCAGGGCACGGTCAACAAGACCGGTTTGTTATTGATCTGCGTGATGGCCACGGCGATCTGGACGTGGAAGCTTTTCATGGAATCGCACAATCCCGAATCGGTGGTGGGGCTTGCGGCGATTGGCGGAATCGGCGGATTTATTGTTGCGCTCGTGACGATTTTCAAGAAGACCTGGGCGCCGGTGACGGCTCCGATTTATGCGCTGCTGGAGGGGTTGGTGCTGGGCGGCGTGTCGGCGATGTTCGAAATGCGTTACAACGGGATTGCGATCCAGGCGGTGAGCCTGACGTTTGGGACGCTGGTGGTGCTGCTGCTGGCGTATCGCTCCGGGCTGATTCCGGTGACGCAGAAGTTCAAGCTGGGAGTGGTGGCGGCGACGGGCGGGATCGCGCTTTTTTATATCATGTCCATGGTGCTGGGATTTTTCGGCGTGCATTTTGCGGTGATCAATGGAAACGGAACGCTGGCGATCGCGTTCAGCGCGTTTGTAGTGGTGATTGCGGCGTTGAACCTGGTGCTGGATTTTGATTTCATCGAAAACGCGGTGAGCGCGGGCGTGCCGAAATATATGGAGTGGTACGCGGCGTTTGGGTTGATGGTGACGCTGATCTGGCTGTATTTCGAGATTCTGCGCTTGCTGAGCAAGCTGCGCGAACGGAACTGATGGCGGCTGCGCTTCCGCTGACGGCGCGTTTTCATCGCGCGTTGGTGTATGCGGCGCGCGTGCACGCGCGGCAATTCCGCAAGGGAACGACGCGTCCTTATATCGGGCATCTGCTGGGAGTGACATCCATCGTGCTGACGCATGGCGGCGATGAAGATGAAGCCATCGCGGCGCTGTTGCACGATGCGGTGGAAGATCAAGGCGGGAAGCCGCGATTGCGCGAGATCCGGCGCAAATTCAGCGGGCGCGTGGCGCGCATTGTTGCAGGCTGCACGGATTCGGACGTCGAACCAAACCCTCCCTGGCTGGAACGCAAGACTGAATATTTGCGGCATTTGCGGCGCGCGGATTCGTCCGTGCGTCTGGTTTCGGCGGCGGATAAATTGTACAACGCGCGCGAGACGCTGGAGGATTGCGCACGCACCGCGAGGCGTTGTGGAAACGATTCAAGGGCGGCAAGCAGGGAACTTTGTGGTATTACCGCGAAGTGGGAAAGATATTGCGGCGCAAAGGTCCTAAGGAGCTGGCCGCGGAGCTCGAGCGCGTGGTGCGAGAACTGACGCGCGCGGCGAGAACGCGATCGCGGCGGTAGAGCGCGGTTGCACCTCTTCCTTCATAGCTTAGCAATGCTGCGAGGCCTGACGCCTGTTAATCTCCAAGCTAACATCAACTTTATACTGCTGTAGCCCACCGCCAAATCGGTAACGTAATTACCCCGCCCGGCCCGATCTGAAAGCTGACACTTTTTGTAAATCGTGCTAACCCACTCAATTGCCGTGCGTTAGTAGCACACAGCCCATGGCGTGCCAAGTGCACTACATGTGCAGGAATACGAGGCTCGCCCGCCATGCAAGGGCGATTCGAGGGTGTAAGCGTGAAAGAGCTGGCACTGACGGATAACGCAGCAAGCCGTCGCGAGAATCGCGAGCGCGGATTTTCGATGGTGGAGTTGTGTGTGGTAGTCACCCTGATCCTGGTGATATCGGCGATCGCAATCACATCGCTGAAGCCTGCGGTGCAAGACGCGAATTGCGACACGGCGATGCGGCAGGTAATTTCGCAATTGCGGCAAGCGCGCGAGTACGCCATCACAAACCGGCGGTACGTGCAGATTACGTTTCCGGTGGTGGCTAACCAGCCCGAGATCGTAATGACGCAGCGCGACGACCTGACGGTTGGAGCGGGTGCGGTGAATCCGGTTTTGAGCACGATTCCGATTCACAATCCAGAAAGTTTTCTAGTTTTTCCGACTTTGCCGGATACGCCGGACGCGAATGGGAATACGGCTGCAATCGTGTTCGAAGGAATCAACGGCGGACCGGTAGGCGGGATGCTGTTCCAAAGCGATGGCGAGCTGGTGGACGGCGCAACATTTCAACCCATTAACGGATCGGTGTTCCTGGGACTTGCAGGGCAGCTCCCGACAGCGCGTGCGATTACGGTGCTGGGCGGCACGGGACGCGTACACGCGTGGAAGATTTCGGGAGCCACCTGGATGCTGTTCTGAAGGAGATTGCAACAATGCGGGAAGCGAAAAAGCAGTGCAGGGCGGCTGGATTCACGCTGATGGAGACGATGGTTGCGCTGGTGATCCTAGGCGTGGGAGTGCTGGGATTGGCGGCGATGCTCGCGAACTCGATCGCCATCATGCACGGCTCGCAAGACGATTTCATCGCGCAGCAGAAGGCGGAAGAAGCCGCGGAAGCGATTTATACCGCGAAATACACGAACAACGCGACGTTTGCGCAGCTCTCGAACAACACCGCAGGGAATCCTGCCGGACTTTTCGCCGTGGGCCCGACGCCGCTCCTGCAGCCGGGACCGGACGGGCTGGTAGGGACGGTTGCGGACGCGGGTCAGCCTCCGGAGTACATCGTGTATCCGGGGCCGGACAACAAACTAGGCACTGCGGACGATGTGAAGGTTGGCCTAGGAAACTTCACCCGAACCATCGCGATTACGCCTGTGGCGGGCTACACCAACAGTTTGAACCAAGTCGTGATCACCGTGAACTACAACACGGGCCGTTTCCAGCGCTCGTACACGCTGACGACGTACGTTTCGGCATTCTAGAGCTGCGAGGAGCCAGGCATGAAACGGCAAAAAGGATTTTCACTTATTGAGTTGCTGGTTTCGATGGCGATCGTCGTGGGCGTGGTATCCACCGCCATCGGCGCACTGATGCAAGCCGAGCACGCGACGCAGCTGGTGGGTTACGAAGCCAACATGCAAGAGGGCCTGCGCGCGGGCATGCATTTCCTGGTGCGCGACCTGACGCAAGCGGGCGAAGGGATTCCGCAGGGCGGGATCGAGCTGCCTTACAGCGTGGCGACCGCTATCAACCGGCCCGGCACCGCCACGACTTTTCCCACCACTTACATCAAGCTGCCTGCGATCACGCCCGGCTATCAACAGGGACAATTCGCAACATCCATCAACCCTGCGACGAACGCGGTGCTGACGGGAGTGCAGACCGACCTCATTAACATTTTGTACGCCGACAACATCCTGCAGGACGGCGCCGGGAACTATCTCTACAGCTATCCGGTCATTCAGGCCTTACCAACGACCCCCGTTTGTGCGGGGGCCATCGATCCCACGGGCGCGTCCGTGACTCTGGCTCCCGCCTGCTTCACCATGCCGGGTGCGACGAACCCGATCACCACGGGGAACCTGATCATGTTCCACAACCAGAACGGCACGGCTCTTGAGTACGTGACGAGCGTGGCCGGACAGAGAATCAATTTTGCGGCGGGCGATCCCGCGGGACTTAACCAAACCGGGGACACGTTTGGAACGGTGGCGGCGCTGGCCACCACGCCGGGAAATTTTCCGCCCACGACGATCACGCGGGTGTGGCTGGTCACCTACTACATTAACGTCGTCAATCCCCAGGATCCGCAACTGATACGGCAGGTGAACTATCCGGGCTACCCGGCGGCCGCGCCGGTGAATCCGCCGCAGACCATAGCGGATGACATCGAGAATCTGGGATTCAGCTACGACATCACCAGCTCCACCGATCCGGCCGGCACCTATACGAATGGTCCCGGAAACGCGCAACAGCCGATTCTGCCGGATACGCCCGATCAGATCCGTGCAGTGAATGTGTTTGTGGCGGGCCGGTCTGAACAAATCTACAAGGCGACCAATACTCCCACATTCTTGCGCAATAACTTGACCACGCAGGTGAGCATTCGCAGCCTCTCGTTCACCAACCAGTTCAGTACGTCTTCGACGACAACGGCTCCATAGACGCTGAGGAATCAAAGAAC
Source organism: uncultured Acidobacteriota bacterium (assembly GCA_963810565.1). Classification (GTDB taxonomy): domain Bacteria; phylum Acidobacteriota; class Terriglobia; order Acidiferrales; family UBA7541; genus Palsa-295. Next base: position 1,035,831 of record CAWENN010000004.1, read on the forward strand.
GATTTGCATATGAGATTTCCAAGGAGATGCGCCGTGAGTACGCAAAAAGAAAAGGGCGTCGCGCTGATAACCTCTCTGCTGGTATTGATTCTGATATCCGCGATCATCGTCGGCATGAGCTGGATGGTGATGACGGATCAACGGCTGGGCGGAAACAACCAGAGCCGCGAGATCGCGTTTTATGGCGCAGAAGCGGGCATGGAAAAAATGACGACCGACGTGGCCAATACGTACTCCACCGCCGGTGCGCTCACCGCCGCTAACATCGCGACCATCACCGGCGCTCCCCCGACCGGAATTCCAGGTATCACATACGTAGATCCGGCGGGTATTTCGACGTATCAAATCACGCCGACCGTCCCGGTAACGAGCAGCGCGGTAATTCTACCGCCCAGCCCCTATGCGGGCATGTCGGGTTTGATCACGCCTTTTACACTGACGGTGGCCGCGCAGAATGCAGTGACGGGCGCGGAAGTGAAGTTGACGCGGCAAGTGCAGGCAGTGTCCATTCCGGTTTTCCAGTTCGGCATCTATTCGGATTCGGATTTGTCGTTCTTCAACGGCCCTTCGTTTGGGTTTGGCGGCCGCACGCACACGAACGGGAATTTGTGGCTCGCTCCGAATGACGGCCCGCTTTTCATGGGCGACAAGGTCACGGTCGTGGGACAAGTAATCCGCACCAACCTGGAAAATGGCTTCGCGGGAACTTCCGGAGGGACGTATGGTGGTGACGTTTCCATCGCGCTCTCGCCCGACCCCACCATGGCCAATGAGCCTGGGTCTGCGCCGTATACGAACTCGTCGTGGCGCGAGCTGGCATTCACCGAAGGCAGCGTGACCGGCAACAGCGTCTACGGAAACGTCAGCACGACTCTGAACAACCCCGACTGGACCGGGACGGTAGTGCCGGCATATAAGGGTCAACTGCAGAATGGCGTGCCGGTTCTGAGCCTTACTTCGACCGCCTTGGGTGGAATTACCACGCCAATTTCACTGGTCCGCCGCCCTGTGCCTGGCGAACTGGCGACGGCGCCGGCCACATTCAGCCAGATTCTATTTTCCCAGGCGACACTGCGAATCCTGGTCGACGACTATCCGACTCCCACGACCGTGCCAGGTTCCGCGGGTGCTTGCCATGGCTCTGACATGACCTTGCTCGACACCGTAACCGCCGGCGATCCTACGGATCTGGCCACGCTTGCGAAGTATGCGACGTCCCCCATTGGTGTGACGTCGCTGCCAGCTTGGTATACCGGCACGTTCCCGCTTCCTGTGTCAGGAGGGGGTGCCACGTATATTCCCAGCAACTCGACCGTCGAGCCGGGATATTGGCAGGTGAACGGATATCCGATCATTACTGGGTGCATGAAGATTGAATATCAGACGTTGCCTGGTGGCGCGTGGGTTGATATCACGCACACGATCCTGAACCTGGGTTTCATCGGACGGAACATAAATCCAACCTACAACGCAGCCGTACTATCGCCGAACATGCCGGCGCTGCCAGCGGCGGAAGTTGCCGCGCAAGGTCCGAGCGGCGGTGGAGTCGCTACCATCGCATGCACGGATCCCAGCCCGAACGCGATTATCCGGTTCGCGCGGGTTCGAGATAACCCGTCCACTGGGACCGCAGGCGCTCCGTGCGGAAATCCAGTCGCCGGGAGCCCTGCGACCGACTATTGGCCGAATGCGCTGTTCGACACGCGGGAAGGAATCAATCGCGCGAGCAGCAACACGGCGCCGATTACGGCGCAAGGCGTAATGTATTACGTGGAGCTGGACGCGAAGAACCTGGTGAACTGGTTCACCGCAAATCAGGGTGGCCTGGGGCTCGACAACAATACCGGCTACACCATTTATTTCTCGGACCGTCGCGGCGAACATACAGACCCGGCGACTGCGAACACGAAAACGGGTTCCTATGGATTTAACGACTTTGTGAACCCGAGCGACCCGGCGAACGGTTGTCCCAACAGCGTGCTCGATTCCGGAGAAGACCTGGAAGGAGACGGAGTTTTCCGTACGTATGGCGGAACTGAAATAGCCCCAGTACCTGTTCCGGCGACCTACATGCTGAAAACTTTGACCAACGCCAACATGACGCCGAGCAATACCCTGATGTGGAACAACGCGAGCCCGATATTAGGAAACTTAATCGGTGCCTCGTACAAAGTCGGAGCGACAACCTATACCGGCGGACTTTTCGCCAACGCGAACTGCGCCGCAGCCAACCATAACCGGCCGGACGTTACCTACGGCAACGCGCAGGAAGCGCGGGAAAATCCTCCCGTGTTTTTCCGCCGCGCGCTGAAAATCGTGGACGGCGCCTCTTTGACGATCGGCACATCTTGCAGCGGAACGGACGGCCTGACGATCGTTGCGGAAAACCCCGTTTATATCCAGGGCGATTACAACGCGCCGGTGGACGACGGAACGTGGGGAGGCGTGAGCGTGGCGGCAGCTATCGAAGGCGACGCGGTGACGTTCTTATCCAACAACTGGAATGACGTGAATTCGTTCGCCTTTCCATACAACGTAAACAATCGGACCGCGAAGCCGACGGCATACCGTGCCGCCATCATCTCCGGCAAGGGCATTCCGTTCCCCTCCATCGCCGGTCAGGCGCAAGACTTCGGTACGGACGGCGGTGTGCACAACTTCTTGCGCTTCCTGGAAAACTGGGGCGTGGTTTGCCATTACCGCGGCTCGATGGTGAGCTTCTATTACAACCGGCAGGGAATTGGGACGTATAAGGGAACCGGCGTTTACAATCCGCCGAGCCCTCGCGACTACTCGTTTGACACCAACTTCTCGCTGGCGCCGGCTTGTCTGCCGCCGCGAACTCCGTCGTTGCGGTCGGTGAATACGATCGGGTTCTCGCAGGAGATCCTGCCGACTCAGTAGAAATTTCACTACCCCCGCAAGACGCTAGGCGGCTCCCGAGGTTTGGGAGCCGCTTTTCTTTTGGCCGCCATTTTCCCGTGAACCGCCGCATTGCGATCGTTTCGAGCTGAATCATTGCGATGCGGGTTGAATGCGGACGTTGAAATTTGTGTTTACTGCTGGGGTTTGGCATGGGGGTGTGGCGGAGGCGGAGCAGAGGTCTGCTAGCGCGTCGCTGAAATCGGCTGGAAGCGCCAGGCCCACGAGCGGCTCGGCGTAGAGATTGTAGGTGCGGCCCACGGGCAGGCGCTCGATGTCGAACGAGCCATCGAAGCGCGTGGGTGGATTTGTGGGGTCGCAGCTCCAGCCGGCTAGCGTGCCGGCGATCACGCTGCCGGTGTCGGCGTCTACGGCGACGACGTGGGCGCCTACGATGCCGGTGACGGATGCGTCGGTGGACGGCGCGGGGAAAATGGCTAGCGCGAAGGGATTCGCGGGCAGGATGCGGCCGCGAAGCGCGCCCACGTTGAGAGTGTCGTTCGGGTCGGGATATTGGGCGCGGATACCGGTGCGATCGTCGTCGGCGAGCGGAGCGTCCGGGACCGTAAAGATGGGGCGACTGCCGAGAAATTGTCCGGGAGGCGGCGCGAAGGGAAACATCATGGCGCGGATCACGGCGGAATGATCGAGGCCGAGCCAGTGGCCGATTTCGTGGATGAGAAGCGATTCCAGATCGTATGCGCCCTGGCCCTGCGCGGAGAAGAGCGCGCCGGGTGTGGCGAAGGTGGCTTGGCCGTCGTTGCGGAAGAGAGTGTCGGCGTCGAGGATTTGTCCTGCGAACGCGGCGGGAGCGGAGGAGCCTACCGTGGCGCCGGGAGCATTGGCGGTGATGGTGCGCGTGAAGGCGAGGACGCCGCTGGTGAAGCCCATGCTGGACTGGTTGAAGCAGATGGTGTTGAGGCCGTCCACATTGTCATCGGCGTCGTCGGTGCAGGAATTCGCGGCGGAGACTTGCGTGATAGGGGCGAGCAGGCCGGGATAGTTGTTGGAATTGAAGCTGGTGCCGCTGACGCCGGCCCATACCGCGAAGGAATCCGAGATGGTTTGCTGTATTTCGGCGACCGCTGCGGGGGAATTTTGCTGCGCGACGGTGAGGATGGTCGGCGAGAGCAGCGTGGGCAGGGCGGTGCTCCAGCGGCGATTGAGCGGCGCGCTGAGCGAGAGATTCCAGCGGTTGGGCTGCGGGCATCCGCCTGCTTGCGGGATCGTGGAATCAACCGCGTAGGGTAGCGGCGCGGATTCGGAAACTGCCGAGAACGAAAGCACGAGCATCACTAGGATGGCGGAGGCTTGTTTCATTTTTTTTCACCTGTCGTCGAGGCGAGAGCGGATTTCACCTGGGCGCTGAAGGATTCGACCGATAGATTGCGGGTAGCGGCGGATTCGAAGCGATGCGTGGCGGGATTGAACGTGTCAAAGGCCGCAGTGTCTTGCATCACGATTTCATCGCCGGTGCCCGGATCGCGGCGAATGCGAAATGTGCCTTGCACCCAACTGACGATCGAGAAATCGCCGCGCGAGGTGGGTTCGAGGAACAAGATCACGTCTTCGCCGGGATGGAAGCGCGGAACGCCGGAGACGGTGGACGTGAGATTGCCAACCGAACCGCCCAGGAGACGGACGGTTATCTGCGCCGCGGCGCCTGGTGGCGCGCCTTTCCAGGATTCTTCGATGGCGAAGGATGTGAAGGTCCAGATTTCGCCGGCGTCCCAGGCGGTGGAATTTGCGAGACAACGCGCGCGGATAACTAGCGGCGCGGTTTGCGCCATTTTCGCGAGCGACATGCGCTCGAGCGTGGTGGCTTGGCAGAAAGTGGCGGCAAGTAGCACTGCGATCAGCACCGCTGCTGCCGTTGCGGACGCCGTGGTTGCTGCGCCCCGCGCTGCTGCTGTCGTTGATCGCGTTCGTTCGCGTGTTCGCATTTCATTTCACCTCGAGCATTCCGGTGGCCGTCCCGCGATCGTTGTTCAGAGTCGTGATGAAGAGCGTGCGGACGCCGGGGAGAGTGGTGCTGCTGAGTTGCAGATCGAGCTCGATCATGTTGGGGAAAAGTCCGTTGATGGCGGAGGCGGTGACCGGGAGGTCGCTGCCTGCGGGCGCGCCGCCTGCGCCGCTGAATGAGTAAGTGAATGTGGGGTCGAGTCCGTTGCCGTGGATGCAAAGGCTGACCGTGATCGTGCCGGAAGCGGGCCGCGTGATCGTGAGCGGAGAGCCTTGAATGCCGCAATTATTGCCACCGGTTAAGAGGCCGATAGTGTCCACGTTGATTGGGGCGGACGCGGCTGCGGTGGTCGGCTCGGGGACCGTGATCACGATGGAAGTGGCCAATGGCTGCGCGGCGGAGAGCGCGAGCGCAGCGACCGAGGAGTCGAACGGAATGATGACGAAGGGAACTGGATTCGAGAGCGCACCGTTCGGTCCGGGATTCTGAATTTGCACGGTGAGGGTTGCGGCGGATTGAACGTCCGAAGGATTCACGGCCGTCGCACACGTGGAACTGGTGGCGCACGTGGTGCCGCGCGGCGTGCCGTTGACCAAGATAGTGGAAGCGGAACTGCCGCTGCCCGCGACGAAATTCTCGCCGTGGACGGCGAGCGGAAAACCTTCGACCGCTCCGGAGAAGACGCTGGACGGCAGGATTTGATTGATTAGAGCGCCGGTGGTGATAGCAATCGCGGCGGTGGCGGATTTGGTGGGGTCTGCTTGGCTGGTGGCAATCACGGAGATGGCGTTCGGCGAAGGCGCTGAAGCGGGCGCAGTGTACAGGCCTGTGGAGTTGATGGAACCGCACGCCGCGCCGGAACAGCCTTGGCCTGTAACGCCACTCTGTACCGTCCAGTTGATATTGCTATTGCTTGAGCCTGTGACTGACGCGAAGTATTGCTGCGTCGAAGGCGCGCCGGCCGACGGAGCTACGAACGCGTAATTCGGCGAGATGGTGACCACGACTGTGCCGTTTGTGCTGCTGACGGAAATGATCGCGGAGGCGCTTTTCGACGGATCGGCGTTGCTGATCGCTGTCACGGTGATGGAGTTCGGCGACGGCACCGCGGCTGGCGCGAGGTAATCAACGCTGGTGGAGCTCGGTGCCGAAGGGGACTGGCACGGATTTGAACTGTGCTGGCAGATTTGGCCCGCGGAGGTGTTTCCGTTGGCGATGCCGTTTACCGTCCACGTGAGTGTGGTGTCGGAAGTGTTGGCGACCGTCGGCGTGAGAGTGACGCGCTGACCCGTGGCGACGGACGCGGATGACGGAGACACGTTGACCGTGACGCTGCTTACGATTGTGGCGGATGCGGATGCGACGAGCGCGCCGGCGGTGGCGTGGATGATCGCGGGATTTGTGGCGGGGAGGTCGGCGGGAGCGGTGTAGGTCGCGGTGGCGGAACCGGTGACGGTGATGGTGCCGTTTGCGGAGTTGCCGCCGGCGATTCCATTTACGTCCCAGACGATCGTGGTGTTATTCGCGGCGCAGAAAGATGCGGTGAAAACTTGTGTGCGGCTTAACCCGACGTTGGCTGTGGAGGGCGAGATCAGAATCGGGTTCGCGCACGTGATCGTCACTGTCGCACTGCCTGATTTCGCCGGGTCCGCGGTGCTGGTGGCTGTGACGGTTACCGATGCGGGCGACGGAATCAAAATGGGCGCTGTATAGACTGCGCTGCTGGCGTTGTTCGCGACGATCGTGCCAAACGTGGCATTGCCGCCCGGGATGCCGTTGACGCTCCAGGCGACGCCGGAGGAGATGCTGCCAGAGACCGTCACGGTGAAAACTTGCGCGCCGCCCGTGGGGACGCTGGCGGCGGGTGGAGCGACCGAAACTGCGATGCTGCTTTGCAACAGCGTTACTGTCGCGGAGCCGCTGGCTTGCGCATCGGCCTGGCTGACGGCGGTCACCGCGACGCTTGCCGGGTTGGGCATTGCGGCGGGGGCGGTGTAAAGCCCCGTTGGTGACACAGTGCCCGAAGTTGAATTTCCTCCGGCGACGCCGTTCACGTTCCAGGAGACGGCGTCGTTCGACGAGTTTGTTACCGTGGCTTGAAATTGTTGCGATTGGTCTAGCGCCACGTTCGCGGTGGACGGTTGCACCGTCACAGTGACGTTGTTATTCGGTGGACTGCCGGCGTACCCGCAGCCGCCCAACAGAAACGCCAAGAAAAGATAGATTCTCGCGCGCAGTGGCACACTGCGACGCCGAACGATGCGTTGCGCGGCACGGCGCGGCGCGGTGGACGAAAGTGCGGTGTAGTTATGGGCGATCGCGCCGGTGCTTTTCATATCTGCGCGCGATGAGGGCACGCGCTGTGCCACAGCGGAGCAGGAATGCGAATCGCGCAGCGGCGGAAACAAGTACGAGTGTCCGCGCGGCACTTTTCAGCAATGCCAATCAGGGCAAACAGTTACGAGAGACGTGAAAGGTGCGGCGCAAATTGCGATGCAGGAGCAGTGGGTGCGTTTGAAATTGCGGAAGTCCATCGAGTCCCGCAATGGCACACGGATTTGATTTATGAAACCAAATCGGGAGAGATGCGCCGCGCGCCGATTGCAGCTCTCGCCGCCGCCCCCTGAACGGGACGCCGAGATTGACACAAGCACGGGGCAGTCGAATAATGCGCCCATGGCTAAGCCCGAGACGGTGCGGCGAATCAAGAGTTATTCAGCAGCGAGCGGTTACGTCTATCAATATCAATTTCAGGATGCGCATCCGGCGCAGCGCGACGCGGCGCATGGGAACGAGTTCGTGTACTACGTCTCGGCGGACCGCAAGACGATGTTTCCGATCCGCATTTTTGTGATGCAGGAAGCGCTAGAAAAATGGACGAAGCAAACGGGTCGCGCGTTGACCGGGACCGAAGAGTACGCCATCGCGAAGATGCGGCTGTTCCAAGCGCTGGATGACGTTGCGGATTTCGCGACGTCGCGTCCGGAGCTGACGGTGGACGATTCAAACGTGCAAGCTCTGATCGATCGCCTGGATCTATAGCGAGCGGTGAGCGCCCTGCGGTGAGCGGCTTCAGTGACCACGCTTCTGGCACGCGGCTCCCGGAGCGCTTCGCTATGGATTCGCTAGAATCGCTTGCAGGGCAGGTTGCAGCGATTCGTGGCGGAATTTGTAACCGCTGGCGACTAGCTTTTCGGGTTGGACGCGCTGGCTTGCTAGCAGGAGCCCGTCGGCCATTTGGCCCAGGGCTAGGCGCAGCGCGATGGCCGGGGCGGGGAAGATCGCGGGGCGATGCAGCACTGCGGCTAGCACTCGCGTGAATTCTGCGTTTTGTACCGGTTGGGGCGCGACAAGGTTCACTGGACCTTGCATTTTTTCATCTGTGATTGCTGTGCGCAGGACCTGCACCGCATCTTCCAGAGCAATCCAGGACATCCACTGTTTGCCGTTACCCAGCCGTCCGCCGACTCCGAGTCTTAATGGCGTCAGCATGCGCGGCAGCGCACCACCTTGCGTGGCCAAAACCACGCCGAAGCGAGCCGTCACCGTACGAATGCCCTGGGCGGAGGCACGCACGGCTTCGCCTTCCCAGGCGCGGCAGAGGATCGCGAGGAAATCATTGCCGTAGCCGCTCGATTCTGTGAGCAATTCATCGCCGCGGCTGCCGTAATAGCCGATCGCCGAAGCGCACACAAAAACACGCGGCGGCCGTTTGAGGCGCTCGAGCGAATCCACCAGAACGCGCGTGGAATCCACGCGGCTGCTGCGCAGTTCTTTTTTGCGGTTGTCTGTCCAGCGTCCGCCTGCAATGCTCGCGCCGCTCAAATGGATGATCGCGTCGAAACCTTCGAGGGCCGGGACGTCCACGGTGGCGCTGGAAGGATCCCAGCGCACGTCGCCGGGCGCGGGTGTGCGGCCCGGACGCACGATATGAAAAACGGAGTGGCCATCGGCGCGCAGCGATTGGGTGAGCGCTGATCCAACCAGACCCGAGCCTCCCGAAATCAGCACTTTCATTTGAATCCCTCGTGAGTTGGAAATGGTCCGTTGTGTTCAACTACCGTACGGCGCAAGTCAGGGCCCGTCAAGGTGCCTCGCCGTATTGTCGGCACGCGAGATGCAGTGAGCGCTCCGGTGTTATAGAATTTGCAGTTTCGCAGCGAGGTGAGAATGATTTCATCGATGTGTCGGGCGGGCGCGGCGCTTATCGTCGGGGTTGCGTTGTTTCTTCCTTTCGCGATTTCGGTTGGCGCGCAAGAAGATCGGGGCATCACGGGCTTTGCGGCCGCGCATGTCCAAGCGGAAATGGAGCGCGAGCAAAAGCTGCGCGCGATTCCGGATGCGGCGCATGCCGAAAGCAATCTGCGACGCATTACCAGCGAGCCGCACTTGGCCGGGACGGAAGCGAGCCATCGCCTGGCCGAGTGGCTGCGCGATCAGTACCGCAGCTACGGCTTCGACGCGGACATTGTGAGCTACAGCGTGTGGCTCCCGCAGGCGCGCGAGGTGAAACTGGAACTCACCGCGCCGAAGCCCATTGCGCTGGGCACCCCCGAGCAGCCGTATCCAGTTGACCAGGACACTTACAACAAGAATGCAGTAATGGCGTTCAACATCTACGCGCCGTCGGCGGAGGTGACTGCGCCGGTGATCTATGTGAATTACGGGACGCAGGAAGACTACCAGACGCTGGAAACGATGGGCATCAGCGTGGAGGGAAAAATTGCGATCGCGCGCTATGGCCGCTGCTATCGCGGAATCAAGACGAAGCTGGCGGAAGAGCACAAAGCTGTCGGACTGATTCTCTTCTCCGATCCGCAGGATGACGGATATTTTCAGGGAGATGTGTTTCCGCGCGGCCCCTGGCGTCCGATGAGCGGCATTCAGCGCGGTTCGGTGCAATACACCGAAATTTATCCCGGCGATCCTTTGACGCCGGGGGTGGCGGCGACGCCGGACGCGAAACGGCTGGCCCCTGCCGACGCGAAGAGTTTGCCGCACATTCCTACCATGCCGATCGACGCGCAAGACGCGGCGGTGATTCTAGGCGAGCTCGACGGCCCGCATGTTCCGCGGGGTTGGCAGGGCGCGCTGCCGTTTACCTATCACGTTGGCCCCGGTGGCGCAGTGGCGCATATGAAACTGGTGATGGATTATCAGCAGCGCCCCATTTACGACGTGATCGCGAAGCTGCACGGGACGGACGACGGCGAGTGGGTCGTGCTCGGCAATCATCACGATGCGTGGGTGTATGGCGCGGTGGATCCCGGAAGCGGCACCGCGACGATGCTCGAAACCGCGCGTGCGCTGGGTGAACTGGCGCGTAGTGGCTGGAAGCCGCGTCGCACGATCGTGATGTGCGAATGGGACGGCGAAGAGCCGGGGTTGATCGGTTCCACGGAGTGGGTGGAGGCGAATCGCGCGGAGCTGCAGGCGAAGGCCGTCGTGTATATCAATACCGACGTCGGAGTCGCGGGGCCGAATTTCACGGCTTCGGCGACGCCATCTTTGGATGATGTGATCCGCGACGCCGCGCGTTCCGTGGTCGGACCGGATGGCACGGGAAGCGTGTACGAAGCGTGGCTCGAACACGCCAAACGCGGAGAAAAGCAATTGAGCGGCATCGCGCGTACGCAGGCTACGCTGGAAAATCCCGGAGAGGCTCCGGTGGATGCGCTCGGAGCGGGCTCCGACTTTTGCCCGTTTCTCGATTTCGCGGGAATTCCCTCCATTGATACGGGATTCGTGGGCGATTACGGCGTGTACCACTCGCTCTACGATGATTTCTTCTGGATGAAATCGTTCGGCGATCCGACGTTTGAGTATCATGCAACGCTCGCGAAGATGCTAGGCACGATGGCATTGCGGCTGGACGAAGCGGACGTGTTGCCGTTTGATTATGCGGCGTACGCCGCGACGATTTCGCGCGTGACGAACGACTTGGTCTCGCGCGCCAGCCAGCTGGGAATGCAAAGCGCGTCGCTGCAATCCATTTCGGATGCGTCCGGGCGTTTGACGGCTTCCGCGACGCGCGCATCGCACGCGCTGCAACACATGGACGTTACTTTGTTCGACGCCGCGAAGCAGGATCAGATCAATCACGAACTCGTGTCGGTGGAGCAAGCGTTGCTGGCGCCTCAGGGTCTGGTCGGCCGGCCCTGGTACAAGCACACGATCTACGCGCCGGGAAGTTACGCGGGATACGCGGCGGAGGTGTTGCCCGGCGTGAATGAAGCGCTGGACCGCGACGACGCGGTCGTCTTCCAGCAAGAAGGGGCTTCGCTGGCGGTGGCTTTGCTGCGCGCTTCCGCGCGGCTCGACGAAATCGCGAAGCTCGCGGAATCGAAGTAATCGCGTGGATATTGGCCTCGGAACGAGTTTCGCGTTTGTGTGCGCCGGCGCGGTAGAATGATGAATATGCGTGTGCGCGTGCTTTTTTTTGGACAACTGAAAGAGATCGTGGGGCTTGCGCAGGAGGATGCGGAGCTTTCCGAGGGCGCTCGAGTGGAAGACCTCTTCGAGCGGTACGGACGGCGCTTTCCGAAGCTTGCGGAGTTTCGGCCTTCGGTGGCGGCTTCATTGAACCAGGAATATGCGGAGTGGCGCGCGCCGCTCGCTGCTGGGGATGAAGTGGCTTTTTTGCCACCGGTGAGCGGTGGCCAGCAGACGGCGGTGGCCGAGGATATTTTTTTGCTGGTGCGCGAAGCGATCCACCCGCGCGAGCTTATCGAGAGCTTAAAAGTCCCGGAAGATGGCGCGCTGGTGTTGTTCGACGGGTTCGTCCGCAACAACTTCAAGGGCCGCCAGACGCTCTATTTGGAATACGAGGCCTACGAGCCGATGGCCTACGCGAAAATGCGCGCGATTGGCGCGGAAATTCGCGAGAAATTTTCGGTTCACCGGATAGCGATTGTGCACCGGCTGGGCCGGCTGGAAATCGGTGAGACCAGCGTCCTGATCGCGGTCAGTTCGGCGCACCGGGCGGCGGCGTTTGACGCCTGCCGCTACGCTATTGACACTCTGAAGCGCACGGTGCCCATCTGGAAGAAAGAATTCTTCGCCGGTGGCGCGGTGTGGGCCGAAGGCGAAACGTTGCCCCAGAAAGCCATTTCCGGCCTGGATGAATCTACTTCCTAGATGAAACGAGCGATGGTTACGCTTTGCGCCGTCATGCTGGCGGGCGTGGCTGGGTTAGCCAAGACCGTGGCAGCCCGCAAGCCGCAGCAGGACAAGCAAAAGCAAAAAGGGACGATCCGCGTCCAGACGGACCTGGTGAGCATTCTGGCGAGCGTTACGGACGCCAAAGGCGAGCCGGTGATCGGCCTGGCGCAAGGTGCGTTTCAGGTTTTCGAAGAGGGCGTGGAGCAGAAGATCGTGCGCTTCGAGCCGCAAACGAATCGCCCGATCGATCTCGCGTTGATGGTGGATACCAGCGGGTCCGCGGCGATCGAGTTGAAAGTCGAGCGCGATGCTGCGGCTCATTTTGTGGACGAAGTGGTGCGGCCCGGCGACCGGCTGGCGGTATTTTCTTTCACCAGCGATGTGATCCAGCTGAGCGGTTTCTCGGACGACACCAAAGTGCTGGAGGAGGCCGTCCGCAGAGTGGACCTCGGCGCGGATATGGGGACTTCGCTTTACGATGCGGTGGTCCTGGGTTCGCAATCGGTGCGGCGGCAAGGAGCGGACCGGCGTCGGGCCGTGGTGATCATCACCGATGCGGGCGAGACCACCAGCATTTCGAAATTCGAGGATGCGCGGCGGGCCGCGATTGTTTCGGACACGCTTCTTTATACAGTCGTGGTGCGGCCGATGAAATCGAATGGCGGCTGGAATACGGCGGGTGAGCACGCCATCGAGACGATCACGGACAGCACCGGCGGTGCCATGTACTATCCTACGGACATCAGCGAGCTGACCGGAATATTCGATCGCATCAACCAGGAACTGCGCACGCAGTATTTGCTGGGGTACTATCCCAATCCCACGCCGCCGCCGGGAGTTTCGCGGCACGTGGAGGTGAAAGTGAATACCGGAGACACTGTGCGATCTCGCAGGGAATATATGACCGCTGGAGTGGCGCGCTAACCGTATGAAGAAATTTCTTGAAGTGGCGCTGGAAGCGGCGCGCGAGGCGGGGGCGGTGCTGCTGACCGAGCACAGCCGGCCGCAGAAAATTTCGTATAAAGGTGAAGTGGATTTGGTGACGGAGACGGATAAGCGCTCCGAGGCGATTGTGGTGGGGCGATTGCGGCGCGAATTTCCGGATCATCGGATTGTGGCGGAAGAAGGCTCAGGTGGCGCGGCCGGCGCTTCGCGCTACGAATGGCATGTGGACCCTTTGGATGGGACTACGAATTTTGCGCACGGTTATCCGTGTTTTGCGGTTTCGATTGCGTTGCTGGAGGATGGGCAGCCGCTTGTAGGCGTGGTTTTCAATCCCGTGAGCAATGAACTATTTTCCGCGGCGCGGGGCGCGGGTGCTTTTCTGAACGAGAAGCCGATTCATGTTTCGAAGATGGAGAAGCTGGCTACCTCGTTGGTTTCCACCGGATTCCCGACGCACAATCGTGCTGCGAATTTGAATATTCATTATTACTGGCAATTCACTTTGCGTTCGCATGGCGTGCGGCGGGATGGCTCGGCGGCGCTGGATTTGTGTTCCGTCGCGTGCGGCAGGTTCGAGGCATTCTGGGAATTTGGCTTGCACTCGTGGGATACGGCGGCGGGGATCTTGATGATCACCGAGGCTGGCGGGAAGGTGACGGATTTGCGCGGCGGGGCGTATCGTCCTGGCGGGCCGGATTTGTTGGTTAGCAATGGGCTTATTCATGACGAGATGCAAACGATGATGGCGGAAGTTGCAGCGGGCGCAAACAAGTTGTAAGGGCTGGTATTCAGCGCCGCTCGGCGCACTCCACACGAATTACGCGTGCTTATGGAATCGCTCCTGAGTTGGTTCGTCTTCCTGCGTGCTGCATAATCCCCCGATGAAAATTCTCTAACTGGGCTGGGCGCAGAATGATTGACGCCTGCGCGGCGCGATGCTAGCTTGGCGCATCCTTCCAGATGCGTGCCGTTGACATTATTCGCAAGAAACGCGATGCCGCGGAGCTTTCCCGCGAAGAAATCGAATTCCTCATCTCCGGCACTACGCACGACCGCATTCCCGACTATCAAATTGCCGCATTTCTGATGGCCGTGGTGTGGCGCGGGATGACGCGCGCCGAGCTTGCGGCATTGACCGAAGCGATGCTGCATTCGGGCTCCGTGCTCGATTGGTCGGCGTTGCCCGCCGCGAAAGTGGATAAGCACTCGACGGGCGGCGTCGGCGACAAGACCTCGCTGGTCATAGCGCCAATCGTTGCGGCGGCGGGACTTTACGTGCCGATGATCAGCGGTCGCGGCCTGGGCCACACCGGCGGCACGCTCGATAAACTCGAATCCATTCCCGGCTTCAACGTGAATTTGCGGCTGGATGAGTTTCGCCGGGTGCTGGAAACGTGCCGCTGCGCGTTGATCGGGCAGACGCCGGAAATCGCGCCGGCTGACAAGAAGCTGTATGCGCTGCGCGACGTGACGGCGACCGTCGAAAGCCCCTACCTGATTACCGGTTCGATCATGAGCAAGAAAATGGCGGAAGGAATTGACTCGCTGGTGCTCGACGTGAAGACCGGCGACGGCGCGTTCATGAAAAAGCAGGAAGACGCTGAATATCTTGCGGAGTTGATGGTCGAGACCGGAACGCGCATGGGGAAGAAAGTTGTCGCGCTGATCACGGATATGGAGCAGCCGCTGGGGCGCAAAGTGGGAAACGCACTGGAAGTGGAGGAATGCGTCGAAATTCTGGATGGGAAGGGGCCGGAGGACTTGCGGGAATTATGCCTGGAGCTTTCGGCGTGGATGTTTTTATTGGGTGGGAGTGTGAAGTCGGTCGCGGAGGGGCGTACGCTGGCGGCGGAAATGATTGCTTCGGGGCGCGCGCGTGATACATTCCGCGAGGTCGTCCGCCTGCAGGGAGGCGACGCGCGGATCGTGGACGATCCGGGCCGTTTGCCGCATGCACGGCACACGGCGCGAGTCGATGCGCCGCGCGCGGGATTCGTCACCGCGATTCACTGCGAAAAAGTGGGCGTCGCGAGCATGTTACTCGGCGGCGGCCGGGAGAAAAAGGAAGATTCGGTGGATCCGAGCGTGGGCCTGGTGCTCGAAAAGAAAATCGGTGACGCGGTAAAGGCTGGCGAAAATTTGTGCGCCGTGCACTACAACCTGGATTCGCGCTTGGTTCACGCGATGAGATTGCTGTCGGAGAGTTTTGAGATTGGAGATCACGCGCCGGCGGCCGCGCCGCTGGTGCGGAAGATTATCGGTGCGGGAGAAATGACTTAAGGTTGTCGCGTGGTTCGTTAAAGGAGGCTCCTTCGCATGCATCGCCTGGTAGGCGTCCTGGGAATGATCACGATGATGGCGCTGGCGTTCCTTTTTTCCACGAATCGCCGCGCGATTCGCGGGAAGACAGTAGCGTGGGGGCTGGGGCTGCAGATCGTCTTCGCGTTCCTGGTGATGCGCTGGGAATTCGGCCGACTCGTTTTTCAGAAGGCGGGCGCGGGAGTGAATTGGGTTCTGGATTTCGCGTTCAAGGGATCGGAGTTTGTGTTTGGCGATCTGGGCAAGAAAAGTTCGCCAATGGGTTTCTACCTGGCTTTTCAGGTTCTGCCGACGATTATTTTTATCGCGGCCGTTTTTGCGCTGCTCTACTACCTGGGAGTGATGCAATTCATCATCAAGCAGGCCGCGAAAGTGATGACGGGGCTGATGGGCGCGAGCGGCGCGGAGTCGTTGAACGTAGCGGCAAGCATCTTCATGGGGCAGACGGAAGCGCCGCTGACCATCCGGCCGTTTCTGCCGGAAGTGACGCAGTCCGAATTGATGACGATTATGACCAGCGGCATGGCGCACGTTTCTGGTGGAATTATGGCGGCGTACATCGCCTACGGGATTGAGGCGAAGCACCTGCTAGCTGCTGTGATCATGACCGCGCCGGGCACGATTCTGCTGTCGAAAATGCTGGTGCCGGAGACGGAAGTGCCGGTGACTTCGGGCAGGGTCGAGATGGCGCCGCTCGAGCGCGATACGAATGCGTTGGGCGCGATCTCGCGCGGGACGATTGATGGGTTGAATTTGGCGGTGAACGTGGGCGCGATGCTGATCACCTTTATCGCGTTGATCTACCTTGTTGATGGCGTATTCGGCTTGGTTCACAACGGGCTGGCGCACTTGGGCATCGGTTGGTTTCCTTCGAGCGTCGAGCAGATTTTCGGCTGGCTATTTTCGCCCGTCGCGTGGGTGATCGGCATTCCCTGGCACGATTGCCACACCATCGGTAACCTTTTGGGTTTGCGCATGGTGACGAACGAGCTGGTTGCATTCCAGAGATTGGGGCCGATGAAAGACGCCTTGGATCCTCGTTCGTTTACGATTGCGACGTTTGCATTGTGCGGCTTCGCGAATTTCAGTTCGATTGGAATTCAGATTGGGGGAATTGGCGCGCTGGCGCCCAACAAGAAAGCGGATCTCGCGCGGCTGGGGATTCGCGCGATGGCCGCGGGAACGATGGCGAATTTGATGTCGGCTTCCATCGTGGGGATCATGCTGAAATGAGTGCCGCTCGCTCAAAGTCCTCCGTCGTCGCGAAATCTGTCTTTCGCGACCCCGAATTTGCGCGGGCCGAGCGCGCCGCAAAGTTCATTCTGGCGAAGACGAAGCTGCGGCCGAAGATTGCGCTGGTGCTTGGTTCGGGACTGGGCGCGTTCGCCGATGAATTAACCGACGCGACGCGCATCCCTTATGAAAAGATTCCGGGGTTTCCGCGCTCGACGGCCATTGGACACGCGGGGCGGCTCGTGATCGGCAAAGCGGGTGACGTGGTTGTGGCGGCGATGCAGGGCCGCGTGCATTTTTACGAGGGTTACACTCCGCAGCAAGTCGTGTTTCCGATGCGCGTTTTCGGGCGCATGGGAATCCGCTCGGCGATTCTGACCAACGCGGCGGGCGGCATCAATTTGGAATTCAAGCAGGGTGCGCTGGTGGTGATTCGCGATCACATCAATTTGCAGGGAATCAATCCGCTGATTGGGCCGAACGACGAGCGCTTCGGGTTGCGCTTTTCGGACATGACCACGGCGTACTGGAAGCCGTATCGCGAGGCGGCGCTCGGGGAAGCGAAGCGATTGGGAATTGATGTATCGGAAGGAGTGTATGCCGCGCTTTCCGGGCCGAGCTACGAAACGCCGGCGGAAATTCGTTACTTGCGTACGATTGGAGCCGATTTGGTGGGGATGTCCACGGTGCCGGAAGTGATTGTGGCGCGGCACATGGGGATCCGCGTGCTTGGAATTTCCTGCGTGACGAATATGGCGGCGGGAATTCTGGATCAGCCGATCAATCATCTGGAAGTGCTGGAAACCGGCGAGCGGGTGCAGGGCCAGTTTGTTGCGCTGCTGCGGGCGGTGTTGCCGCGCATCGCGAGCGACAAAGACTGAAGAAAGCGAAGGATGACGTGAGCGAATACGATGCACTGATTACGGCCGCGAGGCAGGCGCGCGAGAATGCCTACGCGCCTTTTTCGAATTTTCGCGTGGGCGCGGCGGTGCGCGCGAAATCCGGGCGCATTCATACCGGCTGCAACGTGGAAAACGCGACCTTGGGCCTTACTTGCTGCGCGGAGCGCGTCGCCATCTTCAAGGCCGTCTCGGAGGGCGAGCGCGGGTTCGACGCGATCGCGGTAGTCACCGACGTGGATCGTTTGACGCCGCCGTGCGGAGCTTGCCGACAGATTATCTGGGAGTTTTGCGGCGATGTGCCGGTGGTGCTGGCGAACTTAAAAGGCAAAGTGGAGGAAGAAACCGCGCGCGGGCTGCTGGCGCGCCCGTTCGACTCTTCGTTTCTGTAATGGTTGAGGAGCAGCGGCGCCCGCGGATACCCGAGGAACTCGTACCGCCTATTTCCAGCGCACCCGACAAGGTGAAAATCAACGTGAAATCGAGAACTATGAAACTCAGAAAATCGGCATTCGCTTTTTCCAGGGATTTTTTTCATCTCTGTTTCTTTGTGTTCGTCTGTGGTGCCGCTTGCCTTCTGCTCGCATCGCTGGCGGACGCGAAACAGAAGGCTGATCTGCTGGTCACTGGCGGCACAGTGGTCAGCATGGATGCGCAGCGGCGCGTGATCGAAGATGGGGCTGTGGCCGTTGTCGGCGATTCGATTGTGGCCGTCGGCACGAGCGCCGAAATCGAAGGCAAGTATGAGGCGGCCAAAACGATTGATGCGCACGGCGCGATTGTGATGCCCGGGTTGATCAATGGGCACGCGCACGCGGCGATGAGCCTTTTTCGCGGGATCGCCGATGATTTGTCGCTTGATGATTGGCTGCACAAATATATCTTTCCCGCCGAAGCGCGCAACGTCACCGAGGATTTTGTAGCGTGGGGCACGCGCCTGGGAATTTTGGAAATGCTACGCGGCGGCATCACGACGTACGCGGACATGTATTACTTCGAGGATGCCGTTGCTCGCGTAACCAAGGAAGCGGGGATGCGCGGCGTGCTGGGTGAGACAATCATCGATTTTCCCGCGCCGGACAACAAGTCGGTGCCACAGGCTCTCGAATACACGCAAAAGTATCTCGATCATTGGAAGGGCGATGCGCTGATCGTCGCCGCGGTGGCGCCCCATTCGATGTACACGTGTTCGGAGAAGACTTTGCAGGATGCGGCGGCTCTGGCGCGGCGCAATCATGCGCCGATTTTGATTCACATCGCGGAGGCGCCGTTCGAGCTGGAGCAAAGCCGCAACAAGTACGGGCTGACGCCGGTGGCGTATCTCGCGCGCGCGGGAGTCTTGGGTCCGGACGTGGTCGGTGCCCATTGTATCTGGGTAGACCACGCCGATGTCGCGACGCTGACCCACTACGGCGTGGGCTGCATACACAATCCTTCGAGCAATATGAAGACGGCGGCGGGCGTGATGCCCGTCGTCGAGATGCTCGAGGCGGGTGAAGCGATTGGCCTCGCAACCGACGGCGCGGCCAGCAACAACGATCTGGACCTCTTCGAGGAAATGGATCTGGCCGCGAAACTGCAAAAGGTTGCCAGGATGGATTCGCGCGCGCTGCCCGCCGAGCAGGTGGTCGAGATGGCGACGATCACCGGCGCTCGCGCGCTGCATCTCGAGAAGCTAATCGGATCGCTGGAAGCGGGCAAGAAAGCCGACTTGATTCTGGTGGACACCAGCGCGCCGCACGCGACGCCGATGTACAACGTCTATTCGCAATTGGTATATGCGTTGAAGGCGAGCGACGTGAAGACCGTGGTCATCGGCGGGAAAATCGTGATGCAAGACCGCCAGATGCTTACGTTGAACGAGAAAGAAATTCTGGCGAAGGCCCAGGACTACAAGAAGCAGATTGCCGCATCGCTAGTGAATCCCGCCGCGAATTAATTCTCGCCGCAGCCGAGCCGACCTGACCTGACCGCCGCCGCGAACGCTAACTCGATGGCCGGGCGGCGTTGCGTTGGCGCACGAGCTTTTGCGCGGAACTGCGCAGCGTCTCCGGAATGTTCTTATTGCTGCTGAGCTGTTTCAAATCGCCGGGCGTCAGCCGTGGCAGAAGATGCAGCGTCACGTCCAGCGGAGCCTTCGGATTTTTTGTGAGGTTTCTGGCGACCACGTAGCTTTTCATGAAGACGCGGTTATTGGCGATCAGGCGCAGCACTTCTTGCGAAACGTTGGCCATGGCCGCGAAATTTTCGATCTCCAGATCGGTGAGGCGAGGAGATTGCAGCACGCCGCGCTGCACGATCTTGTTGGGGTCGCGTATCAAGAGCATGCGCTCTTCGCGGCCGCCTTTGACGGCGAGCTGGATGCGCTGAACGATATTCATCTGTGAGAGCCGCTGCAGAAGGGTCTTGCGCTTCTTGACGTCCGGCTCGACCTCCGCTGCGGCTTCTTCGATTTCATTTTCTTTGAGCACCGCGTTGGTTTCGAATTCCGCGAGAAGCTCTTGTTGTTCGGGAGTGGCCGCCTCTGAATACGCGAGCGCCGAGCTGAGCGGCGGGTAGGAAGTGAGCCGGTCGAGATTGTCGAGCAACGACTGAATTCCGGCGCTGGTCAGTTGCGTCGAGACGCGGGTGACGAACTCGGCTGGGCAAGACGCATTAGCGGCCAGCGCATCGGCCACTTGCGGCCGTTCGCCCAGGTTATCCGCGCAAAATTCGAAAAAGCGCGGGTCGGCGTCCGGACGCGTCAGCACGGCAAGGAATGATTCCATCGGCTGATTCAAGATTGCGGCGTGCGCGCGTTCCGCAACGGCGGGATCGGCATCCGATGCCAGTATCGCCAGCAGCTCAGTACGGTCCTCGCGGTCGAGCGGGGTGCCGGCCGAACAGGCCGCCAGTTTTTGTTCCGGCCGGGCGCGGCCGGAACGTATCGCGTCGCGAAGTTCGGCGCTAATGAGAGACTCCGGCGACAGGAGAGTTGGCGGGGACTGGAGCGCCCGAAACCAGGGATAAGTTCGCGCTCGCCGGCTGCGGCGCTGCGGACTTCGGTCCGGCCACAGTAGTAGGCGCGCCAGAGGAAGCTCGCGCGGGCGCTGAATACGCGGGATCGCCGGAGTGTTTGTGCAAGCGCGCCGCGATCTTCGGTCCCAGGTAGTGAATCGCGGCCCAGCCGGCAGCGACGATCAAAACCGCGAGAACCACCAGCACGGAAACGCGCGCCCACAAGCGGTCGGGCTCGTCCGGCGGGTCTGCGACGACACCAGGGTCGGGGCGGCCTTTGGTTTGCAGCGCATATTCGGCCACCAGATTGTCTTCATCGAGGCCCAAATAGCGCGCGACCGAGCGGATGAAGCCGCGATTAAAAACGCCCCCAGGCAGCTGTTCCCATTGTTCGTTTTCGAGTGCTTCGAGGAAGCGCGGTGCAATACGTGTGGCGACGGAAATTTCTTCCAGTGAGACGCCCCGCATTTCCCGCTCGCGCTTGAGTTGTTCGCCGAAAGGTGTCGAAGACATCCGCAGGAACCCGCAACCACAGAAAATATAGGCGTCAGTGAAGAGTGTGTCAATGCTGGGCCGCAAGACGCGCGAAAGTGGGGATGTTGGCGTTTCGTCAATCGCGCCGCGAAGTCCATTGCGGAGGGCCGAAAGCGTTACCTATAATGAGAAGGTTGACTAAAGAAACCCCAGGTTCGACTGAGAGCATACCCGTGGATACCAGGCGGAGAGCTTCGGACGGAAGACCGTTCGACGGCGTCGAACGCCGCAGGACCCCGGGTGTGGGCCCGGACATCGTCACTCCGGAGTCCTCAAACGAAGTAACCGTATTCCACGAGCTGGGTAAAGCGCTGACGTCGTCGCTGCAGCTTGATCAGGTGCTGCGCACGATCATGGAAAAGATCAATGAGGTGCTGCGCCCGGACACCTGGTCCCTGCTGCTCATGGACATGGACAAAAAGGAGCTTTATTTCCAGATCGCGACGGGGCAGGGCGCTGAATCTTTAAAAGATGTCCGCATCAAGGTCGGCCAGGGATTGGCAGGGTGGGTGGCCGAGACAGGCGAAGCGGTGGTGGTGCCGGACACCAGCAAGGATTCGCGCTTTTTCGGGCAAGTGGACGAGCGGACCAAGATGGAGACGCGCTCGATTGTCGCTGTGCCGGTGCGTTTTCGCGAACAGTGCCTCGGCGTGATCGAGCTGATCAATAGCATCGGCCCGGAAGGCTTCAGCGCGCGCGATCTGGCGCTGCTGGAAGCGCTGGCCGATTATGCGGCGATTGCCATTGAGAACGCGCGGCACGTGCAGCGAATCCACGAGCTGACGATCACCGATGATTGCACCAGCTTGTACAACGCGCGGCACTTGAATTTCATGCTGGATACGGAGATTTACCGTTCGCACCGCTATGCTTTCGAATTTTCTTTGATTTTCATTGACCTGGATCATTTCAAGAGCGTCAACGACACGCACGGGCACTTGATGGGTTCGAAGCTGCTCGCGGAAATTGGGCAAGCCATCAAGGATAAGTGCCGCTTGATTGACCTGGCTTTCCGCTACGGTGGCGACGAGTTCGTGGTGTTGTTGCCGCAGACTTCCAAGGACAATGCGTTGGGCGTCGCGCGGCGCCTGCACAAACTGATTCGCGAAACCGTTTGGCTGCAGGAGTCCGGGATCAATGCACATGTGACAGCCAGCGTGGGCGTTGCGGCTTACCCGAGCGATTCGCGGACCAAGGCCGAGTTGTTGCATCTGGCCGATGAGGCCATGTACCTGGTGAAAAACACCACACGCGATAGCGTCGCCGCTTCCGGCGTGGGCATGCTTTCGCAACACAAGTAGGCGCCTGCCGCTTCTTTCCTGTTACGACACTTACGCCTAGCCCGTGCGCTAGATTGCTAACCGGCAAACCTCTCACCTATACTCGGATTCTAAGTTCAATAGAGCCTCGTCGCCGTTAGGGAGAGATTCCTCTGCGCAATCAGGAAGCTGCGCGCTATGCACGCTGGGCCGCTTGGGCCGCGGGCGCTATCGCTCTGGTTGTCGCGGGCGTTTACGCGCAGCGCGCCATCCGCGAAGGCCGGGCGCGCGGCGAGCTCAAGGCGCTGGTGCCGGCAACCGTCGAACAGCAGTCCAACGAATTCTCATTTTCGAAAGTGGAGCAGGATCGAACGCTCTTCACGGTGAGGGCTTCGCGCGCGACCCAATATAAGGACGAAAATCGCGCGTTGTTGCAGGACGTCTGGATCACGATTTACGGCCGCGACGGACAGCGCAACGACAATATTCATACCAGCGAATGCAGCTACGAGCCCAAGTCCGGAAATGTGGTGTGCCAGGGCGCGGTGCAAATTGATCTTGCAACCGCGGAGCCCGCGCAAGGCAAGGCGAGCGAGAAACAGCTGCAGGTGACGACGCGGAATTTATCGTTTAATCGCGATACCGGTGAAGCGTCCACGGCCGAGCCCGTGCAATTTCAGTTTGCCGGAGGGCAGGGCCACGCCGTGGGAGTGAGTTACAGTTCGCAGAAAGAAATCGTGCGGTTGAATCATGATGTGGCATTGGATATGCCGCCGTCGGCGAGGACCGGCGGCCTGCCGGTGACGGCGACGGGCAGCAGCATGGAAATTCGGCGAAACGAACGCATCGTCGAGCTGAATGCGCCGGCGGTGGTGCGGCAGGGCGGCCGCCAGCTCTCCGCCGACAAAATTTCGATCGATCTCGACGCGGAATTTCACGCGCAGCACGCCGTCGCGGAAGGGCATCCCGCCATTCGTTCTACTGACGCCAAGGGCGAATTCACTGCGACCGCGGACCAGTTTGAAGCGACGCTCGATGCGGCAGGGTGGGTCGAAACGATCGTCGCCGACGGAAACGTGCATGGAATGCATCGCGCGGCGGATCGCGCCGATCATTTTTCGATGGCACACGCGATATTCACGATGGAGCCACAACACAACGCGCTCAAGACCATGATGGCGACTGGCGCCGTGGCGTTCGATTCGCAGCAAGGCCCCGATTCGCGCAGCCTGAAGACGGAGTCGCTGCTCGTAAAATTTGTGCCCGGGAAAGATCCCAACCAAACGCGGATCGAAAGCGCGGAAACCGCCGCACCCGGAACGATCACAACGAAAAGCGGCAACGACACGACGGAGCTGAGCGCCAAGAAGTTCGTGACGCAATTCAGCAAGGAAGGCCGCCTCGACGAGCTCGTCGGGCACTCGGGCGTTGCGATTCGCAGGCAAATAGGTACGTCGCCGCCGCAAGTGGTTCGCGCCGCGGAGTTGGTGGCAAAATTTGCGCCGGATGGGGAATGGCGGACGCTCGATGAGAACGGCGACGTGCGCTTCGAGCAGGCGGACCGCCGCGCATCCGCCGAGCGCGCCAATATCGTCCGCGCCACGGACACGATCAAGCTCGATGGTTCGCCGGTAATTTCGGACGCGATGAGCCGGACGACGGCGGCGAAAGTGACCATCAATCAGAAGTCGGGTGAAATTCACGCAGGAGGCGGCGTCGTTTCCACTTACTTGGGCAACGGGGGCGCGAGCGCCGTGAATCTGGGATCGGGTCCGGGACATATTTCGGCCGATACGCTGAGTGGCTCGACGACCTCGGGAGACGTAACGTATTCCGGGCACGCGCGATTGTGGCAAGGCGAGTCCGTGCTCCAGGCCAATCAGATCGAGATCTGGCGCGACGATAAGAAGCTGCAAGCGCGAGAAAATGTGGTCGCCGTCTTTCCGCAAGCTTCCACGCCAATCAAAACATTCGGCGAGCCCACGGCAAAGGCCACAACCGCGCCGTCGGGACCTACCTTGTGGACGATTCACGCTCCGCTGCTCACCTATTGGGGCGACGCCGGAAAAGCGCACCTCGAAGGCGGCGTCACCGCTGATTCGCAACAAGGGTCCATGCAGTCCAGCACTCTGGACGTGTTCCTGCAAGCCCCGTCGCCAAAACCATCCGTCGGCAGTGATTCGCAAGTGGCTTCGAATCAATCGGCAACGCGCCAATCAGCAGCATCTCCTGCCGTGCCGGGCGGGGGAGTTACGGCGGGGCAACAGCTGCAACGAGCTTTGGCGCTCGGAGGAGTAACCGTACGGCAGGGCGACCGCGTCGGCACTGCCGAGCAGGCGGAATACACCGCTTCGGACGGAAAATTCGTGCTTTCCGGCGGTCATCCGACGATTATTGATGCCGCCAGCGACGCCACCACGGGCCATTCGTTGACCTTCTTTGTAGCGAATGATACGATTTTGATCGATTCCCAAGCAGGTTCGCGCACGCTGACCAAGCACCGGGTTGAGAAATGAACCGGCATGTTGAAACTCCAGGCCGCCGATCTAAGCAAGTCTTATCGCGGGCGTAAGGTTGTCGATAAAATCAGTCTGGAGATTCAGCAGGGCGAAGTGGTTGGGTTGCTCGGGCCGAACGGCGCAGGAAAGACTACGACGTTCTACATCCTGGTCGGCCTCGCTCGTCCGGACTATGGGCGCGTATTGCTGGACGGCGAGGACATCACCGACCTACCCATGTACCTCCGGGCCCGCAGCGGCATCAGCTACCTACCCCAAGAGCCTTCAGTATTTCGGAAACTGACAGTGGAAGAGAACTTGCTTGCGGTACTGGAGACGCTGCCGTTGACGTCTGAGCAGCGGCGCGACCGCGTGGAAGAGCTGCTGGCGCAGATGGGGCTGGAAGGGGTGCGTTACAGCCGGGCCTACGTGCTCTCCGGCGGTGAGCGGCGCAGGCTGGAAATAGCGCGTTCCCTGGTGCTGTCGCCGTCGTTTGTGCTGTTGGATGAGCCATTTGCGGGGATTGACCCGCTGACGGTGGTGGACATCCAGAAGATCATCGCGGATTTGAGCGCCGCGGGAATTGGAGTGCTGGTGACCGATCACAACGTGCGCGATACCCTGGCCGTCACCAATCGCGCCTACATTATCAGCGAAGGCAAGATCCTCTTCGCCGGCACGCCGGGTGACCTTTCGACTAACGCGGAAGTGCGCCGCATCTACCTGGGAGAGGGATTCCGGTTAAACTGAAGACATGAACTGGCTCGCACCCAAACTGAGTCTCCGCGTCGCGCAAAAGCAGATTTTGACGCCGGGGCTCGTTCAGATGGTCAGCGTCTTGGCGCTGAACCGCCTGGAACTGCGGGAGATGATCAATCAGGAGATCATGGCGAACCCGGTTCTGGATGAAGTGGCGGAAGGCGACGCGGCGGCGCAGGACAGCTATACTGACGAGGCCTTTCTAAAAAAAGAAATCGAAAAAGTTCCGGAGAAGCCTGAAGCCAATCCTTTCGATGAATTCGATTTTGGCTCCTTCTTTTCGCAATATCTCGATTCCGGAGCCGAGCGCTCCGCCGGCAGTGAACGCGAAGACATTGAGCGTCCTTCCTTCGATAAGTTCCTCTCTTCGGCGCAAAATCTTGCCGACCATTTGACCTGGCAGCTTAGCGTTAGTATCTGCACCGAGACGGTGCGAAAAATTGCCGATGGGATCATCGGCAATCTCGACGAAAACGGCTACCTGACCGCGACGCTCGATGAACTGGCGGCTTCGGGCAACTACACGATGGACGATGTGGAAGAAGCGTTGGCTATGGTGCAGGAATTCGATCCTCCCGGTGTGGGCGCGCGCGATTTGCAGGAATGTCTGCTGCTGCAGCTCAAGCTGGTTGACCCGCAAAATACCCTGGCGCAGCAGATCATCGCCGAGCATTTGAAGCTGCTGCAGAATAATCAGCTGAAAGAAGTGGCGCGCGCGTTGAACCGTCCCGTGGAACTCGTGAAGCGCGCCGTGGACGTGATCAAGCAGCTCGATCCCAAGCCGGGGCTGCGTTACAACCACACCGAACCGCGGCTGGTCGAGCCGGATGTGCAATTCCGCAAGGTTGACGGCGAGTGGCAAGCGCTGATGAACGAAGACGACCTGCCGCAGTTGCGCCTGAATCCGATGTACCGGCGCCTGCTGGCGCGCGATGCCGCGGACCGCGACGTGCGCAATTACGTGAAAGAGCGTTTCACCGCGGCGATCCAGCTGATGAAAAATATCGAGCAGCGCAAACACACCATCCAGCGCGTGTGCCAATCCATTTTGCGGCGGCAAGGCGATTTCCTGGATTATGGCGCCGACCATCTGAAGCCGATGATGATCAAGGAAGTGGCGGAGGAAGTAGGCGTGCATCCTTCCACCGTCAGCCGCGCCGTGGCGAATAAATACGTGCACACACCGCAGGGCGTCCTAGAGCTGCGTTATTTCTTCAGCGAATCGGTG
The DNA here is from genome assembly GCA_963810565.1 of uncultured Acidobacteriota bacterium. GTDB lineage: Bacteria > Acidobacteriota > Terriglobia > Acidiferrales > UBA7541 > Palsa-295. Next base: position 1,062,548 of record CAWENN010000004.1, read on the forward strand.
AATGGGCCGCAGGGTAGCGAGATGTCTCTGCTATCGCTGAAGCGCCGCGTGAAGAAGATGATCGAAGACGAAGACACCGCGCATCCGTTGACCGACGAACAAATCACCAAGCGCCTCAGCGAAGAAGGCATTCAAGTGACGCGCCGCACCGTCGCAAAATATCGCGAGGATTTGCGCATCCCCAGTACGCACCGCCGACGAGTGAAGGGTTAACAGCCCGCCGTGCCGCGCCGCCCGCCCAGAAACAGAAATCGCGACGCCCGCCAGTTGGTTCTTCTCACCGGCCTTTCCGGTTCCGGTAAAGGTTCCGTCCTGAATACGTTCGAAGACCTGGGATTTTATTGCATAGATAATTTGCCGGTCGGCTTGATTCCCAAATTCAGCGAACTCTACGTCGAAGGCGTGGGCGAAGTGGAACGCGCGGCTTTGCTCGTGGACGCGCGGGAAGGCGAACAGATTGAAAAGTTGCCCGGGATCTACCGCAAGCTCGCCGCCGAACATCCCGCGACGCTCGTGTTCGTTGAAGCAAGTGACGAAGCGCTCTTGCGGCGGTTCAGCGAAACGCGGCGTCCGCATCCTCTCAGTCCCAATGATTCCGTCGCCGAAGGAATTCGCCTGGAGCGGCGGCGGATGGCGCCCATCCGGCGTCTCGCGGATGTCGTCATTGACACCACCAAGTTCAACGTTCACGAGTTGCGCCAATTCATCATTGACCGCTTTCAGAATCCGGGGCGGCGGCCGCTGCTGGTTTCCGTGGTGAGCTTCGGATTTCGGTACGGCATTCCCGCGGATGCGGACCTGGTGTTCGACGTGCGTTTTCTGCCCAATCCGCATTTCATTCCGCGCCTGCGGCCATTTAGCGGCAAGGACCAGCGCGTGGTTCGCTACATTCGCTCATTTCCCCAAACCGGCGAATTTTTGCGGCGAATCGAAAGCATGCTGCTCTATCTGATTCCGCACTATATTCGCGAAGGAAAAAGCTATCTGACGGTGGCGCTGGGCTGCACCGGGGGGCGGCATCGCTCGGTGGCGCTGGCGGAAGTGATTCGTCGCGATCTGAAGCGCAAGAATTATTCGGCGAAAGTCGTGCATCGCGACATCGAGAAGCAAGTTTCTTGAAACTAGGCGGCCGCGGGGGCGGCGCTGAGGGCTGGCAAGTTGGATTCTGAAATAAAACAAGACGCTACAACCATGACGCAGGGCGAAGAACTTCGCCGTCTGCTGCGCTATCTCGCTCCGCATACTCCCGCACTGGCCGCGGGCGTTTTGCTGATGGCGGGTATGGGCGTGGCGGAAGGGCTTGTGGCGTTTGCCATCAAGCCTGCGATTGACGTGGTGCTTAATCCGCAGTCGTCCCTGCAAAAACTGGTGCTGTTCCAGGTTCCCGGCACCGACCGCATCGTCTACATGAACGATTTCGTTCCGTCGCGCGTGCATCACGTGTGGTCGGTTTTTGCTCTCGCGCTTCTTTTCATCTTCCTGTTTCAGGCAGTCGCGGAATATTTTGGCGCCACGCTGATTCAGTATGTGGGCCTCGCCGGGATCACCGACCTGCGCAATCGTGTGTATGCCAAAGTCGTGCAACAGCCGGTCGGATTTTTTCACGATAATCCCGTAGGCCGCGTCATGTCCGCGGTGATCAGCGATATCGAGCAGGTGCGCAGCGCCTTTTCCGATTACCTCGCCGATTTCTTTCGGCAAATTTTCAGCCTGGTCATATTCGTTGTGGTGCTGTTGGTTGTTGACTGGCGGATGGCTGTGGGAGCCGGCGTTTTGGTTCCGTTGGTGGTTTGGCCCGTCGGGAAATTGACGCGCCGAATTCGCCGCTCGACGGAAAAAAGCCGCTCGCGCCTGGCCGATCTCAGTCAAATCCTGCAGGAAACCATCAGCGGAAACCGCGTGGTGAAAGCCTTCGGAATGGAAGGCTTCGAAATCCGGAAATTCGGCGAAGCCGCGCGGAATCTGCTGCGCGAAAATATGCGCTGGATTCGCGCCATGGCCGCCACCGGGCCGGTGATGGATGTGCTGGGCGCGGTTGTCGTGTCCATGATTCTTTTCTTCGCGCGCGGCGAAATCAAAGCGGACCGCATGACCATCGGTTCGTTCGGCGCGTTCACCTTTGCTCTTTTCAAGGCCTACGAGCCGATCAAGCGGCTGGGCGGGATTTACCAGCTGTTCGTGCAGGCCTTGGGAACTTCCGCGCAGGTTTTCAGGTTCCTCGATTTGCCGGAAGAAAAGCTCGACGCGCCGGGTGCCAATGTGCTTCCGCGCTTTTCGACTGGCGTCGAGTTCGACGATGCGACATTCGTGTACGAGGATGGCGAATCCGCGACGCTGAAAAATATCAGCCTGAAAGTGCCGGCGGGCGCGGTGGTCGCTATCGTCGGATCGAGCGGCGCGGGCAAGACCACTTTGGTCAATTTGTTGCCACGCTTTTTCGCGGCGACGTCGGGCGTGGTCCGCATCGATGGGCACGATGTGCGGGATGTGACGCTGCGTTCGCTGCGCGGGCAGATGGCGATCGTCACGCAGGAAACGATCCTCTTCAACGACACGATCTGGAACAACCTCTGCTACGGCCAGCCAAATATGCCGAACGAAAAAGTGGTGGCGGCGGCGAAAGCGGCGATGGCCCACGATTTCATCACGCAAATGCCAAAGGGCTACCAGACGCTGATCGGCGACCGCGGCCAGCGGCTTTCGGGCGGCCAGCGCCAGCGCCTGGCGATTGCGCGCGCTTTGCTGAAAGACGCGCCGATACTAATTCTCGACGAAGCCACCTCCGAACTCGACTCCGAATCGGAAATGCTGGTGCAAAGCGCGTTGAACAACCTGATGACCGGCCGCACGGTTTTTGTGATCGCGCACCGGCTCTCCACAATTCGCCGCGCCGACTTGATTGCCGTGCTGGAAGCAGGCACAATTCGCGAGCGCGGTACTCATGAGGAGTTACTGGAGCGCCGCGGATTGTACGCCCGTTTGTACAATATGCAGTTTCAGGATATTGAGCCGGCGTCGCGTACCGCCGAATCCGTATAAACGCATGTCCAGCACAGGACCAAAATCCGTCGCAGTGAATTCTGCCAAGCCGCGCGCCGCGAGTTTGAAGTCGATGACCGGTTACGCGCAGGCGCGCGCGGTGGAAAATGGCTGGAGCCTGCGCGTGACGATTCGCGCCGTGAATCATCGCTTCCTCGATTTGCATCTGCGCATTCCCGAGGGCTTCGAACCGCTCGAGCCGCGCATTCGCCAGCTTTTGCGCGAGCGCGTCCGCCGCGGCCATCTGGATGTGACTTTGTATTACGAGCTGGCCGGCCCGGCGGCGGTGGGCGTGAACCATGACGTCGCGGCAGCGTATCTGAAAGCCGTCAATTCGTTGCGCCAGGAATTCGGTATCGCCACCGAGCCGGATCTCGCCGCAATCTTGCGTTTGCCCGGAGTGATTGGCGCGGCGGCTGCATCGCTGGAAGAAGAAATCGATCGCCTGGAAAAAGTCGTGATGCGCTGCTTGAACGAAGCGCTGGTGAAGCTCGATGCCATGCGCGAAGAAGAGGCCGGCCATCTGCGCGAGGAAATGTCCGCGCGCCTGCGCGGCATTGCCGCGCTCGCGGCAAAAGTGGATGTGTTAGCTGAAAACGCGCGTCCAGCATTTGCGCGCCGCCTGCAGACGCGTTTGCAGGAGCTTCTCGGCGAAGCGCAGCTCGATCCCACGCGGCTCGCTCAGGAAGCTTCCATCGCCGCGGAGCGCAGCGATGTGACCGAGGAACTGGCGCGATTGCGCAGTCACGTGCAACAATTCGAATCGCTGTTGGCAGGCGCGGCGGACGTCGGCAAGAAACTCGATTTCCTGCTGCAGGAAATGCAGCGCGAATCGAATACGCTGCTTTCGAAATCGCCAGGGAACGACGGCGAAGGACTGGAGATCACCCGCCTGGGCCTGGAAATCAAATCCGAAATCGAGAAATTGCGCGAACAGGTGCAGAACATCGAATGAGCCAAGCGGAGCCGTTGGTGCTGATCGTCTCCGGCCCCTCGGGTTCCGGAAAATCCACGCTGGTGGAAAAAATTCTGGAGGTCCCCGGCACGCTGCTATCTGTTTCGTGCACTACTCGTGCCCCGCGCGGGACGGAGAGCGACGGCAAGTGGTACAATTTTGTTTCCGAGGCCGAATTCCAGCAGATGGTCGAGCGCGGCGAATTCCTGGAATACGCCCAGGTGTTCGGCAAGAATTGGTACGGCACGCCGCGCAAATGGCTGGAAGCGGCGCAGGCGCAGAAAAAAGATTTGGTCCTGGAAATTGACGTCCAGGGCGCTTTGCAGGTAAAGCAGAAACTTCCGGGCGCGGTTGCGGTGTTTGTGCTGCCGCCTTCGCGCGCGGAACTCGAACACCGGATCCGGGCACGGGGGCAGGATTCGGAAGATGAAATTCACCGGCGGCTGGAACGCGCGCGCCAGGAAATGCTGAATTACAGCAGCTACGATTTTGCGGTGATCAACGACGACCTCGAGCGCGCGGGCAGGGAAGTGCAGGCCATCGCTCTGGGTTCGCGTTGCCGGGTGGCACGCAACGAAGAACGAATTCGCGAAATTCTGAAGTCTTTTGGAGGCTGATCTTCACATGGCCGTTCTCAAGGATGCACCAGAAAGCCAGTTTGCCTATGTGGTAGTGGTCGCGCGGCGCGCGCGGCAATTATTAATCGGGGGGCGGCCCATGGTGGATAATCCCCGCTCGCGCAAGACCACGCGCATCGCCGAAGAAGAATTGCAGAAGGGCCTGCTGGAATATGACGCGCCGCACCTCAACGAAAACGCCGAAGACAAGGAAGAGAAGCGGCGGAAGTCCTAGGCTCGCGGTGATGCAATGAAAATAGCGCTGGGTGTGACCGGTGGAGTGGCGGCCTACAAGGCCGCGGAACTGGTGCGCCGCCTGCAGCAGGAAAAATTGGACGTGCAGGTGGTGATGACCCGCGCGGCGCAGGAATTTATTACGCCGCTCACTTTCGCCGCGCTTACCGGGCAGAAAGTCATCACCGATCTTTTCAGCGCCGCCGGCGCCGCGCCCGCGAATGTGGAAAGCGCCATCGAACACATCGCCGTGGCTCAGCGCATTGACCTCTTGCTTGTTGCTCCCGCCACTGCCGATATCCTGGGTAAATTCGCGCACGGAATTGCCGAGGATTTTCTTTCGACGCTTTATCTCGCCACCAAGGCGCCCGTAGTTGTGGCGCCGGCGATGAACGTGAACATGTGGGACCATCCGGCGACGCAGGAAAATATTGCGACGCTGCGCGCTCGTGGCGTGCACGTTGTGAATCCCGATGAAGGTTACCTGGCTTGCGGCATGACGGGTGCGGGACGCCTCGCTGCGACGGAGACAATCGCCAAAAAGGTTTGCGAGGTGCTGGGGCTGGGTCGCGATTTTGCGGGACAGACGGTATTGGTAAGCGCTGGGCCCACTTGCGAGGATATTGATCCCGTGCGGTTTCTCACTAATCGCTCCTCGGGCAAGATGGGTTATGCGCTGGCGGAAGCGGCGCAGCGTCGTGGCGCGCATGTGATTCTGGTGAGCGGCCCGACGGAGCTGAAAATTCCGGAAGGCGTGGATTGGGTACCGGTGCGCGCCACCGAGCAGATGCATCGCACCGTGCTCGAACGTGCGCGCGAAGCGAACGTCGCGATTATGGCCGCCGCTGTTTCAGATTACCGTCCGGCTGCCGCGCAGGATTCCAAAATCAAGCGCGGGTCGGGCGGATTCACTTTGGAGCTGGAACCGACTCCGGACATTCTCGCCGAGCTGGGCCGCGAAAAAGGCAATCGCGTGCTGGTCGGATTCGCCGCGGAGACGAACAGCGTCGCCGACAACGCTCGCGGCAAGCTCGCGCGCAAGGGCGCGGACATGATTGTGGCGAACGACGTGACGCAAGAAGGCGCGGGCTTCGATACCGATACGAACATCGTCACTTTTTACCTGCGCGACGGCCGCGAAGTTCCGCTGCCCAAGATGAGCAAGCTCGACGTCGCCAATCGCATCCTCGATCAAGTGCTGGAAATTCAGAAACAATCCAAGTAAGTTCTCAAGCGGAGGATTCGATGGATCCGTCTAAGCGTGCAAGTGTGGGCACTCGCGTCGAAGAGCAGGTGAAGGATTGGCTGCGCTACGGCGAGGAGCTGGGCCTGGGCCCGTATTATCGCGATCGCGCGCCGTTGCACGAACAGCAGGCGCCCGAGGGCGTGTCGATCGAAGCTGAACCGGCTGAAGCGCCTCCCGTCGCGATGGCCGCTGCTGCCGGGGCATCCCCGGCAAAGCCCTCCGCCGCGTCGCCGAAACCCGCCGCAGTGCGTGCCACGGCACCGTCGATCGTGGCTCCCACGTCGCTGCCATCGTTATTCGAATCCATTGATCGCATCGCGGACGACACGCTTCCGCGCATACGCGAAGACATCGGCGATTGCACACGCTGCAAGTTGCACAAGGGGCGGACGAACATAGTCTATGGCGTCGGCAATCCCAGAGCCGAGCTGGTTTTCGTCGGCGAAGGCCCCGGGCACGATGAAGACATCAAAGGCGAGCCATTCGTCGGGCGCGCCGGCAAATTATTGACGCAGATGATCGAAGCGATGAACCTGCGCCGCGAGGACGTCTACATAGCGAATGTAGTGAAATGCCGCCCGCCGGAAAATCGTCTGCCGGAGAAAGACGAGATCGCTACGTGCTCGCCGTACCTGCTGCGCCAGCTGGACGTGATCAAGCCGAAAGTGATCTGCGCCCTCGGCAGTTGCGCGGCGCAAACATTGCTGCAAACCACGCAGGGCATTTCGAAATTTCGCGGCGAGTGGTTCGACTTCCGCGGCGCGAAATTGATCGCGACCTATCATCCGGCCTATCTGCTGCGCAATCCCCCCGCGAAAAGCGAAGTGTGGAAGGACTTGCAAAAAGTGATGGCGCTTCTTGGCCTGCAGCCTCGGAAACGATAGCGTTTCCGCGCCATGAACGTTTCGCTCGCTATTATCCTGGGATTGGCCGGCGCCTTTTCCTGGGGCGCGGCGGACTTTGCGGCGCGCTTTGCGTCGCGGCGCGTGGGCGCCTACCGCACGCTTTTCTTCATGCAATTTTTCGGTTTCCTGGCGCTCAGTGCGTACTTGAAATGGACGATCGGCTTCACAGGCGTCGCGCCGGGCTGGCGTCCTTGGGCGATGGCTGTCGCGGCGGGCATTTTGAACATGGTCGCGTCGTTGGCGCTTTATCATTCTTTCGAAGTCGGCACGATGAGTATCGTTGGCCCGGTTTCGTCGAGTTATCCGGCGCTTACCGTGGCGCTCTCGCTGCTGAGCGGCGAGCGCATTCACGCGCTGCGCGCGGCAGGGCTCGCTGTGACGCTCGTCGGCGTAATTCTCGCGGCCACATCGTTTGCGCCGCAGGCAAAGAGCGCGACGCCGACGGCCTCCGAGCCAGTGGCTTCGGTTACTGCGGGCGATGAAGAAGCCGCGCGCGCACATTTATCGAAGGGCGTGGGCTGGGCGATTTTTGCAGCGCTGGGATTCGGCGTGATGTTCTGGTTTCTCGGCTTTCACGTCGTGCCGATGGTGGGCAGTGCCGTGTCGGTGTGGGTGATGCGCTTGACCGTGCTCGTTTCACTCGCTGTGGTTGCCGCGCCAGTTGGGCAGTCAATCCAGCTTCCGCGCGGTGGCGTGTGGTGGCTGCTGCTCGCCGTCGGAGTGCTGGATACCGCGGCGTTCGTCGCGAATAACGCGGGGCTGAGCACGGGGCAGGTTTCCGTCGTCAGCGTGCTGGCGTCGCTCTATGGTGCCGTCACTGTGCTACTATCGTGGATTTTTTTGCGCGAACGACTGGAGCGCAGCCAATGGCTCGGCATCGTGCTGATCTTCGGCGGCGTTGTGATGGTCAGCATTTAAAGCTTCGAAGTCCAATTTCGGATCGACCCGCAAAAAGGCTGGCGATGCAACTCGCAGAAATTGAGAAACAAGGTTTCGCGATACTTCCCGGCATACTCACGCGGAACGAAATCGCGCTACTGGACGAATGTCTCACCCGCAATCCGCTACCGAGGAGCCGCGCGGGAATGCGGCACGCACTTACACATCCCGATGTGCTCGCGATCACGCGTGACTCACGGCTTATCGATATCGCACGAGAAATCCTGGGATGTGATCCTTTCGCATTCAGGGCCACCCTGTTTGATAAGTCGCCCGTTTCGAATTGGCTCGTAGTGTGGCATCAAGACACAGCGCTACCGTTGCGGGAGCGCCGCGATGTTGCCGAGTGGGGACCGTGGTCCGTGAAGGAGGGGGTAATTTACGCGCACGCTCCAGCGCATGCGCTCTCGACGATAGTTGCGCTGCGTTTGCATCTTGACGATTCCTCTTTGGAGAACGGCCCACTGCGCGTCCTCCCGCGAACGCACACGATGGGAGTGCTGGATGACAGCGCGCTCCACCGGCTGAGCACTCAGATTGCGCCCGTAGATTGCCTGGTTCCCCGCGGAGGAGTGCTCGCGATGAGGCCGTTGATTGTTCACGCCTCATCCAAGTCGCGCTCCGAAATGCCGAGGCGAGTGCTGCACATCGAATTCGCCACATCGGCCAAATTTCCCGAGGGCCTCGAACTCGCGGCCAGCTGACTCTCACCCGATTAGATGAGTGCAGCACGCTGTTACACTATCTTTCGGAATCCATGACTCAACGTTACCTGGAAGTCGCGCTGCCGGTGCCGCTGCGCTCGGCGTTTACTTACGCGGTGCCGGATTCATTCAACGGCGAAGAATTGATTGGTCGCCGCGTGGTGGTGCCGTTTCGCAATCGGCCGATGGTCGGAGTAGGACTGGCCCTCACGGAACAAGCGCCCGAAACGAAGCGCATCAAGGAAATTGCCGAGTTGCTCGACCCTTTGCCCGCGCTGCCGCCGAAACTCATCGAATTGGGCCACTGGATCAGCCGCTACTACCTCGCGCCCGTCGGTGAGACCTTTCGCGCGATGCTGCCGCCGGAAATCGAGCTGCGGCATGATCGCGAATATTGGCTTACTGATGCCGGACGCGCTTACCTGCAAGCTCTCGCCGCCGAAAAGGAAATCACGGACGTAGAAAAAGAGGAGCTGGAATTTTTGCGGGCGTTTGATCTGGACGCGCCGGGCGCGAAAGCTCATCCCGTGCGTTCCGCGCGCGTGCGGCGCATGCCTGGGGGCGAAGCAACTGCTGAACGATTTGTACGCCGCGGCTATCTGGCCGCGCGCGAAGTGGCGCGTCGGCGCAAAACGCGCATGCAGAAGATTGTAGCGTGGCGCGCGGACGCTCCGGATCGGCCTGTTAGCGAGCCTGAACGAAGGGTTCGCGAAATTCTGACGGACGCGCAAGTGCCGCTTCCGCTCGAAGTGTTGCTTCAGAAAGCCGGCGTCACTGCGCTCGTCGTTAAGCGACTGGAAAACGCGGGCATGCTGCTTACGTGGGAGGAGCCGCTCGTCCCCGGCGAAGATGCGTGGGAAACGGATTTCACTCCGCCGGCCAACGTGTTGAACGCCGAACAGAAACAAGTTCTCGCCGAGATCTGGCGCTGGATCGTGGCGGACAAATTCGAAGCGGCGCTTTTGCACGGCGTGACCGGCAGCGGCAAAACGGAAGTTTATATGGGCGCGATCGAAGCCACCCTGTCACGCGGCAAAAATGCGATCGTACTGGTGCCGGAAATCGCGCTGACGCTGTGGCTGGGGCGCCTGGTGCGCGCGCGCTTTGGCGCGACCGTTGCGACCCTGCACAGCGGCCTGCCGGACGTTGAGCGCGCGCGTGAATGGTGGCGCGTGCGACGCGGAGAAGCGCGGGTGGTGGTGGGCACGCGCTCGGCGGTCTTTGCGCCGCTGGAAAATCTGGGCTTGCTGATCGTGGACGAAGAGCAGGAAAGCAGCTACAAGCAGGAAGAAACGCCGCGCTATCACGGGCGCGATACGGCGGTTTACCGCGCGCGGCTGGAAGGAGCCGTCGCGCTGCTGGGTTCCGCGACGCCGTCGCTCGAGACGTACCACAACGCCCGCGGAGGAAAATATCAATTGCTGGAGCTGACCGCGCGCGTTGCGAATCGTCCGCTCGCGGAGGTGCGCGTGGTGGACTTGCGCGAAGAATTCCGACGCGCGCACAAAGCTGCGCCCGTTTCCGAATCGCTACGCGCCGCGATCGCGCTGCGCCTCGAAGAAAAAACGCAAGCGATGATCCTGATCAATCGCCGCGGCTATTCGTGGTCGAGCTTGTGCCGCAGCTGCGGCGCGTTCGTGCAATGCGAAAATTGCAGCATTGCGCTGACCTATCACAAAAGCCGCCAGCGCCTGGAATGCCACTACTGCGGCTACAGCGTTCGGCCGCCGAAGCAGTGCCCGAAATGCCGCGCCGAGTACATGTATTTCGTCGGCGACGGCGCAGAGCGCGTGGAAGAATACCTGCACGAGCATTTCCCGAATGCGCGCACCGCGCGCCTGGACCGCGACACGGTGCGCACCAAGCGCGAATATCAGCAAGTGCTGGGAGCGTTCGCGGACGGGGAATTGGATGTGCTGGTGGGCACGCAGATGGTCGCGAAGGGCCACGATTTTCAGCGCGTCACTTTAGTGGGCGTTGTAGCAGCGGACCTCGCGCTTGGCCTGCCGGATTTTCGCGCCGCCGAACGAACATTTCAGCTATTGACGCAAGTCGCCGGCCGCGCCGGCCGCGGCGAACTTTCCGGCGAAGTCCTGGTGGAGACGCATTACCCCGAGCACTATGCGATCCAGCTCGCGGCAAAGCAGGATTACGTTTCGTTTTATGAGAAGGAAGCGCATTTCCGGCGAATGCTGCATTACCCGCCGTTCACCGCGCTCGCCAGCATTCTGGTGCGCGACCGCAAAATCGAAAACGCGATTCGCTGGTCGCGCGCGCTCGCCGCCTATTTCGCGCCGTTCGAAGAGCGCGGCGTAAAAGTTCTAGGCCCAGCCGCGGCGCCGCTCGCCCGCCTGCGCAAGGAGTATCGCTATCAATTTCTGCTGAAATCGCCGCAGCGCTCCGCGCTCTCGCAGGCCCTCAGTGGAGCGCTCGATTTCTGCGCGAAAAAGGAAATTCCAGAAACCGGCGTGATCGTGGACGTGGATCCTGCGAGTCTGTTCTAGCGAACTCGACCAGGAAGGGACCGAGCACGATCGGCCATCACCAGGGGTTATTCGTAGGCATAAGCGTCAGGCACAGCAGGAACATTACCAGCGCAAGCACCGCCAGCAATTTGCGCGAAGCATCGAGAGGCTGCCAGCGATCATACAGAGGCGGATGCTTCAGGCGGAGCGCCAGGACCAGCAGCACAATTCCCCAGAAGGCCCAGCCGTACCAGAAGCGCAATCCGAGAGCCACCAGACCCAGCGCCACCGCGAGCGAGATTCGCTGGTGGCGCTCCGGCGTCAAGCTGTAGACGATGTGCCCGCCGTCGAGCTGCCACACCGGAAGCAAATTCAACGCCGTCGCCAGCAGTCCGAACCACGCCGCGCGCGCCACCGGATGCAGCAGCAGGGAATAGGGGTCCGCGCCGGGATGAAAAATCGCGGAGAAAAAGCGCATCAGCGGCGGTACGCCAAAAGTAATGCCCGAATCATCTTGCGCGCCGGGAACGACTCGCGACATGGCGATTCCGTAAGCAAGCGTCGGCACCGCCACGAGGAACCCCATGATCGGCCCGGAAATGCCGATATCGAAGAGCGCGCGGCGCGTAGTGATCGGCGCGCGAATTTTGATCACCGCGCCAAACGTGCCGAAAAGAAATGGCGACGGCAAAAAGAAAGGGTAGCTGCAATCAATCCCGTAATACTTGCAGGCCAGATAATGGCCCATTTCGTGGGCCATCAAGAATCCCAACAGCGTCGCCGCAAACGGAATTCCCAGCAATAGCAAGTGCGGATGCTGAACCACAAGCAATGGCAGCGTGAGAAGGCTTTCGTCGGCGACAGCGCGCGCCGAGTCATTGGCGTAAGAAATGGCGAACATCGCTCCCGCAGCGAGCGTGGTCGCCACGGTCAGTATGAATAGAACTAGCGCAGGCCAATAAGGAGGGCGACGAAGAGTGACTCGAGGCGGCGGCAGGTCAATGACCTCGGCAAATCGCCGGTCGAGCACTTCCAGGGGAAGTCGCCCATCGCCGTCGCCGTTGCCGGAGCCATTACGCATGAGGTTTGGATGCGCGGCGCGAATTAACGGGTTCCGCGCCGCCCGCCGCGGCGATAAGCGTCATCTCGATCAGGGTTTCGGAGCTGGAGCAGCCGCGGGCAGTGCCTGCAGTTCCTTGCCGGGTTTGAAGCGAACAGCTTTGCCGGGCGGGATGCTAACCTGTTGTCCGGTGCGAGGGTTGCGGCCGATGCCGGTCTTGCGAGGCTTCACATTGAATACGCCGAAGCGGCGGAGCTCGATGCGTTCACCGCGGCCCAAGGCGTTCTTCATCGCCTCAAAGACGGTTTCCACGGCCTGTTCGGCTTTTGTGCGGGTAATATTCGTTTTCTGTACGATAGCATTTACGATGTCGAGCTTGATCACACGTGCCTCCCACTGACCGGAAACCTATGCTAGACAGGGGTTTGCAGGTTGTCAAGCGCTGTGCGGTGTATTACACTGCCCGGCTTCCATCGGACCGGCAGCTGGCCGGGACGCGGTTCCGCGGCGCAAACGGCGAGCGGCCAGCAACGACAGCGCAAGTGGTATGACCAGGAGGAAATGATGTCGGTGAAGTCTGATAAGTGGATTACGAAGATGGCGCGCGAGCATCGCATGATCGAGCCCTTTGAAGGCCGCCAGGTGCGCGAAGGCGTCATCAGCTACGGCGTCTCGTCCTATGGCTACGACATGCGCGTCGCGGACGAGTTCCGCATTTTCACGAACGTGAATTCCTCGATTGTGGATCCCAAGCACTTCGACCCGAAGTCGTTCGTCGAATTCAAGGGCGATATCTGCATCGTGCCGCCGAATTCGTTTGCGCTGGGCCGCTCGGTGGAATATTTCCGGATACCGCGAAGCTGCCTGACGATCTGCGTCGGCAAATCCACGTACGCGCGTTGCGGCATCATCGTCAACGTCACGCCCTTCGAGCCCGAGTGGGAAGGCTTTGTGACGCTCGAGATCAGCAACACGACCCCGCTGCCCGCGCGCATCTACGCAAACGAAGGCTTGTGCCAAGTGATCTTCTTCGAATCCGACGAGCAGTGCGAAATCTCGTACAAAGATAAAAAGGGCAAATACCAATCACAGCAGGGAATTGTCCTGCCGAAGATTTAGCAGAACGCAAGGCCGCCGGCGGGAAGCGAGGCGGCTAGCGCCTTTACGACTTTCCGCCGACGATTGGCGAAACCTTTCCCCACTTTCCGGTGAAGACGAACGAAGCGAGCGGCTTGCGTTCGCGTGGCGTCACCTCGCGTTGTTTTAAGTGATCCGGCAAGGCGTCCGGTTCTCCAGGATAGCCAATCGCAATGCCCGCGACTGGCTCGTAACCCTCAGGAATCTCAAACAGCTCGCGCGCCTTATCCGGCAGAATCCCGGCCATTTGATGAACAGCGAGGCCGAGCGCGTGCGCTTGCAGCGCCAGATTCGCCGCCGCTTGTCCCACGTCGTGGAGCGCGTGGCGATTGTGTTCGCCGTTGTGGTCGAATTTCAGCTTGGCCACGCTCAGCGCGAGCGCCGGCGCGCCTTTGGCCCATCCTTGATTGAATTCGACGAAGGAATCGAGAATCTTTTTGTAGTCCGCGGCGTCGTCCTTCGTCGCCACGATGAAATACCACGGCTGGCCGTTATAGGACGACGCGGCCCAGCGTGCGGCCTCGAACAGCGCTCGCAACTTTTCCGGCTCGACGGGACGGTTCGCGAATGCGCGAGGGCTCCAACGCTCGCTGATCAAAGGGTGAATTGGAACACTGGTTTCCGCGGTCCTCTTTGGTACGCTCATGATTTCTCCTTTTAGCTGCGTGCTAGGAATTGTCTACTCCCGCAAAACTCGAGATGTGATTCAGGCGCGAAGCTATTGACGTAGGCTCCAAGAATGAGCGACACGCCCGGGACGCTGCCATTGCATTAGCGTTTCTTCGCCAGCGCGGCATCGGCCGAATATCCTCCAGCCCCATTCACGGCGAGCACCAGCAACCCGCCCATAATCGCGGCGTTCTTCAGGAAGTTGACCATCTGCGTCTGCTGCGCCGCGCCTTGCGCCGCCCAGAAATTGTGAAAAAAGAAGGTGACGGGTATCAGGTACAGGAAGAGCACCCACGCGGCGATGCGCGTCTTGAACCCGGCGAGAACCGACAACCCGCAGGCGAGTTCCACCGCGGCCGCAAGCGCAATTGCCACGTTGGGCACCGGCAAATGTACCGCCGCGCCGTATCCCACCATTTGCGAGTAAGCCGCCACTTTGAACACTCCGCTGATTAGAAATATCACACTGATCAAAATCCGCCCCGAGAGGGTGATGAGGCTGTCCGATGATGTCATTCAATCGTCTCCCTTTGAGTTTGATTTTTATGCGAGGTCAAACAGCAGGACCTCGGATGCTTCCTTGGCTTTTACCTGAATCTCGTCTTCCTTCGAAATCGCCGCGCCGTCGCCCGCTTTCAATTCCTGGGCGTTGATGGTGACGCCGCCTCGCGCTACCTGCAGCCAGGCGTGCCGATCCGCTTTTAGGTCGAGCTTGGCCTGGTCGCCCTTATCCAGGCGCGCGATGTAAAGATTCGCGTCCTGGTGAATCGTCACCGGCGCCTCCGGCCCCGCGACGTGCAGGAATTTCCCGCGCAAGTCTTTATCCGGGAAGGCGAGTTGCTCGTATTCCGGTTTGCGATTCTTGCGGTCCGGCATGATCCAGATCTGCAAAAGGTGCGTCGGATCTTTCGGCGAAGGATTGAATTCGCTGTGCATCACGCCCGAGCCGGCCGTCATGTGCTGCAACTCGCCGGGACGGATCACAGCGCCGGTTCCCATGCTGTCGCGATGTTCCAAGGCGCCTTCGAGAATCCAGGTCAGGATTTCCATGTCCCGATGGGGATGCATTCCAAATCCCTGGCCCGGCGCGACGATATCCTCATTCAGCACGCGCAAAGCGCGGAATTGCGTGTGCTGCGGGTCGTAATACTGGTCGAACGAAAACGTAAAACGTGTGTCCAGCCAATTCAGCTTGTTGTGGCCGCGTTCTTCACTTGGTCGGATCTGAATCATGGTGTGTCTCCTTCTTGAGCCTTTCGGCGCACAATTCTTCGGCGCCGCGTCCTAGTTTGCGTGCGATGCGCCGCAATTCCTCTTGCTCCGCCGAAGTCAGTTCGCTCATCACCCGCGCGATCGCCTTGGCGTGCTCCGGAAATATCCGCGTGACCAATCGCTTTCCTTTGGGCGTTAAGTGAATTTGCACCATGCGGCGGTCTTTTTCCTGGCGTACGCGTTTCACCCATCCCTGCTTTTGCAGATTGTCCACGACCAGCGTCATATTTCCGCCGCTGCGCAGCAGTTTCGCAGCGAGCGCGTGCTGGCACATCGGGCCGAGGTGGAGCAGCGCCTCGAGGACCGCGAATTGGCCCTGGGTCACGCCCTCGGATTCCAGATGGGTGCCGATCTTGGAGAGCACCGAGTCTGAGGCCCGCACCAGATTGATGTATGCATTGAGCGCTCGGACGGTGCCTTCGCAGCCTTCAAAGTGAGTGGGCATTTGTAGATTTTACTTTAAGCTCAAATCGTTTGAGCTTGAAGCATTCGATGCGGGAGGCTCTTGCAGGATTCAGGCCGGCAGCGACGGGAGAGTCAGGGCTTTTGCGTCGGCCGCATAAGTACTTCACTTATAAAGCTTTGCGGCGCTTGGGTGACGATCATCTCGACGGCGTGAGCTATGTCCTCTGCTTGCAGCAGCTTACTGGTATCCTTCCCTGTGTGCGGCGAAAAATCGGTAGCCACCGACCCGGGGCAGATCGCGCTCACCCGGATGTCATATTGCCGCAGATCCTCCGCCATGCATCCCGTCAGGCCCAGCAAACCCCACTTGGAGGCACAGTAGATGCCGCCGCCGCGGAAGGCATTCTTGCCGGCCAGCGAGGCGATATTGATGATGTGCCCGCCACGCCGCTCAATCATCGCGGGCGCCACGGCTTTGCTCATCAGGAACACGGATTTCAAATTGGTGTCTAATACCGAGTCCCAGTTGTGCTCGCTGGCTTCGTGGGTGGGTCCGAAGTAACCGATCCCGGCGTTATTCACGAGGATTTCCACGGGCCCCAGGTTTTTCCTGGTGGCGGAGACGAAAGACTCGATCTGGTCCGCGCAAGTGACGTCCACGGGAGCGGCGAAGACTGCGGCTGCGGACTGCCGCAAATCGGCTGCGGCGCGCTCCAGCTTTTGCGGATCCCGCGCGCAGATGCTCAGCTTCGCGCCCAGTTTCGCCAGACGCTGGGCGACCGCGAACCCGATGCCGCGGCTGGCGCCCGTGACAATTGCGACTTTTCCTGTGAGAGCCTTTGAATCGGACATTTGCGCAACTCCCCGGAGGCGACAAATTTCTGCGAACCATCATCTTACCATTCAGGTGCGAACATCTGCGGAGCCGCCCAACTCAAGATTTTGTCCGGCAGGCCGAATTCACCTTGCACGCATTGGTCGCTTTCCCTATAATCCCGTGGATTTCCTTTACTCCGTTATTCTGCAGGGTTTGTGGTCCCAGGGCATGGCCGCCAATCCATTGTTAAACTAGTTCAGGAGGCAGTGAACAGATGATGCGAAAGTGCTATCTCATAAAGGGACTCTTACTACTCGCGCTCGTGCAGTTTGGTTTGCAGGCGCCGCCGGCCTCCGCGCGGCCCCAGCAGCAGGAGGCCAAGCCTACTTACACGATTCCGGAGTACAACGCCTTCCAGGCGGCGCGCGCGGAAACCAATCCGCAGAATCGCGTCAAGCTGCTCGATGATTTTGTCACCAAGTTCCCGAATTCCACGTTGATGATTTACGTGGATCAGCTTTATCTAAGCACCTATAACGAGCTGAAGGACTACCCGAAAGTTATCGAGACGGCCGACAAGATTATCGCCATGGGCGACAAGGTAGACGCGGCCACCCGCCTGCAAGCTCTGCAAACGCGAGTGCAGGCGTTTCTCTCTACTTTCAATCCGAAAGCCGCCGACGCGCACGATCAGCTCACCAAGGAACGCGACTCCGCTCGCGAGGGCGCGGATCTGCTGATGAAGTATCCCAAACCCGCCAATTCAACGATGACCGACGCGCAGTTTGGCGACCAGAAAAAGCCGGGCTTGGCATTTTTCTATGCCTCGGCGGGTTTCGCTGATTTGCAGCTGAAAGATTTTCCATCCGCGGTGGACGATTTCAAGAAAGCGCTCACGAATAATCCGAACGATGCGGTCAGCTACTACCGCCTGGGCTTGGCGTACCTGGGAATGAATCCGCCGCAATCCATTGACGGCTTCTGGTCCCTCGCTCGAGCCATCAACCTGAAAGTTCCGGACGCGGACAAAATTAAAGATTATTTGCGAAAGGCGATTCTCGCCTACGAACAACCCGGATGCGATAGCGCCGTGGATGCGCAGCTCAACGAACTGATGACGCTTTCCGGCACCACGGGCGATCGTCCAGCGACGTACACGATTCCCGCCGCGGCGGACCTGCAAAAAATCGCGCAAGGCAGCACGATTCTGACGGTGATGACTGACCTGAGCGCCGGCGGTGACAAGGCCAAGATGACCTGGCTGGCGATCTGCAACGCGCAATTTCCGGGGGTCGTCGGCAAGATCATCGAAGTCAAACAGGGCGAAGGCTTTGTGGATTTCATGGTATTCACCGGCGCGACCGAAGACGAAGTGGATAAGGCCACCACGCCCAACATGGACGTGAAAGTTTGGATTGCGCCGCCCCCAGCGGGAACTCCGGGAGCTGCGCAGGATACGCCGCAGCCCGACGTCGTTCGATTGCAGAAAGACGACGGAATCCGCTTCTCCGGAGCGATCGTCAGCTATGATCCGAACCCTTTCCTGCTGCATTGGGATCAGGTGAAGGTGGACCCGGCGGCCATTCCGGAAAAGGCGGAAGTCGGCCACCATCACAAGGTTCCGCCGAAGCAGTAGTCGCGATCGAATCTCTGTGGCATTACGGCCGGTCCAGAAATGGGCCGGCCTTTTTTGTGGTGGAGCAACAATTCGAATTTGCGGCGGGGCGGGCTGTCTCTCACTGCGCTACTAGCCGTGCTTATTGCGGGTGTGATGCAACTTGTACTCGTCCACTTTGCGGCTCAATGTGTTGCGGTGAATTCCCAGCGCTTTGGCGGCGCGGGATTGATTGCCGTCCAATCGCTCCAGCACGCGCTTGATGAATTTTTTCTCGAATTCCGTGACGGCTTCTTCCAGCAGAATTCCGCGCTCGACCATCATTCCGACCAAAGATTCCAATTGATCTTTCACGCTTGCACGCTCCGCACGCAACCATGGGGCCGGAGAATGGGCCTTGAATGTCGGGTACCCTGGACCCCGCACGCGGACGTGGCTCTCCCGCGAGCGGCGCCCGGCTAGTCGAGTGCGTGGCCTGTAACGCGTTGATAGGCGTCCCGGTATTTATTCTGCGTGGCCGTCACCACGTCAGCGGGTAGCGCGGGAGCCGGAGGCTGCTTGTTCCATCCGATCTTTTCCAGATAGTCGCGCACATATTGCTTGTCGAAAGAGGGCTGCGTCTTGCCCGGAACGTATTGATCGGCGGGCCAAAAACGCGATGAGTCGGGCGTCAGCGCTTCGTCAATCCAAATCAGCTCGTCGCCGATCAGCCCGAATTCGAATTTTGTGTCGGCGATGATGATTCCGCGCTCGGCGGCGTGTTCGGAGGCACGCTGGTAAATCGTCAAGCTGATGTCGCGCAACTTCTCCGCCAGCGGCCGGCCCACACGTGCGACAGTCTCATCGAACGAAATGTTTTCGTCGTGGCCGGTGGTCGCCTTGGTGGACGGAGTGAAAATCGGCTTCGGCAGCTTGTCGGATTCGCGCAACCCCGCAGGCAGCGGAATCCCGCAAATCGCGCCCGTCTTTTGATAATCCTTCCATCCGGAACCGGAAATATATCCGCGCACGACGCACTCGATGGGCGCGGGTTCGGTCCTGCGCACCAACATGGCGCGGCCATTCAGTGACGCGGCGTATTGCGCGAGTTCTCCGCTGAAATCTTTGGCCGCAATCACGTGATTCGGAATGATGCCAGCCAGCTTGTCAAACCAGAACAACGAGATCTGCGTGAGAACTTTTCCCTTATCGGGAATGGGCGTCGGCAGCACGACATCAAATGCCGAAAGGCGGTCGGTCGCCACGATGAGCAGTTGATCGCCCAATTCGTAAATGTCGCGCACTTTGCCGCGGCCCCGAAGTTTGAGTCCGGGAAAATTCGTTTCTGAAATCACTGGAGTCATTTGCGGAGATGCCAAGGGTTTTTACCTCGTTGCTAAGAGGCGGGTATTCTAGCGCACCGAGTTGAGTTGTCAACCGTTAAGAGAGCACTGCATGGAAATTTTTCACAGGCGTGAACGCTGCGAAAAATTTGCGTGCGAACTCGGAGTCATCCGCTACGCGGCGTTCGAAGCAGCTTTGGGCGCGGCGATCACGGCGGTCTCTTCCCATTTCACAGAGACGAGTTTCGAAACGCCCGGCTCCTGCATCGTCACGCCGTAGAGCACCGAGCCCATCTCCATCGTCTTGCGATTGTGGGTGACCACGATGAATTGCGTTTGCCCGCACATGTCCGCGAGCATTTTGTTGAAGCGCCCGACGTTCGCTTCATCGAGCGGCGCGTCCACTTCGTCCAGGATGCAGAAAGGGCTGGGCTGATATTTGAAGACGGCGATCAGCAGCGCGAGGGCCGTCAGCGCTTTTTCACCGCCGGAAAGCAGCAAAATATTTTGTAAGCGTTTGCCGGGCGGCTGCGCCACGATGTCAATGCCGGCTTCGCCTGAGCTGTCCGGCTCGCCTAAGCGCATTTCGCCGTGGCCGCCGCCGAAAAGCGACTGGAAGGCGATGGCGAAGTGCGCGTTGATGAAATTAAATGCTTCCTCGAATTTCTGGCGCGAAACCTGATCGAGTTCCGTGATCGTGAGCTGCGTATTCTGAATCGAGGTTACCAGGTCGTCGCGCTCGCGCCGCAGGAACGTATCCCGCTCTTCGCACTCCTTGAATTCTTCGAGCGCCATCATGTTGACGGGTCCCATGGCTTCCACGCGCGCTTTCATTTCGTTGTAGTTCGTTTCGGCAGCGACCAAGTCTTCGCCCAGCAGCAGCTGCGCTTGCTGCGCCATCAGCTCTTCGGGTTGCGCGTTCAATTCCGCGACGCACGTCTGCCGCAGGTAATCACGGTCTGCGTCGTTGCGCGCCTTCTCGATTTGCCGCTGGTTGCGGTCGGCGCGTAGCTCGTCGAGCGATTGCCTCTTGCCGCGCACGGTTTCATCGAGTTGCGTTGCGCGCGTGCGAGCCTGCTCCCATTCGGCTTCGAGCGCGGTCTTCATCTCTTCGAGGCGCGATTTCTCTTTGCGCAGCTCTTCGACCTGCAAACCCAGCTGCTCGCAGGAGGTTTCCAGCTCCGATTTTTCCTGCCGCATCATTTCTTGCTGTTGGCTGAGCGCAGCCACACGTTCGCCCGCCAGCGCCATTTCCTCGGTTAGGCGTTGTTCAGCGGATTCCGCCGTAGCCAACCGCTCGGACATCGTCGCCAATTCTTCGCGCCGCGCCGCGGCCTGCTCTTGCAACATTTGCAGGTCCTGACGCATGCGCGTCAGCTGCTCGGTGACCTGCGTGCTTTCGGTTTCCGCCGCTTCGCGCGATTGTGAAGCTTCCGCGTGTTTGCGGCGAGCCTCTGCCGCGCGGCTGCGCGCGGATTCGGCGTCTGCGCGCAAACGCGCAATCTCTTCGCGCTCTGCGGCGAATTGCTGCTCGATGCGCCGCAGCTCGGAGCGCGCCTGATCGCGCTGGTGCGTGGCGGCCACCAGCGATTTTTCCGCTTCCATCTGTCGCGCGATGGCCGAAGCAACCTGCTCTTCGCCCTCCTCGATGGCATTTTCCAAGCGAGTCATTTCGGCTTGCTGGCCGTTTACCTCGTGCTCCAGGCGCAACGCCTCCGCTTCGTGCTGGCGCAGCTCGCGCTTCAGCGCCAAAGGTCCCGCTTCGCCGGCTCGCCCGCCCGAAACCATTCGTCCGTGATAGCAGGTGCCTTCCGGCGTCAAAAAATAACTATGAGGATTTTCATTGGCCATCTGCTCGGCGAGCGCGGCGGATTCCACCACGTAAGCGGTGCGCAACTTCGTCAGAAAATGCTTTGCGGCAGGGCCGAGTGGTTCGCGGAAATCCACCAGGCGGTCCAGACGGCCGAGCACGCCCGCGGGCATCGGCAGCGAAGCATCGGCTTCCGGCAAAGGAAGATTCAGTTTGTTGAGCGAGTCCACGAAAAACGTGGCGCGACCGCCCATTTCATCGCGCAGCAGGGAAATTCCCGCGCGCGCGTGGTCGAACGATTCCACCACCACGTATTCCAGTTCGTCGCGCAAGAACTGCTCGATTGCGCCTTCGTACTTTTCCTGCACTTCGGCGTAATCCGCGAGCAATCCAACCGCGTGGAATCCGCTCGTCGCGGATTCCGAATTCACTTCGCGCGCCACATTGAAAAGCTTCTGCACCGCGTCCGCGGTATAGGCACGCTCACTCAGAATCTGCTCGATGGAAGCCCGTCGCGCGCGCTCCGCGGAAAGCCCTTCGCGCATCACTTCGAGCCGCTGGCTGGTTTCCTGCTGGCTGCGGCGCAATTCAACGAGCCGCGCTTGCGCATCGCGTACGGCGCTGCCTAGTTCGTGCGCGCTGCTTTCCGACTGCGTGAAAGTCTGCTCGGCCGCCGCAACTTTCTCATTCAACGCGCTGCATTCCGTTTCGATAGCCTGCATCGCCGCCGCGCGCTGCTCTTCTGCTGCCGTATGTCGTGCCGCCGCTTCCTCGGCTTGCAACGATTCCGCTAGCTCGCGCGCGGATTCTTCCACCAGCCGCCCAGCGAGTTGCCGCAATTCCTCCATGCGTGCTTCCATCCGCAACTGCTCCGCGGCAGTCGTTGAGGATCGTTCCGTGGTCTCGCGCAGCAGCGTTTCTAGCGCGCCGGTCTGCTCGCGCAGCGTCGTCACGGTTTCGCGATGCGCCGTCATACGCGAACTCAAATCGCTCACCTGGCGCTCCGCCACTTCCGTTTCCACCGCCAGGCGCATCGCTCGTGATTCGATCTGCGCGGTTTGCTCGCGATTAAAAGTAATCCGGTTTTCCGCTCGATCGAGGTCGAGCACGGTCTGTCCCAGCAAATTCTGGATTTGCCGCAGCTCGCCGTCGAGCTCGTAGCTGCGATTGCTCAGCCGTTCCTGCTCGAATTCCAGTTCATGCACGGAACTCGCTTCGCGCGCTTCGGCCGCGTCCATTTCGCGCAGCAGATTTTCCAGCCGCGCCGCTTCGATATCGAGATGCTCGGCCTTGCTCGCCAACACACTGCGTAGCAATTCACGCATCTGTTCGCGCAGCTCGGCATAACGCCGCGCCTTGGACGCCTGGCGCTTCAGTGAAGCCAACTGCTTTTCTACTTCGACCAGAATGTCGTGCACGCGCGACAAATTGACCTTGGACGCTTCCAGCTTCGCTTCCGCCAATCGCCGCTTTGTCTTGTACATCGTAATTCCGGCGGCTTCTTCGATGATCGCGCGGCGATCCATCGGCTTCGAATTCAGAATCTGGCCGATCCGGCCTTGTTCGATGATGGCGTAGCTATCGGGACCAAGTCCCAGGCCCATGAAAAGTTCTTGCACGTCGCGCAGGCGCGCTACGCGCCCGTTGATCAGGTATTCGCTTTGCCCCGAACGGTACAGGCGGCGGCCCACCACAACTTCTCCCGGTTTCAAAGCAATCGCCGGTTTTTCCGCGCCGCGTTTTTTCCACGGCTTGCCTTTCCCAGCCTCACTCGCTTCCGCTGCCGCGCCCGCGTTTCCATCGGCGGCGGTTTCATCCGCAACCATCTCGACGAAACCATCCACCACTTTCGTTTCGGGCTCGGGCGGATTCTCCACGATCATCGGCCCAGCCGTCTCAGCGGGCGCCGCATTCTCTTCTGGCGCGTGCATCACCTGCGCCACGGCTTTCACCAGATCCGGATCCACCAGCGTCAAAGTAACTTCGGACAATCCCATCGGCGGCCGTTTCGCCGTGCCGTTGAAAATGCAGTCGGACATCCGCTCGGCGCGCAGCATCTTGTGGCTTTGCTCGCCCAGTACCCAGGAGATCGCATCCACCACATTCGATTTGCCGCAGCCGTTGGGACCCACAATGCAGGTGATCCCCGTGCCGCTGAACGTGATAGGCGTCTTCTCACAGAACGACTTAAACCCCGACAGCTCGACCTTACGCAGTTTCAGCACCAGTTTCCTCGCACAGTTCGCTCCCTCGGCTTCGCAGCGCGAAGAAGCGTCAATTTATCGATCTTTCGTCGGAGGTATTTCGAGACAAAAACGCTGGAGGGTCGACTCAATGGCCCTTCCGCCTGGCGCTTACCGGGACGGCGGTTACGGGAATAAAAAGTAGCATGGCAAGCGAGCGGTGTAAAGCATGCATTTGTCCCAGGTAGCGTCAAGGATTGTGTGTAAATTCTTTGAAGGGTTTTTTCTCCCAGGAGCGGTTTAGGTGACTGATGACGCCAAAGACGATGCGGTCGCAGCTGCCGGGATTGGCGAAGCTGGACATCGGCCGGGTGCGCCGGCGTACTTCCCGAAAAGACCGCTCGATCACGTTGGTGGTGCGCACTTTCTTCCAGTGGTGCTCCGGCACATCGTAAAAACTCAGCAAGCGCTCCAGATCGCGTTCCACGCAAGCCACGGCTTGGGGGCGGCGCTGCTCCCAGTTGCGTTTCCACTGCCGGAAGGCCCGCTGCGCCTGCGCGCGATTCTGGGCCCGGTACATTCCGGCGGCTTGCGCCACGCAACTGCCTTCGCTGCGCCGCACCTTGTCGGCGATGTTGCGCAACTTGTGCGCCCAGCACAGCTGCACCGCCACGCGCGGAAACACCAGCGGCAGCGCGGCCGCCAGCCCCTTGCCGCCATCGCTGACGATCAGCCGCAAGTGCTGGCCTTGCAGTCCGCGCTGATATAAATCCTGCAGAAATTCCGTCCAGCACGCTTCACTCTCTCCGTTGTGGGCAAACTGATAAGCGATGACTTCGCGCCGTCCTTGCGCGGTGATTCCATAAGCCACCAACACCACCCGGCGGCGCACTTTACGGCCCGCGTCGCGCACTTTCAAAACCACGCCGTCCAGAAACAAATACAGATAATCGGCGCGCAGCGGGCGCCGGTGAAACTGCTCGGCCGCTCGGCTCAGTTCGCGCGTCAGGTTGGAAACCGTCTGCGCCGAATACGCTTCGCCCAACACCGGCTCCAGCACCGCGCCCACCTGGCGAGTGGAAATCCCCCGCAGAAAAGCCTGTCGCACCAGTTCGTGCACCGCCGGTTGCGCCCGCTTATAACGCGGCAAAAACTGGCTGCGGTAGCGGCGCCGCGTGCGCGGAACTCGCAAACGCCGCAACAAACCCAACTGCGTGGCTAAATCCCGCAGCCGATAGCCGTTGCGGTAATCCATGCGAAATTCTGGGCTGTGTTCGTAATAGCCCAGCTGCAAGTGATAATCGCGTTCGGCTTCCAGGGCCTGCTCGATCATGCGCTTCACCTGGCTGCGCACCCATTCCCCCAGTTCCTGGTCAAAGAACTCTTTCCACTCCGCAAAGTCCAGCTTAAGATGGCCATTGCTGAGAACTTCCAGTTCTCGCATCGGGTGTACCTCCTCCTTGTGAGTTGGCGCTCCAAGAAGATGTACACCCTTCTTTTTTGCTTCCAAGCCAAATCTACACACAAAAATTTACGCTACCTTTGTCCCAAGATGCACATTCTGTAGCGGCGGCGGGCCGACATGGCACACCCCGCTGTACTCCACTTCCGATTGACCGCAACCGATCCGCGAACGGCCCCTCGAGGCGAAATCCAGGCCAATTCGCATTGGCGGCGTTTCCACTAACTGATGCTTGCAGATTGACTTAACAACCCCCGCGGCCTACGATGGCCCGGCGTGGAGGCATGATTGCAGCAGGACGCTACCCAGAGCTCCGGCAGCATTTTGTCCGCGATTGCCATCTTGGCCCTAATCCTCTTCCTTTCTCTGGAAGGATTGCGCCCCCCTGCGCCCCGGCCCCTCACGGCTAGTCTCACAGAATTCTCCGCCGAACGGGCCCGGGCGATCCTTTATCGCCTGGTTGGCGACGGCATACCCCACCCCACCGGCAGTCCCCAAAACGACGTGGTTCGCGGCCGGGTAATGGACGAATTCACCAGGCTGGGTTACCAGCCTTCGGTGCAGCAAGGATTCGCCTGCGACGAACGAGGCGATTGCGCCACCGTGAACAACGTGGTCGCGCGCCTGGACGGCAGCGAGCCAGGCGACGCCGTACTGATGGCCGCCCATTACGATTCGGTGGCGGCCGGCCCTGGGGCGTTCGACGATGGCGCCGGTGCCGCCGCCGTGCTCGAATGCGCCCGCGCGTTCAAATCCCTGCCGCTGCCGAAACATTCAATCATCTTTCTGGTGGACGACGGCGAGGAAGCCGGTCTGCTCGGCGCTCGCGTTTTTGTCAACCAGCATCCGTGGGCTAAAGAAGTTCGCGTGGCGGTGAATGTGGATAGCCGCGGGACCACCGGACCCAGCCTGATGTTTGAAACAGGCGATGCGAATGAGTGGGCGCTGCGCGCTTATGCGTCGCGCGCGGCACGTCCTGCAACCAGCTCGATCTTTTACGAAGCCTACAAACGATTTCCCAACGACACAGATTTCACTATCTTCAAAGCCGCGGGATTTCAGGGCGTAAACTTCGCCAATATCGGCGGCGTGGTGCACCACCACACGCCACTCGATAATTTCGCAAACGCAGATACTTCCACGCTTCAGCATCAAGGAGACAACGCCCTCAGTTCGCTCGAAGCATTCGCCAACCGCGATATCTCAAATCCCCCGCGCACTGCGGCCGTCTATTTCGACATCTTCGGCCGCTTTGTTTTTTGGTGGCCGGCCAGATGGACGCTCAAGCTTGCTCTTTTGTCCGCGCTACTGCTGTTTCTGGAAATCGCCTGGCTGATTTACAAGAGGCGCCTCACGGGTCCGGAATTTCTCTGGGGCTTGATCGCGTGGTTCGTGACAATGCTGGCGGTCGGCGTATTGGCGCTCGCGCTCGGCTTTATTCTTCGCCATGCAGGCGCCACCGCCAGTCCGTGGGTGGCGCATCCGATTCCGGCACAGGTTTCCTTTTGGTCGCTGGCAATTGTGGTCGTTTCACTGCTCTCGATCCGCTTCTCGAGCCGCGCCGGATTTTTGGGGATGTGGGCGGGCGTCTGGACGTGGTGGGCTGTATTTGGCGTCGCGATCGCTTCGCGCTATGCGGCCGTCGGCTATATCTTGCAAGCGGCGACGTGCGCCGCAGCCATGGCAGGGTTGCTGCTCGTATTCCGCCCGCAAAATTCGTCGCGCGCGGCGACTTTAGCGGCGGTGCTGCCGCTGGCTGTCGGCGCTACGCTCGGATTTGTGCCGGCGTTGTTGCTGTATCAAAGCTTTGGCAACCCCGCGCTTCCGGGAATTGCGCTGCTCGTTGGCTTGCTTTGCACTCCGTTCGCTCCACTGTGCGCCTATCGCAATCGCCCGCGTGGGGTTTCCGTGGTGGCGATGCCTGTGCTCGCCGCTGTCGCGACGGTGATTGCCTCATTCGCAGCCATCGTCGCGCCGGTATTCTCGGCGAAGTCGCCGGAGCACGTAAATCTGGAATACGTTCAGGAAGCGGATTCTGGCCGGTCGCAATGGGTGGTATATCCGGCTTCGGGCCGCTTGCCCGAGTCGCTCGGCCTCGCCACAAACTTTCGCCGGCAGGAAGCCGGTCCGTATCCGTGGATCGCCGAACCCTCATTCGTCGTCAGCGCGCCGCACCTCGATCTTCCGCCGCCCACATTCACGATTCTGGAGCTTTCTGCCGCAGGGGGAAAACGCATGTATCACGCGCTGCTGCGTTCCGAACGCGGCGCTCCCGAAGCGGCAGTGCTTTTTCCACCGGATTCGGGGATTGAATCTGTCAGCGCGGAGAACGAAGCGCTAACGCCAGAATCGGTAAAGTTCCGCAGACGAGTGAACGGCTGGTACGTCTTTCATTTTTCCGCAATACCTGCAAAGGGAGTTGAACTGCGTTTTGCGCTTCCCGCGGGCAAGGCGGTGGAAGTATATGCGCTAGACGCAACGTACTCGCTTCCGCTCGAGGGCTTATTTCTGTTGAAGGCTCGTCCGCTTACGGCAGTGCCGTACGGCAGGGGCGACCGCTCCATCATCAGCCGCCGCGTTGAATTGCTTCCCTAAGAAAAGCGGGGATCTTTTCCGGACGTCGCTACTTCTTCGTTTGCGCGATCACCAGCTTGCCCTGGGCATCTTCGTCGAGCTGA
The DNA here is from genome assembly GCA_963810565.1 of uncultured Acidobacteriota bacterium. Lineage (GTDB taxonomy): Bacteria > Acidobacteriota > Terriglobia > Acidiferrales > UBA7541 > Palsa-295. The sequence goes on from CAWENN010000004.1 coordinate 1,090,082, forward strand.
ACCACGTTTGCGTCCTTCGACTTGCTCCGGCGCTCTCGTTCCATGCGCGCGGCTTCGGCAATTGTTAGCGGTCGCAACGCCGCCTCCAGTTTCGCCTCCGCCAGCACGACCTGGTAAGTTGAGAATTTCGACGGGACAAACTCACCGGGATTCTTCGAATTCCTGTTCACGACGACATCCGAAATAGCGGGAGCATCGCCGGAAGTTGTTGTCGTGCTGACCTGCGAATTCAAGCTTGCGGCATGATTGATCGAACTGCCACCCGTGTTGATCACCCCTCCCAACAGCTGCGCGTGAGCCGTACCCGCGAAAAGCAAAACAATCGCCGAAAGAATTACAGTCCTCATAAGCATCCCCATTCTCGCCAAGCTTCCGAATCCCGGCAAAGTGCCCTCAACCTGACTGTAGACTAACTGAGCACATGCTTTTGAAAATGGTACTTTTGGCCTATGGGTACTACACGCACATTCTGCACACGCGGTACGGTACCGGGACTCCCACGCGGCAGGAAAGTCCCGGAACTGATTGCTACGGTTGGCTTTTGGTCAGCGGCCCAGAAGGCCGCCGTTTGCCGCCAGCCACCGCCTCAGCTACAATCACCGTTTTGGATTGCGCCCAAATGACTGACATTCTCTTGCACAACACGCTGAGCGACCGCCTGGAACCTCTGCAGCCGCTCCACAAGGGCGAAGTCCGCATCTACACCTGCGGCCCCACCGTCTACGACTACGCCCACATCGGGAACTTCCGCACCTTCGTTTTTCAAGACATCCTGCGTCGATTCCTGCATTCTCGTGGCCTTTCCGTCCTGCAAGTGATGAACCTCACCGACGTGGACGACCGCATTATCCAGAATGCCGCCGCTGCCAGCGAATCCATCCGCGACTACACCGAAAAATACATTCAGGCGTTCCTCGACGACATGAAAGCGCTGAACCTCGAGATGCCCGAGGAAATCGTGCGCGCCACCGATCACATCGAAGATATGGTGGACCTGATCATCCGCCTGCAGGAGAAGGGCATCACCTACGCAAGCGAAGGCTCGGTTTATTACCGCATCTCAAAATTTCCGTCCTACGGCAAGCTCTCGAAAATAGATCTGACGGGGATGAAAGCCGGCGCGCGCGTGGATAACGACCGCTACGAAAAAGACGACGCACGCGATTTCGCCCTGTGGAAAGCGCCCAAACCCGGCGAGCATTTCTGGGACACGCGCATCGGCCCGGGCCGACCCGGCTGGCACATCGAATGCTCCGCGATGGCCATGAAATACCTGGGCGAAACGCTGGATATTCACACCGGCGGCATTGATCTGGCTTTCCCGCATCACGAAAACGAAATCGCCGAAAGCGAAGCCGCCACCGGGCATCCCTTCGCCAATCTGTGGCTGCACGCCGAGCACCTGATCATTGACGGCGAGAAAATGTCGAAGTCGCTCGGAAACTTCTTCACCCTGCGCGATCTTTTCGCCAAAGGCGCAAAGCCGTCGTCCATCCGTTACCTGCTACTCTCGGTCCCGTATCGCCGCCAGCTGAATTTCACGGCAGACAGCCTGAAGCAAGCCGAAAATTCCGTCGAGAGGCTGCGCAATTTCGTCGCGCGCCTGAAGAACGAACAATTCTCCGGGGGTACCAATCCAAAAATGGAAGAACGCGCCCGACAGGCCTTGGCCGATTTTGACGCCGGCCTCGCGGATGATCTAAACACCGCCGTCGCGCTGGCCTCAATCTTCGACCTTGTACGCGACGTCAATACGGCGATGGATCGCGGCGAATTTCTGCAGCAGGATGCGCCGCCCATGGTCGCCGCGATGGAGAAATTCGACGCGATCCTGGCCGTGCTCAAAGATGACGACGAAGAAAAGCTGCGTCTGCTCGGCTTCGGCGACGCAAAACCGCGTTTGACCGCCGAAGAGGTCGAAGCCCTGATCGCCGAGCGCAACGCCGCCAAAAAGCGCCGCGATTTCAAACGCTCCGATGAAATCCGGCAGAAGCTCGCCGATTCTGGTATCATTGTGGAAGATACGCGTGACGGCAGTGTCCGCTGGAAGTACAAATGACCATCTCCGCAAAAAACGATCTCTCGCTGCACAGCCAGCCCTCTCACGAGCGCCCGAACCTCTACGGCGTTGACTAAGTAAGCCCCTCCAACTTTGCGTTTTCAGCACACCCCTGGCGGAAACCAGTGTGCGCGCTGAGCCCACATTCCATTTCTGGAGGAAGCTATGCAAGCTGTAGACACGAAGATTGACAAGAAAATTGATAAGAAAATTGAAAAGAGACTGGACGCCCGGACCGCCGCGAAGTTGCCGCATCTCATCACCGCGCTTCCCGGACCGCAAGCCAAAGCCCTTGTAGCCCGGGATCACGCGGTTCTTTCGCCTTCCTATACGCGCGATTATCCGCTGGTCGCCAAGAGCGGCCGCGGCGCCATGGTGGAAGACGTGGACGGCAACATTTTCCTCGATTTCGCCGCCGGCATCGCCGTCGTTTCCACCGGCCATTGCCATCCCGAAGTCGTCGCTGCCATCCAGAAGCAAGCCGCCGAACTGATTCACATGTCCGGCACGGATTTTTACTATCCCAATCTGGTCGTCCTCGCGGAAAGGCTCGCCGCGCTAGCGCCCGGGAAGGAAGCCAAGCGCGTTTACTTCGGCAATTCCGGCACCGAAGCCACCGAAGCCGCGATCAAGCTCGCGCGCTACCACACCAAGCGCGACAAGCTCATCGCTTTCTACGGCAGCTTCCATGGACGCACGATGGGCGCGTTGTCGTTAACCGCCAGCAAAGCCGTGCAGCGCAAACATTTTGGTCCGCTGCTTGCCGGCGTTTTTCACGCGCACTATCCGAATTCCTATCGCGGCACGTTCGGCAATAATCCCGCAAACGCCTCCGCCGATGCGCTCGGCTACATCGAAAACGAACTCTTCAAGCGTATCGTGGACCCCGAAGACGTCGCCGGCATCATTGTCGAGCCGATTCAGGGAGAAGGCGGCTATCTCGCGGCGCCGAAAGAATTCCTGCAAGGTCTGCAAGCTCTCTGCCGCAAGCACGGCATCCTGCTGATCGCCGACGAAGTGCAATCCGGCATGGGCCGCACCGGCAAATGGTGGGCTTCCGAGCACGCCGGCATCGAGCCGGACATCATCTGCTCGGCGAAAGGCATCGCTTCCGGCATGCCGCTCAGCGCCATTATCACGCGCGCGAGCGTTATGAACTGGAAACCGGGCGCGCACGCCTCGACGTTCGGCGGCAATCCCGTGGCGATCGCTGCATCGCTCGCGACCATTGACCTGCTCGAGCGCGAATACAACGCCAACGCCGCGCGCATGGGCGAACTGATTTTCTCGCTCACCGCCGATTGGCGCGAACGCCACAAAATCGTCGGCGAAGTTCGCGGCAAGGGCCTGATGATCGGCATCGAACTGGTGCGCGATCAGAAGACCAAGGAAAAGGCTCCGGACCTGCGCAATCGCATCGTCGAAATGGCGTTCCACAAGGGCTTGCTGATTCTCGGCGCAGGAGAAAATTCGTTGCGTCTCGCTCCGCCGCTCGTAATTGACGAAGAGCAAGCCCGCTTCGCAATCAGCACTCTCGACGCGTGTCTCAGCGAAGTCGAACGCGCGTTGTAAACGTCTGTAGCGCCGGCCTGACTGCCGTCAGGCAGGCGTCTCGCCCGCTCTTAGCCTTTGAAGTTGGCCTTGCCGCTGCCTTTGACGCTGTAGCGGCGCACTTTAGTGCGCCATCGATGTTGCCGCGCGGACGATGGCGGTCTGAAGACCGCCGCTACACAACCCTTAGGCATCGCAAATAGCACAGGCTTGCAACCGCAGGCCTGTGCTATTTTCTTTGACGCATACAACGATTCGCGCGCTCGAATTGTGCGAATCGCGTATTGAAGAATTCCACGCAGGAGGCGATTTGCCCCGTATTTTGGACGTAGGCTGCGGTCCCACAAAATATCCCGGCTCAATCGGCCTGGATATGAACCCCTCCACCGCCGCCGACGTAATCTGCCATCTGGACCGCGGCGGCCTGCCGTTTCGCGACGATTCCTTCGACCATCTGCGCGCCGAACATATCATCGAGCACGTCGCGGATATCATCGCCACCATGGAGGAATTTCATCGCGTCACCAAGCCCGGCGGCACCATTTTCATCGCCACGCCGCATTACACCGATTACAGTTCGTTTCGCGACCCCACTCACCGCTGGCATCTAAACACCTACTCGTTTCTCTACTTTTATCCCGGCGGAATGCATGGGCGCGATATGTGGTACACCAAAGTGCGCATGCGCGAAAAAAGAAACTACGTTTCGCTGCTGCGTTTGTGGCGCGCGCTGGGTTTTGAATTCCTGGTGAATCACAGCAAGGTGTTTCGCCAGTTTTGGGAGCACTATTTGAGCTTCGTGATTCGCGGCAAACTGATGCAATTCACCTTTGAGGTCATCAAGTGACCCGCTCCCGCACGCTTTACACACGAGAAGATATTCTAGCAGCAGCTTCGTCCCACGAATCTCGGATCGGAGCGGGCAGTTCAGCATCACAGCGCAGTGTTGCCTTTACGCATCTTTCAGCGGCCTACCGGCAGCGGGGCACGGAATGACGAACGCATCACCACAGCCGGCCAAACCCTGGCTCGATAGTATCCGCCGCGACTGGGACGCTCGCGCCCGCGATGACGCGCGCGCCTACATCAATTGGCCGGACGTTCCCAATGAAGAGGACGCCTTCTTCGCGTCCGGCAAAGCCGACTATGACCGCTACGTGCCGACATTTTTGAAAAAAATGAATTTCGATCCGCGCGATAAAGTCGCGCTCGAAATCGGCTGCGGCATCGGGCGCATCGCGCGCTGGATGTCACAGGATTTCGCCCGCTACATCGGCGTGGACGTCTCCCCCGAAATGATTCATAAAGCTTCGTCCTATAATTTCCCGCGCGCGGAATTTCACGCCGTTTCCGGCGGAGACCTCGCCGGCGTCGCCGACCACAGCGTGGATTTCGTCTGGTCCTTTGCCGTGTTCCAGCATGTGCCGGACCAACAGGCCATCTTCAATTATTTTCGGGAAACGGCGCGAGTTCTGCGGCCCGGCGGAATTTTTCGTCTGCACATGAAAGGGCTTTGGACCCTGCCTCTCGGACGCCTGATGCTCGAAGCGGGATTTCCAGATCACAGTCGCGAGGGAAAAGGCCGGCGCGGCCGAATGCCATTTGTCCGCCTGCGCTATCTGGATACCTGGCAGGGCCGTTCGATCCGCCCGGACGAAGCGGGGCGGCAATGTGCCGCGGCGGGACTGGAAGTCCTCGACACTGAGGGCGAGTGGACGCCGATGATGTGGATTGGGGGCCGAAAGAAATGAATGTAGTCATGCCCGGCGGCTGCTGCGAATTCAGCTTCGAGGCCGTCTCGTGAACTCCCTGCCGGAAATTCTGGACATCGGCTGCGGTCGCAAGAAATTTCCAGGCTCTTTGGGCATTGATATGAGCGCGGCGGGGCAGGCCGACGTGCTATGCGACTGGGAAAAAACACTTCCGTTTCGCGACAGCAGTTTCGCGCAGGTCCGCCTGGTGCACATCATCGAAGAGGTGGACAATATTTTTCGGGTGCTGGCGGAAGTTCACCGCGTCGCTAAGCCGGGCGCGCGAGTCACCATCATCACCCCGCACTACACGGATCACGCGTCCTATTGCAGTCCCGCGCACCGTTGGCATCTTTCCAGTTTCTCGCTGTGGTTTTTCAGTGATAAGCCGGCCGAATACGATTACTACGCTCCGGCAAATTTTCGTGAGCGGCGGGTGCGCGTGGAAATGCTGCGCCTGTGGCGCGCGCTGGGCCTGGAATTTATGGTCAACCACTTCCGGTGGTTCCGAAAATTTTGGGAGTACTATCTTTCGTTCGTCTTTCGCGGTAAAAGGGTGCAATGGGATCTGGAAGTAATCAAGTAACGGTGTGCACCCATACGTTTTAGTTATTTGAGCGGCCGAAAAGCCGCATCGCTGGATTTGCATGTTTGCAAGGTTGATTTTCTCGATTGTTGATTTTGGCGCCCGCAAGGGGTTGAGCACACCTCCCGCCGCTGGCGCGTCACCTGACGCAGAACTTTCCGCCAAGCTGCGCGCGCGCCAGACCGGCGTACGTGGTGAAACGTACGCCTACTGGTATCTGCGCCGCCACGGATACACTCTGATCGCGCGCAATTTCACGGCGCATGGAATCAAAGGTGAAATTGACATGGTCGGCTACGACGGCTCCGTGCTGGCCTTCGTCGAAGTGAAAACCCGCACGATGCCGGAAGCCGCCGGAGCGGCACCCAACTCAAAATCGCCGCAGACAATCCAGCGCACTCCTGAAGACGCCGTGAACTGGGAAAAGCGGCGCAACGTTTCGCGCATGGCCCGGCAATTTCTGCGCGCTCGCCACATCGAAAGTGCCGACTGCCGCTTCGATGTTCTAGCGATCGAAACGCGCCCGGGCACCAAGCCTCTGGTACGCCTGCACAAAGGCGCGTTCAACGCCGAGCGCAACTAAATCCCGAACCGCGCCGCCGGCGTGTGAAAAAGTCAGCGCCCCTCCAATTGAAGCGCTTCAGCAGTCCCGCACGGTAGTAGAATAAAAGCAGCGGAAGACGCGGAAATTGCCGCCGTCAGTGCCCTAAAATAGGGCAATATTCGGCTCGGGGAGGAAAACGTTTGCCGGAGCTTCGCAAGGATCCCATCACGGGCCGCTGGGTCATCATCTCCAGCGACCGCAGCAAGCGGCCCCTGGATTTCGTCCGCGAAAGCGTGCAGATCAAAGGCTCGCCGAATTGCCCCTTCTGCCCCGGCAACGAAGGCAAGACGCCGCCGGAAATTCTCGCCTATGGCCGCAATGGCAGCGGCAAGGACACGCCCGGCTGGACCGTCCGCGTTGTCCCCAACAAGTTTCCCGCGCTGGGCATCGAAGGTGGCCTCGACCGCGAAGGCGAAGGCCTTTTCGACCGCATGAACGGGATCGGCGCGCACGAAGTGATCATCGAAACTCCCGATCACAAGAACACGCTCGCGACCATGAATGAAAAAGGCGTGGAAGAAGTTTTCTGGGCCTATCGCGACCGCATGCTGGACCTGAAGAACGACCGCCGCTTCCGTTACATCCTGCTCTTCAAAAATCACGGTGAGCCCGCCGGCGCCTCGCTCGAACACACGCATTCGCAATTGATCGCTCTGCCGATCGTTCCCAAGCGCGTCCGCGAAGAAGTGGACAGCTCCAAGCGCTACTACGACGAAAAAGAGCGCTGCATTTTCTGCGACATGATCCGCCAGGAAATCGAGACGAAATCGCGCATGATCCTGGAAAACGAGCATTTCATCGCGCTCGCGCCATACGCTCCGCGATTCCCGTTCGAAACGTGGATCCTACCGCGCCAACACAGCTCGGCGTTCGAAAATATGCCAGCGCCGTATTACGCCAGCCTCGCGCGCGTGTTGCGCGATTTTCTGGCTCGCCTCGATTCCGCGTTGGCATTTCCTTCGTACAACTACGTGATCCACACCTCGCCCATCGGCGAGGAAATCAACGATCACTATCATTGGCACATCGAAATGATGCCCAAGCTGACGAAGGTAGCGGGCTTCGAGTGGGGAACCGGTTTCTACATCAATCCCACGCCGCCCGAAGAAGCAGCCCGTTTCCTGCGCGAGGCGAAGTAGAAGTTAGCAGCGCCGCCGTCCCGCCGGCTCTTCGCACTTGAATTTGAAGTTTGAGGTCGAAACGTCGCTTGTCGAAAATCCGCCGCAGGTGGGCTGTGCCCCTTCTCCGCAAGTTCCCGGCCTTCGAGGATATGCGTGTCGTCCTCAAGCCTTCAAATACCACGGCACATTCACCAGAATAATCCGCTTGTTTCCCTTCAAGAGCAGCAGCGCCTTCAGCAATTCCGCCCGGTTGTTTTGCAGAAAATAATGCCACCAGTGGCTCTCGATCATTTCCGGAATCACCACCGCAATCCGGCGCCCGGGATTTTCCTGCTGCACCTTTAGCACGTAATCAACGATCGGCACAATCACGAAGCGGTAGGGCGAATCCAGCATCACCAGCTTCATCGCCGTAAATCCCGCCTGCTTGGCGGGATCGGCTACCAACTGCGCCCAGTGCTCTTGCAACGTCTGCGCGTCTCCGTCGCCGCAAACGTGCACCGCCTGCACATCGGGCGAAATCGTAAGCGCCACCTGCAGCGCCTTCTGCGTCAGCATGCCCCATTGCTGCACCGGCAGAATCACCAGCGGCGGGTGCAGCCCTCCCACGTTCAGAGCATGAGGGCATTCCAACTCTTTCGCCACGCGCCCAATGTAACGATGTACTGCCATCATCAGCATCAGCAGCGCCGGAATCAGCAGCGCCGTCATCCACGCGCCGTCTACGAATTTGGCCACCAGCACGATCGCCGTGGTGATTCCCGTCGCGATCGCTCCCGTGGCGTTGACGAGCATGAATCTTCCCGAGCCCGGACCGCGCACCCGCCGCCAATGCGCCACCATTCCGGCTTGCGAAAGCGTGAATGCCAGAAACGCTCCCACTGCATAAAGCGGAATCAGGCGATTGGTCACGCCGCCGAAAAAGACCAGCAGCACAGCGGACAACATGGCCAGCACGTAGACGCCCCAGGAGTACACCAGGCGCCTTCCGCGCAATCGGAAACCGTCCGGCAAATATCCGTTCAGCGCAATCGCCCGGCACAGCCGCGGAAAATCCGCGAAGGCCGTATTCGCCGATAGGCAAAGCACCACCAGCACGGACCCGATCGTGATGTAGTAAAAAGGCCCGCGCCCGGCTACGGCGGCCACAATCATCGAAAGCACGCTTTGATAGCCCGCAAGTCCCGGATCGGTGGCGGCGATGCCATACGCGCGAACCAGATACGCAATTCCGCCCAGCATCAGAATCAAGAGCGCGATAATCGCAGTCAACGTTCGTTGCGCGGTTTGCGCTTTCGGCTCGCGAAACGCGCGCACGCCGTTGCTCACTGCTTCGACGCCTGTCATCGCCGTGCAGCCGCTCGCAAACGATTGCAGCAGCAGCCACGCACCCGCGGCCGCCACGATCGGATGCGCGGCCGGCGGCGGCATCTGCATCGCTACCGGATGGCCCCCGGCGACGACTGCCTTGAACACGCCCCAACCGACCGTCGCCAGCAAACTGCCGATGAAAATGTATGTTGGAACCATAAAGAAAATCCCGGCCTGGCGCATCCCCCGCAAATTAATCACCGTGATAAACACCAAAATCAGCAGGCAGAGCACCAAAGTATGCGGAAGCAACTGGGGCCACGCGGAAACCAGCGCGCCCACCCCGGCGGAAATTCCCACCGCCACCGTCAGGATGTAGTCAATCATCAGCGCCGCGGCGGCGAGCAGTCCCGCAAACGGGCCGAGGTTTTCCGAAGCAACCGTATAAGAACCGCCACCGCCCGGATATGCTGCAATCGTCTGCCGGTAGGAAAAAAACACAATGGCCAGCAGAACGATAATGCTGGCGCTGATCGGGACGATGTAAGCGATTCCGGCCGCGCCCAGCGGAATCAGCAGGGTGAGCGCCGCTTCCGGGCCATACGCCGCTGAACTGAGCGCATCGAGACCGAAGATCGGTATCCCGGTGCCGGTGCCGAGTTCTTCCGCGCGCTCGTCCCAGGTAGGGAGCGGCTTGCCGAACAAGATGTCCCGAATCGTCATTGGTCCGGCGTCTCCTTATTCGGCAGGCAGGAGGGCGAGGCGCCGGCTCCAGACCCGAGATAGTGGGCCGACAGATTAGTTCGTCCTCGTTTCAAAAGAAACGAAAAATTATCCGCACGCTGCTGCGGCCATTCCCGCGCGGAGTTGCTGGAAATCAAGTATGGATAAGCACGCTGTTATTGGCTACACTCGCGCTTTCGGCGGGAGAAAAAGGAGAATTAGCAATGGCCGACGAGAGCAAGAAATGCGCGCACCCCGTTTGTACTTGTGAGGTCACTTCGGAGAAGTATTGCAGCCCGCAGTGCGAAGCGATGGAAGAAATGGCGGACTTGGATTGCAAATGCCCGCACTCAAGCTGCGCGGGTCGAACGGAATACGCGGCCCACGCTTAATCATTCAAGACGCGCGGCACCGCACCACTCATGAACTCGCGCCTCAGTTCGGGTGTGTGCCTCTAGCTCGCTCGCCGGTAGAAGCGCCCGTCGCAATCTTCGCAGCGAAAGGGGCGCAGCAGCACCGCACGAAATACCAGATCAACCACCCCGTGACGGTGTGAACGATGCACGTACTTGCTTCCGCAACGAGGGCACAGCTTGGGCACGCGTAGGGCCTGAGGATTTGTTGAAACCAGTGCTTTCATACCACACCTGGCGACTCAATTATGCCATGCGGCGAATCGCGTGATATACCACCAGTAAAATAACGGCGCCGATCACTGCCACCAACAGGCTGTACAGATTCACTCCGGTGACGCCCGAAGCTCCGAAGCGATTGAACAGCCATCCACCGACGACCGCGCCGATAATCCCAAGCACGATATCCAACACAATGCCTTCGCCGCTCTTATTGACGATCTTGCTGCCGATGAACCCGGCAATCAGCCCCAGGAAGATCCAGGCCAGAATGGACATGTGAGTTGTCTCCTTAGGATTCGGACCCGGCGTATCCTGATACATTCCGCATGGATACGTGCCGCGGACTATATGTCGGCGTAACTACGAGGGCCATACAGCGAAATCTGTAGTACTTCGCCGGTGTTGCTGTATCGCTTTGAACCAAGCCCTCACATAACACACTGATATCAAAGGGGCTATTTCTAGGCGCCTCTGTTCGCTGTCTTGGCCGCCACTGTGTCGCCCGCAACACCTACTGCACGACGAGCGTCAGGAAGTTCGGCATGGTTTGTGTCTGACCATTGAACGTAGTTGTTAGCGTCAGGCTGTAGGTGCCCGGCGGCGTCGCTCCGTTCGGGCCTTTCGCGAGGCTGCCGCACGCGGCGGTGCCCAGCGCGACGAGCATCAGCACCGCAAACGTCAACGCCACGCGCCGGTTCCGCTGCATCGCCCACGCGAGGCCACCCAGACCGAGCGACAAAAGCAGCAGCGCGATCCCGCCCGCAGGCCAGCTTCCCGGTGCGCTTGGCGCGAATCCAGCGTTTGTCGCGCCCGTGCAATACGTCTGAACCCCGAATGCAATCTCAATCGGCTTGCCCGTCAGCACAATCGAGCTGGGAATTACGTTGCACGAAATCGTCGGCGAAGATGGCGTGCAACCGAATTGCACCGTCCCAGTCACGCCCGGCGCTCCGGTGATTTGTAATCCGAAATACGCCGTGCCTCCAGGTGTAGCGGTCCCAGTCGCGGATCCTCCTGGAGGAATCGTAATGATCACCGGCGAATTGTTGCCGGTGCCGTTCAGCGAAACCAATTGCGGGCTTCCCGTGGCGTTGTCCGCGATGCTGAGAATCGCGGTGAATTCTCCGGTAGCCGTCGGCGTGAACGTCACTCCGATCGTGCAGCTGGTGTTCGCCGCCAAAGTCCCGATGGGATTGCACGGGCTCGTGCCGCTGCTCGCCAGCGCAAAGCTGCCGCTGCTCTCGCCGGTGATCGAGAAGCTCGTGAAATTCACGGGCCCGGTTCCGGTATTGGTTACCGTAACGTTCTGCGCCGGACTAGTCGAGCCCACCGTTTGCGATGCAAACGTCAGCGAAGTGGGAGAAACGGTCACAGTCGCCGGCCCGTTCACTGCCGTTCCCGTCAACGTAACTGTCTGCGGGCTGCCCGTCGCATTGTCGGTGAATGTAATCGCACCGGTGCGCGTGCCTGCCGCCGTCGGCTTGAACGCAATCTGGAAGGTGCACGGTGCGGCATCCACCACAATAGCCGGGCACTGCGCCGTCGTAGCTCCCGAAAAATCGCCGGTAGTAGCGATGCTGGTGAATGTGACGTTCACGTTTCCGTTATTCGATACCGTCACTGTCTGCGTCGCGCTGGTAGTCCCCACCGTCTGCGAAGCGAAAGTCAGCATCGTCGGCGAAATCGTAATCGTCCCCAGAGGAGCCGTCCCGGTGCCGCTCAAAGCCACTGTCTGCGGACTTCCCGTCACAGTATCCGAAATATTCAAAGTGGCCGAGCGCGCTCCTGCAGCCGCCGGTGTGAACAACACGCCAATCGTGCAATTTGCTCCGGCAGCCAGCGTACCCACCGGGCTGCACTGGCCCGACATATTCGGCAAGGGCACGCCAAAGTCTCCGGGATTCGTACCCGTCACCGTGAAGCCAGTAAAATTCACAGTCGCCGTTCCGTTGTTCGTAACCGTCACGGTAAGCGCCGCGCTGGTAGTCCCCACAGTCTGCGCAGCAAAAGTCAAACTCGTCGGCGCCACCGTCACTCCCGACATTGCCTGCGGAGGAATGGATTGCGCCACCACCACGTGCGGATGCACCGAAGGCGCTGGGTCTGACGCCGGTCCGGTCGTATCCAGGAAAATTGCTTCGTACGGCGAAACCATGTAGCCGGATAGGTTGCCCTGTGTGGCGCTCGTTGTGGTGAAATGCCCGGACGCGTTCACGGCGTATGTGAAGCTGCCCAGGGATTGATCGAAGAAAAGATCGCCGCCAGGGTGCGTCTCGTCGTCCAACGGAGTGAAGCTGCTCGAAGCTCCAATCATGGCAATTCCCGAAAATTCGCTTTCGGTGCCCGTTACTGGCTCCTGCGATCCAAAAAATAGATTGTCGTTCGCGAACGGTGTGGCGGAGAACGGTGCGCCGGTTTGCCGCTCGATCGGCCCGAAAGAAACCGAGCTGTCGGTACCCATCACGAAACCGGTGTCCGGTTGTGTGAGATAAAAAATCAAATTGTTCCCGCCCGGACTCATCGTGCCGCGTCCGTTGGCCGCGATGGATAAAGCTCCCGTCAGCGCCTGGCCGATCGTCACGGTGCCGCCGTCGTTCGAATCGAGCGTCACGTTTACAGCGGGAGTGGTTCCACCTGTCACCGTCAAAAGTCCAATATTCGCCGAGGTTCCCCCCGCAGTGCCGCCCGTCAGGCTGAATACGTCCGGCCCCGCCAGCGAAGTATTCGAGAATAATCCTGGGCTGACCTGCTTCACTGCCGTTCCGGTCAGCAAGACATTGGTGGCGCGCGCGTCGAGCGTCATGTAAATCGCTTCATTCGCGTTGACTGCGTATACGACCGTCTTGGATGGCGTGGTGTTCAGCGTAATCGCAAGCGAGCTACGGCCGTTGCTGTCTGGAGTTGTGTAGGTCCCGGTGATCGTGGAGATGGTTCCGACAAAGCCGTCGTTGTTGGTATCAGCGCTTCCAGATGTGACGGCATTTGCATTATTCAGTGTGGTGAGGCCAAGTTCGGAGGCGCGGAAACCTTGCGGATCCTGCCCGGTGCTCGGGTAAATATACGTTCCGGCGAATGCGTTGTTGTTGAACGAAGTCGGGTCTTGCAGTTGCAGCGTGGCAGAGAAGAGATCGCCCGAACCGGTATTGTCGGTGAAGGACGTCATGTCCGCCTTCGTCGCCACGCCGTTGATCACGTCGCCCACCGAGAACGCGAAGATCCCCGTGGTCTGGCCCGCGGGAGTGATGCTCATCACTCCGCGGTTGTCCGACCCGATCACGTACACACCCGTGGCCGCAACGCCCGACTGAATTCCGACCGTTGTGGAGTTAATGTCCAACTCTCCAGTTGTGATGTTTCCGGTGCCATCGAACGTCAGGCTTCCGATGATCGCTTCTTCCGCTCCCGTCACTTCGTTGTAACCCCGCATCAGCATTGCGTACTGGCCCTTCAGCAATCCAGGCTGCGTGTTCGCCGGCATCGCCGCGATCGTTAAGGAAACTGTCGCGCTGCCGGTCAGCGGCGTCGGCGTCGTCGAATCCGTCACCGTCACGTTGAACGTGAATGTCCCCGCAGTCTTGGGAGCGTTGTTCAGGACGTGCCCCGCGACGGCATTGCTGTTTGCCGTTGCATCAATCGAGAAGCCGGTAGGCAATCCAGTCGCGGCGAAGGTGTAAGGCGGTGTCCCGCCCGTGACTTGAATGTCCGCGCCATAAGGCACCGTAACCGCGCCCGCAAGCAGCGTGGTGGATGAGAACGTAAGTCCGCCGCCCGAGGAAGTGCCGAACGTCGCCGTCACGCCCTGGGCTTGGCTCATCGTCACCGTGCAAGTGCCGGACGTGTTCGTGCACGCTCCGCTCCAGCCCGAGAAAACCGAACCGCTGTTGGGCGTCGCGCTCAGCGTCACAACCGTGCCGGCGTTGAAACTCGCCGAGCAAGTCGTGGGACACATTATGTTGTCCGGCGGATTCGTGCTCACAACTGTTCCGGAGCCCGCTCCGCTCTCCGTCACGGTCAATGTGAAAGTTTGAGTTGAGTTTATAGTCGTGCTGGCCGTCGCCGTGTTGTTGGTCAGGTTCGGATCCGGCTGTGCACCCGCCACGCTTGCGGTCGCGACGATCGTTCCCGAAGTGACTGTGGGCGTCATGGTGAAGGTCGCTGGCACGCTCTGGCCGCTGGGAATGTTTCCTAGCGAGCAGGTGATGTTCGTATTTCCATTTACGGCCGTCGAACTGCAGTTGGTGGGAGAGAGGCCGACCGGCAGGGAATTAGCAATCGAAGCAGTCAACGTCACGCCCGTGGCGGCCAACGGCCCGTTATTCACCACAGTAAGGTTGTAAACGATGTTGGCGCCCTGCTGCACCGACGTTGGCGCCGTCATCGTAACCGCCAAATCAGCTCCGCCCGACGGCGGTTGTCCGTAGATGGCTATACCGCCGACTCCGTTTGAAAGCACCGTCGCGGTAAATCCAAGATTCGTCTGAAAGCCGCCGCCGTTCTCGACCCCGCCACTCCCGATATTTATTTTGTACAGGAGCCCTGAAAGTGCGTCGTTGGTCCAGAAGCTCACGCCGTCCGGATCCAGATTGAGGTTCTGAAAAATGGCGCTGCCCACGCCGATGCCTCCGCCGGGTTTATAGCTTTGCAATATGCTCCCACTCTGGCTCATGTGGATGATTTTGTCCGAAGCCGCCACCAGCAAGGAGTCATCCGGGAGCTCGCGTAGCGCGTAGAGCGCTTCGCCCGTCGTCAGCGCCGGATTAGGGATGATGTCCGGATGCTGTATCTGCTCGCCCAGGTCGAATACTTTCACAGTGTCGCTGCCTACCGTGTAGGCGACTGTGTCGCCGCTGTCCAGCACTTCGGTCCAGAATGCCGCAGGGTTCGACGATTCGAAGGCAGGATAATAAGTCGCGGTGGGCGGTCCGGTCGGACTCGTCCCAGGAGCGTACTGCAGCAGCGTCGGCTGCTCGTCCCCGGTAATGAATTGTTCTCCAACGAGGGCGTTGCTAAACGGGTCAATCACCACGGAGTACGCCTGACTGTCCGCGGTATAATCTCCGAAAGCCGTCGGGCCCGCCGCCTTGTTGTTAAAGACTCCCAGATAGCCGGAAGTCAGTGCGACATACAGGTTTCCCACGGAATCAAAAGTTATTCCCTGTCCAGTTCCCAACGTGTTTTTGAGCACTTGCACGGGTTTGCCGGTAGTCGGATCCAGCACAAAAATCATGTTGCCCGCGTCCAGGAACACTTGCCCCACCGCAAATGCCACTGGCGGTCCGCTGAAGGCGGCGCCAATTGAAGTCGTGCTTGGAATGGTCGTACAAGTTCCGGCGCTCGTGCCGGCAGCGCAGAACCCAAGATATCCAACGAAGACGGAGCCGTTCGCCGCAGTACCAGTGGACGTCAGCAACACGCCCTTGGGCGCGTTCGCTGTAGAAAACGTAGCCGCACAGCCTGTCGTCCCGGCGGCGCCATTCGTGACTGTGCAACTGATTCCGGCAGGAGTGCTGGTGACCGTCCCGCTTCCGTTGCCGTAGCCAACGATCGCTATGTTGTAACTACCGGCCACGGCCACTGCGAAGTTCGCGCCGATCGTTTCACCGGAAATGGTGATCGTAAAGTCACAAATGCCCGTCGTGTCACTCGCGCAACTTGCTGCGTCCGGTGCGTTCCCTACATTCCAGCCTTGAAATGCAAAGCCATTATTCGGAGTGGCCACCAATTCAACCGTTGAACCCGTCGGATAGCTTGCTGTGCAGCCGCTCGTCGGACAAATGATCGTCGTGCCGCTGGTTGAATCGGAGCCGTAAACATTTCCCGGCACTGTTGGGCCGGCAGGGTTGATGGTTACGTTCAACGTCGCAGCCGGGGTCACCGTGCCGGTAACCTGGAAACTGAATGTCGGATGCGCCGCGTCGTTTGTTTTCACCGTAATGGTCGCGGTCAGCGTCCCCGAGGCGCCCACCGGGGGATTAAAAGTGACTAGAAACTCGCCCGAACTCAGCGGTGACACTTGGAAAACGTAAGGTCCGGCCGGCGCGGTCGAATCCGGCAGTACGAACGCCGAGCTTCCCGCGACCGTTACGGTCAATATCAAATCGTCCAGCCCGTTGTTTGTGAAAGACATCAATTGCGACGAGGTACCGCTGCTTCCCGCGAGAGAAGGACCGAACGGCGCAAACGATCCTGATTGGACCGCCACCGGCGCCAAATTCACCCGCCGGATTCGGTTGCTGCCGGAATCGGAGATGAATAGATCATCGGTCTGGTTCGTCGTGTTGAAAATTGCTAGTCCATAATTCCCGATCATGGCCTGCGTGGAAGGTCCGCCATCGCCGGAAAATCCGCCGTCCAGATTGTTGACGTCGCCCGCAACCGTGATAACCGACAGGTCGCCCGCGTCAATGCGCCGCACCACGTTGTCGGATCCTCCGCCGACGTACAAGTTTCCCCGGCTATCCACCGCGAGCTGCGACGGTCCTTCCATGCTCGCACTGCCACTCGACCCGCCGTCACCGCCGAATGTGGGCAAACCATTAAACGCAAACGGCGAAATAGTATTCGATTCGGTATCTACCACGCGGATCACATTGTCACCGGCATCCGCGATGTACACCTGGGTGATGCCGGACGAATTGAATGTGACGAGTCCTGCCGGGAAATTCAGCGTCGCTGACGTGGCCGGGCCGTTATCTCCACATTGCGTGGTCAAGTACGTGTTGCACGCAGTTCCGGGCGTGCCGGCAAACGTGCTGATTGTTCCTTTCGTGTCCACAACGCGCACGGTGTTCAGACCGCCATCTCCGATATAAACATTTCCCGCTGAATCCACCGCCAAAGAGTAGGGATAGTACAAGCTGGCCTTCGTCGCCTGGCCAGTGTCTCCACATGCCGGCGGTGTGTTTGGATTACCGGGTGTCCCGCACTGCGTTCCATTTCCGGCAATCGTGGCGATGTCACCCGGTTGGATGGTTACGCCAGCCACGATGATCTGCGTCGTCTGCGTGTTGATGACGCGAACCACTTCGGCGGCAGGGTCTAGGATGTAGAAATTGCCCGACGAATCTGTCACGACGCCTTGGGGATTTACAAAACGGGCTTGGGTTGCCGGTCCGCCGTCCCCGTTGTTCGCCGCGCCGCATGTGCCGCCGCTGCAATCGATGGTGGCTCCGCCATACCCGTCGCCGGCGAAGGTGCTCAGATTTTTTGTAGTAGCGTTCAGCTCGCGCAGTCTTTCCCCGTTGACCTCCAGAGCGTAAACATTTTCGCTGCTGTCCACCGCCACGAACTGCGGTAGACCCAGGATTCCGCTCGTTCCGGCTCCGCCCTCTCCGCCGGCCCCGCCGCCCGCGAGGTTCGCAATCGTCGGAGTCGTGCCTATCCCGATTGCGCGCACGCGCATGTTATCCGTGTCCGCCACCACCAGATTCCCGAGCGAATCGAAAAACACGCCTTCTGGAAAATTGAATTCCGCGCTGGTGGCCGCCCCGCCGTCGCCGCACGCAGGCTCCTGCGCGTTCGTGCAGATCAATCCAATGCCGGCGACCGTCGTGATGATGTGATTCGCCGTGGTGTCCACCTTGCGAATCTTGGGATTGCCGGAATCGGCAATGTACAAATTCCCCGTGGTGTCCGTCGTCAGCCCGGTTGGCAGCAAAAGCTTTGCCGCCGTCGCCGCCCCGCCGTCTCCGTTTGGTTGCCCTGGAACGCCGGATGAGTTCAGAGTCCCGGCGTAGGTGGAAATGGCCTGACTGGTCGTAATCTTGCAAACAATTTGCAGGTTCTGGTCGGCGACGAACACATTGCCGCTTCCATCCACCGCGATTCCCACGAGGTTATTAAATCCCGCGTTAGCCGCCGGCCCGCTGGGGCATCCGAACGTCGCTCCTCCGCCGGCATACGTGCTGATATTCTGCGTGGTCGCGTTCACCTCGCGCACCACTCCGTTGTAAGTGTCCGCGATGAAGAGATTTCCGTTGCTGTCAACCGCCACCGCTTCCGGCTGGTCCAATCGCGCATTCGTCGCCGGTCCGCCATTTCCGGAAAATCCGCCGGAATATGGATCTTCACTCCCAGCAACCGTCGTGATGACGTGCGTCAGCGCATCCACTCGCCGAATTCGATTGTTGTACCTATCCGCAATGAATAGATTCCCGTTCCCGTCAATCGCGAGCCCTTGCGGATACGACAGCTGCGCCGACGTCGCTGCTCCGCCATCGCCCGAGAATCCGTTAGATCCGTTCCCCGCATACGCACTCAAGGTTCCCGCCGTAGTCACCTTGAAAACAGTGTTAAGAGTCGGGACCGAGATATACGTATTCCCCGCCGTGTCGCGCACCGCGGCATAGGGCTGCGGCAAGTACGCGCTCGTCGCGGTGGCCGGCTCCGCCCCTCCGCCCGCCACCGTATTGATGGTATTCACCGCTTGCCCAGCAACACTGAAGGTGCTGGCCAGAATTAAAATTGCTAGGCTTGCGATCCGTCGCATCTTGATACTCCTGATTGGTTTGAGCTTGGCAGCTCCGTCCACCGCTCGGCACACACTTTCAGCGCCTAATTTCAAAGCCCACGCCGATTATTGGCCGGGCGAAAGGTGCAAAAAATTGCGCACTTTCGCCACCCGCCGCGCAGTTAACACAGTCGTTTGTTATGCCAGCGCCCTCAGAAGGGTCCTATGGCGTGATATTCAGCAAACCAGCGGCCAGACGTGCATCAAGCGACTTTCAACACGGTCCGCGACCGCGGTTCGCCCATGTTTGCTCCGCACAAAAGATTGCGATTGATGGAATGGGGGCCGAAATCTAAAGCGAAATGCCGGAATTCTGAACTGCGAGCCGAGGGAAGTCAAGCCCTGAACGCGTGGAAATCCGGCGAAATCGCCCCCGGCGAAAGTCGTAACTCGCTGAGCGTCAACGTCCGCGAAAATCGCAGCGACCGGCGCGGAAAACCTTCGCTTCAATCATCGAACGATCCACGAAAAGTAATGCTCCGTCCGCAAAACGCGCGCAGGAGATAATATCTCTGCATGGTCATTCTAGTGATGGGCGTGACCGGAGCAGGGAAGACCACCGTCGGCAAACTTCTTGCCGAGCGATTGCACTGGAAATTTCTGGACGCCGATGATTTCCATCCGCCGGCCAACATCGAAAAAATGAAGCGCGGTATTTCTCTCACCGACGCCGACCGCGAGCCGTGGCTCGCCGCGATCCACGCCGCGCTCCTCGAACGCACTGCGAAAAATCAGGATGCCGTGCTGGGCTGTTCGGCGTTGAAGCAGAGCTATCGCGAAAAGCTCGCCAAAGGCGTAGACTTGCACGTCTGCTATCTTAAGGGCAGCTTCGAGGAAATCAGCCGGCGCCTCGAGCATCGCCACGGGCACTTCGCCGGCGAAGGAATTCTCGCCGGGCAGTTCGCGGACCTCGAAGAACCGAAAGATGCCGTGCTACTGAGCGCCACCGCAACGCCCGAGGAAAATGTACGCGAAGCGCTCAGCAAACTGAATCTCAGCGCGGCAGGCCAGGAGTAAGCCGCGGCGCACAGCGCGGCGACATTCGAGCAATTTCGAGCAAACAAGATGTCACTTTATTGCGCAGAAGGCGGTCCCGATCGCGAACTTTCTTCCACCGAGCTGAGAGATCTCCTGCGCGGCGCGCTCGAAAAACACGGCCCGCGTAAAAACGTCCTGGCTGTGCCTCCCGATTACACGCGTCTCTCGTCCCGCGCCGGCGAGCTGACTCGTTACGCCTGGGAATACCTCGGTGAAAATCTTCGCGCCGTGCTCCCCGCAGTTGGCACGCACCACGCCATGTCGCCCGAGCAAATTGCCGCAATGTTCGGCGAAATTCCCCGCGAAATCTTCCACAGCCACAAATGGCGCGAAGACGTCGAAACGATCGGCACGGTTCCCGCCCAATTTATTCGCGAGCAATCGGAAGGAAAACTCGACTACGACTGGCCGGCGCAAGTGAATCGCCTCATCCTTCGCGGCGGCTTCGATTTGATTCTGTCGATCGGGCAGGTAGTGCCGCACGAAGTAGCCGGCATGGCCAACTACAATAAAAATATTCTGGTCGGCACCGGCGGCCCGGACAGCATCAATCGCAGCCACTATCTCGGCGCGGTGTACGGCATGGAACGAATCATGGGACGCGCGGATAATCCCGTCCGCCGCGTTCTGAACTACGCGGCCTCAAATTTTCTAAAAAACCTGCCGATCGTTTACGTCCTCACGGTCGTAGGACGCAATGTGTCCGGCGCGACGGTAACCCGCGGCCTCTTCGTCGGCGACGATATCGACTGCTTCAACGCCGCCGCCGACCTGAGCCTGCGCGTGAATTTCACGATGATGCCCGAACCGATCAAAAAAGCGGTCGTCTATCTCAACCCCGCCGAATATCACAGCACCTGGCTCGGCAACAAAGCGATCTATCGCACCCGCATGGCCATGGCGGACGGCGGCGAACTCCTCATCCTCGCCCCAGGCGTCAGCGCATTCGGCGAAGATCCACGCATTGATAAATTAATCCGCAACTTCGGCTATCACGGCACCGCAGCCGCGCTAGCGATGGTGCGCAACAACCCGGACCTCGCCGCCGACCTGGGCGCCGCAGCGCACCTGATTCACGGCTCATCCGAAGGCCGCTTCCGGATCATCTGGTCTCCAGGACATTTAACGCGGGAAGAAATACAAGATGTGGGCTACGGGTACGCCGACCTCAACCACATGCTGAAACACTACATTCCATCCAGGCTGAAACAAGGCTGGAACAACGTCGCCTGCGAAGATTTTTATTTCATCGACAATCCCAGCCTGGGCCTCTGGGCATCGCAAAGTCGGTTCTAAGCTACCGATCCGATCCAGCAAATTCCTCGCCGCAATTTTGCTTGCCGCTGGGCGTCTCGGCAGCTCTTCGCTTCTGACTTTGTAGCGGTGGCCATCCGTCCGGTGCCTTGGCCTCAGCGGTCATGGAGCCGCCGTAGCGGAAGGGCGGGACTTCAGTCCGGCCATCCGAGCGTCGTGTGGCACCGGGTTTTAGCCCTGAAGCCGCGCAGCGCCATTTTTCTTTTGACGAAATCGCCTTTCGCATCTCTAATACCCATCGAGCCGCCGCCGGCTCGTTCACCATCGCCAAAGAGCAGGGAGGCCCCCAGTGACACAGTTGCGCCACTTCCAACGCGCATGTTCCATGACGCTGCTGATTGCACTCACTCTGCTCCTGGTTCGCGGAGATACCTCAGCGACCGCCGCGCCCAGTCAATCCCCGTCTCCCGCCCAATCCGCCGCGCCCCCCGAGCAACTCACTCCCGATACCCAAGCCTGGCTGCGCTCCACCATCCAAACCGGAAACCTCGCCGACCTGCGCTGGCCCGACTTCAGCGACTACACCAAGCTCCTCCAGGAATTCTACGAATCCTACGGTTACGCGCTCCCGTGGGTGCGCGGCATGCAACCAACTCCGCAAGCGCAGCAAATTATCGCGGTGCTCTTCCAAGCGGATCAAAAGGGATTGAACGCCGAAGATTACGACGCCTCGCGCTGGGCCGATCGCCTCGCGAAACTCCGTCCCGCCAAGCCGCAGCCTTCCGAAGCCGACGCCGCGCGGTTTGACCTCGCTCTCACCGTTTGCGTCATGCGCTACATCTCCGACCTGCACATCGGCAAGGTCAATCCCAAACATTTCGAATTCGGCTTCGATATCCAGGCCAAGAAATACAACCTGCCGCAATTCCTGAAAGAAGATGTCGTAGACGCTGCGAACGTCGCGAACATCCTCGCGCAAGTCGAACCGCCCTACCCGGGTTACCGCCGCACGATCCAGGCGCTCGACACCTACCTCGATCTCGCCAAGAAATACAACGGCAAGCCGCTTCCGGCCGTCACGAAAACCGTCGCGCCAGGCGATTCTTACGCCGGCGTGCCCCAATTGGCCGTCCTGCTACGGCTACTCGGAGACTTGCCGGAGAACGCGAACGTGCCGGCGGACAGCATCGTCTATCAAGCGCCGCTGGTAGACGCCGTTAAGAGTTTTCAGAACCGCCACGGCCGCACTCCCGATGGGCGCCTCGGCACCCAAACGCTCGCTGATCTGAACGTCCCGCTAGCCAGCCGCGTGCGCCAGATGCAACTGACTCTCGAACGCTGGCGCTGGCTGCCTCTCTCCTACAACTCCGCGCCGATCGTCGTGAACATCCCGGAATTTCGCCTGCGCGCTTACGACGAAAATTTCGGTATCGGCGTCACGATGAATGTCGTCGTGGGCAAGGCTTACGATCACAGCACCCCGGTATTCGAAGACAGCATGGCCTATGTCGTCTTCCGGCCCTATTGGAACGTTCCGTACTCGATCGCGAAATCGGAAATGTTTTCGAAAATTGCGCAAGATCCGAATTATTTGACGAAGAAGGGTTTTGAAGTGGTGAACAACCGGCAGCAACCCCTCGCGCCGGGCCCGCTTAGCAGCGAAGATCTCGCGCAGCTCCGTGCCGGGAAACTGTTCATTCGGCAACTTCCCGGTCCTAAAAACTCGCTGGGACTGGTGAAGTTTATTTTCCCGAATGACTACAGCGTTTACATGCACGATTCGCCCGAGCAGCAATTGTTCTCGCGCTCACGCCGCGATTTCAGCCACGGCTGCATTCGCCTGGAACGCCCCGCCGATCTCGCCGTCTGGGTCCTGCGTAATAATCCCGGCTGGACAGCAGAGAAGGTCCGCGCAGCGATGGCCAGCGGCCCCAACAACCAGCAGGTCAATCTGACGCGTCCAGTCCCGGTCCTGATCGTCTACGGCACTGTGATTGTGGGAGTCGACGGAAAAGTTCACTTTTACGACGACATCTACGGCCACGACGCCGCCCTCGAGAAAGTTCTTGATAAGGGTTACCCCTACCCCGGCTAGAACCAGCAAAGCCGGCCAACGATTCAGCAGCATCAGCCACCAAATATCCGCTCATGCCGACCGGGAGGGTTCGTAGGGGCGCTGCTTGTGAATCGCGCTACAGCGCGATTCATCCTGAGATTCGGCGGTGCCGAATCGAAGGGCCGCGCCCGCCTTTGACTTGCATTTGTAGCGGCGCACCTCAGTGCGCCATCCATGTTGGGGCGAAAAACGACGGTGGGTTAATCTGAAAATCGTTACGGCTGCTAATCCCCGCTCATCAAATCAGCAGGGCACTCAAAACACCAATGACGCACGCGCCCAGTATCCACGTGAATGAAATCCGAATGAGGATAATACCCGACGCCGCCCCGCCGCAGCGCCACAGCCGCCGCGCGCAATTTCAAAGTGTTGATCCCAGGCATCCGCAGATCAATCGCTTCCGCCTGTATGTGCAGACTATGTTTCGCAACGCCAGTCGTGTGTGCGCGCAAAGATTCATTGGTCGTCGGCGTGCGGTAACCGCAAACGATGTCAATCTCGCCGCCAGGATGTCCCACCGAAGCGGTAAGATCGGAAAGAATATCGTACAAACGCGGATCGAAATGCCGCACGTCCCCGGTCACGTGGTCGCGCAAAAAATAATCCAGCTTTGCCAAAGCCGCGGGGATGTACTCCTCACCGTGCCGGTAAACAATGTCAATCCGCTCGGCAGTATGCGTGTTGTAAAGCACCAAACGATGCTCTAAACCCTGCCGTCCCACCGCCGTCCCTGCGGAGGCGGAAACCTCCTGCGATTGCGCGGACCCAGTCCCAGCCCCACCCGATTGCGCCGAGGCAACCGCCTGCATCCGTGGCAGCAAAGCGCCAGACGCAAACAGCGCCAGCGCCGCCCCAGCCATCACAAGATTTCGCGACATCGTTTTCACACCAACCATTCGATTCATCCTAATAAAATGTTAGCACAACCCATCGTTTCCGCCGAACCGAGGGACGCCAAAAAGTCACGATCGTATTTTGCTGCAGGTAGAGCAGAGTTCCGGTGCCAAGCCTTGATCCGGCGAATTGCAAAATCACGCGCTCCCGGTGTAAGTTATCGTCCAGTCAGAAAACCAATCCGAAAGTCCCGCCGAAGAGGAGGCCCGTCGTGCGAAGCCTGCTGTATTGGACCCTGGTAATTGCCCTTGCGGCTGTAGCGCCCTCATTGTACGGACAGGATCCGCGATCCGAAATCTTAAAGCGTCTCAACGCCGAATTCACCCGCACCAAGGTAACCACCGACCGCACCGACATCGTCACGGCCGGCTCCGTTCTCGTCCTCCGCAAAGACGGCCTGGTCATGGCCGCCGTCGAAGCCATCGCTCCGCCCCCTAACACCTATAAGAACGGCGCTATCTCCATGGGCTTCGGCGCCAATATGGCCTGGGGCATGGAACTCGCACCCGCCAATCAGCAGGTCGCCAGTATCGCGCAACGCAAATTCGTCACCGGCGAAAAATTTTGGGTCACCGAATTTCTCGTGAAACAGGACGGAGCCTATCTCGTGTTCGTCAGCGATCCCTATAACGACGTCCGTTACTACGGCCAGCTGAAATTTCCGTTCCCGAAAAATGGCAATCCCAACGCCGACGAGGTCATGAAGTCCATCGAAGAAGTAGTCACGGTAGACGCCCCAGCCGACCAACCCGCCGCCGATAATTCCGCGCCGCCAGCGCAGCAACCGGAGCAATCGGCTCCAGCCCCAGCCGACGCAACTACCGCCGCAGCCCCCCAGACGATCTCGCTGGGCCAAACGACAGATCAGGTGGTAGCAATCCTAGGCCAACCCCAGAAAATCGTAAACCTCGGCGCCAAGCAAATGTACTTCTACCCAGACATGAAAGTAATCTTCACCAACGGCAAAGTCTCCGACGTCAAATAGCGTGCTCGGTGGAGCTGCCCAGAGCGCGGGAAAACCGGTAACCTTCGCTTTCGCGATATGACCATGGTATAATGACCATAGTTCGATCGGAGTTGACTATGAAGAAGATGCCGGCGGGTTCCTTTAAGACCAATTGCCTCGCGGTAATGGATGAGGTCCAGGCCAAGCGCGAAACCGTCGTGATTACCAAGCACGGCAAGCCTGTCGCGAAGCTTGTCCCAGTGAACGCGGAAGCGGACGACATCTACAATTTCCTCGCGGGCAAAGGCTCAATCATCGGCGATGTTGTGTCGCCCGCGCTCACCGCTGAGGAATGGGGCAAACTTAAGTGATTCTGGTGGATACGCACGTCGTGCTCTGGTTGGCATTCGCCCCAAAACAAATCTCACGGAGGGCAGGAACCGCAATCGACGAAGCCCGTGGGAACGCAGAAGGCTTAGCGATTTCCGACATCAGCCTGTTGGAATTGGCCACGCTCGTGAGCAAAGGACGCATTGATCTCCAGATCAGTCTCGAATCGTTCCTCCAGGAAATCGAGTCTCGCTTCATAGTCTTGCCGATGAACGGCCGGACCTGCGCGCGCGCCACGGGTCTTCCGGCAACTTTCCCGAAGGATCCCGCCGACCGCATCATCGCGGCGACAGCGCTAGTCGGGGGAATCGCCTTGATCACAGCCGACCGCGAAATTCGTAAGTCACGAGTGGTTCCAACGATTTGGTAGTCGCAATCTTGCGGCTGACCCTCCTAGACTTGCTACGCGTTTTCAATTGGCTTTTGATTGGGCCGTGGAAGCTCGGGGCGCCGCATCCCTTTGCGTTTTTCGCAAAGGGTGCGTGGCTTGCGTGATGCGCGGCAAGGTAAAAAGTGGCGCGCCCGGAGAGGTTCGAACTCCCGACCTTGTGCTCCGGAGGCACACGCTCTATCCATCTGAGCTACGGGCGCGCAGTTTACATCGCGCGGAATTTCCGGACTGCTTGCGTTACGACGATTCTCGCTCGGCGTCATCATCTGTCCAGCGAGCGGCAGTGAGTTCATTTTACCTTGCTTCCAGAACACTGGCAAAAGCAATCCAGCAACAGCAACCAGTTCACCGCACTAAAAAACTCGCGCTCAGTTCCCGCGCGCCAGGTTCTTCACCTGCTTAGCAAGCTTCTCAATCTGCTCCGCCTTTTGCATCATCGGCAAAGACAGCACGTTCGCAAAATCCGTCTTCTCCACTTCCTTCTTCAAATCGCTCGCCAAGTCGTAAAGCTTTTCCACGTCGTCGTGGATCTGCTGATTGTTCGCCTTCAGGATCTTCGCCTCATCAATCTTCGGTCCATTATCGGGGAAGGGATCGTTAGGATTGTGCGGCCCCGGCATCGGCACCGGCATCGGATTTTGCGGATTCTGTTGCCCCTGCATTTGCGCGAATGCACGAACGCCGAGCAGCGCGAACGGCGCTGCCATCGCCCACGCCATTACCTGCAACACAAAACTTCGCTTTTTGAAGTCCATGATGCGTGCTCCCATTCACCGCTCGCGGCCAGGCGCCTTGCTTCCGCAACGCTTGGTACCACACCCTCGGTGGTATAATTCCGCTCGCTTTATCTTATGACTGATTCCTTCTCACGGTGGCTGGAAATTGTAGGAAAGACCGGGCTGCGCCTCGGCGTCATCCTCCTCTTCGCCCTCTTCCTCGCGCGCCTGCTCAAAGCATTCACCGCCCGCCTGGTGCAAATCTCCAAAGCCCAATCGCGCGCCGGACAAATGCGCGAGCAGCAAACCCGCACCATGGCGGGCCTGCTCTACAGCATCGGCACGACCATCATCGCGATCGTCGCGATTCTGATGGGCTTCGAGGTGCTGAATTTTGACATCGCCCCCGCGCTCGCCACTGCCGGCCTCGCCAGCGTCGCGATCGCCTTCGGTGCGCAAAGCCTTCTGAAAGACCTCATCAACGGCTTCTTCATCGTTTTCGAAGACCAATACGTCGTCGGCGATCTGATCCAGGTCAATTCCGAAATCGGCCGCGTGGAACACCTGACGCTGCGCCGCACCGTGCTTCGTAATCCTGCCGGAGCCATGGTGACCATCCCCAATAGCCTCGTCGGACAAGTCGCCAACCTCAGCCGCGATTGGTCCCAAGCATTCGTGGACGTTACGGTCCCCGCCGAAGAAATGGTAGGCCGCGCGCTCGCCACCCTGGAAAAAATCGCCGGCGATTTCCGCAACGATGCCGATTGGACTCCGGCCATCGTGGACGGTCCCCGTGTACTCGGTGTCGAATCCCTGTCGCTGGATGGCACGGTGATCCGCCTGCAAGTCCGCACCATCCTGAATCGCAAAGACGACGTCGCCCGCGAGCTCCGCCGCCGCATCAAAATGGGCTTCGAACAATCCCGCATTCCGCTCAGCTACACGCACAGAGTCGCGCTGCAAGGCGAATTGCCGCAGCCCGCAGAAACCCAATAAATTCCGCCAACCCAATCCGCCACACCGGGAGGAAGAACCAATGCGAGAAGTCACGCACGAGCAGGCAAACCTGATGCTTCGCCTCTACGACATTCGCCGCGAGCCCCGCTTGCGCGAAGCGCGCGACTGGTTCATTCGCGAATTCAGGCCCACATCAGGCGAAGATGTGCAGAAGCTCGCGCCTCCTAATTCGCAGGAAAACGCCTTCATGCGCATGGTCCTCGGCTACTGGGATATGGTCGCCAACATCGTCAACCGCGGCCTGATCGAGGAAGAATTCTTTTTCGAAAACACCAACGAGCAATGGGTCGTCTGGGAACGAGCGAAACCCGCCATTCTTGCCTCGCGAGAGAGCCTTCACAATCCCACACTGTTCGCATCGCTCGAAGAACACTGTAAGCGGCTCGACGCTTGGCGCGAAAAGCGCGCGCCAGGCAGTTCCCAGACCATGCGCCAGATGCTCGCGCAACCACCGCAAACCGCGCAAAAGC
Source organism: uncultured Acidobacteriota bacterium (assembly GCA_963810565.1). Taxonomy (GTDB): domain Bacteria; phylum Acidobacteriota; class Terriglobia; order Acidiferrales; family UBA7541; genus Palsa-295. The sequence goes on from CAWENN010000004.1 coordinate 1,118,164, forward strand.
CCTAATCTTCAAGCCGTCCTCACTCCCGCCTGCCCACCCGGCGCCGGTAACAACATCCCCTTGCTTCACCGGAATTTTGCTAGGCGTCGCTTCGGACTTGTGATAATTTTCTGCCCGATCCCGCAAGCCTCACCCAAAGGAATTCTAGCGACCTGGACAACTTCGGCCTGTGGCGAAGCGCCGCCGAAGCTGCCGGGGAGGGAATATGCGAATGAACTCCCGCCATCCGTTTGTCTCTGTGCTCGCAATCTTGATCTGCCTTCCACTCGTGATTCCTCCAGATGTTGCCGCGCAAACCGCTCAGCCCGACCACGCCGGCAAGATCACCGCAGTGCTGCCGATCGTGAATTTAATTCGCGGCACGCAGCAGAGCGCGGCTTCGACTTCCGAGGAAGTTTTCTGGGGCGATGTACTCAATACGGGACATCTCGCACGCGCGCGCGTCGCGCTCGACGACGGCTCGGTCCTCAGCGTCGGTTCGGATACCAACCTCGCTATCGCCAAGCATGACGCCACCCAACAGCAAACGGATCTCGATCTCAATTACGGCCGCGTCCGCGCTCGCACCGCTGCGCTCGTAAAGCCCAACGCCCATTTTCGCGTGCGCACTCCCGTCGGCGTCGCAGGCGTGGTCGGCACGGAGATAGCCGTCATCTTCGATCCCAGCGCCGGCACGATGCAGGTGGTGTGCCTGGAAGGCACCTGCCAGATCTGTGACGGCAACGGAAACTGCGTGACTCTGAAGGGCGGCCAGCAGTCCTCGGTCCACGGCAACCAAGCGCCTACGCAGCCTACTCCGGCCACGCCCATGAACGTCACCGACGCCGTAAATTCCACGAATGCCACCGGAGCAACAGGACTTGGAGGCGGCATTGGTGCCGCAGGAGTCACCGCCATCGGGGTAGGTGCTGCCGCTGCCGCAGCGATCGCTACAGTAGTGGTGCGCTCAGTGAGCAAGACGCCCACGTGTCCCGCCCCCACAGCAGCCGAAGCAGCCCACGTAGTCCCGGAAGCAAGCTGCGCAGCCCGCAGCAGAGGCGCTATAGGCCGAGCCCCGGGCCAACGCCCCTAAAACTTGATTTGCGATCGTCCCCGCGACGCTCCACGAAGGCTACGGATGCGTCTGCATCGTGAGCGAACGAATCGACGCCAGCCGCTCGTCCATATCCGCCGCTTCTTTCGTGCGGCCCAGCGTCCGCAGGGTCTGCGCTTCCTTATCCAGAGTTCCAGCCAGTTGCGGGCTGTTCGGTCCGAATTGTTTTTCGAGCACGGTGATCAACTGGCGCTCGCAAGGTTCCAGCTTTTCGGGCTTGCCCCACTTGTCGTACATCGAGCAAACGCTCGCCAGCGGTATCAGCAATCCGACCCCATCATGGCCGTAGAGCGATTCGTCAATATTCAGCGCCCGCAAAAGATATGGTTCCGCTTTCGCGTAATCGCCTTGCACGGTGTAAACCACCGCCGCGTTCACCAGGCTGGAAGCCACTCGGTCGCTGCCTTCGCCAAAAACTTTTTCGTTCACGTCCACCGCGCGGAAGAAGAATTTCTCCGCGCCGGCATAATCGTGTTGCCTCAGCGCATTACGCCCCAGAGATTGCAGCGGCGCTGCGAGATTCGCAGACTGCGGGCCGTAAAGTTCCTGCGCCACTTTGAGTTCGCGCTCGAAAGCCGCTTCGGCAGCCGCCGGATCATGCGCCATGGATCCATTGCCCACGTTGTCGAGCGCCGTTACCAGGCGCCCATCGTGCGGCTGCATTTTATCCGCAAGCACCACTGCCTGTTTGTAGTCCGCGAGCGCTACATCGAAATGCCGCTGCGTGAGCTCACGCATGCCCGCCTGCATGGCGGCATCGACCTGTTCCGAAAGGCCCGGCGCGGCTTCGGCGGCGCGCACACTGGCTTCCAGTGCCGCGGCTTCGGAGACTTTGCCCGCAGCCTTCAACGCCGCGATATGCTCCTTCAATCGCGCCTGCGCCTTCTCGTACTCCGTTTCCGGAACGGGATCATTCGCACGAATCACTTTCGTTCGCAGATCAATGCTCGCATCCAGCAACGCGGCCTTGTGGTATTGATCGATCGCCGCAGGCCAATCTCCTTTTTTCTCGAGAGCGCCGGCCAATTTCAATTCCACTTGCGGATCGGACGGCGTGAGTGCCACCGCCTGTTTGAATTCGCCGATAGCCCCATCAATATTCCCCGAAGCTTCCAAAGCTTGCGCATACAGATCGTGGACCGCACCATTGCTGGGCGCCAGGTCCTCACTCTGCTGCAATTCGCCCACCGCCCCGTTGTAGTCCTTCTTTTCCAGCAGCAGTACGCGTCCCGCGCCGTAGTGCGCGGTGAAGGAGCGATTATCGAGCCCCTCGGCGCGGCGAAATTCCACGAGCGACTCATCGTATTGTTTTTCGCCTTCCAGAACTTGGCCAAGGCCTACGTGAGGCTCTGCGTCGGATGGATCCAATCGCGCCGCAAGTTGATATTCCGCCTCCGCGCCCTTGAAGTCCCAGGTCTGGTAGAGCGCCATTCCCAACGAGTAGTGGCACATTGCGGCGTTGGGGTAGAGCTTTTCCAACTCGCGGAATTCCACCACGGCGTCCGCCGCAAACCCGTGGTTCATTAGCCCCGCTCCCAGGTTTTGCCGTACATCGTACCTTCCCGGAGCCAGCCGTTTTCCCTCGCGGTACTCGCGAAGGCTCGATTGGAAATCGCCGATATGCTCGAAGGCCAACCCCAGATTGTAGTGTGCATCCACGTTGTTCGGGTCGAGCGCCAGATCCTTCTGGAATTCCTCGATGGCCCCGCGCCAGTCACCCTTGGCGTTCAGCATGAGGGCCATGTCCATACGCACCGGCTCGTAGTCTGGCTTAAGACGCAGCGCCTCGTCATACTCCGCCTGCGCGGCGTCGAATTTGTTCATGGCCGCCAGCGCTATGCCCGCGTTTTTGTGCGCCTCCGCGTTATCCGGCGTCAGCGCCAGCGCCGCCTTCGCCTCGCGCAGCGCATCTTCTTGTTCGTCCAGCCGATAGTAGAGGTAGCTCAGCTTCGTGTGCGCTTCGGGGAAAGTCGGATCTTCTTGCAGGACCTCACTGAGTACAGCCGCCGCTTCCTGCCAACGCTCTTCCTTGCGCAGCAATTGTCCCATCACGAACCCAGCTTCCGGACTGTCGGGATTGGCCTGATGCAGGGCGTTCAATTCCTTCGCCGCATCTGAATCGTTCTCGTCCTGCATCAATTTCCCTGCACTGGCGAGGTGCTCCAGCACATCCTGGTTCGCCGCCCCCTTTGCGCCCGCCGTCGCCACGACCTTCGCCGAATCCAGCGCGGGCAAAATTGTCGCGTCGGCGCCCGCTTTCGACACTTCCGCGCGGTAGGCAGCATCCACATGGAAGCTCACGCCCCGCTGATGGATTCCCGCCACAATGTTCTCAGGCAGAGCAGCGCCTGCGACTAACGCCAGCAGTTCACTTTGGCTGACTGGTCCGCGCGGTTCAGCGGCGCGAACACCACAAGAACAAATGGAAAGGCACGTCAGGAGAATGAGCAAAGACACGGAAAGCTTCGTCATCGGAGCCCCCAAAAGAATACCGATGATTGCTTTTACCCGTTAGCTACTAAAAGTTCACTGGTACGGAAGTACTAACAGAGAAGGGTTGTTGCCAAAGAACAACGTCCGTGGGCGCCGAACTGCCTTTGTAGCGGCGCACTTCAGTGCGCCATCCGTGTCACCGCAAGCACCGATGGGTTCCCGCAGCTCCGTGCGGGACGCCAATTCGCGAGAACTTACTCTTGCGCCGGAGCATCCGCAGGGGCGTAAATCAGCACGCTGCGGCCGGGAACTCCCGAAGGGAGCCTCCGCAATGTGTAGTAAAACGGTCGCGGCCCTTTCTTCACCGTGGATGCCTCCAGCCGGTAATACGCGTCCTCGAAACGCACCGTGCGCGGCGGAATCCATTCCTGTTTGCGGTGCGAAGCGCGAATTTCCATCACTTCGATGTCGCCATCATTGCGGAAGTGCAATTCATCTGTCTCCGGGACGCCGCGCACTTTCAAAATCGCCTCGCGCAGCGCATCCAAGAACGAACGCGCGTTGCCCGCCGCGCCTTCGTATTCCGGCACCTCCAGCGCATTCCGCGGCCGAAATGGCCGAACCAATACAAAGTCCAGCACCCCGAGCGGAAGAATTCCCAGGCTCTCCTCGCCGAACGCCGCCGCCAAAAAACGCATCATTCCTTCCAGGATCAGATAGCCCAGCAGCAAAGTCAGCGGGTGCGTAAACCACACCGTCAGCGCCACCGCTCCAATCTCCTGTACCGTCACGTTCGGTCCCAATTTTCCATCCAGCGCTCTCGATACCGCCGTGTCCACCCAGGTGGACATCGCGTACATGTACCAATATCCCAGCGCCACCAGCGCTGCGAGCGATTCTGCCAACCCGCTGATCGAACCGGCGCGTCCCCACGGCAAATTCTCCGCAAACGGCAGCGAGTCCCGCCACGGCCGCGGCAGGAGCGCCAGAATCGGTCCAATGAAGTAATTCCACATGAGAGGGTCAAACCGAATCGTAACCAGCTACGCCGCAGGCCGGAACATAATTCTACGTGTGACGTTTTGAATTGGTAATGATGCGGGGGCGAATGAAAGGGGAACCAGGGGCCGGTGCACGCGCGCCGTGAACGTGCCTTTGTAGCGGCGCACTTCAGTGCGCCATCGGTGTCACGGCACAAATCGCTGGCGGTCCCAAGACCGCAGCAAAAATCAACTCATGCCAACACCTGATCCAGCAATTGCCCCACTGCCCGCTGTGCTTCCAGAATCGAACTGCGGTGATCCATAATCCCCGCCAAATCCGTATTGGCAAACGCAATCCGCCCAAACGGCGCCGCTCGCAACACCTCGCTCGGCCCCGGCTTGCCGTCTCTCCCAAAGAAAAATCCCGGCTGCGGATTCAAATAAGCGTGCCCCCAGCGATTCAAAATAATTCCGGCGATGTCCCGCCGCGCGTCGAACCCCGCCGCGCCAAACATATCCGTGAACTGCTGCCGGATTTGCCTTTCGTATTCGCGAAACGAAGTGGCCAGCAATTCTCCGCGCCCGCGATACCCCTGCTCCGCCACCGCCATACTCGGATACGAAAAAAGAATTTTCAGGTTCAGCACCACCGGCGAATCCGGCCCAATCCCAGGCGAATCCGCTCCCATCAGAGCCGTCCGACGTACCTCGGTATAATTTCCAATTCCATCAAACCACCGGCAGCCGCTGATGCCCATCTTGTAAAGGAATCGCCAATTCCGCAGCGCCACGTTTGCCATCAAGCACGGAGAGCGGTAGAACTGCGCATAAGCATCGCGCTGCGCAGCCGGCAAATCGCGCACAATATGTTTCGTAGTCCAGCAGCCGCCCGCCATCACCACGGTGCGCGCCTTCACTCGAAACAATTGCTGACCCTGCGCGTAAATGATCGAAACAAACTCCGCTTTCGCCGGGTCGCCTTCGTGCTGCACCCAAACCGCCGTCGCGCCAAGCCGCACGCGCGCCGCGGCCCCGGCTTCATCGAGCGCAGAAAAATTCACGCGTCCGTTGCAGACTTCCTCCACGCCGTCCACGCCGGAAATCGCGGCCGGAATCAACGCCTTCATCATCAGCCGCGCGATATCGCCATTCCCGCGCGGAAACATCTGATCGCCATCTTCGGTATCCAGCGGGTGCAGCATGTCCGCCGCGTAATCGGCATACGCCGACAAAGCATCGGGCCCCAGCCCCGATCCCCCGCCTTCCACGGGCGAAAGAAACGTGCGAATCGTCTCGCGGCTGATGCCGTAAAGCCGCATCATGTGTTCTTCCAGCGTGATTTGGTCCAGCTGCCGCGAGATCTCGTCGCCGTGATACTGCGGCCGCTTTTCCGGAACAAGCGGACCGCCACGCCAGCGCAACAAATCCGCGCGCGCCACATCTGAAATCGGCGCTCCCTGCAATTTCTTGCCCCACGGATCAATCAACCACACGCCCGCGCCGCCGCGCGCGAATTTCGTGCCAAAATAAAATCCGTAAGTAGCCGGCTCGCTGCCGACCATATCGTAAGGAGTCTTGCTGAGCGGTATCTCCGGCGCGCCGCCAGCCCACGATTGATATTGCAGCTTCGGAGTCTTCAGCCCGATCGAATCGTAAAACCGAGCGATGAAGCTGTGCAGATACTGCACGAAATAAACCGCCGACCCCTGATGCGCGAGCAAACGGTGCCCATCCACCAAGAATTCGTTGCCCTTCGCTTCGCCGCCAAAAATCGGATGATTATCGAGCACCAGGCACTTGCGCCCCGCACCAGCCTGCCGCAAAAAGAAAAGCGCTGCCGCAAGCCCGCTGATTCCGCCGCCGACCACCACGCAATCGTAAATTTCCCGCGTGCCTATCGCTGCGGCCGGAATCTTTTCAAACTCGCCGTCGCGAATCCGATGGCCCGCCTGCACAATTTCATAGGTATTTCCGTTCGAGAGGCTGTAATCGCCCACGCCTCCATACCCGGTCCAATCATCCTCGGAGAGCAACTGTAAGGGAGACGCAGACGTCATCAGCAATCCGCCGGAAGCGAGCAGAGAAGCGTTCAGAAAATCCCGCCGCGAAATCGGCTGGTCCATTCCCAAAGATTTGTCTTGCGGCTGGTTTGCGTCCGGCTTGGTCTCGTCACTCATGCGCACGTCGGCAGGCTACTCGAGGTAAACAGACTTACAGGCGGGATGCAAATTGGAGGCGCGGGTGGGAATCGAACGCAAGTGGTGATTTTAGCATGTGTTGATTGCAGATAAGTTGCTGCGTTTTCAGTATTTCCAACTTACGGTAAAAACGGAATTAGCGGCAGAAACGGACGTTCGTGTTCAAAAAATGTTCAAAAATTGGTCATCACATCAACGTCGCGAGCGTCGTTTCGGGTTCGGGAGTTTCCGCTTTCTAGGTGGCTCCGGTTCGGGACTCACGCGCAGATTGCGACCAGTATATTCCGGCAGAGCAATCATTCGCTTGCGTTCCTTCTCTGCATCGTCTCGACCGCGACACGGCGCGCCAAGATGAAAAATCTTTTCGTGCCCCGCGAAGTCCTTCCTCCGCTCACAGACGCACCATCTCTTGCTCTGCATTATTCGATTCTACCACCTCGAAAGAGTCGTCGGATTATAATTGCCCGATGCCCGAGTTCTCGCCTCAAGTTTTGGCGACGATGTTGCACGACGATTTGGTCACTGGACGCTCCTGCGACTATCTGGTGGAAACACTCAGAATACCTGAGCCGTTGATTGAAGTTTTCCGTTACAAAGTCGCGCTCTATCGAGCAGCAGTAATCCTTATGCGGCTAATCGCTGAATCGAGCGAGGAATCCAAGTTCGTGGATGTTCAAACTGCCTACGAAACTATTCTGTTCGGTCCTGCTCCCACACCGGAAGGTCTAGAGCAATTGACGGCTCTGAAGGCCGCGATGGCCGATTTGCACGAAATCGTCCGCACTCAGGAGAACCCGCAGTATTTCTCATGGGCTCGAAAGTGGTTTGCGGATATCGGATATGATGCGACCAATCCCATTACAAATTTTCTACTGGTGAACACTTGGATGGAAGAGTACGTTGAAACAGCGAAAGCGATTAAGAAATGCCTCGCCGTTCTGCCGTGACCGTTCTCTGACAACGCGCGATTTCCTCTTTCTCGCTGGTCGGCACGTCTCTGGCGTCACAACAAGTCCAGCGCCCACGACCGAGGGCGACGTTTTATTTTGCCTGCTGAAGTAGGTGCGCCAACGCGGGCAGGAATGGCGCGAACAAGGTTATGTGGTTCGCGACTGCCGCAACGAATTTCTGGTAGGCTTCAAAGAAGCCGCTCGACCCCTGCGCTTTTTCTAGGTCGCCTACTCTCGCAATAATCTCTTCGCGTTCGGTTACGTTGTCGATGGCACTAGCCCGCTCTCGCATTTCCGTGAACAGAACGGTGTTCGACTCGGACGCCACATTCGTGGAGTTGTCGATGCTGTTCACGTTGATGCGAGAGTGGTCCCCGTGTAGATGAATGCTATGCCCTGACTGCGGCGAATTGGTCATTGGAGTTGGGATGAGTTCGAGATTGCAGCCGGGTTCGCGCATCTCCCCTTGCTCGGTCTTAATTGTGTGCCAGTACTCCCACATGATAGTTGGCTCGTTATCACCTTGGGTGACGACTCCAACCACCCCGGGGTTGACCACCATTACGTTGGCACCCACTGCGAACCGCTTCTTCTTCTGAGGCAACGTAGCGCGATTTCTCTTCGCTCCACTCCCCGCAATTCCCATGCGCGGATTCTACAGCACCAAGCCGAGACTATCAAACCGGCGGTCTAGCGCATGCTGGCTAGAGCACGGAATTCCGCTCCGCATCACCCAAGCACGGCTCGGGCACAAGAATCTCTAGAAACGACACAGAAATATCTCGGCGGGACTGACAGCGGTAAGTTGTGCACACAGATTGACGTGGTATTCGGCGTCAGGAAGCTGCGCAACCCAAGGTCGAACGAAAAGACGGGTGAATGCAGTATCCATACTGTTTCAAACCGGCTTGCATTTTTTTTAAGTCGTGCTGAAATTGGTATGAATAGCGTTCCTCTTCAGCCGACACGTATATTCCTAAGAAACCAAACCACAGCAGCAAATCCAGCACACGTTCAAAATCAGTCGTAGCAACTCCAGCATCCTTGAGCCTGGTTTCAATATCGACCCTTGAAAGTATCTCCGGCGCTCCGATGAAAGCGTAAGGAACATCTGAAAACTTGGGGTTCACGTCCTTTAATTCAAGGGTAATATCAACGAAGGCGTCTTCCGAAAATGCTCGCTCCGCTTGTTGGACATCTGCTTCGGTGACCCTATCGTGCCCACGATTTATCGCGACTTCGATGCATCCACGAATGAACCGCAACACGTCCCGTGGACGCATCAATGTTCGTCCCAATATGTACGAGAACGATTCCTCACCCTTGATATGTGTTTCAAAAAACAGCGGCCATATCGTCACAAAAGTTCCTTCAAGTCCCGTGCTCAACAAGATTCTGCGCCGAAGAATTTCCTTAAACACCTCTGCGTCATTCCAGTCTAATTGAACTGGCGTATCCTTGCCCCTGTCTGCGGGGTCAAGCACTAAGTGTTGATAGATGTCGTTACGAATGAACACCACACCGTGAAAGTTAATGCTTCTGCTCTGAAACTGTCGTTCTAATTTTCGTGTGGCCTCTAGCAAGCATTTCAACAGGAGAATGTCTTCTTCACTGGCCGCCCGTGACCAGCCCGAGCTTTTGTACCACGGCGAGTGAGAGAGTTTACATCACAACCTCGTCGGGTAAAGATGCAAAGGGTGGCTCGTAGGGAGCCGTAGGCGACCGGAGAGCCACCCTTTGCGGCGCGAACGCCGCCGGCGCCGGCGGCCTGTAGCCCAGCGCTGAGTGCGGTCGAAGCGTGTTATAGACCACCCGCCATTTCTCGATCACCACCTGTGCCTCCTTCAGCGAATAGAAAATCTCTCCGTTCAGGCATTCGTCTCGCAACTTTCCGTTGAAGCTTTCACAGTAGCCGTTCTCCCAAGGACTCCCCGGTTCGATGTACAGCGTCCCTGTGCCCACTTTCGCCAACCACTTCCGTAATTCCTCGGCCACGAACTCCGGACCGTTGTCCGAGCGAATGTTTTCCGGGATTCCCCGGTTCAGCATCACGTCCGCCAGCGCTTCGATCACTTCGTACCTCCCCAGTCTTCTCGCCACATGGATCGCTAAACACTCCCGTGTGTACTCGTCGATCAGCGTCAGCATCCGCAGCGTCCTGCCGTCGTGGGTCATCGCGCTCACGAAATCGTAGCTCCACACATGGTTCGCTCGTTCCGGCCGCAAGCGAAGGCACGATCCGTCGTTCAACCACAACCTAGCTCGCGGCCTTTGTTTCTGCGGTACTTTCAACCCCTCGCGTCGCCAGATCCGCTGCACGCGATCCTTGCCCACAGGCCAACCGCGATCCCGCAGCAGAGCGGTGATCCGCCGATAACCGTAGCGCCCGTATTCGCTGGCTAGCGTCACGATCTCTCGCGTCAACGCATCTTCGTCGCTTCGATAAATCACCTCGTAGCGTTGTGTCCCTCTCCACTGCCCCAGCAGCCGGCAGGCATGCCGCTCCGATACCCGGTAGCTCTCGCGTGCATGCCTGACCGCGCCACGTCGCCGCTCAGGGCTTAGAAGTTTCCCTCTGCCACGTCCTTCAGAATTTGCTTCTCCAGCGACAGCTCCGCCACTAGCCGCTTCAGCTTGGCGTTCTCCCGCTCCAGCTCCTTGAGACGTTTGGCTTGATCGAGTTTTAATCCGCCGAATTCTTTCCGCCAGCGGTAGTAAGTCTGTGCGGTGATCTCGGCTTCTTTGCAGGCTTGCGGAGTGGTTTTCCCGTTGGCTAGTTCCACTTCAACCTGCCGCAGCAGTGTCACAATCTGCTCCGGCTTGTATTTCCTCATCGGCATACCAGCTTCCCTCCAGAGTGAATTCTCTCTCACTCCCGCTGGTACAAAAACCCCCGGTCAGGTCAAAGGCAAACATTGTTTGCGTCCCCGTAACTCGGGATTGAGCATATAGCGCACGGCTTGCGGCGTCCGATTCAGTTTCTTTTCGCAAAATTCTGTCTTTGTGGCGCAACCGAGAATGGTTTCGCCAGCTTTTAAGTTGTCGAATTCAATCCACAGTTTGCGTATGTCTTCTTCCAAATCTTTCAACTTGGTCGCGAGGCTTTGCATGCGTGAGATAACATGCCGTGCCAAGTTTTCTGCATCGGTGCATGTGCGGGAATCCCGTTTCAAATCCTGTTCGACGGTGGAATCCACGGTTGCCAGCGCATTGCCTTTCGGTTGCACAGCGAGTGCGGTTGTCATGCTTTCTCCTGTTCGTTGGTTTCGGGAAACAACTTCAACGTGCCGTTGCGATAGGCCTCTCGAATCATTTGGTACTGCTGCTGGGATTCAAGATTCTTGTTGCAGCCAAATTTCCGCATCGCTGGCGTGGTGTATCGGAACAGCAACGTGATGCGGGTATCGCAACCATTCGCCCTAAACTGTGGGTCGCAATCGGCAGGCAACATGGAGTGCAGAATTTTGCCGCCGTTAAACGTGAGTATCCGACCGTGGTCAAGCAAAATTTCTTTCTCTGGAACATGGTCTTCAATTTTTCTACGTAGTTGCGGAAACTGGTAAGCCCACTTCGGCATTGTCCCGCCCACTCGAAAGGTTCTTTCCTGTCCCATCGCCAACATGGGAACAATCATGCCTGCGGGGTCTTTGTGCGGATGGACAGTCTTGGATGGGTCGTAGTTGTGACACTGGACGTAATTTATCGGCATCTGGATTTGTCTTTCAAGACGAGGGATGATATCTGCCGCTAAAAACGACGGTATTTCGGGAATCTCACCGTCGGCTGCCCCGCCGTACATGGTGTACGAGCAGCCATAGTGGATGCTGGTTTTGGAGCCATCTAATCCGTCGCCCCATTTTTGTTGCAGCATTTTCTGAAACAGCGTATCGGCTTCAGATGACGGTATCTTCACACTCGTACTCCTGTGATTTTTGTTCTGCGGCAGGCAACAAAGTTTTTATGAATGCCGCCAGTTTCCGAATGGCGTCTTCATTCCCATGAAACGCTAGTGAGACTAAAAATTCTCCCAATTCTTTTTCAACAACTTCTGCGGTGATGGCTGAAGGAAACAAACTGGTCAGTTCGACATCCACGCTGTTTGCCGAAGGTTGAATCGCATCGGACTCTTCCGTCTCAGGCGACACTTCCGCTGGCTCGGACTCCAATTTCGGTTTCTTGTTCACATCTTTTAGGAGTCGCTGAATCGTGCGAATGTTCTCGCCAAGATGCGTGCGGCAAAACTCTGTCCATGTGCGGCAACTCTTGATAGGCACCCGCAGGCGGTGGGCACTGTCCCGTTCCGCCGTCTCAAAATATTCCCGCAGGGTGATGATTTGCGGCAGGACTTTCGCAAAATCGTTCACACCCTGAATAACGGCATCGGCAACTTCGTTCATTTCGCTGGCAAGCAGAGGCGTAGGCGACAAATTGTCGTCAACGGTTATCTGTTCCAATATTTTTGCCTGCACTTCGGCGGGTAACTCGTCCATGTGTACGGGACTCATGCCGTCTTCCTGCGATACCGCCGCTTCGTTGTGTTCGTGGATTGCGGCAATGCGAGGAACCACGCATCCACATCCGCTGACAGGAATCGCAGAAATTTCCCCACCCGTCTGTGCGGGATTGGCGGAGTCTTGCCGTTCGCACCACGGTATCGGGTGCGTTCGTAGATACTGGATTTCGGCATCTGCAACCGTGCGGCAACCTGTTCCACGGTCATGATGATGGGTGCTGCGGTTGTGGGGACTGGCACGGCACTGTTGATGTCGGCTGTCCCCGTTGTTCGGTGCTTGCTGTTCACGTTTGGAATCTCCTGCTGTTAATTGGCTACTTTCAACACAACCATTCTCTCAGAAACGGCACCGCATTGTCCAGTCCTGCATGCTGCACTGTCTAGCATCACATCGAAAATCGCGCTTGACATCACGTCTGGCTCAGCGTAGAGTCGTATACTGCCTAGCAGTACGGGAGCACCTTATGTCAAAACAGAGTTTCAAAGAAGCACTGAATCTCGCACAGAAACTGGCCGAATTTGCGAATTTGACGCCCGAGGGCGTGAACGATTTTCGCAATGATAACCCCGAGTTCGTACCCGCCGGGTTGTGGACTACGAGTTCTCGCGTTGGCGATGCACCAACCATTACTCCGCGCTGGCAGGAAGACCAACAGCTTCTGCGCAAGGCATGGCTTAACCGATTCCCGCCGGACGACTGCATACGACTAATTGTCGAATGGGCGAATTTCTATTGGGGTGACGAGAGCGTGCAGCGGACAAGCGAAGCGCTGCAAAAGATGGATGCCACGGAGTTGGAGGCTTTCATGTCGAAGCCTGAAAACTTCATCAAACCGAAAGCGTTCGAGGCCCAGCAAGCGGTGATGTTTTTGCATGATATGCCGTGGCGGGCGTCACGTTGCGAGCGCGAAAAGTGCCGAAATTATTTTATCAAAGATGCCAAGGGGCGCAGATTTTGCAGTCCGGCGTGCTTCACCGAGAACCGAAAAGCCGACAAACGTAAATACTGGGGTGACACAGGCTCGAAACAACGGGCCAAGAAGAACAAAGCGAAGAAGCGGCGAACAAAAAGTAGTCTTTGACACCGCACCATAAGAGGTGTATATTGTACTCGTGCTGAGACGATTAAACATTTGGCTCGACGCGGCAGACTTGAAACGATTGGCGGCAGTGGCTAAGAAGTCCACCCCCGGCACCAAGGTTTCCATGCTGATACGGCAAGCGATTTCGGAGTTCTTGGCGAGGAGTGAAAAATCATGAGCGCTTTGCTAAACATTATTCCGATTGACTCGAAGCCCCGGCGTAATCCCGTGCGGCACTATGCTGCCACCGACCTGCCGCATTTTTCCGTCGCGGAATTGAAAACGTTCCTAGACGCCGCGCAAAAGCACGGTCGCCGAGAATTCGCCATGTTTTTGACGGGATTCTGCCAAGGGATGCGCTGCTCCGAAATTGCCAATCTCAAACTGGCTAACATTCGGGACGGTAAAATTTATGTGGAGCGCCTTAAAGGTAGCAATTCTACGTGGGCGGAAATGTTTCGCGTGCTGGGATACGACCAAGCGCACATCGTGGAACTGTGGTTGAAAGAGCGCGCAGCGTGGAACGGCGCGGCAGAATCGGATGCGGTCTTCATTTCACAGAAAGGCGGTCAACTCGACCGCTCGCAAATTTTCCGCCTGTTCGTGCAGGTCTGCGAAGAGGCTGGTATCCCCAAGGAACTGCGCCATCCACACGTTCTGCGCCACAGTTTCGGGTTCATTTCACGCCAGCAGGGTTGCGAACTGGAGGTTACCCAGATGGGCTTGGGCCACAAAAGCATCGCGTCCACTGGCATCTACACTCGGGTGACGCGCAAAGAGGCGGATAAAGAACTTAAAAAGGCTTTCAAGGGGCTGCGTTGAAGCCATGTTGAATCTCAAACAGGCCGCCGGGAAAGTCGGAATCAGTGAAGGACTGCTGATTCTCTGGGTGTCCACGGGCAAGTTCACTCCGTCCATTGAATCATCGTTGAAGAGTACCGACTTTACAGGCATCGCGGCTCGCGCACTGGAATCTTACGCAGGTCCGGGCGAAGAGGCTCTTGGTTGGAATCGTTTTGTATTAACGGACGCGGACCTTGAACGACTGCGCGGGATGGTTGAAGAAACAGCACAACGCAAAGTCCGCGCCGAGTCAGCGCATAAACCGGGCACGCACTACTCCGTTCAAGAATTGGCTGCTGTCTGGGGGTTGGGCGTAGACAAGATACGTGAACTTTTCGAGGACGAACCCGGTGTAATCAAGCTGCAAAATCCTGCTACACGTAAAAAGCGTGCGTACACGACATTGCGTATCCCTGAAATCGTGGCTGCGCGCGTTCAATCGAGGCTATCGTGAGTTTGACACTCTATCGAAAGCACAATCCCAAGTACTGCGCGTCAGAAGCAGGAACACAATATTGTGACAAAGGTCAGTTCTGCCCAATTTGGGTACGCGGTACAGGACCTGATGGCGCGTATGTTCGCGGCCCGATTAAAACAATCCTCAAGACTGGGGTCATTGAACGCGATTGGAAACGCGCACAGAAGCTAATTGACGCATGGGAGGAGCAAGGCAACAAGCCTGCATCTGCGCACGTCACAATTGAGACGTGGCGCACAGAATACATGGCATTGGCCGCAGCAAATAATCTGAGTCCAGAGACACTTCGCAAATACAAACATTTATTCAGCCAGCTTGAAGCATACGCGACCGCCAAGGGCATCCGATTTATTCGTGAATTTGACCTGCAAACTACAACTCATTTTCGGTTGTCATGGGCAGATGGTCCGCTATCCACAGCCAAGAAATTAGAACGTCTGCGCAGCATTATGAGATTTGCTTTTCAGAGAAAGTGGATTACTGAAAATCCGGCGCTAGAACTGAAAGCACCGCAAGTGGACCAATCACCGACGTTGCCTTTCTCGAAAGAAGAGATGCGGAAGATTATCGTCGCCGCGAAGGGAACCAAGAAACAGAACGCTACGAAAGCAGGCCACACATATTGTCAACGTGTCTACACGTTCATACTAGCTATGCGGTCATCGGGTCTGCGTATTTCGGATGTGACAAAATTGGCGGTGGACAGTTTGAAGGGGAATCGGCTTTCGCTTTATCAAGCGAAGACGGGTGAACATGTCTCCATTGTGCTTGATAAGTCGGTCGCTGACGCACTCCGCGCGGTCGTGCCGCTCAACAAGAACAAGGCTTACTTCTTCTGGACGGGCGAATCCAAGGTGCCAGCCGCCGTATCGAACTGGCGCAAGCGGATTGCCGATGTGTTCACGGACGCAGGCATTGTGAACGGTCATACCCATAGGTTTCGAGACACATTCGCGGTGGGGCTGTTGGAAAACGGAGCCACGATTGAGAACGTTTCACGCCTGCTAGGCCACACGTCCATCAAGATTACCGAACGCCACTATTCACCGTGGGTCAAGAGCCGTCAGGATGCCTTGGACAAAGCGCTGGAAGGTGCCAATGGCTGGCTTACGGAGCTACAGGCTGTGCCTCTGGGTAATGTGCGGCAGATGGCTTGGCGGAAGCCGTAAATCCCTGTTCAAAATTTGTTCAAAAATTCCAAACATTACTGCGACCATCATAAACATTGACGATTTGATGGAGGCGCGGGTGGGAATCGAACCCACGTATAAAGGTTTTGCAGACCTCTCCCTTACCACTTGGGTACCGCGCCTCGGTCATACAGTATAACCAAACTCCTCCGCACTTTCAGCCTGTTCGAATCGCGAGTGCCGTGTCGGTCTCCCGCAGGCAACGAATCGCGCAAACATTCCATGGCGGCTGCCGCATCGGCGAACACTCACGCCTCGCACGCCACCGCGGCATCGCGAATC
This sequence comes from uncultured Acidobacteriota bacterium, assembly GCA_963810565.1. Lineage (GTDB taxonomy): Bacteria > Acidobacteriota > Terriglobia > Acidiferrales > UBA7541 > Palsa-295. The sequence goes on from CAWENN010000004.1 coordinate 1,134,209, forward strand.
GTTCCGGCCACGCGCAGATCAGCGATAGTGGGATAGCCGTTCACGGCCATGAACAGGTCAGCCTCGGCCAGAATGCTTCGCAGCACGTGCCGCACGCCCTCCGCGCCATCCAACGCGAGCCCGTAAACGTAGGGCCGCCCGATTCCCACCGCGGTCGCTCCCAGCGCCAGCGCCTTGATCACGTCCGTGCCCGATCGCACACCCGAATCGAAAAGCACAGGCGTCCGGGGCGACGCCACAGCGACAGCCTCCACCACCCCAGGCAGCAAATCGATCGCCGCAATCCCGCCGTTCGCCTGACGCCCCCCATGATTCGAACAATAAATCGCGTCCGCCCCGCAATCAATCGCGCGCCGCGCATCGTCGGGATGGCAAATCCCTTTCAAGATCAGCGGCAGCTTCGTCAAAGACCGCAGCCACGACATGTCATCCCACGTCAGCACCTTGCCAAACGTGCCCGCCCACAGCCGAATCGCAGCCGGCGGATCTTCCTCCGGAGGCTTCGCCAGCATCGCGCGAAAAACCGGATCCGAAAAGTAATTCGTCAACACATGCCCGCGCAGTTGCGGAAAATTCGCCGAATTCAGGTCGCGCGGCCGCCAACCCGTCAGCCACGTATCAAGCGTCACCACGATGCCTTTGTACCCGGCGGCTTCAGCGCGGTGCACCAGGCTCTCCGCGAGCGCCTTATCCTTCGGCGTGTACAGTTGAAAAAATCCGGGCGCGCCACCAAGTGTCGCGGCGACTTTCTCCAGCGGATCGTTCGATAGCGTCGAAGCCACAAACGGCACTCCCGTCGCCACCGACGCCTGCGCAGCCCCCAAATCGCCATGGCCGTCCTGCGTGCAAATTCCGAGCACGCCTACCGGACTCATGAACAGTGGCGTCGGATACCGCATGCCGAAAAGTTCCACCGACAGGTCGCGCGTCGAGCAATCCACCAGCATGCGCGGCACGATCCCCCAGCGCCGAAAAGCCAGCGCATTGTGCCGCTGCGTCCACTCGTCTCCGCAGCCGCCCTGCACGTAGCTCAATACCGAAGGCGGCAAAGCGCTGGCAACTCGCTCCTCCAGCCCTGCGAAATCCACCGGCAAACGCGGCAACACGCCCTGCAATCCACCGCCGTAAATCTCGTTCTGATAATCGCCATAGTGCGGCATACGAGTCCTCGGACGCCATCCTACATCAGACGTTTCATTTTGGCAGGCTCAGGTTCACCACCTGACGGCTGAAGTCCCGATACGCGCGTGAACCAGCAATATTGTCAGGTTTCCGGCGGCACGATTTGTCAGGCACCGCTCGCTGAGCCCGCAAAGATTGAGCGCAGGCGAGCGGCCGGGTAGTGAGCTGCGGCACAAGCTTGTGTATCGCACGTCACATACCGATCTAGGTCACCACGGTAAACTGGACGATCACTGTGCCCCGGCACAGCGCCAACCTACGGAGGCTGTATGGCGTATATCATAGAGCAGGAAAAATGCGAGAAAGACGATCACTGCCTTGAGGCATGCCCCGTTGAGGCGATCGAAAAGAAAGAAGATGGCTCTCTCGTCGTGAAGCCCAACGACTGCACCGATTGCGGAGCGTGCGAAGCGGTGTGCGACCTCGCCGCTGTTCATCCCGCAAGATAATCTTCCGCAGAAGTAACCGGCAACCGTTCTCCCGTTACAGTTCCAACTTGTGGCGTTAGTGTAAGTCTCGACGGCGGCTTCGTTGTAACCCCGAGGCGCGACGCCCCTTCCTGCCGCCCTTATCGCGCCAGCCGCACGCGCTACTAAGTGCACTCCCAACGGGATGTCCGCCTGCACCCGCTGAGTTATTGTAACGACTGTGTCATTTATGATAGCGTCGCCTCATGAGCCGCCCGATCGATCAAAAGCGACCCGAAGAGCTGCGCAACGCCATCGTCCGATATCTCGTGAAGCACGGGCTAAGCGATCTGTCGCTCCGGCCATTGGCCAAAGCGCTCGGTTGTACTCCCCGCGTCCTGCTTTACCACTTCGGATCGAAGGAAAAGATGATCATCGAAGTTCTGGCCCACGTTCGGCGACGGCAGCGCGCCGCCTTCGCCCGCATCGAGGAAGCGCGCCTCACCGATGGCTATCTCGCGGTTTGGAAGCGCATGAGCGCTCCGGAATCCGAGCCGCTCTTCCGTCTTTTCTTCGAAATTTATGGGATCGCGCTGCGTCATCCGCGACTCTACAAATCATTCCTGCACCACACCATCCAGGATTGGCTGCAGCTTTTGACCAACGAACTCGATGCGGAACTTCATCAACGCAACCAGGCGCGCGCCATCGCCACCATTGTTCTAGCTGGCTTGCGTGGCTTCATGCTGGATTTCTGCACCACTCACGATCGCAAGCGCGTGGACCAAGCTGTGAAATTGTGGCTGCGCAGCATCGCTGCAATGCTGCCCGCGCGTAAGGAGGCTTTGTAATCCATGGCACCCGAAACTCTCTGTAAAATCAGCAAGCGGCTCACGAAGCAGCTCACTCTCTTCCTCCTGCTAGCTCTCGCCGCAGCGGTTACGCCCCCGCAAGGCTGGTCTCAAATCGTGCCCGGTTCAATGGACGTTCACTGGAACGAAGGCGCGGCAGATTGCGCCAAAAACCCGCAACCTCCGCTTCAGCAGCATCAGTACAACGCTCAGACATTTATTCTTCGCGAAAATCTTTGCACGACTTTCGAAGCGCCTTTCATGTACTTGCTGATCGGATCCACGAAAGCGCTCCTGATCGACACGGGCGATGTCGCCGATCCGCACGTCGTTCCGCTGGCAGACACCGTAATGAGTCTGCTTCCAGGCGAGGGCTCTGCAAAACTTCCGCTGCTCGTCGTTCACACCCATCGACACCTGGACCATCGCGCCGGCGATGCGCAGTTCGCGCATTTTCCCAACGCCCAGGTAGTTGGTTTCGATATTGACAGCGTCAAGCGCTTCTACAACTTCACGGATTGGCCCAACGGTCTCGCCAAAATTGATCTCGGTGATCGTACGGTGGATGTGATTCCAAGTCCGGGGCACAGCGAAACGGAAGTTTCATTCTACGACCGCAATACGGGATTGCTGTTCACCGGCGACTTTCTGATGCCCGCCAGGCTTCTAATTGACGACGCCGGCGCGGACGTTGCCAGCGCCGAGCGCGTCGCCGCGTTCGTCAAAGATCGCCCGATCAGTTTCGTCCTCGGCGGCCATATCGAAATGAACTCCGCCGGCGAACTATTCCCGTGGGAATCCCAATATCATCCCAGCGAACACGTTCTGCAATTGACGAAAGACGATGTGCAAGCGCTCCCGTCAGCCGTCCACAGCTTCAACGGCTTCTACAGCGTGCGCGGCAATTTCACGATGGAAAATTCCATGCGCGTACTAATCGCGTTCGCGGTTCTCATTCTACTGGTCATAGTCGCCATGGTCTGGGCGCTGGTGCACTATGTCCGCCGCCGCAGACGCGCGAGGCGGCCCATTTCTGAACGTATTTGATTGAATTCAAGAATCGCGCGGCTGGTAGTCTGTGGCTTGTGGAAAGTTGGACACCGCCTTTGGTTTCATACGCGAGGTCCGCTTTCACAGCCTTGATCGCGAGCTTCGTTACCGTGGCTGAGCAAGACCTGGGCTGACGAATTCGCGTTGCCAAGAATTATCCTGGACTGACAGCTAGGACCGGCTTCGCGTTCGCAATCGCATGGGCGGTCTGGATGATGCGGTTTAGCTCCGGCTGAGTGATGGCCGGAGTCGGTCCCGATTCGAGTTGGTCAAAGTTGAACTCCATTCCGACGTCCTCTCCGTACAGTTCGACTGACATTTTCTTTGGTCGGCGTATGGGATCTCCGAGCTGAAATCCTCTCAGACTCGCGGTTTCAATTCGATAGATAGCCCAGTCCGTCGTAGGCGGCATGAGGGCTTTCATGACAAGAATAGAATGAAACCCGGCGGCTCGGTTCGTCGGAGTTAAAAGTGTAATATCGCTCGGCGTGGTTTCGTAAATTGCATTCTTTAGCGCGTAGTCTGAGCGAAGTACATCCGGGCCGTAAAGTCCTCTGAATAGTTCCGGCCCCGCAATCTTGTCCCTAAACATAGCGCTAATGAACCCTTTCGGAGAAGTCACACACAGAATGATCGAATTGCCGGATCGGAAACGAATCAACGCCCAGCCTCCGACAATCCGAGAGTTCTTCTCATCGACGTCATTCCACGGCACTTCGAATTCGACCCCCATGGAGGATAGTTTCTTGCCGGGCACGTTTGAGATAGACAAGTCCTGCAACTCGACCGGAACACTATTTACGAGGAAGAACGTCTGCGGCCCAAAAAACCACAGGTAGACTGCGCAAACAGCAATGGCAATTGACACCGTACCGAAAATCCGCTTCCGCTTGGACATGGAGCCTTCCCGGTACCAAAGATATATGAACAGAATCTGTAGATTCCGAGTGTAGGGCCTCGGAATGGCGGAAGGGACCTGTCATAAGGTTCAGGTGTTTCCAGGATACAACCAGCGCTCTCGGGATTTTGGAGCCCGGCTAACTCGGTAAACGGACGATGACCCGCCAACGAACGATGACCCGCCAACGAACGATGGGGTTGCCGCAACCCTCACTCGCGGAAAATTCTGGCGCTTAGCCGCGCATGAGTTTTTTTCGATGGGGTATCACGCCGTCTGCTAGCGTATGTGCAGCTCATACGGCATGCGCGCCTGCACCGGCTGCATTTGGTTAACGATATGCCGCACGATGGATTCCAGCGACGCCGATTCGCTCATGTTGTTGTCTTTTTCCCGTTCCAGAAGTTGCTCAAAAAATGATTTCTCCACCGGGTAGCGCACGATGTGCACCGACTCGTCCGCCGGAATCCCCGAAAGCTGCTTGGCAACTTCAATCGCGCGGTCAAGCCCGCCGAGTTCGTCAACCAATCCCAATTCCTTAGCCTGCGACCCGGACCACACCCGCCCCTTGGCCACTTTCTCCACAGCCGCGACCTGCATCTTGCGGCCTGCAGCCACGCCCTTGGTGAAATCCGCATAAGTTTCATTCAGCGATTTCTCGATGTAAGCCCGCTGCGCCGGCGAAAAATTCTGTTGGTCGGAAAAGAGCGTCGCATTATCGCTGGTCGCCACATAATCCGTGCTGATTCCCAGCAAATTGTAGAGCCCCGAAATATTCAACTTGCCGATAAGCACGCCGATCGAGCCTGTAATCGTGTCGGGATCGGCCACAATCTTCCGCGCCGGCGCCGCGATCCAATAGCCGCCCGAAGCCGCCACGTCCGACATCGAAACCACCACAGGCTTAGCGTAATTCGCCAGTTCCACCTCGCGGCGAATCACCTCGCTGCCCACCACGGAGCCGCCGCCGGAATCCACCCGCAGCACAATCGCCTTGATTGCAGAATCCTGCCGCGCCGCGCGAATGTCTGACGCCACCGAATCCCCGCCCATCACGAATCCACCGCCCGGCGTCGTGCCGGAATCACCCGACACGATCAAGCCCGTCGCGTGCACCACCGCGATCTCGGTGCTGCCCTCGTTCTTGACAAACGGCCGGTAGCGATTCAACGAAATCGGATTCCACCCTCGATCCTCTTTCTTGAAATAGCTCTGCACCTGGTCCCAGTAACCAAGCCGATCCACGATCTTGTTCGTCACTGCATCCTTGGAAGAAAAAGGTCCCTGGTTCAAAAGCGCTTCGAATTGCGGCGCGGTCATCCCCCGCGCGCTGGAAGCATCGTTCAAATATTGCTCGTAAATGCTATGCAGCAATCCCTCGACTTCTTCCTTGTGCGCCGGAGTAAATTTCTTCTCGGTGAACGTATTCCCGGCCGTCTTGTATTCCGCGATGTGATAAAACTCCGGCACGATTTTCAATTTGTCGAGCGTACCGCGCAAAAAAAGCGCCTGCGCGATCATCCCGCGAATGCTCACCGGCGCAGTCGGCACCAGCCAGACCTGCTGGCAAGCGCTGGCCAAATAATATTCAGGGTTGCCGATGCCGTCGTACCCCAGGTAGCAGATGCTGGTCTTGCCGCTCTTGCGAAAACGCAGCAGGTGCGCGCGAATTTCTTCGAGCTTGCCCCAGCCAGTTTCCAGAGGCGCGATTCGCACCACCAGGCCCGTAATGCGCGAATCATGTGCTGCGGCGTCAATCGCATCCACATAGTCGTGCAGCACCGGCACGCTATTTCCGTTCAACGCGCTAAAAATGTCCGGAGCCCGCTGCTCCTCAATTTGCCCCATCAGGTCAATTACCAGCACCCCGCGCGACGGCAGCCGCAGCTCTCCAGGCCTCGAGGCCACCATTACCAGCACTACAAAAAACACCACCAGAATAATGATGACAATCGCGCGCCGCTTGCCCCAAGTCATTAGCCTTCACCTCGTCGTGGATTCTTGCGTGGGGATCCGAGAATCATCAAACTAACACCCCGCCGCCCAAAACTCCACCTTCGCGACATCTCCGGTTGCGCTACGTCCACCGCAAAGTCGTTCATCGTCGTCGTTGCATCGCAGCCCGATTTTTCTGGGAGTGCGGCCGCTTGCCGCCCGAAGTAGCGCCCGAATATCACGAATTACGCTGTAAAGTGGAATCCTATGCCAGCGACGCTCGAGCGAAACGCCGCCCCGCCGCAGCTTCACGCAAAGCAAGCCCCGCCGCAAGAAGCGCACCCGCGCGCGACGCCGCCGAAATTATTCGCCGCGATCATCGTCGCCATAATTCTCGCCGCGTACGTGGCCACCGGCCTGCGCTATGCCGCATACTCCCCGCATCGCTCCGACGCCTACCTCTGGTGCGTCTATCACGTTCACTCGAATTTGTCCGACGGCTTGCAATCACCAGAAGAAATCGCGCAACAAGCACGCGCCGCAAATGTCAGCCTCGTACTCCTCACCGATCACGGCAGGCCAAACGTAGCCTCCTCCATTTTTCGCGACACGATCGATGGCGTAACAATCGTCGGCGGCTCCGAAGCCACGCTGCCCGACGGTCACTTCACGTTTTTCGGCGCGAGCCAAGCCCCCGGTTTTCGCGTCTCCTCGTTTCCGCCCGAAGCCATGCAAGATGCCAGAAGCTGGGGCGCCTTTCCGGTACTCGCCTATCCCGACGACCGCCGCTACGGCTGGCACTATTGGAGCCCTGACCTGCACCCCGGCGGCATCGAAATCCTCAATTTGTTCACCAGCTTGCGCCGCACCACGCCGGCCCAGCGCCTGCAACTCGCGCTCTACTACCCGTTCTCGCGCTATTATTTTTTGAAAGCACTTTCGTTCCCCTCCGAGTCCATCGCCCACTGGGACGAATTCCTCCAGCACGATCGTACCTGGGGTTTCGTAGCGTCCGACGCCCACGGCGGCTTTCACATCACAAAATTCCTCGCGATAAAAATGCCTTCGTACGCAGACACGTTCTCTTTCGTCGCAATGGGAATAGACAAGCGTTACGATCGCGATCCCGAAGCCGCAATCCGCAAAGGAGATTTCTTCAATTGCATCCGCGGCGCCGCGGAGCCTGAAAAATTCGAGTTTTTCGCGCAGAAGGCCGCGAATCGCTTTCCCACCGGCAGCGATGCGCCTGAAAACTCGGACCTCCACGTGACCGCGCAATCAAACAGCCAGGCAATCCGGCTAGTCCTGAAAAAAGATGGCGCAGAATTCAGCGAAGCCACTGCCGATCACCTCGATCTCCCGAACGCCCCCGCAGGCGTCTACCGCGTCGAAGCCTACCTCCTGCATCATCCGCTCCTGCGCGCCGACGTTCCCTGGATCATCTCCAATCCGATTTTCGTCGGCGTCACCCGCGCATCCGCGCGGCCCCTGCCCACCGCAATCCAGACCGTGCACGCAGCATCGTCGCAACGCGCCCAAGCCTGCAAACGCTAGCCCCATGTGCCCCAAGCCGCAGCGCAAATCAACTTTTAGCGCGGCTCTCTGCTATAATCTTGTCCTCCAACATGGATTTCGACCACCTAACCACCTTTCTCGAAATAGCCAAATTAGGCAGTTTTTCGCGCGCTGGACAAAAACTCTTCCGCTCGCAACCAGCCGTAAGCGCCCAAATTCGCCAGCTCGAACAGGAATACGGCCAGAAACTTTTCGACCGCGTCGGCAAAACGGTCCGATTGACCGCCGCCGGCGAAGCGCTCATCGTCTACGCCAACCGCCTTTTGACTCTGAAAGAAGAATCGCTCCGCGCCGTCACCGATCTTTCCAGCTCGCCCCGCGGCACTCTCCAGATCGGCGCCAATGAAGCCACCTGCCTCTACGTCCTGCCCGATTTATTCGCCGCCTACCACCGCCAATACCCGGCGGTGCAAATAAGCATTTACAGAAATTTCAGCCGCAAAGTAATCGAGAAAATTGAAGACGGCTCCGTGGACGTCGGCATCGTCACCCTGCCGGTGAAATCTCCCAGCCTCAAAATCCATTCCATCTTCCGCGACCGCCTCATGCTCATGGTCAGTTCCAATAACCCGCTCTCGCGCATGAAAAGCGTCACGCTCAGTGAAGTCGCCGATCAGCCCCAGATCGTCCCGAAGACCGGCTACACCCGCCAGGTATTCGACAAGCTCTTCCGCCCGCATCGCGCGAAGCTGCGCATCACCATGGAGCTCGCCAGCGTCGGCATGATCAAGCGCTTCGTCGCGGCAGGCCTCGGTGTTTCCATCATCAGCGAAAGTTTTGCCAAGGACGAAGTCCGCTCCGGCGAAGCCAAGCTTCTCCCCATTTCCGACGCGCCGCTCACGCGCGAACTCGGCCTCGTCTATCGCCGCGACCGCACCTTGCCCCGCGCCGCAGCCGCCTTCGTCACGCTTCTCCGCCAACAGATCGCGCAAACCGATGGCGGCCATCACCCCGCGAAACACTAACCCCACACGCGCGCGGCAAAGTGCGCGCAGAATCCGCCGCCGTATCACGCCAAGTTTTTAGCGCACTCCGCGTCCGCACGAGCCGTCGCGCGCAGGCCCGCCAATCGCTGTACCCTTTCGCGCGTCCGGGCATCCAATATCGAATAGCGCGCGTACTATATAGGCAAGAGTTTTGCGCCGGCGGAGAAGTGCAATGTTGATCAAGAAAGCTCCCGATTTAACCTACAAAGACGTCACGCCCAAACGTCTCTACATGGGCCGCCGCAATTTCCTTTTCGGAATTGCCGCCACCTACGGCGCCGTGGTCGGCTACAAAAAGCTGACGCGCCTGCTCGCCGGCCCCGCCACCGGCTCCACGCCCGTGAAACTCACCGGAGTCACCAAGTGGCCCTACAGCACCACGGAAAAGGAAACGCCGCTCGAAGACGTCACGCACTACAACAATTTCTACGAATTCGGCACCGGAAAAACCGACCCCGCCGAAAACGCCAGGAACTTCGTCACCACGCCGTGGACCGTCTCCGTTGAAGGCGAAGTAGCCAAGCGTCGCAAGTTCTCGATGGACGAGATCATGAAGCTCGCTCCGCTCGAAGAACGCATCTACCGTCACCGCTGCGTCGAAGCCTGGTCTATCGTCGTCCCGTGGATTGGATTTCCCTTTAGCACGATCGCGAAGCTCGTCCAGCCCACGCCCAAAGCCAAGTACGTCGCCTTCGAAAGCTATTACGACGTCAAACAGATGCCGGAAGGTCCCAGCGCGGGAATTGAATTTCCCTACGTCGAAGGATTGCGCCTCGACGAAGCCATGAATCCGCTCACCCTGCTCACCGTCGGCATGTATGACGAAACCCTTCCGAACCAGGACGGCGCGCCCGTGCGCATGGTCATCCCCTGGAAATACGGTTTCAAAAGCATCAAATCCATCGTCCGCATCACTTTTGTGAAAGATCAGCCGCCCACCACCTGGAATATCTCCAATCCGCATGAATACGGTTTTTACTCCAACGTGAATCCCAACGTGGACCATCCCCGCTGGAGCCAGGCTACCGAGCGCCGCCTCGGAGAATTTCGCCGCCGCCCCACTTTGATGTTTAATGGCTACGGCGATCAGGTCGCCAGCATGTACGCAGGAATGGATCTGAAAAAATATTTCTGACGGGTGAGCCTCGCGTGAATTCCATCTTGACCAGCAAGTGGACCAAGGTCGTGGTGTTCCTCGCGTGCCTGATTCCCTTCGACGCGCTGCTCTGGCGCGCCTTTCACAATGGCCTCGCCGGATTTCCAGACAACGTGGATTTCGGCGCAAACCCCATCGAATTCATCACCCACGCGACAGGGGACTGGACGATCCGCTTTTTGGTCATCACCCTCGCGATCACGCCTCTGCGCAAGATCCTGCGCCTCCCGCAACTGATCCGTTTTCGCCGCATGCTCGGCCTCTTCGCTTTTTTTTACGCCTTCCTGCATTTCAGCACCTGGATCGGCCTCGACCACTTTTTCGCCTGGTCTGAAATGTGGAAAGACGTCCTCAAGCGCCGCTTCATCACCGCCGGTTTCTCCGCTTTCGTGCTGATGATTCCGCTCGCGGTCACTTCGACGGCCGGAATGATTCGCCGCCTAGGCGGCAAGCGTTGGCAAATGCTGCATCGCGCCATCTACGCCAGCGCCATCCTCGGCGTCATCCATTACTACTGGCTGGTGAAATCTGACGAGCGCAAGCCGCTGCTCTACGCCTCGCTGGTAGCGATCCTGCTCGCATATCGGCTAGGCGCTTGGCTCTACGGACGCCGCCGCACGGCAATAGCCAGCACCGCCCCGCGAGCCGAGCCCTCCACAGCCGAAGGCGCGTAGCCGTGCCGTTCGCCCCTGCGGCTTGCTGCCTCCGGTCCGCGATTGTTGTTAGCGCGACCGTAGGGGCGGGTCTTAGACCCGCCCCTGCAACGCCAGCATCCCTACTGCGTGCCGCTCTCGTTTGAGGTTTCTAATTCACTCTTAAGAAATCTTGAGTTTCTCGACCCTTTTCCGAATAGCAGGCCGAATCGCATCACGTTACCCTGTCCCGAACCTGCACCTGCGCACAGGTGTTTCCCAGAGGAACGTCGGTTAGAATGAAGGCAGTAGAATTGCCTTAGGGAAGTGTCACCTTTTGCGAAACTCTAAAGGCATCGCTCTCGCGACGTAGATCCATTTGCGGCGCTTCCCAGGTCCCAAGATTCGTTCCGTGGAGTGCGTCGTCTTGACGAAGAACCTGACCTGCTCATCTGTAATCGTTCTGCTCGCGTTCGCGGCCGTCACCATGCTCTCCGGCTGCGGATACTCCGGCACTCCGCCAACCCGCAAGCCTGTCCCCACGGCTCCAGCTATCTCGCAACAACCCGCCAGCGCCACCGTCACCGTCGGTCAGCCGGCGACTTTCTCCGTTGTGGCCACCGGCACTGACCCGCTGACCTACCAGTGGTACATGAATGGCGCCGCCATCGGCAGCGATTCGAGCACCTTCACGATCGCCCAAGCCGCAGCCAACCAATCCGGCGCGCAAATCTACGTCAATATTTCAAACTCCGTCGGCACCACCAAAAGCAACACCGTCTCGCTCACCGTAAATGCAGCCGCAACCGCGCCAACGATCTCGCAGCAACCCATGAACGACACGGTCACGGCCGGGCAAACCGCAACCTTTTCCGTCACCGCCGCAGGCACTGCGCCCCTCACCTATCAATGGTTCATGAAAGGCGCCGCAGCCGGAACAAATTCCAGCACGCTTTCAATTCCGCAGACCACCACCGCGGAAACCAACGCGCAGATCTATGTGAAGGTCAGCAATTCCGCGGGCAGCGCCACCAGCAACACCGTCGTCCTCACGGTCAATCCGGCTCCGCCCACCAAGCCCTCGATTACCCAGCAACCCGCGAATGTGACGGTCACCGTGGGCCAGACAGCCACATTTACCGTAACAGCCACCGGCACAGCTCCGCTCACCTATCAATGGTTCCTCAACAGCACCGCCGCCGGAACGAATTCAAGTTCGTACTCGATTCCGCAAACTACAACGGCGCAAAGTGGCGCGCATGTCTACGTGACAGTCACGAACACCGCCGGAACAGCGACCAGCAACACGGTCACGCTAACCGTAAACGCAGTACAAACCAGCAGCGTCAACGTTCTGACCTATCACAACGACGTCGCGCGCACCGGCCAGAACCTGAATGAAACAACACTCACGACGGCGAATCTGAATTCCGCCAACTTCGGCAAGGTAGGCAATCTCGCCGTGGATGCGGGAGTGGACGCGGAACCTCTCTACGTCTCGAATCTCACGCTCGCCGGCAGCAGCCACAACGTCGCTTACGTCGTCACCGAAAATGATTCCGTCTACGCCTTCGATGCGGACACCTTCGCGCAGCTCTGGCAGGTCTCCGTGCTAGGCGCGAACGAAACAGCCAGCGACAACCGCGGCTGCGGCCAGGTTTCGCCCATCATCGGAATCACTTCCACGCCGGTCATCGACCCCAACGCGGGCGCGCACGGCGAAATCTTTCTCGTGGCCATGTCCAAGGACAATGCGGGAAATTATCACCAGCGCCTGCATGCCCTCGACCTAACGACCGGAGCCGAAGAGTCCGGCAGCCCGATTTCGGTGCAGGCTACGTTCCCAACAACCAACGGCACCACCACCTTCGATCCCAAGCAATATAAAGAACGCGCCGCGCTCTTGCTCCTCAATGGAGTGATTTACACCACCTGGGCTTCGCACTGCGATGCCGGCCCCTATACCGGTTGGGTCATGGGCTACAACGAAACGACGCTCGCGCAAACCAGCGCGCTGGACGTCACACCGAACGGCGGCGATGGCGCCATCTGGATGGCTGGCGACGGCCCCGCGGCCGATTCTTCCGGCAACATCTATTTCCTGGACGCCAATGGAACGTTCGACGACACGCTCGACACCAACGGCTTCCCCGAACACGGCGACTACGGCAACGCCTTCATCAAAATTTCCACCACCGGCGGCAATCTCAGCGTCGCCGACTATTTCACCATGTACAACACCGATTCGGAATCGAACTCCGACGAAGACCTCGGATCCGGCGGCGAAATGCTCCTGCCCGATTTGCAGGACACCCAGCACAATACCTGGCAACTGGGAGTGGGCGCGGGCAAAGACGGCCACATCTACGTCGTCAACCGCAACCTCATGGGCAAATTCAATACCAGCAACGACAGCGCGATTTATCAGGAGATTGATTCGAGCGGATTGAACGGCGGCGTCTGGTCCATGCCCGCGTATTTCAATAACACGGTCTACTACGCCGCCGTCAGCGACACGCTGCGAGCGTTTTCGATTTCAAACGCGAAATTAGTCACTCCCGCCGGTTCGCAAAGTTCCGTCACCTACCCCTATCCCGGTGGCACGCCAAGCATTTCCGCGAACGGCACGACGAACGGCATCGTCTGGGTCGTGCAAAATAACGGCGGCGGTGTCCTGCGCGCTTACGACGCCACCAATCTAGCCACCGAACTCTACGACAGCAACCAGGCCGCCAACAGCCGCGATCACTTCGCGGACAACAAGTTCGTCACGCCCATGATCGCCAACGGCAAAGTCTACATCGGCACGCCCAACAGCGTCGTGGTCTTTGGATTGTTGCAGTAAGCCGCAGTCTCGCGCCGTTTGGGACCGTCCGCGCTTCGTTCATTCGTCGTCCGGATGAACGCCCAACCGATCGTTCATCTCCCCCGCCGCCAGCGCACGAATGCACAAATCCGTCCCGCTCTCGCTGCACTGATACACCTGATAAGCCGGGAGATCTCCCGGCTGCACTTCATACGTCCCGTCTTCCGTGTCCGACGTACTTTCGTAACTGAACATTGCGTACGGATTTCCGGGCGTGGTGCGCACGCGGAACAACGCGCAGGCCGCTTCGTAATTCCCGTAACTGAAGCAGTGCCCGACGCACGCGCGGTCCAGTATGTGCTGAATCAAAATGCGCGAGCCGGGAAATGGCTCGATCGTGCCGAGCACTCGCTGGTTCGGCGGCAGAGTGCGTACCAGCCCCTCCACCTGCGCTTCCATGCGATTGATTTTCCCCGTGTCCTGGTACAAGAACGCGAAAAATACCGCCGCGATCGCGCCGCACGCAGCCAGGTGCCACTTGCGCGGACGCATCGCGCCCAGCAGGCAGCAAAGCAGCGCTGCGGAAACCGACGTGAGCCGCTCCGTCAATAAGGCCAGCGCCGCCGGTTGGTGCGGAAAGAGTATGCCGTCGGGCAGCAAGATCACCGCAAGGCACACAATGATGTAAAGCTGCAGCGAAACCCCATACTCTTCCAGCCGGAATTGCCCCCAAGGCCGGCTGAAAAAATCCGCGCCCAGCGCGACAAAAATAAAAACAATCAGCGCAAATTCCGGAATCGCATATCGCGTACCGAAAAGCAGCAGTTGGTCGGTTCCGTTGAAGTAATAGATCGGTCCGGCCCGCGCCTCCACCACATCGTGGTGCCAGAAATAATAATGCGCGGCAAAAAGTCCCGCTCCGCCCGCAGCCAGTAAGTAAATCTGATAACGCCGTGGAATTCTTTCCGCAATCATCACGTACGCCGAGCCGGCCACCAGCCAAGCAAATCCCAGTGGATGCGCCAGAATCATAAACGGAGCCAGCACGACCGGCACCAGCCAATCCAACCGTTTCCCCCGCCACAAAATCGCCATGCCAAAAAACGCCAGGCCCAGCGAAATGTAAAAATTCATGAATCCCATGTGAAACGTGTAACCGTACGTGAACATGGCGATGCACGGGCACAAATACCAAGGCGCGCGCCGCGTCGCCGCACACACCAGCGCAAACATGCCCCAGAAAAAAATCAAAACGGCCGCCGAAACTGCGATTTTCTCCGCCATCGGCAAAGAAAAAATCCGTCCCAGCCCGTCCAGCCAGTAATCGAACAGCACATTATTCCAGCGCCACGCCAGCCACATCCCCCGCACCTGCCCGCGCTCGATCAATTGCGCAAGCCACGCGTTATAAACGTGGCTGCCCAAATCTCCCGCGGCGATCATGCGATGCCAAAAACACGGCACCAGCACAGCAATAGACACGCCGAGAAATTTCCAGAAGTTCCCGCGCAAATACGCAAACGACTCCGCCAGCACGGGCGCCCGCGCGGAAGCGTACATCTCCGTCGCTCGTTCGTCGCGATTCGAAGGTTTGTCCAAGTGATTGAGCGTGCCGGTTCCCAAGCTCTCTGCCCACATCGGAAACCGAAGCGAGTCGAGTAGTTTCATCCAATCTTGCCAACATACCACGAGAATATTCGCGCCTCGGCCACCGAATCGTCGCGCCGAAAGCCAGCTTCGCCAGCGCAGCCGCGCCACAATTTTACCAGCCACTCTCCCCGATTTACCTTCGCCGGTGGTATAAGTGTCTCGTCAGCGAAACCGTGCGCGCGACCAAGCAGCGAAAAATCAGCACGCGCGGCGCAGGAGGCAAGCAATGAGCGATCCCCCAACAGTAAAAATGTCGGACGTCGCGAAGAAAGCAGTAGGCTGGTCCATCTTTGTAAGCATCATCATGATCATCGCGGGCCTGCTGGCGATCGCCATGCCGCTCGAAGCCGGCCTCGCCGCAAATATTTTCGTCGGCTGGATGCTGGTCTTCGCCGGCTTCGCGCATTTCGTCTTCGCCTGGTTCACCAGACGCACCGGCAGCGTGCTCCTGAAAGTCCTGCTCGGGATTCTCTACCTGTGCGTGGCGTTTTACCTGCTCGACCATCCCTTGCGCGGCCTAGCCACTCTCACTCTAGCCTTGGCGTTCTACTTAGTGATCGAAGGCATCGTCGAAATCGTCCTCTATTTCCAACACCGTCCCGCCGGCGGTTCCGGCTGGTTCCTTCTCGACGGCATCATCACCCTCATCCTCGGCGTGATGATCTGGCGGCTATGGCCCTCCAGCCTCGAATGGGTGCTAGGCACCATCGTAGGCATCAGCATCTTCTTCAGCGGCGTCTCGCGCCTGATGATTTCGCTGGCCGCCCGCCGCGTCGTAACAAAAATCGCGTAAGCGAAAACCAGCAACGCACGCGCCGCCGCAAGCCGCGGTTAATCCAATCGCAAATTGTTTTTGTGAAACGGGATTGCGGGCCGGCTACGCGTCGTGCTCGTCGTCTTTCTTCGGCGCGTAGGGATACTTCGGAGGTTTCTGCATGTGCGCGGTGCGATAAGCTTCCAGCTCCGCGTCTGTCAAATGAAAGTGAGTCTTTTCAGGATGGTTCTCGGTAGCCGCCAACTCCACGTGCAAACGATGCGAGCAAATATCCGGCGCATCCTGAAAACGCACGCGCCGCGTATTAAACGCCTCGTTCGGAATGGTCAAAGTATATTCGCGCGGCTCTGTAGCAGTTTCGCGCACCGTAAAAGTATATTCGCGGCCCTGCGACTTGGCCTCGAACCCCACAAACTGCACGATCACGCTGGAATGGTTGCTCATTTTCCCGCGGGAACCACGCCAGCGCCGGCGCCCACGCCAGCCGCCGCCACCGCCGCTGCGGCGGTCGCCTTCTTCGTACGCCGCGCGCGCTTGCGCTTAGGCGGAGTGCCTTCGGCAATCTCCACCACCATTATGCTGGTGACGAACTTCTTCATCCCATGCAGATCGAAATCTATAGAAGTGCGGTCGTTGTCTGACTCGGTGATGACGCCTAATCCGTATTGGAAGTGCTTGATGTACTGCCCTTCGGGGAGTGCTTTCAACGGGGCTCCTATAACTGCTACCGCGTAACCGAAAAAAAAGGGGCGAACCGGGGTTAACCGGCTCGCCCTTTACGACTAGAGGCTAGTGACGTTCGCTGCCTGCAAGCCCTTGGGGCCGCGGGTTACTTCGAACTCAACCGCCTGCCCTTCGTTCAGAGACTTGTAACCTTCCGCCTGAATCGCCGAAAAGTGTACAAATACATCCTCGCCCGACTGGCGCTGGATGAATCCAAATCCCTTGCTGGCATTGAACCACTTCACTGTTCCTTGTTCTCTCACTGATTTACTTCCTTCTTTTTTTAAGCTATTTGTTTGCTTCTCGACCGCCTCCAGCCGTAAAGCAAAAGAGGCCGCAAGTGTGAACTTGCAGCCCCTTCATCGAATCTAAAGGTGTTACAAGAGCAACAAACGCAGCCCAACCATACCACGCTTTTCCCCCCAAACCTAGGGAATTCGCAGCCCACGGTTCAACACGCTAGGTAAGTTAAGTGTTGTCATCCCGAGCGCAGCGAGGGATCTCTCTTCGCTTTTTGCAGCGCCCGCTCCGCGCTCGCACAACTGCCGTTCGCCACAAAACCAGCGCCAGCGGCGCGACAGAAGTTAGCCCAGCGTGTAAACGCTGGGAATAGTCCCCAAACAATCCCCAGCGCCGTAGGTGCGACACAAGCCCGCGACGCCACGCCGCAACCCAGGACGGCCGCCACTCCCCATCCTCCACGCCCTGAATCGTCCGAACGACAAATTAGCCGAGAGCCGCCACCGGCGGCTCGGACGGTCACCTCTTTTCCATCCTCCCGAACCCCACGGCGCGCCTTACCTCAGCCGAATCGGGCACAGCAACACGTGCCAGTCACAATCACTAACGGTCGCGCGGAGCATTAGATTAAATGCCAGAGACCTTCAGAATTCCTCGCTACAATCTCACCTTCAGAACTCTTCAGCGCCGCGTATACCACCGCACCGCTCACGCGATACAAATGGCATAGCTCTTCTCGGATTTGAGCGGTCGAAAGGGGGGTACTGGAAGCTCTTAAGACTTCCACGATGGCGGCGGATACTGAACTTCCTCGGCTGACATATCCCCACTCGCGCAAGCCCCACGTACTCATACCCGCCCACGCGAATCGATCGTCGCGCTCCATACTGCTTGCTATAGCATTTATTGCCGATTGGCGACTGGGGGAGTCGGGAATCAGTTCAGGCGCCGAATCTTGAAGTGCCGAAAGGATCTCGCGCATCTGAACGGGGACTCCCTGCTCTTTAATGTAGGCGTGGATGAAGGGGCGCCGACGATCCGAGTTATTCTGGCGAGGCGGGTACAGCATCGGGCCCTCGCTTGAAACTTCAATCCTAAGCTTCCCAGGGGCGGTGAGAAGCAATTTTTGGATCATGACAACCCGACTGTCATCGAACTGTCTCAGGGACTTAGCGACCTCGACCGCCGCCAGAGCGCACGTCATGGGAATTCCGTCCAGCACCGCCTGCGCGGCCCGCAGTACTTTTCGATGAAATTCTGCGGTTACGTCGCGCGAAGCCCAAGCATTGCCAGCAGAATCTAACGGACGCCAATCTTCAGGATCTGCGAACAACACCAGTCTCGCGCAGGCCCGAGAATCGATCAGCTCTGAACTGCCAAGATTTGCGATTGCGCCAGCCACCTGATCTAGCGACACCACACCATTCCCACGGATAAACTTTCGAATCTCCGGTGATATATCGGGACGATGAGTCTTAACGTTTCTCAGGATGAGCTCCAGCCCCTTGTCTACGATCTGCCTCACGCGTTCCCGGGTGAGTCCGAATTCACGCCCTATGGCCTCTAGAGTTTTTCGGGACTGTCCCTGCGAAAGACCCAACCGCTTAACTAGGATCGAAGTTCGCCTCTCTCCCGTCGTAGCGAGAGATGATTCGATCACCGCCGCAAGCGAGTGAGTTTGATGTTGAAGGAAAATAGGAAGCGCGAAACCCGTACCCGACTCGCCCGGACCAGCATATCGGAGCCAGCTAGCCCTGCTCTTACGATAGAACTCGACCGATGAGTTCGGTAACGACACGAAATACTGTCTCAACAAGGACGCAAGCTCCTTGACCGTCCGCTTTCCGCAGTTGTCCATTTTGGCGAACGAGTCAGGATCGAACTCCGCGAGGTCGTGCACGGACCTTATTCCTGCGGACCTCAGAACATTCCGCGCCCTTGCAGTAATTGGCAGATCATCAACGGCCATCTGCGCCTGCAAATGTAGTCCCGGATCGAACGGCTCTTCGGGCTCGGCAGTACCGGGATTTGAGACCACGTAATCTCGCCCCTCGACACTCGCACCCAGAGGAACGTGGGGGACGCGCTCGGGATGACGGAAGTAAGGTCGCCATAGCTCAACAACATTCGCGAACCTTGCTAAGCGCGAAGCATCGAGAGACGAATAGAGCAGCTCAAGCACCAGCGCAACCTCATGTAGACACTTTTTACCAAATCCCTCAACCACCATAAATTCAGCTGGAGGAGTGTGAGCGACGTGCTCTAGGTTAGCGATCCCCATCTTTCGGAGACGATTATAAGTTCTAATTGAAAAATCCAGATTTTGAATGCCCGTAGCTAAGTCGGTTTCCTGAGTAAAAGAATTCACACTTCGCACCGTGTGGAACAGCCTTGCGAAAATTGCTCCCTATAGGCCAGCTCGGTGCAGCGCCGTTTGCAGCTGCACGATCCGTTCACCAACCTCGTTTTCGCCCATGTCCTTGAAATTTAGAATTGCGATTTCCTTCACGACCAACAGCATTAGATAATCCTTAAACCTGCGATCATCTTCCCTCTCCAAAACGTAGTCGGAGTGCAAACTATTCACTTCGATCAGGGACTGAACCGTGATAAAGCGACTCCTGAGCGAAAGCTGATCTGGCTCAAACTCCGCCTCGCGATAATTGAAGCCCGTTGCGGCGCTGCCGCCAGCCCTCTTTGGTTTAGATGGGTCGATCAGGCGGGATCGCCTGGGAGAAATCGGCGGCGCGCCTGCTCCTTTCGTTTGTGCCTTACCCTTGCCACCGCTGGGCCCAACGCCATCGTGGCCGGGCGGAAACAACTCAGCGTTCCCGCCGCCGACCGCTGATTTCGGCAGTTCATCCCATCGCAAGGTCGGAAGGATGGAAGCCAGTGCCTGATTTATTTCCTTAAAAAGACGCGTGGCCTCGCGCGCGCGTTGTTCTTCAGCAATCTTGTCCAGTTCGGACTGAATTTCCTCTTCAATGGACTTGATGGAGTCGACAAATCGCTTCCATTCGTCCCCATGTTCGATCGCGGTCCTACCTGTGGTCGGACGCAGAAAATCTGCCCGGACTTCCCCGGCCACTCGCCCAGACTTCCACGGCCCATCAGCGAACTCGGACAACTCACCTAAGTTCGCAAGAATTTGCTTACCTCTTACGAACAAGGCCACTCTTTGCATCAAGGGCTTCTGCGTCAGGTACAACTCTATCTCGATCGGCTCGTTTCTTTTGGTTTTGAGACTTAGCTTTGGAAATGGAATCCCTGAATAACGTCCCGGCAAAACCGGAAGCTTCGACTTCCCCTCATGCACTATTAGATCGTAACGTTTGGCCCTTAAATCCGGCGAAAACTCGGCTTTCAGAAAGTCCACCAATTTCTGAGCCTTTAACTGATGCAAACGGTCGTCGAACACTCCGGACAATACGACCAAAGTGCCCGGGATCTTTAGTCTGTCCTCCGGCTCCGCGAGGTCTACTCGCACGGGGTGCTCGTCTGGCTTGGTAAGGCTATCGGTGTCCCAATAAGCTTCGACGGTGTCCTGCTCTCCTTCGGCCCGCGAAATAATTCGCATCTCACTGCAGAAGCTGCCGTATGCCAGCAGACCAATCGCCTTGTGGCCCTTTTGCTGGCTGTCTCCAGTTTTGACACTCAGCGTCACGTGAGAGGGTAGTTCCAGCAACCTTGCGCGAGTAATGCCCGGACCGTTATCGAGAATCTTGATTTCGCCTGCGCCAAGATAGACGTCGCAGCGCCAGCCTCTCTTTATTCCTTCGCGTTCACCTAAGATAAATGCATCAGCGGAATTTGAAATAAACTCGGACAGCGCTCTGCGCGCGTCACTATAAACTTCGGAAAGTAATCGAAGCGCAGCACCCATATCAGCTATGCGTATCGGCCGGTATTCCGTGGGCACGCTACTTGCTCCCGTATTCGTACGTTGTCATCTCACGCCAAGTTTGGAGCCTTCGGTCGTCGAACAGCGAGCCCAGCAAGCCTGACAGATACCCCGCATCACTTCCGCTGACCGTGTTTCGCAGCACCTCCAGAGCCTCTGGATCACTGACGATCGCATCGAGACTTCGCTTTAGTGCATCCATCAGGCTCTGAATCTGACGTCCCGATCTCGGCGACAGCTTTCGTCCCGGCCTACCTTCGTTCAGACTTGCCTGCACAGCCGGGATGCTAGCGATGCATCTCGCCAGGTCGTACTGAAGTTCCTCCAACAAACGGCTTGCGTAAACTCTGCTCTTAATCACCGGCTTCTGGTGTCGAGAAGCGTGCTGGCGGGGATGCAAGGTCAGTCCTGTTGCTTCAGCCAAGAGGCTTAGGTTCTTGTCGCTTGGCCGCTTGCCTGAGAAATAGCCGCGTAAGGTGTTGAAGGGTATCCCCATTCCTTTGGCGGCCTCCCGGAGATTCTTATATTTCGACTGACCGGCGAACCACTCCGTCAAAGCGGCTTTGAATTGAAGATCTCGCGGCACGGACGTTAGACCTCAGGCAAGTATAAAGTATAGTGACAAGGCCTGACCTTAGTACAGGTGGCGCGTGTTATCAACTCCGAAACAGAGGGCCGCCGTTAGCCCTTGGATGCACGCGGGTTCTGATCCACTGCGATCGTGAAACCGATCCGACATAGCTGGCAGGCGCCCTCCCCACCACGTTCCCCCCGACCCGTCGACTCTGCCGTACTCGCCCCTCACCCAGCGTCAGCTTTTTACATTGGTAGCGTAAATTTTTGTGTGTAGATTTGGCTTGGAAGCAAAAAAGAAGGGTGTACATCTTCTTGGAGCGCCAACCCACAAGGAGGAGGTACACCCGATGCGAGAACTGGAAGTTCTCAGCAATGGCCATCTTAAGCTGGACTTTGCGGAGTGGAAAGAGTTCTTTGACCAGGAACTGGGGGAATGGGTGCGCAGCCAGGTGAAGCGCATGATCGAGCAGGCCCTGGAAGCCGAACGCGATTATCACTTGCAGCTGGGCTATTACGAACACAGCCCAGAATTTCGCATGGATTACCGCAACGGCTATCGGCTGCGGGATTTAGCCACGCAGTTGGGTTTGTTGCGGCGTTTGCGAGTTCCGCGCACGCGGCGCCGCTACCGCAGCCAGTTTTTGCCGCGTTATAAGCGGGCGCAACCGGCGGTGCACGAACTGGTGCGACAGGCTTTTCTGCGGGGGATTTCCACTCGCCAGGTGGGCGCGGTGCTGGAGCCGGTGTTGGGCGAAGCGTATTCGGCGCAGACGGTTTCCAACCTGACGCGCGAACTGAGCCGAGCGGCCGAGCAGTTTCACCGGCGCCCGCTGCGCGCCGATTATCTGTATTTGTTTCTGGACGGCGTGGTTTTGAAAGTGCGCGACGCGGGCCGTAAAGTGCGCCGCCGGGTGGTGTTGGTGGCTTATGGAATCACCGCGCAAGGACGGCGCGAAGTCATCGCTTATCAGTTTGCCCACAACGGAGAGAGTGAAGCGTGCTGGACGGAATTTCTGCAGGATTTATATCAGCGCGGACTGCAAGGCCAGCACTTGCGGCTGATCGTCAGCGATGGCGGCAAGGGGCTGGCGGCCGCGCTGCCGCTGGTGTTTCCGCGCGTGGCGGTGCAGCTGTGCTGGGCGCACAAGTTGCGCAACATCGCCGACAAGGTGCGGCGCAGCGAAGGCAGTTGCGTGGCGCAAGCCGCCGGAATGTACCGGGCCCAGAATCGCGCGCAGGCGCAGCGGGCCTTCCGGCAGTGGAAACGCAACTGGGAGCAGCGCCGCCCCCAAGCCGTGGCTTGCGTGGAACGCGATCTGGAGCGCTTGCTGAGTTTTTACGATGTGCCGGAGCACCACTGGAAGAAAGTGCGCACCACCAACGTGATCGAGCGGTCTTTTCGGGAAGTACGCCGGCGCACCCGGCCGATGTCCAGCTTCGCCAATCCCGGCAGCTGCGACCGCATCGTCTTTGGCGTCATCAGTCACCTAAACCGCTCCTGGGAGAAAAAACCCTTCAAAGAATTTACACACAATCCTTGACGCTACCTTTTCATTATGGGACTGGTAATCATACAGTAAATGTGATAAAATAGAATCGGGCCACTATTCCAGCCCACTGAGGACGCTACATGCGCTCCGCCACAACGGCGACAGGCAGACCACTCCCAACCCCAGGGAAAACTCTAGCCAAAAACCGCCCCGCGCCCCTCAGTTGTCGCGCCGCTCGCCAACTGGCCGCCCCAAAACCTCATGTAACATCCCAACTACAATGTTACATCCCCGCTCTAATCGACAATGACTGTCGCTCGCCACGCTCCACTCACAACAAAATCAATCGCCAACCCTGCCAATTAGAAACAAGCGTATCTCACACAAAACAAACATCCGCGCCCCAAATCAATCGCCAACAAATCGCCACTTCCAAAATCACGCATCTCGGCATATCGAATCGTCGCAATCAACAAGCCGCGCCGGCCTTCACTCGTCACTCATCACGAATCACCCGTCACTGCCGTTCTAATCGACAATGGCAGATATTAGAAATCAACGTAAACCTCTCAAAACAAACGATCGCACCCCGTTCTAATCGACACAAAAACGCCGTTGTCAAACGCCAAAAATCTCACATCTGCCCATCACTTGTCTTCTCCTGACCCTGCGTACCATTGACCGCTTTTTCCCGCGCGGCTACCTTCTAGTTTCCGAAACAAAATCCTCGCACGGCTGTTTTTCCGGAGCTGCGGATGCATCGAAGCCGGTTTCGCTCGGCGTGCTATGTGGCGGCGCTTCTAACGTTTACGGGCGCTTGGGCGCGAAGCAGTTTCGCGCAAACCACGCCCACGCTCACCGTGGACGCAGCCGGAAACCCTCACGCGATCAATCCAGACATCTACGGCCTGGCAAACTACGGATTGGACGCCGGTTTCGCGAAAGAAATTCAAGTCCCCAATATCCGTTGGGGCGGCGACGGCACCACGCGTTACAACTGGCAAGTAGATTCCAGCAACGCAGGTTTCGACTGGTATTTCATGGGCGGCAACGGCGAAGCGACGCCCGTCCCCAGCGCTTCCGCCGACCTGATGATCAACACGTACAAAACTGCCTCGAACGCGCATACCCTGCTGACGATCCCAATCATCCCCTACGTGAACAAATCCGCGGCCTGGACGTGCAGCTTTCCGGTGTCAGTGTACGGCCCGCAGCAATCCACGAATCCCTACGTCCATCCCAACGGCGACAGTTGCGGCAATAGCATCGCGACGAACGGCACGCAACTGACCGACACCGACATCTACGCCAATCACATTGATAACACCGTCGCGCTGCAGCAAGGCTGGATCCAGCACCTGATTACAACGTTCGGCACCGCGGCGAATGGCGGCGTTCCTTACTACCAGCTCGACAACGAGCCCGGCGGCTGGAGCAACACCCATCGCGACGTGGAACCGACGCAACCGGACTACGACACGATCATCAGCCTGGGCCAGCAGTACGCCGCGATGATCAAAGCGACCGATCCGACAGCGAAAGTTTTCGGCCCGGTGGATTTCACGCTGGGCGGATGGATCGGAACTCCCGCAAAACAAAATAATTTGTACGCCGGACAATATTATTTGCAGCAGATGGCCGCCTACGACGCCGCACACAGCCAGCGCATCCTCGATTATTTCGACGAACACTATTACGGCGGCGGTTCCACGGATGCGCTCGAACTCGCCGACACGCGTTCGCTCTGGGATCCCACCTACAATTCCGGCACCTGGGTCGAGCAATATTATTTCGACGGCCCGATGGACCTGCTGCCGCGCTTTCGCAACTGGATTCAGACCTACTACCCCGGCACGAAACTCTCGATCTCCGAATATAGTTTCGCCATGGGCACCAATCCGCTCGTGGACATGCTGACCGAAACCGACGTCCTCGGAATTTTCGGCGTGCAGGGCCTCGACTTCGCGAATATGTGGAACGTGCCGCAGCCCACCGCTCCGCTGGCGTACAGTTTCCGCATCTTCCGAAATTTCGACGGCGCCGGCGGCCAGTTCGGCGAAACGTCAGTGAATGCAACCAGCACGGACCAGGGCCAGCTTTCGGTCTACGGCGCGCTGCGCAAGAGCGACGGCGCGCTGACGGTGGTGGCGATCAACAAGACGACTGGCGCCATCCAGACTTCTCTTTCGCTCGCAAATTTCAATTCCGCGCCGAACGCCGCGGTCTTCACCTACAGCAACGCGAACCTCACGCAGATTGTCCCCGGCGCGCCGGTTTTGGTGGCGTCCAATTCTGTCTCCTACGATTTTCCCGCCTACTCGGCGACTGTTTTTGTTTTCACGCCCGCAACGGCTGCGCTGGCGCCCACTACGACCACCGTAACCGCGTCCAGCACGCAGCTAACGGCGGGCCAAAGCGTCACGATCACCGCGACGGTTGCGCCCACGTCCGGCACCGGCACGCCGACCGGCACTGTGAATTACTTCGATGGGACAAGCGAAATTCTTACGTCCGCGCTCGGTTCCGGCGCGTCCTCGCTCACCACCGCAGGCCTCGCGGTGGGCTCGCATTCCATCACGGTGCAATATCTGGGCGACGCAAACTTCGCGGCATCCACTTCGGCGCCGCTGGTCATCAACGTCACTTCCCCCGCAAAAATTGGCACCGCGACTTCGCTTTCCGCTTCCGCGACGCAAGTAACCAGCGGCCAGAGCATCACCCTGAACGCCGGGGTCAAGCCGCAATCGGGCAGCGGCGTGCCCACCGGCTCGATCTCATTCCTCGACGGCTCCACGCAAATCGCCTCCGCGACGTTAAGCGGCGGCTCAGCCTCCGTCAGCAGCGCGACCTTGGCGGTAGGAACTCACAGCATCACCGCCGCGTATTCCGGCGACGCGAACTACACCGCTTCGAATTCACCCGCCGTGACGGTAACGGTGGCTGCGGCGCCCACGCCCGACTATTCGCTCACCGTGAGTGCATCATCACTAACCGTCGCGCAAGGCGGTTCCGGAACCTTGACGATCACGGTCACGCCGCAAAACGGATTCAAGCAGTCATTGAACCTAGCCTGCTCCGGTTTGCCAGCAGGCGGAACTTGCACTTTCAATCCGCAGAGCGTAACTCCCGGCTCCGGCGCAGCCACTGCAATGCTGACGGTGCAAGCCCCCGCTGCCGGAGCGCAGAGCGCACCGCCGAACGCGCCATTGACCGGGCCATTCCCGGGAGCGCGCGTCGCATTCTTGCTTGTGTTGGCGACGGCGATGATGGGAATCTTGGGCGCGACGGCGAAGCGACGGCGAGTGACGCGTGTCGCGGAAGCTGTGCCGTCATTCGCGATGTGTTGGGTAGTCGCGGCGTTGCTGGTGACGGTGAGTTGCGCCGGATACAACAAGCCGCCGAGTAGTGGGCAGCCCACAAGTTACACAGTCACGGTCACGGCCTCCGGCGCCAACGCCCCCACACACACCCAGCAATTCACCCTGCTCGTGAAGCCCTAAGCCCCGGCCTCTCGCGCTCTTCGCCTTGGTAGGGGCGCCGCTTGTCACAGGTCCGCCGCGGGAGTGCTGCGCCGCCTATCGTAGCAGCACGGCATGTCGTGCCCTACCGTCCGCTCGGCGGGTCGCGCACCCTTTTGCACCGCAAGCCTCACGATTGCCCGTTCGTCCTCTTGACGTGGCACGGGAGTGGATGACCCGCCGATATGCTTCAGCAGCTCGCTGCCGTGGCTGACGACGTGCAAACTCCCTGGATGATTTGATCGCCGAGAGTGAAAAATGGAACGTCCTCTGTTACCGCCCCGTTCGCCAGCAGGGCGACAGAAAAACCGTCGTCGAGAAACATGGCATTGAACGCGGTATAAGAAAACGTCTCGCCGTTGTGCCAAACGAAAGGATGGCCCACTACCGTTCCCCTCACCCAGCCCATGGCGTACTTGGAGGGCTGGCCTTGCGGATAGTCGGGTACATTAGCGGGCGTCACCATTACGGTGAACAGCGGCGCAGGGAGCACCTTGCCGTTCAGAAGAGCCGCGTCCCAAGTCGTCAAATCCTGCACATTCGACCAAAGCGCGCCGGCTGCGAAGTTGTATGAGGGGTCAGCGATCACTCCGGGGCCATGCGCCGCGTTGTAAGGAGACGCAAAGGCTGGCGGCCGCCCGTAGGAAGTACTGCTCAGCCCCACGGGCTGAAAAATGTTCGCGGCCATGAAATCTCCATAGATTATCCCGCTTGCCGCCTCAATCACCGATCCCAAGACAAAGTAGTTGCTGTTGCTATAAGCGTAGGCGCTGCCGGGCGTGAACAGGAGGGTCGCTGCCGCAATCTCGCTGAGAACGGTTTGCTCCGGTACTCCGTTGATCCACGAATTTGCCGCCGGGAAATTGTGATAATCCGGCAAGCCAGACGTCTGGTTCAGCAGCATGCGCAACGTGATGCGCGCGTCGAACGGGTAACTCCCCAGGTAGCTCACCACGGGGTTGTCGATATTCAGTGTGCCGGCATTTTGCAACTGCAAGACGGCTGCGGCGGTGAACTGCTTGGTTACCGATCCGATCTGAAAAGGGATGTCCGGCTGGACTGCTTCGCAAGTGCTTAGATCAGCGTAACCGTAGCCTTGGGAGTAGAGAATGGTACCGTTCTTGGCGATGGCCACGGACATGCCAACAAGTCCCTGTGCCGCCATTTCGTTTTCAACCAGCGGGTCAACGACCGATCCCAGGTTGGACGGGGACGGAGTGGGAAGCGTCGGGCACGATTTCGCCGACGGTGTGCCGCTTCCTCCGCAAGCTGCCAGACCACACGCCACTGAAAGGAGAATCACAGCCGCCAGAGCTTTTCGCCTGAAGGTCTTGACTACAGCGCTGAAGGAGACCTCGTCCCTATAACGGTGCGCCCCGGACAACCCGAACTTGGGGGATGGGTTCTCAGTTGCTGCGTCTGGCCGCGATAACGAAGCGCGCAAACGCGTCAAATGTGCGCTAACGACAAATCGTTGCATTCCGAGCTCACCTTGCACAAGAATTAGCAACCGACCGTGCGGCCTGAGTATAGGCAGCGCGCAGCCTCATGTCTTGACGAAAGGCTTGTCCGTTCTGGTGATTTCCTGACGGTCTTATGACGACTGAAGCATCAAAGGTATTTTCCTTCGGCGACGTCAAGGTCGAGCCTCGCACCGGCGAGGTGTTCAAGGCCGGCGCGGCCGTTGCACTTGAGCCCAAGGTGTTCAAGCTCCTGGTTTTTCTCATCGAAAATAGGGATCGCGTGGTCGAAAAGGACGAAATCCTCGACGTGCTTTGGAAAGACGTAAACGTCACCGAGAACTCTTTAGCCAGCGCCATTGCCAAGCTGCGTCGCACGTTGGGCGACGATTCGAAGACTGGCAAGTACATTCAGACCTTGCATGCGCGCGGGTATCGCTTTGTCGCAAACGTGAATGTCGAGAACGGTTCCGCAAAAAACCGGCAGGCAGGAACATCACTCGACGACTCGCCAGGCGAGGAAGGCGATTCGTCTCGTCAGGCGACCGCGGCGGTTGTCACGTACACCGGCGTGCAAGAGAAGGCGCAACTTTTGCCGCTTCCACTAAAATCGCTATCCGCCATAAGTGTGTTCGCTGCGGGCATAGTTTGCGTTTTGCTGCTGGGAGCCGGCTTCTATGGCAGATTTCTCTTTGAGCGCCCGCCTTCCGGTGCGACGGTCGGGACGACTTCCATTGCCGTCTTGCCCTTTCAATCCCCTGATTCCGGCGAAGACGATCAAATTCTCGGCTTTGAAATCGCCGATGCGCTCACTGCAAAACTGAGCAGCAGCACGCGTCTTGCCGTTCGTCCGACGTCCACGGTCCTGCATTACTCCGAATTCCGCGCTGATCCTGCGGCGGCGGGCCGGGCCCTGGGCGTAGACTACATTTTGCAGGGAAATATTCAAAGGTCGCCGGGTTTCGTCACGATGCAGCTGATCCGGGTGCGCGACGCGGCTTCCTTGCAGACGGTTTCCTTCAACGAGAAATTCACCAATATTTTTCAAGTGGAGGATTCCCTCTCCGCGCAAGTTTTGCGCGCTTTGACGGTCACCCTGTACAACGAAGAAGGACAGAGATTCGGCAGGCGCTTTACGCAAAGTCCCGCTGCCTACCAGGCATTCCTAAATGCCCATTACTTCATGAATCTGGCGACCAAGGATGGCACCGAGAAGGGTATCGCTTCCTTTCAGCAAGCCATCTCCATCGATCCGAACTATGCAATGGCCTATGCTGGCATGGGCGATTGTTATCTGCGGCAATTCCGCTTCGGGACCTCTCCGGCGGAGTTCCTTCCGAAGAGCAGGGCGGCCGAGACAAAAGCCATCGCGCTGGACAACACCGTTGCGTACGCGCATTCGCTCCTCGGCTACATCGCATTTCAATATGATTGGGACTTTCCCACGGCCGCGCGCGAATACAAAATCGCACGAGAGCTCGATCCTGCTCTCGTGCATCAATGGTATGGGTTCTATTTGTTGGCGCGAGACCGCATCCCCGAAGCCGACACCGAATTCAAGAAGTTTAATGACTTTCTTCCTTGGTTGGTTTCCGCCAGCGCCTCTTACGGCCAGTACTATTATTTTCGTCACCAGAATGCCCTGGCTGTGGACCAGCTCAACAAGTCCGTCGCCATGCAGCCGGACTACCCGCCCGCGCACGAGTTTCTTGGCATGGTCTACGAGCAACAGGGGCGAACCAACGAGGCCATCGCTGAGTTGCAGAAAGCGATCGAGCTGTCCAGCGGGGTATATGGCCTCGGGTCGCTCGGCCACGTCTATGCCACCGCGGGACGGCGCAAGGACGCACGAAACATTCTGCAATCCATCGCTGAGCAATCCTCGAGGACTTACGTTTCCCCGTACCAGTCGGCGCTCGTCCATGCCGGCTTGGACGATAACGATAAGGCGATCGACGATCTCGAAAAGGCGTTCGCTGAACGCTCTCTTTCGGCTCCAACCCTCCGCTTCGATCCGCGCTTGAACAATCTGCGCGCGGAACCGCGCTTCCAGGATTTTGCCCGCCGCGTCGGGTTTTCTTACTGAAGTTTGATTTGACTGCTACAGAACGGAAAATGTTACCGTGCTCGCCCCAAACTAATTCCCATTGGTAGCGTAAATTTTTGTGTGTAGATTTGGCTTGGAAGCAAAAAAGAAGGGTGTACATCTTCTTGGAGCGCCAACTCACAAGGAGGAGGTACACCCGATGCGAGAACTGGAAGTTCTCAGCAATGGCCATCTTAAGCTGGACTTTGCGGAGTGGAAAGAGTTCTTTGACCAGGAACTGGGGGAATGGGTGCGCAGCCAGGTGAAGCGCATGATCGAGCAGGCCCTGGAAGCCGAACGCGATTATCACTTGCAGCTGGGCTATTACGAACACAGCCCAGAATTTCGCATGGATTACCGCAACGGCTATCGGCTGCGGGATTTAGCCACGCAGTTGGGTTTGTTGCGGCGTTTGCGAGTTCCGCGCACGCGGCGCCGCTACCGCAGCCAGTTTTTGCCGCGTTATAAGCGGGCGCAACCGGCGGTGCACGAACTGGTGCGACAGGCTTTTCTGCGGGGGATTTCCACTCGCCAGGTGGGCGCGGTGCTGGAGCCGGTGTTGGGCGAAGCGTATTCGGCGCAGACGGTTTCCAACCTGACGCGCGAACTGAGCCGAGCGGCCGAGCAGTTTCACCGGCGCCCGCTGCGCGCCGATTATCTGTATTTGTTTCTGGACGGCGTGGTTTTGAAAGTGCGCGACGCGGGCCGTAAAGTGCGCCGCCGGGTGGTGTTGGTGGCTTATGGAATCACCGCGCAAGGACGGCGCGAAGTCATCGCTTATCAGTTTGCCCACAACGGAGAGAGTGAAGCGTGCTGGACGGAATTTCTGCAGGATTTATATCAGCGCGGACTGCAAGGCCAGCACTTGCGGCTGATCGTCAGCGATGGCGGCAAGGGGCTGGCGGCCGCGCTGCCGCTGGTGTTTCCGCGCGTGGCGGTGCAGCTGTGCTGGGCGCACAAGTTGCGCAACATCGCCGACAAGGTGCGGCGCAGCGAAGGCAGTTGCGTGGCGCAAGCCGCCGGAATGTACCGGGCCCAGAATCGCGCGCAGGCGCAGCGGGCCTTCCGGCAGTGGAAACGCAACTGGGAGCAGCGCCGCCCCCAAGCCGTGGCTTGCGTGGAACGCGATCTGGAGCGCTTGCTGAGTTTTTACGATGTGCCGGAGCACCACTGGAAGAAAGTGCGCACCACCAACGTGATCGAGCGGTCTTTTCGGGAAGTACGCCGGCGCACCCGGCCGATGTCCAGCTTCGCCAATCCCGGCAGCTGCGACCGCATCGTCTTTGGCGTCATCAGTCACCTAAACCGCTCCTGGGAGAAAAAACCCTTCAAAGAATTTACACACAATCCTTGACGCTACCCTTCCCATTGTGGGACTGGTAATCATACAGTAAATGTGATAAAATAGAATCGGGCCACTATTCCAGCCCGCCGAGGACGCGACATGCACTCCGCCACAACGGCGACAGGCAGACCACTCCCATCCCCAGGGAAAACTTTACCCAAGAACCGTCCCGCGCCCTTCACCTCTCGCACCACTCACCATCAAGCCACCGCAAGATCCCATGTAACATCCGAACTACAATGTTACATGCCCAAAGTAACTGACACAGACCGCCGCTCACCGCGCAAAATCAATCGCCAACCTCGCCGATTAGAATCCGCTATATCTCCTACAAAACACGCGCCTGCGCCCCCAATCAATCGCCAACAAATGCGCACTTTGCAACCCGCGTTCTTTGCGGGATTAGCCACGTCCAAAATCACGCGTCCCAGCATTTCGAATCGTCACAATCAACACGCTGCGCCGGCCCTCGCTCCTCGCTCATCACAAATCACGAGTCACGCGCGTTCTAATCGTCACATCCCGCGATTAGAAAACGCTGTATCTCACAGAAAACAAACACTCGGCACACTTTCTAATCGTCAGTTTTTACGGGTTTCCGCAAGCCACCAGGGCCGGATCGCGGCCACGGATCGCCTCCCGCAAGCAGCCAGCAACAGCGTTTCTAATCGACAATGGCAGATATTAGAAATCAACGTAAACCTCTCAAAACAAACGACAGCACCCCGTTCTAATCGGCATAAAAACGCGATTATCAAATGCCAAAAATCTCACACGACAACCCCGCACCACGAATCACGGGTCGCAGTTCACCGATCACCGATCACGCTGCATTCCCCGGCGAAGGCGTCAGACTGCCACTGTGTTGACGGCGAAGCGCGCAAGAGATCACTACCGCGCCGGCGCGGCGGCGGGGTCGCTCGGGGATTCGTGCATGCTGAGGATGTACCAGTGATTGTCGGATTTGCGGCAAAGCATCATGCCGCGGCCGGTGGTGTGAACCGCGGGGGATTCGATGGTGTAGTCGTAGAGGCTCCAGACGACGTCGCCGACGGCGCGTTGGTCGTTCATGATCATGGAAAGATGAGCGTGCGGGACGAGGTGAAAATATTGTTGGCGCAAATGGTTGGTGGCCTGCTCGCGGCCGCGGAGTTCGCCGGCGGGAGAGCTAAGCACGAAATCGGGATCGAAGCAGGTGGCGAGTTTGTCGGCGTCGGCGTTGTTGAAAGCTTCGGAGCACGAGTGCATCGCCGTTTCCATTTCCGCGATCAGCGATTCTTCGGAGGAACTGGGCTGTGCGACGGCGAGCCGGGCGACGCTGCGCTTCAGGTCAATGGTGACGCCCAGGCGTTCCAGGAGATCCACGCCAAGGATGCCATCAAGCGGCGCGCCGCAGGCTTTGGCAATCGCGGTGAGATCGATCGCGGGGAGACTGATGCCGCGCAGAGTGTGATTGCCGAGAGAAAGTTCGTTGATGGAAACTTCGCGCGCTTTCAGCGGCGTGATTTCGTTCCAGGATTGCACGCGGACTTGGGTAGCGTGGCCTTGCGGGAAGGATTTTTCGTTGAGCATGGAAGTGGCGGCGGTGTCGATCAGGAAGCGCTTGTCCTGCTTGTCCATTTGCAGGACGACAACGGGAAGGGTATCGCAGCGCTGCAGAGGAATTTCGTTGCCGGTGGGCGCGGGCTGCAGTTGCGCTCGGCTCGCGCGCGGGGTGAGCGTGAACAGCACGACGGAGCAGGTGCAAATGCACGCTAGCCGTCGCAGACTTCTACGCATCACTCCCTCGATTGGGCCGATGTGGTCACTTCGTCGATGCGCCGCAGAATTGCGTCGCCGGCGGAACTAAAAGCGCGCTGATCGCGAAACAGGCGCGAACTCCAGTTCGCTCCCATCGCCAGAGCCTGAATTTCGAAGGCGAGCTGGCGGACGTCCACGTCTTTGCGGATTTCTCCGGCGGATTGCGCTTCGCGCGCAGCGCGTTCCAGATTTCCCAGCCACTTTTTCATGAGTTCGACGATGCGGTCGCGGACGCGTCCAGGGCGGTCGTCGAACTCGAGCGAGGCGGCCGAAAAGAAGCAGCCGCCGGGGAAAGTTTTACCTTCTCCGTAAGCGAGCCAATTTTTGCAGAGGGCGCGAAGGAGCTTGGCGCCGCGGAGATTCGAGGTGGGAAGGACGACGCGTTCGACGAAAATGTCGCGCGCTTCGTCCACGACGGCGCATTGTAGATCTTCTTTCGAGCCGAAGTGGGCGAAGAGGCCGCTCTTGCTGATGCGGAGAGTGGCGGCGAGTTTGCCGATGGTGAGGGCTTCGAGGCCTTCGAGGGAGGCGATATTGACGGCTTTGCGGAGGATGGCGTGGCGAGTTTTCAGGCCGCGGGGCCGGCGGGTGGGAGACTGCGGCGCTGCGGTTGTGCGGGGCCGGTTATGAGCCTTCATTTTCACGGGCGGATAATAGCACGACCGTTCGTTCTATTACAAGGGCGGAAGCAGCGAGGCGGAGGACTTGAAGCGATTACGGCGACGGCCGCAGGCTCAGTGAGTCGTTACTGCAAAGATCTAATACAGAGTTCACAGAGGAAGGCGGAGGGCACGGAGAGTTGGTTGGACGTGGATGGAATGAGGCGCTGGGTATGGCAAGAAGCACGCGAAGGCACAACGAGAATGGGTTTGGATCATGCTTGGCGAGGGTTCCTCGCTTGGATCGGTTTTCTCGCGGACTGGGATTCGGAGAAAGCGGCGGCTCGCCGCCGCACTCCACACGATCTTGCCGCGCGGACGGGATGCGGCTGGCGGGTCGCGCTGCGCCCCGCGGGGTTTGCCGATTTGCCGGGGCGCGGAGTATGATGGCGCTCTCCTCGGGCAACCTTGGGCACGGGTTGAAATTTCCTTCTGTTGGAGGCTCACCATGAAAAGAAAACCCCTTCTTATTATCGGCGGCATCATTGTGTTGCTGTTTTTGATCATTCTGGCGTTGCCGCTATTTATCAACGTGAACCAATTCAAACCGACTTTGGAAACGAAGCTGGGCGTGGCGCTGGGTCGAAAAGTGGGGATCGGCGACATCGGCCTTTCGATCATTACGGGCTCGGTGACGGTGAAGGATGTGTCGGTGGCGGACGATCCGGCGTACAGCAATGGGGCGTTTTTGACGGCGAAATCGCTGGACGTGGGCGTGGCGATGATGCCGCTGATATTTTCGCGGCAGTTGAACGTTAGCTCGTTCACGATCCAGGACCCGGAGATCACTTTGCTGCGCAACGCCAACGGGACTTGGAATTATTCGACGCTAGGAGCGGCGGGACAATCGAAGAGTAGCGCGCCTTCGCCGGGTGGTGGCGCCGCGCCGACGGCCAACGCGCCGGGATTCAACGTAGACAAGCTGAAGATTTCGAACGGCAAAATGATCGTCGGGTCGGTGGGCGCGAAGAGCAAGCCGAGCATCTACTCGAACGTCAACCTCGAGGCGTCGGATCTTTCATACACCACGCAGTTTCCTTTCAAGCTGACGGCTACTGGGCCGAGTGGATCGGATTTGAAAGTGGAAGGCAAGGCGGGGCCGATCAATCAGACGGACACGTCGGCGACGCCGCTGAATGCGACGGTGACGGTGGGACACATGGATCTCGCGAAGACGGGATTCATTGACCCGGCGTCGGGGATTGCGGGGATCGTGGATTTCAAGGGCGACCTGAACTCCGACGGAAAGACGATGAGCTCGAAGGGATCGATAAAGACGAACAAAATCAAGGTGATGCCGTCGGGTGCGCCTTCGAGCGTGCCGTTGAATGTGGATTACGCGACGGATTATACGTTGAAGGATCAATCCGGCGTGCTAAAGCAGGGCGACATTCACATCGGCAACGCGCTGGCGCATTTGACGGGAACTTACAGCACGGCCGGCAACGAAACGAAAGTGCAGATGAAATTGAATGCGCAAGGAATGCCGCTGGGCGATCTGCAGGGATTTCTGCCGGCGGTGGGCGTGGTGTTGCCGCCGGGTTCGCAGCTGCAGGGCGGAACTTTGAGTGCGAACCTGACGCTGAGCGGGCCGGTGGACAAGTTGGTGGTGGCGGGCCCGGTGAATATGCAGAACGCGAAGTTGGCGGGATTCAGTTTGAAGTCGAAGCTGGGAGCGCTGTCTTCGTTCACGGGTCTAGGCGGCGGGCCGGGATCATCCTCGGATACCGAGATTCAGACGCTTAGCGCCACGGTGAAATACGATCCAACGGGAACGAAGATTGACAATTTGAATTTGGTGGTGCCGACGATCGGGAGCGTTACGGGAGCGGGCACGATGAGCCCGAGCGGCCAGTTGGATTTCAAGATGGTGGCGAAATTGGCGGGAGGAATTGGGACGGGAATTACTGAGGTGGCTGGAGGAGCGGGCAAGCTCGGTTCCGTAATGGGAGGCGGCGGGAAGGGGAATTCGGGTGGCGGGATACCGTTCAAGGTGCAAGGGACGACGTCGGATCCGAAGATTATTCCGGACATCGGTGGCGCGGCGGGGAGTTTGGTGAAGGGCGGTGTGGCGGGAGTGGGGGACGCGGGGAAGGCGCCGGGAGCGGCGGCTGGGGCGATTGGCGGATTGTTTGGGAAGAAGAAGAAACCGTAGCGGGTAATGCGTTCGGCGCAGTTAAGGGAAGGATGTAGCTGCCGAGAAGAAAAGCAGATTCCTCGGGCAAAAGGCGGACCTCGGAATGACATTCTCCATTCGTGTTGAGGAGCGCCGCTACGGATCCTTGCTAGCGCGGGGGCGGGGCGGCTGATAGGGCGTTTTCTGCGTCGCTGAAGAGGGTGCGGAGGGCGCGGATTACGACGCGCAGCAGGACGAGGATTACGCAGAGAGCTATCACTACAATCGTTGACGCTACGTAGGGGTGTTGCGTCACGATCCACATCAGGAATACCACCAAGGCATCTTCACCCAGGCTTAGCGCGAAATTCGAAAATGGTTCGGGGGAGTGAGTGATCGCGGCGCGGGCGGCTGTCTTGCCTCCGTGTGCGGCGAGGGCGATCAGGCCGCCGGCGAAAGTGGCGGCGATTTGCTCCCATTGCGGCAATTGCGAAGTGGCGGCGTAGGCGAGGTAGGCGGCGACAGGTACGCGGACAAAGGTGTGTGCGGCGTTCCAGAGCAGGTCGAAGAGCGGGATTTTATCGCCGACGAATTCGAGCAGGAAGAGCACCGCGCAGATGGCGATTATTTTCCAGTCTTGCAGGATGTGCAGCGAATCGGGCAGCATGAGCACGTGGTACCTGCCGAGCAAGCCCAACATTCCGACGGTGGCGTAGACGTTGAGGCCTGCCGAGAAGCTGACGACTACGAGGATGGCGGTGAGTTCTCTGCCTTGGGGGATGACCGGGGATAGTAGGGCCAGGTTCATGGACGGGATTGGGGCGCCGCGCGGCGAGCCGTTTTGAACTCGCTGCGCGGGAGTGGCGGTTGCTGATTCCGCATGCGCCGCGCGCGTTTACTTCGCGGGCTGCTTGGCGATCACGAGGTCTTTAATTTTGTTGTAAGTGGCTTGCGGGATGATCTTCTTTTTCACGAGATCGGTTTTCGCGTGGTAGGGGCGGCCGTCAATAATTTTTTGCGAGTAGGCGGCGCCGATGCCAGGCAGAGCGTCGAGTTGCGCTTTTGTTGCGGTGTTCAAATCCACGAGGTTGCTGCTGGCGGGGGCTGCGGATTTCGTGGATTGCGGTGCGGCGGGATGGTTGTGAGCTAGAGCCGGGAGGGACAGGAAGAAAAGCAGCGAAGCGGCGAGAACAAAGAGCGAAAAATTGTGTTTAGGTTTCATGCGGATGCTCCTCTTGTGGGATGGGCGCAAGACGTCGCTAGGGCGGCGGCGCGGGCTCGGGACCCGCCGCGCGATTTCGATGCCGCCGCTACAATACCACCGGGCGCGGGCGGGATTCTAGCTTCTGTGAAAAAATCCGGAGCGGGGACTGGGGATTTGTCGGACATCCAACGGATGCATCTTTTTCGCTAGTATAGTGTTGAGTGGTGGGGCGGTGATTCTTGGTGGAGCGGGGTGGCGGGGTAATCGAGGTCAAGCCGGGTTTCGCACCAATCGTAAAATGGAGCCGGACACATCGTGCCGTGGTTTCCGGTGTGTTGTGCGTGTGTGTTTTGTTGATGGCTTTGAGGCCGCTTCTGGCGCAACAGATTTCTTCGCGACAAACTTCTCCAAAAACTGCATTGAACGTGGCTGAGCTGGTGCGTTTGCGTGCGGAGTGGTTCTTCCGGCAGCGAGCTTCGGCGAACGGGCACGTCCCCGGGGCGTTGCTGCTGCGCGCGTTTGCGCAAAATAAAAAGATGATGGCGGCGGAAGGGACTTTCGCCGAGCGGCTTAGCGCGCGCGATGGAGTGGCGCTCGCGCAGAATTCGTGGACGGCGCTGGGGCCGCAGCCGACGGTGAATACGATGTTCTATGGAAATGTTTCGGGGCGGGTGACGGCGTTGGCAGTTGATCCGTGCGATGCGACGGGGAACACGGTGTATGCGGGCGGGGCGGATGGCGGCGTGTGGGTGAGTTTCAATGCGCTGAGCGGCAAGCCGGTGACTTGGCAGCCGCTGACGGACGAGCAGCCTTCGCTGGCGACGGGGGCTTTGGCGCTGGTTTCTGGGAGTTGCCAGACGATCAACGGGCACACGCAAAGCTCAGAAATTCTGGTGGGGACGGGAGAGTCGAATTACGCGCTGG
The DNA here is from genome assembly GCA_963810565.1 of uncultured Acidobacteriota bacterium. Lineage (GTDB taxonomy): Bacteria > Acidobacteriota > Terriglobia > Acidiferrales > UBA7541 > Palsa-295. The sequence continues at coordinate 1,172,154 of CAWENN010000004.1, forward strand.
ACAATATATATGGCGCGGGCGTGCTGCGTTCGATGGACGGAGGACAGACGTGGACGCAGGATGCGACGTTTACGGCGAGCGCGTCGCAGGGACCGGGCGCGAGCGGGCCGTACATTGCGGCGCTGGCGGTGCAGCCGCACCAGGCGAATCCGGTGATTCTGGCGGCGGTGCAGGGGACGGATTTCGCGGCGGGAGGCACGCTGCTTTCGGGCGTGTGGCGTTCGACGGATGGGGGCGACCACTGGAGCCGGGTGCAGCCGGGTGGCGGCGGAGCGACGGGCGCGCCGTTTAATCCGGCAACGGATGTGAGGTTTGATTCGAGCGATAGCACCGGGAATACCGTGTTCGCGGCGCTGGGTGATCCGCACGGCGACGCGGACGCACGCGCGGCTTGTTCTGCTGGGCCTTGCAATGGCGTTTACATTTCGCACGATGCGGGAGTGACGTGGAATCGCGTGACGGGATTGGATAGCGCTGCGACGCCGTCACTTTATGGAAGTATTTCGCTGGGATTGGCGGCGGGGAGCGCGCCGAGTAGTTCGATTTTGTATGTGGCGATCGCGGACGCGAGCACGAAGTCGGACAACTTGCTGGGCGTATGGAAGGGCACTGGAATTCAGCCGAATGGATCCGGGCCGGCATTTACTGCGATTTATCCCAACGCGTCGAACTTGCCGGATTTTTGCGCGCCGCAGTGCTTTTACGACATGAAGATTGCGGTGATGCCGGGTTCTGCCGGGGCGACTATTCTTGCAGGGGGATCGGCTCAACCGCAACTGGCGACGAATGCGTATGGGACGTCGTCTATTTACCGGTCGCTGGATGGAGGGAGCACGTGGGGTGACGTGAGCGCGGATGGAAGCGGCAACGGAACATCGGCGCACGTGGATGTGCACGCTTTGAAATTTGCGGTGGAATCTGGTTCACACGTGCTGGCGATGTTTGTGGGGAACGACGGCGGGGTGTGGGCTTCGCAGGATGTGTTCAGTGCGAGTGTGGCGCCGGGGAATCAGCATTGGGCGGATTTGAATACGGATACGGGGAATCCGAACACTTCGCTGAATTTGACGCAATTTTATCCGGGGATTTCGATTCATCCATCGACGGACAAAACTATTTTTGGCGGGACGCAAGGGAACGACATTCAGCAGTACAGCGGGACGCTCGATTGGAGCGGGGCGCTGGCTTGTCCTTACGATGGCGGATATACCGCGATTGATCCGCACACGCCGAGCACGATTTATGCGGCTTGCAGTTATTTGGGCGGACCGGGGACGTTGAATAAAAATACTATGAATGGAGTGCCGGGGCAGGACGGGATCAACTGGGCGGCGATTGACTTCAACAACGGAATTAATTTCAGCGACAACGCGGATTTCATTCCACCGATGGTGCTGGATACGAAGAACAGCCAGAACCTTTATTTTGGGACTTACCGGCTCTATCAGACGACGAATGCGGGCGGGAACTGGTCGGCGATTACCAGCGACCTGACGACGGACGGCAGCAAGAATTTTGTGACTGCGATTGCGGTGGCGCCTAGCGATTCGAACACGATTTACGTGGGGACTTCGGATGGGAACGTTTGGCAATCGTCGGAGGCGCTGCAGGGCGCGCCGGATATTCAGAAGGTGAACCAGGCGAGCCAGCCGGCGCGGAGCGTCACGGCGATTGCGATGGATTCCACGAATCCGAAGGCGGCTTTTGTGAGCTATTCGGGATTTTCTTGTCCGGGAGTCAGCGGATGCGACGGGTTGGGGCACATTTTCTTTACGAGTAATTCAGGAGCAGCGTGGATTCGGGTGGACGGCAATCTGCCGGACGTGCCGGTGAACGATGTGGTGATTGATCCGACGGACGCGACCGACAACACGATTTATATTGCGACGGATGCGGGAGTGTACGCGAGCGCCAATGCTACGGCTGGGAGCGCGACGACGTGGAGCGTGCTGCAGGCGGGGCTGCCGAATTCGCAGGTGATGTCGCTTAAGCTACGCAGTGCTTCGCGGCTGCTGGTGGCGGCGACGCATGGCCGCGGAGCTTGGGGCACGGTGCTGCCGGCCTTGCCGGGATTTGTGCTGACGGGATTGAGCCCGGCGTCAGCGAACTTCGGGGCGGGATCATTTTTGCTGACGGCGAGCGGCGATTCGTTTACGCCGAAGTCGGTGATCAATTTCAATGGCGCGCCGCTGGCGACGACTTTTGTCAGCGCGACGACTTTGACTGCGATGGCGTCCAGTGCTGGCGCGCCTTGCGGCGGGGCGGTGCCGGTGACGGTTTCCGATCCGGTCTTGGGGAAGACGAACACTTTGATGTTCAGCGTGATGGGCGCGCCATGCGATTTTTCGTTTGGGACGGTGACGCCGGCGAGCGTGACGGTAAGTCCGGGCGGAACGGCGAATTATAAATTCTCGTTGCAGCCCGTGGGCGCGATGGGCAGTGCAGTGCAATTGACTTGCAGTACTGCGCTGGCCGAGGCGAGTTGTGCGTTCACGCCGAATCCGGCGACGCCTGTGGCTGCGGGAACTGCCGTGGCGTTGGCCGTGACGGTGCCGGCGACAGCGAGCGTGCGAGATTTTTTCGGAGTGGGGAAATTCGCGTATTTCCACGGCGCATCACGTGCGCGAGAGTGGTGGATCGCGCTGCTTGTAATTTTTGCGATATTTAGCGCGAGTGCCGCGATGGATTCTGAGAAGCGGCGGCGGGCGATGATTGCGATTTGTTGCGCGGGAGTGATTATTCTGGTGAATATGATGGCGGCTTGCGGCGGTGGAGGCGGTGGCGGGGGGCCGCAGCCGCAGACTTACGAGATCACAATCACCGGGACGAGCGGAAGCTATCAGCACTTGACGTCGGTGCAGGTCGTGGTAGATTAGCGCTGTTGGAGACTCTCAAGGGCCGCCTGGGGCCCGAACTTCGAGTTTTTCTTCGGGAGGTACACCGCCATGACCTGCCCGCAGTGCCATAAACACATCCCGGCCAAGGCAGTTTGGACGACTTCAGGATTTTCGGGGGTGGTTTGCCCGGAATGTCACGCAAGTCTTTGCCCGACTCCGATTTCAGCGATTATTGTGTTTGCGCTGTCTTTTGGGTTGGGAGATGCGGCGCTGATGCTCTTGCGGCACCGGGGCGCGGATCTGCTGGTGTCGTTCGCGGGATTTTTTGTGGTGTTTGCGGTGGTATTTGCTTTGGCGGCGCCGGTGATTTTAAGGATGCGGTTGAAGGATCATACGGGGCCGCATCTTTCGGGGAATCGGGCCTGAGAATCCTCCGGGATTTTTTGCCGCGCTGAAAATTCAATTCGCGGGAACTTCAGGGGCTGAAGCCCCTTTCGTTTGGTTGCTGTAATGTCGCGGCTAAAGCCGCGACCCACAAACCCTCAGAAGTTGCGCCGAAGTTCCAGCTCTCTGAAAATTGTTGTTGTGAGTTGCGAAGCGGCGCCGGTGTTACATTCATTGCGAGGTAGTAGACGTAGCGCCGGCGAGCGATGGCGGACTGAAGTCCGCCGCTACAAAGGCGACACGTCCAAGAAATCTGAGTGAGGTTTCACGACCTAGAGCATTTGACGCAGGACGTATTGCAGGATCCCGCCGTGTTGGTAGTAGGCTACCTCGAAGGGCGTATCCACTCTTGCCACTGCCGTGAACGCGATTTCTTTGCCGTCCGGTTTGCGCGCGCGGACTTTCATTTTTTTGCGCGGCTCGAAATTGTGGGCCAAGCCTTCGACATCGAAAATTTCGAGGCCGGTGAGGCCTAGAGAGTTTAGGTTTTCGCCCGGTTGAAATTCGAGCGGCAGCACGCCCATGCCGACTAGGTTGCTGCGGTGAATGCGTTCAAAGCTCTCTGCTAGCACCGCGCGGACTCCTAGCAAGATGGTGCCTTTGGCGGCCCAATCGCGCGAGGAGCCGGAGCCGTATTCTTTTCCGGCGAAAATGATCAGCGGGACGTGTTCATCGCGATATTTCATGGCGGCGTCGTAGATGGACATTTTTTCGCCGCCGGGCTGGTGGAGGGTCCAGCCGCCTTCGGTGCCGGGGGCTAGCATATTGCGCAGGCGGATATTCGCGAACGTGCCGCGCATCATTACTTCGTGATTTCCGCGGCGGGCGCCGTAGGAATTGAAGTCTTTCGGTTGGACGCCGTGTTCGATCAGATATTTTCCGGCTGGAGAGTCCGGTTGAATGGAGCCGGCGGGCGAGATGTGGTCGGTGGTGACACTGTCACCTAGGACCGCGAGAGCGCGCATTCCGTGCAGGTCGCCGAGAGCTACGGGCTTCAGCGGCATATTTTCGAAATACGGTGGAAGCTTGATGTAGGTAGATTTTTCGTCCCAGGCGTAGAGATCGCCTTCGGGGATGGGTAGGGCGCGCCAGTGCTCGTCGCCGGTGAATACGTCGGCATATTCTTTGCGGAACATTTCACTGGTCACGGACGAGCGCATGGTCTTTTCTACTTCGTCGGGCGTGGGCCAGATATCGCGGAGGTAGACGGGCTTGCCGGATTTATCGTTGCCGAGAGATTCGTTAACGATGTCGAAATCCATGCGACCGGCGAGGGCGTAGGCGACGACGAGCGGGGGAGACGCGAGATAGTTCGCGCGGCAGAGCGGATTGATGCGGCCTTCGAAATTGCGATTGCCGCTGAGGACGGAGACAGCGACGAGATTATTTTCCTTGATGGCTTTGCCGATGGGTTCGGAGAGCGGGCCGCTATTGCCGATGCAGGTGGTGCAGCCGTATCCGACGAGATTGAAGCGGAGAGTGTTGAGAAAGGGCCACAGGCCGGCTTTCTCGATGTAGTCAGTGACGACTTTCGAGCCGGGCGCGAAACTGGTTTTGACCCAGGGCTTGGTTTGCAGACCGCGCTCGACGGCTTTTTTAGCGAGCAGGCCGGCGCCGAGCATGAGGGATGGATTCGAGGTGTTGGTGCAGCTGGTGATAGCGGCGATGACGACCGAGCCGTCGGCAAGATCGAATTTGTCGCCATTATTTTGCACGCTGATGTGTTTCGGCGGGGCGGTGAGCGTTTTTTCGAAGGATGTTTTGGCCTGGGTGAGCGGGACGCTATCTTGCGGACGCTTGGGACCGGCCATGGTGGGGACGACCGTTGAGAGATCGAGTTCAATGCGGTCGGAGAAAATTGGATCGGGCGTGTGATCGGTGCGGAAGAGACCTTGTTCTTTGGTGTAGGTTTCGACCAGGCGAACTTGATCTTCGTGGCGCGCGGTGAAACGGAGATAGGCTAGCGTTTCGGCGTCAACCGGGAAGAAGCCCATGGTGGCGCCATATTCGGGGGCCATGTTAGCGATGGTGGCGCGGTCGGGAAGCGTGAGGCTCGAAAGCCCGGTGCCGTAAAATTCTACGAACTTTCCGACGACGCCTTTTCTGCGCAACATTTGCGTGACGGTGAGAACCAAGTCGGTGGCCGTGGCGCCTTCGGGCAAGCGGCCGTGCAATTTGAAGCCGACGACGGCCGGAATCAGCATCGAGAGAGGCTGGCCGAGCATGGCCGCTTCCGCTTCAATGCCGCCGACGCCCCAGCCGAAGACTCCGAGGCCGTTGACCATGGTGGTGTGGGAGTCAGTGCCAACTAGTGAATCGGGGAAGGCGATGGCGCGGCCGTCTTGCTTTTCGCTGAAGACTACGCGGGCTAGATATTCGAGATTGACCTGATGGCAGATTCCAGTGTCCGGCGGAACTACTTTAAAATTTTGAAAACCTTTTTGGCCCCAGCGGAGGAAGGCGTAGCGTTCGATATTGCGTTGCATTTCGAGGTCGGCGTTGAAGGAGAAGGCGCCGGCGACACCGAATTTGTCCACTTGCACGGAGTGGTCAATTACCAACTCCGCGGGGAGCAGGGGATTGATTTTTTTTGGTTGGCCGCCGAGTTGGCGCATGGCTTCGCGCATGGCGGCGAGATCCACTACGGCCGGGACACCGGTGAAATCCTGGAGCAGAACGCGGGCGGGCATGAAGGAGATTTCTTTTTCGGAGGCGCCTTGGGCGCTGGTGGGATCCCAGGCGGCTAGCGCGCGGACGTCTTCGTCGAAAACGAAACGGCCGTCTTCATGGCGAAGCAGGTTTTCGAGGAGGACTTTCAACGAGAAGGGCAGGCGCGTGACGTTGCCGATGCCGGCGCGTTCTAGCGCGGCGAAGTGGTAGATTTCGAAGGGATCGTCGCCGACGTGGATTTTGGTGCGAGTGCCGAATGTGTTCTTGGATTGGGGGCTCATGCGAGATTCGCTGCTCCTGTGATTTGAACAGGCTATTTTAGCGCACTAGCTGTGCGGGACTTGCGGGATTTTCTGAACAGTTCCGGTAAGGCGAAAAAGCAAAAGACTTGACACACAGAGTTCACAGAGAAAGGTCTGAGGTCAAGGAGACACCGACGAGAGGATTACCGCAGAGACGCAGAGTGCACGGAGAAAAGCTGGAGGGGAGCCGGGGCTTATTCGTAATTCGGGAGGGCGATGCGGTCCGCGAGATCGCGGCCGGCGGCTAGGGTCGCGACCCACGGGATACTCATCAGACGAAAGATTTGATTGCGAAGGAACAGGCCGAACTTTGATTTTGGCGCGAAGGCACCAGCGAAGCGCAGCGCCCCTTTTTGTTTGCGCAGAACGAAGGGAGCGAACAGAGCCTGGTAGCGCGCGAAAGCTTTGGAATAGTCGCCGCTTGCGCGATGCAATTCCCCGGCCAGGATATAGGCTGCGATCATGGCTAATGCCGAACCTTGTCCAGCGAGGAGCGAAACACAGGAAGCTGCGTCGCCGATGAGGGTTACGCGCCCGCTGGTCCATAAACCCTGCTGGGGATCCATGTGAATTTGGCTGACGCGATCGAAGTAGAGTTCGTTCGCGGCGCCGAGCGCATCGAGAATCTGGGGACATTCCCAGCCGCAATTAGCGAAGCGCCGGCGCAACAGGGCTTTTTGACCGGCGAGATCGGTGGGGATTGCCGCGTCTTCATCCGCGAAAATGAACAGAAACATGGTGCAGTCATCGCCGATGGCGTAGCGCCCTACCTGCTGCCCGACCTGCGTATAGGTCATGTAAACGAGCTCGTCGCGTGGGCGGTAGCCTTGGACCGAGAACGCCGCGACCTTGTAACCGAGATACTTTTCGAACTGACTTTCGGGGCCAAAGACGAGTTCGCGGACGCGGGAGTGAAGGCCATCAGCTCCGACGATGAGATCGAAGTCACGCGGGGCTTGGTGCGCGAAGGAGACGCGGACGTTTTTTTCGGACTGCTCGATGGAATTAATGCCATCGCCGAAAATCGTTTCGACCTCGCCGGCAAGGGAGTGGAAGATGATCGCGGAGAGATCGCTGCGCGGGAGGCTGATGTAGCGGCCGTGGGTCATGCGCGCAAATGCCTCGACTGCAAATCCGGCCACGCGTTGGCCGGCCGAATTGACGGCGCGCACCTCTCGGAAGACGACACCTTTGCGCTTGATTTCCGGGAGGAGACCCATGCGGTCGGCGATGTCGTAACCGGCGCCCCAGAAATCTATGAGGTAGCCGCCGGTGCGCAGGCGGGGAGCGGATTCGACGATGGTGGGAGTGTGGCCGTAGTGGGCGAGCCAGTAGGCGAGAGTGGGACCGGCAATTCCGGCGCCGGAGATCAAAATGCGCATCGGAAGTAGATTACGGCAGGCGGCGGGTGCGCGCCGAGGTTTTTGCGAGCGGCAATATAGTGCGAAAGAAACTGCAACGGATTAACACACAGTGCGCCCTTCGAACCGGCACCGCCGGTTCTCAGGGTGAATCGCCCTGTGGGGCGATTCACAGACAAAAACTGGAGGGCACGGAGAGAGCGAGGAATTTCGGTGAGAGATCGCGCGGATTTCAAACCGTTTTTACGGCGGAGATGCCCCGACGCTGTCGGGGTAATCGCCGGAGGCAGAGAAAACTGGCGGCTAGAAAGTCCGTCCTTAGTGGTGATCTCAGGACGCCGGTACGCTCCTAGTGTTTTGGGGGCACGTAGCTGTCGGGGAGTTTGGCGCCTTCGCCGAAGAAATATGTTTCCATTTGTTCTTCCATGATTTGCTGGGACTTCGGGTCGAGCGGATTTAGGCGGAATTCATTCATTAGCATTTTGGAGTGCTCGACCCAGAGTTTCCAGGCTTCCTTGGAGACGTTGTCGTAGATCCGTTTGCCGATTTCGCCTTTCCATGGGACGCGGTCGAGCCCGGGCATTTCGCGGCCGAATTTGACGCACTTGACCATGCGCACGGTTTGCGTAGCCGGTTGCGCGGAAGCGGCTGCAGCGGAATTGCCAGAGTTTTTCTCGTCGGCCATGAAGGCGTCTCCTTGGAAAGGGGGTGCAATTCAAGATACTGCATTGGGGGAGGAAATTCCAGTTGGGGCGGCGTACTACCGAGTGATGTTCACCGCGCAAGGCAGGCTACCGCAGAGACGCAGAGGTCGCAGAGAACCACCAGTTGGGCTTGATGGAGGCGTGTTTGGTGGAGCGTCCTGCAGTCCGCACGCGTTGGGGCGACTGGGGTTGGGGTTGTAACCGGGTGGTGGAGGAGTTGTGGTAGGCTCTTGGGGAGCAAAGTTTTAATAAAACTGTGGCGTTGCTGCTGGGTTGTTACCGCCGAGATTTGGGGGAACCTTTATGAATACCCGAGCTGTTGACACTGCCGAAGCCGCGCAGAGCGCCGCGTATTATTGCGAGGTTCCGAGCGATCCGTGCGCGATCGTGATGTTTGGCGCTTCCGGGGACCTGGCGCGGCGCAAGTTGCTGCCGGCGCTTTACGATCTTTCCTACCATTCGTGCCTGGCACCGCGTTTTCGATTGTTGGGATTTGCGCGCACACAGATGAGCGACGAAGATTTCCGGCAAAAGGCGGGAGATGGGTTGCCCAAAGGCAACGAAGAGGGCGCGGATGAAAATCAAAAGAGCGAATTTCTGAAGCATCTGCAATATTTCGCGGGGGACTACGACGATCCGGAAGCGTTTCGGAAGCTGGCGCAGCGGCTGGAGGAGTTGGACAAGGAAGGGCCGCTGGGTGGGAACCGACTTTACTATCTGGCAACGCCGCCGGAAGTTTACATGCACGTGATCGAGCAGTTGAAGAACGCGGGGCTAACGAAACCGAAGACGGAGCAATCGTGGACGCGGATCATTATCGAGAAGCCGTTTGGGCGCGATGAAGCGTCGGCGCGGGAATTGAACTGCAAGGTGCTGGCGGCGTTCGATGAATCGCAGGTTTACCGGATTGACCACTACCTGGGCAAAGAGACCGTCCAGAACATGCTGGTATTCCGGTTCGGGAACGGAATTTTCGAGCCGCTGTGGAACCGCAATTATATTGATAGCGTGCAAATCACGGCGGCGGAGTCGCTGGGAGTGGAGCGGCGGGCCGCGTTCTACGAGACGGCGGGCGCGTTGCGGGACATGATTCAGAGCCACGTGCTGCAACTCACTTCGCTGGTGGCAATGGAGGCGCCGGCGCGGTTTGATGCGACTTCGGTGCGCAATGAAAAGCTGAAAGTGCTGCAGTCGGTGCGGCCATTTACGAAGGAAACGATCTGGAAATCGGTGGTGCGCGGGCAATACGGGCCGGGGCAAGTGGACGGAAAGGCCGTGCCAGGCTACCGGCAAGAGCCGGGGGTGAAGCCGGATTCGGCGACAGAAACTTTTGTCGCTCTGAAATTGTACGTGGACAACTGGCGATGGAGCGGCGTGCCGTTCTATCTGCGCTCGGGAAAACGGCTCGAGCGGCCGTCAACGGAAGTGGCGATCCAGTTCAAGAGCGCGCCGCATCTCGTGTTTCGCGGCGAAGAGCACGAAACGAATTCGCTGATTTTGAATATTCAGCCGGATGAAGGAATTTCGCTTTCGTTTGGAGCCAAATCGCCGGGAGCGCAGATGCACATCCGTCCGGTGACGATGGATTTCCAATATAAGGATTCGTTCGGCGCGAGCACGCGGCCAGCGTATGCCACGCTGATCAACGATTGCATACGCGGTGACGCGACGCTTTTCGACCGCGCCGACAGCGTGGAGGCGGCGTGGGGACTGGTGGATCCGATTCTAGAAGCCTGGCAGGGCGCGGCACCGCCGCCTTTCCCGAATTACCCGGCGGGAAGCCAGGGGCCGCGCGCGGTGGACGATTTGACCGTGGGCGACGGGCGGCAGTGGCGGCCGCTGTAGGACGATCCGAGTTGTTATCCCGACGATTTGATGATCATTTGCCGATGATTTTTTAATCATGGGCGGATTTCCGGTGGGGAGGGTGTGATGATTTTGGCGGGCGACTTGGGGGGGACCAAGTCCAATCTGGGTTTATTCGATGTGAAGGCTGGCAAGTTGGTGCGCGTCAACGAGAAGCGTTATGCGACGCAGAGACATTCGGGCCTGGAAGAAATCACGGCGGATTTTTTGAATGGGGCGAAGGCTACGGTGACGGCGGCGTCCTTCGGAATTGCCGGGCCGGTGGTGAACAATCGCGTTCATGCGACCAATTTTCCGTGGATTGTGGACGGGGCGAAGGTGGCGTCGCATCTGCATGTGCCGCACGTGCGGCTGATCAATGATGTGGAGGCGGCCGCGTACGGAATCGCGGTGCTGGAACCGAGCGACATGGAAACGCTTCATGCAGGTGTACCTTTGCCGCAAACCACGCAAATCGTGATCGCGGCCGGCACCGGGCTGGGAGAGGGCGTTCTTTACTGGGATGGCAAGCAGCACATCGCCATGGCGACCGAAGCCGGGCATGCTGATTTTGCGCCGAACACGAAACAGCAAGCGGAGCTTTGGAAATTTTTGAACCAGCGGCTGGAATTTGTGAGCACGGAAACGATTTTGTCCGGAGGCGGATTCCTGCGGTTGCACGAATTCCTGGGGCCGACGGTGCGGCATCCGGGATTCGACGACGGCACGATTGATCCGGCGCCGGCGATCACGCGCATGGGGCTTTCGGGGGAATGTCCGGTGTGCGCGAGCACTTTGGATTTGTGGGTGGAGATTTATGGATCGGAGGCGGGGAACCTGGCGCTGCGGACTGTGGCGCGGGGCGGGATTTATATCGCGGGTGGGATCGCGGTGAAAGTGCTGCCGAAATTGAAGAATGGGAGATTTACGGCGGCGGTGAAGCATAAGGAGAAGCTGGAGGATTTCCTTTCGCAAATTCCGATCACCGTGGTGTTGAACGAGGATTGTCCGCTTTTGGGTGCGGCGCGCGTGGCTTGGAAGAACCTTTAGAAGTTTCCTTCCTGAAAGAATTAACACAGAGTGCGCCCTTCGAACCGGCACCGCCGGTTCTCAGGGTGAATCGCCCTGTGGGGCGATTCACAGAGAAAAGCGGAGGGCACGGAGACGCCGGGCACGGCATGCCGTGCCCCGGCGGCTATCACGGCTATTATACGGAGCGGGCTACTTTGTATTGATCTGCCTGGACGGCGTGGGCGTTGGTGGAGTCTGGGCGAAAGACTTGACCGTTCAAGACTGTGGTTACAGCGCGGACGAGGTCCTGGGCGGTTTGGGATTTGAGCAGGCAGCCATCGGCACCGGCGCTGAATATTTCGTGGATGATGCGTTCGGAGTCGTGGACGGTGAGGACCAAAACCTTGGCGCGGGGACTTTGGGCGACGATTTCGCGGAGCGCGGCGAGGCCATCGAGAATCGGCATGTTCAAATCGAGAATCACGAGATCCGGACTTAGTTGAAGAGTTTTTTCGACGGCTTCGCGGCCGTTGGCGGCTTCCCCGCAGACTTCCCAGTTCAACTCTCCCGCGAGCAGCGTACGAACTCCCTGGCGCATAATTTCGTGGTCATCGGCAATGAGCACGCGCACTTTTTTGTCCGTTGAAGAGCGCAGTGGCGCCGAATCGCTGGCGCGCGCGGCACTTTCATCGGCGGCGACGTCGTCAGCCGTATCGGTTTCGTCGAGCACGGGTTCGCGCGCGAGGCCCTCGATGGGGAGGATAGCGACGACGCGCGTGCCGTGATCGGGAACGGAGACGATTTCGAGGCGGCCGGAAAGCTGACGCATGCGTTCGCGCATGCCTTGAATGCCGACACCGGGACGTTCGGCGCTGAAGGTTTCGGGCGCCTCGCGGCTGACTTCCATGCCTTTGCCGTGGTCAATAATTTCGAGGGTCATTTCTTCGGCGTCCACGTTGACGCGGATGATGGCGGTGGGGCTACTGGCGTAGCGATGAATGTTGGTGAGGCTTTCCTGCACGACGCGGAAGAGAGTGACTTCGGTTTCAGGGGAAAGACGCATCAGGTCTGAGGGGACATCCACGTTGACGCGGATTCCGGTGCGGCTTTCGAACCCTTGCGCGTACCAGTGGAGGGCGGAGCAGAGGCCGAGTTCATCGAGCAGCGGCGGGTGCAGCAGATAGGAAAGAGTGCGGATCTCGCTGGAGATTTGGTCGGTGAGCGATTGACATTCGCGCGCGATCGAGAGGACGGCCGGGTTATCGTGCAATTTGCGCAAAATCTGCGCGAGATTCATGGATTGCAGAGCGAGTTTCTGGCCGGTGATGTCGTGCAAGTCGCGGGCGATGCGGCGGCGTTCGTCGTCCTGGACGCGCATGGAATAGGCGGAGAGGCGGCGCAGGGCTTCGGTTTGGCGCTTTTTCTCGGAAATATCCTCGATGGCCAAGAGGATGAGATATTCGCCTTCATGAGGTTCGATGCGGCGGGCGTTGATGCACATGGTGCGGGTGCCGAGGTGCGGAAAGTCGTGACAGACTTCGAATTCGTCGGCGCGGTGATTGTGTTGGATGATCTGGTCAAGCAAAGTGCGAAGGGCGGGAATGTCCCACTGCTTTTCACCGAGATCGTAAACCAACTTTTCTTCCGTTTCCGCTGCGGAAATCTGAAATAGGCGACAGAAAGCGGAATTAGCGAGGGTGACGCGGAGATCGCGGTCGAGCACCAGCAAGGCTTCACGGGCGTTTTCAATAAGGGCGTCGGCGAAGACGCGGGTCTGATCGAGGTTGCGTTTCAGGATATCAATATCGTGGAAGCTGAGAACCGCGCCTTCCACCGCGTTGCTGGAGGCGCGGTAGGGACGGACGCGGACGGAGTACCATTTGCCGACGCGAGTTTCGCGCAATTCGCAATCGCAGGTCGCCCGGTGCTCGATGGTGTCGCGCGCGAGTTCTTCGAGGTCGGCGGATTCGAGGTTAGGGCGAATTTCGCGCAAGCGGCGGCCGACATCGTCCGGCTGAAAATTCAGGAGTTTTTGCGCGGGCGGAGTGAAACGGCGGATGCGGAGATCGCGATCAACGATGACCAAGGGGATGTTGACGTTCGCGAGCACGCCAGCGAGTTCCTGATTCGCTTCGAGCAGTTCAGCGTTGCGGTGGTGCAGGCGATCGTTGAGAACGCGGAGCTCTTCGTTGCCGGATTGCAGCTCCGCCTTGGCCGTTTCCAACTCCTCATTGGCCGTTTGCAGTTCCTCGGCAGCGGACTGATATTCCTCGGAAGTAATGGCGTGGGTTTGTGTCGTTGATTGCAATTCGTCTTTCAGGCGCGTGGCTCGTTGCGCGAGAAGCTCATTTTCGCGAAGAAGCGCGGCGACCTCAGCGGGCTTAAGGCGCTTGGACTTGGCGTAGCGTGGGGGAGCGGCCGCGTCCGACTCCTCCTGAAACACGATGAGGAAGAACTTCCTGCTGGAGGAAGGCGGCGAGAGGGGCGAGATTTCAAGATTGACGGAGCGGACGCGACCTTTCGATTCGACGGGCACTTTTTGTTTACGGACAGGTTTATGAGTACGTTTGGCGCGCGGTAGAGCAGCGCGGATGCTTCTAAGCAGAACGTCGCCGGCGATTTTTGAGAGATCGAAGGTGGGAGCGCCAGGTGCAGGCTCGAGATAGGGGCCTACGTGGCCCCAAATTCGAACGATTTGCAGATCTTCGTTGACCACGATGCTGGCGGGCACGTAGCGGGCGGTGAGCAGATTTTCGGCCTGCTTGATTTCGTGTAGTTCTTCCACGTTCGGAGCGGCGGGGCGAGGGCCATGCAGCGGGGCAAGTGCGGCGATATCCTTGGGAAAATAGGGAACCAAGTAAGTAGAACGGGGGTGCTTTTGGAAGACATTTTTGAGGCCGTCGGCAGCGGCGAAGTAGTCGGAGAGATGATTGACGTTCTGGAAATCGCCCAGGATCAAGCGTCCGGCGGGGCTGAGGGCGTAATGCAACTGGGAGATCACGCGCTTTTGCGACAAAGGATGCAAGCGATGCAGAACGCGGCGGCAGCTGATGAGATCCATGCGTGAGAACGACGGGTCGTTGGCGAGGTCCTGGTGGGCAAAAATGCACATGTCGCGAATGGATTTGTTGATTAGAAATCCGCCGGCGGCGGGACAAAAGAAATTCTTGAGGCGCTGCGGGGAGACGTTGGCCATGCGAGACTCGCCGTACATTCCGGAGCGAGCCGTCTCGAGCGCAGCATCATTGATATCCGTGGCGAAAATTTGCACTTGCGGCGGCGAAGAGTCGCCGTTGCCGGACGCGCTTTCCCGCCTGGCATCCAAGAGTTCCGATAGAACGATGGCGACGGAGTAGGCGTCCTCGCCGGAGGAACAGGCGGGTATCCATATGCGGAGCGGCGTGTCCGGCGTCCTGTGAAGAGCGAGGAGCGCGGGTAAAACTGTCCGGCTCAAGGCGTCGAAGGGGATTTCGTGATCGAAGAAAGGAGTGAAAGAGGCGAGGAGGTCGCGGAAAAAGGCGCGGAGTTCGCTGGGTCTTTCGTTCACGTAACGCAGATATTCGTTGAGAGTCGCGATGTTATTGAGGGTCATGCGGCGGACGATGCCGCATTGGAGTGTGGCTTGGGCGTAATGGCTGAAATTGACTCCGGTAGCTTCCTGAAGGCAGGCGAGCACGATGTGATGATCGCCGAGGAAGCCAGGTACGGCGGGCCCGCGGGACAAGTGGGCGCCGAGTTCTGCGAGCTTGAGCGCGAGTTCGCGGGGAGGAAGGACAAAGTCAACGCACCCGGATTCGATGGCGATGTGCGACAGGGGTGATTTTTCGGAGGCGGAAGGGGCGCGGGCGATGGTGATGCCGCCGGCAGACTGAATCGCGGCGCAGCCTTGAACGCCATCCTGAGTATCGCCGGAAAGGATGAGGGCGATGGCGTGGTTACGGCGGTCCACGGCGAGGGAGCGGAGAAAATGGTCCATGGGCGTTGGGGATGGATTGACGGAGTTGGCGCCAAGACGGGAAATTTGCAGGACACCGGCGCGAATTGAGACGAGCGCGCCAGGCGGAGTCAGGTAGATGCGGCCCGGCTGCAATTTCGTGGCTGCGCGGACTTGCTTGACCGGAATTTTCGCGAGCGCAGAAAACGTGGAGGGGGTAGCGCCTGCAGGCGAAATAAGAACGAAGGCCACGCCCTTGCGGGCAGGAAGGTGCGAGAAAACCTCGGAAAGCGCGGCTGAACCGTTTTCCGAGAATCCCAAGCCGACGATCGGAAAAGTTGTCTCAGGCATGGCGAAAGCCATCTATGAAACGCAAGCGAAGACACGTCCGTTACAGACGGGCAATGGGAAATTCATCGTACTCCGAGAGCCTGTAATAAATCAATTAATCTTGATGCAATCAGAAAAATGCCATGTCGGGGGCCCGACAATGGCGGCGAAGCGGGCGAAAGGTGGCGAAGCGACTGAAGGCGCGGGAGCGACGTGGTTAATGCTTGCGCGATTCCTCGAGAGTGAGGCGGATGGCGTCTATATCGAGGAAGGTGATGACGGCGCCTTCGATCTTATTGTTCCAAGTTTTGTAAGGGCGGACGCGCATGAGGTAGCGGTCGTGCTGGCCCTGGACTTCCTGTTCATGAGCGACGCCAGCTTCGATGGTGTTGTGAACGATGCCGTCGAGGTCCACGCCGACGAGATTGGGGCGGATTTCGGCGAGGCGGCGGCCGATGTCCGCAGCGCGAAAATTGAGCAGTGATTCGGCGAGGGGAGTGAAGCGCCGGATCCGCAGATCGTCGCCGACCATGACGATGGGGAGGCTAACGTTGCTGAGCAGGTTGACCATGTCGTTGTTGCTCATGCTCAATTCGGCGTTGCGGTTCTGAAGCTCTTCATTGAGGGTGGTGAGCTCCTCGTTGGTGGACTGCAATTCCTCCTTGGCGGTTTCCAACTCTTCGTTGGTGCTTTGCAGCTCTTCGTTGGCGGAGAGGACTTCTTCGTTGGAGGATTTGTATTCTTCCAAAGTGGTTTCGTGATCTTCGATGAGGGTCTGCAATTGTTCGCGGAGGTGCGTGATTTCGCGCTCGGCGCGGCCAAGTTCGGAGGCCGACGAATTTGGTTTTACGCGGGGCTTCGTGGCACCGCGCTTGGGACGCGCGGCGGCGGCGTTCATCGCTTCCTGAAAGACTACGATATAGAAATTCTCCGTGGGGGACTGGCCACGTACGGGGATGACTTCGAGGTCAATTTCGCGGGTGTCGCCGTCGGATTTGATGCGGACGCCTTGCTTGCGGATGGGCTGATGTTCTTTTTTGGCTTGAATCAGGGCTTCACGGAGATCTATCAGCAAGCCCTCGCGAGCCATTTTCGAAAGGCTGAAGGTGGGCTGTCCGGCGGCGGGTTCGAGGTAGGCACCGGTCTTCCCGCGAAATTGGACGATTTCGAGAGCGTCGTTGACCACCACGCTGGCCGGCACGAAGCGATTGACGAGTAGCCGATCAACTTCCTTCTCGATGGAAATACCTGACTGGGCTGGTTTGGACACCTGTGTTCCTCCGACTCTCCGGTGCTCATAAGGCTCCTGCGTGAAAAAGGTTGCAAGACGCGCGGCCGTTGGTTTCTTGCGATAGACCTTGGATTTTTTGTCGACGATGGCGAATTGGTCAGCAAAAGTGCCGAGGCTTTCGGAGCCTCCCAGCATCAGGTAGCCGCCGGGGCGCAGAGCGTAGTGCAGCGCGGGAACGACGCGGCGTTGCAGGACGGGGCCAAGGTAAATCAGCAGATTGCGGCAACTGACGAGATCGAGGTTGGAGAACGGCGGATCCTTGGCGACATTTTGCTTGGCAAAAACGCACATTTCGCGGACGGATTTGTTGACTTGAAATCCGTTGCTCTGCTTCAGGAAGAAACGCTGGAGGCGCTCGGGTGAGATTTCGGAAACGGAGGCCTCGGAGTATAGGCCGACGCGCGCGCGGTCGAGAGCGGTGTCACTGATATCAGTCGCGAAGATTTGCACAGATTTACTGGAGGCGGAGGATTGGCGGGCGTGGTCCCACAAATATTCAGTGAGGACCAGGGCGATGGAATAAGCTTCTTCGCCGGTGGAGCAGCCGGGAACCCAGAAGCGCAGAGGTCCCTGCTCGGATTGGCTATTCTGGAGAATCGAGGGAAAGACGATATTGCGGAGGGATTCGAAGGCTTCGGGATCGCGGAAGAAACCGGTGACGTTGATTAGGACGTCGCGGTAAAGCTCGTCGAGTTCGTTGGGATTTTCCTTGATGTAAGCAAGGTAACCTTCGAGGCTTTCGACACGGTGCAAGACCATGCGGCGCTTGATGCGGCGCTGAAGGGTGGTTTGTTTATACTCGGCGAAATCCACACCAGTGGCTTGACGCAATAGCGTCAGCAACTTGTGCAAGTGCTCGCTGCCGGCGGAGAGCGGGGACGCAGCTTCTGGATCCGTGGAGGCGCGTGCGACATAGGGATGGCGACCGATCCGGACCAATTCCTGCGCGATACTTTTCGGGGGAAGGACGAAATCAATGGAACCGGAATAAATGGCGCTGTGCGGCATGCCGCCATATTTCGCGGACTTTTCGTCCTGGGCAAAAGTGATGCCGCCGGCGGTCTTTACGGCGCCGCAGCCAAGGGTGCCGTCGGAGGCGGTGCCGGAGAGGACGACGGCGATGGCTTGCTCGCCGCGGCTTTCGGCGAGGGAGCGAAAGAAATGGTCGATGGGCATATTACGACTGCGAGCGGATTCGCGCGGAACGAGTTGCAGCGAGCCATCCTCGATAACCATGTTGGCGTTGGCGGGGATTACGTACACATGGTCGCGCAGGATTGTTTCGCCGTCTTTGACCTCTTTGACCGGAATTTTCGTGGAGCGCGCCAAGATTTCCTGCAGCACGCTCGCGTGCGTGGGATCAAGGTGTTGGACGAGGACGAAGGCCATGCCGGTCTTTTCCGGGAGATAGCGAAGCAATTCGGTGAAAGCTTCGAGGCCGCCAGCGGACGCGCCGATGCCGACGACCGGAAAAGTGGCGGGTTCGGCGGCGGTCGAGCGTGGCGCGTCGCCTGATTCTGCGGGAGTGGCCTTGCGGTGGGCATTCCCTTTAGGGTTTTTCATTTCAAAGTTCCTTGGCGCAGGGACAGGAGCCGAGGAAACTCCTGCGAGATCCGAGGGCCGGGCCGCGAGACCGATTTGTCGATACTACTCCTGTGGCGCAGGGGCAGCAATGACTGTGGGAACGAAGTTGAAAAAATGCGGCACATAGGGAAGCGCGCTTAGGGAACTGGGTTGGCGAGGCGGAAGCGAATCGGTACATAGAAAACTCGAGACGGCAGCCGTAGTGCCGCGCGGGGCCAGGGAAATTCCGTAGGGAGATATACAGGAAATACTGTAGGGCTAATCGGGAACATATTGTGTTATCACTTTTCGATTTCGCGCAATCTTGCGCGAACTTTGTTCATCATCGGTGTTACAGGGCGAGGCGCAGTCGTACGGGGCGAGTTCGATCTATCTTCACCCGTATGCGGCCGCATTTGAAGAAAAGTGTCGCTGCAAGCCCATAGTTGATCCTTTGTTTTGGAGATGTGTATGAAAAGAAGCGACCACGGTACAGCGACCGCAAATCCCGCTAGCGACGTCAAAACCAGTGTGAAGAGCAACGGGCGAAGTGCGGTGCAAGCCAACAGCGAGGCGATGCCGGCGGATTTGAGCGTGATCCTGGCAAGTCTGCGCGCGATGCGCGATGGAGATTTTTCGGCACGTTTGCCGGGGCACTGGACGGGGTTGGCGGGAAAAGTGGCGGATACGTTTAACGACATTGCAGCTACAAACCAGCAGATGGCGCGCGAACTGAAGCGCGTGGGGCAGGTGGTGGGCAAGGAAGGCCGAACGCGTGAGCGCGTGCGATTTCATCAGTCGAAGGCGGCGTGGGGCGAGATCGAAGTTTCGGTGAACACACTGGTGGATGACCTTTTGCGGCCGACTACCGAAGTGACGCGCGCGATCGCGGCTGTGGCGAAAGGAAATTTGACGCAGACGGTGCAGTTGGATGTGGATGGACGTCCCTTGGAAGGCGAATTTTTGCGGTCGGCGGCGATCGTGAACACGATGATTCAGCAGTTGGGCGTGTTTACGGCGGAAGTGACGCGCGTGGCGCGCGAAGTGGGAACCGACGGCAAGTTGGGCGGGCAGGCGCAGGTGCCGGGCGTGGCCGGAACGTGGAAGGATTTGACGGATTCCGTGAACTCGATGGCCAGTAACCTGACTGGTCAGGTGAGAAACATTGCGGAAGTGGCGACGGCGGTCGCTAGCGGTGACCTTTCGCGCAAAATTACGGTGGACGTGCGCGGCGAAATTCTGCAGCTGAAAGAAGCCATTAATACGATGGTGGATCAGCTGCGGTCGTTCGCTTCGGAAGTGACGCGCGTGGCGCGGGAGGTGGGCAGCGAAGGACGGTTGGGCGGGCAGGCGGTGGTGCCGGGCGTGGCGGGAACCTGGAAAGATTTGACCGACTCGGTGAACGCGATGGCCGGGAACTTGACGGCGCAGGTGCGCAACATTGCCGAGGTTACGACGGCTGTGGCGCGAGGAGATTTGTCGCGCAAGATTACGGTGGACGTGAAGGGCGAGATTTTGGAATTGAAGAACACGATTAACACGATGGTGGACCAGTTGAATGCGTTTGCGGGAGAAGTGACGCGCGTGGCGCGCGAAGTGGGAACGGAAGGGAAGCTCGGAGGGCAGGCGCAGGTGCCGGGCGTTGCTGGCACTTGGAAAGATTTGACGGACAACGTGAACTTCATGGCCAGCAACCTGACGGGCCAGGTGCGAAATATCGCGGAGGTGGCGACGGCGATCGCGAGCGGGGATTTGTCGCGCAAAATCACGGTAGACGTGCGCGGCGAGATTTTGCAGTTGAAAGAGACGCTGAACACGATGGTGGACCAGCTGAACCGGTTTGCCGGTGAAGTGACGCGCGTGGCGCGCGAGGTGGGCAGCGAGGGACGGTTGGGCGGGCAGGCGAACGTGCCGGGTGTCGCGGGAACTTGGAAGGACTTGACGGACTCGGTGAATTCGATGGCCGGCAATTTGACCGACCAGGTGCGCAACATCGCGGAAGTTACGACGGCTGTGGCGCGAGGAGATTTGTCGCGCAAGATTACGGTGGACGTGAAGGGCGAGATTTTGGAATTGAAGAACACGATTAACACGATGGTGGACCAGCTGAATGCGTTTGCCGGAGAAGTGACGCGCGTGGCGCGCGAGGTGGGAACGGAAGGGAAGCTCGGAGGGCAGGCGCAGGTGCCGGGCGCGGGTACTTGGAAAGATTTGACGGACAACGTGAACTTCATGGCCAGCAACTTGACTGGTCAGGTGAGAAACATCGCGGAAGTGGCAACGGCTGTGGCGCGCGGCGACTTGTCGCGCAAGATTACCGTGGACGTGAAGGGCGAAATTCTGGAGTTGAAGGATACGCTCAACACGATGGTGGACCAGTTGCGGTCGTTTGCGTCGGAAGTGACGCGGGTGGCCCGCGAAGTGGGAACGGACGGGAAACTGGGCGGACAGGCCCTGGTGCCGGGCGTGGCGGGAACTTGGAAGGACTTGACCGACTCGGTGAACTCGATGGCCAGCAACCTGACCGGACAGGTGCGCAACATCGCTGAGGTTTCGACGGCAATTGCCAGCGGCGACCTTTCGAAGAAAATTACGGTGAACGTCAGCGGAGAGATTCTTTTGTTGAAGGAAACTATTAACACCACCGTGGACCAGTTGAACGCGTTCGCGGGCGAGGTGACGCGCGTGGCGCGCGAGGTGGGCAGCGAAGGGCGGCTGGGCGGGCAGGCGAACGTGCCGGGCGTCGCGGGAACTTGGAAGGACTTGACGGACTCGGTGAACTCGATGGCCGGGAATTTGACGGCGCAAGTGCGCAACATCGCGGAGGTGACCACCGCAGTAGCGCGCGGGGACTTGTCGCGCAAGATCACGGTGGACGTGAAGGGTGAAATTTTGGAATTGAAGAACACGATTAACACGATGGTGGACCAGCTGAACGCGTTTGCGGGAGAAGTGACGCGCGTGGCGCGCGAAGTGGGCACCGAAGGGAAATTGGGAGGCCAGGCGCAGGTACCGGGCGTCGGTGGAACGTGGAAAGATTTGACGGATAACGTGAACTTCATGGCCAGCAACCTGACGGGTCAGGTGCGCAACATCGCGGAAGTGGCGACGGCGATTGCGAGCGGGGACCTTTCGCGCAAGATCACGGTGGACGTGCGCGGCGAAATTTTGCAGTTGAAAGAAACACTGAACACGATGGTGGAGCAGTTGCGGTCGTTCGCGGCGGAAGTGACGCGCGTGGCGCGCGAGGTGGGCAGCGAAGGGCGGCTGGGCGGACAGGCGAACGTGCCGGGAGTCGCGGGAACCTGGAAGGACTTGACTGACTCGGTGAACGCGATGGCCGGGAATTTGACGGCTCAGGTGCGCAACATCGCCGAGGTGACGACGGCCGTCGCGCGCGGCGACTTATCACGCAAGATCACGGTGGACGTGAAGGGCGAGATTTTGGAATTGAAGAACACCATCAACACGATGGTGGACCAACTTAACGCGTTTGCGGCGGAAGTGACGCGCGTGGCGCGTGAAGTCGGTACGGACGGCAAATTGGGAGGGCAGGCAAAAGTGCCGGGCGTGGCGGGAACGTGGAAAGACTTGACGGATAACGTGAACGTGATGGCCGCGAACCTTACCGAGCAGGTGCGCGGCATCGTGAAGGTCGTTACGGCCGTTGCGGACGGCGAACTCACCAAGAAGCTGACGGTGAACGCGAAAGGCGAAGTGGCGGCGCTGGCTGAGACGATCAACAACATGACGGACACGCTGGCGACTTTTGCGGATCAGGTGACGACTGTGGCGCGCGAAGTGGGCGTGGAAGGGCGCCTGGGAGGGCAAGCGAACGTGCCGGGCGCGGCCGGTACCTGGAAGGACTTGACCGGAAACGTGAACTTGCTTGCGGACAACTTGACGAACCAGGTGCGCGCGATCGCGGAAGTGACGACCGCCGTAACGAAAGGCGACTTGACGCGGTCCATTCAGGTGGAAGCGAGCGGCGAAGTTGCCGAACTGAAAGATTACATCAACACGATGATTGATAACTTGCGGCTTACGACGGACCGCAACAACGAGCAGGACTGGCTGAAGACGAACCTCGCGCGGTTGACGGGCATGTTGCAGGGGCAACGCGACCTCACAACCGTAGGACGGATGCTGCTGTCGGAATTGGCGCCCTTGGTGAACGCGCAGCAGGGCGTCATCTATCAAATGATGGAAGAGGAATCGGATGAGCTGGTGCTGCTGTCGGCTTTTGCAAACAACGGACAAGACGGGCACCCGGATCATCTGCGCCTGGGATACGGGCTGGTTGGGCAATGCGCGGCGGAAAAGCGGCGATTGTTGATTACGGAAGTGCCGCCGGATGCGGTGCCGATCCGTTCAGGATTATTCCAGGCGGTTCCTCGCAACATCATCGTATTGCCGGTGCTCTTTGAGGATCACGTGAAAGCGGTGATCGAGCTGGCTTCGCTGCACGTGTTCACGGCATCGCATCTGGCGTTTTTGGAGCAACTGACTTCCAGCATCGGAATCGTGCTGAACAGCATTGAGGCGACGATGCAGACGGAAGGGCTGCTGAAGCAATCACAGCAACTGGCGAAGGAACTGCAGACGCAGCAGACCGAACTGCAGCAGACCAACGAACAGCTGGCACAAAAGGCGCAACAACTCGCCGAACAGAACGTGGAAGTGGAGCGCAAGAACCAGGAAATCGAGCAAGCGCGTCGCGCGGTGGAAGAGAAAGCCAAGGAACTGGCGCTGACTTCGAAATACAAGTCGGAATTCCTGGCGAACATGTCGCACGAATTGCGGACGCCGCTGAACAGCATTCTCGTGCTGGGGCAGCAGCTCACAGACAATCCCGATGGAAACCTGACGCCGAAGCAGGTGGAATTTGCGCGGACGATTCACGGCGCGGGAACGGACTTGCTGAACCTGATCACCGATATTCTGGACCTTTCGAAGATCGAGTCTGGAACTGTGTCGGTACAAGCGGAGGAAGTATTCTACGCAAGCTTGCTGGACATGATTGCGCGTCCATTCCGCCACGAAGCGGAGAACCGAAGGTTGAGTTTCGAGATCGAAGCCGATCCTCGACTGGCGCGCAGTTTGGTTACCGACTCGAAGCGCTTGCAGCAAGTGCTAAAGAACCTGCTCTCGAACGCTTTCAAATTCACCGAGCAGGGAATGGTGCGACTGTCTGTTTTTATTGCGGAAGGCGGTTGGAGCGGCGGGCATCCAGTTCTGGACCGTTCCGCGTCTGTGGTGGCGTTCGAGGTTTCCGACACGGGCATTGGCATTCCTCCGGAAAAGCAGCGGATCATTTTCGAGGCGTTCCAGCAGGCGGACGCGGGTACGAGCCGGAAATACGGAGGGACCGGGTTGGGACTTGCGATCAGCCGCGAACTGGCGAATTTGCTCGGTGGCGAAATTCAGTTGCGCAGCGCGCCGGGGCGAGGAAGCACGTTCACACTTTATTTGCCGCAGACGTATGTGGGACCGTCCACGGGAGTGGCGGTGGTGGACCGCAAGGCTCCGGCGGTGGCGACACCTTTGCAGCTTTCCGCAGGTGTAACTCCCGATCGGTGGATCGAGAAAGTGCCCGACGACCGGGAAAATTTGCAACCCGAGGACGCTGTGCTCTTGATCGTGGAAGATGATCCGCATTACGCGCGCGTGCTTTGCGACCTGGCACACGACAAGGGATTCAAAATACTAACGGCGACGCGCGGATCGGAGGCTTTGGCACTGGCGCGAGAATTCCATCCCACGGCGATATCGTTGGACGTCTTTCTGCCGGATATGCTGGGTTGGACGGTGCTGAATCATTTGAAGCAGGACCCGACGACGCGGCACATTCCGGTGCAGATGCTGACGCAAGACGAAGAGCGGCATCACGGATTATCGCGCGGTGCGTTTGCGTTCGTGACCAAGCCGACGACGACGGAAGCGCTCGAAAGCGCGTTTGCGCGGATCAAGGAGTACGCGACGCCGCGGCGGAAGCGTCTGCTGGTGGTAGAGGATAACCCGGCCGAGCAGTTCACCATCCGCGAGCTTTTGGGCTACGACGATATAGACGTGTCGGTGGCTTCGACCGGAAAAGAGGCGCTCACCGCGATTAGTGAGGAGGCGTTCGACTGCGTGGTGCTGGATTTGCGATTGCCGGATATGTCCGGTTTCGATTTGCTGGAGCGATTCAGTGAGACGCCGGCTTTGAGCGATTTGCCAGTGGTTGTGTTTACCGGGAAGGATCTATCGTCGGAGGAGGATGCGCGATTGCGCGTGCTGGCGCGCAGTGTGGTAGTGAAAGGCGTGGAATCGCCGGAGCGCTTGTTGGATGAGACGGCGCTTTTCCTGCATCGCGTGGTGGCCGATCTGCCGCAGGAAAAACAGAAGATGCTGGAGCGGTTGCACCATTCGGATGAAGCGCTGGTGGGCAAGAAGGTGCTGGTGGTAGATGACGACGTGCGGAATATTTTCGCGTTGAGCAGCGTGCTGGAGCGGCGCGGAATGACGGTGCTGACTGCGGGGACGGGCCGCGAGGCGATCAAGACGCTGGAATCAACTCCGGACGTGGCGATCGTGCTGATGGACATCATGATGCCGGAGATGGACGGGTACGAGACGATGCAGGTGATCCGGCAAAACAGTTCCTTCCGGCGGCTGCCGATTGTGGCGTTGACGGCGAAGGCCATGAAGGGCGACCGGGAGAAATGCCTGGAGGCGGGGGCTTCCGAATATTTGGCGAAACCGGTGAACACGGAGCAGCTGCTTTCGGCGCTGAGAATGTGGCTACACCGGTAGGGATCAGTTGACGTGCCAGCAGATTTCACCGCAGAGCGCATCGGCAGAGCCAGCGATG
Organism: uncultured Acidobacteriota bacterium; assembly: GCA_963810565.1. GTDB lineage: Bacteria > Acidobacteriota > Terriglobia > Acidiferrales > UBA7541 > Palsa-295. Next base: position 1,197,299 of record CAWENN010000004.1, read on the forward strand.
GCATCGAGCGCGGAGGAAGCAGAATGGCGGAGCCGGGAAAAGTCAACATTCTGATGGTGGATGATCAGCCGGGGAAGCTGCTGAGTTATGAGGCGATCCTGGGAGAGTTGGGGGAGAACCTCATTAAAGCGCACTCGGGCCGGGAAGCTTTGGACCTGCTATTGAAGACCGATGTGGCCGTGGTGCTGATGGACGTAAGCATGCCGGAACTGGATGGATTTGAATTGGCGGATTTGATCAGGCAGCATCCGCGGTTTCAAGAGACGGCCATCATTTTTATCTCCGCCGTGCATCTAACAGACCTGGACCGGTTGAAAGCGTATCAACGCGGCGCGGTGGATTATATTTCGGTGCCGATTGTGCCGGAATTATTGCGCGCGAAGGTGAGCGTGTTTGCGGATTTGCACCGTAAGACGCGCCAGTTGGAACAATTGAATCGCGAGCTGCGCGCCCTTTCAGCGCGGCTGATTACCATGCAGGACGAAGAGCGGCGGCGCATCGCGCGCGATTTGCACGACAGCGTGGGACAGTTTGTGGCGGCGATGTCCATGAATAATGGAATGGCGTTGCGGCAAGCGGACAAACTGAGCCGGGAGGCGGCTGACGCTTTGCAGCAGAATTCATCGCTGGTGGAGCAGCTATCGAAGGAAATCCGCACAATTTCGCATCTGTTGCATCCGCCTTTGCTGGACGAAGTTGGGTTGATGCCGGCGATCCGGTCGTACGCGGATGGCGTGACGGAACGCAGCAACGTGAAGGTGACCGTGGATTTGTCACCGGAAATCGGGAGGCTGGCGCCGAATCTGGAGATTTCCGTTTTTCGGATCGTGCAGGAATGCCTGACGAACGTATACCGGCACTCGGGGAGTGAGACGGCACACATCAAAATATGGCCGACGGAAAAATTGCTGACGGTGCAGGTCTCCGATGCGGGGAAGGGGATTCCACCGGAAAAGCGAATTTCGATGTTTCTGGGATCGAACCAGGGAGTAGGGCTTAGCGGTATGCGGGAAAGAGTGAGAGAGCTTGGCGGAACTTTGGAGATTCAGTCGAGCGAGAACGGCACGGCTATCACCGCGGCACTGCCGTTGGTGGGCGCAGTGGCGATCGGCGCTTGAAGACTACATATATGATTTATGGCATTTTCCTTGATTGGAAAGAAGCTGTTATACCCTAGCGAACTATTCATTACCGCGTTTATACCTCATACGGCCGCCGGCGCCCTGCGCTTCCTCCTCCGGCGGTGGTCCATGTTCCAGCGGAAGCTGCGAAGGGTTGGAAATGCGCACTCGATTCTTGATCGTAGACGATAGCGAGCTTGTCCGGCAGGGACTCCGCACGGTATTGCAAGCAAATCCCGACTGGGAAATAGCCGGAGAAGCTGCAGATGGAATGACCGCGGTGGAAGTGTTCAAGGACGTGCGGCCGAATGTGGTGATCGTTGATTTTCAGATGCCGGGGATCAACGGGATTGAGACGGCGAGGCGGCTGCTGGAGATTGCGCCGGCGGTGCCGGTGGTGATGTTCACGCAGCATGCGAGCGCGGATTTGGAGAAGCACGCGCGGGAGGCCGGCATTCGGTCGGTGGTATCGAAGACGGATGCGTTTCCGATGGTCGGGATCATAGAGGCTTTGCTGGGAAGCGATGAGTCTTCGACGGGCGGCGCGGAAGAAGGTGGCCGCGACGGGCACAGCGGACACGCGAAGCCGGAAAAGATTTGATTTTGTTGTTTGATTCACTCGGATTGGGCGGGCCAGATGATTAGCCAGCAGCCCGCGGGATCTACATCTCTATCGCCTCAATAGTTGAGTAAATTGCTCTAGCTCAGCGGCATTCAGATCGGACGCAGCACAGAAGTTCATGCCATTTTCCTGCCAAAAAACCAGATTGTAACCTCGAATCGCGTGGAGTTCTGGAAGCTTTGTCGTCTTTGATTCGTCGGGCCAGATAAACACGTTGATGAAATGCTTTTGGCGCTGATAGACGAGCGCGGCGACATCGCGCTGATCCAAATAATCGAGGCGGCCGCCGACTAGCGGAAAGCCCTTGTCGGAGAGATCTGTGACGGGGGGCGCAAAATCGAGTTTGCCGTCGAACCAGGGCTTGACGGTGTGCTGGTCCGTGGATTGGACGTCGAACAAGTGGCCCGGTTGGAGCGAGCGAATGTGGTTGGCGACGATTTGTTCGGCGAGCAGATCAGTTTGCTCACGGCTGCCGACGTTGGGGATGACTTTTGCGCCGAGCAGGATTGCGACGACGATGGCTGCGGCGACTGCCAGCCACTCGATAGCGGTGCGGCGGCCAGTGGAAACGGGTTGCGGCTGCATTTTTCGCGGAATTTGCGCGCGGATTTTGGTTTTCAGGCTTTCCGGCGCGCGTTGATAGAGATTTGCGGCTTGCAGCGATTTCCGCAGGGCTTGTTCATTCGCAAAATCGCGCGAACAATCGGGGCAGGATTTCAGGTGGTCTTCGAATTCGATACTGCGGACGAGGTCCAATTCTCCATCGAAGTAGGCGTGGAGCAAGCGCTGGTTGTCGTTACACGCCACGATGTTCCTCCCGCTCTTTCGCACGCAGAAGATCTTTTTTCAGTTGGGCGCGGGCACGCGCGAGGCCGGACATCACCGTGCCGATAGGAACTTCAGTGGTGGCGGCGATTTCTTTGTAAGACATCCCCTCGAGCTCGCGCAAAATCACGATCTCGCGAAAATGGACCGGCAATCTTTCCAGGGCTTCGCGGACTGTGCGGCTATCGGCCGCCGCCAGTAGAGAAGCTTCGGCGTTGAGTTGCGCGGCGTCAGGGGTGTGCAGCGTTTCGTCGAATTCGACGCCGAGGTCGGCGGGCCGGTTCGTTTGCAAGAATGAATAACTCGTATTGCGCACGATTTTCAAAAGCCAGGCGCGGGCATTGCCGCCTTGGTAGCCGCCGAAGAATTTGAACGCGCGCAAATAAGACTCCTGGACGATGTCCTCGGCGTCGTGGCTATTGCGGACAAGCCACCGCGCGAGGTTGAAGGCCGCATCGAGATGCGGCAACACAACCTGTTCAAAGCTGCCGGCGTTGCCGGAGCTGGCCGTTTCGTCCGCCATGCCGAAATAACACTCTCAAGTTCATGGACCGAAATTCAACCTCTTTTATTCCCATAAATTTATTTAGGCATTTTTGTGGGACAAAGACGCAATAAAGCACGCGCGAGGGAGCGCACGGGAATAAATCGGCACGCGCACGAGTCTAGTAATCGAATGGCGCATTCGCGAGGCGAGGCCGAGGGAGATTCCTGCCAAACACGCACTCCCCCGGCCCCCTTTTTTATGGGGATTTAAGGACAAGAGAACGAGGAGGAAGCGAGCATGTCGAAATACATTGAGAAGAATGTGGATCACGACGGAGTGGACCGGCGCGGATTTCTGAAATGCATGGCTTGGGCTGGGACCGGTGCGCTTTGCGTGATGCAAGGGGGCGTCTTGAAATCGTTTGCTCTGACCGATGTGTTGCAACAGAAAGTGGGCAACTTGAAGGGAGATTTGAGCTTTGTGCAGATCAGCGACAGCCACATTGGGTTCAGCAAGCCGGCGAATCCGGATGTGACTGGAACATTGCGCGAAGCCATCGCAAAGATAAACGCGCTGCCGACGCCGCCGGCGTTTGTGTTGCACACGGGTGACCTGACGCATCTTTCGAAGCCGGAAGAATTCGACACGCTGGCGGAATCGCTGAGGAGTTTGAGGACGGAACGCATCTTTTACGTTCCGGGCGAGCACGACGTGCTCAACGACAACGGGGCGGCATTTCACGAACGATTCGGCAAGGACGCGCAGGGAGAGGGGTGGTACAGCTTCGACAGCCAAGGCGTGCATTTTATGGGATTGGTGAACGTGCTGAATTTGAAGGCGGGCGGTTTGGGCAACTTGGGCGCGGCGCAGCTGGAGTGGATTGAAAAAGATGTTGCGCGATTGAAATGCAGCACGCCGATCGTGGTGTTCGCCCACATTCCGCTGTGGTCGGTCTATCCGCAATGGGGATGGGGGACGGACGACAGCGCGCAGGCACTTTCGTATCTGAAACGTTTTGGCTCGGTGACGGTGCTGAACGGGCACATTCATCAAACGATGCAGAAGGTGGAAGGAAATGTGGCGTTTCATACGGCGTGTTCGACGGCGTTTCCGCAGCCGCATCCGGGGCAGGCGGATTCGCCGGGGCCGATGAAAGTGCCAGCGGAGCAATTGCGGAGTCTGCTGGGAATTACCGACGTGAATTTCGTGCGGGGGCGGCACACGTTGGCGGTGGTGGATACACAACTTCAGGGTTAAGGAGAGGAAGATGCGAATCGTGGGAGTGAAATCAGGATCACAGCAACGGATGGGTCAGCCGGGGAAGATGGCCGTTGTACTGGTGGCCTCGCTGGCGTTGCTATTTGTGCTGACCGGCGTTACTGGAAGATCTTCTTCGGCAAGGGCGCAGCAGCCGCCGGCTGCCAGGGAAGTAACCATCGACAATTTCAGCTTCGGGCCGATGGAACTGACAGTTCCTGTGGGGACGCAAGTGACGTGGGTCAATAAAGACGACGTGCCACACGTGGTGATGAGCGTCGACAAGATATTCAAATCGAAAGCGCTGGATACCGACGACAAGTTTTCGTTTACGTTTCAACAGGCCGGCACGTACGAGTATTTCTGTTCGGTGCATCCGAAGATGACGGGCAAGATCGTGGTGAAGTGAGCGAGCTGATGAACGTAAACCCTTTTGATGTGAAGCAGGCGCTGCTGGCAAAGCACGCGCAACACGTGGTGCTGATTCATTTCCCGATTGCGCTGTTTCTGACAGGCGTCGGCTTTGATCTTGCGGCGCAGTGGACGAAGAGCCGGATGCTGGCCGCCGCGGCTTATTACAATTTTTCCGTAGCGGCGGCTTCGGCGTTTCCGGTGATCGCGACCGGCTTGCTGGCGTGGCAGTTTCAGCTGGGCGGCGGAAAGCTCAAGGGCCTATTGCTGCTGCATCTAATTCTGGGCGTGTCTTCGGCCACTATGATTGGGGTGGTTTGGTTTTTGCACTTCCGGTCGAGACGGGCGCTGGAGGGATTGCTGCCAGCTTATAGAGTGCCGCTAGAGCTATTGGGAGTGGTGATGGTTGCGTTGACGGCGCATCTTGGCGGTTTTCTCAGTGGAGTCAACATTCCGAGTTGAAGGTGAATTGCGCGGCCCTTAATGGTGTGAGATTCACGCGATACGAAATGGATTGCCGGGCTACACGCGGGCATGCTTCCTTTGTGGATCGAGCGCCAGTTCCTTGAGCGCTTGGGGACCGAAATCGCGCAAATCCTTGCGCAGAGCGTTGTCCGAGAGGTCAATCGGCCGGGAATGTTTCCAGTCGTGTTCGATCACGCGCCGAAAGCGATGCACGATTTTGCGATCGTCCACTTCGATGGCGAGTTCGCGGCGCTCGTCGAAGCTGCCGGGCGCGAGATTGATGGAGCCGACGATGGCGCGTTTTCCATCGGCGAGAACGAGCTTGGCGTGGAGCTTGAGCTTGTGCAATTTGTGGACTTTGATGCCGACGTCGTCGAGGGTTCGCAAGCCGGCGACGCCTTCTAGCAGCTTTTTTTCTTTCAGAGTGTGCGGGGCACGGGCCATGACACGGACGTCCACGCCGCGCATTTTGGCGCGGACGAGGCGTTCGAGGATCACCGGGTCCTGATAGCGCTCGTGCTGGAGCCAGAGCGTGCGCTTGGCGGAATCGATGCACTCGGCGATTCTTTCGCGGGCGTTGCCGACGCACCAGATCAGGCGGGCATCGCTGCCGGGATCGAAATGCTGGCGGTGCCAATCGGCTTCGAAGCAGTCCACAATTTCGCCGACTTCGCTGGCGTGTTTGGTGATGATTGCGTAGTCGCGGGTTTTCTGGAGATTTTCGGTGTCCCAATTCAGCGAATTCACGAACGCGATTTTGGAATCCACGACTAAGGATTTTTCGTGGGTCACCGGAAATTTCGGATTGCTGTCCATCACTTCGACGCCCGCGGCTTTGAGCGTCTTGCGCGTACCGATATTTTCCCCGGTACCATCCCGGCGAATGGGATTGAGCATTACCCGGACTTTCACGCCGCGCTTGTGGGCGCCGATGACGGCTTTGAGCAGCGAGGGGTCAGAAAACAAAAACATTTTGATGCGGAGCGATTCGCGCGCTGCCGCGATGCTATCGAGGAAGGCTTGCGGTGAATCGTTCGGTAGGACGATCAATTCCCGAGACATGATTGCATCCCCCCTAATCAATGGCAGCAGCGGCTGCGGGCATTGCGCTCGCAGATGAACGTGGCGGCGACACAGGCTGCACATCGCGCAGCGAGGCGTCGGTAAACTGCGTCCGATGCAATTCCGCGTACAAACCATTACGAGCGATCAGTTCGTCGTGGGAGCCCCGTTCCGCGACGACGCCGTCTTTGAGGACGATGATCTGGTTCGCGTCGCGGATGGTGGAGAGGCGATGCGCGATCATGATCACGGTGCGATTTTTCATGAGGCGCTCGAGCGCTTCGATAACGGTGCGTTCAGATTCGCTATCGAGCGCGGCAGTAGGCTCATCGAGCAGCAGGATGGGACTGTCGCGCAGCATGACGCGCGCGATTCCGATGCGCTGACGCTGGCCGCCGGAGAGCAACTGCGCGCCTTCGCCGACCATGGTGTCATAACCGGCGCTCATTTGGCAGATGAACTCGTCGGCGTTGGCGGCTTTGGCTGCGGCGATCACTTGTTCGCGCGTAGCTCCGTTGCGGCCGAAGGCGATGTTATCGGCCACCGTGCCGCGAAAGAGAACGGTGTCCTGAAGGACGTAGCCGATGCGATCGCGAAAAGGCTGCAGCTTGAGTTCACAAATATTGATTCCGTTGATTTGAATCGTGCCGGAAGTGGGATCGTAAAAACGCGGGATGAGGCTCATCACCGTGGATTTTCCGCTGCCGGTGGGACCGACGATGCCGACCATCTGGCCAGCTTTGGCGACAAAGGAAACGTCCTTGAGCACGGGCTGGTCTTTTTGATATTGGAATGCGACACGATTAAAAGCGATTTCGCCGGTTAGGGCAGGCGGGTCGAGCGCGTTCGCGCTTTCTGGCGTGGTCATGTCGGTTTCGAGCAATGACTGGACTCTTTCGACGCCGACGGCTGCTTGCGCGAGTGTGTTGGACATTTTTGCGAGGTCCTGGACTGGTTTGAAGAAACGCGTGAGGTAGGCGAGAAAGACGATGAGTTCGCCAATGGTCATGGTGCCGCGGAGGATGAGGGCGGCCCCGCGGGCGATTACGACGGCGGTGCAAGCGGCGACGCCGACGTTTACGACCGGAGACAGGGAGGCTTTGATGCGGCGGGCGTGAAGGGCTGCTTCGACGGATGCTTTGCTGACAAGTTCAAGTTGCTGCTGCTCGAGATCTTCGCGACCAAACGCTTGCACGACGCGCATGGATTCGAGGCCTTGCTGAACGGCGGAGACAATGTTGCTTTGTTTTTTGCGTACTTCGTGAGTGGCGTTTTTTACGTCGCGCTTGAAACGGGAAACGAATAGCAGCAGGAACGGCGTCAGCGCCAGGGCAATCAGCGCAAAATCCCAGTTGAGCCAGAACATGAGGCCGACCATGCAGACGATGGTAAGCAGGTCCACAGCGATACCGAGCGTCGCGGAACTGGCGAACTGCTGGATGGTATTCACGTCGTCAGTGATGGTGCTGAGCATCGAGCCGGTCTGATGCGTATCGTAGAAAGTGAGCGAGAGACGCTGCAAATGGTGATAGGTGCGCATGCGCAGGTCGTGGGCGATCCACTGGCCGACGCTTTCCGTGTAGTAATTCTGGATGTAAGAGGCGAGCGCTCCGATGGCGGCGATCACCACGAGCGCGATAGCGGCGATGGTGGCGAGGCGCATGCGGTCGCCATTGGCCAAGAAAGGTTCGATTGCGCGTGCTAGCCAGTGCGGCAGCGGGCGATGGCCTACGACGGAGTCGAGGATTACTTTCAGGGGCCACGGGGCGGCGAGCGTGGCAGCTGTCTGCACGAGCATCGCGACGAACACTAGAGCGAGCGCGATGCGATACGGCCTGACGAGTTCGCGAATCAAACGCAGCAACGCTGCCCTCACGGAACGGGATGAGCCAGATTGGACGGTTCACACCGCACAATCGAACGGAGCGGCTCGAAAGGAATCCTGCCTAAGATACTCGTCATCGGGGAGTTTTCTCAATGATTGCTTCATGGTCCACTGCGGAAGATTGTGCGTGGCATCGAGGGTATCTTTCCATTGACTAGCCCTCAGCGGATTGAATTGAACGCGTGCTGGAGCAAGCTGTGGCGCAAGTGTTTGTATTATGAGAAATTATGAGGAAAGCGCCCGTAGCTCAGTTGGAAAGAGCGTCTGCCTTCTAAGCAGAGGGTCGGGGGTTCGAATCCCTCCGGGCGCGCCACTTATCTCGCTTGAATCAAATAGATGCAGCCATTTCTTGTAACGCTTCAGTTTCGATTTTCGGTCCATTCAGTCCAACTACGGCCTTTCCGGACGGAAGCTCGAAGCCAAGGCCCACTCGGCTTGCCACTTCTCTTCGGAATTCAAGATCGTCCTTCAACTTGCTGTAATGGTCGGTCACGCTCTTCCCTGCATGCCCCAGCCAAAAGTGGATGAGATCTTCAGGTACGCCGTGCTTCCGCAGATGCGTAATTCGGAAACGGCGAAATGCGTGACAGCCGCACTTCAGCTCATTGAGTGTTGCTAGGATGGGGTGGAGCGTGCGCCGAAGAACGTTGGATTGGTGAAGGGGCTTGCCCGACTTCGACTGAAATAAGAGATCGGACGTGAGTGTTCCCTTGCACTTATCCAGATACTCCTTCAGCATCGACGCCAGCGCGGGATACAAATCAATCTCTCGAGAGCCGCTGTCAGTCTTGAGGAAATTGTGAATTTGTGACCGCCACGCCTTTTGGACGATTTTGATGGTGGAGCAGTCTGGAGAGATGTCCTGCACTCTGATCCCGAGTGCCTCTCCAAATCGCAAGCCCGTACCACCGGAAAGAGCAAAGAAAAGTCGATACTTTTCCTTCCTCGCACCGGCCACAATCCTCGTGACTACCTCGCCTCTGAAAGATGGTTGTTTTGGGTTATTAATTCGTGGCAGGTCAATGAAGGAGTGATTCCACTTGCGGGGATGTAGCTCTTCGCCCTCTTCGTTGATCGCCGAAGCAACAACCATCTTTACGACGTTTGTGTAGCTGCGGATAGCTGATTCACCTAGGCCGCCCCCTATCATCGTGATCCCGAGATTTTTCAGCGCGAGATTCTTGATGTTATCGAGCGGCATGTGACCGATGTGCGGATTGAGCCAATTCTCCAAGCAGCATTCCCACGTTGTCAGCGTGGACGGAGCCACTGGCTTGCGCTTGCGGTTCTTCATCTGCTCCAACCAAATCTCGGCCTGTTCACGAAACGTAATACCATGGTTCGTGCGAACAACCTTCTCGAAATACTCCAGGGTATCGGCTCCGCTGGCCTCGATTATTTCCTTGGCCCTGCGTTTCCGTTCAGATGCTGAAAGCTTGCCGGCACCAGAAGATGGGGCAGATTCTCTCTCGTACTCGCTGCCTCTTCTCCTGGCCGGCAACATCCTTCCAGAACCGAACGACGTACCAGTTGCCATCCTCTTGGATGCAACCATTCTGACCAGATCGACGCGACATGGATTTTCTCCCTGTCCGCTTTTCTGGTGTCGCCTTGATGAATGTATCAACGACGTAGGGTGACAGCAACTGTGAATCTGGTTCCATTTTTGCTGCTCACAATCTTCTGAATTAGGGTCCTGTAGCTTGGTGGCCTTTCCGTGTAATGGCTACGATCGTGAACCGCTGGGTTCCTTTGGGTCTTGGGGCTTGCATCATTTTCTTCATGTACTTCTAAGGCTCTCAACAACCGCGCCTTCTCCGTTTTGTGAATGGCTGCCATGGCGCAATTGATCCTTGAGCCAACTTTTGAATTCGTCGTCTTTTTTGAACAGCATCTTCAGGGCTTCGCTCACGACATACGATTCAGAAGAATCAATGAAGTCAGCGTACTTGTGGAGCTTCGCTTTGATTTCCTCCTCGACACGAATTTGTAGGGTTTCATTCTTCGGTGGTCTGGGCGCTGATTTCAGGATCGCCACGTCTTTTCTCCTCTCGTCCCTGCAGGTTCTGCGAAACTCCCTCTATCATCGTTACTCCGCATCACATACGCGAACTCACCCGGGTCATCGAAGCGTTCTCGTCGCCGAGATTAGAGGGCTGGAAGTGGGGCTGCCTCACTGATGGGCTAGGGCGAGCCCATCAGACCCCACTCCAGCCGGCAGACGACGACCGGGGACTGGTTGACGGTTGACAACGCGGGCTCCATAACGGTTCCCGCCTAGAAAGAGCCTGAGGCAAGATCTCTTCCTCTACTTACCTATTCAGTGTTGGGAAAGAAAATTGTGTCGCTGAGGAACGAAAATAATTTCGCCCTGACCGCCGCCAGGTCTGGAGAGGTCTCGAAGCTATGTGTGCGTTACTACTCTTCGGCTCTGTCGCCTGTGGACGCGACAGTATAACTGTCGCGTCTTGTTGAAGAGGGCGGGAGCGACCCCACGAACTTTTTGGGCGGCTGAAAGCCGAAAAAGTGGGGTCCTCCCGCCCATTTCTGTAGTTTCAATTCCGCTGCTTTTTGGGTTTCGCTCCGAGCATCGCCTTCTCTTTGAGGGGAGTGCGGAGGGACAAGGTGAAGAGCTTGGTACAGACCGAGGTGCAGAGTGAAAATCTTACATTCTGCACTGCTTGCAGTCGTGCGGTATCTTCAGGGAACAGTCCTGGGACCGCTTTGGACAAGCCGAATCGGCAATGCCAGCTTGGCTCGGTACCCTAACTGTTCAACGGATGACACGATTTGGTGCAGGGCCATCAACGGAAAGAAAGTTCGAACAACTTCGATTGGATCAAGGCAGTTGGCCACATGGAAAAAAGAAACCTCGAGGACACAACCACTACGGATAGTTCGGATTCACGCGAAGGTAACCGTTCCGAGTACTGAATATTCGCTACATTCACAGCGCAGAAGGGCCGAGTCATTTGCGGTCCATTGGCGATTTTGATCCGTCAGCTGCGACCGGCTTGCAACTTCGCCATGACACGCTCGATCTTTATAGTCTTGCAGCTAGAGTCGTACAGCACACGGCAAGAGCGGCCCTGGGACAGGTGCAATTGAAGCGCCTTGCGGACTTCTGAAGACACGTGATTCTCAAGGTAGTCTCCGAACTCGGCCAAGAATTCGTCGCATGTGATCACTGAGCTATCCCCCTGGCCCGAATCGTAAAGTGCGGCGAGAGCCACTCTCGCAGCATAAGGCGGCCTCTCAGGAGCCGCGTCTTTACCGTAGGGACGCTAAGCCCTAACTCTTGGGCAACCTCCTCTGTCGAAAGCTGCTGTATATCCCGGAGCATTACCACGACACGGTACTTCGTGGGGAGCATCAAAATCCCCGTTTCCACAAGCTGCCGCATTTCCGATTTAGAAAGGGACTGTTCCGGGTTGTCTCGCTAGGCTCGCACCCGACGAGGGCGAAAATTCCCCTCCCCGTTGCACTCGCTCTCGTCCAAGCTCTTAAAATCTTCCCGGCGTCGTAATCGTTGTAGCGCCGAATTCTTGCAATACTCACCAGCCAAGTCGAAAACTTGGCACGGCCCTGGAATGCTCCGATGTGCTGGAACGCGCTCAGCAGAGTATCCTGCGCCGCGTCCTGTGCCTCGGTCGGGTTGCCCAAGATGGCTACGAGGGTCCGATAGATCAGCTGGCTATCGCGGCGAACCAACTCTTCAAAAGCCTCCAGGTTTCCACGCTGCGCCTGAGCGACAAATTCAGCGTCCGCATCCTGCAGTGTGTTGACGAGATGCACAGCATCCTCGTGCCGCGTAGGAGTGGTGACAGCGCCCGAAAGATGCAATTTATTTTCTTGGAAGGAGGCGGCGCAAATCGGGGTCCAGTCCGAGTCCCATCTGGAGAGTGTCGGCGAAATTATTGAGGGCCGTGACTACTTCGGCCTGTAAAATCTGCGCGTCACTAAAACCAACCGTTCGAAGCTCGCGAACGTCGCTGCGACGGACCTGCCGGTTACGATCGATCTGGAAAGTGGCTATGGCGTTGCGGCGGAGGTGGTCGGCGATATTGTCCGTTTGGCGATTGACGCAGGGGCCGTGGGCTGCGACCTGGAGGACAGCTTTCCGGCAAACGGGAAGCTGCGCGCACCGGCAGCTCAGGCCGACCGAATCCGCCGGGCGCGGCTGGCGGCCGATGGATCCGGCATCCGCTTCTTCATCAACGTGCGAACGGATGTGTTTTTTCAGGCAGCAGCCGAACAACATGACGATAGTATGGTGGTCGAGGCAATCGCGCGAGGGCGCGTTTATGCGGAGGCAGTCGCGGATGGGATTTGTGCTCCGGGCCTTGCGGATATTCGCCTGATCGCGCGCTTGGCTAGGGAGATCCCTTTGCCGCTCAACATTATGGTTGGCGGCGGAACTGCGCCTCTGCGCGTGCTTGCGGAGAGTGGCGTCGCGAGGGTGAGCCACGGGCCAGGGCCGTACATTATGTTGATGAAAGCGCTGGAAGAAGCGGAGCGCGCGGCGAGGTGATGCGCGAAGGCGTCGGCGGAGACCGACCAAAATAGCGGGAGGAATAGCAAAATGAGGACCGCTTCGAGTGCACACGCAACGGCGACGGAAGCAGCGGGCGCGCGCATGAGCGAGACTTTGCCGTTTTTGATTGACCGGCTCAAGACGCCGATTGGTGAGATGTTGATCGTGGCGAAGGCAACTTGCGCGCGGCGGGTTGGACAAACCATGAGTCAGGAATGCGGTGGCTTCTGCGCCGACAGTACGGCGAAGACGGATTCACGCTCGAGTCGGCTCGCAATCGGCATGGCTTCACGCAAGCGCTCAAGAGGTACTTCGACGGCGAGCTGACGGCGATAGATGCGTTGCCGGTGGAAATCGCCAGAACCGCTTTTCAGCGCGAGGTTTGGTGTGCGTTGCGGAAGATTCGGTGCGGAACGACGGTTTCTTACGCGCATCTCGCCATGGAAATTGGACGGCCAGCGGCTGTTCGAGCTGTCGGTTTGGCGAACGGTTCGAATCCGATTGGAGTTGTGGTGCCTTGCCATCGTGTGATCGGAGCTGACGGCTCGCTCACAGGCTATGGCGGCGGAATAGAGCGCAAGCACTGGCTGCTGGAACATGAAGCCGGGGCGTCAACGTCGTCGCGGAAGCAGCGGGCGTTGTTCGCATAGTCCTCAGATTTGGCGTTCCCCGCGGGTACGATTCACCCTCGTTACGAACATCGAGAATGCTCACGGGTCTCGGGCCGGGCCTTGTCGCGTAGCGTACCTTCGTTTGCGGGTCGCGTATTCACATTACATGTTTGTCGGTATTGAGTCGGATTACCCGTGCGCGGTTATCTAAACGTGAGATGGATTGTGGACCGGGGCGACGCGCTTTGTCCTCTCTGGGATTGAGGAACGTTTATGCCTGCGAAAAATAACCGGTGGGTAGCTACGGTGAAGACGGACTCGACGCGTCCTCGAGCGGGACTAGTCACGAAGAGTCCGAGGACGATTGCGCGCGAGCTGACCTCGAAGAAGGTGTCTCCGAAGAGACCGCAATCGGGAATGCGGATGCTGAATTATTTCATCAATCGAGCAGGGCGAGGGTTGAGCGCTTCGCGGCGGGCGAAATTGGAAACCGCGAAATCACTCTTGTCGAAACGAATCCGACGCTTGCGATCTGGGTTGCGCGCGCGGCGAAAGTCTTCAGCGAGCAAGAGAAGGCGCTCGTGAAGGCGACGCACACCACCGTAATTGCCTCATACGAGCTGTGCGTTCGCGGGAATCCGTTTCGGAGCGCCGCTCCGACGGCGAGAGAGTCCCTCGGGCATGATGTTCGGCACAGCAGTGTTGATGCTGCATCGTCGCCGCAACCTCCGCGGTGACCGCTTAATGGCGATCCTTTAGGAAATGGTCCGCGACGATTGAGGGTTGTTCGACGATTCGCTTTTCCTGGGCACAGACTACCAGCCGGATGAACTGAGCCATGCTCCAGGCGAGGGGAGTAGCGCTGCCGGTGCCTTCGCCGAACACGAAATGAGATTGCGTGGGCTCGGCGCGGTCCCAAACTTGCTCGGGAATCATTCCTCCGGCGTTGGCGAAATGGAGCATGGCATCGAGGTAGACGGAGGCGTCGCGGCCGCGGGCGATCTCGTATTCGCCTCTTTCGCCGGTGAAGATCGGCCAAATTCTTCCGATCCCGCCGCCTTGCCATGGACCGCCGAAGTAGGTTTCGCCATAGCCATCGTGATTGTAGCGGTGAAAGCTGGGACCGTTGGGAGTTTCGACGCGAATCGTGGAATCGATGACTTCGACGGAGCGCGCGATGGTGGCATCGTCCGCCGGACGGATTCCTAGGCGGACGAATTCGAGGAAGCCTGCGTCAACCACGTCGCGTTCGTCCCACAGGCCGCCGCCATTGCGGACGTCGAGCTGATAGCCGTCGTTCGGGTCGGTGTTGTTGTCCATGCGGATGTAGTAGCCCTGGGACGCAAAGGCACCGCCGAGATGGCCGGTGGTGGTTACTAAGATTTTTTCGATGTTGGCGGCCCAATCGTCAGCTGTTTTGGTGTAACGCGCGGCATCATCATGTGCGCCATTTTTTCGGGCGATGTCGGCGGCGCATATCAGGCCCGCAATTTCGGCGGCCATCGTAGACGGAGAGTATCCCGGGATTTCCTCCCAGCGTTCTTCCTGCGTCATCGGACCGTGGCTTGCTACAAATTCGGCTTCTGGGCGAATATGTTTCTGCCAGATTTCGGAATCGGTTTTTCCGAGCTGCCAGGCGAGGATCATGGGGTAGGCGACTTCGTCCATTTGCAGGGAAGTCCAGTACGGCTTTCCGTCGAGCCAGCTATTTTGCGGGAAACTGCCGTCGGGTTTCTGCTGGACGGTGAACAAGTAATTGAGGGCGCGTTCGGCTGCTGCATGGTCGCCTGCGGCGAGCAGGCCTGTGGCGATTTCGTAGAGGTCGCGCGCCCAAATGAGATGGTATCCGCCGACGGTGGGCGCATCCGCTTTGACTGCGAAACCCCAGGGGATGCTCATCGAAGCGATCATCGCGCCGCGGAAAGTTTTGTCTTCGTGAGCTTTCAGCACCATGGCCGCGAGGCGGAATTCGCGCGCGTACGGCCCATTCACTGGACGCAGAGTGTGGACGTACTCGTTCCAGCCTGCCGCGTAATGAGCGCTCACGGACGGAAAACCTTCGTGCAAGCTGGCTTTGGCGTTGGCAATTGCATCTGCGGGCGTGGGGCCGAAGCCTAGCGCCAGTGAGAAATGTTGCGCTGCTGGAATTTGCGCGATTGCACCACGTTGCCGTTTTCGGCGCGTGTGTAAGACCAATCGAGCTTGTGATGCAAGAGCAGATCGGTGTAGCCGTCGCTCGCACCCGCGAATCCGCTGGTCATTTGCTGGAACGGGTTGCTGCTGACGAGAGCGGAGGCGACGCCAGGTTTTTCAGTGACTAGCGCGTTGTCTTGCGTGAAGCCGGCGTCGCCCATGCCGGAATTTTTGAGCGCGGGATCGTAGAGGACGTAGAGTGTGTATCCATTCGGCGCGGAAAAGGTGACGTCGAGCAATAAAGTGTCGCGTGCCGGGTCCGTCGCGTACGTTTTAGTGATTGTGAAGCGGGAGGCGGCGTCGCGACTGGTTTGCCGGTAGATCAGGGCATCGTCGTCGGTGCGCTCGATGGAATGCTGCATGTCTTTGGATTCGAGCCAGACGGCCTTGCCATCGCTGACGGCAAATTCGAGGGTGCGAACGTCCGCGGTGTCGAGGCGCGGATAGTAAACTTCGCTGAGATTCCGCCTTGCAGCGTGTACCAGACGTGTGACTGTGTCGAGGTACAGGTGCCGACACCCTCTTTGCTGCCCGGCGTCCAAGTCGGCATGGTTCCCGGCGCGCCGGGCGCGGATTGAGCTTGGGTCTGGGCCGCCGGGGCTGCGGACAATGCTGCGATTGGTAACAGAAAGGTGAGAATGATTAGCCCGGCTCGCTTCGCACGCATTTCGATCACCCTTTTGGTTCGGCCTCTAGCAAACTGGAGCAGCGCTTGAATCACTGGACTGAAAAAATCTCCAGTTCGTCGGGACCAAGCGTCAGATTCGCATCGTCGCCGATAATATTCCCGTCGTGTGCGCCCAATAGCGGCTTCAGTTTGTGCGCGCCTTGAAGCGGCGTGCCGGCAAACGAGAGATGTAGCGTTTTCGCAGCGGAGCCGGAATTGAATACGATGAGAAGGCGTTCTTCACTGGTGGTTCGCGCGAAGGCGTAGGACGATTGGTCCCAAGAGATGTGCCAGAGCTGGCCGCGGCGGAGAGCTGGATGTTCATTGCGCAGGCGCAGCAGCTTCTGCACGTGGGAGAAAATTTCCTTTTGTTCCGGCGTCCGGCCTGATTGTGCGAAGGCGTTTTGTTTGTCGCCGGGGAAGCCGCCTGGGAAATCGCGGCGGTTGTCTGGGTCGTTGCCGCCAGTCATGCCGATTTCATCGCCATAGTAAAGCTCGGGAGTGCCGCGCATGGTAAGGACGATTGAAAAGGCGAGCTTAATTTTTGCGAGCGAGATGCCTGGCGCGCTGGCGAGGCGCGAAACATCGTGATTTCCGGCGAAGACCCATAGCAATTCGGGATGCGGATAGAGATGGTCCTGGCTGAGAATACTGATGATTCGGGCCGGCGAATTATTTTCGAGCAGGCCCTGGCGCAGCGCGTAGTAGAAGGGGTAATCGAAAACAGTGGTGACGCCGGAGTCTATTCCGTCGTTTTGCGCGCGCCCGCCGACAAAAAACGAGGTGATGACGGGATCGCCGTTCATCACTTCGCCCACCGTGGTCATGTGCGGATAGGCTTGCCGCAGCGCTTGATGCCATTCCGACCAAAACTGACGGGAGACGTAGGGAAAAGTGTCCAGGCGATAGCCGTCAATCCCGGTTTCTTCGGCCCACCATAATGCATTTTCGATGAAGTATTCGGCGACGTCCGGGTTTTCCTGATTCATGTCCGGCAGGACGTTGGCGAACCAGCCTTCTTCGACGTTGCGCCAGTATTTCGGCGGGGCGTGCGGGTCGGTGAGAAATTGAAAATCGCCTGAGGCGACGAGGTGATGCTCTTTCGTGCCGTGAAACCAGTCTGGTTCGGGCGGCGCGGCGACCCATGGGTGTTTGGGTCCGATGTGATTGGGAACGAAATCGAAAATTATTTTGATTCCCTTGGCGTGTGCGGCGGCGACTAAGTTCTGCAGATCTTTCTGCGTGCCGAAGTGCTCTTCGGCGGCGTATTCGTCCACGGCGCCGTAGCCGTGATAGTCCTGTGGGGAGGAATTGTCGTTGTCCACGATGGGTGTGAGCCAGATCGCGGTGACGCCGAGATCATGCAGATAATCGAGGTGATCCTGGATGCCGCGGAAGTCTCCGCCGTGATAGGCACGCGGTTTGGAACGGTCGTAGGTTCCGGGGTCGCCTGGTGGCGGGTCGTTGGTCAGATCTCCATCGGCGAAACGATCGGGCATGATCAGATAGACAGCGTCGTCCGGTGAAAAGCCTTGAAATTTTCCTTGCGACGATTCGCGCGCGAGAAGAGGGAAATTCACGGAAGTCCTTCCGGACGGCGTCGCGATTTGGATTTTTGCGTCGCCTGCGCGAGCAACAGGCGCGATATCCAGCCACAAAAATAGATATTTGCCGCCGTCCGTTACTTTTGAGCGCGTCAGATGCACGCCTTCGCTCCCACACGTGACCGTCGCGCCTTCGAGATTTTTGCCGCTGGCGAGGACCATCAAGTTGGGCGTGAATCCCACCCACCAGTTCGGCGGCTCCATTTTTGAAATTTTGGGAGTGGCGCTTGCTTGCAGCGCCGAGTGCGATGCGGCACGAACAGGCGCAGCGCTTAGCGGTGAGCAGCGCGGAATCAGCGTAACGGCGACAGCCGCAGCGGCGAAAAGAAACAGGCGAAGGTGCGACACGCATGGCCAGAGCCGTGATGGTGGATTACGCACAGTCGGATCCTAGGTGGATGGAGTCAGAGCAGGGAAACGGACTTGCGCCCGCTTCCCTCTGCCGAACTAGAACGTAACCCGCAGACCGAGTTCACCTTCACGATTGCTGCTGGGAAGCACACTGGTAATCTCTCCGAACTGCGCGTTCGGATTGAATACCAGCATATTGCTGCTGTTGAGCCCGTAGTTTCCGATGCTCATGTTGGGCTGGCCGAAATGCGGGGTGTTGGTGATGTTGTAGAACTGGACGCGGAACGAGACGTTTACCCGCTCCGAAACATGAAAATTTTTGAAAAGCGCGAAGTCCAGGTTCGATAGTCCGGGACCGATCATCAAATTGCGTCCCGCGGTTCCGGGCCGGTCGAAACTGATGCTGTTGTTGCCGCCGTCCACATACAAGGTGGCGGGCGACGCGGCGAATGCCGCGGTGTTGAAGTACTCGGCGATGTTTCCCGGATTCACGCTGGGTTTCGCGACGATGTCCGGGCGAATGGTCCCTTGGGCGCCGCCGCCTTCGCTGAGATCAAACGGCAAGCCCGATTGCAAAGTGTAGATACCGTTGAACTGCCAGCCACCCAATGCAATTTCCATGGGACGCGACCAGTCGCTGCCCCAGTGTTTTCCGCGGCCGAACGGGAGTTCATAGAGGGAGCTGATGACCAAGCGATAGGGTTGATCCAGATTGGACAAACCTTCTTCGAGCTGGAGGTTCCGGAAGTCTTGCGGCTGCTGGCAATCGTAGGCGCCGCAAGTGTCGTCGGTCTCTTTCTCCCACGTGAATGAACCGGTCACCTGCAAGCCGTCGGTGATGCGGCGCTCGAACTCAGCCTGCAGCGAGTGGTAGTTCGATTTGCCATATGTATTAAAGACGCTGACGGTATTGATGTTGGGGAACATCCGCGTGTCCGCAAGATTCGTGTCCACGCCGAACTCGTACTCGTTGGCGTTGTAGTAGCCCGGCAGGCGAGCGCCGTGATCTCCAACATATCCCACGCTGACCGACATGTTGGTTCCGACCTGACGTTGCAGTTGGAGATTCCATTCAGTAACTTGCGGCGTGAGATTGGTGGTCAAATACGAAACCACGCTTACGTTCGTCGGCGCGGAAAGATTCAGATCCGCGAACGCCGCGGCGCCTGTCGGTACCGGAGCAGTGGCCGTGGTCGAATTGAGTTGCGACGTCGTGCAGGACGGTGAACAGGGAAGGGAACCAGAGAGAGCAATTTCGTAGCCTTTGCTCTGCTGAAAGCTGGCGGAGCCGCTGAAGGGCGGGTTCTGCGCGAGCTGATTGTCAATGCCGCCTCGATCCACAAAATAGAACACCCCGATGCCGCCACGAACCACGGTCTTGGCGTCACTGGTCAGCTGATAGGCGAACCCGGCACGCGGTCCGAAATTGTGGTAATCGTTGGGCACCAGACCTCGCGATGCTCCATTGCTTCCGGCGATGATGATTGCTCCGGTGGCGATGTCAAAATTGGACTGCCGATTATCCACTTCGATGGGCTGCGTAAAAATGTCCCAGCGCATGCCCAGGTTTAAGGTGAGCCGCGGTGTTACGCGCCAGTCATCCTGTGCAAAGAAACCATTTTCCCAGCTTCGTGTACCGACGATGCCGAAAGGCACACCGTCCTGATACTGGCAAACGAAACCCGCGAGGAGGTCGGAAACTTCATAGTGAGTGGCACTCGTACCGTTGCCGTTGCTCCCGCCATTTCCGCAAAGGTTGAAGAAGCCCTTGCCAGTGGTGGGCCGGTAGAGATTCAGCTGGCGCCTGATGATATTGGCTCCCATTTTGATCGTGTGTTTGCCCTTCACCCACGTAACTGCATCGTTCCATTCAAAGCTGGTTTGGGGAACGAGGTAGGGCCCGTAGTCACCGGTGTATTCAATTTGGCTGCCGTTTCCACCGATCAAGGCAATGCCGCCCAAATCAGAGCTGTTGTTGCAGTTTGGTATGCCCAGGTTTATGCAAATGGGAGTGCTGGCAAAGGGCGGAGTGTAACCGTAGGTGGTGCGCACGTAACCGTAGTGCATCTCGTTGATCACACTGGATGAAAAGTCGTGGGTCCAGCCAATGGCGGCGCCGTTGGGGTGGTTGAACGTGGTACCGGTGCCGAACCCGGAAGGCAACGTAGTCAGGAAGGGAGCTTCGACGTTGTCATCCTTGCCCCAGCTGAAACGAGCAAAGATTTGGTCGCTGGAGCTAAAATCGTAATCGCCGCGAACATCGAAGTCGTTCCAGTCTTCCACCAGATTGGACGAATTTCTATAGTTGTTAATGATGCTGCCACAACGCGGATCAATCGTGATTGTGCAATTTGGCTCAGGAAACGCTTTCAGGTAATTCAGGCCGACCATGTTTTGGCGATTCGTGGGGATCACGTTTGGCTGGGCGCCGGAGCCTTCGAACTGCAGTCCAGTGAGGGGATCAACGATTTGAACGGGCGTGCCCAGCCCCGTGCTCGCCGGGCAAGTGGTTGCACCGCCGCAAAGCAGTTCGGAAAAGTCTCCAGTGCGCATCAGGTCCGTCGGCACGGTGCCGACGCTGCTGCCTTGCGGCTCGTTCAGGCGCAGGCCCTGATAGTCCACGAAGAAGAACAGTTTGTTCTTGATTACGGGACCTCCCAGCGTGCCGCCAAATTGATTCCTGGCAAAAACGGGCTTGGGGCCGCTGTCAAAGAAGAATTTCGAGTCCAGACTTTCGTCGCGATGGAACCAGAAGGCGCTGCCATGGAATTCATTGCTGCCGGAATGCAGTGTTGAAGAAATGACACCGCCGCCTGCGCGGCCGAATTCGGCGGGCGCGACGTTGGTGATGACGTTGAATTCCTGCAGCGCGTCAGCCGGTGTGAAGAAGATGATGGTGTTCACCAACGTTTCGTTATTGTCAATTCCGTCAAAGATAAAATTGTTCGCTTCAGGCGGCAGACCATTCACGGCCAGCGACCCGCCACCGCTTTCACTGTAGCGGAAGGTTTCGGTGTTGTTCTGGGTACCGGTAGCGGCGCCGGTTGGTATGCCACGATTCACGCCCGGAACTAGCGTTGCGAGCTGCGTGAAGTTTCGGCCGTTCAAGGGAAGCTCGGTAATCTGTCGGCCTTGGATCACGGTGTTGACTGACGAGTCCGCAGCGTCAATGACCGGAGAGCCGCCGCTGACGATCACGGATTCGCTGATGGCGCCAATTGTCAACTGAAAGTCCACGACCGCGATTTGCGACACCTGTAATTCGAAATCGCGCGTGACCTTTTCGAAGCCCTTTTGGGCGACTTCCTCGCGATATTGGCCGGGCGGAAGCGCAGGGACGACATAGTAACCGAGATCATTGGTCTGCGCCGTCGAGACCTGCCCGGTCCCGGTGTTGGTCACGGTGACGGTAGCTCCGACCACGGCGGCGCCGCCTGGATCGGTGATTGTCCCTTCAAGTCGGGCGGTAACCGTCTGAGCGGAGCAGATGCCGGCCATCGCGAGTGCGAGAGACAAAACGAACAGCTGAAAGAGCTTTTTCATTTTCATCATCTCCGTGACGTATCAATGGGTGTCGCGACTTGGGTGCCATTGGTTTTGAACCAGCCCGCGCGCGCGTTTCGCGGTTGAGGCTGGGTACCAATCCAATTTGAAGAGTTCGATAACCGTGGACTGACGACAGCAGGCTGGCAGCAATGGACGCAAAATGGCGACTGCGCGCTGTCTCGATGGCTACGAGTTCGCGATGTACCAAATTGAAACAGACCCCACCCCTAAAAGATGGCGCATTTTGGAACTGTATGGTTTGGATAGAAAGTTTCAATCGGTCTGATACAGTTACAAGAGGAAGTCGTTCTAATGCAGTGAGTTTGGGAAGTTGTTACTTCGTGTCACAATCATGTAACATACCTCCAAATGGCGGATCGCGAGCACAACCTTCGCCAGGTAGATAAGCTTGTGGCCAGTCATGCGCTCCACGGCTCGGAATCCTTGTGCAAGCTCCTGCGTTATCTGGCGCTGCACGCCCTCGATCACCCCGGAGCCCCGGTAAAGGAATACCAAATCGCCACAGAGGTTTTCGGGCGTCCGGCGGACTTCGACCCGCAAGTTGATTCGACAACCCGAGTGCAGGCGGGGCGGCTGCGCGCCAAGCTGGCGGAATACTATTCGTCGGAGGGAAGTGAAGATACGACGGTGGTGGAGCTGCCCAAGGGCAGTTACCTTCTGGCTTTTCACCATCGTACAGTCTCGGCCGCGCGCAGCCATGGCTCCGGAGTGCATCACGTAGAATACGACGACTCCGGATGGCGACAAACGGCGCGAAACCGCCTTGCGGTGATTGTCACTTTGTCGGTTCTGCTAAGCGCGGCGGCGCTGGTAATCGTCGCGCTTTTGGCTACGCGCAAAGCGCCCGATACGACGCACGCGAGCGACATTGCGGCGGCTCCCGAGGCTTTTCAGGTTTTCTGGAAGCCGTTCCTTGCGAGTCCGGAAGATCCATGGGTGATATTCAGCAATGCGGCGTTTACGGGACGGCCGGAGACGGGTTTGCGCTACTACAATCCCAAGAAAGATTCGCGGGATGCGATCTTCGATCACTACACGGGAGTGGGCGAGGTGCTGGCGGTACATGACCTGGATCAAGTGTTTGGCTCGTTGCACCGGCAGATTCGCGTGAAGCGCGGAAGCCTTTTTTCGCTGGACGACGCCAAGAACAACGATCTAATTTTTGTCGGTTCTCCCTCGGAAAATTTGACGCTGCTGGAGATTCCGGGCGCGCAGGAATTCGTTTTTAGCGCGTCGCCTCAGGCCCGCGCAAAGGTGATTTGTCTATCATGAACGTGCACCCGCAGCCCGACGAGCAGAAAGTGTTTTTGGCGACGCCTTCGAAGCAGCCGCTGACGGATGATTACGCGGTGATCGTGCTGATGCGCGGATTGAATCCGTCGCGATCGGCGATGATTCTCGCGGGCACCACGACTTTTGGCACGCAGGGGGCGGTAGAATTCGTCTGCCGCCAAAATGCTGTGGCGGATCTGTTGCTGCGGCTTTCGCTTGCGCCGACCGGGGAGCTCAAGCCGTTCGAGGCGGTACTGCACGTGAAAGTGGAGCGTGGCGTGCCGGTGGATACGCAGTTGGTCGCGTTGCGCGAAAGAACGCCGTAAGTGTGTGACCTGCTCCCCCAAATCCGCACGAAGGTGAGTATGATTTCACATTGCGGAGAGGGGGAGGAACATGTCGAAGAGCCGGCACAGCGAGGCGCAGATGATTGGCGCTTTGCAGCAACTGGAAGCGGGGCGGTGAAGGCAGAAGTGCCGATGCGAAGCTTCGACATGTCCGCAATGGTCGCCCGCTAAATTGTGAAAGTCAAATCAACGAAGCGAACGCCACGGTGTCGATGCCTATCTGCGTAGTGTCGACGCACGCTCTAGACCCTCCACTCCTTCGGACAAGCAAACTGAGGCAAACTTGACACAAACTCTCCCAAAAAAGTTCTAAGATCGTCCCCTAGGGCGCGCCATCTTAAATCTTTGCCCGTCATTGGATTAGTGAAGTCCCTCGCACCGCTACTCTTTCCAACTTGGGTCCATTTGGGTCCAATTGCGGCCAAATAGCCTTTTCCAACTTCTCAATTGCTGCTCGCTGCGAGGCTGGCACCACGTGAGTGTAAATCTCCGCGGTCGTACTCAAGCGTGCATGCCCGAGTTGAGCCTGCGCAGTCTTGAGCGATTCCCCGAGGTCGCTGAGCAGAGTCGCGTGCGTGTGCCGGAAGCTATGCCACGAGATTGCTGGCAAGCCCGCCCGTCTGCAGGCAGGCTTGAGGACGCGCGCTAATAGATTGTGCGAGTCCAGTGGCGTGCCGCTCCTACTGGCAAATACAAATGCGTCAGCAGGTGCGGCTTTCCGGCTATCCGACAATAAGTGCTGCAGCGATGGCCCCATCGGAATGTCACGGATGCTGCTTTTAGACTTTGGTGAAGAGAGGTGCCCTTCGTACACTGCCTCGCGAACCTGGATCAGACCTTTTTCGAAGTCCAGGCTCCTCCAGCGGAGTGCGAGCACCTCGCCGATTCGCAGTCCCGTCATGGCAACTGTAATCGCGAGTGTTTTAATCGGTTCCTGCAGGACCTGCAGTAGTGTGGCCAACTGTTCGCGTGTCAACACAATCGTTTCTCGTCGACGCTGCATCGGAGGCGCTTTAATTCGCCGGGCAGGATTCGCCTCCAGGTATCCCCATTCAACTGCCCTTTCAAGCGTACCGCTCATCAGGTTTCGTAGATGAACGGCGGTTTGGCAGGACAGGTTTTGCCGCGTTATCTTCTCGGTGACGAATCGTTGAATGTCTACGCGGCGGATATCGCATAGAGGTCTGTCACTGAAAACGGGAAGCAAGTGGCGGCGAAGAAGATGGGGATAGAGTTTTTGGGTCGAGAACTTCATTGTGGGAAGAATGGTTGGCCTCCAGACATCCTCAATGAAGCGATCGAATCGCATCGCAGACTGCGGCTGATGTCGTCCGGCGTTAAGATCGCACAACTTGGCATCGAGAAGCGCTTGTGCTCGCCGACGCGTCGGTATGCTTGCCAGCGCGCCGAGAACAATGGACCGCCGAATGCGTTGCAGTCTGCCGTCCGAGCCGAGTACATCTTCTCTCCACCGCGCGACCCACACCTTGCTACGTCTGCCGCGTAAGGTCAAATTTCCGTTCTGGTACCGAGAACGAGTCATCGATTTCCTTTCTCTCGATGCTCGCCTTGGCTCTGCGGTACCTGAATGGATCATACGCGCCACCATCATGGAATCAAGCGCAACGCCGCCTTCGAATAAAATCAATCACAGCGGGTTCTTCGAAGCGGAGGTACTTTCCGAGCTTCAAGTGTGGCAATTGATCGCAACCGCGCCTACGTGTGCGTTCGTAGACCCATGACGCGGGGACCTGGAGGAGATTTGCTACCTCCTGGACAGTTAGGAGCCGTTCATTTTGCACTTTGTCCGTCCTCGTTGCCGCGTTCGGCGCGACGTTGTCGAACTCAAGGCTGGTAGTCTTCATATCTTGTTGACCATCTCGAAAAGAGAGCCTCCTCCGCTTTGCGGTTGGTCGCCATCTCGCGTTTGTTGCTCCAGCCAAACTTTGAACTCGTTATCTTTGCGGAATAGTAGCTTCAAGGCCTCGCTGACAACATATGACTCCGATGCATCAATGAACTCAGCGTAACTTCAGAGCTTCGATTTGATTTGCTCCTCGATACGAATTTGAAGCGTTTCATTCTTCGGTGGTCTCGGCGGTGATTTTAGGATCGCCATGTTTTTTCTCCTTTCGTCGTTGAAGGCTCTGCGAAAGTCCTCCTGCGGTCCGTACTCTGACTCAAATGTGCGAACCAACCAGATCCATCGATTCTTTCTTGTCGCCGGATTAGAAGCTGGAAGTGGGGCTGCCTCACTGACGGACTAGGGCCGAGTCCGTCAGACCCCACTCCACCCGGCAGGCGACCACTGTGGATCGGTGGATGGTTGATAACGCGGGCTCCATGTCGGCTCCCGCCTAGCAAGAGACTGAGGCATGATCTCTTCCTCTACTTACCTATTCAGTGTTGGGAGAGAAATTTGTGTCGCTGATAGACCAAAATAATTTCGCCATCAGCGCTACCAATGCTGGAACAGTCCTTTCGTCAATTGCGCCTTACTACGGTTCGTTGGTGCCGCCTGTGGACGCGACAGTGCAACTGTCGTGTCTTGTCGAAGAGGGCGGGAGCGACCCTACGAACTTTTTGGGCGGCTGAAAGCCGAAAAAGTGGGGTAGCTCCCGCCCGTTTCTGTAGTTTCAACTCCGCTGCTTTTTGGGTTTCGGTTCGTGCATCGCATTTTCTTTCAGCGGAGTGCGGGGCCACAGGGTCAAGACCTTGGTACAGGCCGACGTGCAGAGTGTAAATGTTGCATTCTTCGCCGTGCGCGCCTGGTGGTGGCTTCAAAGAATTCATAGATTAGCGGAACAAATTCGGTTAAGGGAACAAAACCAATTCATCGGGGCTCCGGTCGAACCGAGGCCTCGTCGAAAAACCACGTCATTTTGCCGAGGGAAAACCGCAGGGAACGCATGGTCAGTTCGCCCAAGTACCTGGTGCCGGACCGAAGTAGGTAGCTGGCGGGATATTCACGGAGGGCCCATGTTGAGATAAAGCGATAGAAAAGGGAGCCGAGGATGGTTGACGCGTCCCTTCATTTCCCGTCGCCGAAGTTCGAGTCTATTCCAGTGGGTCGTGGGTCGAGAGCCTACTGACC
Organism: uncultured Acidobacteriota bacterium; assembly: GCA_963810565.1. Classification (GTDB taxonomy): domain Bacteria; phylum Acidobacteriota; class Terriglobia; order Acidiferrales; family UBA7541; genus Palsa-295. The sequence goes on from CAWENN010000004.1 coordinate 1,223,674, forward strand.
GAACGCAAACGGGCGTACGGGAAGTTACCGGAAATGTCCGGTGAGCGCGTTGCGATCCTTCTGCAGCAGCTCGCGCTGGTTCGCGATCTCCTGTTGGTCCTGATCGAGCTTCGAGTTGTACAATCACCGGCGGTATCACGATGGGCTCGAGAACGTTGCGCTCGCCGATGTGTACAACTGCTGACAGGCGGAAGTACGGAGGCGGAACGAGGAGCAAAAAGGGGAGACACTCGACGAATGGTTTCGGGCCAATTCGGCCGGAAAACCAATCGGACAATCGGGGAACCGGCGGCGCAAAACCGTTGCTTCTCAGACAGCCTCAATCGTTCTCTAAGGTGCTGAAGACGAACACATGGAGTACACACGACGCAGTGTGCTCGCGGCTTAGGGATGGCGGCGCTTGGCGCGGCGATGTTCCCGCTGGCGAAGGAAGCCGGAGCATCTCGAAATGGCGCCACCGTTCGCGGCGAAATTGGGTCCGGTAGTCCCCGTTCAGGCTGGCGGTGAGATCGATGGCGAGATCACGCAGGACTTCGAGAAAGCGTGGGAATAGTGTCAGGTGATTTCGGCCTGCATTGGATTGAGCTGCGCACGAGGTGGAAGCAAGAACGTGACCGAACTCAATCCGAAGGAGCTGGAGGATGCGCGGAGAGTCCTTCGGGGAAACAAGAACTGCACGTGACCGATATTGCGAGCCCGTTGTTCAAGACCGACTGGCCCGGGGCTCCCCGGTCGTCTCAGAGCGAAAGCCGCGACCAGTTCCATGCGGACTTCGATGCGAGCGCACAGGATAAGCTCCTGGACCGGTGTGTTTCGCTTGCGAAATTTTTCGATACGGACAAGATTCGCTGCTTCGATTTCTGGCGATTGGGTGATCAAAGGCCGTATAGGGAAGCGATCAATGCCAAACTGCAGCAGGCTGCGGAGCGCTGCGCCAAAGACAATATGATCTTGCTGCTCGAAAACGAGATGTCCTGCAACTCGGCAACGGGCGAAGAGGCGGCTGCCGTCCTGAAGGCGATTCCAGACAGAAACTTCATGTTGAACTGGGACCCCGCCAATGCCGCAGCTATCGGAAGTACGCCCTATCCAACCGGCTATCATTTGCTGCCCAAAAACCGGATTGGGCACTGTCACTGCAAGGATGTAGTGCGCAGGCCGGACCACAAATACGATTGGGCTCCCGTAGGCAGTGGCATTGTGGATTGGGTTGGGCAACTTCGGGCTTTGCGGCGCGACGACTACCACAACGCAATGAGCCTCGAAACTCACTGGCGCGGTGCAGGTACGCCCGAAGCATCCACCCGTATCAGCATGGAAGGATTCCGGAAGGCGCTGACGAAGGCCGGAATCTCCTGCTAATCACAAGCTAGGCTGTCAGCTGGCGGCGGAGCGTCAGCGGCGGCCCGATTGAAAGGAAAATTATGGTCACTCGACGGGAATTTCTTGAACACTGTGGCGATCGAAGCAGCCGGCCTGGCCGTAGGATCCACGGCAAAAAGCTATGCACGGATCCTCGGCTCCAACGATCGCCTCAACTTTGCGGTGATCGGCCTCAACGGCGAGCCTATGCTCATCTTTCCGCGCTCAAGGCGAACAAGGATACTGCCCGCATCTCGCATGTGTGCGATGTGGACAACAATATTCTCAGGAAATTTGCCGGCAGAGTCCAGCAGGAGTTGGGATACTCCTGCGACGGATAAGGATTTCGCAGGATCCTCCAGCAGAAAGACGTGGATGCAATCACCATCGCCACTCCCGATCACTGGCACGCGCCTATGGCGATTGCGGCTCTGCAGGCGGGCAAGCACGTCTACGTCGAAAAGCCATGCAGTCACAATCCCGCCGAGGGCGCGCTGCTGGTCGAGGCGCAACAGAAGTATCGGAAAGCTGGTGCAGATGGGCACACAGCAGCGCTCGTCGCCGCACACCATGGAGATCGTCGACAAGATTCACAACGGCTGATCGGCAGGCCCTATTTCGCCAAAGCCTGGTACAGCAACACGAGAAAGTCGATCGGGATCGGCAAGGAGGCGCCCGTGCCGCCGCAGCTCGATTGGGATTTGTGGCAGGGTCCCGCGCCGCGAAGACCGTATAAGGACAATGTTCATCCGTATAACTGGCACTGGTTCAAGATCTGGGGAACCGGGAGACGCTGAACAACGGCACGCAGAGGTCGACGTATGCCGCTGGGCGCTCGGTGTGATTACCCAGAACGTGTCACTCGTCGGGCGGAAGATACCAATTCAAAGACGATTGGCAGTTTTACGACACTCTGGTGACCAGCTTCGATTACGGCGACAAGATGATCTCGTGGGAAGGCAAATGCTGCAAGGGGATGAAGTTTTACGGCCGCGATCGCGGTCGACCATCATGGGAACCACGGGCTCGGTGTTTATCGATCGCGACGGCTACGAGATCTACGACCTCAAAGGGAAGAAGACGGGCGTATTCAAGGACGGCGGCACAGACCTCTTCTTCTGACCTCATCGGCCGCGATCCATGACCGATGCGCACTTCGCCAACTTCATCGCGGCAATTCGTAAGGGCGAGAAGCTCCACGCTCCTATCTCCGTGGGCAACGTGGCTGTTACCATGCTTCAACTCTCCAACATTGCCTGGGAATGAATCGGGAACTGCAACTCGACACGCGGGACGGCAAGATCCTGAACGACCCGCAAGCGATGAAGATGTGGGGGCGCGAATACGAGAACGGTTGGGCGCCGCATCTCTAAGGCGCGCTGGTGGCGTAAACGGGCGAATGATGCAGGTCGAACAAAGTGAAGAATTGCGGCCAGTATAAAAGCATTCCCGAGAGCGAGTACTACCCAATATGAATCAATCCTTTTCGCGTCGCGATTTTGTTCAGTCCGTCGCCTAGCTACGGCAGCTCGCTGCACAGCGCCGTCAACTCGCTCAGCGCCGACATCGGGGAAGCGTCGCCGGTGCACCTGGGCCTGGCCAGCTACACATTTCGCAATTTCAGCCGTGCGCAATTGATCGGCTTCATGAAGCAACTCAATGTTTGCGTTGAACGCGAAAGACACCAAAGAACATCTTCCCATGGATCCCGAGGAGGAAGCGAAAGCGCTCGCGGATTATTCCGCCGCCGGCATCAGGCTTCACGCCGCCGGGGCCATCTATTTCCCAAAAGATGAGGACGCCGACATCCGCAGCAAGTTTGAATATTGCAAGCGCGCCGGCATGCGTCATTGTCGCCGGCGACCCCACGCCAGAGACCCTTCCGCGCGTCGAGAAATTTGTGAAGGAGTATCGACATCCGCCTCGCCATCCACAACCATGGACCCGAAGACAAGTTGTGGCCTTCTCCGCTGGACGTGCTGAAGGCGTAAAGAATATGGACCCCCGCATCGGTTGCTGCATCGACGTTGGACACACCGTGCGCGCGGGCACCGACGTGGTCCAGGCGATTCACGAGGTGGGCCCGCGCCTGTTCAACATGCACATGAAGGACCTCACCAACTTCCAGAGCAAGGAGAGCCAGGTGGCGTGGGCGAAGGCATCATGCCGATTCGCGGGATCTTCGAAGCGCTCATCGCAATGGATACAAGGGGTTTGTCGATCTCGAGTACGAGATTCATCGCGGACGACCCAATGCCCGGCGTCATCGGAAGCTTTGCATACATGCGGGGCGTTCTGGCGGCATGGGATAGAGCGCGAATATTTTCAGGGAGATGATCCTCAACGAAGACCGATTGTTTCCCCCCGAGCCCGGCACCCGTTCCATCGCAAGGCCCTCTATTCGCGCATAAAATGCTGCCCATCATCAGCCCTCACGGACATACGCAGCCGCGCTGGTTTGCCCACAATGAGCCATTTCCCGATCCGGCCAAGCTGTTTGTCCTTCCCGACCACTATGTCTTTCGCATGCTTTACAGCCAGGGCGTCTCGCTTGACAGCTTGGATCGGCTCGCCGTCTGTCAAGAATCCACACCGGTGTGGCGATTTTCGCGAGCACTATTACCTTTTTCGCGGAACACCGACACTATGTGGCTGGACTACGCCTTCCAGGAACTGTTCGGGCTCGAAGAACGGCTAACTCCAAGAACGCCGATCACTATTCCGACGCGATCTCAGAGAAGCTTAAGCCCCGCGTTCCTCCACGCGCGCTGTACGAGCGATTCCATCTTAGGTGCTGGCGACCACCGATTCGCCACTCGACTCTCTCACTCACCAAGAAGCCATCCGCGGTCCACGTTGGAAGGACGAATTATGCCCACCTTTCGTCCCGACCCGGTCGTCGATCCCGATTTCACGATTTCGAAGAAAACTTGGGCGGCTTGCAGAATGGCGAAGACACTACCACGTGGAAGGGCTATTTATGCGCATTGCGCAAGCGCCCGGATTTCCAAGGCTGGGCTGCACCGCTACAGATCACGGACACCCCACCGCGCAACCGCCGATTTCAGCCTGAGCGGCAGCTAGTCTTTTTCACAAGGTCGCTTCAGGCCGAGGCGACCGGACGAGCACGAATTGTTCCGCGCCCAGATGCTACCGAGATGGCCGGGATGAGCCTGGACGACGGCCTGGTCATGCAGATTCACCCCGGAAGCGTGCGCAACCATAAGACCGAGGTTATTCGAGCGCTACGGCCGGGACATGGGCGCCGACATCCCCAGGCCCACCAACTATGTCGATGCCCTGCGGCCCCTGCTTTACCGCTTCGGAAATGAGCCTCGCCCTCACCATCATTCTCTTTACGCTGGATGAATCGCCTACAGCCGCGAATTTGCGCCGCTGGCCGGCACTATCCTTGTCTCCGGCTCGGCCCGCCATGGTGGTTCCATGACAGCCCGGAAGGCATGATGCGTTTCCGCGAACAGGCCACGGAAACGGCCGGCTTCTACAACACTGTCGGCTTCAACGACGACACCCGCGCATTTCTTTCCATTCCTGCGCGGCACGATGTGGCGCGACGCTCGATTGCGCATTTCTGGCGCGACTCGTAGCCGAACATCGCCTCGACGAAGACGAAGCCCCGGTGGCTACCGACCTCGCGTACGGGCTTGGCGCGCAAAAGGCCTATCGGCTGAAAACCCCCAGCGCGACGAGCAGGAGCACCGGCTTCTCCGCTGGGCCGCGTGCGCTGGACCATTGCGCGATGCTATTCGTCGCTACATCAATCAACTACATGGATCGGCAAGTGCTCGCCCTTCTCGCCAGCGCCCTGCAACACTCGATCGGTTGGACAGAAGCGCGATACGGCTACATCGTGGGCGCTTTCAAACCGCATACGCGATCGGCCTGGTCTTCGCGGACGCATGGTGGATCGGCTGGGAAGCCGCATCGGCTATACGCTCATGATGGCGATCTGGAGTTTTTCCTCCATGGCCCATGCGCTGGGGCTTCCACTTTCGGTTCGGCATTGCCCGTTTCTTTTGGCCTGGGTGAATCGGGAACTTCCCCGCCGCCATCAAGACCCGCCGAATGGTTTCCCCAGAGTGAGCGTCCCTGGCAACCGGCATCTTCAACTCCGGCGCAAATGTCGGAGCGATTTTCGCGCCTCTCTTTGATCCCATGGATCACCATCAGATTCGGCTGGCGCGCCGCGTTCCTCTCCACTGGTCTCTTCGGCGCCATTTGGATTGTCTGGTGGCTGACCCGATATCGCAGCCCGGAAAATCATCTCCGTGTCGGTGCTGCGGAGTTGCAACACATCCAAGAAGATCCCGCCGAGCCAGTAGAGCGGGATTCCCTGGATGGCGCTCTTGGGCTACAACAGACTTGGGCCCCTCGCCGTCGCCAAATTTCTTACCGACCCCATCTGGTATTTTTATCTGTACTGGCTGCCCAAGTTTTTCGACGAGCGCTATCATCTTGGCCTTAGCCAGCATCGGCCTGCCGCTCATTGTGGTTTACAACGTGTCGGCCATCGGAAGCGTCGCTGGCGGATGGCTGCCACCGCGTTTAACAAGGCGGGAATGTCGATCGCCAAAGCGCGCATGTTCGCCATGCTCGTCTGCGCCTGCCTCATTCTGCCCATCTTTATATCCAGCCAGCTTTCCTCGCTTTTGGTCCGCGGTCGCCATTCTCAGCCTGGCCACCGCCGCGCATCAGGGTTGGTCTGCGAATCTCTTTACCACCGCCTCCGATATGTTCCCGCGCAGTTCCGTCGGAGCTGTTGTCGGTATCGGTGGCATGGCCGGCTCGCTGGGTTCCGTCTTATTTTCGTTGAGTACTGGATGGGTTCTGCAATCTCATCGCGGCTACGGGCCGTTATTTTCCGTGGCCGCTACCTCGTATCTCGTTGGACTTTTATTCCTGCAGTTGCTGGCGCCAGGCCTAAGAAAAGTCCCTGTGCCAAGGGAGTGTTGAGTGCGACCCGCGAACAAGGCCCGCAATAGTGGATAATGCTGGCAGATGATTCTTCTGGTGATGGGAGTAACCGGGTCAGGAAAGACGACCGTAGGAAAGCTTCTCGCGCAGAGATTGGGCTAGCTATTTCTGGATGCCGACGATTTTCATCCTGCGGAGAATATTGAAAAGATGAAGCACGGGGTTCCGCTCACGGACGAAGAACGCGAGCCGTGGCTGGCAGCGATTCACGCGGAACTGCTGAGGTGTGCGGCGAAAAAACAGGATGCGGTGCTGGCCTGCTCGGCGCTGAAGCACAGTTACCGTGAAAGGCTCGCCTTCGGAGTAGACCTGCGGATCTGTTACCTGCAGGGAACGTATCGTGAAATAGCTGCACGCCTGCAGAGCCGCACGGGACATTTCGCCGGGGAGGGGATTTTGGCTGGGCAATTTGCGGATCTGGAGGACCCGCGGGATGCGTTGGTCGTGCGCGTCAGCGAGACGCCAGAAGAAATCGTCGGGGACGTGCTGCGGAAGCTGAAGCTCGGCTAGCGTCGGCAACGATGAGCAGGGATATGACTGCTCTGGAGAGTAATGGATAACAGTCATTTCGGAGTATCGGGACAGGTGTTGAGAGATGTGGCATCGGCGATGATTAGGTTTCGAGCGTAGAGAATGAGTCTCTATTGCGCACAGGGCGGCCCCGATCGAGAGCTCTCTTCGAGCGAGCTAAGGGATTTTTTGTCTGCCGCGCTTGAAAAGCTTGGCAGGCGCAGAAAAGTCCTGGCAGTTCCTCCCGATCAAACGCGTGCGGCCTCGCGAGCTGGCGAGCTGACGCGTTATGCCTGGGAATATTATGGAGAAGGCCTGCGCGCGATCCTGCCAGCGTTGGGGACGCACAAGGCCATGTCGGCAGAGCAGATCGCCGGAATGTTCGGCAATGTCCTGGCCGGCCTCTTTCATGTGCACAAATGGCGAGACGACGTGGAAACGATTGGGGTGGTTCCGCGGGAATTTATTTACGAGCAGTCGGAAGGAAAGCTGGACTATGAATGGCCCGCGCAGGTGAATCGGCTGGTTTCTCGAGGCGAATTTGATCTGATCTTGTCGATCGGGCAAGTTGTGCCGCACGAAGTGATTGGGATGGCGAACTACAACAAAAATATCCTGGTGGGAACGGGCGGACCCGACAGCATCAATCGCAGCCACTATCTCGGAGCCGTCTACGGCATGGAGCGGATCATGGGACGAGCGGATAATCCCGTTCGGCGCGTGCTGAACTACGCGGCTTCTCATTTTCTAATTGACCTGCCAATCGTGTATGTCCTGACGGTCGTGAGCAGAAATACTTCCGGAGCAATTGTGGTGCGGGGGCTGTTCATCGGGGACGACTCGGAGTGCTTTCACGCTGCTGCGGAGTTGAGCTTTCGCGTGAACTTCACCCTGATGCCTCAGCCGATACGCAAAGCCGTGGTTTACCTCGAGCCGCACGAATTTCACAGCACATGGCTGGGAAACAAAGCGATTTACCGGACGCGTATGGCGATGGCCGACCGTAGTGAACTGATTATATTGGCGCCGGGTGTGCGCGACTTCGGCGAAGACCTCCGAATCGATAAGCTGATCCGCAAGTATGGATATCACGGCACCGAAGCCACTGTAACCATGGTGAAAGAGAACGCGGACTTGGCTGCGGACTTGAGCGCGGCGGCGCACTTGATTCATGGATCGTCCGAGGGGCGGTTCCGGGTCACGTGGTGTCCGGGGGATTTGACTCGGAAAGAGGTGGAAGGAGCGGGTTTCGAATACGCTGAATTGAGCCAGATGATGCAACTGTACGATCCTGCCAAGCTGCCGCAAGGTTGGAGCCGAGTAGCGGGAGAAGAGATTTATTTTATCGAGAATCCCGGCTTGGGTTTGTGGGCGTCTCGAGATCGCTTTTAGGGATACGACGGGCCCGCGCGGAGATGCGATCGTCAAATCCGCCGCAGCCAAACAAGCATTCTGCATGAATATTGAAGAATCGAAAGGGCCATGGAGGAAGCAAACAAAATGTTTCCCGCTCTGGACTTGTCGGGCAAGGTAGCGGTGGTGGTTGGCGGAACATCCGGAATCGGCAAAACACTGAGTCTGGGGCTAGCGGGTGCCGGCGCAAACGTAGTTGCCACGGGACGGAATGCGGCGAACGTGGAAGCGGTGGCCCTGGAGATTGAAGCACTGGGGCGGCACACACTGAGAGTAGCGACCGACACGCGCGACAAAGGTTCATTGCAACGGTTGCTCGCGGCTTGCTTGGAGCGTTTTGAAAAAGTCGAAATCCTGCTGAATTGCGCGGGCAAGATCAAGCGTGCGCCCACATTGGATTTTCTGGAAAGCGATTGGAAACGACATTCTCGAGCACCAACCTTACGGGAACGCTCCGCGCCTGCCAGGTGTTCGGACAGCACATGCTGAGCCGGAAGAATGGAAGGATCATCAATATTGCTTCGCTGAACAGCTTTGTGGCCCTGCACGAAGTGGCGGCATACGCCGCGAGTAAGGCGGGCGTGGCGGCGCTGACGCGAGCCCTGGCAGTGGAGTGGTCAGAATACGGCGTCCTGACGAATGCCATCGCGCCGGGAGTTTTTGGTACGTCGCTGAATGCGGACCTGCTGGACAATACGCCGCGCGGCAATGAATTGTTGAACGCCAATCTGACGGGAAGATTCGGAAAGGTGGACGAACTGGTGGGAGCGGCCGTGTTTCTTGCGTCGGATTCGGCATCGTTCGTGACGGGCAGATTCTTGTTGTGGACGGCGGATTTCTGGCGAGCGGCGTAAATCAATAATAATCAGCCGAATACTTTGCGATCGTCCCGCGATGCTGGTCCAAAGTCGCACAACAAACAGAATTCGAGGGAGTTTCGATTTGGAGGCGACTTCGATCGCGCTTACAGACGGATAATTCACGTTAGGAGTAAAGTAGATCTCGATTTTGCCCTGCGGCGTAGGTTCAATATCCTGGAAGGACTTGACCAAGGGCTTGGTGCCGGCTTCCCGAAAAATATCAAACCCCTTTAAGAGCATTACTCCGTTGCAGGAAACATCAAACACGCGGCTACCCACACCTCCGATGCCGCCGTTCTGGACCCCAAACCAGTGCTCCATAGCATACATGCGCAAAGTGTATTTGCGCCCCGTCGCAAACAGGCACCGCGTAATGGAAGTGGCCAAAACGATGCCATTCGTAGAGACGACCGTCGGGGACCTTGGATAAATCGCCTGCGAAGTTACGGACGCGTCCGCCGAAGAAGTACCGGTCTGACACCCAAACATTGCTATTGGAATCAAGGTAAGGAGAATGGCCAACGACGATCCTGACCGGAAGCACCTGATTCGGAGCACTCGGAAGAATTTCAACCGCATTTACAAATGACTCGGGCGTTCTGAAATCCAGATGGATCGTTCGATCGCTCGTGGGTGCGACATCTGTAACCACCTTGGCGGTCGCCATATCATCCCCGCCGGCATCGTCCACCACATCCAAGGTGGTAGGGGGCCTGCCGTTGATCGAAAACACAACATTGCGACTATTCTCTTGAAGCCCTTCCGTCTCGGCGAACAGGAGATGAACTTCGTAAGTTCCAGGCGGAACCGGATAGCTGCAACGAAAGATGCCACGCCGTCCACTGGAAAAGAGCTCGGAGTCTTCCGTGCCTTGGATAATGTGACCCGCAACGGAGAAGGGGGTTCCTCCCGAGCAGAAATTGTCGGTTGCCCACGTGGATCCGCCACGATCTATGTAGGGTGACGTAGCGTTGCCCATCGCAACGCGAAGAATTTTCCCGGAGGTATCGCCGGGAGCGGCAGTGGCTTGGAACGGCGGGAAGCTTACATGACCGCCGCCTCGATTCCATTTTTTCGAGACAAAAACCGACAGCACAAATACCGAAATCGCAAAAATAGAAGCCGCAGCCAAGAATGCATCTTGAGTTACGAACTTTTTTTTGATACTGCTGCCCTCAGACGATTCGAGGATTCTGTCGGGCTTTGACTCCTGGGGTACAGGGGGAGCATTGTCTCGCAAATCCAGCGTTTGACCGTAGCCTGGGGAGGAATGAGCATGAAGAAACTCGTTATCCTGACTCTCATCGAGTCCAGATTCGCCCGCTGCCGGTTCTAATCCCTCCGAATGAATGAATTTCGGAATATAGTGGCCAGGCGGTAGGCATATGTGAACCGCGTGCTGTGCCCCTCCGCTCTTGAGTAGTCTTCTAGGCGCTTTCGCAATGCATGCGCGGTGACGCGGACAATGGTATCCAACTGCGGGTCAAAATCTACCCGGCGCCCAAGGGCATGCACCGCAATGTTGTATTCCTTGATTTCGTCAATCGCTCCTTCGAAATACCTCTCGCATACATAGGTCATAAACCGGATAAGATTGTTGGTCCGTCCGAGGGCACCTGAGGACAGCACCTCTTCGACCTCGGTCCGCTCGGCCTCTAGCTTGCTGATTGCCGATTCCAAGCGCGTGTCTCCTTAGAAACTACCCCGTCGACGGACCACCCGGTAGTTTGGGTGGAATTATAACCGAATTCGCGTATCATGACACCGAACTAAACCCCTGAATTCCCACTGCCTTAAGTTGAACACTCTCTGACGAGTAGTGCTCACCCCCGTTCGATCTCAGAACAATTGAATTCTAACTGTGAATTCACAGTTACCTAACTCCACACCTTATCGGAACACTGCTTTACTGGACCGCCGAGAGTCAAGATCGTTTCAGTTCAGCGTAACTTCCTGTCTAGCCGTTGCGGGCTTTTGGTCGGGAGATCGAGATCAGGAAGAGAACCGTTCAGGCCTATCGAGGAGACACTAAGATGATTCTGGCCCTTTCGGGAAATCACCGTGTTTCTATGATTTGGGCAATGAGGCAAGTTAAGTCGGCGGTGTCTATGGTGCCAATAGCGCTCGTCACGGCATTACTATTCGCCCTGCTGGGGACCGGGGATTTCGCTGTTGCGCAGGATATCGTCGGGCGCATATCCGGGACAATCGTTGATCGGCAAGGTGCGGTGGTTCCCGGTGCGACCGTCACGATCAAAAATGAGTCGACGGGAGTTGCTCGGCCGCCCATTACCACCAACGGGGCTGGCTTATATGTTGCGGATGATCTGCCCGTTGGGACCTATACGGTGACAGTCGAGAAAACGGGGTTCAAGAGAACTTCGGTAGCTGGAAACACGGTGACGGCGGGCGGGCGTCTAACCGTAGATGCAACACTCGAAGTTGGCGCCGTCAGCGAGACAGTGAGCGTACAAGCGGTACCCGTCACTATCAATACAACGTCAGGGGAAATCTCCACCACCATCACAAACCAACAAGTAGATAACATACCGTTGAACCAGCGCCACTACGAGACGGTGGTGGGCTTGATTCCCGGAGCTGCTCTCCAAAGTTCGGGCCTGAGCCCCGCGAGCATAACGAGCGGTTACAATAACAGTATCGCGGTCATCAATGGCCTGCGACTGGACGGCCAGAACTGGAGCGTTGATGGCGGGTGGAACCTTGATGCAGGCTCGAACAACAGCGTGTTCAATGAGGTTGGCGTTGACTTCATTCAGGAAGTGGATGTGCAAAGTTCGAATTATGACGCTGAATTCGGCCGGTCTGCTTCGGCTACGGTCAATGTGGTCACCAAGAGCGGAGGAGATCAATATCACGGAGGACTTTTCGAATACGTCCAGAATAATATTTTCAATGCGGCAAATGCAGGGACAAAGCTGACCTTCAAACCGGGTCCGCCTGGGCCCACCACCTTGACCGGTTACAACGCGGTGCCGCCGTTTCATTTGAACGACTTCGGGTGGGATGCGGGCGGGCCCATCCCCTACATCCAGCCGAAAGGGAAGCTGTTCTTCTTTGCAGGCCAGGAGTGGAAGAGGTTTCGAGGGTCGGCTCCGGGATTGCAGTCGGCGACGGAAACGCAGACATTCCCAACGGTGGCGGAGGCGGGCGGTGATTTCACCGACGTTTATAATGGCGGCGCCGGCCTCGTCCTAAAAACGCCGGCAATAATACCCGCGAGTTGTGGTGGCACTCTCTTTACGGCTCCAAACGTTATAAATCCAGCGTGTATAACGGGCGACGGCGCAGCCATTCAGAAGCTCTACTCGACGGCCGCGAAGTTGTCCACCGTCGGGGGATTGCCCACTACGGTCGCTGCGAACAATTTGACCTTCAACCTCCCGAACCCTGCGAACATTCGGGAGGACGTCATTCGTGTCGATGAACACCCTACCGAGAAGCAGGGTATTTATTTCAGGTACCTCCACGACAATGTTTTAATTACCAACCCTTATTCAACTTTCGGCACTACTCCAGAGGTTCCGGTGGATCCGGACCAACGCGATCGTCCGGGATACAACATTCAAATTGGATGGACGTCTTTGATAAGTCAGAACCTGGTTAACGAATTCAAATTCAACGCCGACTGGCACAAGCAGCATACTCCGCTCGTAGGCACCTCCTGGATGAAGTCCAATTATGGATTCGAGTTCATTCCGCCGTTCGGAAACCCGGCGCAGTTCACCGACGGGCTTCCGCAAATCAGCTTCACAGCTGTTTCAGGGTTTCCAACGGCCGCACCGACCGTCACCTATGGTCCCGCGCCGAATTATCTCGAGTCCCCTACGACGGACATAAGCTTTGCGGACAACTTTTCGATCGTGAAGAACAATCACTCGATAAAGTTTGGGGGCTTTTACGCGCGGAACCGCAAGACTCAAAACTCGCGCACCAATTACGACGGTATAATAACCTTCGCCGATACAGCGGGTGCAACCACCGGCTCAAACTCAACCGGGGACCCATTCGCCGATGCGCTCCTCGGGAACTTTGGCAGCCTCGCACAGAACTCGGCTTACACAGTGGGCTAGTTTCGCTTTAATGACCTCGAGTTCTATCTCCAGGATACTTGGAAAGTCACTCCCAAGCTGAGTTTGGTGCTGGGCCTTCGTTACATACGCACCACTCCGACCTACGCGAAGGGCAACAACATGACGAACTTCGACCCACTTACGTTCGGCCCTGGTCTCATCCCGACTTTTACGGCTGTGGGGACGGGAAGCGCCATCAGCCCTGCTTCGCCCGGTCTTTGCAGCGGCCCCCAACTCAACGTCGTTGGCACGCCGGTTGTTACGATCGAATGCAACGGATTGCAGCGGCCAGGAGACGTGCCATATGATCAGGCTGGCCGTGTTCCTGTCACGTACGAGAATCCTCAGCTTTTGGCCGCTGTGCCTCCGACGGCGGCACGCGGTTTCTACAATCAGGAAAACTTGTGGTCTCCTCGATTCGGCTTCGCCTACGCCCCGTTTGACGACAAGACTGTGATTCGTGGCGGCTTTGGCATTTTCTACGACCACCCGGAAGGCAACCTCCTGGGCAATGGTATCAATTCCCAAGGCTATGTGCCGTGGGCGCAGTCGGTCTCGATCGCCGGGGTCAACGCTTCACTAGCGTCGTACGATTCCGCTCCGGGTGCCGGTATGGTACCAGGCCCGAGCACCCTAAGCCTGAGTGGAGTTTATCCTGACCTCGTCGTGGCTCGCAGCTACCAGTACAGTCTGGGAGTGCAGCGCCAACTGCCCGAGAGCATGTTGCTTCAGGTATCTTACGTCGGCAATCTAGGGCGGCATATCCTGCGCGGGGGTAACGCCACCAGCAACATCAACCAACCCACTTGGACTCCACAGGGTTACATACCAGTCTCGCCGAACCCAAACACGTACGCGTGCCCTTCAGGAATAAACGCAGCCGCATATGAATGCGTGGGGGGGTTCGCACCTGCCGCCCTTGGGAAGGATCAGATTCGACCGTACCTGGGATACTCTAACCTTGGCATGGAGTTGAGCGACGTCGATTCCAATTACAATGCGTTACAGCTTAGCCTGACGAAGCGCGCGGGGTTCATCACTGCGTTGGTTGCCTATACCTACTCGAAGGCGATGGGAGACGGCGGTGGCGCGGGAGACGCTTATAATGAAAATCCCGAGCCGGAATGCCCTTACACTTGCCTGGTCAGCACAGCCGCCAACCCTGTGATTGTTACGGGAGGAATTGGTGGAGTTGGGGGAGCACAATCGGGCGGCGTGGTGGAATCTTGGAAGAAATTTGACTACGGTAAATTGAGCTTCGATGCGACCCACATCGTGACAACTGCCTTCACCGTCGAATCACCATGGGGCAAAGACATGACGGGCTTCGAGGGGGGGCTCGTGAAGGGGTGGTCCCTCAGTGCTGTCATGCACTACCAAAGCGGGTCGCCATTCACCGCGACCGACACGTTTGCCATCGGCGCCGCCAACGTGGGCATTACGTTTGCCCGGCGGGCGAATGGTGTTGCGGGCCAGCCAGTTTCGTTTAGTGGCACCTGCCCAAATGCGCATGCAATCTGTTGGGTCAATCCAGCCGCTTTTGCGCCGGAATCGGCGCTCGGCGCAGGCGACGCCGCCGTCAATAACATCATCGGGCCTTCGTTTTACCAATGGGACTTGTCGTTGCGGAAACAATTCAATCTGCCCAGAGAGGGCATGGGCCTGCAGTTCCGGGTGGACGCCTACAACGCCTTCAACCAGACGAACTGGAGCGGCCTAAACGGATTCAGTGTGAATAATGTTGGCAGCGCCAGTTTTGGACAGATTACCCAGTCTTTTCCGGCGCGCGTTCTTCAGTTCGGCGCAAAGTTCAGTTTCTAAGCCCTTGGTATTCAAAGTCGCATTGCAACGGAACAGTCCTAATTCTGAGGCGAGGGTCTAGTTCGAAGAACTTAAGGGACCTGTCCGGCGCAACAGTGCAGCGGTGGCACCACGAAGGCGGTTGGCTCTGCCCGCGCTCGCCGTTCTGTTAAAGACGCCGATGGGGGAGATGGGACGGCACCACCCCGCCGTCCCTATCTCTGGCACCGACCGAGCGGCATTCCGGCGGTCGGTTTAATGCCCTTCAAATTCACGAATGAAGGCTTCGAATGAATAATTCTTTGCGTTGCCTAGCACTTGCCATTTGTGCATTGTTCATTTCCGGCCGCGGCGCGGCGCAGATCGCTCCTCTGATTGCGAATATCAACGCGCGTCAGATTACCAGCCTGGATGGTTCGTGGCAGGCCATCGTCGATCCGTATGACGTGGGATCGCTGGACTATCGTGCACATCCGCTGAAAAACAACCATGCCTTTTACCAGAACCACAAGCCTGGGTCCGAATCAGAGCTCGTCGAATACGATTTCGAGACCGCTGGCCAGCTGCATGTGCCCGGCGACTGGAATACGCAGCGCGAATCCTTGCTCTTTTACGAAGGGACCCTTTGGTACGAGCGGGTTTTCGACTATGCAAAGTCCCCGAAGTCTAGGCTGTTCGTCCATTTCGGCGCCTGCAATTACCGGGCCGCGGTCTACCTGAACGGTGAAGAGCTTGGCGAGCACGAGGGGGGCTTCACACCGTTTGACTTCGAGATCACGGATCGGATCAAGGAGCACGGCAATTTCCTGGTCGTCAGGGTAAATAACTATCGTGCGAAGGACCAAGTCCCCACCACCAATACGGACTGGTGGAATTACGGGGGAATTACGCGTCCCGTGACTCTCGTCGAAGTCCCGCAGACTTTTGTTCAAAGCTATTTCGTGCAGCTTGCGAAAGGGTCCACGAACCAAATCGCCGGTTGGGTTCAATTGAACGGCCCGAAACTCCAGCAGACTATCACCATCCGAATCCCTGAGGCGAACATTGCCAAGACGTTCGTGACGAATCCCGCCGGGCGTGCTGAGTTCTCTTTTCCCGCCGAACCCACCCTCTGGAATCCCGAGAATGCCAAACTCTATGTGGTTGAAATCGCAAGTGAGACCGATCAAGTCACGGACCGCATCGGATTCCGTTCCATCGAGGTTCGCGGAACGGACATTTTGCTCAACGGGAAGTCGATCTTCCTGCGGGGCATAAGCATTCATGAGGAAGCCCCCACGTTCTCGCGTCGCGCCTGGAGCGACGACGATGCGCGCACTCTCCTCGGTTGGGCGAAAGAACTCGGCTGCAATTTCGTCCGCCTCGCCCACTATCCGCACAACGAAGCAATGTTGCGCGCGGCCGATCAAATGGGCTTGATGGTCTGGGCCGAAGTCCCCGTCTACTGGACCATTCAGTGGGAGAATCCCGCAACACTCCGCAACGCGGAGAATCAGCTGAATGAAATGATTGCTCGAGATCAAAATCGCGCCGCTCTCGTGATTTACTCCGTTGCAAACGAGACTCCCATCAGCGACGCTCGCAACCTCTTCCTGCGGGAGATGATTCAGGATGCGCACTCCACGGACCCGACGCGCTTGGTGTCTGCCGCTCTTCAATCGGCCGAAGTCGCGAATGGAAATCGCACGACCGTTCAAATTGATGATCCGATCGCGAACGATCTGGACGTCCTCGGGAACAACGAATATATCGGCTGGTATACCGGCCGCCCCGAGGATACGGATTCTATCGATTGGGTTTCACAATACGACAAGCCGCTGATCATGAGCGAATTTGGCGGCGACGCACTGTTGGGCTACCACGGGGACGCGCACGCTCGGTGGACCGAGGAGTATCAGGAGAATCTTTACGAACACCAAATCGCTATGTTGAAGCGCATTTCTTTCCTTCGTGGAATGAGTCCCTGGATTCTCAAAGATTTTCGTAGTCCGCGACGAACTCTTCCTCGTTTTGAGGATTACTTCAACCGCAAGGGGCTTGTCTCTGATCATGGCGAGAAGAAGAAAGCGTTTTTCGTACTTCAAAAGTACTATCGTGAATTGCAGAGCAATCAGCCATTTAAGTAGACAGGTTCTGCTTATACGGTGTGTTCCCTGCGGCTATCCTGGGTCGCTACAGACAGCCGCCGCCCTGGTTCAGGGAACTAGACGGGTCACGTTCATGCCAGAATGGAGTGAACCCTTGAACTGACACACAAAAATGGACACAGTTTCCGGGGGAGGAACCACAGGTGAAGAGGAAACGGTATTCCCGGAAATTTCAACGAATGGCTGTCGCACGCATGGAGACTTGTGAAAATGTCGGTGAGTTGGCGCGAGAACTCGGCGTAAGGCCGAGGTGCCTGTACAAGTGGCGCAAGAAGCTGGAGATGGTTGAACCAGGACAAGAAGCGTCGCGGCCAAGCACGCACGCATCTGCTCACCGCAAGGAAATCCATCGCCTGAAGCAGCTTTTGGCAGAGAAGACCCTGGAGGTGTATTTTTTCAAAGGTGCCTTGCAAAAAGTCGAGGCTCGACGCCAGCGCAACAGCGTCTCTGGCGAAATGGCATCTACGACCAGATCCGAGAAGTGATGTCATTGCAAGGCGGCCTGAGTATCGAGCGCATGTGTCAGATGGTTTTGGTTAGCCGCCGGGGCTATTACCGGTCGCTGCAGGAACAACAGCCGGTTGAGGAAGAGATGGAAGTGCGATCTGCGATTCAAAGGATTGCTTTGCGGCACCGCCGGCGTTACGGCTATCGGCGGATCACGGCAGAGCTACACCACCGGGGAATGCGGGTAAACCACAAGAGGGTGGCGCGGATCATGCGAGAAGATAATCTGCTGGGGCTACAGCCAAAGCGATTCGTGGTCACAACCAATTCAAATCACAAGCTAGAGATATATCTCAACTTAGCCGGCCGTATGAAGCTAACGGGCATCAATCAGCTCTGGGTGGCCGACATCACCTACATCCGGCTGAAAGCTGAGTTTGTCTATTTAGCGGTGATCCTCGATGGCTTCTCTCGCAAAGTGGTGGGCTGGGCACTGGATCGGACTTTGGCAATGCGACTGACGATCGGGGCGCTGGAGCAAGCCATCGAGAGTCGCCAACCAGAACCTGGCCTGGTGCATCACTCCGATCGAGGATTGCAGTACGCTTCCGAAGAATACATAAAAGTCCTCGAGAACAACCGCGTGATTCCGAGCATGAGCCGTCCAGCGAACCCGTATGACAACGCAAGCTGTGAAAGCTTCATGAAGACGCTAAAGCGGGAAGAAATCTACGCCAACAAGTACGATGATCTAGAAAATCTACGAGCGAACATCGAAGAGTTCATCGAGCAGTATTACAATCGGCTGCGCTTGCACTCGTCGCTGGGCTATCGATCTCCCGAAGAGTTCGAGCAACAGATCGAGACGTCAGGTTCGGCCGAATCGCGAAGCGCAACGATGGTGTTCTTTGAGAACAAACAGAACAGCAGAAAGATTTCTAAAGGGCTACTGGGGAAAGGGACTCAAATGCCGTCCCCTTCCCCAGACCCCTTCTCCTGCTAGGAGATGCAAGAACGCCTTTAGGAAAGCGGAAGCTGTGTCCAAAAAAACTGTGCCAGCTTAGGGGTTCACCCCAAGAAGTTGGGTCCAACTTGGGTCCAATAACGCCCGAATGCGATAGAAAACCGTGGTTCAAGAAGTACGCAGAGCCAAGGAAAAGCAACGAGATAGCATTTCTGGGTTTATCTTCTAAGCAGAGGGTCGGGGGTTCGAATCCCTCCGGGCGCGCCAGTTTGTTTGATGCGGACCGCGCGCCGCGCTTCAACATGCTTGTTATTGACCACGGATTTTGCGCGTGCGTCATCTCGCGAACTGTTGGCCGGCGGTGTCGTGCGTCTACTACGCGGGATCGTTCGAGCATACGGCGTTTTATCGCTGCGTACGCGTTATACTTTTGTTGCGGCGGGCGGGCCGAGGCTGTGGCATTCGTGAGTCCAATCGACAACGTTCCGGCGTTTGAGTCGCGACTTCTTCTGAAGTCTCCCACGGTAACTATCCGCGAGGTGTTTTGTGCCGGCAGTTGCGTGCGCGGGTCCGTAGAGGAATTTGCCAACGCTACCGAGATTGTGTTTCCGTACCGTGGCGTTTTTGTTCGGCATGTGGGACGTGATGAGGCGGTGGCCGAAGCCAACCAGGTTTTATTTTTCAACGCCGCGGAAGGCTACAAGATAAGCCACCCTGTGCCGGGAGGCGATGGCAGTCTTTCGCTGGCGGTTTGCGAACCATTACTGCGTGAACTCGCGCCGCGGACTTTACTGAGCGAGCGTTCGAAGGTTGCGTTTAGGACGCAGCGGCTTCGAGTTGATGCGCGGACGCAGGTGGTCGTTGGGTTGTTACGGCACAGGCTGCGCCAGAGGATCGCGGAGCCCTTGGAGGCAGAGAGCATCGCGTTGACGTTAGTACAGCGCGCGCTGGGTCGTCGCGCCGGGCACCCAGCGGGCGGCAGCGCGGGCCGGCAGCGGCTTGTGGACCGTGCGAAGCTCGTGCTGGCGAGTGATTTGGGGCGACGCTGGACCTTGGCGGAAGTTGCCGCTGAAGTGCGCGGCTCTCCTGTGTACCTCACGCAAGTATTCCAACAGGTGGAAGGCGTCCCTTTGTACCGTTATCAGATGCGAATGCGGCTCGCGCGCGCTTTGGACCTTCTGGCGCAACTTGACGATCTCACCGCGGTAAGCCTTGACCTCGGATTTTCCAGCCATAGCCACTTCAGCGCTGCGTTCCGGCGGGTGTATGGCCGATCGCCGTCGGAGTTTCGCCGGTCGGCACTGCGTCGTTAATCCTTTCGGCGGTTTCTGCAAATTGCTAAAGATTCTGACAGCGGATGTTTCTTGCGATATGGCGTAATGATCCGGTTGGATTTCGCAGGGAGGCGTTATGACAGCGGCAAGCAGTTCACGATCGCACGCGACTCTGGAGAGAAGAATGGCCGATCAAGTTCGCAAGACCAAGGAGTTTCGGGCTTTGCACGTTCCGGGTAACCCGCTCGTGCTAGTCAACGTTTGGGATGCGGGGAGCGCGAAGGCCGTCACGGCGGGCGGTGCGAAGGCGATTGCGACTGGGAGCTGGTCTGTCGCGAATGCGAACGGCTTCGCGGATAGCGAGCGTATGCCGCTTGCTTTGGCGATCGAAAATCTGCGGCGGATCGTCGCCGCAACTGACTTGCCGGTGACGATCGATCTTGAAAGCGGCTACGGCGACACGCCGGAGGCGGTGGCCGAGAGTATGCGTCTAGCGATTGATGCGGGGGCCGTTGGGTGCAATCTGGAGGACAGCTTTCCGGCGAACGGCAAGCTTCGTGAAACGGCCGCTCAGGCCGACCGCATCCGCCGTGCGCGGCAGACGGCCGAGGCATCCGGGATTCGCTTCTTCATTAACGTGCGAACGGATGTGTTTTTCCAGGCACCGGCCGAACAGCATAGCGATAGTATGGCGGCCGAGGCGATCGCGCGAGGGCGCGTCTACGCGGAGGCAGGCGCGGATGGGATTTTTGCTCCAGGCGTTGTGGATATTCGGCTGATTGTGCGGTTGGCCAATGAGCTGCCGTTGCCGGTCAACATTATGGTTAGCGACACCACACCGTCATTGCATGTGCTTGCGGAGAATGGCGTCGCGAGGGTGAGCCACGGGCCAGGCCCGTATATTATGGTGATGAAAGCGCTGGAAGAAGCGGCGCGCGCGGCGAATGCGTGATGCGCGGAGGCATCGGCGGAGACCGACCACTGCAGTAGGAGGAATAGTGAAATGAGAGTCTCTTCGAGTACACGTGCACCTGCGACGGAAGAATCAGGCGCGCGCGTGCGCGAGCGATTGACGTTGTTGATTGACCGGCTCAAAACGCCGATTGGCGAGATGCTGATCGTGGCGGATCATGAGGGCAACTTGCGCGCGGCGGGTTGGACGAATCACGAGACGGTCATGCGCCGTCTTTTGCGCCGACACTTCGGCGAAGAATTCACGCTCGAGCCGGCCCGCAATCCGCACGGCTTCACCCAGGCGCTCAAGAGCTACTTCGAAGGGGAGCTGACGGCAATAGATAGCTTGCCCGTAAAAACAGCTGGCACGCCTTTTCAGTGCGAGGTGTGGTGCGCGTTGCGCAAGATTTCATGCGGCACGACAGTATCCTACGGGGATCTCGCCCGGGAAATTGAGCGGCCTGCGGCTGTTCGAGCTGTCGGTTTGGCGAATGGTTCAAATCCGATCGGGGTTGTGGTGCCGTGCCATCGTGTGATCGGAGCTGATGGCTCGCTTACAGGCTATGGCGGCGGAATCGAGCGCAAGCGCTGGCTTTTAGAACATGAAGCGGGTGCGTCAATAACCGAGCGCAAGCAGCGAGCTTTATTCTTATAGCTCTCAGATTTGCCACTCCCTTGAGATACGATGCGCGCTCGCGACAATCATTAGGAATAGTTCTTCATCGCCGGCGCGGATTTATTGCGCAGAATACCTTCCTTGGCGAATCGCAGAGAGCGATTACATAGTTGTCGGTATTGCATTAGACGACCAGTGCGGGTTTACCTGAAGGCGAGATGGGTGCAGTGGCGCGATGCGCATCGTCTGCGCTGGGATGAAGGAACGTGTATGGCTGCGAAAAACAAGAAGTGGGTAGCTAAGGTTAAGACGGACTCGACTCATCCTCGGGGCCGCGCGAGAGCGATTTGTCCATCGTGAACGTCCACCCGGAGCCAGACGAGCAGAGAGTGTTTCTGGCGACGCCCTCGAAGCAGCCGTCGACGGACGATTACGCAGTAATCGTATTGATGCGTGGATAGAATCCATCGCGGTCGGACATGATCCTGGCCGGCACGACTACCTTTGGGACGCAGGGCGCGGTGGAATTTGTCTGTCGAAAAAATGCTGTGGCGGATTTGCTGCCGCGACTTTCGCTCGCCCCTACAGGTGAACCGAAGCCACTTGAGGCGGTGCTGCACGTGAAGGTGAAGCGTGGCGTACCGGTGGATACGCAGTTGGTCGCGTTGCGCGAGAGAACGCCGTAATTCGGCTGCTCTTTCCGATGGCAACGGCTGATACTTCAAAAGAGTTAGCGATAACTTGACGCTCTCGCAACATTCGGCAATATTCTTGCAGCAAATCGCCGCGCAATCGCATCCACTATTCAGTGAGAACTAACCCGTCGCGAAAGTTGCGGGGCACAAATCCTCGGCCGTGACGCCGCGAAAAACCTGAACTAAAATGTTTAATTAGTACCCACGAAAAAATCGAGTACTGTAAAGTGAATCGCCAGCCGGAGGTTTAATACTGTCATGAACGACGCCGCACTGAAATCCTATCTATTTGTCAGCGATTTCGATCAGACTTTGACGTTCAACGATTCGGGATACGTTTTGAGCGAGATCGTGGGAATTCCTACCGCGGAATTCGAGCGCAAGGCCGCGGGAATGGCCAAAATCAACCTGGTGCAACAAGGCGCCGAGCTCGCTTACCTTTTGCTGCACGATCCGGAATTTCGTTCGCGCGTGCGCAAGGAACATTTGATTCAAGTGGGGAAACAGATTCGGCTGAAGGCGAATATCGGTTTGCTGAATGAGATTTTGGATCACGGGAT
The DNA here is from genome assembly GCA_963810565.1 of uncultured Acidobacteriota bacterium. Taxonomy (GTDB): domain Bacteria; phylum Acidobacteriota; class Terriglobia; order Acidiferrales; family UBA7541; genus Palsa-295. The sequence continues at coordinate 1,246,362 of CAWENN010000004.1, forward strand.
CGAAGGATATCACTTCGATTTTTACGTGCTCTCTGCGGCGCCGGTAGAAGTGATTCAGTCGGCGCTCGAGGGAATTCTGCCGAAAGATCACATTCACGGGACGGAGTTCAAGTACAAGAGCACGGGCGAGATTGACACGATTGTGCGGGCCACGGCCGGGTACGGCAAGGTCGCGTTTCTGGATGAACTGCAGGCGGCGATGAAGATCGGGCCGGACCATGTGATCTATGCGGGTGACGGGAGTTCGGACATTCACGTGATGCTGCACGTGAATGCGCGCGACGGATTCACGATTGCCGTTTCGGAAACGAAGCATGTCTCGCAGATCGCGCAGCGGACGATCCTGAGTCCCAGCGCGTTGGGCGTGCTGGTGCCGATCCTGGAGAAAATTGTGGGCAAGAACCGCACGCAAATTCGCTCTTTCCTCGAATCGTACGGATTTTTGATTCAGGAGTGGGACAAGGTTCGCACGGATTGGTTGACGCTGCGTCCCGCGGGGCCTGATCACGTAGAAGCTCAATTGGCGCTGGACGGGACAACGAAATGATCAACTGGATTGGTTGGGCTGCTACCGGCGTCTTCGCGGCGTCCTATTTTCGCAAGCGGCCGAAAATGCTTCGCATGGTCCAGGCCATCGCGGCGTTGATGTGGGTGAGTTACGGATTCCTCATTGGCGCGATGCCGGTGGTGGTGGCCAACGTGATCGTGGCGCTGGCTGCCGTGTATTCATCGTTCGCGCCGGTACGAAACTCGCCGACCACGTAGCAGTTTCCGGCGGACATCCGCCATTGACTCGTTTCAGTATTCGCGTTTTTGCGAAGAGCTTCCTCCGGGATCGCGGATTACTCCCTCCATGCTTCACTGTATGGCAATTCCCTCGGACCGCATGCAAACTTAACGGCATTGTGACCGGGCGGAAATACGCATGGCTAACGCTTCCGACGCCTGACGCCATTCTGAATGCTCCGAATCGCGGATACGACTTTGGCAACCGCTAGGGACCGGCTTGCGGGTTTTGTCTTGCCGCGAAAAAGACCGGACGCACAAGTCAACCGTACCGCTTGTAGCGGCTTCTAACTGAAATGGTCTAATGGCTCGCCCCGATACATCTCGTGATGTTGCCCATATGCTCGGAGTGGTGGTTGCAGTGGTGGTAGTCGCAACCCTCTACTTCGCGAAAATCGTACTGATTCCGTTTGCGCTCGCCGTGTTGCTGACCTTTGTGTTGACTCCTTTTGTGAAAATGCTCGAACGCATCTGGCTCGGCCGGGTGGTTTCCACTTTGCTGGTTGTACTGCTAGCGGTAGTGGCGGTTAGTGCGCTGGGATGGACCGTTGGCCAGCAATTCAGCCAGGTGATGAACGAGCTGCCGCATTACCGGACAAACATCAAGAACAAGATTGACGCGCTGCATTGGACGCGGAATCAGACGATCAACAACGCTTCGAATACGATGAACGAAATCAGCAAGGAATTAGTAGCGCCTCCCGCACACGGCGAATACCGGCCTTCGTACGAAGCCTCGCGGCAGCGTCCGCTTCCCGTGGAGATCGTGAAGCCGCCCAGCCTGCCTTTAGAATCGGTGCAAAGCGTCCTGGGATTGGTGGCGAGTTTTGGCATCGTGGTGGTGTTTACGTTCTTCATGCTCATGCGGCGGGAGAATCTGCGCAATCGGTTCATTTCTCTCGCGGGCCAGGGACGCCTGCACGCCATGACGCAGGCGATGGATGAAGCGGCGGCGCGAGTGAGCCGTTACTTGCGATTGCAATTGGTGGTGAACACCTGCTACGGAATTTTTATCGGGACCTGTCTGCATTTCATTGGACTGCCGGGAGCACTGCTGTGGGGTGTGCTGGTCGGAATTCTGAGGTTCCTGCCTTACATCGGACCGCCATTGGGCGGGATTTTGCCGCTGTTGCTTTCGCTGGCGGTGTTTGATGGATGGCAGCGTCCGCTGATGACGCTCGGCCTATTTGTCATCACCGAAATAATTGTGTCGAATTTGATTGAACCCGCGCTGTACGGGGCCTACACGGGAATTTCGTCCCTTGCGATTCTAGTGGCCGCGATTTTTTGGACGGCGATCTGGGGCCCCGTCGGCCTGCTGCTTTCGACGCCTCTGACGCTGTGCGTGGTGGTGATCGGGCGCTACGTGCCGCGCCTGAGTTTTCTGCCGGTGCTGCTGGGCGATGACCCGGTTCTGGCGCCCGACTCGCGGTTTTGCCAGCGGTTGCTCGCTTTGGATCGAGATGAAGCGCGCGTGATTGCGGTGGAATACCTGAAGAACAAGTCGCTCGAGGAGCTTTATGATTCGGTACTGATTCCGGCATTGAATCTGGCGGAGAAGGACAGGCACAGAAACCGGATTGATGGCGACACGGAAAAGTACATTGCGCAGAATACCAAGCAGCTGATCGGCGAATTGTATGAGATGGATACACAACGGCATCGCGAAAGCGGTAGCGCGGAAATCACGGCAGCGTCGGCAGACGTGCCCACCTCCGGAACTCTGGAACTTAGGATTCCGGCCGAGAATCGCGCCGTGAAGGTGGTTTGCGTACCGGCGCGCGACGAGGCGGATGAGATTGCGGGAACGATGCTCGCGCAGCTCTTGGAGAAAAGTGGCCTGCGAGCGTCGTGCGTGCCGTTGCAGCGAAGCTCGGAAATGATTGCGCGCGCGATGCTGGCGCGACCGGACGTGGTATGCATTTCCGCACTGCCGCCGTTCGCGCTGGTGCACGCCAGAGCGCTGTACAACAAACTTCGTGCACAATCGCCGGAGATGAAGATAATCGTCGGCTTATGGAATTATCCCGGCGACGTCGAACGGATTGCGGCTCGACTTCAGCTCGCGGAAGGAAGCCGGATGGCGATCACCCTTTCAGAAGTCGTGAACGAACTGGCAGGTCCGGCAGAAGCTGCACCGTCTGTCTTGAGCGAATCCAGAGTTTGAGCGCAGACCGCAGTCGTTACAGCGAAATCCATCCCGCCGAAATTAGCCACAGCGACGTAGTGGCCACTACGATCCACAGGAAGACACCCTGGAGCATCGGGCGCACGCCCACTTGCTTCACGGTGGCGCGGGAGATTCCGGTGCCAATCAAATAGAGAGTGGCCGCCAGACCCAGTTTTCCCACCGTGCTCAGCGCGTGCCATAGCCCGGAGAATCGGATGGCGTATGTGTTCTCGACAGCCGCCAGACAAAAAAGGGCGATGAACCAGGGCCATTGAATACGGGTATTGGAGCGCTTGACCAACGCGGCGCTGATGGATACCGGGACGATCCACAAAGCGCGAGTGAGCTTCACTGTGGTGCCTACAACCAGCGCGACGGCGCCGTAACGAGCCGCGGCTCCGACGACGGAGCTGGTGTCGTGAATCGCCAGAGCGGCCCAAAGGCCAAATTGTTGTTGCGAGAGATGCAGTAGCGCGCCTAAGGGTGGAAAGATTAGGAGCGCGATGGAATTGAGGATGAAGATCGTGCCGAGAGATACCGCGGTCTCCTCCTGATCGGCGTGAATGATCGGCGCGACGGCTGCGATCGCGCTACCTCCGCAGATGGCGGTACCCACCGTTATAAGGGCGGAGGCGGTTTTGTTCACGCCGAGGAGGCGTCCGGCGAGGAGGCCGATCGTCATCGCGAACGCAATGCTAAGAGCGGTGTACACGAAGCCGCTGCGTCCAGCGCGCAGGACCTGGTGCAAGTTCATGCCGAAGCCGAGACCGACTACAGACGCTTGGAGAAGATATCTGGTGGCGGTGCGGCTTTCCGCATGGAACGGGTGGACGAAGGAGAATCCGTAAAGAAGGCCCAGGGCTAGAGCAAAAGGTGGAGAAACCAAGCCCGTCGCGCAGAGTACGAAGCCAAGTACAAAAGCGACTTTCAGAGCCACGAATTGTCCTTCGCTGGATTCGCGCGGCGCGGCGCGTTGCGGCAGGCCATAACCAATGATGGCATGGGTGACGCGGGTCGGCCAAGCGATTGGCGCGCAAAAGTCTGGAGCGTAGTGCGCGGGCAAGCAGCTTTGGTCAACGACGTGCGAGGACGTGAACCAAAGGTAACGAGGCAAATGAGAGGGCGCTCAGAAAGCGATGGTGCAAACTTCGGCTTTCTGAGTACAACGCCAGAATTTGCAGTGGACACAAGTACCCCTTCTCGGTCAAATTATGGGGGTACAGTTGGCTCTTTTTTCGCCTTTTTGGGGGATACAAGCTATGCGACACATCGCTATCTTACTTGCGCTGGTTTTTTTGGTGGCTATAAACGCCAGCGCACAGACGAGTATCTCCAATTCACAATTGCTTCCGAACTCCTACTTCGCGTTGTCGTTGCCGTTGGATGCACCGGCAAACGGGCCGACGCTGATGGCTTCACCGTTTGCGGGCGCACCGTCGGCGAATCCGGCCCCATCGCTGCCCTCTTCGACCCCGTTGTTGGCGATGCCGGCGACTCCTGCTCCGCCGCAGGATGTGGCGAGCGTGTTTGAAACTTACGACTGGCAGGCGTACCTCGGCTACACGTTTTATCGATTTTACGAGTTGCCGCATATCACGCAGAACATGAATGGGTTCGACTACGGTATGGTTTATTACTTCAATAACTGGTTCGGCGCGGAAGGCCAGTTTTCGGCCACGCACGGCAATCAGTCTGGGTTCAGCTCGTGGTTTGTGGCGGGATATGGCGGACCGCGATTTCGTTGGTCCGCGCGCCGGAACATCGAGGTGTGGGCGCACGCCTTAGTGGGCTATTCACACTTTACACCGCAGACCGCCGAAGGTCCTCAGCACGCACTGGCTTACGAGTTCGGCGGAGGGGCGGACCTGCCTTTTCGGCCGCGATGGGCAATACACGTGGGCGCGGACGCGGTGGGCACCCGGTACTTCAGCACCTATCAATTCAGCCCCAAAGCTACGGTGGGGTTGGTTTTCAAGTTTTAGTCCCGAAGTTCTCACTGCGTAAACAATCCTAGGCCGCCCTGGCTTCCTCATGGGCTGCGCCGCCGTGTTCATTTTGAGTGGGTCGTCATAGCTGGCCTACGTTTCTTGCGCGGTGCTTGACGGCGTGTTAAACCGTTGGCAGGAGGAAATTGCGATGAGTTCTCCGGCGCAATCGATCAAGGCCGGCGACGAGCAGAGCCCTTCCGAGCACACCTCAGTCCCGACCCTAGAATTTGACCTGGTGGATGAAGCCTCCATGGAGTCCTTTCCGGCCAGCGATCCGCCTGCATGGCTATTCAGGCATAGGGACGGCTCGCTGAAGCACGCGCCCCAGCAATAAACGCTGCCACCTTTCGCGTTCGCGGGTCATCCAATTCGCGTGTTCGAGCCGCGATCGGTGTATCGAGAACAATTCGCCGGTTGCAGGGAGGAACAATGAAGGCGAGCGAGAACGAAACGAAAATTGTCTTGCAAGTGGGCAGCGAGTTGCGAATCAGAAACAACGGCGACATCGTGATTGATAATCCGGAACTGGAGCTTATCGGAGAAGATCGCGCCGCCGACGCGGTGTTGATCTATCGCTTTGATCCGCAGGCCGGGGTTCACTCGCTTCGATTGGTGGATCCGGTAGCCGACCACCGCCACATCAAGAATCATAAGCGGAATGACTGATTTAACTTAGCAGGCGGCTCGCTGTTCGAGCTTTTTGGTCCGCCATCCAGGAGAGAAATCCTTGAGTAGTTTATTCGACGAACTGCAGATTCGTGATGTGCTGCTGCGAAACCGGATCGTGGTTTCTCCCATGTGCCAGTATTCGAGCACGGACGGCTTCGCCATTGATTGGCACCTGGTGCATCTGGGCAGCCGCGCGGTAGGTGGGGCGTCGCTCGCGTTTACAGAGGCCTGCGCCGTGACCGCCGAGGGGCGCATCAGTCCTCGGGATCTGGGAATTTGGAAAGATGAACATGTTTCCGAGCTTGCGCGGATTACGCGATTCCTGCGGGCGCAGGGCACTGTGCCGGGGATTCAGTTGGCGCACGCGGGTCGAAAAGGCAGCACGCCAGCGCCGTGGGAGGGTGGCGGCTTTATTCCTGAGTCGAAGGGCGGATGGAAACCGGTTGCGCCGAGCGCTGTGGCTTTCTCGGAGACATATGCGTTGCCGGCCGCGCTTGATGAACCGGGCATTCGCGGCGTGATTCAAGCGTTTGCGGATGCCGCAGGCCGTGCTTTGCGAGCGGGATTCGAAGTGATCGAGATTCATTCCGCTCACGGCTATTTGCTGCATGAATTTCTTTCGCCATTGGCGAACAAGCGCACGGATTCCTATGGTGGCTCGTTTGAAAATCGGACGCGATTGCTGCGCGAGGTGGTGACGGCGGTGCGGCGCGTGTGGCCGGAGCGTTCGCCGCTCTTCGTGCGCATCTCCGCGACCGACTGGGTGGAAGGCGCATGGGACGTCGAGCAATCCGTGGCGCTAGCTGAGCAACTTATACCGCTGGGAGTAGACTTGATCGATTGCTCGTCGGGTGGGATCGTGCCGGGAGTGCAGATTCCGGCGCGTCCTGGATATCAGGTTTCGTTCGCGGACCAAATCCGGCAACGTACGGGAATTATGACGGGCGCGGTGGGCATGATCACGTCGGCGACGCAGGCGGATAACATTTTGGGCGAGGACAAGGCGGATATCGTGCTGCTCGCGCGGGAATTTTTGCGCCAGCCATACTGGCCGCTTATGGTGGGTCAGCAGGTGGGATTCCCAGCGAGCTGGCCGATTCAATATCTACGCGCCGCGCCGGATGGAACGCCCGCGCGCGAAGGCATCAAGCTTCCGGAAGGCGAGGCCGCGCTGGCGGAGCACGACGCCAACCTCGAATAAAAACGCAATTTCAGTGCCGTGATCCGTTCGTCCTTCGCCGAAGCATTTTCGCGTGCTACGGTATCTGTGCACGCCGGAAACAACCACCGCAAACCCACTAGTCCGCACGCGCCAAACCATCTACCATTGCGTTCGTGACGACCGAGCACCTGAACCGCCGCATAGCCGCCGCGACGGGTATCGTAATGACCAGCGTGCTGCTCAGCCGCATTTTGGGGTTTTTTCGCGACTGGACAGTGGCGCATCAGATCGGCGCGAACGCTTCCACCAGCGCGTACTACACCGCCTTTACGCTTCCCGATTTCCTGAATTACCTGATCGCCGGAGGTTCGCTAAGCGTCACGTTTATTCCGGTATTCGCCAAATATGTGACCGAGCAGCGCGAGGACGAAGGTTGGCGCGTGTTTTCCACCGTGGTGACGGTGATGGGTTTCGTGCTAGTGACGCTGGTGATTCTGGGGGAAATTTTCGCGGCGCACCTGGTGAAATATATCGCGCCGGGGTTTAAGCCGGCTGAGCTGCAACAGACGATATTTCTGACGCGGCTGATGTTGCCGGCGCAGATCTGTTTTTATGAGGGCAGCATCTTGAGCGCGGTGCAATATGCGAAGGGACAATTCGTGATCCCTTCGCTGGCGCCGCTCGTGTACAACATTGGAATTATTATTGGCGGTGTGTTGCTCTCATCGCGTATCGGGATTACCGGCTTTGCGGTGGGTGTGCTGGGCGGAGCGATCGTAGGAAATTTCCTGTTGCAAATTTACGGCGCGCACCGCGTGGGGGCGATCTACTTTCCGAGTTTTAACGTGCGCCATCCGGGTTTCTGGATGTTCTTGAAACTCTCGATACCCATCATGCTGGCGCTGTCGCTTTCGTTTGTGGACGACTGGATCATTCGCTGGTTCGGTTCGTATCTGCAGCCAGCGTCTATTACCTGGCTGAGTTACGGGAAGACGTTGATGCGCGTGCCACTGGGATTGGTAGGGCAGGCGATCGGAGTCGCGTCTTTTCCGATCCTGGCGCAACTCTATTCGGAAAAGAAGATGGATGATCTGAATCGCATCCTCAATTCCACTTTTAAGGCTTTGATCTTTTTGCTGCTGCCGATTTCTGCGTTAATCATCGCGCAGAGCGAGCCTTTGGTGTACTTGGCATTTTCGCGCACGCGGCTGCACGGCCCCGATCTCACGGCGACCGCCGCGGCTCTGGCGTTTTTCTCGCTGGGGCTATTCGCCTGGGGCGCGCAGAATATTCTGGCGCGCGGGTTTTACGCCACGCGCGACACGATTACGCCTGCGGTGGTGGGGACCTTGACGACTCTTCTTAGTCTGCCGGTTTATTGGGTGCTGGTGCGGCGATTGGATTTTCGCGGCTTGGCGCTGGCGAGTACGATTGGCATCATCGCATATACGATTATTTTGTTTGTGCTGCTGGGGCGGCGCACGCGGAATCCTGAAGAGGCAAGTCTTGTCGTGTTCTTTTTGAAAGTGGCCGCGGCGTCCTGCATCGCGGGTTACGCTTGCTACCGGTTGGTGGGGCGGCTCGAAAGCTTTATCGCCTGGCAGCACATTAGCGGGGCACTGATTCTATTGGTGCTGGTTTCGGCGTCAGGCGTATTGCTGCTTGGGGTGCTGCTGAAGATTTTTCGGGTTCCCGAACTTGACGCATATCTGCGGCGTGCGTATTCCTTCGCCGGCCGTTCTTAATGAGTTGGTCCACTTCTTGCAATCCGCGAAAGGTGTGATTCACGAATGATTCGAAGAAAAAGGGCCATGGCGTTGACGCCACTGCTGTTTCTTGCCGCTGGCATTGTGGTGGGGTGGGCATCCACGGCCCCCGCACAAAATGGTTCCTTGCTTGCCGCACGCATATGGGAAATCACCAGCCGGCCCGAATACAAACACGCCAGTTTCGGCGTCGAGGTCTATTCGCTCGACGACGACAAAGTTGTCTACGCTTTGAATGGACAGCAGCTCTTTACCCCTGCATCTACCACGAAGCTTTTAACCGAGGGCACCGCTCTCGAACTGCTTGGTGCTGATTATCGCTTTCACACGCGCGTCTACCGGACCGGAACGATTGCGCGCGATGGAACCTTGAACGGCGATCTGATTCTGGTCGCTTCCGGCGATCCGAACCTTTCTGGCCGAATTCAGCCGGACGGTACACTTTCGTTTCAAAATGAGGATCATTCCTACGACGCGAGCCCCGATACCAAGGCGGTTGCGGGTGACCCGCTGCTGGTGATTCGCGAACTCGCCGCGCAGGTGGCCGCGAAGGGAGTCAAGCGCGTCGCAGGACGCGTCCTAGTGGATGCGACTCTTTTTCCAGAAGGTGGGCACGAAGACGGGACGCAAGCGGTGATCTCTCCGATTTGTGTGAACGACAACATCATTGATGTGACGGTTTCGCCGGGCGCCGCGGAAGGCGCGCCCGCCGGGATCAACGTTTCCCCCGCGACGGGCTACGTCACTTTTGTGAATCGAGCGGTGACCGGCTCCGCGAATTCGAAGCCGGATATTCAGCCGCTGAGCGAATCCGCAAATCCGGATGGCTCTTATGCGGTTGCGGTGACCGGCACTTTTCCGCTGGGCAAAGCGCCTATCCTGTACGCCTACGATGTTCCGGCACCGAGCCGATTTGCGCAGGTTGCGTTTGCGCAAGCGCTGCGAGACAAGGGGATCGCGGCTACTGTGCCGCCGCCCAGCGAGAAGGTGGACTTCAGTGCGGTCGCGCGCGCCTACACGCCCGAGAATGTTGTGGCCGAACACATTTCGCCGCCGCTTTCCGAAGATATTAAGGTGACGCTGAAGGTGAGCCAGAACCTGCATGCCACAATGACGCCGTTTATTTTGGGTGAAGCGCTAGCGCACCAGACGAAGGATATTGACCAAGCGGGATTCGATCTCGAACGGACTTTTCTGATGAAAGCGGGGCTGGATTTGAGCGGGGCATCGCAAGGCGATGGGGCGGGCGGGGCGCAGTCCGCGTACTTCACGCCGGATTTCATGGTGCACTATCTGGCGTTTATGTCGCGGCAGAAGGATTTCTCAGTATTTGAAGATGCGCTGCCGGTGCTGGGGCGCGACGGGACGCTGTGGAATATTCAGGTGAATTCTCCGGCGGCCGGGCACGTTTTCGCGAAGACCGGTACATTCGACGTCTATGACAATTTGAATCGGAGATTGATGCTTACGGGAAAGGGGCTCGCTGGTTATACGACCACGCCCGCGGGACGGCGGCTGGCGTTTGCGATTTACGTGAATCGGGTTTCGCTTCCGGGAGACGATCCGGACGCGCCACAAAAGATTGTTGGCCAGGCGCTCGGCGAGATCGCGGCCGCGATCTATCTGACTCCCGCGGAGGAAAAGGCGCCATTCGACGTGATCATCAAGAATGGGCACATTCTCGACGGCGCTGGCGGACCGTGGTACGCCGCTGACATTGGGATCCGTGGCGATCGCATCGCGGCGATCGGAAATTTGCAAGACGCCAAAGCCGCGAAAACTATAGATGCGACGGGCCGCATCGTTGCGCCGGGCTTTATTGACATGCTGGGGCAATCGGAAACGGCGCTGCTGATTGACGATCGTTCGCTCAGCAAGCTTTCGCAGGGAATCACCACGGAAATTACCGGCGAAGGAGGTTCGATCTCGCCGCAAAACGAAAAAACGCTGGCGCCGCTGAAACCCTATCTCGATCATTATCATCTGACGATTGATTGGACGACACTCGATGGATATTTCACGCGCCTCGAAAAAGACGGCACGCCGATCAATCTGGGGACGTATGTAGGCGCAGCGCAAGTGCGCGAAGCTGTGATCGGGGATGACGATCGGGCGCCCACGCCCGCGGAACTGCAACAGATGAAATCGCTGGTGGCACAAGCGATGAGGGATGGCGCGCTGGGAATTTCGACCGCGCTGATTTATCCGCCGGGCCATTTCGCTAAGACGGACGAATTGATCGAGCTATCGAAAGTTGCCGCGCGATACGGCGGAATTTACGCGACGCACATGCGCAGCGAAGGCGCGAGCGAAATGGAAGCGCTCGATGAGGCGATCCGCATCGGGCGCGAAGCCGGAATACCCGTCGAGGTTTTTCATCTGAAAGTGAGCGGGAAATCGCGTTGGGGTTCGATGCCGCGGGTGGTGGCGAAAATCCAGGCCGCGCGCGACGCGGGACTGGACATTCGCGCCGATCAGTACCCATATGTGGCGGGAGCGACGGCGCTGGCGTCGTCACTGCCGCCGTGGGTTGCCGATGGTGGCACGGACAAGTTGCTCGACCGGTTGCGCGATCCGGCGACGCGAGCGCGCATCAAGCGCGAAATGGCTACGGACCACCAGGATTGGGAAAATTTGTATCTCGATAGCGGCGGCGGCTCCGGCGTGTTGATCTCCGGTGTCTTCAATCCGGCTCTGAAGAAGTACGACGGCAAAACCGTTGCCGAAATGGCGAAGGCAGAAGGAAAGCCGGAGTACGACGCGCTTTTCGATTTCATCCTGACCGATAATGCGCAGACCGGCGCGCTTTATTTCATGGCCAGCGAGCAGGACATGCTCTACGCGTTGAAGCAGCCGTGGACCTCGGTCGGACTCGACGCGAATGAACTGTCGCTCGATGGTCCGCTTTTCGAGCCGCACACGCACCCGCGCGCATTCGGTTCCATGCCGCGATTTCTGGGGCGCTATGTTCGCGATCAAAAATTGATGCCGCTTGAACAAGCCATTCGCAAAATCACATCGATGCCGGCGCAGCGCGAGCATCTTACCGGGCGCGGCTTGATCAAGTCGGGTTATTTTGCCGACATTACGGTGTTCGACCCAGCGACGATCATGGATGAGGCGACTTACACCGAGCCTACGAAGCTTTCGCAAGGCGTGGATTACGTGATCGTGAACGGCCAGGTGGAATACGATCACGGCGCGCTGACCACCGCGAAGGCCGGCCGCGCGCTGAGAGGCCCCGGCTATCAATCGGCTTCGCAGCAGCGGCGGAGGGCTTCGGAATAACCGACGTGAAAGCCCTCAGCGATGGGCAGTGCTCAGGGTGATTCTTCCAGCACGGGATGCAGCGTCAGCTCGCTATCTTTCATTACTTCAAGATCGCGAACCCAATTTTTCTTCTCGCTCGCTCTGAGTTCCACTCGATGTGGGCCGCTGGTCAGCAGAATCTTCGACGGGGTTTGCCCAACGAATTTGCCGTCCACGTAGATTTCCGCGCCGGTGGGATCGGAGGAGATTGATACGGCGCCTGCTCCGGGCGCTCTGTCACCTTCTCGCGCGAGCGGGGCCGAGACATTTCGCGGATGGATGGGACCGACTCTCTCATCACCGGGCCATGTCTCGTTCGTGGTTAGTGCAGCGGGCTGAAGCTTCAGAGCGAAGTGGTCGGATTTGAGCAGGAAATAATTTCCGTGATGTTTGCCGGTCACGGCAACCCACTCAAACGGACCCTCAGTAAGCGTGACCTGTTGGGTTGAGTATCCGTCCTTGGAAACGCGCAAGATCATGGAATGATCCAAGCGCGCGCTGAAGACGAGGTGGGTCTTGTGGAAGTATCCGCCAGGGTAATCGGCGTGAAATGGCGTTATCCCGACCAGCGCGCCATTAATTTCGACGTTGGCGCCTGAAGGCGAACTGGTGACATTGAGCGATTCGGCGCGAGTCTGCGGAGCGGACACCACCGCGGCGAGGGCGGCGAGGCCCACACAAATCCATTTTTGCATCGAAGGCCTCGGAAGCTAGAAGGGACTAGAAAGATGTCACTCATCCGGTTGGCTGTCAATCCGCACAAGTACGCACGGGCCGAACCGAAAACGCAGAGACGGAGAGAAAGTGCGCGCGACCCAAGCACAATAGAATCAGTGCGTTACGTTTTGCAAAATGCGAAACCATCACCGGAGCCGCGCATCTTTTAATGAGGGGCGTTTCGTGCGCCGATTGCGGTGCAGCGCTTCTGATGGCGGAAAGCCCGAGGCGGTCGAGCTCGGTTTTCTTGGGGAACCTGCAGGGTTGAATTGGAGGATAAATGGCAATTCGCATGAAAAGCTATCTAGCAGCGATCGCGGTGTTGGGTCTCTCGCTGCCGCTCTGGGCGCACACGGATTCCGTGCCTTTCGAAGTTGATCACACTCTAACGATTGGGACCCAGCAGTTGGAACCCGGCAACTACAACCTGAAGGTGAAGGACGGTGAGAATCAACTTACGATCGTGCGGAATAACGACGGCAAGGTGGTCGCTACTGTTCCGTGCCAATGGGTTGATCTATCGAAGAAGGCGGCTCAATCCGAAGTCGTCACGAACGCGGATCGCGTGGTCCAAGTCGAATTCGGCGGCAAGACCAAGGCCATCGAATTTCGCTGAGCCGTCGGATAGCAGTACATTGCAACGAGGGGAGGCGGACTTGAAGTCCGCCTCTTTCTTTTTTCGGCGCGTCTTACCGTAAATATTCGCTCAGCCAACCGAGAAATTCGTGGTACCACCGCTGGCTGTTCTGAGGCTTCAAGACCCAGTGGCCTTCGTCGGGAAAGATTAAGAGCTTTGACGGTACGCCCTGCACTTGCAACGCCGTGAAAAACTCAAGATCTTGAGTGTAGGGAACGCGGAAATCGAGTTCGCCGCCGATCACTAAAGTCGGTGTCTTATACTTGCCGAGTTCCGCCGCGTATTCGTTCGGCGACCATTTTTTGTACAGGTCCGGAAATTGCCAGGGAGGCCCGCCGAATTCCCAGTCCATGAACCACAACTCTTCGGTGGCGCCGTACATGCTCACTTCATCGTACGGGCCCGCGTGGCTGATCAGGCACTTGAAGCGGCCGGTGTGCGTCGCGATCCAATCAATCATGTAGCCGCCGTAGGAGCCGCCGGCGGCGCAGACGTTTGATCGATCAATGAACGGGTATTTTGCGACGGCCGCGTCCAGGCCGTTCATCAGGTCGTCGTAGGCTTTACCGCCCCAATCGCGGCTGATCTCCGCGGTGAACTTCTGGCCGTATCCCGTCGAGCCGCGCGGGTTGATCATCACCACCGCGTATCCCGGCGCGGCCATTACTTGCTGGTTCCAGCGATAGCCCCAGGCATCGTCCCAGGCGCCTTGCGGGCCACCATGAATCAACAGCAGCGTGGGATATTTTTTCGCTGCGTCGAAATGCGGCGGGCGAAGCAGCAAGCCCTCCACCTGCGTTTTTTCTGCGCCTTCGAACCAGAACGGCTCCGCCGGCGGCAGATCGAGCTGCGCGAGAAGCGCTTCGTTCTGGCGAGTAATTTGTCGCAAGTTGGTGCCGTCGGATTTGGCAGTGAAAATTTCCGCGGGCATGGTGAGGCTGGTGCGAGCTAGCGCCAGCATTTGTCCATCATGGCTCAGATCAAAATCGGAGTTGAAGCCGCTGGCGACGATTTCTTTCGGCGAACTTCCCGGCGTCGCGGCGATCGAATAAATGGGCATCTCGGCTTTCACTTCTGATTGGAAGTAAATGCTGCGGCTGTCGGGGGTCCACTGGTAGGCCTCGACGCTCTGATCGAAATTTTCGGTCAAGTTGATGCGTTTGCCGGTGCTGCGATCGTAGAGCATGAGCCGCCAGCGGTCGGATTCGTAGCCAGGCTGCATTTGCGCGCGATAGGCAATCCATTTTCCATCCGGCGAATAGGCCGGCCCCCAATCATTGCCGGGATTGGTGGTGATTCGTTGGGGCTGGCTCGCGCCGGAAATCGGGACGGTAAAAAGATCTCCGTTGGTGCTGCGCGCTTCATCTTTGTCAGTGTTCGCCGTGAAGCACAATTCGCTGCCCTCCGGCGAAAACGCGATCGCTTCGGGATCCTCCAGGTTGAACGGAGGCACGTCGTAAGTTGCGCCAGGAGTGAGATCACGCGGCGTACCGCCATTCGCGGGCGTCACAAACAGATGGCTGCGCTTGCCGTCCCACCAGCCGGTCCAATGGCGATAAAGCAATTTTTCGTAAATGCGCGCGTGGACTTTGCTCTGCGATTTTTCGGTGTCGCGCTGCGCGTTGCAAACGTCAAGTTTGCAATCGGGGTAGACTGACGAAGTGAAGGCGATGGTTTTGCCGTCAGGCGACCACAATTCGTTGTCCGCGCCGGTGGAAAGAAATGTGACGCGCGTAGCTTCGCCGCCTTCCAGCGGCACGTAGTAAACCTGCGGCGTACCGTCGCGCGCGGAAATGAAGGCCAGCTTCTCGCCGTCGGGCGACCAGCGCGGACGCATGTCGCTGCCTCCGCGGGTCAATTGGCGAGCGTCGCCTCCGGCTGCCGGCACCAACCAAATGTCGCGTATCGAATGATTCGTTTCCAGATCGGGAGTCGACACGCTGTACGCGATCCATTTGCCGTCCGGAGAAATTTGCGGCTCGCTCACGCGGTGCATGGAGATCAAGTCGTGGAAAGTGATCGGACGTCTTTCCGGCGTCTGAGCGCGCAGTAGAAAGGCAGCCAAAAACAGGGTCAGCACTGCTCCGAAAAGGCGTACCTTACAGCTCATGATTCCTCCACTCGTAGAAAATATGATACATATGCCGCAGCCATCACCAAAACGTGTGATGATCACACTTCCAGATTGCATTGCCAAGCGGTAACGTAGCTGCTCTGAGAACATCGTTGCCGCTCGACTGCGAGGGGTGTGTCGCCCACCGGGCGTCGAACGCGCCGCTGCTGGATTTTCGTGGGCGTGAAAGACGCTTCGGAAAAGAGGTGCCATGGAAGATGCTTTAGCGGTTCATCGTCTTCAATTCGCGTTTACCGTTACATTCCATTACATTTTTCCGCAACTCACGATGGGGCTGGCCCTGCTGATCCTCATCTTGAAGAGCATCGCGCTGCGTACGGGCGATGAGAAATGGAACCAGGCGGCGCGGTTCTGGGGCAAAATTTTCGGGATCAGCTTTGCTCTCGGAGTGGTAACGGGGATTCCCATGGAATTCCAGTTTGGGACGAACTGGTCGCAATTCTCGCGGGCCGCTGGGGGCGTGATCGGGCAGACGCTGGCGATGGAAGGAGTATTTTCGTTTTTTCTGGAGTCTTCGTTTTTAGGGCTCTTTCTCTTTGGTGAAAAGCGGCTTGGTCCGCGGCTGCACTGGGTTTCCTCGCTGATGATGTTTGTTGGCTCGTGGCTTTCGGGCTACCTAATCGTGCTGACCGACGCGTGGATGCAGCACCCCGCCGGTTACCATCTCGGCGCGAACGGTTCGTTCGAATTACAAAGTTATTGGGGGCTGCTGCTGAATCCGTGGGGTTTGTGGCAGTACGCGCATACGATGATCGGTGCGGTGCAAACCGGGTGCTTCGTGATGGCCGCCATCGGCTCGTATTACATCCTATCGAAGCAGCACGAGGAGTTCGGAAAAAAGTTCGTGCGGGTAGCGGTGATCGTCGGGGTGTTTGCTTCGTTCTTGCAGCTTTACCCCACGGGCGACGGCCAGGGGAAGATGATCGCGGAACACCAACAGCCTACTCTGGCGGCGATGGAGGGGTTGTTTCAGACGCAAGCCGGCGCGCCTATTGCAATACTGGGCCAACCGGACGTGCCGCATCAGCGGCTCGATAATCCACTGACCGTTCCACGCATGCTGAGTTTTCTTACGTATCAGGACTGGACGTCAACGGTGAGAGGCCTCGATCAGTTTCCGCAATCCGATTGGCCCGATAATATTGCGCTGCTGTACTTCAGTTATCACATCATGGTCGGGCTAGGCACGATCTTCATTGCCATTCTGGTGCTGGCGGCTTGGAAGCTTTTCCGCGGATCGCTTTTTACATCGCGCGTGATGTTGTGGGCGCTGATGCTGGCGCTCCCATTGCCTTTTATTGCCAATACCGCAGGATGGATTACGGCCGAGGTGGGCCGCCAGCCGTGGCTGATTTATGGGTTGATGCGCACGAGCGCCGGATCGTCTTTAATGGTTGCGGCGGGCAACGTCTGGTTCACCCTGTTGGGCTTTATGGGGATGTACTCCATTCTGGCGGTGCTTTTTTTGTTTTTGGTGTATCGCGAGATAGAACACGGGCCTGGTCCACACGATTTGGATGAAACAGAGACGATCGCCGCGGTGGCTGCGGACTGAGAAAGAACGCCAATGGGAACCATTTGGTTTTGCCTGATCGCGGTGATGATTGCGGGCTATGTGGTGCTGGATGGTTTCGACATCGGCGTCGGGGTTTTGCATCTGTGGCTCGCGCACAACGACGAGGAACGGCGCGTCCTGATCCAGTCTATCGGGCCCGTTTGGGACGGGAACGAGGTTTGGCTTCTGGCGGCGGGCGGCACGCTCTATTTCGCTTTTCCCGCGCTTTACGCCGCAAGCTTTAGCGGGTTCTATCTTCCTCTGATGATGGTCCTGTGGCTGCTGATTCTGCGCGGAGTCTCGATAGAATTTCGCAGCCATGTGGGCGGGCACTTGTGGTCTGTGTTCTGGGACGCGGTGTTCGCGCTTGCGAGCACTTTGCTCGCGATATTTTTTGGGGCGGCGTTGGGCAACGTGGCGCGAGGCGTGCCCCTCAACGCGGCGGGAAATTTCTTCGAGCCGCTGTGGACGAACTTTCAGCCGACGGGCCAGACGGGCATCCTCGACTGGTACACGATTCTGGTGGGCGTGGTGGCACTTGCAGTTTTGACGCTGCACGGCGCGGTGTGGCTGGCGTGGCGAACCGGCGATGAATTAAACGAGCGTGCGCACTCCGCCGCTTCGTTGCTGTGGTGGGTGGTGGCGGCGCTGACGGTGGTGATTACGTTCACGAGTTTTCGCCTAATGCCGATTGGAATGATGAGTTTTCGCGTGCATCCCTTTGGCTTTGTGTTTCCGCTTGTGGCGATCGCTGGGCTGCTTGGCTTGAAATTATTCCTCCACGGAAGACAGGAAGCAGGCGCGTTCGCGGCGTCTTGCGCTTATATCATCGGGATGTTGACTAGCGTGACGTTTACCTTGTACCCGAACGTGTTGCCTGCTACCACCGGGATTGCCAACAATTTGACTGTAGCCAACGCCAAAGCCGCTGATTACGGGCTGAAAATCGGATTGATCTGGTGGGTCATCGGCATGTCGCTCGCGGTTGGGTATACGATTTTTAGTTATCGCAATTTTGCGGGGAAGATTCACCCGGGGCAGACACATCGGCATGGGCATTACTGAGCGACTCTGCGATAGAGATTGCCGGCGTCTCGCCAATCCTGCCAACGTTCCTGCAGCAGCAACAAGCTGAGCCGACGCAGTTGTGATATTGCAGCTGGGATCGATGGCGGACTGAAGTCCGCCGCTACAAAACCTTTTCCCCTTCGGCGATTTGGATTAATCGACTTTTTCGTGCGGGCACTGTGCTGCTAATGCGGTTCCAACTGCCCAGGTATAGCCGTCGGGATCGGCGATGATTACATCGCGCCAGCCGTGGGGCATATCTTGGGAAGGTTGCAGAATCGTCGCGCCGAATTTGCGGGCGCGGGATTCGATCGCCTCGGGATCGGTTTGAAAAAGCCGTAGTTCGGCGCCGAGACCGCGGCGCTCACCTCGAGCCAGATCTAAAGACCAGGCATGATGATCGTAGGCGTGGTCGGCGTGGAGCATGAACTCCAGGTCCTTGATCTTCAGCGCGGCAAAATCAGGATCGGAATAGGTGACGGTGGCGCCGAGCACTTCGCGATAGAACGCGACGGATCGCTGCAAATCCCGCACAAGCAGGTTCACGGTGAAGTAGGGAAGCGAGCGGCCGTAGTCGTCCGCGGTCTTCCATGAATCTCCCGTCCGTTTCATCGTCATGGGCATCCCCAGGCGTGAAATCTCAGGCAGAGGCTCTTCCGCGGCACAGCTGCGGCAGTCTAGGCTCTTGAACGCACGCGGCAAACGAAAAATATTTGGGCCGCGCCGGCAATAATCAGCAACGCGCAGAAGGGCTTTGGGAATGTGACGATCCGCCGCGTCTCGATGATCGCTTTCCCGCTGGCGACCTGGATCTCTTCTGTTTTAGCCGGCATGCTCAACTGCGGATGAATGAGCGCAGCGATACCCGCGGCGACCAGCAAGATGCCGACAATCGCGATCGGATGAAATCTCATGTGAACAATTCGGCGCCGGCCTAACCGCCGAAATTATTGCTCCTGCTGCGAATGTTGTTGCGCCAACGCGTGAGTAATCTCGCTGAGATAGTCGGGACGGGTTGATTCGCGCACGATATGCGGATAATGCAGGCCGCCGTGATAATCCACCGATACCGTCTTGAATTGGGCGCCGTTGGCCACCAGCAGCTGGATGGGCGACGTGGAGGATTTCGCCGCGTCAATCGCGGCGCGCATGCCATCGGGAGTGTACTGCGCACCATTCACCGCGACTATTTTCATTCCCGGTCCGATGCCGGCGTTATACGAAGGACCGCCGTGGATCACGTCGCCGACCATACCATCGTCGGAGACAATCATTCCGACGGTGAAAGTGAAATCGGCGCGCCGGGCGAGGCCCTCGTACACTGCCTGAACATCGTTGGGCTGCTCGGTATAAATCAATTTCCACCCGCTTTTGTTGACCGCTTCCTCCGGAGTCTTCGTCGAGACTCCATCCAGACGTGAACGCAAAAAGCCCGCCCAATCGTACGGAGCGAGGCCATTCAGCGTGGCGACGACATCTTCAAAGGTGTAGGTCTTGAGCGCGGGCTCACCGCCGGGGCCGCCGTGAAAGATTCGGCAGAAATCGTTCATGGATTTCTTGTCGCTGGTCAGAGATCGAAGAGTGGAATCCACGTCCATCCATAATAGTTCGCCCTCTTCATAGAAATCCGTGCCGCGGCGCCAGTTGGACCAGTCACCTGTGGCGTTGTAGAGGAAAGGCGCGGCGTCTGCGGTATCCTGCAAAGGGCGCCAATCGCGGCCCGGACGATGTTCGTAGGTTGCGACGAGATACGCGAATTCATCGCGCCAGTGTTCGGGAGTTTCGAGGCCGGTGCGCGCAGTCAGCACGACGCCGAGATATTCTGTCAAACCCTCGTAAACCCACAGCAGGTCGTCTTTCATCGGTTGCTGATAATCGGGAGTCGCCAAGCCGGCCGGGCGGCGATATTTTCCGTTCCATGAATGAACGTATTCGTGCGGGAGCAGTGTCGCGAATTCCAGTCGTTCTGCGTCGTCAATCAAGCTGCGTTCAGAGGTGCGATCGTCACTGGACTCGTGGTGCTCGAGGCCAAAGTGCGCGACGTCGTCGCTGAGCGTGAGCAGAAAATGATAATCGCGATAATGGCGCGAGCCGAAAAGAGCACCGGCTTCCATCACCAGATTATGCAGCGCGAGTTCGGTATCGGGAGTGATGGCGAGGGCGGCGGCGCTGTCCGCGGCGATGTCCAGTTCGTGCGGAGGATTTTGCCCCGGCGTCAACTGAATCGCGCGAAAGTAGCGGCCAGCTAGGACTGGCGAATCCACCAGCGTCGTCAGCGGCGCGGGGGCGAAATCGATCGTGTCGCCATCTTGCTTTGCGATCGGCAGGGCGGTGCCGAATTTCCAGCCTTCCGGCAGCCTGAGGCTGGCAACGAAAGTGTAATCCTTGGCCGGCAAGCCCTGGGGATAGAGCAGGACTTGGTTCCAGCTCAGCACGTTGAGATTAGCCGTAGCCGAGGCGCCCGCGGAAAATCCAGTGGAGGGCGCGGAGAGCAGGAAATCAAAATCGGCGTCGAGCGTGCTGACCCCGGCGGGGACATCGAGGTGAATCGAGCACATTTCCACCAAGTCGCGCCGCCACGGAATCGCCTTGCCACCCGCTGAGAATTTCATTCCGGCGACTTCGATGATTGGACCGTCGGGCATATGTTCGCCGGGTATCCATTCGGGGTAGTACAGCGTGAGCGGCCCGGGCTGCACCGGGAATTCCAGATGTGTGTGCAGGATTTTTTGCGGCGCTTGCGTTGCATCCACGATTATCTTGATCGGCGCGGGCGAGGCCTGAGCGCTCGCCAACGGCGCCAAAGCGGTTGCAATAGCTACGGCCACACAAACAGTGAGAATTGCTCGATGCATTATTCCCGCCTCCCAGAGATACGATATGAAGCAACTGCTGCAATAATGCGCGAAACCGTGTTGCTTAATCGTTGCCGCTCGCTTGTGCAGTCGTCACGGTTTAATCACGCCGAGCTGCCAGAAGAAAAACGCCAGCACCTGCGTATCTTCCTCGATAATTTTGCTTACGGGCCGGCCTTCGCTATGACCCAGCTTGGTATCATAGAGCAGCAAAATTGGCTTGTCTCCGCCTTGCGCGGCCTGCATTTCCGCGGCCATTTTGCGCGCGTGCAGCGGCGCGACACGGGTGTCGCTATCGCCGGTGATGAAAAGCACCGCCGGATATTTTCTGCCTTTCACTACGTGGTGGTAAGGCGAATACGCGTACAAGAATGGGAACTGGTTCGTGTCATCGGATGAGCCATATTCGGGCACCCAGAAACGCGCCACCAGAAATTTCTGGTAGCGGATCATATCCAGCAGCGGATAGCCGCACACAATCGCGCCGAAAAGATCGGGACGCTGCGTCATCGCCGCACCCATCAGCAGGCCGCCGTTGCTGCGGCCGGTGATCGCGAGCTTGTCAGGACGCGTGTAATGATTCGCGATCAGCCATTCCGCCGCCGCAAAAAAATCGTCGAAGACGTTTTGTTTCTTTTCGAGCATTCCGGCGTGATGCCAATCCTCGCCAAACTCGCCTCCTCCGCGCAGATTCGGCAATGCGAAGACTCCGCCACGCTCCACCCACAACACGGCGTCATCGCGGAAAGCGGGCGTTTCGCTCACGTCGAATCCGCCATAGGCGGTCATCAATGTGGGGTTGGCGCCGTTCAGCTGCAGGCCCTTCTTGTAAAACAGGAACATCGGCACGCGCGTTTTATCTTTGGATTCGTACCAGACCTGCTTCACTTCGAACGAGCTTGAATCAAGCGGCACGTTGGGCTTGGCCCAGGTTTCGAGTTCGCGAGTGGCAAGATCGTATTGAAGAATTGTGGTGGGCACGGCGAACGATTGAAACGAAAGAAGCACTTCGCTGCCTTTCCAGCGCCCCGTGATGCCTTCCACGGTACCCAATTGCGGCAACGGGATGGCGCCCGCTGCCGCGCCGTCGGGATTGAATATTTTGATTTCCGAAGCGGCATTGTGCGAATACTGCGCGACAATCTTGCCGCCCGCCAGACGAAAATCTTCGAGGCGCGATTCACCTTCCGGAATGATTTCTTTCCAGTGGTCCTGTGAGGGCGTGGCCAGTGGCACGGCGAGTACGCGCCACTTCGGGGCTTTCCAGTTGGTTTCGAGGTATAGCGTGTTGTCCGCGATATCGCCCTGAAAACACGCGTCCAGGGTATTCACGATCGGAACAATCGGGCCACCGGTTTTCAAATCCTGGATGTAAACTTCCGATTTGTCGCAAGCCGATCCGTAGAACACGGTGAAGAGGGCGTAGCGGCCGTCTTGCGAAACGCCCACGCCTAGTATTTTGTCCGGTCCGTAGCCGTCGCCGAAGATCTTCGCATCGTGCGCAGGATCGGCGGCCATGGTGTGGTAGTAGGCACGCGGGCCATCCTCGGTCAGCTTGGAATAAAAAACGCCGCTCTTGTCGTTCTTGAACGAAATGCCGGAGAGATACCGAGCGCGGGGAAGCACGTCGGGAAGTTCCTTGCGCGTGTCGCTGTCGAGGAAGTGGATGGCGACTTCGTCTTCGCCGCCCTTGCGGACTCCGTATGCGACCATCTTTCCGTCATCCGAAAAGCCCTCGAAGGTGACGCTGGTGGTGTGGTCCGCGCTCATCGTCGAGGGGTCCACGAGGACCTCTTCTGCGCCGTGGGCCCCGCGCCGCATGTACAGAACGAATAAATCCGCGCCCGCGGCGCGCCGGGAATAGAAATATTTGCCGCCACGTTCCGTCGGAAGATTGATGGTGTCTACTTTGATCAATTCGCCCAGCTGCTTGGCGATGGCGTCCTGTCCCGGTAGCGGGCCGAGGACGGATTGCGTGCAAGTGTTCTCGGCATCAATCCACGCGCGGGTTTCGGGACTATTTTGGTCTTCGAGCCAGCGATAAGGATCACGCACGACCGTGCCGTGAATCGTTTCCTGCACATCATCAGCGCGCGCAGGCGGCGGGCATTTCGGCTTGGAGTCTTGAGCATTCACGGCGGTCACGCTCGCAGTCAGAAGAAGTATCAGCAGAAAAGAACGCAGCGGGCTTGCGATCGAACGCAATGCGCGGGTGGCACCGATCGTCGCAGGCGCACTGCAAACTGCCGCGCGGCGGCTCATCGGCACCCGCCTCTGATTTCAATCGGGATTATCACGTTACCGGCGTGGCCATCTTTCTCGGCGGATTGAAAAACGGTAATTCTTTGATTGTCGCCCTCACCTTGTGACGTACGGCCTCGACGGTCAGTTCCATTTGTAGTTCCGTGCCGGCCGCGGCGTGCTCGCGGGTTAAGCTTGCCAGCGCGATCATTTTTTTCAGAGTGGGCGACCACGTTGTGGAAGTCGCTTTGCCAACCTGCAACCCGCCGCGGTATACGGGGACCGCGCTGCGCGAAGCGGTGCTCGGAACTTGCGGGCCGAGCCCCACGGCATCATAAAGACGTTCCACGTCTTCCCAATGGACGTCCAAACCCATCAAAAGGCGTTTTGGTCCGCGATGATGTTCGGCGACGAGCGCGTCGCGGCCGATGAAATGTTCCTTTTTCAAATCCACCATGCGCCCAAGGCCGATTTCGTAGGGCGAATATTTCTGCGACTCGATCAGCGCACGCTTGCTGCTGAAGTAGTCCACTTCGATCAGGATCAGGCCGGCTTCGATGCGCGCCACGTCCAGCGCCAACATCCCGGTGGGATGCAGATCGAATTGGCGCCCTTTTTCCATCAGGGCATCCCAGACGCGCGGCGCGTCGTTCCAGGGAATCCAGATTTCGTAGCCGAGATCGCCCGTGTATCCGGTGCGGGAGATATCCACGTCCACGCCACCGATTTTTCCGTGGGTGAAGCGAAAATACTTCAGGTTGGCGATGTCCACTTCGGCGACTTGCTTCAGAAGCCGTCCGGACGTGGGTCCTTGCAGCGCCAGAGCCGCCAGTTCCGTCGAGATGTCCTCGAGTTGCACGTCGAGGCCTAGCGCATTCTGGTGGAACCAGCGGATGCTGGGGTCAGCAGCTGTCCAACGGTAGGAATTTTCGTCGAGGCGCGAAATCGTTCCGTCATCAATCACTTTTCCTTGCTCGTCGCACCAGCAACAGTAAATCACCTGTCCAATTGCGACTTTGTTGATGTCGCGCGTGATCACGCGGTTGACGAACTTCGTCGCGTCCTTGCCGGTGATGCGATATTTGTAGAGCGGCGTGACGTCAATCAGGGCGCAAGCATTGCGAATCGCGTTGTATTCGTGGTCGTGATGCATCTCGTAGACGCTAACGGCGTAATAGCCGGACCATTCGCGATAATTCATGCTCTCGCAAAGCTTCGAAGTCCTATCGTGCAACGCGGTTCCGATCGGCACAGTCACTCCCATCTGTAGGAAAAATGCCGGAATGTGCAGCACGCGATTATAGTTCTGGCATCGCGTGTGCCGCAAGCCGACATCTAACGGCGGCTTGCGCGCTGTTGGGGCTGAAGCTCGTCGCGAGCGCCACGCGCCGCGACAGCGCTCGCGTCGCTGGCAGGGCTTCCTTGACTTTAGGTCAGTCCAAATGCGCTTCCTTCTTGTCGCTCTGCGCACCTAGCTTGTAGAATGCTTCGGCCTCGCCGTTCACTCATCGAACTGCCGAGTCACCCGAAAATATCCATGGCAAAGAAATATGACGTCATCGTAATCGGCGGCGGCCACAACGGCCTCGTGAACGCAGCGTACCTCGCGAAAGCGGGCAAAAAGGTGCTGGTGCTCGAGCGCCGTTACGTCCTAGGTGGCGCAGCGGTGACGGAAGAAATCATTCCCGGCTTCAAATTTTCGGTCTTTTCGTACGTTGTATCGTTGCTGCGTCCCGAAATCATCCGCGATCTCGATCTTCCACGCCACGGGCTGGAAATTCTGCCGCTCGACGGCACGATCACGCCGATGCCGAACGGCGATTATCTCTGGCGCCAGAACGATCACGGCAAGACGCGCCGGGAACTCGAGCGCCATTCCAAGCTGGATGCCGAGGCGTACGAGGAATTCGGCAAGTCCATGATGGCGATGTGCCGGTTCGTGAAGCCGATACTGGGAATGATTCCGCCGGATCCGACTTCCCTTGATCCGCGCGACCTGAAGAAACTGGCGTTCCTCGGCAGGCGCTTTCAGAATCTGGACGCGGAAGATAAATACAATCTCGTCCAGCTCATGACCATGAGCGCCGCGGATTTCTTGGATCAGTGGTTTGAAACGGATGTTCTGAAGGCGACCATGTCTGCGTCCGGCATCATCGGGACTTTTTTGGGCATACGATCGCCGGGCACCGCGTACGTTTTGCTACATCATTACATGGGCGAAATTGATGGAGCATTCCGATCGTGGGGCTTCAGCCGCGGCGGGACTGGGGCAATTTCCAATGCCATTGGCGACGCGGCGCTCGAAGCAGGCGTCGAAATCCGCAAGGAAGCTGCGGTCGCGAAAATTCTGGTAAAGAATGGCGTCGCGAACGGCGTGGTGCTGGAAAGCGGCGAGGAAATTCACGCGGACGTCGTATCCTCGAGCGTGGATCCTAATCTCACATTTTTGAAATTTATCGAAGCGCGTGAACTGCCCGGTGATTTTCTCGAGGACGTGCGGCGCTACAAATACCGCGGGTCGTCCGGAAAAGTGAATCTGGCGCTCGATGGATTGCCGGATTTCACCTGCCTTCCGGGGCCGGGAAATCACTTGCGCGGTGCGATTTCTATTTCGCCTTCCATGGAGTATATGGAGCGCGCATACGACCAGGCCAAGTACGGCGAATTTTCGCGCCATCCTTACATTGATATGGTGATTCCTTCGCTCACGGATCCCTCCGTTGCGCCTCCGGGAAAACATATCCTTTCGTGTTTCGTTCAGTACGCGCCGTACAAATTGAGCCAAGGCAACTGGGACGAGCAGCGCGAAGCCTTCGGCAATACCGTGATTGACACGATTTCGCAATACGCGCCGAATCTGAAGAACCTGATAATCGGAAAACAGGTGATTACGCCGCTCGATATCGAGCGGCAGACCGGGCTCACCGAAGGCAATATTTTCCAGGGCGAGCTTTCGCTGGAGCAGCTTTTCTTTCTGCGACCCGCTGCCGGTTGGGCGCGGTATCGCACGCCGATCAAGAAACTCTACATGTGCGGCTCGGCCACGCATCCGGGCGGAGGCATCATGGGCGCACCGGGACGGCTGGCCGCGCTGGAAATCCTGAAAGACACGGGGAAAAACTGAAGGTGGCCGCGCATCGCAGTGTCGTGATTCTTGGCGGCGGCCACAACGCGCTGGTCGCTGCTTTTTATCTCGCGAAAAAAGGTCACAAGCCGCTGGTTTTGGAACGCCGCAACATTGTCGGCGGCGCGGCTGTCACTGAAGAATTTCATCCCGGATTTAAATGCTCTACGGTTGCGCATGCTGGTGGTCCCCCGCTTGGCAATATTGTTCAAGACATGCAACTCGCGCGTCACGGCTTGCAGAAGCTCGAATCGCCGGTGCGTGTTTTTGCTCCGGACCGTGATGGCCGCGGGCTGACGCTCTATAGCGACGCGAAAAGTTCCGCTGAAGACATTCGCAAGTTTTCAGCGAAAGACGCGGCGCAGTACGTCGAATTTCAGGAAAGCCTGGCGCGCGTGGCCGGAATCGCCGCGCAATTGCTCGAGCTTACCCCGCCGGTTATCGAGAAGCCTTCCAAGGAGGACATCTGGAAGCTTCTGAAAATCGGGCGGAAGGTGCGCGGGCTCGGTAAGAAGGAAATGATGCGGCTGATCCGCTGGGGCCCGATGGCCGCGGCAGATTTCGTGGCTGAATTTTTCGAGACGGACTTGCTCCGTGGCGCGATCGCGGCGCGCGGAATTTTCGGCGCTGCACTTGGTCCGTGGTCTGCAGGTTCCACCGCTTTATTGCTGATTCGCGCCGCAGCGGACCCGTACCCTGTGGGGAATTCCGCTTATCCGCGTGGCGGGATGGGCGCGCTCACCGCCGCGATGGCTGCAGCTGCCAAGGCAGCGGGTGCGGAAATTCGCACGGGCGCAGAGGTCGTGCAGATTTTGGTGAAGCACGGTCAAGTGACCGGTGTGGCGCTTGCGAACGGCGAGGAAATTTCAGCGAGGGCTGTGGTTTCTGGAGCCGACCCGCAGCGCACTTTGCTCGGCTTGCTCGATCCCGTGCACTTGCCGCCGAGCTTCGTGGTGAAGATGCGGAACTACCGCTGCAGCGGAACCGCCGCGAAATTGAATATCGCTCTCGACGCGTTGCCGGCTTTCACGGCGTTGAAAAATTCCAGCGATGCGCAGGCCGCGCTCGCCGGGCGCGTTCACATCGGTCCCGGAATTGATTACCTCGAGCGCGCCTTCGACGATTCGAAGTATGGCGAATTTTCGCGCGCGCCCTACCTTGATATATCGATCCCCTCGATTTTGGACAATTCGCTGGCTCCAACGGGGAAGCATGTCATGTCCATCTACATGCAATTCGCGCCGTACAATTTGAAGACCGGCGACTGGACGCAGCGACGCGATTCGTTGCGCGATACGGTGATCAACACTCTTGCGGAATATGCGCCGGATTTTCCGTCGAAGATTCTTGCGGT
The DNA here is from genome assembly GCA_963810565.1 of uncultured Acidobacteriota bacterium. GTDB lineage: Bacteria > Acidobacteriota > Terriglobia > Acidiferrales > UBA7541 > Palsa-295. The sequence goes on from CAWENN010000004.1 coordinate 1,273,897, forward strand.
GCAAACTCTGACGCCATTCGATCTCGAGACTATCTACGGGCTCACCGGCGGCCATCCGTTTCACGGGGAACTGGCGCTCGACCAGATTTTCACGATGCGCCCGATTCTTGGCTGGGCGCGCTACGCCACTCCGGTGAAGGGACTCTACCTTTGCGGCAACGGGACGCATCCGGGGAACGGTGTTACCGGCGCGTCGGGCCACAACGCCGCGCGTGAAATCCTGAAGCATCTTCGGTAGTTGTCCGCAGTTCGTCCAGCCCGATCGGTAGCCGAGCTCCTTGCCGCATAGTCTAGGGCTGTGCTAGACTATCCCTATGGCTACACTATACGTCGAAAACGTGCCGGAAGATCTCTACGAAGCTCTGCGCCGCCGCGCCCGGCAGAGCCGTCGCTCCATCGCGGCCGAAGTGGTTTCCTTGCTCGAGCAAAACGTCCCCACCGAAAGGGAACTCCACGCCAGACGCGACCTCACACGAAAACTGAACCAGTTGCACGCGGGCAAGCGCTCCCAGAAGCGTTTCCCCGCTACCGAAGACATGCAACGAGAGGACCGCGCGCGTTGAGGCAAGTTATTGTGGACGCAAGCGTCGCCGCCAAATGGTTCCTCCCACGCGTTCACGAACCACTGGCTGACGAAGCCTCGCATCTGCTGGCCCAATATTCAGACGGGGAAATCGAATTCGCTGTTCCGGATTTGTTCTGGGCCGAAATGGGGAATCTGTTATGGAAAGCGGTTCGCTTGAAGCGCTGCGGCCTCTCTGAAGCAAAGACTGCGCTGACGCTTCTAAACGAATATGGTTTCCGAACTATTTCTTCGAAGTCATTACTCGATCTCGCCGTTAGCATCGCGACCGCGTTCAACCGCACTGTCTATGACAGTTTGTACGTCGCGCTGGCCTTAGATTCCAGATCCCAACTGGTCACCGCCGACGAAAAACTTGCCAACGCTCTTGCGGCGCGAATGCCCGTGAAATGGCTTGGAGCATATTTCTAGTTACCAGCCCTGGCCGCTGACACGCGAGGAATTGACAGAATTTATCAGTGCGGGGCTGCCTGAAATTTCATTCGAGGATTAACCTGATCCAGCAGAGCCTGCGGTGCGAAGACTTCGCGCGGTTTTTACGCGGTCCTGAGGGCTAATCGAGTTTCACGTCGCCGATTTCGTAGCCGTGTTTCAATTCTTCGATGCGGTGGTTGGTCGTTTCGGTCATGCAGGTGGTCCACATCATCGGGCTGATCGTGCCGCCTTCGTACTGGGCTCTCACCGCGCTGCAATGCAGATCGCGATAGCGAACCCACTGCCGCTGCACCGCTATTAGTTTATCCACGGCGGGCGTTTCGGGCTTCCGTTGTTCTCCGCCGCTTTGCTGCTGAGCGTGGCCGGAGTCCTTTTGCAGCAAGCGGATCAAGTTCGTGTACACGACATTCAAATGTGCGTCCGCCTTCTTGTATTCTTCGGCGCTGCACTGATTCATTTCCATCTGCGTGTTTGCGGCGTCACAGGGATTCGCTTGCTTGGCCTGCTGGTCGGTCTTCGCGCTCTGCTGGGGAGAACTTCCACTCGCGATGCTGAGCAAGATTATTGTCGCCAGCAGCAATTTCAGCATCGAATTACTCCTTCCGCGAGCAGCATGCCTGCGTGCGCTGCGAAAGCGTAACGTTATCAGATGGATTGGCGCGCCGCCAATTAAGTACACTGGAAGCTCGCATCCGTGAAGCTTCTGCACCCGTTTTGTGCCGCGGCGAGATTGGGGCCATGGTATGGACTCCGACCGTAGAAGATTTCTAAAAGCTTTGGCCGCGACGGGCGCGGTTGCGGCCTGGCCTGAGGCGCGCTGGCTTGGTGCGGTCGGAGGCGAATCCAAGACCGCCGGCTCGTTCGACTTTGTTTTCTTCACCGACACGCACATTCAGCCGGAATTGGACGCCGCGCACGGCTGCGCAATGGCATTCGCGAAGATCGAAGCGAAGAAACCGGATTTCGCGATTTGCGGCGGCGATCTGGTTTATGACGTGCTGGCGGTGGGGCATCCTCGCGCAGACATGCTGTTTGATTTGTACCAACGCACCGAAGACAGCCTGAAAATGCCGCTATACCACACGATTGGTAACCACGACCTTTTTGGCGTTCTCACCAAGAGCGGAGTCGCACCCAGCGATCCGGGCTACGGCAAGAAAATGTATCAGGATCGCATCGGCGCGCGGACTTACTATTCTTTCGATCACAAAGGCTATCACTTCATCGTGCTGGATTCGGTTTGGCCGACGCCCGACCGGTTCTGGGAAGGGCGAATCGACGAAACGCAGTTGCATTGGCTGGGCGACGATCTCAGCCGCATCGGTCCGCAAGCGCCAGTGGTCGTGATCACGCACGTGCCGCTGATCACCGGGTATCTCGCTTACGGGCCTAAGCCCGACGGAACGCCACGGTACGACACGGTGTCCGTCACGAATTCGTCCGACGTGATTGCGCTCTTCGAGGGCCGCAATATTCTGGCGGTGTTGCAAGGCCACCTTCACATCAATGAGCTGGTGAACTATAAGAACTGCCAGTACGTGTGTTGCGGCGCGGTTTGCGGCAATTGGTGGCACGGACCGCACCTCGCTTTCCCGGAAGGCTATACGGTTGTCAGCTTGCGCGATGGGAAGATATCGTGGCGTTACGAAACGTACGGATTCAAGAGCGTGGATCCGCGCGAAAAATTCTGAAGTCCCGGGGCGGAATGGTTTAATATCGCGCCGAACTTATGAAAACCCTACCTGCTTTCGCAAGGTCCGTACTGATCGTTCTCTTTTGTGCGCCTGTATTCGCGCAATCTTCGCCGACGCAATCCACGGCCACTGCGCCAGCAGTCGTCTTGCACGCCGCACGACTGCTGGACGTCGAATCCGGGCACATCACCTCGCCTGGAGAGATTTTGGTCGAGGGCCAGCTGATCAAGGAAGTCGGGGCCAAAGTCGCGCATCCGGCCGGAGCCGAGATCATTGATCTTGGCGACACGACTTTGCTCCCCGGCCTGATAGATGCGCACGTCCATTTGTTCCTGCATCCCGGCGCCGAGGATCTCCAGACGATTGAAGAATCCGTGCCGCAGCGCACCATCACTGCTACTCTCGCGGCGCGCGCCGACCTTCTGGCCGGTTTTACGGCTGAGCGCGACATGGGCACCGAAGGCGCAGGCTCGGCGGACACCGCCGTGCGAAACGCCATTGATTCCGGCCAAATCCCCGGTCCGCGTCTGCGCATTAGCGGCAACGCAATCAATATTCTCGGCGGCCATGAAGACGCCATCGGCTACAACCCCGAACAGCACGTTTTGCCGAACGCCGCCTATGCGAATAATGCGGACGAACTTGTCGCCGTGATTCGCGAGCAACTGAAGGAAGGCGCGAGCTTCGTCAAGATTTACGAAACGGGTCCGGACACGGTCGTCAATGGGCAGCTATTGACGCCGTATCAGTACAGCGAGGAACAGCTCGCCGCCGCCGTGCACGAAGCCGCGCGCACCGGCCACCGCGTTGCGGTCCACGCTACAGGCGAACCGGGAGCGCTCTACGCCGCCCGCGCGGGCGTGGAGTCCGTGGATCACGCGTTTCAGCTCAGCGATGAAACCATGCGCATCATGCACGACAAGGAAATTTTCGCCGTGCCCACGTTTACCATCTCCGAATATTTCGCGGAACATGCCGCCACGCCGGAATCCGCTGCGCACGAACGTGCCTTGCTCGACCTGCACGCCGCTGATTTCAAGAAGCAGCTCGCCGCGGGCGTTCCCATCGCGATGGGCTCGGATGTGGGACCATTTCCCCACGGCACCCAGGGCCGCGAATTTGTGTTGATGGTGAAATATGGAATGACGCCGCTCGCTGCGATTCAGGCCGGCACGATCAACGGGGCAAAATTGCTGCAATGGCAGGGTCAAATCGGGGAACTAAAGGCCGGATACGCTGCCGACATTGTCGCGGTTCCCGGCAACCCGCTCGACGACATCAGCGTGTTGCAAAAAGTTTCCTTTGTGATGAAAGACGGGACCGTCTACCGCCGGCCCTAGGGTCATCGGGCGTCACTCCCGGAAGCGCAGCGCCCAAATCGCGGAGCGGTTCTTCCTCCATTTGTGTTCCGATCACAATATTTTGCGCCCCGATCTTGCACGTGTTTCAGGACTGCCCACGCGACCCAAAATGCGGGGAAGGAACCCGTCGCGCTAACCGAAGCCGCGGTCAAATCGGAACTGATGAATTTTTCAACTCGGGTTGACTTTTTCAACGATGCCGAGCGTCCGGCGCAAGACACTCGCGCGGACGCGATGGTGAATCGCAAGGAGATATAACATCGCCCTAGCGACGTTGCGATTGGCTCGCCGTTTGCATATACCACCTCAGAAGCAAGAAGGCCCCGGGGCCAAAATTAGAGAACGCGTAAGGAGCAGGGCATCGAAGGCGTAACGAGCAAGGAAGTTTTGAGCCGCAAGATAATCTGAGGCCGCTAGAGTCCCCCACAACAAGTTGCAACCGTAGCACCTTCGGCGTATCACTCGACGGTCGTAAGCACCCAACGAACAGGTTCTAACCAGCCCACTCAGCGAACCATTCAGCGGTATCTGAACTTCACTCACTTCTTGTGTCAGCGTCGCACGCGGAGCTAAAATGGAATGCTCTCAAACGTTCGCAATTTTCACCAAAGAGGCATGACCGATGACATCCACGGCGACAACCGGCACAGCCCATCCCTCCGTTGATATGAATCGCGGAGAATTCCACAACGAGCCGTTCATTGATTTCTCGCAGCCGGACAATCGCAAGGCGATGGAAGCAGCAATGGCGCAGGTGAAGGGCAAGTTCGGCCGCGAGTATCCGCTGACGATTGGCGGACAGCGCATCACTACCACCGAGAAAATCCATTCGCACAATCCGTCGCACCCCGACCAGGTAGTCGGAATTTTTCAAAAAGCGACTGTCGAGATGGCCAATAAGGCGGTGGAAAAGGCGCACGCGGCGTTCGAGCGCTGGAAGCGCGTGCCGGTGGAAGAGCGCGTCGCCTGCGTTTATCGCACCGCGGATATTTTGCGCAAACGCCGCTATGAGCTGGACGCGTGGCTTTCTTACGAAATCGGAAAGACCTGGCCAGAGGCGGATGCCGACGTCGCCGAACTTATTGATTTTTGCGAATACTATGGGCGCGAAGCGCTGCGCCTGGGTGCGCCGCAGAAATTGACGCCGATGCGCGGCGAGCGAAACTACTTGAAATATATTCCGCTGGGCGTGGGTATCGTGATTCCGCCATGGAATTTTGCAGCGGCGATTATGGGCGGCATGACGTTGGCTGCGATCGTTACGGGCAATACCGTGGTAGTGAAGCCGTCGAGCGATTCTCCGACGATCGCGGCGATCTTCGTGGATATTTTGTACGAGGCGGGAGTTCCGGGCGACGTGGTCAGTTTCTTCACTGGCCCCGGTAGCACCGCGGGTGAGGCCTTGGTGACGCATCCCAAAACGCGTTTCATCGCGTTCACCGGATCGAAGGAAGCGGGGCTGCGTATTGCCGAGCAAGCCACCAAGACGCAACCCGGCCAGGTGTGGATCAAGCGCACGGTGCTGGAGATGGGCGGCAAGGACGCGATTGTTGTGGATGACGAGGCGGACGTGGACGCGGCGGTCGAAGGCGTGGCTCTTTCCGCGTTTGGATTTCAGGGGCAGAAATGTTCGGCGTGCTCGCGAGCGATCGTCGCCGAGAAAATCTACGATGAATTTTTGACGAAGCTGGTCGAGCGCGTGAAAAAAATCAAGGTCGGGCCGGTGGAAGATCCCGCGAACTATATGGGGCCGGTGATTAACAAGGCGGCCATGACTTCGATCCTTGGATACATTGACCACGGCAGAAAGGAAGGCCGGGTGGTCGCGGGAGGAAAACGCGCGGCCGGCGAGGGATATTTCATTGAGCCGACCGTTATTGCGGACGTGGATCGCAAAGCGCGGATCTTTCAGGAGGAAATCTTCGGGCCGGTGTTGGCGGTGACCAAGGCGAAAGACTTCGACGAGGCGCTTTCCATGGCCAATGACAGCGAATTTGGGTTGACCGGCGCTGTCTATTCGAAGAATCCAAAGAAAATCGAGCGCGCCGAGGAAGAATTTCACGTCGGGAATCTTTATATGAACCGCAAGTGCACTGGCGCTATGGTTGGCGCGCATCCTTTCGGCGGATTCAATATGTCCGGGACGGACTCGAAATCGGGAGGACAGGATTATTTGTTGCTGTTCCTCCAGGCGAAGACCGTTTCGGAGAAAATCGGCGCGACTCGGTGAACCTCAGTTTGAGTTTGTCCTGGCGCGATTGTTGATCAAGTCCCTAACAGCTTGTTGAAGAATTTAGCTTTTCAAGCTTTTCTTTATGATTTCTTGAGTTATCGAGTTATCGCTGAGCTGTGAGGGACCGCTTTGGATATTCTCTATCGACTCGGCGTGACCGAATCGAAGCTCCGTTTCATGTTCTAGCCATCAGGTTTCGCAATCGGCAGAGATTGTAGGCGGCTCCGGTGAAGGTAAACAGCCACCCGACCTTGTCGATCCCTCTCAGCTTCACTTTCTTGAGCCCCCCGACCATCTTCATCCACCCGAACACTTGCTCCACTCGTTTGCGCTTCCGCTGACTGATTTCGTACCCCGCATGCCGTGTGGTCCGCTCGTCCACTGCGCTCCTGCGATTGGTATTGTTCTGCGCCACATGCGGCGTGATGTTCATCCCGCGCAGTTCGCCTACCAGTTCCTGCGTGTCGTAGGCCTTGTCTCCTCCCAACGTCACTCGCTTTCCCGCTGGGATCGCCTCCGCCATGAGCATTGCCGCTTCTCGCTCCGCTCTCCCATTGGCTTCGGTCAGAAACGTCTCGACCAGCAGGCCGTTGCGGTTCTTCATTAATACATGTCCCAAGTAGCCTAGCTTCGCCTCGCTTCCTTTGGACTTCTTGAACAGCCGGGCCTCAGGATCCGTTGTCGATTCATGGGTTTCGTTCTTTCGCTTCTCCCCGTGGAAGTCCACCTCTCCGCCCGGTCCCGGCGGCTTTCCTTGTCCGTCCTTCGCCCGGAAGCTCTTCTGGCTAGCCCAGGCCTCGATCAACGTTCCGTCCACCGTGAAATGTTCATCCGACATGAAAGGTCTGGCTCGTTCCAGCACCCGCCTGAAAAACGACTCCGCGATCTCTTCGTTCAACAAGCGCTCTCGATTCTTGCTGTACACCGCGTGATTCCACACCGCTTCGTCCATCTCCATCCCTACAAACCATCGGAACAGCAGGTTGTATTGCAATTGCTCGATCAGCATTCGTTCGCTGCGGACCGAATAGAAGATTTGCAGCAGCAGAGACCGAAACAGCCGCTCCGGCGCTATCGATGGCCGCCCCACCCCCGAGTACAACTTCCCAAACTGCGGAGACATCTCCTTCAGGATCTCATCCACCATCTTGCGGATCGGCCGCAAGGGATGATCCGCCGGGACTCGCTTCTCGGGCGATACGTAGCTGAACATTCCTTCTTGCTGGTTATCGTCTCCGCGCATTCGCTCGTCTCCTTGACCTTCCTTACTTCAGACGAGTTTTTTCAATTAAAGTTGCAACGGAACTGCATTTTTCAACAAGCTGCTAAGCGTTGGGCGCAATCTCTGCCGAAGGTTTTAGTCCCAAGCCGTAGCGTAAGATCACATACGCGACAGGGCCTGACGCGAGCAACCACGGCGCATACCTCCAAACGTAATCCTCGCTTTGCGCCACTTTCAGCACGCACAGAATAACCGGGAAAATTAGAACGTAGGCCAGACCCATGGCGCCGCCCGGAATGCGGAAACTGCGCGGCGCATTCGGAGCTTTGCGGCGCATTTGCCACGCGGCGAAGAGCGTCAGCAGGGTTGTCGCGATGCGCGTCCAGATGTAAATGTTGACGAGATCTTCCACATCGTATTTCGCGAGCACGCAGTAAATAACTGTGGAGACCGCAATCGCTCGCGCAGGCGTTTTGAAGCGCGGATGTATTTTCCCGAGCCATGCAGGGAGATAGCCGTCTTCAGCCATCGTTGCCGGAACGCGCGTGGTGTAAAGAATCGTGCTGTTTGCGAGCGAAAGCGAACCGATCATCGCGGCGATGAGCATGGCCGCGCCCAGCCCGGGGCCACCGATGAGCCGCGACGCGGTGACGATATAATCCGTCCTCCACTCCTGCCAATTACCAAGCACAGCGAGCGCGAGCGTCGTCGGAAGAATATAAGTGAGGATGTTCATCGGCGTGTTCCAGGCGAGGATGCGCACGAACATCTTCTGCGGCTCTTTCATCTCGCCGGTGGAACTGGAAAGCTGTTCGTATCCGGCGTAATTCCACATGGCGAGGGCGAGCCCTTCGCCGAAGACTTTTCCAAACGGCGCGCCGGGGGGCGCGAACGGAACCACCGGGTTGTAATGCAGATGCAAGAGCGACACGGCGCATAACCACGACACCGGCACCAGCACCGCGAACAGCAGTGCGACAGAAAGCCAGCCCGCCACTTGAATGCCGCGGGCGTTCAGGTATGCAAGCAAGATCAGCACCAGGCAAGCGCCGGCCCACTTGGCGTAGCCCGTCAGTGAAGGGAAGTAGATGCTCAGGTAGTCCATCACCAGTACGCCGTACAAGCTATTCAGCAAAAAAGTGCCGGTCCAATTCCACCAGCCGCACTGAAATCCCCAGAAATCACCGAACGCGGCGCGGCTCCAGCGATAGAAGCCGCCCTGCACTGGCAAAATGCTGTTCAATTCAGCCGATGCAAACGAAATGGGAATGCTCCAGAAAACGGGAACGAAGGTGAGGAAGACGAGCGCCATCCCTGGCCCGGAATCACGGAAGATGGCTTCGTAACCGAACGGGCCGCCGGCGGTGTACCCGTAGAAAATCGCCAAAAGCGGAAGAAAACCGATTTGACGCAGGTGGGGGGTGTCGGGAGGAAGCTGTTGCGCGGTTTCGGGGGAAGCTTTTGGCATTACGCCGTTGCACTGAGATGCGCGAAGCGCGGCATCATAGTGAACTGCTTCGGTATTTTCAATGGCAAAGAAAAGACGCGCCCAGGTGCCCGTATGATCAGCTTACCAAAGGCGAGTTCGGTCTCGCCTCGACTTGAGCGTAAGCCGGGATTAGGGCGCAGTTGTGACGTTGAAAAGGTGGGCCTGAAATCCGTCACGGCGGATGAAAAGCCCCACATTGTGAAGTTCTTCGCCGCTCCGGAGATACTCCACGTCGTTCAATTCGTCATAGAAAATGTACTGTCGTGCCGGTGAGACGCGGCCGCCTAAGCGAAGCCGGCCCTGCGAAGTATCCCCAGTCAGGTTTACCGCAATCACTTTCCACGCATTCGCTGAACGCCACTCATACACGACGAGCCCGTAGGGCGAAGGATCACCTTCCGGCACAAGTTCGAGAAGCGCCCATTGGCCTTCGTGAAATACATCGTGTTTCGTGATCTGCAATATTTTCTGGAAAAACGCCTGGCTCGGCGGATCGGGCGGCTCGTCCGCGGCGATGCGCAGCGTGATCGGCAGGTGGATCCTGCGCCCTTCGAGCTCGCCTTGGTGATAGAAGCGCATGCCCGGCAGTGTGCCGAAGAGCGTTCCATCCGCCGCCAGACGGTCGTTGCTAAAGATTTCAGGCCGCCGGGGCTCGTCGTGATTTTCCATGAAGCGTGCAAAATGGCGTTGCTGTTCGGGGCTGGCGGAGATGCGGCCGCGCACCCCCGGAACGTTCACGTCGCGCACCGCGTCGTAGAGCGTTTTGTCATAGGCAGATGAAAATCCCAAATCGAGGAGCCGCTGTTCCGTTCCCCAGTACGCTTCGGCCAGCAGCGCCAGATTTGGCACGTTCGCGCGCACGTCGGTCCAGAATTCCGTTGAGGGAGGCGGTGCGTCGCCGAGAATGTGGCGCCAGATGTTGGCGAATATTTCGTTGAGCTGTAGCATGGCCATGTCGCAACGTACGCCATCGCAATGGCTCGCGATCGTGCGCAAATCGGCCAACTGCGCGGCGCGCATGTCAGGATTGAAGTGATTCAGTTGCGCGACGTCTCGCCAGGGCGGGAAGTAGGGATCTCTTGCAAGGGCGATGCATCGAGTCCCTAGCTGCGTTTGCGTTGGATAATATGATGAGGGATCGCGCTCGAAATCTTGCTGCCCGGCCTGCACGTAGAATTCCGCATGCTCACGCGTCCACGGGTGATCGAGCGCGGTGTGATTGCCGACGAAATCGAGGAACAGCGCCATGCCGCGGGCCCGCAACTTCTCGCGAGCAGCGTCGAGCGCTTCCCATCCGCCGATGCGTGCATCGGGGACGTAACCCGCTACGGCGTACGGAGAGCTGATTACGTCGCTGGGTTTCCAGCCGGGCAACGCGCGATCGAAATCTGGATGATTTGCCCGGTTTTCCAGCATGATGCGGCGGGATTCGTCGCTCCGTTTCCAGACGCCCATGAGCCAGACGACATTGAAGCCCTGCTTTGCGAGGGCGTCCCATTCGGCTTCCGGAACGTTCGCGAGAGTCATATTCTTTTTTTGTCGTGCGGAAAGTTGTTCGAGCCAAGCCCAGGTATTGATCTCGTAAAGATGTGGATGAGTGCGTATGTGAATATCTGCCGGCTTGGAATTCGAGTTCGCCATCGTACCGAGACTAATTACACAGCATGAGCAAGTCAATGGAGCACGAATTAATTCACGGGATGATGGACACGCAGTAGAATTGGCGCGCTCGCAAAGTTTCTGTGAATCGGGAGTGGCCATGGTTTCTCGAGTAACGCATTATCGGATTCGCCCCGGGAAAGTGCAGGAATTTGCCGCCACAATTGCGCCTTTAATCGCCGCTATGGATAAATTGCCGGGGTTTCGCGTTCTGCTGGTTTTGCGGGGAGAAGGCGAGGAAAGTCGCGATGCGATGGCCATCTCGGTATGGGATTCCGCGGCGGACCTGCAGAACAGCGACAATGATGCCTTCTATTACGAGGTACTGGCACAACTGATCAGCTGTTGCGAAAGCTTCTCGCCGATGCACCGGCAGGAAGTCCTGGTCAGCAAATTCGCGAATAAGTGAGACCGCCTCGAAATGAGCAGCGGTGTGCCTTCTGTTGCCTAAACTCCTGCCGGGTTGATGTGCCCTTCTGAAGCCGTTCGACGTGCGTTCTGTTATACTGCCCGACCGTTCGTAACGAATTTCTACGGCAGAGGTTCTGCTCATGAATTTTCGCAATAGGTTTGCGGTTTTGGTTCTCGTCCTCACGGCTTTGGGAATCGCTCGGGCGCAATCTCCAGCAGCCGGCAGCACCCCGACCGTTACCTCGCGCTCCGGCAAACGCCCGCTCACGGTGGACGATTATTTTCGAATCAAGGAGGTTGGAGATCCGCAGCTTAGTCCCGACGTAAAATGGGTCGCGTACACGGTAAAAACAGCGAGCCTTAAGGACGATAAGAATTACGAGCGGATTTGGATGGTGCCCGTATCTGGAGGCGCCGCGATTCCGCTCACTGCGGATGAATTGACGTCTTCGCATCCGCGCTGGAGCCCGGACGGAAAATATTTGGCGTTTATTTCGGCGCGCGGCGGGACCGGCGACGACGATGATACCGACAAAAAGCAGGTGTGGTTGCTGAATCGCGAGGGCGGCGAAGCGCAGAAACTGACGGACACAATTCAAGACGTACAAAGTTTCGCATGGTCGCCGGCGAGTGACCGGATGGTCCTCCTGCTGCAGGATCCTTCGCCGGACGAGCTGGAAGCGGCGCGCGAGAAAGCGAAGGGCCTTAAGCCGAAGACTAAACCGCGCCCGTGGGTCATTGATCGGTTGCATTTCAAGGAAGACGAGCTCGGCTATCTCGACCGGCGACGCACGCATTTATACGTTTTCAACATTGCCGATCGCATGCAAACGCAGATTACTTCCGGGGATTACGACGATTCCGATCCAGCATGGTCGCCCGACGGCACCACGATCGCATTCGCCAGCAATCACACCGCGGAGCCCGACCTGAATTACAACACGGACATATGGACCGTCAGTGCCGGCAATACCGATAAAGGCAAAGCGCTCGTCCAGGTGACCACCGGAGCTGGAGCCGAAGCAGCACCGGCGTGGTCACCGGACGGAAAGTGGATAGCTTTCACCACCCAGCTGGACGCGAAACTTTTTCAATACGCGACGGTTCACATCGGCGTGACACCGGCGACGGGCGGTGAAGCAAAGGTTTTGACGCTGACGCTCGACCGGAACTCCACCGAGCCGCGATTTTCCGCGGACGGCAAGTGGATCTATTTCATCGCCGACGATGACGGTACCCAGAATTTATTGCGTGTCCCGGCGACCAGCGGCGAAATTCAGCGGCCCATCGGCGGGCGCAAGATGCTTGAGTCGTATTCGTTGGGCAAAGACGGCGCCGTGGCTGCGGTCATCGGGGAGCTGACGGATCCGGCGGAACTGTATTATTTGCCTCCGGAAGGCGAACTGCGAAAGGTGACGACGACGAATGACACGTTGATGGCCGAGTTGCGATTGCCGGACGTCGAGTACGTTCATTTCAAAAGCAAAGACGGCACCACCGTCGCCGGCTATTTGTATAAGCCTCCCGATTATCAGCCCGGCGTGCGATATCCCACGATTCTGAAGCCGCACGGTGGGCCCGTGTGGGCTTATTACGCGGAATTCAACTTCGATCCGCAGCTGTTTGCAGCGAACGGTTATGTGGTGCTCACGCCGAATCCGCGCGGTTCAACGGGCTACGGACAGGACTACTGCAAGGCGATTTTCGCCGATTGGGGCGACAAGGATTTCGCCGACGACATGGCCATGGTGGACTATGCCGTGGCGCAGGGTATCGCCGACCCGGATAAGCTGGGCGTGGGCGGGTGGTCGTACGGCGCGATCTCGACCAATTTCATCATCGCGCAGACGACGCGGTTCAAGGCTGCGATCTCGGGCGCGGGCGAGTTTCTTTACATCACCAATTGGGGACACGATTTGTATTCGCGCGACTGGGAATACGAACTCGGCCTACCGTGGCAAAATCGCGCGCTGTGGGAAAAGCTATCACCCTTCAACCGCGTGACCAAAATCACGACTCCGACGTTAATCATGGGCGGCGACGTGGACTCCAACGTGCCAGTGATTAACGGCGAGCAGATGTACCAAAGCTTGCGCCGCCTGGGCGTTCCGACTTTGCTCGTCGTCTATCCCGGTCAATTCCACGAATTCACCAGGCCATCGTTCATCAAGGACCGTTACGAGCGTTATCTAGATTGGTACGGACATTATGTGAACGGCGAGGGGCCGGCGATTCCGCCGGAAACCAATCCCGCGGATTAGTCGAGCGCCGGAGCCTGGAAGAAGTGAAACCCCTCGTCCGCGAAACAGCGGCGGACGAGGGGCGACCCTACGGACTCGGTTTATCTACTTCGACGAGCTGTCAATAAACGCGGCGATATTCGACTTCAGTTTCGCCAAGTCCTCTTCATGCAGATAAATCATGTGGCCGGCATCGTAGTATTCGAGTTGGATGTTGCTGCGAAGATTCCCCGGCAGAAACAGATGATCCATGGTGTATTCGGTGGCGAAGAATGGAGTAGCCATATCGTAATAGCCGTTTTCCACCTGCACATGCAGATGCGGATTCGTCATCAGCGCTTGAATCAGGTCGCCTGATACATTTGCCGAGCCGGGAAAGTATCCCGACGAGCCGGGACCGTGATGTTTCCAGTCCCAGTTGCTGCCGACGTCGCCGCTCAAAACCTCGTAGGAGCGCTCGATCGTGACCTTCAGTTCTTCGCGGGTATAGGCGTTAAACGCGGCAGTGAAGGCTCCGCGCACAGCGACGTAGGATGGATCGTCTTCCGCGTACTCCGTGAGCAAGTCGTAGGTGGGCATGGTGTAGCGTGAATCGTAGCGGCCGGTGGTGAGCCCGCGGGTGCGTTCCAGTTCCACGTTGAATTGCGGGAGACTGACGCGCAAGTCGGCCTTCAGCAGATAATCCTCGCTGAGCCCAGTAAAGTGCGAAAGTTTCTTCGCGATGTCCTCTTTTTCGGCGGCACTGATATTCGATCCCTTCATCAGCGCGTCCGCATATTCCGTGGCGGCAAATTTTCGCGCCTCGACGAGAAACGCGTTCAAATCGGCAGGCGGGTCCTTCAGCATCTTTTGAAATGCCGCAGTGGCCGCGTAACTGGGTAGATACAGAATGTAAGGCGTGTCGTCGCCGGGGTTGAAAGAAATTGTGCCGAGGTTAAGCACGGACGAAATCAGCACGATTCCGTTGATGTACATTCCATCGTGCGACTGCAGATAATTTCCCAGCGCCACAGAGCGAAAAGTTCCGTAGCTTTCGCCGATCAGAAATTTCGGCGAATTCCAGCGATTATTTCGATTCGTGTAAATGCTGATGAACTGGGCGAACATCTTTACGTCCTGGTCCACGCCCCAGAAATCCTTGTTCTGCGCTTTCCCCACGGCGCGGCTAAAGCCAGTGCCGACGGGATCGATGAATACCATATCGGCTTTATCGAGCAGGGAATTCGCGTTGTCTTCGATTTTGTACGGCGCTGGCGGCGTGAACGCGGCGTCGGAGTTCACCACGCGACGAGGCCCGAAGGCGCCCATGTGTAGCCAGACAGAAGAAGATCCCGGGCCGCCGTTGTAAATGAACGCGATGGGGCGTTGGCTAAAATCCTTCACGTCGCTTTTCGTGTAAGCAGTGGAATAAATCAGCGCAGTGGGCTCGCCCTTTTCGTCCTTCAGAAGAGTGGTCGAGGCGGTGGCTTTGTAGGCGATGGGTTGCCCGCCGATGCGGATGGTGTGGTCGGTGACGAACGATTCCTCCTTGGGCGGATTAGCCTCGGACGATTTCGCTTCGCTGGCCTTTGCATCGGCCGCAGGTTTCGCATCCTTGCTGGGTTCCTGCGCTGCCACGCGCGTAGCTGCGCTACAAAACAGCAACGCCACCGCACACATGCCGAAAATCCTATTCATTTGCGCTCCGATCGCTTGAATTGACGCCCCAATTATCGCCGAGGGATTCTACGCAGCCGCGGAACGGCAAGTCAAACGCAAGCGACGCAATTGATCGCTAGTTGCAGGGCGGGCTTACAAAGGTCAGGGTGATCTCGCTGGTATCCGCGTCCGCGCCATCCACGGTTCGAGTGTCGGAAGCAATGCGCGCGGGAATCGTACAACTGGTTTGACCGTGCCGTTGGCTCAGCCGCTGGGGATCGAGATCTTCCCAGGCGGAAATCGTATAGTGGGTTGACTCCAGCAGCGTAAATTCGTACTCGCTGTTGCCCAAGTCTCGCGCGGCAGGATTATCGCCCTGATCAGCTTTCGCCATAATAGTTACTTCGCCCGGTGGGCGTCCGTCTTCCCATTTGAGGTGAACCTTAACCGTGCGCGTGGGAAAGCCTTCCTTAAGTTTGATGTTCGCGTCCAGAAGTTGCTGGCCGTCCTTCATTCTGATGATTTTGGCGTCCGTCTGTTCCGGCGTGCCGGGATAAAACGTGCGCGGGAAAGGCGTATTGGGGTCTAGCCGGTTCATGCGATTGAAGACCAGTAGGTATTCGCCGGGGCCAATGTGGTCGAACTCGAATTTGCCGTTGTCGCCCTGAAAGCTCCAGAGGCCGGGACGGGCTGCGTCGAAACGGTCCGCGCGATATAGTTCGACCGATGCGAGTTTGAGGGGCTTGCCATTGGGCCCCAGCACGCTGCCGTGAATTTTCCCGGTGGGCAGCGCGTTGACGTTGTATTCGTAACACGCGCCATCGGGAATGCGGAACGGAGGCAATCCGCCCTTCAACGTCTTTTGGGTGAATTCAAAGCGCGCAGGCAGATCGGCGGTATAGCGATACTCGCCTGCATGCACGTCGTAGAAGGAATAAACCCCGTCGGGTCCAGTGCTGGTGGAGAAGCGATCGTCTTTCGAGCGTAACTTTAGTTTGATATGGGGGAGCGGGTCCTCCGGGTCGTCGGTGGGCGCGAGCAGCGGAGGGTCCGAGCGGCGCAGCACGCCGAAAACAGAAGCGACTTGTTCGTGATCGCGCATCGCGCGCAATTGTGGCAGCAGCGCGCGGCCATCGCTCGCCGGGCGCGTACTGCTGCAGATTACGGCGAAGAGCCGGCCTTCCGTTTCTTGCTGCGTGAAGACGATGTACTGGTCGCCCTTCTTGAAGTTGTAGGCGCAGTCGCCGTCATCGCCACCGGAAAAGACGTCAATTTCCGGAGCGTCCGGGCCGGCAAATTTTTCGTCAATGTGAAAGCGGTAGCGGGTGATGGGAGCGCTGGCTTGGATGCCGGTTGCGTTGGCGCTGTCAGTCGCGGTGGCGTCGGCAGGGGCCGACGGGACGTTTGCGACATCGGTCACGGTTCCCAGGAACACCACATCGTCCGACTGCAGCCCCGGACATTTTCCTGGCGGCTCGTTGGAACAGGTGCAAGCCCAGAGGCCCGGCGATACGAACACCAGCAAAAACGATACTGCAAGAAACGCTCGTTGGATCATCGCTAGATATCCTACATGGTGACGCGCGGAAAAATCGAGAGCGACCGCAATAAATTTCAGGCGTGGGAAGTTGCGGAAGAGGTGCCGGGATTTTGATACACTCTTGCCCAAATCGGGAAAAGCGCGAACGCGGCCGCGCTCCAGGTGTGTTGTGCGCGCGACACAGCCTGGAATTGACGACGACATTCTGCTGAGGAGCGTCTAGGCCATGAAAAAGGCATCTCTCGTTTTGGGAATTGTGTTTCTGATTTTCGCCGCTGAAACTCCGGCGCAGCAGCAGGCGCCTGCCGCAGCGCAGCAGCCGGACCAGTCGATTTACCATGTCACGATGGTAGGGAAGACCGTCACGGCGATCAGCTATCAGCATCGCAGCGGCTCGACCATGGTGGATTTTCGCGGCACGCCGCTGATGCCGCTGGCGAAGGGCAATGCCAAGGTGGATAGCAAACAAGGCTCGATTATCGTGAACGCGAATTTCCAGAACATGCAGCCCGCGCAGACATTCGGGAATGAGTATCTGACGTATGTCCTCTGGGCGATTACGCCGGAAGGTAAGCCCAACAACCTTGGTGAAGTTCTGCTGGACGGCAACAAGAGCAAGCTGACCGCGACCACAAACCTTCAATCGTTTGGCATGATTGTGACTGCGGAGCCGTACTTCGCCGTGAATATGCCGAGCGATGTGGTGGTTATGGAAAATGTGGTGCGGGCCGACACTGCCGGGACATTTGAACAGGTAACTGCGAACTACGAACTGCTGCAGCGTGGGCAGTATACCTACGACATGTCCAAGGCGCGGGAATCGGTGACCAATCTTTCGCCGAAGATTCCGCTGGAGGTTTACGAGGCGCGCAACGCGGTCGGCATAGCGCAGGCCGGCGGAGCGGATACACTCGCGCCGGATGCGTATCAGAAAGCGTTGGCGTCCTTGAATCAAGCGGAAGCTCTGCTGAACCGCAAGGCTAACAAGAAAGAAGTGATCGCGGCGGCTCGCGACTCGGTGCAAACGGCCGCGGATGCCCGCATGATTGCATTGAAGCGCGCGGCAGACCAGAAAGCAGCGGCGGAACGCGCGGCGCAGCAAGCTGCCACGGATGCGGCCAACGCGAGGCAGAAAGAAGAAGAAGCCGCACGGCAACAAGCCGAATTGCAGAAGCTGCAGGCGGAGCGCGATGCCGCTCGGGAAGCGCAGGCGCGCGCCGAGGCGGATGCTGCGCGCGCGCAGGCGGATGTGGCTAAGCAGCAGGCCGATGCCGCGGCGTTGGCGGCTCAACAGCAGGCCAAGGCGGCGCAAGATGCCGCAGCGAAGGCCGAGGCGGATAAGCAGGCACTTCGCGCCGCGTTGCTCGCGCAGTTCAATCGCATTCTGCCCACGACCGATACACCGCGTGGTTTACAGGTGAACATGGCCGACGTGTTGTTTGCGTTTGGCAAATACGAGTTGCAGCCGCCCGCGCGTGAGGCTCTGGCAAAATTCTCAGGAATCGTGCTAGCGCATCCCAGCTTGCATCTATCAGTGGAAGGCTACACCGATAGCGTCGGCAGCGATGCGTTCAATCAGACTCTTTCCGAGCAGCGCGCGGGAGCCGTGCGGGACTATCTGGTGCAACAGGGACTTGATCCCACTTCAATCACCGCTACCGGCTTCGGGAAATCAAATCCAGTTGCGAGCAACGATACCGCGATGGGCAGGCAGCAAAATCGGCGTGTGGAAATCATCATTTCCGGTGAAGTGATCGGCACGAAAATCGGAGCACCGGCTGCTCCGCAGCAGTAAGCCAAATTAGCTGTATTGCGGTCTCTCAACGCGCGATGGCGGCCGGTTTAGCCTTTCGCCAGTTTCGATTTCGAATTATGAGGCGTCGTCCCGGAGCCATCGGCTTTCTGCCACATGCGGAATCCGCCCACAAATGCATTTTCATTGCTTCCCATTCGCGCGCCCGGAGGCAGCTTCTTGAGCTTTTTGACGTTGCCGCCGCCGAGGACCACGTAATCCGCCTCGAGTGCGGCTTTTAGCTTTGCGACGATCTTGAAAACCTGCTTGCGCCATTTTTTCTTGCCCAATTTTTCCAGGCCGCGTATGCCGAGGAAGTCTTCGTACGTTTTCCCGTGCTTATAGGAAAGATGCGCCAATTCCATAGGCTCCAGCACGCCGTCAACGATCATCGCGGAGCCCAACCCAGTGCCTAGACCCAGAAACAGCATGCGGCGGCCTTTGTAGCTGCCGAGCGCCTGCATGCTGGCGTCGTTGATGATTTTGACCGGGCAGCCAAAGGCCTTCCGAAAGTCGAATCCCATCCATCCGCCTCCCAGGTTGTGCGGTTCGCGCAGCGGGTGGCCATTGATTACGGGCCCCGGATAACCCATCGAAATACAGTCGTATTTCCAGGTCCGCGTCGCTTGTTTCACCAGGCGCGCCACTTTGCCGGCGGTCATCTCCGGGCCGGAATTGATCATGGTTGGTTCCTTCTGCCCGGTCATCAACAATTTGACGTGTGTTCCGCCCACATCAATCACCAGCACCTTGCGAGAATTAGCGGCGGCAGTGTTGCTCTTCATTGACGCTCCTTTCATTACTCATTCGAACTTATATCCCACGACGCTCGCCAGTCAAACCGGAACATCCGCGAAAACCGAAACGCAGGGCAGTTGGCAAAATCGAGGATGCTCGCGGGAAAGTTGAATTCAGTTGTTCCGCGAAGTACAATCCCGCCGATTCAGGGCCTTCGCGGTACAAGCTTCGCGAGCGCAGCGCGTCTCGCTTGCCGAGCAACAAGCTCATCCACTCACGAAGCCGCTACACCAGCCTGCGGCTTCCCAACGAAGCGGCTCGCCGTGGCGACGGCGGCGCGGGCGTCTTCCAACAACACGTTTCCAAGAAGGAGAATGATCATGAAAAAACTTTGGCTCAGGGCGGCAGCATCCTTGGCGTGGCTAGCATTAGCGGCCATGGTGCTGTTCGTGGCGCCGTTGAAAGCGCAGGATCAACAGTCGGATGCCAGCAATAGCAGCACCACCAGCAAGAAGAAGTCGAAGAAGACGGCCGCAAGCTCCGATGCGAGCGCGACAGTCAGCTCCTCCGGCAGCTCCGGCACTTCCAAGAGCAAATCCAAGAAAAAGGCCGCTGCCACGGACACTTCTGCCAAGGATACTTCGGACTCCAGCGGCAATTCGACCAGCAAGTCGAAGAAAACCAAGTCCTCGAAGGCGGCAGCGACTGATACCTCTGCGGCCTCCGGTTCAGCAACCGATACCGGAAGCGCCAAGAAGACGGGCTCTTCGAAGTCCTCGAAGTCCGCGTCCGGTGACGCTTCGACGGCGTCAACGAGCGCTGCGGATAGCTTGACAAACGCGAAGAACCCGCGGTCGAAGAAAACTTCGGCGGACGACAGCACTAAGACAGCGTCTGCCGATTCAGCCAAGAGTTCCGCAGCGGACGACTCTGCAGCCACACCGGCGAAGAAAAGCCGCAGTAAAAAGACGAGCACGGCCTCGTCCGATTCTGCCAGCGCGAGTTCGAGTTCCGCCCCGGCGTCGGCCCCGGCGAAGTCAACGCCCCCGCCGGCAGCGAGTTCCAGTGCGCCAGCGCCTGCTGCAGCTCCAGCGAAGTCCGCGAAATCGGCGCCAGCTTCCAGCGCCGCGAAGACTCCGCCGGCATCAGGCAGTGGAATGGTTTGGGTGAACACGGATTCGGGCGTATATCACAAAGAGGGAACGCGTTATTACGGGAAGACGAAGAGCGGCAAGTATATGTCCGAGGCCGACGCGACGAAGGCCGGTTATCACGCCGCGAAGAACGACCAGTAGCGCTGGACGGCCGATGCAAGAAAGAGCTCTCGTCTGCAGATTACCGTGCAAGCGACTGCTTTCGCGCGTTAGCAACCTTGGAGGAGCGAAAGGGATGAGTGTGCGCTGGATATACGCGGCGATTGCTGCCATTGTTTTCGTACTGGCGTTACCCGCACGCTGCTCGGCGCAAAATACGGTTACCTGCGCGTCGAATGACGGAAGCCGGCAATACTGTCCAGCGGATACGCGAGGCGGCGTGACACTCGCGCGCCAAAACAGTCAAACCCCGTGCGTGCAAGGGCAAACCTGGGGTTACGACACGCGGGGCGTGTGGGTAGACCGCGGCTGCCGAGCCGTCTTTCAGTTGGGTAATGCGGGACCAATCGGACCAGGGCCTCGTCCCGGTTCGTACGTGGTGACCTGCGAGTCGAACAAGAATCACCGGCACTATTGCGAAATCAACGATCCTCGCTCGCAAGTGGATCTGCTCCAACAATTGAGCACCAACCCTTGTACGCGCGGCGCCACTTGGGGGAATGACGGGTACGGAATATGGGTGGATCGCGGTTGCCGCGCGCGCTTTACGGTCACCGTTTACGATGGCACTCCGGCGTGGTGGTGGAATTCAGGTGGGCACCATCGCCCTACGGACGAGCCGCGAAATGGTGCGTGTTTCTTCCGGCAGGCGCATTTCGCCGGAGATTATTTCTGCCAGGAAAAGGGCACCAGCTTGAATGTTCCGCCCGGCTTCAACGATCAGATTTCCTCAATCCGAATCTACGGCAGTGTAACCGTATCCTTTTACAACGACGCAAACTTCGGAGGTCCGAACGCTTCCACTCGCAAGAGCATCTCGGACTTGCGCAATTGGAGCCTCGGCCCGTACACGAACAAGAATTGGAACAACCGGATCAGTTCGATTCGCATTTATTAGCGGCCAAGAAAGCTGCGGGCGTCGCCCTGACGATTGCCGCCCCAGACCGTCAGCATCGCGGCTAATCTTTTCGTGAAGGCTGTTATGATACGGCATGATTCGCATTCCTTGCGGCGGTGTACTTTTAGATTTGGATGGCGTGCTCGCGGATTCCACACCCGCGGTGGTTCGCGTGTGGACCTACTGGGCGGTAAAGCACGGATTTGATCCGGACGAAGTGGTTCACAAGGCACACGGGCGTCCGAGCATTACGACCGTTCGCGAATATCTGCCCGAGGGCGACGCTGAGTCTGAGAACCGCGAAATCGAGCAGCGAGAGATCGAGGACGTGGGAGATATAAAGGCGCTGCCCGGCGCAGTTGAATTGTTGCAAGCGCTTCCGCGCGAGCGCTGGACCATCGTCACTTCCTGCACTCGTCCGCTCGCCGTGGTGCGCATCCGGGCCGCGGGCATGCCGCTGCCAAAATACCTGGTTACATCAAGCGACATCACTCGCGGCAAGCCCGATCCTGAACCCTACCTAAAGGGTGCGGCCAAGCTCGGCCTTGTAGCCAGCGATTGCGTGGTGATTGAAGATGCCGGAGCGGGAGTGCGCTCCGGAAAGGCCGCGGGAGCTCGCGTGATTGCATTGCGAACGTCCCACTCCGAAGCGGAACTCCGTGTAGCGGGTGCGGATTGGATCGTGGACGACTGTACCAGCATATCCGTGGACCGGACGTCGGGATTGGATCCGCTGGTTTTGGCGCTGAAGGACGACGCGACGGGCCACGTCTGACACGACTTCCCACCTTAAATGCCACAGTGGCTGATTTCGACTGGTGTGCGGCCACTCGCCTAAGCTTTACTCCGGCCTGCAGACCCCGCACGTAAGACGGATCGAATCTCTTCTTGGTTCAGCGATTGTACGTCGTGATCTAAACGGTTATGCAGGCTGGAGCTGCAGGCCCTCAGGCGCAAGGCCAGCATGCCCGTGCCGATGATTTATTGGACCCATATGAATTTTGAATTTTGAGCTGTGGAGCAGCAACAGGGCTTTCTTCAAAGTGCTGCACGGCCGAGCGGGCGAGACCCGCCGAAACATCTTGACAAAAAATTAACGCTCTATTATAAGCCTCTTCAACAAGATAAGCGGTTAGACAAAATTCAAATCAGCCGCTATTCGGGGAATGCACGCAAAAACGGGGGTGTGGGATGCGAATCTCCAGGATGAATAAGTGTTTGGGTCTTCTGCTTTTCGCTCTCGTGCTGCTTCCGTCGGGCAAGCTGTTCGCTGGAATCACGGCAACTATTTCCGGCACGGTCACGGACCCAACAGGGGCCGTGGTGGCCGGCTCGACAGTGACGGCTACGAACGTGGAAACTGGTGTGGCCCTCACGCAAACCACGAACACCGACGGTTTTTACTCTTTCCCAGAGCTTCCCGTCGGGAAGTACACAATTGACGTGCAAAAAGCGGGATTCAAGGCGTACCGCCAGACGGATTTGATCTTGGACGTCAACCAGGCGCTCAAAGTGGACGTGGCTCTACAGATCGGCGAAACATCCGAAAAGGTGGAAGTTTCCAGTTCGGCGCTGCACGTGGATACAGAGAGCACGCAAATGGGTGAGGTAATCACCGGGAAAGAGATGACCGACGTACCGCTCGTGACGCGCAGTTACACGGATTTGCTGGCGCTGCAGCCCGGCGTGGTGCCTTCGGCATCGCAGATGAGCGGCGCCTTCGCGGGCCCGTTCATATCCGCCGGTTTTGCTGCGCCATTGGTTTCGGGCGACTTGAATTCCGGCGCGCTCTCGGTGAACGGGATGCGTGAGTCGGAGAACGGGTTCATTCTGAATGGCATTCTCGTGCAGGAGTTGGGATTTTCCGGCGCCGGAGCTATCCCCAATCTCGATTCGCTCGCCGAATTTCGCATTTTAACCAACAACTTCGACGCTGAATATGGCAACTACAGCGGGGGCTTGATCAACGTTGTCACCAAATCCGGCACGAACCAGTTCCATGGCAACCTCTTCGAATTCGTTCGCAACACGGATTTCGACGCAGCGAATTATTTCGACGCGGGGCAGCGGGGCGCCTACCACCAAAATCAGTTCGGAGGAACTTTTGGCGGGCCGATCAAGCGGGACAAGATCTTTTTCTTTGCTGACTACCAGGGCAATCGCGTGGTTCAAGGCATCACCGACTTGATTACGGGAGCGCCGACTGCGGCTGTCGAGTCTGGCAATTTGTCAAGTTTGGCGGGGAATTTTGTGACGGGTACTCCGGCGGTACCGACTACAGTGACGGGCGCGGCTTGGGCCAACCAGCTCACAACTCAACTGGGATATCCTGTGCACACCGGCGAGGATTATTACTTTGCGGGCTGCACGACCAACGCTCAGTGCGTGCTCCCGAACGCCATGCTCGCGCCTACCGCTTTCAATCCGATTTCGGCAAATCTCTTGAAATATATACTTCCGGCGAATGGCACCAACAGCTCTGGCGTGCCGACCTTTACCACGAATGCAGAAGCAACGAATCTTACCGACAACAAATTCAGCGGACGCGTGGATGCGAACACCGGTTTGGGCCTGCTCTCAGCCTACTATTATTTCGACAGATATGACCGCATTGATCCGTACTGGCCGGGCAACGCGCCGGTGTATCCGGGTTTCCAAGTTGACGGAAAAGGCCAGACTCACAATGTGAATCTCGGTGATACCAAGACGCTAAGCTCTTCGTCGGTAAACGAATTTCGCATCGGGTACTTTCGGTTGGATACTCTGTTTAATCAACCTCAAGGCGGCAAGGGTGTTACCCTTGCGAGCTTGGGATTTGCTTCCGGAGCGAATGGCGCTCCAGGAATCTTTCCTGTAGCTCCCGCCCTCGAAGGCGTTCCGGAGATTGACTTTAACGATTTCGTAATCGGAGTGCCGAGCCGGCCCAACGGGCTAATTGACAACATCTACCAGATTCTAGACAACTACAGCAAGGTGGTCGGTACCCATTCCTTGAAGTTCGGAGGACAGTATCATTACGATCAGCTCGAAGAAGACCTGATCGACAACGTTTCGAACGGCAACTTTTTCTTCGGCAGCAATTTCAGCGGACAACCCAGTGAAACAGGAAGCGACTTTGCCGATTTCCTGCTCGGCGCGCCCAGCTCATTTGTCCAGGGCCAGTCGTATCCGTCCTACGGCCGGAATTTTTATTTTGGCCTTTATGCGCAGGATAGCTGGCGCGTCAAATCGAACCTGACTTTCAACTACGGGCTCAGATATGACGTCAGTTCTCCCTGGAACGAAAAGTACAACCAAATTCAGACTCTGATCCCCGGGGAGCAATCTATTGTCTTCCCTGGTTCACCCTTAGGGTGGGTGTTCCCGGGAGACCCTCACGTTCCGAACACTCTGGCCCCAACTCGTTGGAATAATTTCGCTCCCCGGCTTGGGCTCGCCTACTCGTTTGGGCAGTATGATGGCTGGCTAGGTAAGCTCCTCGGCGCTCCCGGTTCCACAAGCATCCGCGCCGGATGGGGGATCTTTTACAGTACGTTTGAGGGTGCCACGGACTTCAACGAAATCGGAGACGCTCCGTTCGGAAACTATACCGGACAGAATCAGTCAACGTTTGCCGCCCCGTTTACCAACCGGGCTTCCGGGACATCTATTATGAATTTTTTTCCGGTCACCCCGCCGCCGCTGCATTTTTCGGCCAAGCATCCCGCAAGCGGGCCGCCATACGACAACCTAACTGAATTCTTTAATGCTTTCGGGACGATCAGCAGCTCGCCGGCCTTCTACAACAAGAACCGGCTCCCCTACGCCGAAGAATATGAACTTTCTATTGAACACCAAATAACGAGTTCCGATTTGCTGACGCTAAGCTATGTCGGCACACAAGGGCACCGGCTACTTTCGTCGGAGTCTGCAAATCCGGGAAGTCCTTCGCTGTGCCTCCAGCTGGCAGCCGAAGGCGCGATTGCGGTGGGAACGACAAATACGATGTGCGGCCCCGGGAACGAAAACCTGGTTTACGCTCTCCCGGGCGGTGGATTTCAGCCTGGCACGCGCCTGAATTTTCCCGGTACTACGCTCCCGGGCGGGACGCCGATCGTTCCGTTCGGCAACGATTCATATTTCATTACCGCCGGCGCTTCATCGTACAATTCCGCTCAAATTAACTACCGGCACACAAGCGGCCGACTTCAGACTCTTATTGGGTACACCTTTAGCAAGGCGTTCGACGATTCCTCCGGCTACGGCGAACAAATCAATCCCATAAACCATCGATTGAGTCGTGGGCTGTCGGCTTTTGATAGCACGCACAATTTTGTCGCCAGTTACAACTACCGGCTTCCCGTTGACAAGCTAGGTGGTCCGAAACAATTGACAAACGGATGGGCCATTAGCGGGATCACGCGTTTCGCGACCGGCCTCCCTGTAACTATAGTCGAAACGGATGATCAGTCCTTGCTCGGCACAGGTTTTGGTGGGCCCATCACACTTCCGGTGGACACTCCCAATCTAGTGGGGCCACTGGATATAACCAATCCGCGGAAAACCGGAGGCCAATACTTTAGTCCTGCGGCGTTCGCGCCTTCGGCCCTGGGCACGGAAGGCGATGCTAGGCGCCGGTTCTTTCATGGTCCGGGAATTAACAACTGGGATTTCGCGCTCCTCAAGGACACCAAGATCACGGAACGATTCGATCTGCAATTCCGAGCTGAGTTTTTTAATATCTTCAACCACGCTCAGTTCCTGACTCCGAGCGGAATCACCGGATTTAGCGGCACCACGCCTACGTCGAGTTCATTCGGCTTTGTACCGGGCACTTTGCCGGGCCGCATTGGCCAACTGTCGCTGAAGTTGTATTTCTAAGCGAAGCGGACCGCCGAGCGAGCTTGTAGGTCAACCGTTGTGGGCGAAGGTGCCGGCGACGGTCTCCAGAGCCTCGCAAACACGCGACTCTTCGATCCCGGAAGCGCAGCAGCAATAAAGAGTAATCAATTATGGCGGCCCAAGGCGTGCTCGCGGCGACGTTGGTTCAACCAGGACGATACGAAATCAGGGAATATCCTCTGCCGGAACCTGCATCCGGTTGCGTTCTGGTGAAGATGGAATTGTCCGGTATTTGCGGAACGGACAAGCACACCTTTCAGGGCTACACCACGCAGTACGGCGGCCGCAAACTGGAATTTCCGATCATCCAAGGGCACGAGAACGTCGGTACGGTTGCGGCCATCGGAGGAAACGCCAAATACACTGACTTTGAGGGAATACCGTTGCGCGTGGGCGATCGCGTCGTTGTCGGCGCCAACGTTTGCTGTGGGGAATGCTACTACTGCCGTCATGATTTCCCCTACTACTGCTGCGAAAATATGACGGACTACGGCAACAATTTGAGCGCCAAAGATCCGCCGCATCTTTTCGGCGGCTGGTCGCAGTACATGTACATCGTCCCTGGCAGTTTTTTGGTCAAAGTGCCGGACGACCTACCGTCGGAAGTCGCAGTGCTGACGGAAATTTTCGCGGTGTCCGTCGGACTGGACCGCGCGAAGCAGATGTCGTCTTTTCCGAACGAATCGTTTCGCTTTGACGATGCGGTCGTAGTGCTCGGCGTCGGGCCTCTGGGCATGTGTTTTCTGATGAAAGCGCGCATGCTGGGCGCTGGGACGATCATTGCAGTCGATTTGTCGGAGTACCGATTGAATTTTGCGAAGCGTTTGGGAGCTGATCACGCCGTCAACGCGGGAAAACACTCGCAGGGCGAGCGTCTGCAGATCGTAAAGGATTTAACCAACGGCCGAGGCGCGGACATGGTGATTGAATGCGCGGGAGTGCCGCAAGCGGTGCCGGAAGCGTTGGAGATGCTGCGCGTGGGCGGCTTACTCGTCGAAGCGGGTAATTTTTCAGATTTGGGCGAAGTTCCGCTGAGCCCGCACCGGCATCTTTGCGCGAAGAATGTTCGGATCCTTGGCGTAGGCGGCGAAGAGCCAGCGGCGTACGGGCCGAGCATGAGGCAGATGGCCCGTTACATGAAGAACTGTCCGCTGCAGGAGTTTGTGACGCATCGCTTTGGATTGCGCGATGTGGCGGCTGCAATGCAGAAGTCAATGGAAGCGGAATCCATGAAAGTAGTGATGCAGCCCTGGCAGTGAGCGTGCGAAAATTCTAGATGGCTCGAGATTTTTGCGAAAGAGGATGACCCATGAGCGATATCAGTTCGCGTTTTCAGTTTGCTTCCGCACCCGATAGCTGGGGCGTGCTCGATTATCCAGGGCCTTCTTGGGAGCAATCGTACGAAACCATGCTGGATGAAATGGTACAGGCCGGATACACGGGCTCGGAGTTAGGGCCTTACGGGTTTTTCCCGACGGATGCGAAAATTCTTCAGCCGCAGCTCGAAAAGCGAAAATTGAAACTGCTGGCGTCGTTCGTCCCAGTGAAAATGACGGACCCTGGCGCGAGCAAGGCGGTGATCGAGCGGATTCGCAAAGTGGGCAATTTACTGGCGGCTCTTAAAGCGCCCTTTCTCGTGATGGCCGACGATCAATCGAGCGAGCGTAATGCCTTTTCCGGACGCGTTTACGATCCGAGCTGTCCCACTTTAACGGCGGAGCAATGGAAGCACATTGGAAATATCGTCGCCGACGCGGAGAAAGTGGCGAATGAATTCGGGCTCAACCTGGTATTCCATCCGCACGTCGCCACGTACATCGAAACGCCCGAAGAGTGCGAGCTTTTTTTTGACGCAACTTCGCATACGAACGTGGGCTTGTGTCTTGACACAGGACACTGTGTCTACGGCCACGGCGATTCCGTGAAAGAGGCGGAAAAATATAAGAGCAAGCTGCGCTTTGTGCACATCAAGGATTGCGACACGAAAGTGTTGCAGCAAGCGCGCCAGAACAAATGGACTTTTGAGGAAGCCATCGAGCACAAGGTGTTCACGGTCATCGGTCAGGGCAACATTGATTTCCCAGCGTTCTTCCGCACGCTGGTGAAAAATGGTTACTCCGGCTGGTCGGTCGTCGAGCAGGACGTGAAGTTCGGCGCCACTCCGATTCCTCCGGCGCAGAGCGTGGCGGCCAGCCTGAAATACTTGCGGGGAGTGGTGAAAGATTTGGGTGTGGCGGCCAGCGCGCGTTGAGTTGGCCACGACTTTGCTTATGTAGCGGCGGCCTTCAGGTCGCCAGCCGTGAATTTTCGTGAATCGCAATAATTGGGGGAATTACCGCGAATGCGAAAGCTGGGAATCGGCGTACTGGGCGTCGGCGAGATGGGCAAGCGTCACGCGGAGAATCTTCGCCGCAACGTACCGGAGGCTCGCCTGATCGCCATCGCCGACGTTTCGGCGGAGCGCGCGCAGCAAGTGGCGGTGGAGTACGAAATCGAGCGCTCCTACGGCAGCCTGGAAGCGATGCTTGAGAACAAGGAGATTGAGGCGGTTTTGATCGCCACCCCGGACAAATTTCATGCCCAAACAGTGGTGCTTGCGGCTCGCGCTGGCAAAGACATTTTGTGCGAGAAGCCTCTTGCACTGACTCTCTCCGATGCGCACGCGGCTATCGACGCCGTCGCGAAGGCCGGCCGGCGCCTGCAAGTCGGGTTCATGCGGCGTTACGATCCGGCGTACGCAGCGGCGATGAAACGCATCGAAGCCGGCGAAATTGGCGTGCCGGTGATTTTCAAGTCGGTTGGGCGCGACAAGGATCAGCCGCCACTCGCTGCGTACGAGTCCAACGTCAACGGTATGCTTTTTTACACGAACACCGTCCACGATTTTGACTTGGCGCGCTGGCTGATGCGCGATGAAGTCGCGAGCGTGCACGCTTACACCACCAGCACGATTCGTCCCGAGGTCGCGAAATATGGCGACGTAGTCGCGAGCGTCGTCAACCTGCGTTACAAGCAGGGCGCGATCGGAAACATCGAGTCTTATGCGCAGGCCGTTTATGGCTACGATGTACGCACAGAGATCGTTGGGTCCGAGGGCTCGATCTTCGTGGGCAGTCTCGAACGCCATCCCGCTGTGTTCCTAACCAGTCGCGGCGGTGAACATACTCTTGCCGATCATTTTCTTGCGCGTTTCGCGGATGCCTATCTCGCGGAGGTCCGGGATTTTGTACAGACGATGTTGAGCGATCACGCCCCTCGTGTTACAGGCGAGGACGGCCTGAAGGCGTTGGCGATTGCCGTGGCCGCTGAAAACTCACATTTGCAGTCCAAGCCCGTCGCAGTTCGGCTCGAAGAAGTCGGTTCGGCCGCGTGAGCGCGACAGCTGCCAGCTAAATTTTCTGGATTCAGTGCCTCTGTGCTTTAGGCGGCCGCACCGCGACGTGCGTCCGCGGGAGGAGCGTATGACGGACGCAACAGCCGCTGCTTATAAAAGTCCTCTGCACCAGATGACGCAGACGACTCCCACGTGTCTTTGGAATGATTCGGCTTCGATCGCGGAATTGAAATACTCAATCGAACATGGTGCCGTCGGTGCGACTTGCAATCCCGTGATCGTGCTCGGCGTTCTGAAGAAAGAGTTGCAAGTCTGGAAAGACCGCATTCGCGCGTTGATCAAGGAGCTGCCCACCGCCACGGAGGATGAGATTGCCTGGCGGGTGGTTCGCGAGATTTCGATCGAAGCAGCGCGCGTGTTGGAACCGGTGTTCCGCGCACATCAAGGCAAGAATGGCAGGCTGTCCATCCAGACCGATCCGAGACTGTTCCGCGATTCCCAAGCCATTTTTGAGCAGGCCGTTGAGTTCAGCAAACTTGCTCCCAACATGATCGTAAAGATTCCGGCCACTTCCGCCGGGATTCCTGCCATCGAGGAAGCGACGTATCGCGGTGTCACCATCAACGCGACTGTGAGCTTTACATTGCCACAAGCGATCGCCGTCGCGGAGGCTGTCGAGCGCGGTTTGAAACGCAGAGAAGCCGAGCACAAGGAAATCGCGACGATGGGGCCGGTCTGCACCATTATGGTCGGCCGCTTGGATGATTGGCTGAAGGTGGTGATGGAGAAAAGTAATATTTCCGTTGATCCCGGCTATCTGGAATGGGCCGGCGTGGCAGTGATGAAAAAGGCGTACCGCATTTATCGCCAGCGTGGGTTTCGCACCCGTCTTCTTTCCGCGGCTTTCCGCAATCACATGCACTGGAGCGAATTCATCGGCGGCGACCTGGTGATTTCGCCGCCGTACTCCTGGCAAGTGCGTTTCAATGCGAGCGACGTGGAAGTCCGTTCGCGAATTGATGAGCCAGTGCGTCAGGAAATTGAAAGCGAGCTCTCGAAGAAATTCGCGGACTTCCGCCGCGCATACACGGAGCAAGGCCTGACGTTTGAAGAGTTCGATTCCTTTGGGCCCACGCGCCGCACGCTGCGCCAGTTCATAACCGCGTGTCACGATCTGGACGCGGTCGTGCGCGACATCCTGATTCCAGACCCGGACGTAGCGTCGGCCACATAAGAATCAACGGCGGCAGAAATACCTTTCAACTATCTGACTGGAGGCTCGGACGTGGGAAAACTAGCGATTACCGGCGGTGAACCTCTGCGCAAGACGCCGTTCACCGCGTGGCCGATGGCTACGAAAGCTGAAGCGGACGCGCTGCAAGATGTGCTGACTAGCACGAAATGGGGAGGGCAGCCGTTTCCGGGGAAATATGCGGATTCGTTTGCGAAAAAGTTCGCGCAAGTACATACCGCGAAATATGCTCAGTGCGTGAGCACAGGAACCGTCGCGATTCAGGCGGCGCTGAAAGCTTTGGGCATACGTCCTGGAGACGAAGTAATTGTTCCCGCGTACACGTGGGAGGGAACCGTCGGCCCGGTGCTGCTACTCAATGCGGTTCCGGTATTCGTAGATGTTGATCCCGACACTTATTGCCTGGACGCGAAGCTGATCGAGAAAGCCATTACACCGAAAACTAAAGTGATTCTGCCCGTGCATCTTGGAATGCGCTTCGCAGACATGGACGAAATCCTACGCATCGCTCAAAAACACAATCTGAAAGTGATCGAAGATTGTGCGCACGCTCACGGAGGAATGTGGAAGGGCAAGGGCGCCGGCTCGATGGGCGACCTTGGAGCATTCAGTTTTCAGTCCAGCAAACTGATCACTTCGGGAGAAGGTGGCGCGGTCATCACCAACAATCTCGAGTACATGGAACTTGTGCAAAGCTACATCAATGCGGGTCGCGCCAGCCTGACGGACCAGTTCCATCACCGCATCGTCGGATTCAATTATCGCTTGGGCGAATTTCAAGCGGCGGTGCTGGGCCCTCAACTCGAGCGGCTCCCGCAGCAAGCCGCGATACGCCAAAAGAACATGAAGCATTTCGAAGCGCGTTTGCAGAACACGCCGGGAATCGGGTTTCTGAAGCCCGAGCCGCGCATCACAGGCATGGCGCCCTACGGTTATGTGTTGAAGTATTTCGCGGAGAAGGTGAAAGATATTCCGCGCGCGGCATTCGTGGCGGCGATGCAACTGGAAGGCATCCCGTGCGACGGATTGTTTTACGAGCCTGTGTACAAGAGTTCGCTATTCCCGGTAGATGCGGCCGATTTCCCGGCGCTCACCTGGGGACGCGAGAAGCCCCTTGATCTGCGCAACATGTACTCGTGCCCCGAATCCGATCGCGCTGCCTACCATGAAGCTGTCTGGTTCCCGCATCAGCACTTTTTGGGACCGACAGCCGATGTAGACGCCATCGCCGACGCGATTCACAAGGTGCTCGGCAATATCGAAGAGCTGCGCGGGTTGGACCACAAGGCCATCCGCAACCAGAGACTCGGTCGAGCGGACCGCGAAAGCTAGGCGCGCGACTTATTTCTAGCCGGTCGCGCGGGGCATCACAGCCGTAAAAGTTCGACCTTTCGGTGCGTATCGGCGCGGAGATATTTCATCGATGGCTGCCAGCAAGAGGATCGGGTTTGCAGTGGTGGGGTTAGGCAAGATCGCGCAAGGTTCAGTGCTTCCTGCGTTCGCGAATTGCAAGCACGCGAAATTGGTGGCACTTGTCAGCAGCGATCGGAAGAAGGCTACGCGGCTGGCACGAAAATTCGCAGCCGAAGCTGTTTATTCCAGCGATGAGTACGCTGCGTGCTTTGCACATCCCGAGATCTCCGCGTTGTACATCGCGACTCCCCCTGGCGACCACGCGCATTTGACGATCGCGGCGGCGCAGGCCGGAAAACACGTCCTTTGCGAAAAACCGCTGGCCGCTACATCGGAACAATCCGCTGCGATGGTGGAAGCTTGCCGAAAACACGGCGTACTGCTGATGACCGCCTATCGCAAATATTACGAGCCCAGCACGCTCTACCTCAAGCAGCTCATACGAACCGGCAAACTCGGTCGAATTGATGTTATACACACGGCATTCAGCGAGCTCTATTCGCCGGACGTTTCACAGAGTTGGCTGGTGGACCCGAAGTTAGCTGGGGGCGGCCCGCTGATGGATTTGGGCGTCTATTGCGTAAATACTTGCCGCTGGCTGGTGGATGAAAATCCCAGCGAAGTCTCCGCTCAATCCTGGGTGCACGATGCTGCAAAATTCCAGGAGGTCGAAGAAGGTATTTCGTTTCGCTTGCGGTTTCCGAGCGGTCTCGTGGTGGCTGGTAGTTCCACTTATTGCGCGGCGATGTCGTCATTTATTTTTGTTCAGGGAACCAAGGGCTGGGTTTCGCTCGCGCCGGTGTTTCCATTTGACGAAGACCGGCATCTCACTGGAAAAGTCGGCAAGCGCGAATTTGCGCGAACCTTCAAAGTGATCGACGAGTTCGCCATCGAAATTGATGCCTTGGCCAGCGCCATTCAGAAGAAGCGCTCAGTAGAAGCTGACGGTATCGAGGGGCATCGCGATATGATTATCTTGGAGGCGATTTACGAGTCGGTCAGAACGCAACGGCCTGTTAACATAAAGTATTAACCGTTATAAGTTGCGAGAGGTAACTCGCGCTCGGGCCAGGCACGCAGCCCTATTAGCGGCAGCACACAACTTCATGCCCTCATCTGAAAAAGGCAACCGCAAGAAACCAGCCAAATCGGCGAGCATCTACGATGTAGCGCGCGAGTCACGCGTTTCGGTGTTTACCGTATCCGCGGTGGTCAATCATAAAAGCCACGTCGGCTTAAAGCTTCGCAAACGCGTGGAAGCTGCCATTCGCAAACTCAATTACCGGCCCAATCTGATTGCCCGCAGCTTGGCAAAACAGCGGACCCATACGATCGGAATGATCGTTCCAGACATCGCCAATCCATTTTTCCCGATGGTCGTGCGCGGCGCCGAAGATGCCGCGCAAAAGCACGGATACAATTTGCTGCTTTGCAACAGCGACGACAGTCTCGCCAAAGAGGAAAGTTCGGTCGAACTGCTGCTGTCCAAACGCGTGGATGGCATTCTGCTGACCAAAGCGGCGGAGGATTTTCGGCCCTCGCTGCGGCAGATGATCAAGGAAGTGAATATTCCGTTCGTTTTGGTTATGCGGACTTATCCGAAGCTGACCAAGGACGCGGTGATCACCGACGACTACCAGGGCGCCTACGATGCGGTGTCGCACCTCGCGCGTGCGGGACGGCGGCGCATCGGTTTAATCGGCGGACCGCTGAAAGTAAGCAATGCGCTCGCGCGCTGGGAGGGTTTTCGAGACGCGCTGAAAGCCGAGGGTCTTCCCTACGAACGCGATCTCGTCATCGAGGGCGATTATCGGATTGAATCCGGATTCCGCGCAGGACATGCACTGCTGTCTCACCGGCCGGACGGCATTTACGTGGCGAATCACCTGATGACCATCGGCATGTTGAAAGCCGCCGAGGAAATGGGATTGCGCTGCCCCGAGGATTTCGGGCTCGTGAGCTTTGACGATTATCCGTGGCTCGGCGTTTTTCGACCGAGGCTTACGACCGTCGAGCTTCCCAAACATCAACTGGGGAGCGAAGCAGCCGAATTGCTGATTCGCCGGATTTCCGGAGACCGCAGCCCCGCGCTGGTCAAAAAATTGCAGACCGAAATTCGCATCCGGGAATCCTGTGGCTTCGCGCTCAAAGTCTCCCGCGAGCAAGCTCCAGCGCCGGGCGTTAGGATGGTAGAGGAGCCTGTGATCCGCGAGGCGAAGTGAGGCGCGCTGCTTGATCCGGCAGGTGCGAGTCCAATCTACGATTCGCTGAAATCGATCAGCTTCGGACGCATCGTGAAACCGCGCGTCTTGTAAGCGGCGTACAGGATTCCGATGGCAATCCAGCTGAGCCCTACGTAAGCGGTCCACGTTTGCAAGCTGTAGAGCAACCCGCCACAGAAAACGATGCCGAAGCCGGGGACAAAGGCGTCCACGAAAAAGTTGCGATGGCCGACGGCCTCCGCTGAGAACCAGAAATGGCGCAACGCTGCCAGATTCACGCCCATGAAGGCGAGCAAGGCTCCGAACGTCACGACTTCCGCGGCATGTTCCCAAGGAATGGTGATCACGCCGATGTAGGCGAGCACCCCGATGATCCAGATGTTGTAAATCGGATTGCTTTTTTTCAAGCTCAGATGGCCGAAGATTTTCTTCGGCAACACATCATCTCGCCCCATGCTGTAAAGCAGGCGCGATGCGCCCACGTGCCCCGCAAGTCCGCAGGCAATGCTCGAAATCAGCAGCATCACGCCGTAAGCAGCGAACAAATATGGGCCGCTGGCCATTCGTGCCACGTCCATGAACGCCGTTTCGGGATTTTGCAGCGTGGTATAATCCGGCCACACGCGCTGCGCCATGTACACCTGCAGACCGCTGAATAATCCCGTAAATATCACCACCAGCACCGACGCCAGCAAGACGTTGCGCTTGGGATTTTTCACTTCCTCCGCCAGAATCGAGACTCCATCAAACCCGATGAACACCAGCGCGGCGAGAGATGTCCCGGCGGCGACGGCACGCACGCTAAAGGTCGCAGGATTGTAAACCGGGCTCATGGAAAACAGTCCGATGTAGCGGTGGTGCAGCACGATGTAGCGGAAAGCTTCCACCAAGAATACGGTGGTGACGAGCATCATGAATCCCAGCAACACTTCGTTGGTGCGCGCGGTGAAACGAATGCCTTGGATCGTCATAAACGTAATCAAGCCGACGGCGAGCGCGGCCAAGATCGCGAATGGAATGCGCGGGGTCATGCGCTGGATTGTCAACGCCGCGTAAAGAGCATTCTGGATTGGCTGAAACAGATATTCCAGGAACATCGCCCAGCCCACTACAAAGCCAATGTGAGGGTTAAGCTCCCGGCTGATATAGGTGTAAACCGAACCGGAGGACGGATAAACACTCGCCATCCGGCCAAAGCTGACGGCGGTTACGGACATCGCCACCATCGCCAGCAGCAGAGTTGCTACCGTGTGCCCGTGCGAGAGCACTTGTCCTTCGCCGAAGAGGGGAACCGCGGCGATGGGCGACGTCAGAATAATTCCGTAATAGATCAGATCCCATAGGCTCAATACGCGCTTGAGATGGGGCTGCGCGGGCGTCGGTGCTTGGACCGCATCAGTGGACGTTGCCACCCTCACCTCTTTGCACCGGCCTGTTAAACGTTAGACGGAACTCTCTCGAAAGTGTCGCGCGTGAGCCGATCCTAAAAGAAAATGCGTTCCTTCTTGCGCGCTTGTTCGTAATCGCGTCGCGCGGCTTTCACGGCATCGCGCTCGGAAACTTCCGCGATGGGCACGTCCCACCACGATTCATAGCCGGGCACGCGCTGATCGTAAGAAGTAGCGATGACCACAACCGACGTGCGGTCTTGCTTGCGGCCCTCAGCCAACGCCGCCTTCAGCTCTTGCGCAGTGCAGGCGCGAGCCGTCCACGCGCCCAGGCTCGCGGCGTTTGCCGCGAAATCCACGGGCAAAATCTCGCCGTCGTACTTGTCGCCGCGGCGATAACGGTAATTCGTGCCCATCCCTTCGTTGCCGCAAGCGCGGCTGAGCCCGCCGATGCTCGAAAATCCGTGATTATCGAGCAGCACGATGTTGAGTTTGTAGCCCTCTTGTATGGACGTAACGATTTCTTGCGCCATCATGAGGTAGGAGCCGTCACCGATCAAAACATAAACCTCTCGCTGCGGGTTGGCCATTTTGGCGCCAAGTCCTCCGGCGATTTCGTAACCCATGCAAGAATAGCCGTACTCCATGTGATAGCCGCCGGGCTGGCGCGCGCGCCAAAGCTTGTGCAGATCTCCCGGCAAACTCCCGGCGGCACAGACGACGATCGCGGAAGGCTCGACGAAATTGTTAACGACGCCGATGACTTCACCCTGCGCAATCAGCGGTGCGATTGCTAGCGCGTGGATGCGGTCAACTTCGGTTTCCCACCGCGAGCGGAACAGCGCGATTTTTTCTGCGTAGCTTTTCTCAACGCGGAATTCGCCGACCGCCGTTTGCAGTTCTTCGATCGTAACGCGCGCATCGCCGGTGAGCGGCAGTGCCGCGTGTTTATAGGCATCGAATTCGGCGACGTTGATGTTGACAAAGCGCACCGCCGGATTTTGAAACGCGGTCTTTGACGCGCTGGTGAAATCGCTATAGCGCGTGCCGGCTCCGATGATCAGGTCTGCTTCGCGCGCCGCGATATTTGCTCCCGGCGTGCCCGTGACGCCCACAGCGCCAAGTTGCTGCGGGTGATCAAACGGCAAGGCACTCTTGCCCGCTTGCGTTTCGCACACCGGAATGCCCGTCGCTTCAGCAAATTTCGCGAGCGCCTCCGAGGCCTCGGAATAAAGCACACCTCCGCCGGCAATAATAAGCGGCCGCTTTGCCGCTGCGATCCAGCTGGCGGCTTCCTGCAGAAGCTTGCGGTCGCAACGGTTGCGCGGAATCGTCCAAACTCGTTCGCGAAGAAACTCTTCGGGAAAATCGAAAGCCTCGGCCTGAACATCCTGGGGAAAGCTGATGGTTACTGCGCCAGTTTCGGCAGGCGACGTCAGCGCACGCATCGCTTCGGGAAGGGAAGTCAGCAGTTGCTCGGGGCGCTCGATCCGGTCCCAATAGCGCGAGACGGGCTTGAAACAGTCGTTCACAGAGATATCTTGCGTCGTCGGCGACTCGAGCTGTTGCAGAACTGGCGCGACATTGCGGCGCGCGAAAATGTCTCCGGGCAACAAAAGTACGGGCAGCCGGTTCACGGTCGCCAGCGCAGCGCCCGTCACCATATTGGTGGCGCCGGGGCCGATCGAGCTTGTGCAGATTAGAGCGCGCGTCCGGAAACTTGCCTTCGCGAATCCAGCGGCCGCGTGAACCATCGCTTGTTCGTTGCGAAAAAGGTAGTAGCGCAGCCCCCTATCCTGTTCCAGCGCCTGACCGATCCCAGCCACGTTGCCATGACCAAAAATCCCCAGGCAGCCGCCGAAGAAGCGGTTTTTCTTGCCGTCTCTTTCAATCAATTGGTTTTTCAGGAACGCGATGGTGGCTTGCGCCGCCGTCAGCCGCACGGTCATAGGGAAGTGCCTCTTCGAAGCGATACAGCACTTGGGAGGAGTGTATGCCGCGGCGGGCGCCGAGGGAAGCGCCACGATTCGTCGCCAAACGGAGAAGGAAAAGTCCCGTGCGTTGGGCCGCCCGCATGTCGCAAGCTCGCTATGCTGAAGCGGGCCGAACCGTCTCGCGTGAGTGGAATCGTATAAATACGAGCGCGGACTTCTAAGCGATTATAGCGATGCAAACCCTGCGCCCGGTGCCGGAGAAAACCCTGCCCGCCATTTCCTAATGCCGCCTTCATTCCCGATTCGGAAGTGCCCGCGCCGGTAAACTTCCCCATGCTTCATCTTCTCCGCGTGCGAGCTTATTCCTTCACGAGCGGCAAACGAGGGTCCGTCTCTTTCCACGTCCCACGGATCCAAACGTGATTGGGATCCTCGGTGACGGCCAGAGCGCGCGAAGAGCCCGCGAGAAAATTCAGGTAGTAAACATCGTAGCCGGGTCCCGCGACTACCGGATGGAAGCCGCTGTGGACCAGCACCGTGTCGCCATCGCGCGGCTTCAATGTTTGCTCGCCGGCGTGCTGACCCGCGTAAAGATGCTGGAACGCGAAACCTTCCGGCTGGCGGATCCGGTAATAATAGATTTCGTCCAAGTCAACCTCGCCTGGAGGATTATGCACATCGTGCTTGTGGGGAGGATAGCTCGACCAATTCCCGCCTGGCGTGTAAACCTCAATGGCCATCAGCTTATCTGCGGGAAAATCAGGACCCATGATGTCCACAATCTGACGCGAGGCGTTGCCGCCGCCGCGCAAACTGCTGACCACTTCGCCAGGAGTGATAAGTTTCGGCTGCAGCCGGGCTTCAGACGGTGAACGGCATTCCGCAATCTCGCAGACCGATTGCGCGGTGAACGACACTTCGTTTCCGGCGGGCAAGTAGAGCGCATAGGGAAATCCGTCAAAGACGTTCCGGCGCTTTCCGAGGCGTTTTGGCCCCTGTCCCCAGTCAGCCGCGCACGTCCCGCCCAGCAGGACGAATACTGCCTCCTCGCCGGTGGTTTCCGCCCGAAAGATTTCGCCCGGTTGCACGCGGTGGACGAAAAAGCTCATCCATTCCCAGCCGGCTCGCTGGCGAGGCAGCTGCAGAAGTTCGCCGCCCTGCTGAGGCGGCAAATCCGAAGAATGGACGAGAAAACTTCTTTCGCTCACATCCCCCCCGGCGCTGCCGTGGCCGTTTCGACCGCCCGGAAGCGAGATTCGTCTAACCGCTTTGAGACTATGTCAAATGCGTGTAGCGTTGTCAATTGCCCGCCGCGCGAATTCTGATCACTTGGCGAGGGAACCAACGGCCCACTCGCGGGCTCGTCTACCAGCGATTTCCGATGAGGGGATGGATCTTCTTTTCATATATTCGCCGCACGTCGGTCATCGTTTCATCGCTCAATGGAGCCAATTCCGAGGCGCGGCAATTATCAGCGACTTGATCGGGGCGTTTCCCGCCGGGAATCGCGCAAGTCACCGCGTCGGACATCAGAATCCAGCGCAGCGCGAACTGCGTCATCGTTGCGCCCTGCGGCACCAGTGGCCGCAGCTCTTCCACGGCTTCGAGGCCCGTTTTGTAGTCAACACCGGAAAAAGTCTCGCCCACATCAAAGGCTTCACCGTGCCGGTTGAAATTTCTGTGATCGTCGGCAGCGAAAGTCGAATTCAGATTGAACTTGCCGGTCAGCAGGCCGCTCGCGAGCGGCACACGCGCCAGGATGCCGACCTGTTTTCTCTTTGCTTCGGCGAAAAATCGCTCCGCCGGGCGTTGCCGGAAACAGTTGAAAATGATTTGTACGCTCTGGACGTTGGGATGTTGGATGGCGGTGAGCGCTTCTTCGACCTTCTCGACGCTCACACCGTAGTAGCGGATTTTTCCGGCGCGCACCAGGTCGTCGAGAATTCCGAAGACTTCATCGTGTTCATAGAGCGCGGTGGGCGGGCAATGCAGCTGCAATAGATCGAGCGAATCTGTCTGTAGATTGCGCAGGCTATCTTCGATCCACTTTGTGAGATTCTCGCGGCTGTAACCCGCCTCGCTTTGCTTGGCAAGGCGGCGTCCCGCTTTAGTCGCGACGATGATTTCTTCTTTGCGCTGTTTTTTCAGCTGTGCGGTCAGCCGTTCGCTCCGCCCGTCACCGTAAACGTCCGCGGTATCTATAAAATTCACGCCGCAATCGATCGCCGTATTCAACGCCGCCAGGGAATCTTGGTCCGATACCTGGCCCCACGCGCTGCCGATGGCCCAAGCTCCAAAACTGACATCCGAAACCTGCCAGCCCGTACGCCCCAGCGGACGATAGTGCATCGACCTGTCACCTCCCGCAATGTAATGACAAGGTTGCAATGATAACCCGCCAAGCGAACATGAGAAGAACGGAGATTTTAACAAAGGAACGCATTTCGATAGCATAGCCGAGCGCGTTTGAACCAGCTCTGGCGGAAACGCGAACGAATACACCAGGATTGGGCGAGGATTCAACGAAAACGCATGAAAAGGTTGGGGTGAGCGATGGGATTTGAACCCACGACCCTCGGTGCCACAGACCGATGCTCTACCAGCTGAGCTACGCTCACCACCGTTTAGAATCAACAACTTGCTGACACATCCAACACGTGGTATACTCTTTTGGGTTATACATTTTGGCGCAAATCAACCTGATTGGAGGCAGCACATGAGACGTAAGAATGGCACTGGATGTGTTCATTTTCGCCATCGATCATGGTATCTCACTTATTACGAACCGTCAATCAGTGGCCCGAGTCGGTAGCGTCAAGGATTGTGTGTAAATTCTTTGAAGGGTTTTTTCTCCCAGGAGCGGTTTAGGTGACTGATGACGCCAAAGACGATGCGGTCGCAGCTGCCGGGATTGGCGAAGCTGGACATCGGCCGGGTGCGCCGGCGTACTTCCCGAAAAGACCGCTCGATCACGTTGGTGGTGCGCACTTTCTTCCAGTGGTGCTCCGGCACATCGTAAAAACTCAGCAAGCGCTCCAGATCGCGTTCCACGCAAGCCACGGCTTGGGGGCGGCGCTGCTCCCAGTTGCGTTTCCACTGCCGGAAGGCCCGCTGCGCCTGCGCGCGATTCTGGGCCCGGTACATTCCGGCGGCTTGCGCCACGCAACTGCCTTCGCTGCGCCGCACCTTGTCGGCGATGTTGCGCAACTTGTGCGCCCAGCACAGCTGCACCGCCACGCGCGGAAACACCAGCGGCAGCGCGGCCGCCAGCCCCTTGCCGCCATCGCTGACGATCAGCCGCAAGTGCTGGCCTTGCAGTCCGCGCTGATATAAATCCTGCAGAAATTCCGTCCAGCACGCTTCACTCTCTCCGTTGTGGGCAAACTGATAAGCGATGACTTCGCGCCGTCCTTGCGCGGTGATTCCATAAGCCACCAACACCACCCGGCGGCGCACTTTACGGCCCGCGTCGCGCACTTTCAAAACCACGCCGTCCAGAAACAAATACAGATAATCGGCGCGCAGCGGGCGCCGGTGAAACTGCTCGGCCGCTCGGCTCAGTTCGCGCGTCAGGTTGGAAACCGTCTGCGCCGAATACGCTTCGCCCAACACCGGCTCCAGCACCGCGCCCACCTGGCGAGTGGAAATCCCCCGCAGAAAAGCCTGTCGCACCAGTTCGTGCACCGCCGGTTGCGCCCGCTTATAACGCGGCAAAAACTGGCTGCGGTAGCGGCGCCGCGTGCGCGGAACTCGCAAACGCCGCAACAAACCCAACTGCGTGGCTAAATCCCGCAGCCGATAGCCGTTGCGGTAATCCATGCGAAATTCTGGGCTGTGTTCGTAATAGCCCAGCTGCAAGTGATAATCGCGTTCGGCTTCCAGGGCCTGCTCGATCATGCGCTTCACCTGGCTGCGCACCCATTCCCCCAGTTCCTGGTCAAAGAACTCTTTCCACTCCGCAAAGTCCAGCTTAAGATGGCCATTGCTGAGAACTTCCAGTTCTCGCATCGGGTGTACCTCCTCCTTGTGAGTTGGCGCTCCAAGAAGATGTACACCCTTCTTTTTTGCTTCCAAGCCAAATCTACACACAAAAATTTACGCTACCCCCGAGTCACCGACGAATGGTGAAAATTGCAGACGGTTCGAAGACCAGAGAAGAAGCCGACCAGATAGCAGCTCAATTCCTCTTAGCACCGAACAAATTTAAAGAGGCTTTAAAAAGCAGAGGCGTCCGTACTGTTTTGTCTAGACCAGATGGTAAGAATCTTTTTCTTGTTCATAAAAAGGAACAGCTCCAAGAACAGCATGGCCGCTGCGCTATCTGCGGTGCAACGGAGCCGGGGAATGAAAAGACCGGCTGGCAATATGACCACAGTCATGACGGCAGTGGAGAATATCGTGGCGTATTGTGCGCCCGCTGTAACGGAGTTCTCGGCTGGATAAACGATGATGAAAAAATTCTTTTTGAGATGATTCTATATCTTCGCAAATATCAAAAAACGTCATTACCTAACACCGAGGATAGTACACTAATTCCAGCTCTACTTTGACCCGCTTACCGGTTGACCACTAATCAAGACCTGCTGCGAAGCATTCCTAGCCGCGATCCGCTCTTCCAACTTCGCCAAGGCCGCGCGTGACTCTGCATCCGGAGTCTGAATGTAAAACTGCAACGTTGTCGAAATATCTGAATGGCGTAAGATCGCTGCAATCACTTTCGGATTCACTCCTAGGCCAAACAGATTCGACGCCAGCCCACGGCGAAAGCCGTGAAATCCCTCCCATTGTACACCACCCTCATCACTCAACTTAGACTTTTCCAGAGCCGGCTTAATCACCCGGTTCGCCAAATTGTGAAAATCCAAAGGCGTGCCTCTCTTACTTCCTGCAAAAATATAATCCTGCGGATTTGGTTTGACTCGTTCCTTTCGCGTGCGTAATAGATCGTTGAGCAAAGGAAGAACGGGAATGGTTCCTTCGCTAGCTGCATTCTTTGTGCCGCCGACCTTCGTGTTCCACACCGATCGACAAATCATCAACGTCTGCTTTTCCTCGTCCCAATCGGACCACCGCAATCCTCGGCATTCACTCTGCCTTAATCCCGTGAAACCCAGGAGCGCCAATACTTCTCCTGCGGTTGGATCTTTCTCTTCTTGTAAATCCTCAAGCATTCTTTCTACGTCGTCTAGCGTGTAGGCCGCGCCTTTGAATTTTGTGGGCTTACCAGGCACAGAGATATCCGTGATGGGATTGATGCCGTCCAACACACCTTCCTGCTTCGCAAACTTGAAAACTCCGCTCAGAAAATTCTTTATGTGAAGCAGAGTCCTGTGTCCAATCTCCGGAATGTCTCTCAAAAGTCGCTGCGCATGAACTGGACGAAAATCCCGTACACTCAAATTCAACTTGTTCAGGCGCTTTTTCAAATGTGGTTCGTAGATGGATTTCTTGTAATTGAGGAATGTGGACGGCCTTAGCTTGGGCTCAACAGCAGGGAAGTAGCTCTTTTCGATAAACTCCGTAAGCTTCAGGGATGATTCTGGCTGAACCTGCTTCCGATTAAGCGGGCTCAAGATGTCATCAGCCAACTGCCGTACACTACTAGCCGTGGGGTAGATACTAGAAATAGGTGCGAGTTTCTTGGATACCCGAACCCGCTTCTTAACGCCATTACGGTATTGGGTATCGTAGAAAAGCACCCGCCAACAGTTCCGGTGCTTGATGATTGTTCCGCGCTGCAAGAGCTAGCCTCCTGCTTTCTTTTTTGCTCTCCACTCTCGTATTCTACTTTGGCGTATTTCCAGAGTCCAAATCCGATTCCAACGCGCTCAACTTCCGCGCGGCGGCTTCGATCGGATGCGGCGCCGTTACTTCGGGCGTATTTGTGTCCGTACTGCAAATCTTGGCATTTGACGAAAATGAAG
The DNA here is from genome assembly GCA_963810565.1 of uncultured Acidobacteriota bacterium. Classification (GTDB taxonomy): domain Bacteria; phylum Acidobacteriota; class Terriglobia; order Acidiferrales; family UBA7541; genus Palsa-295. Next base: position 1,317,491 of record CAWENN010000004.1, read on the forward strand.
AAAGGATAGCTCTGGGGAACCGGGGGCAGCATTTTCCATGGATGACAACAAAATTGCTCTCATCGTTTGCCAGCCGACAAATCTCCTCGATGGGCAAATCAGATATTGCCGATTCCCGTAGGGGAATTTTTCGCCGGATACGTTTTGCACCGCGTACATACATACTACCGGAACATACGAAACATTTACCTCCCTGAATGCTGCACAACCGGTTACGCAGGTGTTGCAGTGGGCCCCCGGGGTCCTTTTTCCGGATTGAATCCAGTCGGATCAGGTGTGCGCGGTGACGAATCGCTGGGTCTTTCACGCGGGGAGTGTACTACAGCTCTTCAGGACCTTGTCGCTTTTGGCGGGGATGCGGCATGAAGATCTTCAGGGGGTTGTCACAAAAGCAGCGAGCTGCCCCGAGGAGGATGACGAGACGGCCCGCGTTTCGGTTGGTCCGGAACGACGGCCGAAACTCGGGTAAGATCTTCCAGCGACCTGTGAACTCAACGATGGCACTTGTCCGGTTTGGGCATGTGGATTATTTCCGAATTGCACTGTTAGTTTTGACAGTTAACTCACTGGCGAAAGAGCCCTACCCTGCTGGCGTTCCGGAAGAGTGTGTCCTGTCGCTCACGGCCGCGCAAACATCGCAAATGTTGAAAGGAAGGAATTCTCCATGACCGACCAAGACAAAGTTCAGCGAACAGTTCTGCCGATCCCCGATCGGCCGCGGACCGGCCTGGTGACCTATGATGCCAAGGATCCAGACACCAAGTTCCCGCCGATCACGCCGTTGCGCCCGCCCAAGGGTGCGCCAAACGTCCTGATTGTCTTGCTCGACGATGTCGGCTTTGGCGCATCCAGCGCCTTTGGCGGTCCATGTAACACGCCGACGGCGGAACGCTTGGCGGCCGGCGGCCTGAAATACAACCGCTTTCACACTACCGCGCTCTGTTCGCCCACTCGGCAGGCGTGCTTGACGGGCCGCAACCACCACACGGTCGGCATGGGTGGGATCACCGAGATGGCGACCTCGGCACCCGGCTATAGTTCAATTCTGCCGAACACCTGCGCGCCACTCGCCAGGACTCTGAAGCTCAACGGATATGCCACGGCGCAGTTCGGCAAGTGTCACGAGGTGCCGGTTTGGGAAACCAGTCCGGTCGGTCCCTTCGATGCATGGCCCACCGGGGGAGGCGGATTCGAGTACTTCTACGGATTCATCGGCGGCGAGGCGAATCAATGGTATCCATCGCTCTATGAAGGCACCACACCGATCGAGGTCAAGAAGACGCCCGAAGAGGGCTACCACTTGATGGAAGACATGACCGACAAGGCCATCGACTGGATTGGGCAACAGAAGGCCCTGGTTCCCGATAAGCCCTTCTTCGTCTACTTCGCGCCGGGAGCGACGCACGCTCCACACCACGTTCCGAAGGAATGGGCGGACAAGTACAAGGGCAAATTCGATCAGGGCTGGGACAAACTGCGCGAGGAGATCTTCGCCCGCCAGAAAAAGCTGGGCGTCATTCCGCCGGACTGCAAACTCACCCCACGCCACAAAGAAATTCCGGCCTGGGATGCAATGCCCGCCGCGCTAAAGCCCGTGCTCATCCGGCAAATGGAGGTTTACGCCGGGTTCTTGGAGTACGCGGATCACCATGTTGGACGGTTGGTGGAAGCGCTGAAGAAGCTTAACGTGCTCGATGACACGCTGGTTTACTACATCATCGGTGACAATGGCGCCTCCGCAGAAGGGACGCTGAACGGCACGTTCAACGAGTTACTCGGGCCGAACGGCGGTGCCGCACTGGAGACAACGGAGTTCCTGATAGCACAGCAAGACAAGTTGGGCGGCCCGGACTCATATAATCATTATGCGGTGGGATGGGCGCACGCTCTGGACACGCCCTATCAATGGACTAAACAGGTCGCTTCGCACTGGGGCGGCACGCGCAACGGCACGATCGTTCACTGGCCCAAGGTGATCAAGGGGAAAGGCGAAATTCGTTCACAGTTCTGCCACGTTATTGATGTTGCGCCGACGATCCTCGAAGCGGCTGGACTGCCGCAACCTCAGTTCGTCAACGGAATCCAGCAACACCCGATTGAAGGCGTCAGTATGGCGTACTCGTTCAATGATGCCCATGCGGCCGATCAGCATGAGACGCAGTATTTCGAAATGTTCGGCAACCGTGCTATTTACCACAACGGCTGGACCGCGGTGACACGGCACAAAACGCCGTGGGTGTTCATGGGCGAGAAAGTCCCGGCATTCGACGATGACATTTGGGAGCTCTACGACACCAATAAAGACTGGAGCCAGACGAACAACCTGGCCGCGCAGATGCCCGAAAAGCTGCACGAACTGCAGCGCCTGTTCTTGACCGAGGCGGCGCGGCACAATGTGCTTCCGCTCGATGACCGGCTGGGTGAACGGTTCAACTCAGACATGGCGGGACGGCCGGAGCTGATCAGGGGCAAATCGCAAATTCTATTTGGCAGAATGGGGCGTCTGAGCGAAAACTGCGTCCTGAATCTTAAGAACAAGTCGCACTCGGTGACCGCTGAGATTGTGGTACCTGCAAGCGGGGCCGAGGGCGTCATTGTCGCGCAGGGAGGCAACATGGGTGGCTGGAGTCTCTATGCCAAGGCCGGCAAACTCAAATATTGTTATAACTTCGTTGGCGTCCAGCGGTCGTACGCCGAATCCAGCAGCCCGCTGCCTTCTGGCCAGCACCAGGTACGCATGGAGTTTGCCTACGACGGTGGCGGCCTTGGCAAGGGCGGCACGGCGATCTTGTATGTGGACGGTAAAAAGGTCGGCGAGGGCAAGGTGCCCGCCACGGAGATTCTTCTCTTCTCTGCCGATGAAGGCTGCGACGTAGGGGTGGATACGGGAGCTCCGGTGTCGCCGGATTACGGCTCGCGTGGGAACGAATTCAACGGAGTCGTCAAAGGCGTTCAGCTCGCGATTGCCGAGGATGCTGTGAGTCTCGACCACCTCGTCAACCCGGAGGACGCCGTCCGCATGGCCATGGCGCGGCAGTGAACTCCTCGGGACCGACGGGCTATTGACCGGGCCTCGCGAATGCCAGCTATAACGCCCTGTACCAAAGCATCACCTCCCGGTGGCGCATCGAGAGTTTTTAGCAGTGTGGTTACGACTTCAGTTCCTGCTCTGACGCACGTACTTATTAATTTGCGATTGCCTCTCGAAATACTCAATGGTTGCTCGGCACGCCGGACAATTCGGAAGATGCTTTAGAAATTTCTCGGTGAGGCAACTACGTTTTGCGAATCGCTTGCACGGTTGCGGAACTGGTTCCGGCGTTAGTGCAAATTGGTATCGGTCAGACGGTTTCATGGTTGATGACCTAACGCGCAAGAGGGGCCGACAAGAAAAGATAGGTCAGCGTCAGCCAGCCTACTGTCCAGAAGTGAGGGGCGGATGCTTCGCCGCCAGATAGTGTCTCGGATTCGGGTGAAACGTGCGGCCAATTTCTGGGTAGTAAGATTTACCAATGCCCGCAGGTTGGATTTGAGACTGAAGCGGCCGCGGCGTAAAGCAAGTTCGCATACCGAGCCGTCGCAGAAAACGTGCCAGCAATCCATCGGCGGGAGTTTTAGTTTCTGGCTGTGCAGACTGTTCTGCTAGCCATGACTTCGGGCATTGCACCTCGAATAGGAAGTCGTCGTCGCTACCGTGCAAAGCAGCCATTGCTAGCTCCATTGCGGCGATCATATCACTGTGGCGCCGTGCGTCCCAAGGTCTGTTCTATCCCGGTGTTACCTTACTGCTGCGTGGCTCTCGATTTCTTCCACGCGCGTATGAATGAAAGTGCCGTCTCATTGATCGAGGCGGCTGAGACCACATCTGTCGAATTCTTATCTGATTTTACTGCCACCGTCTTTGCGTCCTTCGGTGGTTTCACAACGGGCTTACTCTGAAAATTGTCGGTCATTAGATTCGCTCCAAGTTTTTGGCCGCAGGGTTCGGCGGTATCACTTCCAGCGTGTCCGGCTGCGCGTCCATAAGTTTTTGGATGGTGTCGAAGCTCAAACACTCGCCGCCGTTACCGCTGGGCAAGCAATTGGCTGGAGCCGCCGGCGCGATTTGCTGCACTGTGGCCGGTGCAGACATGACAACCACCGGGGCTGCTACTGCCGGCACGTTGTAAGGCACGACGTGCTCGACGCCGGCAATGAAGATGACGAGCACCAGCGCCGTGATTATTCCGTCTACGGCCCTCTGTGGATTGTTCATTTTTTCCGCCCGTCGATCGCGCGGCGGACAATCTCGCCGAGAGACGAGCCGGTTTTCTTGCTTTCTTCTCTCAGCGATTTCATCTGCGCCGCTGTAATGAGAACCACTAGCCGTTGGTTCTTTACCATGTGCAGAAGCTTACCATGTGCATATCGGCCTAGTCAAGCCCTACTTTCTAACTTCCTCGAAGAATCTTGTTAGCCCGCGCTCAACTTCCGCCGGCGAATAGCTGAAAAGAGCACCTGCCTGTCCTTTTCCCCGGCGCTGGATAACAAAACACTCCGCAGTCAACACCATCACGACGTTCTTATATTCGAGCGTGATCGCGGTGTGCAGACGCCCGCGCTGCGCTTGCGGGCATCGACTCTGCATGTGCTCGATCAATTCATCCCGGTCGCGTGGTATTGGCGTTTGGAAAAGCTCGACCGCAGCGCCGGGTCCAAGGCGGCGATCAATCTGGATGTAGCGGATTTCACCGCTGGGCAGAAGCAATTGGGCTTCGCCTGGTTCCCCGTATTCCGGGATGTCTTCATGGACCACGATGGCTGTGATGCGCTGCGGCTTCATTCGATTTTCTCCCGGAATTTCAGGATCCAGCCGGCGATCACGTCCTGGGTGAAAGTTCCGGCCGCCATGTTGCCCTTTATAAATTCCAAAGATTCGTCCGCGTCGAGATTCAGATAGTAGCCGTTGAGCCGCAGAAAGGTGTCCCCGGCTTCCAGCGCGGTTCTTTTGTTGGCACTCACGAAGCCGTGATTATTCGCTAGAGATTCGATGAGAACCGCAGCTTTCAAAAACAAGTGGTTGTAGTAGTCCCATTGTGGACGGTTGACTGCGGCATCCACCCGGCCACGTCCAAACTCGCCACCCATGAACCCAGGCAAATCCCCAGTCTGTTGGATCAATAGATCGTGGATCCCAACAACATCGTTGAACGAGAGATACCGGGGATCCTTCGGCACTAACTGTCTTCCAGTTTCTTCAGAAGGTCCGCGTTCTTTTCCATGGATGTGGCTGCGGCATCCTTGACTACGGCACCGGACTCGAATTCCCTGTCCTCTATATAGCGTTCAAGGACACGGCGAATGAATGCGTTCCGGCTCCTCTTCTCGATCTTGGCTTGACGCTCGATTCTGGCGATCAAGTCGGGGCTCATCAGTGTGATAACCCGCTTCGTCAAAGTGGCCACCGTGCCTCCTTCAAGACATATGCCTAAAACATATGTCTACAACATATGCCTAAAACATATGCCTGTAAAGTGGAATCTTCGCTCGGGCCTCGGAGGCCGGAGGATCGGAGCCAGAAGCCAGCTGGGGGTCACGTCCTGCGGAGCAACACAAAGTCCTTGACAATGATGCACACTCCTTGAGAGAATGGAGTCCTATGGCACAGGCAAAAGATTCGGTAAGGCTTTCGGTTGATGTGCCGCGCGACTTGTACGATGAGCTCGTCGCGTTCGCGAAGGAAGAACGGTCGAGCAAAGCGCGAATCATTCTTGTCGCAACAGCATTTTATTTGCGGTACGCCGCTAGCCAGATGGCTTTCGGGCGGGCAGAGAATTTCGCGGAGCAAATCTTGAGTGAGGCGCGCAAGGCGAAGCAGGAAAAAGAGAAATCGGATTCGCCGGAGGAAACGAAACCGAAGTGATCGGGAAGAAGTAAGGCGAGGCGCCCGGTGATTGCGTCACCAAAGCGCCCCTGGATCGCAAAACTAGGAGAGTGTCCCGTGAAGCGACCTTCGTGTCGTTATACGAAAAAATCGCCTCGCGCACAAGCATTTCCCTCCTCGTTTTCGATCTCCCCAAAGTTTGAATTGTACGTCCGCCGCGCGGCACGAATTCACACGCGGAAACAAGGAGAGGCATGAGAAAGAAACCATCAACACCTGCAATGCCAGCGGCCAGTCCGGAGGGTTTGCAAAAAGCCCACATCGCGCTCGGCAACAGGCCCCAAACGCCGATGGAGCGAATCGAGGCGGATAAAAAATTCCTGGCAGAGATGCCAAAACAAATCAGGACGCGCGCGCAGACGGAGAGATATTTCGAGGAGCAGGCGACTAAACTGATAAAAGAGCAGGAGGAAAACGCCCGCCGAAACACGCTCACGAAAGCCGCAGCCAGCGATGACAGCAAAGAATCCAAGCCGAAGCGCATTTATTACGACTTGGGCAGCATCGATTACCACCTGGGGGACGAGGATCCCATCACGAAGGTTGCCGGTTTCAATGTTCCTGATTCCGCGCTGAGATTTCAGAAATGCCAATTTGATCCGAACTTCAAGCGGAGTGGATCCGGCGGCGTGAAAACCGTGAAGTGGACCGACGAATATGCGCTCGGGACGATACAAGTCGTTCAGTCTTCTTTGAACACGGTCGTACCGTACAGCACGGCGGCGGGATCCATGATCTCAAGTCAAAATGAGAACCAAGTGAAACAAGGGCCAGCCAAAGGGCTGATGATTATGGATGAGTATTTCAATTTCATCGGGGAACCCCGCAAGGCCGATGAGGAATCCGCCTGGATCTTCGATGACCTTCGTTTCCGGGATTTCATCATTCGTCAAGTGGAAGAGGAAGACGTGGACTGGTACGGGAAAAATCCGGAGGCTCCTTTGGAAGACATTGCATGGCGCTTCGGCCGGTCGTTGAAGACCTACTTCGGCCTGTATCACTTTTTCCGGGCCAACATGTCCGACAAGGAAATCTCGGACGCGGAAGGGGTGACAATCCCGGCCGGCCTGTGGCGCAAAGGATCCGACCGCACAGACATCGCAGCCAGGACTAAGGACCGCGCTCGTATGATGGCGGCCGGATTCGAATTGTACGGCTGTGGACCTGTGGGGAAGGCTTTGGATCCCGATACTGTTACCCGATCACTCTATTTCTGGCCCTTCTTCCAAGAGATCCAGAAGGAGGTTGCACGCTGCCAGGAGTCGGAAGACACGGCAGGCGGGGAGGAAAGCAACGAAGAATCTGAAGAATAATATCTCCTGTGCAATCTGTATGTTGCGGGTGACAAGGCTCTGAAAAGCGCATCAAAAAGTCAAAAATGTCAGATCCTACCCGCATATGTCAAGGGAGGTTCCATGGGCAATGATTTCTTAGTCAGCGTCAGACTCACCCGGTATCTGACACGGTTGGCTGGTACGACACCGTTCACAACGGCAGTCCCCAGCACCGCGTGGCACATGAGCTACGTCGAAGCTGATCGGATGGTGCAACGGCTGCGGGACGTAGGATTCGCGGAGGCGCACGCCTGTACTTTGGAAGGCCTCCCAGCCGTGCCACAGGACATTTTTGAATCCAGGCACGCGCGAGACGCGCAGCCCTAGCGCGGAAAGCAGCAAACCAGCGGTAGAGTTTCCCGAAGTGGCGATCTTGAACAACGTTTTTCGATCGCCTGGCGGACAAATAGTTTCACGCATACAACTCTGGAAGTCGCGGCGCGGCCAATTCGCGAGCCAAGGAGGACTTCAAAAAGACTGACGGCGGAAGCCGAGGGTACGAAAATGACAGCATTTACGGATTGGAAGAAGGGCTTGGAAGATCGCTGTGCGGCACATTGTGCCGCTGCCGTGGCGGATGAGCCGGTGACGGAGACGCGGACACCCGAGCGCAAAAGTGCGCACTCCGGACACGTCGCCACAGCCGTGATGGAGAACGATGGGCAACCGGGACACTCGCGGGGTGCCCTGTGCGTCGGCATTACTGATCTGGGCGCATGGGGGAACGCAAAGATATTCATGATGAGAGTCTACTGGAAATTTCCCAACGGCAAGATGGGCGTCGAGGATGTGGTTCAAACATTACAGCCGGGAACGCGATTGAACAAAATTATTCGTTTGCTGGGGCTGGAGCCCAAATCACCGTTTGAATCCACTTCGATGATCGGGCGCCGGACGTCGCGAAGGATGCCGGCCAGCGAGTTGGGGGATCTGCTGCCGATAGCGGTGGAGGCACCGCAGTTTACGCAGCCGCACAAATTGGTCAAATAGGAGGCAACACCAATGTCCGGGAATAAAAGCTACGAGCAGCGGAAGCGCGAGCGAATTCTGAATGGTAACTACATGACCAAGGTCCTGAATAAAGTAGAGACTGGGGAAATTCCTATTACCCGCGGGTCCATGAGTATCGTGAATATTCTCCACGATGATTTTTGTAACAAACTAAAAGGTGATGAGTTCGAATGCAACTGTGATCCGGATGTCGAGATGGGGGCAGCTCTATGACCTACACGATCCCGAATGAAGAAATGATGCTGTTCCGCATGGAACTGCCGGCGGCGAAGCAGAACGCAGACGGACTCAAACGAATGTTCACGGAACACGCTAAGAAAAACGGCGCCGTACGCGCGTACGTGAATGATGTGGATGACTGTTGGGAGATGATAGCGGAATTCGAGGATGCAGAAGTCGCCATAAAATTTGCTTTATATTACGAACAGGAGACAGGCGTGAAAGTCGCAGCAGCACCGAATCAGGGCGGCGTTACGTTCAAAGGGGCGGTGCGATGATCTTCGCAAACTGGAAAGCCGATCTGGAAGCGCGCTGCAAAGCGTTCCTCAGAAGTTTTGAGGAAACAACCTCAGAATCGATGGTCCGATTCAGGCAGAAAGAAAACGTTGCACCCATTTTTACAGGCGGACAGCACTTTAAGGACCGCTGCTATCTTCGTTGCCCCGTATGTGGAAATTCTGGAACTCATGTTCGTTCCGCTTTTGCTCGGGCTGGCAAAGACAAATATGAAGGAGGCGGGAAAGGCGAAGGATATGCAGGCGTGAAAACGCAAGGGCGTACAAGCAGCCGGCGGGATGCTCTGTGCATCGGTGTCGATTGTGAATATGGTCACAGCTTCAACATTGTTTTTCAGCAAGATACGGGCACCGAATTGATACAAGCCGAAGTTTTGGAAAAGGATTTGGAATCTTGGGAAACATGGAAAGCAGAACAAAGTAAGAAAGCAGCCGCAGTAATGCAATAAGTTTTCTGGTGAAAGAAGTCGGCGAAACCCCAATTGTTCCGGGGAAATGCCGTAACGGAGGACAGCAGAAAAATAACGAACAACAAAGAGGACAACATGAACACGCGATCCGGTCGGGTGGTTTTTTTCAACGAAGCACGAGGGTATGGTTTCATCCACGAAATAACTAGGGACGCATCCGAGCGAAATCCCCAGCATTATTTTCACGTCAGCAATGTAACCCAACAACTTTCGCTGAAAGCGGGCGACTTTGTTTACTTCCAGATAGCGGAAAGTACCCATCACAAGGGCAAATATCAGGCTATTGATGTTCGCCTAACTACCGCGAACTCCTACACACCAAGTGGCGCGCTTACGTTGGATGAAATAAAAGCGATTGACGGCGGTGCCAAGTGAGCCCCGCTAAACTCGCTGAACTCGCTGCAAAATTTCCCGAAGTAGCGAAGCAATTTAATCCCAAGGGACCGATTTACGAAGATGCGTTGTTGCGCGCGGAGAAGGCATCTTTGCCGGCCGCTGTTGTACCGGAACCCGTTGCCACTCCTGTCCAGGAACCTGTTATGCCAGCGGTCATTGAAGAGCCGATTGTATTAGCAGCACCTGTCGAAGCTCCTGCTACCACGCCGGCGCCGTTGACAGCGGTGGATCCCAGATTTGCTACGCCTCTGGCGGGTGCATTGACATTGGCCGCGATGGGGATTCCACAGATTCCCGTAAAACGGGGGGAGAAAAAAGCGTTCTTGGATGGGTGGCAGAATTTGGCCACAACGGATGCGTCACAGATAGAAGCCTGGGCGAAACAATACAACTGCAATTTTGGCAGCGTGGCCAAGGCCGAAATCGGCGCAGTATGGTTTTTCGAATTAGACCTGAAAAGTGAGGTTCAAAGAATCAAGGACGAAACTGGAAACGACTTGCCGGAAACAATGTTGGTTCGCTCCCGGCCGGGACGTGGGCATTTTTATTTCCGACAGAACGCAGCGTCCATCGCTATGGGCAACATTACTCAGCCGCAGGTGAAAAACGCCAGCTTCTCCGTGCGTGTTAAAAATGAATACGTCGTGACGCCAGGTTCAGTTCATAAGGAGACGGGCAAGCCTTATGAACTTTTCCGGGATGTCCCAATCATCGAGGCTCCCGAATGGTTCCTGAATTGGATCCAGGAACAACGCGTCCCCATGGAGCAAGTCACGGAAGAGCGGGATGAAAACAGTCTGATTCCCCACGGGAAAATCCACGGTTACCTCGTTCGGGAAGCGGGATTCCTTCGGAATCGCGGATTCTCGCTAGAATCTTTGGAAAACGCGCTGGTTGATTGGGCTCACGATAATTGTGCCCCGCCGCTGGACGAGGAGAAAATCCGGCAAGTCGCCCGATCGACTAAGAATTGGAAACAGGGGGATCCGCGTCCCGATCTTTTGTTCGGAGGAGAACTAACACAGAAGGCCGGGGCGGTGCAAACAACTGGAATCCAGCAGGTACAGGAACCGGAAATAGTTGATCGAGCAGAAATCAAAAATGTGGATACTCCGATTCCTCCATTCCCGAAACACGTCATGCGAGGATTCTATAAGGACGTGGCGGATGTGATCTGCAAGAACAACTCGATCCCGCCGCAGTTCGTCCGCTTGGGGGTAAAGATCATCCTCGGGCTCCGGGCGAAAGGAATCGTGTTTTCAAAATCCGTGAAAGTTGCCACGGGGTACGGGCTGATGATCGCATCTTCCGGCGCGAGTAAAGGCGCTCTTTGGGAGCGGTTGTTCCTGACACTCCTTGGGGATGATGCCATGAGGGACGTGATACAAATCCTCGACGTACCGGGATCCGGGGAGGGCCTGGAGGACGCTTTCTTCGATCACAATGATCTGGGGATGCCAAAGCCTCGCGATATTCTTTTCTACTGTGATGAGTTGATGGAACTCGCGCAACAGGTTCGTGCGGATCGCCAGCCGAAGTTGATGGCTACACTGCTCAAGTTGGCCGAAAAAACGGTGGTAACGCGGACAAAAGCAAGAGGCCGGGAAAGAAAGCAGGTAACGCAGATATGCACGACTGCCCGGCTTGCCGTTTTGATGTGCGCGCAATCGAAGTACATTCAGAATGCCTTCGTGGGCACGAAGTCCACGGTTCTCGGGTTTTACAACCGCATCGAGCCGGAGTACGGCGAGCTGGACGATGTGCTCGGCGGGTTGGAAAACATTCCCCTGGACGATATGCTTCGCCTGCGGGCAAAGCTGGAAACTCTGCCCCTGACTGGAGTCGCTACGGTTTCCCCGGAAGCGGAAGCAGTCTTCAACAAGTATTGGCTGGGGAAGCCGAAGGAATACCGCGTCTCCCATGTCCGCGCGCTTCGGGACATTTATAAGGACGCCTATCTTTCAGCGATCGCTCAAGGGCGGCTAGAAGCATCCGCCCAAGACATGCAGGATGCCATTGACCTGCTGGGCGAGCGTCAGGATGTCATTCGGGCCAGGTTCTTTACTGAGGACATCGGGGATAAAGTCGGACTCTACATCAGCCGGATCAAGCACATCCTTTTCCAGATGGACGGCCTTATCGCGGAAGGCAAGCTGCCGGAGGAAGTGGGACTGACCAAGCGAGAATTCGCTCAACGGACGAATGCCTACGCGGACAGCGAAGTACATCACTTTAACCAAGCATGGAACAGCGTCAGCCAGATGTTCATGGATAGCCGGCCGATCAAGGCTCGGAACGGCAAGCTGATGACTGTTTTCTACCCGAAGGCGACTGACTAGGCCGACGAGTAGACCGGTTTCGCCGCCGCCCAGTGTTCGGGCCTCGGAGCCGGGAAGCGGAGGGTTCGAAGGTCTAAGCCCGCTGGGGGAATACCCCCATTTTTAAACCTGGGTTGAAGCCTGTTTTCGAAAATGGCGTAGTTTAGAGTTGCGACCGAAAATTGGCGCCCCTCCATGGTGGAAAGAGCTAAAAAATGGCGTAGTACCGCAGTCGGCAGGGCTACCTAAAAATCTCTCTATATTATAGATAGATATGGTAGTTAGAGACAATAATCATGTTTAATTCGTAAACTACGCCATTTTTGAAAATGCTCGCAGGCATGTTGTGGTGCCGCCTGCGTTACTACGCCATTTTCCCGGCCCCTCCATGATGGAGAACGGGACCAATTCTACACCGGCGCCGGAGGCGCGCGCTTGGCTCCATATACGCCATCATGGCGATGGTGGAGCCCTAATCGCCGCTGAGGAATTTCAAAGGAGGGCCAATGTCCAACACATCGCCGGTTCCGCCGGCGCCTCTCAGCCGGCACCAACGTTGGCCCGAGCTAAATCGGAGATAGGGCGGTCAACCCGCTGAAGGAGGTATCGTGGACAAGTCAACGTTCTCAGTCGGGTTTTTGGAGTCCTGGATCGAAAAGGTTGGGAAGCAGTTCGAATTGGTTGTGGATCAGCCTTTGGAGCACCTGAAGACAATCGAAAAGACGCTCGCGGTTTATCGTCGGTTGCAGGAAGCAGCAGCCGAGCGCCAAGGAGAGGATAATGGACGAATTCAATAGATTAGGCCTTTTGACCGGTATGCAGGTTAGAGCTCGCGCCCAGGCACAGAAAGCGCAGCAGGAATTGCCGTGGATCATGGTCGGCGGCATCACCGTTAGCCGACGGGATGATTTCTACGTGGTTTCCGCGCCGGACGGGACAGAGCTTTTCGAAATCTGCATTCGGACCAAGGATCCCGATGTTGAGGCGACTTTCGCCTATGATTGGCTCCCGGGGGTATTCATTAAGTCCCACCCAGAAGGGCAGGATTGCATTCTCCAGGTCATGGTGAGCTTCACGCCAGATTCCAAGGCTGAAGAGCTTCTTCCAAATGCTTAATGGAGTTCGTTTTGGTCGGAGACGCGGCCGTCCTCAGATCTGGCCGGGATCCACAAGATGCGAGCGTAACGCTGCATTCATGCGAGCCTACCGGGCACGGAAGACGGTGATACGTCTTGCCTGGGTAGAAGCCATCATCCTGGACGCCAAGCGTACAAAGTCCCTGAAGCGGAAGGCGTGGCACAAGCGGCGGGACAAAGAGCTGGCAGCGGAGCGACTGGAGCGCGAACGGCTAGCCAATCTACCATCGGCGAAGTTCTGGTGCGGTGCCCAGCTTCCCGACAAGGAAGCCCTAGCATTCATCAAGGAACACGTCTTGCCGGCTCAACCGGAAGCGGCGCGGAAGTATCTCGCACAGGTTGCCGCGGAATGCAGGAAGCACGGCCTGAACGTCAATACCTACACCCTGAAGCGGGGTGGCGTCCAAGCAGCGCAGGATCAACGCCGGTTGTGCTGGAGTGAGCAAGCGACGGTGCACATCTGGAGTTATGCCGCGCAGTTGGCTTCCAGGAAAACGGCGGCAGATATTGTTAGGCATCGGGATCCCAGCATTGAGGCCGTGTTTGAGGAGTATTCAGCCAAGCTGGGAAATGGTGCCACGATCGCGGCCGAACTGGATAAACCAGCGTTTTAAACTACGGATCCTGGCGTTTGCAGCCTCGCAGGACGACGCAGAAGCTCTCTTTCGCAGTCGAAGACATCGGTAGAGTTCTCTCCGCAGTAGAGAACTTTACATCATCAAGTACTTCGTCGGGTAAAAATCAGGAATCGTTCTGAAGCGAACGCAACACAAAAATAGTGTCAATTTGCGTGCAAAGTAATTGGAATCATATAGTTACGTCTGACGTACCTATTTCGTCCCTTTTGATTAAGCCCACAGCCCCGACAAATCGCAATAAATGCCACTAGGTCTTCAAAAAAGGATTCAAAACAGGTGGATTAGACCGACGATCTTGCGGGACACGCGCAGCGGGCGCGGGGTCATCATCGAGCTTCACTAGCGGGCCGACTGGACGCCCATTCAAGGCCCGCTCAACGAGATTGGATTTACGATGGCGCCTTCGCGTCGCCCTTTTGTTTTTAGGAGGAGAATTTAGATGGCTAGTTTAGGAGATCTGTTGGTCGCAGCCGCGCAATCAGTTGGTCGATCTTTTTCTGAATCTCAGTGTCGATCACTTCTGTACGCATCGTATCCAGAATTGCGCTCCATTTCTGATTCATCGAGTCAAGAAGAGAAGGATTCGCTTTTGCGTCAGCTAGTGCAGCGTCTAAAAACGCAGCATCTATCCCGGCTTGCGCGATCTCCGGAAACTGTTGAAACAGCTCTTTGAAGAGCGCGAGAGTGTGTCGCAATGCTTGTACTTCGGTGTCGAATTCTTTGAATGCGTTGATGAGTGCTTCTGCTAACTCCGGTGATAGTTTCAGTTCTTTTGCCATGTCGTCTCCGGTTAAGCGAACACCGCATTCATCACATCGCCGACCTTCACGGCCGCTTCCGCCTGTGAAATGTGAGTGTAGCGCGCGCTCAATGGCCTCTTAGGATGCTTTGTATTCGTTTGTCGGAGGGTCGATTCGTGAAATTCCAGGCTTGTTCGCTTTGCGGCGCCGGCGAGTCTCTTGCCCGCGTTTGTTTCCTTCCGCCCGCCGTTCAATCTCGGGTTTTAGGAGCAAGCCTTCGGGGCAGACGATGGTTGGAGCATTTTCGAAATATCGAGATCCGGCGAGCCTCGTGAACTCATTGGGAACACGCCGGCCGCTCACTAGATCTTCGGCTGAGATTTGCAAAAGATGCCCCAATTTTCGGGCGCGTTCGAAGTTCGTTTCCAAGGCTTTGTACACTTCATCCACGAGATCGCGGATGTTTACGATTTCAATCGGCGTGCAATTGCAGATGCCTTCGGACCCGCGCCGTTGTGCTATTAGGCATCGCTTAGGACCAACGCAGCCTGAAGAAACGAGTGCGACGAACGATTCGATATCTTCTTGGTCCCTTAATCGTTTCATTTCTTGAAGCTGCTTTAATTTGAGAAAGTCTCCGCTGAAGGTCTTGACTTCGACGGCAAATCGCTCGTGTCCTCTGTAGATCATAAAATCAAGCGATCTTTGTGCGTCCGAGACGGTGTAACCGAGCTTCTTGTAGTGATTCTTTACCCGCTTTTCAGCGGGCCAGTATCCGTAGCCATCGTGCATCCAATGTGCCATGGTCAGCTCGCCATCGCGAATGCGTTGCTGAGAGTCGCCTGGGCGAATTGGGCGGTCATGCGTGAGTCTGGATGGCAGTAAACCATTGTTGAACTGATTGAGGCATGCCCGAGATGGTGTTTCACAGCCATCAGATCCTTTCCTTGTTGGGCCAGGATTGTTCCGACAGTGTGTTTTGCGCAGTGGAAACGTCGTGCATCTTCCGGGATCGGTTGGGCTCCACGAGCGACACGCGCGTCCGAAACGACATTACAATAGCGTCGAAACATTTTTTCCAGAGTCCAGCGAGTCAATGGCCCTTTTTGGCCCGTGAAAAACAACCCGCTACCGTCGTCAATTCGTTCCTTCAAGTATGCATCGATCGCGGGTTTGTCACTGATCGTAGGTTTGCCACGGTGATTGATGAGTACCTGCCGAGTTGTGAGGGAGCCCTTCAAACGGCGAATAGTGATTGCGTTTGGTTCAACGTCTTCAAGCCGCAGCGGTAGTATCGCAGTCGGCCGCGTCTTTGTGGCCGGGGCGCCGCCAGCAAGCTCACTGACGCGACAGCCGTGATTGAATGCAAGAACAAGAACGCACCAGTCTCGCGCCGATGTCGCGCGGGCGAGTTCAAGAATCTCGGTAACTTCGGATGCAGTCAAGTGTGTCCGGCTGAGAGCAATTTGTGTGTTGTGGCGTTCGGTGATTTGCATTTGTGTATCCTCCAATGACCACATGTTGCCATATACATATGTACGTGTCAAGCAAATAGCGCAAGCGGTCGAAAATAAAGTCCCAAAACAGGCACTTTGAGCCGAGTCTAGTTTTTGCAAGTGGTTTGTAATCAGAGCGAGCGGGATGAAATGGCCCGTGAGGCACAAAAAATGCCCCAATACCGGAAGTTCTTTAGAATCTGTATGTGTACATATCTAAGCAGTTGTGGATGTACACGGCAGGTTTAATCAGGTACAATGTTGGGATGGCAAAGAAACCCGAGTCAAAAACCGAGGATCGTGAAAAGTACACTCTGTGGCTTAACACGGCCGAGCTGGATCGATTGAAGGAATATCAGCAGGCTGTGGGCGTGCCGGTCTCAGAGTCCATCCGTCGGGCCATCTCGGATTATCTCGATCAATTGAAGATCCCGAAGAAGTAGATCTCGTTGATCGACTCCAGCGGGCCGCGCATTCGTGTGCCTGTGCAACGAATTGCAATCGGCGATCCCCTGCAACAAGTGCAACGATTGGACTTAGGGCGCGTAGCGCGATCATATGTCCTTCCCCGGAAATTCTTGGGAGAGGGTTCGTCTGAATTTTAGTTTTGATTTTTATTTGCCTGAGGCGAAAGGTCGCCGAACTGGAGTCCCTTTTTGAAATTCAAGCCGGCGGGCCATCGCCCCCGGACGTCTTAGCAGCCGCAGACTTGTTCGTTGCAAGAGTGACTCGTACATTTTTTTTTACCCCATGCCGTGCCAGCCCGTCCACCCTTCGTTCCTACGATCGGGAAGCCGGGTACGGCCGCCCAGCCCCGGTACGTCACGCATGCCGGCGCTAAAGTGACAGCCCCCTGAAGCTTTAGTGAGAGTAAAGCCTGTGGGGATTTGAGGCTTGAAACACGCATGCTCAATTTGAGCGTGCCCATACAAATGTGATGACACTGAGGCGCCTCTTTGGGCGCCTTTTTTATTTCCGGAGTCTTATGTCAGATATCAAGTTCGAGGAACCGAGCCTGAGCAATTTGCTCGTGCATCCGTCACGAGTCCCAGCTGGTGGTAGCTTCGCAATTTTCGATCCCGCTTTGTCCGACGAGAAGACTTCGGATTTTTCCAGCTTGGGTTTTTTCAAAGTCGCGCCGGATCCGAATGTGAAAGTAGCCACGGGCGCAACGCCCCCGCCATGCCTTTGGGTGTTGGAAGTTTTCTTGGAACGCTGGGACGAATTGGAAATGCCATATCAGATTGCGAAGTATTTACATCAGCATCAGCCTACCGCCCTGTACGCCGAGAAGGCGGGCTTCTGGAAAACCTTCCAAGCGGCAGTTCAGGTGGAAGTGAAAAAGAACAACGATAGTTCCCGCTTGCATTTTTTCCGCGCCAGCAATTGCAAGGGCGCCAAGGTGGAACGCATTTCAGAGTTTCACCGCATGATCGAAGCAGACCGCGTACGTTTTGTCGCCGGCGATTACATCAATGCTCTTTTTGAACAGGCTGAATCATTCACGACTTTGAAGCCCTGGAAAAAAGACGACGGGTTGGACGTCTGTGGAATGGCAGCGTTTCATTTTCAAGGTCGATTGCTCGTCTAAGATTTTCGCTCAGCAAACAAAAAGTAGTCAGAAATAGTTTTCCAGATCATCCGTTTGACGGACGCATTTGTATACCCCCTGAACCTAATAGGGAATCCAAAAACTTTTCAAAGCGTCCCGCCATCGGCGACGGCGCCGCAGTGCGTCCGCTCTAAGAGCGGCAGGAGAAAAAGATGTCTACAGTCATGCAAGTCGGTCCAAGCAACCCATCTACAGTCGGTGGCCTTGGCACAAATTTCAAATATTTCCCCGCAACTCCAGGTGCGTCCATCGGTGTACCGTCACTCAACAACGGCTATCTTCCGATCCCGGGAAACAACGTTTCCAACGGACAGTCATTCACGGTGCGGGCCGCGGGCAACTTTGCAGTCGGAGACGTTACGTCCGCAGTCAGAATCAATCTGTATCCCGTCACATTCATCAATAACCTGTCCAGCGCTTCTATTGTCCCGGTGCAAATCTATTCGCTGATTGCCGTGGGTTTAGCCAATATCAACACTCCGTATCCTTGGATGCTGCGCATTGACTTGTGCGGCGATACGGGTAGCGGTTTGGTGCAAGCTCAGGCTGCTTTCGGTCTGATGGACGGGCAAACGGGCGGCACCCCTACCCCGCGCGTCTGTTCGCAGCAAACGGGTCAACTAATTGACCATCCAGATATCGCGTGGTAGTTTTCGCCATGCCCGCTAGTTCTTTCGACCACGTAATAAAGGAAGTCTGGCGACAGGCTTTGGTAGAGAACGCCGACGTCGTGAAAATCGGCGCCGAGCGCTATCCCGTCACCAGAAGCAAAACGAAGCGGCTCCGACAAGTGGAATTCGTATTTGACGGCAGCACGATTATGGGGATCGAGCAGAATCCCAAGACCAAATCGCGGTGGGCGCAAATGGCGCGCGCCGGCAAGAAAGTGATGCAGTTTATTCAAGGCGGTCGGTACGTTGCTGTCGTAGCGGACGGGAAAGTCATTTTGTACGGCAAACGGACCGCCTGACGGCGAACTCGCCTAGCGAATATCAGCCGAGAGGGCGCATTTTCACGAGATCGGCTTCGGTGCGCGCATCAATTCCGTACTTTTCCAGCACTCGGACTACATCTGCGTCCGGCATCCCGGTCCTATAAATGAACGCATCGATGCGTCCGCTTGGACCCAATGCAACCATCATTCGTTTGCCGGTTGGTGTGAGCCCAGGCGTGTGAACCGCTTTCAGTTCATCCAACAAGGGTTCCCATGAATCCTTGGGAACGCCATTGGAACCTTCTATATCAATCCGAAATGGTCTAACGATGGCGTGCATTTCAATCTCCTCCTATCGGTGCCTTTCGGTGTCTTCGTCGCCATTCCTGCTTGCACAGCTCGTACTTCGACGCATTGAGTTGTTGCGTCATGGGATCCAGCCAACGGGATGCGGCCGAGGAACACGATCTCCCTAATTTGATTAGCTCCGCCTCGGTGTAATTCGTCAACTGGCGCCGAAACAGTTCCGCGTCAAATGATCCGTATCCCATGGGTGGATTTTAACCGAGGCGTACAAAAAGCGAAAGTCTAATGTGTTATTGAGAACCTTTGCTGGTACGATTGCGCCATGCATGGCTATTTTCCGAGCATTCAGTATGGATTCGTGCGGGCGCGGCAGTTGGAGGGGACGTTTCCGGGTGGCCGGCAAACCGGAGTGTGGCCGATCACCCAACGTCGTATTAGCTATGGGTGGGGCCAGCCGCCGGTAGAAAATTGGCCCTATCCTTTGCCTGATGCAGTTTGGCCTTCGACTGAACCCGCAGGCATCGACGGTGTTGCAAAAAACTATCGTTACGTTCCGTACAAGCGTGTTCGCACCATTGACGACTGCAAGCGCATTCTGCTCTCGGGCGAGCCACTCGTGAGCGTCAGTCTTGACATCAACGAAAAATGGGCAAACCCGCCCGAGGGTCGAATCCCCGCGCCGTCTCCAACGGATCTCACCGTTTCGACGCACATGATTTCCCTTGTGAGCTATGACCCACAGCGGAATGAATTTACGTTTCACAACTCGTGGCCAAATTGGGGACGGAACGGTTATGGAATCATCGGTGCTACGACCTTGGCGGCGACTTGGTGGGAAGCGTGGGTATACATCTCCGAATTCGAGGCAGATTCCGCATTGAAAGGGGCTTTCCCCAGACCACCGAGACAATCGACATTCGAGGACACGGACGGATCGATTTTGCATTGGCTTGAGATTTTGGACGAAGACGACAATCGCGTTGCATGGGCTTCAGCGCTGGAAACTCGGGCCAATCTGGAAATCGAAGAATTATTCGTCCGTCCCGAATATCGAAGATCCGGCCACGGCGGAAAGTTATTCCACAGATTGCAGGAAATCTCGCTAAATCGAGGCTTACCGCTACGAATCTGGATCTCTTTCCCGGACGCGCTGCCGCAGAATCTAAAAGTCATCGAGAAAATCGCTCGTCCGATCGGCCTAAGCAATCAAGCAAGTGGTGAGCGATGGGCCCCGTTAGTCGCCGCGTCAATCTGGCAACGTAGAGCGACACCGTTAAAGACTTATTCATATCCCGAAAACCCGCCGGCGGGCCCCGCCGAACTTCTTCGAATCGCAAACGAAATTTTACAAAACCCGGTGCTCCACGACTTGGTCGTTGGGGCTGCCGGGGGCATCATTGCCAATTTTATCTATGATGCGTTGAAGAGTTGGCTCAAACCGCAAAATGGAAAGAAGATAAAAGCCAAACTCGGTGAACTGGAACTGGAGACTTCCGAAATCTCGCCGAGTGAATTCATCGTTCTTGCTAGAAGTCTTATGCAGGCGAAAACCGAGGCAGAAGTCCAATCGAAGATTTTGGAGGCGGGCATCACACTGACGGTAATCAGTAAGTTCGAAACCAAGATCTACAACCCTCAACCCGCTGCGGAGCCACGACCGAAAGCTGAACCTAACCCCACGCTGGCCCTTGACGCCCTGCCGCAAGCGCCCGACGAAACGGCGCAGCAAATTGCAGCTCCGCGCGCCAAAAAAGCCCTCGTACCGAAGGGTCGGAAGGGTAAAAAGAAATCGTGACACGTGTATCGACGCGAAACCTACGCGCGCCTGATGGGAGGAATGCCATGGGTGGGAAATCAGTTGAGGAGTCCTTACCCGGAGGAATGCACGATTGGCTTGTGGACCGCGGTATTACTGACGAGGATTTTCAGATCGCCGGTAAACTTTGCGAATTTGAATACCAATTTAGATTGGTGAATGGCGACCGCATCTGGGACGCCATCCTGAGAGATAGCGGCCCGCAGACACCCGAAAAACCTGAAATAACATGTGCTGTAGCCTTGGGTATTCTCCTCGGAATAGAACACGAAAGGTCCGCGAAAGATCGCACTGCATCTTCGTAAAAGCGGATACTATTTTGGTATACCATTTTTATGATTGATCCGCGGGGATTAAGGACTTAGGCGAGCGACAAGTCTAATAATCTCTTTGTTTCCTGCCGTACTGGAACCTGACGATTGCAGCCACAGACCGATGCTCTACCAGCTGAGCTACGCTCACCACGGAACGGTTTCCCTAGTTTACACCATCCCAAGCGGCTGGCAACCGCATCCGCAGCTGCAGCCAAAAAGAGCCCGGGTCTCTGCGCTGCTGGGATCGCCGCGGAAAGAACAGGAAACGTTTTCACCCCCTAGTTACGTCTAAAACGTGACGGAGATGGTCGCATTGCCGCCTGGCCGACAAGTACGGCTACAATCGTTGTGTCGCATTGTTGTGGAATCATACGGGAAGTGGGCGGTATTTCGGGAGCATTCGATGCGTTTCATGAACCGAGCCATTTCAAATTCAATCTTGGTCATCGCGTTGGCCGCGATTCCAGCGCGGAACTTGTCCGCTCGGCCGGCTCCACGAGATGCAACACCGGCCCAAGCGCAAACGCAAAGCCCGATCACTCAGCAAGTAGGTACGGTGAAGGCGATCAACGGCAGTACGCTCACTCTCACCTCGGATGCAGGAGCAGAAGTTACGGTGACTGTGCAAGACATCACCAAGATCGTGCAGGTCGCTCCCGGCCAGAAAGATTTGAAATCAGCCGTCACGATTCATTTGGCGGACTTGCAACCCGGCGACCGCATCCTGGTCCGCAGCCGACCGTCGCCCGACGCGAAGACTCCTACGGCCGTCGGCATTATTGCCATGAAAGCCACGAACGTCGCGGCCAAACAATCGCAGGAGCGCGAAGACTGGCAAAAGCGGGGAATCGGTGGCCTGGTGAGCGCGGTTGATGCGGACACCGCCACGGTCACAGTTTCAACGGGCGCCGGTGCCGCCGCGAAGACCATCGCAATTCACACTACGAAGAGCACCATCTTGCGATGCTACGCGCCAGACTCGGTGAAATTCGACGATGCGAAGCCGGCACCGCTCGACCAAATCAAGCCGGGAGACCAGCTTCGCGCGCGCGGAACCAGGAGCGCGGACGGCGCTGAATTTCAAGCGGATGAAATTGTTTGGGGAACTTTTCGAAATATTGCGGGAATTATTACTTCGGTGGATTCCAGTGCCGGCACGATCGCTTTGACGGACCTGATCACGAAAAATCCGGTCGTCGTGAAAGTTACCGGCCAGTCGCAACTGCGCAAACTACCCGACAGAATGGCCCAGTTCATTGCGTTTCGTCTGAAGGGAGGCGCGGCGGGAGCCGCACCGAACTCATCACCGACAGTTGCGCGCGAAGGCGCACCAGGCGCCACTGCGGCAACTCCGAATGGCGGGCAGCGCCCAGGCGGTATGGGCGGCGGTCGCGCCGACTTCCAACAAATCGTAAACCGGTTGCCCGCAGCCACGCTCGGTGATTTTCAGAAGGGCGACGCCATCATGGTTGTTTCCACCCAGGGGACCGATTCATCCGGCGTCACAGCTATCACTTTGCTGGGGGGCGTCGAGCCGATTCTGGCAGCGGCGCCTGCCGGCAATTCGAGCCAAGCGATGATCCTCTCGCCATGGAGTCTTGGCGCGCCAGCCGGCGACGCCGCAGGTGGTACGCAATAAATCGCGCTTTACGAACCGAGCGCTAAGACCACTCAGGAGATTGGATGAGAACCCGGGGCTTCCCGTACGCTACACGAATAGCCACAATTGCTTTTCTCGGTTTCATTCTGGCCGCTGCGTCACCCGCGCAAACTGGCGTGGGAACGATCCGCGGTCAAGTCACCGATCCCTCCGCAGCCGCAGTGGTGGGCGCGTCCGCCGTGGTGACAACTCCGGACGGAAAAACGTTGGCGGCCACCACCAATCGCGATGGCGTTTTCGAATTGAAAGGGCTTGCCCCGGGAAAGTACACGGTGGAAGTGATCGCCAAAGGTTTTGCGCTGTACAAGAATGAAGCCGTCCAAGTCGCCGCCGGGCAGGTCCAAGACCTCGAAATCTCGCTGACCATCGAAGAAGAGCAGCAGCAAGTGACGGTGACGGAGCAGCCCGGCGCCGTGGACGTCAGTCCCACGAATAATGCCGGCTCGATCGTACTCAATGGCGCGGCACTCGACGCGCTCCCTGACGATCCGGATGAACTGCAGACCGATTTGACGGCGCTCGCGGGACCGTCCGCGGGACCGAACGGCGGGCAATTTTATATTGACGGCTTCACCGCCGGGCAACTTCCTCCGAAATCCGCGATCCGCGAAATCCGCATCAATCAAAATCCGTTTTCAGCTGAATACGACAAGGTCGGTTACGGACGCATCGAAGTCTTCACCAAGCCCGGCTCGGACAAGTGGCATGGCGGATTTTCAGTGAACGCCAATGATTCGGCCTTTAACTCCAAGAATCCTTTTTTCGTCTCCCAGGACGCTGCGGGTACGCCGTATCCCGGATATTATTCGACGCAATACAGCGGCAACCTCGGCGGGCCGCTCAGCAAGAAAGCTTCGTTTTTTTTCACCACAGATATTCGCGATATCCACGATCTCGGCATCGTGAACGCACAGATCGTGGACCCCACGACATTCGCGGTAGAACCGTTCAGCGCGGCGGTCGCCCATCCCAGGACGCGTTACAACATCGGTCCGCGCCTGGATTACGCGCTCACGAAAAACAACACGCTCACCGTGCGCTATCAATATTATCGAAATCAAGAAACGAACGACGGAGTCAATGGATTCTCCCTGCCTTCGCAAGGCTACAATTCGCTTGAGACCGAGCAGACCGTCCAAATCGGCGACACCCAGATTTTTGGCACCAAAGTCGTCAACGAAACGCGCTTTCAGTACCTCCGCGACGAAAGCTCTCAAACCCCGAACAGCACCGCGCCCAGCATCATCGTGCCCTTGGCTTTCACGGGCGGCGGCTACAGCGGCGGAGCCGTCAGCGACAACACCAACCAGTACGAATTCCAGAATTACACCTCCGTCCAGTTCACAAAGCATTTCCTGAAATTCGGCGTGCGCCTGCGTGGTGCAACCGACGGCAATTACTCTACGGACGGATTCAATGGAACGTACGTCTTTCCGTCGCTCGACGCCTACATAGCGACGCTACAAGGCACTCCCTCGGCGAACCAGTTCACGGTCACCGCAAACCCGTCCAACACCACGCTGGCCGCGAATCCTTTCGTACACGTTTCCCAGGTTGACGTTGGTTTGTACGTGGAGGACGACTGGCGCGTGCGTCCGAACATTACTCTCAGCTACGGATTGCGATTTGAATCGCAGAACAACATCAACGACCACGCGGATTGGGCGCCGCGTCTGGGCTTTGCGTGGGGACTCGGAGGCGGCGGAACAGCAGCTCCCAAGACCGTCTTGCGGGCCGGCTTTGGAATTTTCTACGACCGCTTCAAGACCGACTACGTTCTGCAGCAGGCTCGCTTGAGCGGGCTGAATTTGGCTGATTACGTGGTTCCCAGCCCGGTCTTTTTCAATCCTAATCCTTCGGCGCCTCCGCTCCTTACGCCCACTCCAACGTCGCTGCTCACGGTGTATCAGCCGAACCCAAATCTGCACGCTCCGTACATCGCGCAAACCGCTGTCAGCCTCGAAAGGCAAATTAACAGGGTCACGAACTTGAGCGTTTCGTACTTGAATTCAGTCGGGAACGATCAATTCCTCACCAACAACATCAACGCGCCCACCAACCTGAACGATTTTTATCCGTATTATTTGAATCCCGCAGCCGCGGTCCGCCCGATTCCGAACGAAAACATTTATGAATATCAGTCAAACGCGATCTTTCGCCAAAACCAGCTGTTCGTACAAAGCCGCGTCATGGCAGGTTCGAAAGCGACGCTGTTCGCCTACTACGTGCTGAACTATGCGAAAAGCGATACTTCCGGCGCGGACAGTTTTCCGTCGAATCCGTTCAATATCATGCAGGATTACGGCCGCGCTTCATTCGACGCACGCAACCGCTTCTTTTTGGGCGGATCCATCGCCCTGCCGTGGCGACTGCGTTTCAGCCCGTTCATGATTGCCAGTTCTGGCTCGCCATATAACGTCACGTTGAGCCAGGATTTGATCGGCAGCTCGCAATTCAACCAGCGGCCTTCGTTTTCAAGTGCGACGGCGGGTGGTCCCATCGTGACCGTTCCTGGATTCGCCACTTACAATACGGTACCGGGTGTGAATGCGACTCCCATTCCGATTAATGACTTCACCGGCCCCAGCCGTTTCACTCTGAATGTGCGGCTTTCGAAGACGTTCAATTTCGGGCCGGAAAATAAAGGTTCAGGCGGCGGCCCCCAGCAGGGCGGCATGCATCACGGCGGCGGACGAGGCGGCGGCTCGAATCCGTTCGGCGGGGCGGTTATGTTCGGCGGCAATAGTTCGGCGAAGCGCTACAGCATCACCCTGAGCGTCAACGCACGCAACGTCTTCAACGACGTGAACCTGGCGAATCCCAGCGCGGTCCTGAATCCGCCGCCGACGCTCGGGGGCGATGCATCTTTTAATGCCAGATATTTCGGAGTGTCCAACGAGCTGGCGGGAGGACCGTTTTCATCGAATGCGGCGAACCGCCAAATATATCTCCAGGCGGGGTTTTCTTTCTGAAGTCTGGTGCGCGGCCCATCTAGGGCTTCGCGGTTGGCATTACGAGCTTTTCGACCACCGGCACAGGCAGCGGTCCTTCATCCAGAACCAGGTCGTGAAATTTGAGCAGGTCGAAATTTTTTCCAGCTGCCGCTTGGTATTTCTGGCGCAGCGCGAACCACTCGCGAATCCCCACGTAATAGGTCGGTAGCTGGGTCGAGCTCAGTTTCACGCGCTGCAACTTTCCTTCCGCTTCTGCCTGCGTTTGGAACGACTCCTTCGTCATCAGATCCAGCGCTTGCTGGTCAGTCATGTCCATCGTGTGCATTTTGATGTCCAGGATCGCGTTGGAAATCACGCGCAGCCGAATCTTGCGCATCACCATGCGGAAGCGCGGATCGTTGTTCAAGAAACCTTCGTCCATCATCACTTGCGCGATGTACTCGGCCCAGCCTTCCACATATGCGCCATTCGCGTAGAGCGAACGCAGCAGGCGCCTCCGCTCCGGCTGAATATTATTGAGATGCTCGAACTGGACGTAATGCCCCGGAAGCGCTTCGTGAATGCTGAGCCACTGCAAGGTGAAATCATTGTATTCGCGCAGCTTCGATTCGGCCTTGGCGTCGGACATTTTGGGGTCAATCGGCGTCACCCAGTATTCGGCTTCCGCCTGCGGTTCCAGCGGCGGGGCACTGTGAAATCCCGCTACGGAGTAAATGCCGCGTTCGAACGGCGGAGTCGGTATCACTTTCAGGTTGTCGCGCGAGCTGAGCGACACTATTTTCTTCTCGCGAATAAATTGCGTGATGCCCGCGAGATCGGCTTCGATCGTCTGCTGCAATTGATCGCGACGCGGATGTTGATCCGATATTTTCTGCAGCACTTCGCCAATAATCAGGTTTTCCCGTTCGTGAACGCCCAAGTCAGCATGATCGCTATGATCGGGGTACATTTTCGCGTGCAAAGGGAGCGCGATTTGCAGCATTTCCGCGCGGACCGATTTCATATCGCGCTCCGCGTCGGTCAGGACTTCTTCCGGCGTCACCGGAGTTTCCATCACCAGTTTGAATTTCTGATCGTAGAGTTCCTTGCCCAGCCGCCAGGTCAGCTTCGAAGGGCGTTTCGCCAGATCGTTCTGCAGCCAATGCGAAAAATCGTTCAAAGCTGCTATGGCGGGAGGTGCCACATCGTCGTACTGCGCTTTCAGCGATGACCCCGCTGGGATTTCCTGGGCCAGCGTATTTTCGATCAGGTCAACATTGCCAGCGTTCTCATCCACAGCCGTGCTCACCCAAATCGGGTCCGCGTCCGTCAGATAAGGCTTCACTTGATCCAACAGGCGTGGAATCTGCCGCACGCGCGAGAGCACTTGTCCTACGCGCTCATCGTGCGAGGCGTAGGTTTGTGTGAGTGGAAGGAACAGAGCGTTCCCGATCAACTCCACGACAACCGTCGGGTTGTGCCGGTAACTCTGAATCTTGTCGAATTCCAGCAGGTTAAGACCGATCTGATCGTCAACGAGCTGCCAATCGGCGGCGTCTTCCGCGTCCAAAGCCGAAGGCGGTGTTTCGGTGCGAAAACGTTCGCGCCACTCGGCGTAGAATGCGCGCTGCTTCGCGATCGATTCCAGGCTCATATCGTCCAACAGCGCGTCGAGCTCGATCTCCCTGCCCGTCGTGGCGTCGTGATGTACATGGTAGCCGGCCGCGGAAGCGCCTGTCGGCGAAAGCACCAGCGATTCCTTCATGAACTGATCGCTGAGGACGGCGAATTTCTGCGCTGCAGCGCTCGGCGAATTAGCTGCGGATGATCTCGTTTGCGCAGATTTCGAAGACAGCGTCATCATAAGCATCCAGAGAATAACGCCGGCATACGCCAGCCATCGCAATGACATCGGGAATCCTTTCGAGAATCAGCGGATTTCAACTTGGCCGACGAAAAGGAATGGGAGCGGTGCGTTTGCGCTTGCCAGACGGTTGGCGCAGGCGCGCGCGAGCCTGCTCGGCCCACGGTCCGCTCGGCGCGTAGCGCAAATAGAGTACCCAATGGTCGTGGGCTGCCCGATGTTCCCCGCGCTTCTCATAAGCCAGCGCAAGATTGAAATGCACGTCGGGATGAGAAGGCATGGCTCGCGCCGCGCGTCGCAAATGGTCAATCGCCAAATCGAGCTCGCCCAATTCTTCGAGTGTGCACCCAAGGTTGTAGCGGGAGATTCCGTTCAGTGGATCAATCTGCACTGCGGTGAGGAAAGCGTCGCGCGCGTCGGAAAGCTGCCCCAATTGATAGTAAGCCACGCCGAGATTTATGTGCGCTTCGATCCAGTTCGGTGCGAGTTCCACCACGCGTTGGTAATTCTCGATCGCTTCGGGCAAAGTCTCGCTGCGCGCTTCGCAATCCAGCGCCGATTGGAAGAAATCCTCGGGCGTGGGCCCGGTCATCGCGTGCAATTTCGCGGGCTGCGCCGGTACATCAAAAGGGAAAGCCCATTGTCGCAAGAAGGGATTAAACGGCGTTTCGGATCCGGATGGCACCACGTGTACATCGCTGCCCAATTTCACCAGTCGCAGTTCCTGCACGGGCCGTCCGCGCTCGCCAAATTGTTTCTCGATTAACGCGATGGCGCGTCGCACACGGCGCGCCGGAACGCGGTGTTGCGTCAGGTTCTGGATGGAGCGCACGGCAACCAGGTCGCCAAAACTGTAAAAGCGCTCGCCCCACCGCGCCTGCGGCCGCACCAGCCGCAATCGTTCCCAGTAGCGAAGACGGCTCGGCTCTAGCCCCAGAATGCGCCCAACTTCACCTCGCGTATAGCGCTGCGCCAAGCCGGAGAACCCCCAAGTGGTGCCAATCGGTACAAGCGATTATGCACCTGCTGTCAACTCCTGCACATGGTACCCGGCTGTGGAAATCTTCTCGTGCGCCAGTTCCACCACGACGATAACCAGAAGAGGACACGCGGTTGCGCCGCGCCTTCCGCTTGCTAGACTTTTAGAGGCAGTCGCCCCGCCACGATGCCTCTCGATAGCGCCGAACGCCTGTACTTGGACCGCCAGGTCACCCTGGCTCGAGCCATTCTCGTGGCTCTCGCACTGATGGACCTGCTCGAAATGTCGCAGGCGCCCTCGCGCACGGCAGCCGCAATCTTTCTCGCGGTTTATCTGCTGGTCGCACTGGCGATCTGGCTCTATGAACGCCTCTCCAGCGAGATGAATTTCAACATCCCCCTGGTGGCGGACTTCGTGGCACTGGCGGTATTTCTTTTCCTGACGCCATCAATTTCCGCGTGGTGGTTTCTCTTTCTATTCGTGGTTTTTGCGCTGGCTACCCAAGGCAGCTCGCGCGCGATGCTGGTTTTTGTGAGCGTAGCCGCCGTGGGACTCATCTTGCGCTTCGCCGCGAGCGATTCGTTTGGCTGGCACGGCGTGGGTCACTGGCTTTCGATCGGACTCGGTACTGCGATTTCGGGTTTGGGCATGGGATTCTTGGGCGCCCGCGAGCGCGAGCATCTGGAGCGCCGCCAATTCCTCGAGAAGATCACCCGCCTCCTGCAATTTGATCGAGGATTGACCGAATCAGTCCGCCAGGCCCTCGGCGAAATCGCACTGGCGTTTCAGTGCGAACAGGCTTGCCTCGCGATTCGCGACGAAGAACTCGAGCGCCTCTTCGTCTGGAAGATTCACCCCAATGAGCGCGAGCCCGGTGGCCCGGAAACTCTTCCGCTCAGCCGTTCCGACACGTTTCTGACTGACGCCTTCGAAGTGTCGCTATGTTGGGAGTACAGGAACGGCAATGGAACCGGCAATGGCTTTGGCTGGGACCGCCGCAGCGGCCAGCCGTACCGCGAGCTGCACGCCCCGCCCGATTCCACACGCGCGGAATTCGGCGTGCGCACCATGCTGGCAGTGACGATTGACGCCGGCGGACGGCCTGCAGGCCGCGTCCTGCTGATCAATCCGCAGGAATCGCACCGAAAATTCACTACCGGCGATCTGCGCTGGCTCGAGCAAATTGTCCGGCACGTAGGGCCGCCGCTAGAGAACGTCTTTCTGATGCGCCACCTGCGCGCCCGCGCGGTCGAGTCCGAGCGCAGCCGTATGTCTCGCGACCTCCACGACGGAATCCTGCAAACCCTGCTAAGCCTGAATATCCAGCTGGACGTCCTGCGCCACAAGTTTCCTTGGACCCCGGAGCAGGCAGGTCAAGAGTTGGAAACTTTGCAAAAAACGATTCAGCAGGAAAGCGAAGAATTGCGTAGGATGGTTACAGACCTTCGGCCGTTGCGGGTTGAAAGCGCGGACATGCGCGAACTGATGCTGGGTTTCGCGGAGCGCTTCCGCAATGCTTCGGGCCTGGCGGTGGATTTGTTCATCGAGGACCGCAATTTGCGGTTGCCCGATCGTATATGCAGGGAACTGTTCCAGATATATCGTGAGTCGCTCAACAACATAAAAAAGCATGCCAAGGCCAGTCACGTCGTGGTAAAACTAGGGCAAGATGAGGCGAAAGTTTCGCTCGTTGTTGACGATAACGGGCGTGGATTCAGCTTTTCAGGGCGCTACAGCAGCGAAGAGTTGGACCGGCTGCGACTCGGGCCAATTTCGATCAAGGAAAGAACACGGGGCGTGGGCGGGACGCTGACGGTGGAATCGAATCCCGGGCACGGGGCGCGTCTGACGGTAGAAATCCCACTGAATTGAAATGACGAAAGCTAAACAGGTGATTCGCATCCTGGTCGCGGACGACCACGCCATTTTCCGGGATGGTCTCCGCAAGCTATTGGAGGCAGCCGACGAAATTCAGATTGTCGGCGAGGCTTCCAACGGCACCGAATGCGTAAAAATGCTTTCGAAGCTGAAGCCGGACATTCTGCTGCTGGATTTGCGCATGCCGGAGAAGGATGGCTTGGGCGTGCTCGAAGAGGTCAATTTTGATTCGCTGCCGACCCGCGTGATCGTGCTCACCGCCGCCGAAGATGATCGCGACGTGGTCCGCGCCATGCGCCTGGGTGCTCGCGGCGTGGTGCTCAAGCAATCCGCCAGCGACTTGCTGGTGAAAAGTATCCGCAAGGTTTCCGACGGCGAGATCTGGCTCGATAACCGCATGACCGCGGAAGTGATTGACGCTTTCAAGAAATCGGCGGAGTCCGGCCAACGCCGCGAAAAGCCGCTGCTGAGCGACCGCGAAAAAGAAATCGTTCAGCTTGTCGCGCAAGGCTTCCGCAACCGCGAAATCGGCGAAAAACTCTTCATCAGCGAACAAACGGTGAAAAATCACCTGCACAATATTTTCGATAAACTCGGAGTTTCCGACCGTCTCGAACTCGCTCTCTACGCTATCCATCACCGCCTTATAGATCAGACGTAGCCGCTTCGTATCCCGTCCACCCGCCCGAACTCAGTCTTCGCATCTACCAATATGGAGCTTGCCTCGCTGCGACGGGATTCTAGTATCGAGATTGATGAACCAACGATCTGAAAGTAGCCCGCCACTAGCTGCCACGATTCTCCCCTGGCTACAGCAACGAACCGAGGAGATGGCTGCGTTTCTCGCGGAGCTTGTCGCGATCCCCATAGAAAATCCGCCGGGAAAGAATTACCGGACTTGCGCCGACCTACTTGAGGCACGCATCCGTCAATTCGATCTCGACTGCAAGCGACTCGAGCCTGCCGGCCTGAAAAGCAAGACCGCTGACGATCCCGCCTGCCTGCTCGCAAACTTGGGCGAAGGCCGGCCGACAGTCTATTTCCATGGCCACTACGATGTTGTCCCGGCGCAATCCGCGGAGCAGTTTCTCCCGATTCGCAAAGAGCATTTCATGTTCGGTCGCGGCTCCTGCGACATGAAGGGCGGAATCGTCGCCATGCTCTTTGCGATGCTCGCATTAAGAAGCTGTGGCGCGCCGTTGAGCGGAAGGATCGGCCTCGTATTGGTTCCTGACGAAGAGACGGGAGGAGCTCGCGGCTCAGCGTGGCTGGCGCGCGAAGGCCGGCTTGGACAAGACGGCATCGCGATGCTCACAGCAGAGCCGACCGGTGGCGTTGTGTGGAACGCAAATCGCGGTGCGATTTCGCTGCGTGTCCGCGTCTTAGGAAAATCAGCTCACGTCGGCTTGCAGCACCAAGGAGAAAACGCATTTGAGCGTATGCATCGCGTCGTCGAGCGCCTGCAACGGCTGAAACACGAAGTGGAGCAGCGCCAAACTGCCAGTAAAGTTAGCGCCGATCAAACCCGCCACTCGATTCTGATGCTGGGCGGGCGAAGCGGCAGCGGTTCCAACTTCAACGTCGTGCCCGACGAGTGCTGGTTCACAGTTGACCGCCGCATCAATCCCGAGGAAAACCTCGAAGAAGAGAAGGCCAAGCTGCTTGGAGTCCTCGAAGAATGCCGGCACGACGGAATTCCCTTGGAATGGGATCTTTTGCAGGAAGGGAGTTCAGCCGCGAGTGGCGAGGACGAAGCGGCCGCGAAAGCGCTGTCTTGCAGCGCGGAAGCAGTAACCGGCAATTCTCCGATCTTCGAAATATGCCCCGGGCTGCTCGAAACTCGCTTCTATTCCGCGCAAGGTATTCCCGCTTACGCCTACGGCCCCGGACTTCTCACCGTAGCGCATGGACCAAACGAATACTTGGATTTGCGAAAGGTGACGGAGTGCGCCGCAATTTATGCGCTCGCGGCCGCGGAACTTTTAAAATAGTGGATCTGCTTCGCACGCATTTTCAAACGCTCCTGGAAATTTTTTCATCCGGTTCTTTCCGCAACGAAACCTTCTAGAGTATTCTGTAGTTTGCGAATTTCGGCATGAGCGCTACCACCGACGCCAGTTTACCGGAACATTCCCCGCGAATTTATTCGCGCGAGCTCGTCTTTCTCCTTTGCGTGCTGTCGC
Source organism: uncultured Acidobacteriota bacterium (assembly GCA_963810565.1). Classification (GTDB taxonomy): domain Bacteria; phylum Acidobacteriota; class Terriglobia; order Acidiferrales; family UBA7541; genus Palsa-295. The sequence goes on from CAWENN010000004.1 coordinate 1,349,947, forward strand.
TATTGCTTCTGGTGGTGATCACCGCGTTTTTGTCGCGCATGTACCACAAACAGGTTCACCAACTCGCCGACGGCTGGTTTGCGCAGGGCGAGCGGGACATGCAAGCAGGGAACGTCCCTGGGGCCCTCACTGACTATCGCAACGCGCTCGTCTATAACCCGTCCAACACGCGCTTCCAATTTTCCCTGGCCACGGCGCTGGCCGCCGCGGGCCGCGGGAACGAAGCGCGCGCCTACCTGCTGAATCTTCTCTCCGAATCGCCCGGAAGAGGTGAAGTCAATCTGGAACTGGCGCGTGTCGCTGCGCAGAATAATCAGACGGCGGATGCGGTGCGTTACTACCAAGGCGCGATTTATGGCGAATGGGACGCCGATCCTATCGCCACACGCTGGCAGATTCGCAAGGAGCTGTGCGAATTCCTGTTGGATCACGGATTCGTGAAGCAGGCCACCCCCGAAGTGATCGCGCTGGAGGAAAACACTCCGCCGAACGACGTGCAACGCTTGAAAATCGTGGGCCAGCTCCTCTTGCGCACCCAGCAGTGGACTCGCGCCCAGGAACTGTATCGCGATTTGCTCTCGACCGACCGCTATGACGAAGAGGCGCTGGCAGGCGCCGCGAAGACGGCATTCGAGCTCGGCCAGTATTCCGATGCATTGCAATATTTCAACCGCTTGCCCCGCGAACGCCGTGACGCCCCGGATCTCGCAAGCTCTTACGACATGTCGCGGCGCGTGCTCGCGGTGGACCCGTTCGTCGCGGGCCTATCTGCAAAAAACAAAGCCCTGCGCGCCACAGACGCTCTGACGCTGGCTCAGACTCGACTTCAGAATTGCGCGCGGCAAAACGGAGAATCCTTGCTAGAAACGCCTCCTCGCACCGATCTTCAGATCCTTTGGGCGCAATTCCAGCGCACGCAAAGCGATTGGACCCAGCGCGACCTCGAACGCTTTCCGGAGCGCCTGGATGCCTCGATGGAATTCGTATTTGGCGTGGAAAACGCCGCCGCAAAATCCTGCGGCGAGCCCCAAGGCGACGATCGCGCGCTTTGGCTGCTCGGGCGCAGCACTTCCGTGGTGAACCGTTGAGCGAAATCCCCGCACCGGCCCTCGTTACGGCCCCCGCACCGCCCGAGGACGCCACCACTGTAGGTAGCCCGTTCCCGGCGCGCAGCAGTTTCCGCACTCGCTGGGAAGCCTGGACCGCAAAGATTTTCATTATGCGGGAGGATCGGTTATTCCTCCTGCTTGCGGTGCTCATTGGAATCTTTTCGGGGCTTGCCGTTGTCTGTTTCCGCCTGGCGATTGATTGGACGCAAATTACGCTGCTGGGACCGTCGTTGTACCCATCATTTCCGCGAGTCGTCCTTGCGCCGGTACTCGCCGGTCTTGTTGCGGCCGTGCTGGCGATCCACGTGTTTCCGGGCGTTCGTGGCAGCGGAGTGAATCACACCAAAGCAGCAGTTTACATTTCGAATGGCTACGTGCCGTTTGTGACGGTCATCGGAAAGTTTGTGACGTGCGCGATCGCGATCGGCAGCGGACAATCTTTGGGTCCCGAAGACCCTTCGCTGCAGATGGGCGCCGGCATCGCTTCATTGATCGGCCGCAGCCTTCGTTTGTCCACCGAAAAGTTGCGCTTGATCGCGCCCGTCGGAGCTGCGGCGGGCTTGGCTGCGGCTTTCAACGCGCCAATTTCAGCAGTACTCTTCGTTGTCGAAGAGGTGATCGGAACCTGGAGCGCAGGCGCGCTCGGCGCGATTGTGTTGGCCGCGGTGTCCAGCGTGGTGACCATGCGCGCGTTCCTCGGACCGGAGTCGCTCTTTCGCGTGCCGCCATTTCGCGTGGCCGGTCCGGGGGAGATGGTCGCATACGCCGTTCTCGGTGTTGCCGGCGGCGGCGTCTCCTTGTTGCTCCTCAAATGGATCGTCTATGCCCGTCCCAAGATTCAGGCGCTTCCCAGTTGGACGCAGTATTTCCAACCGGCTGCGGCCGGCCTGCTAATCGGCCTAATCGGCATTCGCTTGCCGCAGGTAATGGGTGCCGGATACGCGATCGTGGACCAGGCCATGCACGGCCAATTCACCTGGCAGCTGCTCTTGCTGCTCGCCGGCTTGAAAATGCTCGCCACGGGCTTTTCATTTTTGAGCGGCACTCCCGGCGGAACTTTCGCGCCAACTCTCTTCATCGGAGCGATGCTGGGCGGAGCCGTCGGAGCGATCGAGCATCACTTTTTCCCCATCGTGACCGGAACCGTCGGCACATTCGCACTCGTGGGAATTGGTACGCTGTTCGCTGGGTTCTTGCGCACGCCTATCACCTCCGTTTTCATGGTCATCGAGCTATCCGGAAATTACACGGCGATCCTGCCGGTCATCATTTCGACCATGATTGCCTACGTCATCTCGCGCGCTTACCAGAAGGTGCCGCTCTTCGATCTGCTGGCCCGTCAGGAAGGCCTGGTTTTGCCGTCGGTGGAAGAGCGCCGCGAGATGATGGCGCTGGCTGTGGAGGACGCGATGCGCGCGGATGGCGTGATCGTCTGCGAGCCCGGGGACCAACTCGCCGACCTCTCGCGCCGCGCCGAGGCGAATCCAGAAGCGGCTCTCTTGCTTCGCGTGAAACCAGGGGAATGGTGGCTGCTTGATCGTGAAGAATTGATGCGCCGCGCACCCGATGCCTCTCCTACAACCACTGCCATTCACGTCAAATCCAAGGGCCCCTTGCCGTACCTGTTCCGCGATCAAACGCTCGAGGAAGCGCTGCAGGAAATCGGCGATTGGCCGTTGCTTCCCGTGATCAATCGCGCCAACCTCGCCAAGCTCGAAGGCATCCTCACGTTGGCTGACACGCTTCGAGCCTTCCGCAAGCCCCACGCGGAAGAATAGGATTTTTGGTTTTCAGGTAACCTGTCTGTTTTCATCAATTTCCGCAAGCCGACGTATAGTACCCCTGTACCAAAATAGTCCTACGTAATTGAGGCTTTAGCTCTATTGGTTCTGCGGAGCCCCGACCCTACTCTATGCGCGTACTTAGGGAGGTAGTGTCCTGTGGCTCTAAAAGAGCGACGTGCAACCCGCCGTTTCCTCATGCGGCTGCCGCTTACTGTTCGCTGGACCGATGAGAGCGTCGTTGGTGAAGCTGCAACCGAATCGCGGGAAGTCAGTTCCCGTGGCCTTTATTTTCACTTGCCCAAAGGGTTGAGGAGCGGTGCGCCGGTCGAAATCGTCATGACCTTGCCCCACGAGCTCACTCAAGCAGGTCCTGTACGCGTCCGTTGTCTCGGCCGCGTGCTGCGGACCAGTCCCGAAAATTCGGGGGAAGTGGGAGTAGCAGCAGCCATCGAGCGTTACGAGTTCATGCGCAGCGGCGAATCCGCCGCTTAAAAGTTTCTTACCCAGACCCTGCGGAGATGGGTGAGAAAGCCGGGAGGCTCGGGTCCCTCAGCCTAGCTTCCCGGCTGTTTTTCTATTTGCAGGCGCCCTGATGTATTTTCGCAGCGGCGCGAATACCACGACCCGCGCCCGCTGTCTCCGCTCGCCCGCCTGGTTTACAATCGCCTTAGCATGACGCTCGAAGAAACTCTCGTTTCGGTCTGGCGGCAGATTCTGGTCGAACACGTCGGCACTGCTGAAATTGATGGAGTAAAGTACCCTGCCGTGCGAACTTCGACCAGTCACCTCTGGCAAGTTGATTTCAAATTCGAAGGCCGGGCGTTACGTGGCATTGAACAAAACCCGAAAACAAAATCACGATGGGCTCAGCTCGCGCGCTCCGGCAAGCGCGTGATGCAATTCCTCGACGGTGGCCGTTACCTCGCGGTCGTGGTGGACGGCAAAGTCACACTCTACGGCAAAGCGAAATCCGCAAACTGACTACCACCTGACATCAATCACCCGTGCACTCGCCGCGAACCTCACATTGACTGCCTCCGCAATCGCGGCCTATCATGGCGCGTTTCTCACACTGAGGAGACGCTCGTGAAATTCAGCCGCTTGGCATTCATCTTGATGTGCGCGCTCACGGTCTTCGCTTCGGATTCTCCTGATACCCGCGAGATCACCGACCCCAAAACAATCGCGTCGCTGCCGGCTTTGGGCGCGGCACCGATTCCGGTGGACGATCTCTTTTACACGCGCTCCATCAGCGGCGGTGCCTGGTCGCCTGACGGCAAAGAAGTCGTCTTCACCACCAACCTCACCGGTCGGAACAATCTCTGGAAAGTGAGCGCTGCCGGCGGTTGGCCGATCCAGCTAAGCCAGTCCGACGATCGCCAATCCGGCGCGGCTTGGTCGCCCGACGGGAAATGGATCGTCTTTGAATCGGATCACGGCGGCGCTGAAATTTACGACCTCTTCGCGATTCCCAGCAACGGCGGCGAAGTCGTGAATCTGAGCAACACCCCGGAAATCTCCGAAACTAGCCCCGAATGGTCGCCCGATGGAAAACTGCTAGCGATTCAGTTCAAGCCCAAGACATCGCCCTCCACCGATGTCGCCGTGATGGATTGGACCACGCACGCGGTCCGCAACCTCACTAATGAAAAGACCCAGGACCACCTCTGGAATGCCGGAATGTGGAGTCCCGACGGCAAATATCTCTATTCGACGCGCTTCAGCGCGGGATTTACTGACGCGGACACCTATCGTATTGACGTCGCCACCGGCGAAAAGGAAAATCTGACGCCCCACGAAGGCGATCGCCGCACCATCGCCTCCTCGATTTCTCCCGATGGCCGAACGCTGCTCGTCTCCGCCGACCGGCTTGGCGGCTACTTGAACGTCGTGGAAATTGATGTGGCCACCAAGAAGCTCAGCTGGGTCACCGATTTGAAGTGGGAAGCCAACGCCGGAGACTATTCGCCGGACGGCAAGCAGTTTACCTACACGGTGAACGAAGACGGACGCGTGGACGCGTATCTGGCGGACACCGCCGCGCGCCACGGCAGCAAGATCAACCTCGAGCCCGGATTGAACAGCTATTCGGGTAATCCGGGACCTTTTGCACGCTTGGGAGGGCGGCTGCTCGTCGAGCATCAGAGCTCCACGCAGCCCGCGGACTTGTGGGTGTACGACATCGCGAAGCGCGAGCCGCGCCAGTTAACATATTCCGCAATCGCCAGCTTGACCGCGGCGAAAATCCCTCCGTCGCAATTGGTGCATTACCGCAGCTTCGACGCAAAAATCATCAGCGCGTTCGTCTGGATGCCGTTCAATTTGAAGCGCGATGGCTCGAACCCCGCGATCGTACTGCCGCACGGCGGCCCTACCGGTCAAACCACCGACTATTTCAATCGCACCGTAATTGCACTCGTAACTCGCGGATATATCTGCATCGCGCCCAATGTCCGCGGCTCGACCGGTTACGGAATGGACTTTCAGAAAGCCAACACGAAAGATCTGGGCGGCGGCGATTTGCAGGATGAAGTCTACGGCGCGAAATTCCTGGAAGCCACCGGCTACGTGGATTCCAAAAAGATCGGCATCACCGGCGGCTCTTACGGCGGGTACATGACCCTGATGGCGATCGGCAAGACGCCGGACGTTTGGGCCGCCGCAGTCGAGGAATACGGCATCATCAACTGGCTCACCATGCTTCAGCACGAAGATCCCTTCCTGCAGCAATATGAAAAATCGCTGCTAGGTGATCCCGAAAAGGACCGCGCGATTTATGACGCCGATTCTCCGCTTACCTACATCAAGAACGCCAAGGCGCCGCTGCTGGTGTTGCAGGGTGACAATGACATACGCGTACCCAAAGAAGAAGCCGAGCAAGTAGTGAAGACGCTGCAGGATTCCGGCAAGACCGTGGACGCGCATTACTACTCGAACGAAGGCCACGGGTTCGCGAAACGGGAAAATCAGATTGACGCGATTCGCCGCACGATTGACTGGTTCGATCGTTATCTGAAGGCCGCGAAATAACTTCGCTCGTCCGATTGAACGTAAGCGGCTGGTGAGAACCGTCTAGACGAATTGAGAGTAAATAAGGATGCTGCCCGATGTGGGCACATCGCTAAGTGTCCACGAGGGATAAGTGGACACATCCGAGCAGGGCAACCTTGATGGGACACTCAAGCGAGAAGCAAGACGGCGGCGATCGATTGAAGAGAAGCGACGAATCGTCGAAGAGACGTTAGAGGCTGGCGCATCGGTAGCGCGCGTGGCGCGGCGGCACGCCGTCAACGCCAACCAAGTGTTTTACTGGCGCAAGAAGTATCGCGAAGGACGGCTGGGAAAGAGCCTGTCCAGCAAGCTCCTGCCTGTAACTTTGACAGACATCGCACGGAGTGAATCTGGGCGCAGTGGTTGCGGGTCTTCGCCGTTCGCTGTCGGGTCGATGGAGATCAAGCTCGCCCAAGGGACTCTTCGCGTAGCAGGGAACCTAGACCTGGTGGTGCTGCGTACAGTGATCGAGTGTTTGCTCGGATGATCGGGCTACCAGCGGGAACGCGCATCTGGATCGCCGCAGGGGTGACCGATCTCCGTCGTGGATTCACGGGCTTGAGTGGGATGGTGCAGACGGCACTCAAAGAGAATCCGTTTTCGGGTCACGTGTTCGTGTTTCGCGGACGGCGAGGAGACCTAATCAAGATGTTGTGGTGGGACGGCGATGGTCTTTGTCTTTTTGCAAAAAGACTGGAGCGAGGAAGATTCCTCTGGCCACAAGCGACGAGTGGAACGGTGGCACTAACGCCCGCGCAGTTATCGATGCTTCTTGAAGGAATCGACTGGAGACGTCCGATACGCAGCTACGATCCACAAATGGCGGTGTGAAAGAAAAGATTTTTGCAATTTTCTGATGCGTTTTCATCATGCTGTAAAAAAAGTGCGGTATGTTCGCGTGCAATGGATGCTACTACATTTCCTGATCTCGATCAACTCGATTTCCAAGCACTGAAGTCCCTCATCCTTTCGCAGCGCGAGCAGCTCGCTTCGCGCGACGTGGAAATCGAACACTTGAAGCTACTGATCGCGAAACTGCGTCGCCAGCAGTTCGGCCGCTCTTCGGAGAAGCGGGAATACCAGATCGAACAACTGGAACTGCAGCTGGAAGAACTGGAAGCAAGGCGAAGCAAAGAAAAAGCAGCGGTAAAAGTATCAGCTCCGGTGAGCGCCGCGGCAGCACGACCTGTACGGCGACCGTTACCCGATCACTTGCCCCGGGAAGTGCGAAAAGTTCTTCCGAAGCAAGAAGCGTGTCCGGACTGTGGCGGTAAGCTGAAACATCTTGGCGAAGATGTCTCGGAAATCCTGGAGTACGTTCCGGCCAGTCTCAAAGTCATCCAGTACGTTCGTCCCAAGCTGGCTTGCGCGTGTTGCGATCGCATCGTGCAGGCCGAAGCGCCGAGCCGACCGATCGAGCGAAGCATTGCTGGCCCTGGGCTTCTAGCGCACGTGCTGGTATCGAAATACTGTGACCACTTACCTCTCTATCGTCAGTCGCAGATCTATGCTCGCGCAGGCGTGGAGTTGGATCGCTCCACGCTGGCGGAGTGGGTTGGCGGATCCAGCCGAATGCTCGCGCCACTGGTCGAAGCGTTGCGACGTCACGTGATGGCTGCGGGGAAACTCCACGCGGATGACACGCCAGTTCCGGTGTTGGCCCCAGGGTTGGGCAAAACTAAAACGGGGCGGCTGTGGACGTACGTGCGCGACGATCGTCCCGCAGGAGACAGCACACCAGCTGCGGTGTGGTTCGCGTATTCACCGGATCGCAAGGGCGAACATCCGCGAGCTCACCTGAGCAACTTTTCCGGCACACTGCAAGCAGATGGTTACGCGGGCTTTGATCAGATCTATGAAGCAGGCCGCATTCAGGAAGCGGCGTGCTGGGCGCACGTACGGAGAAAGTTTTACGATCTCGAGGTTGCGCATAAATCCCCCGTTGCAGCTGAGGCTTTGCAACGCATCGCGGCGTTGTATGCCATCGAGAAAGAAATCCGAGGACGTCCGCCCGACGAGCGGCGTGAGGTGCGCAACACGCGCAGCAGACCGTTGCTGGAATCGCTGAAACAATGGTTCGAGGAAACCTTAGGGAAACTCTCGCGAAAATCCGATACGGCCCTGGCCGTTCGCTACGCACTCGGACGGTGGGCAGCGCTGCTGCGCTTCTGTGATGACGGCGGCATCGAAATCGACAATAATGCTGCAGAGCGAGCGTTGCGGGTCGTGGCTCTGGGCAGAAAGAACTTTCTTTTTGCGGGCTCCGATGGCGGTGGAGAAAGTGCCGCGGCGATCTACAGCCTGGTCGGCAGTGCCAAGCTAAACGGAATCGATCCCGAAAGTTATCTACGGAACGTGTTGTCCCGTATTGCGGATCATCCGATCAAGTGCATCGAGGAGTTGCTCCCGTGGAACGTCGCCGCAAGTCTACAGCTTCCCAAACAAGAGGCGGCCTAAACGAAGACGCCGCCACGAACGTTCCCACCAACAGTCCCAGAGCTGCCCTACATCGAAGAGACCCTCGAAAACGGCGGAATCACTATCGGAATCATTCCTCCGTTGAGCGAATGTGTCGCTGTGGCTCACGAGGGGCGCCACACCCTAGCCATGCTGAAACGCCAGAAAGGTGAGTCCCTGGCACAGTTGCTGTTCCGTCTGGATCACGCCATCGCCAGGGCTCACACCGACGACATTTTCACAGACGAGATAAACCCGCAGTCAAAATAGCAGCCCCCCTAGCAGTTGCATCCCTTCGGCACAAGACGGCCTGAAGCGAACGCTTACGATTGAACTAACGCGTTCGATCCCGAGGCTACACGGATGCTGTCGCTTGATTAAGGACGCTCGCTAGAGTTCGCTAGCTCGCGCGAGCTGACTGCGCGCGACTTTCCCACGCGTCGCTGAGGCGGCGAATTGTTTCACGCAACCGCACTGCCAGTTCCACCACGGTTTGCAATCGTTGCATATCCATGGCCGGCATCCGCGCGCCGTGCGCGAGAAGCAATTCCGCGTTGCCCAGGATTCCGGTTAGTGGGTTATTGATTTCGTGGCGAAAGATTTCGGCAATGTCTTCCGGCATGCCGGCCCACGGTGCTCCCAAGGACGATTCTGAGCGCGCGGCCCAGCGCAAGCGCCGTTCCACGAGGCTGGCCGCCAGCGGAACAAAATCTTCCACGCGGGCCACGAACTCGAGGTCACCCTCCGCGATCAGGCGAATCACTTCCTCCTGACGCTCCGGTGCCGCCAGTAGCACAACCGAAGCGCCTTCCGTCAGTTGCCGTATCAGTTCCATTAACGGCGCACCGTGCACCAGGTGGTCGTCCAGAAGAATTACGCGCGGCGAGTACTCGTCCATCAGGTCGACCAGATGCGAAAGGCTCCGCGCGATCCGCACGGACTCCGGCGGACGGTCACCTTCGATTTCGCGCGCCAAGCGTGCGGCAAGCCCGGCATCGGCGATCCCGATCAGCGTCCGGCACGGTGCCATGGCTTTTCTCTCTTGCATCTGCGTGGGCATGTGGCTCACGATCTCCGGCTCGTGGTTTGCCTCTTGCGCGCACCGGCGCTGCCGGCCGTTTGCGCGGCATTGCGGTTACGCTCCAGGCGCCGACTCACCGCAAGTTTCAGTTCTTCCACCAGAAACGGCTTGGATAGATACGGCAAGCCGCTTTTTTCCAGGAATTGCAGCGTGCGGGGCGCGAGCGTGTCGCCCGTGACGAACATAATACGGTCCTGCGCGGAGCTGCCGGCGCGCACCAGCGCGTCGTAGAAAGCAGGACCATCCAAGCGCGGCATCCGCAGATCGCAGATGACGAGGTCGTAGCGAGCACGCGAGAGTCGCGTCAACCCTTCCCGACTGTCCAGCACTGCCTCCACCTGGTGGCCTTCCTCGCGCAAGACGTCCACGATCAGCTGAGCGACGGTCGGCTCGTCTTCGACCACGAGAATCCTGCCTTTGGAAGCATGAATCGCTAGCTCTTGAGTTTCCGGAATTTCTACGTTGCGTTGTGCGGCAGGAACCGCGATCACGGGAAGCTCGACGATAAAGTTGGCGCCCACGCCGTTCTGCGTATCCAGCATCACTTCTCCGTCGTGTTGCTTCACGATACCGTACACGATCGAAAGGCCCAGCCCCGTACCCACCCCGGAAGGTTTCGTGGTGAAAAATGGATCGAAAATGCGCGATGCAATTTCCCGGGGAATGCCTGGGCCATCGTCGGATATTTCCACGGCGATCCGATTTTCCCCTGCTGTTCGAGTGCGAATCCTCACGTGTCCCTGGCCGCGATCTTGCAGCAACGCCTGCTCCGCATTCATGAGCAGATTCAGCACCACCTGCTGCAATTGGTAAGGGTCCGCCATCGTTTCCCGCAAGTCCGCGGCGAGATCGCATTCCACCAGGATGTTCTCGACTCTCAGTTCATAGCTGCGCAGCGCCAAGGTGCGCTCCACGATTTCGTTCAAGTCCACCCGCGTGCGCTCGGGCTGATTTTCGCGCGCGAAGTACAGGAGATTTTTGACGATCCGCCGCGCGCGCCCCGCTTCCTGAAATATTTTGTTGGCCTCGGAAAACTGTTCCGGAGAAAGGCCGTGGCCGAGCAACAATTGCCCATAACCCATAATCGCGGTGAGAGGATTATTCAATTCGTGCGCGATTCCGGACACCAGCTGGCCCACCGCCGCCATTTTTTCCGTCTGTAGAAGTTTGGATTGAATTTGGCGCTCGCCGGTCACATCGGTATAAAGCTCCAGCCAGCCGACCGTGCGCCCTTCGTTATCTTGCACGGGACGGGCAAATCGTTCCAAAACGCGGCGCGTGGGCCGTGTCATTTCCAGCTCGTCGTGCCCCGGCTCCGCGCTCCCGGCGGCAAATGCTCGCCACGGTGCGGCGAACGTCTCGGGCGTGCGAAATCGCGGCGCGATCAGGGCATGAAGATCTTCGACGACCTCGAGCGAACGGACCTGCCTGTGATCCATCGCAAAATACTGGCTGAACCGCGCGTTTATGAACCGGATGCTGCCTGCGGGATTCAACAAGATCGCGCCGGCTTGCACCGAATCAAGCGCGGTGGTCAATTCCGCCTCCAGCTGACGCCACTTTCCTTCGGCGCGCTGCACCAATGATCCTTCTTCGATGCAAAGGAGAAAATTGCTTGAGCCTGGCAGCGCGGCGCGGAAACTGATCCTTACGGGGAAACCGCTGATGAGCAATCCGTCTATGATCGAAGGCGCGTTCGCCGCGCTCAGTGACGCGCACCAATGCGCAAATTCCATCGGCGCCGGTTGCGCCAAGTGCATTGCAAGCTCCGTCGCCGCCAAGCCGCCACGTTTGCATCGCAGCAATTCGCAGGCACGCGGGTTGGCGCGCTGGACGGTTCCAGCCCGGTTCAAAACCAGAAGTGCTTCCGCGCTCGATTCAAACACCGCCCGAAATGCCCCGTCGGCGGCCGGCGGTATCACTTCTAACGACACGCCCTGCGAATTCTTGGACGCCGAGTCCTGCAAATCGTCGGTCGGATGCGTGCTTTGCCGTGATCGCGAAGTCCGATCGGTGGAGTGTGCCATCGTCACGCCCGTCGTTCGCGACAATCGATTTGGTAACTTGACGGAAGCAATGGGCGCTGCGGTACGACGTGCGTCATTGCGCGTCGCAGATTCCTCATTTGTGTGGGGCCTCCGCATGAACTGGTCCAGCGAGCACGCAGCCTCCCATTGCACAAGCTTGACCAAGCAAGAGCGAGTCCAACTCGTTCGTTTTCAGCAAGGTGAGCAAAATCGCTGCGATATCCCCGCTGCGGCTTCCCAGTTCGACACGGATGTTCCCCTAAAGGTACTTATAGTACTGGCTAATTGCAGACTCCAGGCTGCGTTGCAGGAGAGCGGGTGGAAGGAGGATTGCGCGTTACACTGGCTGCGTTTGCGATTCGTATTGCTTCAGCTTGCGATACAGAGTTGTCTTGCCGATTCCCAGCATGCGCGCCGCGGCAAGCTTGTCACCGCCCGCCTCGCGCAGCGCGCGTAGAATCGCACGCCGTTCGAGCTCCTCCAGCGGGAGAAGCTCATCGTTCTGCGGCAGCTTGTCGCCAGTGCCGTATTGGAGGCTGGTGGGGAGATCACCGGCATGCAGTAGCGGACCCGAACCGAGCGCGACGGCACGCTCAATGGCATTTTCAAGTTCGCGGACGTTGCCCGGCCAGTCATACGCCATCAGCCGCGCGATGGCGTCCTCGGAAATCGTGCGCGTCTTGCCGTTCGCTTCGCTGAATTTTTCGAGAAACGAATTGACCAGGATCGGAATGTCCGTCTTCCGCTCACGCAGCGGGGGAATCTTGATTTGCACGACATTCAGTCGGAAGAAAAGATCCTGCCGAAACGTGCCTTGCCGCACGGCTGCATCCAGATCACGATTTGTGGCGGCGATGATGCGGGCGGATAAAGGCACTCGTTCGGTCGAGCCTACGGGGCGCACCTCCTTTTCTTGCAGCGCGCGCAGCAACTTCGCCTGCATATCAAACGGTAGATCGCCAATTTCATCAAGGAATAATGTCTCGTTATCCGCAATCTCCATCAGGCCCTGCTTGGTGTGCATGGCTCCCGTAAACGCGCCCTTCACATAGCCGAATAGCTCCGCTTCGATCAATGTGGGAACCAGCGACGAGCAATCCACGGGGATAAATGGCTTATTGCGGCGGACTCCCGAGAAATGCACCGAGCGTGCCACCAGTTCTTTGCCCGTCCCGCTTTCACCTAGGATCAATACAGGATAATTGTGCTGACTGACCTTCTCAATCAGTCGGTACACACGTTGCATTTTCAGAGAAACGCCGATCAAGCCCGCGAAACCCGGCCGCGTCCGCAGCGTTTCGCGCAGGACGCGATTTTCCTGGTCCACGTTAAGCACGCGCACCATGCGATCGAGCTTGCCGCGCAATTCCGGTATGTGGAACGGCTTGGTTATGTAGTCCGCGGCGCCTAGTCGAGTTGCCTCCACGGCGCTTTCGATAGTCCCGTATTGCGTCAGCACCAAAACCGCCGTCTGCGGATACGCTTCGCGAACACGTTTCAACAATTCCAACCCGCCAATTTGCGGTACGCGCAGGTCGGTAATCAGAATGTCCACCGGCATTTGTTCCAGAATCTCCAGCGCTTGTTCCGTGGTGGAAGCCACGCGCGTGCGCAGTCCCGAGTCGGTGACCACGTCATTGCACAAATTCCGTGTCGCGTCCTCGTCGTCCACGATCAGGACCGTCGCCGAAATGGGCCGCGTCGTCGTAAGCACCGTGCCGCTCGCCATAGAATTTGTTCCCCTTTTAGTTCTTCGTTCCAAAGTTAACTGCAAAGCGAGCACCAAATGAGAACAATTCCCGAATGCTGGAACTAGTGCCATTAAGGTGTCAATGTGGCGCGGAGTGTAGAATCAAAACGGGAAGGTTAACAAGCTCGTAAAAGTACGCAGTCGTATAAGTCTAATTGCGAGTAAGTACTGCAAGTTTGGAACGACAGAAGTTTCAAATACGGAAACACCGCTCCGCGACTCGTCCGCTTGGCGCACCGTAACCGCTAACCGTAAAGCTATTATCTGGCTTGAACGGCTACTGTCGCAGAACAGCTCGAGGTCTGGCCCGCGCCGTCGTCGACACGCGACGTCAGCATGTAGCTTCCAGGGGCGAGTCCAGCATAGTCCCAGCGAACGTACGGTCCGATACCGCTAATCTTCCCGCCGCTAGCTGTCCACACATACGTCAAGGGACGCCCGTTTCGGTCCGTGGCGCGCACAGTTGCGCTGACATATTCGCCGGAGCCCTCGATGACCGAAGTCTTATCAACCGAACAGGACGACGTGAGGCTATCCGGAGGCAGCGGTTTTCCCGGCCAACTCGCGGCGGCCAGTTTAATTACAAAGCCATTACGGTCTCGATGATTGGTCAAATCCAGCGAGTAGCGGTAGCCAAGGTCCATCGCGGCGCCTTTGAAAGCGTAAATCCGAATGCCGGTGATGTTGTCCACCGGATCGCGCGCGCCAAACGAGGTGTTCTGAATCCCCTTGCCGATGTAAATCGTGGCGTCATATTCGGTCATGATTTGGAAACGCTTGTCGGGAAAGACCACGAAGCCGCCACCCACCTGCATTTGGTCCGCGAGATTCAGCACCACAGTCTCCGGAGTACCTCCAATCGAGGTGTTGAAACTGGAATTGCGAGTAAAGCGATACGCCCAGTTCACTGTGGCGGTCATGCTGCGATGCATAATCGTCTTGCTAGCTTCCACACCAATTCCGTAATTGAACTTGCCGTATTGGACCTGATTATTAAGGAGAGCGGTCAGTCCGGTTTTGGTCGGCACGAAGAAATCGTTGCGGATGGAAAGGCTGAGCGGTTTTCCGCGCCGCTCCGAAAGCAGCCCGAGCTTGAAACCGAGGTCAATCTCACCCGTTCCTTGGCCGCTGTGCGAAGCGAAAGGGAAGTCCTCGACATAAGCCGGCGGGAAGCCCGTCGAAGGAATCACGGACGGGTAGATCGTGTTCAAGTATTGGGGATTAGCCGCATTGACCGGCGCAAGACTCAGCTGACTGGGCGTTCCGACGTGCAGGTGATCCATCGCATCCATGTCGAAGAACAGCGAAAACCAGTTAGTGACGCCATAGGCCGCCGAAGGGACCAACTGAAGCGAGGTGATGTCTCCAGGCATGCGTGAAAATTTATTCAGCGCAACCGCAGCCGAAATGCCGTGTTTGGGTAGCGTCTCGCCGGTCTCCAGCGTGAATAATCCTGGGTTACCGTCCACTGCGGGCATGGGTATGAACCTTGGCTCGCTGTAATCCGTCTCATCCGAGCCCTGCGGCGGAGGAACCGGAACGGCCGTCGCAGGACTCGCCGCTGCAGCCAACGGAGCAGCGGCTGGCTCTGGCTCGACGGCGGAAGACGCTGATGAGGCCGAGGGTTGAGCAGTGGAGTCATCCGTGGGTTTCGCGCTGGAGTCGGTCGCCGAGGTGTTCGCAGCTGGAGTAGCGGACTTGTCGCTCGACCGGGGATTCTTGTCGTCGGCAAAGCCGGGCGCGGCCAAAAAAAGCGCCGCGGCGCAGAGAATGGCTAGCCGCTCTATACCTCGCATGTCCGCCTCCTAGGAAACGCTTCCGCCGGTAGTGGTCGCGCGGCGCACCCGTTTGCGTCGTTGCAACACCCCGCGGCAAGCGGGCTTATTGCCGAGCTCAGAACTCGATGGAAACACAAAAGGGAGTAGGGAGCGTGTCCCAAAGAAATCTGGCGGATTATAGTTCAGCCGTGGCCATTCCCGAACTGTTTTTTATTGATAATGCTCGCGGCTGGCCGGCGGCGGGCTACTGCACTTGGAATACTTAAATCACGATCGTAGTTGCCGGTGCATCCGCAAATGGAACGGCGCGCCCGAAGTTATGGCTGATTTCTTCGGCCGCTTGCGTCGCCACGCGCCCAACCACGATGATGGCAGGCGCGGGGAGACTGTTTTGGGCGGACAGCTCCGCCAAACGGGTCGAGCGGATCTCTTGGTCTGGACCGGTCGCATGGGAAATGATCGCGCAAGGCATGTCCGACGGCCAACTGGCATCGCGCAATTGTTCCGCAACGTGGCCGTAATCCGGTCCCGGCATATAGATCACCAGCGTGGTAGTGCTGGAAATCCCGGCCCACTGGATCGCTCGATTCGGCGTATCCCGCTGCATTGTGGTGAATAACACTTGTGACGCACAGCGCCGGTCCGTGAGCGAGATCCCCGCTGCCGCGGCGGCGCCAAGCCCTGCGGTGATGCCTGGAACAATTTCATATTCGATGCCCGCGTCGCGCATTGCCGTTATTTCCTCACCCGCACGGCCAAAAATGAGGGGATCGCCCCCTTTCAGCCGCACCACGATTTCGTGCGACTCGGCGTAGGACACCAGCAGCGAATTAATCTCTTCCTGGGTTAACAATTTCCGGCCGGCGCGTTTGCCCACATCAATCAATTCGGCGGTTGGAGCGATAAGCGCCAACACTTCGCGGGTGACCAGCGCGTCATGTAGCACAATATTCGCGCGGCTCAGAATTTTTGCGGCTTTCACCGTCAGCAACTCGGGATCGCCCGGCCCGCCGCCCACCAGATAGACTTTCCCGCTCATCGGTTGCTCCCGTTGCCGTCCGCCCGTCAGGTATCCCGCAAAAATCGTGTGAACATTTCCGGGCTCGCAAGTTGATGCAACAGTTGACGCGTTCCTTCGGGATCCTCTTTCTTGGCGCGAAGAAATCTCCGCGCGGCGCCCAACCAATTGAGCCACGGCTCGTACTCAGGCCCAAATTGAGCCTCCAACTCGCGCCGCAAACGCTGCGCAAGAGCTGGGCTCAGGCCTTCCGTCGAGATTGCGATCTGCAGCGCACCGCGCCGTACCACCGACGGGTAGTAAAAGTGGCAGTAGTCGGGGTCATCCACTGCATTGCATAAAATCCCGAGCGCCTCAGCCTCGCGGAAAACTTCGTGATTCACTTCCACGTCCGACGTCGCCGCCACCACCAAGTACGCACCGGCCAGATCCCCAGGCTCGAACCTCTTGCGCAACCATTCGATCCGCCCTTCCCGCGCTCGTGCTGCGAGCGAATCGGTCACTTCGGGAGCGATGATCCGTATTTTCGCCTCCGCGGCAAGAAGTCCCGGAATCTTCGCTTCCGCGATCTGGCCGCCACCGACGACCACGCAGAGCCGGTCGCGCAGCTTCACGAACATGGGAAACAAAGACATACGCTAGCCTTCGACTCCGTGCGGCACGGGCCCGGCAACAGCGTCGCGCTCGACTGGTTCGGCCCAATCCCCTGCGAGCAATGCGCGAATTTCGTCATTCGAGTGCCGCGCGAAAAATTGACGCAGATTTTCTCCCGGCGCACGCTCCGAATCGAAAGCCTTCAGCAGACGTTCAATCGCATCGGGTACATCTACCGCCGCGCAACGGTATCCAACCGGGCGGGCGATCGCCGCAAAGCGTCCGACGGCGCCTCCGACGCAAAAGTAGTAAGCATCCGCCATGCGTCCGTCCACTTTGATCTTCTTTCCCTCCAGGCCGATGTCCGCGATCCAATGCTGGCCGCAACTATTAGGGCATCCGGCGACGTGCAATTTCAGCTGTTGGTCGAACCCGGGAATGCGATCCTCGAGCTCTTCGACAAGCCATCGCGCGAATCCCTTAGTCTCGGTAAGCGCCAATTTGCAGAATTCGGATCCTGTGCATGCGATCGTGCCGCGCGCAAAGACGGACGCAGCCACCGGCAGCCCCGCAGCTTCCAATCCTCGCGCAACAGCCGTGCCGTTCTCGTTACGGACGTTCACCAACACCAGGTTTTGCATGATCGTCGTGCGGATCTCGCCGTCCGCGAAACGATCTGCGAGCTCCGCGGCAGATTTCAATTGATCGGCGCTGATTCTCCCGCGCAGCACAGACGCGCCGACGTACGAATAACCGGGTTGCCTCTGCGCATGGATGCCGACATGATCGCGATAGGCGTCTTCGGGGATTTGTTCGGGTTCCGCGGGATCCAACTTAAACCCGATGCGCGAATGCAATTCGCTGAGGAAGGATTCAGCCGTCCAGCCGTGATTCAAGAAAAGAAACTTCAATCGCGCCCGTTCGCGGCTCTGGCGAAGAACTTCGCTCTCGCGGAAAATCTCAGCCACGCCGCGAACGACTTGCACCGCTTGTTGCGGCGCTACGAAGGCGTTCAAGCGCACAGCCAAGTGCGGATCCGTGGAAAGTCCCCCAGCCACGCGCAACGAAAATCCTGTTTCCACTGTTCCGTTCCGCCGCCGCGTCGTCGCGGTTAGCGCCACGTCATTAATCTCCGGATATGAGCACCACCGATGGCAGCCCGTAATGGAAACTTTGAATTTTCGCGGTAGATTGTAGAACTGCGAATTTCCCCCGAGCTGGCGCGTAAGTTCGAGCGCAATCGGCGACGCATCGCAGATTTCATCGGCGTCCAGCCCCGCCAGAGGGCAGCCGGTGATGTTGCGCACCACGTCGCCGCAAGCTCCCGTGGTCGTCAGTCCCACGGAATGCAAACGATCCAGAATTTCGGGCAGCGCTTGGATCGTCACCCAATGTAGTTGAATATTCTGTCGCACGGTAATATCGGCGACGCCGCGCGCGTGTCGCTCGGCGATATCCGCAACGGCCCGCACTTGCGCGCTGCGCAAAATGCCGTTGGGAATGCGGATCCGAACCATAAAGTACGGCGTCGCTTTTCCTTCTCCTCCGGCGCCGCCAATCACTCCGTTGCCGTCACCCTGCGTGTAAATGCCCCAAGAACGAAAGTACGTTCCAAGCCACTCCGGCGGTATCGAGTCGTGCCCCTGCCGTGCGAATCCGCGAATCTCGTCGAGGCATTCCCAGGCGTTCTTCGCTCGCTTCAGCCGCTCGACCCGCTGCGCTTTGGTTTCTTTGATCTCAGCCATCGTTTTTAAGCCTTAAAAACAAAAAACCCACCAACCAGATCGTCTGGCGGTGGGCTTGGAAACCTAAAGTTGGATTGCGACTTAAGTCCCGAGACTCCTCTCGCCAGAGATGTGCGCCATACAACACGCGCAACATGCGCATGGACAACAATTCATCTGGCAAGCTTTCGACATCGTGTCTCCAACCTACTCGACTTAATGTGATGCGTCAATCCAAAAAAAGAATCTGTCTCATTTGCGCGATGGATTTGTCACCTTTGTCACGCGAATCGCGTCACATCGGCGAATGGCGAGTCAGGGAGGTCTCTTTGCCTGTGCCGGGGACCGAAAACGATGCGCGACCGCGCCGCGGCGCGTGCCGAAGTGCACCATGCGTGGCGCTGCAAAGTGCTTCTATTCGTGGCACTTGCCGCCGGCAGGGGCAGATCAACAAATAGTTGTCACTTCACGTTCACGGAGTTATGCTGCTGCCCTGAACACCCGGGTTACTTACCGGGCTTGGAAACCAACCCAGTCCCAGACTAACAATCCAACCCGTTCCAATCCATTACCCGCGGGGCGAGCGTAGTAGAAGAAGGTGCGGTTGAAGTCCAAATCCTACAGGAGGTAATTCGGGAACATGACAAAATCAAAGAAGGCTCTCGTCGCTGGCGCAGCGCTGGCAGGTTTGCTCGCAGGGACCGGGATCACGGTTCAGGCGTCCAATCTTCTCTCCGGCACTCACTTCGCGGCGCAGTCGGACCAGAAACCGGCCGACTCCAAGGTGAAGGAAAAGCATGCTTGCAAGGGTCAGAACTCCTGCAAGGGCAAGGGTGGATGTAAGTCGAGCGACAACGGCTGCAAAGGCAAGAACTCTTGCAAGGGCAAGGGCGGCTGCGCAACCGACGGCTCGAAGATGCCGAAGTAAGACGCTAACAAGCGTCGCTTCAGTCACACACGAAGGATCTGGTGGGGAGGGCCGGATGCGACAAAACCGGCCCTCAACACTTTTATCCCGAATTAGCGGAGCCAGGAATGCCAGCCAACCGGTTTAACAGCCACACGGATTACGGGATTGGGATCGGTTTGCGCGCCCCTCATTACCATCACATCCTCACCCGTAAGCCGGTGGTGGATTGGTTCGAAATCATATCCGAAAATTTCATGATTGACGGCGGGCGACCACTGCGCATCCTGGATCAAATTCTTGATCAGTACAAAGTGGTGCAGCACGGCGTCTCGATGTACTTCGGCTCGGCGGAAAAGCCGAACCGCGAGCATCTGCGGCGGCTGAAGGAATTGGTGAAGCGCACCAAGACCCCGTGGCTTTCGGATCATCTGTGCTGGGGCAGTGTGGACGGCCGTTACACGCATGACTTGCTGCCGATGCCGTATACGTTCGAAGCGGCGCGAATCACGGCGCAGAAAATTCGCGAAGTGCGCGATTTCCTGGAAGTTCCGGTCGTGGTCGAGAACGTCAGCAGCTACGCCGAATTCCACGTTTCCGAAATGACCGAATGGGAATTCCTGAATGAGGTTGTGGAGCGCGCGGACTGCGGAATCCTGCTGGACGTGAATAACATTTACGTCTCGTCGCAAAATCACAGCTTCGATCCGTTCACTTACGTCAATAGCGTCCCGCCCGAGCGGGTGGCGCAGATTCACATCGCCGGGCATTCGAAGTATCGCAAATACATTCTCGATACACACGACCACCCGGTGATTGACCCGGTGTGGAAACTCTACGCGCGCGCCATCGAACGCATTGGCCACACCGCCACGCTCCTGGAATGGGACGACAGCATTCCGTCGTTCGACGAAGTGCACGACGAAGCGCTGAAGGCCAACCGTTTCCTTGCGAGTGCGTCGCTGGCGGCTGCCGTATGAAGTTGTTGAGCATTCAACGCCAAATGGCGCGCGCCGTGATGACTCCGCTTACGAATTCCGAGCGGATGCGTACGGTCGCAGCGAATGGCCGCTCGATGCGCGCCGTCGCATCGCAGATCATCAAGCCCAACGACCGGCTGACTTCGTTCGAGCGCCTTGAAATCTATAATCGGCAATATTGGTTCCGCATCCTCTCCGGATTCGCCGAGGATTTTCCGGGCCTTCGCGCTGTCTTGGGCGGACGCCGGTTCGACGCGCTGGCCAAGGCGTACTTGACCGATTGTCCTTCGGTGTCGTTCACGCTGCGCAATCTGGGTTCGCGACTGGAAGCGTGGCTGCGCAAACACCCGGGCTGGGCGGGCGAGCGCCAGAACCTCGCAGTGGACATGGCCCGACTGGAATGGGCCGACATCGAAGCCTTCGACGGCAAACGGGAACCCTCGCTGAAGCCAGAAGAGCTGGCCGGCGCAAATCCGGCGAAATTGCGGTTGCGATTGCAGCCATACATAAGCCTGCTCGATCTGCGCTATCCGGTGGACGATTTGCTGCTGGAAGTTCGCAAGGACGCGGAGAATCTGGATGTGGCCAGTAACGCATTCAGCGAGCGGCATAAGCGCAAGCGCGTCGCCGCGGTGGCGAAACTGAAACCAAGCGCGATATTTTTGGCGGTGCACCGCTTGGATGAGGATGTTTATTTCCGCCGGCTGGCGCGTGAAGAGTTCGAGATTCTATCGCTGCTTCACGCGGGAAAATCTTTGAATGTCTCGATCGACGCTGCGCTACGCCGAAGCCCGCTTCCCGCGGAAGAGCGCGCCGCAAACGTAGAGAATTGGTTTCGTACCTGGTCGGCGCTTGGCTGGTTCTGCCGCCTGGAAAAATCCCCCGAAAATAACAAAGCCGCCGCGCGTTGACGCGCCGAGGCAAGAGAGAGCAGCGCATCACATGAGTACTGTCCAAAATCAGATTCTGCGTCTGTACGATGGATTTCTACGAATCGTAACAAGCCTGCAATCGCCGTTTTTGCTGATCGTGCGCGTGTATTGGGGTTGGCAGCTTTCTCAAAACGGCTGGGGCAAGCTGCACAATCTGCCTCACGTGACGGAATTTTTCGCGAGCCTGGGATTGCCCGCGCCGGGTTTCACTGCGGCGTTTGTCTCCAGCTTCGAATTCGTGGCCGGGATTTTGCTCGCGCTCGGGCTGCTATCGCGAATCGCGACTCTGGGGATTTTTGTTGATATGACGACGGCTTACTGGGCGGGGGACAGAGACTCCTTTCTTGCGTTCTTCTCGAATCCCAATAAATTCGCCGGTGCTGACCCATTTGTTTTCTGGTTTGTGGCGTTGATCATCCTGATCATCGGTCCCGGGAAATGGTCGCTCGATACGTTGCTCAAGCGCCGGTTGCGAAAAGACGCTCCGGCCGTAACGGGTTCGTCTTCCACTTGACGCTGCGGCAGAACGACTAACAGCGTCTTTACCGCAGAGACGCTGAGAACACATAGAAAGGCAACGCAGGGCTGGCACTGGCATCATAGTATTGGGTCTCATGCACGCGATTTTGAGCAGGCTCTCATTGACGACCAAGATCGCTGGGGCCGCTCTGGCAATGCTCCTCGCAGGTTTTGTTGGCGTTCGTACCCACGCAGCTGACGAAATGACCTCGACCATCCTGATCGGCAATTCGCGCATTTATGTCGTTATCGAGAAGGGCGACCTGCGTGTTTCCAAAGAAGAGTTGATGACATGGGCGCATTGGGCCGCGGAATCGGTGAGCGGATATTACGGACGATTTCCTGTTCCACATTTGCTGCTGCGGATTGTCCCGACGGATGGAAGGGGTGTGCGCGGCGGACGGACATTCGGCAGGGAAGATGGCGGCTACACGGTGATTCATGTTGGGAGCGAGACGGAGTTTGCGGGCCTCGCGAATGACTGGATGCTGACGCACGAGATGGTGCATCTCTCGTTTCCTTCGATGGCGGACAACCACCATTGGATCGAAGAGGGGATCGCAACGTACGTGGAACCGATTGCGCGAGTGCGAGCGAAACACTTTGACGCGAACGAAATGTGGTTTGAAGTGGTGCGCGATTTGCACCAGGGTTTGCCGGCGGCGGGAGACGAAGGCCTGGACAATACGCACACTTGGGGACGAACGTATTGGGGCGGGGCGCTTTTCTGTTTGCTGGCGGACGTAGAGATTCATCGCGAAACCGGAAACAAGAAGGGATTGGAGGATGCGCTGCGCGGGATCCTGGATGCGGGTGGAGACATACGCTATGACTGGCCGATTGAGAAGGCATTGAAGATCGGGGACCAAGCTGTCGGCGTTCCCGTCCTGGAGAATTTGTACAGCAAGATGAAGGATCAGCCTTACGACGTGGATCTCCCGGCGCTGTGGCAGCAATTGGGGATCGACCGAGAAGGTGACAAAGTCGTTTTCAATGATGCCGCACCGCTGGCGAAAGTGCGCGAGGCGATTACTTTTGGGAATGCGGGCGCAACGCTCAAGCCTGCTGCTATGGATTCGCGATCCGCCGCGATTTTCGCGGGGCGGACTGCTGCGTTTTTCCCACCGGACAAAACTCACGATTGAAGAGATTTTGTAGCGGCGCACTTTAGTGCGCCATCGGTGTTGCGCTCGGAACGATGGCGGTCCCGCAACATCATCCGGGACGCAAACGGCGCGTCTGACGACCGCCGCTACAAAGTCAAAACCGCTCCTACGAATTTCGTACACCTTGCCAAGCTGGGGCGCAGTCCTCCTGCGGCGGATCTTCGACAAGCGGCGCCCCTACCAACCCGAATCTTCTTCGCTCCGCGATGCGCATGTGCGTTCAATCCTGGCTTGCGCGGGCGCCGTTGCGGAATTGGGTCAGCGCTTCTAGGATTTGTTGGCCGTATAGTTCTGTCTTGCGTTCGCCGAAGCCGGAGACGGAGCGCAGTTGGGCTAGGGTGCGCGGATGGATGCGGCAGAGGGAATCGAGCGAGGTGTCATGCATGATGATGAATGCGGCGATATTCAATTCCTTCGCAGTGCGGCGGCGCCATTCGCGCATGTAGGCGCGTAGTTCGGGGTCAACACCGTCCACGGCTTGGCCGGCATTGAACAGCGTTTGCCGGCGACCGATTTCGTTCGGGCGAGAGACGTCAGTAGGCCCAGAAATATTATTATTTTGCGCTGGCGCCTTAGGCTGATCGGCGTTGCGTTTTGCTCCCCACCAGTTCGATCCCGACTCGCCGGCAGGCGGCGCGAATTCCGCTGCATTTTCGGTGGTGGATCGCGGGCCGCGCGTGAACGTGATCGACGCGGCAGCACTCGCTGCTGCGGCGGCAGACGCTCTTGCCGTGGCGGCAAGTTTTTCGCGGCGCTTGGGTCGGGGTGTTGCTACCGGTTCCGCGAGCCACTTGATTTCGCAGCCGCAGACATCGCATGCGCCGCAGGATTGCCATTTCGGGCTTTCGCCGAAATGCACGCAGATCTGGCGGTGGCGGCAGCCTTTGGATTCGACGAAGCTGCGAATGATGTGATAGCGCTGCCAGCCGCGTTCACGTTCGGCGGGATCGCTGACTTGTTCGATGAAGTGTGCGAGTAATCCCGCGTCTTTCTTGCGCCAGAGCAGCACGCAATCGGCGGGAAGACCGTCGCGCCCCGCGCGGCCTGCTTCCTGGTAATACTGTTCGATCGATTTCGGCAGTGAGAGGTGGATGACGGCGCGGACCGCGGCTTTATTGATGCCCAGGCCGAAAGCGATGGTGCCGACCAGCACGGGAACTTCGTCGGACATCCATTTTTCCTGATTGCGGCGGCGCGTGGCGTTGTCCATTTTGCCGTGGTAGCCGATGGCCTTGATTCCCGCCTCGGCGAGCAGCAGGACAGTCTCTTCGACGCGCGCGATAGTGGGCGCGTAAACGATTACGTTTTCTCCGGCGTAGCTGCGCAGCGCTTTCACGAGCAGGGAGGCTTGCGTGCGCGCGTCACATTCTCTTACGACGTAACGCAAATTCGGGCGATGGAAGCTCGCTATGTATTTGTGCGGCTGGCGCAGGGCGAGCTGGTCGACGATGTCGTGCCGGACCTGCCTGGTAGCGCTGGCGGTGAAGGCAGCGATGGTGCGGTCGGGGAAGTGTTTGCGCAAAGAGCTGAGCTGGCGGTATTCGGGACGAAATTCGTGGCCCCATTCGGAGATGCAGTGCGCTTCGTCAATCGCGAAGAAAGAAACCGGGACGCGTTGCAGCCATTCGATGGTGTCGGCGCGCGCGAGACGTTCGGGAGAGAGATAGAGCAGGCGGTAATGTCCTTTGATCGCCTGGCTAACGATGGCGGATTGCTCAGCGGTGGGGATGGTGCTGTTCAGTAGGGCAGCGGGAATGCCCATTTGAGTTAATTGCGCGACTTGGTCTTGCATCAGCGCGATCAACGGGGAGACCACGATCACGGTGCGGTCGTCGAGTAGGGCGGCAGGAAGTTGGTAGCAGAGTGACTTGCCCCCGCCTGTCGGCATAACGACGCAGGTATCCTGGCCGCCGAGCAGGCTGCGCACGATGCGTTCTTGCATGGGACGAAATGAGTCATAGCCCCAGTAGCGGCGGAGCGCGCCGAGAAGTACGACGTCTGATTGCATCGAGTCAGTATATGTACGTAGACGGGGTGCGGTCTATCGCGGAACGTAGGGCGGCTGGCGGGACCGGCTATGCTGCGCGGGAGGAGTTGGCTTACAATCGCGTGATTATGAGACCTACGATTAAAGAAAATGTTGCTGGTCCCGATCATCAATGGCTGCGGCATGCGCTGGCTTCCTTGGCGTATCGGGGAGGAAAGACTTTGCGCGGGGCGCCGCCGGGTTTTGCGGAGTTTCGCGTCGGGGAGAGGACGCGGACGCCGGGGCAGATCCTTGCGCACCTGGGGGATTTGGTGGATTGGGCGTCGACGCAGGCGAAGGGAAAGCCGGCTTGGCACAATTCCGCGGTGGTTTCATGGGAGGAAGGGAGCGCGCGGTTCTTCGCGGCGCTGCAGGAGCTGGATGATTATCTGGCTGCGAATGAGACGATTGGCTGTACGCCGCAGAAGATGTTTCAGGGCGCGATTGCGGATGCTTTGACGCACGTGGGGCAACTGGCCATGTTGCGAGGAATGGCTGGGGCGCCGGTGCGCGGGGAGAATTACGCACAGGCGGATATTGAGGTGGGGCGAGTGGGCGCGGAACAGAGCGCGCCGCGGAGGGAGTTTGATTGAGGCGACTGCCGTGAATCGCGGAAAAAATAACGCGTTTTTGTGCCGATTAGAACGGGGTGCGATCGTTTGTTTTGAGAGGTTTACGTTGATTTCTAATATCTGCCATTGTCGATTAGAAACGTTGTTGCTGGCTGCTTGCGGCGGGCGATGCGTAGCTGCGATTCGATGATTGTGGCTTGCGGGAACCCGTAAAAAGTGTCGACTAGAAAGTGTGCCGAGTGTTTGTTTTCTGCGAGATATAGCGTTTTCTAATCGCGGGGTGTGACGATTAGGAAGGCTGTGAGTGGTGCCCCGCCTGTCGGCGAGGCAGGTTGGTGAGTAGTGACCCGCCTGCCAGCGAGGCAGGTTGGTGATTTGCGGCGTGACGAGTCCCGCAAAGAACGCGGGATGCAAAGTGCGCATTTGTTGGCGATTAATTGGGGGTGCGGGCGTTTGTTTTGTGTGAGATATAGCGGATTCTAATCGGCGGGGTTGGCGATTGATTTTGCGCGATGATCGGCGGTCATTGTCGGTTACTTCGGGGATGTAACATTGTTGTTCGGGTGTTACGTGGGGTTTTCGAGCGGCCAGTTGTCGAGGGGCGCGACAACTGAGGGGCGTGGGGCGGTTTTTAGGCAGAGCTTTCTCTGGGGGTGGGAGTGGTCTGCCCGTCGCCGTTGTGGCGGAGTGCATGTGGCGTCCTCAGTGGGCTGGAATGGCGGCCCGATTCTATTTTATCACATTTACTGTATGATTACCAGTTCCACAATGGGAAGGTAGCGTCAAGGATTGTGTGTAAATTCTTTGAAGGGTTTTTTCTCCCAGGAGCGGTTTAGGTGACTGATGACGCCAAAGACGATGCGGTCGCAGCTGCCGGGATTGGCGAAGCTGGACATCGGCCGGGTGCGCCGGCGTACTTCCCGAAAAGACCGCTCGATCACGTTGGTGGTGCGCACTTTCTTCCAGTGGTGCTCCGGCACATCGTAAAAACTCAGCAAGCGCTCCAGATCGCGTTCCACGCAAGCCACGGCTTGGGGGCGGCGCTGCTCCCAGTTGCGTTTCCACTGCCGGAAGGCCCGCTGCGCCTGCGCGCGATTCTGGGCCCGGTACATTCCGGCGGCTTGCGCCACGCAACTGCCTTCGCTGCGCCGCACCTTGTCGGCGATGTTGCGCAACTTGTGCGCCCAGCACAGCTGCACCGCCACGCGCGGAAACACCAGCGGCAGCGCGGCCGCCAGCCCCTTGCCGCCATCGCTGACGATCAGCCGCAAGTGCTGGCCTTGCAGTCCGCGCTGATATAAATCCTGCAGAAATTCCGTCCAGCACGCTTCACTCTCTCCGTTGTGGGCAAACTGATAAGCGATGACTTCGCGCCGTCCTTGCGCGGTGATTCCATAAGCCACCAACACCACCCGGCGGCGCACTTTACGGCCCGCGTCGCGCACTTTCAAAACCACGCCGTCCAGAAACAAATACAGATAATCGGCGCGCAGCGGGCGCCGGTGAAACTGCTCGGCCGCTCGGCTCAGTTCGCGCGTCAGGTTGGAAACCGTCTGCGCCGAATACGCTTCGCCCAACACCGGCTCCAGCACCGCGCCCACCTGGCGAGTGGAAATCCCCCGCAGAAAAGCCTGTCGCACCAGTTCGTGCACCGCCGGTTGCGCCCGCTTATAACGCGGCAAAAACTGGCTGCGGTAGCGGCGCCGCGTGCGCGGAACTCGCAAACGCCGCAACAAACCCAACTGCGTGGCTAAATCCCGCAGCCGATAGCCGTTGCGGTAATCCATGCGAAATTCTGGGCTGTGTTCGTAATAGCCCAGCTGCAAGTGATAATCGCGTTCGGCTTCCAGGGCCTGCTCGATCATGCGCTTCACCTGGCTGCGCACCCATTCCCCCAGTTCCTGGTCAAAGAACTCTTTCCACTCCGCAAAGTCCAGCTTAAGATGGCCATTGCTGAGAACTTCCAGTTCTCGCATCGGGTGTACCTCCTCCTTGTGGGTTGGCGCTCCAAGAAGATGTACACCCTTCTTTTTTGCTTCCAAGCCAAATCTACACACAAAAATTTACGCTACCAATGGGAATAGGAGTGGGCGGGCACGGCAGAGTGAAAGGTGCGCGCGTGGGCGCGAACGGAATCGTCGTACGCCGAACCGGGGGCCGGAGCGGTAGGGTCTAACGTATTGCCACGCACCCTCGCCTGCGGCCTTCGGCCGCGAATTCGCGGGAGTGCGGCACC
Source organism: uncultured Acidobacteriota bacterium (assembly GCA_963810565.1). Classification (GTDB taxonomy): domain Bacteria; phylum Acidobacteriota; class Terriglobia; order Acidiferrales; family UBA7541; genus Palsa-295. Next base: position 1,377,658 of record CAWENN010000004.1, read on the forward strand.
CCCAGAGCCTAGAAGCGGTCGCTTGCCTGGGTGCAAGGCTCGGCCACCCTCTATGACGTTGTCGGCTCTGTCAAGAGACACGTAGAGTGTGCGAGCTGGGGGCAGCTCGTTTTTGTACTCACTTACCAGGGCCTTTGCTTTTCGCTTCATCTCGACCAAGGCTCGCTGCTTGAATCCAGCGGTGGAATCTGGTTCCACCAGCCATCTATTCGGTCACCGACTTCCGACCATGATTCGTTTTTCAGACGCCGCGATCGCTCGCGGGAGCAAGGCGCCCAATCAGCCTGACGATGAACTTGCGTCCACCAGGGTGGCCGCCGGGCTGCCTTGCCTGCGAACCAGCTGTGCGTACGCTGCTCCACTGCGCAGCATCCAATACATACGCACAGCCAACTTGCGCGCGATGGCCACTTTGGCCACCGCGTGTCCTCTGCGGAATTTCAAACGCTGATAGTCCTGCCGCAGTTGGGGATCTTTGCGCACGGCGGGATACACGGCCTCGATCAGCAACCAACGCACCATGGTGTTGCCCTGCTTGCTGATGGCTCCCAGCCGCCGCCGTCCGCCGCTGGATTCTTCGCTGGGATTCAGTCCCAGGTAACTCGCAATCTTTTTGCTGCGAGGAAAACGAGTGATCGGACCAATCGCCAGAACGAAGGCCAGCGACGTGACCGGACCGATGCCCGGATGGGTCATCAGCAGCACGGCGTCGGCGCGGCGTTGCGCTTGTTCCAGAACTGCACGGTCCAACTCCGCGATGGGCGGATTGAGTTGGTCGAGCAGCTGGAGAAGTTCTGCACGGCGCCGGCTGGCCCACGGAGCCAGACCCACACCCTGCAGTTCCGCGCGGCCTTTCTTGGTGAACAACTTCTTCTTGCGGCAGAGTCCTTCGCTCATCGCCAACGCGTGCAGTTGGTTGCCCAACATGGTGCGCAGGCAAACCAGCTTGTGACGATGCCAGAGCAACTGCCGCAGGTCGCGTTCGGCCGGTGTGGGAACCCAGATGCGCGGAAAGCGTTTGGCCAGCATCAGATCGAGAATCAGCAAAGCATCGCGTTCGTCGGTCTTCTGCTTGCGTACTTCGCTGGCGCGAATCTTGGCGGAATCGCCGATCCACAACTCGTGACCCAGTTCCGTGAGCAAGCGTTCGAACCAGCGAAGCGGCCCGGTGGCTTCGATCCCTACGCGTACCGGTCCTGGCAAACTTCGATAGAAAGCCTCCGCTTCTCCCGTCTGGTGATCCAACCGTCGTTCGGTCAGTTCCCCAGTAGCCTCGTCCAGCATCGCAATCTGTTGGTAGCGCGTGTGAAAATCACATCCTATAATCATCATCGCTCGGCTCCTTTCTTCCGAGCCTTGGTCGTTAGCGCTACCAAGTCTACTCGGAGGAAGGAGCCGACAACGTCATCCCATCAGCCGGCGGTGCGGACATGGAACCGGAGTCTACATCAAAATCGGACTGCCCGCGGCTAAAGCCGCTTGTTATTTGCTGCAATTTTTCGCGCGGGCTGAAGCCTGCGCTCCCCCGCATAAATGCGGGGGCTCCCCCGGCGGGGTCGAACGTGTCCTTGGAAAACTTTGACCGTCTATAACGCGGGTCGCGGGGCTGCGATGACTGAGCCCTGCGGCGGGCAGGACTCCCCCGGCTACGCTCGGATTCGAGATGACAACATTGCCTGTGGGTCGCCGCGGCGAGGGACTGACTAATACGAACTTTGTTCAATCGCCGGCGGTGGGGGCTTGGGCTTCTTTGGTTACGAGGAGGCTGACGTCTTTTAGGTTTTGATAGATCTCGCGATAGGACTGGACTAGGGAGGTTTCGTGGTAGGGGACGCCGCGCTGGCGGCAGTAGGATTTGACTACTTCTTGGGCTTGGCGAAGTTTGTTGCTGGGCATGGTGGGGAAGAGGTGGTGTTCGATCTGGCAGGAGAGACCGCCCATGCAGTAGTCCACGCCGGGATGTTTTTTGATGTTGCGGCTGGTGAGGACTTGTTCGCGGAGGAAATTTACGGCGGTGCTGCCTTCTTGCAGCGGCATGCCTTGATGATTGGGAGCGAAGATCAAGGTTAGATAGAGGCCGAGGAAGGCCTGCTGCGCCAGGATGAACAACAGGGCGTGAGAAAAGCCAAGAAGGTAGGTGAGCAGGCCGAAGAACCAAATCGTATGGAGAATGAGGAAGCTGACTTCGATTATCGGGTGAGCGACTTTGTGGCGCGCGAGGAAACGCACGCTATCGTACTTGAGGAAAAAGGATTCGAGCAGCGACAGCGGGAAAAACGAGAAATGCTGGTATTTGACGGAGAGGCGCGCGAGGCCGTGTTTGGTGGCGGCCTGGCCTTCGGAAAATGCGAAGGGAAGAATATCCACGTCGGGATCGGCGGTGACGTGGTTGGGCGAGCAATGATGGCTGTTGTGTTTGTGCAGCCACCAACTATTGCTGAAGCCTAGCAGGAGATTCGAATGCAGCAGGCCTAGGGCTTCGTTGCCCCAGGGCTTACTGAAAATTTCCTGGTGGCCGGCGTCGTGGACGACGAAGCCGAGTTGGGCGAAGACGAAGGCGAGGATCGCGGCGTTGCAGAGTTCGAGCCACGGATTCTGAAACCATTTGATCAGCAGAAACGCGCCGACGAACAAAAGCAGGTTAATGATTATTTTACGGAGGTAATAGGCCGGTTGCTTGGCTAATAGGCCGCTTTGCCGCACTTGAGTCAGTAAGTCGCGAAATTCGTCGCCCGCCGCTGAGCGCATCGTCCCCCTCGATCCCCAAGATCACGCACGATCCACAGGTCCTGCATTACTTTGTCCAAGAACGTGCGAACGAGATCGACCGCAGCGGAAGCAGAGTTGGCACAGAGCTTCCGCATTGCCTGGCGATGACTCCGTAAAGCACCTATCATGGCGAAAAAATTTTGGAGCTGTTTGATTAAATGCGAGAGTACCACGCCGGTAGCGGCTGGCGTGAGAAGAATATGAATTGTGCGCTAAGAGTTGATCGCAATGGCGTGCCAAAAGAGCACAGGTAACGTTTGCGCCTGCGATCCGGCACATACAGATCCCTGGTTAAATAAGACAGCAAGACGATTTACAGAGTATGGGATGCGCAGCGTCATTGAGCGGTTGCGCCGCGCGACGGGGCAGCGGCTCAGAACATTTATTCGCTGGCTTCTGTGATGCATGGGTTGGAATTGGCGAGCTCGTCGCAGGCGAGGCGGAAATTTTCGTACCAGGTTTCGGTGAAGCTGGTGACGAGCTGCTCGACGGTGCGTCCCGCGATTTTCAGGCTGGGCCGGACGATCTCGCCCCAGGTGTGGATGCGCGTGCCGTTGCCATTCTGGCGCTCGAAGGTGACCCATTGGCCGATGACGATGCCCATGGCGTGGTCAATCCAGCCGACTTTTTGCGCAGGGACGCAGTGAGTGATGACGTGATTGACGACGGTATTGACGGGGCGGAGGACTTCAATTTCCATGCAACTGCCAGGCTCCCACGGTGCGCCTTCGCGCCAACGCAGCTGGCCGTAGATATTGGCGAACTGATTCCAGCGTTTCCAGTTGGAGAAAACATCCCAGGCGACGTTCTTGCAGGCACGGGTGGTTACCGAGTACTGAAAATGGATCATAATTCTAAGCAACTCCTAATACGCTTTCCGAACTGAATGATTGATCCAGCAGGACAAGCAGGTAGAATGGTGGCCGATATTACTTATACGCTGTTACTTTAACGCCGTCAAGATTATTATGCAGGGCAGGGGATGTCCCGGGAGGGGCTCACAGCGATGCCGCGCAAAGCCGAAGTTGGATTGGAAGGCCGGATACTGGACGCCGCGTATAAGTTGTGGAGCGAGCGGGGCGAGCACGCGTTGACGATGAGGGCAGTGGCGAAGGCGGCGGGGACGACGACACCGACTTTGTACGAGCGCTTTCGCGACAAGCACGATTTGCTGGAACTGCTGCGCACACGGGCGCGGCAGAATTTGTATGCGGCGATTCGTACGGCGGATTCGGCGAAGGACGTTTGCAAGCGGGCCTTGGAGTTTACGGCGCGGCACGGGCATGAATACAGGTTGCTGACGGATGGTTGGGCGGCGCGATTCAGCCGGAAGGAGCCGATGCCGTCGGTGGAGTTGATGAAGCAGCGGCTGGCGGAGGAACTGGGCGGCGCGTCGGACGATCACACGGATTTGTCGCTGGCTCTGGTGGCGCTGGTGCATGGGACGTCGCTGCTTTTATTGGCGGAGGGAGTGAAGGAGGATGTGGCGCGGCAGTTGCGGCGGGTGTGTTTAGAGGCTTGCGAGGCTTTGATACGGGAGGGCGTCGCGGGGAGCGGTGGGACGCAAACGGCGTGTAGGGTGACTTGGGCAACGGCGACTTCAAAAGATTTAACGCAGAGTGCGCAGAGGTTGCGCAGAGTACGCAGAGAAAAGCAGAATCAACTGCAAAGGACTTAACACACAGGGCGCAGAGGAAAATCGGAGGGCACGGAGACAGCTCGGCGCTAGTGTTATTTGGTGCTTGTGGTGAGTGGAGTTTCTTTCAGGACTAGGACCAGGAGGCGGCCGTCGGAATGGAAGGTGCCGCCGGTGGCGGTTTTGGCTTCGGTTAACGGGTTGGGCGGAGTTACGTGGGTGCGCTGGATCACCAGGCCGGTGCTGGACAGCGTGTCATTGACGTATTCGCGTTCGCCGTCAATGGCGGGATCGATTTTGTGGGTGACGCTGGTGACGCTCTTGTTGCGTTGATCGTGTTCGAAGCCGATGTCGTGGGTGGCGGCGATGCACCAGAGCGGGCGGGCTGCGACTTCGTAGGGAGATTTCCAGACGCGCAGATGATTGCGGGACATGGCCACGCGGACCGGTTCGGCGTGCGCGAAGCCGTAATCCTGCGGACGATTGAACAGAAATAGAGTGCTCATCGGCATGGTGAGGTAATCCTTTTTTTCTAGCGAGTCCGTGATGGCGCTGATGACCGCATCTTGTACGGAACTATCCACGTGGACCCAGCCTGCCGCAGCGAAAACTTTTAGGACTTGATCTTTGGTGCCGATGATCAGGATGTTGACCATGTCGCCGGGATTGCCTTGCGGATCGGAGACGCGGCGGGGAATTTCGTTGAGTAGCGCGGGAGTGATGGTCTGGATCGGTGTTTCTGGGGGACCGCCTGCGGCGATTGCTGCGGCGGTGCTTAGTCCTGGATTTATTACCACAATTCTTACCTGGAAGTTACCTTTGGCGCCTTCGGCGTCTTTCAAACTTTGATTGATTCCTAGATAGAGGCGGCCGGCTACGGGGGCTTCGTAATCGGAGCTGGCGCCGATGGCGAAAGGCTGCGCGGCGTCGGTATTGCCCAGGCGGCCGACGAGCGAGCCGTGGCCGGCGTCGGGGACGGGGTATTCGTGGATCAAGTCGCCGAAGCTGCGCGCGAGCCCGTCGGGGCCGAAGGTGCGGCCGTCGGGATGTTTTTTGTCGGCAGGATAGGTGATGGTGCCGGTGGCGGTGATGTGGAGTTTTTCGCCGGAGCGCAAATCGATCTTGGTGTCGAGCCATTGTTTGGCGGCGTTTACGTCAATTCGGTAGGAAGTGACGTTGGCGGAGGTGGATTGGGCGTGGGAGCTTTGGGCGAAGTTGGGCAGCGCCGTCGAAAGAAAGAGTACGGCACACAGCAGGAGTTGTGGACCTGGGCGTTTCATACCATGGGTGTCTAGGGGTGCGGGCAGCGCGATGCTTGTGCCGCACCTACGGTGCTCGCGATTTTTTCGTGAATTTTCCCGGCCCTTCCGGGCCGGGCTAACTTATGCCGCGCCTCCGGCGCTGAATTTTCTTTGCTGTGCGATCTCCGCTTATGTGGCGGCGTCGCATCTCCCAGCTAAAGCTCCGACCCCTAAAAGGCGGGTTTTCTCCGCGAGCTGTCTAGACCCCTTCGCTTCATGCCATAACAATGATGGCGCACTGAAGTGCGCCGCTACAACGTCAAGGGCCAAGGCGAATTCAAAGGCTAATCGCCGGCTAGGTTTTTCGGCGAGCGTTCGTTTAGCGTGGCGATGAGGAGTTTGGCGCAGTCGGGCGGCGAAACTTTGCCGCGCAGGACTACGTCCTTGGCGTCAATGGCTTTGCCGTAGAGGCCGGTGTTGGCGCTGTTGTCGGGGCGAAGAGTGGAACCGGCTAGCGAGATTCCGGCGAACAGGCCGCGGGCGCGTGAATAAGAGAGGACCTGGGCGCGCAGGGTGATGTCGGTTTCGGCGGAGGTGTTGCGACCAACCGGGCCTGCGGCTGCGGAAGCGTCACCGCCTAATTTTACTTTGCTGGTGAGGATGCTGTCGGCGGCGCGTTCGTTCATTAGCAGCAGGACGAAATCGGTGGCTTGTCCGCCGAGTTGCAGGCCGAAGCTGCCGCCTTCGAGGGCCATCATGGTGGGAGCACCCCAGGGACCCCGGAAGTCGGGGCCGCTGCGGCAGGTCATGACGCCGCGGCCGTAACTGGCGCCGAAGACGAAGGCGAGTTTGAGGACGGAGGGAAGAACGACGACGCAGTAGGCTTTATCAATGACGGTTTGCGGGATATCGTCCGGGATATCCATGATTTCCTTCATTACGTAGCCGGCATTGTCCACGCGGTCACATTCTTTGGTGCCGGCGGGAAGCGGTACGGCGAGCGACGCAACTAGTGCCAAGGCGATAAACGCTCGATGAATCGAACCGTTCATTCAGTCTCCTAGAGTATTTTGGGCGGTAATGACAAATGGAACCGGATGCGCGGCGAAAAATGCGCCACGAGATGTACAAGAAAGTGACGTTCAGCAGCCCTCGCGAATTTTACACGGGAGGATTGGCAAGGGCAACCGCGCGGCCTAGAAACGAGGAGAACCGGAGGGCAGCTATTTACTTCGGGCGCGAGTTTACCTACCATGTGCGGTGCCAGCGAGGCCGCTCCTGGGCGAGAATGCGTTTCGCTGCCTTTCGAGACAAAAACTATAACCGATGCCACGCGCTCCAAGATTAGTTGTTATTGAACCGAACGGCGTACGCCGCGAAGTCTCTATTACTTCCACCCCTTTCCGCATCGGGCGGCAAGCGGGGAACGAACTTACTTTGCGGGATAGCCGCATCAGCCGGCAGCAGGCGCAGATCCTTGCGGTGAATGGCACGTACGTGCTGGAGGACATGGGCAGCCGGCACGGGACGTACGTGAACGGCGAGAAGACGCTGAAGCACGAATTGCAGCCGAAGGACCGCGTGGACTTCGGCATGGCGGATTCCTACAAGCTGCTGTTTCTGGGCGAAGGCGCGACGATCGAGGAGTTGGTGGAGCGCGTGGAGGCGCCCGCGCCGCAACATGCGGGTTCGCGCGAGCTGTACCACCTGGGCGTGCTGCTGGAAGTGGCGCGGACTTTGGGTACGGGGCTATCGCTGGAGGACGTGCTGACAGCGGTGGTGGACGCGGCGATCCAGGTGACGCGCACCGAGCGCGGAGTGTTGCTGCTGGCGAACGAGCACCAGGAACTGCAGATGATTGTGGCGCGGGACGCGCAGCGCGGGACGTTGCGTCCGGATCAATTGCAGGTCTCGCAATCGGTGGTGAAGCGCGTGGCGCAATCGCGGCGTGAATTAATTGTAAGCGATACGGGCGAAGACGGTGGAATGAGCCAACAGGAAAGCGTCGCGCGGCTGGAATTGCATACGGTGATCGCGATTCCGGTGGACAAGCTGCCGGTGATTGAAACTTTGGATGCGACGATTTCCACGCGGCAAGGCGAATTGCTGGGCGTGTTGTATTTGGATAGCCACGTGCCGTCGAGCGCGTTTTCGGATTTGGACCGCGAAGTATTGCGCACGTTGGCGCGTGAGGCGGCGACCGTGGTGGAGAACGCGCGGCTCTTTGCTTCGTCGCGCGCGAAACAGCGGCTGGACCACGAGATCGAGATTGCCAGCCAGATTCAAAAGCAGCTTTTGCCGAAGGCGCTGCCGAATCTGCCGGACGTGGCGGTGGCGGGATCGACTTTGTCATGCCATTCGGTGGGCGGCGATTGCTTTGATGTGATCGGGTTGGGCGGCGGGCGGCACGGATTTTTCGTGGGCGACGTTTCGGGGAAGGGAATTTCGGCGGCGTTGCTGGCTACTTTGCTGCAGGGAGTATTTTTCACGACGGCGGCGATGGATATTTCGTTGCCGGGAGTTTTTTCGCGCGTGAATCAGTATTTGTGCGAGCGCAGCGGGGAAGACCGCTACGCGACGGTCTTCTACGGGATTCTGGACAAGATGGGGCGGTTTGAATATGTGAACGCGGGGCACGTGCCGCCGCTGCTGAAGCGCAAATCGGGCGGGCTGGAAGGGCTGGGCTCGGCGAATTTTCCGGTGGGAATGTTCCAGGAAGCGGAATATCAGAGCGCGCGAGTGCAATTGGAGCCCGGCGATTTTCTGGTGATCTATACGGATGGAGTTTCGGAAGCGTGCAACACGCAGAATGAATTGTTCGAAGAGTCGCGGCTGCGCAAGATCATCGAGGATTTCAGCGGAGAGACGGTGACGCAACTGGGCGACGCGATTCGCGAGGGGATGCGTGCATTCACGGAAGGCGCGGCGCAGTCCGACGACATTACGATTCTTTCGATCGAATACAAGGGAAACAAGGGATGAAGCGGAAGGCAGCATCGCGCACGCGCGCCGGCATGCCGCTTGAGACGCTCGAGCAGGTGGTGGCGACGCTCAATCCGGAAACCGAACCGGGCGAACTGGCGGCGCAGATGGTGTGCGTGCTGGCGGCACCGGGACGATTGGAGGGTGCGCGGCTGTGGCGCGTGGTGAACGGAGCGCCGATCGTGTGGCAGGAGAGCGGCGAACTTCCGGCTCCGGATCCCGTACACATCGAACGAATCCTGCACGGAAAAAATCCGCACGCGAACGGCGAGAAATCCACGTGGGTGCTGGGTCGCGGAGTGAATCCAGTGGGAGTGCTGGAAGCGCGTCCAAAGGGCGAGCTGGATTCGAAGACGCGGGGATGGCTGGAACTTTTCCGGAGATATGCGGAAGTGGCTCTGGAAAGCAGCGAGCGGCGCCACGCGGTGATCGAGCTTTCGACGATTGTGGAGGCTACGAAGCGGCTGAATTCGACCTTGGATCTGGCGGAATTGCTTAACATTATTTTGCAACTGACTACGCGGCACACGGGAGCGGAGCGCGGGACGGTTTTCTTGGTGGATAGCGAGCGGGACGAGATCTGGTCGCTGGTCGGGCTGGGGCTTGATCAGCATGAGATTCGTTTGCCGATCAGCCGGGGGATTGCGGGGTGGGTGGCGGCGCACGGCGAGACGGTGAACCTGGCAGATGCTTATGCCGATCCACGATTTGAATCCGAAGTGGATTTGAGACTGGGATTTCGGACGAAGTCGTTGCTTTGTTTGCCGATTCGCAGCAAGAGCGGCGATACGATCGGCGTGCTGCAATTGCTGAACAAGAAGACCGGGGCATTCACGAGCGCGGACGAGAATTTGCTGCGTGCGATTTCGGACCATGTGGCACTGGCGCTGGAGAATGCGCAACTGCATCGCGATTTACTGCACAAGCAGCGCATGGAGCGCGATCTGGCTTTGGCCCGCAGCATTCAGCTGGGATTGCTGCCGGAGCGTCCGCCGACGCTTGCGGGATTCGATATTGGAGTGTCGCACCGGCCGTCATTGGAAGTGGGCGGGGATTATTACGATTTTATTCCGCTGGCGCCGGATACGATTTTAACCGTGGTGGCGGACGTGGAAGGCAAGGGCGTGGGTTCGGCGATGGTGATGGCGAACCTGCAGGCGACTTTGCACGCTTTGCTGGCGCATTTGCACTCTTTGGAAAGGCTGGTCGAGTCGTTGAACGACATGATGCTGGCGGATACGCGCGGGCAGAAGTTCATGACCATGTTTGTGGGATTGCTGGACCAGCCGCATCGGACTTTACATTATGTGAATGCGGGGCACGTGCAGCCGGCGGTGGTGCGGGTGAATGGCGAAGTGGAATATTTGACTGAGGGCGGGATGGTGGTGGGACTTTTTGCGGGCGTGCGTTACGAGCGCGGGCATGTGAAATTGCATCGCGGGGATGTGGTGGTGTTTTGCACCGACGGGATCACCGAGGCGAATGATGCGTCGGAAGAGGAATATGGTTCGCAGCGTTTGGTGGAATTGGTGGCGCGGGAGCGGGAATTGCCGGCGCAGGAGATTGTGCAGAAGGTTTTGACGGATGTGGATTTATTTTCGCGCGGTGGGACGCATGAGGATGACCGCGTGATTTTGGTTTTGAAGGTGGTGTGAAGCGGTGGTTTCGCGTCAGGCGCGTACGGTGAAGTGAAGTGACGTGTCGGATGCGCGGCGTTTGCATGGTAGATTTTTGTGGTTCCGCGATAAAAGATGTGTCGCACCTACGGCGCTGGAATTTTTTGGGCATGATACCCAGCGCTCACGAGTCTGTGTCGCAACTAGCACTTGAAAAGGCGAAAAAGCTTTGGCATGAAGGGGCATGCCAACTTATCAACCGTATTCTCCGGATCAAGCTGAGTTGTTGCCCGCCCATGTAAAGGATGTTTTGGGCGCCGACCATCTTTGTTTTGTGGTGCACGAAGTGGTCGAGGCGTGCGACCTGAGCGCTTTCGAGAAGGCCGAGGAGGATGCCGGCGGACAGCGACCGTACGATCCGCGGATGATGCTGAAGATCTGGCTGTACGGGTTCAGCGTGAATGTGCGCACCACGCGCAAACTGGAGCAGCGTATTCGCGAGGATCTGGGCTTTCGGTACCTGGCGGGCGGAGCTGCGCCGGACCACAAGACGCTGAGCGAATTCCATCGGCGGCATCGCGACGCGATTACGGCGATGTTTAGCGAGGTGCTGCTGTTTTTGCGGCGCGCAGGAATGGTGCGGCTGGGCACGGTGGCGATCGATTCGACGCGAGTGAAGGGGTCGGCCTCGCCCGACCGACTGTTACGTCGAGAGCAGTTGGAGCGGGAGCTGCGCAAGAAAGTGAAACGCTGGCAGCAGGAACTGGACGACGATCCGGATCGCGAACCGGGAACGCGTGTGGGGAGCGAACAGATCGCGCAGCTGCGTGAACAGTTGCAGCAACTGCGCCAGAGTGGCGAGGAGAAGCTCTCGCTCACCGATACGGACGCGCGTTTTTTGCGCGAGCGGGGAGGTTTCGTGCTGGGTTATACGGCGGAGATCGTCGTGAGCGAGGACCATTTCATCGTGGCGCAGCGGGTGACGCAGAACAAGAACGATAACCAGACCTTGGTCCCGCTGGTGGAAGCAGTAGAGCGCCAATGTGGAGAACGACCGCAGCGGGTGTTGGCTGACTGCGGATTTTTCTCCAATCAAAATTTGCGAGAGATGGCAGAGCGCGGGATCGCCGCGTACGTGCCCGACCCGAACTTGGCGCGGGAATTGAACACAGGAAAAAGGGCGCGCGGAGTGGGACGAATGAAAGTGAGCGATCCGCATCTGCTGCGTTCACGCCAGAGGTTGCGCAGCGCCGGCGGTCGTGCCTGGTACAAAAAACGCAAGGGAATGGTCGAGCCGGTGATCGGAACTTTGAAAGAACAGCGTGGGATGCGACAGTTCCACCGCCGCGGGCAGCCAGCCACCGCCGTCGAATGGGTGCTGGCCGCGATGGCCTACAACTTGACGCGCTACCGCAACCTGCGCCGCAAAGCGTAGCAGTCGACAGGCTCCACTTAGGCAGTGGGAACGTAAGGCGAGCGCCGAAACACAGGTTTGAACGCGATCCGCCGCAAAAATCAGACCGGCGCTCGAGTCGCGACACAGACTCTCACGCGCTGGGCTAACTTCTGCCGCGCCTCTGGCGCTGATTCCTGCCGGTAATCCGACTTTGGCGCTCGTCGCTTCAAATCGCGAATCGCTAATTGGCATGCTCGGTGAGAACCAGCGCTCCCTCCCTCTGACTACCTTGTTGGATATTTCTCGAAGAAGACGACTACGCGGGTTTCGTATTGGGCGGGGGCTTGGCCTAGGGCCATCGCATGGCCTGCGCCTTGTACGACCCACAATTCTTTGGGCCCGGCGGCGGCGTTGTAGATTGCTTGGGCGTGGCGGCAGGGGATGCGGTGGTCGTTTGTGCCGCAGATCAGGAGGATGGGGAACGGGCGTTGGGCTACTGCGCTTTCCGGGGAGACTTGATCGGGGTCGAAGCCACCTGATCGCTTTATTGCGTCCATTGCGAAAATCGTGGCTGGGCGGAATAACGTTTTGCCTAGCAGGGGGCTTAGGTCTAGGCCGGCGTAGTCGTAGCTGACTTCGCGGAGGCTGGCGAAAGGGTCTTCGGCCGCTACTGCTGCGATGCGTGGTTCGACGGCGGCGGATTGTAGCGCTATCGCTGCTCCCATCGAGACGCCTAACGCGTATAGATGGCGGACGTTTTCGGTTTTGTAGAGTGCATCGGTGATTGCGACCGTGTCGTAACGCTCCTTGCAGCCGTAGGTGGCTATTTCGCCGCCGCTTTCTCCGTGGGCGCGGGAATCCATCATTACCACGCTGTAATTGTGGCGAAGGAGGAATTCGGCGTGGCCCAGGACGCCGGTGCGATTGTCGGAGACGCCGTGGAAGAGTAGGACCCAGTCTTGGTTCGGCGATGGAGGTGCGATTTTCCAGCCGCGGAGTTCGATGTTGTCGTTGGCGTGGACGGTGAAATCGGTTTTGTGCGCGCGGGTGCGGGCTAGCATTTCGTTGGTTTCGGCTTCGCGCTGGGGATTTAGGTTGGCGGGATGGAGGATGCCGGGGCCGATGTTGTGGCCGATGATTCCGGCGGCGATTGGTAGGAGCGCGAGGATTGTGATTGCGATGTAGCCTAGGCGTTTCATCGGGTGGCTATAGGTGTTACGAGATTGGATGGGGAAGTGTTTCAGGGTCGTTCGATGCGATCGGGGAGATCGTGGGATTTTGTGTTGGTACAAGGTAATGCAAAACCAGGGTGCGGGAACTTCAGCGGCTGAAGCCGCTTTCCTTGTGTGGGTGTTATGTCGCGGCTAAAGCCGCGACCCACAAAGATGATTGAGTGGTGCAACACGAAGCGCGAAAAGCGAAGAGAGATCCCCTCCAACATGCGGCGGGCAAGCCTTGTCGGGCGGAAAAGCGGCCCTCTGTCGGAATGACACGTTGATCGGGCGTGCGAAGGCATCATCGTTCGTTGCCGCTGGAGCGATGGCGCACTGAAGTGCGCCGCTACAAAGTCAGAAGCAAATTCAAAATCAAGTTCGAAGGCGTTAGGAGCCTGTAGAGGAATAGTGGCGGGTGCCGAAATTCCAGAGGCTTATCGCTAACGTTAGGAAGATTACGGCTACTACTGGGACTAGCGGGGCGTATTCGGGGTGGACTGTGCGGCCTAACATGCGGACGCTGGGGTAGTAGGAGGCCAGGCCGAAAGGGACTATCCAGCAGAGGAAGAATTGGACTACGCCGCTATAGATTGAGAGCGGGTAGCGGCCGAAGGCGATTACGTTCCAGATGGGAGGGTGGACGCCGATGCGGTCTTCGAACCAGAAGGAGACGGTGCTGAGGATCAGGAAGACGGATATATAGATGATGCCGGCGCAGGCGCCGAAGAAAAAGAGCATGGCGAATTTGGCGGGCGTCCAGTGCAGGCCTAGGTGGCGGGTGGCGTAGACCATGCAGAAAATGCCGGTGGCGATTTCCTGGAAGGATTCGATGCGGAAAGTTTCGAAGAGGACCTGGAAGAGCGAGGAGATCGGGCGCAGCAGGACGCGATCGAATTTTCCTTCGATGATGAAGTTGTTGCCGAAGTCGTAGAGGTTGAGGCTGACGACGTTGAAGATGCCGTAGGGGATGAGCGAGAAGCCGTAGAGGAAGAGGACTTCTTCGAAGCGCCAGCCGGCGAGTTGCGGGACTTTTTGGAACAGGACGACTACGAAACAGAGCGCGAAGATGGTGGCGGCGAAGCTGGTGCCCAGGCTGATGAAGAAATCGCCGCGGTAGCTGACGCGGACTTTGGCGTATTGCGAGAAGTAGTCGAAGAAGAGGAGGAAGTGGCGGTGGATCGCGGCGAGGAGGCCGGTCAGGCCCCGTTCTTCTTCTGTGGGCGCGGTTTGTGGGTAGGAGGTCATTGTTTTGTGTTCTTGTAGCGCCGGCGTATCGCCGGCAGGTTTTGATTCGCATACTTGCCACAGCTTCAATTCAAAGACTAAGAGCCGGCGGGACGCCGGCGCTACCCTCCGTGGATTGTGATTTTTTTTGCGGCGCGTTCCCACCAGAGGTGTGCCAGGAAGAGCAGAGCTACTACCCACATCCATTGGATGCTTAGGGCGCGGAGGGCTGTGTGACGATCGAGTTTGCCCAGGTAGATTTGCAGCGGGGTGTAGGCGATGTGCTCGAAGGGGAGCCACGCCAGTAACTTTTGAACTTTGTCCGGGAAAAATGTCATGGGGATCAGGAGGCCGGAAAGGAGTTCGATCAGCCAATACTTCGCGCGGATTAGCGCGAGGATGGATTTCAGCGGGATGGCGCAGGTGCCGATCATGAAATTGATTGCGGCCATGAGGAAGAAGCTGCCGAGTACGGCTACTAGAAACAGCGCGAAATTTTCGCGTGAGGATGGGCGTTGGACCGGGAACACGAGGGCGACGACTACGGCTGTCGGTAGCGTCAGCAGGCCCAGGCGGAAGGCGGATTCGCCGATGGCGCGGGAGATCCACATCCATTGGACGGAGACGGGCTTGATCAGGTCCATGGCGATTTTGCCTTCGATCACTTCGTAGGCCATTTCCTGGTCAATCGTATTCCAGTAGAAGGAGCGGATCATCCAGCCGACGCTGACGTAGGTGATCATCTGGCCGAGGTTGTAGCCGGCGATGGAGTGGCCGCCGCTGTATACAGCGCTCCAGATGAAGTAGTAGACGGTGACGTTGAGGAAGTAGGTGATGATGCCGGTGAAGTAGCGCAGACGGAAGGCGAGGATATTGACGAAGCCGACGCGGGAGAATTCGGCGTAGGGGATTAGGGTTTGGACCCAACTGCTCACACGGCGACCTCGAGGTGGGCTTCGCCGGCGTAGATGCGTTTTATGATTTCTTCTATGGGCTCGTCTTCGATCAGGAGGTCGCGGACTTCTACGGCGGCTAGAATTTGGCGGATTAGGTCGGAGGTGGAGATTTTTACGCGATCGAAGCGGATGCGGTAGGTGAGTTCGTCTACTTGATCTACTTCGAGGCCGTCGCGGGTGAAGGCGTCGAGGCATGCGGCTTGGGCGCGGTCTTTCAGTACGAATTTGATTTGCTTGGTGCGGAGGAGTTGCTGCTTGAGTTGGGCGAGCTGGCCATCGTAGAGGACTTTGCCGTGGTCAATGATCATGATGCGGCGACAGAGTTCTTCGATGTCGTCGAGATCGTGGGTGGTGAGCAGGACCGTGGTGCGAAATTCGCGATTGATGGCGCGCAGAAAATGGCGGATATGGTCTTTGGCGACTACGTCGAGGCCGATGGTGGGCTCGTCGAGAAATAGAAGCGGGGGATTGTGCAGAAGCGCGGCGGCTAGGTCGCAGCGCATGCGTTCGCCCAGGGAAAGTTTTCGGACTGGCGTGTGCAGGTAATCGCGGATATTGAGAATGGCGTCGAAGTGTTCCATGCGGGCGTCGAAGTCGCGTTGGGAGACGTCGTAGATGCGGCGAAGGAGCTTGAAGGATTCGATTACGGCGATGTCCCACCAGAGCTGGGTGCGTTGGCCGAAGACGACGCCGATCGTCTTTACGTATTGGCGGCGCTGGCGGTAGGGGACGTAACCATTGATGCGGATTTCGCCGCTGGTGGGGACCAGGATGCCGGTGAGCATTTTGATGGTGGTGGATTTTCCAGCGCCGTTGGGGCCGATGTAGCCGACCATTTCGCCGCGTTCAATCGAGAAGCCGACGCGATCTACCGCGGCGACGGTGCGGTAATCGCGGACGAAAAGATTTTGGATGGAGCCCCAAACGCCTTCGCGGCGTTCGAATGTGCGGAAGTGCTTGCAGAGTTCGTGAACGTGAATGAGGGAATCAGCGCTCATCGGTACTTGAATTCTAGCATTTGCGGAGCGGCGGCGCAGGCGCGCGACGACGGGCAGCGTGCGCGGCGCGTGGCCCGGGGGCTGGCTTGTCGCTGCCTTCTCCGTCTCGCTGCTTAGACGCTAGGGAATTGGTTTCGGTTCTGGCTTTTCTGGTGATGGTGAGCTTGATGCGCGGCGGCTAGCCTTTGTGGCAGACGGAGCAGTGCTTGGCTTCGTAATTTTCCATGGTGACTTCGAACATGTTGTTGCAGCCGATGCAGACGCGGTGGATTTTGGCTGGAGGTTTGGCGCCGGGTTTGGTTTCGGCGGCGTGGTTCGAGTGTTGTGGCTCGGTCATGGGCGGATTTTAGCATGAAGGGCGCCGAACGGATTTAGGTTTGAGAGGGTGGGCAAGGAGCGGGCGGGTCTGAGACCCACCCCTACAACACCATCGTTCTGTATCCTTCAATTTCGCCAACTACCAACGTGCGGGCACGGCATGCCGTGCCCCTACCGTCCGGAATTTGATTTTTTCAGCAAAATTTGAGCATGCGGCGGGCATCAGGCGGCGTGGCCGGTTTTCAGGAGTTCTAGGACGCGGGCTGTGATTTCGCCGATGGATATCGGACGGTAGAACACGGTTGCGGCTTGCGGGAGTGGGACGGTTTCGGTGCGCGAGGCGATCAGGATTGTCGGGACCCGTTTTACTAATGACTGGATGGCGGGATCGGCGGCGAATTCGGCGGTGGCTTCGAGGACTACTACGGCGGGCATTTGACCTTCGGCGAAGGAGCGGCCGGCGTCTTCGGCGGAATCCATTCCTAGGGCGTCAATGCCGCGTTCGCGGAGTTCGGCGCGGAGGCCGGCGCGTAATTGCCAATCGTGGGCGATGATAAAGACGAGTGGCATCTCGTCGCAAAATTATAGCATCGGGAAAGATGCGGGCTGGGGATGGTTGGGGGAGGCAACATTTTTGTTTGGGTGCTGGTGTTGCGATCACGGCTGGCGGGAAGGGCACCGCCTAGCTGGCACCTCGTTGCGTGCCGCGACATTGATGGCGCACTGAAGTGCGCCGCTACAAACGGCAACACCAAATGCAACGGCAATGGCCAATGCGCGTACGTCGAGGCGGCCGCTATAGGGCAAGTCCAAAGAGCCGGCGGGACGCCGGCGCTACTTGGCGCCGCTGCTTGGCGTCGGTGATGCACGCAGACATCGCGGAGTAGCGGCGTTTGCTTAGGCAAGCTGCGAAGGGGTCTGCTACAATTTTGTGGCTTCGGGGGAATGCTGCGGCGTGGGCGCGCGCGGCGACACATGGCGGAAAATCGTCAACGAAAATGGGTGATTTGGGGCATCGCCGCGATTTTGGTGGTGGTGGTCGTGGCGGTGTTGGCTTTGCGCGAGCCGGCGGCGGCGGTGCGCGTGGTGAGTGTTACGAGCGGGGATTTGAGTTCGACGATTACCAGCAATGGAAAAGTCGAGCCGATTTTGCCGTTCGTGGCGCGGGCGGGGTTTCCCACGTTTGTGGCGGAGGTGAAGGCCGCGGAAGGGCAGGCGGTGCATCGCGGGCAACTGATTTTGCGTTTGGACGATTCAGACATACGGGCGCAGCTTTCGCAGGCGCGCGCGGATTTGCTGGCGGCGGAAACGGATTTGCGGAATGCGAAGGCGGGCGGTCCTCCGGACGAAGTGGCGCAGTTGCAGGGAAATCTGCAGAACGCCGAAACGCAGGTGGCGAACCTCGAGAGAACGCAACAGGCGCTGCAGCAATTGGAGACGAAGCAGGCCGCCACGCAGGATGAGGTGGCGCAGAATCAGGCGGCGTTGACGACGGCGCGCGCGAACTTGAAGACTTTGCAGGAAAAAAAGGCGGCCCTGGCGCAACGGGCGGCGGTGACGGCGCAGAGCGCGGGTTTGCGGGCGCAACAAGCGCGGGATCAGGCGGCGGCGCTCGAGGAGAAAGTGAAGTCGGCGACGGTGATTGCGCCGATGGACGGGACGCTTTATTCCTTGCCGGCGCATCTGGGTGATTTCGTGAAGTTGGGTGACGTGCTGGCGGAAATGGCGGACTTGCGGCACGTGCGCGTGCGTGCGTTTGTGGATGAGCCGGACCTGGGAGCGCTGAAGGCGAATCAGGACGTGCAAGTAAAATGGGATGCGATGCCGACGCGCACTTGGACTGGAAGGATCGAGCAATTGCCGAAGCAAGTGGTGGCGCGCGGGGCGCGCAGCGTGGGCGAGGTGTTGTGTTCGATTGACAACGACAAGATCGAGCTTTTGCCGAACGTGAACGTGGAAGTGCGGATTCTGGTGCACGAGGAGCACGGAGCGTTGGTGGTGCCGCGCGCGGCGGTGGCTGAGGACAAAGGGCAACACTACGTATTCGTTTATGGCGGTGATGAAATTCACCGGCGGAACATTCAGGTGGGTATTGCGAGCGACAGCAACTATGCGGTGGTCTCGGGATTGACGTCAGGCGATCGAGTGGCTCTGCCGACGGACGTGGATTTGAAGGATGGGATGAAAGTACGAGTTCTGGAGGCGAGATGAGGATGCCGGGTTGGCGCACGCGCACGGCAGGGATTTTGGTTGCGACTTGTGCGGGAGTGGGATTGATTTTGAGCGCGCCGTTCGCGGCGGGGGTAACTTTTAGGGACGCGAGGGCGGAAGCGAGGCCGCTGGCAGCGAGCGGTGCGTTAGCGGGCGCGGCGGCTGACGCGACGGCGCAGATTCAGAACGCGCAGAGGCAATTCAACGCAGGGAATTATTCCGGTGCAATAGCCACACTGCAAGCGGCGGTGCAGCAAAATCCGAATAGCGCAGAGGCATATTACTGGCTGGGACGAAGCTACTACGAGATACGCGACTACGATAACGCGATCACCGCTGGGGAGAAGTCGGTGGCGATTGACGCGAAAAATTCGGTTTATCACCAGTGGTTGGGCCGGATTTATGGGGGCAAAGCGGATCGCGACCGGAGTTTTAGTTATGCGCGAAAAGTAAAAAAGGAATTCGAAGCGGCGGTGGAATTGAATCCTTCGAATATTGCAGCGCGGCGCGATTTGGAGGAGTACTGCCTGCAGGCTCCGTGGGTCGTCGGCGGAAACAAGGATGAGGCGAAGACGCAGGTTGAAGCGATTGCGGCGCTGGATCCGATCGAAGGACATCTGGCGCGCGCGGTTTACGATTTGGATGGGCAGAAGAAGCCGGATCTCGCGGAGCAGGAGTATCGCGCGGTGCTGGCCGCGAAGCGCGGAAAGATGGATCCTTACTTCGAGGTGATTTCCTTTTTTCAGCATCAGAATAAACCAGCGGATATGCAGACGGCGATTCAGGCCGCGGCGCTGGTGAGTCCGAACGATCCGCGGCTAGGATATGCGCGGGGCGTGGCGCTGGTGCTTTCGAATACGAATCTCGCGGATGCGGAGCGGGATTTGAAGGCTTATCTCGCTAGCACGCCGGATCGTAGCGACTGGCCTTCGCATGCGGCGGCGCGCGGGTGGCTGGGGCGATTGTATGAGGCGCAGGGAAAGCGCAGCGACGCGGCGGAGCAGTATCGCGCGGCTTTGCAGTTGGATCCTGACGATAAGGATGCCAAGACGCGGCTTGAGCATTTGGAGAAGAGCTCGCATTGAACGGCGTGCGGGAGAAAGCGTGGAATTACAATTCCGAGGATGAATTCGGTCCGCGCAATCTGCTTTTTCTTAGGGTTTGAGCGAAAAGCAGATCCCTCGCTGCGCTCGGGATGACACTCACTTCACTTTTTCGGCCAGAAAACTGTGAGATTCGTGAAAGAAACGCTCGAAACTCCTCAGCCGCGGCACGCATCCGATTCTGTGGTGCCTCCTCCGATCGCAGCTCCGAAAAGCAGCCCCATTCTATGGACCGAGACGTGGAGCCTCGCGTTGCAGGCGCTACGCGCGAATAAAGTGCGCGCGATGCTGACGATGCTGGGAGTGATCATCGGCAGCGCGTGCATCGTGCTGGTGGTGACGGTGGCGCTGGCGGGCAAGCGTTACATAATTCAGCAGATCGAAGGGGTGGGCTCGAATCTGATTTACGGCGAGCTGATTCATAGCGGCGATGCGCATACGACGCTCGCGGACGAAGTGACTTTGGAGGACATGCAAGCGCTGAAGGCCGCTTTGCCGCATGTGGCCGAGGCCGCCGGGACGCACGACATGCCGATGACCGTGGTGGTGAACGGCGTGAGCCGTCCGGTGGGCATGGTCGGTGTGACGGATGGGTTCGAAGAAATTCGCCGGCTGGTGGTTACGCGCGGGCGTTATTTCGATCAGGACGACATGATTTCGCACAGCAAGGTGTGTTTGCTGACGCAGCACCTGGCGGAGCTGGTTTTCCCGGATACGGACCCGGTGGGCAAGGAAATACGGCTGGGAGAACTTTACTTCACGGTGATTGGGGTGTTTCGCGAGCGGACGGCGACGTTTGGCGAGACGGAAATCAGGCTCGATTCGGTGATTGTGCCGATCGGATTGATCAAGTATTACACCGGGGAAGATTATCTGCGGACTTTCTACGTGCAGGCCGACCGTCCGGAAGAAGTGCCGCAACTGACGACGGAGGTGGCGCAATTTTTGAAGAGCCGGCACCGGCCGGGAGCGCAGTACCGCGTGGAGAATCTGGGTTCGTTGCTGGATTCGGCGCGGAAAATCGCGATGGCGCTGACGGTGATTCTGATTGTGATTGCGATGATTGCGTTGACCATCAGCGGGATTGGGATCATGAACATCATGCTGGTGACGGTGACGGAGAGGACGCGCGAGATTGGAATACGAAAAGCGATCGGAGCGCCGCGGGACGCGATTCTGTATCAATTTCTGATGGAAGCGTTTTTGATCAGCGGGACCGGAGCGCTGCTGGGGATTGCGATTGCCGTGGCGATTCCCGCGGTGCTGAACTTTGTGATCAGCCTGTTTCCGGAGGTGACGGGAGTGCACATTCCGGTGTCGTGGATCTCGGTAGTGCTGGCATTTTTGGTATCGTGTTCGACGGGATTGTTGTTTGGCTTTTTGCCGGCGAACCGGGCGGCGCGGCTGCATCCGACGGAGTCTTTGCGTTATGAATAAAACGGCTATTGGGAAATGCGGGCTGGGATTTGTTGCGGCGATGCTGGTGATGGCGCTGGTTGCTTCGGCGGCGCGCGCGCAGGATGAGCGAAAGTTGTCCATGCGCGAAGCGGTGGCGCTGGCGCTGCAGAACAGCCGCGACCTGGCTTTGGCGCGCGTGCAATATAAAGTGGCGCTCGATGCGGCGGGTCTCGATCACGCGGCATTTTTGCCTAACCTATATACCGGTTCGGGCGCCGCTTATACGTATGGATTTCCTTCGTTGAACGGATCGCCACCGGCTGTGTTCCAGATGAATTACAACCAGGCTATTTTCGATCCGATTTTGAAGGCGCAGCAGAAGTCGGCGGAAGAACACGCGAAGACGATGAAGCTGGAAATTGATCGCACGCGCGACGACGTGATCGTGCGGACGGCGACGTCGTATCTGGAACTCGCAAAGGTGCGTCATTCGCTGGACCTGCTGCGGAGCGAACAGGCCAGCGCGGAGAAAGTGCTGGAAGTGACGCGCGAGCGCGTGCAGGCGAATCAGGAGCTGCCGATCGAAGTGACGCGGAGCGAATTAACCGCGGCGCGCGTGCAGGAACGGATCATCAAGCTGGAAGGACGCGACGAGACTTTGACACAGCAGATACACGACTTGACGGGGACACCCGACACGCAGGCCGTCGAAGTGGAAACGGGCGAGCCGTCGTTTTCGACGGATTTGCCGGATACGGAACTGGCGAATTTGGCGATGCAGAGCGATCGCGGAATTCAGGAAGCAGAAAACGACCGTGCCGCGCGTCAAGATATTTTGCACGGGGCAAAATTGAGCTATTGGCCGACGGTTAGTGTGGTGGGGCAATACAGCGTTTTGGCCAAGTTCAACAATTATGCGAAATATTACAGCAACCAGTATCAAGCGAACAACTTCCAGGTCGGAGTACAGATCACGGTGCCGCTTTTCTCGGCGAAGACGCGCGCCAGCGTGACGCTGGCGAAGAGCCAGCTGCAGGAATCCGAGCTTGCCTTAGGGAACAAGCGGCAGGCGGTGCGGTCGGACGTGCAGCAGAAGGTGCGGAATGTGCGGGAACTGGATGCGACACGCGAGGTGGCGCGGCTGGATTTGAAATTGGCGCAGGAGACGGTGGAGATGACTCAGGCGAAATTCGATCAGGGACGGGCTACTTTGCGGGATCTGGAGCAGGTTCGATTGGATGAAAGCGAGAAATGGGTGGCGTTTCTGGATGCGGACTTTGCGCGGCAGCAGGGACAGCTAAGTCTATTGCAGGCAACGGGGCAGCTGGCGAAGGTGTTCCAGTAGCAACTGCGAGCAGAAAGCATGGCTTGGGCTGAGTGGCGAAATCGGGTAAACTGGAGCGTGTAGTTTTGTGGGCATTTTACGTCGTATTGGCAGTTCTGAGGGGGGTAATAGTACATGCCGTCTGTAATGAAGACTTTGTTTTTGAATCCGCCGAGCTTCGAGAAGTTCGATGGCGGCGCGGGGTCCCGTTGGCCCGCGACACGCGAGATTGAATCCTACTGGTACCCCGTCTGGCTGACGTATCCCGCCGGAATGCTGGAAGGCAGCCGATTGGTCGATGCGCCTCCGCACAGCATCACTCCCCAGGAAGTGATTCGGATTGCGCAGGACTACGAGTTTGTCGTTTTGTTTACGTCCACCGTGGGCTTCTACAGCGATTTGCGCATGGCGCGGGCGATGAAAGAGAAAAAGCCCGGGATCAAAATTGCGTTTGTAGGGCCGCAAGTGCAGATCAAGCCGGCGGAAAGTTTGCTGGCTAGCCCGGACATTGATTTTGTGGTGCGCGGCGAGTTTGACCATTCGGTGGTGGAATACGCGCAGGGAAAGCCGCTCGCGGATATTTTGAGCGTGAGCTACATCAAGGACGGGAAGGTGGTGCACAATCCGCCGCGAGCGATGCTGCAGACGGCGGAGCTCGATGCGCTGCCTTTCGCGACGGACGTTTATCAGAACAACCTGACGATTGAAAAATATAATGTGCCGTTCCTGCTGAATCCTTACGTGTCGTTTTACACGGCGCGCGGATGCCCGGCGCTTTGTACTTTCTGTTTGTGGCCGCAGACGCTTTCGGGGCACGCGTGGCGGGTGCGTTCAGTGGAAAGCGTGGCGCGGGAATTCAAGCAGGCGCACAAGATGTTCCCGCAGGCCAAGGAATTTTTCTTCGACGACGATACATTCAATATTCGCAAGGACCGCGTGCTGGCGTTGTGCAAGGAATTCAAGCCGGTGGGATTCCAGTGGTCGTGCACGGCGCGGGTACATAGCGATTACGAGACGCTGAAGGCGATGGCGGATTCCGGGGCGCGTTTGCTGATCGTGGGCTTCGAATCGGGCGACCCGCAGATTCTGAAGAACATCAAGAAGGGCGCGACGATCGAGATGGGGCGCACGTTCGTGCAGAACTGCAAGAAAGTGGGAATTCACGTGCACGGAGACTTCATCATCGGATTGCCGGGCGAAACCAAACAGACCATCGAGAAGACCATCGAGTACGCGAAAGAGCTGGATTGCGAGACGATTCAGGTTTCCATGGCGCACGCGTATCCGGGGACCGCGCTTTACGATCAGGGAATGAAGGAAGGGTTCCTGGCGGGCGAAGCGATTACGGACGACATGGGGCATCAACTGCCGCACCTGCAGTATCCGGACCTCTCGCGCGAGTACATGGTGGAGTCCGTGAACCGTTTCTATGACGAATATTATTTCCGCCCGCGCGTGGCCTGGCGCATCGTGCGCGATGCGTTGTGGGATTCGCACGAGCGTAAACGTCTGTTCCACGAAGCGGTGGACTTCATGAAGCTGCGCCACGACCGCCGCAAAGTGGCCAAGAAGGGCGTTCAGAAAAAAGCGATGGTGCAAGTGCCGCCATCGGTCGGAGTGGCCGGCGAATCACAGGGCGCATGACGTCTTCGGAAGGCCTGCACTTCAAAACCTACATTTTTCTTTTAATGATGGTCACGTTTGGCCCGTTGGGCGACGTGTTTCTGGGCAAAGGCATGAAATCCGTGGGAGCGGCGGGAGCGTGGGCGCCGGCGGATGTCCTGCATTTTTTTGCGCGGGCGTTCACTTCCGGAACGGTGTTGCTGGGGATTGGATTGCTGATCGCGTTTTTCATCGCTTACACCTTGGTGCTTTCCTGGGCGGATTTCAGTTTTGTGCAGCCGGCTTCTTCGATTTCGTATGTGTTTGTGGCGCTACTGGGACATTTCTTGCTGGGTGAGATCGTCAGCACCACGCGATGGGTGGGGATTTTTGTGATTTGCGCGGGCGTGTTGCTGGTGGGAAATACGCCGCCGCGAACTACGGAGCGCATATGATGGTGCGCGTCGCGGTGTTGCTGCTTTTTGTGGTGTGCTGCAGCACCGCTGGCGAACTGTGCATCACGCGCGCGATGAAAGCGGCGGGGGAAGTGAAGAGTTTTTATCCGCGGGAGCTATTGCGCGTTTTTGGGCGGGCGGTGCGCATCGGTTGGATGTGGGCGGGGTTGATGCTGATGATGGTGAGTTTCTTCGGGATGCTGGCGGTGCTTTCGATGGCGAACGTGAGCTTCGTGGTGCCGGCGACGGCCTTGAGTTACGCGGCGGGGGCTTACGGCAGCCGCGTATTTCTGGGCGAGCGAATCACGCATTTGCGCTGGGTGGGCGTTTTGCTGGTGTGCGTGGGCGTGGCTCTGGTGTGGCAGGGCAAAGGCTAGCGCGCGATGTGGTGGACGGTTATGCGCGACGCGCTGGTGGTTTTGGCGCTCGCGTCGTTCGCGTATTACGCGGTGGCGATTATTGCGGCGGTGCGATTTTTTGGCACGCGGCGCGAGCGGGATGCGGTTCCTTCCGGTTTTACTCCTCCTCTTAGCATTTTGAAGCCGATTTATGGTTTAGATCGCGAGACGTACGAGAACTACGCGGGTTTTTGCCTGCAGGATTATCCGGATTACGAGATTTTATTTTGCGTGAGCGACGATCAGGACCCCGCGATTCCAGTGATCGCGGAGCTGGCGCGCAATTTTCCGGAGCGGAGGATCGAATTGATTGTGGGCTCGGAGCCCTTGGGCGTGAGCGACAAAGTGAACAAGCTTTGCCGCATGGTGCGGGCGGCGGCGCACGAGATTGTGGTGGTGAGCGACAGCGACGTGCGCGTGGGGCCCGGTTATTTGCGCGCGATTGCGGCGCCGTTTCGCGATCCCAAGGTGGGCGCGGTGACTTGCCTTTATCGCGGGCTTACGGATGGATCGCTGGCGGCGAATCTGGAGGCGATTGGGAATACCACGGATTTTACGGCAGGCGTTTTGGTGGCGTGGCTCCTGGGTGACGTGAATTTTACTTTGGGCGCTACGATGGCGACGACCAAGGCGCGGCTGGCGGAGATTGGCGGGTTTGAATCTTTGGTGGATCATTTTTCGGATGATTATGAGTTGGGGAACCGCATTGCGGCTGGCGGGCATCGCGTCGTGCTGAGCACTTTTCCTGTTGGGATTGTTTATCCAGCGCAGAGTTTGAGAGATGCATTCCGGCACCAGTTGCGGTGGAATTTGAGTATTCGTTATTCGCGGCCGGCGGGGCATCTGGGTTTGATTTTTACTCAGGGGTTGCCCTTGGCTTTGCTGGCGGCGGTGTTTGCGCCTTCGGCGGGGTGGGCTGTTGCACTGATTGTGGGGTATTTGGTTTTGCGTGGGGTTTCGGCTTGGATTATCGGGGTTTGGGGGATGGGCGACGGGTTGTTGCGGCGAAGAATGGAGTTGATTCCTTTGCGCGATTTGTTTGCGTTTGTGGTTTGGGTGGTTAGTTTTTTTCCGCAGCGGATACATTGGAGAGGCAAGGAATTTTACGTGCGGGAGAAGAGGTTGGTGGCGGTGGGGACGCGGGAGCCGTAGGGATCTGCAAAGGCTGGCGGTCTGAAGACCTCCGCTACAAATTCCCTTCTATCTTTCTTTTTTCAAGAGTTTGTAGAGATCGTTGGCGGATTTGAATTCCTGCTCGAGCTCTTTTGAGGTTAGGTTGGTGCGCAGGTGCTCGATGGCTTGTTCGAGGCGGGTTAGCGCGCGCGCGATGTTTTCTGTGTTGGTGAGGGCGATGTCGCGCCAGAGAGTGTAGGGGCTACCGGCGAGGCGCAGCGTGTCTTGCAGGCCGGGGCCGGCGAGAGCTGCCGGCAGACCTGATTCGTCGGTTTCATCTTGCACGACTCCTGCTAGAGCGACGGCTACCAGTTGCGGCAAGTGCGAGACGATGCTTACGGCCCAGTCGTGAGTTTCGGCGTCGCACCAGACTGGCTCTGCGCCTATTGTACGGAGGAGCGCTGCGAATCCTTGAACGCGTGGGTCCGGCTCGTCGGCAGTGCCGATGAGCGCGTAGCGCGTGTTGCGAAATAAGTCGGCGTCGGCTTGTTCGATGCCGCTGGTTTCCTTGCCGGTCATGGGGTGGCCGCCCAGGAAGCGCGCGGTCTTCTTGAACGCGCCTTGTGCGGCGCGGCAGATCGCGGCTTTGGTGCTACCGGAATCGGTTACGAGAGCGTTGGGCTTTGCCGCAGCGGCGATGGCGGGCAGGGCGTCAATTGTGGCGCCGATGGGTAGCGCGATATAGACGAGGTCGGCGCCGCGGATTGCTTTGGAAATATCTTTTGCGGTTTCTTCCACGGCTTCGCGCATACACGCTGCGGCTAGCACGTCCGGGCGATCAAACCCTACCACTTCGATATGCGGGAATTCTCGGCGCACGGCTAGGCCGAAGGAGCCGCCAATGAGGCCGGTTCCGAGGATGGCTACGCGCAGGAAGGGGACTTCGTCGGTGGCGTCTGGCACGGCGTTAGTTTAATGCAAAAGTGCGGGTTTCGTGAGTTCGCGTGACATACGGTGGCGCGAGGTCACGGGACGTAGATTTGGCGATAACTGCAGTGGTTAGTGATTAGTGGTTAGTGGCTAGAAATATCGCGATGCGCGATTTGTTTATATGGCTCGCGCGTGTTCGGATTTTGTGGGCTCCAGAATTTCAACCTGCGAGACGTCTTCCAGTTTTTCGATTTGGCGTACGAGGGTGTGTTCGGCGCGATCGGCTTTCACGGTCATTTTGACGTCGAGGAAGTTGCCGTCTTCGGTGGCGTTGGCGGTGAGATGAAGCAGATCGAAACGGCGGCGGCGCGTGACTCCCAGGACGCGGACTAGCGCGCCCTCGCTTTGCTTCACGCGCAATTGCAGGGTGAAAGTCGTCACCGCGCGACCTCGTCGAGCATTTCGGAATTGGATTTGCCGGGGCCGACGATGGGCCAGACGTTCGCTTTCTGGTGAATGAGCACGTGGGCTAGCACCGGACCGGGTTCGGCGAGCAAGCGGTCAATTGCGGAGCTGACATCGCGGCGATCTTCGACGCGGAACGACGGAATGCCCATGGATTCGGCGACGCGCACGAAATCGGGATTGTCGGAGAGATCCACTTCGCTGTAGCGCTTGTCGTGGAAAAGTTCCTGCCACTGGCGGACCATGCCTAGCGCGCGATTGTCGAAGAGCACGATTTTCACTGGCAGATCGTAGCGGCGCAGAGTGGCGAGTTCCTGCAGGTTCATCATGATGGAGCCGTCGCCGGAAACGTTGATGACGCAGGCATCGGGAAAGGCGAATTGCGCGCCGATGGCCGCGGGCAGGCCGAAACCCATCGTGCCGAGGCCGCCGCTGCTGAGATGCTGCGCGGGATTATTGAAATGAAAATGCTGGGCGACCCACATCTGGTGCTGGCCGACATCGCAGGCGACGATACAGTGCTTGCCGGCGCGATCGGAAAGAGTCTTGAGGAAGCCGGGGGCGTAGACTTCGGAGCCCGGCGCGTCGTAATCCCAGGCGTGCGTTTCCTTGGCGGCTAGACATTCGCGGCGCCAAGGCTCGATATCGAGCGGGCAGGCGAGCGCGGAGAGCGTGTCGCGCAAGTTGCCGATGAGCGGAACGTCTGCACGGCGGAGCTTGCTGACTTCCGCGGGGTCCACGTCCAGGTGAATGACTTTGGCATCGGGAGCGAAAGCGTTGAGGCGTCCGGTGGCGCGGTCGTCGAAGCGGGCGCCGACGCAAATCAGAAGATCGCAGGCCTGCACGGCGTGATTCGCGGCTTTGGTGCCGTGCATGCCCATCATGCCGAGGGCTAGCTCGTGAGTGGTGGGGATCGAGCCGATACCTTTTAGAGTAGCGACGACAGGGATACGCGTCGCGTTGATGAAGGCGCGGAATTCGGCGAGAGCGCCGGCCATGCCGATGCCGCCGCCGGCGTAGACGACGGGGGAGCGGCTTTCGCGCATGAGTTCGATGGCGCGCGCGATTGCGGGATCCTGCGATTCGGGCGCGGCGGAGGTTTCGGTTGTGTCGTGAAACTCGAAATCGGCGATGGTGTTGGCGATGTCCTTGGGCAAGTCGATCAGGACCGGGCCGGGACGGCCGGAGCGCGCGATGCGAAACGCTTCGTGCACGATGCGCGGAAGCTCGGCGGCGGTATTGACCAGGAAGCTGTGCTTCACGACGGGCAAGGTGATGCCGAAGATGTCCACTTCCTGGAACGCGTCAGTTCCCATCAAATGCGTGGCGACTTGGCCGGTGATGGCGACCACCGGAACCGAGTCCATGTAGGCGTTGGCGATTCCGGTGACGAGATTGGTGGCGCCGGGACCTGAGGTGGCCATGCAGACGCCGACTTTTCCCGTGGCGCGCGCGTAGCCATCGGCGGCGAGCGCGGCGGCCTGTTCGTGGCGCACGAGGATATGGCGGATTTTGGAATCGAGCAGCGCGTCATAAACGGGCATGATGGCGCCGCCGGGATAGCCGAAGATGATTTCGACACCCTCGTGTTCGAGGGCTTTCACCAAAAATTGTGCGCCTTTCATTTGAGACCCCTTGCGGCCGTGGCCGTTTCCGGCTTCAGCCAGGACATTTGAGCGCGAAGTTCTTTGCCGACTGCTTCGATCGGGTGGTTTTTGTCTTTTTCGAGAAGCTTGGTGTATTGCGGACGGCCGGTTTGATTTTCGAGGATCCATTCCTTGGCGAAAGCGCCGGATTGGATTTCTTCGAGAATTTTTTTCATGCTTTCGCGGACGTGCGAGTCAATTACGCGGGAGCCGCGGGTGATGTCGCCGTACTTGGCAGTTTCGCTGACGAATTGATGCATTTTGGCGATGCCGCCTTCGTAGATGAGGTCCACGATGAGTTTCAGTTCGTGGAGACATTCGAAGTAAGCGGCTTCGGGTTGATATCCGGCTTGCACCAGAGTTTCCCAGCCAGCTTGAATCAGTTCGCGGGCGCCGCCGCAGAGTACGGCTTGCTCGCCGAAGAGGTCGGTTTCGGTTTCTTCCGCGAAAGTTGTCTGGATTACACCGGCGCGAGTGCCGCCGATGGCGCGGGCGTAGGCGAGAGTGCGATCGAAGGCGTGGCCGGAAGCGTCTTGATGGATTGCGAGCAAGCAGGGAACGCCGCGGCCTTCTTCATAAGTGCGGCGGACGAGGTTGCCGGGGCCTTTGGGCGCGATCATCGTCACGTCTACATTTTTCGGCGGAGTGATCTGGCCGTAGTGGATATTGAAGCCGTGGGAGAAGAGCAGCATGGCGCCGTCTTTTAGATTGGGCGCGACTTCGTTTTGGTAGAGCGAGGGCTGGGCCATGTCCGGCGCGAGCATGACGATTACGTCTGCGCCTTCGACGGCTTCCGACGGGCCAGTGAGCGCCCAACCGTCCTGCTCGGCTTGCTTCCAGGAAGGGCCGCCGCGGCGGAGGCCGACTACGACGTTGAGTTTGCTATCGCGGAGATTCAGCGCGTGTGCGCGGCCCTGACTGCCGTAACCGAGTACGGCGATACGCTTGCCTTCGAGAGCGCGGGGATTTGCATCGTCTTCCCAAAACATTTTCGCCATGTGATTCTCCTTGTGGCTGCAATTTCTAAAAGGCGCTGGTTACGGCGCCTTGCGATGCCGATGAAACGAGCTTTGCGTATTTCGCCATCACGCCAGTGGTGTAGTTGGGAGCGGGCGGCTTCCATTGCGCGCGGCGCTCTTCTAGATTGGCTTTGACGTCGAGGCGGCGAGCAAGGACGTCGAGCGTGATGATGTCGCCATCGCGCAGCAGAGCGATGGGGCCGCCGGCTGCGGCTTCGGGAGCGACATGGCCGACCATCAGGCCGTGCGTCGCGCCGCTGAAGCGGCCGTCGGTGATGAGCGCGATTTCTTCGTCAATGCCTTGACCGACCAAGGCGCCCGTGACGGCTAGCATTTCGCGCATGCCTGGGCCGCCTTTGGGGCCTTCGTAACGGATGACGATGACGTCTCCGGGCTTGATGGTGCGGCTCTGGACCGCTTCGAATGCGGCTTCTTCGGAGTCGAAAACGCGCGCGGGGCCGCTGTGCAGCACTCGTTCGTGGCCGGCGAGTTTTACGACGCAGCCTTCGGGAGCGAGCGAGCCATACAAAATAGCGAGACCACCATTGGGCTTGAGCGGATTCAGCAGCGGGCGAACTACTTCCTGGCCGGAAGTTTCGCTGGCTTCGCGAATTTCGTCGAAGAGATTTCGACCGGAGGCGGTGATGCCGTCGTGCAGGCGGCCATCTTCCATCAGCCGTTGGCCGAGCACGCGCATGCCGCCGGCGCGAAACATATCCGGCGCGTTGAAGCGGCCACCGGGCTTCAGATCGGCGAGCAGCGGAGTCTTGGCGGAGATTTCGTCGAATTCTTTCAGAGTGAGCGGGACACCGGCATCGGACGCGATTGCTAGGAGATGCAGGACCGCGTTGGTGGAGCCGCCGGACGCGGCGACGCTGGCGATCGCGTTGTGCAGCGATTCCCGGGTGATGATTTGTTTGGGGCGGATGTCTTCTTTCAGCAGGCGCATCACGAGCTTGCCGCAATCGAATGCGACTTTGCCCTTGCGCGGATCGGTGGCCGGGACTTCGTTTGCGCCCATCGGAGAAATCCCGAGGAACGTGATGGCGGTGGCCATGGTGTTGGCGGTGAATTGGCCGCCGCACGCGCCGGCGCCGGGGCAGGCTTTGTCTTCGAGTTCGCCGAGCTGCTTGACGGTGATTTTTCCGGCAGCGCAGGCGCCGACGGCTTCGAACACGTCGAGAATAGTGACGTCGCGGCCGTTGTAGTGTCCGGCGAGAATCGAGCCGCCGTAGAGCGAAAGGGAAGGGATATTGAGGCGCGCGAGAGCCATGACGGTGCCGGGGATGGTTTTATCGCAGCCGCAGATGGCGACGACGGCGTCGAAGGCGTGGGCGCGGACGAAGAGTTCGATGGAATCGGCGATCACTTCGCGGGAGACCAGCGAAGCTTTCATGCCTTCGGTGCCCATGGTGATGCCGTCGGAGATGGTGATGGTGTCGAATTCGATTGGTGTGCCGCCGGCGGCGCGGATGCCGGCTTTGACGCGTTCGGCTAGCTGGCGCAAATGAAAATTGCAGGGAGTGACTTCGGTCCAGGTGTTGGCGACGGCGACGAGGGGACGGGCGAGGTCGTCGTCGGTGAGGCCGGTGGCTTTGAGCATGGCCCTGGCGGGGGCGCGCGCGAAGCCTTTTTTTATGACGTCACTCTGCATAATGACCTTGGGTCTCCCTTAGGGCGTATAAATCAAAAAAGCCCCGTCACCGTTGATGCGGTGCGGGGCGCAGCGCCTAGAGGTGAGCTAGGCGGGTGGCCCACACCCGATAATTACTACGACTAGAAAAATGGATACTCTTTTCATAAGTTCGCGGTGCGCGAAAATTCGCTGCGTTTCCTTCTTCCGTCTGGATCAGGGCCGGACCCTCGACAGCGTAAACGGAGACGCTGTAAGGGCCAGTAGGCGCTCCGGGCGAAGATAAGTCAAATTTGTAATTCTTGGCGTTTCCATAAGTACTGCTTATGTACACGCGGAGTGCGATGGCGCTTGACGGTGCGACGGCCGTCTCGTATAGTGGCGTTTCGCTATCGAATGCCGATGGCGAAGAGGGAATTCGATTCGCGTGATTCGCAAGTTTTATTACCGTTTCGCTTTTACTTACCGCTTCTCCTATACGGAGGAGCGGGCCGGCGAGACGCGCGCGGAACACCCAAGAAATAGCAGCTAAAAACCGCACAAAGTCTTACACGCCGGCCGCGAACCTCGAAAGGGAACGCGGCCTTTTTTGTTTTTGGGGACGAATCGGGAGGGCGGGATGAGCCACATCAAGATCGGCGACTGGCGGGCGAAAATTGACGCGATTGATACCACATTGCTGCATTTGCTGAACGTGCGGGCCGGTTTTGCGCTGGAGGTGGGGAGACTGAAGGGCGCGAGCGGGATTGCTTTGCGCGTGCCCGCGCGCGAGCAGGAAATTCTTACGCGGATGAAGAGTTTGAATCCCGGTCCGCTGGATAGCGAGGCGGTGGAGAAGATTTACCGGTTGATTCTGCATGAGTCGATACGGGTGCAGGAGGCGCACGGACTGGGGAATCTGGCGCTGCCCAAGAGCCGCAAGGCTCGCGCGGATGCGAGTGCGCCGGCAAAGCGGGGGAAGGCTAGTCGAGCTTCGAAGGTGGCGGCGGCATGAAGGATGCAGGTCAGGCGCGAATCGCGTTTCAGGGGGAGCGCGGAGCTTTCAGCGAAGAGGCTGCGCTGAAATTGCTGGGCGCGGAAATTGCGCTGGTGCCTTGCGCGACGTTTGACTCGACGTTTGCGGCGATCCGCGACGGACGCGCGGATTATGTGTTGGCGCCGATGGAGAACAGTTTGGCGGGATCGGTGCATCGCTCGTTCGACCTACTGGTGGAGAGCGGGTTGCACATCGTGGGCGAGGTAATTATTCCGATTGTGCACAACTTGATTGCGGTGCCGGGGGCGAGATTCGAGGAATTGGCGTCGGTGGCGTCGCATCCGGTGGCGCTGGCGCAGTGCGAACGATTTTTCATGGAGCATGCGGCGTTGAAGCGTGTTGCGGCCGAGGATACGGCGGGAAGCGTGCGCGAGATGATGCGCGTGGGGGATAAGTCTCGGGCGGCGATTGCGAGCAGGCGCGCGGCGGAGATTTATGGCGCTGCGATTTTGCGCGAGCATCTTGAAGATGACCCTGAGAATTACACGCGGTTTTTTCTGCTGGCGGCGGAAGCTGATGCGCGCGCAGTTGCTGCGAAGGGCGCGTCGGCGCCAGACAAAATCTCGCTGGTGTTTCAATTGGCGCATATTCCCGGGGCATTGCTTCATGCGCTCGAGCCTTTTGCGCGGCGCAACATCAACATGATGAAGATTGAAAGCCGGCCGGTGCACGGACGTCCGTGGCAGTACCGATTTTATCTAGACTTGCAGGCGGCGGCGAATGACGTGGAAATCGTTGAGGCGCTCGGTGAATTGGAGAAGGTGGTGGTGGAGTTGAAAGTGCTGGGGTCGTACAAGTCGGCTGCGGACGTCGCGGCACTGCCGGCGCGGTAAACAGGGGAAAAGGCGGGAAGGAAGGCAGCTATTCAGGAGAGTTCAAAATGATTGTCAACATGGCGGCGCGGGCTACGGAAGAAGAAATCAATCATGTGGTAACACGCATCAAGGAGTGCGGCTACCAGGCGCACTTAATTCAGGGCGAGGAGAGAACCGTGATCGGAGTCGTGGGCAAGAGCGACCATCATCGCAGCGAACTGGAAGCGTTGCGGGCGGCGCCGGGAGTGGAAGAGATCATTGCGATCGCACATTCGTTCAAGCTGGCGTCGCGCAGCGTGCGGCCGGAAGGCTCAATCATCGAGGTCGGCAAGGGCGTGACCTTCGGCGGGCCGGAGATCGTGGCGGCGGCCGGGCCATGCGCCGTGGAATCAGCGGCGCAGATCGGCGAAATCGCCGAACGCGTGGCGTGTGCGGGCGCGAAGCTGCTGCGCGGGGGAGCGTTCAAGCCGCGGTCGTCGCCGTACTCGTTCCAGGGACTGGGCGAGGAGGGATTGAAACTTTTGCGCGCGGCGGCGGACCGCAACGGGTTGCTGGTGATCAGCGAAGTGATGGATCCTTCGCAGATCGAGGTGATGTTGCCTTACGTGGACGTGCTGCAAGTGGGCGCGCGCAACATGCAGAATTATTTTCTGTTGCGGGCTCTGGGCGAAATTCAGAAGCCGGTCTTGCTGAAGCGCGGGATGTCCGCGACGATAGAGGAATTGCTCTTGAGCGCGGAGTACATCATGGCCGGCGGGAACTACAACGTGATTTTATGCGAGCGCGGCATCCGGACGTTTGACACGTACATGCGGAATACGATGGATATTGCGGCGATTCCGGTGATCAAGCAACTTTCACATTTGCCGGTAGTGGCCGATCCTTCGCATGGTACGGGGCGCAGAGACAAGGTGGGGGCGCTGGCGCGCGCGTCGGTGGCGGCGGGGGCGGATGGATTGCTGATCGAGGTGCATCAGGATCCGGAGCGGGCGCTTTCGGATGGGGCGCAGTCGCTCTATCCGGACCAGTTCGCGCAATTGATGACGGAAGTGCGGATGATCGCTCCGGCGGTGGGGCGGCGGATCGCGGAGGAGGTTCAGCAGGAGCGTGCGGCCAAGAACTAACGCGCTTACAGCTATTTCGTTACGCTTGACGTAACTCGTAACTAGGAGTATCCTAGAAAGTGATCGTCAGCTACGGCGATGAGCGGACGAGGGACTTCGCAGGCGGGAAGCGGATCAGAGCGTTCTCCGGATTTGAACGCTCGGCGCGGCTGAAGCTCGACCGGCTCGAAGCCGCGACATCAATCAAAGACCTTGCCGCTTTGCCCGGCAATCGTTTCGAGGCGCTCGCGGGCGACCGCAAAGGCCAGTACAGCATCCGCATCAACGATCAGTGGCGAATCTGCTTCGAGTGGGCGCCAAGATCGCTGGGGCCATCGAACGTCGAGATTATTGACTATCACTAGGAGAACCACCACGGCGGTGACCACTATTCATCCGGGCGAACATTTGGCCGAAGAGCTGGAAGCGTTGGAAATGAGCGCGGCCGAGCTTGCGCGCAAGATCCGCGTGCCGACCAATCGTGTTACGCAAATCTTGAACGGGACGCGCAGCATCACCGGCGACACCGCGCTGCGTCTCGCGCATTTCTTTGGCACCAGCGCGCAGTTTTGGCTGAATCTGCAAAGCCTGTACGAGTTACGACTGGCCCAGGAAAAATCCGGTAAAACAATCAAAACACTTCCCACCCTAAAGCGTCACGAGCCCATCCACGCGTGATCGAAGGGATAAGAACGCCCGAAAATAGTTCCATCGTACAGAGGATCACCCTTGCGGCGATCGGTCATCATCAGGCCAGCGCGGGGGCGAGTCGCCGGAGGAAACGTCGCACGACTACTTCCCCAGCGTTGAGCTCCGGCGCGCCGGGTTCGCGCGAAATTACGCTCGAGTTTTGCGCCACTTGGCGTCTGCGAGAACCACCGAGGTTTCGATCTGGCGCTCCGGTATTTTCCAGTATTTTCTGAGGAGGCGGTCTTTTTCCTGAGGGCTGACCATTTGAAAGCCGTTCGTTTCGTAAAAACGGATGGCCCAGACAGCAGTGGCCCACGTGCCGATCAGCACGGGGCGGCTCGACAAACCCAACAAATGAGAAAGCAAGCAGCCGCCTATGCCGCGTTTCTGGCTGCTGGTGCGAACGTAGGCGTGGCGGATTAGGGTGACGTCCTGCACCTCTTGAATGCCCATCACTCCGGCTAGCGCACCGGATTCCTCGTAGCCCCAGAACACGACGCCATCGTCGATTTCGTGCTGCAACTTTTCGCGGGACATGTAGGGGTCGGTCCAGCGGTCCGCGGGGATGATTCCTTTATATGCTTGGGCGCCGTCGTTGATGATGGCCCAAATCTGTTCGAAATCATGGTCATCGCAGCGGCGAATCATTAATGGCTGCACTCCTGGCGCGGCACGGTCTCGCGAGCGCAGATTGTTTGACGTTTGCCGCGTGCGGTGGTCTTGCGAAATTATGGATCTGGTTGACGCGTCCGGCTCCGGTCAGTACCACACAGCGATGGCCGAAGGCCAATTTGGACAGGCGGTTCGCGGGTGGCCTGAACTGAATCCGCGGAAACTTTGTGCTACGTTGGTTTGCCGAATGGATTGGAGGAGGTACATGGCGAAAACACACCGGTACGCCGTTACCGTGAAATGGACCGGCAACGCTGGGACGGGAACTTCCGGGTACAAGAATTACGAGCGGCGGCACGAGATTTTGGGTGAAGGCGCAAAGCCTGCGATACCGTGCTCGTCTGATCCTGCGTTCCGCGGAGATGCGGCGCGTTGGAATCCCGAAGAATTGCTGTTGGCGTCGTTGTCTTCCTGCCACAAGCTTTGGTATCTCCATTTGTGCGCGACGGCGGGAATTGTGGTGGTTGATTACGTTGACCACGCCGAGGGATTTATGGAGGAGACACCGGATGGGTCGGGGCGATTTGTACGAGCGATCCTGCGGCCGGAGGTCACACTGGCGGCTGGCAGCGATATGGCGAAGGCGCGCGAGCTGCATGCAGAAGCGCATGCGAAATGTTTTATCGCGAACTCGGTGAACTTTCCCGTGGAGCACGAGCCGCAAATAAGGACCGCTTAAATTTGGGGCGGGCCTCCTTCTGTAGGACGATTTGGGAGGAACTCTCATGCAATGTAGCCGGCGAATTTTCGTGCAGCAGTCTCTGGGGGTGGCTGGGGCTTTGATCGCAGGCGAGCGAGCCATTGGCGCGGTGCCGTCAGCGGCAGTTTCGCCGGCAAACGGCGAACTCTTCGCGCGAATGACCTGGATGAACCCGCCCGAATCGGTGAAGCGAGAGGGAGACAAATTGATCGTGCGCAGCCGGGCGAAGACGGATTTCTGGAGGAAGACGTCTTATGGCTACACCACCGACAACGGGCACTTCTGTCACATGCTGGTGAGCGGGGACTTCACGTTCCAAGCCTGCATCAGCGGACAGTACGCGGAATTATACGACCAGGCCGGGCTGATGGTGCGGTTCGGCGCGGAGAACTGGATGAAGTGCGGGACGGAATTTTTCGATGGGCGGAGGCACGCGAGCGTCGTATTTACGCGTGACTTTTCGGATTGGTCCACGATGCCGGACCTTTCGGATACGGCGCCGGTGTGGTGGCGCGCCGCGCGGCGAAAATATTCGATGGCGATTTCGTGTTCGTTAGACGGCCAGAGATTTACAACGGTCCGAGAGGGATTCTTTCCGCCGAGGGCGGAAGTGCAGGTAGGAATCATGTGCGCGGCACCCGAGGGACCGGGATTCGAAGCAACGTTCAGCGATTTGAAGCTGCAACGCGGCTAGTTTTTCGTGACGCACGCCGGGAGCGCTGATTTCGGGAAGGCGCAGACGATCAGGATCAAAATTATTGCAGCGAGAGGCGTGAAAAAACCGACGCGCAGACTGCCGAGCAGATTGGAAATGTAACCGACCAGCCAGGGCAGGGCGCCTCCGCCCAGGCCGGCGATCGCCAGCATCAGCCCGGCGAATTGCAGGTTCGTGGTGCCGCAATATTCCGAGAGCCAGGACATGGCGATGGGGAAGACTCCTGCCAGGGCCAAGCCAGCGATGGCGCAGCCGGCGGCTACTCCGGGAATATCGTGCGACGCGAGCAGGATGGAACAGCCGATGGCGCCGAGCGCCAGGCCCGTGCGCATCAGGCGCAATTCGGAAACTCCGCGAAGGACGGCAGGCAGAGTCAGGCGTCCCAGAAGAATTCCGCCCCAAAAACATGAAGGCATCAGCGCCCACGCGTCATTGTGAAGCGATTGCAAGCGATGCGCGTAGGTGGCGACCCATCCCGATAGACAATTTTCGGTGCCTACATACATAAAAAAAATCACAGCGAATGCAGGTGCAAAGCGATTGCTAAGGCTTTTGCTGAACGAGAAGTCCGGCGCGGCTGGCATCGGCGACGTGGCGCTGGACGGCGAAGCCGTTTGGAAACGCGATGCTGCGAGAGCCAGCGCGAGCACCGCCGCGATGGCGGCGAGCGCATCCAAGACCGCGCTCATGCGATGGAGGTGATCGCCGAGCGCCACTAGCGACGGACACAAGAGAGCTCCGATGGTCCAGGTGAAATTCACCAAGCTTAGCGCGCCGGCGCGGGCGTCCGGGTTCGTTTCGCCGATCCACAAATTCGTGGAACTGATGCTGAGACCGAGGCCGGAGCCGTAAAGAAAAACGGCTGCGAGGCCCAGCGTCCACGGGCCGCGTCCCAAAAGAAAAGTTCCGAGGGCGATGAGCGAGAAGGCACTCACAAAACAGAAACGGAAGCCGCGCAACGGGATCAAGTGTCCGCAGACGAGCGCGGAGAGGAACGAGCCGATGAACTGTGCGAGAAAAAGATCGCCGGAGTGCGCGTCGTTGAGTGACCAGTGAGAGGCTAGCGAGGGAAGCAGTGGGCCGAGAAGCGTAGTCATGACGCCGGTGAGAGCGAAGCCCACGTGGACCAACGGCACGAGTGCGGGTGAGGCGCCGGTTGCGGGTTCGAGAGCCATGACGGATTTCATGCGATGCTGTGCGAAGGATTCTGAAAGGCGGCGATGAGAATGTCAATTTTTCGAAGAGTTTGCGATCGCGGTGACCGCGTTAGATTCGCGCCGAAATACGAATGTTGGGCAAGCGTATTGAGAATTTCGCGCTGCTTGAACATTTTTTTGCTGCGGCGAAGCGCCGCGCGAAATATTTGTGATGAGCCGGGGCTGTTGACGAAATCCTGTTGCGTCGGTAAAGTAGTTCAGGGTCGTGCCAACGGCCCTTTTTTGTTGCCCGCTGCCCTCCGCTGGGAGGTCGTACAATTGGCAGTACATCAGATTCTGGATCTGATTATCCTGGTTCGAGTCCAGGCCTCCCAGCCACTTTTGTAACGTCCCGATAAATCGCTAGAACTTATCAGCCCTTGCCAACATTGCTGAACACACGGCGCACATGGACGATTGTTAGGGGACGATGGTAAGCTTTCGCGCTTAGGCATCGCAGGCGAGGGCGTTGCCACGTTTCGAAGAGCAATCATTTCTTACAACTCGCCAGGACACATCGCATGGAATCAGATTCGAAGAACCCACGCAGCGGGGCGGATGGATTGCGCGCGCTGGCGCAGCCGGTGGCGGCGCCGCTCACCCGGGCGGCGATATTTCTGGTGGTGACGGTGAAGCCGGGGTCCGAGAATCGCGCGACGGTGCGATCGTTCTGCGCGGACCTGAGCGCGATCATTCGGGCGGTGGAAACGCGGGACCTGGAAGCAGGGCTTTCCTGCATCACGGGCGTGGGGTCGGAGGCGTGGGACCGGGTGTTTGGCGCGCCGCGGCCGGCGTTGCTGCATCCTTTTCGGGAGATTCGTGCGGGAGGGCGGAACGCGCTGGCCACGCCGGGCGACCTGCTATTTCACATTCGCGCGAAGCGCATGGATTTGTGTTTCGAATTGGCGACGCAAATCATGGCGCGCATCGGAGGGGCGGTCGAGCCGGCAGACGAAGTGCAGGGCTTTCGCTATTTTGATGACCGCGACCTGATTGGATTCGTGGATGGAACGGAGAACCCGCGGGGCCAGGAAGCGGCGGACGCGGTATTTATCGGAGATGAAGACGCCGCGTTTGCCGGGGGCAGCTACGTCCTAGTACAGAAATATCTGCACGATATGGCGGAATGGGATGCGCTCTCGACGGAAGCGCAGGAGAGAATCATCGGCCGCAAGAAGCTTTCGGACATTGAGTTGGACGCGTCGGTGAAGCCGAGTTCATCGCACAGCTCGCTCACTACGATCGTCGAGAACGGGCAAGAACGGAAAATTTTGCGCGACAACATGCCGTTTGGGCGGCCGACACAGGGCGAATTTGGAACATATTTCATCGGCTATAGCCGGACGCCAAGCACGATTGAGCTGATGCTGGAAAACATGTTCGTCGGGCGGCCGCCGGGCAATTACGATCGGCTGCTGGACTTCAGCCGGGCGGTCACCGGGAATTTGTTTTTCGTGCCGTCGGCGACGTTTCTGGACGACGTGAGCGATGAGGAGCCCGCTGATGCGTCGGTGGCCGACGCGCCGCCGGCGTTGGTCGAAAATTCTCAACCCGCGCCCTCGCGAAACGAGGGTTCACTCGGCATCGGTTCCCTGAAAGGAGACAACCCTGATGAATAATCTTCATCGCGAACTAGCGCCCATTTCCGATGGAGCATGGGCTCAGATCGAAGAGGAAACTTCGCGCACGTTCAAGCGCTATTTAGCCGGACGCCGCGTGGTTGATGTGCACGCACCGGAGGGCACGGCTCTCTCCGCTGTCGGTACGGGCCACCTGCGGACAATCGCCGCTCCTAAGGACGGCATCATGGCTCGGCAGCGCGAGGTGAAGGCGCTGGTGGAACTTCGTGTGCCTTTCGAGTTGAATCGCCAAACGATTGACGATGTGGACCGCGGCGCGAACGATTCGGATTGGCAGCCGGCGAAGGACGCCGCGCGCTCGATCGCTTTTGCCGAGGACGGCTCGATATTCGACGGCTATGCCGCCGCGGGCATCGTGGGCGTGCGGCAGGGAACCAGTAATCCGAAGATGACTCTTCCTGCCGACGTGCGCGAATACCCGCAAGCCATTGCGGAAGGACTGAGCCAGTTGCGGCTCGTCGGCGTCAACGGTCCCTACTCGGTGCTGCTCGGCGCGGATGCTTACACGGCGCTTGCCGAAACCAGCGACCATGGGTATCCCGTGCTGGAGCACGTCAAGAGGTTGGTGGAGGATAAAATCATCTGGGCGCCGGCTATCGCTGGGGCTTTTGTGCTGACGACTCGTGGCGGCGATTTCGATTTGCACATCGGGCAGGATCTTTCGATCGGCTACCTCAACCACACGGATACGATCGTGCGGCTGTATCTGCAGGAGACGTTTACGTTCCTCTTCCTTACCGGCGAAGCTGCGGTTGCGATTGGTCCTCCGGGGAAGGCGAAGAAGAGCTGACAGGAAGAGCTCCCGCATGCTCGGGCCGAGGTGTCGCCCGGCCCTAGCCGTTATACGCGTTTAATACCGCGTCAACGGTCTGCGGGATGCCATCATTCGTCCCAGCCCAAAATTTCCGCGTCCGCTCGCGTATCCATGATTGGAAACTCGTCGACGCGCTGCAATATGTCCTGCAGCGTCTGCATTTCGACCGGCGTGTGCCGTCGCCGCTTTAGGCGTTGTAAGCGCTCGGCGAGAGCAATATCGATTGCCTTGGTCAGAGACTCCCCTGTTTCTTTGGCGACCTGTTGAGCCAAGCGCTCCGTCCGCTTATTTCTTATGGTCAGCGCCATTTATGCAGTGCTCTCCGCAGCTTTATATCATTGTACATTGCAGCGCTGCGCGTGGCGATCAGTCGCAAAACGCGTGATCCCAGCGCACAGATGCTTGCGATAGATACTTTCGATTGGACGTGACGCGATGCGCCTGCGACACTTCTATTGCCGATTCATAGCTTCGCGGCCTTGAATTGGCACGAACCCCGAGGTTCCTTCCTTAGCCTTGCTGCTCCTTTTTTTCGAACCGCGGACTCCGCCGTCTGCACACGCCATAACCGAACGCTTGTAATTCGCGTTCGGCACGACAGCTCGCGATTCCAAATCAGGAGGATCACATGAAAGGATTGAAGCGTTACACGCACGTCGCAGTGCTTCTGCTGGGTTTGCTCAGTTCGACCGCGGTTCCCATGGTGGCGCACGCCGATAACATCACCGGAAGGTTCACACTTACCTCCGAAGCTCACTGGGGCCGGACGACTTTGCCGCCCGGCGAGTACACGTACAGCATCTCGGCGGAAGATGTGATGCCGATCGTGATCGTGCGTTCGGTGAAAGGCGACGTGGGAGCCTTTGTGTTTCCCACGAGCGTCTCGGAGACTCGTCGCGGCGAGCCGGATAAGTTAGTGCTGGAAAAAACCAACGGCGGGATGGCGGTCACGTCCTTATACGTAAAGGATAAGGGCGTAGTGCTACATTACAGTATTCCGAAGGCGTTGATCGAAACTGCTGTTAAGGCGCCAGAGCCGAAGCTGGCGGCGTCTTTGCAGGCGAAGTGAAGTTTGAGCGAATGACGCGCGGGCGAGTCGACACTTGCCCGCGCGTTTTTTTTGTTCGGTGCGAAGCCGGCTTGCTTGATTGGGCGCGAGAGCCTATCG
The DNA here is from genome assembly GCA_963810565.1 of uncultured Acidobacteriota bacterium. Lineage (GTDB taxonomy): Bacteria > Acidobacteriota > Terriglobia > Acidiferrales > UBA7541 > Palsa-295. Next base: position 1,419,854 of record CAWENN010000004.1, read on the forward strand.
AGTCAGGTTACCAGCGGAAACGAAGTGGATGGTTACTGGGTCTGAGTAGCCGACTTGAACGAAGCCGCCCGTGCGGCGGACGCTTCGCGTGAGGCGAACGGAGCAGTTTATGGCGAACGGCTGAAGTAAGTTGTCGGGTCATAAGGAGGTCCTCATGACCCGACTTCGCAAAATGATGCTCGAAGAACTCGAGCGTCGTAATTATTCTGAGGCTACCACACGCTGTTACATCCGCACAGTCGAAGATTTCTCAAGACGATTCAAGCGTTCTCCAGATTGTTTAGGTCCGGAACACATTCGTGAATATCAGGCCGAGCTGTTCAAGAAGCACAAGTTGTCGCCGGGCACGGTTACGCAACGATTGGCAGCTCTGCGATTCTTCTACATCAAGACTCTCAAGAAAACCTGGAGCATCGCGGAGACGCCCTACCCGAAAAAAGCATTTCACCTTCCCGCGATCCTCAGCCGGGAAGAAGTCGCGCGACTCATCAACGCAGCTCTAACTCCTTTTCATCGCACTCTGTTGATGACCCTCTACGCCACCGGAGTACGACGCGCTGAATTGACACACCTGAAAATCAGCAACATCGATAGCAAGCGCATGGTGATTCACGTCCAGGGCGGCAAAGGACGCAAAGACCGGGATGTGATGCTCAGTCCAAAACTGCTCGAGGTACTGCGTGAGCACTGGCGCGGGTTACGGCACAAGCCCAGCGCCTGGCTGTTTCCCGGCAACCGCTGGCATACCGGTGATGCACCGATCACCACCAAGGTGGTCTGGGACGCTTGCCAGAAAGCCGCCCAGCAAGCGGGCCTCCAGAAAGACGTGCACCCACATACGCTGCGGCACTGTTTTGCCACACATTTACTGGAAGCAGGCGCGGATCTGCGCACCATCCAGATGTTGCTAGGGCATCGCGATCTGGAAGAAACCACCATCTACCTCCATCTCTCTGAACGTCACCTCAGTGCGACCGCGAGTCCTCTGGACTCCCTGGAGCTAAAAGACAGGTCACCACAGGACGAGTAGATGGACCGGCCACCCCTCGAGGTGGCCGATCTGGTCCGCGCTGCGGGAGACGCCTTCATCGAACGAAGCCGTAAGTGGATCACCTGGAAGCACGTCAAAGTGCTCCTGGCCATTGCGCGGTGTCGCACCGCCGCGCTCGGCGGACATCTCGATGAGTGCACTCGCTGCGGACATCGCGCCATCTCCTACAACTCCTGTAGAAATCGGCACTGCCCGAAGTGTCAGGCAGGAGCTCGCGAACGCTGGCTCGAGAAGCGTCGCAAGGAACTTCTTCCGACGCAGTACGTGCATGTGGTCTTCACGCTGCCTCGCCAGTTAGCCCCATTGACTCTTCAGAATAAGAAGGTCGTCTACGATCTGCTGTTCCGAACCAGTGCAGAAACACTGCTCGAAGTTGCCCGCGATCCCAACCATCTCGGCGCAGAGATCGGCTTCTTCAGCGTGCTGCACTCCTGGAGTCAGAAACTCGAACTTCACCCACATGTGCATTGCGTGGTGCCGGCCGGTGGACTCTCTACCGATCGCGCGCGTTGGATCAAGCCACGCTACGCTTTCTTTCTTCCGGTCAAGGTGCTCAGCCGAGTTTTTCGCGGCAAGTTCGTCGCGGCACTCCAGCGCGCTTTTCAGGACGGCAAGCTCAGTTTTCACGGAGACTTGCAGCCCCTCACTCAGCCGAAAACCTTTGCTGCCTGGCTGAGACCACTATTTCGAAAGGATTGGGTGGTCTACGCGAAACGTCCGTTCGGAGGTCCAGAGCATGTGCTCCGTTATCTGGGCCGTTACACTCATCGCGTGGCCATCTCCAACCATCGCCTGGTCTCGTTTGCTGATGGGAAGGTCACGTTTCGTTGGCGCGATTCCGCACACAGCAACGAACAAAAGCTGATGACCCTATCTCTCGATGAGTTCTTGCGCCGCTTCCTGTTGCACCTGCTCCCGAAAGGTTTCGTGCGCATCCGCAACTTCGGCTTCCTGGCCAACCGCAAACGTGCCACCACCTTGCCACTTTCCTTCCAACTGCTCGGCCGGGCATCGCAAACCGAGCAAGAGGCCTCCACCGCCGGTCCGAGCGATCTTTGGTCTTGTCCCAAGTGTGGTGGGCCGATGATGGTCGTCGAAAGACTCACCGCTTCTGAAATCCAACTTCGTTCTCCACCGCTAGTCGCGGCTGCGGCATGAAGCGACTCTCTCCAATTCGAAGGTGTTTTTCCACGCGCTCCGTACCTCTGTGCCTTGCCTCGGAACGGACCTCCTTTTCCAGCTCTTCAACCACGCTACTCACGATCCCTTTTCGCATTCGGCCGGCTTCCGGCCTCATACAGTCACGTGTAGCGCTCTGCAGCACAGCCTCGGCACAGCTCGACGCCGCTCCTGCCCACCATTGAATTTGCATAGAGCCCGCGTCCGCCGCAAATCGCGGGCGACTTCCTTCAAGTCGTTGTATCGAAAGCGCGCGAACACACCGTGCTCGTGCAGGCGCATTGCCCTTCGCGCTTCCGATACAACCCTAAGACTTCTCGGTGGTTTCCTGGCGCGAGCCGCGCTTCAATTCGTCAGACAAAACCACGGCCTCGGCGATCAGCTTCATGGATTTGCGGGTTTGCCGGCTTTGCTGCTGCAGAGCGAGGTAGGCTTTTTCTTCGTCGAGACCCAATTCGCGCTGCAAGATTCCTTTGGCGCGCTCGACTAGTTTGCGGGTTTCGAGGCGTTCGGAAAGCTGCACGTTTTCGGTTTCGAGGCGTGCCATTTCAATTTCAGCGCCGACGAGAAAACCTACCGTGGAGATCAGGCGGATGTCGCGCTGGCGATAAACGTGCGGTTGAATGTGCTGAAGATTGATGACGCCGACGAGCCGGCCGCGGCACATCAACGGAACGGACAGGAAAGCCTGGTAACGGTCCTCGGGCAGTTCGTTGAAGAATTGGAAGCGCGAGTCCTTGGAGGCATTCTGCGCGATGGCTACCGCGGTGCGATGGGCGGCTACCCATCCGGTGATGCCTTGGCCGACGCGCAGCTTCAAGCGATCCACTTCTCGGGCGTGGGGATTTTTGGAAGCGCGCAGGATGAGGTCTTGTCCTTCGAGCACGTACACGAAGCACGAATCACACTTGACCAGCGAGACGGCGCAGTTGACGACTTGCTCGAGAACTTCGTGAAAAGGGTCGGCGGCAGCCATGCGGCTGCCAATTTCATGGAGAAAATCTACCTCGGGGCTGTTGTATACCGCGTGCGTATTGTCCATATTAGAACCTATCGGCAATAGGCGGCACAGTCCAATCGCAATTTTCGATGTAAAGAATAGTCACAATTGCGGAAGAGCGGCGCGATGGGGACAAATTGCGATTTTGGTTGCTGCCGTTCCTAAGTGAAACGTATGCTGCGTGCTGTGATTCTGACGGCCTGCGGAAAGACGATCAAAATTTCATTCCGAGGGTGACTTTGGCCTGAGGAGTCTGCTTTTTTTCTTGGGCTTCCGCAAAAAAGCAGATCCCTGCCTGCGGCAGGCGGGCCTTGCTTCGCTCGGGATGACATCCGCTACACTTTTCAGCAAACTGTTCAGAGAAGACCGAGGTTAGTGAAATGAACGTGGAAACTGACTACGCGACGATGCTCGAAGTTGCATTGGCGCAGGCGCGAGCGGGGTTGGCGGAAGGCGGCATCCCGATCGGTGCGGCGATTTTTGATGCGAGCGGCAAGCTTGTTGGGGCGGGCCACAATCGCCGGGTGCAGCACAGCGACCCTTCGGCGCACGGGGAGACGGACGCGTTTCGCAATGCGGGGCGGCAGCGCAGCTATCGCGACTTGATCATCGTAACGACACTTGCGCCTTGCTGGTATTGCAGCGGATTGGTGCGGCAGTTTGGCTTTCGGACTGTTGTGGTGGGGGAAAGCCGCAATTTTCAGGGCGGGGTCAAGTGGTTGCGTTCGTTTGGCGTGAAGGTGGTTGATCTGGATTCGCGGGAGTGCGTGAAGTTGCTGGCGGAATACATCGCGGCGCATCCGGAAGTTTGGAACGAGGATATCGGGGAAGTTCCCGGCGAATCGTAGCGGGAGGGCCGAGCGAAAAGGGCGGAACGGGGCCGCTCCTCTCGCTCGCTCGATTGCACCAGCAGACGAAGCCCAGCAACGCCTGGATTTGTCGCGAGCGCAAAGCTAGGAGCTTGCTCCCGCCGCTTTTTCTGGCGTGAATACGCCGCGTTTGGCGGCGAGCTCCGAAGACCACAGCAGAATATCGAATAGCCGCGCGCGCTCCAGATTGTCGAGGCCGCGAATCGGATGAACGAGGCTGGCCGCCTGTTGCGCGCAGGAATGCAAGAAGCGATCGATCGCGACGGATTCGGCCGCGCCGGGATCGGCGAAGGGGCTGGCGTTGCAGTGGTTCAGGCGGTCGTAACACTCGGCGATGAAATGATCCACGCAGTAGCGCCGGAGTTCGAGCGAGCACATGGCCGGACGTCCGCAATGTTCAATGTCGCAGCGAGTCGGCTTTTCCGGCGGTGACAGGCGGTTCTGTTTTTCGTCGTGGGATTCATAAAAGTCTTCTGACATTTGACCTTGGCCCTCGGTACCTTCACACACTTTTGCGATGTAGGTTGCGGCAATCCGGGTTGTAAACTGATTTTGCGTTGCTCCTTTCAGTGGCCACAATTGCGCGGCCATTGAATCCGGTATCAGCACGCGCGCACGCGGCCCGATGGCAAAATGGAATCGGGCGATTCGGGTAGTGCCGCCTCGTAGGAGTGAACTTTTCCGCGCACGTCAATCAGGGGTGAAAGGATGCGGCGAATCGCCGGCAGTTCCTCCCAGTGGTTCTCGGTGGATTGTCCGGCCGTGTCCCAGAAGCTTAGCACCTGGATGAGGCGCGGCTCTTTGTGCGAGGTCAGCACCAACAGTGCTACGAAGCCGATCTGTTGTTGCAGCAGGTCAGCCACTTCCTGGCGGATGCAATTGCGAAGATGATCCACGCGGCCGGGCTTGGCGATAAATTCCACGGCTCGCGCGTTCAGCACGCAGGGCTCGCCACCGGCATGATAGTCCAATAGCATTTTCGCCATACGTGAATCCAAACTGCTAATCGTTTCTTCGGGCACTTCCAAATCCGGATTTACAGATGGACTCATGTCGAAAGTTCCTCGGTTTTTCGTCCGCATATGAACGGGCGGCAGATGGGGGAGGCGCACCCCGGTGGGGTTCCCTGACCGGCAGGGCCGGAGTGCGCCTTGGGGATGGGAGACTAGCGCTGCACCATCACCCGGATTGGGCCACCTGCACTCCCAATCCGATGTCAGTACAACTACGCAGAAGTAGTGCGGCGAGCGCGCGAAGCGTTTCAAAGTGGGACTAAATATTTGCGGGACAAGTAGGCGCGTGCGGAGGCTGAGCGGCGGTTCAATTGGGGGGCAACGCAAAGAAAAGGAGAGATGGAAGGCGTAACAGGCTTGGATTGCGTTAGTTATCGGGGGCGAGATATACTCGCCGCTTCCTTCGAGGCGCGCGTGGAATTTTTTTCCTTCGATGAGGCCTACCTAAAACGTCTCCGTGAGCGGGATTTTCCCACGGAGCAGCATTTCGTTGCGTACTTCCGGCAACTTCTGATGATTAAACTACGGTCGCGGCTGCGGTCTTCACAAGCCGTGGATGATATCGCGCAGGAGACCTTCCTGCGTGTGTTTAAGGCCATGCAGGCGGAGGGTGGGATCCGTCAGCCGGAGCGCCTGGGGGCGTTCGTTAACTCCGTTTGTAATAATGTGTTACAGGAGTTCTATCGTTCGACCGACCATGGTACTCCTATTGATGATGACGCGCCGGAGCCGGTGGACAAGGTGATTGATCTGGAAGGGTTCCTGGTGACCAAGGAGACGCGCGAGCAAGTAAGAAAGGTGCTTGGGCAGCTTGGTGAAAAAGACCGCCAGCTGCTTCGCTCTATCTTCCTGGAAGAGAAGGAGAAAGACGAAGTTTGCCGGGAATTCGGCGTGGACCGTGATTATTTGCGCGTGCTGCTGCACCGGGCGAAGCAGAGTTTTCGGACATTTTATGAGAAAAGCCAGGCAGACGGGTTGCCGCAGGCGAAACAATGAATGAGCGGAATGAAACGGTTGGGCCTTCAGGGTCACTACTGAGGTGACGGAAACTATGGAACATACCGAAGCGGTCCAACTAAAGGCAGCCGAGCGCTACGTTCTGGGAGAACTGACGGGCGATCTGCGCGCGCAGTATGAGGATCATTATTTCGGATGCGCGGAGTGCGCGGAAAGCTTGAAGCTGGCTGCGATGTTTGCGGCGAACACGCGAGCCGTGCTGGAGGCTGAGGCCGCGACGGAGCGTCTGGCAGCGCCTGCGGTTGCTGCGCGCGCGCCCGCTCGGGGCGGATGGTTCGCGGCTTTTTTGCGTCCGAGCTTTGCGGTGCCGGTTTTTGCGCTGCTGTTGCTATTTGCCGGTTATCAAAATTTGATTGTGATTCCGCACTTGAAGTCGGCGGTGCCGTCTGCTGCGCCGCAAACTTTGCCTTCGTATTCTTTGATCACTGCGGATTCGCGCGGCGGCGAGCCGCTGACGATTACCGTGCCGGCTAACAAGCCGTTCAGTTTGTACATTGACATTCCGCCCGAAAAGCAGTTCCCTCAGTATGTTTGCGAAGTGGTGAATGCCTCGGGCGCGCGGGAATATTCCTTGAACATCTCCGGGCAAGAAGCGCAGAATTCCGTGCAGTTGCTGATGCCTCCCGCGACGCTGAAGGCCGGGAACTACACCTTGATTGTGCGGGGCTTCGGGACGCCGGAAAGCGCGGCGAGCAACGGTACGGAAGTGGCGCGCTATCCATTCACGCTTGCATATTCGAAGTAAACAATTTTAAAAACTGAAGCAGGAGGACAATTACGATGCCCACCCCCTTCCGGATCTTTCTCTATAACGCCCACGGTTACGGTTTAAGCGGACGAATTGACCGTCCGTTTCAACAAATGATTGACGTTCAGGCCATGGGTTCTCTGCCGCAATCCGGTGGGCATGGATACGCGCGCGTCGAAAACTTTAACGTCAAAGACATTGTCTCATTCAAAGCTGCCTACACGCAGGTGTCCGGAAGCCAGAATCCGAAGGATGGAAGTTACACAACTTTTGTGTCCGCCACCCTCGAGGGATTGAATGTTCACAACATCGTGACCGCGGATCGCGTAGTAGCGCGAATTTCTTCCAATCATCCGGTGGACGGTAGCGAACCCACCATCACGCCGGTGGGTAGCCAGTTCGAAAACCTTCGAATTGCAGGCTGCGCGGTCGAAGTCGAGCTCGACAACTATCTCTTCAATCGGCTCGGCACCTATAGCGCTTTCAAAGGCGAGTACGAGCGGGACGAGCAAGCGCGCCAAGCCATGCAAGAGCGCTTTCTCTGGGGCCGATTCAAATCTGACGTACCGGATTTCCTGCGCGAGCGGTATAACTGGGTCGCGGGAGACGCCTTACCCGAGTCCAAGGGGATCGTGCTTTGTACGCTGGTGAAAGACATCAAGTTCAATTGCCCGGAGGTGCGCCGTTTCGGGAACGTACTGATCGTTCCGCACTTTGGCAAGATTTATCTGGCGGAGTTCGTAGTGCAGTCCTACCAGCGAAGCGTGACGATGCTGCGTCTAGACATGGGCTCGGGCACCAATGCAATGCTGACCGGACCAGGCGGCACCGGAAATGGAGTAGGCTACCCGTAGGCTTTAGTTTTTTTTGCGTGGCGGCCGCCAGTTTTGTCGTGTGTGGGTGTCACTCAAGGCACTCACCTGCGCAGACCTATCAGGATGCTCAGCTGAAATTTCGGCACGGAGATCTTGCGGGCGCATACCAAGAGTCTCAGAGTGCTTATCGCGAATACTCCGCGACCAATTCCGATTGGGCCTTGCGCTTTCAGACTCTTGGCGCTGAAATCCTCGTTTGGCGTGGACTTGGGAAGGACGCACTTGCGTTGCTCGCCGCACCGGTCCCCTCTGGACACATTCCACCTGATGTGGCCGTTCGCCGAAACATCATTCAGGGGCAAGCGAGTTACTCGCTAGGACGCTTTGCTGAAGCTCGCCTGGATCTCGCTACTGCGGAAGCTCTCGCAAAATCCTCCGAGCCAGATCTTCTGGGTGACGTATCCCTTGCTCAGGGATCGCTCAGTGTAATTCAAAACGATTTCCCATCGGCCGAGTCATCCTTCCGCAAGGCGCTTCAAATCGCACGCGAACGAAAGAAGCCGTTCCTCGAAACAAAGGCACTTGGCAGTCTGGGCCGGCTCGCCATGATTCAGGAACGATATGACGAAGCAATTGATTGGTACGAAAAGGCTTTGGATCTTGCGCTGTCCATTAGCGCGGAAGCACTCGTTGCCAAGACGCTCGGCAATGAGGGGTGGAATTACTACAAGATGGGGGATCTGGAGAAGGCCGCAGATTTGTTCGCGCGAGCGCGCACGGAGTCGGCCAAGTTAGGCCTTAATGAAGATGAACTCGTTTGGTTGACGAACATCGGAACGATGGAGTACGACATACACTCTTACGTTCCTGCCGAGCAGCATTACCAGCAAGCGCTGGACCTCGCTCGCAAGCTTGATAACAAGGCAGCCACGGCTAATTGCCTGAACAATCTTGCGCACGTGGCGGTGATGGAACAAAAGTATGATCAGGCCGAACAGTACAACCGCGAAGCGCTTGCTTTGGAGCGTTCGTCCAACGATAGATCACTTGAGCTATTTTCACTTATAACCGAGAGCTATATCGCGACCGGCAACCAAGACTTCCCTCAAGCAGAATCGGAGTTACACGAAGTGCTCCGAGAAAAGACTTCGGACAGCTATCTGCGTTGGCAAGCTGAGGCTGCTCTTGCGAACGTTTATGCCGTAGAAAATCGCCCCGTGCGGGCCGAAGAATATTTCCGCAATGCCCTCACTACCATTGATACCGTGCGGTCTTCGATTAAGCGCGAGGATTTTCGGCTTTCCTTTTTGGCGGGCGCCATCAGTCTGTACGATGACTACATAGATTTTCTTGTGGCTCATCACAAGGAAGAAGGGGCATTGCAAGTAGCGGAAGCCAGTAGTGCTCGCACATTGGCCGAGGGGCTTGGCATCAACTCTGCGTCCATCAGCTTTTCAGCGAAGGATTTCAATCCGCGGCAGGTCGCCAAGCGCTCCGATACCGTTCTTCTAGACTACTGGCTGGGTGCGGACCATTCGTATTTGTGGGTGATCACGCCGGAGCGGGTGGAGAGTTTTACTTTGCCTGCTGCGGCGGAGATTGATCCTTTGGTGCAGTCTTACCGGCAGGCGTTGCTGGGGTCGCGCGATGTTTTGGAGACGCGGAATGTTGCGGGGCAGAAACTTTATGATTTGCTGGTTGCGCCGGCTGCGAAATTGATCCCTAAGGGTTCGCGCGTCACGATTTTGCCGGATGGCAGTTTGTATGGCTTGAATTTTGAGACTTTGCTGGCTCCTGCGCCGCAATTGCATTATTGGATTGAGGATGTGGATGTTTCGTACGCCAATTCTTTGACGCTGCTTGCTGCTGGCGCTGCGCGCCATGCGTCGCCAGCGAAGACGCTCTTGCTGGTGGGCGATGCCGTTTCGCCGGACGCGGAATTTCCGAAATTGCCGCAGGCGGCGGCGGAGATGAGCGGGATCGAAAATTATTTTCCCGGGCCGGAACGCACGGTGTTTGCGGGCGTGGCGGCGACGCCTGAGGCGTATTTCGACAGCCAGCCGCAGAATTTTTCGTACATTCATTTTGTGGCGCATGGGACGGCGAGCCGCACCAGTCCGCTCGATTCTGCGGTGATCCTCAGCAAGCAGGGCGACAATTACAAGCTCTACGCTCGCGACATTATTCAGCATCCATTGCACGCGGACTTGGTGACGATTTCGGCTTGCCACGGCGAGGGTGTGCGCACGTATTCGGGTGAAGGCCTGGTCGGGCTTTCGTGGGCGTTTTTGCGGGCGGGCGCGCATGGCGTGATTGCCGCGCTGTGGGAAGTGAATGACAATTCCACGCCACAGCTGATGGATCATTTATATTCCGAGATCAGCAGGGGTGTGCCGCCGGCGGTGGCTTTGCGCGACGCGAAACTTGCGCTGCTGCATTCCGGAACCGTCTATCGCCGTCCTTTCTACTGGGCGCCCTTTCAATTTTATCGCGGGGCTTGAGCACGAATGGGAATCACGCTTTATACTCGTGCGATGCCAAAGGTGGCGCTTTTTATTCCGTGCTTTGTGGACCAGTTGAGCCCGCAGGTCGGATTGGATATGGCGACAGTGTTGCGGCGGATCGGCTGCGACCTGGATTTTCCCGCGGAGCAAACCTGCTGCGGGCAACCTGCGTTCAATACCGGGTATTGGAAGGATGCGCGGCCGCTGGCGGAGCGTTTCGTGCGGGTGTTTCGGGCGGCGGATGCGATTGTTTGTCCTTCGGGTTCGTGCACCACGATGGTGCGGAATTTTTATCCTGAATTGCTGGCCGATAGCCCTTTGCATGATGAAGCCGTGCAATTGGGGCGGCGCGTGTATGAATTTTCCGAGTATTTGGTGAAGGTGGCGCGCGTCGGCGACGTGGGAGCGAGTTTTCCGCACCGCGTTACTTATCACGATGCTTGTCATGCTTTGCGCGAATTGCGCTTGAAGCAGGAGCCGCGCGAATTATTGCGGCACGTGCGCGGAATTGAGCTGGTGGAGATGCCTTACAGCGAGGAGTGCTGCGGATTTGGCGGAACGTTTGCGACGAAGTTTCACATGATTTCCGCGGCGATGGGCGACACCAAGGCGGGGAACGCGGAGAAATCGGGCGCGGAGTATGTGACGTCCACTGATCCGAGCTGTTTGATGCAGGTGGAGGGAATTTTGCGGCGGCGAAAATCGCCGGTGCGAACGATTCATTTGGCTAGCATTCTGGCGCAGACCGGCGACACCGAGCGAAATGGTTCGAGCGCGGGGGCTGGCTCGTGACCGCCGCGCAGGATTTTCTGCGGAACGCGGCGACGAAGTCTGCCGATTTGGTTCATCGCCAGATATTGCGACGCGGAATTGATCACTATGATGCCGCGGTTCGTGCGGGCCGGGCGAGGTTTCTCGATTGGCAAGTGGCACGCGAGAAATGCCAGAGCATCAAGCGTGAGGCGGTGAATCATCTCGATCGCTATTTGGAAGAATTTGAACGGCACGTGAAGGAGCGCGCCGGGCACGTTTTCTGGGCCGAGAATGCGGAAGAAGCGCGGCGGTACATTCTGGAGCTGGCCGCCAGTCGCGGCGTGCGCACCATCGTGAAATCGAAATCCATGGTGGCGGAGGAAATTCATCTCGCGCCGGCGCTCGAAAAACGGGGCATCCAGGTGTTCGAAACGGACCTCGGCGAATTTATTGTGCAGTTGCGGAATGAGCCGCCGTATCACATCGTCACGCCCGCAATGCACCTGACGCGCCAGGACATCGCGGCGCTATTCAAGGAAAAATTGGGGGGAATCGATACCGACGATCCTCAAGAGCTGGTGGCAGCGGCACGGCAGGCGTTGCGCCGGGCATTCTTTACCGCTGAGATGGGAATTACCGGCGCGAACTTTCTGGTGGCGGATTCCGGGATAGTTGCCATCACGACAAATGAGGGAAACGCGGATCTGGGGATTACACTGCCCAAGATTCACGTGGTGCTTTCCGGAATTGAGAAAATCATTCCACGGATGGAGGACCTGGCGATTCTTTTGCCAGTCCTGGCGACCGCCGGCACGGGACAGCCGCTGACTTGTTACAACACGATGGTGGGCGGAGCGCGCTGCTCGAATGAATTGAGCGGCCCGGATGAATTTCACGTCGTGCTGCTCGATAACGGGCGCACGGAATTGCTTGCCGATCCCGAGCAGCGCGAAGTGCTGCATTGCATTCGCTGCGGAGCTTGCCTGAATGCGTGCCCGATCTATCGCAACGTCGGTGGCCACACCTACGCGACGACTTATCAGGGGCCGATCGGCAGCGTGCTGACGCCGCATCTGCGCGGGCTGGATGAGTTTCAACATTTGTCGCAGGCTTCCTCGCTATGCGGCGCGTGCACCGAGGCGTGCCCGGTGAAGATTGATTTGCATCATCATTTGCTGCACAACCGGCGGAATGCAGTGGAACGCGCGCACCGGTTGTGGCGCGAGAGAATTGCGTTCAAATTCTGGCGCTGGAGCATGGCGGGTGCGGGACGGTTTGCATTTCTGGGCGCGCTCGGACGCGGGGCGTTGCGATTTTTGTACGCGCTCGGATTGGAAGGCACATTCCTTGACCCTCTGCGCGACTGGACCAAGGATCGTGCCGCGCCGCCGCTTCCGGCGACGTCGTTTCGCGCGCTTTGGAAGGAGGACGATGGCGCCAATTGAAAATCCGGGGCGCGAGCGGATTCTTGGGCGTATTAGAGAGGCGCTGACGAAGCCGGCCAAAATTCATGGTGCGCCCAAGCCTATGAGCGCGGCGGGAGTTGTCTTCGCGGCGATTCCAGACGCGCTGGAACGGTTCCACGGCGAATGCTCTGGCAACGGCACGGAGCTTATTGTGACGGAAGACTTGCGAGCAACCGGCGCGGCGCTGGAAAGAGTGCTCGTTTCGTTGCCTGCCGGGGAGATATTTGTGCAGGACGCTCCGGAGCTGCGGCGGATATCGAGCACGCTGCGAGATCGAAACGATGTGCGTTGGTCGAGCGAGGGCGGGCCGCGTGAGAATTCGCAGGCGACGGTCACTTTGGCTGAGGTGCTCGTCGCGCAAACGGGATCGGTGATGGTGTCAGGGGCCTGCGGCGGACGCGGTGCTTCCATCGTGGCGCCGGTGCATGTCATCGTGGCGAAGACGAGCCAACTGGTACCTACGCTTGAGGACGCATTCGCGCGCATTCGCGAACGCGAAACCGCTGCGAAAAATTCCTACCTTTGCCTGATTACCGGCTCGAGCCGCACTGCGGACATCGAGAAAATTCTGGTGATGGGTGCGCACGGGCCACGACGATTGGTGGTAATCCTGGAGCGCGCGTCGGGTTGAGTTTCGCGCGACTTTATCGGCGAAATCGCGCCAGCAGTACGAATACAAGAAAAGCGATCGCAAATGCCAGCGAGAGCAATGCGCCGACGATGCGGTCCCACGTGTTGCGAAAGTCTAGATTCACCTGGTGCGTTCCTGCCGGAAGAGCCAGCAGGATTTCGCCTGTCTTCGGAGCTGTCGCGATTGCGGAAGTCGCGCCGTCCACTTGGACTTGCCACCCCGGGTAGGCGAGCAGGCGCAGCGCGAGGACCGTAGGCGCGCTTACCTGCGCTGAAAAACTGCGGTGCGTGGCAGTCCAGCGCTGGATGCGAAACGTCACTGGCGCAGCAGGCTTGCCGTCCGCGATGGACGCGCCAAATTGGCGAACGTCCGGCGCAGGCGATGAGGCGATCCATACGCCGTTTGGGTCGGTGCCGGGCAATTCGTAACGATTGCTGCCGAGCGGCTGATACTCGTCGGTGCCTTCGTAACCAAAGCCTGCCTGAATCGAATTCGTCAGAAACGGGACGTCTTCGCTGTCCCACCAGGTATCTTGGGCGATCGCGGCGCCGAGCGAACCCAAGACAACTACGACCACGGTCCAGCAAATCCACTGGCGCTGCACGCTCCCGAGCGCCACGGCTACGAATATTGCGAGGACAAAATCGAGAGGCCCCAGCCAGCGCCACGGAAATTGCAGAAATTCCAGCTTGGGGAGCAGCCGCCAGAAAACCGCGCTCGCCGGAAACATGAGAAATATCGCGGCGGACGCTAGCGCAAGAAGCGCCCACCAGAGCTGCGGGAATTCACGACGGTGGCGCGAGACAAAAACCGCCGCAATCGCGACGGCGAGGATCACCACCAAAGCCACCGCCGAAATTTTCCAGTTGAAGTAGACAAATTCCGGTTCGCCACTGTGGGTGAATAGGAAATTCTGAGCGGGGTGCAGCGTATCCGCGATGGCCTGGTGGATTTGCACCCAGCGCTGTTCCCAGGCGGCTGGCAAGATGTAAAACGCAGCGAGCCCGAATCCGGCGGCCATCCCCATTCCGCCGGTGAAGAGGGGGCGCCCGCTCCGGCGCACTACCGAGAGAACCAGGAACATTAGGGCGAGCGAATAACTGGCCAGCACGCCGGCGGGCGCGTTCGATAGCCAGATCGCCGCGAACGGCAGAGCGAGCCACGGCCAGCCGCGCCCGCCTTCACGCACAACCCGCAACGCGCCGTACAGCACCAGGGGAAAAAGAGCGCTGGCCAATAGTTCGGCAAAGTCGCTGCGGAAATAAACGATGACGAGGAGATACGGATTCACCGCGTAGATAACCGCGGCCAGAATCGCTTCGCGGCGCGAGAGCCATTCGCGCGCGAAATGCCACATGCAAATTCCGGCAAGCACCAGAGCGAGCCATATGAACACGCCGGGCACCACGCGCCACGGCATGACCAAACCGAGCGCGGCACCGATCATCCAGGACGCTGGGGGATAAAAAATGAAGCGAGGTTCGCCGAATCCCCAGTTCGCCCATTCGGCCCAGCGTGGATAGATGATCCCTTGGCGCCATTGATTCGCGACCTCCATCCAGGAAGCGACATGAAACTGGATATCGTGGCCGGAAGCGTTGGAAAGAAGCAGCATGGGCGCGACCACGGCGGTCGCGGCGATAGCTACGAGGAAGAAGGCGGTTCGGCCGGAACCCGCGTTGTTTTGGGGCCGCTCGTGACCCAAGGCTCGGGCTTTTTCGGGTGATTGAAGTGCGTTCAATTTTTCATGCCGCGCGCCGCTTTGCGGGGCTCGGCCTTGAGAGAATACAGAATCATGCGCCGTTTGCGCCACTTGCGAATGGAGCGCGCCGCGCGTGGTGATTCCGTGAAAACACGCCCGAGGCAGCGTCTTGCCAATCCGCCGCCGCAACGGGTAAAGTGACTTGGGGCCAAGCGAGGCCCTTCCGCAAGATCCCAACATGCCACCAAGCTCGCGCCAAGCAGCCTGCAATCACGCGCGCGCAAGTTTCCGACGATAAGAGAGATACATGTCGCACTTGATGACCGCCGAAGACGAGAGGTTGCAGGCCAGCAGCGAACGCGAAGTCCATTGGAAACGGTGGGGGCCGTATCTTTCGGAGCGGCAGTGGGGAACAGTCCGCGAAGATTACAGCGCGAACGGGGATGCGTGGAATTATCTCCCGCACGACCATTCGCGTTCGCGCACGTATCGCTGGGGCGAGGACGGCATCGCCGGGTTCTGCGACCGGCACCAGCACATCTGCTTTGCTCTTGCGATGTGGAATGAAAAGGATCCCATTCTGAAGGAACGGCTTTTCGGGCTCACCAACCGGGAAGGGAACCACGGCGAGGACGTCAAAGAGTATTACTACTATCTGGATGCGACGCCGACGAGTTCGTATCTGCAATACCTCTATAAATACCCCCACGCGCGCTATCCCTACGAACAGCTCGTGGAAGAAAACGCGAAACGCACGCGCCACGATCCGGAATATGAGTTGATTGATACGGGAGTCTTTGCCGAGAACCGTTATTTCGACGTTTTCGTGGAATACGCCAAGGCCGCGTCCGAGGACATCCTGATTCGCATTACCGCGTGGAATCGGGGCCCGGAGACGGCGCCGCTGCACTTGCTGCCGACTTTGTGGTTTCGTAATCGTTGGGACTGGGGCGATCCGTACGATCCGCCGGAAGTGAAAAGGCTAAAGCCGGTCGAGGGCGGCGAGCTTTTCGAAATGAACGAATTTCACTACGGAAAGCGCTGGCTGTTAATCGAGAACGCGCCGGAAGTACTCTTCACCGAAAACGAAACGAACATGGAGCGCTTGTTCGGCCAGACGAGCAAGACCCGCTTCGTGAAGGATGCTTTCCATCGCTACGTGGTGAATGGCGAGCGCGACGCGGTGAATCCGGCGATGACCGGCACGAAATCCGCGGCACACTTCAGCGCGCGCATCGCGCCGGGGCAGAGCTGGGAAATTCGGCTGCGCTTGACCGATCAGGATCTCTCGAAAGCACAAGCGCCGGTGAAGAACACGTTTGGTCCATCGTTCAATGCGGTGTTCGAGAAACGCAAGAAAGAGGCGGACGACTTCTACGAAAAACGGATTGATGCAAACATCAGCGACGACGCGCGCCGCGTGCAGCGGCAGGCCTTTGCCGGCCTGCTGTGGTGCCGGCAGACATATCATTACGACGTACGCCGCTGGCTCGAAGGCGACTCCACGCAGCCGAAACCCGACCCCAGCCGCAAAGACGGGCGCAATCACGAATGGACGCATCTCTACAATTCGGACGTAATTTCCATGCCGGACAAGTGGGAATACCCGTGGTACGCATCGTGGGATCTGGCATTTCACTGTGTCTCGATGGCGTTGATTGACCCGGAATACGCGAAGTCGCAGCTGATCCTTTTCCACCGCGAGTGGTACATGAATCCCAGCGGGCAGGTTCCGGCGTACGAGTGGAACTTTTCAGACGTGAATCCGCCGGTATTGGCGTGGGCGGTTTGGCGCGTTTATAAAATCGCGGGGCGTGTGGAAGGGAAGCAGGATCGCAATTTCCTGGTGCGGCTGTTCCATAAGCTTCTGCTGAATTTTACGTGGTGGGTGAATCGCAAGGACCCGGAAGGCAAGAACGTCTTCGAGGGCGGCTTCCTGGGACTGGACAATATCGGCGTTTTCGATCGCTCCTCGCCGCTGGGACCCGGAAATTTTATCGAGCAATCGGATGGGACCAGCTGGATGGCGATGTTTTGCCTGGACATGCTGGCAATGTCCATGGAACTGGCGCACGACGATCCGGCGTACGAAGACGTAGCCAGCAAATTTTTCGAGCACTTCGTATATATCGCGCAGGCAATGAATGATATTGGCGGCGAAGGGATTGGTTTGTGGGACGACCAGGACGGCTTTTACTACGACGTGTTGCATCTTGGAAAGACGACGCACTTACCGATGAAAGTGCGGTCCATGGTCGGGCTGATTCCGCTATTCGCGGTGGAATCGTTCGAGCCGGAGGATCTGGCGCGGCTGCCCGCGTTCGTCAAACGGATGGATTGGTTTCTAAAGCACAATCCGGATGTGTCCGAGCACGTGGACATGAGCCAGAAGACGGATAAGGGTTCGCGGGTGCTGCTATCCATCGCCAATCGGAAGAAGCTCGAGAGAATTTGCAAGTATCTATTCGATGAGAATGAATTCCTTTCTCCGCTAGGAGTGCGCTCGCTTTCGAAATTTCATCAGGATCATCCATTTGTGCTGGACGTGAACGGCCACACGCAGGCCGTTGACTACGAACCCGCCGAATCCACGGGTGATTTGTTTGGCGGAAATTCCAATTGGCGGGGGCCGATATGGTTTCCGTTGAATTTTCTGCTGATCGAATCGCTACAGCGCTTTCATTATTATTACGGCGATAATTTCAAGGTCGAATACCCGACGGGTTCGGGACGCCAGGTGACGCTGTGGGATGCCGCTCGCGAAATCTCGCGCGGGCTTTCGCATTTGTTTCTGCAGCGCGATGGGCGCCGCGCGGTTTATGGAGGCTCCCAGCTATTTCAGGAGGATCCGCACTGGCGGGATCTGATTTTATTCTACGAATATTTCAATGGGGACAACGGAGCGGGCCTGGGCGCGAGCCACCAAACCGGGTGGACCGCGCTGGTCGCGAAGCTGCTGGAACAGAGCGGCGAGTAGCGACCGCGGCAAATTTTGGTTGCGGCGCGTGACGGTCTAGAAATCGGTGACCAACCCCAGACCGAGCGAAACGCGATTGATGTAGTTGAAGTATGAGACGGCCAGGACGGTTTCGCGGACCGCGGCGTCGTCCCATCCTGCTTTTTTGAGCGCGTCCGTATCAGCTTCGCCGATGTCGTCGGGATGGCGCGTCAATTTATCCGCAAAACGGAACAGCTCTTTCACCTTCGGCTCCACTGCCGCACTCTCGTAATTCGTCGTGAGTTTCCGCGCCAGATTTTTTTCCACGCCAAAGCGCCGCAGCAATTCCATGTGGAACATGATGCAGTACGTGGACGAATTAATGCCGCTGACGACCAGCCCGACCTGCTCCTTAACGATCATGGGCAGCGCGCCGTCGGACATGACCGCGGGATTCAATTGCAGCTGCGCTTCGATTACGGCTGGTTTTGCGCCCAGCGCCTTGAAGTAGTGCGGCACAAATCCCAGGGTCTGTTCGATTTTTCCATAAATTTCGCGCAGGTGAGGGTCGGCTTGTGATTCTTCGATTTCATTTACGAATGGCATGATGTTGCTCCTCGGATGATATGAATGCGGAAAAGGTGAAACTGCGACTGCCCCTGCGGCACAGTGTAACACGCTCGAATTAATGCGCGGTTAATTCCAGTTCCATCGAATGGATGGAACTTCGAGACCGGAACAACCGGCCAGAACTGCTTCGCGAGAACGCCTGCGGGCTTGCGGAACTACTGGCTGCCGGCTTGTACCAATTCGATCAGCACTTTCTTCCCATCCGGCGCAGCGGCGAGGAAAAAATTGACGCGGGTGCCGTCAGCGCCTGCGCGTGTGGCGGGATAAATCGGCTGGAGGTTGAAGCGCGCACGCAGGATCTCAGTGGCGCGATCCACGTCGCGTAGGTAAATTTCCACTTGTTGGATGCCTTCGCCGAATTTCTGTAGGAAACGCGCAATTGCGCCGCTGCCGTCCGGTTGACGGGTGGTCAAGATGTCGAATTCGATTGAGTCTTCCAGGTGCAGCTCGAATTCCTGCGCGTCCTGGTCCGGAGGGACGTCTGCGAAGCGCGGCGAATTATTGGCGGCGCGGATTTTCTGGAATGTGTCGGGATGCACGGCGATTCCGACGATTATGGTGGAAGGCGGAAAATGGGTCGGCAACACAGAAGTTGTAGGGGCGGGTCTGACACCCGCCCCTACGTTTTCAGCCGCACTCGGGCTCGCCGGTAAGGTTAATTCGCGGAATTCAGGATCCGCGACCCACTTGCTTAAGATAGGCATGCACAGATCCACTCCTGCGAGGTAGAGCTTCAGGCCGGATTCGGCTTTTTGCCGCGCGTCGGAACCGGCGAGGTGCTGAATCCATCGGGCGATGTCGGCGGATTCCGTCATGTGCAGCGAATGGCGTTATCGAATGCTGGCGTGTTCGGCGGGCGCGGCATTTACGTTCGAGAGAGTAAGAAATGTCGGACCGCCCGGGCGCACGGTGACGGCAACGTCCCAGCGCTCGCGCGCGTCGCCGGCCGTCGCGTCGATGTCCAGCGTACTCAGCCAGTACGTTCCCGGCCGCACGCCGCGAATGTATCCCTGGCCCTGCAGGTCGGTGTCCGCGCGAGCGATCAGGTATTTGGCCTGCGCGAGTTGCCGGGTTTCGCGGCTGGTATCCGTTTGGCCCTGCGCCTTTAACATATCCCACTTGTGTCCGGGATTCACGTCTTCCAGGCTGAGATCAATTCCGTCAGTGGAAGTTGGATTCTGCACGAGGAAAGCGCGCACCGCGTCCAGATATTGCTTTTTGAGGCGGGCATATTTGTCCGGATCTTTGGTTTTGTCTTCGGGCTTGTACTTTGGGGTTGGGAACACCACTGTGGAATCACCAATCATTCTCTCGACGTAGGCATGCATGAATTCCGGCACCTTCATAACGTCGTCTGGTTTCAACTTCTTGACGAAATCTTCACCGGAAAGATTCACCCACTGGTTGACCTTCATCCAGGCCTTCAACTCTTTAGAGACATCGAGAGTGTCTATAAAGGCGTTCATATTGGCGCCGGGCGACACCGCCGCCGCTTCTTTTTGAATATCCGCGTAGCTTTTGCTCAGCAAGTAGAAGGGAAACGAGCGCACCGGTTCGTCAATGCCTCCGGAAGGGGTAATGCGAGCAACAAATTGCAGGGAACCGGCTTGGGCCGCGGCGCGGGTGGCGAAAAGAATCGCGCCCAGAAACAAACAGATAGAAATTCGCGAGAGGATTTTCATGTGGCACATCGTAGCAGATGTGCGGCGGCGCTGATATGCGGTGGTCGTTAAGGTAAACGCAATGGTCAACAAGAACAGCAGCGGCCGACCGGAAGGATTCGCAGAGTGCGAGGAAGATCAGTAGAGATGGAACGTGACTTCGATGGTCTGACGCACTGGTGCCGGTTTGCCATTCGGACCCGCGGCTGGCCGAAATCTCCAAGTGCGCACGGCTTCGATGGCTTTTTCGTCGAGGCCGAGTCCGAGGCCTTTCACCACTTTAATGTCGGTGGCTTTGCCGTCCGGAGTGATGATCGCGACCAGCAACACCGTGCCTTGATATTTGGCTTTGACGGCTTCGTCGGAATATTGCGCTTGCGGGCAGTAAATGCAGGCCGGATAACCGTAGCCACCGGTGCCTGCGTTGAAGACGCCGCCGCCCGTCCCGCCGCCTTCGCCGGGTCCAACGCCACCGCCGCTGCCGCTGCCGACGCCTGTTCCGTTGCCGGAGCCGATGCCATTGCCACTGCCGGGACCGTTCGAATCATTCAGAACTTTTGCGAGCGGGTCGCCCCAATTGTTCATGTTCGGGCTGGGCAATTTCAGCTCCGGCGGACCGAGGACTGTCGGAGTCATGGCGAGCCGTGCGTTCGGATTCGTGACGACCTTGGGAGGAGTGAATTGGGTCATCGAAAATTTCGGTAGCTTGCCGCGGCTGGCGGGAAGCACGTCATGCGAGCCGCCGCCACCGCCGCCACCGGCTTTCTTCGCGCCGGCCGGAAGCTTGGGCAGAAACGGCGAAATCGCGATGACGTCAAGCTTAGAGTTCGCTTTGGTGGTCGCTGGTGACAGCAGCTCGGGAAGCAGTGGCACGATGATCAGCACCAGCACCACCACGTGAAACGCGAGAGACAGCGCCTGCACGCGCGTGAATTGCGTGTTCTTCGACCAGATTTCTTTCACCGGCACCGGTTTGCTGGTGGTCTGCAGCGGCGGCAGCTTCGGGGGGAAAATCGTGTCGCGCAAGTTCTGCCAGAAGCCACCGAATCCGGCGTTCCAATTTACCAGCAGGTCGGAATCCACGGCACCGCGCGGAGCGGAGCGAAACAGCTCTTTCAGGTTGGAGCCAGTGCTGTCGCCAAAAACTTGGGGTACAAAAACTGGCGCTGGTCCGCCTTTCACTCTCGTGCGGCGTTCGGTGAGGAAATCTTTGAGGTTCGAAAAGAAATTCTTCAATTCGGACTGCGCGTGCGGCGATTGGAAACGTCCAATCGGAAGACCAGGCTGAGGAGGCGTCTGGGCCGGTTCGTTGATTCTCGTTGTGAAGTCTGCCATTTGAGCTGCCTGGAATCCCCCGTGCAGTCTTATTTAACCTTAGACGCAACCCCACGGAAAAGGATGTCCGGCCGGGCACGGCTGACACCGTTCGAAAACCATTGTAACATACGAGTTGCAACTTTCGTGGCGCAGCAATTCGTATACGTGTTTTTAGACCACGCCGGTCCAGCAGCGCGCTTTGGCTGGCGCGCTATTCCACAGCGCGATTCGGAAAGGTGTTCGAGCCCCTAGAGATGGCTAAACTCATTGACCTGAAGAGCACCCTAAACCTGCCGAAGACGGATTTTCCGATGAAGGCGAAGCTGCCGGAGCGCGAGCCGGTGCAACTGGCCGCCTGGGAGGCGTCGGGGCTCTACTACCGGATACTGGAATCGCGCGGCGATGCGCCGCTTTTCGTGCTGCATGATGGGCCTCCGTATCCCACCGGAGAAATTCATCTCGGTACCGGTTTGAACAAGGTGTTGAAAGACCTGATCGTGAAATCGAAAACGATGGCTGGGTTCCGTTCGCCCTACATTCCGGGCTGGGACTGCCACGGTCTGCCGATCGAGACGAAAGTCGAAAAGGAATTGGGCGGCAAGACGAACAAAGTTCCCGCGGCGCAATTTCGCCGCATGTGCCGCGAGTTTGCGGCGGGGTTTGTCGAGAAGCATAAGGTGGAATTCAAGCGCCTGGGAGTTTTTGGCCAGTGGGATAAACCGTATTTGACGATGGACCCGCGCGACGAAGCTTCGATTGCCGGCGCGTTCATTGATTTTTTCGAGAAGGGTTATGTGTATCGCGGCTTGAAGCCGGTTTACTGGTGCATATTCGACCGGACGGCGCTGGCTGAGGCCGAGGTCGAGTACGAAGACCACGCCAGCCCTTCCATCTGGGTGAAATTTCCCGTGGTCGCGGGCGAGCAATCGAAAAAGCTGGGATTGGGCGACGACGTGTCCGCGCTCATCTGGACCACTACTCCTTGGACGCTGCCGGCGAACCGCGCGCTCGCGTTTCATCCCGATTTTGCTTACACCGTGGCGGACACATCCGCCGGAAAGCTGCTGCTCGCGAAAGAACGCGTGAACGCTTTGCAATCGGAACTGAATCTCGAGATTCACGGTGTGCAAGGCAATTGGAAGGGCGCGGATTTCGAAGGCGTTTCGTTTAGGCATCCGTTTCTCGACCGGCAGTCGCCGGGGGTGCTCGCGGATTATGTGACGCTCGATCAGGGCAGTGGCATCGTGCACACCGCTCCGGGCCATGGCGCGGACGACTTCCGCACGGGACAAAAGTACGGTCTCGAAGCTTATGCACCGCAGGATGACGAAGGGCGCTTCGTCGAAGGCTTGCCGGAATACAAGGGCAAAAATGTTTTCGAAGCCAATCCGATCGTGATTGAGCTGCTGAAGAAACGCGGCTTGCTGGTCGGCGAGCGCAAAATCACGCACAGCTATCCGCATTGCTGGCGCTGCCACAATCCGGTGATCTTCCGGGCGACCGAGCAGTGGTTCATTCACATGGATGCTGGGAATTCCGCGATTCCCGCGCCGAAAGCGCCGCCGCTGCGCGAACGCGCGCTCGAAGAAATCAACAAAGTGAAATGGCTTCCGGCGTGGGGCCACGACCGCATGCACGAGATGGTCGCGGGGCGCCCCGACTGGTGCATCTCGCGGCAGCGCTTTTGGGGCGTGCCGCTGATTGTTTTTTATTGCGATGCCTGCAGGAAACAATTGAAGGACGCCAACGCGCTGCGACACGTGCTGCCGTTTTTCGAGCGCGAAGGCGCCGACGCCTGGTTCACGCACACCGCCGAAGAATTGCTGCCGCCGGGAACGAAGTGTTCCTGTGGCGAAGCAAAATGGCGGAAGGAATCGGACATTCTGGATGTGTGGTTCGATTCCGGTTCGACGCATCTTGCGGTGCTCACGCGCGACAATCAGCGCTGGCCGGCGGACGTGTACCTCGAAGGTCCGGACCAATATCGCGGATGGTTCCAAAGTTCGCTGTTGGTGGGAATCGGCACGCGCGGAGCGGCTCCTTACAAGCAAGTGGTGACGCACGGTTGGACGTTGGACGAAAAGGGCGCGCCGATGTCCAAGTCGCTCGGCAACGCCATTTATCCGGCGGAAATCTGCGCGAAGTGGGGAGCAGATCTGCTGCGCATCTGGGTTGTGTCGCAGGATTACACCGCCGACGTGCGCATCTCCGAAGCCATGATGACGCAGCTGGCGGAAGCGTACCGCAAGATCCGCAATACCTTCCGCTTCGCTTTGAGCAATTTGTATGACTTCGAGCCGGCATCCGACTCCGTGGCCGATGCGGATTTGTGGGAGATGGACGCATGGATGTTGCGACGCACCGGCGGGCTGGTGCGGCAGTGCCGCGAGTGGTACGACAATTTTGAATTTCACCGCGTGTATCACGCGTTGCACGATTTCTGCACGGTGGAATTGAGCGCGTTTTATTTCGATGTGCTGAAGGATCGCTTGTACACCTTCGCGCCGAATAATCGCGGGCGGCGCTCGGCGCAGACAGCCGTATATCGCATTGCTAGCGCCTTGGTACGGTTGATCGCGCCGATTCTGGCGTTTACTAGCGAAGAAGTTTGGAAACATATGCCGCGCGACGGTGGCGAGCCAGAAAGCGTGCACATGGCGCTCTTCCCAGGCGCCGAAGAATTCGAACGCACGCTCGACGATGCGCCGGCGAAGAATTGGGAGCGTCTGCTCGTGGTTCGCGAGGAAGTGCTGAAGGCGCTGGAACCTGTGCGCGCCGCGAAGACTATCTCGTCGGGGCTGGAAGCCCGGGTGACGCTTGCAGCGGCGGGTGAATTGGGGAGCTTGCTGAGGAAATACGCGCCGAACTTGCCGGGGCTCTTGATCGTGTCGCAGGTAGAAATAGCGGAAGGCAGGCTCGAAGGCGCCAACGGCAGCACCGCGCTCGAGGGATTGCAGATTCGAGTGGAGCGCGCACACGGCGCGAAATGTGACCGCTGCTGGAATTACTCCACGCACGTCGGCGAAAACGCTCATTATCCGACGGTGTGCGAACGCTGCGTTGCGGCTCTGGAAGAAATTGAGCGCGAGGGCGGGCCCGCGAATGGGAGCGAGCAGTCCTGATGGCTGACGGATCGCGTCCGAACCTGATCGCGCTGAGTTTCCTCTCGCTTGGCGCGCTGGCGGCGGACCAATTGAGCAAGCACGCGGTGGAAAGATATACGGCGCCGGGTTCGTTGCGCGTGCTGGTGCCCGGGCTGCTGAATCTGGTGCACACCACGAATCCCGGAGTGGCTTTTGGTTTGTTCGCCGACTCGGAAAACGCCTGGAGAGGGCCGCTGCTGATTGTTTTTTCCGTCGCGGTCATCGGGATGTTGGTGTGGCTGCTGGCCACCGGTCGCGCCGGGGGGCGCGCAGGCGAGTGCGGCATCGCGTTGATTCTCGGCGGCGCCGTGGGAAACGTGCTCGACCGTTTTTTGCATCACAGCGTGACGGACTTCATTGATTTTCACATCGGCGCGCATCACTGGTACACGTTCAACGTCGCGGATTCTGCGATCGTGATTGGCGCGGCGCTGGTGGTGCTGGAACTCTTTCGCGACGCGCGGCATCCTAGTCAGGAGCGCGCTTAGACATGCATCCGATACTATTCAAATTCGGCGGAATTCCGATTTACACGTATGGCGTGCTCGTCGCGTCCGGTGTGCTTTTGAGTTTGTGGTATGGGCGGCGGCAGGCACCGCGTGCAGGCGTGGATCCCGACAAGCTTTGGAACATGGGGATTTACTTTGTTCTGGTGGCGCTGATCGTCGCGAAAATCTGGCTGGTTTTCAGCGCGTGGGATTTTTACATGGCGAACCCGCGCGAGATTTTCAGCATTGCGACGTTTCAATCCGGCGGCACTTTTTACGGCGGCGTTGTTGGCGGCGTTTTGACGATTCTGCTCTATACCCATTTTCAGAAGATGCCGCTCTTGCCGACCCTGGATACTTGCGCCGCGGCGCTGCCGATTGGCCACGCGATCGGGCGCATGGGATGTTTTTTCGCGGGATGCTGCTACGGCAAACCGACTACCGAGCCTTGGGGCGTCACGTTCACGAATCCCACGGCTGCGGAGCTTGCTGGAACGCCGCTGGGTGTGCATCTGCATCCGACGCAGTTATATGAAGCGTCGCTGGAATTTTTAAATTTCTTATTTTTGATGTGGCTCGGGAAGCGGCAGCGCTTCGTGGGGCAGATTTTTGGCGGTTATCTGATGCTGTACGGCACGGAGCGCGGGATCATCGAGTTCTTCCGCGGCGATCCGGGGCGCTCGATGATGTTTCACGATAGCGCTTCGCTGATGCAACTGGTGAGCGTGGGATTGATCATCACCGGCGCGTTTTTGTGGTGGCGCGGCCTGCAAGGCAAAGCGCCGATCACGCCGCCAGCGGTTTCAAGCGTTGCCGCCGACGATTGACTTTCGATGTGGCGGACGCCCAGCCCGGACGGTCAATTTCAGCGCGGATCGGCAGGGGCGGGTCTCAGACCCGCCCCTACAAAGTCAAAATTGGCTGACACTTTCGTCTAATCGCCACTGAAACAATGCGCGCGGCGGCACGGTGTGTTATTTCCGTCCACGATTCCTCCATGCACGATTACTCAGACACAGACGACAATTTCGAACTGAACGACGACGGCGCGGCCCGCCGCAGCGAATTCATGGTCGCAGAAGCTCAGGCCGGCCAGCGCCTGGATCGCTTTCTCGCCGCGCAGTTTCCGGACATGAGCCGGACGCACGTGCAGACGCTCATTGACGAAGGGCGCGTGCTGGTGAGCGGCATCGCGAAAAAGCCCTCGCATCACGTGGAATCCGGCGAGCAGATTACCGTGGAAATTCCTCCGCCGGCGCTGCCCGGCGTAGAGGCAGAAAATATTCCGCTGACACTTCTCTACGAAGATGCGGACATCGCCGTAGTGAATAAGCCCGCGGGGATTATCGTCCATCCCGGTGCGGGAGCGGACACCGGCACGCTGGTCGCCGCGCTCTTGTATCAGTTTGGCGCGAGCGGACTTTCGACCGTGGGCGGGCCTTTAAGGCCTGGCATAGTCCACCGCCTCGACAAAGGAACTTCCGGGGCGATTGTGATTGCGCGCAACGACGCCGCACATTTGAAATTGATCGAAGAATTTCGCGAGCGGCGCGTACAAAAAACGTACGTCGCGTTGCTGCATGGAGCGGTGAAGGGGACCAAAGGGACGATCGAGCTGCCCGTCGCGCGCGACCTGAATCGGCGTTCGCGCATGACCAGCCGCCGCAGCGAAGGTCGCGAAGCGCGCACGGATTGGCGTTTGTGCTTGCGCCTCGGCAATTTCTCGTTCATCGAAGCAGACTTGCACACCGGCCGCACGCACCAGATCCGCGTGCATTTTTCCGCGCTGGGATTTCCCGTGGTGGGCGATACGCTCTATGGGGCGCCGCATCAGGAACGAATCGGCCGCGAATTGCTGCCGGCGCTGGGGCGCAACTTTCTGCACGCGGCGCGCATCGCATTTACACACCCGCGTACGGGCCGGCAAATGGAATTTCGCGCGCCACTTCCGGAAGAATTAGTGACCTACATTCGAGCGCTCGGGGCACTTACGACATCTGCCACGGGCGGGGCCGCGGAGGCGCAGGATAGTTCAATTGACGCTGCCTTGAAGGATTACCTATGATGGGTGGCGTGAAAGCGTCGCGCTTCATCGTGGTGCTGGCCGCGCTGGTCTTCATTTTCGGCAACCGGTCGCATGCCCAGCAGAATCCGGCGCCTTCGCCTCCTCCGCCAGCGGCCACTCCAGCGCAGACCGGCGGTGAAGCGGCTCCGACCGAGGCTTCACCGGACGCGGCTCAGGGACCGCAACAGAGTAAGACGCCTCCTATCGTTTCCACCACCGGGCTCGTTCATCTGGTCGCGACGGTGATGGATCGCCATCGCAACTTCGTCACCGACCTGGATCAAAGCGATTTCAAAATTTTGGAAGATGGCGCGCCGCAGCAAATCCGCTACTTCGGACGCGACACGGACCTGCCGTTGCGAATCGGAATCCTGCTGGATACTTCCAACAGCATTCGCCCGCGGCTGGAATTCGAAAAGGACGCGGCGATGGATTTTTTGCAGCACGTCATCCGCAGAAATCAGGACCAAGCCTTCCTGATGACTTTCGATAACGAACCGGAGATTATTCAGGATTACACCGGAGACCTCGCACTGCTCACCGACGCCATACGCAAACAGCGAGCGGGCGGGGGGACTGCGCTGAACGACGCGATTTACCTCGCGGCGGAAAAACTTGCTAATCCACCTTTGCCGAAAGGGCCGAATCCGGAAGTGCGGCGCGTGCTGGTGGTGATCAGCGATGGCGACGACAATCTGAGCGATCATGCGTTGAGCGAATCCGTGGAAGCGGCCATCCGCGCCGAGGCTGCCATCTATTGCGTCAGCACCAATACGGATTGGCTCGCGATTGACGGCGATTCGCCGCACAAAATGCACATCGAGGGCGGCGATAAAGTTCTGGAAGAATTTGCGGACCAGAGCGGCGGGCGCGTTTTTTATCCTTATAAGGTGGATGATCTCGCGCAATCGTTTGTGGATATTGGAACGGAACTGCGTAGCCAGTATTTCATCGCGTATTCGCCGGCGAACGTGCAGTCCACCGGGCAGTACCACAAGATCGAAGTGCAAACGGACCGCAAGGGATTGAACGTGCGCACACGCAAGGGTTATTACGCTACGGCCCCGACTTCGCCACTCGCGCCTAGCAAGTGAACTGTTCCCCGCGGTCGTGGCAAGACTTCAAAAGATTTAATACAGAGTGCAGGGAGTGAAGGCCGAGAGCACGGAGAGTTCTGTCTTCGTTGCCGCGCTCATCCAGGCGGATTCGACAGGCCGGCATCTCACCAACTAATCTTGGCGTTATCTGTACGGCGCGTAGTAGCCGCGTCGCGCTAGCAACTTCACGTCGGGCCTTGTCACCGTCACTTGGATTTTGCGGAACGTGCCGTCGCGCTTGAGGTTGGTGGGATAGTAGCCGAGCACGTATTGCGAACGCAGCTCTTCTGAAATCTCGTCGAACGCCTTCTCGAGAGATTTTTCGTTGTGCACGTCAATCACGCGTCCGCCGGTATCTTCCGCCATCTTTCGCGCCACGCCCGGACCGGTGCCAAAGGTGGCCATGCGGTCCGTAATCAGCAGCACGTGGATTACGGCGTCGGCGCGCTGTGCGGCTTCAATCGCATCCTGCATTCGCAACTTGCTGCCGGTGTCTTCCGCGTCGGTCAAGATAATCACGCCTTTGCGCCCGGCTTCATTCGCCAGTTCGTCGTGGCACGCCAGATAAATCGCGTCGTACAGATTGGTGCCGCCGCCCTGGCCTTGCGGAATTGTGCCGGGCGTGACTACGCCGCCGCCGCCGACGGAATTGACGCGCGCGCGGCGAATCGCGCTGGCCAGCACGGAAGTGTCCTGCGTGAAGTCGGCCAGCAAGTCCACGTCGAAATCGAACGTGATGACCATGGCTTCGTCCTTGGGGCGCATCACCTCCCGCAGGAATCGCGAAGCGGCATCCTGCTCGGCGTCAATCATGCGATCCATGCTGGCGCTGGTATCAATCAGCAGTCCCAGGGTGATCGGCATGTCCACTTCTTTGGAAAAGAAAGCGATTTTCTGCTCGACGCCATCTTCGGAAATTTTGAAGTCGTCCTTGGTGAGGTCCGTCACGATGGCGTGGCGTTTATCGCGCGCGGTGGCGAAGACGTTCACGATCGTCGTCTGCACCTGCAGCGGCTGCTGGCCTTGCTGGTTCGATTGCGGATTGGACTGCGACTGTGGGATCGGCTGCGGAGCTTCGTTGGCCGGCTGAGCCGCGGGCTGGGCGCCGTGTGACGGGGAAAGCAGCGCGTGCGTCCAAGTGGAATTTTGCGGCGCCGCTCCCTTTGCGGGCGCCACCGTGGCCACGCCAATATAACCTATGAACGCTACCGAAAAAATGGTCGCCGCGAGGCTGGTCAGCCGCATTGTATAATCTCCCTGAGGTTGAACGCGTTTGATACGATGCGTCAGGCGCGCCAGCGGATGTTTGACGATGGCGGCCGGGTTCGCAGTACGAGCGCAAAAAATGCAGCCGTGCCATTGGGCACGAAACGAGAAATCTCGATGACGCGATCCATCCTGACGCTGAGCATTGTATTACTTTTTGCCGGCAATACCGCGTGGGCTCAGCTGCCAGCCTCGCAGAACCCGCCGCAACAAAGTAAGCCTCCCGTGCAGCCGGGGCAACTGCCGCCGCCCGTGCAGCCCGGCACGCCGACGCCAAATTCGCAGGTGCCGGCTACGCAAACGCCGCAGCCGCAGACGGGACAGTCGCAGGGACCGAATACGCGTTCGAGAATCGTCAGCCGCACGTCGCTGGTAATCGTTCCGGTCACCGTAAAGAATCGCGACGGCGCTTTGATCGGCGACCTGCAGCAGAATGAGTTTCGCGTGTTTTGCGACAATGTGGAACAGCAGATTGTCTATTTTACCTCCGACCCTTTTCCGCTCTCGGCCGTGGTGCTGATAGACAATCACCTTTCGATCAAATCGGCCGAGCAGGTGCAGAAGAGCCTCACCGCGATTTCCAGCGGATTTGGCCCGAACGACGAAGTGGCGCTGGTGACCTACGACCAATTTCCCAATACCGTCGCGGATTTTTCATTCAACAACGATCAGCTCTATACAAAATTGAAGCGGATGGAACTCGCGTACCGCTACCCCGGTTCTCCGCTCGGTGGTCCCTTGACTTCCGGCGCCACCGCCAACGGCCGTTCGCTGGAAACCGGAGCGCCCACAACCGGCGGCGTGCAGCAAGAAAAAGAAACCACCGATTTGGATGACGCCGTGTACGCGGCAGGGGAGATGCTTAGAGGGCGCGGGCGCGATCGCCGCAAAATCATCTTCCTGGTTTCCGACGGAAACAATTCGCACGACAACGAACACAGCCTGGACCAGACCATGCAGCTGCTGCTGAAGTACGACATCTCGGTCTATTCGATTTCCGTTGGCCATGCATTGCTGCAGAAGCAGAGCACGCGCCTGGAACGATATGCGACCGCCACGGGCGGCGATACTTTTTACGCCAGCAGCGATCGCGGCCTCGAAGGTCTCTACGCTTCGGTCACCGAACAAGCGCGCAATCAGTACACGCTTACGTTTCAGCCGCAAGATACCGATCGCGGCAAGGATTATCACACCATCGAAGTGCGTGTGCGTCGTCCGGATCTCGACGTAACGGCGCGACAAGGGTATTACCAGAGCGGCCTGCGATAAATTTTGCGCGAAGCTTGCTGGGAACCGCGCAAAATGTTTTACAAAACGCGCGCACTCAAAAGTTTTTCTTCTTGACTTCACTGGCGCGCGCCTTTATAGATTGACGAAGCGATTTAAGCGCGCTTTGAATTTGCGGCGCCGCTGAACCGCGGGGAGAAAGTTCCACAGTAGTTCATGCGCGGAACCATCCCGGGTTTCGTTTTGCAGCGAAGCCCGCTACGGAAATAAAAACGGGGCGTCCGGTTCACTGGACGCCCTTTTTTTAGCGCTTGCTTCCACTGAAATATCAAGAGCTTTGCGGCGTTACTCTGCTTCTTCCTGCGAATCCTGCGTGTCCACTCGTCGACGAGGCTTGATCGAGATTAATTGCTCGTGCGCGGGACACAGCGGCTTGTAATCGCAAAAGCCGCAGCCGAATCCCGGCTTGGCGGAAAATTCGCGGGCACGAATCTGGTCAGCGACTTCCGCGATTTTGTCTTTGGTTTCTTTCAGTGCTTTGGCATCGCGCGTGGAAGCGACGGCCTCGTTGGTCATCAAGTTGTAAAACACCAGGCGCACGGGATCGAGGTCCAAGACTTCGCGCGCCGCGAGGGCATAGACGCCGAGCTGCAAATCTTTCGCAGCAGCTTTTTCATCCTTCGGTTTGCCGGTTTTGTAATCAATGATCTCGACTTTATCGCCCGCGATGCGATTCACCTGGTCCATGCGCCCGGTGACGATCACGTCGTGCTCGAGCGGCAGCTCGAACGTTTTTTCCTGATACAGCACATCGGCCGGTGCCGCCGTGTACGTCTGATGGAACGCTTCGAGTTGCTCGCGCCCGGCTTTGCGGTATTCCTCTTCGTGATAGTCGTCAATATATCCGGCTGCGGACCACTCGCGGTCGTAGATCGCCGAGACTTCGGCGAACGGAATTTTTCTGCGCTTGCTCACTTCGCCGACAAATTCTTTTATCGTGGTGTGCATCACGTTGCCGAAAGTCGCCATCGCGTGCGGACCGCCGCGAATGCTCCACACGTACTGAAACATGTAACGCATCGGGCAGCGGTCGTAGGCATCAATCGCCGAAGCGCTCAATTGCAGCGGTTCGGGCCGTGGCGGGTGAAAGGCCTTGGCCCACAGCGCGACGCGTGAATAGGCGCGGGTCGGTTCGCTTCCCGCGGGGAATAGATGCGACGGCTCCGCGGAGTCGGGTTCCGGTCCCGTGGTTTCCAGCAGCGCTGGAACCTGGACTTTAGGCTCCAGCTGCTTCGTGTCGAATTTATTGATCTTCGGATTCGCCAGGAAGTCGTCGAGAAACGGCGAAGGCTTCTTGCGTTTGTTGACGAGCGTCGAAAGCGTCAGTTGCTGGCGCGCGCGTGTGAGCGCCACATAAAAAAGGCGGCGCTCTTCCTGAATCTGAAAATCGCCCTGCGGCTTTTCTTCTTTCATCATTTCCGGCGGAAACTCGAAGACCACTTTGCGGACGCCGGAAGGGAAGTCATTGCGCGAAAGCCGCAGAATAAATACATGCGGGAATTCGAGGCCCTTCGCGGCGTGCACCGTCATCAACTGCACGGCGTCGTCGGCAATTTCTTCTTCCAGGCAGATGTCGCCGCCCGCTTCGTGGAAGTAGTAGAGGTATTCGATGAAATCGCGGAGCTGCTTTTTCTCGCTCTTGCGCTCCCACGCCTTCACGAAAGTGACGAAGCGATCGAGGTAGTAGCGGTCCTGGTCCGAAGGCAGCGGCATGACGCCCAGGCCGGCGATCAATTCGTCTACGAGTTCCGTCGCGGAGCTTCGTCGCGCGGTTTGCCGCAAGCGCGCCAGCAACGCAACAAGCTCACTGAGCTTAACGCCAGGACGGTTGAACGGTGCTTCGTTCTGAGCGGTTTCCAGCTCGTCGCTGAGAGGACGGCGATGATTTTTGTCGGCGCGTTCCGCGAGGCGTACCAGGTCGCGCGGTTCGAGGCCCCAATAGGGCGCGGCCAGCACGCGCGCGCAGGCTACGTTATCCGCCGGCGCGACGATAACGTGCGCCCACGCAAACAAATCGCGCACCAGCGTGCTTTCCAAAATCGAAAGCTTGCGGATCACGAAAGGAATTTCGCGGCGGCGCAGCGCGTCCACGAGTTTTTCGCGATGGGTGTGCTTGCGGTAGAGCACCGCGAAATCGCGCCAGCGTGCTCCGGCGTCATGCAGCCGCTCGATCTCGGTGGTGATCCAGTGAGCTTCTTCCTCCGGCATACCGAATTCCGCGACGCGGATTTTTTCGCCCTCGCGATTTTTCGTGGTTAATTCTTTCGGCGGCAGCAGCGGGGATTTTTCATTGTGCGAAATCACTTCGCCGGCGACGCGCAGAATCCGTTGCGTCGAGCGGTAATTCCGCGAGAGCGAAACGAGGAATTTCTTTGCGGCGGGGCCGAGCTTCGCGTCGCTGACGCCGCAAAAGCGCTTCAGAAAAATCGTGAAGCTGCCGAACGACGCGCCGCGGAAGCGGTAGATCGCCTGATCGTCGTCGCCAACGGCGACGATATTGCGCCGCTCGCCTGCGAGCAGCCAAAGCAGCTCGAGTTGCGCGATATTCGTATCCTGAAATTCGTCCACCAGGATGTAGCGATATTGCTCGTGCATCCGTTGGCGCAGCGCTTCGTCATCGCGCAACAGCTGGACCGTGTGCATTAGTTGCGCGCCAAAAGTCAGCAGGTTGCGCTCGCGCAGCAGCCGCTCGCTGACGCGATAGACGCGCGCGAGTTCTTCCTGCCTCGCAATTTCGTCTTCGGCGATTTCCAGCGCATCTGATTCCAGAGATTGTTTCTGGGCGTCGTGTTTGCGGCGTAGCGTCTCGACGTAGCGCTGGTAATCGTCGGGCGTCACCAACTCGTCCTGGCAGCGCGAAAAAAACTTCACAAAGTCGCTGATGAATTCGCCGGGATCCTGCAAGCGGCGGAAATGTTTCAGGTCGAGTTCGCCGATGTGGCGGCGCAGCAGGATTTTGTGGTCAATGTCATCCAGCGGCTGCATATCGGGATTCACGGACTGCAGCACGCGCTCGATGCAAAACTTGTGAAATGTACTGAGCCAGACGCCTTCGGCTCGTTCGCCGATCGCTTTCACCACGCGCGACTTTATTTGCCCCGCGGCTTTATCGGTGAACGTAAGCCCCAGGATGTTTTCGCCGGCGAGCTCGGGATTCGTTTCAAGCAAGTTGCGGATGCGCTCGATGATCACGCGCGTCTTGCCGGTCCCGGCGCCGGCCACGACCAGCAGGGGACCGTCACCGTGCTCGACGGCTGCGCGTTGTTCGGCGTTCAGTCCGGAATTCTGTGCGGTGGTTTGTCTTGGGCTCATGGATGGAATTGTTGCACGCCTATCTTAGCAGATATTGCCGGAGGCGAATAGAAGGCGAAGATGGTGGAAGGCCGAGCCGGATCGTTCGAAACATGAGTACGCAAATAATCGGCGTGGGCACGGCAAGTCTCATATCTGCTGCGGGAGAGCCGTGCCCGCCGCGCCAAAACGCTCACCCTAAATTGACCGCCTCGCACGCCGCGTCTATACTGTAACTTCCGAGTTTGTGGCGCGGACACTTTGTGTGCGCCTTACTGCGAAGGAGCAACCGTCATGGCAATTCCCGGCACCGAACAACCAGTGATCCTTAGCGCCGTCCGCACGCCGATCGGCAAATTCATGGGCGGGCTCTCGCCGCTATCGGCGACCGAACTCGGCGCGAAAGTCATCGCCGAAGCCGTGCACCGCGCTGGAATCGACCCGAGCCTGGTGGACGAAGCCATCATGGGGAACGTGGTGCAGGCGGGGCTCGGACAGAATCCCGCGCGCCAGGCGGCTTTGCGCGGCGGGCTCGATTCGCGCGTCGCAGCGATGACCATCAATAAAGTGTGCGGGTCGGGATTGAAAGCCGTCGCACTCGCCGCGCAAGCCGTGCAACTCGGCGAATCGGATATCGTCGCGGCGGGCGGCATGGAGTCCATGTCCAATTGCCCGTACCTGCTCAAAGGCGCGCGCAGCGGCTATCGCCTGGGCAATCAGGAAATAATCGATTCGATGATCAACGACGGCTTGTGGGACGTGTACGAAAATTATCACATGGGCGTCACCGGCGAGTTGGTCGCCGAAAAATATGGAATCTCGCGGCAGGAGCAGGACCAGTTCGCGCTCGAAAGCCATCAGAAGGCGATTCGCGCGATAAAGTCTTGTTTCTTCAGCGCGCAGATCGTTCCGGTCGAAATTCCGCAGAAGAAGGGCGATCCCGTCATTATCAAGACCGACGAATCGCCGCGCGAAGATACGTCGCTCGAAGCGCTCGCGAAGCTGAAGCCCGCGTTCAAGAAGGATGGCACGGTGACGGCAGGGAACGCGCCGGGAACGAACGACGGCGCCGCTGCGTTGATCATCACCGGCGAAAAAAATGCCGCGCGCCTGGGCAGGCAGCCGATGGCGCGGATTGTCGCGCAAGCGGTAAGCGGCGTCGAGCCGAAATGGGTGATGATGGCGCCGGTGGACGCGGTGGAAAAGCTGCTGAAGAAAACCGGCTGGGACCGCGACAAGGATGTGGATCTCTACGAGCTCAACGAAGCGTTCGCCGTCGCGGCCATCGCCGTCACGCGCGTGCTGAAACTCAACCCCGAAAAAGTAAACGTCAATGGTGGCGCGGTGGCGCTGGGGCATCCCATCGGGGCCTCCGGCGCGCGCGTTCTGGTAACGCTGCTGTTCGAAATGCAGCGCCGCAACCTGAAGCGCGGAATCGCGGCACTGTGCCTCGGCGGCGGCAACGCCGTGGCCGTAGCGATCGAGCGACAGTAGCGCAGGCGGTTTGCGGAGCGCTTGACGTTTCTGCGTCGGGTATGTTTCCTTTACTTCCTCTACCTCTCCATACGCGGAGTGTCGATGAAATCCGCCGCGCTCGGTTTTCGTGCCCACTCCGGTTGGACGGCGCTCATTGCGCTCTGCATGACCAAGGGCGTTCCCGCCGTGTTAGCGCGCCAGCGGCTTCATCTCGTCGAGACTTTCACGTACCGCTTCCGGCAGCCGTATCACACCGCGGAAAAGATGCCGATGGAAGAGGCTCAAGCATTCATCAGGCGGATAGAGACGGAAGCGAGCACGCTCGCCGAACGCGCGATTCGTGAGCTACAGGATAGTCTGCTAGCGCAGGGCTTTGTGCTGCAGCGCTCCGGTGTGGTTCTCGCCTCAGGAAGAGTATTGCCACCGCTTCCGCAAATCTTGGCGTCGCACGCGCTGATTCACGCTGCCGATGGCGAGCTTTTTCGCCGTGCGATTCTCGCTGCGAGCGCCCGCAGCGGCCTTGCCAGCGCGACCGTAAAGGAACGCGAAGTTTTGAGCGAGGGCTCGCGCATTGTGCACGCTAAGCCAGACGTCCTCACACGCCGGATCGCCGAACTGGGCCGGCCGCTGGGGCCTCCGTGGTCACAGGACGAGAAGCTCGCGTCGCTCGTCGCGTGGATCGCGCTGGTGTCGCGTGGTGAGACCAAGGCAGGCGCCGCGAAGCACGCGACGTGACACTTTCCTTGCGCGCTTTGCTTCCGCTATTATCTCTGCCGTCGCGGATAGCGAGTAACGCGAGCGAGAGCTGAATGTTCTGCCCAAAATGCAAGGCGGAGTATCGGGATGGCTTCACGCAGTGCGCGGACTGCGGCATGGCGCTTGTCCAGCGACTCGATGACGCGACCGTTCCATCCAACAGCCCCAAGCTCCCGGACGGGCCAGAACTCCTGTGGACTGGAACCGACGAGGGGCTGGCCGCCCAAATCGAAAGCATGCTTGATTCCGTACAAATCTCGCACCACGAGCGCGCGCGGGATGGCGGCATGTTGCCCGGGTTGTCGCAGCCGGTCTACGCGATTTTCATTCACGCCCGTGATCATCAAACTGCTCATGCCGCGGTCGATGATGTCGTCCGCCGCTTTGAAAGCGATCCGCACGAAGGGGACGCTGAGCCGGACGATTCCGATGCGTCCGCGGCAATCCCGCCAGATGCTGACGATGAGGACGACGCGTCGGATGTTCCGCAGGATTACGTTCCCGATGATTTCGATCCGGCCGAAGCTACTGTGGAAGTTTGGTCGGGCGCGGATGCCGCGATGCAAGACAATCTGGTCACTTTCCTCGGTGGGATCGGCATTGGCTCGGCGGCAGATGATTCCGCTGGAAAGCTGCGAATCCTCGTGACGCCGTCGTCGCAAAAGCGAGCTTCGGAAATGATCCGCCAGGTTGTGGACGCCTCCTAGCGGACACCATTGCTTCGCTACGCAACGTTTCGCGCGTTCTCTTGAGCGTCTTTTTCATCGAGGAAGATTCATGCGAGGTCGCCGCATCGCATCCAAGCCGCCAACAAAGAAGAAGACCGTTAAAGCTAAGGCCTCGGCGGATGCGCGGGTGACGTTTGACACGGTGCGCCAGATTTCCCTGTCGCTGGATCACGCGGAAGAGGGCACCTCGTACGGCACGGCGGCTTTCAAGGTGCACGGCGCATTGTTCGTCCGGCTGCATCAAGACCTCGAATCGACCATCGTGGTGCGGACGGATTTTGAGCAGCGCGAAGAGTTGTTGGCCGCGGACCCCGAGACTTACTACATCACCGATCATTATCGCAATTACGAGTGGGTGCTCGTGCGGCTGACACGCGTGCAACCGGAAGCGTTGCGCGATCTCCTGCGCATGGCGCACCGCCTCGCAGCAGCAAGTAAGCGCGGGTCCTCCCGCCGCCAGTAACAGGCTGCGCGCCATTGCACGTTTCAGCAGCGCTTGACGTTCCTCTCTCTCCTATGTTTCCTTTACTTCCTCTACTTCATTTTCATTTGCGGAGGCTTCATGCCGGTGGATGCAATCAAGACGGTCGCGGTGCTAGGCGCCGGGACGATGGGCAATGGAATCGCGCACGTTTTTGCGCGTTCGGGCTACAAAGTGATTTTGCGCGACGTCGAAAAGCGCTTCCTGGATCGCGGCCTCGAGACCATTACCAAAAATCTCGATCGCGAAGTGAAGAAAGGCAAGATCAGCGAAGCCGACAAGCCCGCGGTGCTCGCGCGCATCGAGCCGACCACCGAAATCTCCGTGCTCGCCGCCGCCGACTTTGCCGTCGAAGCGGTCCCCGAGCAGCTCGACCTGAAAGTCCGCTTGCTGAGAGAGGTGGACGCGGTGCTCAGGCCCGGAGTGATCCTCGCGAGCAACACCTCCTCCATTTCCATCACCCAACTCGCCGCGCAGACCAGCCGCCCCGAACGCTTCATCGGCATGCACTTCATGAATCCCGTTCCGGTGATGGCGCTGGTGGAAGTGATTCGCGGCCTCGCGACGAGCGACGAAACCTTTCAGATCACTACGTCACTGTGCGAGAAACTCGAAAAGAAGCCGGTGGCTGTGAACGACGCACCTGGGTTCGTCTCGAATCGCGTGCTGATGCCGCTGATCAATGAAGCCGCTTTCGCGGTGATGGAGGGCGTGGCCACTCCCGAAGCGGTGGACGCTGTGATGAAAATGGGCATGAACCATCCGATGGGCCCGCTCGAGCTAGCCGACTTCATTGGACTCGATGTCTGCGTGAATATCCTCGAAGTGCTGCAAACGGGCTTTGGCGATCCTAAGTACCGCGCTTGCCCGCTGCTCCGCAAATACGTAGCCGCCGGATGGCTGGGCCGCAAATCCGGCCGCGGCTTCTACAAATATTGAAGGCCCCTCGCGCGAGCCAATGGCGCGTCCAGCCCACCAGTCCGCAAGCACTAAGTCTTCGTCTGTAGGTACTGGCCCGGAAGCAAAATCAAAATGCCCGCGATTTTCTTTCCAAAGTGCATACCGAAGTGGCGCACATCGCCGGTCAAGAGATGACTAGCCCGCGCTTCGATGGCTGCTAGAAGAATGGGGACGTCCTTCTCGGGAAGGGAAACCCCGGAGGGTAACTCCCGAAGCGTGGCATCGAAGAGATGGACGTGCCGCACCAGAGTCACGAGTCGTTCGCGTTGCTCTGCGTCATCGAGGTTGAACCGCGCCTCCTCGACCGCGTAGCGCGAAGAGCATAACGTGGCGTTCTTGAGTTTCCAGAGGATTAGTGGTCCGGCATCGGCACGATACGCGGCGGAGAACAGCACATTCGCGTCCAGGAAAAGCCGGTCCATTTGTTAGGGACGCCGGTGCTGGATTGAGTCGGGGTCAATCCCGAGTTTTTTTACTTCCTTGCGCGCTCGTTCGTAATCTTGCGCCGTGGTCGTCGTTGACAGCAGAAACTCAGCCCTCCGCGCGGGACTATATCTTTCCACCGGCAGGATGACGGCGGGACGTATCAGGATGCCGTCCTCCCGTTCTTCAGCGGTTACGATGCTGCCTTCTTCGATGCCGAATCGCTTGCGTAGCTTGGCGGGCACGATGATCGCGCCGCGCTTTCCCACTTTGGCGGAATCCATATTTCCTCCGTAGCCTGTAATGCAGTTTGCCTGAAATTCAGGCGCAAGTCACGGGTTCTCCATGCGCTGCAATTGTCTTTGCTTTTTCTTCGCCTCGTGCTATTCTCCCCCTCAGAAAGGCTGCGAACTGACCTCGGCACTCTGGTACACTGCTCCCGCCTCGGTCTCCAGCTAAGACCAAAATGAACGCCCTCTAGAGGTGGCACTGTGAACGACGAAAAGACAAAAAACCTAGATTTAGCTATATCCCAGATTGAAAAGCAGTACGGCAAGGGCTCCATCATGCGCCTGGGGAACAAGGACGTGCTCGTTCCGGTGAACGTGATCCCCACCGGTTCGATCTCGATTGACGCAGCACTTGGCGTGGGCGGCTTCCCGCGCGGCCGCGTGATCGAAGTGTACGGCCCGGAATCCGGCGGCAAGACCACGCTGACCCTGCACGTGATCGCCGAGGCCCAGAAGTTGGGTGGTCAGGCTGCCTTCATTGACGCCGAACACGCGCTGGACCCTTCGTATGCGCGGAAGCTGGGCGTGGATGTGGATAACCTGCTGGTATCGCAGCCGGATAACGGCGAACAGGCCCTCGAAATCGCGGAAGCGCTGATCCGCTCAAACGCCGTGGACATCATCGTGGTGGACTCGGTCGCCGCGCTGGTGCCGCGCGCCGAGCTCGAAGGTGATATGGGCGACGCGCAAATGGGCCTCCAGGCGCGGCTGATGTCGCAAGCACTGCGCAAGCTGACCGCCATCGTTTCGAAGTCGAAAACCTGCCTGATTTTCATCAACCAAATCCGCGAAAAGATTGGCGTGATGTTTGGCAATCCGGAAACCACCACGGGCGGCCGCGCGCTGAAGTTTTATTCTTCGATTCGCGTGGATATTCGCCGCATTCAGGCCATCAAGGAAGGCGACCGCGTGGTGGGTTCACGCACACGTGCGAAGATCGTGAAGAACAAGGTGGCGGCGCCGTTCCGCGAAGCCGAATTCGACATTATTTATGGCGAAGGCGTCTCGCGCGAAGGCGATTTGATTGACGTCGGCGTTACCAGGGGCTTGCTCGAGAAGTCGGGGACATGGATTTCGTACAAGAACGAGCGCCTGGGCCAAGGCCGCGAGAATGCGCGCGTGTTCCTGAAGGAAAACGCCGACATTCGCGGCAAGATCGAGCACGAACTTCGCAAACAGCTCGGTTTGTTGAGCCTTGCGGCGGCTGCGGCGGAAGGGAACGGCAAGCCGTCGCCCGAAGCGCAAAAGCTAGCGGCAGCGGAAGCCGCGAAGCAACCGCCAAAGGCCGCAGCCGCTGCGCAAGGCCGCGTCAGCCGGTAACGTTCTGCGAGCGTCGTCAACTGATAACAATTTGCTGCAGGGTGCGGGGCGTGCATCAGGCGCCTCGCCTCCTGCACCCCGATTTCGCCTCAATTTGCTCGCTTCGCGCATCTGTACCTTGGACCAGTCGTGCCGATCAGGAAAACTGTTCGCGTTTCCAGTTGCGTCCACCTGTAATGTTTCCGTAAACTGAAAGTCCTTCGGCTGAAGTACGCGACATTTGGGCCGATAAAGAACTCAATGCGAAGCCACCCAGCCATCAAACAGTTTGTCCCGGTACTTTGCCTGCTACTCGCGGGCGCGTTCGCGGCCGCTTCCGGCGCGACGCCCACCGCGTCCAAATCCAGTTCCACCACTCGCACTCATCATCGTAGTCGGGGTGTTTCGGCGTGGGGTGATCCGACGAAAGACGACAACGCGGAGTACGACGATCCAGTGATCCGGCAGGTGGCCGTGGACGCGCTGGGCCATGCGAACGGCTCGGTGCTTGCCATGGATCCGTCGAATGGCCGCATTCTCACGATCGTCAATCAGAAGATGGCGTTTTCTTCGGGCTTCGAGCCTTGCTCCACCATTAAGCCGGTAATTGCGCTCGCCGGATTGCAGGAAGGCGTGATCACGCGCGACACCATGATCAAGATCGGCCATCGCCGCTACATGGACCTCACCGAAGCAATGGCGCATTCTAATAACGTGTACTTCCAGGAAGTGGGGACGCGCCTCGGTTTCGCGCGCGTGCATCAGTACGCTCACTTGCTCGGTTTGGGCGAACGCGCGGGCTACGATATTTCGGAAGAGCAGCCCGGTTTTCTGCCGGGATCGCCGCCGGCTTTCGGCGGCGTCGCGCGCATGTCCAGCTTTGGCGAGGGCATCCGGCTCACGCCGCTGCAGCTCGCTTCGCTGGTTTCCACTCTGGCGAACGGCGGCACGCAGTATTTCCTGCAGTATCCGCGCACCGAAGCGGCTCGCGCGAATTTTCAACCGCGCGTGCGCCAACAATTGGATATCGCGCCGCTCTTGCCGGATATTCGCGAAGGCATGCTGGCAGCGGTAATGTACGGAACCGCGAAACAGAGCTACGACCCGGACGGCGAGCAGGCCTTGGGCAAGACTGGAACGTGCAACGATGAAGCTCTCGGCGGACGCCTCGGCTGGTTCGTTTCTTACGCCGATCAAGCACATCCGAAAATCGTGCTGGTCGTTTTGATTCGCGGCGGTAGCCGTGCGGTAAGCGGCCCGCATGCGTCGGAAATTGCCGGCCGCATCTACCGCGGACTGCATGAACGAAATTATTTCGCTGACATGGATCGCCGAGCGCGATACGTGACCGCCGCCGGCGCCTCTCATTAAGCTTTTCCCTGCGACCTCTGTGTCTCTGCGGTTCGTCAGTGCCGTTACTTCAAAGAAAAATATCGCGCATTTTTCTTTTCGCGCATCCACGCGCTGCGTTATGCTCGTTTTTTCCTAATCTGAATTGTGGCGCAGGGGTATGACGAAAATGTGGAAGGCTATTCTAGGTATTGCGCTGCTCGCGGCGGGGGCTGCGTGTGCGGCCATCGTGTATAACGGGCGTGTTTCCGCCGAGAACGACGTCGCGATGGAGGCATCCTTCGCGCGCGAAGAAGCTCGCCACGTCCAGCAGCAGATGGTTCTCTTCACCGAAGGCGTCGTCCCGGCGCGACTGCCGTTTCATTTGTTTCTGCAGGGGCTGGGCGTCGCTCCGGCGGACGCCGCGCGGCTGATTGCTTCGGCGCAGTCGGTTTTCGATTTTCGCCAGGTGCGCGCCGGAAATCACATTTCTGTGGGCCGTTCGATTCTGGGTGACCTCGAGGAAGTTCGCTACCGTATCGATGCCGATCGCGTGCTGAATATCGCGCCACAGGGCAACGAGTTTCGTTCCGAAATTCAGACGATTCCGTCGGAGACCAAGACGGTCGGCGTGACCGGCGAAATCCGCGGCTCGCTGTTCAATGCGGTGACCGACGCCGGAGAAAAACCTGAGTTGGCCATGCGCCTGGCGGATATTTTCGGCTGGGACCTGGATTTCTACACCGACCCACGACCTGGTGACACCTTCCGCGTGGTCGTGGAAAAGAAAATGCTCACGAACGGCGAGGTGGCATCTTACGGACGGATTCTGGCGGCGGAATACGTCAACGGCAATCATCCTTATCGCGCCGTGCTGTTTCACGGCCCTGGCGGAGTGCCGGCCTATTACACTCCCGACGGCAAATCCATGAAGAAGGCGTTTCTGCATTCGCCGCTGAAATTCGCCGCGGTGATCACTTCGCACTTCAGCGAGCATCGCTTTCATCCCATATTGAAGGAATACCGCCCGCATCTGGGGATTGATTACGCCGCTCCTACCGGCACTCCGGTGCAAACGATCGGCGATGGCCGCGTGATTTTCGCGGGGATGAAAGGCGGCGCGGGGAACCTGATCGAAGTGCAGCACTCGAACGGCTACACCACGTATTACATGCATCTCTCGCGCGTACTGGTGCGCCAGGGCCAGCGCGTCGAGCAAGGCCAGCGCATCGGCCTGGTAGGCATGACGGGCCTTGCCACCGGCCCGCACCTCGATTTCCGCATCCAGCGTGGCAAAGAGTTCCTGAATTTCGAGCGCCTCCCGTTGCCGCCCTCTGAGCCAGTTT
This sequence comes from uncultured Acidobacteriota bacterium, assembly GCA_963810565.1. Taxonomy (GTDB): domain Bacteria; phylum Acidobacteriota; class Terriglobia; order Acidiferrales; family UBA7541; genus Palsa-295. The sequence goes on from CAWENN010000004.1 coordinate 1,462,873, forward strand.
CGAAGCGCGACTGGAGCGAGTTCGCTGCAGCCCGCGATCAAGCCATGGCGCTGATGCCGCCGTTGGTGTCGAAGCAGGGAACAGCGCTAGCCAAGAATGCAGCACCCGCCTCGTTGCCAGCCGTTCCAGCCGCAGCCCTTCCAGCCGCTCAATAACCTCGCTTCATGGCCACCGCGCAGCGAACGCGGGTGAATCCACCAAACCCACATTTTTCTCTTCCATAGGTACGAAATCATAGGTACTTTTTACCGCGATGAGTAGTGACGCTGACGATACCGACTTGCGCGATGTGATGCGCGAAGAGAAGAGCCGCGGCAAGCGCCGAGTGGACACTGCCGCGGAGAAGAAGAAACGCCAGTTGGAAAACGATGCGACGCGAGCGATTGCGTCAGGAGACTTGCACGCCTTTGTTAGGATGTTGCACGAAGCCGGGATGAAGGACGGGACGCCCGAGTATGCGAACGCTTTGAAGATTTTCCACGCTTCGGCGCGCCGGCGCTGAGCGCGATCTTGTGGATGGCCTTCAGGCGCTTGTCCTGTTCGACCTGCGAGAATTGGGATAGCGACGTAGCCATCAATTCAGCCACTTGGCCTGCAGCCTGCCGCGCGGACTTGGTCGTTTTTGCCATAGAGCGAGTTTGCGCCCTAGGAGCTGTTCGTTCAAGCAGTTTTCATTCTGATGCTCCCACCGACGACGGACGCACTACCGAATCGGCGTCATACCATACGCGCCAAATCTGCTTTTGACCGTCGTCGGCGATGAGGAGGGAGCCGTCGGCGGTGACAGCTATGCCAACTGGGCGGCCGTAAACTTGCTTGCCGGCAGGATCGGGCACGAACCCCGAGAAGAATGGCGCGGGCGGTCCGCTGGGGACGCCATTGTGGAAGGGAACGAATACGACTTGGTAACCGCTGCGGATGCGGCGGTTCCAGGAGCCGTGCTCGGCGATGAACGCGCCATCGCGATAGGCTGGAGGAAATTGCTGCTTGTCGTAAAACGCGAATTGCAGTGGCGCAACGTGAGCGCCCAAGAGCAGATCAGGCGTGATGGATTTTGCGACCATGTCCGGCCGCGACGAGACGCGGTTGTCCACGTGCTGGCCGAGATAAGCGTAGGGCCAGCCGTAGAAGTCGCCAGAGACGACATGGGTGAAGTAATCGGAGGGCACGTCGTCGCCCAAGTCGTCGCGCTCGTTGACGGCAGCCCACAGTTCGCTGGAAACGGGATTGAACGCGATGCCCACCGCGTTGCGCAATCCGCTGGCGTAGACACGCATGTTGCGTCCATCGGGATCCATCACGAGAATCGCCGCGCGCCGCGGGTCGGTCTCGATCCCGACGTTGCTCCGCGAGCCTACCGAGACGAAAAGCTTCGTGCCATCAGGGCTGAACCCCAGTGAGCGGGTCCAGTGCTGGTGATAGCCTCCTCCCGGCAAAGCGAGGATGGGCTCAGCGCCGGACAGCCGTTGCGAGGTTTTGGGATCGAAGCGAAAGCGCGCGACCTGGTCGGTGTTCGCCGCGTAAACGTAGTCGTCGTGGAAGGCGATGCCAAAGGGCAGGCTCAAATGATCCGCAAAAACTTCGCGGCTCGCGAGCCCCGGCGAAGGCGAAGAGCGCAGCACGATTATTTCTCCTGCGCCAGAATCGGCGACGAACACATCGCCGTTCGGGGCGATCGCGAGCCAACGAGGCTGTTCGAAACCACTCGCAAAAACTGACGCTTTGAATCCGGGCGGCACCTGCGGCTGGAAATTCGCCGGCGGCGGGACGACGACCGGCCAGTTGTAGACGCTGCCAATCGCCGCAGCGACGCGCGCGCGCCAGCCTCCCACATTTAGCAGGAGGAATAGCGCTGGGCCCGCAGCCAAAAGTGCGAGTAACGCGATTATCCGCTTCCAGTAGGTCTTCCAAAAACGCCCCAAGCGCCCTCCTGCTTCATTCGCGTCCATTTATATTGCAAACGCGCGCAAGCGACCAGTCTTAATCGCCGCGAAGAAACACGTTAGGGCGCGGTCGTTGACTTGGCTTTCCGGCGCATCCTAAGATGCTCGTTCTGGTGGATTCCTACTTGTGAGCGAGCAGACCGTCTCCCATTACCGAATCGTCGAGAAGGTCGGTGAAGGCGGGATGGGCGTGGTTTACCGCGCACACGACGACCGCTTGAACCGCGACGTGGCCCTGAAGTTCCTTCCCGCAGAACTCGATAAGGACGAGAACGCGCGATTGCTTTTGATACGCGAAGCGCGCACGGCGTCCGCGCTGAATCATCCCAACATTTGCACGATATACGACGTCGGCGAGGCGGACGGCAAGAGCTACATCGTCATGGAGTTCGTGCACGGCCGGTCTCTCGCCGAACAGATCCCCGAGGGCGGGCTGCCAACCGAGACAGTGATTCGCTACGGCGAGCAAATCGCGGACGCCATGGCGCACGCGCATGAGCATGGCGTCATCCATCGCGACCTAAAGTCTCCGAATGTGATCATCATGCCGGGAGGGCGCGTGAAGGTGCTGGATTTCGGCCTGGCCAAGCACATGACGCCCGGTGAAATCACGCTGAAGACGCAGTCGATCAGCACGCTGACGTCGGAAGGCGCGATTGTGGGCACCATGCACTACATGGCGCCCGAATTATTTCGCGGCGAGCCTGCCGACGCGCGCAGCGATATATGGGCGCTGGGCGTGGTGCTGTACGAAATGGCCAACGGCAAGCGGCCCTTTCGCGGGAGGACTTCGTACGAGTTGAGTTCGATGATCCTGCACGATACGGCGCCGGCCCTGCGGGAGAATGTGCCGGCGGGATTGCGCGCGGTGATCGAGCATTGCCTGGCGAAAGAACCGGCGCAACGTTATCAGCATGCGAGTGAGGTGCGTGCCGCGCTCGAAGCTTTGCGCACGAACTCGGCGGTGATTCCGGTGAGCGCGCTGCAGGCTTCGGCGGTACTGCCTACTGCTGGGACACGGCGTCCGCTTCTGCGCAGTGCGATTTTGGCATTGTTGGCGGCGGTAGCGCTGCTGGTGATTTCGGCGCTGGTATGGAAACTGGTGGAGGTGAAGTGGCGCGGGCCGCGGCCCGTGGGCGCGGCGTCCATTCAATCGCTGGCGGTGCTGCCGCTGGAAAATCTCACCGGCGATCCCAAGCAGGATTATTTCGCGGACGGAATGTGCGACGCGCTGATCACGGAACTTTCGCAAATCAAAAAATTACGGGTGATCTCGCGCACGTCGGTGATGCAGTACAAAGACAAGCACGAAAGCCCGTCGCAGATTGCCGAGGAACTAGGCGTGGATGCGTTGGTGGAAGGTTCGGTGCTGCGCTCGGATGATCGTGTGCGGATTTCGGCGGAGCTGGTGCAGCCGCAAACGGGCCAAAATCTTTGGGCGCACAGCTATGAGCGCACAGTGACGGACATTTTGGCGCTGCAGAGTGACGTGGCGCGCGATATCGTCACGCAAATCCAGATTCAATTGACGCAGCCGGAACAGGAGCGGCTGGCGAAAACGCGGACGGTGGTGCCGGCGGCTTACGATGCCTATCTGCAAGGGAACTATTACGCGAACAAACGTACGGGCGAGGCTATGACCCAGGCCGTGGCGGATTACCGTCAAGCGATCCAGCTGGATCCGACGTATGCGCCATCGTACGCGGGACTCGCGGGAGCCTTGACGCTCGCGGCGGATTACAAGGATGTGCCGTCGTCGCAAGTATTGCCCGAAGCCGAGGCCGCGGCGGTGAAGGCGCTGCAACTGGACGATACGCTGGCGTCCGCGCACACGGTGCTGGGGCAAATTCACGCGTACAGCCTGGAATTTCCGGGGGTTCTGGACGAATTTCGGAGCGCGATTCAATTGAATCCGGGCGACGCCAATGCGCACCACTGGTATGCACTGTCGCTAGCGGCTGCGGGGAAAAGCTCGGAAGCGATTTCGGAGATGAAGCTGGCGCAGGAACTCGATCCGCGCTCGCTGATCATCAATGCGAATTTGTCTTGGGTCTTTTATCTGGCCGGCAAGGATGATGAGGCGATCGCGCAGGCGCAGAAGACGATCGCGATGGACCCGAGCTTCGCGGTGGCGCGCGGATACCTGGGGCAGGCGTATCTGGCGAAAGGAGAATTCGAGAAAGCGCTTGCGGAATTGCAAAAGGCGCTAGCGCTTTCCGGGAATGAGACATCGTTCAAGGCGGAACTGGGAAATGCGTACGCGGTGGCGGGAAAAGAGCCGGAGGCGATGGCTATACTGCACGGGCTGCTGCAGATGTCCGCGCGACAGTACGTGGCGCCGTACAACATTGCGTTGGTGTACGTGGGCTTGGGAGACAAGGACAAGGCGTTTCAGTGGCTGGACAAGGCATATGACGAGAGGTCGGTGCGCTTGATCAATATCGCGGTGCACCCACGATGGGCGAGTTTGCGGAGCGATTCCAGATTTGTGGCGCTGGTGCAGAAAATCGGGCTGCCGATGCCGCCGGAAAATAGAAATTCCAATTGAGCGCTCGATTAACGACGCGGTTATGGGAGATGGCAAGCAATCTTTCTTGACGCTGTGTGGCGGCTCAACTACACTCACGCCGTTCTAGCGCGCGAACCGCACCGGCCACGGCCGCGCGTTTCAAGAAAGACAGAACCGCGGCGCGCCGGGTCGAAAGGAAGAACGGCATGGCCAAGATCAGTTTCACGCTTAAAGGTGTCGCGAAGGAAATAGCCAAGGCCGAGAAGAAACTGCGCGCGGTGCGCGCGAAAGTCACGAAGGAAGATCAGAAGAAGATTGATCTGAATTTGCGGGGGCTGGAGAAATGCCACGGCGTGATCAAACATTTCTGCAGGCCGCCGACGCTATTCGGGCAAACGTTCACGACCAAGGCGAAATCGAAATAATCCCGGCCGCCGTGCCGGACCGCGCGGGGCGGGACGTCGGTTTCCCGACTGCAGTACCTGAAGCGCGCGGAGGGAGAACTGCATGGCCAAGATCGGATTTTCGTTGCATCCTGTTGCCGCAGCGATTCGCCGGGCGGAAAAGAAGCTACGTTCCTTGCGACCTAAGGTAAGCAAGGCCGACCAGAAGAAGATCGACCTGAACTTGCGTGCGCTGAAAAAATCCTACCACCTGATACGAGTGATTTGCCCACCAGTGCCAATACGCACTCACCCGCTGTTTGGGCAGTCGTTCGCGCCGAAGGCCAAGTGAAGCCCGCGGACAGAGCGCGGTATCTCGCGCCTGCGCTTGCGAGCCAACGAACCTAATCGCTTCGCATGCCTAAGTCGAAACAGGTGTCATTCCGGCGGTCTCCTTTCTTAGTTGCTTACTGGGAAGCCGGGGACCTGGTATTCGAGAACTACGCGCTTGGCAAACGCGCCGCGGCTGCGCCGGTTGCAACCGAACTGCTGGGTTTCCTGAGCCGTTGGCGATCCCTCGCCGCGATTTGCGCGCACTTCCCGCAGTATTCCCCGTCCTCCTTGCGCGCTGCGATTCGGGGCTTGGTGCGACATTCGCTGTTGCAGCGCTCCGACCGCAAAGAACAGCCTGCGGAACGCGCCATGACCGCGTGGTCGCATTGGAATCCCGCCGCGGGCTTCTTTCATTTCACGGGACGCGATTTGCCCTTTGAAGCGGACCTCGTGCGCATCGGGCGCTATATGGAAGGGTTGACGCACGAGAAGTCCATGCCCGTGCCGGTGAAACGGTATCCGCGAGCGGCGCAAACTCCGCTGTTGCCGGCGCGCGAGAGTGGCGAATTTCCGCGCGTGCTAACGGCGCGTAGAACGTGGCGGAGATTTGCGCCGGGGAGGCTTTCTTTCGCCGATCTGAGCACCTTGCTGGGTTTGACGTTTGGCGTGCGTGAATGGGTCAAGGTTCCGCCGCTGGGAAAATTTGCGGTCAAGACATCTCCTTCGGGCGGGGCGTTGCACCCGATCGAGGGTTACGTGGTTGCGCGGGATGTGGAAGGAGTTTCTCCCGGGATTTATCACTATGACGCGAGTGGGCACCGGCTGGAATTGCTGCGGCGAGGAATGACGCGCGACCGCATGTCGGACTATGTGATGGGGCAGAGATGGTTTTCGGACGCTTGCGCGTTTGTAATGATGACCGCGGTGTTCACGCGGACGCAATGGAAATACCGGTTTCCCCGCGCTTATCGAGTGGTGCTGGCGGAGTGCGGGCATTTGTGCCAGACGTTTTGCTTAACTGCGACATGGTTGGGACTTGCGCCGTTCTGCACGATGGCGCTGGCGGATTCGAAGATTGATCGCGATCTGGGAATTGATGGAGTGACGGAGGGCGCGCTATACGTTGCGGGCGTGGGACGGGTTCCGAAAGGTATGGATTGGAAGACTGCTTCGCTGCCCATGGATCCCACCGGGAAGAAACGAGCGCGAAAATAAGCTCGAACTGCAGACGTTGTCCTTAGGACGGGCTGCAAAAAGCAAAGAGCCGGCGGGACGCCGGCGCTACGCCGCCGCGCAATTCACTCAGAAAAGCCAAGAGCACAGTCGAGAGTGGCTGTGCGATCTATGCTTTTAGTTCCCAGGTGTCGCCGGCGCGAAGAAGCTTGGCCAGATCGCCTTTGCCTTTTTTAGCTTGGACGTCGCGGATTTGCTGTGTGATCAAATCTTCGTAACGTGGGACGTCATTCCAGGCGCGCAGTACACCGATGGGGACTGGGAAGCCCTCGCGATGTTCCATGTGCGCGAGCAGGAAGGCGTAAGCGGCGCGCGGGTGCTGTTCGTCATGCACGAGCAGATCTTTTTCGGTGATGCCGTTGCCGAGTTCGACGACTTCCAGGTCGAATCCGTTCATGCGGATGCCCTTGTCGCGCTTCTTACCGAAGATTAGCGGCTTGCCGTGCTCGAGCTGGACGACGTGCTCGCTGCGCGCGTCTTTTTCGGTAACGTTCTCCCACGCGAGGTCGTTGAAGATATTGCAATTCTGCAGAATCTCGACGTAGGCCGCGCCTTTATGGGCCGCCGCTTTGCGCAGCGTTTCCTTCAGGTGTTGCTGGAACACGTCCACGGAACGGGCGACGAAAGTCGCTTCGGAACCGATCGCGAGCGAAATGGGGTTGAAGGGGCGGTCGGTGGTGCCGAACGGCGTGGACTTGGTTTTCTTTCCGATTTCGGAGGTCGGGGAGTATTGGCCTTTGGTGAGGCCGTAAATTTTGTTGTTGAACATGAGGACTTTCAGGCCGACGTTGCGGCGCAGCATATGGATGGTGTGATTGCCGCCGATGGAAAGAGAATCACCGTCGCCGGTGGCGACCCAGACGTCGAGGTCAGGACGCACGAGCTTGATGCCGGTGGCGACCGCGGGGGCGCGGCCATGGATTGTGTGGAAGCCGAACGTATTCATGTAATACGGGAAGCGGCTGGAGCATCCGATGCCGGAGATGAATACGAATTTTTCGCGCGGAATGCCGAGCTCGGCGAAGACCATCTGCACGGCGGAGAGGATGGCGTAGTCTCCGCAGCCAGGGCACCAGCGAATTTCCTGGTCGGTTTGGAAGTCTTTCTTGGTGTAGACGGGCGGTGCGGCCGTGGTCATTTTCAATCACCTCAAAGAAAATCAAAGGCTGGCGGTCCCGCGACTTCATTCGGGACGCAAACGGCGCGTCTGAAGACCGCTGTTACAAATTCAACTGCCAAGAGACAGCGCTAATCCAGCAATTCTTCGATCTTGGCTTCGATTTCGGATTGCTTGAATGGCTTGCCCTGGATTTTGCCGTAGCTTTGCGCGTCCACCAGGAATTTTGCGCGCAGGAGCATTACGAGCTGGCCCATGTTCATTTCGGGGACCAGGACTTTTTTGTAGCGCTTCAGCAAATCGCCCAGATTTTTCGGCAGCGGATTCAGGTATCGCAAATGGACGTGGCCAATGCGATGACCTTTGGCGCGCATTGTTTTCATGGCCGCGGTGATGGGGCCGTGCGTGGAGCCCCAGGCGACGATTAAAACGTCTCCGGAAGGATCGCCTTCGGCGACGGCGTCCGGAATATCCTGCGCGATGCCTTCGACTTTTTCGGCGCGCGTGCGCACCATGTGCTCATGGTTCAGTGGTTCGTAGTTGACGTTGCCGGTTACGTCCTGCTTTTCGATGCCGCCGACGCGATGCTCGAGACCTGGAGTGCCGGGAATGGCCCAGGGGCGAGCAAGAGTTTCGGGATCGCGTTTGTACGGCTGGAAGCCTTCCGGATTTGTTTCAAAGTGCACGGGGATTGCGGGGAGGTCTTCTACAGTCGGGACTTTCCAAGGCTCGGAGCCGTTGGCGAGGTAGCCGTCCGAGAGAATGATGACGGGGACCATATATTTGATGGCGATGCGACTGGCTTCGAGAGCGATCCAGAAGCAATCACCAGGAGTCGAGGGAGCGAGCACCGGAATCGGAGCTTCGGAATTGCGGCCAAAGAGAGCTTGTAGCAAATCTGCTTGTTCTGTCTTCGTGGGAAGCCCGGTGGATGGACCGCCGCGCTGGATGTCGCAGATGACCAGCGGTAATTCGACCATCACAGCGAGGCCGAGAGCTTCGGTTTTCAGCGCCATGCCCGGTCCGGAGGTGGAAGTGATGGCCAGAGCGCCGGCGTAGGAGGCGCCGATGGCAGAAGTGATGGCGGCGATTTCGTCTTCGGCTTGAAAGGTGGTGACGCCGAAATCCTTGTACATCGAAAGCTCGTGCAGAATGTCGGAAGCCGGAGTGATCGGATAGGAGCCCAGGAAAAGCGTCAGGCCTGATTGCTGGGAAGCAGCCACAAATCCGAGAGCCAGCGCGGCGTTGCCGCTGATATTGCGATAGACGCCGGGCTGCAACTTCGCGGGCGGAATTTCGTAGCTGATCTGAAAGGCTTCAGTCGCTTCGCAGTAGCTGTAGCCGGCCTGCATGGCGAGCTTGTTGGCTTGCACCAGTTGCGGCTTGGTCTTGAATTTGTCTTCGAGCCAGCGCAGCGTGGGCTGCATGGAGCGGTTGTAGAGCCAGTAGCACATGCCCAGGGCGAAGAAATTCTTGCAGCGGTCCATGCTCTTGGCGTCGAGACCCAATTCTTTCAGCGCCGCGCGGGTCAGCTTCGTAAGCTCGACTGAAAAAAGCCGGTAACCGTCGAGCGAATGATCTTCGAGCGGGTTCTGCGCGAGCTGCGCCTTGCGCAGATCGTTTTCCTTGAAGCTATCGAGATTGACGATCAGGATGCCGTTAGTTTTCAGGTCCGGCAGGTTCATTTTCAGCGCGGCGGGATTCATGGCGATGAGCGCATCCACCGAATCTCCGGGGGTGTAAACGTCGCTGGACGAAAAGTGGACCTGGAACCCGCTGACGCCCGGGAGTGTGCCGGCAGGGGCGCGAATCTCGGCGGGGAAGTCGGGCAGAGTGGCCAGGTCATTGCCGTACAGTGCCACGGTGTTCGTGAACTGGCTGCCAGTGATCTGCATGCCGTCGCCCGAGTCGCCGCAGAAGCGGATGACGGCCTTGTCTATGGTTTCTTTCTTGCGGCCCGAGATTTCGACGAATGTGCTGGACATGGCGATTCAAGACCTCGATTCGAAATTGACAGAGATCCGCGCGGGTCGGAATGAGTGCGCCCCTACTTCTTTGACGCGCCTGATCTGGTTTTTATTCAGCGAAACGCTAGCACAGTGCAAGGCTGTATGGGGATGACAAATGCCGTGGCTAGTGACGAGTGATAAGCGGCTAGAATGTATTTCTGCGGTAGAGAATAAGCGTGGCACCCGGTAATGACCGAAGACTGCAGGCAACGGAAAAACGAGTGATTCGCCGTGCCGTGGAGCGCGACGCCGTCTTGCGCGCGGCTTTTCTTCGTCCCGCATAACTCCAAGTATAGGCTAGCACACCGCGCGCCATTTTGTCCGAAGAGCGCGTAGAATGTGTCGTTTTCGCCCCTGCGGCGGAACCGTGATTTGTCAGCGAGCGTCGAATGAAGTAGATAGGGACTCGAGGGCGGGCCACGTTGAGATTGGAGATCGCCAAATTCGTGCTGGCAGCGCCTTCGAAGGTGCATGCGGTACGGCATTGGCTGTTCACGTTGGGCGGTCCGGGATTGATCCTGCTGGGCTTGATTGATAGCTCTGTGATTCCCGTTCCAGGCAGCATGGACGCGATGACGATCGTGCTGGCGGGGCACGACCGCGAATGGTGGCCATACTACGCCGTGATGGCGACTGTGGGCTCGGTGATCGGTGCGTATCTCACGTACCGCATTGCGCGCAATGGTGGCGAGAGGGCGTTGAAGGAGAAGGTTTCGCCGCGCATCGCGAACAAAGTTACCAAGGCATTCGAGCGGTGGGGATTTGGTGCGATCGTGATTCCGGCGCTCTTGCCGCCGCCGATGCCGATGGTGCCCTTTGTGATTGCGGCCGGCGCGCTGCAGTATTCTACGAAGAAGTTTTTGGCGGCAATTTCGGCGGGGCGTTTAGCGCGCTACCTCATTTTGGCTTATCTGGGAGCCACGTACGGCCGCAAGATTTTCAGAGTGATCCTGGCGCATGGAGAGGCCTTCTTGATTGTCACGATTGCGCTGGTGGTGATCGCCGCTCTCGTGCTGCTGGTGCTGTACTTCCGGCGGAAGCGCGGAGCTTTTGCCAAAGCGCATTAGACCCCCGAGTTTGCCGAAGCGTTCGCCTTTACCTTTTCGCACTACTCGCACACGCCGCACCGGACTGCTCCGGTATGGAGTGCTAACGTAGTAATTTCCCCCGGAGCAGGCCGTGAGCGATTCCCCTCGATCGAAGGAACCCGGCGCGGAGAAGCGGCGCAGCACCCGCCTCGCTAAATCCGTGCCAATCAAGATCAATGGGACAGATGCGCTCGGGCAGCCTTTCCACGAATCCACGTTGACTGTAATGATTGATTGCTATGGGTGTAAATACCAGTCTACGCACTACGCGCCCAAGGACTCGACCGTCAGCGTCGAAATCCGCCGCCTGGAGCCGCCGAGACCGTCGCAAGTAGTGAAGGCGCGCGTGGTGTGGGTGCAGCGGCCGAAGACGTATCGGGAGGTCTATCACGTCGCATTGGCGTTTGAGGTTCCCGGAAACGTGTGGGGAATCCCGTGGCCGCCGACCGATTGGTTCCCGTACCCCGGCGAGGAAGAGGCTAAAGTGGCGGAGGAGGTGTCAGCTGCGGAACCGGCGATTGTCGTTGCTGCTCCGGCACCTGCGACGAGTACGAACCGAGGCTTAGCCGCACAATTGGCGGTGGCGGACGAGGTGGTCCTGGATTGCACGGTGGAAATGATGACGGCGCTCGAAAAGAGCAAGGTCCACGCGCGAACAGTGAGCGAGGCATTACGGGAAGCACAGCTTGCCGAGTTACAAGAAGCTGCCCGATTCGCGGCTGCCGAAGCTCTGGCCGAGCAATCAGCGGAGATGCGCCGGGAACTGGATGCCGCGATGCGATACATAGTGGAGCAGAACGCAGAACGAGTGAGCGCGCTGCTGGAAGCGACGCGAAAAGAGCTGGAAGCGCTGCGCGAGGCGCTGAACGCCGAGCCCCCTCGGAAGTCCAAGAATTCCACCGGGAAGCGTAAATCGAAGGAACCCGCGCCGGTCTCTCAGTGAGCCAGGCTTGGGAGCGGTGGAACGGCCGGTAACTTATTGAAAAAGGCCAGCCTGTCCGTAAGTACCATTGACTTTCGCTTTTAATTCGCCTACACTTCGGACTTCAAACTTGGGTTCGAGGGGTGTGAAATGGCGCTGACAAAGAGACAAAAAGAAGTCCTGAATTACCTGGTGGGATTTCTCAACAAGAACGGCTATTCGCCGAGTTTTGAAGAAATTGCGCACGCGCTGAAGCTCACGTCGCTGGCGACGGTGCACAAGCATCTCTCGACGCTGGAGAAGAAAGGTTTCATTCGCCGCGGCTATAACCAGAGCCGGTCGATCGAAGTGGTTCAGTTGCCGAAGCCGATCCGCGAGCAGGTGCTGGACCGTCACGTGGTGGAATTGCCTTTGGCCGGGCGGATTGCCGCGGGCCAGCCGCTGGAAGCCGTCGAACAGAACGAGACCATCTCGTTGGCGGACTTCGCGCGCGGGCAGGGAACGTTCGTGCTGCAGGTGAAGGGCGAATCCATGCGCGAAGATCACATTCTGGACGGCGACTACATCGTCGTGGAGCAGACGCAGGTGGCGAACCCGGGTGAGATCGTTGTTGCGCTGGTCGGCGAAGACGATGCGACGGTGAAGAGATTCTATCGCGAGCCGGGCGGCAAGGTGCGTTTGCAGCCGGCGAATTCGGCGATGTCGCCGATCGTGGTTCAGGGCACCGACGTGAAGATTCAAGGAAGAGTTGTCGGCGTTCTGCGCAAGTATTAGTCTCGGGTTCAGGGGAACGAACGATGACTGTACCCGGACGCGACGAAGCTGCGCCGTATTACTTCACTTACATAGACCGGATCGCGAGCGCTGACATTGTCGGTCTGCTTGAATCCCAGTCGCAAGAAGTTCCCTCGATTTTAAGCAGCATCTCCGAAGAAAAATCGCTGTACCGCTATGCGCCTGAGAAGTGGAGCATCCGCGAAGTTTTGAATCACGTAAGCGATACGGAGCGAGCATTTGCTTTTCGCGCACTGTGGTTCGGGCGCGGATTCAGCGATCCGCTCGCCAGCTTCGATCAGAATGTTGCCGCGAATGCCGCGCACGCCGATGATTACTCCTGGGCCAGTCACATTGCGGATTTTCGCGGCGTGCGGCAAGCGACGTTGTCATTCTTTCGCAACTTGCCGGCGGAAGCATGGTCGCGCAAGGGCGTGGCGAGCGGAAATTCGGTGACCGTCCGAGCGCTTGCCTACATCATCGCCGGGCATCTTTCCCATCACTTGGCGAGTCTGCAGGAGCGCTACTTGCAGAAATCCGCAGCAGGCCACGGCTGAGTTATTTCCTGCTTGCGCTGCGCAGTAGTCCAGACGTACGATGCGGCTCCCCAGCTTTTAAGTGCGGCGTTACCTCACCGGACACAGCTGTACCATTTTGGATTTGGCAGAGTTTCAGCGCGGGACTACATTCAAAGACCCGGACCTCATTTGATGTGATTTGCGATTCTGGCGCAGCTCAGGCGCAAGGAGGGTAAATGTGGGGAGACAAGAAGCCGGACGCTCCGGCTAAGAATCCGCTTCCGCAGCAAGCGCAACAGCCGCAGCAAGCACGGCCAAATATTCCGAGTGCAAACGCACCGGCAATTCCTGGGGAGGCAAAAACGATGGCACCGATTGATTCTGGGTATCCAAGCACGACTTCGGGCGGCACGGCACGTTTGGGCTCAAGCCTGCACGTGAAGGGCGAGATCACCGGCAATGAGGACCTGTTGATTGATGGCAGCGTCGAAGGGTTGGTGCAGTTGGAAGATCGGAAGTTGACGGTGGGCGCCAGCGCCAAGGTGACCGCGGACGTGATTGCTCGCGAAGTGGTGGTTTACGGCAACGTGAAGGGCAATTTGCGCGCGCGCGACCGGATCGAGATCAAGAAGGACGGTTCGGTGGTCGGCGATTTGACGACGGCGCGGATTTCGATCGAGGACGGAGCTTATTTCAAGGGCTCGATCGAAATTGACAAGACCGGCGATGCCAGCGACGACAGCGCAAAGTCGTTCGGGCGCACGAGCCGCAGCACGGCCGCAGCCACCTCTTAGTCAGCTTCGTTTCAGCGATTTGTTTCTGCCTCCCAATCACGGCGGGCCGCTGCAGAGTGGCCCGCTCGTGAATCCGATGTGCTTCGTCCCCAGCCGCTCGTTGGTACTGCGTCAGTTTGATTCAGATTTTCCGAATCATCGACAACCGATCCGGAAGATACGCTCCGGCCACACACGACCGAGACTGCTTCAACCAGTTCGGCCTGTGTGGACGGACGACAAAAGCCGCTTACGCTTCCAGTGTGAAGACAACTTCGTAGAGACCCGGATGACCTTCTCCGAGCCGCTTGTTGCGATCGAGGAATCCGTTTTCTCGAAGCGATGCCACAATGCGCTCCTGCGATTCCATGTTAGTCGACTGCGCGTAGTTGACGACCGTTTTTCCATCTAGACCGCGGTGGATGCTGGCAGACTTCCACCCGGGAAGATGGCAAACCGAGCGCGCCGATTCGATCAAAAGATCGATGAGGGCCTGCTGATTTTCGGGTCTAACGCTGAAGACGTTGACCTGAGTGACGATCCCAGAGTTGGCTTTGATTTCGGGCATGGTGATTCTCCTTTGACTGAAGCTGTCTTGGGAGCCGCCAACCGATTATCGAAGTGATGTCGTGAAAGCGCCGCCCAAGGCGGAGTGCACACGCACTCTCGCTTGTCGCGGGTTCACCACACGGTGTGATGAACAGAGACTCCTTGGCGGAGTTGGCCGGACTTACCGATACCGGCCTGCCCTTTCTCGACTGTGCCAACTATACCAGAATTTATGAGGTGAAATTCACCTCGATTGAAATCGACCCGGTCCCCGCTCGATTCGTCCGTTGACATCGCTAGCAAGCTACTTTAGAATCAGGGTTTGTCTTTACTGGGAAAGGTGTGACTGAGCAGATGCCGACGTATGTTCCAAGAGGCCGAGAGGCCGAAGAGTTGATGGTGGGGAAGGACTGGTTCGTGATTGACGCCGAGGGAGTGGTGCTCGGGCGCTTGGCGACGCGCGTGGCGCGCCTGCTGATCGGCAAGGACAAGCCGACGTACACGCCGCATCTGGATTGCGGCGATCACGTGGTGGTAGTAAACGCGGAAAAGATCAAGCTGACGGGCAATAAGATTGATCAGAAATTGTATCGTCATCACAGCGGCTGGCCGGGCGGATTGAAGGAAATACCGATCCGCACGCTCTTGCAACGGCGGCCGGAAGAGGTTGTGCGCGAAGCGGTGCTGGGGATGCTGCCGAAGAACAAGCTCCGCGCGCGAAGAGCAAAGAAGCTGCGTGTTTATGCCGGAAGTGAAGGCCTCGCCCGCCACACCGGACAAAAGCCTCAGCCACTCTCGCTATAGCCTCGCGACACACAGGGATTAAAAACTTTTCGTTTGGCGGACGTGTCCGTCAGGGCCTTTTTCGGTCGGCCCGTGCAGGCGCGGAATTCTCCTCGCTGCCGGGTGCGGTGGTCACATAGGAGGAACTTTGAGTTCAGGTGCGAGTTCATTGGAAGGCAAGGCCAAGCAATTTTACGGCACAGGTCGCCGGCGGGAATCCATCGCACGCGTGTACATCAAGCAGGGCGCGGCGCGGTTTACGGTGAACGGTCGGCCGGTGGACGAATATTTTCGCAACGTGGCGTGGAACACGGCGGCGGTCGAGCCTCTGAAGTTCACGCAGATGCTGGATCAGGTCGAGGTAAAGGCCATTGTGAAGGGCGGCGGCGTGGGTGGACAGTCGGGAGCGGTGCGCATGGGTCTTTCGCGCGCGCTTTCAAGGTTGAACCCGGAATTGCGGCCGGCGCTGCGCAAGAATGGTTTTCTGACTCGCGATCCGCGCATGAAGGAACGCAAGAAATACGGGCAGAAGGGCGCGCGACGTAGATTCCAGTTCAGCAAGCGGTAGTATACGGCTGGGTGGAGTGAGGGGAATCGAAGAGAGAGCCCTCGCTTCGCTCGGGGCGACAGTGATAGGCGAAGGCGGGTGCAGTTAAAATCACGGCCGGTGAGGAACCGGCAGAAAAGGATGCTGCTCCGAAAAACGGAGTAACAAGCATCCCTTCAAACAAGGAGGCACTTTGGGCGTTGAAATTACGATGAAAGAGTTGCTGGAGGCTGGAGTTCACTTCGGCCACCAGACCCGGCGTTGGAACCCGAAGATGAAGGAATATATTTTCGGGGAGCGCAACGGGATCCACATCATTGACCTGCAAAAGACCTTGAAGATGTTTCGCGACGCGGCTCGTTACGTTTCCGAGCTGGCCGGCCAAGGCAAACGAATTCTTTTTCTGGGCACCAAGCGCCAGGCGCAGGAAGCCATCGCCGAAGAGGCGAATCGCTGCGGCATGTTCTACGTGAACCACCGCTGGCTCGGCGGCACGATGACGAACTGGGTGACCCTCCAGAAGTCCATCAAGCGATTGAAGCTGCTGAAGGGCATGGTGGAAGACGGGCGCATGGCGCAATTTTCGAAGAAAGAAGCGGCGCGCCTGGAACGCGAACTGAAACATTTGCAGCAGAATTTTTCCGGCGTGGAAAATATGACCACGCTGCCGGATGCGATGTTCGTGATTGATCCGAACGCGGAATTGATCGCGGTGCACGAAGCGCGGCGCATGGGCATCCCGGTAGTGGCGATTGTGGATACGAACTGCGACCCGGACCTGGTGGATTGGGTCATTCCGGGTAACGACGACGCTTTGCGCGCGATTCGCTTGTTCACTTCGAAAATTTCCGACGCCGTGATCGTGGGACACCAATCCTACGAGCAGACACAAATCGCGGATCAAAAAGCGGTGGAAGGCGGCGGCGAAGAGGGCGTGGATTACGTGGATACCAGCGCCTACGAAGTTTACGAGAAACAGGAAGGCGATTTCGTGGAAGGCGAGCCGGGTGAATTAGTCGCGACGGAAGAAGCCGCGGCTGCAGCCATACCGACCGAAGACGAAGCTCATCAGCACGCGAAGTAGGGCGGCGTCACTTTTGGCGTGAGCCGCCTTCCGGCGCCAGCGATTCCAACGGGCCGGCCGAACGGGTAATAAGTTCCGAATTCGTTCAAAGGAATTGAGTACAACTATGGCAACTGCAGATGGAAAGCCGAATGTATCCGCGCAGCAGGTGAAAGAGCTGCGCGACCGCACAGGCGTGGGTTTCGCGGCGTGCCGCGATGCGCTGGTGGAAACCAGCGGGGACATCGAACGGGCAATTGATATTCTGCGCAAGAAGGGCCAGGCTACCGCGGCGAAAAAAGCGCAGCGCGCGACCTCCGAAGGCCTGGTGAGCTGCTACATCCACGCCGGTGGAAAAATTGGCGTGCTGGTGGAAGTGAATTGCGAGAGCGATTTCGTCGCGCGCACCGAGGATTTTCAGCGTCTGTGCCACGATGTGGCGATGCATATCGCTGCGCTCGATCCGCGTTTTTTGCGACGCGAGGAAGTGACGCAGGAGACGCTCGACCGCGAGCGCGAGATTTACAAGGAACAGGCTAAGGCCACCGGCAAGCCCGAAAATGTGATCGAGAAGATCGTGAGCGGCAAGATGGAGAAGTTCTACGAGGAAAATTGCCTGTACGAGCAGCACTTCATCAAGGATGAAGGCATGACGGTGAAAGAGCTGATTGACCACACCATCGCCAAGATCGGCGAGAACATTTCTGTGCGTCGCTTTTCGCGATTCAAAGTGGGCGAAATGGATGGAGCCGGTGGGCAAAGGGCGGCGGCTGACGCTGAACCCGAAGGACCGGTACCGGTGCCGATGACTTAGCTGGCACAAGTACAAATTGGTTTCGTTTCGAGTCCGCCGCGTTTGCGGCGGATTTTTTTTTGCGCTGATGAGGATGCGGGGTGATCCGACAAGCGGGCGGGTCTGAGACCCGCCCCTACGTGAGCTGCGCAATGAGCTAGCAGAATTCCCGAGGATAGGGCGCTGCCGCGGCGTTCTGCGGCGCGCAATCGCAAAATCTTTGCTAAAATGCACGCGGCCAGGGGGCTGGCCCATCCGCAATGACAAAAGCCGCGACGAGCAAGGCGCAGACGGCAGTGCGAAACACTACCGCAACCAATTCCGCGGCGAATCCCGCGCCGGTTTATGAGCGGCTGGTGCTAAAACTTTCGGGTGAATCGCTTTCCGGGCCGAACGAATCCGGAATCCACGCCGAAACGATCCAGGGGATCGCGCGCGAAGTACAGGAAGTTCGCAGCCTGGGCGTGGACGTGGCCATCGTCGTGGGCGGTGGCAATTTTTTTCGCGGAACGCGGCAGAAAGAGCTGAATATTGACCGCGCAACGGGCGATTACATGGGCATGCTGGCGACGGTGATCAACGGCCTCGCCATGGTGGATGCGCTGGAAAAGGCCGGATGCCACACGCGGCTGATGAGCGCGATCGAGATGCACCAGGTAGCCGAGCCATTTATCCGGCGGCGCGCGACGCGCCACCTGGAAAAGGGCCGCGTGGTCATTTTCGCGGCGGGCACCGGCAACCCTTATTTCTCGACGGATACTGCAGCGGCTTTGCGCGCGATGGAGATCAAGGCCCAGGTGATTTTGAAAGCGACGCGCGTGGACGGCGTGTACGATGCCGACCCGGAAAAAGTGAAGGGCGCGAAGCGTTTCGAAAAAATCACGTATCTGGACGTGTTGAAGAAGGGACTGATGGTGATGGATTCGACGGCCATTTCGCTGTGCATGGACAACAAAATGCCGATCGTGGTGTTCGATATGACCGTCCCGGGAAATTTGAAGCGCGTGGTGCTGGGCGAGCCGGTGGGATCGATCGTTACCGCGGCGTGAAATTCAATCGGGGGAGGCAATTTTCTCGATGAGCACGATTGCTACAAGCAAAGACGCGATGGCGCAGGCCAAAACGCGGATGGAAAAAGCCGTGGAGGATTTTCGCAAGGAGCTGGGTAGCGTGCGGACGGGGCGGGCGAACGTCTCGCTGCTGGATCACGTACGCGTGGATTATCACGGCACTCCGATGCCCATCAATCAATTGGGCACCTTGAACGTGCCAGACGCCGCGACGATTGTGATTTCGCCGTGGGATCCGGGTGCGGTGGCGTTGATTGACAAGGCCATTCGCACCACCGATCTCGGTTTGAATCCGACGAACGATGGGAAAGTAGTGCGCGTGCCGATTCCCGCGTTGACCGAAGACCGGCGCAAGGATTTGGTGAAGCACATCCACAAGGTGCTGGAAAATCACCGCACTGCCGTCCGAAATATTCGGCGCGATATCAAGGAAGGCGTCGAGAAGCTGGAGAAAGAAAAGAAAATCAGCGAAGACGACAAGAAGCGTTCGCTGGATGAACTGGAAAAGCTGACGCATTCCGAGACCAAGAAGATTGAGGATTTATCCGCCGCCAAAGAGAAGGAAGTTCTCGAGATCAAATAAGCATGGACGCGCCCGGCGGCGCGAATCGAATCGCGGATGAGTGGAAGCGTGCACGAATGCGTTGGTCTCGCACAGAAGTAAAATCCTCAGCCCTCGCACGGTCTGAAACCCGCAAGCTGCTGACCGCATCTTTTCAAGCGTGAGAGACGCACGCCCCAGCACCACCGCACTTCGCGTGGCGATGCGCCGCGCGGCCCACCAGTTGTTCGACAATCCCAGAGTGCTCGATGATCCGGTCGCCTTGCCGATCCTTGGCGAAAAGGCGCAGGAACAAGTACGCCTCGAGGGCCGGAAGATTTACGCGCGCGCTTCGCGATACGTGCGGGCATTTATGGTGGTGCGCAGCCGCTTGGCCGAAGACGAGCTGGGTGCCGCGGTCGCACGCGGCGCGAGCCAGTACGTTATTTTGGGCGCGGGGCTGGATACGTTCGCGTATCGCAACACCTATGACGCAAGCCAGCTGCGCGTGTTCGAAGTGGATCATCCGGCGACGCAGAAGTGGAAACGCGAAAGGCTGGCTGCGGGCAATGTCGAGGTGCCGCAGTCGGTAACATATGCTCCGGTGGATTTCGAAAGTCAGTCGCTGCGCGACGGCCTTGCCGTGGGGGGATTCGACCGCCGCGAAATTACATTCTTTTCGTGGTTGGGAGTGACGCCGTACCTCACTCGTGCGGCGATGAACAGCACGCTGGAATTTATCGCCGCGATGCCGGCAGGCAGCGGAGTGGTGTTTGATTACGCGCTGCCGCGCGCTTCGTTGAACTGGTTCGGACGCCTGGCGTTCGATGCGATGGCGCGACGAGTGGCGAAGGCAGGCGAACCGTTCCAATTATTTGTCGAGCCAACGGAATTGACGAATGAGCTGCGGCGATTTCGATTCAACAAGATCGAGGATTGGGACAAGGACAAGCTGAACGAGCGCTACTTCAAGGGTCGCGCGGATAAATTGCGAGTAGGCGGAAGGCTTGGACGGATCATGAGCGCGACGATCTAGTTTTTGATTGCGCCGATGCGCGGCGAAAATCTAGTTCAACGTGCGAACGTCTTCCGGAAGAATCAGCGTGAAGGTGCAATTGCCAGTCGCAGCTGAGCACGCAAGCGTGCCGCGACGGACGAGCTTGGCCGGCGAGGCGTCTGGAAACATCGCGCCAAAATCTATGCCGCGAATTTTCTCCGCAAAGGGGCGCAGATCCTGGCTCCCGCTGATAAATCGCACGGATTCTACCTTGGGATTCTTCGGGCCCGGCGAGAGAAGAACGAAGAAGTCGGCTGCCGCATTTTCGCCGAGTAGCTTGCCCATTGGAAACGTGCGGATCTTGGTCAGACCAAGTTTGGCGCGAACCGCGAGGGCGTCCATTTTAGAGTCGTCGCCGACGAGCGAAACCAGGCGCGTGCGCGTCTCCGGCACGGAGTGTGCAGCGGCGATGGCTTCGGCGTACATGCGTTCGGCTTGTTCTTTTTCGCCGCGCTTTTCATAAATCTGCGCGAGATGGTCGCCCACCTCGCCGTGCTGGTTCAAAAGCCACGAGGCGCGCACGTAGCGCTGCGCTTTTTCGAGTTCGCCCTTCTGAAAATAAATCCAACCCAGCGTGTCCCAATAGACGCCGATGCTGGAGACTTGATTGAGGTCCTCGAGCGACAAGTGAGCTAGTTCAATGTTCCGCAGATTTGCGGCGGTAGCGGATACGGCTGATTCGGCGTACTGCGCTGCTCTATCCAATTCGATGTGATGTTGTGCAAGATTGTACGCAACATTGTTCCAAACCACGGGGGTTTGCTTCAGTTCTATACCTTTTTCAAAAGCTTCGAGCGCCTTGTCTTTTTGTCCCGTGTTCAAGAACGCCTGGCCCAGGCTCACTTCCAATTCGGCATTTTCCGGAGCGAGAACGGTGGCCTTGTCGAGTTCCGGGACGGCTTCCGCATATTTGTGCTGTTCGAGGAAGAGCGCGCCGAGCGCGGCGTGAGCGATGGGGTCGAGGGGATTGATGTCGAGCTGCTTCCGGAATGCTACCGCGGCTTCGTCGAATTTTTGCTGCTGCTGCAGCGTGAGGCCGAGATAGTTGTAAACGTGCTCGTCGTAGGGATTCACTTCCACCTGTTTGCGAAATGCGGTGGCGGCGTCGCTGAATTCGCCGAGCCGCAGATAGGCGAGTCCCAGATCGTTCCAGCCTTGCTTGCTTTTGGGATCGAGCTGGTTGGCGCGTTCGAGCAGCGGAATCGCTTCGCGAGGATCGCCGGAATTCAGCGAGGCGATGCCGGCTTCGAGCAGTTCCGCGGCGCTAGCCGTTGTGGGGATCGCAGGCGCTCCGGTGGTGGAATTTTCGACGACCAGGATTTGATCTTCGTCCGAATCCACGGTGCGGGCGAAGGCGAGGTAATCGCCGAGGCGTGCAGCGGGCAGATCGCGCATTTTGAAATTCAGAGTGCGTTCGGCGGTGAGCACGTGATCGGTAAAGTGGTAAGACGATTTGAATTCGGCGTAGTCGCGTTCTACCGAGACAGCGACGGGAGCGCGGGCAACGTAGTTCGCCGGCAACGTCATTTTCAAGTCCATGGTGACGTCTAGCGGACTGCCGAGGTGGATCGGGTCGGTGGAATCCGGGGACACGTCCGGCATGCCGATGGCGAGCAGCGGCACGCCGACTTTCGATTTCTTGCTGGCCCAATCGAGGTAATTTGGCTGCGCAAACTGCAGCTCCAACTCGAACGGTTTCGCGGTGTCGGCCGGATCGCTTGGCTTTACGTTGGTGATTTCACCCTTGATGCCGTCGAGCGCCGCGATGGTCTGGCCGAGTTCCTTCCATTCCGTTTGCGGCGTGCGACGGAACGCGACGCGCAGAGCGTATTCATTGTCGCCGCGCAGGTAATAGCGCAATTTGGCGGTGAGTTTTCCCAGATCGCTCACTTGCGCGTCAATTTCCACGCGCTGCGTGGAAAGAAATGGCGGATCAATGGGTGTTTCGACAATTTTGCCGGTGCCATCCGGGTGTACGAGCAGCGCCGATTTATTACGCAGGGGCGCGGAAAGCATGCGGAACGGCGCAACTTCGGCGGTGGAATCCATCCAAACGAGATCTGTGCCATCCGGAACGGCGGTAATCAGGTGATCGAACTGCGAAGGCGAGGGAACGGAAGTATCTAGCGGCCGCGCGAAGGGAATAAGCACTGCGTCGGATGGAACGTTTGCAGCAGCGAGCATGGCGGCGAGCAAAGTGTGTTTATCTTTGCAATCGCCATATTGATTCTTGAAGACGTCCGCCGCGGAATGCGGCTGGTAGCGGCCCAGACCGAACGAGAGGCTGACGTAACGGATGTTCTGAGCGACGTAGGTGTAGAGCGCCTGAATTTTTTCCAGCTCGGTAGTGCGGCCTGCGATAAGTTGCTGCGTCTTGGCGCGGATCTCAGGAGTTGGGTCCGTGCGGCCCTTTTCGAGACCGGCGTACCATGTCGCAACTTCTTCCCAATTTTTGAAAGTCGTCAGCTGCACGTCTGGCGGCTTGGACCGCGGCTTCCCTGGCTTGTCGCTCGCGTCGTCCTCCGCGGGATGCGTCAGATTCGTATGGCGCCACAGGTAGATGGTGCGGCCGTTCGCATCGTGCATCGTGAAAGGGGATTTGTCGTCGTCGACTCCGTCTCCCTTCGCGGTGAGCTTTACTTTGCGCACTTCCTGGCCGGTGACGTTCGAGTAGTCCTGCGAGTCAACGATGAGCGCGCGGCCCTGCGGGACATTCACTTCGATGCGTTCGTCGAGAACGATGGCGCTCGAGAGGAAACTTTGTTCGTACCAGAATTCGCCCGGGGCCAACGCCTTCACTATGCGCGTGACGATTTCGTACTCGATGGTGTCGCCGGCATGGAGCGACGGGACCGTAATGTGTTTTTCTTTGTAGTCGGTGTACTCGGGAGCGTCGCGTGCAACGCTGGCGGTCATATCTTTAATTGCATCGGGTGCCGCGTTCACCACGGAACCGTCCGCTTTGTGCACGCGCATGGTGCGCACGTCCATCTGTTCGTTGCTGGAGCTGTAGCCGAAAACCAGTTCGCCGAGCTGCGCGACTCCGGCGTCGCTTTGCACCCGAATGCGCGCGGAAACGTCGCGTTCACCCGTGCCATCATTTGCAAACCGCACGGTGGTGTAATATTTTTCGACGACGACTGCTTCTTCCGAATAATCGGGTGGCTGCGATTTTTGTTCTCCGGCTTTCGCAGCTGATGGAGGCGCGGCGGGCGCCGTGCTTTTTTGTTGAGCCACGGCGGCGCATGAAACTGCCAGCGCGCACAGGACAGCGATCCAAAAACTCTTCATTCCTACTCCCGATTGAAATTAGACAGAACTAGTGTAGGAGCGTTGGCGTACTGGGTAAAGCAGTACGAGCGCAACGGTTGAGCAATTGCGAAACGTCGGGTGTCGGAATTAGCGGGCGACCGAGTTCGCGATCCGCAATAGGGTGGTAGTTAAACCATGTTCGGGCGCGGCGGCAAGGATGTAAGCGACGCGTAATCTGTATGTTACGAGCTGCCGGTCCGTAGTTCCAAAATGGGTCTCAGGACGCCCGGCTGAGCCTGAGATTAATGACCGGAAGTCGGAAAATTCGTCTAAGAAGTCCACCCTGCAGATCGGTATTTTCGGCGGCCGCGAGCCGCATCGCAAGAGCACGGTGCGAGCCAATTCATCAGATTTATTTTTTGGAGGGAATCGAGTTGACAAGAGCTGTTGATTCTCCTATACTTCTGCGGTTGTCTTAGGGCCGATGGGCCCAGTGGTGATTAGGGAAGTCTTTCGTATCCCGGAACAAAGAACGACGGAACGGGGTAAGAAAGAGCGGCCGAAATGGGGCGCCAGCCCCGCAAAGCCGTGTGAGCCTCTCCGCAGATCAGTAGAAGATGCAGTTCACTCCTTGGGGTGAAGCGTTTTCGCGGAGTACCTGGTAATTCCTTCGGGTGTGGCGACCTTTTCTGTTCATTCACTCGCCGAATTTTGCGCGGGTAAATTTGCCTTGCGCGGAAATGTGCGCGCGGAGTTTTTTCGCGTGCGCGAGTTTTTGCAGCGAGTTATTCGAACTAGGGGGCAAGCGTGCCGACGTTTTCACAGCTCGTGCGTCATGGCCGGGACAAAATCCGGGTAAAAACAAAATCACCTGCGCTGGAAGGCTGTCCTGAGAAGCGCGGCGTGTGCGTGCGTGTTTATACGCAGACTCCCAAGAAGCCCAATTCGGCACTGCGCAAGGTCGCGCGCGCGCGGTTGACCAACAGCGCGGAAGTGACTACTTACATCCCCGGCATTGGACACAATTTGCAGGAGCACTCGATCGTGCTGGTGCGCGGCGGCCGCGTGAAGGACCTGCCCGGCGTGCGTTACCACATTATTCGCGGCACTTTGGATGCAGCAGGCGTTGAAAATCGCAAACAAGCGCGCTCGAAGTACGGCGCCAAGCGGCCCAAAGCCGCGCAGAAGTAGGAGAGCGGAACGATGCCACGCAAAGGATGGGTTCTCCGGCGCAAGATTCCAGGAGATCCGGTTTACGGCAGTGATCTGGTGCAGAAGTTTATCTCCAGCATGATGTACGACGGCAAGCGCGCCACGGCGCAGGCCATTTTCTATAACGCCATGGACCAGGTGGGAAAGAAGTCCAACGACGACGCGTTTAAGCTTTTCAAGAAAGCCGTGGAAAATTGCAAGCCGGTGCTGGAAGTGAAAACGCGGCGCGTGGGCGGCGCGAACTACCAGGTTCCGGTGGAAGTGAATCCGTTCCGCAAGCAGTCGCTGGCGATTCATTGGCTGGTGCTGTATTCGCGGACGCGCAGCGGCAAGACCATGACCGACAAGCTCGCCGAAGAGATTTTGGACGCGGCTAATGGCCGCGGCGGAGCAGTAAAGAAGAAGGAGGACGTGCACCGCATGGCGGAAGCGAACAAGGCTTTCGCGCATTATCGCTGGTAGCGCGACGGACAGATTCAAATGGCACGCCAGGTACAAATCGATCAGACCCGCAACATCGGGATCATGGCGCACATTGACGCGGGTAAGACCACGTCAACCGAGCGGATCCTTTTCTATACGGGTGTGACCTATAAAATCGGCGAGGTGCACGAAGGCACAACGGTGATGGACTGGATGGAGCAGGAGCGCGAGCGCGGAATTACGATCACCTCCGCGGCAACCACCGCTTCCTGGAACCGCTTCGGCAAGAAGTATCGCATCAACATCATCGACACGCCGGGCCACGTGGATTTCACGGTGGAAGTTGAGCGTTCCTTGCGCGTGCTGGACGGCGCGGTCGCGATTTTTGATGCCGTGGCGGGCGTGCAGCCGCAGTCTGAAACCGTGTGGCGGCAGGCGGACAAGTATCGCGTCCCGCGTATCGCCTTCATTAACAAGATGGACCGCATCGGCGCCGATTTCGACCATTCGATCCGCTCGATGCGCCAGCGCCTTTCAGCCCACCCCGTGCCCCTGCAATATCCCATCGGAAGAGAAGACAATTTCCTCGGCGTGATTGATTTCATCGAAGAGCGCGCGATCGTCTGGAAGGATGAAACGCTGGGCGCGGAATACGAAACCCTGCCGCTGGAAAATCTCTGGGACGCCGAGTATTTGAAGGCGCATCCGGCGCTGGAAACCGCCGTGAAGGCCTCGGCGCTGACGCCCGAATTTTACAAGGAACATCGCGAAAAAGTTGTTGAATATATTGCGGAGCACGACGACGCCATTCTGACGAAATATCTCGAGCAGCATAAGCTCGAGCCGGCGGAACTGCGCGCCTCGATTCGTCGTTCGACGATCGGGCTGAAGCTGGTGCCGGTTCTGGCGGGATCGGCGTTCAAGAACAAGGGGATTCAACCGCTGCTGGATGCTGTGGTGGATTACCTGCCTTCGCCTGCGGATGTGCCGCCCGTCGAGGGCACCGACCCCAACGGCGACGAAGCGATCCTGCGGCGCGCGTCGGATGACCAACCGTTTGCCGCGCTGGCATTCAAGATCATGACCGACCCGTTCGTCGGCCACGTGACTTACATTCGCGTCTATTCCGGCGTACTAAAGGCGGGGCAGAACGTTTATAACTCAACGCGCAAAACGCGCGAGCGCATTGGACGTTTGCTGCGTATGCACGCCAACAAGCGCGAAGAGATTGAGTCCATCGAGGCGGGCGACATCGCTGCGTGCGTCGGATTGAAGAACGTGACCACGGGCGACACGCTGTGCGATGAAGAAAGGCCGGTGCTGCTCGAAAACATTGATTTCCCGGCGCCCGTGATTTCCGTGGCGATCGAGCCGAAGACCAAAGCGGACCAGGAAAAAATGGGCACCGCGCTCGGCAAACTCGCGCAGGAAGATCCCACTTTCCGCGTGCATACCGATGACGACACGAACCAGACGTTGATTTCCGGAATGGGCGAACTGCACCTGGAAATTATCGTGGACCGCATGATGCGCGAGTTCGGCGTGCAGGCCAATGTGGGCCGCCCGCAAGTAGCGTATCGCGAAACGATTTTGAAGGCGGCGGAAGGCGAAGGAAAGTACATCAAGCAGACCGGCGGGCGTGGACAGTACGGGCACGCGGTGCTGAGCGTGCATCCGCTTGCGAACTCGAATTTCGAAGACATGCACGAGATGTCCACCGATGAAATCGACGAGCTGGCCAAGAAAGTGGCGGGCGGCAAAGGCGGCAAGTGGCATTTCGACAAAGAACACCGTCTGCTGTTCGTAGATAAGGTTGTGGGCGGAGCGATTCCCAAGGAATTCATCGCGCCAATCGAAGCCGGAGTGCGAGAAGCGATGGAAACGGGCGTCCTCGCGGGCTACGAGATGGTGGACGCCGCGGTGGTTTTGACTGACGGCAGCTACCACGACGTAGACAGCTCGGAAATGGCGTTCAAGATTGCCGGGTCCATGGCATTCAAGGATGCTTGCAAGCGCGCGAATCCCAAGCTCCTCGAGCCGATCATGCGCGTGGAAGTGGTGGTCCCGGAAGATTACATGGGTCCGGTTATCGCGGACCTGAATTCGCGGCGCGGGCAGATGCAAGGACGCGAATCGCGCGGCGGGACCGAGATTATCAACGTGCGCGTGCCGCTCGCGGCGATGTTCGGTTATGCCACGGAAATTCGCAGCCGCACGCAGGGGCGCGGCAGTTTTACGATGCACTTTTCGCATTACGAGCAGGTTCCTGGAAACATCGCGGACGATATTATTGGCGGAGCTAACGGCGACAATCTCAAGAAGTAGGCGCAGCCACGATTTTAGCGGTTTGAACAGTACGATTTGAGGAGCGGATAGAGAAATGGCGAAAGAGAAATTCGAGCGGAATAAGCCGCATGTGAATATCGGGACGATTGGTCACATTGACCACGGCAAGACGACTTCGACGGCGGCGATCACGAAGGTTTTGTCGAAGAACAATCCGAAGGTGGCGTTCCGGGCGTTTGATTCGATTGACAATGCGCCGGAAGAGCGCGAGCGCGGAATCACGATTGCGGTGTCGCATGTGGAGTACGAGACGGCGAACCGGCACTACGCGCACATTGATTGCCCGGGCCACGCGGATTACGTGAAGAACATGATCACGGGCGCCGCGCAGATGGACGGCGCGATTCTGGTGGTAGCGGCGACGGATGGACCGATGCCGCAGACGCGCGAACATATTCTGCTGGCGCGGCAAGTGGGTGTGCCGTACATCGTGGTGTTTTTGAACAAGTGCGACATGGTGGACGATCCGGAATTGCTGGAGCTGGTGGAACTGGAAGTGCGCGAGTTGCTGAAGAGCTATCAGTATCCTGGGGATACGCTGCCGGTGATACGCGGTTCGGCGCTGAAAGCTTTGGAAGGTGATGCGAAGTGGGAGAAGTCCATCCTGGAGTTGATGGAAGCGGTGGATAAGAACATTCCGCAGCCGGTGCGGGATATTGATAAGCCGTTCGCGATGCCGATCGAAGATATTTTTTCCATTTCTGGCCGCGGCACGGTGGTGACGGGAAGAATCGAGCGCGGCAAGGTGAAGGTGGGAGAGGAAGTAGAGATTGTGGGATTCCGTCCGACGATGAAGAAGACGGTGACGGGCATCGAGATGTTCCGGAAATTGCTGGACGAGGGCTTGGCGGGCGACAACGTCGGGTTGTTGCTGCGCGGCACGGAAAAGGATGAAGTGGAGCGCGGGCAGGTGCTGGCGAAGCCGGGATCAATCACGCCGCACACCAAGTTCAAGGCGGAAGCGTACGTCTTGACGAAGGAAGAAGGCGGGCGGCACACGCCGTTCTTCACGGGCTACCGGCCGCAGTTTTATTTCCGTACGACAGACGTAACGGGGGATGTGAAGTTGCCGACAGGAGTAGAGATGGTGATGCCGGGCGATAATATATCGTGCGAGATCACGCTGATCACGCCGGTGGCCCTCGAGAAGGGATTGCGTTTCGCGATTCGCGAGGGCGGCCACACGGTCGGAGCCGGCGCAGTCGCCGAGATCATCGAGTAAACATGGCCAACGGAGAAAAAATTCGGATTCGTTTGAAGGCGTACGATCACCGCATTCTCGATCAATCCACCAAGGAAATCGTGGACACCGCGAAGCGCACCGGCGCGGACGTGGCCGGGCCGATTCCACTGCCCACGGTGATCAACCGCTGGACGGTGCTGCGTTCACCGCACGTGGACAAGAAATCGCGCGAGCAATTTGAAATGCGCACGCACAAGAGGCTGATCGACATTCTCGAGCCGACGCCTGACACGGTGGACGCGCTGATGAAGCTGGATTTGCCTCCGGGCGTGGACGTCGAGATCAAGGCTTTCGGTCGCGAGCATACGACGAAGTAGCAAGAGGAACTCCAGGGGCTAAAGCCCGGTTTTCGTTTGTGCGGTGAATGTCGCGGCTAAAGCCGCGACCCACAAAGAAAGCCAAGGAAAGAGCGGACGAAATGGCGGTCAACGGCATACTCGGAATCAAGCTGGGGATGACCCAGGTTTTCGCGGACGATGGCACGGCGGTGCCGTGCACGGTGCTGCAGGCGGGTCCATGCGTCGTGGTGCAGCGCCGCACGAAGGATAAGGACGGCTACGATGCGGTGCAACTGGGCCTGGTGGAATTCATCAAGCCGCAACGCGTGAATAAGGCGCGCACCGGACACTTCAAGAAAGCCAACGTGGCGCCGCTGCGTTATCTGAAAGAGATACGCATCGAAGACGCGAAGGACGAATCCAAGTCCGGCGACCGCGTGCTGGTGGAGAATTTCAAGGTCGGCGAGATCGTGGACGTCACCGGCGTCAGCAAAGGCAAGGGCTTTCAAGGCGGCGTCAAGCGCTGGCACTACCGCGGCGGCGACGCCAGCCACGGTTCGATGTTTCACCGGGCGCCCGGCGGAATCGGCGCGAGCTCGTTCCCTTCGCGCGTGTGGAAGGGGCAACACTTTCCGGGACACATGGGTCACGAGCGCAAGACGTCGAAGAATTTACGCGTCGTGAAAGTGGATTCCGAAGAGAACTTGATATTAGTGCGCGGCGCCGTGCCGGGACCTTCGGGCAGTTACATTTTTATTCGCAAGGCGAAAGCGGATCTGTAACCGGAATTGGGTTCCGAGTTTTATAACGAAAAAGGATTCACAAGGCCGAGAAGGCCGGTAAAGAGACGACGACAATGCCAGTTGTGGACGTGATGAATCTCGAAGGAAAGAAAGTCGGCCAGATCGAACTGGCTGACGACGTGTTTGCCGCCAAGGTAAACCAGAACCTGCTGCATGAAGCGGTGCGACACCACCTGGCAGGCGAGCGCGCGGGAACGCACAAGACCAAGGACAAGAGCGAAGTCTCAGGCTCGGGCAAGAAGCTGTGGAAGCAGAAGGGTACGGGGCGCGCGCGCGTCGGCTCGATTCGATCGCCGCTCTGGCGCCACGGCGGCACGGTCCACGGTCCAACGCCGCGCAGCTACGATTACGCCCTGCCGAAGAAAATGATTCTGGGCGCGCTGCGCTCGGCTCTTTCCGCGAAATTTGCCGAGCAGAAATTGACGGTGGTGGACGGTTGGAAGCTGGAATCGCACAAGACAAAGCCGTTCCGCCAGGCTCTAGGTAAATTGAACGGCGAGACGAACTCGTTCTTGCTCGTGGAAAGCGGCGCGAACGTGAACCTCGAGCGCGCCAGCCGCAATATCGCAGGCGTCACGCTCGTTCCTCCGACGGGGCTTGAGCCGTATGACCTGCTGCGTCACGAACACGTCATGCTTTCGCGCGAGGCGGTGGCGAAATTGAGCCGCTCGCTTTCGGCTACCCGGCCCGAAACGCCGGTGCAGATTGAGCCTGCGGCTCCAGCAGCCGAGAAGAAGGCGTCAGCAGAAAAGGGCGCGGAGACAAAAGCATCGGCAAAGTCTACTGTAAAAGCGGCCAGCACCCACAAAGCCGCGAAGAAGCCGGCAGCCAAGAAAGCAGAGAAGTCCAAAGCCAAGCCTAAGGCGAAGAAGGACTAAGCGATGGAGAACAGGGTTTATCAGATTATCCGGCGTCCGATCATCACCGAGAAAGGCCTCGGGGTGAAGGAATTGCAGCACACGGTGGTCTTTGAAGTCGCAAAGGACGCCACCAAAACGGAAATCAAGGAAGCTGTGCAGCGCGTCTTCAAAGTGAAAGTGGATCACGTGCGCACCGCGATTTTTCACGGCAAGTTTCGCCGCCGGGGACGCGCCGAAGGTTTTCGCAGCGACTGGAAAAAGGCGTACGTCCGATTGGCCGAAGGCGAAAAGATGATCGAGTACGCCGAAAATATTTAGTTCGGCGCAACTGCGCGGCGCAAGCGGCCGTTTGCCGCGATGCGCAAGCAAGATGGGCAAGTAAAAGGGAATCAAGCTAGAGGCAACAATGGCACTGAAAACATTTAAACCGTATACACCGTCAAGACGCTTTCTGACCATGCTCGATAAGAGCGAGATCACCAAGCAAACACCGGAAAAGTCGCTGGTGGAAACGCAGAAGCGCACCGGCGGACGCAACGCCCACGGCGAAGTCACCTCGTGGCACCGCGGTGGCGGCCACGCGCAGAAGTACCGCGTGATTGACTTCCGTCGCGAGAAGATCGGAATCCCGGCGAAGGTTGCCGCCATCGAATACGACCCCAACCGCTCGGCGCGCATCGCGCTGCTGCACTACGCGGACGGCGAGAAACGTTACATTCTGCAGCCGGTGGGCCTGGAAGTAGGCATGACGGTGCAGAACGGCGAAGGCGCGGACATTCTGCCGGGCAATGCCTTGACGATCCGGCACATTCCTCCCGGCACGATGGTGCACAACCTCGAGCTGTATCCCGGCAAGGGCGGCCAAGTGGTGCGTTCGGCGGGCGGCGCGGCGCAATTGCTGAGCAAGGAAGGTGATTTCGCGCTGGTGAAGCTGCCTTCGGGCGAAGTGCGCAAGTTCAGCGTGGATTGCATGGCCACGGTCGGCCAGCTGGGAAACCTGGATCACGAGAACGTGACCTACGGCAAGGCGGGACGCACGCGCTGGCACGGCAAGCGTCCTACGGTGCGCGGCGTGGCGATGAACCCGGTGGATCACCCGCACGGCGGCGGTGAAGGCCGCGTGAAGGGCAACCACCCGCAGACGCCCTGGGGATTTCCGACTTTGGGCGCGAAGACGCGCAAGAAGCGTCCGAGCGATCGCATGATTGTGGAACGGCGTAAGTAGCAAGTTGCAGCGAAAGAAAGGAAGCATCCTTCGGTTTCCGAAGGTGGAAACGAGGGAGCATAGAAGAGCATGAACCCGGCGCGGCGGGGAATCAGGAGTTCGATGATGACAGCCACACGAACGTCTAGGCGCTCACCCAGGCGCGCGACGCGTGCGCGGAAAGCAACTCCGCGGCGTGCTGCGAAGCCCGTAGTGAAGACCGCTTCGAAACTCGTGCCCGTGCCGCAGATTCAGTTCCGGTTGTGCCGGGCAAGTTGGGCCGTGATTGTGGAAAAGATTCCGAACGCGCAGGGGACGCGATTTGTTTGTCCTTTCTGCCCGCTATCGCACCGCGTTCCCGGGCCGGTGCGTGGATTTAAACGAGTACGACGCGCGCAGTGGGTGAAGCTGCGCCGCGTGGAGGAATAGGAAATCCGATGGCGCGATCGCTCAAGAAGGGACCGTTCGTTGACGGGCACCTGCATAAAAAGGTGGAAGCGCTAAACACGCGCAACGAAAAGAAAGTTTTGAAGACGTGGTCGCGGCGCTCGACGATTTTGCCGGACATGATCGGGCACACGCTCGCGGTGCACAACGGCAAGAAGTTCATCCCCGTGTACATCACCGAGCAGATGGTGGGACACAAGCTGGGCGAATTTGCCCCGACCCGGACGTTCAAAGGTCACGCCGTGAAAGCGGCCCTCGAGAGGGCGGCTGCAGCGGCCGGCGCGCCGGCGGCAGGAGCGGCACCCGCAGGCGGCGCGGCTCCGGCGGCAAAGTCTTAAAGGAATCTTAAAGGAACGAGAAAATGGCAACGGCACTACAGGGTTCGACGCAGGTTTCAACGCAGATCGAGGGCATCGCCAAGGCGCGTTATACGCGTGTCTCGCCGCAAAAGGCGCGCCTCGTGATTGATCTGATTCGCGGAAAGCGCGCGGAAGATGCGCTGCATACGTTGCAATTCACGAAAAAGCGCGTGGCCAAGGAAATTGAAAAGACGCTGCGTAGCGCGATCGCCAATGCCGAGCGCAAAGCGGAGGATTCCGGCGAATCGCTCGACGTGGATGAGCTCTTTGTTACTCGCTGCTACGTCAACGAAGGGCCGCGCTGGAAGCGCATGCGTCCTGCGCCGATGGGCCGCGGATTCCGCTACCAGAAACGCACCAGCCACATTGTGGTGGAAGTTTCCGAGCACCACCGCGCCGCGGCCGATCGCGTCGCCGCAGCGGTGGCCGAAGCGCAGGCATCGAAGGGCGTGAAGGGCGCGGTCCGCAAGGCGCGCAAGGCGCTCGAACAGCGCACCAAGCAAGGCCAGAAAAAGAAGAAGTAGGCAAGAGCGGCACAAGAGGAAGCAGGAGGACAGTTTGGGGCAGAAAACACATCCGTACGGTTTTCGGCTGGGCTACAACAAGCCTTGGAAGTCGCGGTGGTTCGCCAAGCGCGATTATGCCGACCTGTTGCATGAAGACGTGCAGCTGCGCAAGACGCTGAAGGAAAAACTCAAGTCGGCAGGCATCAACGGGATTGACGTTGAGCGCGCGGCCAACAAGCTGGTGATCCGGATTTATACGGCGCGGCCAGGAATCATCATCGGACGCAAAGGCTCGGAAATCGACAAGCTGAAAGCGGACGTGCAAAAGCGCACCAAGCGCGAAGTGCACATTGACATTCAAGAGGTGCACCGCCCGGAACTGGATGCGCAATTGGTGGCGGAATCCATTGCGCTGCAACTGGAAAAGCGCGTGGCTTTCCGGCGGGCCATGCGCAAGGCGGTGGATTCGGCGCTGCGATTTGGCTGCAAAGGCATCAAGGTGCGCGTGGCCGGCCGCTTGAACGGTGCTGAAATCGCGCGTAAAGAATGGTACTTGCAGGGACGGCTGCCGTTGCAAACGTTGCGCGCAGACATTGATTTCGGCACGGCCGAAGCGCATACGACTTACGGAGTCATCGGCGTGAAATGCTGGATCTATCAGGGCGAAAAAATTCCGCCGCGCGGCACGAAAACGGGAACGACGCCGGCAGCACAGAATAATTAAGAGTTCACAGCGTAAGGACACGGGCGAACGATTATGTTGATGCCGAAGAAAGTAAAGTACCGCAAGCAGCAGCGCGGGCGGCGCACAGGCAAGGCCTGGCGCGGCGGTTCGCTGGCGTTTGGCGAGTACGGATTGAAGGCGCTCGAGCCAGCCTGGATCACCGACCGGCAGATTGAAGCGGCGCGCGTCGCGATTACGCGGTTTATCAAGCGCGGCGGAAAATTGTGGATTCGCATTTTCCCGGACAAGCCTTACACCAAGAAGCCGGCCGAAACGCGCATGGGTAAGGGCAAAGGTCCACCGGAGAAATGGGTGGCGGTGGTGAAGCCCGGACGAGTGATGTTTGAGATGTCCGGCGTGGATTTGGCGGCGGCTACCGAAGCCATGAAGCTGGCTGCGCACAAGCTGCCGATCATGACGAAGTTCGTATCTCGGGCGGAGGAACTGTAATGGCAGAACGTGCGGCGAGCCGCATTGAAAAATACCGCGATATGACCAAGGACGAGCTCCAAACGCAGCAATCCGAGCTCGCCGAGCAGATTTTCCGCCTGCGTTTCCAGCTGTCCACGGGGCAGGCGGAAGGTCTACGGAAATTGCGGGAAGCCAAGCGCGACTTCGCGCGGGTGAAGACATTGCTGCGCGAAAGCGAATTGAGGAAAGCGTAATGGCCAACGAAACGACAGCAGCAGCCGTGCAGGCGGAAACGCGCGAGCGCGGCGTGCGGCAGGAACTGACCGGCATCGTCACTTCCACCAAAATGGCGAAAACCATCGTAGTGAAGGTGACTCGCGCAGTGCAGCATCCGCTCTATCAGCGGGTCGTGCGTCACACCAAGAAATACTACGCGCACGATGAAACGGGCGAAGCGCGCATGGGCGACACGGTGCAGATCGTATCCACGCGGCCGCTCTCGAAGCTGAAGCGGTGGCGGCTCAAGGAAGTATTGCAGCGTTCGACGCGCGTGGCCTAAGCAGAACAGGCCAGCGACACCGAGCGCGGCAGCGGTTTAACGGGGAGCAAGACGATGGTACAGATGCGAACATGGCTGACGGTCGCCGATAATTCCGGCGCGCGCCAGCTGACCTGCATCCTTCCGATTGGAGGAGATGCAGGGTTGACGGCCGGGCTGGGCGATGTGATTACCGCGGCGGTGAAAGAAGCGCAGCCCGACAGCCAGGTAAAAAAAGGAAAAGTGGTGAAAGCAGTGATTGTGCGCACCAGAAAAGAGCAACGGCGCAAGGATGGCACCTACATCCGGTTTGACGATAATGCCGCGGTGCTTATCAACGATGCGAATGAGCCGATCGGAACGCGCGTTTTCGGGCCGGTAGCCCGCGAATTGCGCGACAAGAAGTTCACCAAGATCATCTCGCTCGCTCCGGAAGTGTGGTAACCATGAGAAAAATAGTCGAAAAACCGGCGGCATTCAGCATCAGGCACGGCGACACCGTGAAAATCATGGCCGGACGTTCCAAGGGCAAGACTGGAAAAGTTCTGGCGGTAAATCCGTGGAAGCTGACGGTGACAGTTGAGCACGCCAACATCATCAAGAAGCACACGCGACCGAACCCGTCGAAGAACATCAAGGGCGGCATCCTCGAGAAGGAAGGCCCGGTGCATGTTTCGAACGTGATGCTGGTTTGCCCGGGATGCGGCAAGCATACGCGCGCGGGTCACACCACGCTGCCGGACGGAACCAAGGTCCGAAGCTGCCGGCGCTGCAATACGACTTTTGAGAATTAACGATTCCAGAGGTAAGGGCGAGAAATGATTACGCGTTTGCATGAAAAGTATCGCAACGAAGCAGTTCCGGCGCTCTCGAAGCGTTTCGGCTTCAAGAACACCATGGCCGTGCCGCGGGTAAAGAAAATCACCGTGAATATCGGCATGGGCGAAGCCAGCGCCAACGTGAAATTGCTGGACACCGCGGCCGCCGAACTCGGGCAGATTACCGGGCAGAAGCCGGTAATCACGCGGGCCAAGAAGTCCATCGCGAATTTCAAGATTCGCAAAGGCATGGCCATCGGCTGCATGGTCACGCTGCGCGGCGAGCGCATGTATGAATTTCTCGACCGGCTGTCGGCGATCGTGCTGCCCCGCGTGCGCGACTTCAAGGGCTTGCCGCCGAATTCATTCGACGGGCGCGGCAATTACACTCTGGGCCTGAAAGATCAACTGGTGTTTCCGGAAATTGACTACACGCGCGTGGACAAAATCAAGGGCATGAACATCACGATTACCACGTCTGCCCGCAACGACGAAGAAGGACGCGAGCTGCTGAAGCTGCTCGGAGTGCCGTTTCGCGCGTAGGCGCGAAGCGTAAGGAGAAAGAGCGAGTATGGGACGTACCGCGCAATTCGCGAAGCAACGCAAAAAGCTGAAGTTCAAGATCCGCCGCCGCAACCGCTGCCGGATCTGCGGACGCCCACGCGCGTTTCTTCGCAAGTTCGAGATGTGCCGTATCTGTTTCCGCGGTCTGGCGCTCAAGGGCGAGATTCCCGGCGTGACCAAGGCCAGCTGGTAGGTTTTAAGCAGGAATTAAGGACAAGGAAGAATGACGACTGATCCGATTGCCGATTTGTTGACGCGAATTCGCAACGCCGCGCGCGCGAAGCACTCGCGCGTGGACCTGCCTTCTTCGAAGCTGAAAGTCGAGCTGGCGCGCATTTTGAAGGAAGAAGGCTACCTCGCGAATTTCAAAGTGGTAGAAGAGCAGAAGACCAAGAAGACGTTGCGCCTGTTTTTGCGCTACACCCCTGATCGCCGCAGCGTGATCACGGACCTGAAGCGCGTTTCGCGCCCCGGTTCGCGGCGCTACGTGGGCAAGACGGACATTCGCCAGGTAGTGGGCGGCATGGGGATTTCGATTGTGTCCACGCCCAAGGGATTGATGACTGGCCAGTCGGCGCGCAAAGCCGGCATCGGCGGCGAAATCATGTGTGAGGTCTGGTAATGTCGCGAATCGGAAACAAGATTATTCCGGTGCCGTCCGGCGTGAAGATTCAGATCAAGGAAAGCGCCGTTGAGGTCCAGGGTCCGAAGGGC
This sequence comes from uncultured Acidobacteriota bacterium, assembly GCA_963810565.1. Lineage (GTDB taxonomy): Bacteria > Acidobacteriota > Terriglobia > Acidiferrales > UBA7541 > Palsa-295. The sequence continues at coordinate 1,499,580 of CAWENN010000004.1, forward strand.
AAGATGCAGATTGCCGTGCCGCGCGGCATCCACTTCGAGCAGAAAGACGGCACGCTGACCGCGAAGCGCGATTCCGATGAACAGCGAGCGCTGCACGGATTGGCGCGGGCGCTGGTAGCGAACGCCGTCACCGGCGTGACCACCGGATTCAAGAAAGATTTGGACATTGTGGGCGTCGGCTATCGCGCCGAAGTGAAAGGCAAGAACGTTGTGCTGGCGCTGGGATATTCGCATCCGATCGAGTTCGCGATTCCCGAGGGAATCACGATCACGGTGGAAAAGCAGACGCACATGGTGGTATCCGGCGCGGACAAGAATCAAGTGGGCCAGGTCGCGGCGAATTTGCGTAGTTTGCGTCCGCCCGATCCCTACAAGCAGAAAGGCGTGCGTATTACTGGCGAGCGGCTGAAGAAGAAGGCCGGCAAGGCCGGCGCCAAGTCGGCGGCCGCATAGGCCGGGAGGAGAAAGAACGTGGCAGCACCGGTTCGCAGATTATCGAGTGAAGCGCATCGCCGCCGTATTCACGTGCGGATGCGCAAGACATTGGCCGGAACAACCGACCGTCCGCGGTTGTGCGTGCATCGCTCCTCGAAGCACATTCGCGCGCAAGTGGTGGACGATTCCACCAATCGCACCATCGTTTCCGCGAGTTCGCTCGACGGCGAAGTGCGCAAGACGATCAAGGGCGGCGGAAACATTGATGCCGCGAAAATAGTCGGCAAGGTCATTGCGGAGCGCGCCCGAGCGAAGGGCGTCGAGAAAGTCGTGTACGACCGCGGTGGATATCAATATCACGGGCGCGTAAAGGCGCTCGCGGAAGCGGCCCGGGAGGCGGGCCTGAAGTTCTGAAAATTATGTCGAAACAAGAGCTCAAAGACTCTCTAGCCGTTCGCCGTCCGGTCGAAACCAACCAGGCGAACTTGAAAGACCAGGTAGTTTCGATCAACCGCTGTACGAAAGTCGTGAAGGGCGGAAAGAACCTCAGCTTTTCCGCGCTGGTGGTAGTGGGCGATCAAGGCGGCCATGCTGGCTTCGGCATGGGCAAGGCTCGCGAAGTGCCCATGGCGATTCGCAAGGCGATCGAATCGGCCAAGAAGAACATGGTTAAGCTCAACATGAAGGGCTCAACCATTCCGCACCAGGTGCTCGGCCGTTACGGTTCGGGCCAGGTGCTGCTGAAGCCCGCTCCGGAAGGGACTGGAATCATTGCCGGTGGCGCAGTGCGCGCCGTGATGGAGGTGGCGGGAATTCAGAACGTGCTGACGAAATCGCTCGGCACTTCGAACCCGCACAACGTGATTAAAGCGACTTTCGACGCGCTGATGCATTTGAAAGATGCCAACAAGGTCGCGGAAGGTCGCGGCAAGGTGGCGGAGGAAGCGGCTGCGTCCTAAGACGGCTGCGGGCAACGAACATGACGACAACGACCAAGAAGAAACCGGGAACGCTGAAAATTAAATGGGTGCGCAGCTTCATCGGCTGCCCGCGGGACATGCGCCAGACTGTTCGCGGGCTGGGCTTCCGGCGCATGCAGCAAGTGCTGGAAGTACAGGACACTCCGTCGATCCGCGGCATGATCGCACGCGTGCACCATCTTGTGGTGATTGAGGGCTGAGAATGGCACAGAAACCGACATTATCGAATTTGCGTCCGCCGCGCGGCTCGCGTCACCGCAAGGTGCGCATCGGACGCGGCATGGGCTCGAAGATGGGCAAGACCGCCGGCGCGGGAAACAAAGGCCAACAGTCCCGCCGCGGTTATTCGCGGCGCCCGGGATTTGAGGGCGGCCAGATGCCGCTGCATCGCCGACTACCGAAGCGCGGCTTTAAGTCGCCGAATTCGAAGACCTACGCGGTGATCAACGTCGAGAGCCTCAACGCATTTTCGGCGGGCGATACGATTTCGCCGGACCTTTTGTACGGGCTGGGCGTGCTGCGCGTGAAGCGCGAAGGCTTGAAGATTTTGGGCGATGGTGAATTGAAAGTGGCGCTGACGGTTCAGGCGCACGCGTTCAGCAAATCGGCGGAAGAGAAAATCGCGGCTGCCGGCGGCAAGGTCGAAGTCCTGCGATGAACAAGCTGGTTCAGGCATTCCGGAACATATTCAGCACGCCCGATCTGCGCAATCGCGTGCTGTTTACGCTCGCCTTGCTGGCGGTATATCGCCTCGGCGGGCACATTCCGACGCCTGGAATCAACACGGAATTGCTGCAACAGCTTTTCCAGCAGGGACAAGGCTCCGTTCTTGGACTGATTGATTTATTCAGCGGCGGCAACCTGCGCCGGTTGACGATTTTTGCTCTGGGCATCATGCCGTACATCACGGCGTCCATCATTTTGCAGTTAATGGTGGTGGTCTGGCCTTACCTCGAGCGTTTGCAGAAGGAAGGCGAGCTCGGCCGCAGGAAGATCACGCAGTACACGCGTTATTTGACGATCATCCTGAGCTTGTTCCAGTCGTTCACGATTGCCGAAACCCTGACCCGCCAGAGCATGAGCGGCCAGTCGCTGGTCTATCACCCGGGAGTGCGGTTCATCCTGATGACCATGCTGACGCTGACCACTGGTTCCGCGTTCATCATGTGGTTGGGTGAGCAGATCAGCGAACGCGGCATCGGCAATGGCATGTCGCTGATTATTTTCGCCGGAATCGTGGTGGGTTTGCCGAATGCGGTGCGCGACCTTTACGTGAAGGCCACCACGCAGCAGTGGGGCTCTTTCACGCCGATTGCGATCATCGGTTTGATCGTCCTGATGTTTGCCGTCGTGGCATTTATCGTTTTTGTGGAAGGCGGCCAGCGGCGCATTCCCGTGCAGTACGCCAAGCGGGTGATGGGCCGCAAGGTGATGGGTGGGCAGATGACTTATCTCCCACTGCGCGTGAATTCCGGCGGCGTGATTCCGCCGATTTTCGCCAGCTCCTTGCTCACGTTTCCGCAAACTCTGGCGCTGTTCTTTCAGAACAAGTCGCCGTTCTTTACGCGCTTCGCGAACATGATCAAGTGGGGCGAGCCGCTCTACACGCTGATCTATGTGACGCTGATCATATTTTTCGCGTTCTTCTACGTGGGCATTATTTTCAATCCCACGGAGCTGGCGGACAACATGCGGAAGTACGGCGGATTCGTTCCGGGCATCCGTCCGGGGCGCAACACTTCCGAGTACATCAACCGCATTTTGACGCGGCTGACGTTCGTGGGCGGCGTCTACCTCGCGGTGGTTTGTTTGCTGCCCGAATGGATGATTTCTGGCATTCACCTGCAGCATTTGTGGCTGGTGGGAAACTGGTTTGACACGCACATGTGGCGGTTCGTGCTGGACGGCCTGAACGTGCAGTTCTATTTCGGCGGCACTTCGCTGCTGATCGTAGTGGGTGTGGCGATGGATACGGTGCAGCAGCTCGAAGCGCAGCTGGTGATGAGGAATTACGACGGGTTTGTGCGCAAGGGCCGGGTCCGGGGTCGCCGCAGTTAATGACGATTTTTCGGCGGTGAGGATGGCGCTCAAACGGGCGTTGATTTTCTTAGGGCCGCCGGGAGCCGGGAAGGGCACCCAGGCTAAGCGCATGGCGCAGCAGCTGGGCGTTCCGCATCTTTCCACCGGCGATATGTTGCGCGATGCCGTCGCACGCAGGACACCGGCGGGGCTGCTGGCCAAGCCGATCATGGAACGCGGCGATCTGGTGCCGGATCCGATCGTGCTCGGCATGGTGGAAGAGCGATTGTCGCTCCGGGATTGCGCCAACGGATTCATCTTCGACGGCTTTCCGCGCACGTTGCCGCAGGCCGAAGAGTTGAACGCGATTCTGCAGCGGCGCGGGCTGGGATTGCCGCTGGTGATTGAGTTTCGGGTAAGCCCGGAGACGTTGGTGCGGCGCGTGGCTGGCCGCTGGACGTGCTCGGTAGGCGGCGAGACCTACAATGTCTTCGAACGGCCGCCGCGAGTGCCCGGGGTTTGTGATAACGATGGCGGCAGGCTGGTGCAGCGCGACGACGATCGCCCCGAAATCGTCAAAGAACGCTTCGCCGCGTACGAGCGGCAAACCATGCCGCTGGCGGATTACTACCGGACGCACGGCGTGCTCGAAGTCGTGAACGGGGATGCGGACGTAGAGGAAGTGACCCGCGCGTTGAACGATATTCTCAAGCGCGCGGAAGGACGCGATGGTTATCTGTAAGTCGCCTGCTGAGCTGGAAAAGATGTACCGCGCGGGACAGATCGTCTGGACGGCGTTGGCCGAAATGCGCACGATGGTTCGGCCGGGCATCTCGACCAAAGAGCTCGACGAGTTCGCCGAGAAGTACACGGCGAAGCAGGGTGCGCGGCCAGCGTTCAAGGGTTATCGCGGGTATCCGGGTTCGGTGTGCACCTCGATCAATCAAGAGGTCGTGCACGGGATCCCGTCGCCGGCGCGAAAGCTACGCGAGGGCGACATTCTCTCGATGGATTTCGGTGTCGAGCTGGAAGGTTACTTCGGCGACGCGGCGCTGACGGTGCCGGTGGGCAAGATTACGCCGGAGCGCGAGAAGCTTTTGCGCGTGACCCGCGAATCGCTGGAACACGCGATTGACAAAGTCCGGCCGGGAAATCGGCTGGGCGATGTTTCCGCCGCGGTGCAGCAGTGGGTCGAGAAGAACGGCTACTCGGTAGTACGCGAGTTTGTGGGGCACGGGATCGGCACCAAGATGCATGAGGACCCGCAGCTCCCGAATTACGGCGCACCGGGTCAGGGCCCGAGGCTCCAAGAAGGCATGGTGCTGGCGATTGAGCCGATGGTGAATACGGGCGGTCCCGGTGTGCGCGTTCTGGACGATGAGTGGACGGCGGTGACGGCGGACGGAAGCGATTCGGCGCACTTCGAGCACACCGTCGCCGTCACAAAGAACGGTCCGTGGATTCTGACGCGGCCGAAAGAAGCGGCAGGGCCGGTTTGGTAATGATCGAGTAGCAGGAATTTTCGGAAGTGGCAGACAGGAGCGCATGAAACCAAGGCCAGAGCAGGACAAGAAGAAACCGGGCGAAGGCAGCGGCAAAGAAGACGCCATCGAAGTGATGGCCACAGTGATCGAACCGCTCCCGAACGCCATGTTTCGCGTCGAGCTGGAAAATAAGCACCAGGTGCTGGCCCACATTTCGGGAAAGATGCGCAAGAATTTCATACGCATCCTGTCGGGAGATCGCGTGGCGGTCGAGCTTTCACCGTATGACTTGACGCGCGGCAGGATCGTTTACAGATACAAGTAGCGCGAAGCAGGAACAGGTAACAGGGGAACGGAGTCGAACATGAAGGTACGAGCATCGGTAAAGAAAATCTGTATGAAGTGCAAGATCGTGCATCGGCGCGGCGTGGTGCGGGTCATTTGTACCAACGCCAAGCACCGCCAGCGCCAGGGATAAGGGGAAAACTTTATGGCTCGCATCGCAGGTGTGGATCTACCGCCGAATAAGCGGCTCTGGATTGGGCTCACGTCCATCTACGGTATCGGACAGGCGCGCGCTCGCGAGCTCGCCGATAAAGCCAAAGTAGATCACACCAAGAAGATCAAGGATTTGACTGAAGATGAAGTGACCCGCCTGCGCGCGGCCATTGAATCCGAAGGCGGCATCGAAGGCGACCTGCGCAAGGAAACGCAGATGAACATCCGGCGCCTGATTGAAATCCAGGCCTACCGGGGGCTGCGTCACCGGCGCAATCTGCCGGTGCGCGGACAGCGCACGCATACCAACGCGCGCACGCGCAAAGGTCCGCGCAAGGGCGCCGTGGCGGCAAAGAAGATCGCGCCGCGCAAGTAAGCAGTAAAGCCGGCGAAAGAATTGAACGGTTAAGAACAACAGGAGAGAGACAAGCGTGGCAAAAGAACCTAAAGACGCAGCGGCAGCACCAGGAGCAGCGCCGGCGGCGGGAGCGAAGGCTGCTTCCAAGCGCAAGAAGGAATTTCGCAAAAAGCGCGAGAAGCGCGTCGTGCCGCACGGCGTCGTCTGCATCCAGGCGACGTTCAACAACACGATCGTGACGCTCACCGATCCCGATGGCCGCGCCGTGAGTTGGTCTTCGGCCGGATCGGTCGGTTTCAAGGGCTCACGCAAAGGCACTCCGTACGCGGCGCAGCAGGCTGCGGCGACGGCTGCCGGCGTGGCACGCGACCAATACGGCATGAAATCGGTGGAAGTGCGCGTGAAGGGCCCGGGGGCGGGACGCGAATCGGCAGTGCGCGCGCTGGCTTCTTCCGGCTTGCACATCAATGCGATCAAGGACGTGACGCCGGTTCCACACAACGGTTGCCGTCCGCCCAAGCGCCGCCGCGTATAGCCGGCCCGCAGGTTTGAAAGTTTTGGAGTTGAACCAAAGGAGAGAAGGACTTGGCAAGACATCGTGAAGCAGTCTGCCGGCTGTGCCGAAGAGAAGGGCAAAAACTCTTCTTGAAAGGCCTGCGGTGTTTTACAGAAAAGTGCGCGATCGAGAAGCGCAATTTCGTTCCCGGGCAGCACGGCCAGGCCCGGCGGGCAAAGATGGTGGGCTACGGCGTGCAGTTGCGCGAAAAGCAGAAGGTGAAGCGCACCTACGGCCTGCTCGAGCGGCAATTCCGCAATTACTTCGAGAAGGCGGTCCGCACCAAGGGCCCCACCGGCTCGAACCTGATGGTGATGCTGGAGCGCCGTCTGGACAACGTGATCTATCGCATGGGCATCGCCGGCTCGCGTTCGCAAGCGCGGCAGCTCGTGCTGCATGGCCACATTCGCGTGAAGGGCCAGAAGGTCAATATCCCCAGCTATCTGGTCAACGTGGGCGATGAAATCGTGCTCAAAGACAACATGCACGAGAATGCAATGATTCTCGAAGCGCGCAATCTCGCCAAGAGCCAGGGCGTGGCTCCGTGGCTGGATATTGACCCGGCGAACTTCAAAGCGCGGGTCGTGGCCATGCCGCGTCGCGAAGACGTGCAGACGCCACCGATGAACGAACAGCTCATCGTCGAACTTTACTCGAAGTAGTCTCAGGAAATTATCAACGTTAAGTGGTTTGTAGGTCCGCCGCGGGCGGGCCAGGAGGAATGTCGAAGATGTGGAAGGGCTTCCAGAAACCAAAGCGGTTGGCAGCAGAACCGGAAACACTGACGGACAAGTTCGGGAAGTTCTCAGCGCAGCCTTTCGAGCGCGGCTGGGGAACCACCGTCGGTAATTCGCTACGGCGCGCGCTGCTCAGTTCGATTGAAGGCGCGGCCATCACCGCAGTGAAGATCGAAGGCGTGCTGCACGAATTTTCGCCGATTCCGGGCGTTGTAGAAGACGCCACGGACATCATCCTGAATCTGAAGCAGGTTCCGCTGAAGTTGAACACCGATCAGCCGAAGACGATCACGCTGATCGTGGATACGCCGGGTCCCGTGACTTCCGCGAAGATCGAGGAAGATGCGGATATCGCGGTGCTCGATAAGAACGTTTACATCGCGACCGTCAGCGAAGGCGGCAAACTCGAACTCGAGTTGCGCGTTAAGAACGGCCGGGGTTACGTGGCCGCCGACCGCAACTTCGACGAAGACTTGCCGATCGGTTACATTCCGATTGACTCGGTACACTCGCCGGTGCGCAAGGTGAATTACGCGGTGGAAGCGGCTCGCTTGGGACAGATGACCGACTACGAAAAGCTCACGCTCGAAGTCTGGACCAACGCGGCCATCACTCCGCAGGATGCCATTGGCCTCGCGTCGAAGCTGGTGAAAGACCACATGAGCATCTTCATCAATTTCGAAGAGACGCCGGATCTGCCGGAAGAAGTGATCGAAAATTACAGCGATCCGCGCCTCGAGTACCTCGACCGGTCGGTGGAAGAGCTGGAGCTTTCGGTGCGCTCTTACAACTGCTTGAAGAACGCGAACATTCAAAACCTGCGCGAGTTGGTGCAGAAGACCGAGTCCGAAATGCTCAAGACCAAGAATTTCGGACGCAAGTCGCTGAATGAGATCAAGGACATCCTGCACAAGATGGGCTTGAGCTTGGGCATGAAGTTCGACGAGCACGGACGCATCATCTGGCCGCCGTTGCCCAGCCAGACCGCGCCTCCGCCTTCCGAGGGGGATGCCACGGCTCTTTAATCCCGCTGCAGGCCGTGGGAGTAGGAGCCAAGGGTAGCGACTATGAGACACCTTAAGTCAGGATCGAAACTGGGGAAGCAACCGGCGCATCGTCGCGCCGTGCTGCGCAACCTGGTGACGAACCTCATCGAAAAAGAGCGCATCCACACCACCATTCTTCGCGCCAAGGCCACGCGGCGGTTGGCGGAGAAGATGATCACGCTCGGCAAACGCGATTCGCTGCACGCGCGCCGTCAGGCAGCTGCATTTCTGATGACGCCCGCGGCCACCGATAAGCTCTTCGACGTGCTCGCTCCGCGATTCGCCGAACGGGCAGGGGGCTACACGCGCATCATCCACGCCGGCTGGCGGCTGGGAGATGGCGCGGACCTCGCGATTCTCGAGTTCATCGGTTCCGAGCTCAAGAAAAAAGAAAAGAAGCAGCGCAGGAAAGAAGAAGTCGAAGCTCCGGAAGAAGACAAGGAAGCGGTAGCGTCAACGAAGTAGTTTTTCGCGCTGTTCAAATTTACGCAGGCCCGCTTCGAGCGATCGAAGCGGGCCTTTTTATTTTACCCAGGCTCATATGGAGTGCGGCGGCGCCCCGCCGCTTTCTCCCAAGTTCAACATTCGCGACAAAACACTCCAGGCGAGGCGCGCCTCGCCTACCCCGCTCTTGTGGCGCTTCCGATATCATGAAAGCGGCGGCACGCCGCCGCACTCCACGAGATGCTCGCCGCCCGAAACTTTGTAGCTTGGCCCTGGCGCTGGCGCCCCGCTACTGCTTGATCCCCAGCCACGAATTGTAGATGGTCTTCTGCTGGTCCGTCGGATGTTCCATCGGTTTGAGGGTGTAGGTAGGGTACGGATTCGCCACGAGCGTGACCGGAAATTCCTTGAATTCGCCGGTCCGCAGAACAGTGATCTTCACCGTATCGCCGGGCTTGTGTGCGGCGATTTCCTTGGTGAAAGCGTCGGAATCCACGGCCCGGCTGTCCAAGGCGTAGATGATGTCGTCCTGGTCAAAGCCGGCCGTTTCCGCCGGGCCGCCCGGAATGATATTGCGAATTTTGGCGCGGTCATCGCTGTCGTTCTTCGCAGTCTCCATGCCGTCCCAGGGCTTGCTCGGGTCGGACTTTTTCTCCACGGCAATCCCCGCATACGCAAAATATTTCTCGTAAGGAATCGGGTCCTTCCCGGAAATATAGTGAGTAAATAGATCGCTCACGTCCGCGCCTGCAACTTCAGACGCAGCCTTGACCGGATCTGCGGGCTGGAAGCCGGGTTTTGGCAGAGCGTAGCGCGAATAAAGCAGGCGCATCCAGTCGTCCAGCGATTTTTGGTCGTTGGTATCCTGGCGGATGGCGAAATCCAGGATGTGACCCATGATCTGGCCGCCGTCGTAGTAGGAATACCAGGTATTCAAGAGGTTGTTGGCCTGCTGGATCACGCCATTCCGGGGGAACCAGGTGTCCCAGCTGGTGTCCTCTATGCTGCGCTCGGAGCGACCGGGCTTCTGTTCGAACTTGGTGATTAGCACGCCGATGCTATCCAGATATTGCTGCGGCGTAATCAGCCCGGCGCGCTCGAGAGCCAGCTCGCCGTAATAGCTGGTCAATCCTTCGGAGATCCATAGCGACGGCGTGTGCACCATCTGCGTATAGTCAAACGGCCCCAGGGGCAGCGGCCGCAGGCGTTTCACGTTCCAGGCGTGGAAGAACTCGTGGGCGGCCACAAAAAGCTTCAGATTATATTGGGTGGCGACGCCGGGCACCGGCTCCATCGAATCCCAGTCGGTCGAAAAATCGATTTGCGTCGAATTCAAGTGCTCCAAGCCGCCGCCCGTCTTTGGCCAAACGTGAAAAATGAAATAGTAATCGGCGAAAGGAGCAGCTTGCGTGGCATTGCCGGCCACCGGCTGGAACATCGGAACGATGGTGGCAACTGCCTTTTGTAGATCGTCCACGAACTTCGTGAAGTCCTTGTGGCCGATCACGTCATCCACGATCACGTGATACTTCGTGCCCAGAACTTCAAAATCCTTCTCCGCAAAATCGGAAATCTCCAGCGGACAATCCGCGAACGTATCGTAGTTGGCCGCTTGAAACGTAGTCGCAGAGGTATGGTTCATCCCCGTCGCCACGCGCCATCCTTCCGGCACGGCGATCGAAAGCGTGGCGGGACGCTCTTTCCCGCCGACTACGTACATCCACAGGGACGGTCCGCCGATGAATGCGTGGTGCTCGTTGTACTGCGCGATATTGTTCTGCAGCGTGTTGGCAAAAACTTGATATTCCACGGTTACAGCTTTCGCGCCGGCGAGCTCGATGCGCCAGGTCTGGCTGTCCGTCTTGCGCCAGGAAAGCTCTCGCCCTTCGCTGCTGTGCGCGCGGAAACGCTGCACGTTGGCCGCGTAGTTTTCGATGTAATAAGAACCGGGCGCCCAATCGGGGATCGCAAAATCAACGGACGGGCCAGAAAGAGAATCCGCGCGCACCGTGACATCGAGCAGGTGCGTGTTCGGCCGCTCGAATTTTAATTCGTAAGCGATCGGAGCTGCGGCGGATGCGGCCGGCGAATCAGCCCCGGCTGGCAGAGCAGAAACTCCAACGGTAGAGAGCAGCACTGCCGCAATCAACAAGCGACGAGACATTGGGTCGTCCTTTCGAGATTTTTGGAAGCCTAATGTGCTTCCGGCGAAGTGGTTTTGACGGCGTTTAGTTCCGTCTGACGGCGTTTTGCCCGTGTCTGGCCCGAGAGTGCCCAGAGCCAAGCAGCGATTTGCGCCGCCGTGCCGCCCGTCGTATCAATCAGCACGTCGGTGACGGCGGGAGTGCGCCCCGGCACGAACGATTGGTGGAACTCATCGAGCGAAGCATAACCCGCGACAATCAAGATTGTCAGCAGTGCCCAGCGCAGCCGCGTGCCTTTTTCTCCAGCGCGAAATCCGCGCAAGATCAGCAGGCTGAAAATGAAATATTCTGTGAAGTGCGCGCACTTGCGGATGATGTGATGCATGAATGCCAAGGTGTCCGGAGAAGCGTGCGGAAAAAGAAAATGCAGGACGGGGATGATGATGCGGCTGGTATTTTCAGACGTGAACGCGCCCGTCGAAAAGCCGGAGATCGCGATCGCCCATACGATGGCCGGCCACCAACGCTTGAGCCAGGGCATCCTAGCAGGCCCACCCGGCACGAAGCGGCGACGATGCGGCGGAATCGTTCAAATGGGCGCTCTATTCCAGCCGGTAGTTCGGCGCTTCGCGCGTGATGATCACGTCGTGAACGTGGCTTTCGCGCAAGCCCGCGGAAGAAATGCGAATGAATTTGCTGCGTTCTTGAAGCTCGGTGAGATTCGCGGAGCCGCAATAACCCATGCCGCTGCGCAGGCCGCCGACGAGCTGGTCCACCAGCCCCGAGAGCGGGCCTTTGTAGGGCACCTGTCCTTCAATGCCTTCAGGCACGGACTTGCCGCGCGGCGCGCCTTCTTGCGCGTAGCGGTCCGCGGAACCTGCTTCCATGGCGCCGAGCGAACCCATGCCGCGATAGGATTTAAACGTGCGGCCTTGATAGAGAATCGTTTCGCCCGGAGATTCCTCGGTGCCGGCAAAGAGGCCGCCGATCATTACCGAATTTGCGCCGGCAGCGATGGCCTTGGTGATGTCGCCAGAAAATTTGATACCGCCGTCTGCGATGATCGGCACGCCAGTGCCTTTCGCAGCGCGCGAAGCGTCCATAATCGCCGTAATCTGCGGCACGCCCGCACCGGTGACGACGCGCGTGGTGCAAATCGAGCCCGGACCGATGCCCACTTTCAGCCCGTCAATGCCCAGCGAAATCAAATCTTTCGCGCCTTCGGCGGTAGCCACGTTGCCGGCGACAATCTGAATTTCTGGGAACTTCTGGCGCACCGCGCGAACCGCTTCCATCACGCGCGTGCTGTGCCCATGCGCGGTGTCGATCGCCAGCACGTCCACCTTTTCGCGCGCCATTTCTTCGGCGCGTTCCAGGAAATCGCCCGTCGCGCCGATCGCGGCGCCCACGCGCAGGCGCCCGTGCTCGTCTTTCGTCGCATTGGGAAACTCGATTTTTTTCTGAATGTCTTTTACGGTGATGAGGCCCTTGAGGTTGAAATCAGCATCCACGACTAGAAGTTTTTCGATGCGATGGCGCTGCAGCAGTCGCTCGGATTCCTCGAGCGTCGTGCCTACTGGGACGGTAACGAGATTGTCTTTGGTCATCACGGCGCTAACCGGTTGATCGAGGTTGCGTTCAAACCGCAGATCGCGGTTGGTCAAAATCCCTACAAGACGGGAGCCGCGCGTTACCGGCAAGCCCGACACACGGTACTTCGTCATGATATCCAGCGCCTGGCGCACGGAAAGCTCGGGCGAGATCGTGACGGGGTCCACGATCATCCCGCTTTCCGAGCGCTTCACGCGGTCTATTTCTTCGGCCTGCCGGTCAATCGTCATATTGCGATGGACGAAGCCAATGCCACCCTGTCGCGCAATGGCGATCGCGAGCCGCGCGTCTGTGACAGTGTCCATCGCCGCGGCCACAATCGGAATGTCCAACGAAATTTTTCGCGAAAGGCAGGTACGCGTGTCCGCCTGCGTCGGCAAAATTGCAGATTTCCCCGGAAGGAGCAGCACATCATCGAACGTAAGCCCTTCGGGGATGGATCCTTCAATCATTTCCTCTCCTGTGAGTGCAAATCGTCCCCAAATACACCGAAGCCCAGCATCGTGCGCTGGGCTCGTGGGAAATTCATCTGTAGCAGCAAACCTTCATTATTGAACTTTCATTTTATGTGCATCAGCGAACGAAATCAAGCAGCGAGGCCGGGCCAAAATTCGGCTCTTGCTCCGCCGGGAAAATTCGGTTACGACTCTGTCGTGACCACCGCGCAAATTCAGATACGACGCTTGGGCCCTTCCGAGGCCGCGGCATATCGACAGATCCGCCTCGAAGCGCTGCGCCGTGATCCTGAAGCGTTCGGTAGCACGTTTGCGGCGGAAAGCGAGCGGCCCCTCGAACGATTTATGGAACGTATGACCAACTGCCCCGTCTTTGGCGCCTTCTGGAATGACGCCCTGGTAGGCATGGCGGGATTCATGCGCCGCGAGGGTGCCAAGGATGCGCACAAAGGAATGCTTTGGGGCATGTACGTGCAAGCAGGCTTGCGGAAAGCGGGCGTGGGCCGCCGACTTGCCGAGGCGGTGATCGATTTTGCGCGCCAACAAGTGGAAATACTTCAACTGACGGTCGTGAGCGAGAACCAGCCGGCGCGACGGCTCTACGCCAGCCTGGGCTTCATCGAATACGGAATCGAACACCAGGCCCTGAAGCAAGACGGACGTTACTACGACGAGGTTCTCATGGCGAAGGACCTCAGGCCGGAATCGATATAAAAACAGCAAAGAAGCCGAGGCAAGGTTGCGCGAACCGCCCGGACTGCCTACCATATAAAAGGTGAAAGAATTCATTCCACTCGGCCTGTTGCGTAACCCTCACGCGATGACCATTGCCGCGAACTTCTGGCCGCGGCCCGTGCCGATGCTGGGCAAAAGTGTTTCTCGCCTTTTTGAAGTCGAGCCGGGAACCCAGGTGCGCGGCGAATGCCATTGGCAACAGAATCCGCGCGAACATCCCACGCTGGTGCTGCAGCACGGCCTGGAAGGGTCCTGCGAATCGAATTACATGCGCGGAACAGGCGAAAAAGCCTGGATTGCCGGATTCAACGTCGTGCGTTTGAATCAGCGAAATTGTGGCGGCACCGAACAATTGACTCCCACGCTCTACCACTCCGGCCTGAGCTGCGATGTGCATTCTGTAATATCGGAATTGATTGTGCGTGATGGTCTACCGGAAATTTTCACCGCGGGATTTTCGATGGGCGGCAATCTGGTCTTGAAAATGGCAGGGGACATGGGCGCTTCAGTCCCGGCAGAGCTTCGCGCGGCGATCGCCGTGGCTCCCGCGCTTGATCTAGCCTCTTGCGCGGATGCCCTGGCCGCCCCGCGCAATTTCATCTATGAACATCACTTCGTCACGCGCCTGAAGAGCCACATGCGTTACAAAGCCAGTTTGTTCCCGGAACTTTACGAACTGCGCGGCGTTTCCGGCTTTCGCCGGATTCGCACCGTGCGGGACTTCGACGATGTAATTACGGCGCGCTACTGCGGGTTTGCCGATGCAAGCGATTACTACGCGCGGTCGAGTGCCTCTCGCGTGATTTCCGAAATTCGCGTGCCCACGCTGATCATCACGTCGAAAGACGATCCCTTCGTGCCGTTCGAGCCATTTCAAAATCCAGCCATTCACGCCAATCCGCGCATCACGCTGATCGCGACGGACCATGGCGGCCACTGTGCGTTTATCTCGCAAGAAGATGGCGGCGAGCGTTTTTGGGCCGAAGCGAGGATTGTGGAGTACTGCAAGAATCAGTCGCGGCTAGGCCCCGGCGCCAATGAATCGAATCAGGACGACACCTTAGCGGCGGAAGAATCGGCTCGATAGCGGGCCGCCCGCCTCAAGCGATGGGAGTTTCGAGCGACGGTTGGAAGCCGCGCGTCAGAAGCTGTGCCGCTCCGGTTTCGGAAATCACCATGTCGTCTTCGCAGCGCAATCCATAATCGCCCACCACATAGATTCCCGGCTCGTTTGAAAACGTCATCCCCGGTTTGAGAATCGTGCGGTTCCCGCGCACCAGATATGGCCATTCGTGGCCATCCATGCCGATGCCGTGCCCCAGGCGATGCGAAAAATATTTGTAGCCGGGACCAAATCCGGCATCAGTGATCACTTTGCGCGCGGCGTCATCCACTGAGCCGCATTCATGTCCAGCAACGGCCGCAGCCAGCGCGGCATCTTGCGCATTCCGAACAATTTCAAATGCACGCTGCAGCTTTTCAGGCGGCTTACTGAGCACACCCATGCGCGTGACGTCAGATTGGTAGCCCTCGACTGTAGTGCCGTCGTCGATCATCACGCCCACGCCCTCGCGCAGAATCTGTTCCTCGCGCGAACCGTGCGGAAGCGCAGAGGAAGGTCCAAAAGAGACAGACGCCTCGCCGCCAAGTCCCATTTGGGCATAGCCGCGCACTACTAAGTCGGAAACGTCGCGCTGCGTCATTCCTTCGCGAAGTGACGCGAAAGTCGCCTCGTACACGTCGAACGTTGCAGAGCAGGCCAGCCTCATCAGCTCCAGTTCGTGCGCGCTCTTCTGCGCGCGGCAGCCCACAGTAATCGGATCGCCGCTCACGTAATCCAGCCCGCCGGCCGCGCGCCGCAGGCCATCGAAGAAAACGTAACGCGTGGTCTCCTCAACGCCGACTTGGCCGCCGCGAATTCCGCGCTCCCCAAACCATTTTTCAATAATCGTGTACGGGTTTTCGTCTTCCTGCCAGACGCGAAGTTCAATCGGCCAGCGCATCAATTCGCGCAAGCGGCCCTCTTCGAACGCCGGGGAGACGAGGAGGGGATCGCCCTGGCGGGGAATCAGCAACGCCAGAATCCGTTCGCTGGGCCACCAACGAATGCCGGTGTAATAGACCAGCGTGGTGCCGGGAGTGACGTAAAGCGCTTCGAAACGCGGCATAGCGTCGGTCATGAGCTGTTGCGCGCGCGCAATCCTCGCCTGCATTTCTTCCGCGCGAATAGGCTTCACGCGATCACCGAGCGGCTTCAGCGAAGCGAACGCCGGCGGCAGCGGCTGTGCACCGGCATGCTCCGGCGGACGCTGTCCCAAGGCACCACGGCTGAACGCCGTCTCAACCGCCACGCCTCCCAACGCAAACGAAGCGCTTTTGAACGCATCCCGCCGTGAAATTTTCACGAATTTCTCCGAAGAAATATCAGTGGAAGTGCGAAATCAAGACGGCATCAGTGACGTGACGGCCGTGCGCGTAAACGATTTGTTTGCCGTCAGGAGACAGCGTGTACGCGCCCCACTGGAAATCTGATCCGAGGTTCATCACCTGCTTTGCGGGCGCTGCCGGGCTTCCTGGCGGTCCTACGGGCTGCGCCCAGAGGGTCACCACTCCGTCGCTATTGGCCGGATACAAAATCGCGCGGCCGTCGTTGATCCAAGCCAGCTTTTGGCCGCCGTCGCCGCCGATCGCCTCTCGCGCCTCGGTCGACAAGTCGTAAATGCTGCGCACTTCGCCGCCCGCCATCCCTATGACCGCCAGACTCGCATGCTTGGAGCGGTCTGGCTGGTAAAGCGCCGCGAGAGAGGCGCCATCCGGCGAGATGACTGGGTTAAACGCGTCAGCTTTGGAGATTTCGCTGGGCGCGCCGCCGTCAATGCCAACTTTCATGAGCCGCGTCGTATCGCCCGCCACGTTCACGTACACCACGAATTTGCCATCCGGCGAGCAGTTGGGGTGAACCGCTATTTGACCCGTACTGAGCTGCGTGACGTTGGATCCGTCGATATCCGCGCGCCATACCGCGCTCGCGCCCGTGCCGCTCCCCATGCTGAATACGAAATGTTTTCCATCGCCGCAGTTGGAAAGCCAGCTGGGCGTAACGACGCGCGGCGCGATGTCGTGGATCTCCGTACCGTCGGGCGCGGCGCTAGCGAGTTGGATCGATCCAGAGGTGTAATACGAATAGATCAGCTTGTTGTCCAAGGTCCAGATGATCCCGGAAATTCCGTCGGCGCGGCTGATGCCGCTGGTAATCTCGCGCGGCGGTGAGAATGAGGCGGCGCTGCCGAAGCCCGCCACCCACAGATTGCCGGTGAGCGTCACCTGAACAGTCGCGAGATCGGCGCCGTCGGACGTGATGCTGGTTCCGCTGTAAAAGTTCAGATCGTTGGTGATGCGGCGAACCTCTGCCCCGGGATAGCTCAACGCGAAAAGTTGGGCGTTGAGCGAACTCTTGGTGACGCGCGCGTTAAACAGAATGGCGGAGCCGTCCGGCAGCCATGCCATTTGGTCCGGATCAATCCAGTCGGCGGAGCCAACGCGCTTCTTAGCCTTGAACTCAACATCTACCACTTCAATCGCGGACCGATTGAATTCGCCTGTAGGATTGTCCGCCACCGCGATGCGCTTGCCGTCGGGAGACCACGCCGGCCCATTACTGGAGAATGCGATCGGATTCGTTAAAACCTCGAGGTTCTGCTCGGCCGTGCCGTCTGCGTTGGTCACGATCAAGTTCGAAGTCTTCGCCTTGCTCACCTGCCTGACAAATACAAACCGCTTGCCGTCCGGCGAAAAGCTGATCGGACTATCCACATCCACAATTACCTGGCGCGGAGCGCCTCCAAGCGAGGGCGCTTGAAAGAGCGTCCCCACGCCAGCGGTTTCGTCGCGCTTGACGAAGTACAGATAATTGCTGTCCGGCGAAAACGTCAGCCCTTCGATCTCGCCCGGCGAACCGATCTCCACCTGCGCCGTGCTGCCCGTGGCGACTTGCCGAATCCATATCCCGTGGGAGCCTTTTTCGTCCGCTACGTATGCCACCCATTTGCCATCTGCAGAAATCGTGGCCGAGTGGATGTTCCCGGTAGAAGTCAGCGGAGAAATCACCATCTGCGAGAAGGACGAGGTCGTTTCGTGCGGGCGGGGCGAGCCGAAATGCAGCACGAGCCCAACGATAGCCGCGATGACAATCGCCGCCGCTCCAGCCTTCATCCAGGGAAACGCCCGCCGCAGCGGAATCGCCGCGGTCGTAGCCATCGGACCTTCCGGAGCGAGTTGCGCCGAAGCGGCTCTCGAGCCTGATCCCGAAGTGGTTGCCGGTGCGCCTGTGGCCACCGCGGCCGGGTTCGCCGCGGTCCATGAACTCGTCGAACCGCTGGTCAGGCGTCCGGAATCGGTGTCGCGCCTCAGGCGCTTCAGGTCGCCGCGCAGTTCGGCGGCCGTCTGATAGCGTAGGTCGCGGTCTTTTTCCAGAGCCTTGCCGATAAGGTCTTCGAGTTTCGGCGGAACGTTGGGATTGATGGACGAAGGCGAGACTGGCGTGCGATTCAAAATCGCATCGAAGACGACCGCGGAAGTATTCCCGTTAAACGCGGCCTGCCCCGTGCACATTTCGTACAGCACCGCGCCGAGGCTGAAAAGGTCCGTGCGCGCGTCGAGTTCCTCGCCTCGCGCTTGTTCCGGAGACATATACGCCACCGTGCCGATCGCCGAGCCTGGGTTGGTAAGAAAAAGATTGTCCGTGGTTGGCTGGGTGACGGAATTACCGGCGCCGACCGCTTCGCCCACGCGGCGCACAGCAGCCTGCTTGGCGAGCCCAAAATCCAGAATCTTTGCTTGTCCGCGCGAAGAAATAAAAACGTTGGCGGGCTTTATGTCGCGATGAATGATGCCCCGTGAGTGTGCGGCGTCCAGCGCGTCGGCAATCTGCGCACCGATATCCAGCAGGGAATCAACGGCCATAGGACGGCCGGCGATGCGCTCGCGTAGCGTCTGGCCCTCGAGCACCTCCATCACCAGGTACGGACGGCCGCTGTGTTCGCCGATGTCGTAGATCGTGCAGATGCCCGGGTGATTAAGCGACGATGCGGACCGGGCTTCGCGCTGGAATCTTTCGAGCGAGATGGGATCGCGGGCGAGCTCTACGGATAGGAATTTAAGCGCGACTTGGCGTCCGAGTCGCGTGTCCTCGGCGCGAAAGACCTGGCCCATGCCGCCGCTGCCCAGCGGGTCCAGAATTCGGTAATGGGAAATTGTTTCGCCGATCATGCGTTACGTTCGCGCGCTCAAGCCCGTTAGCAATCCTAAACAACTGCACGCTGGGGTGCAAGGCAGGAAAAGCAATTCAATTCCACGACTTTCTCGGTTCTGAACCGAAGACACCATGAAAAATAATCGCCAAGAATCTTTGAATGCGGAAAGCCTCGCTCGCGGTCGGCGCTTTCACTCTGTCGGGATGTCCGCGCGCGGCATCACCGTGACCGTCACGGGCTGGGATAGCTGAAAGTCGAGTTTGGTCTCGGCGGGAATTTGCACTTGTTTGCCCTTGGTCGCTCCCTGATACACCGCGCCTCCGCCGGCTCCGACGCCCGCTCCGATCGCCGCGCCTCTCCCCCCGCCCAGGAGGCCGCCAAGCAGCGCGCCTGCAATAGCGCCGCCGCCGACTTTTTTGGCAGTGTTCGCGCCGCGCGAACTGCCCACTTCCGTGTAGGTGTCGCTCGTGAGGTCGTAGGACCGCCCTTGAAAATCCATCTTCAGAAGCTCCAGATGCAACTCGCTTTTTCCTTTCAGGTGTCCTGCCGAACTTGCGGAGGTGAGCCGGACGTACACGTCCGCGCCTCGGGGAACCACAACGCTATCCCCGACGACCAGCGGAGCATCGAGCGACGCGTGGAAAACCTCACCCGAATGGTTCACTTTGGAGTCGATTCCGTCAATCATCCGAATTGAGACCGTGGAGGATGCTGGGATCACTACGTTCTTCGGTTGCGGGAGCGGCGCCGGAGCCGGTGGTGCAACAGGCACGACACTTGGCGGCGCGGTAGGCGGTGTTGCATTCGCTTCAATGGCGGTGGGCGGTGGAACTTCTTCCGCGCGTTGTGCGGGCTCTTGCGGCGGAACTTCCTTCGGCGGCGCTTGATTCTTTTTCGACGAAGGCGCCGCCTTTGGCTTGCGGCTTGGCGCATTGTCCGACATCGGCTCTTGCGCCGACTCTGGCGTCGTGGAAACCGATTCGGTCGCGGCGCTCGGTGCCTGTGCGCCCGTGACGCTCATCTGATCGCTTACTTTCGTCACGCCAACGGTCCGCAGCGCGAGCTTGTAGGCGTCCAGTCGCGCTGCGTCGCCGGGCACGGTGCCACTAAGCGTTACTCCTCCATGGGTGGAAGTCACCTTCACGTCCGAACCCTTCAATTGCGGGTCGGAAAACATCTGCGATTGAATATTGGCGATGATGGCTGCGTCGTCCGCCTTCTTGGCGCAGCCTATGGCGAAGAAAACGCAAAGCACTGCGACCGCGAGCACAAGCCTCTTGCCCATAAGAGTCTTCTCCGTGATCGAATCAGCGCTCACGCAGCGCACACCCCGCACGCGTCGGGATGTTTCCAAACTGGTGCCAGCTAGTCTACTACGATGCGAGCGCCCGCTTAAGTGCTGCATCCGCAATATAGTGAGCGGCAAACTCCCGCGCCGCGCGATTCGCTTCATTTTCGGCTCCGAGCCACCTCTGAATTTCTTGCAACTTTTCCAACCTCTTTGGGTTTCACTTCCAAGCGGAATTTTGGGGCCTGGCCCCAGTTAATTATCAGTTCCTAATAAAAGGAGAAATTCAATGGGGATTCCTAAAGGTATGGGTGTGTTCGCGGCTCTTTTTGCCGCGCTGGTGCTTTCCAGTTGCGGTGGAGGGGCTGGCTCGGGTCCGACAACGTCTCAAGATCAAGCTTCCATTTACACGGTTAGCACTGATGCTCCGCTCCCCAGCGTCATCTCCTGCGAAGTGAACGTGAGCGGAATCACGCTGTACAACGGCTCCACCAACGTGAGCGTGCTATCGCAGCCGCAAATCGTGGATTTCGCGCAATTGAGCGGTTTGCACCAACTGCTGGATCTCACGGCGGTACCGACGGGCACCTATACGTCGGCTACCATCACCGTCGCTTCGCCAGTGATTGGCTATATCGATACCAGCAACACTCCACCGACGATCAGCACGATCAACGGTACCTTGACGCAGTCAAGCGTCACGGTGAATTTTGCTCAGCCGGTCATCGTTTCCAATGCGGATCTTTTTGGCTTGCGCATGGAATTTGATTTGCGTCAATCGTTGCAAACCGACGGGAATGGCCAGGTAACGGGCGTAGTGAATCCTACGTTTGACGTCGCGCTTCTCAACTCCACGGATTCACAGGTCTCCATTGACGATTTTCACGGCGGCGTGGTCGGAGTAACCGGCAACAATACTTTCACCATGCAAGGTCCGCATGGCCGTCAGTGGATGGTGACAACGGACGCCAGCACCATGCTTGACGATCCCAGCACCGCGATCAATTCGTTCACGACCAATACTATTGTGGAAGTGTCTGGCACGCTGGATCCGGTGACTCACGCGATTGACGCATCGGAAGTGGAAGTTGTCTCGAACGACGATTTCTTTATGGGCGGACTCCTCACCAGCGTCCGGCCGGCTACGGGGCCCGCAACTGCTGCGGATCTTTACGTTCGTGAATTGCTGCCGGCGGTAAACGGCATCTCGGACGGACAGATTGAAACGCTCGCTCTGAACGGCTCCGAAAAATACATGATTGAGCACATCAATCTGCCGCTGACCACTCTGCTGTTCAACAACTCCGAATTGGCACCCGGACAGCGGGTGGGAATCGGCGGCGAACTCACTACAACCAACGGCACGTCTACTCTGACGGTCCACCGCGTCGTTTTGCGCCGTCAAGGACAGGCCGGCACGTGGGTCCCCGGCAGCACAGTAATTCAAAACGGCAACGCCGGCACATTCCAGTTGAACGACAACTGGACGGCCGGAGTTCTCTTGCCAAGCCCGCTAACGGTGATGACCACCAACGACACCAACTTCATCAACTTGACCGGCTTGTCCGCATTGCAAGGACCGGCACCAATCTCGATTCGCGTGGTCGGATTTATTCTGATCAATCAGGCAACGGGACAGCCAGTAATGGTGGCGCGTTCGGTGGAGCAACTTTCTTCATAACCATTCATAACCGTCATACCACGTCATACCACGTCATAACCGTCGCGGAGAATTCCCGGCGGCGCCACTGTCCCGACTCGGTCCGAGCGGGACAGTGGCATTTTTGCTTCAGCTCGCGGCGCGCCGCGGAGTACGCTTTGCGCGCGCGACCCCGGGCTTCGCCCGCATCGGCCGGCGATGCGCGGCCGCTCCGGACTTCGCGAGGCTCTTCTTCAGCGCGGTCATCATGTCTATTACCGGAGCGCGCTTCGGCTGAGGAATTGCCGCAACTTCGCGGCCCTTCTCTTTGGCGGCGATCAGAGCGCGGAGGCGAGTTTCAAATTCGTCATGGTATTTCTTGATGTCGAATTCCTCGGACAAACTATCCACCAGTTGCTCCGCCAGCTTGATCTCCTTCGGATTTAATTTTATCCCGTCGGTCTTGCCGTAGCCGGGCGCCTCGCGTATTTCGTTCGCGAAATACATGGTGTGAATCGCGATCCCGTGATCGTAGGGCCGCAGAAAGACCGTATACTCGCGCTGGTGCATGGTGACCTTGGCGATTCCCGCTTTGTGTGTTTCTTCCAGCGTCCTTACGAGCAACGGATATGGCTTCTTCCCCGCTTCTTCCGGAATCAGAAAATACGAGGAATCGAAGAAAATCGGATCAATTTCAGACATCTTGACGAACGCCAGAATCTCCATCGCCCGCCCGGGCTCGGGCGTGATCTTGTTTATTTCTTCCTTGTCGATAAGCACGTACTTGCCGTCTTCATTCTCATAGCCTTTCACCACCTCGGAGCGCTCCACCATGCGATTGCAGGCAGGGCAGAAAAGCGGCTGGCGGAGCCGCGTATGGCAAACGCTATGCAGTTGGTGAAGCTGAATCCGCGAGGTGCGCGCCGCGGGGAACAAGCGCACCGGAAACGAAATGAGGCCGAATGAGACAAATCCGCGCCAGGCAGATGCCATAGGGGGTTCCCTCCAAGTACCTATTCAGCCCATTTTAGGGGCGCGCAAGCCAAAGCGCCATCCAGTCAAAGCTGTACTTGCATTCCTACCACAAAAAGCGCGGGATTCGAGCGCAGGATCATCGGATTGCGGATTTTGGGGGAAGGGCGCTGCCAGGTTTCGCAAAACGTCCGTTAGGGCTCGATGCGAGTCGCCACAACTTCCTTGCCGCGCGCCCGCACCTCGATGGCGATCGGCGGGCGTATGCCTTCACCTTTCACGATCGCCCCGCGCACCACGCCATTCGGTCCTGAACCGTAGCGCGTGAGGTCATACACAGTGTGCGTGCAGGAGTCCGCCACCATAGGGTGATCCGCCGTGAGCTGATACTGGCTCGCCAGCTTCTGCATGTTGGTCACATACTCCAAGTCGCAGGTGCCGAAAGGAGCGCGCATCGAGATCGCCCACAGTACATCCCCCGGAAGCTTCACCACCATCGCCGGAACATCATCCGCCGTTTCCGGAGCGCGAAACAAAAATCGCTTCGACGACCACGTTTTGCTCAGCTCCGCGGTGGTCGCAATCGGGCCGGGCCCCAGCGGAAGGTTCGCGGTCGCCTGGGCGGGCTGTGCCGGGCGAAGGTCTGCCGGGTCTGGAATCGGCGCGGTCCGTACCTCGCTTACAAGGGCGGGCCGTCGCTTCGAATACATCCCCAGCGCGATAATCACGATCACGATCGCCACGACCCCCATCCACATTTGAGGCGAAACCGCGCTCAACATACCCGGCGTTGCTGGCCTGCTGGATTGCGGCAGGACTACTCGCGGCGGCTGCGGCGCGGGCTTGCTGCGCGCTGGGTTACCCGTGACGCCGGGAATGGTCGGGTCCGTCGGTTTGAATGGATTGTGATCCTTGGGCTGGTCTGACACGGTGTTGTTCCGCGAAAATCGGGAATCACTAGCTTGATTTGCTTTCGGAGATTTTGCAAGCAGGCTATGTCTTAGAGGTTAACGGCTGGGAGTGCGCGGCATGGGGTGGCCATCCCGAAAAAGTTGCAGCAGAGACAGGATAATCTGCGAGCTGCCTTTTAATTCACGCGGGGCGTTCCACGCGCACGGAATGGTGCGCCACATACTCGTGAAGATTCGCGAGGATCAGCAATAATTCCAGCATCCGGTCGCGCTGCTCCGGCTGCGGCTCGTCGGCGCTATCTTCGAGATTTTTTACGGTGGCCAGCGCATCCGAAAGCAGCCATTCGAGGCTTTCTTTCGTGAGGGCGTCGCCTTCACGGCAGCGCGTCAGCGCTTGGTCGGTGCGCAGAAAAGCTTCATCGAGGAAATGATCGAGGCAGAGCTGGGTGCTGGCAAGCGCGGAAGGCGACGGCTTCGCACACCCGGGCCGCTGGCAACTGGCGGAACCGGCGGCTGGCATCTCGCACCCCTGTTTCCCGGGTCACCACAGACCCCGAGGTTGTGGAGAGAGTAGCGCACACTTTTTTTGTATGCAAGTTAACGTGAGGTGTAAAGAGCAACACGACCAGGGATGCTTCGCCGTACGCGGCACTCGATGTTGCGAAGCGAAAAATGCATGAGGTGGCGCAGCGCCACCCCGTGCATTTCTCTGCAAAAACATTCTTAACGAATCTGAATGCTGCCGGAACTCGTGCTCAGGTCTACCGTCGGCCCGCCGCCTCCGACTTTGCCTTGCAGTTCGCGCGGGCTCAGCTTGCCTTGCACCGCAATTTCGCGGCTGCTGTCAATGCTGCCTGAACTTGTGCGAGCCACTAAGTTGAAAGCGGCTTGCGGCGGAAGCTCGACGCTGACATCTCCTGAGCCGGTGTGCAATCGCCAGTCCCTGGCGGGCTCGCCTTGCGCGGTGATGCTGCCGCTGTCCGTTTGCACCTTCACCGCACCCTTCGCGCCTTTGATTTCCACGTCGCCGGACCCGGTTCCGATTTCCACATCGCCAGCGGCTGTCTGCTCAAGCTTCACGCTACCGCTGCCGCTGGATGCCGTCAGACCCCCTGCGATGCCGATGGCGTGAATCCCGCCGCTGCCCGCCGTCGCACGCGCCGGTCCATGGATCGCGTTGAGTTCAATGTCTCCCGAGCCGGTGCGCGCGTGTGTCTCAGCCCTGATATTCGAAAGCCGCACATTGCCCGAGCCGCTACTGGCATCCGCAGGCCCGCTGATGCCTTCCACCACTTGATCGCCTGAGCCGGATTCCGAATGCAATTTCGTTTGCGCCGGAACGACGAGCTCGTAGCTGATCGAAATATTATTTTTCCAGTCGCGGTTCTCGATGTGTCCCACGCGAATGGTGTTGCCTGTCTGTTCGATCGGCGGGTTCGCCTCAATTTCGTGGATGTGCTGCTCGACATCGCCCCCAAACAATCCGTGGTTTGCGTGGATGCGGCCGTGGACTTCCACCTTCGCGGAATCTCCCACGCGCACCGTAATTTCGCCGGAGCCGGTTTGTACGTCCAGATCCACAGGGCCGGTAACCGCGAGCGTGCGGTCAAAATGTCCTTCGTCGCTCGCCAGCGCCGGCCGCGAGACCATCGTCGCGGCAAACGATAACATGAGTGCTAACAGGGCAGGGAACGCGCGTGCACGAATTCTCATCTTCTCTCCTCCTATCCAGGTTGGGGCCTTTTCAAACAGGAGATACGTAGATGGCAGCGCAAAAGTTCAATGCTGGGGAGTACGATGCGGTTGCCGCGCGGCGGCGTCAGGCCGCTTGGCCGTGGCACTTCTTATACTTCTTGCCGGAGCCGCAAGGGCAGGGATCATTGCGGCCAACTTTCGCGCCCGAGCGCACGGGCTTGGGAGCCTCGACTGGAGCCGCGCCCGCTTGAAATTGCAGTTGCTGCTGTTGGCGCCGCTGGCGACGCTCCATTTCTTCGGGCGAATATTGTGAGAGCCCACGCGGAGCGGCTGGCTTCGGCGCGGTTGAGGTGGTCTGTGCCGGAGCCGCCGTCGGTTCGGCCGGACGCACCAGAAACAGGAATCGCACGGCCTCGGTGTCAATGCGATTCATCAAATCATCAAAAAGCGTGAATGCTTCCTTCTTGAATTCGACTAACGGATCCATCTGCCCGTAGCCGCGCAGCCCAATGCCTTCCTTCAAATGGTCGAGCGTCAGGAGGTGGTCTTTCCACTGGCCATCCACCACATCCAGCAGAATATGCCGCTCGAGCCAACGGAGTGTCTGCGCGCCGAAGAGTTTTTCCTTTTCCTCGTAGCGAGCCCGCACCTTCTCGATCAGCGTTTCGCCCACGGTTTCATAATTCAGCGCTGCGAAATCCATCCCCACGGCCTTTGGATCGAACCCAAACTGGTTCAATACTTCGTTCGAGAACTGCGTAACGTTCCACTGGTCCGGATGCTGCTCGCGGGGGCAATAGGTCTCCACCAGTTCGTTGGCGATGGCATCCGCGCGCTCCAGCACAAATTCCTTTTGGTCGCGGCCTTCCAGGAACGAGCGGCGCAAGTTGTAAATCGTCTCGCGCTGCTTGTTCATCACGTCGTCGTACTCGAGCAAGTGCTTGCGCGCTTCGAAGTTCTGCGCTTCCACGGCTTCCTGCGCGCCTTCGATGCGCTTGCTGATCAGCCGCGATTCGATCGGCACGCCTTCCGTCATGCCGAGCCAGTGCATCATGGCTTTCACCTTCTCACCGCCGAATATGCGCAACAAATCGTCTTCCAGCGAAAGAAAGAATCGCGAAGAGCCGGGATCACCCTGGCGTCCGGCGCGGCCCCGCAATTGATTGTCAATGCGCCGCGCTTCGTGGCGTTCGGTGCCGAGAATGTGCAAGCCGCCCAGCGCTATCACTTCGTCGTGCTCCACTTTGCATTGCTCGGCGAATTGATCGTAGATCGGTTTCCACTGCTCCAGCGGCACCTGAAAGATTTTGCCTTCGATCTGGAAGAGCACCATCGCGGGACTGCTTCCTCCATTGGAAGAGGAGCCATCCGCGCCATTGCCCCCCGCGGCAATCGCGGCGTCCGCCTGTGCGGCAGTCTCAGAACCGGGCAGCGCGCCGATCACGCTGCTCGCTGGCGCGTAAGGCAGCGCCAGCTTATTTTTCAGGCAATAATCGCGCGTCATGGCTTCGGGATTGCCACCCAGCAAAATGTCCGTGCCGCGGCCCGCCATGTTCGTTGAAACGGTAACGGTGTGCTTGCGGCCCGCTTGCGAAATGATGATCGCTTCGCGCTCGTGCTGCTTGGCATTCAATACCTGGTGCGGGATGCCGGCTTTCTTCAGGTGCGCCGCGATTTTTTCCGATTTCTCGATAGAGATGCTGCCGACCAGCACGGGCTGGCCACTCTCGTAATACTGGCGCACTCCGCCCGCGTGCGTGCCGTCTTCTTGCAGAATGCCGTTCACCGCCGCTTCGAATTTCTCCGCTTCGGTGCGATAGACGACGTCGGAAAACTCTTTGCGGATCAGCGTCTTGTTCGTCGGAATCGCAACAACTTCCAGCTTGTAAATCTTGTCGAATTCGGGCGCCTCGGTTTCGGCGGTTCCGGTCATGCCCGCCAGCTTTTTGTACATGCGGAAGTAATTCTGGAACGTGACGGTCGCGAGCGTCTGATTTTCACGCTCGATCTTCACGCCTTCCTTGGCTTCCACCGCTTGGTGCAAACCGTCGGACCAACGCCGGCCCGGCATCTGGCGTCCGGTGAATTCATCCACGATCACCACTTCGCCGTCTTTTACGACGTAATCCACATCCTTCGTGAAAAGCGTATGCGCGCGCAAACCCTGGTAGACGTGGTGAATGATTTCCATGTGCGCGGGATCGTACAAATTGCCGAGGCTAAGAAGTTGCTCGCATTTGGCCACGCCTTCTTCGGTCAACGTCGCGGTGCGATGTTTCTCATCGAGCGTGTAATCAATATCCAGGATCAGCTTCGGGATGATTTTGTCGATGCGGTAGTACTTGTCGGTGGATTCCTCCGCTGGTCCGGAAATAATCAGCGGCGTGCGCGCCTCGTCAATGAGAATCGAGTCCACTTCGTCCACGATCGCATAGTGATGCCCGCGCTGCACGCACTGTGCCAGGTCGTACTTCATGTTGTCGCGCAGATAGTCGAAGCCAAATTCGTTATTTGTGCCGTAAGTGATGTCCGCGGCGTACGCGGCGCGGCGCTGCACATCGTCCAGATCATGCACAATTACGCCGACGGAAAGTCCCAGCATCTTGTAAATCGGGCCCATCCACTCCGCGTCGCGGCGAGCCAGGTAATCGTTCACCGTGACGATATGCACGCCCTTGCCGGTCAACGCATTCAAATATGCGGGCAGCGTGGCGACGAGCGTCTTTCCTTCGCCCGTCTTCATTTCGGAAATTTTGCCCCCGTGCAACACGATGCCGCCGATGAGTTGCACGTCAAAATGGCGCATGCCCAGCGTGCGGCGTCCTGCTTCGCGCGCCACGGCAAACGCAGGCACCAACGCGGGTTCCAGCGCCTCTTGCAAACGCCGCTTGTAGTCCGGGTCGTCGTTCTCCAGGCCTTCCATGCGCGACTGCACTTCGGCCTTCAGCTCGGCAGTCTTCGCGGTAATCTGGGCGTCGGAAAGCTTTTGCATTTCCGGCTCGAGCGAGTTGATCTCTTCGACCACCGGCTGCAAAGCTTTCACGTCGCGCTCATGCTTCGTCCCGATGAAGCGCGCTACGACGCTATTTATGATCTTTTCAACGTCCATATTTTCGGATTAGACGCATGCGAGCCCACAAAGGGGGCGAGAATGCTGTTTCAGCTCCCGTGAATAGGAAAGCCCGGCCTGCAGGTGTGGCGGCTGCGAGGTTCGCGCGTCTCCCTGTTTAGTATTGTAGCCGCTTGCGCGCTTTCCTGCAAAGCGCGGCTGCAAATCGAATTTCCGTCGCGTTTCTACGATTTCAAGTTCAGAGCCGTCGGATGCCGCGGCTCGTAGAGACCTACCTCGCCGCCTCCGGGCACCTTGATCGCGGTCACCAAGCCCCAGCGCTGATCCTTCACTGGGCCGGTAAACTCGACGTTCTTGGCCTGCAATTCCTTCATCGTCGCTTGAATGTCGTCGCACATCAGATAGAGCTCGTGGTGCGGCTTGTCATCCGTCGGATGAATCGCCAGCTCCGCGGGCGGCAACGCGAAAATCGGCCAGCCGTGGCCCGCGTCCACCGAGCCGAGCTTGAGAGTATCCTTGAAGAAAGAGCGGACCTTGTCTGCGTCCTTGGCATAGAACAGTGCATGCACCCCGTTGATCATCGTCCGTCTCCTCAGCGCGCGCGCCGTGCGAGATATTGATCGAGCGAACCGCCGCGCCATCCTAGGTTTTTCGCGCCGCCGACGCAACACGCTGCGCCGCCGCGCGCGATCCTGAAATACCGGGGTCGCCTTGCCGCAAGCCGTCCGGCAGTCTATGATTTAACTCGATTATACGAACTGGCTAGTCTTACTTCGTACGGCTTTTGCCGAAAGGATTCGCATGCCTCCTGGACACTCTCACGGACCTGGCCCCGGACCTGCAGTGGCGAAGACGGCGCCTATCCCCGGCGTGAAAAATTTGGTGGCCGTCGCTAGCGGCAAAGGCGGTGTGGGCAAGACCACCGTCGCCGTAAATCTGGCAATCGCGCTCAAAAAGCTCGGCTCCACGGTCGGCCTGCTCGATGCCGACGTGTACGGGCCCAACGTCCCCGTCATGCTCGGCACCAACGAGCAACCGCGCGCGATGGACGAAAAGACCATCATCCCCGTGGAAGCCTATGGCGTGAAAATGATCTCGATGGGGCTGCTGAATCCAGGCGACAAACCGCTCGTCTGGCGCGGCCCCATGCTGCACAGCGTCATGCAACAGTTTCTGCGCAGCGTGCAATGGGGCGCGCTCGACTATCTGGTCATTGATTTGCCTCCTGGCACTGGCGACGTCCAGCTCTCGCTGATTCAAAGCGTGTCGGTCACCGGCGCCGTGGTAGTCACCACGCCCTCGATCGTCGCGCTTGCCGATGTGCGTAAAGCCATCGAAATGTTTCGCCAGGTCAACGTCGAAATTCTCGGCGTGGTCGAGAACATGAGTTATTTCAATTGCCCGCACTGCGATGGACGCATTGACGTCTTCGGCCACGGCGAAGGCCAGCACATGGCCAAGACGTTCGGTGTGCCGTTTCTGGGCGAAATTGAAATTGACCCGCAAATTCGCATCGGTGGGGATACCGGCAAGCCCGTCGCGTCGCTTGGTGAAGACGCGCCCGGCGGAAAGAGCATGTATGCGGTCGCGCGCAACGTGGCCGCGCGGCTGGACGTAGTGAATTCCTCGGCTGGCGCGCCGGTGGTGCAGATTCTGTGATCGCGGCACCGCGCTGCCTCGATTCAGGAGCTTCCAATTGATTCGCAGCTATCGTGGGCGCTTGCCCCAGATCGCGCTCAGCGCCTATATTGACCCGCAAGCCGTTATCATCGGCGACGTGGTCATCGGCGAAGATTCCAGCGTGTGGCCCTGCGCCGTCGTGCGCGGCGACGTTCATTACATTCGCATCGGCGCGCGTACGAACATTCAGGATGGCTCGGTACTGCACGGCATGCGCGGTACCAATCCCGTGGTGCTCGGCGACGACGTCACCGTCGGCCACAGCGTCACGCTGCACGGCTGCACCATCGAATCGCGCTGCCTCATCGGCATGGGCTGCATCATCCTGAACGGCGCGGTGATCGGCACCGGCTCGATCATCGCGGCAGGTACGCTCGTACCCGAGCGCACCATCGTTCCACCGGGTAGCCTGATGATGGGCCAACCAGCGAAGCTCCGTCGCGCACTAGCCGCCGAGGACCTCGATTCGATTGACGCCTACGCCCGCCGCTACGTCGAATACAAGGAAACATACCGGTCCGAGGCCGCGCAGTGAGCGAGAAGAAGCAGTTCGGCGCCATCAAAGGCACACGCGATATCCTGCCACCCGATTCCTCATTGTGGAATTGGTTCGAAAATAGCGCGCGCGAGGTCTTCGAATCCTACAATTTCCGTGAAATCCGTCTCCCGATCTTCGAGCAAACGGACTTGTTTGCTCGTTCCGTGGGAGCCGAAACCGATATCGTTTCCAAGGAGATGTTCACGTTTCGCCTCGGAGAAGGCTTTCATGGCTCGGCAAACGACGCGGAAGAGTCATCGCAGCTAGGCGAGCAAGTATCTTTGCGCCCCGAAGCAACAGCCAGCACGATGCGCGCTTATATCGAGCACAATATGCAAGCGCTGCCCGGAAATGTGAAGCTTTACTGCATCGGGCCGATGTTCCGGCGCGAGCGCCCGCAGAAGGGCCGCTACCGCCAGTTCTATCAGGTGAACGCGGAAAGTTTAGGACAATCGGACGCGCCTGCCATTGACGCCGAGCTGCTCGAAATGCTGCTCGTTTTCTTGAAGCGAGTGGGCCTCACGCGTACAACGCTCTACGTCAATTCCATCGGCGACAAGAATTGCCGCCCCCAATACGTCGAATTGCTGCGCGAAGAACTGCGCAAGGTGAAAGACCAACTCGGCCCAGATAGCCAGCGGCGCATCGAAACAAATCCGCTGCGTGTCCTCGATTCGAAATTGCCGCACGAGCAGGAGATCATCGCGAAGCTGCCGCGGATCTCGGACCATCTCTGCGCCGACTGCCGCGAGCATTTCGCCAATCTGAAAGACGAACTCAAGTTGCGCGGAATCACGTACGAAGAAAACTGGCGCCTCGTCCGCGGCCTCGATTACTACACGCGCACGACATTCGAAGTCACCGCTGAAGGCCTCGGCTCGCAGAATGCCGTCTGCGGCGGCGGGCGCTATGACGGCTTGGTCGAATTGCTCGGCGGACCTCCGACGAAAGGCATTGGCTTTGCCATCGGCAGCGATCGCGCCATTCTGTCGATCCAGGAATCCGGCAATTTGCCCCAGCTTCCTGGCCTGGATGTTTTCGTCGCATGGATGGATCAATCAACTTACCCTGCCGCCGTGGCGATCGCCCGAAAGCTGCGTGGGGAAGGGCTTTCCGTCGAGCTTCCCGCCGAAGAAATGAAATTCAAGAAGTCGCTCAATCTCGCTGATAAACTCGGCGCGCGCTACGCTCTGATCATCGGCACTGACGAAGTCGCCTCCGGCACGTTTACGCTGAAGCGCCTCGCGGACGGCGATCAGAAGAAGCTTTCCGAATACGACCTGCTAGAATATCTGGAATCCGAAAAGCGCGGCACGCGAGGCTGATCGCAGCCCGCGAGCGCGGGAAACCAGCGGTAAGCGCACGCAAACGGAAGGGAACTCGATCTTGCTCGACACTCTCGGAAACCTGAAACGCACAAATTACGCCGGCGACCTGCGCGCATCCGACGCCGATAAAGACGTCGTCCTCATGGGCTGGGTGCATCGCCGCCGCGACCTCGGCCAATTGATCTTCATTGACCTGCGCGATCGCGCCGGAATTGCGCAAATCGTTTTCAATAAAGAGCTGCATTCCGAAGCGCACAAAAAGGCCGAAGAGCTTCGCGCCGAATTCGTGGCGGCCGTCGAAGGAAAAGTGATTCGCAGGCAGAAGTCGAATCCAGAAATTCCGTCGGGCGAGGTGGAAGTGATGGCCACGCGCCTGCACATCCTGAACAATTCCAAGACGCCGCCATTCCAGATCGAAGACGAAGTGACCGCGAGCGAAGAAACGCGCCTGCGCCACCGTTATCTCGATCTGCGCCGCCCGCGCCCGCATCGCAATATTGAACTGCGCCATCGCATTTTATTCGAGATGCGCCAAACTCTCGATGAACTCGGTTTTTTTGAAATTGAAACTCCAATGTTGACGCGTTCGACACCCGAGGGCGCGCGCGATTACCTCGTCCCCAGCCGCGTGCATCACGGCCAGTTCTATGCGCTGCCGCAATCGCCGCAAATCTTCAAGCAGATCCTGATGATTTCCGGCATGGACCGCTATTTCCAAATCGTGCGCTGCTTCCGTGACGAGGACCTGCGCGCCGATCGCCAGCCGGAATTCACGCAGCTGGACCTCGAGATGTCCTTCCCGCGCCAACAGGATATTTTCGAGGTGATCGAGCGCGTCATGATCCGCGCCCTAGAAGTTGTCGGAGCGCACGTAATAGGCCCGTTCCGCCATCTCGATTATCAAGAAGCGCTGCGCCGCTATGGCTCGGACAAGCCCGATCTACGTTTCGGGATGGAATTGCACAACGTCACGGAGTTCTTCGAGCCCGCACGCGCGACGATTCATTTCGAAGGCAACGTGCAAGCCGTCGTCGCGCCCGGTGCTGCCGCATGGTCGCGAAAACAGCTCGATGAACTAGGCGAAATCGGAAAGTCCGCCGGCGCGCGCGGCGTCTATACCGCAAAAATTACGGCCGAGGGAATCAGCTCGCAGCTGGAAAAAACGCTCGGCGCGGACGGGCTGAAGAAACTCGCCGAAGCTGTTGGCGCAAAAACGGGAGATTTAATCGTCGCGGTCGCCGCCAAAGATCAAATCGCGCACAATGACACTTCGCTCGGCGTTGCCGGCCAGATTCGCCTCTATCTCGGCGACAAGCTGAATCTGATCGACCGCAGCAAATGGGAATTCCTCTGGATCACCGGCTTCGCGCTCTTCGAATGGAGCGAAAACGAAAAGCGCTGGGTCAGCGCGCAACACCCGTTCACCGGCATATTCGAAGAAGATCTCGATAAGCTCGAAACCGCGCCATGGGAATGCCGTTCGAAGGGTTATGATCTGGTCCTGAATGGCGTCGAACTCGGCTCCGGCAGCATACGAATCCATCGCCAGGACGTGCAGGCCCGCATGTTCAAAGCCCTCGGCCTTAGCGACGAGCAAGCCCGCCAGCGCTTCGGCTTCTTTCTCGATGCGCTCACCTACGGAACACCGCCGCACGGCGGCATCGCGCTGGGCCTCGACCGCGTGGTGATGCTGCTGGCCGGTGAAAAATCCATTCGTGAAGTAATCGCATTTCCCAAGACGACTGCTGCCCAGGACTTGATGGCCGATTCGCCGTCAGAAGTCGGAACTGACCAGCTGAACGATTTGGGAATCGCGATAAAAGAGACGGTTACAGGAGCGTCCTCGAAGAAGGGAGCCTAATGTCATATCCCTCGCTCATTGGCATTTCAATTGCTGCTCTTCTGTGTGTCTTCCTGCTCGTCCGCAGCATGCACAAACTAAGTTTGCGCGTGCAATTCATGGTCTTGCTCGGCATGGGCGTCACGATCGGATTCATTTTTCTGGTGATGGTGCAGATGCCGTCGTTTCCCATGTGGTTTGGAGTGTCCCTGATCGTGCTGGTGTTCATGGCCAGCTTGTTTGGCACTCGTATTTTCCTGCGCAGCATGTCCCAGGAAGATAAGAAGACGGAAGATGAAGCCCGCGCGGATTATCTCTCCGGCCATCCAGATCCGGGCCCCTCGCATCCGCATTCGCCGGGACACACTCCGTGAGCCGCATCCGCATCCTGGCCGAAAATGTAGCCAATAAAATCGCGGCGGGTGAAGTAGTCGAACGCCCGGCGTCGGTAGTAAAAGAGCTGCTCGAAAACGCGCTGGACGCCGGCGCGCGCTCGATTCGGATCGAAACGGAATCCGGCGGCAAGCGCCTGATCCGTGTAATCGACGACGGCTGCGGCATGAATCACGACGATGCGCTGCTCGCCTTCGAGCGCCACGCCACCTCAAAGCTGCGCAACGCCGAAGATCTCCTCTCGATCGCCACGCTCGGCTTTCGCGGTGAAGCGTTACCCTCGATCGCCGCGATTTCGCGGCTGCTTCTCGAAACGCGCGACGCCGAAGAAAACGAAGGCACCCGCATCGAATTTGCCGGCGGCAAACTCCTCGGCGTGAAGCCCGCCGGCGTGCCGGTGGGAACCTCCATCAGCGTCGCCGATATTTTCTATGCCGTCCCCGCGCGGCGCAAATTTCTGAAATCGGAAACCACCGAGCTGGGGCATATCGCCTCGCTCGTCACGCATTACGCCCTCGCGCATCCCGACCGCCAGTTTCTGCTGAAGACTCCTTCGCAGGAAATCCTGAACTGCGCGCCGGTGGAGAAGCTGGCGGACCGCGTGTACCAAATCTTCGGCCGCCAGGCGCTCGATGAACTCACGGAAATTCCGACGGCCGAAGCGCCGGTGCGCGGCGCCATCACCGAGCCGCCGCTCGAGGCCGGCGAACGCGAAGCCACTCTCCGCGTGAGCGGATTCACGTCGCGGCCCGAAGTCCAGCGCAGCAATCGCAATGGCATCTACATTTTCGTCAATCGCCGCCTGGTGCGCGATCGCTTGCTGCTCCACGCCATCAGCGAAGCCTATCGCAACATCGTTCCGCCGGGAGTTTTTCCGGTCGTGCTGCTCTTCCTCGATATGCCTTACGAAGAAGTGGACGTCAACGTCCACCCCGCAAAAATCGAAGTGCGTTTTCGTCATCCGCAATTCATTCACGATTTCACGCGCGACACGTTGCGCCAGGCGCTGTCCGCCGCGCGGCCCATTCCTGGTTTTCCCGCCACGCGCGCAGCGGCCGCTACTGGCAACACAGCACCAAACGGCAGCAGCACGGCGTATCCTGCCGGAGCGGCAGCAATTGATCCCGCCTTTCTGACGTCTGGAATTTCGGGAGCCCAGCCCGGCGCGGCACCCGGCCCTCCGCGCGCCGTGATTCCCACATCCTTTGGCGACGTCACCGGTGTCGTCGAGCGCTTTGAGCTGACAGGCGCGCCCGACCTCCCCATCCCGCAGCGTTTCCAATTCGATCCCTCGAGCGCGTCGGATTTTTCCTTCGGCACGCCGGGAAACACGCCGCCGATCATGGACGTGATCGCTGACGCGAACGGCGATGCCAGCGCCGCCACCGCGCCCGGTACACTTCCGAGCGTCGAGGACATCGCCGACCTGAAGCCGCTGGGTCAGGTCAACAGCAGCTTCATCGTAGCGGTGAATAGCGAAGGCCTCTGGATCATTGATCAGCACGTAGCCCACGAGCGCGTGCTTTTCGAACAGCATTTGCGCGCCCGCCGCGAAGGCGAATTGGGCGGCCAGCGATTGCTCGTTCCGCTGATCGTCGAATTGAATCCGCGGCAACTGGCGATTTTCGAGCAGATCGCGGAAGAACTGCGCGCCAACGGCTTCGAAGCGGAACTGATGGGCGCGCGCAGCGTCGCCATCCAGGCCGCGCCCGCGGGCATCACCAGCGGCGACGCGGAAAAGCTGCTCTACGAAATCCTGGACGGAATCGCGCGCGAAAATCAGGCCATCTCGATCGATTCGCTGCAAGCCAAAATAGCCGCGTCCACTTCCTGCCACGCCGCCATCAAGGTCAAAACCCCGCTCGACGTCACAAAAATGGAATGGCTGCTCGGCGAACTCGCGAAGACCGAATACCCCATGAGCTGTCCGCACGGGCGCCCAGTGGTGCTGCGCTATTCCGTGCGCGAAATCGAAAAAGCGTTCAAGCGAATATGAATTTGCCGAAATGCCGGCAGGCGGCTTCTTGCAAAAATTGATCATCGCGATTGACGGTCCCGTAGGCTCGGGCAAAAGCACGCTCGCGCGCCGCGTCGCCCAGATGCTCGGCTACGTGTACGTGGACACCGGCGCGATGTATCGCGCGCTCGCGCTCAAAGCGCTGCGGCGAGGCGTTGCGCTCGAACCGGCCGATGAAAAGCTGGTCGCCCTGGCTCGCGACACGCGCATTGATTTGCGCGCGGAGGACGGCAGCCAGCGAGTTTTCCTCGATCATGAAGATGTGACCACCGCGATTCGCACCCCGGAAGTATCGCAAGCGGCATCGAAACTCGCCGTCAACCCCGGCGTCCGGCACGTCCTGGTCGCCGAACAGCGCCGCGCCGGCGAGCAGGGCGGAGTCGTGATGGAAGGGCGCGACATCGGTAGCGTCGTCTTTCCCGACGCGCAGCTGAAGATTTTCCTCACCGCCTCGCCGGAGACGCGCGCCGAACGACGCTGGCGCGAACATCGGCAAAAGGGCGATGCGATTGACTTGCAACGCACTCTCGAGGAAATCCGCGAACGCGACCGCCGCGACCAGGGTCGCGCCACTTCGCCGCTCGTCCGAGCAGCCGACGCCGTGGTAGTGGATAGCTCCGCGATGGACCCGGAAGAAGTAGCGCGCCTCGTGGTAATGCTGGCGCAAAACCAGGCGGGCGCGAGCGCCAGAACCGCCTAGCGATGCATCCTGCCGCGCTCGCCGCGCCAGGCTCACAGCCCCAGCCCTAGGCCGGCTTTAATTCCGCCACGCTATGTCCCGACAGAACCTGCTGCGCCCAATCCACCGATTCCAGATAACGCTCGGTGATCACTTCATCCGCGATTCCCAGGCTCCGGGCCTCCCGGCTGATTTCGTCCCAATTGCCGCGCTCATAATTCATCACCAAATCCAAAATTTTGCGCAAACCGTTTGATTTCCCCAGCAGCGCGTTGCGGATCTCCGCGCCAATGGCAATTTCCTTCAGCACTTCGGACATGGGCATATCCAGAATCGCATCCATGGCCGACAAAAGGCCCAGCAGAAAAAGATCGTTCGCGGATTCCGGCTTCCCGGCGCGAGCGCCCAGCAATTCGCAGAATCGCGCGCGCATCAGAGGCAGCGCAACCAGCTCCGTTGGTTTGCCTTCGGCCATGCAAGCCACCGCAATCATGGAAACCCATTTGCGCACGCCGCGTTCACCCAGCAGGGAAAGAGCGTGTGGAATCGAGTGTACTTCCACGATCAAGGGAAACGCCGGTGAATTCAGGTAACGCAGCAGACGGAAACTGAGCGACGCCTCGGATTTGATTTTGTCGCTCACGTCGCCAATGTCCATTTCCTCGCGATTGACGGCTTGCAGCACCAGCAAGTAATTCATTTTGTTGGCGGGGATGTCCCGCCGCGAGAGCATTTCCGGCCGGCTGAAAAAGAATCCTTGAAAGTAGGTGTAGCCCCATTGCTGCGTGCGATGGAAATCTTCGTAGGTTTCCACCTTTTCCGCGAGCATGCGGATTTTCCGGGGCGCGTATTCGCGGGCGAGCCGCAGCTGGTCGTCGGGCGCGGTCGCCAGCAGATCCACCTTGATGAAATCCGCGAGCGCCACCAGTGGCTGCCAGTCCGGGCGGTCCAGGAAATCGTCGAGCGCCAGAAGATAGCCGGTCTGCTTTAGCCGGCGGCACGCTGCGAGCACTTCGTCGTCAATTTCCATGGTCTCGAGCATTTCCAGCACCACGCGGTCTTTGGGAAGCATGGTGGCGAAATCGCGGACCAGGAAATCGCGCGTGCAATTGATGAACGACCGGCATCCGGGAGTGAGCCGGTCAATTCCAAAAAGCAACAAGCTATCCACGGCCGAGGCGGAGGCCATGTCGATATTGGGCGCATCGTAGTAGTTCCCTGCACCAGAACGGTACAGGAGGTCGTAGCCGTACACCGCGCGTTCGCAATTGAAGATGGGCTGGCGAGCGAGAAATCGCTTCAAGTGTGCTGCTCCTTCCCGCTCAAGGCGGGTGCATTACCGCGGGAAGGGGAAAGCAAGGGGCGCGGGCCCCGTGATGCAGCTACAGTTTCAACTTATGCCGGACTCGACATCGAGGCCAGGAATTCGCCGTTCGTTTTCGTTTTCGAGAGGCGGCCCAAAAGCAGTTCCATGGCTTCAACGGTAGATAGCGGGCTGAGCACTTTGCGCAACACCCAGATGCGGTTCAATTCGTCCGCTGGCAGCAGCAATTCGTCTTTGCGCGTTCCGGAACGGTTGATGTCAATCGTCGGGAACACGCGCTTATCCACCAGCCGGCGGTCCAGGTTGATTTCCATGTTGCCGGTGCCTTTGAACTCTTCGAAAATCACGTCGTCCATGCGGCTGCCGGTGTCAATCAACGCGGTGGCGATGATCGTGAGCGAGCCACCCTCTTCCACGTTGCGCGCCGCCGCAAAGAAGCGCCGCGGGCGCTGCAAGGCGTTCGCGTCAATACCGCCGGAAAGCACTTTGCCCGATGGCGGCGTCACCGCGTTATAAGCGCGGCCCAGGCGCGTCAACGAGTCCAGCAGTATCACCACGTCGCGCTTGTGCTCCACTAGCCGCTTGGCCTTTTCCAGCACCATCTCCGCCACTTGAATGTGCCGTTGCGGCGGCTCATCGAACGTCGAGCTGATCACTTCGCCCTTCACCGTCCGCTGCATGTCGGTGACTTCTTCCGGGCGCTCGTCGATTAGGAGCACGATCAGGGCCACTTCAGGGTGGTTCGTGGTGACGGAGTTGGCCACCGACTGCAACATCATCGTCTTACCAGTCCGCGGCGGCGCCACAATCAGTCCGCGTTGCCCTTTGCCGATAGGACAAAGCATGTCCAGCACCCGCCCCGTCAGATTTTCCTTGGTCGTCTCCAGCCTGATCCGCTCTTGCGGGTATAGCGGCGTCAGGTTGTCGAAGAAAATCTTGTTGCGCGCGACCTCGGGATCCTCGAAATTGACCGCTTCCACCTTGATCAACGCGAAATAGCGCTCGCCATCCTTCGGCGGCCGCACTTGCCCCGAAACGGTATCGCCGGTGCGCAGGTCGAATTTGCGGATTTGCGACGGCGACACATAGATATCGTCCGGCCCCGGCAAATAGTTATATTCCGGCGCGCGCAGGAATCCGAATCCGTCCGGCAGGCATTCCAGCACGCCTTCTGAGAAGATCAACCCGTTCTTTTCCGTCTGGGCGCGCAGGATCTGGAAGATCAACTCCTGCTTGCGCATGCCCGAGGCGCCGGGAATGTTCAGCTCCTTGGCGATTTTCGCCAGGTCGGTAATATTCTTGTCTTTCAGTTCTGCAAGGCTAATGCTCATCGAGTTCGTTCCTTCTCAAGCCTGGTTTTCAGGCAGATTGATTTCTGAATAGTCCACGGGCGGGCGCAAAATCGAACCAGCCGCACTCTCTAAATCACATACGGGAAAACCACAGACAATCGCAATCCCCTGGCCGCGGAACCGAGCCTGCTGATCAATATGTGGAAGGACCAGAGGGTTTCAATTGGTTAGTTCGTTGTCCTGCGCGACGTCCGCGCCGAACTTGGGTTCGACTCCTGCAACCGGTGGGTGGCCGGGAATCGGCAGCGGATGCTCCAGCGCAATCTGCAATACTTCGTCCATGGATTCCACAAAGTGTATGGACATTTGCGCCTGGATTTCCTGCGGGATATCCGCAAGATCTTTTTCATTATCTTTCGGCAGAATAATGGTGCGCAGGCCGAGGCGGTGCGCCGCCAGCAGCTTTTCCTTCACGCCGCCGATGGGCAGCACCTTGCCGCGCAAGGTGATCTCGCCGGTCATGGCGATATCGCAGCGCACCGGAATCAGCGTCAGCGCGCTGACGATCGAAGTGCAGATCGTGATTCCGGCGGACGGGCCGTCTTTCGGGATCGCGCCTTCCGGCACGTGCATGTGGATGTCAATGTGCCGGTAGAAATCCTTGGGCAGGCTGAACAGGTGGCTGCGGGAGCGCACGTAACTCATCGCCGCTTGCGCCGACTCCTGCATCACGTCGCCCAGTTTCCCGGTCAGCGTGAGACGCCCCTTGCCTTGCATGATGGTGGCTTCGGTGGACAGCACTTCGCCGCCTACTTCGGTCCAGGCGAGACCGGTGGTCAGGCCGATTTCGTTCTTCTTCTCCGCAAAGAAATCGCGGAATTTAAGGATGCCCAGAAACTCGTTCAGGTTCTCGGGAGTCACTTCCACGGCGACGTTTTTGCCTTCGGTCACCACTTTGCGCGCGACTTTCCGAGAAATGTTGGCAAGCTCGCGGTTCAGGTTGCGCACGCCCGCTTCGCGGGTGTAGTGGCGAATCGTATTCTTGATCGCTTCGTCGCCGAATTTCAGCTGTTCCTTGCTTAAGCCCGTGGCTTCGAGCTGCTTGGGAATCAGGTAGCGCGTGGCAATCTGATGTTTTTCCTGCTCGGTGTAACCGGGAATGCGCAGCACCTCCATGCGGTCCTGCAGTGGCTGCGGAATCGTGTGCAGCACGTTGGCCGTGCACACGAACATCACCTTCGAAAGATCGTATTCAACATCCAGGTAGTGGTCAGTGAAGGCGTGGTTCAGTTCCGGATCCAGCACTTCCATCAGCGCCGCCGATGGGTCGCCGCGGAAATCCATGGACATCTTGTCCACTTCATCCAGCACGAACACGGGGTTCGTGGTGCCGGCCTTGCGCATCATCTGGATAATCTGGCCGGGCAGAGCGCCGATGTAGGTGCGCCGGTGGCCGCGAATTTCAGCCTCGTCGCGCACGCCGCCCAGTGAAACGCGCACGAATTTGCGTCCCGTGGCGCGACCGATGGACATCGCGAGAGACGTCTTACCGACTCCTGGAGGCCCGAGGAAGCAAAGAATCGAGCCTTTCGGGTTTTTCACCAGCTGGCGCACCGCGAGGTATTCCAGAATGCGGTCCTTGATCTTTTCCAGGCCGTAATGGTCTTCGGAAAGAATCTGCTCGGCGCGTTTGATGTCGCGAATTTCCTTGGAGCGCTTCTTCCACGGCACCGCCAGCAGCCAATCCAGGTAATTCCGCGACACGGTGGATTCGGCGGACATCGGCGGCATCATTTCCAGCCGCTTCAGTTCCTGCATCGCCTTTTCCTGTGGCCCTTCTGGCATGCCGGAAGTTTCGATCTTCTTCTTGAGCTGCTCGATTTCGTTGGCTTCGCCGCGGCCCAGTTCCTTCTGAATGGCCTTGAGCTTCTCGTTGAGGTAATACTCTTTCTGCGCGCGCTCCATCTGGCGCTTCACGCGTGTATTGATCGAGC
Organism: uncultured Acidobacteriota bacterium; assembly: GCA_963810565.1. Lineage (GTDB taxonomy): Bacteria > Acidobacteriota > Terriglobia > Acidiferrales > UBA7541 > Palsa-295. The sequence goes on from CAWENN010000004.1 coordinate 1,540,994, forward strand.
GGTCCACGTTCAGCTTTTCGATCTCGACTTCCAGAATGTCCGCGATGCGGTTCAGGCGCTCCAGCGGCTCGAAGAGCTCCAGCAACTCCTGCTTTTCTTCGACGGGAATCTGCAGGTTCGCGGAGATCGCATCGGAAAGCTTGCCCGCGTCTTCGACGCGCACGGCCGCGATCATGGTGTCGTAATTCAGGCTCTGCGAGAGTTTCACGTATTGCTCGAAAAGCCCGGTAACACGCTCGGAAGCCTGCTGCAGTTGCGGGGAAGGCTCGGTCTTGGAGGTCACCACGCGGATCGAAGCGCGGAAAAAGCCTTCTTCGCTCGTGATCTGTACTATTTTGGCGCGCTCGGTGCCTTCCACCAGCACTTTGATGTTGCCGTCCGGCAACTTCACGCTCTGCACGATGTTCGCGAGCGTTCCCACCTGGTAGATCTCTTCAGGCTTGGGGTCGTCCACCGACGCATCATGCTGCGTCACCAGAAAGATCTTCTTGTCGCCTGCCAGCGCGTCTTCTAGCGCGCGCACCGAAGCTTCGCGCCCCACGATGAATGGGTGCATCATCTCCGGGAAAATAACCATTTCCCGCACCGGCATCATCGGCACGCGCTTAATTTCGGATTTTTCCCGGTTGAACATCAAGTCCCCTTAGACCCTGTAAATGTCACTTCTGAAAGTTAGCCAGCCTTTTCCAGCAAGCTCCAATTAATTTCGCGGCCCTTCACCATGTCCGCCGTCACCACAAAGTCACGCAACTTTCGCTGCGCCGGCAGGTGATACATCATCTCCAGCATCAAATCTTCCAGGATCATGCGCAAACCGCGCGCGCCCACTTTGCGCTGCAGCGCCAGTTCCGCGACGGTATCCAGCGCATCATCCGTAAACCGCAGCCGGACATTCTCGAACTCAAAAAGACGCTGATACTGCCGCACCAGCGCATTCTTCGGCTCGGTGAGGATGCGTACGAGCGCCGATTTATCCAGATCGCTCAGCACGCCCACAACCGGCAAGCGCCCCACAAATTCCGGGATCAGGCCGTAGCGAATCAAATCGGTCGGCTGCGCCTGCTCCAGCATTTCAATGTTGCGCCGAGAAGTGGTCGTAACCTGCGCGTCCGCCTGGAACCCCAGCGACTTATGCCCCACGCGCCGCTCGATGATTTTCTCAAGCCCCACGAAAGCCCCGCCGCAGATGAACAGGATGTTGGTCGTGTCCACCGGCGTGAATTCCTGGTGCGGATGCTTGCGGCCACCCTGCGGCGGCACGTTCGCGACAGTCCCTTCCAGAATCTTCAGCAGCGCTTGCTGCACACCTTCCCCGGAAACGTCGCGGGTAATCGAAGGGTTCTCGTCTTTCTTCGAGATCTTGTCAATCTCGTCTATGTATATGATGCCTTGCTGGGCCTTTTGGACGTCTCCGTCGGCGGCCTGCAAGAGCTTCAAGATGATATTTTCGACGTCTTCGCCAACGTACCCGGCTTCAGTCAGCGTAGTCGCGTCCACAATCGCGAACGGCACGTCCAACATCCGCGAAAGCGTCTGCGCCATCAGCGTCTTGCCGGTGCCGGTAGGGCCAACCAGCAGAATGTTCGACTTCGCCAGTTCCACGTCGCCCGGCTGCTTGTTCAGGAAAATGCGCTTGTAGTGGTTGTAAACCGCGACCGCGAGCTTTTTCTTAGTCTTATCCTGCCCGATCACATACCCGTCGAGGAACGCTTTGATCTCCGGAGGACGCGGCAGCCGGCGATTTGCCGGACTGGACTGCTCGCGCTTCTCGTCTTCCAGTATCTGCTGGCAGACGCCCACGCACTCGTTGCAAATGTACGAGCGCGGATATTCCGATGGAGAACTGATCAATTTCTCCACCTGCTCCTGCGTTTTATGGCAGAAGGAACAGCGTAACGGCTCTTCTGGTGTGAACCGTTTCACTGATTAGGCTCCCTTGAATCGGATTGCACCACGCCCCTGACGAAAGTATCTACCATTGTAAAACGGAATGCACGCCAGAGGCAGGGAATCATCGGCTTCGATACTAACCCTTTGGAACGCGATTACCTGTGCTTCGTAATAATTTCGTCCACGATGCCATAGGCCTTGGCCTGCTCCGCGGTCATGATGAAATCACGTTCAACGTCGCGCTCGATTTTTTCCAGCGGCTGGCCCGTATGGCCGGCCAGCAGCTTGTTCAGCGCTTCCCGCGTCCGGATGATCTCTTTCGCGTGGATATCAATGTCCGTCGCCTGCCCCGACAAGCCGGACATCCACGGCTGATGAATCAAAACGCGAGAATTCGGCAGCGCATAGCGCTTTTTCGGCGTCCCAGACGCCAACAAGACGGCCGCGATCGAAGCGGACTGGCCGATGCAGTACGTCACCACATCGGGCCGCACGAACTGCATCGTGTCGTAGATCGCCATCCCCGCCGAAATCGAACCGCCCGGTGAATTGATGTACACCGAGATGTCCTTTTCGGGATCTTCCGACGCCAAAAACAAAAGCTGCGCCGTCACCAGGTTGGCGACGTGGTCATCAATCGGCGTGCCGATAAAAATAATGTGATCTTTCAGCAGCCGGGAATAAATATCGTAAGCTCGCTCGCCCCGGTTGGTCTGTTCGACCACCATCGGGACCAGCGTTGTGGCACGCGGACTTGCGTCGTCTGTTTGTCTCATTGGAAGTATCTTTGCGCGCTGAGGAACCCGAACCAGGTATTACGCTTCACGTTTGGCTGTCGTCTCGATTCGGGTATTGCGGTAGAGCCACTCGATTGTTTTGTCGCTACGTAACTTCGATTTCATCCTATCGAGCGCTCCTTGCTTTGTCAAGCGAGCCCGCAACGCCGTTGCCGATTCGCCACTGCGTTCCGCCAGCGCACTAATCTCTTTCTCGACGTCTTCGTCGGTCGCTTCGATTTTTTCCGCATCCGCGATGCGGTCCAGCAGCAGCTCCGCCTTCACGTCATCCACCGCCCGGTCATGCTGGCGCCGCCGCAGCGACACCCAATCCACATTTACCGCCCGCGGATCCACACCCTGTGCCGTCAGTGAGCGCACCGTCCGTTCCAGCCGCACATCCATCTGATGCTCCACCAGCGCTTCGGGGACCGGAAAATCATGCTTCTTCACCAGCGCTTCCAGGATCTTTTCGCGCCCTTGCGACGATTGCTGCTCTTCCTTCGCCGCTTCCAGGTTTTCCAGGATTTTCTTGCGCAACTCCGCGACGGTGGTCACTCCGCCCGCTTCTCCCGCCGCATCCTTCGCGAATTCGTCATTCACTTCCGGCAGCTTCTTCTCTTTGATCGCGAGGACTTCCACTGAGTAGTCGTACGTCTTGCCCGCGAGTTTCTGATCGGGGTAATCGTCGGGATATTTCGACTGGAACTTCTTGGTCTCGCCTGGATTCGCTCCGCGCAGATTTTCGGTGAAGCTTTCCAGCGTCTCTTCGGCGCCGATGTGGCACATTATGTTGTCGGCTTCCACCGGTTCGCCGCCGCCCTCCGGCATTCCCGAAAGCTTGATCAGCGCGAAATCGCCGTCTTTCGCCACACGTCCTTCCACTGGGACGAACGTAGCCGCGCGGTCGCGCATCTCCTCCACCACTTTATCCACTTGCGCGTCGCCCGCTTCCACCGCATCCACTTGAACTTCCAGGCCCTTGTACTCGCCCAGCTCGAACTCCGGCAGCACTTCGAATACGGCGCGGAACTTCAGCGGTTCGCCTTCCTTGAATTCCACCTTATCCACTTCGGGCCGCGTCACTGGAACGAGTTTCTTCTCATCGAGCGCCTTCTCTAGGTATTCCGGCACCAGCGATTGCAGCACTTCGCCTTGAATGTCGTCCGCAAACCGCCGGCGAATCAAAGTCACCGGCGCTTTCCCCGGACGGAATCCCGGAATCCGCGCCACGCGTGCCAGGTCGCGCGCTACTTTCTCGGTCGCTTTCGACACATTCTCGGCTGGAATTTCCAGCTCGATCTCACGCTTGCAAGTTGTCTCTGTCATGGGATCTTTTCAGGGGAGCACTGCGGTACACCCTGGTTCCAATCTGCCTTTCACCGGTTCGAAGCTCGCGAGCGAGGCTGGCAGGGAAGTGCGGCGAGAAACCGCCGCAAGTGAATCTCAAGTATAAGGAATTTATAAACCCGCGTCAACTTCGATCCCGCGCTAACCTGCGGGTTCGCGTCAAACCCGCGCTATACTCTCCACCAGGAGAAAATAATGCCAGCCGAAAAAGACGAATCAACAGAACGCCTGGTCCGCGAACACGAGGCCATGACGCAAAAACTTGCTGCACTGCGCGAACAAGCCCGCAAACTAGGCCACGACCTCGAAGAAAAGCTGAAGCCGGAAATCCTCGAAGCCGAGGTAGAACTCACCCGCCTAAGCGGCATGCTAGGCAAAATCGGTCTATAGTCCGAGATCCCTCGCGGGCGATCAGCGCAGAGCAGTTCAAAAGTGCGGAAGAAGGGACTCGAACCCCTACGGCCTTTCGGCCACCAGCTCCTAAGGCTGGCGCGTCTGCCAATTCCGCCACTTCCGCAGCGAAACCACAGTATAACATCGGCCCAAAATTCTCATGCCCGGGGAAGGCCTTGTGTGACCACCCGGCGCAGCGCCGCTAGCCACTTGCCTTTGCGCTTGCTGCTGCATCGCTGTTTTGTTAGTCTCCGCCCAACATCCTCGGCTCGTTGTAAGCTCGCCTCGGGAGGCGCTCAATGCCACATTGCACAAAGTGCGGAGCCAGTGTCGGTGACAACGTCGGATTCTGTCCAAATTGCGGCGCCCAGCAATCCGCCCCCGGAGCAGCCGCACCTGCTGGCATCTCCTCTGCGCCTTCTGGCACCTCGGGGATTGCTGAAAACGTCGCAGGCTTGCTCTGCTACGTGCTCGGCTGGGTCACTGGCCTGATCTTCTTTTTAATTGACAAGCGCCCGTTCGTGCGGTTTCACGCCGCGCAATCCATCGTGGTCTTCGGCGGCCTCACCATCGTACTCATCGCATTGCGCATGGTCTTCATTGCTGGCGCTTTTCCTTTTGGATTTGGTCTCCGGTCGCTGGTCTACATCCTCGAGTTTGTCCTTTGGGTATTGCTGATGATCAAGGCCTACCAGGGCGAAAGGTTCCGCGTGCCCATTGCCGCCGATTTGGCCGACCAACTCTTCGGCAAGTCCTGACATTTTTCGCCTGCACCCATGAACCGCGCTCACCCCGCATCCCTTAGCTATTGACAACTGCGAACTGAACGTCCATCTTTATTGGCTTTCCCGCACGCGGCTTTCTTTTCCGCGGCGGTCTCGCCAGGAGAGGGAATTGAAAGTCCGGGTTTGCTTCCACGATAAATGCTTTGACGGAGCTTCTTCTGCCGCCATCTTTTCCCGTTTCTATAAGGAGCGCATCAATCCCGCAGCCGAATTTTTCTATACGGGGATGACCCATAAAGCCTCTCAGCCCTTTGAAGACGGCACCTTTGACGGCGACGAAAACGCCATCGTGGACTTCAAGTATTCCAGTTCCCCGCAACTCACCTGGTGGTTCGACCATCACCAAAGCGCGTTCTTGAAGCCCGAAGACGCCGAGCATTTCCGCCACGATCATTCCGGTAAAAAGTTTTACGATCCCGCCTACAAGTCCTGCACCAAATTTCTCGCCACCATCGCGTCGGAGAAATTCGAATTTGACGCCAAGCCGCTCGCCGAGCTGATTCACTGGGGCGACATTATTGACGGCGCGCAATTCGCCTCGCCTGAAGCTGCCGTCGGCCTCGCTGAACCCGCCACGAAGCTAGCGCTCGTCATTGAAGCCGCGCCGGAAGCGGACCTAGTCCCCAAGCTCATCCCGCATCTCGCGTACCTCTCGCTCGCGGAAATGATCGAATTGCCAGCCGTGCAGAAATATTTGCCCGGCCTGCTCGAGCGCCATCGCAAATCCATTGACGTATTCCGCGAGCGCGCCGATTTTCGCGACGGCGTGATTTATTTCGACGTCAGCGACCTGGACCTCGAGGGCTATAACAAGTTTGTTCCCTATTTTCTGTTTCCCGACGCTCTCTATTCGGTCGGTGTGAGCGCCTCGCCCACGCGCGCCAAAGTCTCGGTAGGCACGAACCCCTGGAAAGAAGCTTCCGCCGATGTGAATCTCGCGTCCCTCTGCGAGAAATACGGTGGCGGCGGACACGCTCGCGTCGCCGCCATTTCCTTCGGTCCCGGCGACCTCGTCCGTGCGCGCCAAGCCGCGCAGGAAATTGCCGCTACGTTACGTCGCCACCCTTGAAATTCTCGCTGCAATAGTCAGCGAATACCCCATCCCCGTTCATTGCCGCGAATCACCCTACCCGTTGGGCGCAACATCCGCTCGTGTTACAATCGACGGCTCGTGGGCCGGTAGCTCAATGGTAGAGCAGCTGCCTCTTAAGCAGCGGGTTGGAGGTTCGAGTCCTCCCCGGCTCACCACTTCACGTCGCAGCATTTCTTCAGCGTTCCGCCGAAATCTAAGGCGCGCAGGATTCCCTGTAGGATGGCCCAGAATTAAAGGGTATTGCAGAACCCCGCCTCAACGACGAAAATTGAGCGGGACAGTTCCCTAGCCGTCCGGCTCGTTCCAGAGCGGTGTGGACGTTTATTCTCGGCGCCCCAGCCAACGCCGAGTTCTCAGCCTTTTGTGTAGTTCGTTCTGTAAGCTTTCATTCTATGGTTTCAACGGAAGCGCAAACCGCCGGTGCTGTCGCCGCGGTTTCTCACTCGCAGTGACGATTCGCATTTGAGCATACATAATGGAAGTGGATCGGCGCGCTCGATGATCCAGGAGATTCAGAATCCCTAAAATATGACCAGTTCGACTCAAATTCCTGCGCCGATTTTTACGGAACCAGAAAGGCCGATTCGGTCCGAGCTTTTTAGTATCGAACGCCTGGAGCAGCACGCGGAAAGCTTGGCTGCTGCGCAAGCCGTCGTCAGCGGTCAGGACGAAGAGGGCCGTCCCCTCATTCCGCGCGTCTTCGAAAACGGCCGCATCCTGCTCGAATATTACCGCGCCATCGCGCGCGCGATTCAGCACGAACAAGCCATCATCCCCGCTGCCGAATGGTTGGTGGATAATTTTTATATCGTAGAAGAACAACTCCGCGAAATTCGCGACGATCTTCCGCCTGGCTTTTACCGTAAACTTCCGAAACTTGCAGCCGGCCACCTCGAAGGTTTTCCCCGCGTTTTCGGCGTCGCGTGGGCCTACGTCGCGCATACCGACAGCCGGTTCGATCCGGAGGTATTGCGCCGCTTCGTCACCGCTTACCAGCGCGTTCAGCCGCTCACCATCGGAGAACTCTGGGCGGTTGCCATCACCCTGCGCATCGTGCTGGTGGAAAATCTCCGCCGCATCGCGGAACGCATGGTCATCAGCCGCAGCGCGCGCCTTGATGCCGATATTCTCGCCGACCGCGTGCTAGGCACCGGCGGACAGCAAGCTGTCTCTCCCGAATCCATCCTGCGCCGGTTTGAAAATAAACCCCTCGACCGCGCCTTCGCAGTGCAACTCGTCCAGCGCCTGCGCGACCTTGATCCGAAGGTCGGCCCCATTCTGGTCTGGCTCGATGAACGCCTCGCCGCGCAGGGCACCACCGCCGACGAAATCGTCCGCGCCGAGCATCAAGAGCAAGCGGCCATGACGGTCACCGTGCGCAACATCATCACCAGCATGCGGCTGATGTCTGCTTTCGGTTGGGAGGATTTTTTTGAAAGCGTCAGCATGGTGGACGAAATCCTGGGCAACGGCAGCAATTTTGGCGAGATGGATTTCGCCACCCGCGATTATTACCGCCACGCCGTCGAAGACCTTTCGCGCGGCTCCAGCCACACGGAGATAGACGTCGCCAGGCGTGCTATTGAATGCGCCAAGCACGCGCGCGCGGAATTTCACACCGACGGCCAGCCCAGCGCGGACCGTAAAGCGGATCCCGGCTACTACTTGATATCGCACGGTCGGCTCGACTTCGAACGTGAACTCGGCTTTCGCGTCCCGTGGCGCCGCGGATTGTTGCGCCTGTACGTCCGCGCTGCGGTCCCGGGCTATCTCGGCACCATCGCCGCGCTCACCGCGATTATTCTCGCGCTGCCTCTCACGCACGCGCACTCGTTCGGCGTCAGAACGCCCTACCTTGTGCTGCTCGGCCTGCTCGCCTCCGTCCCGGCGTCCGACCTCGCCATCGCGCTCATCAACCGCGCTGTCACGGACTTGCTCGGTCCGCGCACGCTGCCGCGCCTGGAACTTCGCGACGGTGTTCCCACCGAACTGCGCACGATTATCGTCGTCCCGACTCTTCTCACTTCGGTTCATGCAATCAAGGAACTTGTCGAGCGCCTCGAAATCCATTACCTCGCCAATCCCGAGGGCGATCTGCGGTTCGCGCTGCTGACCGATTGGGTGGACGCCCCCACCGAATCCCTGCCGCAGGATGAAGAACTCCTGAACGCCGCGATCAACGGCATCGCCAATTTGAACGCCACTCACGGACACGCTCCCGGCGGCGGCAACCGGTTTTTCTTGTTTCATCGCAAGCGCGTTTGGAACGAACGCGAGCGCAAATGGATGGGTTGGGAACGCAAACGCGGAAAGCTGCATGAGCTGAATCAATTGCTGCGCGGCGCGACCAACACCACTTTCCTGCCCATCGCCGGCGTGCCGCCGCAAGCAATTCCCGGCGTGCGTTACGTAATCACTCTCGATGCCGATACGCGGCTTTCGCGGGGCACCGCGGCGCGCCTCGTCGGAACGATGGCACACGCGCTCAACCGGCCACAATTCAGCGATTCGCTTGGGCGCGTCGTGGACGGTTACGGCGTAGTGCAGCCGCGCATCACTCCATCGCTTCCCAGCGATCGCGAAGGCTCGCTTTTTCAACGCATCTTTTCCGGTCCTGCCGGCATTGATCCGTACGCCGCGGCAGTGTCCGACGTTTACCAGGATTTGTTTCACGAAGGCTCGTACACCGGCAAAGGCATTTACGATCTCGACGCGTTCGAAGCATCGCTCGCCGGCAAGGTGAAGGAAAACACCTTGCTCAGCCACGATTTGTTCGAAGGAATTTTCGCCCGCGCCGCCCTTGCCACAGACATCGTGCTCTTCGACGAATTTCCCTCGCATTACGAAGTGGCGGCCGCCCGCCAGCACCGCTGGGCGCGCGGTGACTGGCAACTGCTCCCCTGGATTTTTGGCCGCGGAAGCCTGTCGAAAGATCCGCGCCGCCGCATTTCGATTCCCGCGATCAGTCGCTGGAAGATGTTTGACAATCTGCGCCGCACGCTCTCCGCCCCCTGCATGTTTCTCACGATGCTCATCGGCTGGCTGCTTCCGCAGGTCTCACCCTGGATGTGGACCCGATTCGTCGTGGCCATGGTCGCGATTCCTGCACTGATTCCTTTCCTCGTCGGTCTGAATCCGCGCTTCGGCGGCATCTCCAAGCGTAGCCACATTCGCGACCTGCTCTCCGATCTGTCGCTGGGCCTCTCGCAGATCGGTCTCACGGTCACGTTCATGGCCTATCAGGCCTGGCTCATGGCAGACGCGATTCTCCGCACGCTCCTGCGCCTCGTAATCACTCGCAGAAATCTTCTGCAGTGGACCACCGCCGCTCAGGCCAAGCATGCAGTGGACTTGAATCCCTGGGGCATGTACCTGCGCATGATCGGAAGCGTCATTCTCGCGATTGCCGCGCTCGTGTCCGTGATCCATTGGCGCCACCACGCTCTCGGCGCCGCCATTCCGTTCGTGCTGCTGTGGATCGCCGCACCCGCGGTGGCGCGATGGATCAGCGTTCCGCCTCCCATCGAGGACGTCAAACCTCTTTCTCCGGCTGAGACCAGGACAATGCGTTTGATTGCTCTGCGCACCTGGCGTTTCTTCGATCGCTTCGTCACGCCGGAAGATCACTATTTGCCCCCGGATAATTTTCAGGTGGATCCAAAACCACGCGTCGCCCATCGCACCTCCGCGACGAATATGGGCCTCTACCTTCTCACCGTCCTCGCCGCCCGTGATTTCGGCTGGATCGGCGCGCAAGAGGCCGTAGACCGCCTCGAAGCGACGTTGCACACTTTCAGTCAACTCGAGCTTTACCGCGGCCACTTTTTCAACTGGTACGACACGCAAACCCTAAGACCCCTCGACCCAAAATACATTTCCAGCGTGGATAGCGGCAATCTTGCCGGCGACCTGCTCGTTCTAACCAGCGGATGTCGCGGGCTAATCCACGAACCGTTCGTCGAATCGCGGATGTTTGCAGGCGTCGCCGATACCATCCATCTGCTTCGCGAAGTGCTCGGCAAATTTACCGACGCTCGGCGCACTCAGACCGTCACGCGCAAGCAGCTCAGCAATGCCATCGAATCGCTAGCTGCATTGGTTGACCCGGTCCCGCGCGACGCCCGCGAATGGGCTGCGCGTTTTGTGGAATTGCGCGAATTTGCGCAGACCGCTGCGGACATTGCCGAAGCTCTCGCGCAGGAATTTGGCGAGCCGTCAGATTCCGAGTTGCGCGCGTGGGCCGAGGCTGTCAGGAACTCCGTCGAGAGCAACCTGCGCGACGCGCGCATTATCATTCCGTGGCTGCGTCTCGACGTGAAGGAAGTCGTCGCCATGGCAGGGCGCTCGCAAGAAGAGTCTCCTGAATGGGTCGCGATCGAGCCTCAATTCCGCACGCTCCCCACTCTCGCGGAAGCTCCCGAACGGTTTGCATCCGCTATCCGCGCGCTCGCCCCGGTCCGCGAAAGGATCGTGACGGACACCGCTTCCAATCGCGAAGTCTTCGCGCGCATTGACGCACTGCTCTACGCGCTGCAATCATCCGCCAAGGAAGCCTCCTCGCTTGCCAATCGCCTCGAAGTGATTGCGGTCACGTCGCAAAAAATGTTCGACGCGATGGACTTCAGTTTTCTGTTCGACAATTCCCGCAAGCTCTTTTCCATCGGCATGCGCGCCGCCGACGGCACTCTGGACGAAAGTTGTTACGACCTGCTCGCCTCCGAAGCGCGCCTTACGAGCTTCATCGCGATTGCCAAAGGTGACGTGCCGGCTGCGCACTGGTTCCACCTTGGACGCGCTCTCACTCCCGTCGGACGAGGTTCGGCATTAATTTCCTGGTCCGGCTCGATGTTTGAATACTTGATGCCCGCGATCATCATGCGTTCTCCCGCAAACAGCATGCTGAGCCAGACCTACGAGCAAATCGTTCTGCGCCAGATCGAATATGGCAACGAGCGAGGCATCCCCTGGGGAATCTCCGAATCGGCGTTCAACGCGCGCGACATTGATTTCACGTATCAATACTCGGGCTTTGGCGTTCCGGGATTGGGCCTCAAGCGTGGCCTCAGCGAAGACCTCGTAATCGCGCCATATGCCACCGCGCTCGCCTCGATGATCGAACCGGTGGCTGCTCTGGAAAATTTTGCGCGGATCGCACAAGCCGGTGGCGAAGGACCCTACGGGTTCTATGAATCGCTCGATTACACGCCTAGCCGCATTCCGGAGGGCAAAGACGTAGCGGTCGTCTACACGTTCATGGCTCATCACCAGGCCATGTCGTTGATGGCTTTCGCCGATGTCGTGAATGCGGGCGTGATGCGCAACCGCTTTCACGCGGAACCCATCGTACGCGCCACCGAGTTGCTGCTCCAGGAACGCACGCCACGCGACGTGCTGGTGGCTCGGCCTCGTGCTGAAGAGGTTTCGGCCAGCGCGAAAGTGCGCGAACTGATTCCTCCGGTAGTTCGCCGCTTCAGCACGCCGCACGACGCGACTCCCCGCACGCAGTTGCTTTCGAATGGACGCTACTCCGTGATGCTCACCACGGCGGGCTCCGGCTACAGCCGCTGGCGCGACATCGCCGTCACGCGCTGGCGCGAAGACCTGACGCGCGATTGCTGGGGCCAATACATCTACCTGCGCGACGAACAAACCGGCAACATCTGGTCGGCGGGCTATCAACCTGCCGGCGTCGAACCGGACGCCTACGAAGCGGTTTTCTTGGAAGACCACGCCGAAATCGTCCGGCGCGATCGTTCGCTTACCACCACTCTCGAAGTCGTCGTCTCCTCCGAAGACGACGCGGAAGTTCGCCGCGTCTCGCTCACGAATCTTGGTGTTCGCGCGCGCGATATCGAGGTCACTTCTTACGCCGAGCTCTCGCTCACCACCCAAGCAGCGGATGTCGCGCACCCTGCATTTGCGAAGTTGTTCGTCGAAACGGAATATGAGCCGGACGTCGGCGCGCTGCTCGCCACGCGCAGAAAGCGCTCCGACGATGAAGCTTCCGTGTGGGCTGCGCATGTTCTGGTAGTGGATGGCGAAACCGTGGGCGATCTGCAATATGAAACCGATCGCGCGCGATTCGTGGGACGCGCACGCAATCTTCGCAATCCCGTGTCGGTAATGGATGGCCGGCCGCTTTCCGGCACGGTCGGCTCTGTGCTTGATCCGATCGTCAGTCTGCGCCGCACCGTGCGGGTTCCCGCAGGCAGCACGGTTCACCTGATTTTTTCTACGATTGCGGCCGCGACGCGCGAAGAAGCAATCGATCTCGCCGACAAGTACCGCGATCTCAGAACTTTTGATCGCACTCTGACCCTCGCCTGGACCCAAGCGCAGGTCCAACTTCATCACTTGGGCATCAGTTCCGAAGAAGCGCTCTTGTTCCAGCGTTTGGCCAACGCCGTTCTGTACGTGGATTCGTCGCTGCGTCCAGCCGCCGATGTTCTGGCGCGCACGCCTCTGGACATCACGACGCTCTGGGCACAGGGCATCTCCGGTGATCTACCAATCATTCTGGCGCGCATTGACGATTCGGACGACGTTGAAATCATCCGGCAGCTATTGCGCGCGCACGAATACTGGCGCATGAAGCAGCTGCAGGCGGATGTCGTCATCATCAACGAAAAGGCCGCTTCCTACGTGCAGGAGCTACACGATTCGCTTGAAGCGCTGGTGCGCGGAAGCAAACTGAGGCTCTCGCCCGATTCCGCCGGGCTGAGTGGCAAGATATTTTTGCTGCGAGGCGACCTCCTCTCGGAGCAAGCACGCGCGCAATTGCAATCGGTGGCGCGCGCAGTGCTGTTAAGCCGTCGTGGGACCCTCGCCGAGCAGATTGTGCGTTCGCAGACGGCGGAGTCGGAAGCGCCCGCGCTGCTGCGTGCGCCACGCGCGCGCAAACGCGAGGATTTGCCGCTGCCCGAGCGGACCTTCCAATTCTTCAACGGCCTTGGCGGGTTCACGGAGAATGGACGCGAATACGCAATCGTCCTCAGCGAAGAATTGCGCACGCCTGAGCCGTGGATCAACGTCATTGCCAATCCGGACTTCGGGTTCCTCGTTTCGGAATCCGGCGCTGGATTCACTTGGTCGTTGAATAGCCGCGAAAATCAACTCACGCCTTGGTCCAACGACCACGTTTTCGATACTCCTGGCGAAGTCATCTACCTCCGCGACGAATATTCCGGCGAAGTCTGGACTCCCACGGCATTGCCGATCCGCGATGAAGATGCCACCTACGTTGCGCGTCACGGGCAAGGGTATACCCGCTTCCAGCACGCTTCGCGCGGCCTGGTATTGGACCTCGTGCAGTTTGTCCCACCGGAAGATCCGATAAAAATCTCGCGGCTCACGATGCGCAACGATTCAGGGCGCACCCGCCGCATCTCCGTGACCGCCTATGTCGAATGGGTGCTCGGGAATTCGCGCGGCGCGTCAGCGCCTTACATCGTCACAGAACACGATCCGCAGTCGCGCGCTATATTTGCGCGTAACGCCTGGAATGGAGAGTTCGGCGGCCGCATCGCGTTTGCGGATTTGGCCGGACGCCAAACCTCTTTCACCGGCGATCGCAGTGAATTTCTTGGACGCAACGGAACTCCGGAGCATCCGGCGGCGCTGGAACGAGGCGCGCCACTCTCTGGAAAAACCGGCGCCGGCCTTGATCCTTGCGCCGCGCTGCAAACGGTGCTGGAACTGCGCCCGGGAGCCAGCGCCGACGTCGTATTTTTCCTCGGCCAGACGGCGGACCGCGAACGAGCGCGCGAGTTGCTGAATCGCTATCGCAGCGCCGATCTCGATAAGGTCTTTGCCGATGTCACGCGCCAGTGGGACGACATCCTGGGAACAGTGCAAATTGCAACCCCCGATCCCAGCATGGACGTTTTGCTGAATCGTTGGCTGCTCTATCAGACTCTTTCGTGCCGCATATGGGCACGCGCGGCGTTCTACCAACTGAGCGGCGCGTACGGCTTCCGCGATCAACTCCAAGATGGCATGGCGCTCACCGTTTCGAAACGAGCGGTGACGCGCGAACATTTGCTGCGCGCGGCGGCGCATCAATTCCTGCAAGGCGACGTCCAGCATTGGTGGCACCCTCCGTCGGGACGCGGCATTCGCGGCCGCATTTCCGATGATCCGCTCTGGCTCGCGTACGCCGTTATTCAGTTCATTGAAGCGACCGGTGACCGCAGCGTCCTTGAAGAGCTGGTCGCGTTCATCGAGGGCGATGAGCTGGCAGATGGCCAGAAGGAATCGTATTTCCAGCCACGTATTTCGGAGACTCGTGCGCCTTTATTCGAGCACTGTGCGCGAGCGCTGGATCGCAGTCTCGGCCTTGGCGCGCATGGATTGCCCCTGATGGGCACCGGCGATTGGAACGACGGCATGAACCGCGTCGGCCAGGATGGCAAAGGCGAAAGCGTGTGGCTCGGCTGGTTTCTGCACACGGTGCTTTGGGAGTTTGCCAAGTTTGCGGATTCACGCGGCGAACATCAGCGCGCCGAAAAGTGGCGGATTCACGTCAGCGGACTCAAGGCGGCATTAGAGCGCGAAGGATGGGATGGCGAGTGGTATCGCCGGGCGTATTTTGATGATGGCACGCCGCTCGGCTCCGCTGAAAACTCGGAGTGCCGAATTGATGCGATTGCACAATCCTGGAGCATCATGTCCGGCGCGGCGGAACGCGGACGCAGCCAGCGCGCCATGGCCGCGGTGGATCAACAACTGATTCGCCGCCCGGAAGGACTGATCTTGCTGCTCGCGCCGCCGTTTGATCACCCAGCGCACGATCCTGGATACATCAAAGGCTATCTCCCTGGAATTCGAGAGAACGGCGGACAGTACACGCATGCTTCCACGTGGAGCCTCATCGCGTTTGCGGAACTGGGCGACGGCGACAAAGCTGCGGAACTTTTCCGCATGATGAATCCCATCAATCGCGCGAATTCACGAGCGAATGTGCAGCGGTATAAGGTCGAACCGTACGCAGTTGCCGGCGACATCTATGCTGAGCCGCCGCACGTGGGCCGGGGCGGGTGGACTTGGTACACGGGTTCTGCCGGCTGGCTTTACCGTGCCGGCGTCGAATGGATTCTCGGCTTCCGGCTACGCGGCATGTCGCTGTTCATGGATCCCTGCATTCCGCGGGACTGGCCTGGTTACAGCATCGAGTTTCGCTACCACTCCGCGAAGTATAAGATCCGGGTGGAAAATCCCTCGGGGGTTACGCGCGGGGTCGCGCTGACTGAATTGGATGGGAAGCTGCTGGCCGGCTCCGCCGATATTCACCTGGTGGACGACGGAGCAGTGCACCAAATTCGCATGGTATTGGGCTGACGGCAGGCAGGGATCGCAGCAGCAACGGGCACGAGCTTTCATCCACAGGGGAGGCTGTGGAGTTTAGACTTACCCAGCCTTTCCATCTTCGAAACACTCCTTACATTGGTGGGTTACGCGGTTTTATTCGCCGCCAGCATCGTCTAACATTGTGTTGTGCTTGGAGACAGGCTCATGCGCAGGCGGCTCTCGCGCCGCGAAGTGCTCAGGCAGCTTGCGGTTGCCTCGGCGTGTAGCGTTCCGCTGCTCGGGGACGTGCACCGTCTTGGTACACAAGCCCCCGCGGCGCCGGTTGTGCCTTCACCCAATGAGCTGCCGCCTCCTTCCTATCTGACCCCTCGGGACGACGCCTTTCTGGAAGAGCTTGAGAAGGCCATTTTTCAGTATTTCTGGGATCAGACCAACCCTACGACCGGGCTCACCCGGGACCGGTGCAACGTACGGTCCTCGGATAACGGAATCCTGGGAAGCATAGCGGCAACGGGATTCGGGCTGACGGCTTTGTGCATTGGAGAGAAGCGCGGATACGTTTCGTTCACGCAGGCGCGCGAACGCGTGATCAATTGCCTGCGATTCCTCTGGAAGAAGCTGCCCAACGAGCACGGATTCTTCTATCACTGGGCCAATATCAATACGGGCGAGCGGCTGTGGCAGGCGGAGTTTTCGTCGATCGATACGTCCATATTGCTGTGCGGGATTCTGATGTGCCGGGAACATTTCCAGCACTCGGAAATCAGCCAGTTGGCGCATGAGATCTTCAACCGCGTGGATTGGAACTGGCTTTCGGAGGACACGCGCATTCTGCCGCATGGCTGGACTCCCGAAACTGGGTTCCTGCAGTATCGCTGGGACAGTTACAGCGAAATGATGATGATGTATTTGCTGGGGCTGGGGTCTTCTTCGCACGCGTTGCCGCCGGCGACTTGGGACGCGTGGAAGCGGACGACGTTCGAGTTTGACGGAATCAAATTCATCGGCTCCTACGCGCCCTTATTTGTGCACCAGTATTCGCAGGCTTGGTTTGATTTCCGCGGGAAGCGCGACAAGTATGCCGACTACTTCCAAAACTCGATTGTGGCGACGGACGTACACCGGCGGTTTTGCCTGAGCCTGGCGAACAAGTTTCCGGACTACAGCGACGACCTGTGGGGCATTACGGCGTCGGATTCCATCAAGGGTTACGAAGTGTGGGGCGGGCCGCCGGAAACGGGGCCGATTGACGGGACGGTGGTGCCGTGCGCGGCGGCGGGCTCGTTGCCATTTATGCCGGGGCCGGCGATGCGGGTATTGCGGACGATTGATAACCGTTATGGAGCAGGGACCTGGAGCCGTTACGGCTTTGTGGACGCGTTCAATCCCTTGATCAACTGGTACGACAGCGACGTGGTGGGGATTGATTCGGGGATTACGATCGTGATGGCGGAAAATGCCCGGACGGCTTTTGTGTGGGATACGTTCATGAAAAATCCGGAGGCGCAGCGCGGGATGGAACGCGCGGGATTTAAGACTTTCCAGCCGCTCGCGGCACAGGAACTGGTGGAGATGCATGCTCGCAGTGCGAGCAACGTTAATTCGAGCAATCCTGCTACCGAGCCGCAGAAGTAATTCCGCGCGTAAAGCACTTCCCCGCAACGTCAGAAACGGCCACAGCGACTAGCGGTAATTCGCCGCCTGAAGTTCGAAAAGCTCGGCGTAGTGTCCGCCTTCTTTGAGGAGTTGATCGTGCGGACCCTGCTCGGCGATTTCTCCGCCCTTCAGCACGAGAATGCGGTTGGACATTTTCACCGTAGAGAAGCGGTGGGAAATCAGCAGCGACATTTTTCCTGCGGTTAGTTCGGAAAAGCGCTGGAAGACTTCGTGCTCGGAGCGCGCGTCAAGAGCGGCGGTAGGCTCGTCGAGAATCAGCAACTGCGCGTCGCGCAAGTAGGCGCGAGCGATGGCGATTTTCTGCCATTCGCCGCCTGAAAGGTCCATGGCACCTTCAAAGCGCGAGCCGAGAACTTGATCGAAGCCCTTGGGGAGCCTGCGGATGGTCTGTTCGGCCTGGCTTTTATTGGCGGCGGCGCGGATTTGGAAGGGATTGTGGCGTTCCTCGATGCGGCCGACGGCGATATTGGCGGAGGCGGTCATCTCGTAGCGCACGAAGTCCTGGAAAATCACGCCAATCTGCTTCCAGAGACTCTCGAGATCGTATTCGCGCAGGTCGCGCCCATCGAGAAGGATTTGACCTTCGGTGGGATCGTACAAGCGGGTGAGCAGCTTGACGATGGTGGTTTTGCCCTGGCCGTTTTCTCCGACGATGGCGATGCGCTCGGAAGGAGCGAGTTTGAAATTTAGGTTCTTCAGGACGACTCGGGAACTGCCGGGATAGCTGAACGAAACATTCTTGAATTCGAAGCCCTGCTGGATGTGCTTGGGCGCGGGTAGCGCATTGGGCTTGGACACGATCTTGGGCTTCACGGCGAAGAATTCCAGCAAGTCGGTCATGAACAAGGCTTGATTGGCGATTTCGGAGAAAGTGGTGAAGACCGCCTGAATGTTGTTGCTGGCACCGCCGATGGCACCCGTGAGCAAGATCATTTCGCCAATCGTCAGACCGCCGAAAAGTGTGCGATAGATGACGAAAGCATACGTGCCGTAGTATCCGGTGACTCCCAGCAGCCCGAGCAGCGAGCCGACAGTCAGCTTGCGGCGGGCCACGCCGACGGTCTGGTCGCAGAGTTTCTCGGCGACGTCGGAATAGCGCCCCACGAGGAACGGAGCAAGGCCGAACAGCTTTACTTCTTTGGCTCCTTCCTTGGTACCGCTGACAGCACGCAGATAGTCGAGTTCGCGGCGCGCGGGGGTCTGTTGGAAACTCATCGAGTAGCCGAGGAAAGCGAAATGGGTCTCACCCAAGAACGCTGGAACGACGCAAACGATCAGCGCCAAGAGCAACCAGGGGGAGTAAAAGAGAATTCCGGCAGCAAGGCTGACGGTGGTGATGACTTCCTGGATCAAGCGCCCGGCGATTTTGATGGTCTGGACGCGATCGGTGCTTTGCACTCGGGCGCGCTCGAGCTTGTCGTAGAAGACGGGGTCTTCGTAAGAGAGCAGGTCGAGGTTCGCGGCGTGCTTCATCAGGGTAATGCTGATGTGGCGCATGAAGCGCTCGGCCAGAGTGACGTCGCAAAAATCAATCAGACGAAGCAGGACAGCCGAGAGGCCGGCGAGAGCGAATTCGAGCGCGACGAGTCCCCAAAAATAGTGAGGTAGCGCGGTCTGATGGGCTTTGTAGGCTTCGATGGAATCCACGATGCTGCGGGTGACGAGAAGGACGGATAGCGGAACGAGAGCGACCGCGACGCGGGAGATGATTTCGCCGATGACGACGCCGGGAGCCGCTTCCCAGACGAATTTCATGACTTGCGGAATATTTTTGAGGGCGCGAAGGCGTTCGCCCCATCGCGGGCTAGGAATATCCTCGGAAGGTTTTACTTCGCTGGCCGACTGCTTACCGAATAACGCTCTGGTGCTCACGACTGGGCTCCAATCCTAGTTCGGCTGCATGAATCTTCTTATCGTTAAAACCGGCGGTTACTGCAGTGCCGCCATTATGCATGAGGGCACGTTGTGTGCCAATCGGAAAGTGCGCGTAACTTGCTAAAAAGTAAAGACCTAGGGGATTGGAGCGCGACCGGCGAATCTGTTGTTTTTTCGCACTCGCGCAAGTTCTACGTGATGAAGCCAGTGGCGAGTGATCCGTGATCAGTGACGAGAGATTTCGCGGTTTGGAGAAGCTGGCGGCCAGGCGGTGAACGCTACACGTGCTGCCCGACGGCGTAACGCGCGCTTCCTGGCGAAAAAGGCAGTGGCTAGTGGTTAGTGGCCCTTCGCAAAATGCGCTCAGGATAAACGAGTGGCTAGAATTGGCGCGTTGGGAAGCGTTTTGGAGAGTGGCAAAAAGTTGGCGATTGAATTGGGTCGCGGACGTTTGTTTTGTGTGGCTTACAGTGATTTCTAATCGCCGGGGTTGGCGATTGATTTCGGCTGAGTTCGGGGCGATGTAACATTGTGACATCCGGTTGGCGCTGTTGCGGAGTGTGGCAGCGCCTACGGCCGCGACACTTTTCCCTGCGAATTTCGTGATCGGCTTCGTTGTCGGTGTGGCGTCCCTCATGTTGCGTCCTTGCCCCCCTCGAAAACCCCTATTATACCAGATTTTGCACCCATTTACCATTCGGGACATGCTCTATTGGGTTAACGTGTTGAGTGGATTGAGGGTTGGCCGCGTGTGTTCTGTGTGTGTCGGGCTGAAGAGTCTGTGTGAGAACGGCAAAGCGTGTACTTCAGCGGCTAAAGCCGCAGTTCCTTCGCAGGTGAATTGCCGTAGCTAAAGCTACGGCCTACAAAGACTCCCGTGATCTCGCGCAGACCGTGAAGGCAGGAGGGAAGCGAGGGAGAGGGATGAAAAAAGTGAAAAAAGAGCTTGCAATAGTTTTAGTGTCGTAGTTAAGTATAACACTGAGATTGACGAGCCTGGCCCGGACTTCGAAGCCTCGGCCACGGTTCACAAAGCTCCAGGAGGATGTGACATGAAATGCCTTCGATTGGTGTTGCCTGCGGTTATGCTGTTAACCCTTACGGCTCCGGTGTTTGCGCAGACTGACGCTCAGAAGTCGTTCGACACGTTGAAAACTTTAGCGGGGAACTGGGAAGGCCACGTAACTCTTAACCCCCCCGCAAGCCGACATGGACCCGGCCAAGCCCGTGCACGTTTCGCTGCGTGTGACATCGCGAGGAAACGCGCTTGTGCACGAAATGCAGGAAGCGGGAACGCCGCTGGACGCGACGAAGTACGACCATCCGGTCACGATGATGTATTTGGATAACGGCCAACTCACGCTGGTGCATTATTGCGACGCCGGCAACCGTCCGCGGATGACGGCGAAAACATCGCCGGACGGAAAGACGGTGGAGTTCGCGTTTGAAGATCTATCCGGCAGCAATGAGAATGGACACATGTACCATGCGGTGTTCACCATTATTGACGCCAACCACCACACCGAGGATTGGACTTACATGATGCCGGGTGACAAGCCGATGCACGCGCATATGGATTTGCAGCGGGTCAATTGACGGTGCAGCGCGCGTTTAGGGTAATCAGGACACCATGATGGACCGTGAGTGGAACGACAATCAGCCGATTTACCGCCAGATCCGCGACCGGGTGGTCGCGCTAATCCTGGACGGGGCGCTGAAGGAAGGGGATCCGCTGCCGTCGGTGCGGAATGTGGCGGCGGACTACCGGGTGAATCCGCTCACGGTCCTGAAGGGCTATCAGCAGTTGGTTGACGAGCAACTGGTGGAGACCAGGAGAGGCCTGGGGATGTTCGTGGTTACGGGGGCGCGGAAGCTGCTGATGGAGGGCGAGCGGCAGAGGTTCCTGGAAGAAGAATGGCCGCGGGTGTACACGACGATCGTGCGGTTGGGATTGCAGGCCGAGGAATTGATGGACGCGATCAAGCGCGGCGACGGCGCCGATGGCAAAAAGCCGAAGACGAAGAAGGCCGATTCTGCGGAGAAGGAGCGCTGAAGCCATGACATGCATCGAGGCACGCGGACTGCGTAAGACGTTTGGCGCGACGGTGGCGCTGGACGGCGTCAACTTGCAGGTGCACGAGGGACGCATTCTGGGTTTGATTGGTCCGAACGGGGCGGGGAAGACGACTGCGTTGAATGCGATTCTGGGGCTTACGCCGCATCAGGGAGAGTTGAAGGTGCTGGGGCGCGATCCGTGGAACGAGCGCGAGCAGTTGATGCGGGATGTTTGTTTTATCGCGGACGTGGCGGTGCTGCCGCGGTGGATCAAAGTTGCGCAGCTGCTGGAATACGTGGCGGGAGTGCACCCGCGATTCGATCGCGCGAAGGCGGAAGGATTTCTGGCGAAGACGAATATCGGGAACAAGAGCCGGGTGCGGGAATTATCGAAGGGGATGGTGGCGCAGCTGGATTTGGCGGTGGTGATGGCGATTGACGCGCGGCTTTTGGTGCTGGATGAGCCGACGCTGGGGCTGGATATTTTATTTCGCAAGCAATTCTACGATTCGCTTTTGAATGATTATTTCGATCGCAGCCGGACGATCGTGGTGACGACGCACCAGGTGGAAGAAGTGCAGAACGTCCTGACGGATTTGATGTTCATCAATCATGGGCGCATCGTGCTGGATTGCAGCATGGAAGAGTTTGAGACGAGGTATGTGGAACTGGCGGTGAATCCCGAGCAATTGGCGGCAGCGCGAGCGTTGAAACCGATTTACGAGCGGCAAGTGTTTGGCCGCAGCATTTTGCTTTTCGAGCGCGTGGAGCGTGAAAAACTCGCGGCGTTGGGCGAGGTGCATACGCCGAGTATTGCGGACGTGTTTGTGGCGGTGATGGGCGGTGCGAACGGCGTGGGACAAGGAGCGGGGCGATGAGCACGCAATCAAACGCGATTTCCGGATCGTTGGGTGCGCAGAGGGCGGCGTCCGCGGTTATCGCGGCGACGCGGGTGTTCTATTGGACGGTGCGGCGGGAATTGTGGGAGAACCGGTCGATTTATCTCGCGCCATTGTCCGTTGCGGGAGTGGCTTTATTGGCATTCTTGCTGAGCGCGATGGGTGGCGTGTGGCAACGGCATCTACAAGTTGGTCCGGATCCAGCGCGTGAAGCGGTGGTGATGCCGTTTGACATTGTGGCGGCCCTTTTGATGCTGACCTGCATACTGGTGAGTTTTTTTTATTGTTTGGACGCTTTGCACGGGGAGCGGCGCGACCGCAGCATTTTGTTCTGGAAGTCGCTGCCGGTGTCGGATCTGACGACGGTGCTGGCGAAGGCTAGCATCGTGCTGATTGTGCTGCCACTGCTTACGTTTGCGATTACCGTGACTACACAGTGGATCATGCTGTTGGTGGGCAGCGCGATGTTGATCGGGAGCGGAGTGAGTGTCGGGATGCTTTGGGCGAAGGTGGGGTTCGGGCGGATGTCGCTGCTTTTGCTTTATCACCTTTTGACGGCGCACGCTTTGTGGCCTTTTCCGGTTTATTGCTGGCTTTTGTTGGTATCGGGATGGGCGCGACGGGCGACGTTTTTGTGGGCGGCTTTGCCGGTGGTGGCGATTTCGGCTGTGGAGGTGATTGTGTTTCGGACTTGGCATTTTGCGGCGCTGGTGGGGTCGCGGTTGATTGGGGCGTCGCCTGCTATGGCTTCGACGCCGGACGCGGGGTTTCCATCGGGGCCGATGACGCATATTACGCCGGGAGCGTTTTTGAGTAGTCCGGGGTTGTGGGTGGGGTTGGCGGTTGCGGCGGGATTTTTGTGGTTGGCGGTAGAGGTGCGGAGGTATCGGGAGCCGATTTGAGATCGGGCGCGGGGCGGGGCATGCGATGCCAGTGCGGCGCCGAGGAGATTTTTGCGGCCGGGCAAGCTGGGGCGCAGCCCTTCCATTCGGCACTGCCGAATCTCAGGATGAATCGCGCTGCAGCCCGATTCACAAGCAGCGCCCCTACCTACGTCGTTATGTTTGGAGACTTGGAGAGGGCGCACAGCCAGGAGTGGCCGTGCCACCCGAGCTTACTGGAGTTTGGCGTATTCGGATTTGGCTTGGATTAGGATTGGGATTTTGGAGTCGGCGTCTTTCCAGAGGGCGAAGAAGTCTTGGTAGGCTACGCGGGCTTTGGCTTGATCGCCTTGGAGGGCGTAGGCGCGGGCCAGGCCTAGTTTGGCCAGGGCGCCGGTGATTGCGTTCACAACTACGCCGGGATGGTCCACGATCTTTTGAAATTCGGCGGCGGCTTCTGAGCTTTTGTGCAGCGCTAAGAAAGCGTGGGCGCGTTGGTAGGTGGTGCGCATGCCGCGGCCGTTGGCGAGGTCGTATTGTTCGGCGATCTGCAGGAGGTCGATGGCTTTCGCGGGATTATTGCGGCCGATTTCGATGGTGGCGCGGATGGCGGGAAGGTCATAGCCGTTGATGAGGGTGTTCGCGGGGTTTTGCTTGGCTAGTTCGGCGGCGAGCGATTCGGCGCGGGCGTCGTCGCCGGCGACTGCGAAGGCGTAGGCGGCGTTGGCGCGCGTCACTAGCGAGGAGGAATTGATCGCTAGGGCGGCTGCGGCATCGCGACGGGCTCCGGCGTCATCGCCGATCTCCGCTTCCGTCGCCGCGAAGCTGGAGAGCGAGTGCGCGACGGGTTCGGTTTGGTGCAGAGCTTCGTAAGCAGCGCGCGCGCGTTCGGTTGAAGCGCGCGCTTTCTCCATGTGGCCCGCGTACGCGTCGGTTTGCGCGGCAAGTACGAGCGCGAGCGCGGCGTTTTCGGGACCTTTGGAAGCGAGAAGCGCAAGTTCGCGGTCCATGGCAGCCGGATCGTTTTGCGCAAATGCGATCAGGTAGGCCAGGCGATGGAGGTTGGCGACGTCCAGTTTCCTGGCCAGGGCGTCATTGAGGGTGGCCTTCGCTTCATCGAAGCGGCCCAGGCCACAGTAGGTGCCCGCGACGGCGACGAAGGAGATGCTGTCGCCCGGGTCGAGTTGATTAGCCTGATGCACGAAGGGCAACGCTTTTTCCCACTGTCCCATCAAGGTGCAGGAAACTCCCAGATTGTTGAAGGGAATTGAGTCGCGGGGGTAGGTCTGCGTCCAGAGTTGATAGACTTCGTTGCCCTTTTGCAGATCGCCTTGCACGTTTTCGTAATAGTGCGAGTCAATGTAGAAACGTTCGGCTTCGCTGGCGCGGTCGCGGAGAGCGTAGGCTTTTTTGGTGTATTCGGCGCCGATGGCGGCTTGTCCGAGATTGGCTTCGACCTGGCCGAGAGTGGCGAAGGCCATGGCGAAATTCGGATCGAGGGCGACGGCTTGTTGGAAGAAGGGTGCGGCGGTTTCTTCGCCTTTGTTGGCGCGGGCTTGCATGCCGAGGCTGTAGGCTTTGAGAGCTTCGAGGGAGGAGGTGGTGGCTTCGTCAATCGGAGTGTTGAACTTCTGGATGGAAGCTAGGGATTCGCCGAGTTTGCCGCGGATGTCTTCGGCGGCTTGGCCGAGCGCGGCCAGGACGTGATCTTTATCTTGGGCTTCGGCGGTGGAGCTGGCTAGCGGCTCGCCTGTGGAACAGTTGGCGGCGTTGAGGACGAGATTGTAGGTGTTGCCGATTTGCGCGATGGAGCCTTCCATGACGGCGGCGGATTGCGTGCGCTGGCAGATTTGGCGGGCGAGTTCGTCGGTGACGCGGGCGGTGGAAGGCTGTCCCATGTATTGCATGGTCTGCTGCATTTGGCGCTCGGAGAGAATGTGGAGGAAGGGGGATTGCGCGAGTTGGGCGGCGAGGCCTTGACGGAGAGCGCCGTCGAAGACAGCGTCGCCGGTGGTGTTGGTGAAATCAGCTAGGACGATGGAGCGTTGGCCGCCGAGTTTTGGGCCGCGATGCGTGAAGATGTAGCCGCCGATGGCGAGGGCGGCGATTAGTATGGCTGAGCCGATTAGGGGCAAGCGGTTGCGCGGGGTGGCCATGGGGGACGTGGGCGATTGCGGCGGGAGCTGTGTTTGCGCGGTGGCAGTTGGCGCGGTGGGAGTGGATGTGGCTGAGGAGCCTGCGGCGCCGAAGGCCGTGGGCTGAGCGCTGCTGATTGGTGCAGCGCTGGTGCCGCCGGATGGAGTCATTGCGGCGATGGCGTGGCCGCTGGAGGGCGTGGGTTGCGCGGCGGTTTCGGCGTGTGGGTACGCGCCGGAAGTTTGCGGGGAAACTTGCGCGGTCGGGAATGCGCCGGAGACGCGGTTCGAGCCGCTGTCGCGTTTGAGGCGGGCTAGATCGGTGCGCAGTTCGGAAGCGTGTTGATAGCGCATGCGGCGATCCTTTTCTAGGGCTTTGGAGATGGCCTCTTCGAGGCGCGGAGGAATATCGGGATTCAGGCGCACCGCGGGGACCGGCGGTTTTTCCAGGATGGCGTTGAAGACTACGGCGGTGGTGGCACCGCGGAACGGAACCGCGCCGGTGGCCATTTCGTAGAGGACGGCGCCAAAGCTGAAGAGATCGCTGCGGACGTCGAGTGTTTCGCCGCGGGCTTGCTCGGGCGACATGTAGGCGACAGTGCCTACGGCGGTGCCGGCGCTGGTTAGATCGGCTTCGCTGATGGCGGGGCGATCGATCGTGGCGGAGGAGGCGCTGGCGGCGCGGGTCTCGTCAGAGGTGGGGAGAATTTGTTTGGCCAGGCCGAAATCGAGAATTTTGGCGTGGCCGCGGTCGGTGACGAAAAGATTGGCGGGTTTGATGTCGCGATGGACGATGCCTTTGGAGTGCGCGGCGTCTAGCGCGTCGGCGATTTCGATGCCGAGATCGAGCAGCGATTCCATATCGAGCGGCCGGCCGGAGATGCGGTGCTTCAGGGTCATGCCTTCGAGAAATTCCATGACGATGAAGGGGCGTCCATCGTGCTGGCCGATTTCGTAGATGGTGCAGATATTGGGGTGATTTAGCGCGGAAGCGGCGCGGGCTTCGCGGCGGAAGCGTTCGAGCGCTTGCGGATCGCGGATGAGATCTTCGGGAAGAAATTTTAGGGCGACGAAGCGGCCGAGTTCGGTGTCTTCGGCTTTGTAGACGACGCCCATGCCGCCGCCGCCG
Organism: uncultured Acidobacteriota bacterium; assembly: GCA_963810565.1. Lineage (GTDB taxonomy): Bacteria > Acidobacteriota > Terriglobia > Acidiferrales > UBA7541 > Palsa-295. Next base: position 1,567,238 of record CAWENN010000004.1, read on the forward strand.
AGTTTTTCGACGATGCGGTAATGGGAGACGGTTTGGCCGATCGGAGACTGGGAGTCCGGCATGCGGGAGAATAGTAGCGTGATTGGTGAGTGGGGAGTAGTGATTAGTGAAGGGCGGGCGGGGGCGTGCGCGGGGTTCAATGCGGCGCCGAGGAGAAGTTAACGGCAGGGCGAGAACGGGCACGGCATGCCGTGCCCCTACGGTCGCAAAGCTAAGGCCCGGGCGAGCTGGGGCGCAGCGACAAGCTCGCCTACGTCGGTCGTTTACGGTTCGGACTTGGAGCTTGTGGTGGCGCGAGGCTTGGCTGTGAGGGTTGGTGCGGCTAGACTGTTTAGCGAAGCGCGTGCGGGTCGGTTGGAATCAGAGGGAGGATGCGAATTGCGAGTGCCGGTGCTGGGTGGATCAGAGGTGAAGAGATTCTTCATTTTTGTGATGGCTGGCTTTTTTGTTGTTCTTTTCGTGCCGTTCGTTTTGCAGGGACAGAATATGAGCGCTGCTAGCGGGTCGTGGTCTGGGGTTGTTGTTTCGAGCGCTTGCGATGCGGATGAGGCGTTTAATGAGTCGCCGGAGTGTTTGAAGGCGGTGCCGGGGGCGAGTTTGGCGCTTTATGACGATACGAATCGGGTGATGTATAGCTTGGAGCCGCAGGGTTTGGTTCGCGCGTCTTTGGGCGATACGGTGACGGTGGCGGGGACGCTTGAGGGCGACACGATTCGGGTGGCGCGCGTTGACGCGATGGAGATTGGGCTCGCGGTGGGGCAGAAGGCTCCGGATTTTTCTTTGCGGGATCAGTTTGGGCGGGTGCAGACATTGGAGAGTTTGCGGGGAGCGAACGGGACGGTCTTGCTGTTTTTTCGTTCGGCGGATTGGTGACCATTTTGCAAGGGGCAGCTGGTCCAGCTGCAGAATTCATTTCCGCGATTCGAGAAGCAGGGCGTGAAATTGGCGGCGATCAGTTACGACTCGGATGAGATTTTGAAATTTTTTGCGGAGCGGCACAAGATTTCGTATCCGCTTTTGGGCGATGCGGATTCGACAATCATCGCGGAGTACGGGGTGTTGAATAAGGAAGCTACCGGAATGCAGAAGGGATTTGCGCGGCCGGGATATTACTTTATTGATGGGCACGGGATTATTCGCGAGAAATATTTTGATCCGCGGTACCGGGAGCGTTTGACGGGGAATAGTTTGATCGGAAAATTGTTTCCGGAATTGGGGCAGGAAGTGACGGCTACTGTGGATGCGCCGCATCTGCAGGTGGCGCTGGAGCAGTCGGACACTACGGGCGTTCCGGGGACCCGAGTGACGGTGGTGGCGAAAGTGCGCTTGCCGCCGGACGTGCACGTGTATGCGCCGGGGACTAAGGGGTATAAGCCGATTCAGTTGGTCTTGGATCCGATTGCGGGGATGAAATTCGAGCCGGTGGTTTATCCGGCTTCGAAGACGCTTTTTTTGCCGGCGATCAAGGAGCAAGTGCCGGTGTTCGAGGGGGATTTTCGGATCAGCCAGGATGTGCAGGTGAGTACGTCGGCGGGATTTTGGGGAGCATTGGGCGAGGGCGGGAAGAGTTTTACGATTACAGGGAAGCTGGAGTATCAGGCTTGCGACAAGACGATTTGTTTTTTGCCGACGGCGGTGCCGGTGAAGTGGGAGTTGCAGGTGTTTCCGCTGGATCGGACGCGGGCGCCGGTGGAGATTCGGCATAAGTAGGCAGGGAGTGATGAAAACGTTCTGTGTGTTTTGTCTGGTGGTGCTGCCGATCGCGCTGTTCGCGCAAGAGCGGCAATTATCTTCGACGCCGGTGGGGGAGATTGAGCCGAAAGTGCATTTCGTCACCTCGGGAGAGTGGCCGCTGAAATGGATTGGGCAGACCTTTACTCAGGAAGACCAGTTGCAGGAAGTGGTTTTGCGAAACGTGAGCAGCCAGACGATAGACGGATTTCAACTCGGCTGGGTCGTTTTTGTGCCGGAGGGGTGCGGCGTCACGGAGGCCGGGGTTCCGCGAAGAGAAATGCATCTTGGTCCTTACGAGGCGCGCAAGGTCGGGCCGGGCGAGACGGTCACGGTGGGGCCGTATCACTTTTCAAGCGACTCAATCACGGAGCTGGCGCGTCGCGCGCATTCTGCGGCGGTGGTCGCGCAGGCGGGGTTGTACCGCGTTCAGTTTAGCGGCGGAGCGAAGACAGGGATGATTTCAACATTTGAGCAGACCGGGTCATTTGGCGCGGAGGCGACGGCGTATCCTTGCCAGGCCAACAAGCCAGTCGAGGCGAATGCGCTGCAAACATTCACCAGCCCGGATGGTGCGTTCCAGTTCAAATATTCGGAATTGCTCGTTCGTTGTTCGCAGAGCCCGAAATTTCGCGGGTCGTGGGAGCCGGCCGATTCTTGCGCGGCGTATTTTCCCGTCTGCGATGATCCCGATAGCGAGGGCAGCGCCACAATCGCCTGTATTGCCTACCCGGAAGGAGAATTCCGGGACGCTCCTACATTCGAGGCTGCGGCGTTTTCAGTGGCGGAGATCCATCCATCTGCGAGCGAGAAGGATTGTCTGAGCGGCTCGCCGGATTGGAACGCTGACCAACGTGCCAGCGACGGCACGCTAACAATTAACGGCGTGAATTTTAAAGTGTTCGAGGCCAGTGACGCGGGGATGAGCCAGAGTTTGGACGGGCAAGTGTACCGGACGTTCCACGGTGACAAGTGCTACGAACTGAGCGTGAGAATGGCGACGGCGAGCTCGGCGGCTTTTGATCCCGGCTCAATTAATGAATTCTCGAAAGAGGACGAGAATGAGGTGCAAAATCGGCTGAAGCAAGCGCTTGATTCGTTCACTTTCTTGAAGTGAGAGGCTGCTAGAGTCCTAACGAAACGGCGAGGCCTACGGCGGTGCTGAAGCCCCGCCCTTCTGTTTCTCCTCACACTGCTGGACTTGTCATTTCCCTTCCGACGCAGCATACGGCACCACATAAATCTGTACGCCCCCCTTTCGAACGAGGTGTGCGCCAACCAGCACCCGCCGGGAGAGATTGCCGGGCCGAAGCCTCTCGTCACCGCTGGAACCAGCTGTTTGCGCTTCAGGTGGCTGCGGAATTTCTCGAAATTGTGCGAACCCTTTTGGGGTTTCAGCCCCTCTTCCACTCTAGAGGGAAGAAATTGCATGAGCGCGAGAGAGATAACGGTTTGCGAGTTGCAGGAAAGCCGGCGGGAAACTCGAGCGGGGCAGTGGATTGATGTGCGATCGCCGTCGGAGTTTGCGACGGGGCATCTACCCGGCGCGGTGAACATCCCGCTGGCGCAGATCGAAGGACGGCAGCTTGACCTTCGGCCAGATTTGCCGATTGTCCTGGTATGCCAGGCCGGCACGCGGGCGCGGATCGCTGCAGGGCTGCTGGAATCGAGACGATCCGATGTCTCGGTGCTATCCGGCGGGACGAACGGATGGGTGAAGGCGGGCTTGCCGCTGGTGGCGAGTTCCAAGTCGAGATGGTCGCTAGAGCGGCAGGTTCGTCTGGCGGCGGGTCTTCTGGTAGTTGCGGGCTCGCTCCTGGCGATTGTGGCGAATGTGCGGTGGGCTTATGTGTCAGCATTTATCGGGCTGGGGCTCATTTTCGCGGGCGTTACGAACCTGTGCGGGATGGCAGCGCTGCTGGCCTGGATGCCGTGGAATCGCCCACGCGCAAGCGGAGGCGCAAGAGCGCGGCTCGAAGGGCCAAAAGACGCGACCGCGGATCGCGAGAATGGTGGAATACTGGCTTCATGGACTTTGAATCGCTGGCCAACGAGCACAAAGACGCGGTCTACCGCCAAATGATTCGCGCTTGCGGGAATCGCGAGGATGCGGAAGACGTACTGGTGGAAGCGCTGTTGAAAGCGTACCGAGGCCTTCCGCAGCTGCGCGAAGCTGTGGCTTTTCGCTCGTGGCTTGCGCAGATCGCCCGACGGATTTGCTGGCAATTGCGAAGCCGGGAATCGCTGATGCCGTTGCTGCAACTTTCGGTGATGGAAGACGAAGGGCGACAGATTGCGCAGGAGGGCCCTTCGGCCGAGGAACAAGTTGCATTGCAAGAAATGAAATCGTTGCTGGAGGCCGCGGTGGCGAAGCTGCCGGAGGAATATCGCGCGGTTTACGAAATGCGCGAGCTTCAGGAGGTATCTGGGCCGGAGGTAGCGGAGCGTCTAGGGATATCGCTGGACGCCATGAAATCGCGACTGCATCGCGCGCGAGGCTTGGTGCGACAGTCTCTCGATGCGGCGTTATTGACGCAGCGCGGATAAACGTAAACGGCGCGGGTCGCATCGTTGATTACCGCGCCGGCACCCGAGGAGGGTCCAATGGAAGTCCTGGTTGAGCATCTTGGAGAGTTGCAGTTCGAAATCAAAGCGCGGCAGCACACGATTGCATGCGATCAGCCTACGGAAAACGGCGGCTATGACGAGGGGATGACCCCGCCGGAACTGCTGCTGGCATCTCTCGGTTCTTGCGCCGGATTTTACGCCGCGCAGTATTTGAAAAAGTTCAAGCTGGCAGGCGAGGGCACGCAGGTGCGGGTGACGGCCGACAAAGTGAAAGATCCAGCGCGTATGGACAATTTTCTAATCGCGGTGAAAGTGCCGGCGACGTTGTCGGGCGAGCACCGCGCCGGACTGGACCAAGCGATCCATCATTGCTTGATCCACAATACATTGCTGCATCCTGCGAAGATTCACCTGAGCATCGAGGCGTGCGCGGATGTGGAAGGCGCCCGCGAGACCGTCACCGTGGCCAGCAATGAATCCTAGGTGTGCGGCGGGCACGGCTCCTCCTACGGCGGGTTGGCAACACGCCGTGACCCTCGGAGGTGTTGACGCCTGGGCGAGCTGGGGCGCAGCATGCGGCGCCCCTACCTACGTGGCTTAGGCTTCGGACTTGGAGCGTGGGGCAGGGTTCTTTCGGCTACGATTTTGAATGGGAATGAGATTGGCCGACCATTTTTTGGGCCATGAACAATAGGAGCCGACGGTCGGTTTCGCTCACGCGCTTCATTAGGCGGCGGAAATTATTCAGGATGCGAGCATCCTTGCCGGAACTACCCCAGGCGAGATCTTCGCCCTTCTTGCGCGGAGGGAGATTGGGGAGCTTGGGTGGTTCTTCGCCGTCGTAGAAGAGCTGGTAGAGCGGAATTTCCAGCGCACGCGCCATTTTTTCGAGCGTTTCGACGGCGGGAACAGTGTGGCCGTTTTCGACGCGCGAGATGTAGCAGCGCAGCAAACCAGTGCGCTTTTCAATATCTCCCTGAGACAATTTCTTTTGTTCCCGTAAAGTACGCAACCTATCGCCGATGATCATGTTTGATGCCCCTCCGGAACGCTTCCGATTGGATTTGACAAAGCTCTCTTACTGCTAATCGTCCTCAGCATCGAAAGCTTAAACACTGAAGAGTACCACAACTGCTAACACCCTTACGATATACCTTCTGGAGACGAGCTGGGTGTTCGCCGGGAACCCCTGCGCGCCAGCTCGATCTGAAGGGCCTCGACAGTGTCTTGGAGTACGCGAATTTCACCTTCTTTTACATCTTTGAGGACGCAGTACATGCCCAGGACATCTTTGGTGGCGCTCTTCTGTTCGGCGTTGGCGGCGGCGATTGTAATGGTCATCGCGGTGCCGACGGCCATAAAGCCGCCGACGAAGAGCGGCAGGCTGACGGGGCTCTGAAAGGGCCCTAGTCCGTGCAGCGAACCCCAGGCGGCAAAGCCGCCCATGATGAGCGCGGCGCCGGCAGCTTCCAAGGGGCAAAAACGGAGAGCGGCCCATACCAGGAAGGGAGCGCAGAGGAACAGAAAGCCGTTCCCGGGGATCCAGGAGACGGGGCGCAGTCCGAAATTGAGGACGCACATCATGCTGAGTCCCGTGACCAGAGCGGTCATTTCGAGGCGTTCGGTGAGAGCGGAAGAATGGTGTTTGTGGCCCAGGAGCAGGACAAGAAACGGGGTGAGGAAGAGTATGCCGAGCATGTCGCCAACCCACCACGTGAACCAGAGGGTCGAGAAATCGGCGGGCTTGGCAAAGCCCGTCGCGCACAAGAGGCTGACGCCGACGGTGGCGCAGAGCGCGGGTGTGAAGACGGCTCCGAAGAAAATAAAGCGTAATACGTCGCCAGTCTTAAAAAAGGCGTGGGAGCCGTGGGCAAATTTATTGATGAGCGAAGCGCCGAGCAGGTCAGAGAGAGTGACGTTGGCGGCAAAAACCAGCGCCAGGGGAAAGGAGCCGATGATGGAGAAGGTGATGAGAACGGCGCCCAGATATACTCCCGGCCAGACGCGATTTCCCCAGAGAAGAAAAGCCGCCAAGGAGATTCCCGCGGGGAGCCAAATAGCGGTAACGGAGTGGTTCGGCGTCTCCGGGTGCAGGCCGAGCCTGGCGATGACGAAATAGGCGGCCGCGACGGCGGCGTTGAGCGCGAGATTGACGGGTGCGAGGTACAGCCTGAGCTTCGCTGCAAGGGAGCGCTGTAGTTCGACAGAACCATCGCGTGCCGGAACAAGTTTGGGGGAAAGGGTCATTGCATCCTCTACGAACGATACCACGACCGCTCGGTCAGGAACTGCACTTGATAATTCTAATAGGCGTTGGTGTCAAGCGGAGATTGGGGATTGGTTTCGGAGCGAGTTGGCGCTGGGCATTGGTCGGTGGCGTAACACCGATGGCGCACTGATGTGCGCCGCTACAAAATCAGATTCAAAATCAAAGGCTAAGAGTGTTGGCAGCGTGCTGTGCTTCGGTACATGAAGCAGGTCCCTGCCTCTGGGAGGCAGCCCGTGCTTCGCTCTGGATCACGCCGCATTGTGGGCGGCGAATTATTCCTCAGAGGGCGGGGTCATGGGTTCGTCGAAGCTGCCGCCGTAGATATTTGGGACTTTTCCGCCCATTTGGCGCAGGTAGGCGCATAACTGGCCGCGATGGTGGATGGCGTGGTGCAGCATGAATTGGACGTAGAGGACCATCGGATTATTGTAGATGCCGAAGAAGGGGACCGGCGTGGCCCAGACCTCGGGAGAAATTTTGGCGACCTGGGGGAATTTTGTTTCGAAGCCGTCTTCGTAGAGAGCGACGATGTCGTCGGTATTGCCGAGGTCCGCGGGCATGGAATCATCTTCCATTTCGAATTGGCCGGTGAGGAAGCCATCGAGGAACCAGACTTCGGAGGAGGCGATGTGCCAGGCGAGTTCGAGGGCGCTGCGGGAATCGGGATGGGGGCGGTAGCCGTCTTTCCCGACGGGGACGGCTTTGAGTACGCGGCGGGTGGTGCCGTATTCTTTTTGCACTAGTGGCAGAAAGATGTCGGCGAGAAATTTTGCTTGGTCGGGCGTCATGGTGAAACTCCGTTGTGACTGATTCGCTGTCTCGGATTGCGTTTTATACGATGCTCAGGGTATGGTCTGCGACTGTTTGTCGAAATTCAAAATCCGAACTTCAGCGGCTGAAGCCGCTTTGATTCTGCCGTATTTATGCCGCAGCTAAAGCTGCGGCCTACAAAGATTCCCGTCTTCGTACGGGCTCGAGGGCGGTGACGGGCGAAGCCGCGCTGGGTCCACGTCATTTGATGCTGGCCGACCGGCTACCGCAGCCTCGTGATCTCACCGGCGTTGCTGCCGAGACCGCGCGCGATTCGAGTTTACGCCGGCTTCCAGCGGAGGATTGGTTTGCGCGCGGCGGCTACCTCGTCGAGCCGGCCTACGCGGGTGCTGTGCGGCGCGGTCTTGACCAGCTCGGGATTGGCTTCTACTTCCGCTGCGATCGAGCGCATCGCGTCTATGAACAGGTCACATTCCTGCTTGGATTCGGATTCCGTGGGTTCGATCATCATGGCGCCGGGGACGATTAACGGGAACGCCGTCGTGTACGGGTGGAAGCCGTAGTCGATCAGGCGCTTGGCGATGTCCATGGTGTTGACGCCGCGGGCTTTTTGGCGGGCGTCGCTGAAAACGACTTCGTGCATGGACGGCAGATTGTACGGTAGATCGAAATAGGGCTCTAAATTTTTGCGGATGTAATTGGCGTTTACCACTGCGTCTTCGGTGGCCTGGCGGATGCCGGGGCCGTAGGCCAGCGTGTAGGCTAGGGCGCGGAGGAGCACGCCGAAATTTCCAGCGTAGGCGCGGACGCGGCCGACGGATTTCGGGCGCTGGTGGTCGAGGGCGTAGGTGCCGTCTTGTTTCTGGACGACTACTGGAACGGGCAGAAATGGTTCCAGGATTTTTTTGACCATTACTGGGCCGGCGCCTGGGCCGCCGCCGCCGTGCGGCGTTGAAAACGTCTTGTGAAGATTGAGGTGCATTACGTCCACACCGAAATCGCCGGGGCGGGTGACTCCGGCTAGCGCGTTCATATTGGCGCCATCCATGTAGAGGAGGGCGCCGCGTTCGTGGAGGATGGCGGCAATTTCGGCGATGCGCTCTTCGAAGACGCCGAGGGTGCTGGGGTTGGTGATCATCAGCGCGGCGACGTCGTCGGTGACGAATTCGCGCAGGTGGTCGGTATCGAGCTGGCCGCGGCTATTGGATTTGATGTTTTGGACTTCGTATCCGGCGATCACGACCGATGCGGGATTGGTTCCGTGCGCGGAATCGGGGATTAGGACTTTGTGGCGCGCGTTGCCCTGGCTTTCTAGATAGGCGCAAATCATCAGCAGGCCGGTTAGTTCGCCTTGTGCGCCGGCGGCTGGTTGGAGCGTGGCGGCGTCCATGCCCGTGATGGAGAGCAGGCATTTTTGCAGGTCGTGGAGGATGCGCAGGCAGCCTTGGCTTACTTCGCCGGGTTGCTCGGGATGTTCGGTGGCGAGGCCTTCTAGGCGGGCTACGAATTCGTTTACGCGGGGATTGTATTTCATGGTGCAGGAGCCTAGCGGGTACATGCCGAGGTCAATCGCGTAATTCCAGGTGGAGAGGCGGGTGAAGTGGCGGATGACTTCGATTTCGCTGACTTCTGGGAAGCCTTCGATTGCTTCGCGCGTGAAGTTGGGGCCTAGTGCGGTCTTGAAATCAACTGCGGGGACGTCTAGCGGCGGGAGTTCCATGCCGCGTTTGCCGGGGGCGGATTGTTCGAAGATCAGGCCTTCGTTTTGGGTGACGTGGGCGCGGGTCTTGCCTACGTTTTTTGTGGGGGCTTCGAGAGCGGTTAGTTTCGAGTTCAACGTGTTACGGCTCCTTGGTGCTGTTCGAGGCTAAGGCTGGCGGACTGAAGTCCGCCGCTACAAAAGCTGATGCTCGGAACTTGACGCGCGGGCACGGCATGCCGTGCCCCTACGAACAAAATCAACGCTGCAAAACCCGTCGAAGCTAAGGCTGGCGGACTAAAGTCCGCCGCTACAAATTCAAAACCAGCATAACCGGCCCGGTTCGATGAACCTGAACCGGCCCCTTCGCAATCAACACCGGTTAGACCGGCTTTTCCAGTATGCGGCGGATTGCGGCCGCGAAGCGTTCGATTTCGGCGCGTGGCGTGGTTTCTGTTACGCACACTACCGCGCGCTTGGTTAGGTCTGGGTAATGCGTGCCTAGCGCGTAGGGGCCTATGATTTTTTCTTTCAGCAGGTCGGCGTTGATCATTTTCACCGAGCGCGGAAATTCTAGCGTGAATTCGTTGAACGTGGGGCCGCTGAAGACGCGGCGGACGCCGGGAATTTTTTCTAGTTCGGCTTGGGCGAAGCGGGCTTTGGCCAGATTTTGCAGGGCTTGCTCGCGCAGGCCTTCTTTGCCGATCAGGCAGAGATGGATGGTGGCGGCTAGGGCGTAGAGCGCTTCGTTGGTGCAAATGTTGGAGGTGGCTTTCTCGCGGCGGATGTGTTGTTCGCGCGTGGCGAGAGTTAGGACGAAGCCGCGATTGCCGGCGGCGTCGGTGGTTTGGCCTGCTAGGCGGCCGGGCATCTGGCGGACGTTCTTTTCGCGCGTGGCGATTACGCCAACGTACGGGCCGCCGTAGCTTGGTGCGATACCGAAGGCCTGGCCTTCCATGGCGACGATGTCTGCTTCCGCCGGAGGGCGGACGATCCCTAGCGAAACTGCTTCGGTGATTGTCGAGATCAGCAAGGAGCCCTGGGCATGCGCGATTTCCGCTAGCGCGGGTAGGTCTTCTAGGACCCCGAAGAAATTTGGAGATTGCACGACTACGGCGGCTGCTTTTGCGAGCGTTTCTTGCTTCATCGCGGCGCGGTCTAGCTGGCCGGATTCGGTGTAGCCGATTTCTTCGATTTCGAGGCCGAGGTTCTTGGCGTAGGTTTTCAGGACCTGGCGGTACTCGGGATGGACCGAGCGCGCGACGAGGACGTGGCTGCGGCTGGTTAGGCGTTCGGCCATTAGGACGGCTTCGGTGAGTGCGGTGGAACCGTCGTACATGGAGGCGTTGGCGACTTCCTGGCCGGTTAGCTGGCACATCAGGGTTTGAAATTCGAAGATGGCGGTGAGCGTGCCTTGCGCGAATTCGGCTTGATAGGGAGTGTAGGAGGTGAGGAATTCGCCGCGCTGGATTAGGGCGTCGGCGGCGACGGAACGAAGATGCTGGTAGGCTCCGGCGCCGAGAAAAGAAGTGTAGCCGCGGGCATTTTCCGCGGCGCGGGCTTGAAAATACTGGATGATTTCGGTTTCAGAGAGAGGGCCGGGGAGATTCAGCGGCTCGCGCAGGCGAAATTTTTCCGGGATCGAGGTAAACAAATCTTCGACCTTGCTAACGCCGATAGCCGCGAGCATTTCCTGGCGCTCGGATGGGCTTTTGGGGAGATAGCGCATCAGGCGGAGTGTTCCTTTGCGGCTTCGGCGATGTAGGCCTGGTAGGCGGCGGCGTCCATCAGGCTCGAGACTTCCTTGGGATCGGCGAGCTTCAATTTGATGAGCCAGGCGGAGTTATGCGGGTCGGTGTTGATTTTTTCAGGGGCGTCCGCGAGCGCGGGGTTGGTTTCAGTGACTTCGCCGGAGACGGGGCTGTAGATTTCGCTGACGGCTTTCACGGATTCGACCGTGCCGAAGGATGAGCCGGCTTTCAGTTGGGCGCCGACTTTGGGCATTTCGACGAAGACTACGTCGCCGAGCTCGTGTTGGGCGTACTCGGTGATGCCGATCGTGGCGGCGTCGCCTTGAACTTTGACCCACTCGTGTTGCTTGGTGTAGCGATAATCCGTCGGGTACATGGAGCCTCTCTCGTTGGATGCGCTCGCGCTATTGCGGTCGCTTGTAAAACGGGATTGGAACGATGCGCGCTGCCGCGGCTTGGCCGCGAATGCTGATTTCGATCTCCGTGCCGACGGCGGTGGATTGCGGCGGAACGTAGGCCATGCCGATATTTTTTTTCAGGAATGGCGCGGGGCAGCCGCTGGTGACGCGGCCAGCTTCGCGTCCGGCGATCAGTACCGGGTAGCCGTCGCGGCCGATGCGTTTATCGAGCATTTCGAAGCCGACGAGCTCGCGCGGCAGGCCGGTTTCTTTTTGGCGCGCCAGTATATCGCTGCCTAGAAACGGAGCTTTTTCCATTTTGCAGATCCAGCCTAGGCCTGCCTCCCAGGGCGTGGTGCTGTCGTCGATTTCATGGCCGTAGAGACACATGCCGGCTTCGAGGCGCAGCGTGTTGCGCGCGCCGAGGCCGCAGGGAATCATTTTCGCGGATTCGCCGGCGTGCATCAGGTCGTTCCAAAGCTTTTCGGAATGCTCGGGGGCGAAATAAATCTCGAAGCCATCTTCGCCGGTGTAGCCGGTGCGGGCGATGAGGCAGTCTGTGCCGCTGACTTTGCCGAAAGTGAAATGATAGTAGCGGATGGGGTTGAGCTGAACGGGAGTGAGCTGTTGCAGGATCTCTTTTGCGCGCGGGCCTTGGATCGCCAGCTGCGAATAGCGCGGGCCGGCGTTTTCGACTTGGGCGTCGAACTTATTGCTGGCGACGATGTGGTCGCAGTCGGCGTCCTGGTTGCTGGCGTTGACGCAGAGCAAGTAGTGCGTGTCGGAAATTTTGTGGACCAGCAAGTCGTCTACGAACGTGCCGCGGGAGGTCATCAGGCCGGAATAGTGGGCTTGGCCGACGGTGAGTTTCGCGGCGTTGTTGCAGGTGACCCACTGGACTAACTGGAGAGCGCCGGGACCGCGAATTTCTAGCTCGCCCATGTGGCTGACGTCGAAGAGGCCGGCGCGGGTGCGGACGGCTTCGTGCTCGGCAAGGATGCCGGAATATTCGAGGGGCATGTCCCAGCCGCCGAAATTGACCATCTTGGCGCCTAGGCGGCGGTGGATGGAATTCAGGGCTGTTTTGCGCAGTTCGACGGCGGCCGACGTGTTCACAGGGGGATTCTCATCAAAACGGTGAAACATTCACGCTAGCATGCGAGTTTTTGAGTGTCAAGGAACGGGGACCGTGGGTAGCGTCAAGGATTGTGTGTAAATTCTTTGAAGGGTTTTTTCTCCCAGGAGCGGTTTAGGTGACTGATGACGCCAAAGACGATGCGGTCGCAGCTGCCGGGATTGGCGAAGCTGGACATCGGCCGGGTGCGCCGGCGTACTTCCCGAAAAGACCGCTCGATCACGTTGGTGGTGCGCACTTTCTTCCAGTGGTGCTCCGGCACATCGTAAAAACTCAGCAAGCGCTCCAGATCGCGTTCCACGCAAGCCACGGCTTGGGGGCGGCGCTGCTCCCAGTTGCGTTTCCACTGCCGGAAGGCCCGCTGCGCCTGCGCGCGATTCTGGGCCCGGTACATTCCGGCGGCTTGCGCCACGCAACTGCCTTCGCTGCGCCGCACCTTGTCGGCGATGTTGCGCAACTTGTGCGCCCAGCACAGCTGCACCGCCACGCGCGGAAACACCAGCGGCAGCGCGGCCGCCAGCCCCTTGCCGCCATCGCTGACGATCAGCCGCAAGTGCTGGCCTTGCAGTCCGCGCTGATATAAATCCTGCAGAAATTCCGTCCAGCACGCTTCACTCTCTCCGTTGTGGGCAAACTGATAAGCGATGACTTCGCGCCGTCCTTGCGCGGTGATTCCATAAGCCACCAACACCACCCGGCGGCGCACTTTACGGCCCGCGTCGCGCACTTTCAAAACCACGCCGTCCAGAAACAAATACAGATAATCGGCGCGCAGCGGGCGCCGGTGAAACTGCTCGGCCGCTCGGCTCAGTTCGCGCGTCAGGTTGGAAACCGTCTGCGCCGAATACGCTTCGCCCAACACCGGCTCCAGCACCGCGCCCACCTGGCGAGTGGAAATCCCCCGCAGAAAAGCCTGTCGCACCAGTTCGTGCACCGCCGGTTGCGCCCGCTTATAACGCGGCAAAAACTGGCTGCGGTAGCGGCGCCGCGTGCGCGGAACTCGCAAACGCCGCAACAAACCCAACTGCGTGGCTAAATCCCGCAGCCGATAGCCGTTGCGGTAATCCATGCGAAATTCTGGGCTGTGTTCGTAATAGCCCAGCTGCAAGTGATAATCGCGTTCGGCTTCCAGGGCCTGCTCGATCATGCGCTTCACCTGGCTGCGCACCCATTCCCCCAGTTCCTGGTCAAAGAACTCTTTCCACTCCGCAAAGTCCAGCTTAAGATGGCCATTGCTGAGAACTTCCAGTTCTCGCATCGGGTGTACCTCCTCCTTGTGAGTTGGCGCTCCAAGAAGATGTACACCCTTCTTTTTTGCTTCCAAGCCAAATCTACACACAAAAATTTACGCTACCGGACCGTGTAGCGAGGCGACCGCGAAATCAAAAGCAAAAGATTTAGCGCAGAGTACGCAAGGGTAAGAACGCAGAGCGCGCAGAGAACTGCTTACCTGCATTGCGCTGGTTGACGGGGCTCCACTATAACTGTTGCGAAGGGAATTGGGGCGTGCAAGTTGCTTGTGGCTGTGGCGCGGTTGCCCTACTATTGGTCGAACGGAAAGCTCGGGCGTTCCAGAGAGGCACAAACTGTGATTACGCTGTGCTCGCAGTGCGACAAGCCAGAAACGCAATGCACGTGCGAGAAATTCTGCTGTTTCTGCCAGTCGCAATACAATATTCGGCTGGCGGTGGACGGAATGTATTATTGTCCGGATTGCCGCGAAGCGTGCGACGTGCGGCTGGCGGACAAGGAAGAGCACTGATTTTTGAGTCTCCATAGGGATTTTCGGCTGCGGTCTGTGCCGCGGGCCACTGAGCGATGAGCAACGAACCGGCGCGAACCGAACTGACTCTGCCGCACGATGAGCGGCTGCTTGCCGCGATTTCGACGGTGGTGCAGCATGCGTCGCAGCGTTGCGGATTGTCCGTGGAATCGCAGGAGGGGCTGGCGTTCGCGGCGATCGAAGCGGCGCGCGAGGCGTTTCCGATGATGGAGGGCGGAGCCGCGGGGGAACCGAAGGTGAAGGTGGTGGTTTCGGATTATCCGGACCGCGTGGAAGTGGCGATCGAGCATACGGGAGCGCCGGAGCCTACCGCTGGACTCGATACGTTTGTGAAGGATGCGGTGGCGGGTTCGGACGCGGGATTGAGTATGGCGCTGCAGACGACGCAAGTAGACCGCGTGCAGTATGAATCGCGCGATGGCGTGTCGCGCATGACGCTGATCAAGTATTGCGATGGAAGCAAGAGCAAGGCGACCGTTTAGCGCTTCGCGACCCTCATACCAGGGCCGGCGAAGCTAATCACGCAGCCATATTTTCACGACTTTGTTGCTAGTCCACGCGTAAAGAACCGCCCAAGATGAATAGCCACAGAAGACGATAACTGGTCCGTTCGCAACAATCTTCTTTTCGTCATCCATGTCTTTGTACTCTGCTGGCCCCTCGCTCCAGACCACCGGCACAGGCCCCTTCGCTTTGTCTAACGTGGCGACCTTCCAATTTGCTGCCAGTCGGTGAAGCAAAACAAGCGTCGTCCTACGGTTACTCTGATTTGTAGTGGTCAGCTCGAGGGCGAAGGTGGGTTTGCCGTCGCCATAGAAGTCAACCTTCACCAGGCCAGGACAGCTGTCGCCATGTTCTTTTTGGAATAGTGCCCTGCCGTCCCCACTTAGATCCGCTGCCGTTACGATCGCGGTGCCGCGATATTTAGCGGCGACTATTGCCCGCAAGTCCTTCGGGAGATCGCAGACATCGTTTGGCGATCCGGCAGTCGCGATGGGCAAGCCTGCAAATAGCCAGAGCGCTGTGGCTAAGACTATGATGAATTTCATCTGCAGGGAGAGCCTCACCTTTGACCGTGCGAGAAGCCAAAAAATCCCGCAACGCGAACAGTGCGCTTTAGACCCCGCCATAAGGAAAGCAATTATCTAATCACATCGGGGCGGCGAAGGCCTTGGTCTGGATTAGCGTCATCAGTTGTTCCTGGCTTACCGGGGCATCCACTTTCAGGCGGTCACCGCTGGGCGTTACCCGGACTTGATCGATCGTCTTGGCTAGCGCGGGATTGGTCTGCGCTTCTTGATAGCGGCGGTACATCAGCCCAGCCTGCATGGCCGCGCTGAGCAAGTTGGCATCGTCCACGGAATCGCATACAGCCTGGAAATGAGCGTCTACGCCGTCGTCGGCGTTGATGTTGATGATCATGGCGTGCATGCGTTCGATGATTGCCGCGGCCTGGGGGAATTGGCTTGCCTGCGGCACCAACTGCTGCATGGCGAGATGCGTGTGTTCCTTATCCAGGATCGCCCAAATGATTCCGTTGCCATTGGCTTCGGAAATCAGCGGAAAAAGCTTGCCGGTGAGCAGAGTTTCTTCGCCGCCCATGCGGACGTTGATCAGGTGTTCGAGGACGGAACGATTGCCGAACGCGGCCGTATTGGCGTCGAAGAAGACGAACAGGATATCGCCGGCGGCGGCGCCGCTGCCGAACGCGTAGAGATGGAAACCTTGTACTTCGAAGACAGGAACTTTTTGGGCTTTGAGCTTGGTCTCGGCGGCGGAAGGATCGAACTGGCCGAGGGCGATGCCAACGGTGTCGTCACCCTTGCCGCTGGTGATATTAGCCCAAGCGATTTCTTCCACCTGTGAATTCGGATCCACTCCGGAGGTGCCGAGGAATTGCTCGAATTGCTTGAAGCGCGGCGGGAGCACCTGGCTATTGAGTTGCGAGAACCAGGAGAATTTTCGCGCGGCCTTCAGATCGGCGTAAGCAAATTCGCCGACGTTTTTCGGAAACATGGCGATGATGGCGGTGCTGAGCGTCCCGGCGGCGGCGCGCCTGGGAACTATGGTGACGGTGCTCAAGACCAGAGCTGCAGCGAGCAGGCCGGAAATTGCGGATCGTGCGATGGAATGTTTCACTGGTTATCCCCTCAGTTCCTCGTTCATTGTCTTTCGTTCGAAAGTCTAGTGCCCCACGGTTACGGGGTTTTCGGCGACGCGTGCGGCCAGCGATGCAGACTCCGAGCGCAGCCTGGATGCGAACGCGCTGTCGGTGATGGATTCCAGGTTGATGGATACGTTTTCGAGCGCGCCACGAACGGCGGCGGCTGCCATCAAGCGTCCCACGCGGATGTCTGAATACATAGACGGGCTTGCGATGGGTTCCAGTTGCCCGAGCCGGTCAAAAACTTCGGCGGCTTTGCGCGCGACTTCGAGAGGGACATTTGCGGCGCCATGCAAAGCCTGCTGGATCGCGATGTCGCGTTGCGCCATCTGTTCAGACGTTTCTTTCGGCAGCTTGTAAGCAGCCATTACTTGCTCGAAGGAAGCGGAATCGCGGTCAATCGCTTTGGCTAGCGCGCGAGATGCGGCTTGAAAGCCGGCGATCGCCTCGCTGAGCTGGTCCACGTATGTGGCTTGCGACTTTTTCTTGCGCGATAGGCCGGCGACCATTTGTCCCAGGCCGGCTCCGAGCGCACCCGCTAGCGCCGCAACCGAGCCACCGCCGGGCGTCGCAGTCGGCTCCGCAACCGCGTCGAGAAACGGCTGTACTAGCGATGCGAATTTGCCGGGACCATCCGATGCGGCGAGACCGCTGAGCGAAGCCTCTATACGATTCTCAAACACTTGCGCAGGAGAAAAGTTCTCCAGTTGCAGGTAGAAATCGGCGGTTAGTTCGATGGCGCGCTTGGGAATCAAGCCGACGATTTCGCTGCCGACGATCGCGACGCCGTAGCGTTCGGCCTCGCGCTTGACCATTTCGAAGACGCGGTGGAGAGGAGTTTGCTCGAAGTCGGTCATGTTGATGGAAACTTGCGCGAGGTGGCGCGCGCGGAGGTCCACGCCAATGGCCTTCACGTACCGCAGGCCGCCATTCGAGAAACGGATGTTCTTGCCGATTTTTCTCGCGATTTCGATGTCGGGAGTATTGAGGTTGATGTTGTACGCGACGAGAAATTTGCGCGCGCCGACGACGGTGGCTCCGGCGGTGGGATGCAGGCTTTGTTCGCCGATGTCCGGAGCGCGGTCGGGATTTTTCGGTACTTCGGCTAGCAAGCCTTCGAACTGGCCTTTGCGGATGTTTTCGAGGTTGGCGCGCTCGGGACGTTGCGCGGCGGCTTCGTAGAAATAGACCGGAATTTTGTAGCGCTGCCAGATTTCGCGGCCGACTTTGTTCGCCAGGGCAACGCAATCTTCGATGGTGACGCCTTCGACGGGGATGAACGGGACGACGTCTGTTGCGCCCATGCGCGGATGCGCGCCGGAATGTTTGGTGAGGTCAATCAGCTCGGCGGCTTTGCCTACGCCGCGGAGCGCGGCTTCGGCGACGGCTTCGGGTTCGCCGGCGACGGTGATTACGCTGCGATTGTGGTCGGCGTCACTTTCGCGATCGAGCAAATAGACGCCGGGAACTTCGCGCATGGCCGCGACGATGGCGTCAATTTTGGCCGCGTCGCGCCCTTCGGAGAAATTCGGAACACATTCGACGAGTCGTTTCATGAAGTGAGAGTCAGAGATTCTTTGAGTGGATGACCGTGCCGCGTTTCATGGTGAAGCTGCAAAGATTCACCCCAAAATAATACGGGATTTCGCGGTAGTCGGCCACGTCAAAGGCGGCGATGTCGGCATATTTGCCAACGTCGAGCGAGCCGACGCGATCGTGCTGGCGAAGGGAGTAAGCGGGGTTGATGGTGGCGGCGGCGATGGCTTCCGCGGGAGTCATGCGCATCTGCGTGCAGGCGAGCGAGAGAATCATGGACATGCTGAGCGTGGGGCTGGTGCCGGGGTTGAAATCGGTGGCGATGCCGACGATGGCTCCGGCGTCAATTAATGCGCGCGCGGGAGCGTAATGCGGGAGGCCGAGGTGGAAACAGCAGCCCGGTAGCAGCGTGCAGACGACGTTCGAGAGGGCGAGCGCGTGGATGTCAGCGCGATTGATTTTTTCAAGATGGTCGGCGCTGGCGGCTTGCAGTTCGACGGCGAGGCGTGCGGCGGCGGTATTGGCGATTTGTTCGGCGTGGATGCGGGGGACTAGGCCGCCGGCGCGTCCTGCGGCTAGGATGCGGCGTGACTGTGGCACAGTGAAGGCGCCGCGATCGCAGTAGACATCGCAGAATTCTGCTAGGCCGGCCATCGCGACGGTGGGAATCCAACGATGGACAAGCAGATCCACGTAGGCGTCGGGACGTTTGCGGTATTCGTGCGGCACGACGTGTGCGCCTAGAAACGTGGCGCGGATATCCACCGGATGGCGCTGATGAAGCTGCGCTAGAAGCTCGAGCATCTTCAGCTCGCTCTTCCACTCGAGGCCGTAGCCGCTCTTGGCTTCAATTGTGGTGGTGCCGTGCGCGGCGAATTCGTTGAGGTTGGTGATGGCGCGAGCTTCGAGTTGCGCGGCGGGGGCGCGGCGCAGATGGGCGACCGTGGAGCGGATGCCGCCGCCTTTGCGCGCGATTTCCTCGTAGGTGGCGCCGGCGTTGCGTTGTTCGTATTCGGCGGCGCGGCTGGCGGGGAAAATCAGGTGCGTGTGGGAATCGACGAAGCCGGGAAGGACGACGCGTCCTGCGAGATCGAGTTTTTCGGCGCGGCGAGCGTCGCGGAGTTTTTCGATGCGGCGGCGGGGGCCGATGGCGGCTACGCGGTCTTCGCGGACGAGGATGGCGCCGTCGCGGATGATGCTGAGTTCACCGAGGGCTTTGCCGCGGCGGGGAACTGGGCCGCGGAGAGTCAGCAGCTGCGAGCAGCCGGTGATTAACCAGTCGGGCATGGGCGATTGATACTAACGCCGAGAGGGATCAAAAGACTACTGGCTATGCGGATTTGGCAATACCGTCAAGCTTTTGCGGCTTGTGCCAGGTAGGCCGGAACGAAAACATCGGTTACGAATGACTCGAGCGTGGTCGGAGTCGTGTTCTTGGCTGAGCGTTGCTCCAGCGGCGTGATTAGTCCGGCGTTCCCGCCTTTCCACATTTCGATTACGAGTGCGGCGGTTTTCTTTGGCAAGCCCATCTGAACCAGGGCTGGCTCCAGCATCATGAACGGCACCTGCATGTAGGAAAGTTTCGGTTTGCCGATGGCATTGCCTACGACTGCGGCGGCCTCTTTCATTGAGATGTCGCGCTGGCCGTGGAGTTCCTGCGTGCCGCTGCCGGAAAAATCGCGAGCGGCGAGGCGGGCGGCGGCGTATTCGCCGATATCCTTCGTGGCGAT
This sequence comes from uncultured Acidobacteriota bacterium, assembly GCA_963810565.1. GTDB lineage: Bacteria > Acidobacteriota > Terriglobia > Acidiferrales > UBA7541 > Palsa-295. Next base: position 1,586,773 of record CAWENN010000004.1, read on the forward strand.
CCACGGCATCGGCATATCGCCTTTCAAACCACCCGGCAGGATCCCCATCGAGCGCAAGGGCGCGATGCTCATCAAGAGATTTTCCATGAAGTAGGCGGCGCGCAGATGGAGGACGTTGAGGCCCGCGATCCGATTAAGTTTTTGTTCCAGATTGTGCAGGCCGACGATAGGGCCGGTCTTTTCCGATTGTTGCGCGCCGATGCTGCTGAGGCTTACTACGTAGAGCACGCGCGCATTTGCGATGGCGGCGGCGTAGCTATCGGAAACTCGTTCTTGATGCGCGCGCAGGTCTTCTTGCGAAACATCTTCGGGAAGCACGAGGTATACGGCTGTGGCGCCTTCGAAAGCTTTCGTCATGGAGGATGGATCTTCGACATTGCCGACGAACGCTTCGGCGCCGGCGTTTACGAAGGGCTTGAGTTTGAAGGCGTCGCGGCCGACCACGCGGACTTTTTCGCCTTTGGCGAGTAGCGCTTCCGCTGCGGGTTTGCCCGTGTGGCCCGTGGCGCCGGTGATCACGATCATTGTTTGCTCCTATTTTTGGTTGCGAAACCGAAGAGAGATCTCTGCCCGATGCAGGCGGGCTTCGCAGCGCCGCTCGGGATGACGACGCACGGCGTGCGCGTGGCGCTTCATCAGTCGCAAAAAGCGGCGGCCCTTCGTGCCTCAGGATAAACAAGCCGCCGCACTCCCAGAAAAGGCTACGGCATCGGGATTTTTACGCCGGACTTTTTGGCGAACTGGATGGCTTCTTCGTAGCCGGCGTCCACGTGGCGGGCTACGCCTATTCCGGGATCGTTGGTGAGGACGCGTTGGATGCGTTCGCCCATTTCTTTGGAGCCGTCGGCGACTGTGACTTGGCCCGCGTGCAGGGAGTAGCCGATGCCTACTCCGCCGCCATTGTGAATGGAGACCCAGCTGGCGCCGCTGGCGGTATTGAGCAGGGCATTGAGCAGCGGCCAATCGGCGACGGCGTCCGAGCCATCTTTCATTTTTTCGGTTTCGCGATAGGGCGAAGCCACCGAGCCACAATCGAGATGGTCGCGGCCGATGACGATGGGGCCCTTCAGTTCGCCGCGGGCGACGAGATCGTTGAGTGCGACGCCGAAGCGGTCGCGTTCGCCATAGCCGAGCCAGCAGATGCGCGCGGGGAGGCCCTGGAAACGCACGCGCTTCTGGGCGAGCTTGATCCAGCGCGAGAGAATTTCGTCGTGCGGGAACATCTCTAGAACTAGTTGGTCGGTGCGATGAATGTCCGACGGCTCGCCGGAGAGCGCGGCCCAACGGAAGGGGCCGCGGCCTTCGCAGAAAAGCGGGCGAATGTAGGCGGGCACGAAGCCGGGGAAATCGTAGGCGTTCTTCACGCCCTGTTGAAACGCGAACGTGCGAATGTTGTTGCCGTAATCGAAAGTAACTGCACCCATTTTTTGGAGAGCGAGCATGCCTTCGACGTGGCGGGCGATGGAATCGAGCGAACGCTTTTCGTAGGTTGCGGGATCTTTCGTGCGAAGCTCGGCGGCCTGTGCGACATTGAGTCCCTGCGGGATGTAGCCGCCAATGGGGTCGTGGGCGCTGGTTTGATCGGTGAGTAAATCGGGGAGGATGCCGCGGCGGGCGAGTTCGGGGATCAGGTCGGCACAATTGCCGACCAGGCCGACGGAAGTGGCCTCTTTTTTGCGCACGGCATTTTTCAGGATGCGCAGAGCTTCGTCGAGGTCGTTGACCATCACGTCGCAATAGCCGGTTTTCACGCGGCGCTTGATGCGTTCGGGGTCCACGTCAATTCCGAGGAATGCTGCGCCATTGAGCGTGGCGGCGAGAGGCTGGGCGCCACCCATTCCGCCCATGCCGCCGCTGACGACTAATTTTCCGGCTAGATCGCCGCCGAATTGCTGGCGGGCCGCGGCCGCGAAAGTTTCGTAGGTGCCCTGCAGGATTCCTTGCGAGCCGATGTAAATCCAGCTGCCGGCGGTCATTTGGCCGTACATCATCAGGCCGGCGCGATCGAGTTCGTCGAAATTTTTCCAGTCGCTCCAGTGGCCGACGAGATTGGAATTGGCGATGAGCACGCGCGGGGCGTAGGTGTGCGTGCGAAAAATTCCGACAGGCTTGCCGGATTGGACGAGGAGGGTTTCGTCGTTTTCGAGCGAACGGAGCGAGGAGACGATCGCGTGGTAGGCACCCCAATTGCGAGCGGCTTTGCCGCGGCCGCCGTAGATGATCAGGTCTTCCGGCTTTTCGGCGACTTCGGGGTCGAGGTTGTTCATCAACATGCGCAGGGCGGCTTCTTGCTGCCAGCCTTTGCAGGAAAGAGTTGCGCCGCGGGTGGCGCGGACTGGTTGGTAGCCAGCGGCTTCTTCGGTGGCTAGCTTGGACATTTACGTTTCTCCCGGAAGTATCTTAGCGCAGACCGATGGACGAGGCGTAGAGCGAAACGCGGAAACTCGGAGCGTACTTGGACCATGAGAACTTCGTCGACTCAAAGGCTGAAACACAGAGTGCACAGCGGTATGTGGAGTGCACGGAGACGTGTTGCGTGAAATTGGAGTCGCGCGAGGCTCGGAGACCGCCCTGGCGCGTTGCGTGGGGGATTCCTATACGTTAGAGTTGCAGGAGCGCATATGGACTACTCCTCGCTGAACAAACTTTTCCTGGAAGCAGTTGATCGCGACGCAAACCCTAAGGCACAGATACACAAGGCGGCTGGCGGCTGGGAATCCACGTCCGCAAAGGAAATGCTGCGGCGCGTGGCGGGACTATCGAAAGCGCTGCGCGAATTGGGAATCAAGGCGGGCGACCGCGTTGGATTGTTTGCGCCGAACTGCCCGGAATGGCATGTGGCGGATTTCGCGATTACGGGATTGGGTGCGGCGAGCGTGCCGGTTTATTTCAACGAATCGGTGGAGCGGCTGGTTTACATTCTGAATGATTCGGGCGCGCGCATTGTGTTTACGGCGGGCGAAGCGCAGGCGCGGAAAATTTCGGAGCCGCGCGAACGTTTGCCGGGTCTTGAACACGTGATTTCGGTGGCGCCGCCTGCGGATTTGCGTGGCGACATTTTGCGTTACGAAACCTTGATTGCGACAGCGGGAGACGCCGATGTGGTGGAATACCGGCGTCGGGCAGCGGAGGTTGTTGGCGGCCAGTTGGCGACGATTATTTATACTTCAGGGACAACCGGCGAGCCGAAAGGCGTGATGCTGAGCCATTCGAACTTGAGTTCGAATGCAATTGATTCGATTAAGGCGTATGAGTTCCTCCCAGGAGACGTCGCGCTGGAATTTTTGCCGCTGGCGCACGTGTACGAGCGGACGGTCGGTTACGCATACTTATTCCGCGGCGTTTCGATTGCGTATGTGGCCGCGATCGAGGAAGTGGCGCAGGCAATGCTCGAGGTGCATCCGACTACTGCCGCGGCCGTCCCGCGGTTCTTCGAGAAAATGTACACAAATATCCTGGATAAAGGCCATCACGAAACTGGCTTGAAGCGCAAGATTTTCGATTGGGCTTTGGATGTGGCGGAAGAGGCTGTGCCGTGGCGGGCTTATGGCAAGGATGCATCGGCCGGATTGAAATTGCGCTGGAGCATCGCGGACCGATTGGTGTATTCGAAAATTCGCGCGGGATTGGGTGGACGGATTCGGTCGTTCTGTTCGGGTGGAGCGCCGCTGGCGCCGGAGCTGGCGGAATTTTTTTGGGCTTTGAATGTGCCGGTGTACCAGGGTTATGGATTGACCGAGACGGCTCCAGTGCTCACGGCGAACGTGCCGAGCGCGAATAAGGTGGGGACGGTGGGGCGTCCGATCCCGCAAGTCGAGCTGCGCATCGCGGAAGACGGCGAGATTCTGGCGAAAGGGCCGAACGTGATGCAAGGCTATTACCGGAAGCCGGACGCGACGCGTGAGGTTTTGAGCGAGGATGGCTGGTTTCGCACGGGGGATATCGGGAGAATTGATGAGGACGGCTATCTGATCATTACGGATCGCAAGAAGGAGTTGCTGAAGACGTCGGCGGGCAAGTTCGTCGCGCCGGCGCCGATTGAAAATATGCTGAAGACTTCCCGTTATATGACGAACACGATCGTGGTGGGCGACAGGCGGAAGTTTGTGTCGGTGCTGATCGTGGTGAATTTCGTGGCGATTGAGGCCGAAGCGAAAAAACAAGGTCACGATTTTGCTGGTCCTTCGCAGGCGATCGCGGACCCATGGGTGCGCGATTTGATTTCGCGGGAAGTGGAACGCTTGACGGCTTCGCTGGCGCAATACGAAAAGCCGAAGCGTTTTGCTTTGCTCGAGCAGGATTTTACGTACGCGAGCGGCGAATTGACTTACACGCTGAAAATGAAACGGCGCGTGATCGAACAGCGTTATCAGGATTTGATTTCGCGGCTGTACGCGGATGTCGAAGAGCCGCGGCCGCACCACCTGGCTTGAGCGGGGCTGTCCTGCGCATTATTGCGATGCGCGGCGTTACAATGGTGTGTGGGAGCATTTATGCCTGATCAACTGACGATTGCCGGACGGACATTCAATTCGCGGCTGATCGTGGGTACGGGGAAGTACCGCAGCTTTGCCGAAATGCGGCGCGCGCACGAGGCTTCTGGCGCGGATATGGTGACCGTCGCGGTTCGACGCGTGAACCTGACGGACAAGTCGAAAGAATCGCTGCTGGATTACATTGACCGCAAGAATTTTTTTATTTTGCCGAATACCGCGGGATGTTACACGGCGGATGAAGCGGTGAGGACAGCGCGGCTGGGGCGCGAGGTTGGTTTGTCCGAGTGGGTGAAGCTGGAAGTGATCGGCGACCAACAGACTTTGTTTCCGGATACGGAGCAATTAATCGCCGCGACCAAAACGTTGGTGGCGGAAGGGTTTGTCGTGCTGCCCTACACGAATGACGATTTGATTGCCGCGCGCAAATTGATTGATGCGGGGGCGGCGGCGGTGATGCCTTTGGGAGCGCCGATTGGTTCGGGCATGGGAATTCAGAACGTGGCGAATTTGCGGATTTTGCGCGAACGGATTACGGAAGTGCCTTTGATTGTGGACGCGGGCGTCGGGACGGCTTCGGATGCAGCGCTGGCGATGGAATTGGGTGCGGACGGTGTTTTGATGAATACGGCGATTGCCGAGGCGCAGGACGCCGTGCTGATGGCTGAGGCAATGGGCTCAGCTGTGGATGCGGGGCGGAAGGCTTTCTTGGCGGGACGGATTGAAAAGAAATTGTATGCGGCGGCTTCGAGTCCGCTGCATGGTGTGGTCCGGTAGTCCCCTCGTTTCCTACCTGAACAATACGTGCCAGAGAATATCCACGAGCGCGTGGACTAGTGCGGATGGGAGTAGCGATTTGGTTTTCATCCAGGTGTGGCCGTAGAAGAGCCCGGCGATGGTGGCTAGCGCGACATACTTCCAGTTCGGGTACGGCGCGTGGAAAATGTGCGAGAGCCCGAAGATGATGGAGGCTACGATCAACGCGGCCCACTGATTTTTGAACGTGCGCTGAAAAAGATTTTGCAGGATGCCGCGAAAGAGGAATTCCTCGGGCCACGCCGTGAAAAATAAAATTCCGATGATGGTGAGAGGCAAGGAACGCAAGCGCGCTGTCGACGGGTCGTAGATGAGGAAGCCGATGCGGACGCCGATGGCTACCGCGATCGCGGCGAAAATGCCGAAGTGGACGAGCACGTTGCCCGCGAAGCCGCGCCGCCATTCGATGGCGTAGCCGACTCCTTCCAGGCGGCGTAGCAACACGAAAGCTGCGACTCCCGTGCTGAGGGCTAGAAGGATGGTGAGCGTGTGCGTCAATTGCGTGGGATAGGGGAACAGGCGATACATCCAGCGGAATTCTACCGGGAGCCAGATGACTATTGCGGCGAGGTAATCCGCCGGCGTACCCGGAGGCTTTCCGGCGCTGCTCGCGACTAATAGGGCAGGCAGCACCGCGTAGGCGGCGCCGATTAGCGCCATTTTCCAATTCGCGGTGACGCCGATGGTGTAAATCAGCACAGCGAAGAGCGGGAGCAGCGGCGCGAGGGCGGCGCCGTGGTCGAGTGATTGGCGGGCTTGATCGAGAACGTTGGGGGACGCGAGAAATAGCTCAAATGCAAAGAGTACCGCGGCGACGCCGAGCGCCAGTGCGAACGCGCGGCCGCCATAGCCAAGACGCATACCGAAAAATCCTGCGAGAATGACGATCGCCGCCCAAATGCCGGCCGCAGTCGGCAAATTCATTCGCCAGGATTTGGAGTCTGCTGCCATCGCGAAAGATTTTACAGAACTGCCGGGTGTTCGCGAAGAGGCTCTCCGGTGACTCAGTTAGCGACCGCCGGAAGCGAGTCCGTCATGCGAACTTCAGAGTTTCCGGGTGGCGACAGTTGTGCGATTCTGGTGCGGCTCAAAACTGCATGGCGGCTCCTTCCAAACAGGGACGACTGGCTTACATTGACTGGCTGCGCGGGTTTGCCTGCTTGTTGATGTTTGAGGTGCATTCGTACGATTCGTGGCTGAATCCATCGGCGCGGGCTACGCATTTCTTCAAGTGGTCGCAGCTTAGCGGGACGCTTCCTGCGCCGCTCTTTCTTTTTCTTGCTGGGGTTTCGTGCGCTCTGGTGACGGACAAATCGCGGAAGAAGGGGATTGCGCCGAATCAGATCATGCGGACGATGATTTTGCGTGGGCTGGAAATTCTGGCGCTGGGTTATCTATTTCGTTTGCAGGAATATTTGTTGGGGCTGCCTTGGGCGCCGTGGACGGACCTGCTGCGCGTGGATATTCTGAATACGATCGGACTTTCGATCGTTTTGGTGGCGATAGTTTGCCGGTTGGCGCAATCGCGGGCTGCGAACATCGGGCTCGCTTTGGCGGCGACCGCGGCGATTGCTCTGGCTACTCCTGGGCTTTACACCACCTGGAGGCCGTCGTGGCTGCCTTGGTACCTCGAGTCGTACATCAACGGAGTGCATACGTTTAAATCGCCGCAGCCTTGGTTGTTTCCGATTTTTCCTTGGGCGGGGTTTGCGTTTGCGGGGCTGGCGCTGGGATTTTTTCTTTTTGGCGATTGGGCGACGCGGAATGTCGCTCAGGCGGTTGGGCTACTGGGCGCGGCGGGTGTTGCGTCTTATTTTCTCGCGGGCTGGTCGGATGCGCGGCCTGCGCAGATGTTTGCGGTTTACGATTACTGGCACACGAGTCCTAACTTTTTTCTTGCGCGCGTCGGGCTTATGCTGATTTTGTTTCCGGTGAGTTATTGGTGCTGCCGGTGGGTGGTGGCGCGGATTCCGTTCAGCCCCATGGTGCAGCTGGGGCAAACTTCGCTTTTGGTTTATTGGGTGCACATCGAGTTTGTGTATGGAAGGTTTTCGATTTTGCGGAAGAACATGGAGACGATTCCGGTGGCGACTCTTGGATTCTTGATTATTACGGCTGGAATGGTGCTGCTATCGGTCGCCCGAACCCGGACCAAGGGGCATGGAGCGGAGATTCTGGCTTGGCTGCGCGGTGCGTTTCAGAAGGTCGACGCCAAAGGATTTAACACAGAGGGCACGGAGTAAAAACGGAGGGCACGGAGAAAGCTCAGGAGATACGTTCGAACACGCGCGCGGTTACTGCGAGGAGCAGGGTTGTTGCTGTTGTTGTGGCGGCGTTGGATGAGTTGGGTCGGCGGGTCTTGGTTGGGTTTTGAAGATGTGTTCGCCGGGGCGGGCCAGGCCCATGTCTTCGCGGGCTATACATTCGATGGTGGCGGGATCGGTCTTCAGGTCTTTCACGTGGTTTTGCAGGGCTTGATTTTCTTTGTCCAGCTGGTTGATTTCTTGCTGGATTTTGCGGGCTTCTACTTGCGAGCGATGCATGGCCAGGACGCCGTGCGTGCCGAAAACGTCTTGTATGAGCAGCAGGGCGAAGCCTGCTACGAGGAACCAATTCATATTGCGGCGGAAAAAGCCGCCGAGTTGCTCGGTGAAACTTTCGCGCGTGTTGCCAGCAGCGATGGGAGCGGTCGATGCGGCTGGCGCGGCGTGGCGCGCTTTCGATTGCCGGGTTTTCGTTTGGTGCTTCTTCATTTTGTGATCCACGCGCGCGCGTCCTCTGCCAATTTTTCCGCGGCAGCGGGCTTTGCTGCTTCCGTGTAAATCCTTACTACTGGCTCGGTGCCCGACGGGCGCATCAGGACCCACGAGCCGTCGTCGAAAATCAATTGCAATCCATCGGTGCGGTCAGTCTTCGCGACCTTGCGCCCCGCGAATTCGCTGAAATTTTCGCGCAGGCGCTCTGGCAGCTTTGCCTGCGTTTCAGCAGGCAGATGCAGGTTCATGCGAATCGGCCAGTATTCCTGGCCGACCCTGCGGAAAAGTTCGCGCAGTTGCTCGCCGAGCGAAGCGCCGCGCGCCGCAATCATTTCGGCTACGAGCAGGCAGGCGAGGATGCCGTCTTTTTCCGGAAGATGGCCGCGGATGGTCATGCCCGCGCTCTCTTCGCCGCCGAGCGCAATCTTATCCTCGCGGAGGAGGGGACCGACATACTTAAAACCGACGGGCGTTTCGTAAACCTTAACGCCATGGAGGCGCGCGACGGCGTCGATTAAGTGCGTGGTGGCTACGCTGCGGTGCGCGCCGAGTTTCCAGCCGCGCGTTTCGAGAAGGTAATCGAACACCAGGCCGAGAATGTGGTTGGGCTGAACGAACGAACCGTCGCGGTCGAGGATGCCGAAGCGGTCGGCGTCGCCATCGGTGGCGAGTCCGGCGAGAGCCTTCTTTTCAATCACCAGTTTTTTCAGGGGCTTGAGATTTTCTTCGGAGGGGTCAGGGCCGGAGCCATCGAAAAGGACGTCGCGCTTGGTGCGAATGGATTCGACCGTCATGGCGTGGTCGGTGAGGATGCGATCGAGCCAGCCGGCGCCGCAGCCGTGGACGGCGTCGTAGGCGAAATTGCCTTTGGCTTTTTTGAGCACGTCGAAGCGAATCATTTTTTCGAGCTGCGCGAAATACGGGGCGCGAGGATCGAGCCGTTCGAAATCGTCGTCCATATCCTGGAAGGGGGTTTCGCCGTCGGGCAACGCGGCGGCGCGCTTTTCGATGTCTTTGGTGATTTCCGGGAGGGCCGGGCCGCCATCAGGGCCGGAAAATTTCAGGCCGTTGTACTCGGCGGGGTTGTGGCTGGCGGTGATGTTGACGCCGCCGTCGAGTTTATTGTGGAGGATGGCGTGGGCTAGGACCGGGGTGGGCGTTGGTTCCGGGCAGAAGACGATGCGGCAGCCATTTTTGCGCAGGACTGTAGCGGCGGTGCGCGCGAATTCGGGCGAGAAGAAACGCGTGTCGTGGCCGACGATGATTTTTGGAGTTTTTTTCGTTGCGCAGACGTGGCCGGCTATTGCGGTGGCGGCTCGGCGGACGCCAGGGAAAGTGAAATCGTCGGCGATGATGCCGCGCCACCCGGAAGTCCCGAAATGGATCGTTTGTTTCGTCACGTGCGGATATTGTATCTTGGCCTCCAAAACAAACTTACGAGAGAACTGGGCTCGTCGCAAGAGTAAAGGCGAGTCGGCGGAATTCTATGACCGATAAAATTGTGGTTTTGGTGATATGTGGGTCGCGGAGAGAGGCGCGGAAGATTGCTCGGGCGCTTGTTGAGAGGCGGCTCGCGGCTTGCGTTAACGAGATTGGGGCGCCGGTTAGGTCGGTTTATCGCTGGAAGGGGAAGGTGGAATCGGCGGAGGAGTTCTTGCTGGTGATTAAGAGTACTAAGAGGCGGTTTGCGGCTTTGCGCGACCTTGTGCGCGAATTGCATAGCTATGAGGTGCCGGAGATTATTGCTTTGCCGGTGGTGGAGGGTTCGCGGGGGTATTTGGACTGGATCGGAGAGTCGGTTGGGACGCGCGGGCGTTGATCGGCCGGTTGAAATCGAAGAGAGATCCCTCACTTCGTTCGGGATGACAAACGACCCAGGCGGCGCCTTGATAGGGATTAAATTCTGGCGAGGGCTTGGTCAAGGTCGGCGATTAGGTCTTCTACGTCTTCGATGCCTACTGAGAGACGTACTAAGCCCTGCGTGATTCCGATTTGCATTTGGATGTCTGGTGGGATGGAGGCGTGCGTCATTAGCGCCGGTAGCGAAATCAGGGTTTCGACGCCGCCCAGGCTTTCGGCTAACGAGCAGAGCTTCACGTGATTCAGGAAGTTTTTGGCGGCGTCGAGTGACCCGAGGTCAAAGGAGATCATGGCGCCGAAGCCGCGCTGCTGTTTTTTCGCGATTTCGTGCTGGCGATGTGACGCGAGGCCCGGATAGATCACATATTTCACTTTCGGATGGCTTGCGAGATGCTTGGCGACGGCCATCCCGTTCGAATTGTGGCGATCCATGCGGACCGCTAGAGTCTTCACTCCGCGCGAAACCAGGAAACAATCCATCGGAGCCAGGCCGGCGCCGGCGGAGCGTTGCACGAAATAGATTTTTTCGGCTTGGTCTTGGGTGCTGACGATTACGGCGCCGCCGGTGCAGTCGCTGTGGCCGTTCAGGAATTTGGTCATGGAGTGGACGACGATGTCCGCGCCGAGGGCGAGGGGCTGCTGGAGGTAAGGGCTTAGGAATGTGTTGTCCACGACGACGAGCAGTTTTTTACTGTGCGCGAGTTGCGCGATGGCGGCGATGTCTGTGACGATCATCGTCGGGTTCGTGGGCGTCTCGACATAAATCATGCGCGTGCTGGGCTTGATCGCCTGCTTCACTTTGTCGAGCTGCGAGGTGTCAACGTAGCTGAACTCGATTCCGAATTGGACCAGGAGCTGAGTGGTGAGGCGGAAGACGCCGCCGTAGACCGCTTGCGAAAGAATTACGTGGTCGCCTGGACGCAGCAGCCGGAAGACGGAATCGATTGCCGCCATTCCCGAAGTGAAAACGTAGGAGGCGTGGCCGCCTTCGAGCTTTGCGATGGTGCGCTCGAGGGCTTTGCGATTGGGATGGGCCGTGCGGGCATAATCGTAGCCTTTGCTTTTGCCCATGGCTTCGATGACGTAGGTGGACGTCTGGTAGATTGGCGCGACAATCGCGCCAGTGAGTGCGTCCGGTTCCTGGCCCACGTGAATTGCATCGGTGGAAAAGCCCATCTTGTTCCTCCTGAAATGTTTCGTGACCGTGCTCGGGCGATGCACCGTGTCCATTCCAGGACGGCGGTGCGCGAATTGTTGTTGAAGCCTTCCTTAATTTACTGCGAAGGCGGGATACGTCGTATCGGTCCGCATGTGCTGGCGGAATCGAATCTCAATCATACTTCAGTCGGATGCCGCCATCACATCGAACGGCGTTGTGAGAGACCAAAGATGCAAAGAGAGATCGGGCCAAAAGATTCAGATCGCCGGGTGGAAAGGGCTGACGCGACTACGACAGTAGTTGCGAAAGTTGCGGAGCGTGCGGCGAACCGACGGGCTTGAGAGACGCGTTCGAATAGAGTAGAACGGAGGTGCATGGATGCCGCTACCATCCGCCGAGGAATTCGCTCAGAGTGCGCGCTCGCAGCATTCTTGGCAATTGGATTGCTTTGCGCGGGGCCTTGTACCGCGCAGGCGAACAGTACGGACAAGTCTGGGACGCAGAGCCAGCCCGCTCCGAAGGATGATAAGCCGAGCGCGAAAGACGACAAGTCGGCGCCGCCGCGCACTACCCGCCTGAGGATCAACGTTACAAACAGTGAAGATAAACCGGTTGGGAACGCGAGCGTGTACGTACGCTTCAACGAAGCCGGCGGATTTCTGCACAAGGACAAGCTCGCGGAACTGAGTTTCAAGACGAACGAAGACGGATCGGTGAAGGTGCCGGCGATACCGGCGGGAAAGATTTTGATTCAGGTGATTGCGAAAGGTTTGCATACTTACGGCAAGTGGTACGACATCGAAGATGAGACAGCCACGATTGACATCAAGCTGCACCCGCCGCCGCATTGGTATTGAGGTTCGCCTCTGAAGTCTTTCCCCGCCACTTTTCCAAATTTTTATTTCCGTCCGGGCGTGGAGTACTGCCCTGAAATAGTGCAAAGAGTATTTTTGCAGCGAATTGCTGATGGATTTTAATTTTGTGGCGGCCTTTTCCACACGGTTTTCAACAGAACTGTTGAAAACTTTCACAAAGGATTCATATTTGTTGCGCGGATTGTTGTGCGAGTGGTTTCCAAAATGCGTTGCGGCGAGAATTTATTTCTCCTGATGTTCGTCGAAGCGTTCGAGCGTTTCGGAGGAGAGCCGCGGCGATGAGACATAAGGTGACTGGATGCATCGTTTTGCGGGTGCGTGATAATATTTGCTGGTCCTTCCGGGAATGCTCGCGGTCTCGATGAAAAAATTAATTCTGAACGCCGACGACTTTGGCATGACGCGTGGTGTGAACGAAGGGATTGTGCGCGCGCATCGCGAAGGAATTCTGACGAGTACTACTTTGATGGCGAACGGCGAAGCGTTTGACGATGCCGTGGAGCGCGCGTGGGAGAACCCGGAGCTGGGAGTTGGCTGCCATCTGGTGCTCGTCGGCGGCAAATGTGTGGCGCCGCGGGAAAGCGTCGCGTCGCTCGTCGATGCAAATGGCGCCTTGCCGGACTCGCTGCCACTTTTTGTCGCGCGGATCAGCTCGGGGATGATTCGCGGAGAGGAAATCGAGCGGGAGTTGCGCGCGCAAATTGCCAAAATTCGGGCTGCGGGAATCGAGCCGACGCATTTGGACACGCATAAGCACACGCACGCTCATCCGCGGGTGATGGAAATATTGGGGAAGGTCGCCAGCTACTGCGGCATTACGCGGGTGCGCAAGCCGATTGAAGATCTTCGGGATTCCTGGGAGACGAGCAAGGCGAGCGGACAGGGAATTTCGCTGCAGATTTTGGCGGCGGGGGCGGTGCGAGCGATCGCTCCGCAATTCTTCACGATCTCGAAGAAGTACGGATTGTCCTCTCCGGATCATTTTCTGGGTTTGGCTACGACGGGACGGCTGGGGCCGGCACTGTTGCGTGGCATAATCGGCACAGTTTCCGACGGGACCACCGAGATCATGCTGCATCCGGGGATTTGCGACGCGGATTTGGCGCGGTCGGGCTCGCGGCTTCAGCAGCATCGTGAGGACGAGATGCAAGGGCTCCTGGATTCCGGTGTGCGAAGTGCAGTTACGGAACGCGGGATTCGCTTAATCAGCTATCGGGAGTTAAACTGAACTTATGCGGGAGCACTCAGGCATGCCGCCGCGTTATTCGGTGGTGGTACCTTTCCACGACGAACAAGAGAGCGTGCGCGAACTGCACAGCCAATTGAGCGCCGTTATGACCGGGCGTTTTGACCCGGTGGAATTTGTGTACGTGGACGACCAAAGCTCTGACGCAACTCCACAGATTCTTGCGCAGATTGCCGCGGAAGATCCGCGCGTCGCGGTGCTGCGTCTGAAACGGAACTACGGGCAGACCACGGCGCTTGCCGCGGGATTCGATTACGCGTCGGGAGACATCATCATCTCGATGGACGGGGATTTGCAGCACGATCCCGCGGACATTCCGACGTTGCTGGGAACGATGGAGACGACGGGCTGCGATATCGTCAGCGGGTGGCGGCAGAAGCGCGTGGATAATTTTATTTTGCGGCGGCTGCCTTCGCGCATCGCGAATTGGATGATGGCTAAGCTTTCTGGAGTGGACATCCACGATTTCGGAACGACTTTTAAGGTTTACCGCCGCGAGATCATCAAGGACGTGCCGCTCTATGGCGAGATGCACCGGTTCATTCCCGCGCTGGCGGCGTGGAACGGTGCGAAGATTGTAGAAGTTCCGATTCGCAACATTGTGCGGCCGGGGGGAAAATCCCACTACGGAATTTCGCGCACGTTGCGCGTGTTCTTCGACATCATTACGATTCGATTCCTGATGCGCTACATGACGCGGCCGCTGCATTTCTTTGGGCCGCCGGGATTGCTGGGGATGTTCGCGGGTGGCGGGATTCTGACATTTCTGATGTTGGAGAAGATCTTCACGCCAGCGCCGATTTTCGTAGAGCACGGGCCACTTTTGGTGCTGGGCATGATGCTATGCCTCTTCGGCGTACAGTTGCTCGCGGTGGGGCTGGTGGGCGAGCTGCTGATGCGGATGCATTTCGAATCGCGCGAGAATCCGATGTACCGAGTGGAGCGTGTGTTGGGGGCGTCGCGACAAACAGGTCACGCGAGTCCAGATGCCGAGAATCCGCTTGTCGCTCGAAGGGCTAGCCGCTAAGGTATTTTCGGTTATCTTTAAGGGATTGAAAGCTGTGCAATGCGCGTGACCGCGATGGGATACTTGCGGCGGTTTTTCCAAGCGACTCCGCTATGTTTGTCTCCCTTGAAAAATGACTCCCGCGGTTTCTCCCCTGATTTATATCGGACCTTTGACGGCAAGTATTGTATGGGTGTTATCCTACCCGTGAAATGGTCCGTTCATCATCCGGAGGATTAATATGAAACGCAGGAAACATACTTCGGTGCTCATACCGCGGATTTCGAACCTGCTGACGGGCGCGTTGGCATGCGTGATCTTGGCTGCGCTTGCGTGGGGCGGCGGAGACCCGTGGAAGGTCAAGCCGTACCAGCAGTGGGACGCGAATGATATCAAGAAAATTTTCAACGATTCTCCGTGGTGCAAGATTGTGCAAATTGATGTGAGCTGGAAGGCAAGCAACCTGGTAGCGGCGACAGCGGGGGACGCGTCTAACGCCGGTGGGGAGAGGACGCCCGGGCCGGGCAACAACCAGCCGGGAAGTCAGCCGGGAGCTACGCCCAGTCAAGCGACGGCCCCGGCAAACCAGCCCGGTCCGGGGGAAGCACCGCCACCGCCTACCGAAGCGAATTTCATTGTTCGCTGGATTTCGTCACGCACGATTCGGGAAGCGGGTTATCGAAATTCCGTGCTCGCAGGCAAGCTCAAGGAGGATGAGGCTGAGAAGCAACTGGCGCTGCCGGTGGACGCCTATAAGGTGTACCTGGGCGGACCGGACATGACGCCGTTTCAATCCATGGATGAAAAAGCGTTACAGGGCGCCGCGGTACTGATTGGCAAGAAGACGAAGCAACATATCAGTGCGACGAAAGCGGAATTGGTGCATAGTGAGGACGGCAAGACCTTGCAAGGGATCGTATTCAGCTTTCCGATGCAGGCTGGCGGTGGGGAACCTTCGATTTCGCCCAACGAGAAGGCGGTTGAATTCAACTGCGTCGTGGGGAAAGTGAGAATTCAAACAACGTTCGACCTTGCCAAGATGGAAGATTCGAAGGGACGCGATATTTAGCTTCGCGTTCGAGCGCTGCTTTCAAAGGAGCGACCATAAGCCATGACTATGGCGCGACGGTTCTGTGCGGTTGCTTTCGCGGTGATGGCGATGGCGCTGGCGGCGAGCGCTCAGATGGGGATGCGCAGCGCGCCGCAATTGCGCGGGATATTGAACCCCGTGGTCGGCTCGGGCGGACAATATGAATTTACGACGGCGAAGGGCGACAAGATGTCCATGGAGATGGTGGTCGTGGGCAAGGAAACGGTGGACGGCAAGGATGCCTACTGGTTCGAGAACACGATGTCCAATGCGCAGATGGGCGGCGAAATGATCACCAAGGCGCTTACCGTCGTGAACGGGCAGGATACCGTGGTGTCTCGCATGATCATGCAGATGCCGAACCGTCCGCCAATGGAAATGCCGGCGCAGATGGTGCAGATGCACGGACAAAAGAAGCCCACCGACATTCGCAGCGAGGCGGAGGACGTCGGGCCGGAGTCAGTGACGACGCCGGCGGGAACTTTTGCGACGGAACATTATCGAATGAAGGATGGTTCCGGCGATATGTGGATTGCGGCGAAGGCTGGTCCGTACGGCCTGGTGAAATTTCAGGGCAAGGACACGACGATGCTGCTGACCAAAGTGATCACCGACGGGAAAGATAAAATCACGGGGACGCCGCAGCCGTTTAATCCTATGATGTTCGGGCAAGACCAACAGCATCCGTAAGGGCAGTCCTCTCGTTCCAGTGCTCGGAGGCGCTCCGGAAGTTTCGGAGCGCCTCTTATTTTTTAGCGGAGATGTTTCGGGTTGCAGCGGGCGCGATAGACACTTGGGAGTGAAGCGATATGAGGCCAGCTGAAGAAAAATTCTTGCGCGCGCGGATTACGCATCGAGAAAACTTCGCGCCGGATCTTTGGAAAATCAAGCTGGATCCCGGCGCGGAATTCAATTTCGTGGCGGGGCAATATGCGACGCTGGGCGTTGACACGGCGGTGGAAAAAGTCGAGCGGGCTTACTCGATTGTGTCGTCGCCCTACGAACGCGAGATCGAGATTTTCTTTGAGCTGGTCGAGCAGGGTGAATTGACGCCGCTGCTGCACAAGCTGCAGGTGGGCGATGAGATGTTTATGCGCAAGATCGCCAAGGGGCGCTTCACGCTGGATTTGAAGAGCGGGCACCGCAATCACCTTTTGCTGGCTACCGTTACCGGGATCGCGCCGTACGTGTCGTATATCCGGACTCTGCACGCCGATTGGAAGGAGAATCGCTTTCCCGCGGATTTGAAGCTGTACGTGATTCAAGGCGCGAGCCGGGAGTGGGAATTCGGTTATCGCGCGGAGCTCGAGCGGATTGCGGGCGAGGTGCCGTGGTTGAAATATGTTCCGACGGTGAGCCGTCCGTGGGAAGACGCGGCCTGGCGCGGCGAGATTGGGCGCGTGGAGGATTTGATTCGCAAGTACACGGATCAGTGGGCGCTGGACGCGGCCGAGACCACCGGATATTTGTGCGGGCACCCGCAGATGATCGAGCTGGGAATGGGGATACTTACGCGACGCGGATTTGCCAAGCAATCGTTGCAGCAAGAAGTGTATTGGGTGCCGGCAAAGAATCCCTGAGTCTGACGGGCGAGTCGAGGGGCATCGCAACGCCCGCCAGTGAGGGTATCCGCAGCGAGTTAGTTGGTGGAGTCGTCGCTCGCGGCGGCAACCTGTTCGATGGTGCTGGAGATGGCGCGAATCGGCGCAGAGACGTGCACGGTTTCGTCTTGGTCGTGGACGTCAACCACTACCGAGCCGCCTTGCTTGGTGACGACGACGTGCTGGCCGGGTTCGGTGACGTCCACCAGGGTGACGTCGCCCGTTTCGCGCAAATCGTCGAGCGCGGCGCGAATCGTCGGCATCCACGGCTGCAATTCCCTCGACGCGTGGCCGAATTTGCGGCTGGGAATGAAGTGCACCGTCATGGGAACGAGGGCCGCGGGGGCCAGCACATACACGTGATGAACCTCCGGTTGTTTTTCCACGACGTTCACTTCGATCAGGCCTTCGCTGCAGAGCAATCCAACACCGGCAGCGGCGACTGCCGCTGCGCCGAGAACTAATTTTCCTAGCAGAATCATCGCGATCACCTCGTTTCGATCGAGTTGGAATTAATCCTGCGTGTTGCGTGAATCCACCCAGACGCGGACGTGCTGGGTCGCGTCCTGGACGGTTACGAGAAGTGCGTCGCCTTCCGCGCTGAGAGCTTGCAGTGCGGCGGCGACGTCGAGTTCATTTTGCTTGGCGCTGGAAAGCAGCGCGTCCACGACTTTCATGGGGACGGTGACGTCCACTTTTTCGCCGCCTTTCGTGTTATCGCGGACGTGCACGATGAGGTTGCCGTTGGATTTCGCTACGCGGACGTCCTGATCTTTTTCTTTTACGGTTACGAATTCGTTGTCGGGAGCGGTGCGGATGGCGTCGAGGATGGCGCGCACGTCCACGTCGTTGAAGTCGGCATGGTTGATCGTGACATGGCCGTTGTGGAGCGAGCCGTTATTCACGGTGGGCAGGATTTTTTCCGCCATGGAGAGGGGGACGTTGACGTTTACGCTTTCACCTTTTGCAGGATCTTCTACCCGGACGTGCAGATAGCGCTCTGCGGGCGCGGCCACGACCGGAATTGCCATGCTCGACGCCATGGCGGCCGACAAACCAATAACCGCTATTGATCGAAGGACTTTTCGCATTTGGGGGAAGCCTCCCGTGCTCTTCCTGCACGTATGTACGGAGGCATGTCGAGAAATGTTCCGTGAATTATGGCGCGGTTGCCCCAGCGCAGTGGCTGGGGCAGGCAGAGGGTACTTAGTCGCGTTGGGGTTTGAAGTAGACGGCTGCGAGGGGCGGGACGCGCAGTTTCAGGGACCACGGGCGGCCGTTCCAGGGGATTGGTTCAGCGTTGACGCCGCCGGCGTTTCCTTTGTCGCTGCCTTCGTAGTAGGAGGAGTCCGTATTGAGGATTTCGCGGTAGTAGCCGGCGGACGGAACGCCGACGCGGTAGTCGTCGCGCAAAACCGGCGTGAAATTGCAGACGGAGACGATGAAGTTTTCGGCATTGCGCGCGCG
The DNA here is from genome assembly GCA_963810565.1 of uncultured Acidobacteriota bacterium. Taxonomy (GTDB): domain Bacteria; phylum Acidobacteriota; class Terriglobia; order Acidiferrales; family UBA7541; genus Palsa-295. Next base: position 1,605,142 of record CAWENN010000004.1, read on the forward strand.
GCGCATGAACGTGAGGATGCTGGCGGCGGCATCGTTCGCGTCAATCCATTCGAAGCCGGCCCATTCGAAGTCCACTTCGAAGAAGGCGCGTTCGGTGGCATGCAGGCGGTTCAGATCGGCGAGCAGGCGTTGAATGCCGTGATGAGGAGGGGATTGTTCGAGCGACCACTCGACGCTGCTCTCTTCCCAGAATTCGGCGCGTTGCGCGAGCTCGCTGCCCATGAAAAGAAGTTTTTTGCCGGGATGGGAGTACATGTAGCCAAGGAGCAAGCGGACGTTGGCGAATTTCTGCCAATCGTCGCCGGGCATCTTTTCAAGGAGCGTGCGCTTTCCGTGCACGACCTCGTCGTGCGAAAGCGGCAGCACGAAATTTTCCTGGAAGGCGTAAATCATCGAAAAGGTGAGTTCGTTGTGGTGATATTGGCGATAGAGCGGGTCGAGCGCGAAATAGCGTAGCGTGTCGTTCATCCAGCCCATGTTCCATTTCAGGTCGAAGCCCAGTCCGCCGACGTAGGTGGGGCGCGAAACCGCGGGCCACGATGTGGATTCTTCGGCGATCATCAGCGCGCCGGGATGGCGGCTGTGCAGAACTTCGTTGAGGTGCTTCAGGAAGGCGATCGCTTCCAGATTTTCGCGACCGCCGAAGGGATTTGGGACCCATTCGCCGGGTTTGCGCGAATAATCGAGATAGAGCATCGAGGCGACGGCATCCACGCGCAGCCCGTCGAGATGATATTTGTCGAGCCAGAAGAGGGCATTCGAGAGCAGGAAATTCTGCACTTCATTGCGGCCGTAATTAAAGACTAGCGTGCCCCAATCAGGATGCGCGCCGCGGCGCGGATCGGCGTGCTCGTAGAGATGTGTGCCATCGAAATATCCCAGGCCGTGCGCATCGCGCGGAAAATGCGCGGGAGTCCAATCGAGGATCACGCCGATATCTTCCTGGTGGCAGCGATCCACGAAATACATGAAGTCCGCAGGAGTGCCGTAGCGGCTGGTAACCGCGAAATATCCGGCGGTCTGATAGCCCCAGGACGCGTCCAGTGGATGCTCCATGATCGGAAGCAATTCGATGTGGGTAAAGCCCATGCGTTTGACGTAGGGAATCAGTTCGGCGGCGAGTTCGCGATAGGTTAACCAGCGATTTCCTTCCTCGGGCTTGCGCCGCCAGGAACCGGCGTGCAGTTCGTAGATCGTCATCGGTGAGTGCAGCCAATCGCGCAGGGCACGCGATTCCATCCAGGGGCGATCTTTCCACTGATAGGCGTCTATCGTGCGGACCACCGAGGCGTTTTTCGGCCGGACTTCGCCAGCGAACGCGTAGGGATCGGCTTTCAGCCCGAGATAATTTCCAAAGCGGCCGAGAATTTCGAATTTGTAGACTTCTCCTTCATCGAGGGCCGGGATAAAAATTTCCCATATGCCGCTTTCGCCGCGATGGCGCATGGGATAGACGCGGCCGTCCCAGAAATTGAAATTGCCGACGACGCTGACGCGTTTCGCGTTGGGCGCCCAGACGGCGAAATGCACGCCGCGAACGCCGGCGACTTCGCGAACGTGCGCGCCCAATTTTTCGTATTTGAGGTAGTGCGTGCCTTCGCCGGAAAGATACAAATCGTATTCGGTGAGCACGGGAGGAAATGCATAGGGATCGAGAGTTTCGAGCACGTTGCCGTCGCTGAATCGAATGTGGAGGCGATACGCGGTCGGTGGCACCATACCGCCTGCCTCAACGCCGAAAACGGGAGCCGGGAGGATGGCCTCAAAGAGTCCCTCTGCGTGAATCTGGCGGGCGGCGAAAGAGTCCTTGTTCCTGTTTCCGATCACGGTTACTTCAGCGGCGTTAGGGCGGAAGACGCGGATCGCGAGCGAACGTTTGCCATCCGCATTAACCCAGTGCGGCCCAAGAATCGCGAAGGCATCGGAGTGTTCGCCGCGAACGATCAAGTCGAAATCGGTTAATTGCGTTTCCTGGGGATTCACCGCGGAGCTCGTGACTTTTTCTTCGTTGGCCATGTGGTTATGAGTCCTTATCCGGGCTGGACTCCATCTTACCCAAGCTGAAGCGTTGCGCCAAACTCACGTCTTGAAGCGGCGGCGGTCAAATTTCTAGCACGTGCATTTCTGTTCATGATCGCGCAGGGTCCGTGCATGGCTGCAGTGCATGTGGCCGAAAAGCAAGTTGCTGGACTTGATTGGCAAAGCCCGGTAGGCTAGCCGCCGACCCTGGGGCGCACGGCGAGGGCAATTCACGAAGGAGACCGTTCATGAGATATGTCGTTCGCTCGATGTTTCTTCTGGCGCTGCTGGCTCTCGCTGGCTCCGCAAGAATCGCGCAAGCGCAGGATGGCGCACAGACGAAGGCTCCCCGCACGCCGACGAAAGCCGTTGTGGATAATTGGAACGACGTCGGCGGAAGGCTGATCAGCATGGCGGAAGATTGGCCGGAAGATAAATACTCGTACAAATTGACTCCCCAGGTTCGCACGTTTCAGCAAGTGATTCTGCACATTGCTGGGGCGAACTACGACATGATCAACCGCTTGACCGGCTCCAAAGCCGGCGACGCGCGGAATGATCCGCCCGTGAGCGAATATAAGACCAAAGCGGAAACGGTGGCGTTTCTGAAGAAGTCGGTGGCGGACGGCGCGGCTCTCGCCGAAAAAGAAGGAGACGCGGGAGTGATCAAGCATCTGGAAGATTGGATCGGTTACACGGAGCATATGGGCGAGCACTACGGTTTGCTCGTGGCTTACTATCGCGCGAGCGGCGGCGTGCCGCCGGAATCACGGCCGAAGAAGTAAGAGATCGCGACAGAAATTTACAACAGCGGCAAATTTGTGGCTCGGACGCCTCATGAGAAATTTATGAGGCGCCGAGCCATTTTTTCTGTGATACGGCGAGAGGGCGGAGAGTCTGCACGAGTACGCGAAATTCGTCCCTCAGCGGCTGACGCCACTCTGATTTTGCGCCGGTTAGGGCACGGCTGAAGCCGTGCCCTGACGAAAAACACGGTCCTCAGGCAGGCGCTGGCGACTCCGCGTATTCCGCGGGCCAAAGGCCGCTAAGTGCCGAGGAATGTGAGCATTTGGTACGTTCGTACCATTGTCCGAAAAGTGCCGCCTATTTATACCAGTAGATGGGGTCATGGGGCAGGGAGAGAGCCTTGCTCCGAACCTGACAAATGGCGAAAAAGGTCACTGCGTTTCCAGCAAACGGGGATGGTCTAGTGCGCTCGAATGGGCGCGGGAAGCCTGTTACGTCCAGCTCAGGAACGTCCGGAGTTGCAGGATCCGCTTTCGTGACCGAGCAGAGTCTGCGCTTGCTTTTCTCGAGCAACCCCCACGCGATGGTTGTGCTGGATCAAGGGCATCGCGTCCAATTGTGCAATCCTGCGTTCGAAAGCCTCTTCCAGTACCACGAGTCGGAAATTCACGGTGCGGAGTTGGATTCCTTGCTTGCGCCGAAAGAATTGGCGGGAGATGCGCGAGCATTCACGGAGCGGGCGGCGGCAGGGGAGGTGGTGCGCGCGAGCGCCCAGCGGCGCCGGCGCGACGGATCGCTCGTCGAAGTGCAAATTACGTGCGTGCCGTTGGTGGAAAACAAACAGAACGTCGGCAGTTTCGCGATTTACGAGGATATTACCGAGCGGCGCGAAGCGCAGCGTGCGCAACAGCAGGCGGAGGAAAAGCTCAGCCAGCTTTTTGAAAATGCGGTGGAAGGAATTTTCCGCGCGTCGGTGGAAGGACAGCTTCTGAGCGTGAACCCGGCGCTCGCGCGCATGTGCGGTTACTCGTCTCCCGAGGAAATGATTCTCAGCGTTCAGGACATGAGCCAGGATTTGTACGCGGATCCGCAAGCGCGCGTGGAATTCAAGCGGCGGATGACGGAGCACGGCTCGGTGGAAAGTTTCGAATACCAACTGCGCCGGAAGGATGGGGCGCGGATCTGGGTTTCGGAAAATGCCCGGGTGGTGCGGGTCTCGAACGGCGAAGTTGTGGCTTACGAAGGAACGATGGAGGACATTACCGAACGCAAGCGTTCGGAGCTCGAGCGGCAGGTGACCTTCGAAATTATTCATGCGGTGAACGTGACGGACAACCTGGATGATTTGCTGTACCTCGTTTATCAAGCGCTGCGCAAAGTGCTGTACGCCGAGAATTGTTTCGTGGCGCTATATGAACCGGCGTCCGGGATGTTTCACTTTCCGTTTTTCATTGACCAATTTGACGAAGCGCCGCCGCCGCAGCAGGTGGGGCGGAGCTGCACGGCTTATGTGTACCGTACGGGCCGCGCGATGCTGATTCCCCAGCAGGTTTTTGATGAGCTCGCCGAGCAAGGCGAAGTGGAGTTGGTCGGCACACCTTCGCCGTCATGGCTCGGCGCGCCACTGCGGACTCCCGCGGCAACGATTGGCGTTCTGGTGGTGCAGCACTACGAGAATGAAGCGGCCTACACGGAACGCGACCTGGAATTTTTAGTTTCGGTGGGCGGCCAGATCGCGTTGGCGATCGAGCGTAAGCGCGCGGAAGAGAAAATCCGCGAAAGCGAAGCGCGATTGCGTGTGCTGGTGGAGCAATTGCCGGCGGTGCTGTGGACGGTGGGGAAAGACCTGCGGTTTACGTCGGCGTTGGGCGCCGGTTTGGCGCGCCTGGGTTTGAAGCCCAATCAAATTGTGGGCGTCTCGTTGATGGACTATTTTGAAACGAATGACCAGACCTTTCTGCCCATCGCGGCCCACCGCCGAGCGACGAAGGGCGAGGCTGTGACTTTCCACGTGGAGTGGAAGGGTGGGTCATACACTTGCCACGTCGAGCCTTTGCGCACGGCGGAAGGCGAACTGCATGGCGCGATTTGCATGGCGCTGGATATTACCGACCGCAAGCAGCTCGAAGAGCAACTTCGCCAGGCGCAGAAAATGGAAGCGGTGGGACGGTTGGCCGGCGGGATCGCGCACGATTTCAATAATTTGTTGATGGTGATTCAGGGCTACGCGGATTTGATGACCGAACGGCTTGCCGAGGGCGATCCTTTGCGGCGCAACGCGGAACAGATTCAGACCGCGTCGCAGCGGGCAACTTCTCTTACGCGGCAGTTGCTCGCGTTCAGCCGCAAACAAATGCTGGCGCCGAAGGTGCTGAACGTACAAAGCGTCGTGGTGGATATGGAAAAAATCCTGCGGCGCCTGATTGGCGAAGATATTCAGTTGGAGACGTCCAGCGCGGCGGACCTGGGATTGATCAAGGCCGATCGCAGCCAGATCGAGCAAGTGATCATGAACCTGGCGGTGAACGCGCGGGACGCGATGCCCGAGGGCGGCCGCCTGACGATTGAGACCGCCAACGTCGAGCTGGATAAGGCTGCGGCGCACCCGCCGGCGGTGCTGTCTCCCGGCAAATACGTGATGCTGGCGGTGACGGACAACGGCTGCGGGATGGATGCCGAAACCCAGGCGCACATTTTTGAGCCGTTCTTCACGACCAAGGAGAAAGGCAAGGGAACGGGACTGGGACTGGCTACGGTTTACGGAATCGTGAAGCAAAGCGGCGGCTATGTATGGGTGTATACCGAGCCGGGCCGCGGAACGAGTTTCAAAGTCTATCTTCCGCGCATCGAGGATGAGCAGACCGCGCGCGGACGCGACGGTAAGAGCGAAGCAAGGGAACTGCCGCGTGGCTCGGAAACGGTGCTTCTGGTGGAAGATGAAAAGGGCGTGCGAGAGCTTGCGCGCGAGTACTTGGAATTGACCGGCTACACCGTGATTGCCGCCGAAGACGGCCATACCGCGCTGGAGCTGGCGGCCATGCATGTGGGGCCGATTCAGCTGCTGATGACGGATGTGGTGATGCCGGGAATCAGCGGCCGCGAGCTTGCGGGCCGCGTTAAAGCCATCCGCCCGGAGATCAAGGTGCTGTTCATGTCCGGATATACCGATCAGGCTGTGGTCCATCACGGAATTTTGGATAATGACGCAGCGCTTTTGCAGAAGCCGTTCACGATGGCGGCTCTTGCCGCGAAATTGCGGGAGATACTCAGTACCGAAATGGTGCAGTAGGCGCTGCAGACCCCGTTTTTATTCACTCATCTATTGCCATCCTCTTGAAATTGCTCGGTTCGGCGCTGTTCCTCCACGGAACAGCTGAGCGTCTGCGCACCATCGCAGCGCAACGACCGCACGTTGTTTCTTCACTATCCGAGAACGTCACACCTTGTAAGTCGCACAATTCAGGACGCTTGAGTGTTGCCTCGCGCGTGTGGGCCTATGTAGCGGCTTTGGCGTTCAGGATGCATTTAGCAGACGCGTGCGCCGGTCGAAACAGCCGGTCAGCAACGAGGGTGAAAAATGGGAAACATGGGCAGTCAGGTGTTCTTGGATACGCAGAGCAACGTGACGGAGGATTTGATCTCGGAGCGCCGGTTGTGGACGGCCGTGATTGTGAATGCGGTAGAAGAGTGGCGCGGGGGAACGCTGCGCGCGCGACGCGAGGCGCAGGAATTTCTTTTCGATAGCGACGCGGATTTCGAGATGGTTTGCGCGGGAGCGGGGTTGAACGGCGACGATTTTCGTAGGCGCTTGCTGAAGATTGGCCGCCGCATCGAGATGGAAGGCGCGCTGCAGTACCCGATGGCCGCGTGATTGCGCGGTACTTCGGGGCGCCTGTCGTGAATTCTCGCCCCGCGTGTCACGCCCTTATGGCGTAGAATTTCCTCGCCGCGTCCTCGGGCGGGGAATGGATGAAGGCGAAGACCCAAGTTAGTCCGTGCGCCGAAAAACAATTGCTCGCTTGTTGCGCGCGAACGCGGCTAGCGCCGGACGACGCGCAGAAAATCCGCGAAATTATCGGCCGGCCGCTTGATTGGGACTATGTCCTCGCCGAAGCGGAAGCGAATTCAATCACGCCTTTGATGGAGCGCCACCTGACGGCGATCGCGGCAAACGCGATTCCCGTCGCCACTTCGGAGCAATTGAAAAATACTTGCCGGGCCAACACCGTTCGCTGCCTGTATCTCACCGCTGACCTTCTGCAAATTCTCAAACTTTTTCGCGAGCACGAAATTCCTGCGCTGCCCTATAAGGGGCCGGTACTTGCGGCGCAGGCTTACGGAGACGTCGCGCTGCGCGAATTCGACGATCTCGACATTATGCTGCGCCAGCGCGATATTCCAAGAGCACACGAAATTATTCTTTCCCTGGGATATAAGCCAAAATTCGACTGGATCCTGTCGCCGGAACTTGCCGCCTCGTTGGTTCCTGGCGAATACAATTATCGCGACGAGCCGCGCCACGCGATGGTAGAGCTTCATACCGAAATCACGCTGCGTCATTTCCCGATAAAGCCTGATCTGGACTACTTCATCGCGCGGCGTGCGCCGGTGCGGCTCAGTGATCATGAAGTCCTTACTTTCACGGCGGAGGATTTATTGCCGATGCTGTGCATCCACGGGTCGAAGGACTTCTGGGAGCGATTCTCGTGGGTGGCCGACGTTTCTGAGCTAATTCAATCGCAAGCGAATCTGGATTGGGATGAAATTATCCGCGTGACGAAGTCGCTCGGTGCGGAGCGAATGGTACATACCGGCCTGGCGCTGGCGCACGGGCTACTGCGCGCGCCGTTGCCAAGCGAGATTTTGCAACGAGTGCAGGCGGATCGCACTGCGTGCGAGATCGCGAGCGAGATGCAGAGGATGCTCTTGAGCCGGCCTGCGCAGACGCTCGATACGGCTGGAAGGGTTCGCTACCGGCGCCGCATGCTTTTCGGTTTCTTCGCAGGATGGCGGTACGTGGTGCGCCTGGCTGTGATTCCGGCAGAAGAGGATTGGGCGATGATGCGATTGCCGCGGGCTTTGGCGCCGCTCTACATCGCGCTGCGGCCATTGCGACTGTTGCGCAAGTACGGCGCGGCGAATCGCGAAGCAGCTAAACCTACGGCGTAATCGCAAGGGCGCGCGGCGGATGAAATTGACCTGGTCCAGTGGCCGTCTACGTTCTGATGATCATCACCTCGGTGGATTTGATCAGCGCTGCCACGGTTTGCCCCTTCTTGAGGCGCATTTCGCGCACTGCGTCCGCGGTGATGATGGAGGTGATGTGTTGCCCGCCGATGGAGAGAGTCACTTGCGCCATCAGGCCGCTGGTCTTGATGTCCATCACGCGGCCGATGAGCTGATTGCGTCCGCTGATGCGGCGGAAATTGGTGCGGCGTTCCGCCACGGGAGCGCGCTCGCTTTTGCGATAGAGGAACTTGTCCACTTCTTTTTCGGGGACGCGATGATGGCCGCCGGCAGTCTGCACCGTGCGAATCTGCTTTTTATAGATCCACTGCTTGAGAGTGGGATAGCTGATGCCCAGGACCTGCGCGGCTTCGCGTGGCGTGTACAATTTTCCGGCGATCATGGCAGGCTCCGTAGACTTCTGGCTCGGATGCTAAACACCCCGTTGCGGCGTGTCAATCAGGGCGCGGGGACGTTTTGGCTAGTGTAATCCTGGCGCACGCGTGGCCGATCTCCTCAACGAACACCGCGCCTGCGGGTCAGTTTGGCTTTTGCACGCTTGGATCGTGATTCTGCGATAGAATCTTACTTCGGGCGCGGACCGGGCTTCGACCTTGGCGCGTCGCCCGAACCGCGCGTTCCAGATTGAAACGAAACCTCGGCGCATTCATAGCGCCCCTTTAGCTTGGCGCAACCAGCTTTGCAATTTTGATTGGAGGATATCCCAATGAGCACTACAGCAAAACCGACTTCAGCATCAGCCGCAGGAAAGCCCGCCGAAAATCCGCTGAAGGCGCTATTGAAGTTTGGTCAGTCCGTTTGGCTTGATTACATTCGCCGCAACCTGCTGACCACAGGCGAACTGAAACGCTTGATCGAAGAAGATGGCCTGCGCGGCATGACTTCGAATCCTACGATTTTTGAGAAAGCTATCACCGGCAGCACGGACTACACCAAAACGCTCGAGGAACTGGAAAAGCGCAAGGACCTGGACGCCAAGGGCCGTTACGAAGAATTGGCCATCAAGGATATTCAGGATGCCGCCGATTTTCTGCGCCCGGTGTACGAATCGTCGAAAAAGCGCGATGGCTACGTGAGCTTGGAAGTTTCTCCTTACCTCGCGCATAAGACTCAGGAAACTTTGGACGAAGCGCGGCGTTTGTGGAAGCGCGTGGGCCGCGAAAACCTCATGGTTAAAGTGCCCGGCACGCCGGAAGGTATTCCTGCGTATCAGCAACTCATCAGCGAAGGCATCAATATTAACGTCACGCTGCTGTTCGCGCTCGATGTGTACGTGAAAGTGGCGGAAGCTTATATCGCTGGCCTGGAGCAGTATGCCAAGAATGGCGGAGACGTGAGCCGCATGGCGAGCGTCGCGAGTTTCTTCATCAGCCGCATTGACACGCTGGTGGACAGCGAGATCGACGAAAAGATCAAAGCAACTTCGAATGCAGGCGATCAGGCGGCGCTGCGCAATCTGAAAGGCAAAGTCGCCATCGCCAACGGCAAGATCACGTACCAGCGCTACAAGCAGATTTTCAGCGGCCCGCGGTGGAAGGCTCTGGGGAATCGCGGCGCGCAGACGCAGCGAGTCCTGTGGGCCAGCACGAGCACGAAGAATCCGGCTTACAGCGATGTGTATTACGTCGAGGAATTGATCGGTCCCGATACGGTGGACACGATTCCGCCCGCTACGTTTGATGCGTTCCGCGATCACGGCAAACCGCGCGCCAGCCTGGAAGAAAACATTCAAGCAGCGCACGATACGATGCAGGGGTTGGAGCGCGCGGGCATCTCGATGAAAGCCGCGACGGACAAATTGACCGAGGACGGGGTGAAGCTGTTTGCGGAAGCGTTCGACAAGCTTTTGGCGGCGGTCGAAAAGCGCACGGCGCAAGCGCAGCCTCCATCTATAAACAAAATGACTTACCAATTGCCTGAGGAACTGAACCAGGCGGTAAAAAAAAACCTTGAAGACTGGAAATCGGGGCAAAAAGTAAAGCGTCTCTGGGCGCGCGATGCTTCGCTTTGGACTAACCAGGACGAAGGCAAGTGGCTGGGCTGGTTGGCGGTCGCCGACGACCAGGTTTCGCACGAAGATCAATTCAAGAAGCTTTCCGACGAAATCGCGAAGGCGGGATTTGCGCATGCGGTGCTTTTGGGCATGGGCGGTTCCAGCCTTTGCGTGGAAGTTTTCGAAAAGACCTTCGGCACGATTCCGGGGCATCCGCAATTTCACGTCCTCGATTCCACCGATCCCGCGCAAATCCGTACGATTGACAAGAATATAGACATCGCGAAAACAATCTTTATCGTCGCCAGCAAATCCGGCAGCACTCTCGAACCGAACATTTTCAAACAATACTTCTACGAGCGCGTGAAACAGGCTGTGGGCGCCGCGGAAGCGGGCAAGCGTTTTATCGCGACCACCGATCCCGGTTCGCACATGCAGAAAGTGGCCGAAGCGGACGGCTTCCGTCACATATTTTTCGGCGTGCCAAGCATTGGCGGACGATATTCGGCGCTCTCGAATTTCGGCATCGTTCCCGCGGCGATTCAGGGCGTGGACCTGGCGAAGTTCCTCGATCGCGTCGAGGAAATGGTGCATGCCTGCGCTTCGGCGGTTCCCGCGGATGAAAATCCCGGCGCGATTCTGGGAGTGATCCTGGGCACGGCGCAGACTTTGGGCCGGGACAAGGTGACGATTTTCACTTCGCCCGCGATTTCCGATCTTGGCGCGTGGCTCGAACAACTGCTCGCTGAATCCACCGGCAAGGAAGGGAAGGGGTTGATTCCGGTGGACCGCGAAGCCGTTGGCGGGCCTGAGGTATACGGCAAAGACCGCGTGTTCGCCTATGTGAGTTTGGTAGGCGACAGCGACGCGAAGCAGGAAGCGGCCGTCAGCGCCCTGGAAAAAGCTGGACAGCCGGTGGTGCGCATCACGCTCAAAGACAAGTACGATCTCGGCGAGGAATTTTTCCGCTGGGAAATTGCCACCGCCGTGGCGGGCTCCATTATCGGGATCAACGCTTTCAATCAGCCGGACGTGGAAGCCAGCAAAATCGAAACGCGGAAATTGACCGACCAGTACGAAAAGACGGGTTCGCTGCCGCCGGAATCGCCGTTTTTCGAAGAGCAGGGCATCAAGCTCTACACCGACGAAAAGAATGCGGCTGCTTTGAAACAGGCAGTGCAGGGGACACCGAATCTCGCGGGATTCCTGCGCGCGCATTTGAATCGCATCAAGGCCGGCGATTACTTCGCGGTGCTCGGGTACATCGAAAGAAACGCTCCGCATCAAACACAGCTGCAGGCGATGCGTCACTCGGTGCGCGACAAGAAACACGTGGCGACCTGCCTGGGATTCGGCCCGCGATTCCTGCACTCGACCGGGCAAGCTTACAAGGGCGGTCCAAATTCAGGCGTGTTCTTGCAGATTACTTGCGACGACGCGGCGGATCTTCCTGTGCCGGGACAGAAGTATACGTTTGGCATCGTGAAAGCGGCGCAGGCGCGCGGCGATTTCCAGGTTCTTGCGGAGCGCAATCGGCGCGCACTGCGCGTTCATTTGGGCGCCGATCTTGCTGCCGGGTTGAACAAATTGCAGGCGGCGATGCAACAGGCGCTTTCGTAGCGCGCTTCAATCACATTCCAAAAACTAGAGTGCTAAGCTGTTCGTCTCCATGATCCCTCGCAGGAATCGGGCTGGCGGATGAAGTCCCGCGCGCAAGCGCTGCAGAGCATCGCGGGGCAATCGTTTGACGTGTGCGTGATTGGCGGCGGCGCGACTGGTTCGGGCTGCGCGCTCGATTCGCAGTTGCGTGGTTACAAGACCTTGCAGCTGGAGGCCGCGGATTTCGCTTCCGGCACCTCCAGCGCTTCCACAAAAATGGCGCACGGGGGCGTGCGTTATCTCGAAGAAGCGATTCGCCGGCTGGACTCTCAAGAATACCGCGTCTTGCAACGCGCTTTGCACGAGCGCGTCCACATGTTACGCAATGCTCCGTTTCTCACTCGCACCCGGCAATTCATCACTCCGTGTTTCAGTTGGCTGGATGTGGCGTATTTCGAGACTGGTCTGAAGCTTTACGATTGGATTGCGGGGCGCGATGGGTTGGCGCCCAGCCGCTTTATTCCGCGGGAAGAGACTTTGCGTCTGATGCCTGCTCTGGCGGCCGAGCGGCTGGTTGGAAGCGTGGCGTACACCGACGGACAATTTGACGACGCGCGGTTCAATATCACGCTGGTGAAAACGTTCGCCGCGGCTGGCGGCGAGGCGCTGAATTATGCGCGCGTTGTCGCATTTGAGAAAGCTAAGGACGGGAAGATCGTAGCGGCGGGGATTGAAGACCGAATCGGCGGCCGGCGCTTTTCGGTTCGCGCGCGGGCGTTTATCAACGCTACCGGGCCGCACGCGGATGTGCTGAGGCGCATGGCCAACCCTGCGGCGGCTCCTCGAATGCGCCTGAGCAAAGGCATTCATGTCTTGCTGCCACGAGAAGTGCTGGCGGGCGAAGACGCTTTGCTCGTGCCCAAAACCGAAGATGGCCGCGTGCTATTTGCGATTCCCTGGCAGGGACGCTTGCTTGTCGGAACTACTGATGACGAGACGAGCCTGGATGATCCGCTCGAGGTGAAGAGAGAGGAAGTGGCGTACGTTCTACGCCAGCTGAACAAGTATCTGGCGCGGCCGGTTACCTCGGATCAGATTGTGAGCGCTACGGCTGGGCTGCGGCCGCTGGTGAGTGCCGGAAAATCGGGCGACACAAAACATTTGGCGCGCGATCACGAAGTCGAAAGTGATGAAGCGAGCGGTTTGTTCAGCATCATGGGTGGGAAGTGGACGACCTATCGCGCCATGGCTGAAGACACGGTGAATGCAGTACAAAAACAGCTCGGCGGCGGTGGCGAATGCTCCACGCTGCAGCATCCTCTGATCGGTTCGCTGAATTACACGCTCGACTTTTGGCAAACGCTTGCGAAGCAGTTTGGCGTGCCGGAACTTACTGCGCGGCATCTGGCCGAAAAATATGGCTCTCGTGCATCGGATGTACTGGAGCTTGCGGAAAAGGAGCCGGATCTGGCGCGTCCGCTGGTTGACGGACTTGCTCCAATTCGCGCAGAGGTGATATTCGGCGCGCGCGAAGAATTGGCAGCGACGATCGAAGACGTGCTGGCGCGGCGGATCGGGTTGCAGATGTATGGGTGGCAGGAGGCGATGCGCGCAGCGCCGAATGTGGCGGATTTGCTGGCGCGGGAGCCGGGCTGGCCGGAAGCCGCGAGGCGCGAAGCCGTGAACGAATATGTAGCGAAGATTGAAAAATCGATGCAGACTTCGGGAATCTCAGCGGCTGAATGACGGGCCGTCCTACCGGAACGTAAGAGCACTCCGCGTGTCGAGTGAAATCCTCCTTCGCCTACAGTAACGCCCTGATGGTGCGCCAGACCGTCCTATTCGATGCTGAGATGTTCCGCTGCGCGTAAAAAATAGTGCGCTGGAGGCGGCGATGGGCGGGTTTGGAGGGGAAGTGCGCGGAAGGTCGCAGAGCGAAGTGTCGCACAAATTCGAGCAGTACATCCGACCGCAGGTGGTGGAGCAATATGGACTATTCCTCGAAGGACCGCTCAGCAAAGAAGATGCTTACCGAAGCATGCGCTACGATGCTTTGCATGGTTCATGGGTGCTGGGTTTTTATTTTTCTAAGTAGCCCCGCCGGCGCGCGCCCCTCGGCCGCCCGGAAATAAGCGAGGTGCGATGGCGGCTTGCGCGCGGCTGAAAATAAGCGGAAAGCGATTTGTGCAAAATCGCGGCAGGAGTTATATAGGGCTTAGACACCGCCGCTTATGCGCGTGCAAGGACTAGCAAATGACACTCAAGGAATATGCCAAGAAGCGCCGCTTCGATGTGACGCCCGAACCTTCCGGCAAGAGCTCCAAAGGCAAGCAGGACTCCTCGCTCATCTTCGTGGTGCAAAAGCACCGCGCCACGCAACTGCATTACGATTTCCGGCTGCAATGGAAAGGCGTGCTGCTTTCGTGGGCTGTGCCCAAGGGACCTTCACCCGATCCGAGCGTCAAGCGCCTGGCGATGCGGGTGGAGGATCATCCGCTGGATTATGCGAACTTCGAGGGAGTGATTCCGGAAAGCGAGTACGGCGGCGGCACCGTGATGGTGTGGGATCACGGGACGTGGGCTCCCGAAGCCGTGTCCGAGGATGTGGACGCGGCGCTCGAAAAAGGCGATTTTAAATTCACGCTGCACGGGGAAAAGCTGAAAGGCTCCTGGGTGCTGGTGCGCACGCGCGGGTTTGGCAGCAGCAAGCCGGGAAAATCGTGGCTGTTGATCAAGCACCGCGATCAGTACGCATCCACCGACGACCTCACGATCAAAGAGCCGCGATCGGCTATCAGCAATAAGCTTCTGGCCGAAATTGCGCAGGAAGGCGGCGGGGATGTCGCGAAGGCCGCTACCGGCGATCCGGCGCCAAAAACATCGGGCAAAGCCAGCCAGCCGTCAGGCAAGAAGGCAGCCACCAATAGCGCTTCCGCCAAAAAAACGGCCGCTGCAAAATCGGGCGGAGCCGGCTCGCGCCGCCGCGCCAGGAAAGCTTCCTAGATAAAACCCACCTCGAGCGAGCTGCATCCCATTGAAAGATGCCATTCCATTTCGCGTCCATCCGATGCTGGCGACACTGGTGCGCAAGCCTTTCGAGAAGAAGGGCTGGGTGTACGAAGAAAAGTACGATGGTTTCCGCATCGTTGCTTATAAGGAGGGCGATCGCGTGAGTTTGATGTCGCGCAACGATATTGACCGTGTCGCGCGCTTTCCGCAGATTGCGGCGGCGGTGAAAACGCTCAAGGCTCACACGCTGTTGCTCGACGGCGAGGCGATTGTGGTGGATCGGAAGGGCGTTTCACATTTTCAATTGTTGCAGAAAGATAATAAGGACGCGATATACGCCGTGTTTGATTGCCTTTTTCGCGATGGCAAGGATTTGCGGAAGCAGGCGCTCTCCGTTCGGCGAGAGGTCATGGACGCGGCAATCGGCTCCGGCAAAATTTTGATCCCGTCGCATCGGCTGGCTGCGAACGGCCTGGAAGCCTACAAGGTGGCGCAGAAGAAAGGCTACGAAGGACTGGTTGCTAAGGATTTGTCCTCGCCATACGTCGAATCGCGTTCTCAGTATTGGCTGAAAGTGAAGGTCCATCAGGAAGATGAATTTGTGATCGGAGGATTTACCGCGCCGGCCGGGTCGCGAAAATATTTCGGCGCGCTTTTGCTGGGCGCCCACAGCGGCGGCAAACTTCATTTCGTCGGGAAAGTGGGCACGGGCTTCGACGAAGGCACCCTCAGCGCGCTCTACAAGAAACTGCGTCCACTGGTTCGTGCAAAACCTGCTTTTGTTGATCCGCCGCGCGCGAAGGGTGTCACGTTTGTCGATCCCAAACTGGTGGCGCAAATTTCTTATCAGGAATTCACCGAGGACAAAAAGCTTCGCCAGCCGGTTTACTTGGGTTTGCGTGATGACAAGACGCCGCGCGAGGTTTCCCTGCCAGAGGCGCAATCATGAAAAAGGCCAGCAAGAACGCGGCGGACAAGCTGCCCGTCGAAATTTCGCATCCCGACAAAGTATTTTGGCCGAAGGAAGGTTACACCAAGCTTGCTCTCGCCGAATATTACGCGGCTATCTTCGACAAGCTTCAGCCTTATGTGAAGGATCGCATCCTCACGCTCGAGCGTTGCCCCGACGGCATGGGCGGGCAGTGCTTTTATCAGAAAGAAAAGCCCAAGAGCATGCCCGCAGATACCCGCACGATTTTGATCGAGCATTCGGACGCTAAGAAGGAAGCGACGAACTACGTCATCGGTGGCACCCTGAAAACTCAACTCGCGCTGGTGAATCTTGGTTGCATCGCGGTGCATGTGATGGGGACGCGCGCCGCGTCATCGCATAAACCCGATTGGGTGTGCTTCGATCTCGATCCGGGTTCGGGCAAGTTTGCGGACGCGGCGCGAGCTGCGCTGCAGGTGAAGCAGGGACTGGACATTTTGAAGCTGGATTCGTACGCTAAGACTTCGGGCGGCAGAGGACTGCACGTCTTTGTTCCGATCCGCCAGGGGCCCGATACGGACGAGGTTCTGCAATTCGCCCGGTCGTTCGGGGCGATTGTGGCGCAATCGAATCCTGAGGACTTCACCGTCGAACATTCCATCAAGGCGAGAGGCGAGCGCGTCTATCTCGACCCATTCCGCAACGGTTTCGGGCAGACTGTGGTGGCTCCATATTCAGTGCGGCGGCGCGACAAGGCGCCATTTTCGATGCCTTTGGCTTGGTCCGACGTGAAAACGAATCTCGATCCTACCGATTTTAATCTTGGGAATTTTCAAAAGAGATTGAAAGGCAAAGATCCGTGGGCGGATTTTTTCGAAAATCGACAGAGTCTGAAGGACGCCGCGCGGGGATTGAAGAAAATCTGAATGCTCGATTCAGAAGTTCTTGGTGGCCGCCTGAGGCCAGCGCTTCTACAGTGTTTCCTGTATTGAGATTTGCCCGGTAGCCGTCAAGTATGTGCCTTCGATTAGCTGTTCGTCCGCCACGTCCAAAGACGTCTCAATTCAACGAAGGTCCACCCATGAACAAGAATCGGGAGTCATACGCGCCTTCGCGCAGAGCCGTCTCACAAAATCCTTCCGACGATGTCAACGGCAATGGCAACAAGTCCGATGAGTTCAGCCGTCGCTCCTTCCTGACCCAATTAAGCGCCGCTGGAATCGCGGCTGCGGCCGCGCCGCTGATTCATTCGCCGCACGCGGTTGCTTCGCCGGCGACGGTCGTCGAACCGGTTCCGGAAACGCAGGTTCCTGGCGCGGAGCGATTCGTTCTCAATATAAATGGACGGGACTACCGCGTGCAGCTGGAACCGCGTGTCACTCTGCTCGATGCGTTGCGCGAAAATCTGCAACTTTCCGGAACAAAGAAGGGTTGCGACCACGGCCAGTGCGGCGCGTGTACGGTGCACGTCAATGGACGCAGAGTGAATTCGTGCCTGAGCTTCGCGATCATGCATCAGGGCGACAAAATCACCACGATCGAAGGGCTCGCGCACGATGGCGAACTCAGTCCGATGCAAGCGGCGTTTCTCGAACATGACGGATTCCAGTGCGGCTACTGCACGTCCGGCCAGATTATGTCCGCCACTGCATTGCTGAAAGAGCCGTGCGGCGCGGATGACGCTGCGGTGCGCGAATGTATGAGCGGCAACATTTGCCGTTGCGGCGCTTACGACAACATCGTGGCAGCCGTGCAGACCGTACGGAAAAACGGCTAGGCGCGAGCGCCGGAGGGGAATCACGATGGACGCGTTTCAATTCATACAAGCAAAGACGGTGGACAGCGCGTTGAACGGGGCGCCGGCGCAAGCGGGTGCGAAATTCGTGGCCGGCGGTACGACGTTGATTGACTTGATGAAGCTGAACGTGGAGCGGCCGAAAACCGTCGTGGATATCAATGGCTTGCCGCTCACGCAGGTCGAATCGACGCCCGATGGCGGACTGAAAATCGGCGCGATGGTTCGCAATAGCAACCTGGCCCACGATGCGACGGTGCAGAAGCGTTATGCGGTGCTGTCGGAAGCGCTACTTTCCGGCGCTTCGCCGCAGTTGCGCAATATGGCGACGACGGGCGGGAACTTGCTGCAGCGCACGCGTTGTTACTATTTTCGGGACACCGCCTACGCTTGCAATAAGCGCAACCCTGGATCAGGCTGTGCCGCGATTGACGGCTTCAACCGCATTCACGCGATCCTGGGCACCAGCGAGCATTGCATCGCCACGCATCCTTCGGACATGGCAGTCGCGATGATGGCACTGGAAGCGATTGTGTTGATTCAAGGCGCAAGCGGAAACCGCAGCGTGCCATTGAATGAGTTCTATCTGCTGCCTGGGTCCACTCCTCAGCGAGAAAACGTGCTGGCCCCCGGGGAGTTGATCACGCACGTGACGTTGCCCGCGCTGCCGGAAGGCACGCGCTCGCATTATTTGAAATTGCGGGATCGCGCGTCGTATGAGTTTGCACTGGCATCCGCCGCAGTGGTCGTCACGATGAACGGCAATCGCATCCGGCGCGTTCGCGTGGCGCTTGGCGGGGTGGGCACGCGTCCGTGGCGATCGCCGGAAGCCGAGCGCGCGCTGGAAAATCGCGAAGCGAGCGAAAAGAATTTCCGTGCGGCTGCGGAAGCGGCGCTGCGCGACGCAAAGCCGTTGCATGACAACGCGTTCAAAGTGGAATTGGCAAAGCGGGTGCTGGTGCGGACGTTAAAAGTAGCGACAACTCAAGCAGCGTAAGTTTCAGATATGCCATTCAGAAGTTTGACGTCGAGAGGGACAGAGATGGGCACTTCCGTAATCGGCCAGCCGGTGACGCGTATTGACGGGAAACTGAAGGTGACGGGCGGCGCGCGATACGCTGCCGACTATCCGATCGAAAACCTGGCGTATGGCGTGGGCGTGCCCAGCACGATCGCGAGCGGCCGGATTCTGAAGATTGATGTGTCCAATGCGGAAGCGATGCACGGAGTTCTCGCGATATTGCGTCACGACAATTTCCCGAAACTCTATCGTCCGGCAAATGCTTTTGAGCCCTCCAGCCGCGCCGGGGAGAGCCGGCCACCGTTGGATGACGACAATATCTATTATTACGGCCAATTCGTTGCGCTGGTGATCGCGGATTCATTCGAGCAGGCGCAGGCTGCCGCGGTGGCTGTACACGTGGACTACGACGCCAAGAAACCAGCCGTCTTCCTGCGCCGGGGAACTCCTAGCGAAACCCCGGCGGCGCAACATCACCGCGGCGACGCGGAATCCGCATTCAAGCAAGCGCCCGTTCAGCTCGGAGAGACGTACACCACACCGGTCGAGACGCACAATCCAATGGAGATGCACGCGACGATCGCCGTGTGGCACGGAGACAAGGTGACGCTCTTCGAATCGTCGCAAGGAGTGGTGAATCACCTTCACGTGATGTCGGAGATGCTGGGAATCCCGCTGGAAAATATCCAGGTGATCTCGCGATTCATCGGGTCGGGATTCGGAGGCAAGTTGTTTCCGTGGCCGCATTCGCTGCTTGCTGCGATTGGCTCGCGCCACGTTGGCCGGCCGGTGAAATTGTCGGTGCCGCGCACGCTGATGTTCACTACTGTCGGGCACCGCCCGGCGATTCGTCAGAAGATGCGCATCGGCGCGACCGCGGACGGCAAGATGGTCAGCATGCAGAACGATATTTTGCAGCACACCTCGATGGTGGACGATTTCGTCGAAAACTGCGTGGAAGCGACTTCGATGCTGTACAGCTGTCCGAACGTTACCGCCGTGCAGCGACTGGTGCGCCTGAATGTCGGCACGCCTACGCCGATGCGCGGGCCCGGCCGGACGCCGGCGCTTTTTGCGATCGAGTCCGCGATGGACGAAATGGCGCTCAAGCTGAATATGGATCCGCTCGAGTTCCGTCTGCGCAATTACGCGGAGACAGACGAGGGTTCGCAGCGCCCATTTTCCAGCAAGCATTTGCGCGAGGCATATCAGACCGGCGCGGAAAAGTTTGGTTGGTCGAGGCGCAATCCGAAAGTGGGCTCGATGCGGGAAGGCGACCTGATTCTCGGATGGGGAATGGCGACGTGTACGTGGCCCGCATCGCGGCATGCGGCGGAAGTGCGCGTCCGGTTGCTTGCCGATGGCACCGCACGCGCATCGTGTGCCACGCAGGATATCGGCACGGGAACCTACACCGTGTTTGCCGAAGTAGTGTCCGACAAGACCGGCATTTCGGTAGATAAGGTGCAGGTCGTGCTGGGCGATAGTTCTTTGCCGCCGGGTCCGACTTCCGGTGGCTCTTCCGTCACGTCGACCGTCTTGCCGGCGATCGCAGAGGCGACCGAGAACGCCGTGACTGCCGTGCTGAAAGCGGCGACACAATCCGCGAATTCGCCGTTTCACGGCGCGGATCCGAGCACATTGAAAATGACGCAGGCCCGCGTTCACTTGCAGGATAAGTCGCCGGAAAGCGGCGTGCCGTTCCAGGAAATTCTCGCCATGCAGCAGTTCGCAGGATTGGATGGCCAGGCCAAGACCGACGCCGATCCTGCGTCGCGAAAATTTTCGACCCATTCGTTTGGCGCGCATTTCTGTGAAATTTCTGTGGATCCCGGCATCGCGCGGCTGCGCGTGCGGCGTTGGCTGACGGTGATGGATGGCGGGCGCATGATCAACGAGAAAACAGCGCGCAATCAGATTCTGGGTGGCGTCGTAATGGGCATCGGAATGGGCTTATTTGAAGCCACGGTGTACGACCCGCGCGACGGGCATCCCATCA
Organism: uncultured Acidobacteriota bacterium; assembly: GCA_963810565.1. Classification (GTDB taxonomy): domain Bacteria; phylum Acidobacteriota; class Terriglobia; order Acidiferrales; family UBA7541; genus Palsa-295. The sequence continues at coordinate 1,625,502 of CAWENN010000004.1, forward strand.
ACAACAATTTCGCGGATTATATTGTCGCGGTGAATGCCGATATTCCGGAGATGGATTGCATCTTTCTCGATTATCCGGACATGGTGCTCAACGAGTACGGCGCGCGCGGCGTGGGGGAAATTGGCCTCACCGGAGTGGCGTCCGCGCTCGCTGCGGCGACCTATCACGCGACAGGCGTGCGCGTTCGCGACCTCCCGATCCGAATTGAAAACTTGCTGGTATAAAACGAGTTCCTGCCAATTTTTGTCATGGCGTAGGCCTCGCTTTATGAATACTTTAGCGAGCGTTTACCGACTCGGGGAGTACTTCTGCATCTGGTAATTCACGCCCTTTTTCCGTTCGTATAATTGTGTGAATTAAACGGAACTTTCACAGGGCTTCCGAAAATTTGCGAGAAACCTTCTACGAGTAGCGGTGTTAGATACGGTAGAGATTTAGCGCAATCCGAACTTGGGGCGCTGCTTTAAAACTGAAAAATTGCCGGCCCAGAGAACCAAATCTAGGGAGGAATTTGCGATGCGTAAACAGAATTATGTTCGAGCACTCGTTCTCGGTCTTTTCCTGGCAGCAGGATCTTTTGCGCTTTCGTCTCCTGCTTCCGCACAGATCGCAGTCGGAATTTCCGTTCACGTGGCGCCTCCGGCATTGCCGGTTTACGAGCAACCGCCTTGCCCGACGGAAGGCTATCTGTGGAACCCGGGTTATTGGGCTTACGGTGACGCCGGTTATTACTGGGTGCCGGGCGTTTGGGTAGCGCCGCCGCGCGTGGGCCTGCTTTGGACACCCCCGTACTGGGGCTTTGCTGGCGGCGTTTATGGGTTTCATGCCGGCTATTGGGGACCGCACGTTGGATTTTATGGCGGCGTGAACTACGGATTTGGTTTCGGCGGCGTGGGCTTTGTCGGCGGTGAGTGGCGCGGTGGACATTTCGCGTATAACACCGCAGTGGTCCACGTAAACACCGAGGTTGTTCACAACACGTTTGTGGACCGGACGGTGGTCAGGACGACAGTGGTGAACCACACCAGCTTTAACGGCGGTCCGGGTGGAATCGCGGCGCGGCCTACGGCACAAGAACGCGTGGCGATGAATGAGTCGCACGTGCAGGCGACTTCTGAACAAACGTCTCACGAACATTCGGCCAGCATAGACCGCTCGAACTTCGCGTCCGAGAATCACGGCAGACCGGCGAATGCGGCGATGAGCCATGTGGGTGAACGCGCCGAGAACCAGCAGAAGCGGATTGGCAATGGCGTCGAGAGCGGCAAAATGACGGCGGGGGAAACGGCCCACGTCGAACACCAGGAAGCGCACATCAACCATCAGGTCAAATCCGACCGCGAAGCCAACGGCGGCAAGCTGACCAACAAGGAAAAGAAGCAGGTAAACAAGGAACAGAACCATACCAGTAAGGAAGTTTATCACGACAAGCACAACGGTAAGAATCAGAAGTAAAAATCAGCGCTCTCGTTGATTGGCAATGGACTTCGGAAGCGAGAGCGATCGCAATTGGAACCGGGAGGCGAAGCTGCCTCCCGGTTTCCTTCTTTGCTGATGACTCACCCATCGCAGTTGGTTTAAGCAGACGCGCGCGGCGCAGCCCGCCGCCGATTCGCCTCCTTTTTCACTCGGTGTTATCCTAGGAACTTCCTGCGCGTCTAATCTTCGAGCGTCTTGCGCCGGAGCGTAACCATGGACCTCGTAGCCATTGCAGCCTCTTCCGAACCGCATTTGCTGGATTGGGCGCACCCGCTCGTCCGGGAATGGTTCGTCAATAAATTTGGCACGCCGACCGAACCGCAGGAAATGGGTTGGCCGCACATCCTGGCGAAGAAAGATACGCTAATTTGCGCGCCAACCGGATCCGGCAAGACGTTAGCCGCGTTTCTGGCTTGCATTGACATGCTGGTGCGCAAGGCCATCGCGGGCGATTTGCTGGATCAGACCGAAGTTCTCTACGTTTCGCCCCTGAAAGCCCTCGGCAACGATATCCAGCGAAATTTGGACGCGCCGCTCGGCGAAATTCTGCAACTGGCGCGCGAGCGCGGGTACTTGATGCCGGAAATCCGCACAGCCGTGCGCAGCGGCGACACCCTGATGCATGAACGGCGCGCCATGCAGAAACGGCCTCCGCACATTCTGGTTACGACTCCCGAATCGCTTTATATTTTGCTGACCGCCGGGAAAAGCCGCGAAAATCTGCGCACGGTCAAAACCCTGATCGTGGACGAGATTCATGCTGTCGCCGATGACAGGCGCGGCTCACATCTGGCGCTTTCTATAGAGCGTCTCGAAGCTCTCGTCGAGCAACCGCTGACGCGGATTGGTTTGTCCGCGACCCAGAAACCGATTGAGCTGGTTGGACGATTTCTCACCGGCAGCGCGCGGCCCGCGCCCGTGATCGTGCAAATCGCGCAGCGCAGGTATCTGGATTTGGCGATCGAAGTTCCGGCGAGCGAACTTGGGCCCGTCGCTTCGAACGAGATGTGGGAGGAGATTTACAAGCGGATCGCCGAGCTGGTACTGCAGAAGCGCTCTACGCTGATCTTTGTGAACACGCGGCGTCTGGCCGAACGCGTGGCGCATCATTTGCGCGCGATTCTTGGCGAGGATGCCGTCGCTTCGCACCATGGCAGCCTTTCGCGCCTGCGGCGGCTCGCGGTTGAATCGAAACTCAAAGCCGGTGAAGTTCGCGCGCTGGTCGCCACGGCATCTCTGGAACTTGGTATCGATATTGGCACGGTGGACCTGGTTTGCCAGATCGGCTCGCCGCGCTCGATTGCGGTTGCCTTGCAGCGCGCCGGCAGAGCAGGGCACTGGCGCGGTGCGATTCCCAAGTGCCGCTTTTTTGCTACCACGCGCGATGAATTGCTGGAATGTGGCGCGCTGGTGCGCGCCATTCGTCACGGAGAACTCGACCGCATCGAAATTCCCGAAGCGCCGCTAGACGTGCTCGCCCAGCAGATCGTGGCAAGTTGCGCCGCCGAGGATTGGCTCGAGGATGATTTGTTTGCGCTTGTGCGGCGTGCGTTTCCGTATCGCAATCTCGCGCGTGAAGATTTCGATGAAATTATCGCGATGCTTTCCGATGGAATCGCGGCGCGGCGCGGCCGCTACGGCGCGTACCTGCATCGCGATCAGGTAAATCATCGCTTGCACGGGCGCCGCGGCAGCCGGCTTGCGGCGATCACGAGTGGCGGCGCGATTCCGGACAATGCGCTGTACACCGTCGTCGCCGAGCCGGAAGGTACCGTGGTCGGCACGGTGGACGAAGACTTCGCGGTTGAAAGCTTGCGCGGTGACATCATTTTGCTGGGAAACACTTCCTGGCGCATTCGTCGCGTGAAGTCGGGGTCTGTGTCCGTCGAAGACGCCAAGGGCGCGCCGCCCAACGTGCCTTTCTGGCGCGGCGAAGCTCCTTCACGGACGATGGAGCTTTCGCAGCAGGTCGCGCACGTGCGCGAGAAAATCAATGCTCTTACCGAGGACGCAGTTCCTTCCGACGGTTTGATGAACTCGCCGCAAGCCGCTGCCGCAATTAAATGGTTGCAGGACGAATGCGGGATGGATCGCCCCGGCGCTGAGCAATCCGTGGAGTATGTGGTGCAGGGCAGGGCGGTGCTGCGCGCGGTGCCCACGCAGGAAACGGTTATCGCCGAGCGCTTCTTCGACGAGAGCGGCGGGATGCAACTGGTGATTCACGCGCCGTTTGGCGGCCGCATCAATAAGGCCTGGGGCCTCGCGCTGCGCAAACGCTTTTGCCGGTCGTTTAATTTCGAGCTGCAGGCTGCCGCCACCGACAACGGGCTGAATATTTCGCTGAGCGACCAGCACAGTTTTCCTCTCGCTGACGTTTTTCATTTTCTCCATAGCGAGAGCGTAGGGCCGCTGCTCGAGCAAGCCGTGCTGGCTTCGCCAATTTTCACCACGCGATGGCGCTGGGTCGCCGGCCGCGCGTTGGCCCTGCTGCGCTTCATGAGTGGGAAGAAAGTTCCGCCACAGATCCAGCGGATGCGCTCCGATGATTTGTTGGCCGCTGTATTTCCGGAAGCCGCCGCGTGCCAGGAAAATATTTCCGGCGACATCGCGATTCCGGATCATCCGCTGGCGCGTGAGACGATGAAAGACGCGCTCACTGAAGCGATGGACGTGGAAGGGTTGAAAACCGTCATTGCGGATATCGCGTCCGGCAAGATTCGCTGCATTGCCGTGGATACTCCCATGCCATCGCAATTTTCGCATGAGATTCTGAATGCGAATCCTTACGCCTATCTTGATGACGCTCCTTTGGAAGAGCGTCGTGCGCGAGCGGTCGAAATGCGCCGGATGCTGCCTGAAGCGGTTCTCTCAGAAATCGGGCGTTTGGATCCTGCGGCGATCGCGGAAGTGCGCGAAGAGGCTTGGCCGGATGTGCGCGATGCTGATGAACTGCACGATGTGCTGCAGGAGCTGGTCGCGATTCCCGAATCCGGCAGCGACGGCAGCGCGGGTATCATCTCGCGGCCCGTTTCGGCGTGGTCAGACTATTTTTTCGAATTGGTTGCCGCCAGCCGAGCCGCACGTACGCACTTCGAAGGCAGCACGTACTGGGTCGCTGCGGAGAAAGCCTCGACATTCCTGACTATATTTCCCACAGCGCAGTTCGATTCGACGCTTGCTCAAATTGGAACGCAGCAACCGTCACGAGAGGACGCGATCTTAGCGTCCATCACCGGTTGGATGCCGCATTTGGGGCCGGTCACAGCGAGTGGACTTGCTGCTTTTCTCGGACTAGCGGAATCCGATGTTGAAAAATGCTTTCTGCGCCAGGAAGCCGCCGGAACTATTTTGCGCGGTCAGTTCACCGACTCACCACACGGTGCCATCGAATGGTGCGACCGGCGTTTGCTGGCGCGCATTCATCGGTTGACACTCGGTTCGTTGCGCAAACAGATTCAGCCGGTGACTGCGGCGCAGTTCATGCGCTGGCTTTTGCGTTGGCAGCACCTGACGCCCGAAACCAAACTTCTGGGCGAACGCGGCACGTTGGAAGCGCTGCAACAGCTGCAAGGATTCGAAGCGCCGGCGAATGCCTGGGAGCAACAGATTCTGGCGCGCCGGATTGCGAACTACGATCCGAAGGTGCTCGACCAGTTGTGCCTGACCGGGGCCGTCGGCTGGGGACGCGTTTCGCCGCATCCGGCCACGCTGGCAGAAAATGGCGGCGGGATTCGTCGCGTGGTGCCGACCAGCATCGCCCCGCTCACGTTTTTCATTCGCGAAGACTCCGAGTGGATGATTTCGCAACATGCTACGAATGACAGCAACGAAACCGCGGGACTAAGCCCAGCCGCGCGCGACGTGCTCGCCCATCTGCGACAGCGTGGCGCTTCGTTTTTCGCGGACATCGTCCGCGGGACCGGAAAACTCAAAGCCGAGGTGGAAACCGCGCTGTGGGAGCTCGTCACTGCGGGAATGATCACAGCGGATGGCTTCGACAATATTCGCGCGCTGATTGATCCCAAGCGCCGCGCGGGCCACGGCAAAGGTCACAACGCGCGGCCGCGCCATAGCGCCGGACGCTGGTCGCTGCTGTATGCGGGCGAGCCCGCCGAGCGTTCGCGAGTGGTCGAAGCCACGTGCTGGATGCTCCTGCGCAGATACGGAGTCGTGTTTCGGGAGATGGTGGCGCGAGAGACAATCGTTCCGCGCTGGCGCGAATTGCTAATCGCGCTTCGGAGGTTGGAAGATCAGGGGCAGATTCGTGGCGGACGTTTTGTCAGCGGTTTTCTCGGCGAACAATTCGCGCTTCCCGTCGCGGTGGAATCGCTGCGTGCCACGGGCAAGCTATCGAGCGTGGGGGAAGTCGTTACGATCGCAGCGGCGGATCCATTGAATCTTGTCGGAGTGTTAGTGCCCGGCGAGCGCGTGGCGTCGAGTTCAAGCAAGACCGTAACTTTTGTGGATGGCGTTGCGCTCGACCCAGAGGATCCCGGGGCACGATTCGCGAGCGCCGCAGCGGTTTGAGCAGGGAATTCAACCCGCGGTGAATTCGTCTGCGATTCCCGTTGGCGGCCGCTGCGATGACGGTTTCGCACACGCGGCGTTATCGCGGCGCCGGCCGCATTATAATAAGAGTATGCAGAAGAAGATATTTTGGGCCACGTTCACCGTCCTCGGCCTGCTCGCGGATATGGCGTTGCCTCTGTGGTGGGCAGTGGCTGCTACGATTCCCATCGGTTACTTCAGCTGGTGGTTCGCTTATCGCAGCGATTGGTTCTAATTTCCGGCGAGTATTTTCCCCGGTCGTGTGAACTCTTAGCGGTTAAACTGATTACAGGAGAAAACTGTTCAATTTGCCTCCAATTGTCAACGCGCAAGGCTTGGCCAAGCGGTACGGAATCGCGCCGCTCTTCCGGAATATTTCGTTCACGATCTCGCCGGGTGAGCGCCTCGGGCTGATTGGACCGAACGGCTCGGGCAAATCCACTTTGCTTGAAATTCTCAGTGGCCGAGTGCAGCCGGACAGCGGTGAGGTGGCCGTTCGCAAAGGCACCAAGCTCAGTTGCGTCTCGCAGATTTCCGAATTTGATCCGGAGGCGACGGTCCGCTCCGTGATTGAAGCGGCGCTCGCGAAATCCGGAGTGCCGGAAACCGATCGCGGGTATCGCACCGAAGAAGCGCTGCATCGTGCCGGTTTTGAGGATCCCGAGATTGTGACTTCGGCGCTCTCCGGGGGATGGCGCAAGCGTCTCGCGATTGTGGAAGCTTTGGTGCAGCAGCCGGATATTCTGCTGCTCGATGAGCCTACCAATCACCTGGATCTCGCTGGGATTCAGTCCCTCGAAACGCTACTGGAAAATGCGTCGTTTGCGTACGTCGTCGTGAGCCACGACCGCTATTTTCTGGAAAATGTGGCGCGCCAGATGGTGGAGCTGAATCGCACGTATGAAGACGGTTTTCTGCGCGTCAACGGGAATTACAGCAAGTTTCTGGAAGCCAAGGAAGAATATCTGCACGCGCAGGGCAAGCGTCAGGATGCGCTGGCCAATCTGGTCCACACGGAAATTGAGTGGCTGCGCCGCGGGCCGAAGGCGCGGACGACCAAATCGAAATCGCGCATTGATAAGGCGCATCGCATGATCGGGGAGCTAGCCGAACTGAACTCGCGGACGCGCACCGGCGCCGCGGGAATCGATTTTTCGGCGTCGCAGCGGCAAACGAAGCAGCTGATACGTTTGGACGGCGTCACGCAGGTTCTCGGTGATCGCACACTTTTCGAGAAAATTGATTTCGCCATCACCGCCGGCATGCGCGTGGGGCTGGTTGGCCCGAACGGCAGCGGCAAGACGACTTTGCTTCGGCTGCTGCGCGGCGATATCGAGCCTAGCGAGGGCAAAATACAAAAGGCGGATTCGCTGCGCATCGTTTACTTCGATCAGAATCGCCAGCTTGATCCGGACGTCAGCCTGCGCCGCGCTCTGGCGCCCGACAGCGATTCGGTGATTTATCAGGATCGCGTGATTCACGTTGCGTCCTGGGCCGCGCGATTCTTATTCGCGAACGAGGATTTGAATCGTCCGGTGGGCAAGCTATCGGGTGGGGAACGCGCGCGTGTTTTGATCGCGCAACTGATGCTGCAGGCCGCGGACGTGCTGCTGCTCGACGAACCGACGAACGATCTCGATATTCCCACTCTCGAAATCCTGGAAGAAAGCCTGCTGGAATATCGCGGCGCGCTGGTGCTGGTGACGCACGATCGCTACATGCTCGACCGCGTTTCTACGATCGTTCTGGGGCTTAACGGGCGCGGAGCAGCTGAGCGTTTTGCAGATTATTCGCAGTGGGAAGAATGGTTGCGTGCGCAGCAAACGAAGAGTGCCGCAGCCGGTGCGACCACGAATGCGCGAGCGAGCCGAGAACGACCAGATACGCGCGCCGATCAATCTAAGGTCGCGGACGGGAAGAAGCAGCGCTCGCAGGCGGAAAGTCGCGAAGCGGCATCCATTGAAAAGCGCATCGCCAAGGCAGAAGACGATCTGCAGGCCAAACGCGCTCTGCTGGAGTCTCCGGAAATCGCCAGTGACGCTGTGCGCCTGCACGAAGCTTTCGCACAAATGGAATCGGCGCAGAAGGTTGTTGACGAACTGTATGCACGATGGGCGGAATTGGAAAGCAAAGGGGCCGGCGGGGCTGAAAGGGTGCAAGCTGAAAGTCAATAGCCGCAAAACTCGCGAAAGATCTCTGCTTATGCCGTCAACGGCGCGAATTCAGTCAGCAGTGCTTCGTGGAGACGCACTTGATGCGCCAACGGAAGCTTGGCGCTGCTGGTGGTGAGATAAAAGACGTCAATCGCGGTTTCACCTTCCGTCTCGATGATGGCGATTTCGATGTTGCACTTTTCGCGCGCGAAGACGGAGCTGATGCGGTGCAGCAGCCCGGGCTGGTCTTGCGCGACGATTTCCACCAGCGTGCTTTGCGCGGAGCAGGTGTCATCAATTTTCACGCGTGTTTCCACTTTGATTTTCGGCGGCCGGTTTTTCTCTGCGCGCACGCGGTCGCGCAGCATTTTGTCGAGATCGGCTTTGCCTGCCAGCATGTCGTGAATGCTGGTTTGGAAGCGCTCCCATTCCGGCAAGTTCAGCTCGAGCGTGCGAAAACGGTCGGTAAAATAGAACGTATCAACGACCGTTCCGGCTTGATTCGAAAACGCCGCAGCCTTCACGATGTTCATGCCCCAAGCCGCCAGCACGCCCGCCATGGTGGCAAATAGGGACGCGCGATCCTTGGTGACCAACGTCAGCTCGTACCAGTGGCGGCCGCGTCGCAAATTAATTTGCACCGGATCTTTTTCCAGGCGCGCCGCCATTTCCAGATGCGCGAGCACGTCGCCCGCCGCGTGAGTAAGAAGATAGCGGCGAGGAAGGCCTTCGAGAAAATTGTCCAGGCGGCTTCCCACCGTGAGCGCGAGCGTGCCCAGATGCGCCATCACCTCGTCATGCGCGTCCACGTGCAGGCGCTGGTCGAGGCTGCGATTCAGATGGTTTGAAGTCGCGATGTAAAGCTGCCAGATATTTTCCGCTTTCCACGGCGTGAGAGCTTCGGGATTTACCGCTTTGATGTCGCCGTAGGTGAGCAGGCAAAGCATTTTCAGGCGTTCCGGCGTTTCGACTTTTTCGGCGAAAGCGCGGACCGTCTCCGGATCGAAAATGTCGCGACGGAGTGCCGCGCTCATTTCCAGGTGGCGCTCAACCAGAAACAGGATCGCTTCGCGATCGGGTTCGTCCAGCTCCAGGCGATCGAGCGCGCCTTCCGCGATTTCGACGCTGGCGCGAACATGGTCGGACGTTTGCGCGCCTTTGCCTACGTCATGCAATAGCAACGCCAGATAAAGCAGGTCCGGCTGTTCCAGTTCATCCAACAGTTCAGCATAGCGCTGGTCCCATTTTGATTGCGATTGCCGCAGTGCGTGCAGATTATCAATTGCGACGAAGGTGTGTTCGTCCACGGTGAATCGGTGCGAATAATCGCGGACCACCAGCGCATCAATTCCAGCAAACTCAGGGAACAGCAGCGTCAGCAAGCGTAACGAGTGCATCGCGCGCAAGGCATCCGCGGCGTGCGGCGCCATCAGAATTTCCTGCAGAAGATGCCACAATTCCGCGCCCTTTGGCGGAGACTCGGCGAACGCCGGAATCATCCGTTCGATTTGATATTCGGTGGTCGAGCCCAGGGTGAGGCCGTGGCGTGCGAGAAAACGAAACACGCGAAGGATCAACTCCGGATCGTTGAGCGCGGCGGGCTGGCGCAGCGCGAGCATGCCGTCTTCCACTGAAAATTCGGCGTTCGAGAGGCGCGAACGCAATTGCTGGAATTGATGGTGCAGCGACAGGCGCGCGGCGGGAATCTCTTCCAGCATTTGTACGCAGACGCGATGGACAATGCGAGCATGGCTGAAATAAATGCGCATCCAGTCTGAAGCGGTGAGCTGTTGCGAATCCAGGCCATTGGAGGAATGCGGCGCCACGGCAGAATTCGCGAGACCGACTTTGTGAGCGGCAGCGGCGTCTTGCGCTTCCCAGGTCAGCGTATTGTCGTCGCGCTTGTGGCGGAAATGCAGGAAACAACGCGCGGACATCAGCGAACTCAAGGCTGCATCGAATTGCTTCTGAAGCGCCTCGGGAAGGACCGCGTTTTCGCGCGGCCAGACATGGTATTTTTCGATGGCCGTCAGGAGCGACAACCAGTGGACGACGTTGTAATCGCGCAGGCCTCCTGGACCGTCCTTCAGATTAGGTTCGAGATGAAATACGGTGTTGCCGAATTTTCCGTGGCGCGTGCGGGTAAGGTCCGCGAGGCGTTTGACGATTTGCGCGGAATCGCGCGCGACCAGCTTTGGAATCACGTCATCGTGCAAACGCGCGAAGAGAGCGCGGTCGCCGGCGAGATAACGGCAATCCAGCAGGGAAATCGCGAACTCCGCGTTTTCCGCATCGAAGCGGCTGCATTCCGCGAGAGTGCGCGTGGCGGGACTGAGCTTCAGTCCCAGATCCCAAAGATCCTGGGAAAATTTGCGGATTGCGTCTTGCAGCTTTGCTTCGGTGCCGTTTCCGGCGTGCAGAAACAGCATGTCAATATCGGAATACGGAAAAAGCCAGCGGCGACCAAAGCCGCCCAGAGCTACCGCGGCGAAACCCGCCGGGCCATCAAGTTCAGGCGCTATGTATTGCGCCCATACGCGCTGAACGATCGTTTCGATCAGCGCGGTGCGACCTAGAACGGCGGCACGGCCGTCGCGCGTGGCCACAAAACTTTCCTGAATGCGCGCGGATTCCTTCGCGGCAAAATCGCGCAACTCAGTCGAGAGCGACGGTATGGGCGCCATGGACTCTAATCACTCTTGATCGGTCGTATACGTTCGCTTCGGGCCAGTCGTTAGACTCCTCGCTGCTGGGCCTGCGAGCCGGCGGTCAACATCTCTACCGCATCTTCAGGATACGCGAGCATGCCGAATTCCGGCACGTCGAGGCCGGTGAGCTCGACTTCTTTCGAGACGCGCATCGAACGCCACGCGTTGACGCCCTTGAATACGATGAACGTGGCGCCGAAAGAATACGCCGCCAGCAGTGTTGCTCCGCCCAGTTGCATCCAGAACTGTGAGAAATCGCCGTGGAGCAATCCGGTCACGCCTTGGCCGGCGCGGCCAAGATACGATGCTACGCCCACGCCATTCCAGCCGGAGCCGTAGGTTCCGTCCGCGAAAATCCCTAGCGACACCGCGCCGAACCATCCGCAGTAACCGTGGACCGAAATCGCCCCGCAGGGGTCGTCAATTTTGAGCACGCGTTCATTGAACAGCACGCCCACGCAGACGAGAATCCCGGCGGCGATACCGATGACCGCGGAACTTGTGGGCGATACGAACGCGCACGGCGCGGTGATCGCCACCAAGCCCGCGAGCATTCCGTTGCAAGCCATGGTGATGTCCGGCTTGCCGAACAGGAAATACCACAACACCATCGCAGCCGCCGAGCCTGCGACGGCCGCAAGGTTCGTGTTCACGGCGACGACGGAAATACGCAGATCCGTCGCGCCCAACGTGGAACCCGGATTGAAGCCCATCCATCCAAAGAGCAAAACGAACGTGCCGGTGACCACGAACACGATATTCGAGGCAGGGAACGCCCGCGGTTTTCCGTCGGGTCCATATTTGCCGAGACGTGGACCTAAAATTATCGCCAGCGCCATGGCGCAGAATCCTCCAACGGCGTGAACGACCGTTGAACCGGCGAAATCCACATAGCCGTGACCCATGTGCATCGTCGAACCGAGTTGCGACATCCATCCGCCGCCCCAAACCCAGCATCCGGAAATCGGATACAGCAGTCCGCCCACAAAGAGCTCGCAGAGCAGAAACGCCCAGAAGGTGATGCGTTCGCAAATCGCGCCGACGATGATGTAACCAGCCGTCTCCATGAAAACCACTTCAAAGAGCGTCAGGCAATTGCTGCCAGCGTCATAAGCAGGACCGGTCAGAAAGAATCCCTTGCCACCCAGAAAGCCCCATTGTCCGCTGCCGATTAAGAAGTGATTGAGCGTTGGCGTACCGCCCAAATTTGTAGGCGCGGCATTCACTGCGACAGCACCAAACTGGAATGCGTAGCCGACGGCGTAATAGGCGAGGAAGGCAAAAACGTATGCCGCGAAATTCAGCATCATCAAGTGCGCGGCATTCTTTTTTCGCACCAGGCCGCACGTCAACAGCGCGAAACCAGCCTGCATGAAGAGCACCAGATAACCAGTGAGCAGCGTCCAAGAGAAATTCGCGCCCAAGCGAACGTGCCCAACATCATCCGCAAGCTTCAGCGCCAGCGGTTCCTTCGCGGCTTGCGCCTGAAAATTATCGAACTCCTGTTTGCTCTTCGCGTAATCCGGCGCGCTCTTGTCCGTCGGCTCAGGGACGACAAATGGGTTACCGGCGGCGTCGAATACCAGCGTCCGGTCGCCGGTAGAGGTTCCGGCGGGATCCGGTTGCGGCGATTGATCCGCAAATACGACGCTGACCGAGCCGACGAAAATCTGCGCGCACAAGAAAGCGACGATGGCAGCGAGCGTCCACCTTCTGCTGCGTCCCACAAATGCGCTTCGCATCACGAAATTCCTCCCTGATTGGGATAAATGCTGCGTACCGTTCGCGGCTTGGCCGAAATCGTCAGATGGCGCCAGGACCTCGTTCCCCCGTTCGAATGCGTATCACCTCATCGAGGGACGAGACGAAAATCTTGCCGTCTCCGATCAAGCCGGTGCGCGCGCCCTCGATGATGGCGTCCACTACCGGGTCAACCAGTTCTTCCGACACCGCGATGCTTACAAAAATCTTCGGCAAAAAATCCACGGTATACTCCGATCCGCGATACGTCTCCGTGTGACCCTTCTGCCGGCCGAAGCCCCGCACCTCGGAAACCGTGAGTCCGGTCACACCCAGGGAAGTCACGCGCTGTTTCACCTCCTCCAGCTGCGACGGCCTGATCACGGCATCAATACGCTTCATTTTCGATTGCTCCTTTCCTTCTGGAACCGAAAACACGCCGCATGCAACAAGGTATGGAACCTAGTCGCGAACAATCAGTCAAATCCAAATCAGTGATTGACCGCATCAGGTCCATGATGGGCGGAATCGGGTCGAGTCGGTTGTACAGAGTTCAGCAAGATCGCACTCGCATGCCATGATTGCGGCGAACGCAAACGGCCAGCGGCTGCCATCGTCACGCTCACGCGCGACTATAACCGAAATTGGAATCCGGGCGAATGCGGAAGTTTTGACTGCTGCGCCGCGGTCGCGGCGTGAGTTTTACTTGCTGACGAGCAGCACGCCGAAGGAATCCGGCTTCATGGGCGGGCGCCGCTGCCCGGGAGGCGTCACTGTCCCAAACTCAGCGACGGGAAGAAAAATGTTGTGAGTCCTGAAGTCAATGGCCATGGTGCGAGCATATTTTTGCGTGGGCACTTCTTCCACCACCGTGAACTTTTCGGGGGAATCCTCGCGGACGACGGTAAGCGTTCCGGAGCCGCCGTTGGAACTAAATGCGAGGTGCAATTCGGGATCGAAACCGGCGGCATCCGGGTCGTCACCGATTTTGGGAGTGGCGATCACTTTTCCAGTAGCTGCATTCACCACGGCCATCACGTTGTTGTCGCATACGGCGAAAAGACGATGATTCTCGGCGTCCATAGCTAGCCCGGAGGGCTCCTTGCAAGGTGCCAGAGGCCAACGATGCGTAATCGTGAGCTTTTGCGCATCAATCTCGGCGAGTTCGGACTTGTCTTCGACGTTAAAGAACACATGTCCGTCTCCGGCGCCAACCGCGAATTCCGGCTTGCCGCCGGCCGGGAACATATTCACGACGCTTCCGTCCACGCCGTTGATCGCGGTGACGTTCCCGCTGCGTCCATTGAACGCGAAGACGCGCTTGGAAGCCGCGTCATAAAAAATCGCATCCGGATTTTGCCCGCCGGTGTTCACGCTGGAAATAGTCTTCAAAGTCTTCAGATCGAAGACCGTAACGGTATTCGCGCGGCCATCGCTCACAAATCCGCGGCCCAAATCGGGCGCCAACGCGATCCCGTGAACGCCTTGGGTGTCCGGAATGTCACCGACAATCTTGTGTGTATCCGCGTCGAGAACGACGACATGCGTCGCGTGCGATACGTACACACGTCGCGCGTTGCTATCCACGATGCAGTAGTCCCAACCGCCGTCTCCGCCGATGGGTATGGTTTTCACGACGTGGTAGCCGGATGGGCCAGGGACGATCGCATATCCTTCCAACGTCCCGGCAACAAGAATGGCGGCGGCAAGCGAGGCTAGTCCTACGATGGCGAGAATGGTCTTGCGAAGCATGATCGTTGGCTCCCGAGTGTATGAGTTGCGGCAATGTGCCGTTTTCAGCCGGGTGAAAATATACCGCAAGGCGGTGGTATGGTGGTAGGACAACTTGGGTACGTTGCTGGAGCGCAGAGACTTGGCGAGTTTACTCGAAACCTTCGAGTCGCTCGGCGATCTCGAGCATCTTCGTCACGCTGTTCCAATTTCTGCCGGTTCCGGAGGTCTTTAGGATCCTCTCGATGCTTGCCCACGAAATTTTTGGCCGGGCCATGCCGTTCGGGTAGTAAGTGTAGACTTCGCGCCGGTCCATGCGCAGCTCCTCGGGAGAGGTGTCGAGTTTACGAGCTTTCTCGCGTGCTTCTGCAGCAGGCTCGCCGGCGAGAAAGGTGACCAGCAGCCTATTCGGCTCGACGCCGCGCCTTTTCGCGAAGGGATTGCGACCGATGACCTCTCTCATTTCGGCTGCGGTGCGCAGGACTGTGCCGGGACGAAATCCGAACTTGCGTTCGATCGCGTCCTGCAGCCGCTGGGCGAGGAGGTCGAGGTCGCGCTCGTCTGTTTTGAAAATCAGGTTTCCGCTCTGCACATAAGTGCAGGCGTCGCGCAGCTTCAAAGTCTTGCAGAGCGAGCGTAGCTTCTCCATCTTGATCTTGTTGTGACCGCCTACATTCACACCGCGGAGCATCGCGATGATCACTGGCATGCATGACTCCTGTTGAGCCACTAGCGCGGATTCTTCGGCGCTCGTTGACTGACTTGCGTGGCTTGCTCGGCTAGATAGACTTGCGATCGTCTACGGTCTCACCACGCTCCAGCAGAGCTTGCAGCCATCCCAACATTCTCGGCCAACCCTGGTAGCTCTTCACCAATTCCGGATACGCAGCCAGACCGCTATGGCGAATCTTGACGAGCGTACCACCAGCCGACGGAATCAACTCCCAGCGAACTATCGTTTTCGCATCGCCGGTCCAACTTGCCGTCCAAGTATATGCGAGGACGCGCGGCGGGCTGACTTCCACATACTCGCCGCTCACTTCGAACTTGCCGTTATCGGGCCCGACGCCGGAGCTGCACCACTTGCCGCCGGCGCGCAAGTCCGAATCGAATCGCGTGCAGCGATACACACCGCCTTGCCCCCACCAGTGCGGGACTTGCTTAGGATCCACAAGTGCCTGAAATACGCGTTCCGGCGGCGCGTTGATGTGGATTTCATTGACAATTGCGTCCGCATCAGGACTGCTGCTTGGTGTCGCCATGTTGCACCCTCCGAACTACTTGCTTTTTTTCCTGCGCAGCCGGGTTTGCTGTTTCGATACATCAGCTTCGATGAAGTGTTTCAAGCTGCTCAGGTTTGCCTGCCAAAACGTGCGGTAACCGCCGAGCCACGCATCAATCGCCTTGAGCGGGCGGGCGTCAAGCTCGTACACGCGCAGGCGCCCTTGGCGGCGTTCACGCACCAGGTTTGCGCGCCGCAATAGCCGGAGATGCTTTGAAATGGCTGGGCGCGAAATAGGGAAGGCACGCGCGATTTGGCCCGCGGGACGGCTTCCGCGGCGTAGCAGGTCCAAAACGGCGCGGCGGGTGGGATCGGCCAGAGCGCTGAACGTTGCTTCACTGGAACGTGTAACCATAGAGTGACGCATAATGCGTAACTATATGGTGTCGCAACCGCGTTGTCAAGCATGTGGCGCAACGCATCGCGTGCGGTCGGCGCCGCTTCGCTGGCTGCTCAGCTGTGGCCCGTTCTGGAGGAGAACCGCGCGTCGAGGGACCACGCTCCGGCGCCCACGATCAGCAGAAAAATCAAGCCCATGAGCATCGAGAAGTCCGTGCGCGACTCGGCCTCCGCCGGCCAGAAGCCGTTCTTCAGAAGCAGTGGAATTTTTGTCGAGGCGATGGCTACGGAAATGTCAATCACGAGCAAGAGTGACGCGATGCGCGTCAATAGCCCGACGAGAAGGAGGAGCCCGCAAACAATTTCCACCACTCCGACGAATGGCCCCATGATCTGCGGCGCCGGAATGCCGATTCGTGCAAATCGGCCCGCGCCCCACTGCTCGACGAAGAGAAACTTCTTGATGCCTTCCAGGAAAAACACACCGCCGACCATCAGCCGGATAGCCACGGCTGCGGTCGGCGCGTTCGACTGGACGATTTTCTTGAAAAGCTTCATGGGCTTGGCCCGCGCCCTACACGTAATCGAACAGCGTCATGAATCCAAAATCCATGTGCAGTTGCTGATGGCAGTGGAAAAGCGTGAGGCCGGGATTGTTCGCTACGAAATCAATTTCCACTTCCTGGTATCCGTTGACCATCACGACGTCCTTCATCACACCCGCCATCGCAATTCCCACAATCCTGGTCAGTTCGAAACTGTGACGGTGAAGATGGACGGGATGAATATCGTCGCTGGCATTGTGCATGCGCAGCCGGTAACGCCGGCCTTCGTGCAAATGAACTGTGGCGGGGACCACGGCTTGGGTCATGGGATATCCCGCGCCGTTAATCGTCCAGCGGTTGAAGCCTTCTTCGGCGGCGTTGTCCTTTGCGAACGTCATGTCAATCGTTTCGTCCGGCGCGGACGAACTTGCGCCGGTTTTTGCAAAGCGCGCGTAATTCCAGTGAAAGGGTTTGGGAGCCGTCCAGACGGGCTTGCCGTTGCGTCCCGCGTATTCCACCACGATGCCCATCCCATCCGCGCGATCGTCGTCGGCGAGGTCGCCCATGATCCAAACGCCCGGATGATTCATCTCGACGATCGCCGAAATGCGTTCTGCCGTTCCCAGCCACAACACGGGAACTTCGGCAGGCGTGGGAACCTCGTTGCCATCGAGCGCGACTACCTTAAAGGTGTGGCCCGGAAGCGCGAGGCTGCGAATCTCGGTCGCGCTGCCGTTCAGGATGTGAAACAGCACGCGCTCGCCCTGTTTTACGCGTACCGGCTCGCCGGGTCCCAGCGTGCGGCCATTGATCGTGAAATACCGATAGCCCACTTCGTAGCCGTGCGGCATGCCCTTCGCGAGTGAAGCCTTCATCGCGGACTCGCCCGTTTCTTCCAGGCTTTTCACTCGGGCTGCGGGAGCAAGAAAATTCTGCGGCATGTCGCCGCCCTGGCTGAAAGTCGGTTCAAACTCTTTCAACACGAGAAAAACTTCGCGATCGTAACCTCCGGGCTCGTGTTGAGCTTCGATGTAAACTGCGCCTACTTGTCCGCTGTACTGGCCGGCGTGCAGATCGGCGCCCGCGCGATTGTGCGAGTGGTAGAAACGCAAGCCGGAGGGACGCGGAGTGAAATTGATCCGGCGCATTCCGTGCGCGGGAATGAAAGGGGTTCCTTCTTCTGCTGCGCCGTCCACGTCGGTTGAAACGAATTGCCCGTGCCAATGCAATTGTTCGGGAGTGTCCGTGTCATTGTGGATTTCCACGGTCACCGGCCGGCCTTCTTTGAAGCGCAACAAAGGGCCGGGAAACGCACCGTTATACGTGATCGTCGAGAGGATCAGTTTGGGTGCGATTTCAATGGGCGTTGCAGCGATTCGCAGGGTGTAGTCTGCCGATGCGGATTCTGATTGCAGAGAGGAGGGGCCGGATGGACCATTCGCAAACGCGATCTGACCGAGACGCGAAGCGCCCGGCAAAAATGCGGCGCCGGTCGCGGCCCCGGCTAGCTTTAGGAAGTTCCGTCGCGAGGCTACTCCGTTCTTCATCGCGCGCCCCTCTGCCACCCACCTATCGTATTTGGACGCACTATGAAATGCAAAGGAAGTGGAAAAACCGTGCCGGGCATTCATGATTGACGTACGAAAGGCGGCGTCAAAGCAGAACTATCGAAGAATATCGCAACTCGGTAGGCGATCAAATTTTTGCAGGCACTGGAACCACCGAAGCATTTCCGGCGGTTCGCGTGTACTTTTCCAGAAGTTCGTCTAATTCTTGCTGACGAATCGGTTTTGTCAAATAACCGTCCATGCCGGCGGCCACGCACAAATCGTGATCGACTTTCATTGCGTGGGCCGTCAAGGCGACTACCGGCTGATGCCTTCCGGTAACTTTCTCCATCTCGCGAATTTTCGCGGTGGCCTCCATTCCGTCCATTTCCGGCATCTGCACGTCCATCAACACCAGGTCATAGTTGTCCCGTGCCAGAGCGTCGAGGGCCTCACGGCCATTCGCCGCAACCGAAACGCGATGACCTCTCTTTTCCAGCAAGCGAGTGGCCAGGCGTTGATTCACCACGTTGTCTTCCGCGAGCAGGATGCGCAAGACTTACGCGGGGTCGCGCGCGTCGCGCACCGAGTAGCGCGTGAGCAATGGAATCGCGCCTTGCTGCTCGCGGGCGCCGAGTCCGCGCGCGATCGCTTCGCGCAATTCCGACTGACGGATCGGCTTCAAGAGGTACGCGGAGACACCCAATTCCTTGCAACGTTGCGCGTCCCCGCGGTGACCTGCCGAGGTAAGCATCATGATGGTCGCAGCGGAGAGGCCGGGTGATTGCCGGATGCGCTCGACGAGCGTAAATCCATTCATTCCCGGCATGTGCACATCGGTGAGAATTAATGAATACGGTTGCGCGGCCTCCCGCGCCGCCGACAATTCCGCAAGCGCCGTTTCGCCGCCTCCCACAGACTTGAATTTCATTTCCCAGCGCTTGGGGATTCCCTCGAGGATGCGGCGATTCGTGCGGTTATCGTCAACGATCAGGACTTTTACGCCCCGCAGAATTTCCGGCGGAGCGATGCTCCCGACTTCCACTGTGGCCTCGCTGCACTTGCATTGCATGGTGAAATGAAATTCCGTTCCGTGGCCTACCTCGCTTTCAACCCAAATTTTGCCGCCCATCATGTTAACCAGACGAGAGGAAATGGTGAGGCCCAATCCGGTTCCGCCGTATTTGCGCGTGGTGGAAGTATCGGCCTGCGTGAACGGGTCGAATATGAGCTTTTGCTTTTCCGGCGGGATACCGATGCCCGTGTCCGTCACTACAAACTGCAGCAAGCGACTCTCGCCGTCGGCGGCCTCAACCTGAACTCTGAGGGCCACTTCGCCTGAGTCCGTGAACTTAAGGGCGTTGCCGATCAGGTTGGTCAGAATCTGGCGCAGCCGGCTGGAATCCGCTTGCACGATTTCCGGCACTTCGGGCGCAATCTCGCACAGAAGCTCCAAAGCTTTCTCATCACCACGCACCGCGAGGGTCTTGAGTGTCGCTTCCAGGCAATCGCGCAGATTAAAATCGACTGCTTCCAAGTCGATCTTGCCTGCCTCAATCTTTGAGAAATCCAAAATATCGTTAATCACCGTGAGCAGGAAATCCGACGACATCTTGACTGTCTCCAGATAATCGCGCTGCTCCGGGGTCAGTTCCGTGTCCAGCGCCAGATCCGTCATGCCCATTACGCCGTTGAGTGGGGTGCGAATCTCGTGGCTCATATTGGCCAGGAATTCGCTTTTCGCGCGGCTGGCGTGCTCGGCCAGGTCTCGCGCTCGTTCGAACTCTTGCGTGCGTTTCTGGACGCGGTGCTCGAGCTCGTCGTTCGCGGTCAGCAGAGACTGGTCGCGCTGCTGAATTCGCTCGAGCATGTGGTTGAAAGACTGAACGACCCTGCCGATTTCGTCGGTGCCACGCGCCGTGGCTCGAAGATTATAGTTTTCTTCCTGCGAAACTCGGCTGGCGACGTCCGCCAATTGCAGCATGGGTTCGGTGATCGCTCGCAGAAATCGGAACGTGACCAGATAAGTGCCGAGAATCGAAAGCAGCAGCACCAGGCTGGCAATCTTGGCGTATTCCCACAACTTGGCGCGGAAGCCGCTCAAGTCGGAAACGATCGCGATGAAACCCGTTTTCTCGCCGTCCAGTGATACGGCGCGAACGACAGTCACGGACTGCGAACCGAAATGTGCGCCCTCGCTCTGCAACGGAGGCAGCTGGAACCCGCGGTCGAGATCGGTGCGCCGGTATTCCGCGAAGGCCTTTCCTTGATTGTCATATAAGCACGCAGCCTGAATGTGCCGCTCGCCGCGCAATGCCCCGAGCATGTCGCGCGCTGTTTTCTGGTCATCGAAGGTCAGGGACGCCGCGGTGTTGTCGCCCAGAGTGCCGGCCAAGGTCGAAAGTTCTTCGGCAACTCCCGCGCGAAAACTGGCTCTTTCGTATATTCCGAAACCAAACGACGCAAATATGAGGGCGAAGAGGCTGCTGAACAGGACCAGCAGGCCGAGTTTCGTGCGGATGGATCCGTGTTTTAGACGCAGCATCAACATGGCTGCTACTCGTGATTCCCGATTACATTTTTTGCCAGGAGCAATAGCCGCGAACTGATCTTCAACTTGGCCCGATCAGCCGCCCCCACATTGATTTCAAAGCGAACTTTATTGTTGTCCAAGCAAAAGCCGATCATCCCGCCCTGCTTGATGAAATCGTCCGATTCACCTACGCTCAGCACGGCGTCGTCCTTTAGCGCCGCGATGATGACTGGAACTTGCACGCGCTCACTATCGCTAATGAATACCACCCGGCAATTTTTGATTTCCTGCGACGGCTTGAGATGCTCGACGTGCACCGGGTGAGTTCCGATCAGCTTCCCCTGCAGCGTTGTTTCCAGGTCTCCTTGAAACGAATCTTTGCCAATCGTGCAGACGGTCAGCGGATTTTTCTGATCCCCGAGCGTCCCGGGCGGCCAGTCCACCAGTTGGACAAAATGAAAGAGAAATGCCGCTTTAACGCGATACTCCTCCACTGGCGCCTGGGCGATGCTGGAAACCGCGAAGCTCAGCGCGGCGGCGAACAAAGCGGCGGCGCAAAGCAGCGCCGAATTTTTCGCGCGACGCTGAGCTGAACCTGCACAAACACCATAGGCGGTTGCTCGCGCTTGCGGCTCCGGTCTCCACGGCAGATCAATCACGAATGGACCCTTGCTCAAAATCGCCAGGCCAACTTGGCGTAGGCGCTGCGCTTGATGTAATTCGCGAATCCCGTACCGAACTCGTTCAAAGTCCCACGCGGCGCGTGCGTTCGTCCCATCCAACCGAAGGCATGCTGTAGAAACGAACGGATACACTCCGCTCGAGCACACGGGTACGAGTAGACTTGTTTTCGAAGGGGATAGAAACCGGGGATGATCGAGGGCAGGCCGAACCTTGCCGGCGCCTGAATCGAGAGGGATTCCCAGGACTTGCTATTGCAAAGTTACTGCTACGTTTTTATCACTTCCAAGAATCGAGTGGTATATGAACTGGCCGTTCGATGCCGTATGCGGCATGGGCTGGGCGGGAGTTGCGACGATCCCGGCGCGCGCGGCTGAAATTCGACGATGCCGGGTCCGGGCGGCACCCAAAATGAACTGGCATAAGGACAAAAGAGGTTCAGTCGCCGTTCCGGGCGGATGGCGGGGCGACGCAGACGAGCGAAACCAGGTATACGAGGATTCCCAAGCCGATCAGCGCCACAGCCACAAAAGCGAAAAGCACGAAGGACAGCGGATGAAACCACAATAGACTGACAATCTCAAGCAGCAGGCCGACGATCACCAGACCGCTCGAGACTTGCAGCAGGCGCCGGATTCCGATTTCGCTGATTTTCATTGGCCAGGCTTCCAGAATTTCAGTTTGTTCAGGTTGGCTATATCGTGCGCCGTGTCGTGGCAGCCGCTGGTAAGGCAAGACGTCTGCCCCGATTTGATTGAATCCATCATCGCCGAATGTATGGCGTCGTCCTCGAAATCGCGCGCGCCGGCGTGGCAGTGCAGGCATTGATCGTTCTGGAAGCCGCCCGGAATGCGGATCGCGGCCGGATCCGGTGGCGTGCTCACGTACTGCATATAGATGCGCTTGAGTCCCTGCATCTTGTCCTTCAGAGGACCGTAGATGGAATAGTCCGCGTGGCAGGAGTAGCAGGCCATATCCGGCGGCACACGGTGATTTTGAAAGTGTTGCGCGGGCAGATGGCTGGGTTCATCCACGTACAGGCTTCGTCCGTAGGGAACCATTACATGGCAAGAAATACAAAATTGAGTTTGCTCGGAACGCTGGATGTGCGTGTTCATTCCGCCGACGATACATAGGGCGGGCAGCACGCACAAACCGATGAACGCCAGGATTTTCCAGCTGGCGGCGTGCGTCAGCGAAGGCCGGACCAAAAAAACGCAGGCCAGCACGATGCTCAGGACAATTTGGCAGATGAGAATCCCGATCACCCAGCCTCCTGCTTTCGCTGAAATGCCGCAGCCCCGGGGTCGTGACGGCGCTGCGATTGAGGCGCGCGCTACTTCTTTTTCGCCAGTTCGCGGATGTAACCGACGAGATCCTTGATCTGGTCGTCGGTCAGCTTGCTTTTGTACGCGGGCATTTTCTTGCCTTTGCCGTTGGTGATGCCGTCGGTCAATTGCGCATCGGTTTCCTTCTGTATCGCGTCTGAACGCAGATCGGGCGAGCCCAATTTCTTGCCCATATCGCTGGTGCCACTGCCATCGGCGGAATGGCATGCGGAACACTTCTTCTGGTACAGAGTGGCTGCGTCATCGGCTCGAGTGGGTAAGGAAATAAAAACAAGCGCACATGCCACCGCAAGAATTTGCCCGATTCGGATCATGGAACCTTTCATCTCGCCTTTCCTCCTAGGTATCATGTTCGTACGAAGCACCACGAAAGCAGATTCGTTACGGCTTAGAACGCGTAGAGGAACGAGAACGTCGCGTTGCTGCCGTTGAAGTTCTGCGATGGAATCGTGGCAAGGCCAAAGGGAGTCTGGTTTCCGGTTTCGTTGTAGCCGTAATAGTTCCAGCCCATTTTGTAGCTGAACCCGCGATAAACCTGCACCAGCACAGAAGCGTACGGCCTCTGATAATTGAAATCAAGCGTTCCAGAGGGCGTCAGCGGATTCAAGAAAATGGTGTTGCCGCGGACGAAGCTGCCGCCATAACCAACCATGGCAGTGACGCGCTTCGATGGTTTCCACATCACTCCAGCATGCGCGAAATGATCTGTGCTGCTGTAGGTCGAGAGCGCACCGAGCGGCGAAGGCGACCCAGCGATCGGGCACGCCGTGCCGGTGGACAGCTCCGGGACGCCTGGAGGGAATGCGGAGACGGTGATGTTAGTCGGCGGTGGTGCCGGATTCGCCGAGGTAGTGGAATACGCAAAGCAGATCAGCGACTGGGTGTACATGTCCCAGTAGTTGTAACCGAAATCCACCGAAAGGTGGCGATTGCCCATAAACATCGCCGCAAAACTGTACGAGCGGTCATGCTCCAGGTTGTCTACCGTCGAGACGTTGTCGCGGTTTTCGTGGATCTCGACTCCACCATCGAGATTGGCCCACGGCTTGGGCTTGTAGTTTGCGTGGATCTTGTAAGACTGCACGTGGCGCGGATCAATGCGCGTGAAAGATTGGTCGTTGTAACCAAACTCGAGGTCCGCGGTAATGCGCAGGGTATCCATGGGCCGGGCGACCGCGCCCAGCAGCAAGGCATTCTCATTGATCGTCGTAATGTTGCGTGACGTGTCGTTGCCCGCTTCCGGTATTGGGTTGCTGGGCGAACCCTCCACAATCGCCCCGGCCAAAGGTCCCGTGGTTACCAGCGTGCAACCGGCCGGCAGCGCGCCGCCCACAGCCGCGCAATCTCCCCGCGCCGCTAGATAAAAATTCGCAGCCGTTCCGGTAGCCCCGCCCGGGAAATAATATTCTCCGGTATCAAACGCCGCGTCCATGCTGGCGATCGTCCGGTTGGTGTAGAGATATCCGATATGAGCGGTGAACCGCCGGTTGAAATCGTATTCAAATTCCAGCGTATTGGATTTGATGTTCTGCGCCAGAAATTGCGAGGCGATTTCGTTGGTCAGATCGGCGGCTGAGCTCGAGGCGTGCTGGGGACAGGTGGCCTGGTTGTATGGAGCAACAGGGCAATTCGTGGCACTGAAAGCGCCGGGTGAAAGCAACAGGCCGACAACCCCCGGCCCCGGAGAAGGTGTTCCGAATACATTGGTCTCCGCCGTATCCCACACTCCTGGAATGCGCCAGTTGTCGTACCGGAACATATCCACAATGCGGAACTTGTCGGTGACGGCGTACGCGCCGGACCAATCCGCGTTCACCGAAACGCGCTTGGTCTTGATCGGACCGCCGGCCGTGCTCCCGCGCGACCCGCTACGCGCCGTCCAATCGTTGACGATCTCCGAAAGATCCGAGAAGTGATAATCGCTGGTGCTGTAGCCGATCGAGCCGGATGTTTCGAAGTTCTTGAAATAATTCGATTGGAAGCGCAAACGCTCCGTCGGCATGAAATTGCGCGGGTCGCCCACCTGGCTATACGAGAGGTAACCGTTACAGGTAGGGGTGGCCGTGTTGGTCGTGCCGGTCACGGTCGGAGTTGCGCAGGGCAGCGCCTCCGAGGGAGTTTGCGTGCTCCAAATATTTCCAAGATCTACAGGGGTGCCGGCGGGCGTGCCCTGACCCGGAACCGTGCCGAGCGCGAATCCGAAATTGCCCGGATTAACAAGCGGGTTATCGGCGATCACGTTGTCCTGGCGGTAGTAGCTCAAGTATTCGTCAAATGAAATCGTGGTGCGCGGCAGCACCCGGAAATCCACTCCGGCGCGATAGGCGTTCGTCGTGTAGCTGTAGTTCTCGTTGAAAGCCGATATGGTTCCGCCATCGGTGGTGAACAGGCCTGGGCCTTCATCGCGGTTGCGCGAATAGCCCAGCCGGAAGCGGATCTTCGATAGTGGCAGCAGCGTGACGTCGTAATCTTGCATGCGGCGCACCAGATCCAGGTCGTGCAGGGAATTGGTTTGCGCGACCGCCGGATTGGAACAGTACGAAGGCGCCCCCTGCGGGAAAGCTGCGGTGGGTGGACCCACGTAGCAACCCGTGGTCAAGGAGCCTGGAGGATTCAACGCGGCTGGGTTCAATGGATTCGCGTAAAGGCCATAGTCCCAGAAATTCTTATCGCGCCGGAACATCATCCGAAAGTCGTACCATTTATTTTTTTCGATGCGCAGTCGCGTCACGTCATTGGGATCGCCGCCGTATCCGAAGTTGCTGAAGCTGAGGTTATCGAACAACAATCCGTTGTGATCGATGGAACGCATTTCCAGGGTGAAATCGAAAAGGCGCACACCCGAACCCAGATTTTCAAACGTGTCGTAGGTGTTTTTATTGCCATTGATCTCGCTGGCGCGATATCCGAATTCAATGCTCTGGTGGATGTTGTATCCGCCCGAGTTGATTCCCGGCGACGCTTCGGAGTCGTCCTGAGCGCTCGCGGAAGGCACGCAGAAGAGGGCCGCGACAAAGATGACGGACGTAATTGAGTGAACCCCCAGGCGACCTTTCATGGTTTTCTCTCCGCACTCCGCATGCTCGCTGCGGGCTTATCGTTTGTTTCGTTTGTGTCTGTTCTCCATAACCGCAGAATGAGGTCCTGGAGCCTCTATTTAAAAAACGTTGCATCAAAGTTCGAGCCGTGAATCTGCGAATGGCACAGCACGCAAGACTGGAAGAAGCTCGCCTGATTGTGGAAAGAAGGCGCTCCCGGCGCGCCGCTGAAACTTGATTGCGTGTGGCATTCCAAACAGAGCAGATTCACGTTGCTCAATTTCAGCATGTGCGGATTCGGGCCGCCGTGCACCAAGTGGCAGGATTCGCAGCCGTCCACTTTCACCGGCTGGTGCTCGAACACAAATGGTCCTTGCTTGTCCGTGTGGCACTTGAAGCAGACTTCATCTTGTGTGGCCGTCGCGCGCACCTGGTGCAGCTTCACGGTACCATGCGGATTGTGGCAGTCGGTGCACTGCACCAGGCCCTCGTTCACGCGATGGTGGAAGGGCATGTCGAACTCAGCTCTTTTCGCCAGGTGGCAGGTGTAGCAGAGCTCGGGCTGGGACTTCACGAGCAAGAAGTTGGATTCTTTACCGTGATGCGGGGAATGGCAGGCGATGCAGCTGACGTCGTTCTTGGCATGGACCGAATTGATCGCGTTCATGTGCTGGTCGCCGCCCGCGTGGCATTCCAGGCAGCGCGCATCTATTTCTTTGGCAGAGGCCTTTTCGAAAAGGAACAGCTTCGAAGTGTCCGTCGGATCGGACACGTGGCTGGCGGCGGGACCGTGGCAATCCTCGCAGCCGTGCTTCGCGATCCCGCCCTCTTTGTACGTCTGCTGCCAGTGCGCGCTCTTTTCCCAGCTGTCGTAGACCTCTTCGTGGCAAGCCTTGCAGGACTCCGCCCCGGCGAAATCAGATGGCTGGGTGTCGGTTGCGGGCGCCGCCTTCGTCTCTCGCGACGCAGGCGCGGACTTGTCATTAGCGGAAGAAGCGTTTTGCGGCTGTGCCAAAACGGGAAGAGCCAAAAGGCCCGCAACAACCAGAAATTTCGAGATTTTCAATACCCCGAATCGCCGCATCGGGCCTCCCTCAGGCTCTTCCAAAATAAATTCTCTAAATCGGCTACGCGAGAAAGTACATGAACGTCTGTTGCAGCGTCGTAACGGCCGTCACCTTTGTTTGTGACCCTTGTCACAATTCGCGATGCGGCGCACGGTCCGAGACCAGCCATGGCTGCGCAGACGAAATCCACTGCAAGACGCGCGCCAAGCACGATAGAAGAGCTCGAGCTTTTCATGCGCTCGTCCTCAGATTCCCTCGGAGCAGTGGAGTTGAAAGCAAGGCGTTATAGGCAGCGGATTCTACAAATGGCAAGAAAACAAAACTGTGCAATTTTGCACACTTCTCACCTCCAGCTCTTGCGGGAGCTCCTCGGCGGTTGTTGTCGCAACCGCGATGTTTTGTTACGCTGCCGCCCTTGGTGGGATGGCTGGAACTAACGCTGTTTCCACACGCGGCTTTGTGGAAATTGACCGCAAGATGCCAACAGCCTCCAGAATATGCGCCTCTGCCAGCAGCACTGGGTTATCGGCGCAGCCCGCGCCCGTGTGCACAACTCGACGGTGCAGCTCGGTCATCACCCGGATCAGCGTGTCTGCAGCGAAAAGCACCAGCTCGACGTCGTCCAGCGGCTCGGGTTGGCCGCGTTTGTTACGCACGGGGCTTCCCATTGGCAGTCTCCTTCGTCATCGGCAGAACCGACGAATGCAAGGCTCGCATCGTCGCTAATGCCCGGCTCAAGCGAAGGCGGGATGGTTGTCGGAGCTTCGTTGCCGTCGGGGCTGGGTGAAGATTCGACGGGACCTACCGGAGAATTCATATGAAGTTTTGGTCATACTAGAACGATGCCTAACCCGTCAATTCATAGTGACTGTGACTCCGCTCAGTACTAACACCTAGCGGTGCGACGCGCCGCGTCTCCACGGATGCCAGCCGTCGTACCACAACTAAAGTTGAGCCTCGTTTGGCCGATAACACATTGTGCTTCCGCTGCTGTACAAGGACAGGCTATGCGCACTTCCGAACGCCGTTTCTCGCCGCGATTCAAGCTCCGTACTCCGATGGCTTTTCATCGTATGGGGGCGCTTTTTGCCGGCGAGTCTCTGGTTCGCTGCATCAACATTTCGACGGAAGGAATATTCTTTGCCACGCGTCTGCGCTTGTCGGTTGGAGAACGCATCGAGCTAACACCAGAAGTCCCAAAACGGGTCACGGGGGAGCGGACAGCGAAGTATCGCCGGTTTATTGGCCGGGTCGCCCGGGTCGTCTCAAACTTGCCCGAAGGTTTCCTAGGGATTGGCGTGCAGCTCATCTGTTACGAAACGCCACCCGACGAACCTCGTCTCGCAGAGGCTGCCTAGTCCGCGACGTTCGAGTCACGGCTCGCGGTTCTTGCAGACCGAAAGCGCCGAAAGTCGGGCGTTGCGGGCAGGCTGGCCTGGAGGGTTCTTAACAAGTTTGAGAGCACTCCCGGTCGTTGACTGTCTGACGGAGTTCAGCCGCCAGCCATGCTCTCGAGGCTGGCTTTGTTGCGGACGATAAGCGTGGAACCCTTCACCTGCAGGATCTCCTTCTTCTTGAAGTCGCCAAACAGGCGCGTGACCGTTTCGCGGGAGGCACCGATCATCTGTGCGATCTCTTCATGAGTCAACGTCAAAGTGGCACGGATTTCGGCGTCTCCTTGGCCATGGCTGGCGCACCAATCCAACAAGAACCGCGCCAGTTTTTCCGCGGCGGAATGCGAAAGGCCGATGGAGCGCATCTCGGCCACCGCCGCGTGGTAGGTTTCGCCCAATTGTTGCGCCACGCGCAAGGAAACCTCGCCGTGCTCGCGCAGAAAATTCAGGAAATCCGCGCGCGGAATGAAATTTGCCTGCGTCGGCTCGATCACCTCTGTTGTAAGCTCGTAAGCCTTTCCCGTCACTGTGGCCGGTAATCCCAGCACTTCTCCTGGCTCTGAAATCCTTACGATTAATGTGCGGCCATCAATCGAGGTGGTCGAAAGCTTCACGCGACCCGCGCACACGATGAAGACGCCACGGGCGGCTTGCCCTTCCACGAAAAGCGTCGCTCCTTTCGGGTAGGACGCAGCCGAGGTGATCGCGGCAAGCCGTTGGACTGCCGCAGGCGGGAGATTGCAGAAGAGCCCGTCCTCCCGGTGAGGGCAAGTGACGCAGTTCTCGATGATTTCCAGCCCGTAGGGAGCGCGCATATTGGCTGTGAAGGCAGGATTGTACTCTTGTTTACTGCGCGTCACAATTCTGAAGCGGCTCACCATAGGTTTCAGCGTTTGGCTGTCTCTCCGCGCCTGCTGTCGTCAGTGTGCCGCGAATTCGCCAATCCAAGTGTGACCGCGGTCACATCTGCGCGTGCTCACTATCACAGCTTCATTCAGGACTATCGCGGATACTTCTGAAGGAAGGAGGCTGCCATGCAAAAAGACGAACGAGATCTTCTAGAGGTGCTGCAGTTCGAACTGAATTTCTTGGAAAAGGGCGGGTATGGTCGCTCGCCGCGCGAGGCGTGGAGGCCGCAATTCATTTTTGAGGATTCGCCGACCTGCATGAATTATGATTCCAAGGAAAATCCCGAGCCCTGCAGCCATTGCGTCCTGATGCAACTGGTTCCACCGGCCTTCCGCTCCGCGAAAATTCCGTGCCGACACATTCCGATGAACGAGGCTGGCGAGGGCTTGGATTCGCTCTATCGGTACGACGACCAAGCCGAGATTGAAAGTTCGGTGGGGAACTGGCTGCGGAAGACAATCGCGCGCCTCACCGAGATGCGGAAAACCGCCCAACTCGATTCCACCCAGAACCTGGCTGCGGCCGATCGTGCGGAGACGCCGGGCACTCCACTGTTCCAGAAGTTCCACCCCAAATGCGCGAATCCGGCGTGTGCAACGGCTTTTCATTGGCTCGGCGGCGGCAAATTCTTCCGCTTTCGGCCCGGCGAAATTGACGAAGTGGGAGACCGTTGCGCGGGCGAACCCTCAGGAAACGTGCACGGCGTGCGGCATTTTTGGCTGTGCGAGCGCTGCTCTCACGTTTACACGCTGGTTCACGACCCGCAACACGGCATCGTGCTGCATTTGCTCTGGCCCGAACTTCCGCGCGGGGAAGCGCAGAAGCAATTGCCGGCGGCATCTCACCTGTAGGACCGAGCCTCCGAGGGGGCAGCGCGCGACCTCTCGGACGATGAGGTCAATTTCCGTAGGGTTGTGAGAATTGCCAGCTGCGGGTGGCCGTAGCTTAGGCGACGGCGACATTTCTTGGCACATCGGCGCTACGGCCAATTAACGAATTGGCTGGCGCTCCCGTTTGAGCGAGGGCGCCAGCCTTCGTGCACAAATTGCTGTGGTTCTTAGCTCTTACCGTTGGCCGCCGCGCGGGCTCGAGCCAAATTCAAGACCGCCGTCAGCGTTGTGGGATCCTTGCTCGGCCGCAGCTGGAATCCGAAGCGGTCGGCGAGCGCGCGCATCGCCAGATTCTCGGGAAGGATATTGGCAACGATCTCCTGCAATTTCTCCTCACGAGCGATCTCGATCAGCCTCTGCACCAACTCCGCACCCAGACCCTGACGCTGGTAGAGATCGCTCACTAAGACCGCAATCTCCGCTTGTTGGCCATGTGGCATCTTGCTCAGCCGGCCAACCGCCAGAATCTCGTGCTTGCCACTCGCCGGCACGGTCCGGTCTGCGACCAGCACCATTTCTTGCCGGAAATCCGCGGAGCACTTCCCAATCAGCCGCTCGTGCGCCACCCGCGAGCTTAGGTTTTCCATGTGCGAGTAGCGAAGATAGACGCTTTGATCGGACAGAATTTCATGAAACTTAATCATTAGCGGCTCGTCTTCGGGCCGGATGGGCCGCAGCAGAATTTCCTCGCCATTTCTCATTTTCCAGCGCGATGTATATCGCGCCGGATAGAAATGGATCGCCGAATGGGGATGGCGGTCTCCGGCCGCGTCCCGGCCATAAATTGCAACCTGGGCGTCAAGCGCCAAGGGATGCTCAAGCAAATGTGAGTAGGTGTGCATTTTTCATCCTCCTCTCTCGATTCGCGTCGCGCTCACCCGCGGACCGTGAGCAACGGGCAGGCCGCGTGGGTCACAATCTTGTGCGCGGTCGCCATCGGCAGATGCGTCGCCGCACCGGGGAATCCGCTCGGGCGCCGCACTCCCAGCACAATCAGGTCCGCCTTTCTCTCGCTCGCGACTCGCAAAATCGTATCGGCCACGGCTCCGTGTTCCACCGCAAAATGCGGCGCGCACCAAATCTCGGCTTCCGGTGGGACGAGTTCGCGCAAGAGCCTTCCCGCCGATCCGGCCAACTCCGCCGCATTAACCAGCTCTCCCGGCTTCTCCTGGGAGATGACATGCAAAAGCGTCAGATGGGCCTGAAACTCTTGCGCCAGAGAGATCGCGTGCATTGCCGCGCTCGCCGATGCGGGGCTGAAATCCGTGGCATAAAGTATCTCCGTAAATTCTCCACCCCGGGGCGGCGCAGAGCGTACATTCGGGCCGACTGTCAGCACCGCGCACGGAGCTTCGCGGAAGATTTCCTCCGCCGTCGATCCCAGGAAAAACTTCGCCGCGCCGGAACGCCCTCGCGTTCCCAGCACGATCAGGTCAATTTTGTCCTTCTCGATTGCGGTTTTCAAGTTTTGCCAGAAATCGCCCTCGGCGATCGTTACTTCGGGCTTGAGTCCGGGAAAAGCCGCGAGCATCGCGTGGCGCTGCGCTTCTGCCTCCGCTCTTGCCGCGTTCTCCAAGACGGGCCAGGTCGCAGGTTCGGTCATGGGATTCACGACGGGAGGCCGTACGTGCAGGACGTGCAGCTTGGCGCCAAACCGCCTCACGATTTCTGAAGCGAATGGAATGGCCGCATCTCCGGCCGGAGAAAAATCCGCGGGAAATAGAACGTTTTTAATTTCTATACGGGCGTGAGTTTGAATCGTATTCATAGCTCACCTCCTCTAGCTACGTTGTTAGTCCGAGCTCCGTCTGCCCGCTGTGACGGTGGTCACACTACGGCGTGCCGCCTGTCACCGCGCTGCAAGGTGTTGCCGAGACATGCTGGACTTCAAGGAGGATGGCCATGCGAACTGCCGAGATCACAGCACCAGTAAAGGTTAAGAACATTCTTTATCTCACCGATTTCTCACAGCCCTCCGAAGCCGCATTGCCATTTGTGACGACACTCGGCCGTGGCTTCGGGGCCAAGGTACTCGCCCTGCACGTTCTGATACCCGCGCCGTACGTGTACATGACCCCCGGGCTGACCGAGGCGGCCATCGAGGCCGGGGAGGAAAGTGCACAGGCGGAAATGCAACGCGTGGAGTCTCGGCTCGCGGGCCTGGACCACAAAACGCTCGTTGAGCGCGGGCTTGAGGTGTGGCCCAGCGTGGGCCGCGCGATCGAACAGGATAACGTGGACCTGATTGTGGTCGGAACGCATGGCCGCACCGGCACGGAGAAGCTGCTCATGGGTTCGGTCGCGGAGGAAATCTTCCGCCGCTCGCCCGTTCCGGTGCTCACGATTGGCCCCGGCGTGCGCAGCAGCACTCATAATGCTGGCCGATTCCGCCGAGTACTCTTTGCAACGGACCTTTCGCCCGAATCGCTGGCGGCTGCGCCGTATGCGACCAGCCTCGCGCGGGAAAATCACGCCCGGCTGGCTTTGCTGCTGGTGATGCCCAAGCCGGATTCAATCAACGGAAACGACAAGCGCCTTTTCGACCTGTCCGTCGCCGAAGCTATGCATCGGCTCTACGAACTCGTTCCGGATGAAGCCAAGCTCGAACTCCCGCCCGAAGTCGCAGTCGAGTACGGCGAACCGGCGGAGCGCATCGTCGAATTTGCCGCGCGACGCAACGCCGATTTGATTGTGATCGGAGTTCGTGGCGCCGCGGGACGGCTCGGGGCCGCCACGCACTTGGAACGCGCCACGGCGCACAAAATCGTGGCGCACGCGCAGTGCCCCGTGCTCACGGTTCGCGGCTAGCTCCGACACCAAAGCGCAGCGGCGCGCGGGAACGATCGGTTGTTGTAACCGCGCGCAGCAGGAAAAATCAGAACTTCCGCCGTGGTGCGCCGGCGAGCATGGAACCGGCGCACCACCGCAAATTTGGCTAGGTGTGATGTCCTTGCAGGCTCTGCACTTTCGTGCCGACGTCCATCGTCAAATTGTACAGCCATCCAAACAAGCACCCGGCGATCACACCGTCAATAAATCCGTCAATAGTGCCGATCACCACGCTCGCAAAAGTGTGCGTGGAATGGAACCACGGATATACCGAGCTCATCATGCTGATGAAGTTCGTACCGTACTCCGGCCTTGCCAGGTTGATGAGTCCCACGAGCAGAAGCGCGCCGCCCCACAGTAGCCCGGCGGCGATTGCCGTGCCTTTGATTGAGAGTCGCATGTTGTTCCTCCTCCGTATGAAAACGCTCTAGAAATTAATTGCCCGAATTCTGCGTCTGCGCTACTTCGGTATTGCGCGGCATGTGTGAAGCAGCCTCTACAGACTTCAGGCTCGGCTCGGGACGTTGCCAAAGTAGCCGCGTATCGGGCGCGTCATTGGGGTATGCCTGCGCCGACCGCTGGCCTTCCGGCTCGAGAATGATGTCAACCCGGCGGTTGTAGGCGAGCCAGGTGGCCTTCTGGCGCTTGGACATCCACTTTGGTGGCGTTTGCTTATCTTTCGTCTGCAGCTGTTGGACCTGCTGCTCGCTGAGTTCATGATCTTTGCCGTCCGCCTGTGTCTCGATCTTGTTGGCCGGGATGCCCTGCGAAATCAGGTAGTGTTCCACAATTGCCAATCGCCTTTGGCTCAGCGCCGTGTTGTATTGGTCCGAGCCGCGCACATCGGCGTGGCCCACGATCATCAATTCGTTTTGCGGATCGTATTGTTCGTTGTTTTTAAACGTTTTTGCGGCGGTCGCCAGCACTACTTTCTGGCTGGAGACCAGGCCCACCATCGCGTGTCGCCGGTCCGGATAATTTGTCGGATAGAAGAGGCTCGCTAAGGTTACTGGTGGTGGCGGTTCGATCGAGCCGACAATGTGCAACATCGCCGTACGAGTCGCCGTGCCACCGCACGCATTCGTGACGTGCAGTGTGTAGGGGACATCTTGATTGATCGGGCCCGTGCTGGCCTGCGTCGGCCGGGCCTCGATGTTTTCGCTTCCGCTGCTTGCGACCTCGCCTAGCGGTTCGATCGTGACCTTGTCGCCTTTCGGCGTGGTCCAACTCAAAGTTGCGGAGCCGTGCTCGACGACTTTGTCTCCCACCTTTTTGTACTCGACTTCCGGTTGATTGAAGGAGAGCGTCGCCGTTGGCTGCGCGTTCACGTCAATTGTCGCAGTTTGCCGCACCACGCCTCCCGGCCCCGTGGCTACCAGTGTGTACGCAGTCGTTTTTGTGGGGGACACGGTCTTATCGCCGCTCGACGCCACATTCCCGAGGTTTGTGATCGAAGTGTTCACGGCGTCGGTCGCCTTCCAGTTCAACGTAGCCGACTGGCCGCACGACGTCTGGGGCTGCGAAACGGCGAGCTGCGCCGTAACCGGCGCGATAGGAACCATGGCGCTGGCGATTCCGGCGTCGAACCGTGGCTGTGGTCCAAGAGTCATGCCCTTCTTGAAATTCTTGGTCACGATTTTGCCGTTGTGGTTGAGGTACACCACCTCGCGTTGCCCGGCTTTCACATCCACCGGCCCGGACCAAATCGTCTGGCCCTTTCGCGTAACCGTCACTTTGTAGTCGCCCGGCTTCACGAGCAGCCATTGATGCCACATCCAGTTGTTGTCGAATTCATCCACGTGGCCGACGAAGTAGTCCGGCGTATCTCCGTTCAGGAGCACAGCGGCTCTCGGATGTCCCTTCAGTTCGAGATCGCCAAAAGGTCCGCTCACTTTTTGGCCGCTCTGCTGCAGCCCGACGTGCAGAGTGAGGGTTTGGCCGGCAACGACGTTTATGGTCTGCACGTTCGGCGAGTAACCGTAGTTGTAAACGCCGATCGTGTGTTTTCCCGCGCTTAGCGCGATCGTCTGGCTGCCATCGCGAATCGCATCGCCATCCACAAACACATAAGCCTGTTTGGGGCTTACATGAACGTCCACTTTTCCTGTGCTCTACTGGTCTTTCGCCATCGCCGGCGCCGCGGCCATCGCCAAGCCGAGAAACACCAATCCGAAAATTCGCGTCGCGGAATCGATGCGTATCATTTCAATGCTCCCTTTGATTTAGCACCGCGCGTCAGGCTCGAAATCGCGAACAAGCCGCGAGCTCAGTGCCCATTGCACGTATGGTCCCCGCGCAGACGGGTCGTGCCATGTCGGGCCCTCTACCAACGGGCCATCCGCAATAGCAAGCCCACGAAAACAATATTTTGGCTTTATTTTGTGCCGCGCAATTCGCTTGTGGAGCTAGCGGACTCTATATCTTTCGATATACCGGCTTGAAATGATGCCCCGCGAATTTGTTCCTAACTTTAGGGCCGTATCCCTCATCAAAATGTGTAGGTGAAGAAAATCCGCGAGAGCGGTCAGCGAGTTGCCTGAGGCAGAATTGAATGCATCCTCTCCCGGCTTCACCGACGTTGTATCCAGGAGATTACCCATGACTCGCAAAATGCTTGTAACTTCATTCGGAATTGCGCTGGCGTTTGCCTTGGTGACGATCGTCCCGACCGCAAACGCAGGACAAGTCAACGAAGCAACCCAGCTCACTTTCAACCAGCCCGTCCAGATTCCGGGCGACGTCGTGCTGCCGGCGGGAACCTACTGGTTTGTGATGTCCAATGACATCGCGACGCATAATTTCGTGCGCATCTACGGCGCGCACCGCACGCACCTCATCACCATCGTGGATGTGCTTCCCACGCTTCGGGACAATTCCACCAATCGCACCGAGCTTACTTTTGCCGAACAATCGCGTACCCGCCCGATCGCGCTGCTCGATTGGTTCTATCCCGGCCGGTTAACGGGCCATGAGTTCGTTTACACCACGCACCTACAAAGGAGGCTGGCGGAAAACGACCAGATCACGTTGCTGGTCCGGAACACTCCGCAAGCCTAGTTCGGGCCACAGGACGGCTGGGCTGATCGAGCTGCAAAAAATGCCGGCGAGGTTGCTGATCGCCGGCATTTTTTTGTCCGGACCGCAGTTGGCGTAGCCCCTGGCTACCGCGCGCTCGTGTCGCTTTCAGATTTTGCTTGGAGCTGTGGAAGTGAGGAATCGGGCGAAACGCCCAGGTCGCTGATGTCTTCCGGTGCGAATAGGAACGGATCGCAATAATCGTTTTCTTCCGCGATGGTCAGCAGTTTTCGCTGGTTTTGCAGACGTGCAACCTCTTGTGCATCGCCGGCACCCAGCAAATATGGATCGCAATAGGCCACTCCGGTCTTGCAAGCGAGCAAATTGCGTCGCTACTTGGCGGCGACGATCTTCTCGAATTCCGCACTGCTCAAGCCGGAAGGATCACACGAAGGATCCCCGCTCTCGCAGCGCAGCAGATTGCGCTCCTGCGCCAGTTGGGCCACTTCTTCAGATTGTGCGGGAGTCAGCGAGGACTGATCGCACGCGCTAGTGCCTGTTTCGCAGGCGAGCAGATTTCTTTGGTGCTCGATCTTGGTCACCTGGGCGGCTTGCATTGAAGCGAGCAGCGAGTGGTCGCAATTGCCGTAGCCTTGCAAACAATCGAGCAGATTCCGCCGCCGGCGCGCTAGCGCCACTTCGGTTTTCCCCGCGGGTTTCAGAAATCCGGCATCGCAAAAAGGCGAGCCCGTCAAGCAGTCCCAAAGATTCTCTTCGTGTTTCAGTTCCGTGAGCTTCACTTTCTGCGAACTCGTGAGCGATGCCGAATCGCACGCTCCGGCCGCAGAATTGGTGTTCAGAAGCTCCGGGCGGCGCTTGGTCTGGGTAAATCCGGCGCACACGACGATCGCCGAAAGCGCAAAAATAGTGCTTAGCCTTCTCATGATTCCCCTCGGGCAGATGAATTTACCGAGCGGCGGGATACAAATCTCGCGAAGTGTTTTCTGAGTCCGCGGCGCCGCTGCTGAAAGAATGTTGGAAGTTTACTTCTTGTTGCGCAATTGGCTTTTGGAGATAGAGGTTTGTATAGCCTTGGTTATATCCCGTTTGGATGGGCGAGTTCCGGTGAAAAAGCCGTCATGTGCGTCAGGCCCCTGCGTGGGATCTTGCAGGTTTCTTACCAATTGCACAAAGCCTCGGCGCACTGCCACCATAATAGCTTCCACGCGCCCCGATACACCCAGCTTTGAAAGAATGTGATTGACGTGAACCTTGACGGTACCCTCAGTGACGTCTAGTGACGATCCGATTTCCTTATTGGACTTGCCCGCCACCATCAATCCGAGGACTTCCATCTCGCGGCGCGTCAGGTTCGGCGCACTCATCCGTTCCGCTAATCGCGCAGCGGCGATGGGATGAATCCACATCTCGCCGCGGGCCACGGCGCGGATGCACTGCAGCAAATCTTCGCGGCCGGATTCGCCCTTCAGCACATAACCACGCGCTCCGCCGGAAAAAACCTGGTACACCTCTTCGTTCGTGCTGAATGCGGAATAAATCACAATCTGCGCGGAGGGCAACCTCTCGCGTATCGTCGCGACTCCTTCCGCCGGATCCATTCCGCGCATGTGCAGATCCAGGACGGCGATGTCCGGGTGGTTTTGGATGACTTGCTCGACGGCTTCCGGCCAGTTCGTCCCTTGCGCCACAACTTCCATGTCCGGCTCGCGATTGATCACTGCCGTCAGTCCTTCGCGCATGATGGCATGATCATCGGCAATCACTACGTGGATTGACGGCATTTTTTTCGACATCTCCCCTTCAGTTCGACATCGGCGGAATCGGTATGGAAGCGTGCACTTCGGTGCCGCGGCCGGGAGCGCTATGAATTGTCCATACACCACCCAGAGCCTTGGTGCGGTCTTGCATGGAGGTCAAACCGTAAGTGCCGGCGTTCAATTCGGGCTGAAAGCCCCGGCCATCATCCTTCACGCGAAGTTGCGCGTGCCGGGCTTCGAGCAGCAGCTCGATTCGCACCTCGCGCGCCTGCGCGTGTTTTACTACGTTCGAAAGAGCTTCCTGGCTGATGCGGAGCAAACTCTTTTCTACGTCGGGAGGAAGCCGCCGGACGGTTCCGTCAAGCGAAAGTTGAACGCTTAAGCCATTGCCTGCAGTGAGGTCTTTCACCAGATACTCGATGGCGCTCTTAAGATCCACCTTTTGCAGTTCCTCGGGGTACAGATCCCACAGCGCGCACCGCATATTCGTGATGCTCCCGCGCACCAGTTGCAGCGCCCGATGGAAATGCTCTTGCGAGTCGGGATTTTGGAGCAGGGAATCGCCGGCCAGCTCCATGTGCATGTTAGCCGCGGCCAGCGCCTGGCACACCGTGTCGTGAAGTTCCAGCGCCATCCGTTTGCGTTCTTGATGGACGGCCTCCTGCATCAGCTGCTCGGTGGCTCGTTCGCGCGCGTATTTCGACGCCTGGCGCGACACCCAAAAATAGGCCAGCAGTCCCGCCGCGGTGCCGATAATCAAATCGTTGAGGATTGCCGTCGCGGGGGCATCACCTAAGCGAGCGAAGCGAACATCGAGGGCGAAATTGACCAGTGCTACGGCAATTCCCAGGGTCAACGAACCGACGACGCGTTTTCCAAGCTTCTCGTAACGGGACATAGCCGGGCAAAAATCGTGTTTGGACTGACGCACGCGCGCAAAACGTGCGCCGATACATCAACATATGACGCTAGCACCGAAACGCGCGTCAGTAAAGCGGCCCGCCTGCGTTCGTTTGATAACCCACGCAATTGCATTCTTGTATCACCAAAGTCATACAGCGACTTATGCACTCCGGGGAATTGATCGCCTCTCTCGTTCTGATTATTTTGGAATGGGTCAGAGGCATCCTCAGGCGTGCCGCCTTGTGAGATACGCAAGCAGCCGTCGCACAGCGGGATGGCGCCGTCTCAGAGTGCGCCACGGGATTTCAATGGACCACAATCAATTTAAATAGGGAGGAAGTTTGAAATGACCGCACAATCAGCAACTGCAATGCAGCCGATTCGAGGGAGCGTACCGGTTCGACAAGGTCCGATGGACGTGAACGAACAATTCGACAGGATCTACGACGCGATTTCCCGTCGAGCCGTCGAACTCTTTGAAGGGAATGGCCAGTGGCACGGCCATGAATTGGACAACTGGCTTCGCGCGGAAGCCGAGATTCTGCACCCGCTGCACATGGATGTGAAAGAGTCGGACAGCGACTTCGTCGTTCGCGCCGAGGTTCCCGGCTTCAACCCCAAAGACGTCGAAATCAAAGTCGAGCCGCGGCGACTGAGCGTGGCGGGCCGCCGCGAATTCAGAGACGAGAAAAATGGCGGCAGGAAGATACGCTCCGAGTGTTGCGCCGATCAAATTCTCCGTTCCGTCGAACTGCCGGTGGATATCGACCCCACCAAGGTCAGCGCGACGCTCCGCGACGGCATCTTAACAATCGATCTTCCCAAGGCGCCTTACGCGCGGGCGGTCCGCGTCGAACCAAAATCCTCCTGATCCGCAGCGACACTCTCGACAGCCCGCCGCTTCGATGCGCACCCCCATGCGGATTTCGAGGCGGTGGGCTGCGAGGAGTGCAATTTGAATTTGTACGCCGCCGAAGTAACGCGCACGCGGTCACAATACCTTGTGTCAAATTCCCGCTGGCGCGGCGGCGCAAGCGTTGCCTGACGGTTAGGTTTTGACCGTTGCGCTCACGTGCGGATCCTGTGCCCGAGCAGGTACGAGGTGTTTCTGCAATTCTTCTTGCGCTTGCGGTGACGCGATCAACAAAAGTCTGTCCCCGGGCTGCAACACGGTTTCCGGACGCGCCATCATTACTGACTTCCCGCGCAGCACGGCAACCAGCTTCGCATCAGCGAGCGGCGCGCTAAGCACCCGCGCCTGAATCTGCTTTCCCACCCAGGGACTCTCAGGGCGCAATGCTCCGGTTACCAGCTGCGAGCCATCCGGAAGGTCGAGCGATAGCCCCGATTGCAATAGAGCAGCCAGATGAAGGTGATTCATCTGCGGCGGCAAGGTAACTTTTCCCTGGTCCAGCAATCGCAGCGCGATTCGGATGTTCTCCGCGCGATGCGCCGGCGAATCGGCTCTTGCAGCCACCTGGGCCTCGTACAAGCTGCCGTATTTCAAGAACGACGACAAATTGATTTGAATCAAGAAACTTAGCATCACCGCCAGTCCCGCGGGAACCAGAAGCTGATAGCCTCCCGTCATCTCCGCGACCATCAGTAACGTCGCGATGGGCACGCGCGCGGCTCCGCCGAACACCGCCGCCATCCCCACAATCACGAGCCCCGCCGAATCGTGATGAAAGATTCCCGCAAACGCGCCGCCCAGCATCGCCCCCACGTAAAGGCTGGGAGCAAAAACGCCTCCCGAACCGCCGGAAGAAACCGTGAGCGACAATGCCACCATTTTTGCGACTAGCAAAACGATCAGGAGATGCAACGCGAGATGGCCATCAATCGCTTCCTGAATCCAGCCGTATCCGCCGCCCAGCACTTGCGGCAATCGCAAAGCCAGAAGGCCCAGGCCGAGTCCGCCGATTGCCGGTTTGATCCATGCGGGAACTCGCAGCGCCACGAACGCGTCTCGGATCCGGTAAAAAACTTCCGGCAGAATTGTGGCAACTACTCCGCTCGCTGCTCCCAAGCCGATGTACCAGCCGTAGTCCCTCAATTTCGTCGCGGCCAAATGCGCGGGAACACGGAACAACGGTTGCCATCCCACAAACCACCCGTTCACTGCATACGCCACGATCGCCGCCAGCATGCAGTACATCAGCGCGTCGGCTTCGAAATCCATCCCGCCGTACAAAACTTCCACGGCGAATATCGCCGTGCCAATCGGCGAACGGAATATGGCAGAGAGCCCTGCCGCCATTCCCATCAGCACCAGCAAACGCCTTTCTCGTTCAGGCCGGTGCAGCAACGATGCGTACACCGAACCAAAACCCGCGGCGATCAGCGCGATGGGTCCTTCGCGGCCTGCCGACCCGCCGGAACCAATCGTGATCGCTGATGCCAGCATTTTCACCGGCGCCACGCGCGCACGCAGCACGGAGCCGGTGTAGTGCACCGCTTTGACCACCGTGTCTGTGCCGTGGCCCTCGGTCTCAGGCGCGAGGCCGTAGACGAGCGCACCGGAAATCAAGCCGCCCAAGGTCGTAACCACCGGCACCAGCCACAATCCGTGCGGACCGATCGTTTCGCGCAGCATTCCGCCCTCTTCGGGAAGTCCGGGCGGGCGGTAACCCGCAATCCAGGTGAGAAAAAAATACTGTGAGAGGCGCAACATCCACATGAACAGCTGGGCGCCGAGACCGCCGATAATGCCGAGGAGCAGCGAATCAAAAAGGAGCCGCGGTCTGTCGCCGCCTTGCATCTTGATTTTGTACCATTTCGCCGAATCAGCGTGCAATCAGGTGACGCACGTATGGCCCGCGCACCGCGCCAGCATGTTTCGTGAACATTCTTTCTTCGGGAACGCTTCGGAGAGTAAAATTATTTTGGATGGCTTGCGCCCGCGTTCCGCGCGGGCCCCTATGCCCCGCCGGAGCGACATTTGATCAAGAAAACGGAAACGCCCGTCAAAAGTTCTGCGACGCGCCTGCGCAGAACGAAAGACCTGCACCGGTACACGATTTCGGCGCTCGATTCGGATATCGGCAACGTGGCTGATTTCTATTTCGACGATGAAAAGTGGACGATCCGCTACATCGTCGTCGCCACCGGTCTGATCCTTAAAGGACGACAAGTTCTGATCTCGCCGCTGGCACTACGCCACCCGGCCTTTAGCCCGCTGCACATCAACGTGAATCTCAACTGCGATCAAGTGGCCACCAGCCCCAGTATAGATCTGGATAAGCCCGTCTCGCGCCGCCACGAGGCCGAACATCACCGGCATTACGGATTGCCGCGTTATTGGGAAGGGCAGGGCGTCTGGGGCAAATGTGCCAGCCCCGAGGCGCTGGCCGAAGCGCCGCGCGCGGAAGCAAAGAGCACGGCGACGATTTCCTCCACCGGAACGCATCTGCGCAGCACGCGGGAAGTCATCGGTTATCACATTTCAGCCACCGACGGTGAAGTTGGCCACCTGGAAGATTTTCTCTTCGACGGGGAAACCTGGGAAATCCGTTACGCGATCATTGACACTAAGAATTGGTGGCCGGGCAAGAAAGTTCTGATCAGACCGCAGTGGATCCAGCGAGTGAGTTGGGCCGATCGCGAGATCTACATCAAAATTTCGCGCGACGCCATTCGCAAAAGCCCGCCCTGGGACGACAACCTGCCCATCAGCCGCGGGTACGAACTGCGCCTGCACAAACACTACGGCTACGCCCCCTACTGGACCCCGGAAAAATAAGGCGTACCTCAATCATTTTGAGTGCTCCAAACGCGCTTGGCTGTCGCAGCCGCCATGTACGACTGACAAAGAAGCACGAGCTGCTCTCGCGATTTGCGGACCGTGGATGGCGTCGGCCCGGCCTCCAGCAGCGCGCGCATCGCGCCGGCCATCGCTGAAAGCATTAGGTCCACGGCAAATTTGTCCGGCGGAAATTTCACATCTGTCACCGTCTGCAGCATCGCCTCGACGGCTTTGCGCGAACGCTGGCCGGCACGTTTGACCAACGCGGGGCCTCCCAGGTCTCCTGCCACTCGGTAGAGCGCGGCAGAAATATCAGCACGCTCCATCTTGGCCTCGACGAACGCCTCGACCATTTCCTTAATCATATCTGCTAGCGGTTGATGACAAGCGCCCTCGCACGCAGCCTCGACTCTCGCCGCTACTCGATTCATGTGATTTTCCACCACCGCAAACAGCAATGATTGCTTATTGGGGTAGTACTGATACAGCGTTCCGACAGAAACGCCGGCACGCTCGGCAACCCGTGTGGTGGTCAATCGCTCCATGCCATGGCTCAGCAAAACCTGAATAGTCGCCTCGGAAATGGCCTCCACTGTGACCGTCGACCTCGCTTGAACGGGCGTTTTCCTTGGCTCAAATGCAAGAAGTGCGTCAGCCGGCATATGCGAACTCCAAACCTGAAGAATCCTTCATCCAATGATTGTAGCAAAGGGGAACGAAATGATTGAACAAGTAGATTTGGCCGGCGGCTTCACGCTGCCCGGTACCTCGATGACTTTGAACCGCATGGGTTACGGCGCTATGCAACTGGCCGGCCGGGATGGCGAAAAAATGGTATGGGGACCTCCACAAGATGTCGACGGAGCGATCGCTGTTCTGCGAGAGGCCGTCGCGAGCGGCGTGAATCATATCGATACGAGCGACTACTACGGTCCCCATGTGACCAATCAGATTATCAAGCGGGCGCTTCATCCCTACCCGGACGGTCTGGTAATCGTTACCAAACTCGGCGCCCGGCGTCCTAAGGACGGATCGTGGGTTCCCGCTTACTCGCGCGAAGACCTGACTGCGGGGGTTCACGACAATCTTCGCAATTTGGGTCTGGATGCGCTGGACGTGGTCAACCTGCGTTTTGGCGGAGTGATGGAACCGTCCGAGGGATCCATCGAGGAACCGCTGACCGCGCTGGCTGAACTGAAGCGTCAGAGACTGATTCGCCATATCGGACTAAGCAACGTGACCGCCAAACAGTTGTCGGAGGCTCAAAGCATTACCGAGATCGTGTGCGTGCAGAATTTCTACAACGTGGCGCAGAGGAAAGACGATGCTTTGATTGACCAGTTGGCCGCGCAAGGTATCGCCTACGTTCCGTTTTTCCCGCTCGGAGGGTTCACTCCACTCCAGTCATCGGCGCTCGATGCAACGGCCGCCTCGCTCCAAGCTACGCCGATGCAGGTTGCGCTGGCCTGGCTTCTGCAGCGCTCGCCAAACATCTTGCTGATCCCCGGAACGTCGTCACTCGGGCATCTTCGCGAGAATCTCAAAGCTGCCACGCTGCAAATTCCGGCGAAGGTACTCGCGGATCTGGAATCAATCGCTCGCGGCCCCGCGCACTAACAAAAGAAGGCCCGCAGCGTTCATCGTTCGCGGCCATAGTCCCAAAAAAAAAGGAGATTACGATGCACAATAAACCAGTCGCCCTGGTCACCGGGGCTAATCAAGGAATCGGTTTTCAAATCGCCAATGATCTCGTGACCCACGGTTTCACGGTGCTGGTCGGATCGCGCAACCTCGCGCGCGGCGAAGCCGCAGCCAAGCAAATTGGCCCGGACGCGCGCGCCATCCAGCTCGACGTGACCGATCAAGCTTCGATCACCGCCGCGGAGAAGCGCATCTGCGAGGAGCTCGGCCGCCTCGACGTGCTCATCAACAACGCGGCCATCTCGCATACCAGCAAGCGCCCGGATATGCCCATCGCGGAGTTCGCTAAGTTGACGCGCCCGAGCAACGTCTCCCTCGCTGAAATGCGCGCGGTGTGGGACACCAACGTCTTCGGCGTCCTCGCCGTGACGCAGGCAATGCTGCCGCTTCTGCGCGAAGCGCCCGCCGCCCGCATCGTCAACGTGTCGAGCGGCGTCGGCTCGCTCACGCGGAACTCGGACAAAGCTTCCCCCTGGCGCTCGATTTTCGGCCCCGTCTATCCCGCCTCCAAGACGGCTCTCAACGCCATCACGCTCGCCATGGCGATCGAGCTGGAGTCCACCAACATCAAAGTCAACGCCGCCTGCCCCGGCTTCACCAAGACCAACCTCAACAACTACACCGGCACGCGCACCGTCGAGCAGGGCGCCCGCGAGCCAGTGCGCCTGGCGCTGCTCGACGCGAACGGTCCCACGGGCACCTTCTCGAACGATGAGGGCATGCTCCCGTGGTGATGCAATCCCGCGCGCGAGATCGAAGCTGGAATCTCGGACGTTCTCCACAAACGAAAAAGGTTGCGCGCCCGATG
This sequence comes from uncultured Acidobacteriota bacterium, assembly GCA_963810565.1. GTDB lineage: Bacteria > Acidobacteriota > Terriglobia > Acidiferrales > UBA7541 > Palsa-295. The sequence goes on from CAWENN010000004.1 coordinate 1,670,214, forward strand.
CCCAGCCTTCGAATCCAAAAATTGGTTGCAGGGCCCTGCAAGCATCCGAATTGTTTAGTGCTGCCTTTTAGCGGGGAACTGATTCGGCGCGCAGCGTAGCCAGCGTACAAAATCATTGGTGCGATTGCTTCCACGTAGCCGACGACTCGGCCAGAATTTCATCTTTACGCTTCCCAGAACCGGTTCGCGCAGGTATGGTAGACCGACTCGCGCTCCTCTCGGACGGAGGACGCGATCCGTTTTCCAAGACGCCAGCCGCTTTGAACCCTGTTATTTGCTTTCGGGTCGAGCTTCATCTGGAGTCGGAACCAGGTCGGCATCGCTGCGCCGACAGCTACACAGCCAAAGGTCTCTCCTCTTCCAACGGGCCGCTGTTTGTGATGGGATTGCTGGAGGAACGGAAATGGAAAAAGTGACGGGTATCGGTGGATTCTTCTTTCGAGCCAAGGATCCGAAAGCGTTGGCGGTTTGGTACCAGCAACATCTGGGGGTTTCCCCGATACCGACGGGCGAGGGCGAAACCGCGTGGGAGCAAGAGGCCGGAACAACCGCTTTCGCTCCTTTCCCTGAGACCAGCAAATATTTCGGGGATCCCAGTAAGGTCTGGATGCTGAACTTTCGAGTGCGGGACCTCGAGAAGATGGCGGCCCAGTTGCAAGCTGCCGGAATCGAGATCAAGCTCGACCCGGAAGCTTCCGAGTACGGCCGGTTCGCGCGTGTGCGTGACCCGGAGGGAAATCCGATTGAATTGTGGCAACCTCCAGAGCCAGACGCCAAAGGCTAAGTTGCATAGCAGTTCAGATCTTCCTCTGGTGGCAAATGGGATTTGCTGGGAGACGGTTGGCCTGAACTCGCCGGTCGTCTAGCCGGCGGCTTCCGATGCTGCAGCAGTCGGGCGGCGGGATCTTCGCCGAGGCCGGTGTAAAACTTCCGGGCGAACGCTGACCACAGGATGTAGACGAAGTACAGTCTGCCGGAAACGCGTGGGATGGGACGGAAAACGAAAAGGCCGGGCGCTTGGACCCGGCCTCGAGAAAATCAAATTGGTTGCGGGGGTTGGATTTGAACCAACGACCTCCGGGTTATGAGCCCGACGAGCTACCAGGCTGCTCCACCCC
>CAWENN010000005.1:0-301980 GCA_963810565.1 uncultured Acidobacteriota bacterium
CTGGCAAGCTGTAGACGGAAGACATTGTGGTGACGGGGCGTTTTGAATTTCGAGGACTTACGAGTAATGGGGGGGAAAACACGGCGGAGAATGCAGCTGCTTGGGGGGCACCTGCTCACTAGGCAGGCGCTCCGCCCTATCCATTTAGAGGTTCGGCAGCACCAGCCCGGTCATTTCAACTCAGCTTGCGGTTGTGTGTCCATCATTGGGCAAGTTTGGCGACGAGAACATGCGAGCGGCTCGACGGACGTACAACTAATTGTGCGCTACTATCAGTTCCTACCCGCGAACCAGCTCCCACCGTTCTGCCTTGACAAGGTGACTTCAATAGGTTATTGTTCCCTTGTAGGGAACATACATATTGTTCCCATATAGGGACCCGTTATGTCACACAACTTCAGCCGTGGCCCTCGATGCGATTAGTTGGCAAAGAGCTGCTGGCACAATTCGCCAAGGCGCACGCCGACATCCGGGGTCCCCTCAATGCCTGGATTTTCGAGGTCGAGGAGGCAAACTGGGCTGGACCTGCCGAGGTTAAGGCAAGGTATCCGACGGCCAGCTTCTTGAGCGACAACCGCGTGATCTTCAATATAAAAGGCAATACGTACAGGATAGACACCAAGGTGAGCTACGAAATCACAGTTGTGTTGGTCAGGCGCGTAGGAACACACGCGGAGTACTCCAAATGGAGCTAAAGGAGACTCTATGATTACCGCGATCAATTCAGAAGTCGATTACAAGGCTGCCCTTGCAGAGATTGAGCAGCTTATCGACCGCAATGTTCGTGCGGGGACTCCCGAAGGAGACCGTCTGAATCTCCTAACTCTTCTCGTGCGAGACTATGAGCAGAAACGTATCGAAATCGAAGCACCTGACCCCATAGACGCGATTAAATTTCGCATGGAACAAATGAATTTGATGCCGCGCGACCTCGTTCCACTCCTTGGGAGTCGTAGCAAAGTTTCCGAAGTTCTTTCGCGCAAGAGGCCCTTGACCCTTTCAATGGCGCGGGCACTCTACAAGGGCTTGAGAATTCCGGCGAAGGCGCTACTTCAAGAGCAATTCCTTTTTGACCTTGATGAAGGAGCGGTCGAGTGGGAACGCTTCCCCATCCGCGAAATGGTGGCGCGCGGTTGGATTAAAGGTGAAGTCACCGACTTGCATCATCAGGCTAAAGACGTGATGCACCGGTTCTTTGCGCCGCTCGGAAGAGGTTGGGTTCCGAATGCCCTCTACAAGCAGACTCACTACTACTTGCGTTCCGCAAGACAAATGGATTTCTATGCCCTTGCCGCATGGAACGCTCGTGTCTGTATCCGCGCATTGCAAACGCCGCCATCGGTGAAATTTGAACCCCGGTCACTGACATCTGGATTCATGCATGAGCTGGCGCATCTTAGCACTCTGAATGACGGCCCGAGACACGCCATCGAGTATCTGGACAAAATTGGAGTCTCTCTTGTGGTGGAGCCTCAACTTCCTGAGACATACATAGATGGCGCGGCGATTCTTGCAGGTCCTGATCAACCAATCGTGGCTCTGACGATTCGATATGACCGGCTCGACAATTTCTGGTTTGTATTGATGCATGAACTGATTCACATTTCTCGGCATCTGAATGCAGATTTAACGGCTTTCTACGATGATCTCGATGTCGAAGACAAAACCAGCATCCAGGAGCAAGAGGCTGACGACCTCGCGGGCGAGGCACTAATTCCTTCTGAGGAATGGAAGAAAAGTCCCGCGAGCAAGCTGCGTACGCCTGATGCTGTGCAGCATCTCGCCAGCCGCCTGCGGATACATCCCGCAATCGTTGCGGGCCGAATTCGGCATCAGCGAAAATCCTATCGAGTCCTGAATCGACTAGTAGGGCAGGGACAGGTCCGTAGGCTTTTCGCAGAGCCGGTAGAAGCGTAGGAGCCAGTATGTTTGGTCCAAGCCACTATGTACCAATTCTCCGCTGGAAACAGGCGGAGAGGTTTGCGCTCAGATATTTGCACGAAGAAGACAGGAAGAGGATAACGTCGCTGATTGAGCTCGCACCACAGACCTTCAAATCGCGGAAAACGGCAGAGCGGGCATCCACACCACTCGACCCAGCACAAGTGATCCATCAAGAGGCGAAGAAACTGTTGGAATCATGTGCTAATTTCCCCTTTTTTTTGGACCTGCGTCACGTCGCCGTTGATGTCGTCAGGACTCGTGGCAAGGTTCACGCCTTCGAATATTTCGCGGAAGTAGGCCGAAGCTATAAACTCGCACTCGTGCCCGTCACGGGACTCTTTCGAACCCAAGAATACCAGGCATCGGTTGCAACAATCGTCAAAGACGACAAGCGCGGCATATGCCTTCGACTTACACCCGCCGAGATAATTGACGCCGGCTTCGCGAGCGACATCCGTGCTCTCTTGAAATCACTCCGCTTGACCGAAGATGCCGTGCATCTTCTGGTGGACTACGAAGCGAACGACCCGGTTGTTCCCACCGTCGAGTCGCTGCTTGCCGCCATCCCGAATCTCACCAAATGGCAAACACTCAGCGTGGCGAGTGGAGCTTTTCCTCCTGATTTACAGGGGTTCGAACCCGGCACTCGAAGGATACCGAGAACCGATTGGCTGGCGTGGAAAAAAGCGGTATCGACCGCCAAGAACAGCTTGCGAAAACCCAGCTTTTCGGACTACACGATTCAATACGGTCTGTACAAGGAACCGGTTGAGGGTTGCAACCCCAGTGTGAGCGTTCGGTACACGCTCGACGAGGAGTGGCTGATCATGCGCGGCGACGCTGCGCGAAGGAAGGCAACATCGCACGCCCAAGAGACGAGACCGGGCCGTGAGCAGTGGCATGGCCATGCCCAACTTCTCTGCGACGATGAGAATCTATTCTACGGCGAGGGTTTCAGTTGGGGCGACGCATTCATCCACGAGAATAGCCTCGATAGCAAGAATTACGGCAGCCATGAAATATGGCTGCGGGCGGGAATCAATCACCACATGACAGTCGCGTCGCGGCAGATCGCCAATTTACCCGTGTCTTGAGGCACGTCCGCACCCTGTGGCACAGAACATCGATGTCGGTTTTCATGGCAATCCTCGAATAAATCTCCGCTCTGCATTTCCAGCGCACGCCTTCGGCAATACCCAGTTCCTCCAAAAAATGTAAGGCTTCCTCGCGCCAGAGGAGCGCCGCTATCGCAGCAGGATCTGGCGAAGGGTTCCTCACGGCGTGCCTCAAATCGCAAAAACGAAGTTTGCCTGATTCCTGGCAAGCAACTCGCACGCCCCACCAGTCCGGCACGAGTTCGACCGCCCCGCGCACGTGGCGCTCCTCCACTACAAGCGTGATGCGATCAAAGACGCGTCCGTACGATTCCGCCTGCTCGGGAAGTCGTGCAAGCGTGTCCCTAGCACTCTTCAGTTCAAAACCATGCAACTCGCCGTTGACAACTGCAAGATCGATCCGCGCAAGACCATGCTGAACACCCAACTCCTCAAAAATAACGGTCTCAGCATCACCCATATGCTGGACGAGCAAAGCTTTTTTTGTGGCCGCGCGTATTTGAGCATCGTTCATGAGCAGCGATTCATCATATCGAAATAACGCCCCCTGAGGCGGAGTCCTGTGGGCAATCTGCCAACCCCCGTTTTCTCCCACAATGGGACGAGCCAGCCCAAGCATTGCGTTTTGATTTCCAACGGGCTTGAGCGAGGACGTTCAGTACAGAAAAGAAGTAGCAGAACAAGTCGGCCTGGTTTTGAACTTTCGGCGAGCAAAGCCGATGTTGTACCCAATGTACCCACTTCCCAGCCGGCAGCAGCAACAGCAAACGCGATGTAACACATTGAATCGAGAGGGGAACAATGGTCGGGGCGAATGGATTTGAACCATCGACCTCCTGGTCCCGAACCGGAGAGTCGAAAAATCTAAAGCCTTGTGGGTGCCGCACTTACAAACCGCGCCACTCGCAAATCCTGCCTTAGTTGGTCCATATGGTACACACCGCAACGCAGGAGCGAAATTCTAGTGCCCTTGCTCAAGCTTCTCAACAATTTCAGTCAATTTGGCGTTGTACTCCCCGGCGTCTCGTGAATAGTGCGCGCGACGATGGCAGTTCGGACATACAGCAATAACGAAACTCGGGCTATCCGGGCCGCCGTCCGTCAGGCGTCGGACATGGTGCGGTTCCAAATAGGGGAAGTTGGCTGGGGTCACAAATGGTGCCGTGACTCTGCACCCTTCGCACACACCTCCGGCACGCCGCAAAACGTATAAGCGAATGGCACGGCTCCGCATCCTGTACAGGGCTCGCCGCTCGACTGGTGTTCTGAACTCAACTGAATCTGCGATAGCCTTTCGGCGGAGTTGATCTAGAGAGTCGCGGCTCAATTTCTCGCTTGTGACCGACTCCAGTTCAGGCACTTCGTCTTCGGCCGCCGTATCGAAAGCCTGGAGCGGCGACAACTCGAACAAAATCGCCTTCCTGATGTTTTGATCTGTGTCCGGCGCATCGACTAAGCTAAGTCCTGTGCAAACCATCTGACCTTTGTATCGCAGGTATCCCTGACCAGCCCGAGCTTTTGTACCACGGCGAGTGAGAGAGTTTACATCACAACCTCGTCGGGTAAAGATGCAAAGGGTGGCTCGTAGGGAGCCGTAGGCGACCGGAGAGCCACCCTTTGCGGCGCGAACGCCGCCGGCGCCGGCGGCCTGTAGCCCAGCGCTGAGTGCGGTCGAAGCGTGTTATAGACCACCCGCCATTTCTCGATCACCACCTGTGCCTCCTTCAGCGAATAGAAAATCTCTCCGTTCAGGCATTCGTCTCGCAACTTTCCGTTGAAGCTTTCACAGTAGCCGTTCTCCCAAGGACTCCCCGGTTCGATGTACAGCGTCCCTGTGCCCACTTTCGCCAACCACTTCCGTAATTCCTCGGCCACGAACTCCGGACCGTTGTCCGAGCGAATGTTTTCCGGGATTCCCCGGTTCAGCATCACGTCCGCCAGCGCTTCGATCACTTCGTACCTCCCCAGTCTTCTCGCCACATGGATCGCTAAACACTCCCGTGTGTACTCGTCGATCAGCGTCAGCATCCGCAGCGTCCTGCCGTCGTGGGTCATCGCGCTCACGAAATCGTAGCTCCACACATGGTTCGCTCGTTCCGGCCGCAAGCGAAGGCACGATCCGTCGTTCAACCACAACCTAGCTCGCGGCCTTTGTTTCTGCGGTACTTTCAACCCCTCGCGTCGCCAGATCCGCTGCACGCGATCCTTGCCCACAGGCCAACCGCGATCCCGCAGCAGAGCGGTGATCCGCCGATAACCGTAGCGCCCGTATTCGCTGGCTAGCGTCACGATCTCTCGCGTCAACGCATCTTCGTCGCTTCGATAAATCACCTCGTAGCGTTGTGTCCCTCTCCACTGCCCCAGCAGCCGGCAGGCATGCCGCTCCGATACCCGGTAGCTCTCGCGTGCATGCCTGACCGCGCCACGTCGCCGCTCAGGGCTTAGAAGTTTCCCTCTGCCACGTCCTTCAGAATTTGCTTCTCCAGCGACAGCTCCGCCACTAGCCGCTTCAGCTTGGCGTTCTCCCGCTCCAGCTCCTTGAGACGTTTGGCTTGATCGAGTTTTAATCCGCCGAATTCTTTCCGCCAGCGGTAGTAAGTCTGTGCGGTGATCTCGGCTTCTTTGCAGGCTTGCGGAGTGGTTTTCCCGTTGGCTAGTTCCACTTCAACCTGCCGCAGCAGTGTCACAATCTGCTCCGGCTTGTATTTCCTCATCGGCATACCAGCTTCCCTCCAGAGTGAATTCTCTCTCACTCCCGCTGGTACAAAAACCCCCGGTCAGGTCAATCTGCCGACGTTGATCACGTTTGGCTCTGGTGACAGCGATACCTATGCTTACGACCCCAGCACAAACCGATTGAACAAGTACCAATTCACAATAAACGGCGCGTCGGTAGTGGGAACATTGACATGGAATGAGCTTGGCACTCTCCAAGAAGTTGCAATTACTGATCCTTTCAACAGCTCGAATCAACAAAACTGTGCCTACAATCATGACGATCTCACCCGCATCGCCGGCGTGAATTGCGGCACTGCTTGGTCCCAGTCGTTTAGCTACGATTCGTTCGGAAACGTCAGCAAAGGCGGCACCATTTCGTTTCAAGCGATTTACTCGTACCTTACCAATCGGATGACTCAGGTTGGCCTCTCGAACCCGACCTACGACGCCAATGGAAACTTATTGAACGATACCACCCACACTTACACCTGGGACACCAACGGCAAGCCGCTGACGATTGATGGAGTCGCGGACACGTATGATGCATTGGGTCGCGTCGTTGAACAGAACCACGCTGGTAGCTATAACGAGATTGTCTATTCACCCACGGGAGCGAAGCTTGCCATATTTAATGGTCAAGCTCTGCAAAAAGCATTCGTGCACCTTCCTGGAGGCGCCGTCGCCGCTTATAACTCGGGCGGGCTTCTGTATTATGTGCACGCCGACCGCCTGGGCAGCGCAGTGTTCGGTTCCACGCAAAACCGAGGAATGGCGTTTGACATGGCCTACGCTCCGTTCGGAGAATCGTACAGCCAAGTTGGTAGTCCTGATCCTGCTTTCACCGGACAAAGACAGGATACCGTGCCTAGCTTTTGCGACTTTCCGGCTCGGGAATATGCATCGATACAAGGGCGTTGGCCTTCGCCTGACCCGGCAGGGCTTAGTGCAGTGAGTTTGAGCGATCCGCAGACGCTTAATCGGTATTCTTATGTGCGGAACTCACCCCTCAGCGCCATTGACCCGAGTGGTAAATGCAACTGGTTCCTTGCGCTTTTTACGGAATGTGGTGGTCCGGACGGCGACAACGATTCAGATGACGAATTGGCGGGTAATCCACTAGGCGGGTTACAGCTACCGACGGGTTTCGAGGGTTGCACGACGGGTCCGCTGAACAGTTCATTTTTTCCTAATCTCTCGACAGCGGAAGTCTGCGTCCAACTCATTGGCCCCCAATTGATTTCGAGCTCGTTTGATGGACAAGATATCATCCTTGATTTGGGCGCGAACGCCGGTTTATTTGGGGCTGCCCTGTCCCCTAGTGCGTTCGGAGCGCAAGTCGGGAGGGCGTTTCAGACATCATTCAATCAAACATTTAACGTGGAGGAAAGCGGGTTCAAGATTCAAACCGAACTCGGAAACTCACGCCCCGACCTCATTTCCGATTCGGGGGACATAATGGTCGGGGAGATTAAGTCCGGACAGTATGTGTACATGACTAACCAACTTGAAGTACAAAATGCGTATGCCCTTGCCAACGATCTGCCACACTACGTGGTCATTTCACCGGAGTCTGAGGTGGCGACTACTGTAGTGAGCGCAACGGAATCGACCGGAGGAGCCGTTCTTACATTCAACCCGGCCACAGGCGCACTTGCGCAGCTTACAGTGGTGGATGGCGAAGTCGTGTTCGCCGAGGCAGCGGTGAGCGAGGCCACAGTCGAAGAGTTCGTTGCCCTGTTACTGCTACTGTGAAGTTTAGATTCGCGGGTATAATTAGCGATGGCTCAGGTCACTTTCAGGATTTTCGTTCCTAGACCTATCGATTCGAAGGACCACGGCGCGTTGTTCTGGCGACTTTTCCTGCGTTATTTCCCTAGGCATGTGCCGATGCGGTTGGGGAACGGAGTGAATCCGTCAGTCGATTTCGATCCGAAAAATTTGGATGTGGTGCTAAAACATTGGAACAGGCGAGACCTGAGCTTCCACGGAGATCACCTGTCTTTATTGGGGCAAGTGCTCAGGCCACGACCGTCCTGTATTCGGCGGCAGACGGAAATATTTGTGTATGCTTTCGAAGATGATCCTGGAGCGGTTAAGGCGTTCATTTACGAGTTGTCCGATGCCTTTGCGGCCGATTATGCTACAGCTCACATCCTGACCAAAGACCAAGAGCGGCGTAAACTACAGGCAAGGGTAGAGCGCGCATGGCTGAAGTCCCCTGCACTTGCCAAGAAATATGAGGAACAAATGAAAAAAAACTTGGAGGAGTGGCCGAAACGTCGCGCGCTAGGACCTGAAATCACAGCAATCAATGTGAAGCGAGGATGTATCGCCGAACTTAATTGGCTCAATGTATTTGGACCTCCATACGTGGCGCTTTTTGGCCGAGAGCGATTGCTTGCGACGCCTGCACACGAGGTTCGTCAGCTTCCATATGGGGGGATCGGCGTCGAAATCACGGACGGTCTGGAAGAAACTCCCGACGCCTGGGAAAGGTTAGCGATCGCCCGCACACGCGCGAAAGAGCATCTGGACAACAACGCGTTCTGTAATCCGAGCCTGCCTTTGACGCACGTCTATAACTCACCCAAGTAAGAACGCACCGTCGCGTTGCGCGCTTTCGGCCAGACTCCCGCTCCGACCTTGCTTTTCCTGAATTTGATCAACAGTACCGTCGGGGCTCTCGTACTTGACCTGCCCCCCTGACCTGCTCCCCTAAATCCGCACAAAGCTGAGTATGATAAAGCATCCGGAAGAGTTTAGTTATCTCCAGTCATCCGGTAAGACCACGGTTGCCTTCAGGTGATCCTGAGGGAAGTCTTTCAGGTTGAGAGTAACGATGAAGTCTGCCTTGCCTTGTTCAGCGCAGAGGCAGAACGGATCATCCTTGGGATCGGGAGAAATTTCAGCCGAGGACCGCACCTTGACTCCTTCGGTTCGCTCTCGGATCAGGTTGATCATTCTTCCTATAAGACTTGGACGGACGCCCAGTCGCCTCAGAACTTCTTTGTACTCGTCCAAAATATCTTCCGTAATGAGCCAGACGAAATTGTTCCGTTCGCCCCACCTGTGGAGTATATCGGCGCTCGGATTCCTGCCGGAAACGAATGGCTCTCGGAAGCCCGATATGCCAGCCACAAGCACGCTCGTGTCAACAACGGCCCGTGGCTTGCGCTTCCTAGTTTTCTGCAGCAACGGTAATCTCTGGCGCACGTTTCTCTTTACGATAGCTGCGGACCGTGCGCAAGATTTCTTCTTCGGAGACCTCTCCGATGTCTTTTGCCGCCTCGGTTAGCGATTCCAGAAATTCCTTTTTCCAGCCCCTCCGCTTTTTCCCACGCGGCAGGTCCCTATAGAGATCAGCTCTGCTCATTCCTTCCTCAATCTGTTCCCCCAAGGCTCGAAACGGCACTCCTAGTTTGATTGGTTCCTCTTCCGCTGCGAGTCGGCAGTTGAAGATGATGTACTTGGGATTCTCTGATTTGAATTCTTTCTCAGACGCCGAAAATGCTTCCATGAGTTTGGAGAGCACACTCGTCCGCGTGCCTAGGGACTCTTTTAGATAAGAGGCGACCTTGGCTACCATGAGGGCGTTCGCATCGAAGAAATACGTTCCTTCTAATCGTCGGGGCTTTACGACACCGAATTGGACAAGATTCTGCAGTTCCTTCGGCTCTATCTGTAGGACCGCGCTGGCCTGCTTTAACTTTAGTCCCTGCCTCGGCATGTTTCCTCCAATTAACATCTAAACATTAGACTGCAATTGGATACCTGTCAAGAGATCGACTTCGCGGGCGGATGGCTGGACTCTCTAAGGGAGTCTGGACTAAGACTTGCATGCCAGTCCATAGGAACAGTATGCTTGACATATAGACAAATATGCTTTAACATGATGTCAGTGTTCAGGGGGTCTCTCTATGCGTTCCGAGTCTAGTGACGTGGACCTCAAACAGCGAAGACCACTCCTCGGATTTTACCTTTGCGCCGTCGCGTTCGTGGTCGCTCTAACTTTAACGGGTTATTTGCATTCGGCTTGGCGGGAAGTCTCGCGCGTACTGACGATGGTCATCGCAGCATTTGCCGTGTGGAGCTTCTTTCGCTTCCTGAGAATCGCCGATGAGCGCCAGGCGCGCATCAACTACCAAGCCTTGGGTTTCGCCTTCATCCTTGCCCTAGCCGTCTCTCTTTTTGGTGGATTCGTGAGGGGATTTGGCGCACCTCATGTTTCCTGGTTGGGTGCCTTGGGGTTGCTACTCATTCCTTGGAGTCTTGGCCTGATCGTCTTTTCTTGGCGGTACCGATGAAAACTCGTCTACGGGTTCTGCGAGCTGAAGTGGAATGGTCACAGGCGGAGTTAGCTACCCGAGTTGGCGTCACCCGCCAGACGATCAATGCCATCGAGACGGGCAGGTACGATCCGAGTCTGCCCTTGGCTATCAAGATTGCACGGCTTTTCGGTAAACACGTCGAGGAAATCTTTCTCGACCAGGAGAGCGGGCCGGTAACGTCGGCGAATATCAAAATCTAGCGAGATAAGACGATGTGCGGAAGTTCATATTTTCGTGCTTCTTTCACCGAGCTATCGCCCCGCCCGGTACCCATCCTCTCCGTTCACCTGCTTGGCCCGAATGCACTCTGCCTAGTCGTTAGGTGGTAGGAGCACGCTTCCATGTCTCGAGGGTTTGACGGATTCGAAATTGACAACTTTCGCGATTCTGGTTTTGGCTCCGGGCGCGATGTGGGCCGGGGTTCATCCTCCAACTGGAACGCTCGCACCAACCTACACAACATCCACCGCGAGGAAGATAGGGCCGACCGACTCGACCGTGAGGGACGGCAGCGTTCGCGCGGAGAGCGCCCGCCGTTGGCCCGCGAGGAACGCGTTCAGGAGATTCTCTCTCAACGCGCACGAACCAAATACACGGACCGGGACAAAGAGTATTCTCTGCGAGATTCTGAGATTCATGCTTTCTCTGAAGTTGGCAAGTTCCGCGTCGTAGCCGCGAACGACCTGGCTGAATTCGCTTACAACGGCGATCACACCCGCATGGAGAACGATGTCGAAAGCTTGGCACGTCAGGGTCTCATGAAAACGACGAGCATTGCAGACACAGAGCACAACCCAATCCAAGTAGTGACCCTCACGAAAGAAGGCCACGAGTTCTTGTCTCGCGGGAAGATTCTTCGCCCGGACCAAGCCATCTACCACGGCCTGAAAAAGCCCAAAGAAGCCATTCACGACGCGGAACTCTACCGGCTCTATCACAAGGTTGCTGATGAGATCGAAGGTCAGGGCGGCACGGTGCTTCGCGTCAAGCTCGACTACGAAATCAAGCGGGAGCTCTACGCCCGTCTCGCTCGTCTTTCCGACGATAAGGGCCACGCCCCGGAAAAGCTGAAGGAGGAAGTCGCCGCACGATATCACCTCAAGGTTGTGTCTGGCGAGATTCCGATTCCTGATTTGCGAGTTGAGTATGTGCGCGAGAACGACGGCGAAATCCAGCGGCGCGACCTGGAACTCGCCACGGACCATTACCGTCCGCGCGGGCTGGCGCAGAAGGCCCGCGCCGGCTTCCAAATCTACGGTCGGCGCGGCGATACGGACCGATTGCGTCGTATTCGAGACGACCGGGAATTGAGTGCGGCGATTTTCAGCCTATGACCCATGAGCATTTACGAATTCCAACTCGCCAACCTCTCCGCTTTGGGCTATACCGAAGCCGAAGCGCGGTTTCTATACCTTGTGGCAGCGCATTCCGGCTATTTCACGGTGCGGCAGTTCCTTGACTTCTGCCATGCCCGGAGCGGCAAACGGAACTCCCGCTTTGTCGAGAAACTATTTGCCTTAGGCCATGCCTCGGCCCAGAGATACACGCGAAGAAGCCTCGTCTATCACCTACGTTCTCGCAGGATTTATGAAGCAATTGGCAAAACCCATCTCCGCAATCGCAGGGAGCACGAACTCGATTACATCAAGACGCGGCTCCTGGCTCTTGACTTCATCCTTGCCAACCCGGAAGACCGCTATTTCGAGACGGCGGAAGAGAAGCGGCGCTATCTGATTGAACGGTTCAAACTCAGCGAGAGTTTGTTTGTTCGACCCAGCGAGCATAGCAAGGCCATCACGTTCTCCGAGGCATTTCCGCTCTGCGTAGCCTATCCCGCTCCCGATTACATGCCTGTGGTGACGTTTACCTACGTTGATCCCGAGCACCAAAACCTCGACCGCTACATCGCTCACTTGCGCACCTACCGGCCTCTATTCCAGCAGCTTCCGAGCTTCCAATTCATCTACATTTCGACGGCAGTGGGCCTCCAGCAGGAAGCAGGCCAGCTTTTCTCGTTCCTTGTGGAAGGCAGTGGCCTCTCGGATTTGACTCGCTACTTCGATATCCAAGCCAAGTGGGACAGCCGGAAATATAACCTCGTCACAGAGGACGACATGATCTTCCGGCACCAGGCCACGAAGCGTTTTAGCGGCGGGATATTCGACACTCTTTTCCGTCTGTGGAGCCGGAATCAACTGCCCAAAGACTTTCGAGCTGAATCAACGACCACTAGAACGGACACGCAAAAAGTCTTGTTTCGAGCCGTCACCGTGCCGGGCCAAGAAGCGGTATTCGGGGACAGCAGCAAAAGATGGGGTGACGGCTGGCAAATACGCAGTGCTTCAGGCGCGGCTTCGGTTCGAAAGTCACCCACAGCCCAACCACAGATTCTTGAAAGAACAGCGGATGCGTAAATGAAACAGGTGACATCTGCACGCGGACAAAACACTAAGATGGGCGGGAGCGACCCCACTTTGTGCGGCTTTCAGCCGCCCAAAACGTCGTGGGGTCGCTCCCGCCCGTCACGCTTGTTTGACCAGCCCGAGCTTTTGTACCACGGCGAGTGAGAGAGTTTACATCACAACCTCGTCGGGTAAAGATGCAAAGGGTGGCTCGTAGGGAGCCGTAGGCGACCGGAGAGCCACCCTTTGCGGCGCGAACGCCGCCGGCGCCGGCGGCCTGTAGCCCAGCGCTGAGTGCGGTCGAAGCGTGTTATAGACCACCCGCCATTTCTCGATCACCACCTGTGCCTCCTTCAGCGAATAGAAAATCTCTCCGTTCAGGCATTCGTCTCGCAACTTTCCGTTGAAGCTTTCACAGTAGCCGTTCTCCCAAGGACTCCCCGGTTCGATGTACAGCGTCCCTGTGCCCACTTTCGCCAACCACTTCCGTAATTCCTCGGCCACGAACTCCGGACCGTTGTCCGAGCGAATGTTTTCCGGGATTCCCCGGTTCAGCATCACGTCCGCCAGCGCTTCGATCACTTCGTACCTCCCCAGTCTTCTCGCCACATGGATCGCTAAACACTCCCGTGTGTACTCGTCGATCAGCGTCAGCATCCGCAGCGTCCTGCCGTCGTGGGTCATCGCGCTCACGAAATCGTAGCTCCACACATGGTTCGCTCGTTCCGGCCGCAAGCGAAGGCACGATCCGTCGTTCAACCACAACCTAGCTCGCGGCCTTTGTTTCTGCGGTACTTTCAACCCCTCGCGTCGCCAGATCCGCTGCACGCGATCCTTGCCCACAGGCCAACCGCGATCCCGCAGCAGAGCGGTGATCCGCCGATAACCGTAGCGCCCGTATTCGCTGGCTAGCGTCACGATCTCTCGCGTCAACGCATCTTCGTCGCTTCGATAAATCACCTCGTAGCGTTGTGTCCCTCTCCACTGCCCCAGCAGCCGGCAGGCATGCCGCTCCGATACCCGGTAGCTCTCGCGTGCATGCCTGACCGCGCCACGTCGCCGCTCAGGGCTTAGAAGTTTCCCTCTGCCACGTCCTTCAGAATTTGCTTCTCCAGCGACAGCTCCGCCACTAGCCGCTTCAGCTTGGCGTTCTCCCGCTCCAGCTCCTTGAGACGTTTGGCTTGATCGAGTTTTAATCCGCCGAATTCTTTCCGCCAGCGGTAGTAAGTCTGTGCGGTGATCTCGGCTTCTTTGCAGGCTTGCGGAGTGGTTTTCCCGTTGGCTAGTTCCACTTCAACCTGCCGCAGCAGTGTCACAATCTGCTCCGGCTTGTATTTCCTCATCGGCATACCAGCTTCCCTCCAGAGTGAATTCTCTCTCACTCCCGCTGGTACAAAAACCCCCGGTCAGGTCATGTTGCGTGACCGTGTTTTGTCCGCGTGCAGAGATCGGAGCAAACAACTTGTAATGCAAGTCGTACTACACCGCGAAAGAGGAAAGGAGGAAAACCGTTGCCACTACTGAAAGCACCGTCCAAACAACCAAAGACTACAACCCTTCAGGTTCGCTTGGAGGAAGAAGTCAGACACAAGCTGGACCGATACGCTGAGTTCATCGCTGCAAATGCGTCCTACGTCGTCAGCGAAGCACTCAAGCTCCTTTTCAAGCGGGACGACGAGTTCAAGCGTTGGATGAGCGAACATCCGATCAACATCAACCAAGAGTCAGCCAAAGGAGACGCTCTTACAAAGACCGCGTAACAGACATGAAACTTCGTCCAACCCAATCCGGTATGCGCGAGAATACAGCGTCCTCAAGACAGCATGCCCCGCGCTCTGCAATGCGCTCGACCCCGAATCAATCCGCGAAGCCGTCAGACATCTCACGGGAGGAGGCACGGCCCATATCGGCATCATTCTCTCAAACGTCCTCCCTTAGCTCTCCGAACAATGCCGCGCACATCGCGGCCACAGAGGGAGAGGAAAGCCACGGAAAGCACCTTCTGACGGTTCACGAAGTAGCTGACTTATTGCAAGTCCCTGTGTCTTGGGTCTACGGACGGACACGCAAACGATCCTTGGAGCGAATACCGAGTTACCGGCTTGGAAAATACTGGCGCTTCCGTCAGGACGAAGTGTTGGCTTGGGTCGAATCCCAACGGCGAGGCTCGCATGCTGCTTGACGCACGCGGTACACTCGTTGCCGACGCAGAACAAGCTAGGTGGGCCATCTATGGAGGCAAAAAGATGGCTCGCAGACGCTTTCAGCATGGATCACTCTTCCGGCGTGGCCGACGAAATAAAGTATGGGTGGCCCGCTGGTGGGAGGAAATCATCAATCCTGACGGCTCCATTGGACGCACGAGACGCGCGGAGGTTCTCGGTACAGTTGCCGAACTCCCTTCGCGCTCACGTGCCATGGAGATATTGTCAAAACGACTTAATCCCATTAACAGTGGAACGCAGCGTCCACAGTCCGCTCGCAGCTATTCAGATTTCATTACGAAGGACTGGATGCCTGTCGTTCTCCCAACTTTGAAGTACGCAACAGAGAAGCATTATCGCTACATCCTAGATATTCACTTGCTTCCCACTTTCGGCAGCGCTCGCCTCACGGACATCAAGCGAGAGTGCATCCAGTCATTCCTTGCAGCCAAGCTGAACTCTGGTCTTGCGTGGAAAACTGTAAAACACATTCGCGGCGTGTTCGGGAGGACTTTGACGACTGCCGAGAACTGGGGATACATCAACCAAAATCCCGTTTCGAAGACCGAGTTGCCACGACGCCCGCGCAATCTCTCTCCGAAACCTGTCCTGCAACCGCATCAAGTCCGCCTACTGACAAAAGAGCTTCCCGAGCCATCTCGGTCGATTGCCCTGTTGTTAGTCTTGACAGGCTTGCGGATTGGCGAGCTTCTCGCGCTCCGTTGGAAGGCTATCGATTTAACCGCTGGCACACTGCGCGTGATTGAAACGGTGTACGACGGACATTTCGATACTCCCAAGACGGACCGCAGTGCCCGCCTCATTCCGTTAGGGGCAGAAGCCGTCGCCTTGCTCAAGAGGCTCCGACAGGATCAAGTGGACCCAAACAGCTTGGTGTTTGCAACGCGGGCGGGCGGCCCACTCAACAGGCACAATTTGCTGCGCCGACATTTGAAGCCAGCGTGTAAGAGGTTGGAGCTCGGGGGCATTACGTGGCATTCCCTCCGCCACTCGCACGCAACGATGCTCGACGCAACAGGGGCACCACTCGGAACGGTACAGGCCCTGCTGGGACACTCAAGTTCCGAAATCACAAGAGAAGTCTACCTGCACGCCATTCCTGACGATCAACGCAAGGCAGTGGCGAGCGTCGAAGCGCTTGTTTTTGGACTCAAACGGACTCAAGTTTCCGAAAGTTCACAAACTAGCGCGTAGGTAAGTTATTGATTTAGCGGGATTGGAATGGTCGGGGCGAATGGATTTGAACCATCGACCTCCTGGTCCCGAACCAGGCGCGCTAGCCAGGCTGCGCTACGCCCCGACCGTGTAATGCGGGAATGTTTAACAGTTTAAGCTACCCAGCCTCCATCCGCAACGCCCGTCGCTGGGCAGCGATTCGACTTCGATCCTGCGGCCGCGCGCAAAATCAATCACCAGCGCCGACGAAGGTGTTATGTAGCGGCCGGCGCGGCCAGCGCATTTCCGGACGCACCGGGCAGGTTCATCTCGATCCAAACGACGAAAGACGCTGTGGCATTTGCCGCAACGCTAACCGCAGCTACTTACTCCCTGACCGGCGGCGGATTAGCTATCGCGTACATCACCACCGCAAAACCGCGATGCGTCGTTTCTCGTTCGAAATTCATCCCCAACTTTTCCATGATGCGAGTGGAAGCCACATTCTCCTGCATCGCGATCGATACAATCCGCTGCAATCCCGCGCGCTCGAATCCATCGCGCATCGCCTCACGCGCGGACTCCGTCGCATAACCTTGTCCCCACCACGCCGGCGCCAGCCACCAGCCAATTTCAATTTCTGTCACGCCCTCGAGCTCCACCGGCTGCAATCCACAGAACCCGATCATATCGCCGGTCCCTTTATGAATCAGCTTCCAGAAACAAAATCCGAACTTCGCAAAATGCGTGATTTGCCGCGTGGCCCACTCGCGTATGCGTTCGTCGGGCCAAGGCTCACCATTCGAAATGTAACGCACCACTTCCGGATTTGTCGCCAGAGGGCGCAGCAGCACCCAGTCCTCAGGCTGCCAGGGCAGCAAGCGCAATCGTGCAGTTTCGAGCATTTTGAATTTAGCTGAAAAATTAAGCGGTGTGCGCCTGCGGCTTCGCAGCCTCGGGCAAACGAATGAGTTTCGCTTCGGTGATCGAAGGAATCGCGCGAATCTGCTGCACCACCGCGCCATCCACGTTGCCGTCAAGCCGCACCAGCGCCAACGCGTCCGCGCCCTTTTCGGGTTTGCGGCGTCCCAACGTGAAGGTGGCAATGTTCACGCCCAGATTCCCGAGCGCCGTCCCGATTTTACCGATCACGCCGGGCACATCAACGTTTCGCGTCAGCAGCAAAGTCCCTTCCAGCGGCGCTTCCAGCCCGATTCCATCCATCAGCAAAATTCGCGGCGAACCGTCCTGCGCCACCACGCCTTCAACCACCAATTCGTGCCCGCCATTTGTCGCCGCGACTTCGAGCGTGTTTGGAAATCCGCGTTCGCGCCGCCGCGTGGTTTCTTCCACAATCAATCCGCGCGCAGCCGCCGCCTGCGACGCGTTCACCAGGTTCACTTTTTCATCCAGCACGCTATTCAAAATCCCAATCAACACCGCGCTGCGAATCACGTGCGACCCCAGCTCCGCCGCCTCGCCCGCATAGCGAATGTGAATCCGGCTGAAGCTCGCCGAAGGCGCCGCCTGCGCCACAAACGCGCCCAGCCGCTCGCCAAGCACCAGATACGGCCGCAAACGGCGATACTGCTCCGCGGAAAGCGCCGGCATGTTCACCGCATTGCGTATCAAGCCCTCCGCCAGATAATCGCGCACCTGCTGCGCAATCAAAGTTCCGACTTCTTCCTGCGCCTCCGTCGTCGACCCCGCAATATGCGGCGTAGCAATCAAATTCGGCAACCCCAGCAGGGGCGAGTTTTTCGGCGGCTCCTGCGCAAACGTATCTACCGCCGCGCCGGCCAGATGTCCCGACCGCAACGCCCCCGCCAGCGCTGCCTCGTCAATCAATTCTCCGCGCGCGCAATTGATCAACCGCGCGCCTTTCTTCATCTGCGCCAGCGCCGCTGCATTAATTATCTTTTCGGTCGCTGGACTCAGCGCCGTGTGCAGCGAAATCACGTCCGAGCGTTTCAGCAAATCCTCGAACGGAATCAGCTCCACTTCCAATTCCCGCGCCGCGGCAGGCGTCACGTAAGGATCAAACGCCAGCACAGTCATCTCCAGCGCTCGCGCGCGCCGCGCCACTTCCGAGCCCACACGTCCCAGGCCCACGAGCCCCAAAGTCTTGCCGCGCAATTCCATCCCCGAAGAGCTTTTCTCCCACCGGCCCGCGTGAATCGCAGCATTCGATTGCGGCACGCCGCGCGCGAGCCCGAGCAGCAGCGCAAAAGTATGCTCCGCGACGCTCACTGCGTTTCCGCCGGGCGTATTCATCACCAGCACGCCGCGATTCGTCGCCGCGTCCATATCCACATTGTCAATTCCAACGCCCGCGCGGCCCACCACGCGTAATTTCTCCGCGCGATCGAGCAGGTCACGAGTCACTTTCGTCGCGCTGCGTACCACGAGACCGTCGGCATTCGCGATTTCGTCGAGCAGCTTTCCGGCCGCCGGCAATACGATCTCCCAGCCGGTTTCGCGCAAAAGTGCGATCCCACGGTCGCTAATTTTGTCTGCAACGATAATTTTCATCGTAAGAAGCGTAACGGCTCACTCCGACACTGTCAAATGCGTTATGCAAATTCATCGAATCATTTTTCGCGACACGCATCTGTTTCAATCTGAATCGTAGCCGTCGCGTAGCCTTTCCCGCGCGCGCGAATCCAAATCCGTGTGCTATTCTGTTTCACAAATCGGGGGACAACCAATGGGCTACATGGACCGCATTCAGAGCGATTTAACCGCCGCCATGAAGGAAAAGGACGAGCTGCGCCTCAGCGTCCTGCGCATGGTGAAAAGCGCGCTGAAGCTGAAAGAAATTGACAAAATGCGTCCGCTCGACGACATGGAATCCCTGCAAGTGCTGCAAACTCTCGTCAAGCAGCGCAAGGAATCTGTCGAACAATTCACTCACGGTGGCCGCCAGGATCTCGCCGACAAAGAAGCCAAGGAAATAAAAATTATCGAGCAGTATCTGCCCGCCGCCCCCAGCGATCACGAAATGCACCACGCCATCGAAGCAGCGATTTCCGAATCCGGCGCCGATTCGCTGAAACAAATGGGCGCGGTAGTGAAAGCCGCCCGCACCAAGCTCGAAGGCAAAGCCGTCGACGGCAAAGCGCTCAGCGACAAAGTCCGCGAGCGCCTAACGGAAAAATCCGCCGGCAAGCCGTAACCTCACATCAGAATTTCGCCGCCGAAGGAGTTTCTGTAGGGGCGGGTCTAAGACCCGCCCTGGTGTCGCCATCGCGATTTGATCCAACTGGCGACAGTCGCTGTCTACTTCAGGAGGCCCCATGCGATCCATGTTTCGAATACTAATGCTCGCGCTGCTGACCGCGACGATCGGTCTTGCCGCTGCGCCGCGCCTTGCAACCACAATCGCCGCGCCCGCCGACTCCTCGCCCGAATCCGAAATCCGCGCCGTGCTTGAATCGCAAACCAACGCCTGGAATCGCGGCGACATCGACGCGTTTATGACCGGCCATTGGAAAAGTGACGAAACCGCTTTCGTCGGCGCGAAAGGATTGACCCGCGGCTACCAAGCGGTGCTCGAGCGCTATCATAAGAATTATCCCGACCGCGCAGCGATGGGTCACCTGACGTTTTCCGACCTAGAAATTCATGTCCTGTGTCCGGATACAGCATTCGCCATCGGCCAATTTCACCTCCAGCGCGAAAAAGACAACCCCGAAGGCATCTTCACCCTAACCTTCAAAAAGTTCCCGGCGGGCTGGCACATAATCCTTGACCACAGCACCGCCTTCGCTTCGTCCCACCAATAGAAATAAAATGTTGCGCGACACGGAAGGCCGGGACTTCAGTCCCGCCGCAACCGGCGCTGCGATAAAGCGGCTTCAGCCCCCGAAGCGATTCGTTCGTATTTCTCTGCGTTCTCTGCGCCTCTGCGGTAGATTCAGCATTCGTACTTTTATTCCCCCAGCAGCGCTTTTCAGCGATAATGAACGCGTCTAAAATGCCATCATTTCCCAGCCACCCAAAAGGAGCACCCCTTTGCGCGCGGTAATCACCGGCGGCGCCGGATTTCTAGGTTCACATCTCTGTGAGCTGTTGCTCGAAAAAGACTGGGATGTTCTATGCCTCGATAATCTCGTCACCGGCAGCGACTCCAACATCGCGCACCTACTGCCCCACCCGAAATTTCGTTTCGCGCGCCAGGACGTTTCCCGTTACATCGAAGTTCCCGGACCGGTCGAAGTGGTGCTGCACTTCGCCTCGCCCGCCAGCCCGCCGGATTATTTGAAATATCCAATTCAAACTCTGAAAGTCGGCGCGCTAGGCACGCACAATTCTCTCGGTCTCGCTCTCGCAAAAAAAGCGCGTTACCTGCTGGCATCCACTTCCGAATGTTACGGCGACCCGCAAGTCAGCCCGCAGCCGGAAACCTATTGGGGCCACGTGAATCCCGTCGGCCCGCGCGGCGTGTACGACGAATCCAAGCGTTACGCGGAAGCCATGACTATGGCCTATCACCGTTATCACGGCCTCGATACGCGCATCGTGCGCATCTTTAATACGTACGGCCCCCGCATGCGCTTGAACGATGGCCGCGCGCTTCCGAATTTTCTCTACCAGGCGCTCGTCGGCGAGCCCATCACCGTCTACGGGGACGGCAAGCAGACCCGCAGCTTCTGCTACGTCTCCGACCTGCTAGCCGGAATTTACAAATTGCTCGAATCAAACGAGCACGAGCCCACCAACATCGGCAACCCCCAGGAAATTACCATCCTCGAATTTGCCGAACGCGTGCGCACACTGGTGGGCGCCACGACTCCCATCGTCTTTCACCCGCTACCGCAAGACGATCCCAAGCAGCGCTGCCCGGACATCACCAAAGCCAAGCGCCTGCTGAATTGGGAGCCAAAGGTAACCTTGGAAGACGGCCTGCAGCGCACCTACGAATATTTCCGCGAAAAAGTCGCCCAATCCACCCCAGCAAAATAATCGGCGGGAACTTTATCGCTGATCTCGCGGGCGTCCGCCAGGCGCAATTGAATGACTGGCACGATCAATATGGAGTGCGGCGGCGCGCCGCCGCTTTTGGCGCTGATGCACATCTTCGAATGATCCAACCGAGGGTCGCCTCGCCCAAGGCATTTGTAGCGGCGCACTTCAGTGCGCCATCGATCTTGCGCTACGGACCGATAGCAGTCTAAAGACCGCCGCTACAAAACCTTTGTCGTCACGCTGAAACCAGAACTAATCCGGCCTTCCCATCGAATAATATTCAAATCCGTGGCTCTTCATTTCCGTGGCCGTCAGCAAATTTCTTCCATCCAGTATCAGCGGACGCGTCATCGAATCGCGAACGCGGTCCCAATCGAGCTTACGGAATTGCTCCCATTCCGTCGCGATCAACAACGCCTCGGTGCCCTCGGCGGCGTCATAAGCGGTTTTTCCAAATTGCACTTGCGGCAGAATTGACTGCGCCTTTTCCATAGCCTCGGGATCGTACGCGCGGATGCTCGCGCCTTCCGCCAGCAAGGCCTGAATCAAATCAATCGCCGGCGCAAAACGTATATCGTCGGTATTCGGCTTGAACGCCAAGCCCAGCACGCCAATCTGTTTTCCCTTCACCACCCACAAAGCGCGCCGGATTTTTTCCATGAAATTATCAATCCGCCGCTTGTTGATCTTTTCCGCTTCCTTCAACATCGAAAAATCCACTCCGGACTTTTCCGCCAGGTGCACGAAGGCCTGCAAATCCTTCGGCAAACAGAATCCGCCGAATCCCAGGCCCGGACGGAAAAAACTCGTCCCAATCCGCGGGTCCATGCCCACCGCACGCACGACTTCGCCGATGTCCGCGCCCAGCTTCTCGGCCAGATCCGCCACCATGTTTGCGTAGGAAATTTTCACGGCCAAAAACGAATTCGAAGCGTGCTTGATCAATTCCGCGCTGTTGATCGTCGTCACCAGCCACGCCGGCAAAGGGGTATCGGGACACGCCGGAGCGTGAATGGGGCATTTGAATTTCCGCTCCAGCACCGGGCGATAAATTTCCTTCAACTGACGCTCCGCGGTTTCGTCCTCGACGCCAACCACAATCCGGTCGGGATGCAGAAAATCCTCGACGGCCGTTCCCTCGCGCAAAAACTCCGGGTTGGACGCCACACGAAAAGTGATGCCGCTTTTGCGTCCATAAACCGTTAGCGCGCGCTTCAATTCCTGCCCGGTTTGCGCCGGCACCGTGCTTTTTTCTACTACGAGCTTCGGCGTCTTCGATTCGGTGGCGATCGTCCGCGCCACATGGTCAATCGCGCTCAGATCCGCGCTGCCATTGGGCAACGGCGGCGTGCCTACGCAAATAAAAATCGCTTCGCTCGCCTGAATCGTCTCGGCGGAATTGAAACGAAAGCTCAGCCGGCCTTCCTTGCGCGCCTCGTCAATCACCGTGTCGAGTCCAGGCTCGTAAATCGGCAAGCGCCCGGCATTCAGCGTCTTCAACTTTTCGGCGTCGCTGTCGGTGCAAATCACTTCATGGCCCAGGCCCGCCAAGCACCCGCCTGTCACCAAGCCCACGTAGCCTGCGCCAATCACGGAAATCTTCAAGGTATAGCTCCCATTTTAAGTGCGGATTAGAATCAGTTTTCTGACGTTCAATTTTACACAGGGAAACGCGTGCGCCCTTAAAAATCTCGACCCTCCGGCCCTAGTCTGCAATGCTTCAGGGCTGCGCGTGCGGCTGTACCGGTAGCCCTGCCCAAACATTCAGCAACCCCATGTATTCCCGCATCACGGCGAGCGCGTCGCGCGTATTTCCCCACCAGCGTTTGGCAACGAAAGGATCATCCGGCGCGCTGCGCACGATCAAACGCGGCTCGTTCCCCACCAATTTCCCCCACAGCGCTTTTACCCGCCGCGTATGTTCCGGCGAAGTCACAATGATGGCCGTGTGTTTCCCCGTGCGCCTCATTTCGCGCGCGATTTCGTTCACTTCCTGCTGCGTGTTGATAATAATGTCCGGCAAAATAGCGATTGCAGCTTCCGGCACGCCCTCACGTACCAAAATCTTCCGGTTATATTCTTCCTCTCCGATGAAATGAATCCCGAGTGCTGCGAGATCCTGCTGTGGCCCTTCGGGGCGGGTAACCCACACTTCCGGCGCATAGCCGGATCGGAAAAGTTTCGCGGCGCCGCCGGCGCGATAGGGCATCCCGCCGCTCAGTACGACGATCACATCGGCATTGGCCAAAGGATCTTCACGTACCAACCAATAGCCGGCGTGGCGAAATGCCATCGTGCCGATGGCCAGCGTCAACACCACGATCAAAAGCAGCGCCCAGCGCAACCGGCGCGTGCGGCCGGAGTTCGCCGCGGACGTCGCCGTCTCCGTTATCACGGTTAGCGCTTCTCCAGCAGAAAGTTTCCCGCCACCAGTGCATCCGCGCCCGAACAAAAATAACTTCGCACCGCGTCGCGTGGCGTCACCACCAGCGGCTCGCCGAATAAATTGAACGATGTATTCACCAGCATCGGCGCCGGAGCATCGCGTCCCGAATCGTTCAGCAGTTTCCAGAAGAGCGGATTGTCTGTCGCCCGCACCACGTGCAGTCGTACCAGGTTCCCCGGCAGAAGAAATCCCGGCGGCAGCTCCGCAAGTAATTTCCGGCCTTTTTCATTGGCTATCGCCATCGTCGTCAGAAAGCGTCCATTTGCCGAACACTCAAAATATTCCGCGCAGCGCTCTTCGGGAATCGCCAGCGCAAACGGCCGGAACGCTTCGCGATGTTTCACGTAATCATTCAGATTTTCCTTAACGTAAGGAGCCCATGGCGAAGCCAGCAAGCTGCGATTTCCCAGCGCGCGCGGACCGAATTCCGCCGCGCCCTGAAACCACGCCACGATTTTCCCACCGTGCAACAACCGCACAGTTTCAGCAAGCTTGCGTTCATCGGAATCGCACCACCGGTACGTCGCCTTGCAATTATCCAGCACGGTCTTGATTTCCGCGTTGGAATACGCGGGCCCAAAATAGGGCGCTTCCGTCTGCGCCACACGCGCGCGCCCTTGCGCCGCTTCACGATGCCGAACCAGCCACGCCGCACCCAACGCCGTTCCTTCGTTTCCAGCAGCCGGCTGCACGAAAACATTCTCGAATCCCGCGCGCGACTCAATCGCCGCCACGAGCAAGGGATTCAGGAATAATCCGCCAGCCAAACACAACGACCGCGTCTGAAACTTCTCGCGCAGCCCCGCCAGCCACTCGCACACGATCGTCTCGCAAGCCCGTTGCAGACTCGCCGCAATATTCGCTCGCGCCGAATCATCCATCTGCGGCTCCGGCGTTTCAGCAATTCCCGCACGCCGATAAAAGTCGCCGGTAAACGCAAGCTCCGCCGCAAATTCCCGCCGAAAATATCGACGATCCAGATGCGGAGCCCCCGCCGAAGCTCCTGGTCCAGCCGCAGCCCCGCGCAGCATCGCCAAAAATAAATCCGCAAACACCGGCTCGCCGACGAGACTCAGCCACTGCGTCTTGTGCTCATCCGCATGCGCGCGAAATCCCAAAAGCTTCGTCACCTGCGAATAAGCCCAAGCCAGCGAATGTGGCGTCGCGATGGAAGCCACTTCGCGAATCCGCGTGCCGTCGCCAACCCCCACGAACCCCGCACGCCCATCGCCGCGCTCATCCAGCGACACAATCAGCGCCTTCTCGAATGACGACGCATAAAACGCGCTAGCCGCGTGGCACAAATGATGGTCGAGCGCTTCCACGCGCCCCGACGGATCGCCGGCCATCTGCTTCACGATGCGAAAATTATTCAGCTCGCGGCCCAGCTCGCCGAACGCCTTATTCAGAAAATAGCCGCTCGACACCGGACCGAACGGCGCCACGCGCGCGCGAAACCACGCATGCCGCCGCCACGCCCGCGCTGGATCGCTGGCAATCGCCACGTGCGCCACGTCGCGCCACGAAATCCCAGCGCGCTCCAGACAAAAATGAATCGCCGCGCGCGGAATTCCTTCCACGCCGCGCGTGCGCGCCAGTTTTCCTTCTTCGATTGCCGCCACCACTCCGGAATCGCCGATCAGCGCCGCCGCCGAATCGTGTCCCATCGCGGATAAGCCCAGGATGTACATGCTACGAAGCGCTACTCATCGCAGAAGCAGAAGCGCAGAGGCCGAAAGCGGAATTCGCGCGACCGCTCCGGCAACAGAAACAGCAGTCGGCATCAGCCACTACGCGCGCGGCCGGCTCAGCGAACGCCCGCGCGTCAATAATCCCCGCAGCCCCAGAAGAATCAATCGCGGCTGGCTCAGGCAAACGCGCCACAAAATCTTCCACGCTTCATCGCGCGAATACTCGCTCAAAGATTGCTTCGCCGGATCGTTCAGCAAATCCACCAGCTCGCTGTAATCCGCCTGCTGAAAATCGTGCAGCGAACGACGCAGCAGCAAATGCAAATCCAATTCGCGCCGCAAACGCCGCAACCCGCGGCTCGACCCGCCATTCAAAATCGCCTCAGCCACGCCCAAAGCCCCGCGAAATCCCGTGACAATCCCGCCAACGGTCGTCACCTTCACCTGCGCCGCCGCGTCGCCCACCAAATATACCGACCCATGCCCCACCTGACGCCGCACCGGCACCCAGCCCGTGTACACCGGAATGCGCGCGCCCTGAAATTCGATCGGCTCGAGGCCGCGCTTCTCCAAAAATTTCTCCAGATGCTGACGCGTCTCCGGCCCCGTCTCGCCAATCAATCCCAGCGCGCCGCGCGTCGGCGATTCCGGAATCAGCCAGTAAAAATAAGGAGTGTCCTGCGGTACGAACCACACGCGCACCGTGTCCGGCGCCATATCTTTCGGCAGCGGCACGATCGCCTGCACCAGCGGCACGGTTTCCAGCGGCGACCATCCCGCCGCCCGCGCCACCCGGCTCGCCGCTCCATCTCCGCCGATAATCGTGTCTGCGTGAATCTCTTCGCGGCTGCCGTCGCTGCAGCGTTCCACCTCAAAGACCAGCCCGCGCCCATTCGATTGCAGCGAATGGAAACGCCGCCCCAGCTCCAGTCCCACGCCCGCGCGCCGCGCTTCTTCCGCCAATCCTTGTATCAACGCGCGCCGTTCGATAATCAGGTCCGGCTGCTTCAATTCGAAAGTCGCCGAGCGCCCGTCGGTAAAAAGTTCGAAGCGCCGAATCTCGTTGACGATGCTGCCTTCCGCCGCGCGCCCCAGCAACGTCCGCATCCGGTTCGTCACAATCAACGTCCGCTCCGGATGATCCAGCGTCTCGATCCGCTCGAACACCCGCACGCCCACGCCCTGGCGCGCCAGCACCGTCGCGGTCAGCAGCCCGGCAGCGGACCCGCCCACCACCGCGACATTTTGGTCGCTTGCACGCAACGCCGCACTTGACGCTGCACGTGATGCTGTGCGCGAAGTCGTGCGCAACAGAGACTCCGTGCGCGTTTCAGGCATGGATGTGTTTTTGGTTTCGCGTGATTCGAGCGCCATCTGGTTGTTGTGTGTAGTATGCCCCGTGCGAACGCGCATTTATGAGTGCTAAAAAATTGGTCCGATGAATGTAAAACCCGGATCCACCCTTGCTTCCCGCCGCCGACAACGCCACAGCAAGCAAGCTCCCAAGAACCGGCCTAGAAGTATATCTCAGAGGCTTAAGAGCACCAACGAAGAACCCCGGAACCGCCGGATTGTTGCGCGGCCGTGGAGCGTGGGTGGTTTCGCCTGCATTTCGAGTGCCTCGGTAAAGTGGCGCCGAAAGAGCGGCGTAAGCGGAACTGCTAAATCTGTTCCGGTTGGGATTTTTTTTGGCGTTTGTTTTCATGGGTTTGGACAAATTCTGAATGGAGGTCCGTTCCGGTTAGAGTTTTGCGCTGTGGCTTGCGTCGGGGGGCGGGTTTTGCGTTATCGCCGGTGGCAGCGTCCAGCTTCTTCGGCGCTGCGAGGGGGAGCGTGGTCATCGCGGTGTTGAGAACGGGCACGGCATGCCGTGCCCCTACGCTCGGATTTGGGGACTGTGCGCTGCCGAAATTCCCGGTGGGATATTCGTCTGGTGGTGGGCCGTAGACTACGTATTGCGTTCTGGGAGCTTCGAACCAGCGGCCGTTGGCGTCCAGGTGCGCGTAGAGGCGGGCGGCGCGAATGATTACGTCGAAGGTGTCTGGAGTGCAGATGTCCACGGACTCGAGGATGGATTCGAGGACGCGGCCCATTTCCTGTTTGCGGCGCTGGTAGAGTCCGACGGCGCGAACGTGGCGGTAGAGCGAAGTGCGTCCGCCGCTGATCTGGTGGTCCCTGACGATTTGGTCGGGGCTGCGCCAGCGGACGAAGTCGGCTTCGATTGCGTCGCGGTCTGCGTGACAGCAGATGGCGCAACGGCGGGAGTGGCGGTTGAAGTCAGGCGAAGTAGGTTGCGAGGGTGGCATCGAGCACGGAGAGGAATTGGAGGAGGGAGAGGCGCTGGAATAGTCCGGCCGGAGATTGTACGTGGTGATCGGGTAGCTGGGGTTGGTCCACGTGATGGGGGGTGCGGGTTGGTCTGATTCTTCGGCGGGAGAGGAGCTTGGGGGCTCCGAGTATTCGGGGTAGCTCGAAGAAATAGGCGAGGCGGGTGGTTCGGTTGCGGCGAGCTGGGAAGCTTTGGCGCGTTCCTCTGTGAAGTGTTTGGCGAGCCTGGCGCGGGTGGCCGCGTCGCGGATCGGCGCGAAGGGAGGAGGCTCTCTTTCGCCCAGGACGTAGCGAAATTCCATTTCACCCGACGGTTGAGTGCGGACTTCCATGCGGATGGGAAATGGGTTTGGTTTTCGCGGGCGTGTTTCTGGGGATGGTTCTGGCGAGTCCGGTTGCGGTTCGAGCACTTCTGCTGGGGAAGCGGAATTTTGCACGGGGGACACTTCGGGGGCGGCGGCGTCCCGCGTCGGCGGGCAGGCTTCTTCCGCGACGTTTTTTTGGGCGGCTGCGATCAATTCAGAGCGGCTGCGGACTTCGAGGGTGGGGTTTTGCAGGGTGGTTAGAGCCAAACGTCCATCATCGCGCGATCTGCGAAATCTTTTCATTTTGTTAACTCCTGAATGACGTTAGCACATTGGAGATTCGGGGAGTATTGGACGGAAGGACGGTTGAGGGACAGGACTAGTACTAGCTGGACCTCTCGCGGCGAGCTGTTTAAGACACCTCTTTTATGAGGCGCGCCAGAATTTCCGGAGCAATATAGAAGCTAGTGCGTTGAAGGCGTTCGACAGAGAGCGGAAGATCCAGTAAGCCAAGCCCTGCAGCCTCCCGCAGTACTCCGAGAGTGCCCATGACCGGGATGCCGCGGCGTTCAGCCGCGCGTCGTCCCTGCCGGTCGTCAACGATCAACTGATCGGCCCGGAGCTCCCCTGCTAGCAAAATGGCGTCACGTTCCCCTGGGTCCAACTCCGCCAAGGATGCGTCGGGCGCGTTCGCGGGGGCATGAACTTCCAGCCAAGAGGGCATTTGCCCAATCCAACCGCGAATGATTGCGGGCGCAGAAGGGCGCAAGAGTTCATCTCGCACTGCGGGCGGGATTACAACCTTCCCGTACATCTTCGCCAGGACATCAATCTCTTCGATTAGGACCAGATAGTTGATCGGAGAGGTGTCTGCGACAACGATCATTCCGGAAGGCGCTTGCCGAGAGGTCCTTCGTTTAAGAGCTTTTCGCGAAGCTTTTGCGCGGTTGCGCGATCTTGCTCGAGATCGGTGAGATCATAATGAAGGTGCACGCCGTGCTCCTTCAGGAAGGCATGCACTTCCATCCTGGTGTCGAAGCCCAGCATCTGGCGAACCGCAGATTCCGACAGTAACTCCGCGCGGTAGCCTTCAAGGGCTAACGCTTCGAGAGCAACCCTAGCTGGGTCCCGGCCTTCACGGGCAACCTGCCGGGCGAGATCGTCGGGGATGTTGAGGGTGATTTCCACGTCCGCGCTCCAAGCAAAATCGAAAATCAGGGAGTACCCACCACAGCATCTAAGTCGCGATGCGGGGCTGCGCTTCAGGTTAAGTTATCGTAGCATTTTGGCCACGATAACGAGCAAGTTTTGCGGAGCGTTAGTGACGGAATGCCCGATGAGGGCCAAGACGGAGCTCACACACGCAAGCTGGCACCCTTCGCGAACGGGCAGAGTGATGTGGGATCCGAACCGTGAAGGCAAACCCAAAAAACTCGATCAGCTTCACGGGCATATGACTCGGCGGCATAGTCCGACTTGGTCATGCTCCACGCGGAGGTGCATCGGATAAGCCAGCGTGGCGTTGTAAAAAGGCCACCGGCCTAGGCCAGCGACATGCGTCGGGAACGCTGCTTCCTCGAGTGCCACGTGGAAAGGCCCAGCAGTGACAACAGACCGCCTGCTAACAGCAGAAGCGATGCCGGTTCTGGAGCCGGAACGTTCCCAACGCTCGCAAAACTCGGCGAACTTCCAGCTGCGACGTTTTCGTCAATTGAAAATACCAAATTTGCAGGGATACATCCCGCAGTGCCTGGCAACGTTATAGTGACCGACTGGCCTGTTGCGCCGGGAGTGTAATTGTAGCTGCAAGTGCTGCCGGGCGCGGTCGCCAAGCAGTAGGTACCAGAAACAAAAGTCGGATCACAGAGGAGCAATGAGACGGCATCAACAGTCACGCCTGTGCCAAAGTTTAAAACGATTTGCTCACTGGGCGTCGGCGTCCCCAGTAACTGGAGAAAGAGCGCGGAATCGTTGTCCCCGGGTACGCAGCCCGTACTAAAGGGACACACAATCTCTTCCTCGAACCCAGTAGGCGGCGCGGTATCGATAAGCAATGTGCCGGCAGTAAGGTCGCCGACATTTGCTACGGACGTGTAGTCAACAATTCCAGGCGGGTTTTCCCCGTAGCTTGAATTCTTCTTGTTCGGGATGGAATTAGCATAGGCCGATGCGAAGCAGATCAAAATAGCCCCAAGAACCACGGCTCCTCTGAAAATACTTCTCATTAGATCCCCCTTTTGAAGGAAATTCGCACACTGGCAGGAAGCCTGTAATGGGCCACGCAATCCAAAAACCATCCCGGAAAGCAATGTTGGGAGGTTCGCCGTCCAATAACTACTAGCGAATGCTGGTGATACAGACAGCAGTGCGGAGACGGGTCTCCTAGTACTGCGCAACACTTTGAACATTACGGGAACGGATACGGATGTTTTGCGCGTTCAGATGCGCCACTGAGAGTCAGTGCGCGTCACTGGCCCCCTGAACGACTACGCGAGCGCTCGTTTCAGCCGAGAGAAACGCAGTTGCTTACTTCGCCGAGGACTGGGTTTGCCGCGCCGCCTTGACGGCAATCAGCAAATATCCTTTGCCCTTCGCATCACGCTCCACCGCCCGCAAATCGGTGCTCGCTGCTTTCGGATCGGCCCCCCGTTTGGTTTCCGCTCGTGCCAGCTCGATTTCCAACTCAAAACCAATCAGTTTCAGTTGAGTGGCCTCCCGCAGGGTCGCGTTGAGGCTCTCCTGTGCCTCAGCCGTCTTGCCGTTTCGGGCTCTAACTTGAGCTGCGATTATCGCGAGGGACATTCTGACAGTGCGATCTTGAGCGGCGATACCCATGGCATTGTTGATTGCCGCCTGAGCGTCCGCAACTTTATCCTCGGCCAGCAACGCTCCGGCTAGTGCACCTGCAGCATCGGCCCGGTAATCGACGAGGCCGCCCGACTGCAGCTCTTCGATGGCTTGCCTCGCAAGTTTCTCCGACTCCTCAGCATTCCCTTGTTCCAGCGACAGCCGCGCCAGCGACGTGCGGGCGCTGGCAGTGGCGGCTTGGTCGCCGCGCTGGAGCGAGAGCTTCAAGCTGGCTTCGTAACTTTTGCGGGCGCCTGATAGATCGGCTTGCGCCATTTGAATATCTCCAAGCGTGCCCAAAGAAAGCGCTTGGAGGTCTTGCAGGTCGGCCGCCTGCGAGATTTTAATTGCCTGGTCTACGTTCTTGCGTGCATCGGACAAATCGCCGAGTTCAAAAGAAAGAAGTCCCAAACTCTGCAGCCCGGATGCGATTCCTCCCTGATCGCCGATTTCCTGCGCGTTCTGCAATGATTGATGGTAGAGCGCGGCTGCTGCCGAGTATTCACCCTGGGTGTAGTAATTTGCGGCCAAGTCGAACTGCAGAGTGGCCAGCTGCTGCTTATCCCCGATTTCGCGAGCGATTTCGATGGCGTCTTCGTAGTCCTTCCTTGCGCCGCTGGAATTTCCTTCTTGATCGACAAGATTCGCGAGGTTTACCAGCGCGCCGATTACATCTTTTTGGGAGCCAATTTTACGAGCCGTGTCGAGCGCTTGCTGACGCATTTCCATCGCTTCAGTGTTGTGACCTTGCGCGAGCATGATGTTTCCAAGGACGGTTTGCGTCCGCGCCTTGATCTCATCGTCGAACGGAGCGGCGCTACTCGATGCATTACACGCGGATTCGCCCTTTTGAAATTCGCCGAGGGCGTAATAGGCGCTGCAGAGTTGCCAGTAGGCGTGGGCCGCGAGAAGGCGGGACTCTTGTTGGGTGGCCTTCTCGGCAGCGGACTCGGCCGCATCGCGCTGTTTGTGGACATCCGAGAGCGATTCGGCGGCCAAGGCGACGTATAGATCCACGCGTGGATCGTCTTTCATTTGAGGCTCTTTCGCGAGCGCCGCCAGCGTGCCTAGGGCTTGTTGCCCCTTGCCTGCGGAGGTTTGGGCGTTCGCGAGAAGTAGCGCATAGTTCGGTTCGTCCGGGTAGATAACCCCAAGAGACCGATAGATGGCGATGGCTTGGTCCCATTGAGAGTTCAGCTCGTGGTATTCGGCCTCGATGGAGCGCTGGTCCCGAGGCGGCAGATTGCTCGAGAGTTCGACGGCCTTCTTGGCCTCGTTACGAGCCGGTTCGTCGTAGCCGAGTAACTTCCACGCGCGCGCCAACGCAAAGTGCGGCAGTGCAAAATCGGGGGCAAGCGCGATAGACCGCTGCAGAGAATCGCGCGCGCCGAGAGCGTCGAATGCGCGCAGCCGGGCAAGCCCATCGGTATAGAGCCGCAGGGCTTCCGGGTCGGAGGGCAGCGCGGCCGCGGTGTCAGGGTTCCCGCTCGCTTGCTGAGCCCGCACGCCGAGGCGGGGGAGAACATCCGCGACCGCCTTTCTGAGAACCTCATGCAGCGTGCCAATCGTGCCGTCTTCGCCGAAAGAGGCAATTGTTTCGCCAGAATCAGCATCCTGGACGTGGATGTCCACATGGATCGAATCGTTCGGCTGATTCCCCATCGCGACATAGGCGCCCGAAATCACATATTCGGAGTGAAGGATGCGGCGGATTTTTGCAAGCGTGGCGCTGTTGAAAGCCGGGACGATGATGATCGCCAGATCGGCTTTGGTGGTGGCAACATCGTCCGGAGAAATCGTACGCAGAGCGTCGGTAGAGCCCAATTCCGTACTGAGCATTTCCGGAAGCGCGTTGGAGAGCCATTCGACATCCGGTTTGGCAAGATTTTTGAAATCCATCACAGCCACAGCCGGCCTGGGCCTCGTGGGCATGATCAGGTGGCCGGATTCGTAACTGCGATACAAATACACGCCGGTGGTCACGGCGAGCAGAGTCACCGCAATTGCTCCGGCGATGCGCAGATTTCGTTTCCGCCGGCG
Source organism: uncultured Acidobacteriota bacterium (assembly GCA_963810565.1). GTDB lineage: Bacteria > Acidobacteriota > Terriglobia > Acidiferrales > UBA7541 > Palsa-295. The sequence goes on from CAWENN010000005.1 coordinate 32,513, forward strand.
GCTAACCTCGAGCGGCGGAAGCGCCATTCGCCTGGGGCCTTTGGTGTCCCAAGCCACCTCCCATAGCGCCGTGCGATCGACGCCTTTCAGCGCGAATTCGCCTCGGGGGTAAAACTTTACGTCGGTCATTTGCCGGACCAGTTCGTAGGTCCGTGACGACATGAGAATCTGGTTCGCCGTTGCCGCAGCTTCCACCCGCGAGGCGGTATCTACGTCGGTGCCGTGCCAGCTATCCTGGAAAAATTCCGGGAATCCCGAGTGAATGCCGATGCGCAGACGCAGCGCACCTCGTGGGGTTGGGATCGTGTTTTCGGCTAGCTGGCGCTGGATATTAACGGCGCAGCGGACGGCTTGAGTGGGGTCGTCGAACGCCAAGAAGAAAGCGTCGCCCATGGTGCTGACTTCCCGTCCGCCGTGAGCACGGCAACACTCGCGGACGAGTTCGAAGTGCGGAGTTTGGACTTGGTCCAGGTAGGCGCGGTCGCGCTCGCGATTGTCTCTTCCGAGCGAGATATCGCGCTTGGCGGCGCTGGACTCGACCACGTCCGTGAACACCATGGTTATCAGCGGCATGTTTTGGAAGAATTCCTGCTCAACGGCTGGATATTATTTTGCCTTGGCGAGCAAGTCAACGAACTGGCGCTGGATTGCGTGCTCGCGATTCACAAATCACGAGTCATGTTTCAGCAATTAACACGCATCACTCACGAATCATTGGCGGCCGCTGGGATTTTCTGGGACTGGCAAGTTGATTTCGCGGACTGGGCGGTCTAGTTCGCCTGGCGCGGCTGGTAGGTCGAGGCCGTCGGTTAGCAGGAGGCCTTGGAGGGTGGCGGCGTTGATTTGGACGTTTTCCAGGGCTGCTATGTAGCTGGATTCTAGTTGGAAGAGAGTTCTTTGAGCGATCAGGACCTGGGGATAGGCTGCCGCGCCTTCGTTATATTTTTGGAGGTAGAGGTCGTAGGCCTGGCGGGCGTGGGGCAGCGTGGTGGACTGGTAATTCTGGGCTATGGCGCGGGAGCTGGCGTAGTCCTGGAGAACGGGCGCGGCCATTTGGCGGAGGACTAGCGCGACGCGCTGGACTTCGGCGGCGGCGCGTTCGCGATCGGCGGTGGCGGCTGCGATGTTGCCTTGATTGCGATTGAAGAGGGGGAGATTCACGCCGAGTTCGGCGAAGGCTTCGGAGCCGACGGATTGCGGGTGGCCGGGATTGACCTGTTCGAGATTATTGGCGTAACCGGCGCGGACGAATAAATCGGGGATTGCGGCGCGGCGGGCGCTGGCGATTTCGGCGTCGGCGCGAGTGATGCCGAGCTGCGCGATTTTCACGGCGGGACTGTCGCGCAGAATTGTTTGCAGGATTGCGGCGGCGTTTACGTCGGGCAAGTCTGCGAGGTTGCCGGCTAGGCGCGCTAGCGGAAGATCGGGCTGGCCGACTACGGCTGCGAGGACGCGCCAGGCGCGCTGTTGTTCCTGCTGCTCGGTGAGTGCGGCCAGGGCGGCTTGGTCGGCTTCTACTTGGGCTTGGAGGACGTCGGGCTGGTCGGCCTGGCCGACGTTGAAGAGTTGGCGCGTGGTTTCGACGGCGTCTTGGGCCAGGGCGCTGAGTTTGTTGCGTGTCTCGACCATTTCTTGCGCGGCGAGTGATTGGTAGAAGGCGATGCGCACGCCATTTTCGACGCGCAGGCGCTGTTCGGCGGCTTCGGCTTTCGCTTGGTCGCCTTCGGCGGCTAGAACTTTTCGCGCCAGGCCGAGTTTGTTGCCGAGAATTACGTCTTGCTGCACGAAGACGCCTTGCTGGCCGCCGCCGTAGGAGCCTCCGCGAATTTCTTCGCCCATGTAACCGATGGTGGGATTGGGCGGGAGGCCGGCTTGGCGCGTGCGTCCGGCGGCGGCGCGTACGCCGGCTTGGGCTTGGGCGAGAGTGGGATTATTCTTCAGCGCGATTTGTTGGAGTTGGTCGAGGTTGAGGGTGGGGGCGGGATTTGGCGCGGATTGCGCTGGAGCGATATTTGCGAGCGAAAGCGCGAGGGCGAGTGCGCAGACGATTCGTGGCGCTGCGGTGCGAAGCAGATTTCGTGTGGTCATGGCAAATCTCCCGTGTGACGTTTTCATTCGGCGTTGTGGAGGTGTTGACGCCCGGGCAAGCTGGGGCGCAGTAAGCAGCGCCCCTACGAACCCTTGGCTGAGGTCGCGGGTGTTGCAGCATTCCCGTCCTTCCGGCGTGTCGGTTAGGAAATAGATCTCGCTATTTTTCATGGTGGTCCGGCATGTTGGGCGTCGCGGCTGGATTTTCTGTGCGCTGCTTTTCGCGCAGGTTGACGATGTGGTCGTATTGGTCGGGCGGGAGGACGCGGATTAGCGTCATCATGCCTTGCATGTAGCCGCTCCAGCCGGGGCGGAGGTTGTAGGTTTCGGGTTTGGCGACGGCGGCGTCCATGGCCATGGCGGGGCTTTCCATGAAGGCGTCTTGCGGGAAGCCGGGGACGGAGTTGGCGTCTTTGCTGACGTCGGCGTTGGCCATTTGCATTTGCATGTTCATTTGCGTGTGCGGTTGCGTGTTTGGCATCTGCATCGCCGGCGCGTTGGGTTCGGCGACGTGTTGTTGCGTGAGTGGGCCGTTGCTCGTCGGTTGGGCGAGATTCGAGCTGGCGCCCATGCCGCGACCGAGACTGGCGCCGTATTCTTCCGACGTGGCGCTCCCGCCGCGGGGCGTGCCCATGCCTTCTTCCATGCCTGCGCCGGCGGGCATTCCGGCGCGGCGCGTTAGCGGGCCGGCCATCGAGGACATCTGGTTCATCATGTGGTGCGGCATGTGGCAGTGAATCATCCAGTCGCCGGGATTGGTGGCGAGGAATTCGACGGCGCGGGCTTGCGCTACGCCGACTAGAACCGTGTTGTTCGGTCCCCAGGTGGATTGCGGTTGGCGGCCGCCTTCGGTGCCGGTGATTACGAATTGATGTCCGTGCATGTGGATGGGGTGATGGTCCATGCCGAGATTGATGAGGCGGAGGCGGACGCGATCGCCTAGGCGGACGATTAGCGGAGTGGTGGCGGGGCCGGATTTGCCGTTCATGGTGAGCCAGTTGAATTCCATGTTCATGGAATTGGGAGTGGGATTGTTGGGGAGGACCGCGTATTCCTGGAGAATGATGGCGAAGTCCCGGTCGGCGGGCGGGTCGTAGGGTTCTTGCGGATGCATGATGAACGCGCCGATCATGCCCATCATTTCCTGCATGGCCATGTGCGAGTGATAGAAGTAAGTGCCTTCCTGCTGCAGAGTGAATTCGTAGACGAAACGGCCGCCGGGGAGGATGGCGTCTTGCGAGAGGCCGGGGCCGCCGTCCATGGCGAAGGGTATGTCGAAGCCATGCCAGTGCATGGAAGTGGGTTCGGGGAGGTGATTGTCCACGATGATGCGGACGCGGTCGCCTTGCGTGACCTGGATGGTGGGGCCGGGGGCGGAACCGTTGTAACCCCAGAGATTCAGGATCTTGCCGGGGAAGATTTCTTGTTTTACTGGTTCGGCTACCAGGTGGAAGACTTTGACGCCGTTGTCCATTTCGTGCGGGAGGTTGGGGACGTCGGGAGTTTGGACTGGAAGATATTTTTGTGTGGTGGCGCGGCGCTGCTGGGATTTATTGATTGGCGCTTGCGCGGATTGCGCTGGGCTGGCTTTGGTGAGTGCGCCGGCGCTTAATAGCGCGGCGCTTTGCAGGAAATTGCGGCGGGTCTTGTTCATATTTTCTCCTGATGGTGAAGATTGGTTGTGAAGCGCCGGCTCGTGCGTGTTTGCGAGAGTCGCGGTGCGTTCATGGCGATTCCGCGGCACGTGGTGCGGCGCGGATTACTTTCTTCGCTAGGCGTTAAAGCGCGGGATTAGATGCGGAGCACGGAAAACTTTCGATACAGAGCGGAATTGAGATCCGGAGGAGGAGCGAGATCGGAGAACGGCGCATGCGAGGAGACGGCGTAGGCTTCGTTAGGCGTGGTGATGACGAGCAATTGGTTTGTGGTGGCACGATTCGTGCTGGTTAATTGAGACTGCGCGAGTGCGTCGGTGCTTACGGCGTCGAAAGTTGGGTGGTGGTGCTTGGGGCAATCGGGATTTTGCGGAATTTGCTGGTGCGCGGGGACGGAGGCGTTGTGATCGCAGTCGTGAGTGGCGGCGTTTTGGGCATCACTCGGACAGGCGCTCAGGGCGCAGGTGGCGGAGCACGTGGAGCCGTAAAGCAGAGTGAGTAAAACGAAGGCGAGTACTGTTGATTTGGCGCGCGTAGTGGCGAGCGGCGTCATGCAATGAACTATATCATTGCGCGGCAAGCGACGGGTAGAGGCGGAATCGAGCGATGCACGCGGAGACGGAAGCCTAAGACCAGCTACATGAATTGCCGTATTGTCGGGCGCGCTACAATCATTGGTGTCATAAAGTAAGGAGAAAAACCGTGAGCCTTGGTGGGGTGTTACCTCGTCAGCAGGGCTTGAGCAAACCCAGAACAATTCTAATTGCCGATGACAGTGAGAGAGTGCGAGCGGTGATGCGCCGGTCGCTCGAGCGCGAAACAGATTTCAAGATCTGTGAAGCATGCAATGGCGAGGAAGCGGTGGCAAAGGCCAAGGAAATGGCGCCGGACTTGGCGATTCTGAACGTGAGGATGCCGGGGCTGAATGGCATCGAAGTGGCGGGGATTCTGCGCTACGCACAGCCGAGGATTCGGATCGTCTTTTTGACGATGTACGCCGAGGAACTTTCCGAGAGCGTGACGGATGTTTTTCAGGTGGATGCGGTGCTCTCGAAGGCGGGCGGTTTGGCGCAAGTTGTAGAGAGCGTCGAAAATCTGCTGGTTGCGCCGGTTGGTTGAGTTTCGGTGCGTTTTTCGCCGGCGTGATTAGCGAACTTGCCGGCGTTGGGTTTGGCGAAAGCGGCGGCGCGCCGCCGCACTCCATATAGATCTTGCCTTGCTGTTATTTTGCTGCTGCGCGTTCAGTTGGTGCGGGTGTGCCAGTCGTTTCTCCCTTTTTTAGCGCTGGTGGATGCGTCTGGTGCGGAGCTTGTAGAAAATTACGGCTATGGTATTGCTGAGAAGAACTGTGCCGGCGATTTTGGCGGCGTAGGCGAGTGGGTTCACTACATCCACGAAGGGATAGGTGGAGAGGAGCAGGCTGAAGAGCGAGGCGCAGAAGCCTGCGAGTGCAACCCACTTCAGCCATCGTGGCAGGGATTTGCGCAAGGTTGCCGCACCTACGATGGGGATGGCGAACATGGCCATGTACATCAGCTCGTAGTGGGTGAAGCTGGCATTCGAGAGCACCTGAAATGCTTCCTGGGCGTGCACGCCGACGTTGGCGAGAGCCACCAGCAGCAAAATGAGAGCGAAGGTGCACAGAATCGAATTCACGGGCGTCTTCCAGCGCGGATGCAAACGCGTGAACCATGCGGGGAGGAGATCGTCCCAGCCGACGGTCATGGGCAGGCGCGTGACTCCCGTGAAGAGATAACTCGACGCGCCCAAGAGCCTCAGTTGCACGAGCAGAATGGCAACGATGGCGAGGGCGTTGCCGATTCCGGAAGTGCCGAGAGCAATGCGCAGCGTTTGCGGGATGGGAGCGATGAGGTCAATGCGTCCCGGCGTGGCGAAGGCCACGACGGAACCTGTTCCGAGTATGAACATGGCGCAGATGATGGGAGAAGCGATCCACACCGAGCGTGAGATGTTGCGGGCGGGCTGACGGGATTCGCCGGCAAAAATGGCGATGTATTCGAGGCCGCTGAGCGCGCCGACGAGCATTTGGCCGAACAGGGCCAGCGAGCGCGGGTTGAGCGGGGGCAGCGCGAGAGCAAACTGCGTACCGTGATAGATCGCTGACGAGCCCGAGGGATGGCGCCAGAGCGCCCAGAGCGGCAGCAGGATCAGACCGGCAAACGCGGTAATCATGGCGAGCCCGCCGAGGTTGTGAATCCATTTGCCCCACTGGAGTCCTCGTACCGCCGCGAGCGTGATGGCTGCGACGATGGAGCCGACGATTGCGAAAGAGACCAGATGATTTTCCGGGAGCCATGCGGCGCGGGGACCAATCAAGTAAGCCAGCTCGGTGGAAACGGCGTAAAGAATCGCCGCGGTTACCGCGAACCCGTAAAACCAGAGATTCCATGCGGTGAGAAAACCGCCGAGTCCGCCGTAGGCGCGGTGCGCCCAGACGTACAGGCCGCCTTCGAGGGGCATGATGCGGTTGAGGGCGATGACCACGGCAGCCATCGGAAAATAGAACAGCAGCATGGCGGCGATCCAGGTGAGGGCCTGGGCGCGGCCTAATTCCGCGGCTACGCCGACCCAGCCGCTGCCGACGACGCAGAGGACTTGCGCGAGGACCAGGTCGCGCAGGCCGAGTTGGCGTTGTAGGCCGTGTTCTGCGTTCGCGGTCGGGGAAATTGTGGCCACGGTGCGTGCATCCTCGCATAGACGGTGGGTGGGCGGAACCCGAAACTACGGCGGGGGGCGTACGAATTGAGCGGGCGGGGCGAGTGGCGCGCGGATCGAGCACGGCGACTCGAAAACTTCGCGGTAAATGCGCCGCGAAAGGAAGGCGCTGCGCGCCTGTTTTTTTCCCGGCCCTTCCGGGCCGGGCTAACTTATGCCGCGCCTCCGGCGCTGGGGCGTTGGACCTCCCACGCGCGTTCATGGCTCGGACAGAAATCGTAGAATCTCGCGCATTAGCCGGTCGCCCTGATCTGTATCGAACAGGAACTGCGCGTGCGCAGAGCCATCTAGGATGATCAACTCTTTCGGGCTCGTGGCCTTTTCGTAATTCGCGCGAATCTTTGGCAGGCGCGGGCCGTCACTGTTTGCATCGTCGCGGGCTACGATGAATAGTTTGCGACCCTTCATCTTTTCGGGCGGACGGTAGGTATAAGCGGCCAGCAAGACCAGTCGGTCTATTTCACCTGGCTCAGCGTCGATCGAGGCGTCGGCGGCCGCTTCGCCGCCAAAACTTGCACCGACTACCGATACGGTTTTCGCGCCATTCTTGTGCAGGTAGCGTACTGCGGCCAGCACGTCGTATTCGACTCCATCGTCGTCAGACTTCGATTGCGGTCCGCGCGACTGGCCGCGCCCGCGAAAATCTATAGCCAGCACACGAAATCCGGCCTTCTCCAAGACCCGCGCCGGTTTCGCCCAGCTCTCTTTGGTGAAACGGCCTCTGCGCCAGGGCGACCCCGCGTTCACCTTCGCCACCGCACAGATCGGCGTAGACGATGCCTCCGTCCTGGGTGGGAAAGGACACTAACTGTTGCGCTGCGGCGGAACCAGCTAGGAGGAGAATCGCCAGGAGCGCTGTGAGGATGTGCATCGGGCGATTGTATGCGCGGTGAGAATGAATTTCTCGTGTAAACCGTGAAACAGGGCAATGGGATTTATCGAAATAACTTCACTTGGCTGTGAATTCGCGTTAGTCCCGTTGAAATTATCAACATCCGCTGAGGAATTCAACGCGCGCGCTCATTCGTAGGGAGTCGGCGTGAACCTCGGTGGTCTGGCATGTCGCTCAAAAGCCGCTTCTTAGGTGTTCACCATTTATTGTGGACTTTGGCGACCCCTTTGCATATAACACGTCCAAGCCCTACGGGGCAAATCAAGTGAGGGAGAACAAAATGGCCAAGAAAACCCTGAAGAAATCGAAGAAGATGGAACCAACCAAGCCCTTGATCGAGTGGCGCCCCAAGTAAGCACCATTGTTACAGGCTGCGCGTCGCTAGACGCGGTGCGCTGCTGATAAAAGGCCCTGCATAGTAAAAGGGGCTGCCGGAAGGCTGCAGCCCCTCTCTTTTTACGTTTCCCCGCGATTTTTGAGAAGCTACCACGCTCCCGTTGCCATCGCATCGACCGCCGAGAATAACCTTGCTGCAGGCTTACTCTGTCTCAAGTGCCCGGTAAGTCGCGCCATCGGAGACTGGTGCGCTGCCTGCAGTTCTGCGTCTTGACACTCCGCGGAGCGAACCTTTAGCATCAATGATTGCTTCGGGCCGGTTTAGCTCAGAGGTAGAGCGAGGGTCTCATAATCCCTAGGTCGTGGGTTCGAGTCCCACAGCCGGCACCATCCGTTTCCCGTCTATTTTGAGTAAGTTAGGTTTTATCTCTTCCTCCTTGCGTACCGCCTGCGTACCCATCGACTCTAGAATCGGGTCGAATGCGTTCGCCCGCTGGACGTGAGCCTCAAGTTGTTCTTGGCGCGCACGCACCCAGGGGTTGTAATGTCGTTGCGTGATCTTGATGTCTGAATGGCCGAGCAAGACAGCGACTTCTTCGATTGGCAAGACGAGACAGCTCGCTTGTGACTTCTCGTTGAATATCTTCGAATCGAAACACGTCACCAAAATCAGTTGCCAACCCGATCGAGGTCGCCCCCTGAGTGAATTCAGACTCCAATCCGAGCAGTTCCTCTTTGAGCTTTTTGACTCTATCCTGTTGCAATTGCAGTGGCTCAATCTCGTCTTCAAGGAACTTCAATCCCTCTCGCTCTGCACTCAAGCCCCTTTGCAGCTGGTCGAGTTCCTTCTGCACGTTGGATTGGGAAGCAATCTTCAGAGGCCTGCTTGACTTTGAGCACGCTCCTTTCGCGCGACCTTCTCTCTCTCCGAAAGGTGTAAGTCTGACCGTCCTCTTCAACCGTTGCGTCCACGAAGGGCTCTTCCGCTGAATCGACGTGTCGGATGAATTCATCACGTCGGGCTTCATCGCGCCGCTCGTACCTCGCAATCTGTCCACTCAGCAGCCATTCAAATGCATCTAGGATGGTTGACTTGCCAAAGCCATTGGGACCGAGAAGAATCGTGAGGTTGGGTGAAAAGGGCACTTCCTTCCTCTCGAAATATCCACGGAAATTGCGGAGCGCTATGCTACCGAGTCTCATCACTCGTGTTCCCTTCAACATCGCTCTGTAGTGAAGCCACAAGCTGCTCAGCGTCTGGGTGGGCAGTCAACCGCGTCCAGGCCATATCGATAGCACATCGCGTGGGTTCCAGTCGTGCCATGAATATTCTGAGTGTCGGCCCAGCCAGCGTTCAGAATGATCGAATTGGAACAGTTTTCCAGATGCGGATCAACGTTTAAGGAATAAACCTGCTCAATAGCCCCTTCCAGGAACAATCTGATGATGGCCTTGTGACCTTCGTTTACAGGGTAGTTGGCAAACCCAACTTGCTGAACGATCCGAACAAACCTGCCAATTCCTGCTTGTGCACTTCTTCTGAACATTTCGTCGTAGACTAGACCGGGATCGTCGAGTTCCGGAAAGTCCGGTGTATCCGCCCTGACTTCGGTCACGACACGGGCTGCAACGTCAGCGCCGCCATCCATCTCGGTTGGCACGGCCATCGAGAGCCCTGCTCCTGCCAAAACAACGAGTTTCCTGCCCTGGAGAATTTCGTGCGCAAGGCCGCTAACGATTGGGTGAGCCAATGTATGATCCTAGCGATGAAGTACTGACTGAAACTAGCACCGACGGATAGTTATTTGTATAATACTTATCCATCGGTGACAATATACGGCGTCGCGAGTTGACTGAACTGACCGTCGATCATTTCCAACGCCGCGAGGATCACTGGGCCATCATCGACCTGATTGGCAAAGGCGGCCACGTTCGAACCGTCCCGGTGCCTTCTTGGGTTAAGCGAACCGTTGACGATTGGCTGGCAGCCTCTAATGTCACGCACGGGCGGTTATTTCGTTGCGTCTGTCGGACGGGTACAATTTGGGGCACCGAAATGACCGAAAAAGTGGTATGGCATGTTGTCAAGCAGTACGCCGCCAAGGTAGGAATTACAAAACTCGCGCCACATGACCTTCGACGGTCGTGTGCGCGTCTCTGCCACAGCGCTGGAGGCGAGCTGGAACAAATTCAGTTCCTTCTTGGCCACGTCTCGGTGCAGACCACTGAGAAATATCTTGGCTGTAAACAGCGACTGAGAGAGGCGGTCAGGCTTCGTTGCGCAGAAGCGATGAAAACCGCTGGTAGAGAAAACCCCAATCGCTGGGCCAAGGTGTCCAGCAACCGAGCACATGGTGCGGACGGTCAGAACAGATCCTGCTCAATCAAGTGGGCTGCGAAGCAAGAAAAATTCCGGCCGATGCGGAAGTGTTTTTTCTTGACTTCCCCTCTCCAGAAACCTCTTCACGTTTGTGCGAGTGTGATTTGGAAGCCTAGTTTGCTTGCTTTCTTTTTGAGGAATTCGATCTGTTGTCGGCGGTATCTGTGCTCATAGTACTCAGCACCTTTGTCCACGTATTGCTGACCAAACTTCAACATTCGATAGACCAGCCGGGCAAGCCGGTGGGCCATGGCCGTGATGGCTTTGGGAGCACCGAGCTTAGTGCGCAGTCGTCGGTATTGCGCACCGAGGTAGGTGCGGCTGCGCATCAAAGTGACGGCAGCCATCCGCAACGCTGTGGCCGCGCGATTGGCCACACGCCGGGTCCCTCGGGACAGCACTTTGTCTCCGCTGGTGCTGTTGTCCGGGCATAATCCCAGCCACGAAGAAAAGTGCGCCTCGGTTTTCCACCGGCCCATGTCCAGCCCCACTTCACTGATTAAAGTTTGGGCTACCATCACGTCGATGCCATCGATCCGCGTTAGATCTACTCCCGTGATGCGTCGCAACTCGCTGTGAAGCTCAAATCGCGGAGCATTCTTGGCCGGCTTTGACTTCTTCCTCTTGGCTTCCGTTTCGGTTGCCTGGGGTGGAACCGTGCCTACGAAGCTCGCCAGATGCTTCTGCAATTGCTGGTCGCACTCGGCAATCCGTCGCTGATAGGTATCGTACATCTCTACTTCCTGCTGCAATACAAACAGCAGCTCCGGGCGCCAGTTGCCCTCCAGACTTTTGGCAACTTCCTCTCGACTGGCATGAATTCGCGGATCACTAAGTTCCGCTAATTTCTGCGGATCGCGTTCTCCGGCCACCATCGCTCGAATGATGGTTTGTCCAGTCAGACCACTTACGTCGCTGATCACATTCGCTATTTGCACATTCATCTGCGTCAAAGCTTTCTGCATACGTTGAATGCACGTCGCCGCCCCCTGCACATGCTCTCCCCGTTGTCGCCAGTAAGTACGAAGGACGCGAATCTCCGAAGGTGGTTGGAAAGAGTTGTTCAACAATCCGTAGGTATGCAATTTCAGCAACCACTGGCTCTCCTGCACATCGCTCTTGCGCCCCGGTAGGTTCTTCGTGTGTCGAGCGTTGACCAAATACACATGAAAACCACGCTCTTCAAGAATTCCGTAGATGGGGATCCAATACACTCCGGTGGACTGCATAGCCACGGTCTTCACTCCGCACTGCTGTAACCAGTCCGCTAATCGATACAAATCCGCCGTGAAACACTCGAAACGTCGCACGGGTTCCAGATCACGGTCCGGCCGCACTGCGACGTAATGTGCGCCATTTCCTACATCGATCCCCGCCGCTTGCGGATGGACTACCTCTAGTCCCGGGTCCTCGGACTGCAACCGCCGCGCCCACTCCTTTCTCTCCTTCCGGTTCCTCCACAGTTTCTGGTTTGCCATCACCATCCCTCCTCAGCGAAAGATGGGATCCGGTTCGGCCCGGTGACGATAGGTTGAGAAACCTCTCCAACGGGGTCAAAGGACCATCAGGATCGATAATCCTTGCCACCATGCCAGCGATCGCCAGTACCGGAGCCATGCTTTTATCCGGGCACAAAGCACCAATGGGGGTTCGGCCTTAGCTTGCCGAACCGAATCCGCGGTTAGATTTTCCAGATTATGGGAACTCGAGACAAGTTTCTGGCACCAGTGACTGTGCCGTAGACGCAGTCAACTGCTTTTATAGAACAAATCAGGCACTGGCATTCAATCGCGGAGAATTCGGGTAGGATGAGGTATGCGCGGCATTCTTTTCCTCGCTGTACTCACCGTAAAGAGCAGCTACTCTCGGGACATAGAACTCTCTGTGGAAGGCCCGAACGACGTTCCCGATACTCTTCAATGGTGGTTTGGTGCGAACGGGTGTTGGCGAATCCACACCTACGCTTTAGACCACGACATCCACGCATATCAGATAGGAAATTCCCCGCAAACAACGTTGGAACTCGCCAAACAGAACAACCAGAAAAATTACGGAGATGTGATTGCGGCGCAACATGTGATTCATTTTGCGGATTGTGCCAATCGCGGAGAGTTGGAAGCTGAATTTGGGCGTATTGGCTTCGTTCCAAGGCTCGAAGTTGATGTTGACCACGGGCGGTTTGCATTCTGGAAGCCCGACGACGCGGTGTATTCGACCAAGTCCTCCCCGAAGAAGCGGAGCCGCAATCTGCCCTTACGGAAAGGTGTACCTGATTTTAACGCCCAAAACCGGACAAGTCGTTTTTTAAGTTTCCGATAACGCGACGCAATATAAAAGGGCGCCCCTGTTGGAGTAGGTTTTGAGTGTTCGACTCGAACCTAGCTCAGAAAGGAGCGCCCTGTATGGATAACGTGAAGTATATCGGGATGGATGTGCACAAGGAAGCGATCTGCATCGCAGTTCTAAATTCCTCGGGCAAGCTGGTGATGGAATGCACGATCGAAACCAAGGCCAGCGCCCTTCGCGATTTTCTGAAAGGACTGCGCGGAAGTTTGTATGTGACTTTCGAAGAAGGCACCTGGGCCGCCTGGTTGTATGACTTGATTAAGCCGCAGGTAGCCAAGCTGGTGGTGTGTAATCCGCGCCGGAATGCTTTGCTCAAGGAAGGCAGCAAGAGCGACCGCATCGATGCGCGGAAGCTATGCGCTCGTTATCGTAATCGCGATGGCGATGAATTGCGCAGCGCAAAACACCAATTGCGTCTCGATGCGGGTGTTGAACGCCAAGAACGCGAAGCCCCTTCGCAGCGTTGCGGTCAAAGTGTTCAGCTTTGTGAAGCCGGATAGTTATCCAATCCTTTTCGAAGGGAAAACCGATACCGCGGGCGGCATCCGATTTTGTCTGGGCGAATCAATCCCGGCGCAACTGTTCTATAGCTTCGGCAAGCACTTCTATAGGTGCTCAGACTCGGAAGTCGACACCGCCGCACTCCTAAAGCGTGGCCTCGTGGATCGTCGTGATCAGTGCGGGCGTGGGAAACCTAAATACGATGGACAGCCTCAGCCGGCGGAATTGGTGGTTTTCGCCCAACCTTGGAGCCTGGAAGAAAAAATCTTCGGACAATTTCCGTAATGTGCGAGCGGGCGAGTCTGCCGCTTAGGCGTGCAAGAACAGTTCTGATTGGCGCCTGCGTGGGATCGGTCAATGGCCCATAAGAAAAGGCCTTTTCCGTAAACCGCTGTGAATTCGGGGCCCGCAGCCGGAACCATTGATTTTGTGGGTGATTTTGACGCGTGCCAGTGCGTTGATTGCGGTGGTTAGCTTGTTATCGCAATTTCCAAGATTCGCGATGCGTGCGGGTATGCGTGGGTGAAAGGCGGGCGAGGCGAGCCTCGCCCTGAACCGAGGCGGCGGCAATCCGCCGCACTCCCTGAACCGTTGTGGCGATCTCGCGAACGAGGGCGCAGCTTGCCGTGCGCTTACGGTGCGGAAAAGATTTGTACGCCCAGGCAAGCTGCGGCGCAGCCCTTCGATTCGGCTCTGCCGAATCTCCGGGTGAATTGCGCTGTAGTCCGGTTCACAAAGTCAACCTCGAAAAGCAGGCGAGGCAAGCCTCGCCCCGAACCAAGGCGGCGGCAAGCCGCCGCACTCCCTGAACTGTTGCGACGATTTTGCCGAGGCGGGCAGGGCATGCCTTGCCCGTACGGCGCGGAGGAGGTGTGAACGTGCGGGCAAGTTGGGGCGCAGCAAGCAGCGCCCCTACGGACCCGATTTTTATTGCGCGAATTTTGTTACTGCGGCTGCGGCGCGAGTGGCGTCGGCGGGATGTGTTCTTCGAGGTAGCGCAGCAACAGGCTGTAAAGATGGAGGGTGGTGCCGGGGCCTTCGTTTATGGCGTGGGTGCGGTTGGGGTATTCCATGAAGTCTATTGGCTTGTCTAGTTCGATCAGGCGATTGAGTAGGAGTTCGCTGCCGGAATAGTGGACGTTGTCGTCGCCTGAGCCGTGGACTAGGAGGAGGTGGCCTTTCAGGCCTTCGGCGAAATTTATTGCGGAGCTTTCGCGATAGCCTTCTACATTTTGCAGGGGGAGGCCCATGTATCGTTCCTGGTAGATGGTGTCGTAGAGGCGGAGATCGGGGACGGGAGCTACTGCCATGCCTACTTTATATAGGTCGGGGGAGCGGAACATCAGATTGAGCGTGCTGCTGCCACCGCCGCTCCAGCCCCAGAGGGCTACGCGGGTGGGGTCGGCGTAGGGATGCGATTGCAGGAAAACTTTCAGGGCGGCGGATTGGTCTTTGACGATTACGGGATGGATCGCGCCGTAGAATATTTTGCGCCAGGCGCGGCCTTTGGGGGCGGGGGTGCCGCGATTATCGAAGCTGACTACGATGTAGCCGGCGTCGGCGACGATGCGATGGAAATCGAAATTCCAGTCGGCCCACATGTCTTCGACGGTTTGCGCGGCAGGCTCGCCGTAGACGTAGACGAGCAGCGGATATTTTTTTGCGGGATCGAAATTGGGGGGCTTTAGCATCCAGGCGTCGAGAGTGACGCCGTCGCCGATATCCACTTTGAAGAATTCGGTGGGGCTCGTGAGTAACAGAGCGGCATTGGCACGGAGGGCGTGGTTATCTTCGAGGATGCGGGCGCTTTTGTGCATCGGGAGTTCGACTAGATCCGTGACGGGCGTGACGTCGGCGCGGGAGTAGATGTGGAACGCCCAGTGGGCGTCGGGGGAGATGTCGTACATGTGAGTGCCGGGGGCGTCGGCGGGGCTGACGCGTTCGGGTGCGCCGGCTTTTGATGCTGATGCGCTGGAAGCTTCGAGCGGGACGCGGTAGAGGTAGCGCTGCGTGGCGTTTTCGGGCGAGGCGATGAAGTAGAGCTCGCCATTTTTCTCGTCCACGCCGTCGAGGCTGATGACGTCGTAGGCGCCGGGCGTCAGGAGCTGGATATTTTTTCCGTCGCGCGAGACGGCGTAGGCGTGGCGCCAGCCGTCGCGTTCGCTGAGCCAGAGAAATTCCTTCCCGTTGCGAATCCATTTGATTTCGTCGTTGACGTCCACCCAGGCGGGGTCCTGGTCGCGGAAAATTTGTTGGACTGCGCCGGTGGAAGCGTCGGCCAGGAGGACGTCGTTGGTATTTTGCAGGCGATTGAGATGTTCGATGGCTAATTCGTTCGCGGCAGGGTTGCCACCTGGAGCCCATTCCATGCGGGCGATGTAGTTATTGCGAGGGTCGCCGGGGACGGCCATCCATTTTGTTTCGCCGCCTTGCGCGCTGACGACGCCTACGCGGACGGCTGAATTCGTGGTGCCGGGAATCGGGTACGGAATATTGAGGACGGAGGGATAGACGCCGAGTCCGGGATACGGGAAACCGGTGACGATTTCTTTGGGCGCGCCGAGATTGTAGAGGAGTTTGAAAATTCCGACGTTGCTGGTATCGAATTGCCAGTAGGCGATGCGGCTGCCGTCGGGACTCCAGCGGAAACCGTCGCGGACGTCGAGTTCTTCTTCGTAGACCCAGTCGGAGGTGCCGTTGACGATGGTCGAGGAGCCGTCGCGGGTGATTTGGGTCATCGTTCCGGTGGCGACATTTTCGACGTAAATATTATTGGCGCGGACGTAGGCGACCTGCGAGCCGTCGGGCGAGAACTTCGCGAACATCAGGGAGGAGGGCGGGGCGTCGCCGCCGAGTTTGCGGAGGGATTTGGTGCGGAGATCGAGGACCCAGTAATCGCCGCGGGTATTGCGGCGCCAGACTTGCGCGGTGTTGGTGTAGAGGAGGACTTTGGATTTATCTTTGGACAAGAAAAAGTTTTCGAAATCGAGCGGGGACTTTTCGTTGGGCGGAATTAGCTGAGTGGCGGAGACGAGGACTTCGCGCTTGCCGGTGGCGGTTTCGTAGCGGACGATGTCGCGGGCGTCTTTGACGGCGGCGGAGGGCTCGACGGTGGTGTAAGCGGAGCCGTCATCGAGCCAGCGGGCTGGGCCGAAGTATTTCACTTCGAAGTCGGGCGAGGCGTACATGCGGTGGAGGAGCTGGTCGGAGGCGGAGGAGACTTGCGCTTGGAGCGGGAGTGCGAAGGGATATGCGATGGCGGCGCAGAGGGCGAGGATCAGGGTTAAGAAACGGCGGCGTGTGTTGCGTAATGTGCAATTGGCTGTTGCAGAAAAATTACGATTCATTACAGGCTCCTGCGTTGGAGCGCGAGTGAGAAGCAGATCCCTCGCTCGCTCGGGATGACTTTCCGTTAGTTTTTTCGGCAAGGTGCAAAGCCGTGGCCTTACGGAAGGCGCTCATGGGATGGGTGCTGGTGGAAATATTCAATTTGTTATTTTGAGAAATGGCTTTCTTCGATTTTGCGGCCGTTCTGCGGCTGAACGGGGCGGGCGTCGTCTGGATAGAGCCTGGCGAACCCGGCAATTTGCGCGGGCGAAGCTTCGATGGGAGTTTTCAGGACGTACCACTTGATGCCTTCGCTGCAGGGCGGTGTGGTGAGGGAGCCGTTGAAGACGTAGTAACTTTGATCGCCGGGGAGAAAATCGGCGGCGTTGAAAACCATTTTTTTGTGTTCGACGGGCTTGCCGATTTCGGTGGGGATGTAATTCCAGAGCTGACCGATGAGCGGATTTTCGTTGCCGCTTTTGATCAGGATGGCGACTACGGCGGCGCGACCGGCGGCGGCGTCTATGTGGACGAGATGAAGCTCCATATCGAATTTTTGCCCGTTGATTTCGGTTTCGCTGGGGTGATGGAAATGAAATTGGACTAGGGGCAGCGCGATGCCGTTGACGGAGATGCTGCTGCCGGGAGCGTATTGGATTTGGATGGTGTGACCGTTGTTGAGGATTTTCAGCGGGGAGAGTTCGTAATCGAAATGGATGGGGGCGAGGGCGGCTGACGTGGCGCCCGCAATATTGAGCGGAGACTGATGCTGGCCGGTTTTGCAGGTGGCGAAATCGGGAGAGAGGTCGCCCCAATGGTCGGGGCCGTCGGCGCCGGAATAGCTCCAGTGTGGTTCGTGGTCGGCGTGTGTTTGCGCGAGGGTGGGATGCGCGGAGACGAGGAGCGCGGCGGCGATGCAGAGGATCGTTGCGATTCTATTGTCGCGGATGATGGACATCGCGGGGTCTCCTTGGCGACGAAGGAAGCGTAGCATCTCATTTTGCGTGAAAATCTTCAATATACGGGCGGGCGCGCGCTATTTCAGCGGCGTGCCGGAGAAGGCGTGGATCAGCCACTGGCCGTTGCACTTCGTCCAGACTTCGCCCACGGCCATGTGGAATTCGGGCTTATCGCCGGGGAGGGTGACGTCGGCGAGATAGGTGACGAGGGCGGTGTCGGCGCCGGCCGGGACGACGCGAAACTGCGAGAGCTTGTAGCCGGTGATGGGCTCGTCGATCATTTGCTGCAGCGTGGGGCGGCCTGCGCGGAGAGAACCATCGGGGCCGAAGGCGTGGAAATCATCGGCGATAACCGCGTCGTTGGAGGGTTTGTCTTTGTGTTTCCAGGCTTCCCATTGGATGAGGAGGCGGGTTTGGATCGCGCCGGTCATTTCCGGGATTGAAATGTTCTGCGATGAGCGCATGTTTGCTCCTGTGAAGCGGAATCTCAGGATTGCGATGGTGCCAGCAAGCATCAGAAGTGCGCCAGCGATAAGGAGCAGGCCTGCGCGACGATTCATCGAGGATCCTCCAAGGGATTACGAGGATACTTCGGCAAAAATCGGTACGTCAATGCGCGGACTGCGGCAGAGGTTGACCGCGGAAGCTTGTGGGAGCAGAGTTAGATTTTCTCTGGAGGTAATGCGATGGCGACAAAGTGTAGTCATATGGATCAGATCAAGCACGTGAAACCTGGATCGAAGGGTTGCGAAGAATGCTTGAAGATGGGTGACACGTGGGTGCATCTGCGGGAATGCCTTTTCTGCGGGAACGTGGGGTGCTGCGATTCGTCGAAGAACAAGCATGCTACGAAACATTTTCACGCGACGCATCATGCGATCATGCGGTCGATTGAGCCGGGGGAGGATTGGAAGTGGTGTTACGTGGACGAGATGATGGTGTGACGGGACGATTTGAAGAGTAAGGGAGGGAGATGACGAGAAAACTCGGGGTGGGCTGCGTCGTTTTCGTTTTGTTTGGCGCGGCTGGGCTTGCGCGCGGACAAGTGCAGGCGCTGCCGGCGGGCGCGCAGCAATTTGCCGAATTTGGCGATTTCAAATTGCAGAGCGGAGCGGTGATTCGCGATTTTCGCTTGGGCTACCGGACGGCGGGGGCTTTGAACGCCGAAAAATCGAATGCGATTTTGTGGCCGACTTGGCTGGGCGGCAAATCGCAGGCGCTGCTGCAATTTGCTGGGCCAGGGAACGTGGCGGACACCACGAAATATTTCGTGGTGATGGTAGATGCGATCGGGGATGGCGTTTCGAGTTCGCCATCGAACAGCTCGGAGCAGCCGCGGCTGAAATTTCCGGAGTTCACGATCCGGGACTTGGTGGAAGCGGAGCATCGGCTCGCCGTGGATGTGCTGGGGCTGAAACATCTGCGCGCGGTGGTGGGAGTTTCGATGGGAGGAATGCAGACTTTTGAGTGGGCGGTGGCTTATCCGGATTTCATGGATGTGGTGGTGCCGATGATGGGTTCCCCGCAGTCCACTTCATACGACAAATTATTGTGGACTGCGCAGATTGACGCGTTGGAAATGGATCCGGAGTGGCGCGGCGGAAACGGGACGAAGCCGATGGTCGCGGGATTCGGCGTGTTCAGCGAGATTGGTTCGATGGCGAATGGCTCGCCGGCGTTTCGCGTGGCGAAAACATCACCGTCGGAATTTGCGGCGTTTTTGGCGGAGACGCGGAAGTCGGAAACTTCGGACGCGGGCGGGGCTTGCGATGTGATCCGGCAGAGGCAGGCAATCATGGCATTGGACGTGGCGGGGGAATTGGGCGTGAGCTTGGAGGAGGCCGCACGGCGTGTGCGGGCGAAGATGCTGGTGATTATTTCGCCGGAGGATCATACGGTGAATCCTGCGCCGGCGTTGGCGTTTGCGGCGGCGATTGGGGCGCCGGTGGTGCGGCTCGATTCTGCGTGCGGGCATAACAGCCCATCGTGCATTTCGGTGGGGCCGATTGTGGCGAGGTTTTTGGACGATCCGGGGTCGGGGAAAGGCGAGACGTTGCATTAGAGGGGCGCAGGAAAACCTAAAGATCTGTCGCACCTACGGCGCTCGGAACTTTTTTGCGATTTTCCCAGCTCACGCGCTGGGCTAATTTCTGCCGCGCCTCCCTTCGAGCCTTCCGCTGGAAGGCCCTCAGGGCAAGCCGGCGCTGGATCGCGGTGGACGGTGCAGTAGAAATTTGCGGGGCTTAGGCGGCAGTGGATACCTCCGGCGTCGAGGATGACAGCGCGGCGAGGCGCGCCTCGCCGAAGAAAAGCGGCGGCGTGCCGCCGCACTCCATATTGTTGGTTGCCGGATCTGATTGCGAGCCGGTATTCACAGAGCTTGCTGGATGCTGCGGGGGCGGGTCTGAGACCCGCCCCTACGGAACGGTCATTGTAAGTGGGGTCGGCGGTGACACGTCGCATGGTGTCTTAGGTTGTTGGGCTGTCGCGCTGGTTCGATTATCTTCCGCATGAAATCCGAGACATTGGTGATTGTGAATCCGTCTTCTGGGGGCGGGTGGGCTTTGCGCGCGGAGCCTGCGGTGCGGAGTTTGCTTGCGGAGCGCGGGCGTCCTGCGGAATTTGTGCGTTCGAAGAGTGCGGAGGATATTCGCGCTTTGGCGGCTGGGGCAGCCGCGGAGGGGTTTCGGTATGTGGTGGCGCTTGGCGGCGATGGGGCTTTCCATCATTTGATTGAGGGCGTGCTGGGAACGGATGTGGTGGCGGGATTTTTTCCTGCGGGGAGCGGAAACGACATTGCGCGGGCGCTGGGGATTCCGTGCGATCCGCTGCGGGCTGCGGATTTGTTTTTGCGGGGGCGGCCGCGGGCTGTGGATTTGGTGCGCGTGCGATTCGAGGATGGGCGCGTGGCGCATTATATCGGCGCCGGCGGGATGGGGTTGGATGCAGAGGCAGCGCATCTGGCGAATACGCGATTTAAGGCGTGGCCGGGAGTGTCGCGTTACATGGCTGGGATGTTTACTGTTTTTTTTCGCGAGCCTTTGTTGAGTTTGTCGGCGGAGATTGATGACGTGGCGTGGAGCGGTCCGGCGCTTTTTGCGGCGGTGGCGAATTCTTCGAGTTATGGTTCGGGGGTAAGGATTGCGCCGGATGCGCGGATGGATGATGGTTTGCTGGATGTGGTGATTGTGGGCGATGTGAGTTTGTTGAGATTGGTGGAAGCGATGCCGGTGGTGTTGAGCTCGGGGGATCTTCGGGGATTTCCGGAAGTGATGCGTTATCGGGGGCGGAGGATTTCTTTGCGGGCGGAGCGGGCGGCTTTGGTGCATGGGGACGGGGAGGAGTTGGGGAGTTCGCCTGCGGAATTTGTGGTGATTCCGGGGGCGGTGAAGGTGATGGCTTAATTCAGAGGCACCCCAGATGAACACTGATTAACAGAGATAAAGGCAAGGCATGGGGAAAAGCAAGTACGCCGATACTTTTGGTTTGCGGCGGTTGCGCTACACCTTCGGAATGATTAGCGATCCGGATTCGGCTGCATGCTTCGCGCTTAATTTGGGTGGAGAGTTGGCATTGGGCAAAGCGGCGGCGCGCCGCCGCACTCCATATGGGGCTGGGGGTGGTTTGCTTCGAGGATTTCAGCGTGAGCTTGGTGTTGCAGCAGAAGACTAAGAGCCGGCGGGACGCCGGCGCTACACGTCTTGGCGCGGCTTCGCGGAGTCAGGCGGTTTTTTTCTTGCTTAGTTTTAGGACTACTTCGATGTCGCGGCGGCTGTCGAAGCTGCTTACTGTACGCGTCGAGGAGGTTAGGCCGTCGTGTTCGGCGTGGATTTCGTAGTCTACGTTGGGATCGAGGCCGCTGAAGCGATAGGTGCCGGTTTCGTCGGCGATATAGGTTTTTACGGCTTGCGATTTGACGTTCTTGAGGTAGACGACGCTGGAGGGAACGGGATTTTCGTTGCGATCAATCACTACGCCGTGGAGCGTTTTTAATTGCGCTTCGGCTTTTTTCTGGGCTTTCGATTCTTCCTGGGCGCGGGACGGAACGACTGCGATAAAAATCAAAAATAGTGCTGCGAAAATTTTGAGAGTTTGGCGGGTCTTCAACGGGATCCTATTCTTTCCAGCATGCGCCGCTGGAATGGCAAAGCGTGAGGCCGATTGTGCAGGGAGGTCGGAAGCGACGGCCCAAGTACCGGCACAACAATTCTAAGATGATGCCTGCGGGAGAAAAGATGCGAGCGTGAAGAAGGAGGCGGAACTATTCAGCCTCTTCTTCCTCCTCTTCCTCTTCTTCCTTGGCGACGGAGCCTTCTTCTTCGTCGTCATCCTCTTCTTCATCTTCATCTTCGGAGATGACGATGAGATGCACGGGATGGGTTTGCGTCACTTCCAGCTCGACGTCGCACTCCGGGCAACTGAGGATTTCGCCTTCTTCGACTTCGTCTTCGTCGAGATCAATTTCAGTGTCACATTCGGGACATCGGGTCACGGTAATTCTCTCCTTCCTGAGTGTACGACTACTGGCGGGTTATTATATACCGCCAGTGTCAAGCAAACGCGAGAGGGGATGTGTAAAGGTGACGGGCCAAAGAGAATATCCGGAGCGGCCGCTGGTGGGAGTGGGCGGTGTGGTGATTGTGGAGGGACGAGCGCTATTGATCAAGCGGGGAGGGCCGCCGCTGGAAGGCGAGTGGTCCATTCCGGGCGGGATGCTGGAATTAGGAGAGACGCTCGACCAGGGCGTGCGGCGGGAATTGGTGGAGGAGACGGGGATCACGGTGCACGTGGGGGATTTGATCGAAGTGTTCGAGCGAGTTTTTCTGGATGACGATGGAAGGACGCAATATCATTTCGTGATTCTGGATTATTTGTGCGAGGCGGTGAGCGGAGAGGCGCGGGCGGCGAGCGACGTGAGGGATGTGGCTTGGGCGCGGGAGGAGGAATTGGTGAAGTATTCGTTGACGCCGACGGCTACGCGAGTGATCAAGCGGGCGTTTGAAATGTGGCGGGCTAGGAGCGTAAAGATGCCACAGAGGCAGTAGCGGATTTTACGGCGTCAGCTGGCGGCGGCTTCGGGGAGGCGGCCGTAGCGGCGTTCACGGCCGCGAAAATCTTCCACTGCGTCGGCTAGGTCGGCGGCTTCGAATTCGGGCCACATGCGCGGGGTGAAGAACAGTTCCGCGTAGGCGCATTCCCAGAGCATGAAATCGCTGAGGCGGCGGTCGCCGCCGGTGCGGATTAACAGGTCCACATCGAGGGCGGGGCCGCTGGAGTGCGTGACTTCGCCGAGGCGCTTGGCGAATTCGCGTTGGGAGACTTCGAGACTGGAAACCATCCAGCAGGCGGCGCGCAGGATGGCTTCGCGCGCGGAATAGTCCACGGCGATGCGCAATTCGAGAGCGCGGCCGGTGGCGGTGAGCTTTTCCGCGGAGTCAATTGCTTCGGCGAGCGAGGGAGGGATGCGATCGCGGCGGCCGATGACGCGCAGGCGGACTCCGGCGGCGGCGCAGCCTTCGGCTTCGGCGCGGAAATATTCTTCGAGCAGGACGAGCAGCGCGGCGACTTCGCCGAGAGGGCGGCCCCAATTATCGGAGGAGAAGGCGTAGAGCGTGAGGGTGCCGATGCCGAGACCGGGTGCGGCGCGGACGATGCGGCGGACGGCTTCGACTCCGGCGCGATGGCCTTCGGAGCGAATCAGGCCGCGAGTGGAGGCCCAGCGTCCATTGCCATCGAGGAGGATGGCGACGTGGAGTTTTGGCTGCGCTTGCGACGACGGAATCATCTTCAAAGTACTTTTGTTCATAGAGTGTCCGGGCAAAAAAATTTGGTGGTTCAGGCCTCGCGGGTGACGCGGATCAGAGCTTCCATGTGGTCCAAGTATTTTTCGAGCGCGCGGCGGCCGGCAGCGGTGAGGCGATACTCGGTTTTGGGCATGCGGCCGTCGAACGATTTGGTGCAACCGAGATAGCCGGCGTCTTCGAGCTTGCGCGCATGGACGCTGAGGTTACCGTCGGTAGCGCGGAGCAATTGCTTGAGCTCATTAAAGGTGAGCGATTCGTTGACGGCCAGCGCGCTGACGATCGCGAGACGCGTGCGTTCGTGAATCAGGCGATCGAGATTGGTGGCCGAATTTTCGGGTGCACGAGCTGCCGGAGAATTTTTCTTGGCGCGCTCGTCGCTTTCGGCGTGCTCGCGACGATACGCTGATGATTTACCCGCCATATTTCCTCGCAATTACGCCCCCAAAAATTACGTGTAACCCGCCAAAGCCGGCCGCCAGGAAGGCGTTGCCCCAATTCCAGGGGCAGAACATCGCGACCGTTCCAAGGACCATGAAGCAGAGGCCCATCAGCGGGACGATGCGGATCGAGAACGCGCCGCCGGTGACGACTCCGGTACCGTAGAGCAACAGCCATTGGCCGGGGATGGGGCCAATTTCGCTCGAGCGCAGATGCAGGATGGTGAGAAGTGCGCCGACGAAAAGCGGCGGAGCGAAGCTATAGACGAAGCGGCGGCCCGGGCCGGTGAAGAGCGCGGTTCCGGATTGGCGCGCTTTGGAGTAGGTGGTCCAACTGGCGATGCCGATGGCGATGAAGGCTTCGGCGACCCAGGTGAGGAGCCAGGAGAGCGAAGTGGTTTGCAGCGAAGCGATGGCGGCGGCGCCGAGGGCGGTGATGCCCATGGCGACTCCTCCCAGGCCGGGAACGGCGGTGAAGGAACCGGCGCGCTCCATGGTTTCGCGGATGAAGCGAAGATTGTCGCGAGCGTGATCGTCAATGGCGACGGGGGTGGAGTTGCGCGGGCGGAGGGGTTCGGGAAGCGCCATGGCGGAAGGATAGCATCTGGCGGGGTTCTGTCAAGTACTTTGTGTTGTAAAGTGACTTCGCGTTCGTTGGACTTGTTGGGCGTGTGCAGCAAGACTATGCTGGGGCCGGCACGAATTTCACGGGAGGAATACGGAGATGAAGCGACTGGCGATTTTAATGATGTGCGCGGGATGTTTGGCGTTGACGGCTGTGACGCCGGATGCAGCGGAGCAGCAGGCAGCGCCGGAGGTGGCGAAGGTTGAGCCGAACCCGGTGTCTTCGGCGGTGCGCAGCAACCTGGAACGTAATTCGAAGAATATTTTGGCGGCGGTGGACGAAATGCCGGCGGATAAGTTTGGTTACCGGCCGACGCCGGAACAGATTACTTTTGGGCACCTGGTGATGCACATGGCGGGATCGAATTTCCGGCTGTGTTCGGCGATCTCCGGAATGGTGATGCCGAAGATGGGCGAATTGAAGGAAACGGATCCGAAGGAGAAGCTGGCGGGGGCGCTGAAGTCGTCGTTTGATTTTTGCACGCAGGCGCTGGCGAAAGTGGATGATTCGAATTTGGGCGAGGTGGTGCTTACGCGTGGAACTTTTAGTCTGACGCGCGCGGGGGCGATGATTGCTTTGACGAATGATTTCGCGGATCACTACAGCGGGGCGGCGATGTATTTGCGATTGAATGGGTTGTTGCCGCCTACGGCGCAGCCGCATAAGGATTGAGGCGGTTTGCGTTTGCGGCGCGCGGAGTCGGAGACGCCGGAGTCGGTGAGAGAACAAGGTAGCGACGGCCGAGTAGCGGCTGGTGGTTAGAAGAAAGCGGTCGTTGCGAAAGATGGGCGCTTGCGTCGCCGCAGAATGGCATCCTGGAGAGCGCCGCTACAAATTCAAATCCTCCTCTGATCTCCCGCGGGTGGTTGGATGAACGCTTGCTGAAGTGTTAAGGTACGCGCCATCTTGACCGCCGCAAATTCCAATGTATTGATGGCAGCCGGGGCCGCGATCTTGCGGCACAGCGCCGAACTGCGGAAGGAACTTGGCTTCCGGGACCTGGTCTTCGCGCTGATTCTGGCGGTGATCGTGCCGGATTTTTTCGGCACCGCTGTGAAGGCGGGATCTTCCCACGTGGTGTTGTGGCTGCTGGCAATTCTTCTGTTTTTCATTCCGCAAGCGCTGCTGGTGGCGCATCTGAACCGGCTGATGCCGCTGGAAGGCGGGTTGTACGAGTGGGCGCGGCTGGCGTTTGGGGATCGCGTGGGATTTCTAGTGGCGTGGAACTTGTGGCTTTTCGGGACGTCGTACACGGCGGTCATCGGACTGGTGGCTACGACGTTCGTGGCGTATGCGGTAGGGCCGAGTCTTGCGAGCGTGGCTTCGAGCCCCGCGTGGATACTGCTGGCGTCGGCGGGATTTGTGATTGCGCTGGTGCTAATCGCGCGACTGGGCCTGGGGGTGGGCAAGTGGGTGAACAATTTTGGAGCCGTGTGCATTCTGGCGACGCTGGGCGTGCTGGTGGTGATGCCGTTTGCCGCAATGTGGCGCGGGACGCTGCGCGAATATCATCCCCTGAAGCTGGTGGCGCCGTCGCTGACGTTATTCAGCCTGAGCGTTTTCGGCAAGATGACGTTTGGCGCGCTAACCAGCCTGGAATACGTGGCGATCTTTGCGGGGGAGTCGCGTGAACCGGCGCGAAATTACGCGCGCTCCATGCGGGTGGCCGCGCCGGTGGTGGCGCTGCTCTACGTGATGGGCACGAGCGCGATATTGGCGTTTGTCTCGCCGGACGCGGTGGACGTGATCGGACCAATACCGCAGGCGCTGAGTTTGGGAGGCGGAGCGTTTGGGATTGCGAAAATGATCGCGCCGATGGCGATTTTGCTGCTGCTCGCGAATTATTTCGGCAGCTTCAGCTTGAACTTTGGCGCGAATTCGCGGCTACCGATGGTGGCCGGATGGGATCATCTGCTGCCGGGATGGTTCACGCGGCTGCATCCGAAACATAAGACTCCGGTGAATTCGATTGTTTTCGTGGGCGTCGTGGCGTTTGCCGCGGCAGTGGTTGCGCTGGTGGGAGTGGGCGCGGAAGAAGCGTACGAACTTTTGCTGACGTGGAGCTTTACGTTTTATGGGTTGGCATATCTCGCGATGTTTGCCATTCCGCTTTTGGCGCGCAAGGAGCGCGGATTGCGTCCAGGATTTTGGCTGCGTATGGCGTCTGCGAGCGGATTATTGGTGACGCTGCTGTTCGTGATGCTGTCCGTGTTGCCAATTATTTCGGTGCGGAGCCATTGGATGTATTCGCTGAAGACGATTAGCGTGGTGCTTGGCGCGAATGTGCTGGGATTCTTGGCGTATCGGGCGGGAAGCCGGCGGCATCAGGTGGATTTGCGCGCGGGGTAGCGGCCCAGCATCCAGTTCCAGCGGATGTAGATCAGGTCGCAGAACATGATTAAGCTGTCGCGGATTACGTGAACTTTGGTGGCGGGATCGTGGGCCCAGCGGACCGGGACCTCGGCGGTGCGCAGGCCGTGGCGTTTTGCGAGGAACAGGATTTCGGGGTCAAAGCCGAAACCTTCGATGCGCTGCTGTTCGAAGACGACGCGCGCGGGTTCGCGGCGAAAGATTTTGAAGCCGCACTGGGTATCGGAGAATGGCAGGCCGGTGATGGCGCGGACGAAGCCGTTGAAGATGATTCCCGCCCATTCGCGAAGCACGGATTGGTGAATGGAGATGAGTGAGCGGTCGAGCGCGCGGGAACCGATGGCGACGTCGTTGCCGGCGGCGAGGGCGGCAAGGAGCTTTTCGATTTCTTCGATCGGGGAAGAAAGGTCCGCATCGGTGAAGAGCGCGAGGCGGCCGCGGGCTTCCAGCATGCCGTGGCGGACGCTGTAACCTTTGCCGCGATTATCACCATTTGCGATTAGGCGTACTTGCGGCATTTCGCGCGCCCATTCTTCG
This sequence comes from uncultured Acidobacteriota bacterium, assembly GCA_963810565.1. Lineage (GTDB taxonomy): Bacteria > Acidobacteriota > Terriglobia > Acidiferrales > UBA7541 > Palsa-295. The sequence goes on from CAWENN010000005.1 coordinate 59,506, forward strand.
GCGATGCGCGCGGTGCCGTCCTGCGAACCGTCATCAACGACTACAATTTCAATTTGAGCTAGCGTGAAATCCGGAGGCAAGTCCGGGAGGACGCGGCGCGCGGAAAAATATTCGCGGATGCGCGCGAGGGTGCGCGGAAGGCGAGCTTCTTCGTTGTAGGCAGGGATGACGATGGAAAGTTCGGGAGCGCGCTCGCTCATCCGCGCGAGAATCCTGGGACGGTTTCCTGGGAGGCGGCGGGCCAGCCGTGGCGTCCGAGAAGCGGCACGAAGCGACAGACGAAGAGCGATTCTCTTTTTACCGCATTGGGGTGTTTGGTGAGGCGTAGCAAGTCTTGTTGCTCGGCATTGCCGACGGGGATTACGAGACGGCCGCCTTCGGCGAGCTGTTCGATGAGAGGAGCGGGCACGGAGGGGGCGGCGGCGGAAACGATGATCGCGTCGTAGGGCGCGCGCGGGGGCCAGCCGAGCGAGCCGTCGCCTTCTTCGACGCGGACGTTCGAGTAGCCGAGGCGGGCGAGACGTTCGCGGCAGGCGCGAGCGAGTTCCGGTAGCAATTCAACGACGACAATTTCTTGGGCGAGCAGAGAGAGAACGGCGGCTTGATATCCGGAGCCCGCGCCGATCTCGAGAACCCGTTCGGAGCCGTTGAGCTCGGCGGCGTCGGCCATGGCCGCGACCATGAAAGGTTGCGAGATGGTTTGTCCGCCGCCGATGGGAAGCGGCACATCGGAATAGGCGGAGGAGGCGGATTCGGGCGGAACGAATTCGTGGCGCGGGACGGAGAGCATGGCGTCCAGGACGCGGGGCGAGCGGATGCCGCGGGCGCGGATTTGGCGCGCGACCATTTCGTTGCGGGCGGCGGCGAAGTTGCCGGTGGATGCGCTGATTGCGGTATTGGCGTTGGCGTTCATCGGTATTGTGCGGTGCAGCGGCGACGGGCCAAACGTGAAAGTTATCACAGCGGTGCGCGGAGTTGCTAGCTGGGGCGCGTGCGGGACTCGCGGCGTTGAAGGGCCTAACCTGGAAGCGCGGATTGAGGCGCTGGAATTAAGTTTATCGTCGAATTGCATCCATGGCTGACGTTCGGTACGATTGCTAGATTCGCTTGTCGGGCAGGCGCGACATGGGGACCGGCACTCGAAAAACAGGAGAGAGCCAATGAAGGTAGGAGCCATTTTAGCCGCCGCCCTGCTGTGCACCGCGGGCCCGGCGCTGGCGCAAACGTCTGCGCCGAGCGCGCCGCCAGCACCACAGCACATGCCGGGGACTCCGGCACAGCCGGGACAAGTGGGCGCGGAAACGCAAGCCGAGGCGCCCGCGGAAAAAATCGATCCCGCGAAGGATGCAGCGATCCGGCATTTAATCGAGCTGACGGAAGTTTCCAAGCTGGGCGAAAATATTTCGAATGCGATGGTCGGGCGAGTGCGTGAGGTGATGGGCCGAGCGATCCCGGCCGATCAGCTGCCAAAATTCATGGACGAGTTCACACCCAAATATAAGGCCGGCGCGCCCACGAGCGCGGTGACCGACGCGATTGTGGCGATCTACGCCAAGCACTTTTCGATGGAGGATATTCAGGCGCTGACCAAGTTCTACGAGACTCCGCTGGGGCAGCGCGTGGTGAAATCCATGCCGGATGTGTCGGAGGAATCGCAGGCGGCCGGCGCGCGGCTTGACCAGAAAGCGGCGATTGCGACGTTGCGCAGCATGTCCGACGAGTATCCGCAATTGAAGCAGATGTTGCCGCCGGAGAGTCCGGCTGCGGCGCCTGCGCCCAATTCTGCTCCGGCCCCGACGCCGAATGCGCCAAAATTGGCGCCGCCGCAAAAGTAGCCCATCGCTTGTGCGGAGCGTTGAAGAGGAATCGTTGTGCGACCGCACGACTGTGTGGGAATGAAATCGAGGAGGCCCAGTTAAAGAGCCTCCTCCTTTTATTTTGGGGCGGTCTGGCGGCGTCGTTGGTGACGTGGGCCGCAGTAGTGCAACCGGCTTCCGAGAAGCATGAATTATCGGTGGCGGAAAAAGCAGCCGTGAAGAACTGATCCAGCTACAATCCCTCTCGCCATGGACTGGTCTCCTCTGTGGATATCGCTGGCTACGAGTCTAACGGCGACGGCGGTGACGCTGGTCGCGGGGCTGGCGGCGGCTGCGTGGCGCGAGAATCGTTCGGGCTTTGCTGCGGCTTTGATTGATGGCGTGTTTCTTCTTCCCTTGGTGCTGCCTCCTACCGTGGTGGGCTTTTTCCTTCTCTTACTTTTCGGGCGAAATGGTCCGCTCGGAAAACTTCTGATGCAGTTGGGCGCGACCGTGGTGTTTTCGTGGCCTGCCACTGTGATTGCGGCGACGGTGGTGGCGTTTCCGCTCATGTATCTGACGGCGCGCGCCGCTTTGGAGCAGGTGGATCCGCATTTGTTGCAGGCGGCACGGACTTTGGGCGCTTCGGAGTGGCGGATTTTTCGCGAAGTGGCGTTGCCGCTGGCGTGGCCGGGCGTGCTGGCTGGGACGATTTTGAGTTTTGCGCGGGCGCTCGGCGAATTTGGCGCGACTTTGATGCTGGCGGGAAATATTCCGGGGCGGACGGAGACGATTCCGATCGCGATTTATTTTGCGGTGGAATCGAACGAGATCCGGCAGGCGCTGGGTTGGTGCGCGGCGGACGTGGGGATTTCGATCGCGCTGCTGGGCGGGCTGTATTACTGGACGCATGCGCAGAGACTGCGGCGCGAGCGTTGGGGGCAGCGCTGACGTGACTTTGGAAGTACAAATCGAGAAGAAGTTGGCGGATTTTACTTTGGATGTGGCGTTTCGCGCGCCTGCGGCGCCCTTGAGCATTTTGGGAGCTTCGGGCGCGGGGAAAACGATGCTGCTGCGTTGTATTGCGGGGCTGGAGCGGCCGGGGCGCGGACGGATTGCGTTGAGTGATCGGGTGGTTTTTGATTCGGAGCGTCGAGTGAAGGTTCCGGCGCGGGAACGGCGAATCGCGTTGTTGTTTCAGAATTATGCTTTGTTCCCGCATCGGACTGTCGAGCAAAACATTGCGTTTGGGCTGCAAGGGTTGGCGGCGGCGGAACGGGCGGCGCGGATTGCGTCGGTGGTAGAGCGGACGCACCTGGCAGGCCTCGAGCAGCGTTATCCGCGGGAGCTATCGGGCGGGGAGCAACAGCGCGCGGCCTTGGCGCGGGCTTTGGCGGTTGAGCCGGAAGCGCTCTTGTTGGATGAGCCGTTGGCAGCGCTGGATACGCATTTGCGGTCGCAGGTCGAAGCGCAGTTGCAGGAGACGTTTGCGGCGTACCGGCGTCCGGCTTTGCTGGTGACGCACAACATGGAGGAAGCGTACCGGCTGGGGGAGCAGTTGCTGGTGCTATCGCGAGGGCGAGTGGCTGCTTTCGGAGCGAAGGAGGAGATCTTCCGGCATCCGGTCAGCGTGGAAGTGGCGCAGCTGACTGGCTGCAAGAATATTTCGCGGGCGCGGGCGAATGCGGACGGGACGGTCGGGGCTTTGGATTGGGATTGCCGGTTGCGGGTGAGGGGCGCGGCGACGGGCGCGAGGGCGCCGAAATATATCGGGATACGGGCACATCATATTGATTTTTTGGAATCGGATGGCGGGGCGGCGGATTTGGAGAATGTTTTTCCTTGTTGGGTGGCGCGGACTTCGGAGTCGCCGTTTCGGATTACTTTATTTTTGAGCGTGGATGCGGCGCATGCGGCGGCGGGGAGATATCAGTTGCAGGCGGAGGTGTTCAAGGAAAAGTGGATGCGATTTCGGGAGCGGGCGTTTCCTTGGCATGTGCGATTGGCGCCGGAGCTTTTGTTTTTGATGGAGGGGTGAGGAGAGACGTATCGGCAGTTTTGAGACCGTTATGCATTTTTGCCGCGACTTGGATGGCGCACTGAAGTGCGCCGCTACAACGTCAAAAGCTGAGAGCCGGCGGGACGCCCTTCCTGCGTCAGGACAAGCCGACGCTACGAAGTCTCGTCAGTGGAAATGCTTGACGAATTTTATGTCCAGACCGTAGGTGCCGTTTACGTCGCGTAGGAAGACGATCGAGAGGTCGCGTTTTACGTGGTATTCGACTTGGATCAACTGTTCCTGGTCGGAGGCGGCGTTGGAGGAATAGGTGATGGTTAGGTCGCGGGTGACTTGCTGCTCGATGGTGACGCGGGCGGAGGCGTTGGATTCGGTGGCAGTGCCGGCTAAGAACGGGTCCACGCGGAAGTGGCTGATGCCGAAAAGATGTTCGATGCGGCCGCCTAAGCCGCTGGAGATTGCTTCGGAGAGGAGCGCGGTGGCGCCGTAGTTCTGTCCGCCGCCGGCGGACGAACGCAGAGCGCTTTCCTCGCCGGTGCTGCCTACGGCGAGGAGCGCGATGATATCGGAATCCGGAAGCGGCGGATCGGAACGATAGCTGAGGGAAAGTTTGCTGGCGCGACCGGAGAAATTGATGGTGACTTGATACTGGCTGATGGTCGAGGTGGCTTCGATATTGAGTTCAGGATCGAGTTGGAAGGGATTTGCGAAGTTCACATCGCCGCGCGTGAGAGTGAAGGTGTTGCCGCGGAAATTCATTTCGCCGCCGAGCAGGTGAATGTGGCCGAGGAGGATGGGGCGATCCCAGGTACCGCGCAAATGCAGGTCGCTATCAATTTCGACTTGGGCGCCGGTCCATTCGATGCGGGCACCGGGACTGGTGTGTGCGGCGATATCGAACGTGAGATTGCGCATGAAGGGCGACGAGGTTCCGCCGCCGATTTGGGCGCTCGAGCCGAAGAAGGAAGAGATGTCCACACCCGGCGCGAAGAGGAGGCGCTTTAGTTCCAGAGTGCCGCTGAGGACAGCGCGGTCACTGGTGCCGGAAAGTTGCAGCGTGCCGCCCATAAGCCAGCTCATGCCTTGGGGGTAGCGGATGCGGACTTGCGTGGTTTTTGTGGTGATGTCGTAGCGTATCGGGCCGGGATCGCCGTAGGTGACGCTGCCGGTGAGAGTGAGTTGACCGCCGCCGGAATCCGCGGTGACGTTTTCAAATAATAGCCGGCTGGTATCGAAGACGAGAGCGCCATTCAAATGGCTGAGGCCGACGGGGAAATCGGAATAGTTCGCGGAGGCATCGCGGACGGTGGCGCGGCCGGTGATTCGCGGCTTGGACATGGTGCCTTCGGCGGCGACGTTGACGATGGCATTGCCCTGCGCATTTATATCCGGCAGCACGCCTTTCAGCAAAGCGAGATTGATTTCGCCGGTGAGATTTACATGGATCGGGCGATCGTGATCGAAGCGGGCCGAGCCGCTGATTTTGAAGTCGGTATCGAGGCCGTGGAGATGCGCTTGGGTGATGCGAATTTCGTTGCGGCGATAAGCGAACTGGACCGGGCCGTCATTTTGCAGCGAGACGAAGAGATAGCCGAAAGTGATGCGTGAAATATCGGCGTTGACTTCGATGGTTTCGGGCTTGCGGAGCGAGCCATCGAGTGTGAATTTGCCGTCCACGACGCTGTGCGCGGTGAGATTTTTCAGGTGCAGGCCGGCGGTGAGGAGAGGATCGAGATCGAACTGCATGACGGTGAGCTGCCCGGAGATTTCCTGGTCGCCGGAAAGACCGATGCTGATTTGGCCGCGCAGTTGGCCATTAGCGCGTTCGGTATTGAGCGCCATGCGCACGGTTTTGCCGTCGGAATCGAGCCTTCCGCGAAAATCGCCTTGATGGTCCGTTCCCAACGTTAAATTCGTGACGCGAAAATCTCCTTGCACGGTGGGGCTGCGGACTGGTCCGCTGCCGCGGAGATTGAAATCGAATTGGCCGCCAATGGGGAGGGAGGAGGCCTGCAGAATCTGGATTTTTTCGAGAAGGATGGAAGTGCCGGTGACGTTGAATTCGGCGGTTTGTTCCTGCGGGCGGTAGAGAACGTCTCCGGTAACGCGGCCGGTTTCGCGGCGCAGCACGGCGCGATCCAGGCGGATTTCATCATGCGCGAGATGCATTTCGCCGGTGAATTGATCGAAGCGCAGGCGTTTGGTTTCGATGTCGTCGAGCGTGACGTTGGCATCGAGTACCGGCGCGCTGCTGGTGCCACTGCCGCGAAACGTGCCGGTGAGTGAGGCTTTGATGGGATAGCTGGTGCCGAAGATGGCCTGAACGTCTTCACTGGGAGCGCGCGTGGTTTGCGCTTCGAGCGACCAGGTGTCTTCGGGGGCGAAACTCCAGTCGCCGTCAAATTGCATGGTGAGGTCGAGAGCGAAAGTAGCTTCGCCGCGTTTTACGGTGGCGTGGGTGAGCTTGAAGCCGTCGAGTGAATAGTCAAGGTCGGTATCAATTTCGTCGAAGTGGTAGGTATCGTACTGCGCGTTGGTGGCGTCGAGGTGGCCGTCGAACGTGGGTCCCTGGATGGGACCGAGGATGCGGCCGCGAAACGTGATATTGCCGGCTGTGCGCGTGGGAACAGCGTCGGGCCCGCGGACGCGATTGATGAAATCGTCCCAATCAGTGAGGTCTTTTACTTTGAGCTTTAATTCGATCGCGGAGTCGTGGCCGCTGAGCGGGCCATCCATTTCGATTTCCGTGTTGGGGGTGGTGATTTCGCTTTGCGTGAGCAGCATGGTTTCGGTGTCTTCCACATAATCGAAAATAATGTGCGCGGTGACGGGGATGACTCCGGGCGTGAGAGTGGGAGAAGGAGACCAGCGCATATCGCCCTTAGTGCGGAAATGCTTGAAATTCGCGGTCCAGGAATTCGCGGAGTCTACGTCTATCGAGCCGTCCCAGTGGAGCGTGTCCACGGGAAAGTCGGTGTTATTTACGGCGGTGAAGGCGTCGGCGAGGCTGGCGTGATGGAAATGGGTTTGCGTGCGGAAGGCGAGAGTCTTCATGTCCATTTCGAGGTTGCCATCGAGAGCGCCCTCGAGAGCGCGGACGGAGAGATTCTTGACGGTGAGGAGATTTTTTGCGAATTCGTAATCGCCCCAGGTTTCCAGGTTGGTGGCGTGGAACCATTGATAGGGCATCTTGATGTCGTGACCGTCAAAATGACCGCCGCCGGACCAATCGCCGGAGGCGTAGCTCGCGTGGCCGGAAAAATCCGCGATGAGATCGGGCGTGAGCGGCTCGCGAAAGATAGTGCGGACGTCTTGCAAAGAGAGGCGGCCGCGATAGTGCAGATTCCAATCCGATTTTGCGAAGTTGGGAAGCTCGGCACGCAGGTTCAGTTCGGAGTGCGGGCCTTTCCAGGTGAAATTGTCGAGCTCGAAGGCGTTGCGATGCAGAGTGAATTTGGCGGCGACATCGAAACGGAACGGGAGATCGCGTTGGAGGACCATCTGGATCTGATCCCAAGTGAGAGTGCCGACGTAGGCCTCGTTGCCGGTTTCGGGTGCCGCATATTGCAAGAGGAACGCGAGGTTCTGGCCTTTCACATCGAGCGGGACGCGCTGGTCGTTGATGGTGGCGCTGCCGTCGCGCAATTCGAGGCGGCCGATGCGCAGATTGAAGAGCGTCTCCTGCCAGGGATTTTTGCCGGCTGGAATCTTCGGAGTAGGAATGTTGCTCGCGCCATTTTTCAGGAGACGTACGTAGAGTGCGGGGTGCTCCGCGATGAGTTCGTCAATTTTGAACTGACCGTGGAAAAAAGAAAGGACGGTCAGGCCGACGTCGAGGCGGTTGACGTGAAACAGCGGAGGTTCAGCGGGGCCTTCGAGGCCGTGCAAGGTAAGGTTATCGAGTTCGGCCTGCAAATGCAGGAGATGAAGATGAAAGCCGCCCAGTTCGACGCGTGCCCCAGTGCGGGACTCGATTTGATGGACGAGCGCATTGCGAATCCAGTGATTCATGAGGCCGCTCTGGAGTACGAGAAATGCGGCGCCGCCCGCGAGGGCAACGAGGAGCAGCAGCGCCGCCAGCCAACGCAAGAGGCGCTTCACGAGCCACTTCCTGGCGACATGATGTCGATCTGCAAGGCGTCGCGCGAGTCATTGAGCCACTTGGTGGCGCGCTCGTTGATGGCGCGCTGAATCAAGACTTCGCGGATGGTGTCCTCGACATCGTCGAGCGGAGGAACGGGCTGCTTGCGGGCTTTGAGCTGCGGCGCAAATTCATCTTTGTAATAAGCCTCGACCTGTTCGTCACTGACTTGGGCCGAGGGGCGAAAGCGATAATCGATAAAGCGGGAAAGATAGAGCTGCTGAGCGACGATGCGGCGGACGGCGGTTTCGGTCAAGCCGGCGACGAGGCAGCGCTTTTCGAATTCTTCCGGCGAAGGAAACTGCTTTACGAATTCTGAGTAGGCACGGTCTACGTCGGCGGCGGAAGGTTGGGCGTATTTGGCGGCAGTGGCTTCGTTGCGGATCATCCACTGGTCAATGAGTTCACGGAGGAGTTCCTGACGCGGTTTGGATTCTCCATCCACGAGCTTTTGGAATGCGGCGAGTTCCTGAACTTCGCTTTCGGTGATGATGTCGTCTTCGATGCGCGCGGCGACGCCGTCGATCCGCGTGGCGCCCTTATCGGAAGATGCCGACGGGGACGCCTGCGGGCCGGGTCCGGGCGGCAGCTGCGCGAACGCGGGCGCAGGGCTGAACGGCACAAGCGCAGCCGAGAAGCCGAAGATGAGGAGGGCGCGTCGCATCAGAAGACCGGTCCGATGTTGAAAGAAAATCCGAAGTGAGAGACGTGGAAAGTTTCCGTCGGCGGCACGGCGGGCGGAGGGGGTGTGACGGTGTAAGCCGCTGGGTTGATCTGGTAGCCGAAATCCACACGAACCGGGCCGATAGGAGTGGCATAACGGAAACCGAAACCGACGGTGTGCGAGAAATAATTCAAGTTGGTCGGGGAACTAGATTTCCAGGCGAGCGTGATGTGATTCACATCGCTGTAGACATTCCCACCGTCGTAAAAGAGAGTGCCACCCAGGCGGTTGCCGATGAAAGGCAGTCGCATCGGGAAATGCAACTCCTGATTGAAGATGAGCACCGCGAGGCCGCCGATGGGAAAGCCCGTGCAGGGATCGCGCGGGCCGGCTTCGTTGAGGCCGAATCCCCGCAGCGATTGCGCGCCGCCGGAAAAGAAGCGTTCGGGCAGCGGAATAATCTCGCCGGTCGTAGTGGTCTGGCTGCAATTCGTAGGCGCGTTTCCTGTAGTCGTGCCAGTCGGCTGTTCGATACCGAAGCGCGTGGAACGGGCGAAGACGAAGTCGCGACCGAAGGGATGGTAAGAGGAGTTTTGGACAAAGGCGCGCAGAAAGCTGGCACTGGAGCCGAGCGCAATCGCAGCGTAGCTCAGGTCGGCGGTGTTGAAGGTGCCGGATTTGGGATCGCTGGGATTGTCCCGGCGATCACGAGCGTAGGTGACGCCGAATCCAGACACCAGGGTGGGCTGGCTATAGAGCGGAATCTGATCTTCGGAAATCGTACCGTTCAAGTTGGTGGCCACCACGCGGCGAAAAAAATAACGGTACTGGAGCGAGCTAGACGGCGAAAGCTTCTGGGAGATCTGGAGCTGGCCCTCGTAACGTATGGAGGTGAACGTGGAAACGTCCAGCGTCTTATCCGCGAAGATGGTGAGCGCCGCGCTCAGAGACCGCTTGGCAAGAAAGTTGTCCGCCGAGTATGACGCCAACGCGCGGTATTGCAGCGTGCTGGCCCGCACTTTGAACGTCAGGGTCTGCGCACGCCCGAACATATTGGCGCGGGAAATTTCAAAAATGCCGCGCGGGCTTGCGGCAATGCGGGTGTTGTTCGGATTGCAAGGGGGCGAATTAGGCGGCGGGCTGGTTGGGCAAGGATTACCGATCTCGAGGACTTCAAAGCCGAATCCGTAGCCGATGGTGTAACGACCGCCTTCGGTAGTGTCCACGACCATGACTTTTTCGGGGTCGGTGCCATTGGGATTTTGCGGCGCGATTTGCACGCGAGTGAACACGCCGAGGTTGTAGAGACGGCGCTGGCTTTCGACGACGTCGCCTTCGCGGAGCGGCCCGTGCGGCTGAATTACCACTTGGCGGGCGATGATGCCGGGACGAGTGTATTGATAGCCGGTGAGCAATACTTTGGCGACGTCAATGCGTTCGCCTTCAGTGATTTTGTAGCTGACGGTGACCTCATTGGAAGCGTCTGCGGGGGTAACAGTATCGTCGAGGCGCGCTTCGGGAAACCCTTCGTTGTAATACATAGCGAGAATATTGTTGCGGTCGCTGGAGACGGAGGCGGCGGAATAGGGCTGGCCCGGAGAGGAACCGACCACATTGAGGAGCGTATCGAGACTCAGGGCGTGGTTGCCTTCGATCTTCAGAGACTTAACCAGAGTTTGCGGACCCTCGACGATCTGAAAACTCACGAAAAGATTGTTTTTCTTGCCTTGGTAGTCGTCGTCCACGGTGGAAGTGACTTTGGCGTCGAGAAAACCGTTGGATTGATAGAGGGCGCGGATGGACTCGCCATCGTCGCGAACGAGGCTTTGGCTGAAGCGGCCACTGAATGCGAAGGAAGCTGGCTGCAGAGCGAGCCGGCCTTCAAGGAGATCTTTGCTGAAATATTTATTCCCGCTAAAGGCGACGCCGGCAAGGCGAAAACGATCGCCGCGGGAGACTTCGTAGCTGATGACGCGCAGGCCGGTCTTGGGGTCGTCATGCGAGGAGACTTGCACGTCCGCGTCGAAATATCCCTGGCGCTGAAAATAATCGCGAATATTGCGGCGGCCTTCCTGGAGGAGGTCTTCGTCCACGGCGCCTTCGGCGTAGATGGGTAATAGCTGGCGGAGCTTGCCGGTACTGATGCGGGCGCCGCCGAGGCTGACGCTGACGCGCGGGCCGGCCGTGACTTCGTAGTTCAGGGTGACGAGGTTCGTCTTGGGATCGTAGGTGCCCGCGGTGATCAGTATCCCAGCGCCGAGATAGCCTTGATTGACGAGATATTTTTTCAGACGCTGCGAGCCGCGCGTGAGGCGGGCGGACGTCAACGAATTTTTCAATTTTATTTTGGAGCGCGCGATGAGCTCCGGTTCTTTGTACGGGGTCTGATTTTTCACATCGAAATTGCCGATGATCGCGCGCGGCCCGGGCGTCACGGTGACGAGGACGTCCATCTGGCGGGTATCTTCGTGCGGCGTGAGCGTCCATTTGACGTCGGCTTGATAGAGGCCTTCGTTGCGAAGAGTGTCCTTGAGGCGGCCGATGGCTTCGCGCAACGTGCTTTCGCGAAACGGTTCGCCGAGGCTGAGGCGCAGGGCGGCCAGGGCGGCGGCTTCGCTGGGAGGTTCTTTCAGGCCTTCGACGCGAACTACGTTGTTGTAAAAGTTGCGCTGGACGATGAAATCCACGCGAAGGCCGTGCGCGACGGGAGCGGCGACAACGCGGATATTCGCGAAATCTCCAGTGCGATAGAGAGAGCGGAGGCTTTCGCGTTCGGCGCTGAAATCGAACGGCTTGCCGACTTCGAGCGGGAGCGCCATGGCGTTGCCCCCGATTAGATGGCCGGAATCATCCAGCACGCGAATTTCGACGACGCGCTGGCCTTCGACTTGAGCTTGGCCTTCGGCTTGGTTTTGCAGCGCACGCACGGGTGCGGACGCGAGGAGGCTGACGGCCAGCGCTCCGAAGGCTAAAAATCGCCCTAAAGTCCCGCTCGGTTGGGAAGAGCAGGCTCGCGGGGATGACGATTTCCACGGGATTCTCATGCGCCAGAAGCTAAGAGCAAAGGTTAGCACAGGCGGGTTGGCTGCCAGTCGCTAAAAGGGGTTATTATGCCTAAATTCGGCTGAAAATAGAGCGGATTGCGAATCGTGACGATGAACAGCGAGCAACGCGAAAAATACTCCCGGCAGATACTATTCGCGGGGATCGGCGAAGCGGGGCAGGAGCGGCTGCTGGGTGCTAGCGCTGTGCTGGTGGGTTGTGGAGCGTTGGGGACGGTGGTAGCCAACTTATTGGTGCGGGCGGGGCTGGGGCGGCTGCGGATTATTGACCGCGATTTTGTGGAGGCGTCGAACCTGCAGCGGCAGACGCTTTTTGAGGAAGCTGACGCGCGCGAGGCCTTACCGAAAGCGAAGGCTGCGGAACGGCGTTTGCGCGCGATCAATTCGGATGCGCGCGTGGAAGGAGTGGTGGCCGACCTGACGCCGGAGAATAGCGAAGAACTCCTGAGCGGGTTCGAGTTGATTCTGGACGGGACGGACAATTTCGAGACGCGCTTGCTGCTGAATGATCTGGCTATCGCGCGGAGTGTTCCGTGGATTTATGCGGCGGCGGTGGGAAGCTATGGCGTGACGATGACGATTCGTCCGGGTGAGACCGCTTGCCTGGCGTGCCTGACCGAAGGCGAGGAGAAAAGCGTTGCACTGGGGGCCGAAGCTACGTGCGATACCGCGGGAGTGGTGAATGCGGCGGTGGGCGTGATTGCCTCGATCGAAGGTGCCGAAGCCACGAAGTTGCTTGCGGGCAAGGCGGAGGCGCTGAACGTGCGGCTGATTTCGTGCGATGTGTGGAGCGGACGGTTTCAGTCCATACGGGTCGCTCGGAAACCGGATTGCCGGGCGTGCGGACGGCGAGAATTTGCATACCTGGATGGGGACGCGCAGCCGCACATCACGATGTGCGGACGCGATTCGGTGCAGATTCACGAGCGCGGGCGCAGGCTCGATCTGGATGAACTGGGACGACGGATCGCGCTGGGGCCGGCGGATGGTTTGCATCACAATGAATTTCTTTTGCGTTTTCGCGTTGCGCCTTATGAGCTGACGGTCTTCACGGATGGGCGCGCGATTGTTAAGGGCACGAAAGATCCCGCCGTTGCGCGTTCCCTTTACGCGCGGTATATCGGTGCATAATCCACAGTGAAATAAATGAGTGCGTCCTAGCGACCGGGCCGAGCTGTGTAGGTTATCCGACGAAACGGCGCAAAGCGGATTGGCGCATGGCGGCGCGGTCCATATTTTCACGCGTGTTCATCAAGGTGAGCAGCGTGCTAAGGACGCGGGCCTTGAGTTCGTCGGACATGGGAAAGCCGCTGGTGGCGACATTGACGAGTGCTTCGCCGCGGCCGGAAATTTTGGTGATGAATTCCATCTGGCGTTCGTGGGTGGTCTTGCCGAGGGCGGATTCGCGGCGCATTTCGGCGCATTCATTTTCAATGAAAAGAGTGAAGTGCATGACGCAGAGATGCTCGGCGGCTAAGCCCGCAGGGACATTGACCTTACAGCCTTTGGCGCTGCAATTCTCCGGCACGGACATATCTGTTCAACACCTTTAATTTTTTAGCATTTTCGGTAGGTGAATTCCATCTCGCATAAGAGTGGTGCGCTCAATCAGATAGCAGCAGATTGGCAATTGGTAACGCGTAGTGGAAGCCGGTTCGGGGTCGCGGGTTTTGTTTTCCAGGACTTGAGATCCTCCAAGCGGGCCACCGATTTCGGATTGCAGTCGCTTGGGCACGTCGCTGATTCTGCGAGCGGCGAGGCAAGCCTCGCCTTGCACAAGCGGCGGCCAGCCGCCGCACTCCGAGAAATTTCGCGGCGCGCTAGGGATTGGGGTTGTGTTCGCCGGAGTGGTATTGGGTCCAGGGGCCGGCGTCCATGTCCGTCAGGACTGGGCTTTGCCATTGATATTCGGGATGCTGCTCGAGGAATGCGGCCGCTTTGAAATCGCTGCCGCAGGGATGGCCGATGCGGGCCGCGAAGCTCATGGTTTCGGCCATGTGGCTGTCCATTACTTTGCCTTGGACGGCGCCGGTTGGCTTGTAGGGAGCGATGGCGAAGCCGGGATCGCCGGGAGTGGCAACGTCACCGTGGCCGCACAGCGTGCGGCGGTTCGGGCCGGTTTTCTTCGTGTAGGTGTCATAGTGATCGCCGAGGAATGATTCGGCGAGGGCAACGTCAATCTTGCCCATGTTGGCGGCCATGAGTTCGTCCCAGCGAGCGTGGCGGGCGTTTGCGGAGGCGGCCATATTGGTGGGATCGAAAGTGGTTTCATCCTTCAGCACATCGGGATCGCTGGCGAAATTCGAGCCTGCAAAATAACCATCCGTGGTGCGCCAGACCTTGCTGTGTTTCAGGCCGAGTTCGAAGCGCGCGATTTCGCCGGTCTTGCGATCTGCTAGCAGCCAATCGTTGGCGTAGCCGCCGTTATTGCCATCCAGCATGATTTTCACGTATTCATCAATCGAGCCGGCGTATTGCATGGCCTTGCGCGCGCGGGCAAATTCCGGCTTGCCATTGGGATCCCAGCCGTGGAAATCAGTGATGGTGGTTTCGGTGATCATCAGGCCGTCGGAATTGACGCCGAAATCATCATCGCTGGCGATGACGCCGGGAAAACCGTCCATCAACATGCTGTAGCCGTTTTGCGGAACGATATCGAAGATGATTTTCCAGCGCGCGCCTTCCAGGTAGCTGGTCCAATTATTGTGCGCCATCACGATTTGATGATCTTTGGTGTAGCTGCCGGTGGCGACGAAGGCGCTGCAATGGTCGGCTTCGGTTTTCGGCGAGAGCTGAGCGGTTTTGGTCTGCTCGTTGAGCCATGGGACGTAGTAATCGGGCAGTTCCATGAAGGCGTTCATGGCGACGATGTCGTCGAGATCGAGTTTTACTTTGCGGGCTTGCAGGCCGTCCACGATGCCTTGCAGCTCGGACTGATATTCGGCGTCAATTTTGGGCCAGAGCATTTGGCGTGCAGCGCGGCGGAAGAAATTCCAGTCGCGGCTGGTTTCGTGGGTCATTTCCAGGCTGACGGCGGCGAAGGCGTCGGCGATTTCCGGAGCGAGCAGGTAGCCGTGCTGATATCCGATATCGTGGGGAGCGCCTTCGAGGTGGACGTAGATCCAGCCGCCGCGTTCGAAGCGATAGGCTTTGGCGAGGCGGGGATCATCGGATTTGCGGGCGGCAGCGGAGGTTGCGTGGGAGAGCGCGAGGCCGGCTGCTTGCGCGGTTTGGTCTGCGCGCAGCGCTGATAATTGCGCGACGAGCAGAGCGAAGCCGGCGCTGATGGTGATCGTCAGCAGCAGCGTGAAAGGCAAGCGGTTGCGCGAATTTCTCATCGGCAATTTTCTCCGGGTGGACGCGTGACGTGGAAGCGGCGCGTGCGTGGACATGGTAAGAGGCGCGGTGAAGGATGTCAACGCGCGCGGCGGGCAGCATTGAGGCCCACGAATTGGCTTGTATCGCCGTGTTGAGTGAAAAGCAGATCCCTCGCTGCGCTCGGGTTTACATTCGTTTGGGCTATTGCCCACCTGCAAGGCCGCGCGCTGACGAAGATCGCGGCGCGGGGAGCCGACGCGGATACAGGATTAACCTCGTTGACACTGTGGCTTATGTTCGTATAATCAGTGGCTTAGTCTCGCGACATCCCAGCCATCGCAGGCTCATCGGCCGTTCACGCGTCATGGCACCGCAGGCCCATCCTGGAGGCTCGTAAGCTGTGACAAGTCTTTATAATATGGCGTCGCACGCGGTCCTGTCCGCGATGGCGTGGCTGGCGCTGGCGGGTAATCCGCTATCGGATTACTGGCGACGGAATACCGACGCTGATTTGAATCCTTTCCGCGGACTTTACCAACTTAATTCCTTCGATCTGGCCGTGATGCTGCCGTATTTTTTCGTGATGGTGATTCTGGCGGCTTACGGCATCCATCGTTATTCGCTGGTTTACAACTACTTCAAGAATCGGAAAAAAGTTGCCGGCCCGCCGCCGGAAGTGAGCGCGTGGCCGCGGGTCACCGTGCAGCTGCCGATTTACAACGAGCGGTACGTGATCGAGCGGCTGGTGGAGGCGGTGGCGGCGTTCGATTACCCGCGCGAATTGCTCGATATTCAGGTGCTGGACGATTCCACGGACGAGACGCAGGAAGTGGCGCGCGATTGTGTGGAGCGTTACCAGCAGCTGGGCGTGCCGATTTCCTACATTCATCGCGATAACCGCGAAGGATTCAAGGCGGGAGCGCTGCAGGAAGGATTGAATACGGCGCGGGGCGAGTTTGTGGCGATCTTCGACGCGGATTTTATTCCTCCCGTGGATTTTCTGCGCCGGACCGTGCCGTATTTCGCCGATAGCAAATTGGCGATGGCGCAGACACGCTGGAGTTACATCAATCGGAATTATTCGGCGCTCACCGAAGTGGAAGCGATTTTGCTGGACGGCCACTTTGTGATTGAACATTCTTCGCGATTCCGCACCGGGCTGTTTTTTAATTTTAACGGGACGGCGGGAATCTGGCGGCGGGCGGCGATCGAAGATGCGGGCGGCTGGCAGCACGACACTTTGACGGAAGACACCGACCTTTCCTATCGCGCACAATTGCGCGGGTGGCATTTCGTATATTTGCCGGAGATTGAGTGCCCTTCCGAGCTTCCCGTGGAGATGAACGCGTTTAAATCGCAGCAGGCGCGCTGGGCCAAGGGCTTGATGCAGACGGCGAAGAAGATTCTGCCGCGGGTGCTACGTTCGGACGTGCCGGGCAGCGTGAAGGCCGAGGCTTTTTTCCATCTGACGGCGAACATCAGCTATCCGTTGATGGTGTTCATGTCTATTATTTTGCTGCCGGCGATGATTGTGCGGTTTTACCAGGGATGGTTTCAAGTTTTGGTGATTGATTTGCCCTTGTTCCTAGCGTCTACGTGCTCGATTTCGTCGTTTTATCTGGCGGCGGAACGAGCGCTTTATCCGAAGACTTGGAAGCGGACATTTTTGTATTTGCCGTTTGTGATGGCGGTGGGCATCGGGCTTTCGGTGCGCAACGCGCTGGCTGTGATCGAGGCGATTTTCGGAGTGAAGTCGGATTTCGTCCGGACACCGAAATATCGCGTGGAGGCTGGCGCGCACAACGGCAGCGGCTGGGCCAAGATGAAATATCGCAAGGGGGCGGGTTGGATGCCGTTTGCGGAAGTGGCGTTGGGATTATATTTTGCGGCGGCGGTGGGTTACGCGCTGCAGAATGAAAATTACGCTACTGTGCCGTTTTTGATGCTGTTTGTTTGGGGATACTTGTATACGGGGTTGATGTCTTTGGCGCAGACTTACTTTGAGCGCTTGCGCTTTGGCGTGGAATCCGGCGAGGTGCGGCCGGCTTCTACTGGGGCGCCGGGATTTTAGCTTCTTGCTATGGCTTTGAGCGGCGAGGCGAGCCTCGCCTTGCAACAGGGGGCGGCAAGCCGCCGCACTCCCAGAAAATTCGGATCGTGCTTCGGGTGGGAGCTTCCGCGCTCCCGGAAATAAAAACGGCGGCCTTGGGGGCCGCCGCTTTGCTTTCTGTCTGCAACTTTCTAAATCAAAACCTTGCTTTGTCTCCGGACGCAGGCGCGTTTGTAAAACTGCGTGCTGCTCACCGATTTGGGGCCGGTATTACACCTGCGCTTGCAGGATTTCTCCTGGAAGCTGGCCGATGCGTGATTTGGTGTTGGACTGAAAACGCTCCATGGCGCTCTTGAGCGCGGGCGGCTGTATTTCGCCCGGGTCGCCTTCGGCGCGCATGCGTTCCATCTTGATGCCGAGCGTACGCTCGAGAGCCATCACTTCGGTGCGCTGTTCGCGGCCGAAGAGAGTGGAGGCGACGCCGTGCCCGCCGGCGCGGCCTGTGCGTCCGACGCGGTGAATGAAATTCTCCGCGATGTCCGGCAGGTCGTAGTTAATCACGTGCGCGATGTTCTCGACGTGAATGCCGCGGGAAGCGAGGTCGGTGGCTACCAGAATGCGGTAGCGCCCATGCTGGAATCCCGTGAGAGCGGCGATGCGCTGCGATTGCGTGCGGCCGCCGTGAATCATGGCGGCGGCGAAACCGTCGCGGTTCAAGGTGATGGCCAGGCGCTCGGCTCCGCGCTTGGTGCGCGCGAAGATGAGGCAGCGGCCGGTTTCCTTGGCGAGCAAGCGATGGAGCAACGGCAACTTGCGATCCGTGGCAACCTCGAAAGCCTGCTGGCGCACATTCTCGGAAGGCTTCAGCACGGAACCGAATGCGAGACGCACCGGGTTCTTCATGTAGTCCTTGACGAGATGCGCGACGGACGCTTCCAGAGTCGCGGAAAAGCACATCGTTTGCCGGTCTTTCGGCAGCACGGATGCGATTCTGCGAATCGCGGGAAGAAATCCCATATCGAGCATGCGATCGGCTTCATCGAGAATCAGGACGCGCAGATCGCGAAAATGCACGAGCTTGCGCAAAAGGAAATCTTCGAGGCGTCCGGGGGTGGCGACCACCAAGCGTGCGCCTTTGCGCAGGTTGGTGAGTTGCAGCCCTTCGGACAAACCGCCGACGACCAGAGCCGCGGGGCCCAGCTGCCGGCCGCGCAACGCGTTGTATTGATCCACGACTTGCATCGCCAGTTCGCGCGTAGGAACGAGCGCGAGCGCCGCGATACCAGGCGTTTTGTCCTGCAACAGGCGTTCGATCACGGGGATCAAGAACGCGAGCGTTTTGCCGGTCCCGGTCTGCGCGGTGGCCAGCACGTCTTTGCCTGCCAGCGCTTGCGGAATCGCCGCGGATTGCACGGGAGTCGGGATCGAGAATTTGGCGTGAGCCAACCGCTCTTTGCTGTAAGCGGAGATCGCCATTTGTGAAAATGTTTCGGTAATACTATCCATCTGGTGTTGCCTTCTATCTGGCGGAAGCCGTCGCGGCGCGCACACACGTACTGCACACTACTGGTGCGAGCACAGCAAACTGGTCTTGCCAGTCTTTGTTTTGAATTACGCTGAAGACTTACGGAGGGAACTGAAGGGCGGGTAATCTCAGATCAACTGCTCACCAGAGGCCGCACAACACAACCGAGGTATTAAGCGCAAAAAAACTATAACACACATCGAAGCAGTTTGCAGGCGAATTAATTTGCGCTGATGTTCCAGGGCCGCGGGGGACGGGTCGAAGCGGGAATGAACTGAGATATGCTGGATTGAATCAAGATGGGCTTGCGGGACGTCCAATTTGGAGAGTCTGCGAAAGGGAGGAAAGCTGAACCATGGCACGGAATCGAATCGGGATTGGGACGGTGGCACTTTTATCCACGTTCACTGCAATCTTAGCGGCAGGAATTCTTACGGAATCATCGCTTAAAGCTCAGAGTGATCCATTTCATGGCGCGCCGGCATCGGACGCTGCCGCAAAGAACCCCTATGCGGGCAAAGCGTCGGCTGCGCAAGCTGGCGCGGACGTGTTTGCGTTGAAATGCTCATCGTGCCACGGGGTGAAGGGGCAGGGGACGGGCAATATACCGGCGCTGGCGAAAGGCGCGGCGCAAACGGCGCCGGATGGGGCGATTTTTTGGTTTATCACGCAAGGCGATCCGGGGAATGGGATGCCATCGTGGGCGGCACTGCCCGCGAAGCAGCGATGGGAACTGGTGACGTATGTGAAGGCGCTGGGAGCGGGCACAGCGCCGGCGGCGAAATCCGCGGGAGCGACCGCCAATGCGAGCGCGGATGCCGCTTCCGCTTTGCCGCCGCCGACTCCTCCGTTTACGGATTATCGTTACGAAAAGCCGGGGACGGTGCGCAAGATCACGGTGCAGGATCTGCCGGCGCCGTTTGCTACGAAGTCGGCCGGAAACGCCCCGAAAGTGGTGGCGCGTCCCGAGGGTGCTTGGCCGAAGGCTTTGCCGGGTTTCACCGTGCAGCTTTACGCGAGCGGCTTGAATAATCCGCGATTGATTACGACGGCGCCCAATGGAGATTTCTTCGTGGCGCAAATGGATGAGGGAGACATCAAGATTTTTCGCGGAATCACTGCGGAGGGAAAGCCGGAGCAGGCGGGGACGTTTGCCAGTGGATTCGATCATCCCTACGGGATCGCGTTCTATCCTCCTGGAAACGATCCGCAGTGGGTTTATATCGGCAGTGAGACTTCGGTGCAACGCATTCCTTACCGCAACGGCGATTTGAAGGCGCGCGGGGCTGCGGAACACATTGCGGATCTCCCTGGCGAGCCGGGGCACTCAACTCGGGCGGTGCAATTCTCGAAGGACGGCAAAAAAATGTTCGTGGCGGTGGGTTCCGGATCGAACGTGGATGACCCGGACACGCATCCCGAGGAGAAAAATCGCGCGGACATTCTGGAAATGAATCCGGACGGGTCGGAGATGCGCGTCTATGCGTACGGGATACGAAACGCGGGAGGCGGGATTGCAATTGATCCGGAGAGCGGCGAGCTGTGGTGTTCGGTGAACGAGCGCGACGGACTGGGCGACAACCTCGTGCCGGATTACATCACGCACGTGCAGGATGGCGGATTTTACGGCTGGCCGTGGTGGTACATGGGCGGGCATCAGGATCCGCGGCACGAGGGAAAACATCCGGAATTGAAGGATAAAGTGATCACGCCGGATGTGCTGCTGCAGGCCCACAACGCTTCGTTGGAAATTACATTTTATGAGGGCAAACAATTTCCGGCAGAGTATCGCGGAGATATTTTTGCTTCCGAGCATGGATCGTGGAACAAGTCGGTGCGGGCCGGCTACGAAGTGATTCGCGTGCCGCGGCACCAGACGGGCCACGCAAGCGGCGAGTACGAAGATTTTGTGACGGGGTTCGTCCTGCCGAATGGCACGGTGTGGGGACGGCCGGTGGGAATTACGGTGGCGCCGGACGGATCGCTGCTGGTCACGGATGACGGTTCGAATTCGATCTGGAGGATCGCTTACACCGGGAAGTGAGCGGCCGCCGCGGGCGCGCAGATCATGAACCGACACTTTCGGGAGCGCTTTCGACCACGAGCGTGGGTTCCGCTTTCTTGGCGCGCGTGGTGGTGATCACGATCACGCTGATTAGCACGCAGAGCGTCCCTAGAATCGTTCGCGAGCTGAGCGCTTCGCCGCCGAGGAAATATCCAACTAGCACGGCCACGATCGGATTCACGTACGCGTAGGTGCCGACTTTTGTGGGCGATTCGTGATGAATCAGCCAGACGTACGCGGTGAAACCGATGATGGAGCCGGCGACGATCAGGTAGGCGAGCGCGAACCATGCTTCGCGCGAGACGGCCGACGGATGAAAATTGCGAAATTCACCGAATGCGCCGGCCGTGATGGTGAGAAACACTCCACCGGCGAGCATCTGCGCGCCTGAACTCATCACTTTGGATTCGGGTAGTGGCAGCTTGCGAGTGAGAATCGAGGCGATTGACCAGCTGATGGAAGCAAAGATCAGCGCGGCCGCGCCAAGTTTTTCGATTGGCGCGCCGCCTACGTTGAGCGAGCGGCTCACCAGCACGGCGACTCCGGCAAGCCCTACCAGGAGCGCGACGCCCAAGCGGACCGTGAGCCGTTGCGTCCGCAGAAAAATTATTTCCGACAGCGCCATGAATGCCGGGATGGTGGCCAACATGACGGCGGCGATTCCAGACGGCACGCGCTGTTCGGCCCAGAACAGCAGACCGTAATCCAGAACGAAAATTATGAATCCGAGCAGGGATGCCGATCGCCATTCGCGTGCAGTGGGCGAACGCTCGCCGCGCGCGAGCATCCAGCCGTACAGAACCGCACCGGCGATCACAAAGCGCATCGCGGCAAGAACCAGTGGAGGAACTTCGCGGACGCCCACGCGAATGGCGAGGAACGTGGATCCCCACACGAAATAGATGATTGAGAAGGCCAGGAGGGTCTTCCACGTGGGGCGATGGGCGTCGGCTGCCATACCTAGTATGACTACGCGAAAGTGGATTGGGGTCAAGAGCCATATTGTTCGCGCAAAGCGCCGTTTGACCGTGGCTGCGGCGGGCCGCTATAATAGGCGTTTCCGCGCAGCACAAAATCTGCGTTGAGAGTGGCGCGCGCGTCCCGCGGCGTCTGCTCGGTCGTCCCAAGACTTGCTGGTTTTCGATGACTGGAAACTCCCTGGGCGGAGAAACTTCCCACAGGAATTCAGGAGCTGTGAATGCTAAAGGCAACCCAACTGCGCCCCGGAATGATCATCAAGCACGAGGGCGATTTGTGCGTGATTTATAGCGTGGACCATCGCACTCCGGGCAATAAGCGCGGTTCGATGCAGACGAAGATGCGCAATTTGCGCAACGGTTCGATGCTGGATTACCGCTTCCGGGCGGAAGAATTCGTGGAGAAGGTGGTGGTGGACGAAATCGAATTCGAGTATCTCTACAGCGACGGCGACGAGCATCACTTCATGAACACGCAAAATTACGAGCAGTTGGCGCTGCAGAACGACATCGTCGGCGATACGCGAGATTACCTCATTCCAAATTTGCCGGTGAAAATCGAGTATTACGATGAGAAGCCGATCGGCGTGCTGCTGCCGGACACCGTGGATTTGACCGTAGTGGAAACTGAGCAGACGATTCAGAAGGCTACGGCGAGTTCGGTGATGAAGCCGGCGAAGCTCGAGACGGGGCTGGTGGTGAACGTGCCGCCGTTTGTGGGCACCGGCGACAAGATCAAGGTGGACACCTCCGAGGCGCGCTACATCCAGCGAGTGCAGTAGTATGGCGGGTTTGCCATGAGCGGCGCGCGGCGCATCGGCTGGCGAATCCTGCCGGTTGCGATGGCTGCGCTGATTTCATTCGTTTGCGCCGACGCCTTCGCGGACGCTGCTGGCGCCGGCGACCAAACTCCCCAGAAAATCGTTGCTGAGTACATTCGCGCCGAAGGCGGCGCGCGGGCGCTCGCGCGGATTCAATCCCTCACAATCGAAGGCAGTCTGCACGTCGTGCCGGCGGACGATTTCTCGCGACAATCAGATTCTGAGCCTGCTGGTGCGGTTTCTTCTTCCGGCTCGTATTCGCTGATCACCAAGGCACCGAACAAGCTTTATTCCGAGATCGTCATAGAGCCTCAGCACATCGTCGCTGCGTACAATGGCAAATCGGCGTGGGGCCAGGACGGCTCCGGCGCTCCGCATACCTTTACTGGGCGCGACGCGGTTGAGTGGGAATCCACGGCGCGTTACTTGAACGACCGGCTGCTGAATGCGAAGAAGGACAAACTCGCGATGCGGCTGGTGGGGATGGATAGCGTCAACGGGAGTCGCGCGTATCACTTGGTTTTTACTTTTGCGCCGGGCGTGACGCGCGACGTGTTTTTTGACGCGCAGACGCATTTGATCTTGCGCGAAATCGTAAACGCGCCGACGCAAGTTGGCTCGACGGCTGAACCGGCGCACGCCACGGCGTCGATTCCGCCAATCGAGCAATTCGACTACGACGGCTACCAGCCGGTGGACGGGATTCCGGAGCCGCGCAAAATCGAATTGCGGCGCGACGGGCGCGATTATCTGATTGCCGTGACGCACGTGGAGATCAATTCCCCCGTAAAGGATGCGATTTTCGACTTTCCGCATGCCGATAGCCGGCCGCTGCCCGACATCGCACAGCTGCTGCGCGACATCCAGAAGAACCAGAAGGCCGTGGAAGAAATCGTGAAGCAGTACACCTGCCATCTTTCGGAAGAAGAAGAAAAGACCGGCTCGAACGGCGAAGTGACTTCGCATTCGGTGAAGGACTTCGACATTTTCTATGTGGGCGACGACGAGATCCGCCATTTGCTGGCCAAGGACGGCAAAACGCTCGAAGGCGACGAGAAGAAGAAGGAAGACCAGCGTTTCAGCAAGGAATTCGACGCGGCCAAAAAGAAGCAGGCGGAGCTGGCCAACGACCCCAAGAAACAGCAGAAAGAAGATGAGCGCGACCAAGCGCAGATTTCCGATTTCCTGAGCGCCGAGAATTTCACGAATCCGCGGCGCGAGATTTTTCGCGGGCAGGAAGTGATTGTCTTCGATTTCGGACCAAACCCGGCCTACAAACCGAAAAACATGATGGAGAATTTGGTGCAAAAGCTGGTGGGCGTGATCTGGGTGGACGAGCAGGCGCGCGACGTGGTGAGGCTGGAAGCGCGGTTCAGCGATAACTTCAAGATCGCGGGCGGGCTGCTGGCTTCCCTTTCCAAGGGCTCGAACTTCGTATTCGAGCAGACGCTGGTGAACAACGAAGTATGGCTGCCGTCGTACGACGAAGTGCACGCCGCCGCGAGGCTGGTTTTCTTGAAGGTGAAAGCCAACCAAATTGACCGCTACAGCGATTACAAGAAATTCTCTTCCGAAATAAAGCTGGGCACTTCCGCGCCCGTGGAGCAGAAGCCGCAATAGTTATTTGATTGGAACGCGTCCGAGGAGTTCGTCGCAGGGCGATTCACTCTGTGGTACATTCCGCAGGCTTCGGTGTACTGGATTATCGAATGCATTTGCGCGCGCGCTGAAAGGAATCGCCAGGGTGCCCATCTGTCCTAGCTGCGGGAAAACGTTCAGCGGATTTTCGATCGGGTCGCAGACCGCGGCGGAATGCGCGGACTGCCGGAAGGCAAAGATGCAGGCTGCGGCGGGAAATGTTGTTCCCGGGCAAGGCGTTCCGCGCGCGTCCGCGTGGACGATGTTGCGGCGCGTGCCGCCGGTGACGCGCGCGATCATCGGCCTGAATGTACTGGTGTATGTGGCGATGGGCTTGAGCGGCGTTTCGTGGACGGAACCGAGCGTCACGAATGCGATTCGCTGGGGAGCGGATTTCGGGCCGTTGACGTTCAACGGTGAGTGGTGGCGGCAGTTCACGAGCATCTTTGTGCATTTCGGCATCATTCACATTGGGTTGAACATGTGGTGCCTGTGGAATTTGGGCAGCGCGCTCGAACCGCTGACCGGGCCCGTGGGATTCGGTTTGACTTATCTTTTCACCGGACTGGCCGCGAGCGCCACGAGCCTGGCTTGGAACCCGTGGCGTGCAAGCGCCGGAGCTTCGGGAGCGATTTTTGGATTGGCGGGCGCGTTTGTAACCTTCCTGCTGCTGAAAAAGCTGCCGATCCCAAAAATCCTGGTACAGAAGAATTTGAGGAGCATGGGCTTTTTCATTTTTTACAACCTCTTGTTCGGCGCGGCGAATTCGCACATTGATAATTCGGCGCATTTGGGCGGATTGGTGGCAGGGTTCATTCTCGGCGCGTTGGTTCCGGTTTCGGCGCGGTTTAGCGCGGCGATGGATGCGCGGCTGCCGGGCGCACCGTTTGACGCGGTGAGTGCAGGGGCCTCACGGCAGCGGCGACTTTTCTTGACCGCGGCGGGATGCACGATCGCGCTGATGGTGGGGCTTTATTTCGTGCGTGCGCGCAATCTGCCGGCTTCGCAATATGGGAAGGCAGTTCGGCTGGCAAACTCAGGCCAACTCGATTCCGCCATCGCGGAGATGAAGAAAGCAGTGACGATGGAACCCGAAAACGTGCTGGCGCAAATGTTCGTTGGCGAATGGCTGCTGCTGCAGAATAATCCCGCTGCGGCAGTTCCTTACCTGGAGCAAGCGCGGCAGTTGGAGCCGGACTATGGGGCGATCCGGCACAATCTAGCGCTGGCATATTTGGGAGCGGGGCAGCCCAAGGCCGCGGTTGCGGAAATTTCACAGATGGTGGGTAAGAGCCAAGTGGAACCGTGGGAGACTTCGTTCATTCTGGGAGTCGCGGCTGAGCAGGACGGAAATTACAGGCTGGCCGCCCAGAACTTGAGTTCGGTGGTGCTAACCAAGCCGGATTTTCAGCAGGCGCGCGACGAGCTGGCACGGGTCAACGCTGTGGCGAATTCGCCGGGCGCGGCGGCTGATCCAAAGCCCGTGCAGCTTCCCTACGCGCAATTGCTGATGAAGTCCCCGGCGTGGCCGTATTACCCTTAGATTTTATATTCACTGCGAACAATTCGTGGGGCTGCAAATCAGACCGCTACGGCCGTCTTTGCGCCGAAAACGCGGGTGAAGATGGCATCCACGGCACGCAGCTGGCGACGCAGGTCGAATGCGTGATTCAGGGATTTCTCGTCGAGAAATTTGCGAATGTTGGCGTCCGCGCTGATTCTATCCTGAAAGCTGGAATCCGATTCCCACGCGGCCATGGCGTGTGCTTGAACCCATTTGTAGGCGTCTTCGCGCGGCGCGCCGTGTTCGACCAAATCCTGCAGCAGCTGCCCGGAAAAAACGAGACCTTGCGTGGCGTTGAGGTTGCGCAGCATGCGTTCGGGAAACACCTTCATATTGGCGACGATTTCCGTGGTGCGATACAGCATGTAATCCACGAGGATGGTGGAGTCCGGGAGGATCACGCGTTCGACGGAGCTGTGCGAAATATCGCGTTCATGCCAGAGCGCGACATTTTCGAGCGCAGCCAGAGAATTTGTGCGCACGACGCGGGCGAGGCCGCAGATCTGTTCGCTGGCAACGGGATTGCGCTTGTGCGGCATGGCGGAGCTGCCGCGCTGCTCGCCGCCGAAGGGCTCCTCGACTTCGCGAACTTCGGTGCGTTGGAGATGGCGAATTTCCTGCGCGATGCGTTCGAGGGATGCGGCGACGATGGCGAGAGTCGAGAGATACTGCGCGTGGCGATCGCGTTCGATCACTTGCGAGGTGATCGGCGCGATGGCGAGACCGAGGCGCTGGCAAATTTTCTGTTCGACTTCCGGGCCAAGATGCGTGCAGGTGCCTACGGCGCCGGAAATTTTGCCGACGGCTAGCTGCTGTGCGGCGACCTGGAAACGCGCGAGATCGCGGCGGTTTTCGGCGTACCAATTGGCGATCTTCAGGCCGAAAGTGATCGGTTCGGCGTGGATGCCGTGGGTGCGGCCGATTTGCGGCGTGTCCTTGAATTCCCAGGCGCGGCGCTCGAGGACTTCGCCGAGCGCTTCGATTTTTTTCTCGATCAGGTGCGAGGCTTCGCGGACGAGCAGCGCTTGCGCGGTGTCCACCACATCGTTGGACGTAAGGCCGTAGTGCAGCCAACGCGCGGCTTCGGGATCGGCTACTGATTCCTGCACGGCAATCGTGAAGGCGATTACGTCGTGGCGGACTTTGGCTTCGATTTCATTGATGCGGGCTACGTCAACCCGGGCGCGCTCGCGCAATTTCGCGGCGGCCGCAGCGGGAACGACGCCTGCTTCCGCGAGCGTTTCGGCCGCGGCAAGCTCGACGTCCAGCCACTTCTGAGACCGGTTTTCTTCGCTCCAGACGCGGCCCATTTCCGGGCGCGTGTAACGTGAAATCAAGGCTGACTCCCTTAGCGGCGCTGGCGCTTTGCAGGCAAAGGCCTGCCTACGAGCGGGCCGACTGATGCGAATAAACGGCGGGGAAATTCCCTGTCCCATCATACCCGAAATTCTGCGGCGGCGCGAAGCGTGGGGCCGCGAGCGGGGCCGCGAGACCAACTTGAGCCGTTTCATGCGTTTGGCGGAATTTTGCGACTCGAACGACTTAATGAGCAGCAGGGCAAATCCAATTCGAGGAGCAAAACAATGAAAGTGACAGTTTCGTGGTACGGCGTGGACGATTTTGAAAGCGCCAAGAAGTTTTATGGGCAAGTGCTAGGGTTGAACAAAACGTTCGAGGCGCAACAGTGGGCGGAATTCGCTGGCGGCGCGGGGCAAGAGACCATCGGCATCGCGGCAAATCCGCACGCGGGCAAGGAGCCGGGAGCGACCGTGGTGCTTGACGTGAGTGACGTCGAGCGCGAACGGAAGCGGCTGGAAGCGGCTGGGGTGAAGTTCGAAGGCAAGATCGAGGAAATTCCGGGAATCGTGAGGATCGCGACGTTTCGCGATCCATTCGGCAACCGGCTGCAATTGGCCCAGGCGCTGATGGAAAGGTAATTGCGGCGCAGGCCGTGCGGTGCGAAGGGCCGCGCCAGGTTTCTTTCTCGTTGTAGACTGGCGCGGCTCGATATTCTCGAGCGAGGTGATGCGATGGCTTTATATGCGGTGCCGGAAATTGCGCCGGAGGAAGAATCACAGCTGGTGGAAAAAGCGCGGGAAGGAGACGGCGTCGCTTTTGGCGCGCTGGTGGAACCGTGGCGCAAGCCGCTTTTCGGTTACATCTACCGGATGGTCACGTTGCGGCAGGATGCGGAAGATTTATTGCAGGACGTGCTGGTGCGCGTGCTGGAAGGGATACGCACGTATCGCGGCGAGGCACGGTTCAAGAGCTGGCTTTTTGGAATTGCGACGCATGTGTGCCTGGACCACTTGCGCGGGAAAAAGCGCTGGCGCGTGGAAGCGCAATTGATTGGCGAGCGCGAAAGCATTGCCGATCCAGCGAAGGTGGAGGATCTGCAGAAGTTGATGGCGCAGCCGGAATTCAGCTTCGAGA
The DNA here is from genome assembly GCA_963810565.1 of uncultured Acidobacteriota bacterium. Classification (GTDB taxonomy): domain Bacteria; phylum Acidobacteriota; class Terriglobia; order Acidiferrales; family UBA7541; genus Palsa-295. Next base: position 87,577 of record CAWENN010000005.1, read on the forward strand.
TTCGCGAGCATATCGCATTTTGTTTTTCGTGCATTGCACGCACGTTGCCGCCCGAGGAGCAGGCCGCGCTGATGCTGAAGGAAGTCTTGGGATTTACGAACGAGGAGGCGGCAAGAATTGTGAGCGTTTCGGAGCCAGTGTTCCGGCACCGGCTTTCCGCGGCACGCGCGAAGATGATCGGGGACTACGCAGGGCTTTGCGCGCTAATCAACAAAGAGGGTTTGTGCTATCAGTGCAGCGGTTTGCAGGCGATGGCGCCGGAGGGGCATCACGGCCCGGAACTGGTGCAGATCGAGGTGGCGCCGGGAGTGGCGATGAATGCGGAGAACTTGTTTGATGCGCGGCTCGCAATCGTGGGCGATGCGGACTTGGAGACGGGGCGAACGCGGGTGTTGCACGACGTGTTTTACGAGAGTCTGACGAGAAGAGAGGAATCGCGCTAGACGGGTAGACCGCTGCGAAATGCTGCGCGGTTACAGGTCGAACGGGCCGAGGGGGATGCGTTGCGAGGCGATGTGCAGAGTGCCGCGGAAGGCGAATTCGCCGGGACGGCGGCCGAGGGCTTCTTCGGCGCAGATACGCGCGAGGTCGGGAGTATTGTTCTGCTCGGAAATGTGCGCGAGGACGAGGTGGCGCGCGCGTCCGTCGAAAACTTCTGAATCCGCGAGAAATTCGCTGACGATGGTATTCGAAAGATGGCCGGTGCGGCTCATGACGCGCTGCTTGATGTACCAGGGGTAGGGGCCGACTTTCAGCATTTCGAGATCGTGATTTGATTCCAGAATCAGGAAATCGGCTTCGCGCAGATGATGCTTTACAAGCTCCGGCATGTAACCGAGGTCGGTAACGATAGCAACTTTTTTGCCGTTGGCGCAAAAGGCGTAGCCGACGGGATCGGCGGCGTCGTGGGGAATCGTGAACGCGGTGATTTCGATATCGCCAATGATGAATTTAATTCCCGGGCGGATGTAATTCACGCGCTCGATTTTGGTTTTGGGGCCGTCTTCGTACATCTTGCGGATTTCGCGGTGGGTCGGCTCGGTGAGGTAAGCCGGACATTTCCAGTCGCGGGCGAGTTGAGCGAGAGCCGTGGTGTGGTCGCTGTGCTCGTGGGTGACCAGGATGCCGTCTACATTTTCGGGGCGCGCGCGGCCGAGAGTTTCGAAGCGCCGCAACATTTCTTTTTTGCCGATGCCGGCGTCAATGAGGAGAGTGGTGCACCCCGATTCGAGCAATGTGCAATTGCCCGTGCTGCCCGACGCCAAAATGGATACACGAAACGAGATGCGCTTCCCCCGCGTGCCGCGTTTACGCCGTGAATCACGCGCACGCCACGCCGAAAAGATAATGGCAAAGTGCGGCGCTCGCGTCAACCTCGGGAATTGCGAGTTGATTAGATTGCCAGCTGCTCGCGGGTGAGTTCGAAGCCGTTGAGGTTGCCTACGACGGAGGCGGCGATGCGGTTGGGCTGGAAGAATTCGCGGGCGAGCTGCTGGACGTCTTCGACGGTGACGCTTTCGAGCAGGGCGATCAGATCCTGCGCGGTGAAATGGCGGTTGAAGTACATGTGGTAACGGGCGAGGCTGTTCATGCGCTGGCCGCTGCCTTCGAGCGAAAGCAGCGTGGCGCCTTTCAAGTGATCTTTGGCGCGGCGAAGTTCTTCGGTGGTGAGCGGCTCGTCGCGCAGGCTGCGGAATTCATCGAGCACGGAACGCACCAGCTGCGAAGCGTTTTCGAGCGAGGTGCCGGCATAGACGGAGAGCGCTCCGGCATCGCGGTAGGAGTTCAGTTCGCTGAAAATTGCGTAGGCGAGTCCCTGGCGCTCGCGAATATTCTGGAAGAGGCGCGAAGACATGCCACCGCCGAGGACATTGTTTAGCACCGCGACAGCGAAGCGGCGGCGATCGGTCATGGGTAGCGCCGGAACACCCATACAGATGTGCACCTGTTCGAGTTCGTGCTTGGTACGCAGAGTGACGTGCGGCGCGGCTTGCGGTTTGGGCTCGGCTTCGGCGGCGGTGGTGGATGCGAGTTTCGCGAAACGCTCGGCCACCAGATCTACCAACTGTTCGTGCGTGAGATGTCCGGCGGCGGTGATGACCATATTGTTGGGCGCGTAGCGATGGCTGAACCAAGCGCGCAACGTATCGCGGCTAAAAGCGGAAACTGTTTCGGGAGTGCCGAGGATGGGCTTGCCCAGCGCGTGCGGCGACCAAAAATTCTGAGTGAAAAGTTCGTGGACGAGATCTTCGGGATTGTCCTGAGTCATGCGAATTTCTTCGAGGATCACGGATTTTTCGCGGTCAATTTCATCTTCGGCGAACTTCGGTTCCAGAACCATGTCCGCGAGGACGTCGAAGGCTTTGGGAAGATGTTCATCCAAAACGCGGGTATTGAAGCAGACCATTTCTTTGGAGGTGAACGCGTCGAGCATGCCGCCAACGCTATCCACTTCGCGGGCGATATCTTCCGCGGTGCGCCGCGCCGTGCCTTTGAAAACCATGTGCTCGATGAAATGCGAAATGCCGTTGACGCCGGCAGGTTCGCAGCGCGAGCCGGAGCGCAGCCAGATTCCGACGGAAACGGAGTGGACGTGTTGCATCGGCTCGGTGATGACGACCAGGCCGTTGGGAAACACGTGTTGCTGCACCTTATGATTCATGTCTGGCATGTATCTTGGTATTGTGGCACGGCGCAGCAGTAAATGTCATATGCGCGGAAGAAAAGTTTCTATTGAATGCGCGCAGGCCGGGTGCGGGGAAAACCGCAAGCAGTTGTTACATCAATTTTTCGTCGGGATCGAGTTTTCCGTACTCGCTGGAATAATGCAGCGGGACGTCGGCGTAGGCGCCTTTATCGAGCGAATAGACTTCGCAGGATGCGTAAGGGTACGAGTAGATGTGCACGCTGGTGGCGCGCTCGTTGAACTCCAGCAAATTCAGGACCTGATGTACAGGCTCTTCAGGCTGCACCACGCCGGGACGCTTCGCGTCCATGTCGTAAGCATCCGAGGGAATTAATTTGCAGCTGCCGTGGGCCGCATCGCGATTTTTCACGTGAAAATTCTGCACGCGCAGGCGGCCGATCGGCGTAGCCATCCAACAATTTTGACCGCGATGATTGTGGATGCGGCTGACCTGGCCGATATCCCAACAGATGGCGAGGACTTCGAAGAGTTCGCATTTGTGAATCAGGTTTCGCGTGTAATGGCTCTTAGCGTAGAAGAGATAGGGCGCGAGAGTCTGCGGATCAATGGCTCTGCGCGCGATGAAATCGAAGACGCGCGGGATGGTGAACTCTTTCTCGGGGATGGCGCAGAGCTGCTTCACCCATTCATCGATGTTCATCACTTCCATCGGGGTTTTGTGGTCCACGGGCGTAAGAGTTGCCATCGCTGTGCCTCCTGCTGTTTTTCCCGAACGCTAGTTTGTTACGTTCCATTATATCGCCGCGGGGGCAGGCTGGCAGCGGGAAATCGCGCGCGGGCCGCATGTTAATATGATGGCAAGATGCCTCTGGACAGGCCAGAACGAATGAGTGCGGGTGGCGGCGTGGTGAACCTGCTGGGCCAATCGGTCGCCGAACTGCGTGCGTTGATACAGGAGCTTGGCGAGCCTGCTTACCGCGGCGCGCAAATTTACCATGCGCTTTACGCCGAGCGGCGGTTTGAAATTGGCGCGATGACGAATTTGCCGGCGAGTTTGCGCGAGCGGCTGGAGCGCGAAGCTTGTATCGTGCTGCCGAAAATCGTGCGGCGTTACCGGTCGGCGGACGGGACGGTTCGCTATGTGCTGGCGCTGGAGGCTCTGGGTGCCGAATCTTCAAAGGGCAAGCCTGCAACGATCGAGACCGTCTTCATGCCCGAAGAAAATCGGCAGACGATTTGCATTTCGACGCAGGCGGGTTGCGCGGTGGATTGCCATTTTTGCCTGACGGCCACGCTGGGATTGATTCGCAACCTGACGGCGGCGGAAATTATCGGGCAAGTACTGATTGCGCTGGAAGAAAATCGCGCGGCCCTGAAACCACAGACGAACGTAGTGCTTATGGGCCAGGGCGAGCCGCTGCTGAATTACGAAGCAGTGATGGCCGCGCTGGGAATTCTGCTGGATCCGAATGGCATAGCGATCACGCCGAAGCATACGACGCTTTCGACCAGCGGAATCATTCCCGGTATCGAGCGGCTGGCGCAAGAGAAAGTGCGCCCGAAGCTGGCAATTTCGTTGAATGCATCGTCGAACGCGCAACGTGACAAGATCATGCCGATAAATCGGAAGTATCGCATCGAGAAGCTGCTGGAGGTTTGCGCGCGTTACCCGCTGCGGCCATGGGAACATTTGACGTTTGAGTATGTGCTGCTTGGCGGATTCAATGATGCGCCGGAAGACGCGCGGCGGGTGGCGCGATTGCTGGGGAATTTGCGGGCGAAGGTGAATTTGATTCCGTGGAATCCGGGTGAATTGCCTTACGAAAAGCCGGACGCGGCGCGGATCGAGGAATTTCGGCGGATTCTGGCGGACAAGGACATTCGGGTATTCGTGCGCTATTCGCGCGGGCAGGATGTGATGGCTGCTTGCGGGCAGCTGGCATTGCTTGAGTCGGTCGGGCCGAGTCAGGCCGCGTCGCTGGCGCAGATTTCGCCGGCGATTTGATCGGTTCGTCTCTTCGAAGCGCAGGGCCGGTCTGAGACCGGCCCCTACAGGCAGACACCCAGACAGGACGCGTGCCGCACGCACATTCACATCATAATGTCAGCGGATGCCGATGGCTGCCATCATGCGTCCTGTGGATCGTTCACGGCGATAACTGAAGAACAGGTCGCTGCGACAGGACGTGCAAAGATCGCTGGATTGGATTTTTTCCGGCGCGATGCCTGCGGAGGCGAGGATCGCGCGATTCGCGGCGATCAAATTGAGCTGGACGCGCGGCGGGGGGGGCGCGTGGCCGGGCGGCCGCATCGTGAGCCAAGGGAGCCAGTTGGAATCGTTGTCGCCATTCTCTAGAGCATCGAAGGGCCCAGCGAACCATTCGTGAGCGTTGGGAAACTTCGCGGCGAATTCCTTCACCACTTCGTGTCCTACTTCGTAGCAACAGCCGCCGATTCCGGGACCGATCGCCGCAACGACATCTTGCGGCCTCGTACCAAATTCCATCTGCATGCGGCCGAGAGTTTTTTCGGCAATGCGTTGAGCGGTGCCGCGCCAGCCGGAATGAATTGCCGCGACCGCGCGGTGCTTGGTGTCTGCGAGCAGGATGGGGATGCAATCCGCGGTTTGCACGACGAGCAAAACGCCTGGTTCGCTGGTGATAAGCGCGTCACCTTTCGGGGCTTGGTCGCCTTGCGGGATGTCGGCGGCGCCAACGACGTGAATGATGTCCGAATGAATCTGGCGCAAACCTACGACGCGCATTTTGGATGCGCCGAGCGATACGAAAAATTTCTTGCGATTCTCTAGGACCCGCTCGCGCGAATCCCATTCGGTGAAGCCGAGGTTCATGACTTTTTCCGAGGTATCGCGGCTCGTTTTTTGCGCTGGAAATTCGCTGACGCCGCCGGGACGTGTGCTGAAGCCGTGTGCCAGCCAATTTAGGCGCGCCAATGCGGGCGATTCGAGAAGCTGTAAACCGTTGCTGCGGCGCAAACGCCAGGCTGCCGGGCGTCTCGTTGCCGCCGTTGGTGGCGTGCCTCGCGATCGTGGTTTTTTCCTTGTGGCGGCGACGGCCATGCGTTTGGGCGACGCGTCAACCGCGCCGCATCTCAATTATAGTGGGTATAATTGCGCGGCGGCGCGAATGTTGCATTTTGCCGGAGGCTTGAGCGGTTTGCGGAAGGACGGCCACGTTGTCATTTGGAGGCCGAGTTTCGCTTAGGGAACCTGCTGGCTTTTAGGGTTGAGCGAAAAGCAGATCCCTCGCTGCGCTCGGGATGGCATCTGCGGCCTTTTTTCGCGGACGGAAATGCTGGGGTGGGACTCATTTGATCGTCGGATTGGGACTGGACATCGCGGAGATTGACCGGATCGAGGCGGCGCTGACGCGGCACGGTGCGCCGATTCTGGAACGTTTGTATACGCCCCGCGAAGTCGCCTACTGCGAGAGTTATCGCCATAAATTCGAACGTTACGCCGGGCGCTTCGCAGCCAAAGAAGCTGCGATGAAGGCGCTGGGAACCGGATGGCGGACGGGAGTGCGCTGGCGTGATATTGAAGTCGTGCGCGAGCCGAGTGGGAAACCGACATTACATCTGGAAGGCGTGGCGCGCCAGATCGCCGAGCGGTTGGGCGTGAAAAATATCTCATTGACGATCACACACAGCGGGAACCTGGCGCTCGCAGAAGTTATTTTCGAGAGCTGAACTCCGGTTGCGGCGTGGCTCCGGCAATTTCCTCTGCGCCGCCGATTTGCGTTTCGCACCAGAGATTCGCGGAGTGGCGGCCTGCTACGCGCACCTTCAGATAATTTCCCGTTAGCGCTTCGGTCCAAGTGTCTCCGCCGCGTTTTAGCGTGAGCGCGCGGACGAGCTTCCCGGATTGAAGATTGCGGAAGGCGGCGGCTTTCTGTTGGCCGAGCGCGCGCAGGGTTCGTGTTCGCTCGCGCGTAACCGCTGGGTGGATTGGGGCGTCAAGGTCGGCGCCTTTGGTTCCGGGCCGCGCGGAGAAGGCAAAAACATGGAGGTAGGTGAACGGGAGGCGTTCGATAAATTCGAAGGTGGCGCGGAAGTCATCATCCGATTCGCCGGGAAATCCGGCGATTACGTCCGCCCCGATGGCGGCGTCCGCAAGAGTGGCACGAATCCGCTTAATGCGTTCGGCGTAATGTTCCGCTCGATACCAGCGGTGCATGGCGCGCAGAATACGGTTCGAGCCGGATTGTAGTGGCACGTGGAAATGTCGCGCGATGCGTGGCGATGCCGCGACGAGCGCGACGAAATCTTCGGTGACGTCCTGCGGTTCGATGGAGCTAAAGCGCAGCTGTTGCAAATCGGTTTCATCCAGAATCCGCAGGACCGTCTGCGCGAGATCCGAACGCGGAGCAAGATCGCGCCCATAGGAGCCGAGATTGATGCCGCTCAGAACGATTTCTTTTGCGCCGGCGGCGACGAGTTGGCGAACTTCCGCGATGACAACATCCGGCGGCAGGCTACGGCTGCGGCCACGGACAAAAGGGATCACACAGTAGGAGCAGCGATTATTGCAGCCATCCTGGATTTTCAGGATGGGGCGCGTGCGATCTCCGGGAATACCCTCCGCGCCTTCGACAGGGGCAATCTGCACCGTCGTCTGCGCGAAGATATCGCCCGTAAGAATTTTTGCCGGGCCGCGCGCGAGGGACATCGGATCGCCATCGAGAAGGGCCAGAGGAATGAAATCCTGCCCGGGGCTATCGTTTAAACCAGCGGCGGCTGTAGCGCTGCGTGGCGGCGATCCATCTCTAACGATTCGTGGGATTTCGGCCTGATGCGAATTGCCGATCACCCAGGAGACGCCTTCGAGCGCGGCGATTTCTTCCGGAGCGCGCTGGGCGTAACAGCCGGTAACTACGATGCGCGCGGTGGGATTAGTGCTATGAATCTTGCGGATGGCATCGCGGGCTTGCGAATCGGCGGCGGCGGTCACCGTACAGGTGTTCAGCACCACGACGTCAGCGGTGGCGTGATCGTCGAGCATCTCGAGGCCGCTGGCGCGCAAGGAACGGCGCAGCGAAGCAGCGTCTGCTTCGGTGGCGCGGCAGCCAAAATTTTCCAGGAAAAAGGTAGCCATAGAGCGAAATTCAAAGCCGGACAAGAAAGCCTTGAGTGAAGAATTATAGCAGCGAATGCGAGGCAGGATTCAACGCGAAGGCTACTGGCGAGCGATACGGAAACGCCGTAGTTAAGCCCCGGCGCCCCGGCGCTGATAGCACAGTAGGATCAAATCAGCGCGACGGCGAACGCCAAATTTAGCCAGCAAATTCGAAACGTGGAATTTCACTGTGCGCTCGGAGATGTGCAGGCGGTCGGCGACTTCTTTATTCGCGAGATTTTCCAGCAGCCCGGCGAGAACTTCCTGCTCGCGGCGGCTGAGTTCGGCTGGAGAATCGCCGCGCAAACGGCGGCCCTGGGTGGTGCTGAGAATCGAATCCACGAAACGGGAAAGCACTTCGCGAGGAACCCAGAAACCGCCCGAGGCGACGAGCGGGAGCGCGCGGGGCAGCTGCTCGCGGGCTTCTTTGTAATTCAGAATCCCTTTCACGCCCTGACGCAGAAGCGTGTAGCTATCGGTTTCCTTGAGGTTATCGCCGACTACTAAAAGCCGCGCCGCGGCGTTGTGGTCCAAAATATTGCCAAGAAGCGCGCCGGTGGCTTGCCGCGCAGCGTGCGCGTCAATCACGTAGACCGAGGCGCGCGGGACTTCCAGATTGCGCAGGTCGGGCGCCAGCATGGAATCCAGCTGCTTGGCGACGAGCTGGAAGCTTGTGTCGGTCAAGAGACGCCGAAACTCCTCAAGCACCATCGGATGAGGAGAAAGAAGGCAAACTTTTAGTTTTGAGTTTGTGGCGGCCTTTACCATCGCAGTCAAGGCTAGCGGAATTGACGCACAGGGGCAAGACCGATGGGAAGGGTGATTTCATACCAGACACGGGTGCTTGCGGGCTTCCAAACAGGGTCCAAGAGACAGGCTTGCAGGTAAAACCGCGCGATTCGCTGGGCAAGACTGATGACGGCAATGATTCGCGATTTATTCGCTTTACGAGTTTTCCGGCAGCCCGTTTTCGGATTGTACGTTGCGGCGCGGACGCTTCGCCGGCAGACCAGCCTGACGGACTTTATAGAGGAGCGCGCGGTAACTGATTTTCAATATTTCGGCGGTGCGGCGACGATTCCAGTGATTGGCCTGCAGGACTTTCAGGATGACGTCGTGCTCCATCCGCCGCGTGACTTGCTGCGCGATACGCTTGAGCGGAATGTTGCCCTCTTCGTTCATTTCATAGGAAATTGCGAGAGGCTTTTTTTCGGCGCCGCGATCGCGGTCTGAATGAAACGCCTCTTCCGAACCCAGAATTACATAACGCGCCATGCAATTTTCCAGCTCGCGAATATTGCCGGGCCAATCGCGCTGTTGCAACAAATGCAGCGATTCGCGGGAAACCGGCGGAGCGTCGCGCTGGAAGCGGCGATTGAATTGTTCGCGGAGATATTCGACGAGATACGGAATATCGTCGCGGCGGTCGCGCAGGGAAGGCAGCGTGATCGTGATTACGTTGATGCGATAGAAGAGGTCGGCACGAAAACTGCCGCTGGCGATTTCCTGGTGCAGCAGGCGGTTAGTGGCGCAAATCACGCGGGCGTCCAACTGCTTTTCTTCGTGATCGCCGATGCGCGTGAAATGGCCGTCCTGCAGAACGTGCAGCAACTTGGCCTGCAGGCTGGAGTCTATCTCGGCAATCTCGTCGAGGAACAGCGTGCCGCCCTGCGCCATTTCGATGCGTCCGGGCTTCGCGGCATGCGCACCGGTGAAGGCGCCCTTCTGGAATCCGAACAGTTCGCTTTCGATCAGCGTTCCGGGAATGGCGGGACAATTTACCTTTACAAAGGGACCCTGATTCCACGGAGATCGCTCGTGGATGAAGCGAGCGAGCACTTCCTTCCCGGTGCCGCTCTCGCCCAGAACCAGAATGGGAACATTGAGACCGGCGGCGCGCTCGACGCGTTGTCGAACCGCCTGCATGGCCTCCGAAGGACCAAAATAGACGTGCTGAGGAGGGATTTCAACTGGCTGGGCCAAGGGTGCGATTCTTGCTTCCGCTGCAGATGCCATTGATATCCAGTCTGCTGAAGTGAGGCGTTTTGCGTGCCCCCATGAAAAGTATTGCACACACGACGCCAAACGCTTCCGCGCCGGTAGTACGGCGGCGGTGGTCGTCTCAAATGAATATTTCGTGCAATCTATTATGTTTGAGCAAGTTAGCGCAGTGTGCGCCGGAAGATTTCCTAGTACTAAGCGATTCAGATGGGTCGGTCAGTAATACGTTCGTCAGAAAATCCTAGGCACTTTCGGGAATTGACCTTCCTAGTGGGAGGTTGCCTTCCATATGCGCAAGGGAGTGTGCGCAATGAGGGTTCAGGCGCGGTCCGGCTGCCGTTACCTCGAAAATGTTGCGACGACGACTGGCGCGTTACTGCTTAGCGCTGCGGAAAGATCAGGGACTCGAGCATATCCGCGCGGGCTTTTTGATCCGATGCGAATAGCTGCAGCAAGTCGGTGACGGAGATCATCCCGCGGAAACCTTTTTCGTGATCCAGCACGACCAGATGATAGATGTTGTGTTGTTCCATGAGCCGCATGCAATCTTCGAGGGAAGTATCCGGTGTGGCGCTGATGATCTGCTGCGTCATGATTTCGGAAACGTGCATCCACGCGGGGCATTTATTTTCGGCGGCGACCTTATCGGAAACATCGCTTTGCGATACGACGCCCAAGAGGACTCCCTGGCGGTCGCACACACCCGCGGCGCGAATCTGCTTCTCGCGCAGGTAGCGCGCCGCGTCATATACGGTGACGTCCTCGGTAACGAAATAAACTTCGCGGCGGCCGCTAATTAGGTCCGCAACTCTCATCGGACCCTCCTTATTTATAAACTCGGCGAATGGTAGGACGATTTAGGCGAGAAATGCAACGGATTTCGCGCAAGAGACAGCGACACGGCAGAGAAGCTGATCGAGCGCTGCACGAACGCACACGCGGCCCGGCGGGAGGGAATGCACGAAGTGAAGTAGCGCAGCGGGAAGCTGCGGCAAGTTACCCGAACCAGCGAAAAAAAACTTCAGATCTGCGAAGCTTCGCCGCGAATAATATCGTAGCGTTCGATGACGGCCGCGACCCCAATTGATTCCGGCTGATCTTCTTCCTGCTTATCCACGCGAACCACACGGCCGTGCGCGCGCACGAACACTTCCGTTCCACGGGTAATTTCTGCGGGCAAGGTGAGAGTGAAGTCAACTTCAGTGCCGGGAGCCAAGTCCTTCTGCATGGTGAAGTAAACGCCGCGCGTTGAGATGTCCCGGGTCTGACCATTGTGCGTGCCGGGTTCTCGAGTGATCGGCAGGCGGACGTTTACCGGTAGCGACAGATCATACCGGCGTGCCAAGCGACGCTCCGTCATCCCCACTGCTCCTCCATGGAAAGATTGAAGTGCAACACGTCCCCGTCAGCCTGAGTAGCAATCGCTCTTCCAAAGGCCACGGACTCTGCAGCGTGCTGCCGATTGCATCGAACGGTGCTCGTTTTCCCAAGCCTGTCCGCAGCAAAATCTGGCACAGGTAGCAAACCCTTTGAAAACAGCGACAAGCATTGAGTCGAGAAATCGGCCGGGAGGCTAAAGCCAGACGTTCCCGCAGGTGGTCGTGCGGGAGCCCCCATCTCGCAGCGAATACTAGACTAAGCCGGGATAGAAGGGTAGTGCTATTTCGCTGAATGTGCTCTAGATATGCAAGTCTTTGCAACAGGATAGGACTAGTACGATTTTGGGCTTTCTTTACGATTTCCTGATGTTAGGCGCGGGCCGTTCGCACGGCGCACGAGCTTGTTGCTGTCACCGGCGTCGCCGCTGATTGCACGATGAGGAAGCGTTTTGGTTACGAACCGCGAATCGCCGGCGCGGATTCTTTCAGAGCACCGTCTTTGGCTTCCGCTTCTTTCGCGGCGGTTTCCTTCGCCGCAGCCTCTCTTGCGGCTCTGGCTGCAGCGGAGCGCGCACCGCGTCCGGAATCCAAATTGAATTGGCGCATTTTATACAATAGCGCTTTGTAGCTGATGCCCAGCATGCGCGCCGCATCTTTGCGGCACCAATTGGTTTTTTCGAGCGCGTCGGCGATCGCTTCCATTTCGGCTTCGTCTTTGAGGCCGCGCACCAAGGCTTTGAGGCCCTGCTCTTTCGGCGGCGCTGCTTCTTCGCGCGGAGCGGTGCGATGCTGCTGTCCTGTCATTTCCAGCAGCTCGCGGAAACTGCCTTCGTCATCTTCCAGGATCACGTAGCGCTTGACGAAATTTTCAAGCTCGCGCAAATTGCCGGGCCAGGGATAACGAAGCGCGGCTTCGAGTAAGTGCTTCGAAGGATACGGAGCCGGCTTGCCGTATTTTTCGCTGTACTTCGCAAGAAAATGGCTGAAGAGCAGCGGGATTTCCGTAGTGCGTTCACGTAGCGGCGGAATGTGAATGGACAGCACATTGAGCCGGTAATAGAGGTCTTCGCGGAATCGTCCGGTGCGCATCGCGTCTTTAACGTCCATGTTGGTGGCGGCGAGCACACGCACGTCTACATTGACGACGGCGCGTGCGCCCAAGCGCGAGAACTGGCCGTCCTGTAACACGTGCAGCAGCTTGGCCTGCAGGTGCGGGCTCATTTCCGCGATTTCGTCGAGGAAGATCGTGCCCTTATTCGCGATTTCGAATTTGCCGGGCTTGGCGCGCACCGCGCCGGTGAATGCTCCCTGCTCGTAGCCGAACAATTCGGATTCCAGCAGTTCTCCGGGCAGCGCGGCGCAATTCACTTTGACGAAGGGCTGCACACGTCGCGTGGAACGCAGATGGATCATGCGCGCCACCACTTCCTTGCCCACTCCACTTTCGCCGCTGATGAATACGGGGACGTCTACCGGAGCGATTTGCAGGATCTGCTGGCGGATCTTGAGCATCTGCGGGCTGGCGGCGAGGAAAGAGAGATCTTCCGTGAGCGCTTCGCAATATTCGCGCAGCGATTTGTTTTCGGAGCGCAACTGCTGTTTCTGGCGGCACTTCAGGAAGGCGGCGTCGAGTTCCGGCTTCTCGAACGGCTTCGTCAGGTAATCCAGCGCGCCGATGCGAATCGCTTCGACTACGGTGGTGACTTCGTTCGAGCAGGAAAGCATGATGACGTTGATGCTGCGGTCCACCTGCATCAATTGACGCAATGTTTCCAGCCCATCCATCTCCGGCATCAGCACGTCCAGAATGACGAAATCCGGACGCTCGCCCGTACCGATGCGCTCGAGCGCGTCCTTACCGTTGGACACCGTTTCGACGTCGAAGCCGTCCACTTCCAGCAGGGTCTGGAGATACTTGCGAATACTCGGTTCGTCATCTACGACCAGAATCTTTTCTTTGTCTGCCATCTTTCTTCCTAGAGAGCCGCGCAGCAGCTCCGATTGATTCGGTGGTTATTCGACGTTGATCGGCAAAAGGAAAGAAAAAGCGCTGCCGCTTCCGACGACGCTATCCACCCATACTTTCCCGCGATGCGCCTGGATCAGGCGCTTGGTGATCGCGAGGCCGAGCCCCATCCCCGAAGACGACGGGTCCACACGGACAAATTCCTCGAAAATTTCCTGGTGAAACTCCGCGGCGATGCCGCTGCCGGTATCCGAGACGGAAACCAGCACGCTATTGGGGCGAAGGCCGCGGCCGCGCCGGCGGTCGGCCGAGGGCGCCGCTTCCGACACGCGCCGTTCCCAGAAATGCGGCTCGGCGACCAATGTGACGCAACCGTCCGTGGGCGTGTGCTTCAACGCATTGTCTATGAAATTGGCGATGCACTGCTGCACTTTCTGGTAATCAAACTTGAAAGGAGTCAATTCGGGGTGAATCTTGACGTCGAGGCGGACCTTCGCGCGTTGGAAGGCATCTTGCCAACGGCAGGTGATATCTTTGACGCAATCGCGCAAATCATTTTCGCGGAGCTGCAGGACTAACTTGCCGCTTTCGAGCGCCGAGTAATTCAGGAACATCGAGACAAGACGAACCAGGCGATCGCAGCTCTCTTTCGACTCGAGTAAAATCTCGCGCTGGCGTTCATCGAGCTTGCCAAGCGAACCGGTGAGCAAGAGATCGTAATATCCCTTCATCACTGCGAGAGGTGTCTTCAATTCGTGCGCTGCGGAAGCCAGAAATACGGTCTTCTGCCGGTTCACTTCCTGCAGTCGCAGGTAGGCGGCCAGTAAATTACGGTAGGTGATTTCGCGCTCCTGCATCAACTCCTGGACCGTCTGCCGCATTTCCGCTTCGTCGGCGGACGCCTCGGCGGGCGCGGGTTCCAAGTAAGCGACGAGCCAATCTGGTTCCGGCAGCCAACGAACGCGGGCGCGTTGCTTTTCTACGGCAGAATCAATCGCAACTGTGAACTCCTGCTGGCCGGCTTCGAGTTGCTTGAGGACGTCCTTGCGGTCGGTGGACAAAATGTCCACGAACAGATTGAGATCGGGCTTCGAACCGAGGCCCTGACTGTTGATCCGGTCCTGCGCGTGAAAATTCGTGAACAAGACCTTCCCGAGCCTGTCGCTGACGAGGAGCGGCCGGTCGAAAGCATCGAGCAGGCTGGCGACCAACTGAAAAACCTGCTGGTTATTGGCCTGCTGGTCTACTGCCGCACTATTTGCCAAACGGCGCTCCTAAATCCCGCAAAAAGCATCTAAAACACACCAGTTGCAAGCCCGGGCTGGCACAGATGGGGATGAGCTCAAGGAAAGCCATGCTCGCAAAGCTGCCAAGATGTGTCAATGGTAAATGCGTCCTAGTTTGCACAATGTTGGAAATGTTAGGGAGTTAATTTGCGCAGTCGACTCGCGGTCACCGCTGCGTGTCAAATGCAATACACTGTAATTGAATGGCAACAATGGGTTTGCTGCAATTCAAGTTGTGCGGCGAACTTGCCCTTAAATTGCCATCAGGTGGCAGTACTAAAACTGGGGTACCGATGGCACTTCGAGAAAGTGTCTTACAACACCAGCGCGTGACTGCGGATCGACTCTCCGACGAGCGCCGAAGATTTCAGCGAATCCGCCTGCAGGTACCGCTTTTTGTGCGTGGTAAAGACGCGCAGGGCGAACAGTTCCTGGAACTGGCCAAGACATTAGATATCAGTGGATTAGGTGCTTTCATCACGTGCCCGCGTCGGCTCGCAGTGAACGATGTGGTCACTTTGACGATCCCTGCCCCCTCCATCACTTCCTCCGCGTTGGTGCCCGCCGGCATGCCACCGATCCAGGCGAAGGTTCGCCGCCAGCAGGAGGCCGGGGACGTTTACCTGGTTGGAGTCGAGTTCCTCAAGCCGATTGGATAAAGATTTTCCTCCCCGTGCGGTCCGCTCCGGCAGCGCATTAGGCGAAATGTGAAAGCCTTTCTACACTCGAACACTGGGTCTAACTACATTCGTCGTCGCAGCCTCGGCGGGATCTCGTAAGCCTACACCTGCCAGCGTCTTGCGGGGTGCGTGAACACGCGTTTTCTTTTTTGAGATTGGACTGTCTCGTGCTAGTACTTTACCGCCCCCGCAGTGTCCCTGTTTACAGGGAACAATAAAACTATTGCGGATCCCATAGATGCCTGAGCCCGGCGACGCTTCACAGCCGCAGCCCTCGGCCGAAGACTCCTTCCTGGATCTCCTTGTGGAGACTTTGGACGGTCTGGACGATTCGGTTCGAGGACAATTTCTGCGGCAATTCTTCCGCACCATCGCGCAAATTGATCTTACCGATGCGCAAAGCAATGACTATTGGGAACGCATTCTGGTGCGCCGGCGCGAACTCGCGGAAAATCTGGGACAGCGCGTTTCGCTGAAGACTGCGATGGTGGACGTGTTGGCTTCGACGAAATTTTTGCGCGTTCCGATTTTGATGGAGTACGACGACTTCAAGAAACTGCAGGTGAACGCTGCGACGGATGCGCTCACGGGCCTCTACAACCGGCGGCTCTTCGACGAATATCTCGATAAGGAATTGAATCGCGCGAAACGCTACGGGCAACAGCTCGCCGTTGTCATTCTAGACTTGCACAAGCTGAAGGAAGTAAACGACCGGCACGGACATTTGCAGGGCGACCAAGCGCTGCAGCTCGCCGCCGCTACGTTGCGCAAGACTTTGCGTGCGTCCGACTTCGCGTTTCGCATCGGCGGCGATGAATTTGCGCTGCTGCTGCCGCAAACGGATCCCGAACAGGCGATTACGCTGTGCCGCCGCGTGCGCACACAATACGAAACGGACATTCACCCTCTGAAGATGGAAGTGGACGTGACGCTGGATTTCGGCGTTGCGGTGCATCCGCAAGACGGGGATCAAAAAAGTGCGCTGCTAGGCCTCGCGGACCAGCGACTCTATCAATTAAAGAATTTGAGCCGGACCGCACCGCGGGTAATTCCGCTAGAGACGCGTCCTTCGCGCGAATCATCTCCGGCTGTTGCACAGGCGCCGCGTGAGGCTCCGACACGAACCCAAGCTGGCACGACGCCGACCACGCCATCGGTTCCGCTGCGAGGCGCCCCCGCTTCGCAAGAACCACCCACCGAAATTCGGCCACCAGCGGCTCAGCCTGAGGCCCGCAAATGGGAACGCGTCTCGCTCGCCGGAACCAAGGCATACGCAATTCTCACGGACGTCAATCAAAAGACGGCGAGCGTGGTGGACCTCAGCTACGGTGGCGTGGCTCTCCTTCTGGAGAAGGCCGAAGAAATCCCCAACCAATTCAACGCGGTTCTGCATGTGCCGATCCTGCCGCCTGTACGCGTCGTTCTGCGTAAAGCTTATACCCGGCCGGCGGGTGCTGGCCGCGCGCGCGTCGGCTGCGCCTTCGTCTCCTGATACGACTTGGGCCGGTACACGCGACGGATGTCCCAAGCCTTCCGCGCGCTCTCGCTTTGAAAACTTGCGCTGCTGCGATATAATCGATATTTCCCGCTAGCCTAGCGACGCGACCGGATGATGCTGCTTGTGGTTATCGCGCAGACCGGCTGGCCAAGAGGAGCACCATGAAAGAAGGAATCCATCCCGATTACCACGCTGTGAAGGTGCACTGCGCCTGCGGCAATACGTTTGACACGCGCTCGACCTTCAAGGGGCAAATGATTCGCGTGGAAATTTGCTCGAACTGCCACCCGTTTTTCACCGGGAAGCAGAAACTGATTGATACTGCCGGCCGCGTTGAGCGCTTTCAGAAGAAATACGCCGACAAAGCCGCGTCGATGAAGAAGTAGCGGTTTGCAGTTTGGTTTCAGCGCCGAGTTTTTTCACAAGCCCCGGGTTTAACGACCCGGGGCTTTTTTTTCGATCTGTCTCTCTGCCATGAATCGCGCTCGCTCCCGGTGTACAATGCCGCTTGGAAATGGCCACGCAATTGTCTCCCTCACACGGCTCCGCACCAGACCCGCAAGTGGAAACCGCCGCGCCGCGCGTCACGCTGCGCAACCATTTCGCGCATGCTTTTGATTCAGCGATCGCCGCCGCGCGCACCTGCTATTCACCGCGGCTGATCGCGCCGGAAGAAGTGACCGACAAGCAGCGCGTGATAATTGGCTCGGCTACTTTTTTCGGCGGGCATCATACCGTCTATCAACACGCGCATTTCGAATTCGGCCTCGAAAATATCAGCCGGCAATTCGTGTGGTCATTCCTGCACGCACATCCTTTCTATAACTCGGAGCAGCAGAGCCAACGTTACGTGCGCCTGGATCGCGCACAGGCTTACGTACCGCCGGAGAGCGCCACATTCGGGCCAGGGGAGCGCGCCATCTACGAGCGTGCGGTGTCGCGAGCCTGGGATCACTATCGCGAACTTACCCGCGTGCTCGAACCAACGGCGCACGAAATTCTGGCGGATATCTGGCATGTCAGCTCGATGTCTCACCCGAAGCGCGTGCAAAAAGTGCAGCGGCAATCCGAGAAGCGTGCGATTGAAGTAGCGCGCTACGTCTTGCCCGTTGCCGCTTTTACTACGATGGTGCACACGGTTTCGGGGATTGTGCTGCACCGGCTGTATCGAATGCTGCCAGCGAGCGATACACCCAGCGAAGCGCGGCACGTGATCGGCGAGATGGTGGCGCGGGTGCGCGAGACCGACCCGCAATTCTTCGATCGCTTCGACAACGAGCCGATGGATGCGCCGCCCGAATGGAGCGAGCCGGTTCACGATGGCGACGAATTTGCCCGCGAATTCGACGGCAAGCTGGCGGGGAAAACTGCGACGCTCGTGGATTATTCGCCCGGCGCGCTACGCGTGATGGCGGATGCATTTCGCGCGGTGGTAGGTTTGACCTCCGCGCAGTGCTCTGACGTGGAAGCGCTCGATCGCATGCTCAATCCCGCGCGAAATCGGTACCGGCGCGAGACATTGAACATCGGCGTGCACGCGCCGCTGATGCGTCCGCTGCAACACGCCAATTTCACGTTTGCGAAAAAAATCAGCCACACTGCCGACAGCCAGGACCAACGTCACCGCATGGTTCCCGGTTCGCGGCCCTTGCTGACGTTGGCGGATACGCGCTCGCCGGATTACATCACGCCGATGCTGATTCGGGACAACCCGCGCGCGCTGGAAATTTATGAACAAGCGATGGCGGAAGCCTGGACGGCGAAAAACGAACTGCTCGAGCGCGGCGTGCCGCGCGAATTTGCGTTGTACTTATTACCGAATGCGAAGGCGATCCGCCTGGTGGAATCCGGATCGTTGCTGCACCTGCTGCACAAATGGACCATGCGAACGTGCTTCAACGCGCAGGAAGAGATCTATCAAGCCTCGATCGAGGAAGTGGAACAGGTGCGCGTGGTATTTCCCGAACTCGCGCGCTACATCGGGCCGCCGTGCCATCTCCGCGCTGGAATTTCTACTCCGATTTGCACCGAAGGCTCGCACTTTTGCGGCGTGAAAGTCTGGCTCGATTTTCCCAACATTCAGCGGCGGATATGACCCGTCGCGGTAGTCTGGTTTATTACCTGGCGGCTTGGGCGCTGGGCTGCTTCTTTATGGTCGTCGTTGTATGGTGCTGGGACTTGCTCCTCGTCTCGCGTCAGGATTTGTTGCGCGAGGCGACCGAGGGCTTTCTGACGCTGGTCGTTTACGGATATTTGTTCGGCGCGCCTACTGCGCTGCTCTTCGGTTTTTTGCTGCGGCGAATCATGCGAGCGTTGAAGTGCAAGACTCCCCTGCATTGGGCTGGAGTGGGCGCCATTCTTGCGCCGCTGGTAATCGTGGCGCTGGGATTTGCCAGCCGCGGTGCAGCGAAGGTTCTGCCGCAGGAATATGTTTCAGTGTTGTTCCTGCTTGTGGGGTCGGAAAATATTCTGCGCGTAGGGTGGTGGCTGGCGATTCCTTCGGGCGCGGCAACCGGTTATTACTTGGGGCGGATTCAGCGCGCATTCGGCACGCCGCCTGGCCTGGCGCCGACAGCGCCGGTTAGCGCTTGAGGATGCGCGTCACGTTAGGGCCCACCAATTCGTAGCGAATCCCGCGCCAGCGAATTGATTTAGTCACCAGCGACATGACGAAGTTCCAGGTAAATAGAAACGGAACGGCCGGCGCGAGCACGGGATAGACCCAGCTCCATTCCTGTAATTTCCCTCTCCACTCCGGCATGGCTTCACCGATGGCGATCGTGCGCATCGCGCCCTTCATGGCCGCCAGAAGCGGTATCGCCAGCAGCAGCAGGAAGAGCTGGCCCCAGGGATCTACGTCCGCGATGCTGTAGAGAATCACGTAAATCGCGAACAGAATCGTCACCACATAAGTCGAGTGCACAATCGCGCCCAGCTGCCAGCGCTTCGGTGAATAAACGCGCGTAATCAGGATTTGGCGGTTGGTGAATTCGAGCAGGTCGGCGCCGGTCCAGGGATGCAGGGTGGCCGCAAGGCACTCGGGGCAAAACACGATGGGCATATTCGCTTGCTCGAGCGCCCAGGTCATCGCGAAGTCATCGCTCACCGCGCCCTTCCACGCTTCCAGCACATTCACGTCGTCAAAAGTTTTTTTCCGGATCGCTGTGCCGCCTCCCCAGCAAAAATCGCCGGACGGCTTCCCTAGCATGGTGGCGATCGCCGCGTTCCAGGCTGAGGCGAAACAGCTCGGCAGCGCTTCCATTCCCGAGCCGCTGGGAATGATCCAGCGATACGCGGTGGTAGCGCCGATGCGCGCGTCCTGCAGCGGCGCGATCAGTTTGGTCAGCCAACCGCGCGGCAAGCGCACATCGGAGTCCGTGAAGACGAGCATTTCGAATTTGTCGGCCGGAAGAGCTTCCACAGCACGTTGCAGGTTGTAGACTTTTTCGCTGGTATCGGAAGGCGGCCCAGCGATCACGATGTGTACGGGACGCTGGCTCGCGGCCTTGACCCGCTCGATCACTTTCAGCGCGGGGTCGAGGCTGGTGGCAAGCGTGAAATAGATTTCATAGTTGGGATAATCGAAGCGGGTGAGCGCGAGAAGGTTCTCTTCCAGGCCGCGTTCATTGCCTTTGCAGGGACAGATGAGTGCAGTGGTGGGCGCATAGAATCCCGCGTGCGAAGCCAGGCGCTGCCGCACCAGACGAAACCACGAGAGACCCTCCCACAGGGAATAGACCCCGAAAGCGATCTGCGCCATCACCAGAATGTAAAAAATTATTAGCACCGGCGCGAGAATAGCAAAAACGCAACAAGAGTGGCATAAGCTTCGGCGATTGACTTGTCCTATCACGCAAAGATAGACTCGACACAATTTCAGGAACGCCCCCGGCTCAACTTCAACTTGGAGGTTCTTCGATGTCCACCGCCGCGCAGCAGCCCCTAAACGAAGCCAAATTGCACGAATTTATGATGAAAGCCATCGGCGAGATGGGAGCCGCGATGAATACGGCGCTCATTCTGATCGGCGACAAAGTCGGCCTCTATAAAGCCATGGCCGGTGCCGGTGCGATGACGTCCGCGGAACTCGCCGCCAAAACCAACACCACCGAACGATACGTTCGCGAATGGCTTGCCGCGCAAGCTGCCGGCGGGTTCGTCACCTATGACGCTGCCGCCGGCCGGTATACGTTGCCTCCCGAGCAAGCGATGGCATTGGCGGACGAAAACAGTCCCGTTTTCCTGCCCGGATACTTTCAAATTGTGGAAGCCAGCCTGAAGAGCGTCCCAAAAATCACCGATGCTTTTCGCTCGGGGAATGGAGTGGGCTGGCACGAACACGATCCAGGTCTCTTTCCGGGTACCGAGCGCTTTTTCCGGCCCAACTATCGAGCGCACTTGATCAAAGAATGGATCCCGGCGCTGGGCGACACCGAAGCCAGACTGAAAGCTGGCGGACGCGTGGCCGACATTGGCTGTGGATTAGGAACGTCCACGATTCTGATGGCACAAGCCTATCCAAAGTCGAGTTTCGCCGGATTCGATTATCACGCGGGGTCCATCGCGCTGGCGCGAGAGGCTGCCGCGAAGGCAGGCGTTTCCGATCGCGTGAAATTCGAAGTGGCTTCCGCAAAAGAATATCCTGGCAAAGGCTATGACTTCGTGGCGTTCTTCGATTGCCTGCATGACATGGGTGATCCCGAAGGCGCAGCGCGCCACGTGCACGCGACGCTGGAACCCAACGGTACGTGGATGATCGTTGAGCCCTTCGCCCACGACAAGCTCGAAAACAATCTGAATCCGATCGGGCGCGTCTTTTACGCCGCTTCCACGATGCTGTGCACACCTGCTTCTTTGTCACAGGAAGTTGGGCTGGGTTTGGGAGCACAGGCGGGTGAGGGACGCCTTTCGAACATATTGCGGACGGCTGGATTCACGCGCGTGCGGCGAGCTGCGGAAACTCCGTTTAACATCGTTCTCGAAGCCCGCCCGTAACGCTCGGCGTCGCGCGTGTGACGTTCAATTTGCGCGGCGCCGCAAGAACGTGCGGCGCAACACGCGATCGGCGGCGGCGTTCAATTCCATTTGAAATTTACCGGCGGCGCGGCGCGCTTGCTCCATCAACGATGGATCGAGAAGCAGCGCGGTGCGGTCCACGAAGGGACCGGACGTGATAGCACGAGCGCTACGGCCTTGCTGGCGCCGTGCTTCGTGGGCGGTGAGGTTTTCGTATAGCTCGAGGTCGTGCCAGAACTCCTGCGCGTCTTCGTGGCTCCAACGCAGGGCTTGGCCGAGCGCAACAAAAAATTCCTCGCGAAAGAGATCGAGCAGCGGAATCGCGAGATCCAAGCCCGGCTTGCTTCTGCGCTTTCGCCTCTCGCGCTTTCGCTTCGCGGGCTTTTTGCCCTTCTTTGGTTTCACTCGCCGCTTCGTCTCACGCACAGTGACGTGGACTTTCAGGCGCGTGGGCAATGCCGCTTCGGTGCGCAGTACCATCGCGAGCAAAGCCTCGCGGCGGATCGTTTCGAGCTGTTCGCGATAATGCGCGGGCTGGTCGGCGCGTCCGGGTCGGCGATTTTCCGCCGCGTATATGTCCAGAAAACGTTGGACCATCTCTTCGTGGTCGAGCGTATTGAGCAGAAGCGTGGCGGCTTCGCGCGCTCGCACCGCCAATTCTCTGGGACGATAGGGCATCGGAGACTTTCTAGCTGTACGCGATTGCGCCTTCAGCCGCAACGGGAAACGGTTCGTGTGCGCTAAAAAGAAAAGGCCCGGGAGTGATCCCGGGCCTTCGTGGCTGTCTCTTTCCTGACTGCTGTTTTAGTGAATCGGGCCGACGACCGGCGGACGATCTTCGCCGCGCGGACCACCCGGCACCGGCCGAACCGCCTTCTCGAATTTGCCGAGGGCAATTTCAAGAGCCTGTTCGGCGGTGCGCACGAAGTGCACCTTCATGCCGTCGAGCATCTCTTCCGGCAAGTCTTCCTTCACGTTCGGCTCATTCTCCGAAGGTAGGATGACTTCCTGAATGCCCGCACGCTTGGCGCCGAGGACCTTTTCCTTGATTCCGCCCACCGGCAAGACGATGCCGGAGAGCGAAATTTCGCCCGTCATCGCGACGCGCGGGCGAATCGGCCTGCCGGTCAGCAAGCTGACCAGAGCCGTCACCATCGCGACGCCCGCGGAAGGACCGTCCTTCGGTACTGCGCCGGACGGCACGTGAATGTGCACGTCCTGCTTGCGGAAGAAGTCGGGGTCAATGCCGTAACGCTCGGAATTAGCGCGAACCCATGTGAGCGCCGCGCGCATGGATTCCTGCATCACGTCGCCCAGATGGCCGGTCATGGTGAATGTCTTCCCGCCACGCATTTTGCTTGCTTCGATGAAGACGATGTCGCCGCCGACCGGTGTCCAAACCAAGCCGACTGAAACGCCCGGCTTCTGGACGCGCTCCTCGACTTCCTTCTCCTGATGCACCTTCTGAATGCCCAGCACTTCCCGAATCACTTCGGGAGTAACGACGAGCTTGTCCGTCTTCCCTTCCGCCAGACGCCGCGCTTGCTTGCGCACGAGTGTGCCAATCTCGCGTTCGAGGTTGCGCACGCCCGCTTCACGCGTGTAGTGGCGGATGAGCTCGTGCAAAGCTTCGTCGGTGAATTCGATTTGCTCGCCGAGCGCGAGGCCGTTCTCTTTGGCTTGCCTCGCGATCAGGAACATTTTCGCGATGTGGACCTTCTCCTCTTCCGTGTAGCCGGAAAGTTCGATGATCTCCATGCGGTCGCGCAAAGGCTCCGGAATCGGATCAAGCCAGTTCGCCGTGGCGATGAAGAGCACCTTCGAAAGGTCGAAGGGCACGTCGAGGTAGTGGTCGCGGAACGTGGCGTTCTGCTCCGGATCGAGCACTTCCATCAACGCCGCCGAGGGATCGCCCCGAAAATCGCGGCCGAGCTTGTCCACCTCGTCCAACATCAGGACGGGGTCCATGGTCTCAGCGCGGCGAATTCCTTGAATAATCTGGCCCGGCAGTGCGCCGATGTACGTGCGGCGATGTCCGCGAATTTCCGCCTCGTCGTGCATGCCGCCCAGCGAGATGCGAACGAATTTGCGGCCCAGCGCTCGCGCGATGGATTTTCCAAGCGAGGTCTTGCCCACGCCCGGAGGCCCGATGAAGCACAGGATCGGTCCCTTCATGCCCGGCTGCAATTTCTTGACGGCCAGGTAATCGAGAATGCGATTCTTGATCTTCACCAGATCGTAGTGGTCTTCATCCAGAATGGCCTGCGCCTTGGGAATGTCTATGTCCTCGGTGCCGGAAGTCTTGTTCCACGGCAACGAAGTCATCCACTCCAAGTACGTGCGCGCGACCATATATTCCGCCGAAGCCGGAGTCATCTTCGCAAGACGCTTTAGCTCGCGATCGCACTCCTTCCTGGCTTCCGCGGACATGCCGGACTCTTCCACCTTCTTGCGCAGCTCTTCAATTTCGGCTTGTCCGTCGTCGGATTCGCCGAGCTCCTTCTGAATCGCCTTCATCTGTTCGCGCAGCAGGAATTCGCGCTGGCTCTGGTTCACCTGCTCTTGGACTTGGTCGTGGATCTTGTTGCGTAGGTCCAGAACTTCGCGCTCTTTGGTTAGTTCGCTGATCAAAGCTTCCAGGCGCTTGCGCACGCTGAAAGTTTCCAGCTGTTCCTGCCGAATCATGGTGCTGAGCGAGGGAAGAGTGGATGCGACGAAGTCCGCCAAACGCCCAGGCGATTCGATGCCCATGACTTCGGTTTGCAGATCGTCGGAAAGCTGCGGCGAACGCGCTACTACCTCACGAAACAGCTCTTGAACGTTGCGTTCGAGCGCAGTCAGCTCCGCATCGCGCTGGTCTTCCAGATCGGGCTGCGCTTCCACGCGCGCCGTTAGAAATGGTTTGAAGCCCAGCACTTCCATCACACGGATGCGCTCAATGCCTTCCAGAAACGCGACTACGTTTCCATTGGGCATGCGCACCATTTTGTGGACTTTGGCGAGAGTGCCGACGCTATGCAGGTCGGTTCCCGTTGGCGCCTCGATTCGCGGATCGAGTTGCGCCACCACACCCAGAATCTTCTCCGTCCCTTCCAGCGAATTCAGCAGGGCCAGCGAACTCTCGCGGCCCACCGGCAGCGGCATCACCGCTCCCGGAAACAACACCGTATCGCGAACTGGAAGGATGGGAAGTTCTGGAGGTATTACTCTATTTGTCTTCGTCACTTTGTCCCCCTAGCCGTTAAGACCGTACAACGCCTACAGCCAGGTAATCGGCTGGCTGTCAGGGTTAGATGCAAGGACTGATAAAAAAGATTGCGGCAAGTTACGCGCCATTATAGCACAAAACTTGACAACGGAACGCTAATGTTACACGACCGGCTGCGGGCGCTCGCACAGACTCCAAGGGTTCCGATTTCAATGTTCAGTATGTTATTGCAATGATTGCTGTTATGTTCCGATATGCTCTATAGCCCACTGCAACGCTTCGTCGCGCGTGGCGATTTTCCCATCGAGTTGGGCATCTTCAGCCGTTTCGAGGATTTCCTTGAATCTCGGTCCTGGCTTCAGGCCTAGGCCAATAAGGTCATCCCCTGTCAGGAGGCGCGCTGGGTGGACCTCCTCGGCCGGCGTTTCCGCCAGGAACCTGCTCATGAATTCGTAGTTTTCCAGATTGCGGTGACTGGACATGCAATCGAGGCGGTGCAGTTCGAGGTGCTCGTCGAAGCGATCGAGCCGGGCAAAGCGCTTCAACGTGGCTGGCTTCATCTGCGGCACGTCCTTGAAGCGCAAATGGTTTGCGACCAGTGCGGCGATCTGCTCGGTATCCGCGTTCGAAAAGCGCAGCCGCCCGCAGATTTCCTCCGCCATGCGCGTGCCAACTTCCACGTGACGGTCGAAGCGAATCCTCCCATTTGGCCCAGCCGGGAGCGCGAAGGTCGGCGGCTTGCCCACATCGTGGAGCAAGACGCCCCAGGCGAGAGTAGGAGAACATGCGGGCTTCAGCCCCTCCAGCATCATCCGCGTGTGAATCCACACGTCGCCTTCGGGATGGAATTGCGGCGGCTGCTCGACTCCTTTCATGCGCGAAATTTCGGGGAGGACCTGGGGCAGCAAGCCTGATTCATCTAGAAGCTCAAATCCGCGACGAGCGGCGCCTTCCGTGAGCAGCTTGGTGAGTTCGTCGCGCACACGTTCGGCGGAGACTTGCGCAATCTCGGCCGCCAGCTTTTGAATCGCGCGCAGCGTTTCGGGCTCGATTGAATAGCCGAATCGCGCGGCAAAGCGGACGGCGCGAAGCATTCTGAGTTTGTCTTCGCGGAAGCGTTCTTCGGGCCGGCCGATGGCGCGGATGATTCCGGCGCGAAGGTCGTCGCGCCCACCGACGTAGTCGAGGACTTGGTTGGACTGGGGGTCGAGGAGCAAGCCGTTGATGGTGAAGTCTCGCCGCTTGACGTCTTCTTCCGCGGATTTCGCGTAAACCACTGCGTCCGGATGACGCCCATCGGAATAGCCGACGTCCGAGCGAAACGTCGCGACTTCCACTTGCAGTCGCGTGCCTTCGTGCGTTTCGGTGGTGACCACCACAACGCCATACTGGGCGCCCACCGTCAGGCTATTCGGAAAAATCTCCTCGACGCGCTCGGGGGTCGCGTTCGTCGCGACATCGTAATCGGCAGGCTCGCGATGGAACAGGATATCGCGCACGCATCCACCGACGAGGTAGGCCTGGTAGCCTTCGGCTCGTAGCGTGCTGCAAATTTGCTCCGCGAATTCGCGAGGAGTCATAACGCGATTATGCGGGAAAACCGGGTTGGCTGGGTAGTTTCGGAATCAGCGCGGCGCGGTTGGCAAGCGACGTGACCAAGTCCCGGGAACGGTTACGCCGTGATTCGCAGGACCAGCGCGGTGATGTCGTCATGCTGGCGCGCAAAACCCACGAAAGTGTTCACGTCGCCCATTACGCGATTCAGAATCGCGGCCGCAGTCCCGCTCGACATCGAAGTGATGGCCGGCATAATGCGCGCCTCGCCGAATTCTTCGCCCTTTTCGTTGATGGCCTCCGCGACTCCATCGGTAAAGATAAAAAGCAGATCGCCGGGCTGAAGCTGCACGCTTCCGGACGCGTAGCTGATCTCCGTATCCGAAAGCTGCGGAATACCGAAGGGCGGACCGCCGGTGGTGAGCCGTTCGATTTGCCCAGTGGCGCGGCGCAAAATCGGATCGTTGTGTCCCGCGTTCACGTAGTGCATCACGCGCGTCTCGGTATCCAGCTCCGCCAGAAAGGCAGTCGTGAAGCGGCGTCCTTCGAGGCTGTGTGCGCGCGCGTAGCGATCGAGCCCCGTCACGATTTCGTCGAGTGAAGCCGGCGTAGACGAAAGCGCGCGCAGTCCCGATTGAAAAGTGGCCATCAATAACGCTGCCGGTACACTTTTCCCGGCAACGTCGGCGACTACGAGCAACAGCGCCGGCCGAGTCGATGCCGCGTCGGGGGTGGGCCGCAGAAAAGCGTCGTAATAGTCGCCTGCTACGGTGTTTTGTGGCCGGGTGGCAAAGGCAATGTCCACGCCGGGAATTTGCGGAGGCTCGTTCGGCACGAGCCACTGCTGAATTTCGCGTGCAATCTCCAGGTCGCGCTTCATGGTGACGCGGTCGCCCAATTCCAGAGCGAGCAGGACAAACAGAATTACGGTGGCAATCCACGCAAGCCCCAAACCAACTTCGGTGCCATTTTTCAATGGCACCTCGGGGTTAAACACAAACAGGATGACCGCGACCAGCAGAAGGACGCGGCGCGCGGGCGATAGCTTCATCAGCATTGCCTGAAAAAGCGCCCAACCCGAGCGCAGCACGCGTTTGAATTTCGATTTTTCCCTGCCGATCGTTTCCCAATCCACGTCCTTGGAATAAAGGCCGTAGCTCTCCCGTGCTTCGGAGCTGAACTGGCCCCACAGCTCATTAAGCTTAAGGCCATCGGTGACCCGTTCCCAGAAGCCGCGGACGCGCTCACGTTTGGTCTGCCGTACGGTTTGCGCGGGATTTTGCGGCGTGGCCATGGGAATCGAGATTATAGGGCAAGCGGCGAAAAATTACAGGGACGCGTGGCGCCCGGTGCGGATTTTTCGCGCGTCGCGGGAGGGTCATTCCGCACGATTTCCGCAACTGCTCTATTTTCGTTCGTCGCGAACGGGAAGCGAGCCGCCGAATTGCACTTTGGAAAAGCCAAAGCGATCGCGCAGACGGTCGGTGGCCTGCGCCAGACGTTCCAATTTTTCGCGGCGCTGCGGGTCGAGCAGATCGAATTGCGCGGAGCCTGCGGAAAACGAAGTGAACGCGACGCCCACCAGGCGCAGCATCGCTTTGCCGTCCCATGCGCGATGAAAAAGTTCGCGAACCGCCCGCAGAAATACCGTATCGAGATCGGAAGGCTCGGCGAGGGTGTGGCCGCGCGTGATCGTCGTGAAATTTGCGTAGCGCAACGTGAGCGTGACGGTGCGGGCATGCAGGCCCGCATCGCGCATTCGTTTCGACGCCTTCTGGCAGAGATAGCTGAGCGTGGATTCCAGCGTGTCGCGGTCGCGCGTGTCTTCACCGAAAGTCTGATTGTGCGAAATGGATTTCGGCTCGGCATCCACGAAAAATTCGTAGGAGTCAATGCCGCGCGCTTTGCGGAAAAGCGCCGTGCCCCATTGGCCGAAGGTTTCTTCGAGACGCTCGAGCGGAACAGCTTGCAACTGCGCGATCGTTTCGATCCCCAGGGCTTGCAGCGCCGCGTCCGTTACTTTGCCAATTCCCGGAACGCGTCGCACCGCGAGCGGCGCAAGAAACGCCTCTTCGCTTCCCGCCGGGACCCACACCAGTCCGCGCGGCTTGGCTTGTTCACTCGCAATTTTCGCAACCAATCGCGTGGCGCCGAGCCCGCCGGAGCAGGGCAAGCCGGTCGAAGCAGTAATCGCTTGCAGCAGCTTGTGCGCGGCGGCCAGCGCCGGGCCGTGCAGGCGTTCGGTGCCCGCAAGATCGAGATAGGCTTCGTCAATCGAGGCCAGCTCCACGATCGGCGAGAATTTCCCGAGAATTGCGGAGACCCGGTCGCTCCATTGGCCATAGAGTTCGTGGCGGTTGTCCAGAAAAACCGCGTGCGGGCACAATTTCGCGGCGGTGCGCAGAGCCATCGCCGAATGCACGCCGAATTTGCGCGCTTCGTAGCTCGCAGAAGTCACTACGCCGCGCTGGTCGCTCTTCCCGCCGACGATTACCGCCTTGCCGCGCAATTCCGGACGCTCGAGCAGTTCGACAGACACGAAAAACGCGTCCATATCAATGTGCAGGATCGCGGCGGTGGCATCCGCGGCGGGAACGAGCGGGGCGTCGTGCTTCGCGCGAAATTGCGCCAGCCTGGGCATGGCAGCATCGAGCTTAAATCAGCGGCTGCCGCAAAAGGAAATCATTATTAGGCGCGGGCTAGCGGGCGCGTTCTGCGGCCAAAACGCGCGGGATGCCCGCCAAATCCATGGTGATTGCAACTTTGGTCCACCCGGACTGCTCGTCGAAAATGCCTCGGACGTATTCGGCGGAATCGTGGCCCAGTTCGATGACGAGGATGCCGCGATCCCGCAGCAAATCGCGCGCTTGTTCAATGAGCTGGCCGTAAATTTCGACGCCGGTGCGGCCGCCGAAAAGCGCTTGGTGCGGTTCGTGGTCGCGGACCTCGCGTTGCAGGTGCGGTGCCTCTTCGAGCGAAACGTATGGCGGGTTGCTGACGATTACGTCGAAGAGCGATTCCGGCGACGCGGAAACGGGCGCGGCAGCGCTGAGCGCAGATGCCGCTGCGGTGCTGACAGCGGGCACGGCATGCCGTGCCCCTACGGTCTGTGATTTGGCTTGTAAAAGAGCATCCATTAGATCGCACTGGAGGAAGTAGACGCGATCAGCGACATTGTGGCGCGCGGAATTGCGCTGCGCTACTTCGAGAGCAGGCGCAGAAATATCTGTGGCGTAGACATCCGCGTGAGGGAGTTCGCACGCGAGCGCGACGGCGAGGCAGCCGGAACCCGTGCCGACATCGGCTACCCGCAATTTTTCGCGGGGTGCGCCGCTATCCATGTGAATTTTCAGCCCGCGTTCGCCGAGGCGCGCGAGGGCGACTTCCATCACGTGCTCGGTTTCGGGCCGGGGGATCAGTACCGCGGGTGTCACTTCGAATTCCAGGCCCCAGAATTCCTGTTTGCCGGTCAGATATTGCGTCGGCTCGCCGGCGGCGCGGCGCGCAATCAACGCGAAGAACTTTTCGGATTCAGCATCGGCGAGAGGCTCTTCCACGTGCGCATACATCCACGCGCGATCGCGGCCGAGTGTGTGCATCAACAGCAATTCGGTGGCGAGCGTGTGCGAGGGAGTGTTTGCCGCGCGCAGGCGCGACATGCCTTCCTTCAAAGCGGTTCGAATGTCTATTTGATTTGGCACGATGGTCGCCGTATCACGGGTCTTCGCGGCAGCAAGATAAACGTTGAGACGAGATTACATGACTGTCGTAACTGCAAAATCGGAACTTCAGCGGCTGAAGCCGTATCGCAGTGTAATTGTTATTGTCGTGGCTAAAGCCACGACCCACAATTCCTCCTCGCTCCTTACGCCTCGACCAATTCCTGTTTCAAGCGCTCGGACTCGAAATGCGCCGAGAGCGCGTCCACGATGGGGCCGAGCTTGCCTTCCATCACTTGATCGAGCTGATGCAGAGTCAGGCCGATGCGATGGTCCGACACGCGATTCTGCGGAAAATTGTACGTGCGGATCTTCTCCGAGCGATCGCCGGTCTTGATCTGATCGCGACGCTCGGCGGCAATGGCTTCGTGCTGCTTGGCCTGCTCCATTTCGTAGAGGCGCGCGCGCAAGACGCGCATGGCCTTGGCGCGATTCTTGATTTGCGATTTTTCATCCTGCTGCGAAACCACCAGTCCGCTGGGAATGTGCGTGATGCGGACGGCAGAATACGTGGTGTTCACCGATTGGCCGCCAGGACCCGACGAGCAGAACGTATCAATGCGTAGGTCCTTCGCTTCAATCTTGATGTCAATTTCATCGGCTTCGGGCAGCACGGCAACCGTGGCGGCGGAGGTGTGGATGCGCCCCTGCTGCTCGGTGGCCGGAACGCGCTGCACGCGATGCACGCCGCTTTCGTATTTCAGCTTGGAATAAACTTTGTTGCCCTGAATCGCCGCGACGACTTCTTTCATTCCGCCGATCGATGAGGGCGAGCTTTCCAGAACTTCCACTTTCCAGCCTTGCGTTTCCGCGTAGCGCGAATACATCCGAAAAAGTTCGCCGGCAAAGAGCGAAGCTTCATCGCCGCCGGTGCCGGCGCGAATTTCGACGATCACGTTCTTATCGTCGTTGGGATCCTTCGGCAGCATCAGATACTTCAGCTCGCGCTCGACGGTTTCGCGCCGCGCTGTTAGTTCGCGCCCCTCGTCGTGCGCCATTTGCTTCATGTCCGCGTCTTCGGCTTCCATCAACAGTTGCTGCGTGCCTTGCAGACCCTTCTCGATTTCCTTCCACTCGCGGTATTTGGCGACCATTTGCGCCATATCCGCGTGCGTCTTCGCAAGCTTCTGGAAACGCGCCGAATCGTTGTGCACTTCGGGCGAGGAAAGTTGCTGCGTCAGTTCTTCATACTTCGACTCGATATTTTCGAGCTTTTCAAACAGCGTCATGTTCGCCATGGCGACACCTCGCAAAAGCAGAAAATGGAAAACGGAAATTTGAAACTCGGATACAGCTTCGTCGAAGCGCAACCCCGGGCGGGGTCGAGAGGTATCGCTAATAGAAGGAAGCGAACATCGCAGTCGTCACTGAGATAAGAATAGCGGCAAAACAACGACTAGTCAAACGCGCTCTCGCATGAGGTTTCACGGTCCCGTGATACGCGATCGAAGTGGCCGCGCCGGTGCGCGACAAGCCACAGCCGCAAAGCTCATACTCCGTGGTAAGTTGGCGCGGGACTAAAGTACACCGTGGCATCCAGGGGGAAAGCGATGTCCGACCAAGATTATCGTGCGGCGATCCTTCCTTGACGAGGAGCATCTGAAGCTGCTCGCGATTGGCTACTGGGTTGCTGGAGGAATGGCGGCGTTCTTCTCATTGTTCGGAATGTTTTACATTTGTATGGGCGCTATTCTTGCAGTTTCCTTTGCGAAGTTCCCGGTCGCCGCTGCAGAGCCGAATCAACAGCCTCCGGCTTTTGTGGGCTGGTTCTTCGTCGGCATCGGCCTCGCGATATTTCTGGCAGCGGCCACACTCGCGGTGATGAGGTTTTGGACGGCGGTTTCGCTGAAGCGTCGAAAGTCGCGGATCTTTTGCCTGGTAGTGGCGGGTCTCAGCTGTTTGGAGTTTCCGTATGGAACGACTCTTGGGATTTTTACTTTCATGGTCCTGAGTAGCCCTTCGGTCATGCAGCTATTTGGCGTGAGTGGGGCCGTTCCGCCGACGGTGCAAGCTACGTAGGAAACTTATTCCACAATTAGGCGGCAATGCACGTTCTAGTCGGCTGGTGAAAAATGGTCCGAGGGGGACATGTATGTGCAATGCGCATCCAGTCGGGTTATCCTGAGCGCCCTTGTGGCGGCTGCCAAAAATCAGCGTTGCCAGATTCTTGGCTCTTCTTGTTCTCGTCTTTCCGGCCGCCCGGGCGTATGGCCAGGAGACGGTCTTCGACGTGCCCAGCGCGGACGTGCTGGACAAAGGAAAGGTCTACTTCGAACAGGATGGCACGGTGCGGCCCGTCGATCCCTTCGCGACGTTTACGCCGCGAGTCGTGGTGGGCATCGGGCACGAAATCGAAATCGGAACGAATTTCAACGGGCTTAGCGCGCCCACTTTGGGCGAGCTTGATATTTCTCCCACGATCAAATGGCGGCCCTGGAAGAGCGCCAACTCGGGATGGTCGTTTTACGTCGGAGACGATTTATTTTTTCCGGTGCGCGAGCGAACTTTCAACGCTGGAAACTATTTTTATGCCTCGTTCGCCAAGGAGTGGAAACACGGTACGCGCATCGGCATTGGCGGATATGACTTCACGCGACACGTCGTTGCCAACGCCAATCGCGCTGGCGGCCAATTCACTTTCGAGCAGCGCGTCACCAACCGCGTGACGCTCGCAGCCGAGTGGTATACCGGAAAGCAAGCCACCGGATATGTGGACCCTGGCGCCATGTTCAAAATCACTGGAAAACTCACGCTGTACACCGCCTACCAGATCGGAAACTCCGGCGTAACGAACGGCAATCACCAGTTTCTCTGGGAATTTGGCTATAACTTCAATTAGCCGCCGCCACTGGCCTTTCCCGGCGTGCGCTTCCAAGAACTTTGCGTTAGGAATGGTGTGTACTACGATGGGCCACGACCATGAGTTACTCCGGAAGTTCGCGCACAGACACGCGCTCGAGCGACATGCTGTGGGGTTTCTGGTATCCCGCACTACGCTCGGAACAAGTGCGGCACCACAAGTTGGTGCGCGCGATGCTGCTCGATGTGCCTCTGGTGCTCGGCCGCGACGCTGCGGGAAAGCCATTCGCTTTGCGCGACGTGTGCCCACACCGCGCCTTCCCGCTTTCCTTCGGCCAATTCGATGGCAAAAACGTGGAGTGCGCCTACCACGGCTGGCAATTCGATGCGCACAGCGGCCAATGCCAGGCGATTCCTTCGCTCTCCGAAGATTCGAAACTCAAATGCGACCGCATTTATGCAGGCAGCTTTCCGTGCGAGGAGCGCGACGGCTACGTCTGGGCGTACATGACCAATCCAGAAGGGCGCGGGCTTGCCGAATTGCCGCCCGCGCCGCCGGAATTACCGACCTTCAGCGCGAGCTACAAAATCGCGCACCTCTATGCCGATCTCCCCTGCGGCGTGGACCAGGCCATTATCGGCTTGATGGATCCCGCGCATGGGCCGTTTGTGCATCAGGCCTGGTGGTGGCGCAGCCGCCGCAGCATTCGCGACAAAGAGAAAAAATTCGAACCTATTCCCAACGGCTTTCGCATGAGCCCGCACGCGCCCTCGGCCAATAGCGCGCCTTATAAAATCCTGAAGCTGCTGACTGGCGAGCCGGCTACCACGATGATTGACTTCGTGCTGCCCAATCAGCGCTTCGAACAAATCCGCGCGGGAAGTTATTGGCTTTCCAGCCGCACTACGGTGACGCCCGTCCGCCGCGACCTCTGCCGCCTCGATTTTTGCGCGGCGTGGAATATTTTGCCGTGGTTTCCAGTGGTGTCGTTCATCATCAATGTATTCGGCCCGCGCTTCATCCGCCAGGATACCGAGGTGATTGAAAAACAGGCGCTGGGGTTGCAGTACGAGGACCGCATGATGCTGATTGACGACGCCGACCGGCAGGCGCGCTGGTATTTTGAGCTGAAAGCCGCCTACCAGGAATCGCAACGTACCGGCGCGCCTCTGCGGCACCCAATGTCCGGGCCCGTCACGTTGCGCTGGCGGTCGTAGTTCCTACCTCAGGTGTCCCAGATCGAACGTAGTTTCAACGTCCTGATCGTCGGGAGTGTGCACTCTCACGGTCGCATCATCGTACGGATCGATCTTGTCCGCATCAAATCGCAATTCGATGATCGCGCCGGAAATCTGATAAATATTCGCGACGGCGTCAGACGTCAGCAAATAAACTTGTGTAGATTCGGATTCGATCACCTTGCCGTGCTGGACGAGTTGGATTTCGAAGTCGCGTTGGAAATCAGGCAATGGCAAGCCGGGGGCCGTGGGATCCCAAGGGGGAGGGCCTGGATAGGTGTCCGTCAAGTCCACACCGACGCGCAAGACGAAAGGGAACTGTTTTTCGGCAAAATCCTGTTCGGCCTGCTGCACGTCGGGATTTAGAGCGATCCTACCGAGCGCTACCACTTGGGTGTAGGGAGTCTCCACGCTGATCGTTGCGACGTGCGGGCCCGATTCAGGCATAGGGAGTTCGTGCTTGTACGTAGCGAGAAAATCGGCCGTAACGTCGTCATTGCGATTTCCAAGCATGTAGGCGCTGCGAATGTCGGTGGTCGAGAGCGGGTACTGATACGCGAGAGCCGGCAGCGCAAGAAGCAACGTGCCAGCAAAGATGGCGAGCATTGCGGCGCCAATTGTGGTGAATGATGCCGAGAACGAGCCGGCCGAGGACTTCGCGGGGAAGCCGGAGGGAGCGGGTGCGTTCATGGCGGTCTCCAATCTGCTGCTACTAGTAAAGACCCCGCGCGCGGACATCTACTTGAGCCGGCTGAGGGCAAACGGCGCCTGGATGTCCTGCCCGTCGGGTGTGTTGATTTCTACTGTCGCGTCCGCAGTGTCGATCTTCGCCGGATCGTAGTCCAGTTCGATCGTTCCTCCAATGGGCGGAGGCGGAGGACCGTCAGGGTCGGTCAACATTGGATAAATCGGTGCACCGCGCACTGCTTTTGGACGTATTTCTTTATCCTGAATCAGCCGCACCTTGAAGTCGTTCCAGAAATCCGGGTAAGGCAGCGGGATCAAGGAAATGCCGTCGGTGCCCGTTAACGGAGCAGGGGTATAGGTGTCCGTAAAGTAGAACCGCACCGTCACGCGAAAGCTCATCGGCCTACCGTCAAATTCTTCAACGGCGTCCACGGAATTGTAGTTGGCCGCTCCCATGGACCGCCGGACGACTTGCGCATACGGCGTGTCTATAGTGACTTGGTCCACGTCGGGACCACTTTCGGGCGCCGCCAAATGCTCGGAGTAAGCCGCGAAAAATGCGGCGGTCCGATCGTCATCCCGCGCGCCGATGAAGTACGCATCGCGGATATCGGTGGTCGAAAGCGGGAATTGATACGCGAGAGCGGGCAGCGCAATGAGCAGAGCGCCAGCGACGATAGCGAACGTTGCGGCGCCGATTGTGGCAAATGAAGCGGAGAATGGTCTGACGGACGAGTTGGCGGCGGAACCAGCCCCAGCGGGTAGGTTCATGGCGATCTCCCGTGTGCTGCTAGTTAGGATGCGCGGGCGCAACGAATGGGTACATTACGGTTCGGTTAGCTGCGACAAATAGTAACGATGAGTGGCGGCGACGGCTTGCGCTATCCGGCCGAACTCATACACATTGGGTTTACTTGCCGACGCTGCTCAAGAACGGATAGTGTTCCGCTGCGCCCATAAAGAAGAGCATGGGGAAGGAAAGCCAGAAGCCGACGCGCGAGGCGAGGAATCCCCAGCGCGCCAGGCGTTCGGCTTCGGGCGGCATCGGCGTCCCATGCTCCACGCTCGCGCGCGTCCAGGCGATCAGCTTCTTCTGCACACGCCACACCACGCCCCAAGTGTTCATCAGCATCAGAAATCCGATTCCGCCGCCGACGGCGATGCAAAGATGCGCGTTGGAAACCTGCTCGCCACTATTCAGATCGAGCACGATCCAAGACGCTGCGATCACAATGGCCGCAATCGCGATCGTGCGTAACCACGGATTATTCAGAATTCCCTTGCTCGGCATTTGGAACGGGTAAATCAGCGCGTAGGCCACCAGCCACACCAGCAGCCACCATCCGAACCAACGCAGCGCGAGCGCTGGATTTCCAGAATTGTGCGCGTCAGCGGAAAGAATCGTGAAGTAGTAGCGCAACCCCACCAGCACGGTAATCAGCGCCGACCAGCGAAACCAGTTCATCGCGCGGGTCATCAGCACCGGATACAACTTGGCGCGCACCGGCGGTTCGAGCTGCTTCATCGTGGGAAAGCCGACCAGGTTGAAAAAATAAAGCAGCCCGACCCAGATGATTCCGAAAATGAAATGCAGCCAGCGCAGCATGATTAATTCGATAGCCGGTCCTTGCGGGAAACTGAAATGCGGCTCAAGCGCATGCACAGCCACTGCCAAAACAGGGAAACTCATACAATTGCCTCCGGCGAGCCCAAGAAGGAGGAACACGCCGCTACGCTATAGGAATGGGAATCAGCAAGTCAATCGTTCCGCGTTTAGCAGCGCCGGCGTCCCGCCGGCTCCCTGGGTCCTAACACCGCTTCTCGCCAGTTGGCGTCGTCATTTACGTCGCTCGGCACTGGAGCTCTGAAGTTTCCGCAGCGCCCACTCGGCGTGTTCTGCAATGATTGAATCGCTCGAGTCAGTCAGCCGTTCGAGAAGGCTAACGATGCGGCGTCGCGACTTCGGATCCTGCGCGCCGCACGAATTTCCGAGCGAGACGCAGGCGTTGCGCACCAGGCCTCGCCATTTCGCGCGCTTGATCGCGCTGCCGCGAAAAACCCTGCTGAATTCGTCTTGCGACAGCGCTGCCAGCCACTCCAGCTCCGGCGCAAACAGCGTCGCCCCATTTTCAGTTTTCACTTTTTCATTTTCGCTCTTCGCATCCACGGCGCGCGGCTGGAATGCGACAAGCTGCGTCACGGGCGACTTGCGGTTCCAGGGGCAAACGTCCTGGCAAATGTCGCAGCCGATCACGGCGTTACCCATCTGCGGCCGAAACTCTTCTGGAATCGGTCCGCGCAGCTCGATCGTCAGGTAGGAAATGCATTTGCGCGCATCCAGCACGTATGGCGCCGCAAAGGCCTGCGTGGGACAAGCATCCAGGCACAACCTGCAGTTCCCGCACAAATCGGGAGCGGGAGACTCGTTCGGCGCAAGCGAAGGAACGAGCTCGAGCGTAGTGACAATCGCGCCAAGAAAAAGCCACGAGCCCAGATCTTCGTTGATCAGGCAAGTATTCTTCGCAAGCCAGCCAAGGCCTGCATATTTCGCTGCAACGCGTTCTACGATCGGTCCAGTATCCACATACGCGCGCGCTTCGAAGGGCTCGGGCCACTCGTCATGCATCCGCGCTACGAGCGCGTTCAGCTTCTCGCGCAGTACTTCGTGGTAATCGTCGCCCCAGGCATAACGCGAAATCCATCCGCGCGGCAAATCCTCACCGGGCACCGCGGCCTGCTGCGTGGAATACGGCTGCGCGGAATTGTAATTCAGCGCCACGACGATCAGGCTGCGCGCGCCGTCGAGCACCTGACGCGGATCAGCGCGCCGAGCATCACGCAGATAGTCCATTTCGCCGGCGTACCCGCGTTCGAGCCACTCGGAATAATGCGCCAGCTCTTCAAAAGCCTCCGCAGGAGCGACGCCGCACAGATCGAACCCCAGTTCGCGGGCCATCTCGCAAACCCAACGCGTTCGTGCGGCCATATCCATGCCGTCATGATGCCACTAACCGCGCTTCGCAGCCGCACTGGCGCACAGCATCGGTTTCGTTGGCCTATACCGCAGTCGGCTGCTACAATGCCCGCCATGGCTGATTGGCGGCAAATTCAGGCGCGTATTCGCAAAGCGAAGAACAGCGCCGACGCGAAAGCAAAACTTTCCGAGCTGTATCAACGCACCCGCGACGCGATGGTCGCCTGGGAGCTCGGTGTCGTCGAAGAGAAAGCCGAACGAAATGAGGACGCCGTGAAGTGGTTCACGATCGCCGCGGAACGATTTCGCCGCGCGGACTGGAAGAAAAAAGCGGAGGAAGCACTCACGCGCTTGGGCGCTCCGTTGCCAATACCGGGAGCGAAGCCCACCGCGGAACCGATTTTCGTCCCGCAGAACGCCGCGGAGCCCGCAGCGAGCCGCGCCATCGAACACTCGGACGACCTCGCTGAAGCGCAAGCGCAGTTGGCGCCCGGCGAGATTCCCGAAGATTCCGTGGACTATGCCGGAGACGCGATCGAAGTGGAGACCGTGCATCTTTCCGATGCCACGCCCCCGACCGGCGCCGGAGTAATTGATAGCGACCCAACCGGCAAGAAGAAGCGACGCCGCGGACGCCGCGGTGGCCGTGGGCGTCGCCGCAAAGGCCCAGCCGCTCCGGGATTGCCGTCACAAGCTTTCGCGAATCCTTCGTCAGCGACTGCGCCGGGCATGCAAGCGGCGCAACCGCGGCCGCAATCGCCGCGTATGCAAACTCCAAGCCCAGCAGCGCGCGCAGAATCGTTTGAACCCGCACCAGCCGCTTCCACTGTGGCGCAACCAGAAATGGATCGCAGCGCTCGGAGCGAACCTGCCACGCCGATGCTGCCCTCTGAGCGCACCGCGCACGGCCGCGCCGGCGATCCCGCGCTCGCTTCGCGCATGTCCAAGCTTGAGTCCATGCTGCGCAGGCTCGTTGCCAGCCCGCTCCATCGTCTAGACGAACTGGAAGCCGCACCCGCCGGACCGGGCGTCTTCCTGCTCTCGGATTCCGATCAGATCACTTCTTATTATGTGGAAGCGTGCCAGACGCTCCGTGTTGGCCTGGGAAATCTTGCGCGCGGCAGCGGACGCAGCACCACGAAAGTCGCCCGAGGCGGGCGTCCGGCCTTCGATAGCGGCCTGAAGACGAAGCTCGCCGAGCATCTGGGCATCGGCGAAGCGAAAGTATCGCAATATTTGAAAGATCACTGCGTGGTGCGGTGGATCCAGCTCGATGATGACGCCCCGCACCTGGCGCATTTCGCCATCGGCGTGCTGCGGACGCCGTTGAACCTGGATTGAGCACTGCCGCTGTGAGGGAGTTCAAAGCGGCGCGGGCGAAGATTCAGCGGCCGCGAAAGACCGCCCGAAGCTCCCGTTTTGGGCCAGTACTTTCGCCCCGTACCGTCGCCATTGCCTGCGCCGGAATACCGTTTAACCCCTAAATTGTACCTTTGGACGCACCCCTGTAGACGCCCCGTCGAAGACCGTGCAAACTCTGGTACTGTAACCGTTTGCGGGCGTCGGTACGCTCGCGGGGTCCGGGCTCTCGGGGGATTCATCAGCATATTCTACGGCGAAGCTCGAAAGGGAAAGGTGCACTTATGGCGAGTTCGTTAAATACAAAAGTTTGGAAGTCGTTTGACTGGGCGCTGTGCAAGACCGCGACCGTCACCTTTAATACCGTTCAGTTCTTCAACAAGTACAAACCAAACCCTTCTTTCACTCCGAAGTGGTCTGACAAGCCGCTGCTGAAATCTTGGGAGAAATCGAAACCAACGCTCGGCTGGCCGCGCACTACGGATTCTCTGTGTCCCGATTGCGTGCGCGAAGCGCGCGATCTGATCATCAACGGGAAGAAAGACTGGACCGACCTGGTGCACGAGAAGGTCGGCGAAATCAAGGCGCAGATCATCGAGCGCGACGGCCAGGTCTGGATGGTGAAGGAATGCCCCATCCATGGAAAATTCGAAGACTTGATGGCTGTGGATGCCAAGTTCCTCGAATGGATTGAAAAGAATTTCCCCGGCCGCGATATTCCGGCACACAACGACGAAGGCCTGCATCGGCATGGGTCGAGCACGGTTCGCCACGGCCGTGGTTCGGTTCTTACCGTTGACCTCACTAATCGCTGCAACATGATGTGCGACCCCTGCTTCATGGACGCGAACCAGGTGGGCTACGTCCACGAACTGAGCTGGGAAGAAATTCAGGAAATTCTCGAGAACGCCACCAAGATCAAGCCGCGCCGGCAGATGTCCGTGCAGTTTTCCGGCGGCGAGCCCACCATGCATCCGCGGTTTGTTGACGCGGTGCGTTACGCGCGCAAAGTCGGCTACAACAGCGTGCAGGCCGCGACCAACGGCATCGAATTTGCCAAGAGCAAGGAATTCTGCAAACAAGCCTTCGAAGCCGGCATGCGTTACGCGTATCTGCAATTCGACGGCATCGGTAACGACGCGAACAGCCACCGGCAGGTTGGCAACCTCTTTGACGTGAAGCTGCGCGCCATCGAGAACATGCACGAAGCCGGCATCGAAATCGTGCTGGTCACTACCATCGTCAACAACGTGAACAACGATCAGGTAGGCCCGATCGTGAAGTTCGCGATGGAAAACCCCAAGAAAATCTCCTTCGTGTCTTTCCAGCCCGTTTCCTTCACGGGACGCGACGAGGAAATCACCCCCGAACGCCGCATTCGCCAGCGTTACACGCTTTCGCACTTGGCTCAGGACGTCAGCGCGCAAGTTGGCAAAGTCGAGCCCACGCGCGACTGGTTCCCGATTTCTTTCATCAGCACGTTTGCAGGCTTCTCCGATCTCGTCCATGGCCCCGATTCCCAGTGGGGTTCGCTTTCCTGCGGCTGCCACCCGAATTGCGGCGTGGGCACCGCGCTGATGATCAACAAGGAAACCAAAGAGTGGGCGCCGGTTCCGCGCTTCCTGGATGCGCAGGGTTTGACCAGGGACGTCGCCGCAATCACCGACGCGGCGCGCGGCAAGGGCTTCTCCAACTTCATGATGGCGATGGCCCTGCTGAAAAATTACAGCCCCTTCCAGGCGCCTCCCAGCTTGCGGCTCAAGGACCTCTGGAGGAAGTTCGATAAGACCTGGGCGCTTTCCAAGAACTCCGACAAGAAATACGGCAAAGTGGCTCCCGACCGTACCTACGAAGACGCCATGAAACGCCGCTCGGAAGATCCCTGGAACTTCCTCTTTATCGCCGGCATGTGGTTCCAGGATCTTTTCAATTACGATTTCCGCCGCACTGAAATGTGCATCATTCCCTATGCCACGCAGCAGGGCGAAATTTCCTTCTGTGCGTACAACACCGGCGTGGGCTGGCGCAAGATCATCGAGAACATGCACAAGAACGCGACCGTCGCGCAGTGGTACAAGGAACACGGCAAGCACGACGTATTTGCCAAGGGCAAGAAGGTCAATCTGGAGAGCTACGAGCACTCGCTCCGCATTGACGCCGAAGACGCTTCACGCGTTCGCGAACTCGAGCACGATATTCCGCAGACCGCTGCTGAAGAAGACCGCATTCGGCGTAAGAAGGCGTTCGAAGAGGCCGCGAAGGTTCGTAAGATTTACGAAGAGCTGGTGCTGAAGAAGTCCAGCGAACCCGTAGTGCAGATCGGTTCGATGCAGCAGATTTTGAGCGCGGTGCCCGGCGCAAACGTCAAGCCAGTTCAAATCGCTCCGGCCAACGGCCATTCGAATGGGAACGGCAATGGTCACGCAAACGGCAATGGCACGGCCAAAGTCGACGAAGCCGAAGCCGCGGTAGCCGGCGACTAATTCAACCACCTCCGCAGGGTACATCTGTTCAACAGCCCCGGCGAAAACCGGGGCTGTTGCTTTTTAGTTTCAGTTTTTCGTCTGCTACAATGGCAGTATCTTCAGACGAGTGTCATCCCCAGCGCAGCGAGGGCTCTGCTTTTTGGTATCGCGAGGTAACCAGACGTGCCGATTTACGAATATGTTTGCGACGATTGCAGCGAGCGCTACGAGCGCATCGTGATGAACCAGAGCACGCCGATCACCTGCCCGAAATGCGCGAGCTCGAAGCACACCATCCAGCTTTCAGTTTTCGCCGCGCCCGCCAACGGCGCCAAGTCCACGCCTTCGGGATTCACCGGAGGAGGTGGCGGCGGCTGTTGCGGCGGCGGTGGCTGCGGCTGCCACTAACGCCCTATTGTTATTCCGCGCCGCCTGTCCGGTGCGCGAACAACCACTCCGCTAAATCCGGCTCCCTGAACGCCACATCCCACGCATCGTGGCCGATGCTTGGATATTCCGTATACTTCGGCGCGCCGCCTGCTCCGCGCAATTCCGCCACCCACATTCGCGCGCGGCTGACCGGCACCACCGGATCTTCCTCGCCCTGGAATATCCACACCGGTACTTTTGCGACGCGCGGAATCATGTACGCGTCGCCGTAGCCGCACAGCGCAATCGCCGCGGCGAATCGCGTCGGCGCAATCGAAAGCGCGGCCCACACTCCCTCGCCGCCCATGGATTGGCCCACCACGTATTCGCGCGCGCGATCGATGCTGTACTTCTGCTCGACTGCGTCCAGAATTTCCAGCGCCAGCCGGATCGCCACTGGCGGCGTATTGGTGTGCGGACGTGCCCAGCCTTTGGTCACATCCACTTGCGGCGCGAGCACGAACGCGTGATATTTCGCCTGATTTTCCGGCGTCGTCCACCGATGCGATCCCGCGAAATTTCCCCCGGCAAGCTGCGAAAAATTGTCTGACCCGCGGCCCGCTGCGCCGTGCAGCCACAAGACGATTGGATATTTCTGGTGCGGGTCGTACCCCGTTGGAACAAACAGGCGGTATTGCATTGCTTCACCGCTCCGGCTGCGATACGAGCCGGCAACGAATCCCGCGGCCGCGGCGTTTGGTGCTTCTTGCTGTGCGGCTGCGGCGGTTGCGAGAAATGAAAAGAGCAAAACGGAAAGAACGAGGCGAGCAAATCTCGCGGATCGCGAGAGCCTAGCCCTTATGAATTCAAATCGCGAGCGCGGCTTAGTTGGCGTGTGGTCTGCCATTGCGCGAATAGCTTCGCAGGTATGCGGGCGGTTCCAGGCCGCCAATCAAACGCGGATCTGAAATCGGCGCGCCCGGCACTACTTGCAGCGGCAACACACCCGCCCATATCGGCAAAGTGTAGTCGGCCTCGTCATCCTTCGGTGGCCCCACGCGCACTTTCGCCGAGACTTCCTCGAGCGGCAGCGCCAGCATCGAAGTCGCTTTCAACTCCGATTCCGTCGGGTGGCGAATATCCTTCCAGCGGCCGGGAACCACATGATCCGTAAACGCCGCGAGAGCGCGCATCTTTTCTTCGGCATCTTCCACCGGCATCGCGCGGCCCAGCACCACCACCGAGCGGTAATTCACCGAATGATGAAACGCGGATCGCGCGAGCACCAGGCCATCCACCAGCGTAACCGTCACGCAGACTTGCACGCCTTCCGAAATCGTGCGCAGCATCCGGCTGGCCGATGAGCCGTGCAGATACAGAGTCTC
This sequence comes from uncultured Acidobacteriota bacterium, assembly GCA_963810565.1. Classification (GTDB taxonomy): domain Bacteria; phylum Acidobacteriota; class Terriglobia; order Acidiferrales; family UBA7541; genus Palsa-295. The sequence continues at coordinate 130,942 of CAWENN010000005.1, forward strand.
ACCCACGCGGCCATAGTTCGTCGGGATCACGTACGGCTGGCCATCCACGACGAATCCCACGTGGCACACGAACCCTTCATCCAATATCGAGAAGACTGTTTCGCGATCGTACTTGCCGCGGTCGGGCAGGCGCTGCACTTTCGTGCGTTTGGTCGGAGTGAATTGGCTCATACGTCGAGCGTATGTCGCGGCAGGCATTCGCCGCAAGGGCCAATCTGGCCCGCGGCTCGTCAATCGGCCACGTCGGGGGTCTGTAGCGGCGCACTTCAGTGCGCCATCGGTGTCGAGCCTCGTATCGATGGCGGTCGGAAGGCCGCCGCTACAAAATCGCGCCGAACCACATTATGGCTGCGCAGGTTCCGTGCTCGCGGCCGGCTTTGGTGGCGGCGCAATGTGCACGACGCGAAAGCCCGTGTACGCCGCATCAGCGGCGCGGTAGCCGACTTTGTTATCTGCTGGGCGGTCGGCGCTGCAGCCTTCGGCTTTGCCTGTGCCATCCGCCGCGACGATCCATTCCGCGACGTTGCCGCCAAGATCGAAAACGAGTTCCTCGCCCTCGTCACCTTCCGCCGCAAAACTTCCCACCTCGCGCAGCAGTGGCGCATCTCCCGGCAATTCCTTGATTTTGTCTTCGAGTTTCTGGGCGTCTTCGGGATTCACCGCGTAGCCGGCCCAATAATCCAGCGTATTCTCTCCGCTGCGCGGCTTATACAAATCCGCAGCTTCGCTTTCCTTTGGCAGCCGGTAGGTTTCGCCCGTTAATTCCGTGAGCCATTTGCAATATGCCTGCGCTTGCTCGAACGAAATGCCGTTCGCTGGATAATTTTCCGTGCCGCCGGTGAACTTATAATCCTTATCGAACGCCGCATATTGCGCGCGCGTCACCTCAAACCGCCCAATCTCGATCGCTCCACGCTTCACCGCTTCGGGAATCAGCACATCCGGCGCGGGATTCTCTGGAACGGAAGGCGGACGAAACGTAGCGCCGAAGAGCGCACCCGATTTCTGAACATCGCGCCGCTTCAGCGCCACGTCCAGCGGCGAACCCTTTTTCAGTGCCTCATTTTCCGGCGCGCTGGTCTTGAACAAGTACCGGTCGAACCAGGCATCCTCTTCATTCAACTTGCGCAGTTGGTGTGTAAGCTTAAGCGGCCCGTGCGCTTCGCCCGGGAATAAAATTAATTTGACCGGCGCTTTTCCGATTGAATACAGCGCGCGATAGTGCGACCAGCCTTCTTCCGTGGGTACCTGCCGGTCAATCGTGCCGAAGAAAATCAGCGTGGGGGTCTTCACCTTATCCATCTTGAAGAGGGGCGACTTCTCGAGGTAAAGCCGCGGATCCTCCAGCGGCGACTTTCCGAAATAGTAGTTGTCAAACGATTCGCCGAAATCCACGTTGGCCCAATCGCTCAGCCATTCCACGTCTCCAGCGCCCACCGACGCCGCCTTATAGCGGTCCGGATCCACAACCGTCAATTGAATCGATAAAATCGACCCGTTCGACCAACCCTGCGCGCCAATTTTGTCCGGATCCACCAATCCCTTCGAAATCAAATTATCCACGCCGCGTTCGATGTCCGGAATCTCCAGCTCGTAATACTTCCCGCAGCAGATGGATTCCACCCATTTCAAGCCGTATCCGGTGCTGCCGTGATAATTGGTCTTCAGCACAAAAGCGCCGCGCTGCGTCATCAGATTCGGCGCGTAGGCCCAGCGCTCGCTCCATTGATCGTGGTCCGCGCCGGCCGGGCCGCCGTGCGTTGCGACGATCAGCGGATACGTTTTGCCTTCTTCGTAATTGTCCGGGTAATAGAGAAGCCCTTCGACGTCATCGTCGTTCGCGCCCTTCCAGTGCAGCACTTCGGTTTTCGCGATCGTTTTGCCTTTGAAACCCGGATTGAGGTCGGTAATTTGCAGCGCCGCGGAAATCTTCGTGCCGTCGAGTCGCGCGCGGAAAAATTGTGTCGGTATGCTCGCGGTGGAATATTCGTAGATCAGCGTCTTGCCATCGTCACCCAGCTCAAAACTGAAATAGTGCCGCTCATCGTCGCTGGAGATTGATTTCCGCGACCAGGTCGCGCCATGGCGCGTGAAACGCGTAGGCTTCGTGTAGACGCCATCCGCTAGCAGCGCGATGAAGCCATCGTTCGTCGCCTGCAGCGAGCGCGCAAACCCGCGATCCCAGTCCAAATTCACTTCCACGGATTTCGCGGCCGCTAAATCGTAGAAATAAACTTTGTCGACGGTGGCGACCAGAAAGCGCGGGTCGGTGGAAAATGGGGCGACAACGTAAAAACCGGAATTATCCCGTGCCCACTCGATCGAATCAGGATAGATTCGCTCGTTCGTGAAAATCTGGGTGCGGTCGCCGCTCGCCAGATTCACGATGTACGTGGCCGGAGGAATCTTCTGGTCCCACGCATAACTCAATTCCCGGCGAGCCACGGCCACGGCTTTGGTCTTGTCGCGCGACACCGCAAAATCAAGGATCCAATCGTCGTTGTCCGTCAGCCGCGTGACTTTCTTGTCCTTTACTGACAATTTGAACAGCCGCACCGGCGCACTGTGCGCCGTATCATCCACCACGTTCGAATCGTCCTTGCGCTCCTTCGTCTGCCGCTCGTAAAGCGAAGGATCTTCCTCGGCGCTGAAAAGAATCGTGTCGTCGTTGAGCCATTCGAATTGTTTCACACCGCGCTCGGATTCCGTCACCGGCCAGGGTTCCCCGCCGGCGCTATTCATCAGCCAGAGTTGCGTAGCGCCGGTATCTGGCTTGGGCTTTGGGAGGGCGTGGCTGCTGAGATACGCGATCATTTCTCCCGAGGGCGACCAGCGAGGATTGGAAATTTCGTCTGGTCCGCGGGTGAGCTGTACAACTTTTCCGTCGCTCAAATTCGAAAGGTACAAATTGCCCACGCGTAGATCTTTGTCTTTGTCCGCCGTCCCTTTAACCCACAGCGCAGATTTGCCGTCCGGCGAAATGCGGAACTGCCCGGCATCCTCCTGGTAAACGACGTCCTCCGGAGTCCACTGATTTTTCTTCGCGGGCTCTGCGTTCTTTTCATCACCAACGGCGGCATGCACGCCCGCCGCAAACGCGAATAAGAGCAACATCCACGCGATTTTTTTCATATGTTCCTTTGAACCCCAAATTCCCGTGCGGGCAGGCGAAAAATTAGCACAGACTTGTCGGTCAGCGATAGCCGACTGGCACACGACGGTGGGAGCTTCGCGCGCTCAAACTGTGCCGCGAACGGCCTTAATGCGCCAACCCATCGTTCGCCTCAGAGTACACCTCCCGCAAGCTGCTTATAATCTGTGAGTTAGCGTGGCTCTGAGACGTACCCTGTATCTTCAATGGAGCGTCCAATTTATTGGGGAGAGCGATTCTGTGAATGCTCTCGGATACCGAGAGAAGGGATGAAGCGAATGCAAAACGGAAAGATGGGAGAAGCTTTGGCAACGAAACACGCGGTACGGTTGGGAGCGATCTGCGGTCTGATTCTCGGCACGGTCTTTGCCGGGATACCGGCCTCGGCTCAGCGAGCCAGCTCGTCAACGTCAACCGACGTGCCCGTGCACATGGTGGTAACGGCGAAGCCGCACCGCGGTACGCAAGCTCCGGCGGTCGCGGCAGATGATGTAAAGGTGTATCAGAAGGGCAAGCTGGACGCGGTGACCAGTTGGGTCCCGCTGCAAGGAGACCGCGCCGGGCTGCAGCTCTTCATATTGATTGACGATACTTCGCGAGACAGCCTCAGCTTGCAATTCAGCAGCATCAAGAACTTCATAGACGAGCAGCCCGCTTCGACGGCCATCGGCATCGGTTATATGCGGAATGGCGCGGTATTCACGGCCCAAAATTTGACGACGGACCGCGCCCTGGTCGAAAAGTCGCTGCGGCTGCCGATCGGCGCTTCGGCGGGATATACGAGCCCGTACCTGGCGCTCTCCGACCTGATGAAGAAGTGGCCGGCGACCAAGGATCGTCGCGAGATCTTGATGATCACCAGCGGAACCGATCCTCTCGGCGGAGGATTTTTCAACGATCCATTCAATAATCCCTACCTCGATGCGGCTGCTGAACAAGCGCAACGAGGTGGATTTATTATCTATTCAATTTATTCACCCGGAGCAGGACGCCTCGGCCGCGGTCTGCTCCGCACGAATCTCGCGCAAACCGGTCTGGATGTGCTTGCTCAAAGAACCGGCGGAGCGACGTATTACCTCGCCTACGGCGCTCCGGTGGATATCACTCCGTATTTGCAGGATGTAACCTACAACCTCAAGCACCAATACGAGCTGGTATTCCTTGCCAAGAGTGTAAAAAAGCCGGCTCTTGAACCAGTAAAAGTGAAGACCGAAATGCCGAAGATGGGCCTGATCACCGCGGAGAACGGCTACATCGGCAGCGGCATGTAAGACAAATCTGCGCGCCGGCGCGGCAGCACAAGCGAGAACTCCGCGCCGGATCGCGTAGGTGTCAAGTGAAACCGCTGCGAGTGCGCCGTGTGGAGTTGCGGCTATCGCGGACGTCCTGTTGCTGCGCAATTTCAGTTAAGATGCTTTTGTCAGCGAACCGGAGCCCACACCATGGCCATCAGCCGCGAACAGGCGCGCAAAGATCACACTGCCAGCACGACCCACGATCAGTTCAGCGAGACGATTTACGGCGTGGTCTGTTCGACTTGCCATAACTACATCCTCATAGACAAAACGAATTGCCCGCCCTCCTGCCGCGAGCACGAAACCTGCCGCCAAGCCTACGCCTGAAATCTTGCGAATTGCTGTCGCCGATCCTAGCAACTCTCGATTGACGCTTCCGTTGCCCTTGCGTACGATTCGCCGCATGCTTTTCGCGCATTCCACGGGAGCTGGCGCCGCGCTATGAAACTCTTGAAGATAATTTTGTGGGTAGGCATCGCTCTGGCGGGCGCGGGCGGCCTTGCTGCCATCGCCTTCGAGCGTCGCGAGCCGCTCAACGCGGTGTGGTTCGTCATCGCTGCGGTTTGCACCTACCTGGTCGCGTACCGCTTCTATTCCAATTTCATCGCCGCGAAAGTCCTCGCGCTCGACGATAGCCGCGCTACGCCGGCCGAACGCCTGGAAGACGGCCGCGATTTCGTGCCCACCAATAAATGGGTGCTGATCGGCCATCATTTCGCCGCGATTGCCGGACCCGGCCCGCTCGTAGGTCCCACACTCGCCGCGCAGTTCGGTTACTTGCCAGGAACGCTTTGGCTGATCGTGGGAGCCGCGCTGGGCGGCTGCGTGCAGGACTTCGTGATTCTCTTCTGCTCGATTCGCCGCAATGGAAAATCGCTGGGACAAATGGCGCGCGAGGAAGTGTCGAAGCGCGGCGGAATGATCGCCCTGCTCGCCGTGCTTGCAATCATGATCATTCTTCTCGCCGTAGTCGCGCTGGTAATCGTGAAAGCGCTGAAGGAATCGCCCTGGGGCACATTCACTCTGGCGATGACGATTCCGATCGCGCTGCTGATGGGCGTCTACCTGCGCTATCTGCGTCCCGGGCGTGTGCTCGAAGCATCGCTTGGCGGTGTCGCACTCGTCATGTTCGCGGTAGTTGCCGGGCAATGGGTGAACGTCTCGCCGGCGTGGTCGCGCGCCTTCACGTTCACGGGGCCCGCGCTGGCGCTCGCCATCATCGCGTACGGCTACGCTGCGTCCACGTTGCCGGTTTGGCTGCTGCTCGCGCCGCGTGATTACCTGAGCGCCTTCATTAAAGTCGGGGCGATCGCAGCGCTGGCTTGCGGCGTCGTCCTCGTGCGTCCAACGCTCGAAATGCCCGCGCTCACGCGTTTCGTTGACGGCAACGGCCCCGTCTTCGCGGGAAAAATATTCCCGTTCTGCTTCATCACCATCGCCTGCGGAGCCATCAGCGGTTTCCACTCGCTGATTTCGTCGGGCACCACTCCCAAAATGATCCTGCGCGAAGGCCACGCGCGCATGATCGGCTACGGCGCGATGCTGATGGAATCTTTCGTCGGGGTGATGGCCATGGTCGCGGCCTGCGCGCTGCAGCCCGGAGTCTATTTCGCGATCAATAGTCCCGCAGGAATCGTTGGCAAGACAGCCGATGCCGCCGCGGCGACGATTCGCTCCTGGGGTTTCGCGCTCGACCCACAAACGATGGCGTCGCTCGCGCAGCGCGTCGGCGAACATACTCTGCTTGACCGCACCGGCGGCGCGCCGTCGCTCGCGGTCGGCATGGCGCAGATTTTCAGCGGCACTATCGGTGGCGAACGCCTGCTCAGCATCTGGTATCACTTCGCCATCATGTTCGAAGCGCTTTTCATCCTTACGGTCCTGGACGCCGGCACACGCGTTGGCCGTTTCATGGTCCAGGAACTCGGCGGGCACGTCTGGAAGCCGCTGAGAAAATCCGGCTCGACGCTGGGAATTCTCGCCACCAGTGGCCTGATGGTCGGCGCTTGGGGATATTTTCTGTGGCAAGGCGTACAGGACCCGCTCGGTGGCATCAATTCGCTCTGGCCGCTCTTCGGCATCGCCAATCAATTGCTCGCCGCCGTCGCGCTGGTGGTGGCTACCACAATCCTTCTGAAAATGGGCCGCGCGCGCTGGATTTGGATCACCCTCGCGCCAATGGTCTGGCTGGTCGCCATCACCATGACCGCGAGCTACCAGAAAATTTTCGACGCGAATCCGCGCATCGGCTTTCTCGCGCAAGCGCGCTTGCTGGCCGCGCAAATCGCCTCTGGCGCAATCCCGCCGGAAAAAATCGCGGCGACGCAGCGCCTGATTTTCAATAACCGCCTGGACGCGGTGGTCACCGCCGTCCTCGCCGCGATGATTCTGATCCTACTCGTCGAAGCCATTGGCGAGTGGATTGTGATTCTCAGCGGACGCAAGAAAGCCGTGCTGCACGAATCGCCTTATATCGCGACACGCTGGGCCGAAGGAGACTAAAATCAGAAGACAGCCCTCACGGAGCCGAACCGTGCAACTGCCTCATTGGCGCGCGCATCCCTCTTTTCATGCGCGGAGATATCGCTGCGCCATGACTGGCCGCCAGATTTTGGTGCACACGCTTGAATCGTTGCTCCTTGCGAGCGCCTGCTGCGGCGCTGCCTATGCACAAGCGCAGAACTCCGCTCCCGCAGCCACCGCGAACGAAACACAAAGCGTGCCCACGGCTCCGCCGACCGCCACGTCACCAGCGCCGGCAATTCAATTGGACGTCGCCAAAGACACGCCGCTGCAAATCGCGCTGGACAAGGAAGTGCGGCTGAAAAATGCCGGGCAAGCGCTGCACGGCCGCATCGTTGAGCCGGTGTACGCGTTCGATAAACTGGTGATCCCGGTCGGCACAGAAGTGAATGGCCGAGTCACCACGATCGAGCCAGTCTCCGTCGGCAAACGCACCGCCGCCGCGCTCGACGCCAATTTTTCTCCCTCTCATAAATTTCAAGTGATCTTCAACGAACTGATTCTGCCCGGCGGCAAGCACATTCCATTTGAAGCCAGCATCACGCCCGGCTCCGGCCAGGTCCTCGATTTTGTTTCCAGCGCCAATGAGCGCGCGCAAAACTCCAATGGAGCAAAAGACGTCGCCGCGGAAAAAGCCAAGCAGGCTAAACAAGCCGCGAAGCAGGAGTGGCAAGCCGCGATGCAGCAAGTGAAACAACCGGGCAAATTCCACCGCTTCGAGCGCTACGCCGTGGCGCAATTGCCGGTGCACCCGCAATACATTGACGCCGGCACGGTTTATTTCGCGGAACTCCAGCAGCCCCTGGATTTCGGCAGCGAGCCTTTAACCTCGGAGTTGGCCGCTTCCATCGGTGCCGCGCCTCCCCCGGGCAGCTTCGTGCACGCGCGCCTGCTCACGCCACTAAGCTCGGCCACATCTCACGATGGCGATGAGGTGGAGGCCATCATCACCCAGCCGCTCTTCGCCGGCACTCATCTGATTTATCCGCAGGGAACTCGGCTGAAAGGGTCGGTTCTGCAAGTGCGGCCCGCTTCGCGCCTGGCGCGCAGCGGCCAACTACGCATCGCGTTCCACGATATGGTGCTACAAGACGGCGTACAGGAAAAAATTGAGGCGAGCCTTGAGAGCGTCCAAGCGGGCCGGGCGCAGAATGTGACTCTCGATGCCGAAGGCGGCGCGCAAGCCGCTCCGCCCAAAACGCGTTTCCTGACTACAACAGTAGCTGTTGGATTGGGCGCCATCTCTTTCCTGGGAGACACATTTGGCGATACCGGCCCTCGCACGGCAGGCGGCGCGGGCGGTTACAAACTAATCGGCATCGCGATCGGCTTGGCAGTACACTCGCAGGCTCTGGGCATGGCCATGGGCTCGTTCGGCGCGGTGCGTTCGATTTATACGAATTTCGTGGCGCGCGGTCCCGAGCTGGTGTTTCCGAAGAATACCGCGATGCAGATTGGCATCGCCCCGCCGCGGCCGGGCCCCGGCGAAAAAATTCCGCAGAGCGAGACGCCCAAATTATGAATGCCCTTCGATACCATGTCTTCGGACTCGCGCGCGGTGCGTGGACGTGGCTCCGCCAGGTAACCGGCGACGCAGCCTACGATAATTATCTGCGTTCGATGCGGCGCACCACTGCGTGCGATGCGCTAGCCGCAAAAGAAGCGTATGGCGAGCCACTGTCGCGTGCCGACTTCTACCTGGACGCGCTTCGCCGCCGTTACTCGACGGTGTCTCGCTGCTGCTAGTCTCGTTTGTGTGGAACCTCGAACGCGTTAACTGTTGCCGAGAAATTCTACGTGAACGTAAGTCCCGAGCCGCACGTTATAAGCGAGATACCAGCCGACGTGGTCCGGGTCCTCGTAGATCACGATGTCATCCCCGCCCCAGTTCCAATCGCCGCAGTAGCCGATGTCATAGGGCGCGACGCTGAAATAAAATCCGCCGAACCAGAAGCGCGATGGACCGCCGCCGGCCAGATGCCATACATGGCCGCGGCCGAATCCGCCGGTAAAGTGGCCGTGCTCCCAAGGATGATCGAGATGGTAGTGGGGATCGTCCGGACCAGTGTCGTGTCCCACCCACTTGCCGTTGGCGTGGACGTGCGGAGCGTCAGGATGACCAGGCGCGTCGCTAAATGTGCGGTGTTCCGCAGGAGGAGTCGCGGGAGCTTTATGAACAGGAACCGGGCCGTGCGCGGGAGGCTTCCCTCCGCCGACGTGCTCGCCACCACCGTGCTCGCCGCCACTGGGTTTGCCTTGCGCAAAAGCTGGAACAGAAAACAGCAACAGCACTGCGAAAAGCCCGACGCCTTTTTTCATGCTCGCCTCCGCGCAGTAATCTACCACGAGTTATTCCAACTGGAATAGACTGCGCACGCCAGGTCGACGGCCAACGCTGCGTCGCCGTGCGTGATTGAACAACGACACGCACCAGCAAGTTGACGCCTCGAATTTCCGACACTATTCTGCATATACCCCTCCGAGAAGTACGTTTGCATCCTACGAAAGAGCATTTTTATAAGAAATGCGCAGGCACAATTTAGCGCACTGGCGTCGTGTCCTCTCCACGCTGCGAGCTTTCCAGACAAATGACCGCTAGGCTCCGGCACACCAACCGGTCGAGTTCGCGAGGACGACGAGATGACCAGCCATGAGGCCCGAGAGCAGTTCAGAGAGACACTCCGGGAGCTGACGATGCGCCCGCGCCCGATTGCGGCGCAAATTGTGCCGATCGCGGCCGGGCTTCTGCAGTGGGCGTTGTGGCCTGTGGTTCGTCCACTGATTTGGATCTTCCTTTATCCCGCGGTCTTCCTGAGCTCGTGGGTCGGCGGACTCGCCGGTGGGCTGGTGTCCACCGTTCTTTCCGTTGCTATTGGCCTGTATGTCTTTGCTCCTCCGCAATTCTCGTTTGAAGTGGCGGACCCGAAAGCATTCATTTCAGCGGGTGTGTTCTTGGCCATGGGGACACTCTTCAGTGTGTTTCACGATCGCGTGCGCAAGGCCTACCGCCGTGTTGAAGACGCACTCGCCGCCACGGATCGCGCGCGCGAGGAGCTTGAGGAACGCGTCGTATCGCGAACCGAAACGCTCGCCGATGTCAACGAACGGTTGTGCAAGAGCGAACTACAATTGCGCTTGATGGTTTCCGGCGTAAAGGATTACGCCATCTTCATGCTCGACCCCGACGGCCGCATCGTCACGTGGAATCTGGGAGCACAGCGCCTCAAGGGGTGGTCCGCCGAGGAAGTGATCGGGCAGCATTTTTCGCGATTTTACTCGCTAGGAGAAGTCGCGGACCATCTCCCGCAACGCGAACTCGAAATCGCCAAAGCGGAAGGTCACTTCGCCAGTGAAGGCTGGCGCATCCGCAAAGACGGCTCGCGCTTCTGGGCTACGGTGACAATCACACCCATTTTCGGTGACGACGGGCCATTGCTCGGTTTCTCCAAAGTTACACGCGACACCACCGAGCGCCGCCGCATCGAACAGGCCATCAAAGAGGAGGAAGCCCGCCTTGCCGCCGTCATCGGCTCCGCCATGGATGCCGTAATCACCGTTGATGAAAACCAGTGCATCACCCTCTTCAATCCCGCCGCCGAGCAAATGTATGGCTACAGCGCGGCGCAAATGGCGGGCCGCCCCCTTGAGTTGCTGATCCCCGAACGATATCGTGCCGCCCATGCTTCCCACATCCAGAAATTCAAGCTTACACACGTGTCGCGCCGCAGGATGGGCGCACTGATCCCGGTTTTCGGCCTGCGCGCGAATGGCGAAGAGTTTCAGATCGAGGCATCCATCTCGCAAGTAGAGGTCGCCGGACGGAAAATTTTCACGGCCATACTGCGAGACATCACCGAAAGATTGAAAGCCGAAGAAGCACGGCAGATCAGCGAAACTAATTTCGCAATGTTGGTGAACCAGGTGCCGCAATTTGTATGGACTTGCAGTCCCGAAGGTCTAAATACCTACTTCAACGAGCGTTGGGTTGAATACACCGGCCTCACATTGGAGGAGAGTTCCGGACGCGGATGGAACAGACCTTTTCACCCAGAAGACAAGCAAGCCGCATGGGACGCCTGGAACCGTGCTACCACAAGCGGCGATTTGTACAGCGTTGAAAGCCGTCTGCGGGCCGCCGATGGCAGCTACCGATGGTTTCTGATGCGCGGAGAAGCGGTGCGCGGCAGCAGCGGTAATATTCTGCAATGGTTTGGAACCTGCACGGACATTGACGCCATGAAGCGCGCGCAAGAGGCGCTGCTCGAGAGCGAAGACCGTTTCCGGCTCTTTGCCGAGCACGCCCCGGCGGCCCTGGCAATGTTTGACCGCGAGATGCGCTATCTCCACTTTAGCCGCCGCTGGCGCAGCGGCTATGGCCTGGGTGAGCGCGAGCTGCGCGGCCTTTCGCACTACGAGGTCTTTCCTGAAGTTCCTGAGCGATGGAAGGAGATCCATCGCCGCGCACTGCGGGGCGAAGTCCAGCAGGGAGAAGACGACCGCCTCGAGCGGACCGACGGAACCGTGCAATCGATGAGGTGGGAAGTACGGCCATGGTACGACCGGACCGGCAACGTCGGAGGCATTGTGATCTTCGCGGAAGAGATCACCGCCCGCAAGCAAGCCGAGCGTGCCCTTCACGACAGCGAGGAAAAATTGCGGCTGGCCGTCGAAGGCGCGCGGCTGGGCACCTGGAATTGGGACCTCAAAACCGGGGAACTATTCGGATCACCACTGGCCTTCGCACTGTTCGGCCTGCCCGCGGACACAAAATTCGATTTTGAGATATTTCTCTCCACGCTCCATCCGGATGACCGCGGCATGGTCGAGGAAGCCATGAAGCGCACACTCGCTGAGCAAGTTGAATACGATGTGGAATACCGCTGTATCTGGCCGGATGGAACGGAGCGGTGGATTGCCGCCAAGGGTCGCGCTTATCGAGATGACGCCGGAGAACCCATCCGCATTGGGGGCATCGTGTTCGATGTCACGGAGCGCCGCCGCGCCCAAGACGCCCTGCACCGCAGTGACGTTACCCGCATCATGGCGCTCGATTCCGCCCGCCTGGGCGACTGGCAACTGGACCTGCAAACCGGCCTCGCCACGCGTTCTTTACTGCACGACGAGATCTTCGGCTACAGCGAGAAACAACCAGTGTGGGATTTCGATATCTTCATGACGCATGTGCACCCGGACGACCGCGAAAGAATCGCGCGCACTTTCAAGGAGTGTCTGGACGAACAAAGAAAGTGGGATTTCGAGTGCCGCGTCCTGTGGCCGGACCAGTCGGTTCACTGGATTTGGGCCTGTGGCAGCCACTATAAGGACGAGACCGGTAAATCAACTCACGTGATGGGAACCGTCGCGGACGTCACCGAGCGTAAACGGGCCGACGAATTGCGTCTCCGCTCGCAGAAGCTGGAGGGTTTGGGCACCCTTGCCGGCGGCATTGCTCACGATTTCAATAACATCCTGCTGGCCATCACGGGAAATGCCAAACTGGCTATCGCCGACCTTCCGCCCGATCACGCGGTCCAGCAAAGCCTCGCGGAAATCGCCAAGGCCGGCTCCCGCGCCACCGACCTGGTCCGCAGAATCCTCACCTTCAGCCGCCCCGGCGATCTAAAACGCCAGGTCTCCCCTCTTCAGCCCATCGTCGAAGAAGCCCTCAAACTCGTTCGCGCCAGCATCCCCGCCACCGTCGAATTCCGCACCGCTTTCGCTCCCAATCTCCCCGCCGTCCTCGCCGATTCCACGCAAATCCACCAGATCATCGTAAATCTCGCCACCAACGCCGCCCACGCCATCGGCTCCAAAAGCGACGGCCGAATTGAAGTCCAGCTCGACTTCGCCAATCTCACTGCGGACGACATGAGCCCCGCGCTCAACTTGGCCGAAGGCCCCTACGTCCGTCTCCGCGTCAGCGACAATGGCTGCGGCATGGACCGCGCCACACTCAACCGCGTCTTCGATCCCTTCTTCACCACCAAAGGCCCCGGCGAAGGCACCGGACTCGGCCTCTCCGTCGTTCACGGTATTATGAAAAATCACGATGGCGGAATCGCTGTCTACAGCGAGCCCGGCAGCGGCACCAGCTTCCGGCTCTTCTTTCCCGCCGCGGAATCTCCGGTCGCAGCCGCACAGGAGGCGCCGCGCCTGGAGCAGCGTGTGTGCACCGAACGCGTTCTCTGCGTGGATGACGAAGAAGCCCTGGTCATGCTGGTCACGCGCACGCTGGGACGTCTAGGCTACAAAATGACGGGCCAGACTGACCCGCTCGCCGCCATCGCACTCTTCCGCTCCGATCCGAGTGCCTTCGATGTCGTGGTCACCGACCTCGCGATGCCGCAACTTTCGGGTTTCGATCTTTCCAGCCAAATGCTGGCGATACGGCAGGACATCCCCATCGTCATGACCTCCGGCTACGTGCGGCCCGAAGATCAGCAGCGCGCGCTGCACCTCGGCGTGCGCGATCTGATCCTCAAACCCGATACCATTGACCAGTTAGGCCGCACACTCGATCGCGTTTTGCGGCTTCAAACCAAGGATCCACAGCCTATCGCCCAGTGAGGCGCTGGCCGTAAGCTCGGCCGCGGTGCCAACCGGCATACAGCGGAGCGCAATCAAGGCGAGGTCACGACTTGTCTGCGCGACTTGACCCCAGCGCCCCCGCGACTCGAAGGAGTTCGTTGACGCATTCGCTTTTTCACCCGTATAATAGGGGTTTGTCACTCGCCTCAGGAGGCAGCATGTACGCCGTAATTCGCAGTGGGGGAAAGCAGTACCGCGTCGAACCGGGCAAGACGATTCGCATCGAGCGGCTCGAGGGCAAAGTCGGCGGCAAGGTCACGTTTGACGAAGTTCTCGCTGTACGTAACGACGACAAGAAATTCGCTTCCGGTGAAGCCATCGCGAAAGCCAAAGTCATTGGCAAGATTGTGGCGCAGGATCGCGGTCCCAAGATGCTCACTTTGAAGTACAAGACGGGCGGTCAGTACAATATCAAGCGCGGCCACCGGCAGAATTACACCTCTGTCGAAGTCAGCGACATCCAAATTTCCTAGGGGTCTGCAATGGCACATAAAAAGGGCGGCGGGTCCTCCACAAACGGACGCGATTCGCACGGACAGCGGCTGGGCATCAAGCGTTTTGGCGGGCAACTCGTCACCGGCGGCAGCATTCTGATTCGCCAGCGCGGCACGCGTTACAAAGCCGGTCGCAACGTCAGCCGCGCCAAGGACGACAGCCTCTTCGCCACCATTACCGGCGTCGTGCGCTTTGAAGATAAGGGCGCGCTGGGAAAATTCATCAGCGTGTTTCCGGCGGAAGAATCTGCGGTCGGCGGTGCGGACCGCGCAGCGTCCGCCACCGAGCCTGCGGCAGCCAACTAAGGCCACAAATTTCGATACGCGCTTCTTTACCCGGGCGCGTATTTTTATTTTTACTCCCAGCCCTGGCGTATGATTTCTAGCGAATTTCCCGAGCAGCAGGTGACACGTGTTTGCGGATGAAGCAAAAATTTCGATCAAAGCCGGCGACGGCGGCAATGGCTGCGTCGCGTTTCGCAGAGAGAAGTACGTCCCGCGCGGCGGCCCTTCCGGCGGCGACGGCGGCAACGGCGGCGACGTCTACATCGAAGCCAATCCGCACGACAACACGCTGCTGCGCTACCGTTACAATCGCGAATTCAAAGCCGGGCGCGGCGGGCACGGCGAAGGCTCGAACTGCCACGGTAAATCCGCCGAAGATTTGGTATTGAAAGTTCCGGTCGGCACGGTCGTCTTCGACGCCAATAGTGGCGAGCAGCTTTTCGATCTCACGCAGCCCGGCCAGCGCGTTCTCGCAGCGCACGGCGGGCACGGTGGACGCGGCAATGGCAATCCGCACTTCGTGCGACCCTGGCATCAAGCCCCGCGCGAACACGAAGACGGCAAGCCCGGCGAAGAACTCAATCTGCGCCTGGAATTGAAATTACTCGCTGACGTGGGCCTAGTCGGCTTTCCCAATGCCGGAAAATCCACGCTGATCTCTCGCATCTCGGCGGCGCGCCCGAAAATCGCCGCGTATCCTTTCACCACGCTCGAACCGCACCTCGGCGTGGTTTCCGCCGACCCCGATGCCACCCCGGGGCAAGGTCGCACGTTCGTCGTCGCCGATGTTCCCGGATTGATCGAAGGTGCCCACGAAGGCGCCGGCCTCGGTACACGTTTCTTGAAACATTTGGAGCGCACGCGCCTCATCGCGCATCTAGTGGATACCAGTGATGCCAACGACCGCGACCCCATCCGCGATTTCGAGATCATCATGCACGAGCTGGCTTCGTTCAGCCCGGAACTGGCGGAGAAGCCGATGATCGTCGTAGCCACCAAACTCGACGCCACCACGAACCGCGAACATCTCGACGAATTGCGCGAATTCGCCGCTAAGCGTGGACTGGAATTTCACGCTGTGTCTTCTGCCACCGGCGAAGGCATTGTCGAACTGGTGCGCGCCATGGCCGACGCGCTGGACCGCATCCCCAAGCCGGCAGTCCCGGCTGAAACGGAAGAAGCACACCCTGCGTCAGATGCAGCGTCGAACTCGGCAGCGCAGATCGCGCCGCATGATTCAGAGCACGCCGCGACGGCAACAAGAGCAGCGCACGCCGCGCCTCGCCCGGAGGATAGTTGACTTCCCACTCCGTGACCAGAACCCACGGACACGCGCATCGCCGCACGGTTGCGCTTTTTGGCGGCACGTTCGATCCCATCCATTCCGGGCACATTGCCGTCGCGCAAGCCGCGCAAAAGCGTTTCCACATTGACGCCATTTATTTCGTGCCGTCCTCGCGGCCGCCGCACAAAAGCAAGCCTGCGCTGACGCCTTTCCTGCATCGTTACACCATGGTCGCGCTGGGCTGCGCCAATCATCCGTATTTGCATCCGTCACTCGCCGAGGCTCCTGACGGCGCCGCGCCGCACGTTTTCTACACGATTGATACGGTCCGCCGCTTCAAGCGCGAACATCCCGACGATCATTTGTACTTCATCGTCGGCGCCGATCAATTCCTGGAAATTCCGACCTGGAAGAATTATGAAGCGCTGCTCGATTCCTGCGATTTCATCATCGCCAGCCGCCCCGGCTTTCGCCTGGACGCTTTGCGCCTGATCATCCCGCCGGAAAAGCTCGGCCGCACCAAAGTGGAAGATCCGCAGAAGATCGTCTTGCGCAAATCCGTGATCCATCTGCTCACCACCGTCTCCAGCCATATCTCGTCCACGGAAATCCGCCAGCGGCTCGATCGCCATCAGACAATCCATGGGCTTGTGCCCGCGCCCGTGGAGGAATACATTCTGGGACAGGCCCTTTATCGGTGATAGCTAACTCTCTCGATCCCGAAATCCGGTTGGCCGTGGAAGCGGCCCAGGAAAAGCAGGCTCTGGATATTTCCGTGTTGAATCTGCGCGGCTCCGGCGCATTTGCCGATTATTTTCTGCTGTGCTCCGGCAGCAGCCAGCCGCAGATTCAGGCCATCGGCGAAGCTATCGAAGAAAAACTCGGCCGCCAGGGCCGCCACGTGGCCCATCGCGAAGGCAAGTCGAGCGCCGAATGGGTGCTGCTCGATTATGGATACTTTGTGGTTCACATTTTCAGCGAGCGCGCGCGCCAGTATTACGATCTGGAGCGTCTCTGGCGCAACGCCGAGCGCGTGGATTTCCACGAGCCGGTAAATCCCGCTGCCTCAGTGCAGGGCAGTGCCGGAAAATCTCCCAGCGGCTCGCACAACGAGCCCCGTAGCGAGTCCGAAGGCAACGTCACGCAGCAATGACCGTGTCACCTAATTTCTGGCACAGCCACTCGCTTGCCCTGAGCTTTCGGTTGCGTCGAGAACAAAGGGCAGCTGTGCTCTTTGCCATTGCAGTAGCAAATGTTGAGTGAGCTCTGCGGGAAAATGAGCGTCAACCCATGAGCGCCGCTGCGACCATCCCCTGGATTGCGACCGACCCCGCCTCGCGTCACGTCCTCGAACTCGCCGATAAAGTAGCCAATGCCGCCACCACCGTGCTGATCACCGGCGAGAGCGGGACTGGCAAAGATCAGCTCGCGCGCTGGATTCACCAGCACGGCACGCGTCACGACGCTCCGCTGCTGAAAATTGATTGCGCCAGCCTTCCCGCCGAACTCGTCGAATCCGAACTCTTCGGCCACGAACGCGGCGCGTTCACCGGCGCGGTCACGCGCAAGCTCGGCCGCCTGGAAATGGCGCAGACTGGCACGATCGTCTTAGATGAAGTCGCCGCGCTCGCTCCCGGCATGCAAGCCAAACTCCTCCGCGTCCTCGAAGAACGCACCTTCGAGCGTCTAGGCGGCACCGAGACCCTGCGCATGGAAGCGCGCCTGATGGCCCTCACGAATACCGATTTGGCCAAGGCCGCGGCCGATGGACGCTTTCGCGAAGACCTTTTCTTCCGCCTCAATGTACTCGCGATCGTGATTCCGCCGCTGCGCGAGCGCCGCTCGGACATTCCCGAACTGGCTGCCCATTTTCTCGCACGCCTCGGCCCGGTGCACGGCCGCGCCGATGCCGCATTCGAACCTTCGGCGGCATCGCTGCTCGAAGCTTACGAGTGGCCAGGAAATGTTCGGGAGCTGAAGAACGCCGTGGAACACGCGCTCGTCTTTGCCAAACAGCCGCAACTGCGCGCCGAAGATTTCCCGGAGATCATGCGCGCGGGAACCAAAACTCGCGGCAGCAATACTCAGTTGCGCTCGCTCGAAGATTTCGAACGCGAAATAATCAAAGCGACGCTCGAGGCCACGCACTACAAAATCGGCCGCTGCGCTGAAATTCTCGGCATCAGCCGCAAGACGCTGCTCGAGAAGCGTAAAAAGTACAGCCTGCTGTAACATTTCGTAGCGCCGGCGTCCCGCCGGCTCTTCGGCACTGAATGCAGTTGTGGGTCAGCGTCACGTGGTCGTCGAAATCGATCGTAGGGGCGGGTCTCAGACCCGCCCCTACAGCGTCGGCAACACGCACGATGCACAAATGAAAATCCGCCTGATCATGCTCGGCAAGACCCGCCGCGAAGAAGCGCGCTCCCTGATTGACGACTATGTGGACCGCATCCAGAATTACGCCGACACCGAAATCGTCGAACTCCGCGATACCGGTCCGGCCGCACTGCGCAAACTGAAAACCGATCCGGCTTCCACGGTTGTCCTGCTCGATGCCGCCGGAAAGCAATTCACGTCGCAACAATTCGCAATCTGGCTTGGCGATCTGCGCGACCGCGGCACGCGCGAACTGGTTTTCCTCTGCGGCGACGCCGAAGGCTTCCCCGAAGAAATCCGCGCCAGCGCCAAACAGAAAATTTCGCTCTCGACGCTAACGATGCCGCACGAATTCGCGCGCGTCATCCTTGCCGAACAAATCTATCGCGCCTTCGCCATCCTCGCCGGCCATCCCTACCCGAAATGAGCCGCTAAGTTATCCGCACCGGGGCGTTCGCGGCGCGAAGCGCCCGTAGCGGTGCGGCATATTTTAGAACCGCCGCAGGAGGACCGTGCCCGACCTCAAGCTTCGGCTCGAACGGTACCGCTCGCCGTCCGGATCGTAGGGGCGGGTCTCAGACCCGCCCCTACTTCGACACTCGCGCGCGACTGTCGTCCGAGCGCAGCGAAGCCAGCCTGCAGCGATCGGGGGTCTGCTTCAATCTTTACCGCTCACGCGCAGGTTTAAAATGGACCACGCGCCGGACTGTGGGAGAATAAAGCCATGGGGATCAAAATCACGCAAGACGCGGGCACGCCGACCGCTTCCATCGAACTGATGATCACGCAGCCGCTGCCGGATTACGATCTGGACCAGGTCGAAGCGCCCATCCCGCGCGATGTAGACCCCATCCTTGCCTCGCAAGGCTTCAAGGATCTTCTCGATGAAGTCCGCGCCACGCTTGACCGCGAGCTATCCGGCAGCAACCTCGAGCTCACCCAGCTGACCGGCGCCATCAGCCACGACCAAGCCGTCTACCATCCCGGCATCTGGGTGGTCCTACGCGAGCGCGACGCCGCCAAAGACGCCAAGGAAATGTCCGCGCCCACCCGCCAACGCATCACCGCCATAGCCGAAACACTGCGAACCACATTCAACCTTTCCTGAATGAAGGTTTTCTTTGCGGCCTCTGCGTCTCTGCGGTAATGATTTCCGGCCTCGCGTCCTCTACTTCTTTTGCGAAATTTCCACCGACGCCCGCGTAGTCTCCCAATCCATCTGCAAGACGCACCCATTCCCGGCCTTTTCGAGCGAAATCGTAAAATCTTCCACCGCCGCCGGCAGTTGCGACACCTTCATCTCCACTCGCCCGAGATCATCCCCTTCGCCCGGGTACGGAATGCCCCACAAAGGTCCGCCCTTGGCGTTTTTCGTTTTCTTGCTGATGATCAAAGTCCACTTGCCCTCTTCTGGGATCGTGAAGAGCGTGTAGTCGCCGGCCGGCACGGTCTTGCCGCCCACGGTGACTTCCGTATTGGTGACGAATGTAGTCGCTTCGTTCGCGCCGGCGCGCCACACCTGACCGTACGGCACGAGTCCCCCAAAAATCTTGCGCCCCTTCGCGCGCGGACTCGAATAATCCACAACAATTGTCTTGCCGTCGGTGAATTGAAATTCCGCGTGCGCCGCAGGACTCGGCCGCTTGCTCTTATCGGGCTCTTGCGCGCGGCCCGTCGCCGCCATCGCTGCTATCAGCAGTGCCATCGCGCTGCAAACTATGAAAACTCGCCGCATGTTTCCTCCTAAAAATTAAAATCGAACCTGTCCTTCCGTACTACTCTGCCCGCCATATCATAGCCGACTTTTGCTTCAAGCAACGCAAGGGCTGAACTTAACCGCTGCCGGCATGAACCATTTTGAGACGCCGCACGGTTCTCAAAATAAGACCCGATTATTCACAGCCTTGCCCCGCGCCTTAAGGACAGCTAACTGATAATCCGCACCGATTTTCGGTATTACAGAACTATTACAAACACCTCGCTCCGGTACTGCTAGTCTAATCTCGATGAGCAGCGCAAATGTATCGACAGAGGCCCCGATGACCCAGCCGTCGCTTCAGACAATCACACCACGACTCGAAGTCTTGAAAAAAACTCAAAAAAGTGATGGTGAAGTGAATTGGGTCACCGCCATTTTTATGGGACTTTTTCATGTCGGCGCGATCGCCGCGCTGTTTTTCTTCTCGTGGAAAGCGTTTGCGGTCGCCGTGGTTCTCTGGTGGGTAGCCACCAGTCTCGGCATCGGCATGGGCTATCATCGCCTGCTTACGCATCGCGGCTACAAGACCCCCCGCTGGTTTGAATATTTTCTGACGGTTTGCGCCACGCTGGCTCTCGAGGGTGGTCCGATTTTCTGGGTCGCCACGCACCGCATTCACCACAAATTTTCCGACCAGGAAGGCGACCCGCATTCTCCCGTGGACGGTACCTGGTGGTCGCACATGGGCTGGATCCTTACCGGCAAGTCTATGCACCATGACACGACAACGCTTGCGCGTTACGTCCCCGACCTCGCCAAAGACAAGTTTTACGTCTGGATCACAAAATATCACTACGTTCCGATGGTCGTCCTCGGGTTGATTCTTCTCGCTGTCGGCGGCATTCCCTTCGTCCTGTGGGGAATCTTCCTGCGCACCGTGGTGGGCCTGCACTTTACCTGGCTGGTCAATTCCGCCACGCACTCTGTCGGCACGCGCCGCTTCAAGACTCGCGATCTTTCCACCAATAGCTGGTGGGTGGCGCTGATCACCTGGGGTGAAGGCTGGCACAATAATCATCACGCGCATCCAGTTTCCGCGCGCCACGGCCTTGCCTGGTATGAAGTTGACTTCAATTGGTACGCGATCTGGTTGCTGGAGAAAATCGGCATCGCCAAAAAAGTTCACACCGCCAAGATCTCCGAGCTCAAGCGCGCAAACGAATCCATCGTAGGCCGAACTCTAACGCCGGACGTCCAGCGCGAACTAGCCTCCGTCGAACTGTAGATTTTTTTCACACCTCAAAGTAACGCGAGTGTCATCCCGAGCGCAGCTCGTTTTTCGCGTCGCGGTCGGGTTAGCGGGACGAGGGATCTGCTTTTTCGCTGAAGCCTACCGCTGAGCCGCCGGTCGGCAAATTCGAGACCTTGCCTCGCAAGAGTTCATATCCGCGCCACAGCCAAGCTCTAACCACCCCCGCTTCGCGGTACAATTCCTCTAGACACCGTGCAAATCGCGAGCCGCAGAAAAACGATCGCATTCTTCGTCGTGCTGGGCAGCGCCCTCGTGGCCCTGGCCATCGCGCTGAACGTCGGCTGGATCATCCTCAACCGGCGCGAAGTCGTCCTGCTCTTCTTCGGCGTGATATTTTTCTTCGCCATCATCGCCGGCATGATCCTCAACACCATATTTTTGGTGCGCGAAATCCGGCGCAACGAACAGCACGGCAGCTTCATCAACGCCGTCACCCACGAACTAAAAACTCCCATCACCTCCATCCGCCTCTACCTCGAAACTATGCAGCGCCGCGAAGTGGACGAAGCACAACGCCAGCAATTTTATAGTTTGATGTTGTCAGACACCGACCGCCTGTTGGGAACCGTCGAACAGGTTTTAAAAGCAGGCGAAGTCGGCTACAAACGCGGTAAGCGCCATCACATCGAAGTGGATTTCACCGAGCTCGTCCGCGAATCCATCGAACTCGCCCGCGTGCGCCATCACCTGGCGCCCGGCGTGTTGCATCTGGATTCGGGAAAGTCCGGCGTCGGGCACTCGCGCAAGAATGGCGAACCTATCCTGCTGCACGGCGATCCCGCCGAACTGCGCACCGCGGTGTCCAACCTGCTCGACAACGCTGTGAAATATTCCGGCGACCATGTGGACGTTTCCGTGCGCATCGAGACTCCGGACGATCATGCGGTATTGAGCGTCACCGACCACGGCATCGGCATCGCCACGCCGGAACTGAAACGCATTTTCAAGCGCTTTTATCGCGTGCCCGGGCGCGCCAGTTTCCAATTGAAAGGCACGGGCCTCGGCCTCTTCATCGTCCGGGCCATCGCGCGCGCCCACGGCGGCAAAGTCTACGCCGCCAGCGAAGGCGAGGGCCACGGCACCACCATCACCATGGAATTGCCGAGGAAACTCGCGTGAGCCGCGTGCTGGTGGTCGAAGACGAAGCGCACCTAGCCAAGGGTTTGCGTTTCAATATCGAAGCCGAAGGCCATTCCGTCGAGGTTTCCGGAGACGGCGAGACGGCGCTCGAACGCCTGCTGGCCAAGAAGGAAAATTTCGACGCGGTCGTCCTGGACGTCATGCTCCCCGGCAAAGACGGCTTCACTGTCGTCAGCGCGTTGCGCAAAGCCCGAAATTACATTCCGGTGCTGATTCTCACTGCGCGCGGCCGCCCCGAAGACGTGCTCGAAGGATTCGCCTCCGGCGCGGATGATTACTTACCCAAGCCTTTCCAGCTGCCGATTTTTCTCGCGCGACTGCAAGGACTGCTGCGACGCAATCAGTGGCTGCGCGGCGAAAAAAAGGAGCCGAAAAGCCGCGGCGGCAACGGCGCTGAAAAAGAGACAAGCGCGCGTGCGACGAATGGGATAGCGTCAACCGCAGCAGCAGACGCCGCATCCGACGCGGAAGTATTTTCATTCGATGGCAAGACCATTGACTTCGGCACGCTCGAGCTGCGCGTGGACGATACCGTCATTCAACTGACGCTAATGGAAGCGAAACTCCTCCGCCACCTGATCCGCAGCAAAGGCCGCACCGTCTCGCGCAAATCCATCCTCGAAGACGTCTGGGGCCTGCACGAAGACACCGACACCCGCGCGATTGACAATTTCATAGTCCGCCTCCGCCGCTACATCGAGAAAAATCCCAGCAAGCCCCAACACCTCCTAACAGTCCGCGGGGTCGGCTACCGCTTCCTGGCTTGACGTGAATATGTTCTTGTCACCGGCGGACGCGCCGCATTGCCATGCGCTTCCCGTTGCCCTAGCCCGGTTTTTCGCATAAAGTAGGCCCCTATGAACTACTCCGGCATCATCACCATGGAACCGGGCAAACGCAGTGGGAAGCCGTGCATTCGTGGCTTGCGCGTTACTGTCTATGATGTGCTGGAAAACCTCGCCAGCGGAATGTCGCATGCCGAAATTTTGCGAGAATTCCCCTATTTGACCGAACAAGACATCCGCGCCTGCCTCGCCTTCGCTGCTGACCGCGAGCGAAAACTGGAAATGCTGAACGCGTGAAGCTTCTCCTTGATGAAAATCTTTCTCCCCGGTTAGCCGAAGTCCTCGCGGATGTCTATCCCGGTTCAAGCCACGTGCATCGTTGCGGGCTAGGTAGTTCAGATGATTCGGCAATTTGGGAATATGCCAAAAGCAATGGCTTCATCATTGTCTCTAAGGACTCCGATTTCGAAGAAAGAAGCGTGCTGTTCGGTTCTCCACCGAAGCTTATTTGGCTCCGCACTAGCAATTGTACAAGTGCAGATATCGAACGAGTTTTGCGGACCGCTTTCCCCGTCGTCACACGGTTCGTTAACGATGAAGACGAGACTTGTCTAGTTTTGAGCCATCAAGTCGGGAGCAATTAGCATGCCGGAAGGCAAAGGGCTTCTGATCGTGTATACCGGGCCGGGCAAGGGCAAGACAACCTGCGCGCTAGGCACCGCTTTCCGCGCCGTGGGCCAGGGGATGCGCGTGATGATGGTGCAGTTCATCAAGGGCTCGTGGCACTATGGCGAGTTGGACGCCGCCCAAATGCTCGGCGACGATAAATTCGAAATCCGCCCGATGGGCCGCGGTTTCGTGAAGGTCGGCGGCGCGGACACCGATCCCGAAGACGTGAAAATGTGCGAGCAAGCCTGGGAGTTCGGCCGTGAACAGATTTACAGCGAGAAATACGATCTGGTGGTGCTCGACGAAATCAATTACGTGATCAGCTATAAAATGCTCGATCCCGAGCGCGTGGTAGAATCGTTACAGCAGCGTCCCGAGCGTATCCACGTGATTTGCACGGGCCGCAACGCGCATCCGAAGCTGGTGGAAGCCGCCGACCTGGTCACCGAAATGCGCGAAGTGAAGCATCCCTATACCAAAGGCATCTTGGCGCAGCGCGGGATCGATTATTAGCGCCAAACGTAAAGCTCCGAAACGAGCTAACAAATCATGACTTGGTTCAAACGCGAAAAAAAACCAATCGAAAATCCCACGCCGGTGGAAGAACGCCGCGTCCGTACCGAGGGCATGTGGACCAAGTGCCACTCCTGCCGCGCGATCATCTGGAAAAAGGATCTCGAGACGAACTGGGAAGTCTGCCCGAAGTGCGACCATCACTTCCGCCTCGGAGCGCGCCGCCGCCTGGAAATGCTTCTCGACGACGAGGTCTACACCGAATTCGACGCCGATCTCGCCTCGAACGACCCGCTCCATTTCACCGACACGCGTCCCTACGCGCAGCGTCTGAAAGAAGCGCAACACAAGCTCGGAATGAAAGACGCCATCCTCACCGCCGAAGGCCGTTTGAATGGACGCCCGGTCATCTGCTGTTCGATGGAATTCGGATTCATCGGCGGCTCGATGGGCGCGGTGGTAGGAGAAAAAGTCGCGCGCGCGGTAGAACGCGCCCTCGCGCAGCGCCAGCCGCTGATCATCGTTTCGTCCTCGGGCGGCGCGCGCATGATGGAAGGCGTCGTCAGCCTGATGCAGCTCGCAAAAGTTTCCGCGGCGCTTGGACGCCTCGACGAAGCCAAGCTCCCATTCATTTCGATCCTCACCGACCCCACCACTGGCGGCGTCACCGCCAGTTACGCCATGTTGGGCGATCTGAATATTGCCGAGCCCGGCGCGCTGATCGGCTTCGCCGGCCCGCGCGTGATCGAACAAACCATTCGCCAGAAATTGCCCGAAGGATTTCAGACCGCCGAATTTCTCCTCGAACACGGTTTCCTCGATGCCGTCGTTGCGCGCAAGGAACTGAAGCCCTACATCAGCAACGCCCTCGATTTTTTCATCGGCTAGCTTCATGACGTACGACGAATCCGTTCGCGCGCTCTATTCGCTCGGCAGGGAATTGGCCGCTCCGCAACAGGCGCGCGTGCAAAAATTCGGCTTGGAAAATATTTCCATCCTCGCCGAAGCACTGGGCCAACCGCAGCGCGCGGCGCCGTGCGCGCATATTGCCGGCACGAACGGTAAAGGTTCCACGGCCGCGATGCTCGAATCCATTTTGCGCGCGGCAGGTCTGCGCGCCGGCCTGTACACATCACCGCATCTCGAGCGCATCAACGAGCGCATCCGCATCAACGGTGAAAACATATCGGATGCGGACTTCGCCGCCATGTGGACCCGCGTGCACACCGCGATCGAAGCGCTGATGGCCGCCGGAAAACTCACCGCGCATCCCACATTCTTCGAGTGCGTCACGGCGATGGCCTTTCTCGCCTTTGCGCAGCACACCGTGGATTTTGCCGTCTACGAAGTCGGTCTTGGCGGTCGTCTGGACGCGACAAATATCGTCGTGCCCGAAATTGCCATCATTACGCCCGTTGACTTCGACCATGAGAATTTTCTGGGCCATTCCATCGAGGAAATTGCCGCGGAAAAAGCCGGCATCATCAAACCGGGCGCATGGGTCGTCAGCGCCAGTGAACGGCCGGAAGCTCGCGCGGTGATCGCCAAGCGCTGCGCCGAAATGGACGCCCGGCTGGTGGAGCTGGATTCGGCTGCGCAGCTAGAAGAAATCCAAAAGGGCAACGCCCATTACCGCGCCACCGCCGTCTTTGCGCACTCGCGCAAGAATCTAACACTGGCGCCTGCGCTGCCGGGACGCTTCCAACTGCGCAACGCTCTCACCGCCGCCATCGCCGCGCGCCTGCTCGCTGAGCGTGGGTTTCCGATCCACGACGAAGCGATTGAACGGGGCATCGCATCGGCGCGATGGCCGGGCCGCCTCGAACGCCTCGGCACCAATCCAGACACGTACCTTGACGGTGCGCACAATCCCTCCGGCGCTCGCGAACTGCTGAAATTCTGGGACGAAAATTTTGCGGACCGCCGTATTTTCCTGGTGTACGGCGCCATGCGCGATAAGGCTGTAGATGAAATCGCCGGGCTGCTTTTTCCGCGCGCGGATACGGTGATCCTGACGGAACCTCGCCAGCCGCGCGCAGTTTCCGCACCGCTGCTGGCGGAAATGACCGGCCATCACGCGAAGCACTTCCAGGTGATTCCCGATCCGGTAAAAGCGCTGGAAACGGCGATCGAATTGGCTACTACCGCGAATGCCGTATTCGCAACTGGCTCGCTGTATCTCGTAGGCGACCTGCGAGCCTATTGGCACAAGAAGATGGCCGGCTCGCTCGCGAGCAGCGAAGCCCGTTCGCCCTCCAAAACCTCGTAGATTTCTCCTGCAAACCGTAGATATCGCCTTCCATTCGAAAATACCGCAGCAAATTGGCGCGATAATTCGCTTTTGCGCCGATATCGCTCACCTAAATCAATTGCGGACACCATCTTTATCCCACCCGCGGACAGCATTCCCACGCCCGCACGCATCCAAATATCTTTCGTAAGAAGTTGCCCGTTGGCTGAACAACTGCAGCATATTCTGCGTTTATTCATGAAGCGGATGGAACAAATTCGAATGTCATACGTCTAAGCAATGTAATCGGGAGAGTCCATATGAAGCGCGATGATAGAAGGCAGAAAGTGGAATCATTCGGCCGCGCGCCCGCGTTGTTATCTGGCGCACTTCGCCAGTTTCCCAAAAAGATGTGGCTGTATAAGCCGTCGGCCGATCACTGGAGCATTCACGAAATTATTTTGCACCTCGCCGATAGCGAAGCCAGCGCCTACCTGCACTGTCGCCGCTTTATCGCTGAACCGGGCAGCCAGGTGCCGGAGTTCGATGCCGCTCGCTGGGCCAGTTCGCTCGGATACTTTCATCAAAGCACGCGCGAGGCGCTCGAAATAATCCGCCGCCTCCGGAAAATGACCTACCAATTGCTGGCTGCCCTCCCAGAGCACGTGTGGGATCGCACGGTCGCCCATCCGCGCGACGGCGAGGTGAGCCTGGAGCGCTGGGTGGAAATTCAGGAGCGCCACATCCCGCATCACATTGATCAAATGCGCGAAAATTACGATGGGTGGCTGAAGACCCACCCTCCTCGCCGGCGGCCTGCCCCGGCGCGCGTCACCGGCATGCCCGGTCGTTTTGTTTCGATGTCCGCCGAAAGCATTTAACGCCGCCGCAGCGGGCATCAAAAGGGCCGATTGCTCCCCTCCGCGCGTCGGCCCAATACGCCAGCGGACCGCGAGCGGCGATACTTTTCTGCCGGCGCGGTTGACCAGGCACCACATGCGTTCCACGCTCTCTCGCCAGTAGTCCATCGTACGTCTTCATCGTGCCGCCCGCGTGTGGCTGGGTTAAACTGTCCCGGCCATGAGCCAAATTGACGAAGTTCTCGCCGCCAACGAAATCTACTCGCGTACCCATGAATTCCGGAAACTGACGCCGCGCCCCGAGCGCAAACTCGCCGTCCTCACCTGCATGGACACCCGCCTCTCGATTCGCACCATGGGCCTCAGAGAAGGCGACGCGCACATCATCCGCAATGCCGGAGGAATCGTCACGGACGACGCTTTGCGTTCGCTGATCGTCTCGCACTACCTGCTCGGCACCGAGGAATTCATGGTCATCAACCATACCGACTGCGGCCTGATGCACACCAGCGAAGAGGATCTGCGCGCCAGGATCCAGAATCGCACCGGAACGGCCGCAGTCGCTCCCGCTTTCTTCTACGCATTTCAGAACATCGACGAAAACGTGCGCCACCAATTGCAAAAGCTTCTCACCCATCCCTGGATTCCCAAGACCATCACCATTCGTGGATTTGTTTACGACGTCGCGAATGGACGCTTGCGCGAAATTGCGCAAGCTTGACGCGCCCAACGGCCGAATCTGGCGATATTGCCGCGCTGGCCGCGCAAATGGTAGGATGTGGACTTCATGAGCGCCGAAAAAGCCCCCCAGCCGCGCGTAGGCATCCCCTATCGCACACGAAAAGAAGAACTTAGCAATAAGCGCGAAGCCTACGACAAATACGTCACGGCGGTGCAGGCCGCCGGCGGCGAACCCGTTGAAATCTCGCTTGCGCTATCCAAACCGGAGCTATTAGCGATCGCCGAAGAGCTGGACGCCATCGTTCTGCCGGGCAGCCCCGCGGACGTCGAGCCTGCGCGCTTCCATGCCGCGCGACATCCCAAATCGGCCGAAGCCGACTCACATCGCGAAGAAACGGACTTCCCCCTGCTCGATCACGCCATCGCCGAGCACAAACCCATTCTGGCGATCTGCTACGGTGTCCAAAGCCTGAATGTGCACCAGGGCGGCTCTCTCATACAAGATATTCCCAGCGAGCTGCACACCAAAATCCAACATTCGTGGCTGGGTCACGAAGGGCCGGAGCCTCATCACGCAGTGGCGCTCGAAGCCGGTTCGCGGCTGGCACAGCTTGCGGGCGCCCCAGAAGCCAAGGTGAACAGCTCGCATCACCAGTCCGTGCTCGAACCCGGCAAGAGCCTGAAAATCGTCTCGCGCGCCTCTGATGGCGTAGCCGAAGCCGTCGAATGGACGGGCGAAGCCAACTGGATCATAGGCGTGCAATGGCATCCGGAGCGTATGGTCGCCTCCGACGAATTAGCACGAGCGCTGTTCCGCGAACTGGTCGCGGCAGCGCGCAAAGCGCCAGTACATTCCTAAGGTAAGCAAGACGGCCATTATCGGCACGACTGCTCAAGTTTTCCGGCGTTGCTTTCAACTTTAAACTTTCAACTGTTAAGTTCGCAGTGATTCTCGGGGGTCACATGATTTCGTTGGCAGGCAAGGCGGCACTCATCACCGGAGGCTCGCGTGGCATCGGCGCCGCCACCGTAAAGCTGTTCGCTCAGGCTGGCGCGGACGTCGTCTTCAGCTTTAATCGCAACAAAGAGGCAGCCGCGCAAGTCGCTCAGGAAGCCCGCAAGCACGGTACGCGCATCGAATCATGGAAGGCCGATTTGGGCAAAATGGCCGACGCCAAAAAGCTCATAGACTTCACGCGCGAACGCCTGGGTCGCATTGACATCCTCGTCGCCAACGCTGGAATCTGGAACGAACACGACGCTCCGATCGAAAAACTCACCGAGCGCGAATGGGATGAAATGATCCGCGTGAACCTCAAGAGTGTCTACTCCGTAATTCACTTCACCGCGCCGCACATGATCGCGCAGAAGAGCGGCAAAATCGTGGCTATCAGTTCCACGGCCGGGCAGCGTGGCGAGGCGTTCCACACTCATTACGGTGCCACCAAAGGCGGCGTCATCAGCTTCGTCAAGGGGCTCGCCAGCGAGCTCGGCCCGCACAACATTCTCGTAAATTGCGTAGCGCCCGGATGGGTGGATACGGACATGTCCGCTTCGGTTCTGCGCACCAAGAACGGTTTGAAATCCGCCATCGTGCCGATCGCGCTGAAACGCGTCGGCACCGCCGAAGAAATCGCCGGGCCCATTCTCTTTGCCGCTTCCGACCTGGCAACCTTTATCACCGGTGAAGTGATCAACGTTAACGGAGGCTCCGTACTCTGCGGATGATTAATAAAAAAATGTTCGCTCCCAGCGCGGCCATCCGCCGCTCAATTATTTTTTCGCTGCTGTTCGCAGGCGCCCTCTTTGCCGCGCCGTCCGCCACGCTCGCGCAGGATGAAGTAATGCTCCCCGCGCAAAGCGCCGCCAAAGCCAAGGAATTGCTCCAGCAGGCGATTGACGGCCTTGGCGGCCCAGCCTATCTGAATGTTCACGACGTCACCTGCAAAGGCCGCCTCAGCCAGTTCGGCCACTCCGGCGATCTGAACGGCTTCGAAACCTTCATTGATTACGCCCAGCCGCCCTTTAAAGACCGCACCGAAAATCTTCCCAAGCGCAACATCATTTCCGTGAATAACGGCGACAAGGGCTGGTCGCTCGATCGCGGCGGCGTCTCCGAAGCCACTATCACCGATATCGCCACCTTTCAGGAAGACGTCAAGAAAGATATAGACAACATCCTGCGCCATCGCATCCATGAGCCTGGAATGATTTTCCGCTATGGCGGCCCCGACGTGGTGGATTACCAGGAAGCCGACTGGGTCGAGCTAGTGGATAGCGACAATCGCACCATCCGCATCGCCATCGCTCGCAACACGCACCTGCCCGTCCGCAAAACCGTGGACACGCGCGACGCCAACACCCGCATGCGCACCCAGGAAGTGGAATTCTATTCCAATTACCATCCGATCGACGGCGTCCAAACGCCTTTTCAGATCACCCGCGAACGCAACGGCATGAAGATGTACCAAGTCTTCTTCGATAAGTGCGAATACAACACCAATCTCTCCGACGCGCTCTTCACCAAAGAATCGCTCGACGAACGCTGGGAAAAAGTCGGCAAAAAAGACAAAAAGTCCAAAGAAAAACCCAGCAGCAGTAACAACGACAAAAACTGATCCTATACTACAATCGATTTTCTGTCGTAGGGGCGGGTCTCAGACCCGCCCTTTGCGTCCTGGACTTTCGTGCGCCGATATCGCGGACTCCCGTTTTTGTTGTCATCCCGAGCGCAGCGAGGGATCTCTCTTCGATTCCAGCGAGCCGCGGTGAGAATGGACCGGCGAGGCTCCTCGCGCAAGTTCCGTTGGCTTCCTCCCTGTCTCTGTGCCTCCGTGGCGGTTTCTCCCTTGCAGCCCCACCGGAGTATAATCGTCGGATGCCAATGACGTATAAAAGCGAACAGATGCACGGCACCACGGTCCTGTGCGTGCGCAAAGACAATAAAGTGGTCCTTACCGCCGACGGGCAGGTGACCATGGGTGACGGCGTGATCAAGCACAGCGCGAAAAAAACGCGCCGCCTGTACAACGACAAGATCGTCGCCGGCTTCGCCGGCAGCACCGCCGATGCGCTCTCGCTCTTCGGCCGCTTCGAAGGAAAATTGCAGGAATTCCACGGCAACCTGGCCCGCGCCGCGGTGGAACTCGCCAAGGAATGGCGCACGGATCGTTCGCTGCGCCACCTGGACGCGCTTCTGCTCGTCGCCGACGCCAAAGCCACGTTCCTCATCTCCGGCAATGGCGATGTGATCGAGCCCGACGACGGCATTTGCGCCATCGGCTCCGGAGGTTCCTACGCCGTAGCCGCCGCGCGCGCCATGGCCAAGTTCACCAAGCTCAGCGCGAAAGATATCGCCGCCGAAGCCATGCGCATCGCCAGCGAAATCTGCATCTACACCAACGCCAATTTCAGCGTCGAAGAGCTATGACCGAAAAATCGGAGAAAGACATGGTTATCTATCTGTCCGGCAGTGAGTCACAGACGCCCGAGCCGGAGCCGCTGCCCTCGTTCGATGAACTCACGCCGCGCGAAATCGTAGTCGAGCTGGACAAGTACATCGTCGGCCAAAACCTCGCCAAAAAAGCCGTGGCTATCGCCCTGCGCAACCGCGTCCGCCGCCAGAAACTCACGCCCGAGCTGGCCGAAGACATCCTGCCGAAAAATATTCTGATGATCGGCCCCACTGGCGTGGGCAAGACGGAAATCGCCCGCCGCCTCGCGCGTCTCGCAGGCTGCCCGTTCGTGAAAGTGGAAGCTTCAAAATATACAGAAGTGGGCTACGTCGGCCGCGACGTAGAATCCATGGTTCGCGACCTGGTGGAAACCGCAATTGATATGGTCCGCGAGGAAAAGCTCGACGAAGTCGCCGAGCGCGCCGAACAGTCCGCTGAGGATCGCCTGCTCGATTTACTGCTGCCGCCTTCGCCTATGCCTGCGGAAATAAATCCCGCCACCGAAGCGCAGCGCCGCGAACAAGTTGCGCGAACCCGCGATAAACTCCGCGCTCAACTGCGCGAAGGCAAACTCGATCAGCGCATGGTGGAAGTGGAAGTCCGCGAACGCCAGATGCCTTCCTTTGAAATCATCACCAATCAAGGCGTCGAGGAAATGGATATCAACGTCAAAGACATGCTCTCCGGCATGTTCGGCCAGCAAAAGAAAAAGCGCAAAATGACGGTCGCCGAAGCCTTCGATTACCTGATCCAGGAAGAAGAAAACCGCCTGATAGACATGGACCAGGTCACGCGCATCGCCGTGGACCGCGTCGAGCAGATGGGCATTCTCTTCATAGACGAAATTGACAAAATCGCCGGACGCGAATCCGGCCATGGCCCCGACGTCTCCCGCGAAGGCGTGCAGCGCGACATTCTGCCGATCGTTGAAGGCACCACGGTGAATACGCGCTACGGAATGGTGCGCACCGACCACATCTTATTTATCGCCGCCGGCGCGTTTCACACCACCAAACCGTCGGACTTGATCCCCGAGCTGCAAGGCCGTTTCCCGATTCGCGTGGAACTCGCTTCGCTCTCCGAAGCCGATTTCATCCGCATCCTCACCGAGCCCAAGAACGCGCTCATCAAGCAGTACATCGCCCTGCTCGATACCGAGCCGTTCAAGCTCAGTTTCACGGAAGATGCTATCGCCTCGATCGCGAAATTCGCCGCCAAGGTCAACGAGCACACTGAAAATATCGGCGCGCGCCGCCTGCACACCATCCTGGAGAAAGTTCTCGAGGAAATTTCCTTCGAAGCTCCCGAAATGAAGAAGAAATCCTTCAAAGTGGACGCCGCGTACGTGCAAAAGCAATTGGCCAATATCGTGAAGGACCAGGACCTCAGCCGCTACATACTCTAGAAAATAGAAAATGGAAAATCGAAAAGGGGGATCGCCCTCGCACCCTGCGCAAGCTTCGACTCTGCCGGCCTCTACTTTCCATTTTCTCCTTTCTATTTTCGCCTTCGCAGTTTTCGTTGGAGGCTGTGCCGCTCCCGGCGAGCCCGTCGAACGCAAGCCACGCGCTCCCACAGCCGTCGCTGATCTTGCCGTAGCGCAGCGCGGCGACGAGGTGGTCCTCAGCTTTACCCTTCCGAAAGAATCGGTGGACCGTCGTCCGTTGAAACAACCACCCACTATCGAAATTTATCGCGATTTCGCTGCCGTACCCACCTCGTCTGGTACCGCAAACGCCGGCGCTGCGCCGAGCGCGCCGGTGAATCCCACGCTGCTCGTCACAATCCCCTCCGCGATAGTGGACCAATACGACGACCGCGGCCACATTCGCTACGTTGACTCGCTCAAGCCCGATGACTTTTCGCAACATCCGGGAGCACAGGCGCTCTACATCGTGCGCACTCGCACCTCCCCGAAGAAAGAATCGGCAGACTCGAACGTCGCCGCGCTCCGCATCGAACCCGCCGCCGACGCCATCGCGGATTTGCAAGCCCAAGTTACGCACCAAGGCGTGGTGCTTAACTGGACGCCGCCTCAAAAAGACCTGGTCGGGTCGGCGCCCCCCGTCGCCTCTTATCGCGTTTACCGCTCGGAACCCGAATCGCAGGCCGAATCCAGCACGCTGAATCCGTCGAAACAAAATTCCAAGGCGAGTTCGCCGCTGGTGCGCATCGGCGACATCTCCACCCCGCCCTTCCGCGACTCTCAGATCACATTCGGAAACACCTACACCTACTCCGTTCGCAGCGTCGTGCAATATCAGGATCTCCAGTTGGAATCCGGCGATTCCAACCTGGTCACCGTCACTCCCCGTGATGTCTTCCCGCCAGCCGCTCCGCAGGGCTTGGTAGTCGTATACGTTCCCGCGCACGATGCCGCGCCCGCCTACTTCGATCTTTCCTGGTCGATCAGCGCGGAAAACGATATCGCCGGTTACAACATCTATAGGACGGAGCAGGAGGGTGCTCCTGGGAACAAGCTGAATCCCCAGTTGTTGCGTACTCCCTCGTTTCGCGATATGAATGTAGAGTCCGGTCATCATTACTTCTACACCGTCACTGCAGTGGATCGCGCCGGCAACGAGAGCCCTGCAAGCGCGGCAGCATCGGGCGAGATGCCTGCCGTGGTTCCGGACTGACACCTGCGACCGTGCCCGTGCAAGCTCCGCCCAGATTATGAATGAACCGATCACCAATTCGGCCGCCGCCGTGGCTGAAGTGCACGAGGCGATAAAAGTCGCAAGTCCGGCGCTGCGCACCGGCCTCTACACCGGCGCGCTGCTGATTATTGTGATGACCGGCTCGCTCGTGGCCGCCAATCGTTTGTCGTGGCTGGATAACCGCGCGCTGGAACGCAACGCCGCTTCCTACGGCTTATTTGTTATCTTCATGCTGATCCCGATTTGCCGCTTCCTCAACCGCCCGGTCAAAATGTTCGCCTCTGCCATGATCGCCTGGTCCATGTTCGTCATCGCCTACGATATCGCGGGATTATTCTTCCGCAATCTTTTCGAAGCGCTGCGCACGCCCTTCAACGCGTTCATCGAAGGAGCGATTGTCTACGGCGTGTGCGCCGTAGGCTCGTGGGTCGGTGGCATGGCCCTGCAAGCGCGCCAGCAACCCATCGCCCCGCGCCGTCGCCGCTCGGATTTCTTTTCCAGCCATCACCGATGAAACTCTGCCGTTTCCAACCCCTCGAATTCGACGCGCAAAACATAAGCCGATCGGGCGGCGAGACCCGTCCTTCACCGCGGGCGGGCATTCTGGAAGGTGATCGCGTCGCCGAAATTCAGGGCAAGCTCTGGGGCTCGCGTGCGCGCACTGAGAAATCCTGGCGGCTCGACGCCGTAAAACTTCTGCCCCCCTCCACCCCCAGCAAAATCGTGTGCGTCGGCCGCAATTACCTGGAGCACGTTAAAGAACTGGCCAATGAAGTGCCGCAGCGTCCGCTGATTTTCCTCAAGCCTCCTTCCTCGATCATCGCTCCCGAGGAACCCATCGTGTTGCCGCCGATCTCGCAGCGCGTGGACCACGAAGGCGAACTCGCTGTGATCATCAGCCGCCGCTGCTGCCAATTACCCGCCGAGGAAAACACCGCGGATTACGTCCTCGGCTATACCTGCCTGAACGACGTCACTGCGCGCGACTTGCAAAAACTCGACGTCCAATTCACCCGCGCGAAAGGCTTCGACACCTTTTGCCCCTTCGGACCCATCCTCGAAACCGAATTCCCTCCCTCCGGCTTCTCGCTCGAAACTTTCGTGAATGGAACCAGGAAACAGTCTGGACACACGTCGGAAATGATCTTTTCCGTTGATGCTATAATCCGCTTCATTGCGCAGGTGATGACGCTCGAACCAGGCGACGTGATCGCCACCGGCACGCCTTCCGGTGTGGGCCCGCTGGCCGCCGGCGACGTCGTCGAAGTCAGCATCAGCGGCATCGGCACGCTAAGAAATCCAGTCATCGCCGCGCAATAGCACGGCACACGCATATATGGCGCGTAGGGGCGCGGCGTGCCGAGCCCGTCGTCGCGCGGACTGAATCGCATACGCCTTTGTAGGGGCGGGTCTCAGACCCGCCCTCCGATCGCGCTGCGAAATCCGGTGGCCGCGCGCGAATCGATGCAAAAAATAGAATCCAGCTCTGGCAAATTTCTTCTGACGAAATGGTAGGCATGCAGAAGGCTACGCGTTGAAAGAACTCCTCAGCGATTGGCACGAATGGCTTCCGCTAGCCGGAATTGCGGTAATGGCCATTGTCGCCATCGTCCTCTGGCTCCGCCGCAAACCCGTAACCGAGCAGGATATCGAGCGCCAGCGCCGCGCATACCTCAACCGCGTCGGCCGCATCGTCGAAGGCCAGGTGCTCGAAGTCGTTGATCACCACCCGGGCGACACTCAGGTCCCCGGCGCAAAACGTTCCGGCAAATTGCCGAAACGCACGCCAGCCTCGCCGTCTTCGAACGGCACGCAAAAGCTTCTCTACTACACCTATTCGATTTCCGGCGTCACCTACGAAACCGCCCAGGACATCACCGGCCTCGAAGAACTGGCCCACCTGGGACGCGTCGCCGCCGGCCAAACCGCCAGCGTAAAATACGACCCCTCCAATCCCAGCAATTCTATTCTCCTCGCCGATGATTGGTCCGGCCTGCACTGAGTGATTCCTGCTGATCATTGAAGCTCACCACGCCGTGTTCGGCCATTTACTAATCCACCGAAACCAACAAGCCGACTGACTTAATCCTGCGTCCAACTCTTACGCAGCCGACGCACAAGCAGTGATACACTTTTTTGTTTTACGGAGGACCAACTTGGTACGAGTCGAGCGCCTACCAGCCGTCGCCATCCTTCTCCTCGCCGCAATAGCAATCGCAACAGCCGTCGCCGTCGCGCCGCTCTCCGCGCACCCGACAACTCAGCCGTCAGGACAACCGCCCGCGCAGCCCACAGCCCAACAAAATTCCGCATCGTCCGCGCCCACGATTGATCCCAGCCTCTACGCCGCCATGCGCTGGCGCCTGATCGGCCCCTACCGCGCCGGACGCGTCTCCGCCGTCGCCGGCATCCCCGGCGACCCCACCACGTACTACATGGGCACGCCCGGCGGCGGCATCTGGAAAACCACCAGCGGCGGCACGGTGTGGAAGCCCATCTTCGACGATGAGCACGTCGCCTCCATCGGCGACCTCGCCGTCGCTCCCTCGAATCCCAATATCATCATCGTCGGCACAGGCGAACAAACCGATGGCAACGGTGTTTATCGGTCGACCGACGCCGGTACCACCTGGACCAACATCGGCCTGAAAGATTCGCGCTACATCAGCACCGTCATCATCAACCCGCGCAATCCGGACATCATCCTCGTCGGCGTACTCGGCCATCCCATTCTCGGCGTCTCCAAGCCCAGCGAAAATCACGGCGTTTACAAAACCACCGACGGCGGCAAGACCTGGACCAAAACTCTCTACAAAGACGACATGGCCGGCGTCTCCAACATGGCCGCCGATCCCAATAATCCGCGCATCCTCTACGCCGCTCTCTGGCAGCCGTTCGATTTCCGCATGGGTCCGCCAGACTCGAAAACCCAGGACTCTTGGATTTACAAATCCACCGACGAAGGCAGCACTTGGAAGCCCGTCTCCGATTCCGGCCTCCCCACCGAGCCGCGCGGCCGCGTCGGCCTCGCTGTTGCTCCCGGAACAAAAGGCCAGCGCGTTTTCGCCATCATGGGCCCCGGCCTATACCGCTCGGACGACGGCGGCGCCAACTGGCGCCAAATCACCAAAGACCCGCGCATCACCGGCAATCTCTATATCTGCCGCGTCTACGTGGATCCTAAAAACCCCGACGTCGTTTACGTGATGCAGACCACTACCTATCGCTCCACCGACGGCGGCCAAAATTTCATCGCCTATAAAGGCGCGCCCGGCGGCGACGATTACCACGTCCTATGGATCGATCCGCAAAATTCCGACCGCATGATTCTTGGCGTGGATCAAGGCTCCACCATCAGCCTCGACGGCGGCCACACCTGGAGCAGCTGGTACAATCAGCCGACCGGCCAGTTCTATCACGTCATCACCGACAACCAGTTCCCCTACGTCTCTTACGCCCCGCAGCAAGACAGCGGCACGGTCGCCGTTCCCAACCGCAGCGATTACGGCGAAATCAGTTTCCGCGACTGGTTTTCTATCGGCGGCTTCGAATTCTGTTACATCGCGCCCGATCCCGCGAATCCCAATATTGTCTATTCCGGCGGCTGGTACGGCGCGGTCGTTCGCTTCGATAAAACCACCGGGCAAATCGTGCACGTTTTTGTGCGCCGCGCAAACGACCGCATGTCGCAAATGCCTCCGCTGGTGTTCTCGCCGCAGGATCCGCATACGCTCTATCTCGGCGCGCAATACGTGCTGAAAACCACCGACGCCGGCAACACTTGGACCCAAATCAGCCCCGATCTCACCACATCCGCGAACGAACAGCCCGCCGCTCAGCCTCATTCGCAGAACGCAACGCCCGCCGCCAGTGCCGCACCACGCTCCGCAAACGGCCACGCTCCTCTCGCCGACAATGAAAATGCGGCCGAACTCGAAGATCGCGATGCCGGAGGCAAGGACGACTTCGAGGAAAACGCCCAACGCCCGCGCCGCACCTCGCTCACCGTGCTCACACCTTCGCCCATCAGCGCCGAAGTCATGTGGGCGGGCACCAGCAATGGCTTGATCCAAACCACCAGCGACGCTTCACACACGTGGAGCAACGTCACCCCACCCGATCTGCCGCAAAATAGCGACATCGAAGCCATCGAAGCCTCGCACTACGACGCGAGCACCGCCTACGCCGTGCTCTCTGCGCGCCAGGATCCGCATCCCTACATCTATCGCACCCGCGACGGCGGCAAATCCTGGCAGCCAATCACCGCCGGCCTCGATCCCGGTTGGATCGCGCGCGTCATTCGCGAAGATCCCGTGCGCAAAGGCTTGCTCTACGCCGGCACCGAAGATGCTCTCTACGTTTCATTCGACGATGGCGACCACTGGCAATCCCTGCAGCTCAATTTCCCCGCGTCGGACGTTCGCGATCTAGCGGTGCATGGCAATGACCTCGTCGCCGCCACCTACGGCCGCGGTCTGTGGATCCTCGACGACCTCTCGCCCCTTCGCCAGGCGGGCCCGCAAGTTCTAAGCGCCGGCGCCTATCTCCTCAAGCCCGCGCCAACCGTCCGCGTTCGTTACGACAACGACCAGGAAACTCCGCTGCCGCCCGAAGAACCCACGGCGAAAAATCCGCCAGATGGCGTCGTCTTTTACTATTACCTGAAATCGGCGCCCACCACTCCGCTCTCACTCGAAATCCACGACGCGCAGGGAAAAGTCGTTCGCCGCTTTACCAGCCTTCCACCTAAGCCCGATACCACACCCAAAAACGTTCCGGATTACTGGTTCGGTCCTGAGCCGCAACTTTCGACGAACGTCGGCCTCAACCGCTTCGTCTGGGATCTGCACTACCCTCCGCCGCGCGCACTGAATTTCAGCTACTATGGCGGGATTCTCGATTACATCGAATACACGCTCTCCGACCACGCGCTTCCCGGCGATACCCCGCGCGAACAAACGCTCGGCCCCATCGCCGTCCCCGGCCAGTACGAAGCCTTTCTCATCGGCAACGGCTCGCTGATGAAGCAGCCGTTCACCATCACACTCGATCCGCGCGTGCACGTTTCACAAGCCGATTTGGACGCCCAACTCTTCGCCACCAAGCGCATAGACGCCGGCCTCGCCGCCAGCGCCAAAAGCTATGACTCAATCACCTCGCTCCGCAACGCCATCGCCGATCGCCTGAAAACGCTCGGACCCATGCCGGAAGAAAAGCCGTCCGCCGAGGGCGGTGCTGGCGCAAAACCCGACGCCAAGGAAAAAACCGCCGAAGAAAAAGCTAAAGACGCGGAAGCCGCAAAGCGAGCAGGCGCCGCTGCCGCGCAAGGCAATTCCGCGGCAAAGAATGGCGCCAATTCCAGCGCGCAGACGCCCGCCGTCAACCCGCAGGCCTTGGCTTCGGCAAACGCGCTGAAAGAACTGGACAAGAAAGCCGAGGAAGTTCAGGAGGGAACATTCACGTCGCCGGGCGTAGGCCCCGTCAACCGCGACCTTGCCCGCACCTCCTTCTTCATTCAGTCAGGCGACGCAGCCCCCAGCGAAACCGCCAAATCCGCGCTCGATGAATCCTGCTCCGCGCTAAACAAAAACCTGGCCGGCTGGCACGACCTGGACGCGAACGCAGTCCCAGCCACAAACACGATAATCGCCAAATCCAGCCTGGCCGCGCTCCCCACAGCCACAGTAATGTCCATAACGGCTGCGCCTTCAAACGCCGCGTCCGCCGACGCCTGCCAACCGTAAGCGTCGCCAAAGCTGCCCCGGCCGTTGATTTCGCGTTCGTAGGGGCGGGTCTCAGACGCGTCTTTTGCGTCCCGGACGTTTCTGCGGGACCCGCCCTCGGATCCACCGGCGCTAGTCCGTCGGCGCGTCGCAGGCTACTCCGATTTGGATGTTGGCCGTAGGGGCACGGCATGCCGTGCCCGGTTTTGATTAGCCGTTCGTAGGGGCGGGTCTCAGACCCCGCCCCTTGCGTCCGGGACGCTTCCGCGGCACTCGCCTCTCGATCCATCGACGTCTCGCCGGCTCAGGGTAGGTTTTGTAGCGGCGGTCTTCAGACCGCCATCGGTCGGCGATGCACCTCGAACATCTTGAGGTCGTCACCCTATTAGCGTATATACAATAATATCGTGGCAAAGAAACGATTCGCATCATCAGCGCGCGGCAGGCAAGCCGTAAAGAACGCCACGCATATTTCGGACAGCCACATTGATTTCTCGGATATCCCGGAATCCACCGACGCGGAACTCAAGGGCGCTCGCCGCGTCGGCCGTCCCAAAACGGGAAATGCCAAGCAGCTCATCGCGATCCGCATCGCTCCGCCGCTACTCGCACGTCTCCGCCGCCTCGCTGCAAAGCAGTCCAAACCCTACCAGACCCTCATCCACGAGCTTCTCGAGCGCGCCGCCCGCAGCTGACGCAGGAATCCGGAACGTGTACACACACTCGATTCGCAATTTTTTTGCGAACATGCTACCGTGCCCTGTGATTCACAACAAAAACTCGCGACCGGCACAAGGAATGAATCAGCCGAATCCCTCAGTTCCCGGCTTTTCCGCACTTCCTAACCGCAACAACATCGCATTCAAAATCCCGCCCAACTTCATGAAAATAAAAGCCGAGCCAAATTCTAATCGCAACACCAACCACACCACGCGGCGTTTCACAGGCCACCGATCGCAGATCACAATTCGGGGGATTGCATTTGGCCAGTCACCACTCACCGCTCAACATTCACGCCCTTCTCCGAAAGAGCCACGCCCGTGACCACCCCAGCCCACCGCAAGCACCACGACCGCCTCGACGAGCTGCGCAAGCTGAATCGCGAGGCCGAAGCCGGCGGCGGCGCCGAGCGCCGCGAGCGCGAACACAAGCAAGGCAAGCTCAGCGCCCGCGAACGCATTGACTTGCTGCTCGACGAAGGCTCCTTCGAAGAGCTCGACAAATTCGTCCGCCACCACTCCCACGATTTCGGCATGGAAGCGCAGCGTCCTCCCGGCGACGGCTTCATCACCGGCTATGGCCGCATCGCCGGCCGCCTGGTATACGTCTTCGCGCAGGACTTCACCGTCTTCGGCGGCTCGCTCTCCGAAGCCAACGCCGCGAAAATTACCAAAATCATGGACCTGGCACTGCGCCAGGGCGCGCCGGTCATCGGCCTGAACGATTCCGGCGGCGCGCGCATTCAAGAGGGAGTGATGTCTCTCGCGGGCTACGCCGAAATCTTTCTGCGCAACACGCTTTCGAGCGGCGTGATTCCACAGATCAGCGCGATCATGGGCCCCTGCGCAGGCGGCGCGGTCTATTCTCCGGCGATCACGGACTTTATTTTCATGACGCGCGACACGTCCTACATGTTCGTCACCGGCCCGGACGTGATCAAGACCGTCACCCACGAGGAAGTCACCAAGCAGGAGTTGGGCGGCGCGATGACCCACAACGCCACCAGCGGAGTCGCCCATTTCGTTTCTCGCGACGACGCCGAATGTCTCGCCATGATCCGCGAACTTTTCAGCTATCTGCCGTCGAACAATCTGGACGATCCGCCCCGCAAGCCCTCGAACGATCCCTGGGACCGCGCGACGCCCGCCCTCAACGCGCTCGTCCCGGAAAATCCGCAGCAACCCTACGACATGAAAGACGTGATCCACGCGCTCGCCGATGATTCCGAATTCTTCGAAGTCCACGAGCACTACGCGAAAAATATCGTGGTCGGCTTCGCGCGCCTCGATGGCCGCTCGGTCGGCATCGTCGCCAATCAGCCGGCCTTCCTTGCCGGCGTCCTCGATATCAATGCTTCCGTGAAAGGCGCGCGCTTCGTGCGCTTCTGCGACGCGTTCAATATCCCGTTGATCACTTTCGAAGACGTCCCCGGCTTCCTTCCCGGCACGCAACAGGAATTGGGCGGCATCATCAAACATGGCGCGAAATTACTCTTCGCTTTCGCCGAAGCCACGGTACCCAAAATCACCGTCATCACGCGCAAAGCCTACGGCGGCGCCTACTGCGTCATGTCTTCCAAGCACATTCGCACCGACATAAATTTCGCCTGGCCCACCGCGGAAATTGCAGTGATGGGCCCCGAAGGCGCGGTAAACATCGTCTACAAACGCGAAATTGACCGCGCCCCGGATGCCGAACGCGAAAATCTCCGCCACGAAAAAATCGAAGACTTCCGCGAACGCTTCGCCAATCCCTACGTAGCCGCCGAGCGCGGCTACATTGACGCCGTGATCGAACCCGCCGAAACCCGCGCCAAGCTCATCACCGCCCTCCGCTCCCTGGAAAATAAGCGCGACACCAACCCCCGCAAAAAACACGGCAACATCCCGCTATGACGTACTCGTTGGACGCGGTCGCTATCGGGATCCTTGTGATTTTCTATTTGGGGACCGTCATCGCCCTCCGCTGGACCCCGAAAACGACCAGGGTGACGCAATACGATCCGCCGGAACAGGTTTCGCCAGCGCTGGCGGCTTATCTGCGCGATAACGGCCGATGCGAGCGGGCCTTTGCCGCTGCGCTCGTTTCGCTCGCATCCAAAGGCTACCTGCGAATCCAGCAGCGTAAAGACTGGTTCACCCTGGAACGATTGCGCGAATCCGACTCTTCCTTGCCTACTGAGGAATCGACAATCCTCACGACACTTTTCTACCCGCCGAGCATTCATACGTACAAGTTCAATTCTCGCGAGTGTACCTGGCTGTCGCAGACCTATGGAAAGTTCGGCGAGACGATGGATGGGATTGCCGAGCCTGCGTTGATGTCGGCCCACTCTTTCGTATGGTTCGGCGGGATCACTTATTCGGTGGCCGCGCTCGTCTACCTATTTCACGCGCAGCCGGTTTTTAGTGAAATTGCATCACCCGCAGGGGTGGTGTTCCTCAGCGCATTTGTTTTTCTCGGGGCCTCGGCGCTGATTGCGGCTGTGCGAGCGTGGCCGCCAACACTTTGGAAACTCGCGTCGTTTTTTCGCCGGGATGGCCGCCCCGCTCGCGCGCTCGACGCGGCCGATCTGCCACCCGTCGTGCTCACGGCATCTTCGCTGCTGGGTTTTGCCTTCCTCGGCGCGTTGACGTCGCTTAGGTTCGCGGCGCTGCTGACGGGGCTGTTCTTCATCAATGTGATCTTCAAGGGACTGCTGGAGGCGCCCACCAGTGCCGGTCGCGCGGTCCTTGCCAAGCTCGAGGGATTTCGTGAGTTTCTTACGCGCGCGGACGCCAGCCGGTTGAACAGTGAAAATCAACCCGGCGAGACGCCGGAAACGCTCGAAGAATATACGCCGTATGCTCTAGCTCTCGACGTCGAGCACGCCTGGGGCGAGGAGTTCACGGAAAACCTGCTCGAAATGCTGCAGTTCGATCTCGCATACAGCCGCGGCGCCGGTGTGCTGAAAGGCCTTCCAGATCTCCTGCCGGAAAACGACGAGAAATTCGGCGACAACATACTCCAACTGAACATTCCCAGGCCCAAGAAACGCGAAAAGGCGACGCTATGAAATCGAATCGCGTTGCGTACTGCAAGAGGACATCCATGACCCTGCTGGACCGCAAGTTGACCGCTGTCATCGCGAAAAAAGGCCGTTGGTACGTCGGCACGATTAAGGAGCTGCCCGGCGTTAACTCCCAGGGCCGAACGCTTGCTGAGGTTCGCCGCAATCTGAAGGAAGCCGTCCAGTTAATTGTAGAAGCGGCCGAGTTAACACGATGAGACCATCCAGACAAGCCCGCACTGGATTTTTACGGGCGATTCCGGTAGGATGCCGTGGTTTTGTTTCACTTCCATCATTCAGGGAAAGGTCAGGAAAACGGGATGAATAAGAAGCCCAACGGCCCCAAGACTTTGCTCGAATCGCTCGATGCTCTGGTCGAGAAGCACCACCTACTGAAGCACCCGTTTTACCAGGCGTGGTCCGAAGGCCGACTCTCGAAGCAGCAACTGGGCTTCTACGCCGAGCAGTACTATCAACACGTCCGCTCGTTCCCCGAAAACCTGAAACAGCTCGCCGGCCGCGCCAATGGCGATGCCGCCCTGAAAACCATCGTAAAGGAAAATCTCGCCGAAGAATTGGATGCGTCGGCGCCGCACCCGCAGCTTTGGCGCCAGTTCGCGGAATCGCTCGGCGTCAGTGCCGCGTCGCTCGAAGCCGCGCAGCCGAAACCGGGCGTTGCCGCCCTGCTGGACACCTACGACGAGGTCGCCGCGCAAGGTTCCATGACGCAAGCCGTCGCCGCTTTCTACGTTTACGAAGCTCAGGTCCCTGAAATCGCCACGCAGAAAATTTCCGGCCTGCGCCGCTTCTATGGAATCTC
The DNA here is from genome assembly GCA_963810565.1 of uncultured Acidobacteriota bacterium. Lineage (GTDB taxonomy): Bacteria > Acidobacteriota > Terriglobia > Acidiferrales > UBA7541 > Palsa-295. The sequence continues at coordinate 175,255 of CAWENN010000005.1, forward strand.
CGAACCGCGCGCCCTGGCATACTTTGCGGTCCACGAAGAAGCAGACGTTCGCCACCGTGCCGCCTGGCGCGAATGGCTCGCAAGCCAAAATAACGTAGACACGGTCGGCGTTCTCTGCGCCGCCGAACGCAGCCTGAAAGCCCTCTGGGGCGCGCTCGACGCCGTCTATCCGCAAGGCTGCATGTCCAAAAATTAATTAGTCGCCGCCGCTGTGGATTTTGAGTGAATTGGAAGAGTCTTCCGAAGTTACCGGGCGACGACTCTGAACGGCGTTTCCACTTTCAGCTTTGAACTGTTAAAAATCCCACAAACCGTTGATTCGGCACCGCGTAACCACAGAACTGGCCGCCTGGAACGGGCAAGTTGGACCCCATTTTGGACTCCAAATGTCATCGTCCGCCGTGTCTCGTTGAGCAGCGCTTCGAATGGCTTCACACGAGTCGCATCTATTCTGAACTTCAAATATACCACTTCAATAAATACGCTCGCACGAACGGCATGTGTAATGGGTCGCTTCGCGCTACCGTCTCGGGTGGCATTCTTCGTGTTTCGTTCCCAAACACGGCCTATCATTCCGACCGGAGGAGTTGAATGGTCATTGATCACAAATTGAAGATGTTGCGATAAGGGCAAAATCTGTCTTACGGCGACATCGAGGAGCGCGCGGGTTTACCGTGAGCGCGACTAGGCCTCAGAGACAATCGTGCTACTGCCCCGAAAGAAAAGGGGACGTATTTCTGCACTTTCGCTCCTCGTCGACCACAATGGTCGCAAGTGTAAGGTTGGTTCCCCAAGCATCATTCGAAACTGCAATCTGGGATCCCAACGAAATGGCGTTCCGCATAACGTGTTGCGCTACTGATGCATGCAAACGCACGACTTCGTTTTATTTTGCGTCGGGCCGCGCTACTAGCGTGCGCCCTAGGTGGCAATTCACTTGGACGAAAAACCGCTATCCGGACAAGCGGCGCCATTGGGGTTAACTGGTGGCTCCTGGAGCCCCACTCAGTCATACGGTAGGCAATTAAGCCGGGACCGCCGCTCCACGTCTGCGGATCGGGTGTTTGCAAGGCTCACTTCAACGAATCGCCGACTTTCCGGCCAAGTGGCCGCAGTGACGTTTTGCACACGACCAGCTTAGACCTGTGTGCTCATGGACGGTCCTCCAGCAATCGGCAGCGCGACACGCTGTCATGCCGCAAATTGCTTTAGGTGGTAATCAAGATGGATTTGCAGAAGCTTGCCCCACTCCGTCGGCGACATTCTGCCGAACATTGGATGAGGCGCCCCATGCGGAATTTTGAAGCCTGTCGGGAGGCGCAAGCCAACGGGCTGCTCCGAATACCAGTCAACGAGAATCCATTTGAAAAGCGTTCTGGAGATCAGATAGCTCTCGTCGGGAAGATCGTAGAAGCCTTGCGAACCTCCGCATGCAAGGTTGAGATGGTGAAGCATCTGGTCGACTTCCAAGGTTCCCCACTTGCGCCGCGAATTCAGCGTCACACTCTCGACAAGTCGCCGATACTTCTGCCGCGTCTCCTCCGTGAAAAAGAGATTCCCATCGATTTGCTTTGTACGAAAGGCCCGAGGGATGTAACGAGCTATCGCGATCCCCGTGATCCAAAAGTCACTAGAAAGAGCAGCGCGGAACACATTCATAGCTTCCCCCCTCGGATGACCATCCATCATCGAGCTATGAACTAAATCACGGCGGCCGAAGGCGATACTTCATGCGATTCGGTGCGGGCAGTAAAGTTACACCGCTTTTTGTCTCCTTTCGGTTCCTCCCCGGATCAGTCAATGAAACTTCTTGAGGACAGGCGAATCGCATGAATCGCCGGTGGCACTTCACCAGCAAAAAAAATTCATTACGAGAGGACTATCATGAATCGCGCCCGACTACGTAAACTCCCGGCTCCTAGTAAGAAGTTGTTTCTTGCAGCATTCGTTGTCCTTGCTCTTTGTCCGTTGACAGCAGAACCCGCATTCGCACGCCCTCCGGCCAATACAGACAGCGTCGGCGCGGCCGAGCAGCCGCGAGCGATCCTTCCTCTGCAGATTGGATTCGCCAGAGGCGGAACGGCGCTCTACATTACTCCCGAAGTCGGAGTCGATCCTTCAGCGGGCGCAGATATCGTCGCCACGGCACAGGAAGTGGCGAAGGGATTCGGCGCTAATTTCATTCCTACGAACTTCAGCACCCTGCCTAACTCTCCGGCGGTGCGAAACATTTTCGTCTTTAGCACGCAGGGCAACGTCTTGTCCGCGACTCCCACTCCCGCCGGCCCTGGCGATGCCAACGCGAACTACTCGCCGCTGTGGCAGGTGAACTTGGTCGCCTGGACCCCTGGAAGTACGGTAACTGTGCTGACCTCGACTGCGGAAGTAGAAGCAGCGCAGACTGCCGGCCAAGTGACAGTTACGCCGACACCCATCATCGTCGAGTGCTCCGTGATTTTCTCGCTCTCACCCGGCGGTGTGTTACCCGATTCGAAAGTTGTCCTCGATGCTCTGAATGCGGCAGCCGGTGGCAATGTGTCGTCAAAAGTGAGCCTGCCCCTCCAGACAGGTTTCTATAACAATAAAACGGCACTCTACATTACGCCCGAAGTCGGAGTGACTCCTGGTTCAAGTTTCACTTCCCTGGCGAACACAGTGGCCGAGGGATTTAATTCGAATTTCGTTCCTACGGCTTTCGGCACCCTGCCCGGCACCGCAGCGTTGGATGACATCTATGTCTTCACTAATGTCACGCAGGGCAATGTGCTCGCATCGGCGCCGAATCCGGCGGGTCCGACAAACGCCAATACAGCTTACTCTCCATTATGGCAAGTCAACCTGGTCTCCTGGAATTCGGGCCGCAGGTCGCGGCCTCTGACCTCGGAGGCTGCCATCTTGAATGCCGCCTCGGCCGGTGAAGTCACGATCACAAAAACGAATATTACCGTCGAGTGCTCCGTGATTTTCACTCCCAGTGGCGGACTGCTTCCTGGCGTTAAAATCGTCGGGGATGACGATCAGTTTGGTGGAAACAGCGGCGACAGGTTCTAATTCAGGGCGCAGCTTCACATTGTGCTGACCGTGTCCGGTCGAACTTCTCGGCTCGCGAGTCTTCTCTGACCTGCGTTTGCTTGAAATTAGGTCTAGGTGAAATGCTCGTCCGTGGCGATGAGGAAGAGTGTTATGGAGGCCTCGGAGGCGGCCCGCAAGGCAACCATCGAGGCCCCCGCAACTGAGGCCTGGGGCCAGTCGGTCGTTGGTGGGCAAATGCTGACTCCCCGTCGTTCAGGAGTTGCGACGTGGGAAAAATCTGGCAAGGGAGAGTCGAACAGCAGGGATGCCCTGTGACGAATAGGATTGCAAAGTTTGTATCGCACCCAGTCCTTGTGTAACCTTCTTGCTTTTGGAACATCTCAGAAACTGGGAGGGCATAAATGAAGATCGAATTTCTCCGCGAAAAGATGGCCCTATCCGCAATCGCATGTGCGCTCGCGCTATTCGCTTCGCCCATCGCGTTCGCGCAGGGGGGGCCTCTTTGTCCAAAGCAGCTAACAAGCGACCTTGTCGCCAAAGCCCCTAACCTCACCGCGGGCGCTAGCTCGGGCAGGTTATCTGCCGCCGCCGCAGTCGACCCTCACGAAGAAGCCGCGTACAGAGCTTTCTTCAAGGTAAAGGCGGACGATCTCGATAAACGCATTCAGCTCGGCGACGCCTTCGTTCGAAAATATCCGAACGGTCCCTTTTCCGAGGCCGTCTACTCGCAATTGACCACTGCCGAATACCAGAAGCAGGATTTCAACAAAATGGATGAGTGCGCTGACAAAGCCTTGGCGCTCAATCCCAATGACGTTACGGTCCTGGTGTTCGTCGGCTGGGTCATTCCGCACTCCAACGATCCCTCTGCCCAACTCAATAAAGCCGAAAATTACGAGAAGCGCGTGCTTGAACTGCTTCCGGCCATCGTGAAGCCAGCCGACATGACCGACGAAGAGCTCGCGACCGCAAAATCCCAATACGAATCCCAGGCCCACAGTGGCTTGGGTCTCGTGTATTACCAAAAGGAAGATTTCGAAAATGCCCTTGCCGAGATGAAAAAAGCCACATCCGGCGTCTCTCAGCCGGATCCAAGCGATTACTTTGTGATGGGCGACTCACTCGACCGACTCGACCGTTATTCTGACGCCGCGGAGGCATTCAAAATGTGCGCCGCGATTCCGGGCGACCAGCAGGCGCTTTGCAAGCAGAAGGCGGAGGCCGCAAAGAAGGAAGCCGCTTCGAAACCAACTCCTTCCGAAAGCGTAAAGTCGAGTCAGCTCTCCAGCCAACGCAGCCCAGTTTCGCAATAGCCGGGCCTGGCGTCCGGCGCATCGGTCACTTCGCAATGAGCGGGATTCCGCTGCTTTGGAAAATCAGTTGCGTTGCAGAGTTCCTTCAGCCCTACACGAGTCTGTGTCGCGACTCGAGCGCCGGTCTGATTTTTGCGGCGGATCGCGTTCAAACCTGTGTTTCGGCGCTCGCCTTACGTTCCCACTGCCTAAGTGGAGCCTGTCGACTGCTACGCTTTGCGGCGCAGGTTGCGGTAGCGCGTCAAGTTGTAGGCCATCGCGGCCAGCACCCATTCGACGGCGGTGGCTGGCTGCCCGCGGCGGTGGAACTGTCGCATCCCACGCTGTTCTTTCAAAGTTCCGATCACCGGCTCGACCATTCCCTTGCGTTTTTTGTACCAGGCACGACCGCCGGCGCTGCGCAACCTCTGGCGTGAACGCAGCAGATGCGGATCGCTCACTTTCATTCGTCCCACTCCGCGCGCCCTTTTTCCTGTGTTCAATTCCCGCGCCAAGTTCGGGTCGGGCACGTACGCGGCGATCCCGCGCTCTGCCATCTCTCGCAAATTTTGATTGGAGAAAAATCCGCAGTCAGCCAACACCCGCTGCGCCACGATGAAATGGTCCTCGCTCACGACGATCTCCGCCGTATAACCCAGCACGAAACCTCCCCGCTCGCGCAAAAAACGCGCGTCCGTATCGGTGAGCGAGAGCTTCTCCTCGCCACTCTGGCGCAGTTGCTGCAACTGTTCACGCAGCTGCGCGATCTGTTCGCTCCCCACACGCGTTCCCGGTTCGCGATCCGGATCGTCGTCCAGTTCCTGCTGCCAGCGTTTCACTTTCTTGCGCAGCTCCCGCTCCAACTGCTCTCGACGTAACAGTCGGTCGGGCGAGGCCGACCCCTTCACTCGCGTCGAATCGATCGCCACCGTGCCCAGCCGCACCATTCCTGCGCGCCGCAAAAACAGCAGCACCTCGCTAAACATCGCCGTAATCGCGTCGCGATGCCGCCGATGGAATTCGCTCAGCGTCTTGTGGTCCGGCGCAGCTCCGCCCGCCAGGTACCGAAAGCCCAGATCCTCGCGAATACGCTGCTCCAGTTTGCGCGTGGTGCGCACATTCACGCTGAACCCGTACAGCCAGATCTTCAGCATCATCCGCGGATCGTACGGTCGCTGTCCGCCGGCATCCTCCTCGGCCTTCTCGAAAGCGCTCAGGTCGCACGCCTCGACCACTTCGTGCACCACAAAACAAAGATGGTCGGCGCCCAAAACATCCTTTACATGGGCGGGCAACAACTCAGCTTGATCCGGAGAATACGGTTGATAAGTTGGCATGCCCCTTCATGCCAAAGCTTTTTCGCCTTTTCAAGTGCTAGTTGCGACACAGACTCTTGAGGGCGGAAGCCTGGATGCAAAGTGCCGCGAGCGCATTGCATTGAGAACCACTGAAGCAAATCGATGCAAATATTGCCTCTCCGCCCATTCCGCGATTGGCAAGATGGTTGGACTTGACGATAGCGAGATTCTCGACAGCCGCCAGGCACATTCCAAAGACCCCAAAGCAAATGCGGCACTTCGCTTTTCCCGCTTAATTCTCGAAGAGCACGGCGCGGTGGGCGCGGCCGACATCGAAGCCGCTAGGAAAGGGGGTCTCACGGAGAGCGAGATCGCCGAGATGGTTGGTCTTACGGTTTTGAATATCTTTACGAACTATTTCAGCACAGCGTTTCAGGTGGAGATAGACTTCCCTCATCCCTAGCCCGTTGCGCGCCGTTTAAGGAAGTTCAAGCTGGCCTAGGATAGTCTCCGATCAGCGGATTCGCTCGTGCGTCGTTTTGAATCACCAGGTTTACCTCGCGATGTGGGCACCCAATTACTTCTGTAACCTTATTGCTTTTGGAACATCTCAGAACTTGAAGGGGCATAAGTGACTGAGAACCAATTTGACGCGTCGTATGTTGCGGTCGGGTGTGATAGCCAATACTGGGAGAACTGGCTCCCAAGCAGCTGACTGGGACACAGCGTGGCAGGCTATTGACCATGCCGCTGCGGAAAAGGAATGTCAACATGATGAGGTTAGACGGCAAGGTTGCCGTAATCACTGGAGCTAGCAGCGGAATTGGCCTGGCGACGGCACGGCGATTCGTGGCGGAAGGGGCCTTCGTATTCATCGTCAGTCGAAATCACGAGAATTTGCGAGCAGCAGCCAGAACACTCGGCGAAAACGTGGTCGCCATTCAGGGCGATGTGTCCAGCAATGCCGATCTCGACCGGATTTTCAAGACCGTGAAAGATACCAAAGGCTCGATCGACATTTTATTTGCAAATGCCGGAGGTGCAGAATTTCTGCCGCTCGCCTTGGTGACCGAGGATCACTTCGACAAGATCGTCAATCTCAACATGCGATCGGTTCTCTTTACCGTCCAGAAAGCGCTCCCCCTGCTCAACGATCATGCTTCGATCATCATCACCGGATCCATCGCAGGGGCCAAAGGACTGCCGGGGATGAGCGTCTACGGCGCAGCAAAGGCTGCACTACGGTCATTCGTCCGTATCTGGGCGTCCGAGCTCAAGGAGCGTGGCATTCGCGTCAACTTGCTCAGCCCAGGACCGGTCGAGACTCCGGCGGTACAGAAGGCTCCCAAGGAAGCCATTCAACAAATCGTTTCGAAGGTGCCGCTCAACCGCATCGGAAAGCCAGAAGAGATAGCCGGCGCCGCCACCTTTCTTGCTTCGGATGATGCCGGCTTCGTCAATGGCGCCGAACTATTCGCTGACGGCGGTCTCGCGCAGGTGTAGTGCAGCGAATGCGCGGTTCACTTCTGTGATGGAAAGCAAGGTCCACATTCGATGACCGCACAGGAACTGACGTTTTCTTAGAACAGCAAGTTTCCTGCCAGCCAGGTGTTGATCGCTGTCTCAACTTCTCTCATCAAAACGTCCCGGGCGTCCTCGCGTGGCAGAAGAACTGGAGTCGCAGCGCAAGGTCGTCGATGTCCGTGGCAAAGTTTGTTGAAGCATCGAGCGACGTTCATCAGTTAACTGTACTTCTTGCGCAAGCCTTCCTCATCGAACTTCGGATGAACCTCATTCTTGCCAAGGTGCATCGCTTTCATCACATCGTCGATATTTCCAGAACGCTATAGCGCACACGGCCAGGATGGGAAATTCGAGTTGGAGAACATAGTTGCTCTCCTTGCTCCGAACACACCTTCTGTGTCAACAGAGCCGATTTTCCGGCCGATGGAAGTTTGGCCGGGCCGTTCCTGCACGACCGCCGAGAACTGAGCTGTTGCGCACGAGAAACGCAAATGTCGCTGCGGACATAAATGGCCCCTCGACCAACTACCGTTTTGGCGCTCGCCGTTTCGGCAATTCGTTCGCGACTGGTGCATCGGCTCGGACGGCAGCACTCAAAAACGTGGGGGCGGCCTTCCCCGGGCCGCCCTTTCGTTTTGCTTTTCACGACTGCCCTCAGAACGTAAGCTTGGCGATGATCTGAACGATTCTGGCATTTGCAACCGAACCCGCAAATGCACCGTACGGCGTGGTAGGCGGGCTCACCGTGCTCGTAACTACCCCGAATGTGCTGCTGAGCGTGTTGAACCCAGGATTAGCAAAGTTCGCGTGGTTGAAGACGTTGTAAGCGTTCGCGCCAATCTGGAACCCGAGACGCTCCGTGACATGGAAGTTTTTGCGCAAGCTGACGTCACTGTTGAAGTATCCAGGCCCCCGGAATGCGTTGCGAGCAATCGTCCCGAAGCTGGTGGCCGTCGCAAACTGTGAGGGCGAAAAGCACGGTGACAGCTTGGAGGTACATGTCGTTGGTATCGAGCCGATCGGTTCCGCCAGCACTGAAGCGCCGGCCGAGGGAGGCACGTTGTCGGCAAAAAGACCGTTGGTCGCGGTTCCGTCGACGACACTGAACGGAAACCCCGAGTGATAAAAAAACGTGCCGGAAACGGTCCAGCCCGCAATGGCACGGTCTATGAGCTGGCTCTTATTCTTAAATGGGAGCTCCCATACGTAGCTAGCGGTCAGGTTATGGCGCAGATCGTAGTCGGCTGGACCGTAATTAAGCCGAGTGTTGAACGGACTGATCTGGTCTGCGAGACTGCCATTGAACAGGTTATACGGGAGAATTCCGCCATTGGAGATGTCATCCAGAGCATGGCTGTAAGTGTAGTTGACTCTGCCGGACAACCCCTTCCAGGCATTTTGCTGAACCGAGAAAGTGATGCCGTTGTAGTTCGAAATTCCCCCGTTCGTCAATTGGTTCACATAGGCGACGCGCGCGTCGGGTGCAGTCTGCGGCAGCCCACCGAAACCACCGAATGCATTCAGGTACGGGTCGATGAGGAGCTCGTCGTAACCCCGGTTTCCGACGTAGTTGGCTGAAACAACCGTTCTTGTTCCAAACGTATGCTGAATTTCCGCATTCCACTCGAGATACTTCGGATTTTGCAGAGTGCCAACGACATCATTCAGGTTCGGCACCTGCGGTCCATTTGCGCTGCAAGCTGCGGGCGCGGAATTGATAAACCCCTGCAAATTGCCACCAGAGTTAAAGTTCGACTGGAAGGCAGAGTTGCACTGGCCGATGATCGTTGCTGCACTGTTCGGTTGTCCGAAGGCGACGTTGCCGGTCGTTAGCGTGAAATTCGTGACTTCAGGGAAGTTGGTCGTAAATCGGTCGAGAATTGTGCCGGGATACAGATCCGAGAACAGGCCTATGCCGGCACGAATCACGGTGTTCTGCCCCACGGGACTCCAGGCCAAGCCGAAACGGGGCTGAAACACGACTTTTTCAACATTAGGCAGGATCTGCGACCGGCCCGCGTTCACGAATTGGTCGTAAGGAATCGTGGAATCGTGGCTTACCAAGTTGAATGGGTCAGTCGGCAAAGAGGCGCAGCCGGACTGACAGACGCCTCCGGAATTTCGATCGGCCCGCAGCGCCAAGGTCAGTTTCAGTTTGGAGTTGACGTGATATTCATCTTGAAAATAGAGGCCGAGGCTGTAGAACGCGATTGGCTGTTCAGTCTGCAGCGCAAATTGCTGGCCGGTGTTGTCGGCAATGTTTTGGGAGAAGTCCAATAAGCTGGTGGTAATCGTCGGGTAGCTTCCTTCAGCCGCTGTGTGATCGCTCACGTCGTCGCGCCGGAAGTTCACTCCCAATTTGAGGTTGTGATTGCCTCGCGATATCGAAAGGTCGTCAATGATCTGCCATTGCTCCACCTTTCGTCCCTGCGGGAAGATCGCGAAGAATGGATCACTGCCCGATCCCGATCCGAGCGGCGTGAGGGATGTATCCGTGGAAGTCAGGATCGCCGGAAACGCCGCTAACGCGCCCGAGAGGTTCTGGCTGGCGAAGATCGCGGAATAATAAAGATTGGAGAAGATGAAGTTGTTGACCACGCTGGGACTGAAGACGTGCGTGTAGTTCAGCTGCCCATCGTCCTGCGGCTGAATGCTTGCGATATTAAAAGCGGGGTTGATCGGGTCAGTATAAGTGGGCTGCCGGCCCCGGTCGATCCGCACTCGCCCGAACAACTTGTCTGAATCGCTGAAGGAGTAATCGATCCGTCCGCTAACGAGCCACTCGGTATTTTGATTCGACTCGGAATTACGAAAGTTCTCCAAGCAGGATTGACTGGGGAACGCCGCCGCCGTGATTCCTCCGCAGCTATTCGCCACGGGCTGCGCGCGGCTGATGCCATTTGCTCCGTTGTATAAGCTGAAGACATTGTTGTAGAAAGTGGTTGCCGTCGGCGACCCCGAAATCTGAGGTTGTGACAGGACGAACGCCTGAAAGCCCGGTGTGGGCACAAACACGTCGTTGGAGGTCGCCAGGATGTAGCGAATGCCTTCCGTGTTGACAAAGAAAAAAGCTTTGTCCTTCTTGATAGGGCCACCGATGGCTGCCGCCCACTGATTGTTATTTACGAACGGCCTGGGCGCGCCGCCCGCCTTCAGAAAATAGTCCTCCGCGTTTAGCGCGCGGCCATTCCAATCATAGACTGCGTCGCCATGGAAGGCATTCCCGCCCGAAAGCGTGCTGTAGTCCACCTGCGCGCCGGCCTGCCGGCCGTACTGACCCGTGTAGGCATTGCTCACAACTGCAACTTCCTGCAGTTCGTTCGAGCCCAGCAAGAGGTTGCTTGCCCCGGAATTGTTCAGGTTGAGAAAGGCGTCGTTGTCATCGTTTCCGTTAATCGTGAACAGATTGGCTGTACCCGGAAGACCGAAGGCGCTGAAGTTCCCGTAGCCTGAGCCCGTTGAATTGATGGTGACACCCGGGGCGGTCTGCGCAATATAACTCAGGTCGCCGCCGGGATTGGGGACGTTTTGAATCTGTTGGGTGTCAAAGTTCGACGTAATGTTCGCGTCCTCGGTCTGCAGTAGCGAGCCTTGTTCCTTTACCTCTACCGTCGTCATGCTGCTGCCAACCTGCAGTGTCACGTTCGACGGAGTGATCTGGCCGAGGAGGACGTGGATTTCCGCAGTTCCCGTCATGAAACCCACGTGCCCCACCGTCAAGGCGTAATCACCGGGCTTCAGCAGCGAGAACTGAAAAGTGCCAGTCGCGTTCGTAGTGCCGGTCTGGGCTTCACCAGTCGTAACGCTCTTCAATGTCACGTCCGCTCCCGCGATGACCGCACCCGTAGAATCGGTGATGGTTCCGGCGGCACCACCAGTGACGACGCTCTGTGCCTTCAACAAGCCCGGCACCGCCAGCGCGATACTCGCCAGCAAGGCCACAAGTCGGATAGCTCGAATCAACCGCATGTTCACAACCTCCCGTTTTTTGAATGACGCTTTGAGATAGGAAACCCCTTCACGATTTCCGCTGCGTTCATAGCTGTTGGAGTGCCGAGGCCGAGAAAGGAAACTCAAAAGTCGCTCAATCATTCCTAAATAATTATGAAACGGGCGAGATTGCGCCTTTCCGTGACGGGCGGAGATTTACGATTCGCTTGCCGGCAGATTTTGGGGGGGATGATCCAAAATCAAAAACTGAACTGAACTGAATTGAGAGGCAGTCGAAGGTGAGAATCTCTCGCGGCTACGCAATCCTGCATTTTTCTACCGAATCTTGTACGGCGAACACACAGCCCGGACGAGTGGATATCGCTAGCGCCGTGGCCTCGATCAGAACGCCGGGATGCAAATCCTCCCCTAATCGGTCGAAGCCTAGGATCGGAATCGCAACTTTGTGAGCGGAACTTCTTCGTTGGTCGTTGGGCCGCACAACTAATAGGATCTTGCTAACGCGCTAGCACGCCAAGCGTGAGCAACAGCCGGAAGATCATCATGAAGCGTTGGAGCATTGTTCGCTGCTCACGTCCCGGAGCATCTGCACCCACGCTCTCCGGAATCGTCGTAAGCAGTCGGGGGACAAGATGAGCGGATTCACGGTCATCTTCGATCCATATCACCGGTGCGATGAATCGATATCCGTGTCGGGGGACCGTCTTAATGAAAACAGGGTTCCGCGGCGAATCGCGAAGCGCGCGCCGAAGGGTGGTCAGCGCAGTATTCAGATTGGCGCTGAAGTCCACATTCGCGTCCGATGGCCAAATCGCCTGCTGAAACTCGTCCCGCCGCACGATTTCTCCGGAACGCGCCACTAAAAGAGACAGAACCTGAAGCGGTCTTTCGTTGATCTTTATTTTCAAACCCTGCCGATAGAGACACCGGTCGAGAAAATCGACCTCGAATTCTCCGAAGCGCACGAGTCGAATCGGTTTGGGTGATTGTTCCATCTCCCTGACCCTCGGTGCACGGCCGCGCGCCTCGGCACCCCTCGCCGCGGCAACTATCTCCCGCCTAACCGTGATCTGAAATAAACTCCACCGTCTCGTACCGGCTACACTGACTCCACAGCTTCGACCTTAAAAACGCGGTACCCATAGAGAAAGCCCCCGTGTTCGATTCGCGAATTCCGAATTAGTTTCAGCGAAGTCGGCGCCCTGTTCCGATTGAGCCTGGACTGGCGGGGCGGATCTTTCCGGCCGTGAGGAAGGATCTTTCTTTATGTAGCGACATCCAAGGCCTGGGCATTCGGCGTAGCTAAGTTATGGACTTTGTCGAAGGTATGTGGAACCCCGTTCGTGCACCAATATGTGCACGACAAACTGTGAGAATATTGACTCCGGAACAGGCAGTAGATCGTTTTCGGTTCAACGACGGAGATAAGAAGATGGACGAACTGTACGCAATCAATGTGGCCAAGTCCGAATTCCGCGATAGTTTTAATCTCTCTGACCCGTCCCGTGTTCTGGCAATTGTGGATCCTCAGCTCGTCAATTTCTCCGATGGCCAACCAAGTGAATTTAGCGAGAGCGGACTCGAGAGCTTCAAGACCCGGCTGGAAAATCTGTTCGAGCGATTCACAGTGAGGCTCGCGGTGATTGTTGCCGAGATCCGCCTGCTAGGGGATGTCGCCTACGACTATGGTTGGCACGACCTGACACTAACACCCAAGAACGGCATGCAGTCGATTCGCCGCAGGGATCGCTACGTCGACATTTGGCGGAGAAATAAGGAGGGTGAATGGAAGCTTTGGATGTACATGGACAACCTGGATATTGCTGATCCCTTCGAACCAGAATCGGTTCATCCGGTCCAGCAGGCGACTACCGTGGCCCGATCTTCTTATACAACCGCCTGCTGAACCCCTCGGGGATTGGAAACACCCTTCCGTCGCCTACCAGCTCGACGACGTTCCGTGTGCCGTCCAGCACGGCAGAGCAGTGCCTGCAAACTTCAAAGTGCGCCTGCATTCTGTCGCGAAGTTCAGCAGGTATCTCGCCGCCCAGATAGTTCGAGATTTCACGCCAGACTTCGGCACAACTAATCTCAATTGCAGCCATTGGATCCTTCTTTTGTCACCATGGTCTAACCTTCCGATAATCCTGTTTCGCGCTCCAACGGCCGTCAATTCCAGGAGCTAAAGCATCTCGCAACAGCAACCTGGCTCGATGAAGCCGGGTTTTCACGCTTGACTCGGGAATACCGAGAACGGTCGCTGTCTCCTTGATGGACAAATTCTGGATGTCTCTCAGGTTCACGATCTCACGATACATAGAACTGAGTGAATTGATTGCATTCTCCAATGCTTGGCGTGTCTCGTCGTTTTCGAGCACTTCGGACGCGATGGGCCTCCAATCCGCAAAATCTCTCGGCGAATAGTCGCCTTCTTCCCCCCCTTGCGGTTCATCAACGGAATCAAATAAGTGCCGACGATCCTTTCGCAACTTCATGCGGGCTTCGTTATAAGTAATTTGAACCAGCCAGGTGCTGAACTTGCATTCTGCACGGAAGTTCGGGAGGTTCGCGAAGGCTTTCAGAACTGCTTCCTGTGCAACCTCTTCCGCGTCCGCCGAGTTCCTCAAAACAGAAATCGCAGTCAAGAAGACCACCCTCTCATACGGACGGACCAATTCTTCGAACGCCTCAGCCTCTCCGCTGCAAACGCGCCGGATCAGCCCTTCCTCGTTGGTATCCAATTGCTGCGGTGCTTCGCCCGGCATGCTCATTCCCGGCAACCGTCGAAGCGAGATACGCCGCCTGCGAGGACCAGCCTCAAAAAGCGATCACGTCGCACGTCGCCCTTCCTGCCAAACCGGTTGTTTGGGCGAACAATCAATGTTCGACAGCTCGTATTCATAGGCGAGTCCGATGCCCGTAGCCTTGCATCGCTGGACAGCTGTCCCCAGTAGTCTCTTTCGCGCTTCATCACCTTGGTTGACGGCGTTACCCGCAAGACTCCACCGAACCGCATACTACTCGTGTGATGACGTATCCAGGACAAAGTTTCAACCCTGGTGTGGTCATTCGCAACATCTCTCGGACAGACTTCAGGCGCCGTCCTACAAGCAAAACATCTGCCACCCCGAAACATTCCCGATTGCCCCGCATCGGACTGGAGGAACCAAATCTCAATCGTCTGTCAACGTGGAAGCGCTACTTGTTGGGCGCCACGATGAGGAAGATTCAAAAAGAGGAAGACAAATAACATGAAGCTCTGGAAGATCTCGAACAGCGTATTGCTGGGACTAACGTTGCTCGCGGCAACAACCGGATCGGCATCTACGAAAAGTTCGCAAAACAAAGGCTCGCTGAACATTCAGGAACCCGTTACGGTGAATGGCATCCGATTGGCCATGGGCAACTATCAGCTCAGGTGGGACGGAACAGGCTCCGACGTCGAATTGAATATCATCCAATCCCGAAAGGTCGTGGCGACCGTGCCGGCGCAGTTGGTTGATTTAGCACGGCCGGCAAGAACCCAGGGCTACGAGACCCGGAAAGCGGAAGATGGAAGCACATCACTGACCAACATCGATCTTTCCGGCAAGAAATACCAGCTACACATTGTCCAAGGCTCGGCGCCGGTTGAAAATACAATTGGCAGTCAAAAGTAGGCCCAAAAACGACCCCGGTAGGGCCGCGCGTTTCAAGCGGCCCCTCCGCTTTCCGTCCGAAGCGAGGTCCTCACTTGGGTGCTCGAGCGACGAGCCGCAGCGCATGGATCCCAGGACAACGGTCGCTACGTCAGGCTCCCCTCTCGCGACTCTCATCTAAGCCCGATGTCGGCGATGGAATGCGCACCTCGACGTCGCATGCGTTCTAGATTCAATAGGACCCGCAGTGAGACTTTTGCGAATCCAAGCCTAGAGATCAGACCAGGAGATTCGAGCATCTCGGAGACGATCGTTAGCTCACTTCATAGGAATTCCCTGAATGAAAATGCGTCCTGGAGGGACCCGCTCTGCCTGTGTCGTCGCAATAGCACCCAATATCAATAAAATTTTCGCAGATCCATGCCTGCATACAGGTTCGCGACCTGATCCGCATAGCCGTTGAACGGGAGCGTCGGACGACGACGCAGCTCGCCAAGTCGGCGCTCGGTCGCCTGGCTCCATCGAGGATGGTCCACGCTCGGATTCACGTTGGAATAGAAGCCGTACTCGTTCGCACTCGTGAGATTCCATGTCGTCGGCGGCTGTTCCTGGACGAAGCGAATCTTCACCAGCGACTTGATGCTCTTGAAACCGTATTTCCACGGGATGACCATGCGCACGGGCGCGCCATCCTGGTTTGGAAGAGTTTCGCCGTACATCCCGACCGTCAGCAGTGTCAACGGATGCAGCGCCTCGTCGATCCGCAATCCCTCCACATACGGCAATTCAATTCCGGCCAATGGTGCCTCCGGCATTTGCTTCACATCGTAGTAGCTCTGGAAAGCAACGTATCTGGCCTGCGCAGTCGGCTCGACCAACCTCGCCAATACGCTGAATGAATAGCCGATCCAGGGGACAACGATTGACCACGCTTCCACGCAGCGGTGCCGGTAGATGCGCTCTTCGAGCGGCGCAAGCGTCAGGATTTCGTCCATCGTGAATTTGCGTGGATTTTTCACTTCACCTTCAACGGAGACAGACCACGGTGACGTCACGAAGTTCTTGGCGTTATTCGCGGGATCGCTCTTGTCTGTTCCGAATTCGTAGAAGTTGTTGTAATGCGTGACGTCACTGTAGGGGGTCTGCGCCTCACTGGTGCTGTAGGGCCCTTTGATCACACCGTTAAGTTTCGACCCTAGGCGACCCGTGCTCGATCCAGAGGCCGGGTTCTCGGAATTATTACCGCAACCCGCGACGCCGGTTGCTGCCACCAGTCCAAGGAGAAATTCACGACGACCCACATAGAGTTCCTTCGGTGTGACGTCTGAGTACTTCAGTTCTCGGTCTGTGGGCGTGAACATCCAACCTCTCCGCGACTATTATTGCTCTCTTCTCCCAGCCATAACACAGACGTCATCGGGGAGCGCGAGGGCATTCATTCATGGCAAAATCGGCCCTGGCCTCCCCGAAATGACGCACGGATGATGCTGGGGCTGCCAATTGGTGGCTTGCATTCAGATTGAAATCTCGATTCGACAGAACATCTCGGTGTCGTCCGACGGGCGATGTACCTCACACCAACCCCTGACCGAGGCGCCCCCGTCCTCGGATAACGGGACCGGACTTCACTCTTTTCCTCGGCCCGGCCTGGCTGGAATCCAGGACCGGCGCGAGCATCAGTGCTAAACGCATCTTCACGCGCCCTTCCACATGGAGCGTCTTTAGCTAGATTCGGCAGATCCGAAAAAGTTACGGGGCTTCCGAACCAACTCGGAACGGAACAAGCCGCGCAACACGAAGCCTCGCAATCTCCGTGCCAGTCCCGGATTAATAGAAACCTGGGGCCCTAGAAGGAATCTAATGTGAGTCGAATAACTGGCGCCTAGAGTATGGTTGGCCCCGACCTGTGCGAAAGCGCCGTCCGCGAAGGCTCGCAGCATCGATTGCTCGCAGCTGGAATCGCGCCATCAACTCCGGGCGAATCGTTGGGCCTTTCGCCTTTATCTCTCATTAGCGGCGATGCAAGCCGACTTTTTTGTTGCGGAGCCGGACAAAGCTCGCAATCCTGGGGTAGCGCCAATGAAGACGAAAACGCGTGTTGCGGTAATACAAGCCGCACCGATTTTCATGAACCTCGATGCAAGCATGGAAAAGGCTCGTGACATGATACAGGATGCCGCAAAGCGGGGCGCCGAGGTCGCGGCCTTTCCCGAGGCTTGGCTTCCTGGCTATCCCGCCTGGCTGGACTGCTGCCGCGACGCCGCCCTCTGGGATCACGAACCAACGAAGAATCTATTTGCACGCCTGGTAGAAAACAGCGTTGCGGTTCCGAGTCCGCACACCGAGGCGCTTGCTGCCCTGGCACGCGAATTCAGCGTCGTGCTCAGTATCGGTATCAACGAACGCGTCAAGGAGGGGTCGGGGCATGGGACTCTTTACAATTCCAACCTGCTCTTCAACAGCGATGGTGTGCTCCTGAATTGCCACAGAAAAATCATGCCAACGTTCTCGGAGCGCATGATCTGGGGCATGGGCGACGGCATGAGCCTGTTCGCAGCCGACACCTCCGCTGGCCGCGTCGGTGCCCTCATCTGCTGGGAGCATTGGATGCCACTCACTCGGCAAGTCCTCCACTCCTCGCGGGAGCAGGTACACGTCGCAGCCTGGCCCTGGCTGAAGGAAATGAACTTGCTCGCAAGCCGACACTATGCTTTTGAGGGCAGGTGTTTTGTCCTCGCCTGTGGGGGAATTCTCCACGCACGAGATCTGCCACAGGAACTGGAGCCTCTGGAGGTTCTACGATCGCAGCCAGATGCCTTAATACTTAAAGGGGGCAGCGCGATCATCGGGCCCGACGGGAAGATTCTTGCAGGACCGATTTTCGAAGAAGAGGCGATATTATTCGCCGATATCGACTTTTCAATAATCACGAGAGAAAGTCTTACGCTGGACGTCACTGGACATTATGCTCGCCCCGATCTGTTCGACCTGCGCCTCACACGGGCCAAATCGATAGGGCCGTAATGGTCTCAAGACGTTGTCTGCGTGAGAAACGGTTCCACCTGCAAACGTTTAGATAGTGCGAGGCCGGGAGGTCATGATGTCGGAACGAAACGGTCATTCTTTCATTCCCCTTGAATTTGAACACCTTTCGACCGGAGAACAAATCTTGCGAGCGCACGAATTTGAGTTGCGCATGCGCACGCGTCGCACCGTCCGCCAGTTTTCATCAAGGCCAGTCCCCCGCGAACTCATCGAGACCGCTTTGAGAATTGCTTCACGCGCCCCTTCTGGAGCCAACCAGCAACCCTGGCGATTCGTGGTGATTTTGGACCCTGAGATCAAGCGCAAGATTCGCAGCGCCGCGGAGGCGGAGGAGAGGGACAATTACGAACGTCGCTTTCCCCACGAGTGGTTGGATGCACTGGCGCCTTTAGGAACCGATTGGCACAAAGACTTCCTCGAGATAGCACCCTGCCTCATTGCAGTCTTCCGCCTCGACTACGGAATTGCTCCCGACCGCGATGGGAACATGCGAAAGATCAAGCACTACTATGTCCAAGAATCCGTCGGCATCGCTTGCGGGTTTCTGATTGCCGCCTTGCACTGGATGGGATTGGCCACGTTAACTCATACGCCGAGCCCAATGGGTTTTCTGAGCGAAGTTCTCCAGCGACCCGCAAACGAGAAACCGCACCTTCTCCTTCCCGTCGGATTTCCTGCGGACCATGCTGAGGTCCCCGCCATCGCCAAGAAATCTCTCAGCGGGACCGCCGTTTTTCTGGAATGACACGATGCACGCCGCACTCTTGAGTCCTACGCATCGCCTAACGCCTCTGCCGCTGTCCAGAACGATGCGCCCAGCAACACGACATCTTTGATCAAGAACTGCCCGGCATCGCCCAATGCCGGCAAACCATGACTCCATTGGATGGCGCCTGGCGTCGAGAACAAGAAACTAGTGGTCAGCAGAAACGTCAAGATGCATCCCAGGCTGCCGATGAACGATGCTTTCGCGGAAACCGGACGGAGCACCAGCAGCACTGCAATTGCGATTTCAATCACGCCGATCACACTCGAGACCCCTTGCACGCTGAGGATGGCGTACGCCCAGGACAACAGCGGGCTGTGCGCCACCAGTGGCTGTATGCCCGCTGCCTCCTTCGTCGTAAACTTCAAAGACCCGATCAGCAACAAAACGATTGCCAATCCATACCTGGAAATCGACAGCCCCAGCACCTCTAGCATCACCTGGGCGCGCGCAGGTCGATATGATCCTGCGATTACCTGATCAATGCTCGTATGCATGGCATCTTCCTCTTACGACAAGTTTGAGCTTTGAACCTGTGATTCCGGAGCCTGCCGGAAGTCTCATAAGCCTATTTCATAGGAGAAGCTCGCGACGGACCATAACAAGAGTCATCAACTGGAACACGACTGAGAAATGTCGGAAACCTTCGCTCACGGCAGTCGAGCCGAGCGGTTGCTTCTAATTTGTGTCAGTAGATGATCAAGCACACGGCTAAAGTCGACCCCTCGGACGGCAGGCGTTCCCAGGCACTCCTTTCCAAACTTTAGAACCGGCAACCACCAGTAACCCTCTTCAACACGCAGCGGGTAGAACAAGCTCGCGCGTGAACACAGCAACAAGGCGACGAGCCGATGCAAGTTTCCACCCGAGATTCTGTGGGTGCTGAGCACGATGTCGAATTCACGGGCGATTAGGAGTTCCGCGACTTCCTCCTCGGATTTCGCGAAGTGACACTGGCAGCCATTTCGCTCGAAGAGTCCCTGGGAGACGAAACACTCTTGAGGCTCCTCACCCACCAGAAGTACTCGAACGATAGCCTCGCAGCCCATCACAGCTCCCAATCTCAGACGTCTCCAACTTGAAAACGAAGCCAGATTTCGAACCACCGGCGCAGAGGCTTCACTGACCAAACAGCAGGCAGCTATGAATAAGCGGTTCATTGGAGATGATGGCCGCAGCCACATCGTCTGCACGGCGCCGATTGAATGAATCCAAACCAGGAATCGGAGTTTACTTGCCACTCGTCGTTGAATTCCGTCGAGCCTCCGCGGAGGCTCGGTCAACTCGAGGCATCACGCGCTACGATTCGCGCTCTAGCTTGAAATATTTATACAAATGGACCTCCGTGCCGCCGCGTTCGAAATGGACATCGTCCATAAACACATTCATTAGGAAGATGCCCCGTCCATTGTCCAAAGTAATGTTTTCAACTGCCGTCGGGTCTGGAACTGAGCTCGCGTCAAATCCGCCTCCTTCATCCCTGATGACAATGAACAAGTCACGCCCAGGGCGAATGCAACACGAGATGTACACTTTCTTTTCAACGTCCCGCTTGTTTCCGTGCAACACTGCATTCGCCAGCGCTTCGCGAAGCGCGATCTCTACATCGCACTCATCGCCTCGTACACAATGAGACACTGTTATCAGTGGCATCAGGCGGTCCGCCAAATGTGAGATGGAGTCCATTTCGCTTCGCATCGTCAAACTCACGTGAAGTGTCGGGCCGATGCAGACAGGCTCAGCGACTTGCGAGTCACAGTTCTCCTTGAAGCTCATCTCCCGCGACCTCTCGGCACGCTTCCCAGCCGTCAGGCTGCGAGCCTTCCCTGGATGATTTGCCTGGGAGTTACGCGCGGTCATGCAGGTGAGATTCCGGAAGAGGTATAAAGTTCCACGGCACGCGTGATGCCTCGCTCGTCTAGCAGTGTAGATTGAGGAAACCGCCGCAGTTGTGTCTTTGCCAGAATCCTGCCGACGTCCTCGGCCCTATGGAGTTTCCATTCGCTCCGTGACGACATGCATTGAGACTGACGGACTAGCCAAGCAGAATGGGAAGTAGCACACCCAGGCCCAATGCGAAAAACCACAGAGCAGGCGCCGGAGTTCCCACGGGGCGGACGCGGCGCATTTCGTGGGCTGCTGTCCGCGGATTGCGGAGTAGTCGGTGAGTATAGCGGGTCTCAAGCAAGAGAAATGCAACGGCCGTCGTGGCGCCGTAAATCAAGTGGGCCATGAGCGACGGAAGCAGCGCAGACGCTGCGCTCGTACGCCAGTCGATCTCGCCGGTCAGCAGGAGCGGCAGGAACGTCATCGGCCCCAGATACCACCAGATCACGCCAAACAGCCATCCCCACATCACGCCGAGCCCGATACTCGAAGACTCGTGTCGAAACAGGAGGCCGAACGTCATCCCGATGAGCGCGCTCACTAGGAGATGGAGGAGCAGCGCGCGAAAGACAGAGAGCGGAGTATCAAGACCAGCGATCTTGGGCAATACACCTGTCGCGATCATTACGGGACTCGAGACGAGCCCGCCCACGAGACCTGCGAGCGCCCCCCAACTCAATGAACGCAACACCAGAAGACCAGGGCCTTCGGGTTCTCGATTCAAGGGATCCGACTCGATGAACAACTTTACCCAGAGGCGATCGATCGTCGCGTAGGTGACTCCCAGAACCAGCCCGTAAAGGATGTGGCCTACAAGGGAACCGAAAAGGTCGCTTCCATGATCCGCCGACCAATCCAAAAGCGTTCTGGACGCAAGCGGGAAAAGAGTGAGCGGTCCCAAGAACCACCAGAAAATCGCAAATCCCAGTCCCCATCCCATGGACGAACCGTAGCCTCGCACGTCACGTTGGAAGAGCAATCCAAAGCTGGAACCAATGAACATGGCTACACCAAACTGCAAGAACACCATTGCATCCCGACCGTGAGGACCAACAAGCCCGCTGACCAAGGGGAAGAAATCCCCTGCAGATGACCAGCGTCCAAAAATCATTCCACCAAGCACCCCCGCAAACCCACCGACCACAATCGCACGCCACCAATGGAAAGCCTGGTTCTTGAGCCCTCTGCGCAGACCGCCACGAACTCCGAGCGCCACTCCGGCCGGCATTCCCAGACAGATCAGATATGCAACCAGTTTAGGAAACTGATCGCGGGCATCTGCAATCTTGGCCATCCCGTGCCCAGAACCAGCCAGCAAAGGCAGAATTCCCGCCGGAAGTACCAGCCACAGCAGAAAGGCAGCACCAAGCCCCCAAATCAATCCCGCACCCGAACTGGTAGCGCGGTGGCCGAAGAAAAGGCCAAAAGCCAGCCCGAACAAAGTGCCAAGCAAAATGCCACCAAAGAGCGATGAATTGAGAAGCACACTACCGAACGCGCCACCCGCGCTAGCGACTGCGAGACCCAGGAGCACGTCTATCCAATTGAAGGAACCGGAGCCCCTATTCGCTTGCGCCCCTACTTTTAAGTCCGAAGACACGGATTTTCCTCACTGCAAATCGATTGTTTGAACGATATCGCGCGGGAAGAAAAGCTCGATCGTCCAATCCACAAGCACGCGAATCTTTCTCTCGAGTCCCGGCAATTTCGCAAGGTATATTCCTCTCCACATCAGCCAAGCGAAAAGCCCGGAAAAACGAACGGATTTGTCGCGGGCAAACGGAACGGCCAGTTCAGCGCAAGCAGTCTGGTGCCCCACGACGCAAAGGGCTCCCAGCGAGTCGAAATGGAAGCCTCGCTTGGGTCGGCCCTGCAGCTCAGCGCAGATATTCTTGGCGACGATCTCGGCCTCCCGCAACGCGAATTGAGCGGTGGGTGGGCATATTTTCCCATTCCTCGCATCGGTGACTGCGGCACAATCACCCAACGCCCACACCCCCGGACGGCCCTGCAGCTCAAGCGTATTTTCCGTTAGGAGGGCGCCGCGTCTGTCCTTTGCGACTGCAAGTGACTTCAGCAGCGGATTGGGTGCTGTTCCCGCTGTCCACACGAGCGTCTGGGCACAGATTTCACCGTCGCTCAGGAACACGAGGCCGGGACTCGCGTCGGTCAGACGGGTGTTCAGACGGAAAGTAACTCCGCGCGTTTCCATCCTCGCCTGGGCATAACGCGCCAGCGACTCGCTCAGTTCTGGAAGAATGCGGTCGCGCGAATGAACCAGCACAACTCTCAAGTCCTCTCGAGTTAAGTTGGGATAGTCCGCTAGAATCCCGTGCGCAAAGTCGTTCAGAGCCCCCGCGAGTTCGACACCGGCGAAGCCCCCACCCGCGATCACAAAGGTAAGAAGAGTGCGTCGAAGAGCGGAATCAGGCTCGCGATCGGAGCGTTCGAACATCTCGATGACGCGATTGCGAATTCGGATGGCGTCCAGCAGACTCTTGAAGTTAAACGCGAGCTTCTCGATGTTTGCCATGCCCAAATAGTTTGAAACGGAACCGAGCGCCAGAACCAATTGGTCGTAAGGAACTTCACGCCGTGGAGTGCTTTCGCTGAGACCGTGATCCATCTCCAAAATCACGCGGCGTTCTTCGAGATCAATTTCGTCGACGCGAGCTCGAAGGAACTCCGTCCAATGCAGACTGCTTCGCAAAGGCGTGCTGATATGACTGGGTTCGAGGCTGCTTCCGGCTACTTCGGCGAGCATGGGAGTAAAAAGAAGCGCGTTCGTGTCGCTCACCAAAACGATCGAGACGGCATTGTCACCCTCGAATTGCTTCTCCAGACATTCCGCGGCCCGCATGCCGGCGAAGCCGCCACCGAGTATCACGATCCGTTTCTTTTCTTCCGATGTGGGCGACTTTTCCTCAACTTCCGGACCGAAGACTCTTTCGGCGATGTCGGTCAAACCCTGAATAATCAGTCCCAGCAATCCGCCATACGACACCCACGCCACGAGAGCTGGAAACTGCGCGCGCATTTGTTCGGCGCTCCATTCGGGCATCTGTCCAGAGAGGAGTGGAATTGCAATCACGCTTATCAGGCCCCACAGCGGGATCCCCAATGCAGCCCCTGTCATAAGGTTATCCACGTAAGCGTGACGAGTAGGCTGCAAGCTTGCGGAATAGATCGCTCCTACACCTGCGCTCCAGGCAACACTCAACAGCGGATGGCCGAGAGCAGGCGCCAAAGCCACGCTGGCGGCAGCTCCCGCCAACAATCCAAGTAAGCTTCTCCTAAATAGTGGACGCATCTGTTTATGTACGCGTGATTATCGTCGCGCAGATTCCCGTGTGGAAATTCTTGTTTGTTTGAGGTTGATTTGTAACCGTGAGTCTTCGCCCTGCGTCTCCGCGCCAGCTAGCTGCGGCGGACCCACCGGCTGGAACGCTTGAATACATTTCATCCGCCGCTACGACGAGAGGAATCGAATACAAGCCGCCGAGTGTCGCCAAGCCGCCGGGGCAATGCGATCGTGCCGGGCTTTGTTTGCGGCACCGTTTCGATGTCGGCGAAAGGTTTCCGAGCGATTCAGATCGCAGCCATACTTGCTTCCCGGCCTGTCGGCCTGGCGGCGAAGCGCTGCACCAGAGCATCGACAGAAAGCTTGCCCGGCCCAAGAATCAAGATCAGTAGTCCGACGAAAAGAAAGATAAAGGGGTCGGCGCTATAGAATTTGCCCGGGTCTGCGAAAAAAGATAAGAATGCTTCGCGATCGGCTGTGATGTACGCGGTCGTCATGTCAATCACAAGGCCCAATGCAGCGATGCGTGAGAGCAATCCGACGGCAAGAAGGACACCGCCCACGAATTCGAACGTGGCGACAAATGTGGCGGTGGTTCCGGGCGCTGGCAAGCCGAGGCTAGCGAAAAACTCGGTCACGTGCCCGAGATTGTGAAGCTTCCCCCAGCCGTTCTGGGCGATTTGCCATCCCCAGTAGAGGCGAACGACCGCGAGAAATGGCGATTGGAGGCTTGAAATCCTTTTGACAAACCAGCCGTAGAGATCTCGAACTTGAATCGTAAGCTTTGTCATTGTGTAGTGAACACTCCTGAGGCCATGCGGCCTGAGACATTCCTTGCAATCTAGCTACCCCTGGCAGAACCATCCAAGGGTCGCCCAGGTACGAAACCAATTCTCTACGTTTGCGGCGCGCTCTTCCGCGGGCAGCGGGCTTCGGCGCAGAGCGGCCTCGATTGCGGCATTCAAAGATTTACCCGCATGTAGCTGTGACAGAATCTCGAACTCTTCACGCGCCAGCCGCCGAAAATAAACGTCCTCATCCAGGCGGTGCACCGCCAAAAATATGGGGCTCGGTTTTAGCTTTGCCACCGCCGCGACGCGCTTGCGCTTATGCCGCTCGCTGAATGCATTGCTCGCCACATCCAGATTCTCCGCGTCTTTGCGCACTTCCAGCAGCAAATCGTCCACCGGATAACGAAGATCGAGCAGAGTTATGTACGGCTGCAATCGCAGCCGCAGCTTCGCGGGATTCGCACCTGCCAACTCGTCCGGCTTTAGTGACGCTTCCCTCTTGCCGTCGAATGCCTCGATATCGGCCCATTCCAGTCGGGCCATATCCACTGCGAGATTCTGGCGCTCGGCGGCCCAGTCCGGGTGTTTGCGCAGCCACGTTTCCAGCCGCGAACCTAAAGTGCGAAGTGTGAAAGATTGCGAAGGACAATCCGTCAAGTACGCCTTGGCTAACGCATCAAACCGACGTCCACCCAATACCGCGCGCAATCCCGGAAAATCCTCGGCAAATCCGGAAAGGATGCGGAACCAATATTGCCGGTTATAGATTTCGAGGCGGTCGAAGGAGGTCAGCCGGTCGTTGGGCTTGATAATCTGGCAAGCCACGGCGCGCATCGAGCGGCCATTGGGCGCGACCGTGCGCATGCGCTCGGAGTTCGTCAGCGGAGTCATCACCGCGCGCGCCATCTGGCGTTGAATGCTCAACAACTTCATACCGCGGCCGCCAAAGATGCGCTCGCGAGAAAGCGGTTGGCCTTCAGCGCTTCATCGTGCACTTCGTCGAAGGAAGGAATACTGTCGTCCCATTCCAGCAACGTTGCAGTGTGGCCAATGCGCTCAATGGCGCGCGCATAGAGCTTCCACACCGGGTCAATCACCGGATGGTCGTGCGTATCGAGGATGTACTTGCGATACTTCGAATGCCCGGCGATATGAATCTGCGCGACGCGCTCGGCCGGAACACTATTGACGTAGGTGAAGGGATCAAAGCTGTGATTCTGCGACGAGACGTAGATATTGTTCACGTCCAGCAGGATCCCGCAGTCCGCGCGCTCCACCACCTCATTCAGGAATTCCCATTCGGTCATTTCGGAAACGTGGAATTCGGCGTAGCTGCTGACGTTCTCTACGACCACCGGAACTTCCAGGAAATCGCGCACTTCGCGGATCTTTTGCGCCGTGATGCGCGCCGCTTCGAACGTATACGGCACGGGGAGCAGGTCGTGAGTGTAACGGCCATCGACGCTACCCCAACAGAGATGGTCGGAGAGCCAGGGAGTTTTGGTGCGTTTCACCAAATCTTTCAGCCGCCGCAGATGTTCGCGATTGGGCTTTTCCGCCGAGCCGAAGTACATCGAGACGCCGTGCTGCACCACTTTGTACTGATCAAGAATTTGATCCAGGATGCGCAGCGGTCGTCCGCCATCAATCATGAAATTTTCGGAGATGATTTCAAACCAATCCACCACGGGCTTACGGGTGAGGATGTGATGGTAATGAGGGGCGCGCAAACCAATCCCAATTCCGTAATCCGTGTGGCTGTTAAACCGGTTCGCTGGCATTGCCAACTCCGTTGGATTCTGAGAAGAAGAGGTGTTGAGGGCCAGTCGCTTGCTTCCGGCCCTCAGCACCAGGTGGCTCGTTCTTGCTGCGAATCGCCGATTCGGCGAAGGTTAGTGTGGCTTCGAGCCGTCGGTCGCGCAGCCGCCCTTGCCCTTGCAAGAGTTCTTGCCTTTGCAGCCGTTGTCGCTCGATTTACATCCACCTTTGCCCTTGCAGGAGTTTTGACCCTTGCAAGCGTGTTTTTCCTTCACTTGGTCCTGAGACTGGTCTTGCGCTGCGAATGAAGAGTGCAGCCCGGGGAGAAGGTTGGATGCCTGGATCGTTGTTGTGGTGCCTGCCAGCAATCCCGCAAGCGCAGCACCCGCCATTAAAGCTTTCTTATTCTTTGTCATTGTCCTTGGTTAGCTCCTATTCGAATTCGAATTTGACACTTGGTTCATCACCCTGAGGCTAAAGTTCAACCGTCAGGATCCCTGGATGCCCGTACTGGATTACTTATTTCCAGATCGCGGGTGATTCACTCCCGGGATAACCCGCAGATCAGTCCGGAGAATGAATCTACATTTACTTTCCAGCAGTGTGATTAATTCGCCGTTCAAAGGTTTCACGAAGCGGCAAAAAACTCGACTTGCTCGGCCAGCCACCGGCCTATCTCAATCCCGTGTCTTCGCATTGGTGCTGTTCGCGGCTGGCTGTTCGCACCCGAACAGAATTCAAACGCGGGTAGCCCTGATCATGACGAGACTAGCGGGCGACGAGCTCGACACCGGATGTGAGCTGGATGGCTTCGTGTAAGGTGCGGTAAAGAGGGCAGCGCATTGCATAAATGCCGTGGACGCGCTCCACCGTTTCCTTGGCTGTCTCAGGCGCATCCAACTGCATGGCCACATGGATCCGCCGGATGATCAACACGCCTTCTTCCGATTCCACTTCCCCTGTTACGTATGCAATTAACCGTCCGTCGCTGGCGTCGATTTGGCGCGCTTCCAGCGCACCTCCGAAGGTTCCCATCATTCAGCCGGCGGTTGCGGAAATCACATAATCTATCGTCGAGGAATGCGACTCCTTCAGAGTCGCAGGGTTCACCTTATAGTGTTCGGCGATAGCTCCGTGGACGCTAAAGATTACCGGCTGAGACTCGCCTGGCAAATGCGCAATGCGGAGAGGTCCCTGCTTCCGTTCGATGCGCGACTTTGAAACGTAAACGACGTCACTCATGATTTCCTCCTTCAGCATTTAAATCAGATAGTTCATCTCTCGTTCGGATTCCTGCTCTCCGGCGAAGAGCACGAGGCTGACGTTTCCTGTCGTCCCACAAGCATTGGCCAGCAGGAACAAATCGATAGGGCTCGACCCGCTTCCCCGAAAATAAATGCCAGAAAGCACAGAGCTAGAACCGAGTGGTCGAGAGAAGCTCCAAAGTACTGCCAGAAAGCAGCCTGCGGTCCGGGGTAGTTTGAACAAAACAGCAACGTCAGCATGTAGATGAGCGCGCAGATGCTGGTGGGACGGACGACAATGCCCAGAACCAGCGCGAGACCGATAGCCAACTCTCCATAGGCAACGAGAAAAGCTATGGCTGTGGCGTGAGGCAACACGAATTTCTGAAGAACCGGCAGCATAAATGGGTAAGCGCCGTCCGTAAGAAACCGGTTGATCCAGAATTGGAAGCCGCCTCTCCAGATGAACTCCTCGTCAAAAACCTTGTAGTCGCCAAAAATCAGAAAGAGCATTCCCACCGAGATTCGCAGCGCTGCGAGCGCTATCGTGTTTCGGTCTCTGGTTTCCATTCCCATTCAATTGCAAGCTCTCGATTCAACTTACTGGTGACGAATGGACTCAGGAGACCGTTTGAGATCAAGTGGGAGAACTTGCAGGCTCCACATTACCGGTACGGATGCCGGCGGGTAGCAAACCCTATCGTCACAGGCCTGGTAACTTAGCACCCCGGTGATCGAAATCGTTTTCCCGGCAGAAACGAGCGAGCGCACGATATCTCGGGTCTTCGATACTGTTACCGTCACGTCTTGAGTGATCCGGAATTTGCCTTCAAACACTGGCACGTGTTCCTCAATCGCCGCCAAGTAGAGAACCTTGGAGGTCGGAAAAGCGACAGGTGCGAATTCAATCCCATCAGCCGGACTCAGTGTCAGCTGAATCGGCTTGTAGCCCTGTACCCCAGGGGAGTAGACATGGACGTTGGGCGGAAGCTCGATCTGAGCAATTAAAGTAACTCGATTACCGGAAACCACGTCATGATCTGATTGTTCCAAACTGAGCTCAAGATGCGGAGCCTCGACATTCCGGCTTACTTCCTCACTAAGCTCCGGGAACAGCTTTCCCAGAACGTTGTTGGGTGTAACTCGCTCGGTATCTTTCGCTTCGAAATATCTTTCGCGAATCACCCCGCTCGAGTCGATATAGAAGAATCCGGGGTGCGCCATCCCCTTGTTCATGCCGGTCGCCTGTGCATTCAGGACATTGAATGTTCGAATGATCTCCGAGCCGGGGTCGCCCAATAGCGGAAACTCGATATTGTGCCGCTCGGCGAAATCTTTCAGTATCGCCGGGCTATCGTAGCTGATCGCCGCCAGTTTGATCCCTTGCTGCTCAAATTTTGCCTTCGACTTTTGCAGCTGCACGAGCTGCGCTTTGCAGAAGGGTCACCAATCGGCCGATCGAAAGAAAAGAAGAAGCGTCCCATTCGTCCCGCGCAAGGTCTCGTTGGACACGGCATGGCCAAACTGATCGCGCGACGCGAAGTTCGGCGCCTTCTCACCAACCCGCAATCCGATACCGGGCGAAACGGTCTGTCCGCTCGAAGTACCGGCGTGCTTCGTCTCGAAGCTCAAGAATCCGAAAACCAACAAGACTCCTAGAGCAAATCGCATTCTCCCTCGCAATTCGAAATCAGAAGCTACAGTCCCGAACAATTTTATCGATGTCTATGAGGAACAGAGTCTAAGCTAGTTCGAAAGGCGACCCGATCCGACTCCCAAAACCCTTCCCGCTGTCGGTTCTTGAACAATCGCGACAATTCTCAAATTCTCTCCATTGCGGTGATTGAAATTCACGGTTACATCCTCAGAAAATTCACCGGAGCGATCCAACGCCCCAACGCGAACAAGGTCGCGCAGGACAGCGACATGGTCGAGGGTCCTTCCGGCGTTCTCTCCGCGGCTCACATTCGATTGATCGCGCTCGTCGGCGACCGCGACCAGGATGTTCGCGAATCTCTCTGGGAGCGCGGAAGGCGACGGGCCGGTCTCGACGTGCAACACAATCTTCTCGCCATCGAAACGGATCGAAGAAAGGCTTACCGGTATCTTTTCGGCCCTGCTTGCTTTTTCGATCGCCTGGATCGCCCCTTTCTCGTCGCTACCTACGAGCTGGATACGCCCGTCCACGATCATCTGTGGCGTATAGACGCCCGACAGGCCAAACTCGCCTGCGTAAGCGCCTTGCCGGTCGCTGTATTCGCGGGAAGAGAAGGGATCCTTCCATCCGATATCGTTCCAGTAGTCTACGTGTTCGCTAAGAACGATCAAGTCGGCGCCGCTTACGGGCTGCGATCGGTCTAATCTTTCTAGCAGCGCATCAGCAGGAGGGCAATCCGAACACCCCTCTGAGGTAAACAATTCCACAAGCACGGGAGTTCGTTGCGCACTCTCATTCGCCAAGTGTGGGGCTCCGCCCACGGCTTCCACCAGACGCGGCAACAACAGTGTCCCTAGAAGCAACACCGCGGCAATTCCCGTACACGCAAACCTGACACGCGACATGGCGATCCTCCCTCTTTTGTATGGCCCCAGATGAAGCTCCGCACCCTAGCCGTCTGATTCGCAATTCAGACGAAAGTTACAGAGATTTTTCCCCTCAAATTCTCCCAGTGCGGTGCTCGACGAACTTTTATCCGCCATTCTTCGCCGATGATATTTACGGTGCTCTATGTGAGGCGGAGCCGCCTCGGAGGGACAAGACCCAGGCGAAACATTTTGTCGCAACGCGAATCACCGACGTCGCCGACGGGACTCCACCGGCAAAAGCCATCATGATTCAATACGAGCATGTACCGCTCGCCGTAGCAAAACTGGAGGGCAAGACCAAGATTGTCGCCACCAAGGTACTGGCTTCACCGCAAGGTACTCCTCCTTTCTATCGCATCGCAGAGATTCATTTCCGGTCGATGGCGGATCTGGAAGCATGCGCGGCGTCAGATCGTGGGAAGCAGGCGCTTGCCCATGCCGCGACGATTTCTGCTGGAGGGCTGCCGATTTTCTTGGTAGCCGAAGAAGAAACCTTTACGTTCGCTCAGACGGCAGGTGCTTCGGTGTGAGATGTACGTGATCCGATGATCGGCAGTGCATCCCTTTTGATGACTGGCTGTGGGCGGAGCAAGTCAGGACACCACAATCGGCCTTCGGAGTTACGGCGTTGATCAGAATCTGCTGGCGAGCTACCGAGTCGAGCTCGCAGACTTCTGGTTTGGCCGATCGTGAGATCTATTGCCGCGCTGTAACTAACTTGTTATCACTTTGAATAAATTAGACGCACTTGAGCGGAAGATTAAGTTTGTTCCTATCCAAGGAAGCCGCTCACATCGCTTACTTTGTCGATACCGAAGTGGAAGGCACTTCCCCTTGTCGCGCATCGGCTAACTCTCGTTCCCAAGAGCCGGTGAAATGAAGATTCGCCCCGCAACAGCCTCCCGGATGGCAAGCTCCAGATCGCTGCCAAGCCGAGCTTTCACGACATACCCCAGCGCCCCGGCGGCTAGGCAGGTGGAAATGAAGTCGCGATCCGAAATAACAGTCAAGAATACGATCTTCGAAGTGCTGCCTGCTTCCCGCAATCGCTTAGCAGCCTCGAGGCCGTTGAGAGTTGGCATGCTGATATCTGCAACGATTACGTCAGGCTTTAGTTTGAGAGCGGCCTCCACAAGAGCGTGGCCATTTTGAGCTTCGCCTACAATCTCAAACCCAGGCTCCAGTAGCTTAAACACGCTTTCCAGGAGGGGGCGATAATCGTCTGCCAGTAGTAATCGTATTTTGTTCAACAGGCCCTCGCATAGCACGCAGGGCCGTCAAATGAGCGCTCGAATTGAAGATCGGCAACTTCGGACGAATTCTGACGAATGTGTGTCAGACCTTTAGCTCCTGCAGGGTCTCCCACCATGCCAAGGTATAGGGCGAAGACCTGTCCACTGGGCAATCGACCGGGCTGTTGAGCGAGTCGTGCGATGTTCGCGTCAGCCACCTGTCGTGGTTCGGCTTGTCTCAGTGCGCTCGCGGTTTTGCGCTCCAGACCTTTGCCCGTCCGGCCCGCAATCCTGCCGCTCAAATATGAATAGTTCGATAGAAACCACCTCCGCAGTTCCAAGCCGTTTGCGCCAACTCGGCCGGCGACGCTTGAACCTCGCCGCAGACCAGTCGATACTTTATATGGCATCAAGTTTACTTTCCGGCCACGATGGTGTCTTGCTTGTCCTTCGCGAGTTCTTTCGATACTTGTTTCGGATATACAAATTCATGGCCCGTCGTGTCACCAGGATAAAACCAGGTCAACAGCGCCTCAGGCTGTACGGCCCCACGCCCCGCGAAAGTGAACGCGGTGTGGTCAGTTGGCTCCGGACGCTCGGCGTTCGTCGTGAAGAGAGTCGCATACAGCATTGTTCGATCAGAGCTGAAGATACGGACCAAGTAATGTTGGGTGACGTCCTGAGGCAGGATGAACCAGTAGGTCCCCGCAGGCAGGACGCGTCCGGGAATCTGAACCGGCTGGTCAAAGGTGACTTTGATGGCCTGATTCGCCTCATCTGCTCGTGTTCCAGGCAGGATGATCAAGAATGCAAGTAACAATGCAATAGTCGCAAGACTCTTTACGACAGCAACTTTATTCATAACAGCTTCCTTTTTTCGCGGCTAACTTATACTTCGTCGCTTCAGTAAGATTCGCGGATGGAAGGAAAGTTACACAGTTTGCCCGGCTGAGCAGTCCAAGGCCGAAATGGTTTATGGAATTGAATCTTTTCGAGTGTTGGAGAATCTCACAGGCCAGGCGTTTCCTAGCCTTGCCATAAGCGAACACGGATTCGAGGTCCGTCGTCTGCAGCAATCTTGAGGCAGTATAAATCGCGCGTTGTTGCAAATCTCACCGAGAGAAGGAGCACGGAATGGCAAACGTGAAACTCGTTGTGATGTACCCGCGTCCCAAGGACATTGATGCATTCGAAAAGATTTATCAAAACGAGCATGTACCGCTCGCCGTAGCAAAACTGGAGGGCAAGACCAAGATCGTCGCGACCAAGGTGCTGGCTTCACCCCAAGGTACTCCTCCCTTCTATCGCATCGCAGAGATTCATTTCGGGTCGATGGCGGATCTGGAAGCATGTGCCGCCTCAGATGGTGGGAGGCAGGCGCTTGCCCATGCCGTGACGATTTCCTCCGGTGGGACCCCGATTTTCTTGGTAGCCGAAGAAGATACCTTTACCTTCGCCCACACGGCAGGTAAGTCGGTCTGAGATGCTCGCGGCCCGATACTCAGCAGTGCATCCCCTTTTACTGACCGGCTGAAGGTCGAGCATCTCGAGAGTCTTCAATCGGGGTCCGGAGTTACGGGGTTGGCCAGAATCTGCTGGCGAGCTACAGACTTGAACTCGCAACCCAGGTATGCTCCACGCGTACGAGATCTATTTTGGGTTCACCGTGGCGGAGGACCGTTTTTCCGTGCTGGCGGCCACAAAGATCGTCGATCTGTTGGTGAAATTGGGCCACGAAGTGCTCACGCGCCATTTGGTCCGTGAGGATGCGTGGCAGGCGGACCGATCTATTTCGCCTCAAGAAGTTTACCTGCGGGACATGATTTGGCTTAAGCAGTGTGATCTGTTTGTGGCTGAAGTTTCTGGTTCCTCATTTGGCTTAGGCTTTGAGACTGGCTACCTTCTGGGAGCCACAGAAAAGAAAGTAGTTTTATTCTATCGGCGGGCCGTAGAGACAAAGATATCTCTTTTGATCACCGGCATCACGCACCCGAATTGCAGGTTAGTACCGTATTCGGAGCTTGACGAAGTACAGGACTGGATTACGTATAAGCTCTTCCAAAGAGACCTCTAGAACCTAGCGGTCGCGGTCGTACTTGACCAGCCTGCGGAAGGTGCCATCAGGCAAGACGTCAATAGCAATTACATTCGGTAGGCAACCTGTTCCAATGCCCTGTCTACTCGAAACCAGCGGGACGGATTCGTCCCCATCCGAATCGAGCATTTGAAGCGTACTAGAAATGAGAGGTTTCGGGTTGAATTCGGAAACTCTGTAACGGATGCCGGGATCGCGACTCTAAGATAGCTAGGCATCACAGCATGTTGCCAAAACTTCCCGACTTTGTGAGCAACCTGCTGCGTTTGCCTTCGCGAGCGGACGAACTCGGATCGCTAGAGGTCCATATGTTTTCATTGAATCAAAAAGAGGATCAGCTTCCAAGCGCGGTGGGTCGTCGCTCATTCTTGATCGCTGCCGGCACAGCGGCCGCCGCGCTTGCCCATGCATACCTTCAAAGGGGTGAACCAGCACGTGCGGCGGCAGCGACGCCAGATCTGCCGAAGAAGGTTTCGGTCGTAGAGTTTTCAGATTCAGGCCAGCGCAAAGCGGTGGTGTCCGTTCTCACCGTTGTAAAAACGGAAGACGAGTGGAGGAAGCAGCTCTCCCCCGATTCGTTTGAAGTCACGCGACATGCTGCTACCGAGCTTCCCTACACGAATGAAAATCCAAACGAGCACGCGAAAGGTGTGTTTCGCTGCATTTGCTGCGACACGGCGCTGTTCGATTCGAGCACCAAGTTCGATTCTGGTACAGGCTGGCCGAGTTTTTGGGCGCCGATTGCGAAAGAAAATATTCTGGAAACCACCGACAACAGTTTCGGTATGGTCCGAACGGCAGTTTCTTGCCGGCGCTGTGACGCACATCTGGGGCACGTGTTCGACGACGGCCCTCCCCCGACAGGTTTGCGCTATTGCATGAATTCTGTGGCGATGAGATTCGCGAGAGATTCTTAGCCCATTCGCTCTATTTTCCGTCGCGGCGATCGATTGCAAGAGCGACACAACTATGAGCCGAGACTCCCTCCAGATTGGATTGATGCACTCAACCAGTGCCCTCAATTCTCTAGGCCAAATCGTCGGACAGTTCGCGAACGAAAGCCCTTTCCTGGTGCTTCCGGTCGGATTTCCGACGGAAGAGGGTGACGTTGCCGACATCAAAAGGAAGCTCCTTCAGCGAACCAGCCATTTTCAGCAAGCGAAATCCATCCGCGCACCATGGAAACTTCTCCCCTCTGTGCGCATCTATAGTCGTTTCCGCTGCAAACTGTTCTCTGCGAGTTAGAAGGAGTGATCCATGTCCGTTCCGTATCTGCGAGAGGCGGCCACCCAGGACGATCTCGGAAAGCTCGTTCGATTTGTTCGTCTGCACCTCGGCGACGGCAACGAAGCCGTCGGCAAGGAAGAGATCGACCGATCATGGGCCGAAGCCATAAAAATCCTGCTTCGCGACGAACCCGTGGACCGCGAATTCATCGGCCGGGTTCGGGAGGCGAACGAATCGACTCTGGCCCTCCTTTTCTTTCATCTGCATTTTTATTTCATCCGCAGATCCGGAAGGTGGATTCATGACGGAAGCCGATAAGAGTGCTTTGCCCGCTCCTGACCCGCGGGAGGTTGGCACGCAGCTCCGCCCGGACCTCTGGCACACCATCAACGAGCGCTACCCCGGTTCGATGATTCGTAAAGAGAGCTTCGTGCCTCAGGTGCGATTGCGAAAACCCCTGGCCGCGTCCCGGTTGACGCTGGTTAGCTCCT
Source organism: uncultured Acidobacteriota bacterium (assembly GCA_963810565.1). Classification (GTDB taxonomy): domain Bacteria; phylum Acidobacteriota; class Terriglobia; order Acidiferrales; family UBA7541; genus Palsa-295. The sequence goes on from CAWENN010000005.1 coordinate 210,414, forward strand.
GCGGGGTGCATCTGAAGACCGGCCAGCCTCTGGATGTCTGCCATCCCTCCGGCGACTTCCGTTTTATGCGCGTGCCTTCCGACGCGAAGCACGATGACCTGATCATTCATCAATTGAAATACCCTCACGACAATGCAGACCTCGACATTAACGTGATCTTTCCGATCGAACGTCTTCAGGAACTCCGTGAGAAAGGGCACCTCGGCGGCCTGACTCCGAATTTCTTCAGTTTTATCGGCTATAACATGGACCCCGAGAAGTTTGAGCGAACCGTTGCTGCGGGAATCGCCGAAGCAGTCGTTGAACAGGAGCGCGCCGATTGTGCGTTATTAACGCCCGCTTGACCCATCTGTCATCAGTCCGTCGGACTGATCCAGAGAGCCATTGAAGCGCGCGGTGTGCCCACGGTTTCGGTCACTGTAGCGCGCGACGTGACGGCGGCAATCAAAGTTCCGCGTGCATTGTTTCTTCCCTGGCCGATGGGTCATCACTTTGGCGCGCCTTTTCATCGCGATCTGCAGCGCCGCGTCGTGCTCGCCGCGTTGGGTTTACTTGAGTCCAGCGAACAACCGGGCACGATACAGGATCTTCCGATCAAGTGGGCGGACGTTCGCCGTGAGGCCAAAACACTCACGGAGCAAGGCCGGAAGCTCTAGCGTCGCGTGGCGCAACCGGCATCAGCAAGACTGAATTGAAAAAACAGGAGTTAGTGGTCGGGGCGTGGAGATTTGAACTCCAGACCTCCTGCGCCCAAGGCAGACGCTCTTTCCAACTGAGTTACGCGGACTCTCCTGATTCTAAAGATTTCGCGCCTTCCCGATTTCTTCCCAAGCTTTTGATCCAGACAACCGGCGGTCGCGGCGCCGATTCTCGTTTCATTTCACAAGCACCTTCTCATCGATCACGATTTACGGAACCCGCCGCTTCGCCCGCGCCGAGGATCGACGACGTCTGGCGGGCTTCGATCGGGGCCGGAGTCGCCGGCTGGCTTATGACAGCAATTGCCGATGACGCCCATTTGAGCCGTTCGTTGCTGCCCGCCACTTCCTCCGCGATTTTCGTGAACAACTGATCTTGCATGGCAGTCCGCTTCGTGTAGTCCACAACATAGCTGACAGTGAATTCCAGCGATCCGGAGTTTACGACCAGCGCGACCGTAGGTTCTAACGGAGGATTTTGGCTTTGATAATATTCGCTCATACTTTTCCAAGAGGACTGCGCCTCGAGCAGGTACTCACCAATCGCCTCTTTGGCTACCCTCAAAAGCATCGCCCTGGCAAGTTGGGAGTCGCTGGTGCCTGTGAGCACTACCTTAATCTCGTCCCAGATAAACCGGAATCCCTGCGAGTAGTTGAAGACGGACCCTTTCAAGACGGTGCTGTTTGGGATGCGAGCGATCCGGCCGTTGTATAAGTCCTTGCTGACCCAGTTCCCCGTTTCCATCAACGTGGTTCGCAGGAGTCCGATATCGATCACGTCACCTCGGGTATCACCGATCTGAACTCTGTCGCCCACGGCATATAACTTTGAAAAGCCGATCGCGAAAGCCCCGGCAATGCTGGCCAGCACGTCCTGCAGGGCCACGGCCACACCCGCGCCAGCGACACCCAGGGCAAAGCTCAGACGACCCAAGCGATCTTCAAAGAGGAGGGCGAGGAAAAGTAGAATCGCAAGGTATCCGCAAAAGACCACGAACTTGCGGACCCTGTAACGCGCATCGGCCCGGCCAAAGCGCCTGGGCAGCGTTCGTCCGAGCACCCGAAACGCGGCGTGGATGAACAGGATTCCGACAACTGCCGCAACGCACTTGCCGAGGAGTGAAAGCGAAACAGCCTCTTTTAGGAAATCATTCATCCGGCCGCCGTCACGCCCCGCCTGCCACTCCAGGGCGAAGGGAGACTATCGGATCCATTAATTCGTTCGAACAACCACGATTTATGATTCACGGGCGCTGGCCTCTTTCCGTCCGATGCCGTTCGTCCGCTATTGTGCGAGACGAACGCGTTTATCATTGCGTCCATGGGATCTTCAACCGAGGAGAATCTTCCTTTCACGCCGTCTCAATCCATTTGCCACACGGCAGTTCCGCCACAAACCAGAACCAGGCCGTACCATCCGGCATGCGGCTTAAGTGTTCGGTTCGTACTTTTGCGAATAGAGCGTGCGCCTTTGCAAGATCGCACATTCCCAAACCAACATACATGAAAGGGCCGCCGGCTGTCTTCAGTGCGGCTTGCTCCCGTTTTCTTGCGCGATCCGACCCAACCGAAGTACTCCGGCGGCGGCTGAATAGCGCACAACATCTTTCCTGTCTGACATTGCAGGCACAATGTCCACAAGCAGAGCTGGATCTCCGCGCTTGGCGATTGCTTCGATTGCCGCAGCCCGGACACTCCAGTCCTTATCGGATACGGCCTTCGCAAGTGCCTGGCCGCTGCGCGGGTCCGGGTCGCCGGCTAATTCTCGCGCGGCAGCGGCCCGGGTTGGCGCAGTGCTTCTTTTCTTCCAGGCATGCAGGGCCTCCATCCCATATCCCCCGTAAGGTAGGAAGCCAACACCCTGATCAAATGCAAACCGGACGGCCCTCGACAGGGTCTTCATTTGATTGATTTCTTCGGTAATCGGTGATGTTCTGCCCTTGCGCACGCCAGCGACAAGCGAATAATAGACGTCGTATCCCGAGTTGCTCTTAAGCTGGACAAGAGCGTGACCGACAGCGAGCGCGACGGAGATATCTTTATCCGTCAGCAAGTTTTGCAACTTTGGCACGGATTCCGGGGAACCAAGTGGGCCCAGAGCTTTGGCTGCCGCGGCCCGCACGTACGCTTCTTTATCCCCGAGCGCCTCTTCTGCCAGTTGCACCGCCGCCGGGTCTCCGGAGTCTAGGCCCAGCGCCTGTATGGCATTCGCGCGCTTATCCATGTTCGAGCCGTGTGCTCCTTCCACAAGAATATCCCAAGCCTGCTTCTGAGCAGCGACCTGCCCCGTTGATTGCCGCGACCCAAGACGCAAGTCGACAGCCGCGGACGTGAAACATAGCAACAGAACCTGAAATCCCATGAGGGTACGCATTGTCGTGGCACCTCGCCTTTCTGGAGGCCGTGCGAGTCAGCAGACGCAAGCAGCCCGGCGTACTGCCGGAAACTTAGGCCAGTTATTTCATCATAAGGCGCGCCGCCGATGAGACCGTCAAATGAAGAATCAGACAAAACGGCGTTGTGATGCCCACAAGCGCGGCCCTCGGGTTTGCGTTCAAGGATCAAGCCAGTGGGGCCGCAGGTCGAAAGCCCATTGCCCGGACAGACGCGAAGGTGTGGGATCACTCAGCTCTTGAGTCCCGCATCGAGCGGCACAGCATGATCGTTTGTTCTTTTCGGCCGGCATGCCGCAGGCTCGGCTGCGGCAAGGTCAGGATGCGGGAGCAAGCGCACGAGCATGTTTGGCCGCAGGCGCGCGCATCTCACCGGCAAAAGGCTTCTAACTGCCGAGAGCCGGGCAATCTATCTCTGGTGCGGGCTAGGATGCACTTCGACGCGAGGCCCCGCGCGCCAAACCCATGGATGCGCGTACGAATGAACGTAATAGCCGCGATTCACCCAAACACGACTCCACGGCGTGCGATCGAAATAGATGGTGTGCGCGCCCCACAGAAAATACGGATGCACCCATCCAAACGGGAAGAATCCCGCGGTGATGATCAGCGCCCGCGCTGATTTCGGACACGAGCGCCGAGCCCGAGTGGCAAGGTTTCAAGGGATATGCGCAGATGCGCTCGTGGCTGTGTGCGCCGCTGGTCGCTTCCGAAGGCGTGCTTGGCCTGCTGGCGCTCGCCGACACGGCCCCGCAAGCATTCTCGCCGGAACATTTGCGCTTGGCGAAGTCGCTCTCGATTCCCGCCGCGGTCGCCATCCAGAATGCGCGCCTCTACGAACGTGCGGAAATCTACGGCGCGGAACTTGAGCACCGGCTCGAGGATCTCGAGCTAACCCAGAACGCCTTGCGGCAAGCACAGGAAGGTCGCGAACTCTCCGAAGAAAAATTTACCAGAGTCTTCCGATCGAGCCCCATCGCTTTTTCCATTACCACCGTCGACGAGGGACGCTTCCTGGATGTAAACGAAGCATTCGAGCGCCGCTACGGATATACGCGCCAGGAGCTTCTCGGCCGTACCGTGTTTGATATCGGGATCTGGGATAACCCCGGCGAACGGATGAAAACACTGGACGTGATTCGCGAGCAAGGCCGCGTAACGAACCGCATCACTCGCTTCCGCAAGCGCTCCGGCGAAGCCATCGATACGTTCTATTCGGCGGAGATCATGGTGATCGAAGGCTGTGATTGCGTCTTGGCTGTTTCCGAAGATCCGCCTGGGCGCGTGGAATTGGAAGCGACGCTCGCTCGCAAAGCAGTCCGTTGACAAACATTCAAGTTACAACTTGTCATTTTGCTATAAACTGTCAATATATAACTTGTCCTATTTAAACAATGCGACAAGATATGACTTGACAACTATCGTTTTTCTGGCAAGTTATACATTGACATGGACTATTATGAAACGTGAATTCCGACAGTTACGACTCTCGCAGTTAGACCGAAACCTTGAGCTCGAGCGTAGTCTGCCACCTCGCCCTTCGGGCGGGTGGATCGCCTCCGTGCGCGAGGCGCTTGGCCTCAGCCAGCGCCAAGTCGGCAAAAAAATGCGGGCATCGGGACAGGCCATTCAACAGTTTGAACGCTCCGAAGCCGAAGACCGCATCACGCTCCGCGCCCTCCGGCGAGTTGCCGGAGCCATGGGGTGCGAGCTCGTTTATGTACTGGTGCCGAAGTCCGGCTCGTTCGCCCAACTCGCCGAAGTACCCACTCGCGAGCGAGTCGCTCATGATGTCAAAAGCGTCGTTCATACAATGGCACTCGAAGACCAGAAGCCCGAAAACGCCCACCAACTGACCGAGGACGAGGCGCAGCGCCGCTTGAATCGCAACAAGACCCGATGAATTTCGTCCTCAGTCACAAGTACGCGGACGGGAATACTCCGATTCGGCCGGAAGAAGCCGAGCAACTCATTCCCCGCATCAGCACCATCGGCGAGCTCAATGAATACGAAGCGCTCAACATATTGTCGGCGCGCGAGTGGGCGTTTGACGGTCGGACGATGAAATCTCTCGACCCTTTGGATGAAAGGTATGTCCGAGACCTGCATCACCGCATGTTCGACAACGTCTGGAAGTGGGCCGGCACATATCGGCAAACGGAGCGAAACATTGGATGCGATCCGAGAGAAATCGTCCAGCGAATTCCCCAGCTCCTTGGCAACACGCGATACTGGCTGGAAAACGAGACGTTCCCGGCCGACGAAGCGCTGCTTCGTTTTCATCACCAACTGACGAGAATTCATCCGTTCGCAAATGGAAACGGCCGCCACGCGCGAATGATCGCCGACGTCGTCGCCGTAAAGTACGGCCAGGCCGAATTCACTTGGGGAGCCGGTAAAGACCTCGTCGCGCAAGGTGATCCCCGCAGCAGATATCTCGCGGCGCTCCGCGCGCTCGACGAAAACGAAAACGATTTGAAGCCGCTTGTCGACTTTGCCCGCTCGTGAACGCGGCGACTCCGCCTCTCAATTCAACTCGTGCGACTCCCGTGACCCGCCAGGGCGCACCGCTTGCGTAAGAGAAAACGCGTGACCGGTCTTACCAGTGGTGAGGAGGAGGAGGAGGTGGTGGTGGTGGTGGTGGTGGTGCACCTCACCAAGGTTGTACCGTTTCTCGTCGAGGATGAGTTGATGGGACTGGGTACCGGGCAGACCACCGCATCATCGACCAGCGCAGGCCAAGCGTTTCTAGAGCTACGCTTAGGTCCCTAGTCCGATCGACGAACGCAAATGTTCGTCATCGCCATCCATTATATATGGCGGCCAAGTTGACAACGTTCCCGCCTTGGTCGCAAAGAGCCAGCTACCAGCAACAGCAGCGGCACACCTGGGGTGTGTCATGCGAAGAGCTAGCCTAAGCATCCGCAGTCCCCTTACCCTTCAACAGGAGCATCCAGATTGGCGCTACCGTTGCCCTGCTCTACGGCGACTGACATCTGACCTACGCGCTCGATTTCGATCGTGACGCGATCGCCGCTCTTGATCGGTCCCACACCAGCCGGCGTGCCAGACGCGATGACATCTCCGGGATAAAGTGTGGCGACGGAAGAGGCCATCGAGATCATGCCGGGAACGTCCAGTATGAGATCTCGGGTATTCGCGTGCTGACGAAGTTCGGAATTCACCCACAGCCTGAGGTCCAGAGCGCCCGGGTTGCCTACCTCGTCGCTCGTCACGATGGCCGGGCCGATTGGAGTAAACGTGTCATACGATTTGCGCATCACGCGATCTTCCTTGCCCCGCAAGGTAACATCAATGAGGCAGGCGTAACCGAAGACATAGTCGAGAGCTTCCGACGTGGCGATTTGGCGGCCTGTCCTGCCGATAATGATCGCCAGTTCACATTCGTGGTGGATTTCGCGGCCGGGAAGATTCGGCAAAATAATTGGATCGCGAGGCCCGCTCAATGACGAGGCGGCTTTGAGAAAGAAACCGTTGGTATCGGCTCGTAGCGCGACGTTTCTTTCTTCACCATGGGCCACGAAATTCACGGGGTAGGCGATGAGTTTATTCGGCCACAGGATCGGAGCTTCCAGATGCACTTCCTCGACCGGAACGCCGGCACCCGTTAGCGCCGTTTTGATTTGGGGTAGTAGGGCGTCGAAGTTCGCGATGAGTTGCACCATGTTTACAGGCGGCCAGGCTGCTGCGTGCGAGCCCGTCGCGAGAGTCACATCGTGAACCAGATCATCACGCAAGACGCCGAGGTGACCGCCGTTGTACCGAACGAATTTCATCGACCGTCCATGACACGAGCTTCCGAAGGCTAAGGCGACCGAAAATATCCGGCCAAGTAGCGCCGTATGCGAGCGTTGCGTTCAGTTGCGCTCAACCGACAGATTGCTTTCGTTCGCTTCACTGTGTCAGCCGTCCACAAACAATTCGGAACGCTATATCAATGTTGGCATACACGGTTTGCGAAAATGGCGCCGGGATGCTTTCGAACTTTTGCCCATATTTCGCGATGAGCGCCGGACCTAAACCCTGCCGGGCTTCGGCCAGCGTTCCTCCCGAAGCACTGACCTTCGCAACTCCCGCCATCAGGTCGGTGAAAAATTGCTTCCAGACTTCGAACATTGCTTTGCCGTGCATTACGTCACCATGACCTCCGATTACAGTGTCGAAGTTCAAGGTTTCGGCAGCATCCAGTGTTCGAACCCATTCGTAGGGATAAGCATCGGTCATCGAGGGAGTTCCGCTGTGCAGAGCGTCGCCCGTCGCTATTACCTTCGCGTCCGGCACATACACGAACAAATCTCCGTCCGTATGCGCCAAGCCCAGCCACATGATCTGCACGCTGTGTGATCTGCTTTGCAAAGTAAGTTCATGGTCCACGGTCAGAGACGGAAGAACCCCCTGCACGTCCTTTAATTCAGAAAAATACGCCTCGGCCTGATCGATATTTTTCTGAATCTGCGCCTTCTCCCTTTCGCTGCTGGCTCGCTGCAGGTCAGCTTTCAGGTTTTCGATGCGCGCGGGCAAACCCAGCGTTTCCCGGCGCATTCGCGGGATACCGCGCTTTGCGATGTCTTCCCGCGTCGCGCCCGACGATATCACCTGCACGCCAGGCCACTCGTTCAGGTAGGCCTGAGCACCTTGAAAATGGTCTCCGTGAAAATGCGTGATGACCAGAAATTTCACGGGCTTATCGGTGATGCCCTTGATCGCCGCGATCACTTCGCGGGCCGCCGACGGTATCGACTCGGAGTCCACCACCACTACCCCGTCATCCTGCACGATGATCGCTGCGTTGCAGTTGAGGCGGAAAGTGGGTTTGGCAATCGCCGCGTAAACGCCGTCGCCGACCTTGATGATCTGGAAGATATTGTCGGCAGCGGGCGACGTGCGGGAGAAAAGGAAAAACAACAAGGCCACGCTGTAAAAATACTTCCAGACTACGGTCCGCGGCGGCCGGCGAACGCGCGTGGTCTTGCGTCGGTGTGCAAGATAATACCCACTGCCGCCGAAAGGCGCAGTGTACCGGCTATCACAGACTGTGGGCATAGACCCGCCTTCGGGCGAAAGCGCTAATTCAGCGGCTGCACGATCGCGATTTTTGCTTGATGATTTTCACCGACGACAAAGCTCGGGTACTGCGTTGAATTATCGACATCGGCGCGACGAATGTTTGCGCCCAAGGTGGGCAGCAAATACTGCGTGATTTCTCCCGACTTCGGATTCAGCCGGGTTACCAAATCCGTTACCATTCCGCCTGTCCAAACGAAACCTTTGGCGTCGGGCGCCGTGTCGTAGGGACTGTCCCAGGGCGTGGGGTCGTCCCATTCACGAAACTGCTTGGTTTTCGGGTCAAACAGCGCGATCTTGAAGGCGTAATTCTCGGCGAACCAGAGCTTGTCTTCCGCGTCAAAATGCATGCGGCGGGGACCAGAATTCACCGAGGGTGTCGGATACAGGGAGCTTTTCCCGGTTTTTGGATCGATGACGCCGATGTTGCCCCCCGACATGTCCGCGAAATAGCCGACACCTTTCGAGTCCGCGTTTATTCCATAGATGAAATGGCCGTGCGGTTCCGGGCCTTTGTTGCCCGAACCCATATCAATCGCCGAGGGAACCCAATCCGGATACGCGCGATAGTGATCCACGTGTCCCGTCTTGGGGTCCAGCAGGTTCATCGTCCGGTTCCAGGTGTCGACGAACCACACCGTCTCTCCTGGGCCAAACGCCAGAAACGGCACGCGCGACTTGGCATTGAGATATTCAGCCGGCAAGCTCCAGCTGGTGATCTTCTCGGTATTTTTGTCGAACTTTGCGACGCCGGCCTGTAATAACCTTCCAATCCAAGGATTGCCGTCCCGGTCGAGTTCCAAATCCAAAGATCCGCCGGGAAAACCAGGTCTTATTTCGGGAAGCGTCCATTCTTTCGTTTTGCCGGTGCGGGGGTCCAGGCGGCCCAAAATCGGCTCGGCGAAATCGTCGTACCAGATCATCCCTTCGGAATCCATCACTGCGTCGTGAGGCTGCGCGTCTGGCCTGGGCAAATCGTACTCGGTGACTACAACCTTGGTGGCATCGCCGTGTGGCCGCGGCATGGTCTTGAGTTCAAAGGCCCATTGCGATGTGGCGCTCAGGTTTATAGAGCTGAGATATTTTGCAAATTCCACATCTCCGGGATGCCGCTGCTGATGGAAGGGCAACATTTGCGGCTTTCCGATGGAACTGGCGGGCCCATAGTTCCGCATGCGATTGATTGTCACCAGCCAGCCCGATGGATCGTACCTGCTGCTTACGATCGGGTAGGCGGTGTGGCACAAGACGCACTTAAATAGTTCGTTTTTTTGCTCGGCCGTGCCGGGAACACTCATCAGCCATTCAGCCGAACTTAGCTGAGATGCGAGATCACGGGACTTTTTAAGGGTGAGATCGGCCGTGGCGGGTTGCTGTCCGACTTCGACGGTCAATTCCGGCTGCGACAAGTCGTATCCCACAGCTCTTACGGAAAGCTTGTACTTTCCTTCCGGCAGTTCGTTGGGCGGAAAGCTGTAACGACCTTTGTTATCGCTGACGACAGTAACGCGGATACCGCCGTCGAGCTGCTTCGCACTGACGAGCACACCTTCCATCGGCCCTTCGGCCGAAGAACTCACCACACCACTCAAAGCCGCCTTCGCGGATGTCTGGCCGGTGGCTGCGAACTGCGATGAGATTACGATAGCGATAAGAACGGTAACGACTGAAACCACGACTTCACGACGCATAACTCCGGGGTCCTTTCCGACATCGCAGATCGTGCCTTCGAGCAGCGCGAATGCTAGCATCGAGCTGCAGTGAAGAAATGAAATCAGAGTTAATTTTCATTAAGGTATCGTTGCGAGTGCCGAAGTCCTACCGGCGAATACGGCAGGGAGAGAATCCCGCGCAAGCTGAAACTGCATTGACACTATCAACACAGAGGACCCGATCCCACGATCGCGCGCGAGGCCCGGGCCTTGTCGTCAGCGTCCGTAAACCAGCAACCGGAAAGTGCCTGGACGAACAATCCCCATCGAATGGAAGCCGCCAGCAGGGTGATCGAACACGTTCGGCAGTGGGGTCTTTGCGCTGCTTTCGGGTACTGTGCCGGGGTCAAAATCTGCGGTATCGAGGAACAGCTCGGTTGTCTTGGGATCGAAGGCCATGGTGTGAGCGCCGGGTTGCGTCGTAACGGTTTCGACGAAGCTGAATTTGCGGGGGGAGTCTTCGTGAAAAATGTGAATGCTCCCGGCGCGGTCTGAACTGAACACGAGGCGGCGGTCGGGATCATAAATGTTCGTGTCCACGCCATTATCAATCGGAAATGTTTGGATGATCTTGCCGCTGTTGGCATCCATGATCGCAAATACCTTGTTGCGCCCTCCAATGAATAACAAGCGGTGTTCTTCGTCCATCGTTAGCGCCGTGGGCATCGCTGCTGGCGCGATGGGCCAGCGGGACTTGATGAGAAGCGTATGAGAATCAAGCGCTGCGACTTCGTTGGTGTCCCGAATGTTGACGTATATCGTGCCTTTGCCATCGGCGACAGCGAATTCCGGGCGCCCCCCCATGGGAATCGTGGCCACTACGCTGCCGTCGACGGGGTTGATCACTGTAGCGTCATGCGTTCTCCCGTTGAAAGTGAAGATGTGCTGAGAAACCGGATCGTAGATGATGCAGTCCGGGTTACCGCCTGTCTTTACTTCGCCGATCGTCTGCAGTGTCTGCAGCGAAAAAATCACAACGTGATCTGCGCCGCCATCGCTAATGAATCCGCGATCCAGTCCCTTGATCAACACCGTCCCGTGAGCAAGTTGAAGATTGCCAATATCGGCGATCCAGGTCCCCGTGTCGGCATCTACGACGTGGACTTGAGCGGTATGTGAAAGGTAGAGCCGGCGAGACGAGGGATCTAGAGTGATGGAATCCCACCCGCCTTCTCCTTTTAGTGAGTACGACTTGATGAGCTTGTAGCCACCATCTGGCGCAGGCGCAGCCGGCTGGCAGAGAAATACGATCACCAAAGATGCGAAAATCCCCGCGGGGAAAAGCAGTTTCATAATGCGACCTCGCAAGCTCGATGAGCTAGTCCGTCGGGATTCGAGTCACGGCGTGAACTACTCTTTTCCAAGTGCCATCCTGTTTGACCCACACATCGGTAGTCGCCTCATGGGAAACGAAGGTTAGGGTCTTTCCGGTTTTGTCCTTCTTGCCGGTAACGTCTCCTAGATAAGTGACCACAGCCACATCGCCATCGCCATATACGCGGACGCGATGGTCATACTGCTTAATGGAGGAAGGCTTGCGAGTTCCGGCGCGCAGTTGCGCGGAAACTTGCGCTTTCGTGAGGATGCCAGCATCGGGATCTTGGTACGCCAGATCGTCGGCGTTGTGGCTATCAAACCAGTCCGCGGCTGCGGGGCCACTATTAACCAGCAGCGGGATCTTGTCTTTTTCGATTTTGGTGATTTCGGCGATAGCCTGCTGATCTTTCGCTGCTTTATCGGCAGGGGTTTGCTGGGCATTCACTGTTCCAGCGATCAAAATCATCAATGCAATTGGTAAACAAACCTGTCTCATCGTAGATGCCCTCCCAGGCCCACAATCTAGTTCTGGCGCAACGCCTCAAGAGCGATTCGTTGCAGCCTTCCGAAACGTTACGAAATGCCGCACGGATATTTAGACGCCCTCGGCTGCGAATGTCACCATATTAACTTCACAGCGAACTGGACTTGCCTGCTGGTGGTCGAGGTTTGCGTGATCAAACCTGCACCGGCGATGGGAGTGCCAGTTTGATCGAACAGCGTGTCATTCGCGATGGGAGACGAGAAATTGGCGCGATTGAATATATTGAAGAACTCGGCTCGGAACTGCACATTGAAATTCTCTTTAACGTAGGTGTTCTTGACCATCGAGAAATCGAAGTTCACCAGACCCGGTCCCACAATTTCGTTGCGGCCTCCGTTGCCGATGAGGTTCTGGCAGGTGCCGGGCGCCGCGGAAAAAGGTGTGCACTGCGAGGCAATCGCGGGCGTCGGAACGGGGAGCCCGAAACAACTAAGCTTGATGTAACTGTTCACGTTCCCCTGGTTGATTAGAGAATTGCACCCCGGCCCGCGCAGGCGATCGGGGTAGTCAAATGGATCGGTGTTGTTTTGTCCCAGCGGATCGCCTCCGATTAGAGGGGTGAACGGAAGCCCGCTGCTGATCTCGAAGATGCCGCCTATCTGCCAGCCGCGAGCCAGCCACGCGGCGGGGCCGGCTAGCGAATTTGGAGTCGGGATTTCCCATAAGTAGTTCACGACGAGATTCTGGCCGACGTTGAAGTCGGACGGCCCGCGAAATAGAGAGCGGTCAAAGAAGAGCAGGCTGGTAATCGAGTTCGCGAAGGGATCGCTAATCGTGGTCGCCGAGCCGTCATCAATCGATCTGCTCCAGGTATAAGAGCCTTGGACCTGGAAGCCCTTGCTCATTTTCTTGATCAGCCCCACCTCGAGCGCGTTGTAGTTGGAGCTAGTTCTCCAGTCCAAGTAATCAATTCGGCCGATATTGGGATTCAGCAGGTCCCCGCTGCCGATCGCTTGCGGCCAGAGATCTCCTGCAGAAGTTGCTGTCGGTAACACCATGTTCCCGTCATCCATATGGAATGGCAGGTGCACACCGGCGCTTCCCACGTATGCCACCGAGGCTGTAAGGTCAGGTGTGAGCTGGCGTTGAACATTCAAGTTCCACTGCATGACGTAGCTGCGCGAGGGATTGTCCTGTATGTAAGACGTGCGCAGGTTGGACGTAGCGCTGAGCAGCGAATACGCTTCGGTCGGGAACGATCCCGGTGGTAAATTCTTTGCCGTACCGGAGAGAAAGAAAGGGGCGGTGTTGGCCTCATTGGAGGAATACTGTTGGAGTAGGGGAAGAACGTCAAACATCCCAAAAGCGCCGCGAATCGACGTCCTGCCGTCGCGGAAGGGGTCCCAGGCAAAGCCTACGCGCGGCTCAAAATTGCGGAAAGTAGGATTTGAAAAGAGCGGAGCGCCCAGATGCGCAGCTGGATCCGTGATTACTCCGAGCGCAGCCAACTTGCCGCGGATTTCGGACGGAGTGGATGCCATTTCGTACCGCAGTCCCAAGTTAAACGTGAGGTTGGGGTGCCAGCGAATGTCGTCTTGGACATAGCCTCCAAAGATATTTTGCCGAAGGTTGCGGGGAGTGATCGTCTCCGGAAGACCCGCAGAGAACGACTTTGGATTGTTGGTGAGAAAAGCCGTCAGAGAGCCCAGTGAAAATTTCCCGCCGGCCGTCGAAATCGTTTCCTCATTCATTTGGTCATACTCGAAGCTGACTCCAAACTTGATGCTTTGAATTCCCTTGGTGAGGAAGACATCGTCATAGCCCTGAAAGGCGTTTAATGTCTTCTTAACTCTCGTTCCGGAGTCCACACCTCCTGGAAAGGCCGTCACTCCCGGGAACGAGATTTGAGCGGCATTCTGCCCGGGCACTGAACCCAAAGCGGGATCTCCCGCTAGCGGATTGATGGCGCTTAAGCTAAGGTCCTGAGCGCCGTTCCTGTTGAGACCGATTCGCACGGAGTTGAGCAATTGCGGGCTGACAATGTGGTCCTCCCCGATGGAGACGATCTGACTCTTCGTCCGATCGCCGAGGATTACGGTGTTGAGCGTATCGGGAAAGGTCAGGACGCCTGCATCATAGCGGTAACTTCCAAACAGGCTATCCTGGTCCGAGATCTTGTAGTCGATTCGGCCCGTACCGAAGTCCTCGTTCGTAATCTGGCTGCCCGCAAAGGTATAAATTCCGGTGTTCCCGGGACTCAACAGAGGTCCGTTCGGCAGCGCCCACAAACCTAGAAAGGGTTGCACCAAGGGGTTAACCGCGACAATGGTGGTGGTCCCGTCGGTGTTGTGAATAATTCCGTTGCGGGCGTCGGGCGATGGGACCGTATCCACGGTAGTGGTGCCCAGATCCTGGCGGAGCCCTTCGTAATCCCCAAAGAAAAATAGGCGCTGCTTCTGGATCGGTCCGCCAACAGATCCGCCGAACTGATTCCGTCGGAACCCGGGAATCGTCGCGCCGTCAAAATAATTTCTCGCGTCCAGCGCGCTGTTGCGCAGGAACTCATAGGCGTTGCCATGGTAGTCGTTGGTGCCCGAGCGCGTGATGGCGTTGATGACACCACCGGAGGTTCTACCGTATTCAGCAGTATAGTTGCTTGTTAGAACTGAAAACTCCTGAATCGCATCTACGCCGAGCGTGCCGCCCAGAACGCTGCCCGGGCCGCCACCAGCGTAGTCATTTACGTTGATGCCGTCGATGTAATAACCATTCTGTTGCGGCCGAATACCGGAAATTGCCATCTGCACGCCAAAGCCGCGGGCCGCTCTTTGTTCGCCGGCGGCGAGGCTCGGTTGCAAGGATGCGACCGACAGCACGCCGGGCTGAAGAGTGGCAAGCTGAGTCCAGTCGCGGCCGTTCAGGGGTAGCTCTCGAACGGTGGTCGAGTCCACAGAAGCGCTAATCGTGGGGTTGGCTAATTCCACATTCGGACTCTGACTTGTCACTTCCACCTTTTGAGCTACTTGACCCAGTTGCAGTTGGATGTTTTGAACCTGCTGAACGCCGATGGTCAGAACGACGCCAGTCTTGACTAAACTGGCGAAGCCCGATGCGGAGGCGGTGATTTCATACGCACCCGGAAGCAGGTTTGGAGCGGTGTAAAGGCCATCCGAGTCTGACGTGACTGTCCTGATCAGTCCGGTGGATACGTTCCGAATTGAGATTTGAGCATTTGGCAAAATGGCGCCGGACGAATCGCTCACGGTTCCACTCAACGTCGCTCCGCCTACCTGTCCGAAGGCCGGCGACGCAGCGAAGGCTGCGCACAACACAATGACCGTCAATTGAAGGCCCAGGAATCGACCCCGTGCGGCGCTCAGACATCGCATCGTTGTGCCCCCATTTTTCGCGCGGATTCCTTTCCTCATGGATACGCAATCGGCATTTTTGAGTTGATCCATCAGAAACTTAAATCAGAGCGATAACCAAACGCCGCGGAGACTAGCATCTGAATCGCGGACTGACATGAAATCAGAATTAATTTATATTAAGGTGTTGCTGTCGCGCGACTCCTCAATAAAGCGAGATACGTAGTTTTCAGATTAATTCCGCAGAACTACGAAACTTATGTGAAAACGGCTCTGATAGTTCACGCCGTTCGAGCGGCCGTCCTCATGTGTTCGATACCTAGGGAAACAATCGTGGCGGCGTGGCATCGAAAGAAGAGAGCGAAGCTGGTCTGTTTTAGGTGAAGGTGCGTCGCGGGAGCGAGCGCGCCGTAGAAGAAATGAACAAATCGGAAAACGCGGAAATCAAGCGCCGATTCAACTCGTGTCCGACAGATCCGCACCTTTTGCTTCTCGTCCGCAGGCGGTCACCACGGCGACCAAAGTGGCGACGATGACTACCGTCCAGGCCAGCACGACGGCGTAATTGCCGCCGTAGTGTTGTTCGGTGAGTTTGGCCTGAATCACAGAATTTCCCGAGGCCAGCAGGTTACCGAGTTGATATGCCAAGCCCGGAAAAGTCGCGCGAACCGCAGGAGGCGATAATTCATTCAGATGAGCGGGAATCACGCCCCAGGCGCCTTGCACCATGAATTGCATGGCGAATCCACCAAGAGCGAGCATGGGAACCGTGCGCGAGAAGGCCCACAGCGGGATGATCGGGAGCGCCAGTAAGGACGCCAGAATAATTGTCTTTCTTCGGCCGATACGCTCCGACCAGGTTCCAAACAAAATTCCGCCCAGAAGCGCGCCAATATTGTAAATGACGGCTACTTCTCCCACGGTTCGGGGTGAGAGCCCATGATTTACTTGGAGGAACGTCGGATAGAGATCTTGCGTGCCGTGGCTAAACAAATTAAAGGCAAACATGAGGACCACGAGGAACAGGAAACTGCCGAGATAGGAGCGAATGTCTTTGCCGAGATGCCGTTGGGCCCGTTTCGGTCCACGGCCCGACAGCCAGGCGGGCGATTCTTTGACTTTGCTGCGTATGTAAATTATCAAAAACGCTGGCAAAGCCCCGATCACGAACATGCCACGCCAGCCCACGATCGGAAAGATCGCGCCATAGGCCAGTGCCGCAAGCAAATAGCCCACGACGTAGCCTTCCTGCAGAAATCCTGAAAAAAAACCGCGCCCTTGCGCGGGCAACGTTTCAAAGACCAAAGCAGCTCCGACGCCCCACTCGCCGCCCATGGCCACTCCAAAGCACGCGCGCATGATCAGAAAGATTTTCAGCGACGGCGCCAACGCGGAAGCCAGCTCGAAAACCGAAAAAGCAATGATGTCCAGCATCAATGTCGGACGGCGGCCGAAACGATCGGCCATGAATCCGAACAGGAACGCGCCGATCGGGCGCATGGCGAGCGTCAAGAAAACCGCTTGCGCAATCGCAGAAACCTTCGCATGAAATTCGGTGGCAATCGCACTGACGCAAAAAATCAAGATGAAGAAATCGAAGGCGTCGAGCGACCAACCCAGGAAGCAAGCGATGAAAGTATTGCGCTGCGCCGAGGTGAGCCGGCGGAAGTGGCCAAGAAACTCCATGCTAAGTCTCGGCGCCGGAATAGAGGAGATACCTGCGATTCCATTGCGTCAGCCGGCTGCGAAACGTGGAAGGCGAAATCATCGAGAGATATCGAACCACGAAAATATACGAAACACCGGCAACTCCGCCCGGGTCACTTAATGACACTGGCCCCGGCTTGCGCACAAATGGCGTCATGGTCGCTGCTATCGCCGGAGACGCCGATCGCGCCGATGAACTGGTTATGGGAGATGAGTGGAATACCGCCGCCAATCGGCATCGCGCCGGACAAACCTAGAAATCGAAGGCCGGTGCCTCCGCCGGCCACCAGATCTTCAAACACTTTGCTTGGCCGCTTGAAAAGAGCCGATGTGCGTGCTTTGTCAATTGCGATTTGCGCGCTCCCCGTCTGTGTGTTGTCCATTTTCTCGTAGTACACCAGAGTGCCGCTGGGATCCACGACGGCTACCGCCATAAGCCAATTGTTTTTTTGGGCCGTGGCCACCGCCGCGGCAGCCGCTTTTTTGGCATCCTCGACTCCAACCGGCGGGCCATAGGGCCTGGGATCTTGCGCTATCGCACGGGTACCGCACAGAAACAGCGCAACCACAATCGTGAGTTTCGCTATGCGCGACGTCATTTCGGTCCTCCTGCGGACATGTATGCCGCACCTCTCAAGCCTTTCGAATGGACGACCACTCGCCTATTCTCGATGGTCCGTCAGCATCCGCAAAAGCCACGGTGCAGTCACCGTTTCAAAAATTCTCGGATTGGTCCACCCTTGGGCGTCGCGCCCCATATGGCCGCCTTGCGGGTTGATCCATGCATCTTTGGGTGTTTGCCCGCTATTCAAAAGCAAATCTATGTCGGAGATCGGAACCTGAGTGTCGAGCGCACCGCCAATCACCAACATCGGAGCCGTGGGCCGATCGAGAAGCCCGCGGGTCTTGAGCGACATCGTTTCGCGTACGTCCGCCAGTTCCGCGAGCGTCGAAACTCCAAACATGGACATATAAGCTTGTGCGTAATCGAAAAGGAATTCCCTGTTCTTAGGCATCTCCATCGTTTTGGAACGCTGGAACGCGTCATGCACCGGAGGTGACTGAGCGACCACGGCGCGCAGGCGTTTTTTTTCGGTGGCGGCGAGTTCCGCGGACCAGAAGGCACCGAAGCTGACACCGTAAACAGCTACGCGGTCTTTATCAACATCGGGCCGTTGCAGAGCATAGTCAATCGCCTGCACCAGCATGCGTCCGGCGTTCGGACTGGCCTTAATCGGCGCTTGGCCTGTGCCCGGGGCGTCGAGCACGAGGTACCCGATTCCAGAATCGATCAGGGGACGAACGCTTTCCGCCATATTCTCTTTGCCGCGGTCCAACCCGGGAATCACAATCACGATCGGGGCCGGCGTCTTGTGCGCGGGCATCCGAACATAAGCCGTAATTTCACTCCCTTCAAAAGGTATCTCCACAACTTCCAACGGGGGGTGGAGCAGGCGGCCATGCGCCCTGTAGGCATCGAGCGCTTTCTGATAGGCCGCCTGCTTTCCAGGGGAAGTGAGAGCGGGCCAGCGGGCGAAGTTGTAATAAATCCACGCTTGAATAAAATCTTTATCCGCTAGCGCCGGCGACGACGCCTCTCCTGAAGCTTTCTGCATGTAACGGTCGCCGAGCGAACTCCAAGCCGCGGCCCAATCGTCGGGCGCAAGACTTTTGAGCTGTGCCAGGGCTTCCTGCACTTCGTCGGGCTTGAGGCCCTCGCAAGGGTAGGCCTGACGTTCTGCCCGCGATTGCACCTCAGTCTTAAGCTCGTCGAGCGTGCGCTCCTGTGCCGAAGCCCCAAACACGAACACAAACAAACAGAGCGCTGCGAGCCAGCATGACGCAAGAACGGCGCGCGGGAGTGTAGACGGCGTTTTGTCTGTGGTCCCGACTTGAGCGAACGACGTACGGATCTGGGCGACTACCGGTCTTTTTCTAACAGCGTAGGGAATTCCGAGAGTTATGGAAAACCGCGATTTGTGAGTTATTTTCAACATTCGATGGACTTGATCCCTGATCATTGTGTCGTTAACCCTGCGTGCGCTGGCGACCACGAAAGCCCGTGGCGCGGCTGCACGGCCAAGGGCGGAAAGGAATTCAATTATTACTCCGCGATGGTTGTTCCGTGATAGGTCGCCAGCCGCCAGCGCCCGTGGTCCCTGACGTAAACCATGGTGAATCGCCGCGGCAACTCATTGACTTTCCCGTGATATTCCACGACTCCACTGGAGCGCCCGGTCAGGACCACCGCGTCCCCGTAAACCTGGAAGCGGTAATCGTCTTGTTTGAAGGACAAGAATTTTAGCGCCCCGGTGCGGATCTCATCCAAGTACTCTGACTTGCTGAGGACTCCCCCTCGCGTGTTGACAAAAGTAAAATCGTCGGCGTGGATGCGATCAAGTGCGCGCATGTCGCGGTCTTGGATCGCCTGATCTCTCTGGTGCTCGATGTCGACGATTTCTTTTTCGATGGCCTCGTTTTGCTGGTTTACTGCGGCTTCTTGGCGAGGAACAACGGCGACAAAGGAAACCGACAGAAGCGCGAAGAGCAGAGCCTGTTTCATCGAAACTTCACTCCCTGGACTGCCGGCGCCTTTGAAAAACTCGAAGGCGAATGTCGTATCGTTGCGCGGCGGAACCCGCCGGATGAACAAGAGCCGGCACAATTTTCAACGCAGTGGCAGCGCAAACCCTCACTTCACGTGTTTTCTGACCCAGTCGTCTATCAAAGCCGCGATCTCGAGATTATTCTTTTCGATCATCATCAGGTGCGTGTTGCCGTGAATGCCGTGGTCGCCAAGCAAAATCAAATCGTTCGCTACACCCGCCTGCGTCAAGTATTGCGACGTGCAGTGGTCAAACGCTGCATGAAAAGACGCCTCGCCCGCGATGATCGCTTCGGGTATGCCAACCAGATGGGGTAGCCGGTGAGGCGAAGTTGCAAACCAGCAGCGCACAAGATCAGGGCCCTGCGGCTTATCTTCCCGCTTCGGTGCAAGGTCGGCCAAATCGTGGACCGGCGGATCGTACGTCAAGTGGTCCACCGTTAGTCCCCACTTTGCTTCCACGAATGGCCGCGTGATTTTGGGCGGATTGTCTTGAAAGATCTGTTCGAGGTGTTCGACGATGGCCCGATAGCAAGGCGGCCCCCACGGTTCCACAGAAACGATTCCCTTTACCAGTTCAGGGGCGTCGTCCGCAATTTCCCAGCCAAAATCCCCGGAGCGCGAATGTGTCAAAAGAATCGCAGGCCCAATCTTGCGCAACAAGGCGACTCCATCCGCGCGGTTATTTTCATCGATGCTCGCATTGTCCGAGATCATGGAAGGCATCTGGGACATCCACAATTGATCGAACACCGGATCACCGGGCGTGGCGGTTCCGGGCCACTGCGTGTGCAGATGCGCTTGCGGAAAAAGATTGAAGCGCTCGACTGCAGCAAATCGGTGCTGCATCATGTCCACGGTGATGTTTTCCAGAGGACCGTCCGCGTCGGCGTTGTAGGGCGACCTGCCCCGTGCAACCTGGTCCACAACGTAGACAGGATAGCCGTGCCGCAGGAAATACTCGGCCCAGCCCTCCCTCCCGTCCGGCGTGCCCATGTAAATGGTTCCACTTTGAAAAGTGCCGTGAATCATGACGATCGGATAGGGCGATGTGACTTTCGCGGGAATTTGATACTGGACATACATCTGGTCAACGATTGAGGTTTGACCCCGATGAGAAAATTCCCGGCCTCCGACATATAGAAATCCAGATTTAGCAACTGCGATGGGACCGGAGTCAGCGTCTCCTCGCGCCAGTACGGCGCCAGAAACGGCCAATACTCCAATCACGATTGATAGCAACGCCTTTCCAGCTGCTCGCCGACTTGCTGTTTGCATTTTTGCCTTAGTTCCTTTCATTGCCCTTCGAAAAATCGCCGCAGCCAAGTGACTATCGTCTAGAAATCGGAGCGCGATCTGCACACAGGATTCGGCACAACCACACCACGTGGTTCGAACGGATCTAAGTCCAACGGCGGGGACTATAAGAGAGGGTCTACTCGGAAGCATTAAACGACAATTAATTTCCTTTAAGGTTCGGTAGGCTTGAAAATTCTGATGTGTGCCAGTGTAGTCTTAGCGAAGTTTCCAAGCATTGAATTCAGAGGAACAAAAAAGATCGTGCCTCTGCAGACAAACCGGAAATCAGGCGGGGTTGAGGAGTCCGTATGGCTTTTCACCCTTCAGGGCGGCGATGACCTGCGCGACAGCGCTGGCTTGTAGAGTCGTCCGCGCTTCTTCACTGAGCCACGCTGAGTGCGGCGTGAGGATGATCTTCGGGTGATTTAAAACAGAGGCGGCCGCCGCTGTGGAATCCAGCACGTCGAGCGCAGCTCCAGCGATTTGTCCAGAATCGAGTGCGGCTAAGAGCGCGTCCTGATCAATCAGTTCACCGCGGGCGGCGTTTACGATCGAGGCCGTGGATTTCATCTTGGCGAATGCGGCTTCTCCAAAACGATGATGGGTTTCGCTGGTCAGCGGAGCGTGCAAGGAAATGTAGTCCGACAGTTCCAGAAGATCATCGAATGAACACAGTTCGACGCCGCAATTTGCCGCCTGCTTCGCCTGCAAATAAGGATCGTGGACGACGACGCGCATCCCCAGCGGTTGTACTTTGCGGGCCAGGAGCGAGCCGATCCGGCCAAAACCAAAGAGGCCGCAAACCTGGCCGCGGAGCCGGTGCAGAGGAGGCATCTTGGCGATCGACCAGGGCTGTTTAGCGGCTAGCGTCATCGCCGCGATGATCTGCCGGCTGATTAACAGCAACAGCGCCAGCGCATGATCGGAAACTTCGTCGATACAGTAATCCGGCACATTGGCGACCATGATTCCGCGTGCTGACGCCGCCGCAACGTCGATCGTTTCCACGCCAATTCCGTAGCGCACGATGATGCGGCAGCGCTTCATCTCAGCAATTACGTTCTTGTTGATTTGAGCCCGGCCGGCGAGCACGCCGTCTGCATCCTGGCAAAGCGTAATCAGTTCAGCTTCTGTCGTTGCCTGCCCCACGGTCAAATTCCAACCCAGCGCATTTGCGGCGAGGGTTTCCTGGTCGATGTTTGGGAAGCGATGATCGGTGATTACGATTTTCATAGCGCTTGTGACTCGCAGGTGTTTCCGGACGAGTTGAAGTGGAATGCGCCCGCGTCACCGCCCGGCGTGCCAACCTCCGTCAACGAACAGCGTCTGGCCGGTTATGAAATCCGAGGCGGCACTCCCGAGAAAAATGGCGGCGCCAGCCAGATCCGCCGGCTCGGGAAAGTGGCCGAGCTTGATCCTGGCGAGAAGTCGCTTCGTGCGGGCTGGATCTTGTTGCATGTGCATGCGAGTGTTGTCACTAAGCGTGGCACAGGGAGCGATGGCGTTGACGCGCACGCCCAGCGGAGCCCACTCGGTCGATAACGCGGCGGTGAGATAAGTTACGGAGGCTTTGGCGGCACCGTAAATGGACTTCCCGAGGTCGGTGCTGGCCGACCATGTCGAACTGAGGTTAATGATTTTTCCGTACTTGCGCCCGATCATGATCTTGCCGATCAGCTGCGAGCAGAAAAACATGCCCTTGGCGTGCAGGTCGAGGACGCGGTGCCAGTCTTCTTCCGTCACATCCAGGGCGGGCTTGGTAAAAGCGAATCCCGCATTATTAATGAGGATAAGGCGGACGTCTCTATCGCGAAGCACATCGCCGACGCTCTCCGAGAGCGAGCGTATGTCATCGAACTTGCTGAGGTCCGCGCAAATTACGTGAGCTTTACCTTCAGCCGCTTCAACAAGCCGCTGGACTTCGATCAGCTTCTCGCGACGCCGGCTAACTAAGACGACTTCGGCGCCGGCCCGCGCGTACGCTAGCGCGAACGCACGTCCGATGCCTTCACTCGCTCCGGTGATGACTGCGACGCGTCCATCCAGCCGGAACGAGGGAAATTCTTCTCCTCCGGAATTGTCTGTCATATCAGCTCATCAAGGGCGGGTCCGTCCCGTGGTGGCATCGAGCCGATGCGGCTCGATCACCAATCGTTCGTCGAACGGGTAGGTCGTGTATATTTCCACGCCGTCATGGGTCACGATGTGATTGTTCTCCAGCCGAATGCCGCCGACCCCAACTTTGCCGACATAAGGCTCGAAGTTGAGCACCATTCCTTCCTTCAGCGCAATCGGCGCTTCCTTCGAAGCATAACTAAAGTGCGGACTCTCCCAGGGGCAGAGTCCCGCCGCATGGCCGAGATTGTCAAGCACGTGCGGCACGGCGGCTTCGAAGACTTCGGCATTGGTCGCGCCGGGCTTCACTTTGGCAGCGGCATTGAACAGAGCATCGTAGGTCTTCTGATGCATGTCGCGCATTTCGGCCGTTGGTTTGACATTGCCGCACACCCATGTGCGGGTCAGGTCTCCCCAGTACCCGTTGTAGCCCGCCCCGATGTCAATGATGACTAAGTCTCCGTTGCGTATGATGCGATCGGAGGTGAACCGCCGGTAGGGCGCGGTATTCGGGCCAGACGTAATAATATTCGAGCACTGCGTCCATTCGCTTCCCAACGCGGTCATGGTATGCCAGGCAATGGCCAAAAGTTCGCACTCTTTGATCCCAGGACGCAGGGCTTCGATGGCGCGGTCGAGCGCTGCTTCGGTGAACGCGTTCGCCATCTTCAGACATAAGATCTCGTCTTGAGTTTTGATTTCCTTGGCGCGCATCAGCACGCTTTGATAGCCATCGGCAAACTCGGTGTTGGGCAGAGCTCCCCGGATGGCGGCTTCCAAACTAAAATCCCAGATATCGATTCCGACTCGCTTGCCGGCAAACGAACCGAAGAAACCCTCGGCTTGTTCCACCCACCGTTTCGCGCCGCCTTTTTCACGAAAATTGGCACGGGGCTGAAACTGTTCCTTGTCGAACCAGGGCATGCGGTAGCGGCACTGCTCGAAGTCCATTGTCCAAAGGACGGGCTCCTTGCCTCGAGCAAGCACTACTACGGCGTTGCCAACAACAAAACAGGGCCCGAGATGATGCCGGTACCCAGTGATGTAGCGAGCATCCTCTGGACGGAAAATAAAAAGAGCATCCAGCGTCGAATTATTCAGAGCGTCCTTGGCCCGCTGGAGGCGTTCCCGCCGCATCCGTCCCGGGATCGAGACGCGCTTCCCAATCGACTGCCATCAGTCCTATGTCCGACATGCACTCCCCTTTTCACGTGAGAAAATATTCCGGCTGCATTCAATATCGAGAAGCAGCCAGGAATTGACGCTTTCCAAAATTGCGCCCGCTGCGCCTAACGGCCAACATTATTCACGAACACCGGAAGATTCTATGCTTGGCGGCGAACGGAAAGCCTTAAACGGAGATTAATTCTTGTTCATCCAGCCAGGCCGCCCGAGCCTTCTATTCGGCGCGCCTCCATTCAGCGCGGGCTTACGTGCCGGCCGCCATAATTTCTCGTACGCTATTTATTCGTAAGCAGAGCACGGAGATGACAAGCAAGACAACACCAATCAACCCGAATCCGTGCTGAAAATTGCCTTCCTGCTTGTTGAGATAACCAATGGCGACCGGGCCAAAAAAACCTCCCAGACTTCCCACGGCGGTAATCACCCCCATCGTCGTTGCCGCCACGTCACGCGATAGCGTTTCCGTAGGGTATCGCCCAGAAGGGGCCGAGCGGGCCATACGTTCCAATGCTTGTCAGACAAACGAACACAAACGCGAGTACGGGCCAGGATTGGCTCAGCGACACTCCGACCAAAAGAAAGATTCCACCCAGCGCGAAGGGCACCGCCACATGACCTCGCCTCTCGCCCGTTTTGTCGGAGTGCCACGAATTAACAAGCATCGCGACGATAGCCACAAGGAACGGGAATGTGGCAAGGCCACCGATTCCGGCGCTGCTTAATTTCTTGGCCTTCTCCAGCGCGCTCGGAAGCCACATCAGGAATCCAATTTCCGTGCTCATGCGGAGAAAGTAGATCAGAACAAGCAAGAGTACCTGGGGCCGACAAATCGCTCTCACGGTGGGCTCAGGATGCACAGGCTCAAGTTCGGCGCCTTGACGCTGCAAAGTTTCCTCGAGATAAGCACGCTCGTCCAAGGATATCCAACGCGCATCGTGCGGATGGTCGTAAATCAGCATGTTGAAAATAATCAACCAGACGAATGGCAGGGCGCCCTCCGATACCAACATGACTCGCCAGTTCCAGCGATCCAAGATCCAGCCGGAGAGCGGCGACGAAATGATCAGGGCGATTGGACCGCACACCATCCACAATGCATTCGCGCGTGCTCGCTCGCCGCGCGGAAACCAGTGGGAGACGAGGACGAGAGTCGCAGAGAATACTCCGCCTTGGGTGATTCCCTAACAGAAGTCGCATGATCCAGAGTTCGTGCCAGCTTCGCACCAGTCCGCAACCAACGGCCGCGACTCCCCACGCGAACAAGAGTATGCTGATAAATTTCTTGGCGCTCCACCGGTTGGCAATGTGGCCTCCCGGAACCTGAAGCAGCAGATAACCCCAGAAAAAAATACCGGCGACGTTGCCGGCCTGAGCAGAGTCCATGTGCAGGTCACGGCTGAGCGAAGGCAATGCCATCGAGACGTTCACACGGTCAATATAGGCGATGGTGTAGGTGATGAGCGCGGCAGGAATGATTCGCAGCCAGCGTTGTTGCGGCATGCTGTTTGACCTCTGTGAAAGACAATCGCGGTAAAACTTTCAGTCGCGATGCGTCAGAAATTGCTGCGAACGGTGCCCAGAACCGTCGACAGTGACGGGATCAGTCACCGGCGGCACTCTACTGTCCATGCTTTCGGTAAACTCACTCAGCAAGACTTCACACACGGATTGCGCGCAATTTGTATCAGCCGTCACGTGGGGCAGAAAGAGACTAGCAGCCGTCCCATCTGGTGAAATGAAATCAATATTAATTTGCATTAAGGTGCCGCTGCCAGCACGCATGGATGTCGACACTCACGGAAAGCTGGAACGCTTTGACTCGCCGTTCGGTCGATGCAAGGCGGGCAAGAAACCAGAGCTCCACCTTGACGAGAATTCATTCTGCGTTAAGTTTGGAATCGGCGAACGATGTTATTATTCACCGCGATTTTCTTGCCGGCTGCCTGTTCGGCCAGTCGCCGAACCAGGCTCCACTCGAAGTTGCACCGTTCGATTCGGCAAAGACAACCCGGCGAAAGGAACGACACCATGCGCCTCAAGATTCTGTGTACTGGGATTGTGGGCCTTGCCACTATGGCGTTGGCACAGATTTCGGCTGCGCCCGAGCTCCATTTGCGAGGTGGACGATTCCAGCCTCTCGTTTACGAACAGATGACTACTGAACAGAAGAAAATGACGGACGATGTGCTGAAGGGTGAACGCGGCTCGATGAACGGACCGTACAACGTATTATTGCGCAGCCCTGAAATGGGTGATCTAGCCCAGAAATATGGCGCTTATCTTCGCTTCCACTCATCTGTGCCCAAGAAACTCAATGAGTTCGCGATCCTCATCACCGCCAGGCACTGGAATTCGCAATACGAGTGGTACGCCCACCACAAGTACGGCCTGCAGGCCGGATTAACTCCGGCTCTTATTAACGCCTTAGCCGCTGGAAAACGACCTAGCCCGATGGAGCCTGACGAAGCGAGCGTTTACAGCTTCTGCACCGAATTGCTCAACACGAAACACGTCAGTGAAGCGACGTTCGACGCTGCGAAAGGCAAATTGGGAGAGCGTGGAGTCGTTGATTTGATCGGCGTGGTCGGTTACTACCAGCTTGTCTCGATGCTGCTGAACGTGGACGGTTATCCACTACCCAATGATGCCACACCAGAATTAAAACCGCTCGGTTAGCCTGCTCTTAGTTTTCATTCCGACGGAATCGGCACGTAATTAAGGACTTCCGCGGAATGCCCCGCATGATCGGGGATCGCTACGAACAGGTGCGGCGGCCCTCCTTTTTTTCCCGCGTGTTTCGGAAACCCGGCGGTGCGTCCACCGAGCCCCGATGAAATGTTGGCGATGAGCTCATAGTGGTCAGGATCTTTCTGTTGAAAGACACTTATAAGCCCCTGGCCGCCCGGCACATAAATGCGCTTAAGCTCGGAGTCATAATAGAGATCGTCCGTATCAGCCACGCATGGTAACGCAGCGACCATTTTCCCCGAGCTCATGTCAAAAACGCCTAATCGCGGCGGGATGCGAAATCCCACAAACACGCGCCGATCGGCTTCATCGAGCGCCATGGGAAAATTTTCTTTCCAGGCGACGGGCCATCGAGAGATGGCGTGCGTTTCGCGGTTGATATCAGCAATCTGATTTGATTCCGGCAGGTTCACATACATCTCCGGCCCCGTCTCTGCGAGCTGGAACGACTCGGCGTGCGAGCCGGTTTTGTATTCGTCTGCGAGGCGCTGATTGTTTGTAGCGTCAACCATTCCGATGGCCGCCCTTTCTCCATCGCCATAGTCAACGTAGACTCGTTTGGCGGCCGCGTCGTAGCGCAAGTTGTCGACATCGCCCTGGTAATCGATGGCGGTGATCAAGCGATAGCTGGCGCCATCGAAGACATAGAGTTTCTGGTGGTCGCGGCTGGCTACGAAGATTTTGTTCAATCCAGCGGCGAAGACAACTCCTTGCGGGTGCCCCAGTCCATTGATCGTGTGCACTCTGGCGCCGCCGGTAAGGTTGATTACCTCGAGCGAGTCGTTGCCAAGAGCCGCGAGAAAAAGGCGTCCCGGTTCCGCGGTGTCAAAAGCGAAATGGTCGAAGCGCCCACGAACACCGGGCAGGGGAATCGAGGCAGTCAAAACCAGCGGCTGGTAAGCCAAAGACGCCGATGAGTTTTGCGCGTGCAATAACGCTGTGAATAAAAGCACGATCGCAAGCAATCCACACGTTCCAAGCGCCGCCTTGACCCGCCGTCGACGAAATTCGTAATAGAAGATGCTCGGCAAACTGGCCATTTCGGTGAACTCTAGCATTCAGCTCTCCCCTCGTAATGAAATCAATATTAATTTCTTTTAAGCACTCGTGCCTGCCATTTTCACTCACTTCTCGGGCGGGCGCCACGAGAACCGTCGCTGCGCGATTCCCCCGGCAATTCGCGGCTTCCCAGTGCAGCCTTAATAAGAATTCATCTTGCGTTAAGTTTATTGTGCAAAGTCTCTGCTACCATCGGGCGCGGGTTCACTCTCGGACCGCCAGCACGGATTCTTGAAGCGAACGCCGGATCAAGACGGTTTCGTGACATCCATCGTGTGCTTCCCGAGCTTCTAAACCCGCTACTTGAGCTCAAATCGCATGGACGTAAAGAAACTCCCTTCCCTTGCAGACGAACGGGCGTCTGACATTCTAGTCGTCGGAGGCGGAAATGCGGCCTTGTGCGCGGCGATGGCTGCGCGCGAGCGCGGGGCGAGCGTACTGCTCCTAGAAAGAGCTCCGGAACATATGCGGGCGGGAAACACTCGGCACACACGCAACATTCGCTGCGTGCGGGCGGCGGATGGCTCCGGCTCGTCCGGAGTCTATTCTGAAGAGGAGTTTTTGGAAGACCTCATGCAGGTCACCGAGAGCCCGCCCAATATGGATCTGGCTAGGCGTACGATCCGCGAATCACGCGCGCTCCCGCGATGGATGAGTGAGCATGGCGTCAGTTGGCAGGAGCCTCTCGCAGGCACTCTCAATCTTGGCCGCACAAATCGCTGGTTCCTTGGCGGAGGCAAGGCGCTCGCCAATGCTTATTATCAAAAGGCGATAGAGATGGGTGTTCACGTCTGTTACGACGCCTTTGTCGAAGACCTGGTCATCGAAGGCGGGAACTTTCAAGCCGCACTTATCAATGTGGCATCGGTCCCAAGGACAATCCCAGCACGGGCGGTAGTCGTTGCAACTGGGGGCTTCGAAGCGAACTTAGATTGGCTGAAAAGGCTTTGGGGTGAAGCTGCTAACAACTTCATCGTACGCGGCACGCCCTATAACGACGGCACGCTGCTCGCCAAGCTTCTGGAGAAGGGCGCCAAACCGATTGGCGACCCGAAAGGATTTCACGCGGTCGCGGTTGATGCGCGAGCGCCGAAGTTCGACGGAGGTATCGTCACGCGTCTAGATGCCATTCCATTTGGCATCGTAGTTAATCGGCAGGGGCGGCGATTTTACGATGAAGGAGAAAATATTTGGCCCAAGCGCTACGCGTCCTGGGGCCGCTTGATTGCTGACCAGCCGGGCCAGATCGCCTACTGCATCGTGGACTCCAAAACCGTTCATAGCTTTCTGCCGCCGATGTATAAACCATTTTGCGCGGGCACGATCCAAGGGCTCGCAAAAATGCTCAACGTGGACACAAACGTATTTTCGCAAACGGTGGAAGATTTCAATCGCGCGACCGCCGGAAATGCCAACTTGCGAATGGAACGCCTGGATGGTTTGTCCTCCCGCGAACTGCGACCGCCTAAGACCAACTGGGCAGTTCCCATTGACGCTCCACCCTTCTACGGGCTTCCACTGCGCCCGGGAATCACTTTCACTTACATGGGCGTCACAATAGACGACCGGTCACGAGTCGTAGAGCAGACCGGAAAACCGTTTAAGAATGTATTCGCCGCCGGGGAAATCATGTCTGGAAACATTCTCACCAGAGGTTATCTCGCGGGATTTGGACTGACGATCGGTTCGGTATCCGGGAAACTGGCCGGGGAAGAAGCTGCCAACTATGCCCGATCCTGAACTATTCCAAGAAGCCAATCGTCAGCTGACGATCTGCAATTCCTGCCGCTATTGCGAGGGATACTGCCCGGTTTTTCGCGCCATTGAAACAAGGCGGGACTTCGCCTCTGGCGATGTGCAGTATCTGGCCAATCTTTGCCATGACTGCCGCGCCTGCTACTACGCCTGCATGTACGCTCCGCCCCACGAGTTCGCAATCAACATCCCGAAGCTCCTGGCGGATGCCAGGACGGAGAGCTATCGGCGATGGTCATGGCCCGAGTTTCTTTCCCGCGCCCTAGATCACAGATTTGTTGAGGGCGCGCTGGCGTTCAGCGCTTGGGCAGTCGTCGTTTTATTATCAGTAATCCTCATCGGCAAAGACCGAATGTTCACTCGCCATCTTGGGTCGGGCGCTTTTTATCAGGTCATACCTTACGTTGTGATTGTGGTTGGCGGAATGGCTTTGTTTTTGCATTGGACATGTGTGTGGATTATTGGTGGCGTTCGATTCTGGTCAGAAGCCAACAATAGTGCGACGCCGCTAATCAGCACGTCCATTATCGGAGCCATCGCGGACGCTCTCAGGCTCAACTACCTGAAAGGCGGCGGGCCCGGGTGTTATTACCCAACGGACCGCCCTTCCTCCGTTCGTCGCATATATCATTCGCTTACGGCGTCGGGGATTTCTCTCGGCCTTGATCTCGACTTCTCTCGCCGCCATCTATCAGGATGTTTTCCATTGGCTGCCTCCCTTTCGACTGATGAGCGCACCCGTCCTTTTCGGCACGGCGGGAGGTGTGGCGATGACCGTCGGAACGGTCGGATTAATCTGGTTCAAATTGAAAAGTGACGATGTCCCGGCAGGAAGGACTGCTCCGGCAATGGACTACATGTTCCTGGTGATGCTCTGTCTGACGTCCCTTTCCGGTTTGTTCACTCTCGGCTTTCGTGCCGCAGCAGCAATGGGCACCATCCTGGTGATTCATCTCGGGTTTGTAGCCGCACTCTTTATCACCGCTCCGTATGGAAAATTTGTTCATGCGGTTTATCGTTTTCTGGCGCTGGTAAAATATCGAACCGAATCGGCCAGACCTTCCCGAATATGAGCGCGCATTGAAGTAAGGCTCGACTTGAAGTCGGCCCATCGTTCAATTCGCGTCGGGCCGCAAGAAGTCGATAAGAGGCGAGGCCGGATCCATTCTTGATTTTTCAGAGATCCAGAGGTGTGTGGAAAAGGTATCTAGAAACAATCTGAGCAAAGACGATCACGGCGACGCTCATCTCGCAATTAAGATCCCACCGCAATTCCCGATTCCAAGCGAGGTTCCCGATGCCCCACCCTGGCTAGAGACGAACTCGCGACCGCCCTCGAATCCCATTGCGCAACGTCTTTCAGAATCACTGTGAAAGTCGTGTGGCTCGAAGGTGTGCTCTCACATTTAATGGAACCACCTTGGGCATGGACAATCGCGTGCGCAATCGCCAGTCCTAAGCCGCCGCTGCGCGTTTCCGAACTTTCGGGCAGCCGGGCGCGGTAGAAGCGCTCGAAGATGTGCGGTAGATCTTCGCTGGGAATCCCGTAACCCTGGTCCTGAAACTTCAAACGCACCTGTCCATGCACCTTCTCCAGATTTACCCGAACCAGCGTGTCGGGCGGAGAATATTTGATGGCGTTATCGAGAAATATTATCGAGAGTTCCTGTAGCAGCGTTTCGTCGCCAAAGTAGGCAATGTCTTCGCTCAAGTCGCGCTCAATGTGAATGCGTTTCGATTTCGCGAGAGGCCCAATGCGCGCGCAGGCCTGCTCCATCACTTCGTTAAGGTACAAAGGCTCACAATTCATACGAAGCTGGCCGGCATCCGCCATGGACAACGTAAACAAGGCCTCAACGATGCGGGTCAAACTCGACACCTCTTCGTTCACGACGTGCAACGTCTTGACGTATTCCTCAGTACTTCTCGGCTGCGACAGCACGAGTTCCGTCTCGCCCCGCAATACGTGCAGGGGCGTTCGCAATTCGTGCGCGGCGTCCGAAACAAATTGACGATCCTGCCGTAGCGCGACACTGAGCCGGGTGAACAGTAAATTGAACGCGGATGCTAGGCTGCTGAGTTCATCATGCGCATTGGGAACCGACAGCAATCTTTGCTGGTCCGACTCCAATTCAGGTTGCGGCGAACTTGAGCCTTGGATACCTTCCATCATGCGGCCAGCTTGCTCTATAAGCTTAGTAACGGGTTCGAGACTCGTCCCACGTACCATACCGAGATTCCCGCGGTCAAAAAGAGGCTGATCGGAAGTACCCACAGGATCAATCGCCTGATAGTCCCCAGAGCCATATCGTCGTGACTCATCGGCATGGTGATAACCAGAACGCGCTGTTGCGAACCCTGCTTGAAGGGAATCAGGGCCAATCGCTGCCGGCCTTGCTCTACGTCTTCGGTCGTTCGGAAGAGGACGCGTGAAAGGTCGAGCTCGCCCCCTAGCCCAATGGCATGGGCCGTTCAGATTCTTGGACTGCTCCAAAACGTTTCCCGAGGAATCCAGAACTTCAAAATATTCCTTGGGCACATCGAGGTTCTCGATATTTCGTTTGGTGGGGTCCGGAACTACCTGCGCCACGACCGTGCTCCCCACTCGCAGCAGCCTGCAGTCAAGAGTGGGACAACATCTCCCTGGAAAACAGGCCGTATTGCCAAATAACGTGCCGGCCAGGAATATGCCGACGATCGCGCAGAAAAGCAGCATCATCCGGAAACGCAAGGAATTCATCTGTATCATTCGGGTGCTCCCAGTCTGTAACCCACGCCACGAATCGTGTGGATAACTTTTGGACTTTTCGGAGTGACCGATCTTCGAACGCAAGCGGTTGATATACACATGGACCAGGGTGGTTTCACTATCGAAATGGAAGTCCCACACGTGTTCGATAATCTCGCTGCGCGTGACGGATTCTGGCGCCCGCAGCATCAAGAGTTCGATTAGAGCGAATTCTTTGCTGGTCAGCGGAATACTCGTGCCGGCGCGAATGAGGCGACGATGATCGCGATCAATCTCGAGATCACCGAAGCGCAAGTTTCCTCCCCGGTGGTCGAGGCCGCGGCGGACCAGCGCTCGAACGCGAGCGCGTAACTCGGCAAGCACAAACGGTTTCGTGAGGTAGTCGTCCGCGCCCGCGTCAAGTCCCTCAACGCGTTGTTCAACCAGGCTGCGGGCCGTGAGCATCAATATGGGCGTCTTGACGCCGGATTGACGCAACTCAGAGCACACTTGGATCCCGTTTCAGCCCCGGCAACCGAATGTCGAGGAGGATTACTTCATAGCTGGCATCGCCAGCCATTTCCAGGGCTCGCTCGCCATTTTCGGCTACATCAACCGCATACGCGTCTTCGCGCAGCGCGCGCGCAGTAAAACTTGCAACTTTTCGTTCATCTCCACGACCAGGATTCGCATGATCAGTCCCGTCTCGACTCAGCGCCTCCTAGACGGCGATGAGCAGGATTTCAAAACCTGATGCATCCTATCGAATCGCTCAATTACAGCACCGTGACTACAGCGTGTCAACAAACTTGACCGTAAACCCTACAAATCGTTCCTTAATGAAAATTAATCTTGATTTCATGCTTTCCCGCGAAGCTCGTTGTAGCGTGCTGCGGCACTCACGCTATTTTACGTAGCCTGGTCTTGGTGAGCGCCGTGGTCACTGCGACAGCGAATGGAGTGCAGGCATGCGACCTCCTTCGGGAACGAATTTTTTTCCATGCGACATATATGCGCTCCTTCGTAACAGTGCGCTAGCCGCTCCCAATTGCTTCCGTGGCGCCAACACTATCTAGAGGAGTGAAGCGAATGCGGATCAGACCTGCTGGCCTGATAGGGGGCGTCGCCCTTGCTTTCGGATTTATGTCAATCTCTGCGATGTCCAGCCATCATTCCCCGAAGTTGCCAGGCGCGTCCGGATACCGTGTTGTAAAAACTATTCCGATCGGCGGTGAAGGCCTCTGGGATTACTGCATTGTCGATAGCGTGGCGCGGCGTGTGTACATCTCCCATTTTACGCACGTGGTCGTGCTTAACGCGGACACAGGTGCAATTGTTGGCGACATTCCAGACACGCAAGGCGTTCACGGTATCGCTCTCGCCCCGGGTCTGGGCCTTGGTTTCACCAGCAATGGTCGCGCAAACACAGTGACAATTTTTGATCTGAAGTCGTTAAAAGCGATCCGGACAGTTCAAACAGGAGGGGAGAATCCTGACGCAATTTTCTACGACGCTGCTACCAAACAGGTCTTTGCATTCAATGGCAGGACCCAAAATGCTACCGCGATCGAGCCCGAGAGCGGCAAAGTAGCAGCCACGTTCGCAATGGGCGGCAAACCCGAATTTGCTGCGGGTGACGGCAACGGGCACGTCTTCGTAAATATCGAAGACAAGTCTGAGCTCGTTGAGGTTGATGCCCAAAAGCGGGAAGTAGTGAATCGCTGGCCGCTTTCGCCTTGCAAGGAGCCGTCGGGGCTTGCCATGGACAAGAAGAATCGCCGACTCTTTGCGGTTTGCGATAACAACATCATGGCCGTCATAAACGCGGACTCTGGAAAAGTAGTTGCGACACCAGCGATCGGCGATGATCCCGACGCCGCCGGATTCGATCCCAAGACACAATTTGCATTCAGCTCAAACGGGGGCAGCGGGAATCTCACCGTCATCCACGAAGATTCACCGGATCACTACAGCGTCGTAGAAAACGTGCCTACCAAAAAATACGCGCGCACGATGGCAATCGATTTCAACACGCAGAATATCTTCCTTCCAATCGCAGAATTCGAAGCAATCACTCCGCAGGGAGCGAAAAGACCTCCGATAAAGCAAGGCACTTTTGGTGTCCTGCTGGTTAGCAAATAACGCGCGAGGCAAACCGAATCACTCACCACTTGGGCGCAAGGTCTGAGTGGAAGCCACAAAAGGCGCAATAGCCAATGTCCCCATCCCGGTCGCGACTCTGTGGCCATTTTGTGGCTGCCCACGTCCGTTTCGCTCCAGGACGGGCGCTAATGTCACGCCCGAAACTGGCTACGCTCACTCCAGCACACCTTTTCATGCCCCCAATGTACGTTTTGCCTTTTGATCGCCCGTTATCGAAGCGGGCAGCTGCAGGCGGAAGTGTTTCGGGGCGAGTTAAGGACCCGAGCGGCGCAGCCGTTTCAAACGCCGCCGTAAGCAAACGCCAATTTAGCTGCGGGCGTGCGCCAGACTGACCACTGCTCATCGCGAGCCACTGAGGCGCCCGATTGACAGCACTGAAACGCCTCGCAAGCTATATGCGCTACTCCGGCGGGATTCGAGTGACCGAGTGCACTACTCGTTTCCAGGTTCCGTCCTGTTTGACCCATACGTCCGTAGTCGCCTCGTGAGAAACGAAGGTAAGGGTCTGGCCGGATTTATCTTTCTTTCCAGTGACGTCACCCAGATAAGTCACGACAGCCACGTTTCCATCTCCATAGACGCGGACGCGATGGCCGTATTGTTTAATGGAGGATGGCTTGCGAGTTCCCGCACGCAGTTGAGCGGACACTTCTGCTTTAGTGAGGATGCCGGCGTCGGGATCCTGATACGCCAGCTCATCGGCATTGTGACTATCGAACCAGTCCGCGGCCGCGGGACCGCTATTAACAAGCAACGGGATCTTGTCCTTTTCGATTTTGGTGACTTCTTCAATAGCCTGCTGATCCTTCGCTGCTTTATCTGCAGAGATTTGCTGGGCATTCACTGCGCCACCCAAGAACACTACGAGTAAAACTGGCAAACAAAATTCTCTCACCATTGCTCCTCTCCTGGATCTACCATGCCGTCCAAATTGCAACGTAGCTAAGGGTACAAAGTAACGGTTCCTTGAGGCTTCGACTCAAGTCATGCTGAAATCTGGATCGAACCAGTTAGAGAGCAACCATAACGTCCGAATGGCCAACGAGCATGCTATCACTCGGCGAAGCAGATTTTGGGCCGCGGATGCACGCCCAAAATTTTTTGGGATCCGTTCCTCATTGTTCATTCGACTTATTGCTTCACGTCCGTAATGTCGTGCACTATTCGATGCCATTGGCCGTTCTGCTTGACCCAGACATCCGTAAAGCGAGATTCCACGGGCGCGACCTTCCCGCGCGTTTGGAGAGTTCCAGTGGCGCGGTTCGTAACCACCACTGTATTTCCGTCGTTATAAACATGCATTTCATATTGATATTGTTTCATGGTGAGCACTTTTGAATCTCCCGCTCGAAGCTCGGACAAGTGCTGAGCTTTCGTGCGCATGCTTCCGTCTGCATTCACTTGGATGATGCTGTCGGAATCATAATGCTCAACCCAATCCGCATGCCCTGAGTTCTCTCCCCGAAGTCCGGCGACTTTCTCGTGCTCAAGGCTGAGTATCTCTTTCTTTACGGCTTCGGCCTTATCGCCCGTCAACTCCTGAGGGTAAACGGGACCCACGATCACGGCTCCCACAAGTATCAACAACAGAATCCTTCGCATTAGAGTTTCCATCCGGTCTCAATGATTTTAGCTGCGGCCGATCTCACACTTTGAATCGATGCTGAATCAGACTGCAGTCGAACGCTAACGTCCGCTTACCAAAGCGACTACCAAATCAATTTCACTCCGAACTGTATTTCTCGGTTTGCGTTGGCTGTCGCGTCTATCGAGCCCGCACCGCCAACCGCTGAACCGTCCTCATTGAAAAACGTTGAATTGTCGATAGGCGCCTGGAAAGTGCTATGGTTAAAAATATTAAAAAACTCTGCGCGAAACTGAACCGTGAAATGCTCTTTAATTTGACTGTTTTTGATTAGTGAAGCGTCAAAATTCCAGAACCCGGGGCCGTAAATTTCATTACGTCCCCCATTTCCTAGAAGGTTGGCGCAGGTGCCGGGTATCGGCGCTTCGCCATCCTGAATGCCAAACGGCTGGCATTCCGCCATGATGGCGGGCGTAGCCGAAGGTAGAACGAAGCAGTTCAGATTGACGTAATTACTGACGCTGCCTGGATTCACGAGCGATTTACAGCTTGTCCCCCTTACCCGGTCTGGATAGGCAATCGCGTCCGTTCCAGCGTTTGTTCCTAACGGGTCGCCGCCAATGAGTGGAGTGAAAGGCAGCCCTGTACGAACGGTGAAGATCCCACCCAACTGCCACCCGCGAAGTCCCCATGCTGCGAAACCGTGTAGCGAATTTGGCGTGGGAATGTTCCAGATATAATTGATCGTTAGGTTTTGGGTAACATTAAAATCGGCTGGGCCCTTCCCATAGCTTGGGGCAAAATAGAACAAGTCCGCGAGGGAACTAAGGTACGGATCGCTCGGACCCGTACCGTCGCCTTCATCAATAACCCTGCTCCAGGCATAGCTGCCTTGCAATTGAAAGCCGTGCCCCATCTTCTTCGTAACTTGCAGTTCGAGAGCGTTGTAGTTGCTGAAATTGATCCATGCGACTTCGGGCATCCGGCCGTAGAGCGGACCGATTTTGGTCCCGCTGCCTACCGGGTCAGGAAACAGATAGCCGGCCGAAGTTAGCGTCGGTATTACAGTATTGGCATTGTCGCTTCGAAATGGCAAATGGACCCCGTGGGACCCGACATACGCTGCCATGACCGTCAGGTTGGGCAGAACCTCACGTTGTAGACTTAAGTTCCACTGCTGGACGTACGAGCGTTTTGGATCTTGCTGAGTGTAGGACGCTTGGAGTGGCGGATTCGTCAGGTTGGCCAGCTTCATAAACGCGCCGGTAGGAAAGTCTCCTTGCGACAAATTGGATATTGTCCCTGACGCAAAGAATGGGGCATTGGAAGTTGCAAATGTAAAGATCATGCTTGGGAGTGGAAGCACATCAAAAATTCCAAGCCACCACGAACAGAGGTCTTACCGTCTCGGAACGGATCCCACGCGAAACCGACTCGCGGGTCGAAGTTCCCAAGCGTGTTGTTATTAAACAGGGGGCTCTGAACGTGATTTGTCTCGTCGGCCGGGTTGTAGACAGCTGACAACCTTCCCGTTTTTTCGTTGATGCCGTTCGTAAATTCGTACCGCAATCCCAAATTGACCGTGAAGTTGGGCCGGAGGCGTACATCGTCCTGAAAGTACGTTCCAAATATCATGGTTCGATAATTGAATGGGCGTACGACTTGCCCCGGGAGATCGGCTCGAAGTGAGTTTGGCTGGTTCTCAAGGAAATCAAGCAACGAACCAAAGGCGTAAGTGCCGTGGCGTGCAGAATCTTGAACGTCATTGAGCTGGAGCTGTTCAGCAGATACACCGAATTTGAAGCTGTGAATACCTTTCGTCAGGAAGACGTCGTCGTATTCCTGAAATGAATTTTGCGTGTAATCTTCTACCTGCTCAACGTTGAGACCCGGTTGGAGAGTTCCAAGCCCAGAAACAGAGATCTGAGGATTGTTGAATCCAGGGGCGATGCCCAAATTGGGATCGGCTCCCGCGGGATTGATTGCGCTTACGCCGCTGGTGTTTGTGCCACTTCTGCTAAAGCCAAATCGAGCAGTATTCAGCAATTGAGGACTGAAAATGTGAGTCTCTTCGATCGCGACAAATTGCCTCCCTGTATCGTGTCCAACAAGCACTAGGTCCGACGAATCCGGCAATGTGACGGCTGCCGAATCGTATTCATAACTGCTAAAAATTGCGTCCTGGTCCGAAAACCTATGGTCGAGTCGCCCTGTGGCGAAATTCACGCTTGACGTTGAGCTCCGCTAAACAGAAACCTTCCAGTGTTGCCAGAGCTAAAGAGCCCATCGTTCACAGGACCCCACAAAGTCAGAAAGGGTTGGACTGCAGGATCCACAGTAATCACGGTTGTCGACCCATCGGAGTTATGAATAATCCCATTACGTGCATCCGCCGAAGGCACCGTTAGCAGAGTACTGACACCTTGATTTTGGCGAAGTCCTTCATAGTCTACGAAAAAAAACGTGCTATTTTCTCGAATTGGCCCGCCAAGAGATCCTCCAAATTGATTTCGCTGAAATTCCGGGATCGTCGCAGGGTCAAAGTAATTTCGACCGTCGAGCGCACTATTGCGCAGGAACTCAAAGAGATCGCCATGAAACTGATTCGTTCCAGAACGAGTAATCGCGTTGACGACACCGCCTGAATTCCGTCCATACTCCGCGGAGTAGTTGCTCATGAGGACGGAAAATTCCTGAATCGCATCCACGCCTAACGTCGCGCCCTCAACGCTGCCGGGACCGTTGTTGGCATAGTCGTTCACACTGACCCCGTCGATGCGGTAATTGTTAAATACGGGACGAACCGAGAATGCGAATTCAGCTCCATAGCCACGGCCAGCGCGATCATAACCGTTCGGAGCGGCCTGGACGGATTGTACCGAGATCACCCCCGGTTGAAGAGTTGCGAGTTGAGTCCAATCTCGCCCGTTCAGAGGCAAGTCAACGATGGCGGCTTGGTTAACGACTCCCTGAATTGTAGAACTCGATAACTGCACGTCTGATTCCTCGCTCTTCACCTCGATCTTTTGGGCGACTTGCCCAACCGTCATGGTGATGTTCAGCACCTGCTGAGCACCGACCGTGAGTGTGACACCGGTCAGTACCGAGGTGGCGAAACCCGGCGCCGATGAGGTTACTTCATAGTTGCCTGGTAACAGGTTGGGAGCGGTGTAGAACCCGGCTTGGTCCGCGATAACATTGCGAACTACTCCGGTCGCTACGTTCTTAATCGAGATTTGCGCGCCTGGAATGGCAGCGCCCGACGCGTCGCTTAATGTTCCCGTCATCGTCGCTCCGGCAACTTGTCCAAATGAAGACGTCGCGAAAAGCCCTCCGCATAAAACAATAACAATCAATCGAAGACCCAGGAACTTATATCGTGGGGCGGCCAGACTTTTCGTCATTCTGCCTCCATTTTTCCCGCAAATTCCTTTCGTCGTGGACCCTTGATTAACGTTTTCGCGCTGATCCAGCGGAAAGTTAAATCAGATCGATAATCAAACGCCGGAGACACTAGCACCAGAATCCCGCAGCGGCATGAAATGAGGATTAATTTGTATTAAGGTGTGGCTGCTTTCACATTCACAGGACCATGAATCGTCGGTTTTAGGTAGATTCCTCAGCCCACAGTTCGCAACTCTTCACGGCCGCAGTACGCGGCAGTTAATTTCCTTTGAGATTAGGCGGGTTGATATGTAACTGCCCTTCCGCCTTTTCGACGTTGGCCTGGACCAGCGTGTCCCGCGGCGAATACTTGATGGCAGTATCGAGAAATATAATCGAAAGCTCTTGCAGAAGCGGTCCACCGCTAAAGTACGCAATGTCTTGACTCAGTGCGCGTTCAATACGGATGCCCTTGGTTTCGTGACCAAGGTCATGGAATCCCGATCGAACAGCCATCGACAAAATAAAGAGCGCCTCGACAATACGCGTCAGGCTCAACACATCTTCCTTTACGACCCCGCACTGCGAAGGCTGTTTTTTCGACTCCACCGCAAGCCACGTGAGAACCGTTGCTTAATGAAAATTAATTCTGACTTCATGCTTTCGCGCGACGCTCATAGTAGCTTCCCGCGGTATTCAGGCCACCTTCGTAACTCGTGTTTCGTACCGCACTGCTGGATGCGACAGCGAATGGGGGTGCAGCCATGCGATATCTGTTGCGTTGTATCGGACACTTCGGGGCTTCTCAACTTGTTGCCGTTTTGACTTTAACCGCTTTTCTGCCCCTACCTTCCTATGGGCAGGTGGGCGGAGCGACGATGATAGGCACTGTGACGGACAAATCCGGCGCCGTTATACCTAACGCTCAAGTCTCGATTAGAGACGTGTCCACCGGCGTTGTACGAACTCTTAGCTCAAACAAGGATGGGTTCTTCACTGCGCCCAACCTATTGCCGGGCAATTATGAAGTTAGAGCTTCGGCCCCGGGATTCGCCACATCGGTGCGAACCGGTATCACGCTGACGGTAGGCAGCCAGCAAGTATTAAACATCACGATGGACGTTGGTCAACTTGCTCAACAGGTCCAAGTGAGTGGCGAGGAGCCACTTGTACAGTTGGCCAGTTCTACTATCCAGGGAGTGGTCGGCCAAACCGCGGTTGTAGAGTTGCCACTGAACGGACGGGACTGGACCTCGCTCGCCACCCTGCAGCCAGGGGTAGAAACGATGATATCTGTCCAGTTACAAGGTGCCCGGGACACTCGTGGCGAAGCCGCGGCGTTGACAATCTCGGGGTCTCGCCCGCAACAGAACAATTACCGCCTCGACGGAATTAGCGTCAACGACTACGCTAACGGAGGTCCGGGCAGCGTGCTTGGCGTTACTTTGGGAGTAGATGCAATACAAGAATTCTCGGTTCTGACGAGCAATTACTCAGCTGAGTATGGGAGGACGTCGGGTGGCGTTATCAATGCTGTTACCCGTTCGGGGGCGAATTCGTTCCATGGTAACGCATTTGAGTTCATTCGTAACAGCGCGCTTGACGCTCGCAATTACTTTGATGGTCCTACGATTCCAGAATTTCGGCGGAACCAGTTCGGGGGATCTATCGGGGGGCCCATTCAGAAGGATCGCACCTTCTTCTTTGGAAACTACGAAGGATTTCGCCAATATCAAGGTGTCACTGCGGTTACTACGGTCCCCTCACCGGATGCGCGTAACGGAATCATCCACAATGCTGATGGGACGACTTCGTCGATCGCCATCGACCCGCTGGTAAAGCCGTTTCTGGGGTTGTGGGGCCTCCCTAATGGGCCTCTCTTGGCGCCGGGGAATACAGGTATTTTCACATTCGTTGCCAATAACGTCGGAAACGAAAATTTCGGGACTGCACGAATTGATCACACATTCTCGGCAAAGGATAGCCTTTTTGGCGCCTGGCAGATGGACAAGGCCAGCCTCTTAACGCCCGATGGTCTCAACGATTCGATCATCGGAAATGCAACCTCGAGTCAGTTTATCGCGCTCGAAGAAACCCATATTTTCACGTCGGAACTACTCAATTCCGCTCGTGTGGGGTTCAGTCGGCATACTGAAGAAACCAGCCAAACCATGGCTCTCAACCCTTTGGCGGCTTCGCCCACCCTGGGCGCGGTTCCAGGACTGAATGCACCCGAAATTGACGTGGCGGGACTAACGTCCTTTACAGGGGGCACAACCTCTTTACCCCAAAATGATTTCCACTTGAATTCGTTTCAAGGATATGACGACGTCGTTCTGACGAAAGGACTTCACAGCTTGAAGTTTGGTGTCGCTGTGGAGCGAGACCAAAGTAATATGTTTCTGCTTCAAAACCCTACCGGCGATTTCCAATTCGGCTCGCTTACTAACTTCCTGACTAATATACCCAGCCAGTTTAAGGCCAACCTCCCAGGAGGCGCTACCCCGCGGCATTTTCGACAAACTATCGTTGGCGCTTACATTCAAGATGACTTCCGCTGGCGGCCAAACCTCACCCTCAACTTGGGGTTGCGCTATGAGATGTCGACAGTGCCCACCGAAACTCAAAACAAGCTGGCGTCGTATCATGATGTTTATACTGATACCGCCCCCTACCTTGGCAGCCCTTTATTTTCAAATCCAACGCTCTGGAATTTCGAACCTCGAGTAGGGTTTGCTTGGGACCCGTTTCGGAATGGCAAGACGTCGGTCCGAGGTGGCTTCGGTTTGTTTGATGTTCTTCCTCTTACCTATGAAATGTTTGACATGCAGCTCGCTGCGGCCCCCTATTCTTTGTCGGGATCATCTTCTGTGTTACCGCCAGGATCGTTTCCAACTGGGGCCTATGATCTCATTAGCGAGAGTAGTCACCTCCGCGATCCGTATGTTGAACAGAATCCCGCCCGTAATTACGTCATGCAATGGAACCTTGATGTCCAGCGTCAGCTTACAACGACGCTCACGGCGAGTGTCGCTTACGTTGGCAATCGCGGCCGGCATCTGCCATTTCATGAAGACGACATGAACATGGTGCTGCCGATAGCACTGACTAGCGCGGGGTACTTATGGCCTTCGCCAATTGGCAGCGGGACAGTGCTCAACCCAAATGTCGGGCGCATTGATCCTTTGCTTTGGGAGTCAAATTCATCCTATGACAGCCTTCAAGTGGGAATAATTGATAAAATGAGTCATGGCCTTCAGGTTCAGGGTTCTTACACTTGGGGAAAAGCAATCGATGAGGGTTCGGGGAGCCTTATTAGCGACCCTTTTGCAAATTCCCTTTCCAGTTTGTTCTTCTTCGACGCGAAATTGAGACGTGGCCTAGCCGACTTCAATGTGGCCCAGAACCTGACTGTCAATTTTATTTGGCTTATTCCCGCCCCGCACGCACTCAATGGGTTTGCAGCTTGGTCTGCCGCCGGATGGCAGCTTGGGGGTATCGTACAGGCCAATAGCGGGTTACCTTTTACTCCTCTCTTTGGTGCGGACGGTGATCCTCTGGGAGAAATGAACAGCTCCCCGCTGGATTTTCCAGACAGGCTCACAGGTCCGGGATGTCATTCCCTGATCAATCCAGGCAACGTAACCAATTACATCAAACTCAACTGCTTCACGGTTCCGACAGCGCCGTCACAGAGCTTCTATAACGCGAACTGCGACCCCACTTTTGGCACCTTCCCAGAATGCTTCAATCTCCTCGGCAACTCACGTCGCAACGTTCTGATCGGGCCAGGCTTGGCCAACTTTGATTTTTCTGTGGTCAAAAATAATCATATCAAAAAAATATCTGAGAATTTCAACGTCCAGTTCCGGGCGGAGTTATTCAACGTATTCAATCATGCTAATTTTGTTTCCCCGATTGACAACAGCAATCTCATCGATTCGACAGGAGCACCAGTTCCGGGCGCCGGCTTGATAGACGCAACATCGACTACATCCAGGCAAGTCCAGTTTGGGTTGAAGTTAATTTGGTAGTTAGCGCGATTCTCCCATCGATCTTGGCGATCGATTGCAGAAGTCGCTAATTGCAAGACCGATTGACCAGGACGATGATTTGATGGCGGCTTGTATGCC
Organism: uncultured Acidobacteriota bacterium; assembly: GCA_963810565.1. Classification (GTDB taxonomy): domain Bacteria; phylum Acidobacteriota; class Terriglobia; order Acidiferrales; family UBA7541; genus Palsa-295. Next base: position 253,937 of record CAWENN010000005.1, read on the forward strand.
TATGACAGATTCTGCGTCCGTCGGACAACACCTACTCAGATTATTCCAACCCTTCCCCAATTGGAGGGCGAGTAGGCAGCGTCAGGGTATGCAGCCTGGAGAAACCAGTCTCGCGGTTGCATTGGTGATGGCCGAATGCTTCAGTTTGAGTAACGCGAAAACTTCTCTGTTTGGCTTTTCGAAGCGAATACTTGAGTTGAGCGGCTGGACCCGGCTGCTTCCTTTGACCCACCCGAGACGATTTCGTATGAACGGTTCCTATGAAGACGGGCTACAGCAGCTCTAATTGAGATACGTTTCTCTCGGGAATGTGAGGAATTTCATGAAAATCGGTAGCGACTCGATGCGTTTGGTAGCTGCGGTGCTTCTCGTCTTGATACTGTTCCGTTGTCCTTCTTTCGGAGCTCAGGACGCCATGCGCCCTGTCGTGCTCGAAGGTGCGCTGTTGATTGATGGAACAGGTCGTCCGCCGATTGAGAATTCCGTGCTTGTCATTGCAGGATCCAAAATTGTCGCTGCCGGAAAGTCGGGCGTGATTCATATCCCTAACGGCGCGGACGTAATTGACGTGCGGGGGAAAACTATCATGCCCGCCCTTATTAACCTTCACAGCCATCTAGGACTAACCGTGGGGACGAAGCTGTCGGGTCAAAGCTATACCGAAGAAAATATCCGTAGACAGCTCGAGCGATACCTGTCTTACGGTGTCGAGACGGTTCTGTCGCTCGGTCTCGACGAGGACTCTATATACGAGATACGAGAGGCGCAACACGCCGGTCGCTTTCCGGGCGCGCGTGTGTTTACGGCAGGTCGAGGGTTCGGGGTTGAGGGTGGTATGCCACCTGCCGGAAGCAATCGTTATCGCCCTGACACTCCTGAAGAGGCTCGGACCGATGTTCAGGAGTTGGCTCGACTGCACCCGGACTTCGTCAAGATCTGGGTAGATGATAGCTTTGGCCGCGAGCCCAAAATGCCACCCGCTATCTACCGAGCAATCATCGACGAGGCGCATCTCCAGCATCTCCATGTTATCGCCCACGAGGCTTATTTGGGAGATGCAAAAGCACTCGTCGATGCGGGTGTCGATGGGCTTGCGCATAGCATCCAGGATCAGCTGGTGGATAATGAATTAATCGCTGCCATGAAAGCTCGCCGTGTTTTTCTGATTCCAACTCTTGTTTTTGAAGAATGGCATTTTGTGTTTGGCGAAACCGAGACCTGGCTGGATGATCCTTTCTTCCGTGCGGGATTGGACCCTCAGGCTACTGCCGCGCTAAGGAGTCCGGAATTCATCGCGAAGATCCGCGCGAACCCGATCAATCAGGAATATAGGGCCCGGTTAGCAATGTCCAAGAAAAACCTAAAGACACTCTTTGATGCCGGGGTGAGGATCGGCTTTGGGACCGATTCTGGAGCTCCAGGCCCGTTCCTTGGTCAATTTGAGGAATACGCAAAAAATATTCCTGAAACCAATGGTGCAGCTTCGCTCCGCTTCCTGGGCTACTTTGAACACCGAGAGCTGCAATTGATGGTCGACGCGGGCCTTACGCCGATGCAAGCCATCGTCATAGCTACGGGCACGAGCGGCGAAATCCTGGGAGCAGAAAAAGAGTTCGGAACCCTCAGTCCAGGCAGCCAGGCCAACTTCTTGGTAACCAATGCAAATCCATTGGAGAACATCCGTAATACGGAGAAGCTATCTGCCGTCTGGCAAGCCGGTAAGAAGATCGCACCGATCACTACACCACAAAATTGAAAATCCCACACTCTGACCAAAGCGGATTCGCGAGCTCCGCGGATCTGCCGGCACATCGCACCTCGGTATTGGGTCATCCAGTAAGGCGATGTGATTCTGGGATTGACTCACTCGGGGATGATGTTCCAGCACGACCTAGGTGGGGAAATTTGAGAATGGGCGTCCGTTCGCTGCCGAAGCTCTTGCTCGACATGCTCACCATCCGCGAGTATTTCATCGATCTGGCTTGGATTTCTTGGGAGCGTTCTGAGGTGCGCTTGGGCGACTTCGTGCCGGAGAGCGATAGAATCGAGAACCAAATCACCATTAAGACTGCTGCGGCCGGCGGATGCGGCGCTCGGATCGCAGGTGCTCCATCAGCCAGCGCCGAACACGAGCGGCCAATCTTCTGACTGGTGTGAAGGGGATCTCGTCCTTCCAGAATCCCGAGCTGTTTGCGTCCTGTCTTCGGTCACAGTCACGGTGCGACTATTGAATTGCTCGCGCCGGCCTACCAGCGCATCTGCGACTTCGCCGGCCGAATAGACCCTTTCCGGTTGTCCAAACCTGGACGTCTTGGTTCTACTTCGACCGCTCGATCATGGCGCCATTGGCACAGTAAACCCTCAAAGGGGCTTACAGTTTCGCTCGGAGCTCGCGAGTCAGCGTGAGACCCGGAAAATTTTGGCAATTGTTTAGCACGCTTCGGCCGAGAACAACAGGATTCGGGCGAACAGGGCAAGCCCTACCAAGCTTTGGGTGTTTTGTTCACTTCCGGAGATCCGAGGACTTTCGAGCCACGCGCTGCCTGCGGTTTTTGTAACGACGAATCGCTGGATTCAGACTGGAACACTCAGAATAACGAATGACGCGAACGGAAGACTCGAACCCTCGGCCCTGCCGTGACCGGGCGACCGTGGCCTTTCTGCACTCGCCTGGGAAGAGGTGCCCGAGACCCTCAATCGCAATCGCCCAGCCAAGCCGCGCTGAACCCTTTCTGCTCTGGCCGATATGACTTGAGTTCTTGGGGGCTCCTCCTTCCTTTTTCCGCCGCTCATTTTCCTGGGCACGGCTTCGGGCGAATTCCTGCGCCCGGCGGCTTCGCGTCTTCTGCTTTCCCGGTCCCTCCCGATACGTCGCCGGGTCCCTCCCGGAATGCAGGCGCTCGCCTTGGGAGCAGCGGCCCTCGCTTAGGGTGCCCCAGGAAAATGGGGCAAAAAAAGGAGAAACACCATGTACTCAGTAACACTCGTCGGATTCGTCGGAGCCGATCCCGAGCAGCGCCAAGCGAAGGGCAACGGCACGAAGTTCACCGTGCTTTCCGTCGCGACCCAGCGCTCCTGGAAGAACGCCGAAGACGAATGGGTCTCGAAGACCGAGTGGCACCGGGTCGCGATCTTCCGCACGCGCCTGGCGCAATACGTGCTCGAAAACGTCCAGAAGGGGTCGCACGTTCTGGTCGAAGGCAGCCTCATTAGCTCGACCTACGAGCGGCCGGGCAAAGGCAAGAAAGCCGCGACGACCAAGATCACTTCGTGGTCGATTCGCGCCGACGCCGTGCGCCGGCTCGACCGCGGCGAACCGGAACCCGAGGCGGCCGCATCCCGTTCGACCTCTTCCGAGGAAGCTCCGGAAACCACGGGCGAAGCTCCCTACTGAAGTTCGCACACCGGGCCCCGGCGAGAGCCGGGGCCTTTTTTTGTGCTGGCCGCACCTCCGACCAATCCCGCAAAAGATTACGGTCACGATAGATCACCTAGCAGTATTAACTCCAGCACGCATAACTACCGCCTTCGATCACGTGTGCTGGGGTCGCATCCTGCAATCAAGGGTGCGCGGCCCGAAAAAGGCCGGCATCGGTCCCCCGCCACCGTGTTCACCCAACCATGTCCGAACCTATAGAAGGGGCGTGCGCTTAGCGCACGGCCCTCGCGCCCGAGCATCGTTATGATGGCCGGAAACAACTGCGATTGCCACATCTGTCGTTTAAAGGCGACTCTCCTCGATGATCTCAACAACGACGAGGCCTTAGAGGAATATCGCGTCGGGTCGGCAGTGAGCGAAGTCCTGGGCCCATTTCCGAACGCGCACGAACTGATCGCTCATCTTCACCGGCAGAGTGAGCATCAGAGTTCCTCATGCGATGCGGCGATTAGCGAAGTGATCCGAGTGGGCGCTAGCCGGCCGCTCGGTTCCCTCTGGCAAGCTCTCCTGCTGCTGGTTTTTATTCCCACGATTCATCGCACGACCAGCCAGATCAGCGCCGCGTTCCCCACGCTCGGCCGCAAGGACACGGCGCAGTATCTCTTCGTCACATTTCTGGAATTCCTCCAGTCCGAGGAACTCCGCTCGCGCCGGTCGCACCTGGCCTTCGCGGTTGCACGAAGGATGCGCCGCAGCGGATTCCGCTGGGCCATCCGTGAATCTCGCCTAGACGTCCCGCATGACGGGGACCAAGTGTCGGTGCTGCCAGAAGAAAACGAAGAGAACGGCGAGGAAGTTGATGCGGGCGTCCTCCTCGCTCAATTTCTCGACGACTGCCAACGTAGAGGATGGCTTTCCCAGCAGGAACGGCAGCTTCTTACTGAATTCAAGCTGGAAGGGCTTAGGGCCCATGAACTCGCCCGCCGCAACGGCCGTTCTGCTACCGCCATCCACCGCCGCATCCAGCGCGTCGTGGACAGGCTGCGTCGCATCGCTCGACAATCGGGCAGCCGCGTGCCGGAACAGCTTGAGTTGTTCCGATCATGAGCAGCATGCGCGATTCGAACGACGATGGGCCCCGTCGTTGTTTTCCCGGGACACTTCTTTCTTGTTCATCGTTTGTCCGCGCCTTCTTCGATTTCGGTACTAAGGAAAAATATTTCACTGGTACCCGGTCAATTTTTGTTCTAGTTGGCTGATTAGTATAGTGAGGGGAGTTCTTGCCGGTTACTCCCGCAGGCCAGCGCCACGCCGATCGCATCGGCTGCGGCGTTGGTCGCGCGTGCGGCCTCTACCGAAGGCACGGACGCGATTGTGGGTCAGACGCTGTCACGGAGCGAACGCTCCAAGTGTGCCCGGACGAAGACGTCCGGCCAACCGGCGCGAACAGTCGTCCCTTGCAATCGCCTTCCTTTCCCTTGCCTTCCCCTGAGCGACGTCCCGCGGGAACTCTCCCTCATTTTGAATTCCGAACCGGAAAGGGAGAGCTTCATGAAACAGCTTCTTCGGAACTGCGTAGCAAAGTGTTTGCTCCGACCGCCCGTAGTCGCCGTCTCGCTCGTACTGCTTCTCGCAGCTCCGGCATTCGCGCAGCAAGGCAATTCTCCGTGGGAGAACGCAGTCAACGTTCTGATGACAGCGTTTACCAGCACGATCGCGCGCGGACTCTCGCTGGTTGCAATTGTGGTCTCCGGACTCACATTCGCATTTGCGCGATCAAGACGAACATCGCTGACTCGCTCAACGTCGTCGTGCATATCGAGAGAAGGCCCGGTCGTCGCTACGTATCCGAAATCCTGGAAATCAACGGATATGAGCCCGATGCTGACTTGTTCGACTACGGAGCGGTCTTTCTTTCCAAGAGGGACCAAGCATGAGTACCGAGAGCGATTTCGGGCCCAGGTTTCTTACGGCTTCAGAGTACGTTTTGGATCTCTTTGGCCCAACCGAAAACGTAGCTGTTGTCGTGCGCAATCGCGCGACCGGCAGGACGATTCAGAGGATCGCCCGGGCCGACACGGTAGCGGGCAAAGAGTTCCAGATCTGGCTTGCGAGCCAAAACGGGGCTGGCTCGGATGTCTTTCTGGGGATGAATCCCGTCAAGGACGATGCTACGAGCCGTATAAAAGCCAATATAAAGGATATTCGGACGGTGTATCTCGACCTCGACAGAAAAGGCGACGAATCTCTCCAAGCGATCCGCAATTCCTCCGAAGTTCCGCCACCTAATTTTGTTCTCAATACCTCACCCGGGAAGCACCAGGTCGTCTGGAAAATAAACGGCGTCACTCAGGATGACGCCGAATCGCTCCTTCGCGCCTTGGCAAGCGAGTTCGATGGTGATCCGGCAGCCACCGACTCGACGCGCGTACTCAGGCTGCCGGGCTTCTCGAACCGCAAACTGACGGAAGAATTTGTCGTTCGCGCGCATCACGAAACCGGCGCCGTATATACGCTGCGCGACTTCACAATCGAAGGAGACTCCCCCGAGGCAGTCCGGGATATTGGCGATGCGCATCAAAGCCGCACGATCGGGCCCGGCCACAAGAGCCAATCCGAGCGCGACTGGGCTTACGCCAACCGTGCTCTTGAGCGCGGCGACGATCCTGAACTGGTGGTCAAGCGCATCGCCGATTACCGGGCGGAAGACAAGGCGAACCCGGAATATTACGCCCGCCGCACGGTGATGAAAGTACAAGCCCGGAACGAACAGGAACGACAAAGCACCAGCCGATCGAAGCTTCTCGATTCGGCACCGGGCAGCGAGAGATAGAAGAGCAACAGAGCGAGAGAAGCAGCGTGTCTCAGGAACCATTGCGTCCGAATTCAAAACCCGATACCGTAATGACGGTTACGGTGCCGAATCAACGGGACAGGAGATCTATGTCTCGCAGATCCGGACAGAGTGGTTCCGTTTACAGAAAAGGCTCCAAGTATATCGGCAGATACCGCGTCGATGTGCCAGGCCAAAACAAGAGGATCAGACGTACGGTGATCATCGGAAACATCAGCCAGATCACAAAGCCGCAAGCCGAACGATAGCTGGCGAAATTTGTCGAAGCGCAAGGGATCAACGATGCTGGTTACCTTGCCCGTTCGCAATCGCCCGTCTTGACCTTCGGTCTGGCAGCACGTGGCTGGATCGATCGTCACCTCATCGTCAACAAGAAACGTTCGTCTCAACGCAGCATGTCTTGCGAATTGAACAAGCACGTCCTTCCGCACTTGAAAGACACCCCGCTCGAGGAAGTTACATACCCTCTCGTTCGAGGGCTCATTCAAATGTGGCAGCGTGCAGGTCTCGCTCGCAAGTCCGTCAGGAATCTCTTCGGCATTGTGCGCGCGATTTACGACTTTCAGTTGGATGAGATGGCGCAGAGCCGCAAGCCCGTCCTGTCGCCATGGCTCGTCAAATGGAGGAAGGTCGCGCCCCAAAAACCGTGCAACAAGCGCCGCCGCACTTCACGGTTGCGCAAATGGCGGCCATCGTGAACCACGCGAAAACTCAGATGTATCGCTCACTTTTCGCTTTGGCGGCTGGCACCGGAGCACGGGCTGGAGAACTGTTCGCCTTGCGGGCTGAAACGGACGTCGACTTGGACGAGCAGACCATTACCATCCGCCGCTCGGTTTTTGAGGGGGAAGAAAACGCCTCGAAAAGCGACACGGGGGACGAAGACAGAACCCGAACGGTGCCCATCGACACCTCCGTGGCTGCGGAGCTCAAGAAGCATTTGATGGGCAGAAGATTCGGTTATGTCTTTCAGACGCGAAACGGCACACCGTTGCGGCTATCAAACGTGCGGGAGGACAAGCTCTACCCCATCTTGGAAGAGTTGAATCTCGTCCAACCCGGCGTTGGAATGCACGCATTTCGAAGAGGACGCATTTCTCATCTCGTGTATTCGGGGGTGAACCGTCAAGTCATTCGCGACTGGTGCGGACACTCTTCGGACAGGATGATTGATCACTATACGAAGCTGTTGCGTCAGCATCACGCGCCTGAAATGGCCAAGTTGTAACCGCTGTTGGACCCCATTTGGACTCCAAGCGCGAGAGAGGAGACTAGCACCAGCTCGCAAGTTGTTGTAAATTAAAAGTCTACTTGCCGATTCCCCGGTAGCTCAATGGTAGAGCATTCGGCTGTTAACTTTCAACTGCCTTTCTTCAGCACCTTCACTCCATCGTGCCCCGCGATCACCGCTTCCGAAGCATATTTTAGAAACAATCCGTGTTCGACCAATCCGACCACGTGATCCAAATGATGCGCAATCTCCTTCGGGTCATCCATTAACCCGAAGGCACAATTGAGAATGTAGTGTCCGCCGTCAGTAATGAAAGGCTTCTGATCCGCTTCAATGCGCATCGAAGGATTACCGCCCAGCTCACGCAATCTCTTCGCGGTTACCTCCCATCCAAACGGCACCACTTCCACCGGAACGGCGACGGTTTGTCCCAACCGCTCCACGATCTTGGAGTCGTCCGCCACCACAACCATGCGCCTGCTCGCGGCCGCCACAATCTTCTCTCGCAGCAGCGCGCCGCCGTGGCCTTTGATCAGGTACAGCAAGCCGGGAAGCAATTCGTCAGCACCGTCGATCGTCAAATCAATCTGCATATGCTTGGCAAAAGTAGTGAGCGGGATTCCCAGCGAATTGGCTTGCTCGGTAGTTCGTTCGGAAGTGGGGATCCCGACGATACGCAACCCGTCTTGCTTCACCCTGCGGCCGAGCGCCGCCACGGCAAACGCCGCCGTGGACCCGGTGCCAAGGCCGACCACCATCCCGTCCTGCACCAACTGCGCGGCAGCCTCGCCCGCTTCCTTCTTCCGTTGATCCTGTTGCGACGGTTGCATCTGTGCGCTCATATCAGTTGCTCCGAAGCGCTCATCATAGCCGGACACGCAGCCATTTCCAACTCTTGGAACCGCGGACATCCGCGTCCTTCACTGCGCGCCCGATCGCTTGTCACATTTCTGTAATACTCGCGCATAATTCGCGCGCGCCAGCCCTTCGCAGTCTCCACAAAAACGTAGTAGGCTCTTGCGTGCCGCGATGAATAGTCAAGAGACGCAAAAACTGCGCAATCTGCTGACGCGACGCCAGTGGGCGCCGCTCATCGAACAATTGCAGAAGCTCGGGCCCACGGCCGCTGCCGACTTTTTCATGACCGTGCCGTATGACGAACAGCGCGCGTTGTTCCACGAGATGCCCATCGAGCTCGCGGCATCGCTGATCGTTCACCTGCCGTACTACCACGCTTACGTGTTGCTGCATTCGCGGCCCTCGCAGGACATGGGTAACATCATTGATGTGATGACTCCGGGCGAGCGCAATCATTTTCTCGACGCGCTGCCAGAAGAAGCGTGGCAATGCTTGATGGATGAGCTCGCCGCGGCAGGATCCGGCGCCCCGTACTGTGCAGTGCCAGGAGAGCCGACGGGTGAGGCAACCACGGAGTTTGCGCCGGCTCCCGTGGAAGTCGAGCCCATCATCCAGGCCACGCAAATTGAGAAAAGCTATCAGCAACCCGACGGACGACAGATTCAGGTAATCGCTCCGGTGGATTTGGCGGTCGAGCCGAATACGATCATTGCATTGCTGGGGCCGTCTGGCTCTGGCAAATCAACCCTGCTGCGAATTCTTTCGGGCCTCGCGGCTCCCTCGGCTGGAGAAGTCTTGTGGCACGGCAAACCGATGAGCCAAGCGAGCCCGAATGTCGCGATCGTGTTTCAAAGCTTCGCGCTCTTCCCGTGGCTTACGGTGTTGGACAACGTGGAAGCTCCTCTGCTCGCGCGTGGCAGCACGCACTTCGAACGCCATCGTCGAGCGCTACGGGCCCTGGCTTCGGTCGGCCTGCATGGATTCGAGTCGGCGTATCCGAAGGAACTCTCCGGCGGCATGAAACAGCGCGTGGGCTTCGCGCGGGCGCTGGCCGTGGAACCGGAAATCTTGTTTATGGACGAGCCATTCTCCGCACTCGACGTGCTGACCGCGGAAAACCTGCGTGGCGAACTATTGGAGTTGTGGCTGGCCAAGAAAATTCCCACGCGCAGCATTTTCATAGTCACTCACAACATCGAAGAAGCTGTGCTTCTCGCGGACCGAATTATCGTCCTCGGCCGCAACCCGGCGAAAATCCGCGCGGATTTTCGGGTACCGCTGCAGCACCCACGCGATCGCAAATCGGCGGCTTTTGTTCTGTACGTAGACTACATCTACAAAGTAATGACGCAGCCGCAGCTGGAGCTCGCGCCTCCCTCAAAGTCCGAGCGCAAGGAAAGGGCCTCGACGCAGATGCTGCCGCACTCGCGACCGGGAGGCGTCGCGGGCTTGGTGGAACTTTTGAACGATCGTGGCGGCGAAGAAGATCTCTACCACGTGGCGGAAGAATTGCTTTTGGAGGTAGACGATCTGCTGCCGATTCTGGACGCGGCGACAATGCTCGGATTCGCCACGGCGCACGAAGGCGATGTGCGCATCACACCCGCCGGCCGGGCGTTCGCGGAAGCCGATATTCCTACCCGCAAAGAGCTGTTCCGTAAGGCGGTGCTGGAGAACGTCTCACTGCTGCAGCAAATGTACACGGCGCTGCGAAAAGAAATCCGACCACACCATGCCAATGGAGTTCTTCCGCGATCTTCTCGACGAACGCTTTGCTGAAACGGAAGTGGATCAGCAAGTCGACACCGCGCTCAACTGGGGCCGCTACGCGGAACTTTTCACCTACGATCCCGAGGAAGATACCATTCATCTTCATCAGCTCGACCACCACGACGAAAATCCCGCCGAAAGCGCTTCCTTGCACTAATGCCCTCGCAATCACAGAAATCGTCGTCCGGCGTGCTCACCTGGGGAACCATTCCAACAAGCGTGCCTTCGCTGTTGCGCGACTTGCCAATCCTGTTCGCGGCGCTGGCGCTCTTTTACGCCGTTCTGTCCATGACACATTACTGGCTTTCGCCCGCGGGCGCGCCGACCGAAATCCATCTGGAGCCCAGCGCGCTGCCAAAATACGCGATGTTTTCGGTGCTGCGCATCGCCGCCGCTTATTTCATCAGCCTGGCGTTCACGCTGGTATACGGATACATCGCCGCGTACAACGCACGTGCCGAAAAATTCATGGTGCCGCTACTCGACACATTGCAGTCCATACCGGTGCTGAGTTTTCTGCCCGGCGTGATGCTAGCGATGGTCGCGCTATTCCCCACTCGGCAAATGGGCGTGGAGCTAGGGTCCATCCTGCTGATTTTCACCGGGCAGGTGTGGAACATGACGTTCAGCTTTTACTCCTCGCTGAAAAGCATTCCGCGCGAAATGCGCGAAGTTGCGGAGGTGTACCGCTGGAGCTGGTGGCAACGATTCACGCAGATGGAGCTGCCTTATTCGATCATCGGGCTGGCGTGGAACTCGATGATGTCGGTGGCGGGCGGCTGGTTTTTCCTGATGGCCTGCGAAATGTTTACGCTGGGGGACCGCGATTTGCGCCTGCCGGGCCTGGGCTCGTATTTGCAAACGGCTGCGAACGCGGGTAACACGCGCGCGATCTTCTGGGGACTCGGCGTGATGATCGGAATCATCATTTTGATAGACCAGATCATCTGGCGGCCGGTGATTGCCTGGGCGGAGAAATTCAAATTCGAACAAGTAGAGTCGGTGGACGCGCCAAGCTCTCCGGTGCTGGATCTGCTGCGTAGCTCGAGAATCCTGCCGTTCGTCGCGCGATTCACCGTGCGGCCCGCGAGCGAGGCGCTCACTCTGCATTTCGCGCGGAAGCATGGCGCTGCCAAGCCCGAGACTGTGATGCGCAAGATCTTCCAATGGATCACGCGCCTGCTGCTCGTGGCTCTGTTTGTCGGCGTCGTGTATGCGTTCGGCAAAATGGTGCTCCTGCTTATGCATCTCACGCGCCCGGAACTGAAAGGCATTTTTCTTGGCGCCGGTGCTACTTTTCTACGCGTTGCGTTCACGTTGTTCCTCGCCGCGCTATGGACGATTCCGGTCGGCGTCTTGATCGGATTGAAACCGAAACTTTCAGCCATCGCGCAGCCGATCGCCCAAGTGGCGGCGTCTGTGCCGGCCACCGCGCTTTTTCCGATCATTCTGCTGGTGCTGATTCGCGCCGGCGGTGGATTGGGAATCGGCTCGATCGTGCTGCTGCTGCTCGGAACGCAGTGGTACATCCTCTTCAATGTGATCGCGGGAGCGATTGCCATTCCGACGGATCTGAAGGAAGTTTGCTCGATTTTTCGATTTGGCAGGATGGAACGCTGGAGGGAATTGCTGCTGCCCGGAATCTTTCCGTTTTTAATTACGGGTTTTGTGACGGCGTCTGGTGGGGCCTGGAATGCCAGCATCATCGCGGAATATTTCCGGTTTCAGGGGCACACGTATTTGACGACGGGGCTGGGCGCGGTGATTAGCAACGCGACGGACACTGGAAACTTCCGCGTGCTGCTGGCTGCTACGATTCTGATGGCCGCGATGGTAGTAACGATCAACCGGCTGGTGTGGCGGCGGCTTTACAATCTGGCTTCGACGCGCTTCCGTCTGGAGAACTAGCCGCGCGTCACTTCGTCACAACGTCTCCCGCGCAGAAGCTATCGCTTCACGGCCCAATGCAATCCAATGCCGCCGAAAATAAATTCGCGCGCGTCCAGCCGTTCGTAACCCATGCTTTGCACCAGCACGGAGAAATCGGCAACGGAAACGAAACTGCGAATCGAAGCGGGAATGTACGTATAGGTCCGCGGCCTGCCGTGCAGCAAAGTGCCCCAGAAAGCGCCCTGCGCGTAGAGAAAGCCCAGATAAAGCTGGCGAAAGATTTTATTGCGCGGAAGAAAAAAATCGAGCGCCACCATCAGCCCACCGGGCTTGGTGACCCGTTCAATTTCGCGCACCGCGGTGCCCAGGCACGGAAAATTGCGCAGGCCGTAGCCGATGAAGACGCAATCGAACGACTTGTCAGCAAAAGGCAAAAGCGTGGCGTCGGCGCACGCCGCTTCTTTCAACCCGTGCGCCCGCGCCAGCCGCAGCATGCCTTCCGTGATATCCACGGCGACCGAACGCGCTCCGGGCAAATGTTCCAGGACCAGCCGAGAAAAATCCCCGGTGCCCGAGGCGAGATCCAAAACCATGGCGTTTTGCGGCAGCGCCGCGCGCTTGACGCCAAGCCGTTTCCACCGGCCATCCATGCCGTAGGAGATGACGCGCGTGATGAAATCGTATTTCGGCGCGATGGCGCTGAACATTTCGCGCATTAGGCGGGTATCTTGACGTTCTACTGGGGTGCCCATAGGTCGCTGCGAATCTTACACGGATTGCGGCCGCTTAACGTGAGCTTATTTCGTTTTAGTGCGACGCGATCGTGAGTCCACTCGCTTGCTCGAGAAACTCCGGCAGGTGCTTTTGGACGCTCCCCGCCTTGTTTCCCATGTGGCTCGCCATTTGACGCTCGGCGGTTTGCACTGTTTCAAGATCTGTACCGCCCGCGCCCGCTAGAAGATCGTCGGCTCGAACGAAGCAAGCGTAGGCGAGTTCGTCGGCCTGCTGATGCTGCCGCAGGAACTGGCCGTAGTTGAACCAATCGAAAGCCTCGCTGCGCGGGTCTCCACTCTTTGCATCCGCCGCGAGGGCGCGCTGATAGGATTGGGCAGCGCCGACGACGTCGCCAGACTTGTCCTGCAAATCCGCGCGGTGAGCCAGAGCCAGGGCCTCCAACTTGTTGTCCTGATTTTTGTCCGCCAGAAAAATCGCGGCGTTATATTCCGCCAGCGCTGCCGACGCTTGATTTGTGCGCGCTTCGTCGTCCGCCAGTTGAATAGTGGCGGAAGTAACTTGGCGCCGTCCCAACGCCGGATCCTGCAAGGCGGCAAGGGCTTGGGTGCCTGCAAGCTGCAGGTAGGCATTCCAATGGCGCGAAGCAGCGGCAAATTCCCGGCGCTGATCGAAGGCTTCCGCAAGATACAGGTGAACGTTTGGCTGGTTCGGATTTACGTCCACGGACTTCTCCCAAGCATCCATGGCCTCGTCCGGATGTCCGAGGCGCGCAGCGAGCAATCCGTAGTTTACGAGCGAATCGGCGTCGCGCGGAAATTGCTCCAGCATTTTCTGGTAGTGCGCGTAAGCCTCCGCGTAGCGGCCATCTTCGATCATGGCGCGGGCGCAAGCTTGCTGCAAAGCGATGTTGTTGGGATTGATCTCGATGGCGAGATTGAGCGCCGCAACCGCTTCATCACGCTTGCCCGACTGAGATTCGGCGCGCGCGATGCGTGCCTGCACGGCACTGTCGTAGGGATTGATTTTAGCCGCGCGCAGCAAGGCTGAAAGATTGCCGTCATCGGTGCGCAACGAGAAATGCAATTGATCGAGCCCGCCCCAGAGAAAAAGAAGTCCCGCGAGCGAGACGCGAAATGCCGGCGCGGAGAAGACGCGCGTTCCCCAACTTGGACGAGAGCCGGAAGCGCGCGAGGATACGGCGCCGAAACCGACGCCGAAGCTGCCGCAGGCGCCTTTCCGCCGCTGCGATCCACGAGCAGCGACGAAACTCGCGAATCGCGCAGTTTCCACAGTGCACCGTCGAGGATGAAGTGATGGATATTCACGAGCGCCATGAAAATCAGGAAGCTGGTGGTGAAATCGTAGTGAAATAAATAGCTCACCAGCCAGGGCCCGGGAATGAATAGCGCAATTCCGCCCGCGATAAGCGTCGCGAAGTAAGCGGCCATGTGCCAAGTTTGCTGCCCCGCGGCGCGCGCTTCGCGGCGCTGATAGTAACTGGTGATCCAGATGTACTGCGCCGAATGCAGCACGGCGAGAATGCCGCTGCTGTAGCGCGTCTGCGGAACCTGCGAGACGGAATTCAATTCGAGAAGGGTAGGCAGCACGAACCACAAGAATTGCGTGAAGGCCAGCGTGAGGGGTGCCACCAGCGCTCGAGGGCCTTTTTCGCGCATCAGCCGCTGAAATCCAAGAAACGTGAAAACCAGGAACGCCGCGCCGAGCGCCAGCCGCATCGGCAAGGTGAATTTCGCGGGCAGCCCCAACGAAAGAATTAGTGGATCGTTCGAACCGCCGGTTTCGAAGCTGGCCAGCAGCATCAGATACGAAGCTATAAAGGCGCCGCGCAGCCAGCGCTTTTCGCTGCCCGTGATCTCCGCGCCGCTGCGCCGCACAAACATCATCAGCAGCCCATAGTTCTGGCCAGAGTAGTGCCAGGGACTCCAGCAAATATAAAGCGTGAAGACCCAGGGAAACAGCCTTGGCGACGCGTGCAGCACGATTCCCGTAAGCACCACCAAAAGCGTGACGTGCAGCGTGACGAATTTGTATTTCTCGAAGTCCGCGCGCGTATGATACGCGCGGTAAATCGTGGCCATGAAATGCGGGTAGTTGAATACGATCGCCAACAGATAAAACGCCACGGCCCAACCGTGTGCGTGCGTGGGATTCATCCACATCGCCACGCCCAGCAGCGGCGCGGACCACGCCCCGCAACCCACCAGCAGATCGATCCAGGGACGATAGATCCACGGGCTTGCAGGTCCGGCGGACTCCGCCTGCGCTGGTGAAGAAGACGCCGATGGCATTGCGGGAAGCGTTTCGACCTGGATACTCAAATCAAGAACCTCGAATTGTCCGTCACGCCACACATCCAAATCGGCGCTGGCGAACGTAATTCCTGTGAAGAAAGTGTGAAGAGAAAGTGTACTTCGATTGGAACCTGCTTCCGCTCGACACGCGCGGCGACATGTTGAAAGCGTAACTTCCATGTGATACAGGGGTGGAGGGCCAGCGGCGAGCCGCGGAGATTCGGATTATGCGGGAACGCGGAATTGTGGCCTAATAATATGGAGGGTTCGCCGCAGCTCAGTCGAAACGTTAGCGAATTCTCCTCAACGCGATCTCGTCCATTCTTGTCACCTAACGCCACCCTTTGAATTCATAATCTTCTGAGAGGAGCATCAAAATGCAATTGGGAATGATTGGTCTTGGCAGGATGGGCGCCAACATGGTTCGACGCCTGATGAAAGCAGGGCACGAATGCGTGGTGTTTGACATGTCGCAGGCCAGCGTGCAGGCGCTGGCGAAAGAAGGAGCCACGGGCGGAAGCTCGCTCGATGATTTTGTCGCGAAGCTAAAGCAACCTCGGGCGATTTGGCTGATGGTGCCGGCCGCTGTGGTGGATGGCACCCTCGCACAACTGGCGCCGAAGCTGCAAAAAGACGACATCCTCATCGATGGCGGCAATTCCTATTACATTGACGATATTCGCCGCGCGAAAGAATTGACGCAGAAGGGATTTCACTACGTGGACGTGGGCACCAGCGGCGGCGTGTGGGGCCTCGAACGCGGTTATTGCATGATGATCGGCGGCGAGCAAGCAACCGTGCAACGCCTCGATCCAATCTTTAAGGCGCTGGCGCCCGGACGCGGCGACATTCCGCGCACACCGGGGCGCGAAAAGATGGGCGGGACGTCCGAGGAAGGCTATCTGCATTGCGGACCTTCCGGCGCCGGGCATTTCGTAAAAATGGTCCACAACGGCATCGAATACGGTGTCATGGCAGCCTACGCGGAAGGTCTGAATATTCTGCACCACGCGAATGTGGGAAAAAACAAGCAGACCGACGATGCGGAGACCACGCCGCTACGCAATCCCGAACACTATCTCTACGATTTGAATCTTCCAGACATTGCTGAGGTATGGCGGCGCGGCAGCGTGATTGCTTCATGGCTGTTGGACCTCACCGCGATCGCCCTGGTGAAATCGCCCGCGCTCGATAATTTCTCCGGGCGCGTATCCGATTCAGGCGAAGGCCGCTGGACTATCCAGGCGGCGATCGAAGAAGGCGCGCCGGCTCCGGTGCTCACCGAAGCTCTCTACGAACGCTTCACTTCGCGTCGAGAATCCGATTTTGCCGATAAGCTGCTTTCCGCCATGCGTTTCGAGTTCGGCGGACATCAAGAGAAGAAATCCTAACCTTCATACCGATTGCAATTTTCTGAGGGAGAAATCAGCTATGGCGCAAACGACAGTTCCACACCCGGCGGCAGCCGATACGAGTACCGTAAACCCAGCCGGAGTCCCTATTCCGACGGGGAAAATTCCGTCCGATGCCTTGGTATTCTTCGGCGCCACCGGAGACCTGGCTCACAAAAAAATCTTTCCTGCGCTGCAGGCCATGGTCAAGCGCGGAAACCTGAATGTTCCTGTAATCGGCGTTGCCAAGGCCGGCTGGACCATCGAGCAATTGCGCCAGCGCGCCCGCGACGGCATTGCCACCTTCGGCGGAGGCGTGGACGAAGCGGCGTTTGCAAAGTTAGTGCAACTGCTGAAGTACATTGACGGCGATTACGAGGACCCTGAGACGTTCAAGCAATTGCGTTCCGTGCTCGGCAAGGCCCAGCATCCCACGCACTATCTGGCCATTCCTCCAAGCCTCTTTGCCACGGTGGTGGAGGCTCTGGGAAAGTCGGGCAGCGGAGATGGCGCGCGCGTCATCATCGAGAAACCTTTTGGCCATGACCTGGCCTCGGCGCAGCGCTTAAATGCGATATTGCAATCCGTCTTTCCCGAGTCTGGAATCTTTCGCATTGACCATTATCTCGGCAAGGAAGCGGTCGAAAATTTGCTGTTGTTCCGGTTCGCGAATGCCTTCCTCGAGCCCATTTGGAACCGCAATTACGTTCACAGCGTGCAGATCACCATGGCGGAATCGTTCGGCGTGGCGGGGCGCGGAAAGTTCTATGATGAAACGGGAGCAATCCGAGACGTCATTCAGAACCACCTGCTGCAAGTGGTAGGCTTCCTCGCGATGGAACCGCCGACGAGTATGTATCCGGAGTCTTTGCGCGATGAGCAAGTGAAGATTTTCCGGATGATCCCGCCGATCGCGCCGTCCCACCTGGTTCGTGGGCAATTCGTGGGCTATCACAATGAGCCGGGCGTCGCTCCGAATTCGCAAGTGGAAACCTTCGCGGCGCTTCGCTTGGAGGTTGATTCATGGCGCTGGGCCGGCGTTCCATTTCTGATTCGTGCGGGCAAACGGCTCGCGGTGACCGCGACAGAAGTGTTCGTGAAGCTGCGCCAGCCGCCATTGACAAAATTGCCGCCGGGATCGAACTATTTTCGCTTTCGCCTGGGCCCCGATCTGTCGTTGAGTCTCGGCGCGCGCGTCAAGAAACCCGGACCCACTCTAGAAACAATGAGCACGGAGCTCTCCGCCGTCTCTTCGGATGAAAAAAACGAGATGGAAGCGTACGAGCGCCTGCTGACGGACGCGATGAAGGGTGATTCGCTGCTCTTCGTGCGGCAAGACGCCGTGGAAGCGGCTTGGGCCATCGTGGATCCGATCCTCGGAAATGTGGTGCCCGCTCTCCCGTATCAACCCGGATCGTGGGGACCGCCGGAAGCAGCGCAGCTCGCCGCATGCATCGGAGGCTGGCACAATCCGGATGGCAAGCCTGCCGATAGCTAAGTGAATCCGCGGAGAACGTAGCGCCACGGAGCGGGATTTTCACTCACGAGATTGCGCGGCGCGCCCTTTTCCGAACGCGTATAAAAGCGCGCCAACCGCCAACAGCACACCGGACAAACCTACTATTTTCGCTACGGCCATGAATTTGTGCGGCTCGTCGGCGGCCGGTATCACCGAGAAAACGATGGTGGTGAGCGTGGTCATGAATCCCAGCGCGCCGAGCGCAGTTGCCGCCGGCCGCCCGCCGGGAATTCGTATCGTTCCTGCAGCGACAGGTTCCCGCTGCAATCGTATCAGCGACGCGAATACAAAAAGATAAGGAACGAAATACGTGATGATTCCCATGCTCACGAGAACCTCGTAAGCCCCGTAAACGCTGGTTCCTGCCTGGCTCAACACGATAAAAATTGCGCCGCAGATTGCCTGGACCAACAGCGCCACGTGGGGCGTGCCCCACTTCGGATGTACGCGCGCAAACGCTTCTGGCAAATAACGATCGAGGCCCGCCACGAACGGCAGCCGCGCCGAAACGGCGAGCCACGCGCCGAGTGCGCCCAGATTGCTGATCGTGATCAACAACGCAGCGAGCGGCACAATTCCGAAGAAACCGACGCGCTCCGCCGATCTCGAAATTGCCTGCATGATGCCTTCGAGGCCGCTCACTTGATGCGCGGGCAATGCAATCAGCACAGCGACGGTGCCAAGAATGTAGCCCGTGGTGACAAACGCGCCTCCCGCCAGCAAGCCGCGCGGCAAGTTCCGGCGCGCGTCTTTCACCTCATCTCCAAGAAATGAGGCCGATTCCGAGCCGCCCAGCGCGTAGACGATTGTGGCCATAAACAGTACGTCGCGGAAATGCATGTGCGGAGTCATCGCGGCGGGGGTGAACCTGGTGGCGGAACCGAAACGATGCCACGCTGCGGCGGCGATGCCGAAAAGAATCGCGATCGGCAGCCACGTTCCGATTGCGCCCAGGTTGTGCAACCACTTGCCGACGGAAAGCCCAATCACATTCAGAAACGTCGCCAGAGCAAGGCCCAGAATCGCGAACAAAAAGAAATAAGTCCGGTTATTAGTAAGCGTGAGCCACCGGTTCGGCCCGGCATAGAGCGCATTACTCGCGGCAAAGTAAAGTACGGCGGGAAAGTAAGGTAGATTGCTGGCCCAGTAGGTCCAACCGGTCATGAAGCCGGGAAATTCGCCGAATGCACGCTTGCTCCAGACGTACATTCCGCCTTCTTGCGGATATCGCGCGGAAAGCTCCATCACCGAAAGCGCGAGGGGAAGATAAAACGCGCACCAGGCAATCAGCCAAATGAGGACGGCGCTTGCGCCGACCGTCGCGGCCGTGGCAATCCACCGCAGGCTGATGCCGGTGACGATGTAGAACATCACCAGATCCCGAAAACCCATCGCGCGACGAGGGCGATTGGAGCCGGGAGTGGCGCTCATTGTCGGAAATCCCCGCAGGACGTCGCCATGAGGCCGACATCATGCTCCGAAGCCGGGCGGAAAAGCGAGTGGCTTTCGCTGGTGCCGCGAGAATTCCTTATGACTGCTGGGCTTTGGCTCTCTCGTCGTGGCTGTAATATTCGTAGGCAGACATCGGTTTTTCGCCGCCCTTTTTCCAAACGCGATCATCTGCAGGAAGCTTGCCGAGCACGCGAGCCATCTCCCGAATGTGCGTTGCGACGGCGCCGCAGCAAGCGCCAATGTAATTCACACCAAGCTCGCGAGCCTTGGCAGCATATTCACCCATCTCGCGGCGCGTCAGTTGGTAAGGTTCCAGCTGATCCGGAAACGCCGCCAAGCTCGTGAAATCACGGTGCGTGTGCGTGGTGCGATAAGCGACGGGCTGGCAACCGATGTAGCCCTTCACAGCTTTCCGCATTTCGGCCATCAGCGGCAGCGTGTGTTCGGGGCTGCGCAAGCAATTGATGCCCACCACATCCGCTCCGGCGTCGGCGAGGGCCCGTGCAGCGTTTGCGGCCGTGCTGCCGTCGGTGGTGATGTCTTCATTTTCAAAGCAGATGGTGACCATCACCGGTAATTTGGTGGCTCTCGCGCGTTCGACCGCCAGTAGCGCTTCCCCTAAGTATGAAAACGTCTCGCCGATGATGAAGTCCACTCCTTCGGCGACCTGCACGTCGAGTTGCTCGTCGAAAGTCTTGCGCACTCGGTCGGCCGAGGTCTTATTGTCCGGCTCGTACATCCACGTAAGGCTTAAGTTGCCCGCGACCAGGCACTTGTCTCCGGCCGCTTGCTTGGCGATGCGCACTGCCGCACAATTCAGTTCTTCGACGCGCTCTTCCATGCCGACCGTGGCGAGCTTGTCGCGGCTGGCGTAAAACGTGAGCGCCTGCAGCACCTCCGCGCCGGCGTCGCGAAATTCGCGATGGAGCTCGAGCAGCGCTTCAGGATTGTTCAGTGCTACTTCTGGAGTGAACGGCCCCGCACGGACGCGTCCGCGCTTTTCCAGTTCGAGCAAGTAGCCGCCATCGCCCAGAACGATCCCTTCGGATAGCCGTTCGAGAATCCCTTTCTTTTTGTCGTTTGCCATTTCGCTTCCTTCCGGACTGCACGTCACGCGTGCGCCGTTTTGATCTTCCCGCGTTTGCAATCGCGGACTACGCGGTGCGCCGCGTTGTAGCCGGGCGCGCCGGTCACTCCACCGCCGGGATGCGCCCCGGCCCCACACAGATAGAGTCCTTCGATTGGCGTGCGATATTGCGCCCAACCGGGAACCGGGCGCATGAAGAAAAGCTGCTCGAGCGACAGATCGCCGTGAAAAATATTGCCTTCGGTAAGGCCGTAGGTGCGTTCCAGATCCAGCGGGGTTAAAACTTGCCGCGCCACGATCGAGTTCGGGACGTTCGGGGCATACGCCGCGATTTTGTTCACCACGCGATCACCCAGCAATTCGCGATTCTCGTCCCAGGTGCCATGCCGCAGCTTGTACGGCACGTACTGAACGAATGTGGTCATGATGTGCCGGCCGGGCGGCGCGAGCGTCGAGTCCACGTTCGATGCCACCACGCAATCCACCCACAGTTCTTCGGGGATTTCGCCGAATTTGGCGATGTCGTAGCAACGCTCTGCAAATTCCAACGAAGGGACGAGTGTGAAAAGCGAGCGCTGCGAGGCGTTGAAATCGAGGGGCATCCCATTCACGCGCGGCTCTTCGCTCAGCACGAAATTCACTTTCGCGCACGGTCCGTCCATCTTGATTCCGGCGATCGCGTGGCGAAAATCATCCGGCAGCTCGCGTTCGTCCACCAGGCCGAGAAACGTGCGTTTGGGGTCTGCGTTCGAAAGAATAATGCGGCCAGAAATCTCGGAGCCGTCTTCGAGGACGACTCCTCGCGCGCGACTGTCGCGCACAGCAATCTTTGCGACCGGTGCAGACGTCAGAATTTCGCACCCCGATTTGCGGCACGCGGAAGCGAGCGCTTGCGTGATCGCTCCCATTCCACCGATCACGTGGCCATAGAAT
This sequence comes from uncultured Acidobacteriota bacterium, assembly GCA_963810565.1. GTDB lineage: Bacteria > Acidobacteriota > Terriglobia > Acidiferrales > UBA7541 > Palsa-295. The sequence continues at coordinate 275,348 of CAWENN010000005.1, forward strand.
CCTTGGATTTCCCCGTCGCCACCGCTCAGCAAATGAAAGAGCAATCCGAGAGCGCTGCCCGCGTCGTAAGGTCCACCGTGTTTGCCATACACATTGTTCGCCAGCAACATCGTCTTCATTTTCTCGGACTCGTAGTTTCGGTCGAGAAAATCGCCGAGGCTTCCGGTGAGGAACGAAATCAGCTGCGCGACTTCTTCACCCTTCATTCCGCGAAATCTCTTTCCCACGCGGAGTAGCTCGAACCAGCCTTCCGCGCCCTGGCGCCCGGGGTCGGGCGGCGGTTCCAGGAAAAACGGCTGCAAGTAGCGCGCCAGTTTTTTCAGCTGGTCGTCCACGCGCACAAAAGTTTCCGCGTCGCGCGGCGAAAGCTTGCGAAACTCCGCGACGGCGCGCTCGCGGTCAGCCCACCACGCCACCACCTGCCCATCGGGAAAGGGAACCAACAAGCCGGGATCGCAGGGCACCATGCGCAGTCCGTGCGCGCCGAGCTCGAGGTCGCGGATAATCGTGGGGCGCAGCATACTCGCGATGTAAGAAGTCGTGGACGCGCGGCATCCCGGCGCGATCTCTTCCGTCACGCAGCAACCGCCCACAATTTCGCGGCGTTCCAGGACCAGCGTGGCAAATCCGGCGCGCGAAAGGTACGCCGCGGCCGTCAGGCCGTTGTGGCCCGCGCCGATAATAATCGCGTCATAGGACTTGCGTTGGGGAGGCATGTAGGTTTAGCATGACCGCCAGTCACGAGCTGTGCACCGGACTGACTTGCCCGAGTAAATAGCATAATTGGGAGAAATATTTCAATGAGAGCTTTCAGTCATGACCACCAGTCACACGGCCACACAAAGACCTTGCGCCTCGCCTCGCAGGCCTCCGCGAAGCGGCCGTCCGCCACTCCTCGCCTGGAGGCGAAGCGTGCGCGCATCGTGGACGCCGCGCTGCGGCATTTTGCGGAGCACGGCTATCACGCCGCGCGCATCGAGGATCTTTCCGCGCAGCTCGGCGTCGCCAAGGGTTCGATCTTCCAATATTTCGGCAGCAAGGGCGGCCTCTTTGTCGAGGTTTACAAGAAAGCCGTGCGCTCTTTTCCCGCCTACCTCGATTGCCCTTCGCAAATTCGTGAGAAAGGTTTTTTCGAAACGTTGCGTTACTGGCTGCTGCGCACTGAACGCTTGGTACGAGAGGATTGGATTCCGTATCGCGTCGCGCTGCTGGGAAATTACGGGGTTGATCTCGCACTGAAGCGCGAAATCAATCGCTTCCTGCTTGCGGAAGATCCGTACGGCAGCACTGCGTTCGTGCGCCTGGGAATCGCGCGCGGCGAAGTGCGTTCGGATATTGATCCCGCGCTGATCGTTTCGATTTTGGATTGGACGATGGAACGATTTCAGGATGCGTTGCTGACCGAAGAACTCGATCCCGGCCTCTTTCCGCATCCGGCCGACCCGGAAAAGAATAACGCTCGCATCAATCAATTTTTACTGGTCCTGCGCGGCGCCATCGGCGTTTGAACCCAGCAGGCGTTATTTTCAAATCACATGAATTGCAGATTGGTTGAGGAGAGAGTTGCATGGAACCGACGCTGAAGGAAATTCTCGCTTCGTATAACGCGGCCGCCGCGCTGCCCGACGCGCATACGATTCCCGCCTCCTGGTATACCGACCCGCGAGTCGCGCAACTCGAGTTGCAGAACGTCTTCTCGCGCGCGTGGCAGGCGATTGGCCGCACAGCGCAGGTCGAAAATCCAGGGCAATACGTCACCGCAAGCGTCGCTGGCGAGCCGGTAGTCGCCGTACGCGGCAGCGACGGCACGCTGCGCGCGTTCTTCAACGTCTGCAGGCATCACGCGATGACGGTAATGAACGAACCGTGCGGGCACGCGCAGCACATGCGCTGCCCTTATCACGGATGGACCTACAACTTGGAAGGCGAGCTGCGCGGCATGACGGAATTCGAAGGCGTTTGCAATTTCGATCGCGCGCAGAATGGGCTCGTGCCGATTCGTGTGGAGAGCTGGGAGAATTTTGTATTCGTCAATTTGGATATGCACGCGGGCTCGCTGCAGGAATTCCTCGGAGCTCTGGTAGGGCTCGCGAAGTCGCTCGATTTTGCAGGCTTGCAGTTTGTTGAGCGCCGCAGCTACACGCTGAATTGCAATTGGAAAGTCTACGTAGATAATTTTCTCGATGGCGGCTACCACGTGCCGCACATGCACAAGGGGCTGAACAGCGTCCTCGACTACACGAACTACACGATCGAGAATGTGGACCGCTGTTGTGTGCAATCCAGCCCGGTCGCGGTGGATAAAAGTTCGGAAGCCAGCGCCGCCGCCACACGCAAAGGCGATCGCGCCTATTATTTCTGGCAATATCCGAATTTCATGCTGAATTGGTACGAAGGTTACCTCGATACAAACCTGGTCCTTCCGCTCGGAGTGGACCGCTGCGAAGTGATTTTTGATTTTTATTTCGGCGATACGCGCGAATCGCAAATGCCGTATATCCGCGAGAGCATGGGCGTCAGCGAACGCGTGCAGCAGGAAGACATCGTCATCTGCGACGGCGTGCAGCGCGGCCTGAGGTCGCGGGCGTATCAGGCGGGAAGGCTTTCGGTGCGCCGGGAAGCAGGCGAGCATTTATTCCATCGCTTGCTCGCTGCCGATTTGCAAGACACGCGGGCTGCCATCGCGCGATAGGCGCGCAATTGCGGCGTTCGGCAGCGCTTCCCTGCGTCGCCAAAACCCTCAGTCGAAAATGACCGTCTTGTTGCCGTAGAGCAGGATGCGATTCTCGATGTGCCAGCGCACTGCGCGCGAGAGCACCACTTTTTCCAGGTCGCGGCCCTTGTGAATTAAATCCTCCAGCGCATCCCGGTGCGAAATCCGCACCACGTCCTGCTCGATGATCGGACCGTCGTCCAGCACTTCGGTGACGTAGTGACTGGTGGCGCCAATCAATTTCACGCCGCGGTCGAACGCCTGCTGGTGCGGCTTGCCGCCCACAAACGCAGGTAGAAACGAATGGTGAATATTGATGATGTGATGCGGCGGGTACTGCCGAATAAAGTCTGAAGACAACACCTGCATGTAACGCGCCAGGACGATCAAGTCAATCCCGTGCGGACGGAGCAGTTCGAGCTGTTTGCGCTCGGCTTCTGCCTTATTTTCTTTCGTAACCGGAATCACGTGCAGCGGCACACCGTAAAAGTCCGCCCAGCGCCGCACGTCCGGGTGATTGCTGATGATGAGAGGAATTTCGCAGGCCAGTTCGCCGCTGCGCTGGCGATAGAGCAGATCCACCAGGCAATGATCGTAACGCGAAACGAAGATCGCGACTTTCGGGCGATAGCCGGATAGCGCGACACGCCACCGCATTCCAAAACGATCGGCGATAGGCTGGAAGTGCTTGGCGAACTCGCGCATGTCGAGCGCGAAGTCCGTCAGGTCCCATTCCACGCGCATCAGAAATAAATTGCGTTCGGCGTCCTGATGCTCGTCGGCATGAAGAGTGTTGCCGTTACTGCGATAAATGAAATCGTGAATTGCCGCGTTCAAGCCTTTTTGGTCGGGACAGCTGATGAGCAGTATGGCGGTGTTCTTCACCTGGTACTCCGGCGGGAACCATATTCAATCGAACGGTTTGCGCGAGCGGACGCATCCAAGAGAGATCCCTCGCTGCGCTCGGGATGACAAATCAGGTTTCTAAGTCTACTGATGATCACGCGGAACCGTGGCCTCCCAGGTTTTGTCGCGCAGGGGTTTGCCATTTTCGGTTAGATGGCGCTCGAAGTGATAGTAGAAATTCTTTTCGTCGCTGCGGAGGTCGAGGACGACGCCCCAAACCAGCATCCGCCCCGGAAGTTCTACGGTCGTCGAACCTTCTCCATGCACCGTGCTCACAGCCGGCTTGGCATCCGCAACCACGTAGCTCATCTGCTCGTGGTCTTTCATTTTGCCCCATGTGTACGTGCTCGAATCGTTCCCGCTCCAGGCGACGCGCGTCGAGCCGGCCAGCACATCGCGCGTCACAGTCCAATCCTGAGGCGGCCAAGTGTCTCCTTCGGAAGTGACGCCCGCGAGTGGCGCTTCTTTTTCAGGCGCGGTGAAACTGGGACGCGCGGGCGGCTCCAGCGGAACGAGCGGAAGTTCCAAACGCGAAGTGCTCGGGCCGCCGTACCAGAGCGAAGTGGTCATCGGATGCGGCGTCGGCCAAATCATCGGCCACAGCGCGTTCGAAATCGAAAGCCGGATGCGGTGGCCGATCGGGAATCTCCAACTGGTGACGTGCAGCTCGATAGGAATTACATACTTGCGATCAGGTTCGAGATCGGTGGGCTTCTCCGCGGACTCGCGCTGCGCCCCGCTTTGCCCCGCGCCGGTGATCATCGTCACCGTGCCGTCCGGCGCCACGTCCGAAAGACGAACAAACCAATCCGCCAGCGGCGCGCTCGAAGAAACTTGCAGAGTAACTTTGGGCCAGCCGAGCAGCGCCGTATCCTGCGCGAGCGGCCGTGAATCATAAACGAGGCTGTAGGCGTCAATCGGACGTTGGTCCGCCGTCAAATCGCCCCACCAGAATCCGGCTTCCTCGCCGATGGACGGAACATATTTCAACGTGTCGCCACCAATCGTCAAAGCCGGCGGTGGCGCGTTGTCCAACATGTGATTCGGCTCGAGAAAAAATGTTTGCGTGCGCGTGTCCGCGGGCGGCCAGGTTTTTTCCGCGCGCCAGTCGCCGGGAATTTCGGCGATATTCGGGTCGGGCGGATACCAGTGGCGCATGTAAACCTCAAAGCGCGGCTCGTCCATGATTCCGTTCTGCTCGCCCTTGAGCCAGTAATCCCACCAGCGCGTGGCTTCCGCGCGCCATTCGATTGAAGGACCGGGCTCGGCCTCGTGTGGGAACGTGTGATTCCACGGGCCGAGCAGCGCTTTGAGTGGCGCTTTGGAATATTCGAAAAATCGCGGGATGCTGTCGCGATAGCCATCCAGAAACCCGCCGATCATGAAGCTGGGCACGGTGTAATCGGCGTAATGGTTCGGTGCGACGGACGCGCGGCGCCAGAATTCACCGTCGCGCTGATGCTTTAGGTAAAGCAGGAACCACGGCGTCGCGTCGAAACGCGGCGCGAGCGATTTTTCGTCGGTGGGGAAATCGGGCGCGCGCGTCATGCCTAACTGCAAATCCATGCCCAATTCATACTCGTCGGCGTGCATCAGCCCGTCAATGTAATGAATGTCGTCGTGAAATAAATTTTCTGTGGCGCACATCGCGATGATGGCTTTCAGCGCGGGAGGATGCAGCCGTGCCATCTGGATCGCGTTGAAGCCACCCCAGGAAATTCCCATCATGCCCACTTTGCTGTTCGACCAGGGCTGCTTCGAAAGCCAATCAATCACGGCGAGGCCATCCTGCTGCTCTTGATCCGAATATTCGCGATCCGGCGGAGTACCTTCACTCGCGCCCGTGCCGCGAATATCCACACGCGCAGTGACGTAGCCGCGCCGGACGAAGTAGGAGTGCAAATCCCAGTCGCGCGCCAGCGTCCAATCGTCTTTGCGATATGGCAAATATTCCAGAATGGCGGGAAATTTCTCACCGGGCTTTGCGTGTGGCAACGGTCCGTCCGGCATGTAGAGATTTACTGCCAGCCGCACGCCGTCTTTCATCGGAATCCACGCCTGAACTATTTTCATCCCGGCGTAGTCCGGTGGATAAGTAAGATTGTGGCTTGCAGTTTCCAACTGGTCCGGCAATTCCAACGTGATGCGAGGTGACACTGGGTCGGGCAGGGCAGGCTCAATCGGCATTGGGCCGGACGACGCCACAGTCATGTGGAAATTGATTTCACTGTTGGGGACGGGTCTGACCTCGATTTTCTCTTTATGAATTCGCTGGAAGCCATTCGCTGTGACCTCGATATCGTATGAAGCCGGCGCCAGCTCTACTTCGTAGAATCCTTCACTGTCGGTTTTTGCGCCGACTCCGAAGCCATCACCGTCGCGAAAGAATCGCAGATTCGCTCCAGCGATCCTCGCGTCATTCCCATCAGTAACAATTCCACGGACCGCTACGGACTGACCGGACGCTTGTGACTGAGCTGCGGCGACAAGGCTATGCCAAACGAGAACTACTGTCACCAGCGCCGAGAGCGCTACCAGTCCGCATTTCGTAGGATTCCGCACTTCATCTGCTCCTGTTCGCGTGCAAGGCTACCATACGTTAGCCGTGCACCTCACGGTCACGGGCGCCCCCGCGCTGCGGTCATCCGTTTCTGAGCCCAGCCGGTGAATTCCCGAGCAGGCTAACGGTTTGACGCTCGGATTCTTTCATTGATATTCTTCGATGAATGGGGTACCGTTAACTTGGATTGAGGAACTGGATTCGATGCCACGTCGGAAAGTATCGAATGGATTGAACGGAGATTGTTGCCGTCCAGCCGCACCTCCGAAGCTGGGAATGGCCCGCGCGCGGGAATATGCTGGATGGTTCAACGCGCTGGCTGACCCCACGCGCGTCCGCATCTTGAATCTGCTGGCGGCCAACCGCGAGCCGGTGTGCGTCTGCGACATCGTGAAGCATTTCCCCATCGGTCAGCCGACAATTTCGCATCATCTGAAAATCCTGAAGAAGACGCGCTTTGTGTTTTCGGAGCGGCGCGGCACTTTCATGTACTACAGCGTGAACCGCAAATGTCTGGCCGAATTTCCGGGCGCGGCGCGGCTGATCATGGACGTATAACCCAAGCAGCACGCAATCTTTTAGACCGTTTGCGCCAATGCATCGAACATTGACGATGTTAAATTAAGGAGAAGACTCGATGGCAACTGACAGCATCAAGGAAGTAGTGAGAACGAAGTACGGCGAAGCAGCGCGGCGCGTGGCCGCGGGTGAAACGGGCAGCTGCGGCTGCCAATCCAGCGCGATCCCCTGCTGCGATCCGATTTCATCCAATCTTTACGCCGCAAACGAAACGGCGGGATTGCCGGACCAGGCTGTCCAAGCATCGCTCGGCTGCGGTAACCCCACGGCGCTCGCTCAACTAAATTCTGGCGAAACCGTTCTGGACCTCGGCTCGGGCGGCGGAATTGACGTCCTGCTTTCCGCCAAACGCGTCGGGCCCACCGGCAAAGCGTACGGCTTGGACATGACCGACGACATGCTTGCCCTGGCGCGCGAAAATCAGCGCAAAGCTGGCGCGACCAACGTGGAATTTCTGAAGGGAGAAATCGAAAACATTCCGCTGCCGGAAAATTCCGTGGACGTGGTGATCTCCAATTGCGTGATCAATCTTTCGGCGGACAAGGACCGCGTCCTGCGCGAAACGTTTCGTGTGCTGCGCCCCGGCGGCCGATTTGCAGTTTCGGACGTGGTAGTGCGCGGCGAGGTGCCTGCCAACGTACGCCGAAACGTTGAGCTGTGGGTTGGCTGCATCGCTGGAGCGATGGAAGAATCGGAATACCGCACGAAGCTCGCCGCGGCAGGCTTCGAAGATATTGAAGTCGAACCGACTCGCGTTTACAGCGTGGAAGACGCGCGGCAATTTCTCACCACGCAGGGCATTGACGTGGACGCGATCGCTCCGCAAGTGGAAGGAAAATTTGTGAGCGCGTTCGTGCGCGCAAAGAAGCCGGTCGCAAAAGCGGCCGCGGCGCAGCGCGACTGCTGCGGACCGGCATGCTGCAGCTCCGCTGAGGCAACCACCAAGGTGCGTCCATGAAAACACATTACAATGTGCTTTTTCTCTGCACCGGCAATTCGGCGCGTTCGATCATGGCCGAGGCGATACTGAATCGCAAAGGCCGGCCGACGTTCACCGCATACAGCGCCGGCAGCCATCCTTCGGGGCGCGTGCGCGATGAGGCCCTCGCTCAAATCACCTCTGCCCGTCTGCCGGTGGATGGTTTGCGCTGCAAGAGCTGGGACGAATTCGCCAAACCTGGCGCACCGCAATTGGATTTCGTGTTTACCGTCTGCGACAACGCCGCCCGCGAAGCCTGCCCGCTGTGGCCGGGCCAGCCCATGACGGCGCACTGGGGCGTTCCGGATCCGGCGTCGGTCGCCGGCACGCCCGAGCAGATCGAGCGCGCATTCCGCGAAGCATTCCTCATGCTCGATCGCAGAATCAGTCTGTTTCTGGCGCTGCCTCTATCGAGCCTCGATGCACTCGCGATCAAAAAAGAAATTGATCGCATCGGGCAGCAATGACGGCCTCGCTCGCGCGCAGAGCCGCAGCGGAGTATCTAGGAACACTTTTCCTGGTCGCCACGGTAGTCGGCTCGGGGATCATGGGCGAGCATTTGGCTGGCGGTAATGTCGCGATTGCTCTGCTGGCAAATACGATTGCGACTGGCGCCGCCCTGGTGGCGCTGATTCTCGCGTTCGGCCCGATCTCCGGCGCGCATTTAAATCCGGTGGTGACAATCGCAGACGCCATGGAAGGCGGGATCGCATGGAGGGAAGTTCCTCACTACGTTCTCGCCCAAGTATTCGGCGGGATCTGCGGAACAATCGCCGCGCATCTCATGTTTGGGCTCCATGTAGTGTCGCTCTCGCGGCACATGCGCAGCGGTCCTGCTCAATTGTTCAGCGAATTCGTCGCCACGTTCGGTTTGCTAGCGGTGATTTGGGGATGCGTGCGGCACCGTTCGAACGCGGTAGCCTTTGCCGTAGGCGCTTATATCACCGCCGCGTATTGGTTCACGGCTTCGACGTCCTTCGCAAATCCGGCGGTAACGATCGCGCGCGCGCTGAGCGACACATTCGCTGGGATACGACCTGTGGATGCTCCGGGATTCATCGTCGCGCAATTCGCGGGAGGAATAGCCGCGACGCTCGTTTTCCGCTGGCTCGTGCCATCCTTGCGATTGACGGCTAAAGACGTCACGCTGACTCACGATCCCGCCGGCGACAGCGAATAGTAATACAAGGCGGAAATTACTTGCGGATGACGGATTCCAGCAGCTTGGTCCAGCCGGAGAGATGATTCAAAGATTCCGTATGCGTGTGATCGAGCTCGAGCGGCGTGATAGAGATGGCCCCGTCGCGCACCGCGGCCAAATCCGTATCCGGCTCGATGCCATCAACGAGTTGCTGTTCGTGCAGCCAAAAATACTTGCGCCCGCGCGGATCGGCGCCGGGTTGCAGCACGTTGCGCGTGATTTTCGACGATTGCCGCGTGACACGCACTGCGCCAGTCCACTTTTGCGGCACATTCACGTTCAACAAAATACCCGGCGGTAACCCTTCGGACAGTACTAACGGAATGAGCGTGCGCGCAAATTGCGCCGCCGGCTTGAAATCGAAATCCCTGCTGCGATTGGCCACTGAAATTGCGATCGCCGGCACGCGATTGATTGCGCCTTCCATCGCGGCCCCCACCGTGCCGGAATAATAGATGTTCTCGCCCATGTTTCCGCCGCGATTGATTCCGGAAACCACCAGATCCGGCTTCTCTTTCAGGATCGCATTGAATGCCAGAATTACGGCGTCGGCGGGCGTGCCTTCGATCGAGTATTCGTTGGGCGCCACTTGGTCCATATAAATCGGCTGGCGCAAAGTGAGCGACTGGGCGCTGGCGCTGCGTTCGTGCGAAGGCGCGATCACGGTCAGCTCGGCGTCGTCCTTCAGCGCCTCTACGAGCGCGCGCAGGCCGGGAGCATTAATCCCGTCATCATTGGTAATCAGAATATGCGGCATGAAATTTCAGCGCGGACGTAACGCCTTTCGACAGATCCCTTCCGGTAGAACTGCGGAGAGGACAATGGTCGGGACGACTGGATTTGAACCAGCGACCTCACGCACCCCAAGCGTGCGCGCTACCAGGCTGCGCCACGTCCCGACCGTTTGCGAGCATCAGCCAGCGTATCACTCGCGTTCGAGAAGGGTCAAGACGGCGAGCAGCTCTTCGTGCAAATCCAGCAGGAACTTGCGCTGTTGGCGCGAAGCAGGTTCGCGACGCGGTGCCGGCGTATGAGCACGCGCCTCAACGCGGCTGCCGCCACTCTGCGCCTTCGGCGGCGCCGTTAGGTTCTTCGCCGTGGCCTTCCAAGTATTTGCGCGCGCCGGCGATGGTAAAGCCCTCCTCATATAGGAGGCGCTTGATTTCGAAAACCGTCTCGATGTCTTCGCGGCGGTAGAGGCGATGGCCGCTGGGACTCTTTACCGGCTCGAGCATGGGGAATTCCGTTTCCCAATAGCGCAGGACAAACGTCTTCGTAGCCGTCAGGCGGCTGACTTCGCCGATGCGGAAAAGACTTTTCTCCGCGTCGTTCGCGGGTTCGGGTGTAGGAGCGGCGCTGGCCATGTGTTTACGGGTCTCTTGTCGCGTCTCTTTGCTTATCGTAGGCCGATTTCTCGCGGTGTCAACCCCTGCCAGCCTGTGGATTTTGTGCGGCGGCCGCATTCTGCACGCCTTCCGGCGTCGTCGGCGCTCAGGATTTGCGCGGGTCGCGGCGCTCGCGTTGGCGCGAGCCGCGCTTTTTCAGGCGTTGCGTGAAGCGGATCGGCGTACCGGTGAAATCGAATTTCGCGCGCAGCTGGTTTTCCAGGAAGCGCTGATAACTGAAGTGCAGCGGCTTAAGTTGGTTCGTGAACAAGACGAACGTAGGCGGCGCCGTCGTGGCTTGCGTGATGTAAAAAATCTTTACCTCGCGACTCGCGGGCGACGTGCCCTTGTCCAAGTCCACGTTCGAAAGCCAGCGATTCAGCTCGCCGGTGGAAATGCGCCGGCGGCGCGCTTCCACGACGCGGTCAATCAGTTTGTAAAGCCGGTCAATATTCTCGCCGGTTTTCGCCGAGAGAAAAACGACCGGCGCGTACGAAAGAAATTTCAGCCGCTGCCGCACCAGAGGCTCGTAATCCTGCACCAGCTTATTCGCGTTGAACGCGACAAATTTCCCGCCGCGCTTCTTCTGATCCGCGGATTTCTCCTGCGCGGCCGCCAACGCCAGGTCCCATTTATTCATCACGATAATCACGGAGCGTCCGGACTGCTCGGCGTAGCTCGCAATCGTCGCATCGTGCGAAGTGATGCCCATCGCCGAATCGGCGACGAGCAGCGCGATATCCGCACGCTCCAGATGCTGCCGCGCCATGATCACGCTCAATTTTTCGGCGATGAGCTTTGTTTTGCCCTTGCGCCGGATCCCAGCGGTATCGAGGAAGCGGTACGCTTTCCCATTACGCTCGACCACTGTGTCCACGGCGTCGCGCGTGGTCCCGGGTTCGGCGGAAACAATCGAGCGCTCCGCGCCAACCAGTTGATTCAGCAGCGTGGACTTGCCGACGTTGGGCCGGCCGATGATCGCGATATTGACGTCCGGAGGCGCAACGGCGGCTTCGCCTGCCGGGATTTCCTCGGTCAGCGCATCCAGCAGCACGTCAATGCCAAACCCGTGTTCCGCCGAGATCGGGAAAATTTCGTCGCCCAGCTCGTAAAATTGCGCGGCGAATTCGGCTTGCTTTGCCGTGTCCACCTTATTGACCGCCAGGATCGGCGGCTTCCCCGCGCGCCGCATCAGCAGCGCGAGTTCCTGGTCGAGGGGCGTCGGGCCAGTGCGGCCGTCCACCACTTGCACCACTCGCGCGGCATTTTCGATGGCAACGCGCGCCTGCCGCAAAATCTCGCCCGGAATTCCCGCTTTGTCTTCCGGCACGATTCCACCGGTGTCCACGACTTCGAAAGATTTGCCTTCCCAGTGCGCGGTGCCGTAGATGCGGTCGCGGGTAATGCCTGGCTCGTTGGTGACAATCGAGCGGCGCGTGCCCGTAAGCCGATTGAAGAGCGTGGACTTTCCCACATTGGGGCGCCCGACGATTACGATGGATGGAAGTTTATTGGTCATTTGGAATCGAGCGCCTGGGAAGCGGGCTGCTTACTTTATCACCTCTCACACGATTCGCGCTCGCGTTCAGGATTGCTCTACGGCTTTCTGCATCGCTCGCTTCGAATCAGTTGCAAACCGTTTCTGCAGTGCGCGAGTGTACGGATACGCGAGGCAAGCTAACGGGCGCGGCCTGGAAAAAGCGTAAACGTCGTACCAGACCGCTTGGTCGTCTACGTGAAACTCGACAGTGAAGCGTTCCTCACCAATCTCCGAATGATCGGGCAGCGTGCCGTACGCAAAACCGAACTTCTCAATCGGACCGCTTTCGTCGATCGTATAAACGACCCGGCAAGCGTTCAGCGACCAAAAACCCAGGTGCTGAACCGCCACCGCAACCGTCGCGCCTGTTTCAATCGGTACGTTAGGCCAACACAGCTCGAGCCAAGTCATGTCGAACATCTTCCATTGCGTTAACGCTTCCCTGGCGCGTTCGAAGGCAGCTCTCCCGACGCCCAATTGCACTCGATTGTGATCCACGATGTAGCCAGCGGGCGCCGCAACTCGCGACGCACCGACTTGCTCGTACGAACACTCTCGATGCGACTGCGCCGCGAGGAACGCGTGCACCGTCGTCGGACTCGGCTTGGATGGTCGAAACATTTCGTCGGTGGTTGCGAGAACTCGGCGGGGTCCTCACAAACCCGCCCCTGATGCCCCTGTGATATCTTAACCTTCTCAGCTCACCGCTCCCGTCAGAGCTGAAAACATCATGGCGAAAAAATCCGCAGCCGCGACCAAACCCGAAGAAGTAACTATCGAAGGAATCTTCGGCGCCGGCGGACTGCTGGAAAGCCGGCATCCGGGCTACGAGTTCCGGGCGTCGCAGTTAGCAATGGCGGAAATCGTGGACGACGCCTTTCAGAAGCACCAGCACGCCATCATCGAAGCGGGCACCGGCACCGGAAAAACTCTCGCATACCTGATTCCAGCGATTCGCAGCGGACGCCGTGTGGTGATTTCAACGGCCACCAAATCCCTGCAGGAACAATTGTTCAATAAAGACGTGCCGTTTCTGCAGAAGCATTTTGCGCCGAACCTGAAGGCGGCGTTGATGAAAGGACGCAACAATTTCCTGTGCCGGCAAAAAGTCCACCAGATCGAAGGCCAAGCAGTGCTGAAGGGCATCGACGAAGTCGACTGGTTCGCCCAGATCAAGGACTGGGAAAAGCTGACCGAAACCGGCGACCGTTCCGAGCTCACATTTTTGCCGGATGACGCCGACCTGTGGCATCGCATTGACGCGCGCAGCGATCTCTGCACCGGGCAGAAGTGCCCCGAGTTCAACACTTGCTTCATCACCGCCATGCACCAGCGCGCACAGGAAGCCGACCTGATCATCGTGAACCATCATTTATTTTTCGCGGACCTCGCGATTCGGCAGGACGATTTCGGGTCGATCCTGCCGGAATATTCCGCCGTGGTCTTCGACGAAGCCCACGAAATCGAGGATGTCGCCAGCGATTATTTTGGCCGCCGCGTTTCCAGCTACCAATTCGAAGAGCTCATGCGCGACACCGAAGCAATGCTGCGCATCCTGAAAATCGAAGCTACGCCCTTGCGCAAGCATCTGATGCGCGTCCGCGAACGAGCTCGCACATTTTTCGAAACGTTTCCCGAGCGCGAAGGCCGCTTTCCCTTCGGCCCCGCTGAACGCAAATCATTCCTCGAACGCAACCACGAAGCCTTCGACGATTTATGCGCAGCGCTGAAGCGCATCGAAACCGAGCTTTCGGCCATGAATCCCAAGCCGGAAGAAGTGATCACGCTCGCGCGGCGAACCGCCGAACTGCGCCGCGAATTCGAATTTTTGCTCGAAAGCGAAGAGAAGGGCTACGTCTATTGGTACGAACGCCGCGGCAAGGGAATCATCCTCACGGCCACGCCCATTGACGTCAGCGAAATCCTCCGCGAACAGCTTTTCGAACGCTTCGACACCGTGGTGCTAACTTCCGCGACGCTCGCCGTCGGCGGCCGCTTCGATTTCCTGAAGCAGCGGCTCGGCGTGATGCCCGCGAAAGAAACCGTGCTGCCGCAGGAATTCGATTTCCGCGAGCAGGCGCTTGCTCTACATTCCCACGTCCATGCCGGACGTCCGCCACGAGACATTTTCCACCCGCGCGGCGCAGGAAATCGCGAAGCTGCTGGAAATCTCCAAGGGACGCGCCTTCTGCCTCTTCACCAGCTACGCCCAAATGCGCGCGGTGCACGATTTGGTGGGAGCCCGCGTGAAGTTTCCGATGTTGCTGCAAGGGACAGCGCCGAAATCCGCGTTGCTGGAGCGCTTCCGCACCACGCCGAACGCGGTGCTTTTCGCCACCGCAAGTTTCTGGCAGGGCGTGGACGTCCCCGGCACGCAGCTTTCCTGCGTAATCATTGATAAGCTGCCATTCGCGGTGCCCAGCGATCCCATCGTCGCGGCGCGCGTCCGCGCCTTGCAGGAAGATGGACGCAATCCCTTCGCCGAGTATCAGGTGCCGGAAGCAGTCCTGGCGCTCAAACAGGGCTTCGGCCGGCTCATCCGCTCGAAGACCGATCGCGGCATTCTGGCCATCCTCGATAACCGCATCTCCCGAATGCAGTATGGTAGAATTTTTCTTGAGTCCCTGCCCGACTACACGACCACGCAGGACATCGCCGAAGTCGCGCGCTTCATGGAAAATCATCCGGACTGATGCGTGACACCGACGCTGTGGCGGTTACAGGCGCATGACAAAGCAGCGCGATCGGGCATGCTCTTGCGACGTCAATTAATAAGGATGGCTGATGTACGAAGTGAGTGTGGACGAAACATTCGCGGCGGCGCACAATCTGCGCGGCTACAAGGGCAAATGCGAGGACCTGCACGGGCACAATTACAAAGTGCGCGTGACTCTGGCTGGCGCGGAACTCGATTCGGTGGGACTGCTCTACGATTTCGTCCATTTGAAGCAGGTGATCCAGGGTGTGATCCGCTCGCTCGACCACAAGTACTTGAATGAATTGAAGCCGTTCGACGTGCTGAATCCCTCGGCGGAAAATATCGCGAAACATATCTACGACGAAGCCGCGCGGCAGATGCGCGAAACGCCGAACGGCGCAGCTATCTCGAGCATCACGGTATGGGAGTCGGACGTGACCGCTGCAACGTATCGTCCTTAGCGGCGCGCGGAAAAAAGAAAGAGCCGAGCGAAAATGAACCGGGCATTTCTGATCATCTTGGTTCCGTTTATCGTGGTGACCATCTTCTGGCTGACGCTGGGCTGGGGATGGCACACCGCCGTCATTGGCGGCTGCCTGGAGATCGCCATCACCGTTGCGGTTGTAATTTTCATTTCGCGGCGCCAGGCCGCGCGGGCGAATACCGGATCGGGAGATTCCTCCGCGAGCCGCTAGCCGCAAGAATTTCTGCCATGGTCATCGCCGAAATATTCAAATCCATTCAAGGCGAGGGCACCCGCGCAGGTTTGCCCTGTATTTTCGTCCGGCTCACGGGCTGCAATCTGCGCTGCACCTGGTGCGACACGGCCTACGCATTTCATGGCGGCACGAAGCAATCCATCGAAGAAATCCTCGATCGTGTGCACCAGTTCGCAGGCGACGGAGCAAATCGCACGACGCTGGTGGAGATCACCGGCGGCGAGCCGCTATTGCAGCCAGAGGCCCCCGCGCTCGCCGAGAAGCTCCTCGCTGCGGGCTACACGGTGATGATCGAAACCAGCGGCGAACGACCGGTGGGCGTGCTTCCGCGCGAAGTAATTAAGATCGTCGACGTAAAGTGTCCGGATTCAGGCGAGCCGGACACGTTCGACATGACGAATCTGGACGCGGTAGATGAGAAGGACGAAATTAAATTCGTTGTCTCGACGCGCCGCGACTACGAATTCGCGCGGGATTTCACGCGCGAGCACGGTCTCGCAACACGCGTCCACCAGGTTCTTTTTTCACCCGTCTTTCCTGATCCCGCGGGAAAATGGGATGGACTGAACACACGGGAACTTGCCGAATGGATTCTAGCCGACGGTTTGACGGTGCGCCTCGGCCTGCAATTGCACAAGTTCATTTGGGACCCGGCGATGAAGGGCGTTTGAAGATCTGAAAAATGGCTACGCATGAAAAACCGAAAGCCGTGGTGCTGTTAAGCGGCGGCATGGACTCCTGCGTAACGGCGGCGATTGCGAATCAAACGCATCGCCTGGCGGCGCTGCACGTGAGTTACGCTCAGCGCACGGAACGTCGCGAGCGCCGCGCCTTCGACGAAGTGGCCGACTTTTACGATATACGCGAGCGCCTGGCGATCCGCCTGGATTCCTTCGCGCAAATCGGCGGCTCGGCACTAACCGACGAGCGCATCACGGTGCCCGAATCCGGCGCCGCGCTCGCCCACAATGCCGGAATTCCAATCACCTACGTGCCCTTCCGCAACGCCCATTTTCTATCCGCGGCAGTAAGCTGGGCGGAGGTAATCGGCGCCACCGCGATTTTTATCGGCGCGGTGGCGGAAGATAGTTCGGGCTATCCGGATTGCCGTCCAGAATACTATCGCGCATTTGCGGAGCTGATTAAGCAAGGAACGCGGCCGGAAACCCATATCGCAATCGTCACGCCGGTAATCGCAATGAAGAAGAATGAAATTGTGCGCCGCGGCGTAGAACTCGGCGCGCCGTTAGACCGCACCTGGTCCTGCTATCAATTCGAAGACGAAGCCTGCGGAATGTGCGATAGTTGCCGGTTGCGCCTGCGGGCGTTTGCCGAGGCCGGATTGCCGGACCCTATCGCTTATCGGGTGCGAGTTGGGCAATAATAGCCGCCGCAATTTTAGCGTTGGAGGAACCACACATATGCGAAAGATGATTTTCATTCTGGGAGCCTGGATGCTGGTCGTGTTATTCGCCGGCGCCGCGCACGCGCAGGGAACGGCCCGACTGAACGGAGAAATTCTGGATAAAGAAGGCAAGCCGATGGTTGGCGCCACGGTTCTGTTCAAGGATCCGGATACGGGGCAAACCTACACGGAAAAAACCGATAAGAACGGAAAATTCGTGCAGTTGGGCATGCGGGGAGGCGTCTACGTAGTGACGCTGCCAGACTTGAACTACACCGAGAAGTATCAGGTGCAGGACGGCCAGGAAAATAATTACAAGCTGGATCTCAAAGCATTAATCGCCAGCGGAGCCATGGCCAATCCGGACGCCGAGAAAAAGAAAGAAGAAGTGGAAAACAAGTTCAAGGCCATGAAGGCGCATTTCGACGCGGGCGTCGCCTCCATGACCACCGCCGACAACCTGAAGACGCAACTCAAAACAGCACCGGCAGACCAGAAGGCCACTCTGCAATCCCAGCGAACCGCCGCTTGCCAAGCCGCCGCAGCCGACTTCAAGCAGGCTGAAGAAGGCGTCGGTGAAAAGGATGTCAACAACCACTCCATGATTTTGGGCAACTTGGGCGCGGCCAGCGAATGCGCCGGAAATCACGAGGACGCCGCCACGGCATTTCAAAAGGCCTCTGACCTGAAGCCCAGCGCCAATTATTACACCGGCTTAGCCACCAATCTTGCAGACGTCGGCGCATCCACAACCGATCCGACCGCTGCCGCCGCAAAATTCACCGACGCCAGCGCCGCCTGCGACAAAGCCATCGCCCTCGACCCTGCCGCCGGCTCCACTTGCTGGAAAAATCTCGGCATCATTCTCAGCAACAAGGGACGTATGAAGGAGGCGATCGCCCCGCTGCAAAAAGCGAGCCAAGCCAACCCCAAAGATCAATTGACCTGGTACATGCTCGGCAGCGCGCTAACGGCAACAATTGACACGAAAGAAGAAGGCGGCAAGATGGACTACATCATTCCGCCCGGCACGGCCGACGCGTATCAGAAGTGCATTGATCTGGGAGCGGACGACCCGGTCGGGAAGCAATGTAAAGAGGCGCTCGACGGCCTCGTGGCCATGAACGGCGGTCAGGACCTCTCTGTGGGTAAAAGAAAGAAAAAATAAGCCATTTTCTGGAAGGCAGGCGGCACTCTCTGGACCAAGGGGGCGTCGCCCGACTCTTTTTTCCGCAATATTCATTTTCGTCGTGCTTTCTTTTCTCGATTCGCGCTTCTAACGGTGTTATTCTCTCGCCCATCACCAGAGCGAATCACGCACGGCGTCGAGCAACCTTCAAGGAAACCGGTGCAGCAGTGGATTCGAACCAACCCAGCACGGAACGCCGCCGCAGTGAACGTATCCTCGAATCACTGCCGCTGACAGTCCGCGGAATTGACCTCTTAGGCCAGCCTTTCGAAGAGCGCAGCACCACTCTCGCGTTCAACCTGCACGGTTGCCGCTACACTTCCAAGCACCATCTGCCGCGCAACACCTGGGTCACCTTGGACCTGTCGCAAAGCGTCGCGCCGCATGCCCGCACCGGCTCCGAACAGGCGCCGCTTCTGCGCGCGCGAGTCGCCTGGGTGCAACGTCCCCATTCGATCCGTGATTTTTTCCAGATTGCCGTCGAGCTGGAAAGTCCGTCAAACATTTGGGGGCTCGATAATCCTCCCGGCGATTGGTCCCGCGCGGAGCAGGCGGCTCACTCTCCGCTGGCTTCGGACGCCGATTCGCATACGCATTCGATCGAACATGCAAGACAGAACATCGCAGCAGCAGGCCACCATGCATTCAGGGATGCCCTTATGACCGACCCAAGGTTTGATGCCTCTGCAGTCCCGTCTGAACACGAATCCGCCACCGAAACTGTGCCGACGGAAGCGACGCCAGCTTCTGACAGCCCGCTTCTGCGCGAGTTGCGCGCGGAATTAGACCGCCAGGCCAAGGAATCGGTGGCAGCCGCTGCCGACCAAGCGCGCGCGGAAGTGCTGCGCACCGCCGCAGAGACCGACCGCCAGCGCACCGCCAGCGCCGAAGAACTTTTCGCCAAGTGGAAGTCCGAGATCGAGCAGCTACAATCCGGCGCGCGCGAAGATTTTTTCTCCCAAGTGTCCGCAAAACAGGAGCAGGCTCTTCGCGACCTTCATTCCGAATTCGAAGGAAAACTTGCCCAAACGCGGGAATTGATGGGACAGCTCTCGGAGCAGACCAACGCTCTCCGCTCTGAGAGCGGCGCAGCCCGCGAAGCCACGATGCAGGTGGCGCAGGCGCTGTTGCAACTCGAAGCGGTGGACGCCGCGCGCGCGGCGCGGCCGGGAGAAACCTCCAACGCGGAGCTGGAGGCTCGCGAGGGCGCCACGGGCGAATGGCGGCAGCGGCTGGAATCGGAAATGGCCGTCGCGCAGGGGCAGTGGAATGAGCTTTTGCAATCGTCCTTGGATAGCAATCTGCGCCGGATGGTCGAGCAGCTATCCCAGCGGTCCCAGGAAGTCCTGCAAGCCGCGGAACAGCGCATGACCGAGCGGCTTGGCGAACTGCGCCAGCCGTTTGCGCAAGCCGCCGCCGAAGCCCGCGACACATTCACCGGTATTCGGTCTTCACTCGATCAGGAAGTGGCGAAGGCTCGCGAATCTCTCGCTGCGGTTGAATTGGTGGCCAACCGCACCAAGGAATTGTCCGCGCAATTGGAAGCCGCCAGTCACGACACCGTGAACGAACTGCATCGCCGCCTGGAAAGGATCCTGGACGCGCAGACCGCGGAGATGAACCGCCGCGCCGAGAGCATTTCTGCGGGAATATCGCAGCGCGTCGCGCCGGCGCTCGATGGACTGAGCCATCACTTCCTGCAGCGCTTGTCGGCGGACGCCGAAACCAGGCTCGCGCCACATATGGAGCGCGTGCCCGCGCTGCTCCACGAACTCTCCGCACGCGAAGTGGAAGTCGAAGAGAGCTTGCGCCTGCACCGCGAACGCTTGCGCCAGGTTTCGGAGAAAAATCAGCGCGAAGTCGCCGCGCAGATGGCCGACGACCTTGACCGGCGTCCAGGAAGATTTTGAAGCGGCACGCAAAGAAGCGCTGGCGAAGTGGGCTGCGGAACTCGACGCCAGTGGAGTTCGCGCGGCTCACGCCGCCGGCGAATCCATCGGACACACGTCCGAGTGGCTGCAACAGGAAGCCCGGGCGCGACTGCAAGCACACGTCGAACAGTCGCTCATGACGGCCAGCTCCGGCCTCGAAGGCAAAACCGCGGAAGCCGCGCAAAAATTTGAAGCACAACTCGCCGCGCAGACCGAAGCGCATCTTGCGCAGATCCGTTCGCAGGTGGAAAACGTCGCGGGAGAGGTTACCGGCCGCGCGCGCACCGAACTCGATCGCGCGGCTGAAGCCGCAGCCGCCTCGTTCGGCCACGTGCTGCACGAATTGTCGGAGCGCGAAACCACCCAGTTCGCCGCCGATTCCAGCGCCACCCGGCGCGAGCGCACCGAGGAATTCGACCGTTCCACGCAGGAATTGTTGCACCAGCTGGATGTTAACGCCTGGTCCTCCGTCGAACGCTTCCGCTCGCAGATGGCATCGCAGGTGGAATCGAGCCTCAACGAAGGTCGCGCGGCGCTCAGTGCGGAATTCGCATCGTCAATGGAAGGTTACCGCGCCGAACGCGATTCGCATCAGCAAGAATGGCTGACGAATCTCGATCGCCTCAGCGGCGAAGCCGCCGGCCGCTTTCAGGAGAAGCTCCAAAGCACCGCCGATTCCTGGGTGGTGGGTTCGGTACGCCGCTTGAACGAGCACGGGCAGAACAGCATCGAATCGCTACTGCGCTCCGCCGACCAGGCGCTTCGCGATTCGTGCTCCAAAGTCTTCGAAGGCTTGGCGGAAATGCTGCGCGAACGCGCTACGAATGCCGCAAGCGCCGGCAACGTGGCAGGCTTCGCAGTTCCCAACCGCGATACCACCGAAAACTCAGGCCCCCGCAACGAAGCAGTTTAAGTCGTCAACCGAAGTCGGCTCGCCGCATGGCCGACGCCGCCGGATCGCGGGGCCACTTATGCAGTCGCGCTCAGGCTGGCTGCGCCTTGTACCGGCCGCTTTCCAGCGCCGCGCGGCATTCCTGGCGGAGCAAATCTAGCAGCTGGTCCATGTGCTCCGCGCGAGTGCGGAAGTTCACCGGGTTGATCCGGAACCACGATTTGCCTTTCAACTCAGTCGTCGAGATCCAGAATTTCCCACTTTCTTCAACGCGCTTGGCGACTTCCGCATGCAACTCCTTGGATTGGGTCTCGTCCAGCTGTGCGCCGCGATATCGTATGCATATGGCCGACATCGGTGGCTCGCTGGCAGCTTCGAACTCGGAGTTCTTGGCTACCATCGAATAAAGATGCTTCGCCTGCCGTACGTTGTTGTCAATCCACTCCCCGATCTGCTTCGCGCCGTAACGCTTGAAACTCATCCAGACTTTCAGCCCGCGAAAACGCCGCGATTGCTCGAAGCTGTGCACGTAATACTGGTAACGCTCATTCGCGCGGTCGAACTCGTCGGTGAGATACGACGGCTTGATCCCGAAAGACGCGACCAAACGCCGGTCATCTTTCACTAGGATCGCTCCCGCATCGAGCGGCGCGTAAAACCACTTGTGTGGGTCAATCGTGACGGAGTCTGCGAGCTCCAGTCCGCGGTCGCGCATCGGCCATTCGTGCGAGAGCAGCATCCCGCCGCCGTAAGCTGCATCGGCGTGCAGCCACATTCCCTCGCGGTCGGCGATCTTGCGAAGCTCGCGTACCGAATCCACCGCGCCAGTGTTGGTGGTACCGAAAATGGCCACAATGCACATCGGGCGTACGTCATTTTTGCGGTCCTGAGCGATTGCCTCTTCCAGCGCATCCAGCCTCACGCGAAATTCAGCGTCCGTCGGCAAAGCCCGCAGCGCCGCGCGGCCCAGACCGACCGCGTCAACCGCCTTATCCACCGAAACGTGGCGCTCTTCCGACGAATACACGGCCCAGCGATCCTGCACGCCATCAAGTTGTATGCGGTCCTGCGAAACGGAATCGCGCGCGAGCTTCAGTCCAACAAAATTCGCCATCATTCCGCCGCTGGTAAGGTTGCCCCCCGCCGCAGCGTCATAACCCACCAAATCGGTAAGCCAACGCACGGTACGTCGCTCCATTGCCACGGCCGCGGGCCCGATCGAATACGCGCCAATATTTTGATTGAGCGCCGAACAGATGAAATCTCCGATGATCCCTATCGGATTCGGCGACGGGGTGATCAGTCCCATGTAACCGGGATGTCCGACGTGCGTGCAATACGGCAGAAGTTTTTCTTCCAGTTCCGTCAGCACTTTTTCCGGAGCACTGGAATCTTGCGGCAGCGGCTCAACAAAAAAATTCGTCAGAGTGCTCGGCTCCACATTCGGGAACACCGGTTTTTCTTCGATGTGCTCCAGATATTCGGCCAGCATGTCCACAACGCGGTGCCCAACTTCGCGAAATTCTCCCGGATTCATCTCTCCACCTCGCTTTCGTTCGCGCCCCGAACCATCATAAACAGGTTTTCCACGGGCGCCGCAATTGAATGCAATCCAAACCCGCCTCGGCCAATTTGTCTCTTGACCAAGCACGCTTCTGACTTCGCCACGCGACTGCGAGTTGTTCCCTCGCGACGTCCCATCTTGACATCCCGCGAGTAGCGCAGTATCGTCCACCTAGAATGTCTACCAAAGCGCATCGCGCCCACATCAAGTCGCTGCAACACGCCCCGAACAACGTCGCGGGAGTAATTGCGGGCTATCCGCGGCTCACCGAGCCGGAGGAAAAGTCATGAAGCGTCGCAAGCGCATGCTCGAAGACCTCGAACATGACATACGCGAGCACATCGAGCGCGAAACGCAGGACAACATCGCGCGCGGCATGCCGCCCGAAGAAGCGAAATATACGGCGCTTCGCAAGTTCGGAAATGTCGCCCGCGTGCAGGAAGAGACCCGCGAAGTCTGGGCTTCCGTCTGGTTTGACCAACTGGTGCAAGACGTCCGCTACGGATTTCGCCTGTTGCGTCGCAGTCCGCTCTTCGCCCTGGTGGCCATCTTCACCCTCGCCATCGGCATCGGTGCGAACACCGCGATCTTCACAGTCGTTCGCGCGATCTTGCTGCAACCGCTTCCGTATCCCAATTCCGATCGCCTCGCCATCATCTGGTCGGGACTCGGCGACGAACTCCGCGCCCCCGCTTCCGAATACGAACTTCTGCAACTGCGTGAGCGCTCCCGCCTCTTCGATCAGATCGGCGGAATCTGGGTGCGTAATTCGGTCGTTCCGGGCGAAGGTCGACCCGAGCAGGTCAAGCTCGGCGTCGTGACGGATAATTTCCTCACGTTGCTCTGCGGGAAGCCCGCGCTGGGCCGCCTGTTCACCCCGCGAGATGTTCTAGCCGACAAGCAAGACACGATGATCATTTCCTTCGGCCTCTGGCAACGCAGGTTCGGCGGAGATCCCGGCATCGTCGGCCGCCCGTTGCGAGCCGGCGACGGCGAAGTGACGATCATCGGAGTCTTGCCGCAAGACTTTCGCCTGATTTTTCCGGACGGCTCCAGCGTCCCGCCCAGCGTGGATCTCTACACGCCCTTGGGATTCGCGTCCGCCACGCCGGACGGCCCGAGCTACCTGCGCACCATCGGGCTGCTGCGCGCTGGCGCGAATTTCTCGCAAGCACAGTCCGAATTCGGCGAGATTGCCGCGCAACTTCGCCGCACCGTACCCTCGTTCGACGACCAGAAGCTTTCCTTGCACGTAGCGCGCTTGCAAGACGACGACGTGCGCAATGTCCGCCGGACCTTGTTGCTGCTTTTCGGCGGAGTTGCATTTGTATTGCTGATCGCTTGCGCCAACGTCGCGAATTTACTGCTCGCGCGCTCGAGCTATCGCTTGCGCGAAACCACTGTTCGGCTCGCCATCGGCGCGCCGCGCAGCCGCATCATCCGCCAGCTCCTCACCGAAAGCATCGTGCTGGGACTCACCGGCGGAGTCGCCGCAATCGGGGTTGGATGGCTGGCGCTAAGAGGGCTTCTGGCGCTTCGTCCCGAATCGCTTCTGCGGCTCGGTTCCATTCAACTGAATCCCGCGGTGTTCGCGTACACGCTCGGAATCTCGCTTCTTGCCGGCATCATCTTCGGCATTGCGCCGGCATTCTCAGCGAGTCGTGGGGATCTCCGTGACACGCTCAAAGGTGGCGGACGCATCGCGGGAACAGGCGGCAAACTATCTCGCACGGCGCTAATCGCCGCTGAAGTTGCGCTCAGTTTCACGCTGCTGGTCGGCACGGGCCTTCTCGTGCGCACTTTCCTCGCCGTGCTCAATGTGAATCCCGGCTTCCGGCCCGACCACGTGCTTACTTTCACCACCTCGCCCGGCGACTACAACTTTGTCCACAAACTGCAGCAACAATTGCTGACCATTCCCGGCGTGCAGTCCGCCTCAATCGTTTCTCACCTCCCGCTCGACGACAGCTACCCCAATTGGTACGACACTTATTATCCCGAAGGCGCTCCGCCATCAGAGCAAAACACCCTGCAGGCCGATGATCGTTCCATCCTGCCGGGTTATTTCCAGACCATCGGAGCGACGCTGATCCAAGGGCGCGACTTCACTGACGCAGACGACGCAGCGCGCCAGCATGTCGCCATCATTGACGACGCTCTCGCGCAGCAAACCTGGCCTGGCCAGGACCCGCTGGGGCGCAGGCTGAACATTTCCGATTCGCCAAAAGGTTTTTACCAATTCGAACGGGGCTGGGTGGTCGTCGTAGGCGTCGTAAAACACGTGCAATATCACTCGCTCACGACCATGGTGCGGCCACAAATCTACGTTCCGTTCCAGCTCGCGCCGCGCCCTGTTTCATTTGTATTGCGAGCCAACGCGCCGGTCTCCAGCTTGGCCGGACCGATTCGCGCGGCAGTCTCGCAAGTGGATAGCAGCGCACCGGTCGCACGCCTCATCACTCTCGATGAGCTGGTGAAGCAAGCTCGCGCGCAAAATAAATTCGCAGCATTTCTCGCGGCCGCTCTCGCCGGAACCGCGCTGCTCCTGGCGTGCATCGGAATCGCCGGCGTCACCGCGTTTTCGATTGCGCAACGCACCGGCGAAATCGGCATCCGCATGGCCCTCGGCGCCAGCCCAGGCGAAATCGTCCGCATGGTTCTCGGTCAAAATCTGCGTCCAGTAATCGGAGGGTTGCTTGTGGGACTCTGCGTGTCGTTCGCCGTTACGCCCTTGATGCAAACGCTGTTGTTCGGCGTCGAGCCAGGCGATCCGCTGACCTTCGTTTCGATCTCGGCGTTCTTGCTCTTGGTGGGAATTCTGGCGTGCTATCTTCCGGCCCTGCGCGCCACGCGAATCGAACCGATCATCGCTCTGCGCTACGAATAATTTGCGCCGTTAGCTTTTCCCGACGACTTCCACCACCGAAGCAGCCACGTAGTTCACCTGCTCCGCCGTCATACCCGGAAAGATCGGCAGACTCAATACGCGTTCGCATGCGCGTTCCGCGTTGGGAAATGTTCCGGCAGGATAACCGAGCGAAGAATACGCCGGCTGCAGATGCACCGGCTTGGGATAGTGCACTGAGGTTTCAATCCCGCGCTCGGCGAGCTGCGCGATCACCGCATTGCGGTTGCTCACGTAAATCACGAATTGGTGATACACGCATTCGTCGCGCGGGTCGTCCGCGGGCATCTTGAGCCGCGCCCCTTCCAGCAGCCGGCGGTATTCGCGCGCAATGTCCCGGCGCCTTTCCGTCCAGCCATGCAGGCGGCGCAGTTTGATGCGCAGCACGGCACCTTGGAATCCATCCATACGATAGTTGTATCCGGGAAATTCGTGATCGTAGCGCGCGGTTTGCCCGTGCGAACGCGCCGCACGCGCGAATTTCGCCATCGCATCGTCGTTTGTGGTCAGCGCCCCGGCCTCTCCGTAGGCGCCCAGATTTTTCGTCGGATAAAAACTGAACGCCGCCGCATGGCCGAGAGAACCTACGCGCTGGTTGTGGTAACGCGCGGCATGCGCCTGCGCCGCATCTTCCAGAATCCGCAGGTTGCGCCGCGCCGCGATCTCACGAATCGGGTCCATGTCCGCCGGACGGCCATAAAGATGCACTGGGATGATGGCGCGGCTGCGCGGCGTGATAGACCGCTCGATCAATTTCGCATCAATATTCGCGGTGGCCGGATCAATATCCACAAATACGGGACGCGCGCCGCAATACGTAATCGCTTCGGCCGTAGCCAGAAACGTATTCGGCGTGGTGATCACGTCGTCGCCGGGCTGCACTCCCAGCGCCAATAACCCTACATGCAGCGCCGCCGTTCCGCTGCTCAGCGCGACGCAGTGGCACGTCCCGCAGAAATCGGCGAACTCGCGCTCAAACGCTTCCACTTCTTCGCCCTGCACGAACGACGAATTCTGGCAGACGCGGTCGAGCGCTGGCAGAATCTCGTCACGCAATTCTGCGTACTCAGCCTTTAGATCGAGGAGTGGAACTTTCATTGAGCGGCCCTTCCCACGCAATCAAAACTCTACTGTACCGCGAGCCAAGCCACAAGCCGCCCTACCGCATGCGGAACCAGCGAGGATCACGGGAAGCGAACTGCGCGATGATATTCAACGCCAGATCAGTAAGGCTTCCAACGTCCGATATTGGCGGGCCTCCTTGATGCTGGCGTCGAAGGCCGCCAGAGATACGCGGGGTCATCGAAGAACATAAACCCAACCAGCGGACTTTCGCCACCGCTGGATCAATAGGCCCTAGCAGCGAATTCGTGCTCGAAGGCCTTCCACTTCCTCGCCTTGCACGAATGCCGAATTCAGACAGACGCGGCTAAGCGTGAAAGAATTTCATCATCCAACTCCGCGTAT
>CAWENN010000006.1:0-223444 GCA_963810565.1 uncultured Acidobacteriota bacterium
CATGACATTCGGCGCAATGTTGCTCGAAGAGCTTTTTGCCCGCGAGTACTGCGTCAGGCTACCCTCATAAGGATTCGGCCAGTCGCGCGTTTTTTGCGGCGCCCGCGCGATCGCAGAGCACACGCTCGTCGGTTGGCCGGGCGTGGTAGCGTCGTCGGCTGAGGAAAGAGCAAATGCCAATAGCAGCAGGAGAAAAATGGGTGGGATGAAGCGCGTCATCGGAACAAACTCCTTTCGCGGTGGCCGAAGCCGTCAATTTCGTAGGAGAGTCCCAGCGCAGGATGAACCGGTGGCTGTTGTCGTTGAGTCCGAAGCCCGGCGAAATTCGGAACGACGCTACATTCGGAAGCTGCCACCCGACCATCGGCGCGACGTACTGGGATGTGCCGGAGAGCGTGGCATTCCACGAAGTCCCTAGCCCTCCATAAATTCCGCGCCCACCAGGAAAATCTCGCGGCAGAAATTGCAGGAGTCGGCTGGCGGCAAGCCGCAGGGGCGGCTGGCGCCGACGGCGTAGCCGAACTCCCACGGATCGTGTCCCAGATTCTTCTCGCCTATGAAATTCTCCGAAATGTTCCAGCCTTTGTAATCGCTCGGAAAATTAGCTTCGTTCTAGTTCGTCTGGTCTCTTGCTGGGCGGTGGAGTTTGGAACGGCGTAATCGGACTGGGTTGTCGAAGCTGACCATTCGTTGATCGTCTTATCGGCACCGTTGGTGTTTTCGGTATTCGACGTAGAGCACCGGGTGGATCCAATGCTCGCATCAGCGGCGAAAACGATTTTCCCAGCGAAAGCCCGTAAAGAGCGCGCTGTCGTGAAAAGTTCCCTGCCAATCCAGGTAGAACTCGGTGGTCCACCAGGCTTTCGAGCCGTATTCGAATCGACCCAAGGGGCGATGTAGTTATTGCCCCGCTTCTGGTTCCTATATTGAGCTCAATTCGATTTCCAGGTTGCCAGGCTCTTCCAGATGATGCGAGTAGGTGATGAAGTAAGGAGTTCCTTGCGCCGACGCCGGCCGAGTGCTGCCAAGAACGCACCGCAGCAAGTAGTAACGCAAGAAATCGAATGAGATGCGAGCGACCGGCGCATCCGCGGAGCAACCCGGAGAAACCGAAAGCGCAAAAGGCATCCGGCCGAAAAACCCCATTCCATTAAAATTAATTATAAACTGTGAAGACGGTATGCTAGTTGTAACTCGTTGTCAACTTGTCTTAGTGTAAGGCGTTTGTAAAGGCGCCCGCTAACGCTGGAAATTTTTCCAGCAGGAAAAATAGGGGCGGAAAGCGGCGGATACAGCCGCCTCCGCCCCTTTGAGCTTGGTTAGAAGCGGAAGCCGATCTCCGCAGTCACCGTGCGCGGCGTGACGTAATGCGTGCCGCTGAACGTGGACAGGAAGTTGTAGAGCACATAGTTGTTGGTCAGATTGATCACTTCAAGCCGCGCGCTGAACTTGTAGCTGCCGGCGCTGGAAGTGGAAGACGTCATCTCACTCACCGCCAAATCGAACAGGTTGCGCTGCTGGATGCGCGGCGGGTTATGGTTGTTGTTTTCCTTGTTGGGAGACGGGACCGAAATGAGCGTCGAGATGAATTGAGTAGCCGGGCAGACACCCCTGATATTGGGATACCAGCCGGATTCGTCGCGCTGGGCGGCGTGGCGTGCAGGCCGTTGCAAGTGAACCCGGCCTCAAATTCCTGATCGGCGCTCAAGGGACGCTACCCACGTTCGATCCACCAGCGAAACTAATCCTGTCGCGGGTCGGTGCCTATACTCCCCGGGCAGGTGTTGGTCGCTTCGATGCCAAAACAGGGTGTCGCGCCAGCCACTAGACCGCTGTCATAGCGCCATTTGAAGCTGACCCAAGGGAAGCTTCTTCCAGGGCTGATATTGGAGGTGAGTGGTTTCATTGAAATGTTCGTCGTGGTCAATGCGAAAAACGCCCGTCGGTGCCGAGGGATTCGCTCCGGCTCCTGCGACCTGCGGGGGTAAAGAACCGGGCGGCCACGCTGGACATGACGATGAAAGCCGTCAAACCATGGAAATCGGGCATGATCTGCAAATCGCGAATCCCGGAATCTTAGAACCGGCCCCCTCGATTGGAAAAGTGATCGGCGTGTTGCCGAGCACGCTGAAGTCGTAAGCATTGTGGGTGTACTTCCAGATGTATTCACTGTCAAGAACGAAATACCTTCCGAATGCTTGTTGCAGACCCGCATGAAATTCATTGCGAAACCCCGGGGCCATCGTATTTGCGGAATTTCCCGCGCATCCAAGCAGAGGGTTCAAAACATCGTTGGTGCATCCAATGCTGGAGAGCACAAGGTTTTCGTTGAAGCGAGTTTCGAGAGTTCGGGCATAGGAGAGTCGAAGAACCGGTTACTGGGTTTTATTTTTTAAGCGACGCCCAGGCGAGGCTCCGCTTGGTTCGCGGTGACCAGACCATTGTACAAGTCGCCGCGGATGCCCAAGTTGAACGACCAATTTTTCCAGTTGATGGTGTCCTGGACGTACAGCGCCAGTTCCTTGACATCCGTATGCAAAGGAAATGACGTAGCGGTCGAAAATAGACTTCCTCCGCGCGTCAGATCGTAGGGCAGCAAGGTCGGATTGAATAGGGGATACAGGGCTGTGCTTAGGAACCCATTCGCCGGATTTCCCGGGGCGTTGGGATTGGCTGCGACGTTGGGTTGAAGCCCCGCTGCTGCGCACTGGCTTGGATCCGTGAATCCCTGTACGGGAGCGAAAGGGTAAAAACCATCAGTCACAGGATTCGTATTCGCGGCGAGGCATGGCGCGTTGAGCGTAGGATCGACAATCCCGATCTGATCGTTCTCCGTGAGAATCGTTTGCTCGTAAAGAACGCCGGCCTTCACGTTGTTAATTCCACGCACATACGAAATTTCCGAATGGATTCCCGCATTCGTCAACGTGCGGTCCTGGCTCACGGTCTCCCTCTGGAGGCTGAACGGTCCGAGGTCTGCGAAGGGATTGCCGCTTGGGTAGTAGTTGTAGGCGTCACGGCGAACAAAAGCGCCAAGCGTTAAGACCGTGTTGGAGTTGATCAGGTGCGTCCAGCTCGGCGCGATGTTGAACGTCCCGATCTTCGAGCGCTGATCCTGCGCGCCGACCGCCTGACCACACTGCGCGAGAGTGCAACCCGAGCTTGCGGGAGGAGCGAAGCCGCCGTTGTCAACCACGACGCCAAACCACGGCGAAGCGTATTGCGCATCGAACGAATTCGGCGTTTGGAACCAGGAACGCGTGTACTGGGCGTTGAAGTGGACTGAGTCGGCGGTTGTGAGCTGATAATCCACGCGATCAAAGACGTTTTCCTGATTGCCTTTGTCGTGCATTACCGAGAATTCGGGCGGATCCAGGAATCGGCCGCTGTTCAATCCGCTGACCGAGATGAAATTGCCCATTTTTGGCCGCCGTAGGCGAGGTCGAACCCGGCGTTGGTCGTGCCGAACGCACCGTAGGAAGCCGTGACGCTGCCATGTGGTGTCGTAACCCCCATACCTGAGCGCGTGGTGGCCTGGATCACGACGCTCGTCTTGTCACCGAATTCAGCGGGTGGCGCCCCGGAAATAACTTCCAGTGACTGGATCGCGTCAACGGGAAGTTGGTTCGAAAAGACCTTGCTCTGCTGGTCGGTAATGGGTTGGCCGTCAACCGAGAATGAATTCTCCGCGTGGTCCCCCAGTCCGTGGAACAGGCCGTTCGAGTCTGCAGCTATTCCCGGAGTCGTCAGCGTGACGAGAGAGCTCAGCGAAGACGATTGACTTTCGAGAGGCAGTTTATTGAACAGAGCGCGGTCCACATCGGTGTGGAACGTGGGCTCATTTTCAAGCAAGTCGCCGCCGCCTTCGACGGTGACCGTGCTGGAGCTGCCAGCCAAGGTCAAATTGATTTTTACTGAGAGAGGTACCGAGGAGCGAACGTCAATGTCCTGGGCATAAGGCCAAATCCCTTGGCCGTTACGGACATATGGTAGGGGTTGAAAGGTACGTTAGGAAAACTGAAGCTGCCGGCACTGTCGGTTGTTGTGGAGCGCTCGAGTCACTGACCGGGTCGTGGATGGTAACAGTCGCGCCAGCAACAACAGCTCCCGAAGGTCGGTTACGGTTCCGGTGACCGTGCTCGAATTTCCGATCTGCGCGAAGCCAGCGGGTAGGCCAGGAACATCGTGAAAAGTAGAAATAAACTCCCAAGAAATGCCTTTGCGAATCGCATTAGGTAGTTCTCCCGTTATGAATGGCGGCCGCCTGCGCCTGTGGCGCAAGAGGTCGGATGAATGTGAAAAATGGCATTCGTCACGACGATCGCGGCGACTGCACGGGAAAATAACTATTTTGGGGAATTTCAGGTTAGACAGGGGGAGCGCGAGGAATTCTATGGCTACAAACCGGATCGAGAACTAACTTCTGATTATCGGCTACGGCAAATCTGGCCACGGCAACGGGCGTCTGCATCCCCATCTGCGCCGTTGGCTGTGGTACTGCGGCATGGCCAATATGGCAAATCTGGCAATGCTGTCGTCGGAAGAGTGCCCGTGCCAGTGGGCCGCCGCCTGAACGGAAAAAGCGCCCACGGCGAGAATCAGGGCCACCGCCAACAGTCGAAGGGCTATTTGCTTCCGCATGGCAGACTCTAAGGCACTCCCGTCAATAAGGATACTCGGATGCACGGCAGGGTGTAAACGTCGCACCGAAATTCGTGTCTAAATCGCACCCCATACCTACTCGCGTCGCGATGGCCGACTGGGACCTACACCTGCAGCACGTCGCCCTGGCGCGCAACCATCTTGTAAAGCACGGGGCTGACGATGCGCCCAAGGAGCAGACGCGAAACAAGTCCGGCCACAATTACGATCGCGAAAGGTTTCTGCGAATCGGGGCCAATCCCCGTAGAAAGAGCAGCGGGGAGTAAGCCAAGGCAAGCTACGAGCGCCGTCATCATGATCGGCCGGAAGCGGACCAACGATGCGTCGTAGGTTGCATCTTCGATTCCCTTTCCTTCAGCCGGAGTTTATTGATGTACGAGACATCAATGACGGCGGTTTCCACCGAGACGCCCATCAGCACCAAGAGTCCGAGCAACGACGAAACGCTGAATGGGGTGTGAGTGAGTTTCAGCGCGAGCAGCGCGCCCACCGGCTCAGTGAGGATCACGCTGAGGACGACTGAGACCGGGAACTTAAGATTGCCATAGAGCGCGAAAAGAATCATGAAAATCAAAAGCACGGTCAGCGGCGCGACCACGGAAACCTGCTTCATCGCACTCACGAATTCGCTGTATTCTCCGCCCAGGCGAGGCGATAACCCACCGGCAACGAGCTTTGTAATCGGCGATGGCGTGCTTGCCTTCTTCCACCGCGCCCGCCAGATCCCGTCCCTCGATGCTGTATTGCACGCCGATGAAGCGCGAATTGTTCTCGCGATAAATGAAGGAGGCGCCGTTCGCCTCGCGGATATCCGAAAGTTCGCTGAGCGGGATTTGCTGTCCGGTCGGCGCGCCAACCAGCAAATTGCCGATCTGTTGCGCGTTCTCGCGGAATTCCGGCTTCATGCGGACGACCAGGTCGAACAATTTTTACCCTGGATTACTTGCGTGGCGGCTTGGCGCCCACCGCCGCCTGCACAACAGCCTCCACATCGGCAACGTTGATGCGTAGCGCGCAATTTTATCGCGGTCCACTTGCACTATCAGGCTGGCTGGCCCAGTTCGCGCACGACGGTCAGTTCCGTGAACCCGCGGATTTGCGAGAGCCGCCGTTGATCTCCAGAGCTTCTCCTGGAGGACATTAAGGTCGGTGCCGTAAACCTTCACCGCGAGCGCGCTCTTCAGGCCCGTGAGCCTCCGTCCACCGCATCTTGGCCGGCTGCGTGTAATTGAAAATAATGCCGGGAAATGCGGCGAGCTGTTTTTGCAGTTCTTCAATCAACTCGGCCTTGTGCGATGCTTCTGCATTTCCACATGCGTCGCTATAAGGCTTTAATCCCACATAGAATTCGCAATTAAAAAAGCCGGTGGGGTCCGTGCCGTCGTCAGGACGGCCGAGTTCCGAGCACTTCCGTGACCATCGGAGACTTGGCGAATATCGTGCGAATTTGTGTAGCGATTTTTGCGGCTCCCTCGTACGAAATCGTATAGGGCATCGTGGCGCGAACCCAGACCGCGCCTTCATCGAGGTGCGGCATGAACTGCCGCCGATTAAGGGAACCAGCAAGAGGCTGGCGCAAAAAATTAGCGTGGCTAGCAGCATGGTAAGCCAGGCCCGTTGCAGGAACCATTTCAGTTCCGAACCGTATTCTTCCTTGATCCATTCAAAGTTTGTCCCGGCGCTCGCGCACGCCCCGCTTGAACCAGTAGGAGCACATCACCGAAACGAATGTGAGAGAAAGAATTAGGGCGCCGATCAGGGCAACGGACATGGTGTCCGCCATCGGATGAAACAATTTTCCGGAGGGTCCGACGGGGATGTAACTGGTGATCTACGATGGCGTACGGCAAATTAGAAGATCGGGCTGCTCACGTCCCTGGCGGCCGCAAAGATCATTTTATCACCCACTGCTGGCCTTCGCGCAGGCCTAGTTCGCGGTAGATGTTTTACTATTATCACGAGCGTGCCGTCAATGATGGATGTCCAAACTCCAGGGCTCCATGGAGAAGGAGATTCGCGGCCACGCCGCGGGCGTGGCAGGAAAATAAATAAAAGAGAAGAGCCAGCTGAATTGTGAGCGCCCACGATCACCGCGGCGCGTATGCTGACGAGAAAGAAACTCACACCATCAGGACCAGAACTCATCCCGAGGAGGACGTCCGAGTCTTTCATGGTCTCTGATAGTCAGCGACCTGGTGGCGCTGACGATCAGGACCGTTGAAGACAATATGTTCCTGGGCATGACCCTGGTCCTGATCGTGCTGATTTTTTTTCTCGTCAGCTTTCGAGCGGCGGTGATCGTGGCGCTTACGATTCCTCTCGCTTTGCTTTTCGCCTTCATTTTTTTACACGCCGACGGCGTGGCTGCGAATTTGCTTTCTATCGGCGCCATCGACTTCGGAATCATCATCGACGGCACTCTGGTGATGGTCGAAAACATTTACCGCGAGCTGGGTCTTCGCGAAGGGCAGCAATACGATCTACAGGAAGTAATCCTGGCCGCAGCCAAGGACGTGGACCGCCCCATCTTTTATTCGGTTGCCATCATTATCGCCGGTTACATTCCCATCTACGCCCTTAGCGGACCCTCGGGAAAATTGTTTCATCCGATGGCAGACACCATGTCCGTTGCCCTGATCGGCGCTTTGATTCTCACACTCACATTCGTTCCGGTGATGTGCTCCTACTGGTTCAAGCGAGGCGTGCGCGAGCACCGGAACAAACCTTTCGAATGGATCAAGGAGGAATACGGTTCGGAACTGAAATGGTTCCTGCAACGCCCCTGGCTTACCATGCTGCTATCCACGCTGATTTTTGGCGCCAGCCTCTTGCTCGTTCCCTTCATCGGCGGCGAGTTCATGCCGCACCTCGATGAAGGCGCGGTGTGGGTTCGCGCCACGATGCCCTATACCATTTCGTATGAGGAAGCCGCGAAGATCGCTCCACAAATTCGCACGATCCTCGCCAAGTATCCAATGGTGACGGAAGTCGGCTCGGAGCTCGGCCGACCTGACGACGGCACGGACCCCACCGGCTTTTTTAATTGCGAATTCTATGTGGGATTAAAGCCTTACAGCGATGCCGTCTGGAAATCCGGAAGCATCCGCACGAAGGCCGAGTTGATTGAAGAACTGCAAAAACAGCTCGCCGCATTTCCCGGCATTATTTTCAATTACACGCAGCCGGCCGAAGATGCGGTGGACGAAGCGCTCACGGGCCTGAAGAGCGCGCTCGCGGTGAAGGTTTACGGCACCGACCTCAATGTCCTCCAGGAGAAAGCTCTGGAGATCAAGCGGCGGCTCTCGCAAATCCGCGGGTTCACGGAATTGACCGTCGTGCGCGAACTGGGCCAGCCCAGTCTGATCGTGCAAGTGGACCGCGATAAAATTGCGCGCTACGGCATCAACGTTGCCGATGTGGAAGCTGTTGTGCAGGCAGCGGTGGGCGGCCAAGCCGCCACTCAAGTAATCCAGGGTGAAAAGTTGTTCGACCTGGTCGTCCGCATGATGCCGGAATTCCGCGAGAACGCGCAACAGATCGGCAACTTGCTGGTTGGCACGCCGACCGGACAGCAAATCCCGCTCAGCGAACTTTCGGATATCCGCGAGGCGAACGGGGCCTCCTTCATTTATCGCGAGAATAATTCGCGCTACATCGGCGTGCAATACAGCATCGAGGGACGGGATCTGGCGGGAGCGGTGGAAGAAGGCAAGCACGCCATCGCCGATGTACAAAGCTCGTTGCCGGTGGGTTATCGCCTCGCCTGGGGCGGAGAATACAGCGAATTCGTGAGTGCGATGAAGCAGGTTTCCGTGGTCGCGCCGCTGACCGTGCTTTTGATTTTCATGATTCTTTTCGCGCTCTATGGCAATCTTAAGTTCCCGGTCTCAGTCGTCCTCAGCGTGATCCTCACTGAGCCGGTGGGCGCGCTGCTCGCGCTGAAACTCACTCACACCCCATTCAGCGTTTCGTCGTTGCTCGGACTCTTGGTGCTGATGGGCGTCTCGGTGGAAACCGCCGTCATTGATGTCTCGTACATCAATAAACTCCGGCTCGAAGGAAAGGGAATCGAAGATGCAACCTACGACGCATCGTTGGTCCGCTTCCGGCCGATCATGATGACGGCGCTCGTAGCTTGCCTCGGCTTACTCCCCGCCGCTCTTTCTACGGGGATTGGCTCCGATTCGCAGAAACCTTTCGCGATCGTAATTGTGGCCGGACTTGTTTCGCGTCTGCTCCTTGGGCGCATCGTCAGCCCCGTGCTTTACAAGATGGTTGCGCGCCAGGGCGACGTGCTGCAGGTGTAGGTCCCAGTCGGCCATCGCGACGCGAGTAGGTATGGGGTGCGATTTAGACACGAATTTCGGTGCGACGTTTACACCCTGCCGTGCATCCGAGTATCCTTATTGACGGGAGTGCCTTAGAGTCTGCCATGCGGAA
Organism: uncultured Acidobacteriota bacterium; assembly: GCA_963810565.1. Classification (GTDB taxonomy): domain Bacteria; phylum Acidobacteriota; class Terriglobia; order Acidiferrales; family UBA7541; genus Palsa-295. Next base: position 9,103 of record CAWENN010000006.1, read on the forward strand.
GCAAATAGCCCTTCGACTGTTGGCGGTGGCCCTGATTCTCGCCGTGGGCGCTTTTTCCGTTCAGGCGGCGGCCCACTGGCACGGGCACTCTTCCGACGAGCAGCATTGCCAGATTTGCCATATTGGCCATGCCGCAGTACCACAGCCAACGGCGCAGATGGGGATGCAGACGCCCGTTGCCGTGGCCAGATTTGCCGTAGCCGATAATCAGAAGTTAGTTCTCGATCCGGTTTGTAGCCATAGAATTCCTCGCGCTCCCCCTGTCTAACCTGAAATTCCCCAAAATAGTTATTTTCCCGTGCAGTCGCCGCGATCGTCGTGACGAATGCCATTTTTCACATTCATCCGAGCCTCTTGCGCCACAGGCGCAGGCGGCCGCCATTCATAACGGGAGAACTACCTAATGCGATTCGCAAAGGCATTTCTTGGGAGTTTATTTCTACTTTTCACGATGTTCCTGGCCGTACCCGCTGGCTTCGCGCAGATCGGAAATTCGAGCACGGTCACCGGTACTGTAACCGACCCTTCGGGAGCTGTTGTTGCTGGCGCGACTGTTACCATCCACGACCCGGTCAGTGAGTACGAGCGCTCCACAACAACCGACAGTGCCGGCAGCTTCAGTTTTCCTAACGTACCTTTCAACCCCTACCATATGTCCGTAACGGCCAAGGGATTTGGCCCTTATGCCCAGGACATTGACGTTCGCTCCTCGGTACCTCTCTCAGTAAAAATCAATTTGACCTTGGCTGGCAGCTCCAGCACGGTCACCGTCGAAGGCGGCGGCGACTTGCTTGAAAATGAGCCCACGTTCCACACCGATGTGGACCGCGCTCTGTTCAATAAACTGCCTCTCGAAAGTCAATCGTCTTCGCTGAGCTCTCTCGTCACGCTGACGACTCCGGGAATAGCTGCAGACTCGAACGGCCTGTTCCACGGACTGGGGGACCACGCGGAGAATTCATTCTCGGTTGACGGCCAACCCATTACCGACCAGCAGAGCAAGGTCTTTTCGAACCAACTTCCCGTTGACGCGATCCAGTCACTGGAAGTTATTTCCGGGGCGCCACCCGCTGAATTCGGTGACAAGACGAGCGTCGTGATCCAGGCCACCACGCGCTCAGGTATGGGGGTTACGACACCACATGGCAGCGTCACGGCTTCCTACGGTGCGTTCGGCACGACCAACGCCGGGTTCGACCTCGCCTACGGCGGCCAAAAATGGGGCAATTTCATCTCGGTCAGCGGATTGAACAGCGGCCGATTCCTGGATCCGCCCGAATTCTCGGTAATGCACGACAAAGGCAATCAGGAAAACGTCTTTGATCGCGTGGATTATCAGCTCACAACCGCCGACTCAGTCCACTTCAACGCCCAGTACACGCGTTCCTGGTTCCAAACGCCGAATTCGTTCGATGCGCAATACGCTTCGCCGTGGTTTGGCGTCGTGGTTGACAACGGCGGCTTCGCTCCTCCCGCAAGCTCGGGTTGCACTCTCGCGCAGTGTGGTCAGGCGGTCGGCGCGCAGGATCAGCGCTCGAAGATCGGGACGTTCAACATCGCGCCGAGCTGGACGCACCTGATCAACTCCAACACGGTCTTAACGCTTGGCGCTTTTGTTCGCCGTGACGCCTACAACTACTACCCAAGCGGCAATCCCTTCGCAGACCTCGGACCGTTCAGCCTCCAGAGGGAGACCGTGAGCCAGGACCGCACGTTGACGAATGCGGGAATCCATTCGGAAATTTCGTATGTGCGTGGAATTAACAACGTGAAGGCCGGCGTTCTTTACGAGCAAACGATTCTCACGGAGAACGATCAGATCGGGATTGTCGATCCTACGCTCAACGCGCCATGCCTCGCCGCGAATACGAATCCTGTGACTGATGGTTTTTACCCTTTCGCTCCCGTACAGGGATTCACGGATCCAAGCCAGTGCGCAGCAGCGGGGCTTCAACCCAACGTCGCAGCCAATCCCAACGCCCCGGGAAATCCGGCGAATGGGTTCCTAAGCACAGCCCTGTATCCCCTATTCAATCCGACCTTGCTGCCCTACGATCTGACGCGCGGAGGAAGTCTATTTTCGACCGCTACGTCATTTCCTTTGCATACGGATGTCAAGGAACTGGCGCTGTACGTCCAGGACACCATCAACTGGAAAAATTGGTCGTTCAACTTGGGCATCCGCGGCGACTTGTACAATGGTCTGGTCACCGCGAACCAAGCGGAGCCTCGCCTGGGCGTCGCTTACAACATAAAACCCAGTAACACGGTTCTACGAGTCTCCTATGCCCGAACTCTCGAAACTCCCTTCAACGAAAACCTTGTGCTCTCCAGCATTGGATGCACCAACGATGTCCTCAATCCTCTGCTGGGATGTGCGGGAAATTCCACAAATCCGATCGCTCCGGGGTTTCGCAATGAATTTCATGCGGGCCTGCAACAAGCATTCGGAAGGTACTTCGTTCTTGACGGTGAATACATCTGGAAGTACACCCACAATGCTTACGACTTCAGCGTGCTCGGCAACACGCCGATCACTTTCCCAATCGAGTGGGCACGGTCTAAGATTCCGGGATTCGCGATTCGCGGATCCGTGCCCGATTTCCATGGTTTGACGGCTTTCATCGTCATGTCCAGCGTGGCCGCCCGGTTCTTTACCCCGCAGGTCGCAGGAGCCGGAGCGAATCCCTCGGCACCGACGGGCGTTTTTCGCATTGACCACGACGAACATTTCAATGAAACCACGCACCTCCAATATCAGCCCTGGAAGAAGCTCCCTTGGGTCAGCTTCAACTGGCGCTATGACAGCGGTCTAGTGGCTGGCGCGACACCCTGTTTTGGCATCGAAGCGACCAACACCTGCCCGGGCAGTATAGGCACCGACCCCGCGACTGGCTTAGTATCGCTGGTGGCCTCGAACGTGGGTAGCGTGCCCTTGAGCGCCGATCAGGAATTCGAGGCCGGGTTCACGTGCAACGGCCTGCACGCCACGCCGCCCAGCGCCACGAATCCGGCTGGTATCCCAATACCAGGTGGTGTCTGCCCGGCTACTCAGTTCAGCTCGACGCTCATTTCGGTCCCGTCTCCCAACAAGGAAAACGACGACCACAACCCGCCGCGCATCCAGCAGCGCAATCTGTTCGATTTGGCGGTGGGTGACGATGACGTCTTCCACTTCCACGCCGACCGCTACAAGTTCAGCGCGCGGCTGGAGGTGATCAATCTGACGAACAACTATGTGCTCTACAACTTCCTGTCCACGTTCAGCGGCACGCATTACGTCACGCCGCGCACGGTGACTGCGGAAATCGGCTTCCACTTCTAACCAACCTCACAAGGGGCGGAGGCGGCTGTATCCGCCGGCTTCCGCCCCATTTCGTTCCGGCCGGAAGGCTTTCCAGCGGTCGTGGCCGCCTTTACAAACGCTTTACACAAGTCCAGTTGACAACGATTTACAAGTAGCATACCGTCCTCACAGTTGATAATTAATATCAACTGGAATGAGGTTTTTCGTCCCGATGCCTTTTGCCGCTTTCGGTTTCTCCGCGTTGCTCCGCCGATGCGCCGGTCGCTCTCATCTCATTCGATTTCTTGCGTTGCTGCTGGCTGGCGGTGCGTTGCTCGGCAGCACTCCGCCGGCGTCGGCGCAAGAAACTCCTTACTTCGTCACCTACTCGCACCATCTGGAAGAGCCCGGCAACCTTGAAATCGAATTGAGCTCGATCTACGGAACCCAGAAGCAGGGCAACAACTACATCGCCCCTTGGGTCGAGTTCGAATACGGCGCGAAAGCCTGGTGGACCACCGAGTTCTACCTGGATTGGCAGGGAACTTTTCACGACAGCGCGCTCTTTACGGGCTTCCGATGGGAAAATCGTTTTCGCCCGCTGATGAGCGAGCATTGGATCAACCCGGTGCTCTACGTCGAATACGAAAACACCAACGGTGCCGATAAGACGATGATCGAAGTGGTCGGCTTCGACAACCAGTCCGATTACGCCGTTCCAAACTCCATCGCCCAGCAAGAGCACCAGCACGAGCTTGAGACGAAGCTGATTCTCTCGAGCGATTACAAAGGCTGGAACATTTCGGAGAATTTCATAGGTGAGAAGAATCTGGGACACGATCCGTGGGAGTTCGGCTACGCCGTCGGCGCCAGCCGCCCGCTGCGGCTTGCCGCCACGCCAGACTCCTGCAATTTCTGCCGCGAGAATTTCCTGGTGGGCGCGGAAGTTTATGGAGGGCTAGGGACTTCGTGGAATGCCACGCTCTCCGGCACATCCCAGTACGTCGCGCCGATGGTCGGGTGGCAGCTTCCGAATGGAGCGTCGTTCCGAATTTCGCCGGGCTTCGGACTCAACGACAACAGCCACCGGTTCATCCTGCGCTGGGGACTTTCCTACGAAATTGACGGCTTCGGCCACCGCGTAAGGAGTTTGTTCCGATGACGCGCTTCATCGCACCCATTTTTCTGCTGCTGGCTCTGGCGTTTGCTGTCGTTGGCTCAGCCGACGAGCGGTACCACGCCCGGCCAACCGACGATCGCGGTGTGCTGCTGGCGATCGCGCGCGCTCCGCAAAAAACGCGCTCCTGGCCCAATCCTTATGAGGGTCAGCCTGACGCCGTACTCGCGGGCAAAAAGCTCTTCGAGCAACATTGCGCCGAATGTCATGGCTCGAACGCGCGCGGGAGGGGCCGCGCCATGAACTTGCATCTTTCCGCGGTGCAAAACGCCACGCCCGGCGAACTTGAATGGTTTCTGCGCAACGGCAATCTCTGGCGCGGCATGCCTTCATGGTCGGGCTTGCCCGAGCAGCGGCGCTGGCAGATCGTCGCCTACCTCAAATCGCTGCGCCGCTGATTCCTGTTACAATTGACTGCGGAACCGGCCTGCGACGCAGGTGACGTCGCGATGGTCTTTTGAACCAACACTGGATCCCAGGGAGTCCGCGTCGTCCTGCCCTTGTGCACGTCCATCGGCTTCGGTTGGTGGATAGCCTGAAAGCAGGCGCAGGGCACCCACCTATTCGTGGGGTTCAGGACCTAGCAACGCACGGCGAAGTGGACCGCTCCATAAATTCCGATTTCTCGCTGCCGAAAGGTTCAGAACACAAGTGAAAATTCTCTTCATCGGCGACATCGTCGGCTCGCCGGGCCGCAAAATTGTGCATGACCGCCTCGCGGACATCTTGACGCAGCGCGGCGTGGATCTATGCATCGCCAACGGCGAAAATTCCGCTTCCGGCTTTGGCATCACGCCGCGGCTTGCTGAGGAGCTTTTCGCTTCCGGCATCGAAGTGATCACCGGCGGAAATCACATCTGGGACCGCAAGGAGATTTTCGATTTTTTTCCGCACGAGCCGCGCCTGATTCGCCCCGCAAACTTCCCCAATGGCTCGCCGGGAAAGGGTCACTACGTGGGCGAGGCGCGCAACGGTGTGCGCTATGCCGTCCTGAATCTGCAGGGTCGCACTTTTATGACTCCGCTCGAGGATCCCTTTCGCGCGGCCGAGCGCGAACTAGCCGCGATTCCTCCCGAGGTGAAAGTCATCATCGTGGACATGCATGCCGAGGCCACTTCTGAAAAACAGGCCATGGGCTGGTTTCTGGACGGCAAAGTCTCCGCGGTGCTCGGCACTCACACCCACGTCGCGACTGCCGATAACCGTGTTCTGCCCGGCGGCTCGGCCTATATCACCGACGTCGGCATGACCGGCCCGCACGATTCAGTGATCGGCATGGAGAAGAAACCCATCGTCCAGCGCTTCCTCGATTCCATGCCCGCAAAATTCACCGTTGCCGAAAACGACGTGCAGATGAACACCGTACAAATTACGGTGGACGAAACCACCGGCCGCGCCTCCGCCATCGAACGCGTCAATTTTCGCCTCGACTAGATAACGCCGCGCACAACCGGAACAGGTTTTGTAGCGGCGCACTTCAGTGCGCCATCGGCGTTGCGGCAACGATTTTGCCGTCGCCGCGCAGACCCCAGGTCTGCCTCCGCCCCCACTTTCGGGAGCAGGGCCATCGTTTGGTTAGTTTTATTCGGGTGGTGCTCTAAGGTTTGTTCTCTTTCGCCAGCAGGCCCCACGAAGTCCGCCCCAGGGTGCGCAAGTTCGCCTCCCAATGCCGTTCGGCGAACAACCGTTCTGCCCCTTACCTCATCGCATATTTTGGAACTTTTTGACCCCTTCGGCGGCAATACAAATATGCAGAGGCAGGCTATTTCGGGTGTGGGAGTGTCGCATGTTTCGCCGACTTGCAATTCTGTCGCGGGGAACTTCTTCGCTAGTTCTCGTTCTCTCCGCTCTTTCCGTTCCAGTTCCTGCTCGCGCTCAGGGTTTTGAGAGCGCCGTACTTTCCCGCGCGCGTGTATTTCCGGAATTCAATTCAGGTGTCGTCGCCATGAAGCGCGACACCGCGGGGCGTTATTACGTCCTGGCCACGCCGCCGAACGTGATCTGGATACTGGCTGCCGATGGCAAGCGCACCGGCCAGATTCCCGCTGCCGGCTCCACTACCGCCAAAATTCAGTATGCGGTTGATTTCGATTTGGCGCCAGACGGCCGTATTCTCGTCGCCGACCGCGCCGCGAATGCCGTCGAAATTTTTTCCCCGTCCGGCGCCGCGATCGCAAAAATTCCAGTCTTCGCTCCGACCAGCGTTGTAGCCCTTCCCAATGATCAGTTCGCGGTCTCGACTCTGCGTTCCAAGCGTTTGGTCGAAGTTCGCGGCGATGACGGTACTTTGATTCGCAGCTTCGGCGACCCCGCGGACGCGGGCGTGACCCCGGACCCGAAGCAATTGCAGAACCTCGGCAAAATTTCCGGTGATGGCGCTGGCGACATCTTTTTCGCGTTCACTTCCATTCCCGATCCCACCGTCCGCAGGTACGATCGCTATGGCTACGTGTCCAGCGAAGCCACCTTCAGTGCGGAAATGTACAATCCATCGCCCGCGCCAGCCCCCGACGATCGTGTCCAGGTTGGATTGAACTACAGCGAAACCAGTTTTGCGGATTCCTACAACACCTGGGTTGCCGTCGGCAATCACGGTGACATCTTTTTCGGCGGCGGATTATCACCCGGCCTGGGCGCGCACTTGGGAAACGGACCACAAACTGCGCAGTCCGCTAGCGAAAACATCCTCGCCACGGGGACGGCGACGGGTGTCGGCGGAGGAGGTCCCGGCGGCGCGGCCGGTGGCGGAATGATGTCCGCACAGGGATCGTTCGCGCAGAATTCGTTGCAGCTTCATGTAGGAAACCGCAGGCCGCACCAGGGCTCCGGCAATTCGCAAGATTCCAATTCATCCAGCGATGACAGCGCGACAAAAAATTCGCTCAATGGCTCCGTGCTTCAGTTCAACACGCAAGATTCATCTTCCGGAGAGGGCCTTGATGCCAGCGATTCCGACGACGCGGGCCAAACGAACGTTGCGATCGCGCAGACTCCTGGGCAAGGAACGGGCCATGGCACGGGCGGTTTCGGCGGGCACGGTGTCGGGGGTGGCGGGTTTGGCGGTGCCGGCTTCGGACCGGGAGTATTTGGCTTCGGAGGTTTGGGACAAGTAGCAGAATTCGGTGGAGGCGGTTTCGCGTCACGCAACACTCCTCAGGGATTCGATGCACTTTTCACGCCCACTGTCACCACGCCCGCGCCTGGCGCTGCCCCAGTCACTGACCACGCAGCTCACGAGGGTCCCGCGGGACGTTCCATCGAAAATCATTTCGGCGGTCCGCACGGCCGTTACGGTGAGGGTTTGTACAATTTAACCGGCACTGTGAAGGTGAACCTGGATCGTACCGTTGCCTCAGCAGACGACAAACCTGTCATCACAGCCGTCGGCGTGGATCCCGTTTCGCAGGATATCTGGGCGGCCATCGGAAAAGTTCTGGTGCACTTCGACAAGAGCGGCAATTATCTCGGCGAGTATTTCATCGCCACTCCGGAAGGCGCGCCACTGCGCGTGAGCGCGATTATCGTGGAGCCGGATCGTCTGCTCGTGGCCGCCGATTCGCGAGGCGTATACGAATTTACCCGGATCGATCGCCGCTCTTCGCGCTCTTCCGTGCGCGCGGGGGCCGTGCCGCAGCAGGAAACGCCGCAAAAAGCCGCTCCGCGCTAGTGATTCTGCCGCCGCGACTGCGCCGCGCAATTTCGCCCGCGAAAAATTTCCCGTGCGAGCCGTCGCGCATGATTTACAATTTTCTCGCTGCGCTTCGCGAAAAGTTTTGTAATGCAAGAGAAATATTTGAATTTTTCGCTTGTGGAAAACCTGTGAATTATTTGTGGAGTGTGTGGACGGTACACCTTCAGTTTTCTCTTGCTACCTGCCTCGCGTTTAGGCAGAATCCCGCCTCGCGTCTCTGCTGCGCGTAAGACGCGACGACTCAATAGGTATTGCGACGCGGGGGCGCGTTGCCACAACTTCGTACCTGAAGCGCCAGACAAACATACACCTGCCGGGATCGGCGGGGTTTCCACAGCATTTCCACACCAGTGGAAATTGCGGTAAGGTTGATTTGCTCGATGAACCTTTGGGACAAGATTCTCCAGCACACGGAACGTCGCGTTAATCCACACAGTTTCGCCACCTGGTTCCGTCCCACGCGCTACGAGCGCTTGGACGAAGACCGCTTGACCGTCCGTGTACCTAGCCGGCTCTTCTGCAAGCGCCTGACGGAAACTTACGGCCAACTCTTGCAAGCCGTGCTCACCGAGATCGGCAAACCGCAAGTCCAATTTGATTTTGTCTGCGCCGAAGCGGAGCCGCTTCCTGCGGCGAACCTGAATGTGCCGGCGTCCTCGCAAGCCAAACTGGATTTCGACGCTGTCGCGCACCAACTGAACCCGCGCTACACCTTCGACTCTTTCATCGTCGGCGCATCCAACCAGTTCGCGCACGCCGCGGCCGTCGCCGTCGCCGAGCAGCCTTCCAAATCCTACAACCCGCTCTTCCTGTACGGCGGTGTGGGACTTGGCAAGACTCACTTGATGCAGGCCATCGGCCATTCGCTCAAGCGGCGTAATCCCGCGATGCGCCTTACCTATATCAGCGCGGAAAAATTTACGAACGAGGTCATCTCTTCCATCCGCTTCGAGCGCATGGCCGCGTTTCGCGACCGTTTCCGCAATATGGACGTTCTGATGGTGGACGACATCCAGTTCATCGCCACCCGCGAGCGCACCCAGGAAGAATTCTTCCACACCTTCAACGCGCTCTACGACCAGCAGAAGCAAATCGTGATTTCTTCCGATTGCCCGCCCAAGGAAATCTCCTCCATCGAGGAGCGGCTGCGCTCCCGGTTCGAGTGGGGCCTGATCGCCGACATCCAACCGCCCGATCTCGAAACGAAGATCGCGATTTTGCAGAAGAAAGCGGAAAGCGAACGCGTCCAGGTCCCCGACGACGTCTCGGAATACATCGCGCGCGCCATCAAGTCCAACATTCGCGAGCTCGAGGGCGCGTTGATTCGCCTGATGGCCTACGCGTCCCTCACCGGCGCCGACCTGAATCTCGCCACCGCCCAGCAGGTGCTCAAGAACATCATCGAGACGCAGGAAAAAAAGGTAACCATCGAGCAGATTCAGAAACGCGTGGGAGAAGTTTTTGGCCTGCGTGCGCAGGATTTGAAAGTGCGCAGCAATTCCAAAGTGATTGCCTACCCGCGCCAGGTGGCCATGTTCATCGTGAAGCAGCTCACCTCGGCGTCGCTTCCCGAAATCGGCAGGCAATTCGGCGGCAAACATCACACCACCGTGCTGCATTCGATCAACAAGATCGAAACGCTGCGCCACACCGATAAAGATTTGAACAAAACGATCAACAGGCTACTCGATTCTTTCGGCTAGACACTGAATCGGGTAGCCTCCCGCCCTGCGCATTACCTGTGAACAAGGTGTGCACGCTTTGTGGATGTTTTCAAAATACGCTTCCAGCTCGGTGGTCCGGCAATCTTATCAACTGCGTCGCGTGGGTTTGCACAGCACACCAAACATCGCAACGCTTGCAGACGATTCAACTTGGAACGTTTTCCGCAGATTCCACAGATGCGGCGGCGACGGCGGTTTTCTTATATATTTATATAGATAAAGAAAAGCAGTACAGTAACCGCAGCAAAAATCAGCGCACACAACACGAGGATCGCCCGAAATGGAATTCAGCGTAAAACGATCGGACCTGCTGGACGAGCTGGAATTGACGCAAGGCGTCGTCGAGCGGAAGACCACCATCCCAATCCTCTCGAACCTGCTGGTGGAGGCCAAGGGCAGCCGCCTCACCATAACCGCCACAGACTTGGAATTGAGCATCCGCACTTCCTGCGATGCCAAAGTAAAAAAAGAAGGCGCTGGCACCATCCCCGCGAAAAAACTCTTCGAACTGCTCCGCTTGCTGCCCGAAGGCGAAATCAAATTCAAGCTGCAGGAAAATCACTGGGTGCACATCACCAGCGACCGGCGCAATTACAAGCTGGTCGGCATGTCCAAGGACAATTTCCCCGCGCTGCCTCCCTTTCCGCACGCGCTGATTAAAATCCCCGCGGCCCTGCTGGCCGACGCGATTGCCAAGACCACCTTCGCCATCTCGCTCGAAGAATCGCGTTACACGCTGAATGGCGCGCTGCTGGTCCTGAAGCCGGGTTCGCTCGCGATGGTTGCCACCGACGGCCACCGCCTCGCCATGGTCGAAAAAGACCACAAGTTCGAAGGCTTCAACAACGAGACGCGCGTGCTCATTCCCAAGAAGGCCATGACCGAAGTCCAGCGCCTGGTGGCCAAATCAGGCGACGACGGCGAGATCGAATTTGGCCAGGACGAAAGCCACTTGTTCTTCCAGATCGGCCGCCGCCTGCTCACCTCGCGGAAGCTCACCGGCCAGTTCCCGAATTACGAAGCCGTGCTCCCGCGCGACGCAAACAAGACGCTCGTCATCGAGCGTGGCGAATTGCAGGAAGCCCTGCGCCGCGTCGCGCAGCTAGCCGACCAGCGCTCGCACGCCGTGAAATTCATGCTCTCAACGGAAGGCCTGGAAGTTTCGTCATCCAGCCCCGAGTACGGCGAAGCGAAAGAAATCATCGAGAAAGAATTCAAAGGCGACACCATCGCCATCGGTTTCAACGCCCAATACCTCCTGGATTTTCTAGGCGCCGCAGCCGAAGGCCCCATCAGTTTCGAGCTGAAAGACGAACAATCCGCGGGCCAGCTCCGCCCCACAGGCGACGAAACCTCCCGCTACCGCTACGTCGTAATGCCTATGCGCATTTGATCGCGAATCAATCGCACAGCTGCGACGCAGACGTGCAACCACGCACGAGAAATCAGCCAAAAGTAACCTGTTTAATCACCTGTTTGGCGACGCTCGAAAACAGCGCGATTTGCGATCTTCAGCCCCCTCGTAAGCCATTGAATAAAAACACGATAAATTCATCCCCGCGTCTCAGTTTCGCCTTGTGAAAATTGCCACCGAAGCGTAAAATTGAGTTGTTCAAGGATCCTCCTGAACGGCACTATATCCGGCCCGAAATTGCCTCGGTTTTGCTTGCCTGCGCCAGGGCAAATGGGGCGAGAACCGCAGCCGGGTATCCCCTTTCCGCCGGGGAAAAAAGAAAGCTCCGCTACGTCTCCCCGAATTTTTCGGAACGAGACGGGATGGAGTTGCAACCCTTCGAGTTTCGCCAGTGCGCTCCAGCGCCCTCGATATTTTCGAGCCCGCAGCACCGGGTACGCGAGACCAATGGGCAAGGCCAGTGTCGGGCACATCCGCGCGACCGCCTTCCCGTAGCTCGAAAACTGTTTCAATAACGCATTACGCATCGCACTGCACTGAGGAGACGCACGACCCATGGCTGAAAAAGATGCTGCGGCTGGAAAAGCCGGCGGGCCTGCCGCGCCGGCAGGCGGGCACAAGTACGACGCTACTTCCATTAAAGTTCTCGGCGGCCTCGAAGCAGTCCGCAAACGCCCCGCGATGTACATCGGTTCCACCGGTGAAATGGGCTTGCATCATCTGGTCTGGGAAGTGGTGGACAATTCCGTGGACGAAGCCATGGCCGGCTTCTGCGATGAAATCAATGTCTCGGTGCACGAAGACGATAGCGTCACCGTGATAGACAACGGCCGCGGCATTCCCGTGGACATGCACGCCACCGAAAAAAAGCCCGCTGCTGAAGTTGTCATGACCGTGCTGCACGCCGGCGGAAAATTCGATAGCGACACTTACAAAGTTTCCGGCGGCTTGCACGGCGTCGGCGTCTCCGTCGTCAACGCGCTCTCCGACTGGCTGGACCTCGAAATCTGGCGCGACGGCGACGTTTGGGAACAATCGTACGAAAAGGGCATTCCCACCTCAAAGCTCAAGGCATCCGGCAAGACCCGCAAGACCGGCACGAAAATCACTTTTCACGCCGATCCAGAAATTTTCGCGAAAGCCACTTATAGCTACGACACGCTGGCGCAGCGCCTGCGCGAGCTCGCCTTTCTCAACAAAGGCCTGAAAATCACGCTCGATGACGAGCGCAGCGGCAAGAAAACTGAGTTTCGCTTTACCGGCGGCATCGCCGAATTCGTGAAGCATCTGAACAAGGGCAAGGGCGTCCTGCACGATTCGCCCATCTATATCGAAGGCAAGCGCGATCAGGTGGAAGTGGAAATCGCGCTGCAATACAACGACAGCTACGCGGAAAACGTTTTTGCCTTCGCCAACACCATCAACACCGTGGACGGCGGCACGCACCTTTCCGGCTTCCGCTCCTCGCTTACCCGCACCATCAATTACTACGCCAATTCCTTCGGCATGCTCAAAGAGCAGAAGGACGAAGTCACCATCAACGGTGACGACGTCCGCGAAGGCCTCGTGGCCGTCGTTTCCGTGAAATTGCCGCAGCCCCAGTTCGAAGGCCAGACCAAAGGCAAGCTCAATAGCGATATCAAAGGCGTCGTCGAGCAGATGGTCAATGAAAAGCTCGGCGAATATTTCGATAAGCATTCTTCCATCGCGCGAAAAATTATCGGCAAGTGCATTGACGCCGCCCGCGCCCGCGAAGCCGCGCGCAAGGCTCGCGAACTCACCCGCCGCAAATCCGCACTCGATTCGAGCGGCCTGCCCGGCAAACTCGCCGATTGCCAGGAACGCGACCCGGCACGCTGCGAATTGTTCCTGGTCGAAGGCGAATCGGCCGGAGGCTCGGCCAAGGGCGGCCGCGACCGTCGCTACCAGGCCATCTTGCCGCTCAAAGGCAAAATCCTCAACGTCGAAAAAGCCCGCTACGACAAAATGCTCGGCCACGAAGAAATCCGCTGCATCATCACCGCGCTCGGCACCGGCATCGGCAAAGACGATTTCGACGCCAATAAGCTGCGCTACCACAAAGTGATTCTAATGACCGACGCGGACGTGGACGGCAGCCACATCCGCACGCTGTTGCTCACCTTCTTCTTCCGCCACATGCGTGAACTGATCGAAAGGGGCCACATCTACATCGCCCAGCCGCCGCTCTATCGCGTGAAGCGCGGCAAGATGGACCGCTACATCCGCGACGAGCGCGAATTCGCGCGCGAGCTGATGAAGCGCGCCACCGAAGAGCATTCCGTGAAGGGCAAAAACGGAAAATCTCTCGAGGGCGGCGACCTCACCACCTTCCTGCTGAATATTCAGGAATACGATCAGGTAGCCGCGAAGCTCGGCCGCCGCCTGCGCGAACCTAAACTCGTCGAATTGCTCGCTGAAAGCGAACTGGAGAAGAAAGCCGATTTCGCCGACAAAAAGAAATTGCAGGAACTGGTGAAGTCCATCGAAAAAGCCAAGCTCGACCTCGAAGCGAAATTTGTTTTCGACGAAGAGCACAGCCTCCACGAGCTCCTGCTGAAAAATGGCGGCGAGCGCCGCATTAATTGGGCCCTCGCGGCTACGCCGGAATACAAGCGCCTGCGCACTCTGGCTGCCGCCATCGCCGAAAATAATCGCGGACCCTTCACCATCGCCCACAATGGCGACAAGGTCGTGAAGGAAGATTCGCTGGGCGTGCTGAATTATGTTCTCGAAGACGCCAAAAAAGAATTCACCATCACCCGTTTCAAAGGCCTCGGCGAAATGAATCCCGAGCAATTGTGGAACACCACCATGAACGCGGAAGTTCGCACATTGCTGAAAGTTCGCCTGGAAGATGCGGTAGCCGCCGAAACAATTTTCTCCACGCTGATGGGCGAAAATGTGGAAGAGCGCCGCAAATTCATAGAAGAAAACGCGCTCGACGTAGTCAACCTGGACATTTGATTTCTTTTTTCGGGCGACACTGCAAGTAGCGAGCAAACGAGTAGCGCGTAACCAGTATCACGACACAACCGACAGGAATCTTTGTGGGTCGCGGCTTTAGCCGCGACATTACGATGCAAGCGTGAGTAAGGGGCTTTAGCCCCTGAAGTTCCCTGATAAGCGGAGCATGGTCTACCAACTGGTTTGGAAAATTTTGCCGGGGCTGCGCGGCATGAGCTGTTCGGACTTTCGTGCTACGCCCACGGATGCGCCAAACAACGAGCAGGGCGTGGCCTTCGAATGCGCCACGGCCGCGAAGTGCGACGCACTGATGCGCGAACTGGAAGCGCACTTCGGCCCGCAGCGCTTCTCCAACAACGCCACGGCCTTCGAAACGGTGAAGGCCTACATGCTCGAAAGAGCGGGATCAAGAGTCTGAGCAAGGGTTTTGTAGCGGCGGCCTTCAGGCCGCCATCTTCGCGACACATGCAGCACGGCGCAACGACGAATGACGGGTTACGAATCACGAATCACCAGTCACCAAGACACGGAGAATTCTAAGTGGCCGAAGAACTCGAAAAATCAATCATCACTCCGGTAGATATCGAATCGGAGATGAAGAAGTCGTATCTCGATTACTCGATGAGCGTAATCATCGGGCGCGCGCTGCCAGACGTGCGCGACGGGCTCAAACCCGTGCACCGTCGCATCCTCTTCGGCATGTACGAGCTCGGCCTCACCTCCACGAAAGCCTATCGCAAATGCGCCAAGATCGTCGGCGAAGTCCTCGGCAAGTTCCATCCGCACGGTGACACGCCCGTCTATGACGCGCTCGTGCGCCTGGCGCAGGAATTCAACATGCGCTACCCGCTCGTGGACGGCCAAGGCAATTTCGGCTCGGTGGACGGCGATCCTCCGGCCGCTATGCGGTACACCGAAGCGCGCCTCTCGAAAATCGCGGAAGAAATGCTCGCGGACATCGAGAAGGAAACCGTTGACTTCGTCCCGAACTTCGATGAAAGCGAACACGAGCCGGTCGTCCTACCCACGCGCATTCCCAACCTGCTCGTCAACGGTTCCTCCGGCATCGCCGTCGGCATGGCCACCAACATTCCGCCGCACAATTTGAAAGAAGTGGTCGAAGCCGCCATCTTGTTGGTCGAAGAACCCGACGCGAATCTGAAAAAAGTGATGAAGCTCGTTCCCGGCCCGGACTTTCCCACCGCGGGCTATATCTACGGCCGTGAAGGCATCGAGCAGGCCTACAAAACCGGCCGCGGCTCGTTCCAGGTACGCGCCAAAGCCGCCATCGAACAGCGCGCCAAAGACCGCCAGGACATCGTCATCACCGAGCTGCCCTACCAGGTCAATAAAGCGCGCCTCATCGAAAACATCGCGAGCCTGATCCAAAATAAAAAGATTGATGGCATCGCCGACATTCGCGACGAAAGCGACCGCGACGGCATGCGCATCGTCATCGAAGTGAAGCGCGACGAAGAGCCGCAAATCATCCTGAACAAATTGTTCAAGATGACCCAGATGCAGGAATCGTTCAGCATGATTCTGCTGGCGATCGTCGCGGGCCAGCCCCGCGAACTCGGCCTGCTCGAATTGCTGCGCCTATTCATCGAGCACCGCGTGGATGTCGTGCGCCGGCGCACCGCCCACGAGCTGCGCAAAGCCCGCGAGCGCGAGCACATCCTGATCGGATACCGCATCGCGCTCGACAACATCGACAACGTGATCAAGATCATCCGCGGGTCTGCCAGCCGTGCGAACGCCCGCCAGAATTTGCACGATTTCTTTTCGGACAAAGATATTCGCGTGATGGTCGGCGGCAAGGAACGCACCGTCGAAGGCATCAAGGTCGATCGGAAGAAATACGGCATCGTGGCGGCGACCGGGGATTTGATCGGTCCGGCCGAGGGCGAAGGGCTTACCTACGCGCAAATCGACGCGATCCTCGAACTGCAGTTGCACCGCCTGACGCAGCTGTCGGTGGACGAAATCCTGAAGGAACTGGCGCAGCTGCGCCAACGCATCGAGGAACTCGAAGAAATTCTGCACAGCGAAAAGAAGCTGAAAGCCGTGATCGTCGCCGAGCTGCGCGAGATCCTGAAATCCTATGGCGACGAGCGCCGCACGCAAATCGTCGACCGCGTCGAGGAAATCAAACTCGAAGACTTGATCAAAGACGAGGAAATGGCCATTACCGTCAGCCATGCCGGATACGTCAAACGCACTTCGGTGGAAACCTATCGCCACCAGTCGCGCGGCGGCAAGGGGCGCATCGGCGCGAAGACCCGCGACGACGATTTCGTCGAGCATTTCTTCGTAGCCTCCGCGCACAGCTACATTTTGCTTTTCACCTCCAAAGGCCGCATTTACTGGCTGAAAGTCTACGAAATTCCCGAAGCCGCCGCGGCCACGCGCGGAAAAGCCATCAACAATCTCGTGCGCTTTCAGGAGAACGAAAAGCTTACCGCCGTCGTTCCGGCGCGCAATCTGGAAGAAACCGGCCGTTACGTCTTCCTCGCCACCAAGAGCGGCACCGTGAAGAAAACCGAGCTCGCGGAATTTGCCAATCCGCGTCCCTCCGGCATCATTGCCATCAATCTCGATGGCACCGATGAACTGATCGGCGCGAAACTCACCGACGGCATGCAGATGATTTTCCTCGCCAGCCACGACGGTCAGGCCATTTTGTTCCGTGAAACCGAAGTGCGTTCGATGGGGCGCGCGGCCGGCGGCGTGAACGGCATGGACCTCGCCAAGGGCGACTTCGTCGTCAGCATGGACGCGGTGCAGCCCGATTTCGGCATCATCGAGAAGGAATACAAGAAGGAAACGCGCAATCTCGACGAGCTCGAAAGCGATCAAATCCGCGACTCGCTCACTTCGCTGATGCTCACCGTCGCCGAAAAGGGCTACGGCAAGCGCACGCCGCTCGCCGAATACCGCGTCACGTCGCGCGGCGGCAAAGGCGTGATCAACTTGAAGTCCACCGACCGCAATGGCCCGGTGGTCGCAGCTCTGCAGGTCCGCGAGGACTCCGACGTAATGATCATCACCGGCCAGGGCAAAGTGATCCGCGTCCACGCCGGCGAAATTCGCGAAGCCGGCCGCTCCACGCAAGGCGTCCGCCTGCTGCGCCTCGAAGAAGGCGACCGCATCGCAGCCGCCGCGGCCATCCTCGAAGAAGAGGACGCCGCCGCTGCCGTGACGCCGCCCGAGCCGGAAAAGAAATAAGCAGGAGGAAGCAATGGCGCCAAAACTGAAATACATCATCGAATTCGTCGCGGACATGGATCGCGCCGTTAAATTCTATCGAGATGTTTTGGGCCTTACACTGAAGTTTGAATCTCCTGGCTGGAGTGAATTTGCAACGGGTGAGACGTCCTTTGCGCTGCATCCGGCGAGCGAAAAGAATCGTGCCGGGACCTACGATGTAGGGTTCACGGTGAAGGATTTGCAGGAATTCTACGAGCAGATGCAAGCGAAGGGCGTCAAATTCCCGATGCCGCCTACGAAACAAGATTTCGGCGGCAGCCTCGCTCAGTTTCTCGATACGGAAGGCGCTCATCCCAGCGCCGGCGCCGAATAGAAGAGGCTACGCTACGACGGCGGCGCGATGTAATACCCCGGTCGCGTGCGCACGGAAACATTCGGACGATCCACCACGACCTTAATCTCGTGGTATCCCTCGGGGTCAGCGTCATGCGGACGATACCCGATCGTGTACTGCGCGTGCAGCTCGCCGCCGATTTCGTCCACCGCCTTCTCGATCGAACGATCTTTCATCGTGGCCAAGTGCAATCCGCCGGTGGCCTCGCTCGCCACAGCCAGCGAGTTCGTGCCCAGCGCATTCTTCCCGGTCTTCACCAGCCACACCGCCAGCGCCATCAAATCCGGATACTCGTTCACGTGATCCGGCTTCGCGCGCAAATCAGCCATCGCGGTGCTCAAACCAATCGAATAAATCGTAACGTTCGCGAGCTGCGCCTGCCGCAAAACTTCGCCCAACCGATTCTCGCTCCCCGTGTCTCGCGATTCGCCCACCACCACCATGATTCGCCGCCGCACCGCGGGCCGTTCGTCGAGCATCGCGATGCCCTTCGCCATCGCGTCATACAGATGCTCATCGTCCACGCCCAAAGGTAAATGTTCAATCGCGTACTGCACACTATCGGGATCGGTGGTGAATTTCTGGTGCAGATCCACGGTGCTGTCGTAGCTGATCACCGCGGCCTCCGACGTCAGCGCCATGACTGTCTCGGTGAACACAATCCCGGCGTGCTTCACCGAAGGAAACATCGGCAGAATGTGCGAGCTCGTCTCGATCACCAGCACGATGGAAAGCGGATCGCCGCCAACGTCAAAGTGATCAATCCTTTGCTCCGCGCCGTTGTCATACACGCGGAAATTCTGTTGTGTCAGGTCGAACACCATCTCGCCCTTGGGATCGCGAACGGTCACCGGCGCCGTCACCTCGTTTACGCGCGAACGTATGGCGTGCTTGAGCTGCTCGGCGGGAGGCATAGGCTCGGGCTTCGCGTTGGGGTTCGGATGCAAAGGCCCGGCAGGAGCTTCCTGGCCACGCGCGGGCGAAGCGGAACAGAGCGCCACGATGCCCAGCGCAAGCGCCAGGACTGCTAAGGACACATCGCGAAATAAATGGCGCAATAACAAGCGCTTCACACTCTCTCCCGTTTCCGCGTAATTCAGTCTATCTGATTCGCGCCCGCACACCGGCGTTGCTTGCAGTGTACTGCCGCCACACAGGGCGGCTGGCATTTCGCGCCGCTTCTCCTAAAATAGATGGAGCGTAAATGAAGCGAAAGAGAACTGAGGTGGAGAGATGAAGCGTTCCGGCAGGAAACCTCGGCATCTGCCCGTGCCGAAGCTGGCTTACAAAGATCCGGAGTTCATGGAGAGCCTGCCGGCGCGCCCACTGCGCATCCTGGCTGAATATCTCGATCCGCTGACCCGCCTGCGCCACGCGAACGTCGGCGATACCATCGTGTTATTTGGTTCAGCCCGGATTCAGTCGCGCGAGCGAGCGCTGGCAAATCTTAAACAAGTGCAAGCCCGCGCTCGCGGCAAACGCACGCCCGAGTGGCGCGCCAAAATCGCCGCCAGCCGCTCGCTAGTGGGAATGTCCCGCTACTACGAAGAAGCCCGCGAGCTTTCGCACCGCATCACCTCCTGGGCCATGACGCTCGGCAATCAGCCCCGGCGCTTTGTCATCTGCTCTGGCGGAGGCCCGGGCATCATGGAAGCTGCGAATCGCGGCGCAGCGGAAGCCGGCGGCCAGTCCGTCGGGCTCAGCATCCAGCTTCCTCACGAGCAGTTTTCGAATCCTTACATCACTCCCCACTTGAATTTCTACTTCCACTACTTTTTCATGCGCAAGTTGTGGTTCGCGCAAATGGCCAAAGCGCTGATCGTCTTTCCCGGCGGCTTTGGAACCATGGATGAGCTGTGGGAAATGCTTACGCTGCTGCAGACCAATAAACTTTCCTCGCATCACCTGATCTTGATCTACGGCCGCAAGTACTGGGACAAAGTCCTTAACTGGCGTCACATGGTGCGCACCGGCACCGTCAGTGAACGCGATTACAAAATGCTGCAATTCGCAGACTCCGTGGACGACGCGTTTGAGCACGTGCGGCACGATCTCGAAGCTCATCATCTGCATTTGGATCCCGAAGGCGAACAACCCGCGCATCCCCACCAGCTCATTCCCAATATCATGCGGCCGTAGCCCGCACAACTTTCCACAGCGCAGGGTGTTTTATCAACAGGCAGTCGTGCAGGGAAGTCACCAGCAGCTTCCAGGCTGCCGCGGAGGCTTGCCATGTTGAAAAGAATGCTCAGGAAGTCGCTGCTTCTGGCAGTCGCTTTGAGTGGATTGATGTTTCTCGGTAACGTCGGCACGGCGGGTGCCGCCGATTGGGGAGACCGCTGCGCGCAGCGCGTCAATCACGAGCAGTTTGAATTGGATCGCGCCATCGCTCGTCATGGCTATCGCAGCTGGCAAGCAGACCACGAACGCCGCGAGATGAACCGGATTCGCTATGAATGCGGCTATCGCGGCCGCTAGCGATTTATAGGCGCGCAAATCCGCGCGGGAAGACGGCACAAGTGAAAAAGAAAAACGGGGGAAGAGGCTCAAGAGCTCTTCCCCCGTTCATTGTCTTCAGGCGGTCAGCGGCAGGCGCAAACGTCGCTCGGGGCACTCACCGAAAGTAACTCGCCGCTCGTCCAACCGCCCGAATTTAGTTATTCGAAAAAGGCTCGAGTGCAAACACAGCTTGAAAGCGCCGCTTCTCGTCCTGGTCGTGCAGCATCACCACCGGCACCACCTTCAGCGAGTGCTTGCATCCGCGGCAAGTCGTTCCTTCGCCTTCCAGGTCCTGCACGAAGCCGTCCGTGAAGTGATATGCCGCGCGCGGTCGCCGCGCTGCCTTCGTTCCCTTCGTTCCGCACTGCGGACACGTGAATTCCACACGGTCCTCGAGCGGATCGCGGTTCAATGCAGCCCAGCCGGTATATCGAACGCCCACTGTTTCCAAAGAGTCTCGGCTCATAATCGCCACCTTCCAGTCCCCGAAAAACGCGCCAACTATTATCGAGGTTATGCAACGTTAGACGCATGACCGGCTGAAAATGATGCATTTTTGATGCCGAAATATTGTCAGCATTTTATTTACCGCGCTTTCAATATGTTGCGGAGCGAGCGCCTCATCGTACTCATGAAACCGAGCGTGCGGGAACAACTCACTAGTGGCGGTGTCTATCACCTCAGAGAACGCGCGAACTCCATAGCACGACGCGACGCCGCCCAGCCGCAGCATCCTTCTCGGCTGAACGCAGTCAGGCCATCCCTTCCCCGGCGCGCCGCTAGCGAAATTTCTGTGTGTCCAAATGTTGCGGTGGAGGTGTGTCTGTGAGCGATCTGGGAAGCTTGTCGAGTTGCATGCTGGAGAACGATGCGGAAGCCCGCAACCGCGCCCGAAAATTGCGGCAGAATGCACTCGTCGCGTCCATCGTATTCGAAGCCGCACTGATCGGCGCGATGCTTTTGTGGCCGCTCATCACGCCGGGCGTTCTGACCGGCCGCTTCATCGTCACGCCTGCGCCGCCATATCACGGAGGAGGCGAAGCTGCCGAAAGACGCCCGCTCTCGAACGCGCATCCGCCGGCAAGCACCACTCACATATCGCCCATTTGCCTGATGTGCGCGCCGCCAATAGTTCCCAATCATGTGCGCGCGCTGAGCAACGACGCCGCGAGCGCCAGCATCGACAACGCGCCGGGCATCGGCGATAACGGGATCAACGGGCCGCCAGGAGATGGCCTGGTAATCCCAGACTCGATCGGCGGAGGAAAACCGGCGTTCGATATTAAAAAACCCAGCCCTCCGCCACACTCAGCGCCGCTGCACATGAGCGAAGGAGTGATGGAAGCGTCGCTCATCCACAAGGTCCAGCCGTCGTATCCGGCTATCGCGAGAGCGATTCATCTCGCCGGCACGGTTCGCCTGCGCGCGATCATTGCGGCGGATGGCAGCATCCGCCAAGTGGACGTGATCAGCGGCAATCCGCTTCTCGTGCAGCCCGCCGTCGCCGCTGTGCGCGAGTGGCGCTATCGTCCCACTCGCTTGAACGGTGAAGCCGTCGAAGTGGAAACTCTCATCACCGTTAACTTCGTTCTGGATCAGCAATAAAAAGGCGGCGGAATTAACTCCGCCCCGCGTGCACTTCGGGAATCACGTCTAGAATCGAATCACGATTCCCGTCGAGAATTTTGCATTGTTCTGGGTGGTTGATCCGAAGCGGGTGATCACGTAATCGCCCTCGAAAATCCGCCAGGAAAATGCGGGGGCGATCTTCGCGTCGAATCCGCCGCCGAGTTCCGCGGCAAACGACGTGTCTCCATACCCCGGCGCGCTGTAATGCGCTCCGCCGATCAGCACGTGCGCGAATGGAGAGATGCGCGCCTGAAAAGAAACCTGCGGGCCGAACAAGAAAGTGTGCACGGATTGGCTGCCCCCGTAATCTCCGGCGAATTCACCCACTCCGCCAAGCCAAGAATTGAATTTGTACTGGCCCGAGAGAATCCATCCATTCAGATTGCTCGTACCGGGGGCGTTTTCAAGATGGAAGTAGGAATATCCGCCATAAACCTCTACCTTGTCGCCTGTATCTTGCGCGTTGGCGCGCGTTCCCGCCGCCAAGGAAACCAAAAATACCAGGCTGAGTAATAAGACGAACCTTCGTATCATTAAAATTCTCCTTAGAATGTTTTATGAGGTATGTCCGGGGGAGCCCGGACTGTTTCCGTCTCGTATTTTTTGCGGCGCGTCGAGACCCTGGGCGGTGCACGAAGCGCGACGGGCTGGAACTAACTTGGATGCTATTCGCGGCGCAAGGGTTACCGAAAGTTCCGGCTAAATCAGTGATTCGCCGGAATTGCGCGCAATGGCTTCGCGGGTGGCGTCCCGTAAACGGACGATTTCGTGCCAATCGTTCCCCGCCGCCGGGTCGGGCATTATCGGCGAGTTGAACGTAACAGTGACGCGCCCCGGGCGCGGCAGAATCGTCTTATCGCGCAGGACTTGCCGCGCACCACGCACCGAGACGGGACAGATCGGCCGCTGCGTGTCCACCGCCGCCTTGAACGCGCCCAATTGGAATGGACGAATTCCCGCCATCTGCGTGAACGTTCCTTCGGGGAAAATCACGACCGATTCGCCGTCTAGCAGCGCGGCGTTCACCTCTTCGGCCTGCCGAATCCGCGCATGGGGATCGGCGCGGTTGAACGCAAACTGGCCACTTCGTTTCGCAATTGTGCTGATGAAGGGCATTTCGCGGATTTCGCCCTTGGAAACAAAACGAACCTCCGCCGGAAGAAATCCCAGAATCACCAGAATATCCAGATAGCTGGAATGGTTCGGCGCGAATATCCACGGACCGCTCTTTGCGCGTTCAGCCAGAATTTCACCGCCTTCGACGTCCACTGGAACGCGGGCCGCTGCCAGCATCATGCGCGCTCCGGTCCGTGCGAATCGCGCGGCGCGGTTGCGATCGCGCGTCAATCCCACCACGGCCCACAACGGAATCAAAACCGCTGAGAAAGCCGTGAGCGCGTACACGCCATAGACGAATTCAAGCGAACTTTTCGCGCCTGCTTGCAGCCAGTGCCAAGCGCGCGGCACCGCGCCTCGCGCCGCGAGCTTCGCAATCTGCACCCACGCAGCCTGCTGCTTTTTGCCCAGCTTTTCTTCCAGAAATAGCCGGCGCGTCTCGCTGCGCCGCAATTTTCCGCTCGATGTTTTCGGAATGGATTGCGCCGGCAGCAGCGCGATCACGTCCGGCGGCATTCCCATCGCATCCGTCACGGCGCTCGAAATCTCGCTCTCGATTTGTTTCGCGCTCCCGGCGTCGCGAATTTCCGCCGCGACCACCAGCCGCTCGGTTCCCGAGCGCTCGTCTGGTGCGCCAAACGCCACCACGCATCCGGTGCGGACGCCCTTCACGCGCCCCGCAATTTCCTCCACTTCGTGCGGATAAATGTTCCGGCCGGCCTTGATGATCATGTCTTTCGCGCGGCCGGTGATGTAAAGGTCCCCGTCTGCCCAGTACGCGAGATCGCCGGAATCCCGCCAGTCTCCCTCGCGCAGCAATTCGCGCGTAGCCGTTTCGTTGTGATAGTAGCCGCTCGTCGCCGCGGGGCCTCGGAACCACAACCGGCCTTGCCGACGCTCACCCAGCTCGCGGCCATCCGCATCCACGATCTGCACTTCAACCGACGGTAGAGGCTTACCCGCGTTCACGAACTCCAAAGCTGTCGCGTCACCGCCATCAGCACTCACCTGCACAGCGCGCCCTTCGGATTCGAATTGCGCGCGATCGATGCGATCCACTTTGTAACCAGCACCCATCTGCGGCACAGAAACGGCCAGCGAACCTTCCGCAAGCCCGTAAACCGGCATCAGCGCGTTCCGTCGAAAGCCGTAAGGGCCGAAGCGCGTCGCAAATCGTTCCAGAGTCTCTGCGCGCACCGGTTCTGCCCCATTGACCGCCGCCTGCCACGAACTCAAATCCAAACCCTGCAAATCTTTGTCCGCGATTTTTCGCACGCACAATTCATAGGCAAAATTGGGCGCAGGACTGATCGTCGCGCGGTGCCGCTGGATCGCGCGTAGCCACCGTTCCGGCCTGCTGAGGAACGCCAGCGGCGACATCACCACCAACCGCACGCCCGTGAATATCGGCACGAACCATGCGCCAATCAACCCCATGTCGTGATAGAGCGGCAGCCACGAAACGCACACGTCGCTGGCTTGCACGTGCAGGCCGGAAATGATCGAGCGGATATTCGCCAGCAGGTTGGCGTGCGTCAGCACCACGCCTTTTGGATCGCCGGTCGAGCCCGAGGTATATTGCAAAAACGCGATCTCGTCGCCGCGCGCGTGATGCGACAGATGTTCCACCGCGCGCCATTGCTTCGCGGCTTCTCCAGGCGCCTTCGCATCCGTCGTTGCGGAGCCGGTCCCAGCCGCAGCTGCGGCGCTATCCAGCTTCTGCGCGTTCAGCACGCCGCGCAAAGTCGGCACACGCGGCTGCAGCAGCTTCGCCAGATTTTCGGCCTGCCGCCACGTGAACAGAAATCGCGCCTCGGCATTACGCAAAATGTTCGACTGGCGCGCGGCGTATTCCGCGATGCGGTCCGCGCGGAATGGCGGATAAATCGGCACGGGAATTCCGCCGGCGAACAACACGCCTGCAAACGTAAAGAAAAAATCCGCGCACGTCGGCAGCATGATGGCCACAGTTTGGCCGGGTTCCAGCCCACGCTCGCGCAAATCCACCGCGACGGCCGAGGCTCGCTCGTAGAGCTCGCCGAACGTAATCGTCCGCAGCTGTTCGTCTTCTTCGTAAATCTGAATGTGCACGCGATCCGGTTCGGCTAATCCTCGCAGGCGCAGCACTTCCGTCAGCGTTTCAGCACTGCGGATCTGTTGCTCGATGTCCGGGCGAATCGCAGGCGAAGGAGAAGTTGGCAAAGGTGCCGCAGCAATCGCGGCAGATGCGCTCGCGCCATTGCCCGTGGCGCGATTTTCTTCCCGCAGTATCGCATCAATCAGATCCTGCACGGTGTTCGCTTCGGCCACCACGCTATCCGGCAAGCGCACGCCGCAGGCATCGCCCAGGCGCAGCATCAATTCCACGCGCTCCAGGCTGCCCAGTCCCAATTCGCGTTCGAGATGCGCTTGTGCGCCGCGCGCCGCGAATTCTTCCGTTCCGCGCGCGCTTCCCAACTCCGCAAGAAGTTGGCGCACCGAGGCCATGGCTTGCGTTTGCACAGCCGCCTTGCGATCGAGTTTTGTTCCGATTGCGCCCATGACGTCGCCGGGCAGTTCGTCGCGCATCACGGCGCGCGGTGAAGGTCCTGCTAACGCGAGCCTACCACCGCCCGCGGCCCCATTCAATCAAAGCCCGAATCGTCTGCAGCGCGATTGCGCTGGCGGTGTTCGTTTGCCCCCTTCTCGAGCGTCCAGCGAAAATGCCGCGAAATGGCTTTGTAGGCCCTTCGTACTGGCACCAAATGAACCGAGCGGTCTATCGACGCCTCCGCCGCCTGACGGCACACTTACAATGTGTTCGGGGCCGCGCAAGCCGCTCCGAATGTCTGCACCTCCATCACCCCATGCCCACGAGCGGCCGGCACCCCCACCGGCCGCTCCCCTTTTTACACGCTGTTTTTCTCACCCACAGTTTGACTCCAAGTCATTCACTCCAATAGGTTTGATACATTCCATAAACGATTCTTTCTTGACTTCCCTTTCGCGCGGTTCTATAGAGTCGCGCACGGGGTTGTGTTGGCTGGGGCAACAACACAGTCGTAGTCTGGGGCGAACCGCCGCCCGTGCATTGTTCTACCTCTGCGGTGCCAGCCATCTCACGGCCAGCATGTTCTGGGCCTGCGCGCGACTCAGGGAGGTGGGGTGTGAAGCTTCCACAAGTGCTTCGTGGATTTTTCTTTGCAATATTTCTTCTCGTAAGTTTCGCTGCCCTCGGAAGCACTGCGTGGGGCCAAACCAACGCTTCCCTGCGCGGCACCGTAACCGACCAATCCGGCGGCATCGTCGTGGCCGCCAAAGTCACACTCACGAATGTGGGCACCGGCATCGCCCGTATCGTGAAGACAAGCGCAGACGGCGCATATCTCTTCGACTTAGTGCAGGTTGGCCACTACAAATTGACGGTCGACAAACCTGGATTCGAAACCTTCATCCAAGCGGGCATCATCCTGGAATTGAATCAAAACGGTCGGCAAGACGTTGCGCTAAAAATTGGCCAGGAAACTCAAACCGTAGAAGTTAATTCCAATGTTGTGCAAGTTGACACAACCAGCGCCGTTCTCGGCAAAGTCGAAGACGAGCGCGCCATTCGAGACTTGCCTCTGGTGGATCGGGATACCTTGCAGCTCGGACTCCTTCAAGCCGGCGTTTTCAACCCAGATCCGGACGATACTTCCGGTAATCCGTTCTCTGTTAGCGGCCAGAGGTCCGAGTCCCTAACGTTCCTTCTAGATGGCGCGAACAACACGGATTTCTTGGGAAATAACATCGTCGTCAGTCCGAATCCGGACGCCGTCGAGGAATTCAAGATACTAACGAACAATTACGACGCAGAGTACGGACGTACGTCGGGCGGCATCGTAAATCAAATCACTAAATCGGGTACGAACGCCTTTCATGGGGACGTATTTGAATTTGTCCGCAATAACGTGCTGAACGCAACTGACGCGTTGCTGGCGGAAAAGGCCCCGTACAATCGGAATGTATTTGGTGCCACTACTGGCGGGCCAGTGAAGAAAGACGAGGCATTTTTCTTCGTCGCATACCAAGGCGCTCGCCGCATGGAGGGCCAGACTCCACAGGCTGTCGCAGTACTGGATCAGAATGAACGAACTGGAAATTTCAGTGAACTTTGCAGTACATACAGTTCGACGGGCACCTGCACGGATCCCAACGGCACG
The DNA here is from genome assembly GCA_963810565.1 of uncultured Acidobacteriota bacterium. Lineage (GTDB taxonomy): Bacteria > Acidobacteriota > Terriglobia > Acidiferrales > UBA7541 > Palsa-295. Next base: position 36,409 of record CAWENN010000006.1, read on the forward strand.
CAACTCTACAATCCAATTTCGGGAAACCCTTATCCTAATAATCAGGTTCCCGTAAATCCCGTGATCGCGAACTACATAAATAAGTACCTGCCTCTTCCGAACGTTGCAGGAACCAACAATTTTGTTGCTTCGCCGCTCGCCACGATCAATGACGATCAAGGAATCGCGCATTTCGATTACAACTTTTCCACGAACGACAAAATCTCGATCGCTTACCTGATTGACGACTCCCGTGACTTTTTTCCGGAAGAGGGCGGCTCGATCTCGTCTCTTACCGGCGCCCAGCCCATTGGAAGCGGCGGCAATGTGCCGGTGGGGTCCGGTGGTACCGACAGCAATCGAAATCAAATTGGCACCTTCACCTGGACGCACACCATTTCCGCCAATAAGTTGAATGAGTTTCGATTTGCCACCAATCGTTTCGCCTCGACTCAGGGAGTGCCGACCGACAATACCCCACCCTCGGCACTGGGCTTCACCAACGTCACGCCGGCTGATCCGAAAGCTCCCGCGCCTCCGACTATTTTTACCCCTAGTTTTGTACTTGGACCGTCGGTGCAAGGGCCTACGACGTTGCACCGTGCCACGTTCGAATGGTCCGACAATTTCACGTGGACCCGCGGAAGCCACGAGATCAAATTCGGCGGAGATATCACCCGAGTTCGGAACAATTTCAATTACGACTATTACAATAATGGAGGGTACGACTTCACCTACGGGAGCTACACGGGCAATGAATACGCGGATTTTGTGGCGGGATTTTGGGACAACTACTATCAATCCGACTACGCTGTGTATGGCATTCGCACTGGATCGTTCGCCGGTTATCTTCAGGATACTTGGAAAGCAACTGGACGCCTGACGCTGGATTACGGACTTCGTTATGAGTACTACATCCCCCAGCACGATATCCACAACAACATTCTAGGCTGGTTTCCCGGACAACAGTCAACCGTGTTCCCTGGAGCCCCTCCCGGCATTCTTTATCCTGGCGACCCGGGTACACCCAATAGCGCTCTCGCTTACCCCAACTACAACAATTTCGCCCCCCGGCTCGGATTTGCGTGGGACATTTTCGGTAACGCGAAACTTGTGATGCGCGGAGGCTTCGGCATTTTTTACGATATCGAGGACGGAGCCCTCAATCTGCAATTCGGCGGCGAACCGCCCTTCGGTTATATCGCAAACTCAACCCCCTCGTGGACCGGCAATTCAATTTCATCCGATTGTACGACGGGCACGGGTTGCGGCGCTGTGGCGGATCCCTTCACTCCTGTGGGGCAGACGAACCCGTTTCCGTTCACGCCAAACGGCACTTTTCTTTCGCCCGCCATTCCGTTCGCGTACGTCACGTATCCGCATTTTCGGACTCCGTACTCTGAAAATTTCAACTACGGATTTCAGTGGCAAGCGACGAAAGATATGATGGTTGAAGCTGTATACGTGGGTAGCTTGGGCCGTAGATTAATCGCGTCAGGCGAGGTCAATTATCCTCTGGTAAGCGTAGAGCAGTACCAGCTCACCACCTACGGCCAAGTCAACGGCGAGTGCGCTCGGGCGCTGTCTGCATGTACCGGCGGCACTACCAACCCGGCCGACCCTTACGATCCGGCCGGTTCGCCGACCGGCGCGCAACAGCTTTTGACCAACTTTAGCAACGGGCTATCAGACAGTCATCAATTCCAACTGACGGTGGATAAACGGTTCAGCCACGGCCTGATGTTTCGCGCCGCCTACACGCTTGCTAAGACCATCGATGTTGGGTCGGGCTTTCGGTCTCGCTCGGGCGAGTACACGGACCCGACGGACTATCGCCTTGACCGGGCTCTGGCCGACTTTGACACGCCGCAACGTCTGGTCATCAGCGCAATTTATGAATTGCCGTTTAATCATCTGGTGCATAGCGAAGGCTTCCTGAAGAAAGCAGCCGAGGGATGGCAGCTCAATACGATTGCTACATTCCAGAAGGGCAATCCCCTGACATTTTTCTCCAATAGCAACGCCAGCCAGCAGGACCAGAATCCTGACCTAACCCGTGTTGATACGACAGGTCCAATCGCGCGCGAAAATCCTCGCAATACCACACAATCGTTACCGAGTCAGTGCAACGGTGGCAATACGTCACCGGGGCCTTTCTGGATCGACCCCACGAACATGGTTTGCTCTCCTTGTCCAACTTCGGACCCGACGTGCGCGCTTCCTGCGGACCAGCCGGGGATTCCACTGTTCACATACGGCGACCTCCCGCGCAATTCTCTTCGTGGCCCAGGCATCAACAACTGGGATATCTCTCTCGTTAAAAGCACGAAGATTACCGAGAGTAAGTCGCTCGAATTCCGATCCGAGTTTTTCAACACCTTTAATCATGTTCAATACTACCGCGTAGATGATTCTGGAGGCAGCCCGACGTTCGGCCAAGTGCTGGCCGACCGCGGCCCGAGAATCATTCAGCTCGCCCTGAAGTTCTATTTCTAAGTGTCGCTGGGCGTGCGTGTTGGCTGCAGGCGCGTGAAAGCGGAGCAAGCTCAAATCAAAAAAAGGCCCGAGGCGGCTGGATCACCTCGGGCCTTTTCTTTCACTGCACCCCTGATAGAAACTCAAATCCTCTAAATCGCTCTACCTCCCGCGCCCCATCGGCCGGAAATTCCTCAGCGGGGGACGCGTGCGCGCGCGAAAATGCGGCGCCAGGGGCGGCCGCACGGTATGCAGCGGCGCTCCGCAGCTGCCGCAGCGCTCCTGTGGCGCATCATTCAGACGCAGCCACCGCCCGCGCGCTATGCATTCTGGATTCAAACACTGCACGGTGCCCCCGGCAAATTCGTGCATGGCCCCTCCTCGCTTCGAAAAGTATGCGGTCGCGCAATAACTTCGATGCTGGGTGCCAGTACATGACAAAATCCGTAAAACGCCTGTAACGCCCCGTTAATGTGCGGAATTCTGCGCCCGCCTGTCTTGTGTGTCAAGAAAAATATCCACTATTAGTAGTAGTACGCTTCCCAAGTACCGCTTGGGGGCCTCTACGCCCTCCAACACTCGTCGCGTCGGCACTCACCATGTCGCGTCCGCTTCCGCCTCGACGCGCGTCGCAATCTTCCGCGAACGCATTCCACGCCAGCGCGCCACGTTGCCGCCTATGCTAAAATCAAATGAAGGAGCGTGCCCCGATGAAATTCGGAGTGGTGCAGTTTCCCGGCTCGAATTGCGACGAAGACGCCTATCACGCAGTCGCCGCCATCATCCACCAACCCGTCGAATTCATCTGGCACCAATCCGAAAATCTCGCAGGCTGCGACGTCGTCATCCTGCCCGGAGGTTTCGCGTACGGTGATTACCTCCGCACCGGCGCCATCGCGCGCTTTTCTCCCGTGATGAAATCCGTGGATCGCTTCGCGCGTTCTGGCGGCCTCGTCCTCGGAATCTGCAACGGTTTCCAGATTTTGCTCGAAGCCGGCCTACTTCCCGGCGCCATGATGCGCAATAAAGGCCTGCGGTATCTCTGCCGCCACGTCCACGTTCGCGTCGAATCCACAGACACCCCTTTCACCTGCGCCGCGCAGCAGGGCCAGGTGCTTAAAATTCCCATCGCGCACAACGAAGGAAATTATTTCTGCGAACCCGCCGCTCTCGCGGAACTCGAGAAGAACGGCCAGATTATTTTCCATTATGTAAAGCCCGACGGCGCGGACGCGGCCGAAAACGACCGCGAAGCCAATCCCAACGGCTCGCTCCACGCCATCGCCGGCATCTGCAATCGCGAGCGCAACGTCCTCGGCCTGATGCCGCATCCCGAGCGCGCCGTGGAATCGTCGCTCGGCTCCAGCGACGGCCTGGTGATTTTCCGTTCCGTGGTCGCCAGCCTCAGCCGGCAGACGGCCGCTCCTGCATAACCGAAATTTCATCCGTACCTGAAAAATGCCCAAGAATGATTGACACCGAAATCAAGGTAACTCGCCAACTCGCAGCCGAACACGGTCTCACTCCCGAAGAATACGCGCGCACGCAAAAAATCCTGGGCCGCGATCCGAATTTCACCGAGCTGGGCATTTTCAGCGTGATGTGGAGCGAGCACTGCTCCTACAAATCCTCGCGCGTCCACCTGAAACGCCTGCCCACCCGCGGCGCGCACGTGGTCCAGGGCCCCGGCGAAAATGCTGGCGTCGTGGACATCGGCGACGGCCTGGTCGCTGTCTTCAAAATCGAATCCCACAATCATCCCAGCTTCGTCGAGCCGTTTCAGGGCGCGGCCACCGGAGTCGGCGGCATCCTGCGCGATATTTTCACCATGGGCGCGCGGCCGATTGCCGTACTCGATTCGCTGCGCTTTGGGCCGATCACGCCGGGCCCCGGCGCGGGTGGCGCCACCGCCGAAGAAATCGCGCGCAACCGCCACATCCTCGATGGAGTGATCCGCGGCATCGGCTTCTACGGAAATTGTTTTGGCGTGCCCACCGTCGGCGGCGAAGTCGCCTTCGAGTCCTGCTATTCGAATAATCCGTTGGTCAACGCGCTGGCTCTCGGCATCTGTCGCCGCGACGAATTATTTTTCGCGAAAGCCCGCGGCGCCGGTAATCCCGTGATTTACGTCGGCGCCAAAACCGGCCGCGATGGGATTCACGGCGCGTCGCTGCTCGCTTCCGCAGAATTCAGCGAGGAATCGCAGCAGAAGCGCCCGAACGTACAAGTCGGCGACCCTTTTATGGAAAAGTTGCTCTTGGAAGCTTGCCTCGAAGCGATGCGCACCGGCGCGGTGGTCGCGATTCAGGATATGGGCGCGGCGGGCCTCACCAGTTCCAGCTCCGAAATGGCCTCGCGCGGCGGACTCGGCATCGAAATTGACTTGGCGCGCGTGCCGCAACGCGAAACCGGCATGACCCCCTACGAAATCATGCTCAGCGAATCGCAGGAGCGCATGCTGCTCGTCGCCGAACGCGGCCGCGAACGCGAAGTCTTCGCCGTCTTCCACAAATGGGGCCTCGACGCCGTCGAAATCGGGAAAGTCACCGAAGACGGCAAACTGCGCGTCCTGAATCACGGCGAGCTAGCCGCGGAAATTCCCGCGCACGCGATTGCCGAAGAAGGCCCGCGTTACGAGCGGCCGATTTGCGCGCCCAAGCCGGGCAGCGCGGTTGCGCCGCCGGAATCGCCACTGGTCACATTCGCGAAGGACGGCGCGGACCTCACCGAAAACTTCCGTCGCCTCCTCGCCTCGCCCACGATTGCATCGAAATACTGGATCACCGAGCAATACGACTCGATGGTGCAAACCAACACGCGATTCGGCCCCGGCTCCGGCGATGCCGCCGTGCTGCGCCTCAAAGAAACCAAACGCGCGCTGGCTCTCTCGACGGACGGCAATAGCCGTTGGTGTTTCCTGGCTCCGCGCGCCGGAGCGATGCACGCCGTCGCCGAAGCCGCGCGCAACGTCGCCTGCACCGGTGCGCGTCCCGTCGCCGCCACCAATTGCCTGAATTTCGGCAATCCGGAGAAGCCCGAAGTCATGTGGCAGTTCACCGAAACCACCGACGGCATCGCCGAAGCCTGCCGCGCGCTCGAAGCTCCGATCACCGGCGGCAACGTCAGTTTCTACAACGAAACTCTGGGCAAGCCGATTTACCCCACGCCGATTCTGGGTGTTCTCGGCTTGCTCGAAGACGCCGAATACGCGCTAGGCTCTGGATTTAGCAACGAAGGCGACGCAATTCTGCTGCTCGATGGACGGGAGCGAGATACCGGCCCGAAGGCCGCCGCTACAGATGCACGGGAATTTTCTTCGAGCGAATATGCCAAGACGATTCACGGAGTCGTCGCGGGCGCGCCTCCCGAAATTGATCTCGCCGCGGAAAAGCGCCTGATTGATTGCCTGGTCCAGCTCGCCGCCGAAAAGCTAATTCACTCCGCCCACGATATCAGCGACGGCGGCCTCGCCGTCACTCTCGCCGAATCGTGCTTCGGCTCAAATGGCCTCGCAGCGCAAGTAAACGTCGCGCGCGCGACACAGAATCAGCCCGCCGAATCGGCCCTTTTCGGCGAACGCGGCGCGCGCGCCTTGGTTTCGCTTTCCGCCTCTTCGCTTGCTCGCGTGAATCAGATTGCGGCACAATGGAAAGTGGCAGCACAGCATATCGGCACAGTCGCGCGTGGCGATTTTCGCATCCAATATAACGCCTCGCCTGTGATACAAGGCTCTGTCGCCTCATTCCAAGCTATCTGGAGCGGCTCGCTGCAAAAGGCAATTGAGACTGCATGAGTTCACGAATCCATACCATCGGCGACGATCACTTCCACGATCACTGCGGCGTGTTCGGCGTCTTCGGCCATTCCGAAGCCGCGAAAATGGCCTATCTAGGCCTTTACGCGCTGCAGCATCGCGGCCAGGAATCCGCCGGCATTGCCTCCACCGACGGCTCGCAGCTGCAAGTCCACAAATCCATGGGCCTGGTGCAGGAGATTTTCACGCCCGAAGTGATCGCGCGCCTTCCCGGCGACGCCGCCATCGGCCACACGCGCTATTCGACAGCCGGCGACACTTCGCTGATGAACGCGCAGCCCGTGGTGATTGATTGCAACAAAGGCAAAATAGCCCTCGGCCACAACGGCAACCTGACGAACGCGATCGAGGTGCGCAAAAGGCTAGAACACCGCGGCTCCATCTTCCAAACCACCAGCGATACCGAAGTGATCGTCCACTTGATAGCCCGCAGCAGCGCGCGCAACCTGACCGGCGCCATTGCCGACGCGCTCAATCAAGTGGAAGGCGCGTACTCCCTGCTGCTGCTCACGCGCGACGAAATTTACGCCATCCGCGATCCGCGCGGCTTCCGCCCGCTGTGCATTGGGCGTCTCGATGGCTCCTGGGTCGCCGCCTCCGAAACCTGCGCGTTCGATTTGATTGATGCCGAATACGTGCGCGATGTCGAACCCGGCGAAATGGTTCGCATCTCGCGCAGCGGCGTCGAATCATTCCACTTCGCGCCGGAAAAGCCGCTGCAACAATGCGTCTTCGAGCACGTCTATTTTTCGCGGCCCGATAGCCTGGTTTTCGGCATGCCCGTAAATCGCACGCGCGAACGCCTCGGCCGCTTGCTCGCGAAAGAACATCCGGTCGAAGCCGATATCGTCACTCCGGTTCCAGACTCCGGCGTTCCCGCCGCGATCGGCTATTCCGCCGATTCCGGCATCCCTTTCCGCATGGCGCTGATCCGCAATCATTACATCGGACGCACTTTTATCGAGCCCAGCCAGGCCATCCGCGATTTCGGCGTGAAGCTGAAACTCAATCCCGTCCGTCGAATGCTGGAGGGCCAGCGCGTGGTGCTCGTAGACGATTCCATCGTGCGCGGCACCACCAGCCGCAAAATCGTCCGCCTCGTCCGCGACGCGGGCGCCACCGAAGTGCACGTGCGCATCAGTTGCCCGCCCACAATTTCTCCGTGCTATTACGGCGTGGACACTCCGCGCCGCGAGGAATTGATCGCCGCCAACTATTCCGTAGAAGAAATCCGCAAATATCTCGGCGCTGACTCGCTAGGCTACGTCTCGCTGGAGGGTCTGCGTCTGGCCGTCGAAGATAACGACGACACCGGCCACAAATTCTGCACCTCGTGCTACACCGGCAGCTATCCGACCGAGCTGGTGCAACTGGAAGTGGAGGCTCATCGTGAAAGCTGACGTCGACGAAGCCGTAGCCGCCGACCGCGAACGGCAGGAAAAAGTACACCACGCCCACCCCGCCACTACCGGCGATAAAGTCTGGCGTGAAGTCGTCTCCTGGTTTTGGGTGATTGTCGCCTTCCTTTTCATCGAAGGCACGCTGGTGCAGGCCCGCGTGATCCCCAGCGGCTCCATGGAAAATACGGTGCTCATCGGCGATCACTTGATCGTCAGCCGCTTCGGCTACGACGCGGGGATCCCCTTCACCACCTGGCACGTCCCGCTCTGGCGCGAACCGAAACGCCAGCAGATCATCGTGTTTCGCGCGCCTCTGCCCGAGCAGGGTTATCCGGACTTCATCAAGCGCTGCATCGGTCTGCCCGGCGACACGATTGACATCAAGCAAGGCGTCGTTTATATCGACGGCAACAAGCTCAACGAGCCTTACCGCCTCGATCCGCCCAATCCGCTGGAAAATCGGGGCCCTTATCATGTCCCGGCGAACCAATATTTCATGATGGGCGATAACCGCGAAAATTCGTACGACAGCCGTTACTGGGGCTTCGTTCCGCGCGAAAATATCATCGGTACGCCGGTGCTCATCTACATGTCCATTGATGCGCCGGAAGAAGTCTGGGAGCCCGGCCACGTCGGCGAGCGCTTTGAGACATACTTAAGTTGCATCATTCATCCGGGAGAGATTCGCTGGAAACGTCTGTTCCACGTGTTCTAAATTTCAGGATACTCGGGGCTTCAGGAAGCTTTTCGTTTCCTTCAGAAAGCAGATTCCATTCATGCGCTACGCCGATGCTGGAGTAAATATCGCGGCTTCCGATGAGACCAAGCGGCGCATCGCCGCCATGGCGCGCCGCACGTTCACCCACGGCGTGCTCGCTCCCATCGGCGGCTTCGGCGCGCTCTTTCAGCTCGACCGCAAGCGCTGGCGGGATCCCATTCTCGTTTCCAGCGCTGATGGTGTCGGCACCAAACTGAAAATCGCCTTCGCCACGGGGATTCATTCCACTGTCGGGGCGGATATTTTGAATCATTGCATCAACGACATTCTCACCCAGGGAGCTCAGCCGCTTTTTTTTCTGGATTACCTGGCCATGGGAAAAATCGACGGTCGCATCGTCGAACAGGTGATCGAAGGCATGAGCCGCGCCGCGCGTCACGCCGGATGCGCACTGATCGGCGGCGAAACCGCTGAGATGCCCGATTTCTATCCGCCCGGCGATTACGATCTCGCGGGTTTCGTCGTCGGCGCCGTCGAACAGAAAATGCGGCTCGACCCCAGCCGCGTGCGTCCCGGTGACGCGCTGCTAGCGCTGCCTTCCAGCGGCTTGCACACCAACGGCTATTCCCTCGCGCGAAAATTGGTCTTCGGAGTCGCGAAAATCAATCCCAATACCTACGTCGCGGAAGTCAGCAACAAGATCGGCGCCGAATTGCTGAAGCCGCATCGCGCCTACTGGCCGCTGCTGAAAAATATCCTCTCCCGCCAGTGGGTCACGAGCATGGCGCACATCACCGGTGGCGGCATCACCGGCAATCTGCCGCGCGCGCTTCCCAGCAATGTTCAGGCCGTGATTGACCTCGGCTCCTGGCCTGTGCTTCCCATCTTCAAATATCTCGCGCAGCTCGGCGAAATTGATCGCGACGAACTTCTCCACACTTTCAATCTCGGCGTGGGCATGATTCTAGTCGTCCCGGCGAAACACGTCTCGCGCGTCGAAACCGAACTGAAGCGCAAACGCGAAAAATTCTATCTGATCGGCCGCATCGAACGCGCGGTCCGCGGCAAACCTCGCATCATCTACACGGGCAAGCTCGCCTTATAACACTTTTGTAGCGGCGGTCTTCAGACCGCCACGCGACTGTGGCTTCATCACTGCGTCCGGTACTCGCAGCGTAGTTGTAGATGCCCCGCGGTTTTGTTGCATTGCGGAACTGTGCTAATTTCGGGCAGCTATGAACAAACGCATTGGCGTGCTGCTTTCAGGCCGCGGATCGAATTTCGAAGCTCTGGCCGATAGCATCTCCGCCGGCCGCATTCCCAATTCTGAAATCGCCATCGTTCTGAGCAATCGCGAAGGTGCGCCGGGAATCGAAAAGGCGCGCGCCCGCGGCATCGCAGCGCAGGCGATCCCCTCGAAGGGCCTCGAACGCGAAGCCTATGACAAGCTGGTCGTCGCCGCATTGCGCGAAAAGAATGTAGACCTGGTCTGCCTCGCGGGCTACATGCGGCTGCTTTCGCCACATTTCGTTGCGGCCTTTCCGAACCGCATCCTGAATATTCATCCCTCGCTGTTGCCCGCATTTCCAGGCCTTGAATCGCAGCGCCAAGCCCTCGAACACGGCGCGAAATTCTCCGGCTGCACGGTGCATTTCGTGGACGAAAATCTCGATGCTGGCCCCATCATCCTCCAAGCCTGCGTCCCGATCGAAGATCGCGACACGCCGGAAACGCTGGCCGAACGTATCCTTCGGGAAGAGCACCGCATTTACACCGAAGCGGTTAGAATTGTGCTGGAAGGGCGCTTTCGCATCGAAGGCCGCCGCGTCCTGCTCGATCCCCCAAAAGTTCCGGAGAAAAAATAGTGGCTTCCGCGAAATTCAAGCCGGTCGAAGAACAACTCGAGTACCTGCGCAAAGGCGCCGCGGAAATCATCCGCGAGGACGAACTCAAGTCCAAGCTCGAGCAATCCACCAAGACTGGCAAACCGCTGCGCGTCTATCTCGGCGTGGACCCTACAGCGCCCGATATCCACCTCGGCCACACCGTCGTGCTGCGAAAACTAAAGCAATTTCAAGATATGGGCCACACCGCCATTTTCCTGATTGGCGATTTTTCCGCGATGATCGGCGATCCCACCGGACAATCCGAAACCCGCCCGCCGCTCAAGCGCGAGCAGGTGGAAAAAAACGCGGAAACCTACCTCCAGCAAGTTTTCAAGATTCTCGATAAGTCTAAAACGGAAGTCCGCTACAACAACGAGTGGCTCGGCAAGCTCACCAGCACGGAAGTTGTGCAGCTCTGCGCGCACTACCGCCTAGCGCGCATGCTCGAGCGCGAAGATTTTCGCTCGCGCCTCGACTCCAATCAGCCCATCTCCGTCCACGAGCTGCTCTACCCGCTGCTCACAGCCTACGACGCCGTCGCGCTGAAATCAGACGTCGAACTCGGCGCCACCGAACAAAAATTCAACCTTCTCGTGCATCGCGAAATCCAGCGCGAGTACGGCCTCCCCGCGCAAGTCATAATGACCATGCCCATCCTCGTCGGCCTCGACGGCGAACGCAAAATGTCCAAGAGCCTCGGCAATTACGTCGGCATCACCGACCCACCGGCGCAAATGTTCGGTAAACTGATGTCCATCTCGGACGACCTGATGTGGTCGTACTACGAATTGCTCACCGATTTCGGCTCTCCTGTCGTTGTGCGTCTGCGCGAAGAAGTCAAAATGGGCGTGCTGCATCCGATGGACGCCAAAATGCAAATGGCGCACACCATCGTTGCCGGCTTTCACGGCGAAGAGGCCGCGCGCGAAGCGGCCGACGAATTCCGCCTCGTTTACCGCGACCGCAAAGCCCCCACGGACATGCCCGAAATGAAATTAGCCTGGGGTAAGCGCCCGCTGCACCTGTTGCTCACCGAAACGGGCCTGGCAAGTTCGCGCAGCGACGCCGAGCGGCTGATCAAGCAGGGAGCGGTGGAAGTAAACGGCGAGATCGCCAAAGACGTGAAGCACGCCATCGCACTGAATCCCGGCGACCTGCTGTCGCTCCGCGTAGGCAAAAAGAAATTCCTGCGGGTCGTCGGAGTCTGACCGCAAATTGCCACCTCTTACCGCCGTCATGGTTTGCATTTGTAGCGGCGCACTTCAGTGCGCCATCGATGTTAGCGCACGGAATGATGGCGGTCTGAGGACAGCCGCTACAAAGGCTTACTTCGACCTCTCCGCCAAATGTTTCAATTTCTCCAGCCAAGATTGATCCCGCATCCGCACAGCCCGTCGCGTGATCAATTGATCGAAAATCTTGCCAAACATCCCCGGCATTTCGTATTTATCGCACATCACCACGCGCGTCGTACCACCCGCACCGTGCAATTCCCACCGCTGCATCCCGCGCACGCCATAAGAATCCTGAAACTGCCATTCCAGCAACCGTTCCCACTCATAAGCCGTAATCACCGCCGTCAAAGCCATGTCATAACGCTGCAAATTGCCTGTGATCCGCACTTTCTGCGTGACGGCAAAATCCGCAGCTCCGCCCTGCACCTCAAAATGTGCATCCATCTCAATCCCATACCAAAGCGCCATGCGCTGCGGCACAAAAAACACAAAAATCTCGTTAGGAGTCGTGGCGATTTCTGAAATCAGCTGAATGTCGGACATGGCGAAAGGAAGGTTATCTCACAAATCGCAGGGACGGCAGCAATTCCAAGCGGGCCACCGCTTAATTCACTTCCACCAGCACCAGCGAAACATCGTCGGTCGGAGGCCCTTCGCGCCATTCCGCCACGCGATCCAGGATCCCCTGCTTCATCTCGCCGAAAGGCAGCGACGAAGTTTCGCGCACGAATCTCTGCACGCCTTCCACGCCCAGCATTTCGCCATTGGCGTTGAAAACGTCGGTGATTCCATCGGTATAAAGCACCACGCGATCGCCCCGGTCGAGGTCCACGTCCAGGCTGGCTTCCTCGTCCACCGCATCCGGCAGCGCGCCCAAAACCATGCTGCGCGATTCCAGCAAACGCGGCTCCTCGCCGGCGCGCGCCACCATTCCCGGAGGATGTCCGGCACCCGCAAAAATCATCCGCCGCGCCGCCCGATCTATGCGCGCTGCCGCCACGGTAAAAAAGAAAACCGAGCTGCCGATATTCTGCATGACGAACTGGTTCAGCCCGCGAAACATATTTCCCAGGTTCGCTCCCGCGCGCAATTGCGTCATCATTTCGGTGTAAATCCGGTTAGCCACCAGCGCTGACCCGATGCCATGCCCGGAGACGTCGCAGACCAGCAAATTCAGATGGTCCTCATCGAGCGAATTCACCAGGCCGAAGTCCCCGCCGATCGTGCGCACCGGATGATAAAAAGTTTCCACGTGCACCTTGCCCCACACCAGCGATTTCGGCGCCAGGCTCTGCTGCACGCGCGCGGCGAGCGTCAGGTCTTCTTGAATCTCTCGGTGGCGCTCTTCTAGCCGCTTGTTGAGGTCGCGCAGCTCGTATTCGGCGTTCTTGAGCTCGGAAACATCGGTAAACGAAACAATCGTGTATTGCCGGCCATCGGGGTCCTCGATTATTTTCGCGCTGATAATTACCGGCAACCGTCCGCCGTCGCTCCGCGGCAGGACGAACTCAAACCGGTGGCGGCCCTGGATCCGGCTTCGTTCTTTTTGCTCTTCGATGAAATCCGCTTCTTCCTTGGTGTAGAACTTGTATGAATCCATCCCGAAGAGCTCGCTGCGCGGTATTCCGGTCATCTCTTGAAAATTGGAATTCGTAAAAATTACGTTTCCGCAATCATCGGAGATGAGCACCCCTTCATTCAAGCTCTCAAGAATGCCCTCAATTTGCTGGAGCCAATCTGGTTGCTCGACTTCCACGGAATCCCCTTTGCGCTTGCCTCTAAATCCGGGGTCATATTGAACCATAACCACCCCTCTCACAAGAAGCCTGTCCGCCACCTGCGCAATTTGATTCGCCAAAGCCTTCCAAAGCTGCAAACGATTGCGAACTAAAGTAAGGTGGTGGAGCGTAATACAAATCAGGAGAACTCGCGCCCAGCCCTTTCGCCTACGCGTGGCGAAAGCCGGCGTATGTCGTCATGTCTGCAAACGGCCAGAAACTTCCTCCGGGCCCCAAAGGCCTGCCGCTATTCGGCCTGGCATTTCAATTTCTGCGCGATTCCCTGGGAACACTGCGCAGGCTGGCGCGTGAGTATGGCGATATCGTGTGCGTTCCAGTGCTCAACCAGCACCGCATTTTCCTGAATCATCCCGATTACGTTGAGCAGGTTTGCATCGTACAGCAGGCCAAATTCCACAAAAGCAAACTGACCAAGGACGTCACCCAGCGCCTCCTCGGCCAAGGTTTGCTGATCAGCGAAGGTGATTTCTGGCGCCGGCAGCGGCGCCTGGCGCAGCCGGCATTTCACCGCAGCCGCGTGAATGAGTATGGCGCCACGATGATTGAGTGCGCCGAGTTGCGCATGCGCCAGTGGCGCGATAAAGACGTGCGCGACATCACTCAGGAAATGATGGCCATAACGCTCGATATCGCGGTGCGCACGCTCTTCGGTTCCACGTTGCAGTCGGAAGCCGAAGAAGTCGGCGATTCCCTCGGTTTCCTCATGCGCTATTCACTGCGCAAAGCGCGCTCGCCGATCAAGATTCCCGAAAGCTGGCCCACTCCCGCGAATCGCCGCGCCGATCGGGAATCGCAATTTCTCGATTCGCTCGTGTATGGAATTATCAAGGCACGCCAGGCAGAAGGGAATTCGCACCAGCACCACGACCTTTTGGCCATGCTGATGAGCGCGATGGATGAAGACGGCACGCAGATGACTCCCAAACAGCTCCGCGACGAATCCATGACGCTATTTTTGGCGGGACACGAAACCACGGCCCTGACGCTCTCGTGGGCCTGGTATATGTTGAGCGAGAATCCTGCCGCAGAAGCGCGGCTGCATGAAGAATTGCACGGCGTTTTGGCGGGCCGAACTCCGCAGATCTCCGACCTCGAGCGCTTGCCCTATCTGCGGGCGGTTATTAATGAAACTCTGCGGCTCTATCCCGCCGCGTATATCGTCGCGCGGACTTCGATCGCCCCATGCACCATCGCCGGCTACGATTTCCCCGCCGATACCACGATGATCATGGCGCAATGGGTCATGCATCGCGACCCGCGCTATTTCGACGATCCCGAGGCCTTCCGCCCCGAGCGCTGGCTCGACGGCCTCGAGAATCGCCTGCCCGCCGGCGCTTATTTCCCGTTCGGCGACGGCCCGCGCCGCTGCATCGGCCAAGGTTTCGCGCTGCTGGAATCCGCGCTGGTGCTAGCCACCATCGCGCAAAAATACAGTTTCAAGCTGGTCCCCGGTCATCCCGTAATCCCCGAACCGCTAGTAACCCTGCGCGCCAAGCACGGAATCCGCATGACCTTTCACAGTCGCCAGTAAAGCTCCATCTGGGAGTGCGGCGGCTCGCCGCCGCCTCTTTTTGAAGCAAGGCTCGCCTCGCGAACAGCGCCACAGCGAGATGATTCGCTAGACCGTTCGCCGGGCGCCAGCACTTACTTCACAAACTCTCCCAGTTCGCCCTTCGCCCAAGGGTCATAACTCAAGGCAAACCGAATCCGGTCCGGTATCGTCGGATGCGAATAAAACATAAACACATCCACCGGGTTCGGCTCCGGATCCGATAAATCCACTTCGCCAAGAATCTGAAAAGATTGCGCCGCTATCTGTCCGGAATCCGGCGTCAACCCATGCGTCACTTCCAACCCATACTGATCCGCCTGATGCTCGAAGTGCCGGCTCACCGCGCTGCTGATCGGGCTAGCCACAAACGAAAAAACGGACAGCAGCAAAAGCAAAGTCGGCAGCGACGCCAAATCGTCCACACCGCGAATCCCCCAATCCTTTCCCCAGCGCTGCAGGAACCATCCGATCGTCCGAAATCCCAGGTAGAAAAGCACAAAAAGAAACACCGCCGCGAAAGCCAAACCCTTCCAGATGTGATTCAGAACGTAGTGGCCCATCTCGTGTCCGGCCACAAAAACAATTTGCGGCGTATTCATCTTGGCGATGGTGTTGTCCCACACCACAATCCGCTTCGATGCTCCGATCCCGGTCACATACGCATTCAGCTCCGTCGTTTTTTGGCCCGCGCCCATCCAGAACATCCGCTCCGGCGGAATATTTTCCCCCGCGCGTTGCACCATTTTCTCCAGGCTTACGGTGAGCGCCGGATCCTTCTGCTGCAACGGCTCGAATTTATGGAACATTGGGTCCACGATCAGCGGCTGCAGAAACACCAGAACCACGGCGATCGGCAACGACACCAGCCAGAAATAAAACCACCACCGCCGCGGGCCGCTGCGAATCACCGCATACAAAATCGATACCAGCACGATCCCCAGCACCACCGCCACAAATTGCCCCTTCGTCCAGTCCCAGAACCACGAACCCCAGCTCTGCACGTTCAGCCCGTACTTCCGGTCCACCGAATTTTGGTAGATGTCCGACGGCAAGCCGAGAATACCCATCGTCAAAATCAGCAGCGGTGCAAATATCGCTGCTTGTATGAAGCGGTTCCGCGAGGCGCTCTCCGCCCAATCGCGGAATTTCGGCCCGAATCTCCAGTAAAGAATCACCCAAAGCACAAACACGCCGTAGAAAAAATCAATCAGCGCGAAGCGGAACCGAAATCGTCCCAGGTCCCGCGCCTTGCGATACAGTTCGGGAGGCAGCGTGTACGCCGTAACTTTCTTTTCTGACGTCTCCGCCGGTGCCACGCCAACCGAGGGCGCGGAGGTTTGCAGAGAGCTCGAAGCCGCTTGGCCCGCATGTTCAGCGGCGACCTCCGCCGCCACTACAGGCGTTCGGACCGTGCCTTTCGCGCTAGGGCCAATCACCATCAACTGTACGGACAATAAAAACACGATCAAGACGGCGCGAGGCGGCATCGTTGCTCCCAGAATTTTAGTAGTCGCAGACATGCCCACAGAAATAACGGTCGAGTATGACTTGGCCAGCCCAACGCGCGCAAGCAGCCTACCGCAACCCCGATCCCGACGACCTGCCGCTTAGTACAGGGTGCCTCTTTGGTCGCGGGCCGCTACGCCGATTGCCTCGCGCGCAGCCGCGCAGCTAGAATTGAAGCCAGGAAACTGCTGCCCGGAGAAGCATATGAAAATCGCGCCTTGGAGCCTCGGAATTCTGCTGATTTTGCCGGTGGGTTTTGCCGCGGGTCAGTCGCAAACACCACCGCCTCCTCCGCAGCAGGACGCGCAGTCTTCAACCGCATCCACGACTTTGGCCGAAGCCGCCAAGCGTGCACGCGAGGCCAAGAAGGACCAGGCGCAGCCAGCGCACGTCTGGGACAACGACACCGTTCCCAAGGCCAGCGGTCAAATCAGCGTAGTGGGCGAAACGCCCGGCACCGCCGGTGTCGATAATTCGGCCCCCGGCGCAGCCGCACCGGCGGACAATTCCGCGAATGCTGCTTCAGTGAAAACAGAAGGCAGCAGCAGCGCGCTGAAATCGCAAATCTCCGACGCCAAAGATAAATTGGCCACTATCAAGACCGATCTCGACCTTCTCGAACGCACCAATACGCTCGACTCCCAGATGTACTACGGAAAGCCGGACTATCAAAGCGATACCGATGGCGCGGCCAAACTGAAAGCCGAACAGGATCAGATCGCCGCCAAGCAGCAGGAAATGGATGATCAGCAAAAGAAGATAGACGATCTGGAAGCCGAACTTGGGAAGCAGCCGGCGGCCAGCAGTGAAGATACCTCAAACTCAAATTCAAACTAGCTCTTGCACCTTCAGAATTTGGTGATGTCCACGGGCGTCAAACCCTTCTCATCGCAGTAATCGTGATACCGTTTCAGAAAAGTTTGCCAGTTTTCAGTGGCGATGGTATTACCCGCGGCATCCACGAAATCCAGCGCCCCCTCGATCACCGCAAACACAATCGTATCTTCCTTGCCTACCATTCGCGGTGAATGCGTCGAGCCTGCCACTTCAAAAACCACGTCGCCCGCTTCCGAAACCCACCCCTCGTCATAAGTCCACGCACCCTGCACCGTGTAAACCACGACGGTACCCGGATGGAAATGCATCTGCAGCGCCGCTCCCGGCACCGAGCGAATAAACAAAATAATCTGCCCCGTGATCGGATTCAGTTTGATCAGCTTTATGAAATGCCCCGGTGCCCACGGCACCCACGGCAAACCCTTGGGATCCGTGTGGCTCGCCAAAGCCTTGTGAACTGGATGTGTGCCGCTGCTCATGATTCGATCCTCCTGCGCAACGCGCTTCATGCGTGGCGCGCACGAAATATTGATCCGCCTCGAAGCCGCCACAACACCGCAAGCCCCCGCCGCTGTCAAGCAGATTGTATTTCCTCACAGCCACTAGCCACTAATCACTAGCCACTGCCGTTATCCCCAAAACTGCGGCCGCCAGAGAGCAGCAGCCCAACGCAAACAACAGTCCGCCGCACTGCAAGCCTCGCGAACGCGGCAGCACGTTTATGGACGCCGGCAGGCATAACTGCCACACGCCTCGCAGTGCTATCATCCCGTTGCTCCCGGCGGGGCGCGGCGAAAAACGCGGCGATCGGACCCTCCATGGCTCGCATCACGGTTTCTGAAATTCACGAACAAGCGTGGTTTCCCAAATTTCTTCGTGATGACGTATTGGACGGCCTGCAATCGGTATTTCGCCTCGGCAAAATTTACGACCCAGTTGCGTCCCGTCTCGCCGCTGCCGTAAAAGCCTCCGGCGCCCATCGCCTGATTGACCTCTGCTCCGGCGGCGGAGGACCCTGGGTCTCGATGCATCGCGCCCTGGCCACGCAAAATTCCGGCCAGCCCCTGGATATCTGCCTCACCGACAAATATCCCAATATCGGCGCCTTCCAGAGCGCCCGCGAAGCATCTGGCGGCGCCATCAGCTATTGTGCCGAACCAGTGGACGCCACCACCATTCCGCCGGGCCTCGAAGGCTTTCGCGTCCTGTTTACTTCCTTTCACCACTTTGCTCCCGATCAAGCCGCTGCCATCCTGCAAAGCGCGGTCAATAACCGCCAGGGAATTGCGATCTTCGAAGCCGCCCGGCGCCGTCCCCTCAGCATCCTCCTCACTTTTCTGGTGCCGCTCGGCGCCCTCTTAAGCGTTCCCTTCATTCGCCCATTCCGCATCTCGAGCTTATTCTGGACGTACCTGATTCCGGTGATCCCGTTCGTTCTCTGGTTCGACGGAATCCTTTCGTGTTTGCGCGCCTATTCTCCGGCCGAGCTAGAGCAGCTGGTATCACGTCTGGTAGCGAACGATTACAAATGGGAAATAGGAGAAGTGACCGGCCGGTTTGCCCCGGTGACCTACATGCTAGGCTACCCAGAGCGCCTCGCCTGACCGCCACGAAACGTCGTTTCTGGAGGTGAGGGTGTGCGATCTAGCGGTTTGATGGTTTAGCAGACTTACGTTTCGAGCGCCGCGACTTGGGCTTCGCTCGGCGTGCAGTCTTCTTGCGGCGTTTTGGCTTAGCGCGCGCCTTCCCGCTGCTCGCTCGCGCCAATTCGCGCCGCCGCGCTGTGGCCCATCCTGGCTTATTGCTTTGTCGGCCTCGCGCAATCGCTAACGCGTCCGCCGGAACATTCTCGGTGATGGTCGAGCCCGCCGCCACGTAAGCCCCGTTTCCGACGCGCACCGGCGCCACCAGCGCCGTATCGCTTCCAATAAACACGCGATCGCCGATCGTGGTTTGATACTTGGCCACGCCGTCGTAATTGCAAGTGATCGTTCCCGCGCCAATGTTCGAGCCGCGACCGACAGACGCATCCCCAAGATAAGTAAGGTGGTTGGCTTTCGCTCCTTCGCGCACCACCGAATTTTTTACTTCCACGAAATTCCCGATGTGCGCGCCCGCACGTATGTCCGCTCCAGGACGCAATCGCGAAAATGGACCCACCTGCGCCTGGTTCCCCACGCGGCTCGCATCCATCACCGTATGAGCGCCGATAAAAACGTCGTCATCCACGCGCATATCGCGCAACACGCATCCCGTTTGAATCTTGCAACGCGCGCCCACGCGCGTCTTCCCCAGCAGTTGCACGCCCGGTTCAATCACGGTGTCAGGGCCCGCCGTAACTTCCGGATCAATCACCACCGTTTCCGGCAGATAAATCGTCACTCCCGCGTCCATCAGTTCAGCAGCTTTGCGCGCACGGAAAATTCGGTCAATATTGGCGAGCTCGCCGCGAGTATTGCAGCCCACGACTTCATCCGCATCAGCGGCCACATAAGCCAGCACGCGCTCGTTGCGCTGGCGCAGCAATCCGATCGTGTCGGTCAAATACAGCTCGTGATGCGCGTTGTTCGGCCGCAAAGCATTCAGGCACGGCCAAAGTTTCTCGAGCGTGAAGCAATAAATGCTGGAATTCACTTCGCGAATCGCGCGCTGTTCCGGCGTGGCAGCCTTTTCTTCCACTACGCACTGCACGCGCCCTTCGGAATCGCGCACCACGCGCCCGTAATTCGTCGGATCGTCCAGCTCGGCGCTGAGTATCGTCGCAGCAGCCTCGCCGCGGCGGTGCGTATCGAGCAGCGCAGCAAGAGTTGCGGTGCGCAGCAGCGCCGCGTCGCCCGCCACCACGATCACAAACTTCGCGCTCTTCCGCATCTTGCGCCGTGCCGTCTGCACGGCATGCCCGGTCCCGCGCTGTGGTTGCTGCACCACCGTCTCCGCGCCCAGCGTTTCGGCCACCGCGCCAACTTCTTCCGCCTGATGGCCGACAACCGTCAGCACCTGCGCCGCCCTGAGCGGCTGGCACGCGCGAATCACATGCTCAAGCAAAGGCCGCCCGCCTGCGCGATGCAGCACCTTTGCCAGCTCCGAACGCATCCGCGTTCCTTTGCCGGCCGCCAGAATCAAGACTACTGTGTCAGGTGCGCTCATCCGCAGGCTATTGTCGCTTCCATCCAAGGCTTTGGCAATCGAAACGGGCCCGCCCACCTCATAAAATTGCCAAAATTGTTAACCGAAGGGATATATTGGCGGCAAAAGTAGGGGGTAATGCATGTTCTGTACGCAATGCGGCACGACGAATCCCGACGCAGCGCAGTACTGCTCGAAGTGCGGAACCACGTTTGCCGCAACCCATGTTCCGAGCCCCGCGCCCGCGCAAAAACTAGCAGTTGAGCCTCCGGCCGATGTCCCCACCAGCGGCAAAGCGATCGCCAGCCTGATCTGCGGGATCTTCACCATGTTCTTCCCCGTTGGGATCGCCGCGATTATCCTGGGCCACCTCTCCCTTTCGGACATCCGCAAATCGGCGGGACGCCTCGGCGGCCGGGGAATCGCAATCGCCGGCCTCGTCCTGGGCTATGCCGGCATCGCGCTGATTGCCCTGATTCTGCTAATCGCCGCCTTCGCCATTCCGAATCTGTTTCGCGGGAATATCAAGGTGAACGAAGCCTCCGCCGTTGGCGCGCTGCGAATCATTAACGTCGCTGCGGCGACCTACCAGAGCGAATACGAAAATGGATTTCCTTCGAGCCTCGACGTGTTGGGAGGCGATCGCCGAGCCACTGCGACCTGCAATCACGCCAACTTGCTCGATCAGTCGCTCGCGGAAGGTCGGAAATTCGGGTACGGCTTCACCTATACCCCGAAGTATCCCGATGGTTCCACTGAGCCGGTCATTTCTCCCAAAGCGGCCGCAAAAGGCTGTACGTCGGGAGGCGCTTCCGGATACTCGATAACCGCCGATCCGCTTCAGCGCGGTTCAACGGGGCGCAGAAGTTTCTACACCGATCAAACTGGAGTGCTTCGCTATGCGAATAACGGCGAATCCGCCACCGCCGATAGCCCGCCGTTAGAGTGAGCCCAGCCGACGAACGACAAACGCCCGTCATAATTTTATTGCAGCGCGCCGAATTCGAGCGACAAATCCGGATAGCGCTCACTTCCCGCACCATGTACGTTGCCGGGAGCATCAAAACCAGGGTTAGGATTCTTCGGTGAAGGTAGCCATGCACACGGTTCGCTCTAGGCAAATGCTTGCTCTCGATAACCCCATCTGGAATTCGCTCACCACCCTGCATGCCCGCTTCGCCGAAGGCGACGCGCTCGCAAAACGTTTTCCCCCCGACGTCACCACTCTCGCCGCAATGCGCGAGCCAACCGTCGAGGCTTACAGTTCGCTCGCGCAAGCTCTTAAAGGTTCCGGCGCAGCCTTGTTTCTCGATCAACATCCCGCGATCCCTCCGGGATGGACCACGATCCACGCGTCCCAAATCCTGCAAATGGTCTGCGAAAAATCCGAAATAGAAGCCGAAGCGGAGGAAGAGCCCGCGGAAGTACTCACCGTCGCCGACACGGACGAAATGATCGCGCTCGCCGAATTAACCAAACCCGGCCCCTTCGGAAAGCGCACGCGCGAGCTAGGCCACTATATCGGGATCCGCGAATCGAATCGTCTGGCAGCCATGGCCGGAGAAAGACTGCATCTGCCGGGATACACCGAAGTAAGCGCCGTCTGCACGCATCCTGATTTCCAGGGCCGAGGCTTCGCCCGCCTTCTGATTTCAGCTCTCATGCGCCGGATCCTGCAGCGCGGACAAATTCCCATCTTGCATGTGAAGCAGGAAAATGTCGGTGCCATTCACGTGTACGAAAAACTAGGCTTCCGCACACGCCGTCTCATTCATTTCGTGGTCTTGCGCCGGGT
The DNA here is from genome assembly GCA_963810565.1 of uncultured Acidobacteriota bacterium. GTDB lineage: Bacteria > Acidobacteriota > Terriglobia > Acidiferrales > UBA7541 > Palsa-295. Next base: position 58,531 of record CAWENN010000006.1, read on the forward strand.
GTGAGCCGCTTCCTCGCGCGCGGAAGCGGGCCGCAAGCACTTAGGAAGAAGCGGGTAGAGGATCAGAAAGACTGGGATGGGAAACAGCGGAGACATGCGTCGCAGGTGATTCAGTCCACAACGACCGATCGGCGAGCAACCGCGTAACAAGCTGAGTGTGCAGCGCGTGCCCGGCTTTGTGCGCCACGATCCGCGCTTTCAAAGGACGCCCCACCAACGCCAGATCGCCGATCAAGTCCAGCGCCTTGTGTCGCCCAAATTCATCCGCAAAACGCAGCGGCCCATTCAGAATACTGTCGTCATCCAACACAATCGCATTCTCCACCGACCCACCGCGAATCAACCCCATCGCCTGCAAGCCGGCAAAATCCTTCATGAATCCAAAAGTGCGCGCCGGCGCCAGTTCGCGGCTGAACGATTCCCGGTCCACGGTCATTTCCACTTCCTGCGGACCCACTTCCGGATGCTTGTAATCCACGAAGCAGTGCACACGAAATTCGTCGGCGGGATAAATTCCGATGCGCCGGTCTCCATCGGAAAATTCCAGCGGCTTGATCACGTGAATGTAGCGCCGCTGCCGCCGAAGCTTGCGCGTCCCGGCCTTCGCCAGCAGCTCAATAAACGGCTTCGACGACCCATCTAAAATCGGCAACTCCAGCGCGTCAATCTCCACGTACACATTGTCCACGCCGCAGGAATAAAGCGCCGCCAGCAGGTGCTCCACGGTCGAAAGCAGCACGCCCTGTTTCATCAGACTCGTCGCGTAGCTGACGCGCGCCACATTCCGCACGTGCGCTTCGATTTCGAAATTGTCCAGATCCACCCGCCGGAAGACGATACCCGTATCAGCGGGCGCGGGCAGCAAACGAAGACGGCAGTGCACCGCAGTGTGGAGTCCCACGCCGCGAACCTCGACTGGACGTTGTATGGTGAGTTGGTAAGGCATGCCCCAGGGCCAGCTTCCTTAGATGCACCTCGGTAACCGCTTGGTTGGAATTATGATGCTTTAGAATCATCGTATTAGCGCCACCTGTAAAGGAAAATTATTTCCGATGTGGCAAAGATACAACAGTTTGGCTCTTGCGCGTGTGGTTCAGATTGAACAGCTTCCGGTCGGACTCGAGCAGGGGTCTTACGCTGAAATGTTGAGTAGTTGGCCTTGCGTCTGCGAAATGGCACTGCCGTAGAAGCCACCTTGCGCGTCTTGCCCTGCACCCGCGAGCGACGCGTGCAGTTGCTGCAGCTGCAGCGTATTCGTCGAACCCGCCGACTCGCCGTTGCTCACGCTGCCGGATGGAGCACCGCCGGAATTCTGATTCGCCTGTTGAGTAAAGGTTTGCGACTGATCTTGCGCAGTAGTCGTACTCTGATTCTGGCCCTGGTTCTGTACGGCCGCCGGCTGAATCGCCGTACCGCCAGCGCCTTGATTCTCGTTCCCACCGGCACCGGCACCGATCTGCGCCGCGTTCGTGTGTGCATCTTGCGTGTTCGCAGCCGGCTTCGTCTCTGAGCTGACAGCCGAGGGCTGCATCCCCTGGACGAATTGCCGCAAGGCCTCCGGATCGTTTACCCACAACAACAGCGACATGCGGTTCATCAGGCTGATCTCTTGCGGATTGATGCCGAGCCGTTGCAACTCCTGATCAAGCTGCTGCAGCGTTTCCTCCGGCGCCGTCCCACTCGTTCCCGCCGTCCTGGTTGCGCTGTTCGCTGCTGCGTTCGCGGGATTAGTCCCCGTCGCAGGCTGCGCGGCATTAGCAGCCACTGCCACCGCACCCGCGTTGACCGACGCCTGCGTCAGAATCGGCGCCGGGGGCGGCTCCTGCGCCACTCCTGCCTGATCGGCGGGCGGGGCAGCCGCGTTCGAATTCGCGGTTGCCGGCCCATTCGCGCCGTTTGCTGAATCGTTCGGCGGGAACGTGAACTCGTGCGCCAACGAAGTGAATGCGGCAACCGGAACGAAATTTTGTGACGCAGTTTGGCTCCGCGTCGCCGGCGCTTTCCCCGAAAGCGTCACGGTATCTTGCTGAGTTGCATCCGAAGGCGCCGCAGGAACTTGGCTTGCCGGAGGTACGTGGTAGACAACCTGCGACGGCGCGACGCCGCCTACATCAGTCGCGTCCAGAGCTGCCGATCCGCCTGGAATCACGGTCGTTAGCGCAAGACTGATCGGTGCCATTCGTACCTCCTTCCCCGGCCACTAAATCCCGGAGAATCAGCGGACCCGCATCTCGGCAAGAAGTGCCGTTTCGGAACGATGCAGCCGCTGGAACCTTGTGATTCCTGTCTAGCGTATCGGCTGGCCGGCTTATACCTTTAGGGCGATCCTTCCTTGCCGCCCGCCGTTGTCTCTCCGCGCCTCTTCCGCGTACAATAGATAATCGAAATCATTCACATGGCGACTCCCTTCACCATTCTCCCCGATTCCACTCCGCCTCCCATGGCGCACCCTCGCCCGTCCTGGCTGCGCGTGCGCTTCTTCGGCGGACCCAAATATCAGGAATTGAAGCGCACCATGCGCACGCTCGATCTCCACACGGTCTGCGAAAGCGCGCGTTGCCCCAATATAGGCGAGTGCTGGGAACACGGCACCGCCACCTTCATGATCCTGGGCGACATTTGCACGCGCGCCTGCGGATTCTGCGCCGTCCCCAGCGGCAAACCGCTCGGCCCTCCCGCCGAAGACGAGCCCGAACGCGTCGCCGAAGCCGTCGCCAGAATGGGATTGCGCTACGCCGTCGTCACTTCCGTGAATCGCGACGATCAACCCGACGGCGGTGCCGCCATCTTTGCGCGCACCATCTCTGAAATTCGCTCGCGCGTCCCAGGATGCAAAGTCGAAGTCTTGATCCCCGATTTTCGCGGCGATTGGAACGCTCTCGAGACCGTGATGGCCGCCAAGCCCGACGTCCTGAATCACAACATGGAAACTGTCCCGCGGCTCTATCGCCAGGTCCGCAAGGGCGCCGTGTATGAGCGCTCCCTCGAATTGCTCCGTCGCGCGGGAGATATGGCGCCCGGCGTCCCCACCAAAACCGGGATGATGCTCGGTCTTGGCGAATCGCGCGAAGAAGTTCTCGCCGCCATGCAGGACATCGCCGCGCAAGGCACGCACATCCTCACCCTCGGTCAATACATGCAGCCCACGCCCGAGCACTTGCCCATTGAGCGCTACGTGCATCCCGACGAGTTCGCCGAATTCAAGCGCCTCGGCGAAACCATGGGCATCAAACACGTCGAGTCCGGGCCGCTGGTTCGCTCCTCCTACCACGCCTTCGGACAACAAGAAGCCGCGCGCTAGCATTCGCGCCGCTCCAACCGTGCCGCCACGCCGCCCGCGGCATTTCCTATCTAATTTCGCTTCAATTAAAATTTCCGGTGTGACGTTCCCATGAACCCCTGGCGCGGCCTGAAAAATCTTCCTCGCGAAATGTGGATCCTCTGCGGCGCCACGCTGGTCAATCGCTCCGGAACGATGGTGCTGTCCTTCCTGGTTCTGTATATCACCGCTAGCCAAGGCGTTTCTCCCGCGCGCGCCGCCCTTGCTCTCACCGTTTACGGCCTCGCGGCCCTCCTCGTGATGCCGCTCGCCGGACGCCTCGCCGACCGCATCGGCCCCTTGCCGATCATGAAAGCGTCGCTGTTCCTCACTGGCGTGCTCCTCCTGATCTTTCCTCTCGCCAAAAGCTACCCCGGAATCCTGATGATGACGTTTGGCTTCTCCGTCCTCAACGAATCCATCCGTCCCGCCAGCCTCTCCATGATTTCCTCTCTCGTCGCGCCGGCCCAGCGCAAATCCGCCTTCGCTCTGAACCGCCTCGCTGCCAATCTGGGCATGAGCGTCGGCCCCGCTATCGGTGGAATCCTCGCCGTCTATTCTTTCCGCTGGCTCTTCTTCGTGGATGGCGCAACTTCGATTCTCGCGGGCCTGGTCCTGCTACTCGCCCCGTGGCGCAACATGAATCAAATCAAATCCCAGGAACCTCAATGGGAAGACGCCGAAGATCTCGGCCGCGAAATCGAAGCCGACAGCACCACTCCGCTGGCCGCTCTGCATCCCGCCGCGGATTTGCGCGCGTTCCAAAATCGCCGCATGCTCTATTTCATCGCCGCGCTCATCCCCGTGCAGCTCGTCTTTTTTCAGTTCACATCCACGCTTCCACTGTTCCTCGTCCACAACCTTCGTTTCCCGGAATCCATTTACGGCACGATCTTCACCGTCAATACTCTGCTGATCGTCGCTCTGGAAGTTCCGCTGAACTCGGCGATGGCTCATTGGAGCCACCGCCGCACTCTCACCCTCGGGGCGTTGCTCTACGCCGTTGGATTCGGATCCTACGCGCTGGTGGGCATCGCTCCGTTCGGCAAGACGGCGGGCGTCTTTGCGGCAGTAGTGATCTGGACCTTCGGCGAAATGATCATGATGCCCGGCAGCTCCGCCTATGTCGCGGAAATCGCGCCGCCCGAGCGCCGTGGCGAATACATGGGCCTCTATACGATGTCGTTCAACGTTGGCTTTTCGGTGGGACCGTTGCTGGGCGCAAGCCTTCTCGGCCGCTGGGGACCAAATGTCGCGTGGGGAGCAGCATTCGTTTCCGGCTGCATTTCAGCGCTGCTGATGAGCCGCATCGGAACGAGCCCCAACAAAAATACGAACGCGAGCCAACCTGCGTTAGTGGACTGAGCCGCCTGCCAAAGAATTCGCCAGCTCCCGCGCGTGCGCCGCGCAACCCGAGCAGCCAGCGCATGCGCCGCAATTGCTGCACGCCGGATCCTCCGCGGCAATTGCCTTCACCGCGCGAAAATATTCCGCGGCTTTCTCGCTCCGGCCCATTTCCAGGTTCAAATTTCCCAGCATCAATTGAAAAATTGGATTTTTCGGGTAGCGCTCCACCAGCGGCTCGGCAACCGTGATCGCCCGTTCGTATTCCTGGTCATACGTGCGTAAATTTTTCGCCAGATAGATGCGCATTTCCACCGGCATCAGCACCCCACGCTCGATTGCGGTTTGCATCTGCTGGATGCCTTCTTTCTTGTTCCCGCCGGGAATGCCCATGAAAAAACGCAGAAATCTCACGATGCCAGGCAGCGAATCCACGTAGTCGTTGTAGAGCCCCACTCCTCCGGTCGCATCCGCCATCTGCGGATCCAGTTCCAGTGCGCGCAAAAATTCCGCCCGTGCCGCCACGCCCGCATGCGCCACCGCGCGATTCTCACCCCGCAGCGCCTCCATGCGCGCTCGCAACGCCAGTCCCAACCCCGCGTAGAGGTGCATTTCCGCTGTTTCCGATTTAGCGAGTTGTTCTTGCGCAAGCCGCGTGATTTTATCCGTCAGAGCAAGATAATCATCGTCCTCGGGCCGCTTCCCGCGCTTCCAGGCATCCACCATTCCATATTTCACCTGCGAGTTAGCGCAAAAAATCTTCCACCACTGCGCTTCGCCTTCCAGCAGGTAGCCCAGCGGGTTTTCCGGCTGCGCTTGCTCCAGCCCATGAAGTATCGTGATGGCGCCGTCAAAATCCCCCGCGTACATCGTATCCATCGCTTGCTTGGCTTCGGGCGGCAGTTCGAGCTTTCCATTCGCGTGCGCCGGCAGCGCGTGCAACGCGCACAAGATCACTGCGCGCAACGCCCACCCGTGTCCGCCACGCCGAAAATTCGCGATCGAAATCATTTCGCTCTCTTCACCCAGCCAACCAGCCATGCCGCGGTAACGTACATCACGAAACATTCCAGCGCAAACGGCAGAAATCCCAGAAACCCCGGCGCCGGCATTTCAAATATTTTCCACCGCTGAAACATCGGAAATATGTAACGCCACTTCGCCGCCGCCCAATAATTCCAGAACTCCCACAACCACCCGCAAATCCACCCAGCCAAGACGAACCCGTAAAGCCGCCGCCGGAACCCTTCGCAAAGATCGCCCAGAAACGAAGGCAAACCAAGCCGCCGGTTGATCGGGTCGAGCAGCAGCAGAAACCCGACCCACACCAATGCAAATAACCGAGCTCCCGCACGCTGCGGGACCACCACCGGCAAAATCAGGCACGCCGCGCCGCAAATAATCAGAATATTTTCCGCCACGCGCGAAATCTTCCAGGGCTCCCCGGGCAAAGGCGGCAAAAGTGCCTGCACCAAATCGGAAGTCTCGAAAATCGCCGGCGTGATCGTCGCAAATGACCATCCGTAACCGAGATATCCCGCCAGCCAAGGCAGCGGCACGCCCACATAAGTCCAATTTTGCAGCCGCAAATTGTACGCTTCGAAAATCAACCACAGCGGAATCGAAAGCAAAGCCATCCGCGCCACCACCACCGGAGCATCATTCAATCGCGAACGATTCGTCAGCGCCAACACCGCAGCATCCGCGATCAAGATGTAAGCGCTCCATGCAATCGGCGTGAAATAAGTAGCCACCGGCTCGACATGCGCGAACATCAGTACCTCGGCGCACACCAGCGCCAGCCAACCGAGCCAGCCATAAGCCGGAAACGCGCGTCGCCGCCGCGCCAAAATATATCCGATGACCAGCACCAAAACTGTCGCCGCCGTAATCGCCACTCCAAGAACCGTGCTGAGAGGCGCACCGATAAACGTCACGGATGAGCGGGCAGTTGGCATAGGGCTGTTGTCGTGAGTGTGTCGAGCCTGCTAAAAAACTCAAGAATCTTTGCGGGTCGTGGCTTCAGCCACGACATAAAGGTTGCGAAATGACCAGCGGCTTCAGCCGCTGAAGTTCCCTCTTTCTCAACCTCAAGTAGGTCCCTCACTGAGCCATGTTATCCCAGCACCCCGCAGTTTTCGGCCAGCCTCACGCGCCTTTCTTGCTATCCTGACCTTCCTTTTGCGCGCCCAAAAAATGCCCGAACCCGAAAAACTCGAACGCGGCCTCGGCCTCGTCGAAGCCACCTCCCTGAACATGACGTTCATGGTAGGCATCGGCCCGTTCATCGTAATTCCATTCATCATCCGCGCGATGGGCGGCCCGCAATGCATCCTCGCATGGGTCGTCGGAGCCGTCCTCGCCGCGCTCGATGGCTGCGTCTGGGCCGAACTAGGCGCCGCCATGCCCCAAGCCGGCGGCAGCTACGTTTTTCTCCGCGAAGCCTACGGCGCCAATCGCCTCGGCCGCCTGATGTCCTTCCTCTATATCTGGCAAACGCTGTTCCAGGCCCCGCTCAGCATCTCCTCCGGCGCTCTCGGCTTCGCCGACTACTCCGTGTATCTCACCGCGAAAATTCCCGGCGTCACAGATTGGTTCAACGCCCACGCCAAATATGCCGCCCAAATCTTCGCCGCCTACGATCGCACGATTGCAGTCCTGCTGATCGTCGTAGCCGTAGCCCTCCTGTATCGCCGCATCACCGCCATCGGCAAAATTTCCACCGTGCTGTGGGTCATCGTCCTCGGCACGATTCTGTGGCTGATCTACGGCGGCGCCACGCACTTCAACTCCGCCAACCTCTTCACCTTTCCCGCCGGTACTTGGAACCTCTCCTGGATTTTCTTCGCAGGCCTGGGCCACGCCTCGGTACAAACCGTTTACAGCTACCTCGGCTACTACAACGTCTGCAATCTCGGCGGAGAGATGAAAAACCCCGGCAAGAATATCCCCCGCGCAATTTTTCTCTCGATTTTCGGCATAGCCATCCTCTATTTCCTCATGCAGACCAGCATCCTCAGCGTCATCCCCTGGCGCGAAGCGCAAAATTCGCCCTTCGTCGTAAGCCTTTTCGTCGAACGCGCCTTCGGCACGAATTGGGCCACTCTCGCCACCGCGCTGATTCTGGTTCTCGCCTTCGGTTCGATCTTTTCCGCCACGCTGGGCTACTCCCGCGTGCCCTACGCGGCCGCACTCGACGGCAATTTCTTCTCCGCCTTCGCCCGCGTGCACCCCACCAAGCGCTTTCCCCATATTTCGCTCCTCGCTCTCGGCGCCGTCTCCATCGTGATTTGCCTTTTCTTCAGTCTTTTCTCCGTGATTCGCGCCATCCTGGCCATGCGTTGCCTCATCCAATTTGTGGGTCAAGCCGTCGGCCTGATGATGCTGCATCGCCGCTGGAAAGCCGACCGCTGGCCTTTCCGCATGTGGCTCTATCCCGTCCCGGCCCTGTTCGCGATTGCCGGCTGGATCGCAATTTTTGTTTCCACGGGACGCCGGCCGATGTTGGCCTCGCTTGCAGCCATGGTCGCGGGTATTCTGGTGTACTTGGGACGCGCGCGCATCCTGCGCCAGTGGCCCTTCGAGGAGGCCGGCTCTTGAATCAGATCGTCGTGAAAGCCCAGCTCGCACAGTCGCACCGAACGCATCACCGCATCACGAAGTCGCGCATCTCAAAAAAGGCTATGCGAACTTTTCTCGCCATTTTCTCCACGGTTTTTACCTTCGCCGGCGCAGCCCGTCCCGTCCGCGCCCAATCGCTCCAGGAAACCGTCGAAGCCATCAATAAATCGCGCGTCAATACCCGCATACTTTTCATCACCGCCCATCCCGACGACGAATGGTCCAGCCTCCTCGCGTATCTCTCTCATGGACTCGATGCCGACGTCGCCCTCCTCACCATCACCCGCGGACAAGGCGGCCAGAATGCCATCGGCCCCGAACAGGACGGCGAACTCGGCGTCATCCGTACCGAAGAACTTCTCGCCGCCGGAAAATATTACGGCGTGCATCAATACTTCACGCGCGCGCTCGATACCGGCTACATCAAAACTCCCGAGCAGGCCCTGAAAGTCTGGGACGGCTTCGCGCTCGAAGATATGGTCCGCGTGATCCGCACCTATCGCCCCGATGTGGTCATCAACGGCTGGGGCGGCGTCCATTCCGGCCACGGCCACCATCAAGAAAGTGGCATCCTCACTCCGCAAGCGGTGGCGGCCGCCGCCGACCCTAAAATGTATCCGGAACAAATCGCGGAAGGTCTCACGCCCTGGAAAGTAACTCTGGAAACGCGCCTCGCGCGCGATGGCAGCACCGCCGGCGCCGTCCAACTTCCAGTGAACGACGTCTCGCCGCTATGGGGAAAAAGCTACGTCGAAATCGGCATGGAAGGCCACGCCCAGCACCGCTCGCAGGGAACCCCCGCGTTTTTCGGCAACGCCTTTTTTCGCCGCCCCATCTATCTGGTAAAGGAAGACGAAAAAGGCCCTGCTGGTTTATTCGACAAAAATTTGCTGGCCGAGCCGCTCCCGTCTCTAGGCCGACGCTTCCCTGATTTGCAAGAGACTCTGGCTCCCGCGCTAACCTCTGCCGATCAGAATCTCGCCGCGGCCGCCAAGTCCGCTCTCGACCTCGATCGCGCCTCCGCCGCCAACTCGCTAGCCGCCGCCGGAAAAGAAATCGCCGCGCTCCGCGAGCAAATAGCAAAAGAATCAGGCGACGACGAAAAATCCGCGCTATGGGAGCTCGACGGCGTAAAGAGCCGCATTGATCTGGCCCTCGCGGACGACATCGCGATTCCCTTCGAAGCCCGCGCCAACCGCCACGACGTGGTAGCCGGCGAGAAATTTTCCGTGGATGTGGTAGTTTCTGGCGAACCCGCCGTCCCCGCCAAGTGGACCCTCAGTCCGTCCAGCTTCGTCCTTCCCACAGGATGGACCGTCACCCCCACCGACGCCAAAGAATCAGACGCATCGCGCTTCAACATCGCGATTCCAGCCGACGCCAAACCGCCAGCGCGCCCCGGCGACGTAATCCTGCCATTCCCTCCGCCTCTCGTGCGCCTCGCGCTCCCGGTAAACGTCGCAGGCTATGAATTCGCGATAGATCGTCCGATAAATTCCGTCGAAGCCACCACCACCGGCATTCTCACCTACCCGCTAGAGCTCGTTCCGGCCGTGACGATCACAGTCGAACCGAAACAAATCATGGTCCCGGAAAAGCGCGCCACGATGCCCGTAAAACTCTTCGCCCGCGTGCGTTATCACGGCACGAAAAACGCGCAAGTCTCGGTCGCGCTCGAAGCCCCCCAGGGCTGGACGGTGCAGCTGCCAAAATCCACAGGACCGCTGGAATTTTCCGGCGCGGGCGATCAACTCCTCCAAATCGTCGTCACGCCACCGGCAGGAGTTCCCGCCGGCGCCTACACTCTGCATCCCACCGCGCGCCTCGGTGACGAAGTTTTCACCACCTCGCTAGCGCCGATTCCGACTCTACCCACGCGCAATTGGAGCGAACCCGCCGACGCCAAAGTTCACATCCTGAATCTGATCGTCCCCGCCGGCCTGCGCGTCGGTTACATCGCCGCCGATAACGATCCGCTCCCAGAAATTCTTCGCCAACTCGGCATCCGCGTGGATATGCTCGACGACGTCGCACTAGCCTTCGGCGATCTCAGCCAGTACGACGCCGTCACCGTCGGCATTCGCGCCTACGAACTGCGCCCCGATCTCCTCCGCGCCAATTCGCGCCTGCTGAATTACGTGAAACGCGGCGGCACCCTGCTCGTGCAGTATCAGCGCGATTTCGCCTGGAATTCAGAACTTCCCGCGCCATTCAAAGCCACCATGCCGGAACAAACCTCGCGCGTCACCGACGCGAATTCGCCGGTAACTTTTCTCGCGCCCGACAGCCCTCTTCTGAACTCGCCGAACAAAATCACGCAAGCCGATTTTCAAGGTTGGGTGCAGGAACGCGGCCTATATTTCTGGGGCACTTTCGATTCGAAATATACCCCGGTGCTGGGCCTCACTGATCCCGGCGAACCGGAAACTAAAGGCTCGCTCGTCTACGTTCGCGATGGCCAAGGTTTATATATCTACACAGGCCTTTCCTTCTTCCGCGAGCTGCCAGCAGGCGTCCCAGGCGCCTATCGCCTCTTCGTCAACTTGCTGAGCCAAACCAAACGTGCCGCCTCGCAAAATTGAACGCCCTCCCGTTTTTTTTCGCTGCCTCCGCGACGCCGACGAATTTGACTCTGTAGCGGCGCACTTCAGTGCGCCATCGATGTTGCGGCTCTGATTGCGGACAGATGTGGCACGATCGGACCAGGACATGACCAAAACATTGCATCTCTCTCCCAGCTCCGCTCCAACGGACGTAATCCCACCGCGCATGCTATCAATTCCCGAAGGCTGGTTTCTGATGGGCAGCACGAACGGCCAAGACAACGAGCAACCCGTCCATCGCGTCTGGATTGACGCCTTCGAACTAGCCGAATGCCAAGTCACCAATACCGAATACGCAAAATTCCTCAAAAGCACGAACCACCGCCAGCCTCTCCACTGGAACGACCCGAACTTTTCCGATCCGCAACAACCGGTAGTCGCACCCAACTGGTTCGACGCCGCGGCCTACTGCGAATGGCTGAATCAAATGTGCGGGAACGCAAACGAACGAGCCTCCGAACAGGCCGCAAGCACGAGCCCGCGCTTTCGTCTGCCGACGGAAGCCGAATGGGAACGCGCCGCTCGCGGAGGCCTGGAACAAAAACAATTCCCCTGGGGTGACGAAGCTCCGGAAACGCTGCCTAATTATTCAACGAGGTGGAAAACAGGACCCGAACCAGTCGGCCAAGCCGAACGCAACGCCTACGGCCTCTGCGACATCGGCGCCAACGTCCACGAATGGTGCGCCGACTGGTTCAGCGCTGATTACTACACGATTTCGCCGGAACGCAACCCGCAAGGTCCCGCCGAAGGAATTCGCCGAAGCTCCCGCGGCGGCTCCTGGCGCCATTACACCAAAGTCTCCCGCTGCACCGCCCGCTCCAGCATCCCCCCAGAATTTCAATACGCGGATTACGGCTTCAGAGTAGCGCGCAACATCGCGAAGTAGGTGCCTTGCGTCAGGACACGAAGTGTGGTGTTACAGTCTGCAGAAAAGCGGAAGGGCGGGACTTCAGTCCCGCCGTGAGCGACTCAATATCAAAGGGGCTTCAGCCCCTGAAGCCACCCGTTGCGCATCGACGCGAGGCCAGGGAACCTACTGAATTAGGGCAGCTCTGTTGGAAACTGGAATCTTTGTGGGTCGTGGCTTTAGCCACGACATGAGCCTTGCGGGGGAGCTGCGGCTTTAGCCGCTGAAGTTCCTCTTCCACACTTCGCGCGTGGGCCGTGGAACTTCACCGCCAGCGGACTGCTCAATCTAGAAATTCTTGAATCCGTTAAACAACCAAACCCCGGCCGCGGCCACCAGCAACACAATCGAAGAAATCATCAGCAGCTTGATCGGCTTCGAGAGCTTCTCGATCCGCGCCACGATCTCTCGCTGTTCGCTGGCCATCGAGTCCCCCGCCTTATCCAGAAATATCTGATCATCCTCGTGGATTTCCAGCGTCCCGCGGTAGGCCAGCAGCGCAATCAGTGCGGCGGTCACCACTCCCCAAACCACAAGTACTCCTAGCAGTGGTCCTTCGATGCTTTCCATGGGTGCCTCCCCGCCCGCCGGCCGCGAAGACTTCCCGAACGAAATATGGCCCGTGCGGGCCCGTAGCTCAAGCTGGGTTTCGGGGGATTATAGCACCGCCGCAGCCCGCGATTTCAAGCGGTAAGGCGGTCGTCCGGGAATTGAATCCCCCAGAAGTTGCGGGTAGGGTAAAGCATTTCCAGGCCCAATTCGAACACGCCCTGGTCCTTCGAGTTCGTAATCCGAATCACGCGGAATTCCTGCACTTCCTGCGAAACTCCATTCAGCACTTCCAGCCGCGATCCCAGCGCCGGCTCCAGCGGAGCACGCACCAACGCGCCACAGCGGCTCACCGCAATCGCTTCCGCGAGGGTCACTAGCGGCTCGCCGTCCACACTATTACTGAAAAGCTGCACGGGGATGCGTATAAATACGCGCGCAAACCGTCGCCGCTCCAGCATCGCGCGGGTTGTCGCCATTGTTTCGCCTCCTATTCTCCGCGGCCCCAGCGCCTCACTGTAGTTCCATCCAGCAAGCGTGGTCAAGGCATCATGCCACCACCAGTGCTAAGTTGACAAACCGCGACCGGCCCGGCGCTCAACCTCCGCGTCGGACAGGCCCAGCAGGTGCCAAGCCGCCGAGGCGCCCTGGCGAAGCCAAGGGTTATGTAGCGGCCGCTGTATTCCGCGGTTTCTTGCGCAACGCAGCGGGCATCTCTGCGCCGCCGAGGCGCTAGAATCGAGGCAGCAAAGCCTCGGTAAGCCCAAACTCGAACGACATCGCGGTCCCCGCAGCGGCCACGCTTCGTTGACAAACCCCCACCCACGCGTCAATATACTTCAGCCTCGTAACTTTGCCAGCAAATTGCCCGAGTGGCGGAATTGGCAGACGCGCTAGCTTCAGGAGCTAGTTCTCGCAAGGGAGTGGAGGTTCGAGTCCTCTCTCGGGCACCATTGATTTCTCGTAAGCTACGTCAAAATTGACCATACGTAAGTCGTTGCGTAATTCTTACCGGTGGAATTTGGCTTGGGGCTTTTTGATTTGTCATTGACACTGAGCCGCGAGCCAAACTTTCCCCGGCATTCCGCACGTGATCTTCGCCGAGATGCGCGCACCGCACCCGCGGCGTATGATAGAAGTATGGCAGACGTCCGGAAACTTAGCTCGGAAGGTCAGCGGGCGATCGAACTGTTCAAGGAGCAGCTCGACGCGGTGCCAACCCTCAGGAGTTTCCGTGGCATCACGCCCGAGTTCAACCGCTGGAAAGATTCAACGGCAGGGTTGTTCATAAAATACTTGCCAGACTCTTCGTGCTACAACCGATTCTGCATTATTCAGTTCGGATCAGAGCAGGCGCCGCCAGAGCGCTACCTCCGGGGCTGCGATTTGGCGGAGCAGTGCATCCGGGCAGCGATTCAAGACGTCGAGCGGTTTGACGTGAAGCCGGCTGGTCACAGTTAGCGATCTCCTTCGCCGGCATGCAAGGTCGAAATGGATCAGACAGGCCAGGAATTCTGTGGAAAATGCGGCGCCGAGATCGACCCCACTCGCAGAGTCGATTTCACTTTGAAGGATGGAACGAGAGTTTGTGACTCTTGTTTCGTGAAGGAAACGCGGCGCCCCAAGAGCGACTGGCCGAACTAACCACGCTGCCCACGCTTTGGCTCGAAGCCTTGGGCGCGGCCGCAGCGATGAGGAAGAACGGCTCGGCGTAACATTGGTTGACCGCGCCACTCACACAGCTACGAACGCAGCAAACTTTGAGCACCCGCCACCAGTCTGCTCGCGCCCTGCGAAACCGGCTGGGACGTGGGATGTGCCCACCGCACGCTAGTGCCGCTTAAGTCGTCTTGACAATAGTCGTTATAACAAGTAATATAGCTTCGATGAAATCAGCGGCTTACTCTGAATCCAAGCGGCGCCCGGTGTCCTCGCTCGAAGAGGCCACTTACCTCGAACTCCTGCGCACCACGGACATCCTCTCCCGCGGCCTCGACCACATCCTCAAAGCCGCGGACCTCTCGCCCACGCTCTACAACGTTCTTCGCATTCTGCGTGGCGCTCCCGCAGGCCTCCCCTGCGGCGAAATCGCCAACCGCATGATTACGCGGGATCCCGATGTCACCCGCCTTCTCGACCGCCTCGAAAAACGCAATCTGATTTCGCGCTCCCGTGAAATCAAGGACCGCCGCACCGTAATGGCCCGCATCACCCCTGCGGGCTTGAAGCTTCTCACGCACCTCGATAAGCCCGTTCAGGCCGGCCATCGCCGGCAGCTCGGCCACCTCGGCCGCCGGCAACTAAAGGCTTTAACCGCGCTGCTGCAGCTGGCCCGCAGCCACGCAGCCTGATTTTTATGGCAAATATTCGTTGCAACGAATGTCGGTATAACGCATCTAATCCCCAAGAAGGCAGCAAAAAGCACCGCAAAAGGAGACGAACAATGAGCGCAACAGCCACACCGCAATCCGCCACCAGCACCTGGAACATCGACCCGGTTCACTCCGTCGCCGAGTTCAAGGTAAAGCACATGATGATCTCTCACGTGAAAGGCCAATTCACTGGCATCAAAGGCGTCCTCACTCACAACGAATCCGACTCCACCAAGTCTCACATCGAAGCCACCATAGACGCGGCTTCTATCACCACCCGCGACCCCCAGCGTGACGAGCACCTCAAGAGCGCCGAGTTCTTCGACGTCGCAAAGTTCCCCGTGCTCACTTTCAAATCCACGCGCATCTCCCGTTCAGGCGATGGCGAGCACACGGTCGCAGGCGACCTAACAATTCATGGCATCACGCGCAACGTCGTCTTCAATGTCGAAGGTCCGTCCGCTCCCGGAAAAGATCCCTGGGGCAACACCCGCATCGGGCTTTCCGCCACCACCAAGATCAATCGCAAAGACTTCGGCTTGACCTGGAACGCTCCGCTAGAAACCGGCGGCATTCTCGTCGGTGAAGAAGTCACCCTCACGCTCGACGTGCAATTCGTGAAGGCTTGAATTATCGGCACCGTCAGGCGCATAAAGAAATAAAGTGTCCAAGCCGCGCGCGTACCGGCGGCAAAAAGGAAATTCGATGTCTCTACGTCCAGTAAAACAAATCATTCAAACGACTCCGACAATCGAAGGCGCCGGCGTAAAACTCCAGCGCGCCTTCGGTTTCGGCAAAACCAAAGATTTCGATCCGTTCCTGTTGCTCGATGATTTTCGCAACGAAAATCCAGAAGATTACATGGCTGGCTTTCCGTGGCACCCGCATCGCGGCATCGAAACCATCACGTACGTCCTCGCCGGTTCCGTCGAGCACGGCGATAGTCTCGGCAACAAAGGCAAAATGACCGCGGGAGACGTGCAATGGATGACCGCCGGCAGCGGTATCCTTCACCAGGAAATGCCGAAAGGCGATTCGCGCGGCCGTATGCACGGATTCCAGCTCTGGGCCAATCTGCCCGCGGCGCTGAAAATGACGGACCCGCGCTATCAGGACATTCCTGCCAGCGCAATTCCGGAAGTCACCGACGATGACGGCACTCGCGCGCGCATCATCTGCGGCGAATTCTGGGGAAAAAGGGGACCGGTCGAAGGCGTAGCGGCCGATCCGAGGTATCTCGACATCTCGGTTGCGCCGAATCAAACCAAGCGCATCAAAATCGAAACCACGCGCAACGCCTTTGCCTACGTCTTCGCAGGTTCCGGCACGTTTCGCGATTCGTCCCAACCTCGCGCAGTTCTAACCGAACGAGTGGACACGCCCGACGCCCCCGCGAAATACGAAGTCAGCAATCACTCGCTCGTCCTCTTCGATCGTGGCGATGAAATCACCGTCCACGCAGGCGCCGAGGGCATTCGCTTCCTCCTCGTTTCCGGCAAACCTATCGAGGAGCCGGTCGCCTGGTACGGGCCAATCGTGATGAACACGCAGGAGCAACTGCGCCAGGCAGTAAATGAGCTGCAAACCGGCGACTTCATCAAACATCGCTGAGCATCGCGAAAGCGCCGCGCAAAAACCACGAACCCCTGCGCGGATCACCTTCGTTGCCTTATCCTAGCGTCGTGAAACCTCCCTGCGACGAAGCCCTAATCCGTGCCGGCAAATCTGACGTTCCCTGCGCGGCGCAAGCGCGACGTTGGGTCCTCGCCGCAACCATCCTCGGTTCCAGCATGGCGTTTATAGACAGCACTGTCGTAAACGTCGCTCTGCCCGCGCTCCAATCCAGCCTTCACGCGACCGTCGTCGGCGTTCAATGGGTCGTCGAATCGTACGGGTTGCTCCTCGCAGCTTTAATTCTCGTCGGCGGTTCTCTCGGCGATCTCTACGGCCGCCGTTTGATGTTCGTCGCCGGCGTGGCACTCTTCGCCGCTGCTTCCGTCGCCTGCGGACTCGCTGCCAACATTCAACAGCTCGTGCTCGCGCGAAGTATCCAGGGAATCGGCGCTGCGTTCCTCGTGCCCGGCAGCCTCTCCATCATCAGCGCATCGTTCGACGAAAAAACTCGCGGCCAGGCGATTGGCATTTGGTCCGGCTTCACCGCCATCACCACAGCCATGGGACCAGTTCTCGGCGGCTGGCTCATCCAACACGCTTCCTGGCGCTGGGTGTTCTTCATCAACGTTCCGCTAGCGGCCGCCGTAATCGCCATCTCGCTCGGGCATATTCCAGAAAGCCGCAACGCAACTGCCGGGCGCGTAGACAAGCTAGGAGCATTCGTAGCGACCATCGGATTGGCGGGCGTCGTCTACGGCTTCATCGAGTCCAGCAATCTAGGCTGGCGTCAGCCTCTGGTTTTCGGAAGCCTGATCGTCGGCTTCGCATGCCTGATTGCCTTCGCGTTCGTCGAATCCCGCGTAAGTTCGCCGATGGTTCCGCTCACCCTCTTTCACTCCCGCAGTTTCAGCGGCGCAAACCTGCTCACCCTGTTCCTCTATTCCGCGATTGGCATTTTCTTCTTTCTGTTCCCGATGAACATGATCCAGGTGCAGCGATACTCGACAACCGCCGCCGGCGCCGCCGTGCTCCCTCTGATCCTGCTCGTTTTTTTCCTTTCGCGCTGGTCCGGCGGACTGGTCGCACGCTATGGCCCTAGAGCCCCACTGATCGTCGGCCCGCTCATTACCGCGGCAGGCTTCCTTCTTTTCGCCGTGCCGGGCGCCGGAGCCAACTACTGGAAATCATTTTTGCCCGCGTTCGTTGTTCTGGGTTTTGGATTCGCAATCAGCGTCGCACCGCTCACGACGGTAGTAATGAATGCGGTAGACCAAAATCGCGCCGGCGCCGCCTCCGGCATCAACAACGCCGTAGCTCGCGTAGCCGGCGTGCTCGCCGTAGCCATCCTCGGCATCGTGATGGTGAAATTATTCAGCGCGAGCCTGCAGCACACTCTCGCGAACGCGCAACTTCCGCCCGGAGTTCTCCAATATCTTCGCGACAACGAAACCAAACTAGCCGGTCTCGACCTACCCCACGGCCTCGACGTCGGCACGACGACGCTGATCCAAGCCTCCATCTCCCGCGCCTTCGTCTCCGGCTTCCGCGCCGTAACGCTGCTCTGCGCAGCCCTCTCCGCAGCCAGCGCAGCCGTAGCCGCGCAAATGATCCCCGTGAAAGCCCCCGTCATCTCGAAATAAACGAACATCTCCTCGCTCCGTTTGTGCTGGAGCCGTCCAGCCGCTATATTTAGCGTCCGTACGAACAAGCGCGCGCCCTTCCGGCGCTCGCGTGCCACAACATTTCCCGGAGGCGCAATGAAAGCACTGGCCATAGACCTCGGCGGCACTCACGCCACCTGCGCCATCGTCGAAGACGACAAAATCCTCTACTCCCGCCACCTCGATCTAGATAGCGCGCAAGGACTCGGCTCCGTCCTGCCGCTGTTCACCACCACGCTCCGCGAATTGCTAGGCGAAGCCGGCCTCGCCGCCCGCGACTGCGCCGGCCTCGCCATCAGCAGCTGCGGCCTCGTCGATTCCGTGAACCAGAAAATTCTCTCCAGCCCGAAAAAATGGGACGACGCACCCAGCGTGGATTTCATCGCCTGGTCCCGCCGCGAATTTTCCCTGCCGATAAAATTGGAAAACGACGCCCGCATGGCCCTCATGGGCGAACGCTACGCCGGCGCCGGACGCGGCTGCAACGATCTCGCCATGATCACTCTCGGCACTGGCATTGGCACCGCCGTCATGATCGGCGGCGCTCTTCTCCACGGCCAACATTTTCAGGCAGGTAATCAGGGCGGCCATCAGCCTCTCGACGTCAACGGCCGCACTTGCACCTGCGGCGGCATCGGATGCGCCGAAGCCGAAGGCGCCGGCTGGGCGCTGCCAGGAATAGCAAACGATTGGCCGGGTTTCAAAGAAAGCGCGCTAGCCAAAGAACCCGCCGTAAATTTCGAATCTCTCTTCCGCGTAGCCGCCGCCGGCGATCCTGTCGCCAAGCAAGTTCAGGAACGCTGCCTCAAAGTCTGGGCCGCCACCGCCGTCGGCATCATTCACGCCTTCGATCCCGACGTAGTAATTTTCGGCGGCGGCGTCCTAAAAAGCGCCGACCTCATCATCCCCTTCATCCAATCCCACGTGAACCAACACACCTGGTCCGCCTGGGGCAAAGCCCAAATCCGCCCAGCCACCCTTGGCAATAACGCCGGCCTACTAGGCGCCATCCCCCTCCTTACCGCGTAACCAACCTACGCGCCTCTCGAAGTCCAATTCCCAATTCGCAACTTGCGCGCGTTTCCGTACCGCCAGATCCTCCATTCGATTTTCAAGATGGTGCATTCCACGCGGCATCCTGCCAAATTGGGAGAACTCCCCCGGCCGAAGCTCTAGAACGCAATCATAAAATTCCCCGCTGCTTGTTGGTTTCGATCGTGATTCAACGCCAGTCTCGCGCGCAGCCGAGCCACTCGCCTCCCGCCGATTCTCCGACTGTCTTGCAATCAGCAAACTCCAGCGATCCGCACAATCGCACAACGAACGAACCCGGAATTCGCACCGCTCCGCCCCATCGCGGCGCATGAGAAAAATCTCATTGCAATCCTGCGGCCGTGGAATCGCGCGTGCCTCTGGCTCCATGCGTTCTTGCCCGAAGGCGCAATCCGCTCTTGGGCCGAGCGTCGCGAAGCGCCTCGGATTCCCCATGCTTCCGCGTACGGCGCTGCTAGAGCAGGCCACCAACTGGCTCTTTGCTGCACCCACGGAAGCCCAATTAGCGGCGCTAGCGAAATGCAATCTGCTCGCGCTGAAATTTTTTTGGTCCCCGTTTGCGCTAAACAAGGAGTTTTTCGCCTATGGCACAGGAAAATCGCGGCGCTCGCTGCAGCTCTCGCGCCAGCGCTCACCCGCAAGTCAAATCCCTCTTCGATCTTCGGCCGAGCATTCTGTCAGCGCGCGGCAGCCACATTCCTGGCTCCTCTTTTCACGATGCAGGTTCGATCAAGTCTCATCGCTTTTTTCCCTCCATAATTTCCGCCCTGGCCTGCGTGCTCGCCATGTTAATAATGACGGGATGCTCGGGAGGCTGGGCTGCTTCCAGCCATATTCCGCCAACCATCGTCGTTCAGCCCATCAGCCAGTCCATCGCCGCTGGTCTCAGCGTAACCTTCTCCGTCACGGTGACGGGAACCGGGCCCTTCACTTACCAGTGGTACAAGGGCGCCGTCCCCATTACCGGCGCCAATTCGAATTCTTACTCCACTTCTACCGTGATGGCCGATAACGGCGCAATCTTCACCGTCACCGTGACCAACGAAGCCGGTGCAGTAACCAGCGTTTCCGCCGTCTTGAGCGTCACCGCGGCCACGCTGCAAACCATTGCTGTGACGCCTGCCAGCCCCTCAATCGCCAAGGGCAAAACCCAACAATTCACTGCGACTGGAACTTACACGGACAGCAGCACGCAGGACATCACCACAACCGTTACCTGGGCCTCGGCCGCCGCCGCCGTGGCCACCATCGGAACAGGCACCGGCCTCGCCACCGGCGCCGGAATCGGCAGCGCGCAAATCACTGCGACGCAAGGCGCCGTCGTGAGCCCACCGGACACACTCACTGTCACCGCCGCCACGCTGCAATCCATCGCAGTCACGCCGGCAAGCCCCTCCATAATCAAAGGAACGACGCAGCAATTCACCGCCACCGGAACCTACAGCGACAACACCACGCAAAATCTTACGGCGAGTGTCATGTGGGTGTCGGGAACCGCGGCGGTTGCGACCATCGGCGCAGGCACTGGGCTCGCGATGGCCGTCACCACCGGAACATCGCAGATCACCGCAACACTCGGCGCCATCGTCGGCCCCGCCGATCTCTTGACCGTGATCAATTCCACGCCCGTCGCGACGAGCCTCGTGTGCAGTTCCGCTGCACCCCCGTACGACTCTTCAATAAATTTAGTCCCGACTTTTTCGGGCGGAACCGCGGTCATCGGTTCCACCGGACTGAATAGTTCGGACATTACCGAGTCAGCTGTCAGCGGCAGCTCTTACCCCACTCCAGCGCTGACCTCCACAAAAACCTACACTCTCACCGTCACCGGCACCGGCGGAAACACCGCCACCGCTACCTGCACGGCGACTCCCACGAACGTGAGCATCTCGAGCATTACGCCATCCGGACAAACGATGGGTCCCGGCCAGCAATCCTTCACTGCCGTAGTAACAGGCGGCGTCTCGAATGCAGTCACGTGGAGCGTCAGCTCGGGCGGCGGAAGTTTCGTCGGCAACGTTTGGACTAGCTCTAATACCGCGGGCACGTACACGATCACCGCCACCAGCGTCGAAGAGCCATCGGTGTTCGCCTCCGTCATGATGGCCATCAGCCGTCCGGTCATCACCGCGCAACCCGCGAGTCAAAACGCGTGCGGCAACGGCACACTAATGCTCTCGGCAGGCGCGAGCTACGCCACCGGCTACCAGTGGAATCTAAATGGCACCCCGATCGTCGGCGCCACGAATTCCGCCTACAGCGTTTCCAATCCCACTTCCGCCAACGCCGGCGCTTACACCGTCACCGCCTCCAACGCCGCGGGCAGCACCAATTCCAACTCCGCGCAAGTCATCGTCGGCTCCACGATCACTGCGCAGCCCGTCAGCCTCACCGTCAACGCCACTCAGACGGCTACCTTTTCAGTCTCCGTCACCGGTCAATCTCCATTCCAATATCAGTGGTATGCCACTGAACCCGACCCCGCCACCGGCCCGATTTCCGGCGCTACTTCCAGCTCTTACACCACGCCGCCGGTGGACAACACCTACAACTACCTCCAATACAATGTCACCGCCACCGACTCTTGCGGCACCGTCCTCAACAGCAACCTTGCCACGTTGATGGTCACCAATAACAACGTCCCACCCACTATCATCACGCAGCCTCAAGACGTTGCTGTCACGGTCAACGGCATCACCGCCTCGTTCACCGTAGTCGCTTCAGGCACCACGCCACCAGCTCTCGCGTATCAGTGGTACCGCATACCGGTCGGCAGCGTTTCGGGTACGGCGATCACCGGCGCCACCGCCGCCACTTACAACGTTCCCAGCGGTAGCGCGGCCGCCGGCAACGATCAGGACAAATATTATGTAAAAGTCAGCAATAGTTACGGTCAGGCGGTCTCGGAAGACGCCACCCTCGCCGTGGGCAACGGCATTCTGATTCAAATCACCAACCAGCCCGCCACTCAATACGTCAACCAGGGCGACTCCGCGACATTTCAGATCACCGCCACTTCTGCTGCGCCTTCGTTAACCTATCAATGGTACGAAGCTCCTCCCGGCAGCTCCACTTTCACCGCCATCCCCGGTGCCACTGGCGCCAGCTACACCATCGCCAGCACCACCACGGCGCAAACCGGTTCAGTCTTCCGCGTAGTCGTCGGCAATGGAGGACTCACGAACCCGGTCACCAGCAGCACCGCCGCGCTTTTTGTTGGCGCACTATCCGGCGTCAATAATTTCTGCACCGGCGGCGGATCGACGAAGGAAGGAAGCACGACCGGCCCAACAGGTTCCGGCTCCAACTGTGCCTATCAATTAACCGCCGCGGACACTTCCGAATACGGCGAGATCGTATGGCCCACCCTCATCTCCACCGCCAATATCGAGCTGACCTTCACCATCACCGTCAGCAACACCAGTAATCCACCGGCGGACGGATTTGCGATGGTGCTCGGCGACCCTTCACTGGGAGCGTTGCCCACCAGCGCGGGAGCCGTCGGTTCAGGCCTGGGAGCCGAAGGTATACCGGGATTCGTTCTCGGTTTTGACACTTTTGAAAATGCCGGCGACCCGCCGGTGCCGTATCTCGGAGTCGGCCGGGGCGAAACGGCGCTCTGGGAAAATCCTTGGCTCAACGTCAACACCAACATCCCGCTGCTCGCCAGCGACACCATGACGGAAACGCATAGCTACGTCGTCACCATCGTGCAGGGAAAAATGACCGTCACCATGGACGGCACCCAGGTTTTTTCCGGCAACGTTACGGTTCCACCGGTCGCTTATCTCTATTTCACTGCTTCCACGGGCGGGTTCTACGAGCAGACCGTAATTCAAAGCCTGACGGCCACCGTTTCCGCGCCATGAAACGCAGCCACGGCGCGCGAGGAGAATTCAGAATGCGATCGATTGTACTAGCCAGTCTTCTGCTTCTCGCGGCAGCTCCCGCCGCGCTCGCCCAGGGTGCCCCCGGCGGCGACGCAGCTTTGACCTACCATTGGGTGCGCTCCAACACCTCGGCCGGAGAATGCGGATGTTTTGATCTGAATGGCGGCGGTGTTTCCGCCTCCTGGCAATTTCATCCGCGCATCGCCGCAGTCGCCGAAATTAGCGCCGAGAATGCCACTGGAGTCCTCGCCACAAAGAAATCCCTCACGCTCACTTCCTACTTGGCTGGCGCTCGTTACTGGCTTCCCCAGCCGTGGCCCAGCGGCGCTCATTCGCCTCAGCCTTTCGCCCAGCTCCTTCTGGGAGCCGTCCATGCAGGCGGCGGCATAGCCGCCACCGGCGATGGCGCATACTCCTTCGCCACAAGAATCGGCGGCGGCCTCGATCTCCCGCTGAATTCGCGCTTCGCACTCCGCCTGATCCAGATTGACTACTACCTAACGCATTCCGTCAACGCCACCAACAACCACCAGAACAATCTTCTAGTAGCCGCCGGCATAGTATTCCGCTGGCCCCGCACAAAATAAAATCCGCCACGGGTGATCCCGTCGCGCGCTCCTCACGCTGCGCGCGCGTCGGCCGGGCCGCCGGCCTGCAGGGCAGGCAAGCGAACGCCTTTAGGTTTTTGGGGGTGCCGCACTCTCGCGGGTTCGCGGCCGAAGGCCGCAGGCGAGGGTGCGTGGCAATACGTCAGACCATACGGTTCCGCCCCCCTGTTCGGCCCACAACGATCCCGTTCGCGCCCACGCGCCCAAGCCTTTCGCTTTACCGCGCTCGCCCCACACCTATTCCCATTGGTAGCGTAAATTTTTGTGTGTAGATTTGGCTTGGAAGCAAAAAAGAAGGGTGTACATCTTCTTGGAGCGCCAACTCACAAGGAGGAGGTACACCCGATGCGAGAACTGGAAGTTCTCAGCAATGGCCATCTTAAGCTGGACTTTGCGGAGTGGAAAGAGTTCTTTGACCAGGAACTGGGGGAATGGGTGCGCAGCCAGGTGAAGCGCATGATCGAGCAGGCCCTGGAAGCCGAACGCGATTATCACTTGCAGCTGGGCTATTACGAACACAGCCCAGAATTTCGCATGGATTACCGCAACGGCTATCGGCTGCGGGATTTAGCCACGCAGTTGGGTTTGTTGCGGCGTTTGCGAGTTCCGCGCACGCGGCGCCGCTACCGCAGCCAGTTTTTGCCGCGTTATAAGCGGGCGCAACCGGCGGTGCACGAACTGGTGCGACAGGCTTTTCTGCGGGGGATTTCCACTCGCCAGGTGGGCGCGGTGCTGGAGCCGGTGTTGGGCGAAGCGTATTCGGCGCAGACGGTTTCCAACCTGACGCGCGAACTGAGCCGAGCGGCCGAGCAGTTTCACCGGCGCCCGCTGCGCGCCGATTATCTGTATTTGTTTCTGGACGGCGTGGTTTTGAAAGTGCGCGACGCGGGCCGTAAAGTGCGCCGCCGGGTGGTGTTGGTGGCTTATGGAATCACCGCGCAAGGACGGCGCGAAGTCATCGCTTATCAGTTTGCCCACAACGGAGAGAGTGAAGCGTGCTGGACGGAATTTCTGCAGGATTTATATCAGCGCGGACTGCAAGGCCAGCACTTGCGGCTGATCGTCAGCGATGGCGGCAAGGGGCTGGCGGCCGCGCTGCCGCTGGTGTTTCCGCGCGTGGCGGTGCAGCTGTGCTGGGCGCACAAGTTGCGCAACATCGCCGACAAGGTGCGGCGCAGCGAAGGCAGTTGCGTGGCGCAAGCCGCCGGAATGTACCGGGCCCAGAATCGCGCGCAGGCGCAGCGGGCCTTCCGGCAGTGGAAACGCAACTGGGAGCAGCGCCGCCCCCAAGCCGTGGCTTGCGTGGAACGCGATCTGGAGCGCTTGCTGAGTTTTTACGATGTGCCGGAGCACCACTGGAAGAAAGTGCGCACCACCAACGTGATCGAGCGGTCTTTTCGGGAAGTACGCCGGCGCACCCGGCCGATGTCCAGCTTCGCCAATCCCGGCAGCTGCGACCGCATCGTCTTTGGCGTCATCAGTCACCTAAACCGCTCCTGGGAGAAAAAACCCTTCAAAGAATTTACACACAATCCTTGACGCTACCTTCCCATTGTGGGACTGGTAATCATACAGTAAATGTGATAAAATAGAATTGGCCGACCATTCCAGCCCACTGAGGACGCTACATGCACTCCGCCACAACGGCGACGGGGACAGTAAGACAAGAACTGAGGACGAGTGTGGCCGCAACCTGCACCGCGCGTCTCGCCACCGTCGCCGCACATCGCCCAGCAGCGCCAAAAGCGGAACTCACTTCCGGGAATCTCTATCCGGAACAGACCTTCATTCAACGCGCGCGCAACTGCATGAAACAAAACGAGAAAACATTTTCTAACCGGTACGACTGCGTGATTTCCGCGAATGTCCCGATTAGCCGCGTATCAAGTTCCGCGCGCCGCTACCCGCCGTTCCTGCCGCCGTTCTTGCCGTTCCCGCGCTTCGGCGCCGCCTTCCGCGCAGTCGCAGCCGACGCTACCGGAGCACGCCCCGCCTGGCCCACCGCCACGGCCACTTTTTCCAGCCGAGCTTCCGACCCAGCCGCTGCGCCCGCCGCCTTGCCCTTCTCGCGACGGTCATTGCGCGTATGCCGCCAGTTCACGTGCGGCATGATCAGCGACGTATCAATTCGGTCGCGATACTTCACCGCAATCTTCAAAAGCGAATCCAGCAAATTATCTGAAAGGAAGTGCGGCTCGAGCCCCAGATCAATCAACTTCGAGTGTTTCGCGTTGTAATAATGCTCCTCGGCCTCCACGCGCGGATCCGGCAGGTGACTGATCTCCACCTTTAAACCAATCTTCGCCGCCGCGCTCTGCACCAGCCGCGCCAGCTCCAAAACCGAAAACCTTTCGGTAAACTGGTTGAACACCCGGCACTCCCCGGGTCCCGCCGGCTGCAGACAAGCCAGCTCGATGCACCGCACCGTATCGCGTATATCCAAAAACCCGCGCTGCTGCCCGCCCTTGCCATACACCGTCAAGGGATGTCCCACCACCGCCTCGACGCAGAACCGGTTCAACACCGTGCCAAATACTTCGTCATAGTCAAACCGATTGATCAACGACTCATGCAGCGCCACTTCGTCGGTCGCCGTGCCATACACGACGCCCTGATTCAAGTCCGTAGCCCGCAACCCCCACGCCTTGCACGTAAACATGATGTTGTGGCTGTCGTGCACTTTCGAGAGGTGATAGAAAGAACCCGGCTGCTTCGGAAAAGGGAGTACGTCCTTGCGGCCGTTGTGCTCGATGGTGATGTAGCCTTCTTCGATGTCAATGTTAGGCGTGCCGTATTCGCCCATCGTGCCCAGCTTGATCAGGTGGCATTCCGGCCGATTCTCGCGCAGCGCAAAGAGAAGATTCAGCGTGCCCACCACGTTATTCACCTGCGTGAACACCGCGTGCTGGCGGTCAATCATCGAGTACGGAGCGGAACGCTGCTCCGCAAAATGGATCACCGCTTCAGGCGCAAACTCCCGGATCATGGACGTGAGAAACTCGTAGTCCGTGACGTCGCCGACGTACGACTCAATCGTTTTTCCCGTCAGGTGGTTCCAGACGTTAAGCCGCTCGGCCAGCGGCTGAATCGGCGTCAATGTTTGCGCGCCCAGTTCGTGGTCCCACAGCCGCCGCACGAAATTGTCCACGATCGCAACCGTGTGCCCTTGCTTGGAAAGATACAGAGCCGTCGCCCAGCCGCAGTATCCATCCCCCCCAAGCACTGCAATCTTCATATTTCCTCCACGCCTTTCCTCGCTTGCATCTCGACCACTTATTGCCGGTGGAACCGGCCAGCATACCTATCCCAGAACGCTAATCGCCCACTTCGGATGAATTCCTTTATCTTTCAATCGTCAGCCACCTGCGTCGAGAATTGCAAGCAACTTTTGGCGCCGGAAAGTTTCGAGCAGCTGCAGGCAGGCGTGATTATTCTACCTGCTTTTGCCGTCGCAAACTATCACCGCAACGCGTTCGGGGTTCGATGTTTCACGAGCCGCCGGCTCCGATCACGGCTGCGCATTGCCAATGTCCGGCGGCGCCGCACTGCCGGGCAACGGCTGATTCGTCAGCAACACCTTGCCGCCGCTTTCCTTCACAATGTTCAGCTTCGCCGTTCCGACGAGCGATCCCAGATGTGGCAGCGTGGACTGGACCGCAAGCAGATAGTATCTCGCCGGCGTGTCCCACAGAGCGGCGAATTGCGAATCGTCAATAAAGACGTCCGGCGCGTCGGGAGCGTTCGAACCGTACTCCAGATTCTGGATGCGGCCGTTCAGCAACAATCCAGTGCGGTTCGCGTAGAAATACACCGACGAAAACGGATAGTAGTGCCGCTGCGAGATCAAAGTCCCTTCCGGGGAGCGCATCAGAGCCTCCGCCAGCGGCCGCGAAGACAAATACGGATCAAATACCACCATTGCCAGGCGCGCGGCATGCAGAAAGAGAACCATCATGAACGCGGACGCGAGAAACGCACGTAATCCCTTAGCCCTAAAAGTGCCAATCGCTCCAATCAGAGCTGCGAATGAAGCAATCAGCAGCGGCGTCCGCAAATACGCGAATGACGGAAGCGTGAGATCCAGCATGTGACCGAGCGACAAGGTATATGCGCTGGGATGATGCGATAGCGCTTCGGAAATGTCGCTCGGGGCAGGGAGATTGCGCACATCCCAATAAACGGCAAAGGCAAACACCGCGGCGCAGGCTGAAATCACCGCCAGCGCGCGAGTACCTCGCCGTACCCAAGCGTGATCAAGCGCCATCGCGGAACCCAGCAGCAACGCCAGCGCCGGGTAACACGGCATCGAATAATATTCCTGGGTTGTAGAAAAGGTGAAAAAAACCAAAACGAATCCGGCCCAGCACAGCGCCAATAAACGCGTGCGCCCCGCGCGATCGACGGGCCGGAAGGAAAGTTTCGCGACCGCTGGAAAATAAACGCTCCAGGGAAAAAGCCAGATCAGATGAAAAAGCCAAAAAAACAGGCGTGGCACGGTGTTGTAATCGTGCGGGAAACGCCGGCCCAGAAAGCGCAGCAGTTGCTCGTTGATCACAAAGAACCACAGGAAGCCGTGATAGTGTCCCGGGCCGCTGTGCAGCGTAAACGCAAAATACGGAGGATTCCGGATCGTCGCAAGAATGTGCCACGGCGCCGCAATCACCAGGATGATCAAAATGCCACTGAAAGCGTGCAGCCGCTTCCAGATTCTCGCTGAGAAGAGCTGGTGTGTGATCAAGAGATAAACGACCACGGCGCCCACCGGAAAAACCACGGCAATCAAACTCTTCAGCAGCAGGCCCACGCCCAAGGACGCGGCCAGCAGCGACGCCCACAGCCGCGAACGCTGCTCTTCCTCATCCACAATCCGCAGAAACGCCCACATCGCCAGCGCCGTCGTGAACGTCAGCATCACATCCGGAATCAAAATCCGAGTGAACAGAAAAAGCCCGATGCAGGTGGACAAACACAACCCCGCAAAGAAGCCCGCGCGCTTGCCGAACGCCCAAACCCCGAACGCTGCCGTCAGCAAACACAACGCGATCGCGGAAAGCGCGATGGGAATGCGCGCCGACCAATCGTGAACTCCAAAAATCTTGTAGGAGATGGCGATGGCCCAATAAACCGCGGGGGCCTTCTCGAAATACGGCACGCTGTCAATCCGCGACGTGACCCAATCGCCGGAGGTGAGCATGGTTCGCGCGATTTGAGCGTGCACGGCGTCCACGTCGTCCATCAGCGACGGCGGAGAAACAATGCATCCCAGGTAAATGGCGCCGGCAAAAAGGAAGATGACTAAATACAAATGCCAGAGCTTGAAAGCATCGGGGAATCGAACATTCGGGGCGACGCTGCTTGTTTGCGCCATTCGTTCATCTCGCGTGCCTGCCGGCTGCGCGCCCGGCTACTTCCGACCGATGAAAACCAGTGTGACGCCCACGCAAACCAGCAGAACGCCGGCCCAGCGTCGGCGCGAAACTTTCTCGCCCAGGAAAATCTCCCCGCCGAGAGTTCCCGCGGCATAGCTCAGCGCAGTGACCGGCACAACGAAGCTGACATTTTCCAGGGACAACGCGCCCAGCAGCGCAAAGAAGGCAATCGCCATCAGCGATACTCCCAGCCACATCCAGGGGACCCGAATCGCGCGCAGCATCACGCGCAGCAGCGCGCTCGGCCGGAAATCCTTCACTTCGCCGATGGTTTTCATTGCGCGCGTCACGCACAGCTCGCCGAAAGTGCCGGCGATGACGATCAAACACAGAAAAATGGTCTCCCAGATGATCACTTGTGCTCCGTCGTGCGCGGGTGCGTGTTACCGACCACCAAGACTCCCGAGCATATTACTAGCACACCGATCCAGCGCATCGGTGAAATGGTTTCTTTCAGTGCGAAATGCCCGAGCAGGGCCACCACCGCGTAGGAAGTGGCGGAAGCGGGTTGCACGAAACTGTAATCGGCCCAAGAAAGTACCAGCAAATAGGCGATAAAAAAAAGAAGCAGGGATCCGATTCCGAGCCAGACGTACGGGGACGTAAATATCTGGACAAATATATGCCCCAGGCGCTCTGGATTCTGCCACGCAACAGCGCCCACGTGTTTCATGCCTTTGCTTAGCAGAACATTTCCGAGCGGAGCAAACAGGATAATAAAAAGGATCAGGACGTACGTCTTGAGATGTAGGCCTTGCGAGGACGTCATGCCGCGCAAGACCCTCGGGTAGCGCCGGCCTCCAGAGAGCGGCCGCAAGGCAGGGCACGACAGAAAGACACACTGATAAACATTCGATTGGGCCTCATGGTTATTTCGCAGTCTTGATTTTAACTTGATTGGCCAGCCGAGTGCCATTCGAGGTGACAGACACGAGTTTTCCGCTGCGAATGTAGTAGTCGATGCCACGCCAGCGTATGGTTCGGCGCGCGAAGCTTGCCAGCCAGATCGCGAAGGCCATCGCATCCCACAGCGGAATCAGCGGCATTTTCTTCCATACGCCGGACTGCTTCATTCCCCAGACACCGACCATCCACGTCATGGCGACGCGAAAAGCGAGGTACGTGCCAAGATATGCGCAGGCAATCGGCAGGGATGGATGAATCGCAATCGCCATCAGCGACCAAGCTAATCCCCAAGTGAAGATCAATCCCAGATGTCCCCAGGGTCGCATCAGGCGCATCACCGTCATCCAGCGCAGGCGCTTATAGAGAAATTCGGACAACGAACCAAAATCCGCGACGGAGTGCACGACGTACGGCAGGAGCTTCACTTCGTAGCCCTGCTCCGCCACCAACCGCCCCGCCCAGACATCGTCGGCGGGCCGGTCTTCGATGGTTTGGTAGCCACCGTAACCCGCGACCGCTTTGCGGGTGGTGACAATGGTTTGGCCAAAGGTAAATTTCACTCCGTCGAGCTGCCAGGCCACCAAAACTCCGGGGAAAAAATCGCAGATCATTCCGATGGATTGAAGTTCCTGCGTGAGATTCTTTTCTTCGGTCGAAGCATAAAGGCAAGTAGCAGCGCCGACTTTCGGATCGCGGAAAGGAGCCACGATGGTGCGCAGGTAGTCGGTCTGGACGCGGACATCGCTGTCGGTGATCACGAAGATGTCATGCTGCGCTTCATTGACCAGACGCGTCAGGCGGGCGACTTTGTCGTTGACGGCATCACGGCCTGAACCAAACAGCAGGCGGATGCGGCGTTCCGGAAAATCGCGCACCAATTGTTCCAGAACCGGGACCGTGGGATCGCCTTTGTCCACGCAGAAGAGAATTTCGTAGTCGGGATAATCCTGGCGGCAGAAACTGGCGTAGTTTTCGTAGGCGTCTTCGTCTAAGCCCTTCACCGGCTTGAGGCAGCTTACCGGCGGAGTAAAATCAATGTTGGGCTGGCGTTCGCGCGCGGTCGAGCGAACGTAGTGCAGCGTGCTGTACAAGCTGAGCAGGTAGTAAATGAATGGGATGGCTGCAACGGCTAGTAAAAGGTGCTCGACCGTCAAAATCTTCTCACTTCTGGGGCAGCGGGGCGCGTTCCAGTTCCCCCCAAGTGCAGTCCCCGAGCTGCGCGACGTGGATCTACTAGAAAAATCTTAGCATGAAACAAAAAATATGTGACGCAAAGTCCCGGTGCACCGTTCCATACGGTGGGTCGGTTGCAGCTAACGAGAGCCTCCGGTCTGGTAACATAGTTGTAACAAGACTGCGGTAACGTTTCCCAGCTTGAGGCGCGCATGGCCCGCAACCAAGTAGCTGATCCACAATATTTCATCAACCGCCACTTCTCGTGGATGCAGTTCAACGAGCGGGTGCTGGAAGAGGCGCGCGACGAAAACAACCCGTTGCTCGAGCGTGTGAAGTTTCTGGCGATCACGGCCAGCAATCTGGACGAGTTCGTGGAAGTGCGCGTCGCCGGGATGTTGCAGCAAGTGGAGCACGGCAACCTCGAGCTGGGCCCCGACGGACGCGTGCCAGCCGAGGTGCTAGAGGAGCTGGCGACCAGGATTCATTCGTTCGTGAAATCGCAGTACGACTGCTGGCGGGAAGAACTGCTGCCGGCGCTCGCTGCGGAATCGATTCGCGTAGTGGGCCTGAAGGGGTTGGGGCTGGCTGCACGTGAGTACATTGAAGATTACTACGTGAAGGCGGTCGAGCCGCTTTTGACTCCGGTGACGGTGGATCCCGCGCATCCCTTTCCCCACGTTTTGAACAAGGCCTTGTGCCTGGCGTTCCTGATGAAGCGAAAACGGCGCGGCACGCAGACTTATTTGGGAGTGGTGACGGTGCCGCGGGCCCTGCCGCGGCTGGTGCTGTTGCCTGCGAAAAATGGCGTTGTGGAGTATGTTTTTCTGTCGGATGTGATCCAGAAATTTGCCGACCGCTTGTATCACGGTTACGAAGTGCTTTCCGCCGCCGCTTTTCGAGTGACCCGCAATAGCAATTTGTACCTGGAAGAGGAAGAATCGCGCAGCCTGATGGATAGCGTGGACGCGCAACTGCACCGCCGGCGCAAAGGCGCGGCGGTGCGGCTGGAAATCGAGGCCAGCGCGAACCAAGAAATTATTGACCGGCTGGTGGTGAATTTCGGTCTCGCACCCTGGCAGATCTTCCGGGTGGACGGACCGCCGAACCTGACGCGCATTTCGTACCTTTACGACCAAGTGCCGCGGCCAGATTTGAAGTTCCGGCCGTTTGTTCCTCGCGAACTGGCGCTGAAGCCGGGCGCAGCGTCTATGTTTGAGTCCATACGCAAGCGCGATTTGCTGCTCCATCATCCCTACGATTCGTATTCTTCGGTGGTGCGCTTCATCGAGAGTGCCGCGAAAGATCCGGATGTACTTTCGATCAAGCAGACGCTCTACCGCACCAGCGAAAATTCGCCCATCGTGAGGGCGTTGATCGAAGCAGCGGCGAAGAAGGAAGTTGCGGTGGTCGTCGAATTGAAGGCGCGGTTCGACGAAGCTTCCAACATTCGCTGGGCGCGTAATCTGCAGGAAGCGGGCGTGCAGGTATTTCACGGCGTGGTGGGGCTGAAGACCCACTGCAAGCTGGCGCTGGTCGCACGGCGCGAGAAGGACGGCCAAATTCGCCGCTATGCGCACTTGGGCACGGGAAACTACAATCCTTCGACAGCGCGCTTTTATACCGACCTCAGCTTGCTTACCAGCGATGCTCACATCACTCATGCCGTACATCACGTGTTCAATTATTTGACGGCTTATTCCGAGCGGCCCACTTACCAGCCATTGTTCGTCGCGCCGCTGAATCTGGGGAAGAGTTGCTTGAGTTTGATCGAGCGCGAAACGAAACATGCGCGCGCGGGACGGCCGGCATCCATTTTCGCGAAAGTGAATGCGTTGTTGGATGAAAAGACGATTCAAGCGCTTTATCGCGCGTCGCAGGCCGGAGTGCAAATCGAATTGTTGGTGCGCGGAGCGTGCGCGCTTCGGCCGGGAGTGCGTGGCCTAAGCAGCCGTATACGCGTGCGCAGCGTGATTGGGCGATTTTTGGAGCACAGCCGGATTTTCGTTTTCGGAAATGGCGGAAAGACCGAGCTGTATCTGGGAAGCGCCGACTGGATGCATCGGAATATCTACGAGCGGGTGGAAGTGATGTTCCACCTGCGGAACCCGGACTTGCGCAACCAGGTGTTCACGGAAGTGATCGAGCCGTATCTCGCGGACACGGAAAAAACGCGCGTCTTGCTGCCGGATGGAAGGTACGTGCGTAGCCATCAGGCGGGCGCAGCGGCGACTTCGCGGAACGGCTTTCATTTTAACGCGCAGGAATTTCTGATTGGCCTTGCCGAAGGGCGCGAAAAACTTTCCGAGGTGCCGAAAACAACGGGCTTTGCGAAGCAGCTGCCACAGCCGATACCTACCGCTTCTTGACCTCCTGAAGAGGAATGTGATTTTTCCGGTTCCGCCAACTCAATAATTGTGTGGCCCGTCTTTTCTTTCACTCCCGGCATCTGCCGGAGATTGGCTTCAATCACGTATCCGCGCAAGAAAAAGTGGTAGATTGCAGCAATGCTGGAAAAATTCCAGACGGTTGTGAGTTGGCTGCTGGGTCCCGAGCCGATCACTGACAAGCGCGCCGGACATTTGTGGCCGCGCTGGATATTTTTGCGGGCGCTCGGGGTGATTTATTTTTCGGCGTTTTACTCGTTGCTGTTCCAGATCAAAGGATTGATCGGTCCCAACGGAATTCTTCCTGCGCAGGATTACTTGCAAGCCGTGGGCGCTTCGTCTTACCAGGCGCAGCGTTTTTGGTTTGCGCCAACTTTGCTGTGGATTGGCGCGAGCGATCGCGCGTTGATGCTCGTGACGTGGATCGGGATCATCGCGTCAATTTTGGTGGTCTTGAACCTATGGCCTCGCGCTTCGCTGCTGATTTGCTTCGTTTGTTTTCTGTCGTTCGTCGCCGCAGCGCAGGATTTTTCAGGTTACCAGTCGGATGGAATGCTGCTCGAAGCAGGTTTCATCGCGTTGTTCTTCGCGCCGCCGGGGCTGCGGCCGGGAATCGGCAGGGAGAATGCACCTTCGCGGGCAGGTCTGTTCCTTTTGCAATGGGAATGGTTTCGCATTTATTTCGAATCGGGCGTGGCGAAACTGGCGAGTGGCGATCCGGCGTGGCGGCACTTCACCGCAATGGACGATTATTATCAGAATGGGCCGCTGCCGACGTGGATCGGCTGGTACGTTCAGCAGCTGCCTCACTGGTTTCATGCTTCGGCGACGTTTTACACCCTGCTAACTGAGCTGGTCATCGTCTGGATGCTGTTCTTGCCGCGGCGATTTCGCATCGTTTGCTTTTGCATTGTCACGCCATTTGAAATTTCCATCATTGCCACCGCGAACTATACGTTCCTCAATTACCTGGTGTTGCTGCTCGGCGTATTTCTACTCGATGACAGATTGCTGGAGTGGATCATGCCGAAGAGGATTCGTGAGCTGATCGAAGGCAGGAGCGCGGCAGCGACGGTGGGCCACGCTGCGGCCGATGCTGTGACGCCAGATAGCACGCGCGCGATGTGGCGGCGCGCACTGACTCCGCTGCGACGAGCGTTTGCAGGATTGTGCCTGGGACTGGTCTTCTACTCGACAACGCTGCAGCTTCTGTGGATGCTTATGCCAGCATTTCCGCTGCCGGATACTCCGGTGCGCGCGCTCGAGCCGCTTCGCATCGCGAATCGCTACGGGCTTTTTGCCGTGATGACGCGCGGACGCTATGAAATTGAATTCCAAGGCAGCAACGACGGGAAAACCTGGACGGCATATCCCTTCCGCTACAAGCCGCAGGCGATAGACAAGGCGCCGGGAATTTATGCTCCATATCAGCCGCGCTTTGAATGGAATCTTTGGTTTGCTTCGCTCGGATCGTGGCGCGACTCGCGGTTTGTGGTTTGGACTGAAGAGCGCTTGTTGAAAAATGATCCGGACGTGCTGGCGCTCTTCGCTTTCAATCCATTTCCGAATGCGCCGCCGCGCGAAGTCCGCACCGTCCTTTATCAATACTGGTTCACGGATTTGCGTACGAAGCGGGTGAATGGAAATTGGTGGCGACGCGAAGAGATCGGGGAATACGCTCCGGCGCTCGAGCGCGAAGCGGACGGCAAGATCGCCATTCTGGACTGGCCGACGCACGATGAAGAGCAGCAATAGCTTTTCGTGTTGACGCCAATGTGCCGCCGGATGAGCCACGCTTAATCGCTTTTGTACAAAGCAAGTTTTGCCACGCGCGGCTAAATCCGTTAGCCTGTCCGGGACATTATGTCACCCAGCAAAAGACACTCAGACGAGCCGCGAGAAGAATCCGTCTCGGCCGAAGTTACGCCGGAAATGGTGCTTGAGCATCTCGCGACGCTTTCGCAGCCCGCAAGCATTCGCCAGATTGCCCATG
Source organism: uncultured Acidobacteriota bacterium (assembly GCA_963810565.1). Taxonomy (GTDB): domain Bacteria; phylum Acidobacteriota; class Terriglobia; order Acidiferrales; family UBA7541; genus Palsa-295. The sequence goes on from CAWENN010000006.1 coordinate 93,963, forward strand.
CCTTGGAATTGCGGCATCGCGGGCGGCGTTATTTGCCGCGAGTGCTGCAGAAATTGAGGAAGCACGGCGAGGTGGAAGAGACTCAAGGGGGCCGCTTCCGGCTGGCTGGAACGAAACACGCGAGGAATGAAGCGTCAGGGCGTGCGGCAGCAGCGAAGCGCGCCAGCGCGGCGAGTGCTGCAGCGACAGACGCAGCTGCGGGCAAAGAAGGCGGTGCGGCCGGCACAGTGCAAGCGGGTGCATCGGGCGCCGCGTTCACGCGCGGGCGAGATCCGAATCTGGTGGCGGGACGAATCGTCGCGCATCGCGACGGTTACGCTTTTCTGGTGCCGGATGCGCCGATACCGCGCGTGGAAGGCGATTTGTTTATCGGGCGCGACGGCTTGGGCGACGCGATGCACGGCGACCACGTCCTCGCGCGGATCGTGCGACGGCGTGCCGATGGCCGCGCTGAAGGGCGGGTGGTGCAAATTGCCGAGCGGCAGCACCCTACTCTGGTTGGATTGTTTCGTTACGGTCCCCATGGAAACGTCGTGCTGCCGTATGACACGCGCATCTTGCATGAGGTAATCATTCCGTCCGGCGCTGAATTGACGCCCGCTTTGCGCGAAAAACTCGGTATTCTTCCGGGCGCTGCGGCGCCTGCAATCAGCAGGACGCGCCTCCCAGAACTGGATGGCGCCGTGGTCAACGTAGAAATCACACGGTTTCCGAAGGGTGGGCTGGCTCCTTCCGGGCGCGTGATCGAAATCCTCGGACGGCCCGGCGAAATCGGCGTAGATGTCGAAATCATCATCCGCAAACATCACCTGCCGCATATTTTCCCGGACCAAGTGCAAGCCCAAGCTCGCGCGACGCAACAGAAGGTGACGGACGTAGATATTGCGGGCCGGCGCGACTTCCGCGATTTGCCAATCGTCACGATTGATGGCGAGACGGCGCGTGATTTTGACGACGCGGTCTATGTGGCGGCGCTTCCCAACGGGCACTTCGAATTGCAAGTGCACATCGCGGACGTGGCGCATTACGTGAAGCGCGGCTCACCGCTCGATCGCGAAGCGCGCTTGCGCGGCACTTCGGTTTACTTCCCGAATCGTGCGGTCCCCATGCTGCCCGAAGAGCTTTCCAACGGGATCTGCTCGCTGAATCCGAAATTGGATCGCCTGGTGATGAGCGCGGTGATGGAGCTGGATGGTTCGGCGAAATTGCTGCACGCGGATTTCCATCAGGGCGTGATTCGTTCGGCGGAGCGCATGACGTACACCGACGTCAACAAAGTGATCGAAGGCGATCCAGAAATGAGCGAGCGCTATGCACCGCTGGTGAGCGAGTTCCAGCGGATGAAGGAACTGGCGCTCCTGCTGAACAAGCGGCGCGGCGCGCGAGGATCGATAGATTTTGATTTGCCCGAGCCGGTGATTGAATTCGATCCCGAGGGGCGAATGTTGAGCATTGTGCGCAGCGAACGAAACATTGCGCACCGGCTGATCGAAGAATTCATGCTCGCGGCAAACGAAGCGGTCGCCGAGTATATGGAAAGGCGCGGGGTCGCGTCGCTGCATCGCGTCCACGAAAAACCGGATCCGAAGAAAGTGCTCGAGTTCGAGGAATTAGCGCAGGCCTTCGGATACTCGCTAGGTGTGGACGATTTGGCAGAACGACGCATTACCGTGCGTCACGGGGAAAGTCGCCAGCAAGCGCGTGCCGGGCGAGGCGGTGGCCGTGGCCGCGCACGACCCATGAGTGTGACGTTGCCTGCGGCTGAGGAAGTGGACATCCGCCCGCAGCATTACCAGCGTTTGACGGCAAAGATCGCCGGGAAGCCGGAAGAACGCATTCTGTCTTACCTTATGCTGCGTTCGCTGAAACAGGCGCGTTACGCGGCGGACCCGCTAGGCCATTTTGCGCTCGCGACCAAGGAGTACACGCATTTCACCTCGCCGATCCGGCGTTATCCGGATTTGATCGTGCATCGCGCTCTGAAATGGGCGCTGGAAAATCCGGACGTGCCGCCTTTGCGAGTCTCAGCGCCAGCCACGCGTGCTGGAAGCGAAGAATCGGTGGCCGCGCTCGGCCCATATCGCCGCGTCGAATTGCAGGAGATTGCGACGGAAAGCTCGGAAGCAGAACGCCGCGCCGATATGGCCGAGCGCGAACTGATGGAATGGAAGACGGCGCAGTTCATGGAAAGCCATCTGGGCGAGGAATACGACGCGCTGATTATATCCGTGCAGAAGTTCGGTTTTTTTGTGGAGCTGGTGGAAATTTTTGTGGAAGGCCTCGTGAGCATCGACCGGCTGGAAGAATTCACGGCACAGAAGTGCATGTACCGCGACCGCGATCATTCGATCGTCGCTGAACCACATCGCGGCTCGCGCGGTGGAAGATCGCAGCGTGCATTTCGACTGGGCGATCGCATACGCGTTCGCGCCGAACGGATTGATCCTTTTCGCCGTCGCGTGGAATTTGCGCCCGTCGCAACCGCGCCTCCGTAAAAATATGGATTAGTTTACTGATTCGTCTATTTAACCAAATTACAGTTGACGGTCACTGTCGCCGATCCCAAACTATGAGGCATGCAGCAGTACCGCTATCTGGTGGGCAGGCGCGTCGAGGTTCACTACCGATCGGGTGACTTCTACCTGTCGTGTGCGGGGACGTTGGCATCCGACGATGGCGAAGCGATCGTCGTCAACGAGCAGTTCTCGTCCGGAGGCAGACAGAAAACGATGCAAGTGGAGATTCCGTACGCGTACATTGTTCGCGTGGCGGAAACTTCGCCAGAACCCGTCCATGTGATTCCTGCTTCGCCACGCGGCCGCGTAAAGCGGCGCTGATCGCGTCTGTTAGCTTCCTGCGTTTTCCTCCTAGAACTCCAAGTTCAACAAAAAAATCAGGCTTTGCCATTCGCATTCGTTCGCTTGCGCAGGTATATTTGCCCTTTAGCCGGGAGGGGAGAATGAAACCGACAATTGGATTCATTGGACTGGGCCTAATGGGCAAGCCGATGGCGCAGAACCTGATCAGGGCAGGATTTTCTGTCGTCGTGTGGAATCGCACGAAGGCGCGAGCGCAGGAACTCGTGAGTGAGGGCGCGAAGCTGGGAGAGAATCCCCGCGAGACGGCGAAAGTCGCGGATGTAGTGATTACGATTGTGAGCGATCCGCCGGCGCTGGAAGACGTGTTGTGGGGCACGAATGGCGCAATGGAAGGCTTGCGGCGCGGCAGCGTTTACATTGATTCCAGCACCATCTCGCCGGATCTGGCGAGGCGCGCCGCCGCCGCGTGCACCGAACGAGGCGTGGATTTTCTGGATGCTCCAGTAACGGGCGGCGATTGGGGCGCGAAAAAGGGCGAGCTCGTTTTCATGATTGGAGGAAAGGCTGAAGTTCTGGAGCGCGTTAGGCCAGTGCTCGAAGTGCTGGGAAAGAAATTCTTTTTGCTGGGGCCGAATGGCGCTGGGCAGACGGTGAAGCTGGCGATGAACCTGATTTTGGCGCTGGAGATCGAAGCGCTGGCGGAGGCGCTGGTGCTTGTCGGTGCGTCGGGTGTCGCGGGTGAAAAGTTGATCGAGGTGCTGCAATCGAGCATGGCGCGTGCCGGCGTGATGGATGTGAAAGCGCCGAACATGCTTAAAAATGAATATCCCCCGAGTTTTCCTTTGCGCCTAATGCATAAAGACATGCGTCTCGCGCTCGAGTTGTCGCGTCAGAAAGGCGTGGAGTTACCGGCTGCCGCAGCGTCGTTCGAGGTATACAGCGCGGTGAAGGACGCGTCGAAAGACGATGCGGACTATTCCGCGGTTGCACGGTTTTGGTCGCAAGGCTCGAAGGCTAAAGCAGGAGCGTAGCCGGAAAAAATGACAGCGGCAGATTGCCAGAGGTGCGCAGGCCGGCGTTGGCGGCAAGAATTGCAGGTATGGCGTTGACGACCACCGCGGCTGTGGCCACATCGCCGTGCGTACCGCCTGGAATTGTAAGAGTCATATGCGGCTCGCCTTTCAGCACGACCGTATCGGAGGGATGCCTGGCGCCCACGTACATCTTGAGTTCCATGAAGATTTTTTCCTTGCCGTGGGCGCTGCCGCGCGCGATTTGATGCACGCCGGCGACTTGGCCCGCGGTGACTTCCAGATATTCCGTCTGGACAGCTTCTTCGGCAATCACCGGTTCGATCGTTTCGGAAATATCGTCGAGCGCGAAAGCCAGGCCGTCTGCCACCATGGCGATGGATTCCGGCAGGCCGTGATGCTTGATTACTCCCGCTGCGACCTGTTCGCGAAATTCATCCTGCGTCATTCCCGCGCCGATTTTTTTCTGCAGCGGCAGACGGCGCTTGGATGCATCCACGATGCGCACGGCGCTCAACCAGTCAATGCGTTGTGAGACCGCGCTGAGGGTTAGCGCAAGTTTATCCATCACGAAGCCGGGATTCACGCCGGTGCCCACGAGCGCGACGCCTTCTTCGATTGCCGCGGCTTCCAGCTTCTTCGATAGCTCGGGATGTTTGCGAAACGGGTACGCAAGTTCTTCGCAGGTGGAAACGACACAACAACCGGCAGCGATGCATTCAAGCAGTTGATCCATCACACTGGGCAGGTAAGACGAGGTCGAATGGACTACAACGTCTGGCGGTTTTTCCAGCGCAGGCTGCGCATCTGAAAAAATGGGCACACCCCAAGGAGCATCCGGCGCTCCGACGACTTCGCCGAGATCGCGCCCGGCTTTTGCAGGATCCTTATCAATGGCGCCAACAATTTCGAGCGAACTTTTTTGCCGCATGAGGCGCACGATCGAAGCGCCGATGGGGCCGACTCCGTATTGGACGACGCGGATTTTCTTTTTCAATGGCGATATCCCGAGTGATTTTAGGAGTCATAACCTTAAGGTGTTGGCCAGCGGACTGCAACCGATTTTGCGGCGCTTGTGACGAGTCTCGCGGGGCCGCATAATGTGCCGACGCCAACGTGACCGGCCCACCCGACACCAGTTCCACGCAAACAAGCTGGCTGCGCACCGGGCTGCGGACGACGCTGCAGTATGGCGGCAGCGCACTCGTACTTTATCTTCTATTCCGGCTACTTCCCGGGCGGCAAGTGTGGCAGGCGCTTGGATTGCTGCCCGCGCATTTGTGGATCCTGGTGCTTAGCGGATATCTCGCGGCGCACGTGATCGGCGCAATGAAATATCAGCTGGTTCTGAACCTGGGCGGGGCGGGAATTCCCGGGCGTCAAGCCGCGCGTTGCTACTTCGCCGGGCTGTTCGGTTCCCTTTTTTTGCCGTCGCTGATAGGTGGAGACATTTTGCGCGTGGCGATGGCATTGCGAATGAGCCGCAGCAAAGCGGGCGTGCTGTTGGGAAGTTTGGTGGACCGCATCACGGATTTCACGTCGCTAGCTTTACTCGCAGCGATCGGCACACTTTTGGTGCCGGGCGCGTTGAACGAACGGAACCGAAAGATCTTCTTCATCGTGGGCGCGGTGGGCGTGGCCGCCGCAGCCCTTGCCGTGATCATCGCGAAGCTCTTTCGAGCGCGGCGATTTTCGATTCGAGTGCGGCGGAGGTTGGTGCGGCTGCGGCGAGCGTGGGGATCTATCCTGCAAAGGCCGAGCGCGATGTTGCGCGCTCTGAGCATGAGCCTGATCGTGCAAATCACGTTTATTTTTCTGAATGTGCAGCTCGCGGAAGCCTGCGGGTTGCATTTGCGCTATCGCGTGTGGTTGTTCGCGTGGCCGCTGGCGAAATTATCGGCGGTCGTGCCTATTACGCAAGCGGGTATCGGCGTGCGCGAAGCAGCCTTGGCGGCGCTGCTGCTGCCGTTTGGCGCGCCCGCGGTGTTGGCTGTGGCTGCGGGGCTGGCATGGGATGCGGTTGTGGTCAGCGGTGCGGTTGCCGGCGGAATTTTTGCGCTGGTTACAGGAAAATTTTGGCGCCAAAGCGCGATATAGCGCTCGGAAGCGTCCGCAGCCAAATGCCGCGCACGGATCGCATCACGATCGTCCGACCAGTGTGCTCCGTCTAATGCACGCTCGAGTATTTTGAATAGTCCGGGAATGCCGGATGCTTCACTGGCTGCGGCGGATTTTTCTCAAGCTCCTGCATCACGACTTCGATGGCCTTTTCGAGTTGCGCGTCGTGTCCCTTTCGCCATGCAGCGGGATCGAGCTCGACATCGTAATCCGGCGCCACTCCATGATTTTCCACTTCCCACGTTCCTTCGGTTGTGAAAAACGCGAAGCGCGGCGCGGTGACAAAGCCATTGTCCATCAGCGCGGGGTAACCGCCGATGCCGACCAAGCCGCCCCAAGTGCGCCGGCCCACAAGCGGACCGAGGTTGACGTGACGGAAATACCATGGCAGCGCATCGCCGCCCGAGCCGGAAAATTCATTGATGAGCATTATTTTCGGCCCGTAGATTCCGCTGAGCGGCGTCGTGTAGTCGGCGCCTTCCCGCGACATCCAATAGTTCCAGATTTTGCGCTGCATGTACTGAATGATGTAGTCGGCGGCTTGGCCTCCGCTGTTGAAGCGCTCGTCGATCACGGCGCCCTGCTTATTGATTTGCGCGAAATAGTAGCGATTGAAATTCGTGAAGCCGCCCGCGCCGGTGTTCGGAAGATACACGTAAGCGAGCTTTCCGCCGCTCATGTCGGCCACTTTGCGCATGTTGTCTTCCATCCACGCGCGATTGCGCAAGGCGGTCTCGTCGGGCACGGGGACGACGGTCACTTCGCGAGAGCCGGAACCATCCGGATTGGGCCCAACCTTCAGCACCGTTTGCTTTCCCGCGGTTTCCTGAAAATAACTGTACACATCCACGTCGGGACGAACATCGCGCCCGTTGACGGCGAGCAAATATTCGCCGGCAACGACGTTTACGCCGGGCTGGGTCAATGGTGCGTGCAATTGCGGGTTCCAGTTTTCACCGTTGTACACGCGCGAGAAACGGTAACGGCCGTTTTCGATCGTGTAGTCCGCGCCGAGGAAGCCAACTTGCAGAGGTTGCACTTCCGGAATGTCGCCGCCGCCGACGAACATGTGGCCGACGTTGATTTCGCTGAGCATTTGCGCGAAGAGGTAGTTCAAATCATCGCGGGTGGCGATGCCCGCGAGATACGGCTCGTACTCGCGCGAAAGCGCTTGCAGGTTCACGCCATGAGAGTGCGGGTCATAGAGGAAGTCGCGCTCGATGCGCCAGATCTCGTGGTACATCTGGCTCCATTCGGCACGAGGCTCAACCCAGACTTCCATCGCGTCCGTCTTCAGTTCGCCTTCGCCCGGCTTGGCCGCCTGCGCGGTGGCCGCGATGAACCACTTTTCGCCCTGCTGGTAGAGATATTTTTCACCATTGTACGAAACCGCGGCGTTCTGGATGCCCGCAATGAGTTGTTCGGCTTTGCGTTTGGCGAGATCGAATTTCGAAAGCACCAGGTTGGGCGGACCTTCGGAATCGGGAGCAGGCGGCGTCTCGAGAATAAGGAACTCGCCTGCCTTGCCGGCAAAAAGGGCCACGTAGTCCTTCGCCGGAAGCGGAAGAGCCAGAATGCGCTGGCTGATATTGTCGAAATCAATTGAGACCTTGACGGGTTCTTTGCTCTTTTCCTTGTCCTTACTTTTGTCTTTGTCCTTGTCTGCGTCTTTCTTCCTGTCCTTGTCGCTGTCGTCCTTGGAAGCGTCTTTCGAATTGTCCGCGTCTTTCTGCTCGCTGTCGGTTTTCTCCTCGTCGCTTTCCGGTGCTAGCGGCGAGGGCAAATCCTTGCGCAGAACGATGACGTAGACGTTGCGCGTCACTTCCTTGCCGTCGCTGGACATATCGAGACCGCCGACCGTGGGGCCGATATTGGTGCTGGCGGTGAAGTAGATGTACTTGCCGTTTTTGTCGAAGATGGCGTATTCCGCGTCGCTCATTCCGTCAGTAATTTGTGTGGATTTGTTGGAATCGAGCGAGAACACGAAGACGGCGCGGAAGTGGTTCGGCAGAATTTTGGTGTAAACGATCCAGCGATTGTCGGCAGACCAATCCGGGTTCAAGCCTCGGCTCTGGTAATAATCGGTATCAATTTTGACCGGCGTGCCTTTATCCAAATCCACGTACCAGAGATTCAAGCGCTTGTCGGTATACGCAATTTTCTTGCTGTCGGGCGACCACGTCGGTCCGTAGAAAAATGAAGGAGGATCGCCGAGGCCGATTTTGCGAACGTCGCCCATTCCGTTTTGCGCGCGCAAGTGCAGCGCGTATTCGCCCGACTCATCGGAAAAATAAGCGATCCATTTTCCGTCTGGGGACCACGACGGATCGCGATCAGCTACACCAGGGGAATTGGTGATGTCGCGAATGTCGCCCTTTTCGGCGGGAACCGTAAGAATTTCGCCGTGCGCTTCAAATACCGCGCGGACGCCCGTCGGCGAGATGGCGGCGTTATTGATCTGCTTGGCGACTTTTTCGAAGTGCGGGCGAACCTGGACGAGGTCCGCGGCAATGTGAACCGTCACGATCTGGTCGTGATGGCTCGAAAGGTCGAAGAGATGCAGCGAGCCGAATTGTTCGTAGACGATGGCGCCTGGACCTGCGTTCGCCGATTTGATCGGGAATCCGGTGTTCTCGACGAGCTGCGACTCTGCTTTCGTCTTCGTGTCGTAAGCGAAAAGCGTGTATGGACCATTGCGATCGGACAGAAAATAAATCGAATCGGCGACCCACATTGGGTCGAGGTCGTTCCAATCCTCGTGCGGAAGCTTCACTACGCTGGAATCGGCCAGATCGGCGATCCAAATTCGAGGTGAGGTTCCGCCACGGTAGTGGCTCCAGTTTCCGAACGGCATTGGCGTCGGACGATACGCGAGATATTTTCCGTCGGCTGAATAGGAACCCTCCCATCCGAGCGGCAGCGGGATTTTCGTGGGAAAGCCGCCTTCGGCGGGCACGGTGAAAAGCGCCTGGGTGTTGTTGGCGAAGCTATCGCGCGGTGAAGCGAAGAGGATATTTTTCCCGTCGGGAGTCCAGCCTACGGCGACGTCGGGACCGGCGTGAAAAGTGACGCGGCGCGGCGTACCGCCGTTCGCGGAAATCACGTAGACATTCAGTTTGCCGTCATACTCGCCGGTAAACGCGATCCACTGGCCATCCGGCGAAAAGTGCGGGCCGCGCTTGATTCCGGGCCCCGCGGTCAGGCGGACGGCGTCGCCTCCTTCGCGGCTCACTTTCCAGAGGTCGTCACCGTACATGAAGGCGATATCTGTGTGGCTCAGCGTGGGCTGACGCAGGAGCAGCGGCTTATCGTCTTGCGCAGAGGATGTGAAAGCGAGAGAGACCACCAGCATGGCGAGGGCGAGCACAAACTTCTTCATCGAGAAGTCTCCTTGAAATGGCTGGAATCGCTACCGGATGATACGCAGTCGCGAGCGCGGAGGTTTCATGTGAGGCTTAGACTCGCGAGGAGCGCTTTGGAATCAAGGATTGTAGCTGTTTTGAAAATGCGCGCGGTTGGAAATTTCTCAGAAGGGGGTTACCACAAGCTGCAAGCGCGCGAGCAGCTAGAAACGCGAACGGCTGGCGCGGAAAAATTCACGCAGCGTGGTGACGTTCGGGCCGTAGGAACCGACGCGCCCGGCATCCACCGGCAAACCGAGATATTCCGCTTGCTCGATGCTCAGGCCAGCTTCATCCAACTCGGCAAGGCTGTAACCTTCGGTCGGTACCAAGCGGTTGCGGCGCGAAAGATCCACAGGACGCGGCGGGCGATGTGCGCTCCACCGCTTCCTTACAATAACGAAGAAATCGTCCCAATCTCGTCTATTCCACATGCCCTTCTCCCGCGCTCCCCGGTTTCAAGCGTTTGGATGCACGGCGGGCGGATTCGGTAGCAAAATCTTTCTCGCCAACCTGCTGTCCGGGTCCGGCGTTACTACCCCCACGCCGGGCCGCTCCGGGGACAGGAGCGGTGCCGATAATAACCCCAGAAGTAGTGGAAAGTCGCGTGGGAACATTTTGTGTATCCTTTGAGTTATTGGCTGCGCGGAGCGTGCCGGTACTGCCCGCACTATGACTGGAGAGACCGGGGCTGGCCGGACCCGGTGTTATACTTTCGTGAAGTTAATGTTCCATTTGTGCCGTGTGAAATCTGCATGAGCAAGCCGATCATCGTCGTTCACTATCACGAATTGTGGCTGAAGGGCCGCAATCGGCGATTTTTTCTGCGCAAACTGTGCACCGCCCTGCGTGTGTCGTTGCAGGGAATTCCTGTGGACCGCGTCGAGCAACCCGGAGATCGCATCGTGGTGTGGTTAGGAGATGGGGCGTCACTCGAAGGTGCCATAGCCCGTGTCGAACGCGTTTTGGGCATCGCTTTTTACGCGATCGCTCGCCCGGTGGAGCGCAGCATGGAAGCGATTTGCCAGGCGGCGTGGGAAGAAGTCGAGCCGCTGCAATTTGCGGATTTTGCGGTGCGCGCCAAGCGTAGCGACAAATCGTTTTCGCAAACAAGCATTGAGACGGAAGCCGCGGTCGGCCGTTATCTGCTGGACCGCTTGCGTGCGCAGGGACGCACCGTGCGCGTCCGTTTGAATGATCCGGCGATGACTTGCTATGTGGAGATCGCCAAGAGAATGGCGCTCGTCTATGCCCGAAAAATTCCGGGTGCGGGTGGCTTGCCGGCGAACACCGCCGGGCGAATGATGTGCCTGCTCTCCGGAGGATTCGATTCGGCGGTGGCCGCGTATCACATGATGAAGCGCGGCGCGCATCTGAACTTCGTGCATTTCTATGGTACCGGAGCGCGGCCTGGGGAATCTTCGTTGCACGTTGCCAGCGGCTTGGTGCGACAGCTCGTGCCGTATCAAATTCATGCCAAGTTGTATCGCGTGCCGTTCGAAGCGATTCAGCGCGAAATTGTGCGTTATGCGCCGGAAGACTATCGCGTACTGCTGTACCGGCGGATGATGCTGCGAATCGCCGAGGGACTTGCAAAACGCGACCGCGGGCTCGCGCTGATCACCGGCGATAGCCTGGGCCAGGTCGCTTCGCAGACGCTGCGCAACCTGGTAGCAGTGGATGCGGCTTCGCGCATGGTGGTTTTTCGTCCGCTGGCCGGCACAGACAAACAGGAAATCTTGGCGACCGCACGGCGAATCGGAACGTACGGTACTTCCTCCGAGCCGTTTCATGATTGCTGCCCGGTCTTCTTGCCGCGCCGGCCGGCGCTGTACGCCTCAGCAGAGGAATTGGCGGAGGCGGAAGCGAAACTGGACGTCGCTGCGTTGGTGACGCAAGGATTGCGCGGAACAACGCTCATGCGATTTGAGTACAAGGACGGAAAAGTCGAAGAAGCGGAAACTCCCATGAGAAGAGCGCTAGCGAAGCAACGGATGGGCGCCGCATAGACTGGAGGGCTGAGAAAGCTGATGCCAAAAAAAAGAAGGGCGCGAATAAAATCGCGCCCACTGGTTCCGCAGAATTTATTGATTTGAGTTAACGATCGCGGCCACCGCCGCCTCCGCCGCCATAACCACCGCCTCCACGTCCTCCGCGCCCGCCACCACCCCCGCCTCCGCCGTGACCTCCGCGGCCACCGCCGCCTCCGCCACCATGACCACCGCCGTGGCCTCCGCGTCCGCCGCCAGCACCTCCGCCTCCGCCTTCGCGTTGCGGACGCGCTTCATTCACGACCAGCGCGCGGCCAAGAAAGTCCTTGCCGTTCAGCGCCTGAATCGCCTTTTCCGCCTCCGCATCATTTCCTATTTCCGCGAAACCGAATCCACGGGGTTGCCCCGTAAAACGATCCCGCAAGAGTGAAAGCGAATCGGGCTGCACGCCAATTTCCGAAAACAGCGCCGCAACCTGCTCTTCTGTGGCCTTGAACGACAGATTTCCAACGTACAATTTCTTCACGGCCGTTCTCCTTATGCCCCCGGTCCAGCGCCGAGGCGCAACACACGAAGCTGAAGAGACAGGATCTCGGCGCAGGTGGCCTTGCACAGGTTGGCCACACCCGGCTGAAGCGAGCGCTCCAGCTGCTCAGGAGCATCTTGCTGCAAGTGCCTTCGGCAGTCAACCACGCGGGCCGCGGATAAGCCTAGCGTGTCCGTCGGCGGCGTCAGGTGCGATAGCTTGCATTGATGTGAACGTATTCGGTAGTGAAATCACACGTCCACACGCGGGCGTGACCGCGCCCGGAACGCATTTCAACCACGATGGGAACGTATTTGGCGAGCATTTTGCGGTGCGCGATGCGCTCGTTGAAAGGATTTTCTTGCCCGCGGCGGCACACCTTCAGTCCCGCGAGAATTATGTCCACGCGTTCGAAATCGAAGGGCACGCCGGCGCGTCCCGCTGCTGCGAGGATGCGTCCCCAGTTGGGATCGGCGCCTGCGAGTGCTGTTTTCACGAGCGGTGAATTCGCGATCGTGAACGCGATTTCTTTGGCGGCTTGGTCGGAGGGCGCGCCGCGAACTTCCACTTCGATCACGCGCTGCGCTCCTTCGCCATCGGCAACGATTTGCAGCGCGAGGGATTTACAGACAGTTTCCAGCGCGGCGCAGAACTTTTTCCAGCCGTCATTTTCGCGAGTGATCGCCGGCGCGCCGGATTCGCCGTTGGCCAGCAGCGTGACAGTGTCGTTGGTGGAAGTGTCACCATCGACGGTGATGGCGTTAAATGTGCCGGCGACTGCCGAGCGCAGCGCGCGCTCAAGCATGGCGGGGGATACAGCGGCATCCGTTGCAAGAAACGCGAGCATCGTGGCCATATTGGGGTGAATCATCCCCGCGCCCTTGGTGCAGCCCAGGATGCGGACCTCTTTTCCGCCGACCCGGCATTTTGCCGCTGCCCATTTCGGACGCGTGTCGGTGGTCATGATCGCGCGCGTGAATTGAGCGAAAGCGCTGGCGGAGGATTTGCGCGCGCGCACCAGCGGCCGCACCGCGTTCACGATTTTCTGCCAGCGCAGCGGCACGCCGATGACGCCGGTGGAGCAGACCAGAATTTGCGACGGATCGAGGCGGCCGAGTTCGCGCGCGACTTTCAGAGTCGTTGCGGCAGCCGCGCCCAAGCCTTCGGAACCGGTGCAGCAGTTGGCGTTGCCGGAATTGACGATCACGCCGCGCATTCGGTGTTTGGACTTTCGCAGATTCAGCTGCGAGGCGATCACCGGCGCAGCCTTCACGCGATTGGTAGTGAAGACGGCGGCCGCGGACGCGGGGGCTTCGCTTACAAGGATCGCGAGATCGAGCCTCGACTTTTTCAGCCCGCAATGCGTGGCAGCGAAAGTGAAACCTCGTGGAAGGAGCGAATTGGTAAGGCGCAAGGGCATGGGCTATTCAGCTGGCCGGGACCGCTGCGACCTCGCCGAGCACGGGCAAAACGACGCGCTCAGGAATGACCGTGGCGATGACGGCCACGAGTTTGCACGTTCTCTGTTTCGGGCAGGTGCGGCAATCGCGCTCGACCTTTTCCGCGAGAGTTTTTCGCGAAGCCGTCGCAAATCCCTGCCGCTCGAAAAATTGTGACGCGTGCGTTACGGCGAATACGCGCGCGATGCTCCGGCGTCGCGCTTCGAGCAGCGCGAATTCAATTAGCCGAGCGCCTAAGCCTTCGCCGCGCCGTTCCGCGCTGACTGCGACCGAGCGAATTTCCGCCAAATCGGAACCGTAGCTTTCTAGAGAAAGACAACCGATGACTTGCCGGTTTTCTTCCAAAACCAGGAAATGACTTATATTTCGGCGGATTTCTTCCTTCGTGCGAGGCAGTAATACGCCCTCCGCGGCATAGTGCGCGACCAGCCGATGAATCGCCGGTGCATCCTTGGTTCGTGCGCGGTGCGTGCTCATGGATGCTCCGCCAGATGCGCGATTCGCGCTTTGAAATCTTGCAGCGCGAAGCTAACTGCGCCGGGAGCCGTGCCGCCGTGAATTCCCCGGCGCGCCAGCGCGGATTCCAGGGTTAGCGCCGTGTCCAGGCTTGGCCCGAACGCCGGCGAGAATTCTTTCAGGCGTTCCATCGGCATTTCGCGGATGGATTTGCCTTCTTGCTCCGCTGCGCGCAGCACCTTTCCCACGATTTCATGTGCTTCGCGGAACGGCACACCGAAAGTCACCAGGTAATCCGCCACCTCTGTCGCGACCAGCGCGGGATCCTGCGCTGCTGCTCGCAGGCGATCTTCGCGGAAGCGCGTGGCGGCGAGAGTGGCCGCGGCGATTTGCGTCATCGCCAGCGCTTGATCATGCGCGCTGAAGAGCGCTTCCTTATCCTCCTGCAAATCGCGCTGGTAGCTGGAAGGCAGTCCCTTGCAGATGGTGAGCAGAGCCATCAGCGAACCGTAGATGCGTCCGGTCTTGCCGCGAATCAGTTCCCAAGCGTCAGGGTTTTTCTTTTGCGGCATCAAGCTGCTGCCAGTGGAAAATTCGTCGGGCAACTCGACGAATCCAAACTCCGGAGAGGCAAATAGCACGCAATCTTCCGACAGACGCGAGAGGTGCATCGCGACAGTCGAGAGCGCGAAAAGGTATTCGAGAGCGAAATCGCGGTCGCTGACGGCGTCCAGGCTATTGGCAGTGATCTGCGAAAAGCCCAAGTCGCGCGCCAGTGCGTTGCGGTCAAGCGGAAAAGCGCAGCCGGCGAGTGCGCCAGAACCCAAAGGGCATGAATCGGCGCGCACTGCGGCCGCGGCAATGCGTTCGGTATCGCGGTAAAAAGCTTCCCCATGCGCGAGAAGCCAGTGCGCAAGCAGAAGCGGCTGCGCGTGTTGCATGTGCGTGGTGCCGGGCATCGGAACCCGCAGATTCGTTTCGGCCTGGGCCGCAATCGCGCTCTCGAGTGCGACGAGTGCGCGGCGCAGGTTTCGCGCGGCATCCTTCACGTACATGCGAAATTCGGTGGCGACCATTTCATTGCGGCTGCGGCCGGTGTGAAGCTTGGCGCCAAGCGGGCCGAGTTTTTCAATCAGCGCGGATTCGACGAAGTGGTGGACGTCTTCGGCTTTCGAATCGGCGAGCCACGCGGGATCGGACTTAGCGCGCGCGGCGATCTCGTCCAGAGCAGTGGCAATTTTGCGGCCCTCCTCCTCTGTCAGAATTCCCGCAGTGACGATTGCTCGCGCCCACGCGCGATCGAGCGCCAGTTCTTGCGGTAGCATGCGCTGATCGAAGCTCCACGAACGCTCGAATTCGTAGAACGACGCGTCCGGGCCGCGTTCGAAAAGGCCGCCCCACATTTTTTGTTCTCGGGGAGCAGTCATCAGGCATTGGCCTTCTGCGGTGCTTTCTTCGGTTCCGGAACCGCGGCCTCCTGCGGCACGGTGATGGGCAGCGCGAAAAGATTGATAAAGCCTTCCGCGTCCTTCGGGTTGTAGCCGGTCATGGTGAAACTCGCGAGGTTCGTGCGATAGAGCGAATACGGCGAGTGGCGCGACGCCACGGTGACGTTGCCGCGGCACAGCGTGAGCGAGACCGAACCCGTGACGCGGCGCTGCGCGCTGGTGAAGAACGCGTCGAGCGCCTCACGCAACGGCGTGAACCACATGCCGTAGTAAACCATTTCAGCGTAGCGCAGCGAGAGAATCTGCTGGTAGTGCGCGGTTTCGCGGTCCAGCGCGAGCGATTCGAGTTCGCGGTGCGCGGTGACGAGCAAAGTGCCGCCGGGAGTTTCGTAAGCGCCGCGCGATTTGATGCCGACGAGACGGTTTTCGACGATGTCCATGCGGCCGATGCCGTTGGCCGCCGCGATTTCGTTCAGCTTGTCGAGTAGCGCGAGGGGCGCGAGATTCTTACCGTTTACGGAAACCGGGGTGCCGCCTTCGAAGCCGATTTCGACGGTGGTGGGCTGCTCGGGCGCTTTCGCGGGAGAGACGACCCATTGCCACATCGCTTCGTCTGGCGCGTTGGCTGGATCTTCAAGGACTCCGCCTTCGTGGCTGAGGTGCCAGATGTTGCGGTCGCGGCTGTAGATGTTTTTTGTAGTCTGCTCGACGGGGATATTGTGCGCGCGCGCGTAGTCAATCGCTTCTTCGCGCGAGACGATGTTCCATTCGCGCCACGGCGCAATGATCTGCAATTCAGGCGCAAGCGCTTTGGCAGCCAATTCGAAGCGCACCTGGTCGTTGCCTTTGCCGGTGCAGCCGTGCGCGACGGCGTCCGCGCCGAGTCTTTGGGCGAGTTGCACCTGGCGCTGCGCGAGAAGCGGACGCGCGAACGAAGTCCCCAGCAAATATTTGTGTTCGTAAACAGCGCCCGCGCGCAAAGTGGGCCAAATGTAGCCGGTGATGAATTCTTCGCGAAGGTCCTCGACGTACGCGGAACTCGCGCCCGTGGCGAGAGCTTTTTTGCGCGCCGCTTCCAGATCCTCCTGCTGGCCCAGGTCGCCGATCATCGCGATCACTTCGCAGCCACCGTAGGTTTCCTTGAGCCACGGAATAATGATGGAGGTGTCCAGACCTCCGGAATATGCAAGCACAACTTTCTTCGGCAATTCGTTCTCCTTGATTGGCGGCAAAATTAATTGAGTAGCGTCAGCAGAATGGCTTTCTGCACGTGCAAGCGATTTTCCGCCTGCTCGAATACGATGGAGCGCGGCGCATCCATCACGCCTTCGCTGACTTCCGAGCCGCGATGCGCGGGCAGGCAGTGCATGAAGATCGCGTCGGGCGCGGCGTGCGAGAAAAGTTCGTCGTTCACCTGATAGCCGGCAAAGGCAGCGTCGCGCACGGCGGATTCCGCCTCCTGCCCCATGCTGGTCCAAACATCGGTGTAGATCGCCTGCACGCCCGCCACTGCCTCCTCGGGCGAGCGCAGGATTTCGATTTTTCCGCGCGTCTCGCGCGCCACGCGCTTGGCTTCGGCCACGATGCCAGGATCCGGTTCGTAACCTGCGGGAGTCGCGATGCGCAGATGAGCGCCCACGCGTGCGCCGACGCTAAGCAACGAATGGCAAGTGTTATTGCCGTCGCCGACGTAAGCAAGCTTAAGGCCACGCAGATTGCCGAAACGTTCCTCCAGTGTGAAGAAATCGCAAAATGCCTGGCACGGGTGATAGAGGTCGGATAGAGCGTTGATCACGGGAATGTGCGCGTTCGCGGCGAGCTGCTCGAGCGATTCCTGCTTGAAGACGCGCGCCACGATGCCGTGAACCCAGCGCTCCAGGCTCTTCGCGACGTCGGGAATGGATTCGCGCTCGCCGAGAGGGGTGACGGTGTGGTCGAGAAACACGGAAGAGCCGCCAAGGCTGGCGATGCCCACTTCAAAAGTAACGCGTGTGCGCAGCGATGGTTTTTCGAAGATCATCGCGAGAAATCGGCCGGCCAGAGCGCCGCGGTAACGGTCGGGATGCGCCTTCACATCGGCGGTGAGATGCAGGAGCTCGCGCACTTGCGCGGGATTCCACTCCATCCCCGTCAGGAGATCGTTGGTTCGCGTAATCGGTGTGGCAACGGCGGCGTTCATATTCACCTCGATGCAGCCAAAGCCATCGGCTGCGCTGGCGTTTCGGTTTTGTGTTGTTTGGCCGCACCAAGTTTCGAGGTTTGCTTCAGCGTTTTCTCGAACTTAGCAAGAAATTCGGCGACGTCCTTGCTGCGAATGATGAACGGCGGCAGGAGCCGCAGGATGTGTTCGTGCGTGCAGTTGATGACGAGACCGTTGCGCAGGGCCTGCGCAACGATCGGCGAGCCGTCAATCGCCAGGTCAATGCCCAGGATCAGGCCTTCGCCGCGCACTTCGCGGATGAAATCGAAGCGCTTGGCAATGTGTTCCAGCCCAGCGCGCAACTCCGCGCTGCGCTCGCGAATATTGGCGAGAAGTTTGGCATCTTCGACCACCGTCAGAAATTCTAGAGCTGTGGCGCATATGAGCGGCCCGCCGCCGAAAGTAGTGCCGTGCATCCCCGGGACGAATGCCGAAGCGAATTTTTCGTTGGCAATGATCGCACCGAGCGGAAGTCCTCCCGCGAGCGGTTTGGCGGCGGTCACGATGTCCGATTTTGCCGCAGCACCGAATTTTTGATACGCGAAATAGCGGCCGGTGCGGCCGAGGCCGCATTGAATTTCGTCGGCGATCAACGCAGCGTCGTGCTGCGTGGCAAGTGCGCGGGCGCGCTGCCAGAACGTTTCGCTGATCGGGAATATACCGCCCTCGCCCTGAATCGTTTCCACTACGAGCGCGCAGACCGTGTCGTCAAATTTGGCTTCGAGGTCCGCGACGTCATTCAAACGCACGAATTCCACGCCGGGAACGAGCGGCGCAAAAGGTTCGCGGTACTTGACTGGGTGCGTAATCGAAAGAGCGCCAAATGTGCGGCCGTGAAAAGAATTTTCGAGCGCCAAAATTCGCGTCTTTTTCGCGCCATTTTGCGATTTAGCGTGCGCGTAAGCGCGCGCCAGTTTCAACGCTCCATCCATTGCCTCGGTACCGCTGTTGGTAAAGAAGACGCGGTCCAGCCCGGACCATTCGGCGAGTTTGCGCGCAAGCGGCGCCTGGTACGGATTGTGAAAAAGATTCGAAACGTGAATGGCCCGTCCGGCCTCGCGCCGGATAACGCGCACCAGGCGCGGATGCGCGTGGCCCAGCGCGTTGACTGCAATCCCGCCGAGAAAGTCCAGATATTCGCGCCCTGCGGAATCGTAGAGCCGGCAGCCGCGCCCCCGCGTGAACACCACCGGCGGCCGCCGGTAGGTATTCATCAAGTAGCGCGCTTCGGTGCCGCGAATTTGCGCCGGAGAGAGCGGCTTGCTATTCGTTGTGGTCTTTCTCTTCGACATTATTAGCACGCAACTCCATGCGCTGTCTTCGCGGCGGTATGAACGATGGGCAGAACGCGCGTTCCAGGGCAGCGAGCGCCGTTAACGGAAGTCAGCAGCGAACGGGGCAACGTTCCGCCGACGATTCGCACTTCGGAGACGCCTCCGGAGAGCGCGCGTTTGGCGGCCTCGAGCTTCAAAATCATGCCGCCCGAAACTTTGTTATGCCGGATGAGTTGCTCAATTTCGCCACCGCGCAAGGCGCGCAAAACTTTTTCGCCGTCCAGCACGCCGGCAACGTCCGTAAGAAATATCAAGCGATCCGCGCGAATAAATTCCGCGGCTGCCGCGGCCATGTGGTCCGCGTTGATGTTGTAGAGTTCGCCGTCGGCGCCGAGGCCGAGGCACGAAGCAACTGGAACCACTCCCGCACGCCAGAGCGAGCGGAGGAAATCAAGATTGACCTCAGTGAGGTAGCCGACATACCCGAGGCCGCCCTCGCGCTCATCCACCTGCATCGGTTCCGCGAGGAAGCAGGCAGCATCGGAAGCGCTGATGCCCACGGCCGGCTGGCCCGCCAGCGAGATTGCTCCAGCCACGCGCTTGTTCAGCAGCCCTCCGAAAACCATCACGGCTGCATCGCGCGTTTCGCGATCGGTGACGCGCAAGCCGTTGACGAACCGGCTCTCAATGCCCATGCGCGTGAGCGTGGCCGTGAAAATCTTCCCGCCGCCGTGAATCACAAGCAATTCGTGGCCGGCGCGAGCAAGTTCGGCGATCTGCCGGGCGATTTTCTGCACGGTTTCTTCGCGCTCGAGAAGCGCGCCTGCAATTTTGATTACGAGTCTCATAGCAAACCTGCCGTTTCGGGGTAGCCCCACATCCCGTTGAGATTTTGTACAGCCTGTCCTGCCGCGCCTTTGCCCAGATTATCGAGGCAGGACACCACCACCAGCCGCTCGCCTGAAGCATCGAGCGCGAATCCGATGTCGCAAAAATTCGTATGCGTAACGTGCTGCAACTCCGGCAAACTTCCTGCCGGAAGAATTCGAACCATTGGTTTTCCTGCAAAGAACTTGCGATAAAGAGATTCGATTTCGTCCGCCTTGCGCGCCGGATCCAGCCACATATAAATGGTGGAAAGAATCCCGCGTTCCACCGGCAGCAGGTGCGTGGTGAAGACGAAGTCTTTCGGCGCCATGCCCGTGTGTTCCTCTACTTCGGGCGTGTGGCGATGCGAAAAAAGTCCGTAGGCGCGGAAATTTTCATTCACCTCTACAAAATGCGTTTCGCGCTTGGGCTCTTTGCCCGCGCCGCTGACGCCGGACTTGCAGTCGCACACAATTCCGCGCGCCATATTGATCCAGCCTGCTTCCACCAGCGGGCGCAGCGCCAGAATCACGGAAGTCGGATAGCAACCGGGATTCGCGACCAAGCGCGCCTGTGGCAATTTGTCGGCGTAGAGTTCCGGCAAGCCGTAGACAGCTTCGGAGAGCGTTGCGGCATCCGGCGCAGCAAGCTTGTACCACTCCACAAAAGTTTCGGGCTTGCCGAAACGAAACGCGCCGCTCAGATCCACGATGCGCAGCGATGGATTTGCAGCCAAGAGCGAGGGCACCAGTTCCAGCGACGCCTCGTGAGGCGTCGAGAGAAACACGGCCTCTGCTCCGCTCCGCGCGATTGCTTCGACAGAGAGTGGTTTGCACGGAGCTTCGCCCCAACCGCGAAGCTGCGGATAGAGCTCTGTCAAGCAGCGCACATTCGCGTGCGCGTCGCGAAGATAAAACGTCGGCTTTTCGATTTGTGGGTGCCGCAGCAGGAGCCGGGCCAGCTCGAATCCCGCATAGCCCGTGGCCCCGACGACTGCGACCCTTACAGGGCCGTTCATCGAAGCATCTCCTCCACGCGCTTCTGAATCGCAGCTCGCGCCGTTCGCGAGGGCGTGATGATCAAAACCGTGTCGTCACCCGCCAAGGTGCCGGCGACTTCCTTCCAGCGCTCGGAATCCACCGCAGCGGCGAGCGGCTGCGCTCCGCCAGGAGGAGTTTTGAGCACCAGCATGTTTTGCGCGGGCCGTATATCCAGCAAAAACTCCTTCAGAGCGCGAGCCAGACCGCGCAACGCCGAAGAATCTGCGGCAGCGGCGGTGGCGAGTGGCTTGTAGCCAGCGGCGGTCTTCACCAATCGCAATTCACGCAAATCGCGCGAGAGAGTGGCCTGCGTAACGCGCACGCCCAAATGAATGAGCTGGCGGCGCAGATCGTCCTGGCTGGCGACGGATTCGCCTGCGAGGAGCTTCAGGATCTGACCTTGCCGAAAACGTTTGTGTGCGCCCATTGTAAGTTTATGCAGCTTTATGCATAAGACTGCATAATCATACAGCATGAGATGCAGGGGGTCAAGGACCGATTCATGGAATTTCAAAAAATGTGTTTTTGACGAAAAGCGCCGATTCTGTTTTTGATCCAGCACGAAGATTCCAACGGAAAACTTCGTGCCACAGAGATACAATGCGTCGCGTTTGGACATGACGCAAAACCAGCACACGATCACTTATCGAGCGTAAAAATGGATCACGGCGCGCTCGCTCAAGTTTCAGATTTGTACCCACAGGAGGATTTCGATGAGGCGTCTCGCAACTGTGCTTTTGCTGATCGCGGCTAGCGCGTCTTTTTGCAATGCGCAGATGACAAAGAGCGTGCCGCCGCTGGATGTGGCGATTCATGCCGGAAGAGTTCTGGATGTGCGCACGGGAAACTATCTGAGCGACCAGATTATTTGGATTGAAGGCGAGCGGATCAAAGCGATCGGCACGGCGTCTGAAGTCTCGCCTCGCCTGCCGGCTAGTGTAAAGACAATCGATCTTTCGAATGCCACCGTCCTGCCCGGTTTGATCGACTGCCACACGCACCTGACCATGACGCCTTACGATTCCGGTCCGGCCGGGATGCGGATGTCGTATCCGCGGCAAGCGCTGACGGGCGCCCGCAATGCGCGTGTAACGCTCGAAGCCGGCTTCACGACGGTACGCAACGTCGGCGCCAACGGATATTCCGATATAGCCTTGCGCGATGCCATTAACGCCGGTGACGTCCCGGGCCCGCGCATGCTGGCCTCGGGTCCGGCGCTGAGCATCACCGGCGGCCATGCCGACAACAATTTTCTCGCGCCGCAATACAATTGGTCGGACGACGGCGTCGCCGACGGAGTGGATGGCGTGACGTTGAAAGTGCGCGAGGACATCAAGTACGGCGCCGACGTCATCAAGTTCATGGCCACCGGTGGCGTGCTCTCGGAAGGCGATAATCCCGCGCTCGCGCAATACAGTCCGGAAGAAATGAAGGCGATTGTGGAAACGGCTCACGGCCTCGGCCGCAAAGTCGCGGCGCATGCGCATGGAGCGACGGGAATCAAGTACGCCGTGCTGGCCGGCGTGGATTCGATCGAGCACGGCAGCTATATCAACGATGAGGACATTGAATTGATGAAGCAGCACGGGACCTATCTCGTGCCCACCGTCTACTTGGAAGATTGGCTGATGGAAAATGTGCAGAGCCTGGGGTTGACTCCGAACATGATCGAAAAAGCCAAGATCGTGCTGCCCATCGCGCAGCAACATCTTTCACACGCTTTCAAATCGGGCGTGAAAATCGCGTTCGGCACGGATGCGGCAGTTTATCCTCACGGGCTGAACGCGCATGAGTTCGGCAAAATGGTTTCGATGGGCATGACGCCGTTGCAATCCATTCAGGCAGCAACGGTCAACGCGGCAGACCTGATCGGATGGACCGACCGCGTGGGCACAATTGAGCCAGGAAAATTCGCCGACATCATCGCGGTGCAAGGAGATCCTTTGGCCGACGTACATGTGTTGGAAAACGTTCATTTTGTGATGAAAGGCGGGGCGGTGATCAAGAATCAGTGATGGTCGGATCGCCTGTTGGCGGGCCCAGAACCAATTAAGCTTCGCGCGCTCGGCTACGCCGCTGGAAATTGAATGGCGGAGGGCGTACCGCTCGGTTGGCTAACGCGGGCCGCGAAGCTGCGGCCAGGTCTGCGGTGCCCCCGGTGTGCTAAACTTCTCTCAGCAATAGGCCCGTAGCTCAGTTGGCTAGAGCGCCACCTTGACACGGTGGAGGTCTGCGGTTCGAGCCCGCACGGGCCTACCAAATCCGCTGATGGCTTGGCTTTACATCCTGCAAAGTAAATCTAGTGGCCGCTTTTACATCGGTTCGACGAACGAGTTGGCACGCCGCATCTCTGAGCACCAGCGCGGCAATTGTTTGGCCACGCGAGGACGCGGCCCGTGGGAACTGGTGTATCAAGAGATGTATGAAACGCTGCTAGAAGCGCGTCGGCGCGAACTGCAAATCAAGAAGTGGAAATCGGCGGCAAGGATCAGGGAATTAATCCCGGGCAAGGCTAGAGCGGGCCGCGCAGAGCGCGGCCAGGTCTGCGGTTCGAGCCCGCACGGGCCTACCAGCATTTCGCGGCAGAATTTGGCGCGACTTGCGCTAGTCCTCCGCTTCATACGTCCAGATTTGTGCTGGCTCATTGCCTTTGGCCGGAACACCCACATAGAACCGATCACGCTTCGCGAACCAGTAACCCGTGCGCACTCCGATCGTGGAAGGAACGTTTTGGATCAGCGAGTAATGGTCGGGATCGGCTTGCTGGAAGACGCTGATGAAGCCTTCGCCCCCAATCTCGTAGATGCGTTTTCGCGAGGCGTCAAAGAAAACATCGTCGCACTCGCCCGCAGCTCTCAGCCTCGCGATCTCCTTGCCAGTTTCCGTGTCCAAAACGACCATCATGGGAGTCTTGCGGGTAATTGTGAATAAACGGTGATCTTCTTCGTCCAAAGCCATGGCGTAATTTCCACGCAGACCCTTGAGCGGCCATTTCGTGACGGCGCCGGTCTTGCGGTCAATAGACTCGACTACATTGTCGGCGTCGGGCACGTTCACAAAAATGCGCGCGCCGGAAGCTTCCACCTGGAATGACTCGGGGTGCCCGCCCGTCTTGAAAATTTCACCCACACGTTCGTCAGTGGCGGGATCAATGGTCGCGATACCTCCGTCTTCTTCGCCGAATCCCACAAACACTTTCTTGGACCTCGCGTCGTAGCGCATGTTGTCCGGGTCTTCGCCCAATTCGATCGATTTGCGAAGAGTGTAGGTCGCGCCGTCATAGACATTCACTTTGCCGTCGCCGGCATTGGCCACGTAAAGCTTGTCGAAGTCGGGCACGTAGAGAGGGCCTTGCGGCTCGCTGAGTCCCTGAATGCTGTGAATCACGCGGCCGGAGAACACGTCGATCACTTCCAACGTATTATTTCCCAGAGCGGAGACGAAGAGGCGCCTGCGCTTTGCATCCGCCGTGAAGTGGTCGAGGCGTCCGGCCACATTCGGCACGGGAATTTCCTCCTCCAGCTGGAGGGCAGAAAGCTCGCGAGTCTGCTGCATCGTCGCCGCCGATCTTGGGCTGTTCGTTGCGATGAATATCAATGCTGCGAAGACGATTGCGCATATTGCCAGCAGTTTATTCATATTTTTCTCTCCTGAATGACTTAAGTACGAGTGTGCGACAACTGAGACGCGGTCTACGGACGCGGCTCGTACACCAAAATCGCAGCTGGCTCTTTATCGTTCTTTGGCGCCGCGACGTAGTAGCGGTTCAGTTCGGGTGACCAGAAAGACGTCCCGGCTCCGGGCCTTGTGGGAATCGTTCCGATTTGCGAGTAATGGTCGGAGTCGAGCTGCTGGTAAATGTAGACGAACCCGACGTCGAACCCCCGGCCGCCGGAGACGTAAATGCGGCGCCGCTCGGCATCAAAATAAACGCCGTCCATTCCTTCCATGGTCGGGAGAGTTTTGACTTCTCTTCCTGTAGTCGAATCCATCGCTACCATTTGGGGAGGAACGTGCGTACCCAGGAACAGCCGCTTCGCCGGTTCTTCAAACGCAGCATCGCCCGGACGCTGGCTGCTGACCGGCCAGGTGGAAACGACATGGCGGTTGCGGGTATCAATCACCTGAACCTGGCTGGTTGCGGGGACTAAGGCGAAGAGCCTGCTTCCCGAGTTGTTCAGCAAGAGTTCGGCGGGATGGGCGGCCACCTGAACGTCCGCAATTTTATTGTCGTTTACGGCATCAATGATTGCCACCTCGCCGTAGTCCTTGCCGGCATCCTTGCCGCCGTAGCCGACGTAAAGTATTTTTCCGTTCGGATCGTAGGCGACGCGGTTCGGTCCAGCCTCAAGGCGAATTGAATCAAGGAGCGCGAGCGAATCGCCGCGAAAGACGCGGACCATTCCGTCATCGCCGCTGGCGACAAAAAGCTTGTTGAGCGCCGCAAGATACGCAATACCTTGCGGCTTTTGGAATCCAGGAATCCGGCGCGACCACTTTCCCTCGTGGAGGTCCACAACTTCCACCGAACCATTCTCAAGGCCGGAGACGAATAGTCGCTGGCCCTTCACATCCACGTCCAAATGATCGAGTCGTCCCTGGACTCCGGGCATTGGGATCGTAGCCAGGAGGTGCAGGGGCTGATTTTTCTGCTGCGCGCTAATTCCGGCGATCGCTGCGGCGAACACCAACATCGTTGAGGCGGCGACAGCGATTGCTTTCCTCATTTGCTCGCTCCTCGATCATGACTTCGGCGGGTTCATGATTGTTTTTCTTCAAGACTTTTTCCCGCGTCAACGAAGAACCACAGGAGCCCTGAAACGACGGTAACGGCGGCAGCGAGATCGAGAGCCTTGCTCCAGTTGTAGTGAGTAGCGATGTAGGCCGTCACGGTGGAAGAAATTGCGCCGCCCACGCTACCAAGAGTGTTCATGAGCGCCGACAGGGTGGCGGAATGATCGGGGACCAGGTCAATGCAGGCAGCCCAGAAATTCGCGGCGCCGAACATCAGGAATCCGGCGGCGAGCGCCATCATGGGAAGCGCGAGGGAAGTATTCGCGGTGTGGCTGCCGGAGTAGAGCAAGAAAGCCGATAATCCCATGCCCACCCACACCGCACACTGGCGTCCACGAGTTCTTCCAAAATTTCTCGCAACCCGGTCGGAAAATAATCCGCCCAGCGGAGAAATCAACGTCATTGCCAGAAACGGAAATGAAGTCCACACCGCCGCTTGCATCACTCCCAGGCCGCGCACTTTCACCGCATAAAAGTAGAACCAATTGTAGTAGACGTAAAAAGCGTAGCCCTGGCAGCCGTAGCCGAGGATCAATCCCCAGATCGAGCCACTCGAGAGCAGCCTGATCCATGGAACAGGTCTTCGCTTCGCCAGTGCTGCGGGTTTCGGCGGAACGACTTCCTGCTCTGCAGGACGAATCACCGCGAGTTCGGCGGCGTTGACGCCGGGATGTTGTTCAGGCCAGTCGGTGCAGTAGATCCACCACAGTAACAGAACGATGAATGAGATCGCCGCGCACAAATAGAACGAAGCACGCCAGCCCCAATGGATCATTGTCCACGAAATGAAGATGGGGGTGAGAGTTCCTCCGAGGCCCAAACCCGCTGTTTGCAATCCGCTGGCAAATCCTCTTTCGCGTGCCGCGGTCCAGGAAGCGATCATGCGAGTCACGTTCGCCGAACTAGCCGCCTCTCCGACGCCCGTGAAAAACCGGACCAGTTCAAAAGAGAACAGCACACTGATTCCGCCGGTCAGGGCGAATCGAGGGGCGAGCCCCATGGCCGCGGTGCCCACGCAGAACAACAACATCGAAACCGTCAAGGTGCGACGCGGGCCGAAGCGATCTCCGATATATCCCCATGGAATTTGAAACAGGCCGTAGCCCCATAGGAAGGCGCTGAAAATGCGGCCCATCGTTATCGTGTCGTAGGAAAATTCCTCGGAAATATATTTTCCGGCGATGCTCAGATTCAGTCGGCACAGCGTGGTCACCGCCATGATCAACATCACGATCAGCATGATCCGCCAGCGAATCCAGGTGGGAGCAGCGCCAGCAGACGCGCCGGGGGCCTGCACGGCTTGCGGAGGAAGAGTGCTTGAATTGCTCAAGAGATTCTTTGGCCCCGTGGTGAGATTAGTGGCTCGACATCCTGCAATCAAAACCCGAGAGAGTGAGAAGAAAGGCCGCGCCATTGCGGCGCGGCCCTCTCCGGGGTGGACCTGCCGGCTACCAGATGAGCTTCAATCCCAATTGGATCTGCCGCGAAGACGTGGACGTTTGATTCAACGCGGTCGGCAGCGCAGCGCCGTTGAAGTCGAAGAGCGAATTGTTCTGCGACCCGTTCAAGAAATTGGGTCCGATGAAGTTCGTGTGATTCAGGATGTTGAAGAACTCCGCGCGGAACTGGACGTTGAACGTCTCCGAAATCTTCGGCACCGGGGTGTTCTTGAAAATCGAGAAGTCCCACGTGGTCAGGCTCGGTCCATAGAATTGGTTGCGGCGCGTGTTTCCCAGCACATTCGAGCAGAACTGCTGCCCGGCTGGCGCCGACCCTGTGTAATTAGGAAACGAAAGAGGAGCACAGCCGTACGGATTGGCCGTCGTCGCGAGTGGTAGAGATGCCGGTGCGGTCGGCGGCGTGAAACAGGCGGTATTCAAGTATTCCACGCCGCCGTGAATAGGATTGCACCCGGGAAGTAGGTTTGCGAAATCTGTCGTGAAATCGCCGTTGAAGCCGCTGCCCAGCGGATCATTGCCGTCTCCCACTGTCGCGGTGAACGGCGAGCCGGTGGTGTGGGTGATGATGGTGCCGAGCTGCCATCCGCCTGCCAGGTTTGAAAGTAGCGCGGAAGAGGTCTGTGGCGAAGGCAGGTTCCAGATAAAGTTTCCCACTAGCACGTTGCGGATGTCGAAATCGCAAGGGCCCACTCGCGCGGATTTGTCCAGAAGCAACGGCACGGCAATCGAAGTCAAATACGTGTCGCCAGTGACGGGAGCCGAGCTCGTGTCGCGGCATTTGCCGAAAGTGTAAGAAAGCTGGCCTTGAATGCCGTGGCTGGCTGTCTTCTTCAGTTGAGCCTGGAACGAATTGTATGATGACTCGCCGTCGAACAGTACCGGACGAATACCCGCGCCGCCGCCCCAGTTGGAATCAATCCTGGTTCCGGTTTGATTGTTGGCGCAGGTGTTGATAGTTGGCAGCACTTGGTACGGAACGACCTGGCTCGGATCGCAAGGGAATACCAGCCCCACTCCCGTCACCGCGGTCGGCTGGACTAGATTGATGTCGTCCGATGCCACCGACAGATGAACCGAGCGGGAGCCGACGTACCCGGCGGTGCCCGTAAAACCGTAGCCAAGATCCCGCTGAATATTCAGATTGTAATTCATCACCAGAGCGCGATGAGGGTTTGGATCCACGAAGCGGTTGCGAATGCTCTGCCGATTGAAATTCACATTCGGATCCGCTACGCCGGTTCCCAAGGTAGCGTTCGGGTCCGCTCCGATGATTTGGAACGGGGCCGTGGCCGCCGTATTCAAACCAAATTCGTAGGGCAGCGGCAGTACATCGAACATGCCAAATCCCGCTCGCACTGCGGTTCTGTTGTCTTTAAACGGATCCCAGGCCAGACCGATACGGGGTTCGAAGTTGTACACCGTCGGATTCGATCGAATCGGGCTGTTCGTTCCGACAGGACCACACAGCGTGGTGCCCGGAGTGCACCCATTGAGCGTTTGAATTTGCTGAAATCCTGCGGCGGCAACCGTGTATCCGTTAACCGTGTATCCCGCAACCGTATTTGCATCGGTTGGCCGCGTCGTCATTTCGTACCGCAGGCCGAGATTCAGCGTCAGGTTCGACTTTGCCCGCCAGTCGTCCTGGATGTATCCGGCGAATAGGCTCTCGCGCAGTCCGACCTCCGTCGAACCGCCGGGTGCCAAAGCGTTCAGTTGTTTAGGATCGTTCTGCAGGAAGCCGAGAAGCGAGTATGAATTCATTCGGCCATTGGGGCTCAACTGCTCCAGGATGTTGTACTGCATCCGCTCAAATGCGAAGCCAACTTTAATCGAATGGGTTCCGCGGGTGATAAACGCGTCATCATCCGCCTGAATTGAATTGAATGCGTGAGTGAACCGATTGAACCCACCCAGGCCATAGGCCGTGGTGATTCCAGAGATCGGAATCTGAGGTGTAGCTTTTGCGCCGGGAGCGATTGCCAGCGTCGGATCCGTGGCCACCGCATCGCCCGAAACGGGGGTATTGATGTCACCTTCGACGCGGCTTACGCCAAATCGGAAGGTATTCAGCAGTTCCGCGCTGAAGATGTGAGTCTCTTCAATGCTGCCTGCTTCTCTACTCGAGACAACTTCGTGAATCGTGTTTCCGAGTGGATCGCCCTGAGATTGCGGACCGGAATCATGGAAATAACTTCCGTCCACGCTGTCGCTGTCGGATATTTTGTGATCTACGCGAAATATGGAGTAGTTCTCATTCGCAATCGTCGGGATGTTGACGTTTTGCGATACAGTGTCCGTGTTCGTCGCGCTTTGGCAGGACGCCGGGCAAGGCCACAGAGCCAAATAGGGTACGACTGCGGGACTGACAGTGATCGTCTGCAACGAGGCGCACGGGTTTGTAAGGCTCGGAACGCACAGTTGTCCGCCGCGCGCCTCCGCCGAAGGAACATTGATCACCGTAGACCCGGTTTGCTTCTGGCGAAACCCTTCATAGTTGCCGAAGATAAACGTCTTGTCCTTGATGATCGGCCCGCCGGCGGACACGCCGAATTGGGTGCGATGAAACGTCGGGATGTTCGACCCGTCGAAAAAGTTGCGCGCGTCAAACACGCTGTCGCGATCAAAGAAGTAGCCCGTGCCATGAAACTGATCGGTGCCGGATTTGGTGATGGCGTTGATTACGGCGCCGGAAGTCCTGCCGTACTCTGCGGTGTAGCCGGTAGTAATTACCGAAAATTCCTGAATGGCGTCAACCCCCAAATTCAGTCCCGTCGGGCCGCCGGGAGCTGCGTTCGAATAGTCATTAATGGTTAAGCCATTCACGCGGTAATTGTTCTCGTTCGCGCGATGGCCGGAATCGCTCAACTGGTTACCAAACCCACGGTTTCCTTTGTTGGCATTAAAGCTGGTGCCCACCTGAGTATTGATGGTGGATACGCCGGGCTCCAGCGTTGCGAGTGACGCCCAATCGCGCCCATTCAGCGGCATTTCCCGAACGGTCGCGGAGTTCACGGTGGCGCTGACCGCCGATGTGGTGGTTTCCACCGCCGGCGGGGCAGCCGTGACTTCGATGCTTTGCTGCACCTGTCCGACCTTCAGGCTGATGTTCAGCTCCTGTTCCTGGCCGACGGTCAGTGTGATTCCTTTTTCGACGATGGTATTGAATCCTTGGGCGGAAGCCGTAACTTCGTAGGTGCTCGGCAAGAGGTTCGGCGCCGTGTAGAATCCGTCTTGGTTCGACGTGACGGAGCGAACGACCCCAGTCGCCACGTTCTTGATGGCGACGTTCGCGTTAGGGACTGCGGCTCCGGAGGTATCAGTCACGACCCCCGAGAGCGTTGCGCCGGAAACCTGCGCCAGCGTTGGCACGGCTGCGAGGCTGCTCCAGAGCGAAAAAGCGAACACGACCGCAATCGCATTTAACAGCTTCTTGAAATTCATAGGCTCCCCCACACGAATCCCTACACACCCCACTCATGCAGGGACTCTGCGCTTGCGCTTGGTTTCGAGGCAATGCTTTATGCATCACATTCAAAACATTTATAAATAACTCGGTTAACTCAATGGAATTAGCAACTTACCGCAAGTGATAACAGGCCTTGTCAACGAGAAGTCTTTGACCCTCCGGAGTCGAGGAGTTATACTCCGGCGACTCCTTTACGCAAGCAATTATGGCCATTAAAGATGCAACTGCCGCGCATCCATTGATCCGCTTTGGAGTTTATGAGTTAGACCTGCGCGCCTGCGAACTTCGCAAGAAGGGCGTAAAGGTAAAACTGCAAGACCAACCCTGCCAGATCTTAGCTGTGCTGCTTGAGCATCCCGGCGAGATCGTGAGCCGCGAGGAGCTTCGCAATCGTCTATGGCAGCGCGACACTTTCGTTGATTTCGACCACAGCCTCAATACCGCTATTATGCGGCTGCGCGAAGTCCTCGGTGATTCCTCGGAAAACCCGATTTTTATTGAAACGCTTTCACGCCGCGGCTATCGCTTCATCGCTCCCGTAGAGGAATTGGCGGGTCAAACCGCCCTAATGGAGAGAGCTGTAGTTGCGCAGAACACGACCGGCTTGGGGGTTGGGGATGAAGGCCACACCGCCGAGGTCACGCGAATCGGGAAATCGGGCTCCCAGGCGGCCCGGGTGCCCGACTACCTGTATCTGAAAATCTCTACGCGCGCACTGGGCGGAATCGGACTGGTTGCTGCCGTGGGCTTGATCTCGCTTCTGGTCTTTCATTACGTGAAAAAGCCTGCTGTCAGCAGCGCAAATTCGGACCAGATCAAATCGTTGGTGGTGCTGCCGCTGGAAGATCTTTCGGGTGAGAAAGACCAGGACTACTTCGCGGATGGAATGACCGATGAACTGATCGCCAGCTTGGCGAAAATCCGGCAGCTGCGTGTTACTTCGCGCACTTCGGCTATGGCGTACAAGGGCACGCGAAAACCGCTATCGGAAATCGCGCGTGAACTCCACGTGGACGCCGTGGTGGAAGGAACCGTGCTGCGCGCCGGGAACCGCGTCCGAATTACGGCAGAACTGGTCCAGGTTTCCACGGATCGCCACCTATGGGCCGAGACGTACGAAAGCGAACTAGGAAATATCTTGACGTTGCAAAGCCACGTCGCCAGCGCCATCGTCAACGAGATACGAATCAACCTCACCCCCGAAGAACAGAAGCGCCTGGCGACACCGCGCGTGGTGAACGCGCAGGCGTATGAAGACTATCTAAAAGGCCGGTACTACTGGAACAAGCGCTCGGAAGAGGGGCTAATCAAAGCAGTGGACTATTATCAGCTCGCGGCCCAGAAGGATCCGCAGTACGCGCTGGCATATGCGGGATTGGCTGACTGTTACGACCTTCTTGGCACCACGATCATCGGCGCAATGCCCACCACGGAAGCAGCTCCCAAGGCAAGAGCCGCGGCCCTAAAGGCTCTGGCTATTGACCCAAGCCTGGTTGACGCTGAGATTACGCTCGCGAGCATCCGGCTGAACTACGATTGGGACTGGCAAGCTGCAGAAAACGGGTTCAAACACGCGCTCGAATTGAATCCTGACCAGGCCACGGCCCACCAGCGCTATTCACTGTATCTCAGCGCGATGGGCCGCTCCGCGGAAAGCCTTGCCGAAATAAAACGTGCGCACGACCTGGACCCGCTCTCATTAAGCATAAATTTCAGTCTTGGCTGGCGCCTGTATTTGGCGCGCCAGTACGACGAAGCCATCCAGCAATCTCGCAGTACGATTGACCTCGATCCGAATTTCGTTCTCGCGCACTTGGTCCTCGGGCAAGCCTATGAACAAAAGGGGCAGTATGACTTGGCTATATCCGAGTTGAAGAAAGCGACTGCCCTTTCGCCGAACAGCCCACTGATGCTGGGCGCGTTGGGTCACGCTTACGCGGCGGCGGGCAATCGAGCGGAAGCGGAGAAAGTGCGGGACGACCTCATCCGGCGCTCGCGCGAGCAGTATGTCTCGCCCTTTTACGTCGCGCTGATCTTTACCGGCCTTCGGGAAAATGACAAGGCTCTCGATTGGCTGGATAAAGCGTATCAGGATCGCTCGAACCCACTAATTTTCCTAAAGGTTGATCCGGAGCTCGACCCCTTGCGCGTGAACCCTCGATTCCAGGATCTGCAGCGCCGCATCGGACTCCCTCTTTAATCGAAATTCTCGCGCACCCATGAGAGCCTCAGGCGGGCGGATATGACGTGAGTGTATCGCAGCCCCCGAATGCCCCCGCCACAAGCTTCTGTAACGCCGCATTTATCTGCTCGTTACGCCCGAGCAACTTCGCAGCGTAGACGATAGCTTCCCATGAACATCCTCGTTGCGGAAGATGAGCCCGAAATGGCGTCCGCGCTCGTCCGCGGACGGCCGGAGGAGGTCCTCGTCCTTCGGCTCGTCCGGGATGGCGTGGAACCGCGCGTCGAGCCCGCACGGGCCTACCATCCCTGTTCGTCTCACCGCCAAGGTCTGCGAACACCTCCAACAAGAGCTATTTTGCTTTCTTCGTACGATAACCAGCGATTTGCGGTGACCTAACCTGCGGCTTGGGCACGATCGGATTCCATGTGCCCGAGTTTTTCGATGATACGGTTGCTGATCCGATCCCCTCGGAGGCATCCCACAGGCCGGGAATCGTTTCTGCTTTGCACCACCGGCAACCACGAGATGCCGTGATCGAGCATCGTGGCTGATGCCACCAACGCGGAATCGTCTAGAGCCACGTACACGCCGTCTCCGTACAAAAGTTCACCGAGCTTGCGCCTGGTATCCTCTTCGCGCATGCCATTCGAGCTTACGGCGATGCGCGCGATGATGTGATACAGGTCTTCGCGATCTAGGGTCGCCCACAATTGTTGCTTTTCGTCCAAGACCAACAGCTGTCCGGTCGCACTTTCATTGAGGGCTGCGACTGCGTCCCCCAAAGTGGTTTCCTTGCTGAGCAGCTTCGCAGGGGGTGGGTCCATGAGGGACGCGATTGTCTCATCCGCCAGAAGCGGTTTCGCCAGCGGCAAGTAACGCCAAAAATCGCCCGAGTGCTGAGTCAGCGCCTTCGCAATCAGATCGCGAAGGGGCGGAAATGCGCTCGCCATTTCAGCGAATCGCGCGCTTCCGATTTGCGCCAGGCGCACAGCCGTACGGGCGCGAACGCTCGATTCATGAGGGCGGTTAGCCAAAAGAGCCTCCTCGCCGAAAAAGTCTCCTTTACCGAGGACTGCGATAACCTTCAATTCCTGACTTTCTTCCGCGGTCTGCAGGACCTCTGCTTCGCCTTCCTCGACGATGCTGAAGACCCGCGCCGCTTCCCCTCGGTGGTGAATGAAATCGCCGGGCCGATAATACGCGTGGGTCACTTCCTGCGTCATATCGGTATTCAGAAAGCTGAGATCGCGTGGAAAGAGCAGATCCCAAGCCCAGTCGAGAGCGACCTTGATCCTGCGCGACCATGTGGGCAGCTTGAACAAATAAACGGCACGCCATATAAACCACGCAGAGAATCCGGAGATGCGCATGCCCATCATTTCCGCAACCGCTTCGTACCCTCCAACGGAGCAGAGCTGCCCGAGCGCTTTGAAGCGGAAGGGTTGGGTCGGTTCACCTCGCAGAATCCGCACGAGGTTCAGCGCTGCTTGGCGGCCTTGACGCTCGGCAAATTGAGCGGTAGTCGGCGACGGCTGATTATCGAACGCGTTGACGATCAGCGCGCAGTCGCCAATGGCCCAAGCGCTCGCTTGTCCTTCGATGCGCATGTCCGGCGCCGTGCGGATGCGCCCTTTCTCTTTTGGCACATCAAGGCCCTGCACAATTGGAGACGTCGTGGTCCCAATCGTGCAGACCACAGTGGCTCCTCCCAGCATCCGTCCATCCTTGAGCTGGATGCCTTCGTGCGTAGCCGCCACAGCGCGGGTGTTCAACAGCATGGTGATGCCGGCCTTCTCCATTCTTTTTTGTGCGAATTGCCGAAGGTTCGGGGACACCTCGGGCAGGATTTGATCCTGAGAGTGGACCAGCGTGACGGCGACATCTTCTTTGCGGAAATTCCGGTAGAAACGCGTGCTGCTGCGCACGAGCTCGTTGATTTCTCCGGCGACCTCCGTTCCGCTGAAGCCCGCTCCCACGATGACGAAGCTGAGATACCAGCGCCGCCGCTCGGGATCGCTCGAAGCTTCGGCATTTTCCATCTGCCGAACGATATGTTGGCGAAGGTCGAGCGCGTCGCGCATAACCTTGAAGGGAAAAGCGTGTTCGGTCATTCCCGGGATGATTCCCAGGTTGCTCTCCGCGCCGCACGCGATTACGACGTGATCGTAATGCACGTGCGCCAGCGCGCCATTGGCATCGTCGAACGCAACCTCGAATGCGGCAGCGTCAATCCTTTGCACGCTCTCGGTGCGGCATTCGACGCCGGGCAGCATTTGGCGCAGCGGGGCGACGGCTGCTTCGGCATTAATCGAGGCTCCGGCAACATCCGCCAGGAGGGGATGAAACACCATGTGGTTCTCGCTGCTGAAGAGCAGAATTTCGCACTGGGAAGCTGGGAGCTTGTTGCGGAGAGTTTTTGCGAACTTTACTGCTGCGAAACCGCCGCCGACGATGACGACTCTCAGTGGTTGCATGGCGATGCTCCTGGAGTCATAGACTGCGTCACATGTGACGTCTCCAAAGATATAGCATGACTGCGCGCGCGAGGAATGCAATAAAAACCGCTCTGAAATTACACCTGAGAATCATCGCAGTTCGTGATTGTTGGACAGTGTTGAACACGGGGCAACTGTCAATATGTTGACATCAAGCGGTGAACGAACGGCGGCGGATGTGTCCTAAGTCGCGTTTTTGCGCCGATTTCACTGCCATCGCATTTGGAAAGCGAATTGCGTCTTAGCCGCGTCCTGCGTCGCTCAGGAATTTTACGTTTAGTTGTTCATCGCGTAAGCGTTTCGTGATACAAGTCGCCGCATCGGGCACGAACCGATCGGCGGTTTTCGGCCAATGCTCGGAACCAGGAAGCAAGAAATGTGGAAGATCGTGATCGCCCGCGCCATCAAGCCGCAAAATTTTGCCGGGGAAACTCGCGGTCTGATAAGCAAGATAGTGGGCATCGCGGTGCTGCTCGTGGGTGCGTTACTCGCTGCAACGCTTTGCTTCGGCGCGCCGGCGGATCCTGGGCAGATTCCCAGCATCTTCAAACCGCAATCAACGCCCGCAAACTCCATCTTTCATTTATCGCTGCTGGTCCTGGCAATCACCGGCCTTATTTTTGCGGTTGTTTTCACTTTGCTGGCGTATGCCGTCATGAAATTCCGCAAGCGTGATGACGACGATGGCCGCGAGCCTCCGCAAGTTTATGGTAGCAACCAAGTGGAGCTCGCCTGGACTGTGATTCCCACCCTTATCGTGCTGGTCCTGTTCCTCGCCACCGCGCGCGTGATCCGTTCCATCCAGGATGCGCCGAAGCCTCCTGGAGCGATTGAAGTGATCGCCATCGGCCATCAATTCTGGTGGGAATTTCGTTATCCGGCTCTCGGCGTGGTCACCGCGAACGAGCTGCATGTGCCAGTCAGCAATCCTGCAAATTCAACGCCCACGTTTCTCACTTTGCTTTCCGCTGATACCGACCACAGTTTTTGGGTGCCGCGGCTGGCCGGGAAGACGGACCTGATTCCTAACCACCCGAATCACACCTGGATCGATCCTCAGGAGACAGGTGTTTATCTTGGCCAGTGCGCTCAGTATTGCGGCGTGCAGCACGCCAAGATGCTTTTGCGGGTTTATGTGGATTCGCCGGAAGAGTTCAGCCGGTGGGTTCAAGAACAGCGGAAGCCCGCGGTTAATGATGATGCCGTCGCGGAAGGCCGCCGCATCTTCGAGACTACGTCGTGCGTGAACTGCCACGCCATCGCAGGAACCGGGGCTAACGGTCGTTTCGGTCCGGATCTCACGCATCTGATGAGCCGCGACACGATAGCGTCCGGCGCCGCGACCAATACACCCGAGAATTTGCGCGCCTGGATACAGAATCCGGATTCGATCAAGCCTGGTTCGTTGATGCCCGCGATGCAGCTAAATGAAAAAGATATGGACGCGCTTACAGCGTATCTCTTGACGCTGCGATAAGGACAAGGACACAGCGATGTCGTCAGAAACCATCGCCCTCAGCACTGTCGGCGCCGATGCCCGGCCAATCGGCGAGCGGCTCCACGACTGGATTGTCACCGTCGATCACAAGAAACTGGGGATTATGTACATCCTCTATGCGCTTTTCTTCTTCGTCGTGGGCGGCGTCGAAGCCCTCATCATGCGCATACAGCTGATCGTTCCTCACAATCATTTCGTTTCTCCGCAAGTTTTCAACCGCATGATGACGATGCATGGCACCACCATGATTTTCTTCATGGTCATGCCCATCCTTTTTGGATTCGGCACCTATCTGATCCCCTTGATGATTGGCGCCAGGGACATGGCCTTTCCACGGCTGAACGCCTTCGGTTTTTGGATGACTGCTTTTGGAGGGGTGCTTCTTTACTTCAGCTTCATCGGCGGCAATGGGCTTTACGGCGCGGGGACTGCTCCCGATGTTGGATGGTGGGCCTATGCACCACTTACTTCGCGCGCATTCTCAGTCGGGCACAGCGCCGATTTCTGGACCCTTGCCGTGTTGGCGACGGGCATCGGCAGTATCGGAACAGGAGTCAACTTCATCGCCACAATCCTCTGCATGCGCTGCCCCGGCATGACTCTCGGAAAAATGCCCTTGCTGGCATGGCTAAATCTCGTGGTGGGCGGGATGGTTCTCTTTGGCATATCGCCTCTTACTGCGGCACAGATCATGCTCTGCATCGATCGCTATCTTGGCGGACACTTTTTTGATACTCAGGCAGGAGGTTCCGCAGTTCTTTGGATGCACTTCTTCTGGATTTTCGGCCACCCGGAAGTTTACATCCTGGTAGTTCCGGCCTTCGCTTTCGTATCCGAAATTGTCCCAGTGTTCTCTCGCAAACCGATCTTCGGGTATCCCATCATGGTGGCGGCCACAATCGCCATCGGTTTTATCAGCTTCAGCGTCTGGGCTCATCACATGTTCACGGTGGGAATGAGCTCTTACGGGAACAGTTTCTTCGTTCTCACGACCGTAGCCATCGCTGTTCCAACGGGGATCAAGATATTCAACTGGCTAGGGACGATGTGGGGCGGGAAAATTCAGCTCCGGGTTCCAATGCTTTTCTGTATTGGCTTCTTGTTCCAATTCCTGATCGCGGGCTTGACGGGAATCATGTTGGGGACGGCGCCCTTCAACTGGCAGCTCAGCGGCTCCTATTTTGTGGTTGCGCATTTTCATTACGTCATCGTCGGGGGGATCGTTTTTGCACTCTTCGGAGCGTTCTACTACTGGTATCCGAAAATGAGCGGAAGGATGTACAACGAGACGCTCGGGAAATGGCATTTCTGGCTATTTATAATCGGATTCCATCTCACGTTTGATTTCATGCATATCCCCGGCCTCTTGGGAATGCCGCGTCGGATTTACACCTACGAGCCGGGCCGCGGGTGGGAAATCTGGAACTTGATCGTCACCATCGGCGCATTCGTTCAAGCCGTAGGTGTGCTTGTGTTCGTCTTCAATCTTCTCTGGTCGCTTTGGAAGGGTGAACCTGCCGGAAATGATCCCTGGGATGCGTGGACGCTCGAATGGTCCACCAGTTCGCCTCCGCCCGACTACGACTTTGCAGTGACGCCCGTGGTCCGAAGCAGGCGCCCGCTGTGGGACCTGAAGCACCCGGAAGATCCGGATTGGAAATATGAATAGACGGGAGAATTGCATTGAGTAGCGTGACGATTACACGTAGTAGCGCGGAATCCGAATGGGTTCTCCCGTCGCGCGGGCGCGTGGGAATGTTCTCTCTGATTGCCGCGGAGTCCGCGGTCTTCTCAATTTTCGTGGTCGCCTATATTTTTTATATCGGGAAAAGCGTTTCCGGCCCGCTGCCCAAGGACGTGCTGGAGCTTCCGATCTTCATCACGATCTGCCTGCTCTCGAGCAGCCTGACTATCCATCTCGCGGTACGGGCGTTGGGCCAAGCCAAGGTTGGCGCGTTTGGGTTGTGGTGGTTTGAAACCTTGGCGCTCGGCACGATTTTTCTGGTGGGCACGGGCCGTGAGTGGCACCACCTGATTTACGACAAAGGTTTGACCGTCAGCACGAATCTTTTCGGCACCACTTACTACTCGCTCGTAGGTCTGCATGCGTTTCACGTCACGGTGGGCCTGCTCTTGATCGCTCTCACTATGATTTTCACGCTTCTAGGCAAGGTGAAGCCGGAACACAGCGAGCGCGCCGAGATTTTTTCGTTGTATTGGCATTTCGTGGATGTGGTCTGGGTGGTTGTATTCACCGTCGTTTACATCATCGGCCGCTAAGGAAAAACAGGATCACATGGTTCCCGCTGACTCACGATCGCAAGCGCGCGATGCCTCCCGCACCACGGTGCATCTGCCCGCGCCTACGGCGTGGCCTGTCACTCTGGCGTTCGGGGTTACGCTGCTTTTGGCTGGCCTCGTCACTAATTCTTCGCTGAGCATTCTGGGTGCAATCCTGTTCGTGTGTGGATGCGTCGGCTGGTTCCGGGACGTTCTGCCGCAAGAGAAGGAAGAGACGATCGAAGTCACAGTGGAAGTTACCCCGGTTACCACCGCCCGCCGCCAAGTCGAAAGACTTCCGGTCGCGCCGGATCTTCCGCGCGCTCTGCTTCCGCTTGAAACGTATCCCGTCTCAGCCGGCATCAAGGGCGGTCTCGCCGGCAGCGTGGCCATGGCTGTGCTCGCTTGCCTCTACGGACTTATCGGCCACCACAGCATCTGGTATCCCATCAATCTGTTGGCCGCAACGGTCTACAGTCAGTCCCATCTCTTTGCGACGACTTCGCTGACATCGTTTCATCTGGTTAGTTTCTTGCTGGCGGCAGCGATCCATTTGCTTACGTCTCTTTTGGTAGGGCTTCTGTATGGCGCGATGCTGCCGATGATTCCGCGCCGCCCGATCATCCTGGGCGGCGTTGTCGCGCCGATTCTCTGGACCGGGATCCTGCACAGCATCATGGGGCTGCTGAACCCGCTGCTGAACCAGCTGATTAGCTGGCCCTGGTTCGTGGCATCGCAATTTGGCTTCGGCATTGTCGCGGGCCTCGTCGTAGTACAACAGGAGCAGGTGCGCACTCGTCAGCTCGTGCCGTTTATGATGCGCGCTGGTGTGG
Organism: uncultured Acidobacteriota bacterium; assembly: GCA_963810565.1. Taxonomy (GTDB): domain Bacteria; phylum Acidobacteriota; class Terriglobia; order Acidiferrales; family UBA7541; genus Palsa-295. Next base: position 133,605 of record CAWENN010000006.1, read on the forward strand.
AAGCTCCCGGCATGATGAAAGAACGGCCAGACCAGGACGAAACGAAATGAGGTTCTATTCGCTCATTCTCGGAATTATCGGAATGTCGGCCCTTGCATTAACTGGATGTGCGAATGCACCAGGGCGCCCAACGGCGAGCGACATGCCCATCGTTCCCAGCGAGATCACGGATTTCAGCGTGTTGTATGGCCAGAATTGCGCGGGATGCCACGGCGATAATGGCAAGGGTGGAGCTGCCATCGCGCTCGCCGATCCCGTGTACCTGGCGATTGCGGACGACGCGATCGTGCGTCGCGCAACCGCTGACGGAATTTCCGGCACTTCCATGCCAGCATTCGCGCAAAGTGCCGGCGGCATGCTCACGGATAAACAGATTGACGTAATCGTCGGCGGAATTCGTGAACGTTGGGCGCAGCAGGATGCTTTGCGCGGCGCAAATCCGCCTCCCTATTCTTCGTCCACGCCTGGCGATGCGTCGCGTGGTTCGGTTGCCTATGCAGAATTTTGTTCGTCGTGTCATGGTGCCGGAGGGCGCGGCGGACAAAAGGCCAGCTCCATCGTGGACGGCTCGTTCCTCGCACTGCTCAACGATCAGGAGTTACGCACGATTGTAATCGTCGGACGCCCCGAACTGGGTGCTCCAGATTGGCGCGGCAATGTTCCCGGCAAACCGATGCCCTCGCAGGATGTTTCCGATGTTGTGGCTTGGCTCGCTTCGCAGCGGGCGAAATATCCCGGCCAGCCCTATCCTAACTCCGCAAAATTGACGGGAGAAGTTCGATGACGGTGCCAGACGGCCTGACCAGGCGTTCACTTCTGATGAAGATCGCCATTTTTTTCAACGGAATGATCGGACTGATTCTAACCGTGCCGATCGCGCGCTACCTTCTCTCTCCCGTGGTGCGCGAAAAGAAAGGCGCCTATGACGCGTGGGTCGCTCTCGGCAATCTCGAACAATTTCCGTCCGGGCAGACTCGCCTGGCCACCTATCGAAATCCGGTGGTGAGTCCCACGGACGGAGCTACCGCCGATATCGCCTGCTGGGTGCGCAACGTGGACGGCCAGAATTTCCAGGTGTTTGCCATCAACTGCGCGCATCTGGGATGTCCGGTGCGGTGGTTCCCGCAATCGAACCTGTTCATGTGCCCGTGCCACGGTGGCGTCTACTACCAGGATGGTGCGCGCGCCTCCGGTCCGCCCGAACGCGGTCTGTTCCAATACCACTACAAGATTGACGGCGGAAAGCTCTTGATCAAAGCCGGCGAAATGCCCACGCCCGGCCAAGCCTCCAACATCGTGCGAGAGATACAACCATGCGCCTGATCAAAATCATCGGCGAGTGGCTGGACGCGCGCCTGCAAATTGGCGCAACGATCGAGGAGACCGCCGAACACCGCATTCCCCGCGAAACTTCCAGCTGGTTCTATGTTTTCGGCAGCGCAGCTTTCGTCGTATTCATGCTGCAAATCGTCACCGGCATCATGCTGGCGTTCATTTACGTTCCATCCGCCGGTGAAGCCTGGAATAGTCTGCAGACTCTGAATCACGGTGTCACGCTGGGATGGTTCATTCGGGCTCTGCACGGCTGGGGCTCGGACTTTATGGTCGCGATTGTGCTGATCCATATGGTCCAAGTCTTCTTGTTTGGCGCCTACAAATTTCCGCGCGAATTGACCTGGATCGTCGGCGTGTTTCTCCTGCTCATGACCCTGGGCATGGCTTTCACCGGCCAGGTTTTGCGATTTGATCAGGATGCGTATTGGGGTTTGGGTATTGGCGCATCCATCGCCAGCCGCGTCCCCATTATGGGACCTTCAATCGTCAACTTGATGCTGGGCGGCCCCATCATTGCAGGCGCAACTCTATCGCGATTCTTTGCGCTGCACGTGTTCGTCATACCGGGCCTGCTCATTGCCTTCGTGTCCGTGCACCTCTTGATGGTGATCAAGCTCGGCATCAACGAGTGGCCGATGCCCGGGCGGATCGTCCGCAAGGCAACATATATTAAGGAATACCACGAGCTCACAAAAAAAGACGGCATACCCTTCGTCCCCGACGCCGTATGGAAGGACCTATTCTTCGGCGGTTTGATATTGCTTTCCGTCGCGGCCTGCGCGCTCTATTACGGTCCGTTTGGCCCCTCGGGTCCTCCGGACCCCACCCTCATTCAAACCGTTCCGCGCCCGGATTTCTTCTTTCTGTGGCTGTATGCGGTGCTTTCATTCTTGCCGCCGTCGATGGAGACTCCCGCGCTGCTCATCGGGCCCGTCGTGGTCATTCTTGCGCTTCTGCTTTTGCCGTTCGTTTTCGGCGAAGGCGAAAAAAGCTGGCGCCGCAGGCCGATGGCCGTACTTATCGTTCTCCTCGTGGCGGTGGCGTTGGGGACGTTCACGCGCCTGGCCGAACACACGCCGTGGAGCCCGGAGATGGACGCCTGGAGCGGGATTCCGATTCCTTCCGAGTTTCTGCACAATCGCACGGCGCTCGAACGCCAAGGCGCCCTGGTCTTCCAATTGAAGCAATGCCACAACTGCCACTCGCTCGATGATCAAGGCGGAAAGCGCGGACCGGCACTAGACGCCGTAGCCGTGCGCTTGACGCACGATCAGCTGATCCGTCAGGTGATCCAGGGCGGCGGCAATATGCCTGCGTACGGCAAGAATCTCAGTCCCGCGGAGACGACGGCCCTCGTCGCATTTCTCGAAACGCTGCATCCCGCCGGACAATCGCCGGCACGCGATGCCGCGCGCGCCATCGCGAGCGGCTCGGATTCGGCAGCGCCTGCCTCAGGCAATCCGTAGACCTGCCACGAACCGTTATGAGCGCTGCCGCACAAACCATCCTGCAATCGTGGTCCAATCCCCTCGGAGTTGATCTGGCGCTGTGTGTCATTGCTGCGATTTACACGCGAGGCTGGTTTCGCCTGCGTTCAGCGTTTCCGGGCCTGATTTCGCCGCGCCGTCTTGCAGCCTTTTTCGCTGGAATCATTTCGGTGTGGATCACGATTGGATCGCCGCTGAATGCATTCGACGATGCCTTGCTCACGGTTCACATGCTGCAGCATCTCCTGTTGATGTCCATCGCGCCTCCGCTGATCCTGTTAGGCGCGCCACAACTGCCTCTGCTTCACGGCCTGCCGCAATCCTTCGCGCGCGGCGTCGCGAGCCCAATCCTCCGGTGGAATCCAGTGAAACAGCTCGGACACCGAATCTCCAGTCCTGCATTTTGCTGGCTCGCTGCGGCGTTCGCGCTGATCGGCTGGCACATCCCGGCGATATTCGAATTGGCGCTGCGCTGGAACTGGTTGCACGAACTCGAGCACGCCTCTTTTCTGGGTGCGGGGCTTCTGTTCTGGTGGCCGGTGATTCAACCCTGGCCGAGTGTCGCCCGCTGGCCGCGCTGGTCCATCCCGCTGTACCTTTTCTGCGCCACGCTGCCCTGCGACGCCCTCTCCGCATTTCTGGTTTTCTGCGATCGCGTCGTCTACTCGTCTTATCTTTCCGCGCCGCGCGTTCTCGCGCTTTCACCCCTCGCAGATCAGCAATGCGCCGCGGCCCTGATGTGGGTCTCGGTAACGATTATCCTTGCAGTGCCAGCCGTCGTTATCACAATGCAGATTTTGGCGCCTCAGGAAGCCTCCGCAGCTATTTCTGATTAAACGCGTGGTACCCGTTGCCATTCGATGCCGGAGCGACAATCGGCGTAGGAGGAGGGAAGGAATTCGTTAGCACGGTGCTGCGCACAGGCGCGCCGGGGATTTTGTCGAGCACGAAGCTCCGTTCCTTCGCGGCCTCCGTATAAAGACGCTCGACGAACGACTTGCGCGAATCTCTCTCTAAAAGCTGCAAAATGTTCGTCTTCAAATGTTCGCAGACGGTCTTGGCATCGGGCGAAGCATCCACCATCTCGAAATTAAATTCTGAACTCATACGATCGAATTCGGTCAGGAGGGCAGCCTGATAACTGCAAAAGCTGTCATACATGTCCTGCCCCGGATACAAATCCATCCCGGATCCCCAGTAATCGAAGCCGCGGGTAAAGACGACACGCGGAAGAAGCTGATCGATCCCGAGGCGCAGATAGAAAATGGCATCCGGCTTCAACGCCACGCTGTAAATGCTGCGAATCCAGTGTGGATTCATGCCGCGTACAATGGCGCGCGCCATCAGCGAATAGATGTAGCGGTCCGTGAGCACGATGAAGCCCGCGCGCAGCGCCGGAACAATCTCGTTTTCCAGGCGGTCCACAAAATCCGTGGCGTAGAACAGGCTTTGCGTCACGCGTCCGAGATTGTTGCCTTCCTTCGCGCGGCGAATGCCGTCGCCCGCGAGCGGCGACCGAGTCATCCCCGTGTCCACCACCGCGTGCCCGAGTTCTTCGAGCCACGGCTTTAGCAGATTGATCTGCGTGGAACGGCCCGCGCCGTCCGTGCCTTCAATCACTACCAACTTGCCGCCCAGGTCGTCCAACCGCATTTCGGGCAATGGCTTTCCGTAAGTCGCTCTCATGGTCGTACCCTCAATTCTTGCGCGTGATCCAGATGAGTTTTAACAATGTGACGAACTTGCGCCTGCTGCACTTCAATTGGCAACGTCGCGTCAATGACAGTAAGGCCAAATTCCGGGATCATCTTTTCGTATTCGGCCAGGATGCGGCCCTGAAACATCCGGAAGCTCTCCACCGAATCGTCACTCAGATCCAGATCCATCCCTGCTTCGTAAAATTTGAATCCGTCGCGCGCATCCAACAGGCGGTGAATGGCGGTTTCGAGCGGTACGCGAAAATAAAACGCGATGGCTGGTTTAACCGCGAATCCGTAAAGCTCGCGCACCCATTTGGCATCCATTCCCCGGGCGACGTCGCGCGCGAACGCTGTGTACACATAGCGGTCGCACAGCACCACGGCTCCGGCTTTCAGCAGAGGCAGAATGCTCCGCTCGGTGCGGTCGGCGAAATCCGTGGAATGGATCAGCGAAAAGGTCGCTGGCGTAAGCATCTTCTTTTTCTTGCCATGCTTCGTGGTGTCTTTTACCAGTGGCGAGGAGTTCCATTCGCTGAACACAACTCCATAACCCTTCGACTCCAACCATTTGTGAAGCAAACTGAGTTGCGTGGATTTGCCGGATCCGTCGATGCCTTCTACCACGATCAATCTTCCGGGAAAGTGATGTTCGCCGTACTGGCGAATCATCGAAGCGGCGGGTTGCAGGGGTGCGAAAACCTCAAAAGGGCCAATGCGGACGCCCGAACCTATCTCCATTCGTTTTCCTCTATCTCACCGGATCACGCGCTGGCAAAAAAGAAATGCGCAGGCGCGCCGTTTTTTCGATTTTTCAGCTAGTCGCCCTCTGAGAGATGTATGACGACCCTGTAAAATCCTTCAAATGGAGGAAAGTTGCAGCAGGAATCGCGGATGCGTGTATCGAAATGAGAAACAGCGGTTCTTAAGTCGCGGCGCAGGCGGCAGCCCTGCCTCTTGCTTTAAGACAGCGCCTTATGCAGAAACGCGATCGTGCGCGCCCAGGCATCAGCGGCGGCCTCTGGGCGATAACCGTTCGTATTATTGGGGTTCTCGAAGGCATGTCCAGCGCCCGGATATATTTTCACGTCAATGATACGATTCATGCCTTTCATAGTTTTTTCGAAAGCTTCAACGTCCGCGGGTGTAATGCCCCGGTCGTCCGCGCCAAAATTGCCCAGCACGGGTGCGCCAATCTGTTGAATATCGTTCGGATCGGTCGGCAGCGAACCGTAATTCACAACGCAGGCGGCGAGATGTGGCTCATGAATCGCCAGTTGCAGTGAAAGTCCTCCGCCCATGCACCAGCCGATCGAGCCGATCTTGTCGGGCTTGACGTCTTTGCGCGTGCCCAAATATGTGTACGCCGCCTGCATATCGCGAATGGCGCGGTCCTGCGGAAGCCCGCGCATCAATTCATGCGCTTCGGCGGGATCAGTCGCGGTCTTTCCGCGATACAAATCCACGGCCAACGCGACGTAACCCTGCGCGGCGAGTTTTTCTGTCTGCTCCTTGACCCAATCGTTCAGCCCCCACCATTCTTGAATCACCACGAGCGCGGGATACTGGCCCGGTTTGTCCGGCACCGCCAGAAAGCCGCTGATGGTTTCTTTACCGCTGGGAAATTCCACGGTTTGCGTTTTGGGTGCGTCGGCGTGCACCACCAGAGCTGTTGAGATTAAGCTGGCGCACACAAACGCCAAGAGGAGCTTGAGCGAACGCTTCATTATGAAGTGCCTCCCTGCGAGCAAGCCGCCATTGTAAGCCCGCGAAGCGGCTCGCGCTATCTTCAAATTGGTAGGCATCGAATCGCTGCAACTTGCGCGGTGCTTCGCGCTAGCCGGCGCGAATTACGGCGCGGTGCGCTCCACCTGCACGGCCGTGCCGTAGGCCAGCACTTCGGTGACGCCTTGCATCACTTCCGTTGCGTCATACCGCATGCCGATCACGGCGTTCGCGCCGTGCTCGCTGGCGTGCTGCAGCATCAGTTCCAACGCCTCTTCCCGCGTTTTTTCACACATCTCTTCGAAGATTGTGATATTGCCGCCGACGATCGTCTGCAGCGACGCCCCCAGATTTCCCAGAACGCTCCGCGAGCGAACCGTCACTCCGCGCACCAGCCCAAAATTTCGCACCACGCGATATCCCGGCAAGTCGAACGCCGTCGTCACCATGTTAGGGTTCACAGCCACATTCATTGGCTTCTCCCGGCTAGCCGCTGTTTTGAATTTCCGCCAGGCCGGAGAATATCACACCCGGTTTTGGGGATAAGTCTTTCCCGTGGGCCCGAAATTTGTGAAACGCGATGGGCATAGCTTCCGTCATACGTAACGGAATCGGAAATGAGTTGCAGGAGGATCACCATGAAGGCTCTCCGGCCCTGGGTCCTCGCGACATTCTTCCTAACCCTTGGTATTGCTATTCGCTCCCGGGAAATGAAGGCGTCTACCGCTGCTTCCACGGACGCCCAACTCGTACGCCTTAGTTATGTGCAAGGCGATGTGCGTTTCAACCGTGGCGACAGCCAACAACCCGACTTAAAAAAACCGTGGGAGCAAGCGCAAGCGAACCTGCCTATCGAGCAAAACTTCGCGCTCGCGACGGGCACCGACGGACGCGCTGAGATTGAATTTGAGAGCGGCTCGATAATGTATGTCGCCGAGAACTCCGTGGTTCTATTCGAGCATTTGACCATGAAGGACGGAGCACCGACAACGAGTTTGGAACTTGTATCCGGTACCGTGACCATCGGGCTCGAATGTATTCCCCACGAGCTTTTTGCAATCGATACGCCGATTGGCCAGCTTCAAATTAAGTACCCAGAGAGTTCTTTCGTTCGGATTGACAGTTATCTTAATGGGATGGCGTTAACCCCGCAATCAGAAACCGGGTGGGATTTAGGGGTCAGCGACGGATCGAAGATCCACATTTTGAGGGGTCAAACCGTCACATACGAGGATGGCCTCCCGACCCAGCTCGCAGGACCATCCAAAGTTCTCAACGACTGGGATCGATGGGCCGATGCGCGTTATCAGGCGCGCACAATCGCGATGCAAGCAGCACTAAAGGCATCGGGGCTTACGTCGCCCATTCCAGGCTTAACTGACTTGTACGAGAACGGCACTTTTTCTCCATGCGCACCGTATGGAACGTGCTGGGAGCCTTCACAGCAATCGATGGATCCGTCACATCTCGATGAATCTGTGAGACCGTCTGGGCAAGCGGCAGCGCAAACAGCCTCACAGACTTCCGGAACGCCATTCGCACCTCAGCCGGTCAAATTCCGCACCCTGCTGAGCCAATGCCCGTTCCCGGTGTGGTTCAACAAATCGGTGGTGGCCACGACGCCGCAGCAGCTCGATCAGCTTACGAGGCAAGCGTATTTGTCGGATTTGCAACAACCCTGGAGTTGGCCGGTTTGCCACTACGCAAGCTGGATCTATCGCAGGAACGGGTACCGCGTCGTCATCAGAGGAAGAAGACATCATCACCCTGTGCACTGGGTCAAGGTCGGCAAGCAAACTGGATTCGTCCCGGCTCATCCTCACGATAAGGCGGGACAGCCACCCGTAAATCTGAAACACGGATTTTTCATCGTTTCTCCTCGGGGGAACGGTGAAAAGATCGAACGAGTTGACTTCCGTCCCAACGAAGAATTCAAATCGCTATCCTCTCCGCCGAAAGAGTTTCGCCCAGGTGCGTCTCCGAAACTCGCCGGGACTGGACCGCCGGATATCCGCGGTCGTTTGGTAGAGGACGCCGCACCGGGCGGCAAATTCACGGAGGTCAAGACACGCGAGTCCAAAATTACATACGACTACAAGACGGGAAACTTTGTGCGACCGGAAGCTCCGTCCGGAGAGCATTCCAATAGATCCGTGATCGTCGGCGGTGTGAATTCGCGAGGCAGTTTCTCGGGCGGCGCTGACAGATCTTCTGGTGGGAGCCGTTCGAACAGTTCTGGAGGGAGTTCGGAGGGTCGAAGTGGAGGCGGAAGCAGCTACGGCGGTTCGCGCGGCGGAGGCGGCAGCAGCGGCGGAAGTAGCGCAGGTGGTGGAGGAGGCCGTCCCAGGTAGTTCGCGCAATTGGGCCGAACCCGGCGTATTTCACAATTTTACTGATCGCGGGCTTCGAGGCCCCATAAGCGCGCGAACGAAGACTACGCATCCTCTCGACTGTCACATGGCGGGTTCCGCCCGCGCATGTTAATATAGACGTGCGTTTGTTGCTCCTGGACACCCCTTCTGATGCGGTCTACTCGGGAAACGATCAGGGCTGCAAGACCGCGTTCCTAACCCTGTTTTTGGTTGCTATCCAATGACGAAAGACATTCGCAATATCGCTATCATTGCACACGTGGACCACGGCAAGACGACGCTGGTGGACGCGATGCTGCGCCAGAGCGGCATTTTCCGCGCCAATCAGGAATTGGTTGAGCGCGTGATGGATTCCAACGACCTCGAGCGCGAGCGCGGCATCACCATCCTCGCCAAGAATACCGAAATCGAATATCGCGGCACGAAAATCAATATCGTGGATACGCCCGGCCATAGTGACTTCGGCGGAGAAGTCGAACGTGCTCTGCGCATGGTGGACGGCGTGCTCGTTCTAGTGGACGCGAGCGAAGGTCCGTTGCCGCAAACTCGCTACGTGCTGCAGAAGGCGCTCGCTGCAAAACTGCCGCCGATCATGGTGCTGAACAAAATCGACCGGCCGGACGCGCGCGCGGCAGCCGTGCTAGATGAAATCTACGACCTCTTTATTGATCTGGACGCCACCGAAGACCAGCTCGATTTTCCAGTCATCTATACCAACGCAAAAACTGGTGTCGCTCACCTGAAAGTCGGCGACGACTCGACCACGCTGCAGCCGCTGTTCGAACAGATCGTGAAGTCCATTCCGCCGCCATCGGGCGATCCCGGCGCAACTCTACAGATCCAAGTCACCAATCTCGATTACAGCGATTTTCTGGGGCGCATCGCGATCGCGCGCGTATTTCAAGGCACATTGCAGCGTGGCACCGAAGTCGGAATCGTTAAACTAAATGGCACGGTTCAGCCAACAAAAATTACCAAGCTCTTCACCTTCCGCGGGCTGGAGCGCGACGAGGCTGAGCAGGTGAGCGCCGGAGACATCGTCGCCATCGCGGGCGTCGAAGGCATACAAATCGGCGAAAGCATCACGGATCTCGCCAATCCCGCGCCGCTCGAGCCGCTCACGATTGACGAGCCGACGCTCACGATGGTTTTCACCATTAATACCTCTCCCTTTGCAGGCCGCGAAGGACAATTCGTCACTTCCCGTGACATTCGTGCGCGCCTCGAAAAAGAATTGCTTACTAATGTTTCCTTGCGCGTCGAGGATACCGGTACGACCGACGCCTTTCGCGTGCTGGGCCGCGGTGAACTGCAACTCGCGATCCTGATTGAAACCATGCGCCGCGAAGGTTACGAACTCATGGTCGGCAAGCCCGAAATCGTGGTGCGCACTGAAAACGGCCGCCGCACCGAGCCGCTTGAGCTGCTGGTAGTAGATTGTCCGGAAACCTTCATCGGCATCGTGATGGAGTTGCTGGGCACGCGCCGCGGCGAAATGAAAAAAATGATCAATCACAATTCCGGCCGCGTGCGCATGGAGTTCAGCATCCCCTCGCGCGGGCTGATTGGATTGCGCAGCCAACTGATGACCGACACGCGCGGCACCGCGTTGATTCATTCCCTGCTGGAAGGCTGGACGGAATATGCGGGCGACATGGCCATGCGCCTTACAGGTGCTCTGGTTTGCGACCGCCCCGGCGTCTCCACCGCTTACGCCATTTGGGGCATCCAGGAGCGCGGCGAAATGTTTGTCGGACCTGCGATCGAAGTGTACGAAGGCATGGTGGTCGGAGAGAATTCGCGCGAAGACGACATGAACGTCAACATCACGCGTGAAAAGAAACAAACCAACATGCGCTCATCTTCCGCCGATGAAGCGATTCGGCTGATTCCCCCGCGCGACATGACCCTCGAAAAGGCTATCGAATTCATCGCGGATGATGAATTCGTCGAGGTCACCCCGAAATCAATTCGCCTGCGCAAAAAGGTTCTGGACGCAAAGAAGCGCCCAAAGCGTTGGCAGGAAATCCGCGCCAGTGCGGAATCCGCTTCCTAGCGGCTCGCACCTCTTAGCGCCTCATAGCTCAATGGGCCTGCACCTCGCTGTGCGTTGTCCAAAGCAAGAATTGCGCGAATTCAGGCCGAGGAATAATGTCCGATACCGGGACGGATGATTCCCATGACCGGGCAAAATGAGCCCTTTACTCGCTTGCAATATCTCTCCAACCGAAACAATATAAGCCACTTATCGGCTGCCGCACACCGGAATCTGATTTGCGATATATATCGCTGAGGTTCGTCCGTGGATATCGTTCGTCCAGAAGTCAAACGCAAGAAAAAGATGCGGCGCATCATGTATATCGCTGCCGCCGTCGTCCTGATTCCGCTCGTCACCTATGCGCTGTCGCGGCTCAAGCCCGCCGCGCCCAGCGTTGATAGCGGCACGATCTGGACCGGCACGGTAAAGCGCGGACCGATGCTCCGCGAAGTGCGCGGCTTGGGCACCTTGGTGCCGGAAACTATCCGGCTGATTCCCGCCGCTACCGATGGCCAGGTGCAGCGACGCTATCTTCTGCCGGGTACTCCCGTTAAGGCCAACACCGTCATTTTCGACCTCGTCAATCCTCAATTGCAGCAAGAAGAACTCGACGCCGAATACCAGCTGAAGGGTGCCCAAGCTGCTTACCAGCAGACCAACGCATTTCTCGAAAACCAGCTGATGGACAAGCGCACTCTCGCCGCCAGCGTTTCCTCGCAATATCGCACGGCGGAAATGGTGAAGCAGACCAAGGAACAATTGGGCGCGAACGGGCTGGCCCCTGAGTTAGATGTGAAGACTGCGCAGGTGCAAGCAGAAGAGCTCGCCAAGGAAAACGATCTGGCCCAAAAGGAAGTTGAAACATTTCAAAATTCTATCGCCGCGCAACTTGCGGTTCAGCAAGCCACTGTGGACGAAAAGCGCGCGATGTACGAGCTCAAAAAAACGCAAATGGATGAGCTGCACATCCGGCCGGGCATTGACGGCATGTTGCAGGAACTCGACGTGGAAGTCGGCCAGAAAGTTACCATGGGCACGGTGCTGGCGCGCGTGGCGCAGCCGGGTCACCTAAAAGCGCAGCTCAAGATCGCAGAGACGCAGGCCAAGGACGTATTGATCGGCCAACAAGCTTCTGTTGACACGCACAACGGCATTATTCCAGGACACGTCACCCGCATTGATCCCGCCGTTGTAAATGGCACGGTCACAGTGGACGTCGGTCTCGATGGTCCATTGCCGGCTGGCGCGCGGCCCGACTTGAGCGTCGAAGGCACCGTCGAAATCGAGCGTCTGGCGGATGTGCTGTACGTGGAACGACCCGTTCACGGAGAGGCCAATAGCACCGTCGGCCTCTTCAAGCTGACGGACGACGGCAAGGAAGCTACCCGAGTGCAAGTGCAGTTGGGGCGGTCCTCGGTGAACACTGTGGAAATTTTGAAAGGGCTGCAGGTCGGGGACAAAGTGATCCTTTCCGACATGTCCGCCTGGGACAATTACGACCGCGTGGAATTGAAGTAGACAAGGGAACTTTTCAGGGCGTGGCACTCGTATCTATATTCGGCGGAAAGATTCGAAGGAGAGAAGAATGAACGCGACGGAACAAGGACTGATTCGCCTCGAGGGCGTAACCAAGGTCTTTTACACCGATGAAGTCGAAACCCATGCCCTGAGCGGCGTGCATTTGGAGATCAAGAATGGAGAGTTCCTCTCCATCGCCGGTCCTTCCGGCTGCGGCAAATCCACGCTGCTTTCGATCCTGGGCTTGCTCGATTCGCCCACCGAAGGCAATTATTGGATCAACACAAACGCGGTCGCGAACCTTTCTCTCTCGGATCGCACGCGCATTCGTAACCGCGAAATCGGTTTCATTTTCCAGGCGTTCAATTTGATTGGAGATCTGACGGTATTTGAAAATGTCGAGCTGCCGCTCACCTACCGCAGCATGGCAGCGGCCGAGCGCAAAAAACGCGTGCAGGAAGTTCTGGAACGCGTGGGCATGGCGCATCGCATGAAGCATTACCCGTCGCAGCTTTCGGGCGGTCAGCAACAGCGCGTCGCTGTGGCGCGCGCTCTGGTCGGCTCTCCTTCCATTCTGCTCGCGGACGAGCCGACCGGAAACTTGGACTCGAAAAACAGCGAAGCTGTCGTGGACTTGCTGCAACAACTTCACCGCGAGGGCGCCACGATCTGCATGGTCACGCATGATCCGCGTTACGCCAGCATCGCTGACCGAACCATTCACCTGTTCGACGGCCGCATCGTCGAAGAAACCCTGGGCACGCGCACGGCGACCGTCTAGTCGGCTTCTGAAAACCTAAATCGCCCAGCCTCCGAAATCAGCAATTCGGCGCAACAGGACGGGTGTGCGTGGAGGAGTTCAGAAAAATGGAAAGCCTGATTCAAGACCTCAAATACGCGGTGCGCATGCTGGTCAAAAGCCCCGGCTTCACCGCGATCGCGATTCTCACGCTCGCCCTGGGCATCGGCGCTAATACCGCTCTTTTTTCTGTCGTCAATGGCGTGCTCCTCAGGCCGTTGCCCTACGCGCAACCGGACCGGCTCGTTGTGCTTTCCGAAAAATCTCCCGTCTTTGAAAGCTCGTCCATCTCCTATCCGAATTTTCTCGATTGGCAGCGCACGAATACCACGTTTACGTCGATCGCAGCCTATCGCAGCGATGATTTCAACATCACCGGCAGCGGTGAAGCCGAGCGCGTGCGCGTCGGCATGATATCCGCGGGATTTTTCGAAATCCTCGGTGTGAATCCGGTTCGCGGCCGCCTTTTTACCACTCAAGAAGATCGCCTGGGCGGTGCGCCCGTCGTTCTCATCAGCGCCGGTCTCTGGCAACGCAAGTTCGGTTCCGCGCCGGACATCATCGGGAAAACCATCACCATGAACGGCGACGGTTACACGTTGGTCGGCGTGGTGCCCGCTAATTTCCGTATGGAATCCACCAACTTCGGAATCAAGGATGTCTTCGTTCCCGTCGGGCAGAACAAGGATCCTCTTTTCTACGACCGTGATGTCCACGAAGGAATGCGCGCGATTGGCCGCCTGAAGCCGGGCGTGTCTCTGGCAGCGGCGCAGGCGGACATGAGTCAGATCGCGAATAATCTGGCCCAGACGTATCCCAACGCCGATAAAGGCGCGGGTATTGGTCTGGTGCCGTTGAAAAAAGATATCGTCGGCGACGTAGAGCCGTTCCTCTTGGTCCTGCTGGGCGCTGTCGGTTTTGTTCTTCTCATTGCTTGCGTCAACGTAGCCAATTTGCAACTCGCTCGCTCGACCACCCGCGCCCGCGAATTTGCGATTCGTTCCGCGCTGGGCGCGAGCCAGTCGCGCGTCATTCGTCAGTTGCTTACGGAAAGCATTCTGCTCGGACTGGCGGGAGGTGCGCTCGGCCTGTGGTTGGCGGCGTGGGGCACTCAAGCGGCGCTGCGCACTCTGCCGGAAACTCTGCCGCGCGCGCAGGATGTTGGACTCGATGGGCGCGTGCTTATTTTCACCTTGCTCGCTTCCATCGTGGCGGGCGTCATTTTTGGTCTGGCGCCAGCGTTGAAAACAGCACGGCCGAACCTGCAGGAAACGCTGAAGGAAAGTGGCCGAGGCGCCAGCGGTGCAAAACACCGCGCGCAAGGCGTTTTCGTCGTGATCGAAATGGCCATGGCGCTGATCCTACTGATCGGCGCCGGGCTAATGATTCGCAGTCTCGTTGACTTGTGGAGCGTCAACCCAGGTTTCAATTCCCGCGGAGTTTTGACGTTCGCGGTCTCCATGTCGCCGTCGCTCGGCGAAAACGCCGCAACGAGCCGCACAGCGATTCGCCAGTTGGGCGAAACGTTGCGCAGCGTGCCGGGTGTGGAAGCTGTCTCCTGTACGGGTGGCGCATTGCCCATGGACGGCGACGATGAATTTCCTTTTTGGCTGGAAGGCCAGCCAAAACCCGCCAACGTGAGCGAGATGAAGCAGTCGCTTCTTTATATGTCGGGCCCGGGATACCTCAAGGCCATGGGAATCCCGCTGCAAAGTGGGCGTTTTTTCAATGCGGATGACGATGAACATTCGCCCCCGGTCATCGTGATTGATGAGAAATTCGCGCGCCAATATTTTCCCAATGAAGACCCCATCGGAAAGCGAATCAACCTCGGCATCATTGACCTGCAAGCTGAAATCGTCGGGGTCGTCGGCCACGTGAAGCACTGGGGTTTGGACACGGACGGCGACGCCAAGCATCCCATCGTCGCCCAAGCCTATATGCCCCTCTTGCAGATTCCTGACAAGTTTTGGAGCGGACCTCCTCAGGCGGAAGTTGTGGTCCGCACCAAGGCTTCGCCCGCTTCAATGGTGCCGGCGATTCGTGAAGTCGTCGAGAAATTGAACAGCGAAAACGTGATCTTCGATACGAAGCCGATGGAAGAAATCGTGGCGGAATCGCTGGCGGCACGCCGATTCTCGATGATCTTGCTCAGCGTTTTTGCGGCGCTCGCGCTGCTGCTATCGAGCATCGGCATTTATGGCGTGATTTCGTACGTGGTGGGCCAGCGGACTCACGAGATTGGAATTCGCATGGCGCTCGGCGCGCAGCGCGGCGACGTTCTGCGCTTAATGCTCGGCGAAGGAATGAAGATGGCGCTTATCGGCGTCGCCATCGGCGCCGCAGTGGCGCTCGGGCTCACGCACATCATGGCCAAAATGCTGTTCCGCGTCAGCGCTACCGACCCGGTCACGTTCGGCGCCGTGGCGATCGTCCTCAGCGCGGTGGCCTTGGCCGCGTGCTACATCCCGGCGCGACGTGCCATGCGCGTGGATCCGATAGTGGCACTTCGTTACGAATAAATAGGAGCCTGCGGATGGGAAACTTGTTGCAAGACATTCGATTCGGATTGCGTACGCTGGCGAAAAATCCAGGCTTCACCATCGTCGCCGTCTTAACACTGGCGCTCGGCATCGGCGCGAATGCCGCGATTTTTTCACTCACCGATCAAGTCCTGCTGCGCTTGCTTCCAGTCGAACGCCCGCAAGAACTCGTGGTCCTGCACTCGCCGGGAAAGGCTCATGGCCGCACTTGGAACGATATTGAGGGCGGACAATCTTTTTCCTATCCGATGTACAAGGATCTGCGCGACCGCAACGAAGTATTCACCGGCCTGCTTGCTCGCTTCCATGTCCAAGTAAGTGTTGCCGGACAAGGGCAGTCGCAACTCGCCGAAGGCGAACTCGTCAGCGGAAATTATTTCGAGGTCCTGGGCGTGCGACCCTCGCTGGGAAGAGTCCTAAGCGCGCAGGATGAAACCGCGCCGGGCGCGAATCCCGTCACGGTGCTCAGCTACGGCTACTGGTCACGCCATTTCGGAAGCGATCCGAACATTCTGAATAAACAACTCAGCGTGAACGGTAATTCGCTTACCGTGGTGGGTGTTGCTCGTTCCGGCTTTACCGGCGTGCAAGTCGGCCAGGTTCCCGATCTTTTCATCCCGATCACGATGAAGGCGGAGATGACTCCGAATTGGGATGGACTCGCAGACCGCAACGACCATTGGGTGACGATGTTGGGTCGGCTGAAGCCGGGAATTTCCGCCGCCAAAGCCCAAGCTGGCTTGGCTCCTCTTTACCGCGCGCTAATGGAAGGCGAAGCGCCTGCTTTTAAACTCTCGGCTAGAGACCAAGCGGAATACGTAAATCGCAAGCTTGTCCTTGATGCTGGCGAACACGGCCGTCCAGTCTTGCAGCACGATGCCAAGCAGCCGCTGCTTGTGCTCATGGCGATGGTGGGGCTGGTGCTTTTGATCGCCTGCGCGAATCTTGCCAGCCTCCTGATTGCGCGGGGTGAGGGACGTCAACGCGAAATCGCATTGCGTCTCGCGCTTGGCGCAGGCCGCTGGAGGCTGGTGCGCCAGCTCATGACCGAAAGCTTCTTGCTCGCGGTAGCCGGTGGTGTGGCGGGATTGGCGCTGGCGTCCTGGACGCTTGGCGCCATTGTGAACTCAATTCCGGAAGACGTCGGTGCCTCCGGGCTTACATCTCATCTCGATTTTCGCGTTGTGCTGTTTGCATGCGCGGTGTCGCTGCTTACGGTCGCGCTCTTCGGCCTGGCACCCGCAATTCGCGCCACGCGCGCCGACTTGCAGACTGTGCTGAAAGATCAAGGAACGAACGTCTCCGGCGGAAAAGCCAACGTGCGGGTACGCAAGTCCTTGCTCGTTTCGCAAATTGCGCTCACCGCTGTGCTGCTGGCGGCTGCAGGCCTTTTCGCGCACAGCTTGCTGAATCTGAAGTCGCAGGATCTCGGCGTCCGTCCTGATCACGTCCTCGAATTTTCGATCTCGCCCGAACTGAACCGCTACACGCCGCCGCAGACGATTTCGCTCGTCGAGCGCCTCCGAAAAACTATCGAATCATTGCCGGGAGTTCGTTCCGTAAGCGAGTCGGAAATCCCGATGCTGGCGGATAGCAATTCGTCGTCCAACATCACGGTAGAGGGTTATCACGCTCAGGAAGACGAAGATACGAATGTGGATCACAACGCCGTGGGTCCGGACTTCCTGGCGACCATGGGGATTCCCCTCCTGAAAGGACGAGAATTATCCGAAGCAGATACCAGCACGTCGCCCCAAGTTGCGATCATCAACGAAGCCATGGCTCGCCGTTTCTTTGCGGGCCGTAATCCCGTCGGGCTGCACTTCGGTTTCGGCAATGCCAAGGAAGCGAAGGTCGACATCGAAATCGTCGGTGTCGTGAAAGACAGTAAGAATACCGACGTCCGCCAGACCGTCCCGCCATTTGCGTTCTTGTCGTATTCGCAGAGCAAGCTAGCCGGAAACGCAACATTCTACGTTCGCACCAACCAGGATCCCGCGGCGCTCACCGTAAGCGTGCGCAACCTTGTTGAAGGGCTGGATGGCAATCTTCCGATTTACGACGTGCGAACTTTGACCGCTCAGGTGGACGACATCATGTTTACCGACCGGCTGGTGACCGTTTTTTCGCTCGCACTCGGCTTGCTCGCATCGCTGCTTGCGGCTGTGGGACTTTACGGGGTGATGGCCTACGTCGTCGCGCGACGCACGCGCGAGATCGGCATTCGCATGGCGCTGGGAGCGACGCGACACAGCGTGGCGTGGATGGTGGTACGCGAAATCCTCGGCATGTTGGCCGCGGGACTGGTCTTGGGGCTTATCGCCGCGTACGGAATTGGCAGAGTCATCGAATCGCTCTTGTTCGGCGTCAAAGCCAGTGATCCGTTCGTGTACGCCATCGCCGCCGCGCTACTCGTCGCCGTGGCGCTGCTGGCAGGCTGGCTGCCGTCACGCAAAGCGGCCAGCGTGGACCCGATGGTCGCGCTGCGTTACGAATGACCCCGGGGCCTCGCAGTGGCTAGATGAAAGAGGCAGAAACTTGTGCCGCTCAAGAGACGTATTAGCCGTTAAGGAGTTGGCGTGGCAACGCTCATGCAAGATTTGAAATACGCGGTGCGAATGCTCGCGAGAAATCGCGGCTTCACAATTGTTGCCGTCCTCACTCTTGCGCTCGGCATTGGCGCGAACACCGCGCTTTTCTCAGTAGCGAACGCCGTGCTCTTGGAGCCGCTGCCTTTTCCTGCCCCGCAGCAACTCGTCGCCCTCTACGAAAGCAGGTTGCAGTTTGTACGCGCTTCGATTTCCTATCCCAATTTCCTCGACTGGCAGCGGGAGAACCACACTTTCAGCTCGCTCGCTGCTTTCCGGCAGGACGATTTCAATCTCACCGGCGCCGGTGAAGCCGAACATATTCGCGGCGAAATGGTGTCGGCTGATTTCTTCCGGGTGCTGGGCGTCAACCCGGCCGCGGGCCGTTTCTTCACCGCGAACGATGACCACATCGGCGCCGCGCCAGTCGCCGTGATCAGCGCCGGCTTGTGGAACCGCAAATTCGCCGCTGCGATGGACGTAATCGGCAAGAGCATATTTCTAGACGGCACGGATTACACTATCATCGGCGTTCTTCCGGCGACCTTTCAGCTCCAGCTACAGAACCTGGCCGAAAATAATGACGTATACGTTCCCGTTGGCCAGTGGACAGACCCTGTATTCCACGATCGCTCTGCCGGCCTGGGAATGAAGGCCATTGGCAGGCTGAAACCTGGCGTAACCATCGAGCAGGCTCGCTCAGATATGGATTCCATCGTGAACCAACTCGCCGAAGCCTATCCGAAGGAGGACAAGGATTCGGGCATCACGGTGATGTCGCTGAAGGAAAGCATGATTGGCGAAATCAAACCTTTTCTTTTTGTGCTGCTCGCGGCGGTGGGTTTCGTGTTGTTGATTGCGTGCGTCAACGTCGCGAATCTGGTGCTCGCGCGTTCCACGGGCCGCGCCCGCGAGTTCGCCATTCGTTCCGCGCTCGGCGCGAGCGGCCGACGTGTGCTGCGCCAACTCCTGACCGAAAGCACTCTGCTTGCGCTGGCCGGTGGCGCGCTGGGATTACTGCTGGCGTCGTGGACCTTGCAGGGAGTTCTCAGCCTGGTTTCGAATACGCTTCCCCGCGCGCAAGACGTGCGGCTCGATGGCCGTGTGCTTTTCTTCACCCTGGCGATTTCGCTGCTCTCGGGAATTCTCTTTGGGCTCGCGCCGGCATTAAAGGCTTCGCAACCCGATCTGCAAAACACTTTGAAAGAAGGCGGCCGAGGCTCGAGCGGCTCGCGGCATCGCGCGCAGGGAATTTTTGTGGTCACGGAAATGGCCCTGGCCGTCGTGCTGCTGATCGGCGCGGGGTTGATGCTGCGCAGCCTGTCGCGACTCTGGAGCGTCAATCCAGGATTCGATCCCCACAACGTGCTGATATTTTATGTCGCCCTGCCTCCTGCGATGGATAACGCCTCTGCACCGTCCGTCCGGGCCTCGCTGTTGCAATTGCATGATGGCCTCGCCGCCATTCCGGGCGTGCAGTCCGTCTCTCTGTTGCGAGGCTCGCTGCCCATGTGGGACGACTCCGAAGATCCCTTCTGGATCCCCGGTCGCCCCAAACCGCAAGGTGACAACGACAAGGACTGGTCGATCTGGTCCGAAGTTGAGCCCGATTATCTCAGCGTGATGGGAATCCCGCTCGTGCGCGGGCGATTCTTTACATCCGGTGACACAGAAACCGCGCCGCGCGTCATTGTGGTAGACGAAGATTTCGTCGCTAAATATTTTCCCGGGGAAGATCCCATCGGAAAAATGATTGTGGACGATTATGTGGGCGGTCCCGCCACGATTGTCGGAGTGGTGCCCCACGTAAAGCAATGGGGCTTGGACGACAAAGAGGCGATGCACGCCGAGTTCTATATTCCCTTCCGGCAGATCCCGGATAAATACATGTCGCGCGCCAGCCGCAGTACGACGGTGGTCGTGCGCACGGCCGGCGCACCGCTCGCGCTCGCTCCTGCCATCCGCCGCGATATCCAGCAGATGAACAGTGAAGAGGTGATGTTCAGCCCCCGGACGATGGACGATATCGTTTACAACCAGTCGGTCCTGGCGCAGCGCTTCTCGATGATTCTGCTGGGTGCGTTCGCGGCCGTGGCGTTGTTGCTCGCCAGTGTGGGTATTTACGGTGTGGTTTCTTACATCGTCGTCCAGCGGACGCACGAAATCGGCATTCGCATCGCGCTGGGCGCGCGCCAGAGCGACGTGCTGCGCTGGGTACTCGGCGAAGGCGCGCGCATGGCGCTAGTCGGTGTAGCTATCGGGCTCGCTGGAGCGCTGGTGCTCACTCGTCTGATGGCGAAACTGCTCTATAGCATCAGCGCCACCGACCCGCTCACTTTTCTCGGCGTCGCGTTTCTGTTGACGCTCGTCGCGCTCGCGGCCTGTTTCATCCCGGCGCGGCGCGCCATGCGCGTGGACCCGATCGTGGCCCTGCGCTACGAGTAATACCCCGAGTTCCCGGAAGTGATTGCTTAAAGGCGATTGCTCAGTACCAGCGGCTCAGCAGTGACGACGGCCCCGCAGTGCCGGCGTCGGTGTCACGAGTTGCGATTCACTAATCACGAATTACGGAGTTAACCATGGAAACTCTGCTGCAAGACATCCGCTACGGCATCCGCACGCTGGCGAAAAATCCGGGATTCATGATCGTCGCGATCATCACGCTCGCGCTGGGTATCGGCGTCAACACCGCCATATTCAGCATGGTGGATGCGTTCCTCCTGAGGCCGTTGCCTGTAAATAACCCCTCGCAAATCACAGTCCTGGCGTTTCAGCAGCAGCACCAGCGCCAGCAGACGCAATTCTCTACAGCGGACTATCGCGACATTCAGCAGCAGACGTCCGGCGTCTTTTCCGACGTGTTCGGCTACGTTTTCGGGATGGATGGGTTGGGTGTGGACGGCAAAGCCGACCGCATCATGACCAATTACGTGAGCGGCAATTATTTCGCCGCGCTTGGAATCAAGCCGGCGCTAGGACGCTTCATCCTGCCTTCAGAGGGCGACGTTCTGAACGCTGATCCTGTGATGGTTCTGTCTTATGCCTACTGGCAAACGCACTTCGGCGCCGATCCCCAAATTGTCGGTCGCAAGGTTTCCGTGGACGGCCACCCCGTCACAATCGTCGGCGTGGCTCCCAAGGGTTTTGAAGGCGTATATCCGATCCTCAAGGTACAGGGCTATTTGCCGCTTGGAATGATCGCAATCGAAGGCCAACCCAGCGACTTCATGACCAACCCTGAGCTTCGCGGAATGCCGGTCCTGGCCCGGCTCCGTCCCGGCGTCACGCTTGCTCAGGCGCAAGCGGCGCTGGCCGTCGTTTCGCAGCGTTTGTCCCAGGATCACCCCGACTCAGACAAGGATATGACTGTGCAGGCTTACCCCGAGCTGCGCGCGAGACCGAACCCCGATCCCAATAATACGGTGCTCACCGTGGGCGGTTTGTTCCTCGGACTTGCGGGAATGGTGTTGCTGCTTGCTTGCGTGAACGTTGCGAATATTCTGCTCGTGCGCGCCACCGTGCGCGAACGCGAAATGGCGATCCGCGCTGCCTTGGGCGCCGCACGAATCCGCCTCATTCGGCAATTGCTCACGGAAAGCGTCGTGCTGGCTTTGCTGGGAGGCGTGGCCGGAATGCTTCTTGGTTTTTGGGGAAGCTCCGCGCTCTCTTCCATCAATATTCAGACAGATTTGCCGATCAATTTTGATTTCGGATTCGACTGGCGCGTTTTTGCTTACGCCACCGCTGCAGCGTTGCTAACCGGCATCGTGGTCGGAATTGTTCCGGCCGTCCGCGCCTCGCGCGGAAATCTTAGTTCGATTTTGCACGAAGGCGGCCGCGGCGTGGTCGGCGGCAAGAACCGCCTTCGAACCACTCTAGTCGTCGCGCAAGTAGCGGGCTCTTTGATTCTCCTGGTGATCGCCGGACTTTTTACCCGCAGCCTCAGCAAAGCACAACAGACCGATCTGGGGTTCGATCCCAATCACGTTGTGAACTTCGCGATGGACCCCAATGAAATTGGTTACAATCAGGCGCAGACCCGAGATTTTTATAAGAACCTTTTGACCCAAGTAGGGGTGCTTCCAGGCGTCGTCTCGGCTTCCGCGGCCAATAGCACCCCGATGGGCTATTACAATAACGGCGACAGCCTTTCGATCGACGGGTATCAGCCGCCTCCGGGCCAGCCTGCTCCGTCCTCCTTGTACGCCACGATTTCCGGTGATTATTTTCGGACCATGGGAATTTCTCTGCTTCACGGACGAACCTTCACGGATGCCGACGGTGAGAATGCACAATATGTAGCCATCGTAAGCAACGGAATGGCCAAGAAGTTTTGGCCCAACACGGATCCCATTGGCCATCACTTCAAAATGGCCACTGACGACAAACATTCCATCGAAGTGGTCGGAGTTGCCGGAGACGCTCGCTTCCAGGGAGTGACCGGCCAGATCAACCCAATGTTCTACGTCCCTTTCCTCCAGCATCAGCTCGGCAACTCCCTCCAGATTCTCCAGCTTCGCACCGCTGGTGCCACCGAAACGATGATCCCGGAAGTCGAGCGGGTGATTGAGTCCCTTGCGCCGCAGCTTCCGCTGTTCGACGTAGAAACGATGAATCAGGCGCTCAACACTCTGAATGGAATGTTGTTTTACAAGATTGGGGCTGTGCTGGCGGCCGTGCTTGGTTTCCTCGGCCTGATTCTCGCAATTGTCGGTGTCTACGGAGTTGTCTCGTACGTGGCCAGCCAGAAAACTCACGAAATTGGAGTGCGCATGGCGCTCGGCGCGCAGCCGCTGGATATTCTAGGAATGATCTTCCGGGAAGGATTTTTGATCGTCGCGGTTGGTCTGGCTGTGGGAATCGCCGGCGCCCTCGCGGCCGGTCGCATCGTCGGAAGTTTCCTCACGGTCAGCGCTCACGATCCCGTCACTTATGTGTTCGTCACTGGCGTGTTAGCCGTCGTCGCGCTCGCCGCCTGCTTCATTCCAGCTCGTCGCGCCATGCGTGTCGATCCGATGGTGGCGTTACGCTACGAGTAGGCCAGCGTGCGCGTGTATTGGTTTGCTGAGTGGAGCGAAAAAACCGAGCGTGTCGGCTACTGTTCGATTTCGCAACAATCTTTCCCGCAACTGGTCAAGCTGGCTCATCGAAGCGGTTCTCGTCTTCGTTAATTTACTGTAAATAAAAGCTTTATATTCATCCACTGCTGGAATCCCACCTGCCCATATTCGGAAGGCTCCCGAACGGCGCCCCGACTTACGCGGTCACAATAGGGCAGCTCAACCGATGCCGACCATGGCTCTGGAAACCACAAGCGAATTTGCCGTAACGCAACCCCGCGTTCTCATCGCCGACGACCAGCCGGACGTCCTGGAAGCCCTGCGCCTGCTTCTCAAAGGCCATGGCTATCTGACGGAAGCGGTGACATCGCCCGCCGCGCTTTTCGAAGCGATCACCCAAAAGGAATTTGACGTCATCCTGATGGACCTGAATTATGCGCGTGACACGACCTCTGGCCGCGAGGGCCTCGACTTGCTCGCCCGGCTGAAAACCGCCGAGAACGCGCCTCCTATCGTAGTGATGACCGGCTGGGCGTCGGTCGGTCTTGCCGTCGAAGCCATGCAACAGGGCATCGGCGACTTCGTCGAGAAGCCGTGGGTAAATGCCCGCCTGCTCGAAATTTTGCAAAAGCAGCTCCAGATCGGCCGCGACCGCCGCGCAGCGAAGCAGCAAGCCGCCGCAAACACGCGCGCGCAGGATCGCGAGATCGCCGAGGCTCGTTCCATTCAGCAGGGATTCTTACCGAAGGACATTCCCCAGATGCAGGGATACGAAATCGCCGGCGCCTGGCAGCCCGCGCGGGTCGTCGGCGGCGATTACTATGACGTTCTGCCGTTCGGTAGAGAGACTTTAGGCGTTTGCATCGCCGACGTGGCTGGCAAGGGTCTGCCCGCAGCGCTTCTAATGTCGAATCTGCAAGCCGCTTTCCGCGGATTTGCGTCACCCGCGATGTCTCCCGACAATCTCTGCGACAAACTAAATTCGCTCATTTGCCACAACATCGCGAACGATCGCTTCATCACTTTTTTCTATGCGCAGCTTGACGGCGCGACCCGCCAGTTGCGCTATACCAATGCCGGCCACAACGCTCCGATCGTCGTGCGAAACGATGGCACTCACGATCGCCTGCGTGAAGGCGGTGGCATTCTCGGCGTATTTCCGGTGCAGGCTTTTGACATGGGCACTTATGATCTGGGGCCCGGTGATCGCGTGCTGCTTTTCACCGACGGAGTCACGGAAGCGCCGAATCCCGAAGGCGAAGAATTCGGCGAAGCGCGCCTGCTCCAGTTGCTCGTGGAAAACCGCGATTTATCCGCGGAGAATTTGCAAAAAAAGGTTTTAAGCGTGGTCGCGGAATTCTGCCGTGGTCACTGGCACGACGACGCGACGCTCATCGCCATCGCTGTCGCATAGCCAGCGCGGCTCAGCGAAGGAACGGAAGGCAAATGGAATCGTTGCTTCAGGATCTGCGCTTCGGCATCCGAACGCTCTTGAAGAACCCGGGGTTCACCGCCATCGCGATCCTTACCCTCGCGCTTGGCATCGGCGCCAACGTCGCCATTTTCAGCGTGGTTTACGCGCTGCTGTTGCGCCCTCTTCCGTTTCCGCATCCCGAGCGCCTCGTAACTTTCGGGCCAAACCAAGATGGCGAGGTGGGATCCTTTGCCCCCGCAGAATTTGTCGGTGTGCAGCACGAGCAAAAAGTTTTCGACGAGGTCACCGCAATCCGCGGAGGGAATTTCAACTTGTCCGCGGGAGAACGGCCCGAACGCGTATACGGAGCAGTGGCGTCCAGGAATTTCTTTCGCTTGGTCGGCATTAACCCCATGATCGGCCGTGGGTTTGCTCCAGAAGATGCGGCCAGTGAAGAACAGAATGTCGTGGTCTTGGGCAATGCGCTTTGGCGCTCGCAGTTCGGCGGCAACCGCGAAATTCTAGGCGGCACCGTGCTATTGAATGGCGAGCCCCACACGGTCATTGGCGTCATGCCGCCTGAATTCGACTTTCCGGACAACGCGCAACTATGGGTTCCCGCGCGCTTCACTGTTCCCTCGCATCCAATGGAGCCGAATGCGGATCCGTCCGCCCGTTTCGACGCCCATTATTTCGATACCTACGGCCGCCTCAAGCCCGGTATCACTCCCACTCAAGGGGAAGCGCCGATGACCGCGCTTTTTCGCCAGATCGGCGAGCAAAATCCCGGCGCCGATCAGAGTGCGACGATTCGCGTCCAATCTTTGCAAGAGTACGAAGTTGGCGACCTTCGCCCCGCGCTCTTGCTTCTGCTCGGCGCCGTCGCGCTCGTGCTCTTCATCGCTTGCGCCAATATTGCCAACCTCCTGCTGGCGCGGGGCAGTGCGCGGCACCGCGAACTCGCGATTCGCCGCGCATTGGGCGCCAGCGCCACGCGTGTTGCCAGGCAATTGCTCACCGAAAGCGTCCTGCTTTCAGTCGCCGGTGGGGTGGCCGGAATCGTCGTGGCCAGTTGGTGCTTCCGCCCCTTGGCGGCACTCGTGCCGGCCGAGTTGCGTGGCATGGTCCATCTGCAATTAAATGCAACATTGCTCATGTTCGCCTTTGCGCTCTCGATACTGGCCGGAATGTTTTTCGGTTTAGTGCCTGCATTACAAAGCAGCCATGGAGACTTGAACGAAACGCTAAAAGCGGCCAGCGCACGTGGCACCATGACCGCTGGCCGCCAGCGCGCGCAGACAGCCCTCGTCCTCGCGGAAATTGCTATGGCGCTGATCCTTTTGTGCGGCGCCGGCCTGCTGATGCGAAGTTTTGTCCGCCTCAACAGCGTCCCAACTGGATTCAATCCCAGCGGCGTTATGGCGATGCAGCTATCGTTGATTCAAACCGGATACGAACAGCCCGCCAAGCGCACACAATTTGTTGAGCAAATACTGGAAAATATCCAAGCGGTTCCCGGCGTGCAATCAACGGCGATCGTCACGCGCTTGCCGCTTAGTCCCGGCTCCAGTTCGCGTAGTGTGACGGTCGAAGGTCACACTTATCCGCCGGATTCTCCCGCGCAGCAGGAAAGCCCCGACTACACCGTCGTCAGCCCCGGCTATTTCCACACTCTCAATATTCCCTTGATCGAGGGCCGCGAATTCCACCAGACCGATAGCGCGGATATGCCCGGCGTGGCAATAATCAATCATGCGATGGCCCGCGTTTATTGGCCCGGCGAAGATCCCATCGGCAAGCGCCTTCAGATTGATGGCACAAACCAATGGCTCCAGATTGTCGGAATCGTTGGCGACATTCATCAGCACAAACTCGGCGAGCCGCCCAAACCAATGTTTTACGCCCCGTACGCGCAGGATCCTTGGACGTTCTTCACGATCGCCGTGCGCACACCGGCGAATCCTTCGCAGATCGCTCCGGCGCTCGTGAGCGCGGTGCAAAACGTCGATCACAATCTGCCGGTCTTCAATGTGCGGCGCTTCGACGAAATCCTCGCCGCCTCGGTTTCCCAGCCTCGCTTTCAAATGATTTTGCTCGTGCTCTTCGGCGGTCTGGCGCTCACACTCGCCGTCATCGGCATCTACGGAGTCATCTCGTACACCGTCGCGCAGCGCACCAACGAGATCGGCATTCGCATGGCGCTGGGAGCTCAGCCGCGCCACGTGCTCGCGCAAATTTTGTGGCAAGGGACGCGCCTTGCTGGTTGCGGCGCTCTCGTGGGACTGGTTGCGTCATACTTCGTCACGCGCTCCATGAAGTCCATGCTATTCGCGGTGAGCGCGCTCGACTTCGGAACATACGCGGCGGTGACTGCGTTGCTCATGGTAGTGACGCTGGTGGCTTGTTACGTTCCGGCGCGCCGCGCGATGCGAGTGGATCCCATGGTCGCGTTGCGATACGAATGACGCTTACGGCAAAACTTAAGTGATCTGCTGAGAAAGCTAGGCGCACATCGTGCGCTATGGGGAGACAAACAGTGATCAAGCTGATTGACGTCGAAAAATTCTACGAATCGGGCGCGGGCAAAACGTGGGTGCTCCGCCGCATCAACCTCGAGATCCGCGAAGGCGATTTCATCACCGTCATGGGGCCGTCAGGCGCAGGAAAGTCCACGCTCATGGGCATCATTGGCATGCTCGACGGTGCCTGGAAGGGCGAATACCATCTGCTCGATAACGCCGTCCACAAACTCGACAACCGTCGCCGCGTCGAACTGCACAAAAAATACATCGGCTTCGTCTTCCAGCAGTACCACTTGCTCGACAATCTTACAGTCGCCGAAAATCTCGACCTGCCGCTTTCTTACCGCGACATCAAGAAAACCGAGCGCGAAGGTATGGTTGCGGACGTTCTTGACCGTTTTCAGATTGTCGGCAAAAAATCCCTCTTCCCAAATCAACTCTCCGGCGGCCAGCAGCAACTGGTAGCCGTCGCGCGCGCCGTGATCGGCAAGCCGAAACTGATTCTCGCCGACGAGCCGACCGGCAGCCTCCACTCGAGTCAGGGAAAAATGATCATGGACCTGCTGAAAAAGCTGAACGACGACGGCACCACCATCATCCAGGTGACTCACAACGATGCCTGGGCGGCCTACGGCAATCGCATCATTCAGCTAGCTGACGGCTGGATCGTGGACGGCCAAACCGTGGCGGGAGGAGCAGCCGCCGTCAGCCGGTGATTGCGCCTTGCACTGGACCATATTGCGGCATCCGCTCCAGTTTGCTTTTTATTCGTGCTCGGGCCGGCGGAATGTAACATCTCTCAACAGTGGACATACAGTGACGAAGCAGTAAAATAGCCCGTCACTCGGCGCTTCTTGGGAGCGAACTTTTATGGGGACCTTTTGGCAAGACCTTCGCTATGGCGCGCGCATGTTGCGGAGA
Organism: uncultured Acidobacteriota bacterium; assembly: GCA_963810565.1. Taxonomy (GTDB): domain Bacteria; phylum Acidobacteriota; class Terriglobia; order Acidiferrales; family UBA7541; genus Palsa-295. The sequence goes on from CAWENN010000006.1 coordinate 161,624, forward strand.
AATCCGGGCTTCGCCGCCGTTGCGATCTTGACGCTGGCTATTGGCATCGGCGCGAATGTGGTGATTTTCAGCCTGGTGAACGGCGTGCTGCTGAAACCGCTGCCGTTTCCTGATTCCAGCCGCGTAGTCACGATTTGGGAAACGGATGCGAACCGCAACATCACTCGCGGAACCGCTTCGGCGGCCGAATTTTTGGATTGGCGCGACATGAATCACGTGTTTCAGGAGCTCTCCGCCTCGCGCGCGGTGTACTTCACGCTTACCGGCAATGGGGAGCCGGAGCAGGTGTGGGGCTTTCAAGTCTCGGGTAATTTTTTTCGCATGTTGCGCGTTAGCCCCATTCTCGGCCGCGATTTCACGTCCGAGGACGAACAGCCCGGACATGAACAAGTAGTGATTTTAAGTTACGGATTGTGGCAGCGGCATTACGGCGGCGACGCGTCAATTATCGGCAAGAGCGTTCTGGTGGACGAAAAGCCATTCACGGTGATCGGAATCTTGCCGCGTAATTTCTCGCTTTACGGCACCGCTCCGGAGTTCGAAATGTGGAAGCCCTTCGCCTTCAATCGCGCGCAACTTGATCGGGAAGATCACGAGCTGGTCGTTTTCGCCCGATTGCGCGATGGCGTCACGATTCCCCAAGCCAACGCCGAAATGGTCACCATTGTCGAGCGGCTGAAGAAGCAATATCCGGGCATTGACCAGAAAAACGGTATTCGCGTTGTCGGCTTTCATGCAGAACTGGTCAGCACTCTTCGGCCCGGCTTGCTTCTTCTCCTTGCTGCCGTTGCATTTGTTCTACTCATCGCCTGCGCCAACGTCGCGAACCTCATGCTCGCGCGCGCCGCTGTCCGCGAACGCGAAATTGCCATCCGCACCTCAATGGGCGCCGGTCGCCGGCGAATTCTTCGCCAACTGCTTACTGAAAGCGCGTTCCTCTCGCTCATCGGCGCCGCCTTTGGCGTTTTGCTTGCCTATGGCGGCCTCCACGTTCTGCGCGCCGCCGTTCCCTCGGGCGGCCGCGGGCAAGTTCCTCATCCGGAATGGATCGCAATTGACGGAACCGTTCTCGCGTTCACGGTCGTGATCGCCGTGCTTGCGGGAATTCTCTTTGGCCTCGCGCCGGCAATTCAAATCTCACGCTCGCGCTTGTACGAATCGCTGAAAGAAGGCAGTCGCGGCTCCACCAGCGGTCGCCGCAGTCAAATCGCGCGTTCAGTACTCGTAGTTTCCGAGGTCGCCTTTTCGCTCATGTTGCTGGTCGGCGCGGGGCTGCTCGTCCGCAGCTTTGTCCTGATGATGTCCGAGCCGCTGGGCTTCGACCCCGGAAATCTCTTGACCATGCAAATCTTCCTGCCGGAGTCGCATTATCCGCAACCGGCGAACCTTCAGAATTTCTATCAAGCGGTCGTGGATCGCACTACCGCGCTTCCTGGAGTGAAGTCGGCAAGCGCGGTGAATTACCTGCCTCTCACCGGCTGGAGCGGCTTCTGCGACTTCGGTATCGCCGGCCGCGCCATGCCTCCTTCCGGCGAACACTTCACGGCTCAGTATCGCACCGCGGATTGGCGTTACTTGCATACCATGGAAATCCCGATCGAGCAGGGCCGCGATTTCGCCTCGTCCGATGGCCCGGATTCGCAAGCCGTCGCGCTCATCAACGAAGCGCTCGCGCATCGTTACTGGCCGAATGAAGATCCCGTGGGCCAACAGATTCGTTTGATCTTTCCATCCCAACTCCGTCCGTGGGATGCGATCCCGCATCAGGGGCCAGTAACGATTGTCGGAGTTGTGGGCGACACGCGCGACTGGGCCTGGTCAGAGCCGAAAATTGCCCAGCTCTATCTTCCCGACACTCAGAATCCTTCGCGGGTCATGCACCTGGTCGTCCGTTCGACGGGCGATCCGACGCAACTCACTTCCGCGGTTCGGCATGCTGTAGAAAGCGTGGATCCCAATCAGCCGGTTACGGACGTCAAGACGATGGACGATTATTTGAGCGTGGTCCTCGCGCAGCGCCGCCTGAATATGACGCTGCTCGCGTTTTTCGCCGTCGTCTCCGCGTTATTGGCTGCCATCGGAATTTACGGCGTGATGGGCTACGCCGTTACGCAACGTTCGCACGAGATCGGCATCCGCATGGCGCTGGGCGCGGAACCCGCAGACGTCCTGCGCATGATCGTCGGCGACGGGATGAAGCTCACCGGCATGGGTTTGTCGCTGGGACTGCTCGGCTCGCTCTTGGTGATGAAATATCTCGAAAGCCAGCTTTACGGCATTAAGGCTCGCGATCCGTTAACGTTCGCGGGCGTCGCGGCCGGCTTGGCTCTCGTCGCGCTAGCCGCTTGCTATTTTCCAGCGCGCCGCGCCACCAAAGTGGATCCGCTGGTCGCATTACGCTATGAGTGAGGGAAAAAATGAATTACGCGTCCGATACATTTCCGAACGAGATCAGAAGTAAAATTCAGGGAGATACCTTTCGCGCCATGACTCCAACCAATCAACCACGCACCCGCATTCTTGTCGCCGACGATCAGCCGGACATCCGCGAAGCCCTCCGTCTCTTGCTTAAGGGTGAAGGATTTGAAACGGAGACGGTCGCTTCGCCTGCCGCGGTAATGTCCGCGCTCGAAGCGCGCGAATTCGACGCGCTGCTGATGGACTTGAACTACGCGCGAGACACGACTTCCGGCCAGGAAGGTCTCGATCTTCTTTCCAATATTCGAGCGAAAGACAGCACGCTGACCATCATCGTCATGACCGCCTGGGGCAGCCTCGAACTCGCTGTCGAAGCGATGCGCCGCGGTGCAAAAGATTTCGTGCAGAAGCCGTGGGAAAACGCGCGGCTCCTCGCCATTCTCAAAACACAAATCGAACTGTCGCAAGCGCTGCGCAAAAGCCAGCGCCTCGAAGCCGAAAATCGCCTCCTGCGCGCCGATGGCCGCCCGGTAATGATCGCGGAATCAGCAGCGATGCGTCCGGTGATGGACTTGATCGCGCGCGTCGGCCCTTCCGATGCCAACGTTTTGATCACCGGCGAGCATGGTACCGGCAAAGAAGTAGTGGCGCGCACGCTCTACGCGCTTTCTCCGCGCTCGGGACGGCCGCTCGTCACCGTAAATGCCGGAGGCCTGCCCGAAGGCGTCTTCGAAAGCGAATTGTTCGGCCACGTGAAAGGCGCGTTCACCGATGCCAAGTCCGATCGCGTGGGCCGGTTCGAGCTCGCCGATGGCGGCACGCTTTTCCTCGACGAAATTGCAAACGTACCGATGAATCTGCAAGCCAAACTGCTCCGCGCGCTCGAAACCGGCGAACTCGAACGCGTCGGCTCTTCAACCACGCGCCGCGTAGATGTCCGCATCATCTCCGCCACCAACGCGGAAGTGCAGACCGAAGTAACCGCCGGCCGCTTCCGCGAAGATTTGCTTTTCCGCCTGAACACGATTGAAATTCATCTGCCCGCGTTGCGCGAACGCAAGGAAGATATCCCATTGCTCGCGCATCATTTTCTGCGGCAATCGGCGCAGCGCTATCGCAAGCATCTCGAGGGATTCGAACCTGTGGCGCTGCAGGTCCTGCTCGATCATCCCTGGCCCGGCAATATTCGCGAACTCGACCACTCCGTCGAGCGCGCTGTCCTGATGGCCGAAGGTTCTGCCGTGCGCGCCAGCGACCTGGGACTGCGTCCCGCCCGCGAAGCCTCGTTGCGCCTGGACGAAATGAGCATCGAAGACGTCGAGCGCGTCTTGATTCAGAAAGCACTCGCCCGGTTCGGCGGCAACGTCAGCCACGCCAGCAAAGCTCTCGGCCTCAGCCGCAGCGCGCTCTATCGCCGCCTGCAAAAATATAGCCTTTGAGCCCTCTTCTCTACGAGCGCCGGATTCTACTTCTCGCCCTCGCCGCGGGGCTGGGCGGCACGGCCGTTGCGCTGATTCTTTTGTGGACCGGCAATTTTTCTCCGAAGCTGCAGTGGACTCTCACGGTCGTGATGGTCATCGCCTGGCTCAGCTTTGCCTTCTCCGCGCAAAGCCGCGTCATGTTTCCTTTGCGCACGCTTTCCAATCTTCTCGCCGCCTTGCGCGAAGGCGATTTCTCCATCCGTGCTCGCGGCGCCAATCGTGAAGACGTCCTCGGCGAAGTGCTCTGGGAGGTAAACGCGCTCGGCGAAACGCTGCGGCGGCAAAGGCTCGGCGCTCTCGAGGCCACCGCGCTGCTGCGCAAAGTGATGGAAGAGATTGACGTCGCGGTCTTCGCCTTCGACGGCGCCGGCCGTCTGCGCCTGGTCAATCGCGCCGGCGAACGCATCCTCAGCCAGCCGGAAGAGCGGCTACTCGGCCGCACCGCCGGGGATTTGGGGCTTTCGGAATGTCTCGATGGCGAAACGCCGCGCATCGCGCAAATCGCCTTCCCCGGAAAGTCCGGACGCTGGGAAATCCACCGCGGCAGTTTCCGCGAGGGCGGCCTGCCGCATCAGCTTCTCGTAATCACCGATTTGAGCCGCGCACTTCGCGATGAAGAACGCCAGGCGTGGCAGCGTCTGATCCGTGTGCTGGGCCACGAGTTGAACAATTCTCTCGCGCCGATTAAATCTGTAGCCGAAAATTTAGGCAGCGTCCTCGGACGAAAAGATCGCGCCGACGATTGGCAGGAAGACATGCGCAGCGGCCTCAACGTGATCGCTGCGCGCACCGACGGCCTCGCGCGTTTCATGAACGCGTACGCGCGTCTGGCCAAGCTCCCGCCGCCCGTTTTTCGTTCCGTGGACGTTGGTGTATGGATTCGGCGTGTGGTGGGTCTGGAGCCTCGCCTCCCGGTGAAACTCGAGGCCGGCCCGGAAACACAGATTCAAGCCGATCCCGATCAGCTCGAGCAGCTGCTGATCAACCTTCTGCACAACGCGGTAGATGCCGCGCTGGAAACCGGCGGCGGCGTCCGCGTCGGCTGGGAACGCGAAAACGGCAGCATCGAAGTATGGGTGCAGGATGATGGCCCGGGAATTCCCAGCGCCGCAAACCTTTTCGTGCCCTTTTTCACCACCAAGCAGGGCGGTTCCGGGATCGGCTTGGTCCTCAGCCGGCAAATCGCCGAAGCGCACGGCGGCTCACTCACATTGGAAAATCGCAAAACGGAAAAAGGTTCGGAAGCCCGTCTGCGTCTCCCGCTCAATAACTAGCCGAGTTCGAGAGATAGCTCTCGACTCGCGAACGCGCCGTTTCCGCAGCGGTCTGATTTTCCGTGCCACTGCTCATTCCTGAAGTCGCCGCGCACGTATCCCAGAACAATTCCAAGCTGCGGTCTATGTGGCGTTGGGAGATTCTCGTAAAAAAAACGGCGGCTGGATGGCCTCCAACCGCCGGGTAATTCGGGGGAAATTCGAATTATTGCTGCTGTTGCTGTTGAGGCTGTTGCGGATCCTTCTTGGCCAAATCCGCCTTCGCCGGGTCCGCCGAGACGCCCGAGCCAGGCTTCTCGTAGCGCGTCAGGAACGGCATGAACGGCGTAACTTCAAAAGGCATTTTCTCCCGCGCCGAAAGCAACGGCACGGGCTTAGCCTTCACCAACTCGACATGATCGTTCCAGGGGTCGAGCTTGATGCGCGCGCCCACGGGGAGCGCCGAGATCTGGTCAATCTTGTTGGGATCCAGGGCTGGCGCCGAGCTCAGTAGTCCCGAACTCAAGTACACCCGATTCCCGAGGTGTGGGTTAATCAAGGCGGGCAGGTTCTTCGACTCGGCATCAAGCTGCTTCAAGAACAAGCCGGCCGTTCCCAGTTTGTCTTTGTACGGCGAATTCTTCAGCAGTTGCAAAGCCTTTTCGTTGGCCATCTGTACCTGAGCCGGGCTGTCCTTAAACGAGAAATGAGACAAAGCTTCGGTGGTCGAGACGTTCGTCGTGTCGTTAAAGCCCCACTGATCGGTGGACGGCTTCGTCACTATGATGTCCGCCAATTCCTGCGCCAGCATCGTGGCCAAGCTCGCTTCGTCCGGTAGCACGTCCAGCAAGCCGCGGCTCAGCACGATGGTATGCCCAATTGAGAACATTTCCAGGGTACCGGTCAAGAGCACCCGGCAGTGAACTTCAGGTTCGACGTCGAGGTTGTTGGTAACCTCCAGGTTGTTCACCACCGTTTCCATCACTTTATCCACAGTTCCCGGAGGCGCGAGCAAGCCGATGCGCTGCAGGCGGTCCAGCACGTTTATTTCAGCCGCGTGCTGCCATTCGCGCTCGGCTTCGATGGGCGACTTGTCGGTTTGCTTCACCGCCGTATCATCCTGGAAATTCTGAGCCTCGATGGTCATCTCGGTGAATTCTTCCTGGCGGCCCACGTTCTTCAGGTTGTAGCCCCACAGGCGTGTTTGCGACTTGAAGCGAATGTCTCCACCCAGAAAATCCTTCAAATCCGATTCTTGACTATAAATGTAGGCCGGCAGCCACAAACCCGGCTGTACGTTCAAGCGCCAGCTGTCGAAATGCAGGTTGAATCCGTTGATTCCGGCGATCGGCGTATAAACACCATTGAATCGCACAATCGTGAAACCCTGGTCTTCGGCCCAGATGCGACCCTTGAATCGTCCCTTTCCCGATTTTGGAAGCGGTGTCACATCGAAGACGGCGCAGCGCACTTCGCCGAGGAATTCGCGCCGGACATAATCGAACTGATAGTGCTGGCGATCGAACCCGCTGGTGTCAATGTAAATCATCTGCAGAAAACCTTCGGGCACATACGACGAAGTGAAGAAGCCTCCCATGTGCGAGAGGGGGTTGAATTGGTCGAACTTGCCCTTTCGCGGGTGCAGCATCGTGTTGTCCACGATTCCCTTCGAAAGGTCGGCCTGACCCAGAAAATAGTGATCCTTCACCGGGATCGCACCCATTTCCTTGTCGGCTTTCATATCTTGAATGTATGTCTCGATAAGCGGACTGAATCGCCGGATCGTCGCTACTTCATCGTGTTCGCGGGCAATAAGGCGATCGATTGCTTGATCAACCGTCACCACCGGCGCGGCAGTAGAAGTCCCAGCTTGCGGCTGCGTCTGATCCGCGGTCTGGGTGGTTTGTGCGGAAACCGTCCCAGCCACTGTGGCGGCCAGAATAAACGCAAAGCAAATACTCTTGCACGTGCGCATCTCCATTCCCCTTTCAGTCCGCCAAGCTGAATACAATGTGGACGATGGCGGTCGAATCCACTGGTTGGCCGTCCTGTTGTGCTGGTCTAAAGCGAATTTGCCGGGCCGCGTTTTGGGCAGCTTCATCCAGACCGTGCCCTAGCCCTTGTACAATCCGCAATACTTTTACGTCGCCCGAGGCGGTAAAGACCACTTGCAACAGCACTTCACCTTCAATCTTTTTCGCGCGTCCCTCTTCCGAATAAGTCGGCGTCGGAATTACCAGGATCTCCAGTTTCTTGAAATTCGTCTGTACTGAGGTCTGCCTCACCTTCGGTGCCGCCACCGCCGCGCTCTCATCGCCGAAGCCGCCTTGTTCCACTTTTCCATGCGGGGCGCCGCCGGTGCTGCCCACTGCAACGCCGTTACCAAACCCCGTGCTCGCAATTACGCCCTTTGCACCCTTCGAACCGCCCGTGCCGTTCCCGTTTCCCGGTCCCGTCGGCATGTCATACCCGCCAAGCACGTTCACGTTGGCTGCGTGGCCGGTTCTCGTGTTGGCCGGCAAGCCGTTCGGGTCGCCAAACCCGCCGGTCTGCACCGCCTCTCGCGGTTTCTTCAAAGTCGGTATCGCGGAGCTGCCCATGGACATCGGCGGCGCGGGGTCAGGGAACGCCTTCGCCACTTCGGCCATATCGGGCGCCGGAACGTTCTTCCGCGCAGTCCTCACAACAGGCGCCGTCGCCACCGGCGCGTAAATCTTCGGTTTCGGTAATTCCACCACAGGAGTCGGCGTTGGCTTAGGCGCTTCTTTCACAACCTCGCGCTTTATCGGAGCCGCCTTCGCTGGCTGCACCGGCTGGGGCTTCCAGGCCACAATCGGCGGCGCCTCCACCGGAGTTATCCAATAATGTTGCACAATGTTTAGTTTCTGCGGCATCAACAGCGGAATTATCACCAGGGCCGTCACGACAAGCACCTGCAACCCAAATCCAGCGCTGAAGAGATCCCAACGGGGTTGCGCCTCCGGCAGCAGCGATGCATTGAAGACAGCTCGATTTGTAATCCGCGCCATGACGATCACCAGATTCCTTGTACCGAAATTAGGATGCGTTTAGACAGAAATGCGGCTGACAGTAATTTAGTACTAGAACGAAGGGCTGGGGAGAATAGGACTCGAGTACCATTCTACCCCCAGTCGTGCTGAAAGCGATAACCCAAGCCGTGGGGCTTGAGAGGAGGTTAGCCCTTCGGTCTACTGCGACCCAAGTGCCGAACACCGCGCCTGCTCCTATACTTGGATTTTAACCCGACTGGGCTGGGTCAGTTGCGGATTTTAATGTTTGGATGTGACGTAAATGGGGACATGGCTTCTGTGCAGCCATGCCCCGTTCACGGACCTCTTTTAAGACCTGAGCTGGCGCTGCCAGTTGCTTATTGCGGTTCCACCACCGTGTAGAGAGTGCGCCCGCCGTGGTTCACCAGCAGCAATACGGGCTGCTTGCCAACACTCGCCATCACCTGCCTGTACTCGCTCACATTGTTTATCGGCTTGTGATTGATTTCCTGTATCACGTCGCCGTTTGAGAGCGATGAAGCGGCGGGGCTGGACGGATCCACCGACGTGACCACCACTCCATGGGTCCCGGGAGGGACATTAATCTGCTGGGCGATATCTGGCGTCAGGTCCTGCACTTCCACTCCCTGCAACCCGCCGCCTTCGCCTTCGTCGCTATTGTTCTCGGCGGTGGCCTTTTCCGGCAACTCGCCAAGCGTCACGTTGACGTCCTGCATCTTGCCGTCGCGCCAGACACCCAACTTAACGTTCGTGCCGGGAGCCATCTCCGAAATGTTGAGCCGCAGCGCGGTGTAATCGCTAACCGTCTGCCCATCGAGTTTCACGATGATATCGCCCTTCCTCAATCCTGCTCGTGCTCCGGGCGTATTTGGCGAAACATCTCCGACCAGCGCGCCGCCGTTTCCGGTGAAATTGAATGCCTTCGCAATGTCCGGGGTCACGTCCTGTATGTACACGCCGAGATACCCGCGCACAACCTTGCCGTGTTCCAGAATCTGGTCCATCACCGGCTTCACCATGCTCATCGGAATCGCGAAACCAACGCCTTCGTTGCCGCCCGATCCGTGCGAAAGAATCGCGGTGTTGATGCCCACCAGGTTGCCGTGGATATCAATCATCGCTCCGCCGGAATTTCCCGGATTGATCGCCGCATCGGTCTGGATGAAATTTTCATAGTCCTCGATGCCCAACTGGCCGCGGCCCGTCGCGCTCACGATACCCATCGTGGCTGTTTCACCGATCCCAAACGGATCGCCGATCGCGAATATCAAATCTCCCACCTGCAACTGCCGGGAATCGCCTAGCGGAAGGGTCGGTAAATCTTTGGCCTGGATCTTCAGCACCGCGATGTCCGTCTTGGGATCCGCTCCGATAAGCTTCGCCTGAAATTCACGTTTATCGCTGAGCTGCACCTTGATGTCCGTGGCTCCGTCAATTACGTGATTGTTCGTCAGAATCGTTCCGTCCGAAGTGATGATCACACCCGAACCCAAAGCTTGCTCCCGCTCCGCGTGCGGCGTGCCGTTGCCAAACTGATTGCCGAAAAACTGGCGGAAAAATGGATCGTTGAAAAATGGCGACATCTGATTGGCCTGCGGCTTCACCAATTTTGACGTGCGGATGTTCACCACCGCGGGGAGCGCCGGCTTGATCACCGCCGAAAATCCGTTCGCAAAATTTCCCAAACTCACCGGTAGCGCATTTTGCGCGATGGCGATGGGCTCGCGCGGAGAACCGAACACCGTGTGGTCCGCCCAATTCCTGAATCCCTGCGAGAGGAGGGCGCCCCCCGCAAATGCTGCCAGCACCACCACTGTGGCGATCCAGCGGCGAATCTTGATGCTACTGCTTTCCATGGCTATCTCTCCTTAATCCACTTTCAGTTCGTTGTATCGCTTGGCGCGCTACGTTGGCGCTACGGCGATTATGGTATTTGACGTAAGCTGAGGCAATTAGTGTTTCGCAGCTCTTGCGGAGTCGCGCTCATGCTTCCCTGTATATAGATGCAACAAATGCAGTTGGGGTTTACGTCGAAATTGTCACGCACTTGCCGCAATGGCCCAATCCTCGGACCCCAAGCATCTGGGCCCGCTTGCCGCTTCCACCATAAAGAAAAACTTGGGCGGAATGCAATACCGTCCTATCCTTATTCCTTCGCATTTTGCAAATCGCAATAAATCGAAAGGGGTCTTCCGCATGACTCGCAAAGCCTTCGCGTTCTTGTGTGTCGCGATGTTTCTCTTTATCTTCGCGCTCCCAGCCACCTCGGCGCCGGGCGCCGTAAATCAAGCTGCCGCCACCACCGACGACGGCACCTTAAAAGCGCTCGCCGCTGTTGCCGGCGCCGGCACGATGGAGACGCACACCTACGAATATCTCGAAGAACTCAGTGACGACATCGGCGCCCGCGTTACCGGCTCGCCCGAAGCCGCGCGCGCAATTGCCTGGGGTGAGGACAAAATGAAATCCATCGGTCTCGAAAATGTCCACACCGAGCCCTGGAAAATTTCGCGCGGCTGGACCCGCATCTCCGCCGACGCCGAACTCGTCGCTCCCATTCGCCGTAGACTGATGGTTGATTCCATGGGCTGGGTCGGTTCAACGCCCGCAGGCGGAGTCGAGGCCGAAGTCGTCCCGGTGAACAACTACCAACTGGACGACGAATTGAAAAACAACTCCGCGAACTGGCGCGGCAAGATTTTGCTGATCGTCCAGAAGGGAGAACCGCCAAAAGATCGCATAGGCGCCTTCGCAAAATTCGGTGGTTTCCTGAAAGCCGCGCATGAAGCCGGCGCGGTCGCCATCATCGGTGGCCAGGGCGGCCGCAAAGCCGCGGGCATGCACCTCACGCACACCGGCGCGCTCGGCTTCGACGCCTACTACGACATCCCCGTCGTCAGCATGGTTGCCGAAGATCAGGAACAGCTCGAGCGCTACCTCGATCGCGGCAAAAGCGTCCGCCTGAAAATAAATGTCCAGAACCGCGTCACCGACGGGCCCGTTGATAGCGCCAACGTGGTCGGCGAAATCCGCGGTACGGAAAATCCGGACCAGATCATCGTCGTGGGCGGCCACCTCGATTCCTGGGATCTGGCGTCCGGTTCAACCGACAACGGCTGCGGAGCCACAGTGACTCTAGGCGCCGCCGAAGCCATCATCAAATCCGGATTCAAGCCCCGCCGCACCATCCGCTTCATCCTTTTCACCGGCGAAGAACAAGGCCTCCTCGGTTCGCTCGCCTATGTGAAAGCTCATCAGAGCGACATGTCCGACTACGTCGCGGCTCTGATCCTCGATTTCGGCCAAGGCCCCGTCACCGGCTTCCAGATGGGCGGCCACGACGATCTGATTCCCGCCGTGCAGAAATTCGCCACTTCTTTGCAGGCGTTCGGCGATTTAAAAGTAGACGACGAAGCTGAATTCGGCACCGATACCGGCCCCTTCACTCTCGCCGGCCTTCCCGCCATCAATCTCAATCAGGATTCACCGGATTACAAATACACGCATCACTCTCCGGTGGATACTTTCGACAAAGTCCAGGCGGACATCCTCGATCGCAACGCCACTGTCATGGCTCTCGCCGCCTTCTGGATCGCCGATCGCCCGGATCGTCTGGCCAGTCCATGGCCCCAGGAAAAAACCGCGAAAATGCTAATTGATCATCACGAGGACGGAATACTAAAAGCCTTCGGCCTCTGGCCCTTCGGCAATCTGGGTGCCGCGCCGGAAAACCAGTAGCCCAGCAACACACTATTTTGAAGCGGGCGTAGGGGCACGGCATGCCGTGCCTGCGTCGGCAAGATCCTCACTACAGTTCAAGGAGAGCGGCGGCTTGCCGCCGCTTTGGTTTAGGGCGAGGCTCGCCTCGCCTGCCGTTGGCTTTGCAAAGCAGTGAGCGGCGCCGCACCGTCAACTAATCAATCGCGCGATAAAAAACGCCGCAGCCGCCGCTAATCCGCCCACCAGTACCGTCTGCATTCCGCCGCGCAAAGGCTTCACGCCGGTGAAGTGTCCCTTGATTCCGCCAAAAATAAAAAGCGCGAGCAGCGTCACAACCACCGACCAAATCAGCGCCGTGTGTATATCGCGATGAATCAAAATGTACGGCGCCAGCGGTATCAATCCTCCCGCGATGTAGGACGCCGCAATCGTCCCAGCGCTGCGCCCCGCGCGAGTCGGGTCCGGCTGCTCCAGCCCCAGTTCAAACCGCATCATGAAATCCACCCACTTCTTCTGGTCCGCCGTGATCGTCTTCACAATCGGCGCCATCTGCGGTTCGGAAAGCCCGTAGTCGCGAAAAACTTTCGCCACTTCTTCGGTCTCAATCTCCGGTAGCTCCACTGTCTCGCGATATTCCCGGTCGAGCTCGGACGCGTAATGCTCTGTATCCGTCTTCGCCGCCAGATAGCCGCCCAGGCCCATCGCAATCGAGCCCGCCGCGATTTCCGCCAGGCCCGCGGTCACCACAATCGCCGTCGAAGCCACCGCCCCCGTCAGTCCCGCGGCCAGCGCAAACGGCACCGTCAACCCATCAGACATTCCGATCACGATGTCGCGCACCGCCGCCGTCGCCGTGAAGTGCTTCTCCACATGTTCGGTTGCTGGCATCTTCGCGTTCCTCCGCTCATCCAATGCGTCGGCGCTAAATTTTCGCTGCCCTTGCGCCTCTTCCCTGGCAGGCGCGTATAATTATGGGGCAGGAAAGGAAAATCAGGAGGCTTATAATGACCGCAACTTCTGGACAAGGAGCCGCACCGCAGATGACTTTTACATTGCCGCCTTTGCCTTATCCGTTCGACGCTCTCGAACCTCACATTGACGCGAAAACGATGGAAATCCATCACGACAAGCATCACGGCGCCTACGTAACCAATCTCAATAAAGCCCTCGAAGGCCATGCCGATCTTCAGAAACTTTCCGTCGAGGAGCTTTTGGCTCAGATCAACAAAGTTCCCGAAGACATCCGCACGGCCGTGCGCAATAACGGCGGCGGCCACATGAACCATTCCATGTTCTGGAAAATCATGAAGAAGGGTGGAGGCGGCGAACCCGGCGGCGAACTCGGAAAAGCGATTGCTGCTTCATTCGGCAGCTTTGCCGACTTCAAAACCAAGATCAATGACGCCGCCACCAAGCGCTTCGGTTCCGGCTGGGCCTGGCTCCTGTTCCGCAATGGAAAACTCGTCATCGAATCCACCGCGAATCAGGACAATCCCATCATGGACGGCGGCAAGGCGTTCTTCGGCGTGGACGTTTGGGAACATGCCTACTACCTGAAGTATCAGAACCGCCGGCCGGATTATCTAGCCGCTTGGTGGAACACGATCAACTGGCCCCAAGTGGAAGAGAACTTCGCCCACGCCAAGAAGTAGCTGCGCGATTGTCACAACAAAAATAATCGCTCTGTAGGGGCGGGTCTCAGACCCGCCCCTTCCTTTCCCGGTGCAGTCGCATCGTCACCCCGCTCAGGCTCCCGGCCACAACCGGTGCTCCAGCGCCAAAATCGCAATGGCCGCAAGCGTGGTTATCAACGTAACGATCAATCCGACGCGCGCAAATTCCCAGAACGTAATCTTCACTTTCTTCCCAGCCTGCTGCATCACGATCAAATTTGCCACCGAACTAAACGGCGTCGCGTTTCCCGCAAGCGTGCTGGTGCTCGCCACGGCCAGCCAAATGTAGTGGGTATTCGGAAACGAAGGCACGACCGAGCGGAACAGGATCACCGCCGGCAAGTTGCTCACCAGATTGGCAAGTATCAGCATCACGCCACTCACCGCGAACAACTGTGAAACCATGCTGCCCTGCAATCCCGACCGAAAGAACCCGATCACGTGCTCGACCGCTCCCGATGCTTCAAATCCCTTGATCACCACGAAGAGCGACGCAAAAAACAGCAGCAGCTCCCAATCCAGCCGCTGATAAATGTTCTGTGATTTCACGCGGCCAATGATTAGGATGAACGCGCCCACTGAAATCGCCACCAGTGGAAACGAATATCCCAAAATCCACAACGCAATCACCAGCGCAGCTGCGAAACAGCATTTCACGAGCAGCTGCCTGTGCACTATCACCGCCACGGCTTGCACCTGGTGTTTCAGCGGATGGTGGAGGACCTGACTGCGGAAAAAGAGCGTGAGCACCGCAACATTAATAAGCATTCCCACGATGGACACCGGCGCCAGGTGCGCCAAAAATCCCAGAAATGAAAAGTGCGCCGAGACTCCGATCACTGCATTTTGAGGATTGCCGGTAACCGACATCACCGAGCCGATATTTGCCGAAGTCGCCACCGCGATCAGGTAGGGAATCGGCGGAACTTCCAGCCGCTCCGTCACCACCAGCACGATCGGGGTGAAAACCAAACAAATTGTATCGTTCACGAAAAATGCCGCCAGCACGCCTGATGTGAATATCACCAGCACCAGCAACTGCCAGCGCGTCCGCGCGACGGACGCCACATGCACCGCAATCCAGTCGAAAAATCCAGAAATCTGAAAATGCGCCACCAGAATCATGATCCCCAGCAAGAAGATCAATGTATCCCAGTTGATGGACTGGTATGCCTCGGTCAGCGGCACGGCGCCCACCAGCACCATCGCTACAGCGCCGCAAAAAGCCGCCGCCGTTCGGTCCAGGTGGCTGCCCCGCCCGCTTTCCACCGCAACCAAAATGTAAGTAGCGAGAAAAATCGCGGCGGGAATCCAATGATTCTGCGCGAGTGCTGAACTCAATTGCGTCATGATGTGAAACGCAAGCCTCCGGACTAGAAGCAGCTCAGCTTAACTTGCCCGGGAGCGTTAACGAAAGCGGGGATTGTGGAGCAGTCAAATCTCTTCAAGAGGCTAATGCATCTCCGCGATATCTCCGTGTCCTCAACGCTTTTCTCTGCGTCCTCTGTGTTAAATCTTTTGACGTCGGTTTCTACTCAGCCCCAAGAAACGCAAATCGCAACAAAAAAATCGCGCTCAACACCCAAATCAAGGGGCTGATGTCGCGATACTTCCCAGTTCCCACCTTGATGCAAGTAAAAGACAGCAAACCCAAACTCAACCCCGTCGCGATGCTGAATGTCAGCGGCGTCCCCACCAAAGTAAGAAACGCCGGAAACGCCTCGCTGAAATCGTCCCAGTGGATCTTCGCCAGCGATCCGCACATCAGTGCGCCCACCAATATCAGGGCCGGCGCGGTCGCATAAGATGGAATCGCCGCCACCAGAGGCGCGCAAAACATCGCCATAACAAATAATCCCGCAATCACGAGATTGCCCAGTCCCGTGCGCGCACCCGCCGCCACTCCTGCGGCGCTCTCGATATAGCTCGTCACGGTGGACGTCCCAGTAAGCGCTCCGACGATCGTGCCAAACGCATCGGCCAACAAGGCCCGGCTCGCGCGCGGCAGCTTTCCATCGCGCATGAACCCGCCTTGCTCGCACACTCCTACCAAGGTTCCGACGTTGTCGAAAAGGTCCACAAAGAAGAACACAAAGACTAGTTCGCCCAATCCCAACTTCATCGCCGAGCGCAAATCCAGTTTAAAAAGTGTCCCCGCTGGATGCGGCCACGAAAAAAAGTGGGCCGGCCAGTGACTCACGCCCACTGGGATCCCAGCAATCGTGATCGCTACGATCCCCAGCAGAATCGCGCTGCCCACTCGACGAACCATCAGAATCGCAATTAGCAGCAATCCCGCCGCGGCCAGCAGCACCTGCGGGTCGGAAGTCCTTCCAAACGCCACAAACGTCGCGGGATTCGCCACAATAATTTTCGCGTTGCGCAAACCCACAAACGCGATGAAAAGTCCGATTCCTCCCGCGGTTCCGTGCTTCAGACAATCCGGAATGCCGTTCACAATGTGTTCGCGCACGTTGGTCAGCGTCAGCAGCAGGAACAACACGCCGGACAAAAACACTACCCCCAGTGCCGTCTGCCACGGCACTCCGCGCCCCAGTACGATCGAATAAGTGAAATAAGCATTCAGGGACATTCCCGGCGCCAGCGCGATCGGATAATTCGCCCAAATCCCCATCACCAACGTCGCCAACGCCGCAGAAACGCAAGTCGCGAACAAAACTCCTTCGACCGGCATCCCCGCCTCGGAAAGAATGCGCGGGTTCACCACCACCACGTACGCCATAGTCATAAACGTAGTGAGCCCCGCGAGCAACTCGCGCCGCACGGTAGTCTGATTCTCGGCAAGGTGAAACACGCGCTCCAGCAACCGCAGCCTCCGCTAAAAATGCGCCACTATAGGCCGCGATCCCGCCACAGTCAATGTCCGTCAACGAACGCGTCAGTAAAGCGCTGGCCCGCAGGCAACTCCCAAAGCGGGTGCATTTGACGTTCTCTGCGCACTCCGCGTCGCGGCGGTACAATCCTTCCCCGCCGCTTCGCAACTCCCCAGCACTTCGTTCTTGCAGCATTAAGTACGGTTTTAGTAAGCTCTGGCAGCCAAAAAAAATGACGCCAGGCCTCAAACATTCCCTCTTACGGATGCTGATTCTCTTGGCATTTTCTTCGCCCGCGTTTCCCCAGGATCAATCGCCGCAATCGCCCGCAAAAACCGCGCCCGCTCAGGCGGCCGTGCAATCAGCAGGCGGGAATGTGGCGGGCACCTCCAATTTTCGAGTCGTGCGCTCGATCTCCGGCGCAAGCGGCGAAAATCAAAATGGCATTTTCTTCATTCGCGACTCCCGAACGGTGTTCCACATTCCTCAGGACCACACTGTGTTCGTCTACTTTGAGTGGGAAGGTCCGCTCGGTTTGCATCATTTCGAGGGCGTATGGAAAGGGCCCGGCGGCAAGACGATGTCGGTTTCGGATTTCGACTATCAAGCGACAGAGCGGCGCTTCGGCGGTCACTGGGACATGGCGCTCTCTGACCACACACCTACAGGGCCGTGGTCGTTCGAAGCCTACGTTGACGGCGAACTCACCGGAACTCAAAATTTCCAAATTATCCCCGGAACAGGCGCTGGCACTGCCGAAATCCCAGCGCAACCGCAGCCAGCGGTTGTCCCGCCTGGCACGTTGTACGAGCGGGCGCTAGCGAGCACAGTCTCGATTGAAAATCGTAGCGCGCAAGGTCAAATTTTGAACACTGGCGCAGGATTCTTTATCGCCAAGGGATTGGTTGTTACCGCTTTTCAGGTCATTGACGGCGCGTCAACTCTGCGCGTGGCCTCCCCCGGCGGGAAAACGGTGGAAGTGAACGATGTTGCGGCGTGGAACCGCCGCCAGGACTGGGCCGTCCTTGCCGTACCAAATCTGGAAGCGCCGCCGATTGCCGCCGCGAGTTCAAGCTCGGCTGTCGTGGGCGACCGTTGTTATTTCTTGGATATGTCCGCGCCGGGCAGTCAAGTTATCGTGACGACCAGCATCACTGGAAAAAACACCATTCCGGAAGCCGGCGCAAGAATAAATCTCGCGACGGGCCCGTCCAATGCCGGTCTGGGTGGCGCGCTTCTAGATGAATACGGTGAGCTAATCGGCCTAACTGGCGGCACTCTTGTCCCCGGTGCTTCAACCCTGGGAAGCGTGCGCTCGGGAGTTCCCGCGACCATGTTGCTCCCATCGGGTATCGCCGGATCGGCGATGGCGACGCCGATCAGCGAAGTTCTGTTGCCCCCTGCGACGGCGAAAACGACCACGCTACTGGAACTCGCGCAGACGGGCCAATTCATTCCCCCCGTCGTTCACCGCGACGACATCTTATACGGCACTATGACGAAAGACGTGCGCCGCGCCAAGGAAGGCGCGCGAGGAACGGTCCAGGAAAATTCGGATTTTTCGCGGATGGGTGGGAGCGCCGCCGTCTTTCTAAATTTTGTACCTAGACAAAAGCTGAAAGACACTGCCACCGTTGCCGTCTATGACCTGGATAATAAGCTCGTCGTGCTGACTCCTCCAGCAAAGCTCGCCGCGCAAGCCGGTGGTCTTTTGTATTTGAGCCAGCCGCTCAATATCGCCGAATTGCGGCCGGGTGTGTATCGCACGGATGTAATAATGGATGGAAATCCAGTCTGGCGCGCCTTCTTTAGAGTCACGGATTAGACGGCGCGGGTCAATCCGCCGCAAGCGAATCTGCGTCTGGGAGGTATCTACTGATTTCCCGGACTTCTGAGCCGATGAAGTCACCAATCAGCACCCACTAATCTCCAATAACGCGTTGCCTCGAACGCCGTTTTACCGAATTGAAATCCGGCCTGTGGCTTCTGAACCCAAAATGTGGGCGATCCTCTCGGCTGGGAGGGATGAACGCAGTTAGAATGCAGGCGATGCCAGCCGCCGCAGCCGGTCCAGTGCAAACTCTTCGAGACGCACTCGCGCGCGGGGAGATCGCGCCTCGCGCCGCGGCCGAGCAGGCGCTCGCGCGGGCGAACAGCAACGCCAGCCGCAACGTCTATATTTCGCTGGACGCAGACGCCGTACTCCGCGAAGCTGATGCGCTGCCGCGCAAATTTGGATCCGGCGCGAAGCCGCCGCTCTACGGCTTGCTGGTCGCGCTGAAAGACTGCTTCGATCTTGCGGGCTATCCGACCACTTCCGGCTCGCGTTTCTATGCCGTGCGCAATGGCGTCGCGGGCGAAGATTCCGCCGTCGCCGCGCGGCTGCGCGCGCTTGGCGCAATCATCATCGGCAAGACGCATCTGCATCAACTCGCCTACGGGATCACGGGGGAGAATCCCGACTACGGGGATTGCGTGCAGCCCGCGAATGCGCGGCTGCTCACCGGCGGCTCGTCGAGCGGCTCGGCAGCGAGTGTGCAGGAGGATTCCGCCGTGGCTGCGATCGGGACGGACACTGGCGGCTCGGTGCGCGCGCCCGCGGCGTTGTGCGGACTGGCGGGGTATCGCGCGTCCATCGGTCTCGCGCATCAACTTGGGCTGTGGCGCGGCGGGATGCCTTTGGCGCCGTCGTTTGACACGCTGGGATGGTTGTTCCGCGATTTGCGGGACGCGCCGTTGCTCGCGTCCGCGCTTTTTGGTCTCAGCGTGCCGCCTGCGGTGGACATGAATGTCCGAATCGGGTGCGTGGCTGACGATTTGTTGCGTGACTGCGAAGCGCTCGTGCTGGCTGGTTTCGCGCACTGGCGCGAAAAGCTGAGAGATTCCGGGGCGCAAATCGCGCTGGTGGATACCGCGTTCTGGGAGGACGCGATGTCTATCTTCGCGCCGATTCAGGCGAGCGAAGCGGGGCTTATCATGCCGCGAATACCGGCGGGGATTTTTCGCATTTTGAAAGATCGATTGCCGAGCGGCTGGCCTGGGGTGTATCCATCCCGGCCGAAGAAGTCCATCGGTTGCGCGGGCTGCACGCGGTGTTTCGCGATCGCGTCGATGGTCTGTTGCGCGAACATGATTTTCTGATCGCGCCGTGCGCGCCCGTCGCGCAACTCGTCGCGGGCGCTGATCACAGCCAAACGCGCGGTACGATCTTGCGTTACACCTCGCCGCTCAGTCTGGCGGGCGTTCCGATCGTCACGCTGCCGGCCGCAGGCGGCGCCGGCGTGCAACTGATCGCGGCGCGCGGCGATGACGCTCGCCTGCTGGCTTACGCCGCGCAACTTTCGTAAGGTCACCTTCGCAAAATCCCGAGGCGCAGCTCCGTCGAAGCGAGCGCGACGCGTGCACGCTCGTGCCGCAGTCGCGCCTTTATTGCGGCGTGACTCATTGCGGCGTATCCAGCGGATGCGCGCTCTTCTCGTAAAATTCCTTTTGCAATTTCAGGCTCTCGTCGTCGGCCTTCACCGCGCGCAGTGCTTCGACGATTGCGTTCACCCAGGCCTTCATGTCCGCTTGGCCGTAGGCGAGCGTGGCCGCGGAACCGTCTCCGGCGTAATGATTCGGAAAGCGCGCGTACCACCAGATGCCGGTATAGACGTCATCCGGGAGATGCACGCGATTCTGGTCTGCGCCCGATTCGCTGGCGGCGCGGTCGAGGTGCACCAGGTCCGGGCGCGACACCATCGTCCGCGCCGTTTCTGTTTCGCCCGCGTGCATATCCAGAGTGGTTTTCTTGGCCGGGCCGCCTGCCGGAATTTCGTGGCCCCACTGGACGTACACCACGTAGTCGTGCGGCTTGTCGAGTTGCGCTTGCGCGAAAAACGGCAGCAGGTGCTCGTTGCCGCCGTGCCCATTGACGATCAGGATTTTCTTGCAGACGTTGCGCGCCATTTCGTCGGTGGTTTCCTGCAGCAAGCGCATCTGTAGATCCGCGCTGTAGGCGATCGTTCCCGGCTCGTGCTTGGCTTCGAAAATTTGCCCGAAATAATATTCGGGGAATACCACGGCGTATTCATCGGCTGCCGCCGCGAGCGAGGCGAAGCGCACGTTGATCAAATCGGTCCCCAACGGCAGTTGCGGCCCGTGCTTTTCCAGGATGCCGAAGGGCAAAATGCAAGTCCCACCTGATTGGGCGATCGCGGTGCGAAAATCCGCCGCAGTTAGTTCTTCCCAATGCGTGGACAAATGCTGGGAAGAGTTTGCGCTCCTGGCGGCTGTCTGCGCAAAAGCTGGCTGCGCCCCCGCCAAGACAGTTGCGAAGCCGCACGCCGTCAGAAGAACAGAAAGTAGTCGTGTCATGGGATTCTCCGCCCCAATCCTGCATGAAAGTTGTTGCGGAGAAAAGGCGTGATTGATGATTCGTGGATTACGGAGCGCGAGGAGCAATTGGCGGTTGGTGTTGCGGTTAGGATTTCGTTCGATGTTTATTTTCAAAGAGTTGCTGGGAATTTTGAATGAGGTGTTGTTGCGGTTAGAAACCGATGGAGAAGGTTGGAAGCAGAGAGTCGAGGGTTGACTTTCGAGCGCGGCGCGCGTTCGGCAGAGCTTTTGGGACTGCTGAATTTGGAGATTCACACATCGCAAAAAATGCCGATTAGAACGTGGTGCTGTTGTTTGTTTTGTGTGAGTTACGTTGAATTCTAATATCTGCCATTGTCGATTAGACGGCGTTTTATTCGTTATTGGTGAATTGTGGTTCGCGTTGCAGAAAGTGCCTGAAAGTTGGCGATTGAATTGGGTCGCGAGTGTTTGTTTTGTGAGAGTTACGGTGATTCCTGATCGGCGGGGTTGGCGATTGATTTCGGCGTGATTGGTGAGTGGTGATTGGCAATTAGTGACGACTAGAGCGCGGATGTAACACTGTAACATCGAGTTGTAAGAGGCGGTTGCTGCTGAGGTTAGTGCGCTAGCGCGCGAAACTGACCGTAGAGGAAACGCGGTGCTTATTGCGAAGGCGTGCTGTTCGCATTGGTACGCGGTTCTCTCGGCGGGCTGCGATGGCGGGACTGTGGAGTTGTTCGAACCAATAAATCCGGAGACGCGTGCCGCGCGAAGGGGCCAGAACGCGTGGCACTTCGTGGCGAGACTTGTGCCAGCTCGTTGGCTCGCTCGGACAGTCGTCTGTGTTGCAGTCGCCATGCTGGATCCTCAGCCAGGGCCCAAAATTGGCCCAATTTACGTTATCACATTTGCGGTACGTTTACTATCCGTATAACTACCTACGACGTAACCAATAGAAACGAAGGGGGCTAGGTTCTGTGTACCGAGACCTTTGTCTTCCGCTGGCATCGAATAAATTGAACGGCTAATCTGCGTGGGTGAAGGAGGCGATATGGCGAAGGTTCTGGTTACGGGCGGTTCAGGATTTGTTGGGTGCCATTGCATCTTGCAGTTGCTGGCAGCGGGGCATGAGGTGCGGACGACGGTGCGGAGCCTGAAACGCGAGGGGGATGTGCGCGGGATGCTGAGGGTTGGCGGTGCGGAGCCCGGCGAGCGGTTGTCCTTTATAGCTGCTGATTTGGAGAAGGACGAGGGTTGGCCGCAGGCGGTCGCCGGTTGCGAGTACGTGTTGCATGTGGCGTCGCCATTGCCACCTAGCGTGCCAAAGCATGAGGATGAATTGATCGTGCCGGCGCGCGAGGGGACCTTGCGGGTCTTGCGCGCGGCTCGAGATGCAGGGGTGAAGCGAGTGGTGGTTACTTCGTCCTTTGCGGCCATTGGTTATGGATTCAAGGTGCGGAAAACGCCTTTTACGGAGGCGGATTGGGCGGATCCTAGCGGCGACGACGTGCTTCCCTACACGAAGTCGAAGATTTTCGCGGAGCGCGCGGCTTGGGATTTCATCGCGAAGGAAGGGGGCGCGTTGGAGCTTTCGGCGGTCAATCCGGTGGGGGTTTTCGGGCCGGTCCTGGGGGCGGATTATTCGGCGTCTATCCTGCTGGTGCAGCGGCTGATGGATGGTGCGATTCCGGGCTGTCCGCGGTTGTATTTCGGGGTGGTGGATGTGCGCGATGTGGCGGATTTGCATTTGCGTGCGATGACCGATCCGGCGGCGAATGGCGAACGGTTTCTAGCGGTTGCGGGCGATTTTATGACCATGCTGGGTATCGCGAAAACCTTGCGGGAGCGCATGGGGGCGGCGGCGAAGAGGGTGCCGACGCGGGAGTTGCCGAATTGGCTGGTGCGGCTGGCGGCGCTGCGCGATCCGGCGATCAAGGTGATTCTTCCGGAATTGGGGAAGTTTAAGAATGGGACGAGTGAGAAGGCGCAGCGGGTTTTGGGTTGGAAGCCGCGATCGAGGGAGGATGCGGTGGTGGCGACGGCGGAGAGTTTGGTTAGGTTGGGGCTTTTGAAGGGTGGGGCGAAGAAGGCGGCGTGAGTGCGGGGCCGATGGTTGCGAAGATTGTGTCGCACCTACGGCGCTCGGGATTTTGTTTGCGGTTTTCCCAGCCCTTATGAGTCTGTGTCGCGACTCGAGCGCCGGTCTGATTTTTGCGGCGGATCGCGTTCAAACCTGTGTTTCGGCGCTCGCCTTACGTTCCCACTGCCTAAGTGGAGCCTGTCGACTGCTACGCTTTGCGGCGCAGGTTGCGGTAGCGCGTCAAGTTGTAGGCCATCGCGGCCAGCACCCATTCGACGGCGGTGGCTGGCTGCCCGCGGCGGTGGAACTGTCGCATCCCACGCTGTTCTTTCAAAGTTCCGATCACCGGCTCGACCATTCCCTTGCGTTTTTTGTACCAGGCACGACCGCCGGCGCTGCGCAACCTCTGGCGTGAACGCAGCAGCTGCGGATCGCTCACTTTCATTCGTCCCACTCCGCGCGCCCTTTTTCCTGTGTTCAATTCCCGCGCCAAGTTCGGGTCGGGCACGTACGCGGCGATCCCGCGCTCTGCCATCTCTCGCAAATTTTGATTGGAGAAAAATCCGCAGTCAGCCAACACCCGCTGCGGTCGTTCTCCACATTGGCGCTCTACTGCTTCCACCAGCGGGACCAAGGTCTGGTTATCGTTCTTGTTCTGCGTCACCCGCTGCGCCACGATGAAATGGTCCTCGCTCACGACGATCTCCGCCGTATAACCCAGCACGAAACCTCCCCGCTCGCGCAAAAAACGCGCGTCCGTATCGGTGAGCGAGAGCTTCTCCTCGCCACTCTGGCGCAGTTGCTGCAACTGTTCACGCAGCTGCGCGATCTGTTCGCTCCCCACACGCGTTCCCGGTTCGCGATCCGGATCGTCGTCCAGTTCCTGCTGCCAGCGTTTCACTTTCTTGCGCAGCTCCCGCTCCAACTGCTCTCGACGTAACAGTCGGTCGGGCGAGGCCGACCCCTTCACTCGCGTCGAATCGATCGCCACCGTGCCCAGCCGCACCATTCCTGCGCGCCGCAAAAACAGCAGCACCTCGCTAAACATCGCCGTAATCGCGTCGCGATGCCGCCGATGGAATTCGCTCAGCGTCTTGTGGTCCGGCGCAGCTCCGCCCGCCAGGTACCGAAAGCCCAGATCCTCGCGAATACGCTGCTCCAGTTTGCGCGTGGTGCGCACATTCACGCTGAACCCGTACAGCCAGATCTTCAGCATCATCCGCGGATCGTACGGTCGCTGTCCGCCGGCATCCTCCTCGGCCTTCTCGAAAGCGCTCAGGTCGCACGCCTCGACCACTTCGTGCACCACAAAACAAAGATGGTCGGCGCCCAAAACATCCTTTACATGGGCGGGCAACAACTCAGCTTGATCCGGAGAATACGGTTGATAAGTTGGCATGCCCCTTCATGCCAAAGCTTTTTCGCCTTTTCAAGTGCTAGTTGCGACACAGACTCTTACGGGCTGGGCTAATATCTGCCGCGCCTACGGCGCTGGTGTGGCGGCACGCGGAAAACGCTGAGCGCGGGTTGGTCGGTAGTTCAGTGGCAGCGCTGCGCAACCAAAACCGAGTAGCGGGTGAGAACCCGGCGCTGCTGGGCTGCGACTAAAACTGAAGAGCACAGCCGAGAGTGGCTGTGCCACGCGATTCCTTGACCGTTGTGGCTTGGTCGTCTAAACTAATCGTTTCGATTGGACGCGGGATTTGTGGTGGGGCGGCGAGTGCGCGGGAATTGCGCTGCGGGCTGCGTTGCGGGCGCGAGGCACGCCTCGCGCGGGAAAAGCGGCGGCGCGCCGCCGCACTCCATAGGGATTTTCGTGTGGATCGATTGTCTCTACCGGATGGAATCGTGCTAGGCCCAAAAGAGAGATCCCTCGCTGCGCTCGGGATGACAAAAAATTAGTTAGGGAGCTTATCGTTGCCGAAGAGGACATTTCAGCCGCACGTGCGGCGCAGGCATAAGAAGCACGGATTTCGCAAACGCATGAAGTCTCAGGGTGGACGGAAAGTCCTTGCAGGACGCCGCAAGAAGGGACGCCACAGCCTCACGCGCGTCTGACCCGCCACGGCTCGAATTTCCCCGCGAAGCTCGATTGGTGCGCCGCAGTGAGTACGATGCGGTGTATCGAGAGGGGCGGCGGCGAACGAGCCGCGAGTTCACGGTATTTCTACGTCCCAATGGCCTCGGACACAGCCGATTCGGCTGGAGCATAAAAAAGGCGCTGGGGAATGCGGTCCGGCGCAACCGAATCCGGCGACGCCTACGCGAAATTTTGAGATTGCACCGACAGGAGATCGCCCCAGGATGGGATGTTGTGATTCATCCACGCAGTTCGGCCGCAACGGCGGAGTTTTCGGCGTTGGGGCGGGAGTTGTTGAAGGCGATGCCGCTGGTGGTGAAGGCATCGGATTAACGAGCGCGGTGGCGGGTCGGGCGGAGGGAACTTCAGCGGCTGAAGCCGCTGTGCGTTGTGGCGAGAGTGATGTCGTGGCTGAAGCCACGACCCACAAAGCAGATCGAATTGTGACGCCGACGGAAAGCGCGGCGCGACGAGGCGGCTCGGCCGAGCTGAGCGCGGGCGGCGCGGGAAACTCCTTTGGCACGCGAAACGTATTAGAGATTGCTGATCTTCGGACGATGAATTCTTCCACTACAGAGCAGGGCTCGGCGGCGAGGTGGCTTTTGCTGCTGTTTGTGCGTTTCTACCAGATTTTCTTTTCGCCGTTTTTGGGTGGAGCTTGCAAATTTTATCCTTCGTGTTCGCGGTATGCGCAGGAAGCGATTGAGATGCATGGAGCGCGGCGGGGAGCTTGGCTGGCGATGAAGAGGCTGGGGCGATGCCGGCCATTTACTAAGGGTGGGTTTGATCCGGTACCGGAAAATGTGGAGAAGCCAGACGTCGTGGCTGAGTTCGGCGGTGCGAATAAGGACAGCGCGAGAGGAACTTCAGGGGCTGAAGCCGCCGCGTGCGTTGGCGAGGATTATGTCGTGGCTGAAGCCACGACCCACAAGGCAAATTCGCGCGCTTGGGTTGATTACCGCGATGCGGATTGGCTGCGGACGGTGGGTAAGGAGCGGGCGCAGTGAAGGAAATGTCTGACCAGGTCCGCGGCGTTTTGTTT
Organism: uncultured Acidobacteriota bacterium; assembly: GCA_963810565.1. GTDB lineage: Bacteria > Acidobacteriota > Terriglobia > Acidiferrales > UBA7541 > Palsa-295. The sequence continues at coordinate 187,575 of CAWENN010000006.1, forward strand.
GTAATCGCTTCGCTATTGATACTTTTTGCCTGGGGACACTTTTACAAGCCGCCGGTTGCGCCTACCGAAACACATTCCAATCAAACGCAAACTGCCGCGCCAGTGAGCGCGTCCGCAACGGAGCCGCAGGCTTCGGCGCCGGCGGGCGGTGCCGAGAAGGGCTCGCGCGGCAAAACCAAGGGCGGGAAGGAAGCAGAGGCTGGGGCCGCGGGTGCGGCGAACGCTGCCGTGGTGGAGGCGAGCGGAGAAAAAACTCTGGTGGTGCAAAGCCCGTTGTATCGCGTGGAACTATCGAATCGCGGCGGCGTGGTGAAGACTTGGGAACTCTTGAAGTATATGAACGACCAGAAGCCACCACGTCCGCTGGATTTGGTGAATGACAGCGTGGCGAAAGAATTGGGCCGGCCGTTTTCATTGGTGATGGCGGACTCGCAGCTGGAGGCGAAGGCGAATTCGGCGCTGTATCAGGTGCAAGCGATTAAGGCGGAAGTTGTAGCGGTTGAAAAAACCGCGTCGGGCTCAAAGGCTGGGACGCGCGGTGCAGCTACGGCAGCCGCTGCGTCCGCCGCTGCGTCCGCGTCCGATAGTGGCTCGGGATCGCTCGATGCTCCCGTCAGGATTATTTTTCATTGGAGCGACGGACATCTGGACGTCACGAAGACGCTGAATTTCACGGCAGGTTACGAAATGACTGTGGAAGTGGCGGCGACGCTGGATGGAAAGCCGGAGCCGGTGGCTGTGGCGTGGCGCGGAGGATTTGGCGACAAGGCGGTGTACAACGCCGCGCAGCTGGTGACGGTTTTTTACAAGACCGGCGGCAAGCTGAATTTGCTGCAGTACAAAAAATTGGGAGTATCGGGGAACCAGAGCCAGCCGGCGGTGCAGTACGGGCCGCTGGAATTTACGGGGATCGAGGATCAATTTTTTACGGCGGCGTTTTTGCCGGACGGCACGGACGTTTCGTTGTGGCACTGGATGCAGAACCACACGACGACTGGGGCGGACGGCAAACAGACGACTGTGCCGGAAGCGGAAATGGCAGCGGGGACGACGGCGGCTGCGCCTTTGCGCGTGCGTCTGTACGTGGGGCCGAAAGAATTGCGGCAACTGGAAGAGCTGCGTCCTTCGCTCGGCGAATTGGTGAATTTTGGATGGACGGGAATCATCGCGAAGCCGCTTTTGTGGATTTTGCAGACGCTGCACACGAAAGTGCCGAACTGGGGATGGTGCATCGTCCTGATGACGCTGGTGATTAACCTGGCGATGTTTCCGTTGAAGATGAAGAGCTGGCGTTCGATGCAGAAGATGCAGAAAGTGGCGCCGGAGATACGGCAGATTCAGGATCGCTACAAGAAATATTCGATGAGCGATCCGCGCAAGAAGAAGATGAATGAAGAAGTGATGGCGGTGTACAGCCGCGAAGGCATCAACCCGATGGGAAGCTGCCTGCCAATGGTGTTTCAGATGCCGATCTGGTGGGCGCTGTGGCGGGTGCTGGGCGGAGCGATCGAATTGCGGCACGCGCCGTTTCTGGGCTGGATTCACGACCTTTCGGCGATGGATCCCTATTATATTTTGCCGATTGGCATGACCATCATGATGTATCTGATGACGAAAATGACGCCGCAAACGACGGTGGATCCGGCGCAGCAGAAGATGATGACGTTGATGCCGCTGATGATGGGATTTATTTTCTTCCGGCTTTCGAGCGGATTGAATTTGTATATGTTCACGAGCAATCTGGTGGGGGTCGGGCAGCAATATTATTTGAATAAGACGGATCCGCTGCCTTCGAAGAGCAAGTTCAAGAAGAAAGAGAAAGTGATTGATGCCTGACGAACGGCACGCGGCGGGAAAAAAACCGTTTCAGCGAGAACACGGGCGCGGCGAGGCGCGGTTGGATCGCGAGCGTGCGACGGCGGAATTGGCGCGTTATCTGGACGTGGCGATACCGGAGATGGGATTGGCGCTGGAATATGCGATTTCTGAGCCGGCGACGGTGGATGGCGCGCCGGAGGAAAAAGATATTGTGGTGGCGTTTAGCGGCGCAGATCAGGAATTTTTGCTGGAGCAGAATGCGGAATTGCTTTTGGCGCTGGAACATATCGGGCATCGTTGGCTGCGGCTGGACCCGCGGTTGCACGATCGCGTGCGATTCGATTGCGGGGACTATCGGACTTCGCGGCTGGAGGAATTGAAATTATCGGCGCGGGTGGCGGCGCAGCGCGTGCGGGAGACGGGGCAAGCGTTTCGATTTAATCCGATGTCGCCGCGGGAACGGCGATTGATTCACCTGGAGTTGACCGGGGCGCAGGGAGTGCGGACTGTTAGCGAGGGCGTGGGAGATCGGAGGCAGTTGGTGGTGTATCCGGTGGTGAAGAAGTGATTGGTGAGTAGAGATTCGTCCGGATTGGCTTGGCTTCGCTTGTAAATCCTGCCTGAATTTTTGATTCTTCAAACTTCGATTGTGTAGCCTTCTTTTCCTACGTTGACGCATTGCGTTGCGCCCAGGCGGTCGGACATGCCTGCCGTTTCGTGGATGTGTCCGCAGAAGAGGTAGAGAGGTTTTTCGTTTTCGATCCAAGCGCGCAGCGTGGGGCTGCCGGCGTGCTGGCCTTCGGCGAACTCATCGAGTTTGGTGTCACGCGGTGGAAAATGCACGACGAGATAGAGTTGATTCATTCCGACAAAATGCGAAAGGGCCTCGGCGATTTCGGGCTCGGTGTATTCGCCGGGAGTTTTGAATGGAGTGACGTTGCTGTAGCCGAGGCCCGCCCAGTTTGTTCCGCCAAGTTTTTTTAGCTGGCGATGAAAATCCACAAAGCCGAACTTTTCGCAAAATTTCTTGGTTTGCTCGTGCGTTTCGTGATTTCCGGGCAGGACGAGCAGGCGTTCACCGAGCGGCTTCAGGATTTCGCCGCAGCGTTCGAGGCCTTTCGCGAAATTGGAGAGGTCGCCGGCCGCGATGTAGATATCGGCGGGCAGCGCGACGACGCGTTCGAGAGCGCGCAAATCGCCGTGAATGTCACTAAAGATCAGAATTTTCATGGAGCGCTTTCCGCGTGGACGGGAGCGATTTTGACCATGCGCCGCACGTCCATGCCGCTTGCTTGCCAGCCCTCTTCGATGGGATCGCCGGCGTCATTGAATACTATACGATAAGAAAAGGGAGCCGGACCCTGATGCTTGCGGGTGATGAAACGGTTTTCGTCGAAGTCAACATAATGCAGGCCGTTCTCAGTAAACGTGCGGATCACGGGGAAGCGCGCGAAACTCCAATAGAGTTGAACTTCGGGACGCTGCATGGCGCGCGCGACATAAATATTGGGGGGTGAATCCGCGGTGAAGGAGAACAGCGGCGCGGTGGAATCACGCAGATCGAAGCGCGATTTGTAAACGCCGTCAGCGGAGCGAATCACGCCGCCCCAATCGAGGAGCGAAGGCGGCAGCGGGAGAGCAGCCATGCGGTCAATTGGCACGTGATTGACGGTGGCGAAATTTTTCACGCGGAGCAGCGCTCGGTGATGCGCTAGGTTGCATGCGAAAAGATAGGCGAGCATGACGACGGCGCCGGCCTGACACCAATGCGCGGCGGTGACACGGAATCCCGCATCGCGGATTGCGGGGAGGAAAAACAGCGCGGCGATCATTACGCTCGAGAGAAAGGCGATCCAAAGATGGAATGGAAATCCGACAGCATCCGCGATTTTCCAGACGACGAATGCTGCGACGGTGAATAACACCCACATCGAAATGGCACGGACGCGGGCTTTCGCGCGGTCGGCATAAATCCAAGCGACCACTTGCGGCAGCAGGGCGATCGCCGTGAAAGAGAAATCAATGATGAAGAGCAGATCCCAGGCGACGCGTTCCTGCGAGAATGGATCCCAGATGCGGGTGCCGAAGGACGTCATCGCATCGAGGATGATGTGGCTGGCGATGGCGACGGCGTAGATGACGAAAAGAATTCCCCACGATGGCGATTCGATATCGCTGAGGCTCTTGAATTTCTTTTTTAAAAGGCTGAAGCCGGCGCGCGTGAGCCAGGCGAGAACCGCCGCGAAAAATGGCAGCGCCAGGAATGAGTGAGTGATCCCGCGGTGATAACGGACGATCGCGAGCGGATCGCGCGAGAAGATTTCCTCGACGACATCAATATCGGGAAACATGGCGCCGGCGACAGCCGCGAATGTGGCAACGCGTCCGCTGCGTTCCGAGAAGTAGCCTTTGCCGAGGAGGCCGCCGACGATGCCGTGGGTTATGGTGTCCATGCAGCGATTGAAGAAAAGAAATTGTACACGATTGCGCGAGCACTACGCGACTGCGAGGAGCGGGGAATCTTTGGCGAGGACTTCTCCTACGATGCGAGCGGAGATATTGCGACGGCCGAGGGCGGCGAGGGCGTGATTTGCGAATTCCGACGCGATGGCTACGAGGAGGCCGCCGGACGTTTGCGGGTCGAAGAGGAGAGCGCGAAATTCGTCGGGGACCTGGCTCGCGAAGGTGACGCAGGCTTCGACGAATTCGCGATTATTTTTCATGCCCGCGGAGAAGAAGCCGGCGCGAGCTGTGGCGATGGCACCGGGAAGATATTCAATGCCCACGTGATCAATTTTCAGCGAGACGCCGCTGCCGATGGCCATTTCGCGCGCGTGGCCGAGGAGCCCGAAGCCGGTGACGTCCGTGACGCTGTGGATTGGATTGGATTCCGGTGGCGCGATGCTTTCGATTTCGTGCAGGGCTTCGGCGGCGTCGCCATTCAGGCGGGTCATGGACGCGGTGGCAGCAGCGAGCCAGGATTCTTCGGCGCGGCCTTGTTTCAGAGCGGCGGAAATTACGCCTGTTCCGATCGGCTTCGTGAGGATAAGTGCATCGCCCGGTTGCGCGCCGACATTTTTCCAGATTTTTTGCGGATGAATTGTGCCGGTTACTGCGTAGCCGAACTTCAGTTCGTCGTCGCGAATGGAATGTCCACCGACAACAGTGCTATTTGCCTCGGTCATTTTGGCGAGGCCGCCGCGGAGAATCTGTTCCAAAATTTCTGGCGGGTTGGCTTCGGGAAAGGCCACGATGGTTAGTGCGGAGATCGGGCGGCCACCCATCGCGTAGACGTCGCTGAGCGCGTTAGCTGCTGCGATTTGGCCAAAGAGTTGCGAGTCATCTACGATCGGCGTGAAAAAATCCACGGTTTGAACGATGGCGAGATCGTCGGTGAGGCGATAAACGGCAGCGTCGTCGCTGGTTTCGAAACCGACTAGCACGTTAGGATCGGCTTGATGCGGAAGGCGTTTCAACACTGCGTCGAGCACGCTGGGACTTAATTTCGCGGCACAGCCTGCTGCCTTTGTGGTGGTTAGCCGGACTTGATCTACGAATGACATTTTTCTGTGGAGCACTTTGGATGATGCTGGCGCACGGGATTTGCTTGAGCTAAAGCTGCAATGCACTTGTTCCTTTCATGTCATGGCTGGAGCAATGGCCGACAAAGATTCCCGAACTTTGTGCTCGGGGCTGCAGCGGGCACGGCACGCCGTGCCCCTACGCCTTCGTTGTGCGCTGCGTGCCTTATCATTTGTGGTGCGTACCCACAACGCCGGGCCGCAGCACCGTCACGCGGCTACGGGTGGCGAGATTACGCGTGAGCGGCGGCGGAGCGAATCGGGATGGTGATTGGGTTCGCTGTTTGAGTGGCGTTTGCGGAGAGCATGTGACAGCGGCCGTCGAAAATGGCACCCGGCTCCATGACCAGACAGGGGGTGTGAATTTCGCCGGTGACGATGGCTTTGGTCTGGATTTCGACTTTGCCAGTGGCTTTTATGATGCCGTCGAAATGGCCACCGATGATTACGTAATTGCCGTCAATCTGGCCTTCGACTTTCGAATGCTCGCCGAGGATTAGCGTTTCGTGCGAAACAAGATTGCCCTTCATCGCCGAGTCAATGCGAAAGGTTCCGGTGGATTCGAGACGGCCTTCGAGCTTGACGCCCTGCTCGAGAAAGCCAGTCCATTCACCGGAGTCGTGTCGCTTGCGGTCAAACCAGCCCAAACCCATTACCAATCCCCCATGCGCGGCCAGCTATTTTAGCACTATTTTCGCATGAGCTGATCGTAGAGGCGGGACAAATCACTATCGTCGTAGTATTCAAAGACTAACTGTCCCGGTTTGGAACCTTGACGTGGATGAAGCAGGACTCGGGTGCCGTACTCACGCTGGAGCTCTTCGAGCGCTGCCTTGGTGTTGGGGTCGGGCGAGAAGGTCGGAGCGCCGACATGAGATTTCGGGCCGCGCGAGACGAGCCGCTCAACCTGTCGAACGGTCATCCCGCCACGGGCGACACGTCTGGCCAAGGTAAGACGCTCTTGCGAATCGGCGACTGCCAGGAGCGCGCGACCATGCCCCGCCGTAAGGCGGCCTTCCTCGAGGAGGTCTTGGATCGCGTCCTCGAGCTTCAGCAAGCGGACGGCGTTCGCGATCGTGGCTCGATCCTTACCGGTGCGGTCGGCGACTTGTTCCTGGGTGAGATGGAATTCGTCAATCAAGCGCTGAAAGGCGTGAGCTTGCTCGATGGGGTTGAGATCCTCGCGCTGGAGGTTCTCGACGAGGGTCATTTCGAGCGCCATTTCCTCGGGCACGTCGCGGACGACGACCGGCACACGGCTGAGGCTGGCTCTTTGGGCGGCACGCCACCGGCGCTCGCCGGCGATCAACTGATAGCGGTTGGCGATGCGGCGGACAACGAGAGGTTGGACGATTCCACTTGCACGAATCGAGCGGGCGAGCTCGTCGAGAGTTTCCTCGTGGAAGCGGGTGCGAGGCTGGTAGGGACTTGGGTCAATTAGGTCAATATCAACCTGGAATAGGCCTTCACTGAGAGCTGGCGCTACCGCCGCCGCCGTCGCTGCGGTCGTCATTGGCGGCACCATCGGTCTCATTGCTGGCGCCGCCGGCGGCTGAACCGGTTCCTGCGCCAGCGGCTGCTGCGGCTGAGTTGGGAGTGGGTTCGGCTCCGGCTCCCGAATTAGCGCGCTCAATCCCCTGCCCAACGCGTTTCTGGGCATTCGCGATAACCTCCTTGGCGAGTTGGATATAGCTCTCTGCTCCTTTACTATGTATGTCGTATAACATTACTGGCATTCCGTGGCTTGGCGCCTCGGCGAGCCTTACATTCCGCGGGATCACCGTTTCGAAGACCTGAGAGCCGAAGAAGCTTCTGAGATCGGCGGCGACTTGCTTCGAGAGCGTCGTCCGGTCGTCGTACATCGTAAGCAAAATGCCTTCAATGGCGAGAGAGGGATTGATCGTGCGGCGGAGGCGCATTAGCGTGTCTAGAAGCTCAGAAACGCCTTCGAGCGCGAAATACTCGCATTGAATTGGGACCAGCACTGAATCGCTTGCCGCTAGAGCGTTGACAGTGAGGAGATCGAGGGACGGCGGGCAATCTATCAGGACGTAGTTGTACTTTGCGAGAACCGGGGCGATGACTGTTTTGAGCCTATATTCGCGATTTTCGGCGGAGACCAACTCAATCGACGCTCCGACGAGATTCTTGTCGGATGGAATTAGATCGAGGCCTTCGACCTGGGCATCGAGGGTGACGCGCTCGATGGGCTCATCGAGGATAATGGATTGGTAGAGCGTGCGACGGGAAGGATCCTTCGGGAAACCGAGGGCGCTGGTCGTGTTGCCCTGTGGGTCGCAATCTATGATGAGCGTGCGCTGCTCGGAAGCTGCGAGAGAAGCGCCGAGATTCACTGCTGTGGTGGTTTTTCCTACGCCGCCTTTTTGATTTGTGATTGCGATGACGCGAGCCACTGGAAAATCCCCCGAACGCCAGAGGAATGTAGCAGATATTTTCTTGCTGATACAAGCTGTTTCACGTGGAACAAATACGGAGTTGAGGATGTAGAGTTACCAAGAGGCGTGGTAGAACGTTTCACGTGGAACATCACTCGCTTGCGGGTGTGTTTGTCCCGACGAGAACGACACGCCTTTCGGTACCTGGAATTTTCGCTTCTGGACGCCAACGGAAGCGCGTTGATAGAGAAACTTTGGTGGAATCCTCTTGGACGAGCCACAGAACGGCCTTGCCGTCACGGTTCAAAGCGCTCGAGGCCCAGGCGAGAACTGATTCGTCAATCAAGACGGCGCGAACGGTGATGAAATCGAACACCGATTCGCGATTTCTGACGTCCTCCATTCGGCATGAATTCACTTCAACGTTCGCTAGTTTCAGCTCTCGCACGACCTCAGATAAAAATGCGGATTTCTTGCGATTGGATTCGATTAGCGTGACGTGCACGCCTTCGAGAGCCATACGGATAGGTACGGCTGGGAAGCCGGCTCCTGAACCAACGTCGGCGAGCCGACCGTGCCGTATGGGAACCTGGTCTATCGCGAACAGGCTTTCTCCGAAGTGAAAGCGCAATATCTGCGACGGATCGGTGACCGTGGTAAGCGAGATTCGCCGGTTCCAATGCAAGAGAAGATCGATATACGCGCGGACCTGGTGGCAGAAGTGTGCGGTCACAGGAGCGGAATAGTACGGTTTTATGGTTTCGGCGATCTGGGCGTCGTTCGGCTGCACTGTCATATAACTATATATGTAGTTTGTTGATAGCTAAATCTTCTTAATTTTCTTGACCTTGCAGCGCCGAATTGCTCATGGCGGATCGAATTCGGGCGGGGGCGAGCATGCCAACCGTTATGTCCGCCGCGAAATGCGCTGCTATCGCCGGCAATAAGCTGGCGGTCCAAGCGCGGGTGCCAGCAAAGATCAAACCAACTAAGAATGTGGACGCCAGGCCTCTCCGGCCCTGATAAAGGTGGGCGATCGCGAAGTAAATTGCCGAGCCGAAAACGCCTGCGAGGACCGCTCCGTTGGACCAGTCTTGAAATACCCGCTGCACAAATCCGCGATAGATCAATTCTTCGCAGATAGCCACCGTCACCACCAGCGCGAAAAACGCGAGGCGCTCGACGTCATCTTGCGGAAATAATTTGAGCGCGAGCTGGGGGAGCAGTCCGCGAGCTTCGGCGGGGCGCGCGACGATGCGGCGAAGGCTGACTAACTGGTTTATGAGTACGAGCGCTGCTAGGACGACCGTGACAGTTATGGTCAGCGACGGGTTTCCGATCGAAAAACCTAGTTGCGCGGCGCGCAGGCCGTGCGCGGCGGCGCGCCACAGAATCACACCCGCAGCCAGCCACTGAAAAGCGAGCGTGGAAGCGTAAAGGGAGAGGCGATCGAGCTTTGTGGTGCTTGGAGATTGCATCAATTGGCGAACGCGGCGGCGGCCGAGCAGCGGCAGCGCGATTCCGAGAAACAAGAGGATGAGGGCGAAGTCCCAGTGCATCGCGCTAAATGAAAACACTATTCACGCGGCGTAGCAAGTTGAACGCGCGATGGAGCGCGGCTAAAGGTTGACACCGCCAGAGGCGGAGCCGTATCGTTCTTGTTTCTGCGAACGACATGAAAATATTAATTATTGGCGGCGGCGGGCGCGAACACGCGATGGCGTGGAAGCTGCGGCAGAGCGCGTTGGTGGATAAGATTTGGTGCGCGCCCGGAAATGGCGGGATCGCGCGCGACGCGGAATGCGTGCCATTAGACGCGGGGAATGTGGCTGCGGCGGCAGATCTGGCGGAACGGCTGGGCGTGGATTTGACGATCGTGGGGCCGGAATTGCCGCTGGTTAATGGGATCGCGGATGAATTCGCGCGGCGCGGGCTGCCGATCTTGGGTCCAGGGCAAGCTGCAGCGCAATTGGAAGGCAGCAAAATTTTTGCGAAACGATTTATGGAACGCTACGGAATTCCGACCGCGGCGGTGCGCGGAGCTTTCGAGACGGCAGCGGAAGCTCGCGCGGCGCTCGATTCGGGGCCTTGGCCATTGGTGATCAAAGCAGATGGACTTTGCGCGGGCAAGGGTGTGCTGGTCGCCTGCAATGTACAGGAGGCGGCGGAATTTATTGAGCGCCTGATCGTGAAACGAGAATTTGGCGATGCGGGCGCGCGCGTTTTGCTCGAAGAAAGGCTTGCCGGACAGGAACTGTCTTATATTGTGCTGACGGATGGCGAAAATTTTATTTCGCTGGCACCGACGCGGGATCACAAACGCGCGTTTGATAATGATGAGGGGCCGAACACGGGTGGAATGGGAACTTATTCGAGCGACGGCATGCTGACCGCGGAGCTCGAGCGAGAAATTTTGTCGACGATTGTGCGGCCGACGCTCGCGGGATTGCGAAAAGAAAATATGGAGTACCGCGGGTTTATTTTCTTTGGGTTGATGCTTACGGAGAGTGGGCCGAAGGTGCTCGAGTATAATTGCCGGCTGGGGGATCCGGAGACGCAATCAATTTTGTTACGAGCGGATTTTGATTTTGCACGGGCGTGCGCGGAAGCGGCGAAAGGAAAATTGGACGGGGCGCAGGCGAAATGGCTGCCGGGGGCGAGTGTTTGCGTGGTGATGGCATCGGAGGGATATCCGGCACGTCCGATTCTGGGCGTGGAAATTGCGGGGTTAGAAGAAGCCGGGCGAGTGCCCGGAGCGGTGGTGTTTCACGCCGGTACCAAAATGGAACACGGTAACTACTACACAAGTGGTGGGCGGATCCTCGGGGTCGGAGCCGGAGGGGCGTCGTTGCCGGAAGCGACCGAAGTGGCCTACGACGCAGTTAGTAGGATCAGAATTTCCGGAGCTCATTATCGGCGCGACATAGGAATTGCATCGAGAAGCAAGAGCAAGGCGGTGGCAGAGGCTTTGAATGGGTGAAGTAGCACATCTTTTCAGGTGCTTGGTGCACCGCTTTCCCATGGAGGAGCTTTCCGAGGCGGAGGCTGTGGCTAACAAGGGGTTCCGGGGTTGCATTCACGGTCGCCCGGAGAGCAAGCGGCAGATATCTTTGATGGACCTCGAGACTTTGGAAAAGCTGGGAGTGGCGCCGGGGCTCGTGAAGGAGAACATCACGACGCGGAGTGTGGATTTTCAGGCGTTGAGCACGGGACAGATTTTGCGAATTGGAGAAGAGTGTGTGCTGGAGATTACCGGTCCGTGCCATCCCTGTCCGCGGATGGATGAAATTCGGATGGGGTTGCAGGAAGAATTGCGTGGGCAGCGCGGCTGGTTGTGCAAAGTGAATGTGGGTGGGCGCGTGCGCCGCGGGGACCGGATTGAAGTGATCGCGATGGCTGCGCAAGCGACGGCGGCTACAGAGATTTCGGCAGAAGTGGCGAACTAATCCAAATAGGAGAATTCCTGGTGACGTCAAAAGAGAAGAGGACGGATGTGCGCGTGGGGATTCTGATCGGTTCCGACACGGATTTGCCGGTGATGAGCGAAGCGGCAAAGGTGCTGGAGAAATTCGGGATTGGATATGAGATGGAAGTAGTTTCGGCGCACCGGACTCCAGCGCGCGCGCACGAGTATGCCACGACGGCGCTGCAGCGCGGGTTGAAAGTGCTGATTGCGGCGGCTGGCGCGGCTGCGCATTTGGCGGGAGTGATTGCGGCGAACACTACTTTGCCGGTGATCGGCGTGCCGATGGGAACTAGCTCGTTGAACGGGCTCGATGCTTTGCTGGCGACGGTGCAGATGCCTGGTGGGATTCCTGTGGCCACGATGGCGATTGATAAGGCTGGAGCGGTGAATGCGGCAATTTTTGCTGCGGCGATTTTGGGGCTGTCGGATGCGGCGATCGCGCGGAAGCTTGTGGAACATAAAGAGGACTTGGTGAAGTCGGTGGAAGAGAAAAACGCTAGATTACAGGCGGCGCTGGCCGAGAAAAAGAAGTGACAGCAGGTTTTTTCGCAATGACGTTTAGTCGGGGGACGACGGTTTCAGGAGTGAGGGTGCTTCTTCTTGCTGTTGCTGCTCCGGTGCCTTCTTGGCTGTGGTGGGCTGTTTTGGTTCCGCAGGCGGCTTCAGAATCCAGTTAAAACCATCTTCGACCGTGATGGAGGCCATGGTTTGGCGGGCATTTGCGGGCGACATTACCGCCAGTGCGGCGCGAAGAAATTGGGTGGCATCCACGGAGAGGATTTTGTTGCTGTCTCCCTCGAGAAAGTGATCGGCGACTTCGCGCATTTTTGCGTCGGAGTCGCAGATTTTTTCGATGCGCGGATCCTTCTGGCGCAGCAGGTCGAGGAGCGTGGGAAGCGTCTTATCCGGGGGATATTGAAATTCGACGAGCGTGTGCGGCTGGCCTTTTTCGGGGGGCCAAAACTGCAAGTAGGTCGGATGAGAAACGTGCGTGTCGTAAAAATCGATGCGCTGCATTTCCTGCTGCAGTAAATAGGTGAGCTGCCAGACTTCCGGGCCGTAGTTCTGAATGTAGTCGGCGACGATGAGTTCGGCTACGGGCTCGTCGGAGGGCCAGTCGAGCTTGGCGTGAAGATCGCCGGCGACGACGTTGAGGCGTTCGAATAAACCTTGGCCGACGGATTCGATGTCGGTGGCCTCGACGTTCGATCCCGCTTGTTCGAGATGCGGACCGGCCGCTTGACTGGCAAAGTGACCACGCAGGCGCGGCAATTCTCTATCGAGGCGGGCCAGCTCGAGGTCGGAGGAAGGCGAGAACCAATCCACCGCGCCGAGCATGACGCCGGCGCGCCGAATGTTCAATTCCACTGGGATGGGGGGATGAGTTTGCGGCTCGATGGGATTTTCGATGGTGGCGATCAGGATGGCGTCTTTGACTACGGCGATGATGACGCGTCCGGTGGCTAGGTTGACGACGATTTCTTCGCCGGGAGTTTCGGAAACGTCCTGGGCGGCTGCAGGTTGGGCGAATCCCGCAAGAAGGAGAAAGAGCGCCGAAAACGCCGCAGATCCTAGCAAACTCCGCGAACGCGTACGCTGGTGAAGAAACCACAGCATAATTCGACGGTACCACAAAATGAAGGATGGGTGGGGAGCTGTGCGGCGGTGGAACCGGACGCATCAGTGTCACAAAGCGGCGGATTCTAGTAAAATTTGGGGTTAGAAGAACGATCCCATTGTGAAACTGGCAATGGGAATTCTGAGCGGATTAAAAGGAGGGGGTCTGAGATCCCCGAAGAGCGTCAAGCATAAGGGCAAAACTGTGGCAGGAATTATCGAGGCGCACCAGCGATTCGTGCGCGGCGACGAGAGCGGCGTGCGCGCGGATCTGGCGGGCGCGGATTTGTCGCGGGTGGATTTCGAGGGCATGAATCTGGATCTCGTCAATTTTCAGGGAGCGAATCTGGAGGGCGCGAAGCTTTATAATGTGCGGCTTTCGTCGGCGGATTTGAGCAAGGCTAATCTGCGGAAGGCAGACTTGCGCAAGGCGGATTTGACGGAAGCGCATCTGAGCGGAGCGGATTTGACGGAAGCGCAGGTGGGAGGGGCGGAATTATTCCGCACGGACTTGCGGCAGGCGATTTTGCGGCGCGCGAATTTCGGGGCGGCAAATTTCAGGAGCGCGGAGATTCGCGGGGCGGATTTTACGGGCGCGGACTTGCAGACGACGATTTTGCGAGAGACGAATCTGGAGGGCGTGGACCTTTCGGGCCTGGATTTGAGCACGACCCTATTGCCGCCGGGTTACCAGGTGGCGGCTGGCTCCAAGAAGTAACGGCGATTGTGGAGTTGCTGTACAGGCGGCAACGCCCGCACGAAATCTTCTTCGTTTGGTATGGCTGCGGTATTCTTTCCCCACGAAAATTCGAAAGACTTGACGCAGAGTTAACGGCAGAGGGCACGGAGACATCTAAGAGAATTAATACCGCAGAGACGCAGAGTACGCAGAGAAAGAAAGTTGCCACTCTTGCGTCGTTAATGCGCGCCGAAATTGTGTTGAGATAAAGCGAAAAGCGATGGCGAATCAGCCTTTTATTTTTGTGGAAGATTATAGGATGCCCGGCGGCTGGATCGGAGACGAGCAGCATGAGGCGCGCGCGCGGGCGTATTGCGATATGGCGGAGCGCGGGCAGATTCTTTTTTTCCGCGAACTTCCCTTCGATTTGCCCGTGGAGGATCAGAAGTTTCTGCGCGAGCAGGAATGGACGGAATTGCGGATGCACAAGAACGTTTCGTACCGGCCGAGCGAGGATATTTTGCGGGGCGTATCGGGAAACGCGGCGACCGTGGAGCGTTTACATTCGATCATGCGGAATTACAGCGCGCGGATTACCGAGTTCGTGGGGAAATTTCTTGCTCCTTACAACGGAAAATGGAATCTGGATTTCGCCAGTTTTCGCCCGTTGGAGGAAGAGAATCGCGATTTGCCGCTGCACAAGCGAAACGATTTGCTGCATGTGGATGCTTTTCCGAGCCGGCCGACGCGCGGGGGGCGGATTTTGCGGGTGTTCACGAATCTGAATACCTCGCGGCCGCGGGTGTGGAATACGTCTGAAGATTTTGCTGCGCTGGCGCGGCAGTTTGCGAAGGCCGCGGGGCTGCAGGAGATCGCGGAAGACGATTCGTTTCTGGGGCGTACCGTGCAGAACCTGGGCGCTAAGTTGGGATTTGGGGTGGCCGGGCGGACGCCGTACGATATGTTCATGCTGCGTTTTCACGATTTTCTGAAGGAGAACGCGGCGTTTCAGGAGAATTGCCTGAAGACACGGCTGGAGTTTCCACCTTTCGCGACCTGGATTGTTTTTACTGACGGCGTGGCGCATGCGGCGATGTCTGGGCAGTATGCAATCGAGCAGACGTTTTTGATTCCGCCGGGGGCGCTGGTGGCGCCGGAAGCGGCGCCGTTTCGAATTTTGGAAGAAATTGCCGGCAGGCCGCTGGTTTCGTAAACCGCCGCAACAGAGACAAGTTCTAACAGCTTGTTGAAGAATTTAGCTTTTCAAGCTTTTCTTTATGATTTCTTGAGTTATCGAGTTATCGCTGAGCTGTGAGGGACCGCTTTGGATATTCTCTATCGACTCGGCGTGACCGAATCGAAGCTCCGTTTCATGTTCTAGCCATCAGGTTTCGCAATCGGCAGAGATTGTAGGCGGCTCCGGTGAAGGTAAACAGCCACCCGACCTTGTCGATCCCTCTCAGCTTCACTTTCTTGAGCCCCCCGACCATCTTCATCCACCCGAACACTTGCTCCACTCGTTTGCGCTTCCGCTGACTGATTTCGTACCCCGCATGCCGTGTGGTCCGCTCGTCCACTGCGCTCCTGCGATTGGTATTGTTCTGCGCCACATGCGGCGTGATGTTCATCCCGCGCAGTTCGCCTACCAGTTCCTGCGTGTCGTAGGCCTTGTCTCCTCCCAACGTCACTCGCTTTCCCGCTGGGATCGCCTCCGCCATGAGCATTGCCGCTTCTCGCTCCGCTCTCCCATTGGCTTCGGTCAGAAACGTCTCGACCAGCAGGCCGTTGCGGTTCTCCATTAATACATGTCCCAAGTAGCCTAGCTTCGCCTCGCTTCCTTTGGACTTCTTGAACAGCCGGGCCTCAGGATCCGTTGTCGATTCATGGGTTTCGTTCTTTCGCTTCTCCCCGTGGAAGTCCACCTCTCCGCCCGGTCCCGGCGGCTTTCCTTGTCCGTCCTTCGCCCGGAAGCTCTTCTGGCTAGCCCAGGCCTCGATCAACGTTCCGTCCACCGTGAAATGTTCATCCGACATGAAAGGTCTGGCTCGTTCCAGCACCCGCCTGAAAAACGACTCCGCGATCTCTTCGTTCAACAAGCGCTCTCGATTCTTGCTGTACACCGCGTGATCCCACACCGCTTCGTCCATCTCCATCCCTACAAACCATCGGAACAGCAGGTTGTATTGCAATTGCTCGATCAGCATTCGTTCGCTGCGGACCGAATAGAAGATTTGCAGCAGCAGAGACCGAAACAGCCGCTCCGGCGCTATCGATGGCCGCCCCACCCCCGAGTACAACTTCCCAAACTGCGGAGACATCTCCTTCAGGATCTCATCCACCATCTTGCGGATCGGCCGCAAGGGATGATCCGCCGGGACTCGCTTCTCGGGCGATACGTAGCTGAACATTCCTTCTTGCTGGTTATCGTCTCCGCGCATTCGCTCGTCTCCTTGACCTTCCTTACTTCAGACGAGTTTTTTCAATTAAAGTTGCAACGGAACTGCATTTTTCAACAAGCTGCTAAGAGCCGACGGGACGCCGGCGCTACTAACCCCGCCGCTGTGGTCAGGGCGTCATTCTTCCTTTGGTTAGGTAATCCTGCGACGGGACGCCGAAGGCGTCGGCTACGCGATTGAAGAATGCGAAGAGCGCTGTGATGTAGACGGCTTCCGCGATTTGATCTTCTTTCCATCCGGCATCGCGCAATTTCTGGACGTCCGCGTGCGTGGAGCAGGCTGCGTCTTTAGTGATCAATTCGACGTAGACCATTAGAGTGCGCTCGGCGGGCGTGAGACCGGCTTCATCGAGTTTGCCTTCGAGGATTGCTGCTACGCATTGATCGGTGGCTCCCTGAACACGCAGGAAGTAAGCGTGGCTGTCCAGTCAATAGGGGCAGCGGTTCAGGAAGGAAACGTAGCTGGCGATCATTTCTTTGTGGCGGCGAGTGAGATGGCCTTCGGAGAAGTGAACGTTATTGGAGATTTCGACGACTTGGCGAAGGAAATCGGGACGCGCGCCGAAACATTTGATGATGCCGGGAACTTGTTGGCGGCCGGAGGCGGCGCGCCAAAAATCGTGAGCGGCGGCTAGGTCGCCGGTGGCGTCGGCGTCTTCGGTGATGCGGATTTTGGTTTGGGGCTCTTGTGAAGCGTCGCCTGCATTCACAGCTGACGGTTTCTCTTTGTCGTCTATCATCGTGTGTAAGACCTCTTGGGCATTTTGTTCGGACTTCATTAACGTTTAAGCGAAAAGCAGATCCCTCGCTGCGCTCCCTTCCTGCCTCAGGGCAAGCGGGATGACACCCACTTCACAGGTTCGCGAACGTTGATCCGCATTGTTGAGGCTAGCGTTTTCTGATCCAACTGTACACGGGCCAGCCTGCTACGACTACGGCACAGCCGAGAATTGCTTCGCGCGGGCTGCGGACCGCGAGGAGGACCAGCATAACGACCACGAGAATTAAGAACGCTAGGGGAGTGGCGGGATAGCCGGGAGCGAGAATCGTGGATGCGGATTGCTCTGGACGGCGGCGGATGACGAAGAGGCCCGCGACTGTGATTCCAAGGAAAAGTACGGTGACAAAAAAGAAGTAGGCGATGATTTGATCGAACGAGCCCAGCGCGGCCAGAATTGTGGCGACGATCCCCTGTACGAGCACGGCACGGGCGGGCGTGCCAAAGCGCGAATGAACGTGCGCGACGGATTTGAGGAAGAGGCCGTCGGCAGCCATCGCGAAATAAACGCGCGGGGCAGAAATCATGAACGCCATGAGGCTGCCGCCTACGCAGACGACCACGATGGCGGCGAAGACGATTCCGCCGGCGGGGCCGAAGAGGACTTCGCCGGCTTGCGCGACGAAGGTGGCGCTGGAGCCGACTTTTTCGATCGGGACGAGATAGATGAAGATCGCGCTGATGGCGACGTAGACGACGGTGACGGCGATCACGCCGAAGGCGAGGGCGCGAGGGAGGTTGCGGCCGGGGTCGCGGACTTCGCCGGAGATTTTGGTGGCGTCCCACCAGCCGCTGAAGCAGAAGAAGGCGCCGACGGTGGCGGCGCCGAGCGCGGGGAGCAGAGGGAGCGCGCCGGGATGCGGCGCGACGAAGGGCACGAAATTTTTCCAGGAGCCGAGGCGGAAGGCGAGCGCCCAGATGGTGAGAGTGACGAGGACTGCGAATTTCAGCCAGGTGATCCAGCGAAGAAAGCCGGCGCTGATGCGCGTGCTGAGAATATTCAGGATGCAGACGATCCAGATGGCGGCGATTGCGGCGAATTTTACGGCTGTAGGCGACCAGTGAAAAATGTAGCCGGCATAGGCGGCGAGGCCAGTGGCGAAGGCGGCGGTGAGGCCGGGATCGAGGACGAGGAGGCTCATCCAGCCGTAGAGGAAGGCGAGGCGCGGGCCGAAACTTTCGCGGAGGTAGACATAGGCGCCGCCGGCGCTGGGGAAACGTCCGGCGAGTTCGCCGAAGCAGAGGGCGCCGCTGAGCGACATGGCGCCGACGGCCAGCCAGACGACCAGGAGCCAGAACGGCGAGCCTAGGGATTTAGCCATGTCGGCGGGAGTTAGGAAGATTCCTACGGCGATGGCTTCGCCGGCTACAGCGGCGGCGGCGGAGCCTAGGCCGAGTTGTCGGCGGAGTTCTTGGCCGGGTGGTGGCGCGATTTCTTGGTTGGATGAGACGGCGTGGGGCAGCGGCGATTCTCCTGTTTTTTTCGGTGCGAGATTGGGATTGGGTTTGTGCCGAGTGATGGATGGTTCGGCGGGGTTTATATTACACGCG
Organism: uncultured Acidobacteriota bacterium; assembly: GCA_963810565.1. Taxonomy (GTDB): domain Bacteria; phylum Acidobacteriota; class Terriglobia; order Acidiferrales; family UBA7541; genus Palsa-295. The sequence goes on from CAWENN010000006.1 coordinate 205,916, forward strand.
CGGCGACGATATGCCGAACGAATGGAGGGCGCGTTGGCGTAACGCGACGGCGAGCCGGCGATGGATTGACGCCGTTGCACCAATTGCGCACTGAAGTGCGCCGCTACAACGGCAACAGCAACTGCGACGGCAACAGATTTAACACAGAGGGCACGGAGGAAAGCGGAGGGCACGCAGAAGCGGACTAGTTACATGAACCACGAGGGACGCGCGATTTTGTGTTAACGGCGATGACGCACTGAAGTGCGCCGCTGCAAAAGGCGTTTGCGGGCACTGGTTGAAACGGGCACGGCATGCCGTGCCCCTGCCGCTCGTTCGGCGGGCGTCGACGCGGCGGCGGGTTATTTGCCGGTGGCGAATTCGGCGGAGTCTTCGCCGTAGGCGTTTGCGCCGCGGGGGCTCAGGGCGCGACGGCGGGTTTCGATGCCCAGGCGTTTTATTTTTTGATTGAGAGTGGAGAGCGGGACCTGGAAACGCTCGGAGGCTTCGGTCTGATTCCAATTGGTGCGCTCGAGCATATCCACGATGATGCGGCGCTCGACTTCCTCGAGGATTTCGAAGAGCGAGGGAGCGGCGCCGGAGCCACCGATTTGTCCGGGGAGCGGCGGCAAAAATTCCGCGAGCTGGAGGCGGACGCCGCGGACGATTTCACGGGTGCGGACGGGTTCGGGGAGCAAGTCCGCGTCCATAGATTCTTGCGTGGAGAGGACGACGGCGCGCTCGACTACGTTTTCGAGTTCGCGGACGTTGCCGGGCCAATCGTAGTCCATTAGAAGCTTCATGGCGGCGTGAGTGAAGGCGCGCGGGGGCTTGCCGTTGTCGCGGCAGAATTGTTCGAGGAAGCGGCCGATCAAGAGCGGGACGTCTTCCTTGCGTTCGCGCAGCGGAGGGAGATGGAGCGAGATTACGTTGAGGCGATGGAAGAGATCTTCGCGGAAGCGGCCTTCGCGAACGAGCTTGGTGAGATCTTCGTTGGAGGCCGCGAGGATGCGGACGTCAACTTTAATGGTTTCGGTGCCGCCGAGGCGCATGAATTCGCGCTCCTGGATGACGCGCAGGAGCTTGGCCTGAGTTTCCGGACTGACCGTGGAAATTTCGTCGAAGAAAATCGTGCCTTGATCGGCGACTTCGAAGAGGCCTTTTTTGGAGGCGATGGCGCTGGTGAAGGCGCCTTTGACGTGGCCGAAGAGCTGGGATTCGAGCAAGTCCACGGGGATGGAGCCGGTGTTGATGGGGATGAAAGCTTTATCGGCGCGGGCGGAGGCGGAATGGATGGCCTTAGCGATGACTTCTTTTCCGGTGCCGCTTTCGCCGGAAATCAAAACGGTGGAGCGCGACGGGGCGACTTGAGTGACGAGATCGAAGACGGCCTGCATTTTGTCGCTCTTGCCGATGATGTTGGGGAAATTGTAGCGCTGCTTCAGGGCGCGCTTGAGTTGGACGTTTTCATCGCGGAGGCGGCGGCCTTCGATGGCGAGGGAAATTTGCGCGATCAATTCGTCGTTGGACCAGGGCTTGGTGATGTAATCCTGCGCGCCGCCTTTGAACGCGGCGCGAGCCATATCAATGGAGCCGAAGGCGGTGATGAGGATGATGGAAAGTTGTGGATCGCGGCGGCGAATTTCGCGAAGGAGTTCGAGGCCATTGCGATCGGGGAGGCTGACGTCGAGGAGCATCAGATCGAAGGGATGATCTTCGAGCTGGCGGAGACCGGCCTCTCCGGTTTCGGCGAGAGTAACTTCAAAGCTTTCGGAAGTTAGAAGCGCTTCGAGCCCTTCCCTGATTTCGACTTCATCATCAACAACAAGAATCGAACCTCTAGGCATGAACTGGCTTCCTAGCTACGGGAAATTCCAGGCGGAACGACGTCCCCTTTCCTGGAGTTGAGCGCACGTCTACCTTGCCGGCGTGCTCTTTTATGATGCCGTAGCTCACCGAAAGGCCCAGCCCGGTGCCCCTGCCGGTGGCCTTGGTTGTGAAGAATGGATCGAAAATGCGGTGGAGATGCTCGGGCGGAATGCCCGAGCCTGTGTCTGTGACTTCAATTTCAACGGAACCATTTTGCGCGGCGGTGCGGACCTCGAGCATGCCGCCCTGCGGCATCGCGTCGCGCGCGTTCATAAAGAGATTCAGGAAGACTTGTTGGAGGCGGGTGATGGAGCCCAGCACGGGCGGCAGCTGCTCGCGATAATTTTTGACGACGTTGACCTGGGCGGTCTTGAAGGGATGTTGGACGAGCGTCAGCGTTTCTTCGAGGATATTGTTGATATCTACTTCGATGAATTCGGCGGCGCCGGTGCGCGAGAAATTCAGGAGGTTGTTGACGATTTCGCTGGCGCGGAAGGTTTGTTTGACGATGCGCTCGATGGTTTTCTGGCGCGGATCGTCGGCGGGAATCTGCTTGGCGAGCATTTGGATGTAATTCGAGATTACGGCTAGCGGCGTGTTCACTTCGTGCGCGACGCCAGCGGCGAGTAAGCCGAGCGAGGTGAGTTTTTCGGTCTGGACCATTTGTTCTTCGAGGCGGACGCGCTGAGTGATGTCGTCGAGCAGAATCAGGCGGCCGAGGCGGGCACCGCTTTTGCCGACGAGCGGCGCGATGGAGGCATTGACTACGAGATGGTTGCCGGCGCGGGTATGCAGATGGAATTTGTAGATTCCGGAGACGTGGTCGCTCGAGGCGCGCGAGGTGATTTCCGCGACCAAATCCTGCGGGAGAACGTCTTGCAGTTTGCGGCGGAGGGCTTCGGAGCGGGAGATGGCCAGCAAGTCTTCGAGCTGCGGATTCCAGGACTCGATGCAATCTTCGAGATCGACCGTGACGACGCCGATTTTCAGAGATTCGACGATATTTTCGCTGAAATCTTTCAGGCGCTCGATCTGCATCGCTTTCTGCTCGAGCGATTGGTAGAGGCGGGCGTTTTCGATGGCGATGGCGACGTATCCGGCTATAGTGAAAAGAAGCTCGAGGTCGTCGCTCGAGAGATAGTCGCCGTCCACGGTCTTGCCCAGTCCGAGAATGGCGACGGAGCGTTCGCGGAAGCGGCAGGGAATGAAATAGTTCAGGTCGAGTTCTTCGAGAGTGCGCCGGACGGGTTCGGATTCTTCGGTGGCCGCGCGCGCGGATTCAAAGAATAGGCAACCACGGGCAAAGGCTGGGCGGGCTGGGTCCAAAAACGAAAGATCGAGAGGGCCTTCCGGGCGCAAACCCATGGAACGGGAGAGGACGAAGCGGCCGGGAGCGGCGGGGTCTTCGAGGAAAATGGCGAGGCGATCAACGAGCAAGGTTTGCGAAACGCGATCGAGCACGGAACCGACGAGAGGCTCGAGGCGGACTTCGTTGGTCAATGCGCGGCCGAACTCGATCAGGGTGCGACGGTAATCGAGGCGATCGCGATAGAAAAAGCGGTCGAGGCGCGTCTGCACCCATTCGCGCAGCGGTTCGATGAGGAAAGCGGCGACGACGATGGCGATGATGCCGCCGGCGGGGCCGGTGGAGAGTCCCGGGCGATGGAAAAGTTCGCCGATCAGGGCGATCACGGCGAAATAAATGCCAACGACGGCGGCGGTGGCGAAAGTGTAGGAGAGGCCGCGCTTGAAGATGATGTCCACGTCCATCAGGCGGTAGCGGATGATGGCGTATCCGAAGCAGAGCGGGATGAGCGCGAGCGAATAGACCGACAATTTCATCCAGGGCGGAGGCACCATGCCGGAGACGTACGGCACGATGTAGAACAGCGCGAAAGGCAGGCTGCCGGCGAAAGCGCCCGCGGTGACCCACTTCAATTGCTGGCGCAACACACCGCTGGGCGCACGGCGGAAGCTGAAAAGGAAAATGAACGCGGCGATGACGAAATAAATTCCGAGATTGGCCTGCTCGATTTTGTCGAGCCAGTAGCGCGTCCCAATGGCGGGAAGGAAATCCAGCGTACCGGTAGCAATGAAGAGATGAAGAAGGAAAAGAGCGAACGGAAAAGCGTATACGGCCAAAAGCTTGGGCCAGAGGCGGCCACGACGTTCCGGAAAAACGAGAGCGAAATGCACGAGCAGGGCGGGCTGAAGGAGCAGCGCGACGACGTTGGCCCAGTAGATGATCCAATCGAAGGAGTTCAGTTTGCCGCTGTAATGAAAGCTGTATAAGACGAAAGAGACCAAACAGAAGATGTAGAAATGGATGGCGCGGGGTGCATTCCAGCGGCGGACGAAGATGAAAAGCCCGATGAACAGATAGAGAAGCGCGGTGATGCGCAAATAATTTTCGATGGACGAGGGATTTTCCTGCGGCGCGGTGACCAGCGGAGTTTCGAAACTGCGGCCGTCGCGACGCAATTCGTAGCGGATTTCGGTCCAGGGGCCGACGTGGAAGAGGACGCGAGTGACGTCCGTGGCTCGATGAATAGCCATGCCGCGGACGGATTCGACGACATCACCCTGTTTGATGCCGGCTTTGGCGCCTGGCGAATCAGCTACCACGTGCCAGGCGGTGACGCCCTGGGCGGAGTCCATCCAGGTGACGCCGTCGTCGGGGAGTACGAAGTTGGAACGCTGCTGGAAGTTGAGGACCGCGAATACGACGGCCGCCAATGTGAGAAGCGCCAAAATCACGGCTCCTAGACGCATTCGCAAGCTATCGTTCATGCAAGTACACCAATATCCTTCGGGCAAGTTATATTAGCACGTCAGGTTCCAGCGAATCACAGATTCCAATTTGCATAAAACGCTTGTTTTCTTTTAGTTATGAACACACACCAATCCCGACGATGGCTGAATCCTATTTGTGGAAGATGGCATCCCGATTCCTGTATGCGGCAAATCGCTTAAAACTGGAAGCTTAGACCGCCCCGGAAGAAGCGATACGTCGGCACCAGGACAACCTGACCGTCGGTCGTGGCGAGGGTGACGTATCCTTGAGCCAGCAGGTTGCCGCAATCGGCCAGGATCTCGGCATGTCCGGGGATGAAGCCGGGGAGCTTCTGGCGAATCTGGATGCTCAAATAGGGGTCGAGATGGTAGATGGACTCGCCGTAGGAATCCTGCTGGGAGACCGCCGACCCGCTGATCCATTTATAGCTGGAGACGATTTTGGTACCCGTGCGCGGGATCTTGGCCGTGAAGCGGGCAGCAGCGCTGGCGCGATACTGGGTAGCCAATTCGTTGCGCAGCGCGGCCTCTACGGGACTCTCATTCGGCGCCAGGACTCCGCCATAGGCGTAGATCATGGTCATATCGAGATTGCCGGCGAGCTTCTGCTGGTAGACGAGCCGCGCCCCGACGGAACTCAATTCGCCCGCGTCATAAGCAAATACATCAGAAAAATAGTCAGGGAGAAAGTCTGGTCCTGAAATATTGCCGCGCCCGAAGACGGCGGTGTGGGCGGAGCGATCGTGGAAAACAGCCGCGGTGATGCTGGCTCTCTTGTTGAGGTCATGCTCGACGGCGAATTCCTCGTGCATGTTGTCTTCGAGAACGGGGTGACCGCCGTGGAGCAGCAGAGTCGGGAAAGCGTCGAGTTGATTCAGAGTGGACTGCAAATCGCCGGGAGCGCCGGCGGAATCCTGCCAGGTGTTGGTGCTGACCAACATGGAGGCTTGCCAGGTCGGGCTGATGCGCACAGCGACTTCGCCGCGCGGGCGGAAACTGGTGGTAGTTCCCTGCAGGCCGGCAGCGATGAAATCGCCGCCGTAGCGGATGCTGATGTGGTCGCCGAGCTGGAACGAAGAATCGTGCGACATGCGCAGTCCGCGGAAGCTGGGGCCCGCAGCACCGAGGCGCGATTCGCGCAACAGAAGAGTGGTTACAGTTCCGGAGTTTGAATCACCGGAGGGGAGCCACTGTGTGACGAAGCCGCCAGCTTCGGAAGTGCCGGAATAACTAAACTGGCCGGCCATTAACAGACTGCCGAGATCGCCGAGACCGTAATCGTATGCAAAGGCGGTACCCGGTGAATCGGCGACGTTGGAGATCGAGCCCGGATGGTCCCCGCCGGAGGAGAATTCGACGCGAGTGCGGTCCTGCTGATTCTGCGGATTATCGTAATGGTCGGAACGCACCCCGAGAGTTACATCGCCATCCTGCCAGCGCAGAACGGGGCGGGTGGCGGCGGAGGCTCGCAGCACCCAACTCCATTCGTCGGAAGAGACTTGCTGATCCGGCTGGCGGCGCAATTTTTCGAAAGAAGTGAAGACCGAGCCCAGCACGATCTCGAGGAGCGTCGTGTGCTGGTTGCTGACTTGAATATCTTGTTCGATTACGGGGAGAAAGCCCGCGAGGGTCACTTTGACGGAATACAAGCCGGCGGGCAAAGTGACGGTAGAAAATCTGCCGCGATCATTGGTGAGGAGTTCAATGGAGAGATTGCTGACGAGTTGGTCGGCGGTGACGACTACAGTGGCGCCCATTTGAGGGGTGCCGGCGGAATCAACCACCAGACCCGTGATTTTGCCCGTGTTCGGCGCAGCAGACAAATTCGCCGGAATCACGCATAGGCCTAGGCACAACATGATCCCGAGGCCCAAAGCGCGAATCATCGAGCGATTCACGGAGTTTTACCTCCCTTGCGGTTGCGGCGAGGAGCCGGCGGCGCGAACGGTGAATTCGGACACCGGGGTGATGGTTTTCTTAGCCAAATTATCGGTGACGGCGACTTCCAGTTTGTACTTTCCCGGCGAAAGAGAGCCGAGAGTGATGACGTTCTCGAGCGTAAGTTCCTGGCCGTGCTCGGGCAGCTTGTCATCGCCCAGATCAAACTTGAGGACGGGATTGGTGTCTTTATCTTTGGTCACGCGGTACTGCACGGTGGCGTCGGGTTTGTGGGTTTTGTCGTCCACTTTGAGATTGTAGACTTGCAGAAAAACGCCCATGCGATCGTTGGCATTGAAGATTGCGTCTATACGCGGGCGGACTTTCACATCGCCGAGGACGAACTGTCCGAGGCCGATGTCCTTGGAGGAAACGCGGAGGATTTCGTCAGCGAGAATCAAAGTGCTGGAGGAAAGGCTGTCGTCTTCGAAGCGCGGGACGGCCAGGCGCGTATTCACGACGCCGACGTTGCCGTTATTGATGTCTTTCAGGACGATGTCCAGGCGATAGAGGCCAGGCGTGAGCGGAATCGCCTTTTGATAGATAGAAGCGGTCCCCAGAGATTGCTGCAGCAGCGCGGCGGGAACGTCGCGGCGAACGGTGTCTTCAAACGTGTTTACAATGCGGCCGCTGAGGCTGGTGACTCGGCCGAAGAGATTGACGGAGGCGGAGTCCACGCCATTTTTTTCCTGGAAGCTCAACTGACGCGTCGGGATTTGAATGGTGATGGGTACGAGGACAGTGTCCGAAGTGATGCGCAGAAAATCAGTGCGATATTGAAATTTAATCTGGTCGCGGACGAGGCGCGAGGTGACTACGGCTTCGAGGTCCTTGAATTTTACGGGAGGCGCTTGCTGGATTTTTGCGTAGAGATCGAGGCGCGAGAATTCCTGCATGGTTTCGGGCGTCATGCCCAGGGGCGCGGCCATGTGCGTGCCGTCGGTATTGTTGAAGCGACTGGTCTTGCTGGCGAGGCCCATGGATTCCATTTCGGTGAGGCCGGCGCCGGGGACATAGGTCAACGCGTCCTTTTCGCTGGGGTCCATGGTGAGGTGATACTCGCCGCTCATGGTGGGGTCAACGAATTCGAGTTCGACGTTCTCACCGATTCCTTCGAGGTAGCGATAGCGCCAATCTTCGAACGGATAGGTGGAAGTTTCGCCGCCGCCTTCTTCCGAGGGACGATCGTAACTACCGCCCGATGGGTGCGACTGAATTTCGTCGGGAGGGCCCCACATGATGTAGATGCGGCCGCGATCCGTCTTCCAGCCGGGGATACCGGAAGAATAGTGTTCGTTGGCGTAGGCGATGCGCCGGTAGTGCTCTTCCTTAAAAGTGTTTTCAGCGGAGTCAGGGTCGGGATTGCGGCGTTGCCAGAAGGCTTCGATGAATTGCTCGCGTTCTTCGTTGGTCTGCAAATGGAGGAAGGCGCTGCGCTCTTCGGGGGAGATGATGTAAACGACGTCTTCGTTGAGCCACTTCTTATATTGGGAATCGAGTTCGTTGAAGAGATCTTTGTCGCGTTTGGAGCGTTGCTTGGCAGCTTGCTTTGCGGCCTGTTTGTCGTTTTGGTTTGGTTGCGGATTTTGTTGGGATTCGCCCTGAGCGAATGCACCGGGTACGCACACCAAGCCGCAAGCTAACGCGGCGAAAAGAAACACCTTGACCCCAAAACGCATAATTTATGCCTTTTCCCCGAGGGCCAAAATTCTAACCTGTCCGCTGGTACAGGTCAACCAAACTTTCCCCCCGTGGCCACTTGGTCCATTGGAATCCTGGACTTAGCGGCGGGTTGCCTTGGAGCTGTGAATATGTGAGCCCAAGCGGTACAGGTTGGCAGGGGCGGTAGACGCGATGCGAGCTGACGGCGCGTTCCTTGGCGGAGGGATTGCAGACGATTTTGGCGCGGAGACCAATGCCGGTACACTGCCTTTGCGAGAATCTGATAAACTTGGAATGACCTAGAATGAATGCGCCGCGGCTCCTTCGGCGCGGTCGCGGTGCTGCTGGCGGGTTGAGTCCAGCGGTTCGTGACAGAGTCGTGAGCGGTCTAATACCGGACCTCCGAATTATCATATTGACGCCTGCCATTCTGTCCGCGCGAGCGTCTAACCGGGAAACATTTAGAGCTGCGGGCACGTATTCATTAACGAGGATGGGGTAGTTTTGTCACCTCGCGAGTGTAGGTCTAAGGGTTAAAGCAATGAAAACATGGCAGAAAGCCGGAATAGGTGTGGGTGCTGTCCTCGTGCTTGGCGGAATATCCTGGTTCAGCATCTACCAGGTGAATAAGGGCGTCGTGACGGTCCAGACCGGTCGGGTGGTGAAGGAAGACCTCACGTCCATCGTGACCGCATCGGGCGAGATCCGGCCGAAGAATTATACGAATGTCGAGGGCGAAGGCATCGGTAAGATTACGCAGATTGTGGTGAAAGAAGGCGATCAGGTCAAAAAGGGCGACGTGCTGCTGAAGCTGGAAAACATTCAGCCGGGCGCGGACGTGGCGGCCCAGGAAGCGGCGATTGACGCTACGGAAGCTGGGATGCGGGCGGCGGCAGCGAATTACGATTCGGCAATCGCTACCCTGGCGCAGCGGCAAGCGGACCTGGAGAAGGCGAGGTTTGATTGGCAGCGCGGCCAGCAGCTTTACAAGGAGCAGTTGATCGCAAAGTCGGATTATGACGCGACGAAGGCGACTTATGACGGTGCGGTGGCGGCGCTGAATGCGAGCAAGGCGCAGGTGGATCAGACGCGCGCGGCGCGCGAGGAATCGCGATTCAATCTGCAGCAAGCGACGGCGGTGCTGAAGCACACGAAGGACGTGTTGCGTAAAACTACGTACGTGGCGCCGATTGATGGAATTGTGAGTTATATCGCAGTGCGCGTGGGAGAAAACGTGGTGCCGGGTATTCAGAACACCGAAGGCAGCATGTTGATGACGATTTCGGATATGAGCGTGGTGGGCGCGGAAGTGAAAGTGGATGAGACAGACATCACCAACGTCCGAGACGGCGATGTGGCGGATGTCTCGATAGACGCGCTTCCGGGGAAAATTTTCAAGGGGCACGTGACGCAGGTGGGCGACGAGGCAATTTTGCGATCTTCGGGATTGGCGGCTACGACGCAGACTACTGCCAACACGCAAGAAGCGCGTGATTTCAAGGTGGTGGTGACGCTGGATAATCCGCCGGACGGTCTGCGTCCGGGACTTTCCGCGAGCGCGAAAATCCAGACGGCGCACAAGAAGGGCGTGTTGACGATTCCGATTCAGGCTTTGGCGGTGCGTACGAAGGCGGATATTGAAGAGGCCGAGAAGGCGCAGGGAGGCAACGTCACACTGGCGGCGTCCAAGCCGTTGGCTACGGGAGATCCGCAACAGAAGATTGATGTGCAGGGCGTATTCGTAGTGCATGGCAAGAAGGCGGACTTCGTGCCGGTGCAAACCGGAATTACCGGCGTGACGGACCTGGAAATCACGAGTGGGTTGAAAGACGGCGATGAGATTGTGATTGGAAGTTACAAGGCGCTGCGCACTTTGCGGCCGGGCGCGAGCGTGAAAGTAGATAATTCGGCGCCGAAACACGAAGATTCGGTAACCTAGTCGAGAAGAGCAACGAGGAGAACGAGGAGCACATGCCGATGGCCGTGGAAGACGCGAGCGCCCCGCAAGGTTACCGGCAGGACCTCGTTGACACGGGCATCGTAATTCAGACGCAGGATTTGTGGAAGACGTATGAGATGGGCGCGGAGCAACTGCACGCGTTGCGCGGCGTGAATATTGAGATTCACAAGGGCGAGTACGTCGCGATCATGGGGCCTTCGGGTTCGGGTAAATCCACGCTGATGAATTTGATTGGATGCCTGGACACTCCCACGAAGGGGAGTTACTGGCTGGCGGGGCGGCTGGTGAGCCAGTTGGACGACGACGAACTGGCTTATATACGAAACAAAGAGATTGGTTTCGTTTTTCAGACGTTTAATTTATTGCCCCGCGCGACTGCTTTGCACAACGTGGAATTGCCGATGATTTACAACGGGACCGCGTCCGAAGAGCGGCTGGAACGCGCGAAAAAAGCGCTGAGCCAAGTGGACCTGGCGGAGCGCATGATGCACAAGCCTAACGAGCTTTCCGGAGGACAGCGGCAGCGCGTGGCGATCGCGCGGGCGCTGGTGAATAATCCTTCGATCTTGCTGGCGGATGAGCCGACGGGGAATCTGGATTCGCAGACGGGCGAAGAGATCATGGCGCTCTTTGCGCGCTTGCACGAGCAAGGCAATACAATCATTTTGGTGACGCACGAATCGGACATTGCGGCGCACGCGCATCGCGTGATCCGGCTGCGCGACGGCAAAGTGGAACGAGACGAACGAACCCGCTAAACGACTTCCACAATTCGACGTAACTAAAGTCCGCAATTTTCGGAAACTCTACTTATCAAGAATTAAAATAAACTGCAAAGAGCCGGCGGGACGCCCTTCCTCCGTCAGGACAAGCCGGCGCTACTGGCGAACCTCGCTCATCAGGGCTAGGAGATTTTTGTCGGGGTCGCGGAAGAAGGCCATCCAGAGGTCGTGGTCGGGCATTTTGGCGATTAGGTGAGGCTTTTCGACCAGGTCGGCGCCGTGTGTGAAGAGCGAGCTGTAGGCGCGGTGGATGTCTTCCACTTTGAAATAAATCACGGAACTTCGGACGGCTCCGGCGGGGTCGCTGGAACCGGCTTCGGGTACGTCCAGCATGAGACGCACGCCGGCACAATCAAAGAACGCGAGATTGGGCACCTGGAACAGAAATTTCATTCCCAGCGTATCGCGGTAAAACGGCACGGCGCGCTCGAGATTCGTTACCGGAACGGCAATCTGACCAATGACACCGAGATGTAATGGAGTTTGGGGCATGGAGTGTATTCCTGGCGACGCTGGCTGGGAGCACTATTCTAGCGTTTAATTCGAGAAAAAGTTACGGGCGAGAAATAAAACATTGGCGGGGCGTTCGGCGAGGCGGCGCATGAACCAGGGGTACCAGAAGGAGCCGTACGCGATCAGCACCGCGGAGCGATAGCCGGCTTGCGCGAGACGGAGTTGTTCGGCGCGCTGGATTCCGTAGAGCATCTGAAATTCAAGCTCCGTTTTCGGAACGCCCTGGGACGCCGCCCATTCCGTGATTTTCGCAATCAGCGCGCGGTCGTGAGTAGCGATTGCGGCGCGCACGCGAGCGCGACGGGCTTCGGGGCTGAGCAAGCGTTGCGCGAGATGCAAGTAATTTTCGTCCACGTCTTTCTTCACCGGATAAGCGATTTCAGCCGGCTCGTTGTAGGCGCCCTTCACGAGGCGAATGGCCGCGCCCATGGGGATTAGCGCGTCCAAATCTTTTTCGGTGCGATAGAGATAGGCTTGCAGGCAAATGCCGACGTTGGCGTGAGCCATTCTGGCGCGGCGATAAAGCTCGAGCGTGGCGTCCACGTAGGGGCTTTGCTCCATGTCTATCCAGAGAACTTTTTCGGGCGGGGTGTTTTCGATGAGCGCGGAAAGATTCTCGTAGCAGAATTTGGCGTCGAGATCGAGGCCGAGCTGCGTGAGCTTTACGGAAATTTCGGTGGGAAGTTTCGCGGTGAGGATGCGATTGGTGACGTCGAGGTAGTGCTGCGTGACGTGAGTGGCTTCGTCGCGGTCGGTGATATTTTCGCCGAGATGAGTTAGCACCGATTGAATGCCGCTGGCGGCGAGCGTGTGCGCGGCGGAGAGCGCGTCGTGCACGTCTTCGCCGGGCATGAAGCGCGTGACGGTGCGGCGCATGAATCCGAAACGCGGAGCGTGTTCGCGCATCCACGGGCTTTGCGAAGCCATCAGAATTCCGCGCCGCAGCAGACCCATTGCCGTGTGCCTCTTCTCGGGTACCGATTATTGTGGCGATGAAAGCGTTTTGATCAGCCGGTAGTAAAAATCCACGCCATCGTAGAACGACGTGACGCGAATGCGTTCGTCGCGGCCGTGCGAGCGGTCGTCATCCACGTCCATGAATAATCCGGGAAGGCCGTAGGTGGGCAGCCCTGCGGCGCGGGAAATTGCGCCATCGCTTGCGCCGGCGTCCATGACCGGCACGATCGGAACGCCCGGCCACATTTCGTTCGAGACTTTTTGCAGCGCGGCCATCAAGTCCGGGCGCAACGGCGAGGGCGGATTGGCAATGCCGCCGGAGGCGAGGCCGGTGGCATGCGTGACGACGATTTTGGGATTGTCGAGAACTTTTATGAGCGTCGCCTGAATTTCGTCGGGCGAATGGCCGGGCATGATGCGGCAATTCACGTTGGCGCGGGCCATGGCGGGCAAGGCATTATTGGCGTGGCCGCCTTCCAGGCGAGTGGCGACGCAGGTGGTGCGCATGCGGGCGTTGTAGAACGGAACTTCGGAGAGTCGCGCAATCGCCGCTTGGTCGGGCGGATCCTGCAGGATGGCTTTCATATCCGCGCCGGTTTGGCCGCCGAGGATTTCCGCTTCGCGCGCGAAATAGGTGCGCGTGACTTCGTTCAGTTCGAACGGAAATTGATAATGCTGGAGGCGGGTGAGGCCGTCGGCTAGCTCGTAGATCGCATTTTCGGCGGTGGGCAGCGAACTGTGGCCGCCGGGATTGGTGACGCGCAGATCGTAGTCCTGATAGAGCTTTTCGCTGGCCTGGATGCCGATGAGGATGCGCTTGCCATTATCGAGTTCGAAATCGCCGGCGTCGGGATTGATGACGTATTCCGCTTCGATCATGTCGCGATGATTTTTGAGCAGCCAGTCAACGCCGTTGGATGTGCCGCCTTCTTCATCGGCGGTGAGTGCGAGGATGAGGTCGCGATCGGGTTTGAAATGTTCTTGCTGCAGGCGAATGAAGGTGGTGACGAGAAATGCATCGCCGTCTTTGATGTCGCCGGTGCCGCGGCCGTAGTAGTAGCCGTCCTTCTCGATGAATTGGAAGGGGTCCATGGACCAGTCTTCGCGGCGCGCTTCGACTACATCGAGATGGCAAATGAAGAGAATCGGTTTTTGCGCGCCGGTGCCATGGATGCGGGCGACCAGATTGCCTTTGCGCGGGTTCGGGCCGAACACGTGAACATCGTCGGCGGGGAAACCGGCATCGAGGAGGCGTTTGGCCATAGCGTCGGCCGCCACGGTGGTGCTGCCGATGGAATCGGTGGTGTTGATTTCGACGAGCTGCTGGAAAATATCGTGCGAGAGTTGCTTGGTTGCGTCGTCGATCTGCGCAGGCAAGGTTCGGGCGCAGGAAAAGCACACCAACGCCGCAAGTGCGAAGGAGGTCCTAAATTTCATTCGTTCTCCCAGGAAATGAACGTTTGAGACTAGCAGACCCGGGTGCGACGGTCAAAACGGAGGCGAGGAGAAAGGTATGTCTTTCGGCGATTCGAGAAGGAAAATGGCGTAGCGATAGACTTCGAGTTTGGTGACGTCATTGAGCGCGCCGGTGACGAAGATTTCGCTGAATGCTGCGTGAACGATGTGGGCTTGGTCTTCGGGCAGGAGGCCGAGCAGTTCGCCGAACCGATTTTTGGCCTTGGAGAATTGGTCAGATTCTTCGGGAGTCAGCGGGCGCTTGGCTTGACTTTTCTGCGTGTAGCTTTGATAGAACTCATAGCGGAATTGTTTTTCGTATAGCGCCGCGTAAGCCGCTTCCGGCGTCCCGGGCTTTTTGTCCGACGCGGCGAGAGCCTTGGCGGTGAGATCATCGAGAGCTTTCTGAAAATCGCCAAAATTTCCACGGGCGCCCATCAACGGGCCTTTGCCGCTTCTGCCTAAGACCGCTGCGAGATGATTGGTGCGCGCGTCGTAGCATATTCCGTAAGCGGCGATGGCGCGGAGGGTTCTGGAACCGCTGTCCGCGGCTGCGTGAGAGGATTTCTCGTTGAAATCCGTGACCCACTCCTGCGAGGTTTTCTGCAGAACTTGCGTGCAGGTGAGGCCGAGCCGATCAGGTTCGGCGGGCTTGGGCCGGGCGGTGCGTGTTTGCGCGACGATCGCCGGAGCCAGCCCCAGCGCAACCAATACGGTGAGAAATATCTTCATCGGCGAACACCTCTCGGTTCGTTGCGCGCTATTGAGAATCCGCGAACTTCAATTCAAACAGATCCAGTTCTTGTTCGAGGCGCCGCAAAACCTGGTCGCCGATTTTGTTGTTATTCCGGAGATTCAGGAGCGCCGCGCGCTGCAAGGCCCGGATTTGCGCAGAAAGTTCGCGGTAACGCTCGTAATCTTGCGGGCGGTAGCCGGTGTCAACGGCGTGATCACCCGGCAGAAGATTTAAATGATGCTGCTGCACGCGGATCAATTCGTCGTAGACCGGCTTGAATTCCGGAAGGTCAGTCTCACGCGCGTGCTCGAGATAGGCGAGTGCGGCATCAATCATCGCGTAGCGCGCTTGCTCTTCTTCTGGGTTGCGCAGGACGGCGCCGGATAAGCCCAAGCGACGAATGATCAACGGCAACGTCAGGCCCTGGAGGACGAGCGTCACGAAAATTACGCAAAAGGTGAGGAAGATGATGACGTTGCGCTCGGGAAACGGCGTCCCATCGTTCAAGAACTTCGGGAGCGAAATCGCTGCGGCGAGGGCGACGACACCGCGCATGCCGGTCCATCCAATGACAAAAAGATAGCGAGGCTCGGGCAATGCTTCGGGCTGGTGCAGCAGACGCCGGCGAATCCAATTGGATGTCCAGCCGCCGGGATACACCCAGATCAGGCGAAGCAAAATCACGACGGCGCTGAACAGCAGACCTATGACCAGCAGGCGGCTGAAGCTGATGGTGCGGATTTCGGCAAGAATGTATGGCAATTGCAGGCCGATGAGGATGAAGACGATTCCGTTCAGCACGAAACTGAGAGTTTCCCAGACGGCGGCACCCTGGAGGCGGGCTCGCGTGGAGAAAAAAAGCGAGCTGCGGTGGCCGAGGTAAATGCCGCAGGCAACCGTTGCCAGTACGCCCGAAGAGTGCAGGCTTTCGGCGGTGAGGTAGACGATGTACGGAGTGATCACCGTGATGGTGATTTCGATGGGTGCGTCGTCGATGCGACTTATCACCCACGCGACGAACACCGCCAGCGCCAGGCCGATGAGGATGCTGCTGCCGATCAGATAAAAGAGACGCAGCATGCGTTCGGAGAACGGGGGCGCGTGGCCGGTGACCACGATCGCGATAGTGATTTGCAACGCGAGCAATCCGCTGGCGTCGTTGACCAGGCTTTCGCCTTCGATGATGTCCGTGATTCTTTGCGGGAGGCCCAAGCGCCGGCCGATGGAAGTGGCAGCGATGGCGTCGGTGGTGCAGACGACCGCGCCGAGAACGAGGCCAAGCTGCCAGGTGAAGTGCGGGAGAATCCAGCGCGAGGCGATGGCCACGCCGTAGACTGTGAAACTCACCAAGCCCAGCGCGAGCATAGAGATGCTCACGAGGTTGTAGCGAAAATCGCGCCAGGAAGTTTGCGCGGCGGCGGAAAAAAGCAGCGGCGGGAGGAAGAGAAGGAAGACAACGTTGGGATTCAGCTCGATGTGCGGCATGCGCGGCAGGAGGCTTAGCACCAGGCCGGCGATTACCAGGACGATGGGGTAAGGCGTCTTGAAGCGCTTGGCCAGAACCGCGAGTGTTACGACGCACACCAGCAGCAACAGAATGATCGGCTCGACGCGTTGGATATTTTGGCCGTACATGGTGCTGCCAGACGATTACGATATCGCAGATGCGGAGTTCGGGCACGCAGTTCTGGGCCGTCGCTCTTGGCACGGGCCGGTTGGAAACTTTCTGCCTGGATTATTTGCCGGGCGCACGCCGCGATTTTGGCGGGCGGAGGAGGGCGCGTTCGAGGAGGAAATCGATGGCGCGGCCGAGGCGGCGGATGCGCGTGTCGGTCCCTTTGGCGGAGTCGAACCATGCGATGAAATGGCGCCGCTGGCCTGTTGGGAGCGCTTCGAAAGCTTGGCGGGCTTTTGTGTGTTCTTTTAACGCGGCGCGGAGGTCGGCGGGGACGGGCAGTTCGCGCGAAGCGAGATCGAGCCGGAGTTCGACGCTGACAACTTCGCCGACATCGGCGCGTGCGGCTTTACGCAGCGACGTGTTGATCTGAATGCGATAACGGCCGCCGCCGGCGGGTGTGAGCGTGACGCGGGCGGTGCGTCCATTCACGATGGCGACTACGGGAATGTATTTTGGCTTGGAGGGCTTGGCTGATTTTGGGGGCTTGCGCTTCGTGCTTTTGGGCGCGTGCTTGCTCGCGTGGAGCTGTTTGGTCAACGCGTCCGCGATTTCTGGCGGCACGTCCACGTGGCGCATCATCCAAATTTTGTAAATCGTGGCGAGAAAGCGCTGCGATGCCGGTTTCATTTCCTGCGAAATTCTTCGAGAGTGAACCCAGCGTCCTTGAGGATTTTCAGAAATAGGCCCTTGGGAAGATCCCCGCGGTGCACCGGTACTACCAGAGTAGGTCGCTCAGAATGTTCAAGGATCAGGTGTGAACCGGTTTGCCGGACTTTTCGATAGCCGCGTCGCTGCAGGAAGCGAAGAAGCTCGGCGGCCTTCGGCATTTAGTCCAAGGCTAATGTAACTGTTTCCGCATAGACCGTTCGAGTAGCGGGAATCGGTTTGCGGTTCTTTCGGGCGTGATCAATATACAGACGCATGGCTTCGAGGATGCTTTGTTTAGCCGCTTCCATTGTCTTGCCGAGCCCATACACACCCGGAAAATCGTCGCTGTAGGCGTAATATCGCTTGCCTTCCTTTTCGATAGTTATGGGGTAGCTGTAAAGAGGCATCTTGTTAGTATGCTAGCTTGTGCGCGCGAGACCCGCAAGGGTCGAATACCGGAGTGATGCCAGAAGTTTCCGAGGCAAGGCGGGTCGCCGAATACATTGCAGACGAGGTGATAAGAGAATCGTTCATTACAATCCTCGTAACTACCGGAGTA
>CAWENN010000007.1:0-124534 GCA_963810565.1 uncultured Acidobacteriota bacterium
CGGCGACCAAAGTAACTTATATTGGGAGGTTTTTAACTGCTATGAATTCAAAGACTGAAAAACAAGGTCATCGCAAGCCGCGCCCAGTTGGGCGTCCGCAGGTATGCAAGGAGTGTGGTCGCCCTCAGAAGGCTTTCCCGGAACAAGAAATTTTTCAATTGGCTGCCGAAGGAAGCACAGACGGCTACATCGCCTTGCGGCTTGGAATCTCGAAGACATCGCTTACTGGAAAATATAAGGACCTGCTCGATTCAGGGAGAGAGCAGCGTAACGGAGATATCCAACGCAAACAGTTTCAACTTGCGATGAGCGGTAACGTGCCGTTGTTGATGTGGCTGGGGAAGAATTGGCTAAATCAGGCGAACAGAGTGGAGGAGATTGGTGACGATCCACTGAAGGAGATCTTGGTCGAACTGAAGAAGCGGTCAAAGCAAATCGGCCCTCCGGAAGGCATGGAAGATGAGACGCCGTTGGTCGTCGAGTGAAACGGTGCCCCCGATCGATTGTGCGCAGTGAATTCACGGCCTTAGTTGAGAGCCGCGAGGACAACCAGATCTCCAATGCTCGATAGGTTGGCCGAGTACCGCGATAGCGTCTGTCTCGGGGTCTAGCTAAGAGGGGTTCGCGCTAGTTTTCCAAACGCTGTTTCTATCGTAACGCAGAAGGCGCCAGGATTTTTTTGCCGGAGATTTTGGCGATCGGCGATCAAGCCGGAACGGTCACCGAGTGGCCGTCAGTGCCGCTGGCCGCGATTTCGAACCGAAAGGAGAACTCAATGAAAAGGAACAATGTTGTCGAAATCGATTTCGCAAAACTTTCAGACGGCTCACTCGTCGAAATGATCGAGGATCCGTCGGAACCGACAAAGACGCTCCTCGCCGTGTATTCCAATAGGTCCGTACGTTACACCGACAGGGTTCAAGACGGCGGCAAGTGCCTTGTGCCGCTCGCAAGGGCTGATAATGACCTAAAATATGTATGTTTAGCCGCTGGCGTTCAGCCCTGTGGTCCGATCCCGGATCTCGTCTCGGATATCGCCAGTATCTTGGGCGAATGCCTTGACCTTGAGCAGGACTGGCGGAAACTGATGAGTGCTTTCGCGATCAGTACTTGGTTCCCTGAAGGGTTAGACGTCGCCCCGTATCTTGCGTTGGTTGGTCCTCCAGGGACGGGAAAGACGACGGCGATGCGGGTTCTCAATTCTCTTTGCTACCGTGGTCTCCTAACGGCGGACATCAGTTCTTCTGCGATGTACGATATTTCGCACCGCTTCCACCCGACTGTGTCGCTTGATGAAACGTTGACGGCCGGTCGGCTACGCGAGCTGATTCACCTTCTGAAAGCCACCAGTACTCCCGGTTTTGTTTTTCTAAGGAAAGACAAGGCCCGCCTAGGTTTCGGCCCCAAGGTTTTCTCCTGGCTCGAATTGCCGAACGACCAAGCACTCAACAGTCGGTGCATCATCGTACCGATACGCAAAACCTCGCGAGCCGATTTAAAGAAACCGAATGACCCAAGCATATTGGAGCGTGCGAAAAATATGAGAATGCGGTTGCTGCAGTTTCGCTTCGAACACTGTCGGAAAGTCTCGGAACCGAAGCGTGGCCTTGACGTCCGATTGTCCGGGCGCCCTCTCGACCTGTATCGGGCACTTACGCGTTCGATTGAGGAGGATGAGCCCTTCTGCAAATTCTTGGCTTTTCAGATCGCAGCCCAGGATGAGTTCCAAGCGCGCCCGTTGTCACCCGCGCAGGAATTGACGATATACGTCCTCTACCACATCATCCACTGGATTCCTCCTGGAGGCCCAAGGTTGCAAGATTGGTCTTTTGGCCGGCGACGTGAATCGGGAACTGGAGCGCCGCAACGAACCGTCAGGGCTGAATGAGCGCAAGCTTGGGGATATCTTGACATCACTGTCATTTACGGATCGAACTCGAAAAAATACCGGATATGTCCTGTGGCTGGACCGCGCGGCCCGGACGCGGATTCACGCGACCGCCCGCGATTACAAAATAGAAGGGACTGGTGAGAGCTCGATAGACGAGTGCCCAATCTGCACACCGATCACCAGACCGACGCCCGTGACTCGACTGGCCACAGCACCCGCCCCGGTCAAAACTCAGAAGATGACACACCAGATCTCGAGTCGTGTACGTCGTGAACGTCGTGAACGTCGATCGCGGACTTTGAGGCTCCGGGCAGGCGCGGAGAGTGACTGATTTATCCTTGGAATAAATGACAGAAAACCGTCTGGAGTCTTCCCTTGGAGCCCGGCGAGTTTGTTTCCGTCTTCGAGAATTGATACTGCCAGCGTGGGCAGAAGCCGGCCGGTTCGATAGTGCCTGCCACGGGAGCGAACTGGCCAAAATTCGTGCGATCTGGACACGTGGAATGCGCTCGCATCGCCCGCCACCGACGAGTCGCCTGCACTGAGGAGGCTAACTGTTGCGGTCAGAAGCTGGCTGTCGTGCGTCATTGTGCTCACGAAATCGTAGCTCCACACATGGTTCGCTCGCTCCGGCCGCAGCCGAAGGCACGATCCGTCGTCCAACCACATCATTTCCAAGCAATAGGCACAGACCTTGAGAGAATCCCCGCACGGAATATCCTGCGAACTCGTTGGAACTGAATTTCCATAGCGATGGCGCCCGGCGAACCACCTCATTGAACACACGGCACTTACCCTTGGCATGTGAGTTGCGTATTCCTGGTTGGGAGAGGAAGTCAGCATGGAACCAACTATGCTTGGCTGCGGCCGAAAACACCGATACGGCGTGTACTCAAAACACCGAACGTGAGGACAAATCAGATAAGCGCCAAGCTGCAATATCTTCTGCTACTTATTGCATGTCTTGTGCCTTTTTCGAGCGACGGCTGGTCGTGCACGGCCGGCCAAGCTGCCGTTACGGGGAGTTCGCCGTCGGGTAGCCAAATGGCGGATCCGCACTGTTCCTCTTATATTTGCGCGTACGGCGTGTCCGTAGCGCAGTATCAGCGAATAGAAAACAATTGGAAGAAGTTCACGACCGTCTGCCCAGCCCCTGCGCCAGCGAGCGTCGATTTCGTTCTAATTTTCACGCATGATGTCGACTACTATAACTACACCATGCCGGTACCCGTTCATACCGATAGTTCAGGTTTTTCAAATTGGTCGGCGATAGTTCTTCTGGATAACACCCAGCCGACAGAAAAGTACAAACGCGAGTATGTGTGGGTTTTTCGAATCAAAAGAGGCAGCTATGAACCCGCGCATTTCCCGCCAAATGCGAAACCTGATTACACTCAGGTCGAATCTGGCGCCCACGCTAGTGATCGTGCAGTCGACGCCGCTTTCAGATTCATTACCGGTCAGAAGGAATAAAGATCGGAAGAAGCGTGTGAGCACGAGCATAAGAAACGGTACCGCACTCGTTTGCGACGGACCTATGATCATAAAGCGGTGGAAGGGAAGCCTGTTCTAGTCGCGCTAGTGCAATCCGCCGCTGGACTTCCAATAGCCGTTCAGCAATCCCCACTCGTAGCGATTCTGTTCCCAGCCCATACGAGTCTGTGTCGCAACTAGCACTTGAAAAGGCGAAAAAGCTTTGGCATGAAGGGGCATGCCAACTTATCAACCGTATTCTCCGGATCAAGCTGAGTTGTTGCCCGCCCATGTAAAGGATGTTTTGGGCGCCGACCATCTTTGTTTTGTGGTGCACGAAGTGGTCGAGGCGTGCGACCTGAGCGCTTTCGAGAAGGCCGAGGAGGATGCCGGCGGACAGCGACCGTACGATCCGCGGATGATGCTGAAGATCTGGCTGTACGGGTTCAGCGTGAATGTGCGCACCACGCGCAAACTGGAGCAGCGTATTCGCGAGGATCTGGGCTTTCGGTACCTGGCGGGCGGAGCTGCGCCGGACCACAAGACGCTGAGCGAATTCCATCGGCGGCATCGCGACGCGATTACGGCGATGTTTAGCGAGGTGCTGCTGTTTTTGCGGCGCGCAGGAATGGTGCGGCTGGGCACGGTGGCGATCGATTCGACGCGAGTGAAGGGGTCGGCCTCGCCCGACCGACTGTTACGTCGAGAGCAGTTGGAGCGGGAGCTGCGCAAGAAAGTGAAACGCTGGCAGCAGGAACTGGACGACGATCCGGATCGCGAACCGGGAACGCGTGTGGGGAGCGAACAGATCGCGCAGCTGCGTGAACAGTTGCAGCAACTGCGCCAGAGTGGCGAGGAGAAGCTCTCGCTCACCGATACGGACGCGCGTTTTTTGCGCGAGCGGGGAGGTTTCGTGCTGGGTTATACGGCGGAGATCGTCGTGAGCGAGGACCATTTCATCGTGGCGCAGCGGGTGACGCAGAACAAGAACGATAACCAGACCTTGGTCCCGCTGGTGGAAGCAGTAGAGCGCCAATGTGGAGAACGACCGCAGCGGGTGTTGGCTGACTGCGGATTTTTCTCCAATCAAAATTTGCGAGAGATGGCAGAGCGCGGGATCGCCGCGTACGTGCCCGACCCGAACTTGGCGCGGGAATTGAACACAGGAAAAAGGGCGCGCGGAGTGGGACGAATGAAAGTGAGCGATCCGCATCTGCTGCGTTCACGCCAGAGGTTGCGCAGCGCCGGCGGTCGTGCCTGGTACAAAAAACGCAAGGGAATGGTCGAGCCGGTGATCGGAACTTTGAAAGAACAGCGTGGGATGCGACAGTTCCACCGCCGCGGGCAGCCAGCCACCGCCGTCGAATGGGTGCTGGCCGCGATGGCCTACAACTTGACGCGCTACCGCAACCTGCGCCGCAAAGCGTAGCAGTCGACAGGCTCCACTTAGGCAGTGGGAACGTAAGGCGAGCGCCGAAACACAGGTTTGAACGCGATCCGCCGCAAAAATCAGACCGGCGCTCGAGTCGCGATACAGACTCATACGGCCTGAATCCCTGCGAGGGTGCGAACGACGTTCGCCGCATTGCGGTTCGAGTCAAATCTCATCACTTTTTCTGACCACTAGGCGGACTCGATCA
The DNA here is from genome assembly GCA_963810565.1 of uncultured Acidobacteriota bacterium. GTDB lineage: Bacteria > Acidobacteriota > Terriglobia > Acidiferrales > UBA7541 > Palsa-295. The sequence continues at coordinate 5,005 of CAWENN010000007.1, forward strand.
GAACGGGCGCGGGGAACACTATGACTTGGTCAAGCTCAGCTTCGGTGGCCGCGCAGGAGCGCGAAGTAGCATAAAATTATGCTGAACACATAAAACGCAATTCCTGCGATCAAGCCCAGTGGCAGATTAACCGCACGGCCTATCCAGACCGCGGCAACGGCGCCGGCCAAGACCGATATCAATACGGAAAAATTGATCGCGAGGTAATCGATGATGTCGCAGGCTTCGTGCTTCAGTCCGAAAAAGGCGAACTTCAAGGCCGTCTCTGGGAATTTCATGGCCGTCCTCCCTTGCGCTAAGAAGAACGCCATTGGAGAGGGGATCAAAATACGTCCCCCCTCCAAAAAGAGCGTTGCGGCGACTTAATGTGCCGCTACGGTGGCGAACTTCTGGAATGCTGGAAGCGTTGCGTACTTCACTTCATACGTCTTCGCCATCGGTGAACCTTCGACGTACTTGTCCAGGATCCTGACGACTTCGGGATAGAACTCGCGGTTGTAAATCTCGGCAAATTCCTTGTTCTCCCACAGGCTGATCGCGACGATTTCCGTCTTCTCGGGTGTGGCGAACAGCAGCTCATCGAGGAAACCCTTCTGTCTGCGAAGCAGCGGAAGAACTTCCTTCTCGAACACTTGCGGAATCTCTGACATGTAAGTTTTCTTGATCTGCACTGTAATGTGCCGGCTAAACATAAAGCCTCCTTGCGGAGCGTAGCCAGATTCCTTGCGATGATTCATGGTTTCGTGGAACCCGCTTTTTCGCGCTCTACGAGAACCATTTGTATGTATTCCGGTACGAGTTTGCAGTGACCAGTGTCACGGTTCATGGTGACCAGGGATACAGGACGCGGGCCCGCTGAGATATGCAACGTCACCGTCCTTTCCTCCGGTTCGCGGACTCGACTCAATGCCCAATTCTTGAGCAAGAACGATTGATCCTTCTCCGACCGGAAGGTTGGACGCGCTTACGTCCGCGACAATGGCTCCGGAAATTCTTCCATTCTGAAAGTTCACGACCGTCGCGAAGTCGCCTACGCGAAGCGCTCGGCGCCGTTCGGGGCGCGGGCCCTCCTCCTAGTCCCTCAACGGGAATATAGCTGCTGCCCAACACGGCTTCGACAATCGTCAATGGGATCCCCATGTCTTCCGAGATGTTCAGGGCCGCGGCCGTCCAAATCGAAAGGCGCTCAGGAGGTACCGAATGTAGTCCAAGAGAATATCTCGTGCAGGCGGCGCGACTTATGAATGGTGCACAGGGCATAGCGAGAGGCTGAGGTTTCACGCATTTTACATCGTCGATGCTCAGGGCCACCGGTCCCTGCACTGAACCGCGCCATCTGACCGTTTACGCAAGTAAAGGTGTCCGAACGAGCGGTGACCACCATCTTTGCAGTTAGACATTCTGACCCATGAAGAAAACGAGCGTAAGTGTTATAGAGGCCGCACGCAATTTTGCCGATTGCGCTAATCGGGCTCACTATCAAAACGTTACGTTTGTGCTGCTGAAGAATGGCAAGCCGTTCGCGCGCCTCGTGCCAGGCAACGAGAAAGTTTGCGTTGGGCGCGCTTTGGCCGAGGCCCTGGCGAAAACCAACTTGCCGCCAAACGAAGCAAGAGCCTGGCGTCGTGATCTGCTAGCTGCCCGCAAAACTCTGAAATCTCCGGTCGATAAATGGCGATAATTCTTGACGCTGACGTCGTCATTCGGGGATAGTAGGGCGCTCTTGACGTGAAGAACTGGGTGGTTTGACCGATTCTATACGATCGAGTTTCAGGCGCGGAGTGTTCAAAGCCAGAGGATACCTGGATCGGTTTCCCGATAGCAAAGTTGCTGGTCCTCTTGCCCTGATACTAGACGCCTTTCGCTTTAGATTTCTCCGGCAGGTCGGCTTTGGTGGCCTCGTCCAACTCCGCTGCAATTTGTTCTTGCGTCTCGTTGACCAATTCCTTCCCGTGCTCGACCAAGTCTTCAGCATGCTCCCTGAGTTTCCGCGCCTTTTTCCGAACGTGCTTGCTCCCCTCCTTCACTTTTTTCGAGAGGAATTCGCGAGTTCCTTCACCGGATTTCGGCGCAAAGACGATACCTATTAGCGAGCCGATTGCCAGCCCTGCGAGGAAATAGCCCACCCGCGATTCGATCTTTTCGGTCATGGCTAACCTCCGATTTCAGAAGTTACATCAAATTTCTGGTTGGAGTGCATATGCCAAGCAGACTGATCTCCAGACCCCGATTGTACCGGAACCGCTGGCGAGTCTTCCGAGAATCCGCTCGAGTCTGCGCTGGCCCTGACGGCGCCACAGGCTAGCCCCTGCCGGCCTGATCGGCTCTTTCGCTCTCCGCTTTCCTGCTGCTCCGCTTGAATTCAGTGGCTGGCGGCGGTTAGGAATTGGAAAGCGTGTTCGACCGTCTTGACACCGGCCTTAGAACCCAGCGAGTTTGATTCCATCCTCGAGGATTGATACTGGCGTGCGGGGAGAAGCTGGCCGGATCGAAAGTGCCTCCCACGAGAGCGAACTGACGCAAATTCGAGCGATCTGGACATGTTGAATGCGCACCTAATGTGTGCCACCAGCGAGGCGTCTGCACCGAAGAGGCTGCCTGTTGCGGTCAGAAGCTGGCTGTAGCAGAATCCCATGTTCGTCGCAGATGGCTTAAGACGCGTGCAGTTGCTCTCCCGCCCACCAACCGAGCGGCGATTGCCGATGTAGCCGTTCTGTGACTCAAGTTTGTGCTGCAACCTTCGATGCAGGAGATCTGATCGACGCTATCCGCCTTGCGCCGCCGGTAGAAGGGGGTCATGCCTATGTTTCTCGATTTTTATCATTTGCACCAACAGCCGTTCGGCGTCACGCCCGACCCGGCCTATCTATACCCGAGCCGGACGCACTGCGACGCACTCGACTCACTCACAGAGGGCATCTTGGGCGGACGGGGATTTCTGGCGCTAATCGCAGAGCCAGGAATGGGCAAGACCACGCTCTTATATCAAGTGCTCGAGGGACTGCGCGATAGGGCGCGTGCCGTATACCTGTTCCAGACGCAGTGCAACTCGCGCGAATTCTTCCAATACCTTCTGAGCGAGCTCGGGGTCGATTCGACGGGTATGGGTCTTGTGGCCATGCACAACAAGTTGAACGAAATGTTGTTTGCTGAAATGCTGGCGGGCAGGCGATTCGTACTGATCGTCGATGAGGCGCAAAACCTGGACAATTCGGTGCTCGAGACCGTCCGGCTGCTTTCGAACTTCGAGACCTCCCACACCAAATTGTTGCAAATCGTTCTGGCCGGGCAGTCGCAACTCGAGGAGAAACTGCGGCAGAAGCAGCTGGCGCAACTGCTACAGCGCATTACGGTGGTGAAGCATCTGGAGGCTCTGTCACTGGAGGAAACGGCGGGTTATATCCGGCACCGGCTCAAAGTGGCGGGCCATTGCGGCGAAGCGCTATTTGAGCCGGAGGCTGTGGTGCTGGTCGCCGAGCGAAGCCATGGCATTCCGAGAAACATCAACAACATTTGCTTCCACGCCTTGTTGGAAGCACACGCCCAAGGTCGCCGCACGGTGTCGCGGGACATCGTCGAGAACGCGGATCGTAGGTTGGATGTTGGGGCTGCTGATCGTCCGACGCCGACGCTATCGCCTTCGCATGGGAACGCTGGCTCTGTAGAGACAGGCGCGGTTTCTGCGCCGCCGCAGCGTTCCTATAAGCCGCTCTCGGAGTCTCGCTCGCGTGGCTGGGGTCTTTGGACGGGCGCCCTCGTTGCGATTCTGCTGTCAGCAGGCCTAGCCCTGCCGCGCGGTCTGAGTTCGGAAGCACCGAGTTACATTGTGGCCAAGGCGCCGCCAGAATCAAGCGCCAATCACGAAAGCCAACTCTCACTGGTCCGAGAATTGGGGCTGAAGATCAACCGCATCGCGATTGATCCCGGTCACGGGGGGTATGATACCGGCACGATCGGACCGCACGGTCTGCTCGAGAAAACCCTGTGCCTCGATGTGGCGCAGCGGCTGGGCCAAATGATAGCGCAAAACATTCCGGGTGTCGAAGTAGTGTTCACACGCAAGGACGACAGGCACGTTTCGCTGGAAGAGCGCACAGCAATCGCCAATCGCGCCAACGCAGACCTGTTCATCTCGATTCACGCGAATTCAAGTGACAACCGCGATGCGCGCGGCGTCGAAACGTACTCCCTGGGCCTGACAGCTTCTCCGGAATCCACGGAACTTGCGACGTACGAAAACGCGTTCGCGCAGTCTTCCCTCCACGATCTTCCGGAACTGATCAAGAAGTTCACACGCGACGAAAAGATCGCGGAATCGAAGCAGCTTGCCGTGGATATCCAAAGCGCGCTCTCGCGGAAACTCCAGCTCGTGAGCCCGCGCGAGACGAACCGCGGGGTGAAGCAGGCACCGTTCGTCGTTTTGCTCGGCGCCGACATGCCTGCGGTGCTTTCGGAGATTTCCTTCATCGACAATGCGAGCGATGAGAACCTGCTGCTCGAGAGCGGCCAGCGCCAGCGCATCGCCGAGGGCCTATACCGTGGCATTGCGGACTACCTCGATAGACTGAACAGTCTGCCCCAGAAGAAGCACGAGCTTGTCAGCGAAAACCCGCCCCGCACATCATCGGCAGTCGCAACATCAACAGCCGCCATCGCGCGAAATTAGGGTGTCGTCGGAGGTGAACTACTAGAACCAAGCCCCTGTATCTTCCGACTGAATCTCAGCGGTTTGCGGCGGTGCCGATTGCGAGCCCTCGAAAAACAAAAATCACAAGACAAACTCTTCATCGTATATAGAATCAGCGCCGAGTGTTAATTCTGCTTGGGCAAGCAACGGACCAGCAGCCCGCGACTCCTGTAACCTACTCGTGGGCGGTTACTTCGAATCTGGTTGTGCAACGATCGCAGTGACAAAGCGGAAATCCAGCGCAGGACTATTGATGTTCAGGGGACGCAACGGGCAACTGCAGGTGTTGCTGGTTCATCCGGGTGGACCCTTTTGGAAAAAGAAGGACGAAGGGGCTTGGTCGATTCCCAAGGGTGAATACGATGAAGGGGAACATCCGCTAGATGCCGCCAAGAGGGAATTCGAAGAAGAAACGGGAATCAAGCCGCACGGAGAATTCATCGCGCTCGATCAGATCAAGCAACCGAGCGGCAAAGTAATTACTGTTTGGGGATTCGAAGGCGATTGCTCCCCCCAGGAGATACGAAGTAACACGTTTTCGATGGAATGGCCTCCGCACTCGGGTCTCCAGCAGGAATTTCCCGAAGTGGATCGCGCCGATTGGTTTTCCTTGAACGATGCCCGTAAGCGCATCGTGCAGGGGCAGATTGGATTCTTGGATCGGCTTGTCGCTCGGCTTCGTTGAACTTTGGACGATCGCATCCTGTCCCACACGGCGCAACATGTGTTATATCTTTTCGAGCTCCCGCCATACCACGCCGACCCGTTCGACCGCCAAATCATCGCCCAGGCTGTGTGCGAAAGAATCCCGGTTACTTGCGACGAGAAATTCACTTTGTACAAAGATCTGGCCGTCCTGCCTCACAAGTCCCACCCTGCAACAGCCTGGGCACGGAGATGGATTTCTCGATGGCACAGACTGCAAAGGGTGATGAGATTTTCGTCCACATCGTCTCCGAGATCGCTTCGCGGCTGCGGAGGATGTATCTGAAGATCTTGGGAACTCCCGCATCGTTGACATCGCCAGCCATCGCGCCAGAGCACTTGCTGACAACGCGTCCGGTAAGAATCACGGGACAAGCGACGCCCTGGACGGTCTTGAGACTGATGAGTTCATGGCGCATTCGGAGTCCGCAGCAAGTATCGTTGATGGAATCAACGGCTGTGTGGAATCCGGTGCAGTGAAATCGAGGAGCGAAACGAAACCCGGTCCATTCTTGCAACGAAGGCAAATGCGCCTGCACCCTGCAGCGCACGTCGTACGCCGCCCGCGCAATGGCGCGATCGATGCGAGAGCAACGTAGGACCCTTCCCCATAAGGTCCATTCATGGCCATAAGAGCCGCGAGGAAGGAGGGTCTGCATGCGCAGCGTGAATGTCGCGGAATTAAAGAACCGGCTGAGCAAGTACCTTACATTGGCCAGGGGCGGTGAAGAAGTGCTGATCCGAGACCGCAATCTCCCAGTAGCGAAACTGGTTCCGTTTTCAGCGGAAGGCGCCGACGATCAGGAGCTAGTGCTGGTTGCGGCTGGGAAATTGCGTCTCCCCAAGGTGCGACTAAATATAAAGGGACTTTTGAAGATCCCGACGGGAAGTGTCGCGGGAAACAAAGCGATTCAAGCCGTTCTCGCCGACCGAGCAGAACGGTGAAGAGAGCCACGGCGTTCTGGGATGCCAGCGCGTTGGTTCCCTTGTGTATTCTTCCTTCATGTGACGCGCGACGAAAGGATGAGGAATGATAAAGAATGCGCTCACCACAGCGAACAATGCCGATCACTTCACGGGTTCCCAGCCCTCTGGCAGCATATCGAACGCCAGCGTGTCACGGTAGGCGTACTGATTGCCTTCCAATACGGCCACTGGCGTTAACATATGCCAGATGCGATCATCGTCGAAGACGTAACACTCACCCGATTCGCGCATCGTGAAGCGATCCATTTCCTGCTTGTCATTGTCGGTTATGACGACTTCGCCGCCCTGAGCGCCGCAGCGGCCCACTAGATGCGTGGCAATGTACTTTTCCCCGTCTTTATGTAAGCCCGGTGGACTCGTGTCGCACGGCCGGCCAGGCGTAGCCGTGAACCTTATTAGATGAGCGTTGACCAAATACTTCGTACCCACCGTCGACAGCGGTAGGTAATGGAGGTGGTGAGCAATCATCTTGCGAACGCCTATGGAACCAGCGATCGCCGGGGGCAGCGGAGCGTACTCTCGCGGCTGGCCGCCGATTGTCGTGTTGTATTTTTTCAGCTGCACATAGGGCGTGCTCTCTTCGCTCAACCAAACCTTTACACCGCCCTCAACAATCTCGGCCCTGACACGATTTAAGGAACGATACCTGTCGCCGCCATCGTAGTATTTGTCCTTTGGAATGGACCAGGCGGCATGGGATAACGCTTCCAGGGAGCGTGCTATGTCAACATCAACCCTGAGCGGCTGACGACTGAACCCGCGCTCGACGAGGTCGCTTCGCGACCTGGCATCGGTTGCAACGGGAATAAAACTATCTTCAGCCATGATTGCTCCTTCCATGAGAAGGCCGGTTAGTGTCAAGTCTGTTGTGCTTTTTTCCTGTGGTTCCTGTTGTTCGAGCCTAGCCGCCTCTGTCGCCATCCTTCCATCCGCAGTCTTTGGTGAGCGATTTTTCGCTCGCTGCCAGGTGGGCGTCCTCAATTCAGTAGGTGCTGCAACCTGATAATCGACCTTGGCTCCCTTCTCTGCGAGGGGAGCTGGGCCAGGAGTTAGGCGCAGTCACCTGATCTCGGCGGTTGAGCTCGGCTCTCAGGATCCCACTCTACGCTGCGGCACTTTCCACTTTCTGGTTGTTCCGCAGTGGTTCATAAACTTCCCCACTCACCCACAGCTTGTGCAGCAGTACGGCCAACTTCCGCGCTACGGCAACGACCGCTCGTTTCTTGGCATTCTTTCCTCCCCGCTCGGCTAGCTTCCGTCCCCAGCGCCGCAGATCACTGTCTTCTCCAAAGGGTCCCAGAATGTAGTGCGCGCCTTGCACCAGCAGCGTTCTTAGGTAGCGGTCTCCTTCCTTACTGATGCGCATCTGGGGCTCGCTATTCCCAGAGTTCTTGCGCCCCGGACGCAACCCCAAAAAACATCCCGCGTCTCGGCTGCGGCGAAAGCGGTACGGATCGTCCAAGGTCAGAACATAGGTCAACGCAATCAGTGGTCCTACTCCCTTCACTTGTCGGAGCAGTGCGACCTCCGGATGCACTTCCTGGGCGATTTGCTCGATGCGCCTGTCGTATTCCGCGATTGCTTCGTTGAGCGATTCGATTTCTGCCAGCAGCGGATCCAAAACATCCCGCAACTCCGGGCTCAGTCCCTTCACTATCTCCCGATTCATTTGCTCGGTGCCGCACTTCCGCAGCCGCTGGCCGTGCGATTTCGTCAACCCACGTACCGCATTCACCAGCGCCGTGCGGCTGCTGACCAGTGCGGCTCGGGCGCGGATTACCGTCAGATGAAGGTGGGCTTGGGCACTGCGATGCCGCACCGGCCCCAATAGCTGGGGATCGATTCGCGTCAACCGGGCCAGGGTCCGCGCATCGTGGCGATCATCTTTTCGCTTGCTCTGGGTGATCAATTGCACTTTTTGTGCGTGCGCCACGAGCACTTCGTGCCCCAGCTGCGTTAGCAGTCGACTCACCCATGGCGAATGTGTTCCTGTCTCCAGGGCGATGAGACTTCGCGCTATCTTTCCAAATGTCTGCTGGATCGCTTCTGGTGTCGTCGATACTTTCTGTTCCAGAATGATTTTGCCTGCTTCATCCAAAACACAGTAGAACGACCAACGATCTCCCAGATCCACACCGATCGTTAGCTTTTGCTCTTCGAAAATCTCGTTCCCAAATACCTGCACAGTGCTAATCTTCTTCATCGCCGGTCTCCTTTTCTCGTGCGCTTCGAGCGCGTCGATCATTGGGAGCGTAACGCATCCCGCTGGAGACCGGCCTTCTCCCTCGAAAACACTGATGCGAAGCCTAGGTTAAGCGGCTTTGATCGGCACTAAAGTCACCTTGTGCCCTAGTTTCTCGAGTCGTTTGACGAAGTATCGCTTCAAACCTTCAGAATCTATGCGATCGAAGTAATCTCCACCGAGATCTTCGTAGTTGCGCTGGTTCTTTTGCAGGTAGTAGCCAATGATGACAAGGCTGTGTGCCACCGCGATGATCGCCCTCTTGCTGCCACGTCTGGCTGCCACTCGCCTGAATTGCGCCGACAGGTAGGTGTTCTTGGTTCGCGCTGCAGCCCAGGCACATTGACATGCCATGCGACGCAACCACGGACTACCTTTGCGCGTTGTACCGCCCAAACGTTTGCCGGCACTTTCGTGGTTACCTGGGCACAGGGCAGCCCAACTGGCCAACTGTTCAGCCGTCGGAAACTGAGCCATGGTATTACCCACTTCGGCTAGAAGGGTCCATCCTGCGACTCTATCGATGCCCGGTATTGTGTCCCACCGAGCCACGGCTTGTGACAGCTCCGGTCGTTCTCGCCCGATCTCTTCCAAACGATCATCCAGCAACACGATCTCGTGCTCGACAAAACGCAATTGATCAAGTAAGCGCCGGAGCAGAAAGCGGTGATGTGGACGGATCTTTCCGTCCAGGGCAAGTCTCAATTGCGGGGCCTTGGCACGGAGATGCCCTAAGGCGAGGGACGTGAGGCACTCCGGATCATTTTGACCGGCGATGATTTCTTCCAGCATGGCCCGTCCACTCTTCCCGAGTGTGTTCGTGGCCACGCTCGCCAGTTTCACATTTGCATCCTCAAGCACCTTCTGAACTCGGCTGCTGATACGCGAAGCTTCTTGCGATAGGCTCGTGCGCATTCTCGTGAGGTCTCGCAAATCGCGGATGACCTCACAGGGCACGTAGCTGGGTCGCAGGAGACCGTGTTGCAGCAACTGCGCAATCCATTCCGCATCTTTCTGGTCGGTCTTGCGACCTGGCACATTCTTGATGTGCTGTGCATTCACCAGAACAACGGTGAATTGTCCCTCTAAAATGTTCCAGACCGGTTTCCAATAAACGCCGCTGGACTCCATCGCTACCTGCGTCACCTCGAACTGCCTGAGCCAAATTGCAAGCTCCTGGAGGTCTTGGGTCATCGCGCTAAAACGACGTTGATGTTTCTTCACTCGCCCCGCTTCCTGCACCAAAATGCAAGCAGAAATCGAGTTCTTATGTACATCTAGACCGCAACATCTCGGATGCAGCACGTCCATGATCAAACCTCCTATGACCTGTGATCCAGGACGCGCCGATGAATGATTCTCCCTCTCGTGCTCTCCTCTCACGAGGAGGCTACAGTCCGTTGTGCCAAGGCGCATCCCGAGTCAAACTCATCCACGGGCTCTAAAGCACCAGTAAGGCTGACGACCTCTGGACCACACGCCTTTGCAGAGCTTAGTAAACTCGATCCCGTTTTCATAGATCGTTGTGACGCCAGAGGCGACATGTAGAACTCATCCCATCTGATAAATGCTTGACGATTGGATGACCAGCCAGCACCGCAAGGGCCATGGGCGCTCGCAAATTATAGCCGACGCAGCCCATTGCAGAGGATGCCGACGATTCTGGGCGGGTGGTCGGCAACCCTTCCCTGATCGGTATGAGAGCGTTGCCTGTAACTCGGGAGAAATCGACAAGGCGGAAGGCTGGGCACGTTGGATAGCAAAACGATGGCGAGTTCTGGACCCCACTCGTCACAGCATCTTACGAGCTTTCGCTGGTCTCTTCGGTGCCTTCGCCTGCTTCGAGGATTTCGTTGCCTTCTTGGTCGCCGATCTTGATGCTCGCCGTTTCCCTGGTACTTTCCCGATTCTAGGATCTCCTGCCAGGACAAGATCGCAGGCGTGCAGCGCTGCTTCCTCGAAATCCTGCGCATCGGCTGGAAGAACCTGCCAGCCCGTCACCTTCTTCCCCAACACTTGGATGGATCGCATGTTGGGGAACTCCCGCCGCAGACTCCAGTGCTGGTCTTCGGTTGTAGCGAGCCACACCCCGTTGTCTGCCGCCTGATCACCTTTGTCGCGGAGGATGAAGACAATCTTGTCCTGAACGTAGATCGCGAGGCAGCCGAACATGGAGCGCGTCTTGGGCGACAGCGTAGCGATCGCGTCGAGCACGAATTCATGTGGGACCGGCTTGCACGGCTTGACGTCGAACAAGGCGTCGTCCAGCGGAAGGAAGGACGTGTTGCGACGGGACTTCGACATGCGAGCCAGAAATCGCGCTCCGTTCATTTCTCCCCAACAGATGACGACTTTATATCAATGACATGTCATTTGGCGAATTGTCGGCAACGCTTACCTTACCGGATTGTAGAAGGGTTGCCCGTCATCCGCACAGGGCAGGCACACGCCGGAAGGTTCGCTGCTTGATACCGATGACCATCGAATCGGGGCCGATCAGATGCTCAACTCGGGTTTCGCGGAATCCCACTTCTTTCATCCACCGAGCGCAGTCAGCCCCGGCGCGCCGTCACTGTAGCTCGTAGCGTCGGCCCGTTGCGGCGAAGCTGTGAACGATGTCACCTTGTCCGCCATACATAGGATGACAATGACGAATCTCTGCGGTCGTTAAATGGACCAGGGACCTAAGCGGAAGCGGCTATTTCCCCGGCAAGTAGCTTCAGAAGCGCTTGGGCTGCGCCGGTTGAGTATGCGGGATTCTGCCCGGTACGTGGATCTCATCGGGAATATGATCTCCGACGCGAACGTGCTTTTCGGATTCGCGCGCCGACCAAGCCGACGCAATAATTGATGCGGGCGAGAAGCGAAGTATAATCCCTGCCATGCCACGACACGACCTCAGCAAAATCTGGGAAGAACACACCGCAGACGAATTCGTCACGCGCGACACCGAAGCCACGCTGGCCACTATGACCGAGGACGCTTACGTCAACCACATCCCCGTCATGACGGGCGGTTCCGGCAAGGCCGCCCTGCGCCACTTCTATGCGCACGAGTTCATACCCGTAATGCCGCCCGACACCTCGCTTACTCCCGTCTCCCGCACTGTCGGCGAAGATCAGCTCGTTGATGAAATGATCTTCTCCTTCACCCACACGCGGGAAATGCCCTGGATGCTGCCCGGCATTCCGCCCACCAATCGCCGCGTCGAAGTGCCTCTGGTCGCGATTGTTCGTTTTCGCGACGGCAAGCTCGCCCACGAGCACATCTATTGGGACCAAGCCTCCGTCTTGAAACAGCTCGGACTTTTGAACGACCCGTCGTTGCCCGTCGTTGGTGTGGAAAGCGCCCGCAAAGTCCTCGACCCGAAATTCGAACGGAAATATTAGATAACGCGTAATCTGAAGAAGTGCTGCGTAGAGAGCCGCTTTCCCTTCGATATTCCGAGCTGGCCCATGTTGTCCGTTGGGTCACGGCATCGTGCGAAGGATCTCGTCGGCTGCCGCCATCGCGAAATCTATTTCCTCATCCTTATTGTAGAAGTGGGGAGACATCCTCACGCCGCCGCCCGGCCGCCAGTCAACCAGAATGTCGCGCTTGAGCAACTCGGCACACACAGCCTTTGCCTTGGGCATATTCACTGCGACGGTGCCGCCACGGCACGCCGGATTGCGCGGCGCGTTGACCTGCCAGCCGCGTTGCTCTGCCTGCGAGACGATCCGCGCAGTGAGGCGCTGCGATTTCTCGCGCACCTCAAGCATGGCCAGTTCGCGGAGAATCTTCAGTCCGGGAAGAGCAGCGTACAGAGCCGGAATGTTCGGCGTTCCGTTAATGAACCGATAAGCCCCGTGCGTGTAGCGCGTCGCGCCGGTTTCAAAACCGAAGGGATTCTCGTGCGCAAGCCATCCCGTGAACTTCGGCGCTAGCGTGCGGGCCAAATCCGGGCGTACGTAGAGATAGGCGGCTCCGGGACCACCGCAGAGCCACTTCATCAGTCCTCCGCAGGCAAAGTCCACGTTGAGATCGCGCACATCCACGGGGACGCCAGAGCCGAGCGATTGAAAGGTGTCGAGAATCACGTGCGCGCCCACCCTGTGCGCCTTCTCGCAGATCGCCTTAGCGTCGTTAATATACGAGCTGCGGAAGATCACGTGCGACACCGGAACGAGCAGCGTGGTTTCGTCAATCGCATCGAGCAGCCGTTCGGTCGGAACCTCGATCCCATCATCCGTCTTTACCATGTGGACGCGCGCGCCGCGCTGCCGCTGCGCCTCCCAGAAATACATCACAGAAGGAAAGTTCAAATCCGTGTAAACCACCTTATTGCGCTCGTCGCTGAAGTCAAAGCAGGAAGCGACCACTGCCTGGCACTGGGTGACATTGCCGTGCATGGCCACTGAATTCATCGGCGCGTTCATCAGCTCACCGATTTGGTTGCCAATCTCCAGCGGCAGCGTCCACCAGTGTTCCTCCCACGCGCGCACTCCGCGCGCAGCCCAAACCCCCGCATAGTCGTCGAGTGCGTCAAAGACTCCACGCGGCATTGCACCCAGTGAATTGCTGATGAGATAAGTCGTCTTCTCCAGGATTGGAAACTCCTGGCGATAGCGCAAAAGAGGGTCAGTCATGCCGGCACCTAACTCCGTGAGCGTGCTTTTTTCGCCATGAGATAGAAGACGGTCAAGAGAAACAGATACGGCCCGGCGCTGACAATGGTAATGCGAGCCTGCGGTGTCCACCACGTGCACAGCACGATCACCACTATCGCCGCGAACGCGACCTTGGATGCCGCTGCTCCGCCGGGAGCGCGCATCGGCAGCGCCGCCACTTGCTCTGGCGACAGCCTCTTGCGCATGGCCACGTGCGAGGCGAGCGCGATGCACCACGCCAGCATTCCGCCGACCAGCGAAGCCCCGATGATATACAGGAAAGCATTTTGCGGTGCGACGTACTGCACGACCAGAGCGACCACGATTCCCGACGCCGATAGCAGCACGGCATTGCGCGGCGAGCCCTTTGCGGATAGCTGCGCGAGTCTTGCCGGCGCATATCCCGACTCAGCCAGCGAGTACAGCATGCGCGAAGTCACATACAGGGCGGCGTTCGCACCGGAGAGCGCGGCCGTCAACACCACGAAGTTCATCACCAGTGAAATGGCCGGCACGTGCGCCACCTCGAACACCGTCACGAAGGGACTCTGCCCCACGCCAACCAGATTCCACGGCACGACTCCCACCAGTACCGCAGACGCGCATAAATAAACGAAGGTGAGTACGCTCAACGATATATAAGTTGCGCGCACGATGTCCGAAGTGGAACGTGCTTCGCCCGAAGAGATGGCCACCATCTCGGTTCCAAGAAAATTGAACAGAACAAACGGGAGCGCCAGCAATGGACCTGCGGCGCCATGCGGGAGGAAACCGCCGTCGGTGGTGTAGTGCGCTTGCGCCCTTCCGCCTAGCAGCAATCCGGCGCCGATCAGAACGAAAGCCGCAATCGCTACGACCTTGATCATCGCGAACCAGTATTCAAAACTGCCGACGGTGTGTACCGCCCCCAAATTGATGATTAGCAGGAGCGTCGCGAATCCCGCAATCCAGGCCGTTGGGGGAATATGTGGAAACCAGTAATGCATGTACGTGGCGGATGCCACGAGTTCACCGCTGATGGCGATTACCAGCGAAAACCAGTATCCATAACGCGAAATGAAGCCTGCCCAGCGGTTCAGGTACTTATCGGCGTAGACTCCAAACGAGCCAGCCGCTGGATGCAGGCTCGACATCTCGCCCAGCGCCGTCGTCACGGTGAAAGCAATCAGCGCGCCCAGGATGTAGGAGAGGATGACTCCCGGCCCGGCAATCTGGACCGCCGCGCCCGATCCCAGCAGAAGACCGGTGCCGATCGATCCGCCGATCGCGACCATAGCCATCTGCCCTGCGCCGAGCTCGTGACGGAGTTGAGGAGGTTTTTGCTCCATGAAGTTGACGAGAGAAGGGTAGCCCGCCACCGCTCGGGCCCTGCTTCAGCTAGTAGGGAAGCCGGAATACCAGGCTAATATCCGTCTGAGTTTGAATGTGCCGTCCATCGAGAATCGTTGGACCATAGCGCCATTCATGAACCGCAATTACGGCAGCTCCTACAAGCAACGGCGGGCCACTCAGCGGTTCGACACTCTGCACCTTCCCGTCCTCGCCGATCGCGGCACGGAGCCGCACCGTACCGTCAATGCGTTGCTGCAGAGCATCTGGTGGGTAAGCAGGATCTACGCGTCTCAGCAGTCGACCAACCACCAAATTCCTTGCCGGCTGCATTTGCCTGTTCACACCGGGAGGCATCGGGACCAGACGGCGAGAGCTGATCGCAACTGACGACGACGCACTCACTGCTTCTTCCGGCAAAGTCAAAAGGAAAGTGGGGGCGGCTTCCCGCACGGGACTGGTCGACACCTCACCTTGAGGGTGGTGCATAGCTTCGCTTTCCGAGCGAACTTCAGAATCTGCACGCGCCGTCGGCATGTTATCACTGGGCGCTTGTGCCGGATGTGCCTGCCGAACGCTAGGAGCAACAGTATCGGTGCCGGCGGGAGCAGCCGTGCCGCCTTTGGCCGGCTCGCTGTCTTGTTTCATGTCCTCAGTATTCGCGGGAGGCTTCGCGGGTGGCTCCCCTTCCACGATGCTCTGAACGCGAATCGTGCCGCTGAGCCCGTCGAACGTGCCGGTAATCAAAACATCTTTCCCGAAGAACTGCGCGGCTTTCTGTTGGTCATCTAAGTGGTACCAGACGGCATTGTCGTCGTCCCTCAAAACAAGCCGCACATCGTTTTGCGAGACGATTTTTCCGCTGAAGGTCTGGACCTTGGGACCCTGCTGCGCCCACAAGCTCCGCGAGATGTTGAGTCGCCCTGCAGGGCAAGCCAAAAGGAAGCCTCCGAGCAGAAACGAGACCGC
Source organism: uncultured Acidobacteriota bacterium (assembly GCA_963810565.1). Classification (GTDB taxonomy): domain Bacteria; phylum Acidobacteriota; class Terriglobia; order Acidiferrales; family UBA7541; genus Palsa-295. Next base: position 20,573 of record CAWENN010000007.1, read on the forward strand.
CGTCCTGACGGTAGCCGTTCCTCTCATGTGTCACCTCGAGCTCAGGGAGAGCTATTTGGCGGAGCCCGCGCGGCAGGGATCTTCAGGCCCCATCAAAGCTTCATTTCCTCTGATGAATGGCCGGGAATTAGAAGCTAACGAAGAAAGGTGCAAAAGTAAATGGCCCGTGCTTACCTGCACTATAATTTCGTGTAAATTGCTGTAGGAGGAAGCCATGCGCGCAGACCACGTGGAAGTCTCATGGGATGCGGCCAAGTCGAAGTGGTTGATTCGAATCGCATCGGGCGAAGAAGTGATTCGCCGTCATTGTGATGTGTCTAAGGATGCAGACGACCAGACGCTTCGCTCGGCTGCTCAGAAAACCACAGAGGACGAAGGCTTCGAAGCGGACCTCACGTCCATCAGCATTCGTCGCTAGCCAGCTTTCAATGCGTTCGCTCCGAAAACCGGCCGAAATTTCAGGGGTTCGCGGCTGCTACAAATCGGAAAGCGTCCTCGATCGTCTTGAGACTTCCCTTGGAACCCAGCGAGCTTGTTTCCATCTTCGAGAACTGATATTGCCGGTGCGGAGAGAAACTGGCCGGATCAAAGGTGCCTTTCGGAAATTGAAATATCCAGACGTATTCGCGGTGCGCTTTGTCCGCTTCGGATTCAGGTACGAGCGCCGTGTCGATTGGTGTTATCGGCGTGAAGTCCGAAAAGCCGTTGCTCTTGTGCACCGGCTCGGGCATCGTCGTACTAAAGAAGTCCACGTCGTGCGTAAAGATAATCACAAAATCTACTTTCGAAGGATCCGGAGCCGGACAGACATCGGAGAACAGTCTTTTCCGATTTTGAACAATCCATTGCTCCTGGCGGGGCGTCAGGCCATACGCGGAAAAATACTTCTGGCAGCCGGCATCCGCACTGCTCGCTTTCCGCCAGTGCATCGAAGCTTCTACTAGAATTGCTGGCTGCGGCCACCGAATTTGCGGGCCGGATGATTGTTGTGTTATCCGCTTCAACGACCGCTACGCTGGCCGAGGAAGTTGGAGCAGCAACCGTTGATTCGGCGGCAGCGGTCACGGTAGGTCCGCCGGATGAAGCTTCCCTGGCTCTCGGGGAAACTGGCGCCGGATTTATTTCCGCGTACTCCGCGAACGGTGCCACAGAATTTTTAGACGCTTTTTCCCTGCTCGTCGTCTGCGCCGGAACTGCGCTGGCCGAAGCAGAAACAGGTGCGGTTTTCGTAGGAGTTGAATCAGCCGGGGCTGGAAAGGCTTCACGCGCAGCGGCCTTGGCAATTTCCTTTGCTTGCGCCTGTTTCGCGACTAGGCCCACGTCCTGGGACGGATCTTGGTAAATCTTCAAGGGCGGTAGATCGGCGACGGCAGCCTCAGGGACGTAACCTTCTAAGTTGTCTTGAGCGCGAATCTTGACATAGCCCTCGACGCGCGCGATGATTTCGACGTCCTCCCCGCAATTCAGTCTTGCCGCGACGTCGAAACTACGCAAGGACTCATAGACCCAAATTTGATCGTGATAGGAATTACACTTCAGGGTCGCCGTATTGGCCGACGCTGACCCAGCCAGGATCGAAACGCTTATCACGCCCGTAACGAGTAAGAATAATCGCCCCTGGGTGTCCATTTGTCCTCCCTGCCTCTTGCTGGATCGCCTTGTCGCAACTGTAGTACTTTGGGTCAAGCGAACAAACTGTCCTTTAGTACAGGGAAAGGACAGGTGGCAACAACACAGTATAGACCGTTGGTAACAAGCACCCACCTGCCCGTTGCGAATCGATAACGGTGAGCGACCATCTATATCAACGAGCCGCTCGCGCTGGCTCTTCGTCGTACTCATTCCACTGCAGACCTATCGAGCGCGCGAGGAAGTAATAATCCTCGAGGCAAGATTCGGTGACGAATACCTGCAATATAAATCGCGAACCTGGTTCTGACAAGCTCTGCGCCTTTCGGCGAACTTGTTTGATACGTTTCTCGAGCGCTCCGCGTCCGGCCCGAAATCGACGGTGAGCAAAGTGGAGCGGTGTCACAGTGCACCGGGGTTACACGTTGCGTCACGAAGATTCACGGCTCAAGTCGTTCGATGTTGTGGGTCCGCTACAACTAACCTGTGCCGAAGCGGCAATGCACAAGCCGCGCTGAGTGGCGGCATTCCAAAGGAGTGAGCGGTTCGGTGAAGTCCGCCAAGCGTGTATACCGATGGTAACCAATTCTTATTGAGAAGGTAGGCAAGTACGGGAAACGCGTAGAAAATGGCACGAGCGATGAGACCGAATCAGGGCTTCGTTGGGATCTACAGCTCAAAGCCCGGCAGTTCACGACTTCCGATCAAGCGCAGGGCCCGGGAAACAGCGCGCCCTGGACCGCCAAGAGGGCCATTTGAGATTTGCTTTCCAAACAGCGCCGCGCACCACGGCAATGTGGGGATGCACGTTCCTCGCACCTGCGAAGGAATCACAAAATGCTGTGGCCGGTGGCCCAGACGCACGCTCGGTGGACGTCGACAAACTTGCTACGCGGGGTCAGTCCTTTGACCGTGTTTTTTGGGTGATTTCTGTGGAGCACACATTGGTATCCGTCGGTTGAGTAGTTCCACAATTTTATCGATATCAGTTGCTTCAAGTTCATCATCGCCTGCTTCTTGCCAAACAAAAAACATCGCAGTTGGAACCTTTAGTGCCATCGCGAGCCGATTCAAAACCATGATACTCGGCGCGCGTCTCCCGAATTCCACCAAACACAAGAAGTTTGACGATATGCCGGCTTCCCTGGCCAAATCTTGTTGTTTTAGACCTCGCGCCTTCCTAATAACTCTGATTACGGTCCCTAAGTCCATTTTCGCCCCCAATATCCAAACGCGGTGCTACCGATTGAGGTGCAGCACAAATTCCGCGATCGTCAAAACGGTCGTGCGGCGGTACCTTCTGAAACTTCCTAAGCGGAGGATTAGCCGTGAGATCATCGCTTGCCCGGTCTGATTCGGTCGTGCCGCTTGATCGCGTCTCGCTCAGAGCCCTCCATTCGTTGAAGCCGTCATTGGGCTCACGCGCCATGCTCCGCTCGAATGAAGGGAAACCAACGCCTCTTCGTCGCTGGGGAGCCTATTGCGATCGTACCAAGATTGCCATAATAAACTGTGCCGGCTAAGCGACTCGCACCTTTCCAATCTGCAGGTTCTTTGCGCTGCGACCAACATCCCCACCTGTTCGAACGGTCAGCGTGACCGATTGGGGTAGTACCCTTTGCTTCGGCTCTTGGCGGGATCTTCGCTGTGGCCTACTGAGTGTGAGGCCAAGCTGTCGCGAAGGAGCTCGTATGACAAAGACGGTGTTTGTTGGCGCAATGCTGCTTTTGGTCGTTTTGATTTCTTTGACCGTGGGTGTGGAACCCGTCGCAGCGCAAGGTCCAGCGGGCACCGGCGCGGCCGCTGTCGCGCAGGAGAGCTCGCACAGTTTGCATGCTCTCAATCCGGTCACTTGGGTGAAGAAAGACTCGAAAAATTCCACCGATGCGCCAGAAGCCAGAAGTGACGCAGAGCGCAAGCTCACCCCCATCCTACAAGCCCAGGGCGTATTGACCGCTAACACGACGACGACTGATGCCTGCGCGCCATTCACTGCATTGGACGCTTGTCTTGCCGCCCTTCACGCTAGCCACAATCTCGGACTGGATTTCAACTGCATCCGCGCGGTCTCGACAGGCGTACACACCAATGCGGATGTGTCCGGCTGCAAGGCCGCGGACGGAGACAAAGCTCAAGGCCTGAACACGGCTATCCATCAACTGAAGCCCGATGCCAATGCCAAGCAAGCCACGAAAGAGGCGGAGCAGCAAGCCAAGGACGATTTGAAGAGCATCGGCGGGTAGTTCCGGAGCGCGAGAATTTTAGCGGAGATTTGCAGTAACACTTTATTCGTTCCGTAACGGCTGCGGGATCAGGACTGGCCAACTTTGATTTGTAGTCCGGCCTCACCTCCTTGTTTAGACCCAGGTTTGCCGACCCACATCACGCGGCACGTCACCGTAGTAGAAGTATGCTCATCCAAGATCAGCTCGACAAATTGTCCTTGTTTGAGGCGGGAGGCCCCTACTATCTTGAAACCATGCTGCGAGTCATCGAGGACGAGGCAGGGAATCCTCTCCGATTGCCGCCCGTGCTTGACGATCAGACTGGCGCGCATTTTCAGGGCTGTTCGCTTCAATCGTCGGCGCTCGGAGATGGGGCGGCTGCGCACTTCTGTCCCTCCACGTTCCTAGATAGTAACGCTGAATCTGCGCCTCCGCATAGCGAGCGGCCACGCACGTTCGTTTCAGTACCCTCTTTCCGGTAAGCGCCGCCAGCTCAACCGGTCGATGCAACACCATCCAGTGCATTGATTCGACAATGCTTGCGCAGGAGAATCATTTGCTTGGCTGTGCGCGACGAAAACCTAGCCAGGGCAGCGTTCCAGCTGGTCTGGCCCTAGCGAGAGATTTTAGCTTTTGTTTTCAATGTAAAGTGGGTTCGAGCTTAGTGTTGCGTCGACCTATTGAGATCACCGCGTTTATCAGGCATCGGGATTGTTTCTGACTATAATACTGAGCGATGCTTACTACCTGCGAGCCCTAGCGCCATTCTACTTCCGGGACGATACGTCGCATCCCTTATGGCGCCAAACGGCGTGATAGAATTTTGGCAAGCGAGTCCGCTAAGGAGTTTCGATAAGATGCCATCTTCGCCGTACGTCCTTGCTTTGAGAGATAAAATCGGCCACGGGCTGCTAATGCTTCACTCGGTCTCAGTTATGCTGTTCGATGAGGGGCGACTTATGATGGCGCAACACCGCGACACCGGTCTTTGGGTGACAATCGGCGGCGCGATTGAGCCAGATGAGGCTCCGGCAGACGCTGCCGTCCGTGAGTGTTGGGAGGAAACGGGATTACTCGTCGAGCCGACTGAAATGTTGGGTGTCTTCGGGGGTCCAGAATTCCGCATCCTGTATCCTAACCGCGATGTGGCTTCATATACTGTGACGGTCTTTGAAGTCCAGCGAGTCGAAGGGGAACCGCGGCCTGACGGGCTCGAAGTAGTCGCACTGCGCTTTGTCTCATGCGACGAAGCTGCTGCTCTGCCAATGTCTGCAGCCACCAGACTCGTGGTCACACGGGCATTTGAGCGCAGGCTGAAGCCTTTCTTCGCTCCCGCAACTTGGAAGCCGCCGAACGATCATAGGTAGGGCAACGGAGCCGGCGTCCCCTCACAAAATTGTCGAGATCGTTCTCCGGAAAAAAACCTGCGTAATGTTCGAGGGCGAGCTTGCAGGAGCCTCCGGTTGCGGACCCCAAACTGACGGAGGTTACGCTCGGGCACCGTGTTTTTTCTTGCGAGCCATTTTCTGGGCCGCAGACAGCAACAGCTTCAGGTCTCCTCGATCCATCCGACTCATCAGTTTGCGAAATCTAAGTAGAGTCTTGGCGTCTCTCCCGGAACTTCCCCATCCCTCATCTGTCGGTGCCGAAAGGGCACTTGCCGCGGGCGGTTCCTCTCCATCGTAGAAAAGTTGGTATAGCGGAATTTCGAGCGCCCGAGCGAATTTTTCAAGCGTTTCAAGTCCGGGAACGGTGTGGCCGTTCTCCACGCGGGAAACGTAGACACGAAGAAGACCCGTGCGTTCCTCAATGGCGCCCTGGGACATATTTCTTTGTTCGCGCAGTGTCTTCAATCGGTCGCCAATAAGCATCATGCCCCCAGCGGGAATCATATGCCGCACGCGCGCAGGCTTCAAACGAATCAATTAATTGGCCATACAGCTAGGGACCAAGAATGGGGAAATCATGCCTAGCGAGCACGTAGTTCTGATCATCTGACGCACACTGCGCACTATACAGCCAGCTTTCGATTCAGAGTGTTGTATGCGAACCTCGGTCTTTGCCGAGTTCCACGCCCAGTTTGCATTTTTCCCCGCCTATCCTGTTCTTCGAGGCAAGTCGTTGGCGACCGTACCCCAATTCGATTGTTACGCTAGTGGACAAATATCTCTAGCGTCCTAGTACAAATGGAACTATCGAATAGAGTGGTGCTGCGATGCGTTCGAAGATTTCGCATCTTCTCGTCTCACAGCCTTTGTAGCCCGACCTACCCGCAAAAGCTCGAGATAAATAGGCGATCCAATGGCAGTTTGGATGGACCTAAATGCGGATAGACGATACGATTGGTTTTTGAACTGACTGTCTTGCTGCCCACGAACGTGAAAGACAAGATAGAAACGACTGTCTCAGGTCGGACAATACTGTTGACTGGAGCGGGTGGCTCCATCGGCTCCGCGCTGGCCAAGGCGGTCATGCGTCTCGAGCCCAGGCGCCTAATTCTTCTCGACAACTCGGAACGAAATCTAAACGAAATCGATTCAGAGGTCGCCGAAATTGATCGCGATAAATACGATTCTGTGCTGGGCGATATATGCGACACGAAATTGTTATCCGAAATATTTCGCCGTTACCGCCCCGAGATTGTGTACCACGCCGCCGCTTTCAAGCATGTTCCGCTCATGGAAAACAATCCTTTTGCGGCGGTCCGCAACAACGCTCTAGGAACCGCCGGTCTCGCTCGGATCTCTCAAGCGGAAGGCGTCGCGATTTTCGTCATGGTCTCGACGGATAAAGCCGTCAATCCCATCAGCGTTATGGGCGTTTCGAAGCGTGTGGCGGAGCTCGCCCTGCTAAGGCTGAACAATTCCCAAAATCAAATGAGTGCCCTGCGGCTGGGGAATGTATTGGGATCTCACGGCAGCGTGGTCCCAACCTTCTTGCGTCAAATCTCTCAGGGTGGTCCAGTTACGGTCACGCATCCGGATGTATCCAGATACTTCGTAACGATCGATGAGGCGGTTGAACTGATATTGCTCACATCGAGCCGTGACGAAGGCGGGGCCATTTTCATTCCACATTTGCGCGCTCCGATAAAAATCTTAGACATTGCGTACGAACTGATAGGTCACGCTCGATCCAAGCATTCCAAAGATATCCCCATTACGTTTACAGGACTTCGTTCGGGGGACAAGATGTCGGAGGAATTCCTCGAGCAGGACGAGTCGGCAGAGACGACCTTCGATCACAGACTCTTTCGGGTCAAGACAAGCGAAATTTCCGCTGACAGATTCGCCGTTCACTTAGGCGATCTGTCGAAGAGTGTGGCTGAGCGCGACCTTCCTTCCATGATCGAAACTCTTTGCCGGATCGTCCCCACCTATCGACCCACAGAGTTACTATGTCGCTCAACGGAAGGATCCCCGGTTTAGCGTCATGAAGCGAAGAATTGCTGTGATCACCAGCTCGCGAGCCGACTATAGCCATTTGTATTGGCCGTTGCGAGATTTGTCGGACAACGAAACTGTGGATCTGAAAATTATTGTTCTCGGGTCGCATCTATCACCTGAATTTGGCAACACGGTCCAGGAAATAGTAGACGACGGGTTTCAAATCGATTCCCGGGTCGAGTGCTTGCTTAGTTCAGACAGCGATGTAGGGATGGCTAAAACAATCGGCATCGCGACACTGAGCCTTGCCGACCTCTTTGGACAGATGCGGCCGGATCTGCTTCTGCTGATTGCGGATCGCTACGAGATGCTGGCTCCCGCCTCGGTGGCTCTTGCCTTGCGCATTCCGATTGCTCACATCGAGGGAGGGGAGGTGAGCGAGGGTGCGATTGACGATGCCGTGCGAAATGCTCTTACAAAATTGAGCCATATCCACTTTACTTCAACACACGCTGCGCGTCAGCGAGTGATCGCGATGGGCGAAGAAGAGTGGCGGGTGCACCGGGTCGGCGCCCCGTCACTAGATCATCTCCGAAGACGAACACTGCTCAGCCGAGAACAAGTTGAAGAACGGCTCGCGCTCAATCTGGGAACGCCTACCATTCTTGTCGTATACCACCCGATGACCATCGCGCGCGATACACTCGAAGAAGTGGACGCCTTGTTCGCAGCCCTGGACAATCTTACGGACCAAATCTTGTTCTGTTATCCGAACGCAGATGCCGGAAGCAGGGCGTTGATCGATCGGACGAAGTTATTCATTGCTCAAAGAGAGCGCGGAAAACTCTTCACCAACCTCGACACGATGACCTACCTGAGTCTTCTACGTCATGTCGATGTGTTGGTTGGGAACTCAAGCAGCGGAATCATGGAAGCTGCTTCTTTTTCGCTTCCGACAGTAAACGTTGGGTTACGACAACAAGGGCGTGAGCGGGCGCGAAATTTGTTGGATGCAGACGCTCATCCGAGTTCCATTCTTGAGGCCATCCTCACAGCACGAACATCCGAATTTCGCCAGTCCTTGCTAGGGATGGAAAATCCCTATGGAGAAGGGTGCGCTTCGGAAACCATCGTCCGCGTACTGACCACCATTCCCCTCTCGCAGGAACTCCTGATGAAACGCCATCTAGGGGTATCTGCGTCACCCGCTTTTGTTCGCAGTTCGCCAGGGTCATGAGGATACCGCTGTCGTCTCCCGAGATCACGGAACAGGACATTGCGGCAGTGACTGGGGTCCTTCGCACTTCGAGCCTCAGTCTGGGTCCCAAGGTCGAAGAGTTCGAGCACGCCATTTCCAGTTACGTCGGCGCCTCGGAAGCCGTAGCCGTCAGTTCCGGAACCAGCGGCCTGCACCTTTGTATTCGGGCTCTGGGTATCTCCGAAGGGGACGAGGTGATCGTGCCGTCCTTCGCGTTTATCGCAGTCGCGAACTCGGTCCTCTACGAGAAGGCGATTCCGGTATTCGTTGATATCGACCCACAAACGCTCAACCTCGATCCGACGCTCATCGAAGAGGCGATCACTCCGCGAACACGAGCGATCATTGTCGTACACACTTTTGGGTGCCCCGCAGAGCTTTCCAGCATATTGCGAATCGCGAAGCGCAATAACCTCCGCGTCATTGAAGATGCGTGTGAAGCCATCGGCGGAGAATATCACGGGCAGAAAGTCGGCACTTTCGGGGATGTCGGAGTGTTTGCATTTTATCCTAACAAGCAGATTACAACCGGAGAAGGCGGTGCTGTCGTCACCAATGACACTGCAATCGCGATCCAGATCAGAAGACTTCGCAATCAAGGCAGAGACGATTCAGAACGGTGGTTCCAACATTCGGAGTTGGGATACAACTACCGGATTTCCGACATCAACTGCGCGCTGGGAAATGAGCAGCTGAAGAGGATCGCCGCCATTCTGGATCGGCGGGAGTCCATTGCCCGCACTTACTGCGAAATATTAGGCGGTGATCCAGATTTAAGGCTCCCTCCTCTGGCTTTGCCAAGCCTCAAAATTAGCTGGTTTGTCTACGTGGTCCGCCTGAGTAGCCGGTTCAGCGAAGTCCATCGCGATCGGATCGTCAATGAAATGAAGTTGCGCGGGATCGCTGTGGGCCGGTACTTTGCGCCCATTCACTTGCAACCCGTTTATCAGCGATGCGTGAGCAGGAAAGCCGTGCTCCCGGTAACAGAGTTCCAGGCGTCTCGAGCGCTGGCATTGCCGTTCTTCAATCGCATCCGGGAAGAAGAAATCCAGGAAGTCTGCGGAACCCTTATCGGGTTGCTTCGGTCGACGGGCTCGCCGAACTCATGATCGGAAACGCGTGAGTGGGCGCGTTGCGAGCAGATCGCGGTTGCTGAGCGGCTCCTAATCGAACGTGGACGCCGTTAGTTCTGAGTTTCAATCTGTGCGCGCTCGGTAGCGACGATCTCCGGCACGGCGCGGTAACTCGTAATCTTGCCCGTCACGCATACCCGCACGTCCTTGTACTCGATTTCGGGAGTCCCAAACTTTTTGCGGTCCGATCCCCAAATCAGAATAGTGAAAATCTCCTTGGAGTAGGGCTCATCCAAGTTCAGAAATGTCGGCTCTCCCTTGGAACTCTTTGCATAGTGCGAGCTCGCGACTTTGCCGCAGACTGTCGCCCGGTCGCCAATGTGATCCTTGGCCTCAGCGGCGGCGATCCTTTTGGTTTGAGTCTGAAGACTCGGACTTGCCAGCAAACAAACGAATACAACGAGTGATCTCAAACGTTGCATTTTTGCCTCCGCCGACACAGTTCTGGACGACCCGGTTTCGCGCTAGGATCTACGGAGCGTTTGAAGCGAAGCCGAATCACCTTGGAGGAGCAGATCAGTGTCGGTGCAGAGCGTCAGACGGATCGCGACATAAACGGCTCCCTAACTGTTCAGAGCTTTCAACGCAGTCCACGGCACATTGGGCACAACGTGCCCGCTTCCATCAATCAATCTGACATTTGCGGTCTGCGTAAGCGCATTGACAAAAACAACTTCAAAAACGACCTCCTGCTGAGCGCTTCTCACATGCTCACCTTTCTTAGGGATGATGAGTTTGGTTGCTGTTGACATTTTCTTCTCCGGTTATCCGTACCGGCTTCCCAAGGGAGTTTGACAGGGTAGAGGCACTATCGTAACGGTCAAACAGGGCTTTCGGTCGAGGACTTGAAGCAGGAAGGGTACTTCGAGTGGCCCTACGAGAATGCGTGGCGGCGAAGACGGGACCGTAGGAGTCGCACCCGTTGTGGACCGCAGTACTATTGCGCTCGACGTGCCGTGATTCTACGTTTGGTCTGTTATGAGCGTACGGATTCGGACAGTCCGACCGCTCCGAAGAAGCAAGCGGCTAGTCCTGTCTATCCGCGTGCATGTCTTTGGGCAGGACATATTCCAGGAATCCTTTAGTGAATTCACCCACATGCTCTCCGTGAACGCTCATGGAGGTGCGGTTGCGCTCGCCGCCAGGGTGCGAGCAGGCCAGAGCATTTTGGTTGTGAACAAGAGCACCGGCGAAGAGCAAGAATGCCGGATCGTGGACGTGGGCGCATTGCAGGACGGCAAATGGACCGTGGGGATCGAGTTAGTGGAACCCGTGTCAAACTTCTGGAAGATGCACTTCCCAGAGTGGGTTCCGAAGCGACTATCGACCCACCGTTGAGGTTGCCCGCCGACCTACGCCCGAGAGCCGCGTTTTTTCCGCCGCGACATCTTCTGGGCCATGAGGAATCGTACCGCAGTTTACCTCCGTCCATCCGACAGTAAATCGCTCGCCCAGAAGAGTAGGTCCAGCAATTGACCGCGTTCTTGATTGGTTAAATCGCTAGTGGTCAGGCCGACGGTTGTGGCCTGATCGACGATCTCAAGCAGCGAGTCTCTTAGCACTTCGGATTCACCTTCCTTCTCTTGGTCCCCCCGTCTGAACTCTTCAAGATCCCGGTAAGAAGTAGAGATGAAGTGCATAACACAGTATTCGCAGTCTCCCAATGTCACAAAGCACGGTTTGGCACAATTGAGAAAGCTGCAACGACGATCCATGATCCTACGCGCGATTCGCCATTTTGGAAGCCATGTGGAGCAGAATCTTCTGGTCCTTTTCATTCATTCGCGACAATGCTTTCACAAATGGGCGAAGCTCGGCGTCCTGCTTTCCGTTGCGCGCCGTCTCGGCCTTCGAGAGAGGGATGTTAGGTTTCTTTACATGCACATCGTCGGTGAAGAGCCGGTACATCGGAACTTCGAGTGCGCGGGCCATCTTCTCAAGCGTATCAACAGACGGGACAGTATGACCGTTCTCGACGCGGGAAATATAGCAGCGAAGAAGTCCGGTGCGCTTTTCTATGTCACCTTGGCTAAATTCCTTGGTTTCGCGAAGTTCTTTCAGTTTGTCACCGATAACCATTTTTAACCTCCGACCAGAATCATACTCCACAAGAGTGCGGGCAGCAAACGGGTCAACCAATTAACCATCCGGTTATCGAGCGATGGCTTCCGCCATGCCGCAGCTTGTTTCGATGGGGTATTGAAGGCAGTCTGGCGACAGGCGTTAGTGGAAAACGCCGATGCCGTGAAGGTAGGCGCTGAACGTAGTCCCGTCACCACGAGCAACGCGAAGCGCCTGCGGCAAGTTGCATTCGTATTTGACGGCAACACGATCATGGGGATCGAGCAGAACCCGAAGACGAAATTGCGGTGGGCTCAAATGGCTCGCGGCGGTAAGAAGGTGACGCAATTTATTCAACGCGGCCGCAACGCGGCTGTTGTAGCAGATGGAAAGTTGACTCTGCATGGGAAGCGAAGGGCTTGATCCCTCCGCAGGCAGCCTCAGAGCCTACGAGAAGCCGCGCGATTGTCGCGGATTGGTTAAACGACACGAATTGCTGGACGGCGCCGTTTGATTCGATTGCGTTTTGCTAATCTTTGGGCAAGTGCCATGAGCAATTCCCTGTCTTCAGTCTCCGCGGCGGCGATGGCCGCGACAAGCTTATCGCGGTCAATTTGCCCCCTTGGCGTCGGGCGCCACTTCGCAGCTTCAGAAGCGGCCAGTGGCTCGACCGGGAGTGGCGCCCGGTCCTTCGAGAAGAATGCGGCGAGGGGTATTCCGAGAGCGATTGCGTACTTTTCGATCGTTTCAACGCTTGGAACCGTGTGTCCGTTCTCCACTCGGCTTGTATAACAGCGAAGTAATCCGGTTCTAAGTTCCAACTCGCCTTGGCTGAGACGCCTACTCTTGCGAAGCTGTCTTAACCTGCGCCCAATTTCCATAAGCGGTACAATAGTTCGGCGCTGTAGTGAATAACAAGCTAGTACTAATGCTGATGTATATAACCTGTTATCAGTAGTTTTCTGTATGAATGGGCACTGGGCCTCGTCGGCCGTGCGCACGGTCCGCAACCCGTTCGACCGCTCCATGGAATTTAGACAGATCGTTCAATCGCTTGCCCTGTTTCAGCCAAGGGTCATTCAGATGGAGTCGAAGCCTCCTGCGGTCTTTTATTCTTGCCAGAATGTCATAATCCAAAAACGCTGTATTGTCTTGGTTCAACCGAGCAACCAGCGCTACGAGCTTGCGTTCACCTGGAAGTGGATCAATCGGCCATCGGTTGGTTTCCTTCCGGACGCGGATCGCCCTGCTAATCAGCACAGAAACGACGATTCGATTGGAGAATTGCAACGTGCCGCGCCATCACCTGCTGGGTCGCACACTGGAAACATCAGGCGCGAATGGGTCGTTGATTCGTGCCAAAAGTTGATCCCGCAGAGTCAAGATGTGGTAGCGGGTAAGGTGCTGCGCTTCTTCACCGACCACGGGCGTGAATAAGTCCATGGGATTTATCCTCGTTTAGCAGCGAGCTAGCGTGTAACTTGTGCTCCGGCCGCCTTCCTCGCTGCGGACAAGAATTCCGCGCTGAACGAGGTCCGTGATATCGCGCTGCGCGGTGTCCTGCGATGATTTCGTCAGCTTCGCCCATTTCGATGACGTGAGTTTGCCATCGAAACCATCCAGCAGCTTGTTGAGGATCAGTCTCTGCCGCTCGTTCAGTGGCGATGCGCCGATGCTCTCCCAGAACCGGGCCTTCGTCAGGACGCTTGCCAGCAGCGTTTCCGCGCCGTCAATCGCGCGGCCCAGACATTCCAGAAACCATGTCAGCCATTCCGTTATGTCCGTTTCGCCTTTTTGCGTGTGTTCCAGCAGGTCGTAATATTCCTTGCGCTCCTGCCGGATCTGCGCCGACATGCTGTAGAAGCGCTGCGAACTCCTTTCCGAACGGGCGAGGCACAGATCGGCTATCGCGCGTACGATGCGCCCGTTACCGTCGTCGAACGGATGAATTGTGACGAACCACAGATGTGCGATGCCGGCCCTGAGGACCGGATCGACCTCCGGGCCGTGATTGAACCATTCCAGAAACCCCGTCATTTCCTTTTCAAGATGCGGCGCTTTTGGTGCCTCGAAATAAACCCGCTCTTTACCAACCGGACCTGACACGACCTGCATCGGGCCGTCGCTGTCGTTGCGCCAACCTCCCACGGTTATGCGGCGCATGCCGCTGCGCCCCGCCGGAAACAGGCTGGCATGCCAGCTGAACAGTCGCTCTTCCGTCAGCGGTTTGTCATAGTTCCCCGTTGCGTCGAGCATCATCTCGACCACGCCTTCCACGTCACGGTCGGCAGGCTTCAGACCGCCGACATCCATCCCTAGGCGCCGCGCGATCGAGGAACGGACCGCCGCCGGGTCCAATTCCTGCCCTTCTATGGCGCTCGATTTGACGACATCTTCGGTCAGCGTTCGCAGCACCGCCTCTTCACGCAGGCCGAAACCCAAGGCCTGCATTTGACCCAGCAGGCGCCCTTGCCGGTGGCGCACCTCCGCCAGCAGGCCGGTAAGCGCCTCGCTGTTCCAGTGAAGTTTCGGCCATCCGGCCCGTTCGTGGATATACATGCCTATTCTCCGCGCGTTATGCGTATATTATAGGACCTATTCACGGCACGAGTAAGATTAATCGACGCAATCCATGCGGAGAAAAGGACGCCTAATCTCCGCATGCGCACCCCGCGCCGCCCCGCGCAGGCTGCCATACTCTTCATGAAAACACTCTAGCGACTGGAAAACCGGCGACTTCCAACAACCGGCCCTGTACGCAAAGAACGAGATCGGTTGGGCTGAGTAACCTTAAGAGGAGTCTATCCGACCACAAAAGGCTCCTTGCAATTCTGCGACGCGGGGTTGCCATCAACTTTCGCTAGGGTTACGCCGAAAAAGCGTCCAGTCGACCCCATTGCGCTTGGAAGTAATCCTGCGCATGAAGCTGGCTTCTCGTTTCGACCTGTGGCGTGGGCATGGTCGTTGCACATCTTGGTCTAGCTCCGGTCAGAAATCCAAGCACCCCGTCCGAGCGATGACATGTTGTTTCACCGCAGTCCTACTTGTTCGGCATCTGGGGGTACTAAGGTTAAATATTTGAAGTAGCTTTTTGCTTTTTCATTGTAATTACCACATTGGCATCGCAGGGGAGTTCTTGCCGGTTTATCCCGCAGACAGAACATCCCCTCATTTAGTTCCGTGTTGCTCTGTCTCCCATCCGCCCGCAGTCAGGGGACGGACGAGATTGTGGGAGAACGCGCATTTTAGATTTCGCCCGATTTCAATATATACTCGCGGCACCCAGCCTGAAGCATGGTCGATTCGATATTCTTTGAAATTTGGTTTATTAATAGAAAACCTGGACTAGGTCGATGTGTGGAATTTGCGGTGCCATCGGATTTGACTTGAAAGAAACCGGCGAGGCCGTGGTCCGGCGCATGCTCGCCGCCATTGTCCATCGCGGGCCCGATGAAGAGGGAATCCTCGTCGCTCCGCCCGTCGTCGCCGGAACGCGCCGCCTCAGCATCATTGATCTTCCTGGCGGCTCGCAGCCCGTCTGGAACGAGACCGGCACGCTCGCCGTCGTCTACAACGGCGAAATCTACAATTTCCGCGAACTGCGCCAGCAGCTCGAAGCCTCCGGCCACAAATTCCGCACGCGCTCCGATACCGAAGTAGTCGTCCACGCCTACGAGCAATGGAGCGAGGAATGTGTCACAAAGTTTCACGGCATGTTCGCCTTTGCGGTCGTCGAACTCCCGCAGGGACGCACGGGCCGGGCCGCGTCCGTCTTTCTTGCGCGCGATCCTCTCGGCATCAAGCCACTCTATTACACGCAAACGAGCGAAGCGTTCTTGTTTGCGTCCGAAGTGCGCGCTCTGCTAGCCAGCCGCTGCGTCCCGCCACAGCTTTCGGCGGAAGCCGTTCCGTCCTACCTCCTCTTCGGCTCGGTCTGCGAGCCCGCGACCATGGTGCAAGGCGTCTTCTCGCTCCCGCCCGGCCACTCGCTGAAAATCCGTGCGGATGAACCGCTGCGCTCGCGTGAGCCCAAACTGTACTGGGATTTCACCGAGCACTTTGCCGGGCCGGCGCATCCCGGCCGAAAATCGGCGCCGCACGATGCCTCCAGCGCTGCCACCAAAGTTCGCTCACTTCTAGAAGATTCCGTCCGCGGCCACCTGATCGCCGACGTTCCCATCGGCGTCTTCCTCAGCAGCGGCTTGGACTCCACCGTCATTGCTGCGCTCGCGAGCCAGGTGCAAAAAGGCGTTCACACTTTCACCGTCGCGTTCCCGGATTCCGAGTTCAGCGAAGCCGAAATCGCGCGCAATACCGCCCAGCGCTTTGGCACCGAACACAGCGAGCTGACTCTCTCCAGCGCCGAGATGGTCGCGCGGCTCGATGAAGCTGTCGCTTCCTTCGATCAGCCCAGCATGGACGGCATCAACACCTTCTTCGTCTCCTGGGCCGCGCGCCAGGCGGGCCTGAAAGTTGCGCTCTCAGGTCTCGGCAGCGACGAACTCTTCGGCGGCTACAGCTCCTTCCGCGCCACGTCTCAAGTCGCGCGCATCGCCGCCATGGCGCGCGTCGTTCCCGGGCCGCTCCGCGAACTCGCCACCTCCATCTTTAAGCGCACGAAAACGTATCGTGGCACCCCGGACGTATTTCGCAAAGCCCTCGCTGCCTGGCTCGATCCGAAGCTTTTTCCGTCGCCATATTTTTACACCCGCGCGCTTTTCACTCCGCGCACCGTCGCGGGGCGCCTGGGCGATGACGTCTCCGCGTGGCACGCCATGCCCTGGATGCAATGGCTCGCGGACGCCGCGCGGCAAGCGGAGCCGATGGATCCCTTCACGCGGATTTCCTGGCTGGAGTTGCGTTCATATCTGGTGAATACACTTTTGCGGGATACGGACGCGATGAGCATGCGCCATTCGCTCGAGGTCCGCGTCCCATTCCTCGACGTGCCGCTCGTCGAGTACGTTCTCGGCGTTCCGGAAGCGCTCAAGCGCAATCCGCGCCGGCCAAAATCTTTGCTGATTGATGCGATGAAGGATCTGCTGCCGGAAGAAGTGATCGCACAAAATAAGCGAACGTTCACTTTTCCTTGGGAAACGTGGTTGCGTGGGAAATTGGGCGAGCGCGTAGCGGTGGGGTTGGGGGATTGGTCGCCGGCGCTGCAGGCGCGGTTCGATGGCCGGTTTGCTCTGGCGGTGTGGCGGGACTTTCTGCGGGGGCGCACGACGTGGTCGCGTCCCTGGAGCCTGTACGTGCTGAACGAATGGGCCAAGCGCAATTTGAGCGTGCCGGAAGCGGCGGCCGAGCCCAATCACAAAACAGCCGCAGCTCACGTCGCCTGACGCGCGCGTCCGGTTTCAAGCACGCATCATCGTTTCAGCGCACACCCGCCGCGGTATAGAGAACTACAACACGGAATTGTCGGGTAATCCCACTACTCCGAGGGAACCCCACCGCCCCCGCCGCTCGTCTGATTCGTTGAGATCTGAGGGTTGGTCAAGTTGAACTTAAGGAGTGGCTCTACTTTCTTCAGTTTCTTGCCACTCATCAGCTTCTTCCCTCGCTTTGTCGTTTTTGCTTTGGTTGCCATTTTCCTTCCTCCTGATTGGAATAGCATTGCGGAGCCACTTGCATCCCAAAGCAAGCGGCGGTCCATGGCGTACTATCAAATTTAAAGAGCTAAGTCATTTGATTTCTGGGCGGCAGACGGCTGCGCAGACACGAGGCAACTAAATGAACGATTGAATAATTCAACGCCTCCGTGATTTTTTCAAAGCCAGCAAAGGCAAATCCGGGGGAGACGTTACCGTAGCGCATCGAGATGCTTACCGAACAGGAACGGCGATATCGCGTCAGCCGGTCTCATTCCGTCGGAGTCAAGCTGCCGGGCTATGCGGACTGGTCGAGGGACATCACGGTCGAGAGCGGCTCGGAAGTCCACCTTATTTCGAATCTGGAAAAGCAGACCCCCTAGCTGTGCCGGTGTGATCGGCTGGACGGTCAGGAAGGCGAGGAAAACCACTCATTGGACCCAAACGGACCTCGAATACATGCGTAGGGCAACGGCCGAATTGGCGAATGACTGATTTCTGCGCAGAGTTGGTAGGCCGTCTCACCGGGATCAATCCAGCGTCCTGCGCTTGGGAAGCCGTGGTGGTTCCGCGATACGGCTCTTCGCTTCACCGCTTGGCCGCGTCTTCAGTTCTTTGCGCGGGCGGATTGCACTGCTTCGAGCAATTGGCGGGCTAATTCTGAGATCACGGCTGCGTTTCTGCGGTGGATCGCTTCCTTCACGATCAGCTCGCCGCCTACCCCCAGCGCGCTCGCGCCTGCGGCTATGAACGCCCCGCAGGTTTTCAGATTTACGCCGCCGGTGGGCATCAGTGGGATTTCTGGGAATGGCCCCTTCAACGCGCGGATGTAACTGGCGCCTCCCATTTGCGAGCACGGAAATATCTTTATGACGTCCGCCCCATTTTCCCAGGCGACCATCACTTCCGTCGGGGTAAGCGCTCCTGCGATCATCAGCACGTTTTTCTTCTGAGCGTACTCCACAGTCTTCAGATGCAGGCCGGGGCTTACCAGAAATTGCGCGCCGGCGTCCAGGCAACGTTGCGCTGCATCCACATTGAGCACCGTGCCAGCCCCGACTAGAACTCTCGGCATCTCTTTCGCCAGACGCGCGATCACCCGGTTGCGCCCGGCACCGTCATGGTGATTTCCACGACGTCGATGCCGCCGGCGAGCACCGCTTCCGCCGCAAATAACGCGTCTTCCGGGGAAGCGGCGCGAATCACCGGGATGATTCCGGGCGCGAGGGCACGTTGCAGCGCCGTATCCTTATTCATTGGCTCGCCTGAGATGCATAGGTTTCGTCTTGGCCAGATCAGCGAACGATTCTGGCGCCTGCCCCTTTCATCACTTGTTCCACTTCCTTCAGCGTGGCCATCGTCGTGTCGCCCGGAGTCGTCATGGCCAGCGCGCCGTGCGCCGCCCCGCATTCCACCGCCCATTGCGGTCCTTTGCCAGCGAGAAATCCATAGATCAGTCCCGACGCGAAAGAATCGCCGCCGCCGACGCGATCGAAGATTTCGAGGCTGGTTCGCTGCCTCGCTTCATGAAAGTTGCCGCCGCTGTAGCAGATCGCGCCCCAGTCGTTCTGCGTCGCGCTAGCGGCTTTGCGCAACGTGGTGGCGACCACCGAGAACGGATAGTCCTTCAGGACCACTTGGATCATCGCCTTGAAGTTCTCGGTAGAAAAATTCGAGAACTGCTCGTTCACCCCGGGGACGTCGTAGCCCAACGCAGCGGAAAAGTCTTCTTCGTTACCCAGCATCACGTCCACATACTTAGCGATTTGCCGGTTCACCTGCTGGGCTTGTTTCTTGCCTCCGTAGGATTTCCAGAGCGAATCGCGATAATTCAGATCGTAAGAAACAACGACGCCGTTTTCGCGCGCCGCGCGCATCGCTTCCATGGCGACTTCAGGGGTCGAGGTGGAAAGCGCGCAGAAAATTCCTCCGGTGTGCAGCCAGCGCACTCCCAATTTTCCGAAAATGTGCTGCCAATCGATATCGCCCGGCCTTAACTGCGAAACCGCGGTGTGGCCGCGATCGGAACAGCCCAGCGCGGCGCGGATGCCAAATCCGCGCTCGGTGAAATTGAGTCCATTGCGCACCGAACGGCCCACGCCGTCGTAGGGCACCCACTTGGTGAGCGAATCATCCACGCCTCCCTGATTCATCAAATCTTCCACCAGACGGCCGATCGGATTATCGGCGAGCGCGGTAACGACTGCGGTTTCCAGACCGAAACATCGTTTCAACCCGCGCGCGACGTTATATTCGCCGCCGCCTTCGCTCACTTCAAACTGTCGCGTAGTCCAGATGCGCCGATCGCCGGGATCGAAGCGCAACATCACTTCTCCTAAGCTGAGCAAATCCCAGCGGCAATTTTCTTTCGGTTTGATATTCATAGGTTCCTGGTTCATCCTCACGCAACTGGCGTGGCCCGAGTTCGTGCCGGCGGAGACTTTGTGTCCGGACTCGACCTTAACGATTACAAGGCTGCTCGCATTGCCGCCGCCGTCTTCTGCGAGCCGAGCGGGCATAGCTTTGCCGGCCACCAAACAGCTTGTGAGGATTGGGAGAAAGCGATCCCCACAACCTCACAACGAATTCGCCGAACTGGAAAGCGCCACTGGCGGCGCCCAGAGCTCGGTGATTTCTTCCAAGCTGCGCCCTTTTGTCTCCGGAACCAGCCAACCTACCAGGATGATCGTGAGCAGCGCACCGGCGCTGAAGCACCAGAACGTCCCGTCCGAGCCGAGATTCTTCTGCATCACCGGAAATAATTGATTGCCGAGATAACTGACCAGCCACAACGCGGTGGTGGCGATGGACATCGCTCGCCCGCGAACCTTCGTCGGATAAATTTCCGAAATAATCACCCAGCACGCCACTCCGTTGCCCACCGCATGCCCGGCGACGAAACTCATCACGAAAATCAGAATCGCCAGGCCGCTGCCGTGCACGTAATACAGCCAACCCACCACCGCGAAGGAAACGAATTGCAAAGTGGTCCCTCCGAGGATCAGCGTTTTCCTGCCTGCGCGATCGATCAGCCAAAATGCCACAAAGGTGAACAGCAGATTGATCACGCTTACCAGCACGGATTGCCGGAAGGCATTCCCGGTGGCGGTGCCAGCCGAACGAAAAATCTCCGGCAGGAACGAAAACACTGGCGTGACGCCGCTGATCTGCTGCAGCGCGGCCAGCATAATTCCCAAAAGCAGCGGGCGGCGGAAAGTTGTGAATAGTTCCGAGAGGTGCCCTTCTTCCAGCGAGAGCGTGTCCTGGATCTGACGAGCCTCCATCCGCGCCACCTCTGGACCATTGATTTCTGTAAGCGCGCGCAACGCCTGCTCGTGACGGCCTTCCTTCATCAGCCAGCGAGGACTTTCGACCGTCGGAATAATCATCAGCCCGAAAAGCAGCGCCGGCACGATGCCCGCGAAAAACATCCACCTCCATCCGGTCGAAGTATTCCACGCATCGTCCCCCATCCGCTGGATCAACATGTTGACGAATACCGCCGCTAGGATTCCCACCACGATTCCCATCTGGTAGAGCGTGACACAGCGCCCGCGCACCCGCGTAGGCGCAGTCTCCGCGATGTAATTCGGCGCAATCACCGATGCCGCGCCGATTCCCAAGCCGCCCAGCAGCCGCCAACCGACAAATTGACTCAGGCTGTCAGCAAAAAGCATTCCGCAGGAAGAGAGCGTGAAGCAGACCGCACATAGGGCCAACCCTTTTTTTCTGCCCAGAAAATCTGCAACGGTTCCCGCGGCGGCGCAACCCACCACGCCGCCGATCAAAGCGCATCCAGCAGCCCAGCCAACTCCAGCCGCGTCCAGATGAAACAGATTCCGCAGATACCCGATGGCGCCGCTGATGACGATATTGTCGTAACCGAAGAGCAGCCCGCCCAGCGTCGACACGGCCAAGGCGATGGCCAGGGGCGCGCGCGAATCGCTCGGCTTCACCGCGAAAGCCGAAGTCATATATCCCCAAAAGCGGCAAGCCCGTTGTGGGCACTGTTGCGGGCGGCCGATTCCAGCATCGCTTTCGCCGCCAGCATGAAACCCAGCGTGTGCGCCATGCCCGCGTGCCAGGGGGCCGCGCAGGTCATTTGCGGCGTATGGTCGGGAATCATCACGCCATCGAAATGGTTCCGCTGCAGGATGGCGAGAATACGCAGCATGTCCACGTCGCCCTCATCAATAAATGTTTCGCGGTAATGCGGCACTTTCCCCGCCACGTTGCGAAGGTGGATGTAGGCGATTTTGCCCTGCCGGCTGTACGAATCAATCGCGTCGTAAATATTATCTTCCGTCATTTCGGCCAGCGTGCCCACGCACAGTTCGAGCATGTTGCTGGAACTGGGAACCAGATCAATCAGCTTTTGATACATGCGGGGCTGATACACCAGCCGCGGCTGCTGCCGCATCGTGCGCATCGGAGGATCGTCCGGATGCGCGGCGAGCCGCACGCCGGACTGCTCGGCCACGGGAATTATGTCTTCCAGAAATCTCTGCAGGCGCTTCCAAAGTTCCTCGTGCGAGATGGAAGCCACTGTCCCGGGCACCGCATCGGGGTCGTAGATCATATTCCAGATCATCCCGTTCGGAATGGGCACCTCTTCGGCGGGACCGTCCATACCTAGCGTCACCGCACCTCCCCGACCCGCCGTGGTCACGCGCCCGCATACGCCGCCGAGGCTGAAGTTGTAACCCAACACCGGCACGCCCGCCTCGCCGATTCGGCGAACGATCGTTCTAACTTTTTCAATTTGCTGCGCCCGTTTCGGGCCATCCAATAGAATGTCGTGCCAGTGCGCCGGGTCCAGGTTCTCGATGGCCGCGAGCGTCAGGCCGGCATCCTCTATTTCCTTACGAATATTTTTGATTTCGTCGACCGCCCACAATCTTTCGGGATCGCCCGCCACTCCCCACGGTTCGTACTTGGCGCCGGTAGGCTGGTTATTCGCGGGATTCGAGGAGCCTTGCCGGAAGTAATCGACCAGATGGACGACCACGTGGGTGCAACCCGCCTGCCGCGCGAAATCGTAATATTCGCGCTTCAGCATGTGCCGGTAAAGCCCCAATCCCACCTTCATAGGCGGTTCCCGATCCCCCCGCCGTAGTCCGCGCTGAGCACTTGCCCGTTGATCTCGCTGGCGAGCGGCGAGCACAGAAAGACGAACGCGTCGGCGATCGATTCCGGGCTATTGCGCCGGCCCAGCGAAACCCGCAGCACGAACTCCCGATAAGCTGGGTCCTCTTCGAAAACTTTCAGCGAACTTCCCGCCGCCACATTGCCGGGAGAAACTACATTCACGCGGATGCCCGTCGCCGCGTATTCGAGCGCCAGACAGCGCGCGAAATTCTCCAGTGCCGCTTTGGCTGAAGCGTACGCGGGAATCTTCGTGTGCGGCATCCGCGCGACATAAGAAGAGGTAAAGATCAAATGGCCCGGGATCCTGCGCTTCGTCCATTGCGCCAGGGCCGCGCGCGCCAGATAGGTCTGCGCAAAATAGTTGAAGCGAAAGATCTGCTCATACTCCGCCACGGATGTGCTGGCAAAAGGATGGAGGCCGCATCCGCCCGCATGGCCCAGCACGGTGTCCAGCGCGGGCCAGCGCTCGAAGGTCCTTTCTATGAGCCGTTCGACGGCGCCCGCATCCGTAATATCCGCTGCGAAATACGAATACGACGCGCGCGCAATGCTCCACTCGTCCAGCGTGCGCTGGGCTGCTTCGTCCGCCTTGATGTCGGTAAGCGCGAGCGTCGCGCCCGCATCGCTCAATTTCCGCACCATGTGTTCGGCGATGGCTCCGAGCGCCCCGGTCATCAGGATGGTTCTGCCGCTGAGGTCGATGCCAATCATCTTTGGGCCACCCTTTGCGTCACGTCTTCCGGGCCTCGCGAATCCTGCGACAGCACTTCGTGTCCGCTTTCCGTCACCAGCACGTCATCTTCGATACGCGCGCCTCCGCCGTACTCGGAGACGTAAACTCCCGGCTCGATCGTCACGATCATCCCGGCCTGCAGTTTTTCCGGCGCGCCCGGAGCCAGCGCGAATCCCGGATCGTGATAACGAAATCCCACGTGATGGCCTGTCCCGTGTGTGAAGCGAGCCGCGAGTCCTTGCTGCGCAATAGCGCCGCGCGCGATCGCATCAATTTCGCCGGCCGTCGCACCGGGCCTCACTGCATCCTTCGCCGATCCCTGCGCTCTTCGCGTCAACGACAACACGCTCTCCAGTTCCGCGCTCAAAGTCCCGACGGCAGCTGTGCGCGTCAGATCGCTCCAATATCCATTCACGCACGTCGCCAATTCAATTAACACGAGGTCTCCCTCCATCAATCGCCGCGCGGAAGATCGATTGAAACGCCCCGCTTCCGCGCTGTGCGGGCCTGCTTGCACCGTCGCCCAAGCGCGCGAATGGAAAATGCCGTCCTGCCCGATCTGCGCATGAATCGCAGTCTCCACCAGCGAAGCCAGCCCAGTCTCGGTCACGCCAACCGCAAGCCCGTCGAAGAAAGCTCGCAGGCCAATTCCTGCCACTCGATTGGCCCTCCGAATCTGCTGCACTTCTTCAGCGGTCTTCAAAAGATAGAGCGCCAAGAACGCGGACTGCGTCGTCGCATCGGGTTTGGCCACCATCCCCGCGATCCGGCTCGCAAAATCTTCAGGAAAAGGGTTGTGCTCCGCCGTTTGCATGGGCAGCGCCGTCCTCGCCGCACCGAAAGACGCCGCCGCTCGCTCGGGCTTCACCCCTTTTTGCTCGAGCGCAGCACGAATCGCTTCTACCAGCAGGCCGAATGGGTCCGCGCATTCCAGCCGGCCCCACGGATATTCCCGTACCTCCAAACCCGCTGGAACGCAGTCGCGCGGCTCGATCTCCGGTACAAACAGAACTGGCTCCTGGTCTTTGAAATACAACAATGCCGAAGCGCCCCAGTGGGGCATATGCCCCGTCATCATCAATATCTCGTCGGGCCTCCACGCCAGCCAGGCCTGTAGGGCTTGGCCGCTCAGAAACTCGCGAACGATTTGAGGGCGGGTGTGCGCTTCCGTGTTTTCACCCTGAGCCAATCGTCGCTCCTACATGATTCCGAACTTCTGAAATGCGTCCACCGCGCTGCTTCCATCCTCAATCGCTTTCTTCACCAGCTTCTCACCGCGCGCCTTCTCCAGCGACTTGGCGAACACTTCTTCCGCGGGCTCGGAAGGAACCACGCAAACTCCGTCGATGTCTCCGAACAAAAGATCTCCCGGACGCACCCGCACACCTCCAATTTCGATCGGCACGCGAAAATCCACGACCTTATAACGCGGGGCCGAGTCCTGACCATACGAACCAAAACCGAAAGTCGGAAAATTCATTTTCAGAATGCTTTTCGTGTCGCGCACATATCCGTTCACCACCGCGCCCGCAGCGCCCAGTTTATTCGCGCGTGTGCTCATCAGCTCGCCCCACAACGCGTTGCGCGGCGACGAACCAGTATTCACGTAAATCTCGTGCCGGCGCAGGTCATCGAGAGCTTCGAGCATCAGCCCGAATGGCTTGGCCATCAGCGCGTTCGCCGATCCGGAAACTGTTTCGGCAAATACGTCCGTCGAAAGCACGGGCATCGCGCGGCCAATAACCACCATCTCCGCGTGCAGTGGCTGAATCTGTGGCGGCAGGAACTGGTGGAGCAGTTGCATCTTGTCCATCACGTCTCCCACCACGCACGTAAATAGTTCGCGGCGGACCAGCTCAAAAAGTTCGTCGTCGCTTTTCCACAGTGCAGTCATTCGCAGTCCTGACTTTCACGGTCTCAAACTTCTCGGATGTAACTCCGGTCGCGGGTTGCCGGTAGTTTCAGGCCCGATAGCGGGCCGTTATTTCCCATCACAAAAAAAGGGTTCGTCTTTCCGCGCGTATCGCCGCGCAACCTTTTCGTTCAAGGTCACGCCCAGGCCGGGCTTTTCCGGCACAGAAACGAATCCGTTCTGAATCATCGGCGACGGCAGTCCCTCCACCAACTCGTTCCAGAAAGGAACATCCGCCGCATGGAACTCCAGCGCCAGAAAATTGGGTATCGCCGCGCAGAAATGGACCGAAGCCAGCGTTCCCACAGGACTGCTGATATTATGTGGTGCGATCGGCATCGTGTGCAGGTCCGCAAAATCCGCGATCCGCTGCGCGATGGCCAGGCTGCCCACTTTCTGCAGGTCGGGCGTCACAATGTCCAGCGCATGCTGCTCGATGATTTCTTGGAAGCCTTCGAACAGAAAAAGATTCTCGCCGGTGGCTATCGGCACGCGGATTTTCGAGCTCACGGCTTTGAGCGCGGCCACGCCGTTCGGCGGGACGGGGTCTTCGAGCCACAGCAAACGAAAAGGTTCGAGCTCGCGCCCCAGCGTCACCATGTCCGAAACGTTGTACCGCCAGTGACAGTCAAACGCGATATCGGTCGCCCCGCCCACCGCTTCATGCACCGCCGCAACCAGCTTCAGCATGTGATCGATCGCACGATTCGTCAGGCAGCGGTTGTAGGGGTCGCCTCCTTCTGTGCCCGGCACGTCCAGGTCAAACTTCAGCGCCGTGAAACCCATCGCGCGCTTCGCCAGCGCCTGCTGGCGATATCCTTCTGGCGTCGCCGGCTCGCTCGCGGGGTCTTCGTCGAAATAGTCTTTGGCGATATGCTCGGCGCGCACCGGTGCCCAGGATGCGAGACGCGAGCGCAGCACTTCATCCAAACTTTCCAGAGCTTCTCCGCCGTGGCAATCCGCATAAATGCGCACCTTGTCGCGAAACTTGCCGCCCAGCAGCCGGTAAATCGGAACGCCCAGCGATTGCCCCAGTACGTCCCACAGCGCGGCATCTATACCGCTGATGGCGTTGTAAATGATTCCCGCCACGGATCCCGCGCCGGAGGCCGCCCGCTGCAATTTGCGAAACAGCCGGTGGATGTCCCGGGGGTCTTCCCCCAAAATCACCGGCTCCAGCGAACGCAGCATGGCGGTCAGTCCGGGAGCGAAGAAACTTTCCCCCAATCCCTGAACGCCCTCGTCCGTCTCAATGCGCACGAACGTCCAATCGAAGTTTCCTTCGACTACCGCGGTTTTCAGTCGTGTAATTTTCACGCCATTCCCTGATCAGGTTATTTCACGCGCGATCCGTGATTTGCAACGTTTCACTGCGGAGAGCAAAAGCAAAACCGTGCCCCACCGCGGACGCGAAGCACTTACGGCTTCAGTTCTGCTCGAGCAACACGGCAGCCTGCGCCGGTTCGATGCGGAAACTCTGTGTGAGCGGCGTTTCCCGCGAAGATCCTCCCACAAACACCCGGTATTCGCCCGGCACAACCTCCCACACATTCCGCGCTACATCAAAAATCGCCAGGGACCGCGCGGCAATGCTTACGGTAACTTCCTGGGTTTCGCCCGGGCCGAGTTTCACCTTCTTCCATCCTACCAGCCGCTTGGGCGGCTCACCCGCACTCGCCGGCAATCCCAGATACACTTGCGCTACTTCCGCACCGGCGCGGTTGCTGGTATTTTTCAAGCTGAAGGCCACGCTCACTGGCCGCGCGGAGTCAACGCGAAGTTTCGTGTACGCGAAACTGCTGTAGGAAAGTCCGAAGCCAAACGGAAATAGCGGATCCTTATTTTCCGCGTCGTACCAACGGTAGCCTACTTTCATCCCCTCGCTGTAATTCACGTCGAAAAACCTATCCCGAGTAAAAATGTTCGTGTCCGCCGCCTGTCCCGCCGGCGGCGCAGGGGGCCCTTGCAGAACAGGCCGTGGCAGGTCGGCCTCGCTCTTGGGAAACGACAGCACCAATTTGCCCGACGGATTCACATCGCCAAATAGGATATTGGCGATGGCCTCGCCGCCGCGCGCGCCCGGATACCACGTCTCCAGCACGGCTTTCACGCTGCCCAGCCAGGGCATCAGCAGCGGATCGCCATTCTCCAGCACGACGATCGTGTGCGGGTTCGCCGCTGCCACCCGCCGGATCAATTCGTCCTGCTCGTCGGGCAGCGCAAGGCTCGTAAGGTCTGCGTTTTCGTGCGTGTGCTGGTGCGCGAAAACAATGGCCACCTCGGTTGCGCTCGCGAGCGTCGCAGCCGCGTCTCGATCCAGGCCCGATTCAAATGCAACCTTGCTCCGCGGACTCTTGGCGCGAATCGCCCGCAGCGGTGAGGATGGGTCCCACACTTGAATCGCCAGGAAAGCGTCGGTGTCGTCGTCCGCGACCGGCTTTGCCGGCACCGCATTGCCGCCCACGGGATTCACCTGCGCCGATCCTCCACCCGAAAGCACTGCGATATCGGCGTGGGAACCGATCACCGCGATCGAGCGAACCTTGAGCGCATCGAGGGGCAACTGGCCATCGGCGTTCTTCAGCAGCACGGCGCCTTGTTCCTCGATGTGTTGCGCGATGTCCGCGTCCTTCTCCACGTTGATCGGCGTGACCACGGGCGGATGGTCCATCACCCCCACCGCGAACAAGGTGCGCAGAATACGGTGCACCATGTCGTCCAGCCGGGCCATCGGGACTTCGCCCTTCTCCACCGCTTCCTTCAGGGGCGCGGAAAAATACTGGCTCAGAAAAAATTCCTGGTCCAGTCCGGCATTCGCGGCCTTCGCGGTGCTGTGTGTCGCGCCCCAATCGGACATCACCCAGCCCTTGAATCCCCAATCCCTTTTCAGAACTTCGTTCAGCAGGTAGTCGTTCTCGCAGGAATAAACATCATTCACGCGATTGTAGGCACACATCACCGTGCCTACCCTGGAATCTTTTATGGCAATCTCGAACGCCAGCAAATCGATCTCGCGCATCGAACGCTTGTCGAGGTTGGAACTCACTGTGAAGCGCCCGGATTCCTGGTCGTTGATCGCGTAATGCTTGATGTCAGCCACCACCCCTTGATCCTGAATTGCCCGCAACTCCTGCCCTGTGATTTTTCCCGCGAGCAACGGGTCTTCCCCGTGATATTCAAAATTCCGCCCGTTGCGCGGTTCGCGCATCACGTCAATTCCGCCGCCCAGCGATACATTGAAGCCCTCGTCGCGCGTCTCCTCCCCGATTACTTTCCCCGCTGCATACCCGATCTCCAGATCCCAGCTGGACGTTTCCGCAAGCGAAGATGGCAACGCTGTTGATTGCCCATTCGCTCGGTGCCCCAGGTCCGTGACGCCCAGTCCCGCACCGATCAGATTCAAGTCGGGAATGCCCAGTCGCGGGATGCCCGGCACGAAGCCGTCGCCACCTAAGGCGCGCGGAGGAGCCACGGGCACCAGCTTCCCTAGCGGCGCGCCAAAAGAACCATGCAACAGTTGGATTTTTTCATCGAGCGTCATCTGTTCGACCAGCAAATCGGCGCGTTCGTCGGGCGCCAGCTTGGCATTCATCCAGGGCCAGCTTGCGCTCTGGCTCTGGCTTTTACAAACGAACGGCACAACCGCAAACACGCCACAAAGTAATACGCAGAGGATTCGATTGTGCAGTTGCATGAATATGCCTCAAGCCAGAGTGCGATAGAAGCGACTGTATACGGTATACTATTCATGACGCGGAATCTAGCGTATCATCTCCGCATCTGCGCCGCCGCGCCGAGGCCCGGTTGATGAAGCTTGCTGCCACCACCCTTCCAACCCCCACTCTCAAATCCCATCTGGTCACCATTCTGCGCGACGCCATAATTTCCGGAAAATTCAAACCGGGCGACCGCCTCAATGAAACCAAGCTTGCCCGCGAATACAGCGTCAGCCGCATTCCCGTCCGCGAAGCTCTGCAACAATTGCAGGAACAGGGCCTGGTGATGAACCACCCCCGCCGCGGAATGTTTGTGAACACGCTCAGTGAGGAGGATTGCCGGAAAATCAACAGCTTACGTATCATTCTGGAGGCTGAAGCCTTGAAACTATGCCGGGCGCGCCTCACCGCGGCCTGCGAAAAGAAGCTGTTGGAATTGGTGAAGCGAATGGAGCACTGGAAAGCCGGCTCGGAAATTGACGCCGCGACTCTCGACCTGGAATTTCATCGGACCATCTGGAACGGTAGCGGCAACGAGTACCTCGAGAAAGCTTTGAATTCTCTGGTCCCCGTACTGTTCGCCCATCAGGCTCTCGAATACATCACGCACGATCGCTTGCACTGGCCGTTGAAACATCATCGCGCGCTGCTTCAAGTTGTGCAGGGCGCATCGAAGCAAACTCCGGAGCAGGCCATGGTGACCCACCTGAAGCTGCGCTACACAAACCCGGAAAGGTTCTCGAGTCTGGGTGCGAAAGACTAGCGGTGCCTCTTCAGTCGTTGCGACTGCGCTGCCGCACTGCGTTCTGTTTTACCCTCCTGCATACCATGCGCTGTAACTCCGTCAATTACTTCACTCGATAGAAGTCCGTTCCTCGTTCCCACTGGAGTTAAGACCCGACCTATCTGGGATCAGAGTCCCGGAGGATGTACACTCGCGCAAATACAGACATTGCCCAAGAACCACTCTTCGGGACAACATTATCCCGGTCGGCTAGGACTTTCGAGAATGTTACTCGAGATGACTTTCTCAAGATACGCTGCGCTCCCCGCGGTGCAGTTGCTGGAGGCGACAGTTGAAAAGCCGGGCGGCGCACATACGGCGGTTTTCGAATGTGAGTCGGGAACTCGCGAGGGAGAGACGCGCGAATGACGCTGCGTGAGCATTATGTCGTTTTTGGTGCTTGTCGCGACAAGGCTTTTCGCGTTTTGGCGATCTCTTCGGCGAGTTCCTTCTCGCCGGGCAAGGCCAGCTTGTATTGACTGGAAAGAACTTTATTCTGCAGGTTCCCCAGAGCGCAGTGAGCCACGGCTTCATTTTTCTCGCTGCAGAGAATCAGTCCGAGCGGCGGGTTTTCATCAGGCAAAGTCCAGTGCTCGCGGGCGTAGTTCAGATAGAGATTCATCTGCCCGGCGTCGGCGTGAGTGAACTTTCCGATCTTCAAATCAATGATCACCAGGCAGCGGAGCCGGCGGTGAAAAAAGAGCAGATCGATGCGATACCACTCGTCAGCGACACGCAGCCGCCTTTGCCGCGCAAGAAAGGCAAAGTCGCTGCCGAGCTCCAGGAGAAATTCCTCCAGCCGATGGATCAAGGCTTCCTCCAAAGCGTTTTCCGAGTATTCGTCCTTGAAGTCGAGGAACTCCAGAACGAAGGGGTCCTTGATTTCCTGTTCCGGGGTCATCTTTTCGGCGGGATCGGGCTGCTGACCTCGGCGGATGGGTGCCGCCATGTTCCGCGATAATTGGGTACGTTCAAAGAATTGGGTGGCGATCTGCCGGTCGAGCTGGCGCACGGACCAGCCGCCGCGCAGGGCTTCCGTTTCATAGAACGAACGGGCTTGGGGTTTGTTGACCGAAAGCAGCCGAACGTAGAGCGACCACGGCAGGGGGAACAGCGACGGCCGAGTCAACTCTCCGGATTTCGCAGGCGCCGTCTGCGGAATTGACCACGCCAGGAAGAACTCTCTCATGGCGAGCAGGTTCCGTTCGGAAAACCCTTTTCCAAACCGCGAGGCCAGGTCCGCTGCCAAGCGGCGCAGCAATGCCTTTCCGTACTGCGCCCGCCTTTGTCCTCTCTGCTCGTGCTCGATAATGCGGCGCCCAATCTCCCATTAGGTCGCGGTCATGATGGAATTGATGGAACGCGCGGAATGGCGTCGTGCCCGCTCGAGCATCGCGACGAGTTGCGATACGAATTCGGCATAGGACTTGTCCGATAAAACTGGCGTCTTCGGCATCAGGAATCGAAATCGCTCCTTTTCGGAAAGAGCACCGGATGCATAAGTATAAACATGTTTGGTGCCCTGCTGGGTAAGTGGAAAACTTGGGCGGAGGGAAGTATGCTGGCCCGGTAGCACGTGAACCGACGAGATGATGCTCTGGAACATTTACGAGAACGCGCAATACGGTGAGATTCTAGAAAGTCACATCGGTTCGTTCAAGCCGGGCCATTTGGCGCCTTGCTAGCAACTCCGCGAATGCCTGGCCGCTAAACCTCCGCATACCTTCCCAATTTATTCCTGAGACAGGGCGGGGGATTTCCGCGACAATATTGCGGATGGTTATTCTGGGGATCAACGCTTATCACGCGAACGCTTCTGCGGCGATTGTCGTGGACGGGCGGTTGCTGGCGGCTGTCGAAGAAGAACGCTTGAACCGCGTGAAGTATGCGGCGGGGCTGCCGGCGCGGGCTGTTCAGTATTGTTTGGACCAGGCTGGGGTGAGGCTTTCGGAGGTGGACCACATCGCGATTCCGCGGGATCCTTGGGCGCGTTTGCCTACCAAATTGCGGTTTGCGATGCGCATGCCGAAATTTGCCTTGGACCGGGCGCGGGTGATGCGGCGCTTTGCCGGGATCAACGAGGATCTGGCTGGCGCTTTCGATATGCCGGTGGAAAAGATTCGGGCGCGGTTTCATCGCGTGGAGCATCACACGGCGCATCTGGCTAGCGCTTATTTTGTTTCGCCGTTTGAGCGCGCGGCGGTGCTTTCGGCGGACGGGCTGGGGGATTTCGCTAGTTCCATGTGGGCGCTGGGCGAAGGGGCGCGGATGCAGCCGCTGGGCGAAATCACTTTTCCGCATTCGCTGGGGATGTACTACACCGCGCTGACGCAATACATCGGCTTCTGGAAATTCGGCGACGAATATAAGGTGATGGGCCTCGGGGCGTACGGTGAGCCGGAATTCCTGGAGGAATTTCGGCGCATCGTCTATGCGGATGGGCCGCTTTCTTTCCGGCTGGGATTGAAATATTTCACGCATCAATCGCAGGGCGCGGAAATGAGCTGGCGGGAAGCGGATCGCACGCCCGTCCTGGGGCGGCTTTTTTCGACGTATCTGGAAAAGCGGCTGGGGCCCGCGCGCAAGGCGGAAGAGCCGCTGGAACAGCGTCACCGGAATATGGCCGCTAGCATGCAGGCGGCGATCGAAGAAGTGCTGGCGGCGCACTGGAGCGCTCTGGCGCAGAAAACCGGCGAAAAATCCTTGTGCCTGGCGGGGGGCGTCGCTTTCAACTGCGTCGCCAATGGGAAAATTTTCGACCATTCGCCGTTCGAGCGCGTTTACGTGCAGCCTGCGGCGGGGGATGCGGGGCTTTCGGTGGGCGCGGCGTTCGCGGCGAATCACTTAGTGCTGGGACGGCCGCGCGAATTCGTGATGGAGCATGCGGGGTGGGGTCCGCAATTTTCTCCGCAGGAAATTCGCGCGGCAGTGGAAAAGGCCGGCGCCACCGCCGGCGGCGATGAGCTGGCGATCGCGCAACTGGAAGAAGCTGCGCTGCTGCAAGCTACCGCGCGGCACATCGCGGACGGCAAAGTGGTGGGGTGGTTTCAAGGGCGCGTCGAATGGGGGCCGCGGGCGCTGGGGCAGCGGAGCATTCTGGCGGATCCGCGGCGGGCGGAGATGAAGGATGTGCTGAATCGCCGGATCAAGCACCGCGAGACTTTTCGGCCGTTTGCGCCTTCGATTTTGGAGGAAGCTACCGGCGAATATTTCGAGAAGACGCAGCCTTCGCCGTTCATGACGTTTGCTTACAAAGTGCGCCCGGAAAAGCGGGCGGTGATTCCCGCGCCTACGCACGTGGACGGGACGGCGCGGCTGCAAACGGTGAGCCGCGGCGCGAATCCTTTGTATTGGAAATTGATTCGGGCGTTCGGGGATCTTACTGGCGTGCCGGTGGTCTTGAACACGTCATTCAACGATAACGAGCCGATCGTGTGCCGGCCGGAGGAAGCGCTGGATTGTTTTGCGCGGACGCAGATGGACGTATTGGTGATGGGCAATTTCATACTGGAAAAGAAATCCGCGGCGGCGGCGACGGCGGGAGAAGAAACGGCTTCGCGCGGGGCGAAGCGGGCAACCTAGCGGCTGCACTCGCGCGTAAACGCGCAGCCGGCATTCATTCGCATGCACATCCTGCTCTTGAACGAATACTATCCGCCGGATACTTCGGCGACCGCGAAGATGGCCGCGCAAGTGGCGGAGAAATTGGCGGAGCGGCACGACGTGACCGTGGTCGCTGGGCGTCCTTCGTACGATCCCGAGCCGGGGGTGAGCGCGGCGTACCCGTTCGCTTTGCTGCATCGCACTACGCGCAATAAGGTGGCGGTGGAGTGCGTGGGGTCCACGGTGTATTCGCGGCACCAGATGCGGCAGCGGGTGACGAATTACCTTTCGTATCTGGCGCTGGCGGTGCCACGGGCGCTGGCACTGAATCCGGACGTGATCCTGGCGATGACGGATCCGCCAGTGGCGGGGTTGGCGGGAGCGTTCATCGCGCGGCTGGCGGGGAAACCGTTCGTCTATAACATTCGCGACCTTTATCCGGACATGGCCACGGGCGGCGAGATTGTGCGTGAGAGCGGGTGGGTGGAGCGCTGGGAGGGGATGCACCGGCGCGCGTTGAAGCAGGCGGCGCGGGTGATTGTGCTGGGCGACGACATGCGCGCACGGATTCTTGCGAAGGGCGTGGCGGCGGAACGGGTGGTGGTGGTGCGCGACGGGGCTACATTTGCGGTCGTATCGGCCGAGCGCGGCGATCCGGTGGTGCAGGAAATCCGCTGCGGATTTCCCTTTGTGGCGTTGCATGCGGGTAATTTGGGGTTTTATGGGGCTTGGGACACTTTGCTGAAGGCGGCGGCGATGCTGCGCAACGAAAGCGCGGGGCTGGTGTTTATAGGTGACGGAGCGAACCGCGCGGCGCTGGAGGCGGAGGCGGAAGCGACGGGAGCGGGGAATGTGCGGTTCTTGCCGTTCCGGCCAATCGAGCAGCTGCCGCAGGTGATGATGGCAGGGGATGTGCACATTGTTACGGTGAAGCGCGGGCTGGAAGGCATCGTGGTGCCGAGCAAACTTTATTCGATATTGGCGGCGGGGCGGCCGGTGCTGGCGGTAGCGGCGGCGCAATCGGATGCTGCGCGGATTGTGGTCGAGAGCGGGTGCGGACTGGCGGCGGATCCGGATGACGCGGCGGCCGTCGCGGCGGCGGTGCGCGAACTGCGCAGCGACCCCGCGCGCCTGGCCGATATGGGCCGCCGCGCGCGGGAAACCGCTGCTAAATATGCTAGAGTGAACGAGTTGGAAAAGTTTGCGGCCATCATAGAAGACGCAGTGGGCATCCATTAAACGCACGCACGCGGCATTCGTCATGTCCATCTTCACCACTCACGCCGAAATTATCGCCTTCGCGGTGGCCTTGCTGGCCTCGCTGTCGCTGACCGTGCCGGTGCGACATCTGGCTTTGCGCTACGGCATGGTGGACAAGCCCGGGCCGCGCAAAGTTCACGTCAACCCGATCCCGCTGCTGGGCGGCATCGCGATTTATCTCGGCTTCGTGCTGGCGATTCTGCTGACGCGGCACGGCGTGTCCGAGCAGCAAATCGTCGGCATCCTCGCAGGAGCTACGTTGCTCGCGATCGTCGGGTTCCTAGACGACGGCGGCTTGCTGCACCATCAAGTGAAACTCTTCATCGGGATGCCGATCGCCGCGATTTTTCTGATTGCTTCCGGCATACGGGCGCAGCTTTTTTCGCAATTCGTTCCCGGGATCGTTGGCCTGGTGCTTGATTGGTGCCTTACTGTCGTGTGGGTTGTCGGCATCACCGCCGCTTTCAGCATTCTCGACCACATGGACGGCCTTTGCGCCGGGATCGCGGCGATCGCCGCGGGCTTCTTCACCATTTCTGCGGCCATGAACGGGCAAACGCTTGTGCGCACTCTGGGCGCTGCCACGCTGGGCGCCTCGCTTGGTTTCCTGCGCTGGAATTTTAATCCCGCTAAGATTTTCATGGGCGATGGCGGCGCGATGTTCCTGGGATTCCTGATGGCCACGCTAGGCCTGAAAATCCGTCCGGACGGCACGCAGTTCCCGCACACCTGGCTGGTTCCTGTGTTAATTCTCGGCGTCCCAATCTTTGACACCACCCTGGTCTCGGTCTCGCGCGCCCGCCGCGGCCTGTTGCCCTTCACCTCGCCAGGCAAAGACCACACCGCGCATCGCCTCTCCAATTTGGGCTTGGGGCACAGAGGCGCAGTTCTCGCGATGTATGTCCTGGCAGGAATCCTGGGCGGGATCGCGCTGCTTGTCCCCAGCCTCTCACCCGGAATGGTCTACACCATTGCCGGCATCCTGGTGGTTGCCGGCCTGTGTGCAATCTTCCTGCTAGAAGGCCTACCTTACGAACGCCAAGTAAAACTACACAAACCCTCCTCCGCTTCCTGAACTTGCGCGGAGTGCGCCTCGGGCTGCCCGCTGATGGGCTGACGAAAGCTAATCGTGTGTAGGAATACCGGACGCAAACTGCGGTCGAGTGACGGGAATGATCGAAGGGATTTGTTCTGCTGGCCTGCAAGAAAGATCGGCGTGGGGGCAGATGGGTTGATCGCTGAAGCGGCGTGCGCTACGGGCCGCACGCCGCTTCAGGCAGTGATCAATGATTGAAGCTTCTAATTGCCTGCGGATTCTTTCGATTCATTCCGCGGTGAATTTTTTTGCAGTACGGCAACCAGATGGCGGCCGGACTCGGGAATGCTGACGTTTCCACCCATCACGATTTCGCGCGCGGTGAGCTTACGGCCATAGACGTCGGCAGTGGCGTCGTCGTCAGGGCGCAAGGTTGAGCCCTCGAGTGAAACACCGGCGAAGAGTCCACGCGTGCGCGAATAGCTGAGGATCTCGGCGCGCATGTACGCGTCGGTATCCGCGGAAGCGTCACGGCCAACCGGGCCGGCTGCGATCGAAGCGTCTCCGCCCAGCTTAACCTTGCTGCTGAGGATCGATTCCGCGCCGCGCTGATTCATAACCAGCAGAACGAGATCAGTAGCCTCTCCACCGATTTGGAATCCAACGCTGCCGCCTTCCAAGGCAAACATCGCTGGAGCGCCCCACGGTCCTCTAAAGTCCTTTCCGGAGCGGCAAACCATCGCACCGCGGCCGTAGCTTGCTCCGACCACGAATGCCGCCTTCAGCACCGAAGGAAACACGATTACGCACTCGGCCTTTTCGAGTACGTCTTGCGGGATATTGTCCGGCACATTCATGATTTCCTGCATCACGACGCCGGAATTCTCCAGGCGTTCTTGTTCCTTGTTCCCGGCGTAGAGCACCGCGGTGGTAACCAAGCCCACACACATCATTAGCATTGCTTTGCGTATCATCGCTGACCTCCATGATCAGAATTGCGTTTCTCTGGAACCTTGGTGACGCGCATCAAGCCACGCCTTGAGCCGGGGAAAGGCACGGAGCGAACAGCACGCACGAGCCATCCCGAGCCGAAAACTTCCGTTAAACTCTTTGCCTTGCGCCGATGACCAGGAGAGCCACTCCGCCCAGCAGGGCCAGGCCTCCCAGAATCGGAGGAAGCGGTATTTGCTCCTGTCTATCCTCGGTGGCGTGGATCGGCCCGACATCAAAGACCTTTTCGCGGTGAGTGTAGGTGATGCCCTGGTAGGCCAGGGCCAGGGCGCCCAGCACTACCAGCAAAATTCCGAGCAACGATAGCGATTTCATATAGGCGCCTCCACGACTAGGAAGCGGTCCTGCGGCTCCTGATGAACTTGATCAAGACAGTGACGACGGCCAAGACCAGCAAAATGTGGATGAATCCGCCAAAGGTGGAAGAGGTGGCTACACCCAGAATCCACAACGCCAGTAAGATTATGAAAATTGCCGCAAGCATTTCTTGCCTCTATTCCTCTTTTCATTTGGCAAGTTTGAAGCGGGAAGCGACCAGTCCAAAAAGAGGGAGTAAACTGCGTAACTGCTCTATCGCTTTCAACGCAATGGAATACTATGTGGATTCGGCGAGGTTATCTGTTCACTAGTGCACACATCGCAGTACGCCGTTTGGGCCATGGATCAACGCAAATGCTCCTCGGCGATGGGGGATGCCGGCGCAGCAGGCAAACTCAGCGCGATCAGGGAATCCACGCGGTTCCAAATGTCCGGATCACACTCAATTTGAGTGTGTGGCTTTACGAAGAGCCGGTCATACCAAGGATATGCAGGGCAGTTGAGGGGGCTCGCATTGTAGTCAACGCGGAAATTGCCAATGATGCGCGTGCGCGCGGGATCGGCGGCGCGAATGGCGTGGCCATGCACAAATCCGTGGGACTGATAAAAATTTGCAGCCTGCAGCACATTAGGAGGGACAACCGTGCCGTTGACGCCGGGCTTGGATACGCTATCCACTTGAACGGTGAGAAGCACCGGGATGCCGTCCCTTTCCAGTGCCCGCGCCAAAACGAGGGACTCCGAGCCGCCCCAGCTATGCCCATAGATGATGATGCGGGCATTCTTTTTCTCTTCCGCCGTAAGGGATGCACCGTGGTCCGCATTTAAGAGTCGCAGAACTTTCCGAAGGGCTTTCGCACCGTGATAGCTTTCAAACGTTTCGACATCCACGCCGGCGGGGTACTGCTTGCGCAGGCGTGCGGCAAGCTGGACTTCAGCATGGACCGCATTATCGTGCTTGACGAATCCGCCGACGAAACCGATGACGATGGCTGGAGACACCGCGGCTGGATCGCTCGCGATGACGGGGTGCATTGATTGCTGCTGGGCGAAAGCGAGAGTGGGCACAAAGTAAGAGACAAGAAGGACAGCAACCGAAAGTGCGCGAATCAGCACGACGCAGGAGAAGACTCCAGGTGAACGCGCCAGGGATGGGCGATAGTCGCCGCCGTGATTCACTGGAGCTTCTGACCGGCAGGAGCCGATGAACTGGGCGCTGATGGGGCAACCCCGGTGGGCAGGGCGGGGGTATGTTGAGGAGAGCCGACGGCGACAGCGGGAACGGGAGTGGCCGATTTCAACTGATCGAGCGAGATTAAGACGGCTTGCCACTGGGCGGTGTCTTTCTTGGTGTCTATGGGAACGGAGAGATCGGCATAGAAGTCCAATAAAGAATCACGCAGGTTTGGAGTGGTGAGAGCAAACTTGCGCGCGGCCAATTGGGAGAGGAGTTTGGCGAAGGTCTGGTCCGCGAGGGTGTACTCGGCAGCTTTGGTAAGCTGGCCGCTATCGAGGTCACAATTGGGAAGGCGCAGAGTGCCGGCGCCGACTTGCTGGAGAAAAACGCGATAATCGTCGACGGTGGTATTGATGCTTTTGAAATACATGTCCTCGGTTTGCGCGGTAGGATTATTGAACGCGAGACTTTTGAAAGGGCCAATTTTCGGCATGTAGCGCATTAGAGTTGATAGCACGCGGGTACCGAATCCTGGCTTGGTGTAATCCTTTCCCCACTCCCGCTCATAATCGGAACGAGAGAGACGATAGAGGAACTTGCGTTTCGCGAAGGTGGGCGATTCCCGCATCATGTCCTTCTTATGCGTTTGCAGGGCCACCTGAGTCATCTCCGGAATCAGGCGGCTAACGGAGAACCGATACGAACCGACAGCCAGATCCTCGCGGGGCAACACGTCCTGCAACTCGACGCCGTACACGACCGGGAAAACACGTTCGAGCAGAGACTTGGAAACCTGAAAGCCGATGAAGTCGTGGTACTGCTGGGGCGCGTAGCGACTCTTGGCGACCTGCACCATGTCGAATCCGAACTCCGTTTTCAAATGCGCCGTTTTGTCCTGCGCATACTTAACGGATTTTCCATATTTTGCGCGCAGCTTCGGATATCCGATTGCGACGGCCTGATTTACGGCCGGGTGTCCGGCGATATCCGATGCGTAATGGGCGAGAGCGCCGAGCGCGAAAGCGTACTCATCGGGATCGCGGCTCTGGCGAATTAATTCGAGAACGAAATCTCCGCTGCGGACGTAATGCACGAGGTCGCTGAATTCGGTGCTGCCGAAAGGGTAGTAGCCGAGGTCTTGGATGACCGCACCGCCGTAGGCGTAGGAATGCGCTTCTGTGAGTTGGTCCTCAGACAAATCGGGAAAGCGCTGCAGCAACAGAGGACGAAGCTTGTCAGTCCAGACCAGGTCCACGATGGCTTCGTGAGTGAGTACCGAATACGCGAAAGTGGCGCCGCCGGAGAGCAGCGCGATGAGCAGGAGCGCCAGCGCGCGTGCGCAGATACGCAAAAGGCATCGCGCGGTTGGAGCTGCGGGGCGCGAGCGCAAGGCCTAATCCGGCCTTCTGAGTTCCGTCACCAGCCTTCTGGCTTCGCGCATTCTTTCTTTGTAGTAGCGTGGGCTAATGAGGACCTTTTTGTCACCTACCTGCACGCGCTCTTTGATTCCTTCTTTGGTCAGAAACAGAGCGAGTGCCACGTAGGTCTTAATTTCCTTCTCGAGAAACTGGGCTGCTTGCCGCTTCGATTCGTCCATTTTTCACCTCGGAATTGCGACGCGTGGCAAAAAGTTTGAAGCAAGGAGACGGATCCGGCGGTTCGCAGCGCTGACGAAAGCGCGATTGCCGGAACGCAGCGGTCCCTGGTAATCCGGAGCACGTCTTCGCGCTACAGACGGCCGAGCAGCAGGAGCACGACGATAATCACCAGCACCAAGCCCACTCCGCCCGACGGTGCATAGCCCCAGTTCCGGCTATGCGACCACCTCGGCAGCACACCCAGAAGCGCCATCACCAAAACCACGATTAAGATTGTTCCTAGCATTTTGATCTCCTCAATTCAGAATTCAGCCCAAGAAGCGACATGCGGTGATGCCACCCGAACAGCGAAGGCGGCGACTGCAGCAGTGTTGCGAGCAGCCGCCTCCTGACTGGATGCCAATGCTTACATCACGACGCTAATGCTGACGCGCGCGCCGGGATAATAGGGGTTGCAGAGGTAATAGCCGCCGTCAATGTAGGTAACATATACGTTGTCGGTGTAATACCAATCGGCCGGCCACGGATTCACGAATCCAAACCAAAAACCTCCATATTGGAAGCGCGAAAATCCGCCGACCATCACGGGCTGGTTGATTACGAAGGTGTGCTCTTCGCCGAAATTGGCGCGGAAGCGGTCATCGGGGATCCGGCCTTCACCTCTGGCGCTGAGTCGCAATGCCGGCTCCGCACGTTGCCTCTTTTCGTCAGACGCGGTGCGCTCCGGACGTTCGTGGTTATTTGACTGAGCTTGCTCCTGCTGTTTTTCAGGCTTGGCTTCTTGCTGTTGCTTTACCTGCTTCGCGCTGGACTGCTGCTTTTCGGTTTGGGCCTTTTGTTCTTGCTTTGCAGGCTTGGCTTGCTGTTCTTGTTGCGCAGGCTTGGCTGCGGATTCCGGCTTTTTAGCTTCCGCTTGATGTTCTTCCGGTTTGGCCTGCTCCTGCTGTTTCGCGGGATTAGCCTGCTCTGCTCGCTTCGCGGGCTTGGCCTGTTCTTCGTGTTGCGCCGGCTTGGCCTTTTCTTCCTGCTGTGCGGGCTGGGCCTTATCTTCCTGATGCTCGTCCTGCGCAAAGGCGGGCACAGCGTATCCGATGAGCAAGAACAGCACAGTCATGCTGATCACTCCAACTGCTTTCATGATTGTTGCCTCCGTTACAGCGAATTCATGCGGCGGACGTTGAGTGCCCGGCGCGGTTTGTTGCTTTCCAGCAGCGGCGGTCGACGAATCACTTTATGGTGGAGACCCGGTTACGTTCCCACGCGGATGTGAGAGAGTGAATGGAACAGTCCAAAGATGTTCAGAAGCCACAAGACCACCACAATTACGACGATGGCATTCAAGATGGACTTGATCGTTCCTTGCATCGGTATCAAGTTGACCAGCCAGAGCAGGACACCGACTACCACCAGCGTTATCAATATTTGAAGAAGGGGCATTTTTCTATCTCCTTGTCGTTGCAGGCAGACACCAGGAGCGGTGCCGGGGCCTTGCAGCAAATTTCCGTGTTGAACCGAGAAATGTAATGTGCCGGGTGGGTTGCGAAGGAGCCCGTGATTTCCAGCGTGCCGCTTGCGGAAGTGCCTAAACCTGAATTCCCTTCGGTGCTAATGCGCGACTCACACGCCAACATCTTAGAAGAGCCGGGAAACGGTATCTGTTCAGTTGTGCACACATTCGCAGATTTCTTGCGGATTGGATTGTGCGTGCTAGGATACCATACGGAAAATGGTGGCGCGCAAACCTGCAACTCGCCGAAAGAGTAGTGCCGAGGCGGCATTCAATGCCCAGAGTTTCCTCGATTCGGCGGGTGTGTCCCGGAAAGTCGCGGAGTTCAAGAAAAAGGAAACGGTATTCTCGCAGGGCGATCCCGGCACCGATGTCCTTTACATACAAAAAGGCGGGGTGAGGCTTTCGGTGGTGAATGAATCCGGAAAAGAAGCGGTGGTGGCGGTGCTGGGCCCGGGAGATTTTTTCGGCGAGGGCTGCCTGGCCGGCCAGCCGCTGCGGATCGGGACTGCGACGGCGATCACCCCGACGACGGCGCTGGTGATCGAGAAGAAGGAAATGATTCGGGTGCTCCACGCGGAGCACGAGTTTTCCGATCGGTTCATCACCTTCATGCTGGCGAGGAATATCCGAATCGAAGAGGATTTGGTGGATCAACTGTTTAACTCCAGCGAAAAGCGGCTGGCGCGCACGCTGCTGCTGCTGGCGCGCTATGGCCGGGAAGATACTCCGCAAAAAGTGCTCCCCAAAATATCGCAAGAGATGCTCGCGGAGATGGTGGGCACGACGCGCTCGCGCGTGAACTTCTTCATGAACAAATTCCGCAAGCTGGGCCTCATCAAGTACAACGGCGGGCTGCAGATCAACAACTCTCTGCTGAGCGTCGTCCTGCACGACTAGTCGCGCCGTTCAACAACCGCGCCGAGCGCTTTCCGCACCGCTTACGCTATTTTGCGTGTTCATGGTGAGTCGTTTGCTTGCGCCTTCGATCGTGGCGGGGCGACTGGGGCCGTCGGGGAGCTTGTCGAACTGGGCGGAGAGGTTCATCGCGCCGGAGGGGCTGCCATAATCGCTATTTCGCGCGCTGAGGAAAACCCAATTCGGATTGACAGCGGCGCGCGCAAAGAGATACATTCCGCGAACTGTTTCCTTCCGGAAGAGGGCAAACTTCGGCAGGGGCAGCTCCGTCTCACGCACAAATCACATTTCGCAAAAAGACGAGCAAGGGAGTGCGGCTCTGATGCCCCGCTTTTTTTTGGCAGCAGCCCTATTACTGCTGACGGCTGCGCCTGCGTTCGCGCAGGCAGCGCCGGGGGACGCGTCCAGCGCGCCGCCCATCACGACGAGCATCGCAACGGATGCGCCAGCCCGTGCCGCGGATTCGAGCGGTGGCGTCAGCGCGGACGCGCCGAGCGTCTTGACGCTGGCAAGCGCGATTGCCGAGGCGCAGCAGAATAATCGCCTGATCACAATTTCAAATCAGACTGTGCTTTTCGCGAACGACGAAATTCTGGCGGCGCGCACGCAGCGCTATCCGCATTTCGACGTGAATATTTCCGGCGCGTATTTGCTCACGGCCGTGCACGTTCATATTCCGGAGGGAGTTTTCGGTACGGTGGGCACCACGCCGGTGCCGAACACGAACGCGGTAATCACCACCAGCCCGAGTGCTTCGGCTTTGAGTTTCATCCAGGTGCAGCAGCCGCTGACGAAATTATACGACGTGCATTTGAACGTCCAGCTGCTGAAAGTGGGAAAACAACTGAGCCAGGAGGAACTGCGCCAGCAGCGGCAGGAGATCACGAACTCGGTGAAGTCGGCCTATTATTCGCTGCTGCAATCGCAGAGCGCTTTGCATGCGGCGCAGGAAAACGTGCAGGCGCTGCGCGAAGTGGATCGCACCACCGAACAATACGTGCAGCAAAAGGCGGCGCTGCCTTATCAGTGCGCGGGAGTGAAAGTCCAACTGGCGCAGGCGGAATTGCAGGTGACTACGCTGGAAGACAGCATCGAAACGCAAAAAGAAAATCTGAACAATTTAATGGGGCGTGACATTCGCGAGAATTTTCAATTGAGCGGCGTGCCGGACGCGCTGCCTGAAGAGCAGAACCTGGAGCTGGCGCGGCAAACGGCGCTCGGAAGCCGTACGGAAATTCGCCAGGCGCAATTCAAGATTGACCAGGCTCTGTATGCGAGGCGTTTGCAGAAGGCGCAGTACATTCCCGAGATCGGGATCCAGTATTTGTTTTTTTCGCCTTTCACCGTGAGCGGGCTGCCGACGAACACTTGATTTGAATGTGCCAGTGTATGAGCCCAAGTATGAGCCGGATCGCCTTTCAGAACTGGCCGATCCGACGAAAGACCTGATCGCACGGCTGGGGATTGTCGGGCCGACGATCACTCCGGAGGTGGAACAGCTCGCGAATGTGCGGATTCCTTCGGGCGTTATTGTCACTTCGATCGTGAACGACAGGCTTGCCGTGGATTCGGGCTTGCAGGAAGGCGACGTGATTCATACGATGAATCGTACGCAGATTACGAGCGTGGACAATTTGCGCGCGGAATTTGGGAAATTGAAACCGGGAGACCCGGCGGCGATGCAAGTGGAGCGCAACGGCAAACTGATTTAGGTTACTTTTGAGATGGAATGATTCGGCGAATATATGAGCTTTGAGATCAGCGCGAAGACGCGGGAGTTGCAGCAGCGGTTGCAGAAGTTTATGGATGCGCATGTGTATCCGAACGAGCGGCGCTTCGAGGAGGAGGTGGCTGCCGAGCGGTGGAAACCGACGCGGATTGTGGAGGAGTTGAAGCCGAAGGCGCGGGCGGAGGGATTGTGGAATTTGTTTTTGCCGCAGAATCCGGCGGGAGCGGGTTTGACGAACCTGGAATATGCGCCGTTGTGCGAAATCATGGGGCGCAGTCATATGGCACCGGAGGTGTTCAATTGTTCCGCGCCGGATACGGGAAACATGGAAGTGCTGGCGCGTTATGGGACGGCGGAACAGAAAGAAGAGTGGCTGAAGCCGCTGCTGGCCGGGGAAATCCGCTCGTGCTTTGCGATGACGGAGCCGGAGGTCGCGTCTTCGGACGCTACGAACATTGCATCGCGGATTGAACGTGATGGGGATTCCTATGTGCTGAACGGGAGGAAGTGGTGGACTTCCGGGGCCGGCGATCCGCGTTGCAAGGTTGCGATTTTTATGGGCAAGAGCGATCCGGCTGCGGCGGCGCACCGGCAACAATCCATGATTCTGGTGCCGCTGGACGCGCCCGGCGTGAAAGTTATGCGGATGCTGAGCGTGTTTGGCTACGATCACGCGCCGCACGGGCACGCGGAGATTCATTTTGAAAATGTGCGCGTGCCGACAGGCAACATGCTGCTGGGGCCTGGGCGCGGATTTGAGATTGCGCAGGGGCGCTTGGGGCCGGGGCGGATTCATCATTGCATGCGATGCATTGGACTGGCCGAACGCGCGCTTGAGAGCATGTGCAGGCGTGTGCAGGCCAGAGTGGCGTTTGGAAAAACTTTGGCGGAGCAAGGGACGATTCGCGCGGGCATCGCGGAATCGCGGATGGAGATCGAGCAGGCGCGGCTTTTGACTTTGAAGGCGGCGCACATGATGGACAGCGTGGGAAACAAAGCCGCGCGTACGGAAATTGCGATGATCAAAGTGGTAGCGCCGAATGTGGCTTTGCGCGTGCTGGATCGCGCGATTCAGGCACACGGCGGGGAGGGAGTTTCGCAGGATACTTTTTTGGCGAGCGCGTGGGCGATGACGCGGGCGCTGCGATTGGCCGACGGGCCGGATGAGGTGCACTTGGAGTCCATTGCTAAGTGGGAGCTGGCTAAGGGCAGCGGGGCGGCTTGATTCCTGGTAGGGACGCGCCTCGACGGAAC
Organism: uncultured Acidobacteriota bacterium; assembly: GCA_963810565.1. Lineage (GTDB taxonomy): Bacteria > Acidobacteriota > Terriglobia > Acidiferrales > UBA7541 > Palsa-295. The sequence continues at coordinate 65,560 of CAWENN010000007.1, forward strand.
GACGTCGTGCGACGGATTATGGAATATGAGGACGGATTGCGAGGGAAATGATGGCGCCAGTGGTGATTGATCGGCCGCAGCGATTGAAAGAGATGGTCGGGCGAGAAATTGGCGTGACGGAATGGTTTCTGGTGGCGCAGGAGCGCATCGAACGGTTTGCGGAGGCGACCGAAGACCGGCAGTGGATTCATGTGGATAGCGTGCGCGCGAGCAAGGAATCGCCCTACGGAACGACGATCGCTCATGGATTTCTTACGCTTTCTTTGATCAGCCGTTTTGTGCAGGAGACGATTCAAGTTCAAGGCGGCGTGCGGCTGGCGGTGAATTATGGATTGAACCGCGTGCGCTTTCCGTCGGCGGTGCGGGCGGGTTCGAATATCCGCGCGCACGTTTCACTGATGAACCTGAAGGAAATGGCGGACGCGGTAGAGGCGACGTATGGCGTGACGATGGAGTGCGAAGGATCGGAGAAACCGGCTTGCGTCGCGGAGTGGATCGTTCGGTATTACTTGTGATCGGCGTGGGGCTTGGTTCGGGCGGCGCGGTGGGTGAGGAACGTCGTGGCGGGCGCTAGATGCGGCCTGTTTGAGTGGTGTGCAACGAAGCGCGCAAGAGCATTTGGATTTTTTCGGGCATGGATGCGAAGCGCTCGTCTTTGGTCAGGCCCTGGTGATAGCGATAGTAAATTTGCTGGACGATTACGGCGAGTTTGAAGCGCGCGAAGACGAGGTAGAAGGCGATCTGCGAAACGTCGCCGCCGGTTTTTGCGGCGTAGTATTCGACGATTTCCGCGCGCGTGAAGCTGCCGGGCTCGGTGGTGGGTCCCCAGCGATTTTCTTGCACTTCTTCGGGGTCCGTGGCGTCCGCCCAATAAGCTAACGCTGTGCCGAGATCGGTGAGTGGGTCGCCGATGGTGCACATTTCCCAATCGAGCACGCCCACGATTTTTGTGATGTCGGTCGCATCGAGAACTACGTTGTCGTACTTGTAGTCGTTGTGGATCAGCGCAACGGCGCTCGTGCGCGGCATTTGCTGTTGCATCCACGCGGTAATTTTTTCGACCTCCGGATAATCGTGGGTCTTCGAGCCGTGGTAACGCTCGGTCCAACCGCGCACCTGGCGCTCGAGATAGCCCTCCGGCTTGCCTAGGTCGGAGAGACCTGCCGCTGCGTAATCCACGCGGTGCAGGCGGATTAGATTTTCGACGAATGATTCGCTGAGCGCTCTCGCTTTTTCCGCTGAGAAGTTGAGGCCGGGCGGAAGTTTTCTGCGCAGGATGATTCCGCGAACTGGTTCCATCAGGTAGAAGGGCGCGCCGAGGATGCCAATGTCGTCGCAATAGAAAAGTGCTTGAGGAGCGGGGGAGTATGCGGTGTGGAGTTTCGAGAGGACGCGGAATTCGCGGCTCATATCGTGAGCGGATTTGACTTTACTGCCGAAGGGCGGGCGGCGCAGGACCAATTCCGTGGTGCCGAGATGGATTGAATACGTGAGGTTGGAGTGGCCGCTGGGAAACTGGCGCACCTGAAGCTCGCCTGCAGCTTGGGTAAAATGGCGGCGGAGATAGGGTTCGAGTTTGGCGAGATCTAGTTCTTCGCCGGATCGGATTGCTGTGGGCTGGTCCAGCAGATCGCTCATTTGCATGTGTCCTCAGCGGTAGGTGAGCATTGCGGGATCTTCAATGTGCGCATGAATATTGAAGCTGCTGAGCGTGAACCGCTTGGCGCTATAGAGAAATTCGCTCCATGCGGAATTTCGCGACATCCAGGTGAGCTCCAGCGTATCTTCCGGTGTCAGATGCAGGGCGCGTTGCATGGCAGTCGCAACCGGGCCGCCGGATGTAAAAATCGCGACGCGTTCACCGCGCGCGCCCGCGCTTAGAAAATTTGTGAAGCCGGAATTCACTCTCTCGGCGAACTCGTGCCAGGTTTCCACGCCCGGCACGCTGAAAACGCCGCGAACCCAGCCGCCGATGATGGCCGCGTAAAGCCTTTGGAAATTCGCGTGCAGTTCGGCGTCGTTCGCGGAAGACACAAACGCGGAGTGGAGATCGCGAACTGCTGGATTGGTTTCGAGCAATTCGGTCAAGCCGTGTTTGAGCACTGCTTCTCCTGAATATTCGTCGAACTCCGGCAGTACTTGCGGCTCGGGAAAAGCTACGCCCGCCGTGCGGTAAGCGGCACGGACCAATTCGACCGTGTCTTTTTGGCGTGCACGGGGGCCGACGCAGACGCGATCGAAAATGACGCCGCGGCGCGCCCAGTACTTGCCGAGAAGACGCGACTGGGCCTCGCCGAGCGGAGATAATTTGTCGTAGTTCTGCTGCAAAAACGACGCTTGGCCGTGACGGACGAGATAGAGGATTCCCATTTTTCAGATGGCCGTGGATTCGACGCGACGGCGCGGACCATATTGTGATGATGAAAGGCACGCAGTTCCACAATTTAAATGCGCGGTGAGACGGAAATTTGCGCGCTTGGCTCAGACCGCCGCGGTTTCTTCTTTGCCGAACTGCGCGAAGGTCTTTCCCGAGTTGGCGAGGCGCTCGAGGAGCTGCGCGGGCTGCCACAACTCTCCGTGCTGCCGGTGGAATTCGGAAACTCGCTCGTAAACATTCTTCAAGCCAGCCGTATCGGCATACCACATCGGGCCGCCGCGTTGGGCCGGGAATCCGTAGCCGTTGATATAAATGATGTCTATGTCGGAAGCGCGTAAGGCGTAGCCCTCTTCGAGGATGCGCGCGCCTTCGTTCACTAGCGCATAAATGCAGCGGTCCACGATTTCGCTGGAAGATATTTTGCGTTGCGGGATGCCTGCTTCGGCGGTCCACTGGTGAAGGAGCGCGGCGACTTCGGGATCGTTGGAAGCTTGGCGCTTCTCGTCATACTTGTACCAGCCCGCGCCGGTTTTCTGGCCGAAGCGGCCCAACTCGCAGAGGCGATCGCCCGCGAATGACTGCCGAACCCCGGGCTTTTCGAGATGGCGATATTCCTTGCGAATGCGCCAACCGATGTCGAGGCCGGCGAGATCTCCAACGGCCAGCGGGCCCATGGCCATGCCGAAATCGTAGAGCGCATTGTCCACGTCCTCGACGCTCGCGCCTTCCTCTACGAGAAAAACGGATTCGCGGACGTATGGGTGGAACATGCGATTGCCCACAAAGCCACGGCAATTGCCGACGAGGACGCCGATTTTGCCGAGCTTCTTCGAAAGCTGCATGACGGTGGCAATCACTTCCTTGCTGGTGCGCTTGCCGCGAACAATTTCGAGCAGGCGCATGACGTTGGCAGGACTAAAAAAGTGCGTGCCGATTACGAACTCGGGACGAGAAGTGGTTGCGGCGATTTCGTCTATATCGAGTGTGGAGGTGTTCGTGGCTAGAATCGCGCCGGGTTTGCAAACGCGATCGAGTTCGCGGAAGACCTCTTTCTTGATGGCCATGCCTTCGAAGACCGCTTCGATCACCAGGTCTACATCCGCAAAGCCGTCGTAGGCGAGCGTGGGCTGGATGAGTTTCAGACGTTCTGCGGCGAATTGCTCGGTAAAGCGGCCGCGCGCTACGGAATTTGCGTAGTTTTTCTGGATGTTTGCGAGTCCGCGATCGAGAGCGGGCTGGTCGGCTTCCTTCAGAAGCACGGGGATTCCGGCATTCACGAGCACCATGGCGATGCCGCCGCCCATCGTGCCGGCGCCGACAACCGCTGCGCGATTGATGGGAATGGTTGGGGCGTCTTTGGGAATGTCCGGGATTTTTGAGACTTCGCGTTCGCTGAAAAAAACGTGGATGAGCGCTTTGGACTGATCCGATTGGAGGCACTCGATGAAAAGTTTGCGTTCGAGCGCGCAGCCTTCCGCGAAGGGAAGTTTCGTGGAGGCTTCGACGGCATCAATCGCGGCGAGGGGCGCCATCATGCCGCGTTGTTTCTTCCTGGCGGTATCACGCGCCGTTGCAAAGATGGCGGTATTTTCGGCGGGAGTGCCGAGTTTTTCGTTACGGTCTCTCGTTTTGCGGATAGGTTGAGCGGCGACTTCGCGGGCGAAGGCAATGGCTCCCGTGAGAAGGTCGCCATCGATCAGGCGGTCAATGATTCCGAATTTCAATGCTTCTTCTGCTTTGATAAGCGCGCCGCCCGCGCACATTTCTACGGCCTTAGCGACACCCGCGAGGCGGGGAAGGCGTTGCGTGCCGTGCGCGCCGGGGATAATTCCTAGCTTCACTTCGGGTTGGCCGACTTGCGCGGTAGGGACAGCGACGCGGTAGTGACCGGCCATCGCGAGTTCGAGGCCTCCGCCTAGCGCATTGCCGTGAATGGCCATCACTACTGGCTTGCGGCAATCTTCGATGCGCGGCAGGAGATCCGGAAAACTCATTGTGCCGACCGCTGCGCCCGAGCGCATTTTCGAGAATTCTTTGATGTCCGCGCCGGAGACGAAGGTGCGACCGCCGCCGATGAGCACGCAGGCATTCACGGCGGCGTCGTTGTTGATTTCTTCGATTGCGCGCGCGATGCCCTCGGGGACGCCGGGGCTGAGCGCATTCACCGGGGGATTATTGATGGTGATGACGGCGATGCCGCTTTCTTTTGTGAGTTGAACCAGATCGGTCATGGGAGGCTCGTTTGTTTGAATTTTTACGCGCTCTTCGCGGTGACGCAGTCAGAGTCAATCACCAGCGACGCGATGCGCTCCCGGTGATATGTGGCGTCGCCGAAAGCTGTTTCCGATGCTTTCGCGCGGCGGTAATAGAGGTGAATATCGTTTTCCCAGGTGAATCCCATGCCGCCGTGAATCTGGATGCCGCGATTGCCGACGGTGCGGGCGGCTTCGCTCGCATACATTTTAGCTATAGAAACGGCTTTCGGCGCATCGGGCGAATTTTCTTCGAGCGCCCAACCGGCGTAGTAGGCGGCGGAGCGGGCGCTCTCGGTTTCGAGGTACATGTCCGCGCATTGATGCTGGACGGCTTGAAACATGCCGATGGGCTTGCCGAACTGTTTGCGAGTCTTGGCGTATTCGACCGTGAGATCGAGAGTCCGTTGCATGCCGCCGACTAATTCCGCGGCCAGCGCGGCAGTGGCGATATCGAGAGCGCGAGGGAGGTTCGCGGTGGCGCCGATTTCTTCCGCTGGAGAGTTGGTGAACTCGATGGCGTAGAGTTTGCGGGTGAGATCCATGCCGATCATCGGAGATAGCTTCACGCCGCGGGCCTTGGGATCTACGATGAAGACGCCGTTGCGCGCTACGACTATGATGAAATCGGCGACGGCGGCGTCGGGGACAAAGAATTTTTCGCCAGTGAGTTTTCCGCCGCACGCGTTGATTTCTACGTCTTCTGGGTTCCAGCTTCCGCTCGCTTCGGGAATTGCGACTGTCGCACGGGCCTCTCCGCGGCAGATAGGTGCCAGGTACTTGCTCTTGTGTGCGGGGCTCGCGACGGCATCCAGAACTGAGCCAGCCAGAACAGCGGTGGAGAAAAACGGGCCGGGCAACAGTGCTCGCCCTGCTTCTTCCATCAGGAGCATCAGTTCCACTTTTCCGAGGCCGACTCCGCCGTAGGCTTCCGGATAAATAATGCCGGTGTAGCCCTGGTCGGTCAGTTTGGACCATAGCGCTGCGTCATACGCGGTTTCCGTTTCCATCAGGCGACGCATTTCCGCGCTGGGACATTCACCGGCGAAGAATTTGCGGGCGCTGTCCTTCAGAAATTCCTGGCTTTCACTTAGACCGAATTGCATGGCGTGTCCTTTTAGTAGCTTCTGGGAAGTCCGAGCACGAAATGGCCGATGATGTTGCGCTGTACTTCGGACGTGCCGGCTTCGATAGTATTGCCGCGCGTGCGCAGGTAGGCGTACGACCAGAGACCTTTGTCAATCGCACGAGGATCGTCGCCCAGCAATTGGCCGTAGGGGCCGAGCAACTCTTGCGCGATTTGTTGCAGACGTTGATTGAGCTCGCTCCAGAAAATTTTCTGGATGGAGCCTTCGGGGCCGGGAACTCCCGTGGCGGTGACGCGGCTGAATGCGCGCATCTGATTGAAACGCATGATTTCGATTTCGGCGCTGCATTGCGCGAGTTTTTGGCGAATGATGGGGTCTTCCGCGGCGGGGCGGCCGTTGCGTTGGATACTGCGAGCGAGTTCGATGAGGCGCGTGATGTAACGCTTGAAAGTGAGATGGAGGCGGGCGCCGTAGGAGCCGCGTTCGTACATCAGGGTGCTCATCGCGACATTCCAGCCGTCATTCACTTTGCCGAGAACATTGGCGGCCGGGACTTTCACATCGCGGAAGAACAGCTCATTGAATTCGGATTCTCCGGTCATCTGGCGAAGGGGGCGAACTTCGACGCCCGGCGTTTTCATGTCCACCAGAAGCACGGTGAGGCCTTTGTGTTTGGGCACGTTTGGATCGGTGCGGACGACTAGTTCACACCAATTGCCGACCCAGCCGTAGCTGGTCCAAACTTTTTGGCCGTTGACGATGTAATGATCGCCTTTGAGGACGGCTTCGGTTTGCAGGCCGGCGAGATCGGAGCCGGCGTTCGGTTCGGAGAAGCCCTGGCACCAGATTTCTTCGGCGCTGAGAATTTTTGGGATGTAACGCTGCTTTTGGGCTTCGGTGCCGAAGGCGATGATGGTGGGGCCGATGAGTCCGAGGCCGAGGGAATTGGCCATGGGCGGGGCTTCGACGCGCGCCATTTCTTCCCAAAAGATGGCTTGCTGCATCAGGGTGGCGCTGCGGCCTTGGTATTCCTTGGGCCAAGAAACGGCGGCCCAGCGGCCTTCCTGGAGTTTGCGTTGCCAGGCGCGCAGATACGGGAAGGATTCCTCGATCGGTTTTTCGCGCCATTCGGGCCAGTCTTTGGGAACATTGGTTGCTAGCCAGGCGCGAAGCTCGTCGCGAAAGGCCAACTCGTCTTCGGTTAGATTCAGATCCATGGACTCGACTCCTTCAGCTCGTTGGGCGCAACGTGCTCCCGACGCGTCTTTTGGGCGGCGCTGCAAATCATTCTGGATGTCAATCGCTCACGTGCCGGATTTCGACTTCACATTCGGCTCAGGCGGTTGCGGAGCCGCCGGCACGGGTGCCGTGAAGTTCGGACGCATCGTTTCGTTGCCCTGCCAATATTTCTTGCGCAGATCTTTTTTCAGGACTTTTCCAGTGCCGGTTTTAGGCAACGCGTCCACGAATTCAAAGGAGCGCGGACATTTATAGTGCGCGATGCGCGAGCGGCAGAATTCGCTGAGTTCGGATTCGGTGGCGGCGGCGTTCGGCTTCAAGACGACTAGCGCTCTGGGGACTTCGCCCCATTTGGCATCGGGAACGGGAATCACAGCGACTTCGAGGACGGCGGGATGCGCGAGGATGGACTTTTCCAGCTCGAGCGAGGAAATATTTTCGCCGCCGCTGACGATGATGTCCTTTTTGCGGTCCACGATGAGGAGATAGCCGTCCTCGTTGATGGTGGCCATATCGCCGGTGTGGAACCAGCCGCCACGCAAAGCTTCGGCGGAAGCTTCCGGTTGTCGCCAATAGCCTTCCATGATGCCGTCGCCGCGCGCGACGATTTCGCCGACGGATTGGCCGTCGCGCGGGACGTCGCGATCATTGGGATCCACAACGCGCAACTCGATGCCTGGAACGGCAAAGCCCGTCATCGCCTGACCGGTGTAACGCTGCTCGCCTTTCCACACGATCCCGGACTTCATCGGAGAAAGCGAAAGCGCAGGGGAAGTTTCCGTCAAGCCGTAACCGGAATAACATTCGCAGCCAAGTTTTTCTTCGACTTCGCGAATCAGAGTGGGCGAGGAAGCAGCGCCACCGATGACGATGCGTCGCAGGCTGCTCAAATCGTAATTATGGCGCTCCGGACAATTCACAAGCGCGGTGGCCATGATCGGGACGAGGCTGCAGGAATGGACTTTTTCCTTTTCGATGAGCCGGAAAACTTCCTTGGGATCGAAGCGCTGAATCATTACGTGAGTGCCGCCGAGCAATGTGAGGAAATGCGCGACGCCCCAGCCATTGGCGTGGAAAAGAGGGATGGTGTGAAGCTCGACGGCCCCTTTTTCGGTGTGATGTCCCAGACAGACGTGCAGCGCGTGCAGATAGACGTTGCGGTGTGTGAGCATCACGCCTTTAGGGTTGGCGCTCGTGCCGCTGGTGTAGAAAAGTTCGGCGAGGGAATTTTCGTCGATGGTCGAAATATCTGCGCGATGAGGCGTGGCGGCGGCTAGCAGAGCATCGTAATTTTGCGGCGCTAGCCACGACGCTTCGGGAGGGCCATCCAATTGGCAAAAGATGCCCAGCGATGGAACATTTTTGCGAAAGGAGTCGGCCGCGGCTAGAAACTGTTTCTCGACGAAAAGCATGGTGGCTTCGGCATCGTTTAAGACGTAGCCGAGTTCATTGGGGGTGAGGCGGATATTCAGCGGGAGCAGGACCGCGCCTGCTTCAAGAACGCCGTAGTAGGCTTCGAGCAAGCGATGGCAATTGGTGCTGAGGAAGGCGACGCGGTCGCCTGCCTGGACGCCGGCTTGGCGCAGGGCACCAGCGAGGCGTCCGACGCGCTCGCCAAATTGCGAGTAGGTAAATCGCTCGTTGTTGCAGACGACCGCAGTTCTGCGCGGATATTGCTCTTCTGCGTAACGCAGACAGCGGAGAGGAGTGAGTGGAATGTTCATGGCGCCTTTTTCCCAGCCCGAGTGACGAGACGATCAGGCCGACTGACCTCCATCCACGGCGAGAATTTGACCGGTGACGAAATCGGAGGCGCCGGAGGCGAGGAAAATGGCGGCGCCTTTCAAGTCGTTGGGTCCGCCGAAACGACCCAGAGGGATTCCCGCGAGCAGCGATTCTTTGATTCGCTCGATCACTTTTTCGGACATGTCCGTCGGAAACCAGCCTGGGGCGATCGCGTTTACTTGAATATTGTGCATACCCCATTTGCAGGCGAGGTCTTTGGTGAAGGCGATAACTCCGCCTTTGCTGGCGGTGTAGCCGATGGCGGAGAATTTCGGGGACGCGCCGCGCAGGCCGGCGACGGATGCGATGTTGATTATTTTTCCGCGGCGCTGGGCGATCATCGTATTGCCGACTGCCTGGGAAAAGAGAAATGTTCCGGTGAGATTGGTTTCGATCACTTTGTGCCACTGCTCGAGCGTCATTGTTTCCACCGGAGCGCCCCACGACGTGCCGGCGTTGTTGATCAGGATGTCTATGCGCCCGAAATGTTTCAGGGTCGCGTCAGCTGCCGCTTGGATGCTGGCGGGGTCTTTCACATCGCAAGCGAGTGCGAGGGTTTGGACGCCCAATTTTTGCAATTCCTCGGCTGCTTGCCGGCAACGGTCAATTTTGCGGGCGCATAAAACCAAATCCGCGCCCATTTCCGCGAGGCCTTCGGCCATCTGACGGCCGAGGCCGACCGAGCCGCCGGTGACGATGGCGACGCGGCCGTGGAGGTCGAAGATGTTTGAAACGTTCACCCGGTACGCGGCACTCCGAAATCGTTCGATGACGGCAACAAAATGCAAGTGTATATCATACGTTAGCAACTAACGCTATATCGAGAGCGCGGCGCAGAATTGCGCGATTTGCGACTTCCATGTGCTTCGCGAATGGCGGCAAGTGTCGCGTCCCGTTGTATGCTGCGCTCCCGCCGCTCAATGTGTTGACGAAAATGCATCTTGGTCGCGACAGCCGCGGCCGTCACCTCTGGGATCGCATCGTTGGGTGAACGCGTCAAAGGGCCGGAGGTACTGGGCCGGAGTGAAATCAATGAAGGCGGGCGAGACAGGGACAACCGCGCCATTTACGCTATAGATGTTGAAGTCAGGGCCGAGGGCCGCGGCGTCGCCGTTGAGCAAGTTCGCATTAATATCCGGCCATTGGCCGGTTTCCAACCGCGTTAGGAGCGTTTCCACGGCGGCAATCGTTTCGGCGGGGGTAAAGGCGCAGTGACCTGCGCGATCGACGAAAGTCTGGCGCAAGAATCGGCGGTTATCGTCAACGCGGTCCACCACGTCTTTGTAGGCGGTTTCATTTTCGACGACTACCAGGCCATCGCCTTTGGTGTGCAAAGTGAGGACCGGGATGTCAATTTGTCCGTTGAAGATAACATTCTGTTCGAGATATTTGACGGCGTTTGGATTCGCCTTGATGCGGGCCGCTTCATTCAACGCGTCGAGGTCGCGTTCTAGGCTGAGACCTGCCGTTTGATAGAGGGCCCAGACTTCGTCGCGATCAACGGATTTTTCGAACTGCCGGCGATAATCCACATTCGTATTCCAAGAGACGTTTCCCCCGGCGCGGGCTTCCAGTTCGGCGCGGAAAGCGAAGATGAAAGGAAAATCTATTTGCTGGTCCCAGAGGAACTGATTGGATTCCTGGCTGGCGAAATCATTTGGCGCAGGCTCAGGCGAAGTGAGAGTGAACCAGCCCGGTACGTCACTAAGAGCGGCCGCGAGCGCGATGCGTGCGCGGCCCTGCGGAGTGGCTTGCGCGGCAGCGAGAACTTCTTCGGCGAGCGTCAAATTCGCGTCGGGATTGGTGATGTTGACGAGCTGTAAGCCGGTGGCGGGGGCCAGCAGGGTTTGGAAGGCGAATTCGCCGTCGAGGGCGGTGTTCCACGTGGCGACTCCGCCAGACAGAACTCCGCACATCGGCTGCGCGGCGGTGAAACGCTTCGGATTTCTCTGGATCAATCCTGCGGTAATAATGCCGCCCAGGGAATGTCCCCAGGCGATGGTGCTGACGGGATGGGGGAAGATCGAATCGAAGACGTCGAGCACGGCGATTTGATCGCTGAGGGCTTCGTGAATGGCCCAGCCGGTGGTGGCGTAAGACGAGCCGGCCAGAGCGAAACCGTTTGCGAGCATAAAAGCGCGTGTGGCCGGATCGCCAACGTCTGTGGCGGGATTCGGGCTTCCAGGCGTCACGTACCCGTGGCTGTAGAGAAAGAGGGTGCCGTTCCAGTCGGAAGGGACTTCGATGAGGTACGTTGCACCGTCGCTGAGAGTCCCTGTCTTTGTGGTGAGACTGGCTTGCGCGCGGGATGATTGAGCGATGGCGAGAATTAGAATCGAGGTAAACAAAATAAGAAACGCCGTGCGTGGGGAGTGTGGCCGCATTTGAATTCCTCCTTTCACTTCGAATCTCGCGAGACGATCTTTGGTTAACGTGATGAGCCGTGAAAATTTTGCGGACCGCGACGAGGTTCACAGTCCCCCAACGGCTAAAGCCGCGTTTCTTGCATTCGTTTGTGGCACGGCTGAAGAGTCTGTATTAGAACTGCAAAACCTGTACTTCAGCGGCTGAAGCCGCTTTGATTTTGCTGCGTTTATGCCGTAGCTAAAGCTACGGCCTACAAAGATTCCCTTGTTCTCACACAGACTCTGAAGCCGTGACCTGACGAAAGCGAGAGAAAGATGGCGGCCTAAAGGCCGCCGCTACAAAGTCAAATTCTGCTTATTCCTTTACCGCGTAGTCCGTGAAGTCGAATCGCTTCCTTGGACCTTCTCCGAATTAGAAACTCATGCGCACGCCTAGCTGAACCTCGCGCTTGATCAAGTCAGAGGTGAAGCCTAGGGGAGTGCTGGGCGACAGCGCCGCGCTTCCGTGCACATTGAAGGTGGTGAAACCGGGCTGGAAGCCGAAGAGCGGGCTGACTTCGTTGTTGACGCTGGCGTAGTTGGTGCGGTTGGCGATGTTGAAACCTTCCGCAGTCAGCTGGAGCGTGGCTCGTTCCCCTATTTTGTGCTGCCAGCTCAAGCGCATATCGAAATCAATGTAGTTGGGGCCGAGACCGGTATCGCGCGGGGCTCCGATGGGACGCTCGTTGGTGATGTGATTGTTTCCGTTGACCTCGCCGCCTGCCAGTAAGTTGAAGGGATGGCCGCTGTGGTACTGGAAAATAGGAGAGAGTTGGAAGCCGGACAAGAAGGCGTTGTGGGAAGGGCCGCTGAACACCCCGGCCAGTACAACTTTGTTGCGTTCGTCGAATTCGGATAGAGCGCGATCGAGGCTCAAATCCGTGGGATCTTGCGGACCAAAGTCGGAATTGAAATCGGTTCCGGTGTCGAAGGCCTTGCTGTAGGTGTAATTTCCAAAAAATGTGAAGTTGTCGCTGAAGCGTTTCTGGACTTCCAGAATGCCGCCCTCGTACAGGCCCGACGAGGCCGAGGTGTACTGGTTGTTTTGCACGATCAGCGGATTGACAAAGCAGTTGAACGGCTGATTTGGGTTCGCTGCCGTCGCGGCGCACGGGAGTCCCTCGGTCCCGAAGAGCGGGTCGGTCTGCGGGACAAGGTTCCAGTTCCGGTAGGACACAGATTTGCCGTTCGCCAGGGTCACCGTGCTCATCGGCGTCGTGGGAAGAAGATTGGTATCAATCGCTACCGGCAGTCGGGTGGTGTGCGAATAAATAAAGCTCGCGGAAATCGTAAAGCCAGGCGCGATCTGGCGTTCAATTCCGAGCGAAGCCTGTTGCGAGTAAGGAGGCTTGTAGTTGGGCGGGTTGCTGAACAATACGGTCAGGGGCGAAAGTTGACCGGTGTTCTGGACGAAAATGCCGTAGTTGGCGATATCAGCGGGCGTAATGCACGCGCTGGTCCCTGGCGCCGGAATTGTGCAGGAGATTTTATTTGCGCCGGGCGCATTCCCCGGAGGCGCTGGCGTGGCAAATAGCCCCCCAAACACTTGTCCCGCGGACTGAATGAATGGAAGAACGCTGTAGCCCGGATCTACGTAAATGGAAATGTAGCGGTTGCAAGGGCTAGCGCCAGAGCCGGGGAATATCGGAACTCCCGGGATTCCAATGCCACAAGTTCCGACTACATTGTTGACCTGATCGGGAACCTGCGACTTGTTCTTCTGATTCTCGACGGTGCTTTTATTTTTGTTCAGCACTCCGAGGCTCAAATCCACCTGAGGAATCTGGGCATCAATGGGCCCGTAGAAAATGCCGTATCCGCCGCGGATCACGGTTTTGTGATCTTTGAAGGGATCCCAGGCGAAGGAGAGCCTCGGGGCGATATCGCCGTAGTAGGTATTCAGAGGACGATATTGCGAGTCTATTTCGTAGCGGACGCCGTAGTTCAGGGTGAAATTGGACGTTACTTTCCAGGAGTCCTGCAGGTAGATTCCCGATAACGGGCGGGTGTATGCGGGATAGTCCGCTTCGCCGAAACCCTGTTGATAAACCTGAGGCGCTGCGAGGGAGGCTGCTTGCAGCGAATTGATCTCCGACGAATTCAAGGCGCCTGGAAGACCGCAACCGGAGGTGGCCGGGTTTCCAGTGATGGGCCCGTTGGGGTTCGAAAGGCAGGAACTGAGGTCGAAGCCAGGCAGCGCACCGAAGACAAAGCGGCCAGGGAAAAATGTGTGAGATTCGGTGTGATTGCCGCGAAACAGCACATCGCCGCCAAATTTGACGGTGTGGCTGCCGCGGATTATGGTTACGTTGTCCGCGAACTCGTAGCGGCGGAGGATCGTATAATTCGGCAGGAAAATATTGGTGCCCAGATTATTCGCGAACCCGGCGATCTGTAGTCCCACCTCTCCGGGCTCGTTGGGGATTACGTTGAAACTGTTGTAATCCCACTGGAAGCGGAACTCATTCTCGGTGCGCGGACTGAAGACGTGGTACCACGCGGCCTGGAGATTATTGTCGTAGTTGTGGATCGAGCTGCCAGCGGAAAAGCCCGTCAGGGATTGCACGTCGGGATTTTCTTCCAAGTCGTGCCCGTACCTGTAGCTCAGAGTAATGGAGTCCACTTCGCTGATGTGATGATCGAGGCGTCCGTTAAAGAGGTATTGGCGCGTGTTGTAATTGAACAAGCCTCCGTTTGATTCCAGCTCGTTCACGAGGAACCCATTGATTGCGCTTTGCCCTGGGGTGAGGCCCGTGAACTGGCTGACCGTCAATGCGGTCTGGAGTGCACCGGCACACTCGGCGGCGGGCAGGGTCGTCACCGTACCATTCGGATTATTCAGGCAGGGAACGGGTGTTGCGCCTTGGGTCGCAAGCGCACCGATAACGGCGTTCTGATCGGACGTGGGACGAAAAATATCTGTGTTTGTCAGGAGGGGAACGGCGTTCTGGGAATTTTGGCGCAAGCCTTCGAAGGCGAGGAAGGCGAAAGTCTTGTCTTTGTGTATTGGAAAACCGACGTCTCCGCCGAACTGATAGCGCGCGAGGGAGTTCTTGACCGGCGAACCCTCGGAATCCGGCGCGGTGGGGTCGAAGACGGCCCCCGGCGCGAGGGCTTGGCTGAAGGCGAAGGGGTCGCGCGCGTCCATGACGCTATTGCGGAAATAGCTATAAGCGCTGCCGTGGAGCGCGTTGCTGCCTGATTTGGTGACGATGTTTACGGAGGCGCCGCTCGCGCCGCCGAGATCTGCCGCATAGTTACTGCGATTCACCTGGAATTCCTGCACGGCGTCCTGGCTTACGGTGAGTCGCACGCCGCCGGCATCGTCCTGCGTTTCGCCGCCGTCAACCGTGACGCTGTTGCCGCGTCCATTGCTTCCGTAGAAGGAGAGGCCGCTTTGCGGAGTCTGCTTGACGCGAAAATCCTGGTCGTCCGCGAGGCGGGTGGAGTCAGAGACGCCCGGGAGCAGCAAGGTGAAATTGAGGTAGTCGCGGCGGTCAATCGGGAGATCCTCGATGTAATTCTGAGTGATGGTGTTGGCTTGGCTACCGCGTTCGGTTTCGACTACGGGTGGCGCGGCGGAGACCTCCACCACCGAGGAAGTAGTTGCGACCTGCAGGTGAAAATCCAGGTTGGCGGCCTGTCCGACGGTGATTACGACGCCCTTTTGCACGAGCGATGCGAACCCGGCGATCTGTGCGGTGACGTCGTAGGTGCCGGGAGGAAGATTGCCGAAGCGATATTGGCCGTTGGCGTCTACGGAGACGACAAGCTTCACTCCGCGGGTAGATTCCAGTGCCGTCACGGTGCCTTTCGGGACTAGAGCGCCCGATGGATCGGTGATCGTGCCGCTGAGGCTGCCCGAATCGCCCACGCCTTGGGCGTGTGCCGCCGGGACTGCCGACAACGAACAGACCGCGAGAACCAAGACACCCAGGAACGAGATTATTGCTCTCATGGCTCCTCCTTTTGGCATTCGGAGTTCCACTCGAAAGACTTTTGGAGACGGCTCTTCGCGGTATCGGCGATGCACGGCCACCCCTGCCGTTTACACGAATTGTGAGTGTAGGTATCACATTAGAGTTACTAACGTCAACACGAAAACGGATAGGGAACATCAGGAATATGAATAGGGCTGCCGGGGGGGTGAAATGCGGGGAAGGCTGGGCGCGGAGCGTGCGGAGCTGGCGGTGAAAAGGAATCAGCTAGGGGTGAGCACGATGCGGCCGGAGACTGTCCCTTTGCGCAACTCGGCCAGGACTTCGTTCGCTTGCGCTAAAGGGCGGGCGGCAACCTGGCAGCGGAGCTTTCCGCTCGCCGCCATGGCCAGGACGTTACGCAAGTCTTCGCGCGTGCCAACCGAGGAGGCTTTGATGCGAATTTCGGATGCGGCCATCGAGATGGGTGCGAAGCAGATGGGTTCGGAGGGAAGTCCTACGACGAGTAGAATTCCGGTGGGCCGGACGCATTTGAAGGCTGTGTCGTAGGCGGCTTTGGAAGCGGAGGTCACCAGCGCGGCATGGACACCACCGGCGCGGCGCAATTCCTTTACAACATTTACATTGGCGGCGTTCAGAGTGGCGGATGCGCCGAGCCCGGCGGCTTGGGCGAGCTTTTCATCGGAGACATCCACGGCGGTGATAATTGCGCCCAATTCTTTGGCGATTTGCAGGGCGAGGTGACCGAGGCCACCGACTCCGAAGACGGCGAGACGCTGGCCAGGTTGAATGCTCGCGTGTTGTAGGGCGCGGTAAACGGTGACGCCGGCGCAGAACAGTGGGGCGGCGTCGGCACTGCGGAGTGCGCCGGGAATTTTCACGGCGTGGGTCGCGGGGGCTTTGACGAATTCAGCGTAGCCGCCATCCACGGTTACACCCGTGATTTTTTGCTTGGTGCAGAGGTTCTCATTGCCCTCGCGGCAGAATTCACATTCGCCGCAGGACCAATGCAGCCAGGGAATGCCGACGCGATCGCCTACGTTGAGCGATTCGACGGAAGAGCCCTTTTCGACGACGCGGCCGGCGATTTCGTGGCCGAGGATTAAAGGACGTTTGGTGATCGGGACTAGCTGGGGCCAATCGCCATCGGCGAGATGCAAATCGGAGTGGCATACGCCGCAAGCTTCCACGGCGATCAGTACTTCATCGGCGGCGGGAGATGGCTGCGTGACATTTTCGATGCTGAGCGGCTGTTTGAATTCGTGGAGAACTGCGGCCTTCATCGCGGGTGCGGGCGATTACGGGCGGGCGCCGCGCAGGAAAAATTCGACTGCGTTGCGCACGCGCTCGGTGAGTTTGTGGGGGCCGGTAAGATCCACGGCCCACTGACGGACGACGGTGTTGAAAAGGCCTTCCATGAATTCGGCCAGATGGACGACAGGAAAATCGTGAGTGATCTCGCCGTTCTTCTGGCCTTCGGCGATAATTTCGCGCAAGAGGCTGACAGCTGCTGCTTCCGGTCCGCGCAATTCGGGAGAGCGCACCGGATCCATCGCGCCAGCAAGAATTACGGCCTGCCAAAGCGGGCGGCCTACTTCGGTGACGTTTCCCAGGCTTTCGTAAAAACGGCGCAAGCGCTGCTCGGTGGTGGCTTTCGACGAGAGTTCTAATTTCAGGCTCTCGGCTTGACGGGCGAACGCGCGGCGCCCAACTTCGCGCAAGACCGCGTCTTTGCTGGGGAAATACCGAAAAAATGTGGGCTGGCTGATTTCGAGGCTTTGCACGATGTCGTCTATACGCGTGTTTTCGTAGCCGCGCTGACGGAAGAGATGCAGAGAGGTTTCGACGATCTGCTGGCGGAGGCGTTCTTTTTTGCGTTCGCGAAGGCCGGTTGGTTGACCTTTTATTAAGGAAGGGCCGCCGCGAGGAGTTTTGGGCGTTTCGGTAGCGACGTCTTCCGATGTGGGCGCCCTTCGCAGAGCATTTTTGGCGCGGCGCATGATACCGGCCCTCCCGCTTGGTGCGCCGCCTGGAGTGCGCGGCATAATTTCGATAGTGGCCCTTACATTATAGTGACTAACGAAAAGTTGCAAGCGCTACCGCGGAGTTCTTCGTCGATTGGGGTGGCCTTGGAGGGCAGATTGTTGTATCGAAGGTGGGCGAATCGTATGATTCGCAAGCGACATCTAAATCGGCATTCCGAGTAAATGGCATTCAGCAAGGTGGGATCACATTCCTACCGGATGATGCCAAGAAAAGCGCAATCGCGGGAGGGCAGCATGGCCACGGGGTGGATTCGAGTGCCAAGGGCGTGTTTCGCAAGCTGGGCACACGCGCTTGCTATCGGACTCGTAATTTCTTCGAGCATTGGGTGCGCCGGAAAGAGTGCGGGTTCGATGCCGCCTGCCACGGTCGAGGTCGCACAGGTGGAACAGAGAGACGTACCGATCTACGGGGAATGGATCGGCACGCTCGACGGATTCGTAAATGCAGACGTAAGAGCGCAAGTCACCGGCTACCTGCTGCGGCAGGGTTACCAGGAGGGCGCGTTCGTCAAGAAGGGCCAGCTGCTTTTTGAGATCGACCCGCGGCCTTTCCAAGCGGTCCTCGATCAAGCGGAAGGACAATTGGCGCAGGCCACCGCCAATCTGGCCAACGCCAAAGCCGTGCAAGGCAGGACGCAGCTGGACGTGGAGCGCTATACGCCGCTGGCCAGAGAGCAGGCAGCGAGCCAACAAGATCTCGACAACGCCGTGCAGAATAATTTAGCCGCGGAGGCCACGGTGGCGACGGCTGAGGCGGAAATCAAGACCGACGCGGCGGCCGTCGAAACGGCGAAAATCAACCTCGATTTTACGCGCCTGATTGCACCCATTGATGGCATTGCCGGGCAAGCCCAGCTGCAGGTGGGCGCACTGGTCACGCCAAGCAGCGGAGTTGTGACCACGGTATCCACCGTTGATCCTATCAAGGTTTATTTCACCGTCAGCGAAAGCGAATATCTCGAATGGAACAAGCGATTCCCGACGGCGACGACCCTGGAGGCGGCCGACAAAAGTTTGCGTCTGCAACTGATTTTGGCGGACGGCTCAACGTACGCGCGGGAGGGTACGTTTTTCTTTGCCGACCGCCAAGTAAATATAGGCACTGGCGCAATTCGACTCGCCGCGCTGTTCCCCAATCCGGGAAATATTCTGCGTCCGGGAGGGTACGGCAAAATTCGGACAGCCGTGCGGATTCAGAAGGGTGCGCTACTGGTGCCGCAGCGCGCCGTAACTGAACTGCAAGGCGCTTACCAAGTGGCAGTGGTGGATCATGAGAATAAAGTGAGCATCCAGACCGTGTCGGTAGGAGATCGCGTCGGCAGCGATTGGATTATTACGGGGGGATTGAAGCCGGGAGATCGCGTGGTGGCTGAAGGAGTGCAGAAGGTGCGTCCGGGCGCGCAGGTAAACCCGAAGCCGTATGTGCCGGAGAGCACGACGGCGGAGGCACGGTAGCGGCCATGTCCAAATTTTTCATCAACCGCCCCATCGTCGCCATTGTGATTTCGATCGTGATGGTGATTCTTGGGACGATCACGATTATCGAATTGCCTGTCGCCCAGTTTCCGAATATTGCTCCACCAGAAATTCAGATTCAAGCCACGTACGTCGGCGCGGATGCGCTGACGCTGGAGCAATCGGTGGCTACGCCGATCGAGCAGCAAATGAGCGGTGTGGACCACATGAACTACATGTACTCGTTGAACGCCACGGCCAACGGCCAGATGACCATGATCGTGGATTTCGACGTGAAGACGGATCCAAACACGGATCAGATTCTGGCGCAGATGAGGGAGACGCAAGCGGCGTCGCAGCTTCCCGCGGATGTGAACAACTACGGAATCACGGTGCAGAAGTCGGTGACGTCACCGCTGATGCTGATCACGCTGTACTCGCCCAAGGGAACGTACGATGCGTCGTTTCTGGCAAACTACGCGTACATCAATATTCACGATCCGTTGACCCGGTCCAATGGCATCGGGAACGTGCAAATCTTCGGCGCCGGGCAATATGCGATGAGGTTGTGGGTGAAGCCGGACCAATTGGGCAAGTTGGGTATTACGGTGACCGACATCATCAATGCAATCCAAGCGCAGAACACTGTGAACCCAGCGGGACAAGTGGGCGGCGAGCCGGTACCCAAGGGGCAAGAGTACACCTACGCGGTTCGGGCGCAAGGACGATTGATTTCCGCGGATGATTTCGGACAGATCGTGGTTCGCGAGACGCCGGATGGCGGAGTTGTGCGTGTGAAGGATGTGGCGCGGGTAGAACTTGGGTCGAACGACTACACCGTGGTGGGGCGGTTGAACGGCAAGCCGGGAGCGATTATCGCCGTTTACCAGTTGCCGGGCTCGAATGCCGTGGACGCGGCGAACGGGGTGCGGAAATTAATTGCTGGAATGAAGCAGAGGTTTCCGCAGGACATGGATTACGTGATTTCGCTGGATACAACGAAGGCGGTGACGTCCGGGATCAAGGAAATTGTCGAAACGCTGCTGATCGCGATCCTGCTAGTGATCCTGGTGGTATACATCTTCCTGCAAAGCTGGCGCGCGACGCTGATCCCGATGCTGGCAGTGCCGGTGGCCTTGGTTGGGACATTCGTCTTTTTCCCTTTGTTTGGTTTCTCGATCAACACACTTTCGCTATTAGGCCTGGTGTTAGCCATTGGATTGGTGGTGGACGACGCGATCGTGGTCGTGGAGGGCGTGGGCCGGCATATCGAGGAGGGGCTCTCGCCCAAGGAAGCGGCGCTGAAGGCGATGGAGGAATTGACGGCGCCGGTGGTGGGCATCGCGCTGGTGCTTTCTGCCGTGTTCGTTCCAACCGCATTTATTCCGGGAATCACCGGGCGGCTCTATCAGCAATTTGCGGTGACGATCGCGATTTCCGTCATCCTTTCCGCGTTCAATGCGCTCACACTCAGTCCGGCTCTGGCTGCTCTTTTGCTGCGTCCGAAAGAGGAAAGCAAGGGAGTGCTGGCAAAATTCTTTGCCTGGTTCAACCGAGCGTTTGAGCGCGGGACGGAGAGCTATGTGCGAGTTTCCGGCGCGCTGATTCGCAAGAGCATAATCGCACTGGTGCTATTGGTGGTGTTCTCGGGTGGGGCGGCATTTTTCGCCTCACGAGTGCCGTCGAGCTTCCTGCCGGATGAGGATCAGGGATATCTTTTCATCAACCTACAGCTTCCCAACGCTGCGTCGCAGCAACGGACGGACCAGGCTGCGCGCGACATCGAGAAAATACTAGCAGACACTCCGGGAGTGAAATACACGTCGAGCGTCATCGGCTTCAGCTTGCTGAGCTTCGTGCGCACGAGCTACAACGCGTTTTTCTTCGTCACGCTGGATGACTGGGATGCGCGGAAATCGAGGGCGGAACAATTCCAGGAGATCAAGACACGGCTGAATCAGAAGTTGAGCCAGCTGCCGGAAGGAATTGCCTTCGACTTTTCACCTCCGGCGATACCGGGGGTGGGCACTTCAGGGGGATTCACGTTTGTGCTGGAGGACCGGGCCGGGAAGGACGTGGAATTTCTGACGCAGAATTTAAACACCTTCATGGCCGCGGCGCGCAAACGTCCCGAGATCGGTTTTCTGGCGACGACATATATTCCAAGCGTGCCGCAGCAGTTTGTAAACGTGGATCGAGACAAGGTGATCAAGCAGGGAGTAAACATCAGCGACGTCTACAAAACCCTGCAGACGTTCATGGGCGGATATTTTATCAATTACTTCAACCGGTTCGGGCGGCAATGGCAGGTGTATATCGAGGCGGAGGGACAGTATCGGACGAAAGCGGAAAACGTGGGGCAGTTTTATGTCCGCAACGGCAATGGAGACAATGTGCCGCTCTCGGCGCTGACGAAATTCGAGCCGCGGATCGGGCCGGAATACACCATGCGATTCAACGAATATCGCAGCGCGCAAATCGTGGGGAGCGCGGCACCGGGCTACAGTTCCGCGCAGGCGATGAAGGCGCTCGAAGAGGTATTCGCGCAAACGATGCCGCGGGAAATGGGCTACGACTACAAGGACATGTCGTTTCAGGAAAAGCTGGCTCAGCAGGGCGTGTCACCCGCGGTCGTTTTTGCGTTTTCGCTTTTGTTTGTGTTTCTGATTCTGGCGGCGCTGTATGAAAGCTGGTCGCTGCCATTCAGCGTCCTGCTGAGCACGCCGGTGGCGGTGTTCGGCGCGTTTGCAACGCTGTGGTTACGGCGCACGGTGGCCGGGTGGTTTTATCCGGCGTACATGGTGCAAATCGAAAGCGACGTGTATGCCCAAATCGGATTGGTGATGCTCATCGGGCTCACGGCGAAAAACGCGATCCTGATTGTCGAGTTCGCAAAGGACGAATACGAGCAAGGCAAACCGCTGGTGGATGCTGCGCTGGCGGGCGCCCGCATTCGTCTGCGGCCTATCTTGATGACTTCGTTCGCTTTCATCCTCGGCAGCGTGCCCTTATGGATAGCCACTGGGGCCGGATCGGTGGCGCGCCAGATTATCGGAACGACGGTGATCGGAGGAATGCTGGCGGCCAGCTTTATAGCCATATTTTTAGTCCCGGCGATTTTTTATTTGGTTGAGAAGTGGTCAGGCGCCAGTCAAATGAGCGGGTCTGCCGGAGCGATTAAAGCGCCACCGGCTGCCGGAAGCTCTGGCACGCCTGCTCCCGCGGAGAGCGACTGAAATGCGGCTAGCTCGAGGCTACGACAAAGGAGGATCGAGGCAGGTGGGGCGGACGAAGATGATTATTGCGGCGATTCTTGCCGCGAACCTGTTCACGGGGTGCAAGGTCGGGCCCAATTACAAAAGACCGACGGTGCAAGCTCCCTCCGCTTATCACGACTTCAACGCGAATCCTCAAGCCGAGGCACAGGCTGCTTCCTTTGCAGACTTACCCTGGTGGCAAGTTTTCCAGGATCCCGTGCTGCAAGACCTGATCAAAACGGCGCTGAAGCAAAACTACGATCTACAGACCGCGACGGAACGGATCATCGCCGCGCGTGCGCAATTGGCGGTGACGCGCTCGAGTCTTTTTCCGCAAGTGCAAGGAGACGCCAATTTCACGGGCGGGAAAGAACAGAATTTTCAATCGAAATCGAATTTCCTAGCGCTCACGGCGGACGCGTCGTTCCAACTCGATTTGTTCGGCAAGTTGCGGAGAGAGACCGAGGCGGCGCGGGCGCAGGTGCTGGCCACGCAGGCGGCTCAGCAAACGGTGGTGCTGACACTGGTGAGTGACGTGGCGAGCGATTATTTTGCCCTGCTGGAGCTGGACCTGCAATTGCAGATTTCCCACGACACGGTGAGAACGCAACAGGACGCCGTCAAGCTGACGAACCTGCGTTTGGATCATGGCGTGGCGACGAAACTCGACGTGCTGCAAGCGGAACAAGTGCTAGATACGGCGAACGCGGCAATCCCGGATTTGGAGAGGCAAATCGGGCAAGAAGAAGACGCGATCAGCATTCTGCTCGGCGATTACCCGCAAGACATCAAGCGAGGTCTCCCGCTGGTGCGGCAGCCGATGCCTCCGTCCGTGCCGCCCGGAATGCCGTCAGCACTGCTGGAACGCCGGCCGGATATTCACCAGGCCGAACAAAATCTGATCGCGGCCAATGCGGAAATCGGAGTGGCCAAAGCATCGTTCTTTCCGCAAATATCGCTGACCGGGTCGGGCGGCGGCGCATTCGGGCGCAGCAACTTATTCTCGAGCATGATGAGCTCGCATACGAGTATTTGGGCATACGGCGCACAAGTTTCGCAGCCGATCTTTACGGGCGGCGCACTGACGGGGAATCTGAAGCTGGCAAAATCGGAACAACGGCAGGAGCTGATCGCGTACAAGCAAGCAATCCAACTGGCCTTCCGCGACGTTTCCGACGCTCTGATCGGCTATCAAAAATATTATGAAGTGCGCGTGGCGCAAGAGGTGACCGTAAAGGACCTACAGGAGTCCGTCGAGACATCGCTGGAACGTTACCGGGGCGGGATCACCACCTACCTCGAAGTGCTCGACGGGCAGAGGTCGCTCTTCGAAGCCGAACTCACGCTCGCACAGGCGCGAGGCAACGAGTATCAGAGCCTGGTGCAGCTCTACAAGTCGCTCGGCGGCGGATGGCAGCAGTAGGCGTCGAGCTTAGGTGATCAAGTTCCGAGCAGATTGATTTGCAGTTTTTCGTAGCCGTGCTCGTGGGCCCAGAGGTCGAGAGGGATTGTGGCTAGCTCGTCCACGATGGGAACAGCGAGGCCCATTTTGGTCAGGTCGATGCTCTTCAAGTAGGTGTGGCAGGTGTCGCAGACGTCCACGCGGACGTGGGCGATTTCTGGGGCCGAGTAAAACGCCATCTGCGGTTCTCTTTCTTCTCCACACGCGGGGCAATAAATCCTGCGAAACGTCCATTCATGCGCGCACAGCATGCAGACGAGCGATTTTTTGGCGCCGTCGCCTTCGGGGCGCAAGACTCCGACGATTGGTTTGCCGCCGCAGAGCGGGCACGTGGAAGGAGTGCCGTCCAAGTGCTCGGGGTCGCGGGAATCGGCGAGATATTCGGCGTAGGGCTGAAGAAAAATCCACGCCAGTAATTGATCGGAGGCGCTGCGCTCGGCGTCAGCCGATCGCTCGTCTTCCAGTGAGACCGCGGCGACCGGCGCAATCTCCATATCACCGTGCCAAAAAACTTCGATGACCTGCTGCCAAGCCGGAGGGCCTTGCTGCGTCAACGCGGCGGCGGCGTGCGCGAGCGGCGGCGGGGCGATCTGCTGCACCAGCGCCAGAAAACCGGAAAATTTCGGCAGAAGGAGAAATAGGTCGAGCTCGTCGCGCAGAGGCCTGTCGGCGGGAACTTTCGTCGCGCCTGCCAGAGCATTTTGAATGTCGGTGTAGAGGCTTTTTTGAAAGGTGGCAATGCGAGTGTAAAAGCGCAGACCCTCGGCGGCGAATGGATGTGCGGAGGTTAGTTCGGTGGCGCGACGGATACGGCGGTCCCACTTCGCATTGGTCATTGCTTGGGGCGGGATCTTCCGGTGACCTCGTAATACCACGTGCGATGAAACGTCCAGGCCCAGGCGCGGGTCACATAACCGCTAACCATGGAGCCGAAACTGCCCTCTTCCAGAATCGTGCTCATGTACACATGGATCAGAAAGAGGCCGATGGTGATGAGGGCGACGCTCACGTGAATCAGGACCGCCGTATAGCGCAGAAACCGCAGGTCCCACGGAACCAGGTCGGTTTCCCACAAGACGAGCCCGGAGAGGACCAAGAGAATTACGCTGTAGAACATCCCCCAGAAGAAAAGTTTCTGTCCGTAATTGAACCGGCCCTGCGGAGGAAGTTTGTCGTCCTCGTTCTCGATGTAGTAGGGGATGGCCTTGCCCCAGCGGCGGTCGTCCTCGGTGAACTGCATATCGCGATGCCATTCTTTGAACGTCCAGAACAGCGACAAAGTAAAAACCAGGCCAATCCAGGGATGCCAGAACCGAGCCGTCGGCCCGCCGCCGACGACCAGGGCCATCCAAAAAAGATAAGGCGACCAGAAGGCGAGGCCCGTGATCATCACGTAGATATAAGCGAGGGCGCCGATCCAATGATTCGCACGCTCGCCGAAGGAGTAGCGCGGGACCAGATCTTCGTTATGGCTGGCGGCATTGGGATGGGAAACGGCGCCACTGGTCATGGCTGCCTCCCGTCATCAGGCTTGATTTCTTCCTCTTTCTTCGGCCCGAAGCGCATGTAATGGAATGCCATTCCCACGATGCCGCCGACGATCGCCAAATTTCCGAGCCACTTCAGCGGACCCTTCCAAAGTTTGACGGACCAAGGTATGTGCGGATCCCTGGGCAGGCCGCCGTACAATTCTGGATTTTTGGCGTCGTGGAGCACGTAAATGACGTGCGTGCCGCCTACGCCCGAGGGATCGTAAACACCGGCGTCGGGATATCCGGATTGCGAGCGCAGCTGCGCGGCGCGGGTTTCGGCGAGGTCTTTCATTTCGGATTTCGTTCCGAAATGCAGGCAGCCGGTAGGGCATGTCTTGATGCAGGCCGGCTCGAGTCCTACCGAGACGCGGTCGTTGCACAGTGTGCATTTGAAAACTTTGTGGGCCGTCGGGCTGAACTTGGGAATATTGAACGGGCAACCCGTGATGCAGTAGCCGCAGCCGATGCAGTTGGCTTCCTGAAAATCCACGATGCCATTGGCATATTGCACGATCGCGGCGTCCGCAGGGCAGGCCTCCAGGCAGCCGGGCTCTTCGCAGTGCATGCATTGATCTTTGCGCATGAGCAGCATCATGGTGCCGTCATCGCGCTCGTGCTCGTTGAACTTGATGAGGTTCCAATAGTTCCAGGCCGTTTCCGGCATGGTCTGGTAGGAATTGTCGAAGGTGGTTTCGCTGAAGGTGTAGCCGTTCCATTCCAGGCACGCGACCTCGCAGGCTTTGCAGCCGATGCAGGTGGTGGTATCCACCAGCTTGCAGACCTGGAATTCGCGGTTCAGCCCGGCGCCGGGGACCGTGCCGGCGTGGCCCGAGATTCTGACGATTTCTGTTGCTGCCTGACTCATCTTAGCTCCCTACGCCTTTTCGACCTTTACCAGGAAGCCCTTGGACTCGGGCGTGTGGGCGTTCGGATCGGTGACGGCGGGCGTCAGCAGGTTTGCCGGCGTGCGCGCGTCTTTGTCTTCATCCTCGACGATTCCGCGGAAGCCCTGGTGAATGGGCAATCCGATCTGGTAGACCTTCTTGCCGTCAATCATCATCGGCTTCAGGCGACGGGTGACGAACGCTTTCGCGGTGTAGGTTCCGCGCGCACTGATTACGTGGATCATGTCTGTCGGGTGAATTCCCTTTTCGTCCGCTAGCTCGACGGGAATTTCGACGAATGGCTCGGGGATCAGCTGGACGTTCATCGGATTGTTCTTGGTCCAGTAGTGATATTGCTCGGTGAGCCGGTAAGTGGTGCATACGATGCTGAACTCTTCGGGAGTTCCGAACTTGTCGTAAGGCGTCTTGAACTTCTTCACCAGAGGATTACTTGACTGCTCCGGGTGAAACAGATTCTTGGTCGGGCTTTCGATCGGTTCGTAATGTTCGGGGAATGGTCCATCCGCAAGGACTCCAATGGGAGCAAACAAGCGGCCCACGCCTTCGGGGTTCATGATGAATGGGCCCAAGTGGTCTTTGGGATGAGAGTCCGGCTTGAAATCCGGCACGTCGTTGCCGACCCATTTTCCGGCGGCTTCGTTCCACCATACCTGTTTGCGTTCGGGGTCCCACGGCTTGCCATCCAGGTTGCAGGAAGCGCGGTTGTAGAGAACCCTGCGATTAGCAGGCCACGACCATGCCCAGTTCTGATAGACACCCATACCGGAGGGATCTTCGGTGCCGCGGCGCTGTGTCTGCGACCCGGCTTCGGTCCACATGCCGGAGTAAATCCAATTGCCACACATTGTGGTGCCGTCGTCTTTCAGCATTGCAAAACCGGGCAACTGCTGGCCTGCTTTGAGGACTACTTGTCCGGTCTTGTCGTCTTTCAAGTCCGCCAGCGCTTTGCCATTGAGTTCCATGGCCGCTTGCGCCAGCGGCGGGTGCTCCGCGTCAGCGTAAGCCCAACTCAAATTCAGAATGGGGACGGGGAATTTGCCGCCCTCTTTTTTGTAGAGAGCGCGGACGCGGAGGAAAATCTGCGCGACGATGTCCTGGTCGAGCCGGGCGTCTCCGGGAGGCGGGACTGCGGCGTATTTCCAAGTGACCCAGCGCGCGGAGTTGGTCATGCTGCCGTCTTTTTCGGCGAAACCTGCGCAGGGCAAGCGATAGACGGTGGTGTTGATAGTTTTTTGTTCGTCGGCGGTGATTCCGGGAGCACGCCAGAATTCGCTAGTCTCGTCGGGATAGATTTCGCCGACGACGAGCCAGTCCGCCTTCTTCAGGGCGTTGATATTCTTAGTGGTGTCCGGGCCGATCATCACGCCGTTCATGCCAAAGGCAAACATGCCCTTCACTTTGCCGTTGTACATGTCGTCCCAGATGTGGGTCCAGGAATAGTCGCGATCGGGCTTGGGGAGATAATCGAAGGCGAAGCCATTTTCCTTTGTGGCAGCGTCCCCGTACATCGCCTTCATGAGCGACACGAAAAATTTCGGAGTGTTTGAGTAATAGTTCATCGAATCCCAGGGAGTGGGTTTCGAAGCCGTCGGCGTGACTCGCTTGAGGTAGGTCTGCAAATCCGTATCAGCGGGAAGCGGTATCTTCAGATAGCCCGGCAGGCTGTCGAACAGACCGGCCATGTCCGTGGCGCCTTGGATGTTTGAATGGCCGCGCAGCGCGTTGACTCCGCCGCCCGCCCTGCCAACGTTGCCGAGCAGGAGCTGGATCATCGCCGCGGTGCGGATGATTTGCGTTCCGAAAGTGTGCTGGGTCCAGCCGACGGCGTAGATGATCGTGGCCACTTTTTTCATGTCGCCGTCCTTGCGGATGGACGTGAACATGTCGATGGCCTTGAGATACTGATCTTTCGGGATGCCCGTGATGCGCTCGACGGTTTCGGGCGTGTAGCGCGAATATTGCTGCTTCATCAACTGGAAGACGCAGCGCGGATGCTGGAGCGTAAGATCGTAGGCAACGTTTGGCGGTAGAGCCGGCGGCGGGGCCGGAGTCGTGGACTTTGCGGCCGCGTCGTTATGAGCCGCTTCGGCAGGCGCAGCGCCTGCGGGAGATTCCGTCTTGCCGCTGAAGTCACCGCCCTCTTGATAGTTCCAGGTGGATTTATCGTAGGTGCCCGACGCGGAGTTGAAGCCGGAGTACAACCCGTCTTCGGGAAGTTTGAAGCCTTCCTTGACGATGAACGCGGCGTTGGTGTAGTTGACGAGATACTCTTTGGCGATGCGATTGTTCTCGATGGCGTAGCGGATCAAGCCGCCGAGAAATGCAATATCAGAGCCAGCACGAATTTGCACGAAGAGGTCGGCGGTGGAGGAGGTGCGGGTGAAGCGGGGGTCTACGGAAATCAGCTTGGCGTTGCGATTGCGCTTGGCCTCCATCGCCCACTTGAAGCCGCAGGGATGGTTTTCGGCGGGATTGCCGCCCATGATCAACATCATGTCGGTGTTCTTGATGTCGATCCAGCCATTGGTCATCGCCCCGCGTCCGAATGTTGGTCCCAAACTTGAGACCGTGGGGCCGTGTCAAACACGGGCTTGGTTTTCTAAATACAACAAGCCCAGACTCCTCATTGCTTTCACTGCCAAATAATTGAATTCGTTGGTGTCTGTGCAGCCGCCGATGAAGGAAATGCCCTCGCAGCGGTTTACGGTGCGGCCGTTCGCGTCCTTGTCCACGAACGAAGCGTCGCGCGTTTTCTTGGTCCACTGCGCAATCTCATCGAGCGCGGTATCCCACGAGATGTCCTGCCATTCGGTGGCGCCGGGGCGCCGGACTTGCGGCTTGGTAAGGCGCCGCGGGTTGAGCATGTCCTGCTCGAGCGAAGAGCCCTTCGGGCAGAGCGTGCCGCGGTTCGTCGGGTGATCGGGATCGCCCTCGACGTGGATTACCTGCGGCGTAACGTTCTTCGCTTTGTCGCCTATCGTGTAAATGAGCACGCCGCAGCCCACCGCGCAATACGGACACGTCGAGCGAGTCTCCGCGGCGCGCGCGATTTTCAATTCCTTGAGTTGAGCGTATGCAGGCTTGAGGTCAAATCCAAAGACGGTGGCGGCAACACCGCCGACACCTGCTATTTTGAAGAAGTCTCTGCGAGACGTCTGCGCCACGAGAACCCCCATCAAACTCGGTGCCGAAAGACACCTATTAATTAGGCTCACCGGAATTTTTTGTCAAGAGGTATGAACCTCGTGGGCGATGTTCGCACGACGCGCATTCACACAACTGTAACAAACGAAAATCGCCTTCCGGATTCGTGTCATTTGCGCGGGGATGTTGCTGCGCAATTTTGTACAAGCCCTGGTTCGTTCCAAGCTCACGTTTCGATTCAATCGCTCAGGCGGTTCGTGGCCGTGACGCGCGCATACCAGCGACCTGAGTCTTTCACTGTGCGTTTCTGGTCGCGGAAATCCACGTAGGTGACGCCATATCTTTGGCTGTAGCCATCCGTCCATTCGAAATTATCGAGCAGGCTCCAGGCGTGGAAGGCGCGAACATTCGCTCCGTCAGCGATGGCGCGCGCCAATTCTGCGAGTTCTTCACGGAAAAATTGGGTACGTCGCGCGTCTGGCACTCCGCCATTTTCTTTTTCGTACGGAGTGTCGAGATAGCTGCAGCCGCTCTCCGTGATTTCAATGATGGGCCGGTTGTATTCGCACGTGATGCGCATCACCAAGTCATAGATCCCGCGAGGCCAAACTTCGAGGCCCGCATCGGTGAGTGGCCCTTCGGTGGGCATGACTGCCTTAAACCGGGTGTAGCGATCCCGGCTGGAGGCTTCGTCATTTTCAAATTCCGTGCCGAAGGCCGCCTGGCCCGCGGAGCGACTTCCGCCCGCTTCGGAAACGATGCGGCGCGTGTAGTAGTGGAATCCGATCCAATCGAACGGAGCGCGCATGAGCTTGTCGTCGCCGCGGCGGAAGCCCATGGCCTCATACGGCGGCTCACCGACGAAGGCCTTGGGATATTCACCGTGCATCGCGGCATAGAGGAAAAAATCGTTGTTCATTGCGTGATAACGTTCGGCTGCGGCGCGGTCGGCTTCGCTATCTGTTTTCGGATACGCGGGAGCCATGCCGTATGCGCTGCCGACGGTGGCTTTGGACGACGCGGCTTTGATCGAACGGAAGGCCTCGCCTTGCGCGAGGCTTACGGTGTGAATGGCCCTAAGAAATAAATTGTAGTCCGACTTGCCGGGAGCATGCACGCCCACGCCATAGCCGAGCCATGCGAAGGACCACGGCATATTGAACGGCGCCCACACCGTGATGCGATCGCCCAGGTTTTTCGCAAGGATTCCGGCATAGTCAGCGAAGTAGCCTGCCAGGTCGCGATTGGGCCATCCGCCGCGGTCTTCGAGCGCTTGCGGCAAATCCCAGTGATAGATGGTGCAGAAAGGACGTATGCCTGCTTCCAGCAGCGCGTCCACGAGACGGCTGTAATGTTCTAGACCTTTCTGGTTGACGGAGCCGGTGCCGATGGGTTGAATGCGCGGCCAAGAAATTGAAAAACGGTAACTCTTGAGATTTAGACTCTTTAGAAGAGCGATGTCCTGCGGATATAGATGATATTGGTCGCAGGCGACGTCGCCCGTGTCGGCTCCCCTGATCTTACCAGCGGTGTGAGCGTAGCGATCCCAGATGGATTCGCCTTTGCCATCTTCATTCCAGGCTCCTTCCACCTGATACGCAGCCGTGGCGATGCCCCAAAGAAAGCCGTCTGGAAAGCGGGCCTCAGCAATTTCGGCGGAGGAGACGGAGCCCGGAATTTTCTGTTGGTTGGGGGACGACGTTGCCCGTAGGCTGCGGTGCGCTATCGCTGCGCCTCCCGCGGTTGCGAGCAAGTTGAGGAAGTTGCGGCGGTCCATGTTGACTTGGTGCCAGCTCTACAATCTCAAAATAGCACCGGGTAGGGACTGCGGCGGCAATTTTTATTGCATGGGCACCGCGATGGATGGACGAATGTCGCGCTGAGAACCAACGTCAAAAGTCGCGGCTGTGGACTAGCCCGGCAAAATCGTGAATCCGAGGGAGTGAAGATCACGCCGAAGCTGCTCCACCGAATCAAAGCGAATACTGCGAATTCCGGCGGCGCGCGCTTGTTCGAGGTTTACGTCGCGATCGTCTATGAAGAGCGCTTCGGACGGCTCAACCGCCAGGGCTGTGAGGCAGTGCTGGTAGATCTCCGGCTCGGGCTTGATGCTGCGCACTTCGGCGGAAAATATGTGGTGATCGAAATGATTGACCCAGGCGAAATTGTTTCGCACGTGCGACACCATGTCTAGCGGCATATTTGAAAGTATGGCGGTCTTGAATCCCGCTGCGTGAATCTGCTCCAGCCAATGAATCATCGTTTCGTTGATCTGGCTCCACAGGTCGAGGTCAATCTGGCGCGCTTGTTCGATTTCAGCGAGACCGAGCCTCACGCCGTGCTCTGCCGCGAACTGCTCCCAATAATCCGCAGCGAGCACGTCCCCGCGATCATAGGGGCCGCGGCTCTGGAGATAAATAGGAAAGAAGGTCTGCGAATCCATTTGGAACATACGAGCGAGGGGAGCGACGGCTTCGGGTGTAGGGAGGTGGCAAAGAACTTCGCCAAAATCCAATATTACGGCGCGGATTTCCGACGCATTGTTCGCAGCGGGAGTTGCGACCGTCATCCGTGCCCCCAATCTGAACGTGGACTTTGAAAGACAACTATCAGATGACGCGGCGCCGCATTGGGTGCAGCGGGCTGCGTTCGAAAATCGTGGCGCTTCGCGGACACTGGCAAACGGGCGCAAAGATCGCTGGCACAGGTTTCGTTCAGGATGCCGGTGGAGAATCGAGGACCAGATCTTCACCGGTGAGCTGCAGATACTCCTGAAGGACGGCGACAACCAGGTTATGGTCGTCGCGCTGCGGCAGACCTGAGGTGGTGATGGTGCCCACGCATCCTGTTCCGGCCAGGATGATCGGGAAGCAGCCGCCGTGCGGAGCGTAATCTTTCAAATCGAGTCCGGCTTTATCCTGCAGGTTGGTCTGGTTGCGCTGGTGCGTGAGGCCGATGGCATAGGAACTGCGATGATAGCGCTGGACGACATTGCGTTTGCGGCGAATCCAATCCCAATTGTCCGGCGTGATTCCGGGCATTGAGTAGGAAAACATCGGCTGGCCATTGAGCTGGATATCAATGGCTACTGACACGCCGCGCTTTTCGGCGGCAGCTTTGAGCGCGCTGCCCAGAGCCCAGGCCACGCTGGCGTCAAAAGATTTGAATTGCAGCCGCTTTTCCTGCAGCGCGATTTTTTCGAGATCTTGATCTATGGTCATGAACTTTCCGTATAGAAGAAGCGAGCCAGCCGACGGATGCTACTGGCGAGCCGCCGCAATGCAAGCGAGCATCGCCAAGAAATCATAACAGATTCATCCGCCCTAAAACTTGAGGGGAAAACGCTTGCCAGCCCTGTGACCGTTATCTATTCTCTACCCCGTGCCAGACATTGAAACTAAAGCCAGATGGTAATGAGGTGAGATAAAGTGCCCCGACTGCTGCGTTTTTTTTACTGGAGTGGATTCGTTGCGCTCTTATTTTTTATGGTTCCGGGCAAGGTTGCCGCCCAAGCGACTTCGCGGATTCTCGAAGCCAAGTGGGAATTTCGCGCGGCGAGCGACACCGCTGAAGCGCAAATGAAGGAGTGGCACCCGGCGCAAGTGCCGGGGGTGGTGCAGACCGATCTGCTGCACGATGGATTGATTCCCGACCCGTTCTACCAGGACAACGATACGCGGCTGCAGTGGATCGGGCTGACGGACTGGGAATACCGGACCACGTTCGACATAGATGCTGCGACACTAGCGCACGATCACGTGGATCTGGTTTTCGAAGGGCTGGACACGTACGCAGACGTTTATCTGAACGAGCAGCCTGTGCTGCATAGCGACAATATGTTCCGGCGGTGGCGCGTGCCGGCGAAGGCGTTATTAAAGGTTGGCCCGAACACGCTGCGCGTCGTCTTTCACTCCCCGATTGAATCCATGATTCCGAAAGTGAAGGCGCTGCCTTACATATTGCCTTCAGTGACTTCGCACAATACCGGGAACGAAGAAAACATCGCGACGGCGCCGTACACGCGCAAGGCTCCTTACCAGTACGGCTGGGACTGGGGGCCGCGCTACGTGACCGAGGGGATCTGGAAACCGATTCGTCTGGAAACGTGGGATGCGCTGCGCATCGAGAACTTTCATATCCAGCAGCAAAGCGTGGCCAAGGATTCTGCGGCGCTTTCTGCCGAACTTGAAATCGAAGCGAGCCGCAGCACGGCGGCGAGCGTCGAGATTAATTATGCGGAGTTGTCCGGGACTTCTTTTACGCCTATCCGGCAGAGTGTGCAGCTGGAACCGGGCATGAATCGGATCAGCGTTGCGATTCACATTGCGAATCCCAAGTTGTGGTATCCGCTTGGCGTTGGTGCGCAGGACCGGTATAGCTTTGCGGCCGCAGTTCGGATGGGGCGCAACGTGGTTGCGGATGCGTCGCTGAAAACAGGCCTGCGCTCGATTGAGCTGCGCAGAGAAGTGACCGGAAACGATACGAGCTTTGAATTCGTGGTGAACGGCATTCCTATCTTTGCCAAGGGCGCGGACGTAATCCCATTCGATAGTTTTCCGAACCGGGTTACGCCGGAAATCCACCGGAAGATTTTGGAAGCGGCGCGCGACGCGCACATGAATATGGTGCGCGAATGGGGCGGCGGATACTACGAGTCGGATGATTTTTACGATATCTGCGACGAACTGGGAATCATGGTGTGGCAGGAATTCATATTCGGCGGCGACATGGTCCCGGGAGGCCGGGATTTTCAGGATAACGTGAAACAGGAGGCCATCGAGCAAGTCGAGCGCTTGCGCGATCATCCCAGCATCGTGCTGTGGTGCGGCAACAACGAAATCGAAACGGGCTGGGTGCACTGGGACGACCGGAAAATTTTCAAGGAGTCGGTTTCGCCGGCCGATCGAGAAAAGGTCTGGCAGGACTACGTCGTGCTGTTCCACGGCATTCTCGCGGGAGTGGTCGCGCGTTACGCGAATCCCGTGCCGTACTGGGCCAGTTCACCGAGCGCCAATTTCGAGGCGCCTCCGGACAGCCCGAACAACGGAGACATGCATTACTGGCAGGTGTGGCATCAGCTCGCGCCGATCGAAATGTACACGCAACAATTTCCGCGCTTCATGTCCGAGTATGGATTCCAATCTTTCCCAGAAATGCGAACGATCCGCACGTTTGCGAAACCCGGCGACATGGACATCCATTCCGCCGTTATGCAGGACCATCAGAAGAACCACGGCGGCAACGAGCGGATTCTGAGCTACATGCTGCGGTGGTATCCGGAGCCGAAGGATTTCCCGTCTTTTGTGTATCTGAGCCAGGTGCTGCAGGCCGAGGCCATCAAGGTGGGCGCGGAGCATTTGCGGCGGCAGCGGCCTAACACGATGGGCTCGCTCTACTGGCAGTTAAACGATTGCTGGCCGGTCGCTTCGTGGGCCAGTATTGATTATTACGGGCGCTGGAAGGCGCTGCAATATTACGCGCGGCGATTTTATGATGATGTGATCGTTTCACCCTTCGCTCATGACGGTAAGGTGGATGTGTACGTCGTGTCCGACAAACTGCAGCCGCTGACTGGCCAGGTGCGCACGCGCTTGCTCGATTTTTCAGGAAAAGTGCTCTCGGATAAAACTCAGGATGTGCAGGTGCCCGCGCAATCCAGCGCTGTGTATTTCACATTGGATGAGAAGGATCTTCTGGCGAATGCTGATCCGAAGAAGAGCTTCCTGGTGTTCGATCTCGCGATCGGCGGAGCGGAAGTATCACGCAATTTGATCTTTTTTGACACGATGCACAATCTGGATCTGCCGACTTCGGTGCATATCGACACCTCGGTGGACACTTCGAATGGAGCGTACGCGGTGACGCTGCGTTCGCCCGTATTGGCGCGCAGCGTTTACATATCATTCGGCGATCTGGACGTGGAAACTTCGGAAAACTATTTTGACTTGCTGCCGGGCGAGGCGGTCACTGTAAAACTCAAAGCTCCTTCGTCCGTATCGCTCGATCAGTTGAAAACCTCGATGCAGGTCATCTCGCTTACCGACGCTTTTCCTGCGTCGGCAACGATGCACTGAGTCCGTCGCGGGAGCGTCGTGTCCGTCGCTATTTTTCGCTCGCGGCAGCTGTCGCGGCCGTCGAGAGCGTAACGGCGCCGCGCAGCTGAATGTCGTCGCTCGAACGTCCCACGAGAATTTTATATTCGGTGGGATCGGTGCGCCACTGTTTCCCGGCAACGTCGTAATATGAAAATGCGCGGCTGTCGAGGATGACGGTGGCGGTCTTCGTCTCACCCGGTTTCAAGTCGATCCTGGCGAAGCCTTTCAACTCTTTCACGGGCCGGGGAACTCGCGACTGCGGATCGGACACGTACACTTGAGCAACATCAGCGCCTTCGCGCGTGCCGGTGTTCGTCACGTCGAACGAAACTTCGTAGAGCGGCGCGGAGAGCTCGCTACCTTTCGCGCCGGGCGCAACCGGCTTGATGGCGAGATTCGCGTATTTGAACGTAGTGTAGGAGAGGCCGTAGCCGAAGGGAAACAGCGGCTTGGTGCCATTGTGCTCGTAGCCGCGATAGCCGACGAACACTCCTTCTTTATATACGACGCGATTAGTGCCGGCCTGCGGGTAATAACTATCGTGGACGGGATTATCGGCCCAATGGCGCTCGAATGTGGCTGGGAGTCGGCCCGACGGATTCACGTCGCCGAAGAGGATTTCAGCAGCCGCTTTGCCGCCTTCCTGCCCGGGATACCAAACCTCCACGAGAGCCGGAACGCGACCGAGCCAGGCGTTCATATCCACGCCCCCGCCGGAAGTGAGCAGCACGATGACGTTTTTGTTTGCGGCGGCCATTTCCTGAATCAATTCATCTTGACCTGGCGGAAGATGGAAGGTGCGATCGGCGCCTTCGGCTTCCGAGTCCGGATCGAATCCGGCGGAGATCACAACTACATCGGCCTTCGCCGCCAGTTTCGTTGCGTCCGGCAGAACGTAGCTGCCTTCGGCGACAATTCCCATGCGGAGATGCCGGCCGTGCCAGCGGGAGTAGCCGTGATGCTCGATAACGATTTTGTGCGGAGTGGTGTCGAAAGTTAAGGTCGCAACGCCAAGCAGTTCTTTGGAAGTGGTCCAATCGTCGAGGACGATTTTATTGTCCACGTAGAGGCGGTAGTAGCCACCATCCTCTCCCGTCGAACCGACGAAAAGATCAAATTTGCCGGCCGCGCCCGGCGTGAAGTATCCGGCCCAGCGAGAAGACTCCGACTCGTCCGGCAAATTCGCGGGGCTGGGATCACCGAAATTGATGTGCTGCTCGATGCGCGATAGGTACGGTTTACCCTGCAGATCGGCATTCGTAAAATATTCCGCTTGGAGGCCTGGCTTGCCGCCTGATGCCGCGGTGGAGAACGATGTTTGTTCCGCCATTTGCGGCACGGTGGGGATGCCGGGACTGTAAAGGACGTTGGCGGCGTTCCCCACGTAGTCGCTGATGCCCTGGAGAAAGCTGACGGCCTGGAACGGTATGGCGCGAGCGCTGCCTCCGCCCACTGGCACGGCGGGATACGCATCCGGACCGACTACCAACACGGATTTGACTTCGTCTTTCTTCAGCGGGAGCAAATTTCCGTCATTTTTCAGGAGGACGGCGCCTTCACGCGCGGCTTGCAGTGCAACCTGATCGCCCTCGCGGTTGTAGCGCGAGATGCCGAGGTCTTCCTGCTCGCGGTCGAGCCATCCGAACTCAATCGCCACGCGAAGGATGCGGCGGACTTTATCGTCAATCGTTGCGACAGAGACCAGGCCCTTTTGGATTGCGGGTAGGAGTTGCTCGCGATTCATGTGCAATCCGGAGGGCATCTCGATGTCCAGTCCTCCGTTGGCGGCCGCGACGGCGTCGTAGGTGGACGTCCAATCGGACATCAGGATGCCCGTGAAGCCCCACTCTTTTTTCAGGACATCGATATTGAGCTTGGCGTTCTGCGTCATGTGGATTCCGTTCGTCAAGTTGTAAGAATCCATCACCGCGCGGACGTGCCCTTCTTTTACTGCAGCCTCGAAGGCGGGGAGATAGATCTCGCGCAGGGTGCGCTCGTCAACGACGGAATCCGCGTTGTGCCGATCGAATTCGGAGTTATTCGCGACAAAATGTTTTGCCGTGGAGCTTACGCCTTGGCTTTGCATGCCCTCGATGTATCCGACGGCAATTTTGCCCGCTAGATAAGGATCTTCGCCCATGTATTCGAAATTGCGGCCGTCCATGGGGGCGCGATAAATATTGAAGGCGGGGCCGAGCATGAAATGGACGCCTCGGGACCGGGCGTCCCTGCCAATTTGGATTCCTTCTTGTTCGGCAAGCGCGGGATCCCAGGAGGCTGCGAGGGAAATTCCGCCGGCCATCAAGGTGGAGGGCGGATCAGCGTTGCGTACTCCGAGCGGGCCATCGGCCATCCTTAATGCCGGCAGGCCGAGGTCCGGGTACGCGCGGACGTAAAAATCTTCATATCCGCCGATCATGTCTACTTTTTGTTCGAGCGTCATCTTGCTGAGGATGGCCTGCACACGCTGCTCGACGTCGCCGTCGCTGTTGCCCGGCGCGGAATGGGCGAGCGGAACGGCTAAAACGATTGCGGCGAGAAACACAACGGCCAGTGCCGCGCCGAACCTTCGTGCTGCTAAATTCGTGGCCTTAGGTTTCTTCGTCATCAGCGATCCTCTCCGGAATGAATCCGCCTTATTTTTGCGAATCGTCCTTTTGCGCCGCGGGGCTTTGCAATTTGCGAAATGCTTCCATTTCGCGGTCGGCCTCCGCGGTCTTGCCTTGCTTGCGATAAATGCCGGACAAGCCGAAGTGCGCCTGCGCGGCAAGCGAAGTGTTTTGTTCGAGGGCCAGCACATGTTCCCAGGATTTTTGCGCGAGAGATTCGTCTCCATCGAGAAGAGCGGCCTTGCCGAGAAGGTACAATGTTTCGGGCATGTCGGCCTTCAACTGGTCGGAGCTGACCAGCGCCTCGCGCGCTTCGTGAAATTTTCCGAGCTGCAGCAAGGATTCACCGAGGCGGTAAAACGCTTCGGCGCTTCCGGGTTGAACCTGCGTTTCGAGCTGGAATTGGTCGGCGGCTTTGTCCCATTGCTGCGCACGCGCGTAAAGCTCGCCAAGCTGCAAGTGCAAGCCAGGAGTTTGCGGACGCAATTTCAGCGCTTCCTGGAATTCGCGTTCGGCGCCCGGCACGTCGCGCAGAGCGGCATAATCTTGCGCCATCATTTGATGGGCGCGCGCTGAATCCGGGAAACGGGCTTCGAGTTCGTCAAAAACCTGCTTGGAAAGCAGGCCGCAGGCGCGGCCGTAGTTGTAGAGCAAGTCGGGATCGTCCGGAGTTTTTGCCAGCGCCTTTTGCAGGACGGCTACGGCTTCCGGCAACCGATCGGCTTCCAGCAAGGCGACGCCTAGCGCGCCCTCTTCGCGCGCTTTTTCCAAGTGCGGGATGGCCTCCGCGGCGAATCCCTGCGCCAGCAACGCGTATCCGAGTAAGCGGTGCGCGCCGTCGAGGTTGGGGCTTAGAGCGACGGCGCGCTTCAACGGCGGAACGGCTGCTGCGTAATCGTGTTTTTCGATCAGCGCCCCGCCAAGATCCACGAACGCAGCGGCTAGCTTCGGATCCAATTCCGTGGCCTTTTGAAACTCGGCCACCGCTTGATCCACTTGTCCGGCCTGGTCCGCCTCGACGCCTGCGTGCACGTGCTGCAGAGCAGGCGACGCCGAAGAAGCCTGCAGCGCTAGAAGAATTGCGACGGACGCCGCGGTCATCATTTTTCCGGCTCGCGAACTTCGAGAAACTGATTGGCTTTTACGTTTTCGAGAACTTGATGGGTGCCGGAGGGCCAGCGAATTTCTATTTTGGCTGTTTCCGCGTCGCCGAGGCCGAAGTGCAGGCGCTTATCGCTAGCGGAAATGTAGCTGCCGGAGGTGGTGGCGAAGCGCGTCTGGCCGTTGACCTGGACGCGGGCGCCGAGGCCATCGCGGTTGCTGCGCGTACCGCGCAGGGTGATCGAGAGCCAATGTCCACTGGTCGGGTGACCGTAGAGGACGAGCGGCTCTCCGCCTAGCGAAGTCACGATCACGTCCTGATAGCCGTCGTTATTGATGTCGCCGAACGCGGCGCCGCGGCCGGCGATTGCAGCGGAAACGCCGGAATCGGCGCGTTCGAATCTGCCCGCATGATTGATAGCGAGCAACGGCGGTTGTTTGTAGTGCAACATGTGGTCAATTTCTTCGACGTTGTCGAGCACGTGGCTTTGCGCGACGAAGAGATCCTTCCAGCCGTCGTTATCGAAATCCTCGAGGCCGACGCCCCAGCCTGAACTCGCAGCGGTGAGTACGCCCAGCCCCGCTTGCAGACTGCGATAGCTGAAAAGACCGTTGCCGTCGTTGTGAAAGAGCGCGTAGACCTCACGCGGGAGGACGGTGACGAGAATGTCCGGGCGTCCGTCGTTGTCGTAGTCTTGAAATACGGTGCCCATGCCGGAGAGCGGCTTGCCATCGGCGGTGAGGGCAGTGCCCGCTTCGAGGGCTCGTTCGGTGAAGGTGCCGTCGCCATTATTGTGGAATAGAAACTGACGCATGCCGTCGTTGGAGACGAAGACGTCGGTGAAACCGTCGTCATCGTAATCGGCGAAGCAGACGCCCAGGGAGCGGCCCTTGAGCGCGGCGATGCCGGAATGCTGGCTGACGTCTTCGAAGGTGCCGTCGCCGCGATTGCGGTAAAGAATGTTGGTGGTCTGCGGGAATTCGGCCGGAGGGCAGTACGTTTGCCACTCGTTGCCGCAGATTTTGCTGTGCTGGGTGTCCCAGAGCATGTAGCGGGTGACGAACAGATCGAGATGGCCGTCGTTGTCGTAATCGAAGAAGCCCGCCGAGCAGCTCCAGCCTCCGGCTTCGACGCCTGCTTTGGTAGTCACGTCGGTGAAGGTGCCA
Source organism: uncultured Acidobacteriota bacterium (assembly GCA_963810565.1). Classification (GTDB taxonomy): domain Bacteria; phylum Acidobacteriota; class Terriglobia; order Acidiferrales; family UBA7541; genus Palsa-295. Next base: position 105,416 of record CAWENN010000007.1, read on the forward strand.
TCGCCATTATTGTGATAGAGGATATTTTTTCCGTAGTTCGTGATGTAGAGATCGGGGAAGCCGTCGTTATCGTAATCGCCGACCGCTACGCCCATGCCGTAGTTGGTGTCGCCTGCGTTGGATAGGCCAGCTTCTTTGGTGACGTCTGTGAAGCTGCCGTCGGGATTCTGGCGGTAGAGACGATTCCAATTGCGCGGATCGTGGCGGTCGAAAGTTTCCGGAGGGTGCATCGGATTCGAGAGGTGGCCGCTATTGACCAGGAAAATGTCGAGGAGGCCGTCGTTATTGTAATCAAAGAGCGCTACGCCGCCGCCCATCGTTTCGATCAGGTATTTTTGCGGCGTGGGTGAATTCACGTGCTCGAAATCGAGGCCGCGGGGATGTTTCACGTCGAAGAAGGCTTCCTGAATGGGGATGGGGAGCGCGAGTCCCATGAGCGCTAGCGATTCGAGGAAATTGCGGCGGCTGATGCGGTTCATGCGATTTAGTGAAAGGTCCGGATGCTCCAAGGGAAGGTTAGCAGAAGTGAAGCGCGGACGCATTTCGGATGCAGCGATCGTCGGCGGGGGTTCGACCGTCATCGGCGTGGCGCCCGGCACATTTGCGTGGATTCGACATCAGCGCGAGAGCGGAGGTTTGCTATCGCTGGAAATGAGTGCACCGGAGATTTGCTGGGAGTATCCGTTTAGAAGTTAGAACGAGAGGTGGATGCCGCGAGCGGCATCCACCTTCGTCCGTGACGTTTGTTAGAAGAGGAACTTCAGAGCGAACTGAATGAGCCTCGGATTGTTCAACTGGTCGGTACTTACACCAAAGTTGGGGTTGTTCGCTGTGCAGCAGGCCGTGCTGGGAGGACCGAACTGCACGCGATTAAAGGTGTTGAAGAACTCGGTGCGGAACTGCAGGCCAAGCTTGTCTTCCGGACCGAAGTTCGTCGTCTTGAATAGCGCGATGTCCCAGTTATTGATCCCAGCGCTGCGAAGCGTGGCATCCACGCGAGACTCGTCACCGAAAGACCAGTCGCCCGGAGCGATGAAGCAATTTGGGTTGAACCAAGCGATTCCGCCCTCTCCAGGGACCGGCGTACCACCCGGCGGCGGCAGAACTACGTGCTGCGTGCTCTTACTGCATCCTGAGACAACATCCGGGCGCAGTTGAAAGTTTTGCGAGAAGCCGGCCTTCGAGAGCGAGGTCGACGCGCCGTACGTGATCGGCAGGGGGAAACCCTTCTGGAACGTGGTCACACCATCCACGCCCCAGCCGGAAACGACCTTGCTCATCACCCCGGAAACATCCGACATGTACTTCTGGCCGCGACCAAACGGCAGGTCATAAACGTAGCTGATCACCAGACGTTGGGACACATCCTGCGAGGAAAGCGATTTCTCACCCTTCAGATTGTTCCAATCCTGAGGTTCGCCGACGCCAGTCTCTAACCACGTTGTGAGCGTGTCTGTATTGCTGAGCAACTTTGCATTGGTGTAGGCCGCCAAGAAAGTGCCGCCGTCCTTGAAACGCTTATTCACCGTGAGTTGGAACGAGTTGTAGTTGCTGCTACAGCAGCCATCCCCCACCAGGGACAAACCAGTATATTGCGGGTAGGGACGATCCAACTGCCCCGCAAGAATCGTAGGGTTCGACGCTGGATTCAATCCGCTTACAGTGGTAATTCCCTGGAATGGATTTGGAATCGACTGTGTGATCGTGACCGGCAGGCCTGCGTTTTCTTGATCCTGTGCTGTTTTGTAGAACGAATCGGGGATGTTGTTGATGGAAACGTTATTCGAACTTGGCAGATGCACTCCGCGTGAACCGGCGTACGCCGCGTCCACGAAGATGCCGAAGGGCAGTTCTCTCTGAATATCCAGGTTGAACTGCTGCACATACGGCGGCGAATAGGCGCGATAGGGAGCTTCAAACGGGTTGCCACCGGCGTCGAAAGCCGAGACATTACCGGTCCGAGTGAGCGGAGTATTGAGACTCGGACCGAACGGCCCGTTGACTGGGCAATTCAGAGTACCGGGAGTGTACTGACAACCTGTCGCCGTCAACGTGCTCTGGGGAGTGATTCCACCGTTAGCGGTTGCGACGAATAGAGTCGACGAGGTGTTGATCGGATCATTGCTGGGATTGAGATTGAACAAAATCCAGTTGGGGATGAAAAAGATTCCGTAGCCTGCTCGAATTACGGTCTTCTGATCCCAGCTGTAAGCGAGCCCTAGCCGCGGCATGAATTCCTTCTTGTAAAGAGGTACAGCGGACCGCCCAGGGTTAATGCCGGACTTGACGAAGAAGACATCGCCCGGGCACGAGCTGCCAGGAATCCCCTGCCCAACCGAGGGTCCCGAGGTGTACGTGCCACAGCCGGTAACGGTACGGTTAACCGCGGATGGATCCCAATAGGTAGAAAGGTCATGACGCACCGACCAATTACCCGGCAGGTCGTAGCGGACGCCATACGTGAACGTCAGCTTCGACGTGACTCTCCACGTATCTCCGAAGTAAAAGCCTCGATAGGTTTCCTTCTGCGCCACCAAAGCTGGGATTTGCGCTTCACCGTAATTGTGGTTAAACACGCTAGACTGGTTCAGGCCGTATCCCAGCAGGAAATCGGCGAAGGAAATACCGCCAGTCCCGTTAAAGGGATTGCTCGACGTCCAACTGCCATCAAAAGCGAAAGCGCCACTGGCGATGTTCGTCTGTGCGTAGTTGTCGTAGGTCTCGGTTAGCTGGCCGCCAAACACCCAAGTGTGCCGCCCCTTGATCCAAGTGAGGCTGGGCGAGAGGTTGACCTGCGTGTCGTGGTCCGTGATAAAACTCTGGCCTTGCGAACAAGTGACAGTCGGATCCTGGGGCGTAAAGCAAGGCGTAAACGGCGAACGGCCGGCGGCCGGAATTTGCATGTTATAAAGTGAGGGCCAGCCGTATTGCGTCAAGTCAAAATTCGAGTTTGTCGGCGAGCGCAAATAATGAAACCGGGTGCCGCTGCCGTTGATGTTGAGAATGACGTTCGGGCTGATCGTATAGCTGTAGTCTATAGCGAGGGCGTTGGTCTGGTACGTTTCCGCGCAGCGGTCAGCACACAATCCCGTGCCGAAGGGATCCGTGGGAAGATCCAACAGATTGAAGAAATTGTAACGGGCAAAGATATGTTGCTGGGAATTGATATTCTGATCTACGCGGCCGACGTACTGATTGGTGTTCCCGCCGGACGCCGAGTTGGCGATGAAGTTGCTCGAAGTGCCAGAGTTCGTCGGCATCGGAATGTATTTCAGTTCCAACACCGCCGCGGAATTAAGCGGGGAAGTGATGACGTTGCCCAAGAAAGGAGTGCGAGCGCAGTTTCCTGCCGATGGCGTCGAAATACAAGTCGCGCTCACTGACAGCGGGTTGTAGATCTGGTCGATGAAATTGCCTGACATATCCTTATCGGCGCAAATCCCCCCAGGTCCCGTGAATCCGGTTTTGCAAATGTCCGCAAAGTTCCCTGTTCGCTCGGGGGCGGTAATAATGGTGGTGCTGGTTGTGGAAGCGGTGCGCTGGCGATACCCGTCATAGGCGAAGAAGAAAAACGTCTTATCCTTGATGATCGGGCCGCCGAATGTGCCGCCGAACTGATTCTGGACGTAGGGAGGATTGGAGGGGGCGAAGTAGTTCCTGGAGTTGAGAACCTTGTTGCGCAGGTACTCATAGGCTTCGCCGTGATATTGGCTGGTTCCACCCTTGGTGCTCAGGTTCACAACGCCGCCGGCGAATTTGCCCCATTCCGGTCCCAGGTTGTTGTACTGCACTTTGAATTCAGAGATGGCGTCCTGGTCAGGAATCAAAACCGGCAAATTGATATAGCCGATGTTGACGGGCTGGCCGTCAATGTACTCGACGCTTTCGTTGCCGAACGAGCCGCCTACCTGGTAATTGCCCCAGCTGAAGGGATTCTGGCCGACTTGCGATCCGCCGGAACCGCCTTGGGCGATGGCCGCGGGAGAGAGCGTTATGAGGTTGAAAACGTTGCGGCCGTTCAGAGGAATCTCGTTGGTCGGGCGCTGGTCAATCACTTGGCCGAGAGACGCGTTGGTGGGTTGAAGGAGCGGGGTTTCCGCGGTCACTTCGATCGTCTGGTTGACGGCACCGAGTTCCATGGGCACGTCGATACGGACGGCTTGTTGAACCTGCACGACGACTGACTCGCGCTTGAAGTGCTTGAATCCGGTCTTGTCCGCTTCCAGGGTATATGCACCGGGATTCAAATTGACGAAGGAATAGAGGCCGTCGGGACCGGTGGTAAAAGTTTGCTTGGCGCTGGTAGCGACGCTGGTCAAAGTGACCTGCGAATCGGCGACAGCCGAGCCGGACGCATCCATCACGGTTCCTGAAATCGAACCGAAGGTGGATTGCGCCGCGAGCGGCGAACTCAGCAGCATGGCAGCGAGACAAAACACAAAGCCGATAGCAAGCACACGCAGAAAACGATTCGAGTTCATCAGTCTATTCCTCCCCACAGAGAGGCGTGCTAGGCCTACCCACCCCGAAATACGAAACAGGCACACGACTACGCGGCTAAACCGAAGTCGGTTTAACGAGTCGCGGCGCAATAATCAGGAGACTTGGGCACCCCGAGACACACCGTTTTCACCCAGACACCACCCAGAAACACGCACTACGCTAAATACAACCAATCAGAATTTTCGATACCGTTGGGCGGACTTTAGCATCAAGAGCCTAATTTGCCAAGCGCTCGAAAGGAACGCTCGCCGCACCCACCCTGGCAGCAACCTGGTATCGTTCCCAAAAACTTGATAAGTCTTATAGACATTTTGAATATGGGTTGTCAACACAATATTCGATTTTGTGACGATTTTCGCGCAAATCGTTAACCGCGTGGATGCGGCGAGGTTCACCGATCAATTTGGCGATCGGCGGGAGATTCCATTATTCGGATAGGCGGGCCAACGAGATCCGCTGGGTGCAGGTCCGGTGACGCGGAGCAGCGGCGAGCGGCAGAATTATTAGTACTTCGTTTATTCAGTAATAGCATATTTCAGATGCTTATTTTCGGTGTGGCGGGTGCGGTGTTGCCGATTCGCAAGCGAACGGAACGGGATTGGGGCTGGCCATCGTGAATAAGGTGATTCACGACCATGGCGGTTCGGCGACGGTTGAGCATACTTCTTCGACTGGGACGACTTTCCTCGTGAAATTGCCGCGCACCGTGCGCGCTTTGAATGAAGCGACGCTTACGGTCAACAGTTGCGATTTCGCTTGGTCTCCGGCTCCAAGCCAAACGTCGTGCCCAATCCTCGCCACTGATGTTGCTGGCACACGGGTTATGGTGTCGAGAGTTTATGTCACCAAAAGCCCTTCCAGGGGTCAAATAACTCAACTGAAGACGTATCGGGAGATGTCCACGGATCAGCGCTGTGGGGCGGTTGCTCAACAAATCGCCCGGGGATTTGAACTTAACTATATTAAGGTTGCGGAAGTACTCCGGCCGGCTCGGAGGCTTTACCGCCATCCGCGGTTTCATGTAGGTTGGAGGCGTTGGAATGAGGGAAACGCGATAGCGGTGTGAGGATATTCGAGCATGAGCCAAGAATCGGTTTATTTGTTCGACGTTGATAACACCTTGCTGGATCACGACAGGGTCACGGCGGACTTGAAGAAGCATCTGGAGTCCACTGTGGGCGCCACTCAAGCGCGGCGTTACTGGGAGATTTTCGAGACAATTCGCGCGGAGCTAGGATATGCCGATTACCTGGGATCTCTGCAGCGGTATCGGGCGGAATTTCCGGCTGATCCTCATTTGCTGGCCGTCTCGCATTTCTTGATTCATTATCCGTTCGCGAATCGCCTGTTCCCCGGGTCGCTGGATGCGGTGGAACATGTGCAGCAATGGGGACAGCCGGTGATTCTTTCAGACGGCGACGTAGTTTTTCAGCCGCACAAGATTTCCGGGTCTGGGCTGTTCGAGCTATTTGACGGCCGTGTGCTGATTTACGTGCATAAGGAAAAGGAACTGGATGACATCGAACGACGATTCCCGGCGAAGCGCTACGTCGTGATTGACGATAAATTGCGCATCCTGCAGGCGATCAAAAATAGCTGGGGCGCGCGGGTAACCACCGTCTTCGTGCGGCAGGGACATTACGCTCACGATGAGCGCGAGGTAGCGAAGTACCCCGCTGCGGACGTCACGATCGAGTGTATCAGCGATTTGCTTGACTTCGACCGCCCGCCATCCGCGCTTGCGTGAGGCCGCAAGGATCGTCAACGTGACTTCAGAAGCTCTGCAGCAACACGACCATGCCTTGTTCCTGCGAATGAAAGTTGTTCGCGAGAGTTGTGGCGCAAATTTATGAACCGATTCATCCGTCGAATGCTGATCGGAGCGATCGCGGGGGCCGTCTCGAGCGCAGCGTTAGCGATATTTGTCGGCGGAGCCATTTGGAGTGTTCCACTGGGGATCGCCCTGGGGGCTATCTACTCGTTAAGCCTGAAACCCACGCCTTTTTCCTACCTGGATAACCTGATGGCGGCGGGCTCCTTCGGCATGCCGCTTTGGGGATTGATCAGCGTGATCGCGATCCCGTTTTTTTCGGGACAGACGCGTGAATGGAGCGCGGAGCAAATGCGGGAGCATTTTCCTTCGCTGGCCGGCTGGGTGCTGTATTGCTGCTTGGCCGGATTGCTTATTCAAGCGCTGAACGATTTTGCGCGAAGCGCATGGGGGCCGGAATCGGAAGCCGAATTTGCGGCTCCTATCGAGAGGATGCGCATTGTGATCCTGGGAGGGGGATTTGCGGGGATGCGGGTCGCGGAGTCACTGCAAAAGCGGTTCCGGACCGATCGCTCCGTGTCGGTCACTTTGGTGAACAATACGAACGCACTTTTGTTCACCCCGATGCTCGCGGAGGTGGCTGGGAGCAGTTTGGAGGCAAGCCACATCAGCACGCCACTACGAAGCCTGCATGGCGTTGAATTTATTCGCGCTCACGTTACCGGAATAGACCTGGCGGCGCGGGGCGTCCATTTAGATTCGAGAGTCGAGGGCCAGGACGAAAAAACCTCGTCACGAGAGGTTCCTTATGACCACCTCATTCTCGCATTGGGTGGTGTTTCGAGTTACCTGGGACTCGCGAACGTCGAAAAGCTCGCTCTCGATTTCAAGAGCCTGCTGGACGCGATACGAATTCGCAATCGCGTGATCGAGATGTTCGAGCGGGCCGATCGCGAACCCGAGGCATCCGCGCGACGGCCGTTACTTACATTCGTCATCGCCGGCGGCGGATTTGCGGGTGTCGAACTTGCCGGCGCCTTGAACGATTTTGCTAACGGCATCCTCGCGGACTATCCAAACGTGACGCGCGAAGATTTGTGCGTCTTGCTTGTACATGCGCGGGACCGGATTTTGCCGGAATTGAGCGAATCTCTTGCGCAATATGCGCAGAAGACAATGGAAGCGCGCGGCGTTCGGTTTCGCCTCAACACCCGCCTGGCAGATGTGGAACTTGGGTGCGTAAAGTTGAGCGATGGTGAAGTTCCTGCCGAGACACTGGTGTGGACGGCCGGTACGGCGCCCAATCCGTTACTTAAATCATTGCCGCTGGAAAAAGACAAGCGCGGGGCCGTGGTGGTGGATAGCGCTCTGCTCGTGCCCGGATTCCCGAATGTATGGGCTCTGGGAGACTGTGCGGCAGTTCATGATGCCGAGACGGGCAAGCCTTGTCCGCCAACGGCACAATTCGCTCTACGGGAAGCTGAAGTAGTTGCGAAAAATATTTATTTCCAAATGCGAGGACGGCCTACGGAAGGTTTTCACTTCGATTCATTGGGAGCGCTTTGCGTGGTCGGGCATCAGACGGCCTGCGCGGAACTGACCGTGCCTTTTTTTCGCAATAGGTCCATACGCTTTTCGGGACTGCTGGCCTGGCTGATGTGGCGGGGAATTTATTGGTCGAAGCTTCCCGGGCTCGAGCGCAAGGTCCGCGTCTTGATTGACTGGACGATTGAATTGTTCTTCCCGAGAGATATCGTTCAAACAATTGATTTGCGATGAGGAGCAATGATGGCGTCGTCGAATAACCCCGCTATTGCGGATAGTTGGGGAACGATTCGCAGCACGGGATGGCGCGCGGTCGTCCTCGGAATCGTGCTGGGAGGCGCGGGAGGAGCTTTGGACGCCATGCTCCTGATGAAACCGGCTGCGCACACGGTGCTTTTTGGAATTTGCTTCGGATTTGTGTTCAGCCTGCTATTTTCGCACCGGGCGACGAGTCCCGGAGCAGGCATCATCTGGGGCCTCGGATGTGCATTTCTGTTTTGGCTTTTATTGCCGGCCGGGATCCTGCCAGTGCTCGAACACACCGGGACGCGGATGACGATGCTCGATGAAGCACGCCAAAACTTTCCCGCTCTCGTGGGAATTCTTGTGCTGCTTGGGATGCCGCTGGGGATGGCATTTGGAATTCGAAATAGTCTAAGCGGCAAAATAAGTCAACCGCGTTTCAGTTGGGGACGCGCGATCGTCGCCGGCGGTTTGGCGGGAACTCTGAGCAGCTTGATTTTTAGCCGCTGGATGTACGCCGGCGATTTTTTTCCGCTTCTGGCGGGCGCCGGAGAACTTGGGTCGCGCGCAGTGATGGTAGCGTGGCACGTTATTGTTGCGCTGCTTATCGGTGTGACTTTTGGACTACTGTTTCAGCGGGATGTTCGCGGATTCGGTTCGAGCATGGGCTGGGGAATGGGGTACACAATTTTCTGGTGGTTTTTCGGGCCCATGACGTTATTTCCGGTTATCACCGGCGTTCGTCCGGATTGGTCGGCACGACAAGCAAGTGAAATATTTGGTTCTTTAGTTGGCCATATTCTCTACGGATTACTCCTGGGAATTATTTATGCGGCACTGGATCGCGTGTGGGTGCGCTTGATCATCGAATCCGACCCCCTCAATCGAGAAGCGGGAGGGAGCGGCGTTCGCATTCTGCGCTCGATCACCTGGGGAGGCATGGCAGGGTTGATCGGCGGAATTGTGTCGAGCCCCATCATGCTGGCCACCGGTACTTTGCCAAAAATTGCGGGGCTGGATACGACTTTGTCCGGCGTTCACGGCGTGGTCATTCACTTGGTTATGAGCACTCTGATCGGAACGACGTATGGGATCTTGTTTCGCGACGAAGCGCCCAGCATTGGAATGGGAATTCCGTGGGGACTGGTGTTTGGACTGGTGTGGTGGTACGCCGGACCGATGACGCTCTTGCCGCTCTTCCTGACCGGCGTGTGCGACTGGAGCGCCAGTGCGGCATCCGCGTTGCTTCCCTCGCTGATGGGACACTTGGTTTATGGGGCGGTGACGGCTGCGGTTTTTATGGAAATCGAGCAACGGTACAAACGATGGCTGCTGTTCGATCCGCGCGCGGCCGCTCATGAGTTGCGCCGCGTTCGTCCAGTCGGCACGCCCGCAACCCCCTTGTGGTTCTTCGCCCTTGGACTGGGAATTCTTTTGCCGATCTTGCTCGGTTGATTGCGCCGCACAATGGGCGCTTTCAGGGACCTGAACGAGTGACAAACCAAATGCGCTTCAATAGCCTTCAGTTTCCTGCTAAAAGGCGCCCTGGGGTGGGGTCGCACAAGTTCGTTGTGTCCGGGGCAGGAACAGGAGTACCATCCGCATCCTAGGGTGATGTCCGAGCATTAATGCTTTCGATTTGGGTTTCAGCCGCAGCGAAACTCCTCTAGCAGTTCATGACGGTTGGCGGAAGTAGCTGCAGGTTTTTTCGAAGATTTTGGGGCGACTATGAAACATCCCCTTCATCTTTCTGCACGACTGGCGGTTGCCAGCTGCGTTTGTGCCTGCCTGGTTTCAGTTGCCTGGGGCGCTCCTCCTTCCCAGTCATCCTCTTCCGAGCCGCAACAAGTGCAATCGCACGAACCGGCAATGGCGACCATTCCTGGTCCGCTGCGTTCTTTCCTGCGTATGGCGGGGATCAGTCAGAAAGTTTCTCCCGACGAAGTAATGCCGCTGCTCGCCCGCAACGTCTTCATCATCGGTTACGAGGGGACGGGCTCGGGCGCGCATACAACCGAATTTCTGATACTCCTCAGGCGATATTTGCAGCAGGCGCGGGAGCTGACAGCCTTGGCCGGAACCAGCGGAGTGATTCGCGCAACCAATTGCGGCGACGCGAAGCAATTGCTGGACATCCTGGGCTACCGCACACGCCCGGACTGCGGAAAGAGCAGCACCTACGTGGAGACCGCGGATGCGCGAAGAGCGTTCCTTACGATTGACTCCGGGTTTCCTCTCCCCGAACTCGAGAAAACTCTGCAAGGTGGCGCGCCGTTCGTCTATCCGTACCCGAGCTCCCTCGTACCCATATTTTTGTCGGAGCGCGATTGGGGGGCATCCAGTAAACACGGCAGCAACGACGAAAACAGCCGCACTTTGCTGGATGTGCTGGTACACGATCAATCGCTAGCCCATCTTTACTATGCATGGGCGCATATGGATCCCGAAACGCAAGCCACTCTGCAGCACTCGCCGGGAATGAAAAAACTGGTCCCGCTCGCTACCAATTTGGATTTCTACGGCAGCTACCTCCTGGTTCGCTCCGGAAGCGTCGTCGTGCCCGGTGGAGCTTCTGCCGAACCTGCTTGGAGGGACCTGGTTGGCGCAAACCCGCATTCGCCATCGGAATTTATTCCGCGGCTGCTCAACAAAGACGACGGCTGGCTGGCCGCCTATTTTGATTCGCTTTCGCGGGTACCTCCCGAGCAGCAAGCGCACTTCGTCGAAACTTCCCGGCTACGGCCTTACTACCAAGCGCTGCGCGGAAGGAGTGCGACCCCGAGCGCGACGGCCTCGGTGTTCCGTCCGGATCCCACGCTCCTGCTGTTGATTACTCGACTGCAATGGGAGCCCGACGGCAGTCCGCACGTTCCTGGAGGCATTCAAGCGTGGAAGAACATTCTCAAACAGAAGTCCGTCACCGAAGCCGCGCACAGCGCGCAGGTGGAAACCAAGGGCTGGAAGACATCCGACGGGCTGCTGGAAGTTATGATCGCGCTATCCCGGCTGTATATTGACGGAGGACCGACCGACGCCTTTCTCACTCTCAGCGAAATTGACGCCAAGCGTCCGGAAGGCCATCGCCTGAGCCCATCCGCGGTCTCGCTGATGGCCCTCAAATACCGCCAATTTCGCGACCAGTACTTGATCTTCTCCGAGTTCCCGGAGCTGGGCGACGGGTCCATCACAGCTTTTGTGACGACCGCTGAATCCCTCGGCAAAATTCCCGACCACACGCTGCGCGGCAACGCGATGGGAATTTTTGAAGCCAATGTCGGGCTTTGGGAAATTCTAGCTCGCCAAGGCGAGATCGCCGGGGCCAAGCAGGATGAATCCTTTCAGGAAATGATCAAGCCTTTCTCGCACGTGTCTTCATCCGATCAGCTTTTCGATGCGGGACGCAACTCGCTCGGACAGGTCGTGCGCGCGGCGACCGGCGAATCGCGGCGCTCGCAAGATGAAATTGTGGAGTTAATGGCTGGTCCGCGCCAAACGGATACGGAGGGCCAGCGTGTCCATCGGGAAGTGGCCGATCGGATTCGGCTCGTACTAGACGACCAGCGTCTCGTTTCCCTCGATACTCTTCTAACGCTAGGGGACGGCCTGCGCGCTACGGCGCACGGAAATCCGCCGGACGCGAACCTGCTCCCGCTCGCCGAAGAGCTTAACGAATTCCAGATGCCGCGGCCGATCTTTACCAGTGGCGAGCGAACCGAATTTACCACCGGAACTTATAACAACCGCCACACTGACTTGGAAATGCGGAACGATGTCGCCAAGATTGTCAGCTCCAAGGCTGCCGGCGCGGAATTAGAGCAAGCCCGCGCAGAACTTGTGCCGTTCTTGAGAGACACGCTCGTCGGGCTGAATTACGCCTATTACGAACCGCCCGGTGCTCAGGCTCTCCACAATAATCCGCTTCTGGTGCGATCCCACGATTTCGCCGGTGAAACCGTGATAGGGATTGAAGACTCGGTGTGGCAGAAGCCCCGGGTATTTGGAATCGGCTCCCCGGCGGGTGGGGGCGCTCACCTCGTCGGATCGCTCGCGGACTTACCGTACGAGCTGGCCCAACTCGAGCAAGATTTCATTTCTCCGGAAAACGTGCAGGCTCTGATCTGGCCAGACGTCACTCCCTGCGTTTTGGCCGGTTCCGTCTTGCCGCGCTGGTGGAACGTGAGCCCGACGGAGCTGCATGCCGTCGCGCTTTACCAACGCGCGGGAGAGGAACTCGTCGCATCGGCGGCACAAAACGCGGAACTGCGCGCCAAGGTGATCGTCATGTTCTCCGACCGCATGATTCCCCGGCGCGCGGCGCAGTTGGATGATGCGCTGCAAGCGGGACGGCTGAGCGAAGTCTCTTCGCTGGTCACACCGGCCGATACCTTCTATCTCACCGCGGAGTTTAGACGCAAATTCCCAAGCGACACTTCGTCATGGGGAGCGGCGGGACGAGAATTGCAGGAATTGTCACGGCAGCATCCCGCTGATCTGAGCTGGGAACGCCTTTCGCGAGATTTCGGGGTACCGCATCCGGTATTGGCGCGAACCTATGGCCGCGAACTGCTGAACCTGGCTCCCTTCCCGATGTTCCAGGGTTATTCCAGCCGCTTGCTCGCCGAAACGTGGGATTCAACGAATTTGTATTGGGCTCGCCTGGCTGACGAAATGGGCTATGCGCCGGTGGCGCTGAATCAGCTGGCGCCCGAGCTCACAGTACGCATGGTTTCGAAGATTTTCGCCACCGACCTGAACGATTGGCCGGCATTGCTTCGCGCGATGCGCGAAACGGGAGAAGAGTTTCGGCAGGGCAAGCTCGCGTTGCTGCCGTCGAGCGCTGGTATAACACAGCCTTAGACAGCGACGGCGAGGCCGGGCAATCCACCCGTTGCTCGATGACCCTTGCGAAGATGAGGCAGCCAGTACGACCGAGGTCCATCATGCTCACGCGACTCCTGCTGTTTGTCGGTTTTTGTTTCGCGGTTTCTGCTTTCTTTGCAACCTCCGCTGTGGCCCAGGAAGTTAGCCCGCCGCGCATCAACGTCACCGTGGACTTGGTGCAGTTGAACGTGGCGGTGACCGACAACAAAGGTAAATACATTACCGGGCTGCACCCGAAGGACTTCGTCGTCACCGAGGACGGCATCCCGGAAACGATCGCTAGATTCGGGGAAGGCAATGAAACCGTCCGTGCCGTGTCAAACGCTTCGTCGTCAGATGCTCAAGTCCCCGACCCGCCCGGTCCCCCTCAGTCCCCACAGACGGACACAGGCGAGCGAGTTTCTGCAAGCGAGCTGTCGTCCTTGGTAACCGGAGCAAACGTTTTTGTTCTGTTCGATACGAGCAACTACATGTACCGAGGTTTTGTGTTTGCACAGGATGCGATCGCCGATTTCGTGCGCTCCCTCGAGGGCGCGGACAAAGTCGCGTTCTATTCCTACAGCCGCGACCTTTCTCGCGGCACCGTGTTGACGGCTGACCGCGCGCAAGTCATGCGTGTTGCGCGCACTACTGTGGCGGGAGACGATGCCGCGCTCTACAATTGCCTTTTGTTGACGGTGCAAGACGCCGCGCACTTCATCGGGAGAAAGGTGATCGTGGTGTTCTCGAATGGCCCCGACAACGCCAGCACCGTGCCGCCCGAGCAGGTGGCTGAGTTGGCCCAATCAACCGGCACAACCATCTATATGGTCAGTACGGAACAAGCGCACCTGGAGCCGATCTCGAACGCGGTGTTTCAACGGATGACCGCGGCCACCGGCGGTAAAGTTTATTTCGCCAGAAACTGGAAAGACGAACAAAACGCGTTTGCCTCGATCCGGGACGACTTGGCTCATCTTTATTCTCTCAGCTACTACCCGATGCCGAATCCCAATCGCGGCTGGCGCACCATTACCGTGAAGCTCGCGAACGGGCAATCCAAGAAGTACCATGTGCGAACGCGGGCCGGATATCGCTTGAGAAACTCTCGATTATCCGCAGAGACCGCGTCCGCCGCGCAGCCGCAAGCAAGTCCAGCGCAACCCTGAGCGGCGAGGAAGGTTGACTAGACAGGTTGCCGTTGGTCGCACGTTGTGTCGCAGCAAATCCCGACGCACGCAGTCGCGGCGATTACCACGCCCCTAGAAGACGGGACACCACGAAGTTGCCTAAGCGCCAACCAGAAAACGGCTATCCCCCCTTACTCCCATCCGGCCGCTCCGTTATTGAGTCGAATCGGTCAAAAATCGAAGTTGGACCGGATGACTACCTTGACGCTGGTGACTCCCAGTCCGATTGCCTCGGCACTTCCCGCACCATCACCTCCAATGACAGAGGGAAGCTTCGGATTTAAGACTTCGAAACACTACTCATATCTCAGTGCGATCATCGGGTCGACACGCATTGCCCGCCGCGCGGGGAGATAACAGGCCGCAAACGCGACCGCGGTCAGCAACAGGGTGACCCCCGCGAACGTCAGCAGATCCGTGGGGCTCACGCCATACAGCAGCCCTGCCATCAGGTGCGACACGATCACCGACCCCACCAGTCCCAGCGCTGCGCCGACCATCGCCAGCCCCAGTCCCTGGCGCAGAACCATCCCCATGACCTTTCCCCTCTGCGCCCCCAGCGCCAGGCGAATGCCGATTTCCCGCGTGCGCTCGCTCACGATATACGAGATCACCCCGTAAATTCCCAGCGCCGCCAGCAGCAGCGCCGTCACCGCAAACGCCGCCACAATATCCATCGAGAATCGTCTCTGTTCCAGCGACGCCGTCACTGCATCGTTCAGCGTCTGCGCCCCGTAAACCGGTAGCTCCGGGTTTACGGACTGCACCATCGCGCGCACCTCTCCCGGTATCGCACTCGCATTCAGGTCTCCACGCAGAAAGACGGCCAGCTCCTTGGGCGTCTCCTGGTACAGGCTCAGATAGATTTGCGGAACGCTCGGGTTCGCCAGCGACTCGGTTCGAGCATCCGCGATCACTCCCACGATCGTGATCCAGGTCTTGCTTGCACGTTGGCCAACCCCAGCCCTCCCAGGGCCAAGCTTCAGCCGCTTCCCAAGCGGATCCTCGCCGCGCCAGTAAGTCTCCGCCATCGCCTGGTTGATCACGGCGACCTGCGGCGCATTCTCGTCGTCGCCGTCGTTGAATAGACGGCCCCGCAGCACCGGAATCTTCAGCAAATGAAAATATTCCGGCGTAACTTGCGACCGCTCGACCAAGGGAGGCTGCTTGCTCTGTGTCGGGCGTCCTTCCACGATCAGCGCGCTCCGGTTGCGGTCGTGGTGCAGCGGAATCGACGGCTCCGCTCCCAGCGCCGCCTCCTGCACTCCCGGCAGCAACCGGCTACGCCGCAACAATTCGCGCGCAAACACTGCCTCCTGAGCAGCCGTTCCATAAATGTCCGTCTTCGGATCGTTGGGTTGCGGCAGCCACAACTGAACCGACATCACATGCTGCGGATTGAATCCCAGCGGCGCCTTGTACAATTCCCAAAAACTGCGCAGCAGCAGGCCCGCGGCCACCATCAGCACCAGCGACAGCGCAAACTCCGTCACCACCAGCACGCGCCGCGTGCGCGTCTGCTGCGTGGAACCCTTCGACCCACGCCCCTCCACCCTGAGCGTATTTGCCAGATTCAACCGCCCTGCCTGCCTCGCGGGCGCCAGCCCGAAAATTACCCCGGCTGCGATCGAAGCCGCCAGCGCGATCAGCATCACAGTCCAGTTGATCGAGAGGTCGTTCAGCCGAGGCAGGCTCTCCGGAATCAGCCGCAGCAAGAATCCCTTCATGCAGAACAGAATCACCAACCCCGCCACTCCGCCCAGCAGCGAAAGCAGCAGGCTCTCCGTCAGCAATTGCCGCACCAGCCGCTTGCCTGCCGCTCCCAGCGCCTGGCGCACCGCCATCTCCCGTGATCGCGCGCTGGCCCGCGCCAGCAGCAGATTCGCTACATTCACGCACCCGATCAGTAGCACCAGCGCCACTGCGCCCAACAGCAGGATCAGCGACTGCCGAACGTTGCCCACCACGTTTTCCTTCAGAGGCACCAACCGCACCGTCCACTTGCTGTCGGCCGGATAAGCGTCCGGAAATTGCTCCCGCAACGAAGCAACCAACGCGTCCAGGTGGCTCTGCGCCGCTGCGACCGTCAGCCCCGGCTTCAGGCGCCCGACCGTTTCCAGGGGGAACCGCAAACCGCGGTTCGGGGCCTGAGCCGGATCATCCGAAAAACCCAACGCCGCCCACTGTTCCGTATTCCTCTCGCCCACGGTTCGCCCCGGGTCGTGAAAACCCGGCGGCATCACCCCGATCACCCGATACAAATCGTTGTCCGCCCGCAAACTTCTTCCCACAATGTGCGGATCGCTCCCGAAAGCCCGCTTCCACAACCCGTCAGTGATCACCACATCCAGCGTGAACCCCGGCGTTTGATCCTTGGGATCAAACGTCTGCCCCAGCTCCGGTTTCACCCCCAGCATCGCAAAATACGCCGGCGACACCCCCTCATACTGCATCCGCGATGGCTGCGATGCACCCGTCAGGTTCGCCGACCCGAAAATCTCCAGCACAACATACTGAAAAATTCCCGAACGTTGCAGATCCTTCCACTCTGGAATCGAGATGCCCACGTCCGTAGCGCCCGCACCAGGCAGATCGTCCTCGATGCGTACCAGTTCCTCCGGGTGCGGATAGGGCAGCGGATGCAGCAGCGTCGCATCGACCAGGCTGAAAATCGCCGTGGTCGCGCCGATCCCCAGGGCCATCGTCAGAACCGCGATAGCCGTAAACCCCGGCGACTTGGCCAGCATACGGATCGCGAAGCGCGAGTCCTGCAGCAGGTTTTCAAAAAACGGCAGCCCCTGTTCTGCGTGGTAATCCTCTCTCACTGTCCCCAGCCCTCCGAACTTCATCACAGCCTGCCGCCGTGCCTCTCCCACATTCATCCCCGCGCGCAGATTTTCCTCCGTCTGCCGCGCCAGATGCTCCTCCATCTCTTCCCGCAGCCGTTTGTCGTCTTGTCGCCCGGTGGCAAAGTTCTTGAGCCGCGCCAGAAACCTTCTCAGGAATCTCATGTCAAATCCTCCGCCTTCACCGCGAAGAATCGTGCAATGATCGCCGCCGTTTGCTCCCAGTCCCGGGTCTCGGTCTCGAGCAGCTTTCGTCCCAACCGTGTCAGGCGATAGAAACGCGCTCGGCGGTTGTTCTCCGATGCGCCCCACTCAGACGAAATCGCGCCCTCCTGCTCCAGCTTCAGCAGGACGGGATACAAAGTGCCTTGGTTCACGGCCAGCAGATCCCCGCTGATCTGCTCGATCCGCCGCGCGATTCCATAGCCGTGCAGCGGACCGAGCACATCGAGCGTCTTGAGGGCCATCAGCGCCAGCGTTCCCTGCAGAACATCCGTTTTTTCAGTCATAGAGTCGCTCTTTGGGTTTCCCACAGGAATCATCGTGTCACACTTCCTTTTGGAAAACAACAGGTAATGATTCGAACGACCCGGAGTGCCCGCGACTTCCATGGTTTTCCGCCGATTTGTTTCCGCGAACGAAGAACAGCGTCGTGCGGACGCCTGCAGAGCCCGTGCTCAGTAGGCAGGCGCTTCGGGAGTGTGGCCACCGAAAACTGTCTCAAAATAGGGGTTCACTCCAGGCTCGCCTGCGCGATACCAATTTGTCAAAAGCAGGAGTTCTCCCCAAAACGTTCTGGCACAGCTAGCACAGTTGGCACAGCAGTACCAGATACGAGAACCGCTGGTTTTTTATACTCCCGCCCCGTCCACCGTCGGCCTCGCAATCTCGCGTCTAAGCTGGCTCTCGGAAATCCTCGCTTTTTAGCGTTTCTCTGTTTACAATACGTCGGTAGTTGTTTATATATACCGACGTTTCGTAAAGACACTGCTATGCCCGATCACCTCGTTGCCGAAATCGTGAAACTCGTGAAAAAGGCTGGGATACTCCGGCCTAGAGACCTCCGCGCACACGGGATTCCTCGACTGTATCTTGGCCTGGCTGTTGAGCAAGGCGCGATCACGCGTGTTGGTCGCGGTCTTTATACCGCGCGCGGAGCGAAGCCAACCGAACATCACAGTCTTGCACAGGCCTCGAAGCGAGTGCCCAAGGGTGTAGTTTGCCTTCTATCGGCGCTTCGATTCCACGACCTAACAACTCAGTCACCGTTCGAGGTATGGCTCGCAATCGGCGAAAAAGCACGCCTCCCCAAGCTCGACAATCCACCGCTTCGCATTGTTCGCTTCTCACAAAAGACACTGATCTACGGAGTTCAAGAACACTCTATCGAAGGCATCGCGGTTCGAGTCTACTCCCCCGCAAAAACGGTCGCAGATTGCTTCAGGTACAGGAACAAGATTGGACTCGACGTTGCACTTGAAGCTCTTCGCGAATGTAAAAGAAAAAGACGAGCGACCACCGACGACATTTGGAAAGCGGCCAAAGCATGCAGAGTGGCGAATGTTATGCGCCCATATCTGGAGTCTCTCCAGTGAGCCGAGAGAAACCCCGAAATCTTGCTGCTTCCGTTCGCCAAAGACTCTTCAATAGGGCGCAAGAAAGGCACGAGGACTTCGGCCTAGTTCTGACGAAGTATGGCTTGGAACGATTTCTTTATCGTTTGTCCGAATCAAAATACCGGGACCAGTTTGTCCTCAAGGGTGCACTGCTCTTCGAGTTGTGGACGCATCGCCCATATCGTCCGACTCGCGATTTGGATCTAGCAGCTTGTTGAAGAATTTAGCTTTTCAAGCTTTTCTTTATGATTTCTTGAGTTATCGAGTTATCGCTGAGCTGTGAGGGACCGCTTTGGATATTCTCTATCGACTCGGCGTGACCGAATCGAAGCTCCGTTTCATGTTCTAGCCATCAGGTTTCGCAATCGGCAGAGATTGTAGGCGGCTCCGGTGAAGGTAAACAGCCACCCGACCTTGTCGATCCCTCTCAGCTTCACTTTCTTGAGCCCCCCGACCATCTTCATCCACCCGAACACTTGCTCCACTCGTTTGCGCTTCCGCTGACTGATTTCGTACCCCGCATGCCGTGTGGTCCGCTCGTCCAC
>CAWENN010000008.1:0-104057 GCA_963810565.1 uncultured Acidobacteriota bacterium
TAGGCGAAGAACTGGCCTTCAACAACTACTGCAAGACGTCGTTCGTGGGTCAGCTTATCGCGCAATCCTTGTTTACGATGTCAGCCGCTGGGGTCGCTTTCAAGACACAGACGAATCGGCTCACTACGAGTTCCTGTGCAAGTCAGCCGGCGTGCCGATCCATTACTGCGCAGAGACGTTCGCAAACGACGGAAGTCTGCCCAGCTTAATCATGAAGGCCCTGAAAAGGACGATGGCGGGGGAGTACAGCCGCGAATTAGGCGTCAAAGTCTTCGAGGGCCAGAAACGACTCGCGGTGCTCGGCTTTAAGCAGGGTGGATCGCCTGGTTACGGACTGCGCCGGCTACTTGTGTCTTCGGATAGGGTTCCGAAACAATCTCTCGCTTCGGGAGAAAGGAAGAGCATCGCGACGGATCGCGTGATTCTCGTTCCCGGTCCGGAACACGAGGTCCAAGTCGTCAAAGACATATTCAGGATGCTTCTATCGGAAAGGCGAACGGTGCACGCAATTGCGCGCGAATTGAATCGGAGAGGAACCGCATACTTCGGCACACAATGGGACTATCAGGCTGTCTACAATATCCTCACTCACCCAAAATATTGCGGATGTCACTTGTTCGGCAGGACTTCTCGCAAACTCTACACGCCGACCGTGAAATTACCGAGATCGCAATGGGTCCTGACACCCGGCGCCTATGAACCCATCATTGACTCCGTGACTTTCGACTCAGCCCAGGAGGTGCTCAAAGACAGAACATTTGATAAGTCGGATGACGAAGTGCTCGATGCCCTGCGTCGTTTGCTTGCAGCAAACGGACGACTATCGCTCTCGTTGATCCAAAAGACCGACGGTATGCCCTCGCCCTCGACGTACCGGGAACGCTTTGGCAGCCTGCGCCGCGCTTACGAGCTAATCGGATACGTTTGTGCTGACCACTTCCGCCTCGTAGACACGCGGTACCGCATTCTGACCCTGCGCGAGCAACTCTTGAAACAAATCAACGAACTGTTCGCGCCCGATGTTTCTATCGTGAGACGGAACGCAAGATGGCGAGGCCGGCTGCGATTCTCCAACGGCAGCGTCGTTTCTGTTTTGATTCGTAAAGTGATTCGTGTTTGGAAGGAAACGATCCGATGGCAGGTCGATCCAATCGCTGTTGAATGTAAGTTCGTGACCTTGGTGGCGCGGTTGAACGGAAACAACACCGCATTCTTGGATTACTACGTCCTGCCACAAATGAAAGACCGAACGAGGCTTCGACTCCATCTCAAGGACCCCTGGTTGCGACAGGGTCAACGGTTGACCGATCTCTCGGGACTCCCTCGAGTGGTCAAACAGATTGCAGGCCATTCGAACCGTCCACGAACTCAGAACCGGTGAATTGGGCTGTATACAGGAAACTACTGATGACGGGTTAAGAACGTCAGCATTAATACTATCTCGTTATTTCCCACGTCAGCATGGTATTGTGCAGAGTATGGAAATCGGCCGCAGACTCAGAGAGCTCCGCAAGGGCCGGCGACTCAGCCAAGGCGAATTGGAAATTCGAACCGGATTACTGCGTTGCTATACAAGTCGAGTCGAAAACGCACATACGGTTCCAAGCGTCGAAACCATCGAAAAATATGCAATCGCTCTCGGAATACCTCTGGCAGAATTCTTCTCCAAGGGTGCAGTTCCACTGCAAGTCGATCCACTATCCGCGTCCGGAGCTGCGAAATGGCGCCCGACCCCAAGGGAACAAATTGAACGCGAAAAGCTTGTCGCGGCCATCGCTGCCACGGAGACTGACGACAGGGAATTGCTCATGGCACTTGCCCAACGATTGGCAAAGCGCCATCGAATCAAACGGCGCCGTCCCGCGATTCGTGTCGCGTAGCCAATCAGAATGTCCACCATAGAACACCGACGAAGCCCACGCATCCTGGCAACTGTGCCACTGGAAATTCACTCCAATGGCGAATCCCTGGAAGTTGTCACGGCCGTAATCAACCTCCACGGCGCTCTAATTCTCTCTCCGGTGAATTGGGCCGAGGGCACGATCCTGATGATCGACAGCAAGAAAACCGGTCTTCGGGTCCGTGGTCGGGTCGTTTGGTCCGGAAGCAAAGAACCCACCGGCTTTCACAAGCTGGGCGTTGAATTCGATTCCGCCGCGCCTGAGTTCTGGGGCGATCAATACAATTCTCACGGCGAAACCGTGCACCGCTCGACTACTTAGCACCTACTTGATATGTACTGTTAAGGTATATACCTTCTCTAATAAGACAACTCCTGGTGGAATTGTTTCTTATGGCGCGTGTCGCACATCATCCGTCGCCCCCCATCTTTCAACAGGATTACTCGGAATATATGCTGGCAGTTCCGCGGCGACGACTGCGGTTCGACTGGTTCCTGTTCGCAATTGTCGCAGGAACCATCGTCGCTGGGGTCGTAATTGTCCTGTCAAATTTGGTATTTTAGCGGCTACGGCATTGGACGCGCACATGAGGACTACAAGCGGCGCGTCGCTTTAAATGGGTCAACGAGCGTCTTGTAGGCATCGAGCGCGGGGTTAGGCGGAGCGCTGTGGTTTCGAGGCCCCTTCTTTGGGGAACCCCCACGCGAAATTCCTCGCAGTAGTTTACTAGCTCTATTCGGGATTCCAACTAACATCGGGGCTGGCACGATTTCCCGAGGCCCTTCCAAACGTCGCCGAATGCATTTTCGAAGACGAATTCTGATTGTGTTCGCGCACGATTTGCACATCCCATTGGATTGGTAGACAGCATCATCGCGATTACATCTCATGCATCCATACGCATCGAAGTAGTCTCGCATTTTTCTTTCGTAGCCCGGCGGGATTAATACCCGGATCGCCTGCGCAATTTCTGAACACAGAAACCAGGGTTGAAAAAGCAGCTCATCCGCTGTTAGACGTTTTTTCTGTCGCATCTTGCCGCCCGGTTGCTGCGTCATGGCTTCCTCCATCGGGGTGACATTTGTAAAAGGTGGCACTTATTTTCGCTCGGCTCAAATGAACGTAATATTCGGTCGATGACACTCGCGCGTGTCCTAAAAGCGCCTGGATAACCCGTATGTCTGCACCGTGGTCCAGAAGATGCGTGGCAAAACTGTGTCGAAACATATGGGAAGTGATGCGTCCTAAACCCACGCGCCGACGTAAAGTGTCCAGTACGCGATCGACGGCAGAACGGTTGAGAGGCCGGTTGCTCTGCGGGCGAATCAAGCAAGCCTCCTTGGTGATTTGATCGAATCTTGCTTTGGCTTGGTCGTACGTCAGCGCTAATCTCGATCCTAAATATTTCCGTTTTGTTCGGAAAGGAGGGCCGGGTTCACTGTAATCCCTCCACGTCCCTACCCAAAACTTGCCCGAGGTTGCCACGAATCCCTTCTGCGCCCCCGGTTCTTCTTGAAAAACAAACCCAGTTTGGCGTCCGTTGAGATAAGTACGGACAGCGGTCTCGGCACTGGGGGTAAGCAAGACAATGCGTGCTCTCCCGTACTTTCCGACCACCCGAGCGCGGCGGCCTTCGAGGTCCAGGTCTTCCACCCGCAGGAGCAGCGTTTCATTCATTCGACATCCTGTTCCGTAAAAGAACTCGACCAACGCTCGATCCCTCAAGGTTTGGGTTGCGGCAATAAGGCGCCGGATCTGATATTCGCTTAACAGCCGCGGCAGTAGCTTCGGAGGTCGACGGATTCTGATTAGCCTTGGAGCGACGTAGCTGACAAGCCCTCCGAGATTGAGAAAATCATAGAATCCCCTCAGCACCTGGAGATGGAAGTACGCGCGGGACAGTGTTGCTCCCTGCCCAGAAAGGCGTGCGATGAACAGCCGAACATCGAGATGCGTCGCGGTCATAAGCGCTTTCTTCCCGAGGAATTGCAGATAGAAGTGGACCGTTCTCATGTAACTTCTCTTCGTTCCGTGGCTGTAGTGCTGGACGGTCAACCATTGTTGATACCTCATCGCCAGCTTTCGGTTCAGAGTGTTGTATGAGATCTCCGGTCTTTGCCGAATGCCACGCTCAGTTTGCATTTTTCACTGCCTAACCTAGTTATTCGAGGCAAGTGGTCGGCGACCGTATCCCCAATTCGATTGCTACGCCAGTGGACGAATGTCTCTAGCGTCCTAGTACAACTGGAACTATCGGCCAGCGTAATGGCGCGGTCCGTACGGGGATTTTGCATCTGGTCTCTTATAGCCGTTGCAGCCCGATCTACATGCAAAAGCTGAAGATAAGAAGGTGAACCAATCACGGTTTGGATGGAACTAAATCCCGATAGACGATACGATTGGCTTCTGAAGTGACTGTCTTGATGCCCACGAACGCGATAGACAAGATTGTTTCAGGTCGGACGATACTGTTGACCGGAGCGGGAGGTTCCATTGACCTGACCGGCTTGAATTAGTCCAGCGGGAGTGAGAGAAAATCACTCTAAAGGAGAGCTGGACATGCCGATGAAGAAACACAAGCCGGAGCAAATCGTGGCGCTGCTGCGGCAGATTGAAGTGGAAATAGCGAATGGGAAAAGCACACCACAAGCCTGCAAGGAAGCAGAGATCACGGTGCAGACGTACTACCGCTGGAGAAAAGAATTCGGCGGCCTGAAGCTAGATCAAGCGAAACGGCTGAAGGAGTTAGAGCGAGAGAACGCGAAGCTGAAGCGTTTAGTCGCGGAGCTGTCTTTGGAGAAGCAGATCCTGAAGGACGTGGCCTCGGGAAACTTCTAAGCCCTGAGCGGCGGCGTTGTGCGGTGGAGCATGCGCGCGAAGAATACGAAGTGAGCGAGCGTCATGCCTGTCGGCTGCTGGGGCAGTGGCGAAGGACACAACGCTATGCCGCGATCCCGCGGATCGACGAAGAGGCGCTGACGGAAGCGATCGTAGCACTGGCCAGTGAATACGGGCGCTACGGTTACCGGCGAATTACGGCGCTGTTGCAAAGTGCTGGCTGGCAGGTAGGCAAGGATCGGGTGCAGCGCATCTGGCGTCGTGAGGGGCTGAAAGTACCGCAGAAACAGCGGCCCCGCCGAAGATTGTGGCTGAACGATGGGTCGTGCGTGAGGCTGCGACCAGCGCGGGCGAACCATGTGTGGAGCTACGACTTCGTGAGCGCGATGACGCACGACGGCAGAATGTTGCGGATGTTGACGCTGATCGACGAATACACCCGGGAGTGTTTGGCGATCCGCGTGGCCAGAAGGCTTGGGAGGTATGAAGTGATCGAAGCACTTGCGGACGTGATGCTTTTTCGGGGAATACCGGAAAACATTCGCTCGGACAATGGTCCGGAGTTCGTAGCAAAAGAGCTGAGGGAATGGCTGGCCAAAGTGGGCACGGGGACGCTGTACATCGAACCGGGAAGTCCTTGGGAGAACGGCTACTGCGAAAGCTTCAACGGGAAGCTTCGGGATGAATGCCTGAACGGAGAGATTTTCTATTCGCTGAGGGAGGCCCAGGTGGTGATCGAGAAATGGCGGGTGGTCTACAACACGCTGCGTCCGCACTCGGCGCTGGGCTACAGGCCGCCGGCGCCGGCGGCCTGTAGCCCCTGGGGAGTAAATCCAACTTCACAGCCCAGGGCTGTGATATAAAAACTCTCACTTCTCCTGGACTAACAAATCGGGCCGGTCACGATCAAGAAAGGGCTACTGTTTTATGGCCCACCTGGCACAGGAAAGACCCACACGATTCACTATCTGGCCAGCCAACTGCCTGACCACACGACGTTGCTCATTACGTCTGAGCAAGTGGGATATCTTGACCATTACTTTCAGCTAGCCAGATTCCTGCAGCCAGCTATGGTTGTGATCGAAGATGTCGACCTAATCGCCCGCAAGCGGGAGGACATGAACGGCCCATGCGAAGAGAGCCTACTGAACAAACTATTGAATGAAATGGATGGGCTTCGCGAGGATGCCGAAATCCTATTTGTTCTCACGACTAACAGACCCGAGCAACTGGAGACTGCTCTGGCGTCGCGGCCAGGACGAATTGATCAAGCCATTGAATTTCCCCTGCCGGATGAAAAGGCTCGCCGTCAACTGGTTCGACTGTACGCTCGTGAGCTTACGATTTCGCATGATATCGTCGAGTTACTCGTGAAACGGACCGAGAATGCGAGCGCGGCATTTATCAAAGAACTGATGCGTCGGTCAGCTCAAATCGGTCTTGAGAGCGGCGACGGAGTCGCACTCGATTCTCGGATCGTAAATCTTGCCTTGGACGAGATGCTTTTTGCCGGTGGCTCGTTAAATGCAAAGCTTTTGGGTGCATCGGCTGTGCAACGAGAGATCATCCAATAGCGAAGTCCCGATAACTCGTTAGGCGACTTCGCGACGGTCGTGAACTTTCAGCATGGAAGAATTTCCGGGGCCATTATCGCGGACGTAAGCGCGTCCAACCTTCCGGTCGGAGAAGGATCAATCGCTCTTGCCCAAGACTTGGGCATTGAGTCGAGTCCGCGAACGGGCGGAAAAGACGGCGGTGTCGGATATCTAATCTATGCTTATTCCGGAAACGGCAGGCCACGCACTTTGGAAGAGATTAAAACCAACGCGAAGCAACTCTTCGATGCCTGGGGCGGGCTCGACAGACTAAGCGTGTGTCTCACGCGCGATCTGCCAAGTCATCCATAGCGCCTGGTGACTTGCGTAACCGGGGGAGTGAAAAAAACTTGTCGGAAGTCCGGACAGTTCAGCGCGTCAAGTACACGATCAGGATCATCGCGGCGATAGCAATTGCGCACAACACGACTCGTAGCCAGTGCGGGATGTATTCCCATCCCTCTCCGAACTTGAGCGTCGAGTGCGGTTCGGGATCGACGATTTCGTGAGTCACTGTCCACCTCCGGATGTCCAGCCGCCAATCGAGCCAAGAAGCTTGGATCAGGATTAGGGGTCTGAGGGTCGATTAATGAATTGAGGGCGCCAAGAGAGAGCTCGGAACCGCATCAATCTTCGTTTCCCGCCTTTAGCTGTTCTCCGACCCGTTTTGCGTCATCGAGCGCTCTCCGAGCATCCTCAAGGCGCGAAGCGGGAACTTGAATCTCGACATATCGCCCTTGACGCGCCAGATATCGCTCCGACAAGTGGACTGGAATTCCCCTGCTGGCGAGAACACCTGGAATAATGGATTCATCGACGCCGAAGGGCAAAGTCATGAAAACGACGAGTTCTTCTTGGTTAGACGCGTTTGCCTCATTAGATGGACTCATCGGCGCACGATTAGTTCGTTCCGATGCTCTTTCCAGCAGCTTCAGCATACTTGGGATCGGTTGGTTGCAACTGGTAGGCCCGGCGGTCTCAATGGGTCGATGCAACACCATCTAATATTGAACTTCAGTTCAAAGGTGGTGTGTATGACTCAAGGACAACGGGTGGCGCTTTCTACGGCGCAGCGGACTGAGATGTGGCGCCGCTGGAAGGCGGGAGAGTCGTTGCATCGGATTGGGCGCGCCTTGGACAGGCCGCATACCTCCATTCATTGTTTTTTGTCGCAGCACGGTGGGATTGTTCCGCCCATTCGTCGGCGCTCACTGCTGGTGCTCACTGCGGTTGAGCGCGAGGACATTTCTCGCGGGCTCGCTTCCGGTTCCTCGATTCGCGAGATAGCCAAAGCTCTGGAACGCGCTGCTTCGACGGTCAGCCGAGAAGTCGCACGCCATGGCGGCCGTCCCGAATATCGCGCCCAGGAAGCGGATCACCAAGCCTGGGAATCAGCCTTGCGGCCCAAGCGCTGTCTTCTGGCCATTCACGCGAAGTTGCGGAAGCTGGTTGCGAGTAAACTGATTCTGGACTGGTCGCCGGCGCAAGTTTCCGGATGGCTGAAGATCCAGTATCCCGCGGACGAGAGCATGCGCGTGTCTCACGAAACGATTTACCGCAGCCTATTCATCCAAGCCCGCGGAGTGCTGAAGAAAGAGCTGCTGGGGCACCTGCGCTCCAAGCGCCGCATCCGCCGCTCGCAGCACGCGCATATTTTTAAAGACGCGCGCGGTCAAATCGTAGATGCCATCTCCATCCGGGAGAGGCCTGCAGAAATCGAGGACCGCGCTGTGCCCGGCCATTGGGAGGGCGATCTCATAGGTGGCACAAAAAATAGTCACATCGCGACGTTGGTGGAGCGGCATTCGCGTTTTACTGCTCTGGTCAAAGTGCGCAGCAAAGACACGGCTGCGGTCGTCGCCGCATTGAGCCGGCAAATTCGCAGGCTTCCCACATCTTTAAGGCGATCGTTGACATGGGATCGCGGGCTGGAGATGGCCAAACACAAAACCTTCACGGTAGCCACGAATGTGAAAGTTTACTTCTGTGATCCGCACAGCCCCTGGCAAAGAGGAACCAACGAAAACACCAATCGCTTGCTGCGGCAATACTTGCCGAAGAGAACCGACCTCTCCGGCTACACGCAATCCCAACTGGACAGGATCGCGCTGCGTCTCAATCAACGCCCGCGAAAAACCTTAGGTTTTCAAACTCCAGCGAGTAAACTGCGCGCAAGTGTTGCACTGACCCTCTGAACCCGCACCGTTAATAAGCAGATAGCGCTGCTGATTGATTATTCAAACGCTCATAGGCAATGCCGAGATTGAACCAATACGAAGGGACAGTTGGTTGGTACCGTGCGGCGTCACGCAGCCACCGAAGCGCCTCCTGATTTCGGTTAGCAATAAGGTCGTCGTAACCCCATTTTCCCTCCTCGTATCCACCGTGGCTGGAAAAGTTCACAAACGGTCGCGCTGCAGTTGCTCCGACGAACCCCAATAGGGTCAGCACAACCGCCGCACTGCCAGCGACCAGCCGGCGGTTTGGAAGCACGATGGCGCAACCAACGAGCAGACCAAACGCAGCGCCGGCTGCATGAGCGACGTTGGCGACATTCCAGACGTGAGTGACTGTAGTCAGGACGCAAAGGAAGAACCAGCCAACGAAGAGATTGATGGTCCTTTCGTCAAGACACCCTTTGAATCGTTCGTCGTGTCGTGAAAGAACATAAAGCAGCCCGAATAATCCGTACCCGACGCCAGACAGACCCACTCCTCCCTGAGCGAAGGCAAAATCAAATGAGTTCGACCCGGCTGCAAAAAACAGGATCAACAAGCCCGTCCTCAGATGGCCGTAAACGCGCTCGACAGTCGTTCCGAATACCCAAAGCCAATAAAGATTGAATGCTAGGTGCAAGAAATTCACATGCGGGAAGATACTGGTCGCAAGACGCCACAGCTGTCCACGACGGATTTCAGCGTTCTCAAACAGGGGCGACATATTCGTGCCGCTCCACCAAGCAATTGTCACACCTATCGCAACGAGCGCCATGCCAGAGATCACAGGATATTTTGGAATTTCCTTCCAGCTGGGAACACTAGACATTCTTTGCTCCGTCGGCACAAATTACGAGTCGTGTGCTGACCTTGTCGTTTCCTCCGTACCCCGTCCGTCGCCGAATCTTAGATGTGCCGTTTCCTTTGTAATGCCCAGAGGGCTAGGAAGTAGCAAAAGGCGGAAAGTGTGAGGGCATAACCAATCGAGTAGATGAGGTATTTCCAGTCACCATGTGCGATGCGCATGCTCGAGTGGATACTCTCGGTCTCTTTCCCGTAGGGATTGACCATAGGTAAAAGGAGATAGAGGAAGTGAAAGAGTTTTTCCAAGACGCGCAGATACAGGCTTGAGTTACCAGCGCGAATGGCTCCCTGCGCCCAAACCTGAAACTCGTAAAACATCTCCGCATTGAAGATCAAAATGAAAGTCACTGCGAGTGCGGGATGTAGCAGGGTTGCTAGGAGCATCAGGTAGGCGACGATTCCAACGGACACGATGAAGTTATCGGCGGAGATGAAGATCAAGGCCGCGCGAACCGGCACGTGCCATATCAGCGACAGAATCGCCGTACCGCCCAGAATCAGGCCGTTTAAAGACAGCGAGATGAGCACCGCCGACAGAAATGCCGAACCGAGCCACACACTCGGCGGGCAGGGCTTCGTGAACACCATCTTCAAACAGCGGCTACGGAGGTGGGAAGAGATCACGAACAGTCCAATGGCCCCCGCAAGAAAAAGTAGCATGCCGTTGAGTTCGGAGAAGATGGCTTGCAAGGTCCTGAAGCTCTCGACGCCCGAGTCGGAGAATATGGCGGGTAACGCGCCTAGAACGGTCAGCAGTAAACATAGAACCGCAAACGCCAAAAGCAACCGGCTGCGCCGGTAAAATGCAAAATCCGCCACAATATTCGCCCTCAGCAACACTGACATGACGTCTTCTCCGGGCTTTGTGCAATCTCTCGTTGATCCTTAATTCGAGGCGAAATGGGTCCCGGACTCGTCACTGAGGTCGCCTTTCACTGCCCTTGACGATCTTGAAGAACGAGTCTTCGAGCGAAGATTTCTTCAACGAGCAATCGTGAAGATTGAGGCCTGCACTTCGAGTAAATTCCATGAAGTCATACAGCCGCTCTTTGGGGACACTACCCACTACGAGGTTTCCCAATCGTTCGGCCGATCCGAGATATTCCGGAACGCTGCCGTTGCCTTCGAATGTCACACTATATTGTTCGCGGTCGGTAGTCAGGAAATTGCACAGGTCGTCTTGAGCGATAACCTTGCCGCCATCGACGATGGCTACGCGGTTGGCCAACATCTCGATTTCGGAGAGTACGTGCGTGTTCATCACGATAGTCGCGCCGCGCTGATGAATTTCGCGCAAGGTCTGTCGGAATTCGCGCACGATCAGCGGGTCGAGCCCTCGTGTCGGTTCATCGAGAAAGAGCAGTCGCGTTTCGCGAATTAGACATTGTGCGATTCCGACTTTTTGCTTCATACCTTTCGAGCATTTGGAAAGAGGAAGAGTCTTGAATTGCGCCATCCCCAATCGGTCGAGGGCATCGTGGATAGCCTTGTCCGACACCCGCTTGCCGTATAGAGAGGCGTAGTAGCGCGTGGCTTCCTCTACTGTCAGGTAGAGGTGATAGTGGGGCTCTTCGGGGAGGTAGGCGACGCCTTCGTTTAGCGAGGATCCCAGTTCCGGAACCCGTCCCATGACCTCGATTTTGCCCGAGGTAGGCCTCATAAGACCGAGAAAGCAATACATCGCCGTGGATTTGCCGGCACCGTTTTGTCCCACTAGTGCGAAGAAGTCTCCGTCGCGCACCTCGAGGCTTAGCCCGTTCAGAGCACGAACTTTTCCGCGCAACAGGCCGCGGCGAAATTCCACGTGGACGTCTTCTGCGACGATCACATGGCCTCCATGCAGAACCGCTTGTTGAGCGACTTCATAACATCGGCATCCGATTTGCCGTCCATATGTTCGGTGGCAATGGCGTGCTTGATCTTCGTCGAAGCGTTACAAGTGCAGATTTGGACTTTTTTGTCGCACCCGCACGTGCAGTCCATCCGAGCGGCGATGTTGGCGGCACGTGGGTTGAGCTTTTCCTCTGCGGAAGATCCATTTGCTTCCGTTTTGGTTACAGGGAGCGAGGGCTGCTGTTTTGCTAGCACTCGATAGTCCTCGGTGGAAATTACCTTTCCCGTCTTCAGGAACTGAAGATTCTTCTCCCGCAAGGGGTCAAAAGCTACATCTGCATTGGCGAGCGCGCCCGCTTCGTAAAATTGCACCTTGCCGTCCACGCCGATCAAGACCGTTGTCGGGAGCCCGCTGACGCCGTATTGCTGACCGATCGACCCGGCGTCAATCCCCGTGGGGAAGTCAACCTTGAGTTCGCTCAAAAAGCTTGTGACGGTGGCTGGGTTCTCCTGTGAATCAATTCCTAGTAGTAGGAAAGGTTCACTTTTGTGATCGTTGAAGTAGCGATTCAGCTCGGGCATTTCCGCTCGGCAAGGCTGGCACCAACTGGCGAAGAAGTTGAGCACAATGATTTTCTTGCCGACGTTATCGGAAAGCCGGAATGTATCACCGCGGGTGGTTCTTAGTTCGAATTCAGGAGCGATCTGGCCCCGCCACTTGGTCCGGCTGGACATGCCTTCGGCCACGTTCTGCAGGTCCTGTTCGCTCGGCTGGGGTTTCAGTTTGTAGTGAAACGTGCCGAGGGCGATCCCCGACAGGACGATGGCAAGGGCTAAGCTGTTTCTCTTCACGTTCGTGCACCTTCGTCGCGCCTCAATGCTCTTCCGGTGAAGGCGCCGCCACAAGTGACTGCGGCACCGGAGTATCATTCGAACATGTTGATTCACATACGCGCATCCTGTCCGCAAGGACACGTATGTCGAAAAAGGTACTGCAAGACTACGTTACTACAGCGATGTTTGCGGCAGGACGTGAAATGGTATCGTCTCCGCTGACAGTTGTCGGACAGCATGGCCCTGCCCGAAACGAGGATCATTGAGCTATTAAATCGTTCCGTTCCCTCAGAACTTGATAAATCCCCTTCCCGTAAGCGATCGTCCACGGCGGCGGGTTAGCTCCTGATGAGCCTTGCTCTTTGATGTGTTCGCCCCGTTATGCTCACGGAAGAACTCTCTCAATTTCCAGTTGAGACCAGACGCAACACGCGAGGCTAAAACTTCAAATCGGATAGACCCCTAGTTAGACCCACCGACTCGATTTGCCTAGGACGTTTCGAGCCCCGGTGGGTCTTTCTGCGTTTAGACCTCACGAAAGGAGCGTAGTGCAAATCCAACACAAAAGGAGAAGTCTATGCTGTTGACCCCAACGTTCGTGGGTTTGTTGCTCGCTGGCGCGGCATTCTGGACGCTGATCTGGGCAGCAATCCACAAGCTGGATGAGATTCCTTATCTCAGGGAGTTCACATCCAGGAAAGATGTCCTCGATTGGATTGAAGACCATAAGGGTCTGACACTCGTGATCACGGAAGGAGTCAATTTCCTTCTGCACGGGCTGTCTCCTCATGGCGTGATGTTCACTCTAGGAGGAACGATCATCAACTTCCTGATGGTGTTCGGTTAGGTATCGGGAAGGCAAGTCCTGGCGGTTATCTCCGAGAAGATCCGGAGAAACAGCCCAGTCCTACCTCAGTAGCAAATTCCAACACAAATAAAGGAGAACAACGATGCGCATGTCTATTGGTGTGCCTGGACTAGCTATGTATTTCGAACACGACCAGCTGAAGCCGTTCATCAAAGACCAGGCCGTGAAGTTCAAAGGCTCGATCGACAAGAAAGTCGTCCCCGCAGTGCTGAAAGTGACGTGCAAGGTGTTGGAAGTCGTAGCCAATAACACCGCAGATGCTCATGACTACTTGATCCGGAGGGTCTCGTGAGGATCAGAGCCGACAAGCTGGCCGTCAGCTGTTATGCCCTGCACGGAGATATCTGCTGTAACGCACCACACTGCAGATCTCTGGGCTGTGCCTCTGGCTTCTGGGCTGATGACTACGTCTTGGTTGCACGGTTCCCCTCGCTAACAAAAATGGAATGGAGGATTAGGACAGCAAGCCGAGGCTTTTCAGGCGCCGAAGATGGGAATTCGCGGGCGGCGCGTTGCTGACGAGGAAGTCGATCGCTTCCGGCTCGTCGCTCCTGACCAGCACGTATTTTTTATAATCGGGGTCGCGCTTGTTGCGCGTGTAGAGTTCCTCCAGCAGCCGCAGCGCAGGCAGCGTCCCCGTCCAGTAGGTCTTGTCGTAAGACGCCATCGGGCTGAACGGATCAGTTTGCGCCCGGTGATAGTTGCGCACGCCGTCCTGAAAAATCTCCTGCAGCGTGCCCGCCTTGTCCGGCGCGAATACGATGCCGTGCGCGGCGATGGTGATGAGCCCGTCTTCGCGGAGGCGGTTCTGAAGGTGTTTGCCGATCTTTGTCGCGAGCGGCGTCGTCGGTTCGTGACCGTAATACCAGGTCGGCACGGCGAGACTATCACCCGGGCGTTTGACAGCGGTACTGAGCGCGAGGGCCGGCGTGATCCACTCATGCAGGGCGCGCAGAATTTTGTAGTCGATCTTGCCCGCCGGCGTGATGACCTCGGCGGCATCCGCCGGCAGGTTTTTCAGTGCTTTCAATTTTAGAAGCGCTCCGCTGAGGCGCCGTCGGGTTCATTTTGCAGCAACGCGCCCAGGTGGTCGCTTCCATGGCGCCGGGGCCGCCGCCACTCGTCATGAAAAAAACCCTTGCGTGACCGCGCGCGCGCCATACGCGCCACGGCCGCGTATGTTTGCGAATCGCGCGGCGCGTCGTGACCGCTCATGACGGCGGCCACTTTCTTCTGGCCCTTGAGGAAAGCGAGAATGGCCTGCGTGATGGAGTTGTCGTGCAGCGCTTCATAAATGCTGGAGAGGGGATCTCTCGGAGCGGTGCGACCGTGGCGCATGTAATACGCGAAGCATCTGAAATCGGCGTGCGCGCGCGAAGGAACGGAAGTCGGCCGCGTCGGGACCCGCCATCAGCTCTTGCGGGGAATACAGTGATTCGCGGATGGGGCTGAATGGAATTCTGACGAACATGAAGGGTTCTCCTCAACGCCGTTTTTTCTTCGTTGGCCAAACCGTGCGTTCGCGCGTAAATTCCTTGGGATCCAGCTCCTTCGAACGTTCCTCTTCCTGGTAGTTCCGATATCTGATGTCTCGCTTTGCCCAGAGAAGAGATAAACATCCGATGTAAAAAGGCATCGTCCGCGATTCTTCCAAAATCGTTGCTCCCTCGGGCAGCCGATAGTCGGAAATCCGAGCATTTGTCGGGCGAGCGTTTCGTCGGTAGTTTCACGGCCAGTGCCAATCCAGTGGCGAAAGCGGTTTTCGACGGTGCGTGGTGATCTCGGTGAATTCGCGCTCTACCGCAAACCGGAGGAAGAATCAAAAGGCCATTTGCTGAAAGAAGTCGGTATTGGTGATTGCGACCCTCCGATCGGACCCCCGTTGCTTTCTCTGCGCCAATGAGAAATTCCTGGAATCGCTGTGTTCGGTTTGTTCACACGCCCTGGTGCTACCGGCGCAAGTTCAGAATCGTGCGTGCTGAAGAACTGCCGGACCAATTGAAAAAGCACAGGTTGTATGCGATAGGCGAGGGCGTGCCCTGGCTGGCTGCACTTCAATGCCCATGTGGTTGTGGCGAGATCGTTCAGTTGCCCCGCCTCGACAACGACAGGCCTCGATGGCGGCTGGGACGGGAGAAGGATGGCAGCGCCACTCTCTCGCCCTCGATTTGGAGAAGCAAAGGGTGCAAGTCGCACTTTTTTCTCAGCAAGGGGCTTATTGTCTGGTGCAACTCCGGACGCAATCCCGCGTAGGACTTAGCGGATCAGCTTACGGCTGTCGGCTATGCGGCGCTTCAGTTTTTTGGCCAGAAGGTCGATGAGCGGATGGTCGAGACCTTCTTTTTTCGTGCGCTTCGTCACTTCTGGAATATTTTCGAGGACGGCGTCCGAGATTTCAACGATGCGACCTGTCACCGCGTCGGGATCGACGCCAACGCCCTGGGCGAGTTTCTGCCACTGATATTTGCCGATGTTCCTCAGCCGGTATTCATTTCCGATTTTCATTGAAGATCGGGCCTTCTGAATGTCGATGTCGGGATAGGGCAGGATGCTCGCAATATCATAAAGGGGAGCAAGCCGGACCTGTCCTGCCGAGGCGATCAACAAGGCGTAATTCTTTGCATGGGCATCTGTTCCGGCGATAAGCCAGTTGTAGTAGACGGCGTCGAGAAACGTACCAATGTCTTCGCGCGGTTTCGAGGAAAAGGTTTTTAATAAATCGACGATGTCCCGGACGCCGGGACCGCCGTCGCTCTGATACTTGCGGGTTGGCTGGATGCTTAGAGCTTGGCAGGTATCCTCCTGATGGACGCGCCACCAGACATTTCCGGCGCGGACCCGGTCGTAGCGTTCGATGACAATGGCGATCTCATCCTTGAAGCGCATGACTTCCGAATTTGCGACCGGGAGCCCGATGGCGCGTCCCAGCTCAAGGCAAAAATGCTCATTCTCCGCGTGCCCGTCGAAATGAGCCGTCGGTGGTTTGAGGATGTGCGTGGTCGGCGTGCGGCCAGAAGGAAGGCCCCACCGGCCTTCCTCAAGGAGCAGTGCTGTTTTTGGCTGCGCGCCAGCGAGACTGAACTGGCCGGTGTCGCGCGGATTGCGCCACGCAGCGTGGTCCTCGCGCAGGGAACGAAGGCGCTGCGCGATGTCGCCGGGCGTCAGCCATTCGATTTCCGGAGGCTGTTTTCCCAGGATGGCGTTGAGACGGTCGGGCCGCACGAACTGCACCGCGCCCGCGCAATCCTCACCAACGCCCGCGATTAGGCCGAAGGCGTTGCGGGATGACACCTGAAATTTCTTGCCCCATTGATCGAGGACCTTTTCGTTGTCCGGCAACAATCCCCATAGAAACGGGTCGGTTTTTGAATTCCCGTGCTCAGCGAGGGTGAGGGGCATCGAGAGGGAGAGGGGATAGGCGTCGGCGGCGTTTCGCCACTTTTCATCGTAGACGAACGAGACGCGCCCTTTCACGTCGCGGAAGAAGCGTCCCATCTCGCGACGGTCAAGGATGGCGATCAGTTCCCTGATCTTCATTTGCGCCTCTTCCGGGCCGCGTCGACTATCGAATCGAGAATGATGGGTTGCGCCAGACTCGTGTCTTTTGTCGGTTTGTCCACGGTGAGAACGATGCCGAGCGCCTCCGCGGTGCGCAGCACGAGGCCGATCTCGAGCCGCGGTTTGCCCTGCTCGACATCGACAATCCATTGCCGGCTCACGCCGACTTTCTCGGCCAGGGTCTTCTGGTCAAGACGCAGGGCTTTTCTGCGCTCGCGGATAAGAGCCCCCAGATCTACCGGTGTACGAATGCGCATTTATCACCCCTGTTCCCAATGTCAGCGAACGATGACATTATACCAATGTCGGCGAACGGCGACAAGAGGAGAAGTCGGCGAATGGCGACATTTCGCAATGTCAGCGAACGGCGATATGGGCCCCAAACCACATCGGGCAGAACCCTGGGAAGATTTCCGATTCGCCGCCGATCGAGCTACAGGCAGTAGCCGAATTTCAGCTCCTTCTGCGGCCCCACGGGGTAGATGCACGCGCCCGGAAGAGGTCAACGCGGGAGAACCGTGCCCCGAGTAGTGCCCTCTCGCCAGGCACGGCCTGCTCGCCGTTCACCGCCGCTCTTCCGAAATTTGAGCGACCGGCAATAAACCTACAGGCGTTGGGGGAAGCAGTTTATATTTTCTATTGCTCGTACCCTTCTCCGGTCTCCGGCAGCGTCGTCACGATTAAAGAAGGGAAACTGTCTGTGATGCTGGGCGGACGGCGCGCATGCGAAGTTTCTTGCCAGCCGGAACCCGATGGGTCTGTTCTTATCTGCACCCTCGATCTATCGCGCTGACACAATTGCCGCGGCCTCGGGTTTATCGGTAGCGTGCGGTCAAACGAGTTTTCTTAGAAGCGGGAAACACCGTTCGCTGGAAAGGCGCGCGCGCTGCGGCATCGTGTGCTCGCGGAGGTGGTGAAGTGCGTGAAAGCTCTGTTCGGAAGCAACGAACTGCGCGTCGTGGCGCATTCCGTGCTGCGCTCGCTCCCGCACGACCTCTTCGGCCAAATCACCCAAGACAGCGAAGCGAACCGCCGTTCGAAGACGGCGGCGCGCAAGCACCCGAAAACGGACGGTTATTTCTCCCGGGACGGCGCTCTCGGTTCCGGGGAGCGGTCGCCGACGATACGCATGGCGACTCCCGTAACCCGACCGACGATTTCCGCTTCGGCCGGGTGATCGAAGATGCGCACTTCGCGGTGCGCGTGCGAGTGAGGGATCACCATCAACCTTCCGCGGGCAATCTCGCACCAGCTGCACACATACCCATCGCGCAACTCCGTGAAGTAGATCGGCCGATCGAAATCGGTTTTCCACGGCGCCGGGCTGATTTTTCTCTCGGATGAGTCGATTTGCACCAGAGAACCGGGGCGAATGATCGGATAGAGAGTGAAGGTGATCCCGACAAAGTCGCACAACTCGATGCGGTCGAGCGCTGGTTCAGGGACGACTGGAAGAGAATTGAGCCGAAGCTGCGCACTTCCATCGTCGAGGGAATTTCCGTATTTCTCTCGCTTTTCGATGACAACCCGAAAGTGAAGAAGGTCTTCTGCCCGCCGAAGGAATGCTACGACCCCGGGAGAAATACCAATCATCGGTTCGGCAAGCCCTTACCATCCTTCGCTTGGTTGATCGAGCAGGGTCTGGTCTGCGCTCTGAACTTTCCCATCGGAATGAACGCAGGTCTTGCGAAAGCCCTCGGCGTCATGATGAAGCTCGATTTCGAGCGTGCCGTGCTCAATCGCGTCCCCACGATGGAGGCCCACCCTAACGAATATTTTCGCCAAGTTCTCTTCCTGTGCGATGAGTATCAGCACTTTGCCACGGTCGGTGAAAGCGAGCCGATTGGGGATGAAAAATTCTTCAGCCTGTCACGCCAGCCCAAGTGCATCCCTATTATCGCCACTCAGAGCATCAGTTCGCTCAAATCCGCGCTCTCAGGCGATAGCTGGCGAACGCTGCTGCAGACCTTCCGCACCAAGATTTTTCTGGCCCTGTCCGATGACTTTTCCGCGCACTCGGCTAGCGTACTCTGCGGACGCGAAGATCAGCTCAAGGTCGGCTACGGCTTGTCGGAAAGCGGCCACGACGCCAAGGTGAGCTGGCTGACCGGCAAGGCGCTCCCGCACAAAGCCAATCTCGTCGCTTCCAAAAGCTACAACACGCAAACCGATTACCGCTTCGACATGAAGACCTTCACCGAACTGCGCAACGCGCAATCGGTCATCCTCGCCTACGACGGTCTGAACCCTTCGCCCCCGATGTTCTGCTACCTCAAACCTTATTACAACGATCCCAACCAGTCTTACTTCGAGCAAGTCGCTCGAGGAGCGCTGTGATGAACGGATTCGAAATGATCTTGCCCTTCCTGAAACCGATCGAGGACTTGATCCTAGACGACTCGATTAGTGAAGTGATGGTGAACGGCGCCGACCGCGTATTCATCGAGAGAAACGGTTTTCTCGAACCCGTTCCCAGCGTAGCGCTTGGTGAACGGGCCCTAATGGTCGCCGTCAAGAACATCGCCCGGCGTCTTGGCGACGACATCTCGGAAGCGAAGCCCATTCTCGACTCTCGCCTGCCGGACGGCAGCCGCGTTGCGGCTGTTATCCCTCCGTGCAGTCTGGGCGGTATGACTCTAACCATCCGCAAGTTCAACACTCGACATTTTCAGATGCACGATCTGATCGCGGCCGGGACTCTTGACTACGCCACCGCCAACCGCCTCGAAGACTACGTCCTTAGCCGAAAAAATATCCTGATCAGTGGCGGCACCGGCACGGGAAAATCGACTCTTCTCGGGATTCTGGGAAAATTCATGCCTCCCGAAGAGCGTATTGTGGTGATCGAAGATACGGCAGAGATTCACCTCGCGCAGCAAAACCTCGTCCGCCTGGAAGCCCGCCGGGAGCACAACGGCCTTCCGGCGGTCGCGATTCGCGACCTTTTGAAGGCGGCCCTCCGCCACCGTCCGGACCGGCTGATCCTCGGTGAAATCCGCGGCGGCGAAGCCTTCGATCTTCTGCAATTGCTGAACACCGGCCATTCGGGCACGCTCTCGACAATCCATGCCAACTCGGCAAGACAGGGACTCGCCCGCTTCACCAGCTGTGTCTTGCAAAGTGGCGTGGACCTACCTTACAGAGCCATCAAGACCAACATCGCTGACTCGCTTAACGTAGTTGTGCATATCGAGAGAAGCCCCGGCCGCCGCTATGTTTCGGAAATCCTGGAAATCAACGGCTATGACCCCGACAGCGATCTCTTCGATTACGGGGCCGTGTTTCTTTCGAAGAGGCGCCAGTTGTGAGTACCGGGAACGAGTTCAAGTCCAAATCTCTCTCAGCGCGGGAGTACGTTTTGGATCTGTTCGACTCCGCGGAAAACGTAGCAGTTGTGGTGCTCAATCGCTCGACGGGTAAAGTGATTCAGAGGATTGCGCGGGCCGAAACGGTAGCAGGCCCCGAATTCCAGACCTGGCTGGCGAGCCAAAATGCGGCCGGCTCGGACGTCTTTCTAGCAGCTCGTTGAAGAATTGAGCTTTTCAAGCTTTTCGTTCTGATTTCTTGAGTTTGAGTTATCGCTGAGCTGGGAAGGAGTGGTTTGGGTTGGTCTATCGAATCAGCGGCCTGAATCGAAGCTCCGTTTCATGTTCTGGCCATCAGGTTTCGCAATCGGCACAGATTATAGGCGGCTCCGGTGAAGGTAAACAGCCACCCCACCTTGTCGATCCCTCGCAACTTCACTTTTCTTAGCATCCCGACCATCTTCATCCACCCGAACACTTGCTCCACTCGTTTGCGCTTCCGCTGACTCACCTCATACCCCGCATGCCGTGTGGTCCGCTCGTCCACCGCGCTCCTGCGATTGGTATTGTTCTGCGCTACATGCGGCGTGATGTTCATCCCGCGAAGTTCGCCTACGAATTCCTGCGTGTCGTAATTCTTGTCTCCTCCCAACGTCACTCGCTTTCCCGCCGGGATCGCTTCGGCCATCAGCATCGCCGCTTCCCGCTCCGCTCTTCCATTCGCCTCGGTCAGAAACGTCTGCACCAACAGTCCGTTGCGGTTCTCCATCAATACATGTCCCAGGTAGCCCAGCTTCGCCTCGCTTCCTTTGGACTTCTTGAACAGACGCGCCTCGGGATCCGTGGTCGATTCATGGGTCTGGTTCTTTCGCTTTTCCCCGTGAAAGTCCACCTCTCCGCCCGGCCCCGGCGGCTTTCCCTGCCCGTCCTTCCGCCGGAAACTCTTCTGGCTGGCCCAGGCCTCGATCAGCGTTCCGTCCACCGTGAAATGTTCATCCGACATAAACGGCCTGGCTCGTTCCAGCACCCGCCTGAAAAACGACTCCGCGATCTCTTCGTTCAGCAAGCGCTCCCGATTCTTGCTGTACACCGCGTGATTCCACACCTCCTCGTCCATCTCCATCCCCACAAACCACCGGAACAGCAGGTTGTACTGCAGTTGCTCGATCAGCATTCGTTCGCTGCGTACCGAATAGAAGATCTGCAACAGCAGGGACCGAAACAGCCGCTCCGGCGCTATCGATGGCCGCCCCACTTCCGAGTACAACTTCGCAAACTGCGGCGACATCTCCTTCAGAATCTCATCCACCATCTTGCGGATCGGCCGCAAGGGATGATCCGCCGGGACTCGCTTCTCCGGAGAAACGTAGCTGAACATTCCTTCTTGCTGGTTATCGTCGCCGCGCATTCGCTCGTCTCCTTGACCTTCCTTACTTCAGACGAGTTTTTTCAATTAAAGTTGCAAAGGAAATGGGTTTTTCAACAAGCTGCTAAATTTGAAATCAAGATTCAGACAGAGGGAGAACGGGCGCCAAGGTATACCGTGACCAATTTCACGGGCAAGACGGTAACGGCGTGCGTTGTCAGGCTCTCTTCGT
Organism: uncultured Acidobacteriota bacterium; assembly: GCA_963810565.1. Lineage (GTDB taxonomy): Bacteria > Acidobacteriota > Terriglobia > Acidiferrales > UBA7541 > Palsa-295. The sequence goes on from CAWENN010000008.1 coordinate 21,411, forward strand.
CGTTGGAGAGCAACGACCAGTCCCGAACTGTGTGGGACGCGCTAGTACAGAATGTCCCACCAATCGAACCGAACGCAAGCATTTCACAGTTTCTCGCTCACCGCGTCGGCGGGCCACTCCCTGATAGAGTAGAAGTTGTTGCCGGAGTGTGGGTCGATGGGGAAACCTTCGGAGACCCCGAGTGGGTGAACGCAATTCTAAAAGGTCGCGAATCGCTGGTAGCCGCCTACGACCAGGCAATCGCGCTGTTGCGAGAAGGCATGGACCAAAAGTGGACTCGCGAACAATACTTGCAGGCACTCAACGGTAAGCCCGATTCTGCCCCATTCTACGGAATCCGGGCCACTCTAACGAGAAACACGAACATGGACGAACAGCCTCAACTGTCGAATCGGCTAATGCAAAAGATGCTCGACTCTTTCGCGGAGAAATCCGACCAGCTTAAGAAGGCGAAACCAACTCCAAACAGTGTAACTCCTGGTTAGTTACCGGAGATGTGAAGTAGCACTTCACTTGTCCGAGTTTATCAGGAATTGAGTCCGGCGCTGGAAACCCGCCTCATTCAGGAAGCAAACTAGGCAGCCTTCAATGAACAGTGTCCCGGCGGTTTCCCGACGGCTCTTCCGGAATTGTCGTCGAAAGAAAATTCCAAAACTTCCTGTTGTGTTCCAAAACGAAGCATGGCATTGTTCCTGTTGGAAACCTAAAGGTGGGCTTCCGATGAAGGAAAAGCCGGACGTCTTGCAGGGAACGCTGGCGCTCATGGTTTTGAAGACACTGGATGTTCTGGGGCCGCAGCACGGCTACGGCATCGCCCGGCGCATCGAGCAGATCAGCGGAGACCTTCTGGCTGTCAACCAGGGCACGCTCTATCCCTTGCTGCTGAAGCTGGAGCACGAAGGCTCGATCGCTTCGCAATGGGGCGCGTCGGAAAACAACCGGCGGGCCCGCTTCTATCGCCTTACCGTGGCCGGCCGGAAGCAACTGCGGACAGAAACCAGCGAATGGGAGCAAACCGCTCAAATCATCGAGCGCTTTTTCAAAGTCAAAGCGGAGGATTTGTCGTGAAATTCCTGCGACGCTTCTTCATACGCCTGTCGAATTTCACCACCGGGCGCCGAGCCGACCAGCGCCTGCGGGAAGAGATCGCCGAACATGTCGCGTTCCAGACCGACGAGAATCTGCGTGCCGGTATGTCACAGGCCGAGGCGCGCCGCCAGGCCGTGCTCAAGCTCGGCGCGGCCGAAGCGATGCGCGAAGACCATCACGCCGAGCACGGTCTGCCCCTCATCGAGAATCTGCTTTTCGATCTGAAGTACGCGGCCCGGATGCTGGGAAGGTCTCCGGGATTTGCGTTCATTGCGATCGCCACAATGGCGCTGGGCATCGGAGGCACCAGCGCGATCTACAGTGTGATTGACGCCACGCTGCTGCACCCTTTGCCCTACCCGAACCCCAGCGAACTGGTGCGCATTGAGGACGATCTTCCGGGCGTGGGCGCACAGGATGTTAGCGTTTCGATTCCTGAGTGGAAGGACCTGGAGAACTCGGGGATTTTTCAATACGTGGCCCTTGACTATTTCAATTCCGGGAATCTTACGGGCAGCGCGCAACCCACGCGTATCGCGTTGAAGGGCGTGACGCCGAATTACTTTGCGATGCTGGGTGTGGGCGCGCAGTTGGGGCGCACGTTCGATCCTGGCGACAACACGCCAGGCGTCATTCTGGAGGTGGTGATCAGCGACGGGCTCTGGAAGAGGGCGTTTGGAGCGGACCCGCGCATTCTGGGGAAAACGGTGCGGCTGGATAACGATGTGTATCAAGTGGTGGGCGTGATGCCGCCTGGTTTTCGCGACCAGGGAGAGACCAGTGAGGAGCGGAATACGGAGCTGTGGTTTGCAGCCGGTTTTGCCGCTGTGCCGTTTCCACCTCCGCTGCGCAACTCGCGATTTGGGACGGCCTTCGCGCGTTTGAAGCCGGGTGTCTCGGTCGCGGCAGCACAAGCACATATCGACGCGCTGGTTGCATCGCTGAAAAAGCAATATCCGGCGGACTATCCGGCTCAGGAAGCCTGGAAGGTGCGCCTGATTCCGCTGAGCGAAAGCGTAGTTGGCAGCGTTCGCCAATCTCTCATTCTGTTGTTCGGCGCGGTGGGATTGGTCCTGCTGATCAGTTGCGTCAACGTCGCGAATCTTTTGCTCGCCAGGGCCAGTAGGCGAAGTCATGAGATCGCGGTTCGCCAGGCTCTGGGAGCGCAAAGAATGCGCCTCATCCGTCAGTTCCTCGCTGAGAGTCTGCTGCTCTTCCTGCTCGGCGGACTCGCTGGTATTGCCGTTCTCTTCTCCGTCGGGAAGTTCCTGCTGCGGTTGGTTCCGGAGAGCCTCCCGCATATGAATGACATATCGGTCAACTGGGGCGTGCTGGCCTTCGCTCTGGCCGTCTCTGTCGCGGCCGGAACCGTTTTCGGGCTCGCTCCCGCCTGGCTCATGAGCCGCTCCGACTTGACAGGGACGATTCGCCAGGAAGGACGCGGTTCCAGCGGCTCACGCGAACGTTCGCGCGCCCGCCAGATTCTTGTCGTCAGTGAAGTGGCGCTCTCCCTGGTGCTCATGGTCGCCGCGGGCCTTCTGCTGCGGAGTTTCTGGGACTTATTCAAGGTTCCGCTCGGCTTCAATCCCAGCCGCGTCATGGCCATCGAAACTTGGCTGCCGTACCCCAACGATCCCAAAACCGACATTTACAGCACCGCCACGCAGGAAGCCGTGATGCTGCGTGAAGTTCTCCGCCGCAACCGGACGCTTCCCGGTGTGGAAGAAACCGCCGTCGGCGATCGGTCGGCTCTTCCCCTCGGCCACGTCAAGGTCGATCTCAGCCTGTTGCCCTTGATCCGCGAAGGTCAGGACGTGCAGAGCAGTCAACCTCCTCTGATCAATACGCCGATCGTCTCACCCGAATACTTTCACCTGCTCGGCATGACCCTCCTGCGCGGGCGCCTCTTCGTCGACCAGGACCTTGAAGACACGCCTTCGATCGCGGTCATCAATCAGGCCGCTGCGCGCACTTACTGGCCCAACCAGGACCCGGTCGGCAAGCGCGTCCGGTTGAGTGCTTCCAAGCCGGACTGGACCACCATCGTCGGCGTAATCGCCGATGCGCGCACGGAATCGCTTGCGGACGCCGCGATTCCGCAGGTTTACCTCGACATCTACCAGCGGCCCGCAAGAGATCTAGCTTTCTTTCTTCGCGGACAACTCGATCCCGGCGTCATCTCCGAACAAGTCCGTCAGCAGGTCCAGGCCGTCGATGCGGAGCTTCCCGTCTTCCGCGCGGAGACCTTGGACGACGTTCTCTCCTCTTCGCTTTCTGTGCGGCGGTTCTCCATGGAAATGGTGGCGCTGTTTGCCGCCACAGCCCTACTGCTGGCCGGACTCGGAATCTACGGCACCATCTCCTATCTGGTGAACGAACAGAGACGCGAGATTGCCATTCGCCTCGCGTTGGGGGCGCAAAGAGGAACTATCCTCAAGATGGTTTTACGCCAAGGCCTCATTCTGGCCGCCGCCGGCGCGGGCGTAGGCCTGGTGGGCGCGCTTGTTGTTTCTCGTCTCATGGCTGGCCTACTCTACGGTGTCTCGCCCTACAATCTATCGATCTTCGCTGGCGTAACCGCCGTCCTCACGATTGTCGCCATCGCCGCCAGTTGCGTCCCGGCGCTGCGCGCCATGCGCCTCGACCCCATCACTACACTCAACTCCGGTTGATCTTTGGCGCTGGAAGGTGAAGTTGAAGCTCCGCACCCCCCTCCGAACGAGCGAATAAGAATCACAACGCTTAATCAAAAATAATGTGACTGGGGCTCCCGAGTCTGGCCCGGTTCTCACATCGCTTCACTCTATGACGTGGTTTCCGGCCCAGCTGGGCAGCGCGATTGGGACCGCTTCCGCTCGCTGTTTGTGCCCGACGGGCGGATCGCTTGTCGAGGTGTGGAGCACGTCCGAACTTCGGGATGCGAAGGACGACGCCCAGCCATTCTCGCGAGGCATCGTGAGCGACCAGGGCTGACGCTGCCCGCGAAGTACCTGAAAAACGTCGGGTTATGAGAACGGCGTTTACGAGAGTCCCGCAACAGCGACCGTTATCTTCACCGAAGCCAGCCTTCCAGACGCTCCTTCATGGTGGATCTCTGCCAAAGTCTCGGGCAGCTACGACTGGGAGGTGAGCTTCAGGCATGAAGGTGTGGAGTACCGCGACGCAGGAAAGACTACGTGCTTCAAAGATGAGTGCAGCCTCACTACGGAGGACAGTGATCCAACGTTTTGGGGTGAACCAAAACTTCACTGAAGCCCGGTATGCACTGGATAGTGAATTTATAGCAGCCTTGGGAACTCGGAACTCCCGGCCAACAGACATTCACTGTAATCGCGGTTGACCCAGCAAATCGGGACTTGTCTTCACAAGTTGTTGCCATCCCGATGACCTCCTTCCGGATGCCGATGAATTCACCCGACAGCGAGTTCCAGAGGATTAGCACCGAAAAACGCGTTTGTGTTTACCGATTCACTTTCACTTGCCTGGTAAGTTACCGGACACTGAGAATTGGCTCATCGGCAGATGTCCGGTTCGGGCGTGAATCAGGATCTACAGCGAAATCCTGGATTTGAACATACGGCAAAGTCTCATGCCTGATATCGCGCTTCCCGATGTCTCAGGCTGAACAATATCGCGACAACGGCCAAGACGAGCGGACAGATCACGCTCGCTTCGGGACCCACTGTTCCTCCGGTCAGCCACTTTGGCCCGTTCAAAGTCACATTGAAGAGGTTGTGCGATGGGGTAAATCCGCTGTTGGGCGCCCCATAAAAGAACGTCTGGCACCAGTCGTAGCCGAGGTGAAAGCCCACCGCGCACCATAGAGTTCCGGTTCGCCGCAGAAACAAACACAACAACAGTCCAAACAACACGACCGACAGCGATCCGAATATGGTTTCTCCTTTATTGCTCAGGTGACCGAACCCGAAGAGAGCTGAGAGCACCGCTGCTGCGGGCCAAAAACCTATGCCGGTCGTCAGGGAGAACTGCGCATACCCGCGATACAGAAACTCCTCCGCTATGGCTGACAACAGGAATGCGCCGGCCCAGGCAGCCGCCCACATCAGAATCGTCGTGCCATGAATCGTAGGGCTGGCGATCTGAAGCCCATGCAGCAGGTAAATGATTAGCACGGTTGCGCTGCTGGCGAGAAAGCCGATCCATAGACCCAACCACAGGTGCTTCATCAGCCCTTGTTGCAAGGGCAGGCCATACTGACCGATCTTGCGTCCTTCGATCTTGCTCATGACCCATGCAGCCAGCGCAATGATGCATACGAAAAAGGCATCCGGCACGGCGACACTCGATGGCGTGAACGTCTCGGGCGTAAATCCCGCCGGGATCAGAAGCCGGATGATAATCGCACGCGCTACCGCGCCCATCGCGACCAGCATCAGCAGGAAAATCAGCAGTCGCCATCCTGCGCGCAACCCCTTGGGTCCAATAAATACCGCTCGCAAACCGATGGCGTTACTGTCCATAGTCGTCTCCTTTCTTGGGCGCGTTGGCCGCACAAACTGGCTGCGTCCGTCGCCGTTTATACTACGCAAGGCTTTGCCGGAAAATTACGTTCGCCGTTGGCCGAGTCGCAAAACCGCTACAACGTGGGTTCCAAGCGAAGACGACGTGGAGGAATCCAAAAGTGTGTCAGTTCCAGGACGGGCCCGGTTCCTGCAAGTTCCACTCGCGAATACATAAGTAAAGAAAACTCAACTGATAAGTTCTATAAAAGGAGTCAAGGAGAAAACACTTCTCCTGCGGCTGGATTTTTTCTTGTCGTCCAGCCCACCCCGTTTGAGCAGGATTGTTGTTGCTTCCGTTCCGCGAACTCGGGACGCCTACGCACCGTTGCGTAGCGGTTTGGTTTTCACTGCCAGCGGTTTTCATCAGTTTTGCGCGACGAAGTCAGTCCGTTCTGAGACCCACAAGCAGACGGTTGTCAGGTGCCAACCATGGTTCTATTGGGGACTCGTGGCCTATAGCTTTTTCGGGTTGTCCGAGGGGGACTAGGGTCGCTGAGAGACTCCGGGTGCCCGAGGCACGCAGAGCCTAACTTATCAGCTGAGACTCGCTCTCGAACCCGAGTGTCTCCAGAACCCGACTGGCCACCACCGGAAGAAATTCCAGGATGGAACGGATGCGCTGAGACACTCAAGCTGTTTGTGGTTTCAGATGTTGGGCGTCGAAGCGCACTCCTTTCTTCCAGACGATCAAGGTGATCGCCGCAATCTTGCGCGCCAGAGTCAGACGCGCCATTTCTGGCCGGATTCCCTTGGCCACCAGCGCCGCGTAAAACTCTTTGAACGGGCCCGGCCTTGGCAGCGGCCACGATGGCAGCACCCTTGAATAGATTTTTCAGTTCGTGATGGTGATTGCGGTTGAGTCCGCGAATCGACACCGGTTTCTTGGCGCGCTCGCAGCTCTCCCTGCACGAAACGATGCTCGGCGCTGCTGTGCGTCTCGATGCCAAATCCGCTGTAGGCCCAGAGCTGCCGCTTGGTGCGGAAACGATGCGGCGTTTGCAGCAAAGCGATCAGCAGAGCGGCCCGGATCGGACCGATCGAAGGAATCTGGCAGAGTAGTTTCCACGCCCGGTGTTTCTTGGCTCTCCGCCAACAACTCCCGCCGCACTTGCTGACGCAGGATCCGCAGCGCATCCAGCTGTTGGTAGTAAAACTCGGCGCGGCGGCGCACGCCCGGTTCGCGTGATTTTCGCCAGCCACTCGGCCCGATGGCGTGGTGCATAGACCTGCTTGCCGCGTACAGGGAATGGCCCAACTGCGGTAGATGCGCTTTCACCCGCGTCATGACCCGTGCCGAGATCTTTGCTGATGGTCAGATAACTGCGTACCAGTTCCTTCAGGCTGCGTAGGCCGTGTTCCCCGTGATAGACCGGGCTGAGATGGTTGAGACGGAGCAGCTCGGCCAACTTGCGCGCGTCGATCTTGTCACTCTTGTTACCTTCCTTCAGGCGGCATTCTTGCGTGGATCGCACACCACCAATTCCCTGACGTGCGGCTTCAACAAGTCATACAGCCAGGCGGCCGAGGTTCCTTCTTCAAACGTGACCTGCAAGTCTCCGCGCAGCCCCTCGATAAACTGCAGAATCATGCTGGCTTTGGTCTCGATCACGCATTCCATCACGATCTTTCCTGCAGCATTCATCACCGCGATCGAAATGCTTTCCTTGTGCACATCCATGCCGATATACTTCGTGCTATCCATTGAGGGCGCTCCTTTCTGTAGGGGTTGAGGCAAGCACCCAAACCCTACTCCAAAAGGGGCGCCCTTTTATATTGCGTCGCGTTACCGGACATTTGACGTTCCGGTACTTCCCTCGCATTTAGTGGTGGACCTTTGGATCCCAAGGAGCTGCGGCCGCCGGATCCTGGCAGTCGCTCTGTGCAGTCCTGACTTAAACGCAAATCGTTTAAATAGCAGCTCTCATCTCTGTGGCGGCACAAGAAGTTCGCCTTCGGTGTCTATGTGTGTTATCAGGTGATGGCTTGGCCGCTCCTTCGTTTTCCGACGCATGGGTTATTGAATACGTTAACCGTGTTCTCGCTGGATCCGAACGAAACATTCACGCTGAAATGAAACGAGGCCTCGGTGTTTTGGCAACTGTTGCCTCGACCGCTCCACTTAGCTAATCAAGCACTGAGTTTAATCACCACAGGCAGGGCGAGAATGCGCGATTACAAAGAGCACGCAACGGTGTTATTTCGTGTGCACGAACAGCGAGTCAGCGAAAGGCAAGTTCCAGATGGCCAGGTATTCGGGCGGTTTGGGTGAAAGGGAGACTTGTGTCTTTTCGGATTTGAGCAGCCGTTGGTCCTCTCGGATTACGTTGATGATTTTCCCGTTCGGTAGATAGAACTGCTCTCTAGGAAGCGTGAGTTGGCAGCGAAAGTAATTGTCGTCACAAACGGCGGAAGCTTCCACTCCCGATCGTAGCTCCGCCAAATGCCCATCGGCTCGATAGCAGTACTCGGCGTAGCGATCACCGCCATCACTATCGTTCTTAAACGAGAAAACAGCGCGGATTACTTTGTTATCTTTGTACCAAGCGAATGCAACAGGTTTTGGCTTGCCCGCACGCTCCCACTCCGCTTTGGTCGAAAACTCATACCATGCCCCGGTCTCGTTCGAGTCGCCGGTGTCGGCGAAGAGGCGAGGCTGACGGGATATCGAGTAATCCGCAACAGTCGAACAGTAATTCGCTGTTGAAACCATCGCCCGATTCAGTTCACGAATTTCTTCGTTAGTTGGGGGTTGGATTGAATTCAGGGGCGATGTCTGTCCCAAGAGCTGAGGCGCGAAGAGTAACACAATCCATAGTCGCTTAAATGCTCTCATGGCGCGGCCCGCAACTCGGGGATCGGCTCCAACTTCCAATGCGATTGGAACTATGGTGGATTCTATCAGTTTGTCGGATTGGGCGTGACCGAAAAGGGCTGGGAGATTACGCTCCCGAACAGCGGATTTCGCTTTGGTGGATTGGGATCGCCGTGGTCGATGGTGTACCAGACACGGGCCCGGTATTGTCCCGGTCCAAGAATTCCAAGAGTGAACTCGATCGTCTTTCCCGGTTTGATTTCGCGGCTGACGCCGTGTCCCGTCAGTGGGCGACATGTAACCCATTCGCCGTCTTCGAGTCTCTCAATATCAATGGGCAGCGGATTCCGAAAAGATTCTTTTGCGTTTTTCAGGACATTATAGGGAACCGGCAAATCCATAGATCTTGAGGTAATGTTCGTGACGCGAACAGTGATTGGATCGAGATTAGGATGAGAGGTGCCCACAACCTCGACGCGAAGCGGGTCTTGAGCACAAACAAACTGAGGCAAAGCCAAAATGAGGACCGCTGCTTTCAATGCGATTTGTAGCCGGAAACTCATGGGCCCTCACAAAGGACGCCACGCTTAATACAGAGACCAGCATACCGCAAATGGCCGCAGCGGTGAACGGGACACGGCTGTAATCGGAGACTTGAAAATCCACATGGACGGCTGGCGCGTTAATCGTCCAAGTGCCGCGACGGTTTGTTCGATTACTACCTCGAACCCGTTTCACGATAGTTCCGGATTGACGACCAACCGCCTAGCGACAAGCCGATTCTGTGATTGTGGGTGTTATAGCGATTTTTCAGCAACGACCTTTAGCGTAGTGGCTCTTGTGGGGGAAACGTATTAGCGCACGGCGCTTTCTTCACGCGTTTCGTATTCAGGTAAATGGAGTAGCAACGATTTTTCTCATCTCGGACAAGCAGAGCGGCCCCAGCGAGCTTCAAGTCGCTAATAAACAACCACTGGTTGTCCTCTTCACCCCGCCAGAACTTGATCCGGGTGTGAAACACCTTCACCTTCCACAAGGATTTTCCGCTTGCCTCATCGGTTGCGACCACGTAGCTGTCTTTGCCGTCGCCCTCGGCCGAATACCGAGTACCATCGGCAACAATCGGTGCAACCGGTTTGGGTGGCACGCGTTTCGCTGCCGCACAGGTCGAGCTGAACAAGCAAAGAAGGACAATCCCGAATCGGTTCGATTTCATGTCGGATATTATGAACCAAACACGAACCGCTTTTCGATTCACTTGGACGACAAGTTCGCGTAACCGGACTGCCCTCGTTGGCCGGGCACGTGAAATGCGGCACTCTGGGAGGATTGTCAGCCAACCGGAAGTAAGCCGTTTCGAGAGTTGCTTCGTCCGCTCTCTCCATTTCCGGTTGACGCAGGACGCAACACGCGAGGCTAAAGCTTCTAATCGGATAGACCCCTAGTTAGACCCACCCACTCGATTTGGCTATTCCATTTCGAGCCCCGGTGGGTCTTTCTGCGTTTAGACCCAACGAAAGGAGCGCAGTAAAAATCCAACACAAAAGGAGAAGTCTATGCTGTTAACGCCCACGTTCGTGGGTTTGTTGCTCGCCGGCGCCGCATTCTGGACGCTGATCTGGGCAGCCATCCACAAACTGGATGAGATTCCTCATCTCAAGGAGTTCACATCCAGGAAAGAAGTGCTCGATTGGATTGAAGAGAACAAAGGTCTGACTCTCGTGATCACGGAAGCCATCAACTTCGTGCTTCACGGATTAGGACCTCATGGCGTGATGTTCACTCTAGGAGGAACGATCATCAACTTCCTGATGGTGTTCGGTTACGTATCGGGAAGGCAAGTCCTGGCGGTTATCTCCGAGAAGATCCGGAGAAACAGCCCAGTCCTACCTCAGTAGCAAATTCCAACACAAATAAAGGAGAAACAACGTAAGCGTCTGTTTTGAACCGTCTGGACGAAGTGTGGGCGGATGAGTGATGGTGATCGTGGGCACTAGAGAAGTGCCCACGAGGGATAAGTGGACACTTCCGGTAAGCGACGGCGAAGTTGGACGGTCGAGGTCAAGCGCAGGATCGCAGAAGAGAGCTTCGAGGGAAACGCCTCCGTAGCGCAGCTGTCACAGAAGTATGCGGTGAATGCCAATCAGATTTTCCAGTGGCGGAAGAAGTATCGCGAAGGACGCCTGGAAAACAGCACCTCGATCAATCTGCTTCCGGTGACCGTCTCGAAGGAAGTGGCAGTAAGAGCAGCAAACCCTGGTAGCAGGTCTTGTCAGGCGACGGCCGGGACTCTGCAGATCGAACTTCCCAAAGGAACTCTGCGGATTGCGGGCCGCGTAGACCTGGTGGTTTTACGAACTGCGCTGGAGTGTTTGCTGGGATGATCGGGATGCCGGCAGGAACGCGCATCTGGATCGTCGCAGGAGTGACGGATCTCCGGCGTGGATTCACGGGCTTGAGCGGAATGGTCCAGACGGCGCTGGAGGAAAATCCTTTTTCCGGTCACGTGTTCGTGTTTCGCGGCAAGCGCGGCGACTTGCTCAAAGTTCTTTGGTGGAGTGGCGATGGGTTGTGCTTGTTCGCGAAAAGGCTGGAACGAGGAAGATTCATCTGGCCGCAAGCGGCGAACGGAACGGTGTCGCTGACGCAGGCACAGCTGTCGATGTTGCTGGAAGGAATCGACTGGCGGCGCCCGGTGCGGAGTTACGATCCGCAAATCGCAGTGTGAGTGCAAAATATTTTATTCTTTTCGGTGGAATTTTAATCAGGCTGTAAAACAACTGCAGTATATTCTGCTGCGATGAATCACGCGGCTGGCGTTCTCCCCAACCTCGAAGCACTCAATCCCAGTGAGCTGAAAGCTCTGATCGTCGAGCAGTACAAACAACTCACCACGCAGGAAGAAAGAATCCTTTCGCAGGGCGAGCAGCTGGTCTCGCGCGATGCGGAAATCGAACATCTCAAGCTGCTGCTGGCCAAGCTTCGTTGCCTGTACTTCGGACGTTCATCGGAAAAGGTGCATCGCCAGATCGAGCAGCTGGAGCTGCGGCTGGGAGAACTGGAACAGAGCCGAGCGCTCGAAGCGGAATCGCCGAAGCCGAGCGCCGCGGAGACTGCCGTGGCCCGACCGGCGCGGCGACCGCTACCCGCGCATCTGCGGCGTGAAGTGCAAACCTACCTGCCGCAACAGAAAGCTTGCCCCGACTGTGGCGGAGAGCTGAAGCATCTGGGCGAAGATGTTTCGGAAATCCTGGAGTATGTGCCCGAGAGAATCAAAGTGATTCGTCAGGTTCGACCGAAGCTGGCCTGTGCCGGCTGCGACCGCATCGTACAAGCCCCAGCGCCCAGCCGGCCGATCGAGCGGAGTATCGCAGGCCCGGGACTTCTGGCCCATGTGCTGGTCTCGAAGTATAGCGATCATCTTCCGCTGTATCGCCAATCGGAGATTTACGAGCGCGAAGGCGTGGAAATAGATCGCTCGACATTGGCCGAGTGGGTAGGCGGAACGAGCCGACTGCTCGCGCCCCTGGTGGAGGCGTTGCGCCGCCACGTTCTATCGGGACAGAAGCTGCACGCCGACGACACGCCGGTTCCGGTGCTCGCGCCCGGGTTGGGAAAGACCAAAACGGGACGGTTGTGGACGTATGTACGCGATGACCGGCCGGCAGCAGGTCTGGCGCCGCCGGCGGTATGGTTCTGCTACTCAGCCGATCGTAAAGGCGAGCATCCGAAGCAGCACTTGAGTTCGTTTACAGGGACGCTGCAGGCCGATGGTTACGCAGGGTTCGATCAGATCTACGAAACGGGGCGCATCAAGGAAGCAGCGTGCTGGGCGCACGTGCGCAGAAAGTTCTACGATCTGGTCGAGGCGCACAAATCGCAGACCGCAACCACGGCTCTGGAGCGAATCGCTGAGTTATACGCCGTCGAAAAGGAAATCCGCGGACGTCCCTGTGAAGAGCGGCGCGAGATCCGCAACCTGCGCAGCCGGCCATTGCTGGAATCGCTCAAGCAATGGCTGGAAGAAACCTTGGACAAGCTCTCGAGGAAATCAGATACAGCGATGGCGGTTCGCTACGCACTGGGGCGTTGGGAAGCGCTGGTGCGGTACTGTGACGATGGCGCGCTCGAGATCGACAACAACGCGGCCGAACGAGCCTTGCGTGTCGTGGCTCTGGGCAGAAAGAATTTCCTGTTTGCAGGTTCCGATGGTGGCGGCCAAAGCGCGGCAGCAATCTACAGCCTGATCGGAACAGCAAAACTAAACGGGCTTAACCCGGAAAGCTATCTGCGTAACGTCCTGTCCCGCATCGCTGACCACCCGATCAACCGCATCGAAGACTTGCTCCCTTGGAATCTTGCTTTAGAACTCGTCGAAAACTCCCCTGACGCTGCCTAACAAATACTGCTCTGCGTCAACACGGCCTCCGGACGACGCTTACGGAGTAGCGACGGGGTGCCATCTTTCAAGCCAGGATTATTGTCCAGAAAAACAAAAAGGCCGCGAACGCTTTGGGCGTTGCGGCCTTTTAATTTTAATCCTGGCGGTGACCTACGTTCCCGCGTCGTTTCCAGCGCAGTATCATCGGCCCGGCAAGGCTTAACTTCCGTGTTCGGGATGGGAACGGGTGTGACCCTTGCGGTAAGACCACCAGGAAAGTCTGGGGGCTGTAGGCTCGCGACTGGAGGCTGGAAGAGAAACCCAACCCAGAACGAACCGCAGCTTCACAATCCTGAAAAGATGTAAATCGAAACTGAAACATCGGAATTCGAAGCGCGACGCGAAGTCCGTGGATCGAACGCGAAATTTAGAGTTTCGATGAGCAACTGAAGGAAGTTGGTAACAACAAACCGCTAATTTCCACTTGAGAATATTGCAATGTGGAAAGGCTGCTTAACTCTTTCCACGGCGTGTGACCCTGAAGGGCGGGCGCGAAGGGAAGGAACCCTTCGTCGCGTTGCTCCTCAGGGCGATTATCTTTGCGGATAATCGCGCGTTGGGAAAGTTTTATGGTTAAGCCGAACGGCCGATTAGTACGGGTTAGCTACACGCATTACTGCGCTTCCACCTCCCGCCTATCAAAGTCGTAGTCTTCGACTGGCCTTCTTACCCCCCCGCAGGAGGGTTGGGAAACCTTATCTCGAGGCGAGCTTCTCGCTTAGATGCTTTCAGCGATTATCTCTTCCGGACTTCGCTACCGAGCTATGCCACGGGCGTGACAACTCGATCACAAGAGGTCCGTCCATCCCGGTCCTCTCGTACTAGGGACAGCTCCTCTCAAGTTTCCTGCGCCCACACCAGATAGGGACCGAACTGTCTCGCGACGTTCTGAACCCAGCTCACGTACCGCTTTAATAGGCGAACAGCCTAACCCTTGGGACCTTCTACAGCCCCAGGATGCGATGAGCCGACATCGAGGTGCCAAACCTAAGCGTCGATGTGAACTCTTGGCTTAGATCAGCCTGTTATCCCCGGCGTACCTTTTATCCGTTGAGCGATGGCCCTTCCACGCAGGACCACCGGATCACTAGATCCCACTTTCGTGCCTGCTCGACCTGTGTGTCTTGCAGTCAACCCGGCTTATGCTCTTGCACTCCACGGCGGGTTTCCAATCCGCCTGAGCCGAGCTTTGAGCGCCTCCGTTACCATTTAGGAGGCGACCGCCCCAGTCAAACTACCCGTCTGGCCGTGTCCTCCACCCCGTCTAGGGGTGCAAGTTAGAGCGACAGAACTATCAGGGTGGTATTTCACCGTTGCCTCCCTCCCAGCCGAAACCAGGAGATCCCAGGCTCCCACCTATCCTACGCAGGCAGTACCGTTAATCATGACCAGAGTGCAGTTAAGGTGCACGGGGTCTTTCCGTCTAGATGCGGGCATCCGGCGTCTTCACCGGAACCACAAATTCGCCGAGCCGTTGGCCAAGACAGTCGTTCGATCGGTACGCCATTCGTGCAGGTCGGAACTTACCCGACAAGGAATTTCGCTACCTTAGGACCGTTATAGTTACGGCCGCCGTTCACCGGGGCTTCAGATCAGGCCTTCGCTACCTTGCGGCAGCTAAGCCCTCCCTTTAACCTTCCGGCACCGGGCAGGCGTCACCCCCTATACGTCGTATTCGACTTAGCAGAGAGCTGTGTTTTTGTTAAACAGTCGCCGAACGCATTTCACTGCGGCCCCCTCGGGCTATAAACCCTAGCGGGGCACCCCTTCTCCCGAAGTTACGGGGCTAATGTGCCTAGTTCCTGAGCCAGCGTTCTCTCGAGCGCCTGTGGATATTCACCTTGTCTACCTGTGTCGGTTTGAGGTACGGGCACCATCTGAACTCCTTAGAGGTTTTTCCTGGCAGCGTGAAATCAGAGACTTTGCGGCCGTGTGGCCTCGGACCCGGTCTGACCGTTGAATGACCTCGTGGATTTTCCTGCGAGATCCGGCTTACACCGAGACATCGGGACATCCATCACCCGACTCCCCTATCCTTCTGCGTCACCCCATCGTATAACGTTCAAATGGCGGGACAGGAATGTTGACCTGTTGTCCATCAGTTACGCCTCTCGGCCTCACCTTAGGACCCGCCTAACCCTGAGCGGATTAACCTTCCTCAGGAAACCTTAGACTTTCGGCGACACGAGTTCTCATCGTGTTTATCGCTACTTATGCCGGCAGAGTCTCTTCCGTTGCGTCAAGTAGTTCTCTCGATCTACCGTCGAACACAACAGAATGCTCCCCTACCAAATAACGCCACCCGGAGGTGTCGTTAATTTCGCAATTTCGGTCGCAGACTTAGCCCCGTTGGATTGTCGGTGCGTGAACACTTGACCAGTGAGCTGTTACGCTTTCTTTAAAGGATGGCTGCTTCTAAGCCAACCTCCTGGCTGTCTGTGCGCTCACACGTCCTTTCCCACTTAGTCTGCAGTTGGGGACCTTAATTGGCGATCTGGGTTCTTTCCCTCTCGACCACGGAGCTTATCCCCCGTAGTCTCACTCCCGTACTGTTGTACACGGCATTCGGAGTTTGATTGGATTCGGTATCCTGGATGGGACCCTAGTCCATTCAGTGCTCTACCACCGTGGCAAATCATACGAGGCTGCCCCTAAAGGCATTTCGGGGAGAACGAGCTATCACGGAATTTGATTAGCCTTTCACCCCTACCCTCAGCTCATCCGAGCGATTTTCAACTCACACCGGTTCGGTCCTCCAGTCGCGGTTAAGCGACCTTCAACCTGGCCAAGGGTAGATCATCCCGCTTCGCGTCTATTCCCACACACTGAGCGCCCTATTCGGACTCGCTTTCGCTACGGCTCGCTTTCGCTTAACCTTGCGTGTGAGAATAACTAGCCGGCTCATTAAGCAAGAGGCACGCCATCAGGCATTTCCGGATCCGAAGACCCGGCATAGCCCTCTGACTGCTTGTAAGCATACGGTTTCAGGTTCTATTTCACTCCCCTCGCAGGGGTGCTTTTCGCCTTTCCCTCACGGTACTAGTTCACTATCGGTCGCCAACGAGTATTTAGCCTTGGAGAGTGGTCTCCCCGGATTCCCACTGGGTTTCTCGTGCCCCGTGGTACTCAGGATACCGCTTCGAGTCCGGTAAGCTTTCGGCTACGGGGTTTTCACCCTCTTTGACCCTGCTTTCCAGCAGGTTCACCTAGCCTCCGGATTGGTAACTCTACTTACGCGGTCCTACAACCCCGGGGTATAAATACCCCGGTTTGGGCTGTTCCGATTTCGCTCGCCGCTACTTTCGGAATCTCGTTTGATTTATTTTCCTCCAGGTACTGAGATGGTTCACTTCCCTGGGTTGACTCGCACCGACCTATGTATTCAGTCGGCCGTAACCTGGTTTTACCAGGATGGGTTTCCCCATTCGGAAATCCCCGGATCAAAGCCTGCTTGCGGCTCCCCGAGGCTTATCGCAGCTTGCCACGTCCTTCTTCGTCTGTTGGCGCCAAGGCATCCACCGTACGCCCTTAGTAGCTTAACCATAAAACTTACCCAACACGTCGCCATCGCCAGCCTGTGGATGATCACTCATGCAGCAGGCTGACACCGCGCGTGGAGTAAATTCGCCTTTCCACATTGCGCTACTCTCGAGCAAAAAATTTGCGGTTTACTACGCCATGCGAGACTTGAAACTCGCATAACATAGTGCCAGCTTCCTTCAGTTTTCAAAGAACTTCAATCCTATCAGCAACTTACGATTGGATTGTCTCCCCTCCCGGGGGAGCGCTGTGCCAGTTTGGAGCCGACCCAGCGAGGATACTCTACAGACAATAAAAAACCCGGCGTCGAGCGCCGGGCGGATCCGCCGAACCTGCGGGCCATATTACGCGGCCTCTAGGGCGGACGTGCTCGAAGCTCGATTTATTTTCTACCCGGTGTTTGTAACCAAACTCACCTCTGGATGAGAAGGCAGAAACCGGTCCGTCAGCACACAAACCGCCTTTGCAGGCTTTTGCCGACATCAGGAGAGTATAGCAACTTTCCAAATTTCGTCAAGTATTTATGATTTATTTTTTCGGCGTTCTTCTGTGGATTTCACCGCTTTCTGTGGAAATTGCGGCGGTGGGGGAGGCTTGCTGGGCGCAAGTCCACACGCGACCGCGTCGCTCACTTGTTGTGCTTGAAGAACTCGACTTGGCGCAGGCGCTTTTCCGCTTCTTCACGCGTTTTGTATGGGCCGCCGAGGTTCTTCCCTTTTTTCTCCGACACCACTTTGTATCCGCCTTTTACTTTTTTGATCATGCGCTACCCTCCTGTGCCGATTTTGCGCCAACCTGCGCTGGGGTCAATACACTCGCTGCTGTATGCGCGCTCGCCAAGTGGGTGTTTCTGAGTTAATTTGCACGGGGCATGGAGGACCGCCATGAGTTCAGAAACGCCGCGAGGCCACGGCCGAGTTACTTTGGTCACGGGCGGGACGGACGGGTTGGGTCGCGCGGCGGCGGTGATGCTGGCGGAACGCGGCTATCGCGTGTTCGCCGGCGGACGCAACGCCGAACGCATTGCTGCGCTGCGGAAGTTCGCGGGCGAGCGCGAATTGCCTCTCGAGGCGTTCGCGATGGATGTATGCGACGATTCGTCGGTGAATGCGGCGATCGGGAACGTAGAGCGCATTGCGGGGCCCGTCGAGGTCCTGGTGAACAATGCGGGAATCGCTATCGCCGCTGTGATGGAAGAAATCACGCTGGCCGATTTGCGGAAACAATTCGAGACCAACTATTTCGGGTTGGTGCGCGTGACGCAGCGCGTGCTTCCCGGAATGCGCAGCGCGTTGCGCGGACGCATCGTCAACATGAGCTCGATCGCGGGAAAAATGACAATGCCGCTCTTCGGGCCGTACAGTTCGAGCAAACATGCGGTGGAAGCGGCGAGCGATGCGTTGCGCCTGGAGCTTTATCCATTTGGAATTCACGTGGCGTTGATCGATCCTGGTTACATTCCCACCAGCATCAACCGCGACGCGGCCGAACTATCGTCCACGTACGCGAAAAATGCGGAAGGCAGTCCTTATGCGCCGCTTTACCGTAAATTTTTCGGCGCCTGGGAAAAGACTACGACTACGTCCCGGTACACCCCGGACGATTGCGCCCGCGTGATCGTGCGCGCGATCGAAGATACTCCGCCGCGAGCGCGCTATCCGGTCACGAGGGGCGCGAAACTGGGGATCCTGATGCGCCGTTTGCTACCGGACAGCATGGTGGATCGTCAATCCCGGAAGATGTTCGGTCTGAATGAATTTCGCGCGACGCTGTCGCAGGGGTCGAGGAAATGAGAGGGCAGAAGCTGCGCATTGCGAGAATGATGCAGTTCGTCAGCGTCATTTTCGCGATGTTGACCCTGGCGGCAAGCACGGTGCAATCGCAAACCACCGCGCCTTTGGAGTCTGATGGGAATTAACCGGCGCGGGGACAGTCGTCGCGTCAGGCAGCCTGCTCGTGGCAGATACCGGCCACTACCAAACCAAGAATGACCAGCTGAATTCCTCCGGCAATCATCCACTTGATCGCGAGCTGGTACGGCACGATGTACACCACGTATTCGCTGAGCGAGTAGGGAATCACGGTCAAGAAAGTCATGACGATGCCGTAACGGATTCCCTGCACCAGCCAGGGTTTGCGCTCGCGTCCGCGCGTGTAGATGTAGGCGAACATCGCCGCAAAAAAGAACTGGCCGATGGCCATGATCCAGAAGTGGCGCATGATGCCGGAAATGCTGCGATGGCTTTCCGGGATTGCCGCGTAGTCGCTCGCCAGCCAAACGCCGTTGATCAGATAGTTCGTGAGCATCAGCACGACATAAGCCGCCACAATTGCCAATACGAGTTTCTTCATGGCCGTGTTCGCCTCCTGCTACCAAATTTTAGGCCTGGGAATAAACCGAGATGGGCAACGAGCCGTGCGCGACTAGCTGCGCTCCAGCGAGCGCAGCCTAGCACTTCTGCGCGTGAATCAATAGGGGTTCTTGCGAATGAGCGGGCTTCAGGGATTGGTGACTTGTATCGAGACGCTGGCCTCGCGCAGCGGGACATACTTCACTTCCCAGGCGGCATGGACGGGGCTTTCGGCGTAAGCGTCGGCGGCGGCGCGATCGCGAAATTCGATGGCGTAGGCGGCGTTGAAGTCGCGGGGCTGCATGCGCTCGCCCTTGATCCAGATGTTTTTGATGCCGGGAATTTTTGTGGCCATTTCCTTGACGCCTTCGATGGCGGCTTGCTTATCGGCATCCGTGGCCGTGGGATTCCATTTCAATTCCACCACGTGCAGGATCGTTTTCGGCTGGCCGAAGCGGTTTTGCCCCGCCACGTATCCGCTGGCGAACAAGGCCAGCGCAAAAAGCGCGCCGCCGAGAATTTTTGCCGGAGTCGAAAGATGAGTTTGCATTGGGCCTCTCCCGCTTGCTTTGACGAACGAACTCTTCGAGTGTAAGCGACGCTGCGAGAAGTGCGCAACACCTTGCCGGAAGTACGAACGCCGCAACCAGTGGGCGATTTGCATGTTGACCCGCTGGTTTGGGCTTGGTTACGATGCGCAGCAACACACTGGTTTTCGCGGTCCCGGCGCGGCCGCGAGGAGGCGCGATGTACTGTTCAAAGTGCGGGGCGAACGTAGCGGATGGCGCGGTCTTTTGCAGTGCGTGCGGGCAGCCGACTGCGGGAAGCGCGGCGGGGGCAGCCGCTCCTGCACCGCCACCCGCGGCAACTCCGGCTTATCCTCCGCCGGCGCAGGCGGGCTGGCAAGCGCCGACCGCGCGACCCGCTGCGGTGGCATATGCCGGTTTTTGGCTGCGCTTCGTCGCGATCATTATTGATGCCATCGTGCTGGGGTTCGTGCGCTGGATCGTCTTGCTGCCATTTGCCGCCTCCATGGGCTTCGGGATGCACGGCATTTTCATGGGGCGCCATCCGGCCAGGCCCGAAGATTTCATCCCGATGATTGGAATGTTTTTCCGGCTCTGGGTGATCCTCACGGTTTTGAACTGGCTGTATTTTTCGCTCTTTGAAAGTTCAGGCTGGCAAGCCACTCTCGGCAAGAAAGCGTTGGGGTTGGAGGTGACGGACCTCGCGGGCCGACGCATCAGCTTCGGCCGGGCGACGGGCCGGTTTTTCGGGAAGTACATTTCCGCGATCATTTTGTTCATTGGTTTTATGATGGCCGGATTTACAGAGAAAAAGCAGGCGCTGCACGATATTCTGGCCGGGACGCTGGTAATCCGTAAGCTGTAGGCGAGAAATTCTGGCGGCTTTCGGCGCCAACAGGAGCGACATGTTCTGCTCGAAATGCGGGGCACAACTGGCGGAGGGAACGAAATTCTGCGGAGCGTGCGGACAGCCTACGGGCGGTGTCGCGCACATGGCGGCGACGCCGACGGTTGCAGTGGGCGGCGCCGGCGGTAATACCGTCGCGGTGTGTGGCAGCCCCGGTTCAGTTAGCCCCTACGCCCCCGCTGCAGTTCCCGTGGTGCTGCCTTCGCCGTACGCGGGATTCTGGCTGCGGTTTCTCGCATACATAATTGATGGCGTTGTGATCGGCGTTGTATTCGGAGTATTCGCCTTGATCGTGGTGGCGATAGTGGGGGTCGGCTATTTTCGGACAATGCTGGAAGGAATGAATGGTGAAGACGCCACATTTCCCGCGGCGTTCGTGTCCATAATGCTTCTCGCGGCGGCCGTCTCGTTGGTCGCTAACTGGCTCTACTTCGCTTGGATGGAGAGTTCGGAATACCAGGGTACGCTGGGGAAAATGGCGCTGGGATTGACGGTGACGGACCTGCAGGGTCGCCGGGTCACGTTTGCGCGGGCCAGCGGAAGATTTTTTTCGAAGCTAATTACCGGATTGATTCCGCTGGCTATCGGCTACATCATGGCGGGATTCACGGAGAAAAAGCAGGCGCTGCACGACATGATTGCGAGCTGCCTGGTCCTCAGGAAAACCTGAAGCTACGTTCGACTACACGCCCCAGCCGTAACGCTCCGAGTGCACCAATGCGTCGTGCAATTCCGCGCGAATGTGTTCGACGAATTCCGAACTGCGCAGCACGCGCGCGCCAGTTTCGGTGATATCAATCGTGCGATAGCCGTGATCGAGCACGCGGTCGATCGCGCCTTCAATCCATTGCGCTTCGAGGTCCAGGCCGAACGATTCACGCAGCAGCAGCACTGCGGAGAATATTGCGCCTAGCGGACAGGCAACGTCCTTGCCGGCTAGCGATGGCGCCGAGCCGTGGATCGGTTCGTAGAGCGCGGGCTGACCTTCAGCGCCGCGGCTCATCGAAGGAATCAGGCCGATGGAGCCGGCTAGAGCGGCGGCTTCGTCGCTGAGAATGTCGCCGAAAAGATTTCCGGTGAGGATCACGTCAAATTGCATGGGACGCAGCAGCAGCTGCATCGCGGCGTTGTCCACGTAAAGATGCTCGAGCGTCACGTCCGGATAATTGCGCGAGACGCGCTCAACGGTTTCGCGCCAGAGTCGTGAGGTTGCGAGGACGTTGGCCTTGTCTACGCTGGTGACGCGGCGGCTGCGCGTGGTGGCGCGTTCGAAGGCATATCTGGCAATGCGTTCGATTTCAGCAGCCGAGTATTCGGCCACATCGCGCGCGCGGGCGTCGCTGCCCTGCCCTTTTATTTCGTGCTCGCCGAAATAAATGTCGCCGGCCAGCTCGCGGACGATTTCGAAATCGCAATCGTTGATGCGTTCGCGGCGCAAAGGGGACATGCCGCGCAGCGCTGGGCGCAGATGAATTGGCCGCAGATTGATGTAGAGTCCCAACGCCTTACGCAGACCGAGCAGGCCGGCTTCCGGCCGCTCGTCGAGCGGGAGCGCGTCCCATTGCGGTCCGCCAATCGCGCCGAGCAAAATCGCATCGGCCGCACGGCATCCGGCGAGCGTTTCGGCGGGAAGCGGGGTGCCGAAGCGGTCAATCGCAGCGCCGCCGAAAGCGAATTCGCGGAACTCAAATTTGTGTTCGAATGACTTACCGCAATCTTGCAGAACCTGCACCGCGGCACGCGTGACTTCCGGGCCGATTCCATCGCCCGGCAGCACCGCGATCGTCTTCCTGACCCCACCCATGGCTCTTCTCCCGTTGGATTTTCAATTCCCGTTGTCAGCGAGTCGCAGCTGCACTCGCGGCCGGTCCCGCAGGCGCGTGCCCCTGGCCGCGCCGGACCTTGTGAATGATGGAAAGCAGATCGCGATCGGTTACTTGTTTGGCGGCGTCCGCGCGCGCCGTAGCCATCGCGTAACATTCGGCGAGTTCCGTGTCCGTCGTCGTGTAGCCAAGCTCTTCCAGACGAGCGCGCAGTGCGTTGCGTCCGGAATGCTTGCCGAGGACCAAGCGGCGAGACGGCACACCTACTTTTTCCGGCAAAATAATTTCGTAGGTCAGTGGATTTTTCAAAATGCCATCCTGATGGATGCCGGCTTCGTGCGCGAAAGCGTTCGCTCCGACCACTGCCTTATTCGGTGGCACGTTGATGCTGGTTATCGAAGAGAGCATGCGGCTGGTGGCATAGATCTTTTCCAGTGAGATGCGCGTGTCCACCGAATAGTGGCCCTTGCGCACGTGTAGTGCCACGGCGACTTCCTCGAGCGAAGCGTTTCCGGCGCGCTCGCCGATGCCGTTGATGGTGCATTCGACTTGTCGCGCACCGGCGGCAATCGCTGCCAGTGAATTCGCCACAGCCAGGCCCAGATCGTTGTGGCAATGGGCGCTGTAGACGATTTTGGGGTAGGCCGCGAGGTGCTTGCGCGCGCGACGGAACATGTCGCCGTATTCTTCGGGCGTGGTGTAGCCGACCGTATCGGGCATATTAATGATAGTGGCTCCGTTCGCGGCGGCCGCTTCGATTACTTCGAGAAGAAAATCGAGGTCGGTGCGGCTGGCATCTTCCGCCGAGAATTCCACCTCTTCGCAGTTCTGCACGCCGTAGCGGACCATGGTGGCGATCTGTTGCAGCGCTTCACTGCGTGAAATGCGAAGTTTGTGCTTCAGATGCAGGTCCGAACTCGCGAGAAAAATGTGCAGGCGAGGTTTGGCGGCGGGTTCGATGGCGCGCAGGGCCGCGTCTACATCTTCCTGACGCGCACGCGCCAAGGCTGCCACCCGGCAGCTTTTGATTTCAGCGGATACGGCACGAACGGCGTCGAGGTCCCCGGGCGAAGCGATGGGAAAGCCTGCTTCGATCACGTCCACGCCAAGCTCCTCCAGCTGGTGCGCCAATTGGAGCTTCTCTTCCCGGTTCATCGAGAATCCGGGGGATTGCTCCCCGTCGCGCAGCGTGGTGTCGAATATGTGGACGTGCTCCATGAAGGCTCCTTTGAGCAGTACCAGTGTTTCGTGCCGGGAGCAAGGAGTCCAATTTATAATTGTTGCATGTACGATAAATCTCTCTTATACAATTATATACAGGTGGTTTGGGCCTGGAGGTGAGGACCGTGGATTTGGCGGCTTTGCAGGTATTTCAGATGGTGGCGAACGAGCGGAGCTACTCGCGGGCGGCGGAGAAGCTGTTTCGGACGCAGCCGGCGGTGAGCATCGCGATGCGCAAGCTGGAGGACTGGGTCGGGCAGCCGTTATTTGTGCGCGGCTCGGGAGCGCGGACCTTGACCGACGCGGGCGTCCTGCTGCTGGAATATGCCGACCGGATGTTGGGCATGCGCGAGGAGATTCGCAAGGGGCTGCGCGAGCTGAAGGGCCTGGAGCGCGGGCAAGTGTCGCTGGGGGTGAATGAAAGCTCGATTCACGCGTTGCTTCCGGCGCTGGACCATTACCGCCGGCTGCATCCGGGCGTGCAGATTCGGGTGCATCGCGTGTTTTCGCGCGAAGTGCCGCGGGAGCTCTTGAATCACCAGCTTGATATCGGCGTGATTTCCTACGTGCCGGAGGAGCGCGAGCTGACGACTGCGGAATTCTATCGCGACGCTTTGGTGCTGGTGGTGTGGCCGGGGCACCGGCTGGCGAAGCGGCGGGATGTGGACGTGACCGCTCTGGGCGAGGAGACTTTTGTGGCGCACATCGTGGAATCGCCCTACCGCCAGCGCGTGGTGCAAATGTTTGCGAAGCATAAGACGCCGCTGCGGATGGACGTGGAGCTGCCCACGATCGAGAGCATCAAGCGATTTGTGGAGATGAAGAAGGGCGTGGCGATTGTGCCGCGGATGTGCGTGGAGGGCGAGCTGGCGCGCGGCGATCTGCGCGAACTGAGCATTCGCCAGATGCGCATCGAACGGAAACTCTACCTGGTGTACAGGCAAGACCGACCCTTGACGGGGGCGGCGCAGGCTTTGGTGGACGTCATTCTGGCGCGGAAGAAAGCAGCGCCGGGGCGCAAAAAGGGCGTTCCGGTCGAAAGCTAGCGTTTGGCAGCCAACTCGTCAAGCGCGGCGCCTACGCGCGATAGGCCTTCGCGCACCAGTTCTGTTTGACCGCCAACGCCGATGCGGAAATGCTCCGGCGCCCCGAAGAAACGCCCCGGAACCACGCTGGTGTCGTATTTCTCGCGGAGCAATTGGCAGAATGCGTCGGCGTGGCCGCTGATGAGCTGGGGAAAAGCGATCGTGCCGGCGTCGGGCCAGATGGCCAGCAGGTCTTTGCGCGAATTGAAGAATTCCTTCAGCAAGGCGCGATTGGTATCGAGCAATTTTGTGGCGCGCGCGGCAATCTGCGGCAAATGCTCGAAGGCCAGCGCGCTGAGCAATTCCGTGGGATGCGGCGGCATCACGCCGAAGAGGTCATTGAGGCGCCACATGCGTTCCGCAAGCGGTTTCGCGGCGAAAATCCAGCCGCAGCGCAATCCCGAGAGACCGTAGGCTTTGGTCAAGCTGCTGGTCACGACGAAATTCGGACCCAACAGGTAGGCGGTTTGCCACGGCGTATCGAAACTTGCCTCCAGATAGACTTCATCCACCAGAACGTGCGCGCCCATGCTGCGCGCGATTTCTCCTACGATGCGCAGTTTCGCGTCGGACGAACGAATTCCAGTGGGATTGTTCAGATTGGTGACCACGATGAGGCGGGTGCGCGGAGAAATATTGCGTTCCACTTCGCGGGGATCGAGTTGGAACCCCGCTTCGAACTTTCGCGAGAAGCGCCGGACCTTTGCTCCGAGATATTCCGCCGCGGAGACGATGGCTTCGTAGGAAGGCTCTTCGATGAGAACTTCGTCGCCCGGCTCGAGCAGCGCGGCCATGGCAAGGTGATTGGCCATGGAAGTCCCTTGCGCTTGCACGATGCTTTCGACGGGGACGCCAGATTTTTCGGAGAGCTTCTTGAGCAACGGTGCGTAGCCGTAACCGTCCGATCCGGATATTTCGAAATTTTCAATGTGCGGGTGTAGATCCGCGAGCGGCAGCGGCGAGACGTCGCTAGACGCAAGACTGTAACGAGCTTTGGAGCGCAGCTTCGCCCATTCGATATAGCCGGAACGAATTTCGCGCCTTTGCGGACTCATTGCCTTCTTAATTTGATGCGGAGCCGGGCGGGCGCTTGGCGCGCCAGCGGAAAAGAAAATAGACGGGAACCCCAGCGAAAAGGATACACACGGCAGCGCCTGCATTGCGCGGATATTTGTAAATAGTGTTCAGAACCACTAACGCAGAGACGGTGACGAAGACGCCGGTCGTCCAGGGATGGCCCGGAACGCGATATCCGCCGCGGGATTCAGATTCGCCGACGCGCTGGTTTGTGGCTGCGCTGTGCACGTCGCGCCAGCGAAAGACGAAAAGGCAGCTGGCCGAAAGGCCGAAGAAGAGCCAGTCCATCACGACCACGTAGCTGAGAATTTGTTCGAAGGTGCCGAGGAGCACGGCCGCGCTGGTGATGGCGCCTTGCAAGGCGATTGCTGCGACCGGAGCGCGGCTGCGGGCGTCGAGGCGCGCGAAAATCCTCGGCAGCACGCCGTCTTGCGCCATGGCAAACGCGACCCGCGGATTTACCAGCATCGCCTGACTCAAAAAACCCAGTGTGGAGATTGCGATGGTGACGGCAATGAGCAAACCACCCAGCGAGCCAAGCGCGCGGTGCATCACTTCGGACGCTGGCGTGGAAGTTGCGGCGAGACCGGCGGGAGATAGCGCTTCCACGTAGATGAAATTGGCGGCGACGTAGAGCGCGATCACGCCGGCTACGCCCAGCAGTAGAGCGCGCGGCAGATTCTTGCGCGGCTGGCGAATTTCGCTGGCGATGTAATTCGACGTCTGGAATCCACCGTAGGCGAAAAGCACCGGAATCATCGCGGCGCCAAAGACACTGAGCAGACCGAACGAAGCCGGACGGTCGAGCAGCGGGCGCCACGCGGGATGCGCCGCTGCCGCCGGGTCCCAGAAGATCAGCCACGCGCCGCAGGCGACGATCATGACGATCGCCAGAATTCGCAGCACCATGAACAAGCTTTGCACGCCGCTCCCGGCGCGCACGCCGAGGCAATTGATGACGGTGAGGAACACCACCACCGTGACTGCGGAAAATTTTTCCGGAATCACGCCGTGCGAGAACGCTCGCGTGTATTCCGCGAACGTCACGGCTACGGCCGCCGTGCCGCCCGCGTTGATTACGAGCAGGCTGACCCAGCCGTAGAGAAAACCGAGCAGCGGATGGAAGGCTTCGCGAAGGTAGGCGTACTGGCCGCCGACTTGCGGCATGCGCGCCGCGAGTTCGGCGTAGATGAATGCGCCGAGTAGGGCGATGACTCCTCCCGCGACCCACGCGCCGAGAATCAGCGCGGGCGTGTGGACCAGGTCCGCGACGACGTACGGGTTTATGAAAATTCCGGAGCCTACGATGCCGCCCATCACCACCATGGTCGCATCGAAGAGGCCGAGCTGAGCTGCCAGAGCCGATCGGTCCGCGGCTGGCGGGGGCGCTATTTCGGATTCGCGAGTTGGAGTGCGATTCGCCACGGGTGGTGCGCGCGCATGGCGCGGAGTCACGCTGAAGCTCGCGTCCAGCGGGTCGCGGGCGGCGCGAATCTATCATTCTTGCGCGGACTCGCCAAGCGCGCGGCGAAAACGCTTGCGAGCTAGAGCACAAGAGCGCATATCTTGATTGGGGGTGCGTGTGGGCTTGGGAGATTTTTTCGCGGAACTTTTCGGGCGGCGCGGCGGCCGCTTCGGCCGCGACGGACACAAGCACATTTCCGGGTCCTGGCACGATCAGCGGCGCGCGCAGCGATTGCCGATCACGATGCCGGTGTTGGTGTACGGCCGGGTGGGCGAAGAACCTTTTTTCGAGCCTACTGAGACCATCAACGTAAGCGCGCGCGGAGGACTGGTGCCGATTTCGACAAGCGTGGCGCGGCAACAGGAATTGATTCTCACGAATATGCAAACGGAAGAGGATCTGCTTTGCCGCGTGGCGAGATTGATTCGGTCCGAGCGGGGGCAGATGCTGGCAGGACTGGAATTCGTGCAGGCCGCTCCGAGCTTTTGGCGCGCCGCGCCCTCGACGAATGACTGAGCTTTCGATTCACCGGTCGGGTGGCAGGACAACGTGCGGCCCTTTTCCTGCGGCACATTCTTTCGGTAAAAGACTCGCACTCTGATCATTGAATTACTGATTTGAGTTCCGGCCGGGCGAATCAAAGCGACGGACGAGTGTCCGTTTCCGTTACGGCGCGTCTCGGAAGCGCCCAGCGCTTGAATGCCAGCAGGCAGTCATCGCACTGTAAACTACTGATAAGCTTATAGATGGCCCGTGCCCGCTTGTGGGTCGGCATGTGCTCATCTATCATCACTCACCGACCAAGACGAGGAGACACCCTAATGGCCACTCTTTGGCAGGACGCTCGATACGCCCTCAGAATGCTGGCGAAATCTCCTTCACTGACATTAATAGTGATCCTCACTCTGTCTCTGGGCATCGGAGCGAACACCGCGATCTTCGGAATGGTGAATGGATTTTTCCTGCGTCCGCTGCCGGTGAAATCTCCTGAACAAATCATGATGCTGGCGGGGCGGATGCAGGGCGACACGCTCGGAATTTTCACGCTTTCGTATCCGCAGTTGGTGGATCTCCGCAAACAGGCAAATGTATTTTCCGACATTCTCGCCTCGCAGATAGATATTGGCGGGCTGAGCGTGGACGCCAAAGCCAATCAATTCGTGTACTGCTATGTCACCGGAAATTATTTCTCCGGCCTCGGTGTGCAGCCGGCGCTCGGCCGCTTGTTACTTCCGTCGGAGGGAGAAGCGGGGGGCCGAGATCCTTATATTGTGCTGGGCTATTCGTACTGGCAGAAGACGTTCGGCGGCGACGCGAGCGTGGTGGGCAAGCAAGCACTGATTGACGGGCAAGCGGCGACGATCATCGGAGTGACGCCGAAGGGATTTCACGGTGCGGACTTCGGGATGGACATGGACGGCTACGTTCCGTTGAACATGATGCTGCCCCCCGACGCCGTGAAGTTCTGGAACAATCGCAATGGGCGAACGTTGAATGTGCTGGCGAGATTGGCTCCGAATGTGACGTTGAGCCAGGCCCAGAGTGACGTGAATGTGGTGACGAAGCGTTTGGAGGAAGCTTATCCGGCGACGGACAAGGGCATAACTGTTCGAGTGATTCCCGAAAGACTCTCGCGGCCGGAACCATTTTCGAGCAACATCGTTCCGTTGGTCGCTGGGATATTTTTGGCGCTGGCCGCGCTGGTGCTGTTGCTGGCGTGCATGAATGTGGCGAATATTTTGCTGGTGCGCGCGACGACGCGGCAACGTGAGATGGCAATTCGTGCAGCGCTCGGGGCCGGTCGTGGGCGGTTGATGCGGCAACTGCTGACCGAGAGTCTGGTGCTCGCGCTGCTCGGCGGAGCGGGCGGACTGCTTATCGGCGAGTGGGCCAATGCGGCGATCGCCGCGCTTCTGCCGGATCTAAAACTTCCGGTGCAGCTGAATTTCGGTTTTGACTGGCGCGTATTTGCCTACGCTTTGGGCGCCGCGCTCTTGACTGGGATCGGAGTGGGTTTGTGGCCGGCATGGCGAGCGGGACGTGCTGATCTAAACGGCGTGCTGCATGGCGCCGGAAGAAGCGACGCGGGGGGAGTGGGCCGCCATCGCGTACGCAGCGCTTTGGTGGTGGCGCAAGTGGCCGGTTCGCTGGTGCTCCTGATCGTAGCGGGCTTATTTGTGCGGAGCTTGCTGCGCGTGCAGCAGACTTACATGGGATTTGATCCCAATCACTTGCTGAACGTGGTGCTGGATCCGAAAGAAGTGGGATACGACGAAGTTCGCACCAATACTTTCTATCGGGATCTTGCGGAGAAGGTTCGGGCGCTACCCGGAGTGGAAAATGCAAGCATCGCGTATTGCGTTCCGATGGGGACCGTGAACGACGCGACGCCGATTTACATCGAAGGTCATCCTTTGCCCATCGGGCAACAGCCGCCGGTGGTGGCAAATAACCGCGTGGATGAGCACTATTTCGATACCCTGCGAGTGCCGTTGCTGCGTGGGCGCGCATTCCAGCGGAAGGACGATGAAAAGGCGCCACTGGTCGCGATCGTGAATGAGTCCATGGCGCAGGCGTTCTGGCCGAGCGAGGATCCGCTTGGCAAGCGCTTCAGCATGAAGAGCGCGACGGGGCCCTTCATCGAAATCGTGGGAGTGGCGAAGGACGGGAAGTATTTGTTTATGGGCTTTAGCCACGAAAGGTATTTCTATGTTCCGATGGCGCAGCATTTCACTTCGTACCGGACATTGCAGCTGCGCTCATCGGTGCCGCCGGAAAGCCTGATCACCCAGGTGCAGAACACCGTGCGTTCGGTGGATCCGAACATGCCGATTATGGTGGTGCAGACGATGAACGAGTCGCTGGCCGGGCCGCAAGGATCCTGGATGTTTCGAGTGGGCGCGACGCTCGCGCTGGCCATGGGGATTTTGGGGCTGACGCTCGCGGTGGTTGGAGTGTATGGAGTTGTTTCCTTCGCTGCGAGCCAGCGTACGCACGAGATTGGCATCCGCATGGCGCTGGGTGCGGGGCGACGGGACATCCTGCGGCTGGTTCTAGGGCAAGGTTTGATGTTGGTGATCGCCGGCGTGCTCTCTGGAATGCTCGTGGCGTGGGCGTTGACGCGTTCGATGGCTACGCTGCTGATCGGAGTGAGCCCCACTGATGCGCTGACGTTTGTGACCGCGACTGTGGTGCTCGGCGGAATTGGATTGTGGGCGTGCTATGCGCCGGCGCGGCGGGCGATGCAATTGGATCCGATGGTGGCACTGCGCTACGAGTAGACCGGCCGTCGCAATCCTTTATGGCCAATACTTTAGAATCTCGGGGCGCGGAACGGCCGAAGGCGTGGCTGGCTTGGAGCAGCGGCAAAGATAGCGCTTGGGCGCTGCACACTGTGCGCCGGAGCGCGGTTGCGCCCGGCGGCGCGGAATTTGCGTTTGACGTTGTGGCTTTACTCACCACTGTGAATCGCACCTATCAACGCGTTGCGATGCACGCCGTGCGCGAAAGCTTGCTTGAAATGCAAGCAGTGGCGGCTAGTTTGCCGCTGGTGAAGGTGCCGATCCCTTCGCCGTGTCCGAATGAAGTTTACGAACAAGCGATGAGCGAGGCGATGGAGCGCGCGAGGGCCGAGGGCGTGCGTCATGTGATTTTCGGCGATCTTTTTCTCGAGGATATTCGGGCGTATCGCGAAAGACAACTCGCGCAATGCGGGATGACTCCGGTGTTTCCGCTGTGGGGCCGCAATACGCGCGAGCTTGCCGAGGACATGCTTGCGGGAGGCTTGTCCGCGTATTTGACGTGCGTGGACCCGCGTCAGCTGGATCGTGGATTCGCGGGACGGCGGTTCGACCGAGAGCTGCTTGCGGCTCTGCCTCATGAGGTTGATCCGTGCGGTGAAAACGGGGAGTTCCACACATTCGCGTGCGCGGGCCCGATGTTCCGTGAGGAAATAGCGGTCACCCCGGGCGAAATCGTGGAGCGAGATGGATTTGTGTTCGCGGATCTTTTGCCACGGACCGCGGCGGTTGCAGGATGCTGAAACCTGCCGGTCTCCTCAAGACAAGTGTGGAATAAATTTGTCGTCGCGACGAGCAGTAGGTGCTCTACTCCTGTAATATTCCTGCTTTCTGTTCTGGAGCTACCGTGTCTCGACCAATGACAATTTTATTTGTTCTGTCGATATCCCTATTTCTGGCCGGCGCGACGGCTGTTGCGCAGTCTGGTTCGGCGATGGACCGCGCTGCGCGGTACTTGGAATCGGCGCGCGAGAATCCTGCCGCGTTGATGGATTTTCTGGATCGCATGCCGAAAGGCGGAGATTTGCACAATCATTTGACCGGCGCGGTCTATGCGGAAAGCTATATTGATTACGCGGTGGAAGATGGGCTGTGCATTGACCGCGTCGCAGCCACGCTCTCGCAGCCTCCGTGCGATCCTGCGCAGGGCCGGGTGCCGGCAGCGCAGGCTTTGACGGATTTTCCGCTGCGCAATCACGTGATTGATGCCTGGTCCATTCGAAATTTTGTGCCCAGACCGGACGATCGCGATGTGCGGCACCATTTTTTTGCGGCGTTCGGCAAATTCGATCCAGTGACGAACGGACATTGGGGTGAGATGTTCGCCGAAGTCGTTCACCGCGCTGGCGCGCAACACGAGATGTACCTGGAAACGATGCTCACACCCGATCAAGGCGAAGCGATGAAGCTGGGTCGCGAGATTGGATGGAACGATGATTTCGCGGTGATGCGCCAGCGGCTGCTTGCGGGCGGCATGGCCCAAGTGGTCGCCGACGGGCGCAAGAATCTGGACGCCAGCGAAAACAAAATGCGGGACATTCTGCAGTGCGGCTCGGCCACGCCTGACGTGGGATGCGGCGTTACTTTGCGGTTTCAGAACCAGGTGCTGCGCGCATTTCCGGAGGAGGAAGTTTTTGCACAGATGGTCGCTGGGTTCGAGATCGCGAGCGCGGACCCGCGCGTCGTCGCGGTAAACCTGGTGCAATCGCAGGACGAGTATCGGGCGCTGCACGATTTCGATTTGCACATGCGGATGCTTGATTATCTTCATGGCGTCTATCCGCACGTGCACATTTCGCTGCACGCGGGCGAACTCACTCCCGGCGAAGTGAAACCCGAAGAACTGTGGGCGTCGCACATTCGCGAGTCCATTGAAGTGGGACACGCGGAGAGAATCGGGCACGGCCTGGACGTGGTATACGAGCGAGATGTTCCCGGGCTGCTGGCGGAAATGAAGGAGCGGCACATTTTGGTGGAGGACTGCGTCTATAGCCATGAAATCGTGCGCGGGATGACTGGCGCGGATAATGTGCTGCCGATTTACCTGCGCGCGGGCGTGCCGGTGGCGATTGCTACCGACGATGAAGGGATCGTGCGTTCCGAGCTGACCTGGTATTTCAGACGTGCGGTGGTGGGCTATCACGTGGATTACCCCACGCTGAAGAGGATGGTGCGCGATAGTTTGGACCATGCGTTTGTTCCGGGCGCGAGTTTGTGGACTGCGCCGGAGAGTTTCGCGATGGTCAGCGCTTGCGCGAACGATCGGCTGGAACCCGAGCCTTCATCTGCGAGCTGTCGGGAGTTGCTGGCCGGGAGCCAACGCGCACGGCTGGAATGGAAAGAGGAGGTGGAGTTCGCCCGCTTTGAGACTGGATTCTAGAGTGTGCCACCGAAAATCGACGCACATCCCTTCGCAGCGTTGAGCTGCACCGCTCTCCTGCGGAATGCAAAAGAGTAGCCGTAGCCTGGGGGGCGAGGCATGCCTCGCCCGAGAGAAAGCGGCGGGATGCCGCCGCACTCCACACAGAGCGTGCGGACTGCTACGACCCCGCCAATTATTCGCAGTTTGGAACTGCGATGTAAGAGCCGCGCGATCTAGTCGCGCTCGTGCCAGAGCATGCCGCTGGGTGCGCCGGCGGAATCGGAGTCGTTGCTGGATTTATCCCATTGTTCGCGCGAGAGCTGTTGAATGGGTTCGAGTTTTTTCTTTTTCAGCGAGGCGTTCGCCGCGCTGAGGTCGTTGGCGACGAAGGCGTCGAATTCCTTAGAGACATCGTCGAGATCGTGCGTCAGTGAGTCAAT
The DNA here is from genome assembly GCA_963810565.1 of uncultured Acidobacteriota bacterium. Classification (GTDB taxonomy): domain Bacteria; phylum Acidobacteriota; class Terriglobia; order Acidiferrales; family UBA7541; genus Palsa-295. Next base: position 54,373 of record CAWENN010000008.1, read on the forward strand.
GCGCGCCAATTGATAGGCGGCGGGACGGCCTTCGTAATTGTTCAGATCGCCGTAGAGTTCGGTGGTGTGTTCGCGGATACGCTCTTCTCCGGTGATCGCGCCGCCTTCGGTGGTGGCCACAATTTTCTTGCGCATTTCTTCGCATTTGGCGGCGAGGGATTCGAGCTGCTTGCGCAGAGGATCGTTTGCAGAAAGCTTCGCGGCACGTGCGGCGAGTTCGTCGCGGACGCCGTTGATGCGTTCCACGTCGAAGGTCATATCGCCGAGCAGATTGTAGACGCGCATAATCGCGTCGAAATTTTCCTTGCGGTCCGCGGCGGAGAATTTGGCGCGCGCGTCGAGGTTCAATACGAGTGGCGTGGTGTAGGTTTCAGTGCCGCGCGTCATTTTTACGGTGTAGGTGCCGGGCAACACGCGCGGTCCGGTGGCGGCTTCGAATGCGGCAGTGGCTGCGGGCGGGACGCGCGGAGCCTTCAGGCGCATGGACCATTCCACGCGGCTGAGGCCGCGGCGGCTATTCGCCGGAACGTTGTCCACCAGTTTTCCTTGCGCGTCGAAAATTTCGATTTTCATTTTGCCGTAGATGTGGCGTTTTTTCTGGAAGTAGTAGATCAAGGCGCCGTCGGGCGGATTCGGTCCGATGAATACGGCGCTGCCGTCGGGCCAGCCACCATTGGCATTCAAGCGCTGCTGGACGGGCTTGCCTGGAACGAACGCGGCGTCCTGAGCCATCACTTCAGGAGTGAGTTTGCGCAGCGGAGTGATGTCGTCAACGATCCAGATGCCGCGGCCGTGCGTGGCGACGACGAGTGAAGATTCGCGGGGTTGAATGGCGATATCGCGGACGGGAACGTCTGGAAATTCGTTGCCCTTGTACTGCGCCCACTGCTGGCCGCCATCGGGCGAAACCCACAAGCCAAATTCGGTTCCGAGAAACAGCAGGTTCGGCGATTCAGTGTCTTCTTTAATGACGTGGGCAAAACCGCGCACGCCGCTATCTTTCGCGACGATAGAGGTCCACGTCTTGCCGTAATCCGTAGTCTTGTAAGCGTGCGGGTCCATATCGCCAAAGGTGTGGCGGTCGAAGGTGACGTAAGCGGTGGCGGGATCGAAGCGGCTGGCTTCCACCCATGAGACCCAGGAAAATTTCGGGAGGTCCGGCACATTCGCGACAACGTTAGTCCACGTTTTGCCGCCATCGCGCGTGACCTGCACGTTGCCATCATCCGTGCCGACCCATAGGGTTTGCCCATCGCGCGGAGATTCGCTGATGGAATAGATGGTGGTGTGCATCTCGGCGTAGGAATTGTCTACGGTGACGCCGCCGGATTCTTCCTGCTTCTGTTTTTCCGGATCGTTGGTGGTGAGGTCGGGAGAAATGCGGTCCCAGGTCTGTCCGTGGTCGCGCGAACGGAAGAGGAATTGCGCGCCGATATAAATGGTGCCCTTTTCGTTGGGGCTCATGTGAATCGGCGTGTTCCAGTTGAAACGAAGCTTCCCTTCTCCGTAGTTCGGCTGTGGCTTGATGCTCCGGGAATCGAGCGTGACGCGATTCACGCGCGAGACGTCGCCGCCCTGCGCTTCGGCGTAGACGTAATTGGGGTCGGCAGGATCGGAAAAAACGAAGAAACCATCGCCGCCGTAAAGATTTTCCCAGCGATGATTCGTGATTCCACCGGGATACGCGGAATCGCCGATCCAATCGCTATTGTCTTGAAGGCCGCCGAAGACGTGGAACGGATCAGCATCGTCCAGACTAACGTGATAGAACTGCGAAATCGGGAGGTTGCCGGCCTTCCACCAGGTGTTGCCACTATCGTAGGAATACCAGACGCCGCCGTCGTCGCCGGCGATCAGATGATTGGTGTTGTCTGGGTCCACCCACACGTCGTGGAAATCGCCGTGAGCGCTGCCGCCGATGGAGCTGAAGCTTTTGCCGCCATCGTCGCTCATGATCAGGGTGAGATCGGGCTTATAGACTTTGTTTTCGTTCTTGGGATCCACGATCAGGTTCGCGAAATAAAAGGGACGCCACACCATCCACTGGCTGCGGTCACGTTCTTGCCAGGTTTTGCCGCCGTCGTCGGAGCGGAAAAGCGCGCTGCGCGTGGATTCGATAAGCGCGTAAACGACATTCGGCTTGGAGGACGCGATGGTGACGGCGATGCGGCCCCAAGGCTTGGGTGGCAGGCCCTTCGCGCTTTTTTCGTCGAGGTCGGTCCAAGTGGCGCCGCCGTCGGTGGTCATAAACAGGCCGCTACCGCTGGGCGCGGTGGGACCGTCGCCGCCGGAGCGGAACGTCCAGCCTTTGCGCCGGAAATCCCACATGCCGGCGAAAATCACTTTGGGATCGGCGGAGCTCATGGACATCATCGAGCAGCCCGTGGAAAGATTGGAGCCCTTCAAGATCTTGTTCCAGGTCTTGCCGCCGTCGGTGGTCTTGTAAACGCCGCGGTCATCGCTGTCGCTCCAGAGTTTTCCTGGGACGCAGGCATAGACCGTGTTGCCGTCCTTGGGATCAATCAGGATTTTCGAGATGCGCTCGGAGTCTTTCAGACCCATGTTGGTCCAGTTTTCACCGCCGTCGGTGGATTTGTAGATACCGTCGCCGATAGAGACGCTGTTGCGCGTCCAGGATTCACCGGTGCCCGCCCAAATGGTCTTTGGCGCTTGCGGGTCTATGGCGATGGCGCCGATGGATTGCGAGGTTTCTTTATCGAAGACGGGTTTGAAGGTGGTTCCGCCGTTGACCGACTTCCAGACGCCACCGCTGGCCGCGCCGATGTAGACGGTGAGACGGCCGTCTTCCTTCACCGCGGAAAGGGCGGCGACTCGGCCGCTCATCTCAGCGGAGCCGATATTGCGGGCGCCGAGACCGGAGATGGTATCGGAGTCAAATTTCTGCGCGGATTTTGCGTCCTGCGCGCTGGAACGCTGAGGCATCGCCAGGAGCACGACCAGGAGTAAGAGACCGAAAAAGCGTGGCATGGATTTGGGCATCGTCTTCGAGAGATCCTTGTGAGCGGTTTGGCGGAACGCAAAGGGCGCTGCGAACTGCTCGGTAATTTTTGCGATAGCGCGGGAGTTCATTGCGCACCCCCGGGGGCCTTGGCGGCAGGTTTGGCGGCGGGGGCCGCCGGCATGGTGAAGAGCGAATCCGCGAGAGGAATATTGATTTCGATCTTATCCACGGTGAATTTCACGCGATCGGCAGAGCCTTTTTGGCCCTGCTCGAACTCGAAGGGATAGTAGATCCCGTTGACCTGCTCATAATCGCCGTAAAACATTTCGGTGTATTGCACGGTGCCGCGGATGTTGGATTGGGTTTCAATCTTCAGTTCCAGGAAGGAATCCGCGTCGAGGAAATAAATCCGGACGTCGCCATTTTTCAGGGTCAATTTCACCTTGAAGCAGTCGGTGCCCTCCACTGAATCGTGGCCCAGTAATTCCGCGGTGTGCCCTTTTTGTTTGTAATCCACGAGCGGGCCGTCAATGTCCGCGTCTTCCTGAAGACTCTTGAGGTCATCCGCGGAGAGAAGCTCCGCGTCGCGGCGTCCCTGAAAGGGATTCACTTGCCAGCCGATTTTGCCGTCATAGCCCTGCACTTGCGCGAGCCCCTGGATGATCGTTTCCTCGCGGACTTTGTCCGGGCGCTTATTTTCCTGAAGGAAGCCGGCGCGGAAGCCTCCGGCCACGAATTTTCCGGTGGTGCGGATGGTATCCACGGACTTGAGTTTCTCCATGCCCCCGTGCGCCTGGATGTTCTTGGCGATCACTTCATCCACGGTCTGTGCCGAGCCGCGCGCAGGAAAAAACGAAGCCAGCGCCAGCAGCGCGAGGACCGACAGAAGGGGTCGCGGTGCGTGCTTCCGATGGAGGTTTCGAGATGGCGTACGACGGTTCATGGTTGCCCCCGCAGGCGTATTGGGATCATTCGCGCAAATTCATTAATTTCGGGATGGCAGAAGGCGGTTCGCGTTCCTTCAGACGAATTTTAAGGCCCTTTGTTAGCATATTTTGGCGCGCGATTCGATGGGAATCCAAAGCGCGGGCAGTTTCTCGCGACTTGATTCCGACGGATTGGCGTAGCGCGCGGGCACAGCAGCTCGAGGCTGGGGAGATCTCGCGATGAATCCCCCGCGCTGGAATGCGGAGCGGTTCGGGCGCGCGGTCGCGGTAGTTTGGCGGTTCCGTGCGGCCGGGCATTCCGGCCTGGTAGCGATTATTAATGATGATAAAAGGCCTGTGGAATTTTAGTGAGTTTTTCTTGGAGATTGGCTGCGCGGCGGGCTTCCTGTGGAAGTCTAAGCTATTGATACAGCAAGCCTTAAGCGGTTAACAGGCCTGTTACCGGCGAGGCTGGAAGATATTCACAGGCGCGATTTTCGACTCGCCAAGATTGAGCTATCCCCGGGGCTTCGCGCCGCTGTAGAATACGCTTTCCTGGTTCAACCTGAGGTTACTTCATCCCGAGGTGCAATGATGACGGAAGCTACTGCCGAGCGGCGTTACGCGGGGGTACGTTGCTACTCCTGCGGCGAAGCGATTCCGGTACCGAAGCGAATCGCGAAGATGGCGACGGACATCGACGCTGAAGGCTCGGAGACCGCGCGTGAAATCAATCCGGCGGTGTTCAATCTGCGCTGCAAGGTTTGCGAAAAAGAGAACTTCTACGGCGCCAAAGATGTGACGGAAATGGAAGGCGAGCCGCGGTTGACGAGGCCCCGAGCGCGAGCGGCAGGGTCGCTATTGCGTCCGTCCATCAAGCTGGCGCGGACCGCGAACGCGTAGAGCTGGCGTTTTTCTTCAGATGCTGAATGTTTGAACCGCCGGTCCGGCGGCCCCGCTAATTCCCTATTTGGAACTGCACGGGGCGCGAAGTGTGTCTGGCGGACAACACGGTTAGACGTGAACCACAAGAGAAATCCAAACTGGGTCGCCATCGTAGGCGAGCGCAAAGATGCATCCCACACTCGGTTCTGGCGTCTGCATCTCATAGTCTTCCCCAGAGATGACCGTGGGGACAGACAGCACGCAATGATCGGCCAGCGACTGAACCTTGGCTTTAAAGTTTCCGGCGACCATGTTGCAAAGCTCGCCCAAGGCGTCGGCGACCATGGAGGGATTTGAGGTGGCATCGTCGCCGAGCATGCGGGCCGCAAGCTTGGCGGCGGTGGCGCTGGAGCAGCGGATGGTGGCCATGCCGCATAGGGCCCCGGCCAGGCCGACCATCGCCGTTTGCTCACCGCGGGGTTCTTCGTCGGGCGTCGCGACAGAAGTCAGCCGGACCCCGGCCATCATCTCGAAGACTTCGATCGCGGCGGATTCCAGAGTATTCCGCCAGGCCGTGTCGTAGGGGACCTGCGTTCGCGACGCGTGATCCATCATTGGTGTCACAGTATTCCTCCGAGGAGTGGCTCCACTCCCTGTCTTTTGTTCCGCCCGCGCCGGCCATTTGCACGGCAGTTCATCTGGCGGCGTCTGTAAGAACATTTCCATTCATTTGGAGCGTCCTGCGAGGATGGCGTCCACCATTGCATGCACCTCGACACAATAGGCATCCAGCTCGAAAGTAAACCGCGCCATGTCCATCTGTGCAGCAACGGGGTATCTTTCCGCGAGTGTTCGCCAGGTGGGTTCGGAACCCAAGTCGAATTCGCGGGCCTCGTAGTACCCGTAGCCGAGACCACGCAGGCGGCAAAGCAAGTCGGCCAGGTGGACGATCGCTGCAAGTTCGACGTCATCTCCTTCAGTTGGCGGCGTGTGATGAAATTCGATGACCGCCGAGATGGAGGCCGGCAATTTCCAGATATCGGCCAGGATCCGGCCACTCTCACAATGGCTAAAGCCAAGCACTTGCTGCTCGACTTCGCAGAGCGGAACTTCCGTGGATTCGGCGCTGTCTAAGATCCCGGCAAACTCAAGGGGATAAAGCAAGGCGTTGACCAGAATGCCGATGTCGTGCAGTAGTCCAGCGAGATATAGCTTGTCCTGGCAAGCGACGGCGAGGCGCTGGCCGAGATGCTGGCTGACGAGTGCGGTGCCGAGCGCGTGGCGCCAGAAGGTTGCCGGCGCCATGCCTTGCTTGGCGCCGACGAATAGTTGCGGCAGGCTGCAGGAGTATACGATGTCGCGCACTCGGCCCAGGCCCAGCGCCAACACGGCGTCGTTCACAGACTGAATTTCGGAGTAGCGGTGGAAGAGCGCGGAATTGGCCATGCGCAGGCATTGCGCGGCGAGCGATTTGTCGTAAGAAATCAACTCGACAACTTTGCGGATGTTCATTCTGGAAGGGTCCTGGGAAAAATGCTCGGTGAGAGAGTTGAGCACCGAAGGCATCGCGGGCAAATTGCCGAGTTCGTTCACTTTCTTCGAAAGGATCTGGCTCGTGGCTGCATTCATTGCGCGCCTCCCGCGGGTCCGCCCGGAACGGGCTTCAAGTAGGCCGTCGCATTTGGGAAGTGGACTAGCCGGAACTGTTCGTTGATGCCGTAGAGCGACTCGGAGTGTCCCAGGAAGAAATGACCGCCGGGATTCAAGCCGCTGTGGAAATGCTCCACGGTTCTTTTCTTGGACGAGGCGTCGAAATAGATGAGGACGTTGCAGCAGAAAATGATGTCGAAGCCTTTCATGAACAGAATCTTGGACTGATCCTGCAGATTCAGGCGGTCAAATTTGATATTTGCGCGAATTTCGTCGCGGACCCGGAAGAGATCGCCTTGCGGAGTGAAGTATTTGTCGCGAAGTTGCGGAGTCGTATTGCGCAGCGCATAGTCCGAATACAGGCCCTCACGGCATTTCACCAGCGAATTATCGTTCAAGTCCGTGGCCGTAATTTCGAAAGTCCAGCCTTTGAGCTTTTGCGCGACTTGTTCGGACATGAGCAGGGCCAGGGTATAGGGTTCTTCACCCGTGGAGCAGCCCGCGCTCCACATGCGGATTTTCTTGTAAGCGAGTTTGGATTTGACGGTAACGAGCTTGGGAAGAATGATTTTGGTGACGGCGTCAATCTGGGGCTGATTGCGGAAGAAGCAGGTTTCTCCGATCGTGATTTCATTGAGTAGGCTGCGCATTTCAGTATCACGGGTGGCGCGGGAATTCAGGTGGTCGAGATAGTCGGCGTAGGAGCCCGAGCCCAGCACTTTCATGCGGCGCTGGCAGCGATTGGCCAGGAGATAGAATTTATTTTCGGGCTGGAAGATCCCGGAGGTGCGGTAAATCAGGTCGCGGATTTTGACGAGCGCGGGGTCGCGCAGGTCTTCGGCACTGGCGCTTTGTTCGCGGGCCGGAACGCTTTCGGTAGGCACAGGGTTCAGCTCCCTTGGCTCATGCTCTGTTCGATAAGTTGAATGATTCCGGCGGGGTCGAGAATCAGGCGGACTTCACCGTCTCCGCTGATGGTGGCTCCGGAAAGGCCCTGGATATGGCGCAAATGACTGCTGATGGGCTTGATGACGGTTTCTTCCTGGCCGACCAGTTGATCAACGACCAGGCCGACGCGCTTTTCGCCCGCGGCGAGAACGACGACGCGCAGCAGTTGTTGCTCGGCGCGCGATTTCGCCGGAAGGCCGACAGCCTGTTGCAGCCAACAAACTGGAAGGACGCGGTCGCGCAGCCGCAGCATGTCCACGTGGTTGGCGCGATGAAGGTCACGGACGTTCACACGAATGGTTTCGACAACGGAGCGCAGAGGCAATGCGTAGGTTTCGCGGTCCACCGCAACCAGGAGCACGGGAAGGATAGCGAGGGTGAGCGGGAGGCGCAGCCGGACACAAGAACCGTGGCCCAGTTCACTTTCCAGGTCCACAGTGCCGTTGAGCTTCTTCATGTTGGAGCGCACTACGTCCATGCCCACGCCTCGGCCGGAAACGTCGCTCACTTGTTCGGCAGTGCTGAAGCCCGGAAGAAAGATGAGGTCCAGGATTTCCCGCGGAGTCATGGCGGCAAGCTGGTCCTGGGTGACAAGGCCTTTTTCAAGCGCTTTCTTGGCCAGCCGGGAGCGGTCCATGCCGGCACCGTCGTCGGCGATTTCGATGATGACGTTGTCGCCTTCCTGGCGGGCCTCGACACGGACCCTGCCTTTGGGCGGCTTGCCATGCTCGATGCGAATCTGCGCCCGTTCGATTCCGTGATCGAGCGAGTTGCGCAGCAAATGGATGAGCGGGTCGGCGATTTCTTCGGCGACGGTTTTGTCGAGTTCCGTGTCTTCGCCGCGGATGACCAGTTCTATTTGCTTGCCGAGGCTGGCCGCCAGATCGCGCACCATTCGAGGAAAACGGCGGAAGATCGCTTCCACGGAAACCATGCGAGTGCTCAAGCCGGCGGTTTGCAGTTCATCGGTGATGAAGCTGAGCCGTCCCGTGGACTGCATGAGTGCGGACTCGAACTCTTCCTTGGACGCCTGGCCTTCGGAGAAGGTCCGGCTGAGATGCTGCAGGCGGTTGCGCTCGAGCACCAGCTCGCCGACCAGGTTGATGAGCTCGTCGAGCTTGGCGACGTCCACCCGGATGGTGCGAGCCACCTCGACGGCACCGGCAGAACGGCGGGCGGATATTTCGCCGGCTGGTGCAGAAGCCGCAGGAGCGGACGCGACAGGGGCGGACGGCGCCGGATCTTTTTTGTGGATCAAGCCGGCGTCGGCGGGTTTGGCGGCAAGGTTGGCAGTGGCAGGCGGAGCAACCGGCGCAATCGCCGGTTTTGCGGACTCCTCGGAGATCGCGCTGGTCAGCTCGTGCAAGAGATGCTCGATTTCGTAGGTATGCGGTTCGCCGCCGCGCACATCACCGATCATTTCGCGCAGCTGGTCCAGAGCGCCGAGCAGCGCGTCCATCGTCGGATGCGTGACTTTGCACTCACCCTTGCGCAGAACGTTCAAGACGTCTTCGGCGTGATGAGTCAATTCCACGATGTGCGTGAAGCCGAGGAAGCCAGAAGTGCCTTTCACGGTGTGAAAGGCGCGAAAGATGCTGTTCAGAAGTTCTTTGTCTTCCGGGGCGGATTCCAGAGAGACCAGGTCGCGGTCAAGGTTCTGCAGCAGCTCATCGCATTCGGTGAGGTAGTCCTGGAGCAGTGAAGCGTCTTGCTCGAGTTCTTGGGCCATTCGATTCTCTTTGCAAACTTGAGTCACAAAACAGGTTCAGTTCGTCGGGTTGCAGCAGCGCGCGTCCCGCCTGGCGCGCAGCTCGGTGCTTCTCGTGTTTTAGCGGCTGGTGAGGACCAGCGATTCGTCCCGTTCGGTTGCAGCGGGCAACGCCGCGTGCGTTGCCAAATCTACCGTCTCTTCCTCCGTCATAACGCGCTCGATATCCAAAAGAATGAGCAGCCGGCCTTCGAGCTTCACGACCCCGGCGATGAATTCCTGGTTGACGTTGCCGAGTCGGGGAGCCGGCTCGATAGCGGTGGAGGGGATGCGCAGGACTTCGGAAACGGAGTCCACCACGAAGCCGATGATCGCGCCGGAGACCTCGGCGACCACGATGCGGGTTTGCCGGCCGTGAGCTTGCGCGGCGAGGCCGAATCTTTTGCGCAGCGCGACCACGGGGATCACCTTGCCGCGCAGGTTGATGACGCCTTCGACGAAGGGCGGCGAATTCGGGACCCTCGTGAGCCCCTGCATGCGGATGATTTCCTGGACTTTCAGTATTTGCAGGCCGTATTCCTCTTCCGCGACGTTGAAACTGACCAGTTGCAGAAGTTCGTCGCTGTGCGCTACGCGGCCGTCATTTTTTTCCAAAGCGGTTTCGATTGAATTCATACTTGGGAGCTCCTTGTCGCGAACTGTTGACCCGGCTATACCTCGACTGTTTCCTCGTCGCATTGTTCTGTCCGCTCGAAACTTTGCTCGGGTTCGTCCTCCGCGGCTTCCGCGTCGGACTCATCGTCCTCTTTCGACTTCACTTTGAACTTGCTGACTAGCGCATGAAGGTGCGTGGCCAGGCTGGAAAGTTCGCCCACCGCCTTGGCGGCCTCATGGGTTCCGGCAGCGCTCTCCTCGGTGATCTTGGCGATTTGTTCGATGCTGGAGTTGATTTCGTCGGTAGCGCTGGATTGTTCGGTGGCAGCCGTGGCGATAAGGACGATCATGTCGCCGACTTGTTCGGAGGTCTCGATGATTTCACGGAGCGAGGCGCCCGCCCGAGTGGTGGATTCGACTCCCTGTTGGACCTGTTGCGTCCCGCTGTGTATGCCTTCGACGGAGTTGAGAGTTTCGGCTTGGATGTTTTGAATCATCACGGTTATTTCTTTGGTGGCTTTGGAAGTGCGCTCGGCGAGTTTGCGGACTTCATCGGCGACGACGGCAAAGCCGCGGCCCTGTTCGCCGGCGCGCGCGGCTTCGATGGCGGCGTTGAGAGCGAGAAGATTGGTCTGGTCGGCGATGTCGTCAATGACGCCGATGATTTCACCGATCTGGTTGCTGCTTTTGCCGAGTTCCTCGACTTTTTTGGCGGTTTGACCGACGGAATCGGCGATGGCGCGCATTTTGGCGAGAGCGTCTTCGACAATTTCACCGCCGTGGCGCGCCGTGTCCGCCGCTTTGCGGGATGCTTCCGAAGCTTTTGTGGAATTCTCGGCGACTTGCGAAACAGTGGAAGCCATCTCCTGCATGGATGCGGCGACCTGGTGCGTCTGGTCTTTTTGCGATGCGGCGCCATGCGCCTGTTCGGTGGCGGTAGCGGAAAGCTCTTCGCCGGCGGCTGCTATTCTTTCCGCGCTTTCCGAGACTTCTCCAATCATTTCGCGCAAACTTTGCTGCATGCCGTTCGCGGAGCGGGCCATGTCGCCCAGTTCGTCTTCGGTGGTAACGGCGATGTCGTCACCGGAGAGGTCGCCTGCGAGAATCCTGTGCATCGCGGCGACCACGTTGGAGATCGGTTTGGTGATCCGCCGCGTCGTAACCAGGCTGATGGCGCTGCCCACGATGACGCTGGCCACGATGGCAGCGAATAGCGTCCAAAGAGTGCGTTTGTTGATGTCCCGAGCCATCTGTTTGCGGTCCTGCATGCGGGAGACGTGCTCGGCATCCTCGACTGACAACGTGTCTTCCATTCTCATGACGGCATTGCGATAAGGCTCCATCGCAGCGTTGGCCTCTTCGAGGCGCTTGATTTTGCCCGCGTGGACCTCGTCAACCACGTCGCGGAATCCGGATTCGTAGACCTGCAGGGTGCCTTTGATCACGTCGAGCGCGTCGGTGTCTTCGGAATCCACGGCTATTTTTGACAGAGCAGCAATGTGCTCGTGGTAGCGATCATCGGTGGATTTCCATTTGTCCAGCGCGTCGTCTTGATCGCTTTGGTTACCCATGCTCAAGACGAAATCTTTCTCGTAACGGCGTATGTCCAGCGCATTGATCCGCGCGGCCGAGAACAGTTCCTCGAGCTCGGCGTCGGTTTGCAGCATTTCGATCATGGCGCCGGAAAGTTTGTGCGTATCCCAGTATCCGGCGCCCGCTACGATGAACAACGGTATGAACAGCAGGCTGAAGCTGCCGGCAATCTTTTGTCCCAGCGTGAATTTCATGGATTTTCCCGCTTGTAGGAATGTTAGTGCGGCCTCCGGTTTGCGTGCCTGGTCATTACACCCCTACGGCTTCCTGTTCGTACTGTTCTTCTGCGGCGCGAGCTTTAGCAACCGGACGCGGGCGGGCGGCTGGCTTGGTGCGGCGCCCGCTGGATTTGCCTTTGCTTTCCGTCGTCTTGAATTTGCTGACCAGGGTTTGCAGATCGGTGGCGAGGTTCGAGAGTTCATGAATGGCCTTGGCCGATTCACCGGCACCGGCGGCGGTTTCCTGGGTGATCTTGGCGATTTGTTCGATGTTGCCGTTGATCTCGTCGCTGGCACTGGCTTGTTGGGTGGCAGCGGTGGCGATGAGCATGACCATGTCGCCGACCTGTTCGGAAGTTTTGATGATTTCGTGGAGGGAAGTGCCGGCTTGAGTGGTGGACTGGACGCCGAGTTCGACTTGTTTGGTGCCGGATTCCATGGCTTCGACGGCGCTCTTGGTTTCAGTCTGGATGCTTTGAATCATCTGGGTGATTTCTTTGGTGGCTTTGGAGGTGCGTTCGGCAAGTTTGCGGACTTCGTCAGCGACGACGGCAAAGCCGCGGCCCTGCTCGCCGGCGCGCGCGGCTTCGATGGCGGCGTTGAGGGCCAGGAGGTTGGTTTGGTCGGCGATGTCGTCAATGACGCCGATGATTTCGCCGATCTGGTTGCTGCTTTTGCCGAGTTCCTGGACTTTTTTGGCGGTGTGGCCGACGGAATCGGCGATAGCGCGCATTTTGGAGAGAGTATCTTCGACGATCTCGCCGCCGTGGCGGGCGGTATCGGCTGCTTTGCGGGAAGCTTCGGAAGCTTTGTTGGAATTTTCGGAGACTTGCTGGACGGTGGAAGACATCTCATGCATGGCGGTGGCGACCTGGTGGGTCTGGTCTTTTTGCGTTTCCGCGCCGGCGGCTTGCTGGCTGGCGGAAGCGGAAAGCTCTTCGCTGGCGGTGGCGATGCGTTCGGCGCCACTGGAAACGGAAATGATGGTTTCCCGCAAGCTGTTCTTCATGTCGTTGATCGCTCTGGAAAGTTCGCCCACTTCGTCGGCGCAGCGGACGGGAATGTCGCGCGCAGTCAGGTCGCCGGCGGCGATGCGCTTGGCGACTACAACGGCTTCCTCGACTGGCCGAGAGATGAGATTGGACATCCAAACGGCAAGAGCCAAGCCGAGCAGAACGCACAAAAACAGGACACCGATGGCCCAAGCGCGAGCGGTGGAATAGAGTTCGGTGCTGAGTTTGTCGGCCTTCGTGGCCCCATCATTATCGAAACCGATGTCGGCTTCCAGAGCCGACGCCAGCAGGTCGTACTGTGTTTTCTGTGTTTCGAAAACGAAATCGGCGGCCTCCGCTTGTTCGCCCTGGTTGAACAATTGCTGAGCCTGGTCGTCCGATTTCTTGTAGTCGTCGTAGGCAGCGGCAATTGCGTCGTATAGTTTCTTTTCGTCGGGACCGCTGATCATCGATTCAAACTTGGCCTGGTCTACCTGAAAGACTCCCTCGGCCGATTCGACAGCGTGCCGCTGGTCGGCTCTATCCTGGTCGGTCTTGGCGAGGGCCGCGCGCAGCTCCAAACGGCGGATGTTACCGGCGTCAATTTCGATCGCTCCCAATGTTCGAACGGAAGGCAGCCAGTTCTCCGCCATATCTACGGTGGTCGCGCGCACGGCGGTGAGCTTCATCAGCGAGAAAATTCCCAAGAAGGAGGTGAGGGCTAGAACTGCGACGAAAGCGAGAATCAGTTTCGTGCCAATCTTTTTATCCAAGAACCACTTCATCGTTACTCCTCCGCCAACGCGCCGGAACCGGTTGCTCTTCACCGAAGATTTTGCGGTGAACTCTTGAACGCACGCCGAGAGGACCACCCCGGTTTGCGATGCAGAACCGCAGTTGCGATCGGATCTCCAGGAAATGACTCGATTGGGCGCGGGGTGTAGGCACGGTCCCGTTCGAATTAGGAAAGTCCGAATTCCTACACTGCGCGCAGGCCATGCCGGTTGTGCCCAGAAGGCCGAAAGTCGCGATGATGGCCCAGTCTCGCATTCGCTTTTTCATCCGTTCCAATTCGCTACCCGAGAGACAGGATTAGGCATAGGAGCGCACGTTGGGTGCCATGTTCCACTCATCGGCAACGCCAAATTGAACTTCAATGTGCGGAGTGGATTAGAAGGAATTTAGAAACGCGCCGCCGTCGTGAAAAAGAGAAATTCGGAACGGCATGCGTACGGCGCTGCCGCGGGAGTGGAAGCCAGCCAAGTTGCGGAGAAAAATCCGGGGCGGCTAGCGAATCTCGAGAACGAGGAGCGCCTTCGGGGCGAGATGCAATGCCAGGCGGCCGTTATGGACTGTGATTGACTCGGGCGAGGGCAATTGGGCGGCTGCTTTAAGCGACTTGATTTGGGCCGGCGTGGGGAAGTCCGGGCTACCCATGGCGGCGTAGGCATTCGTGAGCGAGCCGTGGTTTGCATCCAGACGATACAGAGTGGCGGTGTGATTCCCGGCGAGCGAATCGAATTGCAGATTGATGTCTTTGGGTTCTCCACCGACCTCCGGCGGCGATAAATTCCATACCGCGATTACGAAACCGCCATTCTTGCGGCGGGTGACCAAAATATCGTCCGCGCTTTCTGGGATACGCACGTCGCCGAGATGATGAAGCATTTTGAAAGCGTTGAACGCAGGTTTGGGCAGCCCGTCTTCAGCGATGAGCCCGTAGCCTCCGTAAAATGGGCGCTTCACGACGCCTTGTTCCTCGAAGACGTCGGAGAATGTCCAGTAGCTCATCATCTCTGCGAGGCCGTCGCATTGCCGGATCGTATCCGCCATCCAGGGGCCCATATAAATCGAGTCGGTCACGTCGGTTTCGTTCATGTAGCTGGCGTTGTATTCGGTCCAAATGAGGGGTAAGCGGGGGAGGGCCGAAGCCTGGATTTGATCGTGAACTTTTTTGACGGCGCGGCACACCATTTGCGAACGAGGAATTTGTTCGTCGGTGCCGAAGACGTCTTTGGACTTGTCGTTGCCATAGACGTGGCTGGAAACGAAGTCCGCCGGAACGTGATTTTCGGCGACGTGCTGGATGAAGGAATCGGCCCAGGCGGCTTGCGCGGTGGCCGGGGCACCGACCCTCAGGCGCGGGCTGATGTTTTTCAGGGCGCGCGCGGTGGCGTCATATAGTTGATAGTAGGTCTCTTGTTTGGGGACGCCGGCCCAAAAATCCAGGTTGGGTTCGTTCCAAACTTCGAAATACCATTGCGAGACTTCTTCGATTCCGTAGCGGGCGACGAGATGTTTTGCGAACTGCTCAATCAATTGGCTCCAGAGATCGTAGTCCTTCGGAGGCGATACGTTGGGATGGTACCAAAACGCCTGCAGGTCATTTGCGGCCGCGAGTTTTTTGGGCATGAAACTGAGCTCGACGAAAGGGCGCACACCGTTTTTCAGTAAGGCGTCGTAGATTTGATCTACGTACGAGAAATTGTAGACCGGCTTGCCGGCTGCATCTTCATCGTACACGCCGACTTCGTCGTTCAAGATGGCGTGAAAGCGAACATACCTGAAATCCGTCACGCTCTTTACCGTGCGCAAATCCGCCTGGTAATTCTCGCGCAGAGCGAGGATGGCGCGGCCGGAGCCGAACATCTGTTCCCAGAAATGCGGGAATGGCTCGCCTTTGGCATGCAGGTCAACTTTTATGGTTTCAGCGGAGGCGGCCTGCTGGGGAGCCGCGTGGGTGCGAGACACCGAGAGCAGCAGCACAAGAGCGCCGAGCAGGCATGCGAGCAGAGAACGCTGCTTCATCGTGTGGACCTCGCTGAATAATAGAGACCGCGAACAAGTTACTTAACACGGAGCGGTTGGCCGCGCGAGCGGATTTTTTGTCAATTTTGGCAGCTTCTATCGCGTTCAATAAATCGATTGATTGTGCGAATTCCGTTTTTCACCGCTGTCTGACGCTATAGATGATACATGCCTGACCGGGTGCCAGGAAGGAGCGCCACGCTCGAAGCCGGTGTGGCAGTGTGAACGCGCACGACGAGGATCGACAGTTTTGGCGTGATACCGCTGGCTATGAACGGTTCCGGGCTCGTCATATACTTCGAGGCCTGCCGCGCGGCGCTCAGCCGGCGCGCTGAAGGATCTCCGTGAAACGTTGGACGAAAATTCTGCTGGCAGTTGCCGCGCTAGCGGTTTTGGTCGCCGCCGCCCTTCCACTTTTCGTCAAGGCCAATACGTTTCGTCCAGTCGTCGAAAAACAGCTCAGCGCGACGCTCGGCCGAGAAGTGAAATTAGGCGAGCTGCGCTTGTCGGTTTTCTCCGGCAGCTTGATCGCGCAAGACCTCAGCGTCGCCGATGATCCTGCGTTCAGCTCCGCGCCGTTTGTCACCGCCAAGAAGCTGCGGATCGGCGTCTCATTGAAGCCGTTGATTCTTGCGCATGAAGTGAACTTGCGCGGTTTTCAGATCGAGTCGCCGCAGATCAACTTGATTCGCGCGGCGAATGGCACATGGAATTTTTCGAGCATCGGGCACGGACTCGCCAGCAGTGGATCAGCAAATGGGCCTGCCCCAGCCGCGGCGCCGGGCGGCGCAAGAACCGCTATACAGCGGCTCGCTGATCTCTCCATCGGGCTTATCGTTGTCGCAGACGGGCGAGTCACGATCACGAGCCAGGCCGCGCTGGGCCAGCCAACCGTGTACGAACACGTGAAGCTTACCGCTCACGATTTTTCGTTCGCCTCGCAGTTCCCTTTCGAAGCCGGCGCGGACTTGCCAGCCGGCGGCACCATCGGCGTTACCGGCCATCTTGGCCCAATTAATCGCGACGATGCGGCGACCAGTCCAGCCGAAGGGCAAATCTCGGTGAAGAGTTTCGACCCCGTCGCTGCGGGATTTTTGGATCCCCGCGCTGGAGTCGCGCTGCTCGCGGACTTTGACGCGCACGCTTCGTCCGACGGGCAAACCGTGACAGCCAGCGGCACCGCGCACATCGAGAATTTGAAACTTCGCAAAGGCGCTGACGCTGCTCCCAATCCGCTGGACTTTAGTTATAGCGTTGTGCACCGCCTGCAAGAAATTTCCGGCCAGATCAATGATGTCGCGGTGCAAATTGGCGACGCCGCGCTCCACGTGAGCGGCACATATCAACCTGCAACGCCCGGCACGCTGGATCCGCTGCTGAATTTGAAACTCTCGGGGCAGAGCCTGCCGATCGACGACCTGCAGTCGTTGATGACGGCTGCCGCGGTCCGGCTACCGAACGGTTCAGTGTTGAAGGGTGGGACGCTCTCGCTGAACCTGGCGATCGCTGGACCGGTCAAGGCGCTCGTCATCACGGGACCAATCGCGCTCGACAATACGCGGCTGGTCGGTTTCGACATCGGCACAAAAATCCACGGTATCGCGGCGCTGAGTGGCGTGAAAACCGAAGACAGCACGGAGTTCCAGAGGCTACGGGTGTACGTGCGCGTGACAAACGCCGGCGTTGTGGCCGACAGGATTGAGGCTGTGATTCCTGCGATGGGCGAGCTCACCGGCAGCGGGACAGTCTCCGCCGACAACCAGCTGGATTTCAATCTTATCGTGAAAGTTGCGTCGGCAAACGGCGTCGGCAAACTCGGCGTCGGACTACTGAGCAAGCTGCACGGCTCGAGCGATTCAGGAAAAGGGTCGGGCGTGCCGGTGCGCGTCACCGGCACGCCCGACGAACCTTACATCACCGCTGACGTGGGCGGGATCGTCACCAAAAGAGCGAAATCGATCGCTTCCTTCTTCGGCGGCAAAAAGAAATAATTCGCGCGCTGCCCCGGCAGTGCTCGCCCATTCCGTGGGCTCTAGCGCTGCGGTGGTGGCGCAGCGAGAGCGTGAACGATCCAGGGAATGATTACTTCCTGAAACATTACGGGATCCGGCCAAATGCCCTTTTGTCGTCCCAGATGGCCGCCATGAGGGTTGATCCACGCAGTCTTAGGAACGTCACCATTGCTCAACAGGCGATAGATGTCCGAAATCGGAACTTGAGTATCGAGCACGCCGCCAATCACGAGCATTGGGGCGGTCGGTTTGCCGATGAGTCCCTGGGTGACCAGAGACATCTTGGGGAAAATTTGCAGCAGCTCATCGAGATTGTTCACGTTGTCGAAAATGGACATCATCGCCGGCAATTGATCGAACAAATATTCGCGGTTGCCCTGCAGGCTATTCACGACGAAATCTTTCTGAAACATGTCGTGAATGGGCGGTGAAAGAACGCTGACGGCTTTCAGGCGGTCCTTTTCGAGAATGGCCATCTTGGTGCCCCAGTACGCGCCCCAACTGACGCCGTGAAATTCCACTTTGGATTTATCCACTTCAGGAAGGCTGTAGACGTAATCAATCACACGCGAAAGCATGCGATCCGCGGTGGGGCTGGCTTTGATGGGGGCTTGGCCAGTGCCCGGGCCGTCCACAGCGATGTAAGCGATGCCGAACGGCAAAATTGCGGAGAACCGGTCGGCAAGATCCTCTTTGCGGCTATCGAGGCCGTTGATGGCGATGACGATCGGGACTGGGCCAGTCGTGTTTTTCGGGAAGCGCAGGTAGCCGATGATTTCCTTGCCCTCGAATGGGATGTGCACGATTTTCATCGGAGGATCCCAGAATTTCGTGTGGGCGCGAAACGCCACGAGCGCTTTTTCGTAGGCGCGCTGTTTGCCGGGGGACGAGGGGACCGGCCAGCGGCCGAAAGAATAAATGTGCCAGGCGCGGATGTAGTCCGCGTCGGCCTTGGCGGAATCGGTTTTTTCCAGCGATTCACCTTCGGCCATGTAGCGGTCGCCGACCCCGATGAACGCGGCGGCCCATTCGTCGCGGTCGCGCGTCTTGATGTGCGCAAAAGCTTCCCGGAGATCCTCGGGATGCAGGCCGATGCAAGGATATTGGCCGTTTTCCGCACGGGAGATTGCTTCGGTCTTGATTTCTTCAATGGTGCGTTCGGGACGTAGTTGTTGTGCGCTCATAGTGGGTGCAAGAAAGCAGAACGAAAATAACAACGTTACCGCGAATAATGTTGCAATGATGAAACTCTTCGAACGTGGCATGCGACCGGGCCCCTTTTCTGGATTCACAACTCCGCGTTTGACATTTCGGACATCTACTGACAACTCTCGACATTTGCGACACGGACGGCGCGCCACGAGCCGTCTCGTCGTATGCAAGGCGCGTGCTCCCGCTGAAGTTTCGCAGCCGACGCGAGTTAGAAGCTGAGCTTCAAACCCAACTGGATGGCGCGGCTGCCGCCGGATCCGATCACCGGGTTCGATGCCGCAACGTCCGGCGTGGCGCAACCGCAACCGAATGATCCGGTGGACGGATCGTTGTGCGCCCAGCCATTCTGGCCGCCGAACGGATTGGCGATGTTCGGGTGATTGAGAACGTTGAAAAATTCGGCCCGGAATTGGACGCCGAAACGTTCGCGGAACTTCCAAAGCTTGGCGACAGAGAAATCCCAGTTGCGGAAGCCGGTGTCCCGGAAAATGTTGCGGCCCATCGTGCCAAAGGTTCCCAAGGCAGGAGGCAGCATCATTGAATTCTTGTTGGCGTAGCAGCCAAAAACGCCGAGCGCGGTGCTATTCAAACCGGTCGGGTTGCCGCCGTCCAGACTGAGCGCCTGTGCAACGCAAGCAGGGTTGGACTGGCTGGGGAAAAACGGAATTCCTACTGCCGTAGAAGTGAAATCGGAAGGGTTGCCAAAGAAATTCCAACGATCATTGAGAGCGCCGCTGCCGCTTACGTCGGTGCCAGCGTCCATCGCTCCGTAAGGCTGAGGACTGTAGAGGCTGACGATCGAGTTCAACTCCCAGCCTTTTAGCATCTGGAAAAATCCGTCGGGCCCGGGAATCTCGTAAGTGATCACCAGCGTGCCGCGATGGCGGATATCGAAATCGCTGCTGGCATATTCGCGATTCGGATGCGTGCTGTCGGATGGCAAACCCAATCCAGCGCCGAAGTCCCAGTTCGCACCGACATCGTCGAGAGAATGCGAGTAGGTGTAGCCGGCGACGAATGTGAAATGGTGATAATCGCGGCCCGTCAGAGTTGCTTGCAAGCCGTTGTAATTCGATTTGTAGCCGTTGCTCATCTGGTAGATGTTTTGCAGAAACGGAAACGCAGTGTTGAAAGGCCGGGCAGCCTGCTCGGCGCCCGGATCGCTTGCACAGTTGTTGAAGGCTGGGGCGGAAGCTTGGCATGCGGAGATCGCGGCGGGGGTCCAGCCAGAACCTCCCGCGGCCTGATTGAGGTCGAGGATATTGATGAGGCTCTCACCGTGATTGCCAACGTAAGCGACTTCGGCGGACAGATTGTTGGTAAAAGCGTGCTGAACGTTAAGCGTCCAGTTGTACACGTAGGGAGTTTTCAAATTCGGGTTGATACCCAAAATAGAGCAAGGGCTACCGGCGTTACAGGTCAATGAGGTGGTAGGGAAAACGGTTCCCGGACCATTCCAGTTCAGGCCACCCGGACCCGGACTGAGGTTGACCGTACCGACATCAATTGTTCCAGTTCCCTGCGAACCACCAGGGCCGACGCCGTTCGCTCCCGTGGGGATGGTGCTGATGCCCAAGGAATTATTGAGCGCGAGGAATGATTCCCAGTTGATGGTCTCGTAGATCATGCCGAAGCCGGCGCGGAGCACTGTCTTGCCGTCCGCGAACGGATCCCAGGCCAGACCGAGACGCGGGGCGAAGTTGTTGTGGTCGCCGTGATATGGCGCGCCGATTTGCTGGCCGACTTGCTCGAGGCCGAGCGTGGGACTGAAGTTGCCCAGCAAATTGTGTTCTTCCTTCACGACGGTGTTGATTTCGTAACGCAACCCCAAATTCAGAGTTAGATGTTGAGTGACACGCCAGTCGTCTTGCACGAAACCCGCATATCCCCAGTTATGGATGTGGCGAGTAGGATCTCCGACAAGCAAGCTGGCGGAATCGGGGAAACCCGCGAAGTACGCTTCGAGAGACGTGGCGGTGGGAAACGGAAAGTCCGCGGAGTTGAAGCCGAATTTGATTCTGCCGCGTGCCCCGCCATATGCTCCGCCGGAGAAAGCGTCGCGGTGAATTTCCCCTCCGAATTTGACCGCATGCTTGCCGAAAACCCGTGAGATGTGGTCCACAAATTGGACTCGAGTGTCCGGCCCTTGCACCTTCGGCCAGTTAAACCCACCCAATTCCTGAGGGAAAATATAGAAAGGTGCGATATTAATGCGCGGAAGCCCGCCATAGAGGGGATTCGTTACGCCCGTATCCAGGCCGTAATCGGAAGCGGGCGTGTCGTGATCGGCAGTGAACGTTGGCTGATAGAGGCGGTTGTATCCGAAGCGGGCTTCATTGACCCATTGCGAATTGGGAACGTAGGTCCAATTGACGCCGAAGACTTGGGCGCGCGTGTGAATTTGGGTGAGCCACTTGGTTTGCAATTGGCTGGCATCACTGACCGTGCCGTTGTTGTTTCCGTAGAAATAGCGTCCGCTGATGGTGTGGTGATCGTTGAGATGATAGTCCACTTTGCCGACCGCGTTGTCCGAACTGACGCTATTGGGGAGTCCGAAGTTGAGCGTCGTGGTTCCAGCCGGATTCGTGCCCAGATTTGTAGGAAAGCCGGTGCCATTACAGGTAACCGGAGGCCCCAAAGTGCAGCCTCCGATCTGCAGGCTGGCGGGGCTGACGGGAATGCCGCCGGCTTGCAAGTCTTGAATCGCGTTGACCAAGCTATTGGCGCAATCTCCGGAGGACATGTAGGTGCAGCCGGAACCGCTTGCGGGCGTTGGCAATCCAACCGTGGCCGGAGTTTGAATTGTCCCGACGTTGCCGACCGTGTAGCGCTGACCTTCATAACCGCCGAAGAAAAACAATTTGTCTTTGATGATCGGACCACCGACGGTGCCACCGAACTGCTCTAGATTTCTAGGCTGTTTGGGTTGATCGCTAGTGTTGAAGAAGTTGCGCGCGTCGAGTGGAGTGTCGCGGCCGAAAGCGAAGCCCGCGCCATGCAATCCATTGGTGCCGGATTTCAAACCGACGTTGACGATCGCCCCGGGTTTCCAGCCATATTCAGCGGGCGGATTCTCGATCAGGTTGAATTCCTGGATCGCATCAATGGGAAGAATTGTCGCGGAGTCGCCTGCGATTCCAGCGCCGTTAATGATGCTCTGACCCGAGAAAGGTTCGCTGTCGAAGAGTCCATCTACGAGATAGACGTTATCTTCCGCACGCAGGCCATCGGTGCTGGTGGTGGAGAATCCGCCGCCCGGATAGCGCACGACGCCGGGCCGCAATTGCAGAAGGTTTTCATAATTGCGTCCATCGAGCGGCAAATCGTTGATCTCTTGGTTGCTTAAAGTCCCGCCCAGGGTGGAAGAGGTAGTGTTTAGAAGCGGTACTTCCTCGTTCACGACGACAGTCTGAGTGGCTTCACCGGTCTGCAAAATCACATCGACGCGAACGTCGGTGGCGACTTCCAACTGGACGTTGGTCCGCTCGAATGTCTTGAAGCCGGACCTCGTAACGGTGATCTTGTATATGCCTGGCTCGAGGTTGGGCGCGAGATATTCGCCGGCGTCATCGGTCACCAAGCTGCGCGAGACGTCGCGCTGCACGTCCGTGATTACGACGTTGGCGCCGACGATAGCCGCATCGCTTTGGTCGCGCACGTCGCCTAGGATTCGGCCTGACGAAGATTGCGCTTGGACCGGGAGGGACAGCACCAGGATCCCTAGCACAAAGGCGAGGGTCCGACCGAACCTGCGGCAAATCCGCTGCGCATACGAGCCTGCCAAGAGCGATTCAATTCCCATACACCCCCCCCCTCAGAAAGCAAAGAAAGTCGCAAAGAGCGCGACTGTGGTATGACAGCCCTACCACCTTACGATTTGTGAAGTCAAGGTTTTTCTTATTGGAATGATTCACGAATCAATGGTATGATGGCTAGACCAAATGCCTGATGCCCTCCAATTCGTCGCTGTAGGCCCCTATCCACGGGCTTTTCTCAATCTTTCATGGGTCTCCGCGCCTACCGTAGAGTCTCTTACTTGTGATTTTCAGCTGGCCCGGAGGAGCGAGTAATGGCGATTGCAACGATCAACCCGGCAACGGGAGAAGTGCTCAAAACTTTTGAGCCGATTTCTGATTTGCAGCTCGAGGAAAAATTACAGCTTGCGGTAAAGACGTTCGGCGAATTTCGCAAGACGAGCTTTGCTGACCGCGCCGCGAAGATGGTGAAAGCCGCGGAGATCCTCGAGGCCGACAAGGAAAAGCTGGCGCGAGTGATGACGACCGAGATGGGCAAGACGTACCGGTCGGCTGTGGATGAAGCCGCGAAATGCGCCTGGGTTTGCCGGTATTACGCCGAGAACGCGGAAAGATTTCTCGCCGACGAAATGGCTGACGTGGCGGGAAGCAAGAGTTTCGTGCGTTACCAGCCCGTGGGCCCGATTCTGGCCGTGATGCCCTGGAATTATCCGTTCTGGCAGGTGTTTCGATTTATCGCGCCATCGGTGATGGCAGGGAACGTCGGGTTGCTGAAGCACGCGTCGAACGTGCCGCAATCGGCGCTATTGATTGAGGACGTGCTGTTGCGCGCAGGTTTCCCCGAGGGTGTGTTCCAGACGCTGCTGATCGGCGCAAGCAAGGTGGCCAAGATTCTGGCCGACCCACGCGTAAAGGCAGCCACGCTGACCGGCAGCGAAGGAGCGGGCGTCCAAGTCGGCATTGCGGCCGCTACGGACATTAAGAAAGTGGTGCTCGAACTGGGGGGAAGCGATCCCTTTATCGTGATGAAGAGCGCGAATCTGGAGCAGGCGGTGACGGTTGGCGTAAAGGCGCGAGTGCTGAACAACGGCCAATCGTGCATCGCTGCTAAACGATTTATCGTTGCGGAAGAAATCGCCGATGAATTCGAGAAACTTTTCGTGAAAAAGATGGAAGCGCTCAAGGTCGGGGATCCTTTTGACGCGACCACAGACGTAGGCCCGCTGGCCACAGCGGATGGACTGAAGGAACTCGATGCCGACGTGCAGAAAACAATCCAGGGCGGGGCGAGATTGCTGACTGGTGGTAAGCGTCTGAACCAACCCGGAAATTATTATCTGCCGACGGTGCTCACGAACATCCCGGACGGTTCGCCGGCCGCTTGCGGCGAATTGTTCGGCCCGGTGGCCCCCTTGTTCCGCGCGAAGAATGCGGACGATGCGATCCGCATCGCGAACGCCAGCCCGTTTGGTTTGGGAGCCAGCGCGTGGACCAACGATAGTGTGGAGCGCGAGAAGTTTATTAATGGTCTGGAATCAGGAATGGTGTTCATCAACCGCATGGTGGCTTCGGACCCGCGGTTGCCGTTTGGCGGCGTGAAGCGCTCGGGACATGGACGCGAGCTCGCGATTTTCGGAATTCGCGAATTCATGAATATCAAGACGGTGTCTATCGAAGGCGCGTAACGAAACCGGGTTGGGCACGCCGGTCTGATTACCGGAGCGTTCAGGTCGGAAGGCAGGGGTTCATGTACAAAGTCGTTCGCAGTTCGCGGTTGTATGAGCAGATCGTGCAGCAAATTGAAGATTCCATTCTCAAAGGCACCCTCAAATCTGGGGACCAGCTGCCTTCGGAACGCGAACTGGCTTTGAAATTTGGCGTGAGCCGCACCGCTGTGCGGGAAGCGGTGAAGGCGCTGCACGAGAAAGGGCTGGTGGAAGCCTATTCGGGACGCGGAACGTTTATCACCAACGGCACATCCGAGGCCGTGCGACAGTCCATCAACTTGATGCTGCGTATTGACCAGACGGACGGTTCGGAAAATTTGGCGGAAGTGCGGCAGATTCTAGAGCCGGAAATCGCAGCGATTGCCGCGACGCGCATCCAGGTGCAGCAGATTGCGCTGATGCGTGAGGCGTTTTCGGTGATGAACAATGCGCTGAAGGACCCGGATGCCTACATCGAAGCGGACCTGGATTTCCATCTGGCGCTCGCCGAAGCCGCGGAGAACCCGTTGATTTTGTCGCTGCTCGATTCCATCGTGGGATTGCTGCGCGAGCAACGAATCAAAATATTTTTTGAGGAAGGCGGGCCGGAGCGCGGCCAATATCACCACGCGCGAATTTTGGCCGCCATCGAAAAGCGCGACGCCGAGGCATCCCGCGCCGCGATGCGCGACCACTTGGAGCAGGTTCGCGAGGATTCGCGAGCGCACAGAGGTCGCAGCACGGTGTCGGATTCAGATTTATAACCGGAGCGGGGGACGAATGGCGAATCTAGGTTTTGTGGGTTTGGGCGTGATGGGCAGCGAGATGGTGAGCCGCCTGCTGAGCAAAGGACACACCGTCACCGGCTACAACCGCACGCGCGCGAAAGCCGAACGCTTAATCCAAAAAGGTATGAAGTGGGGCGAGACGCCACGCGCGGTATGCGCGGCTGCCGACGTAACTTTTTCCATGGTTACGAACGAAAAGGCCCTTGCGGCAGTAATGGAGGGACCGGACGGGATTTTGAGTGCGGTCACGTCTGGGAAATTTTTGGCGGACATGAGCACGGTAAGCCCGCACTTCAGCCGCTCGATCGCCGCCAAAGCTCGCGAAAAAGGCGCCGACATGATTGACGCGCCGGTTTCGGGCAGCGTCATCACTCTGCAAGAGGGAAAACTGTCGGTGATGGTGGGAGGGCGGCGCGAGACGTTCGATCGCCTGAAACCGATCCTGGACGACATTGGGCCGAAGGTGACGTACGTCGGAGACAACGGCTTGGCGCTTTCGATGAAGATCGCGACGAACCTTAGCCTCGCGGTGCAAATGATGGCCTTTAGTGAAGGGGTATTGCTCGCGGAAAAAAGTGGAATCTCGCGCGAAGTAGCAGTGGACGTGCTGACGAACACTGCCATCGCTTCGCCGATGATCAAGTACCGCGGAACGTTTGTGCTGACGATGCCGGAAGAAGCGTGGTTCGACGTGAACATGATGCAGAAGGATATGCTGCTCGCGCTGGAGATGGGCCGCGCGCTGGACGTCCCCCTGCCGACTACAGCGGTCTCCAATGAATTTCTCACCGCGGCTCGCGGAATGGGATTCGCGAAGAAAGATTTTGCGGTGGTTTTTGACGTGCTGGCCAGAATGTCCGGAGTGGGGAAATGAAGACGGTTTCTGATCCGACGAAAACGAGCGCTGCCGTTGGCGTGGAAAAGTGGCTGCACATGTACCGCCAGATGATGGCGATTCGCCTGTTCGAAGAAAGCGTGAACGAACTGTATACGCGCGCGCTGATGCCGGGCCTGGCGCATCTATACATCGGCGAAGAAGCGATCGCGGTCGGCGTGTGTGAAGCGCTGCGCAAAGACGATTACATTACCAGCACGCATCGCGGGCATGGCCACTGCCTGGCGAAAGGCGCGTCGCCGGAATTGATGTTTGCGGAACTGCTCGGGAAAGAAGCGGGATACTGCCGCGGGAAAGGCGGCTCGATGCATATCGCGGACCCCGCCACCGGCAACCTGGGCGCGAATGCAATCGTGGCAGGGAGCGTGGGAATCGCGACGGGCGCGGCGCTTTCGGCGAAGACGCTGAAAACCGGACAAGTCGCGGTTTGTTTTTTCGGTGAAGGCGCTTTGGGCCAGGGCGTGCTTTACGAATGCGAGAATCTGGCGCAGTTGTGGAAGCTGCCTGTGATTTACGTCTGCGAAAATAATATGTACACGGAATACACGCATTTTTCGGAAACCACCGCGGGTGACATCCCGTTGCGCGGCGAGGCTTTCGGGGTCCGCGCGGAAACTGTGGACGGCCAGGATGTCCGCGCGGTATATGCGGCTGCATCGCGGCTGGCGGAGCGCGCGCGGCGCGGCGAAGGCCCGGCGTTTTTGCTTTGCAATACCTATCGGTATCGCGGGCATCACGTCGGCGATATCAACCGTGAATATTATCGTTCGAAGAAGGAAGAGCAGCAATGGCTTGCGGAGAGCGATCCCATCAAGAATTTTGCGATGTGGCTGAAAGCGGAGAAGCACGCGGATGCCGGCGCGCTGAGCGCGATTGACAGCGAATTGAAAGTAGAAATGGAAAAGGCAATGAAATTCGCGATTGCCGCGCCGTATCCAGGCGCGGATGAAGTTGACCAGGACGTCTATGCCTGAGAGCGGAACTCGCGAAATTACGTTTGCGGAAGCGATTCGCGAAGCGCTCGCCGAGGAAATGCGGCGCGACGCGCGAGTCTTCATCATGGGCGAGGACGTAGCCGAAGCCGGCACGCCATTCAAGGTGCTTTCGGGCCTGGTCGAGGAATTTGGAACCTCCCGAGTGGTGGACACGCCGATTTCGGAAGCGGGCTTCACTGGCGTCGGTGTGGGCGCTGCGATGACGGGGCTGCGTCCGGTGGTGGACATCATGTTTGGCGATTTCATCACGCTGACGATGGACCAGATGGCCAACCAAGCGGCCAAAGTCCATTACATGTCTGGCGGCAAATGGAAAGTTCCGATGGTAATGCGCACGACGCTCGGCGCGGCGCGGCGTTCCGCGGCGCAGCATTCGCAATCGCTGCATGCGTGGTTCAGTCACGTTCCCGGATTGAAAGTCGTGCTGCCTTCGACGCCTTATGACGCGAAGGGCCTCCTGAAGACCGCGATTCGCGACGATAATCCCGTTATTTTTTTTGAAGACAAGATGAGCTACAAGTTGAAGGGTCCCGTGCCGGCGGAGGAATACACGATTCCGCTGGGCGTGGCGGACATCAAGCGCGCGGGGACGGACATCACTTTGGTTGGCACCAGCAGCATGGTACAGGTGGCGCTGGAAGCCGCGGGACTACTTGCCGACGCTGGGCTAAGCGCCGAAGTGGTTGATCCGCGCACGACGTGGCCGCTCGATGAAAAAACTTTGATCGAATCGGTGAAGAAAACCTCGCGCGCAATCGTGATAGATGAAGGTTATGGCCGCTACGGTGTGGCCGCGGAACTTGCCGCAACCATCGCGGAGGGCGCGTTTCACTATCTCGACGGCCCGGTGCGGCGGATGGGCGCGATGCATGTGCCGATTCCCTTCTCGCCACCGCTGGAAGATTTGACGGTTCCGACGGCGAAGGCCGTTTTTGAAACTGCGATGAAATTGTGCGGCCGGAGTTGATTGGTTAGTTTCGGGAGGAAGCCATGGCGCTACCGACACATGGGACGATGGCAGTGGATTGGGAGCAGCGCATAAATTTTGACCGCCTGCGCACAGAACGCCTGCAGCGGGTGAAGGATCTTCTCGCGAAATCCGAGATGGGCGCGATTCTTTGCTTCGACATGAACAACGTGCGCTACATCACTTCCACGCACATCGGATCTTGGGCGCAGGACAAAATGAGCCGCTTCACGCTGCTTACGCGGAAGAGCGAGCCAATCCTGTGGGATTTCGGGTCAGCGGCCAAGCATCACCAGCTGCATTGCCCGTGGCTCGGTGAACGTTCGCGCGCCGGGATTCCGCTGCTGCGCGGCGCGATGTCTCCGGAGATGGGGCGCGCGGAGGACGTTGCGCGGAAGATACGAATTGAATTGGAAGAAAACGGTTTGCTACACGAACCTTTGGGTGTGGATATCGTCGAGCCGCCGATTCTTTTTGCGCTGCAGCGCGAAGGAATCAAGATCGTGGACGGACAGCAGTTGATGTCCGACGCTCGCGTGATCAAGACGCGGGACGAAATTGCGCTGCTTAATACCTCGGCGATGATGGTGGATGCGGCCTATGACGAACTGTATCGCGCGATGAAGCCGGGAATGCGCGAAAACGAAGCGGTCGGGCTGGTGAGCAAAGTTTTATACGATCTAGGCTCGGAATATGTGGAAGCGGTGAATGCGATTTCCGGGGAACGTTGCAATCCGCATCCGCACGTATTTTCAGACCGCGTGCTGCGGCCGGGCGATCCCGTGTATTACGACATTTTGCATTCGTACATGGGCTACCGGACGTGTTACTACCGCTGCTTCACGATCGGTTACGCCTCGCACGCGATGATTGACGCTTACAAGCGCTGCCGAGAGTATCTGGATGCGGCGATTTCGCTGGTTCGTCCGGGCCGGACCACTAGCGAAATAGCGGCGCTGTGGCCGAAGGCTCAGGAATTTGGCTTCCCCAATGAAGAAGCGGCCTTCGCATTGCAGTACGGGCATGGGATCGGCTTGGCGATTTGGGAAAAGCCAGTGATCAGTCGCTTGGTTTCTCTCGATCATCCTTACGAAATCAAACCAGGCATGGTATTCGCGCTCGAAACCTTTTGGCCCTCAACCGACGGCTGGGCTGCGGCGCGGATTGAAGAGGAAATTGTGGTCACTGAAACGGGCCACGAAGTGATCACGCGCTTTCCTGCCGAAGAGTTGTTGGTGGCGGGCGCGCACTACTTCACGGTGAATGGTCCGCTGGCGACGACGCGAGAAACGGAATCGGCACCAAACAAGCGCGTAAAAGAAATGGTGGAAGCGAGCGCGAAAATCGAGCGCGTCGGCGTTTCGGATTAATAATTCATTTTTTTTCTTCGAGGAACTATGGCCATCAGTGTCGTGATGCCGGCGCTCGAACTGACTCAGGAAACGGGTAAGCTGGTTTCCTGGCGCAAAAAAGAAGGCGAACCTGTCTCCAAGGGTGACACGCTGCTCGAGGTCGAGACCGACAAAGCAGTGGTGGAAGTGGAAGCGCTCGCCGACGGATTCCTCGCTGGAGTGAAGGCCAAAGAGGGCGATGTGATTCCTGTTGGCCACACCATCGCCTGGATCGTCGAGAAAGGCGAGACAGCTCCCGCGGAAGAAACATCTATTCTCGCTGCTAGTGGAATCGCTGCGGCAGCCACCGGACCGGCGCGCGAATCGAAGAGCGCGTCATCTGATACGGCGCTTTCCGTTGCGAAAGCCAAGATTTCGCCGAAGGCGCGACGGCTGGCTGGCGAACTGCACGTGAACCTGGACAACGTGCGCGGGACGGGCCCGGGCGGCGAAATTCTCGCGCTGGACATTGAGACTGCGGCAAAATCGGCGGTTGCAAGCTCCGGTGCGTCCGTCACGGCTGTCAGCGGCGACAAAGTCGAATCGCTGACCGCCATTGGCCGGTTGATGGCGGAACGAACCACGCAAAGCTGGACCACTGTGCCACATTTTTTCCTGACTCGAGACGTGGATGGGAGCGCGCTGAACAGCACACGCGAACGAATGGCCGCTGGCGCGGCCGCCAACGCCGCCGCGAAAATCACTCACACAGATTTCCTGATTGCGCTGGCGGCTCGTGTGTTGCCTCAGCACCCGCGCCTAAATGCCAGCTGGACGTCTGATGGAATTCGACTCCACGCAATAGTGAACATGGGTATCGCGGTTGCGGTGGACGACGGCGTGATTGCCGTTGTGGTTCCGGACGCGCAAGCGGCAAGCGTGGCGGAAATCGCAGCCCAACGGGCAGAGCTTGTAGCGCGCGCAAAAGCTGGAAAGTCTCGGCCTCAGGATTTGACGGGCGCGACGTTTACCATCAGCAACCTTGGGATGTTCCAAATTGATTCGTTCACCGCGATTATCCCACCTCCTCAGGCCGCCATCCTGGCTGTCGGCGCCATCGCAGACCGCGTGGTGGCGATAGACGGCAAGCCTGCAGTTCGCAGCATGATGACGCTGACGCTTTCCAGCGATCATCGCGTGGTAGACGGCGCGCGCGGCGCACAATTCCTAAATGACCTGGCAAAAGCAATCGCCGAGCCTCACAAGTATCTTGGCTGAAAAGCAAGTGGCTCAGGTGTCTTCGGCGCTGCCCGCACCCGCCGTCAGCTGATTTGTGCCGGCTCCAGCTTTGGACTCAAGAACTGAATGATTCCCAGCGCCACCAAGTACGCCGAACCGGCAATCAAGAACGGAACCATGTAACTTCCGGTCCACTGATCTACTTGATCGTCTGGACTGAGCCGGCTGTTTCCATTTCCACATTCACGACTGGTTTTACTTTTAGCAGAAAATTGCTCGGATTTTTTATTCCCCAGGCGATGTAGGGCACGTCAAACGTGCAGGTTCCTTTCCAGCGGTCCGGCCAGAGTTCCACGTGAACCGTGGCGATGACCTCATGGTCGGAGCCGTGAATCGAGAAAATGCCGTGAAGCTTCACGTCTGAAGCTCCGGAACGAGCGACGTGGCCCTCGATTTGTGTCGGGCGGAAAATCACTTCGGGATATTTCGCGCTCTCGAGGATTTCCTTGTGCATGCGTGCATCGCGCGAGCGGTCGCCGCTATCACCGCTGGGTGTGGAAACGAGGATCTCACCGCTGGCCTTGTCGGTTTCCGGATCGAACTGCACCGTGCCGCGGGTGAGCTCGAACGTTCCGTGAACAGTGTGCAGAGTGCTGTCCACGGTGTAATGTACGGCGGTTTGGGCCGGATCCAGCGTCAGCACAATCTCTGGCGCGGTGATTGGCTTAGCGTTCTGGAGTGGCGCCGCCCTCGCGGACCAAAAACAAATGAGCAATCCAACTGCGGCCAACATTACTGCTGCGAGCCACTTTGTGTGAAGTCTGCGCAAGACTCTCCTTAAGCGGCGAGCAGATGCCAGCCGAGTTGCGCCCCCGTCAATACCAGGTCGCGGGCCGAACCCTGACCGACGTGCAAAGCCAGCATGCGCGCAAAGAGCTCCGGCTTGTTCTGAAGCGCCCGGATCACGCGGGTTCGCAGTTTCGGATTGCGGTCGAGCCACAACATCAGGTGTGCCATGCGCGACGGACGCTTGGCGAGCGCGCGGTGCGCGCTTTCATATTGTGAGAGGTCTCCCGCGACGAGCGCTTCCGCCAGCGCCGAAGCCTGGCGCAACCCCAGCCGGATGCCTTCGCCGGTGATCGCATCTACGCCCCCGGATGCGTCGCCGACCAGAGCAACGTTTCCGCGCTGCACGCTGCGCAACGTGTGCATGGACGTGACCGCGCCCCTTTCGCGGCTGGTGGTTTTCGCACCGGCGATTTTTTCTCGTATCGCGGGAAATCCACCGAGCGCGCGATCGAAAGATGCGTGTCGCGCGGTGGCCGAAATCATTACAATGCAGACCTCATCCGGAGCCACGGGCGTCACGTAGGCCTGTGCGTGTGTACTCCAGTGAACTTCGACGTAGCGGGACCACGGCTGAACGCGAAAGTGACGCCTGGTGGCGAAGCGTTGGCGAATCTGCTTCGTTGCGATTCCGCTCCAGCGCCGCACGCGCGAGGCTTGTCCGTCCGCGCCAATGATCCAACGAGCAGGGATTCTGCCAGAGGCCATCTCGACGAAGTCGGCGCCGATCGCCACAACGGGCCGCCGCCACAGGAGCTGCACGCCGCATCGCTCCGCACGTGCGACGAGGCGCTCGTGCAACGCGGTACGCCGCATTCCAACGCCAAGGCCCGACGGAAAATTTCCCGTGACGCGCGCGTCCCATTGAGCGAAACAGATTCCCCGAAAATTCACGCCGTCCGAGGGGCCGATGGTAACACCGAGATCGCGAAGGGCGGTGATCGTTTCCGGCATCATCCCTTCGCCGCAGGGTTTTTCAATGGGAGGCGCCGCGCCGTCGGCCAGGATTACGTTGAATCCCTTTTGGCGCGCTGCGATCGCCGCAGCGAGGCCAGAGGGGCCGCCGCCGATCACAAATACGTCGGTCGTGCTTGCTAAATCCACCACGGGCCTCCTGCGGGGCATTTTCTCTTGCGGGCATTTCTGGACCGGCTTGCTTCGCGCGAGATTAGATGTTCACTGCCCGGCGCGCCATGTTCAGGGCCTCGGTCCAGAATCCTGCAGACGTCTCTGCAAGTTCCACGATATCGCGCAGCGCGGCAATGAACTGGCTGAGTTGATCCTCGCTCACCACGAGGGGCGGTGCGGCCTTCAGAACCATGAAGTTGTTCCCGCAAATTTGCGTGAGGAATCCTTTTTCGCGATACATCCGCATCACCATTACCTGGCCGAACATCGCCGGATGAATCGCGTGAAACGCCTCGTACATCGCCCGCGTTGCGAGTTTCCTCGGCGGCGCGAATTCGATGCCGTTCAAAAGGCCCATTCCGCGCACCTCTTTGACCATGTCGAAATTTGCGAGTTCCTTGCGAAGTTTCTCGCGAAAAGATTCGCCGAGACGCAGTGCCCGTGGCCCGAGATCTTCGCGTTCCAGGACGTCGAGGGTGGCGAGCCCGGCGCGCATCGAGAGGCTGTTCTCGCTGAACGTGGAGGTGTGAACGATCGAGCGCTTCAGCGAGGAATAAACGGCGCGATAGACTTTGTCTTTCATCAGCACAGCGCTCACGGGTACGAGCCCGCCACTGAGCGCTTTCGCGAGCACCACGATGTCCGGCTGCAAATCAAATTGATGCGCGGCGAGAAACGTACCGGTCCGGAACATTCCCGTTTGAACTTCATCCAGTACAAAAAGCGTGCTGGACCGGCGGCACAGTTCCTGAGCCGCTTGCAAGTAAGCGCGCGAAGGAACGTTGATTCCACCTTCGGCTTGCAAGGGTTCGATTACAAAAGCCGCATGCTTCCTCGTAGCAAGGGCGCTTTCCAGTGCGGTGAGATCGCCGTAGGCGACGCCGTGCGCGTCATCGAGAAGTGGCCCAAACCCCTGGCGCCAGAAGGGATCGTTCATCAGCGAAAGCGCGCCAGCTGTAAGTCCGTGAAAACTGCTTTTCGTAAAGAGAATCCCGGCGCGGCCCGTGGTGGCGCGCGAAAACTTGATCGCGGCTTCCACACCTTCACTGCCGCTGCTGCCGAAATAAACTTTTTCGAGTCCGCCACCGGCCAATTGGCACAAGCGCCGCGCGAGTTCGCCGGCAATCTCGGGCACGTGGCTTTGCAGCATCCCCGGCCCGCGCTTGTCCATCTCGTCTTTCAGCGCTTGAATGATGTACGAATGATTGTGGCCGGCATTGTGGACACAATAACCGGATAGAAAATCCAGAATGATTCGGCCGTCGCTGGTATAAAGTTCGCATCCCTCACAGCGTTCATAATTGGCGTTCATCCCGAGAAGATTCAGCAGCGAAACCCACTGAGGGTTTACGAACCGTTCGTAATTCGAAGTCGTCGAAAGATCCAACAATGTAGCGGCCGGTGCGGTTTTAGTTGCCATGTTGGTCGCCTGCGAGGCGCTCCTTGTAAGTTCAATTTGGCTGTGCGCGAAACTGTCACGCTCGCAAAAGCGAAAC
The DNA here is from genome assembly GCA_963810565.1 of uncultured Acidobacteriota bacterium. Taxonomy (GTDB): domain Bacteria; phylum Acidobacteriota; class Terriglobia; order Acidiferrales; family UBA7541; genus Palsa-295. The sequence continues at coordinate 88,087 of CAWENN010000008.1, forward strand.
GGCCACTGGACGACTACCGCGATACCTGCGGAACGATGTTTTCTCGGCGGCGCTGAGGCGCAGGCGACGGGCTAATGGCATTTTTCGCTGGCAGCGTGTGTTACGGCTCGACAATCAGCTTGCCTTGCATATGACGGTGCCCCATCCCGCAAAGTTTCGCGCACTTGAAGTCGTAGGTGCCGGGCTCAACGGCGACGAAATCGAGCACTTGATCCACATTCTTCTCGACTTTTCCGTTCGTTTCCGGATGGTCGAACAGGAGACCCGGCTTGGTTTTATCTTTCGCTCCTTCGGGATAAACCTCGATCTTGATGCCGTGCGTTTCATCCACGGAGTGGACTTTCAATTCCACGCGCTCGCCTTTCTTCACGTGGATTTCCGACGGAGTGAATTCATACTTCTTTGCGGACACTTCGATGACTCGAGACGCGGTCGTTTGCGCTGCAGCGATTGCTTCGACAAGGTTGCCATGTATCGCGAGCGCCAAAAACATGATCGGCAGCGACAATCCTATCTTGCGACGCACGATGCGTCCTCCTTTCGAACTCGACCCGAAATTACCTATGTTGTGGCTTTCGACGCGTTCGGTGATCCACCGTCAATTGTCATGCCGCTTCCGACGCTCGAGCGACAAATGAATATGCTGGAGTGCACGTTGCGCGGTGCGCGGTGTCTTGGCGCAGCGCTGAATCCCAGGGCAGGCCCCACTCCCACGCCGATTTTTTCTCCGGAGCCTTTTCCGAAGCGCGAAGGTTCAGCGGCTGATTGGTTAACAGAAGCTTTCCTCCAGCGCGGGCAACGATGATCAAGTTCGCAGCGCCGACGACGGTGGCGAGACGGTCCATACCGGTCGCCTGAGTCACCAGGTAATACCGCTCCGATGACGACCACAGCGCGGGCAGCTCCGTGTCGTCAATGAACACTGACGGCGCGTGCGGCGCATAAGCCCCGTACTCCAGATTCTGAAACTTGCCGTTGAGCAAGAGCACGTTGCGATCGGTGTAAAACACGACGGATGAAAACGTGTAGTACTGGCTGTTGAAGATCAGCTTGCCGTCCGGGGCTGCGAGAAATGCATTCGCCAGCGGCCGCGACGATAGGTACGGGTCGAACACCACTAAGGCCAGCCGTGCCGCCTGGAAGAACAAAATCATCATGCAAGCGATGGCCACGGACGCCCTGAAAGTGTTCGAGCGAATCGTCCAGATAGCGCCCAGCAGAAACGCCGCTCCGGCCAGCAACAGCGGCGTTCGCAAATAGGCGAAAGAACCGAGCGTGAGATCCAGCATGTGGCCCATCGAGAGCCGGTAGGCATTGGGATTCCGCGAAAGCGCTGACGCGATGTCGCCCGGAGCCGGCATATGCCGAACCTTCCAATAAATCCCGATCACCGTCGCTGCTGCGGCCGCGGAAATCACCGATAGAGTGCGCGTTCCCCCGCGCACCCACGAATTTTCGCTGGCCATCGCTGAACCGATGAGCAACGCGAGCGCGGGATAGCAGGGCATCGAGTAATATTCCTGTGTGGTGGAAAAGGTGAAAAAAATCATTACCACCCCCACCCAACACAACGCGAGCAAACGGGTTTGACCGGCCCGGTCCGCGGGTTTGAAGGAAAGCTTCACGGTGGCCGGAAGATAAACACTCCAGGGAAAGAGCCACACTAGCATCAGGAGCCAGAAGAGAGGACGCGGCACCGTGTCGTAATCGTGCGGATAGCGCAGGTTGAGGAATCGCAGCAGTTGTTCGTTGATAAAGAAGAACCACAGAAACCCGTGATATTGTCCCGGGCCGCTGTGCAGCGTGAATGCGAAAATAGGCGGATTGCGTAAAGTCGCGAGTACGTGCCAAGGCAAGGCAATCGCGAGAATTACCACCAGCCCGCTGACGAGGTGAAGTTTCTTCCACACATGGGCGGAAAACAAACGGTGAGTCACCAAGAGGTAGAGAACTCCGGCGGCGACGGGAAATAAAACTCCAATCAGGCTCTTCAGCAAGAGTCCGATCCCCAGGCAAGCGGCCCATACAAATGCCCATTTCCGCTCGTTCCGCTCTTCTTCATCTGTCGCGCGCAGAAAAGACCACATCGCCAGCGTCGTGGTCAGCGTGAGAATCACATCCGGGATCAAAATCCTGGTGAAAAGAAACAGGCCGACGCCCGAAGCCATGCACAGGCCGGCATAAAATCCCGCGCGCTCCCCGAACGCCCAACGGCCGAAGAGCGCAGTGATCCCCGCGAGGCCGATGGCAGCCAGCACGATCGGGACGCGCGCCGCCCAATCGTGTACTCCAAAGATTTTGTAAGCGATAGCCATGGCCCAGTAAACGAGCGGCGCCTTTTCCAGATACGCCACTCCATCCAGGCGCGCCGTCACCCAATCGCCGGAGGTCAGCATGTTGCGCGCAATCTGTCCCTGGACGGCATCGACGTCGTCCATGAGCGACGGCGGAGAGGTCATGCAGCCGACATAAATCGCCGCTGCGCAGAGCACTGCCGCTAGGACAGCGTAGCGGCCGGCTGCTGAAATGCGCGTTCGATTCTCGGTTCGGTCGTTGATTGAATTCCCCACTTTTTCATCCATAGGAACAGAATCAGCAAACCCCACAGGTGATAACCGAGGTTCGCGCGGCGATTCAGATGAAGCTTGACGTATTCCCGCAGCACCGCTGGCCGAAACAAGGCGTCGTAATTTGCCGCGCCGTCGGAAACAATTTCCAGCAGCATCGCGCGCAGCGGGCCGCGCAGCCATTCGTGCGCTGGTATGTCGAAGCCCATCTTCTTGCGCTGCAGCACAGGGGCTGGCAGCTTGTCCCGCATCAATTCCTTCAGCAAGACCTTCTGCCGCGAACCGTTGATTTTCAGATGCGCTGGCAGCGTCGCCGCAAATTGCACAATGCGATGGTCGAGAAATGGGGGACGCACTTCAAGAGAATGCGCCATGCTCATTCGATCCGTCTTCACCAGGATGTCATCCGGCAGGTAGAACCGCTGATCGAATCGCAGAAACCGTTCCAACGTGTTTTCCTTCGAGACCGGCATCTTTTCCAATTGCGCCAGGTGCTGGTCGAACGCGCCGGGCAGACAAACCTTCAGCATCGCGGCTTTCTGTGCTTCCGAGAATGTGCCGTTCCAAAAAGTGTGTGCGCGCTCGGCGGGCATAAGGCAGCCCTCTGCCAGGCGTTTCACTTTGTAATCGAAACCGATGCTGTCGTCGGACACCGGATATGCGTCGGCAAAGCGGAGCGCGAGCCGAATCGCTTTTTGCGGAAATTTGCGCACGTATGCAGAAATCTGGTTCGCGCGGTAGGTCAGGTAGCCGCCAAACAGTTCGTCCGCGCCTTCTCCGCTCAGGGCCACCGTCGTTTTCGTGCGGCTCAATTTTGAGAGGTACCAGACGGGCAGGGCTCCAGCATCCGCGCTCGGCTCGTCCGAGTAATGCGCGAACTCAGCGATCGCATCGCAAAGGTTGGTATCGGGAATGAGGTCGTACTCGGAATGATCAGTGCCAAAATGTTTTGCGACGTGCCGGATGTAACCGCTCTCGTCGCAACCTTGTCCCGCAAACGATATCGAGAACGTTTTCACCGGTGCGCTCGATTGCGCCGCGGCATAGTGCAGCACGGTCGATGAATCGATTCCGCCGCTGAGCCACACCCCCACGGGAACGTCGGACACAAGATGCTCACGCACGGACTGCTTGAGCAGCAGGTCCAGCTCCTCTTTCGCTTCATCCATCGTCCAATTGCGCGAAACCACCTCCGGTATGTTCCAGTACGCTTCGGAACTTATCTCGCCGTCCCGCCACCTCAACCAGGTGCCTGGCGCTAACTTTTTGATGCCCTCGACCAGGGTCAAAGGGCTCGGAACGTAGTTGAGCGAGAGATAGCAATCCAGGCCTGCAAGGCACAATTGCCGGTCAATCTCCGGATGAATGAGGATTGCTTTCAGCTCGGATCCGAAAAAAAGGTCTCCATTCCGGCGCGCGACGTACAGCGGTTTGATTCCCATCCGGTCCCGAGCCAGAACCAGAGTTCGCGTGGTTTCGGTCCATGCCGCCAGCGCAAACATTCCGCGTAAGCGTGAAAAACAATCCGTGTTCCATTCGACGAACGAATACAGGACGATTTCGGTGTCGCAATTTGTGCGAAAGCGGTAGCCTCGCCGCTCGAGCTCGTCGCGCAACTCCTTGTAATTGTAAATTTCACCGTTGAAGACGATGGTCGTGTTCCCGTCAACGGTAGTCAGTGGCTGGTCGCCGCCTTGCAGATCGATAATTCTGAGACGCGCGGCGCCGAGAGACATCAATGGCGAGCGGAAAATGCCGATCTGATCCGGCCCGCGATGAACCAGAGTCGTGATGGCTTTGCGGATGCGTTCTGGATCAACACATCCGTTTCTATGGGTGAACCCAGCAATTCCGCACAATGAAGAATCCCCCGGCCTTCGCGCAGTCTTGGGTGCGGCCGCGCTCCGGAAACTGACAATTAAATCTTAAGTCTTAAAGACTTTAAGTCAAGCCAAGTCTTAATATATTAAGACCTGTAGAAGTATGGACGCGAGTTATTCGGAAAGGGTTGTAGGCTGCGGCGCGGCCGCTTTCGTCCTAATACGGCTTCGCGCTCCGATCGTCCGCATCGTTGTCGTTGTCCCGCCGGCCGGCGGCAACACGGCTCAGCGCCCCGACAGCTGCATCCGCGGCCGTCCTTTGCCATGAGGGGGCGTTCGGGCCGGGCGTGCGCGCCGATGGGTCGTACCCGGTCGCGCCCGACGAATGCCCGCTCCGCGAGTTCGACGGTTCGAAGCCGGCATCGCTTGTTGCGCCGCCATCGAACGAAGGATCAACGGGGGAGAATCGGAAAACTGTTGGCTGGGAGGCGATCGCATTCGCCTCGGGCTGAGCGTCAGACGTTCGTGGCGCTTCGGTTTTCGGCAGCGCCGGAGCGTGCAGCCGCACATTCATTGACCGTGCCCTAGGCCGCACCACCGACGGCAGTGCGGCAACCACGCGCGGCGCGGCTTCTTCCACGATGGCAAGAGCGAACGAGGACCAGCCCACAGCGAAGACGAGCAGGGCCGCGGTGCCGGCGAACATCGCCGTCGCCCGTATTGCCGGACTGCGGCGCTGCTTTTCGGCGAGCAGTGTTTTCACTCGATATGCCAGGAATGAATTCAGCAGCGCCAGATGCTTCGGTGGTGCCACTTGTAGGCCTAGGATCTGCCGGCGGGCCAGGCGCGTCAGGCACAGCGCATAATCCTGCCGGCGTCCTTGCCGCAATCCCATCACCGCCAAATCGCAGGCGAGTTCGCGCTCGCGCGCCAGGTTGCGCAGCGCCAGCCACGCGGCTGGATGAAAGAAGAGCAAGCACGCAGCGAACTCCGCCAAGGTGCTCCACAGAAAATCGAGGCGCTTTATGTGCGTGAGCTCGTGATACAAGACGTCAATCAGTTGTTCTTTGTCCAGATCCGCGTCAACACCCTCCGGCATGATCACCACAGGATTCCAAACGTACGCCGTGCCGGGTGAAGTCAAGCCTGCAGCCTCCAGAATCTGGCACCTTGAAATTTCCAGATGCGTGCACGCTTTCTGGAAGACAGTTTCAAGTTCAGGAGCAGCAGGTTGCGCTTGCGCAACAGCCTGGCGCAGCTCCAGGCGCCTCCGTACGACGCGTAGGAACATCGCGGCAGTGCAAACGATATAAATCCAGGAGACGATAGTAATCGCGGGCGAGACGAACCCATTCCAAGAGAGCGGGATTCTCAGCGTCGTGATCGAGCCAGCGGTGCCGGGGACCAACAAAGGCACGGCCGTCGCAAGGGCGGAAGTCGCCGTTGGTTGCCAGTGGATCAGCCGCGCGAACGCGGCGACCCAATAGACTGACGAAGCCGCGAGAAAAACCAGCCACAGAGCATGGCGAACGGACGCCTTCGATGCGAGCCGCGTCAAGGCATAAAACAGCAGGTATGCAGTCAGGATGCGAATGACTGCACCGGCTACAATTTCCACTCCCAGGATGTGGATCCAACTCATTTTAAGACGCTAGCTTGTCCTTGCTTTTTCGCTCGCGATAGTCCTGAATTAAAGCCTCCAGTTCATCCAATTGCTGTTCGCTCACCGAACTGCGATCGAGCAAGTTCATCATCAATGCAGGGGCCGATCCCCGAAAGGTACGGTCAAGAAGGTGCTTCGCCAGGCTACCTCCGACTTCCTCACGGGTTAGACGTGCGGTGAAAACAAACGCTCTGCCGCGAACCGTGTGCCGGACCAACCCTTTTCTTTCCATGATGCGCAGCAGGCTTTGCACGGTCTTGTAATTTGCTGGCGGGCTTAAGGGCAGCTGCACGACGATATCTTCAACTGTCCCCTCCGGCAAATCCCACAAAGCATTCAAAATCTGAAGCTCCGCGTTGGTGGGCAAACGCTTTCGGGATGTCGAATTCACTCGCCGCCTCATAATTGTCCTAGAAGTTTAAGACCCCGGCCCCCGGCCGTCAATGTAGGTCTTCAGCCGAGCCGCCACTTTTCTGGAGGCGCGCCGGGAATAGAACTCGCTTCAAACAATCCTCGTAGATGACGACTGTATCGCGCAATTCCACGCCTCCAGCGTGCGCCGATCAACTGGTATACGCTCTGGCACGCACACGGAACACTGCCTAAAGAGTAAGGCGCAGGGCTGCGTGCAGCGCGACCGCAACTTGATGACTTGCGCATGACTACCATGCTCGAGGTCTACGCGTGGCGGCTGAGCCGCACGCAGGCAGGCTGTCAGTCGACTGTTATTAAATGTCCCCAATTCTATCGAATTTGGGCGAAGTCCAAACTAGCAACCGATTGAACTCGCGGATGAAGGGTTGGTGGACGTGACCGGGATCGAACCGGTGACCCCCTGCTTGCAAAGCTAGGGTAATTTCAATCTAAGTGACCGGCCCGATTTGTTAGTCCAGGAGAAGTGAGAGTTTTTATATCACAGCCCTGGGCTGTGAAGTTGGATTTACTCCCCAGGGGCTACAGGCCGCCGGCGCCGGCGGCCTGTAGCCCAGCGCCGAGTGCGGACGCAGCGTGTTGTAGACCACCCGCCATTTCTCGATCACCACCTGGGCCTCCCTCAGCGAATAGAAAATCTCTCCGTTCAGGCATTCATCCCGAAGCTTCCCGTTGAAGCTTTCGCAGTAGCCGTTCTCCCAAGGACTTCCCGGTTCGATGTACAGCGTCCCCGTGCCCACTTTGGCCAGCCATTCCCTCAGCTCTTTTGCTACGAACTCCGGACCATTGTCCGAGCGAATGTTTTCCGGTATTCCCCGAAAAAGCATCACGTCCGCAAGTGCTTCGATCACTTCATACCTCCCAAGCCTTCTGGCCACGCGGATCGCCAAACACTCCCGGGTGTATTCGTCGATCAGCGTCAACATCCGCAACATTCTGCCGTCGTGCGTCATCGCGCTCACGAAGTCGTAGCTCCACACATGGTTCGCCCGCGCTGGTCGCAGCCTCACGCACGACCCATCGTTCAGCCACAATCTTCGGCGGGGCCGCTGTTTCTGCGGTACTTTCAGCCCCTCACGACGCCAGATGCGCTGCACCCGATCCTTGCCTACCTGCCAGCCAGCACTTTGCAACAGCGCCGTAATTCGCCGGTAACCGTAGCGCCCGTATTCACTGGCCAGTGCTACGATCGCTTCCGTCAGCGCCTCTTCGTCGATCCGCGGGATCGCGGCATAGCGTTGTGTCCTTCGCCACTGCCCCAGCAGCCGACAGGCATGACGCTCGCTCACTTCGTATTCTTCGCGCGCATGCTCCACCGCACAACGCCGCCGCTCAGGGCTTAGAAGTTTCCCGAGGCCACGTCCTTCAGGATCTGCTTCTCCAAAGACAGCTCCGCGACTAAACGCTTCAGCTTCGCGTTCTCTCGCTCTAACTCCTTCAGCCGTTTCGCTTGATCTAGCTTCAGGCCGCCGAATTCTTTTCTCCAGCGGTAGTACGTCTGCACCGTGATCTCTGCTTCCTTGCAGGCTTGTGGTGTGCTTTTCCCATTCGCTATTTCCACTTCAATCTGCCGCAGCAGCGCCACGATTTGCTCCGGCTTGTGTTTCTTCATCGGCATGTCCAGCTCTCCTTTAGAGTGATTTTCTCTCACTCCCGCTGGACTAATTCAAGCCGGTCAGGTCATGGCCGCTTGTCGATATGCGACAGGTAGCACGATGAGTCTGGCCCCCAGTCGAAATATAAGCCACAATCTGGCTCCGCGAGCTGGGCTGCGACCTCACGAGGAATCTCAAGAGTCTGCGAGAACAGCATCATTCTCTCTCGGTCTCCGAGCAACTGGGCGAACACGTCCATTCGGTAGCGTCCCTCAGTAAAGCGGAAAGAGCTTCCATCTCTGGGAGCCAGAAAATGATGATTAGCAGATATCCCCGCTTCACCAACAAACAATCCACTGCCGCGAACCAACCGTTCATCGCCGTACACCCAAATGTTGAAATTTTGATGCGTCTCGTTGCGCGAAAGCGCAACGCGCATGCTTTCCACGACGCGACCCCGTTTCGATGTCGCGAAAAGCAGAGTTCGCAAATAGACTTTGGGTAGAGGCGCTTCGTCTCGTGAACGTGGAGTATCTGGCCCGAAGTATATGACCGTTGGCTGGGTCATTTTGACTGTGCCGCGACGGAAAAGTGTCAACCATGCCGTCACGGCTGACATACACAAGGCTAATACGGAGATTATGACCGAGATTGGCTCTGCCATCAAAACTAGCCTCAGGCGGCGCGAGCGCTGATTATCCCACAGCGGACTGAACGAACCTAGCATCCCACCGACATAGTCGTGGACCCAAACCGTAAAGATCACCGAAAACCGGATTTTGTTGGTGAGGTTTCCCCGTTTTTCCCCCTCTGTATAGATGAGGGGAGTTTTTGCTCAATGCCCAACCACGAGCGTGGGACCGCCACTGTAATCTGTGAAGCACCCAGGGCGACGAACGGGCAGGTCTTGCGGGAGCAATTCGAGCACCTGCGGGTAGGAGGCTGTGGGATTAGCGTAGGTATACATCCCCCGAATGGCAAGGCAACGACCGCAGTTATGCCATGTATTTTGCTGTGCAGGACCTCCGCCGGGTCACCGCAGCAGACGACGAATCCGCGAGACAGGGTGAAGAAGGTAGAAATGACGCTCTGCACTTTTTCACTTGCCACTTCTTCACCTTGTAGCGAAGCGAAATCCTTGTCCGACAGAGGAACGGAAACGCTGCGAAGAGGAAAGACGCTGTGGACAAAATACGAAATCGGGCGGGAGCGACCCCACTTTTTCGGCCTTCAGCCGCCCAAAAAGTTCGTGGGGTCGCTCCCGCCCTCGGCACGCTGGTCGCGTGCTCTAGGATTGCCGCGCAGGGATGCGGCAAACAATTTGTAATGCAGGCTGCACTACATCTCGAAAAGGAGAAGGAGGAAAGAACATGGCACTACTGAAAGCACCGTCAAAACAACCAAAAACTACAACCATCCAGGTTCGCCTCGATGAAGAGGTCAGACACAACTTGGACACCTACGCCGAGTTCATCGACGCAACCCCGTCCTACGTCGTGAGCGAAGCGCTTAAGCTCCTGTTCAAGAAGGATGCCGAGTTCAAACGCTGGCTGGACCAACGAGCCAACAGTGGCAACCACCAGCAAACCGAAGGAGGAGTCCACACCAAGACCGCATAACGCGCATGAAGCCCCGTTCAAACCAACCCGGCGCGCGCGAGAATACAGCGTCATCCCGACAGCATGCCTCGCGCCTTGCACCAGATATCCATTCGACTGCCATCTGCATTCAAGGAAAAAACCCGGCAACGCTAAGGTCTTCGCTCCAGAACGGCTCACCAGCAGAACGCTTCGAGAACCCGTTGCATGCCGCGCCACAACACGCGGCCACAGGGGGAGATCGCGGAGGCGAAAGCCATCTCATGACTGTTCATGAAGTAGCCAGGTTGTTGCAGGTGCCCGTGTCCTGGGTCTATGGACGAATGCGAAAACGTTCTAGGGAGCGATTGCCGGGCTACCGGCTTGGGAAGTATTGGCGTTTCAGCGAGGACGAAATACTGGCATGGGTCAAACGTCAGTGCGGAGGGCAACATGTTACTTGACTCCAGCGCTACACTCATAACTGACACAGAACAAGCCAAGCGGGCCATCGAAGGAGGAACGATGGTTCGCAGGCGTTTTCAACGAGGCTCGCTTTTCAAGCGTGGCAAACGCGAGAAGGTTTGGGTTGCCCGCTGGTGGGAGGATGTCATCAACGCTGACGGAACAATGGGAAGGATGCGCCGGTCAATTGTAATCGGTACCGTCGCAGAGTTCGCCACGCGCCGTCTCGCTATGCGTGCTCTTTCAGAGCGGCTTCGTTCATTGAACAGCGGAAGTCAGCGGCCACAGGCCATGCGCACGTTGAAAGATTTCGTGCAGATGGACTGGGAACCCGTTGTACTCCCGACACTCAAGTATGCAACACAAAGGCATTACGAATACATGCTTGGCGTTCATTTGATTCCGATTTTCGGTGAACGGCGGCTCCCCGACATTTCGCGCGAAGCGATCCAAACTTTTCTAGCAGCAAAGCTTCGTGACGGGTTTGCCTGGGAGACCGTGCACCACATTAGATGCGCGCTAAACAAAGTGCTGGGCACGGCGGAGGAATGGGACTACATCTCCGACAATCCAGTACGCAAGACACGACTCCCAAGAAGGGAACACAAATCGGAACGGTCCATCCTGACTCCGGAGCAAATCAAACAGCTACTCGTTGCTCTTCCAGAGCCATCCAAATCCATGGCCACGTTGCTGGTTCTGACGGGACTTCGGATTGGCGAGCTTCTCGCGCTTCGCCGGAAGAGCATCGATTTAGATGCGAGGACGCTCCGCATTACGGAAACCGTTTACGATGGACACTTCGATACTCCGAAGACAAGACGCAGCGTCCGGTCTATTCCAATTGGGTCCGAATCCATCTCCATCCTTTCCGCTCTGCGCAGTAAGGCAGGCGATCCTGACAGCTTGGTATTTTCAACCTGTTCGGGTCAGCCATTGTGCAGACGGAATCTCTTGCATCGTCACTTGCAGCCCGCGTGCGACGAGCTCGGTTTGCCGAAGATTACCTGGCATTCCCTGCGTCACTGCCACGCGACGTTGCTGGATGCCGTAGGAGCACCGCTGGGAACGGTACAGGCGTTATTAGGCCACGCTTCGTCTGAGGTCACACGGCAGATCTACCTGCACGCGATCCCTGCGGAGCAACGCCGAGCGGTGGAAGGAGTGGAGAGACTTCTTATTGGACCCAAATGGACCCAAGTTGCTGGAGTCGTGCAAAGGCCAAATTAGCAACAGATTGATTTGCGGGCAGATAGATGGTGGACGTGACCGGGATCGAACCGGTGACCCCCTGCTTGCAAAGCAGGTGCTCTCCCAGCTGAGCTACACGCCCACCGATTTAACAGGTTAAGACACTTTACATCAATGCTTTAGACGCTTCAAGTTGGGACCACTTGGGACCATGATCGGTCTCATTTATCCCAATTTCGCAGCGATCTCCTTCCTGAATTCCGGCGTGAAGTGACTGTACTTGCTCGTCGTCTTGAGCGATGAATGCCCAACCCAACGCTTGATCAAATCACCAGGAACACCATTCTGTTGGAGATGGGAGACTCTTCCGTGCCTGAACGCATGAGTCGTCCCGACAGGGATTCCGATCTTCTTGCAGAGTGGTTTCAGAACAAAGCGATTCACATTCCCATTGACCAGTGGCGTACCGTTGCGGCTCTCGAAGACTCGACCCGATGTACGATCGCCGAGATATTCCTTGACGATCGCCATTGTGCCGGCGTCTACGTCGACTTCCCGATGGCCGGCTTTACTCTTCGGGCTCACTTCCTGATGAATGAAAGTGGACCGTCTGATGTAAACGATCGACTCCGAGAAGTCCAGATCCTCAACGTGAAGACCAGCCATCTCTCCGAATCGCATCCCAGTTGCAAATTGCAATGCGAATAGAGCTTTGTACTGGCCCTCGGCTGCCTCGATCAATTGTTGCATCTCCTTGGGTGTGAAATAGCGTTGCTCCGTTTCAGGAACTTCCGGGAGACGAATCGTCCAGTCATGTGTCGGTTTCCCGATCATAAGCTTCAGGACCTTCCACAAGTTGACGATCGTCTTCGGTTGCAACTCGCCCTGAAGTTTCAATCCCGAAATCCATTCTTGGACAGTGCCCTCGGATATTGCATCCATCGGCATTTGTCCGAAAAACGGAATCAGGTGCTTCTTCAGGATGTAGTGGCTTGAGTTTTGAGAGGACGGCTTGTGCATGGGAAGAACATTCGCTTCCCACCACTCAGCGTGCTCGGAGAAAAGCTTGACTGGAGTGAGTGCCTTCTCGAGATAGGAATTATCGTTCACTCCCAGCTCGTGCAGCATCACAGCCAGCTTTCGTCTCGCCTCCGGTTTCGTCATCTCTTCACAATGGCCGATCGCTACCGACTTGCGGGCTCGTTTCGTGCTGCCCGCGAGATCGATGTAATACCGGCCGTGCCACCAATTACCCTTCTTTACTACCGTACCGCTTTGACCACCGCGTCTGCTCATGGATCGCCTTTCTCCATGACCAGACTTCGCTAAATTGCAGAGATGCGGCCTCTGCAAACTCGAATATCCCACATAAAACTCCTGACCGAATCAAAGGGATTTCAATACGTGCATGAGACAACCAGGAACTGCCAGGTGGGACTTATTGCAATCTCGTGGGGCGAACTCACCCTGGGTTACATCTTGTAGGTCCAACTACCACGGTTTGACGCCGTAGTTATAGTAATGTCCATGTAGAACCCTGTCAATAGAGACATCCCGAGGGTCACAGGGCTCACCGCGAGCTAGCGCCCCTCTACCGGCTTCCTGTGCGCTCCTAGGGGCATCCTAGAGGGCTGTAAAGTACTTCGTATCATAAAGCACACCATAATATGGAGATGCACTGTAAACAAAGGACTTACGGTCAATGCGGGCTTGTTCCGGACCTTTGTGAGCGTTTTTGGACCAAAAAGGGCCCCAAACCGCCGCTGAGGAGGCTTCACGCTTCTAACCTTATATGTCTTCCCCAATTATAGGCGCACCGGTTCTAGGGCCAAAGGCCCTCTGCGTGAAAAGAAGGAGGAGGCCAGCTCATGACTGGCCTCCTCCCGTTCAGATCACCTCACTCTTGAGTTGCCGGGCTCAAGGACAACGTAAGCTTGCGAGGTCCAAGTCTCACGTATGAACCTGCAGAACGAGCTGGCAATTTCTACCCGGTTAAACGCCATGGACTTCTCCCGGTCGTAGAACCAGATTGGAGCCTTCCCTCTTTTTAGCTGATAAAGATACCTCCTATTAGTCGCCGTCGCGTTGGGAGTGACGATGAAGAACAGTTTTCCTACGGGCGCTTTCGTCGGAACATGTTCCTCGCGGCATCCAAATTGATTCAGAACCTCCTTGTCCAATTTGAGATTCAACGCCTGTGTATTCAGCATCGTTACCTCCGACTCGGTCGTGAATTCAGACCCTTCTCACCGCGGACTACGGCGAGAAAGTGATCACGATCGAATCGATCGTTGTCAACGCGAAGCGCAGCCGCTATACAACATGAAGCTGTCTCCAAGCCCTGTATGTTGGTGCGGGCAGGTTCTCCTTCTGAAGCGTATTTGTTGTCCATCTCTTCTTTCTGAAACGCATCGCGCAGAGCGGAGGCGATGACGATGTAGTCTTTCCTGGTCATGCTTTGACCTCCGGCATGGCTTCGAGCGCCAGCTCTGCACGAACGACTCGCAAGTAGTCATCAGTTGGGTCGAAGATGCCTCCCAATGACGCTAAGACCTCCTTGTGTTTGCAGTCCCATCCATGGTCCGGACACGGCCGATAACAGATCACGGAAAAGCAGCAGTGACTCTGCTTCTTCCACGCTTTCTGGTCCCGGGCAGGCCAGGTCTCAACAAAAGAGTCATCTGCATCCAGATCGTCTTCCAATCTGAATTCAATACCCTCTTGATCGGCCCATTGCTCGGCTCGAGCTAGATTCAGAGCACACATCGCTCTGCCTGGTGGGGTACAGTAACCAGCGTTCTCCAGGAAGAAACGCCAGGTGAAGACACGCACTTTCATGCGGCCTCCTTTTTGGGATAATCCGAGATGAACGGTTTGCCGGGAACAATGCGTGAGATCAGCTTCATGTGAACTCCACGCGAGGAACCCTCCAGGCAGTAGTCGATCGCTTCCTGGAGATAGGCGAACCGCGCAACCAAGACGTAGTCATCAGCCCAGAAGCCAGAGGCACAACCCAGAGATCTGCAGTGTGGTGCGTTACAGCAGATATCTCCGTGCAGTGCGTAGCAGCTGACGGCCAGCTTGTCGGCTTTGATCCTCACGAGGCCCTCCGGATCAGGTAGTCATGAGCATCTGCCGTGTTGTTCGCTACGACTTCCAGCACTTTGCAGGTGGCTTTCAGCACCGAAGGGACGACCGTCTTCTCGATCGTGGTTTTCAACTTCACGGCCTGGCCTTTGATGAGCGGTTTCACCTGGTCGTGTTCGAAATACAGAGCCACACCAGGCACACCAATAGACATGCGCATTTTTGTTTCTCCTTTATTTGTGTTGGGATTTGCTACTGCGGTAGGACTGGGCTGTTTCTCCGGATCTTCTCGGAGATAACCGCCAGGACTTGCCTTCCTGATACGTAACCGAACACCATCAGGAAGTTGATGATCGTTCCCCCTAGAGTGAACATCACACCGTGAGGCGACAGCCCGTGCAGAAGGAAATTAACTCCTTCCGTGATCACGAGTGTCAGACCCTTGTTGTCTGCAATCCAATCGAGGACTTCTTTCCTGGATGTGAACTCCTTGAGATAAGGAATCTCATCCAGCTTGTGGATTGCTGTCCAGATCAGCGTCCAGAATGCGGCGCCGGCGAGCAACAAACCCACGAACGTGGGCGTTAACAGCATGGAGTTCTCCTTTTGTGTTGGATTTGTACCGCGCTCCTTTCTTTGTGCATAAACGCAGAGAGACCCACCGGGGCTCGAAATGTCCTAGGCAAATCGAGAGGGTGGGTCTAACTAGGGGTCTGTCCGATAAGAAGTTTTAGCCTCGCGTGTTGCGTCCTGTGTCTGCCTAAAATGGAGGGACTGTCCTGCAGTTACCTTCTCGGCCGCTAACCGGACCTTTGGTTTTTTCACATCATGCTGGCGAATTGAATAAGACATCGCAACGGCACGGGATTGGTCTGGGGCGGTGTCTCTATGTAGATTGCTTCTGGAGGATCCATGAGCATATTGGCTGCTATTAGACGCGAAGAGAAGAAGGTTAAGAAGCAGTTATCCAAGTTGCAGAACGATTTGATCGGTTTGCAATGGGCAGCAAAGGCTCCGGATCAACGCAAGCCAGGGACATGACACGGACGAAGAAGCGCGTGCTTTCGGCGAAAGGCAGAGCCAAGATTTCAAAGGCCATGAAGGAGCGCTGGGCTAAAGTCAGAGCGCAAGCGAAAAAGGCTGCGGCCTAATCTGGGAGCCACCGCTCCTGGATGTTTTTGTGAGCGACGGATTACTGAGGCCGCGTGCGCGGCATCCTGGGCAGTCGACCCTGATGGATCATGAGATAGTTCGTCAATTCCATCGAAGAGTTCGCCGCTTCAAGATCCAATTGTTCCAATTTGTCGGTCAAGTAGTTGAAAGATACAATGCTGGGCACTGCTCAGAAGTAGCCCGAGTGCCGTTGACGCCAATGCTTCGGAGATTCCGGTTGCTGTAGCGGCCATGCAAACGGCTCGCGATGCGCCACACCCCCTGTAAGCAGCGTCTACGATTCCAATAACAGTTCCCAACAGACCCACTAGCGGAGCGGTCGAGGCAACAGTTGCCTGAACACCGAGGCCTCGTTTCATTTCAGCGTGGTATGTTTTGTTGGGATCCAGCGAGAACACGGT
>CAWENN010000009.1:0-73590 GCA_963810565.1 uncultured Acidobacteriota bacterium
GTTACGGCGATCATTTTGTATTTTGTTGGCGAGGCGCCTGCCAGGGCTAGAGCTTGCAGGACGGCTTCGCCCAGGCCGCCTTCGGGCCAGTGATCTTCCGCAGTTACGAGCTTGCCGCCTGTTGCGCCTACTTCGGCTGCTATGGCTTTGCCATCGAGCGGCTTGACGCAGTAGAGATCAATCACTCGGATGGCGATGCCTGCGGCTTTCAGTTGATCCGCGGCTTTGAGCGCTTCGTGTAGCGTGACGCCCGCGCCGATTACCGTGGCTTTGTCCTGATCGCTCTTGCGCAGAACTTTGAAGCCGGGGACTGGGAACTTCTCGTCCTTCGAATACATGATGGGCATCTTAGGACGCGAGGTGCGGAGGTAATTGATTCCCGGACGGCGCGCCATGATTTCTACCAGGCGTTCGGTGGAAACCGCGTCACTGGGATAGAAGACCGCGGAGCCGTGGATCGCGCGGAACATGGCGAGATCTTCGAGCGCCATTTGCGAGGGGCCGTCTTCGCCGATGGAGACGCCGCAGTGCGAGCCGCAGAGATTGATATTGGCGCGGCTGATGGCGGCCATGCGGACGTTGTCATAGGCGCGCGAAAGGAAGCAAGCGAACGTGTCGGCAAAAGGAACTTTGCCGCGGGCTTGCAAACCGACCGCGACGCTGACGAGATTTTGTTCCGCGATGTAGCCCTGCCAGAAATGATCGGGCTCGGCTTCCTGGAAAACTTCCGAGAAGGTGGAATTTTTCACGTCGCCGGAGATGCCGACGACGTACTTATTCACGGCGCCTACACGCTTGAGCGCGGTACCGTAGGCCTCGCGCGTCGCGACCTTCGCATCGGCGGCGTAATCCGGAGCGGCGGGCGCGGGAAAATCGGGCGGTTTCGGGAGCGGAGTGCGTTCGTAGGATTTGCCGGGATCGGGCGGGACAACGGGGGCGCCGCCGCGCTCTTTGATCGCTTCCGCGAGCTGTTCTTTCGAGAACGGCTTGCCGTGCCAATTGAGCTTGTCCGCGACCAGGCTGAAGCCATGGCCTTTGATGGTGCGCGCGACGATGGCTTGGGGCTTGCCTTTGGTCGCCATGGCGCGATCGAGAGCGGCGAGGACGGCGGCGACGTCGTGGCCGTCAATCACTTGCGTATCGAAGCCTTCGGATTCGAACTTCAGGCGATAGCGTTCCATATCGTGCTGGTACATGGTCGGCTCGCTCTGGCCGAGGCGATTGATGTCTGCAATGACGGTGAGATTATCGAGATTGTAGTGCGCGGCGAATGCGGCCGCTTCCCAGATTTGCCCTTCGGCGAGTTCGCCATCGCCGGTGATCACGTAAACGCGCGTGGGGCTCTTGTCCATTTTGGCGCCGATGGCGAGACCAGCGCCGACCGAAAGGCCTTGGCCGAGCGAACCAGTGGCGGCGTCCACGCCATGAATTTTGGGCGTGGGATGGCCCTCTAGTTCGCTGGAAAATTCGCGGAGGGTCATCAGGCGCGAGACGGGGAAAACGCCGGCTTCGGCGAGAGCGGCGTAGAGCACGGGAGCGGCGTGGCCTTTGGAGAGGACGAAGCGGTCGCCGTCGTTGGAATTGGCGTTTTTCGGATCGAATTTCATGGCGTGGAAAAACACGCCGGCTACCAGCTCCGCGGCGGACATGCAGGAGGTGGGATGTCCGGAACCTGCGGCAGTGGTGGCCATCATGGAATAGATGCTGAGCAATCGGGCTTTTTCTTTTACGGCGCTGACGCTGGCGGCGGAAGGTGCTGGAGAAGTGCTGGCACTCATAACGGCTCCTTTATGGTCTGCGTTGACACCTGATTTTACCCTTTTCGGCTGCCGGGGGAGAAACTGTAATTTCTGGACGGATGGGGCGGAGCGGGCCAGGCGCTAAACGCGAATTGCATTTCGCGCGGCGTGAACGTAGAGTTTTGCTTCACGTCAAAGGTTGTGGTGAGGAGAATTCATGAACGCGATTGCGATTACGGTGAACGGGCAGGCACATTCGGTGGAAGTTTCGCCGGACACGCCTTTGCTGTGGGTGCTGCGCGATACGCTGGGGCTCACCGGAACGAAATTTGGATGCGGGCAGGCGCTTTGTGGGGCTTGCACGGTGCATGTGGAGGGCGAACCGACGCGTTCGTGCATCACGCGGATATCGGCTGTGGCGGGACGCAGAATTACTACGATCGAGGGGCTTTCATCGGACGGGCAGCATCCGGTGCAGCAGGCTTGGGTGGCGGACCAGGTGCCGCAGTGCGGTTATTGCCAGGTGGGAATGATTATGACTACCGCGGCGCTGCTTGCGAAAAACGCCAAGCCTAGCGATGCGGATATTGATGAAGCGCTTGGCGGGCACATTTGCCGGTGCGGGACTTATCAGCGAATTCGCGCGGCGGTGCATCGAGCGGCGGGTAGCGTCAGCGGAGGCGCGCAATGAGCGGCGCGGTGAATGCTTCTGCATCGCGGCGGGAATTTCTGAAAGTCGGCGCGGCTGGGAGCGCGGGATTATTGATTGCGTTTTATTGCCCGGCGGTGGCGGCGCGCGCTGCTGTTGCGGCTGGCGCGGACAGCGCGATCGAGCCGAACGCTTTCATTACGATCGAACCGAGCGGCGAGGTTCGGTTGGTGATCACGCGATCGGAGATGGGGCAGGGCGTGCGGACTTCGCTGGCGATGATTTTGGCTGAAGAGCTGGATGCGGATTGGGCGCGTGTGACGGTGGTGCAGGGAGATTGCGATCCGAAGTATGGCGACATGACCACCGGCGGAAGCATGAGCATTCGCAGCACGTGGGATCCTTTGCGCAAGGCGGGGGCGAGTGCGCGGGACATGTTGTTGACGGCCGCGTCGCAGACTTGGAATGTGCCGAAGAGCGAGTGTGCGACGAATGGCGAGAACGTTGTGCTGCACGCGAAGACTGGTCGGCGATTGGAGTATGGCGCGCTGGCCGCGAAGGCTGCGGCTTTGCCCGTGCCGAAAGATGTGCCGCTAAAGGACCCGAAGGATTACCGGATTGTGGGGACCAAGCGTGCGCGCGTAGATGGCGGGGCGATTGTGATCGGCGAAGCGCATTACGGGATTGATACGAAAGTGCCTGGGATGTCGTATGCGGCGGTGGCGCGGCCTTTGGTGTTTGGCGGCAAGGTGAAGAAATTCGATGCGACGCGGGCGCTGGCTGTGCCGGGTGTGAAGAAAGTTTTTCAGGTGGACGCGGTGGAAATGCCGCCGCTTTTTGGCGAGGAGCGCAAGCCGGGGTCGGGGCACCAACATTATTTGTGGGGAGGAGTGGCGGTGGTGGCCGATTCCACCTGGCAAGCGATTGCGGGGCGGAAGGCGCTTACTATCGAGTGGGACAACGGATCGGGCGCGGACGAATCTACGGAAAAACAGCGCGCCGAGCTGGTGGAATTGCTGAAGAGTCCGGGGAAAGAGTTGAAGAAGATCGGCGAGCCCGATGCGGCGATTGGAGGCGCGGCGAAGAAAGTGGAAGCCGAATACGAAACGCCATTTCTGGCGCATATGGCCATGGAGCCGCTGAATTGCACGGCGGCGGTGCGCGACGGGAAATGCGAAGTGTGGGCTCCGACGCAAAATCCGAACGGGATGGCTACGGCGCTGGCTAGCGCTTTAAATTTGCCGCAGTCGGCGTTGACGATTCACATCACTGTGATTGGTGGGGGATTTGGGCGGCGTTTGTGCATTGACTACGGCGTAGAGGCGGCTTTAATTTCGCGCGCGGCGGGCGCGCCGGTGAAAGTGATCTGGACGCGCGATGATGATATTCGTCACGATTACTATCGCCCGATCAGCCGGCATCGTTTGAGCGCGGGGATTGATGCGGGGAATAAAGTTGTCGGGTGGTCGCACCATATTGCGGCGGCTTCGACCGATGGGACGTTTCTGGGCGGCGATATTCCGGATACTGGCGGGACGGAAATTGCGGGCGTCGGGCTGCCGGCTGGGACTGTGCCGAATTATTTTTTGCAGCAGAGTTTTTTGCATACGGCGGTGCCGCGGGGATATTGGCGCGCGGTGGATATGAACTGGAATCATTTCGCGGTGCAATGCTTTATGGATGAAATTGCTTTCGCCACGAAAAGGGATCCGCTGGCTTTGCGGCGCGAGTTGATTGCTACCAAGGAGAAGCCTGCGGGTTCGGCGGACAACGAGGGCGATGCGCCGGTGGACGTGTCGCGTCTTTTAGGCGTGCTGGATCTGGTGGCGGAAAAATCGGGATGGGGCACGGCTTTGCCGCCGGGACGCGGGCGCGGGATCGCGGGGCTATATGGATTTGGGAGTTACGTGGCGCACGTCGCGGAAGTGACCGTTGCGAAAGATGGAACTTTGCGCGTGGATCGCGTCGTCGTGGCCGTCGATTGCGGGCAGGTGATCAATCCGGACATGGTGGCGGCGCAGGTGGAGGGCGGCGTGGTGTTTGGATTGACTTCGGCGCTTTACGACGAAATTACGATTGCGGGCGGGCAGGTGCAGCAGGCGAATTTTGATACTTATCCGATGCTGCGCATTGCGGACATGCCGAAGATCGAAGTGCATCTGGTGCCGAGCCACGCGGCGCCGGGCGGGATTGGCGAGCCGGGAGTGCCGTCTACCGCGCCGGCTGTGGCGAATGCGATTTTCGCGGCCACGGGGAAGCGTTTGCGGCGATTGCCATTTCAGACGCAGGAATTGGCGCAGAGTTAGGTTACGGGATTTAGGGGCACGGCATGCCGTGCCCGATTGCGACGCGGCGAATCGCACCAGTTGCGACTACCTTGTTTCCGCAAGATCCGCGCCTTTTGCTTCTTTGCCGCTGATTGCCACGATTGCTACCAGGATCGCTACTGCGAAGATTGTTCCGGCCAGGACTAGCGCGTAATTTCCCGCGAAACGATGTTCGGCGAGCGTGGCTTGTATCACCGTGACTCGCGAGGCTAGCAGGTTGCCGAGTTGATACGCGAGGCCCGGGAACGTCGCGCGGACTGCGGGCGGGGAGAGTTCGTTCAAGTGCGCGGGGATTACGCCCCACGCGCCTTGAATCATGAATTGCATCACGAAAGCGCCGAGGGCGAGCAGCGGCGCGGTGGGAGCGAAGGCCCAGAGCGGGATCAGAGGGATGGCCAGTAGCGCGGCGATCACTATGGCGCGGCGGCGGCCGATGCGTTCGGACCACGAGCCGAAGAAAATCCCGCCTAGCAGAGCGCCGACGTTGTAGACGATGGCGATCAGGCCTACGATTTGCGGCGAGAAGCCGTGATTTTTTTGCAGGAATGTTGGGTAGAGATCCTGGCTGCCGTGGCTGAAGAGGTTGAACGCGAACATCAGCAGGACGAGAAACAGGAAGCTGCCGAGGTAGGTGAGGATGTCGCGCGGGAGGTTGCGGCGCGGGGCGGCGGCTTTCGGTGTGCGGCTGCTTTGTTGCCAGGCGGGGGATTCGGTTACTTGCGTGCGGATGTAAATCACCAGGAGGGCGGGGAGCGCGCCTACTACGAACATTCCGCGCCAGCCGATGAACGTGAATAAGCTCGCGTACACCAGGCCCTGCCAGCAGATAGCCGACCACGTAGCCTTCCTGCAGTAATCCCGAGAAAAAGCCGCGATTTTCTTTTGGCAGAGTTTCGAATGCCAGGGCCGCGCCTACTCCCCATTCGCCGCCCATGGCTATGCCGAAAAAGGCGCGCATGATGAGGAAAACGTGGAGCGAGGGGGCGAAGGCCGTGGCCAGTTCGAAGATTGAGAACGCGATGATGTCTATCATCAGCGCGGGACGGCGTCCGAAGCGATCGGCGATGAAGCCGAAGAGAAATGCGCCAATGGGACGCATGGCTAGCGTGAGGAAAATGGCCTCGGCGATGGCGGAAACTTGCGCGTGAAAAGTGGTGGCGATGGCGCTGACGCAGAAGATCAGGATAAAAAAATCGAAGGCGTCCAGCGACCAGCCTAGGAAGCAGGCGATGAACGTATTGCGCTGGATGGGAGTGAGGCGGCGGAAGTGTCCGAGCAAATTCTATGCGAGTACTCCTTGATGTGGAATAAAGCTTGGCGATCATTTTCGCAGTAGGCGCGGGGACAGGATTGCGTCGGCGACGCGGGCTACTTGGGCCATTTCTGCGGCGTCGTGGACGCGGACTATGTGTGCGCCTTGCAGGATGCTGGCTGCTACCGTGGCTGCTGTGCCCCAGATTCGGTTGCTACTGGCGGTGACGCGTGATTCGGCTTTGAGTGCGCCGCCCAGGAAACTTTTGCGCGAGGTGCCTACCAGAAGCGGGAAGCCCAGGCGGGCTAGTTCGGGAAGGCGGGCTAGCAGCTCGCAATTTTGTTCGTAGCTTTTGCCGAAGCCGATGCCGGGGTCGAGGATGATTTGTGATTTGGGCACGCCGGCACGGCGCGCTGCCGCGACTGCTTGGCGCAGGCCTTTTGTGACATCGCGCAGGACATCGCGCGCGAACGGTTTTTTCTGCATTGTCGCGGGTTCGCCGCGCATGTGCATCAGGATTAGCGGAAGTTTGCGGCGTGCGGGCGACTTCGGCGATTTGCGGATCGTTGCGCAGGGCTGTGACGTCGTTCAGGATTTCGGCGCCGGCGGCCGCGGCCATTTCTGCTACTTGTGATTTGCTGGTGTCCACGGAAATTGGGATTTTGAGTTTGCCGCGGAGGCTTTCGATTACGGGAATGACGCGACGCAGTTCTTCTTCTGCCGAAATTCCAGTCGAGCCGGGGCGCGTGGATTCGCCGCCGATGTCGATGATGTGTGCTCCGGCGCGTTCTATGGCGATGGCTTGCGCTGCGGCGGCTTCGGGATCGAGGAAGAGGCCGCCGTCGGAAAAGCTGTCCGGCGTGACGTTAAGTACGCCCATGATGAGTGTCCGTTCGCCCAGCAGCAGACGTGTGCGACGGGAGACGCAGCTTGAATTTTCGGCGATGAAACATCGCAGGCTATTGAAACACGATTTGGGCGAAAGGCTAAGCGCGGGCGGACGAACGGTGTTTGCTAGCGCGCGGCGGGAACGTAGTAGGAGGTGCGATGCACGACCGTGGGATCGCCATGGCCGATTACTTCGACGCGTAGTTGGTGCCAGCCGGAATGCGGGGCGGCGGTGGCGTTGGCGGCGGGGGAAAATCCTAGCGTGTATTCGGCGCGGATTCTTAGCGCGATTTGGCGGAAGGTGTCGGCTAGAGGTTTCGGCTTCGCGCAGAAAATAGAGTTGGCCGCCGGAGCGGCGGGCGATTTCCGCGAGGTAGAGCGTGTAGGCGGGGATGCCGGAATCGCGTACGGAGTAGTTGAGCAGGGTCTGCGATGCGTGGGCGGCCACCCAATCGGGCGTCATGATTTTCGGGCGGCTTTCGGTGGAAACTGCGAAGACCTGAATGTCGGCGGTGGCTAGGGTGCGCTCGACGTCTTCAAACGTGAGGCGGTCCGTGGGCCATCCTTTGCGCGGTCCGGCGGTGGCTGGGTCGAGCGTGAGTCCGAGTTCGCTATCTTGTCCATCGGTGAGCAGCACGATGGCTTTGCGGCCGGTGCGGTTGGCGAACACTTCGCGCGCGGTGAGAAAAACGGCTTCGTAGATATTCGAGCCGCCGACGTCGCCGAGCAGGGCGCGCGCATCCACGCGCGCGACAGCTTTGCGTATCAGCGCCCAATCGCTGGAAAACGGCAACCTGCAAATAGGTGTGCGCGGAGAAATCCACCACGGCGGTTTGATCGGAGGAGGAGAGCGCGTCCACCAGGGCGCGGGCGGCATTTTTCATTTCGTCGGATTCGCGCAGGACGCTGGGGCTGGCGTCGAGAACCAGAGCGACGCTGGCGGATTCGGTGGAAGCGTCGAAGTAGGTGATTGGCTGGGGGACGCCATCGTCGAAGACGCGAAAATCCTCGCGTTGCAGGCCGCGGACCGCGACGCCATCCGCGCCGATTACGTTGCACATTACCGGAACGATTTGCGTGACCACGGCTATGGGACGCGTGGCGTTTGCATCGGCGGCTGAGTTACCGGGCGCGGGATTTGAAGTTAGTTCGCCGGTGGCGGGATCGCGGCGAAGCGCGAGGCTTTCATCGAGGCGGCGCGGGCGAGGCAGTTTCTCTTTTTGTTGTGCATGCGACGGAACAACAAGTGGCGTGAGGAACAGCGCGACGATCAACACGGCACACGAAGCGACAAACGCGCTGGCGCGAGGAAACGGAAATGAACGGTTCAGAAGATGTTTCGCACAGCGCTGGTTGAGCAAGCGGCGCGCACGCATCGGTACAATCTAATCGAGGTCGAAATCGCGCAGAGGTTTTTCGACCGGGCCGTCCTTGGCCTTCTTCAGACCTTCAGCGAATTTGCGCGCGAGCACGTCTTCCTTGCTTTTTTCGGCTTCCACCGACGCGCGGAATTTCGCTTCGACGGCTTCATCATGCGCGCGGAGGAGGCGCGCGGTGTCGTCCAGGTCGACGGACGAGGGCGGCCTCGGCGGCGGTACATGTGAGAGCACCACGCCGAGTTCGCGGTCGAGGGTGAGCTTCGCGCTGCAGCAGGGACAATCCACCTGGAATGTTTCAATAGGGTTCTTCGCCATGCCGCCATTTTACGCCATTTTGGCTTCGGCAAATCAGCGGCGCGGCGGCAGAGTCCGGGCGCCTGTCCAACGGCCATTTTCGTGCTAAAGGTCCGGGGCTGGCAGCCGATGCATCAATCAGGGAAAAAGTCATTCGCCAGGCTAAGGCACGCGGATTCAACAGGGCCTTGACGCAAACCACACCCAGAATCAGCGACCGTGAAAATTCTAACGTTTTCCTTAGACAAAGCTCAGCTGCGTAAGCCAAAGGCCGAATCCACGATGAACGCACAACTGGACATCCTTGAAAGTCTCGGAACGCTGGAGATCGTACCGGCTAAAAGCGGAGTTGAGCGCCGGCGGCGGCAGCGTGTGAAGCTGGCTGTGCAGGCGCGCGTGCGGGGAGCGGTGGGAACACTGGACACGTTCGAGGAAATCGTGAAAAGCCTGGATGTTTCGCGCGACGGAGTGCTGCTAGCCACCACGCGCGGTGGATACGCCGTGGGCGAGCAACTGCAAGTGGCGTGTCCGTACTGGGATGCGCCGACGGCGATCAATATTCCGCGCAAGGCAAAAGTGATTCGCAATGTGATTCTGCCGAATTTTGAACTTGCGCTGGCGCTGCAATTTATGCCGGGCATTTGCAACGAAGAAGAGCTGGCGGGGGCTTGTTCGCCCTTTGCGAACCAGGTGCGTGTGCTGGGCGTCGAGCCCGACCCGCAAATCGCGGAGCTTCTACGCGAGATGCTCGAGCAGGATGGCTACAACGTGGTGGTCACGACAACGGCGCAGCAGGCGCTGGAGATTTTGCAGACGGAGACGCCCGACGTGATTCTGGCAGAGGCGGAAGGCGGCGACATCTGCGGGAACGATCTTTGCGCGATCGTGAAGACGTGCGCGCGGCTGCGGCACATCCCGGTGATTCTGCTCACCAGATCCGCGCTGCCTTCGGACTACGCGACGAGCCGGGAACTTGGCGCGGTGATGTGCATGACGATGCCTTGCAAGCTGGACCGGCTACGCCGGGCGGTGCACCTGGTGGCACCGCCGCCGGCGCTTTGCTCGGTTTACAGCTCTCGGTTCAACCTTGCTTCCTTCGTGCGAACCTGCTGATCCACAAAAAAAGAACCTCGTCTCTTGCGAGACGAGGTTCGTGAATCGTAGTGCCGCAGTTCCCGCTTGGATTGCGATCTAGGCCGGAGCCGGCTTTTCGCCTTTGGCGAGGCCCGGAATCGGGCGCGGCTCGGGACGCAGCGAGAGTTGCGGCTCTTTCGCCGGGACCGGAGGCGCGGCGGGCGGCGGAGGCGGAATTTTATCGGGCAGCGGCTTGCCTTCCATCAAGAGTTTTAGTTCGACGGCGTCGAGAACTTCGCGGACGAGCAGGGCTTGTGCGATGCGCTCGAGCTTATCGCGCTGGGTTTCGAGAATGTTGCGCGCCTTGCTGTAGCCGTCGGTGACGATGGAGCGAACTTCGCCATCAATTTTGATCGCGGTGTCTTCGGAATAGTCACGATGCTGGGCGATTTCGCGGCCAAGAAAAATGGCCTCTTCCTTCTTACCGAAAGTCAGCGGCCCAAGAACGCTCATGCCCCACTCGCAAACCATCTGGCGCGCAATTTCGGTAGCGCGTTCGATATCGTTGCCGGCGCCAGTGGTGATGTGGTGCAGGAAAATTTCTTCGGCTGCGCGCCCGCCCATCAGTACGGCGAGTTGCGCTTCGAGAAATTCCTTGGTGTAAGTATGCTTGTCGTCAATCGGGAGCTGCATGGTGACGCCCAGAGCCATGCCGCGCGGGATGATGGTGACTTTGTGCAGCGGATCGGCGCCGGGAGTCATAGCCGCGACGAGCGCGTGACCCGCTTCGTGGTACGCGGTGTTGCGCTTTTCTTCGTCCGACAAAATCATGGATTTGCGCTCGACGCCCATGAGGACTTTGTCCTTGGACATCTCGAAATCCACCATGGCGACGAATTTACGGTTTTGGCGCGCGGCCCAGAGCGCGGATTCGTTCACGAGGTTCGCGAGATCGGCGCCTGAAAAACCAGGAGTGCCGCGAGCGATTACGGAGAGATCCACGTCCTCGGAGAGCGGCACTTTGCGCGTGTGCACGCGAAGAATTTCTTCGCGGCCCTTTACGTCTGGGCGCGGAACGACTACGCGGCGATCGAAACGCCCAGGGCGTAGAAGCGCGGGATCGAGGACGTCGGGCCGGTTGGTGGCCGCGATCAAAATCACGCCTTCGTTGGATTCGAAACCGTCCATTTCAACGAGCAAGGCATTCAAGGTCTGCTCGCGCTCGTCGTGACCGCCGCCGAGGCCTGCGCCGCGATGGCGGCCGACGGCGTCAATTTCGTCAATGAAGATGATGCAAGGCGCGTTCTTCTTGCCTTGTTCGAACAAGTCGCGCACACGGCTGGCACCGACGCCGACGAACATTTCCACGAAGTCGGAGCCCGAAATCGAGAAGAACGGAACATTCGCTTCGCCGGCAATGGCGCGCGCAAGAAGAGTCTTGCCCGTTCCCGGAGGGCCGACAAGCAGAACGCCCTTGGGAATACGTCCGCCGAGTTTCTGGAATTTCTGCGGGTCTTTCAGGAAGTCAATAATCTCGTACAGCTCTTCCTTGGGCTCGTCAATTCCGGCGACGTCTTTGAACGTGGCCTTCTTTTGCTGTGCGGTAAGCAAGCGCGCGCGGGACTTTCCGAAGCTCAGCGCTTTATTTCCACCGGCTTGCATCTGCTTCATCATGAAAACCCAGAAGAGGACGAGGAGAATCAGCGGAGCGAAATTGACCAGGAAGCTGAGCCAGTCGGCGTTCTTCACTTCCTTGTAGCTGTAGAGGACGCTGTGATCTTGCAGGGTCTTGGTCACGTCCGGGATGGCGGTGTTGGCGATGGTGACGCCGCGGAATTTTCCGCCTTCGCGGTATTCGCCTTGCAGCTCGGCGCTATTGGGCGAGAGGTAGATGGTGACGTCCTTCACACTGCCGTTCTGAACTTTGGCGAGGAAGTTCGTGTAGTTGGGCTCGTCCTCGTGCGCAGCCTGACCGCCGGTGGACGCCATGCGCCACAACACAACGGCAAGCAAGATCATTAAGAGCCAAAATAAGATTGTGCGGACTGTTGAGTTCACCTTAATTACCTCACGCTTTTCAGACCCGTACGGGCAACGCCACGGGACTGGTTGTCGTGGCCTTGCCGGTACCACTGCCAATATGCGAATGCACTGCTAATTACTTAGATGCCGAAAGTGAGCCAGCTTATTCAACCGGCGGAAGTGTTTCCAGGGCCTGCTCTTCGATCACCACGCCGAGCCGCGTGCCGCCTCGCGCGCGGTAGTCGTCCGCGGGAGGCATCCCCCTAGCCCAAACTACACGACCCGCGCTTTCCAGTACTGGCCAGATGTTCCGATCGGCCCGACGAACACGCCCCGTGACGAACATCCTGCGCAACTTCTGCTCTTGACGCCGGCCGTGCGGCCTATAGGCGTCGCCGGGTCGCCAGTTCCGCAAAATCAGTGGTGGGCGAAGCAGGTCAGCATCAATGGCGTCGGCGTCCCTCTTAGTGTCGCTCTCTGCGATAGGCCAGTCAATCAATTTTAGCCGGAAGCGTTTTCCGAGTTCCGGAATGGATACGGTCGTGGCGCTGGCCAGCGGCAACGTCACTACATATTCGTATACGTTCGTGCTGGGAGCCGCGGCGGCGGAGGTTCCGTTGCGGCGCGCGGCGCTTTCTGGATTGGGCTGGGGCCCTGGCGTCGGCGCTGGTGCTGGCGTTTCTGCGCGAGAAGGCGTGGGCGCCAGGGCGAATGTCAAATCCTGGAAATTTCGTTGCACGATAATTCCACCGGGAAGCTCCGCGCGTTGGCCGCTGCGCGAGCCGCTCGCGATGTGGATTACTTGTTCGACGTGGTGAGCGCTCAATTCCCGGCGGTTTCCGCGCACGTATTCATAAAGACGGCGAATCAGGCGTTCGGTAAGCACGCGCAAAGGCTGGGAATCATTGTACTTGGCTGAGTTGGTATTTTGGGTCGCCGCTGCATGGAGCTCTAGCGGGTGGAGGAGAGCGTCCACAGGGATGCTGAGGGCGTTGCCGTCTTCTTCGTGGCGGACTAGAAATTGAAAGCGATCTTCGACCAGCGCGTCCCAGAACGATTCTTCTTCGCGGGCTAGGCGCGAGAGTTCGTTGAGGTGGTCGGTGATGGCTGGCGAAAAATCGCAGGCGAGCACCGGCAAGAGTTGTTCGCGGATTCGGGCGCGGGTGCGGGTGGTGTCGCGGTTGGTTGAGTCTTCGCGCCACGGCTGGCTGATGGCGCCGAGATATTCTCTTAGTTGCTCGCGGCGCGTTGCAAGTAGAGGGCGGACTACTGCGCCGGCTACCGGATGAATGCCGCCGAGACCTGTGAGGCCCGTGCCGCGGATGATATGCGCGAGAACGGTTTCGGCTTGATCGTCGGCAGTGTGCGCAACGGCGATGCGTGTTGCGCGTCCATCGGCGACGACGTGCTCGAAATAGGTGTAGCGCAGCTGGCGCGCCATGTCTTCGAGGTTGCGGCTTTGGCGTTGGGCTTCGGCGCCAACGTCTTCGCGGGCGGTGATGAATTCCAGTCCGTGACCTTGCGCGAGCTGCGTGACGAATTCCGCGTCGCCGTCGGATTCCGCGCCGCGCAGCGCGTGATTGAAGTGCACTACCGCGAGCGTGATTCCGAGATCGTCACGCAAACGGAGAAGCAGGCGCAGCAGCGCTACGGAATCAGCGCCGCCGGAAACGGCCACGCCGACGCGATCACCGGGCGCGAGCATGCCGGAGCGTTGAATGGCTTGCAAGACGGATTGTTCGAGAGGCGTCCTCATCGGCCGATTGCCAGGCACGCGCGAACTCAGCGTGCATTGATGGTAGCAGTGGAATCAGGAAGGGTCGAGCGCGGCGCGAAAGTGGTTAGCGCTGCCGGCGCTGAATGCGGGCTATCAAAGCCGGTCGGAAATCTGCTGCGTGAACAGATCGCGGCTGTAGGAAATGCGGCGGTCGAGCGCGACCGCGGCGAAATAGGAGCAGTTCTGGCGTTCGTGCTCTGTCCACGTAGCCAGCGCCGGAGACAGCGGTCGCGACACGCGATTTACCACGGCCAGCAAGCCGTAGTAGGTGCCGACCGCGCGAATCTCGGAACGATCATCGCCACGTTCGGGGCACAGCCGGACGAGCTGCAGCAACCGATCGAAATCATCCGGCGCGACATCATGGTCCGCGATTCCGGTGACTTCGCGGACACGATCGGACAGCACCACCTTCAGGCTCGGCGCGACGATGGCGCGGCAATACCAGATGAAAAACTGGGCAAAGACCGCGAGCGAAGTTACGCAGATTAGGGCGGCAATCATCTCGCTCGCACCATCAAGCGCGCGGGCATGAGCCGCGCGTCCTCAGTAACTTTCGTGAATGTGTAGGACCAGGCCAAGGGGAGCCACACTCCCACCAGCGGCGGGACCCACTTCAAAAGGTTCGGTTGCAGAACCGGAAACAGATTGCGCAGCGCGTAGGTACCGGCCGTGGCGCTGAAATAGACGCCGAGTGCGAGGACGAGTTGGATGAGGCGGGTGCGGGTTTCGCGCAACTTCAGTACGGCGCCCCAGAGCAAGTAGGTGAGCAGCACGCCGACAAAATACAAATTCTGGCCCAACTCGACGACGAAGCGGCTGGTGAGGTGGTCCTTATTTGCGTGGATCACCATGTAGGAAAAGAAGCCGGTGGCAATCAGCAGGACGGCGGCAGCGCGGCGGATGTAACGGCTGACTTCCATCTCCGCGAACACCTGCTGGTAGAAAAGGATAATGACCCAGAACAACAGAATGGTGAGAAGACTCTCGGAATAATAATAGTAGTAGCGGTAATTCATGGACTGAAAGCCGTAATGCTGGATCGTAAAGTATTCACCCAGCGCGACTAGCGCGGCGGAGCCCATATATATGTTGACGGGAAGATAGCGGACAAAATCACGGCGGGAAATCGAACACACCAATACGTAGATCTCCAGAAGGAAACCTACCATCCAAACTAGATAATCGACCCGGCCAAGCATCTTGTGAATCGCCTTCGCGCCTGACCCTGGTCAACTCCCGCTTGCGCGGGGCCCTTAACTTATCTCCAGGGCGTCGGCGGCATTGGAGCGCTGGTGTTCGCCCACGGTGTAGGCGGCATCGGCGCGCTCGTGTTGGCCCAAGGCGTTGGCGGCATCGGTGCGCTGGTGTTCGCCCACGGTGTAGGCGGCATCGGTGCACTGGTGTTGGCCAGCAACCACGGTGTAGGAGGCATTGGTGCGCTGGTATTCGCCATCACACCAGGCTGGTGGGACGTGATCGCCTTCAGCCCCATAGCACTGGTAAGAACCAACAACGCCAAAACCACTACCACTAACCACTTAGACATTGACCCCTCCGAGTAAGGAAACTACGCGGCGGAGTCTATAAGCAGTTAGATGCCGTCAAGAGGAAAATTTTCGAGGTGTGTGTCCAAACGGTACACACCCCCCTCCCCCTGGACGGGCCGGGACATCACGAGTTGTCCGGACCAATCTAGGGTTTGGAGGTGTGTGCGGTCAACGTTACCTTGGTACTACTCGACTGGGACTTTCAGACACTGGGCATGTACTTCAGAGGCTGTAGAGCCGCTTCGATTTTGCAGCGTTGATGCGGTGATTCAAGCGACGGCCTACAAAAATCTCGTGTTCTCAGGGACCCTCTTGCGAGCCGTTGTAGCGTACGGCATGCGCCAAATCGCTTCCGGCTTTGGACATAGTCTGGTACGATGAAAATTCGATTTACATCGAAAATATCTTCTGTCTGGAGCGACGCACCAAAATGGCACTCGCATGTGAAATTTGCGGCAAGAAGCCGCTGTATGGCAACACGATCAGCCACGCGCACAACGTTACACGCCGCCGCTGGAATCCGAATCTGCGCCGCGTGAAGGCCGTAGTGAAAGGCGCGCGCAAGCACGTTCGTGTGTGCACCTCCTGCATCCGTTCCGGTCGCGTAAAAAAGGCCGCTTGAAGCCGGCGCTTCTCGGAAGGAGTTCCGTTTGCCCCGACCCCTACTGATTCTTGTTGCCGTCATCGCATGTGTGTGCGCGGTGGGTTGCAAGAAGGAAGAAGCGCCCGGGCCGGATGTGTGGGCGGTGGTCAACGGCAAGCAAATTCAGCGCGACGAGGTGGAGAAGTATTTCCGCACTCGGGTGAGCGCCGAAGGGCCGGCGCCATCGCAGGAAGAAGCGCTTTCTCTGAAACTGAATATCCTCGACGAGTTGATCAACAACGAAATTCTGCTGGAGCGCGCCAGCAAGCTGAACCTGATCGCCAGCGACGCCGAAGTAGAAGACAAGTTCACCGAGTCGAAAAGCCCCTACACGGAAGAAGAATTCCAGAAAAAACTGAAAGATTCGGGGCTGACGGTGGAAGATCTGAAGGGCGACATCCGCCGGCAGCTCTCGGTGCAGAAGCTGCTGAACCGGGAAGTGGTGGCCAAGATCTCGATCACCGATCAGGACGTGCTGGATTTCTACAACAAGAATCGGGCGCAATTCAACGTTGCCGAACCGCAATACCACATTGCGCAAATCGTGGTGACTCCGCATCCCGATCCCGCCGTACACAATCGCAAGAACGACAAAGCCACCACGGAACCGGAAGCCAAGCGCAAGATCACGCTGCTCGAAGAGAGGCTCGCGAGCGGCGCCGATTTCGGGCAACTGGCGATGGATTACTCCGAGGATTCCACGGCTTCGACCGGAGGCGATCTGGGGTTTGTGCCGGAGTCGGCTCTGAATCAATCGGACCCCCTGCTTAAGAAAACAGTAATGTCCATGCGTCCGGGCGACGTGACGCAGCCGATTGGCGTTAAGAACGGCGGATATCGGATTCTGAAATTAATTGCGAAGGAAGCGGCCGGGCAGCGCGAGCTGTCTGATCCTCAGGTGCAGCAATCCGTGCGCGACATGCTACGCAATCGCAAAGAGCAGCTGCTGCGTTCGGCCTACATGGTGGAAGCGCGCGACGATTCGCACGTGACCAACTATCTGGCGCGGCAGATTCTGGAATCGGCGGGCAAGCTTCCAGCTTCGAAGTAGACACCCAACTCAATTAGAAAATT
This sequence comes from uncultured Acidobacteriota bacterium, assembly GCA_963810565.1. Lineage (GTDB taxonomy): Bacteria > Acidobacteriota > Terriglobia > Acidiferrales > UBA7541 > Palsa-295. Next base: position 16,669 of record CAWENN010000009.1, read on the forward strand.
AAATGCAGGGAATGCTGACGTTCGGCGGAGGTGTGTTTGTACGACGAGCTAGCCGCGGCTAACGGTTTCTGCTGCAAGCCGCTGGTTGGGCCGAGTCATGCGCGCGATGAGAATCGCAGCGAGTCCGACGAGCGGGGTCAGTAGTAAGCAGGCAAAAAAACCGCGCCAAAACGCGATTCCTTCTTTCTCCATTTTGCCGGCGGTGATGCCGCAAGCCATCATCCACAGAAGTCCGAAGATTCCGAGCACGAGCCATGCAGCCACCGGAACAAAATGCAGTTGTGCGACCATTCACGATCTCCCAAGTCTTGTTGCGCCTATTCAGATTGAATCGTTGGTCTGAATTGAAATGATTGTGACTGGGTTTGAGTGGCGGGGGAAGCTGCGAGGGGCTAGCGCAGACCTTAAGGGTAACTAGTAACGGTTAGGCCGGGTGGGTCAGGAAACCACAGCAACGACTTCGCCGGCGTTGACGGTTTGACCTTCGGTAACGGAGAGGCGTTCGAGTTTTCCGGATTTCGGAGCGCGGATTTCATTCTGCATTTTCATGGCTTCGACGACTATAAGTCCTTGTCCAGCTTGCACTTCGTCGCCCGCCGCCACCAGCACGCGGACGACCTTGCCGGGCATGGGCGCGCGGACCTGTTGGCGGCCTTCAACTTCGGCGGCGCCTGCGCGATTTTTTTTCCATTCGCGAGGATCGTTGACGGAGACCTGGTATTCGCGGCCCTGCGTGGTAGCGCGGAGTTCTCCGCCTCGTGTCTCGATGCGGACTTCGAACGATTCCCCTTGCAAGAGGACCGAGTAGACGCCCGGGGCGACCTCCTTGGCGTCGGCTTCGAGCGGGCGGCCGTCCGCAAACCAGCGCGAGAGGTCGCGAGTTTGGATCCACTCGACACGATGTTTTTTGCCGTCTATTTCGACGTCCAGCTTCATCTCTGACCCTTGATTGCTCGCGCCGGCACGATCAGCGTTCTGGTTTGCGGCTTATTTGTTCGCGGCGGGATTCCGTGCGCCAGCGCGATTCCGCTTCGGGCGACGCCGCCGATGCCACCGCGGGACTATTGTGTGCTTCATGCCAGAGGAGCGCGGCGACGAGAATGGCGTTCGTGGCACGACCGTCTGCTTGCGAGTGCTTGTGTGGATCGTCGCTTGCCACGTCTGGATTCGCGGATGAGCTACGCAGAAAATCATCGAGCCAACGCGTGTAGATCGCGGCGGATTGAAAATCGCGGCTGGCGAGGATGCGCCGGAAGAGGGAAACGTTCGTCTTGATGCCGCTGGCGTAGTATTCGTCGAGCGCGCGGTTCATGCGCGCCATCGCTTCTTCGCGATCCTTGCCCCACGCGATTAACTTGCCGAGCATGGGATCGTATTCGTTCGGCACCGTCCAGCCGGCATAAATTCCATCGTCGAGCCGGATGCCGGGTCCGGTGGGCACTCGGTAATCGAGGATTTTTCCCGGAGACGGGAAGAAATTGTTGTCCGGGTCTTCGGCGTAAATGCGGCATTCGATGGCGTGGCCGCGCAGCGTTACATCCGCTTGCGTGAACGGCAATGGCTCGCCGGACGCGACGCGCATCTGCAGCTTCACCAGGTCGAGCGAGGTGACCATTTCGGTGACGGGATGCTCGACCTGCAGGCGCGTGTTCATTTCGAGAAAATAAAAATTGCGCTGGGCGTCCACCAGGAATTCCACGGTACCGGCATTGGTGTAATTGCCGGCGCGCGCGAGTTTCACGGCCGCTTCACCCATGGCACGCCGCAATTCCGGCGTCATGACGGGTGAAGGAGCTTCCTCGATCACTTTTTGGTGGCGGCGCTGGACGGAACATTCGCGTTCGCCGAGATATACCGTGTGGCCGTGCTGGTCGGCGAAAATTTGAATTTCGATGTGGCGCGGGCGCTCGAGGTATTTTTCGAGGTACATGCGGCCGTCTCCGAAAGCGTTTTGCGCTTCCGAAGAGGCATCGCGCCACGCGGACGCGAGATCGCTTTCGCGTTCGACGCTGCGCATGCCTTTGCCGCCGCCGCCCGCGACGGCTTTCAAAATTACGGGGAATCCGATTTTGCGGGCGATGTCTGCGAGCTCGCCGATATCGTGGATGGGATCGAGTGTGCCGGGGACCGTCGGCGCGCCGGCCGCGCTGGCGATGCGGCGGGCGGCGGTTTTGGAGCCGAGTTGCTCCATGGCTTCGGCCGTGGGACCTATGAAAGTTATATTTGCTTCGCGGCACGCGCGTGGCAGCGCGGGATTTTCCGCGAGGAAGCCGTAGCCGGGATGAATCGCGTCGCAATGGGCGTAGCGCGCGGCGCCCAGAATTTTTTCGATCGCCAGATAGCTTTCCGAGGAAGGCGCGGGACCGATGGGGTAGGCTTCGTCGGCGAGCCGCACGTGGAGCGCGCCGCGATCCACGTCGCTATAGACTGCGACGGAGCGCACGCCGAGCTCGCGGCACGCGCGCACGATGCGCACGGCGATTTCGCCTCGATTGGCAATCAGGACTTTTTTGAACATTATTTACGACCACCAGGCAGAACGCGAATTCTAGCATTTCAGCGGGGTATACGCGCGTGTGCCGGCGCGTTCAGCGATCTGGAATTCGCTTGGCACAAAACGACTGATGGGGAATGCGATTCAGCCTGAAGAGAGCGGGTTGGGATGGGGCGAGTGCGGTTGTGACTGCGGTTGGATGCTCAAAAACTAGAAGCGAGCGAAGTGTGGGCTGGGCCCCTCGTTACACTTCGCTCGCTTCCTTCATCGGTGAACGACTGCGGTGTGGCTGGGATTAGCTCGCGAGCCGCTCTAGTACCGGCTTGGCGAAAGCTTCCTCTTTCAGGCCAAGAACCACTCGTCCGTTCACTTGTCCCTTCTTGAGGCGGCTGAACACCTCGTTGATGGATTCCAGCGGCAAGGTCTCGATGGTCGCTTTCACTTTGCCTTCGGCGGCGAATTGTAGCGCTTCTTCCAAGTCGAGGCGCGTGCCGACGATGGAACCGCGGAGCGTATAGCCGTTCAAGACCACGTCAAAGATGGAGACGGGGAATTCGCCCGGCGGCAAACCGTTCAGGACGCACGTTCCGCCACGGCGCAGCATGCCCATCGCTTGTTTAAATGCGATTGGCGACACTGCGGTGACCAGCACTCCATGCGCTCCGCCGATTTGTTTCTGGACTTCCTGTGCGGGATCTTGTGTTTTGGCGTCAATGGTGATTTCAGCGCCGAGCTTGCGCGCCAGCGCCATTTTTTCCGGTCCCAGGTCCACCGCGGCGACGTGCATTCCCATGGCCTTCGCGTACTGAATGGCGACGTGGCCCAAGCCGCCTGCTCCGGAGATTACGACCCATTCACCGGGGCGCGCTTCGGTCATTTTCAATCCCTTGTAGGTGGTGACGCCGGCGCAGAGGATCGGCGCCGCATCCACGAAGGAGAGTTTCTTGGGAATTCGTCCGAGGTAATCGGCTTGGCCGAGCGCGTACTGCGCGAAGCTGCCGTTCACGGAATAGCCGGAATCCTGCTGCTCGAGGCAGAGCGTTTCCCAGCCCGAGAGACAATACTCGCAGTGACCACACGCGCTATGCAGCCACGCAATGCCCACGCGATCGCCTTCCTTCAAGTGCGTGACTCCCGGCCCGAGCGCTACGACGATTCCCGCGCCTTCATGGCCGGGAATAAAAGGAGGCGTGGGCTTAATCGGCCAATCGCCATCCGCTGCGTGAAGATCTGTGTGACATACGCCCGTCGCAAACAGTTCGACAAGTGCCTGCCCGGGTCCAGGGGTCGGGACCGGAACTTCCCGGACCACTAATGGTTGGCCAAACTTCTCAACAACCGCTGCTTTCATCGTCTTTGCGTGTACCACGTTGCATCTCCTTTTCGCTCGAACATAAGCCAAGCTTAGCTCGCGCTTTCGAAGCCGTAAGTACTATCGGTCACACTTCGATGTGATGTGAGTCACAAGGCCGTTTTGGGACATCAGTCGCGATCGCCGGCACATCCAAGTTCTGGACACGTGCTACACAACGGACTAGGACGCGCCGCAACTACCGAGGCAAATTGGCCTGACGTTGCGCGCTGATTTCGCTCGCTGGGCGAGCAAGGTGCGCTAGCATACGCCATGCAATTTCGGTTCACGTCGCTGCTCTTCAAGGCTTTCGCCAGCCTTTTTGTCCTCGCCGCCGGTGCAGTGGCTCTCGATTCCGCTGCGCGACAGTCCGCGCCCGTCGCCGGCAACGTCGCTGCGAATCTGGCGCTGCACATCGCGCGCACTTCGCCGCTTGATCTGGAGTTGGCTGGAGATTTGATTGGATTGCCCGCTGGCGCGGTGCGTTACGTCACGCGTGAAGAGCTGCTCGCGCTGCCACAGGTGGATTTCACGGTGACCGACGATCCGAATTTCACTGCTCCGACGGCGGTCAGCGGCGTGTCGCTGGAAGAGCTGGCGGAGCGTGTGAGCGCGCATCCCGGCGCGGATATGATCGTTGCGATTTGCGACGATTTTTATCGCGGCAATTACCCGCGCGATTACATTGCGGCACATCACCCGCTGCTGGTGCTGACGATCAACGGAAAATCGCCGGAAGCGTGGCCGAAGGATTCGGAAGGTCATGGCGTTTACATCGGCCCGTACCTGATCACGCATCGCGAGTTCAAGCCGCGTTTCAAAATCCTGGCTCATGCGGAGGAAGCGCAGATTCCGTGGGGAGTGGTGCGACTGGAATTTATCAACGAGCAAACGGCGTTTCGCGCGATCGCCCCGCGCGGGCCGCATGCGCATGATGCTGCGGTTCAAGACGGCTATCGCATCGCGCAGCAGACTTGCCTTCGTTGCCACAATCGCAGCGGCGTAGGCGGTCAAAAAGCGGCGCGTCCCTGGCTGGTGCTCGCAGCGTGGGCCACGGCCAAGCCGGAATATTTCGCGGCGTACGTCCGTAATCCGCGGTCGCAAAATCCGCACGCGCAAATGCCGGGCAATCCGGGCTACGACGATGCGACCACACAAGCGCTGATTTCCTACTTCCGTACGTTCCTGGTGGAGCAGAGATAGAGACGTAGGCGGCTCAGGAATGGGAGCGGCCGCGCAGCAAAACTTCTTTGCATTCAATGCTCTTCTGGAGTAGCTTTACGCAGCTGGAATCGGCCCTTTTTCACTCCTGTTCGTCCCCGACGCGGTTGGCGCCAGCTTTACGCGAGCCGGAATACGGCACGGCCGGAGGATTGCGGATGCGTCGCCTTCTTTTTGTTACCCTCGCCGTTCTCGCCGCACTGCTGCCCGTGCAAACGCGCGCGCAAAACACAATTACGACTGTGGCGGGCGGTCAGCTACCCAACAATGTCCCAAACACGGGCGCTGGCCTCGAAGGCGTTTACGGCCTGGTGCGCGATTCGACGGGCAATCTCTATGTCATCACCGACGTGGGCGTCATCTATAAGGCCACTCCGTCAGGGACCATGAGCATCTACGCCGGAAACATCACCGGCGGATACACCGGGGACGGCAAGCTGGCAATTAATGCGACGCTGGATGAACCTTTTGCCGGAGCGCTGGATGCGAATGGTAACCTTTATTTTTCCGATTCTCAGAATTGCGTAATTCGCAAGATCACCGCGAGCACAGGAATCATCACGACAGTGGTAGGAAACGGCAATTGCAATTACACCGGCGACGGAGGACCGGCCGGCAGCGCCACGCTCGATTTCCCGCAAGGCGTGGCGATTGATCCTCTCGGAAATATTTTCATCGTGGACTACAACAATGACGTCGTGCGGCGCGTGGACGGAACGACGAACGTCATCACAACATTTGCGGGCAACGGAAGCGTTGGATACACCGGAGACGGAGGAGCAGCTACGCAGGCGACTCTGAACTTCCCGGTGGGCGTGGCCACGGACACGACGGGAAACGTGTACATTGCGGACGCCGGCAATAATGTGGTGCGCTTCGTGAACGCCACGACCAACATCATTACGACTGTGGCGGGCACCGGGAATCCCGGGTACGCCGGAGACGGAGGGCCTGCTACCAGCGCGTTGTTGACGTATCCCGCGGCGGTGGCAGTGGACAGTTCCAATAATTTGTACATCGCCGATACCGACAACGCGGTTATTCGCAAAGTGGACGCGAATCACATCATCTCGACCATTATTGGCAACAATCAATACGGGTTCGGCGGGGATGGCGGTCCGGCGCTTCAGGCGACGTTGACCAATCCCTTCGGCCTGGCCGTGGATGCGGCGGGCGATGTGTGGGTTGCGGATTACTGGAACAACCGGATTCGCATGTATGCGGCAGCGAATGGAAATTTTAATACCGTAGTTGGAAATGGATCGGTGTATGACGGCTTGGCCGCTACCAGCGGCAGCCTGTATTTTCCCCGCGGCCCAGCGCTCGATTCGCAGGGAAATCTGTACATCACCGATGAAGGCAACAATCGAATTCGTGAGGTGAGTGCCACGACGGGAATCATCTCGACTGTGGCGGGCACGAATGTGCCGTGCGCGCAGCCCCAGCTGCCATGCGGCGATGGCGGCCCGGCGACCGTGGCTGCTTTTTACGGTCCGCACTCGGTGAATCTGGATCCCACCGACACGTTCATGAACATCGCCGACTCGGGAGACAGTCGTTTGCGGCAGGTGAACACCGGCACGGGGATTATCAGCACCATCGCGGGCACGGGGATTGCCGGCTTCAGCGGTGACGGCGGTCCCGCGACCGCTGCGCAGATCAATAGCCCCCGCGCGCCCAACTACGATTCGCTCGGCAATCTTTATTTCGTGGATACATCGAACCATCGAGTGCGCAAGATTGACAAAACCACGGGCATTATTACGACCGTAGTCGGCAGCGGAAAATTCGCAGCCGAAAGCCAGGGTTGCGATGGCGGCGGGTACTCCGGCGACGGTGGGCCTGCGACCAGCGCCACTTTGCACTGCCCGTTAGGCTTGGCAATTGATGCGAACGACAATCTTTACATCGCCGATTACCTGAACAGCGCGATTCGCGAGGTGAACGCGAAAACGCAAATCATCACAACAGTCGTCGGGAACGGCACTCCGGGCTACACGGGCGACAATGGCCCCGCGACGGCCGCCACTTTGAATTTTCCCGACCGCGTCAGCGTAAACGGCGCTGGAAATCTTTTTATTTCTGACACCGGAAACAACGTGGTGCGCCGCGTGGATGCGTTGACGCAAATCATTACGACCTTTGTTGGGAGTGGAGCGTTTGGATTCAGCGGGGATGGGGGGCCGGCTTTGTCTGCGGCGCTGGCGGAGCCCACCGGCGTAGTGGTGACGAATTCGGGCGATCTGTATCTGGGCGATCTTCTGAATAATCGCATTCGCAAAGTGACCTTGAATTCCGCAGTGACTTTTTCTGTTACGACTGTGGCGTTTGGGAATCAGGCGATCAATTCGACGAGCAGCCCTCAAATGCTGATGGTGACCAATTCCGGCGATGCGCCTCTCGCCATTTCAGATGTTACGGTTACTTCCGCTAGCGGCGCTTTTGCGCTGGGCGCAAATACGTGCGGTGCGGCGGTGGCGGTGGGTGCCCAGTGTGCGATCTCCACGACGTTTTCTCCCACGACTTTCGGCGCACTCACTGGAACGCTCACGCTAACGGACAACGCGCCTCTGCCGAACAGCACGCAGATGGTAGCGCTGACCGGCACGGGAGCGGCTTCGCTGACTGTGACGCTTGCGGGTGCCGGTACTGGCTCGGTCTCGAGCGCGCCCGCGGGAATCACTTGCGGGACTACTTGCGCGGCAGATTTCACAGAGGGTACTTCTGTGGTGCTCACCGCGACGACGACGAACGGTTCAACTTTTGCCGGCTGGAGCGGGGCTTGCACGAATACCAGCGGCACTTGCACGGTGGTGATGAGCCAGAACCAGACCGTGACGGCTACTTTTAACGCGAGTTCGTCCGGTTCCGTGACAGTGACGCCTCCGAGTTTGACGTTTCCTTCGCAGAACGTGGGAACCACCAGTTCGCCCATGAGCGTGACCGTTGTGAATAACGGCACGACTACGGTAACTTTCGCCGGCTTCACCGTAACCGGAACGAATGCGAGCGACTTCGGCGTGCCCTTGCCTAACTCCGGAATGATGTGCAGCCCGACTGGAACACTGGCAGGAGGCGGGTATTGCCAGATCAGCGTGTTGTTCACGCCGAGCGCCAGTGGGACGCGCACGGCCACGTTGAATGTAGCGGACAGTGCCACGGGCAGTCCGCAAAAAGTAACCTTGAGCGGCACCGGCGGAACGCAAGCCGGCACGATTTCCATTTCTCCCGCTTCGTTGACGTTTGCCAGCCAGACCGTGGGAACGACCAGCGCTACGCAGCTGGTAACGGTGTCCAACGCCGGCGGAGTGGCCATCACTTTCACCAGCATCGTGACGACCGGGGATTTTTCCGGTGCTACCACCGCGCAATGCCCAGGCATCGCCGTGGAAGGCGCGCCTTGCACTTTCCAGATTGCGTTCAAGCCTACGGCGGCGGGCACGCGCACCGGCGCGATTACTTTCACCGACAACGCGACGGGCAGCCCGCAATCGGTGACGTTGACCGGAACTGCCGTGAACGGCCCGGCGACCGTGACCGTGTCTCCGACCTCGCTGACGTTTGCGTCGCAAACGGTGGGCTCGACCAGTCCGGCGCAGAACGTTACGGTGACGAATACCGGAACCGGGCCCGTCAATTTCACCAGCTTCTCGATCACCGGCGAAAGCAGCGGCAGCTTTGCGATGGCGAGCAGCGGCACGAGCCCTTGCAATCCCACCGGAACTTTGGCGGCGAACGCCAGTTGCACGATCGGAGTGACGTTCACGCCGACGGCCACCGGAGAATTCACCGCTACTCTGAGCATCGCGGACACTGCCACGGGAAGCCCGCAACTGGTTTCGCTGAACGGCACCGGCAATACTTCTCCGGTGATCATTACAATTCCTCCGGGAGGATCCGCGACTGGGACCGCTACGCCTGGAGGCACGGCATATTTCGGATTGCAGATTACCGGAGCGCCAGGCGTGACTGGGACCGTGCAATTTGGTTGCACGCCGTCTTCGCCGACGATTACGTGCAACGTGATACCCAGCTCGATTACGTTGACGGGAAAACCGATTGAGATCACATTTGGGGTTCAGACATATTGCACGGGGGCGACGAATACGGGATTCGCGCCAAGCGCACCGGGGAATTGGCCTGCCGGCGGGATCACGTTGCTGCTTTTGTCGCTCGCGTTGGGTGGGATGGCGTGGATGATGCAGCGGAACCGGCGCGTGGCGCTGACGTTCGCGGTCTTGATGCTCGTCGCGTTGGGCACGGCAGCCTGCGGCAGCTTGGCGAAAGGCCCGGACGGAGCGACCCCGCCGGGGACTTATATGCTGTCGCTGAGCACAACCGTGAATGGCCAGACGCAGACGATGCCGAATTTCCTCACCCTGGTCGTGAAATAGGGCTAGGTGGCGGACACGCTCGCGCGTTCGCGCGTCATGTAGTAATAAATTGTGGGCGTGACGAAGAGCGAGAGAATCATCGCGATCAGCAGGCCGCCGATCACCGCGACCGCCAACGGTTGCAGCATTTGCGAGCCGGCGCCGATCGCGAGTGCCAGCGGCAACATTCCCGCCACCGCGGCGATAGCAGTCATGACGATCGGACGCAACCGCCTGCGGCCTGCCTGAAAGATCGCTGCTTCGCGCGAAAATCCCGCCATCCGGAATTTTTTGTCGGCGTCGAGCAGCAGGATGCCGTTCTTGGCCACGATGCCGATCACCATAATCAAGCCCATGAACGACGACAGGTTGAAGGTGATGCCGGCGACCAGCAAAGCGACGAAAACTCCGGCCGTCGAGAGTACCGCGGAAACCAGGATCGAAATCGGCGCGGAGAAATTGCGAAATTCGAAGAGCAGAACGAGGAACACGAAAACGATCGCCAGCGCGAGCACCGTGGACAAATCGCGGAAGGAATTCTGCTGCGTTTTGTAAAGCCCGCCGTACTCGACGCGAATTGACGGCGGCAACTGCAGCTTCGCGAGCGCTGCCTGCACGGCCGCGATGCCGTGGCCCATATCGAGACCTTCGAGGCGCGCGGTGACCGCGACGTAACGCTGCTCGTTGTCCTGCAGAATTTCGGTCTGGCCGGGCAGCTCCGTCATCGTTGCGAGCGAACCGAGATTTGCAGTGTGACCCGCGGGGCTGACGAGCATGGTGTTGTTCATCGCCGCGAGCGAGGAGCGAAGTTCCGCGGGATAGCGAATGCGCACGGGATACGGGCGATCGTTCACCACGACCGGTGCGGAAGCCTCGACGCCGTTGAGCATCGCTTGCGCTTCGTTCGCCACATCTTGCGGCGTGAACCCCGCGTGCGAGGCCGTCGCCATATTGATCTGAAAAGAAACCGCCGGCCCGCTGGTAGTGGAATCAATTCCGTCGTCCACGTCCACGATCGGATGGCTTCCTCCCACGTCAATTTTTCCGATGGCGTCGGCGACGCGCGGCGCCCATTCATCGAGCAGCTTCGCGTCCGGCGAAAACAGCATGATGTCAATCGGCTGCGGAGCGCTGGTCAGGTCGCCGATCATGTCCTGAAGCTTTTGCGTGAATTCCACTTCGACGGCCGGCTCGGACTGATTCACCTTCGTGCGAATTTCATTCATGATCGTCCAGATGTCGCGGTCGCGATCGGTTTTCAAGTCGGCCGAAATGTCTCCGATATTCGCTTCGGTGACGGCGGCGAGCCCCAGCTGCAATCCAGTGCGGCGAGAAGTGGTGGCTACTTCGGGAACGGAGCGAACGATCTGGCTGACGTGCTCGATCATGCGATTCGTTTCTTCGAGCGAGCTTCCCGGCGGAGTGACGTAATCGAGAATGAAGCTGCCTTCGTCCATCTTCGGCAGCAGGTCGGAACCGATCTGCCGGTAGCAGAGATAGGAAACAGCGATGATCACCACCGTGAGCACCGGGACCCATACCGGATATTTCAGGCTGCGACGGAACCAGCGCTCGTAAAAACGAATCACGCGGCCGAAGTAGCCTTTCATCAGGTGCTCTTCCTCGGCTTGCATTAGACGATTCATCTCCGCTTTGCGGCGGTCCGCGTCGGTCGTCACCGAAGCGGAGGCTGTCTCCGGAACAGCTGAGTGAACCGCCGCATGATCAGCCGGAGTTTCTTGTGCGTCGTGATCGGATTTCTTGCGCAGCAAATAGAGGCAGAGGGTCGGCGTCCAGGTAAGCGCGAGAGTTAGAGAAGTGAGCAGCGCGACGCCGATGGTGACTGCCATGGCGCGGAAGAAAACTCCGGTGACGCCGGTGATCGCGATCAGCGGAAGGAAAACCACGATGGGCGTGAGCGTCGAGCCGACCAGCGCGGGGGAAAGCTCTTCGAGCGTCAAGGCGACGGCGCGAAATCTTTCTTCGCCGGCTTCGCGATGCAGCACGACGTTTTCGAGGACGACGATCGCGTCATCTATGATCAAGCCGACGGCCGCGGCCATTCCCCCCAGCGTCATCAGGTTGAAGCTTTCGCCGAGAAAGCGCATCACGATGAACGTCACTAGCAGGCTGATCGGAATCACCATCCCCGCGATGAACGAAGTGCCCCAATCGCGCAGAAACAGGACGAGCACGGCGGAAGCGAGCAGCAAGCCGATCAGGATTGCGTCGCGCACGCTTTTGATGGATTGCCCGACGATCCAGGACTGATCGTAGAAAATGCTGACGTGCACGCCGGGTGGCAGAGTCTTTTCGATCGCTGCCATCTCCGCTTTCACGGAAGCGGCGACCTGCATGGTGTTGCTAGAGCGCTGGCGATTGATATTAATGAGCACGGCGGGCTTGCCGTCCGCGGTGACGATGGTGAAATGCGGCTCGAACGCAGGAGTCACCTGGGCGAGGTCACCGACATAGATCGGACCGCCGCTTGGCGCGCTCTTGACGAAAATTTGCGCGATTTGCTGCGCGTCGTGCGCCTGGCCGCTGATCAGGCCGAGATACAACTGGTGATTGCGCGAGAAAAGTCCCGGCGACTGAATGATGTTCGATTTATCCACTGCGCTGAGAATGTCCGAGATGCTAACGCCGGCCGCGCGCAGTTTGGCCGGGTCCGGCACGATGTGAAATTCCGGCGCCTCACCGCCCTGCACCAGGATGGTGGAAACTCCCGAGAGGCTCGCCAGCCGCGGCTTCACGTCGTAGGTCGCGATTTCCCACAATTGCGCCTGCGAAACTTTATCGGACGTAAGTCCGTATCCGAGAATTGGAAAACTTGAAAACTCCAACTGGTCGGTGGTGATCTGCGCCGTCGGCGGCAGAGTGGATTGCACGCGCGCAAGAGCGGCATTGACGCGTTGTAGGGTTTGAAACATATCCACGCGCCAACTGAAATACAGATCTATTTCCGCGGAGCCGCGGCTGGTGATCGAGCGGACGTCCTCGATCCCCTGCACGCCGCGAACGGCTTCCTCGATCGGGCGCGTGATCGTGACGAGCATTTGGTCAATCGGCATCACGCCGTTATCCACGCCGATGAGGACGCGCGGAAAATCCGTCGTGGGAAAAACCGCGATGGGAATACTGAAGGCGAGATAGGCTCCGACCAGCGCGAGCGTGACGATCAGGAAGATGATGGATTTGTGCTCGCGAGCGAACCAGTAGACTTCGGCGGCTCCCTTGGATTCCTCTGGAATGTGCGGCGTGCTGCGGCTGGAATTGGTCATGGCTGGCTCGAAGCCGTCCTCACTCGGTCCCGCCGCGGCCGGGTTCCGCAGCAGGCTTGGTGATTGTGACTTTCGAGCCGTCCGGCAAACCGTAAGCGCCGGCGGTCACAACTTGCGCGCCGGCGTCGAGGCCGCTCAGAATCTGCACATCGTGGTCGTCGCGAATTCCGGTTTTGACCGCGGTTTGGTGTGCGTGGCCATCTTTGCCGATGACCATCACCGATGTGCTCCCGTCCGTCGCGGTGAGAATCGCTTCGGCCGGCACCACCAGCGCGTCTTTCACCGTCTTGGCGACGATGCGCAAACCTACTGTCGAGCCGGATTTAAGTTTGCTGCCGGGATTCGGCGCTTCCACCCAGACTTGAACGGTGGTGCTATTGGGATCGAGCGCGGGACTGACGACGCTGACCTTGCCGGCGATTTCAGGTTCGCCGTTGCCGGGCAGAATCGAGGCCGGGTCGCCGACGTGCAGTTCGGCAGCCTGTTGCGGCGAAACATACGCGCGCGCGACGACTTTGGAAATATCCATCACGGTGAGAATTGCGGTTCCGGCCGGGGCGGTATCTCCGACGTAAAAGGGCCGGTCGGTGACGACGCCATTGATCGGGCTGACAATTTTCGCGTAACTCAGCTGCGCTTCAGCGCTGATGGTTTTGCCCTTCGCGGCGGTGAGCTGGCCTTGCGCTGCTTTCAGCGTGTACGATTTTTCGGCCAAGTCGTATTGATTGCGCGCTTGCGTCAGAGCGATGCGCGCGTCTTCGACGTCTTTCGCCGCCATCGCGCCTTGCTGGTACAAGGACTCGCGAGCGTCGTAGAGCTTTTGTGCAGCGTCGAGCTGCTCTTTTGAAGTGTTTAAATCTTGTCTGGCGGATTGTAGAGCGCTGTTGTAGGTGGCTTCGGCTTGTTCGTAACCGCCTTGATTTTCAGTGAGAGCGCCAGCCAGGTCGCGTGCTTCCAGTTCAGCAAGCAATTGTCCCGCGTGAACTTTGCTGCCGCGTTCGACGTAAAACTTTTTGATCGGCGCGACGACGCGCGGCACAATCGCGGCTTGGTCGCGCGGATAAAGAATTGCGTTGGCGGAAATTGTGTCTTGAATCGTGGCATTTTCCGCCGTCGCGGCTTGCACCGAGACGGTGACGTTGGCTTCGCCTTCTTTTTCGCCCGAGGACGAGCATCCCTGCGCAAACAGAATTACGCCGAGAATCATTGCTGCGAGGGGCGACGCAGTGCGCGCCGCGCGGGCGGCTGGATGCAAACGCGACATCGAGAAGTCACCTCTATTCATAATTTGCTGCGGGGACCGAAACACTTGGGCCTTATTCGGGACTCAATCAGAAATTTCCGGTCACGGTCTGCAGCGTCGCCAGGGCGACGCGATAGCGCACCTGCGCGTCATCGTACGAATTGCGCGCTTGCGTCAAAGTGCTTTCTGCGCTCACCACTTCGAGCGCGGTGGACGCTCCGGCACGATAGCGCAAACCTATAAGCCGCAAGCTCTCCGCCGCGAGCTCGGCCGTATGGCGCGATTCTTCCACAGCCGCTCGCGCAACCACGGCATCGTTGTACGAGCCGTACAAATTGTTCACGAGCTGCCGCTGGGCCTGGCTCAATTCCGCGCGCGCCTGTTCGCGCTTCAATTCCGATTGGTGCAGCTTGCTGCGCATGGTGCCCCAATCCCACACCGGAACGTTCACGCCGACGGTGACGAAATAGCCGAGGTTCGGCAGGACGCCGGGGCCACGATCTTGAATATTCTCGCTGTGCAGCGCGAAGGCGTTCGCTTCGATTCCGTAGTCCGCATCGACAAAAAATGCCGGAAGAAATGCGCCTTTCGCAGCCGTAACGTCCAGATTCGCGCTGCGTAGCGTTTCCATTGCGACGCTCAGTTCGGGATTTTCATGGCCTGCCATTTTCTCCGCCTCGGGGAAGGGCGGCAGGGCGACCGGAGTATCGAGATCGTCCACCACGCTGAAATTTTCGTTCATCGCGGGAAACAGCAGGACGGCAAGATCCATGCGCGCCGATTCCATCGCCAGTTGCGCATCCTGAAAAGCCTGCTCCAATTGGCGATACTGAATCTCGGCCTGCACCACGTCGCTGTGCGCAACCTGTCCGACGCGCTCGGCGTCCTGCGTAATATCGTAAAAATGTTTGGCGGTGTCGAGGGCGCTTTGCGCTGTGGCGTACTTGCGCTGCGAATCGAGCAGGGCGTAATAAAATTTTGTGACGGTGACGGTCAATCCCCGCTTGGCGACTTCCGCCTCGGCATTGGCGATGGCTGCGGCGGCGCCGGCGCGACGATACGCTGTGCCCATGTAATTATTCGGCGAAAGATCCTCGTGCAGCACCCCCCACGAACGATAGACGTGCACGCCATCGTTCGTCACGAAGCGACCGACGTTGGTTCGGCCGCCGTTTCCTTGAGTCAGCAGCGCCTGCGCGGTGTAGCTGAATTGCGGCAAAATCGCGTTGCGAGCTTGCAGGCGATCTTCGCGTGAGCTTTTTGCGCCGTTTACTGCCGCGAGGAATTGCACGTCATTTTTTCGCGCGCGCTCGATGGCGTCTTGCAGCGTTATCGTAACGGGCGGAGTGGCGTTGTTCGCTCCTGGAGGTTGCACCAGCTGGAGCTGCGCCTCTGCCGTGGGTTTACTTTCATCCGTCGCCGAAGGCTCCTGCGCGCACGCACGGATGGCTGCGCCGGCAACGGCGACTATGATTCCCAGTGCGTAGAGCAGCACTGCTCGGTGAGCGATTGCGCGTCGGGCAGCAGTCTGCATGCGGCCCCCGCGACGGAAGAAGCCGATACGCGCTCTGGTCCAAGCCAAGAAATTCATTAGCATTCCTCCTGTAGCTCCGCCGGGCCGAGCGGTTGACGATGGCAGTTGCGCTAAGGCTTGCACCGTTCAGCGTAAAGATCGGCAGATAAACGCAGGATTAACGACCGGGGCTTGGTGCGGCTAGTTTTCGTGCGCTGCCGGAAGGTGGACTTTGAAGACGCTGCCGGTCACGTCCGAGCGCACCAAATCAATCCGCCCGTCGTGCGCTTCGGCGATCCAGCGCGCGATGGAAAGCCCCAAGCCCGCGCCGCCATCGCGACCGGTGCGCGAGCGCGCGCGATCGACGCGGAAGAATCGTTCGAAAATTCGCGAATGCAGATCCGCGGGGATGCCGGGACCGCTGTCTGTGACGCTGAGATCGTAGCCGTCCGGCGCGACACTGCACGCTACGGAAACTTTTCCGCCTTCGGGTGTGTACTTGATCGCGTTGTCCAAGAGATTCAGTATCATTCGGCGCAGCAGCTCTTCATCGGCGCGTACGGGCATTTCGCGCGGAGCCTCGGCGGCCGCGAGCGCGATATTTTTGGCTTGCGCGAGCGCGCGCGTGGCACGTACGCAATCGGCGGCCAGTTCATCCAGGTAGAAATCGCTGCGCGAGAGGCGATACTCGCCGGCGTCGGCGCGAGTGAGCGTGAATAAATCTTCCACAATGCTCCCGAGGCGCTCTGCCTCTTGCTGCAGCACCGCCAGCGATTCGCGATATTCCTCTGACGAGCGCTCCGGTTGCGATAACGCCACTTCGGCCTCGCCGCGCAGAATCGAAATCGGCGTGCGCAGTTCGTGTGAAGCGTCTGAGATGAAACGCCGCTGCCGCTCGAACGATTGGTTCAGACGATCGAGTAGGTCGTTGAACGTGCGAGCCAAGCGGCCGAGTTCGTCGCTGGTATTTTTTACCGCCAGGCGCTCGTGTAGATTTGCCGCGCTGATGCGTTCCGCTTGCGCGCCCATGGCCGCCACAGGCTCGAGGCTTTTGCGCGCGAGAAAATATCCGCCGATGCCGGCGAGCAGCACTCCCAAGGGGATCAACCATGCGAACGCGAAGCGAATCTGCTCGAGCAGCTCGCGTTGCGGATGCAGCGAGCGCAGAATTACCAGCGACCACGTGCGGCCATTCGCGCTGAAGCGCTGGGCATAAACGCGGAAGCCGCCGTTTTCTCCGGGGATGGTTGCGATCCTCCGGTCGCCTTGCGCGGCCCCGGATAGAAATTGCCGGAAACCGCGAGAAGCGACGGCGCGCGTGACCAGAGAGGCTTCGGATGAACTGGCGGGCGGCACGTCCGCGGAACTAAACGCAATTTTTCCGTCCGAGTCTACGATGAAAAAAGCGCTATCGCGCACGCGGTGTTCGACCATGGAGAGTTGCGCAGCGGACTGCATTCCGCTGGAATTATCGGGATCGTTGATTTCGTCTTGGAATGTTACGAGAAAAGAATTCGCGAGTTCGGTGAGGTCGGTGTCCGTGCGGCGGTCCGCGGCCCGCGAAAAAAGCAAATAGCTGGTGAGTCCAAAAAGAAGCAGAAAAAGTGCGAGGATCACCGAATACCAGAACGTCAGGCGCGCGCGGAGAGTGTCAAGCATGGTTCTTCCTGCTCGCCGCACTCGCCCGCTTCTTCGCGGGCCGTTGCGCGTCGCGTTCCGTGGCATCACCGCCGCCCGGAGCGGTTTCCGTTTCGGGTCCGAATAGATAGCCCGCGCCGCGTCGGGTATGCAGCAGCGGGACCTTGCCCTCCGTGTCAATTTTGTGCCGCAAGCGGTTCACGTAGACTTCGATCAAATTCGAAAACGGATCGAACGTTTCATCCCAAACGTGTTCGGCGATCGCTGCCCGGCCCACTACGCGGCCGGCATTGCGCGCGAGAAATTCCACCAGCGCGTATTCCTTTGTAGTGAGCGGGATGCGTCGGCCGGCGCGAGTAACGCTCTGCGCCGCGGTGTCCACCACCAGATCCGCGACGCGAATGTTTGCCGGACGCAACTCGCCGGAACGCCGCAAGAGCGCGCGGAGGCGAGCGAGAAGCTCGCGGAAGGCAAACGGTTTGGCGAGGTAATCGTCGGCGCCGACGTCCAGGCCGGTGATGCGGTCTTCGACGCCATCGAGTGCGGTGAGCATCAATATCGGGACGCGGTTGCCGGTCTTGCGGATTTCTTTGCAGACAGCGAAACCATCCCGGCCGGGAATCATCACGTCTAAGATAATCAAGTCGTAGGAATTAATTTCCGCCTGATAGAGCGCGTC
Organism: uncultured Acidobacteriota bacterium; assembly: GCA_963810565.1. Lineage (GTDB taxonomy): Bacteria > Acidobacteriota > Terriglobia > Acidiferrales > UBA7541 > Palsa-295. Next base: position 34,465 of record CAWENN010000009.1, read on the forward strand.
GTCGCCGGTGATGGCGGTGTCCACCGCGTAGGCTTGCTCGCGCAGTCCTTTGAGGACGAAGCGCAGGACTCCGGGATCGTCTTCCACCAGCAGTAGGCGCATCGCGACATCATACTGTACTGGGCCGCTTCCGGCACCGGCTGCAATTTCGTTCGCTTGGGCGGCTGCGATGTGAGATATTGGGCCGGTATCGTTAGGTTACGAAATATGACCTTTTGCTTCTTTTCTAATTCGAGGCCCTTGATGACTTGCACCGTAATGCTCAAGCGCGCGCGCCGCTGTTTTTCCAAGCGCTCCGCCAGCTTGGTGATTGCTTCCGCGGGACTCTCGTTATTTGCGAGCGGCTGTGGAAAAGAAGCGGCGGTGAATCCTCCGCAGCCGAAAGCCGAAAAGTCGCAGGTTCACGTTGCCGAGACGGCGAATTCGGTGCTGGTGGACACTCCGGCGGCCGAATTCGCGATAGGTCCGAACGGCTACGTTGCCGCGAGCTTACTGAGCGGCGCGAAGAAGCTTTCGCTGGACGATGTCGGTAACGATTCCGGCGTGAAGGTCACGGCTGCTGGGAAAGATTTGCCAGCTGCAATATTTGACACAGCGCATCCGCAGATTTCAGAACCTCACGGACCACTAGGAACGAAAGGAAAGCGCATCGAGGTGACCGGCGAAAATGCGGAAGCAGGCTTGCAGGAATCGCTGGTGGTGGAAGTCTACGATGAGTTTCCGCGTGTTGCGCTGGTGTCCCTGACGATTCGCAACACCGGAAAGTCTCCGGTGAAACTGGACGCGGTGGACGTTGATCGGCACCGCTTCAACGCGTCGCTCGCTGATCCGGCGGCGGCGCCCAACCAGATGTGGTCTTTCCATGGAGCGAGCATTCAGTGGGGCAAAGATAATGTGTTTGAGATTCCGAAGAAGTTTTCGCAACTGAATCAGATGGGATCGCTGGTGGACGTGAAGGGGGATCTGGGGCGCGTGGGCGGCGGAATCCCCGTGGTTGCATTTTGGACGCGCACGGTGGGCGAAGCGATCGGGCACGTGGAGACGCTGCCGCTGGTGCTTTCAATCCCGGTCAAGACGGAAGCCGACGGGCACGTCGATGCGAGCGTGGACCTCGCGCCGAGCGATGCGTTGAAGCCGGGCGAATCCTACTCGACGCCCGAGACGTTTATTTCTGTGTACGCCGGCGACTATTACGAGCCGCTGCGAATATATTCCGACGTGATTGACGGCGAAGGATTGAAGAAGGCCACGACCAACGGCGAAGACTACGCGGTGAGTTGGTGCGGCTGGGGATATCTGGAGAACGTGACGCCGGCGCAAATGCTGGGAACGATTCCCAAGCTCAAGGAGCTCGGAATTCATTGGGCCACGTTGGACGATCGCTGGTTCAACAATTACGGCGATTGGCAGCCGCGCAGCGATACTTTTCCCGACGGCGAAATTCAAAAAATGGTGAAGCAGTTCCACGAGCAGGGGATCAAAGTGCAATTGTGGTGGCTGCCGTTGGCTGTGGAAGACGGTGGGCCGGGATACGAATCGCATCCTTACGGCGTCTCGGAAGTGGTGAAAGAGCATCCGGAGTGGCTGATTCTGGATAAGAACGGCAAGCCGGCGCGCATGACGCGAAATCTGGCGACGTTGTGCCCGGCGGTTCCCGGGGTACGCGAGTATTACAAGCATCTCACCGAAAAATTCATACGCGATTGGGGTTTCGACGGGAGCAAGCTGGACAATATTTATAGCGTTCCGGCGTGCTACAACCCCGCGCATCATCACAAATCGCCATACGATTCGGTGTATGCGATGGGCGAAATCTACAAGACGATTTTCGACACCACGCGCGCGCTGAAGCCGGATAGCGTGACGCAAAGCTGTCCGTGCGGTACGCCGCCGAGCATCGCGTGGCTGCGCTATCTCGATCAGGCGGTTACTGCGGATCCCGTTGGCTCCGTGCAGGTGCGGCAGCGCGTGAAAATGTACAAGGCGCTGCTGGGACCGAACGCGGCGGTGTATGGGGATCACGTGGAACTGACGCGAATCGCAAATCCGAACGGCAACGAGAAAGACTTGGGATCCGACTTTGCTTCCACGGTTGGCACGGGCGGTGTCGTCGGCACCAAATTTGCGTGGCCGAACTACGGACCGAAGCTGGCGGACGTCTATCTGACTCCGCAAAAAGAGGAATACTGGAAAAAGTGGATCGGCCTCTACAACGAAAAAATGCTTTCGCGCGGAACGTTCCGGGACCTATACGTTTATGGATACGACGTGCCGGAAGGCTACGCCATCGAAAAAGATGGCGCGATGTATTACGCGTTTTTTGCGCCGGCCCCCACCGCAGGAACTGCGCATGCCGGTGCGGCGGAATGGTCCGGGGAAATCGAGTTGCGGGGACTCGCGCCAGGGACGTACCACGTGGTGGATTATGTGAACGGCAAAGATTTTGGCGACGTAACCGCGCCGGACGCGAAATTGAAAGCCAGCTTTACCGATCACCTGCTTTTGGAGGCTACCAGGCAATAGGGCTCGACGGCAGCGCGTTGCGGCCGGAGGCGTCGGTTCAACGCGGTTTCAAATGTTGTCGAAAAAATTGTTCGAGCTTGGCTCGATCCTTGAAAGCTTCCGTTCCGCCTTCGCAGGTAGTGGAAAACGCACCGGCGACATCGGCGTATTCAAGACACTGTTGGGGCGATCCACCCTGCAAGAAACGATGAATGAAGCCGGCGTCGAAGCTGTCGCCGGCGCCGACCGGATCCACCGACGCGACGCGCATGCCTTCGCGGCCGAAATCCTGCGAGCCCTTGCGCGCCACGGCTCCGCGCGCTCCTAGTTTTACGACGATCATTTGGCAAAGCTTCGCGAGTTTGGCGATCGCTTCCGGCAAATCATCCGTCCGCGCAATCTTTTTCACTTCGCGTTCATTCGGGAAGAAAATGTCCACGAACGGCAGAACGGCCAGCAAGTCCTCGCCCCAGTTGCCTTCCGGATCATCGTTGGTATCGAGCGAGGTGGAGAGGCCTTTGGATCTAGCTGCGCGAAATAAATCAGCGATGTGCGGGCGCAGCGCCTTGTGCAGGAAGTACGACGAGAGATGCAGATGTCGCGCCGAAAAAATGTAATCGAGATCGAGGTCGGCGTAGCTGAATTCAAACATCGTGCCGGGATAGGTAAGGATGAAGCGATGCTCCGGCTGGGCGAGAATTACGGTGACGCCGGTCCCCGTGCCGCCGGAAGCGACACGCACGTGCTGCAAATCCACGCCCGCATTCGCGAGCCATTCCAGAGCCAATTTGCCGAGCGGATCGCCGCCGATTTTTGACACCATGCCAACGCGGGTGCCGAGCACCGCAAGATTGTGCGCGAAAATGGCGGAGGAACTGCCGAGCGTGAGCCGGAATCCGCGGATCAGCGACTCCTCTTCCGGCTTCAATCGCGCGGGTACGCCGTAAAGGATCAAGTCGGGGTTAATTTCGCCTACGACGCAAACATCGAGCGCCATCGCGCGGCCCCTAAGAGCGGGTCTCCAGCATTACGACGCGGGATAAGTTGCGCGGCTCGTCAGGATTCAAACCCTTTTTGATTCCAGTGTAAAAGCCGAGAAGCTGGCCGGGGATTACGCTGGCGGCCGCGCGGGCCACTTCGGGCAGATCGAGCTTGAGCTCGACAAAATAATCGGATGCGCGGCGGATCGCAGAATTGCCGTTATTAGCGACCGCGAGAGTCGTCCCGCCCAATTTTTTGATTTCCTCGAGGACCGCAACTTCGGCATCGAAGCCGGATTCGCTGATGATGAAAGTGATCAGCGTTTCGGCGCTGACGATCGCTTTGGGGCCGTGGCGGAATTCGAGAGTGTGAAAGGCCTGCGCGTAGGAACAGGACATTTCTTTCACTTTCAGCATGGATTCCTGCGCGATCCCGAAAAACGGACCCTGCGCGAGAAATACGTAGTCCGCAAAGGTTCGAGCATCTACGAGCGATTTGATCGTGCCGCGAATAGCGCTCATTCGGTCGGCCATTTCATCCGGGAGGTCGCGCAGCCGGTCCAGAAAGCCGCTGCGGCCGCCGCGAATCGCCGCGAGCGATTGCAGAGTGAGCAGCATCGAGGTGAAAGAGCGCGTCATGACCGTGCTTTTTTCATCCGCGAAGGGCAGAGTGATGCAATGTGAGGCGAGTTTTTCGACGGGCGTAGCAGTGCCACAGGTAATCGCGAGCGTGGGCAGCCGAAGCTTTGTTTCCAGATACTCGGCGGCCTGCAAGACTTCAGAGGTGTGGCCCGAGCGTGTAATCAGTACGGGTTGGCACGGCAGCGGGAACAATTGCGGGAACAACGTGACCTCAGATGCCGGTACGGCGCGAGATTTTTCGCCTGTCAAAATGGACCAACTCGCCGACGCAGCCTGGGCGAGATAAAAACTCGAGCCGCAGCCAATGAAAACCCACTCGATATTTCGCGGAAGCTTCTCGCTGAGCGTCTGGAGCGTGGGCGTCTGCTGCAAATGCTCCAGACACACTTTCCAAGCGGCCGGTTCCGACAGGATTTCCGCGATGGTATTGGCGCCAACTCCCGCTTTCAATTCCACGAACTGTTCCTCCGCTCGACCTGCTGTTTGCCCGCAAACTCTTTAAGATGAATTTTCAAACGACCATGACTTTGATGTGCGCTGCGCGCAGCCCGCGAAGATGCTGCGCCGAAATTTTGTTGTCGGTTATGGTGTGATGGACCGACGAAGTGGGCGCGATAAAAGAAAGACTGCGCCGCCCGAATTTGCTGGAATCGCAAACAATGATCGTGGTCTTGGCGTTTTCCATCATCACGCGATTCGCGCGCGCTTCCAGCAGGTTGGGAGTCGTCAAGCCATATTGCAGATCGAAGCCATCCACGGCGAGGAACAGGAGATCGGCGGTGACGTGCCGCAAGGAATCCTCGGTGAGCGGGCCGACCAGCGAAAACGAATTCTTGCGTAGGGCGCCCCCCGTTAGAATGAGTTCGACGTCGGTCCCGGCGAGTTCGGCGGCGATATTCACAGCGTTGGTAATCACGGTGAGGTCGCGAATATGTTTGATGGCGCGCGCGACAGCCGTGGTGGTGGTGCCGGAATCCAGTATCACTACGTGCCCGGGGCGAACCAAACGGGCTGCCGCGGCAGCGATCTTCAACTTTTCGCGGCGGTGAAGCTGTTCCTTTTCGTGCAGCGAGGGATCGCGCAACGCGGATGCATCAATGGGAAGCGCGCCACCGTGCGCACGCTGCAGGCGTCCCATTTGGTGCAGCGATTCCAGATCTTTGCGGATGGTGATCAGCGAAGTGGAAAAGCGGCGAGCGAGATCTTTGACGACCACGCGGCCGTCACGCTGCGTCAATTCGAGTATTTTTCGGCGCCGCTCTTCCGCCAGCATCGCTGAAGGCCTGCTTTCGAATTCTTACTTTTTGTTACTATTTCGTGCCAGAGGGTGATAGCTTGGCACAATTGCGCGCGAGGAGCAAGGATTTATGCCCGGTCCGATGATTGTCTGCGTGAGCGCTAACCCGGCGATGGATCGCCGCTTGCGCGTAGGATCGCTGGCGGTGGGCGAAGTGAATCGCGCATTGAGCGCAAAGGGTTTTGCGGGAGGCAAGGCCGCGCACGTGGCCATGGCTGCGCGCGCGCTTGGCGCGTCGGCTGCATGGGTGGGATTTCTCGGCGGAGCGATTGGCCAGGAATGCGCGCTGCAACTGGAATCTCTGGGCATTCAAGTGGCGGCGATAAACACGGTGGCGAGCACTCGCGTGAATCTCGAAATCATAGACGAATCTGCGCGCGTGACGGAGGTTCTCGAGCCGGGTGCTGCACCAAGCATCGCAGAAAGCGATGAATTTCTGCGCGCATGCGTGCGGGGAATGCGCGGGGACTGGAAGCCGGCCGTACTGGTGATTTCCGGCAGCTTGCCCGCGGGTTTGGGGGCGGATTTTTATATTGCGCTGATTGAAGCTGCGCGAGCTGCAAGCACAAAGGTATTCGTGGACACGAGCGGTGAAGCGTTGCGCGAGAGCGCAAAAGCGCGTCCGGACTTTGTGAAGGTAAATCGCGCTGAAGCGGAAGCGCTAGTAGGCAGGCCGCTCGCGACGGCGCAGGAAATGGTTCAGGCGGCGCGCGAAATCGTGGACGGTGGAGCGGCAAGCGCGGCGATTACTTTGGGTCGCGAAGGATTGATCTGGCTTGAACACAAAGGCGGACCGTTGTGGCAGGCGCGGCCGCCGCGGCTGAAGGCAATCTCCGCAGTCGGATCCGGCGACGCGACGTTGGCGGGATTTGCGCACGCGGCGGCGCAAGGCATCGGCGGTGAGGACGCGTTGCGCCTGGCTACCGCTTGCGGTGCGGCGAATTGCGTGGCGCTCGCGCCCGGCAGGATCGAACTCGCGACTGTGCAAGCGCTCGTGCCGCAAATAGAAGTTCAGCAACTGGCTCTGTAAATTGCGGCGGCGCAGCCGGTCTCGCAGTCTGGCGGAGGGCACGCGGCGATCTTATTTCGCGGGCGCGACGATGCCCGGAATCCATTGCACGGCATTATCGTGAAAAATGCGGCGGAGAACAGGTTCGGGCAGAGCTAGTCCCTCGACTTGATGGCCTCGGTACGGCAACATTTCGTCGGTCGCCAAAAACTTCCAGTCCCGCGCATACGTCTCCTGCCAATCTTTCAGCGCATCCGACGGCGCGTCGGCCGCTAGAAACTCGAGGTCCGTGCCGTAGAGCACGCGGTCTTGATACTTGATGAGGAAGTTGCGCACTTTTTCGCGCGGCTGAATCATCAGATATTCCATGCGCGCCGCCATATCCACCGCGAAATTAGGATAGCGGTCAAAGCGCTTGGCGATTTCGTCCACGTCGGTTTCCATGCTGCCCAGGTGCGCACCTACCACGCGCAATTTCGGATTTTCGGCGAGCAAGTGATCGCGCGCGGCCAGGATGGTTTCCTTGCGCGGATGATCGGGGTGTCGGTACATATACCACTCGGGATGTTCGTTGTAGTAATCGTAGTCGGGGCTTGCCGGATTGGGCGGCTGCCAGCAGGAAGAAGGCTCGGCCACGTGCGCGATCAGCGTTTTGTTATCAGCGGCGATTGCGCGATAGATGGGTTCGAAGATGGGATCGTCGGGCATGACGTAGCGGCCGTCGGGCGTTTTCAGCTCCATGCCGATATTTTTCCAGATTTTGACGGCGACGGCCCCGTCGGCAAATTCCTGCTGGAGTTCCTTCACTGTATCCCGCACAAAATTCTTCTGCTCAAAAGTGAAGGGGTCGAAGGTGACGCAGAGGCTGGCGTGATTCTGGCTGGCTTGCACGAAGCTTCGGGCGCGAGCGGTTTCGGCGGCGAGGCCGCCGAAGCTGCGTTGGCTATCAGCCACGCAGATATCCAGCACGTGCAAGTGCAGGCGCACGAGCAGATCCGTGATCGTCGGATCGGTCTTAAATGCGTGTACGTGAGTATCAATCGGATCCAGCGCGGCGAATGCCCGCAGATCATCATTCGCGGCCGACGACGAACTTGCTGGCGCAAACCGCGGCCCGGCCACGGCGCGGCCAACTTGGAAGAATATCGCGCCCATTGCGACCGGAACAATTATCGGCAACAGAAATTTCTTTATGTGGGCGCGCATATTTTCGCTCAGCGCTTCCCTCCGCCAGAGCGCGTGCGGCCTCGTGGCGATTCGCTTCTATCTGTCTCGACGGACGGTTCGCGGACATCGGCCAGAATTAATTCAACACCAGCTTCGCGGATGGGCCGCAGATATTTCGGGTCCGTGCCGGAATCGGTGACCAGGATGTCGATGTCCGTGACCGGACCGACGTACGCGAATCCTTGATTGCCAAATTTGCCGTGATCCGCAAGCGCGATGCTCACGCGCGCGGATTTCAGAATCATTTTCTTGATTTGCGCTTCGGCCTGGCTGGCGGTGGAAATGCCGTAGCCGGGATCAATCGCGCTGACGCCCAACACAGCTTTATCCACGCGAATTTCGGAGAGCGCCCGCTGCGCCCAAACCCCGGACAGATAAAAAACATCCTTCTGCAGTTCGCCGCCCGTGGAAATCACGGAAACGTGCTGGCTGCGTTGGAGTTCGTCTACGATGGGTGGAGAATTCGTGATCACGGTGAGGCGATTGCGATGAAGCAGGCGACGCGCTAATTCATAGACCGTGGTGCTGCCTTCCAGGAAGACCGTCTCGCCGTCGAGGATGAGCCGCTCCGCTTCGCGAGCAATCGCCTGCTTTTCGGCGCGATTGCTGCGGCCGACGGCTTCGTACGACGGTTGGAACTTCGTGCTCGACGTGCGGGAAACAGCACCGCCATGCGAACGGACCAGCACTCCTTCTTTTTCCAAAGCCGCGAGATCGCGTCGCACAGTGGCGGCGGTGACGCCGAGTGTGCGAATCAGTTCGGAAGCGGTGACGGTTCGTTCGCGCGACAAAACCTCGCGGATGCGAAATCTCCGTTCCTCTGCCAGCAGGCTCATCGAAAACCGCTCCGTGGTCGGGCCAGCTAAGAAAGCAGCCGATTGTGCCACAAAACGGTCGAAATGAATCACAAAAATACAAAATACGTCATATTCGATAAAAAAAGTTGACAAACGCGCACAATAGGACTAATTACGTGAGCGATTCGTGAGTTTTCCCAGCGGGCGCGATCGGACGGGGTGGTCGATCCGCCATCAATTTGCTTTGCGCACTTGGTCTGACGCTGCATCGGAGGCTTCACCGGTGATCGAACCTTATCGCTGTTTTTCCTCGTCACGAGCAACTCCGGCACGCAAACTCGCGCATTTTTGGCGTGGACCGCGGCCCATTCTGTTAGTGGCTGCACTCGTTATGGCGTTGGGCTTTTCTTGCACGAAGGCCTGGGCGCAAAAGGATGCCGGAGCGATCGGCGGAACGGTGAAAGATCCGTCCGGCGCGGTGGTCGTCGGCGCGAAAGTGAAAGTAATCGATGTGGATCATGGAACGGAAGTTGACACGGTCACGAATGAGGTGGGCGAGTATGTTGTGAGCCCTTTGCGGGTCGGCCGCTACAAAGTAACAGTGGAGCTGAAAGGATTCAAAACCGCGGTAGCCGGACCTGTGGTGGTGGAAGTTCAGGAACATCCGTCTGTGAATATTACGCTCGAAGTGGGACACGCGGACGAGACCGTCACGGTGACGACGCAGAGTCCGTTGCTTGAGACGGAAACTTCGGACCTTGGCCAGGTGGTAAGCGGCGAAAGAGCTGTGACGCTGCCGCTCAACGGCCGCAACTACGCGCAACTCGCGCTGCTGGGTGCGGGCGTCGTGCCGAGCGAGCCCGGCTCTCGCGTGGAAACCAGTTATGGATTCAGTTCGAATGGCGCGCGGGCGCTGCAAAATAATTATCTGCTCGATGGCGTGGATAACAATTCAAACCTTGGCGACGTGCTGACCGGCCAAGCCTACGTCATTCAGCCTTCCGTGGACGCGATCGAGGAATTCAAGGTTCAAACCAACGCATACAGCGCCGAATTCGGCCGAGGCAATGGCGCGATTCTGAACGCTATCATCAAGTCTGGAACGAACGGCTTTCACGGCGATGTGTACGAATTTTTCCGCAACGACGCGCTCGATGGCCGCAACGCTTTCGATTCGAGCCGGCAGCCTTATCATCAGAATCAGTTTGGCGCGACGCTTGGCGGGCCGATCATCAAGGACCGCACATTCTTTTTCGTGGATTACGAAGGGTTGCGCATCATCGAGGCGTTGCCGCAGCTATCGCTGGTGCCAACTCCCGCGGAAATCGGCGGCGATTTTTCGAGTTTTCTTACGAACACGCCGGCGATGGCGGTAGACATGAACGGCAACCCCACGAATCAAGTGGCGGTGGATTGCAGCGGTCATCCTACGTACCTGGGCGAAATCTTCAATTCGCGGCTGGCGCAAGTTTCGTCGCTGAATCCCAGCGGCTTTTGCGGCGTGCCGATTGGCGTGGACGGCGCGGGCAACCCCACCAACATTTTTCCGGCCGGCTCGATTGACCAGCTGGCCGCACGTCTTTCGGCGCTCTTTCCGGCGCCCAACACGAATATCAATGGAAACAATTTTATTTCCGATCCACGACGCACTGCTAGCCGCAATAACTTTGACGTCCGCATTGACCACAAGTTCTCGGATAAAGACGGCATTTTCGGCCGGTTCAGCTACGAGGATCAACCCAGCTTCACACCGTCGCCATTCCAAAACGCGTTGGACGGCGGAGCGTTTCAGGACGGAACAGAAGACGATTCATTTCGTAGCGTAGCGATCAGCGAAACGCATGTCTTTTCGTCAAATCTAGTGAACGAATTCCGTCTGGGATACAACCGGATCAATTCGCATCGCTTTCAGCTCAATGCGAACACCAATGTTGCGGAGCAGTTGGATTTTCCGGGCGTGCCATTCGGTCCGAATTTGGGAGGCTTGCCGCAGATCAGCATCAACGACGGCACGGCGACGATCGGAAGCTCCGGCTTTCTGCCCGCGATTGAAAAACAAAACAGCTACGTGCTGACGGAAAATCTTACGTGGATTCGCGGGCGGCACTCTTTTAAGTTTGGAACCGAAATCCGCAACGAGCAGTTCACTTTGTTCGAACCTTCCGCGGCTCGCGGAACGATGAACTTTGCGAGCGACTTCACTGACAATCCCGCCGCGCCCACCACCGGCGGCGAAGCATATGCGACTTTTCTGCTCGGGATTCCCGATGGCGGGACAATCACAAACACGCACAATGTGGATTATCACCGCCAAATATATTCCTTCTATGGTCAGGATGATTTTCGGATGACGCAGCGCCTGACGTTTAATCTGGGATTGCGCTACGAGCTCTTCACGACGATCAAAGCGGCGGGAAACGAGCAAGCCAATTTTGATTTCGCCACAGATTCGCTGCTCGTGCCGAAGGGCCAGGATGCCCAGCTAACGCCGTTTTTGGCTGCGAACATTCCCATCGTCCGCACCGGCAGTGCCGGTTTGATTTCGCCGGACTTGAATAATTTTGCTCCGCGCCTTGGCCTGGCATATCAGATCACCAATAAATTGGTGTTGCGCACTGGCTACGGAATCTTTTACGGCGGTCAGGAGAACGGACCGTATTCGAATCCCAGTCCCGGTTTTAATCCGCCATTCTTTGTGACGCAGTCGTTCAGCCCGCCGTGCTCTTTGTCGTCTGCCAACCCCAACCCTGGCCAAGTGGATTGCTCCATCAGCGCGAGCAATTCAACTCTGCCGCTGAATGTGCTTTCTCAGGGATTTCCGGCGAATTCGCTCACCGATCCGAATACTCCGATTCTCTTCGCCGTCAGCCCTAAGGTGCGCACGCCCTACACGCAGCAATGGCATTTTGGCTTTCAGTATCAGTTGCCGAGCCAGACCGTGCTGGAAATCTCGTATGCGGGGTCGCACGGCTCGGACCTCTATAATTATTACAATGGAAACCAGGCTGTGCCGGACGCCACGTTCTGCACCACGCCTCCCAACACGGGGCCCGGCAATTGCCCCACCGCGCCGCGGCGCCCCGCAAAAATGTGCGACGACTCGGTTTTCCCGCCGAACTGCAACGGCGTATTCGATACCGCGATTAACCAGCTGCGTACCGACGGATTTTCAAATTACAATTCGCTGCAAGCGCGGCTCGAGAAAACTTTTTCACACGGATTGCAATTCGAAGCATCGTATACCTATGCGCATGCTCTGGATGACGCCTCCAGCGCGGCTTTAGGCTCGCTCAATAACGGCGATTTCCGCGACCAACGCTATCCGTTTTTGGAATACGGCAATTCCGATTTCGATGTGCGACACCGGTTTGTGATCAGCTATATCTATCAACTTCCATTCGGCAATGGGAAGCGATTCGGCGGCGACGCTACAGGCCTGAAGAATCAGCTCATCGGTAACTGGCAAGTTTCCGGGATCACGACGGCTTCCACGGGAAATTGGTTTACGATCACCGATTCCCTGACCAACGTATCTTCGAGCGACGGCGGCGGAGGGGTAGGCTTCTTCGAAGTGCGTCCGAACGTCGTCGGCAATCCCAATGGAAAGCCGTGTATGCCTGGCACCGTTTTCAATACTTGCGCATTTGTGGACAACACCATCCCGTTTACGTTCGGAAACGCGGGACGCAACATCGTCCGTGGCCCTGGATTTCAAAACTGGGATTTTTCCATCTTCAAACTATTCCCCATACGCGAACAGATGCGCGTGGAATTTCGCGCCGAGTTCTTTAACATCTGGAATCACGTGAATCCATTGTTTGAACCGGAGGGTGAAATCAGCGAAGAGCCGCAGCCGCTCGAATTTGGCACTCCGCAATTTGGATTCGTGCAGGGAGCGCGCGACCCACGATTCATTCAATTCGCGCTGAAATTCTATTTCTAGTGCGTGGGGGTGCATGGCCCGTCGAGTTTGCGCGCGCGGGTCGCGCTCAGGCCATCGCTTCTTTCCAGCCGGACTTTATCAGCCAGCGATTCATCGGATAAGACGTCACGAACCCCAGAATCATCCCAATTTGCATCATGAACCAATACCCTGGCTCGGTGGGGCTGAGATGCGGATGGCGAAAAAAGACAAAGAAGGTGAGTGCCATCCAGGCGAACAATCCGATTTCAAAAGTGAGTATCGAGAGAGTGTCGGATTTGATCGCGGCAATGAGTCCCCGCGCCGGTGAGAGTTTGCGCATGGGCATGATCGCGAAGTACTGAAAGGCCACGCCAAAGAGCCAGGCGAGCAGCAGGTCCGCGGCATAGCTGGCGTATAACGCGCTGCCAAACAGCGTCCATCCCAGAGCGAACAAGCTAAATTCCGCGATGATATCGCCAAGCGTGCAGCCTGCGCCGCAATGCGTATCGGAGACCAGGGTTTGGCGCCAGGTCGGCGCGCGTTGCGCGTGCTCCGCGTGCGCCATCTCGTGCGGATGCATGTCGTCCATGGACATTTCGCGCATAGAGCCTTTGGCCATGCCTCGGCCGATGCGGAAGTAGCACCACAAGCCGAAAACGCTCAGATAGAGCGCGTTGACGGGCCACACGATATTCATGATCCACATTTTTTGCGGATGGCGGAGCTCGTCAATGGCGATGACGATGGCGCAGACGAACGCGATTCCCAGAGATACCCAAGCGAGGGCCGTGAACATGCGCGAGATCCTTTCCGCCCGAATCGCGGACGCGCTAATGGTGGAGATGCCGGGCAGAGGAGAATCGGTTCACGGATTTTGCAAATCGCGGTCTTAGGGGCTGGGGAGTTTCGCGGAAATTTGCGTGGGACATTACGGGTCGGATTTTGGTGCGGGCGGGGCACCTTATTTCGGCGAGTGGGCCGCGAGAGCTTGAATCCGGCGATATTCCTGCAGGTCATGCGCGGCTTGATCGGGCTTGCCTCGTCTTCGGTGAACGCCGGCTAGCGCCAGATAAGCTTGTGCGGCGAGCGGACTTTCTTTTTCCAGCTCGATGACACGGGTCAGCGCATGCTCCGCGACGTTCGGGTCGTCGATCGCTGCAGCACGGCCGAGTGCATAAAGAGTTTCCGGCATGTCCGGGCGCAGCGAATCGGACCGCCGCAGTTCCGCCTCCGCTTCCTTCATTTTGCCCAACTGCAATAACGCGTCGCCCAAGCGAAAGGCGGCTTCGGCATTTCCCGGTTGCAGCTTCGCTTCCGCGCGAAATTCTTCCGCAGCTTTTTCCCATTCCGACTCGGCAGCGAACACTCGCCCCAACTCGAGGCGCAAGCCAGGTAAATCGGGGCGAAGCGCGATGGCTTGCTGATATTCCTTCTCGGCGTCCGGAAATATTTTCAACGTGTAATCGGCCTGGCCGCGAACCTGATGGGCGCGCGCGCCATCAGGAGAAGTGACGAGCAATTTGTCAGAAGTTTCTTCGGAAAGGGCGCTGGAAGCTCGGCTGAGATAGAAGAGAAGATTCGGATCGTCGGGGGCTTTGGCGAGAGCGGCTTGCAGATTGGCGACTGCCTCCGCCGGCTGGCCTGCTTGCAATTGCGCGATGCCCAGCGCGCCGTCTTCGTGAACCATTGTCAGATGAGGAATGGCTTCGGAGGCGTAGCCTTCGGCGAGAAGCGCGTAGCCCAGCAACTGATGAGCTGGGAGAGAATCAGGATTCAGTTCGACGGCGCGCTTCAGAGGAGCGATGGATGCGGCGTAATCTCGCTTTTTCATGTACGCGTCGCCCAGGTGCAAGAAGACTTCGCTCGATGCCGGAGCGAGATCGGCTGCCTTGCGAAATGCGGCGATGGCTTGATCGAGATCGTTGCGATTTTCGGCGTCCAGGCCCGATTGCAGCGACGCAGCAGCGTCTGGCGAAAGCGACGGCTCCGCCGCTTGCTGGTGAATGCACAGGCACAACCATAAGAGCGCGTGAAACATGGCTACGCGGATTCCTCGACCACGATGAACTGATCGGATTTTACGCCGCGCAGAGCTTGCACGGTGCCGGACGGCCAGCGAATCTCGATGTCCGCAGTTTCGGCGGAGCCGAGGCCGAAGTGCAAGCGCTTGTCATTCGAAGAAAGATAACTTCCCGCGGCCGTCGCGAATCGTGTCTGGCCATTCACTTGAACGCGCGCGCCGAAGCCGTCGCGATTGCTGCGCTTTCCGCGCAACGTGATCGTGAGCCAATGTAGCTTGCCGCCGCGATTCAAATAGCACTGCGGAGTCTCGCCGAGGGAAGTAGTCATCACGTCCATCCAACCGTCGTTGTTTAAATCACCGAAGGCCGCGCCGCGTCCCGCGACAGGCACATTCGAACCCGCATCCGCTTTTTCGAAACGCCCTTTGCGATTCAGCGCGAGTAGCGGTGGCTCACGATAGCGCAGCGAGCTATCGTACATTTGCACGTTGTCGAAAACGTGGCCCTGCACGATGAAGGCGTCCTTCCAGCCGTCGTTGTCGAAATCTTCCAGGCCCACTCCCCATCCCGAATTGGCGCCGGAAAGTACACCGAAACCGGCTTCGAGTTCCTGAGCGCTGAAGAGGCCCTTGCCGTCGTTGTGAAAAATGACGTACGGCTCGTGCGGCAGTTGGGTGACGAGCAGGTCCGGGCGGCCGTCGTTATCGTAATCCTGAAAGACAACGCCCATGCCCGAGAGCGCTTTGCCATTTTCGGAAAGCGCCGCGCCGGAATCGAATCCGCATTCGGTGAAGGTGCCGTTTCCATTGTTGTGGAAGAGAAATTGTTCGATAGCGTCATTCGCGACAAAAATATCGGTGTAGCCGTCGCCGTCGTAGTCCGCGAACGCGACCCCCAGCGCATGGCCTTTTTTCGCCGCGATGTGAGACGCGATGCTGACATCCTCAAACGTACCGTCGCCGCGATTGTGGTAAAGGATGTTGGTGATCGGCGGGAAATCGCCGGGCGGGCAGTAGGTCGGCTGTTCGACGCCGCACGATTTGCTTTTCTCGACGCTCCAATCTAAATAGCGAGTGACGAACAGATCGAGCAGGCCGTCGTTATCGTAATCGAAAAATCCAGCGGACGCGGACCAGCCGCCCGCGGCGACTCCGGCTTTGGCGGTGACGTCGGTAAAAGTCCCGTCGCCATTATTGTGGTAAAGAATATTTTTTCCGAAGTTGGTCACGTAGATGTCGGAGAGGCCGTCGTTGTCGTAATCGCCCACCGCGACGCCCATGCCGTAATTCGCATCTCCGGCGTCGGCCAGGCCCGCTTGCTCGGTGACGTCGGTGAAGCTGCCGTCGTTATGTTGGCGATAGAGGCGGTTCCAATACGCCGGATTTTTGCGATTGAAGCTGATCGCGCCGCCCGGGCTTTCGTGTAATTGCCCCGCATTCACTAGAAAAATATCGAGCAGTCCATCGTTGTTGTAATCCAGCAGCGCAATGCCTCCGGGCATCGCTTCGATCAGATATTTCTTGGGCGTGGGCGAATTGCGGAGAACGAAGTCGAATCCTTTTATCGATTTCACATCGAAGATGGATTCGGTCGGCGGTTTCGCTCCCGCTGCCGCGCCGGATCCGCGGAGGATGCCGGCAGTAGCGGGTGCACCGAGTGACATTGAACGCGCCGATCTCGTCGTAGCCATCAATGCGCCCAGGCTTGCCAGAAACTCACGACGCGGAATACTGCGCGTCATTCACGCTCCTCCGATCGTACGAGCAGGCCGACCGCGAAACGCGAGAAGGGACGCTCGCGCGAGGAAGCCGGAGCGCACAATACGCTCCTGCACAAGATGGGGTCGGTAAAACTGATGCTCGTTAGATTCGGTGCGCATAGGCCGCCAAAAACGATACCACTAATTTGCAGCGCGCCGTCGTGCCGGGCGGCGATCCTCGACTGCGGTTAGCGGCTTGCGCTGATCAGCTTCGTTGCGACGGCCGTGATTTTCAAGATGGTGACGGGGCCGTAGCGATCGGTCGCCGTGGTCCAGCCTTCGGCGGAAGCGCTTTCCAGGTGCGCGAGATCGTCGTAGTGCGTGGCGCCTGCTCCGTCAATCGTCAAAGCACGCGCCGAGATGCCGTGCAGTTTCACTTCGTATTCACGGAGCGGCGATTTATAGGTTCCCGTGGGCGCAGCTGCATCGAAACGAACGGTTGTGCCATTGTCGCTCGTCGAAAGACGTTGCTCGAAGAACGCGCCTTTTTCGTAGGCGTAGGTGATGCCGTCGTCGTCGTAGTAATTGAACGATGTCTCGGTCGCAGCTGGAAACACGTCCACAAAAACGCGCGTCACCGGATGTTCGCCGACGTACTGCTGGACGTCTTGCGTCGGCAAAATCGCGCCGGAGCGGATGAATAGCGGAATGTCGGACCACGTCTCGGGATTCACGGGATAAGCAATGGATTTGCCGCCCTCATATTGCTGGCCGCGAAAATAATCGAACCATTGCCCCGTAGGCAGGTAAATCGTGCGGCGCGCCTGCCCTTCGCCAAGGACCGGCGCCGCGAGCAACAAATCGCCAAACATCCATTCATCGGTGATGTCCGCGAGCCGGACGCCGTCGTTCGGAAAATCCCAGAAGAGCGGACGCACGATGCCGACGCCCGTTTCATGCGCCTCGCGTTCGTACGAGTACATATACGGAATCAGGCGGTAGCGCAGTTCGATCGCGGCCTTGGCGTCGGCCTCGGCTTGTTCGCCGAAAACCCACGGCTGGCGTTTTTCGTCCAGGCTTCCGTGCACGCGCATGATCGGCACCAGCGCGGCGAATTCCACCCAGCGCGCATAATTTTCGGGATTTGGGTGCCCGTCGAAGCCGCCGGTATCCATGCTCCAGTGCGGCTCGCCGAGGCCGACAGTGGAAAGCATCCGCGCTTCCTGCCAATTCATGCTGGGAAAGCCGGTCCATATGTCGCCAGACCATTCGCCGTACGCATAGCGCTGCGCGCCCAAATAAAAATTGCGATTGATCGACCACACGCGCTGATCGCCGATCGAGCGCGCGCCTTCGTACATGGCGCGTTCCATATCGGCATGCTGAAAATTTGGAAACTGAGCGTTGCCGTTCGAATCGGCTTCGTCGTTCCAGAAATATTGCAGGCCCGCGTGGTACGCGGGAATCATATGTTCCCAGAACCAGGCGCGCGCCGCCGGCTTGGAAAAATCCACATCCAGCGCCGGGCGCATGGAAAAATAATCGAGGTAGGGCTCTTCCCAATCGAAAAATAATTTGTGATCGGAGCCGTACCGCGCGGCCTCGGTGGGTTTGCCGTCCGCCGTGCGCATCACAATGCGCGGCTTGAAGATGCCCGCGAGTTTGATGCCGTTCGCGCGCATTTCCTCGGCGAATTTGCCGGATGCACCATCGGGATATTTGTCCGGATGGACATTTCCGGGGCCACTGGTGCTGTTCCAGCGCCATTCGCCGTAATCGTCTTCGCCCCAGGCCTTCCAATCGAAATCGAGGATGAACCCGTCAATCGGAATCTTTTTTGCGCGATAGGTGTCGATGATTTGCGTCACTTCCGCTTGCGTCGAGCCGTACTGGCTGTTCATGAAGCCCAGCGTCCACTTCGGCATCATCGGCGCGTGGCCGCTGATGTCGGCGACCGCGTGCATGATTGTTTTCGGCTCGCCGACGATGGCGAAATATTCGACGTCATTGCGCGACCCACCGCTGAATTCAAGCAATCCCGCGGCAATGCTGAAATCTCCGCCATCGGAATCCACCAGCAAGCCGTACGCCGGCGTGTAGGCGAGCGGCGCTCCGGCATCGCCTTGACGCCCGGCGCTCACCATGCCGCCCGAGCGCCGCACTCCAATACGAATATCCTGGCGTGCATCCATATTTTTTCCAGGCATGGCCGTGCCATCAATGCCGAAGAACGGGTCCGTGGGTTTGCACGCAAAACGCAATCCGCCGGGATACACGCCGCCCTGCGCCGGTTCTTGCATCAGCAGATGATTTTCAACGTCGTAAATCGCAAAACGCAACGGCGTTGTGGAAATCTTCACGATCATTTTATCGGTCGAGATCGTCAGCGGATCCGAATCGGTGTCAATTGTCGCGGTCGTGTCGTTGCTCCAAACGCGATTGGGATCGAGCACGGGAGTGGGAGGGCTCGTCTGTCCCTGCGGCCGGTAGTGCACGCGCAAAATGTTGGGTTCGACGACCTGCACGACGATCGTGTCTGCACCGGCGTGCAACGTAAGAGTGTCGCCATTCACTTCGGCGCGATCGAGATTCCCTACGCCGGGCGGCGGATCCTTTTCGGCCTGCTGCGCGCGCGCGAAATCGCCGAATAGAAAAATCACCAGCGCGCAGACGACGCACGAAATCAGCCGCCACCGCCGAACGCGACACGGATTGCCGCAGCCGGTCGCGCTGCTCGCTGCAAAAGAAGCGATGCCCGCAGGGGTTCGAGCGGCGCGACCCTCAACCGGAACATTCTCGCTGTACTTCATTCGTGCCCTCTTTCGGTTCCGGCTGAGTGAGATCCCAAAATTCTACAATCAGACAAACTGGCACGCCGTGCAGCACATCGGAAGAGCTTTTGTTCGCGGCGGATAGTCTTCACGGGGCCCGGAAGATTTATTTTTCACGCACCCGGCGAGGGGCCGGGCAGGCGGCGAAATGTTCCGCGTTTCGGAACTCACTTTCGCCGCCTTCCAGGCGGTGGCATCTCCGGGTGGGGGAGATGAAATCGCGCCAGGCGTCAGAAGTAGAATTTTGCCGCCACCTGCGCCGTACGCGCTTGATAAGCCGCCGTGATCCTTCCGAAATTGCCGGTAGACACGTCGCCCAGATTTGTGTCCGGTTGGAAGAAGTCTGGATGATTGAGCGCGTTGAACATCTCGAACCGGAATTGCAGCCGCTTGCTCTCGGTGATATTCCAGTATTTTTGGATGGCCATGTCCCAATTGAAGAAACTGGGTCCGTGAAGATTCGCGAAGAACCTCGGAGCATCTCCAAATGTGAATTGAGCAGGCTGGGAGAATGCCGCCGGATTGATCCAGTCGTTGACCGATTGATTGGCCGGCACAGGGTTCACGCCCGGCACGATGTTCGGCCGCTGGTTGAAACCGAAACCGATGTTGTTCGACGCCGGTTGGATGGAAAGAGGCAATCCCGACTCCGCGGTAAGTATTCCGCTCCAGGCCCAGCCTCCCAGGATCGCGTCCACCGGCGTGCTCCACTCCGAGCCGAAATGTTTGCCCTTGCCGACCGGCAAATCGTAAATGTATGAGGCAACGAACCTGTGCGGAACGTTGCTTGCGTCCACCGAATAGTCCGCGGCAAGGTTATACGAATTCAGGTTGCTGGTCCCACTGCCTGGAAACGCCCACCCGGCAGGTCCTTGCACGTCATCCATGAACTTCGAATACGTGTAAGAAAGGTTGAGGTCCAGGCCAGAGTGCCACCGGTGTGTATAGGTAACCTGCAGTGCGTCGTACTTGGAGGTGCCGACTGTAGGATCGTTCTCGGTCACGCTGCAGTATTCAGGAAACGGAAGCAGCGTTTGGGACAGCTGAATTGTGGGGGCGTTGAGGCCGCAACCGCTCGATGTTATGTGCCCGAAGAAGGGGTTGGGCACTGCGTTGAAGAGAGCATTTCCCAGTGCCAAATTGCCCGGCGACATCAAGTCCCACCCCAAAGTAGTGGCCAGCAGGTTTGTGCCATGATTCCCGACGTAGCTGATGTCCAGCATGTCGTTGGGCGTGAACGAATACTGCCCGCCTGCCATCCATTGTTCAACGTACGGAGACTTTCTGTTCTGGTTCGTTATGCCAGCCGCAAAGCCGACGTCCTGCAATCCCCCCGCGGAATTGCCGGTGGGGAGCCGTTCGGTAGTGAATGCGGGGCCGCAGGGCGCGGAAACTCCGGGAACAGCTTCGCAATTGACGTTGGCATTTCCGCTCAGAGTCGTCGCGGGAGTTAGACCGTTGTTTAGAGACGTGTTCCACGGCGTTTGCTGCGAGAATCCGTCATTGGGACCCTGGCCGTAGAAGTTCGGCGGGTAAAAGATGCCGTACCCGCCACGAAGCACAAGCTTGTTGGAGGCTTGAATAGCAATGGAGGCGCGCGGAGAAACATTGCCGTACGTAGTGTTGTATAGGCCGGGGTTGTTGGGCGTGGCGAAGATAAGCTCACCTGGAACGGACATCCCAACCTGAGCGCTTATGGGGTTCTGGGCAGTGAAGCTGAACGAGTTCTGCGCGTTGTGACGCTCCGTTGGAGCAGTTTGGATCTCATAACGGAGGCCCAAGTTCAAAGTGATCCGGGACGTAACCTTCCAGGCATCCTGAATATACCAACCGAGGAAATGCTTATCGGTAGCCGGAAACGCCTGGTACAGCGTGCAAAGCTGACACGCCGTGCCGTTGTTTCCACTTCCTACTCCCAGCAGGAAGGAGGCGAGCCCGTTTCCGGTGCCGGGAGTTGTCATGTTCGGGTCCGGCCCGTCCGTGGAAGCCGTCTGGAAGTTCAGCGCCGTCTGGCCGTAGTGTCCGCCGTCAATCCGCAGCCACACATCCGTAAAGCCAAAAGACAATTCGTGCCGGCCTTCCAATTTCGTGAAATCGAGCGAGCTGGTCCAGAAGGTTTGCGGCACGATGTAGTCGTTATTCCCGCCGACAGCGCCCAGCGGCGCGTAATTCCCGCCACCGCTAAAAGAGATTTGCGGAAACGCCGGGGCAATCGCGTCAAGGAACGAGGGGAACCCGAGAGTCGAGGTTTGGAATCCAAAACTCTGTCCCGTGGCTTGCTCCACGTGCCGATTCACGCCGAAATTCGCGTTCATGGTGAACGTCGGGTTGAAAATGTGATTCCACCCCACGTTGACGCTGTAGCGATTGTTAGGATTGAGCAGTCCCGGGCCGGCCGGATCGTCAGGTCCATAGAAGTCTGGCGTGTTTGTTTTGGTTTGGTATTTCTGCGACCAGCGAGCGTAGAGGCGATTGCTATCGTCCACGTTGTAGTCGATGCGGCCCGAGTACTCGTTGGAATGTTCCGCAGCAGCCCCTGTCGGTACGAAATTGGTTCCGGTTGATCCTCCGCCCGTCGGCGTCGGCCAATAATTCGCAGCCGCGATTTTGCTAGCGATATTGTCGAGGAATGCCGCGGGAATAATGTTCGTTACTCCCGTGCCAGTGGAGATGTTGCCGGAGATCGGGTCTCGAATGAATTCCGTGGTGCCCGGCGCAACGCCGGCGCCACAATTGCTTACAGTTCTCCCGGTAACGGGATCAACCCCTCCGCAGGTGACCTGGCGCGTGCTGAACGGGTTGTAAATTTCTCCGGAGTAAATCGGCCTTCCGAGGTAATCAGTCCCCGACTGTGCGCCCAGCAATGCCGAGAAATCTCCTCCTCGTTCCGCCGTGGTAGGCAGCGTGTAGGAATTCGTTGATGGCGTGGATTGCCGTTCGCCTTCGTAGTAGGCAAAGAAAAAAAGCTTGTCTCTCTTAATAGGGCCGCCGATCGTCCCGCCAAACTGATTGCGATTGAACGACGGTTGAGCTCCGTTGTTAAAATAATATCTCGCGTCGAAGGCGTCGTTGGCGTAGAACTCCCAGGCATCTCCGTGGAAGCCGTTGCTCCCGCCCTTGGTGACGATGTTCACGACGTTCCCGCTGCTCCAGCCATACTGCGCCGTGAAAGCGTTCGTCATAATCTTCATTTCTTGCACGTCGTCCACGGACGGAACGTAAATCACGCCTCCCCAATCAACGCGCGTGTCCCAAGTTCCATCAATCAGATATTCCGCCGTGCCAAAGAAAGTGCCGCCGAAATTCAGGAAGGAAATATCTTGGTCCGCGGTTTGCGCCAGGCCCGGCGCGCCGACGACCTGCTGCTCGGCGGCGTTATTCACCGACGAATTGATTAGCGTCAGGCTGATGACGCTGCGGAAGTTCAGCGGAAGTCCTTCCGCGAATCGCGAGGACAGGTCCTCCGAGATATTGGCGTTGTCCGTGTTCAGCAGCGGAGCCTGCCCGGTGACTTCCACGCTCTCGGTGACCGCGCCGACGGTCAGGCTGATCGGCTGTTCAGCGGTTTGTCCAGCTGTCAAGGTGATCCCTTCTTGTTTGTACTGCTTGAATCCGGACGCCTTAGCCTCGAGCGTGTAGTCACCCGCGGGGAGGAACGTAAAAGTGTACAGCCCGGTATCGCCGGTCGAAGTTGTGCGCGAAACTCCGTTCTCGGAGCTGGTGAGCGTTACCGTCGCTCCCCTTACAGCCAGGCCCGCCGGGTCAACGACGCGACCGTTCAGCGTTGCCGTGAATGCAGCCGACGACTGGCCGTAGAGCGGCTTCCCACAGAACAATAGGACTGCCAGAGCGCCGAGCAGCAATCCCAATTTCCACGACTGTTCTTTGCCTGCCATTGAGACATCCCTCCTCGAAATTCTGGCTCGCGCCAGGACTCCACCCCGTATCGTTCGAAAGGTTAGCCAAACTTCACTGTGTGTCAAAATCCGCACAGGCACCTCTGAATTTTGGTGAAAGCGCTAGGACACGCTTCAATAGGCCGGCCTGAGTTATAGAGAGTCGCTTCATAGCTGGCAACGGTTTTCAGGTAAAGGAAGGGGGATAAGAGTGAGAAGGCACGTAACTTGCGGTTATACTATTGATTGTGAATGGTTTGCTTTAGAGGCTCGAACGCACGTTAAGAGCCGTGCTCGCCAGCCTTTTACATTGCGCACTGTTGCAAAGCGCAGTACCATCCATCAAATTTGACTTCGGAGTGCCGGAATGGGTCGAGCTGCTGATCTGTTTCGCGAGGCAGCGACACTCGTCACCGGGGGCGTGGGTGGAGTAAAATTGCAACCCGAGCAGGTTACCGAAAACTGGACACCGTGTAGCGAAGTCGAAAAGGGCGCCGTCCAACAGCAACTGGAACTGCTGCTCGCGTCACCCCTATTCCATTCCAGCAAGCGATATCCAAGGTTTTTACGCTTTGTGGTAGCGCGCACGCTGGCCGGCCAAACCGACCAGCTCAAAGAGCGCATCCTCGGTGTGGAAATCTTCGAGCGCCCGGCGGACTATGACACCAATACCGACCCGATCGTGCGGGTCACCGCCGCCGAAATCCGCAAGCGCATCGAACATTATTATCAGGATCCGAAGCACAGCCACGAAGTCCGCATCTTCCTGCCCGCCGGCTCCTACGCTCCACAGTTTTACTGGCCCGGGCATCCGACCGGTCTTTCCGCCAGTGCGCTGGAATTGCCGGCTGACGCCGCTGCGGAACTCGCCAAAATCCCGCCGGCGCTTCCCGTGCTGCCTGTCGTTCCACCGCAAACGAATCGAAAATTCGCGTCGCGTGGCGCGCTGGCATACGCGCTAGCGGCGCTGGTCCTGGTGATCGCTGCGGCAACCGTGTGGCAGGTGACGCGGCTTCCAGTCCTGAAGCAATTTTGGGAGCCATTCATCAGCTCGCCGAATCCGGCGCTCATATGCGTCGCCGACCAGAGCCAGTTTTCCACCATACGCCAGCGCGATGCGGCCGACCCGTTGCACGAAATCACGCTGCCGGACACCATGGTCGCGCTCATCATTGACGATGTGAGCCCGCTGGTAAACATCGCCGCTCTGCTGCGCACTTACGGGAAAACCGCGCGGGTGCTGGGCGAGGCCAACACTACTTTGACGGACCTGCGCCGCGGCCCGTCCATTTTCATCGGAGCGTACGACAACATCTGGACGTTGCGCGTGACGTCGCCACTGCATTTCCATTTTGCGAATGACGCGGCGATGAATAAATTGTGGATCGAGGATCGCTCCAATCCTGGCAACCACCAGTGGATGATGGATCGCACCATTCAGCAAACCGGAACGTACTCAGATTACGCACTTGTCGCGCGCTTCGTGGACCCCGACATCGAGCAACTGGTGGTGGTCGCGGCGGGCATTGGCCGCGGCGGTACCGTGGCCGCCGGAGAATTTTTGGTTGATTCGCAACGCATGGACGAAATGCTGAAGAAAGTCCCGAGCGACTGGAAACGCAAGAACATCGAAATCGTGCTGGAAACGCAGGTCATCGGAGACCGCTCCGGCCCCCCGCGCATCGCCGCCGCCTACGTCTGGTAAGCGGTAGACCTCGACTTTCTGACCGTTGTGTCCGCCGTATAGCGGTTTTGCGGTTCTCACGCACATTCTTGAACTGACGTAAGAACCGCAGCAACGCGTGACTTTTCAAGCGCTGCCACAACCTCTTGAAGCGCGCGCCCAAGGTGAAGGCCAACTCGCGCCGGTGAGTGCGCTTCAGTACGGCAGCGCCGTAAAGACGAAGTCGGCTGTTTTGGTTTCCGTCCCGGTGATGGTGACTTGCTGCGTTTTGGTCCCGTACTGCTCCTGCCAGGCCGTTACGGTGTATTTGCCCGGACGCAGTCCCTTAATTTCAAAAGTGCCGTCATCTCCCGTCACTGCGTAGTGCGGAGTCTTGAGCACTACGAAGTAGCCGTGCATCCACGGATGGATGTTGCACTTTACCGGTATGAATTCCGGTTGGGCCCATTTTGTATCAATGGGCGGAGCGTTCGGGGGCTGAGCTCTATTCCATTCCCTATTCGTTTTGGGCATCGGATGGATGTTGTGCAGCGTTTGATCGTCGTTGTAGATCATCAGTTGCTGGTCTGCCTCCATCGGCAGAACATGGGGAATGTATTCGCAGCCTCTTTGGTCAAATCGCGCCGACTGCGACGGCACGCCGGTCCCCAAGTCACCCGCTGAAATGAAAACGACCACCCACTTGAGCGTGTGTCCCGGCCCGGTCACCACACTTTGTGTGTCTATCGGAGTGGGGTGCTGTTTCACGCAGTATGGGTCCTTGGACATATCGATCGGCCTCATTCTCATCGGAGTGCCGGTGTAGGTTACTTTTCCGGTGATTGCGCCGGTGGCCTCGGGTGGCTGCGCAAACGCCACCATCGCGGCGCCCACCATCACTATGATTGCTAGCACTATGAAATACTTCGGTCGCATCGGATGTACCCCTTTTAAATGATCTCGTGCTCCGGCGCAGAATCGGGATCGGCCGGCTGGGTGTTTCCGCCGCGCGAAGACAAAACAGAATTTCCGAGGTGTTACGAAATTTGCGGACCAACACTCTCACCCGAAGACAATCGTCGAAATCAGGCTTCCCAAGCACGAAACCAGATTAGTGATTTCACTTCCCGGCGGGCAATTGTGCTTTGGCGATAACTCGGCGTAGGACTTTTGGCGTAGGGGAGCTCCATCGGCGAAATACATTGAATTCCCAACGGCAAGCAATCACGCTTTCTTGAGTGAAGCCACCCAAGCTCGCAGATACGGGAAGACAGGGCTGCATCCTAACGAGTAACCTGCCGAAAATAACGGGGAAGTGGTCGGGGCGAATGGATTTGAACCATCGACCTCCTGGTCCCGAACTTCCACAAGAAAAATCTAAACCGTTGAATCGGCGTCGGATGACGAGCATCTTCCCCTTTTAATCGGGCTACTCATTGGGCTACGCTCCAGTTGTTTGACGATTTGCCATTACTCAAAGGCGCTTAGAATATCGAGAGCGTTGCCTGGGCACCCTGTTTTTTAAGGCAGCGCGGAAACAAGGACGCAGACGCCCGCTCGGCGTCGCCCTGCTTGACCGAACTCCCGGCGGCGCGGCGTTTGGTATAGGCAAGCTCGGCTGGATTGATGTCACAAGCGACGACATCATGCTGACCAGCGAGCCAGAGTGCCGTGGAACCGGCGGAGGCGACGCAAAACACGCAGCCTTTACCTGCAGTCCGTACGCCGCGCACTCCCGACCGAGATTTGTGCGCTACCGCTTGGCACGAATATGTTTTCTCGGCGACGTCCCGCTGTACACAAACGAGTGTCGAGAACGAACTGCAGAGACGCCCCTAAAATCTGCGCGCGGTCATAATTTGTTCCCCGCCCCTGAATTCAGCCGCTCTGATTCAATTAGTCGAATTCGCCGGATTGTATGCCAATTTGCTTCGTCTTTCGAAGCCTGGGGCAACATGACGCGCCTAAATGTGCAAACGACAAGGCGCTTCAAGTTCAAGTCCAGGGGAAACAGAGGCATTCGGCGGATTCGCGAGCTCCAAGTGGTCAGCCCCCAGGCACCCAGGTTCTTACTTGACAACGCCCCTAGTCTGGGAGTAAAACTCCTGGCCATCAAGAAGAGCGAGCGCTCGCTTTGATTGAAACGATGGAGCGCTCCGGCGAGCGAACTGAATAAATGCCTAGACTTCTGGGCAACACGGTCGAGAAGAACAAAAGGAGGATCGCGCGAGCGGCCCTGCAACTGTTCACTCGCAAAGGATTTCACGGGACTACGGTGCGCGAAATTGCCAAGAAGGCAGGCGTATCGATGGGCAAACTCTACATCTACTACGATACGAAAGAAGACATCTTCATCGATTTGGTCCAGCACTTGGGCCACAAGATGGAAATCATTCGCCAGAAGGAACTCATCCCCCTGATGGCGTCGCTCGATCCCGATTCACTCAGAGAACTGGCCAAAGCGATCGGGCGCATCGTCTCGGAGAATCTGGATTATTGGCGCTTGATGTACATCGATGTCGTTGAGTTTCGACACAAGCACTTCATTCATAGCTTTCGGGAAATCGCCGGAGGCCTGCGTACGTATGCCAATGCGGTGATTCGAGAGTCAAAGGTCAAATTTCCGCCCGGAGTGGACCCCTCGCTCGCCTACACCGCCATTTACTTGCAATTCTTCACTTATTTCTTAGCCGAGGAACTTTTTGGAGCCAAGCGACACCTGGGGATGAGCGACGAAGAGGCGATTGATCAACTCGTTCTTCTTTATACCGGAGGACGAATCGTTGCGGGCCGACGAGCTTAACGTGTGGAAAAAGGAGAATCGTATGCGAAAACTGCGCTGGGCGATGGCACTTTCCATTCTGGGAGGACTTTGGCTGTTCGCCGTCGGCAAGGCGGAAGCACAATCTACCACCACGGGCCAGATCACGGGATTCGTGAAAGATCCCAGCGCTGCTGTCATCACCGGAGCGAAAATCACTTTAACCAGCGACGCGGGAGTACAGCGCGAGACCGATAGTGATGGGAGTGGTCGGTATTCTTTTTCCTTCCTCCCTCCAGGCAACTATGAGCTACAAGCGGAAAAGACCGGTTTCGGCAAGGCCACGATAGAAGGCGTCACCGTCCGCATCACCGAAATTACCAGGCTTGACATCCTCCTTGAAGTGGCCACGCAGAAGGCTGTCGTTCAAGTCACGGCGGAAGCACCGTTGGTCCAGGAAGATAATGCAGCGCGCGGCACGGTCATCCAACAGCAGGAAATCCGCCAGCTACCGCTGCCGACCAGGAATTTCCAGCAACTCCTGACCCTCACGCCCGGCACGTCAGGGCCCGTTCAGAACTCATCCGATTTGGGCCGCGGGGATGCGCCGATCTACGTTGATGGCCTCCGGGCCACTTCGAATTCGGTGATTATCAACGGTGTGGACGCGAATTCTATTGGAACGGGATCTACGCCGAATCTTGCCGTACCGGCCACGGACTCTCTGCAAGAGTTTATCATTCAGACCAGTCAGTACGACGCGTCGCAGGGAAGGGTAGCCGGTGGCGTCGTGGCGGCAGTAACAAAATCTGGAACGGACGAATTTCACGGGAATCTTTATGAATTCTTCCGGAACACCGTGCTGGACGGCAACAATTTCTTCCTGAACCGCTCCGGTGTTGCGCGCCCGCCTTACGAGCGGAATCAGTTCGGAGGCACCTTTGGCGGACCCATCAAGAAAGACCGCCTATGGTTCTTCTTGTCCTACCAGGGAAGCCGCGAGAAAAACGATATATCGTTGACGAATTCGATCGGGACGGTATTCGTTCCCCAAAACCTTTCGAATGACCGCTCGACCGCGGGAATCGATGCATTCGCGGCATCGTATGGGTTGGCGCCGTGTGCTACGCCTCCGACCACCTTTACTCTGCCCGCATGCCTTGATCCGACAGCGCAGTTTCTTTTGCAAGCGAAACTGCCAAACGGCTCCTACGTAATCCCTTCGGCCCCGAACCCCACGGCAGTGGCCGTTGGCGCGGTGCCTCAGCCGGTTGCGGTACCTGTGGTGGCGAATTCGATATTCCGCGAAGACCAGTTCAACACCAATCTGGACTACAAGGTATCAGCGGCGAACCGGTTTTCCGCCAAGTTCTTCGCGGCCAATAACCCCGCCACGCAGGGTCTATTTAATCTGTTCGGACTAGCGAACGCGCTCCCGGTGCCAGGCTTTGGTGGGACCGCAAATCTGAACCAGCGAGTGCTCTCACTCGATGACCTTCATGTTTTCTCGTCGCACGTGGTGAATGACGCGCGGTTTGGCCTATCCATCATCACCACGGGTTCATCTCCCCAGGAGCCCTTCACGGCCGCGCAGTTGGGAATCTCCTCGCCGCTCGGAAACCTATTTACGGGCATGCCGGAAATCTCGGTGGCCAATTATTTCGATGTCGGCGCCAATCCTTTCTCCGACAACAGCGGAACCGAAAAGACCTACACTGTCGGTGACACGTTGAGCTGGCAAGCGGGCCGGCATAATCTGAAATTCGGCGTCGAGTACAAACATCACAGTTTGAACGAGGATTTCAATCTCTATACGCGCGGCCAGATTTTTTTCCTCGGACTCCTGCCCAGCGGACCCTTTGCGGGAAACGGCTTTTACGATTTTCTCGGCGGACTGGGTGATTCGACGGGACTGACGATCATGGGCTCCGGCCTCAACAATCGTGATGTTCGCGCACACGATTGGGGCGGATTTGTCAACGACGACTGGCATTTGACCGATCATCTTACGCTTACGCTCGGGCTTCGTTACGATTTCTTCGGTCCTTTCACCGAAGCGCAGGGACGCTTCGTCGGATTCGATCCGACCAAGATCACCACTGCCGCGATTCCCGGATTTCCTGCAGGCGACAACGTTGCCATCACCGGGGGATTCGTTCAGGCATCCAACGCGAAAACTCCATTGCCGGGAGTGCCGGAAGTCCAACCGTCGCTGGTTCCCTCCGACAAGAACAATTTTGCGCCGCGAGTCGGTTTCGCCTGGCAACCACTCGCCAATTCAAATCGCTTGGTCGTGCGCGGCGGCTATGGCATTTATTACGACAGGGCAAATTCCCGGCTGCTGAATAATCAGATTCTCAACTTTCCCTACTACACTCTGGCACAAACGGCCGAAACCCCCATCGCCACCCCATTCGTTCAGGTTCCGCAGCCGAGCAGCTTTCCTCTGACTTTTAACAACCCAGCCCTCTTTCCGTTCGGCGGTCCACCGGCATTTCTGCCGCAAGCTCCGACTCCTCTCTCTCCCACTGGACTAGCGGTGGTTTCCGCCAACGGCATCTACCCGGACATTCACGACTTCCGCACGCCCTATGTTCAGCAATACAGCCTCGGCATCCAAAACGAGTTCGCGAACAACTGGCTGCTCGATGTCAGTTACGTGGGATCTGCCGGACGCAAGCTGTACCGCCTGGTCGACCTCAACCAGGCTATCGCCCCAGTGCCATTTTATCCGGGGCCGTTGAGTCCCGGATTGTCCAGTCTCGCTGTGCAAGGCTTTGGTGTGCACCTGATGCAGAGTTCATCCAACTCGAGTTATAACTCTTTGCAGATCGGCGTGACGAAACGCTTCTCTTACGGGCTGCAATTTCTCGCCTCCTATACCTACAGTCATTCGCTCGATGACTACTCTGGCGACCCGACCGGCACGAGCGACGTCACGGTCGTTCCCGGCAATCAGGCGCCCGGTTTTCTGAACAACTACGCGAGTTCCGACTTTGACCGCCCCCACCGCTTCGTGTTCAGCGGCATCTATGACCTGCCCAAATTCTACAAAGGCGAATCGCACTTTGCGGGCCAGGCGGTGAATGGCTGGGAACTTGCCACGGTTCTTACGCTGCAGAGCGGCACCCCATTCTCAGTGCTGACCAACGAAAACGCTTACGTGCAGGCGCGAGCCGACTTCGTGGCTGGCTGCAATCCTACCCTTGGCGGCGGCGTGGAATCCCGGCTAAACGAGTACTTCAACACGTCTTGTTTTACGCCCGCAACCGCGCTAGGCGATTTTGGCACCACCGGACGCAATATCCTGCGTGGGCCGAATCAGAAAAATCTGGATATTTCTGTTGTCAAGTTTTTCCCCGTCAACGAACGGATGAAATTTGAGTTTCGCTCGGAGTTCTTTAACGCGTTCAACTCGGTCAACTTCGCCAACCCAATCAACATTGTCGAATCGGCTGCTGTGGGGCAGATCGTCGCGACTACGACGGGTCCCCGCGTCATCCAGTTCGCGCTGAAGTTCAATTTCTAGCACGAGGTCCGCGACGCGCGCGGTCCTACCCGGCCTGGCGGATGAGTCTCTCCGGGTAGAACGGTAGAATGGGAATGGTCACGGGCGCCAATCTCCGACAATTCAGTCCGCAGAGGCGCGATGACTCTCGAAAAGTTTTCTCAGCATGGTTTGATAAGAGTGACTCGTTCAGCTCGGGGTCGTATATCCGGGGACGGCGTAGAACTAGCGTTTGGCTATTGGCCCGGACGCAGTCTGCCGGTAGTTGCTCTGCACGGGCTGACGGCTTCGCATATGAATTTCGTGGGCATTGCCGAACATCTTTCGGGGCGATGCGCTTTGATCGCGCTCGACCTCAGAGGCCGTGGCGATTCCGACAAACCCCAAGGGCCATACGGCATGGAACAGCATGCGCGCGACGTCGCGGCATCGATTCGCGCGATGGGGCTGGGAGCGAGTATCATCGTGGGGCATTCCATGGGTGCTTTTGTCGCGACTGCGGTCGCGGCGCGGCACCCGGAGCTCGTATCCGGCCTCGTTCTGATTGACGGGGGCTTTCTGCCTGATAAACCTGCGGGTGCTTCCCCTGAACAGGGATTGAACGCTGCGCTTGCTCAGCGCATCGCGCAGTTGCGTCAGACCTATCCTTCCCGCCAAGCCTATCGGGAGTTCTGGCGCACGCAGCCACATTTCCCTGCCGAAGAATGGAATCCCTGGGTAGAAGCGTTTCTGGACTATGAAGTCGGCGGCGATTCGCCGGTACAACCGAAAGCTTCGGAGGCGGGGGTACGCGCTGATTTGGGAGCAGCGTTCGAGCGCGACGCAATCATCGAACGACTGAGATCGATTCGCGTGCCCACACTCTTTGTGCGGGCCGAGCGCGGTTTTACGCCGGCTCAGCCGCCCCTTTTCCCGGACGAACTCGCCGCACGAATTCTGACCTACGTGCCCCACGTGGAAGACTACAAATTGGCAGGCACCACCCATTACACCATCGCGCTTGGTGACCGCGCCGCCACGAGGATTGCAGATTTGGTTGTGGAGCTGGCCGACCGGCTGCGTGGACCGGTGAAGATGTAGCATAGGAAAGGTTCCATCGCTGGTAAGGGAGCTGGATCCGATATGAGGCAAAAGGAGTGGGCAACCGGAACGGCTCGTGCGGCGGGAGGCTCGCGCAATTATAAGCTCTCGCTGGCGTCGACACTGGCCAAGGACAAGCCCTCCCCTCTTGTGATGATGCTGCACGGCTGCACGCACAATGCCGAGGACATGGCAGAGATTTCCGGAATGAATGCCGTCGCCGAAGCAAATGCGTTCCTGGTTGTCTATCCCGAACAAACCCGTCTGGCTAATTTGATGAAGTGCTGGAATTGGTTTGATCCGAAACATCAGATTCGTGACGCTGGTGAGCCCTCGATTCTTGCGGCCGTGGTCCAACAAATTCGCTCGACCCAAAATATCGATGCCGAGCGAGTTTACCTTGTAGGTGTTTCAGCCGGCGGCGCCATGGCCTGCATTCTTGCAGCGACCTACCCGGAACTTTTCGCGGCTGTCGCGGTTTTTGCTGGCGCGGAATTCCAAGCCGCCACCAGCGTCTCCGAGGGGCTAGCTGCGATGGAGCGAGGCGGCCCGGATCCGGTGCGACAAGGACAACTAGCCTTTGAAGCCATGAGCGGCGGGCTGGCACGCAAGAAAAGGCGGCGCATGCCTGTAATTGTGTTTCACGGCACCGCGGATACCCGCGTAAATATCGTGAACGCTGATCAGGTTATTGCCCAGTGGAGCAAGACGAATGCATGTCTCGCGGCCGAACATTCCGAGAACGGGTTCGCCCCCGCAGAGGAAATCGTCACCGGCGAAGCGCCGAACGGTTACGCCTATCGCAGGCACATTTACAGGGAGCCCGATGCCACCTTGCTGATGGAAAAGTGGCTAGTCCAGGGCCTGGGCCACGCTTGGTCCGGCTCCCCCAAGGCGAGCAAGTACGGTGATCCCAAAGGCCCCAACGCCAGCGCGGAAATCTGGCGCTTCTTCTGCGAGGCTGGTTCGGGCCGAGCAAGCTCTTCGATGTCCTCAAATTCAGGGCAACGAGAAGCCAGCGGCGAGAGCGCAAAATGAATATTGGCTCGCTCCTTCCTGGCCATGCCCGCCATCGTCCGGAGCACGCCGCCGTAGTTTTTGAAGACCACAAGCTGAATTTCCGCGAATTCAACGATCGAGTCAACCGGCTTGCCAACGCCCTTTCCAGTCTGCACGTGAAGAAAGGGGACAAAGTCGCCACGATCTTGCCGAATTGTCTCAACTTGCTGGAAACGTACTGGGCTGTGGCAAAAATGGGCGCCGTAGTCGTGCCACTCAGTCCCCTCCTGCGAGGACGAGCCCTCGCATCTCTGCTTCGCGATTCCGACACGGAGACAATCATCGCGAGTCCCGATTTTGCCGAGGCGCTCGGTGACATCCGGCCCGAGCTGCCAGAGATTCCGGACAGTCGCTACATCCTGGCTGGCTCGTCGCGGGCTCCGGGATTTCAAAGCTATGAGGAGTTGACGACTGGGGCGAGCGCGTCCGAGCCTCCCTCGATAGAAATTCTGGATGGTGATCCGTACAACATTATTTACAGCAGCGGAACAACCGGGACGCCCAAGGGAATCGTACATACGCACTACGTACGCTCTGTTTATTGCACGATGTTTGCTGCGACGTTTCGCATGCGGCCGGAGAGCGTAGTGCTGCATTGCGGGTCAATTGTTTTCAATGGGGCTTTCGTTACGCTGATGCCAGCGATGTATCTCGGCGCGAAATACGTGCTGCACGCTAGTTTTGAGCCGCGAACATTTGTGGAAACGGTCGAGCGCGAAAAAGTGACGCACGTGATGCTGGTGCCATCGCAGGTCGTCGCTCTATTGGGCTCGCCGTACTTTTCGGCGGAGGCACTTCAGAGCCTTGAAATGATATGCACGGTGGGCGCCCCCTTGCACCTGGAACACAAACAGAAGTTGCATCGCTGCCTGCCGGATCGCTGCTACGAACTTTACGGTCTAACAGAAGGATTCATCACAGTCCTCGACAAAACTCAGTACGCGTCGAAACCCAATTCGGTCGGTCCCCCACAGCCATTTTTTGAGATGCGGATCGTAAATGACCAGGGAAAGGACCTGGCTCCCGGAGAGATCGGAGAGATTATCGGGCGCGGACCGGCGCTGATGCCGGGCTACTACAAGCGCCCCGATCTGACCGCTCAAGCGATTGTGGATGGCTGGCTGCACACGGGGGATCTCGGGTACGTGGACGAGGATGGGTTTCTTTATCTGGTGGACAGAAAAAAGGACATGATCATCAGTGGCGGCACAAACGTATTCCCGAAGGATGTTGAAGAAATCATCGTGCGACATACCGCGGTTCAAGAGGCGGCCGTGTTTGGCATTCCCAGTGAGAAGTGGGGAGAGACACCGCTGGCTGCGGTCATTCTGCGGCAGCCGGCTGACGTCACCGCCGAAGAGCTGCGCGATTGGATCAACGAGCGCGTGGACGCCAAACATCAGCGCGTCCATGCGGTTGTTATCGTGGAGGAGTTCCCACGGAGCACGGCGGGCAAAACGCTCAAGCGCCTTCTGCGAGATCCATATTGGAAGGGCCGCGACGTGAAGATATAGCCGTGGCGTCCGTCCCGTCCTGCGCCGGAAAGTTGAGACCAGGAGGTATAGCGCCACAAGTCCGCTTCGGGGAACTGCGAAGTAAATCCGGGCCGCGTGGTCGTAATCTCGTCGAGCCCCGTTTCCGCGTAACCGACGAACCGGACGGAAACTTGAACGTGCCGCGATAAGCGCGCCCAACGGGCAAGATCACTTGGTCGCTGCCACGGCCTTCACCTGCTGATATTCGGGGTTCTTCCACAGGTCGCTGCGATACTCCATGAAGTTAGCGGTCACCTGCGCTACCTCATTGCCGTAGTATCTCGCAACGACATGTAGTGCCAGATCAATGCCCGAGGTCAAGCCGCCCGCGGTTGCGATTTTGCCATTCTCCACGAAGCGGGTTCCACTGACGAAGCGCACGGCGGGATACTGTTTCTGCATGCCCTGCTGATAGGCATGGTGCGTCGTAGCAGTTTGGCCGTCGAGCAGTCCGTACCCCGCCAGCATCGAGGCGCCGGTGCACACCGACATGGTCTCATCGGCGCCGGCCGAATTGGCCAGCAGCCATGCTTTCTGGGCCGCGGTGCGTCCGCCCTGGGCGGGAATCACGATAATCTGCGGCTTGGGTGCGTTGTCGAAACTATAGTTCGGTACGATGGTCAGTCCATTGGCATCCACCGGCTTCAGCGAATCGGACACCGTGTAGACGTTGAACGGCATGATCATGTCGTCGCCATCCGATTCATGCCATGGCTTGCCGTCGGTCTTAAGCATCGTGTCACTGAAAACCTCCCACGGGCCCGCGATGTCTATCACGTTCGCGCCCTCCGAGATGAGGAACGCTACGTTGATCTTGCCCGCAGCGGGCGGCTTCAGTGGGTGAGTTTCTTGCGTTGCCGCCGATATTTTGTCAGGCGCCGCAGCGTGGCTCATGAAAACTGCCAGATTCAGAGTACCGACGATTACGGCGGCTACCCACAGTCCTTTAGCTATGCTCCACATACGATCCTCCTGAGAACTGCTTGCGATAGGACCCACGATAACCCGATAATAAAAAGTCCCAAATGACATTGCTCCGGCGTTTCAGGACATTGTGACGGCTGCATGGCTGAGTCCCAAATCGTCGGTTGAATGTCATTGCAGACATACGCTCTATTGGCTATTTCCATGAGACGAACAACGTGACACCCAAACGTATCGTCATTGTGGGCTTCGACGACATCACCTCCCTGGACCTGACCGGGCCACTGGAGGCCTTCAGCAGCGCATTTCTTGAGAACCCGCACGGCAACCCGCAGCCCTGCTACCAGGTGACAATTGCCGCGCTCAGCGCAAAGACTTTCCGCTCCGAGTCCGGGTTGCGCATGACGGCCGCCTGCTCCCTAAGCTCCTTGCGCAACATGGACACGCTCCTGATTCCCGGCGGCCGTGCCATGCGCCTCTCGCCGTCCGGTCCTAAGCTGGCGGATTGGATCAGCCGCCGGGCCAATGGTATTCGTCGAATTGCCTCCGTGTGCACGGGGATTTTTGCGGTAGCACCGACCGGGCTGCTGGACGGGCGGCGCGTGACCACGCACTGGAAGTACGCCGCCGAATTGGCCGGCCGCTTTCCTGCGTTGAAAATTGATGCCAATGCGCTGCACATTCGTGACGGCAAGTTCTACACCTCCGCCGGCATCACCGCCGGCATAGACCTTTCCTTGGCACTAATTGAAGAAGACTTCGGCTCGCGAGTGGCGCTCACGGTGGCGCGCGAACTGGTGGTTTACATGAAACGTTCCGGAGGACAAGAGCAGTTTTCTGAGCCGCTGAAGTTTCAGGTGGCTGCGACGAGCCGCTTTGCCGACCTGGCGGCGTGGATGCTGGGTCACCTCGACGAAGCCCTTTCCGTTGACGCGATGGCCGAGCATATGAATCTGTGTCCGCGGCAGTTCTCCCGCCGCTTCAAGTTGGAGTTTAATAGCAGTCCCGCGGCGTTTGTGCAGCGCCTCCGGCTTGACGAGGCGCGCAAGCGGCTCTCCGCGCCGGGCTGTACCGTGGAGCGCGTCGCCGACTCGGTTGGCTTTCACGACCCCGACAGTTTTCGCCGCGCCTTTATGCAACGCTTCGGCGTTGCGCCCTCGCACTACCGTGGCCGTTTTCTGGCTGGCGCCGAAAACTAAGCTCCAAGTGGACGCTGTCGGTCGGGAATGGGCTTGCCGTATTTATCGAGTAGAGACCGCTAATTCGGCGCGTAACGGGCTTTCACGGGTTAGAAGTCTTAGGGTTGTATCGGAAGCGCGAAGGGCAATGCGCCTGCACGAGCACGGTGTGTTCGCGCGCTTTCGATACAACGACTTGAAGGAAGTCGCCCGCGATTTGCGGCGGACGCGGGCTCTATGCAAATTCAATGGTGGGCAGGAGCGGCGTCGAGCTGTGCCGAGGCTGTGCTGCAGAGCGCTACACGTGACTGTATGAGGCCGGAAGCCGGCCGAATGCGAAAAGGGATCGTGAGTAGCGTGGTTGAAGAGCTGGAAAAGGAGGTCCGTTCCGAGGCAAGGCACAGAGGTACGGAGCGCGTGGAAAAACACCTTCGAATTGGAGAGAGTCGCTTCATGCCGCAGCCGCGACTAGCGGTGGAGAACGAAGTTGGATTTCAGAAGCGGTGAGTCTTTCGACGACCATCATCGGCCCACCACACTTGGGACAAGACCAAAGATCGCTCGGACCGGCGGTGGAGGCCTCTTGCTCGGTTTGCGATGCCCGGCCGAGCAGTTGGAAGGAAAGTGGCAAGGTGGTGGCACGTTTGCGGTTGGCCAGGAAGCCGAAGTTGCGGATGCGCACGAAACCTTTCGGGAGCAGGTGCAACAGGAAGCGGCGCAAGAACTCATCGAGAGATAGGGTCATCAGCTTTTGTTCGTTGCTGTGTGCGGAATCGCGCCAACGAAACGTGACCTTCCCATCAGCAAACGAGACCAGGCGATGGTTGGAGATGGCCACGCGATGAGTGTAACGGCCCAGATAACGGAGCACATGCTCTGGACCTCCGAACGGACGTTTCGCGTAGACCACCCAATCCTTTCGAAATAGTGGTCTCAGCCAGGCAGCAAAGGTTTTCGGCTGAGTGAGGGGCTGCAAGTCTCCGTGAAAACTGAGCTTGCCGTCCTGAAAAGCGCGCTGGAGTGCCGCGACGAACTTGCCGCGAAAAACTCGGCTGAGCACCTTGACCGGAAGAAAGAAAGCGTAGCGTGGCTTGATCCAACGCGCGCGATCGGTAGAGAGTCCACCGGCCGGCACCACGCAATGCACATGTGGGTGAAGTTCGAGTTTCTGACTCCAGGAGTGCAGCACGCTGAAGAAGCCGATCTCTGCGCCGAGATGGTTGGGATCGCGGGCAACTTCGAGCAGTGTTTCTGCACTGGTTCGGAACAGCAGATCGTAGACGACCTTCTTATTCTGAAGAGTCAATGGGGCTAACTGGCGAGGCAGCGTGAAGACCACATGCACGTACTGCGTCGGAAGAAGTTCCTTGCGACGCTTCTCGAGCCAGCGTTCGCGAGCTCCTGCCTGACACTTCGGGCAGTGCCGATTTCTACAGGAGTTGTAGGAGATGGCGCGATGTCCGCAGCGAGTGCACTCATCGAGATGTCCGCCGAGCGCGGCGGTGCGACACCGCGCAATGGCCAGGAGCACTTTGACGTGCTTCCAGGTGATCCACTTACGGCTTCGTTCGATGAAGGCGTCTCCCGCAGCGCGGACCAGATCGGCCACCTCGAGGGGTGGCCGGTCCATCTACTCGTCCTGTGGTGACCTGTCTTTTAGCTCCAGGGAGTCCAGAGGACTCGCGGTCGCACTGAGGTGACGTTCAGAGAGATGGAGGTAGATGGTGGTTTCTTCCAGATCGCGATGCCCTAGCAACATCTGGATGGTGCGCAGATCCGCGCCTGCTTCCAGTAAATGTGTGGCAAAACAGTGCCGCAGCGTATGTGGGTGCACGTCTTTCTGGAGGCCCGCTTGCTGGGCGGCTTTCTGGCAAGCGTCCCAGACCACCTTGGTGGTGATCGGTGCATCACCGGTATGCCAGCGGTTGCCGGGAAACAGCCAGGCGCTGGGCTTGTGCCGTAACCCGCGCCAGTGCTCACGCAGTACCTCGAGCAGTTTTGGACTGAGCATCACATCCCGGTCTTTGCGTCCTTTGCCGCCCTGGACGTGAATCACCATGCGCTTGCTATCGATGTTGCTGATTTTCAGGTGTGTCAATTCAGCGCGTCGTACTCCGGTGGCGTAGAGGGTCATCAACAGAGTGCGATGAAAAGGAGTTAGAGCTGCGTTGATGAGTCGCGCGACTTCTTCCCGGCTGAGGATCGCGGGAAGGTGAAATGCTTTTTTCGGGTAGGGCGTCTCCGCGATGCTCCAGGTTTTCTTGAGAGTCTTGATGTAGAAGAATCGCAGAGCTGCCAATCGTTGCGTAACCGTGCCCGGCGACAACTTGTGCTTCTTGAACAGCTCGGCCTGATATTCACGAATGTGTTCCGGACCTAAACAATCTGGAGAACGCTTGAATCGTCTTGAGAAATCTTCGACTGTGCGGATGTAACAGCGTGTGGTAGCCTCAGAATAATTACGACGCTCGAGTTCTTCGAGCATCATTTTGCGAAGTCGGGTCATGAGGACCTCCTTATGACCCGACAACTTACTTCAGCCGTTCGCCATAAACTGCTCCGTTCGCCTCACGCGAAGCGTCCGCCGCACGGGCGGCTTCGTTCAAGTCCGCT
>CAWENN010000010.1:0-431927 GCA_963810565.1 uncultured Acidobacteriota bacterium
CTGTCCAAGATGTGGAATCGGTGAAGTTGCTTTCGGTCAACGTCGTTTCTCCTCTTTGTGCCCGCTCCCGTTCGTCTGGGAGTCGGATTGGTGCCGTTTTATTGCCACTGCTGGAACGGTAAAAGAGCCTCACGCCGCAACTTTGCGCTAGCGCATGCCCCTTGGCGCTGCCACGGGTTCGGAACATGGTCTGGAACGTCCGGCGGAACAATTTCTGTGCTGCCGCGCGGCTCCGTATGTGGACAGTATGGGTACCCTTAATTAACTAGTGCGTTTCTATTGCCTTACCTCCCCTAGCGGTGCGATAAAGGACGCTATGCGAAGGCGTCGGGATGTTCACACGATTCTGGCTGGACTGCTTCCCCGACCGTGGGGGCGGAGCGGCGCGGGTCAAATGAACCTTCTCTCGACCATCTATTAAACCTGAGCAATCTATTGAATCCACTGCACTTACAAATTCTCAGCCCGAATTTCCCGAGGCCCATTTTCGCAGCCCAATAAATCCGGTGGTGCGCGATGGTGGGGCGGGGAGCTTCAACACCGAGCAGGGCGCGGTCGGCATTCTGGACAATAAGTGTGTTTCAGGCGCGGTCAGTAATGCGTTGATTTTGCGTCACTTAACTTTGGACTTTCACCGAATGTCAAAATCATGCCAACTGCGTTTCGATTTTTCGTTGCCATTACGGGTTGTATAGAAAATCCAGACGAGAATTTTTGCTTCGCGTCTGCTTCCTAGCGGGAGTGACCACACGAAAAATTTTGACATCGATTGCGACGCTTAAATGACGGCAATGTGAAGCCTCATTCGCAGGAGCGTCTCAATAGTTTCGTTGACGAGGTAGCAAGCCGCCATTTGACGTATGAGAACGTTGTCAAGTGGAAGAGGGTAATCGTCCGAAAAAGTACCAGGAAAAACTTTCTCTCACGCACCTTACCTTTGAACTGCTAGTGGACAAAGTACTTGGCTTCCAACTGCCGCGGAAAAAGACAAACACCGGCGACGAAAACAGAAATCTACCTAATACGATTGCGATACTGGGCACTTATCGTGTAAAGACATGCTTGCGGTGAGAATCTGTAATCGGGATTCGCCGCGAATGTAGTCCCATCCTAAAGGCTGGTCCAACCCAGCCGAAAGAAGAACGGCATGTCGAACAACAACGTAGTACCCAGTATCACCCACGCAGCGCACCATATCCATATCCTAGTAGTCACGGTGATGCTTGATTGGTGGGCAATCACCCACCTTTATCGCCTGCTATTCCGGGGTCAGTGATGCGGTGAGCACGCCGGGCGGGTCTATACGACCGCCCTATAATTTCGGTGCCTTTTTCGAGTGTTCGCTGTGCCATGACAAAGGAAGCGGTTTGGCTTTCAAATCATCAATAAATCGTTTGTTGGTTTCATCCTCAAACTTCAGAAAATCCTTTTCGATTAGCTCAATATCTTTTCCTTCAGTCAAAGCAAAATCCATTCCCCTCCTTAGTCCAACGATGTGAGTTGGTCCACCGCACCCCACAACGCCTTTTTTAACTTTAGACAGAATATATGTTCCTAAGCTTGCTGCTTGATTAACGTTAAGAACGGCGCGATGGGAATAACGATTTAGAAGGTCTTGGGCAAGTAAGATACCCAAACCAATCGCCTTGGTACGAACTTTTGTAAAGGAAGTGCCTTCGTAATAGAACAAGGCCGGATGCATTTTTTCACCCGTGACACCGACCAATAATTCGACACTTGGCCTATCACCGGGGCAAAATTTGACCATCTCGACAGATGTGTGTCGAAAAAAGATAGCAGCCTGCTTTTTATCCCTTCAATTACAGCGGGGGCGGAAAGAGGCTTAGAGAATCCATCTAAAATGTAGGACTTTGCTGTTTCAATATAATCATCGTGTCCTGCTCCGGCGATGGAGACAATCACGCCCGCTTGGTGAAAGATAGTAAGTCCAATCTTGCCATCGTATGTTTTCATGTCGCCTATCGTCCGCTGCATGTCCGCGCACAGTACAACCCCGTCATTGGTATGGAATCCTAGCGTTATCGTCACGGCTTTCCTCTTTGGGAGCCGCTCTGGGTTACGTCGAAAAACTTGATGCGGCTTCAAAGGCACTTATACACCCCCTTGCCGCTTCGTATGCGAAAAACCCAAGTCAATAAAACTTTGCTTTTCATCGATTTGCTTCCTAGAGAGTTAAGTATATAATTGTTGAATTTTGAACCACCCAGCCTCTTCCTTCTTTATCGCCCAGGGGTCACGTCATAGCTAGCGTGCCGCTGCTTGCGATTCGGTACGCCCAAAATTCCACTCTGCGGAAGAAAATACGTTCAACCCGGCTTGTAGAATCATCCTCGCCGCGTATTACGTTCACTGTGGTGCCACGCACGAAGCGTCACCTGCTACTGCACATGCCGACATGATGGGCACACCATGCCAATAAAGAATTCATCGCCACAATTCCGGCAGTGTTTCGTCTGTCTGTTCCATAGCTGGGCAGGTGCGGTTTGTTTCTGACTTTCCTTGCCCGCGCCTGTGAAGTCGGTTTTGATTTTCGCCGAAGGCGCAAGCGAAGCGGTTTCGGGTTTTTGGTTTGGTTCTGGTGTCGGAATGCCTTTGTCGGCTCTTTCTTTTGTCGGAAAAGACGGAATACGCACCATGGTGGATAGTGATTTCGACGAATCTGGGTAGTGATTTGGGGTTTCGTTAACCAATCTGGATACTGATTCTGGCGAATCTGGATACTGATTCTTGCCATCTTTTGCTAGCTCACTCTCTGAATCTGGATAGTGTTTTGGTGAATCTTGAGAGTGTTCGGGCAGGTGAATCGTGTACGCGCGGCGGTCGTAGTGCTTCTCACGAATCCACGATAGCAGACCGAGTTCGCGCAAATCGTTGGTTAGCCGCGTATAGGAACCACGCGAAACGTGTTTGGACAGTCGCTCGAAACTGGGCGAGAAATTCTGTCCATGTGGGCCGATGAATGTCCCATCAGGGTTCGCCTTGACCGACAAACGAAGTAGCAACCCGCAGCGGCTGCGCGCTGACTGCTTCCATTTGCGACCGTCTGTCGGCAATCGAAACGCCTCCAATGGCAGGCGTTCGATTTCTTGACTGCATTTTGTGATGGCACGTTCGGTCGCTCTACGCACGGGACGCTTCTGGTTGAGGCGGTTCCAGCTTGCGCACGTTGCGTGCCTGCGGGCGTCTATGCTTGTCTTCCCCGTAATCGAATTCGACACGGTCGCCCGGTTGCAGCACTCTCTTGGCTGCGGGGGCATTGATGAATGTGTGGTGAACAAAGCAGTCGGCTAGAGCCGGGTCGTCACTGATAATAAAACCCCATGCGCCATTGCGTTCGTATGCCTTGACTGTCCCTAGCATTTCGCTTTCCTCACCGAATAAAGTCCGCAGACTGGCGGCGAGCAGGAAGGTTTAGGAATCACCCACAACATTGCAACCACTGATTACAACTCGAAAGACTCAAGCGCAGCCTTTATCGCTGCGCACCCTCGCCTGCTAGAGTTGCGCGTGCCGCGCTGACAGCATTACTGCCGTCGCTGGCCGCAGCTTCGCTAGCCCGTGAACGCCACGGTGCGGTCGCGAACGGCTCATTATTTGCGCCGTCTTTCTCAGTTGCGGCGGCTCCTCGAATCTGTTCCAACTTTGCGAGCGCCGTGCGGACATTTTCTGAGCTGCGCCAGTTCGGCTTCACGAGCACACTGTCGTACAGGTCAATCAGCTTTGCGGCTGCTGCGCGAATCCGTCGCGCCTTGTCCGCCGCAACGCCGCGCCCTCCAAAATAGGCGGAGATATCCGTCGGCCAGACGATGCTCTCCGGCGCGCTGGCCAATTCTGCAATTCGCCCAAACGGAATTGAACGGCGCAGTACTTCGCTTTTTTCTTCTTCAACCGACATTTTTCGTCCTATAAGCAAATTTATGAGCCGAGGCCCAAAACAAGGACGCGCGAACGCGTCCGAAAAGCAATTCCACTTGTTGGAGAGCACTACAGGCAGGGCAAGAAAGTCTTCCCTAACCATAGGAGCCGTCGAACCGCCTCTCCGTATCTCACTGAGCCATACACCTTTCCAAAACATCTCCTCCGAATTAAAGGACTTGCGTCATTTTGGAAATAGCTGCCCGAGCCGTTTGTCCGAGAGTTCCTTTGCTTCGAGGTCGTTCGGGTCTTCACAATTCGCTCCCGCACCCCGG
The DNA here is from genome assembly GCA_963810565.1 of uncultured Acidobacteriota bacterium. Lineage (GTDB taxonomy): Bacteria > Acidobacteriota > Terriglobia > Acidiferrales > UBA7541 > Palsa-295. The sequence continues at coordinate 4,212 of CAWENN010000010.1, forward strand.
GGTCGAACGCTGCGCCGATTGCTGCGCACGCCGCGCTTATGCTCCGCGATGGTCGTGGCTATTACCGTGTCCACGTCCGGGTCGATGTCACTGCGCCCCGTGGCGGCGTCGGCCATCTCGAAATTCTCAAGAGACGTGAAGCGCACGGGCAAGCCCATGCCTACAGCCGCCTGTTTCAAGAACATGCCCGCAGAAACACCCAGCCCTAACTCCACCATCACAGTGTTCCAGTACTCCGCATCGGTGCGATTCAAATCCAGTTCGATGGCGGTGCCGTTCTTGCCGCGAACGACATTCTTTTTGAACGACAGGATGCTTCCGTGTTTAAGAATCGCTGGCAGCAGCTTCCGCGAGTCCACTTTTAGTTTCAGACGCTGCCTCTCGACGTAGTCTCGATGGAGAACAATTGAGTCCTGCCTCTGTCACATTTTCCGTACCGCACAATCGCCAGAGCATCCGCGTAACCTCGTCTGATTAACGACGTTGCATCCAGCCGTCCGACCCGTTGCGTGCATCCGCAGTCTTCCGGCTTTATCTCGCCGCTCTGTTGGTCGAAGCAATCGTGAACCAACACCGATTTGTCGGACTCCGGCGGCTTCTGAGCAGGACGTGTGTCCTGAGTAGAGTTGCGCGGCCCGCCAAATGGCCGAGCGGCAATTCGCGTTGCAGAGGAAATCTTCTTGGTAAGCACGGCCTGTCGCACTCGGGATAAAAATGTGAGTGCAGCCAAGCCGCTATCGGGGCATGACTACGAATTTCCGACGCCGTAGGTTTGGAGACAGGGCGGCGTTTTTAGGCGATACCCCCAAGTCCTTGTCTGCTGCGTCTTGGGATTGCCGACAACCTGTACCACGCTTCGTCGCTCTTAGATTGTGAGTGCTTCGCTCCTTTTGGATTTTGCCCGCGACTGCTATTACGCGGCGCGCTCTTTCTTACGACCGATTGTCACAACTTTCAACTTCCGGGCTTCTTCCATTTCCGAAAAGTCTACCGACTTGAGCAGACCACCCTCAGCACGAAACTTCTTATCCGCGTGTTCAAGACGGTCGCTGTCCATTTCGCCGTAATGCGCGGACACAGTCTCGGGATTGTCACCCAAGTAGGCCGCGACTTCTGCCACCGTGCAGCCCTTCAAGAAACAATCCTTGGCAAACGAATCGCGGAAGCGATGCGGATGCGCGTGCTTTACTCCGGCGCGCTCACCGACGTTCTGGATTCGCTCGTACAGCTTCTTGCCCGTGTCGAATGGCTTTTGCGTGTAGGGGTTGTGCAAGACAAACTCATTGGCGTAGTCTTCGGCATCCAACGAGCCGTAACGCTCACTACGAACGCTCGCCAAGGCTTCGGCCAAATCCGTGGACATCGGCACGCGAACTTTATTGCCGTTCTTCTGGGCAGTGAGCGAAATGTGAGTTGGGCCGACGTTCTTCCATTGGAGCCGAACAGCGTCAGAGCGGCGAAGTCCGGTGCGTAACAATACGAGTACGCTCAACAGGTCCGCGCCAGCGTTGCGCACCAGCGCATCCAACCCAGACTTAGAAAACGGACTCGCCCCGTTCTCAGCATCCTCGCCGGGTTTACCAACGTAGCGGAACGGAGACTTCACAATCATTTCTTGCTCAACCGCAAATTTAAAGATGCCGCAGAGCACGGCAACGTCGAGCACATACCGCCCCGGCAATCGGGCTTTATCGGACGACACGCGGTGATTTGCTTTGGCCGTAATATCCGCAACACGCCAGTCTTGAAAATCCTCCCGCGCTACCTTGACCGTGATGTCCGATAGGTTTGTGATGTTCTTCGTCGTCAGGAATTGCGTGAATGTGGAGAAGACCTGCGCATAGCACATTTTCGTGGACTCGGCGCGAAGTTTTCCGGCGCGCTTGCCCGATTCGATTGGACGGTCTAGACGCCTGGTGTAAGCCGCTAGCAATTGTGCCCATGTCGGCTCACTCTTTGGCAGCGCAATGGGCGCGTCTTTGTATCCGACTTTCTCCGCAAAATACGTGAACGATTTCAGGGGCAGGCACTCTTTCAGCTGCGCCCAGTAAGTCGAAGTTGCGCCTTCTTCGCAAGCACGCTTAATCCATTCAACGCGGGTATCGCCCACTCCGGCGCGGTCGGTGCCCAGCGGCTTGCGGATACGTTCTTTGCCCGTATACCCGAATATCCAATACGTTTGGTTTTGCGCGTTGAGTTTAGATTCCAGTTTGCGAAAGAGCATGGCTACTTTGCCTCCTGTTTGACGTACGCCTTGATGGCGCGTCGCACCAGTTCAGTGAGCGGTGCGCCAGTCTTCGTTGCAAGTCCGTCCAGTCCCTTGCGGTCTTCTGGGTCCAGATACACAATCAACGCCGAGCGTTTCGGTGTTGCGCGTTTGTTCATTCTTGCCTCCCTACCGTCAAGCACGAATATATGATATCACGTAATATCATCGCCGTCAAGGATTATCTCAGAGCGCCAACCGGGTCAACGCATCTTGCCCGCGTCGGGCAGCCTACAATCCCAATCCAACAAAGAAAGCAGTCGGACTTCCGTTGTCTGACATCAGGCGTCGAATCAAATACGGCTGCGGCAGAGGAAGGAAGTGCTCGGGGATTCCTTTGAACGGAACGACGGCGAGAGTGATTTCCTCTCCGCTGCTTCGTTGCAAAACCTGACTGGCAAATTCATCTTCGGAGATAAAAGACGCCCCATCCAACGTAAAGTGCAGCCGCCGACTCTCTCCAGCAACGTCGTCCTTGCTGATTTGTATCTTGCCTTTGAACACGGTCTTCGTATCACTCATTTTTCTTCTCCAGCCGCGGTTGCGACAGTTCTCAGCCACCCATGGTTTCTGTTGCAAACATTCTTCCACTGCCGCATATCCGCCGCTTCGATACGCGGCTTGCACGGCGTCGTACTCGGCATTTATCTCTAATTTTCGGCTAGCACGTTCGCGCTTTTCTTCAGGAGTACGAGGCTTTCCAATCGAACCTTCGCGGGTCAATACGTCCGTGATGTATCGGAACACTAGTGCATATCGAACCCCGCACGGCGTTTTACTGCGTGGCATCGCGTGGGTGTGCATGTGTTGGTCTTTTGGAAAGAAGGTCAACAATGACCCGCTGGCAAGTCGAAGGTCGGCGAGAGGTTTGTACGTGTAGCAGTGCGCCAACTTGAAATTTCTTTCGGCACCGAGACTTACCATACAGATGTGACCCGGCGGCGAATCGCTGTGGGGGCGCACAACGGCGCGCTGGTTGAAGTGCTTGTTGACTTGAATGGAATCGAAATAGCAATCGTACTTCTTCTCAAGCCGCAATTTCAGCGGCACAAGAAAATCGGGAATCGCGCCCGATGACTTCACGCGAAATTCCTGCGGCACACATGGGGTGTAGGATTGGCGCGGCCCCCATTGAATCGTTGCGTGAGTTGGTGGTGCATCACATTGTCCCGTCTCCATGATGAAGTTCGGTGACGCATCAAGGTGCGCGATGATGTCCGCCGATTCATCGGCAGACAGGTACGGGTGAATGTATTCGTAGCGCGGGTCAGCAGGTTTCATGCTGCTAATTCTCCTGTCAGCAAGGATTCAAAGCGTCGTATCAGACTGCGGAACACGATGGCTTTATCGGCGTCGCTTAGGTTCGTCACCAAATTGTCAATGAACTTGGTGGCGGTCTCTGCGGCTTCCGATGCGCTGTACTCGGATGGCGGCACAATCTCGCCGCCTACGCGAATTACTGGAACCATATCCAACAGCTTTTCGTATTCGTGAACTGGTTTGGGTTTCGGTTCCGATTTCGGCGGCTTGGGTTTCGCTTCGTCGCCACGCAGCATGAGATAGACTGCTTGTTCTGTGCGATGCAGAACTGTGCGGCAGTAATCTTGAAAAGTGCGGCACCCGCGAATGGTGTTGCACTTTCCATCTGTCCGCTTGCTGCGGTCGAGATTCTGGAATCGTCGCTTCATTTCAGTAACTAGCGGCGCAACCATCTTGAGCGTGAGTACGGCGTGTTCGATGTGCGCCGCCAATTCATCATCGGTCAAGGTTTCGCGATGCTTGACGGCACTTTTCCAATCGGGTGCGAGTAAAGATTCTTTACTCTGAACGGCGAGCGCAGTTGTCATGCCATCTTCTCCACCCGAGCACGTTCCAATCGTTCAACTACGTCGGCTGGGACCAGCACTTTTTTGCGCTTCGAGCCTTCCCCAACGTTTACGATTTTGGCAGCGGAGGATTGGAGAATCTTGTAGACCTGCGGAACGGAACACACCCATCGGTCGGCGAGTTGGCGAATGGAGAAATATGGCTGGCGTCCCGCACGTTTCTGACGCTGTGCTTCAACAGCCGCAACGATGGCGTCAGCGGGAAAACCAAAAAGCGAAGCAAACTCTGCGATGGATACCGAATCTTGTGGAGACATAGAGCAATCCTTAAGTCGGATTGTTCCATGCCGTTTCGGCGGGAACTCTAGGCGAACCTAGCGGTCACTGCATTTCCAACGCACGTCCGTTGTTGTCCCGAGTGCGGCGTGTGCCGATTCTCAGGCATGCGTGGAACCCTATTCGCTGTCACAACGGCAGGTCCTATTCCCGACTACAGTCAGCGAATTTGGGTCGGTTGCCGTTCGTCCATAGCGGTCGGACGATTCAGGTATAAGTAATAGTACCACATCGGCACCAAAATTTCAAGAGGATTCGACACAGCGCCGGGCCATCCACCGGCAAACTGTCATGTTTTCTGACATGTTTTGGAAGATATGTCCGTAACTTATAGAAAATAAGCGGGTGAGCCTGTAAGCCGGATTCTGTTCGCCGTGCGCCAGGCACTGCCGATTCGCATCGGAAATTCCCAACGTACAGCGCGACGATCATTCCTCTAGGTCCCGGATCGCTCCGGGACTCCAGCAGCCTACCCGAGGGTCGCAGCAGTCCGCTCCTTCGAGCTCGCTGCATACGGGCTGGGCCAGCCCTCCCCTCCTATTTGGCCTTGCTCCACGCGGGGTTTTCCGTGCCCCGGATGTTGCCACCCGGGCGGTGGGCTCTTACCCCACCTTTTCACCCTTGCCAAATGCGCTCGACCGAAACAGGCAGCCCCGTGGTTTCCCGCAGGCCTGCCGCCGAGGTACAAGCCTCACCGGCGGTTTAATTTTCTGTGGCACTTTCCGTAGACGCAACTTCACTGCCGGCTCGCGCCGGCGAACTCATCATGAAGCGCGTCCCCCTGGCGTTACCAGGCGCGTCGCCCTGTCGCTGCCGTCTCTTGCGAGGTCGCAGCGATCGGAGTCCGGACTTTCCTCCCGTCCATCCCGCTCGCGCGGAACAAACCGGCGATCATCCAACTCACCCGCTGGAAACATTATACCTCGGTGGGCTCCGCTTCGGACGCCGAAGGCATATCCGATTCATCAACCCCGTTAGGCGAAGACGGGAAGTAGCGAAAAAGCGCAATACCTCCAACTGTCCACAAGAGAATGGACAGCCACGGCGGGTCGTGAAGTGGCAACGACCGGCCGGTGATGAAAATATTGTAGGTCCCGTGCGCGGCAGCGGCGGGCAGGATCGATCCCGAGCGGATCGTTACCCACGCGAGAACGTAACTCAAAGAAATTGTTCCAGCAAGCCGCACAATAAGTTTGATGCCCACTTCTCGAGCGGTCATGGAAGAATTGAAATCCCAAAAGAAATGAAAAGCCCCCCACACGACTCCAACCAGGAAGATTCCCCGTACGAGTCCATACCGGCGAATAAAACGGGGTTGCAAGTAACCCCTCCACGCAATCTCTTCCACCAAGGCAGGGAGAAAATACCAAGCAGAGGAGACTGCCGGCAATCCCAAAAAATTGCGCGGTAGAGGCGATATTTGAGTTCCCCATCCGTGGGTGCTCCAAAGCACTCGTGCGTAGGCGTAGGAAGCTAGGGGCCCGATGTATGCGATTACCGTCGGGATCAGCAGCGGGATCGCCATATATTGGGCATCGGGAATCCGAAGCATCGCTGGAACTAACTTTCTGTCGCTCTTGCCCACGGCGAAAACGACGAAACCGAGCAACAACGCCGCATCAATTAATCCACCAACCCAGAAAGTCCAAGCGGCGTAGGGCCATGTAACGTGCGGAAAGATCGAGTTCCCAAGCAATGCCAACGCACCTACAGGCAACCATGCGAGAAAAGCCATCCCAATCATCAGCCAGACGAAAAGCATGGTGCGGCGATGTTCGTCTTCCGACGAGGAAACCCGAGACAACGGAGCCGCGAGATGCATCGGAAGCGTAGCGAGACCCCAGCTACAGAGAATGCACAAGACAGCAACGAGAATAAATCCGATGCTCGTGAGCTGGAAACCTGTGTGTAGGTTCTTTGTTAGGGACAGAAGCACATGGGGCTGCCACAGGTGCGCGGTACCATGCAATTGAGTGACAAAATACGCGGGCTCCCCAATATCGCGAAACCAGAAAAACGCAACGACCAGGTTTGCCAAGAGCCCTATGGCGACCGGGAGCAGCACCGAATCAAACAATCGTCGCGCTGTCTTTTTTGATCCGACTAAGCCGAGATAAAAAGCCACGACTCCAGCCGCGAATATGGGTAATGAAATAAGATAGGTACAGCCCGCCCAAAGTAACGGCCTATAGGAGTACGAACCAGACCGCGGCCACCAGCGCAGGCTGTGGGCAATAAAAAAAAGCGTCGCGCCAAAAAGAAGTAGCCAGCTAGACGGATCTGCTGGAAGTAACGTCCTGATAAACGCGCCCAATCGCTTGGCGGCGAGGAGAAATGACATTGATGCTGCGATTATGGTTCAGGCGTGCGACTTTGCGCTACTCTTACTTGGAAAGAGGTTCGCTACTAACGATCAGCGGTTATTTGCTTGTGAGCAACTTTTCGAACTGCGTTTCATTCAGGATTGGCACCTCGAGGGCTTTCGCTTTCTCCAATTTCGACCCCGCATCCGTGCCGACCACCACATAATTCGTCTTCTTGCTAACCGACGACCCCGCCTTCCCCCCATGCGCGGCCACCAGCGCCTCCGCCTCCTCCCGCGACCGGCGCTCCAGCGTCCCGGTAAACACAAACGTCATCCCCGCGAACCGCGTATCCTTCAACTCGCGCCGCGCTTCCTTCATATTCACGCCCACAGCACGCAAGCGCTCAATCAATTTGCGGTTGGCCGACTCCGAAAAGAATTCGCGCACGCCTTCCGCGATCTTCGGCCCCACTTCGGACACTTCCACCAGCTCCTCGTCGGTAGCCGCAGCCACCTTATCCATCGAGCTAAAATGCTCGGAAAGCAATTGCGCGGTGCGCTCTCCCACAAAAGGAATGCCGATGGCATAAATCAACCGCGCCAAACTGTTCTTCTTGCTCGCCGCAATCTCCTCCAGCAAATTCTGCGCCGATTTTTCGCCCATGCGCTCCAGCGCCCCCACCTCGTCCAAATCCAGCTTGTAAAGATCCGCGAAATCCTTGATCAAGTCCTTTTCCAGCAACTGGTCCACCACTTTTTCGCCGAGGCCGTCAATATTCATCGCGTGCCGCCCCGCGAAATGCAGAAACGACTCCCGCCGCCGCGCCGGACACGAAACGTTCACGCACCGATACGCCACTTCTCCTTCCGCGCGATGCACCCGCGTCCCGCACACCGGACACTTCTCCGGCATCTTGAATTCCTTCTCCTCGCTTCCATGCTTCACCACTTTCAGCACGTGCGGAATCACTTCGCCGGCGCGTTCCACCAGCACCGTATCGCCCGCATGCACTCCCAATCGCGCGATTTCATCCATATTGTGCAAAGTTGATTTCGTCACAGTCACGCCGCCGATCTGCACCGGCTCAAACACCGCAAAAGGAGTCAGCACGCCCGTCCGCCCCACGCTCACCTCGATCGACTTCAGCAAAGTGGTTTCCTGGTGCGCCTGATACTTATAAGCAATCGCCCAGCGCGGCGCCTTCGACGTGTACCCCAATTCGTTCTGCAAGCCGATCTCGTTCACCTTCACCACAATGCCGTCAATATCAAATCCCAATTTCTCGCGCTTCGAATCCCAACGATTGATATATTTCTCCACCTCCTCGATTCCCTTCAGCAGTTCCCAATCCTCGCTGACCTTGAATCGCAGCACGCTGAGCGTCTCCAGCACCTCGGAGTGCCGTTTCTTCGACACACGCCCATCCACCAGCAGGTAATACGCGAAAAATCCCAGGTTGCGCGACCTCGTAATATTCGGATCGAGTACGCGCACCGAACCCGCCGCCGCATTCCGCGGGTTGGCGTAACGCTTCAACCCCAAAGCCTCCTGCTGCTCGTTCATCGCATCGAAAGCCTTCCGCGTCATAATTGCTTCGCCGCGCACCTCAAACGAACTCGGAATCCCCGCCTTCTTCAAAGCCGTCGCGCCGATGCTGAGCGGAATCGAACGAATCGTGCGCACGTTCGGCGTCACGTCTTCGCCCGTCGTGCCGTCGCCGCGCGTCACCGCGCGAACCAGCACGCCTTTCTCGTAAATCAACGACATGCTCAGGCCATCAAATTTGTGTTCCGTCACGTACTCGATTTTTTCCCGCCCCGTCAGTTCCCGCACGCGCCGGTCGAAATTCGCCAAATCCTCAATCGAAAACGCGTTGTCCAGACTGATCATCGGCGTCTTGTGCCGCACCGCCTGGAGCCCTTCGCGCGGCGCGGCGCCCACCCGCTGCGTCGGAGAATCCGGCGTCACCAGTGCCGGATGCTCTGTCTCGATTTTCTTCAGCTGGTTCATCAGCTTGTCGTAGGCGGCGTCGGAAATTTCCGGATCGTCCAGCACGTGATACAAATATTCGTGATGCCGGAGTTTTTCGCGCAGCCGCTCGACTTCTTTCACCAGCGCAGCGTTCTTGGCCATGGAAACCTCGAAGTAACGCAATCCACAAATTCGCCGGATATTATACAATGTGCGTTTGCTTCTACAGGATTCGCCGAACCGATGCCCCACGGAATTCAAGACGCGCTGTTGATCTATAACCCGACCAGCGGGACGCGGCGCCATCGCCGCTTCGCTGAAATCGAGCAAGCAGTCCGCATTCTGAAAGAGCACGGAATCGCCGTCGAGCTGGCCGCCACTACAGCCGGCGGCAGCGCCACGGGAATTGCACGCCAGGCCGTCGCTCAGCGCCGCGGCATGGTCATCGCCTGCGGCGGCGACGGCACCATCAACGAAATCATCAACGGACTGGCAGGAAGCCAGGTCCCGATGGCGCTGCTCCCGGCCGGCACGGCAAATATTCTCGCCAAAGAGCTCGGAATCCCGTGGGACATCCCGCACGCCTCGCGCCTCATTTCCGAAGGCGTAATCCGTCGCATCGCGCTCGGCCTCGCCACTTCCACGAACGGCGCTCATTCCGCCGACTTGCCGCCAGAGGGCCGTTACTTTCTCAGCGTCGGGGGAGCGGGACCGGACGGCGCGATCGTCAATGCGGTGAATGGCGAACTGAAAAAGCGTGCGGGTGTTCTCGCGTATTGGGCCGAAGGCGCTCGTCAACTTTTCAGCTACAATTTTCCCGAGATGCGCGTGCACTCCAATGGTCACGAACGCCGCGCGTCCATTCTCGTCGTTGGCCGGACCGTCAATTACGGCGGCCCATTCAAAATCACAACAGGCGCGAGCCTTTTCGAGGATTCGTTCGAATTTCTCACCAATGCAACGCGCAGCCGCCTGCGCTACCTCGCCTGCCTGCCAGCGCTTTGGCTCGGAAAGCTTCGCAACATGCAAGGAATCGAAGCTTGGAAGCACACGGAAGTGACTTGCGAATCCGCGAATGGCGCGAAAGTGTTCGCGCAAGTGGACGGCGAGCCCATCGGCAGCCTTCCGCTAAAATTTCGCATCGTGCCCGACGCGCTTTCGCTGCTAACGCCCGCGACCCTGAAATAGCGAACCAAAAAGGACGCGAGAGTGGAGCCAGTCACTCATGCGCTGACGTCGCTGGTCCTAGCGCGAGCCGGTCAGAAACATTTGCCACGCTACGGCACGGCCATGCTCCTGGTCTCCGGCGTCGCAGCCGACTTCGATTACGTCAGCTACTTTGTCGGCGCCTGTGCTTTCCTCCGTTTTCACCGCACCGTTCTGCATTCCGCACTCGGTTCTGCTCTCCTCGCTGCTGCGCTCGCGGGAATATTTTGTCTGCTCGATCGCGATCGCCGGACAAAAGATTCCGCCTCGCCGCTGCCCGCGCTGACGTTCTTGCCCGCGTTCGGCGTCTGTGTCGTGGGCGTCGCTGCGCACGTTTTACTCGATCTAGCCAGCGGCATCGGCGTGCGCCTTTTCTGGCCGTTTCGCGAAGGCTGGATCGCCGCCGACCTCCTCACCAATCTCGATCTCTGGATCCTCGTAATTCTCATACTGGGTATCGCGCTGCCCGAGCTTTTCCGTCTCGTCGGCGAAGAAATCGGAGAACGCAAGAAGAACACTCGCGGCCAAGGCGCCGCAGTAATCGCGCTCCTCTCGCTTCTGATTTACGTCGGTGCCCGCGCCGAACTCCATAGTCGCGCGATGGACCTACTCAATTCGCGCGAATACCACGGCCACCCGCCACTCAATGTCGGAGCGTTTCCCACACCCTTCTCGCCATTCCGCTGGCGCGCTGTGATATCCACCGACAACGCAATCAACGACGCAGAGATCTCGCTAGCTCCAGGCGCCCAATTCGACCCCGACCGCGCCGTCGCACACTACAAGCCGCAAGATTCCGCCGCGCTCGACAGCGCGCAGAAAACCGAAACCGCCAAACGTTTCCTCGCCTACGCCCGTTTCCCGCTAGCCAGCAGTGAGCCCTCCGATAACGGCTACAAAATCACAATCCGCGACTTGCGTTTCACGCCAGACGACGCCAGCCCGGACAACATCGTTGCCGAGATCTTGTTAGATTCAAACGTGAAGGTGGTCAACCAGGAAATCCTCTACGCAAGCTCACTGAATCGGTGAGTCCCTGCGAGGTTTTGTAGCGGCGGGCTTCAGCCGCGCCTCTTGCGTCCCGGACGTGGCTGCGGGACCGCCATCAATAGCCAATCACGATTTCGCGGAAGTCCCGTGAAATACAAAGTGGGTAACAACGTAGAACACCAGAACCACTGCGATAATCCCTAATACGAACGCCGCCCCGTGTGATTTCAAAAAAACAAGCGTCGCCTCTCCGTAGCGGACCGCCAGAAATCCTTCGATGCCGTACCGCAATCCCCGACCGAGCAAAATCGCCATGATAAAAGTCCGCGCCGGCACCTGAAATACTCCCTCGGCCAAAACGAACGGCTTGAACGGAAACGGCGGCGGCAAAATCGCCGGCACGAATGCGCTCAGAAATCCGTTCGCGTCCACCCACTCCTTAATCTTTTCGGCCTTCCCGCGCGCGTGCCGGTGAAAAAATGCTTCCCCGCCCTTCTTCGCCACCCAGTAGAGCAGCACGCACCCGCACAAAGAACCAAAAGCCGCCATCGCCGCGTAGTAAGGCATGTGCGATGGCTTATTGATACAAAGCTCCATCACCACAGCATCCGGAAAAAACGGAAACGCCAGAAATGAAGAATCGAAAAATGTCACCACAAATAATCCGCCGCCGCCCATCGTAGCGACGAGCCCCTGCAACCAAACAAAAAAGTGATTGCGATTCATATTTCAGAAATACCCCGGAAAAATCACACGATTGTAACAGAGTTCCAGAACCCGCCTCGGTGCGCGAAAAACTTGACGCATTCCAGATCCTGAGGTTAGATGTTGTGGAGTTGTAGAACAGAGCAAATACCGGACGGTGAATGTCGAAGAACATCCCCACGATGAAGTGTGAAGGCCGGAGATGGAAAGTCTGGGTTGTTGACGAAACTGACGTAACCATCACGGTTCGCGTTCGGCCGCTACGTGTAATGAGACCGGTTGAGTTCACTTTTCCTTTTAGGGACGACTTCAATTCTTTCGGAAGCCTTGCGAGCGAAGCGATTCATAGATATCTCGAAGCACCGCGCCCGCACTAAGCACACATCCTCGCGTGCACCGGAATCCCAGCAAACACTGTGCTTCACAGGTTCAGGAACCCCGCAGCTGCTCCTACGTTCACTCGTTAAGCTTAACCAGCGTGCAGAGAATGTTGAGCCTCTTCAATTGACGGCGCGTGCGAGATTCCCTCATCACGGTTCCCTCTCCGAAGCGAAAATTGCTCAATCGCACTCCGTCAGTTAGAATTTGCACTTGAATAATTCCACCACATCATCAACGCTCCTCGAAAAACTCAACGAGCGCCAGCGCGAAGCTGTTCTCGCGACGGAAGGCCCGCTGCTCGTCTTAGCCGGCGCCGGAACGGGCAAGACGCGCGTCATCACCTATCGCGTCGCTCATCTAATCGAAAAGGGCGTCCCCGGCGGCGCCATCCTGGCCGTCACTTTCACCAATAAAGCCGCGGCCGTAATGAAAGACCGCATCGGCGACCTCCTTCGCGCCACCGGGCGCGACGCCTCCGACGTCTGGGTCTCCACTTTTCATTCCTTCTGCGCGCGCCTCATCCGCCGCGAAGCCCATCACCTCGGCCTGCCGCGCGATTTCGCGATTTACGATGACGACGACCAAACCGCCGCCGTAAAACGCGCTATCGCCCAACTCGACCTCTCCACCGACGATTACCCGCCCCGTGCCATGCGCGCCCAAATCAGCTACGCCAAAAATCACGGCCTCACTCCCGACGACATGGAAGCCAGCGCCGCGCAAACCCGCGACGAATCGCGCAAGGAAACCGCCGCCGTCTTCCGCGCCTACAACGAAATCCTGCGCAAAGCCAGCGCGCTCGATTTTGACGATCTTCTTCTGCGCGCCGTGGACCTGCTTCGCGGTCATGCCGACGTCCGCGCCGCCTGGAATTCCCGCTTTCACTACATCATGGTGGACGAATTTCAGGACACCAACCGCTCGCAAGAAGAACTCGTGCGCCTGCTCGCCGGAACGCGCAAAAATGTCTGCGTCGTCGGCGATGAAGACCAGTCCATCTACGCCTGGCGCGGCGCCCGCGCCGGGAACCTGAAACGCTTCACGCACGATTTCCCCGACGCAAAAATAATTCGCCTTGAAGAAAACTACCGTTCCACCCAGACCATCCTCGATGCCGCCGCCGCGGTGGTAAAAAACAATTCCGATCGCCTGGGCAAGACTCTACAAGCCACGCTGGGCGTCGGCGGCCGCCTACGCTTTTACGAAGCGCCGGACTCTACAGCCGAAGCGGAATACATCTCCGCGCAGTTATCGGCCCAGGTGCGCAATGATCCAGACGCCCGCCTCGCCGTGCTCTATCGCACCGGCGCGCAATCGCGTTCCTTTGAAGAAGTCCTCCGCCGCCTCGGCATCCGCTATCGCGTGGTCGGCGGCTTCAGCTTCTACGAACGCGCCGAAGTCCGCAACGCGCTGGCCTACGTGCGCCTGATTTTTCATCCCGAAGACGACGTCGCGCTGCTCCGCGTCCTCAACGTCCCGCCGCGCGGCATCGGCGCCGTCACTGTCACCGCTCTCGAAGCGCGTGCCAGGGAAACCTCGCAATCCCTCTGGGACGTGATCCGCAACGGCGAATTCCTAACCGGGAAAAAATTCAGCGGCGCACTGCGCTCCTTCTGCAAGCTGATCGAAGACCTGCAATCCCAATGTAAAGACCTACCGCCCGCGCAATTGATCGAACGCGTCCTCGGCAGCACCGGCTATCTCGACTGGGTCGAGCAGCAGGACAATCTCGAGCATTCCTCGCGCGCGGAAAATCTCCGCGAACTAGCCAACGCCATGGCCGAAGCCACCGAGCAGGGCCAAACGCTCGAAGACATCCTCGACAGCGCCGCGCTCGCCAGCGATTCCGACGAATATGACGACACCATCCCCATCTCGCTGATGACTCTGCACAGCGCCAAAGGCCTGGAATTCGACGCCGTATTTCTCGCCGGCCTCGAAGAAGGTCTACTGCCCCACGGCCGCGCGCTCGGCACCGCGGCTGAAGTCGAAGAAGAGCGCCGCCTCTTTTACGTCGGCATGACCCGCGCCAAGCAGTCTCTGATGCTTTCGCGTGCGGTCTACCGCCGCAGCTACGGCGAAGAGCGCCTGCGCGCCTCGCTGCCCTCGCGCTTCCTCGCTGAAATTCCCGGCGAGCTGATCGAAGCCGCTCTCGGCTCGCAATCCGACCCCGGCGAAACGCGCCGCTACGAGCCTGATCCCGACTATTCCGACGCTTCTGCCTATCGCCAGAAGCGCCGCGCTCCTTACGGTCAGCCGGCCGCGCGCTCTCCACGCGGCGCAACCAAAGACCCGCTGATTGGCAAACGCGTCCGCCACGCCAAATACGGCGTCGGCACAATCATCGGCGTCGAAGGTGAAGGCGAAGAGCGCCGCTTGACCGTCAGCTTCCAGGACTACGGCGCGAAGAAACTCGTCGAACGCTATGCGAACCTGCAGCTCGCATAAAACGGTATTTTCGATATTCCCGTTCGCACTCCGACTTGCACAAGCCCGCTCTGTTGCACCCGGTGTGCTGTAGTATGAAGCGAGTACTCGTTCGTCCATAAAGCACTCGCAACACCGTCACTAGAAGTTGCGCGGAAGCGCATCGCAAGGTACAGTTGCTCGCTTTCGCTCGAGGAGGGTGACGATTGGGCGCACAGCTTTTCCGCAGAAAGAATATTGATCAACTCATCTCCGATTCAGAGGAGCCTGAAAAGCGCCTCAAGAAATCCCTCGGCTGGCTGAGCCTCACCTCCCTCGGCATCGGCGCCGTAATCGGGTCCGGAATTTTCACCATCATCGGCACCGCCATCGCCGGACAAAAGCTCGAATTCAAATCCATCCTCAACGCCCCGCTCCTCGAATATCTGATCTATCATTCCGCGTCCTTCGGACGTCCCGGCGCGGGCCCCGCGATTGCCTTGTCGTTCGTTCTGGTCGGCATCGTCTGCGCATTCGCCGCGCTCTGTTACGCCGAACTCGCCGCCATGATTCCCATCGCCGGCAGCGCGTACACCTACACGTACGCCACCATGGGCGAACTGATCGCCTGGATCATCGGCTGGGATTTAATCCTCGAATATGCCGTCTCCAACATGGCCGTGAGCGTCGGCTTCTCCGCGCACGTCGTCAATCTTCTCGATTGGTTCAATATCCACCCGAATCTGCGCTGGATCACGCCCGCTTATCTTCCCAGCGGCCTTTCGGACCTCCAAGGGAACACTCTTTACGGCCCCGGCTGGCACTTCGGCTTCAATTGGCCCGCGTTCATCATCGTGATGCTCCTCACCATCATTCTCGTGCGCGGCATTCGCGAATCCGCCGATGCTAATAACATCATGGTCGCGCTGAAAATCACGGCCATTATGGTCTTCGTCATTTTCATGTCGCGCCACGTCCATCCCGCAAACTGGCATCCCTTCGCGCCGAATGGCTGGCCGGGAATCCTCACCGGCGGCTCGATCATTTTCTTCACTTACATCGGCTTCGATTCCGTCTCCACCGCAGCGGAAGAATGTAAAGACCCCAAGCGCGACTTGCCTATCGGCATCATCGCCACTTTGATCATCTGCACGATCCTTTACATCGCCGTTGTCGTCGTACTCACCGGCCTCGTCCGCTGGGAAACTCTGATGGACGACGCCGCACCCGTCGTAAACACCCTGAAGCGCCTGCATTTCGGAAATATTCAACTGATCGTCCTGATCGGCGCGCTGCTTGGAATGATTTCTTCGCTGCTCGTCTTTCAATTGGGCCAGGCCCGTGTGTGGTTCGCCATGTCGCGTGACGGATTGCTCCCCGGCGTTTTCAGCCGCGTGCACAAGCGCTTTCGCACCCCCGATTTCTCCACAATTGTCGCGGGCTTTCTAGTAGGCATTCCGGCCGGGCTGCTCGATATCGGCACTCTCGCGGATCTCTCGAACATCGGCACGCTCTTCGCCTTCGCTCTCGTCGGCGCCGGAGTCTTGATCCTGCGCTTTCGGGAACCGGACCGCCCCCGCGCATTTCGCGCTCCCGGCGGCCTCCTCGCCCCCATCGTCACGATCCTCACCTGCCTGCTGCTCATGGCCGGTCTGCCGATCACGAACTGGATTCGCTTCTTCGTATGGCTGATCATCGGTTTGTGTCTTTATTATTCCTACGGCCGCAAGCACAGCCAACTCTCCGACGCCAATTTGCAAGCTGCGGCAGCAAAGAGGAAAATGCCGTAATGCGTCGCGGGCTTCAAGCCGCGCTGGTCCTCGGCCTGGGGATTTCTGTCCTGGGCATCGCATCGGCTTTCGGATGGGGTGAAACCGCCGACCGGCTGGTAACCAATAAAGCCGTGGACACGCTCCCGCCCGAAATGCAACCTTTTTTTTACAATAACCGTCAATTTTTGGTTCAGCACGTAACCGCGACCGACGAATCCGCTGCCGCGAGCCCCGCAGGCCGCCGCGCAGATTTCATTCAGCTCGACCACTACGGCCCGTTTCCGTATCTAGCCTTGCCGCGCGAGTACAACGCCGCCATCGCCAAATTTAATCGCCGCACTCTCGAGCAATACGGCCTGCTGCCGTGGCAAATCGGTCTTTACAGCAAGAAACTCACGGATGCCTTCCGCGACAAGGATTGGGGCCAAGTCCGCCTTTCCGCCGCCATCCTCGCCCACTACGTCAACGCCGCCCACGACCCTTTCAACACCACGCTGAACATGGATGGAAAATTATCCAGCCAACCCGGCGTAAATGAACGGTTCTCCAGCGGCCTTGTGGACCGTTACCAGCTCTTCTTCTTCGTCAAGCCCAATGAAGCCGCCTTCATTCACGATCCCACTGATCACGCGTTCGAAGATTGCCTGACCGCGCACTCCTGGCTGGAAAACGTGCTGCTTGCCGACCGCCGCGCGCACGAAGGCCTCACCGATTACAAGGAAGATTATTACGATCGCTTTTACGCTCTCGCCGGCGTGATTTTGGTTCGCCAACTTTCCGACGCTTCCACCGATGTCGGCTCCTACTGGATGTCCGCGTGGATCAATGCCGGCCGGCCGCAATTGCCTTCCCAATAAAATGAGCCAGGAAACGAAACCGACCAGAACGCCGACGGTGATTGACGCACTCCCGAAAGCCGAGCTGCACTTGCATCTCGAAGGTACGATTCGCCCGGCCGTGGCCGTCGAACTCGCCGCGCGTCACGGCGTCATCGTCACCCTCGACGAAGCCAATCGCCGCTACAGCTACTCGAACTTCAACGGGTTCCTCGAAACTTTCAAATGGGTCACGTCTTTCCTGCGCACGCCCGACGACTACGCGCTGATCACCCGCCAGCTCTGCGAGGAATTGCTGCGCCAGAATATCGTCTACGCCGAAGTCACCATCTCCGCTGGCGTCATGCTCCGCCGAATGCAGAATTTGGAAGCGAACATGACGGCTATTCGCGACGTTGCGCAGTCGGTTCCTTTCAGCCGCTTGCGCACTGCGTTCATCTTGGATGCCACTCGCCAATTCGGTCCCGAGCCGGCCATGGAAGTTGCTCGCTGGGCGTCGAAGTTGCAACCGCTGGGCGTCGTAGCATTCGGCATGGGCGGCGACGAACTGGCTTACCCCACGATCAATTTTCGCGCCTCGTTCGATTTCGCGCGCCGCGAAGGCTTGCGCATCGTCTGCCACGCCGGCGAAGTCGGCGGCCCGTCGTCCGTGACCGAAGCGATTGACTTGCTCGGCGCCGAAAGAATTGGACACGGGATCGCCGTGATGCGCGATCCCGCGCTCGCCGAATCGCTCGCCACCCGGCGCATCGTCCTGGAAATTTGCCCGACCAGCAATTTATGTACCGGCGCCCTGGCGAGGCAAACCGAAAAACTCGACGCCGGCCTGCAAGATCATCCTCTTCCCGCCTTCATCCGTCGCGGCCTTTGCGTCACGCTCTCGACGGACGATCCCGGAATGTTTCACACCGATCTGCTCACGGAGTACTCCAAAGTCGCCTCCCTCGGCCTCACCAATCAGGAACTTGTCCAGCTCGCCGAACAAAGTTTCAACGCGGCTTTTCTCACACCCGACGAAAAACGCAAATTGCTCGTTGATTTTCGTACCGCAGCAAAATCCGCCGGGCTGGTATAATTGCAGCGATGAAAGCACACGTATGGGTCATGCCGAAACTCACCGTTCTTGATCCGCAGGGTCAAACGATCCAGCGAGCGCTCTCGTCGCTGGGTTTCTCGAAAGTCCAGGACGTCCGCCAGGGCAAATTCTTCGTCCTCGCCCTCGACGGCCTAAGCCGCGAAGACGCCAAAACGCAAGTCGAACAAATCGCCAAAGACGTCCTAACCAACCCCATAATCGAAGAATTTCGCTTCGAAATCGTCGAATAGCAAGCTCGCAACCGCCAAGGCCTTCGTAGCGGCGTCCTTCAGGCAACCATGTGAAGTTAGCAATTGGCTGTCATTCTGCGCACACACGCTGCGACAAGCGCCAAACGATTTGTCAGTGAATTTACGACCCACGCACACGCAGCGGGCTCATCACTCACCTATCCAACCAGTGTGCTAACCTAATAAACAGCCCAGCCGCCTGCGCACTGAATCCCAAGGCAGCTTCGAGGAGCATAAATCACGTGTGCGGCATTGTCGGCTACATCGGCCCCAAGCGCGTCGTCCCGGTAATCCTTGACGGCCTCAAACGCCTCGAATATCGCGGCTACGATTCCGCCGGCATCGCCGTAGTGCAATCCGACGGCAAACTCGAAATCCGCCGCGCCCCCGGCAAGCTGCAAAATCTGGAAGAATCCATTCGCATCACGCCGCTCGATGGCATCTACGGCATCGGCCACACCCGCTGGGCCACGCACGGCCGCCCCACTGAAGAAAACGCGCATCCTCACCGCGACTGCACCGGTGAAATCGTAGTCGTCCACAACGGCATCATCGAAAACTATCTCGAGCTGAAGCGCCAACTCATTTCCGAAGGCCACAAATTCGTCACCGAGACGGACACCGAAATCATCGCGCACCTCATCGAAAAATATTCCAAAGGCAAATCGCTGGAAGAAGCCGTCCTGAAAACCGTCACGGTAATGAGCGGCGCTTACGCCCTGGTGACGCTCTCCACGCGCGATCCGCGGAAAATTGTCGCTGCGCGCCTCGGCCCGCCCATCGTCGTCGGCCTCGGCGAAAACGAATTCTTCGTCGCCAGCGACATTCCCGCGATCCTGCAGCACACCCGCAGCGTCTTTTTTCTAGGCGACGGCGAAGTCGCAGTCCTCTCGCCCCAAGGCGTCCGCCTGATGGATTTTCAAAGCCATCCCATTAATCGTCCCGCGCAGCACGTCGCCTGGGATCCCATCATGGCGGAAAAGGGCGGCTTCAAGCATTTCATGCAAAAGGAAATTTTCGAGCAGCCCCGTGCCGTGCGCGACACGCTCCTCGGCAGAATTTCGCAGGAAACGGGCCAAGTCTTTCTCGACCAGATGGACATCAGCGAAGAGGAATTTCAGAATTTTCAGTCCGTGAAAATAATCGCCTGCGGCACCAGTTGGCATGCCGCCCTCGCGGGAAAGTTCATGATCGAGCGCCTGGCCCACATTCCCGTTGAAGTGGACTACGGCAGCGAATTCCGCTATCGCGATCCCATCGTCGGCAAAGAAAATCTGGTCATCGCCATCAGCCAGTCCGGTGAAACCGCCGACACTCTCGCGGCAGTTCGCGAAGCGCGCCACAAAGGCGCAAAAGTTCTGGGCATCTGCAACGTCGTCGGCGCCATGCTAACGCGCGAGGCCAATGGCACGATCTACACGCACGCCGGCCCAGAAATCGGCGTCGCCTCCACCAAAGCCTTCACTGGCCAGCTCACCGCCCTAATGCTGACCGCGCTCTACCTCGCGCAAGTCCGCGACAAGCTCACTCCCGCGGTCGCCACGAAATTGATGCAAGAGCTCACGCGCATCCCCCACAAAATCGAAACCATCCTCCAACACGATGCCGAACTCGAGGAACTAGGCCGCCTGCTCTTCCGCCACACCGATTTTCTCTACCTAGGACGCGGCATCCACTACCCCATCGCCCTCGAAGGCGCGCTGAAGTTGAAAGAAATTTCCTACATCCACGCCGAAGGCTACCCCGCCGGCGAAATGAAGCACGGCCCCAACGCCCTGATTGACGAAAATCTGCCGGTAGTCGTCATCGCCACCCGCGATGAATCCGACCCCGCCTCCATGACCCGCTACGAAAAAACGCTCTCTAACATCCAGGAAGTTAAAGCCCGCGACGGAATCGTAGTAGCCGTCGTCACCGAAGGCGATCGCCAAGCCCGCGACGTCGCCGACCACATCGTAGAAGTCCCCGACGCCCCGGAAATCCTCTCGCCCATCCTCGAAATAGTCCCGCTGCAGCTCCTCGCCTATCACATAGCCGTCCGCCGCGGCTGCGACGTGGACCAACCCCGTAACCTCGCCAAATCCGTCACCGTGGAATAGATTTTTGCGCTGGAGAATCTTCCGTTAGAATACCGCGCATGATACTGAACCAGTTGCGTAACAGGACGCTCGCCGTTTTCGCCTTTCTGCTGCTTTCCGCGCTGAGTGCAAGCGCGCAATCCTCCGCCACTTACAATCTCGCGGCGATTCACTTCACAGGGCTACAGAGCTACACCAACGAGCAAGGCATTGCCGCTTCCGGGCTCCACATCGGCACTGCAATCACTCTTGGCGATCTGCAGTCCGCCGCCCAACGCCTCTCGCAGTCCGGAGCTTTCGATTCGGTTTCCTTCCAATATTCGACCCGCGCCAACGATCTCACCGCGAAATTCGGCATCACGGAAACGAAAGACGTGCTGCCGTGTATTTTTGATAATTTCGTCTGGTTCTCAGACGCCGATCTCGATCGCGAACTCCGCCGGCGCGTCCCGCTTTACAGCGGCGAGTCCCCTGTACGGGGTGACACAGTCGAACAGATTCGTGGCGCACTGCAAGATTTCCTCCGTGCAAACGGCATTTCCGGCGAGGTCAACGAGATACCCTACGGGCCGTTCGGAAAACTAGTTGGTCTGCTGTTTCACGTGGATGGGATATCGCAGCCTATCAAGAGCATCGCCTTTTCGGGGGAGGCTGCCGTGACCGATCAGCAATTGCTCGCGGCCTCGGCCGGCCTCACGAGTCAGGATTTCTCGGTCACCAACGTCGCGTCCTACGCATCCTCCGCGCTCCTCCCCTTGTATTACGAGCGGGGATATTTGCGTTCACAGTTTGGCCGCGCCAAAGTTAGTCCGCTGGGCCCAAATTCCAAGGGCCCCGTTACGGACGTTTCCATCACTCTCCCCGTCGTCGAGGGCAATCAATATTCCTGGAACGGAGCTACGTGGTCCGGCAACAAAGCGTTGGCAACCAGTGAGCTCACCAAGGCCTTGGGGATGAATCAGCAAGAGGTCGCCAACCAGTTGAAGATAGACGCCGGTTTCGCGAATGCTCGCAAAGCCTACCTGTCTCAAGGTTATATCAATGTGCAAATCGATCCTCAGCGAGCGCTGGACGATGCCGCGAAGCTAGCCAGTTACTCCGTGCAGGTCAACGACGGCAGCCAGTTCCGAATGGGAAAGATCGTTTTCGAAGGCCTGCCGGAAGCGGCTGCTGCTGCTCTAGTCAAGAAATGGAAGCTGCAGCCTGGCGACGTGTACGACGCCAACTAACCGCTCGACTTCTTGAAGAACACCGCGCCATAGGATTTGGCGCAGCAGGGCATCACGTATCACACTGTAGCGACTAAGGAGACGCCTGATCCCAGCGCGCTGGTGGTCAATGTTCGTATCCAGTTCCGCTGACGCTCGGGCGTTTGCTGTCACCAAAATTCCGATAGTCGGTTCCGCTCGTGCTTCGACTGTTCTAGAATTACTGAATGAAGCAAAACGATAACCCGATTCGCATGTCTACACTCATGATGCCTTTTCTGGTATCGCTCTGCATGCTCGCAGCGTGGCCCACTCCTCGGCTTCTCGCCACTCCACAGAGCGCTCCGGAGCCAAGCGCGCACCTCGACTCTGTGCTGATTACGGGCTCGCAACGATTCACCTCCGCGCAGATCGCCGCTGCCATCGGCTTGCGCGCGGGCCAGGAAGTTAACCGCGATGCGCTCCAAAATGCCGCTGACAAACTCGCCGAGCTTGGCCTCTTCCAGAATATTCAGTATCGTTTTTCGACAATAGCCAGCGGCGTCAAAGTCACTTACGAAGTCGCCGACGCTCCCCTGCTCCCCGTCACCTTCGACAATTTTCCATGGGTCACGGACGACGATCTCGCCGCCGGCCTGAAAGCTTCCGGAATTCTCTTCGACGGCAGCGCTCCCGCGAAAGGCACAATCCTCGACGCCATGTCCGCAGCGCTCGTCCGCACCCTCGACCAGCGCGGGGTCCACGTCCACGTAATCCATGAAGTCATCACCCAGCCCGTAGAAAATCAAACGGTCCAGCAATTTCGTGTGGACGATGCTGATCTCACCGTGCAATCCGTCGAATTCAACGATGCCCTCGCGAAAAATGATCGCGCCATCCAAACAAGCCTCGCCGACCTCATCGGTAAACCGTATTCGCGCAGCCGCCTCGAGCTTTTCGAATTCGAACAAGTCCGGCCCGTTTATCTCGAGCATTCATATTTGCAGGTTCGCTTCGGCCCGGCGGTCGCGCAATTCGCCTCGAAATCACAGAATGCGCTTTCCGGCCCGCTAATCATCACCGCGCCGGTCATCGTCGGACCGGCCTATCAGTGGGGAGGCGTCGAATGGAAGGGAAACTCTTCCATCGCGTCACCCAATCTTGATCAGCTCGTTGACCTGCAACCCGGGTCTCCCGCCGACGGCAATAAAATCGAAGTCATCTGGCAACGCGTTCGCGCCGCCTACGGTCAGGCGGGCTTCCTCGATGCGTCCCTCGATCACGAACCGCAGTTTGACGAAAAAACCGGTCACGTCATCTATCGCGTCACCATCAACGAAGGTCCGCAATACCACATGGGCAATCTCGTGCTCACCGGCCTCTCTCTCGAAGGGGAACGCCGCATCCGCGCGGGTTTTCCCATTGCTTCGGACGCGATCTTCGATAAAGACATCTACGAGAAATTCCTGGCCATTGGGATCAAGCAGGCATTCGCCGGACTGCCCGTCCATTACGAAAAGATCGGCCGCTTCCTCCAGGAAGATCAAGCGAACGCGAAAGTTGACGTGATGCTCGATTTTCAGTAGCCGCACATCAGTTATACTGCCAACAGATGACTCACACGACCCCAACATCAATCGCCACCGCCGCGACTCCCGCAATTGACGCCGCCGGCGCGCTCGCCAAGCAGGAGAATCTGTTTGCCGCCCTGCGCAAACTCGACTCCCTCCTCGTGGCATTCTCCGGAGGCGCGGATTCCGCATATCTCGCCTGGGCCGCGCAACAAACTCTGCAAGAACGCGCGCTAGCCATCACCGCGCTCTCCGCCAGCTTTTCGCGCCACGATCGCGAACAAGCCGAAAAATTCATCGCCTCGACCGGCTTGCGCCACGAATTCATCGAAACCAACGAATTCGCGAATCCGCTGTACGTCGCCAATAACGCCGATCGCTGCTACCACTGCAAAGACGAGCTTTTCGACCAGATGGATGCGCTCGCCAGCGCCCGTCAGTTCCGCGCCGTCGCCTACGCCATCAATGCCGACGACACCCGCGATTTCCGCCCCGGCCATCGCGCCGCGCACGAGCATCACGTCCTCGCGCCGCTGCTCGACGCCGCGCTGCACAAATCGGAAATTCGCTTCCTCTCGCAGCGCGCTGGATTGATCACCTGGGACCGCCCCGCTTCCGCCTGCCTGTCGTCCCGCGTCCCCTACGGCACAGCCGTCACGCTCGAACTGCTCGACAAAATTGATCGCGCGGAAGCAGTTCTGCGCAATCTCGATTTCCGCCAGTTCCGCGTGCGGGCCCACGGCGAGCTAGCGCGCATCGAAATCGCGCAAGACGAACTAGCCCGCGGCCTCCACCCGGAAACCGCGCGCCAGATCGCCGCAGGCGTCAAAGCCGCCGGCTTTGAATTCGTCACGGTGGATTTAGAAAGCTATCGCCAAGGCTCCCTAAACGCGCTCCTCAAATTAAAGTGAACTCGCAGGCCGTTGCATTTGCCGTGCACGTGCCGTCGCATTTGCCGTTGCCTGTGTAGCGGCCGCTTTGTCCCGCATTTCGGGACAAAGCGGGCAGCCTTGGTTTTCGGTGGTCGGTTTTCGTTGTTCGGTCTTCGGATCCGTCCGGGAACTTCTGGTTGCGCATCCTCGTATATCTCTGATAGGAAGGAAGCCCAGCCGCGAGCAGCAATCGCGCAAACAATCATGCCAACCACCAAAATGACCAACTCCCAACAACGCGGATCGCACACGCGCGCAGCGCTCAAAACATTCGCAGCGTCCGCAGCCCTCGCCAGCCTGCTCCTAGCCGGATGCAGCTCTCGCTCCACCGCCGAAGGCACCTTCGACAAAACCGTCACGGTAGACGGCCCCATCCACCTCGAGCTTACCAGCGGCAGCGGCGACGCTCACGTCACCACCGGCCCTGCCGGTCAAGTCACCATCCACGGCGAGATCGAAGTGAAAGCGTGGTCCGAAGAAGGCGGCCAGCGCCTGGTGCACGAACTCGAATCCAATCCGCCCGTTTCGCAAGAGGGCGATCTAATCCGCGTCAGCGGCTCCGGCGAGCATTCTCACGACGTCTCGATTGACTACTCGATCGTCGTTCCCGCCGAAGCGGAAGTTCGCGCCACCACCGGTTCGGGCGACCTGGAAGTGGACGGCGTCAAAGGCCCCGCCACTTTCACCTCCGGCTCCGGTGGCATTACGGCTTCGAATATCGGCGGCGACGTGCAAGCCGTCGCCGGCAGCGGCGCTATCGAGCTCAGCAATATCCAGGGCCAGGTCCAAGCCACCGCCGGCTCCGGTGACGTCACCCTCACTTCCGTGCACGGCGAAACGCGCCTGCACACCGGCTCCGGCGATCAGGAAATTAATAGTCCCGGTGACGCGCTCGAATGCAGCACCGGCAGCGGCGACGTAACCGTCAAAGGCGCCTCCGCCGACCTGCGCGTGCGCACCTCCTCTGGTGATGTCACTGTTGATGGCAATCCCGGCGCGACAAATTATTGGGACATTCACACCAGTTCGGGCGACGTCGTCTTGCAAGTTCCCGCCAACGCCAGCTTCCGCCTCTACGCGCGTTCCAGCTCCAGCGACATTGACGCCGAAATTCCGATCATGATGGAAGGCACAGCCATGAAACACGAACTACGCGCCCGCATAGGCGACGGCAAAGCCCGAGTAGAAGTCCAAACCTCCTCAGGCAGCATCTCGCTAAAGTAAAACAGCGGTAACGACGTACCAACCGCTTCAGCGAATCGCAAAAAGTAAAATCGAGTGCGTAGGGGCACGGCATGCCGTGCCCCTCTCAGCCGCCATGCACCCAATCCAAAATCAGGTCCGTAGGGGCGCTGCTTGCTGCGCCCGCCCACGTCAACCCCGCCTAGCCGCTCTCGCACGCTACACTCGCGTCTCGCGCGCGGTTTCGCGATAGAATCAACGATGCATGCCCCACGCGCCCACAATCAAAGGTAACCTCTAAATGTCGTTCCAAGCCCGCGCGCGCGGACACAAAATCCGCGTAACGCCAATTCTCGTGGCGGCTTTGCTCCTCGCATTTACCCCCGCCGCCCGCGCGCAAAATTCGCAACCCACCGCCCAGCCCGCACCACCGACCGATAAAATCACAAAAAAAGACGCCGACCCCGAAACCGAACTCCAAAAAGCCATCGCCGATGCCGGCAACGACCGCGGCGCCCTGGTCCGCAATCTCAAGAATTATCTAAAACGCTTCCCCGACGCCCCCCGCAAAGCCGCCGTCTATCGCGCGCTAGTCGAATCCTGCGAACAAGTCCAAGACAACGCCTGCGCGCTCGAATACGCCGAGCAGCTCATCGCCGTTCGTCCCGACGATTCCGAAATCATGATGCTCGCGGTCGGCCTGCTGCAGCAGCAAGGCGATGAAGCCAGCCTCACGCGCGCCTCCGGCTACGTCACGCGCGTCCTCGACCGCGTCGAAAAATCCCAGCCCACGGATAAATCGCCGCGCATGTCCTTGCAGGACTGGCACGACAATCAGGACCAGCTCCGTGCCGCGCTATACAACCTCCGCGGCCAAATCGAAAAGTCCCAGCATGATTACGACGCCGCCGCCAAAGACCTGCACATCAGCTACGCCATCCACCCCAGCGCCATGGCCGCCGAACAGCTCGGCGAACTTGCCGAAATGCGCCGCGATTCGGCCACCGCCATTGATGAATACATGCTCGCTTTCGTCCTGCCCGAAAATGGTCCCGCCGGAAAGGTAAATCGCCGCGACGTTCGCAAAAAACTGGGAAATGTCTGGCGCCAGGTCCACGGCAACGAAGACGGCCTGGGCCAAGCCGTTCTCGCGGCCTACGATCTTCAGGCCGCGGCCGCCGCTCCAACCAGCGCGCCAGCCGCTCGCAATAAAGACGCGAAAGAGGCCTTCGCGTTTACGCTTCGCAAGCTCGACGGCACACCCGTGCCACTCTCAGCCGCCAAAGGAAAAGTTCTGGTCCTAAGTTTCTGGGCCACCTGGTGCGGACCGTGCAAGGAACTCGAACCTGAATTTGTGGGAGTAGCGAAAAGCTACGCGGGGAATAGCGACATCCTCTTCTACGCCGTGAATACCGACGAGGACCAATCCCTCGTCCCGCAATTCGTAGCCCATGAAAAGTGGGATGTTCCCACGGTCTACGCGGACGGCCTCGACGATTTCATGAAAGTGGATTCCCTGCCCACGGTAATGGTCTTCGATCGCGCCGGCAAAATCATCTATCGCATCAACGGCTTCCCGCCCGAAGGTTTTACAGAAAATCTCAACACCGCCATCCAGTCCGCCACCGGCGCAGTCGCCCAATCGAAATAGCCAGCCGTCGTTACGCGGCTTTCGTCGGGCCGTCATTCGCACGAAATCAATTCGGCGTCACAGCTGGCCGAAAAGGTAGAGTCGGTGTCATCCCGAGCGCAGCGAGGGATCTGCTTTTCCATTCGCCACGCTTCCTCTCGCCGCATCTCGCGCCGCCAAAATCGTTCCGACATGAATCGCCACGGTATCCTCCACCCGTCGCGCATAACCTCCCGCCAAAGTAATCGCCACCGGACATCCGTTCCGCCGCGCGTAATCCATCACCACAATATCCCGCTGCGCCAATCCCTTCATCGTCAACGCGAGGCCGCCCAATTGATCCTCGCGATAAGGGTCCGCCCCGGCCACATAAAAGATAATCTGCGCGCCGAAATCATTAAGAGCCTGATGCAAATGTTTCTCCAGAATCGCCAGATAATCGTCGTCTCCCACTCCGTCCGGCAAATTGATATCCATGGTAGACGCGGGCTTCGGATACGGATAATTGTGCTCCTGATGAATCGAAAGCGTGAACACATCTCCATCGCCGCTGAAGATCGCGGCTGTCCCATTGCCCTGATGCACGTCAGTATCCACCACCATCGCCCGCTCAATCACCTGGTCGAAACGAAGCCTCTGTATCGCTACCGCCACATCATGAATCACGCAAAATCCCTCGCCGTGATCGGGATACGCATGATGAAATCCTCCGCCGATATTTGCCGCGTAGCCATCCTGCATCGCGCGCTGCCCAGCCAGAATCGACCCCCCCGCCGCCAGCCAGCACGCGTAAATCAATTCCTCCGAGTACGGCACTTCCATCTGCAGCACTTCGGCGTAAGAAAGCGTTCCAGTCTTCAGCTTCCGCACGTATTCCTGCGAATGCACTCGCAATATGTCCGCGTCCGTCGCCGGCTCCGGCCGCAAAAAATCCCCCGCATCCGCGATTCCATCCTTCAACAGTTTGTCGCGCACCAGCCGATACTTCTGCGAAGGAAAGACGTGCGTTCCCAGATTCAGATCGTACGTGTCGTCGTAAATCAGTTTGAATGGCAACACGATAGCGCCAGCCTACCTTCATGCCTTTTCGAACGCAAACTCCCTCTACAAAAGTCCTCCGAGAGGCAGTCAGTTCCCTAAAAATCCAAATCTCACAATCTGTGGTACCCTTTCTGCGATGCGCCGCACTCAAGCCATCCTTGTAATCCTCGCGCTCCTAGCGACGCCGCTTGCATTCCTCGCGCGTGCCACCGGAATGGACTCGATGGCTTGCAACGGCATGTGCTGCCTGCCGCACGGCCAGCACCACGCAATGGCGAACCAAACCCCGCAACGCTCCGCCCACGATGGCATGTCCTGCGAGCACGGCGCTCTCGCTCACATCGTCGAATGCACCATGAAGCCCGGCCACCACCGCGTTGACTACGGTCTCATCTCGCCCCTCGCGCCCACGCGGCCGTCGGCGCTCGCATCCATCGAAGCCCTGAATCTGCCGCGCGTCGCAGGCTTCCAATCTCGCACCGAAACCCCATCCGCCGGCTTCGCCGCGAATCCTTTCCAACCCCCGCGCAGCTAGCCCCGTCGAGCAAATCCCCAAATTAAAAAATCTACGACGGAGGCACTATGCGCAGGCTCGCTATTTTCTTGGCTGCACTCGTATTTCTGTTGGGTGGCACTCTTCTCCACGCCACCATCTTTGGAAAAATTCAAGGAATCGTGCACGACCCCCAGCATCGCCCGGTTTCCGGCGCCACGGTTACGTTGCAAGCCGTCACGTCCGACTGGTCCCAAAGCACCAAGTCCGACGATAACGGCGAATTTACTTTCACCGCCGTCCCGATCGGTGATTACAAAATAACGATCACCCAACCGAAGTTCCAGACTGTGGAGCAGACCCTCACCGTCACTTCCGGTTCCTCGCCCGTTCTGCACTTTCAACTGGCCATCGCCTCCCTGAACCAAACCACTGTCGTCGCCGGGGAAGCTCCGGTGGTCAACATGGACTCGGTCACGCCCACAACGCTCGTTGACCGCCTCGACATCGCACAAACTCCCGGCGCCGACCGCACCAACGGCCTCGAGATGATTACGGATTACGTGCCGGGTTCGTACGTAACCCACGACATGCTTCACATGCGCGGCGGGCATCAGGTGGAGTGGCTCATTGATGGCGTTCCCATCCCCAACACCAATATCGCCACCAATCTCGGTCCGCAGATTGACCCCAAGGACATTGATTACCTCGAAGTGCAACGGGGCAGCTACGATGCCAGCTACGGAGACCGCACTTACGGAATCTTTAACATCGTTCCGCGCACCGGCTTCGAGAGTAACAATGAGGGTGAACTCGTCACTACTTTCGGCAATTGGTTCCAGACCAACGATCAGCTCAATTTCGCGGGACACACGCAGCGTTTCGCCTATTATGCCAGCGTAAACGCCAACCGCAGTAACTATGGCCTGCAGCCGCCCATCGGCCAGGTTTTTCACGACGCAGAAAACGGTTATGGCGGATTTGCATCGCTGATCTTCAACCCCAGTCCCAATAACCAATTTCGGCTCGTCGGTTCTCTGCGCCAGGACTTTTACCAGATTCCGTATGATCCTGACCCCAACTCCTACGGCAATATTGCCTATCCCAGCTACGGGCTCCGTGACAGCGAACGGGAACCCGACGGCTACGTGACCCTTTCCTGGGTGCACACTTTTAATCCCAATCTGCTCCTCACCGTTTCGCCCTTTTATCACTACAACAAAGCCGCCTATAACGCCTCGCCAAACGACACGCCGGTAATCAGCGATGTGGACCAGACTGCCAACTACGGAGGCTTGCAAACATCCCTCAACGCACACGTCTGGAAAAATGACATTTCGGTTGGCATGTACGGCTTCGCACAGCACCAGAGCGAATACTTCAACAACGTCTTCAACCCTTGCGGCCCCGGTTGCGTGAATACTCCCGCTTCGACAGCCGCGATCACCGGAGGACTCGAAGAATTCTTCGTTGACGATAAATTCAAGGTCACGTCCTGGCTCACTCTAATCGCCGGCTTCCGCCAATCTCACTTCACCGCGGACATTGTCGAGGACCACGTTTATCCGCGGTACGGTGTCGCCATCCGCGTGCCCCATCTGAACTGGGTCTTTCACGGCTTCTGGGGCGATTTCTATCAGGCTCCGCCCTTGTTGACCGCGACGGGCCCTCTCCTCGACTTGGCGAACGGCCAGAACCTCACGTTTGGCCCTCTGCACGGCGAACGCGACCGCGAGTACCAGCTGGGCGTCACGATTCCGTATCGCGGGTGGTCTCTCGACGCCGACACCTTCCAAACCTACGCACGCAACTGGCTGGACCACAACAATATCGGCGAATCCAACATCTTCTGGCCGATTACCTGGGATAAAGCTTTGATTCAGGCTTGGGAACTCACGCTGCGATCGCCCCGCATCTGGAACCGCGGCCAATTTCATCTGGCCTACTCCAACCAAATCGCGCAAGCCAGTGGGCCGATTACCGGCGGCCTGATCTGCCCGACCCCGGTCAACCCGATGACCTGCCCTCTCTACATACCGCCCGGATATTCACCGGTGGACCACGACCAGAGAAACACGCTCAACGTAGGCTTCAACGCCACTCTTCCCTGGCAATCGTTCGCCTCCACCAATGTGTATTACGGCTCCGGCTTCACCAACGGCATGCCGGGCAACCCGTACCCCGGCAACTACCTACCGCAGCACACCACGTTCGATATTTCTCTCGGCAAGACCTTCGCCGAAAAATACACAGTCTCGTTCACCGCTCTCAACGTAGCCAACCGTCGTGTGCTGCTGGATAACAGCCTCACCTTCGGCGGTTTCCACTACAACGACCCGCGCGAAATGTACGTCCAGTTCCGCTGGAGGTTCCACTACTAGCTCACGCCGCTGCACCGTTCTGAGATCACGGGGTAGGGGCACGGCATGCCGTGCCCTTACCTTCGCTCACACCGCGGTGCTGCGGTCCGGGCATTTGCCCTAAATTCTCGTTTCGATGTCGCTTCAGGTTTTCTGTGCGTGCTCTGCGTCTTTGCGGGTGAATTGCCTTTACAACGAGGAATTAATTCTCACGTTCGAGGATAAAATCCGGTACAGCCAACAATGCTCTCCGATACTCCGTATCCGGCAAAACTTCCAAACTAGCCTTGGCCCGAGCCACATACTCCTTAGCCATCCGCGTGGCCCGCTCCAAAGCCCCCGTCTCGCGCACCAAAGAAGTAATCTCCTCCGGCCGCACACTCCGAAAATCGCGCTCTTCCAAAACTTTCGCCACCATCCTCCGCCCATCGCCATTCGCGCCCGCGTGCGCGGACCCATTGTCCTCACCGGCGTGCCCCGCAGCCTGCGCCTGTAAAGCAAATATCAAAGGCAAAGTAACCTTGCCTTCCTTCAAATCGCTCAATACCGGCTTGCCCAATTTTTCCGGCGACGCCGTAAAATCCAGCAAATCGTCCACCAACTGGAATGCCAAACCAGCACTCCGCCCGTAATCCGCGAGCCCGTCTTCCACTTCCTTAGGCTGCTTCCCCAAAACCGCGCCCAATCGCGAACATCCGCTAAACAAACAAGCCGTCTTGCGATAAGCCAGCTCGGTAGCCTCCGCCTCGTTCAAATCCATCTGCCCCAACCGTGTCAGCTGCAGCAGTTCGCCTTCAACCATGTTCTGCGTCAGGTCAATCAAAATATCCAGCACCGCAAAATTCCGCTCGCGCAAAGCCATCTCGAACGACTGCATGTACAGCCAGTCTCCGGCCAGCACGCTCATATGATTTCCCCAGCGCGCATTCGCGCTCGGACGGCCCCGTCGCGTGTCCGCTCCGTCAATCACGTCGTCGTGAATTAACGTCGCGCTGTGAATCATCTCGACCACCGCGCCGAGCCGTATCGCGCTCTTCCCGCGATACCCGGACGCTCCCGCCGCCAGCAAAAGCAGCGCCGGACGCAGCCGCTTCCCGCCGCCCTCGCGCAAATAACTGGAAATTTCGCACACGGGCTCGATGGCCGCGCTATTCTGCGCGGCAATTTCTTGTTCGACGAGCGCCAAATCCTCGCGAACCAGGTCAAAAATCCCTTTTGCTAGTTGGACAGCGAAAGCCATCCTCGAGGTTCACCTTGGCCCAGCGCCCTGCCCCTAGGCGCTCAGCCTGAAAAAGCGTCTAAAATTCGCCGCCGTCGCAGCGGCAACTTCTTCGCTGCCCAAGTTTCTCACACTCGCAAGCGTCTGCGCTACCTCCACCACGAACGCCGGCTCATTCCGTTTTCCGCGCCGTCCCTGCGGCGGCAGAAAAGGCGAATCCGTCTCCGTCAACAAGCTCTCGAGCGGCAATTCGCGCGCCACGTCGCGCAAAAGCTGCATCTTCGGATACGTCACGTTCCCCGCAAACGAAACCACAAATCCGATCTCGATTCCCTGTCGCGCTTCCCGCAAAGTCCCGGTAAAGCAATGAAAAATCCCGCCCAGCCCCGCCGGCGCCCACTCTTTTTGCAGAATCGCCAGACAATCGTCCCAAGCGTCGCGGCAGTGAATCACGATGGGCAACTTCGCTGCCCGCGCCAACGCCAGTTGACGCCGGAACACAGTCTGTTGCACTTCGGGCGGCGGGTCCTCGTAGTGATAATCGAGGCCCATCTCGCCCCACGCAATCACCTTGTGATGCGCGGCCAGTTCGCTCAACCGCGCGTAGTGCTCTTCCGTCGCCAGCCCGGCGTGATGTGGATGAATCGCCACGGTCGCGTAAATCCAGTCATATTCCTCAGCTAAAGGAATCGCCGCGTCCAACCGATCAGGCCCCGACCCCCCGCTGCCAATCGCCAAGACGGCCTGCACGCCCGACGCTCGCGCGCGCTCCAGCATCGCCGCGCGGTCCCCATCGAAATCCTCAGACTCCAGATGCGAGTGTGAATCAATAATTTCCAAGTTCAATCCTGTTCTGGCCGTACCGATTCAAGAAGGGTAACCGTCTGAAGTTCGAAACCTGTAGTTGCCTTGCAGTGCGCTGACCGGTTCGTTCAATTTCCTAGCCCGACGAAATCAATAATCCGTCAGTTCCCGCACAGCCCGCACGATATCTTCCGTCTGCGGCAAAATGGCATCTTCCAGCTTTGGCTGGTAAGCCACAAAAGTATCCGTCGCCGCCACGCGCCGCACCGGCGCATCCAACTGATCGAACAATTCGTCCGCAATCCGCGCCGCAATCTCCGCGCCATATCCCCACGACCGCGTATCCTCGTAAGCCACCAGCACGCGATTGGTTTTGCTCACCGTCGCCGCGATCGCCTCCCAGTCGTAAGGACTCAACGACCGCAGATCCACAATCTCCGCCGAAATTCCGTCGCGCGAAAGCTCCGCGGCCGCCACCTCCGCCCGATGCACCACCGCGCCATACGTGATGATGCTCACGTCGCTGCCTTCCCGCACCATGCGCGCCTTGCCGAAAGGAATCGTGAAATCCGCTCCCGGATATTCCGAACGGTTGTACGGCTGCCGGTAAAGATGCTTGTGCTCGAGAAACAAAACTGGATCGTCCGAGCGAATCGCCGTCCGCAATAAGCCCGACACATCCAGCGCCGTCGAAGGCATCACTACGCGCAAACCCGGAACATGCGTGAACGTCGCCTCGCCGCACTGGCTATGATAAATCGCGCCGCCGGTCAAATATCCGCCAATGGCCACGCGGATCACCACAGGCGATTTGAAGTGTCCGCCCGACCGCCACCGAATCGTCGCCAGTTCATTCCGCAGCTGCATCATCGCCGGCCAGATGTAATCGAAAAATTGAATTTCTGGCACCGGTTTCAATCCGCGAATCGCCATTCCGATCGAACGGCCCACGATATTCGCTTCGGCCAGCGGTGAATTGAAGACGCGCTGTGGCCCGAATTTGCGCTGTAACCCCGCGGTCGCCTTGAAAACACCGCCCTTCCCTTTTACCGTGCTCAGGCTCTCTTCGCGGCTGCAGTCCGCCACATCCTCGCCAAACACCACAATCCGCTCGTCGCGCTTCATCTCGTCCAGCAGCGTTACCGACACCATCTCCACCATCGTTTTCGGATGGCCTTCTTTTTTTGGCGTGGCTTCGAAATCACGCGAAGTCGGGTCGATATCCGGCGAATACACCCACTTGTAAATGGATTCGCGCGCCGGAAGCTCGGCCGCCAGGGCCCGGTCGGTGGCTTCCACAATCTCCTTGTCCACCTCCGCTTCCAACGCTTCGATCTCGCTCTCGTCCAAAATCCCTTCGCGCACCAGAAACAATGCGAATTTCGGCAAAGGATCGCGCTGCGCTTCCGCCGACCGCTCCGCCTCGCACTTATAAAGTTTTTCGTCGTCCGAAAGGGAATGGGAATAAGGACGAATCACGTGGGCATGAACCAGCGCCGGGCCTTTGCGCGTGCGGCAATGTTCCACCGCCCGCCGCAAAGCCGCATAACTTTCCAGCAGCTCAGTTCCGTCGCATTCTTCCACATGCAAATGCGGATAATTCGTCAGCAGCCGCGAAATATTTCCGCCTGGCGTCTGTACTTCCACCGGCACGGAAATCGCGTAGCCGTTATCCTCAATCAAATAAAGTAGTGGAAGCTTCTTGCTGCTCGCCGTATTCAGCGATTCGTAGAATTCGCCTTCGCTCGTCGTGCCGTCCCCCGCGGAAACGTACACCACTTCATCGCGATGGAACGCGACGGTACCGCCCATCGGAGCCTTGCGCGCCTGATCCAGAGCCTTGGGGAATTTTTCGTAGTAGCCGGAACACTCCGCCGCGCCCGCC
The DNA here is from genome assembly GCA_963810565.1 of uncultured Acidobacteriota bacterium. Classification (GTDB taxonomy): domain Bacteria; phylum Acidobacteriota; class Terriglobia; order Acidiferrales; family UBA7541; genus Palsa-295. The sequence goes on from CAWENN010000010.1 coordinate 38,921, forward strand.
GCCTGCAAAAATTGTGTCCCGGTAGGAGAAGACCGCGTCACCACATTCAAATCCTGATGCCCCCAGTGCGAAGGCATCTGCCGCCCGCCGGAAGCCGGATCGTCCTTCGCGCCCACGCCCTGCAAAAGCATTTCGTAAGGCGTCACGCCCAGCATCAACATCAAAGCGCGATCGCGATAATGAGGAAAAAACCAATCGTATGCCGGCTTCAGCACCAATCCCGCGGCCGTCAGCACCGCTTCGTGTCCCGCCCCACTGATCTGAAAAAACAGCCGGTTCTGCCGCTTCAACTGAATTTCGCGATCGTCTAGACGCCGGGACATAAACATCGTGCGATAAATCCCGATCAAAGCCTCGCGCTCCAGGCCTTGATACTTCGTCGCGTCGAATTTTCCGATTTTTATCTTGGCTTGGGTAGCCATCGGCTCTCTTTCGTCCCAGATTTCAACGCAGGTCGTAGGTGTCGCACCATTATATCGAATCAAGGCGCACACAGAACAAAAACGCATTGCGCAACCCGATCCGTCTCGGCCACAACTCGAAGCTCGTCCCACATCTTCAAACTTTGGCGAAAAAGTGAAGTGTGTGTCATCCCGAGCGCAGCGAGGGATCTGCTTTTCGCGGAATCTCTAGGAAATTTGCCTCGTAGCGACAGCCGCGCGCGTTTTTTCCAACGATCCGCCCGCCCCTACGAAAGCGAATCAAACAACTCCGCGGTCTCCGCAAACTCCGGATCGCCCTGCCGAATAATCTCCGCCTTCGCGGACTTGAAAGGCTCCTCGTTGGGAATACGATCCAGCCACCGCTGGTGCGACAGCTTCTCATGCTCCGAAAAATCCAGCCGCACCAAAACGCGTACCTTCGTCGCCTCAGACGCGGCATTATCGTTAACGGCGGCCTTCTTCTTGCCGCCAGACTTCGCGCCAGACGACAGCGTCTCGCCGTCGCTCGGCTCCTCTGCATCCTCGCGCTCGAATTTCAGCAGCATCTTCTTGCCGAGCCGAAACCCCTGCGTCCAACCCTCCACCTTATGACGCGCCTGCTGCGCCGCTTCTTCATTCGTCTCGAAATCGAAAATCAAAAAGTCATGAGCCATGCTTTATCTATAGCAAAGTAGTGTGGCTAGGGCTAGCAATTAGTGGCGTGGCCGCAGCAGATCTCAGCAGGCGAAAAAATACCGAAAAAGCGCCCTCCTAAAACACCAACGGCTGCGAGCGCCTGAGCGCCCGCAACCCGTTGTAGTTCTCAAATCCAAAACGCCAGTAGTGAATTACAGCTTACCTCCTGTGCCCGCCACCAAATCCGCCGCCACCATGGAAGCCTCCACCACCACCATGGAATCCACCACCGCCGCCATGGAATCCACCGCCAAAGCTCCCGCCGTGAAATCCTTCGCCACCGCGAAAGCCGACCGCGCCATGGCCCGCGCCAAATCCACCGCCACGAACTCCAGGATTGTAATGCGGTCCCGGCCCCCAGGCATGATAGTCGTGGCCAAAGTGGTGGTTATAGTGCCCGTAATACCCGCCATAGCCGAATCCGTAGCCAAAACCAAACGGCGCCCATCCAGCATAAAACGGCGAGTAGAATCCCCATCCAAACGGGCTATAGAAAATTCCGTCGCCCGGAATGAAGGTGTACGCGCTGAACCACGGATCCCAATACCAGCCCGCGCCGAACCAATCCGGTCCGCCGTAAACATACAACGGCGCCGCATCCGCATTAGCCTCCGCCACATAAGCCGATCGCAAACTGCTCCAGCGATACAGATCGCTCGTCTCGTATGTGTTCTTGTCGAACGACCGCGCCTTGGAAACGCTCTCGTCCGCAATACTGACTTCGTGGCCCGCCTTCACCTTCACGTGCCGCGAATCATTGCTGACCGTCGCTTCGCCGTCGAACACCCGCACCGCGCCCTGGTCCGCGTTAACCTCATAAAGCCCGCGCTTCAACAGCCGCGTCGTGGTCCCGTCCGCAGTCACTTCGATATTGTTTGCGTCCTGAATTTCCGCCACTTCCACGGTAGCGTCGCCCTTGTCCAAAGCCACCCGCGTGTTCAAAAGGTCCGGCGAAATCATCTGCAGCGAACTGTTATCTCCCAACCGCAGGAACACGCCCGGCGTCAACAGCACTTCCGCCTTGCCCGTCCCCGTAAAAAGAAATTGATTCGGTTCAAGCTTCGCCGTCCCAATCGAATTTGAAGTTAGGACTTCCTGTCCAATCGAGACTTGCCCTTCCACATAATTCACCGTTCCCGGTGTAGCAATTGTGTTCGGCTGCCGGGAGTTCGCGCCCCAAGCCGGCGCCGAAAGCAACGCCGCGAGGAAAACTCCCGCGACCCTTGTTATTGTTTTGGGCCTCATGGTTTTTCTCCGCTTACACCCCTTAGATGCTCTGCATTTCCCCAACGATGCGATTCGCGCCACCACCGCAATTCACTCAGAAGTTTGCGGTTGCACGCGCCGAAGCAGCGTGGTAGCCTCAGCGAACAAAAGGCGAAACGCGCAAGCTGGGCGGAAGCCTGCGTAAGCCGGGAGCTTTAGCGTCAGACGCACGTCGGAGCTTGTGGAGGATCAGTGGCTGCTTCACAACAAGGAATCGCAGGACATCTAACCGTCCGTGACGGTACTGCCCTCGAGACAGTACAGCAAGCTCTTGACGCGCTCGTAGCCCGTTATCGTTCCGAAGAAGTCCTCACCGCCGTAAAACACATCCCCGCGCGCGAAGCCCAATTCCGCCCGATGCCCGCCTGGGTGCGCGCCGAACTAGCCGCGGCCTATCGCGCAAAAAATATCGAAAAGCTCTATTCCCACCAGGCCGCCGCCGCAGGCCTAGCGCGCGACGGCAAGAACCTAGTAGTCGTTACTCCCACCGCCTCCGGCAAAACGCTCTGCTACAACCTGCCGATCCTCAACGCCATCCTCGAAAATACGGACACCCACGCGCTCTACCTCTTCCCCACGAAAGCGTTAGCCCAGGATCAACTAGCCGAACTCCACGACCTAGCCACCCGCCTCGACGATTCCTTCGGCGTTTTCACCTACGATGGCGACACGCCCAGCGACGCCCGCAAAGCCATCCGCGAACGCGGCCACATCATCCTCTCCAACCCGGACATGCTGCACACCGGCATCCTCCCGCACCACACCAAATGGACCCGCGTCTTCGAAAACCTGCGCTACATCGTCCTCGATGAACTTCACACCTACCGCGGCGTGTTCGGCAGCCATCTCACCAACGTTCTCCGCCGCCTTCGCCGCATCGCCGAATTCTACGGCTCGAAGCCGCAATTCATCTGCTGCTCCGCCACCATCGCGAATCCCGGCGAACTCGCCACGCAGTTGATCGAAGACCAGGTGCAGGTCGTCGAAGAAAATGGCGCCCCCGCGGCCGAAAAACTTTTCGTCTTTTACAATCCGCCGATGGTCGATCGCAATCTCGGCATCCGCCGCAGCTACATCAACGAAACCACCCGCGTAGCCAAAGAACTTCTCGCGCGCAAGCTGCAAACCATCGTCTTCGCCAATAGCCGCCTGCATACCGAACTCATACTCACCTACCTGCAGCAGGCCAACCGCCCGCAACCGGGGCAGCCCGAGCCGATTCGCGGTTACCGCGGCGGCTATCTGCCCGGCGAACGCCGCGAAATCGAACGCGGCTTGCGCGACGGCCGCATTCGCGGCGTAGTCGCCACCAACGCGCTGGAATTAGGAATAGACATCGGCTCGCTCGACGCCAGCGTAATGGCCGGATATGCCGGCTCCATCGCCTCCACCTGGCAACGTGCCGGCCGCGCCGGACGCCGTAGCGGCACTTCCTGCGCGGTGATGGTCGCCTCTTCCGCGCCGCTCGACCAATTCATCGTCCAGCATCCCGATTATTTTTTCGGCCGCTCGCCCGAACACGCCTACGTCCGGCCGGACAATCTCGAAATTCTCGTCAATCACCTGAAATGCGCTGCATTCGAGCTGCCTCTCGCTCCCGAAGAACGCTTCGGCACCGTAGACCTGCCCGCGCTCTGCGAACGCCTCAGCGAAGCAGGTTTCCTCCATCGCAGCGGCAAACACTGGCACTGGGTCCAGGAGGCGTACCCGGCCGATACCGTGAGCCTGCGTTCAGTCACCTCCGATAATTTCGTAATCGTGGACATCACCGGCGGCACCAACGGCGCCGAAGACGGGGAGCCCGAAGTGATCGGCGAGGTAGATTTTTCCTCCGCCCTCACCACCGTCCATCCGAAAGCGATCTACCTGCACCAAGGCCAGCAATATCACGTCGAGCAACTCGATTTCGATCAGCGCAAAGCCTACGTAAAAAGCGTCAACGTGGACTACTACACCGACGCAATCCGCTACACGCAAGTCCGCGTGCTGGAGATTGCCGAAGAAGAAGCCATCGCCGGACCCGCCGCCAAAGCTCACGGCGACGTCCTAGTCCGCTCCCAAGTCGTCGGCTTCAAGAAGATAAAATTCTTCACCAACGAAAATATCGGCGCCGGAAAGCTAGAACTCCCCGAAAACGAGATGCACACCACCGCATTCTGGCTCACTCTCGACCGCAAGCTGCTAGCCAATCTCCCCTACGCGCTTTCCGACCGCCAAACCGGAATCTTCGGCCTGCTCTACGCGATGGCCTCCATGGCAACTCTGCTTCTAATGTGCGACGGACGCGACCTAGGCACCGCCGTTGGCGAACGCCCAGCCAGCCCCGGCATCGAAACCGATTGGCCCGAATTCGACGCCACAGCCGCTATAGCTGCCGCCGACGCAATGCAAATCAAAGAATTTTTCGAGCCGAATCTGTACCTGTATGACGCCTATCCCGGCGGCATAGGCTTCAGCGAACCGCTCTTCCGTGTCCATGATCTTTTGCTCCGCCGCACCCGCGAGTTGATCGCCAGCTGCGGCTGTGAAAGCGGCTGCCCCTCCTGCGTAGGCCCAGCAGGAGACAAATGCGAAAAAACCAAAGAAGCCGCGCTGGCAATTCTCGACCGCTTGTGCGCGCGCGTACAATAAATCGCGCTATCTGCGAAAGGAGCCGCCGTGATTGCAAGAATGTGGCATGGCATCACGCCTGAAGCGAAAGGCGACAAATATTCCGATTTCCTGAATGAACGCGCGATCCCGGACTATCGCAGCACTCCCGGAAACCTAGCCGTTTACATTCTTCGTCGAGACGAAGGCGACAAAACGCATTTCATCACCCTAACTTTCTGGGAATCGCTCGACGCAATCAGAGGCTTCGCGGGAGATCCGGTGGATCGCGCGAAATATTATCCCGAAGATCGCGACTACCTCCTCGAATTCGAACCGAAAGTCCAGCACTGGGAAGTCACGGGCAGCGCCCAGTCTTGAAAATGCGCGGAACAACAGCTTGACCACCAACATTATCGATCGCTTCGCGCGGCTGTCGGCCCTCAAGCCGTCGAAAAAGACCGCCGCCGCATCGCACGCGGCAGCGCATCCAGCACCAGGCTTCAGCCCCGCCCTGCCCGATGGCGCCGATCGCCTCGCGCAAATGCTCGAAGCCGCCACCTCCACAAACGATTTCGGCGAGCACCTCACCCTCCGCAAATGGTTTTCCGAACCCATAGGCGACGAACCTCCCGACGGCGCAATAAAAGATTCCGCCTTACACCTGCTAGCCCCCAAAGCCGCAGAAGAAGTTGCCGACCCCACCCAATGGCTCTTCCTCGACACCGAAACCACGGGCCTGATGGGCGGCACCGGCACCTACCCATTCCTAGTAGGCATCGCCTGGTGGGACGCCGGCGGCCTCCAAATCGAACAATTCTTCATGCGCGAACTAAGCGAAGAGCACGCCCTGCTAGTTACGCTAGCCGAACGCATGGCCGCCCGCCCCGTCCTCGTCACCTTCAACGGCAAATCCTTCGATTGGCCGCTTCTCGAAACTCGTTACCGCATGACGCGCAAAATCAAGCCCTCCGCCCCGCGCGCCCATCTCGATTTTCTCCACCCAGCACGCAATCTCTGGCGCATCCGCCTAGGCTCGGTCCGCCTGGCCGAATTAGAAAAGCACGTCCTGGGCTGGCATCGCGGTGCCGACCTGATCTCCGAAATGATTCCGCAATTTTATTTTGACTATCTTCGCGGCGGCTCACCCGAACCGCTCGTGCAGGTCTTCCTGCACAATCAAATGGACCTCCGCGGCCTGGCGGGTCTCGCCAGCCGCATCATCGCGCTTCTAGCCGATCCGGAATCCCACCGCTCGACCGACGGCCTCGAACTCTTCGGCGTCTCCCGCATCTGCGAACGCCGCGGCGATACAGCCCGCGCCCGAAAACATTACGCGCAATCGCTAGCCGCGGAATTGCCGGCCGAAACCGATCGCGCTGCCCGCCGCTCCCTGGCCCGCCTGGCCAAACGCGCAGGCGACCTGTCTCTCGCCTGCCAGCTCTGGGAAAGCATCCTCGGCAATTCCCGCGAAGGCCTCGAAGCCTACGAGCAACTCGCCATACACCATGAACACGTAGCCGATGATTCCCGACGCGCCGCCGCGCTCGTACGCGCAGCCCTCAGCGAACTCCAGCGCGGGCGCCGCCACGCCTCCCTCTCGCCGGCCCTGCATCGCCGCTACAAAGCCCAATTCGAGCACCGCCTGAAGCGTCTCGATCGCCTCGAGCGCCAACAACAAAAGGCCGCGCGCCCCCTGCTGGACCCCATAGATGCTGAGTCGCGAGCCCATTCGTGAGAATCCAATCCACAGGGGCAAGGGGGAATTAGCATGCCTGAATCGGATAGCGTCGCCACTAGCCTTGTGCGAACCTCTATGCCGGAGGGAAGAGAGATGCCCGGAGTAAGCGACCCCTACATTCGTGAGCAACTCGAAAAACGCCGCGATGAACTGCACACAGTGATCTCTGCCGCCGCGCCCGCGGGTCCCGCCGCTCCTCTTCTCGATTTGCTCAGCGAAGTGGATTCCGCGCTCCACCGCATGGACGAAGGCACCTACGGAATCTGCCCGGCCTGCAACGGCTCGGTAGAAACAGACCGGCTGCTCGCCGATCCTCTCGTCACGCTCTGCCTCGATCATCTCTCGAGTGACGAGCAGCGCGCCCTTGAGCGCGATCTCGAACTCGCCGCGCGTGTCCAGCGTGGCCTGCTGCCGCGCAGCGACGTCGGCTTCCAGGACTGGCGCGTCCACTACCGCTACCATCCCGCCGGAATGGTCAGCGGCGATTATTGCGATCTGATTCTCCCGTCGAATGACGATGGCGAACTCGTTTTTCTGCTCGGCGATGTCGCGGGCAAAGGCGTTGCCGCTTCCCTGCTCATGACCCATCTCCACGCCATGTTCCGCAGCCTCGCGGGCGTGGATCTGGCGCTCGATAAACTCCTCGAAATAGCCAATAGCGTCTTCTGCCAAAGCACCATCGCCGGACAATACGCCACGCTGATTTGCGGCCGCGCCGGTCGACGCGGCGAAATCGAAATCGGCAGCGCCGGTCACCTCGCCGCTCTCCTCGTTTCGAAAGAGGGCGTCAAGCAAGTCTGTTCCACGGGTGTTCCGCTAGGAATGTTCAGCACGAGCCGGTACACCATCGACCGCCTGCAAATGGAATCGGGCGACAGCCTGCTCCTCTACACCGACGGCATCTCCGAGGCCACCAACGCCTCGGGCGTCGAGTATGGCGCGTCACGTCTCTCGAATATCGCCGCGGAACGCCACGGCTGGGTGCCCCACGAATTAGCGGCGGCATGCATGAAGGACGTACAAGGCTACTCAGTAGGAAGAAAACAAGCCGACGATCAAACGCTGATGGTTGTCCACCGCGCAGACACCATTCAGCTCAGTCTCGACGATTAATTTAGAGGAGGAGTTCCCGACAGTAAATCTGCGGCCAGGAAGATCGCAGCGGAACGCCAATAGCATCGCGCATTCTCCGTGCCCTCAAAGCAGTTCTCTGTGCACTCTGTGTTAAATCTTTTCGGCCTGGTTTTCTCTGCGACCTCTGCGTCTCTGCGGTAGATTCTGTCTTTCCGCTACCGCGAAGCAAACTCAACGCCATCAGCCCGCGTCAACCCCGCCTGCTCTCCAGCCACAGGCGCCGCCCCCCACCCCACAGCCTGATCTATCTTGTCGAAAGTATCGCGTGAGGCGCTCTCCACGCTCATGCAACCACTCTTTACGCACCGGAAAAACACCCCTCCATCCGCGCCCTGAAACTGCAAGAACCCATCCCTGAGAAATATCTCCGTCCGCTTCGGATACTTCACCGCCAAAGCCTCGCTGTACTGCTTAAAAAACTCCCCCGCATCATCTGCATTATCCAGCGTCAAACGAAACACCAAAGGATGCTCCTTCTTCGCATCCTCAAAAGTCGCATACCGGTCGCCCTTCCAAGCCGGTCCCAGCAAATCCGCCCGCTTCTCATCCAAAAACTGCTTCAACACTTCCTCCAACCCAAACTCCCCCATCGTATTTTCTTCCAAAAGTTTCCAATCCCCCGGCACGATTCCCTTCCACTCCGGCAAACTCACCGCCTCCGGCTTCACTCCCTGCAAATACAAATCCGGATGCATGATCTGCTGCGTGGATACTGGCGGATTCTGAAAAATTAAATGCAAATCCTGCCAACCCGTATGCGCCTTCAAAAATTGCTGCGTGAATCCCGTCCCCGCCAAATACGGAAACAAAAGTTCATCGCGAATATAAGGCGGCGCCTTCCCGAGGTTCGGATCCTTGTCCATCTCGCTCACCGCGCCCGCCCGGATCAACAAAGTCACGTCCGGCAAATCGCGCACGCCCACTTTCTGATCCAGCATCTGGTAATCCACCATCGCCGCCATCGCCGAACCTTCGCTCACCGCGTCCCGCGCCAATTCCGCATCATCATTAGGACGCGCCGCCTTGATCCACTTATCAATATGAAATGACTGATCCTCCAGCGCGTGCGTCAGCTCGTGCGACATGACGGTCCGCTGCTCGTCCACAGGAATCCAGTCGGCAATATAAAATTCCTTCGCCTTCGGATCGTACAAACCCGCCACCTGGTCCGTCAGCACGTTCAGCATGAACGTATCCAAGGGAAAATCCTTGGGGATTAGCCCAAACGCCTCCAGCGTCTTGTCGTCCGCGTAACGCTCGGCATCGTTCTTGTCTTCCTTATCCTCGCGAATCAAATACGCGCGCACTTCCTCCTTCGAACGCAGGCTCTTCTTCAAAGGCTCCTTGATTGGCAAATCTAAAATCTTGCTCATCTCCAAAAGAACTTCATCCGCAGCCTTGATGAACTCAGGGCTCGACGCCGCCTGCGCTGTCTGCGAAGGTCCGCGCGACCCAACGCCCGCCACTGATTTCGCTGCCGGAGCGGATCGCTGCGCGGCAAATGCCACGCCGCACAAGAGCACCAGCGCCAACCCGGCAATCCATCGGCGTCCAACCCATTTCCTCTTTTCCCGGGAAAACCTCATCCATACCTCCGCTAATTTCCTCTCACGCCACAAAATCGCGCCCGCTCGAAACTCTCACCCGTTAGATCTCTCACGCCCGAGCCGGCACAGTCCCCCGCCAGAACCACACCATCCCTCCCAGCCGCTGCTCTAATGTGAGACTCTCCAGCCCCGCGTCCGTGAGCAATCGCCGCAGCTGCCCTTCCTCAAACCGCCGATTGCACTGCGCGGACGTCGCCCACGCCATCATCTTTCGCGTATCCCGCGCGCCCATCCTGTGCTCGCGCGCATGCGCCAAAACCCGTGGCACGGACATAGACGTATGCGGATCGAGCGATGCTACCGTGCCCGCGCCGCGTGTCACTCGCACCATTTCCCGCAAAGTCGCTGCCAGGTTCTCCACCCAATAAACGACTCCCGTCGCATAGCAGCAATCAAACGATGCATCGGGAAATGGCAGCTTCTCCACCAGCGACCGGTGAAATTCCACCCGCGCCCCCTCACGCGTTGCCAGGCGCTTGGCAATTCTCAACAAGCTCCAACTGCGATCCACCGCCGTCACCGCGTAGCCGGATTGCGCCAACTCGCGCGCCACGTGGCCCGGGCCGCAACCCACATCCAGCAAGCGCACCGTCCCGTGCCCGTTACCAGAAGGAGGCAGTTGCAAGGAATCCACGAACTCGCGGCGGATATCCGCTTCGGGACCGCTCGCCAGCTTGCGCGAGTAGTACGCGGCGCCGAGTTCAAAGAGCAATTGTTTGAAGGGGTCGCGGAGGATGTTGCGCACGGTGGCTGCCATCGTGCTTTGATGCGCCGGTGCGCGTCAAGGGTTTCCAGAGCGCGCCGCGCGCGATTGAGCCGCAATGCGATTGCGAGCTCTAAGCCGCGTTATGCGCTCGATCATGTTCCGCGGCAATCGTGCCCAGAATGATTCGCATGTTGGAAACGAAAAGTGCCGCCAGGTAGCGCGGAGTTCCGGGCGGTACGAAGCAGCAATAAATCTCGCACTCCAGCCAGCGTCGCGCAATCTCCGCCGCCGGAAGTTCTCGATTCGCCAGGCACTTCCGCAAATCGCACTCCTGCTGCTGAAAGCCGCTCTCCAGTATTTTTTCGAAGAGTTCTTCGTGGCAATATAGCAGCGATTCGTGCACCGCGGCTTTTCCGTAGGATTGCTCGAGGATCGCGTGGACGTACAGTCCGCTGTAAACGTCGCACAGCAGCGCCACGTGCGCCAGTCTCGCCGTGGTGCTCGGCAGGGCGCCAAGCCATCGGGCGACAAATTCCTCAATGATTCGTTGGTTCTGGGCGAAACGCTCCAGCGAATCCACAGCATTCCCCTCGTAAACAGCGAAACTGCATGGCGAAGTCCGCATCGCGGCCGGCCCGGTCAGCCAGCCCCTCGCCGCAACACGCACACCAGGCTCATCCAGGAGAACCCGTGCGCTCGATCGCCGCCCCTTTGCACGATCCCGCGGATGCTACCTCTAATTACAGTTCAGATCAATAAATGCTTGGTAAATTTTAGAACAACTTACTGAACTGTACTGCTTGCGCCGCCTCGCCCAGTGCTAACATGTGCCTCCAGATTTTGGTTTGCGCGCCAACGCACCAGGGGTGTGCGGCAATGCGATCATGCTTCGAATCGCAACGTTTGTGCGAGCTCTCTTCTCGCTTTCCCCAAAATCGCCCTGCGCCGCCTGGCGAGATCGCCCGATGATCCTCCTCGCCATCCCCACGATCGCCGCGAGCATCGCCTGCTTGCTGGCCCTGGCTTGGTTCCTCGCTCGGCCCCTCTCGCAAGAGTCGCTCGCAACCCGGCGCGCTCTCCCCGACGGACCGCCCCCCAAAAACGCGCAGCACTTTCCGCAACTGCGCCATCCGTTGGCCGGCACTGATTCCCCATACGTCAAGCTCTACGCATCGCCACAAACCGAAAAGCACTGGCGCAACGATCGCCGCGACGTGCTCCAGGGTTTCTTGTTCTCATTAGGCGAAGATTTCGCGCGCCTCCAACAACTCGCCGCCCTGACAAGCGCCTTGTCGCCGAAAGAATCCGCACAACGACGCAGCGTACCGCTTTCCCTGCCTCTGCAGTTCCGCGCCAATTACCGCCTGGCTACCTTGCTGCTTCGCATGCGCAGTCCCGCGTCCACGCCGCGCATCATCCGCCTCGCCGAACTCCTTGGAATCCTGTCCGCTCACACCGAAGCAAGCATGGCAAAGCTAACGCACCTACCAACCGAAGAATCCTGGCCGTCGCTCTCAAAGATTCGTCCAGATTGAGCCCTCCGCCCCGCCACGTCCCCTCGCAAATGCCCAAAATCCTCGTGTTTCAACGTTAAACGATCCCTCCGGAGCGGTTGCCCGATTCAGCAACAACCCTCCTCCGTTTCCCAGCTCACTCTTGCGCCTAACGTATAATTAGCCATTCTCCGGGAGCTTATCGTGGAAACCGAAAAAGTCCTCGTAGTCGACGACGAAGAAGCAATTCGCGAAGTAGTTTCCACACTTCTGGAAGCGCAGGGTTACACCTGCACCATCTGCTCGAATGGCCGCCTCGCCCTGGACGCTTTCGGCAAAGATACTTTCGACCTCGTCCTCAGCGATATCGTCATGCCGGAAATGGACGGCCTCAAGCTGCTCTCCGAACTTCGCAATCAGGATCCCGACGTTCCGGTGATCATGGTCACCGCGATGCATGATATTTCCATCGCTCTCGAAGCCATTCGCGCCGGCGCCTACGACTACATCCTGAAGCCCTTCGAAAAGGATCAGCTGCACCTCAGCGTCCGCCGCGCGCTAGAACATCGCCGCCTGGTCATGGAAAATCGCACCTACCAGAGCGATCTCGAGCACCTCGTCGCCGAACGCACCCAGCAACTTTCCATCGCGCTGCAGGATCTCGAACAATCCTACGACTACACGCTCGAAGCTCTCGGCGGGGCGCTCGATGCCAAAGACGCCGAAACCGAAGGCCATTGCCAGCGCGTCACCGCCTTCACCATCACCATCGCGCGCTCCATGGGCGTGGATAAAGGCCTGCTGCGCCACATCGCTCGCGGCGCGTTCCTCCACGACATCGGCAAGATGGGCGTTCCAGATAGCATCTTACGCAAGCCCGGCCCGCTCACCGCTGAAGAGCGCGACATCATGCGCAAACATTGCGAAATCGGTTTTGCCGTTCTCGAACGGATTCCCTTCCTCAAGGAAGCCGCCGAAATCGTGCTCTCGCACCAGGAATGTTACGACGGCTCCGGCTACCCCCGCGGCCTGCGCGGCGAGCAAATTCCCATCGGCGCCAGAATTTTCGCGGTTGCAGACACTCTCGACGCCATGATTTCCGATCGCCCCTATCGCAAGGCGCTCCCGATCTCCGCCGCCCGCGCCGAAATCGAACGCTACTCCGGCAAACAATTCGATCCCCGCGTAGTCCAGGTCTTCCTATCGCACCCCGACCGAGTCTGGATGGACCTCCACGAAAAAATCGGCGACCCCTTCCGCCTAACCCAACTAGAACACGCCTAATCCGCCGTTGCGCCGAGAATCGTAGCCACCACCCGGCCCTAATATAAGTTCGTAGGGGCACGGCACGGCATGCCGTGCCCGCCGCTCGTCGCTTCCGCCGGTTACTCTGCCATCGCAGCTGCAGTTGCCGTTGCCTATGTAGCGGCCGTTGCGTCCCGCGCCTTCCGGAACGCAGCGGGCAGCCTTGGTGTCGATGCACGCGCCACCAAGCCTTCAGCGTGCTTGCGTGAAAATCGGCCCGTCGGTATGATTCAGCAAGCAGCGGCGAATTTGACTCTGTAGCGGCGCACTTCAGTGCGCCATCGAAGCTACGCCACCGAACGCCGGTGGTAAATCCCGGATGAAGTCGCGGCACCCGTACCAATGCACTGCGCGCATCCGATACCAGCTCGAGAGGTTCCAATGCCCTTAGTCCCAATCAAAACCGCATCCACCACCGGCTACTGCGATTGCATCTGCGGCTGCTACGAACTAGCCAGCCAACGCGACGACGAAACTGGCAAAGGCTATTGCCCCGCCTGCGCGAAAGAACATCTCGAAAAAAATCGCGGCATCGGCATCGCTCAACCAGCCCCCTGCAAAATGCCCGATAGCACCGGCCCCGACCTGAAGCTCGACGTCCCCGCCCCAGCCGACCCACCCGGCCGCCTCCGTTAAAGGCGCCCTGAACAAGGGTGTTTGTGCCACTTTGTACGTTGATCTTTGCAGGTTGATCCTTGTGGATTGATCTTTGTGGGTCGTGGCTTTAGCCACGACATAAACCAACGCAAATGCGAGCGGCTTTAGCCGCCGAAGTTCCTTCTAACTGATCCGGACGCACACTCGACCGCCCACGGCCGCCTCACAAAGTAGCAAGCACCGCCGCCACTCCCTCCCGAAACTCCGCCTCCGGTGTAATCAAACTCAAAACCAAATACCCATCCCCGGCAAAATCATAAAAATGCCCCGGATGCACATAAACTCCTCGCCCCTCCAGCAATTCGATCGCAAATTCCTCATCCGGCCGAGTAGCCGGCACCCGCAACACCACATACCACCCGCCCTCAACCATCAATCGCGAACAAGCCTTCTGCAGCGCAATCTGCCGATCCAACTCAACAAGATTCTTCATCACCCGCGCCAAAAGCTGTCTCTGAAACGCATGCCGCTGCTCCAAAAACACCGGCAAAGCCGCCTGCACCGGCGCATTCATCGAAAGATAAGTATCCGCAATCACTTCGAGCCGCGCCAACGCCTGCGCTTTCATCGGCTCCGGCCCGCTCGCAATCAACCAAGCCGCCTTCATCTGCGGCAAACCGGAAATCTTCGATAACCCGCTAGTCGTAAACGTCAAAGCCCCAACATTCCCAGCAAAGCTGAACCGCGCCTCATCCGTCAAAGCAAAATCCAGAAACACCTCATCCGCGATAATCGCCAGCTCGCGCGCCGCGCACACCCGATTAAGCGCCTCCATCTCGCTCGCCTTCACGTAATGCCCGGTAGGATTGTTCGGATGCACCACGATCACCGCCCGCGTCCGCTCTGTAATCGCTCCCTCCAGCGCATTGAAATCGATTTGCCACCCGTGGTCGTACACCAGCGGATACCGCACCAACTTCACATCCTGAATTTCCGCGAGGAACTCAAACAAAGGATAACTAGGTTGTGGAATCAAAACCTCGTCGCCAGGATTGCACAGCGCCCGGAACGCAAACGAATAAGCCTCACTCGTGCTCGTCGTCAAAATAATGTCGTCGAACGCCACCGCCGCGCCGTGCGCCGCGTAATACCCAGCCACCGCCTCCCGCGCGCCGCGCAACCCTCGCGCATCCGGCGAATAAGTCAGCGCCGCTGGATTCGCCAAAGCCTCAAGAATCGCCCCGCGCGCATACTCGAATCCACATTCCGTCGGATTCGACGCCGTCAAATCCAGCAACGCCTTCCCCGCCGCGCGATGCCGCGCCAGCGCTTCGCTCAAGCGGTTCGGCGCAAAATTCCAGTTGGTTCGCTTCGCAAACATAAGGTTCCCAGCCTAGCAGACGCACGAAATAGAAGAAAATCCGAACCACAAACAGTTCGCCGCAAAACGGAAGGGCGGGGCTTTAGCCCCTGAAACCAAGACTTCCTCGTTGTCTCCAAATTGTAAAATCGCATCTCCAACCTCAAAGCCTAACGACATCGCGCGAAACTCCGCCTATAATCGTTGCGCCACAATCCAAATTGCATAGGAGATAACCATGAAGAGGCTCGCCATGTCCTTCGCCGCGCTCCTTCTGCTGCTGCTCATAGGAGCCCAGTTTCCGGCCGCCGCCCAGGAAGACACTATCGCCAAAACGAACTTGAAGGTGGGCGACGTCGCCCCGGATTTCACTCTGCTCGCGAACGATTGGAAGCCCGTGAAGCTCAGCGATTTTCGCGGCAAGAAAACCGTCGTCCTGGCCTTCTACGTTCTCGCCTTCACCGGTGGTTGAACGAAAGAATTGCAGGCCTATCAGGCTGATATGGCCAAGCTCGAAGCCAGCGACACAGTCGTTCTCGGAATCAGCATTGACAGTCCCGCCGCCAACGCCGCCTTCGCCAAACAAATTGGCGTCACGTTCCCGCTGCTAAGCGATATGAATCGCAAAGTCCTCACGGCCTACGGCATCCTGAAGCCCTACGACGTGCAAGGAGACAAATACGAATGGGCGCAGCGCACCACGATCGTTGTGGATAAAGATGGAAAAATTCAGCACGTCGAGCAAGGCGACGGCGCCGTAAATCCCAATAGCGCGGTAGCCATCTGCACCAACTTGCACAAACCGAAAAGCTAGCGCGCGCGGCCCGAACCGCGAGCGCCTTTTCTGGGAGTGCGGCGGCTTGCCGCCGCTTGTTACAAGGCGGGGCTTGCCTCGCCGCCGTAGCCTTCGCCGCGAACGTTCCGTCGGTGCTTTTGTAGCGGCGCACTTCAGTGCGCCATCGGTTGCGGAACCCGACGATCTCGCTCGAAAGACCGCCGCAAGGGACTTGAAAGGGCTTGCAGGAAAACGGAAGGGCGGGGCTTCAACCCCTGAAGCCAAGATTGCGAATTGTTCCGGAAAAACTTCGAGCCCGCAGGAGTCAGCAGTTAACGCGCCACATTCCGCCGCCGGTACATCAAACCCAAGATCCCCACAAAAATACTAATCGTCGGAAACAGCAAAATCAAAATCCCATGCCGCAAAGCCGCCGCACCCTGCGGCCCCGAAGCCGCCGCGCTCTGATAACACATCGCGCAACCCTGCGCCACCACGCGCGGCATGGGCAATGTAATCAGTCCCGCCATGCCCGCAACCAGCAAGCCGAATCGAATTCCAATCTCTCGCTTCAATTCATCCCTCGCGCAAAAATCTCGCGCCCGAGTCCCGCCCTAATGCGGCCGCAAATTCATCAATCGTATGCTGTCCGGGAAAAACATCAGCAACATCATGCAAATACAAAACACCATCGCGGGCACCAACAGCAGAAACAACCCCAGCCGCTCGAATCGCAAATGCATGAAATACGACATGATCAAGGCCGCCTTGATCAGCGACAGCCCCACCAAAATCGTTATCATCAAATGCACTTCCAGCCGCTCGTACGCCAAAAACACTTCTACCCCCGTCAGCAGCAGCAACCATACCCAAACCGTCGCAAACAGTTTCGTCGTCCCGACGGCATGTTCGTGCGTGAGTTCCGCCGCGTCCGCGTGTGCGCTCATCGTCAGATTCGCTCCCGGTTCCGTGAATTTGTCACTTCGGATTCACGCTCAGCAAATAAACCATCGGGAAAATAAACATCCACACCAGATCCACAAAGTGCCAGTAAAGCCCGCTGACCTCCACATGCTCGGCCGTGTACTTCCCTTTCCCGAATCCCCACGCAATCACCGCCAGGTAAATCACGCCAATCGTCACGTGCAGCATGTGCAGCCCAGTCAGCCCAAAAAACGTTCCGCCGAAGAGCGGCACAAACGGATGCCACGGATTCGTCCATGGCGTCACGCCCTCATGAAAGAGCGTCACCCACTCTGTCGCATGGATCAGCACGAAAGCGATGCCGCAGACGATCGTCGCGATCAAATAACGCACCGTCTTCTTCACGTTGCCATTGAACGCCGCATTCACTCCCAGCACCATCGTCAAGCTGCTCGAAAGCAAAACGAACGTCATCAATGACGATTTCGCAATAGCGGGCCAAATCTCAAAGGGTCGCGGCCAGTCCGGCGTCTCCAGCCGTACGTAGGCATAGCTGATCAGCAACGCCGAAAACGTCAGCGAGTCCGAAACGATAAATAGCCACATCCCCAGCTTCTTCGAATTAATCGCGAAGGGAGACGCGCCGCCGGACCACCGCGATTCGACTATGCCCTCGTATTCCGCTTCACTCACGCTTCACCTCACCACCCACAGGAGTAGAAACAGAAATATCCACAGCCCGTCCATAAAGTGCCAGTACATGGAAACAATATCCACCACGGTGTCCATCGTCAGTTTCTGCGGCCTGCCGAACTGAATGTAAAGCAGCGCCAGCACTCCGCCCAGCAGGTGCAGTCCATGCGCGCCGGTGAAAACGTAAAAGAAGCTGCTGCTTGGATTCGTCGCCAGGAACGTTCCTGCCGCAAAAAGCTGACGCCAGGCGATGATCTGCCCCACCACGAAGAGCACGCCCAATAACGTCGAGGTCGCCCACCAGTGCCGGAATCCCTCTTGATCCTTCGCGATAAAAAGTTTCCGCGCTCGCGTCAGAGTAAAGCTGCTCGCAATCAGAATCAGCGTGTTCAGCCACAGAATCCGCGGCAGCTCCAGCGGAATCCACGCGCTGTTGGGCATGTCCTTCCGCACCACATACGCGCTGACGAATGCCATGAAAAACATCAAAATTCCCGCCAGCGCCACGACCATTCCTGTCACATACGCGCGCTGCGGAGTTCGTGCCCCGCCGGAAGAACCGCCTCCATCGCCTCCGTCTCCGCCGTCACTGCCGGGCGGAGTCCCGCCTCCCGGGCCTTTGCCCTCGTACACTAGTTCGATGATTTCTTCGGTAACGGTTGTCTGTGGCATCGCCTTGCTCCTAGAGCCGCTGCGCCGAAGCTTTTAATTCATTGCTCCGCCAGCACTCGCCGCTAATCATTTTGCACGAGCTACCTGCGATGGCTCAATATTCTGCGGGATGAAGTCCTCTTGCGCTCCCGGCACGCTGAACTCATAAGGCCCGCGATAAACGCTCGGATAGTGCCCGCCGAAATTATCAATCGGCGGCGGCGAGTCCGTCGTCCATTCCAAAGTCGTCGCGTTCCAAGGATTTTTCGTAGCCTTCGGTCCGAATTTCAAGCTGTAGAAAAAGTTAAACAGAAACACCAGCTGCGCCGCCCCGGTAATAAACGCCGCAATCGTCATGAACTCGTGCACCGGCTGCAGCCGCGCCAGAAATCCCACTGCCGAAGCATCCGCATAACGCCGGATTCCTCCCGCCAGCCCCACGAAATGCATGGGCATGAAAATGCAATAAGCGCCTACAAACGTAAACCAGAAATGCACCTTCGCCAGCGGCTCGTTCATCATCCGCCCAAACATTTTCGGGAACCAGAAATACGTCGCCGCGAATATCCCGAAAATCGCCGCCACGCCCATCACCAGATGGAAATGCGCCACCACGTAATAAGTCGCGTGCAGCATGTTGTCGATCGCCGGCTGCGCCAGGAAAAGCCCCGAAAGCCCGCCGGAAACAAACAGCGATACAAACCCCAACGCAAACAGCATCGGGCTTTTGAACTGTATTTTCCCGCCCCACAAAGTCCCCAGCCAGTTAAACGTCTTGATCGCCGAGGGCACGCCGATCGCCATCGTCAGCACCGAAAACGTAAATCCCGAATAAGGGCTCATCCCGCTCAAAAACATATGGTGGCCCCACACCATAAATCCCAGAAACCCGATCGTGCAGATCGCAAAAGCCATCGCCCGATAACCAAAAACCGGCTTGCGCGAAAATGTCGAAAGCACGTGCGATGCAACGCCCATCCCCGGCAGAATCGCGATATACACTTCCGGGTGTCCGAAAAACCAGAAAAGGTGCTGCCACAGTAGCGGTGAACCGCCGCTGTGCGCCTGAATCTGATCGTTCACCACCAATCCCGCCGGCAAAAAGAAACTCGTCCCCGCCGAACGATCCAGCAACAGCAGAATTCCAGCCGCCAGCAACACTCCGAAAGCCAGCAAGCCCAAAACGGCCGTCACCAGCCAGCCCCACACCGTCAGCGGCATCCGCATCAACGTCATTCCCGGCGCGCGCAAATCAATCGTCGTCGCAATGAAATTCAGCGCCCCCAGCAATGACGCCAGACAAAACAGCGAGATGCTCGCGATCCACATCGTCTGGCCCCAACCTTCGCCCGGCCCGGTTATCTCGCCCAGCCCGCTCAAAGGCGTGTAACCCGTCCATCCGCTGATCGGCGCGCCGCCCGGAACAAAGAACGCCGCCACGATGCACACGAACGCCAGAAACGTCACCCAGAACGAAAGCATGTTCAATCGCGGAAACGCCATATCCGGCGCGCCAATCTGAATCGGCAAAAAATAATTGCCGAAGCCACCCTGCGGCGCCGTGGTCAGCACGAAGAAAACCATGATGGTCCCGTGCATTGTCACCAGCGCCAGATACTGCTCCTGCGACATCTGCCCGCCGCTCACGAACGGCAGCGTCGCGTTGGGCCACACCAGGTGAAAACGCATCAGCATCGAAAGCACGATCCCGATCAGCACCGCCGTCAGCGCCAGCAAAAAATACTGGATGCCGATCACCTTGTGATCCACGCTGAAAATATATTTCCGGATGAAACCCGAGGGCTCTGCCATTGGCGCATGCACAGCTGATCCAGCGGTATGCGCGTGCGAACTCATGCCTGGCCTCCTGGAATGTGGGTCTCGCGTATCAGTTTCGCTGAGAGCTTCTGCACCGGGGTCATCACTGGTTGGCCGCTTCCTGCTGCTTCAGAAAAGCCGCGTAATCCGCGTCCGACACCACATTCAAATAACTGTGCATCCGCGAATGTCCCAAGCCGCACAATTGCGTGCATACAATTTCGTATTGCCCGATCGCGTTCGCGGTGAAATGCAGCGGCACCACCATGCCCGGAGTGGCATCCTGCTGCAATCGCAGCTCGCGCACGTAAAAATTGTGGATCACGTCTTGCGAACGGATCAGCAGCTGCACTTCGCGGTTCACCGGCACGGTCAGCGTCGGCACCACGATGTCGTCTTTCCCCGCCGGATCGTTCTGGTCAATGCCCAGCGGGTTCCCCGTCGAAGCGCTGATCTGTTTCGGGTCCAGCTTCCCGAATTTTCCATCCGGTCCCGGATAACGAAAATTGAAAACGAACTGGTTCCCCGTCACTTCCACCGGAATCGCGCCCGGCGCAGCTTCCGTGAACCGCATTTCCGCCCAGGCCTTCCGGCCCATCAATCCCAGTCCCACGAACAGAATTACGGTAGCCGTAGTCCAGATCACTTCCATCGTGTTGTTGCCGCGCGTGAAATGCGCCTTCTGCCCCCGATCGCGAAAACGGAAAATCACAAACGCCAATCCCAGCTGCGACAAAATAAACACAGTCGCCACCACGCCGAGCGTCAGATCGTACTGATGATCAATCGCATGGCCCACATCAGTGATGGCAGGAGGCGGCGCGTATGCTCCCGAAATAAAAACGTACACGGTAGCGACTACCAGAATTACCAACAGGAGGGACAACAAAGCCGGAGTTGCTGCAGAACCGCTAGCGCGTTTCCTGATCCGCATCGCTTTTGCTCCCCGTAAAACTGTGGCAAAAAAGCGTTCGATAGGACCGCATGGCCGATTTCAAAACAGTATCTCATCATAGTCAGCGGTCAGTGCGTAAAGGACTTAGCAGAACCGTTGACTATTTTCAGCCCTAAAATCCCAACTCAGGCGGATAGAACAAATCCGACAGATTCTTGAGTGCCGCCCGTGCTGCGTCTTTGTTTTCCTGCACATAAAAATCCATCGTCATCGCCATACTGCTGTGTCGAAGGACGGACTGTATCACACGGGGTTGGATTCCCAGTGCATAAAGATTGGTTGCGAGTCCTCTCCGTAAAGCGTGCCAGCCTTTCCAAGTCAGCGACGGGTCTATTTCAAACGGATGAGTTTCTTTATCGTGCTTTGCCCGCGGCTTCTCACATTTCAGACACTTCTCGATGCGTGGTCGGATTATGCGTTCCGCCAGGTTTGTCAGGTTGCGGGGGCTTCCTGTGCGGCTGGCGAAAATGTAGGACTCAGGTGTCGGGTTCTTGCATCTTGTTCTATGTTCTTCCAGGATGCGCGCAATCGCGGGCAGAACAGGCACAGCATTTTCAGATTCAAAAGATTTCGGCGGGTTGATGTGTGTTCGCCAAACGGTACGGCTGACCTGTAGAGACTGACCGTCAAAGTCACCCCAGCGTAGCCCCCGAATCTCCGATACTCGTAATCCAGTGAACGCTGCCACAATCCAAACTGTGCGAGCGGGTTCAGGCAGCAGAAATGTGGCGGTATCTATTTCGGCGATGTTATACGAAGGCATTCGGGGCTTGGATGGTCGCCCCTGGACTTTGACACCCTGCATCGGGTTCACGCCGTCCAGTATTCCTTCCTGTTTGCAATAGGTGAAAACGCCTGAGAGAAATGATTTCACACGAAGCAGGCTGGTGTGTCCGATGCCGTCAATGCTGCGAATCAGTCTTTGTCCGTGAACGGTGCGGAAGTCACGCAAGCTCATTTTGTCGTTGAGTCTATCTTTGACGTGATACCGATACAAGTCTCGGTAATCTTTGTGTGTGCTGGCACGCAACGACCTTTTGACGTGGGGCAGATAGTGATTTTCAATGAAATCTGAAACCATCATGGAAGATTCAGGCGCGACCGCACCCGAGTTAATCGGAGCCAAGATTTTATCCGCCAGTGATTGCACATCTGATTTCTTCCGCCAGGTTTCATTGACGGGCGCTAGTTTCTTGCAGACGCGCTTGGATGTACGGATGCCGTTCGCTAGCACGACATCGTAGTATTTGACGAACCATTTTCCCCGAAACTTGAAGATGTGTCCCCGCTGCACGGCGGCAGTCTACCAGCCTGTGAATCACTGTCAATCGTAGAAAATCGGCGATTTTCCCAATGTTTTCACAGTGTACCTGTGAAAGCAGGCTCAGGATTCGGACTTTTCTTGTCTTAAGTAGCAGCACTTTTATATGGAGGATTTGACGATGCTACGCACAACCGTATTGCTCTCGCCATCCCAAGTGAAGGGACTGGCAGAAATTGTCAAGACCGACCCTGCGGGGTTGAAGTCCAGCCACCTGATTCGGCAGTTCATTGCCGATGGTATCGCACGGCGTAAACGACAAGCCGCAGAAGCGGCGAAGTAAATCCAGTTTGTTCACAGCAATGTGACAAAGGCAACAGAACCAGAAAGGCAAGCAGTTGCATTACTCCGCAAGTAATATCTGCGGAAAAGGGAAATACAATGAACAGCACACTCGCAGTCCCATCGCAACGCACACCAGGCAATAACCAGCAACCCAGCAACAAGCCAAGACCGCCGCAGTACAATATGCAGGAAATCAAACTGACCTGACCGGGGGTTTTTGTACCAGCGGGAGTGAGAGAGAATTCACTCTGGAGGGAAGCTGGTATGCCGATGAGGAAATACAAGCCGGAGCAGATTGTGACACTGCTGCGGCAGGTTGAAGTGGAACTAGCCAACGGGAAAACCACTCCGCAAGCCTGCAAAGAAGCCGAGATCACCGCACAGACTTACTACCGCTGGCGGAAAGAATTCGGCGGATTAAAACTCGATCAAGCCAAACGTCTCAAGGAGCTGGAGCGGGAGAACGCCAAGCTGAAGCGGCTAGTGGCGGAGCTGTCGCTGGAGAAGCAAATTCTGAAGGACGTGGCAGAGGGAAACTTCTAAGCCCTGAGCGGCGACGTGGCGCGGTCAGGCATGCACGCGAGAGCTACCGGGTATCGGAGCGGCATGCCTGCCGGCTGCTGGGGCAGTGGAGAGGGACACAACGCTACGAGGTGATTTATCGAAGCGACGAAGATGCGTTGACGCGAGAGATCGTGACGCTAGCCAGCGAATACGGGCGCTACGGTTATCGGCGGATCACCGCTCTGCTGCGGGATCGCGGTTGGCCTGTGGGCAAGGATCGCGTGCAGCGGATCTGGCGACGCGAGGGGTTGAAAGTACCGCAGAAACAAAGGCCGCGAGCTAGGTTGTGGTTGAACGACGGATCGTGCCTTCGCTTGCGGCCGGAACGAGCGAACCATGTGTGGAGCTACGATTTCGTGAGCGCGATGACCCACGACGGCAGGACGCTGCGGATGCTGACGCTGATCGACGAGTACACACGGGAGTGTTTAGCGATCCATGTGGCGAGAAGACTGGGGAGGTACGAAGTGATCGAAGCGCTGGCGGACGTGATGCTGAACCGGGGAATCCCGGAAAACATTCGCTCGGACAACGGTCCGGAGTTCGTGGCCGAGGAATTACGGAAGTGGTTGGCGAAAGTGGGCACAGGGACGCTGTACATCGAACCGGGGAGTCCTTGGGAGAACGGCTACTGTGAAAGCTTCAACGGAAAGTTGCGAGACGAATGCCTGAACGGAGAGATTTTCTATTCGCTGAAGGAGGCACAGGTGGTGATCGAGAAATGGCGGGTGGTCTATAACACGCTTCGACCGCACTCAGCGCTGGGCTACAGGCCGCCGGCGCCGGCGGCGTTCGCGCCGCAAAGGGTGGCTCTCCGGTCGCCTACGGCTCCCTACGAGCCACCCTTTGCATCTTTACCCGACGAGGTTGTGATGTAAACTCTCTCACTCGCCGTGGTACAAAAGCTCGGGCTGGTCAGGACGAAATCAGGACGGGAAGTTACCGATGCCGATGTTTCAATCTTGCGTGCCAGCCGTCCGAACAGCAAGACACCGTCCGCAGCGACCCTCAACAGTATGGGATTCAAAATCGCAGAAAACTACGGGCAGGTATTTTTAGTTGCACCGTACCGCCTGGGCGACACCTTTTACACGCTGAAGGCACGGAACCTGAAGACGAAAGAATTCATTCAGCAGCACTCCGTGTCGCAAAAAGGTTTGTTCAACATTGATGCAGTGACCGCAGGCTGTGATGTCTACATTGTTGAGTCCGAACTGGACGCTGCGGTGCTTCACGAAAACGGCTACACCGCCGTGTCAGTCATCAATGCCAAACAATCCCAGATTGAACCCGAAGTCCTGAAGCACCTGACGACCAAGGCAGGTCGCATTTTCATCGTCGGTGACCAAGATGCGGCGGGACAAATTTGTATGGACAACATCAAACGTCTATTGCCGCCTGAGAAAATTCATACTCTGTCTTTCTCCGAAGCAAAAGATGTCGGCGAACTGGCGGCAACCCTTCCAATCGATTTCAAGGAAAGATGGGACGGTCTAACGAAAACGGCGTTGTCATCCTGGGTGACTCGCAACATTCCGTTCGTCGCAGATTTACCAGACACGCCGCAGGAATGGATTGTTGACCGCCTGCTACCCGTCCACGGTTATCTGCTGATTTCGGGTAAGCGTTCGCTTCAGGCCGTCTTGTGCCGAAGGGATGCAACTGCTAGGGGGGCTGCTATTTTGACTGCGGGTTTATCTCGTCTGTGAAAATGTCGTCGGTGTGAGCCCTGGCGATGGCGTGATCCAGACGGAACAGCAACTGTGCCAGGGACTCACCTTTCTGGCGTTTCAGCATGGCTAGGGTGTGGCGCCCCTCGTGAGCCACAGCGACACATTCGCTCAACGGAGGAATGATTCCGATAGTGATTCCGCCGTTTTCGAGGGTCTCTTCGATGTAGGGCAGCTCTGGGACTGTTGGTGGGAACGTTCGTGGCGGCGTCTTCGTTTAGGCCGCCTCTTGTTTGGGAAGCTGTAGACTTGCGGCGACGTTCCACGGGAGCAACTCCTCGATGCACTTGATCGGATGATCCGCAATACGGGACAACACGTTCCGTAGATAACTTTCGGGATCGATTCCGTTTAGCTTGGCACTGCCGACCAGGCTGTAGATCGCCGCGGCACTTTCTCCACCGCCATCGGAGCCCGCAAAAAGAAAGTTCTTTCTGCCCAGAGCCACGACCCGCAACGCTCGCTCTGCAGCATTATTGTCGATTTCGATGCCGCCGTCATCACAGAAGCGCAGCAGCGCTGCCCACCGTCCGAGTGCGTAGCGAACGGCCAGGGCCGTATCGGATTTTCGCGAGAGTTTCCCTAAGGTTTCCTCGAACCATTGTTTCAGCGATTCCAGCAACGGTCTGCTGCGCGTGTTGCGCACCTCACGCCGCTTGACCAGCCCGAGCTTTTGTACCACGGCGAGTGAGAGAGTTTACATCACAACCTCGTCGGGTAAAGATGCAAAGGGTGGCTCGTAGGGAGCCGTAGGCGACCGGAGAGCCACCCTTTGCGGCGCGAACGCCGCCGGCGCCGGCGGCCTGTAGCCCAGCGCTGAGTGCGGTCGAAGCGTGTTATAGACCACCCGCCATTTCTCGATCACCACCTGTGCCTCCTTCAGCGAATAGAAAATCTCTCCGTTCAGGCATTCGTCTCGCAACTTTCCGTTGAAGCTTTCACAGTAGCCGTTCTCCCAAGGACTCCCCGGTTCGATGTACAGCGTCCCTGTGCCCACTTTCGCCAACCACTTCCGTAATTCCTCGGCCACGAACTCCGGACCGTTGTCCGAGCGAATGTTTTCCGGGATTCCCCGGTTCAGCATCACGTCCGCCAGCGCTTCGATCACTTCGTACCTCCCCAGTCTTCTCGCCACATGGATCGCTAAACACTCCCGTGTGTACTCGTCGATCAGCGTCAGCATCCGCAGCGTCCTGCCGTCGTGGGTCATCGCGCTCACGAAATCGTAGCTCCACACATGGTTCGCTCGTTCCGGCCGCAAGCGAAGGCACGATCCGTCGTTCAACCACAACCTAGCTCGCGGCCTTTGTTTCTGCGGTACTTTCAACCCCTCGCGTCGCCAGATCCGCTGCACGCGATCCTTGCCCACAGGCCAACCGCGATCCCGCAGCAGAGCGGTGATCCGCCGATAACCGTAGCGCCCGTATTCGCTGGCTAGCGTCACGATCTCTCGCGTCAACGCATCTTCGTCGCTTCGATAAATCACCTCGTAGCGTTGTGTCCCTCTCCACTGCCCCAGCAGCCGGCAGGCATGCCGCTCCGATACCCGGTAGCTCTCGCGTGCATGCCTGACCGCGCCACGTCGCCGCTCAGGGCTTAGAAGTTTCCCTCTGCCACGTCCTTCAGAATTTGCTTCTCCAGCGACAGCTCCGCCACTAGCCGCTTCAGCTTGGCGTTCTCCCGCTCCAGCTCCTTGAGACGTTTGGCTTGATCGAGTTTTAATCCGCCGAATTCTTTCCGCCAGCGGTAGTAAGTCTGTGCGGTGATCTCGGCTTCTTTGCAGGCTTGCGGAGTGGTTTTCCCGTTGGCTAGTTCCACTTCAACCTGCCGCAGCAGTGTCACAATCTGCTCCGGCTTGTATTTCCTCATCGGCATACCAGCTTCCCTCCAGAGTGAATTCTCTCTCACTCCCGCTGGTACAAAAACCCCCGGTCAGGTCAAGTGGACAGTCGCCATCCGGCCCGTCGCGGGAAAGCCACTGTACAAGATTACGAAGATTATCAGCCTGAACGGTGGGGGTTTTTCAGTTCTTGCTCCCTACCACAAAGCACATAGCGGATTCCTGTTTAAGCAGATGATTAACCCTCGAATGTTTGACAAGGCCGGGAAGCACTTAGTGAAGTGGACCGAGTGCGCGGGGTTTACGGCTGAAAACCGCACGAAATTGAGTTACCACGTTGATGGGTTCGCTCAATTCTCAAGTGAGAATCAGGGCACGATTATTTCTGGTCGGGACCCCAACACCGGAGAGCCTAAGGGGCTCGGCGTAATGGCGCGGCCATTTTCTAATCCCAGTACCTCCGGCCCGAGCGTAGGTATTACCGCATGGGGGCTAGAGGATTTCGAGGAAACCGACCAAGAAGAAAAACTCGTCGCTTTTGAACCACCTGACTTCTATTACAGATTGTGGAGACCTGACGAGACCAACATGTGGCACCTCGGCATATACGTGTTCAAAGATGTTCCCCCGGTTCGTTTCGATGGTGACCAAGCGAAGATGGAATTTGCCCTGACGTACGCACCCACCGCTGGTGTCGTGGGTTCTATTGTCACGCTAAAGACGATTCGCCTTGAGGCAGAAAAAGTTACCTTGGGGCTGTACGTCGAAAGTTTATTCGGAAATTTCCCGTCGAAGTCCGGTTGGCAATTGAACGGTCCGGGAAGTTGGACCTCAACTCAGACTGGCTACGTTTTGAATGCGGTCTATCCGCGCGACCTGATTCCTGTTGACCAACTACCTTCGCTTGATTACAAACCTCCGCATAACAGTGAGATACACGCAGCGCGCGATAAGAACGCCCGACCCGCGAAGCGACGAAAGAAGCGAACGAAAGAGAAATCGTCGTCGCGAACCTGAGAGAATCGGAAGACCTCGCCTGATAAGTGGCGTTGCCGAACAAGTTCCCTCGACGACGTTGCATCACACTCCGACCTTGCTCTGCCCGATAACGCGCTGACGCTGCCGAACATTCAGGCAGTGGTTGCGAACGTGGTGCAAGTGATTGCGAATTGCGTGGCGGACTAATGAGCGAACTTTGATTCCCGCGAGTCAAAGCGAATTTGGATTCGCGTCGCACCACTGCCGCAATGCCTCGACCCTTTGGAACGCTATCGGAAAGGCGTACAAAGCGAACCGCACCGAATCGGCTGACACGACAAAGTTCATCGGATGGATAGCGTCATTCCGTTGCAAACGGATATGCGCCACGTCATCGTGCCGAGTGGCTTGCCAAGATCAGCGAGGTGGGAGTGCTTCGCCGGGCCGAGTTTTACTATCAACAACTCGATGCCTTGAGACCGTTGCGCCACGAAGTGCGGCGCGAGCTGCTCGCCGAAAGTAAGAAGCACCCAGCGACGAAGCTGCTCCGCCAGATCCCTGCGATCGGTCCGATCCGGGCGGCGCTGTTGATCGCGCTGATCCAGACACCACACCGCTTCCGCACCAAGCGACCGCTCTGGAAATACAGCGGCTTCGGCATCGAAATGCACAGCAGTGCCGATTATCGTAAGGTCCAAGGACAGCTGCAAAGACACAGGAAGCAGATATCGGTTCGCGGACTCAACCGAGACTGCAATCACGATCTGAAGAACCTGTTTAAGAGTGCCGCGACCATCGCTTCGGTCAAACCGGGTCCGTTCCAGGAATTCTACGCAGCCTTGGTGGCCAAAGGGATGAGGCCGGAGATGGCGCGCCTGACCCTGGCGAGAAAGATCGCCACCATTGTCTTGATCGTCTGGAAGAGAGGAGTAAGCTTCGACGCCCAATATCTGAAATCACAAACAGCTTGAGTGTCTCGGATCGAGTCCGCTCCATCTCTGGGGATTTCTCTGGCGGTGGCTGTCAGGTTCTCGAGACACTCTGGTTCGAGAGCGAGTCTCAGCCGATTAGTTAGGCCCTGCGTGCTTCGGGCACCGAGTCTCACACGCGACCCTAGGCCCTCTCGGACAACCAGAAAAAGCTATGGGCCACGAGTCCCGGATAGAACCATGGTCGCCACAATTGACCGCATTCTGCTTTGCTGGTTTCGGAACGGACAGGCTTCGTTGCGCAGAAGCGATGAAAACCGCTGGTAGAGAAAACCCCAATCGCTGGGCCAAGGTGTCCAGCAACCGAGCACATGGTGCGGACGGTCAGAACAGATCCTGCTCAATCAAGTGGGCTGCGAAGCAAGAAAAATTCCGGCCGATGCGGAAGTGTTTTTTCTTGACTTCCCCTTTTATAGAACCAATCGGGCGGTATGGGCATACGCTATCCGCCAAGCACCACTCCACCAAGTGACCCCACAACCGCCAAGATAGGCAGAAAGACAGCCATTGCAGGGATTCTAGCATGTCCGCCGCGACGCGATTGCAAGTTGCGCCTTGCGAGCACCGACTTTCAGTTTGAACTTTTGTCGACGGCAGGCCACGGAACGTAGGCGAGTATCCAAACTCCAATGAAAGTCACCAAAGGAAACCACGCAATCAAGCACCACCACGGACTGTGCCCCGGTTCGTCGCAGTATCCGTGCGACTGGCGGCAGAAAGAGCAGCGAGATAATAATAAAGGGAAGAAACAAAGCGATACCACCCGGCGTCGTTTGGTTCATGGTCAGTGCCTCGCCGAGATTCTAGCACTTACGAAAATCGAACGTAACGCCTCGTTGACCCGCGTAACATCCGCACGGTATCCTGCCCGCCGATGAAAGGAATGGAGAAGTGGCTGTGCCTAGCCTACATTGTTGTGACGATTCTTTACGTTCTGTCTCACTCATGGTCGTGGTTTCTCGCGCTGCGGTCAGCGTTGTGGATTTTCATCGGCGGTAGCGGAGTGATTACCCTCTTCGCATACTTGCTCGCAAAAGCGCATAGGCCACGCCCTGCGAAAGACTATTTGGGAAAAGACGGACAAGTTAAGATGCCGTTGTCGGTCACTGTTTTAACGTGGTCGGCGTTCGCGGTGCTTCTGGTGGGGTCAGCATTGATACTCGTTGGGATTTTCTACAAACCCTAGCGTCATTCGCCGAACGCCGCATCAATCTGCGGACGTAGTTTGCCGCTATCCGTCACGCCGAAATAATCCGCTTGTTTTCGCCAGCACTCCGATTTAATTTTCTGTTTAAGAGAAGCAAGGGTTCACGGCATAACTGCTAAGCACTCTTTAATTGCCTTCGCCGTGCCAATGTATTCCTCCATCCAAGTCATCGCTAGAAGAGAGTTTGTTATGGGATTGGTTACATCGTAGCCCATATCCGCAAACCATTGTCGTGCCCATGAGGCATGCCGCGAATTCTCCTGAGCGATTTCGCGCAAATCCGCCATCGCGTCCTTCAGAGCCTTCAATTTCTCTAAGCCCTCCCGTGTTGGGGTGGCACCAAACAGAATTTCCTCATACGCGCGCTGAACGGAGGCGAACCTTTCCTGTTGCTTCGATTCAGCGATTAGCCGCATGAGGATTACTGCTTCTCGATAGAGCGCAACCTTTTCGCGGAATACTTCAACGTGGTGTTCAGGGATGTGAAGCGTTTCGACCAGTACGTCGGTGGAACGTCCCGCGACCAGATTTTCGTGCAACATTTTCGCCATCACTGCGGGCGCAGATTCCATTCTCAACCCCTCATCGGGAGAACGGTACGAAGAACCGCTGGCGGAGAGGCTATTTTCGTCCTCCCAGGCGTCCTCGACGTTTTCGAGACTTTCTCTCATTGCCTCTGCTTCCTCGGTCGCTTCCTTTCCGCGCACCGTCCGAAGACCCTGGCCGTTTCTTTTTTGTCTTTGCATCATCCTTGGGCATCTCGAAATCGTTCGCCATCGTTTCCCTCCAATGGACAACTCGCCATTCGTATCACAGCAGACCCACTGGTTCAACAGTCGTCGTGTTAGAGGGTCTGTTGATTGACGGAATCGGTATCTGTTGGTAGTGTTAGCCGAAGCCAAGCGGATGGTGAGTCGAGTGAACGATTCAAAGCCCACAGATTCATGTCGTATTTTTTGTAACTGCTGCAAGGTGGTCACAAACCACAAACTCGCGCATGCACGCCCGTTCGACCACCGTTCAGAAGAGGGCGATGAACAAAGCGAATACGGTGAATGGCGACTGTGGATTTGCGCGGGTTGCGAAACGTGTACACTTGAGGAATACAGCACCGCTGATTTTATGGTCTCTCAGGACAGTGACGGGGAGTTCTCTCAGGAGTACGTTACCCTTTATCATCCGAAGCGCGCAATCGGATTTCGGTCCTTCAAGATATTTCAGAAGTTGCCGTCGAAGTTGCAGAGAGTTTACATCGAAACAATCAACGCTTTCAATGACAAATCACATTTGCTTTGCGCAGCGGGGTTGAGGGCTGTGATTGAAGGAATTTGCAGGGATAAGAAAATTAGAGGGCGCGATTTAGAAGCGAAAATCGACCACATGACAGACATACTTCCTGAAGAGATTGTCAAGAACCTTCACGGCTTTCGGTTCATCGGAAACGATGCAGTACACAAACTCATCTTCCCCGCAGAGCCTGAATTGAGTCTGGCAATCGACGTCGTAGAAGACATCCTGAATTTTCTGTACGCTCTCAACTACAAAGCGAGCATGCTCGAACAACTGAAAGGCAAAGAGACCAGGAAAAAGTCGGTTGGGTCGGTATCGCAGAGCGCATCAAGCGAGTCGTGAGCATGCGGGGTCTGAGAGGTCTTTCTTAAGATTGAGGCGAACGATTTAGAACGTGTTGCTCCTCTTTCTAGAGGAGACAGAGAGGAATTCTTCTCTCGCCATCCGCGTCAATCTGCGGACGCAATTTGCCGCTGTCAGACCCCGCCCCAACGGGAGCCGTTGCTGCTCCATGAGTACGTGCCCGCTGCTACGTTCGCTCCGCTGACTTGCAACGTAGAAACAGTCGTTTGGCCATCGTAAATCGGGAATCGCGGTTCAACGTGCAAAGCGGCGTGACCGCATATCAGGAAAATCAAGACCGCAGCACACTCCAATTTCCATCTCTTAAATCGGCTCTTCCAGTCGGCACCGTGAGTTTGCATTGACCGCCTCCGTACGACACGCTCAGTTTAAGCGCGAATGAAAACGAATTCACTGTTCCGCAGTCTAGTCGGGGGAAATCACTGTCCCTAATTTTGTCACCACCACATCTGTTCCGTTGTTCACAGATGTTGACGAGAACGACCGTTGACTATTACGTTCCCCTTCTTTGATGCTGCGGCAGCGAACCATAGGCAACGCGATGGGCAGAAACATCAATAAATCCAATGTTTATGGGGGTTCTGGTACGAGGGAAGTGAATTTCAAAACAGCACATCATATATAACGGACCACGAATATCAAGAACGATTCTGCGAAATAAAAAATGCCCTGCAGCATAGCACCGAAGGCGCAGACTTTTAGGTAGCGCGAACGGGCACGCTGACGCAAGAAGTCATCTCAACGTCTCGGTGTCCTCCAGGTTTTCTCAGTGGACTCCGTGTTAAGCGGTCGAATTTGACGTGCGCGCGAGATTCTTCGGCGCCGAGCGAAGCGGAATTTGCAAATCTTAACGGAAGACTGAGTCGAAAGAAGGTTGGTGCGGTCGAGTGGATTCGAACCACCACGGTATTGCTACCGCCAGCCCCTCAAGCTGGTGCGTCTGCCAGTTCCGCCACGACCGCATTTCATTCAAACTTGCCGGCAAAAACCTGTCGAAGTATAGCAGAAGCCGCTATTTCTTGGGAGCCGGGCTCGGCGCCGGTTGCTGCACTGGCGCTGGCGTCGGCTGCTGCGAAGGCTGAATTGGTATCTGAATCGGCGGAGCCGCCGGTTTCGCCGGCGCCGGCGCCGTTCCGGACTTCTGCGTCTGCTCCAGCACCGAGCCAGTGCCCAACGATTCGTTCGGCGTGCGCTTCACCGAAAGCGCCAGTGAAGTCATCATGAAGACGATCGCGCACCACGTCGTCGCACGCGATAGAAACGTCGCCGCGCCGCGCGGTCCAAATGCCGTCTGGCTCCCAGCCCCGCCGAATGCGCCGGCCAAATCCGCTGCCGAGCCGCTCTGCAGCATGATCACGATAATCAGCACGAAGCACACCACGATGTGCAACGTCACAAGCACCGGTATCACCCGCCAGCCGATGGATATCAATCCAATCGCGACCGCGAGCGACAAACCCCATTTTGCCCAACTTGGCATTTCCACTCCCAATCAGTCCAAAAGTTAGCGACCCTAGAAATTCACGATCGCCGCGAACGATTTCGGGTCCAAACTCGCCCCACCCACCAGCGCGCCGTCAATCTCCGCCTCGGCCATCAGCGCCTTGATGTTGTCCGGCTTCACACTGCCGCCGTACAAAATCCGCACTGCCGACGCTTGTTCGGCGGAAAAATGTTTGGCAGCAAGTCCCCGGAGATAACGGTGAACTTCCTCGGCAATTTCAGGGGTGGCGGTCTTGCCCGTGCCGATCGCCCAAACCGGCTCGTAAGCTACAACAATACGCGAGAAGTCCTCAGCGGTCAACGCGGCCATTCCGCCTTCGAACTGCCGTTTCAGCACTGCATGCGTCATATTCGCTTCGCGCTCCGCCAGGCTTTCCCCTAAGCAAACAATCGGCATCAGTTCCGCCGCCAACGCCGCCTTCAGCTTGCGATTCACCGTCTCGTCCGTCTCCCCAAAATACTGCCGCCGCTCCGAGTGCCCCACAATCACCGCCTCGCACCCGCAATCAGAAATCATCTCCATCGAAATCTCGCCGGTAAACGCCCCTTCGCGCTCCCAATGCGCGTTCTGCGCCGCAATCGTAATATTGCTCCCGCGCGCCGCCTCCACCGAAGCCGCAATCGCCGTAAAAGGCGGCGCCACAATGATGTCGCAAGAATGCGTCCCGGCCACCAAGGGTTTGAACGCCTCAAAAAACGCCCGCGCCCCCTCCCGCGTCTTATACATCTTCCAATTCCCAGCAATCACCGGTCGCCGCAAGCTCTCTCCTCACTCACCAAAAAATACCCCGCGCCAGTCAGCAGCACCAAAATCTGTCGCAAGGGTCGCCGCTCGATCACCGCCACCATCAGGGAGTGCGGCAGCTTGCTGCCGCTTGTTGCAAGGGGAGGCTTGCCTCCCCGCTGTCTAACCCAGCACCACCGCTACTTCCCCGCCGAATCCGAAAGCGCCTCCACCCCAGGCAATTTCTCCCCAGCCAAAAATTCAAGTGAAGCCCCGCCCCCGGTAGAAATATGCGAAATCTGCGAAGCCAATCCCGACTGCTCCACCGCCGCCACCGAATCCCCTCCACCCACAATCGAAGTCGCTCCCGCCGCAGAAGCCGCCGCCACCGCCCGCGCAATCGCCAAAGTCCCCTGCGCAAACGCCGGCTTCTCAAACATCCCGAGCGGCCCGTTCCACACAATCGTCCGCGCCGTAGCAATTTCCTTGCGAAATATTTCCACGGTCTTCGGCCCGATGTCTAACCCCATCAAGCCATCCGGCGTATGCGCAATATCGGTCACGCGCGTAGCCGCCGAATCAGACGACTCCGCCAGCACATGATCCACCGGCAAAACCAAACGGAACTTGTGCTGCTGCGCCTCATTCAAAAGATCGCGCGCCAAATCCAACTTGTCGTTCTCCACCAAAGATTTCCCGATCGGCAATCCCTGCGCCTTCAAAAAGGTATAAGCCATCGCCCCGCCGATCAACATCGCATCAGCCAATTTCATCAAATTCTGCACCACTTCAATCTTGTCCGACACCTTCGCCCCGCCCAGCACCGCCACAAACGGACGATCCGGCTGCGAAATCGCCTTCCCCAGATAAGCCAGCTCCTTTTCCATCAGCAAACCAGCCGCCGACTGCCGCACAAACTTCGTAATCCCCACCACCGAAGCATGCGCGCGATGCGCCGATCCAAACGCATCGCAAACAAACAGCCCATCGCAAAGCGCCGCCAGCTTCCGCGCAAATTCCGCGTCGTTCGCCTCTTCCTCCGGATGAAATCGCACATTTTCCAGCAACAACACGTCACCGTCGCGCAAAGCCTTGCTCTTAGCTTCGGCATCCGCCCCCACGCAATCCGCCGCGAACGCAACTCTCTTGTTTCCCAACAATTCCTCCAACCGACCCACCACCGGCCCCAGCGAATATTTTAAATCCACTTTGCCCTTCGGCCGCCCCAAATGCGAAGCCAGCACCACCCGCGCCCCGCGCTCCATCGCCCAACGCAAAGTAGGCAAAGTCGCGCGAATCCGCGTGTCGTCCTCCACCTTCCCCGCCGACATCGGCACGTTAAAATCCACGCGCACAAAAACGCGCTTCCCCGCCATCTCCAAATCCCGTATCGAAAGCTTGTTCATATCCGCGGTGTCATCCAATCGTGACCAGCGTCCTAATTCTTAAGAACAACTCAAACGAACGACTGAACTCACAACAATAAAAAAGCACGGTGTCATTCCGAGGGCGCTCTGCGCCCGACGAATCTGCCTTTCGGGCAAGCTGCAGGCGAAACGCAGACCGCCCATCACATCACGCAAGCAAGTGACAGTTCCTTGTGGGTCGTGGCTTTAGCCACGACAAAAAAAACCGGACGCGCAGCGCCCGTACCTCTCGCGGTGCCTTTCCCGCGAGCCGTGAACTCAAGTCCTACTCCCAAACGACCCGAGCGGCCACGGACAGTACCAAGCACCCGTCAACCGTCCGCACTACTTCGCCAAAAACTTAATTAAATCCCGGCAACGCGATGAATAACCCCACTCGTTGTCGTACCAAGAAAGCACCTGCACGCAATTCGTCCCCACCACGCGCGTATAACCAGAATCCACAATCGAAGAATGGGGGTTCCCGCGAAAATCAATGGACACCAACTCCTCTTCCTCGTACTGCAAAATCCCCTTCATCGGCCCATCGGCCGCCGCCTTGAAAGCCGCATTCACGCTCTGCACGGTTGCAGGCTTCTCCGTAAACACCGTCAAATCCACGACGCTCACATTCGGCGTCGGCACCCGCATCGCATAACCATCCAACTTCCCCTTCAGCTCCGGAATCACCAACTGCAAAGCCTTCGCCGCGCCGGTAGAAGTCGGAATCATCGAAAGCGCCGCTGCCCGCGCCCGCCGCAAATCCTTGTGCGGCAGATCCAGCAGCTTCTGGTCATTCGTATACGAGTGAATGGTGGTCATCGTCCCCACATTAATCCCAAACGTATCCTGCAAAACCTTCGCCACGGGAGCCAAACAGTTCGTCGTGCACGAAGCGTTCGAAATCACTTGATGCTTCGCCGCATCGTAAGTCTTCTCATTCACGCCCAGCACCAGGGTGTGATCCGGATCCGTCGCCGGCGCCGAAATAATTACTTTCTTCACGGTCCCGCGAATATGTTTCCGCGCATCCGCGCCCTTGGTAAATAATCCCGTCGATTCCACCACGATCGTCGCGCCCACCGACGACCAATCCAGCTCCCCCGGATCCTTCACGCGAAACACCTTGAAACTCTTCCCGTCCACGGAAATTGAATCGTCCGTGTGGGTCACCTTATTCGGCAAATTCCCCAAAATCGAATCGTATTTGAGCAAATACGCCAAGGTCTTCGAGTCCGTGATGTCGTTCACCGCCACCACTTCAATCGCCGGGTCGTTCAGCGCCGCGCGAAAAATGTTCCGCCCGATGCGCCCGAATCCATTAATCCCCACCTTGATTGCCATGACTCCTCCGACGGGGCTCTCGCGAGTCCCCAGAATGTGCCCCAAAATGCGGCTTAGTAGGTGCTCCCTACAAATTCAGTTTGAAACTGCGCGCAACTCGCGCTCGTTCGCAGATGGCTCGACTGAGGCCACTCCAACAGCGGAAGCTACTGCAGCGAACTACACTGTCTCGAACGTGAAACTATATCAAATCGGCGAGGCCAGCACGCGGCAAAAAATACTCTCAATGCACGATCAATCAAATTCCTTCACGCGAATCACTTTGTCTCCCGTGAACGTCACGAAAGTCGTCCGCGCCGGCGGCGTTCCGTAAATCCAATCCTCGGTCTCCGTACCATCCGGGTCCCGCTCGCGCACTTTATGTTCGGGACGCCCCAGCGCCGCCAGCACCATGTCGTGATTCATTCCCACCAGAGCTGTATGATCCGTAATCGCCTGCTTGAATGGCAGCGGCAAAGTGTCGATCCAATTCACCGCGCCCGAGTGTTCCTTCGAAAAATCGAGGAACGCTTGCAGGTCCGTCATCAAATCGTCCGCACTCATGTCCGGCACGGGCTTCCCGAAATCCAATATCAAAGTCCCGCCATTCGGCCGCTGCGGCGTGTTCGAGACCGGCATCGGATCCATTCCGCCTCCCATCCCGATCTGCAGATGGTCGCGAATATTGAAATGGCTTTTCCCGCCGCCGTTGATCTCAATCACGATCTCTTTGGGATGAAACTCGATCCCCGTCACCTGCACCGTATCGCCGGGATTTGCGGCCTGACCATGCGAACGCAACGCATTCCGCAAATCGCCATCGTCAATCTTCTTTCCCACTTCGATCTTGAAGCCCTTTTTTCCAGCAGGGATCGGCTTGCGCACCTTCGCGAATTCGCCCGCCACGTAGCGCACGATTTCCAGCCGCGATTGCGGCTGCAGCGGCTCGTGTTTTCCGGAAGTTTGCTGGACGGAGAGATAGACTTCCGGCAGGGGCCCGGCAGCCGGCAATGAACCCAAATCCGGCGGGTCGGGTAGCAGGGGCGTGCGATAGCGATTCACGTCCCTTAAATCGGCGCATAGAGCCAGCGCCACGGCCAACACGATGGTAGTCCGGTAGTACATGGCTATCGGTCAGCGCCTATTCTAGTGTGTTTTGGCCCTTCCGTGAATATGGATTCGCCAACGGACCGGATGGTTGCAGGTATCCCCCGCGCCGGTCGCCTCGGCGCGGCAAATCAAGGTAGGAACACTTCTATCCTGCCGCGGTCTGCGCTCGCGGAGCCGCCGCAGCCTTCGCCTCTTCGATCTTCTCGTGAGCCAAATTCGGCTCGAAGCACCGCCGGCAGCGCGCCTCGTACATATTCCCCGCCCCCACCACAATCAATTCCTCTGAGGCCACCAAACGCTGCGTATGCACCGCCGGATTCCCGCACCGCATGCAAATCGCCAGCAGCTTCACAATCTCTTCAGCCACAGCCAACAAACGCGGCATCGGCTCAAATGGACGCCCCATGAAATCCGTATCCAGCCCCGCCACAATCACCCGCTTCCCCATATCCGCGAGCTTCACGCAACTCTCCACCACCGACTCGCCCAAAAATTGCGCCTCATCAATCCCCACAACTTCCGTCCGCGGCGCCACCTTCGTCAAAATGTCCGCCCCATCCTTCACCAATTCCGAATCCAGCTCCAACCCGGAATGCGACACAATCCCATTCTTCGCATAGCGCACATCAATCACCGGCTTGAATATCTGCACCCGCTGCTTGGCGATCTCCGCCCGCCGCAAACGCCGTATCAATTCCTCGCTCTTCCCCGAAAACATCGGGCCCACCACCACCTCGATCCACCCCATGTTCCCCTTAACGATGTCCACGCGTTACGCCTCCATGGCCTCTACGATCTGAAAATCACGCGCCAACCATCAGGCTAGCACACAGCGCGGTGAAAATTCATGCCCCGCAGTGCCACAATCGTCGCCACAACTTTTCTAGCCACTATCCACTAAACACTAGCCACTGCCATTATCCCCAACCCGCTTCGCTATTCCCTGGAGTAAATCGCGCGATTAAAGAACGGCGCAAACGCATTAATCACCGCCACGCGAAACGACTCCTGCCGCGTAATCAAATTCTGCGTAAGTATCCCCCAAGCCCCCTCCGCATCGCGAATATTATGCCCATTCGCAAACGCGTCAATCGCCTCCGAAAGCTCGATGCCATCATCCACCACGGTCTCCGCCAAAGCCTCCGGCACCAGAACCGATCCGGACCGCCCAAAAGCTCCGCGCCCCGACAAATCCGCCACATACGCCCAACTCTCCAGAAACACCCAGCGCTGCTGCGCCTCACGCACTACGTCCAGTTCCGGCACCGCGTCCAGACTCGGCATCGCATCCAATCCTGGTATCACATCGAAGCCACCTTCCAGCCCCACAAAATATTTCCACGGATGCGCTCCGTCGCGCGCCACCCGCGCCAATGCCTCCGCCCGTTGCCGCGCCCCAGCCATCAAATCCTCGCGCGTCAGGGGAGTGTGCCGCACTCCGCTCTCCACCTCCATGCCCACCACTTCAAATTCCGGCGAATTTTCGAACAGATTGCGAATCGAGGCGAGTGCTTCGGTTACCGCGTTGACTTTCGGCCGGCGCGTGCTTCCCACAGCCACAACAATCTTTTCCATCAGCCGCAAATTCTATCAATCTTTCCACAGCTGGTTCTGTTTTTCTCGCGCAAAACGCGCCAGCAGAAATTCCTTCAAATCCTCAATGGAACCGAACAACTGGTCCGAGCACCCCAGCATCCACCCGCTGATCTCCGCGGCCGGAAGCGTGCTCACCAGATACACCGGAATCCCCTTGCGATGCGCCACCGTCATCTCCGCCGACGTCCCGCCGCTCTTCGCCAGCGCATCCCAAAAACAAATCAGGTAATCCGCCTGGTTCTCGATTAAATCCAGATCGAACGCAATAATCTTCCGTATCACCCGCCGAAATCGCTCCAGGTCGGACGTCTTCCACTCCCGGAAGTGCGCAACCTCTTCCTCGCTCAAATTCTTCTGCTCGTCTTCCGCCGGATCATATACACGATGCCCCAAATGCTCGCGCAAAAAAGGTGCCAGCTTCCGGCGCCACAATCTGCCGCCGTCTTCCGCATATTCAATAGGACCGCAAAGGTAGGCCAGCATCGGGGTTGGGCAACCGAAACTCTAGCACGCACCCGAAATACACGCCACACGCAGGATGAACCACAGCAGAACTACATTGGAGCGGGATAAGGGAATCGAACCCTCGCCTCGACCTTGGCAAGGTCGCGTACTACCACTATACGAATCCCGCGTTACGGAAGGCTTCGGCCAGCGTTTTATTTATAGCACGCCGCTTGCGGGCGAACAAGGCCCGCCGCCGAGGTCTTGACGATGCCATCAACGAGCTTTCCACGCGCCGCCCCGATCACCACTCGCGTGTACCGCGCGCGGCCAAGCCGCTTAATCCACTTCCATGATGCGCGCCGACTTCACCACCGGGGACTTTTTCTGCCGCTCGGCAAACTTCTGCGCGCGTTCCCGATCAATATACACGCGCGCGAATTTCTCGCCGTCCGCGTAATACACAGTTACTTGCCAGTGATGATGCTTACGGCGTTTATCGTGCCGCATCCGGCTGGTTTTCTTTGGCTTCGCTTTTTTCACGTTAGGTAGTCCTCTGGAAGATTCGTGACTATGGCAATTTTGGGGCCACCGCGCAAGTAACAAGTTAGGGGTTAACGTTCCTATACTTTTTTGGCACAGCGCGGCGCAATCCCCAGAGGATATAGGAACATAGCCCCAATTTATTTTTAAACTTTCATGAGTCCTGGAACATTTGACGGCGTCCAACCGTAATAGTAACTGAAGGGGCAAAGCAAAGGGCTGGAGGGTATCATGGTTATGTGCTGGGAACCGGAAGTGCAGATCGAAGACTTGCGAAATCATCCCGCGGAACTGGTTATGCGCTTGCGTTCGTTAGTCACCCGCGGCGCCCGCACCAATCCCGACCCCAATCACCCGGGTTTCTACGAAATCGAGAGCGATAGCCGCGTCTACTACGTCCACATTTCCCCCACCACCGGGAAGATTCTGCTCCTGGCCACCTGGCCCAGCGAAGACGTGCTGGAAGCAGCCCACAACGCAGCATAAATAACGCCACATCCGCCGTTTATCGCCGGCTTGCATGCCGTCGGAGCCTTGCGTCCCCCGTACTCGTAGCATCTGACTTTGTAGGGGCGCTGCTTGCTGCGCCCGCTTTTGACTTGCCATTGTAGCGGCGCACTTCAGTGCGCCATCGGTGGGTAACTCGGACCTGTCCGGAAAACCTCGACGACTATTTCCGCGAGAGTGTATTCGGGGTAGATGCTAAATCGAATGGGTCAGCTAGCACTGCGCAGGTGTCATTCCGAGGGCGCACAGTGCCCGAGGAATTTGCTTTTTCTCGGCCAGCCGAGAAGCGCGTCAGCCCGCTGCCCCACCTAAAACGCCAAATCCCCAGGCTTGAAATCCAAATCCGTCAAAATCTGCGCCTTCAACTTATAGATCGCCGGCCCCTCGTTCGATCGCGCATAAACAAACCCGCCCACTTCCTTCGAAATCTGCACCGTAATCTTCTTCCCGCTCTTGTCCGTAAGCGTCGCCTCAAACGCCGGCTTGCTCAACCTCGCCGCCACATCCCCCGCGGGATGATCGTAAATCTCCTCCGCCCGCGCCAGTTGCAAAGGCGAAAATAATTTCTCCGCGCTAGCCGGCTTCCCCTTCTGCTCGGCCGGCGCATCAAAAGTCCACTCCGATTCATTCTTGCGCGTCAGCTCAATCACGCCATTCGAGTTATGAATCTCCACGTGCGAAATGTTCGCCGGATCGAATTGCACGATCCGCTTATCCCGCAAATCGCTGTAATTCTCGGCGAGCTTCTTATAAAGATCCTGATTGATTCGGAAAATCGTCGGCCGCGAAACATCGCGCGCAAAATACTCGTCGCCCTCTTTCTTCCCCACCAGCAAAGTCGCCGTCTTGCCCTTTGCATCCGTAGCCGTGAACGTAATCGCCGGACTCGTCAGCCCGTACGAACCTAGCTTGTCCGCCGTTTCACTAGCGATCGTCACCATCTTGGCGTTCGCCACCGTCGTCAAAAGCGAAGAGATCGCATCCGTATCACCGCCAGTCGCAGCCGGCTTGCTTAACCGCCAATCGCCATCCTTCCCCTTCGCCGCCACCAATTCGCCGGCGCCGTTCTTCAACTCGAACGAAGTCACCTGGTCGCTCGCGATATGCAGCACCGCGCGGTCGCGCAATTCCTGCAAAGGCTTGTCCACGCTCACCAGCAACGATTCCGGCAGCAGCGCCACGTCCTTCGCGTTATCCGCCACCGCATACACCGAAACGCCCGTGAAATCCTTCTTGCCCAGCTTCAATGAGTGCTTCGTTCCGTTCTTCAGCTGAAAATCCAGCAAAACTGCCGGTGGTTCCAGTCCATAAGCCTTTAAACGATCCGGCGCCCCCGGCTCGGTCTGGCTCACGCGCGCCGTCGCCAGTTCCTCCACAATCC
This sequence comes from uncultured Acidobacteriota bacterium, assembly GCA_963810565.1. Classification (GTDB taxonomy): domain Bacteria; phylum Acidobacteriota; class Terriglobia; order Acidiferrales; family UBA7541; genus Palsa-295. Next base: position 80,757 of record CAWENN010000010.1, read on the forward strand.
CTTCCACCGACGGCTCATCCGCTCCCGTCTGAATCGGCTGCGTAATGTCCCAGGTATCGCCATGTTTCGCCAACTCAATTGTCTGCGACTTCGCGTCCGCGGGATAAGAGATGCTCAGCGAAGAAACATCCCCCGACTGCAAGGTAAACACTGGCTTGCTCGTATCCTCGGCGGCCTTCGCGGCCTCTTTCTGCCCGCGCTGCCAATCAAAATAATAAACAGCCCCGCCGCCCAAGATCGCGACCAGCAAAACGATTAGCGTCGATTTTTTTATCATTGTTCAATCATGGCTTTCTGGAATTAACGCCGCTTCCACCAGATGAGTATCCCGGAGAAAATCACCAGCCCCGGCAGCAACGCGAGGTCCACCCAGTGCAGCGCCATCTCCTGGGCTTCGGTCAAAGTGACGCGCCGGTTCGTCGGCGCCTTCGGCCGGATGGATATCAACGCCTCGTCCTGCGCCAGCCAGTCGATCGTGTTGAAGAATAAATCGCCGTTGCGCTGCTGGCCGATCCAGGGATTCGCCGCAAACTGCGAGTTCCCGATCACCACCAGCCGCGCTTCCTTGTCTCCGACTTTCCGGTTCGCCGCCACGCCCAAAGAAAGCGGCCCCAGCGTATCCGTCTTCGGGTCGTACGAGATCTTCGACTCCTTTGGGTTCAGGCTCGGAATCGTAAAACTCCGCTCCGAAGTCTTCAGCAATTCCACCGCCTGCGGAATGGATTTGCTTTTGTCCGCGATCGAAACCGTCCGCGCCAGCGGAAAGAATGTCACCGACCCCTGAAATCCCTTGGTGATCGGGCTGAGCCCAAAATCCGCTACCAGCGGAATAATCGGCCCTCCGCCGAAAAGCCGGCCCATGCCGCTCGCATCCACCACCACGTTGCTGCCCACCGCGATGTTCCACGACTTGTAAATATCGTCCAGCTTCGGGTCCGTCGCCGGATCCTCCATGATCAGCGCTTCCCCGCCGCCATCCAGATATTTCCCAATCGCCGCGGTTTCCTGCGGATAGTAAGACTGCCTCGGCCCCGCAATCACCAGCACGCTGCAATCCGCCGGCACGCTCGCTTCGGTAATCAAATTCACCGACTTCGTCGCGTAGTTTTCCTTTTTCAGGCCAGCGTCGGCTTGGCTGTAACCATCCTGCCCATCGTCGCCGGTCGCTTTCTCTCCGTGTCCCGTGACAAAGCAAACCGTCTTCACTTTGTTGCTCGTCGCCTTCAAAATCGCGCCGGTGATGTCCTGCTCGCCCACGTCGCCCTGGGTCCCAGTTTGCACATGCTCCTTATTCGTCCCCGAAGCGACGATCACGTCGCCCATGTGCGTCGCGCCATACTCCTGCGCCACGTCCGGCTTCTGCTGCGGGTCCACGTCCTCAAATTTGAAATGCGGCGAAAGGTTCTTGTACTCCCCCATCAGGTCGTCAAACGCCGAGCTCGGCGTCTTGTCGAACCGCAGCACCGTCACATCCTGCTTCAAATCCCGCACAATATTCCGCGTCTGATCCGAAAGCGTATAAAGTTTCTCCGTCGTCAGATCAAAGCGCTTGTGATGCCGGTATCCCACGAAATTCAACAAAACCAGAATCACCAGCACTGCCAGCACCAATACCGACGTATTCGTTCCCTGCTGCGTCCCGCGCTTCGAAAAAAACCGGATAATCCCGCGAATTCCGATCACGATAGCCGCTAGTACAAACACGCCACCCGCAATCAAAAGCCCCTTGCTGAACGTCAAAAATTCGCCCTGAATCGAATAACGCAAGTACCCGGCGATCAGCATCGCCACGCCCAGCGTTCCGATAAATCGCGCCGTCTCCTCCCGATCCCATTTCATCCTGCAATTTCCTCCCTAAACTCAAAGCCCCGCACGAACCCGCCGCAACCTGCAACTACCTTCAGCTTTCAAGTAAGGATCCGAAAATCCTTGTGGGTCGTGGCTTCAGCCACGACATAAAACCCGCGCCAACCGCAAGCGGCTTTAGCCGCTGAAGCTCCTTCTCCATTTCCCTGCTTCTCTGCTTCCCGCCTCCCTGCTAAGCCCTCCGCCACCGCATCGAATCAATCGACCGCACCGTCAAAAACACAAAAAACACAATAAAACTCGAGTAATAAATCAAACTCGAAGTATCCACGATCCCCTTCGTGAAGTCGTCATAGTGCCGGATCACTGAAAGATATTGCAGCACCGATCCCACTCCCCCGCTCGCGTTCCTTCCCAAATCCAGCACCCACACAAACAAAAACGCCGCAAACGTCAGCACCGCCGCAATCAACTGGTTCTCCGTCAGCGACGAAATAAATTCCCCCAGCGCCAGCAGCGATCCGCCCAGCAGCATAATTCCCGCATATCCCGCCAGCAGCATTCGCCACGGCGGAGTAGGCTCGCTCCGCAAAAATATAAAGCCCAGGTAAGTCGCCGTCGGCAGCAGCATGATTGCGTACAGCGTCAGCGAGGCAAAAAACTTCCCGAGCACGATCTGCACTTCGGAAATCGGCGAGGTCATCAGCAATTCCATCGTCCCGCGCTTGCGCTCTTCCGCGAAAATGCCCATCGTCAATATCGGCGTGAAAAATAAAATCAAAGTCGAAAGCAATCCGAAAAACGCCCGCATCACTTCGCTCGGCACGTCCACCTGCTGCGGCATCCCGAATTGCATCCCCTGCAATTCCATCTGCATGGCTTGCTGCGAAACCACCGTCAGGAAAAAATTAAAGAAGTAAGCGCTCAAAAACAGAAATATCCCGATAAACACATAAGCAATCGGCGAAACAAAGTAATGCCCCATCTCCTTGCGATAAATAGCGTAGAAATTACGCATCGTCTCCCCTAACTCCTCGCTAGCGTTTCACTAATTCCGCGCCGAGCAGCCGTTGTAGCGGCGCACTTAAGTGCGCCATCGCTGTCGCGGCAACCATCAACGAAACCGCGAAAACCGCCGCCAAGCGCGCTGCCCGCCCCGTTCCCTGGGTTGTGGGTCGTGGCTTTAGCCACGACATAAAATCCGCGAGAGCCCAGCGGCTTTAGCCGCTGAAGTTCCTTCCCACGCCCGGTATGGACTCCGCACAAAGCCAAATCAACTCCCCGCCGCCTGCGCATGCGCCGCATCGTCCGTAGTCAACTCCAGGAAAATATCCTCCAGACTCAAACTCACTCCGCGCAATTCAAATAACGGCCACCCGTTCTGCACCACTTCCGCCGCAATCGCGCTGCGAATATCCGCGCCCTGCGTCGTCTCCACCGTCGCCGCCACATGCCCCGCCGCCGGCATCGCCTCCACCAACACGCGCGTCGCTCCTGGCACCTGCGCCAGCGCCTCCCGCAATTCCTTTTCCGGCGCCTGCACTTCGACGCGTATCTTCTGCCCGCCTTTAAGCTGCGAAGTCAGGTTCTGCGGCGTATCCACCGCCGCAATTTTCCCCTTGTTGATGATCACCACGCGGTCGCAGGTCATGCTCACTTCCGGCAAAATGTGCGTGGACAAAATAATCGTGTGGTTTCCCGCGAGGCTCTTGATCAAATGCCGCACTTCAATGATCTGCTTGGGGTCGAGTCCCACGGTCGGCTCGTCCAGAATAATCACATCCGGATCGTGCACCAAAGCCTGGGCGATCCCCACGCGCTGCTTGTACCCGCGCGAAAGCCGCTTGATCAATTCGTGCCGGCGATCTTCCAGACTCGTCTTGCGCATCGCATCGTTAATCCGCTCCGCGCGCCTTTCCGCTGGCACATTCTTGATGCGCGCCACAAACTCCAGGTAACTCTCCACGGTCATGTCCGGATAAACCGGCGGAGTTTCCGGCAAGTAACCGATGTGCTTGCGCACATCCAGCGAATCCCCGAACACGTCGAAGCCCGCGATCCGCGCAGTCCCCGACGTCGCCGGCATATAGCCGGTCAAAATTCGCATGGTCGTGGTTTTCCCTGCCCCATTGGGCCCCAGAAAACCAAGTATTTCGCCTTTATTTACTGTGAATGAAACGTGATCAACTGCGGTGACCGCCCCGTACGTCTTCGTCAAGTTCTGTACTTCAATCAATGCCACCTCCGAAAATAAATGCCAGTCAAAAAAATAAAAGGGACCGAACAGGATCGCGCCAGGCATTCCCGAACCAACGTTTATACTAAACTTCACGCAAAATTGAAAATCGCCTTAATTCTATCGGATGCCGATATACCTCAACAGGTTTTCTCTGTGAATCGCCCCACAGGGCGATTCATCCTGAGAACCGGCTGTGCCGGTTCGAAGGGCGTCTCTGCGGTAAATCGAATTTTCCCTCCGCACGAACTCTCCGTGCCCTCAAAGCACTTCTCTGTGCCCTCTGTGTTAAATCTTTAACCTAAGCATCGGCACAACTCAAAACGTAAATCTCCCCCCAATCTGCGCCGCAAATGGCACCCCCACGGTCGTCCCAGGCCCGAAGAAATCCCCCAAAGCCCCAGCCGGAAATCTCAATTGATTCACATTCGACACCGCCACCTGCGAACAAGTCGGAGGATTCGCGCAAATCGCATTCAAATCCGGCAACGCCGCCACATTCGTAACATAGTTCGCCCCCGGATTATTCCGGTTAAACAAATTAAAAAACTCAATGAACGGCGTAGCCGTAAATCTCTCCCGAAAAGTAAAAGGCCGGCTGACCCGCAAATCCACCTGAATATAAGGCGTGCCGCGAAACTCATCCAAAGTAGTCTTCACTCCATTCACAAAAATCCGGTCTAAACCGTCGGAAGTAGTGATCGTAAAAGGTCGCGCGCTCTCCGCCTGCGACAAAGTCGTCAACTCAAACCCGCCCGGCAACCTCCACAATCCCGCCAACACGAACCGGTGCCGCACATCCTCCCCCGAAGGCCCATAATCGCCAGCAGCGAACGGATGCAACGGATCGCACACCCCATTCACATAATCAAACAACTCGCCCAAGACGCATCCCCACGTCTGCGCCTTCGAAAGCGTGTAATTCGCAATCAAATTGAAGTGCCGCGACACGTTCCCCTGCAAATGAATGGAAAGCCCGTTGTAACTCGACCGGTTGTCGCTCTTAAAGAGCGCAATGTTCGGCGCGTCCGCCGGCAAATTCACTCCCGCCGTGTAGTCATATCTCCGATAACCATGATTGCCCTGCTCGTGCGTATAATCCGCGCTCACCAGCCACTGCGCGTTGAACGCATGCTCGATCCCCGCCGTTGAATGAATCGCATAAGGCGTCCGGTACCGTCCATCAATCAACGCGCCTTGCGACCCCGCCGGCAAACACCCCGGATCCGTCGGCACCACGCAAATCCCCACCGGCTCGTTCACCGCCTGAAACGCAGTCACCCACCCGTTCTGCGCCAGATCGTTGTAATACATCCCAAATCCAGCCCGCAGCACCGTCTTGTTCGATTCCCCCGGCGAATACGCAATCCCCAACCGCGGCGCAAACGCGTGACGGTAATCATGCGGCGCCCCGCTCTCGAGCGGAATGCCCAAAGCCTTTAGCGTGAGAAACGCGGGATTCTCCAAAGGACTCCGTCCCGACGCCGTAAACAATCCAAACGAAGTGTCGTAACGCAACCCGTAATTCACCGTCAGCCGCTGCGTCACCCGCCACGAATCCTCCGCATACAATCCCAATCGCTGCACGTTTTGCGTAAAGCTTCCATTCGCCGCCGGAGTAGCCGTGCAGTTGACGCCCACCGGCAAGAGCTGCGTGCAAGTCAAATCGCTATAGAACTGCGCCGGATTCGCCGCATAGTAACTCGGATTATTCGGATACTGAATCAAAGTCTCGGCCGTTCCGGCCAGCGCCCCGCTCAATACCGGCTCGTGAATGAAATTAATTCCCACACGCGGCGCATGATTTCCGCGACTGTGGCTCACGTCGTAACGGAACTGATATTTCTCCTGGTTGCGCAGCACTGGAAACGCCGTAATCGGCGTCACAAACTGGTTGTCGCCAAACGTCTCAAACCCCGAAATCGTGCTGTCCGTCGAACTAAATGGAAACGCCAACGCAAATCCCAAATCCGAGTTGCGCGTCTCGGTGCGATGCAATCCGCTCGCCTCCAAAGTCAGCGCGCCGACCCACGTAGGACTAAACGTAAAATTTTGGCTCAAAAGCAAATTCAAATAGTTCGACCGCGAAGTCGCCCCCGTCGAGGGCAACGTCGCCTGCTGCACCAAATCGTTGTCCGTCGTATAACGATCCACCGCCGCGCGCAAAAACCATTGCGAACGCGCCGACTGCGCCCAATCAAATCGAGTCGTAGCCAGATAATCGTCAAAGGGCACCGGCGCGTTCGTCGGCACCGCGATCGAGTTCACCCCTGGCACGAGCCCCTCTGACGCCAATTGCGCCAGCGCGCTAAATTCGCTGATGCTGTCCGGGCTGTACGCAACGCTGGCATCCTCATGCACATATTCCAGCGAAGAGAAAAACCACACCTTCCCCGTCTTCAGCGGCCCGCCCACAGTCCCAATATAATTTTGGCGTGAAAAAGGCTGCTTCGGCTCCGGCGCGGGATTATCAATCGGCAGCCGTGCGTTCAATGCCGCGGCTCGCTCATAAAAAGCCGCATCGCCGTGCCAATCATCCGTGCCCCGCTTGGTCGTAATCACCACCGATCCGCCCGTCGTGCGGCCCGTATCCGCATCTTCCTGCGCGGTGCGCACCACGAATTCCTGAATCGCGTCCGGCGAATAATTCTGCAAAAATCCGCCAATGTAATCGTCCGAATTGTCTCCGCCATCCACCGACAGCTCCACATTCAATCCCGAGCTTCCGCCGAACGACACTGCCGTAATCCGCGCCTTGGTGGGATCGGAGGGCTCCACCGGCTCCGTCCCCGGCACCAGAAAAGCCACGTTCGCAAAACTCCGGTGCGCCAGAGGAAAATTCTCCAAGTCTTCCGCCGAAACCGCTCCCTCGTGCACCGCGCTGGTCAAATCGATGATTTGCGTTGTGATGGACGTGCCCGCCTGCTTCCCGTTCACGCGCACCGATTGTTGTACCGCGCTAGGCTGCAGCGAAATCGTCACGTCGCGCACCTGCGCCACCACGATGTTCACGCCCGAACGCGCCTCCGCAAACCCCGGCGCATTCACCGCCAGCGAATATTCCCCGGGCAACAAATCCTCCACGCGAAATTCGCCCCCCGCACCGCTCACCGCCGTTCGTTCGATCGGCGATTCCTTCGCCCGGAGCAAAATCGCCGCATTCGGAATCACCGCACCGCTCGCGTCCTGCACCACGCCCCGCAATGTGCCGCGCGGATTCTGCGCCCGGGCAATCCCCATCTCGCCGGCGCACACCACCAGCGCCAGTATCAGCGCGTAAACGCCGGGCAACGGCGGTCGTCTCGATTGCATCCACATGGCAGAATGATGGGGCGAATTATCCCAAATCAAATACCCGCAGTACATCCCTTTGACGCCCGCCCCCGGCCAAAGGTAGTCGGAGATGTGCGTTGACACGCTGCGGCGCTTTTGTTATTCAACTAGTTTCGCTAAACGAGCCAATGGTTCGATGTGGGAGCAACTCCCTCCGGCCGGGCGGATCCGAAAAGCAATCCAAGGTGCCATGAAAATATTGAAGGCGTATGCCCGCATGCAGGACTGCTTGTGGCTCCCAGCCGCAAATGAAAAGAAGTCTCGCCGCGGTCATCGTGCCGCATCTCTCGTCCTCACGCTTCTGGCCGTTTGCTGTCTCGCATTTATTTCCGGTTGCGGCGGCGGTGGCACCGCCATCACGCTCGAAGTCACTCCCAGCACCGCCAGCCTCGACGAAGGCCAGCCGCTTCTTTTCATCGCCACTCTTGGCAATGACACGCAAATGAAGGGTGTCACCTGGACTCTCACCGGCTCCGGCTGCGCCGGCAACGGCTGCGGCGTTCTATCGAACATAACGACGACCTCGGTCACCTACACCGCGCCCACCGGCCTCACCACCGGCATCAGCGTCAGCCTCGAAGCGATGGTCAACGCTCATAAGAGCACCACCCAAACGGTCACGATTTCCATCGTACTCCCCGCCACCTTCCCCACCACATTCACCTGGCCCAACGGCGCCAATGGCGTACAATACAGCGCCACCATCACCACCACCGGCGGAGTTCAACCCGTCCAATATACTCTTGCCTCCGGCAGCCTCCCGCCCGGCCTCACCTTGAATACCACTGGCACCATTCTTGGAACCCCGACCTCGCACGGCACTTCCACGTTCACGATCAACGTCACCGACAACATCGGCAAAACTCCCAACCTCGTCGTCACGTCGCCGACATACACGATCACCGTCAATCCCGCGCCGCCGCTCGCCATTCCCACCACCATACTTCCCAGCGGTCTCGTCAAAACGAACTACAACGCGGCGATCGTCCCCGCCGGTCCCGGCGGCGTCCCGCCCTACACCTGGAGCATCGTCGCAGGCTCGCTGCCGAGCGGCCTGACGCTGAATACCACTACGGGTGTGATCAGCGGCGTTCCGACTACTGCGGGCGTCTCCGCGTTCTTCCCCAAGGTGACGGATTCCGCGATCCCTCCGCAAACCGCCGTCTCCGCCACTGGCGTCACCATCACCGTCACCACCGTTCCCGCGCTGCAATCCGTCACTCCGCCGCTTCCTTCCGCCGACGTCGCCGTCGCCTACACCGGTACTCTGAAAGCCTCGGGCGGAGTTCAGCCTTATACTTGGAGCATCGTCTCCGGCCAGCTTCCCTCCGGCCTGCATCTTGACGCTGCCACCGGCGCGATCAACGGAACTCCGCTACTCGCCACTACCGCGAATTTCTCCGTGGAAGTGATGGACTCCAACTCCAACGTCTCCGCTCCCCAGGCCCTCACTCTCACCGTCGCTGCCGGAACCGCCAACACCAATATCCTTTTCAATGGTCCGTACAGTTTCCTGTTCCACGGTTTTGATACCACCAGCGGCAACGTCATCATCGCCGGCAATTTCAATGCCGACGGCTCCGGCAATATCACCGGCGGCCAGCTCGATAGCAACCGCACCGGAGGCACCCTTGGCATCTTCACCGGTTCCACCTTCACCGGAACCTACGCCATCGGCAACGACGGCCGCGGCTCCATGCAACTCACCGTAACCAATAGCAAAGGCGCAATCGCCGTATTCAATTATTTGCTGGCGCTCAATTCCGATAGCTCCATCGCCATGATTCAGAACGTAATTCAGGGTGACACGCTCGGCACTCCGCAAACCCACGGTGCCGGCACCATCAAACCCGTCATCGGCGGCACTCTCACCGCCGCAAACTTCAGCGGAAATTACGTCCTCGAACTCGACGGCCAGGACGCCGCCAACAAGCCCGAAGTAATCGTCGGAGTGGGACACGCGGATGGTTCTTCGCAGTTGAGCCCGGGCGCCATAGACATCAACGACGCCGGCAGCTATACGCCCAATCTCGCGCTCTCCGGCAATTTCGCAGTCTCTTCCACCAATAACAAGGGCGTATTGGACTTGACCTTCCAGCTCCCCAACACCGCGCAGGTTCAACTCCAATACACCTTTTACTTCGTTTCATCCTCGGACATTTTCTTGATTGCGGTTGATCCCACGGACAACACCCATCCCCGCCTCGCCGGTGAATTGTTCCTGCAGGATCCCATGGCCTCGTTCGGTTCCGGCGCCCTTAGCGCCAATAGCGTCGCCACTGGCACCGGTTTGGACGGCGCAAATTCCAGCGTCTTCGCCGGCCTGCTCACCGGCAATGGCGTCAGCGCCGCCTCTCTCACGTTCGATCAGAACGACGGCGGCACTGTCACGACCGGTTCCGCGTCCGGCTCTTTCACCGCCGACCCCACTTCCAACGGGCGCTTCGCTTTCTCCGGCTTAAGCTCGCGAATCGCCGCAGCCTATCTAACTGCGCCCAATCAAGGCATCCTCATCGGCTCCGACGCCGCCGTCACCTACGGCCGCCTCGACGCGCAAACCATCGTCCCGCCCTTCAACTCCGCGTCCATCGAGGGCGGCTACACCCTAAGCGCTTCAGCAACTCTCGATACCGCCACCGTGAATTTCCTAGGCCAGTGGCTCTCGCCAAACGGCACCGGCAGCATCACCGGCCTCCTCGACGAAGTGGACAACGACGGCACCGCGCACACCGGCCTGTCACTGGCCGGCAGTTCTTACGCCATCACCAACACAACCACCGGCCGCGGCACGCTGACGCCGACGGTCTCCGTGCTGAGCACTGGCTTCCCAGCCAACCTGGTGATCTACGTAGCCACACCGTCAAGCTTCCGCGCCATCTCCACCGACTCCAACCCAGGCAACGAGCATCCACTAGTCTTTTACTTCGATCACTAATCCCACAATCAGTCCGCGTTCGCGATCAACAAAATCGCCCAGCCCAATATGGGGTGCGGCGGCGCGCCGCCGCTTTCTCTTCGGCGAGGCGCGCCTCGCCGGCAGTTGCAATTTCAAACGCGCCGCGACTTATCCGACGACCGTAGGGGCGGGACTCAGTCCCGCCCTCTCACCACAACCTCGCCAAACCCTTCCCGTGCAGCCAATCCTCCGCTAAACTCAACCGTCAAACACAAATGACCACCAAACCAAAAATTCGAACGATCGCATTAGCCGCAGCACTAAACGCAATCCTCGCGCCTAACGCCAAATCCCAAAATTCCCTCCCACCTCCACCCAACGCCAAAGTACTCGCACTAAATCCCACCCCCGGCCGCTACACCGAACCCGCCATCGCCATCAATCCAAAAAATCCCAACCAAATCGCCGCAGCCTTTCAAGTCCCCGCCAGCATCGCCTACTCGGAAGACAGCGGCGCCACCTGGCAAATCGCCAAACACACCGCCCCCGAAAATTACGCCATCTCCGGCGACGTCTCCCTCACCTACGACGCCAAGGGCCACGCCATCCTCTGCTACATCGCCTTCGACAAACTCGGCACCTCGCAATACTGGGCGCACAACGCCACCCGCAACGGCATCTTCATCCGCCGCTCGCTCGACGGCGGCAAAACCTGGGAATCCAACGCCATCTCGGTAGACGAACAACCCACGCGCAAAATCATGCCGTTCGAAGACAAGCCCTACATCGTCGCCGACAATAATCCCCAATCGCCGTATAAGGGAAATCTCTACATCGGCTGGACCGAATTCACTCTGGAAAAAACGGCCATCCTTTTTTCGCGCTCCACCGACGGCGGCAAGACCTGGTCCCCGCCGCAAGAAATCAGCACACACGAAGGCCTCCCGCGCGACGACACCGGCGCCGTTGAAGGTTTCACCGCCACCGCAGCCGCCGACGGCACCCTCTACGCCGCCTGGGCTGACGGCAGCACCATCGCCATGACCACTTCAAAAGACGGCGGCGCCACTTTCGGTCCCTCGCGCGCCATCCTCGATACCGCGCCCTCCTATTACGGTGTCGAAGCCGTCGAACGCGCCAACGGCTTCCCCCAACTCGGCCTAGATCCCACAACGAATCGTCTCTTCCTAACCTTCAGCGATTATCGCAATGGCGACGTGGACGTCTTCTGCTCCACTTCCATCGATCGCGGAGCCGCCTGGAGCCCCGCCACCCGCGTAAACAGCGATCCTCTCCACAATGGCGCCGACCAATTCTTTCAGTGGCTAGCGGTAGATCCCGCAGACGGCTCCGCAAACGTAGTCTTCTACGATCGCCGCCACGATCCCAATAATCGCGCCGTCTCGGTCGTCCTCGCGCGCTCCACCGACGGCGGCCAAACCTTCACCAATTACGCCTGGCCCACCGCCCCATTCGACCCCGAAGGAAATTTCATAGGTGACTACAGCGGAATAGCAGCCCTGCAAGGAAAGGTCTACGCTGTCTGGACCGGCCACGCCACATCGCAACAGGCCAAGCCCCAATCGAAAACGCCAGCAGCAACGAAATCCTCAGGCGGGAAAATCGGAGAAAACGCAGGTAGCGCGGAACACGCAGGAAACGCCGAACACGCCGAAGAATATTCCGGCCTGAAAATGGCCCAGACAATAATAGAACTAGGCCTCGCCGATTTCTCGACCCCAACGCAATAGGCCGGGCACACCGGCTACGCCTAATAAAGACGACGAAATTCGTAATTAATGGGCAGACTTTCGGCCATTTGGGCAGATGACAAAAACGGGCTACGTTCGACGTAGGGACATGAGTTCGAATCCGAAAACAGGCTTCCTTGCGAGCAGATTTGAGCTTTCTAGTTGCTGTAGTAGTCGGTTATCGCCCATATCAGCGCGGCGAATATTGCAAAGAAGATGAGTGTCACCCACCAATGTGCAACTACAAACGGGATGGGAAAGAGAATAATGAGCAACCAGACCCACCACGGGAACCGCCTGTTCTTTGCAGGCTCCTCCATCATCCATCACCTTCTGACTATCGGGTCTAGCAAGTTCTAGAAACCCTAGAACCCAGAGGAAGGGCCGGTCAAGCGCCACAGGCCCGACACAAGCTTCACACGTACTCGCCAGCTGCTAGACGAAACTACTTCTCAGCCTTCTTTTTCTCCACCAACTTCAAGGCCGCCGAATTAATACAAAATCTCAACCCCGTCGGTTCGGGCCCGTCCTCAAACACATGCCCCAAATGCGCGTCGCACTTGCTGCAAATCGCCTCCGTGCGCGTCATCCCGTGGCTCGAATCCCGCTTCATCTCCACATTCTCCGCCGCCACCGGCTGGTAATAACTAGGCCATCCCGAACCCGAATGATATTTCGCCTCCGACGCAAACAAAGGCTGCCCGCAGCAAACGCACACGTACGTCCCCGGCGTCTCCGTATCCTCATACTCGCCCGTACCCGGCGGCTCCGTCCCCTGCTGCCGCGTCACATAATATTGGTTGTCATCCAACTTCGCCCGCCACTCCGCATCGCTCTTCCGTATTTTTTCGCTCATCCCTATATTCTATCTGAAATCGCCGCCACAAAATCCAGCCCAACTAGCGCTCGCGGTAAGGAGAGTAGGGGCACGGCATGCCGTGCCCGTTTCTACTACCCGGCACTGTCACCCTGCTCGCTAATCGCACACGTTCTCTCACCCCGCGCTCTCCAGCCCAACAGCTCAGCTATACTCATCAAATGAACGAAGTCTTCATCTGCGACGCAATCCGCACTCCTTTCGGCCGCTACGGCGGCTCACTCGCGACAATCCGCGCCGACGACCTAGCCGCCATCCCCATCCGCGCCCTGGTAACCCGCAATCCCTCAGTAGACTGGGCCGCACTCGACGACGTAATCTACGGCTGCGCCAACCAAGCCGGCGAAGACAACCGCAACGTAGCCCGCATGGCATTGCTCCTCGCGGGCCTCCCGCAAGAAGTCCCCGGCGCCACCATCAATCGCCTCTGCGGCTCCAGCATGGACGCCGCCGGCATCGCCGCCCGCGCCATCCGCTCCGGCGAAACCGACCTAATGATCGCAGGCGGCGTAGAAAGCATGACCCGCGCCCCCTTCGTCACCGCCAAATCCGACAGCGCCTTCAGCCGCAGCGTCGAAACCTTCGACACCACCATCGGCTGGCGCTTCGTCAATCCGATGATGAAATGCAAATACGGCGTGGACTCCATGCCCGAGACCGCGGAAAACGTAGCCGAGGAATTTCACGTAGGCCGCGCCGATCAGGACGCCTTCGCATACCGCACCCAGCAACGCTGGGCCCGCGCGCACCAAGCCGGCTTCTTCAAAAATGAAATCGTCCCGGTCCCGATCCCGCAAAAAAAAGGCGACGCCAAAATTTTTGACACCGACGAACATCCCAGGCCAGACACCACTCTAGACGGCCTCGCAAAACTCAAACCCATCGTCAAACCCAATGGCACAGTAACAGCCGGCAACGCCTCCGGTATCAACGACGGCGCCTGCGCCCTGCTCCTGGCCTCCGAAGCCGCGGCAAAAAAATACAATCTAGCTCCGCGCGCCCGCCTTCTCGCCACCACCACAGTAGGGGTAGCTCCGCGCATCATGGGCTTCGCCCCAGCCCCCGCCACAAAAAAAATCCTGCAGAAGACGAACTTGCAGCTATCTCAAATAAACATAATCGAACTAAACGAAGCCTTCGCAGCCCAAGCCCTGGCAGTAACCCGCGACCTGCGCCTCCCCGATGACGCCGCTCACGTAAACCCCAACGGCGGAGCCATAGCCATAGGCCATCCGCTAGGCGCCAGCGGCGCCCGCCTGATCACCACAGCCATGTACCAACTAGAAGCCACCAAGCAGCGTTACGCCCTAGCCACCATGTGCATAGGCGTAGGCCAAGGCATAGCCACCATAATCGAACGCATCTGAAACGAGGGTGGCGAGCCGAGGTTCGTGGTTCGTGGGTCATAGTTGTGGTTTGTGGGTCGTGGCTTTAGCCACGACATACTCCACGCAAAAAAAAGCGGCTTTAGCCGCTGAAGCTCCCCCGAATTTCTCGTGAACTCTTAGCCGCCACGGATCGCCCCGTCGTTCGCTCCGCCTGCTTCCTCTGCGAACGGCGTTTACCCCGACGCAGTCGGGGCGCTCCGGCCTCTGCGTTAAATCTTTTGCGTTTGCCTCCTCTATCTCCTCCGCCCTTGCTCCGTGTCCTCTGTGTTAAATCTTTTGCCCCTCCTCGAGCCGCCTACCATCCACTCACTTCTGCACACTCTCTACCGCCCGCGCCACCTCACGCCGGCCGCGGCTCTCCACCACCCGCCGCGTAACCTCCCGCTCCAATTGGTTCAACGGATAAACTCCATCCGCATTTCCCGCCGCATGAATAATCCCCGGCATCCCCCACACCACCGACGTCGCCTCATCCTGCACAATCACTTCCCCGCCGGCATTGCGAATCTGCTCCGCTCCCTTCGCTCCGTCGCTCCCCATCCCGGTCATCACCACCGCCAGCGCCCCTGAGCCATACACCTGCGCCACGGACCGAAACAAGACATCCACCGAAGGCCGGCACGAATTTTCCTGCGGCCCCTGATTCAAATGCAACAAATGACGATTCTCCGACCGCCCCACCGTCATGTGAAAATTTCCCGGCGCGATCCAAGCCCGCCCACTGGCGAGTGCTACGCCTTCGCTCGCCTCCGAAACCGTAATCGCGCTCCGCGAAGACAATCGCTCCGCCAGTTGCCGCGTAAAAACCGGCGGCATGTGCTGCACGATCACAATCGGCACCGGAAAATCGCGCGGAATGGACGGCAGCACTTCCGAAAGCGCCCTCGGTCCACCTGTGGACGTCCCAATCGCCACAATCTCAATCCGCCGCCGGCTCGGCCGCACAATTTTCGGCGGCACAATCGCCGCGCTCGCGTTCGCCGCCACTCGCCGCTCGCCGCCCACCCGGCACAGCGACTTGATCTTCGGTATCAATTCCGCCCGAATATTCTCCCGCGCCTCCGCCGGACTCGTCGCGTGATCCGGCTTCGTCGCATAATCCGAAGCCCCCAACGAAAGCGCCTCCAAGGTCGCCGACGCTCCCCTCTCCGTCAGCGTGCTGTACATAATTACCGGCAGCTTCGGATAAATTTTGCGAATTTCCGCCAGCGTCTCCAGGCCGCTCATCCCCTCCATCTCAATGTCGAGCGTCACCAAATCCGCATTCATCTGCGGCAATTTCCCCAGCGCCGATCGCCCATCGCTCGCCGATCCCGCAATCACCAAAGCAGGATCCTCCGCCAAGGTGTCGCAAACAATCTTGCGAACCACCAGCGAATCGTCCACCACGAATATGCGCAAAGGTCTCATCAATTCGATTTACCGCCGCGCTGCTCAACTCCTGCCACCACCTACAACCACCGCCCGGGCCAAATCATCTACAGGCCCGCCGCTGCTCACCCAACGCGGCAATTCTTTCCGCGCCCTGCCCCAATTCCGCACACCGACGCGCTTCCTCATTAGCTTGTATCGTCATTTCACCGTTTTCGATTAAGTCTCCGCCACCAACTCCCGCGATTGACACCAAAAACCTCCCGGGCTAATCTTTCGCCAACGGGAAACGCAACACGCCATTTCCCATTAACGGTCCGCGGCTTCCATCTCTCAGGCCATTTTTCCTAATTCTCACCGCCCGCTCTCACGGGAGGAGGAATTGTCCTGATGGCTCACGCTCCAGCCACCAAAATCGCGCTCCTGTTCGCGTTCCTGTCCGTCTTTCTTCCCACCACTCCATCGCTCCACGCCCAATCCGATCAATGGGAAAAGCACATGAAATCCGGCACCAAAGCCTACGACGACGGCATGAAGCAAAAATATTTTCACGGCTGGGGCAACGCCGCACCAAACCCTCAGTTTGCGAAGGCCGAGGAAGAATTTCTGGCGGCTCTCGCCCAAATCGATTCTTTACCCCCCGGCGACATGAGTAGGGCCCGAACGCTCGGCGCCCTCGCCACCGTCTACATGGAAGAAGGAAAATTCGCCGACGCCGAAGCCCGCGGCACTCAGGCCATCGCCCTGATGGATGCATCCGCGAAGCCCGACGATCCTCGCCTCGGCTACGCCCTCGTCTACGTGGCCTTGATCTACGATTCGCAAGGCAAAACCGACCAGGCTGCCCCGCTCTACGCCCGCTCCCTTTCCATCCTGAAAAATAGCGGCGGAGCAGATCCCCAGGAAATGTCCAATCTTAAATTCCACGCGGACTTTCTTAGAATGTATCAACCCGCCGCAAGCGCGCAGATCTACCAGTACATTCTCGATCTCAGCGAATCCACCGGCGTCTCGGACAAGGACCTAAGGTCGGAACTCGGCCGCTTGGCTCAGACACAACGCGGCGCCGATGCCGAACAGGACTGCCTCCGCATCCTCGAATTGGACAAAAAGCTCTTCGGCCCTGACGATGTCAAGACCGCCGGCGATCAGGAAGCGCTAGCCAAGCTCTACCTCGCCGAAGGCAAGTTCGCGGCGGCGCTGCCTCTGTTGCAGCACAGCCAGCAGGTCATGCAAGCCAAGCCCGCACCGGAGCACGAATCGAGACTCGACAAGCGCTTTGACGCCTCCGATGCGCTCCATCTCAATCAGGAGCTCGCGCAAGCCTATGCCGGCGCGGGCAAAAATCCCGAGGCGGAAGAAATCTACAAGCGGATTATTTCCAGCGAGGAATCGGACACCAAGCACGAGAAAGTTTTGAACGAGATGTCCATGACCGACGATTTGCGCGGCCTGGCCGGCGTCTATCTCGCCGAACACCGCTACGACGACGCCCTTGAAACGATGAAGCGCACCGCCGCAGCCGACGACGAAATCGAAAATTCAAAGTTCGGCAAAGTCAAGGGCCTGTCCGGCACTTCTTCCGTTTGGGTCTGGATGGCCCAAATCGAACTCGCCGAAATCTATCGCGAAAAAGGCGATAGCGCCGCCGCCGAGCCTCTCTTCCAGCAATCCCTGGCGATGACCCAGCAAATGCACTTGGCGCCCGGTCATCCCAAGCTCGCTCAAATGCTCGGCAACTATGCCACGCTGCTTCGCGACCAGGGAAAATACCCGGAAGCCGAAGCTCTCTACAAACGCTCTCTCGAAGTCTGGGCCAAAACCATCTACCCCGAAAACGCCGATGACGCTGAAACTCTTACCAACTACGCGCAACTCCTGCGCAAAACCAATCGCCCCACCGAAGCCGAACCGCTGGAAGCCCGCGCCTCCGCCATGCTCGCAAAAGTCGCCGCCCCCAACCCAGCCAACTGACCCGCGCCATCGCAGTGGGCACAATTCAAAGATTGTGTCGTGGCCGCTGTGTTCCGCTGCGAACGCGGAACGCCGTGGGCAGCTTTGGTTTCACTGTTGACTTGACCCATGAAGCGACCTATCGTTGCGCACGGTCATTTCCCGCGGTAGGTTTTCCCAAGAAATTTCCAATCAAAAAAGTTCGGCTGTAGGATCACGCACAACACGACCCAAGGAGGGTCACACATGAAGCGTTTCGTACAGTTAGCCGCAATTGCCCTGCTCGCAGTCGCCGGTTCCTCCGCTCTGCGAGCCCAAAGCAACCCTCTCGTCGGTACTTGGAAACTGAACACCGCAAAATCGAAATTCGATCCCGGTCCAGGACCGAAGAGCCTCACCCGCACCGTTGAAGCCGAAGGTAATGGCGTGAAGTACTCCTTTGAAGGCGTCTCCGCCGATGGCAAGTCCCTCACCTACAGCTTCTCGGTACAATTCGACGGCAAAGACAATCCCATCTCCGGCTCCATGCCCAGCGGCGCGGACACCATTTCCGCCAAGCGCACCGACTCCCACCACTTCGTAGCCACCCTGAAAAAAGGCGACAAAGTAATCGGCACGTCCAAAGTCGCAGTTTCGAAAGACGGTAAGGTCACCACCGTGGACTCCACCGGCACCGACGCCGCCGGCAAAAAAGGGCACGACGTCCAGGTTTACGACAAGGAATAGCGACCGACCGCCGTATTGACGCCCGCCAAAAACACGCGGACAAAAAAAGGCGGCTCGCGATTGAGCCGCCTTTTCTTTTCGGCGCAGCGCCAGACGAAATACGCACCCGCTCGGCGCAGGATCAGCCGACCCGATCATCGCGAAGTCGGTTTACGAAATCTGCAGCGCCTTGTTCACATCCATCATAATCGCCGAAGCCGTAGGCTCCGTCAGTCCCCCGGCCAAAGTCGTCGGCACTCCCCGCGCCTCCGCATCAACGCGATAAGAAATCGGCCCCAGCTTGCTGACGGCCCAATTCATCCCCGCCACCACATTCTGCTGACCGCTGTTCGGATGCGGGTCCGCCACGATAATCACGTCCCCCGCCGCCTTCAACACGTGGTTGCGCACGATCACCCGGTGAATCGCGTCCTTCGGAATGTTGTTCCCCGCCACTTCAATCCCGTTCTTCGAAACGCGAAACTTCGCCGGCTCGCGGTACTGCGTAGCCTGCTTCGAATGCATCAACAAATACATCGCCCCGTAAACGAACCCCGCCGCGATCACGCCGTAAATAAATCCCGTCGAAAGCGCAAGCAACACCAGCAATGTCCCCGGAATCGCCACCAACAACCATGGCGCCGGCACTTTCTCCGGCGTAGTTGAAATCTCCATTGCGTCCCCAACCTTCTGAGTCTCGTATCCCGCCATGTCGTTCCTCTCCTTTGTCGTCAGAGCGTCTGCGCGTTCAGCCGAAAGAGTCCCGGAGTCAGGTGAGCGCGAATTCCCCCGCCCGCTGACTCCCGGCTCCCGCGCACGTCCCACTTACTACGCTATGCGCAAAGGAAGAGGAAAAACCGTCATCGGCGATATAATGTCCGCATGAGGATTCTTCTCTTCAGCGGCAAAGGGGGCGTCGGCAAGACCAGCCTCGCCGCAGCCACCGGCGTAAAACTCGCCGCCCTCGGTCACCGCACTCTGGTGATGAGTATTGACCCCGCCCACAGTCTCGCCGATTCCTTCGATCTCGATACCCAGCTCTTCCACGACGAAACGTCCGACCCGCTAGCGATCAACAACCGCCTCTCCATCCTCGAGCTCAATATCCAAAAAGAAATCAAGCGCCACTGGCAGGAAATCTCCTCCTACGTCAGCTCCGTCCTGCGCACCACCGGCATCAGCGGCGTCGAAGCCGAAGAGCTAGCGATCCTCCCCGGCATGGAAGAGCTCAGCGCCATGATGTACATCAACCAATACCGCCGCGAGCAGCGCTACGACGTCATCGTCCTCGACGCCGCGCCCACCGCCGAATCCCTCCGCTTCATCAGCATGCCCACCACTCTCGATTGGTACATGAAACACATCTTCCCCTTTCAGCGGAATCTCCTGAAAGCCGTCCGCCCCATCGCCAATCGCGTCGCTCCTTTCGATCTCCCCACCGACAGCTATTTCGTCAACATCCGCAATCTCTTCGACAAACTCGAAGGCGTAGACGCTCTCCTCGAAGATCCGAAAGTCACCAGCGTCCGCCTCGTCACCAATCCGGAAAAAATGGTCCTGCGCGAAACGCAGCGCGCCTTCGTCTACTTTTCGCTCCACGGCCTCACGGTTGACTCCGTCATCGTCAATCGCGTCCTCCCCGCTGACGTCAAAGACGCCTGGTTCGCCGAATGGCACAAATCCCAGGACAAAGTCCTCACCGAAATCGAAGAATATTTCGCGCCCGTTCCCGTAAAACGCGTCCCGCTCTTCGCTCACGAAGTTCTCGGCAAACAACGCCTCGAAGATCTAGCCCGCATCCTCTATCCCGGCAAAGACGATCCCTCCGCGGTTACGCGCACCGAACGCCCCTATCACTTCGGAAAGAAAAATGGATTCTACGAAGTCCGCGTGAATCTGCCGTTCGCAACCAAAGGCGAGATCGGCCTATTCAAGAAGGGTGATGAACTCGTAGTCGAAGTCGGCACCTTTCGCCGTCACATCGGCCTGCCGCGCTCGATGGCCGCGCTGCAACGTGGCAGAGCCAAACTCGAAAATCGCATCCTGACCGTAGAAATGAAGGAGGCAGTATGAGCAAGCAACGCGCAAATCAGCAATCCGGGCCGGAATCGCATCAGCGCGCCAGCGGCGTGCATGGCGAACGCTGCGTCTGCAACGAAGTCTTCGATCACCTAAAAGACGCCTTCGGCGTCCCGCCCGCCGCCAAAGAGCATCTAGCCAATTCGCGGCTCGAATTCCTGAAAGCCGTCCGCGAAGTTATCGACGCCCGTATAAAAAAAGTCTCCAAAGCCGCGCGCCAAGGCACCAAGATCGCCGTCGAATAATTCGCGCAAGCGCAGCGGCTATACCCACGTCGCGACACGATTCGCCGTTGGCCGGACTATCGATGAGTTCTTACGCAAGATCGCTTTTGCTGTTGCTCGTTGTGGGTTCCGCAGGCTGCGGAGATGCAAGCATGGCCCCATGGAAACGACCACCGAACGTGCCTCAAAACGCCGTCTGGGCAGGCGGCCCCGACGGAGGTGCTTACATTCTCTGTACCGTAGATAAGGTCCGGGACGTGAATCCATGCTCGGTCTGGAATCAGAGTTCCGGCGACATGAGATCCGGAAGCTTTCGTCTCGAGAAAGAGGGCCGCGCCGCCTCGCAGTCAGAACTAAATTACGAAGGCGCGATAATCACCGGTGACCACCAGGGAACGATATATCTAAAAAATGGGGATTTTTTGGTCGAACAATGAAGAGAAGAAACCATCCTCGCGCAACCGACCAGCGCCGGAGGCGCGGCATAAGTTAGCCCGGCCCGGAAGGGCCGGGAAAATCGCAAAAACGGCGGCGAGCGCCGTAGGTGCGACACTCTTTTTTCGATCACAATTGCAACCGAGGATTGACGTTCAGGCCCGCGGGACAAATCACACGGTGAGAACAGACAAAAGCGCCGAGAATACTCCCGGCGCCCGCTGCAAAAAGAAGCAACCTGCTCTGCAAACCGCTACTTCTTATCGTTCTTGGCCTTTTCCACCGGCAAACCGCGCGCAGCCGTCGGCGGCGCCACAATTTTCGCCGAAGTAAGGTCCGCCGCAGCCGTAGCCGCCGGGAACAAAGCCGTGCGGCCGTCGGAATTTGCCGCAGCAGCATCCGCGAGCTTTTCGGTTGCCGGCGAAGCCATCGGCACCAAGGCGCCTTCGGCTTCCTTCAAAAACGTCAGCCCCAGCTCGCCGCTGTGCCAGTCAATCGAAATGACGTCACCCAGAGACACTTGCTCGGTCGCCAGCAAGCTCGCCAGCGGATACACCACATGCCGCTCGATCGCGCGCTTCAAATGACGCGCTCCATACTTCATGTCCGTGCCTTCGCGCAGCAGAAAATCCCGCGCCGGCTGCGTCACACGAAATAGGAAGCGTCCCTTGGCCGTCTCCAGCACCCGCTGCTGGACCATCCCCAGCTCGATTTCCAGAATTTGTTCCAGCTGCTCTGAACGCAACGGATGAAACACCACCGTCTTGTCAATCCGGTTCATGAATTCCGGCGCAAACTTTCGCTTGGCCGCTTCCGCCGCCGTCTTCTCCACCTTCTCGTCCAGACGCACCACGGTGTCCGCTCGCTGCACCGGAGCAAATCCCATTCCGCCCGTCATCAGTTCCGTGATCTCCACGCCGCCCAGGTTCGACGTCATGAAAATCATCGTCTGCGACAAATCCACCCTGCGGTTGTCTCCCAAAGTCAGCGTCGCCTTGTCCAGAATCCCTAGTAGCAATTGCCACAACGCGTCGCTGGCCTTCTCAATCTCGTCAAACAGCAAGAAACTGATCTTCAATTTCTCGGTGTGATACTGCGCGAGCGCTTCCTGCGTGATCAGAGGATGCGTCTCGCGGTGCCCCAAATATCCCGGAGGCGAGCCAATCAATTTCGCGATCTCGTGCGAGTGCTGGAATTCCGCGCAATCCACTTTGATCACCGCGCGCGGATCGCCAAACAGCACTTCCGCCGTGGCTTCCACGACGCGCGTCTTCCCCGCTCCAGTCGGCCCCAAAAACAGCAAATTCCCCACCGGCCGTCCCGGCGAATTCAAGCCGGCTCGAAAGACCTGGTACAGATCCACCACCGCCTGCACCGCTTCGTCCTGCCCCACAATCTTCCGCCGCAGCCCCGCCTCAAAATCGCGTGACTCCACGCTGCGCTGGGTTGGATCAAGTTGTAGTCCTTGCGCGCCCACGGTTGCTCCCCTACCGGAACTTTCTGCCGCTTTCCGCACTGCTGGGTCCTGTGCGCTCGAATTGGTCCAGCTTCACATCGAGCGTTGACCGCAGCAATCGTAATTGCGTGACCAGTTCCCGGCTTGAATTGGCGCGATCTGCCAAAAGCAAAAGCGGTGGCGAAAGATCGGCCAGGTCCAGGTTAAGGTTGCGTAACGAATGCATCAGGTTCTGCACGTACGGCGAGCGGATATCGAACAGCTCCACTCGCCCGTTTACCTGTTCCCGCAGCTGCGACCAGTCCAGATCCAGGAACGGGTGGTTGCGCGATACCCTGCGCACCACATCGTCCGTGATCCGTGGCCGTTCCCCCAGCCGCGCCAGGTGCAACTGCTGCACTTTTCCTTGCCGGCGCACATTGTGCACCAGAAAGTAGGTGTTGCCTTTGCGCCGAACGAAAGCCACAACAGCTCCTTTTCGGACGGGAACCTGTAACTTGCCGCGTAGTGTATTGGTGCTCCACTACACCGTCAATGGTACGATGCGTCAAATTAACGAAAGTTTGTATCGTATCGGTCATTACTCGTGAGGCACTCGCGCGCACGCCGCACAACCCCCGTTTTTCGGCGTTCTGGCGTCATTCTGCGGCACACTCGCCGAATCTCTCATTCAAAAAACGAATATGTAAAATCAGGTAAGATGTGGCTATGTCCTGGGATCCTGTCTACCGCTTCGTGAAACGAATTCCGCGCGGCCGTGTTACTACCTATGGGGCTGTCGCGAAAGCTCTGCGCCTACCCGGCGGCGCACGCGCCGTCGGATACGCGATGGCGGCCTGTCCCAGCGGACGCGGCATCCCCTGGCATCGCGTCATCGGCGCCGGCGGCCGCACGCGCATGCCTGAACCTCACGCCAGCCTGCAGCGCAAGCTCCTAGCCTCCGAAGGCGTCAGCAGTGACGGCCCCAAAATAAACATGAAGCTCTACGGCTGGGCGCCCAAAAAATCGCGCGGTAAGGCGTCCAAATCGAAACCGAAGCGCTCCCGCCGTTCCTAGCTGAAATTACGCACCCCCCACCCGAATGTGATACAAAAGATAGCTCCGCATCTCATGGGAAACGTCTCTTGGCCGAAACAATCATCCAGGTAGAAGGTCTGTATAAAAGTTACGGCGCGGTCGAAGCCGTCCGCGGCCTCAGCTTCGCCGTCGAAGAAGGTGAAGTCTTCGGGCTCCTTGGCCCCAACGGCGCCGGCAAGACCACCACCGTCGAAATCCTAGAAGGCATGCGCACCCCCGACCGCGGCACCGCCCGCGTCTGCGGCCTCGACCCCGAACGAAGCGGCTCGGCCTTCAAACAAAAAATCGGCGCCGTCCTGCAATCGACTTCCCTGCCCGATAAGCTCCGCGTCAAGGAAGCCATCGAACTCTTCGCCAACTTTTACGACAATCGTGCCGACACCGATTTCCTGTTGAAGCGCTTCCAGCTCGAGGAAAAGCGCACCGCCTTCTACAGCCAGCTCTCCGGAGGCCAAAAACAGCGCCTCGCCCTGGCCATGGCGCTCGTGAATAACCCGCAAGTCGTCTTTCTCGACGAGCCTACCGCCGGCCTTGATCCCCAGGTCCGCCGCGAAATTTACGACATCATCGAAGAACTCAAGCGCGACAAGAAAACCGTGCTCATCACCACCCACTACATCGAAGAAGCTGAGCGTCTCTGCGATCGCGTCGCCATCGTGGACCACGGCCGCATCATCAAGACCGGCTCGCCCCGCGAACTGAAGCATTCCTCCGCGGGCACCACGCGCATCGAAGTCCGCCTCGCGAAGCCGCTCACCAACGGGGTGCTTACCACACTCGAAGGAGTCTCCGACGCGCGCGAATTCGACGGCACCTACGTAATCCACTCCACGCGCCCGCCGCGCACCATCGTCGCGTTGGTCAAGCAGTTGGAAGCCGACAACAACGAGTTGCAAAGCCTGGAAATGTTTTCGCCGTCGCTCGAAGACGTCTTCATCGAGCTAACCGGCCGCCGCCTCCGCGATTAGCATTTGCTCGTGAATTTGCTTTTGTAGCGGCGCACTTCAGTGTACGGTGCCACGACATCCTTTACAGTAGTTGCCAGGACATCCTTTACACCTGGGTTTAGAGTTTTCGGCTGAGGGAGCCGAAAACGATGCCTTGGAAGAGGGTGCAGGTGGACGAGGAGCGCATGCGTTTTGTGGTGCGGGCGGTGAGCGGCCAGGAACGCATGGCCGCGCTGTGCCGCGAGTTCGGGATTGCGCGGCCGACCGGTTATTTGTGGCGGCAGCGCTATCTGAAAAACAGAAGCTTGGGAGATGTGGTCGAGAGCAGCCGGCGTCCGCAACACAGTCCCGGGCGCACGGCCAGCTGGAAAGAAGAACGGGTGGTGGCCTTGCGGCAGCAGACGGGCTGGGGCGCGAAGAAGTTGCAAGTGCTGCTGCACCAGGAAGAGCAGCTGGATTTGCCAGTGCGCACCATCCACCGCATTTTGGAACGTCACGAACTGCTCGGTGCCGTCAGTCATGGTGCGGCGCTGCAGCGTTTTGCGCGCAGCACGCCGAACGAGTTATGGCAGATGGACACCAAGGGGAAATATCCGCTGCGCGATGGGCAGTGCCACGCGCTTTCGATTCTGGACGATCACAGCCGCTATGCGGTGGGGCTGTATGCGTTGCGGGAACTGAGCACGGCGCAAGCCTATCCCTGCTTGGTGACCACCTTCCGCCGCTATGGCCTGCCGCAGGCCATGCTGATGGATCATGGCTCGTTGTGGTGGGCGACGACCAACGGATGGGGATTGACGCGGCTGTCGCTGCGGCTGATCGAACAAGGGATTCGCTTGTTGTACGGGCGCATCGCGCACCCGCAGACGCAGGGGAAAGTGGAACGCTTTCATCGCACGCTGGGGGAAGCGCTGCGCCATCGCGGAGTGCCGGAAAAGTTTGCGGCTTGGCCGGCGGCGCTGGCGGAATTTCAAAGCAGTTACAACCAGCGGCGTCCGCACGAAGCGCTGGGGATGCAGCGGCCAGCGGATCGCTATCGGCCGAGCGCACGCGCTTATCAGGAACGAGTGCGGCCCTGGGAATATCCGCCGGGCAGCGAGGTGCGGCGCTTGAATGGCGCAGGGTCGCTGAGCGCAGCGGGGCAACGCTGGTTCGTGTGCGCCGCACTGGCCGATCAGCAGGTGTGCGTGGAGCGCTTCGATGGCAAGTTGCTGGTGAGCTATCGGAATATGTACATCCGGGAGATTGATCTGGAGCGTCAGCGGACCAAGCCCTTGGTGGTGGAACGCCACGCTTCCGGCGAGGCCGCTCCGGTCGCCCTACGGGCTCCCTGCGCGGCCTCGCCGGAAGAAAAACCGACGTCCGGAGAGAAAAGCAAAGTGTAAAGGATGTCCTGGCAACCGGTGTAAAGGATGTCGTGGCACTTTACACTTCAGTGCGCCATCGCCCCGGCGGTGACAACCCTTGGCGGTCTACCGACCGCCGCGTCGAGACAGTTTTGTAGGTCATGGCTTTGGCCATGACACATTAATTGGACGGTCCGGGCTGCGGCTTTAGCCGCTGAAGTTCCCTACGGTTGTCGCGCGATCCGGAACCAAGACGTTTTCATTAGCATCAGCGAATCAAAAGGACCCTAATGTCATCGAACCCGATCAGCAACACCTGGACCCTCACCATGGTTCGCGTGCGCCTCGCCATGCGCAACCGCACCTTCATTTTTTTCAGCCTCTTGATGCCCCTCGGCTTCCTGTTCTTCTTCGTGATGATTTTCGCCAAGCACGAGTCGCAGTGGATTTCTTACATCCTCGGCGCCATCCTCACCATGACGGTCATGGGCAGCTTCTGGGGCCTCAGCGTCCAACTCGTGATGTTCCGCGAAGCCGGCATCCTCCGCCGCTTCCGCCTCGCACCCGTCGGCGCAGGGCCCATGCTCGCCTCCAGCATCCTCGCGAACTACCTGCTCGTCGTCCCTTCCGTAGTCATCGAAATTCTGGTTACCAAGTGGTTCCTGCACATGCAGTCCTGGGGCAACCTCTGGGCGATCTTCCTGCTCGTCACTTTCGGCTCCGCCGCCTTTTCCGCCTTCGGCCTCATCGTCGCCAGCGTCACCAACACCATGCAAGAAACTCAAGTCATCAACCAGATCATCTGGACCGCCTTTCTCTTCCTCTCCGGCGCCACGGTCCCCCTGGCAAAATTCCCTCACTGGATTCAGGGCGCTTCTCTCTTCATGCCGGCCACCTATCTCGCCACCGGCCTCGAATTCGCAGCCACCAATCTCGCCACCTTCGGTGAAATCCTTACCGACGTAGTTGCGCTCGCTGTCGGCCTGTTCGTAGCCTTCGAAATCTCCCGCCAATTGTTTCGCTGGGAGCCTGAAGCCAAAGTCTCCAGTCGCGCCAAACTATGGGTTCTGGCAGCGATGATCCCATTCATCGCGTTCGGCGCGTACGAAAACGTCTTTGGCAATCGCCTCAGCCGGGTGGATCACAACTTCCAAATGCTCTCGTCCAGCGATCGGCCTCCCTCGAGCGCTCCGGACAATCGCTGACTCTCGGCGGCTCCCGCGCCGCTTCAGCGGTCCGCATCCGCGCAGCCTTCTCCCACATCCAATGCGGTTCGCCGCTGTATGAGCGCGCGCGACGGGTCCGAGAGGATTCTATTTTTCGGCTGAACGCAATATGATACGGCTTCGCTTTTCGAACCTCACATTCTGACGCTCCAAAGGAGACCATACATGCAGCGCAGCGCTTCGGCAGTCTGGACCGGCAGCCTGAAAGAAGGTTCCGGCAAAATTTCCACCCCCAGCGGCGTCCTCCAGGACGCGCCGTACAGCTTCCTCACCCGCTTTGAAAACGCCAAAGGCACCAATCCCGAAGAACTGATCGGCGCGGCCCACGCGGGCTGCTTCGCCATGGCGCTTTCCGCGCAACTCAGCACCATGAATTTCACGCCGCAAAGCATCCGCGCCACTGCCAACGTCACCCTGGAAAAGCTCGACGCCGGCTGGACCATCTCCAAAATCCATCTCGACGTCGCCGCGCGCGTCCCCGGCATCTCTCGCGAAGCTTTTGAATCCGCCGCAGCCAGCGCCAAAGCCAATTGTCCGGTTTCGCGCCTGTTCAAAGCCGAAATCACGCTCGCCACTCAATTGGAGCAGGCTGCATGATTCTTCCGGCCGTCTTCGGCCTCTGCCTTATCGCCCTGATTCTTCTGGAGGCCTTTGAAACCATCATCCTGCCGCGCCGCGTCACGCGCTGGTTTCGCCTCACTCGTGCGTTCTATGTTTCCCTGTGGATTCCGACAAAAGCTATCGCGCGCCATATCCGTTCCACCAAAAAACGCGAGACCTTCCTCAGCTTCTTCGGTCCCCTCTCGCTGCTCGTTCTCTTCGCTCTGTGGGCCACGCTGCTCATCCTGGGCTTCGGCTTCTTGTACTACGGCAATACGCCTCACGATCCCACTCGCCCGTCGTTGCAAACCTGCTTCTATCTCAGCGGCACCACGTTCTTCACTCTCGGCCTCGGCGACGTCACCCCGCACACCTCTATCGAGCGCGTCCTCGCCATCTTCGAAAGCGGCATCGGCTTCGGCTTTCTCGCGCTCATCATCAGCTACCTGCCAGTCATCTACCAGGCGTTCTCGAAACGCGAAGTCAGCATCGTTCTCCTCGACGCCCGCGCCGGCTCTCCTCCCACCGCCTCGGAGCTACTCATTCGCCACGCCGGCCCACATGGCCTTGACGCCCTGCAAATTCTTTTTCGCGACTGGGAACACTGGTCCGCCGAACTTCTCGAAAGCCACATCTCCTATCCCGTTGTCAGCTACTTCCGTTCGCAACATACCAACGAATCCTGGGTGGCAGCCCTCGCCGCCATTCTCGATACCTCCGCACTGCTGATTGCGACCTCCGACAATCCTTGCTCGCGCCAGGCGCGCCTCACTTTCGCGATGTGCCGTCACACCATCGCCGATCTGGCACAGGTTTTCTCGGCCCGCCCGCGCACCGCGGCCTACGAGCGCCTACCATCGGCGGATTTCGCGCGCCTGCGCGCCAACCTCGCTCACGCCGGCTACGTCCTGCGCGACGACGACGCCTCCAATCGCAAGCTCAAAGAGCTGCGCGACATGTACGAACCGTACCTCCACGCGCTCGCGCACTATCTCTTCGTCGAGCTGCCGCCCTGGATCCTTTCGAAAGAAATCACCGACAACTGGAAGACCAGCGCCTGGGGCCGCATTTCCGGCATTTCCGTTCGTGGCCACGCCGCCAGCGACGCGGAAGATCATTTTTAGCCGCGCCTGGCAGCGCCGGTGTCTCGCCGGCTCTTTGCCTTTGACTTTGTAGCGGCGCACTTCAGTGCGCCATCCGTGCCGTGGCGATTTTTATGACCTACCTGAACCGGAGAAACGCATGAGCATGCATCTCGAACGACTCGAAAAAATGATCCGCGGCGAACTTCAACCGCCTCCCATCGCCCACCTCATCGGCTTCCGCCTCACCCAAATCCAAAAAGGCGAATCCGTCGTCGAATTCGACGCCAGCAACAAACACGCCAACCCCATGGGCACTCTCCACGGCGGCGTCCTCTGCGACGTAGCCGACGCCGCCATGGGCATCGCCTTCGCCTCCACTCTCGACGATGGCGAATCCTTCACCACCCTCGAGCTGAAAATTAATTTCCTGCGCCCCGTCTGGAACGAAAAACTCCGCGCCGTAGGAAAAGTAGTAAGCCGCGGCAAAACCGTAGGCATGACCGAGTGTGAAATCACTAATTCCTCCGGCGCGATAGTCGCCCGCTCCAGCTCTACCTGCATGGTCCTAAGAGGCGAAAAAGCCGCAGGCCGCTAAATACGACGGAGTTTGCACAAACTCTCCGTGCCCTCAAAGCTTTTCTCTGTGAACTCTGTGTTAAGCCTTTGAATTTCTCTGCGAACTCTGCTTCTCTGCGGTGAATCCCGTTTTGTTCCCAATTCCAATTTGGCAGCCTCAAATCCGCACACCCATCCCACAAACGAACGCGCCTTTATTTCGCCCACTCTGCTAACACTCCGTTCCAGTTGCTCGTCTGTATCTGCAGCAAAGCACCCGCGCGGGAGGGCCGCATGGACTCATTCCTCAGGGACCTACGTTTCGCGTGGCGAATGCTCGTCAAGAGTCCAGGCTTTACGCTAGTCGCAATCCTCACGCTAGCCCTCGGCATCGGCGCGAACGTCGCCACTTTCAGCATCGTCTACGCCGTCGTGCTCCGCCCGCTGCCCTTCCCGCACCAGGAACAACTCGTCCGCGTCTTCGACGATCTCCGCGGCTCCAACGTTCCGAACGTCGGCATGTCGGTCCCCGAGCTGTGGGATTATCAGCAGCGTTCCGGAGTCTTCGACCAAATCTCCGTCGTCTGGCCCATCAGCGCCGATCTCACCGGCGGCGATCGCCCCGAACGCATCGAAGCTCTCGCCACCAGCCCAAACTATTTCACGCTGCTAGGAGTCCAACCGCGCATCGGCCGCGTTTACACCGATCAAGATTCAGTCCCGGGTTTCATTGACGGCGTAATCCTCAGCGACGGGTTCTGGCGCCGCCAATTCGGCGCCGATCCGCAGATCCTCGGCAAAAAAGTTCGCCTCGATAACGACCCTTACACCGTCCTCGGCGTGATGCCTCCGAATTTCCGCCATCCCGGACGCACTCTTCAGACCGACGTGGACGCTTGGATCGCCGCAGGCTACGACGCCAATCCATTTCCTCACCCCGCGCAGCGCAACGTACGAATGCTTCCCGGCGCCATCGCGCGCCTGAAGCCGGGACTCACCGTCGGGGAAGCCCAAGCGAAGCTCGAAACTTATTCCGCGCAGCTCGCCGCCCAATATCCCACTGAATACCCGCCGGCCGCATGCTGGACCCCGCGATTGATGTCGGTTCAAGAGGATTTGGTGGGCAAAGTTCGCACCGAGCTTTTCATTCTCTTCGGTGCGGTGGGCTGCGTTCTCCTGATCGGCTGTGTCAATCTCGCGAACTTGCTTCTCTCGCGTTCCGCCAGCCGCCAACGCGAAATCGCCATCCGTTTGGCTCTCGGCGCCGGACGCCGCCGGCTGATGCTTCAAATGCTCACCGAAAGCCTGTTCCTTGCGGTCGTCGCCGGGATCGTCGCGCTGCTCACCGTGATCGGGATGAAGTCCTCGCTCCTGCAGTTAGCCCCGGCCAACATTCCGCGCCTCAGCGAGGTCAACGTCAGCGCCGGCGTCCTGCTGTTTGCCTTCTTTCTCTCCATCGCGACAGGTATCTTGTTCGGCCTCGCTCCGGCGCTGCAAGCTTCCAGCGCCAGTCAAGTCTCGAGTCTCCGCGAAGGCAGCCGAGGCACTGGCTCCAGCCGCAGCCACACGCGGATATAGCGCATTCTGGTCGTCTCTGAAATTGCGCTCTCTCTAATTTTGTTGGTCGGCGCGGGCTTGCTGCTGCGCAGCTTCTGGCGTGTCCTGCAAGTTCAACCCGGCTTCAATCCCCACGGAGTGCTCACCGCGCAAATCTGGATGCCTGTCCCCAACGATCCCAGCACGGATCGCTATCGTCCGCCAGAAAAACGCGCCGCCTTCCTGCGCGAAGTCGTCCGGCGCGTCCACACCATCCCCGGAGTCGAAGCTGTCGCCATCGGCGCTGGCAACAGCCTACCGCTCGCCGCCGCGCGCAATAGCTTTCCGTTCGCCATCGAAGGACGCCCGTCGGATTCCGAGCGCCAGCCCGTCGCCGAATTTGCCGGCGTCAGTCCCACCTATTTCGACATCCTCCGCACCCCGCTCATCACAGGCCGCGTCTTTACCGCATCCGACGACACCAATTCCCAACGCGTCGCCGTCATTGACCAGACCCTCGCCAACCGCTACTGGCCCGGTCAAAGCCCTCTCGGCCAGCACATTCAGTTCACCCAGTTCAATCCGCAGAACCCTTGGATGACGATTGTCGGCGTAGTCGGTGACATAAAGTCCGATGGCTTCGACGCTCCCACCGCTCCGCACGTTTATATTTCCGTCTATCAATTTCCTCCCTGCGCCTCGGTCGTCTTTCTGCGCACGCACGGAAACCCCGGCACCTTGGGCGATGCAATCCGCGCAGACGTTCAGTCCATTGATTCGAACCTTCCTCTGTTCAGTGTGCGCACCATGGACGAAGTCATCGCCCGCTCCATGGCCGAACGCCGCTTCGCTCTGGAAATTCTCAGCGTCTTCGCCTGCGTCGCGCTTCTCCTGGCCGCGATCGGCATCTACGGAGTCATGTCCTACACTTTCAGCCGGCGCATCCACGAAATCGGCATTCGCGTTGCGCTAGGCGCACAAGGCGCTGACATTCTCCGTATGGTGCTCGGCGAAGGCATGCAACTAGTAGCGTTCGGCCTGGCAGCAGGACTAATCGGCGCAGCCATCCTCACGCGTTTCCTGCGCACGCTACTCTTCGACGTAACTTCGACGGACCCGCTGGTTTTCGCATCAATTGCAGCTCTACTAGCAGCAGTAGCCCTGTTCGCCTGTTACATCCCAGCCCGCAGAGCGACACACGTAGATCCATTAGTCGCTCTGCGCGAAGAATAGCCACCAAGCGATCGAAAGCACAATCTCTCCGTGTCCTCAACGCTTATCTCAGTGCACTCTGTGTTAAATCTTTTGCCGTAGATTTTCTCTGCGCCCTCTGCGTCTCTGCGGTATCTTTTGCCTTCCACGCGCGTCTCCCTGCCATCCAAATTGGACACCCACGCACGGCACATCTTCCGCACGTCCAATTGACACCACCGCAACCCTGCTCTAGTCTGGTTTCGCACCCATATCCACGAAGAAACCGGAGCATCGGATGCCCATCCCAAAGACCGAAAAGATTTGGCACAACGGAAAATTTATCCACTGGGACGACGCCAAGCTTCACGTCCTCTCCCACGTCGTCAGCTACGGCTCCGCCGTCTTCGAAGGCATTCGCTGCTACGACACCGCGCAAGGCCCAGCCATCTTCCGTCTGAAAGACCACATGCAGCGCCTGTTGAATTCCGCCTACATCTATCGCATGGAAGTTCCCTACAACCTCGAAGAACTTAGCGAAGCCAATCTTGAACTACTCCGCGTAAACAAAATCGGCGCGTGTTACATCCGTCCTGTCGTTCTGCGCGGCTATGGCGAAGCGGGCGTGGACCCGCACGGCTGTCCCATCGAGGTGTATCTCGCCTGCTACCCCTGGGGAAAATATCTAGGTGAAGAAGGCCTGCGCGCCGGTGTGGACGTCTGCGTCAGCTCCTGGAATCGCCCCGCGCCCAACACTCTGCCGCAAATGGCCAAGTGCGCCGCCAATTACATGAATTCCCAGCTCATTCGCATGGAAGCGCGCGCCAATGGCTATGTCGAAGGCATCGCGCTCGATACCAACGGCTACGTCAGCGAAGGTTCCGGCGAAAATATCTTCCTGGTCATGGACGGCACCGTAGTCACTCCGCCGCTGTCGAATTCCGCGCTACCCGGCATCACCCGCCACTCGGTAATCACCATTTGCCGCGACCTCAACATCCCAGTAGTCGAACAGATCATTCCGCGCGAAATGCTCTACATCGCCAACGAAGTTTTCTTCTGCGGCACAGCGGTTGAAATCACGCCCATCCGCTCAGTTGATCGCGTGAAAATCGGCATCGGCTCCCGCGGCCCAATCACCAAGCGCATCCAGGACGAATTCTTCGCCCTAGCCGAAGGCAAAAAGCCCGACCGCCACAACTGGCTCTACCCGGTAGGCGTAGCGTCGAACGCCACCGTAGTAACAAGATGAGCGAGAAGTAGCGTCTACCCAGCCCCATATGGAGTGCGGCGGCAAGCCGCCGCTTTCTCTTCGGCGAGGCGTGCCTCGCCGCGCTGTTGCAGTGGCAATTGACGTTGCACTTGACTATGCGGCGGCCAGCTTCAGGTGGGTGCTGTTGCATTTTCTCCTCGCTTCTCTCGGCGCCCTCTGCGTCTCTGCGGTAATCTTTGTCTTTCAACTTTCAACTCTCTCCGCTAAAATCGCGTCCGGTTCAAACGGAGCACGCGTGTACAGCCTCACCCAAAAATTGCTAGCCGAATTCTTCGGTACCTTCGCCGTAATCTTCTTCGCCGCCGGCGTAATCTGCGCCGACCAATACCTCCGCGCCACCGGACAAGGCAGCGTCACCCTTCTAGGCCTCGCCGTCGCCTACGGCCTCGCCGTAGCCGTCATGGTCACCGCCATCGGACATATTTCCGGCGGCCACCTCAATCCCGCCGTCACAATCGGCTTCTGGGTCACTCGCCGTCTCGGCACCATACAATCCCTGCTCTACGCCGTCGCGCAACTTCTCGGCGCCATCGCCGCCGCCTACCTTCTCGCCGCAATCATCCCCGATTCCAACTGGCGCCCCGAAGCTCTCGGCGCCATCAACCCAGCACTCTCCTCCGATTTCACCCGCCTGCACGCCATGCTCCTGGAAGGCGTGCTCACATTCATCCTAGTCTTCGTTTTCTTCGCCACAGCGGTAGACATCAAAGGCGCATTCAACAAAATCGCCGGCATTGCGATCGGCCTAACCGTCACCGCCGACGTTCTAGTAGGCTTCCCCTTCACCGGCGCAGCCGTAAATCCCGCCCGCGCCTTCGGCCCTGCACTGATCACCCGCAATCACTGGATGAACCACGGCGTCTACTGGGTCGGCCCTCTACTAGGCGGCGTCCTGGCAGGCGTAATCTACGACCGCATCTTCCTCCGCGACCAACCGCCGCTGTAAGCCACGATTGTAAGAGCGCTGTCATCCCGAGCGCAGCGAGGGATCTCTCTTCGATTGCGGCAACGCCGAGCCGCGGCGTTCGAAGAAAACAACCTACACAACATCGCGATCAAGGCGACTCGCGCAAATCGCGCCAAATCTGTCCATCCACGCCGTTATCTGTGTTCATCAGTGTTCATCTGTGGTGATTTTCCGCCCACACCTGTCCCAAAGTTCAGGTTGTCCAATTCGCACCAACCTCCACCCACTCCCGTTGCACACTCCGTAAACCATGCTAGTTTGACTAGAAGCTCATCGAGCTCAAGGACTCTTCATGGCAATCAATGTTGACGATCTTCTGCGCCGCGCCGTCGAAAGCCGCGCCTCCGACTTGCACCTGAAAGTCGGCAACCACCCTTATCTCCGCGTAGACGGTATCCTGAATCCGCTCAATGACGTGCCGCGCATCACGCCTGAAGAAATGCTCTCCATGGCCTTCAGCATGATGACCAACCGCCAGAAGCAAAAGTTCAAGGAAACCGCCGAACTCGATATGGCTTACGGCGTCGCCGGCCTCGGCCGTTTCCGCGTCAACGTTTTCCAGCAACGCGGCAACGTCGGCATGGTTCTGCGCGTCATTCCCACTAAAATTCGCACCATCGAGGAACTCGAACTCCCGCGCATTCTCTCCACCGTCTGCGAAGAGCAGCGCGGCTTGATTCTCACCACCGGCACCACCGGTTCCGGTAAATCCACCACGCTCGCGGCCATGATTGACCGCATCAATTCGCTGCGCTCCGAGCACATCATCACCATCGAAGACCCCATCGAATATCTCCACCGCGATAAAAAAGGGTTCATCAACCAGCGCGAAGTGGAAGTGGACACCGCGTCCTTCTCCACCGCATTGCGCGCCGCACTTCGCCAGGACCCGGACGTCGTCCTCGTCGGCGAAATGCGCGACCTGGAAACCATCTCCACCGCCATTCTTGCCGCCGAGACGGGCCACCTGGTGCTTTCCACCCTGCACACTCTCGACGCTACCGAAACCATTCAGCGCATCATCGCCGTCTTTCCGCCGCCCGAGCAGAAACAAATCCGCTTGCAGCTCGCCGGCACTCTGAAAGCCGTCGTCAGCCAGCGTCTGGTCCGCAAAGCCGATGGCACCGGCCGCGTTCCGGCCGTCGAAGTCATGATCTCCACCGGCTACATCCGCGATTGCATCATCAACCCGGACAAAACGCGCATGATTCGCGACGCCATCGCCGCCGGCACCAGCCAGTACGGCATGCAAACATTCGATCAATCGCTCTTCGAACTCTATTCCCGCAACCTAATCACGTTCGAGGAAGCCATTCTCCGCGCCAGCAACCCGGACGATTTCCGCCTGCGCGTCCAAGGCGTCCGCAGCTCCGCCGACTCCGCCCGCGAAGACATGGAACGAGCCATGACAGAATTCGACCGCATCGGCGGCCGCTAAAATCGCGCACCACCAAACGCGCAGTAACCAACGCGTTGAGGTACCAGGCGGTACGGGCACGGCATGCCGTGCCCGCCGCTCAACGCCGCCGCACCATGCCCGTCCCACCAGTTCCTTCTTTTCGTCGTCATCTCGAGCGCAGCGAGGAATCTCTCTTCGACCGTACGCTTGCCCAAGCGCCAACCAACGCCCGCGTTTTTTCTATTTCTCATCTGTGTTAATCAGTGTTCATCTGTGGTGAATTTGACGTTCTCTTCTCCTCAACCTCCTTCCCTTCCTCCACTTCCTCAACTATCCTCATCCCATGCGCCAGCAAGCCGCCCGCCGCAAACTCTCCACCGAAACTCAGCTCTACATGTCCGCACAACGCGCCCTAATGCGCCGCGCCCATTCCATCCACGAAATGAAACAGCACCTAGAACGCCGCGCCGAAAACAAAGACCTCGTGCCCCCGATCATCGCCCGCCTCCGCGAACTCAATTACCTCGACGACGCCAAGTACGCCCTGAACTACGCCAGCCAACACGTAAAAGTCCGCCGCCAAGGACGCTTCCGCATCGCCCGCGAACTCCGCGCCCGCGGGGTCCCCGACCGCTACATCGAAGAAGCCATCGCCAAAGTCTTCGCCGAAACCGACGAACCCGCCCTAGTCCGCGCCCGCCTCAAACGCCGCCTAGCCCTGCTCAACAAAAAATCCGGCGAAGCCAACGCCCCGCTGGACCAAAAAAAGATCGCCTCCCTATACCGCAACCTCCTAACCGCAGGCTTCTCCGCCGAGACCATCCGCACCGAACTAAAACGCATCACAAACGGCGACCTCCCCGACGACGACCAAGCCCCACAAGACGACACCTAGTCGAAATCAGCAGCAACAGGTTTTCTCTGCGTCCTCTGCGTCTCTGCGGTAATCCTTTGCAGTTGCCTCTTCTCAGCTCTCCTCCTTTCTCCGTGCACTCTGTGTTAAGTCTGTGCAGTCCGCACCCGCAAGAAACTCAACGCATAAAAGAGATTTTTCCACCCTTCCCGCGTCTAAGCCCCACAGCGGAAGTGCCGGAAACCCAATGAAATCGGGCCCAATACGCACCAACTCCGGACACTCGCAATCACTTTTTTCTGATTTCGGACACTCGCGCGGACCCCGAATCAGCGGCCCTCACAACACATCTCAAAGGAGACACTCACATGAAGAAGCTGCTGTTTTCCGCCGTAGCGATCGCGTTAATGTCCGCCGCAGAGCCCAATGTCGCCCGCGCCTCCTCTCACAAATCCGACGCCGCGCCAGCCGCCTCCCCGCAATCCCAAGCCGCGACGCAGCCCACCGACACCACTCCTCCCAGCTACGACATGAAACCGCAATCCCTCCTCGACCTCGACGCCATGCACAAGAAGTACATTGACCTCGCCACCGCCATCCCCCAGGACAAATACACCTGGCGCCCCAGCGAAGGCGCCCGCTCCTTCAGCGAAGTCTTCCTCCACGTCGCCGGCTCCAATTACTTTTTCCTCCAGTTTCTCGGCACGCCGCCCGCAGCGAACATGGACATGAAGAACTTCGACAAATCCACCACCGACAAATCTCAAATCATTGACGCCCTGAACAAATCCTTCGACAGCGCCCACGCCACCATAGAAAAAATGTCCAACGCCGATTTCAATAAGCCGCTGCCCAAGCTCGGCCCGCAGGCCAATGATGGCGATGTCATCTACCTGATCGTCACCGACCTCCACGAACACCTCGGCCAGTCCATCGCCTACGCCCGCGCCAATGGCATCGTCCCGCCGTGGACTGTGGCAGCCCAAGCGGCTGCCGCAAAGAAAGCCGCCGACTCCAAGCAATAGCCGACGAGAGCGCCCAATCCCAAATCGTCGGTGGCACGCACACAGCGCGCTGGCAGGGTGGCAGGTAACACCGCGATGCATATGGAGTGCGGGGGCGCGCCCCCGCTTTTCTTGGGCGAGGCGCGCCTCGCCCGGCTTAGGTCTGATCGGGTTGCGAGATCTGAGCGACTTCGCAGCTTCCGCCGCGTGCCGTTTAATTTTTCACCACACGCTGACTAATTCAACTCCAACGCACCCCGCCCGAATCGACGCTCGCTCCCGTCCGCCGCGCTATTCACCACATTCCAAAGCCCATCCTCCAGTCAGCAGCCGTCCATTGACTTTGGCGCATAATTTGCATAAAACCCCACTGCGTGTGCGTTACGCTGCAAGATCACGCGGCAGCAAATTTCGCACGGAGGACCACATGGCAGCCAAAAAGTCCAAGAAATCCAGCGGTAAAAAGTTGAAGAAAGTCGCGCTCAAGAAAGTCGAGAATCTGAGCGTCGTCAAGCGCGACTGGGTCGAGTAAAACGCGGCTCGCTTGCAAACGGAATCCCTCCGGCCGAACGGGCTTCCAGGGGAGTCAACCGGCCCTGGACGCAGCGCTCGGCCGGACGATTTTTTCGTAGTGCCGTTGCAGTTCTACGCATAGCGTCTTCGTATCGCAAGCCGCCGACGCTGCGATCCGCGCTCTCATATCATTCCGCAGCCCCGCAAGCATCGCCGGAGTTTCCCGCGCGACTCCCAAATCAATCGCTCGTTTCGCATAAGCGCTTCGCGACGGCATATCCCATTCCGCAAGTCCTCCCGCACGCAGCAACGACCGGCTCGTCCTGCTCACCCAGCGGTCTCCGTTGAATGTAAGCACCGGTACTCCCTGCCACAATGCTTCCATCGTGGTCGTCCCACCGTTATATGGGAATGTATCGAGCGCAATGTCCACGCGCGCGTACGCTTTAAGAAATTCGTAGTGTTCCGCCGGGGGTTCCAGCGTCACGCGCTCCTGCGTCACACCCAACCGCGCGAAGCGTCCAAAGACCGCGCTGCGATTGGATTCTTCGTCGAGACAGTTGTTCTTGAGGATTAAGCGGCTTCTCGGCACAGCCGACAAAATCTGCGCCCAGGTGGCGATCATTTCATCCGTGATCTTGTACTGCGGTGCAAAACAGCCAAACGTAATCGCTCCCGTCGCGAGGCACGGCGGCGGCGCAACCTCCGGCACCGGATAGAGGACGCGAAACGCCAGATAGCTCCCCGAAACGCGCAGGACGCGTTCCGTATAGAAAGGTTCCTCTGCTGCAGGAACCACCGATTCGTCCCCCACAACGTAATCGAATGCCCGGATCCCGGTGGTCGCGTACGTGTTGAACCAACCCACCACAACTGTTGCCGGTTTCCGCATGAACATCCCCAAACGGCTCGCAAAGCTGTAGCCGTTCAAATCCACCAGCACATCAATCCGCGAGCGAGCGATCCGCTTCGCGGCGGCT
The DNA here is from genome assembly GCA_963810565.1 of uncultured Acidobacteriota bacterium. GTDB lineage: Bacteria > Acidobacteriota > Terriglobia > Acidiferrales > UBA7541 > Palsa-295. Next base: position 119,819 of record CAWENN010000010.1, read on the forward strand.
TCGTTCGTAAGCCCTGTTATATCCTCGATCGCATCATCACGATGCTGCCGGTAGCCGCCCTCCGCGCTCGGTTTCGCGCGGTCCGCAAACATGACGATCTCGAATCTCGAGCGATCGTGCTCGTTGATCACGCCCCACACCGGCTTCATCCAATTGCGCGAGCCGTAAAACGCGGAAACATACCCCACCCGAATTTTTCTGCGGGTGGAATTCCCGCGAGCGTGCCCCCGGCTCCGCAACTTCACCGCCGGCCGTTCGATCTTCGCTCCGGCCTTGGCCCACGCTACGCGCGCTTTCAGGATTTCCGCGTTTCCCACCGACGGACTGTCCGGAACGATTTTCGCAATCTCCCCCAGCGCTTTCCGCCGCAATTCCGTGTCGTGGCCTCGCGCCACCGCGCGATACTCGCGGATCGCCTCATCCACATGTCCCATATGGAAAAGACACTTAGCCAAATACATCCGCGCATCGCCATCGCGCCCGTCCAACGCTACCGCCCGCGTAAAACTCTCAATCGCCGCGGCGTAAGCTCCCAACGAAAACTCCGCGCACCCCAAGCCGTACCACGCTTGCAATATCGCGTCGTCCGAAGACAAACCCCGCTTGTATGCCGCCCGCGCCTCCGTTACGCGCTCCAACGTATAGAGCGCATCGCCATACCGTGTCACAATCTCAGCATCTTCCGGATACCGCAGCACCGCTGGCTCCAGCAAACGCAACGCCGCGCTCCCATTCCCCTGCAGCAATAGCTCACTAGCACGCTCAATCACTGTTCGCACACCGCGAGCGCGTTGCCCACCTCGTGGCTCTGCCGTTCGGCGCCTTGGTTTCCGCATGTCTACGCCCGCATCCTACCCTGTCCGGCAATCCATGTGGAGTGCGGGGGCGCGCCCCCGCTTTTCTTGGGCGAGGCGCGCCTCGCCCGCCTTTCGCACGGAATGCGTTTCGAAATTGCGACGGCTGCTTCTCCTCCGTATTCCCTCCGTGCTAAATCTTTGCGCTTCATTGCATTGCCGCCACACGGAGCCGCTGCGGATCGTACACACGCAGCTATAGTAATCATACAGTAAATGTGATAGGATACGTTGGGGTATTTTTCCTCGCCCAACAAGGACGCAACATGCGAATCGCGGCACAGACGAAACGCGGTACAGACCGGCCAATCCGGAAAAGCATCGCCCGAACCCGCCGTCCGCCCCGTTCTAGCCACTCGCCCATCCTGAGCGCGTTTTGCGAAGGGTCACTAATCACCAGCCACTGCATTTTCAATCGCCAACCCAAGGGATTAGAAATCATCGTAACTCGCACAAAACAAACACCCGCGACCCAAATCAATCGCCAACTTTCAGGCACTTTGCGGATCACGGATCACGATTCACCAATCACGAATAAAACGCCGTCTAATCGACAATGGCAGATATTAGAATTCACCGTAACTTGCAGAAAACAAACAACCGCAGCCCATTCTAATCGGCACTTTTTTCGAGTTGCGAACGTCACGAATCGCGCCGTCCGCCTCTCCGGTCTCAGCGCTCCAACGGACTCCAACGCAGGCCGACGATCAGCATCCCCCGCGCACAGCATTTCTAACCGCAACAAGCCCGCATTCAAAATGTGCCGCAACTCAATCAAAATAAACAGCGAACGAATTTCTAATCGCAACACCAAGCAGCGTGTTGCAGCCGTTGCCGTCAGTGAATCCATCTGCAATAATGCCGATGCGGCGAGCATCGGCATCCCGAGCGCGCAACGCAAGCGACGGGTCTGTTTTCAACTCCAGCGAGGGAATCCTTGAACAGCACGGCGCCCAGCACCATGTGGACCGGCAATCAGGTCCGCCAGACATTCCTGAGATTCTTCGAAGAGCGCGGCCACCGCGTCGTGCGCAGTTCCTCGCTCGTACCGCACAATGATCCCACCCTGCTCTTCACCAACGCCGGGATGAACCAGTTCAAGGACGTGTTCCTCGGCCTCGAAAAGCGCGATTACAATCGCGCCACTACCTGCCAGAAGTGCGTACGCGCAGGCGGCAAGCACAACGACCTGGAAAACGTTGGCTTCACCAACCGCCATCACACCTTTTTCGAGATGCTCGGCAATTTTTCCTTCGGCGATTACTTCAAGAAGGACGCCATCGCCTTCGCCATGGAGCTGATCACTTCGCCGCAATGGTTTGGTGTCCCGCTCGATAAGCTCTATTTCACCGTTTTCGGCGGCGCCGAAGTCTCTCCCGGCAAAATGCTCCAGGCGGATGACGAAGCCGCCGTCCTCTGGCTCAATACCGGCGCGCCTAAAGACCGCATCGTCGCCATCCCCGGCCTGAAAGACAATTTCTGGGCCATGGGTGACACCGGCCCCTGCGGCCCATGCTCGGAAATCTTCTACGATATGGGCCCAGACGCCTCCGACGAAGGCCACGCCAACTGCCAATTCCCCTGCGACTGTGGCCGCTACGTCGAAATTTGGAACCTGGTGTTCATGCAGTTTAACCGCGACGCCAGCGGCAACCTCAATCCGCTGCCCAAGCCGTCAGTAGACACCGGCATGGGCTTAGAACGCATGACAGCTGTCCTCGAAGGCGTCATCAGTAATTACGATACGGACCTGTTCACGCCTTTGATAGAAAGGGCGAAGCGGTACGCCAAAATAAACACCGATGACCCCGCATTCGCAGCCTCCTTCCGCATAATTGCGGACCATTCTCGCTCCGCGACATTTCTGATATCGGACGGCGTGATGCCGTCGAACGACGGACGCGGCTATGTGCTGCGCAAAATCATCCGCCGCGCGCTTCGCCATGCGAGGATCGTGGATACGCCCCCTCCATTCCTCACTCACATGGCGGTAGCTGTGCGAGAAATAATGAAAGACGCATATCCCGAACTTGAAGACGATGCAAAACGCGTGTTTGCCGTCCTCCACGCAGAAGAATTTCGATTCGAGCGCACCATTGAGGTTGGGCTAAAAAAGCTCGACGAGGATATCGCTCCGTTGATCGCGACTCAGCGCGACAATCCAGCTGAGCCTCGCATTCTCGCGGGGCAAAAAGCTTTCAAGCTCTACGACACTTATGGTCTCCCCATCGACTTCATCACCGATGTGCTACGCGACCAGGGCCTCAGTTTGGATTTGGATGGTTTCGAGCGCGCGATGCAAGAACAGCGTACGCGCGCCAAGGCCTCCTGGAAAGGTGCGCAGAAGGATGCCGCCAATCCCGTCTACTCGAAACTCGCGCAATCGTACAAGACCGAACAGGATTTCTACTTTGGCACCGAGACGCGCGACGCGCGCATCGAGTCCATCGTCACCAAAGAAGGCCCCGTATACGAAATCAAGGCCGGAACCGAGGCCGAAGTCGTCCTGGACCGCACCTCGATCTACTCCGAATCCGGCGGCCAAGTCGCCGACACCGGCTCGTTCTACGACAATTCCGAATCGCTCGAGCTCGCCGAGGTTCGCGGTGCGTATTATCCGGTTACTGGCTTGATCGCCCATCGCATCGTCGCGAAAGAGGATCTCCATGTCGGCGATCGCATCGCCACCATCGCCGATCCCGAACGCCGCGTGCGCGACATGCGCAACCACACCGCCACGCATCTTCTAAACGCGGCACTGCGCAACATTCTCGGGACGCACGTAAAGCAAGCCGGCTCGCTCGTCGCACCCGATCACCTGCGTTTCGATTTTTCGCACTTCGCGCACGTGGATCCCAGCGAACTCAGCGAAATCGAGCAGCAGGTAAACGAAGAAATCCGCAAGAACCTCGAAATGCGCACGGACATCATGAACATTGACGACGCGCTCGCTTCCGGCGCTCTCGCCTTCTTCGGCGACAAATATCCCGAAGCCAACGTCCGCGTCGTCACGATCCCAGATGCCTCCGAGCCGCGCGGCTTCTACAGCAAGGAACTCTGCGGCGGCACACACGTGGTGCGCACTGGCGATATCGGCGTTTTCAAAATCGTCGCCGAACAGTCCGTCGCCGCCGGAGTGCGCCGCATCGAAGCCATCTCCGGAGATCGCGGACTCGCCGAATATCAAAAATCGCTCGCCACGCTACGCAGCGTCGCTGGAATGTTGAATGCCGGCGAGGACGAAATCATCGCCGCGCTCGAGCGCCAGTTCGAAACCACCAAGCAACTCGAGAAGCAGCTCGAGGCCATGAAGCGCAAAGCCGCCGGCTCGCTCGCCACCGATTTGGCCCAACAAGCTTGCCCAGTCCGGGGTATTCGCCTCATTGCCGCCCAGGTAGACGGCCTGGACCGCGAAGCCCTTCGCCAGCTCGTAGACGCCCTGCGCCAGAAAATCGGCTCGGGAGTAGTCGTTCTGGCGTCCGCCGAAGACGGCAAAGTCGCTCTAATCACAGGAGTTACCAAAGACCTCCTTCCCAAGCTCCACGCCGGCAAAATCGTCCAGGAACTCGCCAAGATCGTAGGCGGTTCGGGCGGCGGAAAACCGGATTTGGCGGAGGCTGGCGGAAAAGACACATCGGCCATACAAAAGGCCCTTGACCACGTTTACCCCCTCCTAAACCGATTGCTATAATTCCTGTTGCGCCAGATGCTTACGCCGGAGAAGCCTCCTTCTCGGGCGCAGGCGTGTCGCTCGTTTGTTCGCGAAATTGCTCTCTGCCTTCCCAGGCCGGATGTCGAGTCGAATTGTCAGTGCAGGCTGCCGTTCGCAGTCGGATGCCGGGCAAGAATTATGGAGACAAACTGCATCCCAGTTGCAGTGCTGGTCGCAGGCGCGATGCTGACGCTGGCTCCGCCAAGCCACGCGCAGATCTCAACGTCCTTCGACGAGCACGGCAACCTCGTCTTCGTGAATGGGGATTCCCCTAAGCCGCGTCGTGGGAGTACTATAAGTTCTCCCTCCGGGGCTGGGGGCGCTTCTGCGGCGATATCGTCGGAAGAGACGGCCTCGACGCTTGGCGCCACCGACGGGCGGCTCGATCGCATCGTGCGTGACGCTGCTGCACGCCACCAAGTGGATCCCGCGCTGGTTAAAGCCGTCATCAGCACGGAATCCGGATGGAATTCGCGTGCAGTCTCCCGCAAGGGGGCCGTGGGACTGATGCAGTTGATACCTGGGACGGCGCAACGTTTTGGTGTTGGTAATCCTTTCGATCCCGCGCAGAACGTGGAAGGCGGGACATCGTATCTGAAGTCGCTGCTCGATCGTTACAACGGCGACCTGGACAAGACGCTCGCGGCATACAATGCCGGCGAGCACGCCGTGGATCTGAGCAGAGGCGTTCCGGCGTACCCGGAAACGCAGAGGTACGTGCAAAAGGTCACCAACGCATACTTTCGTCCCGGCTCCGGCCGCGACCAATCGCTCTGGACTCCGCCAAGAAATCCAGTGCGCAAGGAAGTGGACGCAAAGGGCCGGGTAATTTTCACGAACGAATGACGCACGTGTTTTCTCGCAGAGTTCAATTTTCGGCCAAATGGCTGTTCCTAGCGCTGGCGCTAGCTTTCGCTCTTTCCACGTCTGCGGCCCCGGATAGAAAGCTGCAGGCACGCGAACAGTTCGAGCACGCCGTCAAGCTGCGCACCACTCTCGAAGGAACTCCGGATAACGATCGGTCGATCGTTGATTACCGCCAGGCGCTTACTGCCTACCACAAGGTCTATTTGATCTCTCCGCAGGCTGAAGAAGTGACGCCCAGCCTTGTTGCCGAAGCCGAGCTGTACGACGAAATGGGCCGGCTCTTCGACGAGAAGTTCTTCCAGTCCGCCGTTGAGACCTATCAATTTCTGCTGAAACAATATCCCGGCAGCCGCTTCCGCAGCCAGGCGATGTATGCCATCGGCGAAATCCAGAAGGAAGGATTGCATCAGCCGGACGTTGCCGAGGCCTCGCTGAAAGATTATTTGAAGCATTTTCCAAAGGCGGAGCATTCGGACGAAGCACGCGCTTTGCTGCAGCAAATCGCCGCGGGGCGCGAGAAGGCGAAGGAGCAGGCCTTGGCCGCAGCCGCGGCTGCGGCGGCCGCCGTCGTGGCTGCCAGCGATGCGTTGCCGGAAATTAAAGGCAAAGAGGTGCAGCAGCGCGAGAGCGACAACGGCACGCCGCGCGTTCTCGACATCAAAACGTGGAACGCAGCGAATGCGGTGCGCATCGTGGTCACGCTGGACGGCACGATTGCCTTCAACGCTTCGCGCATCGCGTCGCCGGACCGCATCTATTTCGACCTGCATCGCGCGCAGCTGACGCCTGCAGTCGCGAAGCGAGACTTGGACGTAAAAGACGGCCTGCTTAAATCAGTGCGGATCGCGCAAAATAAGTCGGGGGTCGTGCGCGTGGTGCTGGATGTGGATGGCGCGCGCGATTACACGGCGCGCCTGCTCGCGAATCCCTATCGCCTGGTGATCGAAGTCCGAAATAAGCCCGCCGTGACGACTGCCAAACTTGTTGCGCCGGCGCCCGTGACTGCCGCTGCTGTCGCGCCGCCACCAGCTATCCCGACTCCTTCAGTGGTTTACGCCGCGAAGGGAGTTCCCGAAAAGGCCGTAACAAAATCGGATACCGCTAGTGAGACGGCCGCAGCGCTCCCGGCCGACAATCCGGCAATCAGCGCGAAGAAGCCTGCGTCTAAGACGAGAGGCGATCGGACAGCGGTGCTGCTCCCGCCGAGTGAATCCAAGCCGACTCGCGATGGCCAGCGTTCGCTCACTCGTGCGCTGGGCTTGAAGATCAGCCGCATCGTGATTGACCCTGGTCACGGCGGACATGACACCGGAACCATCGGCCCGCACGGCCTGATGGAAAAGGACTTGTGCCTAGATGTAGCGCTCCGACTAGGGCATGAAATCGAAGAGAAGCTGCCCGGCGCGGAAGTGATCTACACCCGCAAAGACGACACGTTCGTTCCGCTCGAGCAGCGCACCGCCATCGCTAATGAAGCCAAGGCGGATCTGTTTATCTCGATCCATGCAAACTCCAGCCACGACGAGGCGGCGCGCGGGATTGAAACCTACTACTTGAATTTTGCGACTTCCGAAGAGTCCATGGAAGTTGCGGCGCGCGAGAACGCGCTGTCGCAGGAATCCTTGCACGATTTGCAGGACATCATCAAGAAAATTGCGCGCAATGAAAAAGTCGAGGAATCCAAGGAACTTGCCAGCGACATCCAAGATTCATTGACGCATCGCCTGCAGCTAGTGAGCCAGAACGAGCGAAATCGCGGAGTGAAAAAAGCTCCCTTCGTGGTGCTGATCGGCGCCAACATGCCCTCAGTGCTCTCGGAAATTTCGTTCATTAGCAATCCAAGCGACGAGCGGCTGCTGAAGAAGACCGATCAGCGCCAGCGGGTCGCGGACGGGCTCTACCGCGGCATCGCTTCTTACCTCGAAAGCTTGAATAGCCTCTCCTACGATAAGTCCAAGCTGGTCTCCGACAACCACAGCGGCTCCGGCGGCGGCTCCGCGATTGTGGCCGCCGAAGGGAACCCTAAATAGAATTCCGGCGTCTAATGTAAGATGGTATCCATGCATCGTTCCCTATGGCTGCTTACAATCCTGCTCGTCGCGTGCGCCATTCCTGCGTCCGCGCAGGGGATTCTTCCCGCTTCTTTCGCGGGATGGACGGGCACGCCACAAGCCGGCGTTTCGGCGCAGCCGGTCGCGAACGGCGACCATGCAGCGAGCACGGCGGCGAGCCAGCAAGCGGCGGCGCGTCAGGAATACGGCTTTGTCTCCGCGGAGCAAGCCGCGTATTCGCGAGGTAAGGACACGCTACAGGTCACGCTCTACCGGATGAAGGATCCCAGTGGCGCTTATGGGATGTACTCGTACCTGCGCTCGCCGGACATGCCGCGCGCTGCAGTGACGGACCATTCTGCAATGTCGCGAGAGCGGGCGCTGGTGCTGGATGGGAGCCTGGTGCTCGACATTCGCGGCGCGGATCTGCAGCGCTGGAGCGGCGATTTGAATGCGCTGGTTGCTGCGGTAAATCCGAAGGCAGAGCAAGGCCCGCTGCCGACGATTTCCGAACATTTGCCGACGAAAGGATTCATCGAGCGTTCGGACAAGTACATTCTTGGGCCGGTGACGCTGAACCAATTCTTCCCGGTAAATTCGAATGACTGGTTGGGATTTGGAACAGGAGCCGAGGCCGAGGTCGCTCGATATCACGTCGACGGCCGCGAATTGAATCTATTGCTTGCGGACTTCCCTACTCCGCAAACGGCGCAGAAAAAATTGGCGGAACTGCAGCGGGATTATCATGTGAACGCACCGGCGGTAGACCCGAATGGCTCGCCAATCTTTGCGCGACGCTCGATCACTTTGCTCGCAGTCGTTTCGGGCGCGCGCACGCTTGAAGAAGCAAACAAACTGCTCGACCAGATTCAATCCGGGACGGAAGTGACGTGGAATGAGCCGACGTTCCAATTCAAGGAACCACCCATCACTACGATGATCGTGGGTGCGATAATCGGAACCGGAGTTATTTGCTGTTTTGCGCTAATATCCGGTTTGGCGTTCGGGGGATTTCGACTCGTAATCAAGCGCTGGCTTCCAGATAAAGTCTTTGATCGCAGCAGCCAGATGCAAGTGCTGCAGTTGGGGCTCGGCAGTAAGCCTATCAATTCAGAGGACTTCTACGGGATCGAGCGCCGACCATCGAAGTAACCACTCGGTGGAAAACGCAGCAATGTTTCATAAACACTGTGCTATCAGCGTTTTAGCCGTGAGTCAAAAAGTGTCTTTCCCGCTTGACTGATTTCTGCGGCTCGTACTAGACTGCGGTCGAGGAAAGGGTTCTGTGGCCTACCGCGCAGTGGCCGTGGAGCTTTCTCCCCTCGAAGGCCCGCCCAAAGCGGGCCTTCTGCTTTTAAGGCCGCCTATCGCACAGTCCACCCCGGCGGTTCTTCTTGCTTTCTCCCGGTAATCCGTCGTGAGACGATACCAATGTCAATCGATGTGCGTATCCGCTATATGAGAAAATCGTACATCACGCGCGAAATGACAGCGCTGCTGCCGGACCCGACGACGTGCGCATGCCCTGGCATTCAATTCCTAATCTAGCAGCAATCTGCCTTTGCGTCGCTTCGCGCAAATCTCAGCCTGGCCGCGTGTGGCCCGCGAGCGGTAAGGCATAATTGAGAATTCACGATGGATCCAAACTACGCCAAATTTCGCGGGGTGCGCTTCTTCGGATCGCTCGATGGATTGCGCGCGCTCAGCATCATCGGCGTGATCTGGTTCCACAGCTGGTGGGGCACGCGATATTACCCGCGGCTGGCCGCCATGCCGGTGCTGCGTCAAGGTTCGTACGGCGTACACGTTTTTTTCGTGGTCAGCGGCTTCCTGATTACCACGCTGTTGCTGCGAGAGATGCAGCGCTATGGCACGATTTCTCTGCGCGATTTCTACATCCGGCGCGCGCTGCGCATCTGGCCCCTGTACTACCTCGTGTTGGCCTTTTACGTCCTGAACGCTCTGGTGTTCGAGCGCGGCACGGTGCGTGCGCATAGCTTTTTGCACTATCTGCCGAGTTTTGCGACGTTCACCTACACGTGGTTCATCTCCGCGAATTGGCCGGGCGGCATGTTCAATCTCGCGTGGACCCTCGCGACGGAGGAACAGTCTTATTTGTTCTGGCCGTTCGCGCTGCGGATTTTGCGAGGCATTAGGTCGTCGGTTCTCATCGTCGGCATCATCGGCTTGAAAATCGCGACGGATTACAATCTTACCGCGCGTTTTCTACCGCGGGAGTGGCTGCCGACGCGAATCGTGCTGAGCGTCTCTGTGGCTATTTGCATGGGTGTGCTGCTGGCGCAAGCGCTGCACTCACCACGCGGCTTCAAATTGCTCTACCGCGTTTTCGGCTACAAATGGTCGGCGCCGCTGATGCTGGCGGCGATGCTGGCTTGTCTGGCACCGGGACATCCACCGATGCTGCTGGCGTTTACGGCAACCACAGCGCTGGTGGCAGCTAGCGTCGTGCGCGAAGACAATGGTTTGGCAAGTGTGCTGCGTTGGCGTCCGGTGGCATTTATTGGCACGCTGAGTTATGGGATGTACCTGCTAAATTCCGTGTCGATCCATTTCGTCCATTTCGTGGTAACGCGGCTGGGGTCGGAATATCCACCGTTGATTTTCGTGCTGGCAACAGGAGTCGCCGTGGCCTCGGCGTACGTCAGCTATCGCTACTATGAATCGCCCTTCCTGGCACTCAAAGCCAAATATTCACGATTGCGGCCGGTTCCGGCGCAAGAGGCATCAGCTGGAATCAGAGTTCCGGAGACCTCGGCGCCGTTGCATCCGTAATGCGATGTACTGACGCCTAGAAACTGGTGGTCAAGCGCAACAGATAACTTCGCGACGGAGCGATCGCGTTGCCCGAAAATAGGCCGCCGAAGTCGATCATGTTGAGGCGGTTATTAAGGTTCTGTCCGTCGGCCTGAAAACGCATGGTGAGACGCTCGGTCTTGTACACGTCCGCTCCGATGGACGCGTTGACGGCAAGCGATGGCTTGACGCGGCCGCGATCGAAATTGAGACGATCCACTACGGCTTGGCCATACTGTGCGACCGCTTCAGAATATGTGCCGCCATAATCAAACGGCTGCCCGCTTCCGTAGTCAGCTCCTCCCGCCAGCCACAGACGCGGCCCCACCTGATAACGAAAGCGCGTGCGCAGGGTGTTGCGTTGATCTTGCGAGTCCGGGAAATGGCCGGTTAGCTGGGTCGAGGCATTGGTGGCATCAACGCCAAGCAATAATCCGCCCGTTACGGGAAACCACGCGTTGCCGACCATGTAGGAATAGCTGAGAAATCCGGACAGATTGCCCCAGTGCGGGATTTCGAGCTTCTCTTCCGCACCGTAGATAATGGCTTTGTCAAAGGAAATGGGAAAGCTCACTCCGGTGTTCAGGAGTTGATCATCGTCAGCGTAATCGCGCGCGAACCGGCGGTAAATATTGGCGTCTAGACGGAGCTGGCCAAAAAGGCCTTTGCTCATGCCCGCTTCGTAATAATCGCCGTGCGAGGGCTCGACGGGAAGCCGCAGAACATCCGGATTCAACACGACGACGGTGGGCGAACTCGAGAGCAGAATATTTTCGAAGGATGGAGTCTGAAAGATGCGGTCGTAGGAAGCATGCACGACCAAATCCGCAGCTTGAAAATATCGCGCGACGGAAAGGCGCGGGCTCACTGCGTTTTGATTGGCGATCAGTTGGTAGTGATCCCAGCGCAGGCCGGCGCTGATAGTCCATTTTCCTAGGCGAATCATGTCCTGGACGAAGGCGGATTGCTCGAGGTCCGGACGATTGCCTGCGAATGAGAACGTAGGAGGCGTCCCAGGATCGAAGTAGATTGGATTGGTGATGACGTCGCTAAAATTCTCGTGCAGAAACATGGCGTCCGATTCGACGCCCGCTTTCCATTCCTGATTTCCGCGATGAATGGAGATCGTGCCTTTGAAATATCCTTCGCGGAAGCAATTGTGCTGAAACGCTATGATCGGCGTCGAGAATGGATTGGAGTAAAGGTCGCTGGAGGTGTCGCGCACCATGCCGTGGAGATCTCCGACGACGTTCGAGGAAAAAATGTGGGAATAGGAGATCATGCCCATCGTTTCAAAGTTATCCGCGTTCTGGGCCTGCGATCCCAAAGGACCAACTGGATTTGAAGGATCTTCAAAGTGAGGAGTTTGCTGAAGCTGTTCGTTGGGAATCTCATAGCGCGCCAGGCTGTGCCGGACGCTCATGGTGAGCCGGTCGTTGGGGGTAAAATCGCGCTCGTAAATCGCGGAGAATTCTCCAGTCGTACCGGCGTTCGTGAAGTTTTGCGGAACGACCGGATTTAGATAGTGACTCGTTTCGTCGCCGCTGGCGCTGACTCCGAAAGTGTTTTTCCCCCAGCTATATTCAATTTTGGTGAAGGCACCGGCGGTATCAAAGCTGCCTCCCGACAATACCAACTCGCCGTGAAGGCCGGGCTGGGCATCCTGCAGCGTGTTGATTTCGACGACTCCGCCGAGCTTTCTGCCATATTCCGCGGGAAAGCCGGCGGTATAAATCGTCATCGAGTCCACATCGTCCGCTTCGATCTCGGTGCCGAATCCGGGTGAGCGATTGTCAGTGAGCGGAATGCCGTCGAGGACAAATTGGGTTTGATATTCCGCGCCACGGGGATGCAGTACGGCGTTGCCTTCGTAAAGCCAGCCCGGCTGCGAGTTCACCAGGTCTTGCAGCGAGCGGCCCGGGAGAGAGCTGGGACGATTCTCCAAAAAATCGGGACCGAGCTGGCTTACTGCTCCAGAACGATCAGGGTCAACCAGCGTGTCTGCGCTGGAGACGTTCACGGTAGCGTCCACTGCCGCCACGGTTAGCTTGATCGCGCGATCGGCCGGGATAGTGGATCGGACCTCAATCGTCTCCGAATAAGGAGCAAAACCCGGGACTTCGATGTGGAGTTGATAAAGACCGAACGGGAGGTGCCGGGCAACGACGCGGCCTCCTTCGTCCGTCTCAAATGACTCGCGGTACTGGCTCGCTTCGCTGCTCAGTTCGACGGAAGTCTTGACGGCGGAGCCGGATGGATCACTCACTTTCAGGCGTAATTCGCCGGTATTGCTCTGCGCGTAGAGAGAACCGGCAAAGAACAGGAATGCAAGAAGCGTCTTCATCGAGCTGGCGATTTTGCAGGCGACAATGTCACGAGCCATGGTACAGGAAACGTCCGTCCCTCCAAACGTCTCGCCTGCCGACCGGCCTGCTGGCTAACGCGCATGCGCTGGAGGCGCCGATCGGGACATTTTCTCAGCTGCGTGTGCAACGCATGACGAGGCCAGCGAATCAAATCTTGCACCCAAGATCGTTGGAACGACACAGCCGCCCCCTATCTTGCATAGCGCCCAGGGTTGAGGAGACTATAGACTAGAATGATGATCAGCCTTTGGCGAGCCTACTGGCTCGGGTTCCGAATAAACTCTGTACTGCTTTTATTTTCCTTGGCAGCACTCGCGCAGGAACCGCCACAGCCAGCAGCGCAACAGCCGGCAACGCAACCGGCGCCATCAAGTCATCAGCCGGGTCAGACATCCGCCAACGGCAGCGTCGGTGCGGGTCAGTCCGGGGACAAGGCAAAGACTGAGCAAGATCAAAATCAGCAGGGATCCGAGCAAAAGAGCCCAGTATCAAAGGACCGCCTGTTTTACACCTTGCCGAACTTTCTCAGCGTCGAAAATGCCGCCAATATTCCTCCAATGACGACAGGAGAAAAATTCAAGGTCATCGCCAGGTCCTCTTTCGATCCGATGGAATTCGCATGGTACGGACTAGTTTCGGCAGTTGGGCAGGCTGAAAACAGTGAGTCGGCATATGGTCAGGGGTGGGGCGCCTATGGAAAGCGCTACGCGACCAACCTGGCCGACGGGACGATCGAAGGCTTCATGACGAGTGCGGTGTTCCCCTCCGTCTTGAAGCAGGACCCCAGATATTATGTGCTGGGCGAGGGGGGATTTTGGCATCGCACCGAGTACGCTCTTAGCCGACTGATTATCACGCGTTCTGATTCGGGGAGCGCTCAGTTCAATGCGTCTGAGGTTTTCGGCTCGGCCAGCGCAGCCGCGATTTCAACTTACGGCTATCATCCGGAGAATGACAAGACTCTGGGCAACACCGCTAGCGTGTGGGGAACGCAAGTGGCCTACGACGGGCTGGCGTACGTCGTGAAAGAATTCTGGCCGGACATTCGGCGAAAAATACGGCAAAAGCGTTCTGGCGATCAAGATTGATCCGGGGTTGTCACTTCCACGCGGCGCTCGAATAGTTCCGTCCGACCGCTACCCTCGTACAAGTTATCCTGCACAGTAAATCCGTTCCTACGCTCACAAATCCTTCGTAGTACGCAGGGACAGCACACCGAATCAGTCCGTTGTGTCAGTTTCGAACCTTCCTTTGCGCTGCTAACGTGCCTAGCACATTCGAACCTGGCTTGGACGCGGCCGAGAAATTCGGGATCACTTTCGACTTCCACCGAGGCATCGTCCAGCCGATACCGCAGCAAGTCTAGCTAGTCTTGGGGGCACCGTTGCGCCGCGCGATCCTGGCACCGGTCATCTTTGCGGTGATAAGCATGATGGCGAGTTGTTCGCTCGCGCCAGCCGGTTACACGCCTCCCACCTCGCCGAGCTCGGAGCCTCTGACGCTTTCGCCAAGCAGCGCGTCCTTGCGCGCAGGTTCTGTGCAACAGTTCACGCCCTCTTTGACCGGAAAAACTTTCACTTGGTCCGTGAATGGAATCGCTGGCGGGAGTGCGGCGATGGGCACGATTGACGCGAACGGAAACTACACCGCACCCGCCGCCTTGCCCTCGCCAAACACGATCACGATTGAAGCGGCGGAAAGCTCGAAGTCCTCGGTGAGCGCGAGCAGCGGAGTTACGCTTCTCAACCCGATACCGCAGATGTCTGGCGTAACACCTTCGCCGGTGAACGTCGGCGCGTTCACGCTGACAATCAGCGGCGCCGATTTTGTGAACGGAGCGGCCGTTTCCTTCGGAGGCGCGAATTTATCCACGACCTTTGTGTCCAGCGCACAGCTCACCGCCAGCGGGACCGCGACGAGCGCGCAAGTCGGCTCCGTGTCGGTGACGGTGACGAACCCTGACCCCGGCGGGACTAGTTCGAACGGCATTAGCGCGCAAGTGGCGGGAACGATTTCGATCGCGGCAAACGTAGCGGATCGTTTCCTAGAGCAGACCACATTTGGCCCGACGAGCGAGTTGATCACACAGGTACAGAACACCGGCCTGCAAGGATTTTTGACGCAGCAGTACGGCTTGCCCGTGACTCCATACCCCACTCCCGGGCCAAGCGAGACAGATTTGAATTTGCTGCAGCAGAGATGCTTCGTGCAGGCACTAACCGCGCCGGATCAATTGCGGCAGCGCGTGGCGTTCGCTCTGAGCCAGATCTTCGTGATCGGCGGAGCGAAAATCAGCGATCCGACTGCTTATACGAATTATCTGCAGCTGCTGGAAACGGATTCCTTCACGAACTATCGGCAGATTATGAACGATGTGACGCTATCGCCGGCCATGGGCCATTGGCTGGATATGGTGAACAATGGAAAGCCCAACACGGCGCAGGGCGATCATGCCAACGAAAATTATGCTCGCGAATTCATGCAGCTTTTCACGATTGGGACAGCGCAGCTGAATCCGGACGGTTCTTACCAGGTGGATGCTAACGGCAATCAGATTCCAACCTACACACAAGACACCGTCGAAGCATTCGCGCGCGCCTACACTGGCTGGACGTATCCACTGACTCCTGGGATGACGCAGCAGACATATAACCCAGCGTATTGGACCGGTGCGATGGTGGCGGTGGATTCCAACCACGATACCGATCCGAAGCAGCTGCTCGTATATCCGGGAGCTGCCGGTAGCGGACTGCTGCCCGCCGGTCAAACGGCTGCGCAGGATCTAAAAGGCGCGCTGGACAATGTATTCAATCACCCGAACGTGGGGCCTTTCGTTTGTCGAGAGCTCATTCAGCATCTGGTGACGAGCAACCCGAGCCCGGCTTACGTTCAGCGGGTCGCGAGCGTTTTTAGCGACAATGGCTCCGGCGTCCGCGGCGACATGAAATCGGTGATCACGGCGATTTTGTTGGATGCCGAAGCACGACGGGGAGACGACCCTGCTACTGCCGTGGGCACAGACGGCCATCTCCAAGAGCCAATTCTATTTATTACTGGACTCATGCGCGGGTTCAACGCCACCAGCGACGGCTCGAACCTTTCTTACTACAGCAGCGGCATGGGCCAGAATCCACTCTTCTCGCCAAGCGTATTCAACTTTTACTCGCCGAGCTACGTGATTCCCGGAACGACTTCGTTTGGCCCGGAATTTCAGCTGCTGACTACGGCCACGTCCTTAAATCGCGTGAACTGGGTGAACACGTTTGTGTTTGGCTCGATGGGCTCCGGTAACAAGCTGGATTTTTCTAGCTACGCGACGCAAGCATCGAATCCTGGCGCGCTGGTGGATACGCTGAACGGGTTGCTGATGCATGGTGCGATGTCTTCGGACATGAAAAACAGCATCGTCACGGCCATGCAAAGCGTGCCGGCTGGAAACAAACAATTGATGCAGGAAGCACAAATCGCAATTTATCTGATCGCGAGTTCTTTGCAGTACCAGGTGCAGCACTAAATTTGCAGCGGGCGGCTCGACCGCGGGAGCGTTGACAATGACTCGGGGAAAAGCAATCTCACGCAGGCAGCTCTTGCGCGCGGGGTGCTGCACCGCCGCTTCCTTTGGCATGACGGCGGCACTGGGCCGGTTGAACATGATTCACGCCTTGGCGGCAGGCCCTTCGAGCGGCTACCAGGCGCTAGTGTGCGTCTTTCTGTTTGGCGGCAACGACAGCAACAACCTGATCGTTCCGAACGATTCATCCGGTTACCAGAATTACGCGACGATTCGCGCGAATCTGGCGTTGGCACAGAGTTCCCTGCTTCCGATCATTGCGAAGACTGGAAATGTGCCCTACGGATTGCATCCACAACTTCCTGGACTGCATGGACTATTCAATAGCAGGCAACTGGCGGTAGTGGCGAACGTCGGAACGCTGGCACAGCCGGTTACCCGGACGCAATATCAGCAAGGCACCGCGACCGTGCCGGTCAATTTGTTTTCCCACTCGGATCAGCAAGGCCAATGGCAGACGGCGCAGTTCGACGGTTATGCACCGACGGGATGGGCGGGGCGCACGGCCGACGCATTGCAGACGTTGAATGCAGGCGCCCAGTATCCTCCGATCACTTCCGTCGCAGGTGGAGCAATTTTTTGCAATGGAGCGCAGACAGAACCTTATGCTCTGATCCCGGGCTCCTCGCCAGGTTTGACTGGCTACTACGGCTCGGCTGGCGACAACGCGCGATTGGTTTCGTTTCAGCAATTGCTCACTTTCGATAGCGGCGTTTCGCTGGTGCAGGATTCCAGCGCGGTGATGAGCCAATCGCTGGCGCAAAGCCAGATTTTGGCGTCCGCTCTGAAGGGGTTGCCTGCGCTGCAAACCCAATTCCCGACCAACGGGCTCGGCCCGCAATTGCAGCAAGTGGCGCAAATCATGCAAGTGCGGTCAACACTGGGGCTGCAACGACAGATTTTCTTTTGTTCGCTGGGTGGGTTCGACACGCACACGGCGCAATTGCCGACGCAGCAGAGCCTTTATTCACAGCTCGATCCGGCGATGTCCGCGTTTTACAACGCGACGGTGGAGTTGGGGATTCAGCAACAGGTCACCTCGTTCACGTTGTCCGATTTCAGCCGAACGTTTCAGCCCGGGACGAATGGCGGCACGGACCACGCGTGGGGTAGCCATCACCTGGTGATGGGCGGAGCGGTGCACGGCGGGGATCTGTACGGCACGTTTCCGCAACTGGCGTTGGGTGGGCCCGATGACGTCGGCACAAACGGCCGCTGGATACCCTCTACGTCCGTGGATCAATACGGAGCAACGTTGGCGCAATGGTTCGGCGTGCAGGCTTCCGATTTGCCGACGATTTTCCCGAACCTGGCGAATTTCACGACGCCGACGCTAAAGTTCTTGGGATGAGGCTAGCCGTACCACTCGACCTCGCACAATAGGCGCATAAAATCGCGGCAGTCCGCTTCGAGGACAAGTTCACAAAAACCGAGAACGCGGAATTTCTCGGCCAAGTCCTTGGATTCGCGCAGTTGTGCTTCCAGCGTTTCCAGTGAATCGAGTGTCGCACGATGCCGCAGAGCGTTTCGTTCGAACTCTCGCGAGGCGCGGAAAGTCCTAAGCCCGGCGGCGAACACAGGAAGGGCGACAGCCGCCCCAATCAGACATTGCTCTAAGAAAGTGCTCGCCTCAGCTTTAGCTCCGGCTGTAGCTGCGGCTTTAGCCGCTAAGATGGCGTTTACGTGCAGCGCGACGTGTGCCAGCACGAACGCAAAGCTAGCGAAAAAAATCGTTTGGACGAGAATGGCAGTCCGCCACCCGGACTCTTCGTCGGCCTTCGATTTGCGCGAAAGGTAGCGCATCTGGACGTGCAGGCGCTTCGGACGATAATATTCAATCAGTTCGTGCAAGGCTTCATCGCAGGTGTCCGTGCAGGGCGGACCGCACACGCAAGGATGCACACCCTGCGACGCCCACTCCTTCGCCTCTTCGTAATTTTGCGCTTCCAACTGACGCACTTCGTCCTGCAATTCTTCTGCGAGCAACCCCATGTCAATGGGCGGACACCACAGGCGCGAGTCCGTCAGTTTTCGAAACTTGAGAAGCCTGAGGTTTTCGGCTTTGTAGCGAGCTGTCAGCCAATTTTCCTTGAACTTTCCGAAGGTGCCCACGCCGATGAGCAGAAGCGTGAGGCCGGCGGTTGCCGGTTCGCCCCACGTAAGAATGCGCGGTTCCGGCGGCTTCACAATGAATTCCAATATTGCGAGGAGAATCGTCAGGGCGCCGAAGAACACCGCAAAGATCGCGGTCCATTGATACCATTTCTGATAGCGGATAGCCTCGCGGTCACAGCGGCGAAATGGCGCATGTATCGTGCTCTGCAAAAGCGCTAATGCGTTATGAAGCGGCGCGTATTCCGCATGCCCATCTTCAATTCTTCCGTCGTAATCATTCAATTCGACGGTGTCGTCCATGTCCTCCGTCGGGACACGGCGATGGGCCTCGACGGCAACTGAGGCGCGGGCGGCGGGAGCGGCAGCTTTCGCAGGATTTGGCAAGGGTCACCCCTTTTCAATCTGATAGCCGAGGGCGAGAATCGTTTTAAGGGTTTCGTTTACGAGCGCGCGGTCGTATTCCTTTTCAGATTCCGGAAGCTGTTCGTAGGGAATCAGGCATGGATGCGTGCGCTTAGCGTCGTCGCGCTGCGGGCCATAGATCCAACCATCCTGCATCCGCTTCTGCGCCCAGATCTCGTGGGCGTTGCGCGCCAAGTCTTCGAGCAATGGGTGAATACCGGCGAGGCTTACTTTGGACGTGTCCACCGGCTGCGGGATGTACGGTTGGTCAGGCATGCTCACGAATCTCCACTGGGCAACCGTAAGGCCGCCGCGATCGCTACTTTACGGCGACGGCACCAAACGATTCTCCCAGAGGGCGGCAAATATACCAGAATCGAGGGTTGGCAAAGTAGGGGCGTCGCATCCGGCGGAGGCTGCTTAGTTCTAGCCGATGGAAAACCGGCTTTTGACGGTGCGCGGCGGATGCTTGCTCCCAATAGGATTTGCAATCCCTGGCGGAGTTAATGGAGAATAACGCCCGATTGGTACGGGATGGGGCTGAAAGAATGCCCTGCGGAGTTCCCCATGGGGTCGCCCAAGAAGATTTTCATCAGTTACGTGGAAGAAGACGGGGCGGTAGCGCACGAAATCGCGGCAGGTTTGGAATCGCAGGGTTATAGCAGTTGGTACTACGAACGGGATTGTCCCGCCGGCGCGGATTACTTCGAAGAGACATTCAAAGCCATCTCCGATTGCGAAGCGATGATCGTGCTGATTTCTCCGCGGTCGCTGCCGTCTGACCAGGTTACCCGTGAAATTGTCCGGGCGGTGGAAGCTTCCAAGGCAACCTTGCCGCTGCTGCTAGAGATCTCGCACGATGATTTCACTCGGCGGCGCCCGGGCTGGAAACAAGCGATGGCTGCCGCGAACGCGACGCGGATTCCTCCCGATCGGGTTCCCACGATCATTCCGGCGCTGGTCGCAGGCTTGAGCGCCAAAGGCATTCAGGCGGAGACGAATGGGCATACACCGCCACCTGCAGCTCCACCGAAGCAAGCTACCGGAACGCACGGCACCGCGCGAACCGCAACACCCGCGGCTGCCATCACTCCGCCCGCTCCGATACAGCCGCCGAGCGCGAGAATAGAGCCCGTCGCTCCGGCTCCGGTGCCGACTCCGACGCTGCCTCCCGTGACGACGACCACGCGAATTCCGCAATCTACCGCGGCCACGCCCGCGCCTACGCCTACGCCGCAGCAACTGCCATGGAAGGCGTTCGCTGCCGCGGCGGTGGCTGTAGTGCTGGCTGTCTCCGCATGGGCCATCGTGCGCTCCCGCAAACCGAAACCAATCGTGACGCCGCCGGCGCCGACAAACGCCACAATTGTCCTGCAGTATGCGGCCGACCGTCACAAATGCACTCCTGATCTGAATTTGACGATCGCGGGCGCTCCCTATCACCCGACGTCCAACCCATTCGCCGCGACCGGCGTGAAAATCGGCGCACAGGAATATTCGATTGAAGGCGTGATTAACTGCCCCGGCAGGCACGCGATCAAGGCCAGCGGGTCTGGAGCGATTGACGTGCGCGAGGGCGCAGTCTTTGATCTCGCCTGGCAAGCAAAACCCGGGGGCGGCGGCAGTACGGTGGACATCATCCGCGTAACGGACAACGGCGGGGCCGGAGCGGCGGACAACGGATCGAACGCGGACAGCCGGAGCAACGATTCGCAAGATTCGAAGCGAGGCAACGGCACTCATGCCGTGCAGCCAGTGCAGCCCGCCGTACAGGCTTCCGCTCCAGCGGCAACCGGACCGGGGCAGCAGATGTATTTCAACGCGCAGAACGCCTTCAATCAGGGGCGTTACTTCGCGCCGTTCAACGACTCCGCGCTGCACTGGGCGATCCTGTCTCGTAATGCAGGAAATCAAAATGGTAAGGCATTAGAAGGGCAGATCGTCGGCGTTTATAAAACGCAAGTGAAGCAGCTTTTCTTGCAGCAAAATTATCCGGGTGCGCTGCAATTGAACGCGGCGATGCAGCATTATTATCCCGGCGATCAGGGGTTGCTGCAGGATCAGCAGAAAATCCTGGCGGCAGCGAACGGCCGGACTGGCGGGTATCAAGCGCCGGTCAATGGACTAGTTCCCGGGGCACCTTATCCGCCGCCGGGATATCCGCCACAGTATCAGCCTCGACCTGGAACTCGCCCTCCGACGTCTCACCCATAGTGGTGCGCTTGCGATTGCGTTTAGTTCGGACGCGCTGACGATGGCGTGTCGCCGGCGGGATCTGTGCTGCCGGCGTTTGCGCGGGCAGGGGTGGGCGGATCGTCGGAGACGGTGTATGGTTTGCCGTCGTGCATGTAGAGGCGCGACGCTTCTTCGCGATTGAATGGCCGAGCGCCGCGGCGTCCGAATACGGCGATCTGGTTGCCGCTTTCATCTACCGCGCGATCGCGGTCAGTTCCCTTCGAAATAGCCAGCGCCGGTCCGGCGGTACGAAACGAAGCGATCAGCTTGGGAGTGGGGCGCGGGCTGAAGCCGTAAGAATTCGGTGAGTCTTCGGGGGAGAGGATCTGCAGTACGCGCAGACCGTTTTTCCCGTCGGCCACGAATGCGAACGCGCTGGCATCCACCATTCCGATTTTGATGTCCTGGACGTCGGTGAGCTTTCCATCGGCGCTGAACGTCTGATCGAGGCGCGGCTGCTCGGGCTTCTCGACGTCAAGGATGGCTACACCCTGTTTGCCGGCAGCAACGTAGGCATAAGTCCGCGCGACGTAGATGTTGCGTGCGTCTTCGAGCGGTACGGCGGCATTCGGTACGACGCGAGGATGACCCAGGTCGGATACGTCGAGAACTTTTAGCCCTTCGCGATCCACCACGAATGCGTATCGAAATTGGATGGCGAGTCCGCGCGGATCTTGCAAATCGGGAGCGCCGATCACTGCCGCGACGCTCGGTTTGAGCGGGTCGTTTAGATCGACCACTACCAGACCGCGGTCGCAAAGCATGTACGCGTACGTGCCGGCGATGACGATGCGCCGCGCGCCGTTTAGAACGCCGCCGGGATTGAAAGCCAGCGCGCGCTTCAAGAAATTATCGCGCGGATCGCCGTTAAGCAGCGTGCTGACGCCGGGAGTTTTACTCTTTGGATTGGAATCGCCGATGACGACCAGGCCCTCGTATTTGTCCGCCACGTACAAATAGGCGTAGAGCGGATGAATACTCTGCTCTTCGTTTATCGGATCGTGCGTGCGCACGGGATCGAGAGCTTGCGTCGAAGGGCTGGCGACGGCGGTAGCATATTTCGTTTTAACGTAGAAGCGCTGCCCCAGCGGCGATACGGGAGCGGTGATGGTCCGCTCCGAAAAGTTCTTGTTGTCTATGTTGGCGACGTCGTAGGCGCGGAAGCCGCCTTTACCAGTCGCCGCATAGAGGTATTCGCCGCGCAGCTGCACATCCAACACGTTTCCGATGTGATGGTATGCCTCCTGCAACTCGCGGCCGCGTGATACGTGCTTCTGAAAATCGCGAGGGTACGCAAAGCGCTGCAAGTCGCTGCCGATGATCGCGGGTGGCTCGTCGTGTTCGGCAACCGCCACCGCGTCGAAGCCTTTCGCGCCATCCGCGACGTAAATGTAGCGGCCCATGAAATTCAGCAGGTCCGTGCCTTGCAGCAGCACCTGCGCCATCCAGGCATTGTTGTCATTACGGTTGGAAACGTGGCAATCGTCGCAGGCTTTGGTTTCTTTGGCGCGCACGGTATGGGGAACGAAGGTACTGAAAGCCGTGCCGCTGAATCCTTCCGCGGAAACGGTCTGCTGCATGTAATAAATCCAATCGCGATTCTGATTTTGAGAACTGACCAGGACCGCGCAGGACGACCGGACTGGCGCTACGCGATGGCCCGTCACTGTGCCGTCAATTCCGAGCATGAAGCCGTCGTCGCGGAGGACCTGAAAATCATAGGCGGTCCAGTTGCGCGTCACGAGACCTTCGTTGTGGAGCATTGGCTTACGCTGATTGGCCATCATCGCGAGGTGGCAGCCAAAACAATTCGGCGCCCACGAGGTATGGCACGCGTAGCAGGTCATCCGGCTATTGGCGTGGGCAAGTTGCGAAGCGTCGGCGGGAACATCGCCCCAGGACTTGCCGTCCGTGCGGATGGTTTTTGCCCAGCGCGATTTTTCGTTGTAGTGCACGTTGCCGGGCGTAATCGTGTCGAGAACCTGCACGACTTCCCATTCTTTGTCGGGTTCGACCATCGAACGTTGGAAAAGTTTGCCGTCGCGGAATTCGAAGCGGCGGGCGTTCCAGGGCGTGCGCAACATATCGAAATGAGCGCCGCCCGGAGGCGACGCAGGGCCTGAAGAAATCAGCGTGGCGCGCGCATTGATCGTGCCATGGCAATCCACGCAATCGAGTTCGATCGCGGCGCGCGGCTCGGCGTAGAGCTTGCCGTCGCCGTGGGAGTCCTGCTCGAAGTGGCAGTCCACGCAGTGCATGCCCTTTTCTTCGTGAATATCCGCAAGGTGAACCGCTTTTTTTAATTTATCCGGGTCGCTGGGCTGGACGATTTTATTCTCGGAGTCGAGCAGATTGCCTTTGCGGTCTCTCTTGTAAACTGCTCGGAAGATCCACCCATGGCTGTGAAAATCGGCAAATTGAGATTGCTTGAGCTGTGAATTGAACTCCGGACTGCCGACTTTTTCGAGAAATTTGGGATCGGCCCAGAGTCCGCGCGCCGCGGCGCCTTCTGGGTTGCGTAATGCGACCTGGTAGCGTTCTTCCTCGCTCGGATTATGCTGCTCGGCCGGATACATCTTCTGTCCGTCCGCCTCGTTGTCCCACCAGGTGTAGCCGAAATACGTGGTTTCCATATTCGTGCCGGGATGAACATGGCAGATCATGCATTGGCTGGAGGGAATGGAGCGCGTAAATGTGTGGCGAATCGGATGTCCCGGCTCATTTTTCGGAATCGTAGGATCCGATGAAAAGCTTTCACCGAGATGTCCATATTGCGCGTAAGGGCCGGCATGCTCCGGCGAGCGATCGTTGGCATAGACCACGTGGCACCCGCTGCAGCCGCTGGCGCGATAGTCGCCCGGTTCGTCATTGGTGCCGGGCAACGAAAGCAACGGATCGAGCAGCCGCGTTTTCTGGAGACCGAGAAACACGGGATCGGTGCGAAGCAGAGTGCCGAAGCCTCGCTCGCCGAGTTTGTCGTCGGGGCGTCCCGATTCTTCTTCGCGGTCGGGATTGCCGATTTCGCCTTTTTTGCCGGCGCCGCGTTCGAATACGCGCAAAATATTCCCCGGCTGAGAAACTTCCCAACGCTGGAGCGGAGCGATTTCGGGGATGACGCCTTTCAGGCGTGTTTCCTCCGGCGTGGGAGCCGGCACCGTGTGGACTTCTTGAGGCTGGCCTTCCGCCGAGTAGCTTTCGCCGAAATGTTCGTTTTTAAGCGGGTACGCGCCGTTGTTGTAGAGTGCGGCGCCCCACAGCAAGCCACCATAGGTCATCATGCTCGTCTTTACGCGCATGACTTCTGACGCATGGCATCCCGACGTGCCGCAAGTTTCGGCAGCCACGCGCAAATCACCCGGATTCACGAAGCGGACGTAGGCGTAATTCTCGTGCAGCCATTTGGCGTAAAGCTCTTTTGGATTTGCAGACACGTCTTTCAACGCGGGATCGTCAGGTTGGGGGTGCGCCCGAATTTTCAGTTGTTCATACTCCGCTGTGCTGCTGCCGGTGCCCGGCGGCAGAATTGCCGTGGCATCGCCGCCATGGCAATCCACGCAGCCTAAGCGCACTGTGCGCGTGGGATGCATCGAGGGCTCGTCGGTTAGAGTGTGGCAGGAGACACAACCAACGCTCTTGCGATCCACATCGGCTTGGCTTTGACCGAGGAGGCTTGGCTGTTGCGCGGCGGACTGAGCGCGAGAACGCGCAACGAGCAAGAATGCCGCGGCGATGACGGTAGCGATCGCGAAACAGGCGAGAAAGCGCAGACGCCATGCGGGCCGCCGCGTGTGTTCGCCGTCAATCGAGCCGTTGATAAAGCGCCTCAGCAATTTCGTCCCTCTAAAATTGGAACCGCACATCGGTGAAAAGCGAAAACAGTGTCCTGCCCGTATAGATGTCCCGCAGGCCCTGTCCTGGTACGAGCGTCGCCGCACCGGCGGTGATCGCGATATTTTCCGTGAGTGGCGGGCGGTAGCGCACGCCTACGCTGGAATCCACTCCAATCGAGTGGCGGATCGGCGATTGAAAAAGAATCTGCTCAAGAACTTCGGTGTGCTCAAAGCGAAGATAATTTACGTTCGCAAAGCCGCGCAACTTGGGAGTGATATCAAATTCAGCGCCGAGATTTGTGAGAAGAATTCCGGGATTTACGAAATTGGCTTGGCCTTCGTCCTTGTTCGAGCGCAAATCGGGAAGCAGACTATCACCGGGATTCAACGCCACTCCCGAACCGGTCAAACGGATGCTTTCACGATTCCAGAGGCTGAATATTCCGCCGGCAAATTCCGGGAAATCGTCAATCGAATCGAAGCCCCGCGCGCGGCTGCTAGACGGATTCGCCGATCCCGAGGCGTAAAACACCGAACCCTTGATGCGGAACCAGTCCGTGTCGTGGGAAAGTTCGAGGGCGGCCAATTGCGCGTTGATGGTGACGGGCTTGCCAGCGATAGCGTTGAAGCTGTCGTTGCCGAACGCCTGATAGAAAGCGTGGGTCAGGTTCACGGGTCCGATGTGGCCGTCGCCGGTCCAACCGACATAAGCAGCATGGACGCTGTGCGGCCTGATCATTCCGCTCGAGAATACGGCACCGATGGGCGCGGGACGGACTAGAAAGCCGTTGTCGTCGTAGTGAATCGTGGCATCGTCCTTGTTGTAATGCACGCTCACTTGCGCTGTGTAACCTTGGAACAGGAAATCCTGGCGATACGCGTTGGCGATGATGACCTGCTGGTTGCGCAGCGCCATGGAATTCAGCCCGCTGTTGGTGTTCTTCTCCAAAAAATTGAAATAGGCGACGTTGTATTGCCAGCGATTCGAATCGAGATTTCCGAAGATACGCAGGCCGGGTTGCTCTTCGACGAACAGAAAACCGCGAAAATCGCTATTGAAAGCCTGAATACCCGCACGTACAGAGATGAAATCAAAATTCGGCCCGATGTCGTGCAGTTTGACTTCGCCGAATGCTTCCTGCAAGCCGAGATGCGAATCCAGGCGCGTGGTGCCTTTGCTCACGTCCACGTTGACGACGCCCCGTTCCTGCACGTCCAGATAATTCAAACTGACCACCGGTGTGATGCGAATGCGCCAATCAATGGGGCGAAAGGATGTGTCGCCATGAAATAGGTCGAACGAAAATGCAAAGGTCTGGTCGAAGAAAATCTGGTCGCCCCTGCCGAAAAATCCGGGGCTGCCGGGACGCGCAGAGCTGACGTCGGTGGGCGTGGGCAGACGACGCCCGTCAAGAAACGAATCACTCGTGCCGGTGAAATTCAAGAACGTCTGCTGGCCGATGATGGGCACGTCGCCCTTCCATTTATTTTTATCGAAGGGATCCCACTTGCTACCTCTTACATACGGGTGCTCGCCGCCAATGCCATAGCGGTCCCAATCGGGCATGGCAACGGTCCAGCGGTCGGGTTCCGGTTGAAATACCTCTGCGACTGGTGGCACTGGCTGTTGCGGAGGCGGCTGACCCGTCTGTTCGAGAGTCTTGTTCTCAAGCGCGGTGGGCGGAGCGTTGGAAGCGGGCTCGGGTTGAGAGCCCTCGGGAGGGTTTGTGGTCCCAGCTGGGAGCTGCGGAAACTTCCGCACTGCTACAGCCGATGACGGAAGCGCGATCAACGTTACTTCGCAGACCGGGCTATCTCCGGCTTTCAGCTGAAGACCCGGATTCGTGAAATCTTTGAACCCAGTCGCGACGACGTTGAGGTCGTAAGTCCCCGGGGAAACGTCAATAAAGCGAAAAACGCCTTGGGCGTTGCTGATTTTTTCTAGGCTTTGGCCCGTGACCACGTTTCGCAGAATTACGGTCGCGCCGAGCACCGGCCGTCCATTTGCGCCGCGCACCAGCCCCTGCACCGCGCCGAATTTGGGAGAAGTTTGCCCGGGGAGACGCTGCTGCGCGGCGGATTTGTGCGCAGCGTTCGATCGGCGCTTTCGCGGTGACGAATGGATCGCGTAAAGACTCGCCGCGCCGCGTGGCTTTGCGGCGGCTGCGTGGAAGGCTACAACACACAGGCAACAAACGATCCAGGCCAGACTCGCCGGTTTCGCAAAAAATATGCGAGAAGGAGCGCGCATTCGCTCAGGCCTCAGGCGTACAGTGAGGTTCGGAAGACGATAAGTCGATGCGTGTTGCTATCACAGTTTTTCCGGAACCGGCAAGTACTTTCGGGCGGCTCCGCGGACAAGATCAGGGTCCTGATTTCTGGGCATATTCAACCACGATTGAACATCTGATTTGCAGAATGATTGAGAACGATGTGCGGCTGTGATACCAATAGCTCAACCGCATGGACCTGCCCGCCAAGCGATCCCTTCGAGGCTGGCTGTGGAAGCCAGTTGGTATCCCGGTATCTCTGTGTCTGGTGCTGACGATTGGGTATTGCCTGGCACTCAGCGCCTGCGGAGGAAGCGGCAGCGCGCCCACCGCGCAGCCCCCTCCGGCGACGGAAAGTCTGACGCAGGCGGATGTCCAAATGTTGGTGCAAGCCGCGGCCACGGCTGCTGATGCCGACTCCATGGCCATCGCGGTCGTGGACCGTCTGGGACGCATTCTTGCGGTGTACAAAGGGCCTTCCGCGCCGGCCACGCTGCCGGGAAATTTCGGCGCGATGATTCCTTCCGATGAGCTCGCCGTTTCGCTCGCTCGCACCGGAGCGTTTTTCAGCAATGATCAAGCGCCGCTTTCATCCCGCACCGTGCGCTTCATCAGCGGCATTCACTTTCCTCCAGGCGTTGCCAATACGGCGAGCGCGGCGCTGTATGGCATTGAGAATACGAATCGCGGATGCAATCTCGCGGCGAGCTTGAGCGCAACCGTGCCACCGGCTACTGCAATCGCCGGGACGTCGCCTGGGTACGGAATCACGACAGGCAAAGCGGACGTGAACGACTCCGACCCCACGGCGGTGAATCCCGGAGGCGTCCCGATTTTCAAGAACGGGCAGGAAGTGGGAGGAATCGGCGTGGCGGCAGCGGATCCGAACACCGCGGAATATGTCGCGTTCGCGGCGGCTGGCATGATCGCCATGGACGGACCGAGCACGGCCACCGATGAAGTCGGTTTCCCAGCGTTTCCCGCGCCGGCGATCGTCTCGATCAACGGAATCACGCTGCCGTTTGTGAATCAGACGACGCCCCCGAGTGACGTGACTCCCGGAACATTTAATCCTGCGGATTTCACGGTTGGCCCGGTGGCTAGTCCGGGGCCGCCTCCTGAAGGCGAACTCATAGCCGCGACGGATGGTCCGCTGGGCGGCCTTACGGCTGCGCAGGTTACGTCCATCATCAACAATGCGGTTGCCACCGCCAATCAGACGCGGGCGCAAATTCGCCTACCGATCGGCGTCCGCGCGAAAATGGTAATTGCGGTGAGCGATCTGGACGGAACGCTGATCGGCCTATACCGCATGACAGACGCGACCATCTTCAGCATTGACGTGGCGGCGAGTAAAGCCCGCAACGTGATTTATTTCAGCGGGGCGACGCGCCAGCCCACGGACCTGAATGAGGTGCCGATGGGTACAGCCGTCACCAACCGCACCATCGGGTTCGGCGCGCAGCCTTTCTTTCCATCCGGAATCAACGCTACGCCGCCAGGTCCGTTCTTCAATTTGTACATGCAGGATGTGGCGAACGCTTGCACGCAAGGATTTCAGGTTCCGAGCGCGGCGTGGCCGAAATTCAACCAGAGTGGGATTGTGTTTTTCCCTGGTTCCGAGCCGCTGTACGTGAATGGCGTGCTGGTGGGTGGACTGGGTGTGAGCGGAGATGGCGTGGATCAGGACGACTACGTTACGTCCGGCGGCGGGGTCGGATTTGAAGCTCCGGCAGCGATCCGCGCGGACCAAATCGTGATAAACGATGTGCGGCTTCCGTATTTGAAGTTTCCGCGAAACCCGACGCAGTAGGCTTTCGCTGTGCACTCCGTCGGCAGGGCCTGCCAGGTCTTACCCTTCTCGGAGTTTGTGACCGGAAAGATTTCCCAGCCCATCGTACGCTGCGTATTTATACATTTCGGAAAGCGTGGGGTAATTGAACACGAATTCGATGAAGACATCGATCGTCATGCCGGATTCCAGCGCCATCATTCCCAGGTGAATCAACTCGGTGGCGCTTTCACCGATAATTTGAACGCCAAGCAGGCGGCGGTTGGACTTGGCGAAAATCAGTTTCAACATTCCGTTGATGTCGCCGACAATTTGCCCACGGACGTTATTGGCGTAGCGCGCGCGACCCACAGCATAATCAATTCCCTTCTCCTTGCAGGTCTCTTCCGATTCACCGACGGCGGAAATTTCGGGGATGGTGTAAATACCCATGGGCAGCATGGAAGCAAGGCGCTGTTTGTATTGAAATCCGAAGGCATGGCAGATGGCGACACGAGCCTGTTCCATGGAGGTGGACGCCAGTGCCGGAAATCCGATCACGTCTCCCGCCGCATAGATTCCGGGCGCGGCCGTGCGGTAGTCTTCGTTTACCTCAATGTAGCCGCGTTTATTCAGGGTGACCCCGACCTTTTCGAGATGCAAGTTTTCGATCGCTCCGCGGCGGCCGGCGGCGAATAGCGCCGCCTCTGATTCGATTTTCTTGCCGGATTGCAGCGTGATGCGTACGCCCGCTTCGGTGCGTTCAATCTTCGCGGTGCGCTCGCCCAGGAAAAAGCGTACGCCGAGACTTTCCAGCCGTTCACGGAGGCTTGCGGAAATTTCGGCGTCGAGAAATGGCAGCAGGCGATCGCGGCCATCCACCAGCGACACTTCAACTCCCAGCGCCGTAAAGATGGAAGCATATTCGCAGCCGATCACGCCACCGCCGACGACCGCGAACGTGCGCGGGATTGCATCCATTTGCAAGACGGAGTCCGAATCGAAGATGACTTCGTCGTCAAACGGAATCTCCGACGCGCGGAACGGGACCGAGCCGGTCGCGATGAGGATCGCTTCACCGCGCAAACGCGAGGTTTCACCGGGCTCTGCAGCGACGGACACCGTCTTGGCGTCTTCGAATGAGGCCACGCCGCGGACGAGATCGATGTCGTGGACTGCAAGATTTTCTCCCACCTTTTCGCGTTCGGTTTCGACGAGGACGTCGGTGCGGTGCATGAAATTCTTGACCGTGAGGCCTTCTTTCAGCGAGTAGTCAACTCCATACAAACCGCGCTGGCGAATGCCTGAAAAATAGAGCGCGGATTCGCGGAGAATTTTGCTGGGGATCGTTCCGGTATTGACGCACGCGCCTCCGACGGTGTCGCCACATTCGATCAGAGCGACGCGCTTGCCGAAGTAGGCAGCCTGGGCGGCGCCTTTTTCACCTGCCGGGCCGGAGCCGATGACGATCAGATCATAGTTTTGCACGCAAGCCTCCTCCGCTTCCGGCGCGCCGGTTCCACGTTTTCTCGCGACTCACGAGAATCGTTTGCGCGGCGTACGAGTCTAGCGCAGCAGGCTGTTCACCGCGCGTATCTTTCCGGCAAACCGCGCCGGATCGTATGCGGAAGGGTCCTGGAGATCCTGGAAGAGCGCGCTGATCGCGGTGCGAATTTCGGCAGAGTTCTCCAATTTCACGTTTCGCTGGTACGCCACGAACAAAGATTGGATGGCCATGGCTGCTTGGGCCGCCGCGTGTTCACCCTGGGCGGAAACATTATCCGCATCGCCCAAAATCTTGCGCAGCAATTGCATCGTGGATGCGGGATCGTTCGACATGGACTTAATCTTTGCTGAGAGATCGCTCACTTCATGCGCGCAACTGGTCGCAGAAGCGGCTACAGCATCGCGGTCCGGGTTCAACTGGCTCATCAGCTGCGAAAGCTTTCCAAGATCGGAATCCAGCTTTGCGGCGCTATCCCCATCCGCTTGGAAAGTAACTTCATGAAAAATTGTGTAGCGCGAAGCATTCCACGGCGGATCACCGGCGCGACGTCCGGGATATCCGCGCGCCTGGCGCCAGCTATTTTCGGGCGTCGTGAGGCTGTGATGGCACGCATAGCATTGCAATTCGGAAAATTCTGGCCAGTTCTTGCCGTGCGCGCGAGAGGCTAGGCGGAGAAGCGACTGCTGGAGTTGCACAGCCTGGCCGGTGGTGAGTTCGCGAACGTCATACCACGGATCGCTATTTTCCGGCTCGCCCGGTTCCCCGGGTTCTTTCCAGTGGCGCGGCATCGCGGCGGAAAAGGAATCAAGTTCGAAATAAAGGTCGGGATGGCCGGCCGCGATCATTTCGTGGTCCACCGATTTTTCGTCATTGCCGAGGTGGCAACTCAGGCATTTCTCAGTGCGTTTGGTGAGGTCGCGCGTGTCGTACATTCCCAGGGCGAGCGATTTCTCGTGCGTCCAGTCGCGCTCCGTGTGCGGCCCGAGCCACGCAGTTGCGGGACCATGGCAGTTCTCACAACTCACTCCCTCGCTCAGGTCGAACGTTCGCGCGCGCTCCGTGGCTGGAACGTCCAGAGCATGGCACGCGAGGCACTTCGGCGCGGTCTCTGCCTTGCCGATGCCGAGAATCGTCGCCATTCGTTCGCCGATATTTCCTTGCAGCGACGCATAAGCCTTGGAGTGCTTATCTTTCACGATCCAGATGCTGTACTCGTTTTGGAGCACGCGATTGTCTGAACGCGGAGTGACGCTGCCGTGGCACGTAGTCGAAGCGCAAGATCCTGGTCCGGTGTAGCGCGGCGCCACGCCGGCTTGGGCATTCGCGGCGTAACCAGGCAGGACCAGGCTCTGCGAATAGGCGATCGAGCACGGACCGATCATCGCCGCCACGAAAAGCAGCGCGATGATTCGCAGCGAAGTAGAGCGCTGGGGCTGAGTGACGACCTTCATTTGGTGTTCACTTTGGCAGAGCCGGACAGCGCGCTTCCAGGCCGGCGGCAGCGAATGAAAATACTGTGAATCTGCCTGCTTGTACTATCGGATAGTATCGAAGTCAACCAAATCCCTTCTGAATTATTCTCGAGCGTTCGCGCAAGAATAACCGCACCGTAGCTTCCGCGCCTAGCCCGTGCTAATGTCCCCTTACGCTACACCGCTCAAGACTGACAGTTGTTTTCGGAGCTGGGAATGAATAATCTCCCCGGTGAGGAAGTCTCCCCTTGATTTTCAATGAACTGCGGGACATTCAACGTCAGTTCGGCTATCTGCCTGCCGATCAGTTGCGCGCGCTTGCGAAAAAAATAGATGTGCCGTTGTATCGCTTGCACGGCGTCGCCAGTTTTTATCCCCATTTTCATCTGACTCCGCCTCCCAAAGCGGATGTGCGCGTTTGCCAGGATATGTCCTGCCATCTTCGCGGCGCTCGCGAATATTGCGCGGGGCTGGACGAAGCGTGCCGCCAAGCAGGGTTTGGGGACGCGAAAGTCAGCGGAGTTTCCTGCCTGGGGCGGTGCAATGAGGCACCGGCCGTGGCCATCAACGAACACATTTACACGGGGCTTTCGCAAAACGAGGTCACCGCGATTGTGGGCGATGTTCTGGTGGGACGTGGATTGCCGGAACTGGCGCAATCGCACCGGCGCGCGCACTGCGCATCCGATCCCTACGAAGAAGGTGAACAGTATCAAGCTGTAAAGCGTCTCGTGCAGTCGCGGGATTGGGTTGGAACGTTTGAAATGCTAAAGGCCTCGGGCCTTCGCGGGTTGGGCGGAGCGGGATTCCCGACAGAGTCCAAATGGCAATTGGTGCGCCAAGCGCCGGGGTCCGAAAAATATATTGTTTGCAACGCGGATGAAAGCGAGCCAGGCACGATCAAGGATCGCTTCATTATGACGCACCTGCCGCATCTGGTTGTCGAGGGAATGATCCTTGCCGGGCTGCTGACCGGCGCGCAACACGGCATCCTATACATTCGCCACGAATACGAAGAACAGGAAAAGATCCTGCACGATGAGATTCGCCGTTGCGAACGCAGCGGCCTTCTGGGACCGCGCGTGCTCGGCAGTGATTTCGCATTTAACCTCGAAGTCTTTGTCAGCCCCGGCGGCTACATCTGCGGCGAAGAAACGGCATTGCTCGAGGCCATCGAAGGCAAACGCGCGGAACCACGCAACAAACCGCCATTCCCGGTTCAGCAAGGCCTATGGAACAAACCGACGGTGATCAATAACGTCGAAACCTTCGCGAATGTGCCGATCATTCTGCTTCGCGGCGTGGATTGGTACAAGGCGCAGGGTGTAAATGGCGCGGCGGGTCTGAAATTTATTGGCGTCAGCGGCGACGTGGTACATCCCGGTGTTTACGAAGTGCCGATGGGGACGCCCGTCTCCGACCTCATATTCAAATTCGGCGGAGGAATCGCGAATGGAAAGAAACTGAAAGCGTTCGCACCTTCCGGACCGTCTTCCGGATATTTGCCGGCTTCGATGGCGGACGTTCACCTCGATTTCAAATCGCTGGCGGATGCGGGCTCGATGCTCGGTTCGGGAGCGCTGGTGGTCTGCGCGGACGACCGCTGCATGCTGGACATGGCGCTGAACGCAACGCAATTTTTCCGCAACGAATCATGCGGAAAGTGCGTGCCTTGCCGCGTGGGCTCGCAGAAGCTGGTAGAGATGTTGACGGGCTGGACCGAGGGCGCTGGATCGCCATCCGATTTGCAGCTCATTGACGAGCTCGCGGCTACGTTGCGACAGACTTCGATATGCGGACTCGGCCAGGTGGTGCCCGCGCCGATTGCCTCTGTTCTGAAACATTTCCGCGAAGAAGTGGAATCGCACATCGTGCGCCATGAATGTCCAGCGGAAGTTTGCCCGTGCGAGAAAATTGTGAGCGATGCCTATAGGCCCGCTGTGAGACCCGCATGAGCACGAGCCAGCTGATCGAATTTACAATTGACGGCCGAAAAGTTTCCGTGCCGGCGGGAACCACCATTTTTGACGCGGCGCGAGCGAACAACATCCCAATTCCCACCCTATGCAATCAGCAAAACGAGACGCCTGTGGGCGTTTGCCGCGTTTGCGTAGTGGATGTAGGAGCCAGGGTGTACGCGGCGTCATGCATTCGGCCCGTGGAACCGGGAATGGTGGTGAATACCGCTTCCGACGGCGTGAAACGGGCGCGGCATACTCTCGTTGAGCTACTGATGTCCGATCACCCCAGCCCCTGCGCTCGCGAACGGCAATCCGGCGATTGCGAACTGGAAGCGCTCGCCAAACACGAAAACATTACACACGCCCGCTATCCGCCGCGCGCCACTCGGCGCGGCCCCGATAATTCTTCGATGAGCATTGCCGTGGATTTCGAGGCATGCATTTTGTGCGACCGCTGCGTCCGCGGCTGCAACGATATTCGGGAGAATCTCGTTCTGGGTCGCATGGGCAAAGGCGCGTCAACGGGAATCGCTTTCGACAACAACGAGCCGATGGGCGAATCCTCCTGCGTATCGTGCGGCGAATGCATGGTTTCCTGCCCAACCGGCGCTTTGACGAACCGGCTCGTAACGCAAACTGAAATTGCCGTCACCCCAGACTCCGAGCAGGTGCCGCTCCACGAACTGCAAGAGCTTCCCTTCTTCGGGGGAGTTTCCGGAACATTTTTGAGCTTGAATCGCAACGCGGTGGTCCGGCGGCATTTCAAACCTGGCGACATCATCTGCCGCGAAGGCGAGTACGGATCCACGGCGTTTTATTTAGTGGAGGGTCAGGCGAGGGTTTCCATCGCCAGCCCCATCGCGCACGTGAAGACCAAAGGCGCGGTTCGCAAGTTTCTTGGCAAGCTTTCCAGCCGGCTGACGCAGCGCCAGAACGATCAACGCGAAGAGGAAACAGCGCAGCACTGGATTCACATTGATGCGCCGATGGATTTGAACTACGACAATCCCGTCGCGATGCTCGGACCCGGCGACCTCTTCGGTGAGATGACGTGCATGAGTTTGTATCCGCGCTCGGCGACGATCCGCGCCGAAACCAATTGCACGGCGCTCGAAATGCTGCGCAATGTGCTCGACATCATGCAACGCAACAAGACGTTTCGCGCGAAGCTGGACCAATCGTATCGGCAGCGCGCCTTGGATAGTCACTTGCGCGCGGTCCCGGTCTTCGCCGAATTGACCGACGAATTCATCGAAGGCCTGCGCGAAAAAGTGGAGCTGCTGCGGTTCACTCCGGGCCAGGTGATCTGCCGCCAGGGCGAAGCAGCCGATAGCTTTTACCTGGTGCGCATCGGGTTCGTGAAGGTATCGCAAACCCATCCGGGCGGCGAAATGGTTCTGGCGTACCTTTCACGCGGCGAGTATTTCGGCGAAACGGGGTTGCTGGAACACACCATGCGCACCGCAACGTGCACGGCGCTCGATCACGTGGAGGTCGTGCGCATCAGCGCGGAAGATTTCGCCAGCATGACCGAACAATTCCCCGGGGTGCGCCGCAAGCTCGAAGAAGTCGGGCACGAACGCGTAAAGATGAACGAAGAAAAGCTGGCGGCGATTAACAGCACCCCGCTGGACAGTTTTTTGAAGCAAGGCTTGATGGAAGCGCAGAGTTTGTTGCTGCTCGACCTCAATTCCTGTACGCGCTGCGACGCCTGCGTCACCGCCTGCGCCGATGCTCACGATGGAGTCACGCGCCTGGTGCGCGAGGGGCTGCGTTTCGATCACTACCTGGTGGCCACCTCCTGCCGCCAATGCCTGGACCCGTTGTGCATGGTGGGCTGCCCGGTGGGCTCGATCCGGCGGCGCAATTCGCTGGAAGTGATTATCGAGGATTGGTGCATCGGTTGCGGCCTCTGCGCAGAAAATTGTCCGTACGGCAACATCAATATGCACCCTTTCAACGTCTTTGCGGATGTCCCGGGAATGCCGGGGATGAAAAAAGCAGTAGTCAAGCAGAAGGCTACCTCCTGCGATCTGTGCTCCGAATTTGCGGAGCCCAGCTGCGTCTATGCGTGTCCGCATGACGCCGCACATCGCGTAAACCCGCGGGCATTTTTCGCGAATTTGTTGAAGCAAACCACGGCCAAGACGCCCGATAGCTAGCAATTTTGCTTGTCATCGCGAGGATATAAGAAACGGCTTGCGTATTGACCGCACACACCGGACGTGGCTAATTGCCTCGCTGATCATCTTCAGCGTGGCGGCTGCGGTTTATCTCGCCTACGCGCAAACTTCGCCGTCGGGCCCGAGCGGCGGAAGCGGCATTGGCTTGATGTTCGGAGTCGTAGGTTTCCTCTTCATGATTTTTGCCGGGCTGCTGGCGGCGCGAAAAAAAGTGCCGGTGTGGAGGCTCGGCCGGGCGCAGGACTGGATGCGCGGTCATTTGTGGCTGGGGCTGCTGAGCCTCCCGATAATTTTCTTTCATGCTGGTTTCCGTTTTGGCGGCTTGCTCACTACGGTTCTAATGGTGTTGCTGATCATCGTCGTGGTCAGCGGAATATTCGGCGCGGTCTTGCAGCACTACATGCCGCCGGTGATGACCGTGCGAATCCCTATGGAGACAATCTTCGAGCAAATTGATCGCGTGCGAGCGCAATTAGTGGCCGAGGCCGACGCAATGGTGGAAGAAGTCTGCGGGCCGCGAAATCCCCCACCGGCGGCCTCGGCTGCAAGCAAGAGAGGACGCGCAGCGACAATGACCACGGTTGCGACCACCACGATTCCGTTGTGCAATTTTTATAACGGCGAGGTGCGCCCGTTTTTGCGCAACGAAGAAAATCAGAATCCGGCCTTTGCCACCCGGGCTAAAGCGAGCGGAGTCTTCGAGGGCTTGCGCACGCTGCTGCCCAGTGACCTGCATACCATCGTCCATAACCTGGAAGAATTATGCGAAGAGGAGCGGCAATTCCGACGCCAGATTCGCTATCACCACTGGCTGCACGGATGGCTGATGCTGCACGTTCCGCTTTCTCTGGCGCTTCTGCTACTGGGATGCGCGCACGCAATCATGGCCTTGCGTTACTGAAGCGGCGGTTGAAAGCGAGTTATCGTGGCCCGAGCGAAGCTTACAACTAAAACGCTGGCGCAGCGCATCGACCTGGATTACTTCAAGCACCCGCATCCCTTCCGGAGGGCGCGCTCAATTCTCACCATCTCCATTCCGGTGATTGCGCTGCTTTGGCTGGGCTGGTATGCAATCGCTCGCAACAATCGCGTTTATAGCGCCGGAAAAATGTCCTCGGCACATGCCGTGCTGACGGCGAAATGCAGCTCGTGCCACGTGAAGGAAGCGAATTCGTTCAGCGCCAAGGCTACCGACAAGTCTTGCGACACCTGCCATAGCGCGCCGTTTCACCACGCCAATCAGGCTTTCACGCCGATCTGCGCGTCCTGCCATCTGGAGCATCGCGGTCATTTGCGGCTCGCGGTTACGGCCGACATCAGTTGCACGCAGTGCCATGCGGACCTGCACACAATTGGGGCTCCCACGCGGTTTACGGCTGAAATCACGCGGTTCAACGGTGGCCATCCTGAATTTGCGATTCTGCGCAATCGCGGGAGCGATCCTGGGACAATCAAGCTGAATCACTTTGTGCACTTGAAACATAATCTGCGCGGGCCGAATGGTCCGGTGCAGATGGACTGCGAAGATTGCCATCGCACCGTGCGGCCGGCCGCTGGATGGAGGTTTGGAACCGCGACGACACAAGATACTCCTGCAACTCAAACCGGGATCCCACCTTCGATGGACGCTGGGCGCGCGTACATGGCGCAGGTTACGTATGGCAAACACTGCATCGCTTGCCACGGTTTGCAATTTGACCCGCGCTTTCAGGAAAGCGCGCCGCACGACACCCCGCAAGTGATTCACGCGTTCCTGGTGCAAAAGTTTCAGCAATATATTCCGAGTCATCCCGCGGAGCTTCGCGTGCTCGCGCCGCACCGGAATATTCCGCAAAAGCCGATACCGCCAGACGTTCGCGTGCTCACACCGCAGGAATGGGTTGCGCTTCGCGTGTCCGAATCGGAAGAGCTGCTTTGGCGGAAGACGTGCGCGCAGTGTCACGCTTTGAGTTTCGCGCCGAATGCAGCGCTGCCGACCGTTGCAAAATCTAATATTCCGCAACGATGGTTCCAGCACGCGGTTTTCAATCACGACGCGCACAAATTCCAGCAATGCATCGAGTGCCATGCCGCGGCGCCGAAGAGCCAGGAAACTTCTGACGTGCTGCTGCCGGGGATACAAACTTGCGAAACGTGCCATCGCGGTGGGCGGGAAGCGGCGGAATCACGTTGTTTTGAATGCCACACGTATCACGATTGGAAGAATGAGAAGCCGGTGAAAGGAACCTTTACTCTGTCCGCATCAGCCGTCGGCAACTGAACGCCATGGCTTTGCGTTCGAGCTTGCGGCGCGACGGGCATTCTTATTTCCAAACCCGCGCTACTTTGTCTTCATCACGTAAACGCCGTCCCATTCGCCTTCTGGAGCGTTTTGCGCAAATTCGATGGCGCGCTCGAGGAAAACCTGACTGGGCCCGTCGTCCGGAAAATTCGCGAGTACTTCGGAAAACAGGTTGGCCGCGTCGCTCCAGTTCTGCGTCTTGTAGGATTTCATGGCAGTGTCGAAACGCTCGAGCAGTGGTTCGTACTTCGATTTTTCGGCGGCGACATCCATCAACTCGTAGATGTTTACGGGCTGGTTCTTTCCCTTCACGCGGATTTTATCGAGTTCGCGGCAAACGAATTGGCTGGAGACCTGGCGGTAGGTCGCTTCGCTGATGACGATTTGCACGTGATACTGCTTCGTGATGCCCTCCAGACGCGAGGCGAGGTTCACGTTGTCGCCCATCACGGTCCAGGATAAGCGTCGCGCGGAACCCATATTTCCCACATTCACCATGCCGGTGTTCAGGCCGATTCCGATCTCAATCGGACGTTGTCCGGCAGCCTGCCATTTGGCGTTCAGCGCTGCAAGGCCTCGCGTCATGCGCAACGCGCAGGAGCAGCTTCGAAATGCGTGATCTTCCTGCGGTAAAGGCGACCCCCAGAAGGCCATGATGGCGTCGCCGATATACTTGTCCACTGTTCCGTCGGTAGCGAAAATAATCTCTTCCATTTGCCCGAGGTAATCGTTGAGCAAGTGGACCAGCTCGTCTGGGGTCAAACCTTCGGAAATCGTCGTGAATCCGCGAATGTCGCTGAACAGCACGGTAAGTTCTTTGCTTTCGCCGCCGGGCCGGATGTACTTCTCCGGATCTTTTTCGATCAGCTCGATCACCCCTGGCGAAAGGTACTGTGAAAAGCTCTTGCGGATTTTGCGTTTGGCGCGCTCCTCGCGGATCATGCGCACGCTGGTGATCGCGGCGTAGTTGGCCGTGAGTGTGCCGGCGGGAATGACAAAGCTGAGCCACTGACCTTTGTGCGCGAAGCTGAAATAGACAAACGCGGCAAACCCGGCGAGGGCCAGTAACACAGAGATGGTCGAGTATAGCGGGGTGACCCGGCTGAACCAGAAACCAAACACGAGACCGAACAAGAGGATGAAACCCAAGTCCACCATTTCTTCTTTGTAGCCGCGCTTCAGAAAAGTACGGCTCGGCTCATTGCTGTGGAGCAGGTTATCGATGATATTGGCGTGGACTTCCACCCCCATGTAGACGCCTTCAAAGGGAGTGTTGCGGATGTCGCCCATCGCCAATGCTGTTGCCCCGACCAGGACGATCTTGTCGCGAAACGTATCGGGCGGCAGCGCGCCGCTGATGACGTCCCACATCGAATGTTGCTCGTAGGTACCGTAGGCGCCTGCATAATTCAGCAGCGCGCTGCCATCGAACGCGGGCTGCACGGTGTGTTGGCCGAGCTGAATACGTTCGAGACCATAAGGTCCGATATACGCCGCCACTTCCTGATCCGGAATTTTTTCGTACGCGCGCACCGCTTCCAAATCGAGCGATGGGAAAAAATCCTGATCCTGATAGCGGATCATGAGTAACGCGTGGCGCAGCGTGCCGTCAGGATCCGGAACAATATTGATGAATCCGAAGGACGCAGCGGCGTCCGCCAGCTTTGTGATGTTCGCTTCCACACCATTCTTGGTGGTTCCGTTGCTCTCCGCCCACACCTGGCCAAGGTCGACGTTTTGGCCGCGCTTGAATCCAACCGGCAAGACCTGCGGAAACACGTGCGCCCACGCGATATTGAAATATTCCTCGGCCAATTTCGAATCGGGCTGGGAGTCGAGAAAAACGTGGCCGAGCACGACGTTACCGCTCTTCTTCATGGCGGCGGCAAAGATCGCATCCTGATCGCTGGCGGCTTCCAGAGTTTGCACCTGTCGCAACAGGGCCTGAGAGGCGGAGGTTCCAAGATCATTTTTCAGTTTCTGCAGAGCCTCTACAGCGGAATTGCTCTCGGGGACCGGGAAAGTGACGTCAAAGGCGATCACTCGCGCGCCACCGGCGCTCAATTTGTCTACCAGCGTCGCATAACTTTTTCTGGGAAGCGGAAACGAGCCGATTTTCTGCAGGGTTTTCTCGTCAATGCCTACGATGACGATGCGCTCGTCGTGCGGGCGCTTGCCGCGCGTTTCGAAGCGCAAATCCAGAGAACTTTGCTCGATATTCTGAAGAAACGCGAAACCGGCCCGCGAGTCGCGCTCGCCGATTCCGGAAAAGCGGAACAGGACAAGCGCAACCAGGGTGATGAGCAGCGCCAGGCCCAGATCAATATGATCGAGTGCGACGCTTTTCGACCAATCCCGCCAGCGGGAACATGGTTTTTCCGGCGAACTCATAGTAAGAGGAACAGGAGGTCAATCGCCCACACGAGTGACCTTTGCCGCAAGCGATTTGGACGTGCTGCAACGAGGCTCTTTGCAGCCAAACCTCACGGCGCGCCGGTCGGGGGTGCTTGCTTGCCGCCGCCGTTCGTGACCGCCAGGCCGATGCCGACTCCCAGGCCAACCGCGATTGCCGTACCAATGATCGCCCAGCGCAACCCGTGGCCTTGGTGCGGAATACCACTCTCCACAGGAATGTCCGTCGCCGTGAGGCTGGCTTGCAGAACTGCGGGAGGCGTGTCGCTTGTTTTGAAACCCTCCGGCGGGAACTCTGACGTGATTTCCACCATTTGCCCGGCGCTTACCGCGATGGAATTGGAGGCCGTGCTCGATTGCCCTGAATTGTTTGCGGCGTGCGCCCCGTTGAGGGGCGTTACGGTGACTTGCCCCTTGTAGCAAATCACCGTCGTGGTGTTCGATTCGAAGCTCACGTAGAAGTCCGTGCCGATGACGCCGATGACGGCATTGGGCGTCTTCATCTCGAATTTGCCGCCGGGCTTGGTGATCTTCATCACCTGGCTGCGCACTTTCCCGAAGTCCATTTCGAGCGATGTCTGCTGCGACGCGCTGTCGTGCTGCACGATGCGGAGTTCGCTATCGGAGCCCAAATTGAGGATCGAACCGTCTTTCAGCCCGGCGCGAACGCGGCCGCTATGCTCGGTCTTCAGTAAATCGTTCCAGTCCAGCTCTTCTTTCACTTTTGCGGGAGTGGAATTTCGCGTCGCTGCTGGAATCATGGCGTTGATCTGTCCCGCGGCCTGTCCCGTCTGGGGCTGCGGCATCGCAGGCAAGGCTGTGAGTAGCGAGCACAGTACGATCGTGGTGAAGCGCCTAAGCGAACTCATGCGTGACTCCTTTATTGATTACTTGTGGGCTTGTGTAGTGATTTTGACAGAGGGGTAATGAGTGTCAACGCGCGGCGGGTGGCGGTGCTCCAAGGTGGTTAATAGTACTTTCGGGAAGCGATCCCTTGTGCGCGTATGCCGGGGCATCCAGTCGCAATCAGTCGCCGTGCTTCCCGTCTCTGGCCTGCAAAACAGGCAACGGGCTCCCAACAGGAAATTGCGTTGCCGGCTTCGCTGCGGCGCCCGCGCGACGCTGTCCAATTTTGTGCGAGGCTTGGAAAATGCTTCCCACGCGGATCATTCCGCCCAGTTTGTGGGCGCCGACGGAAGCTAATCCCATGGACGCCATGCATCCGCAAGACGCACAATCAGGTTTTCCGCCGAACTGGCATGGAGTGATCATCGTTTTCAGGTCGGCTGAGAGCGTCTGGGTCGTCATCGCGAAAATGCATTCGTCGGGGCTGTGCGGTGGTGAAGCGAATTGTTGAATCACGACTTCGGGCATGTCGAGTTTAGGATATAGCTTGCGCAACCGCGACATGTCCGCGATCGCCTGCGCTCGCTCTTCGCGGGTGAGGATTTCAGGCATGCGATCGCCCACTTGGGGCGTGAAGAGGCTGAACCAAACTTTCTTCACTTCGGGGCGCGGCGTCCAGAATTCGAGAAACTCGGCAAGATAACCCGGTCGTTTCATCATTTGTCCGGTGATCGTGCAATGTACTGTGACTTTCTGTCCGACGATATTCTTAAGAATGCGCTCGTAAGTTGCGGGAGCTCTCCGCAGGTCATGTTCCGGCTGCAAACCGTCAATCGAAACTGATATTAACAATCGCTCCATTTTTGCCCAAGCGGGAGACATTGCTCGAAAGGCGCTGGTGACGATTTGCACGTGCAGGCCACGGTCCAGAAGCAAGGGAACGAGCGTCTCGAGCTCGCGATAGCGCACGAGCGGATCGCCGCCCACGATCGATAAGTGCAAAGGTTTCAGTCGATCCACGACTTCCAGAACGCC
Source organism: uncultured Acidobacteriota bacterium (assembly GCA_963810565.1). Taxonomy (GTDB): domain Bacteria; phylum Acidobacteriota; class Terriglobia; order Acidiferrales; family UBA7541; genus Palsa-295. The sequence goes on from CAWENN010000010.1 coordinate 162,374, forward strand.
GTCCACGAGCGCCTGCCCTTTTCGGTCGTTCAAATCTCGCAATGTCTTCTCGCCGCCGAGGTGCGCGGCATCGTACGCATAGCAACCCGGGCAATTCAACGGACATTCGCGCGTAATCTCAATCGAAAGAGACGGCGCCTCACCCTTCAGAATCTTTCCCCATGCTCGAATTATTTGAGATGTTTCCACCGCCAGCGATCCCTTTCGAAAACTTGAAATTGTGATCGGATTAAGAGTTTAACCTCTTTAGATGTTACAGGAGTAATAAGTAACCCGCATTGTGCCGCAAATCAAAAGCTGCGCGATTTCCAGATTCCCAAACTGTGAGAGATGTTCTTGAGCGTCCGCGGGTTGCAAGCATCGTGGCAACCCATGAAAAGACTGCGGCGGCAATGCAATTGTCCGGGTACAAGGACAGTATCTACCTAATTGGGCGGTTGAATCCTTTTTTTCGCGCCCGCGTCGCGAAGAGACGCAGGCTCGATGTGTTGATACCGCATCTCGCGTCGCTTAGCGCCGATGGTTGGAGCGATGAGCTAATGCCGGGGCCGCCGGCGAACCGTCCAGGAGAAGTCTGAAGCTTTCAGCAATCTTCGCTTCATTCCGTGAATCGCGCCTAGAGAATTCTCTAATCACCCGCGTGCTCTACCTGCTCCACGACCTTGCTGCGCCACAATACCCGAAGCATGGCGACGAAGGGGACTGAGAGGTAGATACCCACGATCCCGCCGGCGGCTCCGCCTACCATCACGGCAAAGATGGCCATCAGCGGATGAATTTCGAGCTCGTGGCCCATCACGCGAGGCGAAATCCCATAGTCCATGAGCACGCGCCAAAGACCGATGAGAGCGGCCATCCAGATCCAGTGCGCGTGCGTCATCGCGCCTATGCTTATTATCGCTACGGCCGACGTCATCCAGCCGGCGACGGGGATAAACTCAAGACTCCCGGCGAAAAGGCCGAGAGCGAGAAAGTGAGGGTAACCCAGCAAGAGAGTAGCGAGGGAGAAGAAGACTAGCGAGAGTACGGCCAGAGTCACCTTCGCGCGAATGTAGTGATGCAGCATGGAGTTCAATTCGCCGGCGAGAGACTGGAACTCCTCGAGATTGTCTTTCGTGGCGACCATGCGAATGAGCGAATCGACCATAACCGCGCCATCGCTCAGGAAGAAGATTGCCAGTATCGGTATCACAACCAAGCCGGCGGCAGCCGATAGCGCAGAGCGCTCCAATCCTCGAGCTACGCTTTCAATATTCGCCTGGTGCTGAACGAGGAGCGATTTGAGGCGTTGCTGCTGTGGCTCGCTCCAACCGTATTTCCCTCCGATTTGCGTGGCGATTTCACCGGTCGAAATGTCGGCAACGAATGCGGGCATTTGCTTCGCGAGCTTCGTGGTCTTCCCAAGCGAGCCGGGCGCCACGAAATGGATGGTGAGGGGGATGAGGACCAGAAGGCAGAGATAAGCCTCCGCCACGTGGGGGCCCCTGAGGTTTCTGAAAATCAGGGAGTGGCGCTGCAAAAACCGGACGATGGGATCGATCAGATACGCGAAAAGAATCGCGAAAGTGAAGATTACGAGCACGCCGCGCGCGACATAGACGATCACAAGCACGAGGGTGAAAAGCAGAATCGTGCAGAGTACGTTGACGGTGCGGCGATCAGGGAATGCCATGTGTCTTCCGAACGAAGCGACGGCTTCAGCGCTACTGCGTCTGCGTTTGGTTCTCCAACTTCTGTTTGATTGACGCCAGCGCCCGCTCGAGAGACGAGCGAGTTTTATCCACGGCGACATGGCGCACGATGCCGCCTTTGAATCCCGTCAGACCGGCCTGCTGCGAACCTTTCATCGTAATCAGATAGAAGCCATGCGAGGGACCCGAAGTGTTCGTGTCCCGGACGCAGACCGTGAGATCCAGCGCGGTTTCAAAATAATGGCTCGCGTAGAGCTGCTTGACCGCGACCGCGTATGCCGGCTCCGTGGAATTCGCGCCATGAAAGACGATGGCTTGCACAATGCGCAGCGTGGGCTTTAGGCCGAAATTTACCTTTTCCCAATAAAACTGGGACTGAATTTGGTCCGAAGGCGCGGCAGGGTAATCCAGCAGGTAACGATCCAACTCCGGCAGATACACCGGGAGCGCCTTGGAGCGGCTAAGCAACGACGCGAATGTCTCGGCGACAGCCGTGGGATGTTTCTTGTCGCGATAGGTGCCTAGGGCTTCGTTTCCACCGTGTATATATTGCTGCAGAGCTTCGAGGGCCATTTTCTGGCCGAGATGGTTTACCTGGTCCGCGACATCAGGAGCGGACCAATTCACCTGTTTCTGGAATTCCTCCATTGACTCGGCGGGAAGCTGGACCTTGCAGTCACCCGGCTTGCAGTCTTTCACTTCTTTGATGTCATCGTCATCGAGAGTGAATCCTTCGAGATCGGACAGCCGAGGCGGATCGCTGAATTTGCGGATCGCAAGGTAATCAGGCAGCTTGCGGAGCTGGTCGATATCCGAAGCAAACCTAAGGTAGCTCTCCGGGGTGGAATTGATGTAGACGGACCCGAAGACGAAGACTTCGTCTGGGGTGGGCGAGTCAATTATTTGGGCGATGGCCTTGCCGCTGTGGATTGAAGCGATCTGACCGTCAGTGAGTCCGACATATTCGCGATAGAACTTGTCCGGCTCCGCGCCTTGGCCGCTCGCAGACTGTTGCCAGCCGGACCTCGAAAATAGCGGAAGCTGGAGCAAAAGAACGACCGCGGCGAGTCCAAGGACGATTCGCATGGGACGGGCGCTCGCTGGGTTGTCCGTCCCGCCGCTATCCGCCTTGCTGCGGTCACGTTTTTCGTCGTCGAGTTTCATGTGCCGACGCTCCTGGTCTTCATAGCCGGATCAATCAGGCACTTTAGGTCTTGCACGTCCTGTAGTGAACCAGTCCGATCATATTTTGCGCGAGTCGCCGGCGAGCACGCTGGACGCGAGACTTTAGCGCGCTCTTCCTGATTCCAAGCAGCTTGATCGATTCGGCCGTGGTATATCCATCCACATCACGAAGCAGAAACGCCGCGCGCGTCAAGGAAGGCAGCCGATTAATATGTTGTGCGAGCAGCTCGCGCAATTCCACCTGTCGGCAAGACTCCTCGGGTGTAAGTCCAACGTCAACAGGATGTGGTAGCGAGCCTTCGTCGTCGTTGGTCGTCTCTTGCAGTGAAATTTCAAAGAGGCGTTCGTGTCTGCGACGAATCATCAGGGCTGAGTTGATCGCAATTCGCGTGAGCCACGTGGAAATCGACGAGCGAGCTTCAAAGGTATGAAATTTCGAATAGGCTTTGCGCCAAGTATCTTGCACGGCGTCTTCCGCGTCCTCTTTGTTTCGTAATACGCCAAGCGCTACTCGATGCAGTCTTGGCGTGTGCGTTGCGAAAAGTCGCGTCTGAGCTTCGGAGTCCCCCGTGACTGCTCGTTGCATCAAGGCTCGATCTTCATCGGGCGTGGCAGCGGTGGGTCGCTCAGTCGCTGAAGGAGGTGGACGAACAGGAGTGAGCTTTCGAGCGCGACTCTTGTCGGTCGCGAAAGCTCGAACGGACATCTCGTGGTACCTGGGGAGATATTGTAGGGCGCTCATTAGTACTGAATTCCTCCTAAGCCAAAGGCTCTTTACGCAAAGCAATCAGCTTGCCGAAGTGCGTGCCCACAGGAGGCCGGTAAGTAGCTTCCCCGCAGCGGCTTCGAGAAACAGGAAGGCGGTCGAGTTGATGAAAACTCTGCGTGTGTGTCAACAAGCTGGCAGGTGGCAGCCATCAACCAAACAATCGCCGCCGCAGAGTCGGGGGCGAGCGGAGATTCAACGAGAATTCGCGCGCGGGTCGTCACAGTCGCGTGGGAAAACCAAGGACGGGAGATCGCGATCGGCAACAACAAAATGCTACGAGTGGCACGCAGTCGGCAAGCGCTTATGTCTGCAAGTAGCATCTCTATGTCAGTTCAATGCGCCAGGGCCCATTTCTTACTGATTGAAGCGCGCATCCAGGCTTCGAGCGATGCCGAGTTTTTTCATTCGGAAGTAAAGCGTTGATCGGTTGAGTCCCAAGCGCGCTGCTGCTCCACCTGGTCCCGAGAGTATCCACCGCGTCTCTTTCAGGGTGGCCAGAATATGTTTGCGCTCAACTTCTTCCAAGGTTTGCGCCCGATCCGTGTTCTGGCCAGGCGCGATGCGGCTGCTCAGGTCGTGGTGTGCAATCCGCAGAGCAGGACCAGAGCTTAGAATTACGGCGCGTTCGATTACGTTTTCCAATTCACGAATATTGCCCGGCCAGGGATAACGCTGCAACGACTCCATCGTGTCCGACGAGATCATGTTGATCGTCTTGCCGGCTTTTGTGGCGACCTTCTGCACAAAATGCCGCACCAGGAGCGGAATGTCTTCTGGCCGTTTACGCAATGGCGGCAGAAATATCGGCACAACATTTAGGCGATAGTAGAGATCGCTGCGAAACTCTTTTTCGATAATCATCCCCTCTAGGTCACGATGCGTCGCGGCCACGACGCGAACGTCCACCCTCCTGGTCCGAGTGCTGCCCAGTCGCTCGAATTCTCGCTCCTGCAGCACGCGCAGGAGTTTTGGCTGGAGTTCGAGCGGAATATCGCCAATCTCGTCCAGAAATAATGAGCCTTGGTCGGCAAGCTCGATGCGTCCAACCTTCTGCGTGATGGCTCCGGTGAAGGCGCCGCGTTCGTGTCCGAAGAGCTCGCTTTCGAGCAGACCGCTCGGGATTGCGGCGCAATTAAGCTTTACAAAGCCTTGGTCTTTTCGACGGCTGCAATTATGGATGGCGCGGGCAATGAGTTCCTTGCCGGTGCCAGTCTCGCCAAGCAACAGCACAGTCGAATCTCCAGGCGCGACCTGCTCGACCATTTGCAGCACTCTTCGCAGCGCTGAACTCTGGCCAATAATTCCCTCGAATCCGTCCTCGTGTTCGAGCGGCTCGCCGACGACATCGTAGCTGGCCAACTCGGCGCCGGATCGAGCAGCTTGATGACGGACATCCTCAAGCACAAAACTGTGCAATGCCATAGCAGCGCCCTCCCGGTCCGCTTTGGATGGTATAGAAGCACATGGCGAGGATCACTTCTCTCGGCTCGGTTTTCGGTTTCGGTTTCGGTTTCGGTTTCCATCGATCCAATCTCGAACATAGGCTGGACAATTTTTGAGTGTGATTTTGTCTTTTTCGCACTTCCCGAGGAACTGAACGACTTCGCGATCAACTAAAGTCACGTCCTTCAAGTCCAGTACGATTCGAGAGATCTTCCGGTCTGACGCGATCATTGACTTCAATTCCGATACGTTCTCCCCGCTCAATCGACCGATAAGCGTGAGAACAACTTCCCCGTTCGCGGTCCGAAGTATCCTGAACACATGGTTGGCAGATGCAAAGGGATGGCCAACGCGTGCGGTTGAAAAGAGGTCACTTACGCGGGTGCTTGCTGGTGAGTTCTCGCCAAATGTCGGAAAATCGCCAAATCACAAAAGCAGTTGTCCTCGGTCTCGCACGACGATCATTTCACACTTGCAACTCGGCCTTGAACCGGTGCTTATCGATTTTAAGTGACCGAATCTTGGATTCGAGCGTGGACCGCGGGATGCCCAGCTTGGCTGCAGCCCCTGCGGGTCCGAACACTCGCCCGCGACTTTCTTTCAGCGCCGCCTCAATCATGCTCTTCTCTTGTGCGACGAGTTTTAGCGGGAGCTCAATTTGGTCTTTCGGTTCTGCCCCAGACGGCTGCTGCGGCAACCAGCTTTCGTCAATCGAAAAACTCTCCGTTTCGCAAAGCAGCACAGAACGCTCGATGACGTTCTGCAATTCGCGTATGTTTCCGGGCCAAGCGTAGGACTGCAGGGATTCAAGCGTGTTCTTGCTGATATCCCGAATGTTCTTACCGGCTTTTCGCGTGTAGCGATCAATAAAGTATTCAACCAGGAGGCCAATGTCCTCGCCGCGCTCGCGCAGAGGCGGAATCTCGATCGGGAAAACATTCAGGCGGTAAAACAGATCGCTTCGGAAGGAGCCAGCGCCGATGGCGGCCTGCAAGTCACGGTTCGTGGCGGCGATGACCCGAACGTCCGCACGGATCGGACGAGTGCCGCCGACGCGTTCAAATTCGTGCTCCTGCAAAACACGCAGCAGGGCCACTTGAGTCTCGGCCGGAAGATCTCCGACTTCGTCGAGGAAGAGCGTGCCTCGATTTGCCAGTTCAAACCGACCCAGGCGCTGCTGAGTAGCGCCGGTGAAGGCCCCCTTCTCATGGCCGAACAGCTCCGAAGCGATCAGGTCACGCGGAATTGCCGCGCAGTTCACGCTGACGAAGGCGCGCGAGCCTCGGTTCGATCGTCGGTGGATGGCGCGCGCAACGAGCTCTTTGCCGGTTCCCGTTTCGCCCATGATGAGAACGGTCGAGTCACTTCGGGCGACCTTGGAGATGCGCGAGAGCACGCTTTTCAAAGCGGGAGACGTTCCAACAATCTCTTCGAACATCGAAGCTTTGTCGATTTCTTCGCGAAGTGCAATGTTCTCCTGCTGAAGGTTCTCCTCGGCTCTCTTGCGGTCTTCGATATCGGCGCACGCAACATACCAACGCATAATCTGTCCCTTCTCGCCGCGCACCGGGTTGCAACGAGCCAGAAACCAGCGATAACTTCCATCACCGTTGCGTAGGCGCAACTCCGATTCGAAACCGGCCCCGCTGGAGAGAGCACGATCAAAAAGGCCGTTGGCCCGTTCCCAGTCACCAGGATAAACGTACTCATCGCGATCAAATCTCTGCCGCCACTCTTCCAGGGTAAGACCTAGGTAATCGAGCAAGATGCGGTTGGCGTGAAGGCGTTCGCGACCGGCTCCAAACACCGCAACGTATTGAGGCGCGAGATCCAGCATCTGCCGGACCTCCATTTCACTTCTGCGCCGTTCCTCCTCCGCTCGTTTACGCTCCGTGACGTCGATCACAGTCCCCACAAATTCAATGAGATCGCCAGATGTGCTCAGAACAGGATGACCTACGACGTGAATGTCCCTGACGGGGCCATCCGGATGCACGATGCGGTAGTCCGCCTCCCACTCTGCCTTGTCGCGAATAGCCGTCTGAATCACCTCGTTGAAGCCGGGCTGATCGTCCGTATGAATCCGCTGAAAGAAGTCTTCGAATCGAGGCAAACCATCCTGTGGATCGAAACTCAGAACACGGTAGCATTCCTCCGACCAGTACCTGATATCCTCGACTGGACTCCATGCCCAACTGCCTGTCTGGCTGAGTCTCTGCGCCTCCGCCAAGTCGGCTTCGCGTCGTCGCAGTTCCTGGGTCAGGAGTTCGTGCTCAGTTACATCTATGGCGCTGCCGACGTACTTCTTGACGCCTTGGCCATCGACAAACGGTACGCCGACGCAACGGATGTAACGGACATCGCCATCGGGTCGCACGATGCGCTTGATCGCGTCGAAGGGCGCCGCTTCCGCCACGAGTCGATTGATCAGATCCTCCATGGACTGGCGATCCAACGGATGGACGAAACCTAAATATTCCTGAACGCTAGGCACCTTGCCCGCGGGATCGAGGCCGTGCATTCGAAATAACTCGGGAGACCAATAATCGAATCCCGCCGGGACGAAGGCCCAGCTTCCCATGTGGCCAAGACGCTGCCCTTCGGCGAGATAAAACTCGCTTCTTTGCAGGGCCTGGGCATTTCTGCGGAGCTGTTCTTCCGCACTTTTGCGCTCTTCAATATCCAGACTCGATCCATACCACTTGACGATGTTGCCGTCCGAGTCGCGAAGTGGGATTTTGCGGTGGAACATCCAGCGGTATTGCCCATCTGCCCGGCGGACGCGAGTCTCGTATTCGAAGACCTCTCCGGACGCGAGAGAGGCGAGCCATCCCGTAACAATCCCGTCAAGGTCTTCGGGATGAATGAAATCCCTCCAATTCCAGCCGCTCACTTGTTCCAGCGTGGCGCCCAGGTATTCCAGCCAAGGTCTATTGAAGTAGTCGAGGTAACCGTCGGGTCGCGCGGTGTGTATTAGCGCAGGGATCGAGTCAACGAGAAGCTGAAAATTCAATGACTCGGATTGCTGTCCTGCTGACACCATGGCGCGCATTATATTCCCAATTTGACATTTTTCTAATCCTTCGCGCCACACCGATGAGCTCGCCCTGTCAACATTGTCGCAAATGACGAAATATTAGCACCTACACCGGAAACGAGTTTCCTGCTCGCGGCGGTAAACAGCTTTTTTTCATGAGGATCCACGTGAAGGTGGCTCGGTATGAGAACTGCTTTCAACGCAGCGTACCGCCAGTCCATCGAGGTGTATCGACAATGGCCGCAGACACTTCTCCCGCCCCCGCAACCGGGCCAGAGCAAAAGCATGAACCGGCTCAGCCTCCAGCCCGCAGCAGCGGGAATCTGCGGAAATACGGAACACCGGCGTTGGTCGTGTTGCTCGCTATTGTAATTCTCGCCACGATCACCTGGAACTGGAACTCCTGGGAGGGCGGCCGGATCGAACAGGTTACGGACGATGCCTACGTCCGCGGCGATATCACTCCGCTCAGTACAAAGGTGGCCGGCCTCGTCAAGGAAGTTATGGTTTCCGACTATCAATCGGTTCACAAGGGAGACCTGCTCGCTCAGCTGGATGATGACGATTTCAACGCGCAAGTGGCTCAAGCCACCGCCGCAGTGGAAGCCGCAAAGGCGGCCATTGAAGACAACCGCAGGCAACGAGACCTGGAAGACGCGCGTATCGAGCGCGCCCTCGCTGGAGTTGACGAAGCGAACGCCCAAATCGCAGCGGCCCAAGCGGGCAAAGAGGCAGTACAAGCGGATGTGGTGCGCACAGGATTGGAACGCAAGCGGCAAGAAGCACTCATCCTGACAGGCTCGACCACGCAGCAAACGGTGGAGCAGGCCGAAGCAGACCAGGAACGATTCAGTTCTCAGTTGGCCAGCCGTGAAGCTGATTTGATACAAGCGAAGGCATCGCTGCGCAGCAGCGAGCTAGCTGTCGTGGCTGAACGCAGGGCCAAAAGTGTATTGGAGTCGCAGGACGCACAACTCGCAGCGGACTTGCATGCCAAGGAAGCCGCTCTCGTAGGCGCAAAAGTAAATCTTGGATACACGCGCATCACGGCACCGGCGGATGGCACGGTCGGCGAGAGGCAGGTCCGGCCGGGGCAACTGGTATCACCTGGAACGCAAGTGATCTCATTCGTCAGCCGGATCAAATGGGTAATGGCGAATTATCGTGAAACGCAGCTCACAAACGTGAAGATCGGAGACCCTGCCGAGATTCGCGTTGACGAATATCCTGGAAAGATCTTTAGGGGCAAAGTCCTCGAAATCGCTCCGGCAAGCGGTTCGCAGTTCGCTTTGCTGCCTCCGGACAACGCCACAGGCAACTTCACGAAAGTTGTCCAGCGAATTCCCGTAAAGATCGCCCTCGACGACGAAAGCGTTGCCGCGACGTTGCAGCCTGGACTCTCCGTGATCGCCACTGTCCGGACGAGACGCTAATCGGAGCCTTTGATGTCCGCCTCAAGTCTAGCCTTGCCGCAACCCACTCCAGTGCAACTCGCGCGCGGAATTGCAGGAGCAGTGCCGGGCGAGCTCTCCAAGAGCCCACTGCTCGGCATCCTCGGTGTGATCATCGGCGCGGGAGTTGTGACTCTTACGAGCAGGATGATTTCGCTCGGTCTTCCCGACTTAAAGGGCCACCTCGGATTTGGCTACGACGAGGGCGCTTGGGTCGGCACCGCTTTTGATGTCGGCCTGATGTTCATCGGGCCATTCACCGTGTACCTGGGCGGTCTGATCGGCCCTCGGCGAATTCTCTTAACGGCCGCGGCGATGTTTACATTGATCTCAGTTTTCCTGCCTTTTATTCATTATTATTCCCTCGTAATCGTGGCGGTGGGTCTGGCCGGTTTGACGTCCGGCACCTTCTATCCGCTCACGCTTACTTTTGCCTTGCGAAACATTCCCCTCCGTTATCTCCCTTTTACGATTGCGCTGTACGCCTCATTCGTGGACGGCGCGGTGAACATTGCCCCATCGCTTTACGGCTGGTACAGGGATCATCTCTCCTGGCACTGGATGTTTTGGAATTCGGCGGTGATTACGCCGGTGATGATGATCTGCATCTACTTCGGAATACCGAAATCTCCTCCCGCGAAAGAGCACGGCGAGGCGCCAAGCTTCGCGGGATTTTTGTATGCGAGTGCCGGCCTTGCATTGATTTTAGCTGCGTGTGAACAAGGCGAAAGGCTCGACTGGTGGCGGTCCGGTGTATTCACCGCGCTATTCGTCACCGGAGCCTTTTTCTTATTGAGCTCTCTGATTCGTCGGCTGCGAGGACCCAACCCTCTCGTTGATATGCCTTACCTCCGTCAGCGGAATACGCAACTACTGGGCGTCGGCCTGTTCTTCTTTCGCTTCTTTCTGGTGACAACAATCATCCTGGTGCCGCAAGCACTGGCCATCCACGGTTTCGAGCCGGATCAAATCGGCCCGGCCGTGATTTGGACGGCTGCTTCATTTGTGCCGCTGGCGATCGTGGCTGGCTTCCTGCTGCTATCGAACGTGGACTCTCGCTTACTTCTCGCAGCAGGTTTTGCAAGCATGGCATGCGCATCACTCCTGAACGCCGAAATGAGCAGCGCCTGGGCAGCGGCAAATTTCTATCGCACCGAATTTCTGATGGGTTTTGGGCAATGCTTCGCGTTCATCGGCCTGGTCTCCGCGATCATCCTGCAAGGGCTTTTCTCCGGGGGGTTAGCGAAGCCCCAGCGCATCCTCACGTTTTCTGCTTTTTTTCACATCGTCCGGCTTTTCGGCGGAACAGTGGGGGCTGTCCTCATGGGGCGTTTCATTGCCGAGCGCGAGAAATTCCACTCGAACATGCTCGGGCTGCACGTGCAGAAAGGCACTTGGATCACCGATGGGAGCATCCGGCAACTGACGGCAGGAGCCTTTGCGAAGTCATCTGGCCTGGGTCAAGCGGCCGGTCGCGCTGTAGATATTGTGGGAGGGCGCGTACGTCTTCAAGCGTACACGCTGAGTCTAAACGACGGATTCTACCTGGTCGCGTGGACCTGCGTGATTGCGTTGATCTTCGTAGCGTGCCTGCGAGAAGCGCCACTGAAATATGGCGACCTCACCGCTCTGCAGCAGCATCCCGCTACGGCGAAGGGGACGAAGTAATGAAATTACGAGGCGCTTTGGTGGTCGCGCTCCTACTGTCCAGTCTTGCTGTCTCCGTTCGAGCGCAAACCAACGAAACGGGGGCGCGACACATGACACTTGCTGAAGCAGTGCAACTGGCCCTGAAACAAAATCACGTGGTGCGCATCGCCAAGCTCGAAACTGAGGAAAAGCAACACGCAAAGGAAGTTGCGCGCAGCGGATATTTTCCCAGCGTAACGAACGAGAGCCGCATTTTCACGGTGACCGACACTCAGTTCATTCAAATTGCGGCAGGGAGCTTGGGAACTGTGGGTGGCGCGCCGATTCCGACGCAGTCAACGACTCTTAGTCAGGGCGGGAAAACGTTTGTAACAAGTGGCACGATGCTGTCGCAACCGCTCACACAACTGTTTACCAGGGTGAAACCCGCCAACGAGGCTGCGCAAGCCGACGTCAACGCTTCGCGCGCCAACGCTCAAGAGACGCAGAATGAAGTCGCGTTGAAAGTTCACGAAATCTACTACCAGCTGTTGATCGCCCAACTCCACCGCAGCGCAATTGCGTCCAAGGTCCGGGCGGATCAGGACCTTGAAGGCGAACGCGTCCAGCAAGTGAAGTACGGCAGTGCGCTGAATGAAGCGCTGATCGACATCCGCGCCCAGGTGCTCGAAGCCAAGCAAGATTTGCTGACAACGGAGTTGCAGATTTCCGACTTGACCATGCAGCTCGACGACGTGACGGGATTGCCAGTGAGTACCCGACTTGCGCTCGATACGGAAGTTCCCGCGGTCCAGGACACGTGCGCGAGGCAAGAATGCCTAAAGATCGCTCTGGAATCGCATCCCGAAGTGGTGGCCGCCCGTGAGGAAGTGAAAAAGGCTTCCGCCGGCGTGCGTTTGGCGAAGGCCGACTATTTCCCGGATATCGTCGCTTTCGCGCGATACAGCTATCAGAGCGACGTTCCCTTTCTAGCGCGTAACTTCGGGACCTTCGGAGCGGCGCTCAACTATGACCTCTTTGACGGAGGCAAAAGGCGCGCGGCCCTGGGGGAAAGCAATTCGAAGCTCGCGGAGGCTCGGGAAAACCTCGCGCGCGTTACAGACGATGTGGAACTCCAGGTCGAGACGGCGTTGAACAAGCTCGACCGCACCAAAGAAATGGTGGATGTTTCGGAACAAGTTGTGGCTTTGCGAGACGAGTCCAGTCGCGTAACTTCTCAAAAACTTTTGAGAGGTGAAGCGCTCCAGTCACAAGCCGACGCCGCGGCCGCTCAAGAGCTTGATGCCAAGGCGCTGCTTCTCCAATCGCAGCTCGGTTATCTCCAGGCCCACGACGAGTTGCTTCAGGCGATGGGAATTGCAGCGCAATAATCCAGAGGAGGAGCGCAGGCGCGCGGGCGCACTCCCTGTCGTCAAAAGGGTGGCGTCCGCGAAGCTGCCGACCCAATACGGGCAGTTTGATCTGCACGCCTTCGAAAATCCGCGAGATAAAGACGTGCACATCGCTCTTGTATGTGGGGACCTCGGAGATGGCCTGGATGTGCTGGTTCGGCTGCAGTCGCAGTGCCTCACTGGGGAGGCTTTTCGCTCAGTGCGATGCGACTGCGGTGGCCAGCTCGATAAGGCGCTGCGTCGCATTGCTGCGGAAGGACGAGGTGTGCTGGTTTACCTGAACCAGGAAGGACGCGGAATCGGTTTGGCGAACAAAATTCGCGCGTATGCCCTGCAAGACCAAGGACTCGACACCGTGGAGGCCAACGAGCGGCTGGGGTTCAAGGCAGATCAGCGGGATTATGGCGTCGGCGTACAAATCTTGCGGGAACTCGGAGTTGTTTCGATAAGACTTCTCAGCAACAATCCCGGAAAACTCGTCGCCGTGGAAGGCTACGGTCTTTCCGTGACGGAACGGTTACCGCTTGAAATCCCAGCGTCACCGTCGAATATTCGCTATTTGACCACCAAGCGAAACAAGCTCGGTCACTTTTTGCGGGCGCTTTAAGAAATGACGCCGATGCCAGCCGTGACAATGAATCCAGCTATGGCAGCTCTTTTTGGTTCGCTCGTCGGGTCACTGGGCTCCAGTGCTAGCACCTGGATTACCCAGCGGCATGCAGATCAGCGTGACTTGCTCGCAAGACGGATTTTCTATCGCGTACAGCTCTATTCCGAATTCATCACCGAAAGCACACGCGTTCTGGTGGACGCATTGGAAAACAATTTCAAGGATCCCAACCAACTTATACCTGCGTACGCTTTATTGAACCGTATTCGACTTACTGCCTCTAAAGAAGTATTCGCGAGCGCAGAGAGCGTGGTAAGGGAGATCGTGAAAGACTACAGCGAGCCGAACCTCACACCGGAGCAGATCCGATCTAAAGCCTTACAAGGCAACGATCCGCTGAAACAGTTCAGCGAGACCTGTCGCGCGGAGCTCGATTCTATGCAAGGCCAGCTATAAGGATGACGGGCGTCGAGATGTGCGGACCTTTAAGGGCTATGTAGGGCAAACGATTAACAGATTGCTGCAATCGCGCCCGACGGACGAGAGCGTATAGGGCCATCTAAGCGGCAGAATAGGCTTTTTGTGAGCGCTTGGCGTCCGCTCTTGCATGGCGACGAGGCCTTTGCGCGCCCGCCGTCCAGTTGTTCTTGATTTAACTCACCAATCCACTTGACGGCCGTTATTTTCGCGCGAATTGATACGTTCCCGCCGCGGACAAGTCCGCGAATACCACTCGCCATTCTTTCTGCTCCGCTCGTAGCTAGCAGACGGGTGTCAATACCTGCGCAGTTGTGAGCGAGCCAACAGCCTGATCGGCGCTGAACTTCGCGCAAGCGACGTAAGCCGCGTGTATTCATCATCGTGATCGAACGGCCAATTGGGGGACGAAATGCCTCTAGTCCGCACCATGAGCACACTTGCTACAGAGCGAAATCAGACTGCGACTCAAACTCGTGCATTTGTCATCGCGTGGGCTTTCACGGTTGTCTTCTACTTCCTTGAATATGCCGTGCGGTCTTGCCCAGCCGTGATGATTCCTGAGTTGGAATCGTCGTTTCATACCTCCGCGCTCGGTATCAGCGCGATTCTCGGGGCCTACTACTACACCTATTCCACAATGAGCTTGGTCGCCGGAGCGGCCCTTGACCATTTGGGAGCCAAGCGCACCGTTCCGGTGGGCGCCGCCATTTTGGGCATCGGATGCCTCTGCTTTAGCGCAGCCGCCATGTCAGCAGGCGATGTCGGGCGACTTCTCCAGGGAGCTGGCTCAGCTTTTGCGTTCACGGGCGCGGTCTACCTCGCCGCCCACGGCTTCTCCGCACGCTACCTCGCGACGGCAATTGGCGTCACGCAATGTGTTGGAATGCTCGGCGGTTCGGCGGGCCAGTTCGCAGTCGGGCCCATGATCGAGCACGGAATGGGTATTCACACTCTCTGGGTGGGGTTGGGACTCCTGATCCTTGCGCTGGCGTCGCTGCTGTACATCGCAACGCCGAAAGAACAGTTTGGACCCCATGCACAGGAAGGCGGCTTCAGCTCGCTTCTCAAGCCTTACAAAATAGTCTTCTCGAATCCCCAGTCATATCTCTGCGGGATTGTCGCCGGACTGTTGTTCGCGCCGACCACGATCGGGGACATGATTTGGGGAGTTGCGGCATTTCAAAAGGATCTTCAATTCACTTATCACAGCGCCGTCGTCATCGCTTCGATGGTTCCCCTCGGCTGGGTGTTCGGTTGCCCACTGCTTGGATGGCTTTCCGACCGCGTTGGAAGGCGGAAACCAGTAATTATCGGAAGCGCATTATTCATGATTGCGGCGGCCGTCCAAATCGCGTTGAAGCCCCTTCCGATTCCGCCGCACGTCGCAATGTTTCTGTTTGGCGTGGGTTCGGGCGCCGCGATGATCCCTTACAGCGTAATCAAAGAGGTCAACCCCGACGGTGTGAAGGGCAGCGCGACGGGTGGCATTAATTTCCTCGTTTTTGCCATCACCGCGTTTCTGGGTCCGGTTTATGCAAAGCATGTCGGCAGAGGCATCGGAAACTCGGCGAACCTGCACCTGCATTTTCAGAAGGGCGCATTTTTTTGGGTCGCATGCTGTGCCGCCGCGGTGGTCGTTACGTTGTTTGTTCGGGAGACGGGGCCTGCGGCGCAGGCGCAGGTGCAAGCGAAATCGCTGTAAATCATGGCACGCCGCGCAGCTGGCTTTGAGGTTCGAAGTCGAATTCATCTCGTTATAGGGGTACAGGAAAAATAAGGGAGGCGGAAAAAATGGCATACCGACTAGCGGATCAGCTGCTGGCAAGACTTGTCGAAGCGGGCGTGGAGAGGATTTACGGCGTCGTGGGCGACAGCCTGAATCCGGTGACGGATGCACTGCGGCTGAACAACAAGGTTAAATGGATCCATGTGCGCCACGAGGAAGTCGGCGCGTTTGCCGCCGGCGCGGAGGCGCAGCTAACCGGCAGGCTCGCCTGCTGCGCGGGGAGCTGCGGGCCCGGCAACCTCCACCTGATCAACGGCCTTTTCGACGCGCATCGCAGCAATGCTCCAGTGCTGGCAATCGCATCGCATATTCCCAGCAGCGAGATCGGCACGGCCTACTTTCAGGAAACGCATCCACAAAACCTGTTTCAGGAATGCAGCCACTATTGCGAGATGATTTCGAATCCGGCCCAGTTTGAGCGAGTTCTGCATATCGCCATGCAGAGTGCCATTGGAAAAGGTGGAGTAGGCGTGATCGTGCTGCCAGGGGACCTGGCTGCGATGGAAGTACCGGCGCAGGCCGGCGGGCGTTCCCTGGTGACCAAACGGCCGAGCATCCGTCCCGGCGAAAAGGACCTGGCGCGGCTGGCAGACCTGATCAACTCCAGTAAGAAAGTTGCGCTCTTCTGCGGCATCGGATGCGAAAACGCCCACGACGCGGTAGTCGCTCTCGCCGAGAAAGTGAAAGCGCCGGTTGGCTATACCTACCGAGGAAAGCCGTACGTCGCATACGACAATCCGTATGAGGTGGGAATGACCGGCATGATTGGTTTCGGGATGTGTTACGAGGCGATCCACGAATGCGACCTTCTGCTGCTCCTGGGCACTGATTTTCCGTACGACAAATTCCTGCCCACCAAGTGCAAGATCGCGCAAGTCGACATCCGGGCTCAGAGTTTGGGTCGGCGAAGCAAAATCGATCTCGGGTTGTGGGGTGATGTGCGCGAGACGCTGCAGGCGCTGGCACCGATGTTGGATACCAAGCCGGACGGAGGCTACCTGGCTACCACGCTCGCCAAGCACAAAGAGAAGCTGCGAAAAATGAATGTATACGTTGACCATGTGGGAAAACGCACGCCCATGCATCCCGAGCCTGTCGCCGCCGCGCTCAGTGAAGTTGCCGCGCCCGACGCCATCTTCACAGTGGACACTGGCATGTGCAACGTCTGGTCCGCCCGGCATGTTAAGCCGGCGAAGGACCGGCGCATCATCGGTTCTTTTAACCACGGGTCCATGGCAAACGCGCTCCCCATGGCCATTGGCGCCCAATGTACGTATCCCGGACGACAGGTGGTCTCCCTTTCCGGGGATGGCGGTTTAGCAATGCTCATGGGCGACTTGCTGACGCTGACTCAATACGACCTCCCTGTGAAGGTGCTCTTGTTCGAAAACGGCGCTCTGGGGATGGTGAAACTCGAGATGGAAACCGCGGGATTTCCCGACTATCAAACGGACCTGAAGAATCCAAACTTCGCGAAGGTCGCCGAGGCCATCGGCATGATGGGTGTAAGAATTGAAAACCCCGCGGATTTGACGTCGGGCATCAAAAAGGCGCTGCAGCATTCTGGGCCGGCGCTCATTGATGTGGTGACGGATCCCAACGCTCTCTCGATACCTTCGCATGCAGACCGATCGCAAGCCGTGGGCTTCGCGCTGGCCATGGGAAAGATGGTCCTCTCCGGCAACATCGAGGAAGTGGTGGCCACAATCGAGGGGAATATTCGACATACCGGCGAGGCACTGGAGTCGATCTAAACCGATATTCGTGATAGCTGAGCCCGGCTTTGCCGATGCGATCTTCGTCGGATTTTAGCGCCGGATTGCCACACGCCTAGTTCGGAGTGTGGCGACCCCCGGCTCGTGTCGGTCACGGCTTCAGGCGAGCGTCAATCGCCTAATCACACTGAGGATTACGATGCGATTTTTTTTGCGAACTGCATGGCTCTTGCTGATGGTGCCTGGCCTCGCGTTTGGCCAGGCCGCCGCGCACTCGAACGATTCTTCTACGAACACTTCGGACGTTGGGACTCAGCTGGACGCTCTCCGCGAAGCGCTCTTGCAAACCCAGCAGCAAGTAGCGGCACAGCAGCAAGAAATCCAACTCCTGAAGGCGCAATTGAAAGGCGGTCAATCTGGCGCCGCTGCGCTCGTGGCGGCTTCCGAAGTGGTTCGGCCCAGTCCGACGCCCACCCCGAACCCGTCGGACTCTCCGCGTGAGATCAACAGTGGCACCATCAACTCCGCGGACCAATCCGGCGATCAGCAGACGCAGGGTGAACGGCAACCTGCGCTAGGAGTTATCAAAATCGGCGATGCTGTCCTGACGCCCGGAGGATTCGTCGACTTCGAGAATATATTTCGAACCACGAATACGCAGAGCAACATCGCCACCAGTTTCGCCAGCATACCTTTCAGCAATACTCCTCTGGGGAGTGTGTCTGAAATCCGCAGCACGGCGCAGTTCTCCCGCCTAAACTTTAAGATCGAGGACCATTTCAGAAACACTGACTTCCTGGGTTACGTCGAGGGCGATTTCAGCGGGAATAGCGCTCCCAACGTGTATCAAAGCGTGAACGGTCTTACGAATCGTTTGCGGCTTTACTTTGGGTACGCAAAGCGCGGCAATTGGGAGATTTTGGGCGGTCAAACGTGGAGCTGGCTGACGCCGAACCGCGAGGGCATCGGCCCGCTACCTTCCGATTTGGCCGTCACGTACAACGAAGATCAGAACCTCGGCGTCGGAGTGCCGTATACGCGGGCTGCCGAGTTCCGCGTCGCTTTCCATCCCAACGAGCATTGGGCAATCGGCGCAGGAATTGAAAACTCCAATCAATATATCGGCACCTACGTCTCTCTTCCGACGGGCTTCAGCTCGGTTGGATCGCAGTTCGACAACAACGCCAACGCGGGAGCGGCGAACCTGATGCCGGACATTATCGCCAAGACCACCTACGATACCAACCTCGGCGCCAGACACTTTCATGCGGAACTCACCGGCTTTCTCATCGGCGTCCACGCGTCGGTGATGCCCGCCGGTTCGACGGTATTCAGGTCGCACAAGTCATTCGGCGGTGGTGGGCAATTCGCCACCAACTACGAATTGATCCCCAATAAGCTCGTTCTCCTCGCAAACGTGTTTTGGAGCGACGGTGGCGCTCACTACCTTGTGGGAACAGGACCGGAACTCGTGGTTCGCCCTAACGCTGCCGGTACCGACGTTAACCTATCCATGCTGCATGCCGGAGCGGGCTCTGCTGGCCTCGAGTGGAGAGCGAGCGAAAAGGAAGCCTTCGCCGTTTATTACGGCGCGGATTATTACGGACGGAACTTCTTCGCGGACACTACGAACACCGCGCACCCTGGAACGATTATTGGCTATGGCGGCCCCGGTTCGCCAAATACAAACAATCGCGCCATCCAGCAGGTCACGTTCGATTGGCTGCTGACTTTTTGGAAGAGCCAGAGATTTGGAGCGGTTCAGTATTACACGCAGTATTCCTATCTGACTCGCGCTCCTTGGTATGTAGTTCCCGGCGACCCCAGAAATGCGCACCTCAGCATGGTCTACGCCGGTATCCGTTACGTCTTGCCGTCAACTTCAGGCACTCTGCTGCGCGTGCCTTACCCCAATTGATAATCAACCTGAGGTTGATCGCGACGCCTCAGCTATTTTCATGGCCCACCACATGATCGCGACAGGGCCCGATTGGTTGCAGAGGTGGCACCCTCGGGGGGAAGCTCTCGGACCGCAAAACAGCGCTTAGCGCTTACACGCATGCGATAGCTTAGTCACAAAAACGTGCGGTAGACAAAGTCGTGGGCGTGGTGTTCCCAAATGTTCCCAAGGTTTCCGCGGATCCAGAAAATGGAAAAATGAACTGATTGAAAAGAAGCGTGTTGGATAATCTGGAGCCGAGGCCCGGACTTGAACCGGGGACCTGCCGATTACGAATCGGCTGCTCTACCAACTGAGCTACCTCGGCGCAGCATCGAATGTAACATCGCGGTGAAAAACCTGTCAAACATTGGCCTAAATGAGTTTCGTGAAGCGGGCGCGGGGCCGCAGAGAGGAAATTGCGGCGCGCACAGCCGAGGAGGCTCAACGCGAGATAGGATACATCATCCACGCCACGCCGACGCCAATCGCCACAAATAAACTGAGCGACCACAGCGTGTATTTGATCCAGCCAGCCGCCGTGCGTTGGGTGAGGCATGCGAGCGCCATGGAAACGAGCAGCGCAAACAATAGCATCGCGCCAAAATGATTGAGCCTCAGTAACCGCAAGATGGCAACACTCGCGAGCAACTTCAGTCCCTTCGCCCGGACGCAATTTCCAGCACATCCAAGACTGCCAGCACGTTTACCACTCCGGCTGCGGCGATAAATCGCGTGCCATAATCTCCTGCCGCGCGAGATACATCCGGCCCGGCGACCTCGACTACGTGCGCGAGGTAGTAGAAGACGCCTGACGCTGCGTCCGCGAGAAATCCCAGAGTGCCAAACGGATCGGTCGAGTGCGGAGGAAAAACGTTGCCGCGCATCAAGCAGCCCGTTATCGCGAGGCCGCCGACCGACACGAAAAACCCCAGGGCCCTTCCCCAGCGACCTAGCAGCAAATGTCCCATGCCGGGCACCAGCCATCCTGATATAGCGGCAAACGGCGCGAGGGCGCTGCGCTTCCTGTTGATAGCGGGCGCTGCCGGTGGAACCTGTGGATTCTCGAGAGGAGCACCGTTTACGGAAGCGTCGTTCACATTCACCTATGCCAGCAGCGGAAGAATCTCTTCCTGGATGGCGCCGGTGACGCGCGCTTCGTGCTCTCCGATGTACATGTTCACTTCGCTGCGGATTCCGAATTCTGGCATGTAAATCCCGGGCTCGATGGAAAAACAAGTGTGCGGGACAATTTTGCGATCGTCCCGAGTTTCCAGGCCGTCCATATTCGCGCCGTTGCCGTGCACCTGCTGGCCAATGCTGTGGCCGGTTCGATGGACGAAATATTTCCCATAGCCGGCTTTTCGGATCGTCTCGCGCGTCACGCGGTCGACTTCCCAACCGTGAATTGGGCGCTTTTTCGCGACGGCCGCCTTGACGAATTCGATCGCAGCGTTTCGAGCACTTTTCACGATGCGAAAAATTTTGGCGTAGGAATCCGGCACACGCTCGCCGAGATACCCGACCCAGGTTATGTCGTAGTAGACGCTCTGCGGGCGGTCTAACTTCGCCCAAATATCCAGCAGCAATAGATCGCCTGCGCGAATGGGCCGTGACGCTCCGGCTTTCGGTTCGTAATGTGGATTTCCGTTGTTGGGCTGCACCGCAACAATTGGGGGTTCTGCGGTCGTCAACCCGCCGGCACGAAATTGGTCCAGAATCCACTGCTGCAATTCCGCTTCGGCCAGCGGCTTCCCTTCGCGCACGAACGCGGCGGCCCGCTGGAAAGCCCCGCGGGTCACGCGGTCCACGATTTTCCCCGCTTCCAAATGGCTTTCGAGTTGTGCTGGCGACCAACTGGCTTCGAACTTCTGCACCAGGTCCGCGGAACTGACCACTTTCTTCTTCAATTTCCGGATCAGCTCTACGGTGCCGGCGTCAACCAAGCCGATATAGGGAATATTGTTCTCGGGCGAATACTGCATCGCGATGTTCTTACTGCCTGAGAGTAGTTTAGGCAGCGTTTTGTGCAGCTCTTCCCATCCGGAATATAGAAACTTCTTGCCGTCGAGCGAATCGAGAGAGCTCTGCTCGATCTTGTGCACCAACTTGCGCGGCTCGCCCTTGGCGGGGATGAAATAAAACCAGCGGCGTGTGACCATCGCGTGGCTGTCGAGCCCGAGGACGTGGCCGGCGATGGGGTCGCGGTGATGGTGGTCGTAAAAAAGCCAGCCGTCGATTTTGTTCGCGCGCAGTTCGGATTGGATTGCTTTGATATCCGGCATGAAATCAACCTCCGGCCTTCCCGGCGGTATTCCCTGCTGACGAGCAGAGCGCCAGCACCTGCGCGCGCGTCACGCCTGCAACCGAAACGCGCTTGTTGCGATCATTTTCGCCCGCCACGATTCTAACAGCCGAAACTGGCACGTTCAAATGCTCGGCGAGCAGACGGCGGAGACAATCATTCGCTCGGCCCTTGACCGGTGGCGCGGTGAGCCGCACTTTCAACGCTCCATCGTGTTCGCCTGCGATTGCGTCGCGGCTCGCGCGTGGTTGCACCCGGACACGAAACCCGACAGCATTTCCATCCACGGTTATTTCCATCTTATGAATGCAGAGTTACACCCTGAGGGCCAATACGCTACTCTCAAAATATAACTTCTCGGAGACGAAACTGGCACCTATACTCGTTTCCCTGGCACCTCAATCCTCGAGACCAAAGAGGAGGGCGCTTCATGTCCGCCACCGGTTTTGCCTTCGCTAATCCGCAACCATCTCCCGATGACTTTAACACTTTCGACCCGCAGGATGTTTACGCCGACTCCGGCATCACGACGACTCCGGTCACTGAAGCAATCCCCGCGCCCTGGAAAAATCCGCCCGTGATGGCGCTTGCCGATGTACTCGGGTCCGCAATTGTCCAACAAATTCAAAAGTCCGGCGAGATTGTCTTTCATTCCACAGGCGATACCGGCGGCATCAAGGAGCCGTCGCATCAATTTGCCGTTGGCGATGCGCTGAGCACTGACATTGGTGGGAAAGATGACACCAGCAGCCGCCCGGCGTTTTTATTTCATCTTGGAGACGTTGTCTATTATTTCGGGCAGGAACGCTACTACTACGATCAGTTCTACGATCCTTATCGCGATTACGCCGGCCCCATTTTCGCGATTCCCGGTAATCACGATGGCGTTCTATTCGCGAGCGAGCCGGTGCAGTACTCGCTGCAGCCGTTCTATCAAAATATTTGCAGCAAGCAGCCGACGAATGATCCTTCAGCCAAGGGTTTTGCGCGTACTACCATGACGCAGCCGGGTGTCTATTTCACTCTCAACGCGCCTTTCGTGAAAATCATCGGCTTGTACTCGAATACCAGCGAAACCACGGGCGTGATAAACGGCGGCGCTGCCGGGACGCAACAAGCGAGTTTCTTGCTGGCGCAATTGCAAGCTGCCGCCGCCCAGCGAGCAGCGAGAGGCGGCGATCCCTTCGCGCTGATCATCGCGGTCCATCACCCGCCCTTCACCATCAGCAGCCAGCACTTCCCCAGCCCACAGATGCTTCAAGATATTGATACCGCGTGTAAAACGGCTGGATTGTGGCCCGATCTTGTGCTCTCGGGTCACGCGCACTTGTACGAAAGGTATACGCGCGTGATGACGAGCGACGGCCGAGCGATTCCCTACGTCGTAGCCGGCAATGGCGGTTATTTCAATTTGAGTCCCGTGCGAACGGGCAAGAACGGCGCGCTCCCCAAAATAGGGGTAGCGGGAAACGACGGCAAAGGAAACAAGGTTACGTTGGAAGCATACAACGACCAGGTCTACGGCTTTCTGCGTCTCACCGTGAATTCCGCTTCAATTTCCTGCGAAGCGCTGGGTGTCAATGAGACCACGGACGCAGTTTCCACGATCGATTCATTTACTCTCGATTTGCAGAAGCACGTTGTCTCGACCGGCGTTGCGGCCACGAAGCGCGGCAAGAAGAAAAAGCCGCTTCCCGCATCGAGGAAAAACGTCTCGTCCGCCCCGTCTTCACGGCCGCGTCCCCGGCGGCGGAAGAAGCGAAAATGAACTGGCGGTCGAACCACCTCGGAAACCTACGCCGCAGTCTGGCGCGCACCGAACAGAGCCGTGCCAATGCGTATCTCCGTGGCTCCCTCTTCGATGGCGATTTCGAAATCATGGCTCATGCCCATGGAAAGTATGGGCAGAGGGCGGCCGAGTTGGCGGCTTAGCCCGTCGCGCAGATCTCGCAGCTTGCGAAAGTACGGCCGTACGCGCTCGGCTTCATCGAAAAACGGCGGAATGGTCATCAGTCCCGCGAAATCGAGATGTGCAAATGGGGCAATGCTTGCCGCGAGCGAAGCCAATTCGTTCTCCGCAACACCGCTTTTCGTTTCTTCGCCGCCCAAGTGAACTTCGATCAGGACTGGGAGACACTTCCCTTCGGCATCGGCTGCGGCATGAAGTTTCTTAGCGAGAGCCAGATCGTCCAGCGAGTCCACGCGGCGAAAAAGATGCGCGGCGCGGCGGGCCTTGTTGCTCTGCAAGTGGCCGATAAGGTGCCAGATCGCATCCAGGTCGGCGACCTTGGGCTGCTTGGCCTCCCATTCCTGCACGCGATTTTCGCCGAAATGACGCACGCCTGCGTCGTAAGCGGCCAGAATGGATTCGGCCGGATGGGTCTTCGAAACAGCCACCAGGGTAATTTCCTCCGCGCGACGTCCGGATCGCTGCGCGGCTTGCGCTACGCGGTCGCGAAGATTCGCCAGATTCGTTGCGATAGCGTGGGAAAGTTTTTCCATCGCTGAGATTCTAACACGGCGAAATCCGGAGGTTCGGAATTGGGGCTTTTCCGCGGGCGCGCCATCATGCCGGCAAAAATTCCGGACGTTTGGAGCAGTGGCGCTCGGGTCCTTCTCAGGCGCCGTGTGCTAGACTGATGCGAACTCGATGCCTGCACGCGGAAAATTCATCGTCCTCGAAGGAATTGACGGCTCCGGAAAAGGGACGCAGCTGGAAATGCTGGCGCGGACTTTGGCTGCGCGCGGACTCCCATTCAACCAAGTGAGCTTCCCTCGCTACGATGGTTTTTTTGGAAAATTGGTCGCGCGGTTTTTGAATGGGGAATTCGGACCGCTCGATGCAGTCGATCCGCATTTCTCGGCACTGCTGTATGCGGGCGACCGCTGGGAGTCGCGTTCAGCGATGGAAAACGACCTATCAGCCGGCCGCACGCTTCTCGCCGACCGCTATATCGCCTCGAACCTAGCGCATCAGGGCGCGCGAGCGCCGCGCGACACGCGTCGGGAATTTCTCGCCTGGCTTGAGCAGCTCGAATATCAAGTCTACGCACTGCCGGTGGAGGATTTGGTTGTCTACCTTCGCGTCCCTGCGAATGAGGCACAACGCCTCGTAGGCGAAAAAGCGAAGCGCGACTACACCAGGCTCCAGCGCGATTTGCTGGAATCGAACCTGGCGCATCTGGAAGCGGCGTCCGAGGTCTATGATGAGCTTGCGCGCCAGCCGAACTGGGTGACGATCGAATGTTACGACCCGTTGGCGCAGGCGTTGCGTTCCCCGGAAGAAATACACAGGGAGATACTGGCTGCGATTGATGCGCGTGTTTTTTCCGCGTCGGGTGCGAGCCGTTAACGCCCATGGGCTTTGACGAATTTCTCGGCAATGAACGCATCGTCACCGCGCTGCGGGGCATGTTGCGGCGCGAACGTCCGCCGAGCGCATTGCTATTTACAGGTCCGCGCGGAATCGGCAAATACTCTCTGGCACGCATGTTTGCCCAGGCCGCGAATTGCGAACGGCTCAAGGACGATTTTTGCGGCGAATGCGACTCCTGCAAGCGCATGGCGCCACTGGCGAACCCGACTCCGTTGATAGCTGCCGGATTGACCGAGCGCGGCGAAAGCGCCGATGCCGCCGCAGTCGAGCGCATGCCGCTGATCATCGAGACTCATCCGGACGTGTGGCTGTTGGTGCCCGATCCGGTGCGCCGGCTCGCACCCGTCGCGCGCCCAATGATTCGCGTTGGCCAGCTACGCGCGGTGCAGCGCGCCGCATATTTCAAACCGCAAGGCCGCCGGCGCATTTTCATTCTGGACGACGCGCATACCATGCGCTGGAACGATGCGGATGTCTTTCTGAAAATCCTCGAAGAGCCGCCGGAGTGCGCGACGCTCATTCTTCTCGCGCCCAACCCAGATTCGTTGCTGCAAACGATCCGGTCGCGCTGCCTGCAATTTCACTTCGCGCCAGTCCCGGTCCCGCAGATCGAAGAATTTCTGAAAGAGCGCGGCGAGGCAAAGGCGGCGGACCGAAAACTGGCCGCTCAGCTTGCGAGTGGCAGTCCCGGCGTGGCGCTCGCTTTGAATCTGGAAGAGTCCAGTCGATTGCGCCGCGCCGTCTTGAGCCTGCTGGAAAAAGCGATCGATGGCTCCCGTTCCGCGGAAATTTTTTCGGCGACCGCGCAACTTGCCAAACAAGAGAAGGAATCGTTTGAAAATATCCTCACGCTGTTTTATAGTCTGCTTACAGACCTTCTCGAACTTTCCCAGAGTCCGCAGAACAGTCTTTCTCGTAATCCGGACTTACGGCGCGACCTGGAAGCGCTGAGCAGGAAAGTTAGTTTCGAGTGGGTCTCGCGGGCGACGCAAAGGCTGGATCTTCTGGAAAGCCGCCTAAAACGCAATGTTAGCCGCCAGTTGGGGCTGGACGCCCTACTCGTATCTCTAAGCACGCCCGAAGTCCGGTGAGCGATTGATAAATTTGTAAAAATACTGCAACCCAAAAGCTCATTGCACAGTCATAAGGAAGTAGCGATTCGAAGGAGTCCTAATGGTTAATCGTAAACTTTTCCGTCCTACTCTCACGGATGTAAAAGATCAATTTCCAGCGCGCGCGCCGCAGGCGGTTCCGTCTCAGGCTCCGCAGCGCAAGAAACCCGCGCCGCCGGAACAGACCCACGCTGAAAATTTCTACTACGTAAAACAGATGCAGTCGCGAACTCCGGTGGCGGTAGTGCTAACGGACGGCGAAATTCTACGTGGCAGCGTTGAATGGTACGATCGGGATTGCATCAAGCTTACACGCTACGGCAGCCCGAACCTGCTCGTCTACAAACATTGCATCAAGTACCTCTACAAAGAAGGCGAAGACGCCGCACAAGGTGGACCGAACGGCTCGAATGGATCGAACGGGTCAAATGGAGCTGGCGGTTCGGACGATCACTAGACGCGGACTGTGTCGCAGAACACTTCGTGGGCTGTGAGCGAGAGTTGCGTCAGGACTGACGCCGCTTGCGGTTTTTCTTGAACGGTCCGACAAAAAAAGTCATCAGCGCTTTCCCAACCAATCGGCGACTACCGTCGCGGACATCGCAATCTACCACGGCGATGTGTCGGCCGATGCGTACCACATTCGCTTCGGCGATGACGCTGCCTCCCTCCACCGCCTCAAGATAGTTGATCTTCATCTCGATCGTCGCCACTCGCGTTCCCGGCGGACAAGCCATGTAAGACGCTAGCCCGCCAGCCGTATCTGCCAGCGCCGCCAGTACACCTCCGTGAACGACTCCGTGGACCTGCAGGTGCTGCTCATTGACGTTCATCCGAAGAATGACCTTGCCTCGTTTCGCTTCCACTAGCACAAATCCAAATTGCTTCGCCGTGTTGTTCTCCTGCAGACGGCGGCGAAGCTCTTCGGCCGCCATTTGCTCCATCGATTCCGGTGTGCGCGAACGTCCCATGTCAGTAAGCGGTGACGCCTCCGTCGAGCGGGAAGGATACTCCCGTGATCCAGGACGCTTCGTCCGAAGCGAGATATACCGCCATCGAGGCTACGTCCTCCGGCGTTCCCATTCGCCCTAAGGGGATTTCGTTGATCCTTCTCTGAATTTCGGCCTCGGCGTTAACCGCCTGGCGAATAGACTGCATTCCCAGCTCCGTTTCGACAATTGTGGGACAGATGCAATTCACGCGAATCTTGTCGGGTGCATGATCTATCGCCATGGCTCTGGTCAATCCGGACACGCCGGCTTTGGCGGCGCAATACGCTGCTCGCTGCTTGCGTGCGACCAGCCCTAGTACAGAGCCGATATTCACGATCGAGCCACCACCGGCTCGGCGAAGGGGTGCCAGCGCGCCTCGCGACACCAAGAAGGTTCCGGTCAGGTTCACGGCGATCACCTTCTCCCAATCTTCTTCTGAGGTGCGCTCGACACTCGCCACCACCACGGCTCCGGCATTGTTCACAATCGTGTTCAGCCGCCCGAAATGGCGCTCAGTTTGGGACAGCGTCGCGGTCACCGAAGCTGTGTCCGTGACGTCGCAGGTCAGTGCCAGCGCTTCGCCACCCGCACCCGCGATTTCGCGCACGACCGCATCGAGCGGCTCCCTTCGGCGTCCAGCCAGCGCCACCTTAGCCCCTTCCCGGCCAAACGCCAGCGCACAGGTCCGCCCAATTCCGGTCCCTCCTCCTGTTATAAGCGCTACTTTGCCTGAAAGTCGCAGCATCGAGAACGCCGCTCGCTCGTCTAATGCGATACGGGAAGGCGCGAATCTAGCATCCGGCCGGCATAGGGCGCAAGTGACTGCCAGCCTCGGCACCGGGAATGGCGTTCGCGACAGGTCGGCGCCGGCTGATAAACTCCTCAGGGACAACCATGAAAATTGGGATCACATGCTATCCAACATATGGCGGCTCGGGAGTGGTGGCCACCGAACTGGGCATCGAACTTGCCGCGCGCGGCCACGAAATCCATTTCATCAGCTATGCCATGCCCATTCGGCTGAGTTCGACCTACGAACGCATCTATTTTCACGAGGTGGAAGTCACGTCCTATCCTCTTTTTGACCACCCTCCTTACACACTGGCACTAGCGACCAAAATGAGCGAGGTAGCGGAGCAGGCTTCGCTCGATTTGCTCCACGTGCATTACGCGATTCCACACTCAGTGAGCGCCTTACTGGCCCGGCTGATGGCGCAGCCGAAAAAGCTGCCGTTTATCACCACCCTCCACGGCACCGATATCACGCTGGTCGGCAACGATCGCAGCTACCTGCCCATCACGCGATTTTCCATCGAGCAAAGCGACGGAGTCACCTCCATCTCAGAATATCTGCGCGAACGTACCATTCGAGAATTTGAAATCAAGCGGCCCATCGAAGTGATCCCCAATTTCGTAAACTGCGATCTCTATAAGCGCTGCGACGACCAAAGCGCTCGCAAACAGTGGGCCAAAAACGGCGAACCGATCTTGATGCACCTTTCGAATTTTCGCCCGGTAAAGCGCATCACCGATGTTGTGGAAATGTTCGCCTTGGTGCGCGAAAAAATCCCGGCGAAACTGGTGATGATGGGCGACGGCCCCGACCGCGGTGCCGCGGAGTACATCGTGCGCAAGAAGCATTTGTCGAAGGACGTGTTCTTCATGGGCAAGCAAGATCGCGTGCAAGAAAAATTGGGTCTCGCTGATCTTTTTCTGCTGCCCAGCGACGAAGAATCATTTGGCTTGGCGGCGCTGGAAGCGATGGCCTGCGAAGTTCCGGTGATCGCGAGCGACGTGGGCGGCCTGCCAGAAGTCGTGACTCATGGCGTGGACGGCTATCTGATTCCACCGCGGGACGTGGAGGCAGGCGCGCAATATGCGCTCGAGATTCTGACTCGCCCTGATCGCGGGCGATCGATGGGACAGCAGGCTCGGATCCACGCCCGAGCGAAATACTGCGCGAACGATGTGATCCCTCAATACGAGAGATACTACGAGAAGGTGCTCGCACTAACCGGTGAAGCTCGCCACGTTCCAGCTCTGTGACTGCGGGCCGACGCAGGCCGCGTCACCGGCACGCCTTCCTTCAGCGGGATGTAATTTCTTGCCGAATACGAGCAATTTATTTACGTTACAGTAAGTCCTGTAGCCCCGTAAATCATTCCCGCAAAAGCACATAATCGGACCAGTCTGGCAAGGCTTTTGCTCCTAACTTCGTCGCGGCCCAGCCCATCAAATAGCAACGGAGAGGAAATGAAACATTTATCGGCGGTCGCTACCGTCGTAGCATTCGCATTTTGTGCCGCAGTTCCATCGGCAAGTCCAAAGATCAGGCCGGCCACGCTTCCGGCGGTTTCAAGTTCTGTGCCGCCACAACCGGGCAATACCGCAGATCAACCCCAAAAATTTGTCGGTACCATCGTTTCCATGAACGGCGAGCGGTACATCCTGAGAGATGACGTCAACGACGTTTGGTACCACCTCGACAACCAACAAGAAGCGGGAAAGTACCTGGGGAAAAAAGTTGAAGTGACCGGAACTTTGGAAGGGCGCTCCGACGAAATTCTCGTTCAGAGTATCCACGTGGAAAAGAGCTGACAGATCGCCTGCGAACTGAGCCGCTGCAATCTCGGTACAAGCACGCGGCTGCGCACTGGCGCGCTGCGAACAGCCTCAGCGCTCCTCGATCGGCACCGGCCTCACAGTCTGGACGATTGTGTCAACGTCGTCCTGCGATATTTTGCCGGTGGAACCTGCGGCGGTTGTAAGAATGAAACGATATTGCCGGTCGCGGTCGTCGAACACCCGCACCGCGACTGGCCGCTGCTTGGCGGGATCACCAAACTGAAACCCGCGAACTTTTCCCCGATCAAACGAGTAAAACTGGCCGTCTGCCGGCAGATCGAAACCAAAGGAAAGCTTCCACAGCAACAGCGCGTTCATTCGCAGGGCTTCGCGCGTATCCATCAGCGGAGAAAGTTGCGCAGGCGATGCGCTGTAGACCGCCTGATATAGCTCGTAATTCGAATTGATCGGGTGATCCGCGAATACCGTAACAAACTTTTGATAATCAACGGGATTGGACGTCTTCATCGCGCCCACCGTATCCACCGAAGACGCCGGGTCGAAAAATAGAATCACTTGCCCGCTGTCGTAGCGGAATTGCGTGGCGGTAAGCGAACCCACCGGCTTCGGGTTGCCTGGCCAGGGAGACTCGAATTCGTAGTCGAAAGCTTTCAGTACGGAGCCCTTGGCAAGCGCGGTGGGGGCCGGAAGGGGTTGCGGAACAGTGGCGAGCCAGGGATTTTCAGAGGCCCAAAGTTTCGCTTCGATCCAAGTGAGGGTTTGCAATCCGAATTTCACGCTAAACCCGGCGACCAGAAATACCACCACAAGCAGTATGATCGCCGAACGGGCACCTGTCTTTTCCGAGTCTTCGCTCATTCCACCTGTTCGCCTAATCGGATTTATCGAGCGCGGTCATTCTACGCCATCGGCGCCAATTGCGTGGCGAAATGAGCATGCACGCGGGCGCAGGGCCGGCGCGACTCTGATTGCTCGCGTGGACGCGCTCAAAGCCCCGCGAACGGCTCCGCTGTGGCTAGCTCCGGAATCTCGATGTGAATTTGCGTGCCCTGCCCTTCCTGGCTGCGAATATCCATCTTGAACTGATCGCCGTAAAGCAGGCGCAGGCGCTCGTGGACGTTGCTGATTCCGATTCCCCCGCCGTAAACATCCGCCAGGCGTTCGGTCGGGATTCCCATGCCGTTGTCCGAGATTTCAATCAGCAGCCGCCCGTCCAGCTGCCGCGTGCGCAAGTGAATCTGCCCGCCCTCGAGCTTAGGCGCCAGGCCGTGCTTGATCGAATTTTCCACCATTGGCTGCAGCAACATGCTTGGCACGAAAGTTTCCAGCGTCTGCTCGTCAATTTCCTTGAAAATCTGTAATTTATCGCGGCCGAAGCGGATCACTTCAATATCCAGGTAGTTGTCTATGAATTCGAGTTCCTCGCGCAGCGGCACGAAGGTTTCGTGCTTGCGCAGAAGCCGCCGCAAAATGTTGGAGAGTTTTAACACCACCCCGCGCGCCATATCGGGGTCAAAGCGGATGAGCGAAGAAACGGTGTTCAGCGTGTTGAAAAGAAAGTGCGGATTGATCTGGCTGGTCAGCGCGTCCATGCGCGCTTTCAGCAGCAACTGCTGGTTCTGCTCCAGGTTCATTTCAATGCGCGTGTTATTCCAGATCTTGATGGCCATCGCCACGCACATCATCGACGACATCACGATCAGCAGCGCGTAGCCCCAGTTCGTGGGGCGATAGAAGAAGAGCCACTGGTCTTTCACCGCCTGCGCGAGTTCGATTTCAGCCACTGTCACCGCCACGCATGCAAAGAGCGGCAGCATCGCCCAATTCCCCTTGCGATAACGAATCAGTTTCCAAATCCATTCGGGGATGCTGAGAAAAAGAAATGGACCGAAATGCCAGACATCTTCTTTCTCAGGGAGCGCCTCGCGCACGAATCCGGCCAGCAAGCCTACGAGCGCGGCCAAAGGACTGGACAACCATTCGTGATTGCCAAACGCCGGCAGGCTGATCAATGACCCGCCGAGCAGACCAACGATGCGCCCGCCAATCAGTCCCATCAAGAACGATCCTTCGAGCGTGAGGTCAAAAAATCGGTAGCCGACCAGCCGCAACAACACGCCAATCGCTAGTGGCGGGGTGAGGAACAACAGCAACATGACTTTTTGATCGGAGTCGCGAATCTCGGTGAAAAGAAGGTTGCGGAACGAACGGAAACGGACCAGCAAAGCCGCCAGAGACGCCGCGAAGCCCACTTTCAGCACCAGCGCGAACATCAACTCTTGCGTGCCAATCAGTGTGTTCATTTTGCGCGCACCGTGCGCTTCCCGGGTCGTCTCTGAGCTACGTTAGCCAAAGCAGGCAGCGATGTAAAGGGAACCAGCCGCGCCGGCGCCCGCACTCGCCAATCGCTTTCACCGCGTTGGTGGTGGCGCGAAAGGTGCCCATTTCAGCAAGCCTGCTATAATCAGCAATTCCATGAAGCCACGAAAAAAATCCGGGAACTCCAAGAAAGCTCGCGTCGTCGCACAAGCCCAGTTGCCCACAGGGTTCGGCGACTTCAGAATTTTCGGCATTGAAGGCCACAAACCTGGGGAAGAAGCCGTCGCCATTCAGCACGGCGTGCTGCACGGCCGGGCGGGGCGCGCCACGAACGGCCGCAAAGTACCGCTGGTGCGCGTCCATTCGCAGTGCCTCACGGGCGACGTTTTTACTTCCGAGCGTTGCGATTGCCGCGCGCAATTGGAATTCTCGCTGCGCAAAATTGCCAAGGAGCCATCTGGCGTGCTGCTTTATTTGCCGCAAGAAGGGCGCGGAATCGGCTTGATCAACAAACTCAAGGCGTACGAACTGCAAGATGCGGGCCTCGACACAGTGGAAGCCAATCGGCGCCTTGGTTTTGCCGATGACGCCCGCGACTACGAGTTCGCCGCTGAAGCGCTCAAGGCGCTGGGCATTCGTGCCGTACGCTTGCTCTCCAATAATCCTGATAAGGTCCATCAATTGCAGCATGCTGGCGTTCGCGTCGTGGAACGCGTTCCCTGCAGGCCGCGCACCAGCCGCCATTCGGCTTCCTATCTGCGTACCAAGAAAGATAAGCTCGGCCATTTGCTGTCCGGCCTGTAGCTCCTCCGCTTAGCCAGATATTTCTCGCTGACTAGATTCTCGTTTTGAGCTACTTCAACCGCATTGACAACCGATAAGGCGCTGGTACATTCGGCGAGAGCGCGAATTGTGCAGGGAGGGTTAGTAAAAATGAGCGACCAAAATTCGGCGGACGTGGCATTGGCGTTCGTTGCGAAAATCAACTCGCATGACGTAAACGGTCTGGTGGAATTGATGGCCGCCGACCACGCCTTCGTGGATGCCCTAGGCAGCACTTTTCGCGGCGCGGAGCAGATGCGACAGGGTTGGAAGGTCTATTTCTCGATGTTTCCGGACTACGCGATCGAAGTGACCGACCAATTCAATCGAGGCGACTTGGTGGCGATGTTCGGCAAAGCTCGCGGGACATTCGCCGTCAACGGCAGCCTGCTGCGGGAGAACTTCTGGGAGATTCCCGCCGCATGGCGCGCCGTCGTTCAACAAGGCCGGGTAGCCGAATGGCAGGTCTACTGCGATAACGAGCCGGCACGCAAAATCATGGCCGCGAACGCGCCAGCCAAATCCGCGCACTAACCCCCGCCGACGAAGTGTACGATCTCAAACTTGTCGTTGGGTTCGACGCGCGTTTCGTCCCAATTCGAGCGAGGCAGGATATTCAAATTTCGCTCGATAGCCACGCGGTCGCGCGGCATGCCCAGGTGTTCCAACATCCCGGTGACATTTACACCCTCTGGGATTTCGCGCTGCTCGCCGTTAATGACCACGTTCATTGGGCGGCGCCGGCGCCCGGACTTTTGCCGCGCGTGCGCATCGCAAAACGAATTTCATCTTTCCACGCCTCCGCTTGCGCGTTGATCACCAGCGCCAGATCTCCCTTGCCCAGGGGCGGCAGCGGAAAATGGATGCGCACGCGGCCTTGCTCGTCGCTCGTGCCTGCGTAGCTCTCACCGTCCAGAGCACCTTCGATCACCGCCTTTACCTGCGCTCCCATCTGCGGCTGGCGATCTGCTCGCCGCGAAACTTCCAGCTCCAGCGACACCTTGCCCGCGGAAAGCCACGAGCCCGGATTAAGCAATTGCACCTGAATGCCGGCAGGCCGGCTGGCTTGCGTCGCCGACTCTGCGGAAGCGATCTCCGCGTCCAGTGCGCCGGAACGAATCGCTTCAATCACTGCGCGATGTTGTTCCTCCACGCGGCGGCGGAGTTCTTCGGGTGTGTAAGGAGTGGCTCCGGGCTCTTGTTCGTAATTAGAAGCGCGGCGGTGGAGGATGCGGCCATTCTGGTACACCGCGGTGTCTATGATCGGATGGTTCGGTCCGCGATCTTCAGTTTGCACGTGGAAGAGACTATCTCCCACCTTAACATCGGTGTTGAAGCCGGAACTCATTGAACGTCGTTCCCTCTGCTCACCATGCACTCAAGTGAAACACGCAATTGCGGTGTAATCGAGAGTTCATTTGACCGGCTGCACCCGGGCCGTTATTATAGCAGCGCAACCAAAATGAGCAGCAATTACCTCGACAACTATGGACCATTATTGCTGATGTTTATACTCGCCTGCGGTTTGGCCGGCGCTCTGGTGGTTGTGTCCACGATCATCGGCAAACATAAACGCTCGCGCGAGAAAGACCAGCCGTATGAATGCGGCATTCGGCCCACCGGCGATGCGCGCGAGCCGATATCCGTCCAGTTCTACATGGTTGCGTTGCTGTTTATCTTGTTCGATATCGAAGCAATTTTCCTGTATCCGTGGGCGCTGGTTTACAGCGATTTGAAGGTCTTCGGTTTTGTGGAGATGCTTCTTTACATTATAATTTTACTGGCCGGTTACATTTACCTCTGGAAGAAGGGCGCGCTCGACTGGAGTCATTGAGCGGCCGCCCCTCAGGAAACGAACTCATAGTGCAAGCACAGGACGCCGATAAAAGCCCGGTAGTGCATAAACTCAAAGAGTGGGACGGTCAGGCTGTCTCGGAAGTGCTCGAATTTCGCGGCGAAATCACCGTGGTGGTCCCACGCGAGCATCTGAAACGCATCGCGGAATACCTGGCAACGGAACCTTCCCTGCGATTTTCCTACTTGTCGGACATCACTCCGGTGGACCACTTTCCGCTCGAGCCGCGCTTCGAAATCAATTATCACCTTGTCTCTATTGACCGCCGTGACCGTTTGCGCCTGAAGGTCAAACTGGCGGGCAGCGATCCGGTGCTCCCGTCCGTCACAGGCGTATGGCCGACCGCGAATTGGCACGAGCGCGAAGCCTACGATCTCTTCGGCATTCGTTTCGACGGCCACCCCGATTTGCGCCGCATTTTGATGCCGGATGACTGGGAGGGGCACCCGCTCCGCAAGGACTATCCCACCGAGGGATACCGATGAGCCGCTACTCGCTGGCCCGGAAAAAGGAGTTCGCGCCACGATGAGCATAACTGTCGAAACGCCGACCGGCGAAGCGCAAACGATGGTCCTGAATATGGGGCCGCAGCACCCGTCTACCCACGGCGTTCTGCGCGTGATTTTGGAGTTGAACGGCGAAATCGTCGTGAAAGCCGAGCCGGTGATCGGCTATCTGCACACCGGGATCGAAAAATCTTGCGAGGCGAAAACGTATTCCCAAGCAATCACCCTCACCGACCGCATTGATTATTTGGCGCCGCTTTCGAACAATTTGGGTTATTGCCTCGCCGTTGAAAAAATTCTTGGCCTCGAAGTTCCCAAGCGCGCGCAATACATTCGCGTACTGCTGACGGAATTGACGCGTTGTGCCTCGCACCTGGTGTGGCTCGGCACGCACGCGATTGACCTCGGCGCGATGACGGTATTTCTCTATACCTTCCGCGAGCGCGAAGAAATTTTGAAGATTTTCGAATATTTGTCCGGCCAGCGCATGATGACCAGCTACTTCCGCGTCGGCGGCCTCGCCCTGGAGCCGCCGCCGGATTGGCTCGACCGCGTTCGCCGGGTGATGGATTCTCTGCCCGGCCACATTGACGAATACGAAGACCTGCTGACCAAGAATAAAATCTGGCTCGGGCGCACGCGGGGCGTTGGCATCATCAGCGCCACCGACGCTATCGCCATGGGCTGTTCTGGCCCCATGCTGCGCGGCAGCGGCGTGGCCTACGACGTCCGCAAGGCGTTCCCCTATTCGAGCTACGACGAATTCGATTTCAACGTGATCACGCAGACCGCGGGTGATTGCTACGCCCGCTATCAGGTGCGCGTGGCCGAAATCCGCGAGAGTATCAAAATCGTGAAGCAGGCCATGGAAAAAGTTGCGGTCACCAGCGGACCGTTCCGCTCGGAAATGCCTGGAATCATCCCGCCGTCGCGCGAAGAAATGAAGTCCTCCATTGAGGGACTGATTTATCACTTCAAGATTTTCACGGAAGGTTTCGCGCCGCCGCCCGGCGAAGTGTATCAAGCGATTGAATCGCCGCGCGGAGAGCTCGGCGTGTTTGTCGCCAGCGACGGCTCCGCGAAGCCTTTCCGCGTGAAGTTTCGTACGCCCTCGTTTGTCAACTTGCAATGTCTGCCGAATCTCGCCGAAGGCCGCCTGATCGCCGATGTGGTCGCCTGCATCGGCACAACCGACATCGTTCTGGGGGAAGTAGACCGCTAGGCTTTCGCAGGTATCAGCGGGCACATGAGACCTATGCAATTGCCGCCGGCACTCGAACAAAAATTTGCCACACTGCTTGGCCGTTATCCGGTGAAGCGGTCGGCGCTGATTCCGATGATGATGTACGCGCAGGATCATTTCGGTTTCTTGAGCGACGAACTTCTCGCCGACATCGCGCAGCGCCTGGACCTGAACATGACCCAGGTGACCGAAACGCTCGCCTACTATTCCATGCTGCGCCGCAAGCCCGTCGGGCGCTATCACATCCAGGTCTGCACCAATATTTCCTGCATGCTACGCGGCGCAAACGAACTTTACGCGCACGTGCAAAAGCGCCTCGGTATCGGCAACAAGCAAGTTTCACCGAGCGGCACATTTTCGCTGGAGGAAGTGGAATGTATCGGCGCGTGCACCGGCGCGCCGGCCATGCAGGTGAATTACGATTACTACGAAAATCTCGATCCCGAAAAAGTGGACGTGATTTTCGAGCAACTGCAGGACGGCCGCGTGCCCAAGCCCGTTCCGGTGATTTCCGGCGCGCTGCACGAACGCAATCCGAACGAAGTCGTCGTGATCAGCAAGCGCTTCGGGATCCCCAATTCACGCTCGATAGACGTCTACCTGAAGCACGAAGGCTATCAGGCGATGGACAAAGCGCTCAACGCCATGACGCCCGAGCAGATCATTGACGAAATGAAGAAATCGAATCTGCGCGGACGCGGCGGCGCGGGTTTTCCGGCGGGAATGAAGTGGAGCTTCGTTCCCAAGGACAATCCCAAGCCGAAATACATCCTGGCGAACGGTGATGAGAGCGAGCCCGGCACCTCGAAGGACCGCCCGCTCATGGAAATGGATCCGCACCAGCTGATCGAAGGAATGGTCATCGCCGGGCGGGCGATCGGCTCTCATCAAGGCTACGTCTACATCCGTGGCGAATACCGCTACATCATTGACATCATGGAAGCCGCGATCGCCGAGGCTTACGCCAAAGGCTATCTCGGCAAAAACATTCTCGGTAGCGGATTCGATTTCGAGCTAGCCGCGCACACCGGCGCCGGCGCGTACGAATGTGGCGAGGAATCCGCGCTAATGGAATCGCTCGAAGGCAAGCGCGGCTACCCGCGGATCAAGCCTCCGTTCCCAGCCGTCGTGGGCCTCTATGGCGGCCCCACGGTGATCAACAATGTCGAAACGCTCAGCACCGTCCCTGCAATCATCCGCGGCGGCGGCGAATGGTACGCCAGCTTAGGCACTCCGAAAAATGGCGGCACGCGCCTCTATTCGATTTCCGGCCACGTGAACAAGCCCGGAATTTACGAACTGCCTCTCGGCTTCCCATTGCGCAAACTCATCGAAGACGTCGCGGGCGGCGTTCGCGGCGGAAAGAAATTGAAAGCCGTCATCCCTGGCGGCAGCTCTTGTCCGTTACTTAGCGCCGACGAAATCGACGTCAACCTGGACTACGACTCTGTCGCGAAAATCGGTTCGATGCTTGGCTCCGGCGGCACTGTGATCATTGACGAAGACACCTGCATGGTAGACCTCGCGCGCCGCATCATGCATTTCTACGCGCACGAATCCTGCGGCTGGTGCATCCCCTGCCGCGAAGGCACCACCTGGCTGCGCAAGATGCTCGACCGCTTCCACGAGGGCGGCGGACGTGCGGAAGATATTCCACTGATTGACGAACTTTCCAAGAACATGCTCGGGCGCACGTTTTGCCCGCTTGGCGATGCTGCCGCGATGCCGACGATCAGCATCGTCAAAAAGTGGCGCAATGAATTTGAAGATCATCTCCACGGCAAGTGCGCGCACAAGCCTGCCGAGATGATTCTGGGAGCGTATTAGGAACCGCATGGCCGATCAAAAACAAGTCACTTTCAGTCTGAACGGGCAGCCGATTACGACGCCCGCCGGAACACTCGTAATCGAAGCGGCTAAGCGCCAGGGCGTCGAAGTCCCTTCGTTCTGCTATTACCCGGGTTTGTCGCTGCAGGCAGCCTGCCGCATGTGCCTGGTCGAAGTGGAAAAAATGCCGAAGTTGCAGACGGCCTGCACACTGGTCGCTACGGAAGGCATGGTGGTGAAGTCCGATACGCCGCAAGTCCACAAAGCCCGCAAGGACATGATCGAGTTCCTGCTTTCGAATCATCCGCTCGATTGCCCGGTCTGCGACAAAGGCGGCGAATGCGAACTGCAGGACATGACTTTCCGCTACGGCCTCGACCACAGCCGGTTCACTGAAGAAAAGCTGCACTATCCCGAGGAAAAGTGGTCGCCGCTGGTTTATTACGATGCGCCTCGTTGCATCATGTGTTTCCGTTGCGTGCGCGTCTGCGATGAAGGCATGGACGTGAAAGCCCTCGGCGTCGGCGCCCGCGGCGTCCATTCCGTCATCATCCCCAATGAGCCCGGCCAGCTTGCCTGCGAAGAGTGCGGCATGTGCATTGATATCTGCCCGGTTGGCGCGCTCACCAGCGGCACCTATCGCTACCAGACGCGTCCGTGGGAAATGACCTACGTCCCGAATCCGTGCACCCACTGTTCGAACGGCTGCAAGACCACTCTAAGCGTGCGCAACAACGAAATCTTGCGCGCCAATAATCGCGATGGTTCGGGAATCAACGGCGAATTTCTCTGCGGCAAAGGCCGCTTTGGGTTCGATTTTACCAGCAACGCTGAGCGCATCCGCCAGCCGCTCGTTCGCCGCAATGGCAAGCTCGAGCCGGCCAGCTGGGAGGACGCCCTGGAAGAAGTCGCGCGGCGGCTGAAGCAGGTTCGCGACCAGCACGGCGCAAACGCGATAGGGGTGATCGGCTCGAACCACACGACCAACGAAGAAAATTACCTGCTGAATCGTTTCGCGCGCGCCACCCTCGGCACCAACAACATTGACCATCACCGCACCGCGGATTACGCCGGCCTCGCCGCCGCGCTCGGGCCGAAGTACAAAGACTCACTGGCCACGATGGGCGACGTTTACACCGCGCAGACGATTCTGCTGATCGGTAACGACGTCACCAATCAGAATCCGCTGGTCGCCTGGCAGATTCGCACCGGCGTGCGGCATCACGGCACCCGCCTGTACGTCATCAACGGCCAGGAAAGCAAAATTCACCGCAAGGGCGCCCAAGTCGTGCAGCTCCCGAAAGGCGGAGAGCGCGCCGCGCTGCGCTGGCTCACTCACGAAGAAGGCCAGTTCGATGCGCCAACCACCGAAGCGCTCGTTCGACTGAAAGCTGCGTTGGAAGCTGAGAAGGACGTGCTGATTCTCTTCGGCGCGGACATTCAAGGCGCTGCGATTCGCGACCTGGTTTCGTTTGCCGCGCGCCTCGGCGGTCAGACGCGCTTCATGGCTCTCGGCGACTACTCAAACTCGCGCGGCGCAGCCGACATGGGCGTGCTTCCCGATCGTTTGCCGGGTTACGCGCACGTGACCGACCCATCCGACCGCGCCCGGTTTGGAAAGATTTGGGGCGGCGTCGAACTGCCCACGACAGTCGGTTTGACAGCGCGGCAAATGATGGAAGCAGCTGCATCTGGAAAGCTGAAAGCGCTCTACGTCGTCGGCGCAAATCCCGTTAAAACTTTCAGCGTCGCTCAGCCCGACAAGCTCGCCGGACTTGAACTGCTCGTGGTCCACGAAATGTTCCTGACCGAAACCGCGCAGCGCGCCGACGTTGTCTTGCCCGCGGCATCCTCCTACGAAAAAGATGGCACGCTCACCAACACGGCAGGCGAAGTGCAAATGACGCACCATTCGATTGACCCGCAAGGTCCGCGGAGCGATTTCGATCTGATCCGCATACTGTCTCATCAATTGAGCATGTTGGGAGTTGGCTCTCCCATCCGCCTGCGTACGCCCGAAGCGGCCTTCGACGAAATTCGCCAAAATGTGCCGGGCTACGATCTTTCCGTCGCCAATCTGCTCGCGGGACGCGCGCTGGCTGCAACAGCAACTTCCCGTTCGCAGGAGCCGGCGTACGATGTTCCGGTCGGAAATATTTTTTCGTCCAACGATTTTCTCTTTACCAGCGGCTCCCTGGGACGTTACTGTTCCAAACTCACGTCTACCAAAGAGGCAAAAGATACGCCGTGGATTTCGTCTCCCAGCATCCAGTCCTGGTGGTATCGCTAGTCAAGATCGTCGGTTTGATGTTTTTGTTGATGACGACGCTGGCGTACCTGTCCTGGTTTGAGCGCAAGGTCATCGCGCATATTCAGTCGCGATGGGGCCCGTACTACGTTGGCGCGCATGGCCTGCTCCAGCCGCTTGCCGACGGCGTCAAGTTCCTATTCAAAGAAGATCTCACGCCGCCGGGCGCGGACCGCTTCGTGTACATTCTCGCGCCGGTGCTCGCGCTTTCGCTTGCCTTGACCACGCTCGCCCTGATTCCCTTCGGACCGCCCAGCGTGCAATGGCTGGGGCAATCCACTCTCATCGTGGCGAATAGCAGCATCGGACTGATGTTCGTCTTCGCCATCACCTCCATGGGAGTATACGGCGTGGCGCTCGCCGGCTGGTCCTCCAACAGCAAATATCCCCTGCTGGGCGGCCTGCGCAGCTCCGCGCAGATGATCAGCTACGAAGTTTCGCTCACCCTCGCCGTCGTCGGCGTCGTACTGCTCGCCGGTACGCTGAATTTCAACGAAATGATCGCGCACCAAAACGGCCCTTTCTGGCACTGGAATGTTTTCTACGTGGGGCGTGGCTCGTTCCCGCAGATCATCGGCTTTCTCTGCTATTTCATGTCCGCCGTCGCCGAAACCAATCGCGCTCCTTTCGATCTTCCCGAAGGAGAAACCGAACTCGTCGGGGGTTTCCACACCGAATATTCCAGCTTCAAATTCGCCATGTTCTTCATGGCCGAATACGCCAATATGATCACCGTATCCTGCCTAGCCACCATCCTCTTCTTCGGCGGCTGGCTCTCGCCCTTCCCGGAATCGTGGACTTTGATGCGATACCTTCCGCCCCTGGGCTTGCTGGCGCTCGCAGTTTATCTTGCCTATGACACGGTAGTTCTCGCGCGCGGAATTGCTCGCATCCAATTGATCGTCGTCACCACCGGCGCTCTGGTCATCGGCCTCGCCTGCCTTCTTCCCGCCGTGCTCGATATCATCCAAGGGCCGTTCTGGTTTTTGCTGAAAGTCGGCTTAATCATGTTTTTCTACGTGTGGACGCGCGCCACGCTCCCGCGCTTGCGTTACGACCAGTTGATGTCCTTCGGCTGGAAGTTCCTGTTGCCGGTTTCGCTGGCAAACTTGGTGGTGACGGCCCTCGTAAAAGTTTGGCCCCTGCTGGTGAGCCACGGATGAGCCTGCCCTTCATCGTATTCTTCATCTGCGCCCTCGTGGCCGTGGGCGGCGCGCTGATGTTGATTCTAGCGCGCGAGCCGATTCATAGCGCGCTCTCGCTGGTGCTGGTGATGATTTCGTTGGCCGTGCTGTACCTTTTGCTCGGCGCCGAATTCATCGCAGCCGTGCAGATCATCGTGTATGCCGGCGCGATCATGGTGCTGTTCGTCTTCGTCATTATGCTGCTCAACGCCGGCATTGAAGAGCGCACGGATTTCAGCAAGATGGCGAAATTTGTAGGCTTGCCGCTCGGAATGTTGTTGCTGATGATGCTGGCGCATCGAATGGCGCTGTCAGAAATCGGAAGGACGATTGCCAATGGCTCGGAAGCCGCCGCCACTGCGGCCTCCACGCGTGAACTTTCCACGCAGCTCTTTCAGAAGTATCTGTTTCCGTTCGAAGCGACGTCCATTCTCATCCTGATAGCCATACTGGGCGCGCTCGTTTTAGCAAAGAAGGACGAATGAACGTAGTTCCCATTTCATATTACCTGGTGCTGAGCGCGATTCTCTTCGGCCTGGGCGTCGTTGCGTTCGTTTTCAAGCGCAACATCATCACCATTTTCATGGCCATCGAGCTGATGCTCAATGCTGTGAATCTGGCCTTCGTAGCCTTCGCGCGCGCGCACAACCAGCTCGATGGGCTGGTCTTCGTCTTTTTCGTGATTGTGGTTGCTGCGGCCGAAGCCGCCGTGGGTTTGGCCATCGTCATCACCGTCTACCAAAACCGGCGAACCCTCAATATCGAGCAGATTAACCTGCTGAAATTCTGATGCTCATACTCGATCATCTGTGGATAATTCTCGCGCTGCCTCTGCTGGGTGCGGCCATCAACGGCCTATTGGGCAAGAATTTTTCGAAGCCTGTCGTCAATTCCGTCGGTATTGGCTCTGTAGCGCTCTCATTTCTTTCCGTCGCCGAAGTGTTTCGCGAATTCGCGCAGCTTTCTGCGGCGCAAATCCCCTGGGTGAAAAACTATTTCACCTGGATTACCGCCGGCCAGTTCAAGGTGGATTTCGCCCTGCAGGTTGACCAGCTCACGCTCGTGATGCTGTTCGTGGTCACTTTCGTCAGCTTGCTGGTGCACATCTATTCCACGGGCTACATGGCCCACGAAGAGGGCTACTACCGCTTCTTCTCCTACCTGAATCTGTTCGTCTTTTTCATGCTCACCCTCGTTCTCGCCGCCAACGTCGTCTTGATGTTTGTCGGCTGGGAAGGCGTCGGCCTCTGCAGCTATTTGCTGATCGGATTCTGGTTCCTGAAGCAATCCGCGATCA
This sequence comes from uncultured Acidobacteriota bacterium, assembly GCA_963810565.1. Taxonomy (GTDB): domain Bacteria; phylum Acidobacteriota; class Terriglobia; order Acidiferrales; family UBA7541; genus Palsa-295. Next base: position 205,253 of record CAWENN010000010.1, read on the forward strand.
GCGCCGGGAAAAAAGCTTTCATTACCACGCGTATCGGCGACTTCGGATTTACCATCGGCATCTTGCTGCTCTTCTGGACTTTCCGTTCGGTGGATTTCCGCGCTGTTTTTCAACAAGCCGCGAATATGTCGGTGGAAGCTTTCGCGCCGGCTGGCGTGCTTACCATCATTTGCCTGCTGCTCTTCACCGGCGCCATCGGCAAATCCGCGCAATTGCCTCTCTACGTCTGGCTTCCAGACGCGATGGAAGGCCCCACGCCGGTCAGCGCATTGATCCATGCGGCCACGATGGTCACCGCGGGCGTCTACATGGTCGCGCGGATGAACCCGCTATTCTCGCGCGCGCCGTTTGCGATGTTTATCGTTGCGCTGGTTGGAGCCGTCACCGCGTTCTACGCCGCGACCATCGGCCTGATGCAGACCGACATCAAGAAAGTCCTTGCCTATTCCACGGTGTCGCAGCTTGGCTATATGTTCCTAGGCCTGGGCGTCGGCTCCTACGCCGCGGGCATCTTCCACCTGATGACGCACGCTTTCTTCAAGGGTTTGCTCTTCCTCGCGGCCGGCAGCGTGATTCACGCGATGGGCGGTGACCAGGAAATGCCGCACATGGGCGGCCTGCGCACAAAAATCCCCATTACGTTCTGGACGATGTTTATCGCCACATTCGCGATTGCAGGCATCCCGGGATTCGCAGGTTTCTTCAGCAAGGACGAAATCCTCGACGCCGCGCGTTCCGGCCCACACGCGAATATCTGGCTCTGGCTACTCGGATTAATTGGCGCGGGGCTTACTTCGTTCTACATGTTCCGGCTCATCTTCCTAACGTTTTTCGGCAAGCCACGCTACGACGAGCATAAAGTTCACGTCCACGAATCGCCGCACAACATGACCGTGCCTCTGATCATCCTCGCCATCCTTTCGACGATTGGCGGATGGGTCGCCGCGCCGCACCTGGTTGGTGGCCCCGACTATTTTTCGAATTTCCTGAGTCCGGTGTTCACCGCCTACGCGCCGGCGAGCGCAATCGGTCCCGAAGCCCCGAAGGAAAGCGCCGGCATCATGCTGCTGTACGCGCTGACCGGATGGCCGGTAATCATCGCATTGCTCGGCTTATTGATCGCATGGTGGTTCTACATCAAGAGCCCGGACACGCCGAAAAAACTGGCGCAAACGTTGCGCGCGCCATACACACTGATCCTGCACAAATATTATGTAGACGAACTATACAACGCCGCAATCATCCAGCCGTTGCTCTGGATTTCAACGAACGTGCTCTGGCACGTGATCGACGAAGGCGTGATTGACGGCACGGTGAACGGCACGGCTCGCGTCGCGCGCGAGTCCGGCTCGCAGTTGCGCGAAATTCAATCCGGCAACGCGCGCACCTATGCCAGTTGGGTGGTGATCGGCGCGGTCGGCGTCACTCTGCTGATGCTCGGGCTTTGGGGAATGGGGCGCTAGCGTGGAAATTCAATCTCATTTGCTTTCGGTGATCGCCTTCCTGCCGCTGCTGGGAGTGCCGGCGCTGCTCCTGCTGCGCTCGGAAGACCACGTCTGGATCCGCCGCATCGCGCTGGCCGTATCGCTCGCGGAATTCGCAATTTCTCTCTTATTGCTGCCAGGCTTCGATTCCGGCGCGCCCGGGTTTCAGTTTGTGGAAATGCATCCCTGGATCGGCCAGGCCATTCACTATCACATCGGTGTGGACGGGATCAGTCTGTTCCTCGTGCTGCTCACCACCTTTCTCACGCCGCTCGCGATTCTATGTTCCTGGCAATCCATCCACGAATACGTGAAGGGATTTTTCATCGCGCTCCTGGTGATCGAAACCGCCATGATCGGCGTCTTCATCTCGCTCGATCTCTTCATGTTCTTTCTCTTTTGGGAACTGACGCTGATTCCCATGTATTTCCTGATCGGCATCTGGGGACACGGCCGCAGAATTTATGCCGCCGTGAAATTCATCCTTTACACGATGCTCGGCTCGATCTTGATGCTCGTGGCGATCCTCTGGCTCTATAATGCAAGCGGCACCGCCAGCCTGCTCCGCACGTTCGATTTACCGGAACTCACGGCGCGCATTCAAACCGGCTACGTGCATCTGCCGCCGCATACCGAGATGTGGCTCTTCGCGGCGTTCTTCCTGGCTTTCGCCATCAAGGTTCCGCTCTTCCCGCTGCACACCTGGCTGCCGGACGCGCACACCGAAGCGCCTACCGCCGGTTCCGTGATCCTCGCCGGAGTGATGCTGAAACTCGGCTGTTACGGCATGTTGCGTTTCTGCCTTCCGCTATTTCCCGACGCCTCGCATCAGTTCGCGCCCTATATTGGCGTCCTGGCAATCATCGGCATCGTGTACGGCGCGCTGGTGGCCACCATCCAGCCGAATTTCAAGCGCTTGGTCGCCTACACGTCCGTCAGCCACCTCGGCTTCGTCGTGCTGGGGATTTTTTCTTTCACCACTATTTCGATTCAGGGCGCGATCTATCAAATGGTGAATCACGGCATCTCCACCGGCGCCCTGTTCCTCGGACTCGGCATGCTCTATGATCGCCGCCACACTTACGAGATCAAGGAATTTGGCGGCCTGATAAATCCCATGCCGGTGTTGATGTCATTCTTCCTCTTCATCTGCTTTTCGTCGCTGGCCCTGCCGCCGCTCAATAGCTTTATCGGTGAATTCCTGATTCTGGTCGGCGTTTTCCAATATCACCACGCGTGGGCGTCGTGGGCGGCCAGCGGCGCCGTGCTCTCGGCGATTTACTTGCTATGGTCCTACCAGCGCGTCGCGCTCGGCGAAGTCACCGTCGAAAAAAATCGCACGCTTCCCGACGCTTCCCGCCGCGAGCGCGTGATTCTGGTGGCGACGGCACTCGCGATCCTGTTTCTCGGTGTCGCTTCCCCGCTTTTCACCCGGCGCATGGAATCTTCCACCAATAATCTGGTGCACCAACTCGGCGGCCGTCCGCAAGATGCGGCCCAGCTCGCGCTCCCACCGCCGCCCGCGGGACGCCGCACCGTGATCGTCTCGCCGCGCGAACGTGGCGCGTCGCTCACCACCATCTCCGAAAGGCGGGTGGCGCGGTAATGCACTTCCCTGCCGAGCAAATCTCGAACCTGCACCGCCTCGCGCCGGAAATCATCCTGTGCTTCTTCGGCATTCTGATTATGATTGTGGACCCTTTCCTTGGCGCCGCTCGCCAGCGCGCTCTCGGATGGCTCGCATTTATCGGCGCTCTGGCCGCGCTGGGCGGCGTGCACGTGATGGCGCACGACCAGGGCACGGCCTATAGCGACCTGATCCGCGCGGATGCTTTCAGCGTGTTTATGCACGTTGTGGTGATCGTCGCTGCAGCTCTGGCGATACTGGGGTCTCTCGATTATCTGGATGAAGAAGGCATCCAGCGCGGCGAATATTATTCGCTGGTGCTTTTCGCCACTGCCGGCATGGGCATTCTTGCCGGCGCGAACGAACTAGTCACTGCATTCATCGGCCTGGAGATGAGTTCCATCTCCAGCTACATCCTCGCAGCCTTTCGCCGCCGCGCCGTCAAATCCAATGAAGCCGGCCTGAAATATTTTATCCTCGGCTCGTTCGCCACGGCGTTTTTCCTTTACGGCATCGCGATGACGTACGGCGCCACCGGCACCACACGCATTGATCTGATTCAAGCCTCGCTGGAAAATATGATGTCCACGCAGGGCCACCTCGCGTCGCTTCCCATCGCCGGCCTGGCGCTGATCTTTGTCGGGCTGGGCTTCAAGGTGGTTGCGGCCCCATTCCAAATTTATGGCCCCGACGTGTACGAAGGCGCTCCGACTCCCGTCACCGCGCTGCTCGCCTCGGGCCCCAAGGCTGCGACATTTGCGCTAATGCTGCGAATCTTTTACGTTTCCTTCGGCAGCGCCAACAACCTCTGGTTTTGGGCCATCTGGATTTCAGCGGTGCTCACGATGCTGGTCGGCAACCTCGCCGCGCTGGTGCAGACCAACGTCAAGCGCATGTTGGCCTACTCCTCTATCGCCCATGCCGGATACATCCTCGTAGCCTTCGCCGCCTCCACCGTGTACGGCGTCGCGGCGGTGCTCTTTTACCTCGCGGTCTACACCTTCATGAAAGTTGGAGCGTTTCTCATGATCGCGCACCTGGGTCAGCGCGACGAAAAACGATTGGAGATCACCGATTACGCGGGCTTGGGAACAAAGCAGCCCGTCCTAGCCGCGTGCTTTACGCTGTTTCTGCTGTCGCTTCTGGGCTTGCCGGCCACGGGTGGCTTTCTCGGGAAATTCTTCGCCTTTCAGGCGGCGCTCGATTCGCGCATCGTGTGGCTCGTGGTCATCGCGGCAATCAACAGCGTCATCGGCAGCTACTACTATTTGCGCGTGATTATCGCGATGTATTTCTGGGAGCCGTCGAAGGACTACACCCCGACGAAAGTACCGTTCGCGCTGGTCACTGCGCTCGCGATCGCCGCCATTGGCACGCTCTACCTCGGCATCCTGCCCTCGCACGTCCTCGATTACGCCAAAGCCGCCGCCGATTCCCTCGCGCTGCACTAAATATTCGGCACAGATTCTCCTTCCGTAGGGGCGGGTCTCAGACCCGCCCCTACTCCACCATTGAGTCGGAGTTTCCATGAAGGGTCGTAGAAATCAAAAAGGCCCGGCGGCTCGCATATCCGCGAGCGCCGGGCCCCGAATCCTCGCTTGATTGCTACTTCACTTTGAGGAACACGATAGCAAACGTATAGAGTGCCATCGATTCAATCAGCACCAGCGCCAAAATCAAGGCGAACCGAATCGCCGCGGCCGCTCCCGGATTGCGCGCCAAACCTTCGCAAGCCGCCGCGGTAGCTTTGGCCTGCGCATAACCCCCCGCCGCCGACGCAATGGCCATCGCGAAGCCCGACGTAATCGCCACCCAATTCGTAGCGGTAGCCTCGCCCGCCGTTCCTTGCGCAAACGCCGCTGGAGCGAACGCAATCACTGCGATCACTCCCAACAAAAACAACGCGTACCTTCTCATCGTGTTCTCCTCGTTATGAATTTGCCGCCAGGAGGTGGCTCCCGTCATCCTCAAGCAGCCGGGATCACACTGGACAGCGAACATGCCGAATAATACCACCAAGAATTAGTGCTCTTCGCCAACCGCGCCCGCCACATAAATCACGGGAAGAATCGTAAAAACGAAAGCCTGCAAAACCGCCACGAAAATGTGCAGCAAGATGAATGGAACGGGACCAATCAGCGGAATAACCGCGCCCACGTAACCGAATCTTCCCAGATGGCCGAGGAAAAGATACATTTCCAGCATCAATCCCAAAAACAAAATGTAAAGCGTCTCGCTCACCAGCATGTTCACCCACAAACGTACCGTAAGCGAAAGCAAACGCGCCAGATTGCTCACAATCTCAATCGGCAACATGATGGGAGACATCGCCAGCACCGGGCCTAGAAAATGTTTGCCATGTCCGAGTAAGCCGTGCTTCACAATGCCGACCCAGTTGTAATAGATGAAAACTACAACCGCACAGCCCAGAGGCACCGACACCGTCGCTGTCGGCGACATAAAAGTGGGGAAAAGCCCAAGCAGATTGCAGATGAGGACGAAGATTCCGATCGTGCCGATCATCGCCGTGTACTTCTCGCCCGCATGACCGACGTTATCATCCAGCAGGTCCCGGATCCCCACGCCCATCGAGTTTGTCAGCAGCGCTTCCATGCACTGCTGCGTGCCGCCGGGACGGTCCACGGAAATCCGCGCTCTCAGCCACAGAAAGAAAACAGCGGCCAGCGCAAACACCACAATTTCGAAAGCGACGTGATTGGGAATGGGGAATTCAGGATTGGCAGGCTTGATGTGCAGCAGCGTCAGCAAGGCCAGCACCGGCTTGCCCAGCCAGTGATTCAGCAGCTTCGCGACCCAGGATAATACCTCTCCCATTTCCACCCTTTCAGGAATCCGCGCGCGGAGCAGGCGGACCGCTAAGGAAAAGTTGCCCCACCATTTCCACCAAAACCGCGGCAATGATCGTGAAAAAACCGGCCAGCAGGCTCGCTGCCGGAGGTTTGATGCCCCGCAGAATAGCATAGGCCGCAACGATCAGCAAAGCATAGCGCCCAATGAACTTAAAGTAGACACTCACCGGAACTTGCGCTCGTTGCGCCCCCGCCTGCGCCGCCGAAAGCCTCGCCAGAGTGCCCACACCCTGCTTCATCCAGCGGTAATTGATCCAGGAGAGGACCGCCCCCGCCGCGAATCCAGCCGCAGCCCTGCCGCCCCACGCGAACCAGGTGACCGCCAGCGCGGCGACGCCGATCCCCAGCGCGAAATATTCGATCCGCCGCTCAGCCGCGGCATAAAACTCCTCATCCGCCGCCATCGGCCTTCTCGGACCGCGACAACCGCCGGATGATATCCCACACGCCCGCGCCAAAACCCAGGAAACCGAGAATCAATGTAAGCAGCGGCGAGGTGTGCAGCCAGCGGTCCAGTAGGTAGCCTGCGCCACCAGCGATCACGATGGACGCGATCATGATGACCGGCAGCTCCATTGCCATCGCCACTTGCGTGAGGCCACTGTTGGGCCGCTTGGGAGGTGACGGGCTTGGCGAGGCCATCAGAAGTTACCGCTCACTGCCCAAACGTGGTCAGCACGGAGTACGTGGCGAGGCGCAAAAATTGCTCTGGAAAAATTCCGGCCGCGAGCGTGACGATCACCATGGCCGCCAGCGCAAATTTCTGGGCCCAGGAAATTACCGGCACCACCGCGTCGCTCGACTCGCGCACCCACATCGCCCCCACCATACGGAAATAGTAGTACACCGCGGGCAGAATGTAGAGCACCCCGAGAACCGCCAGCACGGTGTGCTTGGTTTCGATCAACGCCCAGAAAATCAGCAGCTTCGCGACGAACCCAGCCGTCGGCGGAATCCCCGCCAGCGAGAGCAGGAAAATCAGCATCAAGATCGCCGCTCCGGGACTGCGGTGGATCAGCCCATTCAAATCGTCCACGTCGTCGCCGATCACGCCTTTGCGCCGCAGCAAAATTACCACCGCAAACGCGCCGGTATTGAAAAACGCGTAGACGAACAAATAGAACGTCATCGCTTGCAAGCCGCGCTCGTGCAGCGAGCCATCCGGGTTCACCGAAGCCACAAATCCCAGCAGGATATAACCGACTTGCGCAATCGAGGAATACGCGAGCAGGCGCTTGATGTTCGTCTGAGTGATCGCAGCCAAAGTGCCAAGCGTGAGCGAAAGCACGCCCACCCACTCCATGATCGCGACCCAATCCAGATTCACCGGCAGGAAAACGGTCAGGAACAGCCGCAAAAGCAGCGCGAAGCTCGCCGCCTTCGACGCCACGCTGACATAGGCCGTAATCGAAGTGGGCGCTCCCTCATAAACGTCCGGCGCCCATTGATGAAACGGCACGGCGGCAATCTTGAAAAATACTCCCGCGGCAATCGTTGCCAGCGCGAGAAATGTCAGAAAATCCGTCCCGGGATGCTGCAGATGGCGCCGCTGCACCGCCATCTCAATCGTCTCGATGTTCGTCGAGCCGGCAATTCCATAAAGAATCGAAAAGCCGTAAGCCAATATCCCCGAGCTGAACGCGCCCATCAGCATGTACTTCATGGCTGCTTCGTTCGATCGCCGCTCGCGACGCAAAAATCCGCTCAGCACATAAAAACTCAACGCCATCGTCTCGAGCGCAAGGAACAGCACCACGAGGTCGTCGCCGCACGCCAGAAACATCATCCCGACTGTCGCGAAAAGCATCAGCGCGTAATATTCGCCGTGCTGTTCGCCTTCGATTTCCATATAGCGTACGGACAATAGGATAACCAGCGCCGTGGAAGCCAAGAATAGAAATCCAAAAAATATAAAAAAGGGATCGATTATGATCGAGTTGAAAAAGCCCACCGCCGGACCGTTCGGCGGTGAGGCATACTTCGGCAGCATGTACAACGATCCGCCGCTGAAAATCACGCCTAGCATTGCCCACAATGCATTCCAGGATTTCTGGCGACCGACGAGCAGGAAATCAGTGAGCAAAATGCCGAGTCCGAAGAACACGAGCATCGCCTCAGGCATGATCAGAAAAAAGTCGCTGCGCGAGCGCTCAAAAATCCACTGCCAGGTCATCACCGGGCCTCAGCGTGCGCCGAAGCCGGCGCGGTCACGGGGAAAGCAGGCGGCGCGGTCTGCGGATTCAGTCCACTAGATGAAGGCAAACTTGCAGGAGGCGCCGCTTCCGGCACCGCGTAATATCCGGGATGCACTGCCTCCACAAGGCGGTGCACCGGCTGATCCAGCACATGGAACAAAGGCGCAGGATAAATTCCAATCCAAAACGCCAGCAGCACCAGCGGAATCAAGGTTGCGTATTCGCGCCCATTCAAATCCGTCAAATGCTCGTTCGCGGGATTCGTCACGCTGCCGAACATGACGCGTTGGTAGAGCCACAGCAAATACGCAGCCCCGAGAATCACGCCCAGCACGCCCCACGCGGCCCATTGCCAGCGCACTTCAAAAACGCCACGCAGAATCGTGAATTCACCGATGAATCCATTCAGCAGCGGCATGCCCAAGGAGCTCAACGTAACAATCAGATAAACCGCCGCGAAATTCGGCATTGGCGTCGAAAGTCCGCCGAATTCCGAAATCAAGCGCGTATGCCGCCGCTCGTATAAAACGCCCACAATCAAAAACAGCGCCCCGGTCGAAATTCCGTGGTTCACTTGCTGGATGATGCTGCCCGAAAGCCCCAGCGGCGTCAGCGCAAAAATCCCCAGCGTGCAAAAGCCCATGTGGCTCACCGACGAATAGGCGATGAGCTTTTTCATGTCCTTCTGCATCATGCACACCAGTGCGCCATAAATAATCCCGATGATGGAGAGCACGATGATGATCCCGCGATATTTCACCGTCGCTTCAGGAAACATCGGTACCGAAAATCGCAGAAAACCGTACGTCCCCATTTTCAACAGCACGCCGGCCAGGATCACCGAACCCGCTGTGGGCGCTTCCGTATGCGCATCCGGCAACCAAGTGTGGAATGGAAACATCGGCACTTTAATCGCGAACGCGAAGAAAAAGCCCCAGAACAGCCAGTTTTGCAAGCTGCCGAACTGCGACGTGAAGGGATGCTCGATAATCTGCCGAATGTCGAATGTGTTCCGGTTGGCGTAAACCGCCAGCACCGCCAGCAACATCAGGACGGAGCCGGCCAGCGTATACAGAAAGAACTTGATCGCCGCGTACAGCCGCCGCTCGCTGCCCCACACGCCGATCAGGAAATACATCGGCACCAGCATCACTTCCCAGAAAACGTAGAACAGCACGAAATCCAGCGACATGAAGACGCCCAGCATACCGGTCTGCAGCAGCAGAAGCAGGATGTAATATTCCTTCTCGCGTTTGTGGATGGCCGACCATGACGAAAGAATCGCAATCGCGCCTAGCACCGTCGTGAGCATCACCATCAGGAAGCTCAGGCCGTCTATGCCCAACGTGAAATGCGCGCCGATCGAAGGAATCCAGTCCGCATTTTCTACAAACTGAAATTGCGGAGCCGTCGCACCGGAATTGAATCGCCAAATCAAAGGGAGAGAAACCAGCAAGCCGAGAAAGCCGAAAAGATTGCCCATCCAGCGGTGCAGGTCGGCCCGCTCGCGCGGAATGAAAAGCATCAGGATCGCGCCCACCAGCGGCGTGAAGAGAATCGTGCTTAAAATGTGGCTGTCGGAAAAGAGCATCCGTTCCCTCGCCTTTTGCTGCAAATTTCAGAGCACGCGCGGTCACCTCGCGTAGGAGCACGGCATGCTGTGCCCGCTTGCGCGAGAAGCTAATGGATCGCGTGATGCGCCAGATACATGTAATAGCCCAAGAAACCGATCAAGCCGATAACGATAAAAAGCATGTAACTCTGCACCAGACCCGCCTGTAGCATCCGTACTGGAAAACTCAATACCCACACCAGCCGCGCGCCAAGCTTCACGGACCCGTCCACGATCCACGTGTCCCACCACATCGAACTCCGGGAAATCGCGCGCGTCAGCCAGCCCGCGCCGTTCACGCCCAGCCCGTCAATCACATTCGCGTCAAACGCGCCCAGCGCCAGCCCGAGATCCTTCGCGCGCTTCACGAAAATGGCATCGTAAATCTGGTCGACGTAATACTTGTTGTAAACCAGCGTGTAGAATCCACCGAAAGTCTTCGCGATCTTTGCCGGCAGCTCGGTGCGCTTGATGTAGAGATACCACGCGAACAAGATCCCCAGCACGACCAGCCCTTCGGACATCAACATCAGGTACAGCTCGCCCATTCGCGAACCTGGTCCATGCGCGGGCTCTGTCCGCAACTCGTGCGCAACGCCCACAATCGGCTCCAGAAAATGAACGAACCGGCTGTTCCCGCCCAGAATCTCCGGCCAGCTCACCCACCCTCCCACAATCGAAAGCCCCGCCAGAATCACCAGCGGCACCAGCATGGACCTCGGCGATTCGTGAATGTGGTGCTCCACGCCATGCTCCACGCGCGACGTTCCATGAAACGTCATGAAAACCAGCCGGAACATATAAAACGCAGTCATGCCCGCCGTGAAGTAGCCGATGATCCACAGAGTAATGTCCTTTTCGTACGTCTTACCGAGGATCAGGTCCTTGCTCAGGAATCCAGCAAACGGAAAAATTCCGGCAATCGCCAGCGTCGCGATCAGCATCGTCCAATACGTCACTGGAATTTTCTTCGATAGCGCGCCCATCTTGCGCATATCCTGCTCACCGGATAGCGCGTGGATCACGCTGCCGGCTCCGAGGAAGAGCAGCCCTTTGAAAAACGCATGGGTCATCAGGTGAAAAATTCCGGCGGTAAACGCGCCCACACCGCACGCCAGGAACATGTAGCCCAATTGCGAGACGGTAGAATAGGCGAGAACTTTCTTGATGTCGTTCTGCACCACGCCGATGGAGGCCGCAAATAGTGCCGTAATTGCGCCCACCAGCGCCACCAGCGCCATGGCCTTCGGCGCCATCTGGTAAATCGCATTCGTCCGCGTCACCATGTACACGCCCGCGGTCACCATCGTCGCCGCATGGATCAAAGCGCTCACGGGAGTCGGGCCTTCCATCGCGTCCGGCAGCCACACGTACAACGGAATCTGCGCTGACTTTCCCGTCGCGCCCACAAAAAACAGCAACGCAATTGCTGTGATCAACGGATCGCCCATCTTGAAGTGTCCCGCCGCGAGCGCCGGGGCTAGCTCGGTAAAGCGCACGGTCCCCAGCAGCGCGGACGTCAAGAAAATACCCAGCAAAAACCCCGCATCGCCAACCCGATTGACGATGAAAGCTTTCTTCCCCGCATCCGAAGCCGATTTCCGATGAAAATAAAATCCGATGAGCAAATAACTGCAAGTCCCTACGCCTTCCCAGCCCACAAAGAGCAGCACCAAATTGTTCGCCAGCACCAAAATCAGCATCGCGAACATAAACAAATTTAAATAACCGAAGAAGCGGTAATAACCGCCTTCGTGCGCCATATAACCCGTGGAATAAATATGGATCAGCAGGCCCACGCCGGTGACCACCAGGATCATCACTGCCGATAGTGGGTCAATCTGAAATCCCCAGTCAGCGACGAAGTGCGCCAGCCGCCCGTCCAACAGGTGATACGGCCCCGCGGGAATCCACTCGAAGAGAATCTTGGTCGCAAGCCGCTCGCCTTCAGGCTTCGCAATTAATTGAAAGAACGCACCGACAGAATATAGAAACGAAATACCCACGCTCCCCACGCACAGCAAATCGATGATGTTCTTCTGCAGGCGCCGCCCGTAGAAGAGCATAACCGCCGCCGTCAGCAGCGGGAACATCGGGATCAGCCAGATATGATCGAGGAAATATGGCTGGGGCGCGTTCATGCGGCGGCACTCACCATTTCAGGATGTCCATCTCATCCGCAAGCACGGTCTCGCGATTGCGAAAGAACGCCAGGATGATGCCTAGCCCCACAGCGGCTTCAGCAGCCGCGTCGGTGATAATGAAAATCGCGAATACCTGCCCATCCACCGTTCCCCACATGCGCGAAAAAGCCATCAAATTGATGTTCACCGCGTTCAAAATCAATTCGATGGACATCAGCATGATGATCACATTGCGCCGGGTCAGCACGCCGATCACGCCAATCGTGAAAAGCGCCAGACTCAAAAACAGATAATGATCCACCGGGATCATCACACCCTCCGCTTAGCCATCACCACCGCGCCCACCATGGCCACCAGCAGCAAAATCGAAGCAATCTCAAACGGCAGCATGTACTTGCTGAAAAGCGCGTCCGCGATCGCCTCCGTATTCTTCGGCGAGATATTCGCGGCCATCTCCGGCAAACGCAGCGCCGTCCGCCCCGCCAAAAGTGCAAAGAAGATCTGCGCGGCCAGCACGAGCGTTAGTACTCCCGCCACCAGCCATTGCCGGTTGAATTGCACCAGGCGCATCGAAACGTCCAGATTCACCAGCATGATCACGAAGACAAACAGCACCATGATCCCGCCCACATAGAGGATCACCTGCACAATGAAAAGAAACTCCGCCTGCAATTGCAGAAAAATCCCGGCCGTCGCAAGCAGCGTGGTAATCAGAAAGACCGCCGCGTGCACGATATTCCGCCGCGTCACCATCAAAATGGCCGACGCCACCGCCAGCGCACTGAAAAAATAAAATAGCAGGCTATTCAGCAAGTACATCTATTCACCATCCGCCGTCTGCACCGCCGCCACCGGCGCATCATCTTTCGCCAGCCAAATGGCGACACCAAGCGTAGCCAAGGTCGTCGGAATCAACGACACGATCGGCCCCCAACCCAACTGCTGCCGCAGCACAATCGCCACCGCCACGCCAATCACGTTCACCAGCGCCAGGGGAATCAGGAATCGCCACCCCAGCCGCATCAACTGGTCAAACCGAAAGCGCGGAAAAGTAAATCGGATCCACAGAAACGCGTAGAGGTATGCAAATACCTTGGCTAGGAACCAAAACGCGCCGTGGATACCCTGCATCACACCCACTGGCGCGAATAGCGCGCCTAACAACGCCCCCGAAAGCAAAAAACACAAAATCGCCACCGCGAGCATGACCATTTTCTGAATTTTTACAGGCTGTTTTGGCGCAAGGGTTACGCAATAGACCGCCACACCGAACGTGAGCAGCGAAGGAAACGCATCCAGCCATTCGATGGACGTTCCAGGAAAATGTTCGTGGAAACTCGCCAGCGGCCGCAGCCAGCCGCCCAGAAACACGGTGGTCGCGATCCCGGCGACTATCACCATGTTCGCGTACTCCGCCAGAAAGTAGAGCGACCAGCGAAACCCGCTATACTCCGTCATGTAACCGGCGACCAATTCCGATTCCGCTTCCGGCAAATCGAATGGCGCGCGGTTGGTTTCGGCCATCGAACCGACCAGGTAAATAAAAAATCCAAACGGTACCGAAAAAATGAACCACACTCCCTGGTCGAGCTGCGCCTGCACGATGTCCTTCATCGAAAGCGAACCGGCCAGAAGCAACACGGACACGAGTCCCAGCCCCGCTGCCGTCTCGTAGCTCACCAACTGCGCCGCGCTGCGCAAAGCGCCCAGCAACGAATAGTGACTGTTCGAAGCCCACCCACCCAGCACAATGCCGTAAATCCCGAGCGAGCTGATCGCCACGATAAAAAGCAATCCAATGTTCAGATCGGCGATTTGAAATGCCGGACCAATCGGCAGCGCTGAATAAGCCAGGAGCGCCATCGTCACGCTCACCAGCGGCGCCAGCCAGAACATCAGCCGGTCCGCGTTGTCCGGAATGATGTCTTCCTTCAGCAGCAATTTCACAGCGTCTGCGATGGGTTGCAGCAAGCCATGCGGCCCCACGCGCATCGGCCCCAGCCGCGCCTGCATATCCGCCATCACTTTGCGTTCCATCAAGACGATGTAGCCCGCCAGCAGCGGCAACACCATCACGATCACCACCGCATAAATCACGGGTAGCACGTACCGCAGAATGTCTGGTGTAATTAGGCGGCTCATCTCTTAGCGATCCACTTCCCCCAGCACAATGTCAATTGTTCCGATGATCGCCACAACGTCCGCGATCAGCGCGCCGCGCGCCATCTTGTCAAACGCCTGCAAATTGATGAATGACGGCGGCCGCACGCGCACGCGATAAGGCTGCGTGGTTCCGTCGCTGACAATGTAATAACCCAGCTCGCCCTTCGGCGCTTCAATCGAGTGGTAAACTTCGCCCGGCGGCGGCTTCAGCACTTTTCCGATGCGCGCCATGATCGGCCCTACCGGAATATTTTCGATCGCTTGCAGGCAAATCCGCCGCGATTGCCGCATTTCCTCCATGCGCACCACGTAACGGTCATACGTATCGCCAGTCGTGCGCGTGGGAATTTCGAATTCGTACTGATCGTACGCGGCGTAAGGTTGCGCCTTGCGCAAATCCCATTTCACGCCGCTGGCGCGTAGCACCGGCCCAGTCACGCCCATCGCGATGGCATCTTCGGCGCTCAAAATCCCGACGCCCTTGGTACGTCCCACCCAAATCCGGTTTTCGGTGAGCAGCGTCTCGTACTCATCAATTTTGGTGCTGAAGTCGTCGCAGAAACGCTTTACGTCCTGCTCGAACCCGTCGTAGGTCTCGTACTGCAATCCGCCGATGCGGAACGCATGCGTCGTCAGCCGCGCCCCGCAATATCTCTCGAAGATCTTCAGAATCTCTTCGCGCTCGCGGAAACAATAGAAAACCGGCGTCAGCGCTCCAATATCGAGCGCATGCGTTCCCAGCCACAGCAAGTGGCTCGCGATGCGTTGCAATTCCGTCAGAATCGTGCGCACGACGCGCGCGCGCGGCGGCGCTTCCGCGCCCAGCAATTTCTCCACGGCCTCGCAGTAACCTAGCCCGTTCGAAACCGCCGCCACGTAGTCCATACGATCCACGTACGGCGCAAATTGCTGGTAGCTGCGATGTTCCGCGATCTTCTCGACGCCGCGATGCAAATACCCGATAATGCATTCCGACCCCACCACGCGCTCGCCATCGAGCTTCAATTTCACGCGCAGCACGCCGTGCGTGGAAGGGTGCTGCGGCCCCATGTTCAAAATAATTTCGTCCGCGCCCAGTACCGTGGTGCTGACGTGGCTTCTCTCGTTGATGCGTTGCTCGGCCATTCGCTCGATCGCTCGTTTGCCGCTACTGCCCGCTCTCAATCCCCAGATTTTCGCGGACCCAATCCGTGTCCTGCTTCAAAATGTCGTAATCCTTGCGCAGCGGATGCCCTTGCCACTCGTCGGGCATCAGAATTCGCTTCAAATCCGGGTGCCCTTCGAACACGATGCCGAACATGTCGTAACATTCGCGCTCCAGCCAATTCGCCGCTGGCCACACTTCGCAAACGCTCGGCACCGGCTCGCTTTCCGCCGCGTGCGCCTTCAATCGCAACCGCTCGTTCTTCGCGAACGAATACAAATTCAGCACGATGTCGAATCGCTTCTCGCGTTTCGGCCAATCCACTGCGGTCAAGTCCACCAGCATGTCGAACCTTTCTTCGTCGCGGCAATGACGCGAGATTTCTCGAAGTTGTTCGGCGGCGATCAGAACAATCGCTTGCTTGCGGTCGAGCGAAGCCTCGCGAATTGCCTCGCCGAATTTCGCCTTGAGTCGCTGCACTAGTTCGTTGTCGAGCGGAACAGGTTTTGGCGGAGCTTCCTTCGGAGGCGCTGCTGCCGGCGCTTTAGGCGGCGTTGCTGAGGCTGGAGCCGAGGGCGCGGCGGGTTTGGCCGGCGGAGACGCGGCAGCGGTCTGCGAAGTTGCCTCGGGACTGGCGGGCTTGGCGGGAATAGCAGTTTTTTCCGCCGTGCTTTCCGGCGGCTTTGCGGCGGGATCCTTTTCCGAGGGGTCGTTGACCATCGGTCCGATCGGCTGCGGTCGTTAACCGTGCGCCGCCAGCTTCTCCGCGCACGTCGTTCGCAGCCCGCCTTTTTATCACACCCCAAAAAACAACGTCAATTCCACTTCGCGCGGGCCCAAGTTTCGCGGCAACGCACTAAGACTTCGAGCGGCGCGCCTAAACCCAATCCAGTGCGCCCTTGCGATAGAGCCACACATAGCCAACCAGCAGAATTCCGAGGAACACGATCATCGTGGCCAATCCATACATTCCCAGTTGCCCGTAGCGAATCGCCCAGGGAAAAAGAAAAATCGTCTCCACGTCGAAAATCACAAACAAAATCGCCACAATATAAAAACGCACCGAGTAACGCCCGCGCGCGGTGCCTTCCGGCGGAACGCCACATTCGTAGGGCTCCAGCTTCGCGCCTGTTGCTTTCGAGTCGGGGCGAATGTATTTGAAAATAGCGAGAGTGACTGCGGGGAACGCCGCCGCAAGCAGCGCATAAATCAAAATCGGAATGTATTGGCTCGGCATCGCCAAAAAGAACTTCAAACGAACAGCGCATCCTAGCACAGCGGTCAAGCCTCAGCTAGCAACATCCGCCCGAAGATCGGTAAACGCCAGCAGCCGCACGTCGCGGCGGTACGCGGAGCACTTTTTCGATTGTAAAGAAATGTTAATGACGGGCGCCGTGCAATACGTCAATTGCGTGGGGCAGTAACGCGGCGATCGCATCGAGGGATTCCACCGCTCCGCGAGGGCTTCCAGGCAGATTCACGATGATCGTCGTGCCGCGAATTCCGGCCACTGCGCGCGACAGAATTGCGCGCGCCGTTTTCTTCAAGCCCTCGCTGCGCATTTGCTCCGCGAATCCGGGAATTAGTCGCTCGGCCACGGCAATCGTCGCTTCGGGGGTCACATCGCGAGGTCCCACACCGGTTCCACCTGTCGTCAGAATTAGATCAACTTCCTTCGAATCGGCGGTCTTTTTCAAAAACGCGCCGATGGCCTCCCGATCGTCCGGCAATATGGCAGCCTGCGCAATCTGCCAACCGAGTTCCGCGCACCGCCCGGCGACGGCAGGTCCGGAGCTGTCTACGTGTTTTTGGCCAGATACGGAATCACTTACGGTGAGAATGACGACTCGCATGGGGGGGTCAGCGGGCGCTAACCTTCGGTGACTTCGGCGTCCTCGTTGGCGCCGTCGCGCTGCCCCTCATCCATCAATCGCAGCGCTTCCATCAAGAGACCAGTGGTTGTTCGCGAAATGGTGTCGCGCGTGGGCGCCCGGTTGAAATCAATCTCAAACTCGCCGTCCGGCCAGCGCACCGCCTGAAACACGGCCGCCTCCCCCTCGAGCGCTCCGAGGCGCGCGTCCTTGCATTGCCCAGACGCAAAAAAGAGGTCGCCGCTTTCTTCGCCGCGGCGCACGGAGAGCTGGCACGACTTCTGCCCCATTTCGAGCGACTGCATCAAATCCATGATGGACATTTCTTCCAAGCGGCCCTGAATCACTCCCGGCCGCACTTGGCGATTCTGCAACTTCTCCAGCTGCAGCCGGTCCACCACTTTCTTCGCGCGGCGCACCAGATCTTTCAGGAAAAACGGCTTGGGAATAAATTCTTCGACGCCCTCGACAATCGGCCGCAATTTTTCTTCGATATCGCTGCGGCTGGCCAGAAAAATAAATGGAATGGACTTGGTCTGCTGCCGCCCGCGCAATTTTTCGTAAAGCTGGCGACCATCAAGGCCCGGCATGCGGTAGTCGCAAACCACTAAATCCGGTGGATCATCCACGATTTTCAGCAGCGCATCCGCGCCATCCGCCGCCGCGCGCGCGTCGCAATGCGGCATCAGGCCCTTCATCAGCAGGTCGAGGATCAGCGCATTATCATCCACGACCAGCACTTTGACGTCCTTCATCGGAGTCATCGTTTCGCGCGCTTCCCAGGCCTCAGATAGGTCCCGCTTCCCCCACCCGTCTTCTTTACCAGATACAACTCGGTGATTTCCATGCCGCGCTCAAGCGCTTTGCACATATCGTAAATGGTGAGCGCTGCCACGGACGCCGCCACTAGTGCTTCCATCTCGACTCCGGTCGGGCCCGTAGCCGTCGCCTCGGAGGTGACCTCAATTCCATTCTGGCATAGCTTGGCGCTCACATCTACGTGAGTCAAAGAGAGGGGATGACAAAGTGGAATCAGCTCGGACGTGCGCTTCGCAGCCGTAATTCCCGCGATCCGCGCGACTTCCAACGGATTGCCCTTGGGAGATTTTAGGCGCCGGATGCTCCGGACAGTGCCGGGTTGCATGCGAATGAACGCGTGCGCCACTGCCGTACGCGACGTAGCCGGCTTCGCCGTCACGTCCACCATGCGCACATTGCCCTTCTTGTCGTAATGCGAAAGCTTTGCCATGAAGTTTCGGTTGTATCCGAGTCAAGATGGCTAACGAAGAATGTCATCCCTAGCGAGCTGCGCAGCCGCAACGAGGGATCTGCTCTTCTCGCGCCGCCATTGCGAACGAGCATGCCACGCCCGACCAGGACTCGCCCAAGCTGGAGATTAAAACAGCCCGCGGCGCGGCAAAACGTCCGCCATCTCCCCCACCGCAAAACTCAATTTCGATTCGTGTACCACCAGAAAGCAATTGCCTTTCACCACCGAGCCGATGTCCCCCGAGCCTTCCCAATGAATCATCTCGACCGTCGCCTCGCCGTTCGGCCAACTCAATCGCGCGGGCAAAAAATGCGCGAGCGGCGGTTTTTCGTTCACCGGATGCGCCAATTTCGCCTTCAACACCTTCAACGGATGCGGAGTGTGCCCGCTCAGAAGGTCAATCGCTGGCGTCACGAATAGCTCGAAGGTCACCATCGTCGAGACAGGATTTCCCGGCAATCCAAACACCGGCTTCCCCTGGCAGAAACCAAAAACCGCTGGCTTGCCGGGGCGAATCGCCACAGCATCAAAGTAAAACTCGGTCCCAAGCTCCTTCAGCACTTGTTCCACTAGATCGTACTTCCCCACCGAAACTCCACCGGTAATCGCGACAATATCCGCGTCCAGAGCCTTCTGAATCCCCGCTCGCAGCTGCTCCAGATTGTCATGCACAACGCCCAGCATCACCGGCTCGCCGCCCGCGAGCGCCACTTGCGCAGCCAGCGAGACATTGTTGCTATTGCGAATCTGAAATTTCTTCGGAGGCTGATCGACCGGGATCACTTCATCGCCCGTCGAAAGGATCGCGACGCGCGGCTTCTTGGCAACCACCAACCGCGATCGCCCCACCTGCGCCGCGATCGCAAGCTCTGCGTAGCCGATCCGCTTTCCGCGCTGCAGCACGCTTTCTCCGACGCGAGTCTCCTGCCCCTCCAGCACGTAGTGAGCACCCTCGCGTGCGGCTTGCTCGACAATCACGTGGTCGCCTTCCACTCGCGAGTGCTCATTCATCACGACCGAATTGGCACCTCGCGGCAGCGGCGCGCCGGTCATGATCTGTACACAAGTGCCGGGTTCCACGACGCCTTCGAACGGCCCGCCGGCGCGGCTCTCGCCGATCAGTCGCAGCTTCGCGCCCGCGTGCGCCGCATCAGCCGCACGCACCGCATATCCATCGCGAGTTGAACGATTAAACGGGGGATAATTCCGGTCGGCCACCACATTTTCAGCCACAATCCGTCCCAGGACTTGCGAGGGGTTCTGCGCGAATTCAATAGTTTCAGTTGCAGGAGGAGGCGCGCACGGCCGCGCGCGAATCACTTCCATCACCTTGGCGCGCGCTGCTTCGTAGGAAAACATGCCGTATCACAGCCAGGACGCGAGCTTCGTATCTCTCGGGACGATCGTAGCGTCGCGTTCCGGCCCCGTGGAAATCATGCCGATTTCAACTTGCAACTCATTCGAAATAAAATCCAGATAATTCCGCGCCGCTTCCGGCAGTTCCTTCACGTCGCGAATTCTCGGGGTCGGCTTCTGCCAACCTGGCAGTGTCCGGTACACCGGCTCGACTTGCATCAGCGTTTCCACATCCGCCGGCATATCGTCTAGCGGCCGACCCTTCAGGCGATAACCGGTGCACACCTTAATCTCTGGCTGAGTATCGAACACGTCCAGCTTCGTCACCACCAGCGAATCAATGCCGTTCAGCATTTTAGCGTATTTCAAGACGACCAGATCGAGCCACCCGCACCGTCGCGGACGCCCTGTCACCGCGCCAAATTCCTGCCCGCGTTCGCGTACGGCCTGTGCATCCAGGTCCGGCATTTCCGTGGGAAACGGCCCGCTCCCCACCCGCGTCGTATAGGCTTTGGTCACGCCAACCACTCCGCAAATTCGCGTCGGAGCAACTCCTAAACCGGTCGCCACTCCACCAGACGTAGCATTTGATGATGTGACGTACGGATAGGTCCCATGGTCAATATCCAGCATGGTGCCCTGCGCGCCTTCGAATAGCACCGATTCGCCATTGTCTAGCGCACGATTCAGAAGCACGCACGTATCGGTCACCAATCCGCGAATGTGCGCCGCAATTTCCAGATATTGCTCCAACAGGCCCGCCGTTTCCAGCGGATGCCCATACGTCGCGCGGCTGATCGCGTTCTTCTCCGCAATCACGCGCTCTAATTTTTCCTTGAAGCCGTCGGGATCGAACAAATCGATCACGCGAATCCCGCGCCGCGCCATCTTGTCCTCGTACGCCGGACCGATCCCGCGCGAAGTCGTGCCAATCGCCGCCGCGCCCCGCGCCGATTCCGCCGCCTTATCCATTTCGCGATGATAGGGAAATATCAGATGCGCGCGATCACTCAGGAACAACCGCCCGCGCACATCAATGCTCGACCTCTTCAGATTCTCAAGCTCCGCAACCAGCGCCGCGGGATCGACCACCGTCCCAGCCCCGATCACTGCCTTCTTTTCCGGGCGCAAAATTCCGCTGGGAATCAACTGCAGCACGTAACGATGATTGTTGAAGATGACGGTGTGTCCGGCGTTGTGGCCGCCCGCATAACGCGCCGTGTAATCAAACGACTGAGCAAGATAATCCACCACCTTGCCCTTACCTTCGTCGCCCCACTGCGCGCCGACTACACAGATAGCCTTCGTTCGCGACTTCTCGGTCACCCTAGCCGCCCCCAAGCTCCATCAAGCCGCACTTTCCCCGTTCTCGTTCACACTAGAAGCACTACAGGCAGGCCAAATCAAAAAACAGCAACAACCAATCCTACCCTTCGCCAGTCTCGCGCGCAAGAAGGGCCGTGCTATGGCCGTGCGTCAAGTTTTCGATTGCCGAGGTGGTCTCAATGGGCCGAAGCAAAACTAAGCTCGATGTCTCGTTATCTTGGGAGTGAAAGGTTGCGGAAAAAGCGATACGTCTGGCGCAGAACGAGCCACGAAAACAAGCACGGCACGCCAACGCAGGCGCACCATGCCAGCTTTTCGTGCCACCGCAATGGGGGAGCGGGTTCAAAGAGACGAAGGGGAATAAGGCCAGTATTGATTGCGATGGCGACACTGGCGAGGAAAGAAACACAGAAACAAATCAAACCCAGAACCAGTGCAACACCCACCGCCGTATTTAGCGCAACATCTTTATCCGAGATGCTCATGCGACTATCAATATATCTGCCTAGGTCGCGATAAGTCGCGTGCGCCGGCTGAATTTGATTTTAGAGTGGTTTCCGACCCCACGTTCCGAGGTGGATGTTAGGCAGCTGCCTTAATAGCGGAAGCAATCCCGGGCGTGATCGTTCACCAACCCCACGGCCTGCATGAACGCGTAGCAAATCGTCGTTCCCACAAAGCGAAAGCCGCGGCGTTTCAGGTCCTTACTCATGGCGTCCGATTCGCTGTTGCGCGCCGGGACGCCGCGCGAACTGCGCCAGTTGTTCCTCTTGGGACGGCCGCCGACAAATTGCCAGATATACTTGTCAAACGTGCCGAATTCCTTCCGCACCGCAAGAAACGCCTGTGCATTCGAAATCGTCGCGGAGATTTTCAGCCGGTTGCGCACGATGCCCGCATCCGCCAGCAATTTGCGCACTTTCCGTCCATCGTAACGCGCGATTTTCGCGGCATCGAAATTGTCGAACGCCCGCCGATAGTTCTCGCGCTTATTGAGAATCGTCTCCCAGCTCAAACCCGCCTGCGCGCCTTCGAGAATCAAAAATTCGAATAGCACGCGGTCATCATGAACAGGCCTTCCCCATTCCTTGTCGTGATATTCCGCCATGAGCGGCTTCTGTGCCCAATGGCACCGCTCCGGCTCGGCTTTAGCTGCTCGACTCATTGTCCATTTTTCGCCGGCGGAATCGCAGCCGTAGCCGCGCCCGCCGCCGCAGAAAGACATCGCGGGCACAAACAATCCGCATACCGCCCGCGCAGCGCAAGCAGCTCCTGCTTCGTGAGCTTCACTTCTTCACACCAACAACCCGCCACCCGCGCTGCGCACAGAAATTCCTCTCCGCAGACCGCGCACGCTTTCAATTCCGGCCCAGAATCGGCCGGTTGCGCGTTCGGGCTTCCGCCGCTCATAACCATGGTCCTGCCGGGGAATCGCGCCTAGGAAATGTGGCGCTGGAGGACTTTCTCGATCTGCTCTTTGGGCACCGCGCCGACGATCTGATCGGCTACCTGGCCGCCCTTGAAAACCAGCAGAGTGGGGATTCCGCGAATATTGAACTTGCCCGCGGCGTTGATGTTTTCATCCACGTTCAACTTCACTACCTTCAATTTCCCCGCGTGTTCCTTGGCGATTTCTTCCACCGTCGGCGTCAACATGTGGCACGGCCGGCACCAGTCCGCCCAGAAGTCCACCATCACGGGCTGAGTCTTGCTCGCTTCGACCACATCCGCCTCGAAGCTTGCGTCACTTACCGCCTGGATATTCTCTGACATTTTTTTCCCTTGTCGCGCCCACACCTGCCCCTCAATGCGGCAAGAGCTTTTGGCGCTATGCTTTAGATGTCCCCGAAACGCGCGGGATTCGAGACCTCTTAGCTGCTTCATACAGTGTGACATATGCCGCCGCCGAAGCCTTCCACGAAAAATCCTTGGCCATGCCGTTCTTTCGCAAGGTCTGCCAAATCTTGGGTTCACGGTGCAATTTCAATGCCGCCCGCACACTCTCCATGAGCGCCCGTCCATCGTATGCCTCGAACTTGAAGCCTGTTCCCTTCTGGGTCTTGGTGTCAAAACTCTGGATCGTATCGTCCAGTCCACCCGTCGCGCGCACCACCGGGACCGTACCATATCGCAGGCTGTATATCTGATTCAACCCGCAAGGCTCGTACCGCGAAGGCATCAGGAAAATGTCCGCGCCGGCTTCGATTTTATGCGCCAGCGCATTGTCATAGCCGATTTTCACCGCTACTCGTCCCTGATGCTTTTCCGCCAACTCCTTGAACATCGCTTCATATTCCGGCTGGCCCGTCCCCAGCGCGATCAGCGAAACATTCTCCCTGAGTAGCTCGGTGGCAACCTGAGCGATTAAATCGAAGCCCTTCTGATCCACAAACCGTGAAACG
The DNA here is from genome assembly GCA_963810565.1 of uncultured Acidobacteriota bacterium. Taxonomy (GTDB): domain Bacteria; phylum Acidobacteriota; class Terriglobia; order Acidiferrales; family UBA7541; genus Palsa-295. Next base: position 228,717 of record CAWENN010000010.1, read on the forward strand.
ATCCCAATCACAGGCCGCTCGAGGGTGTCTGATATCCCGCCGAGCAGCTTGAACACCTGCAGCAAGTCCTTCTTGCAGGCTTTCTTGCCTTCCAGATTGTGCGCCGAATAATTCTGCGCGATGTAGGTGTCCACCTCGGGACTCCACACCGCGTAGTCCACGCCATTCAGAATACCGACCAGCCGGTCCGCGCGGCCGCGAATCACTCCGTCCAGGCCATTTCCGTACTCCGGCGTCTGAATCTCTTGCGCGTAGCGCCGGCTGACGGTCGTAAGAAAATCCGCGTAGATCAGGCCGCCTTTCAGAAAATTCACGCCGCCATAGAATTCGAGCCCGTTCATCGTGAAAAGCCGGTCCGGCAATCCGATCGTGCGCATCACGGTTTGCGGAAACAATCCCTGATAACCGATATTGTGGATCGTAAAAATCGACGGCAGTCCGCGTACCACCGGATCCTCGGCGTGCTGCGTGCGCAACAGCACCGGAATCAGCGCCGTTTGCCAGTCGTGGCAATGCACCACGTCCGGAAGCCACACGCGCTTCATGAATTCGATGCCCACGCGCGCGAATTCCGCGAAGCGTTCCGCGTTATCCGGATAATCCGCGCCTTTTTCGCCGTACAGCTGTTCGCGGTCGAAGTATCCCCGGTCGCCCACGAAGAAATAACGCACACCAGCAACAGGCGCCGCCTCACCGATCGCTGGAAACCGCAAACGATCCCCGAGCGCGACAGTCACACTCGAAACAAGCGTGGAAGTAACTTTGTTTCCGCGGTAGCAAGGCAGGAGCACCCCCACTTCGTGCCCCATTTCGACCAGCGCTTTGGGAAGCGCTTCCACCACGTCCGCCAGCCCCCCCGTTTTCGAGTACGGCAGCCCTTCGGACGCTATGAATAAAATTTTCATGGATGGCAAGCCGAATCGAAAACGGTAGCGGAAGCCACTGGCTTCGTCAAGGCATTCCGGCCCGCATCAACCGACACAGCGCCTCAAGTACACGCTACGCCAGTGGCGCTCGCAGCCACAGAGCACGTTGCAACGCCAGCTGAAATTTGTTCGTAACCGCTGGGCATTGCTACACTCGGCGTCGCAATGGCGCGACAACGGCTGGGACAACATTTTCTCGGCGATATTGGGTGGCGCAAACGCATACTCGCCACCCTACCGCTGGGCCCCAATGACATTTGGGTCGAAATCGGCCCCGGCCACGGCGAAATGACGCAATTTCTCGCGGGCGATGGCCGCCGCGTCATCGCCGTCGAAGCGGATCCGAGATTGGCCGAAGGCCTGCGAGCATCCGCGGATGCCCAACCCCAACAGTGGCCCGGCGTCGAGGTCGTTTCCGGCGACGTGCTCGAGACTGACATCGGACGCCTCGCCACTGGAAACTTTCACGTCTACGGGAATTTGCCTTACTACATCACGTCGCCCATCCTCCATCATCTGTTTCACTGGGCTGGCCAAATCGCTTCGATTCACATCGTGATCCAACTGGAAGTCGCGGAGCGCATCGTCGCGCGGCCCAACGTACGCGACTACGGCTATCTCTCCACGTTCTGCCAGTTCTACGCCCACCCGAAAATCGCGCTGCGTATTCCACCGGGCGCCTTTCACCCGCCGCCGAAGGTCAAATCCGCGCTCGTGAGCATGACTCTACCCGGCGAGCGCGCACACCTCAACGTGGCCGATGAAAAACGCCTCCTAGAATTCGTGCAGGCTTGCTTCGCTCAGAAACGAAAAACGCTGCGCAACAATTTGCTGGAGATCGCTGACGATCAAAAAATCCACGACGCCCTGGCCGCTACCGGCCTGCGCTCAGACGCTCGCGCCGAACAACTCACCCTCGCGCAATTCGCCGCGCTATTTTCCAGGCTCTCGAAGCCTAACTTTGCCGGTCTTCCAGCACAGCCCGCAGCCGGTCAGGATAATTCGTCATAATGCCGTCCACCCCCGCGGCCACCATCGCACGCATCGTTTCGGTGTCATCCACCGTCCACGTGGCGACTTGCAAATCGAGCCGGTGAGCTTCCTCCACCAATTCCGGAGTAACCAGATCCGCCCGCGGACACAGCTGCCGAACTCCCAGTTCGATTGCGGCTTTGGCATGGTCTCGGCGTGCTTCGTCCACCAATAGACCCATCATCATCGTCGAGTCCACTTGCCGCAAAGCCGTCAAAGTGGACTCGTCAAACGAAATCACGATCGTCCGCGCCGCGCTCTGCGATTTTTGCAGCGCCCCCGCCAACGAATGATGCATTCCCCACGCGGCGTCGTATTTCACTTCCAGATAGAAAATCACATCATGCTTGTTCGCAAACTCCAAAATCTCTTCCAGCGTCGGTATCCGCTGCCCCATGAACTCGCGGTCGAACCACATACCCGCGTCCAGCTTGCGCAGCTCCGCCAGCGTGAAGTCGTGGACGTTCCCCCGCCCGTTACTGGTGCGCTCCAGCGTGGCATCGTGAATCGCGACGAACCGCGCGTCGCGCGTAAGGTGCAGGTCGGTTTCAATAAATCCCGCGCCCAATTCCACGGCGCGCTGATAAGCCGCCAGCGTGTTCTCCGGCGCATGCCCGGACGCTCCGCGATGCGCGATGACCCAAGGTTTTCGCATGACCTCGGCTATCCTAGCAGAGAAATCCGGCCCGCCGCCTACCGCGAATTGCGGAGAGTGATGCAAATTGCACTGCGCTGGCAGCCGGGGCGCTACCCGTCTTATACAGGATTTACCGGCTAGATAGCCGGCACGAGGCTCCGTCAGAGTGGTTCGTGTCCCGACGTAACGGTGGTGTAAATCGTTGCCTAATTAGGACAATCCATTGCCGGTCCAAGACGCCCCGACAAGCATCGAGACTCCAGAAATTGCGTTTCTGGCGCTCGCAGTGCCGTACGAACGGTGTATCTCTAACAATTTCTATGATGTAGCCCGAGGCTAGGCGAAATGTTTTGTAACCTCTTTTGGAATCCAGATTGCCCTTTCTTTTCGCCTCTCAGCGGCAATCCGCTGAAATTCGACGATCTGCTCCAGTTCAACTCGTCGCCCCGTGACCGAGCGAACAGAACATCATCAGAAAAGTCATGTAGGCGTTGCATGAGACCGGAGGCGGAGTTTTTGCAGCAATGGCGAGCACGAGATCTCAATTGAATCTCTCACCCGAGCCCGTTCAAGCGATGAACGCCGCGCCGGCCGGCTTCGATCCTGCTCGCGACCTTTCCAAGGGTTTCATCGAATTTTTACTGCCGCTTCACCGCGCGTTCACTCCACGCCAGCGCGATCTAATTGGCCGTCGCGCTTCCGTCCTCGCATCCGCTCACCAGGGTCATCTCCCCAACTACCTGCACTCGTCACATGCAACGCACGACTCCTGGCAGATCGAGCTGCCGGAATGGTGCCAGGATCAGCGCAATCAAATGACCGGCCCGGCCGACGACGCCGAACTCGTCGTAAAGATGCTCAACTCCGGCGCTCCAGGCGTAATGCTCGATCTCGAAGACTCCATGGCAAATGCTTGGCCGCATCTCACTCAAGGCATCGCGAATATTCTCGCGGCCCTGCGCGGCGAACTAAATTACTTCGACAAAAAGCGCAACCGCACTGTCGGCATCGAGCCAGGCAAGACGGTGATCTCCCTTCGTCCGCGTGGCCTTCATCTGCGGCAGACCGGCGTGCTTAACGGCGAAGCGCTACCCGCGTCCCTCTTCGATGTCGCGCTGATCGCCTACCAGGTGAAGCCGGAAGAATTGAAGCACCCGCTCACTTTCTACATCCCGAAATCCGAATCCGCGGACGAAGCGCTGTGGTGGCGCGACCTTTTCCGTTCGATCGCCCGCGCAAAGGGTTGGCCCCAGAACTACATCAAGTGCATGGCGCTAGTCGAATCCCACCCCCTCGCGTATCAAATGGAAGAGTTCGCCTACAATCTCCGCGATCACATCCTCGCGCTCAATCTGGGCCGCTGGGATTACATGGCCAGCCTCATCCATTTCAACTTGCACGATTCAAACTGGGTACTCCCGGACCGCAACACCATCCCGCACGACGTCGCCTTCTTCCAGAACTTGCGCACGACGATTCCCGAAATCTGCCACAAACACGGATTGCTCGCGATCGGCGGCATGACTGCTCTTTATCCCAGCCGTGAAGATGCCGAACTGAACGCCCGCGCTCTGGCGGCGCTCGAAAAAGACAAAAAGAACGAAGCCATGTCCTTGATGGACGGCGCCTGGACCGGGCATCCCGACCAGAACGAAATCGCCGTAAGCCAGTTCCCCGCGCCGAACCAATTGCACGCGCGTCCCGCCGATCACAATGCCCATCCCGATTTGCGACCGGTTCCGACGGGCGTTGGTAAACGCACGGTGAACGGCACCCGCGCCGCCGTGCGCACCGTGATTCGCTATCGCCAGGGAGTTCTGAGCGGGCGCGGCGCCAGTCTGCTCGATGGCTACATGGAAGATCTCGCCACTGACCGCATCTATCGACTGATGATCGCGCAACGCATGCGCCATCGCGATGTCACGCATATTCTCGATGACAACGGCAATCCTGTGGCTCACACCCCTGACTTCGTGACCCACCTTTTCGACGAAGAACTAGCGCGCATCCTGAGCGAACTGCCGCCGGATACGCCACCCGAAGTAATCGAACGTTTCACTCAGGCGCGAGTTTTGAGCGAGCGCATGATCACGACCGGCGAGTTCAATCCGTCTTAGGCGACGGAAAGAGCTTGCACGGCAACGATTTAAGAGTAGTTTAAGGGGACTTGGGAATGGCACCGAAAGGCAGCACCGTGATTCAGGCGATGTTGAAGCGTTTGGCAGAAGAAGAAGAGCAATTCAAGAAAGAAAAGGCAATGGGGTCAGTCGACGCAACAAAGCCGCTCTCGGCAAGAGCGGCCGCGTACTGAGGATGTGATTCGACGGCAGCGGCCCTCGGGCCGTTCCGGCTGGGTGTAAAGCAATTGTAGTTTCACCGGCAGGAACGACACGTGCATAGGGAGCGGGGACATGGCGCTGTTCGTTCTGGTGGTGGTGGGATTGGTGGTCGCGCAGACTTGGTTTGACTGGCGCGATGCGAAAAAAGGTTGGGTTGTGCCGGAGTGGGCGAAAGGTATGGCGCTCGCGGGCGCCGTCGCCGCCTCGCTCACAGCCGCAAGTTCGTTTGCGTCCGTCTGGCTTCAGGATACGGCCGCCTCTTCGGTCAGCCCGTTCAACTCGCGGCTGTTCTTGCCGGAGCTGGGCTTCCTGCTCTGCACTATGGGCGTAATCATAGTCGCAGTTCGCAAGAAGCGGCTGCGCCTCATGCTAATCCTCACGGGCGTCCTAACCGCCGCTTTTTGGATCGGCATGACGATCTCCTAGTCGCTGACAAGCGCTCCGGTGGCACTGGCCGCAGCTGCTCGACGCTCCGGCGCAAACCTGCGCGTGGTAGCGGTTTCGTCTTCATTACTCTGTGCTTTTGCGTCTCCGTGGCCCGCCGCTCAAACCCTCCAGCCCCACACCATAACCTCCATTCGCCGGTAACCAACCGCCACTCGCCGAATATCGCGCGACGCCCCTCCCTCCATCCTCTATTCTCGCCTCGTGAACGGCAACAAAGATCGCAACAAGCTTCCAGCAGGAGACAAGCAAATGACAAACGCGAACGGACGCTCGTCGATGACATCCACTCTCGAGGGTGTGCGCTTCCCCGAAGCGGGGGCGACGCTGTTAATCCTGCTGGGCATCGTCTTCCAATTGGGTGAACTCGGCCTTGGCCATCTGCAATCCAGCAACCTGTGGTTCTTTTCCACGATGTTGACTGACATTTGGAATATCCTCTCGTTGCGGCTCGACGTTCCAGCACTCGGCGAACTGCTGCGCTACTGGCCGCTGGCGCTGGTCGGTCTGGGACTCGCGATCTTGCTCGCGACGCACGAAAACCGTTCGCGCCGTGCGCGCAAGGGAAACCGGCATGGCCAATGATATCCGGCGGTTCAGCTGGAGCTTCACATTCGGCGCGCTCATCGTCGCAGCCGGGGTGGTGCTCCTGCTCGATCAGCAAGGCTTGATCAACGCTGACCGCGTCTTCAGCTATTTTTGGCCGGTGGTTTTCCTTCTAGGCGGCTCCGTGATGTTGATGGATTGCCGTGGCCGGGGCGGCCGCGGGACCATCGGCGCGGTGTTGGTCACCTTTGGCGTCCTGCTGATCCTGGAAAATTCCGGCTTGGTTCACATTCGGTTCGATACGTTCTGGCCCCTCATTGTCATTGCCGTCGGGCTGTTGATGATTTGGCGAGCAATCGGTCCCGCAGCCCCCGGGTCTTCGGGACGCGATTGGTGGGACTATCTGCGCTCCGGCGGATCCAGCGACTCCGGCGCGGAATTCAATCACGTCGCCATTTTCAGCGGCTTTAAGCGGCGCACCACTTCCAAGAACTTCAAAGGCGGCAAGGTGCTCGCGATTTTCGGTGGCTTTCAGATTGACCTGAGGCAAGCCGATATTGACGGCGACTCCGCCACCGTCGAGGCCATCTCACTGATGGGCGGCGGCGAAATCAAGGTTCCCTATACCTGGGACGTGGTGATGGAAGGCATCGGCTTCATGGGCGGGTATGTTGACGAAACCGATCAGACTCCGCCGCCCACCGGCGCACCCCGCAAACAATTGATCGTGAAGGGAGCCGCCATCATGGGCGGCATCGTCGTCAAGAACTAAGCGCGCAAATGCACCCTATTCTCAGCAGCCGTCGGCGCATCGTCATTTACCTCTTCGCCTGGATTCCGATCACGGGTCTGCTGGCCTATCTCCTCACGGTTTTCCACGAGATCAGCGACGTCGAGGCACTCGCCTTGGTGATCCCGCTCTGCTTCTTGCACGCCCTGGTGTGTCTCTCCTCCTGGTATTCCTGCCGTGGCAATCCTCTTGATAAGTACAGCCTCGGACGCCTGCTGAGCACGCACCTCACCGCCGCTCTCGTCTCCGCCATCATCTGGGCGTTCGCCGCAGTGGGCCTTGCGAGCAGTCTTTCCAGGTTTCCGTCGTTCGAAGGCTTGAGCCGCCGTTTCCGCCCCGAAATTCCCGTGATGATCGTCACGGGCCTGCTGCTCTATCTTCTGTGGGTCGCTCTCTACTACGTAATCATCGGCGTCGAAGCCTCGCGCGAAGCAGAAGCGCGCGTCATGAAGGCCAGCGTACTCGCGCGTGACGCCGAATTGCGCGCGTTGAAAGCGCAGGTCAATCCGCACTTCCTCTTCAACAGCCTGAATTCCATCAGCGCGCTTACCAGCTCGGATGCTTCGAAAGCCCGCGAAATGTGCATCCTTCTCGGTGACTTTCTGCGCCGCACTCTGGGCCTCGGGGAGAAAGCCGCAATCCCGCTAGAAGAAGAGCTGTCACTAATCCGCGCATTCCTCGCCGTCGAAAAAGTTCGCTTCGGCTCGCGCATCCAAATGGAAGAAAATATTGATAAAGCTGCGCTGACCGTTCCGGTGCCACCGCTGCTCTTGCAGCCACTGGTGGAAAACGCAGTCGTCCACGGAATCGCTAATCTTGTAGAAGGCGGCTGGATCCGCCTGGACGTTCGCTCGCAAAACGGCGATCTGGCCATCACCGTAGAAAATAGCTTCGACCCCGAAGCTCCGCCGCGGAGAAAAAGCGGTGTTGGCCTGGTCAACGTGCGCCAACGCCTCCAGGCTCGCTACGGCAATCGCGCCACGTTTGGCATCTTGACGGAGGGCGACCGTTACCGCGTGGCCTTGACACTCCCGGCCGAAAGCGAGACACAACCATCATGACGAGCGATCGCGCCAAAAAAATTCGCGCTGTCGTTGTTGACGACGAAGAGCTCGCGCGTCAGGTGTTGCGCGAATTCATGGCCAGCCATCCGGAAATCGAGCTAATCGCGGAATGTGCCAACGGCTTCGAAGCCGTTAAAACCGTCGCCGAGCAGAAGCCCGACCTGATGTTCCTCGATATTCAAATGCCCAAGCTCGACGGTTTCGAAGTCCTCGAACTGATCGGCAAAGACACCGCCGTCGTTTTTGTCACTGCCTACGACAGCTACGCGATCAAAGCATTCGAAGTCCATGCCGTGGACTACCTCCTTAAGCCATTCGGCGCCGATCGCTTCGAAGCCGCGCTAGCGCGCGCCAAGCAACGCCTTGGAGGCAAACTACCTGAAGCGACGCCGGCCGCCGCCGAGCTTGCCGCAGCCGCACGCCCTCCGGCGCAGTATCTCGATCGCATCGCCGTGCGCGACGGCACGCGCGTCCTCATCATTCCCGTCGCTAAACTCGATTACGCCGAAGCTCAGGACGACTACGTCGCTCTCGCGGCCAACGGCAAGAAGCATTTGAAGCAGCAAACGATTTCAAGCCTGGAATCCGCGCTCGACCCCTCGCGCTTCATGCGCATCCACAGGTCCTACATCGTAAATTTGGAGCGCGTCGTCAAGGTTGAGCCTTACGCTAAAGACAGCCACGTCGCTGTCCTCACCAGCGGTGCGCGACTGCCCGTCAGCCGCGCTGGATACGCGCGCTTGCGAGCGTTTCTCGACAAATAAGCGCTCAAGCTGCCGGCGCAGTTATCAACTTGAGATGATTCCGAGTCCTAGAACGTCCACTACCTTCGTCCTACTGTCTGTTAACCACCTGTATATTGCGAGCCCCGCCTTTTCGTAGTACTGTCCCCGCCATGCCCCGCCCCAACACGCGACGGTCCCCCCGCCATGGCGTTAAGGGCAATAAAAGGAGAGGTAGGAAAATGGCATCCCCGGCGGACGCGAAGCTCCCCAATTCATCCGGCAAAGAAAGCGCGGAAGGCGCAAACGTAGACAAGATACGCGACATATTGTTCGGGTCGCAGATGCGCGACTACGAAAAGCGCTTTTCCCGACTGGAAGACACCGTAACCAAAGCGGTGGAAACCTTGCGCGAAGACATGACCAAGCGCCTGGATACTCTGAGCAATTACATGAAGGAAGAAGTGGATTCGCTCAGTCAGCGCCTGAAGGCCGAAAAATCCGAGCGCACCGAAGGCGCCAAGGAAATCTCGCGGGAAATCAAGGACAGCGCCAAGATCATCGAGAAGAAGCTATCGCAGCTCGAAGAACAGATGGCGGACGGGCACAGCGAATTGCGCACCAAATTGCTCGAGCACTCCAAATCCGTCTCGGCCGAAATTGATAAGCTGCGCCGCGACACCGCTGCTGCGTTGAACCGTGAAGTCGAAGTTCTGCGCGATGAGAAAACCGATCGCGCCGGCCTCGCCGACCTGTTCAACGAGTTCTCCCTGCGTCTGAAAAATAAATTCGAACTGCCGGAAGAATAGCCAGCGAGTGCATAAGGAATCGCGAAACTCAGCGGGAGGCGCGCCGTGAACCCGCCGGGCCGAGACCTTCCTTCCAACATGGCCGAGCAAGCGCATCGCCGCGCCCCTGTGGCGCAGGCTCCGGACACACCGACGGATAATAACCACGCCTACGAAGAACTGCGCGAACTGATCGTCAAGCCCGAGCAGGAAGGCATCGCGGCAATCCAGGACCGCCTGGAAAATCTCGAAAGGCGTACGCAAGACGTAAGCTCCGTCGTCGCGGAAGCCATTCAAATGCGCCGCGAAAAAGGCGATGACGAAGCTCTCGCCGACGCTCTCGCTCCCACCATCCAGGAAACTCTGCGCGAATCCGTGCGCCGCGACCCACAGGTTCTAGCCGACGCGCTCTTCCCCGTCATGGGCCCCGCCATTCGCAAATCCATCAGCGAGACGCTGCGCTCGATGCTCGAATCCTTCAACGAAGCGCTCGAGCACAGCCTCTCTTGGCAAGGCCTGAAGTGGCGCATCGAATCCTTCCGCACCGGCAGACCCTTCGCGGAAATCGTGATGATGCACAGCCTGCTCTATCGCGTCGAACAAGTTTTCTTGATTCATCGCGAAACCGGCTTGGTTCTCAGCCATGTCGTCGCTCCCACCGCCGCATCGCAGGATGCAGACATGGTCGCGGGCCTGCTCTCCGCCATCCAACAGTTCGCGCGCGATTCCTTCACGCCCGAAAAAACCGAAACTTTGGGAAACATGACGTTCGAAGAGCTGCAAATTCGCGTCGTCACAGGCCCCGGCGCCGTAATCGCCGCAGCCATCCGCGGACATGCGCCGGAAAGCTACAGCGTCGCCATGGACGAAGCGCTCGAAGATATTCAGCGCTTCTACAGCTCCGCGCTCGCGAATTTCAAAGGCGATGCGGCTCCGTTCCGTTCGGCCGAAGATCGCATCGCGAAGCTCCTCGAAACGCAGTACCGCGAGAAGCCCGCGGAGAAGCAAAAACCGCGCGCCGCGATTATCGCCGGAGCCGTGGCCGCGGCGATTCTGCTCACCTGGGGCGTCTACTCCACGTATCTGCTGGTCGAATGGTCGCGCTTCCTGCATCAACTGCGTCAGCAACCCGGCATCGTCGTTGTTTCTTATTCGAAAGACGGCCGAACCTTTCACATCCAGGGATTCCGCGACCCCTTGGCCGAAGACCCCAAGAAACTCGTCGCGCAGGCCGGCCTCGATCCGAATTACGCCGATCTGCAATTAGCTCCCTACTATTCGCTCGACGACGCCATCGTCGCCAAACGTGCCAACGCGCTCTTGCGTCCCCCCGCGAGCGTGAAACTCACCGCCAAAGACGGCGCGCTCGATGCCGCAGGCGCCGCGCCGCAGCAATGGATCACGCGCTTCGAAGAACGCGGCCCCTGGATCGCTGGCGTCAGCAAACTCGATGAATCCCATTTGGAAAATTCCACAGTCCACGAACTAAACGCGCAGAAATCCGCCATTGAATCCATCGCTTTGCTTTTCCCCCTCGGCCGCGCCGAACTCGAGCCCGGTCAAGAATCCACTCTCGCTCAAGCCGAAAAGGAGATTCGCGCTCTGGTGGCACAGGCCGCACGACTCGGCGAAGCCGTCAGCGTGGACCTGATCGGCCACACCGACACTACCGGCGTCGAGGCCACCAACCTTCCGCTCAGCCAGCAGCGCGCGGACCAGATTCGCGGGAGCCTCCTGCGTAACGGCGTCAAGGAAGTGAATCTCCGTCCGCGCGGCGTCGGCACTACGCAACCGCTGCGCAGCGAAGAAACCGAAGACGGCCGCCGCCTCAATCGCAGCGTCACTTTCAAGATTTATTTCAGCGCCGCACCCAGCAGCGCCTCCTCCGGCCCTGCTCCGGAATACTGAGCGGACATCGCCATGCTCCAAAAGAAAGTCTGCATGCTTGGTTCGTTTTCCGTCGGCAAGACCAGCCTGGTCCGGCGTTTCATCGAAAGCATTTTCGATGAAACGTACCACACCACCATCGGCGTCAAAGTAGACAAGAAAGTTGTCAGCGTGAATGGCGAGGCAGTCACCTTGATGCTGTGGGATATCTACGGCGAAGACATTTTCCAGAAAATGCGCATGTCCTATCTGCGCGGCATGTCCGGCTATCTCCTCATCGTCGATGGCACTCGTCGCCAAACTCTGGCGGACGCCCTCGCCATGCACGAGCGCATCGTCGCGGAATTCGGAAAGCTTCCGGCGGTGCTGGTCCTCAATAAAGAAGATCTGAGGGACCAATGGGAAATTGACTCTGCCCAGGAAGCGAGCCTCGCTGAAAATGGCTGGACCGTCCGCCACACCAGCGCGAAGACCGGCGAAGCGGTCGAGAACGTTTTCCTCCACCTCGGGCAAGCGATGCTGGCCGGCTAAATGTACTCGAGCTCAATTTTTGAATCGTTTTTTGCCGCGCAAGGCTACGCGCTCTTTGAATATCTTGGCGACGGCGATTTCCGCCTCGTTGGCGGATGGCCATCCTGGTCCGCGGACATCTGGGGTGCGCAGCCCGTCGGCGATCGCATCCTCCGCCTGGGAGACAAATCCCCGTTCCTCGAGACTTTCCTTTTTGAAGCGGCAGAATTCTGGAGCTCCAAATCGGCAGGCTCATTGAATTCCGGCAATTGGCTCGAGCGCGGCGCCTCCGCGAAAGACATCCCTCTCGAAGCCTCCGCCCACTGGCTCGAAGGGAAGCAGATTCTCATCGTGCGCAATCTCTCCGACACTTTTGGGCAACAGCAAGCCTGGTTTCAGACCGCCCGCGATTCCCTGCTCGAACACGAGAAGCTGCTCAAGGAAATCCAGAAGAAGGAAATCCTGCTGCATTGCATCGTTCACGATCTAACGCAGCCTCTCAGCGCGATGAACGGAGTGTTTTCTCTGCTCAAGCGCGAGGCTCTCCCTGCGCCCCTAAAGAAATACGTCACCGCCGGCGAACGCGAATCGCAGCGCCAGGAACTGATGATCCGCGGCATCCTCGACGCCTTCGCCAGCGATCTCGCCGCGCAGCAAGCTAAAGACGTCACCGCCGCGGAAGTCCCCGACCTGCTCGCCTGCGCCAAGCAAGCGATCGAAGAATTCTCCACCGCCTTTCGCGAACGTGGCATCCGCCTCCGCCTCGATCCGCGCACGAGTATCTCGAACGATTGGTTCGTAGTGGGCGATGCCTCGCGCCTCGATCGCATCTTCGGCAATTTGCTCGAAAACGCGATGCGCTACACACCGAAGGGTTCAACCGTTACCATCGGCCTGGAAGACCAAGGCAATTCCGTGCTCGCCTTTATGGACGACGAAGGCCCCGGACTTCCTCCCGGCCAGCGTGTGGACCAGCTTTTTGCGCTCTTTGCGAAGGGCAAATCGAATGCCGGCAAAGCCGGTCTCGGTCTTTATTTTTGCAAGATCACCGTCGAGCGCTGGGGCGGCACCATCGGCGCGGAAACGCACGAGCCGCGAGGCTCGCGCTTCTGGTTCCGCCTGCCTCGCGCCGCGAAGACCGCAGACTCGCCAAAACCCACGCCGCCGGAGAAATCCACCGGGAAGGAAAAATCACAAAAAAGAGGCAAAGCCGAACATCCTCTGCGCATCCTGATCGCCGACGATGCCGAACTCAATAGTGATCTCGTCGTCGAATTGCTCACCAAGCGTGGACACTCCGCGGAAGCCGTGGCCGACGGCCGCGCCGCGCTCGCGGCGCTCGACCGCCAAACCTTTGACGTCGTTCTGATGGACGAGGAAATGCCCCGCATGACGGGCCTCGAAGCCACGCGCGCCATTCGCCAGCGCGAAGCGAAGTCGGGCAAGCACCAGATCATTATCGGCCTCAGCGGCCACGCCACCGAGGACGACGAGGTCCGTTTTCGCGAAGCAGGCATGGACGCGGTTCTCGCGAAACCGGTGCACATGGACAAGTTATATTGGGCAGTCGAATCCACGGCACAAAGCATGCAAAAGTCACCGACCCGTGCGTCTTCGCAGACCGCATCGCTCGCACCGCCGCGCGCGCCAACGGCATCACAATTCTCGGTCCCGGTGCCAACCGTGGCCGCGAACGCGGCCGCTGTTTCCGAAGATGCCCACACGCACCTCCGCCGCACCACCGGCGGAAACGAAAGGCTGATTCACTCTCTCGCAAAAACCTTCCTGGCCGACGCGCCAAAGACTCTTGCGCTCATCCGCAACGCCATCGCCAAGAAAGATCACACCAAGCTGACCAGCGCCGCGCATCTGCTGAAAGGCTCCATCGCGATCTTTGGCGCGCCCAAAGCGGTCGCCGCCGCGCGCAACCTCGAGGCCTTGGGGCGCGAACGCAATTTATCCGGCGCCGAGACCGCCCTGCACACCCTCGAATCCGAGTTCACGATTCTCCAGCAAGAGCTTCACGTGATTCAATCCGCGCCGGAACCAGACATCCGTCGAAAAGTGCACCCCCGGCCGCGCGGCGATGCGCGCTTCCGCCGCTAATTCGGCCCTCCGAACCAATAGCCGCGGCCCGTTGACTTTCGCTTTCTATTCGCCTACACTGATCCTCGCATGAAACCAATACGGCGGGTGCCGTCGCTGTCCCATTGCCTTTCAGGGTGATCGCAAATGACCGCCCGGCTCTCCCGGACCGCAGCGCACCCGCCCCTAACTCCGCAGGCATTGCCTCGCCTTAACCTAATACCGTCGCCCACCAGATCAGCCCGATAAAGACGATCTGAATCACCGTGCGCGGCGCGAGCGGGGTCGCGGGTCGTCCTGCCACATTCAGCTTCTCGCGCGCGGCCTTTACGTTGGCCGGAAACATCGCGACAAGCAGTAAGATGAGGCCGATTCCCGCCAGCATGCGCGTTTGCGGAACCAGGATGCCGATCGCGCCCGCAATTTCGCACACCCCTGTGAAATACACCATCGCCATAGCGTTTCCGCAAACTCGCGGAACCATGCGCGCCATCCCGTGTCGCGCGCTCGTGAAGTGCGCCGCACCAGTGAACAGGAACATCGCCGCCAGCGCCCATCGTGTCGACGCGACCCACGAAGCCAGCGCCGTCACACCGAACGCGCCCGCGGCGCGAAACAGCAACAACGAAACCGCCAGCACAATAACGACGATCATGCGCCGGATTGTAACCCACAGACACGGAGAACCACTCGTTTGCCGACTGACGCGACTGCGAATGCTTCTCCTTCTGCTGACTAAACGAACACCCCTGCGCTATGCAACCTTGCCGCTGGGCCCGAGGGGCGCGATACTCGGAACAATGAAACGAGGGATTGCACTCGCAAGCTGCGTCGCGGTACTCGCCGGGCTGTTGCTGTCGGCAGCCGCGGCTCGCGCCGATGAGATCAAACTCAAAGACGGCTCGAAGATCATCGGCACCATCGTCGGCTTCGAGGACAATTCCTTCAAGGTGAAGACCAGTTACGGATTCGCGGTAGTGCAAAAAGACCAAGTCGTCTCCATCATTGTCACCGACAGCGCGAAGAAGCCCGAACCGAACGCGCCGAAAACCAGCGCAGCTCCAACTCCCGCGTCCACAACCGCAACGCCGCCAAATTCGCCGTCTGCGAAGACGGAAACGCCAGAACGTGCTGTCGCAGCTCCCCCGAGGTCGTCGGCAACGGACTCTGCGTCCAACGACGTCGTAGAATATCCGCACACGGACGTGCCGCCTTCATCCACGAACAACGCGCCATCTTCCGCTCCAGCGAAGATTCCGCCACAGCGCAAAGTTACGCCAGTGGCCGCGCCGCCGCCGCCGAAACCGGCCGCGCCGGAACCCATGCGCGAGGAAGTCACCGGGAACACTTACACGAACGACACATACGGGTTCCGCATGTACAAGCCGCCGGACTGGCACGTGATCGCGGGCGCGAGCAAGATTCTTCCCGGCGCAATCACGGCGATGGGCACGGACGATCAAACGACCTACTTGATGATCGGGCAGGAAACCGGAGGCAAGTCACTAACGAACGTGATGGACGCAGCGGACAAACGGCTGCACGACGTGATGGACAACTTCCGGCCCCTCGACGAAAAGCGCGTGACGATTTCCGGCGTCACAGCAATCGAGAGGAAGTTTCGAGGAAGCGTGGACGATCACGACTGGTCCGGAGTCGCGGTTTACATCCCACGCGGCGCGGGAGTGTACACAATCTTCGGCATGACGCTAGCCAGCACCGACCTCGTGCAAATTCAGGAAAACGTAATTTCCCGCGCCATCACCAGCCTGCAATTCACGAAGTAAGAATCGCGCTCTCCGACTTCCAACAACCCACTTCGCATGTGTGAGCTCAGAACTTCGTCACTTCACTGAAGTGGAAGTCGCGAATTTTCATCGGCGGCACAACCATCTCGAAGGATTCTTCGCCGGTCGCGCGCACGGCAGGCCCCAGCATCTCAACTTTTGTCAGCGCATCAATGATTCCTTGATTGAAGCGGAAATTGCGGATGCCGCCGGCCACGCGCCCATTCTCCACAAGGAACGTTCCATCGCGAGTCATGCCGGTCAGCACTTTTTCGTAAGGATCCACTTCGCGGATGTACCAGAACCGCGTCACAAGGATGCCGCGCTCCGTGGAACGAATCATGTCGTCCACCGACTTGTCTCCACCGGAGAAAACCAGATTCATCGGCGCTTCGCCGTATTCGTTCGGCAGGGTAAACCCGTGGCCGGTCGGTTTTGCCTTCATCTTCTTCGCTGTTGCGCGCGAATAAACCAAATTCTTCGGAACGCCGCGATCCACCAGCAACACTTTCTGCCGCGGCAAGCCCTCGCCATCCCATGGCGCACCCACCTGCAGCGGATGGTACACGTCATCCCACAAGGTGATGTTCTCGCCGAAAATCTGCTTGCCCATGCGCTCGTTCAGGCACGAACGCTTATCCAGAATCGCAGTTCCGGCAAAATCGTAAAAAATCGACCCGACAAAATCGAGCGCCGCCGCCGGTTCAAGAATCGCCGTGTAATGGCCCGGCCCAAGTTCGCGCGGCTGACGCGAACCAGCCGCCTTTTCGCTGGCACTTTCAAAAAGCGCGTCTGGATCAATGTTCAGGATGTCCGGCGAATTCGACTTCGCCCAGCCCGAGGAGTTCTCCTCCAGAATCGTGACGGAAAATTCCGCGCGCGTGTCGTCATGCCGCGCTAAAAGGCCCTTGGAGTTGGCCAGCAGGTTACGAACAAATCCCGTGGTGAAAATGCCCGCCGCGGTCTGCTTCCCTTCCTCAGCCATTTTGCATACTCGCGTGACAGCCCTCGCGCGGTCCTGAGGTGTGGCAGAAACCGTCGAAGCAAAGAAGTGCGCAACTTTCTGGTATTTCTGGGGGCCCAGCATCGGCAGCAGATCGGGATTTTCGGGCTGATTGCGCGCCAGATTCATAGCCGCGGCAACTACGCGGCGCAACGATTCTTCGTCGGTCTTGTTGGTGGTAGCGCGCGCCGTATGACCATCCACCACGGCACGCACGGAAATGCCCAGCGTGTGCTCGGAGACGTTCTGATGGATGGTGTTGTTCGCGAAGCGCGTCAGCGCTTCCACAGTCGAATCGATTTCGACTTCCGTCTCGTCGGCTTCGCTCAGTTTCAAAATGCGTTCGGCGATGTGTTCCAGGTCGGACGTTGAATATCGCGCGCCACCTGGATAGCCCGTGGAATTCCCCGATGACGCGGGCCGCAGCACCCGCTTCTTGCGCCCACCAGATTTCGATGCCGATTTTTTCTTGGCGGCCATTTATTTGGAGAACGCCACTCCCACTTTGACATTCCGAAACCGAGCCGGCGACGCGCCGTGCCCGGTGCCCATGGTCTGCATCGGCTGGCCCTTGCCGCAATTGGGCGTCCCCCACAGCGTCCAATGGTCGCGCGAGCAGATCGCGTCGCAACTGTTCCAGAATTCCGTGGTGATCCCACTGTAACTGGGATTTTTGATCATGCGGCCTTTCTTGCCGCCTTTGATCTCCCAGCCAATTTCCGTCGAAAACTGGAAATGATAGCGGCGATCGTCAATGGACCACGAACGGTTGGTCTCCATCAAAATGGCGTCATCGGTATCTGCAATCAGATCGTCATAATTCCACGTGCCAGGATTGATGCTGATGTTGGTCATGCGAATCATCGGCAGCCGGTTCCAGGATTCGGTGCGCATGGTGCCGTTCGAGCGCGTCTCACCGATCGCCGAAGCGAGTTCGCGATTGCTCAGGTACCCGGTGAAGAGCCCGTCGGTGATGATTGGCGTGCACTGCGCCGGCACGCCTTCGTCATCGTAAGCAAATGTGCCAAGGCCAGGGCCGTGCTCGAGTCGGGCATCCGCCACCACATTAACGATGTCCGAGCCGTACTTCAATTTGCGCAGCTTATCCAGGGTAAGAAAACTCATCCCCGCGAAATTCGCTTCCTGACCTAGAACGCGGTCCAGCTCGACGGGATGGCCGATAGATTCGTGAATCTGCAAGCCCAATTGCGACCCACCGAGAATGATCGTCTGCGTGCCTTCCGGACATTGCGCCGCGGAATGCAGCGCCACGGCTTCTTCGCCGATCCGTTGTGCGTTGCCTACCAGATCGAACGACTCAATCAATTCGTAGCCCTGCAACGAGTGCTGCCCGCCAAAACTATTCGGGTACGACCGCTTTTGAATTTCGCTTCCCGCAAAACTCGTCGCCACGATCCCGCCGCCCGCGTGCATCTTGACCTGATGAATGGACGAACCAATACTCGACACAAACAACTGGTCAATCCGCTTGAAGGACATCGAGCCTTCCGCCAAAGTGACGCCCTTCACGCCCAGCATTTGCTTGTCCGCGGCAATTAACAAATCAATCTGCCGCTCCACAGGAATCCGAAAGGGATCTTTCAGGAAGGGATTTTGCCAGGTGTCTACGTAGGCTTCTTCCGGCGCAAGCGCCACATTTTCGCGTTTCGCGAGCGCGGAGGCCTTCGCGATAGCGACAGCTTCGGCGGCGCACGCTTGTACTCCTTCGCGAGTGAGCCGGTCGGTGGAGGCAAATCCCCACGCGCCGCTAGCGATCACGCGAACGCCAATCCCCAGAGTTTCGGATTCGACAAGCGTGCCGACTTCTCCATTTTTCGTGCCGAGCTCGCGCTGCCGTATGTCCATCACGCGCGCGTCGGCATAGCTGGCGCCGCGGCGCTTGGCCGTCTCGATCGCCCAGTGGGCCCAATCTTGCATCATGCGCGGGGGATCCGGAAATTCGGGAGGGGATTGTTCGCGATTCCTGGCGGGAAAAACGGCTTCTCTGGTAGCGAAACCGAATATCGGGTGCTCGTCAGTTTGTATCGAATATGAATCGGCTCGGTTCTTTGTTTTGAACGACTTACGCGAGTTGTTGTTCTGGAAAAGCGGCAATTTGTATCGAGAAGTGACGGGCTGGCCGGTGCGTCGAAAGAGGCGACATGCACCGTTTCGTGTAGTCGGTGCCGGCCGTCATGTCGCAAAAAAATCATCTGGCTATCTTAGAGAGGCAGGCCCCAGAATGCAAATGCGGTGTGTGTGCACTGGCGCTAGGCGGTGGGTCAAGGCAGCAGGGGGAGCGCTCGACGCCGGATGAGGAGAAAATTTAGGACGATGCGCTGGAAATCGAGCGGCATCCAGGCCGCCAGCACACGCGAGCGGAGATTCGGAAACTACGCGCCGCTGTGAAGGGCATTTATAAGTACGGGGATGAACGGGAATTTATGCAGTTTTTGCGCGGGATCGGCCTGAAAGACGAATCGCCCCAGTTCGCCGAGATTGTCGCCCTCTTCCGGTCTTTGCGGCGCGGTAAGACTTAGCGGCGATTTCCTGCAGTTCCTTCACTTTTTTCTTAGCTACTTCCACCGGTAGAGTATCGAGTTGGGCTTGGATAAGCTTCACTGCCCTGTCCACAGCCTGATCTAGTTCTGATTTCTTTTTTGCCATTGGGGCCCCTCGACTTCTCAACCATAACAGCAAGCGTAGACGTTCGCAACTCGTCGTGTTCAAAGGTGAAGCGGCGAGAACCGCTTCAATGAAAAAGGGCGGGTCTGAGACCCGCCCCCAACAAACACAAGACGAGAAGGTTGAGACTACGTGCCTTCGGACCAGCTTGCGAGGTAGTGCTCTTGGTCGGCGGTGAGCTTGTCTACCTGCACGCCCATGGATTCCAGCTTCAGTTTGGCGATTTGACGATCGATCGGCTCGGGCACAGCGTAGACCTGTGCCTTCAGTTCCTTGGCGTTCTTCACCATGTATTCGGACGCCAGGGCCTGGTTGGCGAAGCTCATATCCATCACGACCGCTGGGTGGCCTTCGGCGGCGGCCAGATTGATCAGGCGGCCTTCGCCGAGAAGGTATATTTTGCGGCCGTCTTTCATCGCGTATTCTTCCACGAAAGGACGCGCGATTTTCTTCGAACTCGCGAGTTTTTCAAGCGCGGGAATGTCAATTTCCACGTTGAAGTGGCCGGAATTGCAAACCACCGCGCCATCCCTCATTTTCTCGAAGTGCTCCTGGGCGATGACGGACTTGTTGCCGGTGACAGTGACGAAAATCTCGCCGATTTTCGCCGCGTCGGCCATGGGCATCACGCGAAATCCATCCATGATGGCTTCGAGCGCCCGCGTCGGATTGATTTCGGTGACGATCACATCGGCGCCGTGCCCCTTGGCGCGCATGGCGACGCCGCGTCCGCACCAACCGTAGCCGGCGACGACAACTCGCATTCCTGCGATCAGCATGTTCGTGGCGCGGATGATGCCGTCCAGTGTGGACTGGCCCGTGCCGTACCGATTGTCGAATAGGTGCTTCGTCAGCGCGTCATTCACCGCGATGACGGGATACTTCAGCGTGCCGTCTTTCGCCATCGCGCGCAGACGAATCACGCCCGTGGTGGTCTCTTCCGTGCCGCCGATGACGCCCGGCACGAGCTGCGGATGCTTGGTGAGCAGCTGCGTGACGAGGTCTGCGCCGTCGTCCATGGTGATCTGCGGCTTGTGGTCAATCGCCGCGGCGATGTGCGCGTAGTAGGTGGCGTTGTCTTCGCCCTTAATCGCGTAGGTTGGGATGCCGTAGTCCTTCACGAGCGATGCGGCAACTTCATCTTGCGTCGAGAGCGGGTTCGAGCCGCAGAGAACCAAGTCCGCGCCGCCGTCGCGCAGAGTGATGGCGAGATTCGCCGTCTCGCTGGTGACGTGCAAGCAGGCAGACATGCGAATGCCCTTCAGCGGCTGGTCTTTGATGAACTGTTTGCGAATCAATTGCAGGACCGGCATTTGCTGATTGGCCCATTCGATTTTGCGTTTGCCTTTTTCCGCGAGGGCGAGGTCTTTCACGTCACCGGCTAGCTTTGTCGCTGTTTCCACTGGAAACTCCCTTTAGATTTAGAGTGCGAAAACTTGAGTCGAAATTCTTTTCACCGCAGAGACGCAGAGTGCGCAGAGAAAACCAACGGCGACGGGGCCGGCGAGACAACGACGGGCACGGCATGCCGCGCCCCTACCGCTAACTTCGCGATACGGCTACGGCACCGCGGCTGCCGGCTTCCTTGCGGATAGCGTCGGCTTTGTCGGTGCGCTCCCAGGTGAATCCCGGGCCGGTGCGGCCGAAATGGCCGTACGCAGCCGTGGGACGGTAAATCGGGCGGCGCAGATCGAGCGTCTCGATGATGCCCTTGGGTGTTAGCTTGAAGAAGCCGCGAATCAGCTCGGTGATTTGAGAATTCGGAATCGTGCCGGTGCCGAAAGTATCAGTCATCACGGAAACGGGTTCCGCAACGCCGATCGCGTACGCGATTTGCACTTCGACCTTGGTGGCCAAGCCCGCCGCCACGATATTCTTCGCGACGTAACGGGCCATGTAGCACGCCGAGCGGTCCACCTTCGTTGGATCTTTTCCGGAGAGCGCGCCGCCGCCGTGCCGGCTGTAACCGCCGTAGGTATCCACGATGATTTTGCGTCCGGTGAGGCCGGCATCGCCCATGGGGCCGCCGGTGACAAAGCGCCCGGTCGGATTGATGTGGTATTTGGTTTTCTTGTCCACCATCGCGGCCGGCAGCACGGGCTTGATCACTTCATTCAACACCGCGTCGTGCAGATCGCTCGTCGAAACTTTGTCGCTATGCTGCGTGGAGATGACCACGGTGTCCACGCGGACGGGACGGCCCTCAACATATTCGATTGTGACTTGCGATTTCCCATCGGGGCGCAGGAAATCAACCACGCCCTTCTTGCGGACTTCCGCCAGCTTGTGCGTGAGGCTGTGCGCAAGCTGGATCGGCATGGGCATCAGCTCGGGCGTCTCGTCGCACGCAAACCCGAACATCAGGCCCTGGTCGCCCGCGCCGCCGGTATCCACGCCCATGGCGATGTCCGGCGATTGCCGGTTGATCGCGCAGATCACGCCGCAGGTTTCGGCGTCAAAGCCGTACTTCGCGCGGGTGTAGCCGACGTCCTTGATAACGCCGCGAGCTACATCGGAAAAAGGAACGTAGGTCGAGGTGGTGATTTCCCCGGCGACGACGATCAGGCCCGTGGTCACCAGCGTTTCGCAAGCGACGCGGCCGGTGGGGTCGTCCTTCATGACCATATCGAGCACTGCATCGGAAATTTGGTCGGCGATTTTGTCGGGGTGACCTTCGGTCACAGATTCCGAGGTAAACAGGAACTTCTCATCGGCGTGTGGCAAAACAGTATCCTCCAAGGGGATATGAGGCAAACCAAGGGCCTAAGCTGGATTAGGCAAGGCAACTGCAAAAACAAAAGGCTAGCATGCGCTCCTACCCCTGTCAATTTTATGCAGCGAAAGGCTTTAAATCGCGACTGAACGGCTGCTTTTGAGCGCGCAACTGCTTCCACGAGGGCGGTTCCGGATGGCTTCGCAGCGGTTTATAGGAACTCCCCTTCCGCAAAGTGGCTCTAGCCTGCACTCTGGTACGGTCGCGCCATATCCCGTCGGTAGAGCAGGTATGCGCGGATAAACGGGTCCAGGTCGCCGTCGAGGACCTTTTGGACGTCGCCACGCTCGACCTTGGTGCGATGATCCTTGATCAGCTGGTAGGGCTGCATCGTGTACGAGCGGATCTGGCTGCCGAAACTGATTTCGGGCTTCGACGCGTCAAGCTTGTTCAGCGCGTCGCGACGCTTTTCCAGCTCAAGCTCGTAGAGCTGCGACCGGAGAACTTTCATCGCGATCTCGCGGTTCTTGTGCTGGCTGCGCTCGTTCTGGCATTGCACCACGATCCCGGAAGGTAGGTGCGTGATGCGCACAGCGGATTCCACCTTGTTGACGTTCTGCCCGCCGTGGCCTCCCGCGCGGAACGTATCGATGCGCAGGTCGTCGGGCTTCACGTTGATCTCAATGCGATCATCAATTTCCGGGATCACGAATACCGACGCGAAGCTAGTGTGGCGGCGAGCCGCTTGATCAAACGGCGAAATGCGCACCAAGCGGTGCACGCCGCTTTCGCCGGAGAGCATGCCGTAGGCGTTTTCGCCTTCGATTTGTACGGTCGCGGATTTGATGCCTGCTTCTTCTCCCGGTGTGGAATCGAGGATCGTCGCGCGAAATCCTTTTTGCTCGGCCCAGCGCAGATACATGCGCAGCAACATCTCAGCCCAGTCTTGTGATTCGGTGCCGCCCGCTCCGGGCTTTACGGTGACGATCGCGTTACGCCGGTCGTTCTCGCCTGCGAGCAAGGTCTTGGTTTCCAGCTCGGAAAGATAAGTGTCCGTCGCGGCCAACTCTTTGGCCACGTCTTCGAGCAACGACGCGCGCTGGGCGTCGTCTTTTTCTTCCTGCGCGAGGCCGAAGTAAGTTTCGATGTCGCTTTTCTTGCGGTCGAGCGCCACTTCGGCGTTCACGCGGTCTTCCACGACCTTGCGCTCTTGCAAGGTTTCTTGTGCCTTGGCTTGATCCTGCCAGAAATTGGGATCGCTGGTTTTGGCTTCGAATTCGGCTAGTTTTTTGCGCGCGGATTCAGCGTCAAAGAAAGCTCCGCACAAGCTGAATACGTTTATTCAACTCGGCGAAGCGTTGCTGCAGGTCTTCGATGTGTTCGGCCATTGGTACGTTACATGTTAATTGATTTTTGATTGGGTGTCATCGCGACCAACGGACTTTTACGTCGCACGGCGCCGACGCCGTAGGGGCGGGTCTCAGACCCAACCCTACAAACTCAAAAACACCGCGGCCGCAGCCGAGATTGGCGAGCCTCGCTTGGATCGCTCTCGGCGCGGCTCACATTGCGCGGCGGCGGCAAGTCGCCGCACTCCCAGAAAATGCTAGGTGATCTTTTGCTTCTGGTGATTTCGCTCGGTCAAGGTCATTCCTAGCAGGGCGAACGTCACGATGATGCACATCCACGAGAACCAATCTCCGAAACGGACGTACGGCGTCATGTCGCTGCGGAAATCGTACGGGGCGTCCAACTGGCCGCGAATGTCTAGTTGCAATTGCGCGGCTGTGCGTCCGTAGGGATCTATGGACTCAGTGTAACCATTGTTGGTATCGCGCAGCAGCCAGCGGCGATTTTCCACTGCACGAACGCGCGCCATCGCCATATGCTGCTCGGGCGCCGACGAACGCCCGAACCACCCGTCGTTCGAAATGGTCACAAGCATTTGAGCGCCGTCCGCGGTGAAATGGCGGACTTCGCTGGGAAAAATCGCTTCGTAACAAATAAACGTCCCGAATTTGCCCTGCGGCATCTGCGCGATGCTGTATTCCGAACCTGGAGTGAAATCCGAAATGTCCGCAGTGAGTTTCTTCGCAAAAGTGAGCCAACCGCGCAGCGGCACATATTCTCCGAACGGCAGCAGGTGAATCTTATTGTAGGAATACACGCGCTCGCCCGCCGGATTCAGCAGCACGGCGCTATTGAACGCCAGCCACTTCCCGCCCGGCACCACTTTCCAGTCCACCACGCCGACCAGAAAATAATTCCCTGCCTCGCGCGCGATGCGCTGGGCGCGCTGTGCAAACGCCGGCTCGGTAAACGTGAACGGCGCCGGAACCTCCGGCCAAATCACGATTCCCGGAGCGCGGTGGGCGGCGTCCACGCTGATCTGTTCGAGCTGGTCGAGTTCCCCCGCATGCACGGTAAGCCAGTCCGCCGGATAACTTTCCGACTGCGGAAAATTAGTTTGCACCAGGTGCGCGACGTAACGAGGGTGCGACGACGGAATGAGATACGGGCCGCCCAGCGCTACAAGCACCAGCACGATGGTGGTAATCACGGCTAATTTCCACCCGCGCCGTGTATCGGCCAGCACCGCGTAGGCCAGCAGCGAGCCGTACGCCGCAATCAGAAAACACAATCCATAAATTCCGGTCACCGAGGTGATTTGCAACAGCGCCATGCTGCGCGCGGCCGGATAACCGGACAAATCCCACGACGAGCCAATGATCGGAATATTCGTGCGGAAAAATTCCAGCGCAGTCCACAGAAACGGCGCCAGCAAACAAGCTAACAAATTGCTTTTCTTCGATGCCAGCGCGACGCCGGTAGAAAAAGCCATGCATATCAATCCGCCGACGAATCCGATCAGCCCCACGAAAGCGCCTGCGATCCACGGGTCAATATTCCCGTACTGCCGCATCACGGTGTCCACCCACGGCAGGCACACGGGATAGAAAACCTGCCCGTGCAGGAAACCGTACAGCGGCGCTTCCTTCAGCGGCGCGCCGCAGCAAGCCAGCACCAGCATGCCCATGGCGATCCACGCGAGCAGGTACAAATTGTAATTGGGAAACGCAAGGCCGAGCGCGACACCGCTCCCGATGGCGAGCAAGACTCGCGCGTAACGAGGCAAGTTCATTCAGTGTTTAATTATAGGCTTAAAGCCCAATTGTTCGAGGGCGCGCTTGGCGCTTTCCGCGGCGGCCATATCGGGGTAGGGGCCGATCTGCACGTGGTAGAGACTATCCGCGGACGAGGTAGCGACAAACGAGGGAAATCTTTTCTGTTGAATGGCGTCGGCCATTTCCAGCGCATCGCGTTGCACCTTCACCGCCGCAACCTGCAGAACGATCGAGTTCTTTCCGAGGACCGGCGGCTGAAAGCGCGCGGGCTCTCTGGCGCTGGCAGGGAGCGCCTTCCCGGCGACCGGCGGCGCCGGTTTCGCTGATGATTTCGCCGCAAACGACGACGCAGGCTGTTTCCCGCGCGATGCCGGAGCGGATTCAAGATGGTCATTCGCCGCGCCGTTGCCCTTACCGTAAAAATCCCAGCCCTGATCCCCGCCCGGCGTGCTGCTCGTCGCCGGAGCTGCTTCCTTATTTTTTGCCGAAGCAGACGCAGCAGGCGCGCTCCTGAGCGGCGTCGCGTCGGCGGCGTGGACTGAGCCGCCATATTGCTGGCGCCCCATCACGTAACCTAGCGTGAAGAAAACTCCGCACAGGAGCACCACGCCGAGAAATAGCCCGACCAGGTGCCGGCTTTCCAGCACTCGTTCGCCGCCGCCGCGTCTTGCGCTTGATGCCATGTCTTGTTACTTCGTCTCCAGCGCCTTCATCCACTGCGAAATGATGTCCACGGGCAGCGGAAACACTACCGTGGTATTTTTCTCCACGCCAATTTCGACCAACGTCTGCAAATAACGCAATTGGATGGCCGTGGGTTCCTTTTGCAGCACCGCCGCGGCCTCGGACAATTTAGCCGAAGCCTGAAATTCGCCTTCGGCGGCGATGACTTTGGCCCGCCGCTCACGCTCCGCCTCGGCTTGCCGGGCGATGGCGCGCTGCATATTCTCCGGAATATCGACTTGCTTCACCTCAACCTTCGTTACCTTGATACCCCAAGGCTCCGTATCCTGGTCAAGGATTTGTTGCAGCTTGGCGTTAACCTTTTCGCGCTCGGAAAGGATCGAGTCCAATTCGAACTGTCCGATCAGGCTGCGCAGCGTGGTCTGGGCCAACTGCGAAGTAGCATATAGATAATTCTGCACTTGCGACAGCGCCAGATTCGCGTCCACCACGCGGAAGTAACATACCGCGTTTACCTTCACCGAGACGTTGTCGCGCGTGATCACATCCTGCGGCGGCACGTCCAGCGTTTCGATGCGCAGCGATATCCGCGTCAGCTTATCGATCGGGAAAAATACCAGCTGCAGGCCCGCGCCCTTCGCTTCCGGCAACATGCGGCCCAGGCGCAGTACAACCCCGCGTTCCCATTCCTTGATGACGTAAACGGAATTCACCAGCCAGAACAGAAAAATGACTACGGCGACCCCGAACAGTATTGTGAAGAAATCCATCCTCTTCCCTCCGACGAGCAATTTCGAATTCCACAATCAAGCCTGTAGGGGCGGGTCTGAGACCCGCCCCTACAACCGCTTGCGAACGCGTAGTGGGTATCAACGGGCACGGCCCTCCTACGGCGGGTCCCAGACATGCCGTGCCCCTACGCCCGACTTCGCGGGATTATCTCGATTCCAACGGCTCGACTTCTAGCGTCAGGCCTTTTACTTTTTTCACGCGAACGCGGGTTCCGGCTGGAACGCTCGCGCCCGACGGCGCCGCCGCTCGCCACAATTCTCCGTGCACAAAAACGCTGCCGAACGCCTCCGCGGAGCCCAACGCCTCCCTGACTTCGCCGACCTCGCCGACCAACTCTTCCTTGCCCGTGGAAACTTTCCAGTGGCGCGAACGCAGCACCAGCCGCATCAGGATGATCACGATGATCCCGAACGGAATCACCACTGCGACCGCCGTCCATAAACTCACGCCCATCCCCGTCAGCGGCGAGCGAATCAGAAACAGCGCGCCCAAAATCATGGCCACCACTCCTCCCGCTCCCAGCACGCCATGCGTCGGGAATTTAGCCTCGAGAACGAAGAGCGCAAACGCTAGCGCGATCAGCAAAAGCCCCGCGAAATTAATCGGCAGCAGGTGCATCGCAAAAAGCGCGAGCAGCAACGCGATTCCGCCGATCACCCCCGGCGCAAAAACGCCGGGGTGAGTGAACTCGACGTACAGCCCCAAAACGCCGATCACCAGCAATATGAAAAACGCGTCGGGCTGCACGATGCGTTGCAGGAATTTTTCGCGTCCGGTCATATCGCGCGCAACGATCACGGGATGTTGCAGAGCCAACACCATTTTCGTGCCGTCCAGCCGTGTGATCGTCCGCCCATTCAGTTGCGCCAACAAATCTTCCTTCGATCCCGTAACGATATCCACCAGCTTCCCGTCCAGCGCTTCCTTATCGCTGAAGGCCTTCGCGTCAGTCACCGCAGTTTCAGCCAAGTCGGCGTTCCTGCCGCGCTTGACGGTATAGCTGCGCAAGTAGGCAGTCGCATCGTTCACGATTTTCTTGCGCAGAGTCTCATCAATCTGTACCGGCGAGCCGCCAATCTCGATCAACGGCGAAGCCGCCCCCGTCTCCGTCCCCGGAGACATCGCATCCACATCAGCGGAAAGTAAAATGAAGAATCCCGCAGACGCCGCGCGCGAACCGCTCGGATACACGTAAGTAACCACCGGCGCGGCCGAACGCAAAATCGCCGAAATGATCTCGCGCATCGAGGTATCGAGGCCGCCTGGCGTATTCATCGTGATCAAAATCAGGCTGGCGTGCTCAGCGTTCGCCTGGTCTATCCCGTGGACAATATATTCCGCGAGAATCGGCTCAATCTCGCCATCAATGTGCAGTTCGGCTACCGTCGAATTCGCGTCTGCAGCGGATGGAACCGGCGGTGTGGGCGGGGCAGCGAGAGCGGCAGAAAATGCGAGCGATACTGCAACCGTCAGAGTTAAAAACAACGAGAAGCGGCGAACTGCGCGGAAGTACATTTCGTACGCCATTATAGCAACAGAATGCGCGCAGGCCCTAGAGTTCCGGCAGCGGATATGTCTGGTTACCGTCGCGATGAGCGCGGTTAAGGGCGAGGTAGCTGACGATGTTCAGTTCGGCGCCGCATTGCTCTGGCTCAGTCATCCGGATTACACTTAAGTACCTTGTTAGGCCGTTGGATGCGAGGTGACCGTGAGGCAGATCATACCGCTGATCCTGCTGCTCGCGATGGTAGTTGATGTGCCGCCTCCCGTATTGGCGCAGCAAGATATGGATGACGTGCTTGAGGCTCGACGCCTTTTGTTGGAAGCGGGTCGTCTGATTAAAGATATTCCGGAAGCACAGCAGCCGAGCGCAGTGGCCAATGTCGCCGGACAACTCACACGCGCTGGGGACTTGCTAGATGCGCGCTCGGTACTTCAGCTTCTAAAGAAACCTCAAGATCTGGCTCTAGCCAACGGTATCATCGCATGGCATCTGGCTAATTCCGGCAATTTCTCTGGAGCGTTGGCCATCGCCGAAGTTGAAGGCGGCGGTCAGACCCTTGATGGTAACTACCAAGTCTTGGCGGCGCTCGCGGCCCTCAAGGGTAATGTGGGGGAGGCACTCGAAATCGCTCATCGCATCCCGCCGCAAGATTTGCTCGCACGTAGTGATGCGCTGCGGCGCGTCGCTGCCGAGTTGGCAAAAGCCGGCGAACTCTCCAGAGCCCGCCAAATCTTGGGCGAAGCTCTCAACGATTGTGACCAGGCGATCCTTGAGAATAGTCAGAGCGCGCCAGAGCTAGCTCAGATAGCAGGGACTCAAGCCGAAATCGGCGACAAAGCCGGAGCATACGCGACGCTATCAACGCTGTCTGACATCGCTCACCGCTTCACTGGCGTTGACGCTACCATGCTCCTGCAACAGCTCGCTGCCGCCCAAGCGCGAATGGGTGACTTGGTTGGCGCTCAGCAGACGATGGACGAGCTCCCACCGACCCGAGTCGACAGCGTCCTCATGGCCATTTCGGACGAGCAAGCGACGCTCGGTCTTATGGCCGACGCGGTCGCGACCTCTGCGCACATCAGCAATTCGGTACTCAGATCGATGGCGCTCCGGGAGGTCGGCATTATCCGCGGAACTCATGGAACCTTGAACGATGCGGTGGAAGCAATCGACAAGATCCCGGACTCGAGCAGTCGCGCCGAAGCGCTTGCCGCTCTGGCCCTTGAGCAAGCCGATAACGACAATCCGGCCGCAGGTCAGACCGCTCAACTAGCGTGGTCGCAAACAGCGGGAGTGAGTACTGATGCTGCTCGCCACGCGCTGGAGGAAATCGCGGTGACGCGCGCAATGCTGAACGACTTCGGAGGCGCTCAACAAATTGTGTACGAGATGACCGAGCAAGAATCGCGAGTGTGGCCGCTCTGGAATATCACGTCAATGATGGTCAGTACAGGACACAAAGAAGAGGCTCTTACACTCGCGGAGAATGAGAACGCAGCCTATCCAAAAACCTACGCTCTCCTCGGCGTTGCTACGGGGATTCTGGATCGTCTCGAAGCCGAAACCAAGGAGCGTTCCGGGAAACATTGAAACAGCTGTTGCGAACCGGCTAGTCGGCGGTATTCCGCGATTAACGCCCCAATTTAAGGCTGGTCTCGTGCCACAGCAACAATTGCGGAGCAGTCACCGGCGAAATAACTAAATAGCTGGATCTAGCGGCTAGTTCTGGATCTGTTTTTTCGGCGAACTGGCGTAGGCCGGCTCTACATGCAGCACTTCCTGCACCCCAGGGTCTTTGATGACTTTAGCGAATGCGGGATCGGTCTGCGCCGTAAGGAAACCCGCGTAGCCGTCGTCGCGCGCCAGCTTCAAATAGTGCGCGGCGCGCTCGGCGTCGCCGGTCTGCGCGTAGGTCTTGGCCACGAAGAAATAAAACAAGCCGGGATCGGGAGTCGAACGCTGTTGCACCACTGTGCCGCCCTGCCCCCGGCGGTCGAAAATCGTGGGATCGAGCGATAGCGCCTTCTCGAATGCGGTCATTGCTTCCGGATATTCCTTATTCGCGAAGTAGGCGTAGCCCAGGTTGCTGTACATCGTGGGCATATCGCCATGCAACGCGACCGCCTTCTTGTACAAGCCGATCGCTTTGCCGTAGTGCTTCCGTTCGTACTCCACCGTGCCGCAGTTATTCGCGGCGCTGGCGAAATTCTTGTCGGCGTGCATCGAACGCCTGTAAGCGCGTTCGGCGCGCAACAGGTCGCCCAGTTGCTGGTAGGCGACGCCGATCTTGTTGAGCACTTCCGCGTTCTTGGGCTCGGTGATCAGAATGCGGTCGTACTCGCCCACCGCCTGTGAGTATTCTTTGCGCGCCATGAAAATATCTCCGCGCATTTCGAGCGCCTCGCGGGGCGTCATCGTGGAAAGAGGCGGCGCCGTGGCGGCGGTTGGGCTCGTCGTATTGCTTACTTTAGTGGAGGTTTCCTGAGCTCGGATGGAAACAGCTAGGCACAGGACTAGCGGAACGGCAACAAGAGTCAATCGGCTCATTGCCTTACTCCTTTACCGCGCTAGCAAACCTACGGTGGAGGTTTCTGGCTGTCCGCAGGCTTTTTGCTGGAACCAAAGATACCAAATATCTTGCCCAGAAGCCCCTTTTTCTTTTCCGTCTGGTCGTCCGCGGGAGGCGTCTGGGGATTCGCGCCATTTGGTGGATTAGCGGCGGTATTGGGCGGAGGCGGCGGATTATTATCCTTGCCAAAAAGATGCGAAAGCCAATTCGCAGGCGACGACGCCAGATGCGGACCGCCGTGCAGTTCGCACAGTTGCGTCGGCTCGCTGCCGGAAACGAAATATTCCTGCACGGTCTGAGGGCAGGACGCCGTTGCAAGTTGCCCCGATTGCGGATCAATCGTTTCCTGCAGCACGCCTGGCGGCGGATCGAAATCTTCGGTCATTTTGTACTGCGGCAGTTCGACCGCGCGCTTCATGAATTCCGCCCAGATCGGCGCGGCGGATTCGCTGCCGGAAAGGCCCAGGTCGCGATTGTCGTCAAATCCCACCCAAACCACGCACAGCAGATTCGAGGTGAATCCCGCGAACCAGCCGTCACGCGACGTGCCGGTCTTCCCGGCGGCGACGGGGGTGAAACCCATCGAGCGCACAGTGACGCCCGTGCCCTTGTTGATCACGTCTTCCATGAGGCTGGTCGTCAGGTACGCGACGCGCGGATCAAGCACCGGATGGGTCCGCGGCAGACCCGTTTCCTCCACCGTGCCATCCGCGGCCAGCACGCTGCGCAGGAAAAGTGGTTCGGCGCGGACTCCGTTGGTGGCAAAAGCGGTGTAACCCGCCGCAACGTCTATCGGCGTCATTTCGTACGCCCCTAGCGCGACCGCAGGCGTTGGCTGAATGTTGTTACCCAGCCCCATCTGGCGAGCGAGATCCACCACCCGCTGGTACCCGATCATCTCGGCAACCTTCACCGTCGCGACATTCAACGAATGAATCAGCGCATCGCGCACCGTCACCGTGCCGTAAAATTCCTCGCCGTAATTGTCCGGCGTATATTCCTTGCCGTCGAAATCAAAAGTAGTGGGTACATCGTCCACCGTGGTTACGGGCGTGACGACTGGCTGTACGCCCAGTACGGTGTCGTCGAATGCTGCCGCATAAACAAATGGCTTGAACACCGAGCCGGGCTGCCGCCGCGCCAGCGCGTGATTCAGCTGGCTTTCGCCGTAATTGCGGCCGCCGACCAGCGCGCGAATTTCGCCGGTGTGCGGGTCCATCGCGACGAGTGCCACTTGCACCTGCGGCACGGTCTGCCCTTTCTTTTTCCAGATCGCGTAGCGTTTCGCGAGCAGCTTGTCCACGCTTTGCACGCCGATTTGAATGGCATCTGCCGCCGCATGCTGCAATTGGGGATCGAGCGTCGTGTAAATCCGATAGCTTTGCGTTTCCAGATCGGTTTCGGAAAATTGCTCGAGCAGATGATCCTTCACCATATCCACGAAGTAGGGCGCCGAGCCGGTGTTCACGCCACCGTTCACGAACTTGAGTTTCATCTTCTTCGCAGCGTCGGCTTGGTCCTGGGTGACGTAGCTGTCTTCGACCATCTGCGCCAGCACACGATCGCGCGACTCCTCGGCGCGGTCCAGGTGCCGTTCCGCCGAGGAATAACGATTCGGCGCGCGGATGATTCCAGCGAGAAATGCTTCTTCCCCCAGGTTCAATTCGCGCACGTCCTTGCCGAAATACGCTTCCGCAGCTTCTCCAAATCCGCGTATGGCAAAACTCCCACGATTGCCGAGGTATACTTCGTTCGCGTACAGCTCGAAAATCTGCTGCTTGGAAAAGCGCTGGTTGATTTCGACGGCCATCAGGATTTCCTTCACCTTGCGCCGCCACTCGCGTTTGGTGGTGAAGAAAAAGCTGCGCGCCACTTGCATGTCAATCGTCGACGCGCCCTGAGCCTTTTGCCCACGCCGCAAATCCGCCAGCGCCGCGCCGAAGACGCGCACGATATCCAAGCCGCCGTGCTCGAAGAAGCGCTTGTCTTCGGCCGCGAGCACCGCGTTCACCATGTCCTTGGGAAGATCGTCAAAGCGCACGACGCGGCGTTTTTCG
Source organism: uncultured Acidobacteriota bacterium (assembly GCA_963810565.1). Classification (GTDB taxonomy): domain Bacteria; phylum Acidobacteriota; class Terriglobia; order Acidiferrales; family UBA7541; genus Palsa-295. Next base: position 261,406 of record CAWENN010000010.1, read on the forward strand.
CGGGAGCTGTCGAAAAGGTTGGTGATGAGTTCCGGCTCAATTTCCGCGGCGACGCGCGGAGCGCCGTCGGAAAGCTGCGAGATTCGGGCGATGGTGCTACCCGAGAAACTCACCCGAAGTGCGTTCGTGCCCTGAAAGTAAGAGTCGTGCGAAGGCCGGATCTCGACGGTGGAACCCTTGACCTTGAATTCTCCGGGCGCGCCCTCCACTTCGCCTTCCTGATATCCCGTGCGAAGCAGGTAGGTAGCCAGGTCCCCAGCGCGCAGAGTCTCGCCGGTGTAAATGTGGCCGGGAGCTGAAAAAACGCGCGAGGTGTTGTGGTACACCTGCCCGGTAAGCTGCTGATTAATGAGCTTGCCGAACTGAATGTAGTAGTAGGCGAAAACCGAAGTCGCCACCACGAACAGCAAAAGCGCTGAGCCGAGCACGGCCAGACCAACGCGCGATGTCCAGAAGCCCCGCTCGATTCGAATCCGCAATCAATATCTCCGCGAGAACAGTCTCAGGTTATTAGACGCAATCCGTGGCCGCACGGTTGGGCAGCGACGGGCTGGCGCGGCTGGCTCAACAGGGTCTCGATCGTGGCTGATATCAATTCTAAATCGAATGGCTATCTGCGTGGGGATGAAATTCCAGGGTAAACTGATAAACAACGAGGTCCACCGGCACTGAGTAGTCCACCGTGATTGAAACGGCCTGGCCCTCCGACCCGGTCACTTTGACGTCTTCTGGCTTCGCCGCAATCCCGAGTTCCTGGATCTTCTTCCAAACGTCACTGTGAACATCGTCCGGGGTCTTGCGTGGAAAAGCCGAGGTCGCAAACAGCGCTTCCGACTTGATCATGTCCTGCAGCTGGTAGTTGGCGAAGTATGCCGGAACAATCCTATACGCCGAGAACCCAGCGAAACCCAGGATCACCAGCGTCACGATCAGCTTGATCTTGCCCCCGCCAAGCTGTTTGTTCCGAACTGGCCTCGCGTTCAAAGTAAATACCCTCCCAAGGAACTTGGTACACCTGCGGTATTTTTATACTAGCAGCGGCGAAGCGCGGGGGAAGCTTGAGGTAAGATGTGTGTTCTGAATGAGTAAACGCGGCGAGGTAGAGCGATTGGCGCTCAGTAGGCGCGTGCGAAAATGGCCTTCTCTTTTGCGAGCTCACCGCAATGAATGCACTTCCCGGTTCCGCCGGGCTGTTCCAAAGGAATGCAGCGCATTGTCGCTTTCGTTTCTTCCTTGATGTTCGCTTCGCAATCGGCATTCCCGCACCACCACGCAAACGCGAAGCCCTTTTCGACGGTCTTTTTGAACTCCTCGTAGTCGGCAGGCTCAGCGGTATTTGCCTTGCGAAAGGCAAGCGCGCGGTCGAATAGCGCTTTCTGTATCTCGCCGAGCATCTGAACCACTGCGGCCGCAATTCCTTGCTGCGCGACGAACGCCTTCCCCTCTTTCCCAGGCCGGTCGCGCCGGGCCAACACCACGGAACCTTTCGCGACATCTTTAGGCCCAAGTTCCAACCGCAGCGGAACCCCGCGCATTTCCCAATCGTTGAACTTGAATCCGGGGCTGGAGCCTTCGCGCTCATCCAGTTTCAAGCGAATGCCGGCATCGCTCAATTCCTTGCGCAGTCGGTGCGCGCACTCCATGACGCTCGATTTTTCGTCATCGGTCTTGTAAATGGGCACGATCACAAGCTGGTACGGCGCGAGCCGCGGCGGGAAAATCAGTCCTTGATCATCCCCGTGCACCATGATGATCGCCCCAACAAATCGCGTCGAGAGGCCCCACGAAGTCGTCCAGCAATGCTGCAACACACCGCCCTTGTCTAGGTAACGTATCTCGAAAGCCTTCGCAAAATTCTGCCCCAAATTGTGCGAAGTCCCGGCCTGCAACGCCTTCCCGTCGCCCATCATGGCTTCGATCGAAAAAGTCTGATCCGCACCCGCGAACCGCTCGGAATCCGATTTGCGTCCGGGTATCACCGGCACGGCCGCTTCGCGCAGCGCAAAATCGGTGTAGATGTCCAGCATCTGGCGGGTTTCGGCGTCCGCTTCTTCCAATGTGGCGTGCGCCGTGTGCCCTTCCTGCCAGAAAAATTCCAGCGTCCGCAAAAACAGTTTCGTCCGCAACTCCCAACGCACCACGCTGTTCCACTGATTGATCAGCACCGGCAGATCGCGGTAGGACTGAATCCATTTCGCGTAGGAATGGCCTACGATCGTCTCGGAGGTGGGGCGAATCACCAGCGGCTCGTCCAACTCCTCGCCGCCGCCGTGCGTCACGACGGCCAGCTCGGGCGAAAATCCCGCGACGTGCGATTTTTCCTTATCAATAAAGCTGCGGGGAATCAGCAAAGGAAACGCCGCGTTCACGTGCCCGGTCGCCTTGAACCGGCTGTCCAGCGCCGCCGTTATGTTTTCCCACAACGCCCAGCCATAGGGACGCACGATCATGCAGCCGCGCACCGGCGCGTAATCCGCCAGCTCCGCCCGCAACACCACCTGGTTGTACCACTCCGAAAAATCTTCCGCGCGCGTCGGCAATTTCTGGTCGGACATGCTCTCGAGGCTCTTTTCTGCGCAAGATGGGCCGCAAGCACGCAGGTACAAGCTCGCAGCAGCGCAATAAACGTTCAAGGTTAGGGGAGAGTTAGCGTGAAGTCAACCAAGGCAATATTACAATCTTGCTGATGCTTCCGATTTTGCGCTCGAAAATTCTTCGATGTGGACTTCGCCCTTGCGGCTGACGTACATCACTTTCCTGCCGGTGAGGAAGGACCAGTAGCCAATGACGCCCGCCGCTTGAGAGCGCCTTACGAATTCCGGATAGCAAACGGCGTCCGCCTGCGCTCCGCGAATAGCCGGGACCAGTTCGGATAGTGAAAAATCGTCGGCGACGGGGTCCGGCGGCAGGGTCATTTTTTCCACATGAGTTTTACCATCGCGGGTGCAAAAAGTCTCCGGTCCCGAAGCCAGATCACACAAGTACGATTCAATCCCTGCGTCGAACGCTCTGCGGACCACGTCGGGAAATGTCAGCTGCCCGCTTGCGACTGTGCCAACACCCCGTGCATCACATTTAAGCCCATGAGGGCTCCTGTACGCTGGGGGAATCCGGCACGAGGGGGCGCATGCTGCAAAGCGTTTTTGTTTGCGGTAGCAGCTACAGGTTGCGTGTTGATGGACCCTTGCTTTTTTTTCGTATCCAATGCGAAATGGGTGTAGCCCGCCTGGCGCGCTAGTGCCCGCCGGCGGGGCTTTAATAACTAATAAAGGAGTTGTTTTGCAATGAAGATGCGCCTTGTTCTCACACTATTGCTCGTGTGTTCCTCCTCAACAATGTTGTCCGTTCCAGTGAGTGCGCAATCTGGCGCCGGGGCCGGCACATCCTCGAGCCAGCAACAGACCACGTCTCCGCCTCAGCAGCAGCCCAGCCAACCAAGTATGATGTCGCCGCGCGCCGTGAACGTGCAGCCCGGCCAACCCTACCAGCGCCCAACGGAAAAGGACAAACTGCGCGGATACATTTTCGATAGTTTCGGGCCGTATCCCATCATCAGCGCAGTAGCCACTGCGGGCATTCAGCAGGCTCGCAATAAACCGCCGGACTGGGGCCAGGGCTGGGACGCTTATGGCGTGCGGGTCGCAAGCAATTTTGGTATCAACCTGGTGACGCAAACGACGCGCTACGGCTTGGCTGAAATCTTTCGCGAAGACACGCTTTACTACCGCTGCGAATGCACCGGGATCGGCCGCCGCCTAGGGCATGCATTGATTTCCACAGTCACGGCGCGACGCGGCGCAGATGGTCACCGCACCTTCTCGTTTTCCGCGCTTGTGGCCCCGTATGCAGGCACCGAGGCGGCAGCGTTGCTGTGGTATCCGAGCCGGTTCGATGCCAGCGATGGCTTCCGGATGGGAAATATCAATCTCGCCGTGCAAGCGGGTATCAACGTTGCTAACGAATTCATTTATGGCGGGCCGCACACGCTGCTTGGCCAACATCACATTCCGGTCGTGTCAACCGTGACAGGTTCAACTCAGCAGTGACAATCTGATTTTGCTCTGCGAAGGTAAGAAAGCCCGCCGAGTCAATAGTCGCGGCGGGCTTTCTCATTTTCATGCACCCTAAATTTGGCCCTTCTCAGTGGTGGTCCGGATGGTGGTGCCGCCAGTTCCAGTATTCGCGCTGCTCTTCCGGCGGCAACGCCCGAAATTCGCGGTAAGGCCTGTGCGTCTCCGCGATCCACTGGTGGTAGTAAACAACTTCGTCGTGATTCCACAAGTGATAATCGCCATAGTAAGGATCATAGACCCGGACGGTCGCGTGTTCGGCGCATCCGGCGACTACCATCGGTGAAGCCACCGCGACGGTCATCAGCAGCAAACCCAGCCAACGATTAATAGGACGCATTTTGTCGTCTCTCCTTGAACAAGCGCTTGCAATGAATAATTTCTTGTCCACGAGCGCGGCACCGCTTGCTTACGTCTGGCCGGGTTAGATTGCAAAGATCGCAGCGCTCCGATAAAATCTTCTCGATTTTATAAACACTCCGGACAAGCGAAAGTTGCGGCAGCCGCGCGTGAAGCGCCATTTCACGGCGGGCTTTCCCGCCGCAATTCCCGGCAGGGTGCCACAAAATGAAAAACGAATTCCCCGAACTCGTTCGCATGAGCCGCCGTCTCGATGAAGTGGATCCCGAAGTCGCCGAAGCGTTGCGCGACGAAGTTCGCCGCCAAGCCACCGGGCTCGAACTGATCGCCTCCGAAAATTTCGTTTCTGAAGCCGTGCTCGAAGCCATGGGCTCGGTCTTCACCAACAAATACGCGGAAGGTTATCCCGGCAAGCGCTATTACGGCGGCTGCGAAAATGTTGATCGCGTCGAGCGCCTCGCTATCGAGCGCGCCAAGCAGCTTTTCGGCGCGGAACACGCCAACGTGCAATCACACTCCGGCACTCAGGCGAATATTTCCGTGTACATGACGGTGCTCGAACCCGGCGCCACTGTTCTGGGCATGAATCTCGCGCACGGCGGCCACCTGACGCACGGTCATCCCCTGAATTTTTCCGGCAAGACTTACAAATTCGTGCCCTACGGCGTAACGAAAGAAACGGAAACGATTGATTACGACGAAATCGCGGCGCTCGCCCGTGAGCACCAGCCGAAAATGATCGTCGCCGGCGCCAGCGCCTACGCGCGCGTCATCGATTTCCCGCGGATCGCGGACATCGCGCAAGCTGTGGGAGCGCTCTTCTTTGTGGACATGGCGCACATCGCGGGACTCGTCGCTGCCGGAGTACATCCCAGCCCGTTGCCGTACGCTGATTTTGTTTCCACTACTACGCACAAGACTCTGCGCGGCCCGCGCGGCGGCTTGGTTCTGTGCCGCGAAAAATTCGCCAAGGATCTCGATCGCGTCACCTTTCCTGGAACTCAGGGCGGCCCGCTCGAGCACATCATTGCCGCGAAAGCTGTGTGCCTGAAGGAAGCGGCGGAGCCGGAATTTGTCGCCTATCAGCGGCAGGTTGTGGCCAATGCCAAAGCGCTCGCCGCCGGCCTGGCTAAGCGCGGTTTCCGTATCGTCACCGGCGGCACCGACAATCACTTGATGCTCGTGGACATGCACTCGCGCGGAATCACCGGGCGCGACGCCGAACTCGCGCTCGAACGCTCCGGCATGACCGTCAACAAAAACGCGATCCCCTTCGATCCTCTGCCTCCGATGAAGGCCGGCGGTATCCGCGTCGGCAGTCCTGCCGTCACCACGCGCGGCATGCGCGAACCGGAGATGGAAAAAATCGCCGGATGGATCGCCGAAGTACTCACCCACCTAGGCGACGCGGCCGTTGAACAGCGCGTGCGCGGCGAAGTCGCGGCTGTCGCTGAAAAATTCCCGCTGTATGCGGGACGCCTCGAAGCCGCCGAAGCCATCAGCGCGTTGCACGCGCAAAACGCCCGCTAGCACATTCGCAAATCGGTCGCGCCGGACGCGCGCCGCCGCGTCCGCGCCTCGCCGCACTTAGCTCTGTCGCGGTTCGTCCTCCTTCGCCCGATTGCGCGCCAAATTGGAGGTACCGCCGAGCTCGATCGCCTGCTCTACTCTAAGCATCTGCACAAATCTCCCGCTCGGAGAAGAACCACAGATGCCAAATTTCAACTCAGTCGCGACTCCCAGCGGCGTAGCCCGCCTCAGAGACGTCGCAGCCGCGGATATCCCCGCGATCGCTGACTACTGGCTTTCCATGCCCGAGGAATCCCTCGCTTTCATGGGAGTCGACCGCCGGCGCCTCGGCTCGCTCGATGAAATTCACCGCCGCTTTTCAAGCGCGATTCGTACCGGCGACGCGAGCCAACCAAATATCGCTCTCGCAATTACTTTGGACGATCGCTTGGTGGGATACACGCTTCTCAATCGCTACTCGGCCGAGGTGAATTACTCCCACTGGCACATTATCGTCCCCACGCTCCGCGCCAAGGGCCTTTCGACAGCGCTCTACCCGCATCGTATTCAAGCCTACTTCGAGATGGCTCCGATCGCGCAGCTGATTCATCAAACGCGCACGCGCAATGTCGCGGTGAACCGCATGCTCGATAAATTCGTTCCCGTTGCAGAAACAAGACACATCGAAAAGCCCGACGGCGTCGCCAGCCCCGGGGAATTTCACCTCCGTTACGTCAGGCGCGAAAGTATTCCCGCAATTCTCGGCCGCGCCGCGCAGCTCGGCGCAGCCCCCCGCCCTTAGCCATTCGTCCGCCACTTGTCCCATTCAAGCGCAGATGTCCCGTTGCGGGACAACTCCCTGCCGCCCGGTTTCCCAGGTTGGCATGCACGCGCGCCTAACCCCTGTCCGCTCCGCGTCGCCACCTTCTTACCCTCTGTCTATTTGGAATCGCACTTGCGAGATGTCCTTCAAGCGGGGGTGACCCACGATATGAGCACAAGCGCTGCCCTGGAAGCGGAATCCGTTCTATGGCCCCACACGCTCGAAGCAGCGAAAGATGAAGCGCGGCTGATTCAGGATTCCCTGCTTCCCTCCGGCACTTTGCGCGGCGAGGGTTTCGAAATAGCATTTCGCTTTTCACCGCTCGGCGAAGTGGGCGGCGATTTTGCCGATTTTTTTCAGCTGCCGAACGGACTCGTGGGACTTTACATGGGCGACGTGGTCGGCAAAGGGCTCGCTGCCGCGATGTACGCGGCGCTAGTGATGGGCACCATCCGTGGCATCAACAAAACCGGCGAAGACACTGCCACCGTCCTGCAAATCCTCAATAGACGCCTGCGCGTCCGCGCCGTCCCCGGCCGCTATAGCTCCACAATTTACGCGCTCTTCGATCCGCGCTCCGGCGAGCTATGCTTTTCCAATGCCGGCGTGCCGCTGCCCTTGCTAGTCTCCTCCGCGGGTTCCCGCTCGCTGGGTCAAGGAGGCTTTCCCTCCGCCATGTTCAGCGGTGCTTCCTACGAAAATCATTCCGTGCATCTGTCTCCCGGCGATGCCGTGCTCTTCGCCACGGACGGCTTGCATGAATTGCGCAACGAGAACAATGAGGACCTGAGTTGGGGCAAACTCGGCGAAATCTGGAACCAATGCCGCAGCAAATCCGCCGACGAGTCGCTCGATTTTATCTTCGATGAAGTGCAGAGCTTCTCAGGCGCCGGCCGGCGCCACGACGACATCACCGCCATCGCGCTGAAAGTGCCGATGGAACCGGCGGCCAGCAGGCCGGCCGCTCCGGCGAAATCTTCCGAGGGAGACGGTATTTACGTACTGCAGGGCAGTGGAGGGGAGCTCTGACCGTCCCCACGAGATCACAGCCTCAGACGACCCGGATTTCCAATTCGGCGACCCGGCCATCGCAAATCGAAAATGCGCGCACCGGCTTTTCGGCATTTGCCAGCGGCGAAATAATGAAATAAGCGACGTCGGGGTAATACGCCTGCTCGATGTCTCGCTCCGAAGGCGCGTTCTTCCCATTCGGGTGCGAATGATAAATTCCCAGCAGCTGCAACCCCGCCGTCCGTATCTCGCGCGTCAAATGAAATAATTCCTTCGCCGCAATCTCATACTCGGTCTCCGGGTTCCGCGCCGCATTCACCGCCGCAAACCCGCGCGTGATCACGCCGTAGCGCCCGGCCAGCATGCCGCAACACTCCACCCCAGGTTCTCGCCGCGCGTGACCCTGGGTATTTCGCAGCACGCCGTCTTCAATTCGAATCGAATTAGGCACGACGTAAGTCCAGAGCGGTGCAAGAAGCGCAGGAAGAAGCAGCGGACACTCTCTAAGCGACCCAATTTTGCAATTTCAGCCCGTGCACCCGTCGAAATTCCTGTATGTTGTTCGAGACCAACGTCAAATCCGACGCCAGCGCGTGCGCTGCAATCCACAAATCATTATTCCCGATCATTTTTCCCTTGGCTTCCAGGTCGGCGCGAATCGCCCCGTAGGCCTCCGCCGCTGCCTCGGGCATCGGAAGTGCCGGCAACAGATCGACGAATTCACGGAGGCGCTCCAGAGCGGCGGCTCGTTGAGTGCTTTTGTTAGCGCCGTAGAGGAGCTCTCCAAAGGTAATCACCGAAACCGCCGCCTCTCCGGGTCGGAGTTTTCTGAAACGGCGCAGCACTTCCTCAGGCTGTTCCTGTCGGATGTAAATGCAAATGTCGGTATCCAGCAAGAAGCGCGGCTCCATCAGAGCCCCCTGCGCTTTTGTGGCTTGTCTTTCCCACGACCGCGCGGTTCGAAGTCATCCGGCAGGCCAGCGAGTAGATGGAATGCGCGTGCCATCGTCCCAGCCTTTTCCCGCAGTACGATCTCATCGCCGCGCCGTACAATTTCGACTTCCTTGCTCTTCAGCCGGAATTTCTTCGGCAAGCGCACCGCCTGGCTATTGCCGGACCGGAATACGCGCGCAGTCGCCATGTCTTAACCTCCTACGAATGTGTATACGTCAAGTATACACATTTTTCACTGACGACGCGACAGAAGTTCCAAACACGCGTGGCGCGCGCCGCCTGATCGACGACGTGCGTCATTCAAGGAGAAAATGGAAAGCGAGCGTCCCGTGCCCGTGAAGCGCGTTGTCGGCGAGACGAGGGTGCGTTGCGTTGGCGTTACTTCTGGGCTGGAAAACAGCGGGCACGGCATGCCGTGCCCCCACGCAGCACGAAGGAATGCCGCTACGCTTTTTGCGCTTGGCGCCGCAGGAATGTGGGCACGTCCAGATCGTCGGCCGGCACTTCGTGCACCACTTCCTTCACGTTGCGCGCCACCTGCTGCACCACGTTGGTTTGCTGCGGCGCAATGTTGGGTGTCGGCTCCGGGTCCCGTGTCGCTTTCCAGGTCTTTGGCAGGTACGACGGCTTCTGCTGCGACTTGCGTGCCGCCACTTCCCGGAATCCCGCGGCAATCACGGTGATTTTCACGGACTCCTTCATCGCATCGTCCATCACCGCTCCGAAAATAATATTGGCATTTTCATGCGCGGCTTTCTGGATGATCGAAGAAGCTTCATGAACTTCCTGCAAGCTCAAGCTCGACGAGCCAGTGATGTTGATCAAAATCCCCTGCGCGCCCTGAATGCAATTGTCTTCGAGCAACGGGCTGTTGATGGCGCGATTCGCCGCATCCACCGCGCGGTTCGAGCCGGAAGCCACTGCCGTCCCCATCACCGCGTAACCCTGGCCGGACATGATCGTTTTCACGTCCGCAAAGTCGCGATTGATGATCCCCGGAATGGTAATGATGTCCGAAATGCCCTGCACGGCCTGGCGCAGAATATCGTCGGCGATGCGGAACGCTTCGAAAAAGCTGGTACCGTGCTCGACGCAATCCATCAATCGCTCGTTGGGAATCACGATCACGGTATCCACGCAGCCGATCAGCTCGCCGAGAGCCTGTTCGGCCTGTTCCATGCGGCGCTTGCCTTCAAACGCGAAGGGCTTGGTGACCACCGCGACCGTGAGCGCGCCGAGTTCGCTTGCGAGGTTCGCGACCACCGGCGCCGCCCCGCTGCCCGTGCCGCCGCCCAGGCCGGCGGTGACAAACACCATGTCCGCCCCGTCGAGTGCTTCGAGAATCTTTTCCGTGTCTTCGAGCGCCGCTTTCCGCCCGACTTCCGGATTGGCTCCCGCGCCCAATCCTTTCGTCAGCTTCGCGCCCAATTGCAATTTCACGGGCGCTTGCGAAAGCTTCAGCGCCTGCAAATCGGTATTGGCCGCGATGAATTCCACGCCTTCCACCTTGGCGCGAATCATGCGGTTGACGGCGTTGGATCCGCCGCCGCCCACGCCGATCACTTTTATTTTGGCCCCGTTCGGTGCTTCTTCTGCAAACGATACACGCATGCTCGATTCTTTTTGCGCCATGCTTCCTCCCCAGTCTTTCCCCAGTTTCAAATACTGAATCCGTTGCTTATTGCGCCCCTGCAAACATGCTCTTCAACTTGCCCACCCAGCCGCTAGGGCGGTTCCCCGCAGCGCGCCGCGTCCGCGCGCCGTAGAGCACCAATCCAACGGCTGTTGCATACTCGGGCTGGGAAACTTCTTCGCTCATGCCGGCAAGCCCGCGCGGAGAAGCCACGCGCACCGGCAGATTGAAAATTCGTTCGGCGAGTTCGCACAGACCGCGCAATTGCGCGCCCCCGCCGGTAAGCACAATACCCGCGGGAATCTGCGATTCCACACCGCCGCGCCGCAGCTCGTCGCGCACCAGCATCAATAATTCCTGCGCGCGCGGTTCGACAATCTCGGATAGCATCCGCGAAAAAACTGTGCGCGGCGGACGGTCGCCGACACTCGCAATCTCAATCGCGGCATCCTCTTTCAGCAATTCTCGAAACGCGCAGGCATGCTGGCGTTTTATTTTTTCCGCCTCTACGCTCGGCGTCCGCAGTCCCACGGCCAGATCGTTCGTGAAGTGATCGCCACCTACCGGAATCGCCGCCGTATGCCGCACCACTCCGCTCATGAACGCCACCATTCCCGTAGTGCCCCCGCCGATATCCAGCAGGCACGACCCCAGTTCGCGTTCGTCTTGCGTCAGGCACGCTTCGGCGGAAGCGAACGGCTCGAGCACCGTATCGTCCACGCGCACGCCCGCGCGATTCACCGCGGTCACAATATTTTGCGTCGCTGTTCCCGAAGCAGTCACGATATGCACGTTCGCTTCAAGCCGCTGCCCCACCATTCCGATCGCGTCGCGGATATTATCTTGCGCGTCCAGAAAGAATTCCTGCGGCAGGACGTGCAGCACTTCGCGGTCTTCCGGCAACTGCACGCCACGCGCTGCTTCAATCGCGCGCCGCACGTCGTCGCGCTGCACATCCCGCGGACGCGAACCCACCGTAATCCCGCCGCGGCTGTTCACTCCGCGGACGTGCGTTCCGGCCACGCCAATCAACGCCGATTCCACCGGAACTCCGACAATTGTTTCCGCTTCTTCCACCGCGCGCCGGATCGAGCTGACCGCCAGGTCCAGATTCACGATCTGCCCTTTGCGCCAGCCTTTCGATTCCGCCGCACCGAGCGCGGCGAAGCGTACGCCGCTTGCGTCGTCATCCAATTCGCCGATCAACGCGCACGTTTTCGTGCTGCCGATGTCCAGCGCTACAATGTGCCGTTCCTTCTTCGTCAAATCCGCCGCTCCTTAATAAATCTGCCTGGGCAGCGCTTACCGCTGCCGCTACTGCGCCGCCGCGCTGGAATGTTTCGGCGCGCTTTTCGTGACGGTCTTCGACGCCGCATGCCGTGCCGGATGCGGATTCGCGTGCGTCGTGGCATGCGAAGTTGCGCGCGAAGCTGCGTGCGAACTCGCACGCGCGACACTGTGCGATGTCGTCGCAGGCTTCGCATTCACCGCCGCAGCCAGCCGCGGCACGGCGGTCGCCGCGGGCGGCTCGACCACCTTCGCCACCAGCGTGGGATCCTGATTCACCACCGCCTCACCGTTGAATCGCAGATCCACGGATTCAACGCTCCCGACCTCCGCGCGCCAGCGCCCGATATCCTTCAGCACCGTCAAAAATTTGTCCTCGAAATCGCTGTCGCCGAAATGGATCAAAATTGGCGCATCCGCGTTGCTCCACTCGCCCGCGCCAGCCGCATTGCCACTCGCGCCATTCGAAGCGCTGCCGCCTTGCAAGCCCGCAATCGTCGCCCGCAAATCTTTCGCTTCGCTCAAATCCACTTCGCTCACCTGATCCATCGCCCCGCCGCGCGCCGCTTCCACCTGCTGCGCGAAACTCGCAAAAAGCTGCATGCGCAGCTCGCGATCTTCCATCGGCATCTCCGAGCTCATCCCGGTAATCACCGGAAAATGGAAATCGCCTTTCAGCGGCCGGTCCAGAATCACGCCATGCACGTCTATCAACGCCAGATCGCTGCCGTCGCGCAAAAACGCAATCGGTGTTCGTTCGACGATCTCAACCTTGATCGTATTCGGCAAAGCGCGCAGCACGCTGGCCTGCTCTACCCACGGCAAAGTTTCAATCTGCCGCCGCCGCTCGCTCAAAGGGATGCGCAGGACGCTGTGCCCGCGATCCACGCGAAAAATCTCGCGCACGCTCGCGGGCGTCACATAATGATTTTGCGATACCTGGATTTGCTCGGGATGGATCAGCGCCATTTCCTGCGACGCCAGCAAAAAGTGCCCCACCATGTACGCCGCGCCCACGCCGCCCGCCGCCACCGCCGTTCCGAACATCACGCGCAGATACGTCTTCCACGCCTTCTTGCCGAATTTCCGCCGCTTGATCTCAAGAGGCTTCTGCCGCCGCAGATACTTCGGCTCTTCATCGGCCAGGACTTCCTGGGGATAGGCGTCCGCGTCCATGGTCCTCAGTTTTTCCAGAGAATGACCTCGTTCTCGAGCTCGACGCCATACGCCGCGCGCACCCGCTCGCGCACGTCATCAATCAGTTTTAACATGTCCGCGCAACTCGCGTTTGCCACATTCACGAAAAAATTTGCGTGCCGGTCGCTGACCATGGCGTCGCCCACGCGATGTCCCTTCAATTTCAGTTCGTCAATCATCCGCCCAGCCGAGCCGCCCGCCGGATTTTTGAAGATGCAGCCCGCGCTTTTCTGGTTCAAAGGCTGGCTGGAGCGCCTCTTTTCGTTGCACACCCGAATTCCCGCCAGAATTTCCTTGTACGGCTTTGCCGGCAACTCGAGCTTCACGCGCAACATCACGTCATCCGGCGCAAAAGAAGTGTGGCGATAATCAAATCGTATGTCGTCGCCGCGCAAAGTTTCGATTTCGCCGCTCGCCGCGCGATACAGCTCCACCTCGCGCACATACGAGCCGATTTGCGTGCCGTACGCACCCGCGTTCATCCGCAATGCGCCGCCGACGCTTCCCGGTACCCCGATCAGCCCTTCCATGCCGCCCAAATCACGCATCGCGCAAAAAGTGACCATGCCGCCCAGATCCGCCGCAGCGTCCACAAACGCTTCGTTGCCTTCCACGCGCATCCCAGGCTGGGAAGTCGGCAGGTGGAGGACGACGTAAGGCAATTCGCCATCATCTATAAGGACGTTTGTGCCGCCACCCAGAAATCGGTGTGGAATGTTTTCGTCCGCGAGCAGCCGCATCACCTCGGGAATCGTATCGAATTGTCTGAGCCATAATTGGTCGGTAGTCCCGCCAATTCCGAGCGAAGTCTTCTCGCTCAGCGGCACCCCGGGACGCAGCTCAACGCCGAGTTCTTTGAGCCGCGCCGCGATCGGCTTGTCGCTAATTCGCATGAACTATAATCTCGTTCGCCTTCGTGCAGCGCATCTGCGTCGCTCATCCGCGCAGCGCCGCGCTCAGTCGGCGCTCGTCGAAATTTTCGATCCCAGCAGCATCGCCAACTGCTCCAGCACGCGGCCCACGCTGCCCGCCCCAATCGCCATCACCGCATCTCCAGGACGCGCCTCGCGCAACATGTACTCCATTCCCGCCTGCATGGTGGTCGAGAAAATCACATTCTTGTGACCCGCGCCGCGAATCGCGTCCGCCAGCTTCTCACCGGTCACACCTTCGATCGGCTGTTCACCCGCCGCGTAAATCTCCGTCAGCACCAGCACGTCCGCCAAATTGAACGAGCGCCGAAAATCTTCCCAAAGGTGCTGCGTGCGCGTGTAACGGTGTGGCTGAAAAAGCACCAGCAGCCGGTGATACCCGCACCCGCGCGCCGCTTCCAGAGTCGCGCGGATTTCTGCCGGGTGATGTCCGTAATCGTCAATCAGCGTGACGCCGCTGAACGTTCCCTTGATCTCAAAGCGCCGTCCCACGCCGCAAAACTTCGCCAAGCCCGCGCGAATCAAGTCCGCCGGCACATTCAACGACAATGCCACTCCCGCCGCAGCCGCGGCATTACGCACATTATGAATTCCCGGCGGCGACGGCAGCTGGAAGATTCCCAAATCCTCTCCGTGATATTTCAGCCGGAATTCGCTGGACAAGCCGTTGAGCTTTACATCAGCAATCACCAGGTCCGCTTGATTGGAAGTGCCATAGGTAATCACCGGACGCTTCACGCGCGGCAAAATGGCCTGCACGTTGGGCTCGTCCAGGCAAAGAATCACCGTGCCATAGAACGGCACGCGATTCACGAATTGCAAAAACACATCCTGAATTTCTTCGAGTGAGTGATAGTGATCCAGGTGCTCGCGATCAATCGTCGTAACCACTGCCACCACCGGCGCCAGCAGCAAAAACGACCGGTCGCTCTCGTCCGCCTCGACCACCATGTATTCGCTCTGGCCCACGCCCGCATTCGAACCGGCATGATTCACGCGTCCGCCGACCACAAATGTGGGATCGAGCCCCGCAGCTGCCAGTACTGACGCAACCATCGAAGTGGTAGTCGTCTTCCCATGCGCCCCAGCGACCGCGATGCCGTATTTCAAGCGCATCAGCTCCGCCAGCATTTCCGCGCGCGGAATCACCGGAATTTTCAGCTTTTGCGCCTCGAGCACCTCCACGTTGTCCGGACGCACCGCCGACGAAATCACCACTACATGCGCGCCGTGAACGTTTTCCGCGAGATGCCCCTCGAAAATTTTCGCGCCCAACTTGCGAAGCCGCTCGGTCACCGGCGATTGCTTCAAATCGGAACCCGAAACCGCATAACCGCTCGAAAGCAGCACTTCCGCAATCCCGCTCATGCCGCTGCCGCCAATCCCCACCAGATGAATTTGCTGAAAATTACGGAAGGACGCAATCATGACCGCACCAGCCCTTCGAGCAGGTCAACGATATCTTCCACCGCGCGCGGGCGCGCGAGTCCCCGCGCATGCTCTTCCATCTCGCTGATTCTCCCGGGCTGGTCCAGGAGCGAGAAAATTTCATTCGTCAACCGCTCGGGCGTCAATTCTTCCTGCGGCAGCAGGCGAGCGGCGCCTGCGTCTTGCATAGCCGCGGCATTACGCGTTTGGTGCGCGTCGGTGGCGGCGCCGAAGGGGATGAGGATGGCGGCGCGTCCAGCGGCGGCAATTTCGGCCACCGTGATCGCACCCGAGCGGCAGACGATCAAGTCCGCCTGGGCAAACCGCTCCGCCATATTCTCGATGAAGGGCACAACCTCCGCTCGGAATTCACATCGCGCATAAGCCACGCGCACCGCATTATAATCGCGTTCACCAGTCTGATGCACGATGAAAAGCCGGTTTTTTCGCGCCGCTAGCAAGTCCAGCGAGTCAACTATCGCGCGATTGATGGGCAAAGCCCCGCGGCTACCGCCGGTAATCAAAATCGAGAAGGGCTCGTGATGCTCCCAGCGCGGCGCGGCGAAGAATTCCTTGCGCACCGGAATCCCCGTCGCCACCGCCTTTGCGCCAAAACGCTCGGCGGTTTCCGCGAATCCGCACGCAACGCGCGTCGCAATCCCCGCCAGCACGCGATTCGTGAATCCTGGCTCCACGTTCGGCTCGAAAATCGCCGATGGGATCCCGTGCAGGCGCGCCGTCAACATCATCGGCCCGGAAGCGTACCCGCCCACTCCAAAAGCCACGCCGAACCGGTGCTTCCACACAATCTTCTCTGAGTCCCACATTCCCGCGGGAAGCGTCGCCGCGTTGCGCAGTAATTTCATCCCTCCGATTCCCTTCAGCCCGGCCACGCGAATCGTTTCGAGCGGCAATCCGGCCTGCGGCACCAGTTTCGCTTCCATCCCGCGCTCGGTTCCTACAATCACGACGCTTCTTACTCCTTCCGGCTCGCGCCGGAGCCATTCCCGTGCCACCGCCACCGCCGGAAATACGTGCCCGCCGGTGCCACCGCCCGCGATCAATAAACTCTTGGCTCTCGCGACTGCGCCGGCGTTTTGCGCCACGGCGCCCGCGCCGGGACCAGCGGCGGCGACGCTTGCTGCCGCGCTCACGTTTCGTCCGCTTGCTGGCTGATGTTTAGCAGCATTCCCGTGGCCAATAGCATGGCGATCAGACTCGACCCGCCGTAACTTATAAATGGCAGCGGAATCCCTTTCGTCGGCATCAATCCCAGCACCACGCTCAAATTAATCAGCGCCTGCCCCACCACCATCGTCGTAATCCCCAACGCCAGAAACTTCCCGAAATCGTCTCCCGCCTTCATCGCCGCCACAAACCCCCGCCAGCCGTACACCGCGAAAAGCGTCAGCACCACCACTGCCCCGATGAACCCCAGTTCTTCGCCGATAATCGCGTAAATAAAATCCGTGTGCGCTTCCGGCAAGAAGAAAAGCTTTTGCCGGCTTTCCATCAACCCCACTCCCGTCATCCCTCCCGATCCCACCGCAATCAACGACTGCACCAGCTGAAATCCCGCGCCCTTGGGATCCAGATCCGGATGCAAAAACGCCTCGAGCCGCTGCAACCGGTACGGTACCCGCACAATCAACAAATAAATCGTGGGAATCGCGGCCAGCACCGTCCCGGCAATGTAGCGGTACGAAAGCCCCGCCACAAAAAGCATCACCATCGCGATCAGCACGATCATGAACGCGGTGCCCATGTCCGGCTCCTTCACCACCAGCGCGGCCATCACCAGAGTTGTTCCGAGCGCCGGCGCGAGCGAACGCAGCGGATCATTCACGCCAAAATTTCGCGGCAGCCGTCGCAATTCCAGAAACCACGCCAGAAAAATAATCAGCGCGAGCTTGGCCATCTCCGACGGCTGAAAACTGAACGGCCCCATGCGGAACCAGCGGTGCGTCTGGTGCGAGCGGTCCAGAAAAAACACGCCTGCCAGCAGCACGAACGACAGCGCCAGGCCCGTAAACACGATGCGCGGCTGCCGCAGCTTGCGGTAATCCGAGTTCATCAGCCAGAACATCCCCGCGATCCCCAGCACCAGATAAATCAGCTGGCGCAGCAGAAAAATATACCCCGCGCCAAATTGTTCGCTCGCCGTCATCGCCGACGCGCTGAACACCATCACTACGCCGATCAAGCACAGCGCCAGCGTCACGCCGAATAACTTTTTGTCCGGCTGCACGCTTCGGGGCATCCGTTATCCCTTCTCCGCAGCCGCGCCATCCGCGGAAGCAGCCTCTGGGGCCGATTGTGCGATGCGCCGCGCCACCAATTCCTTGAAGACGCGCCCGCGCTGCTCGTAGTTCTCGAACTGGTCGAAACTTGAACACGCCGGCGCCAACAACACCGTATCGCCGGGCTGCGCGCGTTCCATTGCGATTTCAACCGCGCGCTCAAGCGTTTCGGCACGCTCGATCTCCACTGCGCCCTGCAAATCCGCTGCAATCTTTTCCGCAGCTTCACCAATCACCAGCGCGACCCGCGCCCGCTCCTTCAGCAAATCGCGCAACGGCGTGTATGGGCTGCCCTTATCCTTGCCGCCGAGAATCACGAGCAACGGTCCGGGAAACGCCTGCACCGCCTTCACCGCCGCATCCACATTCGTGGCCTTGGAATCGTTGTAAAACCGCACTCTCGCAATTTCCGCGACAAATTCCAACCGGTGCTCGACACCGCGAAACGTTTTCACGCCGTTCGCAATCGCCGCGGGAGTTGCTCCAGCCAGATACGCCGCCGCGCAAGCCGCCAGCACGTTTTCGACGTTGTGCTCGCCGCGTAGCGGAATCTGCTCGCGCCGCGCCAGCACCGTTTCCGATCCTTCATTGCGGAAAATAATTTCGTTTTCGCGCAGGAACGCCCCGTTCGCGACGCGCTTCTGCCGGCTGAACCAGAAAATATGCGGCTTCGCCGGCATGCGCTTGGTCACTTCCGGGTCGTCCGCATTCAACACCGCAATGTCCCGCTCCAACTGGTTTTCGAACATGCGCATCTTCGCGTGCGCGTACTCCTCAAAACTTCCGTGCCGGTCCAGATGATCCGGCGTCAGATTCAGCAGCACGCCAATCTCGGGACGGAAGCTCTCAATCGTTTCGAGCTGAAAGCTGCTGACTTCCGCCACCGTAACCGCCGGGTCCGTCGAACGCTCCACCAACGCGAGCAACGGCGTGCCGATGTTGCCGCCGACCAGCGTTGGAATGTTCGCCGTCTGCAAAATGTGCGCCACCAGTGCCGTGGTCGTCGTCTTTCCGTTCGAGCCCGTAATCGCCACCAGCTTGCCGCGCAAAAATCGCCAGGCCAGCTCGATTTCGCTCCATACCGGAATATTCTTCTTTCGTGCGGCTTCGAGCGCCGGCAAATTTGCCGGAACTCCCGGACTCAGTACAATCAAATCCTGCTCCAGAAAACTTGCCGCCACATGCCCGCCAAGTTCGAGCTTCACTCCCGCGGCGCGCAGTTTCTCCGCGGTATCTGCAATCTCACTTTCCGGACGCTCATCGGTCGCCGTCACCGTCGCGCCATACCCTGCGCTGAATAAAGCCGTCACCAGTCCCGTCCTCGCCAGGCCCACCACCAAAACACGCTTGCCCTCTAAATCGAATCCCGGCCTCAACTCGTCCTCACTCGGCCCTCAGCGCAATTTCAAAGTCGTCAGCGACAAAAGCGCGAACACCAGCGCCACAATCCAAAAGCGCACGATGATCTTCGACTCGCTCCAGCCCAGCAGCTCAAAATGATGATGCAGCGGCGCCATGCGGAACACGCGCTTGCCGGTCAATTTGAACGAACCTACCTGGATAATCACCGACAGCGCTTCCAGCACAAACACGCCGCCAATCGAAAGCAGCAGAATTTCCTGCTTGATGATCACCGCAACGGTTCCGATCGCGCCGCCCAGCGCGAGCGAGCCGACGTCGCCCATAAACATCTCCGCCGGATGCGCGTTGTACCAAAGAAAACCGAGCGACGCCCCCGCCAGCGAGCCGCAAAAAATTACCAGTTCTCCGGCATCAGGAATCTTCTGTAAATCGAGGTAGTCGGCGAATTTCGCGTTGCTCGAAAGGTACGTCAGCACCGTCAATGCAACCGCCGAAATCAGCACGCAGCCAATCGCCAGGCCGTCCAACCCATCGGTTAGGTTCACTGCATTCGAACATCCCACGATCACCAGCACCAGAAACAAAACGAACGGCACATACGCCAGCGGCCACACAAAATCGCGCCCCAGCACCGACGAAATCACCAGGTTCGGGTGCAACCGCTTGAAAAACGGCACGCTCAACTGCGTCGAATAAACGCCTTGCGATTGCAACGACAACAGCACGATCCCCACCACCACGCATGTAAGCACCTGCAATGAAAATTTCGCGCGCGGCCGCAAACCCATATTTCTTTTGCGCACCACTTTGTTGTAATCATCCACAAAACCAATCGCCCCGAAAGCCAGCGTCGCTCCCGTCGCCAGAATCACATACGGATTGCGCAGATCCGCCCATAGCAACGTCGGAATCACGATGGACGCCACAATCAGCACGCCACCCATCGTCGGCGTCCCCGCTTTTTTCTGATGCGCCTTCGGTCCCTCTTCGCGAATATATTGCTTCACCTGCAATTCGCGCAGCCGTTCAATCACCCACGGCCCCAGCAGCAACGAAAGCAGCAATGCGCTCGAGCTCGCCATCGCCGTCCGCACCGTGATGTAGCGAAATACATTCAACGGGCTGAAGTGCGGCCGCAGCAAGAAGACAAACAACCAGTACAGCATTCAGCGCTGGCCTTTTGATTCCACTCCCAATTTTTCCGCCCGGGGCTCGAAATTCATGCGTTTGTGTGTCGCCTCAATCGCCTCCAGAATTTTTTCCATCTTCACTCCGCGCGAACCTTTCAGCAGCAACAAGTCATCGCGCTGGATGAACCCCGCCACAAAATCCGCCGCCTCCGCGGAATTCTTGAAAAATTTCGCGCGCTCTTTGGGATGCCCCGCTTCGATCGCGGCCGCGACGAATTCCGCCGCTTCTCCCTGTACGCCAATGATCCAATCAATCGTCTTCAATTTCGCCGCGAACCGCCCGCACTCGCGATGCAACTCCGGCGAAGACCCTCCCAATTCCAGCATCTCCCCGGCAGCCAAAATCCTTCGCCCGAAGCCAGTGGTTTCCGCCAGCAGCCGCGCCAGCGCGTCGAGCGCCGTGGGACTCGAGTTGTAACTATCATTAATCACGGTGAACCCGTCCTCGAACCGCGCCACTTCACCGCGCTTGTCCGCCGGCGTCAGCTGCGGCAAGACGCGCTCCGCATCCCCCACGCCAATGCCCCAAATGCTCGCAGCCGCAAGAGCCGCTACCGCATTCATCACGTTGTGCCTCCCGATTAACGGCAATTCCAATCGCGCGCGCCCCGCCGGCGACACAAAATCAAACGCCGATCCCAACACGCCGCGCTCGACGATCTTCTCCGCGCGGTAGTCCGCGGGTGTGCCGGGATTCGTGCCAAACCAAAGCACGCGCCCGCGCGCCACGTCCGCAAATTTCGCCACGCGCTCGTCGTCCGCGTTCAGTACAGCCGTCGCGCCGGGCCACGCCAAATTCTCAATCAACTCACGCTCGGCCAGCGCAATCTCTTCGATCGACGAAAAGAATTCCAGATGCTCCACCGCAATCCGCGTGATCACGCCCGCTTCCGGGGCGGCAATCTGCGCCAGCCGCGCGAGCTCGCCCGTATGCGACATGCCCATCTCGATCACCGCCGCATCATGCTTCTCATCCAATTTCAAAAGCGTCAGCGGCAGCCCGTACTCGTTGTTCCGATTGCCCTCGGTCTTCAATACGCGGAACCGCGCGGCCACCAGCGCCGCAAGGATTTCTTTTGTAGTCGTTTTGCCGACCGAGCCGGCCACGCCGCCAATCCGCCGTCCCGGTTTCGCGCTGCGCCACCGCGCGCATGCGCGCGAGGCCAACTGGTGCAGTGCTCCGAGCGTGTCGTCCAGGGCGAAAAGTTTTCCGCGGATTTCTTCCGGGTATTGCGCAACGCGTTCGCGCTTGACCACTCCGGCCACCGCTCCGCGCGCCAGAGCCGCAGCCACGTGATCGTGTCCATCGTGACGCGGACCGTGTATGGCGAGGAACAGTTCTCCGGGCTGTACCGTGCGAGAATCAATCGAGACGCCGGCCAGCCCGGCCACGGCGTCAAGGCTCGCGGGAGCCGCGACACCCAGAGCTTGAGCCACTTGACCAACCGTCCACCGCATTGCGTCTCCATTAAGCTGGGCTTCACTCTCGGTCCCAGACTTTGCAGCGGCGCACTTTAGTGCGCCATCGGTGTTGCCGCACCTAACGATGGCGGTCTGAAGACCGCCGCTACAAGACCTACTTCTTCACAAATCCCCGCCGCCGCAGAATCGCGCGCGCTTTTTCGCGATCGTCGAATTCAAACGTGCGGTCGCGCAAAATCTGGTAATTCTCGTGCCCCTTCCCCGCCAGCAACACGATGTCTCCCGCCTTCGCCTCGTCAATCGCGATCTCCAAAGCCGCGTCGCGGTCCGGCTCGATGCGGTAGTTCGCATTCACTTTCTGCAACCCCACGACCACATCGTTGATGATCAGCAGAGGATCTTCCGTCCGCGGATTGTCGCTCGTAAGCACCACCAAATCGCTCAACGATCCCGCCGCTTCGCCCATCGGCGGACGCGTCGAGCGGTCGCGCTCGCCGCCAGCGCCAAATAGCGTGATGATCCTTCCCGCCGGACTCAGTTCCCGCGCGGTCGCAATCAAATTCCGCAAAGCGTCATCCGCATGCGCATAATCCACCACCACCAGAAACGGCTGGCCCTCGTCAATGCGTTGAAAACGGCCCGGGACCAGCTCCAGGTTCGCGATGCCCTCCTCGATTTTCGCGATGGGTATGTCGAGCGCGAGGCCCGCGCCGATGGCGGCGAGAATGTTGTAAACGTTGATTCGCCCAACCAGCGACGAGCGCACTTCCACTTTTCCAGCCGGAGTCTGCGCCGTAAATTCCAAGCCCTCGAAACTCAGCGAAAACTTTCGCGCGGTCAGATCTGCGTTTTCCTTCAAGCCATAAGTCAACGTACGCTTCGCCAGCGCCTCCAGACGCGGCGCGTAAGCATCATCCATATTGATCACGGCGGTATCCGGTGCTCCCGCTCCCGTGCCTTCAAACAGCACGCGCTTCGCGGCGAAATATTCCTCAAACGTTTTGTGAAAATTCAAATGGTCGCGCGTCAGGTTGGTGAAAATCGCGACCGCAAAGTGGCAGCCCCAGGTGCGCTCCATCGCCAGCGCATGCGAACTGACTTCCAGCACCGCGTGCGTTCCCCCGGCATCGCGCACTTCCGCGAACATCTGCTGCAAATCCAGCGATTCGGGCGTCGTATTCGTCGCTGGACGAAATCCCTTCGGCGTTTGATATCCAGTCGTCCCGATTCGCGCCGTAGTCATTCCCGCGGCCCGCAAAATCGAGTCCACGATAAAAGTAATCGTGGTCTTGCCGTTCGTCCCAGTCACGCCCACGAGCTGCAACGCGTCCGCAGGATGCCGGTAGAAATTCGCGGCAGCCAACGCCAGCGCCCGGCGCTCCTCTCCCGGCATCAATTCGACCCACGCGACTTCCGGCGCAATTCCCGCAAGACGCGGCAAGGGACTCGCCACGGCAATCGCGCCACGCTCGATCGCGCTCGCGACAAATTCGTTCCCATTCGCCTTGGCGCCCGGCAACGCGAAAAACAACGAATCGCGCGTCACCTTACGGCTGTCGCAGGCGACGCCAAGAATGGGCGTGCTCGCCCGCCCCGTCACCCGCACACCCGCAATCCCCGAAATTATTTCTCCCAAGTCCATTTCGATCTCGATGCGCTTCCTTTGACGTCTCGTAGCAGCTTGCACTTTTGGCCCACCTTCCACAACGGTTCTCAATTTGCATTCCTTTCCGAATTTGCATTCATCGCTTCCGTGCGCGCCGCCGCTGCATGAACCGGCGCGCGCCCCTGCAACAACTCCGCCGCCGTTCGCCCGAACCGCACCGTCACGCGGCTGCCGCGCATCACCACGACCCCGGCGTCCGGCGACTGCTCCACAGCCACCCCGCTCCCGATCAAATCCGGCACCAACCCCAATCGCATGCACGCCTCGGAAACTCCCCGCACGGTTTTCCCGGACATGTCCGGGACGGTAACTGCATCTTCCTCGCCAAACGCTTCGGTCGGCCCAGAAGATTGTGCTGCCGGATTCGTCTTCGCTACTGCCGCCTGAAACTTCGCTTCACTTTCCGTGTTCGCGGTATTCACGGCCGTCGCCCGTGCCTTTTCCGGATTGCTCGCGCTCGAACCGTTCTTCGCCGTCTCGGTCTCCGGCTGCGCCGGCACGTCGTGCGCCACGTCAAGATACGCCAGCACCTGCTCGGCAATCCTCTTGAACACCGGCCCGCCCGTATCGCCGCCGAAATGCACGCCCACCGGCGAATCGAAGACCACCAGGATCGTCACTGCCGGTTCGTTCACCGGCGCGAATCCCACGAACGAAGCCACATACTGGTTCGGCGAATATCTTCCGGTGTTCGGATCAATCTTCTGCGCCGTCCCGGATTTCCCCGCGGCTGTATAGCCGTTCAATTTAGCTTTCGTCCCGGTTCCGCCATCCAGCAGCACGCTTTCCATCATCTCGCGCAAGGTCGCCGCGGTCTTCGAGTCAGTCGCTTGCTTCGGATCACTTCGCGCCGGCAGCGCAATCGGCGCATCACCGCGAATGGCCTGTACGATGCGCGGCGGATAGAGCGTCCCGCCATTGGCAATCGCCGAGATCGCCGAAATGATTTGCACTGGCGTCACACTCACTTCCTGCCCAATTGCGAGCGACCCGATCGAACTCGGTGTCCAGTTCTCCAAGGGCCGCAGCAGCCCGCGGTTCTCTCCCGGCAATTCAATCCCGGTCAGCTGCCCAATGCCGAAATCGCGCATCGTGTCGTAGAACCGCGGCGCGCCCAGCTTCAGCGCGATCTTGATCGTTCCCACGTCGCTCGATTTCGCCAGCACGTCGCGAACGCTCAAAATTCCAAAAGGCAAATGGTCGTGAATCAGCCGCCCAGCCACCACAATGGACCCTTCCTGGCAATCCACCAGCTCCTCCGGATTTGTCACGCCATTTTCCAACGCCCCCGCCATGGTGATGACCTTGAAAGTCGAGCCCGGCTCGTACGCCGCCGTCACCGCCCGGTCCATGCGGTCGTCGTCCGAATATTTTCCGTAGTCGTTGGGATCAAAACTGGGAGACATCGCCACCGCCAGCAGCGCTCCACTATTCGGATCCTGCACCACCACCGTCCCGCTGTGCGCGTGCGTCTCTTCCATCCCGCGCGCCAGCTCTTTTTCCGCGATGTATTGAATCGTTTCGTCAATCGTCAGCACCACGCTCGCGCCCGGATCCGCCGCCGCCTCATGCCGGTCGTAAAAACGCCGCTTGCCGTCCGCCATCACCATCACCCGCCCGGGACGCCCGCGAATCCACTTGTCCAGTTCGTGCTCGATCCCGCCCATGCCTTTTTCGTCCACGTCCACCCAGCCCAGCACATTCGCCAGCAATTCATGTTGCGGATAAACCCGGCGATTTTCTTTCTCGAAGAAAACGCCCTTCAAATTCATCTCGTCAATGCGCTCGACGGTTTCCGGCGAAAGTTTTTTCGCCAGGCGGACAGGTCGCGCTGCTTCGCGGATTTTTGTCTCGAGTTCTTCGGCGGGAACGCTCAATGCAGGCGCAAGCAGCCGCGCGACCATCTCCGGATCCTTCACGTCCACCGGATCCGCAAACACCGAGTCCATCGGAATGCTGATGGCCAGCTCCCGGCCTTTGCGGTCGTAGATCACGCCGCGCATGGGACTGATTTCGAATACGCGCTGTTGTTGATGCTGGGCTTTTGCGAAGTAATCGCTATAGCAGAAGAGCTGGAGGTAACTCAGGCGGGCCAGCACCGCCCCCATCCAAATCACCGCCACGATCCAGACCACCAACCAGCGGAGACGCGGGCTGCGCTGCTCCATGGGTTCCGCCCTAACTTACAAAAAACTTTGCCCGGCAGCGAAACGATCTGCGTTGCCGGTGCGGGCCCCAGTAGCAGGCCACAGAAAATCCTAGGTCGCGGCGTTCGTCGTCAGAGTCCCGCCGCGCAAAAATCAGGGCCGCGGCGGCAATACCGCGCGCGCCTGAGCCACCACTGCGTCCGTCGGCGCATCCGCCGGCAGCGCCTGACCCGGAACCGAAATCGTCAATCCCAATTGATTGCGCGCAATCCGGTCCACGCGCTCATATCCCATCAGCGACGCCACTTCCACATGCAGTTGCTGGTTCAATTGCGCTGATTGCGCCCGCTCGGCCGCCAGTTGCTCCACCTGGTAACGCAGCTGTATGCACTCGAAATGCTGCCAGGCATACACCAGCAGGCACGCTGCCATCGCGCCGCCTGCCGCCACTCGCCGCCAGAATTCCCGCAAACGCGCCGGCGCCATCGGCCGCACCAGCCGCGAATTATCAATCCGTTTGATCGTGTGATATTGAGTCATGACCGCACCTCAGGCGCCGGGCGTTCTCCGCCGTAACGGGCTTCCGCCGTCGCCACTTTCTCGATGACGCGCATCTTCGCGCTCCGCGCCCGCGGATTGGCTGCGATTTCCGCGTCGCCGGGCTGGATGATTTTTTTGGTCAGCACCTGAAACCCGCCGTCGCGAGCCAGGCGTTGAAAGGCATGCTTGACCAGCCGGTCTTCCAACGAGTGATAACTGAGGACAATCCACCGTCCTCCCAAATTCAAAGTGGCAGGGGTACGCGAAAGAAACTGCCCGAGTTCCTCCTCTTCTCGATTCACCGCTATCCGCAGCGCCAGAAACGTTTTTGTCGCGGGATGCAGTCTCTGCCTTCCCCTTGCTTTTCGTCCCCCTGCCACAACCGTTGCCAGATGCGCGGTGTCGCGAATGGGCCGCGCCCGTACGATCGCTCTGGCGATTCTGCGTGAATCCCTCTCCTCCGCCTTCTGGTAGAGAAGATCGGCCAGCTCTTTCTCCGGCCATTGATTCACAATCTCGTCCGCTGTCAGCGGCGCATCGGGACTCATCCTCATATCCAGAGGACCGGCCCAGCGGAAAGAAAATCCGCGCTCAGGGCTGTCCAGCTCCAGGCTGGAGACTCCCAGATCGGCGAGCACCCCATCAAATGGCGGTAAGTGATTCGCCGCCGCCACTTCACCGATGTTCGAAAAATCCGCCTGCACCAGAATCACCTGCCGCTCGTGCGGCCCCAACCGCTCCCGCGCTATCCCCAGCGCCTGCGGGTCGCGATCAATCCCCAAAACTCGCCCGGTCGTCAGCCGCTTGGCGATCTCAACTAAATGACCGCCCGTGCCGACCGTCGTATCCGCATACGTTCCTTCGGGCCGTATCCGCAGCCACTCCAGAATCTCCGCGGCCAGTACCGGCGTATGCAGTACGCTCAAAACTTAAATGCCCAGATCGTCCAGTGCCTTTTCGTCTTCCGCCGTCATCGGATTACGGTTCATTTGCTCCAGGAACCGGGCGTGATTCCAGACTTCCAGGTACGTCAGCTGTCCCTGAACGTCCACTTCGCCCTTCATCTCCGCCGATTCCCGCAGTACGGGTGGAATCAAAATGCGCCCCTGCCCATCCACCTCGACCACTTGTCCGTAATAATTTGTGCGCGATAGGAATTTCTGTTTCGCGGCGTTGTGCGAGGAAAGTTTCGCCAGCTTCTTTTCGATCTCTTCCCAGGCCTTCATCGGGTAGATCGTGGCGCGATCGCCTTTTGTCGAGGTCACGTAGAACTTCGTGCCGGTCTTGCGCAGTTCGGCCAGAAAATCCGCGGGAATTTTCACCCGCCCCTTCTCGTCGACTGTCGCTAGATAGTTGCCCCGCAGCATGAAAGCCCTTCGCTTGCTCGACCGGCGTTTGCGCCTGTGCCATTGCTCGCTGGTTCGCCCCTGCCAATGCGTTTAAATGTGGAACTGTGCCGTTCTGATGCGCCGTTTACCGCTCGCTGGGTCCGCCACTGCTTGCTTCTAGGATCGCCACTGCCCTACACTCTCTACCACTCTGCGCCACTTTCTCCCACTTTGTGCCCCGATTGTAGATAGCTTCACGAACATGTCAAGCGGAATCCTTCTTACAATGAGAAATATTTGTGGAAATTAGAATCCGCGCGCTCCCGCGTTGTGGTGCGCGCCAGTGCAACCACAATTAGTTGGGGATGTTCATGCCGACGCTCATACCGCTAGTCCGTCACTCGCCAAAATAATTCCCGGAATGTTTTGTAACAGTTAACAGCAGGCCCGAATTTTACAATTCCGCGCGCTGCTCTGCGCTTTTCTCTGCGCGCTCTGCGTCTCCGCGGTATCCCTGCCTTGCACAATCGCCGGCGACATCAACAGCAAGCGCACCGCAGCGGCGCAGAGAACGCAGAGAGGAGTTTCGGCTAGACTACGGGTTGGAAGGATTGCGCACCGAATCCAGCCCGCGCAGCACCGACTGCTCGTCCGGATTCAGCCCGCGCATAAACTGCGGATCGTTCAAAGCCTTCTGCCGGTCTTCCGGCGTCATCCCCTGCAGCGTGTGCAGGCGATCGGTCACCACCTGCTTGCGATCCGGAGACATCTGCTGCCACTTCGGCAAAAGCGATCGCTGCACGTACTGCCGCTGCTCGGGAGACATGCGCTGCCAGTTCTCATAACTGTGCTGCATCCGGTCCCGCTCCGCCGGCGGCAAATTGTTCCACTTCTGAAGGTTCTGACGAATCTGTTGTTGCTTTTCGGGCGGCAGGCTCCTGAATCGTTCGTTGTTCTGCATGAAATGTTCCTGCTGCTGCGGGGACATATTCCGCAACCTTTGACCCCACGCCGGATTCACGTTGGGAGCCTGGCGTCCGTTCGCCCCCAGTCCATTCACGCCGCCGCCATTCTGGTTGGCAGGCGGACGAAACGAATTCGGCGGATGCGCCGCGTTCGGATTCCCCTGCCCGCTGTTCGGGTGTCCCTGCTGTCCCGCCGGATGCGCCGGCGGATGAAATCCGCCCGGACGTCCCGGACGCGCCGCTTGATTCCGATTCTGCCACCCCGAGCCAAATGCCCGCGCATTCTGCCGCTGCGCCATGCGAGGGCCGCCGAAGCGCGCCCCACCCCCGCCGCCGCGCCGTTGCGCCGAGGCAGGCTGCGCCGCAAACCCGATCGCCAGCGCGATCGCTAGCGCGCACAATGTCTTGCCACAACGCATATATTTTCGAACCTTATTCCTCGGAAGACGGCGGCTGCTGTCCGCCATTCGCATTCGGGCTTGGCGGCTGCGCCTGCTGCTGGTCGGACGTATCATCCGCCGGCACTTCAGACAACGCATCGAACTTGCTCAGCACGTCGTAATTCTCCAGGACGCCCAGATCCTTGATCGCCTCGAAATCCTGCTGTTCCGTCGCCGCCGGATTCACCTCGCGCGGCAATCGCGCCATCCACACACTCAACGCCAGCAGCAATGCCATGGAAAACGCCAGCCGCGGCTGCGGCACCAGCCAGCGGAACCAGCGCGGCTGCGGCTCTTCCGCGATCCGCGCGCGAATCCGCGCATCGAAACTGAGCGAAGGCTCCACCAGCGGGACTTCATCCAGCACGCCCCACAGCTTGCGGAATCCTTCCGCGCGCTCGTGGCAAGCGCGGCAAGCGGCGAGGTGCTCTTCCACCTCCAGCCGCTCCGCCGAATTCGCCCGGCGATCCAGATACGCAACCAGTTGCTTCGAAACTTCTTCGCACTTCTTCATGATGGCCGTCCTTCCCCTGCGCGATGCGCCGTCGGCTGGGAGACAAGCGGCGCCAGCTGCACTCGCAGGGTTTCGTACGCGCGAAACAAAAGCGATTTCAGCGCGCTTTCCGAGCATTCCAGAATTTTCGCGATTTCCGCGTAATCCATTTCTTCGTACTTATGCAAGAGCACCGCCACGCGCTGCTTTTCCGGCAATGACGCGATCGCCTGGCGAATGAAATCCGCCCGGTCGCGTTCGATCATGTGCTCGTCAATGCGCATTTCGCGCGTGGGCAATTGCAGCGGCGCCTCGTCCTCTTCCACCGGCGCGTCAATCGAAACGTCCATCTGGCGGTGCCGGTTGTCGCGCACCGAATTCAGTGCCAGGTTGGTGGCGATGCGAAACAGCCAGGTCGTAAATTTTGCGCTCGGAGAATACTGCTTCCGCGCGCGGTACACCCGCAAAAAAACTTCCTGCGCCAGGTCTTCCGCCGTCGCCGTATCCCGCACCATGCGGTAGAGGAAATTGATCAGGGGTGTGCGATATTTTTGGAGCAGAAGGTCAAAGGACGCATCATCCCCTCCCTTCACGTCCAGCATCAATTGGACGTCAGACCTGGTCATGGCCCCCACATTGTACCTAACACTAGCGGGGCCATAAAGTTGCAGCGCGTGCGTGTGTTCCATCGGTGGCGCTCCGGTACTAGCTATGAAACCCGGAACAGCCGGAAAAGTTGCCCAGGACGGGCCTTTCGCAGAGCGCGGCGGCGAACGCCTTACTGCTTTACCATCAATAACCTAGACGTGGAACAGCGCTTTCAATCCCAGCATTATCGCCACTCCCAAAAAGACCAGCAAAGCCACGCCGATCCCCGGCTCGTGGTTTACTTCAGGGATCAAGTCAGACGCCGCCACATAAAGCGTCACTCCCGCCGAAAGCGGCAGTGCAATTCCCACTGTGCCACGCAACAAAAACATGAACCCCATCCCCAGCAAAGTCATTCCGCCTAAGATCACCGACGAAACGAACGCCGCCCGCCGGCTCTGCCCGCTAGCCAGCATCAACGACGCCACCGTAAACCCCTCCGGCAATTTATGCAGAAAGACAGCCACAAAAATCACGCCGCCCAGCCACGTCGAAACCAAAAGCCCGGAAGCGATCGCCACACCATCGAAAAACGTGTGAATCCCCAGCCCCAGCAGCGCCGCATAACTCGCATGCGCGTGCGAAATCTCTGCGTGGTGCGTCTCTTCGCCAAAATGAAAATGCGGCGCCAAAGTATGTTCGAAAAAATGGACAACGAAGTATCCCGCGAGGACCAGCACAAACACCGAACTAGTATCACGAAAGAAAAACGACGCGCCATCGCCCCGCAACTTCAGCGATTCCGGAATCATCTCCAGCACCGCCGTAGCCAGCATGAACCCCGCACCCAAAGCGATAAAATATTTCAAGTAATGCCGCGACCACTGCCGGTGCGCGATGAGCGACCCGCCCAGCACATTGGCCCCCGCCGCCGTCAAACCCAGCAGCAGCCCAATCAAAATGCGCATTGTGAGAGGCGAATCCATTCAGGAATTATCACAAGCCGCGCGGCCGGACTCTAGTCACCAATCACCACTCACTAATCACCAATCACCGGGTTTATCCAGAATGCCGAAACAAAATCACATCGCCGTCCTGCACGATGTATTCCTTCCCCTCGAGCTTCACCTGCGCCTTCTCGCGCGCCGCCGCAAAACTCCCCGCCTTGATCAAATTCTCCCAGTTCACTACTTCGGCCTTGATAAACCCGCGCTCGATGTCGCTGTGAATCGCCCCCGCCGCCTCCTGCGCATTCATCCCGCGCTTGATCGTCCACGCCCGGCATTCCGGCTCACCCGCCGTAAGAAACGAAATCAACCCGAGCAATTGGTAACTCGCCTGGATCAACCGGTCGCGTCCCGACTCTTTCAGCCCGTAAGCACTCATCATTTCCGCGGCTTCCGCTCCCGGCAATTCCGCCAGCTCCGCTTCAATCTTCCCGCAGAAAGGCACCACCGCCGTCTGCGGCTTCGACGCCAGCTTCTCCAAATGATGCTTCTCGATCACCCGGTCAATCTCCGCCGCCTCGTCGTCGCCCAAATTCAGCACGTACAGCATCGGCTTGCGCGTCAGAAATTCAAAACCAGTCAGCATCTTCAATTCTTCCGGCTTGAATTCCAGTTCGCGCAAAGGCTGTTCCGCCTCCAGCGCCTTGCGGCAGCGCGTTAAAAGCGCCAGTTCCGTCTCCAGAATCGTCTCTTTCTTTTTCTTCAAATCCTTTTCCAGCCGCTCGATGCGCTTCGCAGCCTGCTCCAGGTCATACAACATCAATTCAATTTCAACGCTCTCGATATCGCGCAAAGCGTCCAGCGATCCGCCCTCGTGCGGCACCGCCGGGTTTTCAAACAGCCGCACCACGTGCGCCAAAGCATCCGCCTCCCGCAAAGGCACCAGCGACGCCGAATTTTTCTCGCGATCCTTCTGCAATCCGCCCACGTCCACGTACTCGATCGTCGCAAACGTGTTTTTCTTAGGCTTGAATATTTCCGCCAGCTTTAAAACGCGTGGATCCGGCACCTTCGCGATGCCCACATGCGCCTGATTGGGCGTGCTACGCCCTTCCACACGCGCTCCAGTCAATATCCGAAATAAGCTGGTCTTCCCTACCTGCGGCAACCCAATAATTCCTGTTTTCATAAGCCCACGATACTAACACAGCCCCGTAACCCACCGGTCTTAGCCTGCCGCCGGTTTCGAATTTGTTGTTGAATTTGTAGCGGCGGCCTTCAGGCCGCCATCCTCAGTTCGACCACGGGCTGTAGCGCATATTATTGTGCTAAACGGTTCTCGTCCGGTATTCTTCTGAACGCCGATGACTGAAAATATCCTGCTCCCCTTCGACCACCTCAAAGCCCACGAATTTCTCCGCGGCATAGACAAACGCCTAGCCCGCGTGATCGAAAAAACCGGCACATTCGAGTTCAAGCTCGACGAATGTGACAGCGTCTACGAATCGCTGCTCGAAGCCATCGTCTACCAAAGCATCAGCGGCAAAGCCGCCGCCAAAATCTACTCGCGCATCAAAGCTCTCGGCTCCAACGGCCTCGGCCCCACTCCCGCGGAAATTCTCGCCACGCCCACTCAAAAACTCCGCGAAGCCGGCCTCTCGAACGCCAAAGCCGCCGCGATGAAAGAACTCGCGCAAAAAACCATCGAAGGAATCGTCCCCACTCTCGAAGAAGCCGGAAAATTAACCGACGAAGAGTTAGTCGAACGCCTCATTTCCGTCCGCGGCATCGGCGCCTGGACGGTCGAAATGTTCCTCATCTTCCGACTGGGACGCCCCGACGTCCTCCCCATCCACGATTACGGCGTGCAAAAAGGTTTCGCGCTCACGTACGGCAAAAAAGAAATCCCCAAGCCTCGCGACCTGGCCGCCTTCGGTGAACGCTGGCGCCCCTACCGCACAATAGCTAGCTGGTACATGTGGCGCGCCGTAGAGCACTACGGCAAAACACGCAAACTAACGAAAAGCACCAAAGCGAAGAAGCCGCGAAAGGACGCAAAGCCCGCGAAGCGCGGAAAGAAACGCGGAAAGAACCGCAAATCAAAGAAGCGTAGGTAGGGGCGCTGCTTGCTGCGCCCCAGCTTGCCACGCAGTCAGCCTAACCGAGAGTCGTTGTAGGGTTTTGTCTTAAGGTCTTTCTCTGCGAGCGGCGTTCACCCCGGCGAAGTCGGGCGCTCCGGCCTCTGCGTCTTCTGCGTTAAATCATTTGACGTGCTCTAACGCGGCGCCACACTCACTTCCCCGCCGAAAACCCTCGCACCGTAAGAAAAAACGCCACCAATCCAATCAAAAGCGTAGCCCCTTCCAACCGCACTGAAACGCCATGCAACCGATCAAACTCCACACGCAAAGGATTCTCCGGCGGCGTAGCCATCACCGACACCATCTCCCGCCGCAAAGCCATCATCCGTCGAATCACCACATGCTGCGAGACAAGAGTCAGAATCACCATAATCACCACGCCAGCCATAGGCAAAATCAACCGCCGCCCCGCACCCGACGAACCCACCGCCATAGCCGCGGACGCCAGCAAAAACAAAAGCCCGGCAATCACTCCCAACGTATGCAACCGCCGCAAAGTAAATTCCACCAGCATCCCAGCCTGGTCCTGATTCCCCAAAACGCGAAACGCCCCAGGCGCCACCGCCGCGCTGAAATAAAAGATAGACCCCAGCCAAGTCCCCAACGCAAACACCTGCACAAATCTCAATACGCTCGTCATCGCTGATTTCCGTGAGAAAGAGTTTTGCGTCTACAAATGCACTGACCGCACAGGCTATCACACGGAGGGGCCGTCTTCGGCGAGATGTAGACTTCGTTAGTGCGAGCGATTATTTCAAGGCCAGCGATTTGGAAAAGTAGCGAAAACCGTAGAAGAAACCGAACGCAAAACCCAGGAGCGGAAAGACCTTCCAATTCACCGGCAAATTATGGACCATCGACACGACGTCCCACCCAACCTCCCCTCCACCGACGGGAGGCGCGCTCTTCAAGCCGAAGTAAATACCGAAGAGAACCACGGCTAAACCGAGCACAAACATTGCCGCCACGAGCGCAGCGATGCCACAGCAGACGCTTTTCAGAATTACCTTAAATATCGCCATTCGTCGCCCGGCAATCCGTTAGCTATGTTGACACGAATCCGAAATGCAAACAAGGACTTCGCGCTGACCAAATCGCCTTGCACCCGATTCGAGGCCTCCTGCCTGTGCACCTCGGGGCAATGCTTTTCCTCGACATCCTCTGGATCTGGCACGGCATCCCTAACGCCAAAATAGTCAAACTTTTTGAACACACCTGTCCCTTCGCCGTTTCGCATCATCTAAGAATTGATGGTAGAACTGATTACGTGGGGTGAGTGGTGGGCGACCAAGGACTTGAACCTTGGACCTCTCCCGTGTGAGGGGAGCGCTCTAACCACTGAGCTAGTCGCCCACAGAACCTACTTTTTGTAGCAGAAGGCCACGCGAATTGCAATCAACGGTCACTAGCGCCAGCACCCGCCTCGCCGAGCTTTTGCGCTCGATTTCCCGCGTCGTCAAGGGCAAGGACGACGTCATCCAACTCGCCCTCACCACTCTTCTCGCCCGCGGGCATTTGTTAATTGAAGACGTTCCCGGCGTCGGCAAGACCACTCTCGCGCAAGCTCTCGCGCGCTCCTTTCATTGCACCTTTCAGCGCATTCAATTCACTTCGGACATGCTGCCCAGCGACGTGATCGGCGTCAGCGTCTTCAATCCCGCCACCCAGGAATTCGAGTTCAAGCCCGGCCCGATTTTCGCCAATATTATCGTCGCCGACGAAATCAACCGCACCACGCCCAAAACGCAATCCTCTCTGCTCGAAGCCATGAACGAAGCGCAAATTACCGTGGACAACCACACCCACCCGCTGCCGAATCCATTTTTAGTGCTGGCCACGCAGAATCCCATCGAACATCACGGCACCTACCCGCTCCCCGAATCGCAGCTCGACCGTTTCCTCATGCGCATCAAGATGGGCTACCCGTCGCGCGAAAGCGAAAAAGAAATCATCCGCAATAACGCCGGCCACTCCCCGGTCGAAAAAATCGCACCGGTGATGGACGCGGCCGACGTCGTCGCCATGCAAGAATCTGTCGCCAAAGTAAAAGTAGACGAAAGCCTGCTCGATTACGCTCTCGAAATCGTCGAACGCACGCGCCAAACCGAGCAATTGAGCCTCGGCGTCAGCCCGCGCGGCGCCGTCATGCTTCATCGCGCCGCACAGGCCCGCGCATTCCTCGAAGGCCGCGATTACTGCCTCCCCGACGATTTCAAGCGCCTAATCGTCCCGGTCTTCGCGCACCGCGTGGTAGTCAGCTCGCGCTACATCTCCACCCAGAAAAAATCCGAGCAAGCCGAAACCATCCTGGGCGAAATCCTAGATTCCACCCGCGTCCCCGTATAAAGTTTATGTGCAACCGACGCGCAATGCTGTCATCCCGAGCGCTGAGGGCGACCGCTCTGTACGAGACGTTGTCATCCCGAGCGCAGCGAGGGATCTCTCTTCGTTCGTGCGTAGCCCGGCCGCAAACCGCTCGCAACCCGGCCGCACAATCCCGGAGCGCCCACTAATGGCCGACTCCGTCGTCCTCCGCCTCTGGCGCGCCCGCGACAAACCCGGCTGGCGCAATTTTGGCGTAGCCATGCTGGTGCTCTCCCTAGCCCTTGCGGTCGCGCTCTTCTCCGCCGCTGTCGCGCAGCAAGGCCGCATCCTCCTAGCCGCCGTCACCACGGTGCTCTCACTCGCCATGGCCGCCTGGGTCGCCATCACCATCGTGCCCAATCTAGCCCGGCGCACCAGCCTCCGCTGGTTCGTCTATCAAGTGGATTACCGCCTCACACGAGAAGGCATGGTCTACCTCGGCGTAGTCGCAATCCTGATCCTCGCCTCCGTCAACACCGGCAACAACCTGCTCTTCATGATGCTGGCCTGCTCCATCGCCGGCATCCTGATCTCCGGGGTGCTTTCCCGCGCGGTCCTCACCGGCATTGACCTGAAATTCGATCTGCCCGAACACATTTTCGCCGCGCAACCAGTTCTCGCCGAACTCGAACTGCGCAACGAAAAACCATTGTGGCCGTCTTTTTCCCTCCGCGTGATCGGCGCAGCCAAGAAAGGCGCCACACAAATCCTCACGCGCCCGGTATTTTTTCCGTACATCCCCCGCCTCGGCTGCGCGCGCCAAAAAGTCGAGCTGACCTTCCCGCATCGCGGCGTCTACCGCCAGGATTCCTTCGGCATCCGCACGCGCTTCCCGTTCGGCTTCTTCGAAAAAACCCGCCACGTGGATTCCGAACTGCAAATCGTCGTCTACCCCCACGTCGAGCCTACCGATCATTTTTACGAAGTGTTGCCGCTGCTGAGCGGCGAAATGGTCAGCTACTTTCGCGGACGCGGCCACGAACTCCATTCCCTGCGCGACTATCTGCCCACCGATAGCGCCCGCACGGTGGATTGGAAAGTAACAGCCCGCGCCGGCCACCTGATGGTCCGCGAATTCGCGCGCGAAGATGAACGCCGCGTAATGCTGGTCCTCGATCCCTTCATCGGTCCGCCGCCCAAGAGCGACAGCGTCGGCGCCGCCACCGCCGCGACCCAGCAATCCGCATCCGATCTCGCAGCCGCCTCGCATGCGAAGCTTTTCGAACGCGCCGTCTCCATGGCCGCCTGCATCGCCTGGCACTTCAACGAAATCAATTCAGTCCTGCAATTCCGCACCAACCGTTTCTCGACGCCCATGGCCCCCGCCGAAGAAATCATCTACGACGCCCTCCGCGAGCTAGCCACCATCCAACCGGACCAATCAAAGATCGGCGGCGAATTCCTGGACCAGCTAGCTCCCGACCACGAAATCTTCAAAATCATAATCACCGCCCGCCCCCAAAACACCATCCCTACAGCCCTCTGGTCCTCCTCCTATTTCCTATTCCTGAATTCACTTTAGCCGGCCGCCCCTGGTTTTCTCTGCGACCTCTGCGCGCAGTTCCCTGCGTCCTCTGCGTTAAATCTTTTGACTCCCTGAAACCGGCACTTCAAAAAATGCGAGAATACGCCCGCATGAAATCCAATCTCTCTGCCCGCGCACAAAAAAATCTCCAATCCACCGTGCTCAAATGGTTCCGCGCCCACCAACGCGATCTCCCCTGGCGCTCCAGCCGCGACGCCTACCGCATCTGGGTAGCCGAAGTAATGCTCCAGCAAACTCGCATCGCCGCGGTACCGCCCTACTACCAGCGCTTCCTCGATCGCTTCCCAAACGTCGAATCGCTGGCACAAGCCCCACAAACCGAAGTCCTGAAACTCTGGTCCGGCCTCGGCTACTACAGCCGCGCCCGCAACCTGCACGCCGCCGCGAAAGAAATCGTCGCGCACCACAAAGGCAAATTCCCGCGCGAACTCGAAGCCGCCCTAGCTCTCCCCGGCATCGGCACTTACACCGCCGCCGCTGTGCTAAGCATCGCGTACGATGTGCCGCTCGCCGTGCTCGATGGCAATGTCGCCCGCGTACTGGCACGCACCCACGCCATCCGCGGCGACCTCCGCGCGCCAAAAACCTGGCGCACCCTCACCGAAATAGCCAATCACCTGCTAGCCAAAAATTCCGCAAGCGACTGGAACCAATCCCTAATGGAACTGGGCGAAGTCATCTGCACGCCGCAATCCCCGCGCTGCGAAAGCTGTCCCGTAGCCCGCTGGTGCCGAGCCCAAGCAGAAAATCTCACAAACGAAATCCCCGCCCCGCGCCGCAAACGCGCCCCTATCCACATCAAAATCGCCGCCGCCATCTTGCTCGACCCGCGCAACCGCACCCTGCTAATAAAAGATCCCGGCGCCCACGACGGCGTCCTCTTCTCCCGCATGTGGCAATTCCCCGCGGTTGAAGTCACAAGCGAACCGAAATCCGCGCTAGCCGCGCATCTAAGCGAAACGCTGAACCTGCCAGCCAACACCGGCGCACTGGAACTCGAAGCTCTACCAGCAGCGAGCCACGGCGTAACCTTCCGCAACATCACGCTGCTCCCATTCCTAGCCCGCATCAAGCAACTCCCCGACGTTCCCCGCACCCGCATCCTTCCCCTAAAAAATCTCGCCAAGCTCCCCATCTCCAGCGCCACAAAAAAAATCGCCGCCGCGGCATTTCTATCCGGCGATTCTGCCATTACACGATAGGCGTCGCCCACACCGTCGTCGCCCTCCCCAGTGTTAGCATCATAAAAGGCCATGGCCTCCACAGCGCGTCTCAGCGCGCCGCCCCTTCCGGCGGTGCAACGTTACTTCGAGGTCTCTCTCTTCCTCCTCGTCTCCACCGGCATACTCGCCGTCGTCAGCACCGGCAAACTCGACGTTTTCTCCACCGTCATCCCGGTAATCGCGCTCGCCTACAAAGCAGTCCGCATCTGGCGCGGCCGCCCGCCCGAACTTTCCGTGCGCGTCGCCACCTGGCTGGTGCTCGCCTACTTCCTCTTCTTCCCATTCGATCTCTGGGTAGTCTCGCGCGCCCTCTCCGCCGGCGCGCCCAACCCCGCGCTCTATTCCGCGCTGCTCGCCGCCGTCCACCTGATGCTCTTCGCGAGCCTCGTCCGCCTTTTTTCCGCGCATACCAACCGCGATTACGCCTTCCTCGCCATGCTGGCCGTCACCTGCATGCTGGCCTCGGCGATTCTCACCGTCGAAACCAGCTTTCTCGTAGCACTCGCAATCTTTCTGACTCTCGCAGTCTCCACCTTCGTCGCGCTGGAAATCCGCCGCGGCGCCAACGACGCTGTCTCGCCCCCCTTCGATTCCGGCTCGCCGCTAGCGCACCAATTGAATCGCGCTCTAGGACTCACCTCCGCGCTCGTCGCCGTCGGCACACTCGCCATCGGCGGAGTAATTTTCTTCACGTTGCCGCGCTTCACCGCCGGCTATCTCAGCGCGCTCAGCCTGCAACCCAAATTGATGACCGGCTTCAGCGACAACGTCACTCTGGGCGAAATCGGCGAAATCCAGCAGAGCCACGCTGTCGTCATGCGCATCCACATTGACGGCGAACCTTCCCGCGGCGAAGGCATGCACTGGCGCGGCATCGTCCTCACCAATTTTGACGGACGCCGCTGGTTCACGCCCACTCGCGAACGCATCGCTTTCTTCCCCGATTCTGCAGGCATCTATCGGCTCGGCTCGCCGCCCTTGCCCGCCGGCGATTCCCACCCGATGCATTACACAGTGCTCATGGAACCTCTCGCCAGCGACGCAGTCTTCGTCGCCTCCCGCATCGAAAGTCTGCGCGGCCGCTTTGCCAACGACGTCGAGCGCGTCGGCCCCAGCCGCCGCAACAACTACCTGCTCGTGGATCCCACCGAATCCATTTCCAATCCTTTTCACAACTCCACAAAAGTCCGCTACGAAGCCCTCTCCGACGTCCCCGACGTGCCTCCCGCGCAATTGCGCGCCGCGCCCAAAATCTTTCCACCCACGCTCGCGCCCGACGATCTGCAGGTTCCCCCGCTCGATCCGCGCATCAAGAAACTAGCCGAGCAAATCACCGCGGGCGCCACCACCGAATACGACAAAGCCGTGAAAATCGAGCTGTACCTGAAAGCCCACTACGGCTACACGCTCGATCTGCGCGGTCCGCACAGCAACGACCCTCTCGCGAACTTTCTTTTTACGCGTCGCAGCGGCAACTGCGAATATTTCGCCGCTGCCATGACTATCATGCTCCGCGACGTCGGCGTCCCCTCGCGTTACGTCGGCGGATTTCTCGCCGGAGAATACAACGACGTCGGCGGCGACTGGATCGTCCGCTCCAGCGACGCGCACGTCTGGGTCGAAGTTTTTTTCCCGGGCTTTGGCTGGATCACTTTCGATCCCACGCCACCCGGCCCGGCCAAATCCGCCGGACTGCTCCAGCGTATGGGCATGTATTGGGATTGGTTTCAATACGCCTGGGGTGAATGGATCATCAACTACGATTTCGCGCATCAAGTCACGCTCGCGCAAAACGTCCAGAAAACCTCGCGCGATTGGGGTGAAAGCGCCCGCAACTACTATCGCGATAAGCAACGCCAGGCGATGGACGCAATCCTCACACTCGACAAGAAAACAGAAGCGTCGCCATATTTCCTGCCCAGCGTACTGGTCTTCCTCATAGCGCTGCTGCTCTACCTGCGCGGCCGCAGCCTGATCGCGTACGTCGTCGCCCGCTGGAGCCTCCGCGCGCGCAATCGCGGCAACGTCACCGCTTCGCTCGCCACGCTTGAATATCGCGAAATGCTCCGCCTGCTGGAAAAACGCGGCTGGAAAAAATCCCCATCGCAAACCGCACAGGAATTCGCCGCCGCCATCCCCTCCGCGGACGTCGCCGCGCCCGTCACGCAACTCACGCACCTCTACCAATCCGCGCGCTTCGGCAATAACCCTCCGCCAGTAGCCCAAATGTCCGCGCTCCTAAGCGCCCTCCGCGAAATAATCCGCGCCAAAAAACCTTCGCCGCGTTGAAAAACGCAGGCGAGATGTAACCGCACAAGAGCCTTTGTAGCGGCGCACTTCAGTGCGCCATCTGTGCCACGTCGCTGACCGATCTCACCGCGACGATCGTTCCGAGGGATACCGCTCCCGGCCCATATGGTAGAATTGTGTGTTCCGCAACAGCCAAAGGACCGCACTGTAATGCCGAAAGTCGGATTCGTCAGCCTGGGATGCCCGAAGAACCTCGTGGATAGCGAGGTGATGATGGGCATTCTCGCGCGCGCCGGCTACGAACTCACGCCCCGCGCCGGCGAAGCCGACGTCCTCGTCGTCAACACCTGCAGCTTCATCGAGCCCGCACAAAAAGAGTCCGTGGACTCCATCCTCGAAATGGCCGAATACAAAAAATTCGGCCGCGCGCAAAAATTAATCGTCGCCGGATGCATGGTCGAACGCTTCCGCAACGACATCCGCGAGCAAATTCCGGAAGTGGACGCCGTGATCGGCACCGGCGAAATCGAAAAAATCCTCGCAGCCTGCGAAGGCCAGCTGCGCGCCGACGATCCGCACGCCGCCGATCTCCCGACGTATCTTTATCACGACACGACGCCGCGCATTCTCGCCACGCCGGGCCACACCGCCTACATCAAGATCAACGAAGGCTGCGACCACCCCTGCACCTTCTGCGTAATCCCGCAATTGCGCGGAAAATTCCGCAGCCGGCGCTTCGAATCCGTCGTGCGCGAAGCCGAAAATCTCGCCGCCGCGAGCGTCCGTGAAATTTCCCTGATCGGCCAGGACACCACTTTTTACGGCGAAGACCTACGCATCCGCGACGGCCTCGCCACCCTCCTCGAGCGTCTCTCGCAAATCGAAGATCTCAACTGGGTGCGATTTCTCTACTGCTACCCGAATCGCATCACCCCACGCCTGCTCGATACCATCGCCGCGCATCCGCGCCTCGCGAAATATCTCGACGTCCCGCTGCAACACGCCAGCCGCAGCGTTCTAGCTCGCATGAAACGCGGCTCCAACGGCGACGCGTTCCTGAAAATGCTCGAAAAAGCGCGCAAAGCAATCCCCGGCGTCTCCATTCGCACCTCTTTCATCGTCGGCTTCCCCGGCGAAACCGAAAACGACTTCCGCGAACTCTGCGATTTCGTCCGCTCCGCCGAATTCGATTGGATGGGCGTTTTCGCCTATTCCGACGAAGACACCTCTAAAAGTTTCGCCCTAGAAAATAAAGTGGACGCGAAAACGATCGCCCGCCGCCGCGACACTCTAATGTCCCTCCAGAAAAAAATCTCAGCCCGCAAGCTGCGCAAGAAAATCGGCCAAACCATGCAAGTCATGCTGGAAGGCCCCTCCAAAGACACCGACCTGATCTGGGAAGCTCGCACACAAGGCATGGCCCCAGAAATCGACGGCAAAGTCTACGTCACGGAATTCGAAGGCGTGAACGACGCAGCGGAATTGCCAAGCCCAGGCACGCTAGCCAAAATAGAAATCACAGAATCCAAAGACTACGACCTCATCGGCCGAGTAACGGAATTCGAAAAGCCGTCAGCAAACTCGACCCGCCGCCAACCCGTTTCCACCCCGTCGCCCTTCGCAATCCTCGCCTGATTACTCGCGCGCTACCGGTGCTATAATCAAGAAAGTGAAGCGCGACGGTGAGCCGCGTCGGGTACCTATCATGGTCTACCAAAATCGCATCATTCGTGACCCCCAAATTTGCGGCGGCCAACCCATTTTCAGGGGAACACGCGTCCTTTTGCGCGCCGTCCTGGCTGGTCTGGCGGCCGGCGAGACTACTGAGGAACTCCTCGCGGGCTACCCGTCTCTCAAGCCCGAAGACGTTCAAGCCGCGACCGCTTTCGCAGCAGCATCCGCTGAAGAGGATCCCCCCCCCGTCCCATCAACTCCGCACCTCCACTGATTGTTCGAGTCCGTAGGGGCACGGCATGCCGTGCCCGCTCGTTGCGCTAGCAGAGCTTAACGCCCCCCGCGCATCCTTCCATTGTTTGCGGTATCCTCTCGGTATGCAGCACCGTTGCCCCATCTGCAAAAAACCGACGGATTCGGACAGCAACTCCGAATTTCCGTTCTGCAGCGAACGCTGCAAACTCCTCGACCTCGGCGCCTGGGCCAGCGAAAAATACGTAACCAGCGAACCCGCCATGGACGAAACCCTCTTCGAAGACATGGATCACCGCCCCAAAGATGAACACAAAAACTGATCACGCGGCTCCCGACGATCCCGCCGCATCCGACGCAGCCATTTCCTCATCATCGCGCGCGAATTCTCAAGTTTCCGCGCAGCCAGTCCCACCGCCGCCCAATCCGAATTTCGCGCTCTTCGTCTCAACAGTCGGCGGCCTCGGCTACTTCCCAAAAGCGCCCGGCACACTCGGCGCTCTCGTGGGTCTCGTGCTTGCGGTCCTACCCGTTTGGGTGTTTTTTGGGATATCCGCCGCTTTCATAGCCGCGAAGCACGGAGACAGCAGCGTCTTTGTGATGGTCACAACTTGGCACTCAGACCCTTTCCTATGGGCGCAGATCGCCCTGACGCTGCTCATCGCGGGAGTGGGAGTTTGGGCTTCAAATCTCATCGCAACGCGCTTTCGAGAGAAAGATCCTCAATACGTCGTGATTGACGAAGTATCAGGACAACACCTGACCTTGCTTCTCGGCTGCGGAATACCAATCTGGTGGAAAAGCACAGCTTTTTCCTGGACCGCCACGCCGATCGGTTTGATCTCGATGCACGCCGCCCTCAACTGGAAATATTTGCTCCTGGGTTTTATACTTTTTCGAGTGTTCGACATCTGGAAGCCGTTCCCCGCCCGCCAAGCCGAATCACTACCCGGCGGTTGGGGTATCATGGCAGACGACTGGATCGCCGGAATTTACGCGGCCATCCTCCTGTGGCTCGCGCGCGCCGCCGGTTTTTAGCGAGCCTGTAAAATGCGTTGTCATCCCGAGCGTAGCGAGGGATCTCTCTTCGATTTCCGCTGCGAGCCAATCGTTCATTCGGGCCAGCGCGCCACAAATGACACCAACCCGAATTTAGTGCAAGCTGTAACCAGCAATACCCAGCATCACGACGAACGACGCATGAACGTAACGATGAACGGCACGCCAAGAATCGAAAGCGTAAAACCCGCCGCCGCATTACCGGGCGGAGAAGTCGCCATCAGCGGCAGCGGCTTCGGCACGCGCAATCACACGCGCCCACTCGTGCAGTTCGGAGTCGCCGAAGGCTCGCTAATCCTCGCCGCCGATAATCTGCTGATCGCGCGCGTTCCCGAAGGAGCCGCTGGCGGCGCCGTCCGCGTAAAAATGGGCGGCATCGAAAGCGCTCCGTTCCCTCTCGCGCTCGGCACGCAAATCGCCGATAACCTCAATCCCGTCGCCAATCCCGCCATCGATTCCGACGGCAACACCTACGTCACCTTCAGCGGCCAGCGCGGCCAAAAAGTTCCCGTCTCGCTCTACAAAGTCACCGCCAACCACGCCATCAAGCCTTTCATCACTGAAATGATGAACCCCACTGGCCTCGCGATTGATCGCGACGGATTTCTTTTCGTCTCCAGCCGCCACGATGGCGCGATCCATCGCGTCTCGCCCGACGGCCGCTCGATGCAATGGGTCGAAGGCATGGGCATCGCCACGGGCCTGGCCTTCGACAAAGCCGGCAGCCTTTACGTCGGCGATCGCAGCGGCACAATTTTCAAGATCGGTCCCGACCGCGAAATTTTCGTGTTCGCCACGCTCGAGCCGTCCATGTCCGCCTATCATCTAGCCTTCAGCACGACTGGCGATTTGTATGTCACCGGCCCCACCACTTCCAGTTTCGATCAGGTCTATCGCATCAACCCCGCCGGAGAAGTCAG
The DNA here is from genome assembly GCA_963810565.1 of uncultured Acidobacteriota bacterium. Taxonomy (GTDB): domain Bacteria; phylum Acidobacteriota; class Terriglobia; order Acidiferrales; family UBA7541; genus Palsa-295. The sequence goes on from CAWENN010000010.1 coordinate 305,427, forward strand.
CACCTTCTTCCGCGGCCTCGGTCGTCCGCAAGGCCTGGCGTTCGATCGCTCCGGCAACCTCTACGTCGCCGGCTCGCTAGGAGGCAAGCGCGGCATAGTGCGCCTCACGCCGCAAGCCGAGCCACAGCTGGTAGTCAGCGGCTCCAACATCGTCGGCCTAGCCCTCCTCCCCTCGCACCGCGCCATGATCGCCACCACCAGCGCTCTATACTCCCTAGATTGGGACGTAGCAGGCCTTCCCCTCAACGGCTAGCCCTCCTCAAAAGCGCCAAACTGAATCCCCGGAGTCATTGTGTACTCGGATGCGCCGTCTCAAAACCCGCACGTCGATCAACATCTCGCACCCACGTGCGGGGTCCGTAGGGGCGCTGCTTGCTGCGCCCGCTTTTGACGTGCTGTCGAAAACACCGCGGCGCACTGGATTCAGCGCCCGGCGAACCTCACACCGGCCGATCCGCATAAATCGCCCGCGGAAACCGCAAATGCACCAAACCCGCGCAAACCAAAATCACAAAAACCGCAATCACGCTTCCCTCCGGCCCCGCCGACCCACCGGTAATCCACTTCGACCCGTTCACCGACGTATTCAAATAATGCCCCACCCCAACCAATCCACTATCCGGCGTCCCATAGAAAAACGTCTCCGCCCAATCCCAAGCCGCATGAAATCCCACCGCAAACCACAAGGTCCCGGTGCGCCGTATCGTCAAACAAAAAAACAAACCAATCTCCACCACCTGCAGAATCCCGAAGACGTTCTCTCCTGGATTCCCCAGGTGCGCCGCGCCAAAAATCGCCGAAAGAAAAATCGCTGCCGGCCAAAACCGCAACCGTCTCGCCATGATGAAAAGCCAACACCCGCGAAACGCAAATTCTTCACTGATCGCGACAGCCATAAACACCGCGCCCCAACCCAGCGCATAACGCAAGAGCGCCGGACCATTCAGCGCCACAGAATCAATCTGAAAATTCCCCGTCGCCCGCAAAATCAGCACGATCGCGGAAAGCATCGCAAATCCCCACAGCAAGCCTTCCCAAAATCGTATGCCGAACAATCCACGCGGCGGAATCCCGTAATCCGCCAGCGGCCGCTTCTCCCTGCGCCCGACGATCCATGTCCCAAGCACCACGAAAAACGCCATAATCGCTTTGATCGGCAATTCGCTGCGTACGCTGAAAGCCCCACTGGTCGCCTTGTGCGCCAATCCGGTCGCAAAAACCAAAACTCCCGGCAAAATGAAACCAACGCCCACCCAAATCAGCAAATTGTTCCGATCGGTATGCGTCCAAGGCCGCCGCGGTTCCGGCTCCCCAAACTTCGGCGAATCCGAACCGCCGGCGCCCGCGCCCCGCTCTCGCAAATCCACGTTAGAATCTCCGCCGCTTTCGTCAGCCAAGTGTGTCCCTCCCGTGCGCCGCTTATTCAGTCAATCTTGGACTCATCCCGATACATCACCTTGTGCCGCATGGATTTGATCCACTCGTCAATCTGCTCCACTGTCGCCGCGCACTCCGGATTAAATCGCTCCCAACTCATGATTTGCTCGAGCGGCTTCTTCCAGCGTTTGTAAGAAGGCTTCGCCGGCGGCCCGAAACACATCACATCAATAATCGAAAGCTCGTCCGGCACGCCCAGCAACGGCTTGATCTCCCGCTGAATATCTTCCTGCCCAATCGCCGTGATCCACCACACCGCATATCCCAAAGCCGCCGCAGCCAAATGCGCGGACATCGTCGCCGCCGCCACCGACTGCAGCAAAATCCGCTCCGCATTCTGATGATACAAACGGTCCACCTCCGATCCGTCGTTCAACACCGGAAAAGCCCGCACAAATCGAAAATCCGCCAGCACCACAATCAATCCCGGCGCGGTCTTCACGCCATTGTAATTCGGCGTCGGAAAACCCATGTGCAATCGCGCGCGATGCTGCTGCTCATCCACAAAACATTGCCCGATCGTCTGCTTCACCGCCGCATCGTTTACCACAATAAAATGCCACGGCTGCGCATTCGCGCCCGATGGCGCGTGACGCGCCGCCTCCAGAATCATTTCAAAGTGCTCGCGCGGCACCGTGTAACCCGCAAACGCCCGGTTCGTCATCCGGTTCCGCACCACATTCATCAAAGCCGCGTAACGATCCAGTTGATTGAATTGCGTTAAATCCTGCGCTGACTCGCCCATGCTATATCCCCCTGAACGAAACGCTTCGCTTGCTTCCGAAAGAAACGAAAATTCTAAGCCGGCGTCGTTCCGAAAGCGAATACTAAGACCCTTGCCCGTTGCGGGATCCCCTCAGCCCCGAGTCGCCGTTTCACACCAGCGCAACGCAGCATTCACACTCCCGCAACCGCCTCAATGTCATAGAGTCTGCTCCCGAAAGCGACCTAAAAATTAGCCGTAAAGGACGTCGAGCCATGTTTTCAGCCAAAGTGATTTTGTCGCCCGTTGATTTCAGCGATTTCTCCATGCAAGCCCTGGAAGTGGCGCAAGACATCGCCAAGCGCTACGGCTCCGAACTCGTGCTGGTTCACGTCACCCCGGTAATCCCCAAACTGGAAGACCACGCGGATATTTTCACCGAGGGCGAGTACGAAAATAAGCTGATCGCCAGCGCCAAACAGCGACTGGCAGATATCGCCGCCAAGCTGCAGAAGGAAGGCATAAACGCCCGTAGCACCGTCAGCCTCAGCAACGATCCCGCGATGGAAATCATCCGCGTCGCCGAAAGCGAAAAAGCGGACCTCATCGTGATCGCCACTCACGGCGTCACCGGATGGCGCCGTCTCGCTTTCGGCTCCGTAACCGACAAACTGGTACGGACCGCCTCCTGCTCGGTCCTCGTCCTACGCAGCGAAGCCGCAGCATCAGCCGCGGGAGCCGCAGCGCAGTCTTAATCGCATCGCGAAAGCGGGGTCGTCGGTGCAATCCCTTCGGCGACTTCTTTCGCCGTCGCCGCCTCCGTGCGGCGCCCGACTTGCGCATCCCGCTCGTCATCGAGTACAACATTTCTAGATGAATGCGGAGATCATAGCTGTCGGTTCCGAACTTCTCACTCCCTATCGCCTGGACACGAACTCCCTTTGGCTCACCGGTGAACTCAACCGTCTGGGTGTTCGCGTGCTCCACAAATCCGTCGTCGGCGATTCACCGTCCGAACTGCATTCCACTTTTCGCCACGCTCTCGAGCGCGCCGACCTGATCGTCTCGTCCGGAGGCCTCGGCCCCACCGACGACGACCGCACCCGCGAAACCATCGCCGATCTTCTCGGCCGCAAACTCCGCCGCGACGAAGAAATCCTGCGCGGCATTCAGGAACGCTTCCGCCGCTTCGCCCGCACCATGCCCGAAATCAACGTCCGCCAGGCCATGGTCCCCGAAGGCGCGACGGTGCTCCCCAATCCACGCGGCACGGCGCCGGGTCTCTGGCTCGAAACCAATGGACACATCCTCGTCCTTCTTCCCGGGGTCCCTAGCGAACTCAAATCCATGTTCGAATCGGAAGTCGCCCCGCGCCTCGCGAAAATGAGGCACGACGAGCGACTGTTCACCCGCGATCTGCGCGTCACCGGCCTCGGCGAATCCGACGTCGAAACTCGCGTCCGCCCTCTCTACCAGCTCTATCCCGATACGGAAACCACCATCCTCGCCTCGCCCACCGGCACCCAGCTCCATCCGCGCACCTGGTCGCGCGAACCGGCCAAAGCCGAAAAGCTTCTCGACGAAATCACGCAGCGCATGGCTCTCGCTCTCGGCGAACACCTTTACTCCACCAGCGGCGAAGCTCTCGAAGAAGTCGTCGCTCGCGTCCTCACCGAAAATCACGCCACTATCGCCGTCGCCGAAAGCTGCACCGGCGGCATGCTCGCTGAACGCCTCACCAACGTTCCCGGCAGCTCGTCCTATTTCCTCGGCGGAGTAATTTGCTACAGCAACGAACTAAAAACTTCCCTGGTCGGCGTTCCGCCAGCCATCATCGAAGCCAAAGGCGCGGTCAGCTCCGAAGTGGCACTCGCGCTCGCCGACGGCATCCGCAAACGCACCGGTGCCACCATCGGCGTCGGAGTCACCGGCATAGCTGGTCCCGGCGGCGGCACACCCGAAAAACCGGTCGGTCTCGTGCATATCGGCCTCGCCGACGAGCACGGCCCGCGCGAACGCGCCTATCGCTTCCCGGGAGACCGCGAGCGCATCCGCCAATATGCCGCGCAAGCCGCGCTCGACGCCGTCCGCCGTTATTTTCTTTTTCCAGCGCCCAGCAGAGCGTGAATTCATGCGCCTTTTCGTCGCACTCGATCTGCCCGATGCAGTCCGCCACGCCATCGCCGGCTTAATCGCGCAACTGAAACCCAAATCCCGATCCACCCGTTGGGTTCGCCCCGAATCCATGCACCTCACGCTGAAATTTCTCGGCAACACAGCCTCAGAAAAACTCGACGCTATCCGCGTAGCCCTCGCGAAAATCCATTCCCCGCAAGCGGTCGAGTTGCACTTTCACGCGCTAGGTTTTTTCCCCGACGAATTCAAGCCGCGGGTCATCTGGGCGGGTGTCGCAGCCTCCGCAAATCTCTTCGAACTTGCCGCTGCCATCGAACAAACGCTCGAGCCGCTGGGTTTTCCGTGCGAATCCCGCACCTTCGTCCCGCATCTCACCCTCGCGCGCATCAATTCCCCAAAGGGCATCGAAAATCTCGTTCGTGCAGCCAATGCCTTGAAGTCGTATGATTTCGGCTCGGCTCGTGAATCCGAATTTCATTTGTTCGAAAGCGTCCTGAAACGTTCCGGCGCCGAATATAAAAAGCTCGCTAGTCACTCGTTCGTTCAAGGAGCCGCGTGAACCCAGCCGCGATAATTCCGATTGTCGCCTACCTGCTCGGCTCGATCCCCTTCGGCCTGCTGATCGTCAAAGCCTTCGGCGGTCCGGACATTCGCCAGATCGGCAGCGGTAATATCGGCGCCGCCAACGTCACGCGTAACGCCGGAAAAATCGCCGGGATCCTCACCCTCGCGCTCGACGCCGGAAAAGGCTACCTCGCCGTCTGGCTCGCCGGCCGCATTACGGGCGAGAACATCCACTGGATGACCATCGCTGCGGTCTTCGCAGTCGTCGGCCACATGTTCCCGGTGTGGCTTGGTTTCCATGGCGGCAAAGGAGTCGCTACCGGCCTCGGCGTTTTCATTCCAATTTGTTGGCAAGCGGTCGTCGCAGGAGTTGCTCTGTGGCTGCTCGTAGTAATTTTCTGGCGTTACTCTTCGCTCGGCTCCATCTCCGCCGCCGCAGCCCTCCCGCTTTTCATCTACCTTCTCTACGCGCCCGGCCACGCTCCTCCCGAAACCGTCACCTTCGGCACCCTCGCCGTCGTCGTCCTGGTCATCTACAAGCATCGCGCCAATATCGAGCGCCTCATCGCCGGCGAAGAACCTCGCCTCGGCGCCCCGCGAAAGAAAGACGAATAGCGATCCGCGCACCGTCGCTCGGCGCACGCTGCAGCCCGCTAAACGCAGTAAAATTCACATCCGCGCCGCCTCTTTAAGTCCCAATCCCTGTGTGGCTTATCAGCCAACCCCAGTACTTTCGTCCCGTTGTTTCGCCTTTCACTCTTCGCTAGCATTTTATTGACGGGATTCCCATGCCCATAAAAGCCCTCACACAGCTGACCACCCGCCGGCTGCGCATCCTCTGGATTGTGCTGGGCGCCCTCTTGTTCGTCAGCATCACGCCGCTATGGCTTTACCATCGCCAGGTTCTGCGCCTCAGCGAAGAAAAACTCCAGGACACCGAGCGCGTCCAGCAATCCGAAATCACCCGTTCGCTCGCCAGTGAAACCCTGCAGTTTGAACAAAATCTCCGCGAACAACTGCTGAGCCAGCGCCAGGTTCTCGCACTCACCGGCTGGATAGACAACGTGGACGACCCCGCGCACGCTCCACAACTTGCGCGCCTGCTGCAAAGCTTCGTCGAAAATAATCCGAACATCCTTTACGTCACCGGCGTCAATAAACAAGCCAAGGGACAATCCGCCGGCAGTTTCAACGCCGATCCTGATCCTTTCGTCGGCGGCGCGCTCAAACGCGCTTTCACCGCCAGCATTCAAGGCCTGCCCTTCGTCAGCGAAGCCTTCGGCCTCGGCAAAGACAATCGCCCGGCCCTGGTCGTCTCCGTTCCTCTTTCCTCCGACGGACAATTCACCGGCATGCTCGCCGCCGTCGTCTCCACCGACCGTTTGCTCGCTCGCCTCCGCGACGCCAGCGTCCGCGAGCGTGTCGTATACATCGTGGATAGTCACGGCCACATCGTCGCCTACCCCGATACGACCGACATGGTCCCAGGCCGCGACGTCACCTCTACTTCCGCCATCGTCCGCCACCTGAAAGAGCTGCCCCAGGAACTGCGCGCCACTGAAACCATGCACTTCTTCGAGCCGGACAAAAATAAACGCTCCGTCGAAATGATCGGTACCTACAGCACGATTCCCGAACTCGGCTGGACCGTCATCGCCCAACGCAGCCTCGATGAAGCGCGCATCGACGCCGGCGTGAACGAACTCACCGCCCAGGCCCTCAGTTTCGTCGTCGGAGTCACTCTCGTCGCTCTCTTGTTCGGATATCTTTTCGCGCTCGGCATCACTCGCCCGATCCGCGGCCTCGTCGAATCCGTCCGCGCCATCAGTCGCGCCGAATTTCACGAGCGCGTACAGGTCGAAGGCGCTGCCGAAATCAGCGAACTCGCCGAAACCTTCAACAAGATGGCGGGCGATATCGAGGAGTACATCGAGCGCCTCAAGCAGGCCGCCGCCGAAAATCGCGAGCTATTCCTCGGCTCCATCCGCATGCTCGCCGCCGCCATTGACGAAAAGGATCCCTACACCCGTGGTCACTCCGGCCGCGTCGCCAAATATTCCATCATCATCGGCGAATACATGGGCCTCGACACCGAAGAACTCGACCGCCTGCGCATTTCCGCGCTACTGCACGACGTCGGCAAAATCGGCGTGGACGATCGCGTCCTGAAAAAGCCCGGCAAACTAACCGACGAAGAATTCGACCTCATGAAGCAGCACCCCACCAAGGGCGCCAACATCATGCGCCCCGTCGCACAACTGAAAGACATGCTCCCCGGCATCGAGCTGCACCACGAGCGCATGGACGGCGCCGGCTACCCCTACGGCCTCGTCGGCGAACAAATCCCCATGATGGCCCGCATCATCGCCGTAGCCGACACCTTCGACGCCATCACCACCAATCGCCCCTACCAATCCGCCATGGACCTGCAGTTCGCGGTCGAACGCATCCGCTCTCTGGCCATAGTCAAATTCGATGCCCAGGTCGTCAAATCCCTGGAAGCCGCCATAGCCTCAGGCCGCCTCCGCCTAACCGCGACGCTGGTAGAAGTCTAGCCAGTAGCCACTCGCACCGAACTTCTAGCCACTAGTCACTCGTCACTCGTCACTAGCCACTGCCTCCTTCACCCATCACCAGTCGCCACTCACGAATCACAACCTCTTTGCTACAATGAAGTGCTCCGCGTACCACGGCGGCAAATCATGATCTCGCTCTTCGGACCACCCGAACCCACGCTCCTCGCACGGCTGAAAGATTCCGTCAGCAAAACTCGCACCGAACTTTCCGCGCGCGTCGAACAGCTCCTCACCGGCGACCGCCCGGTAGATCCCGAGCTGCTCAAACAACTCGAATCCGCCCTCCTCAGCGCCGACCTCGGCGTCCGCACCACCAAGGAGGTCCTGGTCGCCCTTCGCCAGCAAGTGAACGAACACAAGCTCACCGAACCCGGTTCGCTCAAGCGCGAACTGAAAAACCAAATCCTGAAAATCCTCGTCGCGCCAGCCGCAAACGGCAATTCCAACTCCGACGGCAAGCCGACCAACGAACCGCGCGTCCTCTTCGTCGTCGGCGTCAACGGCACCGGCAAAACCACCACCATCGGCAAGCTCACCAATCGCCTCAAAAAAGAGGGCGCCACGGTAGTCCTCTGCGCCGCCGATACCTTCCGCGCAGCCGCCATCGAACAACTCGAAGTCTGGGCCCGCCGCTCCGCCGTCGAACTCATCAAACAAAAACCCGGCGCCGATCCTTCCGCCGTGGTATTCGACGCCCTCACCGCCGCGCGCGCTCGCAACGCCGATGTCGTCATCGTGGACACTGCCGGCCGCCTGCACACCAAATCCAATCTCATGGCCGAGCTCGACAAAATGAAGCGCACCGCCGCCAAAGTGATCCCCGGCGCCCCGCACGACGTGCTGCTAGTCCTAGACGCCACCACCGGCCAGAACGGCCTCAATCAAGCCCGCGAATTCTGGAGCCACGCCGGCGTAACCGGCATCGTACTGACGAAACTAGACGGCACCGCCAAAGGCGGAATAGTAGTCGCCATAGCCCGCGAACTGAATCTACCGATCCGTTTCGTAGGCACAGGCGAAAAAATCGACGACTTGGTGCCCTTTGACGCCCAAACCTACGTCAACTCACTTTTCGATTAAGCGCAGGGTTCGGTGCGCCGGCGTCTCGCCGGCTCTTGGCTTTGCACTCGCGGCGGCACTCTTACGGCGTCCGAATTTGATTTTGTAGCGGCGCCCTTCAGGGCGCCAGCCTTGGTGTACGTACGGCAAAAATTCACAGCATGAACGTAAACGCCGCCGACGAAAAATGGATGTCTCGCGCCCTCGATCTAGCGATCCAGGGTGTCGCGCTAGCGCACCCAAACCCGATTGTCGGCGCAGTGCTGGTTAAAAATAACAGGATTGTAGCCGAAGGCTTCCACGCCTACGACCGCCGCGATCACGCTGAAATCGTAGCCCTGAAAAATGCCGGAAAAAAAGCCCGCGGCGCCACACTCTACGTCACCCTCGAGCCCTGCTGCATCACCGGACGCACAGGCCCTTGCACCAAAGCCATCATCGCCGCTGGCGTCAAACGAGTCGTAGCCGCGATGCGCGATCCCAATCCCGCCGTGTCGGGTAAAGGATTCGCCGCTCTAAAGCGCGCGGGAATTGCGGTGCGCTCGAGCGTTCTGGAAAATTTCGCCCATCGTTACAACGAAGACTTCGCCCGGTGGATTAAAACCAAACGCCCGCTCGTCACTCTGAAAACCGCGCTCACCCTCGACGGCCAGATTGCGCAAAAACCCGGACGGGAGACTCAGATCACCGGCGAGCAATCGCGCTACGCCGTTCAACATTTGCGTCACGAAGCCGATGCGATCCTCACCGGCATCGGCACAATCCTCGCCGACAACCCGCGCCTCACCGACTGCTCCGGCGAGCCGCGCCGCCGCAAACTCCTCCGCGCCATCGTGGATACGCACCTGCGCACGCCGCTGCGCTCAAAAATCGTAAAATCCGCAAAAAACGACGTCGTAATTTTCACCACGCAATCGCCGACCTCGCCAAAAGCACGCGCACTCCAACGCGCCGGCGTGGAAGTCTTCCGCGTTCCAGCCCACCGCAGTCGCGTGGACCTCCACGCCGTAGTCCGCGAACTAGGCAAACGCGAAATATTAAACGTTCTGCTGGAATCCGGCGCCGAACTCAACGGCGCAGCCCTCGAAGCCGGCATTGTGGACAAGATGATTCTCTTCTATGCTCCCAAAATCATGGGCACCGGCGGCGTACCCCTGGCCAGCATCCCGTCCAGCTGGTTCGCAAAATCGCCGGCGCTCCAGAATCTGAATTACGCAAAATCAGGACCAGACTTCGTAGTCACAGGATACTTTCACGATGTTTACAGGCATCACCGAACAAGTCGGAAAAATTGAATCGCTGGAGCACTCGCAAGACGGCGGACGCCTGCGCATCAGCTTCGGCAGCTCCACTACCGGCGCCGCATCCGAAATCGCGCGCGAAACAAAACTCGGCGACAGCATCTCCGTCAACGGCTGCTGCCTGACAGTAGTCGAATTCACCGCCGATGATTTCGCCGCCGATCTTTCCGGCGAAACTCTCCGCCGCACCAATTTCGGCGAAAAAAAATCAGGCAATCTCGTAAATCTCGAGCGCCCGCTGGCCGCTGGCGCACGCCTAGGCGGCCACTTCATGCAAGGCCACGTAGACGGCATAGGCCGAGTCACCCGCCTAATCCCCGAAGGCGACAACTGGTGGCTCTCCGTCCGCGTCCCCGAAGACCTCCGCCGCTACGTAGCCGAAAAAGGTTCCATAGCCATCGACGGTATCAGCCTCACAGTGGCCCGCTGGCACGATGGCGTCGCCGATATCGCCATCATCCCGTTCACGCATCAGCACACGAATGTCCAAGCCATGTCACCGAACGACGCCGTAAATGTTGAAGTAGACATCCTAGCCAAATACGTAGAAAGCCTGCTGCACCCAGAAAAATCTGGCACAACCTCGCACCTGACCGTGGACCAACTAATCAAGGAAGGTTTCTAATGCTTGCCATTGCGCCCTTCGCCCCCATCAGATCGAAGGCCGTCGTAGGGGCGGGTCTTAGACCCGCCCGCCGTTCGGCACCATCGCGCGCCCGAGAGCTTTTCGTTGTCATCCCGAGCGCAGCGAGGGACCTCTCTTCGATTTTTTTGCGGCGAACAACCACCCGTAGGCTTCATGCCTAACGCCAACTCCCCCGACATCGCCGTAATCGGTGCCGGCGTCTTCGGCGCCTGGACCTCCCGCTTCCTGCAAAAATCCGGCGCCAGCGTCCAACTCCTCGACGCATACGGCCCCGCCAACTCCCGCGCTAGCTCCGGCGGCGAATCGCGCATCATCCGCATGGGCTATGGCTCGGACGACATCTACACCCGCTGGTCCCTCCGCGCCCTGCCCCTCTGGAAACAAATCTTCGCCGAAGCCAACCGCCCCGAGCTATTCCAAAAAACCGGCGTCCTCTGGATCGCCCACGATCAATATCAATACGCCAAAGACACGCTAGCCGCCCTGCAAGATCACAAAATCCCGCACGAACGTCTCTCGCTCCTGGGCCTCCGCAAACACTATCCGCAAATCGCCTTCGACGAAGACGCCTGGGGCATCTTCGAACCCGAAAGCGGCGTCCTGCTAGCCCGCCGCGCCGTGCAGACCGTAGTCGAGCAAGCAAAAAAAATCGGCGTCGCGTACCGCGAGGCCGCTATCGTCTCTCCAACCGGCACAACGCCAAGAAAAATCACAAGCCTGAAAACCACCACCGGAGAAACAATCTCGGCGGGCACCTACATCTTCGCCTGCGGCCCCTGGCTGGCAAAAATCTTCCCCGACCTTCTAGCCAGCCGCATCTTCCCGTCACGCCAGGAAATTTTCTTCTTCGGCATCCCTCCCGGCGAAATGAATTTCACGCAATCAGCTCTGCCCACCTGGCTCTACCTGAAAGACGAATTCTACGGCATGCCCGACATCGAATCCCGCGGCCTGAAAGTAGCAGACGATCGCCACGGCCCACGCGTTGACCCCGACACGCAATCCCGCGTAGCCAGTCCCGAAGCCCTCGCAGCCGCGCAAAAATTCGTAGCCCGCCGATTCCCCACCCTGAAAAACGCCCCCATCGTAGAAACGCGCGTCTGCCAATACGAAAACACCTCGAACGGAGATTTTCTGATTGATCGCCACCCGGAGCACGACAACGTCTGGCTGGTAGGCGGCGGCTCAGGCCACGGCTTCAAACACGGCCCCGCGCTGGGAGAATACGTAGCCGCCCGCGTAACCGAATCCAGCCCCGCAGAAAACGAAATCGAGCCCCGCTTCTCCCTATCAACAAAAGCAACGCACCAAAACCGCTCAGTCCACTAATTTCTTAGCAGACTTAAAACGCGAGCGTAGGGGCACGGCATGCCGTGCCCGCCGCAGAAAAGCGAGTCCGGGTCGTGAGCGACCGAGAGCGCGATATCCAACGAACGGATCGCACTAGCGTTCCCACTTCCAACATGAGCATCAACCTAGTGGGTCTTCGAATCAACGGATGGCGATGACGGGTTGCAAGCCGGCGTGTCTTTGGGCAAGTCGGTAATCCTCAGCTGCCGAATCATCGTGAGGTGGTGGCTCGAGCCCTGGGCGTCCTTGAACAGAACTTCATAAGTCATCGTTCCGGGATCCTTTGAGTTGCCCTCATCTCTATCCCAGATAGCACCCTCGCACGCGGTGTAGCGAACGCCATCCGCTTCGATCAGCTTAGGACCCTTCCAAGGAGTTCCGCACGAACTCAACAAAACCGCAACGCAAAATGCGACCGCGAGCCACCGCCGGGACTTGTCCTCCGAGCTCATACGATCACTGTTCCCGCGCCTTCGCCCGCACCCCGCGATAATACAAAATCAATCCCAGCAAAACCGAAAACACCGTCCCCAACACCAGTTTCTCCACAAACATAAACTTATCCACCGACTCCGCCGGTGGAATCAACGACAACGCAATCCCTCCCGTCACCACCACAATCCCCAGCAAACTCGCAATCCACACGCCCAATTTCCCGCCGGGAATCAAAACCGCATTCGCATTCGCCCCGCGATCCTTCCGGTAAGCCAATTTGATCGCCGCCGCATACATATAAATCAAAGATATGAAATAAACGATCGTCGTAGCATCCACCAGAATCTGATAAGCGCTGTTCGCCGTCTCGTTGATTTGACTCAACAGCAGAATCGCGGCGGAAATTCCCGCCTGCACCAAAATCGCCACATGCGGCGTCTTCCATCGCGGATGAATTCTGCCAAACGCCGCCGGCAAATAGCGGTCAATCCCCACCACAAACGGCACCCGCGAGACTCCCGCCACGGTGCTGCCCACTCCGCCCGCATTCCCCACCGACACGAGCAGCGCCGCCAGCACTCCCAAAAATCCCACGCGCAACATCGTCGAACCCATCGTGATCGCCTGAAACACGCCGCTCTTCGGATCCACCTGCGCCGCCGGCACCAGCGAAAGCACCGCAAACGTCCCCACGATATAAATCACCGCGATCAGCGCTCCGGACGCAAAGATCGCGCGCGGAAATACCCGCCGCGGATCGCGCACCTCTTCGCTCATCATGGACGCAATCTCGAGCCCCGTGAACGCAAACGCAATCTGCGGCCAGAAATTCACCGTGCCCCAATCCCAGGTGGGCATCATGTTCGGCCAAGTGAAATGCGTCACCGACCCGTGCGCGCGCCACAAAATCACCGCCACCGCCGTCAGAATCAGCAGAGGCAGATAAGTCGAAACTCCTCCCGCGTTCTGCAGCCACTTCCCGATATTCAACCCGATCAAATTCAGTACTACCGCCACAGTCAGCAGCACAAACGATCCCGCCAGCAGAAATCCGCGATCCTGTGCCAAAGCCGCGCCGCGCGGCCCCACCACGTACGCGCTCATCGCTGCGCTCGCCAGTAACAGCGCCGGAAAATAAAAGATCGTGTAGATCCAATACGTCCAACCGGCAATGAATCCGTGAAAATCTCCAAAAGCTTCCTTCGACCACGCGTACAACCCGCCTTCCTCCGGAAATCGCGAAGTCAATTCCACAATCACCAGCGCCGTCGGCACAAAAAATCCCACCGCCGATAGCGCCCACAAAGAAATCGAAGAAGTTCCGTTGTGGCCCGCCGCAGCGATCCAACGTGGTCCCAGGACCGCCGCTATATTGAACAGCAGCAAATCCCAAAAACCCATCACCCGGCGCAGCTGATCTTTTGGATTCGTCGAGGAAGGAGTAGTGCTCACGCAGTGGCATCCAGCGCGGGAATCAATTCATCCTGTGCGAGGAAATTTTGCAGGTATGGTTCGCGGGAATTTTCCAGTTCTTGCCAGGTGCCGAAAAATCCCAGCCGTCCTTCTTGCAAAAAAATAATTCGGTCGGCGAGCTTCTTTGCCAGATGTGTGTCGTGGGTCACCACAATGGAGGTCTTATGCAGTTTCGCCTTCAATTTCGCGATCAAATCGCTCATATGCGCGGCCATCAAAGGGTCCACCATGGTCGTCGGCTCGTCGTACAAAATTGCATCGGGCTCCTCCGCCAGCGCCCGCGCAATCGCCACCGCGCGTTTTACGCCCGTGCTCAAATCCGAAGGCAGGCGATCCGCAAATTCGCGAAGCTCCAGATCCTCGAGAAGCCTCTGCACCGTCGCGTCGATTTTTTCAGGGTCTTCGCCCTCGCCGCGCGTCTCCAGAGGAAACGCCACATTTTCCGCCACCGTCAGCGAATCGAATAGCGCGCCCGACTGAAACACCATCGTCACTCGCCGCCGTATCTGAGAAAATTGTTCCTCGCTCCAACCCGTCACATCTTTCCCGGCCACGATGATTTGCCCGGCATCCGGCTGCAAAAATCCCAGTAATAATTTCAACGACACCGACTTCCCCACGCCGCTGCGCCCCATGATCACGGCCGACTCGCCCTGCTCGACGTAAAAGCTCACATCCTTCAGCACATCGTTCTCATCGAACGATTTCGAGACGTTTTTGAATTCAAAATAATGGCCGCTCATGATTGCGCGCGCACCGTTAACCGCGTCTTGGCTTCCTCGTAATCCGCAGGCGTGTTCATATTCTTGAATAGCAGCCCCTCGGAATCAAAGCTTTTCCATTCCGCCGGTTCCAGATATTCCACGCGCACGCGCGCCAGCCCTTCGGTAACTTTTCGCGTGCCCGCTTCCAACGCCCCGCGAATCCCAGCCTCGCAGCGCGTACGATACATCGCGCAAAGTGGCTCCGCCCCGCGCGCATTCATCGGCACCACAGCATCCGCAGCAGACGCCCGCGCCCGCTCCACCAAAAATTCCAGCCAAGGACGCGCTAGATAAGGCAAATCGCAAGCCACAACCAAATTCCACTCAGCCTCCGACGCTCGCAACGCCGTAGCGATCCCCCCCAACGGTCCGGCCCCAGGCCAATCATCCGCAATCGCCCCCAATCCCAATCCCCGATACAACTCCACCCCACCCACCACGCAAGCCGACCCCGCAACAGATTCCACCACCCCCGTCGTCCGCGCAATCACCGCCACGCCATCAATCTCCAAAAGCCCCTTCTCCACGCCCATGCGCGAACTCCGCCCGCCCCCCAAAACAAATCCCGCAATGTGTGCCACAAAGCTCATTGATAATTCGCCATTTGATCGCGAAGCGTGAGCGATGTCATCCCGAGCGCCGCGAGGGATCTGCTTTTCTCGAAATCTGCAAACTCGCCAACCTTCTTCGCGAATATAGTTTCACTTTCCCGGCCTCTGAATCCCCAGCTCCCGCAATTTCTCCTGCAAACTCTGCCGGTGCAAACCCACCTCCGCCGCCGTCTGCGAAACATTCCAGCGATGCTCCTCGAGCTTCCGTTTCAAGTACACAATCTCAAACTGCCGCTTCGCCTCGCGAAAATCGCTCTCCGCCAAAAATTTATCGCTATCGGAATCCGCAGTTGCCGTCACGCCAGCCGCAGCAGTAACGACACGCCCGGTATTCCCTCGAATCTCCGCAGGCAAATCGCCAGCCCCGATTTCATCGCCCGCGCACAAAACCAAGCTCCGCTCCAATGCATTGCGCAATTCGCGCACATTCCCCGGCCAATCATACGCGCACAGTAAATCCAAGGCCTCGCGACTCAAACGCGCCGAGTGATTGTGCCGCGCCCCCAGCTGTCGCAAAAAGGAATCCGCCAGCACTGCAATATCCTCCTTATGCTCCCGCAAAGCCGGCAATTCCAGCGTAACCACGCGCAACCGGTAATACAAATCCTCGCGGAATCGCCCCGCCGCAATCTCCGCCTGCAAATCCCGGTGCGTCGCGCTGATCACCCGCACCTCCACATCAACAGAATGTGTCCCGCCCAACCGCTCGATTTTGCGATTTTCCAGCGCCCGCAGCACTTTCGCCTGCGTCACCGGATTCATGTCCCCGATTTCATCCAAGAAAATCGTTCCGCCGGAGGCCAACTCGAATTTTCCTTTACGCTGCTGCGCGGCCCCCGTAAACGCCCCGCGCTCGTACCCAAACAGCTCCGATTCGATCAAATTCTCCGGCAACGCCGCGCAATTCACTGCCACAAACGCGTCCCGCGCCCGCGGCGATCGCTCGTGAATCTCCTGCGCCAGCAAATCCTTCCCGGTTCCGGTCTCACCCAAAATTAAAACCGTCGCATCCGTCCCAGCCACGCGCTCCGCCATCTCAAACACCCGCCGCATCGCCGGCGCAGCACCCAGCAATCGCCCGAACTGCCCATCCGCCACCAATTCCCGCCGCAGCCGGATGTTTTCGGCCGCCAGTTCCGCCAGCTGTAAGGCATTCCCCACGCGCTTGCGCAACTCCTCGATGTCGTATCCCTTCACAATGTAATCCGCCGCGCCATTTCGCAGCGCGTCCACGGCCGTCTTCGCCGAATCCAAAGCCGATACCACAATCACCGGCGTCTCCCGCCCCTCGGCACGCAACCAAGCCAAAAACGAAATCCCATCCTCCCCCGGCATCACCAAATCCAGCAAAATCAAATCCGGCTTCTCTGCAGCCACAAGTCCGCGCGCCACCCCGACCGATGCAGCCTCCACAATCTTGTATTTGTGTTCCAGCGCCCGCCGCACCCCATAGCGCGCCGCCGCCTCGTCATCCACCACCAATATCGTCCGCATCAATTCATTTTCCTTTTCGATCCGCTCTTCGCCATCCTCTTACTCGCCGACCAAGAAATCCTTGTGCGTCGCGCCTTTAGCCGCGACGTAAAAAACCGGCGCGCGGCGCCGCTCCTCTCGGCGGCCTTCTCGCCGAGCCTTTACGGTCACAGCGCCGGCACCCTCGATCCGCCGTGCACCAAACCCAACCTCAGGCTCCTTCCTCCGCCAGCGGCAAAGTCAACCGAAACCGCGTCCCCTTCCCACCTCGCAAAGGACTCTCGCACGCCATCGTCCCGCCCATTTCATCAATCCTCCGCGCCACAATCGAAAGCCCCAACCCCGTCCCGGTAGCCTTCGTCGTGAAATAAGGCTGAAATATCTTCGCCCGCAACTCCTGCGTAATCCCCGGACCATCATCGTCCACAATAATCTCCAGCCGCCCATCCGTCCGCGCCAGACTCACCCGCACCCGCCCTCCCTCCGGCTGCGCCTCCAAAGCATTCACAATCAAATTCGAAAGCACCTCGCTCAATCCATCCTCCGAAGTCAAAGCAAAAATCTCCGAAGTCGGCCGCTCGAACTCCAACCGCACATTCCGCTGCTCCGCATCATGCCGAAAAAGCACCGCCGTCTGATTCGCCAAAGCCACCGCCGCCACGCGCTGCCCATTCGTCGAAGGCTTCGCATAACGCAAAAGCTGCGTCAATTTCGCGTTCATGCGATCAATCTCGCTCACCACCAACGCACAATCCCGCCGCACATTCACCGGCAAATCCGGATTTTCCAGCTGCACCTGCAAGACCGTCTTCATCGAACTCAAAGGATTCCGCAAATTGTGCGACACGTTCGCCGCCATCTGCCCGAGCGACGCCATCCGTTCCCGCTCCGCCAACTCCCGCTCCAAACGCAATTTCTCCTCAATCAATCGCGCCAGATCCAACATCCCCGGCAGTTGCTCCGCCAAAAATTCCAAAGCCGCCGTAGTCTCGCCAGTCAGATACGAACCGGTAGAAGCCGCCTCCAGCAATCCCACTTCCTCCGCATCCTTCATCAACCGAATCTGCGCCACGTGCCCCAATCCGCCAGGCGATTCCAAAGCCGCAAGCCCCAGATCGCGCGACACCAAAAGCCGCACCGCCCCCAAACCAAATTCCTCCCGAATCCTCCGCTCCGCCTCCCCAACCAAATGCGAAACGCTGCCATGCCGCGATTCCTGCTGCAACTCCACAGAAAGCCGCTGCACCCGACTCATCCGCTCTCGCATCCCGCGATGCAAAACCGGTCCAATCACCCGCTCCAATGGCTCAAACAAAAAAATCAGCACAAACAACAAAAAACTAGCCGTAGCCTCCGGCGGCAAAACCGGCTCAAGCCACGTTCCCACCCGCCGCGCCAAAGCCAGATAAAGCAGCGCCAAAAAAGTAGCCGAAAGCGCATAAACCAAATTCCGCTGCGCGCCGTACTCCAAAAAATTGTGCCGCACCGCGTAATACAGCAACAGAACACCGGGTAGCACTCCAAGCAAGATCAACGCGGTCGCGGTGTTGTCGCCCGTCAGCGGCGGGATGGCCCCGATTCCCTCCCGTAGCGCAAGCGGCACGAAGATCAAAATTGCGAGCGCAGTGAGCCATCCAAAGAATTTTCGTTCACCGGAATTTTTCGAAAATTTCGCGATTGTAAATTCTAGAACGCCGCACAAAAGCGTCGCGGGGAGCAAAGCTGCAGAACCGCCCGCAGCGAACCACAACACCGCTTCTGAATAGCTGAACGCGCCCAAGCGTCGGAGGAGAAACGCCGTCCCAAATGCGTATACAAACGGCATCGCGTAGAGCAGTAACAGCACGATGCTCCAACACCAGCGCGGAATCTTTCTACCCTGTATGGATCGGACGTATTCAAAATGTACGTGCACGAGAAGCGCCGGCAAGAAGGCGAGGCCAAGATTTTGCAGGATCGAATAAAACAGACGGGTGGCATATGGCGGCGATGCGTACTGAATCAGTGCATTGATTTCGAGCAACCCGCCTGCGTACAGCAGGAAAAAAGACAGCATCAAGAAGAACAGCAACCGTTCGAGCATTCGAGGCCGGCGGTGTCCGAGTATCAGCGCAATCAGGAAAAGATAGACGAGTGTTCCAGCGGTGAGCGCAATCAGTCGTCCGTAGAAAAACCAAGCCACCCAAGTCCCTCGCGCGACGGATTCTATCCGCACGCCCCAAACAACTCAATCCACAAGTGTCGGAAAAACACGACAATCTATAACTACGAGACAATAATGCCTTTACAGTAGTAACAAACAATTCAAAATGTGAGCGTCGAATTGTCACCTTTTCCCCTTGACACCCACCCCCATCATGCTAGATTAGCACTCGCACGCAGGGAGTGCTAATCGGTCGCCTGACCCTTTAATCTCCCCTCGCGCAAGACTCACCAACAATCGGAGGAATCGCACAATGGCAGTCAATATCACGCCCCTGCACGACCGTGTGCTAGTGCGGCGCCTGGAAGAAAAGGAAACCGTGAAGGGTGGCATCATCATCCCGGATTCGGCTAAAGAGAAACCCCAAGAGGGTGAAGTGATCGCCGTGGGCAGTGGACGCCGCGAGAAGGGTCAATTGGTCCCGCTCGACGTTAAGCCCGGAGACCGCATCCTGTTCGGCAAATATAGCGGCAACGACATCAAAATAGATGACGAGGAATACATGATCCTGAAAGAAGACGAAATCCTCGCCAAGATCGGCCCCACCGCCAAAGCAGCCGGTGGCAAAAAGTAACTTCCCGGCCAGCGCCGCCCCCGCCGCAATCGGGGCCTAGCTGCCGGACTAACAATCCAAGAGAATCGAAAGAGGAGATAGACAATCATGGCAAAACAAATCGTAACTGGTGAAAATTCTCGCCAGGCGATCCTCCGCGGCGTCAATCAATTGGCGGACGCGGTCAAGATCACGCTCGGCCCCAAGGGCCGCAACGCGGTCATCGAAAAGAAGTTCGGTTCGCCCATCATCACCAAGGACGGCGTCACCGTCGCCAAGGAAATCGAGCTGCAGGATCCGCTCGAAAATATGGGCGCTCAGATGGTTCGTGAAGTCGCTTCCAAGACTTCCGACGTCGCCGGCGACGGCACCACCACCGCCACCGTCCTCGCGCAGGCCATTTTCAAGGAAGGCGTGAAGGCCGTCGCGGCCGGCGCCAGCCCCACGGCCCTGAAGCGCGGCATCGAGAAAGCCGTCGGCGTCGCCGTCGAGGAAATCAAGAAACAGCACAAAGACGTTAAGGGCGACATGATCGCGCAAGTCGGCACCATCAGCGCCAATAACGACAAGCAGATCGGCAGCATCATCGCCGAAGCCATGAAGAAGGTCGGCAAGGATGGCGTCATCACCGTCGAGGAATCCAAGACGATGGAGACCAACCTCGAAGTCGTCGAAGGTATGCAGTTCGACCGCGGCTACCTCTCCCCGTACTTCGTCACCGACCCCGAACGCATGGAATGTACCCTCGAAGATGTCCGCATCCTGATCCACGAAAAGAAAATCTCCTCGATGAAGGACCTGCTTCCCCTCCTCGAGCAGATTGCCAAGATGGGCAAGCCCCTGCTGATCATTGCCGAAGATGTTGAGGGCGAAGCGCTCGCAACTCTCGTCGTCAATAAGCTCCGCGGCACCCTGCAGTGCGCTGCGGTAAAGGCTCCCGGCTTCGGAGATCGCCGCAAGGCTATGCTCGAAGACATCGCCACCCTCACCGGCGGCAAGGCCATCACCGAAGACCTCGGCATCAAGCTCGAGAACGTGAAAGTCGAGGACCTCGGCCGCGCCAAGAAGATCACCATTGATAAGGACAACACCACGATCATCGAAGGCGGCGGCAAGGCTGCCGAAATCGAAGGCCGTGTCCGTCAGATTCGCGCGCAAGTCGAAGACACCACTTCCGACTACGATCGCGAAAAGCTGCAGGAGCGTCTCGCGAAACTGGTCGGCGGCGTTGCCGTTATCAAAGTCGGCGCTGCTACCGAGACCGAGCTGAAGGAAAAGAAGGCTCGCGTTGAAGACGCCATGCACGCCACCCGCGCGGCTGTCGAGGAAGGTATCGTCCCCGGCGGCGGTGTGGCTCTGGTTCGCTGCATCCCGGCTCTCGATAAGCTCAAGCTCAACGAAGACGACGCCATCGGCGTCAACATCGTCAAGCGCGCCCTCGAAGAGCCTCTCCGGCAGATCGCGCACAACGCCGGCCATGAAGGCGCAGTCGTTCTCGGCAAAATCCGCGAATCCAAGGAAGAGAATTTCGGATTCAATGCGGACACCGGCGACTTCGGCGACATGGTCAAGGCGGGCGTCATCGACCCGGCCAAGGTCACCCGTCTCGCCCTGCAGAACGCCGCTTCCATCGCGGGCCTGATGCTCACCACCGAAGCTCTGGTGGCAGACATCAAGGAACCCAAGGAAGCCGGCGCAGCTCACGGCGGCGGCGCCCCAGGCGCAGGCGGCATGGGCGGCATGTACTAAAAAACGGCTACCCTCGGGTCTGTCATCCCGAGTGCAGCGAGGGATCTGCTTTCAGCAGAGTTCCGGCAAGAACAAGAAAGGGCGGCGCGGAAAATCTCCGCGCCGCCCTTTTTCGTTGGCGATGCCGCAAACGTAGTTCGGTCTGCCTCGATTCGGACCGCCGCATCGAAAGTCCCAACTTTCGACAAGCTCATTAATTCGAATTTAGATTGTGCTAGAGCCGTGGATCGACGGGCTCGCTCTCAAGTGCCAGCACACCAAACGCGCATTCGTGCACTCGCCGCAGTGGCTCTTGACGCACGAATCGCTCCAGCGCTTCGATCCCCAGCGCGAATTCACGCAGTGCCAACGAACGTTTGGTCGCAACGCCGCGGCTGCGCAATCGCCCTAAATTCTCGGGCAACAGGTACTCGGGCCCGTAGATAATTCGCAGGTACTCCGCACCGCGGCACTTGATCGCCGGTTGCATCAGTCCGCGCCGACCGCGCATCACGAAATCCAGGGGCTTTACGACCATCCCCTCGCCGCCGCGTCCCGTCAATTCTTCCCACCAGCACGTAGCGTCATCAACGCTCGCAGCGTCGGTCACGTCCACCTGTTTGTAAGTGGTTGCGACCAGCAGCCCGTCGCTCGCCCTGCAAACTTCGGCGAGCTTATCCATGTGCCACACGTGATTCTGCTGGACGTGAACTTGGCCCTCGGTCGCCAACAAATGAAACGGTGCAAGCTTTAGATCGCTTACCGAATGAACCGTCCAACAGTATCGGCGGTAAGAATCAACGTACCGATTTGCGGCGTCGAGCCGCCCTTTGAACCGCTCCATCAGCGGCATGGCCTCGTCGTTCGCTCCTACAAGCTGCTCCAACGATGCGACCGTCGCCGCCAGCGACGCCTGTGCAGACGCACCCACCGCAGCATACTGCTGCCGCAATAGTTCCTGAGCCTTTGCGGACCACGGCATCAATTCCGCATCAAGGCACACCCAATCTGTCTCGAACTGACTCCAGAAGTCTGACGCCGCCAAAGCCGCGTGTGTTTTTTCGAGGAATTCCTTTTCGACCTTTGCGTCGTCGAAAAATCGCCGGCCAGTGCGCGTGTAGCGGATTCCGATGCCTTCGCCGATCACTCCGAATCGCCGACGCGCCGCATCTTCGTCGCGGCACAGGACTACTACGGCCCGCGAGCCCATATGCTTTTCTTCACAAACCACGCGCGCCACGCCCTCCCGACGAAAATACGAAAAAGCTTCCGCTGGGTGCTCCAGCAATCCCGGCCGGTCCGTCGTCTCGGTTGGCGACATCGTGGGCGGCAGATAGATGAGCCATTTCGGATTCGCCGCAAACCGGCTCATCACCTCCAGCGCTGCTAGCGCGTTCTCCTCACGCACGGTCACGTTGTGATGCAGCCGCGTCGTGACGATTCGCTTGCCGATCACGTCATCAATGTCGAGCAAATCGTCCTGCACCTGCTGAGAAGTGAGCGAGGGCACAGACTCCGTCGTCGCGGCGACAAGTGGTTTCACGGGTTGCGCGTACACCGCACGCGCCGCAACTGAAACCAGTTCCTTCTCCGGATACCGCAGGGCCGTCAAACTCCCACCGAAGACGCAGCCCGTGTCGATGTTGATCGTTCGATTCAGCCAATCCGCCTGCGGCACCGGAGTGTGGCCGTATACCACCATCGCTCTGCCGCGATACTCGGCGGCCCAGTTGTAACGCACCGGCAATCCAAACTCGTCGGTTTCGCCGGTCGTCTCGCCGTAGAGCGCGAAATCACGGACTTTGCCCGAACCGCGCCCCTGCATCTCCTCTTTCATGCCCGCATGTGCAACAACGAGCTTTCCTTCGTCCAGAAGGTAGTGGCTTATCAAATTGTCGAGAAATTCCATGACGCGCTGGCGAAACTCCAGCGATTCCTTCTCGAGTTGCTCCAGCGAATCGGCAAGTCCGTGGGTGATCTGCACATCTTTGCCCCGAAGTTTGCGCATCAGCTTGATATCGTGATTGCCGGGCACGCACAACGCTGTTCCCGCATCCACCATACCCATCACCAAATCGAGCACCTCGGGGATC
Source organism: uncultured Acidobacteriota bacterium (assembly GCA_963810565.1). Classification (GTDB taxonomy): domain Bacteria; phylum Acidobacteriota; class Terriglobia; order Acidiferrales; family UBA7541; genus Palsa-295. Next base: position 328,532 of record CAWENN010000010.1, read on the forward strand.
TTTGGACCGCGATCGACAAGATCCCCAAGAAACACGGCCTTGCGTCCCTGTGGCACCTTCACTGAAAAGCGCCCCGACGCATCACCGTTCGATTTTGCGTCGACGGTGTATCCAAGCTGCTTCAGCAGATCGCTCAGTTCATCGAAGCAGCCGTGAACATCGCCGATGACGTCGAAAGGACCGTGCTCATGCTTCAGGTTGTTCCAAAGCGGTTCGCGGACGATTTCTGCGGCGTCCACTTCCTCCGGTGAGCGCAGGATATGTACACGCCGAAAGCCTTCCCGTTCCAGCAGGCGAAGCGCGTTCCGCAATTGCCGGCTCTGTTGCCGCACGACGTGCGGCCCAAAATTGCGGTCAGGACGATTGCGATTCCGCTCGTGGCACAGTTTTTCCGGTAAGTCGAAGACAATCGCAACCGGGAGAGAATGATATTCGCGCGCCAGAGCCACAATCGGCTTGCGTGCTTCCGGCTGCACGTTCGTCGCGTCGATGACGACGAGCTTGCCGGCTGCCAGTCGCTTCGAAGCTATGAAATGCAGCACCTCAAACGCATCATTTGTCGCGGCCTGGCTGTTTTCGTCGTCGGACACCAGTCTCCGGCAAAAATCCGAGGAGAGGACTTCCGTCGCTCGAAAGTGCTTCCGCGCGAAGCTCGACTTGCCGGACCCTGAAGGGCCCACGAGCGCCACGACCGCAAGCTCTGGAATTGTTAGCTTCATTGTCGAGTGAAAATGCCCATCTGCGTGGGGCTGCCTAACGCCGCATCTTCGGGTCCGATTCCCAGAAATCGCACGGCATAACCAAACCGGTCAGCAACGCCATTGCCCCACTGCTCAAATTGTTCACGTGGCCACTCAAAGCGATGGTCTCTGTGGCGCATTTTGCCCGCAGGCAGGGTCTCGAACTTCACGTTGTATTCGACGTTCGGTGTCGTCACGATCACCGTGCGCGGCCGCGCGAACTCAAAAAGCACTCGCTCAAACGCCGCGAGCCGCGGCGGATCCTGATGCTCGATTACTTCCATCACGGTTGCGGCATCGAAGCCCGCCAGCCGCTTGTCCCGATAGGTCAGCGACCCGTGAATGAGCTGAATGCGTTCCTTCTGCATCCTCGGTAAATCCTCGAGCCGCAGTCTCTGTGCAGCGATATCCAATGCGCGATGCGACACATCCACGCCGACGATTTCAGCGAATGCCTTATCTTTTAAGAGCTCGCGCAGAAGGCGGCCTTCGCCGCAGCCAAGGTCTAGGACACGCTTCGCGCCGGCGCTGCGCAATGCCGCCATCACCGCCCCCGTTCGCTGCTCTGCCAGACTGATCGGCTTCTCAATGACTTCTTCTTCGCGTGCACGGGCGTCCGCTGCCTCGTCCGCCTCAGGCTCCTCTTCGCCAATCAGGCGGCTCAAGGCCTCGCGCGTCAGTTTCTTCTGGTGTTTCAGATAGCGATCGGTGATCAGCTCGCGTTCGGGATGCGCCCGAAGCCAGCCCTCCCCGTGACGCAATAATTTCTCCACCTCAGCATCGCCCACCCAATAGTGCTTTTCGTCATCCAGCACCGGGATAAGCACATAGAGGTGGGTCAACAATTCACTCAATCGAATCGTGCCCTTGAGCGTGACGGTGAAATACGAACTCTCGCCCCATTCAGGGAATTTCTCGTCCAGCGGATGACGTTTCGCGAAGACTTCGTAACCCAATGGCTCGAAAAGTCGGCGCAGCAAGCCCTCTCCGCCACGGCAAGGCAATACCGTTATCCGGGTTTCTAACGGAATCGCAGAATCAGCCAATTCCTGGCGTTCCTTGCTCTTACCCGTCAGTGCGGTACCGAAGGTGCGCGCGATGGCAACACTTAGAAAAGAGGAAGCGGCGTACGGGCGATCATTTACGTATTCTTCGAGCACATGTGCGTCGCCGCTCGGGCCGCGCCGGTTACGCACCAGCCCGATGGAATCTATATCCAGCACCAAGGCGACAGTGCAACGCTCAGCCGAGGTCTCAGGATAGTAGACGTGCACCTTCCCGAAGGTCTGCTCAAACGTATGAACGCGGTAAGGGCTTTTATGCAATAAGTAGCCCAAATCCGTGGCCCGTTCTCCCGTATATGCAATTGTTAGAATCATCTTCGGGCGTGTGAGAACCAATCGAGAATGCAGACACATGATAGGTGTTACAGTTCGTAAACTCCAATCCACGAATAAACTGTCGTCGGCACCGTTAGCGACTCGTTGGATGCAAAATTCATGTCACCGCGAGTGGCGACCCTTTCCGACCGCCGCCTTCAGCCTCCGAAATCATCGCGAACCAACGTCGTCGCCTCAACACAAATCCTGCGACCAATCCACTCACCGCGCATCTCATTTGGTTTAAAAAGCCCAACAGTCTAAAATTATCCTCGGCACCAAAAACTGGGACCCATCATGCCGAAACCAATATTACTCAGCGTTGACGACGACTCCGACGTTCTCCGCGCCATCGAACGCGACCTGCGCTCGAAATATGGCGCCGAATACCGCGTCATAGGCAGCGATTCCCCCGAAGGCGCGCTCACGCTCCTCAAGCAATTAAAAGTCCGCAACGATAGCGTCGCACTCCTCCTCGCCGATCAACGCATGCCCCACATGGACGGCGTCGCCTTCCTGCAAGAAGGCATGCGCATCTTCCCCGACGCGAAACGCGCCCTCCTCACCGCCTACGCCGACACCAACGCCGCCATCAGCGCCATCAACGAAGCCAACATCAATTATTTTTTCATGAAGCCGTGGGATCCCCCGGCCGATCATCTCTACCCGCAACTCGACGATCTCCTCGACGATTGGCGCGCCTCTTTCCGCCCCACTTTCGAAGGCATCCGCGTACTCGGCACGCGTTGGTCTCCCAAATCCTACGAGCTGCGCGATTTTCTGGCCCGGAATCGCGTCCCCTATCAATGGATCGACGTCGAAAGTTCCGCCAACGACCCGGAAACCAAACGCCTCATGGACGCCCTCGGCCCGGAAGAAGCCGCCAGCCTCCCAATAGTCCTCTTCCCGGACGGCTCGAAACTTCTCGAAAGCGTTCCGGCGCAAGTCGCGCAAAAAGTCGGCCTGCGCACCCGCGCACAAACCAGTTTTTACGATCTCGCCATCGTTGGCGGAGGCCCCGCCGGCCTCGCAGCCGCAGTCTACGGCGCGTCCGAAGGCCTGCACACCGTGATGATCGAGCGCGAAGCGCCTGGCGGACAAGCCGGCATGAGCTCGCGCATCGAAAATTATCTAGGATTTCCCACCGGCCTCAGCGGCGGCGACCTGGCCCGCCGCGCCGTCGTCCAAGCCGAACGCTTCGGCGTCGAAATCCTCTCCCCCCAGGAAGCCACTGCCGTCCGCGCCGAAGGTCCCTATCGCATCATCAAGCTCGCTGACGAAAACGAAATTTCCTGCCACGCATTAATGATCGCCACCGGCGTGCAATGGCGTCGCCTCGAAGCTCCCGGCATAGACCGCCTGCAAGGCGCCGGCGTTTACTACGGCGGCGGCGCCACCGAAGCTCTTTCCTGCAAAGGCGAAATTGTTTACGTAATTGGCGGCGCAAATTCCGCCGGCCAAGCGGCCATGAACTTCGCAAAATTCGCGGAGCGCGTCGTAATCGTCGTCCGCAGCGCGTCTCTCTCCAGCACCATGTCCCAATACCTGATTGACCAGGTCAAAGAAACTCCCAACATCCAGATCTGGCCCAACGCCAGCGTTTCCGAAGCCCACGGCGATACGCATCTCGAGGAAATTTCCTTCCTCTGCTCGGATTCCGCAAAAACCGAACGCGTCCCTGCCAGCGCCATGTTCATCTTCATAGGCGCACTGCCGCGCACAGACTGGCTTGCCGGCGTCGTCGAACGCGATGATCGCGGCTTCATCCTCACCGGCCCCGATCTTATCCGCGATGGCCAGCGTCCCAAGGGCTGGGGCCTTGATCGCGATCCCTTTCTGCTCGAAACCAATGTTCCCGGCATCTTCGCCGTCGGCGATGTCCGTCACGGTTCCGTGAAACGCGTCGCCTCCGGCGTCGGTGAAGGTTCCGTCGGCGTCCAATTCATCCATCAATATCTGAGCAAGGTCTAAATGGTCGAAAATTCCGAACTTCTTCGCGTCCCGGTTTTCAATGGTCTGCCCGACGATCAAATCTCCTGGTTCCTCAGCCGTGCCGAAGATTTGCGCTTCAAGTCCGGCGAGGCGTACGCACACCAGGGCGACCCCGCCGACGCCATGTTCGTCGTCCTGGAGGGTCAAGTACAGGCACGGGGCGACATCGCCGGCGAAACCGTGATGTTTTCCATGAAGGCTGGCGACGTTACGGGTTTGCTGCCTTTTTCAAGAATGAAGCAGTGGACGATAGACGCGCGGGCGGTCACAGACGTTCACCTTCTGCGTTTCCCCTCGTCGCTTTTTCCCGAGCTGGTCCAGAAAATGCCGGAGCTGACGCAGCGTCTGGTCGGCCTGATGTCTGACAGAATTCGCGAAGTCACGCGCATGGAGCAGCAACGCGACCGCCTCGCGTCCCTGGGCAAACTTTCCGCCGGCCTCGCGCACGAACTTAACAATCCCGCCTCCGCCGCGCGCCGCGCCGCCACTCAATTGCGCGACATCCTGAAAAAAATCAAGAATGCCAGCCACGAACTGGGCCGCCGCGAGCTCACCGCCGAGCAAAGAGCCGAAATTGAAAAACTCGAGACCGCCTTCATCCAAAATAACGAACCGCCTCCCGACGCGCTCACCATCAGCGACCTCGAAGAGCAGATAGACTCGCTCCTGCGCAGCCACGGCCAGAACGATTTGTATCAGCTCGCCGCCGACCTAGCGCGCAAAAATATCAAACCGGAAGCGCTCGAATCCCTGTTCGCCACGCTCGATCCCGGCACCGCCCGTGCAGCCCTGGTGCGCATCGCCGCTTCCGTCGAGATCTACGCTCTCCTCAACGAAATCGAAAGCAGCACCGCGCGAATTTCCGATCTGGTCCGGGCCATCAAGGAATACACCTACATGGACCAGACCCCGCTGCAAAACGTGGACATCATCAAAAGCCTGGAAACCACGCTCACGATCTTGAATCACAAGCTCAAACACGGCGTCGAAGTCGAGCGCGACTACCAGAAAATCCCGTTGCTGGTGAATTCCTTCGGCAGCGAACTCAATCAGGTCTGGACCAACATCATTGACAACGCCATTGACGCCATGCACGGCGAGGGCAAACTAAAAATTCGCACCTATCGCGAAGACAATTGCGTGGTAGTAGAAATCGCCGACAACGGCCCGGGAATTTCCGACAAAGTCCTCCCGCACATCTTCGAACCGTTCTTCACCACCAAAGCGGTAGGCGAGGGCACCGGTCTCGGCCTCGATACAGTCCAGCGCATAATAAAAAAGCACCGCGGCAGTATCCAAGTGGAGTCCGAGCCAGGCGACACAAAATTCCAAATCTGGCTCCCGCTATCAGAAGCCGTAACCTAGAGCCCAGTCCGCCGCCGCGCCCAGTTCGCACCGTTCGCGTCGTCCAAGCCACGGCTAGCATTAAACGCATCCGCGCCACGCTGAAACCCATCTTCCGCGGCTGATAGCAGTTGTCATCCCGAACGAAGTGAGAGATCTCTCTTCCCTTCGATCCGCAAACGCGCACGCTTCCGCGAGCGCGTCCCAGGGGGATCTCCCGTACGGCTGGGTGCCCCATCCTTCCCGCTTCTGCCTCATGGGAAGGGTGGGGATTTTGCGACTGTGCAAGCACAACGCCGCGCCACCCTCACTCCACCGTAACGCTGAACGTCCCGGTCCTCGTAATGTTCGAGGACGTTGCCGTCACCGTCACCATATAAGTCCCCGCCGGCGTTCCAGGATCCGTCTGCGAACCGCCACCACCGCCCCCGCCGCAGCTCCCGATCGAAATCACGCAAAGTACCACGCCGAAAACCAGCGCCACTCTCCGCCGCCGCGCCCCAGGAAGCGCAATTAACAACACTCCCGCCAGCATTCCGACGCCGTACATCCCGCTGCCGATGCCCATGCCCGCCGTTTTCGCTGCTCCATACGGGTGTGGCGCCGTCGTAGTGATCGTCAGCGGCGCCGTCACCATCGGACCGGTCAGCGTCGCGCTCGTCATGGGGCAAGTCGCTTCCGTCATCGTCGCCGGCAGCGCGCAGGTCACATTCACCGGCCCGAAAAAGTTATCGGTCCCCACTAGCGTCACTGTCGCCGTCCCCGGCATCCCCGGCGCGCTGATCGTCACATTCGGAATCGGCGACGCAATATTGAATGTCGTATCCACCACCGTGATCGTCACCGGCACCGGACTTTGCGACCCCATGTAATACGCGTCACCGGGGTAGGACGCCGTGAAGTTGTAAATTCCGGGAGTATCGATCGAAGTGGTAAGCGTGTCGCCAAGATAAGTATAGTTGAATGACGCATTGTAATAGTTTCCGCTGTAGCTGCCGTTCAGCACAAATATCTGATTCGTGCCGGACGCCGCGATGCCATTCTGTAAAATGGAGATGGTCCCGCTGGGAGCTTGCTGAACGCTAAACGCAAACGCCGAGGCGTACAGCTGGAACGACTGCCCGGAGTACATCGTGATGGTTCCTGGGCAACAGTCTCCGTCCAACCCGAAGCTCATCGTCGTCGGAGCCTGCGTCACGGTCGCGTTCAGTGTCCCGGTGCTCGCGTTGTAGCTGTTGTCCCCGCTGTACTGCGCTTGTAGCGCATAATTTCCCACCGTCGCGAACTCCGGTGTCAGCGTTTGGTCCTCGACGTTCCCCTCGCTGTTCAGCGGGTAGCTCCCCGCATCCAGCGGCTGCCCGTTCTCAGTGAGATTCACGCTCCCGCTCGGGCACGACGACTGCGTCCCCTGCGTATTCGGCAAGCAAGATTTCCCTGCCGCATCGGTCACATCGCTGCGCAGGAAAAATATCGTTCCGAAGGGAATCGTGTTCGCCGAATAAAACGTTCGGCTGAGCGGGTTATACGCTTCCATCGTCATTTTCGTCGCGCTGTTTTCCTTCCCCACTGTCACCGACACCGCCGCCGAATCACTCGCCCCATAAGTCGCATCCACCGCGTAATGCGCTGTCACGTTATAAGTCCCTCCCGGCAGCAAAGTAGTCGTCCCGCTCGCAATCCCGTTGCTCAGCGGAAAAGACTCCACGCCCATGTTCTGCCCGCCGGCGTCGCCATCAATACCACCGCGCCCGTCGGCGTTCCCGTTCCGCTTTGTGGCGTCACCTTCACGCTCACATTCACCGGCTGCCTGTGCGCGATGCTTGTGGGAGCAAGATTCGTCAGCGTCGTCACGCTCGGCGTAAACGTCACCGTGCTCCACGCCTTCACCAGATTGTTCGCGTTCACTGAACCCAGCCCCGTCGCCAGGTCGTACCCCGGCGTAGTCAACCAAGCAGGATTGTTGGGATTATTCGGATCCACCAGCACTCCGAAATTATCCACGCCCGGCGGAGCAGCGCCGCAGTTCGGCGTGTCGGGGTTGCATGGCACCGAATTGTTCCCCTTGGTGATGTCATAAAAAATGCAAGAATTTCCCGTCAGCGCCACCGTCGAAGAATCGCAACTCGCTCCGCTCTGCGCGGCCAGCTTGTAGAGAATATAATTCGCGTTCCCCAGCCGCGTGTTCGCTCCTCCAGTCGTCGCCAATTCTTGATTCACCAGCGCCATAATCCCCGCGAACGCTGGAGCCGATGCCGAGGTCCCACCCACGCCGACAAATGTGAAATCCGTTAGGCTGCAGGTTTCCGGCGACCCGAAGAACCCCGCATCCCCCTGGCAGATAATGTAAAAACTGTTGTTGAACCCGTTGCTGGCAAACAACGACACGTCCGGCAGATCCCGCACGCCATCCGTCGGCACGCCGCTTCCCGTTTGCCACGCCGGTTTGCTGTAGCCCGCGGTGCACGTGCCCCCGCTGCTCTGCGTCGCGCAACTGCTCGGCCCGCCGCTCCCGCCCACGATGTTGAAAAACTGGCTCGTAAGGACGCACTGGTCAATGCCCATCCCCGCGCAGGAATCGTTCCAGGTTGTTTCCGGAATATAGGAAAGTGCGGAAGCGCCCGTCGTCGCATTATTCGTCGCACTCCAGTAGGTCGGCGCCGTAAGGGCCGTCTGATCGAAATCAGTCCCGCCCACCGCCACGTTATAGGGCGTCGAAGCAAATCCGCTCACTGCCAGCCCGTCCACCGCGGCTCCTTCGCTGTCGAAGTCGTCGCACCCGGCGGACCCGGCGTCCCCCGCCGACACCAGTACCGTCATCCCCTGCGCCGCCGCCTGCTGCCACAGCGCGTTATAAAACGAATTCCCCGCGTTGCCGATCGTCGCTTCGCAGATCCCGTAACTCTCGCTCACGATCGGCGCCACGTTGTTGTCCACGATGTACAACGCCGAGAGATCCACTCCCAGCGTGCTCTCCGTCGACGCCGACACCACCAGGTCAATCGTCGCGTTCTTCGCCACCGCCCCGGACCACGAAACATCCAGAATCGCTTCGGTCTCATCCCCGCCAATTCCAGGATCCGGCCCGTTCAAAATGATCTGCGGGTCCTTCGGAGGCAAACCAAAGAGCGTGCGAAAATTCTCGATGTCCGTCACATGGATATTCGTCTCGCCCACAATCGCGATCGTTTGACCAGTGCGTCAATTCCCGCATTCCACAGCGGCAGCACATTGTAAATCGTCGCGAAATCCGTCGGTCCCAATCCGTAAAAAGTAGTCTGCTGCGGCGTGAACGTGAATAGCGGCAGCACGTTTTGCCCCGCCGGGGGCCCCAGCGGCGCGCCGTGCACTGTCAGATTCGATCGCCGCGGGAAATTGTGCAGCGTCACCACTCCCGCCACCGCGGGCGCCAGCGCCGTTGGAATCGAGGGATCGCTCGCGTTGGCCCAATGTTGTTCGCCGTTGACGACGTATTTGTGAATCGCCGTCTGAAATGCCTGCTTCACCAGTCCCGCCGTCCCCGAAAATTCGATCGCCGTACGCCCATTGCTCGGCTGCGCCACCTGGAATCCGCTCGATCGCAACCAGCCCGTCACTGCCGCGATGTCCCCATCCGTCGGCCCGAACTACATGCCAAATTCCTGAGGAGTCAGCCAATGATGAAAGTTCGGGGAACTCGTATTCTGCTGATCATCGATCAACGCACGCAGCGCCGTTTCCTGTTGCGCGCTTCTTTTCAGCACCAGCAACATCCGCTCCATCGCCAAATCCGCCGGCGCTTCGCCGCGATCGAATTTCGGCTGCGCCAAAGGATGCACGTTTCCCGCGAGACGCGTCCGCACAGTGTTATCCACGGCCTGCGTCACTAATCTCGCAGTCGCTTGCTGCTGGCCAAATGTTGGAAGTGCTCCGAAGAGGCACACGAGCAGGAGCAGGAGAAGGGCCGGGAGCTTCATTAGTCACCTCTGGGTGTGGCAACTATATCGCTACATGCACGTGTCTCGGACGCGCAATCTCAAGGGCTGGTTACGTAAGAGTTTCGTTACATATTTAATTCCGCGCTCTACCCGAACCATCTCGAATCTCGCCTTTCGCCTCGCTCACCGTTTCCTCTCTCGCAACCGCCCTGTTCTCCGCCACTTCCCCACGCGACTTTCGCCTGTACTCCGTGTTCAACTAATTAGGCGCACGTCATCCCAGCGGATCCAGCGCCAAATGAAAAAGGGGGAAGTACGTTTCATTTGGAGGGAGGACAAAAATGCGTAAAATTCACATTCACATCATTCGTGCACTTCTCTTCGCTCTCGTTCTCATAACAATTCCGGCGGCCATGGCGCCCACCGCCTCGGCTGCCTTCGGCTTTGGCGTCGCTATCACCGTCGCTCCTCCGCCGCTGCCGGTCTACTCGCAACCGGTTTGCCCCGGTGACGGCTACATCTGGACGCCCGGCTACTGGGCCTATGGCCCTGACGGCTACTACTGGGTCCCCGGCACGTGGGTTATCGCGCCGCAAGTCGGCTTTCTCTGGACTCCCGGTTATTGGGGCTGGGGCGGCAGCGGTTATTTCTGGCACGCCGGATATTGGGGGCCCCACATCGGCTTCTACGGCGGAATTAACTACGGCTCCGGCTATTTCGGCGTCGGCTACCAGGGCGGCTACTGGAATGGCGGCCACTTCTTCTACAACCGCACAGTAAACAACGTCAGCATCACCAACGTTCACCACGTCTACAACCGCACCGTGATCAATAACCGCACCGACGTGAATCGCGTCAGCTTCAACGGCGGACGCGGCGGCGTCAACGCACGCCCCACTTCCGCAGAAATGGCCGCGAATCGCGATCGTCACATCGGAGCCACGTCCTCGCAGGTTCGTCAGGAACGGACTGCCAGTACCAACCGCGCCCAGTTCGCCTCGGTGAATCACGGCCGTCCGTCGGTCGCGGCCACGTCGCGCCCCGGTGAATTCAACAATCGTGGCGCAGCCAATACCAACCGCAGTTCGAACTTCGCGCGCTCCAGCAACACCTCGCGAAGCTTGAGCGGTGCAACGCAGTCACGCAACAGCAACGCGCAGCGTTCTTTCGCCTCGCGCTCGACGAACAACGCAACTCACATCCAACAGAACAATGCAAGAGCACCCCAATCGCGCGCTTCTAACGCGCGTCCGTCCTACTCGCGCGCCACGAACTCACGTTCGTTCAACGCGCAACAACACAACAACGCGTCACGCCCACAATCCAACCAGGCGTTCCGCCAAAACACGTCGCGTTCCGCCCCGGCCCGCACCACGCACACCCAGCCGCGCAGCAACACCAGCTCGCGCGGAAGCTACGCCGCACCCCGCGCAACGTCACGCGCAAGCAACGGCGGTTCACACAATAGCGGCACCCATGAAAGCAGCCACGGAGGAGGCGGCAACAACAATCACGCACGTCGCTAACGCTCTACCCCCAGGGGCCTGAATAAGCCCCACCAGCAAAACGGCGCCACGACCAAAAGTCATGGCGCCGTTTTTTTTCTCACCACCAAATTATTGAGTGTTGTCATCCCGAGCGCAGCGAGGGATCTCTCTTAGCAGCCCGCGCCGCAAACCGACGCCGGCGCAGTCGCGTTTGCTTTGGCCTTTGTAGCGGCACACTTCAGTGCGCCATCGCTCGCACGGCAACCCACCACTCCCCTCACCGAATCGAATCCCGCAACTCAATCAAAGCCTGATCCGCGCGATCCAACCGTATCAATCCCGACCGCGGCTCATCCAAATCCAACACCGCATAAATCGTGATCGAAATAATCGCGGCATATAAAATCAGGTGCAGCACGCTGCGGTGCCTGCGTTTCGCCATCACATGTCCCGCCAGCAACGCGCTCATCAACGCCACGCTGATCAACAGCAAAAAAATCAGCGCGGGCAGGTGCGTATCCAATGCGATCGCCCGCGCCGTGGTCACGTCAATCATTTCGTTCAAAGCGGGCAGCAGGATCCTGACGACGTTATGCGTCGAGTCGTTCTCGCCCGCGGCCGCCGCGTGCGACCAGATCTCATGCTGTATCGCCGCCGCCCGCGCGAACTCCTGGTTCGCAGCATCGCGCTGCAGCAGCTTGCCGTAAGCGCTCAGCCGCGCATCCAGATACTGCCGAAACAATTGCCGCATCTCTGGCTGCTCCGCGGCAGGTAGAACATCCAGCCGCAGATAAGCCGTGCCAATCGCATTCGCCTCCTGCACGATCAACTCTCGCCGCGTCTCCAGCCGCGTCATCGCCCCGCCAAACGTGAACGCCAGCAACAATCCCAGCAGCGCGAACACCGCCGCTTCGATCGCTCCAGTGCCTTCGTGCTCCAACTCCTGATGCCGTTCCACTCCATAGCTGCCGATGCGGTAACCAACCTCCAGGCACACCAGCATGCCCACGAACAATCCCACCGACCACGCCAGCGCAGTTTGCACAGGAGTCATGATTCGCCGCTCACTCTGCCGTCATCAACGCCGCACTGTCAAGCATCGATATCCACATCTCGCGGCCTCTCTTCTTCTTCGCCTCTGCCTTCTTGCCCCCAACTCTTCCTCCAGCTATCCTCTCGCGTGCTCATCCCGCATCCAATCTTCCTCTTCTTCGCCGCGTTCATCGCCGGCATCCTCAACGCGGTCGCCGGCGGCGGCAGCTTCATCTCTTTTCCAGCATTGCTCTTCACCGGTATGGCTCCCATCGCCGCCAACGCCACCAGCACCGCCGCCGTCTGGCCCGGCACTGTCGCCAGCACGGTAGCCTATCGCAACGCCTTCACCCCTGACGCCCGCCGCCTCCTCCCCGCGCTTCTTTTTATCGGCATCATCGGAGGTTTCCTAGGCGCCCGCATCCTTCTCAGCACGCCGCAATCAACATTCATGCATCTGGTCCCCTGGCTCCTTCTCGCCGCCACTCTGCTTTTTCTCGCCGGTCCCCGCATCAGCGCCTGGGTCAAACGCCGCGCCGCGCTAGGCAAGACTTCCCGCCCACTTTTCATCGCCGGACTCTTCCTCGAACTCCTCATCGCCATGTACATCGGCTATTTCGGCGCAGGCGTAGGCATCCTCGTCCTCTCGCTGCTAGCTCTGCTCGGCATGGAAGATATTCACGCGATGAACGGCGTAAAAGTTCTCCTGGTCAGCGTCGTCAACGGCGTCGCCATGGTCACTTTCATCGTCGCCGGAATAATCGTCTGGCCCCAAGCCATACTCATGCTCATCGGAAGCCTAATCGGCGGCTACGGCAGCGCGTACTACGCGCAAAAAATGAATCCCCAACACGTCCGCACGATCGTCATCGTAGTTGGCTTCGCCATGTCCGCGTATTTCTTCATTCACCATTAAACGCATCAGCACATATATCGTAAACATCTACGCACTCGCCTCTACATGAATCACCGTATTGTCGCCTACCCTACAATGGAACCAGAAGCGCACTCACATGATTCCTGCCGCCCCATCTGCGCAACCTCCGCCACCCATCAAACCCCGCACCATCCTCATCGCCGACGATAGCCAACGCGTCCGCACCATCGTCCGTCGCGCCCTCGAACGCGAAACCGCCTTCAGCATCTGCGGCGAAGCTACCGATGGACTCGAAGCCGTCTCCAAAGCCAAAGAACTAACCCCCGATCTCATTCTCCTCGACGTCCGTATGGCCCGCCTTAACGGCCTCGAAGTCGCCGGCATCCTCCGCCAGGCACAACCCAACATTCGCATCATGATGGTCACTATGTATGCCGAACAAATTAACCCGAAGCTCGCGTCACTCTTCCGCGTGGACGCCGTCTTCTCCAAATCCGACGGCATGACCAAACTCATCGAGCGCGTCGAAACTCTCCTCGCCGACTAATTCCCTATTCGAACTGATGTACAATCCCCCCACCGGAGGCTCACATGCCGGTTGCACTTCCGCGAACGCTCCGTCGCATCGCAACACCATTGACCGTCCGCTTCGCTCTCTGCGCTCTCGCGCTCCTCGCCCTCACACCCCAACTCCCCGCCCAGCAGAATTCCACTCCCGGCTGGCCTCTGGACAATTCCGCCCCCGATCGCGCCACGGCAGACGCCTCTGGCGCGATGCCGACATTCGGTCCCGAACTCGACGAATCTTGCATCGTCTGGACCATCACCCAGTCGCACGCCGCCACCGTCAGCGCCGCCACGCTCAAAATTCCCGGAAATGCCAAAGGTGAGTACCGCAAGAGTTGCAGTGAACTGAAGGACAAAAAACTAGCCAGCGCCGAGGAACATCTGCGCAAAGCGCTCGACGATTATCCGCAATATGCCGCCGCCTGGGCGCTGTTAGGCCAGATTCTCGAAGCCGCAAATAAAATCCCCGAAGCGCGCGACGCCTGCTCGCAATCCTCCGCCGCCGATGTCGGCTACGCCCCCGCGTACCTCTGCCTCGCCGATATCGCCGCGCAACTGAATGACTGGCACCAAGCTCTCGAAATGGCCGATCGTTCTCTCGCGCTCGTTCCCCAGAGAAATATCTACGGCAACTTTTACTCCGCCATGGCCCAATTCCATCTCGCCCAATTGCCCGAAGCCGAAAGTGACGCGCTGAAGACGATTGACGCCGACCACTCCCACCGCATCCCGCAAGTCCATCTACTGCTCGCCGAAATCTATAACGCTCGCCACGATCCCCGCGGCGCCGCCTACGAACTCCGCGCCTACCTCAAAGTAGCTCCCAACGCTCCCGACGCCGACTCGTTGAAAAAAACTCTCGCCGACGTCGAAGCCCAAACTCAAAAATAATGTTCAGCCGATTATTCGTCCCGCGCCCAAACCTCCACGCGCTCTACAAGACGCAGGCTCCGATTTTCTCTGCACCCTCTGCGTCTCTGCGGTGAGTCTTACGCATCTTGATTCCGCACCACCAAACGAACGATCGTTCTGACCGACCCACATTCAACCCAGAAATTTTGGAGGCGCGAGGCGGAATCGAACCGCCGGTAAAGGTTTTGCAGACCTGTGCCTTGCCACTTGGCTACCGCGCCCCGGAACAAAAATTGTTCGTCTCGAATCACTCCCAACAAACGCCAACCATTTTTATAGATCCCCAAAAACAAAAAACCCACCAGCCGGCAACCTCTCGGCGGTGGGTCAAGTAAAAACTTGATTCGGAGTCGGCCCGTTACCGCGTTTCGCCAACTCCTCCCATGCCAGAGGACACCCCAGCGCACCGCCGACAACAACACAGCGCGCGAACCCCCTCCGCATTGGCCAACAACAATCTCATCTCCATAATCCTCGCAATCATTCCCGCCCCTGTCAACCACACGTTGCAATCTTCATGACCGCATTCGCAACTCCGCGACGCGGCCCAAAATCACACCGGTGCGCGAAACGCCGCGCCATGGCCAGGATGGCCATCCTCGGACGCACGCGAAAGATCCTCAGGCAAACTCTCTGCGCTCCGCTCGGCTTCCACGTACGGTACCGTGGCCGTCACCGTAGTTCCCTTTCCATTAGAGGATATCTGCAACCTTCCGCCCAATTGCCTCAGCCGTTCGCGCATTCCGCGCAACCCCACTCCAGCCGTTTCGCCCGCCGCAATCTTCGACTGCGTTTCCGCACTGATTCCCACGCCTTCGTCGCTCACCTCCAGCTTGATTTCTCGGTCGGTGCGCAGCAATCGCACCACTGCCACCGAACTCCCCGAGTGCCGGTGAATATTCGTCAGGCACTCCTGCGCGATCCGGAATAAACACAATTCATAATCCTGCAGCAAACGCTCGCCATCCGCCGTAAGCTCCAATGTCGTCGAGATTTTGCTCCGCTCCGTGAATCCCTGCACGTACCACTTCAACGCCGAACCCAGCCCCATTTCGTCCAGCAGCGGCGGATGGAACAAATACGACATCGTGCGGATATCCGACGAAATCTGCTGCACCAGCCGGGAATTATCCTCCAGGCACCGCGCACCCTCCGGACTGAGCTTCGCCTTCTCTAAATTGAGCCGTCCCGTGTTCATGCTCATCGCCGCAAGCAATTGCCCCACTCCGTCGTGCAATTCACGCGCGATCCGCCTCCGCTCTTCATCCTGCAGCTTCAGCAAGCGCGCCGAGAGTTCCTTCTCCTTGATCGCTACCTCGGCTTGCCTTCGTTCGGTAATGTCGCGCGCTACCTTCGACGCGCCAATCACCAGCCCCACTGCATCCTTCACCGGCGAGATCGTCAACGATACGTCCAGCGTCGTGCCATCCTTCCGCATTCGCACCGTTTCAAAATGCTCGATGCGCTCGCCGCGACGCAATCGCTCCAAAATCATCACTTCCTCGTCGCGATGCTCCGGCGGAATGATCATCGTGATGTGCTTGCCCACCGCTTCCGCCTCCGTGTAGCCAAACACTCGCTCGGCGCCCTTATTCCAACTCGTGATGATTCCGTCCAGGTTCTTGCTGATGATCGCGTCGTCCGACGACTCCACAATCGCCGCCAGCCGCGCCCGCACCCCAAATCCCCGCCGGTTCGATTCTCCCAACGCAATGATCGCGATCGAGCACGCCACGAACCCCAGTATTCCGTATGACTGCGTGCGGTCTTGAATTGCGAATGAACCAAACGGCGGCAGAAACCAATAATCCACGCCGAGGGTCAGAATCACCGTGGCGACGATCGCCGGCCCTATGCCGCAATACCACGCCGCAAACACCACCGCCAGCCACGCCGTGTGATACGGATTGTCGGTTCCCAGCAGCGGCGTCAGCAGATAGCGCAACCACAGCGCGGCAAACGCCGCCACGATCGCCAGGGAGTATCGAAATAACGTTTCGCTCTTGCGCATCGCCTTGCACCACGAACCCGCGCGAACCGCCAAGAGTATCCTCGCACTCGAGCGAAAACGCTATACCAGCTATCCCTAAAACACAACTACGTCCGTAGTTTCCAGGGTCGCGCTAGCTTCCTCAATTTTCAGGACTTCGCCGGGTCGCGCAACCTTGTAGCTCAGGCCTGCAACCATCCGAATTGCGGAATCGTGAATTAGATATAACCTTCCGAAGCACACCCAGACGAAGGCGAGATGGCCGGTTATTACCATCGCGGCTATTTGAGTTGCTCGACCTGCTACGGGTTTATCTGTGGAACGGGCTCAGGCCGGTGCCCAACGAGCTGACGACAGCATCGCTGCCGTTCAAACGGAATGGCCTTTCGCCTTGACGGCCTGCTGAGCACCCGCGAATACATCGCGTGCGGACGTCGTTGCCGCTACGTGCTCGGTACCCGCGATTCCCAGGTCCATCCATCCCGCGTTCACGCCGTCAAACATTTCTTCGGCAGGCCCAGTGTGGCCCTTCGGGACGCCGAACTGCTCGAAGGCCTCCGCCCACCCTGCGCGCGGGACGGCAAAGGCTTTTACGTCGCGTTTTAGGACTTCACCTAATTGTTTCGCCACTTCATCCGCGCTTACCATCGAACCGAGCTCGATAACGCGATGTCCTGACCACGCCGGCCCGGTGAGAAGCTTTGCTACCTCTGCGCCGATGTCGTTTGTCGCGACCATTGTTGATTTCCGGTTTGTAGGATTGTAGAAGACCGGGAGTGTTCCGCCCTGGGCGGCCTGCAAGCCGAAAAGAAAGTTTTCAAAAAAGCCACCTGCGCGCACGAATGCGACCGGAGATGGCAGGCTGCGAAAACCTTGCTCCATAAGCGATAAGGCCGTGATCATCCCCAGCCCGCTTGTTCTATTCGCGCCCATCGACGAAAGCGCTACCACCCGCGGCGGCACTGTCTTGGTCAGCGCCTCCACATAGTTCGCAATCACGCCCTTCGCTTCTCTGTAATCAGGCGAGGGCGTCCATACAGCCGGCAACATAACAAACGCGCCCTCCACACCTTTGAGCGCCGCCGCTATGGCTGTCGCATCGTTCCAGTCTCCATCCACCAACGCAACGCCTTGGTCTGCCCACTTCGCCGCTTTCTCGCGATTGCGCACCAGCGCCCGCACCTGTTTGCCTTGCTTCAGCAGATGCCGCGCGGTGGCGCCCCCAACTTGCCCAGTAATGCCCATGACTAAATACATGTTCGTTTCTCCTTGTTGTTTTCGTGCTCGCGTAACTTGGTAACGACCCGTGATCGGATGAGTCCACCGCCGCCGATCGCAACGATTTTGATGATTGCCTCCATCGTTCGACCGAGGCTGTTCAGGTTTGGGCTGGGGAAAGTCTTGTGAGCCTGAGGAGGGCCCGGAGACGTAAGGTCAAACCTAGGTTAAGCGCGCTTATCGAATGTGCCGAGGGGCATGTAGCTGGACGATACGCCGCCCCTCCTCTTTTTAAGTACGCTCCTGCGTCGGTGAAGTCAATAGCGAGCCGGGCAGATTAGTCGTGCGCACTCTGCGGGAAGTGAGGCGCAAAGTTTCAAGCGTAAGACGGATATTAGCCCCACGCCGTCGCTACACGCGACCGCAGTTCCCCGATAAAAAGTTCAGCCCCGCCGTGGGAGCCCCCGCATTCATGCGGGGGAGCGCGGGCTTCAGCCCGCGCGAAAAATCGCAGCAAATAACAAGCGGCTTTAGCCGCAGGCATTTCGATTTTGATGTAGACTCCAGTTTCATGTCCGCACCGCCGCCGGTAGCAACTGCACGTAATGAAATGCAAATGCTGATGGCCATAACGCCGCTGTAGTCTATTACGTATCGGCTGGGCTACAGCTGCGCACCCTCGCGGCAACCTCACGCCGTCAACCGGCGAGAATGCGGGACCCCAAGTTCCACCCCAACGGCAAGCCCCAAACCCAACCGACTTCGCCGTCAACTGCCGCAGTGGCATCATCCATTTCCGTGTCACGTCAAGAACGCGAACTGGCATCGTGAGCCTTGCTGTGCAAAAGGGTGCGCCACCGTCTATGACGTTGTCGGCTCTGTCAAGAGACACGTAGAGTGTGCGAGCTGCGAGCAGCTCGTTTTTGTACTCACTTACCAGGGCCTTTGCTTTTCGCTTCATCTCGACCAAGGCTCGCTGCTTGAATCCAGCGGTGGAATCTGGTTCCACCAGCCATCTATTCGGTCACCGACTTCCGACCATGATTCGTTTTTCAGACGCCGCGATCGCTCGCGGGAGCAAGGCGCCCAATCAGCCTGACGATGAACTTGCGTCCACCAGGGTGGCCGCCGGGCTGCCTTGCCTGCGAACCAGCTGTGCGTACGCTGCTCCACTGCGCAGCATCCAATACATACGCACAGCCAACTTGCGCGCGATGGCCACTTTGGCCACCGCGTGTCCTCTGCGGAATTTCAAACGCTGATAGTCCTGCCGCAGTTGGGGATCTTTGCGCACGGCGGGATACACGGCCTCGATCAGCAACCAACGCACCATGGTGTTGCCCTGCTTGCTGATGGCTCCCAGCCGCCGCCGTCCGCCGCTGGATTCTTCGCTGGGATTCAGTCCCAGGTAACTCGCAATCTTTTTGCTGCGAGGAAAACGAGTGATCGGACCAATCGCCAGAACGAAGGCCAGCGACGTGACCGGACCGATGCCCGGATGGGTCATCAGCAGCACGGCGTCGGCGCGGCGTTGCGCTTGTTCCAGAACTGCACGGTCCAACTCCGCGATGGGCGGATTGAGTTGGTCGAGCAGCTGGAGAAGTTCTGCACGGCGCCGGCTGGCCCACGGAGCCAGACCCACACCCTGCAGTTCCGCGCGGCCTTTCTTGGTGAACAACTTCTTCTTGCGGCAGAGTCCTTCGCTCATCGCCAACGCGTGCAGTTGGTTGCCCAACATGGTGCGCAGGCAAACCAGCTTGTGACGATGCCAGAGCAACTGCCGCAGGTCGCGTTCGGCCGGTGTGGGAACCCAGATGCGCGGAAAGCGTTTGGCCAGCATCAGATCGAGAATCAGCAAAGCATCGCGTTCGTCGGTCTTCTGCTTGCGTACTTCGCTGGCGCGAATCTTGGCGGAATCGCCGATCCACAACTCGTGACCCAGTTCCGTGAGCAAGCGTTCGAACCAGCGAAGCGGCCCGGTGGCTTCGATCCCTACGCGTACCGGTCCTGGCAAACTTCGATAGAAAGCCTCCGCTTCTCCCGTCTGGTGATCCAACCGTCGTTCGGTCAGTTCCCCAGTAGCCTCGTCCAGCATCGCAATCTGTTGGTAGCGCGTGTGAAAATCACATCCTATAATCATCATCGCTCGGCTCCTTTCTTCCGAGCCTTGGTCGTTAGCGCTACCAAGTTTACTCGGAGGAAGGAGCCGACAACGTCATCCAATCAGCCATGGATCGCAAAAAAGCACGAATTCAAATCTTTCGAATAGAGTTCCATCTGGCAGCGAAGTCATTGAACGCTTGTATCCCCAAAACTGTCTTGCGGGGCCAACTAGTTTGATCGAGCGTAGGATAAAAGCGATCAACCAAGCCGGGTGGCGTGGGGATACTTTGAAAATTACCGAGTCTCACGGCTTTTCCAGACACGACCTGAAACCCCAGGTGACCGATACAAAAGGTGCATATATTCAAGGAAAGATCGGGATAACTTACGTTGCGACTAAGAAACATTCCGTGAAACGAGTCCGCCACTCCGAAAATGTACATCGAAACATTGGACGGAATCGTAAGCGAGTTCTTAAAAGTGTGGCGTTCTGAACGGTCGAAAAACCATTCGGTCTCTGGGAGACTGCGGTTTCCGATAACGGCTGTCTTGAAGGCGAAGAGAGAAAGTCCATGCGCTCTCCTTTTCGATATTTCGCCGATCCGATTGCCAAGGATCAAGTCCGTCATAGCTGGTTTTGCAAAATCATTCTCCAAACGAGACATCCAACGATTGTTGCAAGGTGCGCAGACAACCTTGACCTTGAGATTTATTTCTGGGGCCGTCCGCTCTTTTAGGGGAGTGCCATCGAGCGCGAGCTGTCGCAGAGTTATTCTGGATATTGGAAACAGCTTGTTCATCCAATCGCTCCAGATGTGTTCCCCTGTCAGCTTCGCGGTAGATGGACAGAATGCGCATTCTTTCGCCATGCCCGGGATTTTACTCCCGGATTTCTTGGCTAGCCAGATACTGGCTGACCCTTCTAGCGCAAGCAAGCGACGGCCTTTAGCTTGTGGGGGTGCCGCATCCCTTTGCGCGGTTCGCAAAGGGTGCGTAGCAAAACCTCAAACCCGAACGTCCAGCCCCGTTCGGTTTGCAACCACTCCCTCGTCGTCCACAACGCCGCTCGAGTTTGTTACCCATCGCATAGACATGCTTCGACAGGGAATCGGGAATTTAACAGAAAAATATATAGACTGTACGCCCGGTGTCTTTATTGAGAAACCCAAGTCATAGCCGTCGCCCCAATCCTCGCTTTGCGATTTTCGCTTCTTCTTTGACTAGCGACGTTGTGCTATGTTGGAGTAACTGGGTAGATTTTTGCCCAAAGCCTAGAGAGGCACAGTATGGAGCCAGTCACCGGAATAGTAGGCAAAAAGGTCGTAGATGGCATTTGGAATTCGATTTGGAAGCGACTGAGAAAACCCACCCACGAAGCCATGCGCGAGGTGGAAGCGTCACGATCCGAGATTCGCGAGCTAAAGCAGCAACTCCAAGCGGCCCATACCAAGATCATCGAACTTGCGGGGCAGGTAGACGCTAAGGCAGCGTTCGAGCGTCGAAAAGCCGAGCTTGAGTGCCTTCCTGACGATGACTGTCTATACAGACGAAAAGATGGCACAGGCCCCTACTACTGCCCTACCTGCCTTGAGGCGAACGAAAAGTTTGTTCCCCTACCCCACGCGAGCCGAAACAACGAAGGTAGCTTCTACTGCGGATTGCATCAGCAGACGTTTGAAACCCGCGAACTTCGGGAAACACGCAGAAACAGGACTCAGCAATTTCGGTTACAGCATGGGCGAGGTCGTCATAACTGGATGATGCGCTAGAACTCTCGCGGCGCTCGCCCTTCCTGTGCAGGCAAGCAACGGCCTTTAGGTTTCGTGGGTGCCGCATCCCTTTGCGCACTCCGTAAACGGTGCGTGGCAAGACGTCAAGACCAACTCACGTTTGCCACGAGCCTTCGACCTTGCCGTGCTCGCCCCACACCTATTCCCATTTTGGGACTGGTAATCATACAGTAAATGTGATACAATAAAATGGGGCCACTTTACCGGCCCACTGAGGATGCTACATGCACTCCGCCACAACGGCGACGGGCAGACCACTCCCACCTCCAGGGAAAACTCTACCCAAAAACCGCCCCACGCCCCTCAGTTGTCGCGCCGCTCACCAACTGGCCGCCCCAAAACCTCATGTAACATCCGGACTACAATGTTACATCCCCGCTCCAACCGTTACTTATCGCTCGTCGCTCGTCACGAGTCACTGTAAAATCAATCGCCAACCCCGCCGATTAGAAAACGCTATATCTCATAGAAAGCAAACACTCGGCACAAGTTCTAATCGTCATTTTTTACACGTTTCCGCAAGCCACAATCATCGAATCGCAGCTACGCATCGCCCGCCGCAAGCAGCCAGCAACAACGTTTCTAATCGACAATGGCAGATATTAGAAATCAACGTAAACCTCTCAAAACAAACGACAGCACCCCGCTCTAATCGGCACAAAAACGCGTTTATTGCGTCCCCCGACAAGGCCTCGAAACATGCCTTCGCGGGTCGCGAAACACGGGTCACGGGTCACGAATCGCGGGTCGCAGCTCACGACTCACCAATCACGCCTCTGCTCCACTAGTGATATATTCGAGCCATACTCCAAATCCCGGGAGCAGCTACAAATGACTGACCGCAAACCTCCATTCGCTTCCGTCGAAGAAGCCCTCGACGAAATCCGCGCCGGACGCATGATCGTCCTGGTGGACGACGAAGACCGTGAAAATGAAGGCGATCTAGCCATGGCCGCCGAAAAGGTCACGCCCGAAGCCATCAATTTCATGGCTAAATTCGGCCGCGGCCTGATCTGCCTCGCCATGACGGAACAACGCTGCGACGCCCTGGCGCTCGCCTCGATCACTCCGCGCAACACTTCCATGTTCGGCACTCCCTTCTGCGAGCCGATTGACGCCCGCCGCGGCACCACCACCGGTACCAGCGCCGCCGACCGTGCTACCACCATCCTCGCCGCCACCGATCCGAACACTCGTCCCGAAGATCTCGCCCGTCCGGGACACGTCTACACCCTGCGCGCCCGCAATGGCGGCGTCCTCGTCCGCGCAGGCCAAACCGAAGCGTCGGTCGATCTCGCGCGTCTCGCCGGTCTCGATCATTCCGGCGTGATCTGCGAAATCATGAACGACGATGGCACCATGGCCCGCATCCCGCAGCTCATCGAATTCTGCCGCCAGCACGACATGAAATTATTGACCGTAGCGGATCTGATCCGCTACCGCATGCAGCACGAACGCCACGTCCGCCGCATTGCCGAATCCGTCCTCCCCACGCGCCACGGAAATTTCCGCATGATCGCCTACTCGAATGACGCCGACCACGAATTGCACGTCGCCCTCGTGCGTGGCGACATCTCGAAAGGCGACGCGGACAAAGCCGGCCCGCCGCTCGTCCGCGTCCATTCCCACTGCCTCACCGGCGACGTATTCGGCGCCACCTCCTGCGATTGCCACACGATCATCGAACGCTCGCTCGCAGCCATCGCCGCCGAAGATCGCGGCGTGTTCGTCTATCTGCATCACACCGGCCGCGGCTTTCAAATTGACGCCCCGCGCGAAGCCGATGCTGCCGAACTGGCGCGCATTCGCTACCACGCCCGCGACGAAAAGGAACACGACCTCGGCCGTCAGCGCCTGGTCCAACGCGAAAGCGGTATCGGCGCCCAAATCCTGATAGACCTGGGCCTCTGCCGCATCCGCGTCCTCACGAATCATCCGCGCAAAGTGGTAGCGCTAGACGGCTACGGCCTGGAAATAGTCGAACAAGTCCCGCTAGCCCTGGACGCCACAAAACTGCGCCAACAGTAAAAATCGAAAAAAGAAGATTTCACTCGGAGGAGAGCGGAGAAAAAGAAAAAAATCGCAGCCACGGCGAGCACGCGCAGCGCGCAATCAAAAAATGTCCGCCGCGGCGCGATATGGAGTGCGGCGGCGCGCCGCCGTGACCAACGAACGAGTTACCCGAAGACGGCCCAGGCGAGGCGTGCTTCGCCCAAGAAAAAGTCAGAACGGGCGAGAATTAAAAAGTTGATCGCGAGGTCACGATGACTTTGCAGCACGCGGCGGAACAAAAGTAACGTAAGGCCGCATCTCCTCAAGTTTCCGGTTGCTGATCCCCTTAATCGCCAGCAAATCTTCCACCCGCCGGAACGGCCCACTCTTCCTACGAAAGTCCACAATCGCCGCCGCAGTCTTGGGCCCAATTCCCGGCACCAACTGCAACTGCTCAACGCTAGCCGAGTTCAAATCAAGAGGCTTCGCCGGCGGCGACTTCTTCTGCGCCAGCGCCACCCCGCAAAAGACGAAAACCAGCGCAAATGCAACAACATGCGAAGCTCGGCTAAACGCGATTGCCCTGTGCATCGTATTCCGTGACTTCACCAAACAGCGCGGCTTGATCCGCAATCTGCGCGCGATCTCCAACCAAAATAATTTGCGCGTTGGCCGAATCGAAGTGCCGCCGCGCCGCCGCCAGCACGTCATCGGCAGTAAGCGCGTGTACTTTCTCGCGGTACGTCTCCAGATGATCTTCCGGCAAGCGATCCAGATAAATCGTGGAAAGCTGGCCCAGTAACCCATCCTGCGTAGCCACTCCCAGCGAAAACACACCAGTAAGATAGCTGCGCGCGCTTTCCAGTTCTTCGGCAGTGACGGGCAGCGAGCGCATGCGGTCCATCTCGTAGAAAATTTCCGTGAGCGTCGCCGCGGCCACGTCGTTCCGCACCGCCGCGTGCACGCTGAAATACCCATGCTGCCGCAGCGACTGCAAACCGCTCCGCGGGCTGTACGTGTAGCCCTTCTGCTCACGGATATTGATGACCAGCCGCGAATGAAACGCCCCACCATATATCGAATTCGCCAGCACCAGCCGGAACCAATCCGGATCTCGCCGCGTGATCGCCAGATTACCCACCACCACCTGCGTCTGCACGCTGCCCGGCAAATGCACCATGTGAACTTTTCGACCGACGTTGTGCGGCGGCGCCGACGAAATTTGCGGCGCCGGTGGCGGCGCTTCCCAGGTTCCGAAAACCTTCTCGATTTGTGCGAGCAGTACATCGCTCGAGAAATCGCCGACGACGATCAACAGCGCATTCGCCGGCGAATAATTGTGGAGGTAGTACTCCTCGAGCTGTTCGCGCTGGTAAGCCCCGACCTGCTCCTCGGTCGGCGAGATGACGGCATACGGATGCTGGCCGAAGATCACATGACGGAAACGCTCGTTCGCCAGAAACGAAGGTGTAGTGCGCTCGATGCGCAGGCCTTCGATTTTGCGGCGTCGCTCGCGCTCGAATTCCTCGGCGGGAAACGACGCATTGCGCGCGAGGTCGGCCATCATCTCGAAGATGCCCTCGGAAAACTCGGCAAGGCCGGACAGCGAGATCGCGCTGGAATCGGCGCCCGCGTGCGTGCCGAGGTCGGCGCCCATGCGGCGCAGGTCTTCTTCGATTTGCCGGCTGGTGCGCGAAGCGGTGCCGGTGCGCACCACCGTCGCGGTGATTTCGGCAAGTCCCGGCGCGCGGTGGGCGACGATCGCGTTTCCGCTGCGGAAGAAAAGCTGTGCCGAAATCTTCGGGAACGTGCGCAGTTCGGCAAGCACCACCTGCATTCCGTTGGAGAGAGTATGAACCGCGCGCTTCGGCCACGCGACCGGGCGTTCGGGGCCGAGCGGCGGAACAGCACTCAATTGCGTATTCGGGGATGCGGGAGTGCTGGTCGTTGCAGCCATCGGTTTAGTCGTTGTTCCGCTCATGCCGCCACATCCTTCGCGATGGGTCGCCGCACCAGAATGGCGCGATTGCGCGGGGCCAGATATTTTTGCGCAGCGGCCTGCACCTGCGCAGGCGTGACCGCCTCGAACCCGTCCAGGATCGTGTTTATTTTGCCGGGGTCGTCGTCGAATAGCGTGAAGCACGCGAGGTAGTGCATCAGGCCGAAACGAGGCATGTGCGCGCCCATGCCGCTCTCGAGGTTCGAATAAAAATCGGCGCGAAGCTTCACTTTCACCGGCGCCAGCTCTTCTTCGGCGATTCCCTGCTCCTGCATTTCGCGGATGATTGCGTCGAACTCCGCAACCACCGCCTCCGTAGTGAATTCCGGTTTGTGAAATAAGCGCGTAACCATCTGCGTGGGGCCATTGGTTTCGATGATGTCGGCGCCTCCGTCGGTTTCGACAGCAATCTGCTTTTCGAGGACGAGGCGGCGGTAGATACGACCAACGCGGCCACCGTGCAGAGCGCGATCGAGTATGGACGCGGCGTACCAATCGGGATTGCCGCGCTGCGGAACGGTGTAGCCGATGGCGATGGCCGGTAACGGGCCGAACTTCTCGATCACTTCGCCGCGGCGCTCTTCAGTCTGCGGCGGCTCGGACACATCGGCGCGCGGCGGCAGCGGATGCGCGGGGATGTCCTCAAAATATTTCTTCGCCAGCGCAAACCCTTGCGCCGGTTCCATGTCTCCGACGATCAGCAGGACCGCATTGTTCGGCGAATAGTAGGTGTGGAAGAACGTCTGCACGTCGGCGAGCGTGGCGGCATCAAGATCATTGAAATCGCCATAAAAATTATGGGCATTAGGCCAATTGCGGAATGCTACCGGCGGAAGATCAAGCCACGGGAAACCGCCATAAGGCTGGTTCATCACGTTTACGCGGACTTCTTCCTTGACCACGTCGCGCTGGTTGCGCAGATTTTCGTCGTCGACTTTCAGAGCACGCATGCGATCGGCTTCGAGCCAAAGCACGCGTTCGAGCGCGTTGGACGGAACAGATTCGAAGTAATTGGTGATGTCGTAGTTGGTGGTGCCGTTGAGCATCCCGCCGGAAGAATTAATCAGGCGGATGTGTTCCATCTTGCCGGCATGTTCCGAACCCTGAAACATCATGTGCTCGAACAAATGGGCAAAGCCGCTGCGTCCGCGCGGCTCGAGCCGGAAACCGATCTGGTAGTACACGCCGACGGTGACCACAGGCGCCGAGCGGTCTGGCGACACGACCACCCGCAAGCCGTTGGCGAGGGTCGTGTGTTCTACGGGAATGTGCACGTTCTTCACTTCGGATTCCTCCTGGAATGTTTGAGCGCGCGATCAAGCTGTTTCAAAGTCTTGGCAGGACTTTTGGCGAGCACTCGCGCGGAAAGCCGTACCAGCGTTGCGTACGTATCGCTGAATTCGGGTGGGTGGCCGCGCAGCGCGTCGTAGTGCTTTGCGACCGTGGCGTAGTCGCCGCGAGCAGTAGGGCCAGTCCAGGCAGCACGTGGTCCGTGCTTTTCAAAATTATCCAGCATCTGGCGCACCAGCGGCAATAAAGTCTGAACAGCGTGCCGGCGCGAAAAACCGATTTTAGTGAGAACTTGTGTCGCGCTTTCCGTAAGAGCCAGCGCGTGGCCCGCGAGCATCGTCCCCGCAGCGTGGTATGCAGGCTTGTGCCGGCTAGCTACCGGGACCGGAATGCCGCCCAACGCGCGCGCAACTGTCGCAGCTGTGCGTCGGGCGCGCGCGTCGCCCTCGACGGCGAAAATCACGCCCTTTAGATTCGGCTGCGAATTCTTTGTAAAAGTCTGCATCGGATGAATCGAGCCCGTAGCCGCGCCGCAGCGTGCCAGTGGCCGCAAGATCGAGCTGTCCAGCGCACCGCTTGCGTGCAATACGACTTTTCCGCGACAACTCTTGCCTGCAATCCCTGCCAATTTGCGAGCCACGTCCGCAAGCGCATCGTCCGGCGTCGTCAATAGAATAACATCGGCATCCATGACGTCGCGCGTGAGAGTGGAATGCGGCTCGCCAGCCCCGATTGTGCGGACAGCGGCGCGCGCGGTGCCGCCCGACCTGGTAACAACCACGTTAATGCGCCAGCCGAGACGGTGAAGGTTGCGTCCTAGAGTGCGTCCCAGGCGTCCTGCGCCGACGATGGAAACCGAGCGCGCCATGCCAAGTGATAGCATAGCGTGTTCGGGAGCAACTCGCTGGAGGATATTCTACTTTGCACTGGTTCTGGATCGGATTCCTCGGACTGATTGCGTTCATTTGGTTCGTACAGTCCATCGATCTGGCATTTGGGGCGCTCTCGATTCCCGCATTGACGAGCGTTGCGCCGCTGGACGACGCGGAATGCCCAAGCGTGTCCATTCTGTTTGCGGCGCGTGACGAAGCCGAGAAACTGGCTGGCGCGCTGGATACGTTTCTGGCGCTGGATTACCCGAAATACGAAGTGATCGCTGTGAATGATCGTTCCGAAGATGCGACAGAGAGCATTCTGCGGAATGCCTCTCGCAAAGACCCGCGCCTGAAAGTTATAACGATCTCTTCCCTTCCTCCTGGCTGGCTGGGCAAACCGCATGCGCTGCAAGAAGCCTTCGAGCATTCCACCGGGGAATGGCTGATCTTTACGGACGCGGATGTGCATTTCGAACCGAACGTGTTGCGGCTCGCGGTCGCGCTGGCGGAAAAAAAGCATTGGGACCACATGCCTTTGCTGTGTCACGCCAAAATGTTCTCGTTCGGCGAAAAGATTACGATGACTTTCTTCGGGATGGCGTTCCTGCTCGGCGTCCGGCCGTGGCACGCGAGCAATCCGAAATTACCCAACTACGTGGGAATCGGCGCGTTTCAATTGATACGCCGCAGCACTTACGAAAAAATGGGAGAACACCGGCGGCTGGCAATGGAGGTAGTGGACGATGTGAAGGTAGGCAAACTGGTGAAGGAAGCCGGGTGCTCGTCCGGGATCGCGAAGGCCGGCACTTTGGTGAGCGTTTACTGGCACGCGGGGGTGCGAAATATTATTCGAGGCACGACCAAGAATTTTTTTGCGACTACCGGATTCAGCGTGCCGATGGTCTGCATTCAGATGCTGGGGCTTTTGAGCTTGAGCGTGCTGCCTTGGGTGGCGTTGCCCTTCGTGCATGGATGGGCGCGCGTGTTTGCGGGGATTGCGGTGGGGCTGGCGATTTGCGCGGAGGGCGGCGTGGCGATCGAAAACGGCGTCTCGCCGCTGTATGCCTTGACGCACCCGATTGGGGCATTGATTTTCGGGTGGATGCTGACGCGGTCTACGATCGTGACTTTGTGGCAGGGCGGCATTTTCTGGCGCGGGACGTTTTACCCTTTGAAGGAGCTGAAGCGCGGAATGGTGTGATGCTGCAAAGGCAAGGCAAAGGAATTAACGCAGAGGACGCAGAGAAGGAGCAGAGAACGCAGAGAAAAACGAAGAAGATCGTGAGCGTTTTCGCAACGCACACTTCGAATGAAATTCAAAGGCTCTAACACAGAGTACACAGAGAAAACCATGAGGGCACGGAGAATCCCTGCGCAGCGGCAAGAATCCTATTTGAAAAATGAATAGCCGATGTAGAAGACGTGCACGTCTACGCCTGGATTGAAGCTGTGACGGTAGGCGTTGGAGATGTGTTGATATTTATAGCCGAAACGCCAGGCGCGGTCGCGCGATGCGTTGAACCAGTCAACGCCCCCCTGAAAATCGAAAGTAAAATTAAATTGGGTGCCGCCGGGGATGTCCACGGGCACCGGCCGGACCGATGCGACAAATCCCGCCGTCGAAGCTATGAAGGGCTGGAGGCGGTACTCGCGGCGGAAATTCAGTTTCAATCCGATGGGGCTGACGCCACCGCCGTATACGGTTTCGCGACCATTGGTGCAATAGGTTGTCACTCCGGGAGACGGTGAGCAGGTTACGTATTTGAACTGGCGCAGCGTTTCGAGTGGCACGACGTCCAGCGTGTATTGCAGCGCCGTCGAGGGCTTGTCGTACAGCGTGCGCGCGTAACGCAGCGCGAAAACGCCTAGCTGGCGGTCGGAAGTGGATCCGAAGATTTGGGAGTTGGCGACGGAGTAGCCGCCCCAGATGCCGAATTCATTGCCGGGCGGATATAGCGGAGCAGGCTGCACCGGCGGCTGCGATTGCGCCGCAGTCTGACTTGGATTTGAACTTTGAGCGTGCGCTGGGATTGAAAATGCAAGCGCTGCAAACACTAGGAGCAGAACGCGAAGCTGCGGCGAATTCGGGAAAGACGGAGTTTTTTGCAATGATGTTTTCTCGCTCTTAGTATTCAGGAAAACGGACAGGAAGAAAAGCGTCCGCTGAGTGGCATGTACAAATTCTGGTTACCCCGGCTCGAGGTGAGGCAGCCACGCCCAAGAGCCGGCGGGACATCGGCGCTACACGTCCTAGCCGGATTTTCTGGAGACTTTGGCGGCGCGGGATCTTTTCTTGACTGGCGGCAGTGCTGTGCCGGAAGGCTGCTCTGCCGCTGGCCCGACGTGCGTCGGTACCTCGACTTCTCCGTTCGGGTCGTCAACACCAGCGGCTGCGCCAGCATGCGCTTCAGACGTCGCTGCTTCCGCCAGAGCTGTGGGCTGCGACTCGGTCCCGGCGGGCGCGAAAATCGCGCCGAGGTCGCGTTGTTTCAGCGCGCGGACGCGATCGCGCAACGCTGCAGCGCGTTCGAAGTCGAAATTTTTGGCTGCTTCGCGCATCTGCGTTTCAAGTTGCGCGACGACGTGGACCAACTGAGCTTCTGTGCTGATGTCGCCGATGACGCTGTCTTCCACGGGAACGGGAAGATAGTCGGCTTCGATGATGCGGGCGAGCTGCATATCCACGGACTTGATGATGGATTGCGGAGTGATGTGATGCTCGCGGTTGTAGGCTTCCTGCTTGGCGCGGCGGCGGCTAGTTTCGCCGATGGCCTGGCACATGGAATCGGTCATGTTGTCCGCGTACAAAATCGCGCGGCCTTCGAGGTGTCGCGCGCAGCGGCCCATCGTCTGGATTAACGAGGTGGCGCTGCGGAGATAGCCTTCTTTATCAGCGTCCAGGATCGCGACTAGCGAAACTTCGGGAAGGTCGAGACCTTCGCGGAGCAGGTTGATGCCGATGAGGACGTCGAATTCGCCGCGGCGCAGATCGCGCAGAATGCGTACGCGCTCGAGGGTCTCGATTTCGGAATGTAAGTAACGAACTTTGATGCCGACCTCGGCGAAATATTCGGCGAGGTCTTCGGCCATGCGTTTGGTGAGAGTGGTGACCAGGATGCGCTCATTGCGCGCGGTGCGCTGGCGGATTTGCTCCAGGAGATCGTCCACCTGGCCCTTCACTGGGCGGACTTCAACTTCTGGATCCACGAGGCCCGTGGGACGGATAACCTGTTCAACGACCACGCCGCCGGTTTTAGTGAGCTCGTAGGGGCCCGGAGTGGCGGAAACGTAGATGACTTGATTGGTGCGGTGCTCGAATTCCTCGAAGGTGAGCGGACGATTATCGAGGGCCGAGGGCATGCGGAATCCGTAATTCACGAGGGTCTGTTTGCGCGAGCGGTCGCCATGATACATGGCGTGCAACTGCGGGACGGTCTGGTGCGATTCGTCCACAACTAGCAAGTAATCCGACGGTACGTAATCCAGCAGCGTCGGAGGCGCTTCTCCCGGCAAGCGGCCGGAAAGATGGCGCGAGTAATTTTCGATGCCGTGGCAGTAGCCGATGGTGCGCATCATTTCGATGTCAAAGTGGGTGCGCTGCACGATGCGCTGCGATTCGACGATCTTTCCCGGGCGGCTTAGTTCGCCTTTCCACCATTCCAGCTCTTCGTAGATGCCTTGGATGGCGCGTTCTTTTTGGTCGGCGGGCAGGACGTAGTGCGTTTTCGGGTAAATCGGCTGGCGGGTGATTTCGCCTTCGCGCGTAACGCGGATTTGTCCGGTCAGCGGGTCAATTTTCCGAATATTTTCGATTTGCGTGCCCCACATTTCGATGCGCACGGCGAGATCGTCGTAGGGCGGATAGATTTCGATCATGTCTCCGCGGACGCGGAAAGTGCCGCGGCGGAGGTCTTCGCCGCGTTCGTATTGGATTTCGACGAGCTTGCGAAGAATTTCCTCGCGCGTGATGGACATGCCCTTTTCGAGCAGCAGCATCATGCCGTAATAGGCTTCGGGCGAGCCGAGACCGTAAATGCAGGAGACGGAAGCGACGATGATGACGTCGCGGCGCTCGAAGAGCGAGCGGGTGGCGCTCATGCGCAGCTTGTCGAGTTCGTCGTTGATGGTGGATTCTTTTTCGATGTAGGTGTCGCTGGCCGGCACGTAGGCTTCGGGCTGGTAATAATCGTAATAGCTGACGAAATATTCGACGGCGTTATCGGGGAAGAAGGACTTGAACTCGTGGAAGAGCTGGGCGGCGAGTGTCTTATTGTGGGCGAGGACGATGGTGGGGCGATTCATCTCCTCGATTACCTTCGCGATCGTGAAGGTCTTGCCGGAGCCGGTGACGCCGAGTAGGACCTGGTGGCGGTCGCCGTCGTTGACGCCGCGGACCAGTTGGGAAATGGCTTGCGGCTGGTCGCCGCGGGGATCGTAATCGCTAGCTAGTTTGAAATTCATGGACAGGCTCTCAGGGCGTGTAACGCGCTGGGTTGAAAACTACCATTATACCTTATGGCGCAAGCGGAGTCGTTTGCGTGACGAAGTTGCAATCGAAGAGAGATCCCTCGCTGCGCTCGGGATGACAACAAAAAAATTGCGGCGTCACCAAGAATTGACGACCGATCGAAAATCTGGGCCAAGCCGACAACCGGTTAAATATCAAGGGCGGGATTGGGGCGCGGGCGCCGTGTCGGCACCGGGCGCGGTTGATGGCATGAGAGTGATCTCGGATTGGCTTTCCACGTGACCGACGTAGTGCATTTTCGAGCCGGAAAGCGCGCTGACGATCTCGAAGTCCATGTCCTGCTTGGACGTTTGGGTCGAGCGCGTGATCATGCCGCTTTGCAACGAGATCGCGTCGAGACTTTCACCATCGCCCGTCCATGTGCCGGACGTGCGCAGGCCGTTGTGGCGATAGTCGTCGGGAGTGGCATCGGGGCTCGTGGAGCCTTTGCGCAGAATTTCAAAGCGTGTGAGGACCATGGCGCAGGACGAATTGTCTTTGGCCGCCGGCTGGCCAGAGGGCGCGGGCTTCGCTTGCGACTCGCAGGGCTCGTCGCGCAGATAGGTGGATTCGGTGCGCGAGATCAGGCCCGCGAGCGGCGTATTTTCGAGCCGGCGTTCATTATTCCACTTCTGGCCGATGGCGATGCCTTCGCGGGGCAATTTGGCGCTGGCGGAGAGCGCGTTGAGCCACGCGCGGACGGTGGCCGTGGCGGCGGGGTTCGAATACACGTCATCGAGGCCCTTGATTTTGGAAACTTCGCCGGTCGGCTCGATCGTAAATTCCACGGAACGGCCCTGGAGGCGATTGTATTGGTCTTCGAGCGCGTCGGCGGCGGGATCGTAGGCGTCGCTTTCGGTGGTGGCGCCGGCCTTTTCGTACGTGACGCGGAGGCGGACGGTGCCCAGTTCGCCGCCGGAGCCGGACTGAGCATCGAGAACGTCCAGGCGAAGCTGCAGGTCGGAGACTTGCTTCAATTGCGAAGGCGCCTCGGGGTTTACGACCGGAGTCGTGGTGTTACTAGTGGTCGTTGTGCGCGTCTCGATCTGATAGCGGAATGATTGCCCGGTGACGAATTTTGGAATTAGGTGGATGCGCTCCGAGGGGTTTGCTCCCGGAGAGAAAGCGACGACTGCCAAGCCGGCTAGTGCAGCCACGTAAAACGGGGCGGCATGCGCCGCGACGCGAATCCTGCATGCGCTCAGCCAGTGCGCCATTGATTTAGACGCTAGCATAGGGCATTGGACGAGGCAAACAGCTACAAGGTTGGATTCACTGGCGGTTAGGGAACTGCCGGACAGGAGCGATCGTTGGGGAATCAAGTGGGCCGGTGAGCAGGTACGTGTTGCCGGCTCCGGAGTGGGATGATTTGGCAACGGGAGCATCTTCCTCGGGCGCGGACAGCATCCGCAGCCGCAGATCGAGATTGCGGGCGAAGTCCACGGAGCCTGAGCCGGTGATCTCCTCGCCCGGACTGACAAGAGCCAAATTCTGGACCGTGATTTTGCCATCGCGGCAGGCAAATTCGATGGCGGCTCCCGCAAAGGAGCTTGTGCCCGGCGCCAATTCTCCTTGGCGCAGCGACTCCCCGAGGTTTAGCGATTTGATTTGCGGATCTATGACGCGAGCGTTGCCGCGGCATTGCATCGACGAAATCAGGTCCGCGCGATCGGCGCCGTGGAAATCGAACGTGAGGGCGCCGGTGGCGGAGCCTTCGAAGGAATTATCAAGCGTGGGAAAAGGAGCAGTAAGAGACGCGAGATCAACACGGGAATAATCGAGGTGGATGCGGTAGGAAGGAATCGCCGCCAGCTCCGCGTCCAGAGAGCCCTCGAGATTGCCGCCGTAATATTGCGACTTTGCCGCGGAGAGCTGCACATGGCGTCCGCCAATTTTCAAATCGCCTTGCAGACGGCGAAGGACGAGCGGTGCCAGCGTGAATTGATCCACGGTGATTTGTCCCTGCGCGCGCAAATTTTCCGGCACGGCATTCGTGGGAGACGAGGAATTCAAGAATGGCAACATACGATCCAGAAAACTCTCGCGCCAGCGCGGGTTCAGCCCACGGTCCAGATCCGAACTAGATAGATGATCCGCAGTCAACGCGAATTGCCATCCGGTGGCAGCGTCGCGGCGGTCAAATGTGCCGGCCCAATGAGCGCCGAATGCCTCGGCCGCGGTTAGTGCGATGTGGTGCGAACCGGGCTTCAATTCCGCGCGGGCGCTGATCCGCGTGACCGGCTGATTCAGGAACGGAGTGAGCAGCGCGGCACCAGCTGGTTCCCCGCCCCATTCGATTGAGCCTACTGGCTGCGTTTGCCAGGGATATTTCGCGCCTGACCATCGCAAATCGCAGCGAGCTGGCCCACTCAAATCCCAGCCGCGCGAAATATTCCACCCCAGTACACCGGCAGTTGCGACCAGATCCCGAACTTGCGTGAGATTTCCTGAGAGGTGGTAGACGGGAAACTCGCGTGTTCCCGCGTGCGAGATGGTTTCTAGCCGGAGCGAGCCGCCTGCCGGTCCGTACGACACAGTGGAAGGAAGCAGCGTGAAAATCTCGTGGTCGTAGCGGAATTGCGTTTGGCCGAGGTGCACCGGAACGCGCAGGCGTGAACTGGTGAAGTCCGCGCCAGCGATTGCGCCGGCCGCTGAAGTCAGTCGCGGCGGCCAGACCGAAAAGGCAGCATGGATGCTGGCGGAGCCGTTGAGCGCCAGATCGTTCGCAATGCCGGGATGGAAGGCGCGAATCCACGCCAGCACATCGTCGAGATCCACTTCGGATTGCGTAATTTCGATCTGATCCGGCGAGAGGCTCTCCTTCGGTGGAGGTTGGTATTCGGCGGGAGTGCGCCACGAGAACCTGGCTTGAGCGTGCGCCCAGGAATGAGGCGCCTCGAGCGTCGCGTCCGTGACGTCTAATCCGGAGGCGAGCGGATACAAAATCATTTTGGCGTTCAAATTAACCGCGGGATTATCGGGGCGCAGAGCGAAATCCCAGCGATGCAACTGGCGGACTTCGGCGTGGAGTTGCAGAAGCCAATTATCACTTTCAGTGTCGGCATGCACCATCACGGCTAGATTGCCGCGCACGCCGAAGTCATAGCCGCGCGCGAGACGCAAAACGTCCGAGAGCGCGGCGTCTCCCCAGGCGAGGTCGAGCACAGCTGGACGCAGCCGCGAAGAGGTGCCGCCCACGTGCCCCGAGACGTAAATCGTGCCGGCCTGCTGGAGGACCACCGCAGCGCGCGTGGGCACAGCCGAGAGATTCATGGTCCAGCGCCCCTGGCCGTCGGGCTCGAGATAGCCGTTCACGTTGACCAAGGCAAACGGAAGCTTTTCGCTGGCGCGCTTGAAATTGATCCGGCCGGAATCCACCTCGATGCGGCCGAAGCGGATGGTGGAAGGCCTTGGCGACGCAGCGGGTGAAGAAGCACCACTAGGTTTAGGAAGCCATTCGGCGACGTTCCAATCGCCATCCGCGTTGCGAACGAGATTGAGGCTGGGCCTTACGAGCGAGATGGTGCCGAGTTGCAGGTGGCCGCGAAAGAGGCTCTCCCAGCGCAACCGAACGGTGAGCGACTCCGCGCGCAGAAAATATTCGTAGCCGAAGCGGGGATCTTCGCTGAACGTCACGGACTGCGCTTCGAGCGTGGGGCCACCCCAGAGCGAGAAATTGTAGCGTCCTACCTCCACGCTTCGCCCGAAAACCGATTCCAACTTCGCGGTCAATTTTTTTTCCAGGCGAGTATGGCGAATCAGGAGAGATATTGCGAAATCCGCGGCCCAAAGAAAGATGACGAGTAGGAGGAGATATTTGACCCAGCGCGTCCAGCGGCGATTGCGCGGCGGGGCTTCGAAACGCTCGGCGTGTACGGCTGGCTCGGAGAGTGTTTGTGCCATGGCGATGCGGCCTGCTGCGTCCATGATACACAATCCTTCGCGCGGGCCGAGGAGTTGTCGTCGCGCGACTTCCACGGCCAAAGACTCAACACAGAGTGCACAGAGAAATCGTGAGTTCAACGCAGCGACGCTGAGTACACGAAGAAAATCTTCCGGCGCGCCAACAATCCCGACGCCAAAAAACGACGTTCGTAACCGTTAGTGGACTTCGCGGAGCATGCGATGCCAGCGGGTTTTGGCGCGGAGGTGCCGCAAAGTTTCGACGATGCCTTGCAAGATGCCGTAGGCTCCGCGGGATTTGTAGTCCTCGGGAGTGGCTTGCACCGACCAGTAAATGAGCATGGGCCGGCCCATGATGGCGTCGCGGTCAACAAAGCCCCAGTAGCGGCTGTCCCAGCTGCGATCGCGGTTATCGCCCATGGCAAAGTATTTATCAGGGGGAACCACCAGTTCGCCATTTTTAACGTAGCTCACAATTTGTGCGGCCCACTCCGGACGCAAGCCAACTTGCAGAAAATAACGGTCGGTGGGAGGGAAATTATCTCCGAAAGGATCTTCGTAGGTGGGGTCGTGGACGACGTAAGGCTCGTTGATCCGTTGTCCATTGACGTAAACCTGCTGGTTGATGATGCGGATGCGGTCGCCGGGAAGACCGATGGCGCGTTTGACGTAATGCGGATGATCGTCGAATGGAAATTTGAAGACAATGATGTCACCGTGGCGGATATCGCGATACGGCAGAATTTTTTCGTACCACGCTCCGCGCCCCTCGAAAATGAATTTGTTCACGAGCAAGTGATCGCCCACCAGCAGAGTCGGCTCCATGGATTGCGAGGGAATTTTAAAGGCTTGGACGATGAAGGTAGTGCCGAAGAGCGCCAGCAGGATCGTGATTAGAAGCGATTCGGCGTATTCGGCGATCCAACTTTTTGATGCTCGGTGGTGGCCCTGTGCAGCCGAGTGCGGCGGAGCATCTTGCGGATCGCGGTCTGGAATATTGTCGGGCAGCGGCGCGGTGGTTTCGACTTCCATGAATTCCCTTCAGGCTCCGGCGCTACGCGCGGCCAGGATTTTCAGGGCCGCGCGGGCCGCTTCCTGCTCCGCTTCTTTTTTGCTGCGGCCTTCGGAGGCCGACAGGCGCTCACCCGCGTGCCACACCTCGACTTCGAAAACCTTCTGGTGCTCCGGTCCTGACTCGCTGCGCACGCGATATTCGGCGGGCTTGCGCGCACGCTGCTGCAGCCATTCCTGCAGCGCCGATTTATGATCAGCGCTCCCGAGCCCATCGGAACAATCCGCGAGTGCGGCATCGAGCAGCGTTCGGCGCAAGAACGATGCGGCTGCGGGAAGCCCCGCATCCAGATAAATCGCGCCGAGGATGGCTTCGTAGGCGTCGGCGAGGAGCCTTTTCTTATCGCGGCCGCCGGTTTTCTCTTCTCCGGGTCCGAGACGCAAATGACTGCCCAGCTCCAACTTTTTCGCTGCGGAATGAATGGACGATGCGCTGACCAGCCGCGCCAATCCTTTGGAAAGCTGGCCCGAGTTCCATACGGGAAACGAGCGGCAGAGCGTCTCGCTCGCGACCAGTCCCAGGACGCGATCGCCGAGAAATTCGAGACGCTCATTGTCGGTGCCGTTCGAAGTTTGGCGATGCGAACGGTGCGTCAGCGCGCGGTCAAGCTCCTCGGGACGAGAAAAATGATGCCCCAGAATCGTCTCCAGCTCGTTGCGCTCCTCTTCAGTCATGTTTGCCAGCGCTACTTGGGCGCTTGCAACTCGGTAGCCGCCTGCTTTTTCGTCTGATCCACCATTTGCTTGCAGCGATCCTGGAGGCCGCCGGGCATCTGCGCGCACTTCTGGTAAGCATCAATCGCATCGGAGAAGCGACTGAGATGCGTCAAGCACACGGCCATGACGTAATAATCGGTCGGATCGGGAGTATCCGACTTGGCGATGGATTGCTTGAATTCATCCACGGCTTCGTCGAATTTCCCGCGGCGGAAATAGATGAGCCCCAAGCCGCTGTGCGCTTGCGATTCCGCTTGGGCTTTGGCTTTGGCGAATTGATCGTCGGTCATGTTCGGGGGCTTGGGCAGCGTGGGGAGTAGCGACAATGCGTGCTTTTCGTACTGCTCGCCCTTGTCCAATCTGTTCTCCGCGTCAGGATCGCTGCCGCTGTTGTGGGGGATAACCCATCCGACGAGGACCAGGACCGTCACGTCATCCGGATTAAGAGCCAAAGCCTTGTCGGCGTCGGCATACATCTTCGGAAGATCCTGCTTGGCTTCCTCCGCGACGGTGAGCGCTTGATAGACTTGCTCGAGGTATCGTCCGTTCGGATATTTCTGGAGATATTGCTCGCCGAGCTGGATGCGCTTGTCCGGGTCGTCCGTCTTGGTATCGGTGAGCTCTTTGTAGGCTTTCTCTTCTTCGGGGTCAGCTGGCTTGGGCGCCGCGGCAGCCGGCGGGGCCGCGCCATTGGCAGGCAGGTTCTCGAGCGACGGCGGCTTGTTCTGATCTTGTTGCTGCGTCTGCTGTTGTTGCTGTTGCTGGGCTTGACCGGACGCTCGCGGTGCACAGATGATGGCGGACGCCAGCAGGACTACCGCGAACCCCGCGGCATTACGAATTGATGGCACGATCATTCTCATTTCACTTCCTTCCTTTATTGAGATGGCTGGGACGCGCTGGGAAATTCGTACCAGATACTACACCTGGACGGCCGTGTCGCCTCATTTCAGGGTGCTTGAACTGCCGCCAAAGTGCGGCCAATCCTAAAACATTTCAGCCGAACCGTCACGGTTTCTGCGGCCCATTTGGTCCGCCGGTTCCGCGCGGATTGTAAGGCGTATCAATTCCGCGTTGCGCGGCGACGCGAGCCGCTTCGGGGGCTCCGGTGATTGCCAGCGCCGCCCGGTACTCCGTGAGCGCTTGGTCCCGCTCTTCGGCGAAATCATGCAAGCGCCCCAAATATACATGGGACCAGGCCAAAATCGCAGGATCGGACCCGTTCGCCGAGTTTACCGCATCGCCGCCGGCGGAGGATGGCGCGGCAACAAGTTTTTCAAACAGCTCCTGAGCGTGGTCGGCGTCGTGATTGAGCAAAGATGCGATTGCCAGCCCAAAGTTCGCGCGCGCGTCATTCGGATTTTGGGCCAGGACTTTTTGGAACGCTGCGATCGCGGCGGGCGCGTCCTGCAACGCGATTTGGTGGTCGCCTTCCGCGAGCAGCTTTTCACGCTCCGACTGCGCATCATTTTGTTGAGTGGCCTGCTGGCCGGGCTGGGCAGGCGCCGAGTCCGCGGCCGCTTCGGGCGCGGCGGCTTCCTCCGCGGGGGCGAATTTGAAATTCGTGTAGCGCTTCTGCTCTGCAGAGACGTCGATGCCGTCTAAAAGGTCGGGGAAATAGAGCGACATGGCCGGCTCGGCTTTTTCAAACTTCTGCAACTGAACGTCGAAAACCCGGACCATGATGAAGCCGGAACGGTCGTCGTCTGCGAGCACAGCCTCGTGCTTTTCCGGGGAGAGATGCTTAATGCGCAGTTCCACGGACTTGACGAAGCATTCGTCGGCATAGGCGATGAAGTCGCTCCGGTATTCCGGAGGCAGGAGCGGCGCCCGCGCGCCGATATTGAGCAGCGCGCTCTTGCGCATCAGCGCGTCGCGGTACTTCAGCGGAAGCGGATCCAGCATGTAGTGCAGGTAAGCGTGGCGGACGTCGTCAGTGGGAAATTCCGCGCCGGCGCCGATGACGATAGCGTAGTGGTCGCCGTTATTCCGGAAATTCGCGAGATTGCCGACCAAAGGCTCGACGTACACCGTGAATGACCGGCCGTAGCGAGCTTTATAGATTTCGCGCAAATAGCCGTTGCACACGGTGACGATCCGGCGCACGGGCGACTGGCTGCGGTCCACCGCGCGAGCGTATTCAGGCTCGACGTTGATCCAGCGCAAATCGAGATGCGCTTCCCGATAAAAATTGGCGAGAATTTCTTCGAAATCCTGGATGACCAGAACGTCCGGCGGAAGCACGTCTTGATCCATGAGGAATGCAAACCGCGGCGGCGGACCGACCACCAGCGCGAAGGCGATGTAGCGCGAAAGGGTTTCTCCGGGATCGGCAAGCGCATGATCTTTATAGTATTCGCGCAAAGCTTCCGTGGCGGGACCTTGGAGTTTCAGTAGCTCGCCGCGCAGCGCGAGGCGGGAAGGCATTTCGGCGAGCGTGCTTTCGTCGGCGCCGAAGCCGGCGGCGTCGAGCGCGCACATCGTGGCGAAAATCTGCTGGCTGGCTTCGACGCTCACACCCGTCTCGGTGGCATCGGCTTGGGATTGACCGAGCGTTGTAGGAGTGGCTGTGGCGCCGAGCGAGAGGATGATTGCAGCGAAGACGATGGGCGCGGAAAATTTCTGCAGGAACTTTCGGATAACCTAACTCCTCGATTTACCGTTGATTTGTCTGCGAACCAAGGGCGCTCCTCCCCGTTCTGATGCGCGAGCGCCTTCCTGAGAAAGATGCAGACAAACTCTAAATGGCAGCTTGGGCGGAGTCAAGGTCGAGGGACGCGGACGCGCCGTTATATGGGTTTGGAAGCTGCGGAAAGCGCGCAACCGCAAGGAAGCCTGGCAAAACCGCAGCAGCGGCGATCAACCGCGAACGCGGACTTCGCTGAAGCTGAGCAGTACCCGGCCGCCGTCCTGCGGGCGTCCGAAGCTAAGCTGGGGGCTGAAGCGCGAGAACATCATTACCTGATCGATCTGGTGCTGAACCGCGCTGTCGTTGGGACCAGCGAGGATCTTGTAAGAAACAACCTGGCCTTGCGCGTTGAGGGTGGCTTCGAGCAGCAAGGTGCCGGAATCCGCCCGCCCGGAGGGGGCAATCACGCCAGGAATCGGAAACGGCGCAAGACTTTCCACCCGCGCTGGTTGCACGAGGTTGAGCGGCAGGTCGTTGGGAACGAAGCCGGTCATCGGCACGCCCACCAGAATGTTTTGCACCACCAGAACAAAGGCGACCAAAGCGGTCAGAATGCCGCCGGTCGCAGGCACCGCGATTGGCTTGAGGATATCCTCGAAAGCCACCACCGCCTTGGACCACAGCCGGCGAAGATCGGCCCACGGAGCGCCGGACCGGGCAGCTCGCACACGAATTCGCACGGCGAGATCGGCGGGCGGCGCGCTGGGAGCCACATTCGCGAGACACATCGCGAGGCGGCGATAGCGTTCGAGCTGCGCATAACATTCCTTGCAAGACGCGAGATGCGCGCGCACGAGCTCATGGTGGCGCGGCGATACGGCGCCGTCGAGATACCCTGGAAGGTGCGGCGCTGCTTGGCGGCAATTCATTGATTGCCTCTCTGCGATCTGGCAAGAACGTGCGCGGTGGCTGGCGCGAGAATCGGCGACGCTGCCGCTGGTGAAGGTGCAAATTGGTTGGCGTGTCGTTCGGATTGCGCGTGGAATGAATGACGCGCTGATTCGGTGGCGGATTCCGCTTGGCGCGCGTGCAGCAGCGGATCGAGAATTTCCTTCAGCATGCGCCGGCCGCGCAAAATGCGGGACTTCACGGTTCCGACGGAGACTTCCAGCACTTCCGCTACCTCTTCGTATGACAGGCCCTCGAGGTCACGCAGAATGACAGCGCTGCGAAATAGCTCCGGCACCTGCGCGAGGGCTCCACGGACGGTCGCTTGCATTTCGCGGGCTTCTAATTGTTCGAAGGGCGACGCTTCTGAATCCTTCAAATCGAGCGCGGGATTGGTGCCTTCCTCATCGGCGTCAATCGAGACTTGTTGCCGGTGATGCCGCCAGCACCAGCGGCGGTGGTTAAGCGCTTGGCGCACCGAAATGCGGTAGAGCCAGGTCTTCAACGAACTACCGCGGCGGAAACCCCGGATGCCGCGGAAAGCGCGCAAGAAAACTTCCTGAGTGACATCGGCGGCATCGGCCGAATCGGAAAGAATGCCGTACACGAGGTTGTATACCCCGGCGTGGTAGTAGGTGACCAGCCAGTCGAACGCCGCATCCGAACCGGACTGCAATTCAGTCACAAGTTCGGATTCGTCGCGGCCCCACGGCAGTGATTGCGCCAGGTCGGACATGCCTTACGCCGCCATCCTTGAGATAGCCTCCAGGGCCCGTCCCTGCGTTAAGTTAGACACCGAAAAGCCCTCTTCTGTTGCAAGCATAGCAGAAAATGCGAGTGTGGGAATGTGCCGGGAGTACCCTCCGGCGAAACTGTGAGTGTGATCGCTAAGTAACTTCGTTTCAATGGCCTGGCAAGCGGGGTTGACGGCAAATGGCAGAAGGATTGACGGTTCGCTAATAAAAACGGAGGTGGTGGAGCCGACGGGGTTCGAACCCGTGACCTCCTCGATGCCATCGAGGCGCGCTCCCAACTGCGCTACGGCCCCACATTACAGAAGAGACATAATTTATAACACCCGCGCCCGCAAGCGTCAAACGTCGACCGATGCGGATGTTTTCAACCGCTAGCTCGCAGCGAACTGCGTTGCGCAGCCTCCTCAGCGGCCGCCTTTGAACCAAGTGTAGCCAACGGTGAAGACCAACGTCACGTTGTAGCCGGGATTGTGATTCCCGAGGCTGGCGCTCGAGAGATGGCCGAGCGAGCCTTCGAAAAACAAAGCGCGGCGCGGCGCCACAAACAGCCGCGTTCCGGCCACGGCCTGCGGCGTGAAGTTCACGATGGACGTCTTGCCCTCCGGTGGAACGTAGCTCGTGCTAAAGACGATGCCGCCGGCGGCCGCTACGTACGGCGCAAATTTTCGCCCGCTGGTGAAATTCCATTGCCAAATCAAAGGCTTGAAACTGCCACCGTAAATCGCGCTGGCGGGCGGCAGGACCGCGTATAAGGGCATTACGTCCACGGCCCACTCAAAATTGCCATGAAGAAGTCCCGGCAGGTGGTCATGCGTGAGAATGAAACCGATGCGCCCCCCACCATAGACAAATTGCGTGCCACCCGATTTTCCGAGTCCCGTTCCGCCACCCGCCAGCACTCCGAGCTCCCAAGTTTTATTGAGAGATTGCGAAACCCAGTTCTGATCGGCGGGCGCGGAGGGAGCATCCTGCGCGAATGCAACTCCTGCGAGAAAGAAACCAAGAATCAATGCTGATACGAATTTCATATTTTGTTCCAGACGTAGCAGAGTTTCTCCGGCAAGCGGTTGCAACGGTAA
Source organism: uncultured Acidobacteriota bacterium (assembly GCA_963810565.1). Taxonomy (GTDB): domain Bacteria; phylum Acidobacteriota; class Terriglobia; order Acidiferrales; family UBA7541; genus Palsa-295. Next base: position 371,642 of record CAWENN010000010.1, read on the forward strand.
GAAGGCTTGCCCGGCAGACTCGAGTTACGAATTGGTGAGACTACGGTGCGAATGGCCTTCGCGTCAAGGGCATCCGCATCAAGATTCTGGCCACCCGCGAACGAGAAGAGTCGGAATCGGAGGGCGCGATAGGTCTACAATGGCGGCCTTATGGCTAAAATCACTTTTTTGGGAGCGGCGGGAACCGTTACGGGATCGAAGTATCTCATCGAAGCAGGCGGCAAAAGATTGCTGGTGGATTGCGGCCTATTCCAAGGGCCGAAAGAGCTGACGCAGCGGAATTGGGACCGGCTGCCGATCGATCCGGCAACGATTGACTGGGTCTTGCTGACACACGCCCACATCGATCACACGGGATATTTGCCGCGCCTGGTTCGTGACGGTTTCCGCGGGCCGATTTTTGCGGATGCTGCAACGGACGAGCTATGCCAGTTGCTGCTGACGGATTCCGCGCACCTGCAGGAGGAGGACGCAGCCTATGCGGCGCGCAAAGCGTACAGCAGCCACAAGCCTCCGCTTCCGCTCTATACAGTGGCGGATGCACAAAAGGCACTGAAACAAGTTCGAGAAATTCCGCGAGCGGATGTTTTCGCCATCAGCCCGGAATTCTCAGTACGCACGCATGATGCCGGGCATATTTTGGGATCCACGTGGCTGGAATTGACCATCACGGAAAACGGCAAGCAGACCCTCGGAGTATTTTCGGGCGATTTGGGGCGGTACGACCAGCCGATCCTCAAAGATCCACAGCCTCCTTCTCGCGCCGATTTTCTTTTGTGCGAATCCACCTACGGCGATCGCGATCATGGAACGGCGTCCGTGCCAGACGAGTTGCCGGAAGTGATCAATCGCGTGGCAAAGCGCGGCGGGATGATTGTGATTCCGGCGTTCGCAGTGGGGCGCACGCAAACCTTGATGTACTACTTGCGGGAACTTGCCGATGCGCAGCGCATTCCGCAACTGCCGGTGTACTTGGACAGCCCGATGGCAATCAGCGTCACCGACATCTATGCGCGACACCGTGAAGATCACGACCTCGATTTCACACACGCGGAGCAGCAAGGCGGCCGCGACCCGTTGAATCTGCGCGAAGTGCACATGACACGGACGGTGGAAGACTCCAAGAAAATCAACGAGGTGGTCAGCCCGTGCATCATTATTTCGGCCAGCGGCATGGCTACGGGAGGCCGAATTCTGCATCATTTGGCAAAACGCCTGCCGGATTCGCGCAGCGCGGTGCTTCTAGTGGGCTATCAGGCGGAGGGCACCAACGGGCGGGCGTTGCAGGATGGCGCGCAATATCTGCGGATTTTCGGAGAAGAGGTGCGCGTGCGCGCAGAGATCGTGACGCTGGATCAACTTTCAGCGCATGCGGGAAGAAGCGAGCTGCTGCGTTGGCTTTCGGGATTTTCAACGCCGCCGCTTCAGACTTTCCTGGTGCACGGCGAACCGAACGCGCTGGATGCATTGCGCGCCGGCGTCGCCGCGCGCTTTCATTGGCCGGTCGCGGTGCCGGCGTACTTGCAGACGTTCGATTTGAACCCAATTACTGCGCGATAGACGCCGCCGAGCGTGCAGTGGCGAACAGCGCGCCCTTCCATGCAACGCGGTGTTATACTCGCGCTAATTGATTCGGTTGGGGGTGGCCCATGATTCGGCCAATCGTAATGCCCTCGTTACTCCTTCTGCTTATCGCGTCGTACCCTGTAAGAACCTTAGCGCAATTCGGTGATACGTCCGGCAACAGGGTGACTCTGACGGGCACGATCTACACGGAGACTGGCGATCACCCGATTCTGCATGCGAATGTGCGCTTGTGCGACGGAGGCGGAAATTTAATCGAGGAAACGATCACGGGAGACTCGGGCGATTTCGCGTTTCGCGGGCTGGCACGGCGCAACTACATATTGCAAGTGTCCGCGGTCGCTTTCGAATCAACCAGCACCAGCGTGGATTTGAGCTTCAATTCCGACCGCGGTATACCGATTTACCTGAAACCAATCGCTGCCGCTGCCACCGAGTCAGCGCCCGCGGCAAGCATCTCTGCGCATGAAATGTCTATTCCGAAGGCCGCGCGCGATTTATTGATTTCGGGCGAGAAAAAATTCTACGTGGATAAAAACAAGAACGCCGGAATGGCGGATTTTCATTCCGCCATTGCAGTAGCGCCGGGCTATTACGAAGCCTATTATCAGGTCGCTTTGGCGGACGCGACTCTGGGCAAGAAGCCCGAAGCGGAAGCCAGCCTGAGAAAATCGATCGAAGTAAGCCACGACAGCTATGGGGAAGCAGAAGTGGGTCTCGGCACTATGATGCTAGAGCGTGGAGATACCGCTCAGGGCGAGAAGGCAGTTCGCCGGGGGATTGAACTGAGCCCGAACTATTGGCTCGGACACTATGAACTGGGGCGCGCGCTGTTTACCGAAAACAAGCTTCCCGATGCTCTGAAGTCCGCCGAGCAGGCAAAATCTTTGGCGCCGAGCGCTCCGGTGGTGTACAGGCTGCTTTCGAACATTCATCTGCAGCAGAAGGATTACCCGGCTTTGCTCGCGGATATTGACGCTTACCTGAAACTCGATCCCGATAGTCCGGCGGGGATTCGCGCGAAGCAATTGCGCGATCTAGTTGCGCAGAAAGTTGGTGCGGCGCAAACCACGCCAGCGGCGGCCCAGAAGCCCTGAAACAAAAGCGCGATTGGAAAGTGCGAGTCTGCGCCGCTCGTAGAATTACCGTGCAGCGGTCTGCGCGACGAACGTTGGAATTTCGATCAAGTAAAAACCGAGAACGAACATGGGATGCGGCGCGACACGGCCCCAGCGTGTGAGTTCCCACTTCGCGCGAAGAAAGCGGATTTCGGGCTTCATGCTGAGATCCAAGACCTGGCGAGTATCTCCGCGGTAGAAACGCTGCGGCATTTTGAGCAACGGCATTTTTCCCCACTCCTGGCCGTCTGCGGATCCCCAAATCGAAACGTCCACGGATTCTTGTTCGATCTGCTCAGTGATGTCCATGGAACACAGGAAAGTGCGCGTCTGGCTGGCGCCGATGTCGCGGGCTTCCCCATCGCCATTCGCGGTGAGCCGCGTGCCGGGCGGGATCAGATCAATTTCCACGGGCATAGGCTCGCCTCCATTCTGAAAATCTACCGCGGATTTTAGCATAGGTTTTGCGCTGCGATTTCAGAGCAAAGGACAGAATCTTACCGCAGAGACGCAAAGGGCGCAGAGAGTCCGGCGTCATTGGCACGGGCACGGTGTGGCTTCGGCCGAAGAGGCAAAGAATCGACACACAGTTCACAGACAAAATGAGGAGAAAGCCGCGAGTCCCGAGCAACGCCACGGAGCTCGAGGGCTACGCGCTTTTCTTGAGCTTGGTCAGGCGTTCGGCGGCGGCCTGGAATGTTTTCTCTGTTTTGCAGAATGTGAAGCGGAGATGGGTGCGGCCGTCGGCCGGGTTGCGATAGAAGCTTGAACCCGGAACCGCGGCGACGCCAATTTCCGTGACTAGATATTTCGCGAAGGTCACGTCGTCGGGAAAGCCGAAGGCGGCAATGTCGGTCATTATGTAGTACGCGCCGCTGGGTTTGAAGCACTGGAAGCCCGCGCCGGTGAGGATGCCGAGCAATCGTTCACGGCGCTGCGTGTATTCGGCGGCGAGCGTCGCGTAGTATTCCTGGGGAAACTGCAGCGCGACAGCGCCCGCCTCCTGCAACGGCGCGGCCGCCCCGACCGTAAGAAAATCATGGACCTTGCGGATCGCCGAAGTCACTTCGGGCGACGCGATGGCCCAGCCAACTCGCCAGCCAGTGACGCTGTAAGTTTTCGACAGCGCATTGATGGTGATAGTGCGCTCGCGCATGCCTTCGAGCGTGGCCATCGAGATGTGCCGCGCGCCGTCGTAGAGCATGTGCTCGTAGATTTCGTCGGTGATGGCGTAGGCGTTGTGTTCGACGCAGAGGTCACGGATTTGTTCGAGCTCGGCTCGCGTGAAAACTTTCCCTGTGGGATTGTTCGGCGTATTCAAAATGATCGCTTTCGTGGCTGGTCCGAAAGCGGCTGCAAGCTCCCGCGGATCGAATGTCCAGTGCGGCGGATGCAGCTTGACGTAACGCGGCGTGGCGCCGGAAAGAATGGCGTCGGGACCGTAATTTTCGTAGAAAGGTTCGAAGACCACCACTTCGTCGCCGGGATTGATTATCGCGAGCATCGCCGAGATCATCGCTTCAGTAGAGCCGCAGCAAACGGTGATTTCGCGCTCGGGATCGATCAGCGTGCCGATCGTGCGCGAAAATTTATCGGCGATGGCGTTGCGCAGGGATTTCGCGCCCCAGGTGATGGCGTACTGATTGATGTCCGCCTCGATGGCATCCTGCGCGGCGCGCTTGATTTCGGCGGGTGCGGGAAAATCGGGAAATCCCTGAGACAGATTAACGGCCTTGTGCTGCAGCGCCAGGCGCGTCATTTCGCGGATGACCGACTCGGTGAACTGCGCGGCCTTCGAGGAAAGGCGCGGACTAGCGGCCAGAGCCGGTTCCGGCTTTGCGGGATTCATTCTTGGCGCCTCGTTCGGATTGCGTCGCCCCGTACAACTTACGATAGATGTCGGCGTTGCGCGTAACGATTTCGACGTATTCGCGGGTTTCGGTGAATGGAATCGAGTCCACAAATTCCGCTGGCTCGCGATAGGTTTGGCCCGTGGTCCAGAACGTCACGCGGTCTTCACCGGCGTTGTAAGCCGCAAGCGCCGATTCCACGCTGCCGAAATCACGCTTCAAACCCGCAAAATAAATCGTGCCGATATGAATATTGTAATCAGGCTCGAAAAGCATGGGAGTGGAGTAACGCACGCGGGCCTGCTTGGCGAAGCGGCGCGCAGTTTTCGGAAGAAGCTGCATCAGGCCGCGGGCATTCGCGCCCGAGCGAGCTTCGGGGTCGTAGGCGGACTCCTGGCGAATTAACCCTGCGGTGAGCATCGGATCCACGCCTGCTTGAGAAGAGCGGGAAAGAATTGAAGATTGGTACGGCATCGCGAAGGCAGTGAGCCACACTTCGCGCGGAACTTCGCTGAATGGACGCCACTCGATCTGCGGATAAATCTGGCGGATGGTGACGATGGCCGCGCCGACGTGGCCGGCGGCGACTGCTTCCTGAGCGGCCTCCAGAAGGAGTCGCGGCTCGCCGGTAGCAGCGAAGGCGGCGCGCAATTCGAGCTCCGCCGATGCGTCAAAAGCTATCGAGCGCAATGCGTCCGCTCGCGCCTGGCGATTTTCAGCTGCGGCAGGAATCGTGGGGCCCAGCGTCATCGCTGGCGGCAATGGAGGAATCGTCGCGAGCACGTCGGGATCCGTGTCAGGCCCGGCGCCAAGCGCGTTCAGACGAACCGACGCTTCAGTCGCGAAATAATTCTGCGGGAAACGATCCTGGAGTTTTTCGTAATAGCTACGCGCGAGGCCGGTGTTGTGTGATTCCTCGGCAAGGCGTCCCAGCCAGTAAAGCGCATCGGGAGTGAACTGCGAACCCGGGAAACGGCGCAGATGTTCAGCCAAATCCGCGGCGGCGTCGGGCTCGCGTTTCAGTACCGCAGTCCAAGCGACGCGCCACTGAGCCGGCAGGGCTTCAGCGGACGTCGGAAAATTGTCCGAGAGGCGTTTATAGTATGCCGCTGCCCGGTCGCGATCGAGTTGGACCCAATAATAATTACCACCGAGAAACAACGCCGATTCGGTCCAGCGGCTGGCCGGCGCGCGCGACGCGGCAGATTCGATAGCCGCCGACATCTCCGTTTCGGCTGGGATGTCGCGATAATAATTCGCGATTGCGTAATAGCGTTCGGCATCTACGTCGGGGTCGATAATCTTCAATGCGGCGATTTGCGATATCCCGGCACCTAACGCAACGCCGCATTCCATGATGCGCAGTTCGGCGCGCTCGCGGTCCGCCCCCGTGAGTTGCGCCAGCAAGTGCGAATATTCGTTGCGCGCCTCGGTCCATTCCCGCGCCGAGAAAGTCGTGGAAGCGTGTTCGATCTGGCGCTCGATGGGGATTGCCGGAAGCTGGTCGCCCAGCGAGCTGCGGAGGAAACCCAGCTTTTCGCCCGCCTCGCGCGCTTGTTCGTTCGAGGGGAAACGCAAATAGACCGCCTCGTAATCGGCGGCCGCTTGCAGCGGTTGCGCGGATTGTTCGCGAGCCTCCGCGCGCAGGAAGAGCAACGCGGGCTTGTCTTTGGTCTGGGGATATGCATCCAAAGCATTGAGAATTTCGGCGGGCTGATTCGTCGCCAGCGCGACGGTTCCGAGCGCCTGCAGCGCTTCGTCGGTGATCACCGAATCAGGATAGTCGTGGCGAAAGCGTTTCAACTGCGCGAGAGCCTCCGCGTTGTGGTTCAGCGCCAGATTGGTCTCGGCGTTCCAATAGAGTGCGTAGTCCTGCAGCAGCGGATCGGCCTGCGCGATGCCTAGCCACTTGGATGCCTGCGCGTAATGCCCTTTGGTGTAGTCGTAATAACCCAGCGCGAGAGCCGCGCGCGCGCCCAGAACTCCCGAAGGTTTCCGCGACGCGACCACACTCAATTTGGCGTAAGGTGCTGCCGAGTTTTTCTGCTTCAGCCCGCGGCACCATTGCTCGAGTTGTTTCGAAGAAATGGCCTCTGACGATTTTGCTTTGGCTTTGGAAGGCTTCGTGGCCGCGGTCGTCGTGACGTGAGCTAGCGCGTGCGGCGCAGCGGCACACGATACGAGTAGGAATATACCGATACGACCAAGAGGGCCGAGAATTTTCATTGCCGATATATTAATGCCGCAGAACGGGCGAGGGGTACGGATATTCTCCGAGGGCCTCGGGGTCGCCGTCGGCGAGTATTTCCACGACCCAATGATGGAAATAATCCACGGGATGGTCGTGAATCGCGCGGAAGCGGCGATCGTATTCCTTGCGGGCTTTGTCCAGATCGCCGCGCAATCTGCTGCAAATATCTTTTTGCTCACGAGCGAGTCGAACGTCTTTCGGCCGGAGCAACTTGATGTCCTGCATGGCAACTTTAGCCACGCGATTGGCGCGCCGATGCAAGTCCTGCATCTCGGCGGGCAAACTTGCGACATCGAACGCCTCAGTGGCCGCAATGGCAGCTTCTTCGACGTCGGATTCGGTGAGCGGCTCGGGCTCATGAGCAGTTGGATGCTGCGCGGCCGGTGTGTGCGACACCTTTTCTGCGGCCGGCTCAGCCAAGACTTCTTCAGGTTCTTCGACCCATTCGACTTCAGGCTCTGTGGGAGCTGGACGAGCTGCAGCCGGCGCGGGCGGTTCTTCCACCGCAACGCCGCGAGATGCGTGCGCGGACTCCGGCTCCTCTGAAAATTGGTGTTCGCGAGGGCCAAGGGCCACGGCAACGAAGTTTGAAAGTACGGAAAGGCCCGCAGCCAGCGCGGATGCAGAGGTTTGAGCGCGCAAAAGGGCCGGCAAGGCGTTACTGGGGCGGCTGGAGGCGCAGGCGGCGACAAGGTCCGCGTAGGCATGATGCAGTTCGTCCGCAGTGCGCTGCAAAGGGGCAAGATTGTCGCGCAGAGCGCGCGAAACCGCCTCTTCCAGGGCATGCTCCAACGTCTTTGGCCGTGCCGTCAAGGGAGTGTTCGCCTCTTTTCGATTATGAAAACGGTACCGGGGAGTGTCAACTGACATTCCAAAGTGCGGTGCTTGCCATGTAGCTGTCACAGCGGCGATTCGAAATTGGGGTCCGCGGGATGACTGGAATAAGATAGGCGTCGTTACTGGCGTGGGCTGTGAACCTCTTGAGGAGTAAATTCAGAGCATGTTGACCGCAGAGCAGATTCGCGAACTCTCAAAGATGCAGCCTCATCCGATCGAAGGCGGGTATTTCGCCGAGACTTACCGGTCTGCCGCAACGGTGCCTCGTAGCGCGCTGGGCGGTTATCCCGGTGACCGGTCGTTATCCACTGCGATCTATTATTTGCTGACGCCGGATACTTTCTCCGCGATGCACCGCGTGCGCGGAGATGAGATGTTTCATTTTTACCTTGGCGATCCGGTGGAGATGCTGCAACTCAAGCCGGACGCTAGCGGCGAAGTGCTGCTGCTGGGCCAGGACATCGCTTCCGGCATGCGATTGCAGCACAACGTTCTTGGCGGGGTCTGGCAAGGCTCGCGCCTGAAGAAGGGCGGGAAATACGCGTTGCTGGGAACGACGATGGCGCCGGGATTTGAATACGAAGACTACGAAACCGGAGAACGCCAGGAGCTGATCGCGCGTTATCCGCAGCATGCCGAACTGATCACCGCTCTGACTCCCTGAAGCCGCTCCGGGATGATATTCTAGTGGTGTCCAACGGGGGCGACACGGTTTCGACGGAAGCTGTCGCGGCTCGAAGGCATGCCGGGCGTCACCTGCCCGTAATCGGGTGAAACAAAACAACTGGCAACTCACAGTTGGCACTCGCAGCCTAACTTAGATTAGGCTACGCGCTCCCTCAGGCGTCACCTACGCGTTTGAGTAAGGGCGTCACACAGTAGGCTGGCCGCCGCTTTTCGGTCCGGATTGCGGCGGCGAGATCATCGGACTAGTTGGCGGCGCGTCTTGCCCGCTCTGAGCTCCGCCAGCGAAACCTTTGGATCGGGATAAGCATGTAGGCTTCGTGTTGCAAGGCTTCTCGGACGGGGGTTCGACTCCCCCCGCCTCCACCATATTTGCATTGCGGTAGCAAGTGGGAAGCGGAACTTCCGCGGCGGATGTTGCGGCGGCGCAGCGATTGCTGCGCTTTTGCTGCGCGGTTAGGTTAATCGTTGGCGATCCAGTTCACACTGCGGCAGCGAGTAGCGGAGTGACCCGTTCCTTGACTTGCTCGGGGGTGAAGGGTTTGCGGAGGTAGCCTTTGGCGCCGGCCGATAGAGCTTCAACGACACGGGCTTCGCTGCCTTCGGTGGTGATCATCACCACTGGCACGCCTTTGGCAGCCTCCACTCCGGCCATGCTCTTCAGGAACTCCAGGCCATCCATTACGGGCATATTGATGTCGCTCAGGATGAGATCGAGTGAACCCTTTTGGACCTCCGCGAGCGCTTCAGCGCCATTGGCGGCTTCTACGACTTCGCCGATATCCAACCCCGCCTGACGCAGAGCCCGTTCCACGATTTTCCGCATGACCGAAGAGTCATCCACAATGAGGATTTTGAGTTTCTTCACTTTTGATCTCCCAACGAAACTCGCTTGCTCCCTGGTGCCCTGGCGTGGCCCTGGGAGGATCGCCGTGCCCCCAGGAATCGAACAGGCGGCACGGACACAGACGGAACCCGGACTCGCTACCTTCATCGGCAGCCTGGGGCTGGTACGTTAGCGGGAGAGCGGGGATTTTGACCATGCCGGGACACGGCGCATAATGAACCGGGGCTAGTGCGTAGGAGGGCCAATCATGAGAAATTCGCGATTTTGGAGTGTACAGTCCGTCGTCCTGGCCGCGCTGGCTGTGGTTCTGGCCGCCGGGATTTACAGAACCTTGAGCGCGTCTGAAAAAGCTCCCGCGGTCGGTACGTCCGCTCCCGATTTCACGCTCAACTCCCAGGAAGGCAAGTCAGTCAATCTCCACGATTATCGCGGCAAGTGGGTGGTGCTGTACTTCTACCCCAAAGATTTCACCAGCGGCTGCACGGAAGAGGCCCACAATTTTCAGCGCGATTTGGCTCAGTTCGAGCAAAAGAACGCCGTGATTCTCGGCGTCAGCGTGGATTCGACGGAATCGCATGAGAAGTTCTGCACAAAAGAAGGATTGAACTTCAAGTTGCTCGCGGATACGGACCATAAGGTATCCGAGGAATATGGTTCAATCTTGAATCTGCCCTTTAAGAAGCTCTCGGCGCGGCATACATTCCTGCTGAATCCCGAAGGCGTCATCGTCAAAGAATACCTGGACGTGGACCCTGCCAAGCACAGCCAGGAAGTGCTGGCGGCACTCACCGAGCTGGAGCAAGGTTCGCAGTCGAAGTAGCCTTTTGACGGCCCGACTTGGCAATCCACAGCCCGGTTTACGTGCGAAGCGGATACCGATTTGCAATCTGCGGGGGACATAATCTGAAAGTAGTGCGAAAATGGCGGCGGAAGTCGGGCCACCACGCGAACGCTCGAAGATAGTTTTCCCGGAACCTAGGGCTGCTTCCTCGGAGGAATAATTCCATGAAAACGGTTCACGCGATCATTTTGACCGCAAGTTTGTGTCTGGTTCTGGGCTTTGCAACGACCGCGTACGCCCAACAAAGCAGCTCCGGCGAGTCGGGGTCCCCAAACGCAGCCGCGCCGTCCAGCAAGGCCCAGCAAAACAGCAAACCGACCGCCAAGCTGGACGCCGACGCCCCCGAAAATGACGACGCTCTCCACCTCACGGACGAGCAGAAGGACAAGATCAAGTCCATCCGCGAGGATGCCAAGCAGAAAGTGCTCGACGTACAGAAGGATTCTTCGCTCAGCGACGAAGTCAAGGAGCGCAAGGTCCGGGAAATCCGCAAAGAGACGCGCGCGCAGGTGTGGGGCGCGATGACTCCAGACCAGCAACAGCAATGGGCCAACGAGCAGCGTGCTCGCCGGGAAGCGCGGCACGCGGAAAGCAAGCCACAAGACTAAAACCGCCGCTCGAGAGTCGCACGAACCAGCAGCACCGTTTGAATCTGAACCTCAAGGCAGTCGCCACAACTTTCCGCGCCGAAAAAAATTTCATTTTTCTGCACATTTCTCTTGCATCGAGTGTGAATATCCGTATTCTGCATTTTGCGAACTCGCTCCGCGCGCAAGCGGGAAGAGAGCGAGGATCGCTGATGGAGGACGCGACAAAAAATTGAGCACTTTATCCCTCCCAGCCCAATTCCCTTCCCGGGCAGCTACATCCACAAAGAAAAATGTAAAGCTCACGCTCTGGCCGCTGGTGGCCGCGACATTCTTTATGGTGTCTGGCGGCACGTATGGCACCGAAGACATCATCCACGGCGCGGGCTACGGCCGCGGGATTTTACTGCTGCTGCTGACGCCGCTGCTCTGGAGCCTGCCGACCGCGTTCATGATTGGCGAGCTATCGAGCGCGCTGCCGGCGGAAGGCGGCTATTACGCCTGGGTGCGCCGCGCGATGGGCAATTTCTGGGGATTCCAGGAAGCCTGGCTGTCGCTGGTTGCCAGTATTTTCGATATGGCGATCTATCCCACGCTGTTTGTGGCCTATTTGACGCGTCTGGTGCCGTGGTTCGCCGTGGGACATCGCGGATGGATGGTGGCGCTTGGCGTGGTGACGATCTGCACGCTGATGAATATCGCGGGGATTCGCGTAGTGGCCATCAGTTCTCTTTGGCTCTTCTTCCTGTTGTCGGCGCCGTTCGTGTTGATTGTCCTGATTGCGCCGATGAAAATGGGGGCGCTGGCTGGCGCGGTGACCGCGCCTACCACCTCCGACGTCGGATTGATCGGCGGGTTACTCATCTGTATGTGGAATTACATGGGCTGGGACAACGCGTCCACGATTGCAACCGAGGTAAAGCGTCCGCAAACGACCTATCCGCGGGCGATGCTCCTAGCAGTAATGGTGGTTGCGCTCACTTACGTGCTTCCGTTTGCGGCGATGTGGCTGACCGGCGTGCCGGCGGCGTCATTCGAGACGGGCTCTTGGGCGGATCTCGCCGGGATGATGGGCGGCCTGGTCGGCGGACCGCTGGTGGCGCGCGGTTTTCGCGTGGCGCTGGTCCTGGGCGGCATGATGAGCGCGTTCGGCATGTTCAACGCGCTAGTGATGAGCTATTCGCGATTGCCTCTGGCGATGGCGCAGGATGGCCTGCTGCCCTCGGTATTCAGCAAGCTGCAGCCGAAGACGCGCGCGCCCTGGGTGGCGATCACTGTATTGGCCGGGTGTTGGGCGCTTTGCCTGGGCCTCGGATTCGAGCGGCTGGTTACGATAGACGTGCTGCTCTACGGGACGAGCCTGTCGCTCGAGTTCATCGCTTTGATTGTGTTGCGCATCAAGGAGCCGACGTTGCGCCGGCCATTCAAAGTGCCCGGCGGGCTCTGGGGCGTCATTCTTTGCGGCGTGTTCCCGGTGCTGCTGATCGGATTTTCGATTGTCCACGGCGAGGGCGAGACTATTCTGGGCATGACTGGGCTCGTTTTTGGAATGATCCTGATCGCTGCCGGATTCCTCGTGTACTGGGCGACTTCTGGATTGCGGCGCGAAAGCTGGAAACCTGCCGCGCTGAAAAGCGAGCGCGAGGCTGCGTAGCTTGACGCCAGCTCGCAAGCATTGCCGACGTTTTTCCCCAGACAATTGAGGTTGCCGCTCGGCGTCAGTTAGCATTTAATTCCTGCACCCTCCATGGCGCCGACGGCCAAAGCATACGACTACATTATTGTGGGAGCCGGGTCCGCTGGGTGTGTGCTGGCGGCGCGGCTGACCGAAGACCCGCGCACGCGCGTGCTGCTGCTCGAAGCGGGTGGTAAGGACAGCGCGCGAGAAATTCACATTCCCGCTGCGTTTTCGAAGCTCTTCAAGACCGCCGTGGACTGGGACTATTCCACCGATCCAGAACCACAACTCCATAATCGCAAGCTGTACTGGCCGCGCGGAAAAGTGCTGGGTGGCTCAAGTTCCATCAACGCCATGATTTATATCCGCGGAAATGCCGCGGATTTTGACGGCTGGCGAGATCTTGGCAATGCAGGCTGGGGATTCGCTGACGTCCTCCCCTACTTCAAGAAATCCGAGGACCAGGAGCGCGGAGCTTCCGAGCTTCACGGCGTGGGCGAGTCCATTCATGTCGCCGATCCCCGATGCGTGAATCCGCTGACCCGGGCTTTCCTGGCTGCGGCGAGCGAAGTCGGAATTCCCGCTAATCCGGATTTCAACGGCCCTACGCAGGAGGGCGCCGGACTTTACCAGTTGACGCAGAAGAACGGCGCGCGCTGCAGCGCGGTGAACGGTTATTTGAAGCCAGCGCTCGGCCGGCCGAACCTTACTGTACTCACGAGTGCACACGTTGCGCGGGTGCTCGTCGAAAACGGTCAGGCACGCGGCGCGGAATTTGCGCGCGATGGCAGGCTGCAGATGGCGCGTGCTGACGCCGAAGTGATTTTAGCGGGCGGGACGGTCAATTCTCCGCAGGCATTAATGTTGTCTGGCGTTGGCCCTGCGGACGCGCTCAGGCGGCTCGGAATTACCGTCGTTCACGATTTGCCGGGCGTCGGACAAAACCTGCAGGACCATCCGATGGTTTCGGTCGGCTACCTGTGTAAGCAGCAAGTCAGTCTGGACGGCGCAGAGACGCTCGCGAACCTGCTGCGCTATTTCATTTTTAAGTCCGGGCCGCTCACCTCGAACGTCGCCGAGGCTGGCTTGTTCCTGCGGACGCGCGTGGGAACGCAGACTCCGGATCTGCAGTTGCTCTTCGGGCCGGCGTATTATCGCGCCCACGGACTGATGCGCCGCAAGGAACATTGCTTCGGATTCGGTCCCACGCTGATTACACCGGAAAGCCGCGGCAGCATTTCGCTGCGCACCGCGAATCCGCTGGACGCTCCGGCGATCCGCGCGAATTATCTTTCGACGGACGCCGACTTGCGCACGATGATCGCAGGAGTGCGCCTGGCACGGCGGCTGGCACATACGAAGGCGTTCGATCTCTTTCGCGGAGACGAGTTGCATCCGGGCGACGCGGCGAAAACCGACAACGAGATCGTGGAATTTCTGCGCAATGAATTGGAAACCCTCTACCACCCGGTCGGGACGTGCAAAATGGGAAACGATGCGCTAGCTGTCGTTGATGCCAAGTTGCGAGTTCACGGAATCGAGCGGCTTCGCGTGGTGGATGCTTCAATCATGCCGCGGGTCCCCGCTGGAAATACAAACGCCCCGGTCATCATGATCGCGGAAAAGGCCTCGGATATGATCCGCAAGGATGCTTAACTCACAGCAACGCGCGGGTTTCTTGGCGGCTCCGTGTCGCAGCATTTCTGATATCCTTTTCGCCGTGCATCGTTTGCCACTCGCCGCAATAATCGCGCTCGCCATGATTTCAATGCCAGTTGCCGCGCGTGCAGCGGCGTGGCAAGAACAGTCTCAGACTCCCGCGCAAATTCCTGCGCCGGCACAAGCGCATCCCGCAACGCCGCCGACACCGCCGCAAACCGCTCCCGGCCAGAATCCTCTGCCGCCTCCGCTGCATTCAGGTCCGACCATCGTGATCAATCCGGCGCACGGCGGAACGGATAATGGTGCGCGCGGGCAAAACGGCCAGGTGGAAAAAGACGTAGTGTTGATTTTTGCGCGAATGTTGCGCAGCGATTTCGAGCGTCAAGGCTATCGCGTGGTCATGACGCGCAACGACGATTCGAATCCTTCGTACGAAGACCGCGCGGCCGTCGCGAACGGCTACCGCGATGCAATCTTTATCAGCCTGCACGTCTCGTCCACGGGAAAAATTGGCACGGCGCGTGCCTATTCCTACCAGTTTGCGACTCCGCTGGCACCCGCGACTTCAGCGGACAGCTCGGGCACGGGCGTGCCAGCTGCCGCACAGCCGACGAGCGCTCGCGCGAACGGTTTGGTTCCGTGGAACGAAGCGCAGCAACCCTTTATGGCCGCCAGCTATCGACTTGCGGACGCACTGCAGGCGCAATTAGCGCAGAGATTCAACGGATCGCCCGCAATATCTACGCGCTTTGCCGTGCGCGAGCTGCGTTCGGTGGCGGCGCCCGCCGTTGCCGTCGAACTCTCAAGCATCTCGATCGGTGATCCCAATATCCTGCTGGCCATGGGCGCGCCGCTCGCAGCCGCGATTGTGCGCGGCGTCCAGATATTGCGTCCGTTGAGCTCTACGCCCGCGAATTCCGCCGTACCGGCCGGGGCAAAATAATGCCGCGCAATCTGAAAATTACGCTAGCAATCTTGTCGGTGGCGGTGGTCATCGGTCTAATCAGCCTGCGCGGTTTGCACGAGCGGATTCAAAACCTGTCCGAGGCGCAATCGTCGGAAGAAGAAGCGCGCCGCGATCTACTAAAACCGACGGTTTCAACGCCGACCGATGTTCTGGTAGAGGCTAAAATGTTTTGGGCCTCTGGCCCGGACACGCTCACACCCGTGAACGTGCAACTGCCGCTCTCGGCGGATCCGGTAAAGCGCGGGCGCCAGGTGCTCGACGAGCTGATCGCCAACGTGCCGAGCGACGACCAGCGCACGCTGCCGGCCGATGCCACCGTGCTGGGTTTTTACATCCTGCCCGACGGCACGGCGATCGCTGATTTTTCAGACGCGCTTGCGTCCGAGACTCCTTCGGGAATTTTGAGCGAGGAACTGGCTGTGAATTCGATCGCTCGCACGCTCGAAAATAACGTCCCGATTCTGCACCGCCTGAAAATTCTGATTCACGGCCAGGAAGCAGAAACTTTGGCGGGCCACGTGGATCTCACCGGTTTCTTCGATCTGAATCCTCCTGGACTTGCGGCGCCGGCACCCGCCCCCTCGAACAGTTCCCAGAAGCCGGCGCCGCCTGTCCAGGCTGCTCACTCCAAACCCTTGCGATAGAATTCTTCTTCGTAACCCCGACGAAGCCGAATATCGAAATACCCGCGATTTTATGTTAGGGTTCGACTAATGTTGGGTGCTACCGCCAAATCAGAATCGTCGGACAAGTTCACGCCATTGGGATGGATAGCCGTATCCACTTGGGTCTCCGGCTTGATATTCGTCTTCGTCACAAAAAACATGAAGCTGTGGGCCTACTTCAATATCTCGGCCGGGTCTCTGGGTGTGGTCGATTACTTCGTTCAACGGCAAACATCGCCCCAGCTTGCGGCTTCAATATTGCGCGACGCCACCACCCCCAAGGCCAAGGTCAAATTCGGCGCCCTGTCGTGGGTAGGTTTCGCGCTTCTTCTGATTAGTAGCGGGTTCATCTCTCATGTGCGTATCTTTGCCTCCCTGATGATGGCGGCGGCGTGCTTGCTCATTTTCGACCGATACAAACGCGCCCGTTCCTAATTCTCGAAAAAATTGCTTCCCCACAATCTTGGCGGCTTCGCTCGAATTCACCGGAGCGCAGCCGGGGGTGGCTGTGCCAACCTTCAGGAATTGTTGACACTTTCGCGGGCAATCGTCACACTAAGTGCTCAGAACTTCCGTAATTTCCAAGCCTAGACGCACGAAGGGAGATTCCTAGTTGCGAGCCGATGGACGCATGCCGGACGAACTGCGGCCGGTGAAAATCACGCCTGATTTTATTCCCCACGCCGAGGGCAGCGCGCTGATCGAAGCAGGCGACACACGAGTGATCGTGACAGCGACAATCGAAGATGGGGTGCCGTCGTTCTTGAAAGGCTCCGGCAAAGGCTGGGTGACCGGCGAGTACGGGATGTTGCCGCGCTCAACGGAGAGCCGCACGCCGCGCGAATCCAGCCGCGGCAAGCAATCGGGACGCACGCTGGAAATTCAGCGCATGATCGGACGCACGCTGCGCGCCGTGACCGATCTGAAGGCGCTCGGCGAGCGCACCGTCTGGCTCGATTGCGACGTGATTCAAGCCGACGGTGGCACGCGCACGGCTTCGGTGACTGGCGCATTCGTCGCGCTCGCGCTTTCCCTCGAACGCATGGTCGCGGCCGGAATTCTGCGCAAGGTGCCGCTGATTGATTTTCTCGCCGCGACGAGCGTCGGCATCGTGGCAGACGAGCTTCTGCTCGACCTCGCTTACGAAGAAGACTCGCGCGCGCAAGTGGACATGAACGTGGTGATGACCGGCAGCGGCGAGTTTGTGGAAGTGCAAGCGAGCGCCGAAGGCCGTCCGTACACGGACATTGAGCTGCAAGACTTGCTGAAGTTGGCCGCCGGCGGAATTCGCTCGCTGGTGCGCGCGCAACAGGAATTGCTGCAAATCAAATTCATGGTTCGCGGCAAGTAGGCCGCAGCGCGGCCGCGCACTGCGATGAAGTTGCTCCTGGCATCCTCCAACCCCGGAAAGTTGCGCGAATATCTGGAACTGGCGCGCGGCACGAATGTAGAAATCGAGCTGCTGCCGGATTTTTCCAGCTTCCCCGCGTTTGACGAATCCGCTCCCACTTTCGCGGAGAATGCGGCAGGCAAGGCGCTGCACTACAGCCGATTCACAAATGAGACGGTCCTGGCCGACGATTCTGGGCTAGTACTACCGGCCCTCGGCGGCGCGCCCGGCGTTCATTCCGCGCGCTACGCGGGGCCCGGCGCCAGCGATGGCGACCGCATCCAAAAGCTGCTGCGCGAGATGGATGGTCAGGAGGGCGACACACGCCACGCCCAGTTCGTATGTGTCGTAGCCATTGCGGCCCAAGGCCGCGCCCTCGCGGTCGTTTCAGATATGGCCAGCGGCGCAATCACAAAAGAGCCGCGCGGCAGCTCCGGCTTCGGCTATGATCCCATCTTTCTCTTCGAGGACCTCGGCCGTACCTACGCGGAACTGACACCGGGAGAGAAAAACGCCTACAGCCATCGCGGTAAGGCCTTCCGGAGATTACTGTATTTTATTTGACCCGCGAAGGCTGATACCTTCTGCCGGTAGCCGCATCTAATCCCGCTTGGACCGAAATAGCTTGCCGCACGACCGGGCACAGAGGTAAAAAGGAGTCCCTCCCTCTTCGAGGTGAACCGTGACAGCTTCCCGCGCAGTGATGAAGCTGGAACCTTCTTTGCTGGTGCGCTTGCAGGAAGCGCGCGAACGCACCGATGCGCTTTTCCGGCTGCTCCCGCCGAACACGTTCTACGACCGGCCGATTCCGGAGCGCCACCGTCTGATTTTTTACCTGGGGCACCTAGAAGCATTCGACAGGAACCTCTTGAGCGGGGCGCTGGGAATCTCGTCGGAAGACAGCGCCCTCGACAAGCTGTTTGCATTCGGGATTGACCCGGTGGGCGGCGGCTTGCCAATGGATAAGCCCGGCGATTGGCCGTCTTTGGCTCAAGTAGAACAATACAATCGCGGCGTTCGCGGCAAACTGGATGAGCGCCTGCGCGAGCCCGGTTCGCCGCTGGGCACGGATCCCTTGCTGGCCGATGGCACTCTGCTCAACGTCGCCATCGAACATCGCCTCATGCACGAAGAGACGTTGGCTTATCTGCTGCACAATTTGCCTTACGCCCGAAAGATTCAGCAGGGCCCGCCGGCTCACGATGCGCGGCCCGCTCCGTACGCTCGGGAAGTTACGATCCCCTCCGGCATCGCCACCTTGGGTCAACCGCGCGCGGCGAAATCCTTTGGCTGGGACAACGAATTTGGGGCGCAACGCGTGCTGGTCCCGAGTTTTTCGATTGACGTCTTTCCGGTCACCAACGCCGAGTTTCTGAAATTCCTCCAGGATGGCGGATATCAGGAAGCCAAGTATTGGCGCAACGAAGACTGGGAATGGCGCCGCAAGGAAAAGCTGGAATTCCCGCATTTTTGGACGCTCAAATCAAATAGCTCGCCTGACGATCCCGACGCTCAATGGGAGTTTCGCGCGATGTTTGGTTCGATTCCCCTGCCGCCGTCGTGGCCGGTCTACGTGAGCCATGCGGAAGCTTCAGCATACGCGCGGTGGGCCGGCAAGAAACTTCCCACGGAAGAGCAATGGCATCGCGCAGCCTATGGCACGACCGAAGCGCGCGAGCGTCAATATCCGTGGGGCGATGAACCTCCCGATGAAACGCGAGGAAATTTCCATCATCAAAGTTGGGATCCCACGCCGGTGGATGAACACGTGCAGGGCGCCAGCGATTACGGTGTGCACGATCTATTGGGCAACGGCTGGGAGTGGACCTCTACGCTATTCGGCCCGCTGCCAGGATTCCAACCATTTCAATTTTATCCCGGGTATTCCGCGGACTTTTTCGATGGGAAACATTTCGTAATGAAAGGCGGTTCGCCGCGCACCGATGCCTGCATGGTCCGGCGTTCATTCCGCAACTGGTTTCAGCCGCATTATCCATACATATACACCAGCTTCCGATGCGTGGAGGAATAATACATGGGAACCGCCCCCCGAATGGTCAGTGCCGGTGCGCCGGCGCAAGTCGCGCCCGAGTTTTGCGCCGAAGTGTTGGTGGGCCTCAGTCAGCCGGGTCAGAAAGAGCTGCCTTCGAAGTATTTGTATGACGAGGTTGGCTCGGCCCTCTTTGATGTGATCTGCCTTTTGCCCGAATATGGGCTCAGCCGCGCGGGGATGCGCTTGCTGCAGCGCCATTCGCAGGAGATCGTGTCGTTGCTGCCGCAGCCGGTGATCGTCGCGGAATTGGGCAGCGGCAGCGGGCAGAAGACGCGGCTCCTGCTGGAGGCGCTTTCGCGGCGGCAGAGGGTCCACTACTATCCCATAGACATTTCCGGCACCGCGCTCTCGCGTTGCCAACGCGAAATCGGCCAGATTGATCAAGTGAGCATCGTCGGGTTTGAACGCGCCTATCTGGATGGCCTGCAGGAAGTGTCCGCCAGGCGCAACGAAGGGGAACAGATTTTCGTGTTGTTCTTGGGCAGTACCATCGGAAACTTCGACCGTCCGGCGGGCGATCAATTCCTTCGCGAAGTCCGCGCAATATTGCGCGCGGGCGATTCGCTCCTGCTGGCGACGGATTTGGAAAAGCCGGTGTCGCAACTGTTGCTGGCCTACGACGATCCCGCAGGCGTCACCGCCGCGTTCGATATGAATTTGCTAGCGCGCATCAATCGCGATCTCGGCGGTGATTTTGACCTGAAGCAATTTCGGCATCTCGCGCGCTACGACGAAGCCGAGCGCCGCGTGGAAATGCACCTGATTTCCAAGACCTGGCAGCGCGTGACGATTCGCGAGGCCGGATTCCGGTTCTACTTGCGCGAGGGCGAGACCATTTGGACCGAGAGCTCGCACAAGTACAACCCGCAGGACGTGATTCAGATGGGTGCGCAAACGGGGTTTCGCTGCGTGCAGCAATGGTTCGACGCGGAATGGCCTTTTGCGCAGAACCTCTTCTTTGCAGTCTGAAAATCGCAGTCGCCACAAATGAGCGGAACCCGGAACTCCTGTAGTCGGATATGTTATATTTTTCCGCCTGATGGCTAAAGCCAAAAAGAAAACGCCAAAGCAGAAGTCAGCCTCGAAAAAATTGCCTGTGTCTGTAAAGCCCAAGGCGAAGCCGCCCGGGCGCGGACAAGCTGGCAAGGGCGGGTTGGCGTTCGGCCGCGGGCCCAATCCCGCGCGCGTTATCGCGATTCTGGAAGGATTGCAGGAAGCGTACCCGGAGGCCACCTGCGAGTTGAAATACGACAACGCCTTCCAGCTTCTGATTTCGACGATTCTTTCGGCGCAGTGCACGGATGTCGTCGTCAACCAAGTGACTGAGAAACTCTTTCAAAAGTATCCGGACGCCAAAGCGCTTGCGTATGCGAACCCCGCCGAACTGGAAAAAGAAATACGTCCCACTGGCTTTTTTCGCAATAAAACCAAATCCATCATGGGCGCAAGCAAGAAACTGCTGGAGGATTTTCACGGCGAAGTGCCGAAAACGATGGAGGAGTTGCTTACCTTACCCGGTGTCGCGCGCAAGACGGCCAACGTCGTGCTCGGCACGGCATTCGGCATTGCGTCGGGCGTGGTAGTGGATACGCACGTCCAGCGGCTTTCCACGCGGCTCGATCTGACAAAGAATACGGACCCTAAAAAAATCGAGCAGGATCTAATGCGGATCATTCCGCAGAACAAGTGGGTGATTTTCTCGCACCAATTGATTTGGCACGGCCGCCGCGTTTGCAACGCCCGCCATCCCAAGTGCCTCGAATGCAATCTGGAAAAGCTGTGCTACTCGAAGGACAAGACGAACTGAAGTTTGCGTCGGCCCGCGCCGCCTGAGGCGCCCCCAGCGAGATCAGTGGCTGGTCAGGTATTTGTACTGTGCAGCCGTCAGCGGCACGACAGAGAGCCTTCCCATACGCACCAGTGGCGAATCCGCGAACAACTTGCTTGCCTTGATCTGTTCTAATGAAATCGGCTCGGCCAGCGGCTTCCCCGCTTTGATCTTGACCACGGGCTTTCGGGGGTCGGAAGCATCCACGGAAACGACGTCGGCAGTGCCTACGGCGCTCCTGCGCTCTCCTGTTTCATAAATGACCAGCTGCGCGCCCGCATGCATTTCGCGCAGATGCTTCACGGCCGCTGGATTCGACACGCCGTCCCACACGGTGGCGGAGTCTTTCTGCAGATCAACGAACGAGTATTCCGAAGGTTCGGTTTTCAGCAGGTAGTAAGTGGACATAAGGTCTCGCCTCGATATTGAAGTGCTCCCGTATTGTACACAGTGACGGCGCTCTCGCACGGCCGCGGGCCAACTTCACATTCAGATGAATAAGCGGGCAACATCATCATTGCAGAAGCGGCGATTCGTTCCTCAAAAAGAAGAGGGGCAAGCCGCCGAAGCTGACTTGCCCCTTATGGGCGAAGCATTATGAGGGTATGACTGACCGAGACTACCAAAGGACTATTCCCTCGCACATCCGTAAATCACCTTAGAAATTGGGATTCTTAACCGTAGGCTCCCAACCTCATCGGTCGGCGAGATTTGCTAGAACAGGCAGTCCGGGTATTGCAAGACCCTCACAATCTGGCGACACTGGAAGCCGATGTCAGTAAATGAATTTCGCCGCGCTGCTGTAAGTTCTTTCGTGGTTCTAGGACTGCTATGCGGCAGTAATCCAAGGATTGAAGGCAAGTATTATGACATTGAGGCGCAGATGACCGGCAAGTCCAACTCATTAACGAACATCCAGCAATATATTTCAGAGGGCTGGGACCACCTCACGCGTTCGCTCAGCAATTGCAAGACCTATACGGACGTAAAGACCCAGGGCGAGCCTGTGCTTTATCTTCCCGCCGCAATGCCCGAGCCGCCCGTGCTCGACGAGATGCAAAAACTTTGCAAAGTTCGCGTCGAAGATTTGCCCGAGCGCATCGGCAAGGCTGGCGATGTGGACATATCGAAGATTCCGACGGAAGGGCTGCTGTATCTCGACAACCCCTACGTTGTGCCCGGCGGCCAGTTCAACGAGATGTACGGCTGGGACAGTTACTTCATCATCTTGGGGCTGCTGCGCGATCATCGCGAGAAGCTGGCGAAAGGCATGGTGGACAATTTTTTCTTTGAGATCGAAAATTACGGCGACGTACTGAACGCCAACCGCACTTACTACCTGACGCGATCGCAGCCACCGTTCCTCACCTCGATGATTTTGGCTGTGTATGACGACGAAAAGGCGCGAGGCGTGCAAGATCGCGAGTGGCTCGAAAAAGCGTACGGATATGCAGTCCGCGACTACGAACAATGGACCGAGCCGCCGCATCTCGCCGGAGATACGGGACTCTCGCGTTACTTTGATCACGGCGAAGGTCCCGTGCCTGAAATCGTGGGCGGCCCGCACAATTATTACCGTGGTGTAGCGCAATTTTTCTTCGTGCATGGCGGCTCGAACGAACGCTACTTGATTCGCGTGGATTCGGCGCCGTCCTCGACAAAAATACTCGGCCACGTCTTCTCGCTTCCCTCTTGCGAAGCATCAGCGGCTGGAACGTCGCATGAGCATTGCCACAAAGTGACGCGCGTCGCTTTGACTTCCGAATATTACAAAGGCGATCGGAGCATGCGCGAATCGGGATTCGACGTGTCCTTCCGCTTCGGTCCGTTCAGCGCTGACACCCATCACTATGCGCCCGTCTGTTTGAACAGCCTCTTGTACAAAACGGAAATGGATTTGGCGCGGATGAGCGAGCTGCTCGGACGCCCGGCGGACACGAAAAAGTGGAACGAAAGAGCGGCTGCGCGTCACGCGCTGATTGACAAATATTTCTGG
Organism: uncultured Acidobacteriota bacterium; assembly: GCA_963810565.1. GTDB lineage: Bacteria > Acidobacteriota > Terriglobia > Acidiferrales > UBA7541 > Palsa-295. The sequence continues at coordinate 394,480 of CAWENN010000010.1, forward strand.
GACCAAGAGAAGGGACTGTATTTCGATTACGATTTCACCACTCAGACACGCTCGACATATAAGTACGCGACCACGTTCTACCCGCTGTGGGCGGGGCTGGCGTCGAAGGAGCAAGCGCAAGCAGTGATGCGGAGTCTTCCGTTTTTCGAGCAGCCCGGCGGAATCGTGATGAGCGGCAGGGAGTCTCAAGCGCAATGGGACTATCCGTACGGCTGGGCGCCGATTCAGCTATTGGCCATCGAGGGTATGCGGCGCTACGGCTATGACGCGGACGCCAATCGCGTCAGCTACAAATTCTTGAGCATGGTTTTGGAGAACTTCGAGCGCACTAAGACCATCCGCGAAAAATACGATGTGGTCACTCGTACTTCAATAACTCACATAGTCGAGGGCTATAAGCAGAACGTGATCGGCTTCGGTTGGACCAATGGAGTCTTCCTTGAGCTATCGAATCAATTGCCGCCCGATTTGATGGCTCGTTTGGCGAAGGACTAGCTCTTTTCGCTATTTCTCATGCGGCCCGGATTCCGCGAAAAGGCAGAAGGCCAAAGCTTCAATCAAAAGGCGCGCATCGCCTCGCGAATCCAAGCTTTCAGGAACCTGGCTTCCGTTCCCCTGCCACTGTGATTCGGCTGAGTCGAGTCGTTTGCGCCAATTCCCCGCCGGGACGGGCACCGACAGCGGAACCGCGCGCGTGTTGAAATTGAATGCCGCAAAGATTTGGCTGCCGGCGTTCGACCTCCTGACGAACAGCGCGTTCTCATGGGGATAAGCGACGACTTCGGCGCTCGTCTTATCGAGCCGCGCCAAAGCCGGCAATTCGCGACGCAGCCGCAAAAGTTCGCGGTAGAAGTCCCAGAGCACGCGGTGCCGGCCCTCGTTTCTCATATCCCAATTCAATTTCGATCGGCGAAACGTCTCGTCACTTTGCGGATCGGGAATCTCTCCGCCCCAGCGAAATCGCGCAAATTCTTCCGCGCGCCCTTTGCGCACAGCTTCCACCAGCGCCGAATCGCCGTGGCTTACGAAATACAGAAACGGCGCAGTCTCGCCGTACTCCTCGCCCATGAAAAGCAACGGAATGTAAGGAGCCAGCAGAACCACGCCGGCAGCAAGCTTCAGGTGGTCAAACGACGCCGTCTGAGCCAGGCGATCGCCGAGCAGGCGATTGCCGACTTGATCGTGATTCTGCGCGAACACAATTAGCTTCTCGCCGGGCACGCTCTCCGAGTTATTCCCGTGGCGCCTGCCGCGATATTTCGAATACTGCCCCGAGTAAACGAAGCCGGCGCGGAATGCCTGCGCCAGATCTTCGACGCCGCGAAAATCCTCGTAGTATCCGGTTTGCTCTCCGGTCAAAAGAACGTGCAACGCATGATGAAAATCGTCGTTCCACACGGAATCGAGCCCCAGCCCGCCCTCTCGCGCGGAAACCACCTCGCGCGCGTCGTTGCGGTTGCTCTCTGGAAAAAGATAAACGCGCCGATCGAGCTCTTCCGCCCTTGCATGAACTTTATCCGCAAGCTCCTGCAAAAATGGCGCGGCCGATGGATCCACGATCGCGTGGACGGCGTCGAGCCGAAGCGCGTCCACATGAAAATCAGTGATCCACTGCAGGGCGTTCTCGATGAAGTAACGCCGCACCTCGTCGCTGTCGCGGTCATCGAAATTAAGTGATTGACCCCATGGCGTCTTGTACAAATCTGTGAAATATCCGCCGAACTCGGAGGAGTAATTGCCCTCCGGTCCCAGATGGTTATAGACGACGTCGAGAACGACGGCCATACCTTGCTCGTGACACACGTTGACCAGCCTCTTCAGCGCCGCGGGGCCGCCGTACGATTCGTGCACGGCGTACGGATAAACTCCGTCATAACCCCAATTGCGATTCCCGGGAAACTGCGCCACAGGCATCAGCTCGAGTGCGGTGATTCCCAATTCCTTGAGCGCGCCGATTCGCGGAATGATTGCGTCGAATGTGCCTTCGGGCGTGAACGTGCCAACGTGAAGCTCGTACAGAACATATTTGTCGAGCGCGAGGCCGCGCCACTGTTGGTCGGTCCACGAAAAGTGTTGGTCCACGACCTGCGAGGGGCCGTGGACTCCTTGCGGCTGAAAGCGCGAAACCGGGTCGGGGCGCTCTCGCCCATCATCGAGCCGGTAGAAATAAAGTGCGCCGGGGCGCACGTCCGAAACATACGCGAAGAAGTAGCCGCGCTCCGCGGATTGCATCGGAATGATTCGATCGCTCGGAAATGTAATGTGCAGTTCGAGTTTCTTCGCGCGCGGCGCCCACACCTGAAAACTGCACTCGTTTTCGCCGGCCATCACTGCGCCGAGAGGTCGTTCGTCGGTGGCCATCACGCCGCGTCGTTTTTCGACGGGTCCGCTCATCGGCCGGCGTCCGAATTTAGCAGGCTCAAAATTCCTGTCAGCGGAATCCGAACCCAATCAGGACGGTTGTTCAGCTCGTAGCTAAGTTCGTAAACCGCCTTCTCCAGCAGATGTAGCCGCAGCAGATTTGCGAGCTGCCCCTTATCCGTTGGAATGAACGAAGCGTCGTCCGCCTCCTCGAGATACGCGTTTGCGAATTCAGCCGCGACCCATGAATACCAGGTCTGCGCCACTTTCAATCGCTGGCGCGTGTGTTCGCTGTGAGCTTCTTCGGCATTGGTCGTCGTGAACACCGACGCAAACGCGGCGTAGTGAAACGAGCGCAGCATCCCGGCAACGTCCTGTAGCGGCGAAAGTTTTACCGACCGTTCCGCGATGGGCCGCGCTGGTTCGCCTTCGAAATCAATGATCACGAAATCGGAGCCGGTATAAAGAACTTGGCCGAGATGATAATCGCCGTGAATCCGTGTGCGCATCGCAGCGATCCGCTCGCTGAGAGCGGCGTGAAAAGCTTGGAGAACCTCAGGTTCGGCGGCAAGCGCTCTCTCTTCTTCGGCTTTCGTATCGCCCGTCACTTCCGCGATGTGTTCGCGCAAAAGCTCGAACGAACGCTGCGCTTTTTCACGCAGCGATTCGAGCATCGCAGCCTGGAACTCCAGCGTGTATGGTTCCGGTGCGAATGCCGCGACGCTCGGTTCGGACGACAGAGCCAAATGCAGCTGCGCGGTTCGTTGCGCGAGCAGCACCGCTGCGTCCAGATACGATCCGCACAATTCGCGCGCGATATCCGGTGCGGGCTGCGCGGATATTTTCAGCGGAAAAAGGCCGGGTGGATCGAGCGATGAAAGCTCTGCCAATCGCCCGTTTGCGCGCAGCCAGAATTCTGAGAGCGAATTGAGCGTGAAACGCCACGCGTCGCCCTGATTTGGGACGAATTGCTGAAGGATTCCCGCCGTTGTTTCCTGACCGCCGCGCTCAACATACTCTAGCCAACCCGCGACCGCCGGAACATGCGGGAAATGAGCGCGCTCGGAAAGAAACCGCCCGATCTCAAGATCGGGATTCATCCCCGGTTCCACATGGCGGTAAACTTTCAGCACCAGCCGATTCCCATAGACAATTGAGCTGTTGCTTTGCTCTACCCCCATCGGCTTGGGCTTCAATACACCCGTGGACGCCGGACAAAGATCGCGATAAGCACTCGATTGGCGGGCGCGTAGTTCGCCATTCAGTCCTCGAAAGGACGCTTGCGCTTCAATCGCTCCGTGAAGCGTCAACAAGAAATCCTCATTGCGCAGCGCATCCGTGAGGAAAAGTTTCCTTCCGTGGAAGCTGACTCTCAGGAGATGTAAATCATCGTCGTGCAATCGGTCGTTCGCGTCCTCAGCAAGCAGCGGAAGCAGATACGATTCTCGAACGCCCGTCTCATATTCCACGCGGGCCAGAACGATCAACGCCTCCGACCGCGAAGCACCGAACGGAATAATGTCCGCAACCTCCGCAGCGCGAATGCGATGGGCCTTGCCGCCGAACCAGCGCTGCGCCACCAGAAATTCGGGCAGCAGTGGCGGCAGCAACTCCTGCATTTCGACGAAATCTTCTGTCTTCATTTTAGGAGCGGTCAAAGCATCCTCCAGGATATGAAAGGTTCCGGGAGGCTGGAATTCCCTGGCACGAAACGAAATAAAAATTAGGATCTAAAGCGGCGACGGCTCTTCTTCTTTCTCCTTCTCGCGATCTCGTCTCTTGCTGTCACCCAGATACCTTTCCAAAGTCTGGCGCGCCAGATCGCGCCCTCCCAATCCGAACGCAATCGCCAGGGCCAGCATGAGCGCGCCAAAAATGATTGAGAAGGCGGAAGTGACTGTCTGGTTGGCCAGCCCGATTTGCTCGAGCGCCATGGAAATCGCCAGAATCAAAATCACGAAACGAGTGGACCCACTCCACAGCCGCGGAGATCGCACGCCTGCATTCACAGCCGCGAGCAAAGCCGCGCGCGAAAGGAAATTCGCCGCGAGCACTCCCACAAACAGAATCAGAATGGCGACGAAGATTTCCGGCAGCAGTTGAAACAAACGGGAAAGCTGCTCATGCAACTCGGGAATGCCCAGGACGCTGACTCCGACGAGAGTGAATCCCAACCAGGTGATCCAAAACAACGACCGCGTCAAAAGCTCGCTAATCGTAGGCAGGGCCGCGTTGCGCAGCACCTGCGATGCTCCGGACTGCTCCGACAAGCGATTGAGCTGGGTAAAGCGCAGGATCAGCCGCAGCAGGTACTTCAACAGCAGCGCGACGAACAACCCCACCAGCATGATCAACAGCATGGCCACCAAGCGCGGCAGGAACACCGAGATCATGTGCACCAGATTCTGGTAAGCCTGCTGCAGTCCTTGAACGATCAACTGTTTCATGACGTCACCTCACTACTTCGCTTTCCATTTCTCCAGCAAGTATGGTTTTTGGCGGATGAATTCCAGGCATAGCTTTTCGGTGTCCGCTTCGATTTCTTCCGGCGTTGACGACTGATGCTCCACGATGAAGGAGTAGATTCTTCCGCGGTAGAGCGGCACCAGCGCTTGCAACAAGTGATCCCGGTTCATCACGTTGTGGTGGTAGGCGGATGCAAATTCAAACACAATCTTTACCCACAGCTCATTTTCCAGGCGGCAATTCCGTTCATCGAGCTGCGCGATGCGTTCAATTTCCACGCGGGTCTCGTCCGAAAGAATTGTTTTCAAAATAGAAGCCAGATCCCTGACGCCTTTCTGAAACAATTCGTAAATTCTCTTGCGGTTTATGCGCGCGGAACCGGTGGTCAGTTCGTGATCCGAGCCGAACGTTGGCAGCGCCTCCGGCGCGCTTACCCCCATCCAGTACTCCTGCTGCGATTCCAGGCACCAGAAAAGCGCGCCCACCGTTTCTCTTACGGCGGCCACGATGTCCGTGCCGGAGGTCGCCGCAGTTTGAACCTTTGGCCCCAGGAACGATTGGCAACATTTGAGTCCCGAAGTTATCGCGCAAGTGACCATCCAGATTTCGGGCGACCTGCGCACCGATTCCTCGCCCCAAACGTCCTGTCCCAGGCACTGGGTCGCAAGCTTGCCGGAGAATCCAAATTCGCTGGAATGTAATTCGCGAATTCCGCGGCCAAACGTCGCACGGGTCATCGGATACAGCAGGGTTCTCGCGAGCAATCCTTCGAATTTGTGCCGGCTGTAAAGCGGAGCGACAAAATCAAATTCCTCGCGATAGGGCGGCTGCAAGAGATTCTTGATCCAATTCGTATCAATGTTCGCCGAGTGTGGCGACACGACGGCGCAGGCCTTGGCCCGCACCAGATCCGCAGCCGCGAGAATCGAGCGCACCGCAATTCCCGGCGACGGACCTCCCGGGTAGCGCGTGGAAACGCGGTGGATGGTGCGCAGAGACGTCAGGCCACGCAAACTCGGATGAGTTTCTGCAACGGACTTCAGGGCCGCTTCCGCCGTTCCGTCGCGCGACCCGCCGTCCACATTTACGATGACGACGCGGTCTCGCGTAAAGCTCTGGCGGAAACTCTCTTCGATGACCGCCACCGTCGAGCCGATGGTGTGCGCGTCGTTGTGCGAAGGAACTCCCACCAATAGATCAACTTCTCCCACACCCATGAGTTGGCGTAGAAAATCGTCCGAAAGTAGCGTTTCGTCAGCCAACATCGTCTCCGGATCGTCCGTCGCGTCAACGGCGGACTGCAGCTAGCAACTCACATTTGCAGCGCGAGCAAGTCAAATGCGCCGCAAGCGAAACCAAAATGTCTGATAGGGTCCAAGCGTCAACAAATATGGATGATCCCCAATCCGCGGGAAAAGGTTCCTGCTGGCGAGTTCGATCAGGATTGAACCCTTGTGATTGCGCAGGTCCAATTCCACAGCCTGCGCGGAACTCGATAAATTATTCACGGCGAGGACTTTTTCCGCACCCAGCTCTCGGATGTACGCCAAAACCCGGTGATTGGAAGGCTGCAAAAATTCAATGCTCCCGCGGCTGAAAACGTTGGAAGCCTTGCGCACTTCGATCAACCGCTTCATCCAATACAACAGTGAATGCGGCGAGCGCTTCTGCGCCTCCACATTAATCGCCTGATAGCCGAATACTGGATTGGATATCAAAGGCGAATACAAACGCTCGGGGTCGGCGGCGGAAAATCCGCCGTTCCAGCCGCCATTCCACTGCATCGGAGTGCGCACGCCATTGCGGTCGCCGAGATAAACGTTGTCGCCCATCCCGATTTCATCCCCGTAGTAGAGCACGGGAGTTCCCGGTAACGACATGATCAACACGTTCAAAAGTTGAATGCGCCTCCGGTCGTTATCCATCATCGGAGCGAGGCGGCGGCGAATGCCCAAATTTAGCCGCATCGTTTTGTCTCGGGCATAGGTGTCGTACATGTAGTCGCGCTCGATGTCGGTGACCATTTCGAGCGTGAGCTCATCGTGATTCCGCAAAAAAGTGACCCATTGGCAGGTTTCGGGAATTTGCGGAGTCTGCTCGAGAATTTCAATGATGGGCTTGCGGTCTTCCAGTTGCACAGCCATGAAAATTCTGGGCATCAACGGAAAATGAAACGCCATATGAAATTCATCGCCGTCGCCGAAATACGCGCGCACGTCCGCCGGCCATTGGTTCGCTTCGGCCAGCAGCATCCTATTGGGAAACGATTGATCCAACCGCTTGCGCAGCTCGCGGATAACGGCATGGGTCTCCGGCAAGTTTTCGCAGTTGGTGCCGTCGCGCTCGATCAAATAAGGGACGGCGTCCAGCCGGAAGGCGTCCACGCCCATCTCCAGCCAGAACTTCATCACATCCCACATTTCTTCAAATACGGCCGGGTTGTCGTAGTTCAAATCCGGCTGGTGGTTGAAAAAACGGTGCCAGTAATAGGATTTCGAAACCGGATCCCAGGCCCAATTTGACATTTCCGTATCGAGGAAAATAATGCGCACTCCTCGATAGCGATCGTCCGTGTCGCTCCAGACATACCAATCGCGCTTGGGATTATCCCGAGAGCTGCGCGACTCCTGAAACCAAGGGTGTTGGTCGGAAGTGTGATTCAGCACCATTTCAATGATCACGCGAATGCCCCGCGCGTGCGCGGCTGCGAGGAATGCCTTGAAATCTTCGAGCGTGCCGTAATTCGGATGGATGGCGCGGTAATTCGCGATGTCGTAGCCGTCGTCGCGCAGCGGCGAGGGAAAAAACGGCAGCAGCCAGATGACGTTGATTCCCAGATCCTGCAGATAATCCAGTTTCTGCATCAAGCCGGGAAAATCGCCGATCCCGTCGCTGTTGCTGTCGCAAAAGGTGCGGACGTGTAGCTGATAAATGATCGCGTCCTTGTACCAGAGCGGCTGGTCGCTGCTTATGGCCACTGCGGCGTTCTCCTCTTGCGGCTTAAGCCCGAAAGCTCGGGCGAATCATTGATACGGCTATTGATGTATTTGTCCGCGCATCATCGCACTTTGAAAATGTGCGCGGGAATCTTCGCAGGATTCAGTTCGATGTAGTTGCGGCTGCCCTGCCAGGTATAACGCGCGTCCGCCAACAGGTCGTGAACTTCGAAGGGCTGTTGGGGACCGATTCCGAAATAGTCCAGAGGCGCGTAAATCGAGCCTGACCGCGTGTTCCGCGGATCTAAATTCACCACCACGAGGATGATGTTGGAACCGTCGCTGCTTGTTTTGCTGTAGGCGATCAATTGATCGTTGTCCACGGGATGAAAGCGCAGGCTCCAATCGCTTTGCAACGCCGGATTTTCGTGGCGAATCTTGTTTACCAGCGCGATCAATTGTTTCAGGCTGTCTGGCCGGTCAATATCCCACACGCGAATTTGATATTTCTCGGACTCGAGGTATTCCTCGCTGTCCGGCGCCAGAGGCCGATTCTCGAAAAGCTCGAAAGCAGGGCCATAGATTCCGTAATTTGCGCCGAGCGTCGCCGCCAGAATCAATCGCGCGATAAACGCCGGTCGTCCTCCGTTCTGCAAATACGCGTGCAGGATGTCGGGAGTGTTTGGCCAGAGATTCATGCGGAAAAACTCGCGCACCGGAGTCTGCGTGAGCTCTTCGAAAAGTTCGGTAATCTCCGTCTTAGTATTTTTCCACGTGAAATAGGTGTAGGACTGCGTGAAGCCCAGCTTCGCCAGGCGGTACATCACTTTCGGCCGCGTGAACGCTTCCGCAAGAAAAATCACGTCCGGATATGTGCCATGAATTTCCGCAATCAGCCATTCCCAGAAACCGAAGGGCTTGGTGTGCGGATTATCCACGCGAAAAATCCGAATGCCCTGGTCGATCCAGTAAAGCACCACGCTTTTCAACTCTTCGCACAATTCCACAGCGTCAGCGCTTTCAAAATCGAGCGGATAAATGTCCTCGTACTTTTTCGGCGGATTTTCAGCGTACTGGATCGATCCATCCGGGCGGTGCGCGAACCAATCTTCGTGCTCTTTCACGTAAGGATGATCGGGCGCGCATTGAAAAGCGATGTCCAGAGCCATTTCAATGCCCATTGCCTCGGCCTGCTGCCGGAGTTGTTTAAAATCCTCGAGCGTGCCGAGCGCCGGGTGAATTGCTTTGTGGCCACCCTCCACCGAACCAATCGCCCACGGGCTGCCCGGATCGCCGGGCGCCACCTCGAGGCTATTGTTCTTGCCCTTTCTGCCTTTGCGACCGATGGGATGGATGGGCGGAAAGTACAAGACGTCGAAACCCATCTCGGCGACGTACGGCAGGTGCCGCATGCAATCGCGAAACGTTCCCGGCTTTTGCGCGTCCGTGGTGCACGAGCGCGGAAACAATTCATACCAGCTGCTGAAACGGGCTTTCGGACGGTCCACCCAAACCTGCAATTCCTTTTCGTACGTCGTAGCGCGCGATCGGTCCGGGTAGCGCGTCATTAGTTCCGTGAACTTGTCGCTGTTGGCCACGCCGAGCGCCGATTGGCGGTCGGTACGAGCCATTGTTTTCAGCTTCGACGATAATTCGAGTAGCCTTTGTGCGTCAGGCGTCTGCGCGCGCGTCGCCGCGGCGGCGGCAAGCTCCGCTCCAGCAAGAAAGTCCAGCGAGACGTCCTGTCCTGCCTCGGCTTTCTTCGCCAGGTCGCGAATCCACGTTTTGTAGGGGTCTAGCCAGGCTTGCACCGTGTAGGCGTACGGTTTGAATTCGGGGACCTGAAACCGGCCTTGCCAGCGATCGTTTCCGATCGCCCGCATCGGCGTTTCGCTCCAGCCGCGCTCTCCCGCCGCGCGAAAGCAGAGGACTGCATCAAGCACCTGGTGCCCGTCGGCATTGATGTCCGCTTCCACCGAAACGCTCTCTCCGACGACGCGCTTAATTGCGAAGCGTCCGCCGTCAACTTCCGGCTCCACGTTTTCGATTACGACCCGGCGAAGCGAAGGCAGGGACACTTCGGTGGCAATCCTTGAAGAGTGCAAGATAAATCCTCCGACGTAGCAAGGGAACGGGCCGGACTTGGATTGTCTCGCAGAGCTGGATGCGAGCGATGAATCTACGTACTCATTATACGATGCCCAGCGCGCGAGATTGCAAGTTGCGAATTCGTGCGGGCACCGGCGCGGCGGTAACCGCGCTCAACAGATTTTGCGGAATTTTTGCTATACTCGCCTGTACCAGTCCGAACGGAGCTCGTCCCCGAACTCGTTTTCGCCGCACGCCAGTTTCGGAAAAACCCCACACATGAGCAATCGTTACGTTTGCGTTCACGGACATTTCTATCAGCCTCCGCGCGAGAATCCCTCTCTCGAAGAAATAGAGTTGCAAGACTCCGCGTACCCCTATCACGACTGGAACGAACGAATTACGGCGGATTGTTACGCGCCAAACACCACCTCGCGTATCCTCGATAACGAGCAGCGCATCACGCGCATGGTGAACAATTACTCGACGATCAGCTTCAACGTCGGCCCCACCCTGCTTTCCTGGATGGAAGTTCACGCTGCGAAAACCTACTCGGCAATTCTGGAAGCGGACAAAATCAGCGCGCAGAAATTCGGCGGACATGGTTCAGCTATCGCGCAGGCCTACAACCACATGATCATGCCGCTGGCGAACCGCCGCGATAAAGTGACCCAGGTCAAATGGGGTATTGCCGATTTTCAGCGGCGTTTCCAGCGCGCGCCCGAAGGCATGTGGCTGCCCGAAACGGCCGTGGACATCGAAACTCTCGACATCATGGCGGAACAAGGGCTGAAGTTCACGATTCTCGCTCCGCGCCAGGCCTCGAGAGTGCGCCGATTCGGCAGCCGCAGTTGGAAGGACATTAGCGGGGACCGCGTTGATCCCAGCCGCGCTTATCTGGTGCGCTTGCCCTCGCGGCGCACGATCAACGTCTTCTTCTACGATGGGCCGATTTCGCGCGCTGTCGCGTTTGAGGGCCTGCTTAACGACGGCAAAGTTTTTGCCAATCGCCTCATCAGCGGCTTTTCGGACACGCGTGATTGGCCGCAGCTCTCGCACATCGCCACCGACGGCGAAAGTTACGGCCACCATCACCATTACGGCGAAATGGCGCTCACGGCTGCGCTGGACCAAATCGAAACCAACGAGCTTGCCGAGCTTACTGATTACGGCCAGTTTCTCGAACGCCATCCCGCCAATCATTTCGTGGAGATATTTCCCAACACCTCCTGGAGCTGCATTCACGGTATCGAGCGATGGCGCAGCAATTGCGGCTGCAATTCCGGCGGCCACCCGGAATGGAATCAAGAATGGCGCGCGCCTCTGAGGGCTGCGCTGGACTGGCTTCGCGATGCGCTTGCACCCGTTTTTGAAAGCAAAGCAGCAGCGCTTCTAAAGGACCCGTGGCGCGCACGCGACGAATATATTCGCGTGATCCTGGACCGTTCGGACAAGAGCCTTGCTGCATACTTCGGCGACCACGCCACTCACGAATTGAACGATGACGAAAAAGTGGCCGCGCTCAAGCTGCTCGAGATGCAGCGGCACGCGCAATTGATGTATACGAGCTGCGGCTGGTTTTTCGACGAACTCTCGGGCATCGAAACCGTCCAGGTCATCCAGTATGCGCGCCGTGCCGTGCGGCTGGGCGAGCAGTTGAACGGCGGAAACCTCGAAGCGCAGTTTGTAGAAAAGCTGCGAGACGCCAAGAGCAACGTAGCAGAGCATCAGGACGGCGCGCACATTTACGAAAAGTGGGTAATGCCCGCTATCGCGGACATCCCGCAAGTGGCCGCGCACTACGCCATCAGCTCGCTCTTTGAATCGTACACGGACCGCACGGGCATTTATTGCTACGACGTGCAGCGCGAAGCTTTTCAAAGTCAGACGGAAGGCAAGATGCGGCTGGCGACGGGCCGCGCGCGCGTATCATCACGAATCACGCGCGAAGCGGACACGCTCGATTTCGGCGTCCTGCACATGGGCGACCACAACATCACCTGCGGCATTCGTGAAGCGTCGCAGGACAAAGATCCCCGCGCGACCTCGCAGCAGCTATTCGCGGCTTTCGGACGCGCCGATGCCCCCGCCGTAATCCGGCTGCTGGACGAAGACTTCGACGATAAGCTGTACTCGCTGCGTTCGCTTTTCCGCGACGAGCAGCGCAAAATTCTCGGTCTGATATTGCGGGACACCGAGCTCGACGCCGCCGCCGCGCACCGCGGAATTTATCAGCCGCATGCCCAATTGATGAGATTTCTGATCGATTTAGGAGTTCCGGTCCCGAAGTCGTTTCAAACCGCAGCGGAAATCACGCTGAACGACCAACTCTTGCAGGCCCTGCGAAACGCCACTCTGGATCGGGAGCTTGTGCTGAATCTCTTGAAAGAAGCGGCCAGCGTGCGCGTTGCCCTAGACGTGCCGACGCTCGAATATGCCATGCGAAAAAAAGTCGAGCAGGCCGCAGCAGCCTTCGCCGCGGAGCCGTCCAAAATCGAAGTCGTGAAACAATTGCGAGGATTATTGGAATTTCTCGACAAGTTGCCTTTTCCGGTCGTGATCTGGGAGGCGCAAAACCTCGCATATCCGGCGCTACTGGCAGCGCAGCAAAAGTGGCGATCGGAACAAGAAAAAGGCAATGCGGAAGCCAAGACTTGGCTCGAGCATCTGGGCGTCCTGCAACAAAAACTGAACTTGCAGATTGCCTGAAATCCATGCCGCTTCGCCACATCCCGCTTTCCTGCTATCGCTTGCAATTCAATCGAAATTTCACGTTTCGAGATGCCTCGCACATTTTGAGCTACCTTTCGCGCCTGGGCATCACGGACATATATGCTTCACCATTGCTGCAAAGCCGCAGCGGCAGCGGTCACGGCTACGATTCCACTGATCCGACGCGCATTGACAGCGACCTGGGCAGCGAGCAGCAATTTGACGCTTTTCAGGCCGATCTACAGAAACACAGTCTGGCTTTGCTGCTCGATATCGTTCCAAATCACATGGCAGCCAGTGCGGAAAATCCCTGGTGGATGGATTTGCTCGAAAACGGCCCGGCTTCGGTGTATTCGGCCTACTTCGACGTGGATTGGCACCCGCCGTCGCGAATTCTGGATAACAAGATTCTCCTTCCGGTTCTGGGCAGTGTTTACGCTGATGCATTGAAGAACCAGGAACTGCAAGTGATATTCGAGCAAGGAAGCTTCTTCGTGAAGCACTATGATGGCCTGTTTCCGGTTGCTCCGCGTTCTTACCCCATGATCTTGACCCACCGCCAGCACGTCCTCGAGGAGGAGCTGCGGCCGGATTCCGCGGCCTTTCAGGAATATTCAGGGATCATCGCTGCACTCTCGGCCGTGCCAGTTCGTGAATCCGTGCCGATGGACGCGGCGGGCGAGCGCCGTCTGCAGGTAGGCGCGATCAAGGAACGTCTCCAGAAACTGTACGACAATCAACCCGCCTTCCGGACGTTCGTTGACGAGAACCTGAAAATCTTTAACGGGAAGCGCGGAGTTGCGTCGAGTTTTCGATACCTGGACCGCTTGCTCTCCGAACAGGCCTACGTGTTGTCTTACTGGCAGAACGTCAACGCCGAAATCAATTACCGCAGATTCTTCAGCATCACAGACTTGGTTGGAGTGCGCGTCGAGGATCCCATGGTCTTCGACGCGACGCACAACGTCGTCTTCCACTTAATCGAGCGCGGCGCAGTCAGCGGGCTGCGCATTGATCACATTGATGGGCTACGTGATCCCTTGGCTTACTTGCGCCGCGTGCAGGAAAAATTGCAAATTCCCGGTGACAAAGAAGGCTCAAACCAGTTTTACGTTATCGTGGAAAAAATACTTTCCGGGAAAGAAGAATTGCCTGGCGACTGGCCCGTCCAGGGAACCACCGGTTACGAATTCCTCAACGCCGTGAACCGCTTGTTCGTGCATCCCGAAGGCGGCCGGGCCGCAGAACAAACATACTTTGCGTTCTTGAAAAATAAACTCAACTACCAGGAACTTCTCTATCAGAAAAAAAGGCTGGTGATGTCTACGCTTCTGGCGGTGGAGATGCGCTATCTCGGCCGCCAACTGGGCATTTTGGCCGAGCATGACCGCTTCGCCCGCGATATTCCCCGCGCGGATCTGGCGCAGGCGTTGATCGAAGTCACCGCGAGCCTCTCAGTCTACCGCACCTATATTCGCGAGATGAACGTGCCCCGCGACGCCAAACGCTATATCGAAGCCGCCGTGGCGGCTGCACGCTCCCGCAAACCAAATATGAATTCAGCCAGCTTCGATTTTGTGCGCAGCGTGCTGTTGATGGAAGACGGCCGCAATCACTTTCCGGAACAACGTGAAGCTCGGCTGGCTTTTGTCATGCGCTGGCAACAATTTACCGGGCCGATCGTTGCCAAGGGGCTCGAGGACACCACTCTTTACGTTTATTGCCCGCTGATTTCTTTGAACGAAGTCGGAGGTGATCCCCGCCCGTCAGAGCCTTCGCCCTTCGAGTTCAATTCGTTCATTCATGACCGCCAGCGCCGCTGGCCCTACGGACTCAACACCACCTCCACTCACGACACCAAGCGCGGCGAAGATGTGCGCGCTCGCATCAACGTTCTCTCGGAATTGTCGGCGGAATGGCGGCGTCGGCTCAACCTGTGGTCTCGCTGGAACACCAAGAAAAAGAAAGCCATCAACGGAGAACCCGCGCCCGACCGCAACGAAGAAATTTTTCTGTACGAAACGCTGCTGGGAGCGTGGCCGCTGGATGCCAAGGATATGCCCGCATTTCGAAGACGCATGAAGCAATACGTGATCAAAGCGACGCGCGAGGCCATGGTGCACACTCGCTGGACCCGCCCGAATGTGCAACACGAGCGTGCCTTGACCGATTTTGTCGCGGCAATCATCAAGCCCGGACGACGAAACCTCTTCCTTGCAGATTTTCTGAAATTTCAGCGGAAGATTGCGTACTTCGGAATGTTGAACGGGCTCGCGCAGCTCTTGCTGAAACTGACCACTCCGGGAGTGCCTGATCTATATCAAGGATGCGAATTGTGGGACTTGCGTCTGGTGGATCCCGATAATCGCGGTCCAGTTGACTTCGACCGCAGATCGCAATTGCTGGAAGCCATCGAAAAACGAGGGAACGAAAGTCCCTCCGGTTTATGTAAGGAGTTGACGCGCGATTGGGAAGATGGGCGCGCCAAACTTTATGTCGTCTGGAAGGTGTTGAATCTCAGACGTCAGTATCGTGAACTGTTCCTCGACGGCTCGTTCCTGCCGCTGCCGGCCAGCGGCAAGCGCGCGAACAATCTGGTGGCGTTCGCGCGCCACAAAGGAAATCAGTGGACGCTGACGATCGTGCCGAGATGGCTGGCGCAGGCCCGCGCGCCGATGACCTGGTCGCGCATGAATACCTTCTGGCGCGGAACAAGGATTTCCCTGCCGCCCCACGCTCCCTCGCGCTGGGAGAATGTTCTCTCCCATGAAGTCGTGGAACTCGCCGCGGGCCGCAAGGGCTCCACGCTGCGCGCGGAAGAAGTGCTCGGAAATTTTCCCGTGGCTTGCCTGAAGGCCATGAACGAGTGAGAAATATTGCCGCGCGGGACAGTGTGCTGCGCGCCGACTTCTGGCCGCGGCCGCAATCAATATCTGTATAATGGTGCCTTGTAACACCGGCTAGTTTCTTGGGAGTCGGTTCACCCAGCCAGATCGATTTTTTCAGGAGGTTCCCGGCTCGAAAATTCCCGATTCAGAGGGCAAGACAAGGAATGCGAAGCACAATCGCGTGGCGAAAACGTCTCCGAACGTCACTAACAACCATCCTTTTATTTCTGATCGCTCTCGCTTTCATTCCCAATTCCCGGAGCGCCGCGCCGATTGATCGCGACGCGATTCTTCACCATCTGAACGCCATCATCAGCTGGTACCGCGATTCGACCGCCAAGATTCAGTCGGTGGGATTGCCCAGCGACGCTATTTACGAAGACACTACGCAGAATCTCGCACAGCAGGCGGTGCGTTTGGCCTTTCAGTCCGCGCGGGCGGCGGCCCAACTGATAACCCCCGCTGAACAGGCGAGCGAGAGTCAATCCGCAACATCGCAAGCGAATTCTAACGAGCCCCAAAATTTCGCCAAGTCGCTGGCCACCATTAAATCTCGCATCAGCGATAACCAATCAAAGATAGAAGCTCTGACGAAGCAGATCGAGCGCGCCGCGCCGAGCAAGCGTCAAGCTTTGATCGCCCAGCGCGATTCGCTGCAGGGCGAAGTGGAGCTGGACCAGGCCACCGAAGACGCGGTCCAGAAACTGGCTAGCTTTGCGGAGAACAGCAACGAATCCGGCGCAGGAGGCTTTGCGGGAAGCATCAACGACCTCGCGCGCACTGTTCCCGAAGTTCTGGGCAACGCCAACGCCCAGAAAGCGGCAGCCAAACCGGCAGAGACCAAGCCCGCAGTTGCCAAATCCTCCGGCCTGATTGGCCAGGGCCTCACGTTGTATTCGGAAATTCGCACGATACACCAAATTGACCAGATGGCGAATGAAACCGAGCGTGTGCGTGAAGTAGCGGTCGCGTTGCGACAGCCGCTGCGGGACAACCTGGTCGCCACCATACAACAGGGCCGCAACCTGGTCAGCCAGACGCCCGCCAATCCTGAACAGGCAAAAGCGGCACAGCAACAAGTGCGAGCGCTTACCGACCAGTTCAAGCAGCTCGCGAATGTCGCCATCCCGCTGAGCCAGGAGCTTTTAATTCTCGATCAGAGCCGCGCCAATTTTCTCAACTGGCGCAATTCGGTCGCGACCGAATCCAAGGACTCGCTGCGCTCCGTACTCACGAGCGCCCTGGCCATACTTCTCGCTCTGGGAGTGCTCTGGGTTCTCTCCGAGGTTTGGCGCAGGTGGACGTTCCGATACATTCATGATTTGCGGCGCCGCCGCCAATTCATGTTGTTGCGGCGCTTCGTGATGGGCTTTCTGATTTGCGCGGTACTCACGCTCGGGATCGTAAGTGATTTCAGCTCGCTCGCCACATTTGCCGGTTTCGCCACCGCTGGAATCGCCGTGGGACTCCAAGCCGTCCTGCTTTCCGTGGCGGCCTACTTTTTTGTGATTGGGCGTTACGGCATCCGGATTGGCGATCGCATCAGCATCGCCGGCGTGACCGGCGACGTGATTGACGTCTCTCCGGTGCGTTTTTACCTGATGGAATTGGCGGGCAGCGACATCAATCTGTTTCCGACCGGCAGAATTGTGGTGTTCTCAAATGCCGTTCTGTTCCAGGCCACCACTCCGTTGTACAAACAAATTCCCGGCACCGAGTACACCTGGCACGAAGTCGTGCTGCAAGGCGTTCCCGGCGCTGATTTCAAGCCCGTCGAAGAGAAACTATTGGCCGCGGTCAATTCGGTTTATGAGCGCTACCGCGCGGACATCGAGCGCCAGCACACCGATCTCGAACGCAATATCGAGATCCAGATGAAAGCTCCCGCGCCTCAGTCGAAATTGCAATTTTCGGAGACAGGACTGGAATTGCTGGTGCGCTATCCGACGGAGCTCCGCACGGCGCCGGAGATAGATCAGGAAGTTACCGAAGCCGTCCTGAACGCGATCGCGAAAGACCCCGCCTTGAAAGCGGCTGTGACGGGAATGCCGAGAATTCGAGCGGCAGTGAAGGTCTAATCGTGACGCTGGGAACGCGCGCACGCCGCCCGCGGTTGCTTGCTAACCGCGCCGCACGTATACAACGCAGTCCGATGGCGCCGTCAACTTAAGATTGACCAGTCTCGCTCTTACTTCCTCGAGCCCGCGCGCCGCGCAGGTCCAAACTAGTTCCCCGCTAGGCATACGGCGAAATATATCGTAAATCGGTGTGAGACCCATCGCAGAACCCTCGATTCGATAGACTATGCCGGCGCTCTCAAGGCCACGTTCACCCGCAGAGCGCCAGCGGTTAGAGTATTCGTCCGTTAGCTCTTGTGGTGAGGCGTTCTGGCGTCCAGCGTCGCGATCATCGGCCGCGCTGATGGCGGAACCGGCGCTGCGTCCCGGAGCACGATATCCCTCGCCGGAATCTTGCTGCCGTAGATTCGCTCGTTGGCGTCGTTGTCCGGTCGGATCGTCGAGCCTTCCAGCGAAACCCCCGCGAACGCGCCACGAGCCCGCGAGTAACTCAGGATTTCGGCGCGCAGCGTCGCGTCCGTCTCCGCCGAAGCGTCGCGGCCAACGGGCCCTGCCGCTGCTGAAGCGTCGCCTCCGAGCTTCACCTTGCTACTCAGGATGCCGTTCGCTCCGCTGTCATTCATCACCAGCAGAACAAAGTCGGTGGCCTGGCCACCGATCTGAAAGCCAAAGCTGCCGCCTTCCAGCGCCATCATTGTGGGAGGGCCCCAGGGTCCGTTAAAGTTCACACCCTTGCGGCACGTCATGGCGCCGCGGCCGTAGCTGCCACCCACGACAAACGCGGCCTTCAACACCGAAGGAAAGATCACCACGCAATCGGCCTTGTCGAGTAGATCCTGGGGAATGTCGTCCGGAACGTCCAAAATTTCCTTCAGAACCGTACCGCAATTGGCCAAGCGGTCTTCGTCCTTCTCTTTGTCGTCACCGCGGCTTGCGGCAGCAAGAACCAAGACGCCCATCAACGCGCACATCAGTGCTTTTTTCACGAATCTCTCCTTCGGATTAGGTTGTTGATTGGCCCTGAACGGCTAGCCGCGAGCGACGCCGCCTCGCGAGAGGTGCATGATTAGCGTGACGATGAATATCACCAGAAACACGAAGAAGAGAATCTTCGCGATTCCGGCCGCCGCAAACGCGATGCCGCCAAAACCCAGAAATCCTGCGATCAATGCAACCACTAGGAACAGCAATGCGTAGTAAAGCATCTTGAAACCTCCTGAACTGAATTTCCCTGGAACACGGACCCGAGAATAGCTCCGACCCTACGCGAAATACTAATTCCAGTGGCATTTGCGAGCCATACCGCGAAGATAGTAGGGCGCGCTGAAGTTTCCGGTAGCCATTCGGTTGCTAGGCAGCATTTGCGAATCGGGTGGGCAAAATTACACGCCGCGAAACGCCGTGAATATTCCTCACGCCCCTAAATTGCTGATTTATTTGAGGAAACTGTTCGCCCGGCGCTTGGCGTCGAAAATGCTTGTAACCAACGCAGGAGGAACCAACCGATTATGTTCGATATATTCAAGCGGCTCCCCGATGGCAACTTTGTTTGGATCTCCGAATCGCAAAATTTGGAAATGGCGAAGACCTGCGTCGAGCGTTTGCAGAAAATCGTGCCCGGCACATATCTTATCCATTCGCCGTCCGAAGGCCTGGTGCTAGAGCATTCCTGCAGCAGGTACGCCGCCTAAGCCTCGGGCGGGCCGCGCCGGCTCGCCTTTCACATCCTCGCCTGATTTGCGCATGCTCGTCGCCGGTAACTCAGCGCCGGCGCCCTCCCCCATCAGCAGCTGCGACACCTCCATTAAGTTTCCTTGCCATCCCTCGAATTCACCTGAAGTAAAATGGACGGCTCATCGGCTATTCTGAATCCATAAGGAGCCACTGATTCATGACCGCGAGAACCAGCATCGCCGTTTTGACGGGCGGAGGCGACGTGCCCGGTTTGAACGCCGTAATTAAGTCCGTGGTATACCGCGCCACGGAAATGGGACGCAACGTGATCGGCATACGCAAGGGATGGAAGGGATTGACGCACATGAACCCAGCCGAAAAATTCGACGCGACCTACGCTCGCGAGTTGACCCGCGAAAATACCAGGACGATAGACCGCACGGGCGGCACGGTGCTGCACACGTCGCGCACCAACCCACGTCGCGTCGCGACCAACAAAGTTCCCGAACATCTCTCCAGCGCGCAGCTGGGCAAGCTTCCGACAGACGGCAAGTCCTACGACTTCACGCCGATCGTCTTGGAGAACTTGGAGCGCCTGGGCGTCGGCTGCCTGATCGCCATCGGCGGCGACGACACTCTCAGTTTTGCCGCGGCTCTTTCCAGCCACGGATTCCCGGTAATTGGCGTGCCCAAGACGATGGACAACGACGTCCACGGCACCGAGTATTGCATCGGATTCTCAACGGCGATCACGCGCGCCAAGGATTCGATCACCCGCCAGCGCACCACGCTGGGCTCCCACGAACGCATCGGAATATTCCGCATTTTCGGCCGCGATTCCGGATTCACAGCGCTTTACACCGCCTACGTCACTTCCACTCGCTGCCTGATTCCTGAATACCCTTTCGATCTGGACCTCGTCGGCAAATTGCTGATGGAAGACAAACGCAACAATCCCAGCAATTATTCCGTAGCGGTGGTTTCCGAAGGCGCCGTATGGAAGGAAGGCACGGTCGGCGAAGTCGGCGAAGCCGACGCCTACGGCCACCGCAAAAAAGTCGACATCGGGCACGCGCTGGCAGACGAGATTCAGAAGCGCACCGGCGAGGAAACCGTCGCCAGCGACTTGACCTACGACCTGCGCAGCGGCGACCCCGACGCGATAGACAAAATCGTCGCGATTACGTTTGCCAATATCGCTCTCGATTTGATTCGCGACGGCGTAACCGGCCGCATGGTCGGCGTGCAAAATGGCTGCTACGCCCACGCGCCGCTGCCCGCGTCGTCCTCTGGCGTGCGCAAGATTGATATCGCAACGCAGTACAACACGGAGCGCTACCGGCCGAACTACGCGTCTAAACTCGGCGAGCCGATTCTGCTCAGCCGCGCGTAGAACGGTTCTAGTAACGCCGCAAGATCGGTTCCCAGTCTAAGTTCCGCCGCCGGCAACGGCGAAAAACTCAAGAGGGAGAAAGCGATGAGCAAAGCTCGAGTTCTGGTAGGCACACGCAAAGGCGCCTTTATTCTGACTTCCGACGGGAAACGCCAAAATTGGGACGTCAGCGGCCCGCACTTCGCCGGCTGGGAAATTTATCATCTGAAGGGATCGCAAGCCGACCCCAATCGTCTATATGCGTCGCAGACCAGCGGCTGGTTCGGGCAAGTGCTCCAGCGCTCGAACGATGGCGGCAAGACCTGGGAGACACCGGGCGGTGGCATGACCACCGGTCCAGGCGGCATGCCCTCCGGCGAAAGCAATAAATTCGTCTACGACACTTCCGCCGAAACCGGCAAGCCCCTGACCACGCATCAATGGTACGACGGCACGCAGCATCCCTGGGAATTCAAACGCGTCTGGCATCTCGAACCGTCGCTCGGTGACCCCGACACCGTTTACGCAGGAGTCGAAGACGCTGCCATTTTTCGAACGACCGACGGCGGTCATAGCTGGCACGAACTTTCCGGCCTGCGCGGCCACGCGTCCGGCCCAAAGTGGCAGCCCGGCGCGGGCGGGATGTGCCTCCACACCATTCTGCTCGACCCGAATCACCCAGGACGTATGTTCATCGCTATCTCCGCGGCGGGCGCCTTCCGCACCGACGACGGCGGCAAGACCTGGAGACCGATCAATCAGGGCCTGAAGTCCAATACGATCCCCGATGGCGCCGCCGAGGTGGGCCACTGCGTTCACCGTATCGCGATGCACCGCTCGCGCCCCGATGTGCTATTTATGCAGAAGCACTGGGACGTGATGCGCAGCAACGACGGCGGTGCATCCTGGCACGAGGTCAGCGGCAATTTACCCAGCGACTTCGGCTTCCCGATTGACGTCCACGCGCATGAGCCGGAAACAATTTATGTGGTGCCGATCAAGAACGATTCCGAACACTATCCGCCCGACGGAAAATTGCGCGTCTATCGCAGCAAGACCGGTGGCAATGAATGGGAAGCGCTCACCAAGGGCTTGCCGCAAAGCAATTGCTACGTGAACGTATTGCGCGACGCGATGGCTGTGGACTCGCTCGATTCGTGCGGCGTCTATTTCGGGACCACCGGGGGACAAGTTTACGCATCGGCCGACGCCGGCGACAATTGGGCGCCCATCGTCCGGGATCTTCCCGCCGTGCTCTCCGTCGAGGTGCAGACGCTTTCATGATTCGAGTAATAATCCCTGCGCATCTGCGGACGCTGGCGCACGTCGACGATGAATTGCAGCTCGACGTGCAAGGACCCGTGACAACGAGCGCGATTCTCGACGCCATCGAAGCACGCTATCCCATGTTGCGCGGGACAATTCGGGATCACGTCACCAAGCAGCGGCGCCCCTTCTTGCGTTTCTTCGCCTGTGAAGAAGACTTGTCGCTGGAATCGCCGGATGCTCCGCTCCCGGACGCAATCGCCTCCGGCAAAGAGCCCTTTTTCATCATTGGCGCAATCGCGGGAGGTTAAAAAGGACCACGGTCCGCGGTTTTTGTGGGTAAGAATAGAGGCGCACACTGCTCGCGCCTATTTTCACTGAAAGCGATAGAGGAAACTTCATGGCGACTGCAAAACGAAGCTTCATGAAACTCGACGAAACACCTCAAGAAATCGCCTGGCCCGAAACACACTACGCCTTTATCGAGAAGATCGGCCCTTTTCAGGAAACCGCGCCACAAGCCTGGCAAACCATCAACCAATTAATCCCCACGATCGCGGAACACCATAAAATCACCGGCTACATGAGTCTATATAAGGTAGGGGCGAAGATTTATCGCGCCGGCGTCGCACTCGATGCCGCGCCCACCGATTTGCCTGAAGGCGTGCAATACACAAACTTCAAAGGTGGAAAGTACGTCCGCTTCGTTCTCACGGGCGCCTATTCTAATTTGCCCGAAGCCTGTGGCCGCGTTTTCCTGATCGTCGCCGAGAAAAAAATCCCGCAGCGCGACGACTTCTGCATCGAAAATTACGACAACGATCCCAGAACCACGCCGGAAGATCAGCTGATCACCGAAATTCTTATCCCGACGGCCTAGGCCTATTTATCGGCGTCAGGGCGGCACGTTGAAATTCACCTACGCAAGGTATTTTTTCAGATTATCCCAATAGTGGTTGTGCCAACCCCAGTCCAGGTGGTCGTATTCGCCTTCCGGGAATCCCGTGTGGTCCAGGACGATGACGGTACCGTTATTCTGCGGCTTGAATTCAAATCGTGCGATCGAGTAGACACCCGGATCCCAATGCGTCGGCCGCCAAGCCTGGACGATTCGCTCGTTCGGTACCAGCTCCACGTTGCGGCCGACAATCAATCCGCCGAACATTGAAAACGCGCCACCTGCCTTGGGATCGATCTCCGCAGGCATTCCAGTACACGCCGCGAACTGCTTGGAATCCAGAAATACCTCGTAGACGCGCTGTGGGCTCGCTTTGAACTCCGCCTCTTGATGCAGTGATGTGCGCGTCGCGTTTGCCGCACTGCTCGGCTTCTGCTGCATGCTCTGCTGCTGCGCCTTCGCCCACAGCTCAGCACTCGTCGCCACACTCCCAAATGCGACGCCAACAGCTACAATCAGCTGCCGCCGTGTCGGGCTTCTGCGCGGCTCCCCCGAACTCTCTCGTTCACTCATCTCTCTCCCTTCTGAATGTTCGGACCGTATCGTGCGCGCATAAGACCACGGAGGCAAAATATGTTCAAGAACATATTTTGCTCGCCATGAAGCACCAGTTCGAGACATACTTCGCCCGTTCGCGCAAAAGGAGACCCCATGCCCTACCCTCCCGGCCACAGCGCCCAGGTGAAAGCGAAAATCGTGCAAAGCGCGCGCCGCTTGTTCAACCGCCACGGCTTTGACAATGTTTCCATCGGCCACATCATGGCCGGCGCCGGCCTCACCCACGGCGGCTTCTACAGCTATTTCCAGAGCAAGAGCGACTTGTATGCCGAAGTTCTGGGCTGTTTCTTCACCGACCCGGAATGGAAGAGTTGCTGGGAAGGCGTGGAAGTAGATTTGTCATCTTCCAACGTCGGCCCGCAGGTCGTCCGCGCCTACTTGTCTCAGCAGCATTTCGAGGACGTGGAAAATTCCTGTCCGATGGTCGCGTTGCCGACGGACGTTGCGCGCTGCGACCAAAAGGCCAAGCGCGCATTTGAAACCGTTTTCCACGCAATGGTCAGCGTGCTCGAAAGAAGCTCAATCCAAAACGGCAGGCCTCGCCGCGTGACAGCTCAGGCGACAGCCGCTTTGTGTGTCGGCGGCATGGTGGTGGCTCGCGCCATGCTGAATCGCGAAACAGCCGACGAACTGCGCGAGGCCTGCATGTCCGTGGCGCTCAAACTCGGCGGCTGGCGGGCCGCGCCAAAATCGCGCAAGGCACGTTCCAAAACACCGCGCGAGCGTCCGAAAGCCTCGCGCGCCTCACGCTCAAGATGGGGCTAAGCACGCAGCCACTTCGAACGAATCAGGCCAGGACGCCAGGCAAGCCTCACAGTTCATTTGATCAACCGCGGTAAAGAAACTAAGGCCCGAATATAGGGGCTTCCGTGTATATGAAAAAGCTGGCCCTGCTGTTGTGATGGAGGCATCGCAGGGCGACTACTGAAGCATCGCTTACGCGCAAGGAGAGAACAAAACAATGAACTGGGATCAACTGCAAGGCAAGTGGAAGCAAACGCAAGGGAAGGTTCGCGAGAAGTGGGGTAAACTCACCGACGACGATCTCGACGTGATCGCCGGAAAGCGCGACCAGCTTGTTGGCCGCATTCAGGAGCGTTACGGCATGGCGCGCGAAGAAGCCGAGAAGCAAGCCGACGCGTTCGTCAAAGGGCTTTCAGAGGGCCAAAAGGCCGCTGGTCACCGCTAGTTCACATTCAAACTTCGGGCCGGATTCACACCCGGCCCGCACGCGGCTGAAGGAAAAACTGACTGATGAAGACGACCACAGTACTGGGAATTATTCTCGTGGTGCTCGGCATTATTTCGTTCGCGTACCAGGGCATCCACTACACGACGAACAAAAAGGTCGTGGATCTCGGGCCCGTGCACGCCACCAAAGAGGAGCACCACACGATCCCGCTGCCTCCAATTCTGGGGGGACTTGCGCTGGTCGGCGGCATCGTCCTCGTAATTGCCGGCAGCAAGAGTACAGCATAGATAGCGACTCAGACGGCCTGGGCGCAACGCGCCCTTGGCCGTCCGTGTGGACCGACGCGGATGACGCGCGACGGGAGCATTCTAATTCGCGGCAGCTGCACCCAGCGCGGCGACTGCGGGATTTCCGCTTCGCGGCACGATTCGAATTGATTCGGCGCCGATAATCTTTCTGCTGTGCTTCTCCTGCACGAACACCACGACCGCAAGATTTTCGCGGTCCCAGTGGGAGTCGAATTTCACGCGCGTATCTCCGGCGAAAGCCGTCGCCTGTTTTTCTTCCGCCATCCCGATCTTGCGCAACGATCGCAGCGTCGCGACATGCGTGAGTACGTGGCCGGCATTCTCTCCGCGATTCACCGAGGAGCGTAGCCCATCTTCCGTCACCGCCAGCCATACCTCGGCAACGTCCCCAGGCGTCTCGCCGTCTAGCTTCTTTATCGTTACCGCAAAGCTCTGCGTGCCCTTGGCGTCGGGAGCGCTTGAAGTAAGTACCACATCGGTCTTCAGCGAACTCGCCGCCTTTCGAATTGCGAGCGCAGCATCCCGCGCGTCGCTACCCACAAATTGGCTCTCGCCGTCCACGACCATCTGCGGAGTATATGGCTCGCTCGTCAAGCGCGCGCCATAATCCAACTGTCTCTGCGTCCACTCCGGCGACGAATAGGGATCGATCCAACCG
Organism: uncultured Acidobacteriota bacterium; assembly: GCA_963810565.1. GTDB lineage: Bacteria > Acidobacteriota > Terriglobia > Acidiferrales > UBA7541 > Palsa-295. The sequence goes on from CAWENN010000010.1 coordinate 419,995, forward strand.
TCGTGATTCCAGTAATCCACATGCTCTTCCAGCCCGATGACGTCTGCTCCGGCAAGCGGCTGCTCTGCCTCCAACTTCTGCAGCAGCAAATCCGCCGGCGGACAGCTCGAACAACCTTCGGAAGTGAACAATTCGACGATCACAGGTGTGCGTCGAGACGTCGCGGAATCCATCTGCGCTGCGGCGGGTCGCGCGCAGCAACAGAGAAAAAACACTACAAAAGCTGATTGCATCAGCCGCCAGGGCAATTTGGTCATAGTCAATCTGTTAGATGCGACAACTTACCGTCGAGAACTTGCATAGATCCAACCACCGCCTCCTTCACAATCTCTCATGCTATATAATCGCCGGAAATGCCGAGTCCGATGATCGAACCCCCGCACTTCCAACCTGCCAGCGATCAATCGCTTGTGGTTTATTTCGGCCAAGAAATCACGTTAGCCGCTCACCAACGAGTCAGAAAGATGTTGCACCGCCTCGAGCAAGATCCGCTCCTCGGCGTAAGAAATCTAAATCCCGCGTACTGCTCGATTCTTGTCACGTTCGATGCCCTGAAACTGAATCACGCCAGCTTGCAGGAAATTCTGCAGAGCCATCTCGATCGGCTCGACGAAGTGGACCTCCCAGAGCCGCGGGAACTGCAGATCCCCGCATGCTACGGAGGCGAATTTGGTCCCGACTTGAAGGACGTAGCCGCCCTGCACGGCCTCACAACCGCGCAAGTAATCGAATTGCACGCATCCGTCACCTACGTCGTTTACTTTCTCGGCTTCGTCCCCGGTTTCGCGTACCTAGGCGAATTGCCGGAAGCGCTGGCGACGCCAAGGCTGGACACCCCACGCCGCACCACGCCCGCCGGCAGCGTAGGCATCGCCGGCAAGCAAACCGGCGTTTATCCATTTGCGACGCCCGGCGGTTGGCGATTGATCGGCCGAACTCCTATCGCGATGTTCCGTCCAGATCGCGAAGACATGAATTTTCTCTCCATCGGCGATCGCGTGCGCTTCATTCCGATTTCACCCGCGCGATTCGCTGAGTTGGCCAACGCATGAGCACGATTCAAGTGCTGGCGCCGGGTCTCCAGACCTCAGTGCAAGATTTAGGACGAGACGGCTACGGTCCCATCGGTGTTTCACCGTCCGGCGCCGCCGACCCAATCTCACTTCGCCTCGGAAACCGTCTCGTCGGTAATGACGAAGGAGCGGCCGGACTGGAAATGATGCTGCTCGGCGGAACATTTATATTTCCGGAAGGAGCGGTAGTTGCGCTCACCGGCTCGGATTTCGGCGCGACGTTGGACAATGCACGCCTCGAGATGGGAATCTCGGTAGAGGTGCCGCCCGGCGAAACGATTCGTCTTGGTCCCACAACTTCAGGAGCGCGCTGCTATCTTTGCGTGCAGGGCGGAATCGCCGTGAAGCGATTCCTGGGAAGCGCGTCAACGCACATTCTGAGCGGCCTCGGCGGTTTTGAAGGCAGGCCGCTGCGAAAAGGAGACGTGATGCGCATTGGAACCGCAACCAAAACCAACGCTTTCCGCAAGCGAACAATCGCACCGCAAGCGTCTCAGCATTTGTCAGACCGCAAAATTCTGCGCGTGACCCCAGGTCCGCAGACGGATTGGTTTCCCGAATCCTCGCTGCGTTCGTTTTATGCCGCCACCCATCGCGTCGGCGAGCAATCGAACCGCATGGGGCTTCGCCTCGAAGGACCAGCGGTAACACAAAGGGACACCGGTCAAATGATCACAGAAGGCGTCTCGCTCGGCGCCGTTCAAGTGCCCCCCGGTGGCTCGCCGATCATCCTCTTTGTGGAGCAACAAACGACGGGTGGCTATCCCAAGATCGCGAACGTCATCGCCGCAGACCTTCATCGCGTCGGCCAACTTCGTCCTCGTGACGAGATACGCTTCGAGCAGGTCACGTTCGACCAAGCGCGATCTCTGTTGATCGAGCAGGAACAATTGTTAGCATCCGACGGGTTGATTCTCGAATGAAGCGCATCGATCTGAACTGCGACATGGGTGAAATGCCCGAGGCCATTAGCGACGGCACGCAAGTATCGCTCATGCCGTCGCTCACATCCGTCAACATCGCCTGCGGAGGCCACGCCGGCGATCTCCAAACGATGAAGGCGACGATTGAACAAGCGCTTCGCTACAACGTTGACGTGGGCGCGCATCCCGGGTACCCGGATCGTACTAACTTTGGGCGACTCGAACTGAATTTGCCCTTGGAAGTAATCGCCACTTCCGTATTCGACCAGGTAACAGCGCTCGCCGAAATTGCCTCCCAGTGCACCGCGCGCGTAACGCACGTGAAGCCTCACGGCGCACTTTACAACCAAGCCGCGAAGAATCGCGCAGTTGCCCAGGCGATCGCCGACGGGGTCGCGCGTTGGAATCGTGACGTCGTGCTGGTCGGCTTGGCTGGATCGCTCATGCTGGATGTCTTTCGAGACGCCGGCTTTCGAGTGGCCGCCGAAGCATTCGCCGACCGGCGCTACGAGCCCGACGGCACGTTGCGTTCGCGCAGATTCGAAAATGCGTTGATACGCGATCCCGCCGAAGCCGGCCAACAGGCGCTGCGCATCGCGGAGCGAGAGACCGTGATCGCTTGCGACGGCACGGAGATCGCCGCAAACGCGCAGACCATCTGCATTCACGGCGATACTCCGGGCGCTCCTGCGATTGCTGCCGCGGTTGCGAAAGCGCTGCGCCAAGCCGGCGTCGCGCTCACCGGCCTGTCACGGCTAGCGAACGAGGATGCCCGCAGGTAACCTTTCCTGCGCAGGGGCAACAAGCGTGTGCCGCGCCATCATTGACGAAATTGAGGCGGAGTCCGCAAGAATGGAACGAGTTATCCGGCGGCCGGCACCGGGATTGACTGCGTCCGATTGTTGGCGTGTAATTTAACTTTAAAACGATGCGCCCAAACAACGCATGGCATAAGGAGAACATTCTATGAGTGACGCGACTTCGCAGGCAGCAGCAAAACGGGCGGAAGGCCACGACACCGTGCCCCTAACCACGATCCACAATGTCAAAGCCGCTGGCGTCCAAGTGTTCTATCGGGCTGCCGGCAATCCGAACGCGCCCGTGGTCCTCCTTCTTCATGGATTCCCCGCCTCATCGTTCATGTTCCGCGAACTGATTCCTCGCCTCGCCAGCGATTACCGCGTGATCGCTCCAGACCTCCCGGGTTTCGGATTTACGGAAGTCCCGGCCGAGCGAAAATATGTCTACACCTTCGACGGATTGGCGGCGACCATCGAAGCTTTCACGCGCGCGCTCAACCTCAATCGCTATGCCATTTATATTTTCGATTATGGCGCGCCCACCGGTCTCCGGCTGGCTATGGCTCACCCCGAGCGAGTCACAGCCATCATTTCGCAAAATGGAAATGCGTACGAAGAAGGCCTTGGCGACTCCTGGGCGCCGATCCGGAAGTATTGGGCCGAACCCACGGCAGAAAACCGCGAGGTGATCCGCAAAAATATTTTGACGCTCGAAGGAACGCGCTGGCAATACACGCACGGTGTCGCCGACGCGGCGAGCGTTCCGCCAGAGTCGTATACATTGGACACCGCGCTCTTCGAGCGGCCGGGCAACAAGGACATTCAGCTCGATTTGTTTCTGAATTACGCGTCGAACGTGAAGCTCTATCCGAAATTTCAGGAATATTTCCGCAAATCCAAGCCCCCGTTGCTCGCGATCTGGGGCAAGAACGATCCTTTTTTCATTCCCGCGGGCGCGGAGGCCTTCCGCAAGGACTTACCAGACGCGAAGGTTCAGTTCCTCGATACCGGCCATTTCGCGATTGAGACCCACGTCGAAGAAATTGCGTCGGCGATGAAAGTATTCCTCAAAGCGAATGGCGTTGCTGCGGGCCGCAAGGAAAAAGCCGCAAGTTAAAATTGCATCCGCCGAGGTCGACCATCGATCTAAATCGAGGGCAAGGGAGAAGCGTGCTTGCTGTCAACGCATTTTTCAGCAAGAGAGGATCGGAACGCGGAGGAAGCGATGGAACGCCGGAGCTGTTTAGGTGCGCTCACCGCTGCATCATCAGGCATACCGCTGGAGGGCGCTCTCGCCGAACTTGCGCGAGCGCAAAGCCCCGCCCAAAGCACCGCGAGTTCACCTGGGCGAGCGGCCAAGAAAACCGAGTTTCCGGAGAACTCAACGATCGTTCTGGTCCATGCCGCGTGGGCCGACGGCTATTGTTGGAGCAACATCGTCGTCCCGCTGGAGCGGCACGGCCTTAAAGTGATGTGCGCGCCAATCCCGCTCACTTCGCTAACCAACGACACGGAAGCATTAAGTTGGGCACTCGAGCGGACGACCGGCCCATTAATTCTGGTTGGGCATGCGTACTCCGGAGCGGTAATCGCAGCGGTGAAGCAAGAACGGGTCAAATCGCTCGTGTACGTCGCAGCGCTGGCGCCGGACGAAGGCGAGACCGTTGAAAAAGTTTTCTATCGCGAGCCACCGAGTCCGGAAGCACCCAAAATGGTTCCCGATTCTCACGGCCTGGTATGGATGCCCGACGACGCGTTTCACCGCGCGCTCGCACAGAATGCATCCCCCGAACAGGCCAGGATCGCGGCCTCCGTGCAACGGCCACTTTCGGTTCAGTGCATCACGCAGCCGTCGCCCACGCCGCTCTGGAAATCGAAACCATCGTGGTACTTGGTCGCTGAAGAAGACCGCATGATCAACCCGAAGACACAGCATTTCCTGGCTGACCGGATGCATGCGACAGTGAGGCCGCATCGCGTGGACCACACGCCGATGTACTCGGCGCCAGCGGTCGTGGTTGACGTGATTCTCGAAGCGGCGCGAAAGACTCTTTCGCAGTAGAGGTCATTCCCGTGGACGTTAACTCAGTTGCCGTGGTCACCGGTGCGAGTCAGGGCATAGGACGAGCCACTGCCCTGAGGCTCGCGCGCGATTTTTCAGCGGTAGTGCTCGCGGCTCGTGACCAGGAAAACTTGGAGAAAACCGCCGCTGACGTTAGGTCTGTGGGAGCCGAGGCGATGGTCTTCGCCATTGATTTACGTCTGCCGCAATCGGCGGAAACGATCATCAAAGCCGCGCTCGAACGCTTTGGCAGAATTGACGCCCTGCTCAATATTGCCGGAGCGGTACCGCAAATTGACTTATTCGAGATGACCGATGCGCAGTGGGACGACGGCATGGCGCTCAAGCTGCACGGCGCGCGCAGATTGACGATACGCGCATGGGACGCATTGAAGGCTTCGCAGGGATCCGTGGTGTTCATCTCTGGAAGCGCCGCTCTCGATCTGAAACCCGGGTTTGCGGCGGTGGCGGCGACGAACGCCGCGATCATCGCGCTGGCGAAAGCATTCGCCGAGCAAGGAATTAAGGATGGCGTACAGGTGAACAGCGTGGTGCCCGGCGCGGTGATGACCGGACGCCGGGAGTCCTTCTTTCAAAAGTGGGCGCCTGCCCACAACCTTTCAGTGGAAGAAGCAGTGAAGAAATTTCCGGAGGAAGCCGGCATCCGCCGCTTTGGAATGCCGGAGGAGATCGCCGATCTATTGGGTTTTCTCGTATCGCCCGCGGCGAAGTGGTTGACGGGCGCGTCGGTGCGCATGGACGGCGGTGAAATTAAAGGCATTTGAACCCGGACGGCGTGCTCGCCAACTACAAGCGTCGCGAATACCGCAGTGGAGACAGGCCAGGATAAACAAAGTTGCGTCCGTCGCGCCGCTGCGATCTCCCCGCATTCTCTCAACCATATCTAATGAGCCAACTCAGCCCGCTCGCATGGTCTTGTAAGAGCGGAGGGCTGGATCGGTCAATTGCAACAGCGTCCGAAATTGCAAGTCGCGTATAATCAGTACGCATTTCATGTCGGGGCGTAGCGCAGCCTGGTAGCGCGCCTGCCTTGGGCGCAGGAGGTCTGGAGTTCAAATCTCCACGCCCCGACCACTAACTCCTGTATTTTTCAATTCACTCTTGTTGATGCCGATTGCGCCGGAGCCTGAACTTGGGTCCATTTGGGTCCAAATACAAGCCTCTCGACGCTTTCTACTGCGCGACGCTGCTCTTCCGGGATCGCGTGCAAATAAATCTCGCGCGTGATTTCCGGCGTGGAATGGCCCAGGAGCGATTGCATCGTTCCTATTGGCGTACCCACGGAATCGAGCATCGTCGCGTGGCTATGTCTCAGAAGATGCCACGTGACACCAGGAAGCCCTAGTTTCTTCGCTGCGGGTTTCAGGTGCTTGCGCAAGAGATTCCATCGTTCCAGCGGCAATCCCTCGCGCGTGGCAAATACCAAGGCTCTTGCATCAACAACGGCGGGACGGATGGCAGCAAAGATTTCTGCCGTCTCCGTTCCAATCGGAATGGTTCGCGCACTGCGTTTCGTCTTGGGTTGATCGAAATGCCCGTCATACACCGTTTCGCAAACACGGAGCATGCGAGCATTCAAATCGATACTTCCCCAGCGAAGCGCAAGCAACTCTCCAACGCGTAGTCCAGTCAGCACCAATAGCAACGTGACGGAGCGTGCGGGGTGATTTAAGGCGGTAACAAGGTTCCGTACCTGGACCGGAGTGAGGACAGTTCTCTCCGTTCCATGCTGCCGTCGTGGAAGTTTCGTTTTCTGAGCTGCGTTCTCGGCGATGTAACCCCATTCCTCGGCTGCACCGAGAATCTTGCTCAGGCCGCACTTGAAGTGATGAACAGTTTCCCACGACAAACCACCCTTGAGCTTTCGGCTGAGAAAGCTTTGCAACTCTTCCCGCGTGAGTTCGCGAAGCTGCCTCTGGCCGAAGGACGGAATGAGATGCACGTCGAGCATGTACCGATAGTGCTTCTGGGTTGCGTACTTGAGTGTTGGCAAAACCACAGGTGTCCAATCGTCTTTGACAAAACTGCCAAATGTGCGGACAGACTGCGGTCGTGCCTTGCCGGTGTTGATTGTCCCTAGCCTCTGAGACAACGCTTGCATTGCAAGGCGGCGCGTCGGAAATTCCGCGACGGTCCCGATCACTTCCGACCGTCTCAGTCTACCGAGCGTGCCGTCTGCTTGAATTACGTCCTCCCACCAACGCGCCACCCAAACTTTCCTCCGAGTGCCGCGTCGGAAAAGCGATCCTTGCTGGAAACCTCTTCGAGCCATCGTTCCTCCATGGATGGCCCGTCCAGCTTGTTCTGTGTCGTCTTTGAGTGTAGTCCGCATGTCAAGCAGCATGCGAGCCTCGCCGTTGGGATTCGACCCAAGCCAACACTTCGTCCTGACGGAAGCGCCAGTACTTTCCAAGCCGGTAACTCGGTATTCGCTCCAAGGATCGTTTGCGTGTCCGTCCGTAGACCCAAGACACAGGGACTTGCAATAAGTCAGCTACTTCGTGAACCGTCAGAAGGTGCTTTCCGTGGCTTTCCTCTCCCTCTGTGGCCGCGATGTGCGCGGCATTGTTCGGAGAGCTAAGGGAGGATGTTTGAGAGAATGATGCCGATATGGGCCGTGCCTCCTCCCGTGAGATGTCTGACGGCTTCGCGGATTGATTCGGGGTCGAGCGCATTGCAGAGCGCGGGGCATGCTGTCTTGAGGACGCTGTATTCTCGCGCATACCGGATTGGGTTGAACGAAGTTTCATGTCTGTTACGCGGTCTTTGTAAGAGCGTCTCCTTTGGTTTGTTCTTGGTTGATGTTGGTCGGATGTTCGCTCAGCCAACGCTTGAACTCGTCGTCCCGCTTGAACAGGAGCTTGAGCGCTTCGCTGACGACGTAGGACGCATTTGCGCCGATGAACTCAGCGTATCTGTCCAGGTTGTGTCTGACTTCTTCCTCCAAGCGAACCTGAAGGGTTGTAGTCTTTGGTTGCTTCGACGGTGCTTTCAGTAGTGGCAACTGTTTTCCTCCTTTCCTCTTTCGCGGTGTAGTACGACTTGCATTACAAGTTGTTTGCTCCGATCTCTGCACGCGGACAAAACACGGCCCCGAGCGAGCTCGTGGCGGGCGGGAGCGACCCCACGACGTTTTGGGCGGCTGAAAGCCGCACAAAGTGGGGTCGCTCCCGCCCATCTGAGTGTTTTGTCCGCGTGCAGATGTCACCTGTTTCATTTACGCATCCGCCGTTCTTTCAGGAATCTGCGGTTGGGCTGTGGGTGACTTTGGAACTGAAGCCGCACCTGAAGCACCGCGTATTTGCCAGCCGTCACCCCATCTTTTGCTGCTGTCCCCGAATACCGCTTCCTGGCCTGGCACGGTGACGGCTCGGAATAGGACTTTTTGCTGTTTCGTTGTGGTCGCCACTGATTCAGCCCGCAAGTCATTCGGCAACTGGTTTCGCCTCCACAGATGGAAAAGAGTGTCGAATATCTCGCCGTTGAAACGCTTCGCGGCCTGGTGCCGGAAGATCATGTCATCCTCTGTGACAAGGCTGTATTTCCGGCTATCCCACTTGGTTTGGATATCGAAGTAGCGGGTCAAATCCGAGAGGCCCCTGCCTTCCACAAGGAATGAGAAAAGCTCGCCCGCTTCCTGCTGGAGGCCCGCTGCCGTCGAAATGTAGATGAATTGGAAGCTCGAAAGCTGCCGGAATAGAGGCCGATAGGTACGCAAGTGCGCGATGTATCGGTCGAGGTTTCGGTGCTCGGGATCAACGTAGGTAAACGTCACCACAGGCATGAAATCGGGAGCGGGATAGGCTACGCAGAGCGGAAATCCCTCGGAGAACGTGATGGCCTTGCCATGCTCGCTGGATGGAGAAAACAAACTCTCGCTGAGTTTGAACCGTTCGATGAGATAGCGCCGCTTCTCTTCCGCCGTCTCGAAATAGCGGTCTTCCGGGTTGGCAAGGATGAAGTCAAGAGCCAGGAGCCGCGTCTTGATGTAATCGAGTTCGTGCTCCCTGCGATTGCGGAGATGGGCCTTGCCAATCGCTTCGTAAATCTGGCGAGAACGGAGGTGGTAAACGAGGCTCCTCCGCGTGTATCTCTGGGCCGAGGCATGGCCCAAGGCAAATAGTTTCTCGACAAAGCGGGCGTTCCGTTTGCCGCTCCGGGCATGGCAGAAGTCAAGGAACTGCCGCACCGTGAAATAGCCGGAATGCGCTGCCACAAGGTAGAGAAACCGCGCTTCGGCTTCGGTATAGCCGAAAGCGGAGAGGTTGGCGAGTTGGGATTCGTAAATGCTCATGGGTTATAGGCTGAAAATCGCCGCGCTCAATTCCCGGTCGTCTCGAATACGACGCAATCGGTCCGTATCGCCGCGCCGGCCGTAGATTTGGAAGCCGGCGCGGGCCTTCTGCGCCAGCCCGCGCGGGCGGTAATGGTCCGTGGCGAGTTCCAGGTCGCGCCGCTGGATTTCGCCGTCGTTCTCGCGCACATACTCGACCCGCAAATCAGGGATCGGAATCTCGCCAGACACAACCTTGAGGTGATACCGTGCGGCGACTTCCTCCTTCACTTCTTCCGGGGCGTGGCCCTTATCGTCGGAAAGGCGGGCGAGGCGGGCGTAGAGTTCCCGCTTGATTTCGTAGTCGAGCTTGACGCGAAGCACCCTGCCGCCGTGACCTTCGATCTCATCAGCAACCTTGTGATAGAGCCGGTAGAGTTCCGCGTCGTGAATGGCTTCTTTGGGCTTTTTGAGTCCGTAGTAGGTAACCTGGTCCGGGCGAAGAATCTTCCCGCGAGACAAAAACTGGTGGCCTTCCTTCGTCAGCGTCACTACTTGCATGGGGTTGTGCTCGGTGTCTGAAATGCTCGTCGACTTTCACGAGACCCTGACGGGCCAGGCTTTCGACATCGTTCTCCATCCGGGCACGGTCGCCGTTGTAAGCCAATTCGGCCAGGTCCTTCGCGGCTGCGACGCGGAACTTGCCAACTTCCGAAAGCGTATGAATCTCCGAATCCCGCAGGGAATAATCTTTGTCTCGGTCCGTGTACTTGGTTCGTGCGCGTTGAGAGAGAATCGCTTGGACGCGTTCCTCGCGGGCCAGCGGCGGGCGTTCTCCGCGCGAACGCTGCCGTCCCTCGCGGTCGAGTCGGTCGGCCCTATCTTCCTCGCGGTGGATGTTGTGAAGATTGGTGCGAGCGTTCCAGTCGGAAGATGAACCCCGGCCCACATCCCGCCCGGAGTCAAAACCAGAATCGCGAAAGTCGTCAATTTCGAATCCGTCAAACCCTCGGGACATGGCAACACTCCGTTGCGCTCAATGCGGCAGGAACAAAATTCGACTGCGGGGAAAAACGGGGAAGTCGGAAATGCGAACTGCTGGACATCGGTGCTTCTTACCTCAAAGAGACCTCAAGAAGAGGGCGAGCCTTGCTCTCCTGGATAGATGAAAACTTCCTCGATGTTCTTGCCGAATACGCGGGCAATCTTGAATGCCAAGTCGAGGCCAGGTTCGTACTTGCCCGTTTCAATCGCGTTGATGCACTGACGGGTCACGCCGACCGACTCGGCGAGTTCGGCCTGAGACCATTCCTTCTCCGCTCTCAACACACGAAGCCGGGTCTTCATTGGTACCGCCAGGAAGCGAGAATGAGGCCGATGCTCCAAAATGCGATCATCAATGCCGGAACCAGGAGAGAGGCACCGGACAGGAATCCGAATCGCTGGAGAAGACCGACAACCAGCGTGAGAAGCAGAGACGCAACAAAGGCAAAGCTCGTCGCTTCATGGTTGATGAGTTTCTGATGTGCGTCTGCGGCTCGGAGGAAGCGAAGAAAGCTCCAGAGCGCGCCGCCCGCGAGGAGAATCCCGATTGCCGTCAGTGCGCCTCGCGAATCACTTGCGCGGGCTCCCAAGGTAAAAGCGGCAATTGCAGCGACCACAAAGCCGTAAAACACGCGCAGCGTGGTCCTGCGTCGTTTGCCTAGGGACCGAACGTCCGATTGGTCTGTCATGGCGTGACTCCTTCCTAGCTAGAAATAGTATTCTATTCCGGTCTATATGTCAACTATAGATTACTAATAGACCGCTTAAGAGGTCCATGCTAAGCTGTCGGTCGGACTTAGGAGCCGCTGACCATCTGCCCGCATAGTCGGTTCTCTTGACAAGTATCCAATTACGGTCTAATGTTTAGATGCTAATTGGAGGAGACATGCCAAGGCAGGGACTAAAGTTAAAGCAGGCCAGCGCGGTCCTACAGATAGAGCCGAAGGAATTGCAGAACCTTGTCCAATTCGGCGTCGTAAAGCCCCGACGATTAGAGGGAACGTATTTCTTCGATGCGAACGCCCTCATGGTAGCCAAGGTCGCCTCTTATCTAAAAGAGTCCCTAGGCACGCGGACGAGTGTGCTCTCCAAACTCATGGAAGCATTTTCGGCGTCTGAGGAAGAATTCAAATCAGAGAATCCCAAGTACATCATCTTCAACTGCCGACTCGCGGCGGAAGAGGAACCAATCAAGCTAGGAGTGCCGTTTCGAGCCTTGGGGGAACAGATTGAGGAAGGAATGAGCAGAGCTGATCTCTATAGGGACCTGCCGCGTGGGAAAAAGCGCCGGGGCTGGAAAAAGGAATTTCTGGAATCGCTAACCGAGGCGGCAAAAGACATCGGAGAGGTCTCCGAAGAAGAAATCTTGCGCACGGTTCGCAGCTATCGTAAAGAGAGACGTGCGCCAGAGATCACCGTTGCCGCAGAAAGCTAGGAAACGCAAGCCACGGGCCGTTGTTGACACGAGCGTGCTTGTGGCTGGCATATCGGGCTTCAGAGAGCCGTTCGTTTCCGGCAGGAATCCGAGTGCCGATGTACTCCACAGGTGGGCCGAGCGGAACAATTTCGTCTGGCTCATAACGGAAGATATTTTGGAAGAATACAAGGAAGTTCTGAAGCGCCTCCGCGTTCGTCCGAATCTCATCGGGAAAGTCATCAACCTGATCCGCGAGCGGGCCGAAGAGGTGAAGGTGCATGCCTCGGCTCAAATTTCTCCCGATCCCAAGGACGACGCGT
>CAWENN010000011.1:0-356388 GCA_963810565.1 uncultured Acidobacteriota bacterium
TCAGAAGGCGCTCGACGCGGCGGAGAAAGTTGTTAATGACGCGTACAAACAGCAGCAGGAATTGGGAAAGATTCAGTAAGAGAACCACAAAACGGTTTCAAAAGGAGATCCAATGAAAAAGATAGCTTCGGCAGTCAACCCACTGTGGCTAAAACTACCTTCATGAAATTCTTCACGGGTTTCATGGTTTCCTCTGTTGCTTGGTAAAAAGACCACCACCGCCGCGTGCTTCACGCTGTCACGGCCGCTCGAACCGTACCGATTCCGAGTCGCCGCCAAGTCCTTTGGCAAAAACCAAGCTCGACGCACTGGAGGTTTTCAGCCTGAAGTCGCGTTGAAGCTGTTGGCTGACCCACCCCAAGTAGATAGCCTTTTCTTCACTGGTCTCGAACTCCCATCGAATGTGACGAATCTTATGTTTATGGACCAGATTGCAGGTTTGTACCAAGCCACAGCTCACTTTTGCGCAGATTTATTTTCACAGTATGGTCGAAAAGTCTGTTCAGTTGATTGTTCAAGTTGTATGTTGACCGAAAGGCTGCGAATCGTTTCGCGGGTCGTCTGAGCGGATTTCTGATCTCGTTGTGGTGTCGCTCTTCGCAGGAGAGTTCGAAATCAAGGATGAGTTCATCTGAAGCATCGCGTTTCTCCATCTTATCGCTGGCGCAAAGGAAATCTGACAGCGTTGACGCAAACGCGCGTGATGTCACTGCGTTCACCAAACTTACTGACGAAGCATTGATGGCCCGAATTCGGGAGGATGACAAGGAAGCCCTCGCTCTCTTGTTCCGACGGTACGTGGGATTGGTCCGAAGCGTAGGACGAAGGATTATACGAAATGACGCCGAGGCCGAGGATCTGGTTCAGGAAGTGTTTCTATACCTTTATCGTAAGCGCACCGTCTATGACAGCTCCAGGAGTTCGGCTCGTTCTTGGATTGTTCAGATGGCATACCAGCAATCCATTCAACGCGTGCGATACCTTACAACCCGCCAGTTTTACACAGGCAAAAACTTGGACGACGAGGCTGCTAGGACAATCGGCTCGTTGACAACGGAGGACGACTATTCCGCCGAAGTAGTTTTGAGAAAGACAGGGCTGCTGAAGGCGCTCAAAGATTTATCAAATGAGCAGCGCGAGACTTTAGAGCTCCATTTCTTTGAAGGGTATACGCTTAAAGAAATTAGCGTCAAAACTGACCAGCCCCATGGAAACGTAAGACACCATTATTACCGGGGGCTTGGAAAGCTCAGAAGGGCATTTTTTGGCGACAAGGTTCACAAGACGTGAAGCGTATGGGAAATAGTTATGACAATCCGAGAGCAAAGCCGGGATCAGACCGGGAACCGCACGACGAATTTGTTGAGCTGTGTGCTCTTTCTACTTCAGGCGACCTCACCGATGAAGAACAGAACAAACTAGATGTACACCTCGCAGTTTGTCGTCAGTGCCGAGACGCTCTGAAGGAATTCCACGTACTCGTTGACAAGGCGATACCGCTGCTTGCTTCTGATTCATTTGAGTCGGAAGCTGAAAAAGACCCTGCCGCTGACGCAGCAGCCGAGGTAGCGCTCTTTGAACGCCTCTCGCGGGAGGGAAGGGTCCGGGAATTGGTCCCCGCAGAAGAGAATCCCGTGCTGGTGGCTAGAGTTATGGCGAATCGGAACGGCCAGTCACGCGTCTTTCTAAATTGGAACTACGTCTGGATGCCGTTCGCTGCATGTATTTTGCTTACTATCACGCTGGCAATCTATGCGTACCGCGTGGGCAGAACCCGTACACCTGAAGGTATCCAAGGAATGCCAAACACCGCTCACGCGCAAGTGGACATACTCGAACAAAAGATGAGTGACATCGGCCACGAGCGCGCGATGTTGAAAGCTCAGCTCATCGAGCGCGATAAAGTCATTACCAATCTGCGAAAACAAGCCGAACAACAGGCGATTTCACTAAATGAGATAAAGAGCACTCAAGACAAATTGGAACAGTCTCTTCAGAGCGACCAAGTAGAACAGCAACGCTTCAAGGACGAGCGAATTGATTTAGCGAAGAGACTGGAGGTGGCCCAGGCATCTCTCCAAAAGGCACTGGGGGACCTTGATTCAGCGCGGCAGCAACGTTTAGAAGATGAACTCCTGGCGACAAGTCTGGAGGCCCAGCTCAATGACGTTTCTCGCCAACTTGGTGATCGGAAACAAACAATTGAACGACAAGAAGAATTGCTAAGCCACGACCGAGATATTCGCGAGTTAATGGGAGCGCGAGATCTTTACATCGCCGAGGTATACGACATTGCGGGCAGCGGAGCGACGCAAAAACCATACGGGCGTGTTTTCTATACTAAGGGAAAGTCTCTAATCTTCTACGCCTATGATTTGAATCAGGAGGCTGGAGTACAGAACGCCAGCACGTTCCAAGTATGGGGACGCCGGGGTCCAGACAAGACCCAGGCGCTCAACCTCGGTATCTTTTACCAAGACAGTGCAGCTAAAAAGCGCTGGGTCCTCAGATTTGATGATCCCAAGACGCTGGAGCAAATCGACGCCGTCTTCGTAACAGTGGAACCTAATGGCGGCAGCCAGAAGCCTAGCGGCAAGGCTCTGCTCTTTACATCCCTAATAGTGGAGTCAAACCATCCGTAGGACTCGTCACTGCGCGGCTCTTTCTCGGCACTGGTAAGAAGAAAAAGCTTCGTCCTGACAGGCATTCCTAAGCAGATGACCTCGCGTGCTGCCGTCGGCTTCGCGAACTAGCAAACATGATTCTCAGGTGCCCGTTAAGTGCCCAGAATATCCCGTTTTGAGAGGTTTTTACGGCTGAGAAGAAGGGCTAAGTCGTTTGAATCCGGCAGAGCCGGTTGATATTTGGCGCGTTATGAGCCCGACGAGCTACCAGGCTGCTCCACCCCGCGTAAAGATATTACGCGACTTGCCGCGCTTCCGCAACCGCACCCACGCCACACGCTCGACACGACCGTGAAGGATTGCAAGAGTCCGCCGCAAACTTATTTGTCCACTTTACTGGTCGGCACGTCGGGGCGAGTATCGCCGACGAACCCGTTGCGATTGGGCATTTTTACGGTGGGCAGCGTCGCTGCATTCAACTCCATTTTTTCGTCGATGATTCCGTTCAAGTACAGAATGAACGCTGTAACCGCCTAGGTCTGGTCGTGCGTAAGGGTACCGGGCCGCGGATACGGCAGCTTGCGATGGATGTAATCCCGGACGGTCGTTGCATACGGCCAGTAGCTGCCCACCGTCCGGACCGGGTTTTTGCTGCGCAGCGTGCCCTGGCCTCTAACGAGCACGAGAAAAGGACGCAACGCCTAGGAATCTGTCGAATTGTCAGGTCGAATGCTCGCTAAGTATCGAGAGGAGGCTGAAGCGGAAGAAGTTGGGGACGCACAGTTTCGATTTGAATCGCATGCAACCGGGCTATAAATTCCCCTTGGCAAGACTGGGCAGGCGTTACCAGGAACTGTATGCGGTGCTTTCGAACGGCGAGACTTTGTCGGACGCCGATTTCACGTCGGTAATCCCGTAGCAGCTTTGCTCGGGACTGTAGCCGACGTTGTCGGATGTAGTGACCCAGTCCGGCCCGCCGGTTATCGGATCGTCGGGAATCTTGCTCAGATAGTTGTTGGAGACCAGATCGTCCAGCGACGACGGGCCGCACTCTTTATCCACCGTATAATCCTGGATGGCCTTCCTCATCACGTGAAGTTCGGACTTTAATTTCGTCTCCTTCGCGCGCAGCACGGTCTTTTGATACTGGCCTGCGGCGATTGTCGCGAGAATCAGAATGATGGTGATCACCACCATCAGTTCGATCAGAGTGAAGCCGTCCTGCGCCGTCCGGTTTTTTTCCAGCGTGCTTCTTGCGTGATTTAATCTACGGATCATTTTTCAATCACTCGCCGCGACATTCGCCGCAGACTACCAATCTGAGTATTTCGTCCCATCCAGCGCGGTCCCGGAAGATTTCGTAAACACGTCGAACACGTCCTGGCCGCCCCAGGCCGTCGAATCCGGATCATCCTGCACCGAACGCATTCCCCAATCCTTGTTGCCGGTCATCGGGTCTGTCGGAATCTTGCGCAAAAAACGAACCCGTTTGTCGGTGGCGGCACCGGTCAACTGCGTCGGAGTAACTAGCGTTTCCAGATCCACCGGATAGCCTTCCGTTCCGGCTTTCACTTGAATCTGGCCCTTGTCGGAAGCGTCCTTGTAACGGTCAATCGCGTCGCGCATTTCGCGCAAATCGTAGCGAAGTTCTGCTTCCTTGGAGCGTTTCACGGTGTTGCGCGCGAGCGGGACTGAAATCGACGCCAATATGATCAGAATCGCGCAAGCGATAATGAGTTCAAGCAGCGTGACTCCCGCGCAGCCATGCCGCCGCCGAAGCGCGCGAGGCGCAAGACGCCGCAAAACCAAAAGTCTCGTGAGCCGCTGCCGTCCGGGAAGGGAATTCACGCCGCTGCGATTCCAACTCATGATTCCTTAACGCACCTGAATGGTCGCCTCTCCAGAGACGATGGGAATGGGCTGCTGCTGGGAATTGCGCGCGTTCGCTTCCAGAATTTGCAGGTTGGCGACTCCGGGGCCGACTGCGCGTATCACCAGACCCAACACGGTTCCGGTCCCGCTCACACCCGGCGTGTTTGGCTGCCGCGTCGCCGACACCACCACTTCGCCCTTCTGTTGGTCAATCCTCTGCACCACAGCAATTTCCTGCGTTCCGCCGGAAAGGAATCCTCCGTTGCGCACTTCCTCCACCTGAATCACCGCCGGGTTGTAATGGATCATCAGCGGAATCGAAAAAAGATCGTTGACGTTCGAGATGGCGAGTCCCACCGTGGTCGTGTCGCCGGGTTTCAGCACCGTCGTCGCAGGTTCAAAATGCAGTTGCACAGCCGCTCCGGGCTGCGCCGCCGCTGCAGCCTGCTGTTGCGGTTGCGTCATCGAAGCAGGAGTCATGCCCGACGCTGCGGGCGCCGCATTTTGGCGAACTGCAGGAGCAACCGCTTGAGCCGTCGGCTGCACGGAGGCGGGAGATTCCACAGTCGCATCGTCGCGGTACACGCGCACGTTCGAGTCCGTTCCCGCGGCCATCGGCGCGAGGTTTTGCGCTGAAAGTGACGGCAGCCGCAGCACGTGCGGCGTCAACACGATCAGCGTCTCATCTTCCTCGATCTCGTGGCTGTTATCGGAGAACAAGTAACGCACCAGCGGTGTCTCGCCGAGGCCCGGTATTCCATTGATGTTCTTGGTGTCCGTGCGCTCGATCAGGCCGCCCAGCACGCTGACTTCGCCTTCCTTCAGGCGAACATCGTTCTCCACTTTTTTCTGGCCGATGACGGGTTGGTTGATTCCGCCGATGTTGCTCGTACCCGTGATTTGCGAAACGTCCACGGTCAGCTTCATGCTTACTTCGCCGTCCGGGTGCACGCGCGGCGTAACCTCGATGTTCACGCCGACATCAATGTATTGGAACTGCGTGTTGACCAACGGGTTGACTACGCCCGAACTGCCCGTCACTCCCACGCCGACGCCCGCCTGAAAGCTGCCTGTTGCCACGGGGACGCGCGAACCAATCTTCAGCGTGGCCTTTTGTCCGTCTGTCACGCGCAGTTCCGGATCCTGAACGATCTTGGTGCGATCGTCCGTCAGGATCGCGTTCGCTTGGGCACCGGGAAGCGTAATCGCCCAATCCTGGGTGGATAGCCTCTTCAAATTGTTCAGGGACACTTGATTGTTCGTCGTCGTCGTGCTCGAACCGCTGGTGCTTGAACTCGAGCTGCCGTTGGGATTCAGCGCAGAGCGTGGCTGAAACGCCACCGAGACGCTTTGCCCCGGCAAAATTCCCAAATCGCGCAGGCGGTCCATGCTCGCGGTCAAAACCTGCACGTGAATCAGAACTTCCGGTTTGGCCTTGTCAATATCCTTGATAATTTTCCCAGCCAGCAAAAGCTTGTCCGGCGTATCGCGGATCACGATGGCATTCTGCGCGTTGACTTGCGAGAGGCGGTGCAGGTCCAGCAACTGCCGCAATCCGTTCACTACTTCGGTCAGGTCCTGCGGCGTCAGCGTATTCGAAAGGTAGAAAGTTTGGACGACTTCGTCTTCCAGGTCCTTGCGCTTCTGCGGCTGGTCCGGCGCGACAAAAATAACTGTTGGTGTTACAGGTTTCCAGAAGGCCTTGCTCTCCAGCGAAACCGCGTCCAGCGCCTGCTCCAGAGTGACGTTCGGCAATTCCGCTGTGATCCGCCGCGAAGTAAAATCCGGATCGAAAATCACGCTCAGGCCCGCCAGCTTGGCAATCGTCTCGTACACCACCCGCGCGTCGTTGGTCATCTTCAGGTTGATAGGTTCGCGCGATAGCGGCTTCAGTTCCGGGGGCTCTGACAGGATTTGCTCATTGGGAGGTGCTGGAGCTGGCTTTGGTGCGGGATTATTTTGCTCGGCTATCAAATCCGTGGTGCGCTTTGCTTCCTGGTCGGCGGCGACGTTCGAAGGATCAATCAGCTGGGCTTTCTGAAACTCGGCCAGGGCCAGCTGCAAATCGCCCAACTTAATGGCTTTTTCGCCTTGATGGATGTGGAATTGGCCCGCGTCGTAACGCGCCTGGGCGGCGCGCAGCTTGTATTCCGCATTGGTGGGGTCGGCGCGGAGCGCTCGCTCGTAGTGAACTAGCGCCGTGTCATAGTCTTGCAGCGCGTTGGCCTTTTGCGCAGCCGAAAAGTCTTCGTTGCCTTTGGGGCAGCCGGCAAGCAAAAGGGCAGCCGCCACCAAAAGCGGCACGTATCCTAAACGACGCAAAAGAAGGCCTCCGCTGGGTTTGCTAATTCCTATCGAGTTTAGCACCCGCAGTGTGATGCGGCAACAAATCCGCAAAGTTGTGTTAGACGTATGAATAACTGAATTCCCGGCCGTCGCTGTGTTAAGACTTTGTAAAATCTTCCGCCAATCGCCGGAAATGCAAAGAAATCCATGACTTGCGGCGACTTGCGCGCGGCGGCTATGATAGCTATGACGTGAACACAAACTCCCAGAAATCTCAACACCAGGGCGTGAAGATTGTTTCGCAGAATCGCGCCGCCTCCTACAATTACCACCTGCTGGACAGTTTGGAAGCGGGGCTGGTACTCGTAGGTACCGAGGTCAAGTCTCTGCGCGAAGGCAAAGGCACCCTCCGGGAGGCCTACGCCGAGATTCGCGTTGGCGAGGCTTGGCTGGTAAACTGCCACATACCCGAATATCTGCCGGGAGGATTCAGGAACCACGACCCCCTTCGGAAACGGAAGCTCCTGCTCAACCGGCGCGAACTCGACCGCCTGCTCGTTCAGACCCAGCAGAAGGGTATGACCATCGTTCCGACCAAGATTTACTTTCGCGACGGCATCGCGAAGTGCGAATTGGCTGTCGCCAAAGGC
Source organism: uncultured Acidobacteriota bacterium (assembly GCA_963810565.1). Taxonomy (GTDB): domain Bacteria; phylum Acidobacteriota; class Terriglobia; order Acidiferrales; family UBA7541; genus Palsa-295. The sequence continues at coordinate 7,433 of CAWENN010000011.1, forward strand.
AAAAAATTCCACGACCGGCGCGAAGCCGAGAAACAAAAAGAGGCTAAACGGGAAGCCAATGAAGCCATCTACCGCTCCCGCCGCCGCTGAAATTCGACGCAACGTGAAAGGGAGCCATGCAGATCCAACTCGATAGCCAGCCGTACGCTTCGATACACGCCGACGCACTCGTAACTTACGTTTTTGACCAGGACAATAAAATCGAGGGAGTTCTCGCCGACATTGACGAAAAAATGGACGGCCGCCTCGCCGCCCTCGCCTCCAGCGGAGAACTCACGGGCAAGGCGCTCGAACTCGTCCTCGTACATTTCCCCGAAGGGCTCGATGCCAAGCGCCTGTTGCTGGTAGGAGCAGGGAAGCCTGGAAAATTTTCAGTTTCGGATCTGCGCAAGATTTCCGGAGCAGCTTTGCGTCATCTGAAATCGCGCGGCGTGAAGAAATTCATCTTCCTCGCCCGTGAAGGCGAGCGCGGGGCCGCGGCCGCCCAGGCCGTCACCGAAGGCCTGATCGTCGCCGATTTCGAATCGGACAAATATCGCACCGAGAAAAAGCCCAATCGCGAGATCCAGTCCGTCTCGCTAGCCGGCTTTGATTCCGTCGCACAAAATGGAAATCTCGCGGACGCCGTCGAGCATGGCCGCGTCATCGCCGAATCGCAGAACTTTGCTCGCGATCTGATCAACGAGCCTTCCAATCGTCTCACCCCGCGCATGCTCGCGGCCCGCGCCGAAGCCATGGCCAAGGAAGTCGCCCTCGGCATCGAAATTCTCGACGAACGCAAGATCTCTGAACTGAAAATGGGCGCGCTGATCGGCGTAGCGCAGGGCAGCGTCGAACCGCCGCGCGTCATCGTAGTCCGCTACACGCCGGATAACGCTCGCCCGGATTCGCCGGTCCTCGGGCTGGTCGGCAAAGGCGTCACCTTTGACACTGGTGGCATCTCCATCAAGCCCGCTGACAACATGGAAAAAATGAAATACGACATGGGCGGCGCGGCCACCATGCTCGGCGCCATGCGCGCTCTCGCGTATCTGAAGCCGGCCGTTCCAGTGATCGCCGTAATCCCCGCCACTGAAAATATGCCCGGAGGCCGCGCGCAAAAACCAGGTGACGTACAAGTGGCTATGTCCGGCAAAACCATTGAAGTGATCAATACCGACGCCGAAGGCCGCATGATCCTCGCCGACGGCGTTTTTTACGCGCGCAAGCTCGGCTGCACGCACTTAATTGACGCCGCTACGCTCACCGGTGCAATCCAGGTGGCGCTCGCCAGCGTGCACGTCGGCGCGTTCGGCACTCCGCGCGAATATCTCGATCAATTCCTCGAGAGCGCCAAAGCCGCCGGCGAAAAAATGTGGCCCATGCCCATGGACGACGAATACGAGGAAATGATCAAAAGTAATATCGCGGATATTCGCAACACCGGCAGCGGCAAAGGCGGCGGCGCGATCACCGGCGCCTGGTTCATCAAGGAATTCGCGGAAGAGACCCCATGGATTCACCTGGATATAGCCGCCACCTGCTGGGTAGACGACGGCAAACCCTGGCTAGCCAAAGGCCCCACAGGCGTAGCCATCCGCTCGATAGTAGATTTCGCAATGAAACTGTAGCGCTGCGCGCTTCGCTGGCAAACACATCGCACTGGTGGGGTACCGCATGCCGTGCCCGACTCTCAAAGTGCCGCGGCGTGTCGCAGCACAGCGGTTTTGCCTTCGCTTTCCGCTAGCGTGCGCGCGATCGTCACATCTTCTCCGGCGCAGTAATGCCTAGCAATCCGAGTGTCGTCACCAACTGCTCCCGCACCAGTGCCGTCACGAGCAGCAAGAACGCCCGCTTTTCGGCATCCGCTTCCTTCAAAATATGATGCTTGTGATAAAACACATTGAAAGCCTGCGCCAATTCAAACGCAAACCGCGCCAAAAACGCCGGCTCCTGCGACGCCACAGCCGTATCGAACCGCGCATCAAAGGATCCTGCCAAAACCACCAGATCCCAAATATCGTCGTACTCCGGCGAAGCAAGAAACCTACCCGCATCAATCTCGCCACTCTTCAGTTTCGCAGTGTTCGCAGCATCCTCCACCGCGACGCTAGGATCCAGCTCCGCCCCCTTACGTAAAATCCCATTCACGCGCACCACCGCATACTGCACGTAAGGCCCGGTCTCGCCCTCAAAACTCAATGCATCCTTAAAATCGAAAGCAATCACTGTCGAACGAGTGAACCGCAGCAAAAAATATCGCAATGCCCCGATCGCCACCGCGTGCGCAATCGCCGCCCGCTCGCCCACCGGCGCCTCCGGATGACGCGCGTCCACTTCCTTCTGCGCACCCGCCTCGAGCTGATCAATCAGATCGTCGGCCTTCACGCCCTGGCCCTTCCGCCCGCTCACCTCGATGTACGCCCGCTTCGCATCCTCGGGCGGAATCTCGTAGCCCATCTCCAGCGCGCAACGAGGGGTCAACGCCACCACGTTGTACGCAAAATGCTTCAAATGATCCGCTTCGTCGCCGTAACCGAGCGCGCGCAGCGCCGCCACCACCACCTGCTGCGGATAAGCCTGCCGCGAATCAATCACGTTGAAAAGTTCGCGCGCATGTCCAAATTCCGGCGCGCCAGGATCGTCGCCGTCGCTCGCCGTAACCCACGCCTGATGCCCATCCGGATGTTTATAAAATCTCCGATAATGGAAATCGCGATTCAGCAAGCCGAATTTCCAAAGGTGCAGCGCAATGTCCTTGCCCACGTACGTGACGGTCCCTGTAGACCGCACGATAATCTTCGCCTCAGCCTCTTCCGGTGGTTCTTCCGCCACATCGGCAGCCGTCGCCGTCGCGGCAGCCGCGGAGTCGCCTGGAACTTCAGCCGCCGCCTCGCGATCCGACGGCAACTCCATCACCCAGCATCCGGCGTTCTTGCCCGAAGTCGCCAGCTGCACCGCGCCGCGCTCCTTCAACATCGCAAACGCCGCGTCCCAGAATTTCAAATGCAGGATGTCGCTTTCTTGCGTCAGCAAATCGAAATCGATTCCCAACCGGTCCAGCGTGTGCAAATGGCAGTAGTTGATCGCCGTCGAAACTACTTCGCCCATCCGCGCCGCTTCACCGTGTCCCTCCTCAATCTCCTTCAAGGTCTGGTTCCGCAATTCCAGCCGCGATTTATCCTCCGCCAGAAATTGCGTCACCCGCGTGTACAAATCCCAGCACAAATAATCAAACTTCGGCGCCGCCGCGAGCGCCCGCACCTCATCCAGCGATTTCTTCTCGAGGTGCAGAAACCCCAGCACCACGTCCGCCACCTGCACTCCGGTGTTATCAATGTAATTCTGAATCTCGACGCGCCGCCCCGTGTGCCGCAGCAAACGCCCAAACGTGTCGCCCAGGACTGCATTGCGCAAATGTCCAATGTGCGCCGCCTTGTTGGGATTGATGCTGGTGTGTTCCACCACGGTCTTGGTCGCATTCTCGCCAGGCTCCGCACCCGCACGTCCAGCCTCTTCGGAAGTGCCTCGGAAAAATTCAGCCCGGTCAAAAAACGCGTTCAGGTAGCCGCCGCCCGCCACCTCGACGCGCGCGATGCCCTTGATCGGCTTCAGCGAATTCGCGATTTCCTGCGCCAATGCCCGCGGCGGTTTCTTCAGCCGCTTGGCCAGTTCGAAACAAACCGGCGAAGCCGCCTCCCCCATCGCCAATCGCGGCGGCCGCTCCGTCACGATCGGCACATCCGTCTTGTAACGCTCGCGGATGTGATGCCGCAAAGCTTTGCGAAACCGCTCTTCGACCGCTTTATACACGTCGCTCCTTAAGCACAATGAATCCGGCGATTATAGGGGAACGGCGCGAAGCGGTCAAAAAGACGGCGCGATTTCCAAGTGCGCGCCTATTTGACACTGTTTGTGGCGCAGACTAGTATCGTTTTTTCAGCTTTATTTGCAAAAAGTCGCACTGATACATGAAAACTTTGCGTCATGCCTATTTCGATTGCTTCTCCGGCATCAGCGGCGACATGGTTCTGGGCGCGCTGGTGGATGCCGGCGGCGACCTGCGCGCCATCGAATCCGAGCTGCGCAAACTCGGCCTCGAAGGCTGGTCGATCTCCGCCGAAAAAGTGCAGCGGGGCCAGATTTTCGCGACGCAAGTGAAAGTGGCGTCAAGCGAAGTCCATCACCACCGCGGACTGTCCGTCATCCTCGGCCGCATCGAGAAAGCCCAACTCGCGCCGCGTGCCGCCGAACGCGCCCGCAAAATCTTCACACGCCTAGCCGAGGCGGAGGCCAAAGTTCACCAAATGCCGATCGAGCAGGTTCACTTCCACGAAGTCGGCGCCGTGGATTCCATCGTGGACATCGTCGGCGCCGCGATCGGCTTCGAGCTTCTGGGCATCGACGAATTCTCCTGCTCGCCTCTCGACGTGGGCGCCGGACAAGTCAAAACAGCCCACGGACTCTTGCCCGTGCCGGCGCCGGCCACCGCAGAGCTTCTGAACGGCGCGCCAATGTACACCAGCGGCATCGCAAAGGAACTCGTGACTCCGACCGGTGCAGCGATCGCTACGACTCTTGCGACACGCTACTCGGAAATTCCAGAAATGACGCTCAGCGCCATCGGCTACGGCGCCGGCTCCGCAAACTTAACCGAAAAAGCGAACGTCCTGCGCCTGCTGATCGGCGAAATTGCAGTCAGCGAACCCGGCGAGCATTGGGACGCGCCCATCACCGTTATCGAAACGAACGTGGACGACATGAGCCCGCAAATTTACGGGTATTTCGCCGAACGCGCCCTAGCCGCCGGCGCTCTCGACGTCTTTTCCACGCCCGTGCAGATGAAAAAAAATCGCCCGGGCCTGCTGGTTACGATCCTGGCCGAGCCTGCCAAAGCAGCGGCGCTGATTGATCTGGTTTTCCGCGAAACCACCACGCTCGGCGTGCGCACCCACGAAGTCCGCCGCAAGATTCTCGATCGCGAATTCGTGCCGGTCGCGACGCCCTTTGGCGAAGTGCAAATGAAGGTCTCGCGCATGAACGGCACAGTGCTCAACGCCACGCCCGAATTCGAAGATTGCCAGCGCATCGCCGCACAAAAAGGCATCCCGCTAAAACAGGTGATCGCCGCCGCGGCTTTCGAATTTCAGCGGCAGGCCGAGAAACGGAGCGCGGGCGGCAGCCACTAACACTTCATGGACAATCCCAAACCCAAGTATTACCTCACCACCCCCATCTATTACGCGAACTCGCGCCCGCACGTTGGCTCCGCCTACACCACCATCGTCTGCGACGTGATCGCCCGCTACAAACGCATGTGCGGCTACGACGTCGCCTACGTCACCGGCACCGACGAGCATGGCGTCAATATCGAACGAGCCGCCGAGGCCGCCGGAGTCACCCCGCAGCAGTTGGTGGACAAGAACGAAAAAATCTTCCGTGATTTGTGGAAGTTGCTGGGAATCACGATTACGGACTTCGTTCGCACCACTTCTCCCGAGCACGCCCACGCCGTGCATACACTGGTGCGGCGGACTCTCGAGCGCGACAAAAATGTGCCGGCTGAGAAGCGCTCGATTTACAAATCTAAATATGAAGGCCGCTACTGCATCTACGACAACGCGTACGTGAGCGACACTCCCGAGCCTGCCAATTGCCAGATTTGCGGCCGCCCCGCGGAATTGATTTCTGAGGAGAACTACTTTTTCCGGCTCTCCGCGTACCAGGACAAATTGCTAAAGCTCTACGACAAGCATCCCGAATTCGTGCAGCCGGATTTCCGGCGCAATGAAGTGAAAAGTTTCGTAGAAGCAGGCCTGAAAGACGTTTCCATCAGCCGCAAGACGATCAAGTGGGGAATCCCTTGGCCGGATGATCCAGAGCATGTCTTTTACGTCTGGTACGACGCGCTAACGAGCTACATGACGGGCGTCGGCTACGGCGAGGGTGCTGACGGCGAAGCCAATCCGAGATTCAAAAAATACTGGCCGGCCGATCTGCACATGATCGGCAAGGAAATCATCCGCTTCCACGCGGTGTACTGGCCCGCGTTCTTGATGGCCGCCGAGTTGCCGCTGCCAAAGCAGGTTCGCGCCCACGGCTGGCTGCTCTTCGAACAGGAAAAAATGAGCAAGTCGAAAGGCAACGTAGTGTACTCCGAGCCGATCGTGAAAGTTCTCGGCAACGACGCGCTGCGCTATTACTTACTCCGAGAAGTTGTGTTCGGCCAGGATGGGAATTTCAGCAAAGATAATCTGATAACGCGCTATAACGCCGATCTTGCAAACGGCCTAGGAAATCTCGCAAGTCGCACCCTTACAATGATTGAGAATTACTTCGGAGGCAAAATTCCGAAGCAGCGAGCCTCGTCTGAGCCACTTGAGTCGAACGTTGTCCACTTAATTGATTCGGCCAGAAGGCGTTTCGATGATTTGAGTTTTTCAGATTCCTTGCAGGACATTTGGCAAATCGTTTCGTTGGTCGATTTCATGCTGGTCGCAGAGAAGCCCTGGAAGCTAGCTGCGGAACCCGAGAAGCTCCCGTCCGTGGGGAATGTGCTCTATGATGCGGCCGAGGCACTAAGGATTGCGGTTGTTCTGGCGCATCCCGTGATTCCCGATGCGACGCGTAAGATTTGGGAACAGCTTGGCCAGCCTGGAAGACTGGCAGACGTTAGAATTGACGAATTGCGATGGGGTGGACTGAAACCGGGCACGAAGATTGGGAAGCCTGAAGGGGTATTTCCACGCGCGGATAAAAAAGAAGTAGTGGAGAAGATCGAAGCCATGGAAAACGAAATACGCAATCCGGGCGCGACGGCGCCTGCTACGAGTCAGGAATCACAAGCCGGCCTGCCGGACGGGCAGATCACGAGTCACGGTTCCGTTGCGAGTCCCGCTCCTGCGGCGGCTTCCGCTCCGGCCAGCGCGGCAGCAGCGGCAGGAGCTGCACCGGCGTCGGCTGCTCCAGCGAAAATCGGAATCGAAGACTTCGCCAAAGTGGAATTGCGTGTCGGCGTGGTGAAATCGGCCGAACGCATTCAGGGCGCTGACAAGCTGCTCAAGCTCCTGGTGGATATTGGTGACGAAGTGCGGCAAGTTCTTGCGGGGATCGCATTGGGCTACACGCCGGAGGAACTCGTCGGCCGTAAAGTCGTAATCGTCGCAAATTTGGCGCCACGCAAGATGCGCGGTTTGGAGTCGAACGGAATGTTGCTCGCCGCATCCGTCGGCCCGGACGGCAAACCGGTGCTTTGCACCTTCGCGGAGGACGTGCCGGCCGGCGCCAAAGTGAAATGACGTTCCGACGTGACGGTTCACCGACTTTACAGTTTGCGCGAAAAAGTGAAGTGGGTGTCATCCCGCTTGCCCTGACTAGGGAATCGAGCGGAGCGAGGCCTTCCTGCCGCAGGCAGGGATCTGCTTTTCGCTTGCGGAAAGTGGAAGGGCGGGGCTTCAGCCCCGTCGCACGTGGCGCCTCGATCATGAGGGGTCTTAACTCCTGAGGCGCGCGAAGAGAGGTCAGGGCGGTCGCGTGAAACCTTTTGGTCGACGGAGTCGTATACTTACTGTGAGGGTCGAAGGCATGAGCGCGGCCCGCGGGAGGGGACTATGAATTGCCCGAAATGCCATCGCGACATCGCTGAATATTCGAATTATTGCTACTACTGTGGCGCGCAGCAGCACGTGACGCCGGCCGGACCGCCGCCGATTCACAAGCGCCTGATGCGCTCGTCAACCGATTGCAAAATCGCCGGAGTTTGCGGCGGCATCGCGGAATACCTGGAAGTAGATTCCACGATCGTGCGCCTCGTGTGGGTACTTCTGGTGATTTTCCCGGTACCGCTGGTGCCCGCGGTTCTGGGCTACTTCATCGCGTGGCTGGTGATGCCGCAGGCGCCAGCGCCGATACCGGTCGATCTGTCAGCGCAGCCGACGCCGCCCAGCGCCCCCGATCACGGCTCAACTCAGACTGCGTAGACGGATTTGGAAAACGCCGGAGCGGGGTGCGATCAACCCGCTCCGGCAGCGTTCCCTCGCTTCAATCTCGGCCATGATCGCGGCAACCTAGTCGCGATCTTTATTTTTGAATTTGCGCGCCGGTGATTTCCCGCCTCCGCCGAATACGGCCTGATCCAGCGAAATCAATCCCGCTCCAAAAGTTGCCAGCGCGAACGCGCCGGCCGCCATCGCCAGCGGAAATTGATAAACATCCACTTTCATCGGATTGGAAAGAATCCCGTGCACTTTGACCAGCGCCACGGCCATTTCGCCCGCCAAGAACAATCCGGCCACGCGCGTAAACAATCCCACGATCAATAAGCAGCCACCGAAGAACTCGATTACTCCCGCGATGTACGCGAAATAACCCGGGAAGCCCATGTGCATAAACCCCTGCATTGTCTCCTGCGTACGAGTGAATAACTTCGGATACCCATGGAATGCAAAGATCACTCCCAACGCGAGCCTCAGCAACAAAAGCGCCAACGGTTTCAGCTTTTCCATACTCTGCATGCAATTCCTCCGGGGAAGTTAAGCCATGAACGATGAACGAACGGAATTGTATCAGAACCGAAATATCGCGCGCGGGAGTGCATGGAAACTCGGCCCGCAACGCGTGCGCGGATGCGCGTGGCGGTTAGTGTAAAATGCTGGGTTACTTTGCTAGCAACTCGGACCATGACAGAGCCCGCACCAGCGAGCAGCGCCAGCAGTACATCTCCGCGCGGAGAGCGCCGGTGATCCGCAAAGTCCTGCTCGGCTTCGCGGTCGTGCTCGTGGTGGTCGTCGGACTTTACGTCCGCGAGCGACACGCTGCCGTCCCACTGGAGATTGCCTACTCCGGAAATCATCTGGTCACGGTGTACAGCACATCGGCGCAGGTGCGCGAACCAGTCACCACCGTCAGTTTCGGCGAGCGCTTGGATGTCCTGCAGCGCTTTCAGGATCAGGTGAAGGTTCGCACCGCCGACGGCGCGGTCGGCTGGGTCGAGGAGCGCGATTTGCTGTCCGCGGACGCGTGGCAGCGGATGAAAGACATGGAAACGAAGTCCGAGGGAATGACCGTGGAAGCGCGAGGTCACACGCGAGTCCTCAGTAATCTCCATTTCGGTCCGGGCCGCGACACGCCGCGGATTCGCCAGTTGAACAAGGATGTCCGGCTTGACTTGTTGACGCGCGAAACGGCGGAAATCAAGCCGGCGATTGCAGAGAACGCCGACACAGAATCTTCGACACCTGCGCCGGAAGGCAAGAAAGAGGATTGGTGGTTCGTGCGCGCGCACACTGCTGATCAAGGCACGCTTGCGGGATGGGTTCTCGGACGATTCATTGATCTCGACGTACCGCAGCCGTTGCCGGATTATGCGAGTTCCGCGGGCATGCGCATTGTGGCCTGGACGCAGCTCGACCGGGTGCTGGCCTCCTCTGGCAAGCCCGTGCCGCAATATTTGCTCGTCGGGACGCACGGTCCCGAAGGCCAGCCGTGCGACTTCACGATGCTGCGCGTTTACACCTGGGGAAAGCAGAAGGAGCGCTACGAAACCGCATTTGTGGATAGCGACGTGTGCGGCAAGCTGCCGATCGAGCGGACACAAACCGCTGGGGCGGGAGGCGACGTCACGTTTTGGTTTCAGGATCTGAGCGCCGGTGCGACTGAAAAGCGCACGTACGTGATGCACCAGACCATTGTTCGCCGCGTGAGAGAGAAAGGGGCGCCGGAGCCGCGCAAGCACCGGCGTTAATCACCGCGTTCCATTACCGCGCAATTCATCTCGTGCGTGGACGCGGTTGGGATAAATTGATTCTTATGGGGAAGCGCGGTTCCATCGCTGGGTCTATTTGTCTGCTGCTTTGCTCGGCGCTTATCGGCGGATGTTCCCAAGGTTCTTCGGTCGCGCTGGCCGAAAAACCGGTGGTTGCCTCGCCATCCGTTGAGTACGTCGGCGAATGGGGCGTGAAGGGCGACGGCCCCGGGCAACTGCAAGACCCCTCGGGAATTGCTACGGACTCGCTTGGCGATATATTTATCGCCGACGCGGGCAGCGCATTCATTTCCAAGTTTGCTCCCGGCGGCAAACCCCTGCTTTCTTTCCAGGAAGATGGTCTGAATCACCCACAATTCATTGCGCTCGATCAGGGCGGAGCCATCTACGTCACCGATCCCGTTCGCGATAGCGTCTTCATCTTCTTGCCAAACGGCGATCGCTACCGCGAACTGCGACTCAGGACGCGGCCGGCGCCGGGAAATGAGTTGAGCGTCGCGGTCGGCGATGACGGACTGATTCACGTACTGGATTCGAACGCGGGCAAGGTGTTCAGTTACACGTCGCGATTGCGTCTGGTGCAAACCTGGCAGCCACGCGAGAACTTTCCTGGCACAAGGCGCTTCGGACCGCTTGTGAAAGGACCGGATGATTATCTTTATCTCGCGACGCCGTCCGGCGGGATCATGAAGCTGACGGGCGAAGGTCATCTGGTCAGCGAAATCGTGCCAAGTGCAAAGGATGCGAGCTGGAATCCCAACGCGGGCTTTGCGGTTTGGAGCAACTGCGTGTTCCTTATGGACTCGAACGGTCTGATGCTGCACGTCGTGACCACGGGCGGCGCGCCGAAGCTCGACATGGACCTTGCGCCGCAATTGGGTCAAGCGTCGCGCAAGCCTCCTGCGCTGGCCGTGAATTCTAAAGGCGAATTACTGGTCCTCGACGCGCCGGAAGCACGCGTTCTGCGCTACCACGTGAGCTTCTGATATCCTCCCGCCTCGCGGTATCATTGCCCCGCGCATTTCAATAGGAGGCACTTCGTGGCCCTGCTCTTATCCGAAGCAGACGTGAAGAACATTCTGACGATGCCGCTGGCGCTCGCGGCGGTGGAGGATTCCTTTCGCCGGCTCGCGGACGGCAGCGCGCAGGTCCATTCGCGCCAGCGCCTGCACATTCCGGGGAAGAGCTATCTCCATTATATGGCCGGGGCGGACGCAGTAAGTGGCTACATGGGCTTGAAGATGTACACGAGCGCGAAGCAGGGGTTGCGATTTCTGGTGCCATTATTCGACGCGCAGTCGGGAGATCTTATGGCGCTGATTGAAGCGGATTATCTGGGACAGATGCGCACGGGAGCGGCGAGCGGAGTGGCCACTCGCCTGATGGCTCGCGCGGACGCAAGCACGGTTGGAATCATCGGCACGGGTTTGCAGGCGCGGACGCAGCTGGAGGCGATCGCACTCGTGCGAAAAATCGAACGTGTGAGCGCGTTCAGCCGCACCGCTGAGCATCGCGAGCAGTTCGCGCAGGAAATGACTGAACGGTTGCGGGTGCCTGTAGAGGCTGTGGCGTCCGCCGAGGAAGCCGTGCGCGACGCGGCCATCGTGGTAACGTCCACTAATTCCCCAGACCCTGTGCTGGAAGGACGGTGGCTCAAACCTGGAATGCACATCAACGCGATCGGCGCGAATTTCCCGCAGAAACATGAATTGGATGGGGCAGCAGTGCGCCGCTGCGACATTATTGCCGCGGATTCGCGCGAACAGTCGAAAATCGAGGCGGGCGACTTGATTCAAATGTATGGCGACGACAAGCGGCGCTGGGACAGCGTCAACGAGTTAGCGGAAATTGTCGCTGGAAAGATCACCGGTCGCGCAAATCCCGACCAGATTACGCTTTTCAAATCCAACGGGATCGCCATCGAAGATGTGGTGGTAGCTGGCCGTATATACGATCTAGCACGCGAGCGCGCATTGGGACGGCAGGTACCTTTGTGGGAGACGGAATCTCGTTCGGTGCAGGGGCGCGGCCTCTAGCGCTTCTCGGCCCGGATATGGCTGAGTTGTTTGAAGAGGGCGTCGCGCAGGCGCTGGCGGGTATCCTCGGGCAGCGGAGCCGGTTCGGAATTGCAGAAAATCTGCACGGTCTTCTTGGTGGTGTCCACGACAATACGGCAATCCTCGCAGCCCTCTAGATGCTTTTCGATAGAGGTTTTCAGCGACGGTTCCAGCGCTTCTTCCAGGTAGTTGGAAAGCTCTTTGACGATATTCTTGCAGTTCACGAATTCTCACCCTGGCGAAAATAGCGGTTCAATTTCTGGCGCAGCTTCAAGCGCGCTCTGAGCAACCGCGATTTCACGGCCGGGATCGAAAGTCCCAGCGCTTCCGCCGTCTCCTCTGTTGATAATTCTTCGATGTCGCGAAGTTGGAAAACGATTCTGAAAGGTGGATCAAGTTCCGCAATCGTGGTCGTAAGTATGCGGCCGAGTTCGGACTGCTCGTAGCGGTCCTCGGGCGACGGCCCCCAGTCTTCCACTTCGCGCGGCATGGTATCTTCGCCAGTGTCAATTTCTTCGTCAAGCGACACCTGATTGGGGCGGCGCTTGCGGAGCTTCATCAGGGCCTGATTGACGGCGATGCGCACCAGCCAGGTGTAAAATCGGGAGTTGCCCTGAAACTCGCCAAGGTGTTGGTAGGATTTCAGGAAGGATTCCTGCATCACGTCTTCGGCGTCTTCGCGGTTCTGGGTGATATTTTGCGCCAAGCGGAAGATCTTGCGCTCGTAGCGGCCGACCAGAGTTTCAAATGCGGAAATGTCGCCGGCCTTTGCGGCGGCGACGAGCGAGCCTTCGTCGTCCTTCACTACCGTGGACGGTAGCGGCGTGCGCGGCTGCAACGGATTTAGTTTAGAAGCGCTCATCGGTATAGGCAAAATAGGGTAGCACAAAACCGGCGTTGCGCGCTCTTTGGCCATCGGGCCAGAGCGACAAATACTCATGTTTCAGTCACTTAGACACTCTAATTTCCGCTTCTGACGGTTGCGTGATGACCGCAGACGATGTTAGCAACACGCAGCACGCCCGACCTTGCAGACCGGGCAAGCGGTGAAGGATAATCGCACCACAGCTGTGGCGGGGGATGGAGCGACAAGTTGTGAGAAGCGAAAAGGACTGAATGCGCACTCTGCCTGACTATCTCCGCAAGGGAATGAAAATGATTATGGTCGGCGCCAATCCCGGTGACCGGTCTGCGCGCGTCGGTCACTACTACGCGGGCCGCGGAAATCAATTTTGGCCGATCATGTACGAATCGGGCGTGATCCCTGAGCCACTCAGCTACGAGGACGACCGACGCATTCTGGAATTCGGCATTGGCATGACGGACCTGGTGAAGCGGCCGACGCGTGGCGTTGATGAGATCGAGCGGCAGGAATTTGCCGAGGGCCGCGTGCTGCTAGCGCAGAAGCTGGAAGACTTGCGACCGCGCGTGGTGGCCTTCAATGGCAAGATGGTTTATGAGAAATTCGCGGGAAGGCAGTGCAAGCTGGGATTGCAGAAGGAAGAATTGTACGGTGCGAAGGTTTTCGTGCTGCCGTCAACGAGCGGCCTGAACGGCGGGACGGAACGCGCGGTGAAAACGCGTTATTTCAAGAAACTTGCGGCGCTGTTGAAGAGTCTGAAGGACTAGGGAAGGGAGGCGAACAGGTTATGGGGGCTACACAGCCAACCGCCAGTCCGGTAGTGACGGAGGAGCGCGCGGGAGCAGTCGCAATCATCCGCTTAAATCGCCCGGAAAAATTGAATGCGCTGAATATTCAGATGGGCCAGGAATTGGTACATGCGCTATTGCGCGTTCAGGCGGATAGGGCTATTCGCTGCGTCGTTATCACCGGCGTGGGGCGCGCGTTTTGTGCCGGAGGCGATCTGGAATTGCTGCGCGACGTGCGCCAACGCAAAGCGGTAAGGGAAGTGGAATCGCTTGTGGAGGCCGGAAAAGAGATATCGCTGGCGATCGCGACGATGCCGAAGGTGGTGATCGCTGCAGTGAATGGGCCGGCGGCGGGAGGCGGGATGAATCTGGCACTGGCCGCGGACATTCGAATCGCCTCGGACCAAGCGCGTTTTGCGGAATCCTTCGCGCAGATCGGGCTTTTCCCGGATTTCGGCGGGACTTATTTTTTGCCACGGATCATCGGCCCGACGCGTGCGGCCGAACTGTTCTATACAGCCCAGATGCTTTCAGCGGACGACGCGCTGCGGCTGGGAATCGTCTCCCGCGTGATTCCGACGGAGCAGTTTGAAGCCGAAACGAAGAAGCTTGCCGAAACCATTGCCAGCGGAGCGGGGCTCGCGCAACGCGACGTGAAGCACCGGATGAGCGCCGAGCAGCGCAAAGAGCTGGAAGCCGCGCTCGACGAGGAGATTCGCCTGCAGATGCACTGCTTCGATTCGCAGGATTGCCTCGAAGGGCTGAACGCATTTTTCGAGAAACGCAAGCCGAATTTCCAGGGTTATTAGACTGCGGTTGCGAGCCCGCTTGCTGCTTCGCGCGCAAATGTCCCTACGGAAAGTGAACCCCGAACATTTATGACGGCTCGATCCGAACCCGATCTCGCGGCCCGGGGCTACAGTTTTGGCGAACTGATGGTGGCGGCTGCTGCGCGTGAAATCGGCGACGGTGAACTCGTTTTCGTGGGAATGCGCCTGCCGATGCTCGCTTTTCTGGTCGCGCGCAGGACGCACGCGCCTAGCGCCGTCGGACTCTTCGAAAACGGCGTGATTCGCGAGACTCCCGCGGCGGAATTGCTGTATACGATGGGCGACCCGCCCAATCTTCGCGGGGCCACGCAATGCGGTGAAATGACTGGAGTGATGGGTTTGCTTCAGCAAGGGCGCGTGGATGCGGGATTTTTGGGCGCGGCGGAAGTGGACCGGTTCGGCAATCTGAATACAACCTGGGGCTATCGCCATAAGGAGATGCAGCGCTTGCCGGGATCGGGAGGCGCATGCGATATAGCGTGCCTGGTGCGGCGAACCGTAGTGATGCTCGCGCACGAACGCGGGAGGCTTTGCGAGCGAGTCGGACATATCACTTCGCCCGGATACGGAACCGGGAACGGTTGGCGGCGTTCGCAGGGTCTACCGCAGGCATCGGGTCCGTCGGCGATCATCACCACTTTGGGAGTGCTGCGTTTTGGGCACGACGGCGAGGCGTATCTCGCGTCGGTGCATCCGGGAGTGAGCGTGGAAGAGGTTTTGGGGAATACCGGGTGGACGCTGCGCGTGGCGGACGAATTGATGGAAACTTCGCCGCCGACGGATTCCGAGCTGCGCATCACGCGCGAGTTGGATCCTCATCATTTCTGGACCCGATGACATGTCTGCTGAATCAAAGCTAATGAGCATACGCGATGCCGTCGCGCGGCACGTACCGTCCGGCTCGATGGTGTTGCTCGGCGCGCAGCTCGAGCAAATGATCCCGTTCGCGGCGGGGCATGAGTTAATTCGGCAGAGCCGTCGCGATTTGACGCTTGTGGGACCGATTTCAGACATTCTCTTCGATCAGATGATCGGCGCGGGGTGTGTTTCGCGGGTGATGGCGGCGTGGGTCGGAAACGTTTCGGCCGGCGTGGGATATTGTTTTCGGCGAGCGGTGGAACGAAGCGTGCCGCGGCGGCTGGAAGTGGTGGATTATTCGAATTTCACGATCGCGATGGCGCTGCATGCTGGAGCACTGGGAGTCCCGTTTTTGCCCACGTATGCGACGCTGGGCAGTGACCTCTTGAAGAAAAACGGGAATTTGCGCGAATTCTCTTCGCCGGTAAGCGAGGAAAAATTGGTGGCTGTGCGCGCGCTGCGTCCGGATGTGGCGATCTTGCATGTGCAACGCGCGGACGCGCAGGGTAATGCGCACATCTGGGGCAGCCTGGGAGTTGTTGTGGATGGCGCGCGGGCAGCGCGGAAAATTATTGTGGTGGCGGAAGAGATTGTGGAGCCGCAGGTGATCGCTTCCGATCCGAATCGAACCTTGGTTCCCGGGTTCCTGGTGGCGGCGGTGGTACACGAACCCGGCGGCGCGCATCCTTCGCCGGTGCAAGGTTATTATGGCCGCGACCACGCTTATTTTTCGCAGTACCACGAGCAGACGCGGCGTTTAGAAGATTTTGAGGAGTGGCTGGCGCAGTGGGTCGTACAGGTGAGCGACCGGCAACAATATAGGAAGCTGCTTGGCGCAGAGCGCTTGGAGAGCCTGGCAGTCAAAGAGCACGCGTTTTCCGCGCCTGCGGATTTTGGTTATTGACGATGACAGACCTGCTTTCGAATATTGAGATTCCGCCGCGCGAGGTGAAGGAGCTGCTGGCGCGTGACAATAAGGTTCTTTTCGTTGATGTCCGCGAGCAATGGGAATACGATGCGGCGCACATCGCGGGGTCCGTGCTGATTCCGCTGGGCGACATTCCGGCGAATCTGGCGCGCCTGGAAAGACCGGAAGAGTTGGTGCTGTTCTGCCATCACGGGATGCGCAGCCTCGACGCTGCCGCGTGGCTGCGTGCGCAGGGCGTGGAAGGCGCGCGATCCATGACCGGTGGCATCGAGCGGTGGTCCGCAGAGATCGATTCGAGCGTGCCGCGATACTGAAAGGAATTGACGCATGGCAACGAAAAAGGCTGGGAAAAAAACGACGGTGAAAAACGCTTCTGCGAGACGGGCGGCGAGCAAGCCGCGCAGAACCGCAACGCGAAAGCGCAAAAAGGCTGAGTTTATACAGAAACCCTCGTGCACGACTTGCCGCAAGGCGCGCAAATACATGGAGCGGCGCGGATTCGAGCTGCATTTCCGCAACCTGGACAAAGACCGTTTGAGTTCCGCCGAGCTCGAGAAATTAATTGGCCGGCGCGACCATGAAGAATTCTTGAACCCACGCAATGAACTTTACCGGCGCCAAAATATGAAGGAAGATCCACCTTCGCGGCGCGAAGCAATTCGCATGATGGCGCGCGAGCCGAATCTGATCCGGCGTCCGGTGATTGTGGCCGGTGGCCGGGTGGTCGTGGGATTCGACGAAAACGGGATCGCCCGACTGTAGGTGCAATCGTAGCGCTGCACTTTTGTTTCTTGCCGGAGCTTCCGAGCTTGCCTCCCATCATTGACATCCACATCCACATCAACCCGAATGAGATGGTCCATCCTGCCGCGCTCGAATTGATTAAGCGCGGACGCGCTGATTTTGACGAAGTCACGAGCTATGCTGCCAGCCCGAAAAAATTTCTGCGGTTTATGGACGAAGCGGAAATCGAGCGCGCGGGACTTATCAACTATGTAAGCCCGGACGTGATCGGATTTACGGCGGAAGTGAACGATTGGATTGCCAAGTATTGCGCTGCGGATCCGGAAAGACTACTGGCGTTCGGGTCGGTGCACCCGAAATATGTCGCTGATGCCGGCACGGAAGTGGATCGGCTGAAAAAGATCGGCATCCGCGGGCTGAAGGTTCATCCCTCGCATCAATTATTTGCGCCAAACGATTACCGCAACGGACTGGGTCCATTGCGCGCGATGTACGAACGGGCGGAAGCTGTTGGCATGCCGGTGATGATTCATACGGGGACTTCGATTTTCCCTGGCGCGCGTAACGTGTATGCGCAGCCGATTCTGGCGGACGATGTGGGCGTGGATTTTCCGGATCTCGTGGTGATTCTTGCGCACGGCGGCAGGCCCTTGTGGATGAACGAAGCGTTTTTTCTGGTGCGGCGGCATCCCAATATGTACATGGACATTTCCGGAATTCCGCCGCAGAAGTTGATGGAATATTTCCCGCGGATCGAAGAAATTGCGGACAAGGTGCTCTTTGGGACGGATTGGCCCGGGCCGGGTGTTCCCGGCATACGCGGCAACATTGCGAAATTTCGGGCGCTGCCGATTTCACCGGAAACGCAGCAGAAAATATTGTACGAAAACGCGGCGCGGCTTTTTCCGCGCAAAGCCTAGGAGCAATTCAGAATCATGGAAGTGAAGACGATTGGAGTGATCGGGGCGGGAACCATGGGCCGCGGAATTGCGTATGCGGCGTCTTATGGTGGCTATCGCACGATCCTTGAAGACGTGTCGCCGGAAATGTTGGAGCAGGGCGTTGCGTACATTCGGGAGGCTCTGGCGGAGGGAGTGACGCGCGGGAAAGTAACCGCGGAGCAGCAGAAAACTGCGCTCGCCAATCTCACGACTTCTCGTTCGGTGGAAGATGTGTGCCGCGAAACGGATCTGCTGATTGAGGCGGTCCCCGAAGAAATGGAAGTGAAGCTGGAGATTTTTACGATTTTCGATAAATTTGCCCGCCCCGGTGCCATCCTCGCCAGCAATACTTCGTCGCTTTCGATCACGGAGCTGGCGGCGATTACTTTTCGTGCCGAAGATTGCATCGGAATGCACTTTTTCAATCCGGTGCCCAAGATGAAGCTGCTGGAAATTGTGCGGGCACTTGAGACATCGGAGGCTACGGTGCAAGCCTGCGTCGATGTGGGCCAGCGCATGGGCAAGGAAGTTGTGGTGATTCGCGAATCGCCGGGATTTATCACCAGCCGCATCAACGCAATGATCGGAAACGAGGCGTTTTACATGCTGGAAGAGGGAATCGCTTCGGCCGAGGATATAGACAAGGCGCTGAAGCTGGGGCTGAACCATCCGATGGGGCCGTTTGAGCTAGTGGACCTGGTTGGACTGGACGTCCGGTTAAATATTTTGGAATATTTGCACAAGACGCTCGGTGAAAAATACCGGCCGTCACCACTGCTGGCTCAGTACGTGAAGGCCGGACGCTTGGGACGGAAATCCGGACGAGGCGTGTATGATTACGGCGGCGATGGAGCCAAGAAGTAATTGGTCTCCGAGCGAGTGAACTTTTTATTCCTATGTCATCGAAGACGATTTTTGGCGATCACATCGAGATTCTGCAAGGTGACCTGACGGAGATGGATACGGATGCGATCGTTAATGCCGCGAATAACGACCTGCAGCTCGGAGGCGGAGTGGCGGGCGCGATCCGTCGCAAGGGCGGACCACAGATTCAATCCGAGTGTGACGAAATTGGTCCGGTTCCAGTGGGCGGAGCGGCGATTACCTCGAGCGGAAACCTGAAAGCGCGCTACGTGATTCACGCGGCGAGCATGCAGCTGGGCGGCATGACTTCCGCGCAGTCGCTGCGGAGTTCGACGGCTCACTCGTTGCGCATTGCGGCGCAGAAGGGACTGAAGACCATCGCGTTTCCGGCCATCGGCACGGGAATTGCGGGCTTTCCGATGCGGGAATGCGCGGAAATCATGTTGCGCGAAACGGCGAAGCATTTCGAGGGTCCTTCGACGCTCGAAAAAGTTTACTTTGTGCTGTTCGATCAGGAAGCGCTCGCTGCGTTCAATAGCGCTCGCGCCGAACTCCAATCAAAGGTATCGGGCACCCGATGAGCGAAGAGATGGTTGAAAAAGTGCGGCGTGAGCTGGCGCGCTACGAGCATCCGCTCTTCGACTTTTCGGCGCGGCCCGCGACCGAGGGCGTGGAGGTGGAAATCCGCTACAAGCCTTCCATCGCGGACGTCCACAATTACATTTTTCAGCTGCGCCCGCGCGAGATCGAGAACGCGCAATTTCCCTGGACGTTTCAGAAGCAACTCTACGATTGCCTGCACGACTACATCATCGAGATGTTCACGCGCAACCCGCAACGGGTGAATTGATGCCCGCTGCGCGCCCGCAAGGCGTCACTTCGCCCCTCACGGGGATCATTGCAGAGCGCATCCGTTCGCACGGTCCCATGACTTTCGCCGAGTACATGGATGCTTGCCTCTACCATCCCGAATTTGGCTATTACACGAAGCCCGAGCAGCAACAGCGGCGAGATTATTTTACGAGCGTGGATGCCGGTCCGCTATTTGGCAAGCTGCTCGCACGGCAATTTCATGAAATGTGGACGGTGCTCGGACGGCCGGCTGAGTTTCTGCTGGCCGAGGCCGGCGCGGGCAGCGGAGCGCTGGCGGCGCAGATTCTGGATTTCGTCGCGCATGAGTTTTTGCAATTTTATGCTGCGCTGTGCTACGTCGCCGTGGAACGGTCCGCCAGGCGCCGAGCTCTGGTTGCTCAACTGCAATCCTTGAAAGGCCATTTGGAGGCAGGGAAGTGCGAGATAGCTTCGGAAATTCCTGCCGAGATTGGTTGCGGATGTATTTTCTCGAATGAATTGTTTGATGCGATGCCTGTGCATCGAGTCGTGTGCGAAGGAACTGAATTGCAGGAACTATATGTCACGTTCGGGCCGAATGGTCTGGGCGAATGCACCGGGCCGCTGTCGTCGGGCGCGCTCCGTGAATATTTCAGCGATCAGGCGATAACGCTTCAGGATGGACAACAGGCTGAAGCGAACTTGCAGGCGTGCCAATGGATCGAGGATGCCGGCAGAAAATTGCAACGCGGGTTTGTGCTCACGATTGATTACGGCCATGAGGCGAGCGAGCTTTATGACCAGCGCCACATGCGCGGGACACTCCTCGCTTACCAGCGGCACCGCGCAGGGGAGGACTTCTATCGCGCGCCGGGCGAACAGGATCTGACCGCACATGTAAACTTCACCGCCCTCGATCATTGGGGAAAACGCGCAGGGCTGATGCGCACAGGGCTCACGTTCCAATCCGCGTTCTTGATGGCGCTCGCGCGGCATTGCGATTTTGCGGAACTGCAAGCTGAAGGAATGAGTGAGAGCGAGCGAACTCGCGCACGGCTGCTCTTTAAGACGTTGATCTATCCGGAAGGCATGGGCGAGACGTTCCAGGTTTTCGTACAGCGCAAAAACGTGGACGCGCCTCGACTCACGGGGTTGGAGCCACTGTAGCGATCGGCCAGCAACACGTGATCAACGCCGGGCGGGTTTGAGACCCACCCCCTACCGAGATTGCCGACGCGAATTAATGGCCGGGTGATGGGCGCTTCAGCGTTGGCTTGTTGCTGTCGTCGGCGGGTGCGGATGCTGCGGGGGTGGACGGCGTCGGAGCCGTGCCGGCGGTGGCGGGCGTGGAGTCGTCTCCGGTGTAGGCTTTCTGAATGTAGCGGTTAGCTTCCTGTTGTGCTCCGGCCGTATCGTCGCCGAGGTGCTGAGCGAGGCTGTATTCGTTTACGGCGCGCTCGCGCTGGCCGAGAATATCGTAAATTTTCCCGATGTAAATGTGGCTCCATACTTCGGTCCACTTTGGATCGTCGTCTCCGCCTAGAGCGGCGCGGAACGCGTTTGCCGCAGCCTGAAAATTCTTCTGATAGAACATGGCTTCGCCCATGCGGAAATGCGCGAGGGAATTGCCCGGCTGGGTGTCCAGCGCCTTCTGATATTCCTGGATCGCTTCGTAATACTTGCCCACTTCCGCGAGGCTTTCGCCGCGAGCGATCATGGCGCGGACGCGCAGGCGCGGGCTCGATTTCAGCAGATTGTTATTCGGGTCAATCAGAATGCCATTGGGCTTGGGGCGTCCGAAGGTATCCACTTCAAACGGTTGGGTTGTTCCGGTGACCAGGATCTGCTTCGTTTCAGGATTTCCTTCCGTATCAATGCGAATTTCTACTGGCATGCGAAAAGTATCGAGATCCTGATGAATCTTGCCTACTACCTTGAAACCTTTCCTGGTGCGGTAAACGATATATTCGAGTTTGAATTCGGGCACGCCGGTGGAATTCAGCCATTGAGAAAAGAAGGAGACTAGATTAACCGGGGGCTGGCCTTTGACGGGGGGCGGGATTTTTGTCATCGCTATTTTCTCGAAGTCGTTGAGGTTGGCGTTCTTCCCGTCGTATTTCTTGTAAAAATCGCGCAGCAGCGCGGTGAACGAGTCGTCGCCGATTTCGGTGCGCAACATGTGGAAGACCAGCGCGCCTTTATCCGCTACGACGGAGCGATATTCGTTCGAAAACGTCTGCAATCGAGCGGCTTGCGAAATGGGAGCAGTGTCTTCATACATCAGCGCGCCGACGGCAAAATCTTCAAGCGCTTTGTGCAGGCCGGCGGTGCCGTCCGCTTGCTCCGCGTACATGGCTTCGGCATAGCGGGAGAGGCCATCGGTGAGCCAGACGTCGGAACCGCTGGCGGGCAGGACGCGAACGCCCCACCACTGTTCAGCGGCCAATTGCGAAAGCAGGCGGTCGTTGGCTTTCGTACCCCATTGACGCGCGCTGATCAGCATCAATCCGGGCGCGGCGTAGCCCGGCAGGGTCCCGTCAGGAAGCTGGGCGATGGTGAGCGGCGGGTCGTCCTCTTTCATTTCCAGCGGACCGAACGCGTCAGAATAGTAACTGTATATATGCGCGAGGGAGGTGGCGTATGAGTTGGCGGTATTGGCTTGGGCCGGTGGCGTAAACACAGAGACGTTGAAGCCTTCCGTTTGCACGGGCGAAAGCTGCAAGGCGCCCGCGACGAAAGTCCCGACCGGAGCCGCGTGCGGGCAGTGGAAGACGTACGATGCTTGTCCCGGGGCGCCTTTGCCGATGCCCGGCATCAGGTTCGGCGGATCAGCTTTGCCGGTGCCCACTACGGCGAAGTTATCAGGCACGGTTATTTTGAACGTGCCGGTGTAGCGGTTTGACGGGTAATTGGTGAGAGGGAACCAACGCGCCGGAAGAAGCAAGTACGCGCCGGTCTTGTCCACGGAAGCGAAGCGGACGCCGCGCGTGGGGCTGTCGTCTTCGTTGGAAAGCGGTCCGGTGTAATCGAACGACAGAGTGAGCGTCTTGCCGGGAGCGACGACATCGGACAGCCCGACCGTCAGAATCAGCGGGTTGTTGTTGTCGCGTTCGAAGGGGAGAGGTTTGCCGCCCGGCCCGGTGATCGAATTGATTCTGAGATCCTGATGAAGCTCCACGACGACCGTACGCGAAGGCTGTTGGGCGATGAATTCGACTTTGGCGAGACCGGAGATGGTCTGGTCGTCGGGATGCAAGAGAACTTCTACCTGGTAATCCGCCGCGCGGAAGGGATACGTACGCGGGGCTTGCGCACGCGCAACCGTCGCGAGCGTTACGGAGGCAGCCAATAAGGACAGGCCCGCCCGGAGCTGGTTGGGAAAGCGACGGGACATGAATGAGAATTTGAGCAAGGGAACAGTACCTCTCTCGCGCCGGGATATCGCCCTCTTACATTCAGATACCCATGGGCCGCGCGAAGTTGCCCCGACGTAAAAGGTTACAACATCCGCGAGAAAATGTCCGCAGCGCGCTCGATGGCGCCCCCCGGGCCGAGTTTGGCGCGGACCTCGGCGAGGCCGGCTTTCATTTCGTCGCGAGCGGCCGACGATTGAAGGAGGCGGCGGGCTTCTTTTTCGACCGCTTCTGGGGTGAAATCGTCCTGAATCAGTTCCGGGCATAGGCGCTTTCCGGCGATCAGATTCACCATGCCGATGTGGGGAGTGCGAATCATGTGGCGGAGAATCGACGCGGTGAGTGGAGCTACCCGATAGACAACAACCATGGGTGTTCCCAGGAGCGCGGCTTCCACGGTGGCTGTACCGCTGGCGACGATCGCACAATCGGCGGCGGCGAGCGCGCTGTAGGTGGAATCTTCGACGCGCGTGATTTTTACGTTCGGCTGGGCGTAGCGGGCGAGAAATTCGGGGCTGAGGCCGTGAGCGACGGCGTGGACGAACTGAACGTTGCCCGGCTGCGCCAGGCGTTCGCAGGCGGCGGCGATGCGAGCGTAGTTTTGTGCGATCTCGTTGGGGCGGCTGCCGGGTAGAATCGTGACGATTGGACGGCTCGCGTCCAGGCCGTTTTGTGCTGCAAATTCCGCGCGCGACATCGTGGCGCGGACGGTATCCACCAGCGGATGGCCCACGAAGTCTACCGGGACGCCCGCATCGCAGTAGATTTTCTCTTCGAACGGGAAAATCACGACCATGCGCCGTACCAGGCGCTTGACCACTCGCACGCGGCCGGGGCGCCAGGCCCACACTTGCGGGCCGATGAAATAGCCGACCGGAATATTAACGCGCTTCAAGCGGCGGGCGACACCGAGATGCGTCCCGGGCGAGTCCACCAGGATCGCCAGCGCGGCGCAGCGCTTGGCGGCTTCGCGGGCGAGGCGGTTTTGCACGCCGATTACCGTGGGAATTTTGTGCAGCACTTCGGTGATGCCGACGACGGCTACCTCGTGGTAATCAGCAATCAGCTCGACGCCGGCTTCGGCCATTCGCGGGCCGCCCATGCCAAAGAACTTCGCGGGCATCCGCGCGAGAAGCGCTCGCGCCAGCCGCGCCGCGTACATGTCACTCGACGCTTCGCCCGCCGAAATTAAGATCTGGCGTTCACTCATCGCGCGGAGCGCTCGGCGGGTCTCGTCCGCGTCGTTGCGCGGATCGCTCGCTGGCGGGAATTCGGTGTGCGCGGACGCCGCAAAACGGCGACCGGCGGCTCAGTCATTGGCAGACAAGGGCTGCGAAAATCCGGGCAGTCCGCCGCTGGGCAACGACGAGACCAATTCCTGCTCTTTGTACTGCAGCTGGTAGAGACGGTAGTAGATTCCGCGCAGCGCGAGGAGTTCCTGGTGCGATCCCTGCTCGCGCAAGCGGCCTTTGTGGAAGACGAGAATGCGGTCCGCGTGTTGAATCGTGCTGAGGCGATGCGCGATCACCACCGCGGTGCGGTTCTTGAGCAGGCGGTCGAGCGCCTCGCGGATCATTAGCTCGGTTTTGGTGTCAACGCTGGAAGTTGCCTCGTCGAGGATCAGGAATTTAGGATCGTGCGCGAGGGCGCGCGCGAAACTGACGAGTTGGCGTTGGCCGACGGAAAGCGTGGAGCCGCGCTCGGTGACCGGCGTTTCCACACCTTGCGGCAGCGATTCGAGAAATGGTCCCAGGCCGACTTCGCGGAGGGCGCTTGCGGTGGCATCGCGGTCGATGGTAGGCGTGGCGAGCTTCACGTTGGATTCGAGCGTGCCGGTGAAAAGGAACGGATCCTGCAGCACGATGCCGAACATCCGGCGGAGTTCCTGCAGATCGAGCTCACGGATGTCCACGCCGTCGAGCAGAATTTCGCCGCGTTGGATATCGTAGAAACGCAGCAGCAGTTGGATGATGGTGGTCTTGCCCGCGCCGGTGTGGCCGACGATGGCGAGAGTCTGGCCGGGCTCGACGCGGAAGGAAACGTCGCGCAATACCCATTCGTCATCCTTCGGAGTGGCTCCCCCGTGATAGGCAAACCAGACATTGCGGAATTCGATTTCGCCGCGCGGAGAGGGAAGGGCATGGATCGTCGGCGGAGAAACGATCGTTACCGGCTCGTCCAGCAGCCTGAAAACGCGTTCGGAGGCGGCCATGGCGCTTTGCAGGATGTTGAATTTTTCGCTCAAATCCTGAATGGGACGGAAGAAGCGCTGGGCGTACATCATGAATGCGACGAGTACGCCGATCTTGATAGTTCCAGCGATGACGCCTACGCCTCCGACCCAGGAAAGCAATGCGATGCCGGCCATGCTGAGGAATTCGACGCCGGGATAGAAGAAGGCGAAGGCATCAATCGCGTCTTTGTACGCGATCATGTGCGTGCGGTTCAGCTCTTCAAACTTCTTGCGCGATTTCTTCTCGCGGTTGAAGAGCTGGACGACGGCCATGCCGCTGACGTGTTCCTGCAAGAATGCGTTGATGCGTGCGATCGCGGTGCGGATGCGGCGGTTGGCGTCGCGCACGCGATTGCGGAAGAAATAAGTGAGCAAGATCATGAACGGCAGCGGCGAAAGGGTCGCCACCGCGAGAAGGCGGTGCCACTTGAACAGGACCGCAGCCATGGCGAAAAGCAGGACGAAGTCGTTCAGCATGGCCACGACGCCGGAGGCAAAGAGATCGTTGAGGGCGTCCACGTCCGTGGTACAGCGAGTGACCAGGCGACCGATCGGGCTGCGGTCGAAAAAGCTCATGGGCAGCCGCTGCAAGTGCTCGAAGATTTCCTTGCGCAGGTCGTACATCGTTTTCTGGCCGACCCACTGCATGATCCGGACCTGCACGTATTGCAGACCGAAACTCGCGAGGATTGAACCGGCGTAAGCAAAGACGACCCACAGCAAGCCAACGAGAGCGACCCGTCTCGCCATCGTGCCTTGAAACCCGGGGACGATGTAAATGTCTATACCCACATGGAAGAGATACGGTCCCGCAATTTCAAGCGCCGTGATGCCGAGGGTGAACGAAACGGCCACGATCACCTGCAGCCGATACGGACGCAGGTATTGCATCAGCCGCCGCGTGAGCTGCGAATCGTAGAGCTTGCCTAATTTTTCTTCTTCGCGGAAGTCGCTCATTCGCGTGCCAACTCTTCTTCTAGCATTTGCTTTTGGTTCAGATCGGCGTAGTAGCCGTCGAGCGCGAGCAATTCGTCATGGGTGCCGCGTTCGATGATGCGTCCGTCACGCAGGACTATAATTTGATCGGCGTTTTTTACCGTGGAAACCCGGTGGGAGATGACGATGGAGGTGCGCTGGCTCATAACATCGCGCAGGCGGCGCAGGATGCGCTCTTCGGTGTCGGTATCGACGCTGGAAAGGGCGTCATCCAGAATCAAAATTTTCGGCTGGCGCAGAACCGCGCGCGCGATGGAGGTGCGCTGTTTCTGTCCGCCGGAGAGCGTGATGCCGCGCTCGCCGACCATGGTGTCGTAGCGCTGCGGAAAGCTCTGAATCTCGCCCGAGACGCTGGCGATTTCGGCGGCTTCGTAAATCTGCTCTTCCATGCAGACGTTGACGCCGAAGGCGATGTTTTCACGCAGCGTGTCACTGAATAAGAACGTATCCTGCGGTACGTAACCGATGGCTCGGCGCAATTCTGTTACGGGATAGTCGCGAATCGAGAGGCCATCTATGAACAGGGTATCGGGCGGGGCGTCCCAAAGCCGCGCGATCAGCGAAGCGAGCGTGGATTTTCCGCTGCCGGTGGGCCCGACGATGGCGAGCGTGGAGCCTGCCGGGATATGCAGGTTGATATCGTGAAGCACTGGTCCGCCACTCGAGCCGTCTTCCGTGCGGGCCGTGGGGTAAGTAAAAGTCAAATGGCGAAACTCGATTTCGCCGTGAATCGATGTTTGGGGCCCCAAAGCTGTCGCTCCGACGGAATCGCCGTTGCTGCCGGCGGTGGATGCGGCTTCGCTCGCGTCCGTATCCGCCGTGGAAACGCCAATTCTCGGTTTGGCGTGCAGGATGTAATTCAGGCGGCCCATGGACGCCGCGCCACGTTGAAAGATATTGGTGACCCAGCCGAGCGCGATCATTGGAAATACCAGCTGTCCGAGGAACCAATAGAACGCCCACATGGTGCCGACGGTGAAGCGGTGGTCCACGACGTCGCGGCCGCCCTTACCTAGCAAGATGACGAACGTGATGCCGATCAGCGCGGTGAGAAACGGAAAGAACAGGCTCCAGGTGGCGATGAGCTTGATGTTGGTGTCCACGTAATCGCGATTCGCGGCGTCAAATGCCGCGATTTCCGGTTTCTCCTGCGCGTAGGCGCGAACCACGCGAATGCCGGTGAGATTTTCCTGCGCGCGAGTGGACAGAATGCCGAGCGCCGCTTGAATCTGCTCCGAAAGACGATGGATCGTCTCACCGAAATAGCGGACGGCCAGCGCTACGACCGGCACGGGAAGCAGGACCCATCCCGTGAGGCTTGGAGACAATTTCACCATGAAATAAATCGCCAGGACCATGGTCGCGATCGTCGTCGCGCTGTACATGATTCCGGGACCCAGCACCATGCGCACGGCGTTCAAGTCGTTCGTAGCGCGAGACATCAGGTCGCCGGTGCGATTGCGCACGTAAAATTCAGGCTCGAGTTCGACGAGCCGGGCGAGCAGATCGTTGCGCAGGTCGTACTCGATTTCGCGCGAAACGCCGATCAAGATCCAGCGAGTCCAAAAGGAGAAGAAGCCCTTTACCAACATCACGCCCACAAGAATCATGCAGAACAAACCGAGGGCGTGGCGACTCAGTGGCGCGTAAATCGAAAGTAGCGGTGAGAGCAGCGCGCGCGCCGAACCGTGCAGCGTCGAGAGCGCTTGCGGAGAGCCCTCCAGGCAGTCGGTGATGATGCCCAGGATCAATTGCGGAAGCGCGCCGACGGCGCCCATCAACGCGAGCGTGAATAGTCCGAGCCCGACCATCCCGCGATAGCGCCACACGTAAGGCACCAGGGACTTCAGATGATCCCAGCCCGATGCTCGCTTCGCGGGGCGAGCGGCGGGCACGGCGGCGGGTTGGGCGATGGCGCTCACAGGCGGATTTGCGACTCCGGAGTCTCCAGCGCAGGCAACTCGCCGAGGAAGTTTTCAAAATTGCGGTCGAGCGATTGATAGCGCTTCACTTTCGTATTCCAGCGGACTTCGATGGGCAACGCGCGGGCGCCTTTGGGGTCGGCGACCGGAGTGAAATAGAGTTGCAAGCCCTTTTGCGCGTCCTGCTCATACTGCAAGCGCCAGCCGTTCACCGGCGCGAGCGGAATATTGCCAAGGTAGCCCTTCGGATTTCCCAGGTGCTCGTCGCAGCGTAGAATTTCCTTCCAGGTGCCGGCGGGGTCTTCCTGCAGTATTACTGCCCGTGTTACGACTGTACCGGGCGAGCCGCCCTTTGGGTTTTGCTTCATGCGATTGATGGCTAGGACTTCCTGCTGTCCGTTTTTTGCCAGGTCGCCGAACAAGAGAACTTCCGTCTCGGAGCCGAGGGATTTTTCCGCGGCGTTTTGAATATCGTCAGGAACCGGCGGAGTGGCCGGAGCGGCAGGCGCGGCAGCGCTGCTCGCCGGCTTGGCCGGTTCCGGCGCTGTCGTTCCGCAAGATGTAACGCCTACGGTCACAACCGCGATGATTGCCAGAAACGAAAGCTTATTCATGAAATCCCGTTGAAGGCTGGATGCGCCCGATCGTGAGAATCGGCGCGAATACAATTCTAACTTGCCGCCCAAATTCACGGAAGGGCTCTCACGGTTCGAGTTTCGGCCTGTCTCGGATGCGGAACGGCTCGGCTCGCCAATCGCACCGCGAACTCCGAAACGGCCGGCAAGCTAGCGAGCGGCCAGAATTTCTTCGAGGCGTGCCTCAAAATTCTCTTCTCCTTCGGACCATAGCCGCAGCCGGGCTATTGGCAACCTATCTTCGATGCGGCGAACCCAAGCGAAAAGGTTTTTGATATTTTCACGAGTTTTTTCCTGGTACATCTGTAGATTCGCGGGCTTGGACATGGATTCGAGAAAGTTCGCTTCCTCCTGGCTCTGCGGAGCCGGACGCGCAATCTGCCGAATTCCGAGCAATCCGGCGTGCCCGGTAAAGAGATGTTCGAACCCGAAATTCACTTCGAAGTGGCCGTTTTCTTTCCAGAATCCGTCATCGTAGCCTTCTCCATTGCAGCGCAGTTCGATGGGTTGCGGCAATTGCTGCCAGCGCGGTGGGTCGCCTTCGAAGACCCAGAGATCCCAATCGGCGCGCACTGCATAGCTGGAATCGCCGTGAAGATAGTCCTTGGCTAGTTCGATGATGCTGGGCGCATCCAGCGGCATGGAACGGAGATCCTGTTCGAACACAGGAGTTTCGGTTGTGTCCACGGCCTGGATTTCCAGGTACGTGAATCCCGGACGCTTAGCCGAGAAGGGAACCGTGGCGAGAAAATCTCCGAAGCGCTCGAGCATCACGCCTTCCGGAAAATCCTTCAGCCAGATGCTCAGGTAGGCCTGATTAGACATGGCCGCTATTATACCGGAGCAGCCAAGTAGAAATTGGCAAAGGGAAACTAGAAAAGAAAAAATGGAAAAACTGGCGCCGCGATTGGCGGCCGTGATGTGTATTTTACTTTTTCTTCGGGGGGAATTCGTCGTCTTCTTGAGAGCCGAAATCGCTGGAAAGGCCTAGAAGACGGGATTTCAGGGTGTCGCCCATGGTGCCGAGGACTTCGGAGCAGGTCTCGCGCAGCCGCTTTTCCGCGGCCTTGGCAATGGTGTCTAGGACGGCCTGGGAATGCTGGCCCAGCGTGGTTGCGGAAGCCAGCAGCCAGGAATTCGAGGCGTTTTCCAGGCGCGCCTTATAGGCTTCGATGGATTCGTCGTTGGTTTTCTTCAATTGCTCCATCCACTCTTTCTTTTCCGCCTCGCGCCGCGCTTCCCATTCTTCGATCAGCGGAATCAGCTGCGATTGCAGGTGGACGCCGGCCTGCTCGACGCCTTCGAGCATGCGATCGTCGAGCATCTTTTGATATTCCGCGAGCGAGCCTTCGCGGGTGAATTCCATGTCGGAGCGCGTTTTTTCCAGCGCTTCCCGCGATGCTTGTTCGAAGCGCCGCAGCGATTCGGTGGTAACGCGATGCACTTGATCGGTGAAGCCGGCGGTGGCCATTTGCGACGTTTCGTTCATCGTGTCGCGCTGGCGAGTGACGATTTCCTTGGCGGAATCTTCGATCTGCGCGGTGCTGTGCTCGACGTAAGTGCGGCGGTAGTGGTCGAGTTCCGACGCCAGCAAGCTGGAGACTTCGGCGGCGCGGTCGCGCAGAGCGGTGGAGGATTGCTCGACGGCCTTCTCGAGCGAAGTCTGCATCGTGCTGTGCGCTTTTTTCTGGTACCAGTCGGCGGCTTTTTGTAAAGCCTCGTAGGTTTGGTGTTGCGCTTCCGTGCTGCGCTGTTGGATTTCTTCTTCAACCTTGGAGGCGACTTCACGGCAGGATTGTTCGATTTCCGCTGGGACGTTTCCTATTTCGCTGCGCAGCCGCGCCAGCGCGTCCTGGATAGCCTGCTCGGAAGCCTGCACGGTTTGTTCGCGGATGGTGTCTTGCAGCCGGTCGGCGCGGTCGGTCGCCAGCTGCATTTGCGCGCTGACCTCGTCCTGCAACTGCGCCACTTGCTGAGCGGTTTGTTGGACTTGATCCCGAACGACTTCTTGTAAGTGCGTCACCTGCTCGGTGGCTTGTTGCACCTGGCTGTGGACGGCCTGCTGCAGGTGCGTAACCTCGTCGGCCGAGTGGCGAATCTGTTCCTGGACGTGATGCTTGGTTTGCTCCGCCCGGTGCCCGGCTTGTTCCAACTCGGAGATAGCGCGGTGCACTTGATCGAGGCGCGGCGTGAGCTTTTGTTCGAGGTCAATCGAGACGCGTTCCAGAATTTTCTGCGCGGAAGCCTGCAGGGCCGGCTCGATCTGTTGAGCGCGGTCGGCAATGACTTGATCAGCTTTGCGAGACATCTCCTGTTGTTGAGCGTTTAGCAGTTCGTCGAGTTGCTGGCGAGACTGCCACAGCGAATTCTGAACGGCTTCCTGGAGCTGCGCCTTGGTTTCTTCGGCGCGATGGCGCTCGTGTTGGAGTCCGGCACCAAGCGTTTCGATGGTGGAGGCCGCGCCGGCGATGGCTTCATCGAGTGATGATCGCAAGACCTGCGCGCGCGCGGCGGCGTCCTGCTCCGCTTGGATCGCGGCGGCGCGTGATGCTTCGCTGAGCGACGCCTGCAATGCTTGAGCACGAGTAGCCGCGTCCTGCTCGGCCTGAGTCAGAGCGACCTGTGAGATTTCGGTGAGTTTGTCGCCGAGTTTGTGCGAGGCATTGGCGAGCGCCGCTTCAAATTCAACGTTCCACTGCTGCGCGGCGGTGTTGGCGTCAGCTTGCGCCTGCTCTATCGTTTTGCTACGAACCGTCTGCGCGGTTTCTTCGAGGTTCTTGCGCCATTGCTCGAGATGGTTCTGAGCGGCCTCCGGAGAGGACAGGATTTCGAGTGAGGGCGTAGAGGCTTCGCGGTCGCGCAGAGCGCGCTCAACCGCCTCTTCCACCGATTGCTTCAAATTGATCGTCGCTGTTTGCTGGGCTGCCTGGAGCGCGGCCTGTTCCGCGGCGTGGCTGACCGCCTGCTGGACGGCATTTCGGACCTTCTCATCAAGCTGTGAGGTGGACGATTCCGTCGCCTTGCGTGCCTCTTCCACAATCGCCGCGGTGCGGTCGGTCGCCTGCTGAACAACCTTTTTGACTGCGGACTCCGAAACGCGATCCATCGAGACTTTGATCGCTTTCTCGACGGTGTCGTGCAATTGCGCGTCCAGTTGCTGGCGCGCGATCGTCATCTCTTCCGTGATCGCCTGTTCCGCGCCGCGGCGCAACGTCTTGTCCAGATTCTCCTTGGCTGCGGCGACCATCTGTG
Source organism: uncultured Acidobacteriota bacterium (assembly GCA_963810565.1). GTDB lineage: Bacteria > Acidobacteriota > Terriglobia > Acidiferrales > UBA7541 > Palsa-295. The sequence goes on from CAWENN010000011.1 coordinate 39,329, forward strand.
AGACCTGCCGGGCCAGCGCCGCTTGCGTATCGGGAGCAGGTGCCGGAGGCGGCACGACATGGATCTTGCTGTCAGCCGGCGTCGCTAGCGTCTGCGCCGCGGGCGGCGCGACTGTGGCCACGGGAGCCACGGGAGCCGAGGGTGCCGGTGGCGTGACTTTCGGCGGCGCGACCGGCGGAGACACAGAACTGGCCGGAGGCGCGGGAACCTTGAATGGAGGCGCGGGAGCTTCGACCCGCTTTTCCGGCAGCGACGGAATCGGCGACGGCGGGATCGGCGGCAACGCTTGCGGGGATACGGAGGCGACCGGCTCGGCGACCGTCACGACGTCGGTTGGCAGAGAAAATTCAGCAATTAAATCGGACGCGTCATTTGCACCGGTCGTCCAGTCTTCCGGAGGGAACGCAATGCCCCAGACGTTTCCGGGCGCCTCAAATTCGAGTCCGATTTGAAACAATTCGCGTACAGTTCGCGGACGCTGCACCCACACGACGCGGCCCTGCGTGGAGAAAGGCCCGCCCTCGGGGCGAGGAATATCCAGCTTAACGATCGAGTTCTTGGGAACGTAGTGTTTCGACTGGTACTTACACCCGTGACAATTCACCATCACGGTGGTGGTGCGCTCCTTGAACGGCTGGCCGAGCGCGTCGGTACCTGTGACCGTGATCGGCACGGCTTGCACAATGCGCGTGCTACGGCGCTTCTGTGTGCCGGGATCAGCCGACTGTGCGGAATCGTTCAACTGCTCCTCCGAAGGGCGATTTCTAAGGGTAGCATTGTAGGAGCCATGCGCCAGCGAGGGAACGGGAATTGTGCGAAAAGGTAACTTGGAGGCACTAAACCTACCGGTACTGCGAGCATGCAGTGGCTAAAGCCAATTCTGCGCACGAACTGCGGAACACTGTGACCGCTTGAACGTTAAGAGATGCGCTCTAGCGGACCGTCGTGGTCCTTTCGGAGGGACCGAAGATGGCGTCTTTGACTTCTTTGGCGACCCAAATCGGACCAACCAGAAAATAAATCAGGCCTTGGAAGAATGCTGGCTTATTTCCCTCGATGCGATGGCCCGCCAACAGCAGAATCCAGCCGCTGACGAAAAGCGCGAGGCCAATCCGCCAGTAGGTGAAAATCGCCAGAACGATTCCCGCCAGGATAATCGGGATGCCAATCCCGTGGAGAACCTTGTTCCATACGTTGGTGTGTTCGTGATCGTACTGGCTCATGTACTTTGCTAAGTTAGCCACGATTTAACCTCTCGCTTAGCTCTTGTATACGCCCCGCCGCGCCCTCGCGCAACGCTTGTCTGTGGGAGGGACCCGTAGAACTCGCTAAAGACGAAGGCCGATCCCGCGACGATCGCCATCGAGAAATCGCGGCTGGTGCTGGCGCCGTGCCGCGGGCTCGCTGGTCAATCCCCGATCATCTCGATAAGATGGAAAAGCTATATTGGTTGAGCATTTTTATTTATAAGCGAGTCCTCATACATGCGGCGATGGTTGATTGTGGGTGTAGTAGCTATAGTTGCCTTCATCGTAGTGCTTTATACATTCACTCCGGCGATAAAGACTGCAATGCGCAAGCGCACCGAGGCGAATCTGCGGGCGCGTTTTCAAAGCGACATCGAATTTTCGCACTTTGACGTTTTTCTGTTCCCGCACGTCCGCGTCACGATTGACGGATTGACGTTGCGTTTGCAAGGGCGCACGGACGTTCCTCCGCTGATCCAGATCCAGCACGTGAAATTCACCGCGAGCATCTCCGGAATGCTGCGCAAGCAGTTTACGATCCGCGACGTCGAATTGGACGGGTTGCAGATTCATATGCCTCCAAAGGACAGCGGCGCGCGTCCGAAGATTCATGGCACCGAAACCGATCTGGCGGAGAAGTATCCCGTCCTGATTCACGAAATTGATGCCAACAATGCGCTGATCTCGATTCTGCGCGGGGATCCCGGAAAGCCGCCGCGCGAGTTTCCGATTCACGAACTGGTGATCAAGGATTTCAGCTTCGACAACCCGGCGTCCTTCCACGCCGTGTTGACGAATCCGGTTCCTAAGGGCTTGATTGATTGCGCCGGGCAGTTCGGCCCATGGAACGCGGAAGATCCGCGACATACTCCTGTGGCTGCGCAGTTCACGTTCAGCGATGCGGACATGAGTACGATTAGGGGGCTTTCGGGCATTCTCCATTCGACTGGAAAATTCAGCGGCCCGCTGGATTATTTGAACGTGGAAGGCCAGACAGAGACGCCCGACTTCGCTCTGCGTATGAGCGGCCACCCGGTGGATTTGCACACCGATTACACGGCGATTGTGGACGGGACCAATGGCAACGTGATTCTGAAGCCGGTGATTGCTCATTTCCGGCATACCACCTTGGTGGTGAACGGCGAAGTCGCGGATCTCACTCCGGAAAAGGGCCGCACCATTCTACTGGACGCGGTCTCGCGCGAGGCGACGATTGAAGATCTGCTCTATCTGACCGTAAAGAACGATCCGCCGATCATGACCGGGCCCGCGACAATCAACGCAAAGATCGACATCGGAGAAGGCGATGCCGACATCCTGCAGCGCATGACCGTTGACGGTCAATTCGGCGTCGCCGATGCGCGATTTACCAGCAGCAACGTACAGGGAAAGATCGATGCGCTGAGCCGCAGGGCGCAAGGGCATCCGGGTGACAAGGACATTGACGACGTCGTTTCAAACTTGAGCGCCAAATTTCGCGTGGACAAGGGTGTGGCCAGTTTTTCGAAACTGAGTTTCGGCGTGCCGGGCGCCAACGTCGCCCTAACCGGCAGCTACGGCCTGGACAGCGGTGTGATGGATTTTCACGGACATCTGCTGATGCAGGCGAAGCTTTCGCAGACCACCACGGGCGCGAAATCGTTTTTTCTTAAGGCGGTGGATCCGTTCTTCAAGGGAAAGAACGACGGCACGGATTTGCCTATCAAGATTGCCGGAACGAAGGACCACCCGTCATTCGGGCTAGATTTGCACCACGACGAAGCTAAGAAGAATTAGCCCCATTTTGAAACGTAGCAAAAAGCCCAGAACTGTCATTCCGAGGGCGAATTTCGCCAGAGGAATCTGCTTTTTCTCACAGTTTCAGCCGAAAAGCAGCTCCCTCGATGCGCTCGGGATGACAGCCACTTCGCGTTCTGCGTAAACCGTGATGTCGGAGGGAGCTTTTTGAGGAGTCGCTACAGGTCGCGGCGGCCTTCCATGGCTTTGCTCATAGTCACTTCGTCGGCATATTCCAGGTCGGAGCCGACGGGAATACCCATGGCGATGCGCGTGACGTGGACGCCTAGCGGTTTGATCAGCTTCGACAGATAAACCGCCGTGGCTTCGCCTTCGGCTGTCGGGCTGGTGGCGACGATAATTTCTTCCACCGCGCCGCCCTTCAGTCGCTCAATCAGGCTCTTAATTTTTAATTGATCGGGACCGATGCCTTGCAGCGGCGAAAGCGCGCCGCCTAACACGTGGTACAAGCCGTCAAACTGTCGCGTCTTTTCTACCGCCTGGATATTCGTAGCCTCTTCGACCACGCAAATTATCTTTTTGTTCCGCGCGGCGCCGGTGCAGAAAAGGCACGGGTCGGCGTCGGTGATGTTGTTGCATATCGAGCATTCGCGCACTTTTTCCTTGGCGTCGCGGATGGCGTCCGAAAGCGCGAAGGCCTGCTCGGGATCCACGCGCAGCAGATAGAACGCGAGGCGTTGCGCGGTCTTCTGGCCAATGCCAGGCAATCTTTTCAATTCGTCAATCAAGCGTGTGACAGACGGGGCAAAATCGGGCATGAAACTCCGTTCATCGAAATCGTTCTATTTGAGAAGGGAATCGTACCAGCAATTGTAAGCGATTGGGAGAACCTGAACGGCGCGATCTAATTCCAGCTAAAGTAACTGTTCAGAAGAGGCCGGGAATCTTCAGGCCCGCGACTCCGGGCAAGCCGCCGGAGATTTCTTTTACTTGCTTGGAAAGTTCTTCGTCCACACGGCGCGTAGCTTCGTTTACGGCACCCTGAATCAGGTCCTGCAGCATTTCCTGGTCCTTGCTCTTGAAAACGTCCGGCTCGATGCGCACTTCGGTCAGTTGCTTCTGGCCGTTCATCTTTACCGTGACCATGCCGCCGCCCGCCGAGGCTTCGACCGAGAGCTCGTCAATCTGCTTCTCGAGCTTTTCCTGCACCTGGCGAAATTGCGACAGCATCTGCTGCAGAGCTTTGACTTCCATCAGTTTTCCTCGCCCGGGCGCTTGACGTTTGAAATCTGGCCGCCAAATTTTTCAAGCATAGCCCTAACGATCGGATCCTCTTCGAGCCGCGCACGCAGATCCGAACCGCGTCCCGCTGGCGCTGCTGCCCGGCTGGAATCCAGTTTAACACAGACGCGCAGCGGCTGGCCGATGACTTGGTTTACGGTTGTGCGCAAACGTTCCATCGCCTCGCGTGGCAGCATATCCACGAGCGTGCGGCTTTCGCTGGTGAAGAAAAGTTGAAACTCGCCGGCTTCGATTTGGTAGCGGGTCGCCTGATCGAGAAAAGACGAGAGCAGCTTCGAGCCTTGCAGCGCTGATTTGATCGCATCCATTTGCGCCGAGGCGAGGCCGTTAGTGGAATCCTCCGCTGCGCGCGCAACGATGCGTGGCGGTGATGCGGGCACCGGCGCGGAGGGGCGCGCGACTTCTGCCGTTCTCGGCTCCGGCATTTTTGGCGCCGGCGGCTGAATTGATTCGGCGCTTACAGCTTTCGAGGCCGGCGCGCTGGCAGCAGCGGGCCCGGCGGAAGCCGAAGAGCTAGTTTCCGGCGCCATGCGCACTGCCGCGCCGGAGACGGCTGAGACCGATCGCGCACCGGAAGATGCGGATGTGGTGCGTGAAGGCGGAGCACCGGCAGAGCCGGTGGATCGCGCTTCGACGCGAAGTTCCGCAAGCAGCTCTTCGAGCGGCGCGAGCCGGCGCGCGTTGATCAATTTCAGCAGCCCTAGCTCGAGATGTAGGCGTGGATCAGGCGCCCGACGCAGTTCTGCGTCGGTCGCTAGCAGGGTATTGAAGAAGCGGGTGAGATCCTCTTCGCTGAATCGTGCAGCTTGTTCCGCGAGGCGCGGGCGTTCGTCCTGCGGCGCTGCGACTAAATCGGATTCGGCGCCGCACACGCGCGCGACCAGCAGATTGCGGAAATGTCGAATCGCTTCACGGCAGAAATGCTGCAGATTTTGGCCGTCGCCAATCAGGCGATGCACCAGGCCCAACGCGAGTTCCGACGACTGCTGCGAAATGGCGTCCACCAGATTGTCCAGCACGCTTTCGGCAACCACGCCGAGGAGTTCCCGCACTTGCGCGTCGGTGATCGCGTCGCCGCTGTAGGAGATTGCTTGTTCGAGAAGCGAGAGGCCGTCGCGGAGGCTGCCTTCGGCGGCGCGCGCGAGGACAGCCACCGCGCCCGGCTCGATGGTCAATTTCTCTTCGCCGGCGATGCGCTCGATTTCTTCGCTGATCTCTTTGAACGTCAGCGCGCGGAACTGGAAAAGCTGCGCGCGCGATTTGATTGTTTCGACCATGTCTTCCGCGCGTGTCGTAGCCAGGATAAAGACCACACGTTCGGGCGGTTCTTCCAGAGTTTTCAGCAGCGCGTTCGAAGCTTCATCAGTGAGCTGATGCGCCTCGTCGAGGATCACGACTTTGTAGCGGCTGGAGGCGGGCGCGTAGCGCACCATCTCGCGCAGTTCGCGGATCTGATCAATGCCACGGTTCGACGCTGCGTCAATTTCCAGAACGTCTAGGGAAGTGCCAGCAGAAATTTCGCGGCAAGAATCGCAAGTCCCGTCTGGCTCGGCGGTGGGGCCCTTCACGCAATTGAGCGCTTTGGCGAGGATGCGAGCAGTGGTGGTTTTGCCCACGCCGCGGACTCCAGAAAAGATGTAGGCGTGAGCGACGCGATTGGAATTGATGGCATTGGCGAGCGTTTTGGTGACGTGCTGCTGCCCGACAATCTCACGAAAAGTTTGCGGGCGGTATTTTCGGGCGATAACTTTATATGTCATTTAGCTCGCTGTGGCTCGGCCGCGACTAGAGGAACTTCGGGTACTCCGCGGCACACGAGACTGACCCGCTACCGTTGCTCCCTTCCGGGCCTGGCGGGGTTTGCGGGGAATCGTTGCACAGAGCCCGAAGTTCCACCCATCGGCAGTCCTTCGCAGAAATATTCCGCGCGCAAAACTGCTCCGCGAAGTCTAGCACAGCGATTCATCACACGAAAGGCGTCTGAGACGCGCGGTCGAAGAATTGATGCGGAGTTTTCCGGACGATCAAGAATAAAGTATCGGTGGGCTTAGTGGTGGCGCGTCTCTCTAATAATACGAATGCGCCACTTTGAATCGTTCAGTGCGCGCCGCCTTGAGCTGTTTGCGTTGTGTCGTTTTTCAGGGCGGCGCGAGCCGATGGCGTTGCGAAGGCCGTTTCGACGCGATCGTCGCTGATGGCTGCGAGCGTCGCGAGGGTTTTTCGGGCGTCGGATGATTGTCCCGCTTTGGTTTGCGCTTCCGCCAGCAATCGCAGGGACAGAGGGTTTTGCGGGTCTTCTTGCAACTCAGTTATCGCGCCGGCGTAGTCGCCTTGCGCCAGAAGGACTGCCCCATTGGCTGAGTGATACGAATTTTGCACTGGAATGCTGCGGCTGGTCTGCGCCATTTCAGCCAGAAGCTTTAGGGCGTCTTGCGCCACGTCGGTCTTTCCTGCGCTTACGGCGATGAACGCGCGGGTTTGCAAGATGGACGCCAATTCCGCGTCGCGGTCTCCGGACATGAGCTTCGCTTTGCGTGTCTCGGAAAGGTCTGACCTTGCGTCGTCCAGTTCTTTCAAGGCAAGGGCGGGATTGGGATTGAAAAGCGCCATGGTGCGATGAATTTCGGCTTCCTGGATCGGTAAGCCTGCCAAGCGCGCTTCCGCATCGACCTGTACAAATGCCTGGTGGGCCAAGACCGGTTTGTTTTCGCGGTAGTACGTCATCGCCCACAGGATTCGATAATTCACCTGAGTCGGCCGCTCTTTGGTTCCTTTGATCGCCACCAAATATTGCGCGCGCGCTTTCTTTTGATCGCCCATTAGCGCATACGTCGTAGCAAGACCCACCTGCGATGCGTTGAAATGGGGATTGATTTCCAAAGCCTTCCGATAATGATCAAGCGCCGCCGGATAGTCGCCCAGCATGCGCATGATCTCTCCAAAGGAATCCTGCGGGTTGGGTTCGTTGGGCAGGGCGGCAACGTATTCGGTCATCAGCGGCGGCGCGAGACCCGGTTGGCCGCTCATGGCGTAGCAGTACGCCAGATTGTTCATGGCCGGAAAATACCTGGGGTCGTTTTTCAACAGGCGCACGAGAATTGCTTCGCCATGTTCGAAGGCTCCCTGATTCGAGCAGAGCCATTCCGCGGCCAGGTTGCCAAGCCGCTTGTCGTTTGGATATTTCGCGAGCAGGTCATTCATCGCAGAAATTGCCGGAACCAGATCGCCGTTCTTCGTTCCGTTCATCCAGCGAATAAGCGACTGCTCATCGGGGGATGCATTCGAGATGAACTTTTCCGCGAGCGCGCTCTCCTGCTTCTCCTCTTTTGGGTCATTCGTAAAATAGCCCAACGTGGCATGGCCCAGCGCAAACTGCGGGTCGGCTTTCACAGCCTCGCGAAAGAAGGCCAGACCTTCGTCCACGAAGAGCCGGTCTTCGCGCTGCACCATTCCCATTTCGTACGCGCGTTGCGCGGTCAGCGACTGCGTTGTCACTGGAATAGTTTGCGAAGTACTCGTGACGTGGTCGCTCGTCTGTGAGGCGGCGGCAGGGGCCGTGGCGTCCTGCGCCTGCGCCGCAGCGCCGGCCAGCAAGATTGCGATAATGATCCAGGGAGAAGAGTTTCGGATTTTCACGGTTCCTCGCATCGAAGCTCAGTTTGTGAATTAATGCCCCTTCAGGACGTAACCGGGGTCAAAGGGTTGCTTCTCATCAATCTTGACGACCTTCACCCCGCTGGTGATGTTGTAAACATCAATCACGCCGATCGCCCCTGCATTGCCGCCGACAATCTTCAGCACCTCGTCATCGCTCGCCGCAAAAACAACCGGCACGGTTGATTTCCGCGCAGGATCGGTGAGCGCGGACCTTCCTTCCTCGAATACTCCGCCGAACACTTTTTCGATGACGAACTTCATCCCTGGGGAGTCGGGATCGCGCAGGACGATCGTAATGTTCCGGCCGTTGCCCCAGATTGTTGTCCTAGCGCGGAAAATTTTGCCGAGTTCGACCAACGTCAACTCGCGGATCGGATTGGCAGGATTGACGACGACCGCAAAGTCGGTCGCGAAGGCGACCGACGACACTCCCAAGATCAACAAGCAGAAAATCATTAAACGATTTCGCATCGGATTGTTACCTGACCTTCAATTCCCGAAATTCGCGGAATCTCAGATGCTCGCCTACAAGAAAGCCTAGCATTCGTGGATTGGGGTATCGCGGGGAATGAAGAATGCGGTGTCGTACTAGTACCGTGATTGACACGCGGCCTTGCCACTTAGGAACATGGCGGGTGGATAGCGACACAACCTTCCTGGCTGATGGAGTATCTTAGCCGCCGAGTGCAACCTCCGCACTCGCACCGCGGCGCCAGCGGTAACCCCACGAAACGGGGACGGCTCGGCTATGGCCGGAGCAGTCCTCGGCGGAATGAAGTTTCATTCCCGCCGAGGATAACGGAGGATCTCATGAAGCGATTTGTCTCGATTTTTGCTTTGTTGTCAGCGCTGCTTTGGCTGACTCCCGCAGTACGCGCGCAGTCCAACTCTATTCAGCCCGGAACGCAAGTCCGCCTAACGCTCGCCGCCGGGCTTTCAACCAGCGTCGCGCACGACGGCGATCCATTTACGGCGGTTGTTGCCGAACCGGTATTCGTGGGGAATCAGCTGCTACTACCCGCCGGCGCGAAGATCCACGGCACAGTGACCAGCGTCACCCGGCCGAAGTGGTTTGCCATGGTTCGCGGCGGAGCTTCGATGAACCTGGTGTTCAATTCGATCGAAGTGCAGAGCCGCATTTTCCCCGTGCAAATGAGCATTCTCTCGCTCTATAGCGGCAGCGCAGACGACACGAAGAAACGTAAGGACCTGAAGACCACAGAAGGCGTGGTGATCGAAGAAAAGCGCGACATCAAGGGCGACATAATGACTGGCGGCCTCGGAACGGGAGCCGGCGCGCTGGTTGGCGTGCTCTTCAGCAACGTCGCGCGCGGGACCGTCATCGGGCTGGTCGGAACCTCCGCGTACATCATGACCAAGAAAGGCAAAGACGTTGACTTGCCGGCCCAAACGGGAATGCTCGTGCGCATGGATTCATCAGTGACGCTGCCTCCATCGTTGCTGCACAATGCGGCTTACTCGACAAGTTCTGGCGGTAAATAAATTCTGGCACGTACCATTTGAGGAACTGGCTGCCGGTCGGCTGCCGGGGCTCACGGGAAATCTTGCGGACAGGCGGCGAAATCTAGCCGTGCGGAGTTCAGAGGTGTGAGCTGAATCAACACCGTAAGTTGTTGGGAAGTTCTATCGAAAATTGCAGTTGGCGCGACCGGTCGCGTCGTCAGAGGAAATGCGAGGACCGTTCAGAGGGCGAATCAACGCCACAAGCCGGATGGCTTGGCGAGTGCGCAATTAGCTGGTTTTGCGAGATGGCTCGTGCGAATCGGCGAGGGCCGTTGGCCAAAGTTCGTCCGATTGCAATTTAATAGCTCCCACGACCCATTGATTTGAATCTCGCTCTGCCCGAACGACTTGAAAGAGCACCGGCGAAGTGTCTTGCCCGCCACGCTTGTGTCCAGCGACGACCCGCAGGGCCACAATCGCGTCCGGAGCAACTTGCGTCCGCAAACGAAACTTGCAACCACCATCGCTGATGTTGCAGGTTTCGGCGCGCTCGGTGAAAAAACGACCACGCATATTGAAACCGCAGACTTCGATAGAAACCTGTAGAGAGTAGCGTTCTTCACGCACCGGCTCTAATCCCGGGATGGGGCCGAAACGCTTCCAGCGATGTGATATCTCAAGACTCATGACAGTATCCCTCAACCTCCCACTGGGTTCCTGCGCTTAGGCCGCGCCTTTGGCCACGGACGCCTTCTGTTTGTCGGACCGCTTGAGGAAACGGTACAAGCTCGTGCGCCCGATTCCCAGAACTTGTGCAGTGCGCACACGATTGCCATGGCACATTTCTAAGACGCGCTGAATGTGGACGCTGCGAACTTCGTCGAGCGGCAAAGGACTCCAACTTCCGTTTGGCGAAGAGACGCGTCGCGGTGGTTTCTGCACATGCTCCGGCAGATCTGCGACGTCTATGAATTCGGAATTGGCGGTGATGGCAGCGCTGGCAATCACATTTTCTAGTTCGCGGACGTTGCCGGGCCAGTCGTGCTGCAGCAGCACGATGTGAGCACGGCGCGTGAGGCCTTGAAACGGTTTGCCGTAAGATTGGGCATACTTCTTGACGAAGTGCTGCACCAGTATCGGTATATCTTCCGGGCGCTCGGCAAGGCCGGGAACACGGAGTTCGATGCTGCTGAGGCGGTAGAACAAGTCCTCGCGGAAGCGCCCGGCGAGGACCTCCGCGCGCAGATCGCGATTGGTTGCGGCGATCATAAGGACTTCGACGTGTTTCAGTTCCGGCGAGCCGACTCGCTGGATTTCGCGGTTCTGGATTACACGCAAGAGCTTCGCCTGCATCTGCAGGGAAGTCTCGCCGATTTCGTCCAGGAAGACGGTGCCGTTGTTGGCATATTCGAAAAGTCCGGGACGCGTCTCCGTCGCTCCGGTGAAAGCGCCGCGAACGTGCCCGAAGAGCTGGCTTTCCAGCAGGGTATCCACGAGCGCCGAACAATTACATACGGCGAAGCGCTCTTGCGCCACGGGGCTCATCTGGTGCAGCGCGTGGGCGATCAGTTCCTTGCCCGAGCCGGTGGGGCCAGTGATAAGGGCGTTGGTGTAATGACGTGAAATTTTTTTTGCCAGATCGAATACTTCCAGCATGGCGGGCCTTCGTCCGACGATGCCGTGGAATAAAAGGTTATCGAGCAATTTCTCTTCGAGTTCGCGTATTTGGCGAGTCCGCGTATAGGAATCAGTAAGGTCGTCAAGAGTTTTCGTGAGGCGCGTAAAGTCAATCGGTTTGCAGACGTAATCGTAGGCGCCACGCTTTATTGCTTCGATGGCGGAATCCACGGAGTAGAACCCGGTTGCCAGAATTACGTGCATTCCCGGATCACATTGCAGCGCCTTTTCCAGGAATTCCAGGCCGTCCATCCCAGGCATCTTGAAATCCGCTATCACCACACGGCACCCACCCAGACGCACTTTTTTCAGCGCTTCCAGCGGGTCCATGGTTCCCACCACCGAAAATCCTGCGCGGTCTAGCCGCGTCGTGGTCAGCTCCACCTGATCTACCTCGTCGTCCAGCACGCAGACGGTAAGATTCTTTCGCGATAATTCGATGAGCGGTCGTTCTTGCACGGTGATCATGCCGAACACTAAGGCAAGGAAATGGCCAGAAGGGCGTGCTGCGGTTCTGCATCACGCGAATTTCTGGCTCGCGCCGGATTCGGTACATAACGGCTACAAATTGTTCGTCTTGCAATATCTTTCCCGCGGCGCGCTTCGCCGGTCGCATCACCCGTTGGCCAGCTAATGCGAGTCGCGAGAGATCGGCACGTTCCAATTTGGAATTGTATTTTTCGAAATGGAACAGGGTTGTCGCGGACTCGAAGGTGTTCGTTAGCGACATCCCAGCAAATCGAGTACTACTAGCCCGGCTAAGCTACTTTGGCGTCGGAAGCGAGCAACGTATCGGCGGTTTCTCGGAACGCCATGCGCGGTTGGAGTTGCTCGACCTTCACCGTTATCTGCTCGGTGAGGTAATTCCCCAATACTTTAACCGCGCGATAGGGAACCGGAAAACCGGTACCACCGCCGAGCGGCTGAATCAGGCGCACGAAGACAACGCTTTCCAGGCGCACCGATGACCGCACGCGGATCGATTTACCATCTGCTGCGCTCCAGTCGAGCGTCGTCTTTTCGACAAAGAAGTTCTCTTTGTCGTCCCATCCGGAAACTTCGACGCGGTAGCTGCTTGAACTGCTCGCAGACCAGCTTGCAAGCGACGATTCATTTATCGCGGAATTCATTGTTCTGCCTCCGGGAGTTGTTTTGCAGAACTCGTGCCAACCTCCTGTGGCCCTATTTGTTCATTCGGAAGAGTTTAGCGGAGCGATCTGGAGTGCGGCGGAGAGGTTCGTGTACCTAGCACGAAAAATGTGCGCGGTTGAAACAGATGGCCTATCGAAGGCGCTGCATTGTGCACGAGGTGGCGAGCGGAAGGTCAGCCCCACTGCGAGCCGGGGTAGAGAACCGCGAGGGCGAATCGGAAGATGTACGGAAACATTTTATCGAAGGCGTACCACGCGACGAGCAAGCCGATCATCCCGAATCCCTGGCTGTGCGACCAATCGAGGAATCGCAATCCAGTCTCTTCTTTCATCACCAGGGTGATTCCGGTGTTGCCGTCGAGAGGCGGCACCGGCAGCAGGTTGAAAGTGCCTAGCAGCAAATTCAGCAGAAAAAAAATGCTGAGAAAAGTAGCTGCGAAATTCGCGACGCCCGGAACCAGCGGCTCGGTGATGTGAGTGAAGCTGACGGAATCGGGCATTCCGAAAAAACCAAAATGAATTCCAAGGCGGATTCCGATGGCGGAAAGAAGAACTAAGGTGAAGTTCGCCGCCGGGCCGCCCAAAGCCATCCATGCGGCGCGCCGCGGATACTGCTGCTGCCACGCGGGGTCGTACGGTGCACTAGCCCAACCGATCATCCAGTGCGCGACGAAATAGGAAAGGATGGGCACGACCACCAGCCCGAAAGGCTCGCGTTTGATATGCGGCAGGGGATTGAGCGAGACCTGTCCCCCATGGAATGCAGTGGAATCGCCGCCCAGCCTGGCAATCAGCGCGTGCGCGCCTTCATGGCAGGTAGTGGAGAATAGAAAAACGGTGTACCAGATAAATCCCAAGATTAGGAAATCGGACGACATTCCGAGCATAAGACTAAGGCGCTTGGCATTCTTGCGCAAGGGTTCGTTGCGCGGCAGCAAGTTCGTGCGGTGAAGCGCTTCGTGCTGCCGAGGAACAAGTAGACCTCAGCGGCGACCGTTCGGCCGCGTGTCCCGGTGGAAAAATCTTGACAGCTTAGAGTCTGAGGTCTACGCTTCCGTGCACTTAGCTTCCGGAAGGGCCGCCCGCGTGTGAGCGCCCGGAAGGAGGGATTATGACTTCCAACCCAAAAACACTGCCTATGGTTCGTGTCCCTTCGGAGCAGGAATTTGAAAAGCTCCTGCGCAGCAGCGAAGAAAATCTCAAGACCAAGCGGCCCGCCGAACTGAAGATTGTGCCGCCGCCGAAATCGCGGCGAGACACCGCTGCGTAGGCACTACCGCGTCTCTGCTGGAAAAACCGCAATCACGAACAGGTTTCGCGTCAGGGTGTGCTGCAAGCGAAAAGCGGGTGGCTCCGGGGCCTGGACTCGAACCAGGATAACCAGCTCCAAAGGCTGGCGTGCTACCAATTGCACTACCCCGGAACGGGGAACAAAAGTGTAGCAGACCTGCCGCCGATTTGTTACTCCGAGGACGAAGAGCAGATTTGTGGCCCGCGGCGCGGCAATGCGACTCGAGATTTAATTTCTGCGGGCCCTTTTGGCAGCCGCACTGAGTTTGCGGCTGCGGTGTCAATTTGTTAGGCTTCTGAAGCTCCGTCGACGGAGAGGTGTCCGAGCGGTTTAAGGAGCACGCTTGGAAAGCGTGTGTTGGGGAAACTCAACCGTGGGTTCGAATCCCACCCTCTCCGCCATTTCTTTAGAATCAGTGGGTTAGAGCCTTCCTAGAATCTTTTCCTAAGAAATCTCCGAATTCCCTGGCTTTTCAGTATTAGCTCCCTGGAAATTCTTATAGCTCAGTCCAAATTCACGCTCCATAGGTACGTGAAAGCTAGGCGACGGCTCTCGGCGCTACAAAAAGGCTGCCTTCTACTCGAACGGCAAAATTAAGCCCAAGATACAGATGGCAAGACTTAGGCCCAGGATCCGATAGAGCCCATCTCTTCGCTTGCAGAATTGTTGAGGCACGGAATCTCCTCTCCCACGTTTCGACTTCTTATATTCCCCATCGTCACGACGGCGCTCCCTCCTGCAGCAAAGGTATTGGGATCATTGGGCGGCTAGGCTCTGTCCACTTGCTGCAACCTTGCCTTCGATTTTCTTTGCTGTGGGAATCTGTGAGGCATCCCAACCGCCGCCCAGAGCTTTGATTAACTGAACGCTCGCGACCATTTGTTGCATCCGGAAGTTCACCGCTGCTTGCTGGTCGTCGAGCAACGTCGTTTGAGCGACGATCACATTGAGATACGGGTCAACGCCCGCTCTGTATCGCGCAGTGGCTTCGTGCAAGCTCCTCGCGGCGGCTTCTACAGCTTCATCTTGTTGTTCGATCGATTGAGTTAGCAGCCTCAAGGAAGCCAGGTTGTCCTCCACCTGTTGGAACGCCGTCAGAACGGTTTCCCGGTAATTTGCGACGGTCCGGTCATAGTTCGCCCGATACTGCTCGACCGTCGCTCTGCGCAGGCCGGCGTCGAAGATTGTTTCCGCGAGCGCAGAGCCGACCGACCAAAAGCGGCTTGGCCACGTAAACCAGTCGGAGAGGATGGAGTTGCCAAATCCACCGGAAGCGCTCAGCACAACGTTTGGATAGTAGGCTGCTGTCGCGATGCCAATCTGGGCGTTTGCCTCGGCCATGCTGCGTTCGGCGGCGGCAATGTCCGGGCGCCGTTCGAGAAGTCCGGAGGGAAGCCCTACGGGAGTCGCGGGCGGACTGGCGTGAAGAAGCTGAGGCGGAAGCGAGAACGTTGACGCCGGCTGGCCTATCAATACGGCGATGGCGTGTTCAAGTTGCGCGCGCAAAATTCCCAAGTTGGTGTCTTGAGCTTGCGCTGCACGAAGTTGAGCCTCCGCTTCCGCCACGGCCTCATCGGAAGCGAGACCGGCGCGATACTGGCTCTGCGTCAGGTCGAACGTATCCTGATACGCGATCACCGTGGAATCGAGTATCTGCTTCAGCGAATCTTGCGCACGAAGCTCATAGTAGTCCACCGCGAGTTCCGCCTGTTCGCTTAGACGCACGTTCTCAAGGTCAGCTGCGCTAGCCTGGGCGGCTGATACGTTGGCTCTTACGGTGTTCCGAATGCGGCCCCAGAAGTCCGGTTCCCAAGAGGCGTCAAACGGCAGCGAGTAATCCGTGAACGACCGAACCGAAACCTGTGAGCCCGATGAGCTTGCCGTTTGGAGGCCGCCGAATTGGGCTGGCGACGGTCGCGAGTTCACGATACTTGGGTTGGTGCTAAGCGTGGGATAGTACTGCGAGCGGGCCTGCCGAACCAGAGCGCGCGCGACGAGAAAATTGTCCGCGGCCGCGACGATGTTTTGATTGGACGAACTGGACTTCTCTTCGAGTGCACTGAGTTGCGGATCGTTGAAGACCTCCCACCACTTGCCGCGATCCGCCATGTCCTTCGGCCCGGCAATCTTCCAGTTGCTGGTCGGCGCTTGGGCGTCGGTCGGCGCGAGTTCTTTGTACGCAGTCGGAGTCTCGACGGAGGGCCGGGTATATTTTGGCCCAACCACGCATCCGTTGAGGAGCAGCGCACAAGCGATGGATGCGGTAAGCCTCCCTTGCAGTCCGCACGAAGCGCGCCCGGAAGTCCGTACCGTCTCCGACTTTTCAATCACCGATGTACACATCGACCAATTCACCCGGGTACAGATTCAGATTCTTGGGTTTCTCGAACTTGAAAATAACCGGCAGGACGCGAACATCCACACGCTCCTGCCTTTCATCGGACAGTTCAATCTTGGGTGATACGAAAGGCTGCACTCGCACAAAGTCCGGCGGGACTTTGACGTTCGTGCCGCGGACCGACATTTGCGCCTTCATCTTCGAAGCAGGCGGCAAGCGGGGCACTAATATTTCGTCTATGTAACAGCGAACGTGGAGGTTTGATTGGGGCGTCCCCAACACGAGCACGGGATTCATTTGTTGAGAATAGCTTTCGTATCCGCCCTGCGAAGATACGTAATTCCCGACGATGGAATTGATCGAGAGCACGACGCCGTCGATCGGGGCCCGGAGCGTGTACTTCGAAAGCAGCGCGCTGGAAGCTCGGTAAGACTTCTCCAGAGCGTCCGTTTGCTTTTCCTGGTTCCGTATATCGAAGATCCAAGCTCCGGCTTTGGTGAGGTCTCGTTGCTTGCGCGCAACTTCCAGATTTGCTTCCGCAAGCGCTTCGGCATTGCTGGCACTGTCCAAGGCGTCTTTGCTAACCGATCGCGGGTCAAATTCGTAGGCGGCTTTCTGCTTGTTGAGTTCATCCTGCGCGGTCTTGAGGGACGCTTGTGCAGCGAGGACCTGGGCTTCGGCGATGTCTATATTTTCCTTCCGCGGTTCCGCTCGCAATTCGTTGAGCATCGTGCGAGCGGCCTGAGCGGCTGATTTCTGCTGCTCGGTCGTCGCCCGCTGGATGGAATCGTCAATCAAGAGCAGCGGCGCGCTCTTCTGCACTTCCTGGCCTTCGGTAACCAGGATCTGCGTCACGGTTCCGGCTACCTCCGGGTAGATGTTGACGTTTTCTCCGCTGGACTGGACGCTCTCGACGATGCCTTCCGCATAGATACCGCTCACGTAGGGATTGGACGCTGGATCGAACACGGGCGCGAGCGGAGGCTTTTTCGCGCTGAAGAAATAAGCGGTCGCGGTTCCGGCCAGGATGCCAACGAGTGAAATTGCGATTATAAGTTTGTTTTTCATGCGGCGCTCTTTTCCACGCTGGTTAAACGCCCGTCCTCCATGTGCAGGATACGGGTCGCGTATTCGTAGATTCTGCTGTCGTGCGTTACGACGATGATGCAGCGGCTCGAATTGAGAACGTTGTTGTGCACAAAATTCAAAATAGCGTTTCCGGTGTCGCCGTCAAGGGAAGCGGTAGGTTCGTCCATGATAAGAATGTCCGGTTTGGCAACCATGGCGCGTGCAATGGCCACGCGCTGCTGTTCTCCTCCGCTTAGCTTCACGGGAGGCAGCTCCGCTCGCCCTTTCAGGCCGACGATCTCGAGATAGTCAATCGCCTGCCGGATGGACTGGTCCCAGTCCTGCCTCTTCAAAATGAGCGGAATGGCGACGTTCTCGGCGGTATTGAGACGCGGGAACAAGTGGAAGTCCTGAAAAACAAATCCAATTTTTTGTAGCCGGAAATCGGCGAGATCGTCGGCATTCAGCCGCCAGATATCCACGTCTTCCACCAGCACACTGCCTGAGTTGGGTTTCAAAATTCCGGATAGGACGCTTAGCAGAGTGGTCTTGCCGCTTCCCGAAGGTCCGACGATGTAAACCATTTCGCCGAAATAGGCCTCGAGCTCGACGTCCTTCAGAGCCGACGTCTTGGCGTCGCCTTCGCCGAACCACTTGACCAGGCCTTTGGCCTTTATAGCTACCTTGGGCATCTCAACCTCGGAAAATATCGAACGGCTCGATCTGCAAGACTCTGCGAATTCCTACGTAGCTGGAGAGGCCCGCGATGACAGCGACCATGGCAAGGCTAATCGCGAGGTTCGTGAAAGTGAGCATAGCCGCGTAGCTCGGCAGCCGCATCCTGGCGGTCCAGATCAAGAGCGCGCACAATCCCACTCCGAGGCCATAGCCGGTGAACGCCGTGAACGTCGCTTGGAACAAAATCATTCCCACAAGATCGCGGTTCTTTGTGCCGATGGCTTTGAGTGCGCCGAATCTTTCCAGGTTTTCGAGGATGAACGTGTAGAAGGTCTGCCCGGAGATGGAAAGGCCGACAAGAAAACTGATCATGGTCATGATCAGCATGTTGGTCCCGCCACCCGTCTGATAGATAAAGAAGTCCGCGGTTCTCTGCATGAACTCATGCTTGGTTAGGGCCAGGTAGCCCAGCGATTCCACCTGTTTCTTGATCTTTCCCACGTCAGCAAGAGTTTTAGGCTCGACGAGCACATACGAAATCGTGTAGCGGGGATTGGGAAGAAATTGAGAGGCTCGCTCGTAGGTGGTGTACAGGGTGGGCGTGCCGTAAAGACCGGACGTAGCGACCTCGGCAATTCCCACCACGACTGCCCGGTGATCATTCAGCTCGAGTTGTGTTCCCACTTTGGGATTTTGAAGTTTAGAAAACTCGGCGTCATGAACCACGACGAACGCGTCTTCCGCGTAAATGTCTTCAATCTTGCCCTCGATCATTTCTGGCCGGCCCACCAGGCTGTTGTCGTCCAATCCGATGACGTTGACGGACTGGTAGCTGCCGTCCGCGAGCCGTGCAAGCCCCCCTCCGGAATAGAGCGGCACCGCATACTTCACTCCTTGCATGCTGCGAACGGCGTCCAAGACATAATCGGGAATTCCGACCGTGTTCGAAACGGTTTGCACTGCCGGATCCATGACCCACACCGTGGCGCCGATATTGATCACGGTGGCGGACGCATGGTTCAACACGCCGAAAAGCATCGAGGTTACAAACATCATCAAGAAAACCGCGAAGGTAATGCCGATAAGCAGAGCTGTGAACTTGGCCTTGTCGTTGACCAGGAGTTTGTAAGCCAACTTGAGCATTCCCCGCACCGTTGGTTCTCCTCGAGTTGCAAAGACAATCATGGTGGATGGCCAGCAACAAGAATATGGGGCGTGTCACAGGAGAATGTGATGCACATCACAACAGGTCTCAGGCGTTCTCACGCGGTGGGATATGTCGGAATCCCTAATCCGTGAAGGCTTGTAATTCGCAGAAAAGGCAGAGGCTTTAGACAAACTTGTCAGTGGAAAGTTCGTAGCGTTCTTCAATCGCTGTGCCAATCGAGCCACAGAGATCGCGTATATGTCCGAGGCGGTAGCGCTGTTCCACCTTGCGAATATTCGTTGCAAGAATCGGATCGTGAAATACGGTTGCAATCCATCGCGAGAAATCGCCGCGGTGGACATGCCCTTCCAGCGCACGTACGGGATACGTATTCAGCGCGATCACAAATGCTTTTAAAGTCCGAACCGCTGGCCCGAGGGGCTTCCCATTCTCCGTGAACACGAACCCCAGTTCCGGGATGAGTTCCAGATCGAAGTACTTAGCTTTGTGCCGCACGTGCGAAGTTAGCCGGGACGAGAGTTCGAAGATCTGCAATTTTCCCTCAGCTTCTTCGGGCCCTGGCAACAGAGCACCCTGGTCCGGCCGCAACTCTTGCACAGACGCTTTCCATTCAGACTCAAGAGTGCCATCCCCGGCCATGCTTACTAGAGTTTGCACCTCGCGCGGATCGGTCGTGCGTTTGACTACGATGGCGTCAATGCCCGTTCGAAGATCGGCATTGAGATCGGATGGTCGGTAGGTGACCAGCGTGTAAGCATTCAGCGTCAAATCCAGCAGATGGCGAGCATTGGGGTCGTGCAAGAAATAGTGAGCTTCATCTATCACGATGCGGTGCGGCAAACCGGTGGCTCTGCGGATTGCCGCCACCATCGGGAGGAGAGAATGCAGGTAGTCAATTTTCTCTTTGTACGGAGCATGGGATAGGTCCACCACCGCGCTCATGTCCGGATGGCGAAGTGTGCGCGCCACATCCGGAAGCTGAGGAGGGGGATCTTCGCCTCCGAAAACGACCACTCCGGGAAGGGACTCAAGAGTTCTATAGTCGCCTTCCGGATCGATGACGCAAATTGAGTAGCCCTGCATGATGAGCCTTTCGCAGATCAGGCCGGTGATCCAGGATTTTCCGGAACGAGGATCTCCGGCTACCAGAAGATTTCGGCCGGAAACGCCCAGCGCGATCGTCCGGCCGCCTTCCGCGGCACCCAGCGTCACTTGATACCGGTGCATTCGGCCGCGAGGTATTTTCAATTCGCTGGCTGCTTCTCGAATGAAACCCGCTACGACGTCTGGCCCATCTCCACGCAATACCTGGTCGGCTATATTGCACAGTGCCGGGCTGCCCCAGCCCACGGCGACTCCGAACTCGCAGGCCGCCAGGAGATCGTGGTCGTTCTCGGCGTCTCCGATCGCCATCGTATTGTGTGGCGAGAGGTGCAGCACGGTGAGAGCACGGCGCAGCCCGACGCTCTTGCTGACGCCCTGCGGGAGGACCATTAAGCGGCTGCGATTGAACATTAGGACCAGAGGCAGTTGGAGGTCCCGGATCACCGAGAGAATCTGGGGCGCGGATAGAGCATCCGCCTCCAAGACGCATTGCCCCATGGAGAATCCGATTCCGCGGCGGCGAAGTTCTTCGAGCAGTTCCGCGGAGGGACACTGGCCAATCTGCCTCGAATAGCCGTTTGGAAATGCCAGCACGGCTCCGTTTTCGGCTACCACCGCATCCACGAAATCGAGCTCTCCGGCGACCCGCTTTAAATCCGACAAAACCCGGCCGGTCACCAGCACAACTGTCAAGCCGTGCGAACGCGCTTCGCCGATCGCCGCCCTGACGTTGGGATTTAGAACTCCGTCCCGGGCGATCGTCCCGTCATAGTCCAACGCGAGCGCGCGCAGTTTCACAGCACTCCGCTATTACAGCCAGAATATGATTTTGTCAAAGCCACTTGCATCGTGCCCTCATCGCCCAGCCTCCGCGATCAGTCTTATCGCAGTCACGTCATGATTGGCTCGAGAACAGGTTAGGGATTTGCCGGCGACCGTGCATATGAAGCTGGTCACGACCTTGCGTGACGAGGATCACCGAATCTGAAAGTTGGGTAAATTAACATCTGTTTCTGCAAGAGTGATCGTGCTCAAGCGCCGGGCTAATTGTGAGCAAAGGAGGGCATCATGATCAAGAGAGTCAAGCAAGGCTACCAAGTGCTCTCAACCAAAGGGAAGAATCTTGGCGGGCCATACGGGACGCTGGAAGAAGCCAAGAAGAGACTACGCCAGGTGGAATTCTTCAAGCGGCACAAGGCCTGATCCAGCCGCCGTAGGAGCCCCGGGGCGCAGTGAGGTTAGCGATGTTAGCGATGTTTTCGAGATGGGCAAATCCAGACTTCGGTGTCGCCTTCGATTATCATCAAGGGCAGTTTTTCCGCTTCCACAAGATTCAGCAAGAGGGGGCTCCCGGCACGAACATCGGTGCCGTCCAGCAGTTTTGGTTGTGTGGCGACTGCCGTTTGCGATATTCGCTGGTGTATCAAGAGCCTACCGGCGTCCTGATTCGAACAGGTTCCGGCGAGCTAGGCGACTGCAAATGGGAGCGCGTGATCGCCGCAGCGTGAGCCAATCGCGCGGGTTGCGATAATTCATGGTGGAAGACGTGGCGCGGAACATGACTCCCTCTCCAGTCACCTCGAGCCAACAGCAAAGCACCGATACGGCGTCCCTGTGTGGATTGACCTCCCAGGACGCCGCCGCACGGCTCACCCAGTACGGCCCTAACGAGCCAGCGCCCGTTAAACGGGGCGCTGCATTCTTCGAGCTCGTGGCCCTATTTCTCAATCCTCTTGTCATCATCCTGCTGGTCGCCAGCGTCGTTTCTTTTGTCCTGGGGAATGTAGCGGACGCTACGATCATCCTGGTGCTGGTCTTGCTCGGCGTTTCGGTGAATTTCATCCAGACGTACAGGTCACAACGGGCAATTGACAAGCTCCGCGAAAACGTGACGCCGACGGCCACGGTTCTCCGCGATGAAACCTGGCAGGAAATCAAGCGGCGTGAAATCGTTCCCGGGGACATCGTCCGCGTGAGCGCCGGCGACCTGATTCCGGGCGATGGTCAATTGTTGGAGTCGCGAGATTTGTACGTCCAACAGGCTGCCTTGACCGGCGAATCGCTCCCCGCGGAAAAGAATGCCGCAGCGCACGGCAGCGAAGCGGATCGCGATCCGGACGCACCCGACGAGGTTTTTCTCGGCACTTCCGTGGTAAGCGGAACTGGAACGATCGCCATATCAAAGACAGGGGCACAGACGGCATTCGGCGCGATCGCCGAACGGCTGGCCACACGACCGGAAGAAACCGAGTTCGAGCGCAGCATGAAGCATTTCGGGCTTCTGATCATGCGCGCCGTCTTTTTTCTCGTACTTTTCATCCTGGTTGTGCGCGTTGCTTTGCACAAAGATGCGTTCGAGTCTTTTGTTTTCGCGGTGGCCTTGGCGGTCGGCTTAACGCCGGAATTTCTGCCCATGATTACCTCCGTAACGCTGGCGCGCGGCGCGATCCGCATGGCCAGGGACCAGGTGGTTGTCAAGCATCTGGCTGCTATTCAAAACTTCGGAACGATTGATGTGTTTTGCAGCGACAAGACCGGCACGCTGACTACGGGAGTAATGAGTCTGGTGGCCTCGGTAGATCCCTTCGGGAACACTTCCGACCGGCCTAGCGAACTTGGCTACCTGAATAGCAAGTATGAGACGGGAATCCGCAGCCCGCTGGATACCGCGATCTTGAAGATGGCGCGCGCCGATTCGAGCGCGTACGTGAAGTGCGACGAAATTCCATTCGATTTCGAAAGGCGGCGCCTCTCTATAGTGCTGAAAAAGAAAGACGACGGCGCGGGCAGTCTGCTCATCACGAAAGGCGCTCCGGAAGGCATCTTGGGTCTTGCAGATTTCTACGAGACCGAGGCGGCCGCCGCGGTTCCGCTCGACGCCGAGACCAGGGGGCGTTGCCGGCAAACTTTCGACAACCTGAGCACGCAGGGATACCGCGTACTGGCGGTTGCATATCGAGCAGTGGACACACATGGTTGTGTCAGTGTCGCCGATGAATGTTGTCTGGTCCTGGCAGGGTTTCTGGCTTTCGCGGACCCGCCGAGCCCGGATGCCGCTCTTTCGCTGGCGGCCATGAAACGGGACGGCGTGGAAGTGAAAATTCTAACTGGGGATAACGAACTGGTAGCGCGGCACATCTGCGGGCAGGTGGGTCTGCAAAATCCGACCTTGATCCTTGGCGCAGACCTGGAGACCATGACCGATCCGGCCCTTCAGCATCTCGCCGAGCAGACGACGGTGTTTGCGCGCGTCTCGCCGGTGCAAAAGCATCGCATCATTCACGCGTTGAAGCACCGCGGGCACGTCGTCGGCTACATGGGCGATGGAATCAATGATGCGCCTTCCCTGCACGCAGCAGACGTGGGTATTTCGGTCGCTTCCGCCGTGGATGTGGCCCGCGATGCCGCCGACATTATCCTGCTCAAGCCCGGACTCGGGATTTTGCACAATGGAATCATCGAAGGGCGCAGGGCCTCTGCCAACGTTATGAAGTACCTGTTGATGGGTACCAGCTCGAATTTCGGAAACATGTTCAGCATGGCTGGGGCGTCGCTCTTTCTGCCGTTTCTTCCGATGCTTCCGACGCAGATTCTGCTGAACAATTTTCTGTACGACACCGCACAGATCACCATCCCGTCGGACAACGTGGATGAGCAATACATTCGCGCCCCACGCCGCTGGGACATGAAACTCATCCGAAATTTCATGATTTTCATCGGCCCCATCAGCTCGCTTTACGATTTTTTGACCTTCTACGTGTTGCTGCATTTCTTCCGGGCCACTCAGCCGGAGTTTCACACAGGATGGTTCGTCGAATCGCTCGCGACGCAGACCCTCGTTCTCTTCGTCATCCGCACCATGGGAAATCCGTTGAAAAGCCGGCCGAGCGTTCCGCTTGCGGTCACGACCATTCTGATCGTGATCCTCGGGGTGTGGCTGCCTTATTCGCCGCTCGCAAAACTGTTGGGATTCACTTCGTTGCCGACACCGTTTTTCACCTTCCTCGCAATTTCGACTCTGACGTATCTCCTCCTCGTGGAATGGGCGAAACGACTCCTTTTCGCGCCGCTCGAAGCGTGAGCGCGCGGCGCACGTCTCTCGCCGCATCGGCTTACCAGTCACAGCGACGTGTGATCGTCGTCACTTCGCAGTTTTTCGCATTGCTAGATCTTTTCACTAGACCATTTGCTCTGGGAACGAACCTCAGCAGCAAGGGGAGAAGCAAAATGCGAATGCACGCGACGATCAGACAACATCGAAAGGCGGAATTGGGTCAGCTCTTAGTAATTCTGCTGCTCGGTTTGCCCGCCCTATTTGCATTATTCGCGGCAGTGAGTTTGGCATATGGTTCGCCATACTCTGCTTCGGGTCTCTGGTTCTTCTACCTGGTGTCGCGGAATCTGGGATACATCGGAATTGTCGTTGCTGCAAGCATCACCGGATTTGTGATCTTTCGGCGGACCGTTTCCGAACAGGTTGCGGGCGTGATGGCGTTAGCGACCCTCACGGCAATTATCTTGCTCTGGTGCGCGGTTCGTACTTTCCCATCGAGTCTGTGGTAAGGAAAAACTGCACAAGATTTTTTAGAATGAGGTACGCCGCTGTGGCGGTATAGCACTTGGGGCGAAGTCCTTGAACGGGAAGGCGGCAAAGGGGCAGAGAAAATGAAAGGGCAACGGGAAGCGGTTCCACACGCGAAAGATCATTCCGTACTCGCGAAGATTGGGAATGCGGCAGATTGTCGCAAGAGTATCCGAGCGACGATTGCGAAGCGCGCCTTCGAAATCTACCAACGCCAAGGAAGCCACCCGGGACATGACCGGCAGAACTGGCGCCGTGCGGAGAGCGAAATACTTCAGCCGCTCTCATGTGGGATCCTGCAATCGAAGAACGAGGTCATAGTTTCGTCGTTCTGCAGCGCGATGGGCGCGAAAAACCTTCACGGGATTGAAGCGGTTGTCGAACCACACCGCCTCATCCTGGTAGGAAAGAAACGTCCGGGTTGCGAGCCGGGGCAAGACGCCAACGTCTACCGAGTGCTTCCCTTGACGGAGGAATTCGAACCATCGTCGGTGAAACTGCGGCAGCGCGGCTCGCTGCTTGAGATTGAGCTACACAAGATCGGAGGCGGCGAGAACTAGCGCAGTTCCCTTTGCAGTATTCCACAGACACTCCGTCCGGAAAGGGAGGCACGAGCCTCCTCCCAGGCGGATCGGTTGCCGACTGAGTGGATGGCGGAAGTACCGCCAAAGATCCCACCTTATGCGTTCATTCCCCGACCTGTCGACCTTAGGGCGTGGTTTCTCTCCCGGATTAGGATGCGAAATCAAATCCATCTGGATCTTGTGATCCGAATCACCATACGACGTGATGCTCTTCACTGCGTTTCTGGCCGGACCGGACCAAATATGAATCGTTGAGCGGGAGCGCCCGTTATGTTGGTCAGTGAATTGATGTCGAAGCCAGTTATCTGTTGCACCCCGTGGGACACCGCGCTAACGGCCGCGAACCTGATGAAGACACACGGCGTCGGAGCAATCCCCGTGATTCTCGACGCGGCGGACCCGCTCTTGGAGGGAATCGTGACCGACCGTGACCTGTGCTGTGCCGTCGTCGCCGCCGCAAACAAGCCCGGTACCCTCAACGTTTCCGAAATAATGACCCGTGTGCCTGTAACTTGCGAGCCGGATGACAGCTTGGAATTCTGCGCTGAATTGATGCAGGAAAACCAAGTCCGCAGAATTCCCGTGGTGGACAAACGCGGTCGGTGCGTCGGAATTGTGGCGCAAGCCGACGTCGCGCTCCACGCTCCTGCGTCGCAGGTGGCGAAGACGGTCGCGGACATTTCCAAACCCTCGAAAGACCTGCCGCCCTTGGGTCTTGAGAAGGGCGACTTCTATTGCGGGCAGCCGCACGAGCTCGATGAAGTTCTGTTGCTGAATCGGCGGCGCGAACTGCCCAGGAGAGAGGTGCGAACATGATCTTTACGAACCGAAGCGAAGCCGGCCAGCGACTGGCACAGCAGCTGAACAAATATGCAAATCGGCACGACGTCATTGTTTTGGGCGTGCCGCGCGGAGGCGTTCCAGTGGCCTTCGAAATTGCCACTGCTCTCGGAGCGCCGTTGGATGTTTTCGTGCTGCGCAAACTCGGTGTTCCCGGCCACGAAGAGTTGGCCTTCGGGGCTATTGGCAGCGGGGGCGTCCGCGTTCTGGATCCGGAACTCATCCAGGTTTTGGGTTTATCCCCTCTGGATATCGAACTCGTTACCGCGGCGGAAAAACAAGAATTAAAGCGTCGCGAACGTGCGTATCGCGGCGGATGCCCTCCCTTGGATGTGAAGGGATGGACCGTCATTCTTGTTGATGACGGTATCGCCACAGGCTCCAGCATTAGAGCTGCGATTCGCGCCCTGCGGCAGATGAGTCCTGCGCGCCTCGTCGTCGCGACTCCCGTGGCCCCGGCTTCGACTTGCAATCGTTTGAGACCGGAGGTTGATGAATTGGTCTGCGTGGAAACCCCCGAGCACTTTTACGGAGTTGGCCAATTCTACGACGACTTCTCGCAAGTTTCTGACGAGGAAGTCAAGCACTTGCTGGACCGCGCGGCTCGCCAGTCGGCCGTGACCGTGCCAGATGACGGGGAGCCGATAACGAGAGGAGCACACTGATGATTCCTGGCCGACTGTCCAACCCGAATGGCATTGAGAGTGAGGTTTCCATTGACTGCGGCGATGCCCTCCTCCCCGGGACCCTTTTTGTTCCGGAACGCGCCACGAGCATTGTCCTATTCGCACATGGAAGCGGCAGTAGCCGCCGCAGTCCGCGGAACCGCTACGTTGCGGAAGCAATTCAAGCGCAAGGAATCGCGACCTTGTTGTTCGACCTTTTGACCCGGGAGGAGGAATCAGTGGACGAGCGAACCGCAGAACTGAGGTTCCACATTCCATTCCTGGCCGAACGGCTGATCGGTGCGAGCCATTGGGTTATGCAACACCCGGAGTTGGAGAGGTTTGCCATTGGTTATTTCGGTGCCAGCACGGGAGCGGGCGCGGCGCTGGTGTCGGCCGCCAGACTCCCCAACATCGTACGGGCAGTGGTCTCTCGTGGAGGTCGGCCCGATCTGGCGGGAGATGCTCTGCGTTCCGTCGTCGCTCCCACGCTGCTGATCGTAGGTGGTGATGACGAGCCGGTGATTCGTATGAATCAGACGGCGCTGGCGAAGCTCAAATGCCCTGAAAAGAAGCTAGTGGTTCTCCCAGGCGCGACGCACCTGTTCGAAGAACCGGGGACCTTGGAAGAAGTTGCTCTGCTTGCGGTGGGCTGGTTTGCTGAGTACCTTGCGACAACCCGACGAGCACATGCCGCGACCAGACATCAACTCTAAGTTCGGTTGGAGACGGAGGTGGACGATGGTTACTTATGATGATCAGGAAGTCCTAGAAGCAATTCGCCAATCGGCGCAACGCCTCACCGGCGAATCCAGCGACTTCGATCCGTTGCTCAAGAAGGTCGGTGATGCTCGATTCGTTCTGATCGGAGAAGCGTCACACGGTACCCACGAGTTCTACCGCTTGCGGGCGGAGATTACCAAGCGTCTTATCGCGGAAAAGGGATTCGCTGCAGTGGCTGTCGAAGCCGACTGGCCCGATGCCTATCGAGTAAACCAATTCGTTCGTTCGCAAGGCGACGATCAAGACAGCATCGACGCACTCGCGGGTTTTGAGAGATTTCCGGCGTGGATGTGGCGCAACGCGGACGTTCTCGATTTCGTTGGCTGGCTACGGAATTACAATGAACTCCACCCTTCGAAACCGGCTGGCTTTTACGGATTGGACCTCTATAGCCTGCACGCGTCCATGCGCGCCGTCCTGGATTTTCTCGACAAGGTTGATCCTGAAGCGGCGCGCCGCGCTCGCTATCGTTATGCCTGCTTCGAACATTTTGGCGAGGACACCCAAGCCTACGGATACGCGGCTAGCTCCGGTTTGAGCAAGAGCTGCGAGAATGAGGCTGTCACCCAGTGGATCGAAATGCGCCGGCGTGCGGCCGATCTTTCCCGTCGCGATGGCCGCGTGTTTCCCGATGAATTCTTCTTTGCCGAACAGAATGCGCGCTTGGTGAAAAATGCCGAGGAGTATTACCGCGCGATGTTTCGTGACCGCATTTCCTCGTGGAACCTGCGTGACACTCACATGGCCGAGACACTCGATGCGCTCGTGCAGCACCAAGGGCCCAAGGATGCCAAAATTGTCGTCTGGGCGCACAATTCCCATCTCGGCGACGCCCGCGCCACGGAGCTAGGCCAGCAAGGGGAATTGAATCTGGGGCAGTTCGTCCGACAGCGCTACGGGAAGCAAGCAGTGCTCGTCGGTTTCAGCACATACACAGGGACGGTTACTGCCGCGTCCGAGTGGGATGGACCCGCGGAGCGCAAACATGTCCGCCCCGCCCTAGCCGGCAGCTACGAATCCATCTTTCATCAATGTGGCATTCCCAAGTTCCTGTTGCTTCTCGGCAGCGGCCAGGAAGCGACTAGCTTCTTGCGGCAGCCGCGCCTGGAAAGGGCGATAGGCGTGATCTATCTACCGCAATCCGAAAGGATGAGCCATTACTTCCATGCCCAGCTTCCCGATCAGTTCGACGCGATCTTGCATTTCGACGTAACCCGCGCGGTCGAGCCGTTAGAGCGGGCGAGCGTCTGGGAGCGCGGCGAAGTCGCGGAGACCTATCCCTCGACGCTCTAGCAATCGCGCGAGGTAGCGCGGCACGAATTCCTGCTAGGACCGTCCGCCGCGCCATTGCATTCCCCGAGAATCAATATTCGTTAGAAGTCTGGCTGTTTCCTTGTGACGCGCCTCACAGCAGCGGGTGATCTGCGCCGCATACAGCCAGACCGGAAAGGACCTACCTTAGTGGCGGGAAGGAAAGCAAGGGAACCCCTAAGATCGCATGACCGCCAGCGAATTTGTTTGACGGAACTTGCAGCAAACGACTTTTGGATCAGGAGGAGACGAAAATGAAAGGCGACAAAGAATTGCAGAAACAAGTTATGGACGAACTAAGTTGGGAGCCGAGTGTCAATGCGGCCGAGATCGGTGTGGCCAGCGATTCGGGGGTCGTAATGCTCAGCGGCACCGTGCAAAGCTACTCCGAAAAATGGGCCGCCGAACGCGCCGCAGAACGAGTTAAGGGAGTGAAGGCCGTTACGGACGAAATCCAAGTGAGGATTCTGGGCGACTTTCAGCGGACGGACGCGGATATCGCACGGGCCGCGACCAACAATCTGGAATGGCATGTATCGGTGCCCCATGACCGAATCAAAGTGCTGGTCGAAAACGGCTGGGTCACCCTCGATGGTACGGTTGAATATCATTTTCAAAAGGCGGAGGCTCAGAGGGTAGTTCGGAATTTGCTCGGCGTGAAGGGCGTGATCAATCGGATCGATGTAAAGCCGGTTATTTCGCCAGTGGATATCAAGAACAAGATCGTGCAGGCCTTGCAACGCACCGCGACCGTCGACGCCAAGCACATTTCCGTCGAGTCGAGCGACACCAAAGTAATCCTGCGGGGCGCCGTGAAATCCTGGGTGGAACGGGAAGGAGCCGAACAGGTCGCCTGGGCCGCGCCGGGTGTTTCGGAAGTGGAAAACAATATTGAAATCGCTGCATGAGCTTTCTGAAGGCGAGAGTCACTGCGGGTGTTGTCGCGCTGAACGAAGCATGCCGCAACTACAAGATCACGGCCCGGGGCTCACAACAGTGGCCCGTCGAGGTCCACCGCAACCGGTGACCTTCCGATACGAGGATTGGGCGAGAGTTGAGCCCCGGGAATGCAAGGAGATACGCCATGAAAACGCTAGAAACTCGCACCAGAATTGAGATCAAGAATATTCTTTTTCCAACCGACTTTTCTTCTGCCGGGGACGCGGCGATCCCTTTCGCAATAGAGTTGGCTAAGCGCTTTGGCGCGAAGATCTGCGCGCTGCACGTCAGGCCACCCGTAATTAACCCGATGACGAACCCCGCCGGTTGGGATGTTCTTGAAAGTGCCGCGAAAGGCGAGGTCGAGCAGCAGAAGAATCAGTTGCTAGGATCTTTCAAAGGAATCCATCCGGAAATCATGATTGTAGAGGGCGACTTCTGGCAGAACTTGCAAACTGCCCTTGAGACTCATCATACGGATCTGATTGTGCTCGGCACGCGCGGCCGCTCCGGAGCGGAAAAGTTTCTCCTGGGCTCGAAGGCGGAGGAGATCCTTCGTCGAGCTCCGTGCGCCGTGTTGACCGTCGGTCCGCATTCGCACGTACCTCCGCCGCGGACGGGTGAATTCACAGAGATTCTTTTCGCCACCGACTTTGGACCGGAGTCCGCTACCGCGGCAACCTACGCCATGTCTCTGGCGCAGGAATTCCAGGCAAATCTGACGCTCTTGCATGTCATTCCAGAAGAAAAGCCGGGCGATCTGATCCTTCCCGGAGAGCAGGTGGAGTCCTCGGAGCGGCGCTTGCACGAGCTTGTTCCGGCGGAAGCCGAACTGTGGTGCGTGCCGCAATTCGTCGTGGAAGAGGGGCCGGTCGCTGAGAAGATCCTGGAAGTTGCGGAACAAAGGAACGCGGACCTGATCGTGATGGGCGTGCATCGTCCGCATGGCTTCCCTGGTGCGGCGACGCATCTTCCGATCGCTACGGCACACAAGACAGTGGCACACGCGACGTGCCCGGTGCTCACGGTGCGCGGCTAGCAAGGCGAAGCACAGGAAGGGCAAGGGTCAACTTGACGGAGACATTCCGTATAGTCATTCGGTGAGCCAGATGCTGGAGGAGGTGTCGCTATGCTTGTGAGAGAAATGATGCGCCAGGAATGTGACGAGTTGCTGGCGCAAGTCGGTTTTGGAAGACTGGCCTGCGGCCGCAACAATCAGCCGTATATCATCCCGATCTATTTTGCCTGCACGCCCAGCTGCCTTTATGGATTTGCGACGATGGGCCAGAAGATCGAATGGATGCGCTTGAACCCTTTAGTGTGTGTGGAGGCCGACGAAGTCCGCAGCCAGATGGATTGGTCGAGTGTGGTAGTACGAGGACATTACGAGGAATTTCCGGACACGCCGAAGTATTCCGAGCAAAGACACCGTGCGCAAGCTCTACTGGAGAACATGAGGTCACTGTGGTGGCAAGCAGGATTCGCCGCCGCCCAAACTCGCGAGCGCTTCGATCGAGACATTACCATTTTCTATTGCATTCACATTGATGAAGTCACCGGTCGGCGCGCTTCGCCGGACCCGGTTGAACAACACAGATAGCGTGCTTTCCTGTTGGGGCCCGCGCGAGATTTCCGAAGCCTCCCTAAGACATCGGGCAAAGCCCGAGATATCAGATTTCCCATCGTTAATGGAAAAACTTCGGTTCTGCGCTCTCAGCCCGCTTCCTTTATTCACACAAATAAGCTTACGTTTTACTAATAACGGTGCACGTTTCTTAGGATCGGCGGGTTCGTATCCCCCTCTCCGCCATCTTGCTACGAAGTTTGGGATCGCTTGCTGGCCCCGTGCGTTATCCGAGAGAGCACTAGCGATTGACGTACCTCGGGCGAAATAATACGATCAGACTGTTATTCCCCCTTCCTATTACTGCGCTTCGCGCAGTGATCAATTTCTGACAATAAGTGATGTGAATCGCACTTAGAATCGCATTCCATGTTCGCGTAGCGCATGGACCTACGACGACGCACTGTTGTCGCGACGAGCGATGGTTTGCGTTTGCGGCACGCGGACAAAGCGCAAAGGAGATTCGCGCCGTGATCGAGGAGCGCGCACGAAAGTCATCCCCTGGCCAGCTCAACATCTTGCTCACCGAGGACAATCCAGTGAACCGCGTGCTCGCGCAGAAGATACTGCAAAAGCAAGGTCACGACGTCACGTGCGCGAATAATGGCAAGGAAGCCGTGCAATTGTGGGAGATGAACCAAGGCCGGCAATTCGACATCGTCTTGATGGACGTACAGATGCCGGAGATGGATGGGTTGCAAGCCACCGCGTACATCCGCAAGAGGGAAGCCGAGACCGGCGGGCACATACCGATTGTCGCCATGACGGCTCATGCCATGAAAGGCGATCGGGAGCGCTGTCTAGAAGGCGGGATGGACAGTTACATCTCAAAACCGCTTACACCCGCGGGATTAGCGCAGGTGATCGCACTAGCGGTAGCCGACTTGTCCGACAGAGCGCTGGTACCCGAGGCAAGAACGAAAGGAGACACAAATGGATAAAGAACTCTTGAGCAGGTTTGGCGGCGACGCAGAATTACTCAGAGAGCTTGCTGATCTGTTTATCCAGAGCTGTCCGAAAATGCTAGAGGACATTCGAGACGCGGTGCAGAAGCAGGATGCCAAAGCGCTCGAACGGGCGGCGCACTCGCTAAAGGGATGTGTCGGGAACTTTTTTTCCAAGGGAGCGCGCGAAACCGCGCAGCAGCTGGAGTTCGTCGGAAAATCTGGCGATCTCGCCGGCGCTGCAGAACTCGCTCACTTGCTGGAAGAACAGGTTACCGAATTCAACCGGGTGTTAGCCAGAAATATTGAAACGGAGCATCAACCGCATTGAACGGATCGGCAACCTGGACGTGAATTTTGTCGGGCGCTCAGGAACGAAGCCGCTTAAAGGATCGCCGTGGACGCGTCAGTCGAGCAGATTCTTGGCTGCAAGTAACTCTGCATTAAGGATGGCGGCTCCCGCTGCGCCGCGGATGGTGTTGTGGCTCAGCAGCACGAACTTGTGCCCGAGAACCGGACACGCGCGCAACCGGCCGATGTGGGTAACCATTCCGCCTCCGCGCTCCACGTCCAATCGGGGCTGGGGACGATTCGAAGCATCAAGGTATATGATGGGCTTCGCCGGCGCGCTCGGCAGTTCCAATTTCTGCGGCTCGCCCGTAAACTCGCGAAACGCGGCGAGCACTTCATCCTGCGTGACCTCCTTTTCCAATTCGACGGAGACGCTTTCGGTGTGCCCATTCACCACGGGGACGCGTGTGCTGGTCGCACTCAAGATGACGGGATGAGCTTCGATACCGCCTGCGACGAAGCGTCCAAGGATTTTACGCGGTTCCGACTCAATCTTCGGCTCCTCACCGTCAATATAGGGAATCACGTTCGCAGTCGCGTCCAAAGAAGCAACGCCGGGATACCCGGCTCCCGATAATCCTTGCAAGGTCGTGACCAGCACTCGCTTCGGTCGGAAATCACGCAAGGCCGCCAGCGCCATCACCAGGGGTACGGCCGCGCAGTTCGGATTCGTGACGATCGCGCCACTCCAACCGCTTGCCTTCTTTTGCAGAGGAAGCAACGCGAGATGCTCCGGATTCACTTCCGGAACGAGCAGCGGCACCAAGGCATCCATGCGATGATTTCGGGAATTGCTCACGACGAGGTGGCCGGCCGCCGCAAATTCCAGTTCGGCTTCGCCGGCAATCGAAGAATCCAATGCTGAGAAAACTAATTGCGGTCCCACACCTGCTTTCAGCGCTTCCACCGAAAGCGCCGCCGCGTCTTCCGGCAGTTCTGACGCTAACCGCCACGCAAGATGGCCGTACCGCTTTCCCGAGGAGCGTTCGCTGGCCGCGAGCCAGGTTACGCGAAACCACGGATGATCCCCCAGCAGCGCGATGAATTGCTGCCCGACGGTTCCCGTGGCTCCCAAAATGCCCACATCTATTTTCGGGGATCCGGACGGCTTCGCCTTCGTCTTTGGCGAAGGCAGAACCGTTACAGTTTTACTGGGCACTTGCCGCTACCGCCTTTTGCGACTTTCTTTGATGGTCGAGCAGGCTGAGGCCTTCGAGTAGGTCGTCGACCAAGTCTTGTGCATTTTCGCATCCGGGCGAGAGGCGAATCAAGCTATCCGAAAGCCCGAGTTCCGCGCGCGCATCAGCGGGGATAGAAGCGTGGGTCATCGTCGCCGGATGACAGAGCAGCGCCTTTACGCCACCGAGACTTTCGCCCAAAGTGAAGAAGCGTCTTGACGAGCAGAACGACACGACTTCCTCGACGTTGCCATCCAGCTCAAATGAAACCATTCCGCCGAATCCGGTCATTTGTTTCTTCGCAATTTCGTGTCCGGGATGTTCAGGCAGGCCCGGGAAATAAACGCGGCGGACGAGCGGATGTCCCTTGAGCGAATTGGCGATGGCGATCGCGTTCTGCTCGTGGCGCTGCATTCTCAGTTCGAGCGTTTTCAGTCCACGCAAGGTGAGCCAACAATCGAACGGCGAAGGCACGGCGCCGGTGGCGTTTTGCAGGAACTTGATCGGCTCGAAGATCGCGGGATCTTTCGCCAGCGCCGCGCCTTGAATCGTGTCCGAGTGCCCGGCCAGGTATTTCGTCACGCTGTGGACGACGATGTCCGCGCCGAGCTCGAATGGCTGTTGAAAGTAGGGAGTGGCGAAGGTGTTGTCCACCACCACGAGCGCGGACTTCGCATGCGCCAAACGACAGATCTCGACGATATCGTAGACCAGCAGGCGGGGATTGGTCGGCGATTCGATCCACACAAGTTTTGTCCGGTGGGTGATTGCGGCTTCGAGCGCGATCAAGTCTGAAACATCGAACTGCCTGATGACCACGCCGATTGGCTGGAACACCTTGTTCAGGATGCGATATGTTCCGCCGTAGACGTCTTGCGGAATCACGATTTCATCGCCGGGGCGCAAGTAGGCCTGCAGCACAGCGTTCTCTGCGGCGAGACCGGAGGCGAACACCGCTGCGTGTTCCACGCCCTCCAGTTCAGCCAGTACGGTTTCTAGCCGCTGGCGCGTGGGATTATTGGTGCGCGAGTAGTTGAAGCCCTTGTCCTGGCCAGGGGCTTCCTGCTCGTAGGTCGACGTTTGAAATATCGGGGCGATCAACGAACCAGTTTCCGGTTCCGAGGGCTGGCCCGCGTGAATCGTCTTCGTTG
Source organism: uncultured Acidobacteriota bacterium (assembly GCA_963810565.1). Classification (GTDB taxonomy): domain Bacteria; phylum Acidobacteriota; class Terriglobia; order Acidiferrales; family UBA7541; genus Palsa-295. Next base: position 74,163 of record CAWENN010000011.1, read on the forward strand.
CGAATTTCATCTCCGTGCTCCTTAGCTTAGATTGCGCTGATTTCAAAATCTCTTGGGCCCAATTTCACAAAACTCCCATTCGTAACTATTAAGACGCGACAGCTTCTGCGCTGGCGGTTTCCAAACTCGCGGAAATGACTTGGTGATTGGAGATCCGGCTGACCTGCGCCTTTTTATGTACGCTGCGAATCACCAGGGGCAGCCCCGATCGCGAGGCGGCCTCAATTGCTTTGCGCTGGACCAAATCGCAGTCGCGCGCTGCAAACTCAAGCGCTTCTGCAAAACTCAGTTGCGGGATATGCCTGGCGGTGGGATCGCGGTGTGGGTCAGCGGTGAAATAGCCGGGAACGTCCTTGATCAATTCGCAACGACAGGCCCGCAGCCCCTCGGCCAGCAACACGGCGGTTAAATCCGAACCGCCGCGGCCCAGCGATACGATTCGGTGAGCGGAGTCGGTCGCGAGGAATCCCGGAACCACCACGACTGGATATTTTGCCAGCACGCCGCAGAGCCGCTCCGGGTGCAGACGGATGTGTCCTGCTTCGCGCCCAGTATCGGGAACAGTGAGGCCGGCTTCGTGAACGTTCAAAGGCGCCGCGTCAATCCCTAATGCTTCCAAATGCAAGACGAGCAAGGCGACAGAACGTATCTCCCCTGTGGACCAAAGCAGATCGAGCGCCGCGCGCGCAGGCTCTGTGACGATCGCTCGCGCGCTGCGCTCGAGAGTGTCGGTGGTTCCTTCTTGCGCCGATACCACCACGACCAGCCGCTCGTCCGGAGCAATTCGCAGGGTGTTGCGTACAAAAACCGCAGCACGCCGATAGGACTTCGGACTGGTAAGGATTGATCCGCCCAGTTTTATGACCGCTATGGGGCCTTCGGCTGATGAGGATTCCGACATCTACTACCTCCCAATCGGCGGAATGCGCTCCGCCCGCGCGTCATGGACTGCTCGAGGCTGAATGGAAATAGGCCTCGGCCAGCGCATCATGCGCCGAAATAAGCACCGTCAGCATTTGCTTGCGCAAATGCCGCAGTTCAATTCGACTTCAGCTTGGGAGTTGAATCTTCAACGACCGGAGTGCCGGTCTATCGAGGATCTTATCTCTCCCCACTGGGCAGGAATTAGCACCTTGGCAGCTGCACCAGGTTGCTGTGGCGTCGCAGGGCCTGTCCCCTCAACCACTCTTGATAAGCGCTGCTGGTAAGGCAGCAACCGCAGCATAGCAAAATGAGAGCCGGAGTCAAGTTCTGTTTGCGATGCGTGTCGGTACGGCGGTCGCGTCAGGTGAACGGCCAGCAAATCATATTCGCGATGGGGTCGTGACGCGGCACCTCCAGCTTGCAAAGCGCACTCATCAGTAACAGCGGCTCAGGTGTTGTGCGGTCGTTCGCTTCCCGGCACACTCGCGCACGTCGCCGTCGAAATTCGATTGATCGCTGCGCCAACTTGCCTTAAGCGTTTGCCCAGCGCCTTGTTCGTGTGGCGCCTCCCGCTTAAACTTCATACTCCATGCACAGCAAACGACTACGCGCCGACCTTGCCTTGGGCTTCACCGCGCTGATCTGGGGCAGCACTTTCGTCGTTGTTAAAGATGCGCTCGCGGACGTTTCTGTCTTTACGTACCTTGCTGTGCGGTTTGCGCTGGCGGCTGCGGTGATGGCGATTGTTTTTTGGCGCTCGCTGCGCGGGCTCACGCGCGCCGCGATCTGGGCGGGCGCACAGATCGGTTTTTTCATGTTCGCAGGCTACGCGTTTCAGACGACTGGCCTGAAATTCACGTCGCCATCGAGGGCGGCTTTCATCACTGGTTCCAGCGTGGTGATCGTGCCGCTCTTGCTCGCCGTTTTCGGAAGGCGGCGGGTAAATGCCTGGATCTGGGCCGGCGCGCTCGCCGCGCTGGCGGGACTCTATTTGCTTACCGTGCCGCCGGAAGGCCTCGGCGGCCTCAATCGAGGCGATCCGATTGTATTCGGCTGCGCGGTGATGTTCGCGATGCACATGATCGTGATCAGCCGCTACGTGGAGCATCACTCCGTCGGCGCGCTCGCGGTGATCCAGGTGGCGACGACAGCAGTGCTCGCCACAATCGCTCTGCCCCTGCTTTCCGCTACGGGAATTGAACAACCTCGCTGGGTTTGGAGCGGCACACTCGTCTTTGCGGTTCTGATTACCGCGCTCGGCTCGACGGCCTTCGGCTTTTCGGCGCAAACCTGGGCGCAGCAATACACGTCACCTACACATACCGCAATTCTGATCAGCCTCGAGCCGGTGTTCGCCGCTCTGACCTCATGGTTGGTTGCGCACGAACACCTTACGGGCCGCATCCTCCTGGGCGCTGCGCTTATATTCGTAGGCATCTTGCTCGCGGAATTAAAGGGGGCCGCTCCTATAGCCCCAGAATCGCCTGAGCCGATCATTAGAGCGGCTGAGTAGGGCAACGGCAGCGAGGAAGCTAAGGCGCACGTGAGGCAGGGGAGCAACGAAGCAGGGAGGCAAGCTAGCAGAGAGGTCGTGCTCTAACAGCTTGTTGAAGAATTTAGCTTTTCAAGCTTTTCTTTATGATTTCTTGAGTTATCGAGTTATCGCTGAGCTGTGAGGGACCGCTTTGGATATTCTCTATCGACTCGGCGTGACCGAATCGAAGCTCCGTTTCATGTTCTAGCCATCAGGTTTCGCAATCGGCAGAGATTGTAGGCGGCTCCGGTGAAGGTAAACAGCCACCCGACCTTGTCGATCCCTCTCAGCTTCACTTTCTTGAGCCCCCCGACCATCTTCATCCACCCGAACACTTGCTCCACTCGTTTGCGCTTCCGCTGACTGATTTCGTACCCCGCATGCCGTGTGGTCCGCTCGTCCACTGCGCTCCTGCGATTGGTATTGTTCTGCGCCACATGCGGCGTGATGTTCATCCCGCGCAGTTCGCCTACCAGTTCCTGCGTGTCGTAGGCCTTGTCTCCTCCCAACGTCACTCGCTTTCCCGCTGGGATCGCCTCCGCCATGAGCATTGCCGCTTCTCGCTCCGCTCTCCCATTGGCTTCGGTCAGAAACGTCTCGACCAGCAGGCCGTTGCGGTTCTCCATTAATACATGTCCCAAGTAGCCTAGCTTCGCCTCGCTTCCTTTGGACTTCTTGAACAGCCGGGCCTCAGGATCCGTTGTCGATTCATGGGTTTCGTTCTTTCGCTTCTCCCCGTGGAAGTCCACCTCTCCGCCCGGTCCCGGCGGCTTTCCTTGTCCGTCCTTCGCCCGGAAGCTCTTCTGGCTAGCCCAGGCCTCGATCAACGTTCCGTCCACCGTGAAATGTTCATCCGACATGAAAGGTCTGGCTCGTTCCAGCACCCGCCTGAAAAACGACTCCGCGATCTCTTCGTTCAACAAGCGCTCTCGATTCTTGCTGTACACCGCGTGATCCCACACCGCTTCGTCCATCTCCATCCCTACAAACCATCGGAACAGCAGGTTGTATTGCAATTGCTCGATCAGCATTCGTTCGCTGCGGACCGAATAGAAGATTTGCAGCAGCAGAGACCGAAACAGCCGCTCCGGCGCTATCGATGGCCGCCCCACCCCCGAGTACAACTTCCCAAACTGCGGAGACATCTCCTTCAGGATCTCATCCACCATCTTGCGGATCGGCCGCAAGGGATGATCCGCCGGGACTCGCTTCTCGGGCGATACGTAGCTGAACATTCCTTCTTGCTGGTTATCGTCTCCGCGCATTCGCTCGTCTCCTTGACCTTCCTTACTTCAGACGAGTTTTTTCAATTAAAGTTGCAACGGAACTGCATTTTTCAACAAGCTGCTAGAAACTTGGAGCCACGGAAGCCGTTGGGCCGGGCTATTCGTCGCGGCCGGTGATGCGTTCGATGTTGGCTCCAACATCGCGCAGTTTGTCTTCGATACGCTCGTAGCCACGATCGATGTGATAGACGCGGTCAATCCAGGTCGTGTTATCTGCCACGAGCCCTGCGAGCACGAGCCCAGCGCTCGCGCGCAGATCAGAGGCTGTAACGGGCGCGCCGCTCAAAGGTGTCGGCCCGGTGACGACGGCAAGGTTGCCGTCAATTGCGATGTTCGCGCCCATGCGCATCATTTCGCTGGCGTGCATGTAGCGGTTTTCGAAGATGGTTTCACGGACATGCGAGACGCCGTGCGCTTGCGTCGCCAGCGCCATGAATTGCGCCTGCATGTCGGTTGCAAAGCCAGGATATTCCTCGGTGGTGACGTCGGCGGCGACCAGTTTTTTCGCAGCTCGCACGCGAAGCTTGCCGTCGCCTTCACACTTGATTTCGACTCCGCACGCTCGCAGCTTTTCGATCACTGCCTTTAAATGTCCAGGTTCGCAGTCGGTGAGCAGCAATTCACCGCCGGTAATCGCGCCGGCGACCAGAAATGTCCCCGTCTCGATGCGGTCGGGAATCACGGCATGCGTCGCACCATGCAATTTTTCGACGCCTTGCACCCGTAACGTCGAAGTGCCCACGCCCTCGATTTTCGCGCCCATTTTGACCAGCAGCTCCGCGAGATCCGTGACCTCCGGCTCCATCGCGGAATTCTCGAGGACCGTTTCGCCCTGCGCGAGTACCGCCGCAGTTAGAATATTCTCGGTGCCGGTCACGGTGATTTTGGGAAACCGCAGCGTGGTGCCGCGCAGGCGTTTCGCACGCGCTTCCACGTAACCATGTTCCACGGTGATTTCTGCGCCAAGCTTTTCGAGCGCTTGGATGTGCAAGTCAATCGGCCGCGCACCGATGGCGCAACCGCCGGGAAGCGAAACTTTCGCATACCCGAATCGCGCGACGAGCGGCCCCAGAGTCAGCACTGACGCGCGCATGGTTTTCACCAGTTCGTAGGGCGCTTCGCGCATGGATACGGTTTCGGCTTGAATGATGAACTCGCTCGGCGGCAAGTCGGGGCTTTCCACGCGGCAGCGCATGTGCGCCAGCAGCTTGGCCATGGTGATGATGTCGCGGACGTGCGGAATATTCTGGAGCGTCACAGGCTCGCTCGTCAGCAGCGCTGCGGCCATTGCCGGCAACGCCGCGTTCTTCGCACCGCTGATTTGCACCGTTCCTTCGAGTTTTCGTCCGCCCTGAATCTTGAATCGGTCCATGCTATTTCCCCTGACCTCTCTTGGATGCCTGCGTCGCCTTCTGCAACTCGAGGGCCTGTCTCACGCTGCCGCCGGCTTTGGCCAGTGATCGACGCGCGGAGTCGGCATTTTCACCCGTTTTCAACATTACCAGCGCTGCCGGCAAATCGTGTCCGGACAGCCGCAGAGCGTGTGCCGCAGTGGACGCGCTCACACCCGCGGCTTCTCTCAGAATTCTCTCGCCTCGCCGCAGTAACTTCTGATTTGTCAGCGCCACGTAGATCATCCAGTTGTCATAAACCCTGCCCAGACGCACCATCGTCGTGGTAGAAAGCAGGTTCAGTACCATTTTCTGAGATGTGCCGGCCTTCATGCGCGTGGAGCCGTAAATCGCCTCTTGCCCCGTTTCGGGCCGGATGGCGATTTTTGCCGCGCGAGCTAACGGCGAGTTCCGATTGGATGTCACTCCCACGGTCACGCAGCCCCGCCGGTTAGCCCACGCCAGCGCTCCCAGCACGTAGGGCGTCGTGCCGCTGGCGGCGATCCCCACCACCACGTCACCGCGCTTTGCGCCCGCCTTCGCCAATTCTCGCGCGCCGTTCGATGCCGAATCCTCCGCGCCTTCCACGGCGCCACGCAGCGCTTTCGCCCCTCCGGCAATCAACGCCTGCACCACTTTCGGCGATATTCCATACGTCGGTGGACATTCCGCCGCGTCCAACACCGCCAGACGGCCGCTGGTCCCTGCGCCGACGTAGAATAGTTTGCCACCGGCGCGCAAACTTTTCACGATGGCGTCCACCGCGCGAGCGATGTGCGGCAACTCCCGGCGCACCGCCAGGGCCACTCGCTGGTCTTCGCGGTTGAGAATCCGCAAAATTTCGAGCGTGGATTTCGCGTCGAGCCCGCGCGTCCGCGGGTTTCTTTGTTCCGTCTTCTGAGCTTTCACCGCGCCCTCAGCCCGTCTGTCGCGCTGCCAATAGCAATCATTTGATTATACCGATAGCGTGGACCTGCTTTGCGCTTTCGGATAGATTCCGGCGAGGTTTGTGCCGAGGAAGTTATTGAGGTGCCGGTGGGGAGTTGCGCAAGCCAAGGGCTTGGATGATGGCATCGTGAACTGCCGGCCGCACTTGTCGGATTTGCTCGTTGGCCCGTGTGGGATTCACGCGATTGGTCAACAACACCACGAAAAGCTGGCGTTCCGGATCGATCCACAGCGAAGTTCCGGTGAAGCCCGTATGGCCGAAACTCGCGGGAGAAAAATAGTGGCCCGCCGACGAGTTCGGCGGCGTGGGCACGTCCCATCCCAAGGTGCGCGCGGAGTCCCCAATCGTCTGGCGCTCGGTGAACTGCTGTATCGTGGCGCGCGCCAGCAACCGATGATGCGCATAGATCCCGCCATTCAGCATCATTTGCGCAAAGGCCGCGATATCTCCAGCGGTGGAAAATAACCCCGCGTTCCCGGAAATTCCGCCCATGGCCCAGGCGTTTTCGTCGTGCACCTCGCCGCGCAGGAGGCGCTTGCGGAAGTCGGCGTCGTATTCCGTCGGCGCGATGCGCGGCCGCAATGATACGGGCGGATTGTAGAGCGAATCATTCATGCCCAGCGGCGCGAAGATGTGCGACTTGGCGAATTCTTCGAGCGTCTCGCCGGTGAGCCGCTGAATGATCTCTCCGAGCATGATGAATCCCAGGTCGGAATATTCCACTTGCGTGCCCGGCTCATGCACGAGCGGCTCGGCCAGTACTTTCGCCAGCACCGCATCGTAACCCTTGGCTTCTTTGTAGAAATCGCGATGAGCTGGCAGTCCAGAGTCATGGAGCATGAGCATGCGAACTGTTATGCGCGCACGCCAAGTGGGATTGGGATCGGATTTTGCGGCTACCAAGAATTCGGGCAGGTAGCGCGACACCGGCGCGTCCAAATCGAGCCGCTTTTGTTGCACCAGCATCATCGCGGACGTTGTCGTCACAATAACCTTAGTGAGAGACGCCATGTCGTAAATTGTGCTGGCCATTACCGGCGGCGCTTTGGCGTCGCGAGTGAAGTTGCCGAAAGAGTGCACTACCAGTTGATTGTTTAGGCCCACAGCCAGCACCCCGCCAGGAAAAGCTCCAGCGGTGACTGCGCTATCCAGCAGGCCGAAGACAGGCGTGAGCTGGTAGGTCATGTATGCCGAGCCGGGCTGCAACGTCATCGGATTTGCGGCAACCGCCATTCCATCTCCGCGTTTCGCGGTGCCCGGAACGGTCACCGGGATCTGCCCTTGCATCGCCACCTGCCCGAAGAGTGCGCGGACCGCAGCGCGTTGCGACACATCATTGGTGGCGAACTCCGCAAGCCAAGTCGGAGCACTTGGAAAACGCTCGATCAAATAAGGACTCCCGAACGCCATCACCACGGTGGGCTTGCCGGCGGCCAACATCTGATCTACGAATGCGAGCTGGTCATCCGGCAGTCCTACATTTCCTTTGCGGTCAGCGACGCGCACGAAGAGTGCCGCGATCGCCACGTCATACGAATCCGGAGGAGGCAATTTCAGCGTCTGGACATTCACGAACTGCATATCGGCGCGAAGCACTGTCAGCGAACTCACGCGCCAGCGGATTTCCGGCTCGATCGTTTCTCCCGGGTAAGGGTCAGCATCGGCGGAAAGCGAAACTAATAGAATGCGCAGCGGTTTGGCGGCATCGAGAGGCAACAAGTGCTGGTTGTCGCGCAGCAGCGTGACGCCGCGGTCGGCGATGCTCTGCGCTTGCGCTGCAAATTCAGGACGGCCGAATTTTTGATCGAGCTGTTCAATGTCCGCGAAGCGATTTTTATCCAAGCCCAGCCGCGCTTTCGCCTGCAGAATCCGGCGCACGGATTGGTCTATGCGCTTCTCGGTCAGACGCCCGGAGCGTACGGCCCGTTCCAACCCCGCCATCGCCGCATCTGGCACCGGAGGCATCAGCAGCACGTCCGCACCTGCCTCCACGGCGCGAATGGCGGCTTCGCCTGGTGGATAGAGCGAGGTGACGCCGCCCATATCCATCGCGTCCGTAACCACCAGACCGTTGAATTTCATTTCGTCGCGCAGCAGTCCGGTCAGGATATTTCGCGAAGTTGTCGCGGGCATCGTCGTATCTGGCTCAAACGCCGGCACGGAAAGATGTCCCGGCATGATCGAATCAACGTCCGCGCCAATCGCCGCACGAAAGGGAACGAGTTCGGTCGCCTCCAGTGCTTTACGGTCCCCGGGAACGGTCGCCAACGCCAGGTGCGAATCGACACTCACATCGCCATGTCCCGGAAAGTGTTTAGCAGTAGCAAGCCCGCCATTTTCTTCGATGCCGCGGATTTCTTGCGACACGAATTCAGCCACGCGCTTGGGATCCTCGCCAAACGAGCGAATATTGATGATCGGATTGTCCGGATTATTATTTACGTCAGCGTCCGGGGCGAAAATCCAGTGCACGCCCGCCGCCCGCGATTCCAGCGCGATCACTTTGCCTTCGGCGTACGCAAGCCGCGGATCGTTCGTCGCGCCAATCGCCATGGCGGAAGGGAACGACGTCCCCTCGTCCAGCCGCATCCCCGTGCCGCTCTCAAAATCGGCGCCGATTAGCAGAGGTACCTTCGCGCGCCTTTGCAGTTCGTTGGTTAGCACCGCGGTGGGGTACACTTGACTGCGCTCAATGCCCAGCGGACCGCGTTCGGTGGCGACGATAAATCCGCCGACGTGATTTTCTTCCACCTGATGCAGCAGCGCCTTATAGTCGCTGCTTTCGGCCGACTTGAAGACGCCGAAATAATGGGGCATCAGCATCTGTCCCAGTTTTTCTCGCAATGTCATTTTTTTGAGCGTGGATTCCACCCATGCAGCATAGTCGGTGGCGGGGCCCTTGGTTTTCGTGGCAGGTTTCTTCTGCGAGCGAGCGTAGGATGTCATGAGAAGAAGCAGGAGCAGTGTGGAGACCCCGAGTTTGCGCTGCACACTCATACGGAGCCTACCATGTTGACGCCCGCATCCCGCGGCTGTATATAGCACACGGTCGCATGAGGCACAACGAATCCTCCTCCATCATGTTTCGTAACCGTTCCCTCCCGGCATTCCTTTTTATCGCGATATTAACGATAGCATTTGCGGCCGCACCGCGAAAAACGGCCGGGAAGCTTCCGCCGCCGTCCACGGAGCACGTGCAAACCGGAATTGACGTGCTCGAGGCGCAGAACTTTGCGCCGCTGCGGGGCAAACGCGTCGGATTGATAACGAATCAGACCGGCGTTGATGCCCAAAAGCGCCGCACGATTGATGTGCTCGCGCACGCCGACGGTGTAAAACTCGTCGCCCTTTTCAGTCCCGAACATGGCATCGCGGGGAAGGTTGACGCTACCGTCGCCAACGGAACCGACACCGCGACCGGCCTTACCATCTACAGCCTCTACGGCGATACCAAGCGGCCTAGCGATCAAATGTTGCAAGGTATAGACGCGCTGGTGTTCGACATCCAGGGCGCCGGAGTGCGCTTCTACACTTTCATCACCACGATGGGCTACTGCATGGAAGCTGCAGGGAAGCACCACATTGCTTTCTTTGTGCTGGATCGTCCCGACCCGCTCGGTGGTGAGCGGATTGAAGGCCCGATGCTCGACCCTTCGCGCATGTCCTTCGTCGGCTATTTTCGAATGCCGCTTGTTTATGGCATGACGCTGGGAGAGCTGGCGCAAATGTTCAACGCTGAAAACAAGACCGGCGTTGAGCTTCACGTCGTGGAAATGAAGAACTGGCATCGCAGCGAGACATACGACCAGACCGGGCTGCCCTGGATTCCGCCTTCGCCGAATCTGCGCACGCTGAATGAAGTGTTCCTCTATCCCGGCATCGAAATCCTGCAGCCGGCTGGCGTCTCCGTGGGGCGCGGCACAGACACGCCCTTCGAACTCGTAGGTGCACCGTGGATCGATTCCGATGATTTATTGAATTCGTTGAATCCTCGGCAGATTCCCGGCGTTCGCTTCACCGCCGCCAGCTTCACTCCAAGTAGCGGCCTCTACAGCGGCGAAGCTTGTGCAGGCGTGAAAATTGAAATCACCGATCGTGACGCATTTATTTCTGTGCGCGTGGGCCTGGAAATTGCCGATGCGCTTCATCGTCTCTATCCGGAACGATTTCAGATCACCAAACTGACGGATTTGCTCGGATCGCAGTCGTCCGTGGACGCGCTGATCGCTTATCAATCTCCCGCGAGCATCATTGCGGGCTGGGCGACCGATCTGACGGCATTCCGCGCGATGCGCGCGAAGTATCTGATTTATGATTGAATGCGGATGATCGGCGGCGGACTGCCGTCCGCAGCGCATGCGCTAATACAGATGGCTCAATGCGAATTGTCTCCCTACTTCCTTCGGCGACTGAGATTTTGTATGCCCTCGGCCTCGGCGATTCCGTCGTCGGAGTGACGCACGAATGTGACTATCCTCCGGCGGCCGCGAAGAAACCGCCGCTCATCAGGCCTCGTGTAGACCCGCACGGTCTGCCCGCCGAGATTGATCGCCAAGTCCGTGAACTCGTCGAGCGTGGCGAGAGCATTTACGCGGTGGATGCCGAGCTGCTTGCGTCGCTGGCTCCCGACTTGATCGTGACGCAGGATCTTTGCCACGTCTGTGCCGCCTCGCCGGACGACCTAGCGACGGCCTTGACGCGCCTGCCGAAGCAGCCGCGCGTCTTGACTCTCACGCCTCATTCGCTCGATGACGTTTGGCAAGACATCATTCGCGCCGGCGAAGCCACAGGAACGACTTGTCACGCGGAGACCCGCGCCGCGCAATTGAAGGCGAAGGTGCAAGCGATCGAGTCGGCTGTTGAGAGCGCAGGGCGCCGCCCGCGCGTTCTTTGCCTCGAATGGCTCGATCCTTACTACGTTGGAGGTCATTGGGTTCCGGAGATGGTTGCCAAGGCGGGAGGAGAGGACGTGCTGGGGCGCGCTGGTGAGCCTTCGTTCCGAGTGTCAGCGAACGACATCGCGGAGAGCAGAGCCGACATGATTCTAGTGATGCAGTGCGGCTACGACGCGGCGCGCAACGCGGCCCAATTCCGTCAAACGCAGTTGCCGCAAAGTTGGAATGCGCTTCCTGCGCTCCGGGAAGACCGGGTCTATGCGGTGGACGCCAATAGTTACTTTTCGCGTCCCGGTCCGCGTCTGGCCGGTGGACTGCAGCTCCTGGCGCATCTCTTCCATCCGGATTTATTTGACCCGCTGCCACTGCAAGGTGGTTGCGTAAAGCTGTGACACGCCGGAGAGCGTGCAAATAAGTCGCCTACACGCCGGCATCAGGCGCTTGCTTCCTCCAAATTCTGTAAAACAACAACCCCGAAAGAATCAGCAGCAGCCCGATTGACGAACGCACCGGGCGTTCGATCCAAATGTTCACCGTCAGCGCGAGGGCGCCCGCGACGAAAAGCGCCGGAACAACCGGATAGCCCCACGTTCGATAGGGCCGCGGAAGATCTGGCGCAATGCGACGCAAACGGAACATTGCCACCACCGACAGGGCATAAAAAATCCACGCCGCAAAAACGAAGAGTGATGTTAGCTCCTCGAACGTTCCAGTAAGCGCCATCAAACTCGCCAGCACGCCTTGAACAACAAGCGCGCCTCCTGGCGTGCGAAACTTCGGGTGCACGCTTCCTGTCACGCGGAAAAACAAGCCGTCTCTCGCCATCGCGTAGGGCACCCTCGCGCCGCTCAATACCGAAGAATTCAGCGTGCCCAGCGCGGAAACGATCATCGCCAGGGTGATCCACACCGCCGCATCGCGGCCCGCGAAACTGGCCACCACATCCGAAGCCACATGTGGCGATGCCGCCACGCTTGCGAACGGCAATGCGTAAAAACACACAGCGCTGAAGAGCAGATACAGCACAGCCACCAGGACGGTCCCGCCGACCAGCGCCAGCGGAATATTTCGCTGCGGATTTTCGATCTCGGAGCCCACACGATTTAGATCTTCCCAGCCGTCATACGCCCACAGCGCGGCCGCGAGCGCAGCGAAGAACGCGCCCATCGCGCCTACGTGCGAACCAGCCGGCCAAAAGGGGTGGAAATGACTCATGCTTCCGTGGCCAAACCAGAATCCCGCCGCGACAATCGCGAGCACTGCACCGAGCTTCAGCACGGTCAAGGTAATTTGCACGCGTCCACCCAAGCGCACGCCCAGGTAATTGACGAACGTGAACAGCGCAATCGTCGCCGCCGCCAACGGTTGCGCCCACGTGAAAATAAATTCGTACGGTTTACCGGTGACCGGACTAGTGAGATGCCAGGAAAAAAGCGGCGCGGCAATCGCGGGAATTAGAAAGCTAGAAAACAGCGCGAAGCCGGCGGCGATAGACGCGGCCGAACTCGATTCCCCCACTGTGGAATGCATCCAGCCGAAGAGAAATCCCCAGATTGGGCCAAGGCCTTTCCGCAAGTAAGCATATTGGCCGCCTGCTTCCGGAAGCGCCGCGCCGAGTTCGGCAAAAGACAAAGCTCCAAACAGCGATAACAATCCGCCAACGATCCACGCCGAATAAACCAGGCTTACCGAGCCGCCCACGCGGGCCATCTCGCCGGGCTTCAAGAAAATTCCGGTGCCGACCATCGTCCCGACGACGATCGCAGCCGCCGCCCACGCGCCGAGCGCGCGAACCAGATCCAGCCTTTCGCCCGGCTTTGACGGTGTACCTATGATTTTTCCTCTGGCAACGCGCTAGTCGCCGGAAGCAGCAGCAGCGACATTCCTTTTGCGGCTCGTAAATTGGCTGGCAATCGCCCCCACGGTGTAGGTGATCACCGTGCCGACGAGGACGTACCACGTCCACGCCAGCGGCGTTATACGTTGGACGAAAATCATCGCCGCCAGTCCCACCACAAAACCAATCAGCGCGCCGCTTTCGTTCGCGCGTTTATTCCAGGTGCCCAGCAAAAACACACCGAGCAAGGCCCCGTAGGTAATGGATGCGATCGTCAGCCCAGCAACCAGCACCGGGCCCCAGCGAATCAGCCCCAACGCGCCCAGCACCAATCCCCAGAGCAACGTCATCCGGCGCGAACGTCCCAGCGGCTGCGCCGAATCGCCGCTACGCTTTACGCCCATGTCCATCATGCTCGATGAAGCCAGCGAGTTCAACGAACCGCTCGCATTGGACATCGCAATGGCAAATATGGACGCCAGCACGATTCCCGCAAGCCCGACAGGCATCGCATGCACGATAAACGCAGGATAAATCCGGTCCGGGTCGCCTTCCGGGACAGCCAAAAAACCGCTGCGCTTGTAAACGAATAGCATTACGCCCACTACAAGAAACAGAGTGAACTGCACGAAAATGATGAGGCCGCTCACCAGCAGCGCCTTCTTGCTGTCGCGCTCGTTCCGCGCAGCCAACAGCCGCTGCACCATGGTCTGATCGGTCCCGTGGCTTGCCATTGTCAGAAAAGTTCCACCGAGCAAACCTGACCAAAACGTGTAGCTCTGCGTCAGGCTGAAACTGAAATTGAATACGCTAAGTTTTCCGCCAGCCGCCGCTGCTGTTTGGGTAACAGAATCCCAGCCTCCGGGAATTTTGTGCAATAACAAGAAAAACGCTGCCACAGAACCGGTGAGATAAAGCGCAAATTGCACGACATCAGTCCAAATCACCGCGCGCATCCCGCCTTCGAACGTATAGAACATCGTGAGCACGGTAATAATCAAAATGGACAGCCGATCGCCCGTTCCAAACGCCACGCTCACTACTTTTCCGATGGCCGATATTCGCACTCCCTCCGCCAGCGCTCGCGTCCCCATGAAAACCACAGCTGCGACGGACCGCATGCGCGTCCCGAAGCGCTTTTCTAGAAGCTGGTAAGCAGTGTAAAATTCTCCTTCGAAGTATTGTGGTATAAGTACCACGCAGAGAATTACCCGCGCGACTAAGTAGCCCAGCACGAGTTGCAGGAATCCGAGGTTTCCGCCGTAAGCGATCGCTGGAGTTCCGATGATGGTAAGTGTGGAGGTTTCTGTCGCGACGATGGAGCACGCCAGCGCCCACCAAGGCGCGGTGCGGCCGCCCAGGAAATAATCGCGCAGATTTTGCTGGCCGCGCCGAAAGCGGGCGCCAAACAGCGTGATGCCCGCGAGATACAGCACCAAGATGCCGAAGTCGAGCCAGCTGATTTGCATTCCGTTGACTTGCTCTGAGTGCGGGCAGGCGAGTCGCGCGATGCTAACTGCCCCCAGGAAACACTGTCAAGCATGGTGACCATGAATGACTGAGAAAAAGCACGCAGTACCGTCCGGATACTATCTGGGACTCGACGGCGGCGGCACCAAGACCGACTGCTTTCTCGTTGACGGCTCTGGCGAGGTTCTCGCCCGTGCCACGGCCGGGCCCTCCAATCCTTTGCGTGCCGGTTACGCCAGGGCTTGGTTCGCGCTGAGCGACGCCGCCGATGTGGTGCTAGAACGCCAGCGCCTCAAGGCCAGCGATATTCACGGAATCTGCGCCGGGATTGGCGGAGCAGGCCGCGAGTCTGTCGCAAGGCGCATCGCCACGTTCCTCGAGCGTGGCTTTCCCGAGGCCACAGTTTCGATCACCACCGATATGGCCATAACTCTCCATGCCGCAGTCGGGGACAAAGAGGGAATCATTCTGATGGTCGGCACCGGCTCTGGAGCATATGGATGCGACGCCAAGGGCCACACCGCGCGCGCTGGCGGGCGCGGCCCGTGGTTCAGCGACGAAGGCAGCGGATTTGATATCGGCCGGCGCGCTCTCGCTGCTGTCGTCCGCGCGGAGGAAAAACGCGGCCCGGAAACCGCTCTTTCGCAAAAAGTGCTGGCTTGGCTCGGATGCAACGATTGGACCCGTGTGCTCGACTGGGTTGTCAAGAATCCGGATGACGTCTTTCCACGCGTTTTTCCGCTCGTCGCGGAATTGGGCGACCAGGGTGACGCCGTCGCCCGTGAAATTCTATCGTGTGCGGCTGAATCGCTGGCGGGCCTCGTTGCCAGCGTGATTGACCAACTGCACATGAAAGATCGCGAAATTCCCATTGCCAAAGCCGGCGGCGCCACCGGCCGCAGCAAATTCTTCGATTCCGCCGTTGATGAACAATTGCAGCGGGTAGCTCGATCCGCGCGGATTACTTCGCTCCACATGAAACCCGCCGAAGCCGCGGCGCGAATGGCCATCCGCCTTGGAAAGCGCAAGGCTCATGCCGGATGACGATTCCCGGCGCACGGAGCGCGCTACGCCAGCCCACCGTAGCCAACTCAGTTCGCTGATTCACGACACCGACGAGCAGGCGTTGCTTGCACTGCTCGAAAACCCCGCCGTCGAAGAGCCTCACATCATTCAGATGCTCGAGCGCCTCGATCTCTCTGCGAATGTGCTTGCCGCAATCGCCGAAAAAGGGAAGTGGACGTCGAGCGAAGGCGTGCGCCTGCGCCTCACCCGGCATCCGCGAACGCCGCGCCGGTATGCTCTGGCGCTGCTTCGGCAGCTTTACCTATTCGATCTCGTTCGCTTGAGCTTGTTGCCTTCTACGCCGGCCGAAATCAAACGCGTGGCGGAAGAACTGATTGTTACGCGTGTACCCCATTTGCCGGTCGGTCAAAAATTGACGCTCGCGCGGCGCGGAACATCGCGCGTTGCGGGAGCGTTACTCGCGGAAGGTCACGCGCAAGCGATAAAATTGGCGCTCGCGAATCCGTTTCTAACCGAAAGCCAGATACTGAAAGTTCTCGCGAGAGCAGGCGTTGCGGAGCGCGCCGTGGCGGCGATCGCACAACATCCGAAGTGGTCGGTCCAGTACAATGTTCGCGTGGCTTTGATTCGCAACCCGCACACGCCGGTCCCATCCGTGTTGGCGTTTCTTCCGAACCTCACGCTGCGCGACCTGAAAGAACTGGCCACGCTGGAAGGCGTGACGCCGCATGTCCGCAAATACATTCAGCGGGAACTGGCGCGACGCACCGGCACCGGCGGGGAACGCGACTAGCGGGTTGAGGCGCGGATACGTTTGAGGTGAATATGGCAGATCGCAAGTTTCAGGTGCGCATGATTATCGTTGTAGGAGCGATCGTCTTGATCGGCGTGCTCATATATTCATCACAGCAGCAAACTAAGAACCAGTACGAAGTGTGCGTCACGTTCAAGGGCGCCATGCACTGCGCGACGGCTTCCGGCGCCACTTCCGCTGAAGCCATCCGCAGCGCGCAGGATATTGACTGCGAAATGCTCTCGAACGGCCGCGACGAGAATATGGTCTGCCTGGATAGCACACCCACGAGCGTGCGGCCGGTGAAATAGGAACGATCCCGCGAGTTGCGGTGTCTAACATCTCGTGCGCGGATTTGTGTGCGTCAGCAGGCCAATAATTGACAGCCAATTCATCGCCGCATAGCATCAAACCTTCGCCGGCCGGGAACCGGATTTCACGATGACGCGTTGCTTGAACTGCGGAGCGGAAAGATTCAACGACACCTGTGATGCTTGCGGGCTAAATTCCTTCGCCGCCGAATTTTCATTGCGGCGAAAGCTGCTCAATCGCACGGCCGTGTTTCTGGTAGGCGCGCTCGCCTTCGTCGTAGCCAGCGGCCGTTATCCCGCTCTTGAACTAGATGGCATTCTGATCTTCATCGGAGTGGTGTTCTTTCTTACGCTGGGATTGGGCATGCTCGTGGAACGCCGAGCACTCCGCCATATGGAAGTAGAGGCCCTGAAGCGCGTTTATTACGGTTTGATTCCGCTACCGTGGCTGCTTGCGATCCTTCTCTTCAGCAATGGAGCGCTCGACCGTTCGCCACAGCATATTGAAAAAGCTCGCGTGATCGGCAAATTTTCAATGCCTGGACCGGTACCCAGCAGGCGGCTGATTGTCACCTCTTGGCGCGAGGGGCGGCGCTTCGAACGTATACCGGTGGATCGCGGCGACTTCGATCGCTTCACCGATGGCGACATCGTGGACGTTCAGGTGCACGACGGTTTGGTGAGTATTCCCTGGGTGTCAGGCGTCTCGCGCGACTAGCACGAGCTCCGACACAGCGCCAAGCGGCACCTTGGTTTTCCCTGCAACGTCCGCGTCTCCGCGGTGAATCGAATTTCACAACCGCGCAGGATTCTCGCGCTTCAAAAATTCCCCAGCTCCAGCCTTGCCAGTGAACCGCCCGTTATCGATAATCGTCCGCCCGCGCGAAAGCACGGTCTTCGTCACACCCTTTACGCGCGTCCCTTCAAACATCGAATAGTCCACGCGCATGTGGTGCGTCTTTACGCTGATGATTTGCTCTTCGTTCGGATCAAACACAATCAGGTCAGCATCCGAACCGACGGCCACCGTCCCCTTGCGCGGGTACAGCCCAAAAAGCTTCGCCGGTGCTGTGGAAACAAGTTGCACGAATCGATTCAGCGAAAACTTTCCGCCGTGCACGCCTCCGTTGTAGACCAGACTCAAGCGATGTTCGATCCCCGGACCTCCATTGGGAATTTTCGTGAAGTCGTCCTTGCCGAGTTCCTTCTGCTCCTTCATGCAGAAAGGGCAGTGGTCGGTTGAAACCACCTGCAAATCATCTTTCGCTAGGCCCTGCCACAGCTTTTCCTGGTGCCACTTTTCGCGCAGTGGTGGCGTGAAGACGTACTTCGCTCCCTCGAATCCCGGCGCATCCATGTTTTCGAGCGAAAGATACAAATATTGTGGGCAAGTTTCCGCGTAAACGCGCAGCCCTCGATCGCGCGCCTCCCGCACCTTTTCAAGAGCCTCGTTACAGGACAAGTGCACGATATACACCGGTGTTCCGGCGATTTCGGCGAGCGCAATCGCACGGGCGGTCGCCTCGGCTTCGAGCGTCACCGGTCGCGTCAAGGCATGATACTTCGGCGCGCGCTTTCCTTCCGCCAGCGCTCGCTGGACGATCACGTCAATCGCGCCCCCATTTTCCGCGTGCATGCAAATCATCCCGCCGCTATCCGTCGCCGCGTTCATCGCCTTAAAAATGGATGCGTCATCCAACATGAACACACCCGGATACGCCATGAACAGCTTGAAAGTGGGCACGCCCTCGCGTACGAACGCCTTCATCTCGTCGAGTTGCGCGCCGGCGATATCAGTGATGATGCAGTGGAAGGCATAGTCAATCACCGCTTTGCCGTCGGCTTTCTTCATCCACGTATCAAACGCGTGGCGCAGCGTCTGCCCCTTGTACTGAATCGCAAAGTCAATCAACGTAGTCGTACCGCCATATGCTGCTGCAATCGTGCCGGATTCGAAATCGTCGGCGCTCATTGTCCCGCCGAACGGCATGTCCAGGTGGGTATGCACGTCAATGCCGCCGGGCATCACCATCATTCCGCGGGCTTCGATTATTTTTTGTGCGCCCTCCACGGGCAAATCAAGCCCGATTACCGAGATCTTTCCGTTCACGATGCCCACATCACTAAGGTAGGCGTCCGTCGCAGTCACAATCGTCCCGTTGCGAATCACGGTGTCAAACCGCATGGCCCGTAGTCCTCCTCGCGATTCTCATGGAGCGTTGTAGCTTACACCTCTTCCGTGTTCGATTGCAGCGAGCCTGAGCCAGAGATGATCCATGCGCGCTCCAGGGCGCCATTCTGCGTTCCGGGCTGCACTCCGCCGAATCCCTTCGCCAACTGGGCAATCCCCAGTGCTAGAATGGCGTCACTTTTCAAGATCAACGGATGGACGGAAACGCCCACGATGCTGCGCGAAACTGCTCCCAAACTACCTCCCGAACAGTACGAAAAAAATTTCGCGGAAATTTCGCCCCGCATGACTCCGCGCCAGGCCGCCGTGGAAGCCGCTCGCTGCCTGTTCTGTTTTGACGCTCCGTGTACCGTGGCTTGTCCGACCCACATTGATGTCCCTTCCTTCATCAAGAAAATCACAACTGACAATTTGCGCGGCTCGGCGCGAGTAATTCTCGAAGCCAATATCCTCGGCCACAGCTGCGGACGCGTTTGCCCGACCGAAGTGCTGTGCGAAGGCGCTTGCGTGATGCACGAAAAGGAAGAGAAACCCATCGAGATCGGCAGGCTTCAGCGCTACGCAGTGGATCACGTCCTCGACAACAATATTGAACTTTTTCATGCGGGGACGCCGAACGGCAAGCGCGTCGCCTTAGTCGGTTCGGGCCCGGCGTCGCTCGCTTGTGCTGCGGAGCTTGCGAAGCTCGGCTATCGGGCCACAATTTTCGACAGCAACGAACTTCCTGGAGGCTTGGACACTCTAGGCATCGCTGCCTACAAATTGCGCGCAAAGGATTCCCTCCGCGAAGTGGACATGGTGCGCGGTCTCGGGGTCGAATTTCGGCAGAACACCACAGTGGGACGCGATGTCACCTTCGACGAACTCGAGAAGCGATTCGACGCGATTTTTATTGGTGTTGGCCTCGGCGAGACTTGGGATCTCAATCTCCCCGGAGAAGATCTCACGGGCGTTATTGGAGCTATGGAATTTATTGAGCCAACTAAGGCGCGTCCATTCCTGGAAGTTTCGGTCGGGCGCCGCGTCGCATGCATCGGGGCGGGGAATACCGCAATTGACGTGGTCACAGCGGCGAAGAGACTGGGTGCCGAGATCGTCCACCTGATCTACCGTCGCGGCGAACAGGACATGCCCGCGTTTCGCTACGAATACGATCTCGCCAAGCTCGATGGCGTTCGATTCCACTGGCACACGCAGCCCATCAGAATCCTTGGAGACGCTGGGCAGGTCGCAGCGATCGAATGCATTCGCACGCAGTTCGAGCCGGCCTCTGGCACAAGCAGCAGGAAGCTCGTCAATATCTCCGGCAGCGAATTCAAGATCGAGGTGGATATGGTGGTGCGCGCGATCGGCCAGAAACCCGTGACGGAATTTCTTCGCGCCGTGCCCGGAATCGCGCTGCGCGAGAACGGCACCGTGATCGTCAGCGAACAGCGACAAACTGGCAACGCGAAGTACTTCGCGGGCGGAGATTGCGTCAACGGTGGCAAAGAGGTAGTGGACGCGGTTGCCGAAGGCATGGCCGCAGCGCAAGGAATCGACGCGTGGCTGGGAGCGCCGCGCGGAAAGAACTAGACGCCGGTGCGTTTGCCTGAGTCATGGACCGTCCGCATTCCGGCCATCGCGGACCTCGAGCAGGAATGGGAGCCAGTGCCCCCCGCCGCGTTGATCGCGTGGACCATTTTCTATTTGCTATTTCTGTATCAGGTGGCGCGCGGCTCCGGAATTTTGCTTCTGATCGACAACGTTTTCGTGCCCATTCACGAAGGCGGCCATCTGCTTTTCGGCTTTGCCGGAGAGTTCATCGCCATTGCCGGCGGAACTTTTCTTCAGCTCTTCGTGCCATTCGCGCTGGCGGTTTATTTTCTCTTCCGCCGCCAATCGCAGGGCGTCGCCTTTTGCCTTTTTTTCTTCTTCGAACAATTCCTGCCGGTCGCAACTTACATGGCCGATGCTCGCGCGCAGGAACTTCCGTTGCTCACGGTCGGCGACTCCGAATACGTCATTCACGACTGGAACTATCTGTTTGGCAGGCTCGGTGTTCTGGCGCATGATACGCGAATCGCTGCCGCGGTTCGCATGATTGGCTGGTTGGGAATGATCGGCGTAGTGGTGTGGCTGATTTGGCGCGGACTCAATGATGTCGTGCAAAAGCCGCCGCAGTAGATTCAAGGCTCGATGGAGGTGACCCATGGCAGATCTGGGCGTCAACTTTTGCGGCTTGCGCTCGCCGAACCCCTTTTGGCTTGCGTCCGGTCCCCCCACAAATACCGGCGGGCAGGTGATGCGCGCCTTCGATGCCGGCTGGGGTGGCGCGGTGTGGAAGACGATCGGCGAACCGATTCAGAATACTTCCTCGCGCTACGCCGCGATTGATCTGAACGGCGTGAAAATGGTGGGCCTCAACAATATCGAGCTCATCAGCGACCGTCCGATCGATGTAAATCTCCGCGAAATCACTGAAGTGAAGAAGCGTTATCCGAAACACCTGGTGATCGCGTCCCTGATGGTGGAATCGAAACGCGAAACGTGGCATGACATCGTTCGCCGCGCCGAAGACGCCGGTTCCGATGCGCTCGAACTCAATTTCGGTTGTCCGCACGGGATGAGCGAGCGCGGCATGGGCGCGGCCGTGGGCCAAGTCCCGGAATACACGGAAATGATCACTGGCTGGGCGAAAGAAGTCGCCAAAACGCCGGTGATCTCGAAGCTCACGCCGAATGTTACCGACATCACTCACATCGCATTGGCCACGGAACGCGGCGGCGCCGATGCCGTCAGTCTGATCAACACGATCAACTCACTGATGGGTGTGGACCTCGAAACATTTGCGCCACGACCGAATGTCGCGGGGAAGTCCTCGCACGGCGGATATTGCGGACCGGCCGTGAAGCCGATTGCCTTGCACCTGGTGTCAACCGTGGCGAAAAAAGTGAAGATTCCGATCGTCGGCATCGGCGGAATCGGCAATTGGATTGACGCCGCCGAACACGTCGCGCTCGGCGCGACCTGCGTACAGGTCTGCACCGCCGCAATGCATTACGGGTTTCGCATCGTCGAGGACATGGCCGACGGGCTCAGCGCTTACATGGACGACCACAGCTATCGCACGATCGAGGATTTTCGCGGTCGCGCTGTTCCAAACGTGATGGATTGGGGCGATCTTGATTTGAATTACAAAATTATCGCGAAGATTGACACCGACCTTTGCATCGGCTGCCAGCTCTGCCACGCCGCATGCGAAGACGGCGCGCACCAGTGCATCGAGCGCGCCCACGCGCAAAACGGAAACGGCAAACACAATCCGAACGGCATGGAAGTTCATGTCCCGAAGATCATCGAAGACGAATGCGTCGGCTGCAATCTGTGCGCGTTGGTGTGCCCCGTACATGGATGCATCACAATGGCGGAGATTGATACGGGCCTGCCGCCGATGTCGTGGAAACAGAAGACCAGCGCCGGCCCCGCGAGTTAGGAGCGCTACGTGCGCATTAGTAGAACGCGCGCATGTCCGGCATGTGCGGCAGTTCCACGTACAGTTCACGTCCGTAATCGCCGAGCGTGAGTTTGATCAGTTCCGCGGGCCCCACGTCGCGAAGACTCCAATTATCCGTCGGCACGACCCGCGATTTAACGAAGAGGTCGCCGCTCGCGAAATCCTGCCCCCTCGTTTGCAGATCGGAAGGGAATACGTTGTAGACGATCTTAGCTTTGATGTCCAAGGCGAGGTAACGATGCCCAATTAGCACGAGCACCAGGTTCGCTTCCTTCTTCTTGCTCGTTTGATAGATATTCCAGGTGAGCGGCGTCTTGTCGTCCACTTTGCATTGTGCCTGCGGCACTGATTTCCAAAGATAGCGATCGCTGTCCGCAGCGCCGGCACCAGCGAAACCTGCCAGGGTAAATGTGCAAGCGAGCAGCACAATTCCGATCCAAGAGCGGTATGCCGCGAGACCGTCGCAACGACGAGGCCGCGCGAATTGAAGCGGACGCTCGGCCGCAGAGTTGTAGTCACTCAATCCCATTGCACGCGCACTTGCTTCGACGAAATGATCACGTACCCCTTGGTTCGGCCGTGCGCCACCACGTCGCGCAGAATCGCGACGTCCTGCTCGCAATATTCCGCAACGCGATCTTTCTGCCCGGCGCGCCACCATTCGACGGCCTGCAGTCCATCGCCGCTCTTGGCGGTGCCCAGAGTTTCCTTGGCGAGCTGATCGAGCTTCACGCGATGCCCTAGCTGTTTGTGCAGCAATTCATGAACATCGAGCGAGAGTTTGCGGAGACCATCAACCGGAGCGTACGCGCGCAGGACCTCGAGATCGAAACGATTGCCATTGTACGTGATCACGTGCGTGAATTGTTCGAGTTCGGTGATCAGTGCGAGAGCGTCATCCTCAAACCAGCGGCGGAATGAGTTTTCCTTGTCCCAGGTGATCGCGACCGCGAGGCCAAAGGCGCGGATATTCGCCCAGCCGCCATCCACTTCGCTCGAAATTCTTAGCGTTTCAATATCTAGATAGACTTCCCGGTCAAATAGTCCTGGCAGGTGAATATCCTTTCAGTATGCGAAAACGACGCAAGCGCTACTGCGAGTCGGTTGATGTCGCTGGCGCGGCTGCCACAATTTAATATAGGCTCGATTCGCGCTTGCGCCCGGTATAGTCAACGTAAACGATCTTGGTCTCGGTATAGAACTCGATCGCCGCATGTCCGACTTCATGTGGTCCGACGCTCGACCGTTTCGTCCCGCCAAATGGGACGTGCGCTTCGCCTCCCACGGTCGGGGAATTCACGTGGGTCATGCCCGTTTCGATCTTGTCCACGAATTCAAAAATCTTGCTGGGGTCGCTCGAATAGATCGCGCTTGATAATCCATAGCGCACCGAATTTGCGACCTGCAGCGCTTCTTCGAAATTCTTGACGCGGATGATGCTCAGTACCGGCCCGAAAATCTCTTCTTGCGCGAGTTTGCTGTTCCATTCCACGTGATCGAACACCGTCGGAGAAATAAACCAACCCTGGTCGTATTTCGGCCCAGTGAGGCGCGCGCCCCCGCACTTCAGCTTTCCTTCGAGCTTGCCGAGTCCGAGATATTTGAGCACGGTATTAAATTGATCTTCGTCCACCGACGGACCCATGTCCGTCCCGGCGTCCAGTCCGTCGCCCACTACGAATTTCTTGGCGCGTTCGACCAGCATACCCACGAATTCGTCGGCGACGGTTTCTTCGATCACCACGCGGCTCGTTGCGGTGCAACGCTGGCCGGTAGAGGCAAACGCTCCGGCCAATACAGATTCCATGGCCAGTTGCAGGTCTGCGTCAGCCAGCACGACGACAGGATTCTTGCCTCCCATCTCGCACTGGACTTTTTTCATCCGTTCGGCACCGGCCGCATAGATCTTGCTGCCCACGGCCGTTGATCCGGTGAACGTCAAACCCTGTACGTGGGGATTCTGCACCAATTCGTCGCCCACATCTTCGCCGGCACCCAGGACCACGTTCAACACACCAGGTGGCAGCCCGGCCTGCTCGAAGATTTCAGCGATGCGAATGGCGCAAAGCGGCGTAAGCTCCGCCGGTTTCAACACCACGGCATTGCCGCAGACCAGCGCAGGAGCGATTTTCCAGATGGGGATCGCTACCGGAAAATTCCATGGCGTGATCGCGCCGACAACGCCGAGCGGCTGGCGAATGGTGTACGAAAAATTCTTGGGCAGCTCGCTCGTGAGCGTCTCGCCATTCAGGCGCCGCGCTTCACCTGCCGCGAATTCTAGAATGTTGATCGCGCGCTGTACTTCGCCGAGAGCGTCTTTCAGCGCCTTGCCTTCTTCGCGGGTCAGCAACCGCGCCAGCTCTTCTTTTTGCTCCTGCATGATCTGGGTGGCTTTGAACAAAATCTTGCCACGGCTCGGCGCAGGCATCTCGCGCCAGGCAGGGAACGCGGCCTTCGCGGCGACGATGGCCTCTTTCATTTCTTCGCGCGTCGAAAGTGCGATGCGCGCCACGACTTCATCCGTGTTCGCGGGATTCCGCCGCTCGACAATCTTCGCCGACTTTGATTCCACCCACTCGCCGTTAATGTAGTTCCTGCAAAGCTGATCAGTCGTTGTCGCCGTCGCCATATTTCGATCCCTCTGCGTCTAGAGTTTAACCTCTCCGAAAGACTTGTCGAGCAAACGGATGGCTTCATCGACGTCAGTTTTTGAGATATTCATCGGCGGGGCCATGCGGATGACGTTCGCGAACATTCCCCCCTTGCCGACCAGCAAGCCGTTGGCGCGTGCACGTTCCAGCACTTGATTGGTTTCCTGCGGCGCGGGCTCCTTGGTCTGGCGATTCTTCACCAGTTCGAGCGCCTGCATCATGCCCATGCCGCGCACGTCGCCGATCAGTGGATATTTCTCTTGCAGCTCTTCGAGCTTTTTGCGGAAGTAGCCGCCGACGACGAACGTGTTCTCACGCAGGTTTTCTTCCTCGATCACTTCAATAACCGCACGTGCCGCAACCGACGTAACCGGGTTGCCGCCAAACGTCGCAATCGTCAGCCCCTGAAATTTATCGGCCAGTTCCGCGGTTGTGATCGTCAAACCCACTGGGACGCCATTCGCCATGCTCTTTGCCGAAGTAATGATGTCCGGCGTGACCTCCCACTGTTCGATGCCCCACCATTTCTTCCCGGTGCGGCCCCAACCGGTTTGCACTTCGTCGGAAATATACTGGCCGCCATAATTCTTCACGATGCGGTGGACGATCTTGAAGTATTCCGGCGGAGGAGTGATGAAGCCGCCGACGCCCTGAATCGGCTCGGCGATAAACGCGGCAATCGAGCCGCTCGTCGTGGTCTGAATCACGCTTTCAACATCATTCGCGCAAGCCACGTTGCACGATGGATACGTCAAATGCAACGGGCAGCGGTAGCAATACGGATTCACGGCATGCGAAACGCCCACGCTGATCACGCCGCCTTTGCGCCAAGCCGATTGCGCCGTGACGGATTTAGCCAGAGCCGAGCCTCCGGAATAAGCGTGGCGTAGCGCCACGATGTCGTAACTCGGACTCGCCATGCGCGCCAGCATAATCGCCGCTTCGTTCGCTTCCGTCCCGGAACTCGTGAAGAAACTCTTCTGCAGCTTGCCTGGAGTGATTTCCGCGAGCTTCTCGGCCAGCGCCACGACCGCTTCGTTGGGAAACAGCGTCGAAGTGTGCTGCAGCTTATCCACCTGTGCTTTGATCTTTGAAGTGATCTTGGGATTGCAGTGTCCCACTCCGATCGTGACGATGCCACCGAAGAAGTCCAGGTACTTATTGCCTTCGATGTCCCACAGGTATTGCATCGAGGCGTGGTCGGCAACCAGCGGGTGCTGATAGTAATTGGTCACCGCCGGCCAAATGAATTCCTTGTGCTTGCGAATCACTTCCTCGCTGCGCGTAGTAGCAATCTTCGGCGTCGTCGTCATCTGTGATGTGCCTTTCGTTCGATTTGGCCCTGATCGTTACAGGAAAATGGAAAAGAGAAAACTGAAAATCGCAGCCCGAGTCTCGGCCGCGCTGCGTTTTTTACTTTCCAATTTCACTTTTCTGTTGTCGCCTCTTCGCGTCAGTCCGCTGCGCTTGCCGACTTCGCGCCCGCGTGCGTCCGCGTGATCTCGCCGTAGCTCTCCGGGCGGCGGTCACGGAAGAATTGCCAGGTCTGGCGAACCTTGTCCATTTCTTCCAAATCCAATTCCGCGACCAGCACTTCGTCCTTATCCCGGCTAGCCTGTGCGATAATCTTGCCACGCGGATTGCAGAAATAGCTTTTGCCGTAAAATTCGCCGATATTCCATGGCGCTTCCTTGCCCACGCGATTGATGGCGCCAACAAAGTAGCCGTTGGCAACCGCGTGCGCCGGTTGCTCGAGCTCCCAAAGATATTCACTAAGTCCGGCGACCGTCGCCGATGGATTAAAGACAATCTCCGCGCCGTTCAAACCGAGCACCCGCGCGCCTTCGGGAAAATGCCGGTCGTAGCAAATATAAACGCCGATGCGCGCGTACTTGGTCTGAAACGTGAGGTACCCTGTATTCCCCGGCGTAAAGTAAAACTTCTCCCAGAATCCAGGCGCTACCTGCGGAATGTGATGCTTGCGATATTTGCCCAGATATTTGCCGTCCGCATCAATCACCGCCGCGGTGTTATAAAAAAGCCCGGTCATCTCGCGCTCGTAAATCGGCACCACCATGGCCATTTCGTATTTCTTGGCCAGCTTGCGCATGCGTTCCACGGTAGGCCCGTCGGGAACCGGCTCGGTCATTTCGTACCAGCGCGCTTGCTGTTCAGCGCAGAAATAGGGGCCGTTAAAAAGCTCCTGCAAGCACAAGATCTGAGTCTTCTTTTTCGCGGCGTCGTGAATTAGCTTCTCGTGTTTTTCGAGCATCTTTTTGGAAATGTCGCGGATGGAGTACTTCTCGGGGGACCACTCGCAATGCACTTGAATCAATCCACAGCGCACCAAACGAGGCATCAAAGACCTCCTTTTTGGCGACGAGCCCTCTGGGATCGCATCGCCGGGCTTCTGAGTGGTTTTCGCGGTACCGTCATTTTGCATACGAGGCTAGCATAATCCGCGAAATTTTTCCGGATTGGGCGCGCGGTGGCACGACATATTGGACTGCCAGATGGCCGCATCTCAAGCCGATCGTTCCGACCGCGCAGGCCGCGGAAAAGGGGCGGCCGAAGAAATTGCGCGCGATAGCCATGCACAGACCGTATAATCCCGCCGACGACATTCATGAAACGCGTACTGAAGCTCCTTTTTCGCGGACTGGGCCGGATCTTTCCGGACTGTGTCACGCTCAGCCAGGCAGTGGCGTTCAATATGTTTCTGGCGTTTTTTCCCATGCTGCTCCTGGCGCTGGGAGTTTTGAGCAGCAAGGCGGTGTTTCGGGATGCATTGACGGAACTGCCGCAACGCCTCAGGGCCATCGTTCCGCCCGGCAGCGAAGATATTGTGACGCAGTATTTTGTCCGCAAGGGCGCGCATCCCTGGAAATGGTTTTCGCTGGGACTGGTAGGCACGCTACTCGCGGGATCGCAGGTGATGGCCGGCTTCATCGAGGGCTTTCGCATCATTGAGGGAGATCCAGTCCGTCAGGGATATTGGCGAACTTCCTTGCGCTCGCTGATTTTGCTGTTGCTCACAATTGTGCCAGCCTTGGTGGTGATCGCCCTCACTGTTTTCGGAAAGCAGGAACGCGCGTGGCTGGTTAGTGAATTGGGGCACCAGCCAATCCTCATTCACGCCGTGGGGTTCGTTTTTCAGGCGGCGATCGTTTTTTTGCTCGCCATGGTCGTGCTCGTCTCCCTTTACCGTATCGGCCGCCCAGGACATCGTGGCGTGCGAAATTTGCTTCCCGGAGCAGCTGTTGCGACCGTCTTGTGGTGGCTCGTGGACATAGTTCTTGGGGCGTACGTGCGGCGGATGCCTTACGACGTCGTATATGGCGGCCTCGCGGCTGCCATCGGCTTGCTGATCTGGATGTATCTCACCGCCGTCGTCGTCCTGCTCGGCGCTGCTTACAATGCGGAACTCAACGACGCGCTCCGCGCCAATCGCAATCCCGCGCGTGTGCTTACCCGCTAAGCCCCTGCGGCTCTCCCGCGCATGTTTCCCCTCGTTTATTAACGGTTTGCGCCCACCTGCAACTTTTGATGTTCCGCAGGGTTAAACTGGAGGCTGCTAGAAAGCTGCGCGCCACTGCCTGTACGTCACATCGAGGTTAGGTAAGTGAAGAAAAGACGAATTCGTCGCCGCGCCCAACGATTGGATGCTCTCGGAGCGAGTCTCCTGGGCGCGACTCTCATCGTCGGGCTCATTCTGGCAGTGCCACGTGCGCGAGCGAATGATGGGAGCGATGCGAACGCCTCAAAAGACCGCGTCGTGCTCGACAAGAAATTCAAAGGCAAGCTTCCGATCACGCAGCTCACCGAAGATGAAGCAATTGTTCACGCGCTAAACCGTTTGGCTTACGGGCCGCGTCCGGGCGACGTCGAACGAATCCGCCAGATGGGCCTCGAAAAGTGGATCGAGCAGCAACTGCATCCGGAAACGATTGACGACCAGGCGCTGAATGAACGCCTGCAGCGCTATCCCACGCTCTCGATGTCCTCCAAGCAGCTACTAGAGGAATTTCCGCGTCCGAAGCAAGTGGCGAAACAAGAGGGAATCACGAAGGAGCAGGCGCAGGAACAGCTGAAATCGAAGCAGCAAACCGCCGAATCGCAAATCATCGTCACGGGCAATGAAAACCTGGATAAAGCACAGCAACAGCTCGCCAAGCTGCAGGGCCCGAACCGGATCATCGCCGAGCTTTCCATGGCCAAACTCGATCGCGCGATCTATAGCGACCGGCAGCTCGAAGCCGTGATGGAAGATTTCTGGTTCAACCATTTCAACGTGTTCGCGAACAAGGGCGACGACAAGTGGCTGCTCACTTCCTACGAGCGCCATACGATCCGCCCGCACACCATGGGCAAGTTTCAGGATTTGCTCATTGCCACCGCGCAGAGCCCGGCGATGCTGTTTTTCCTCGATAATTATTTGAGCGCTGATCCAGCAGCCGTCGCGCGAATGGAAGCGGAGCGAGATATGCGCCGGGCGCGATATCAGGGAGCCTTCGTCGGAGGCTCGATGCCGACTCCAGGCACCTTCCCGGGGCCTGCCACTGGACCGGCTCGCCCAACGCCGGTCGCGGCCAAGAAACAGGAACGCGGCCTCAATGAAAATTACGGCCGCGAAGTGATGGAGCTTCACACCGTCGGCGTAGATGCTGGTTACACCCAGCAGGACGTAATCCAGATGGCCGAGTGCCTCACCGGTTGGACGATTCACGAGCCGCGCCGCGATCCTCAGTTCTTCTTCGACGAAAAGATCCATGCGGAAGGCAAGAAAGTGGTGATGGGCCGCACCTTCAACTACGGCGGCGAAAAAGACGGTGAGGAAGCTTTGAAGATGCTGGCCGGCCGTCGTGCTACGGCCACTTTTATTTCCACCGAGCTCGCGCGGCACTTTGTCTCGGACAATCCGCCTCCCGCACTGGTGGAGCGCATGGCAAAAAGCTTTGAAGCGAGTAGCGGCGACATTCGCACTGTGCTGAAGACGATGATTTATTCGCCAGAATTTTGGTCTCAAGAAGCCTATCGCGCAAAAGTGAAAACCCCGTTTGAACTGGTGGCCAGCACGGCTCGCGCGTTGAATGCGGAAATGACGATCACGCTGCCCCTCACGCAGTGGGTCTCGCGCATGGGTGAACCGTTGTACCTCTGCCAGCCGCCGACGGGGTATTCCGATAAGTCCGAAACGTGGGTGAATACCGGCGCACTGCTGAACCGCCTGAATTTTTCGTTGGCTTTTGCTGGAGACAAGATGGGCGGCGCCACGGTGGATCTGAGGTCAATGCTAGGCGACGACGCCGCAAAGGATCCGAACGCAGCGCTGCAGCGCTCGTTGCAGGAATTTCTGGATGGACAGGTGGCGCAATCCACGCAGGACACCTTGCAAGCGCGCCTGAAAGATCCGCAAATTCTGCAGGCGCGTTTGGACGATCCAGTGAAAGAAGTGAATGAAGGTTTGATCGTCGGATTGGTATTGGGCGCGCCGGAATTTCAGCGGCGGTAACCTGCAAGGCAGCGGCTTCTGTACACCGGGAGAACGGCAATGGCAATTTCGCGGCGGTATTTTCTGAAGAGCGGCGGCATCGCGATGCTCGGCATGGCGGCGTTGCCGTCGTTTCTGCAGCGCGCCGTCGCCGCCACGGCTGCGCCGAATAAGAAAAAGATGGTCGTGCTATTCCAGCGCGGCGCGATGGATGGATTGAACGTCGTCGTTCCTTTCGGTGAGCCCAACTACTACCGCATGCGCCCGACGATCGCCATCCCCGCTCCTACGCGTGGTGGCGCCGAAGCGGCGCTCGATCTGGATGGTTTCTTTGGCCTGCATCCGAGCCTCGAGCCGATGGTCCCGCTTTTTCGCAATGGGCAACTCGCCATCGTGCAGGCGGTCGGCTCGCCGGATCCCACGCGCTCGCACTTCGATGCGCAGGATTATATGGAGTCGGGCACGCCCGGCCGGAAAGCAACCGAAGACGGCTGGCTGAATCGCGCGTTGCAAACGATGCCAGAGGAACAATCGTCGCCGTTCCGCGCGGTGGCTTTCGGACCTTACTTGCCGCGGACGCTGCAAGGTACGGTTTCCGCGATCGCGATCCCGGACCTGAAGCAATTCAAAATGTATGGGCCGCAACAGACCACCGAAGGCGGGTTCGAAGCGATGTACGCGCAAACGGTGGATCGCGCGCTGCGCGGAGTGGGTACGGAAACTTTCGAGGCCGTCGACCAACTCAAGAAAATTAACCCAGATACCTACCAGCCCGAAAATGGCGCGCAATATCCAAAGGGCCGCTTTGGCCAAAGCCTCCAGGAAATTGCGGAGCTGTTCAAGGCGGACGTCGGCCTGGAGGTGGCTTTCCTCGATAGCGGCGGCTGGGATCACCACGTGAACGAAGGCGGCGTGCAAGGGCAGCTTTCGAACCTGCTCCGCGATCTGGGGCAGGGAGTCGCTGCGTTTCATCAGGACATGGGCGACCGCATGGGCGACGTGGTATTCGTCAGCATGTCTGAATTCGGCCGCACCGCGCACGAGAACGGCAACCGCGGCACCGATCACGGCCACGCAAACTGCATGTTTGTGATGGGCGGCGATATCAAAGGCGGAAAGGTTTACACGCGCTGGCCGGGGCTCGACGAAGGTCAGCTAAACCAGGGCCGCGACCTCGCCGTGACCACCGACTATCGCAGCGTGCTCGGCGAAATCATCGCCAAGCATTTAGGCGACCGCGATCTGAACGCAGTGTTCCCCGGCTTCGCGAACGACCCGCGCCAATTCTTGGGTTTGGTCAAAACGTAGCACGCAACCACAACCGCGCGTACGTCAAGAGGGCTGCTTCTCCGCCCAGTGATCGAGGGTTTCTTTGACCCTGTCTCTTTGGTACGTGAACCACTGGTCCCACTCAGACGGCGACACGAATATCCCGTTACAAACTTCGTTCAGGCAGTTACTTATTGCGAGGAATTCATCAGAGTCCGGGAAGCGATCACCTATTTCGCGCCATTGCGAGATGATTCGTCTTAATTTCGGTCGGCTCACTCCCAGGCGCGTGTGAAACTCCCAGTCCGCGATCGCAGTCCCGTCCACAATCGCGGTCATGCATTGGAGCACAATTTCTTGTTCGCTCTTGGAAAGAGCCTTTGGCCGCATCATGCGCTCACGCTCAAGCCACGAAGCATTTGGTACGACTCGCTTTACTCCGAACCCTTGATCCGCATGCCGTAGAAGGATCTATAGACGAAGAAGAACGAAACGAAGAAGAACGCGGCGGCGAGAATGTGCGTCAAGTTGCCGCCGGTTTCCGCTGTTAGTTGAACCGCGAGCTCGACGGCAAGCAGCCCGAAAAGCGTAGTGAATTTGATCACCGGATTGAGCGCTACCGACGAAGTATCCTTGAACGGATCGCCGACAGTGTCACCCACCACCGTAGCGTCATGCAGCGGCGTGCCCTTCTGCTTCAACTCAACTTCCACGATTTTCTTGGCGTTGTCCCAGGCGCCTCCGGCATTGGCCATGAAGATCGCCTGATACAAGCCAAAAATCGCGATCGAGATCAGATAACCGATAAAAAAGAAAGGCTCGACAAAAGCGAACGCCAACGTCGCGAAAAATACGGCGATAAAAATGTTGAGCATGCCTTTTTGCGCATACTTCGTGCAGATAGCGACAACCTTCTTGCTGTCCTCTACCGAAGCCTTCTCCACGCCTTCCAGTTTGATATTGGCCTTGATGAATTCCACAGCGCGGTATGCCCCGGTGGTGACAGCTTGTGTCGAAGCGCCAGTAAACCAATAAATCATCGCGCCGCCAGTGATCAAACCAAGAAAGAAGGGTGCGTGTAGCAGCGAAAGCTTGTCCACATTCTGGGTAATGCCGTTGGTAAGCGCCATGATGATCGAAAAAATCATCGTGGTCGCGCCCACAACAGCAGTGCCGATCAACACAGGTTTCGCCGTCGCTTTGAACGTATTCCCGGCGCCGTCGTTTTCTTCCAGCAATTCCTTGGCGCGCTCGAAATTTACGTCAATGCCGAAATCCGCCTTCAGTTCTTGCTTGATGTTCGGCACCGCCTCAATCAGCGACAGCTCATACACGGATTGCGCGTTGTCCGTCACGGGGCCGTAAGAATCCACCGCGATCGTCACCGGGCCCATACCTAAGAATCCAAACGCCACTAGGCCGAACGCAAAAACTGGCGCTGCAATCATCAGGTTGCCGAGGCCCTGTAAACTGACCAGGTAGCTGATCGACATCAACAGCACCATCGCCAAGCCGATGTAGTAAGCCGAAAAATTCCCGGCAACGAAACCGGACAAAATTCCCAGTGACGCCCCGCCTTCTTCAGCGGACGACACAACTTCCCTCACGTGGCGCGACTCCGTTGAAGTAAAGACCTTCACCAACTCCGGAATGATCGCTCCAGCCAGGGTCCCGCAGGAAATGATGGTCGCTAGCTTCCACCATTGCGTCCAATCGCCGGCCAGCACCGGGATGATGACCGACGAAATTGCGTAGGTCATCGCGATCGAGACAATCGAAGTGATCCACACCAGCGAAGTAAGCGGCGCTTCGAAATTCATTTTGTCGGCGTTGCCGAAGCGGGCTTTGGCGATCAGGTCGTTCAGGAAGTACGCCGCCGCGCTGGCCACCAACATCGCGATGCGCATCACAAAAATCCACACGAGAAGCTGGACTTGCACGATCGGACTCTTGACGCCAAGCAGAATGAACGTAATCAGGGCGACGCCGGTGACGCCGTAAGTCTCAAACCCGTCGGCGCTCGGCCCGACGGAGTCGCCCGCATTGTCACCCGTGCAGTCCGCGATGACGCCGGGATTGCGCGCGTCGTCTTCCTTGATCTTGAAAACGATCTTCATCAAATCGGAGCCGATGTCGGCGATCTTGGTGAAAATGCCGCCCGCGATGCGCAACGCGGCCGCTCCGAGCGATTCACCAATCGCAAACCCGATGAAGCACGGCCCGGCGTAATCGCCGGGAATAAAGAGCAGGATAAACAGCATCATCAGCAACTCCACGCTGATCAGCATCATGCCGATGCTCATCCCGGCTTCCAGCGGAATGTGATAAATCGGGAACGGCTTGCCGCGCAGCCCGGCAAAAGCCGTTCGCGAATTGGCGAAAGTATTCACGCGAATCCCGAACCAGGCCACGCCGAAACTGCCCATGATTCCAACCATGCTGAAAGCCAGGATGATGATTACGCGCGCCGCTTCGTAATGCAGCAAAAGGCCGAAATAAAGCACGATGACGACGGCGATGAAAGCTTCTAGAAGAAGCAGGAATTTACCCTGCGTGATCAGGTACGTTTTGCAGGTTTCGTAAATTAACTCGGAAATCTCGCGCATGGCGCGATGGACGGGCAAATTCTTCAGCTTCGTGTAAATCGTCAAACCAAAAGCCAGCCCGAACACACAAAACAAAATACCGAAGAGCAGCAACCGGTGGCCATCAATCCCAAGGAACGTCACCGACGACAAATCCGGCAGCTTCAGGTTCGCTTCACCGCCCACCGCTTCCGGAGCCGGCTGCGCATGCGTCACCGCCGCGCACAAAAGAATGGCTGACGCAACAGCCGCGCCGCTACACGCCGCGCGACATCCTCGCGACCAGAGCTTCTTGAATGCATACCGCATTAGTTGCCCTCCACTGCGCGCGCGTTCGCACACATATAAGTCCAAGCTGATTCCGACATTCTGCCTCCGGATGAAAAACTCCTTGATGGGGTGCCCGCTGATTGCGGTAAGTAACCGCACAGAATCGACTTTTGTATCAGGAAAGCGGCTCCAGGTCAAGAACAGAGGCGATCGCGAGACCTACACTAAATCCTGTATTTTCATTATACTGTCGGCGCTCAGGGAGCCGTTCGATCGTGCCGCTACGTCAGAAAACTGCGCTGATCACAGGAGGCGGCCGAGGCATCGGCAAAGGCATCGCCGAGGGACTCGCTCGCAAAGGCGTGCGCATCGCCATTTCCTATCGCATCAATAAGACCGCCGCGCAGAATACGCTCCGCCAATTACAAGCGCAGGGCACGGAATGTTTTGCAGTGGAAGCGGACGCGACCGACGCGGGCAAAGTGCAATTTCTCATAGACACTGTCCTGGAGCGTTTTGGCCGCCTCGATATTCTCGTAAATAATGTCGGCGAGTTCAATTGGAAGCCGGTCGCCGAATCGTCTTTGCAAGAATGGGAAGAAATTATCGCCTCGAACCTTTTCAGCGTTTTTTACGCGAGCAAAGCAGCGCTACCCGCGATGCGGCGGCAGCACTGGGGACGAATCGTGAATCTGGGCGCCGTCGGCGCGGAGCGCGGATTCGGGCAAGGCACCATATCTGCATACGCAGCGGCAAAAGCAGCCGTGGTTTCGTTCTCGCGTTCGCTCGCGATCGAGGAGGCGAAGCACGGAATCACCGTCAACGTCATCAACCCATCGAACATAGACGAGCGCGAACTCACCGCCGATGAAGCCCGCCGCATCCACGACGCGCGCTCCCCCATCGGCCGTCCACCTTCCTCGGAAGACGTAGCCGCCGCGGTAAAATTCTTCGCCTCCGACAGCGCCGACTACATCACCGGTCAAGTCATCAACGTGACCGGCGGCTGGATGCTGTAGGCAAAGGTTTTGTAGCGGCGCACTTTAGTGCGCCATCGGTGCTGCGTCGCAAAACGATAGCTGTCCGAAAGCGGTCTGACGAAATCGCGCTGCGATCCCGCCTAAAAAACATGCCCCAACTGGAAAAACCACTTGTCGTGCCCCGTATCGCCGATACTGCCTCCGAGAAATAGCGGACCGACGACTGTTTCTGACTCCCGCGGCGAAATCATTCGGGAATCCGCATGCAATTCATTTCTTACGAGTCGGCGCAATTATTCACTAGGTCATAACCTCGGGCAAGGCGCGTCGTCTGATCAATGAACCGCGCGCCACGGGAATGTCGTCGCACAAACGCATGGTAGAATTTGCAGTGGTCACAAATTAAGCTGTCACATCGTCCAAAACAGCACCACGCTGGTTCCCGGGAAGTAAATCGCGGTCATGAAAATCCTCACAGCAGAAGAAATGCGGCAAGTTGATCGGCTCACGACGGAGCGCTACGGCATTCCTGGCCTCACGCTCATGGAAAACGCCGGGGCCGGCGTCGCGCGCTTCATCGCGCAACGTTGGCCGGACTTCGCGCAGCGCCGCATCATCGTTCTATGCGGCAAGGGCAACAATGGCGGCGATGGATTCGTGGCCGCCCGGCACCTGCGCGATTTGGGAGCCAAGCCGGATGTCCATTTACTCGCGGCTCCGGAAGAGATGCGTGGCGATGCGGCCACGAATTGCAAGCGTTGGCAAGAGACGTACGGCGAGCTTCACGTCAATCGCGATTCGAGCGCATGGCAAAGCGCCAAAGCCACGCTGTCATCCGCCGATATCGTCGTGGACGCCATACTAGGCACCGGCACGCGCGGCGCGGCCGCCGGGTTACTCGCGGAAGTGATCGAAGCCGTGAACCAGCGACGTGGTCCCGCGCGCTCTGCTGTCGTAGCGGTGGACATTCCTTCGGGGCTGGTGGCCAACACCGGCGAAGCCGCCGGGCCCGTCGTCCGAGCAGCGTATACGGTCACTTTTACGGCGCCTAAGACCGGCATGATCGCCAGCGGGTCCGGTGATTACGTCGGTCAGCTGATCGTTCACCACATCGGCTCGCCGGCAGAGTTGGTCGAAGAATCAGGGAAAAGTGATATTCGCTGGGTTGACGCGCGAGAAGTGAGCAAGTTCGCGCAGCCTCGCCGTGCGGACGGCAACAAAGGCAGCTACGGTCACGCGCTAATTGTTGCAGGCTCGGTCGGCAAGAGCGGCGCAGCTGTGTTGGCATCTTGGGCAGCGCTGCGCACCGGCGCCGGCCTGGTCACGGTGGCGACGCCCGAGCCGGTTCTGCCGATCGTCGCTGCGCACACGCCGGAAATAATGACCGAACCTCTTCCCGCAACTGAAGCCGGGACCATTTCGCTGCGCAGCTTCGAGTACGAACGCTTCGACAAAATCGTGAAAGGGAAACGCGCCCTCGCGATCGGCCCGGGCCTGACGACGCAAGACGAAACGCAACAATTCGTTCACGCTGTCGTCGCGAAGCGCGCCGTCCCGATGGTTTTGGACGCCGACGGTTTGAACGCCTTCGCCGGCCGCGCGACCGAACTGAAAAACGGCGCAGGGCCGATCGCGCTAACGCCGCATCCAGGCGAAATGGCGCGACTCCTAGAATGCCAAATAAAGGACGTCCAATCCCGCCGCGTCGAAGTTGCGCGTAAATCCGCCGCGGATTGGAACGCGTTCGTAATTCTGAAGGGCCATCAGACCGTAATCGCGTCGCCCGATGGGCAAACCTTCATAAACTCCACCGGCAATCCTGGAATGGGCACGGGCGGCACTGGAGACGTCTTGACGGGGATGCTGGCGGGCTTAACCGCGCAATTCGGAACCAGCGATTGGGTCCGCGTCTTGGCATTCGGCGTCTACCTGCACGGCCTTGCGGGAGACATCGCCTATGCGGACACCGGCGAAGCTCCGCTGCTGGCTTCCGACTTGATTCATGCCATTCCGCGCGCCTACCAACATTTTTATGCGAATGCTTAACCCTGAGTCCCGTCGTGGCTAACCGCGAAATCCTGACGCACTCATCCGAAGAGACCATCGCGCAAGGCCGTCAAATCGGTGCAGCTCTGAAGCCGCCGGTACTAATTCTGCTTTCGGGCGACCTCGGAGCAGGGAAGACAACTCTAACGAAGGGAATCGCGGCCGGCCTGGGCGCCGCGCGTGAGGACGACGTCACCAGCCCCACCTTCACTCTCATTCACAGATACGAAGGCGCTACGCGCGTGTATCACGTGGATCTCTACCGCATTGACGGCTTGCATGACCTCGAAACACTGGGCCTCGAAGACGTATTCTCAGAGAACGCGGTAGTGATCGTCGAATGGCCTGACCGGCTCAAGTTGCGCACCGGCTGGCCCACCGTGGAGATTCAACTGGAACATGTCGCAGAGGAAACTCGCAGAATTATGATTACGGGATGATCTCGCAGCGTAGCACTATCGCGGCCAGCCGACCTGCTTCACTTCGGCGCGGCGGGCGGATCCAGCCCCATGATTTGGAAGCCAGCATCCACATAAATCGTGTTACCTGTAACGCCGCGGCCCAAATCGCTTGCAAGAAACACAGCGGCGTCAGCCACTTCCGCGATGTCAGTATTCCGTCGCAACGGCGCATGTTGCGCCACGAATTCCAGGACCTTGGAGAAATCCTTGATCCCCCGTGCAGAAATGGTCTTGATCGGGCCGGCAGATATCGCGTTGACGCGAATCTTGTGCGCGCCGAGTTCGCTCGCCAGATATTTCACTTCCGCTTCCAGCGCGGCCTTCGCAATCCCCATGACGTTGTAATTGGTGACGACGCGCGTCGAGCCAAGATACGTAAGCGTCATAATCGCGCCGCCGGTGGTCATCAAGGGAGAGAGCGCTTTCGAGATGGCAACCAACGAATAGGCGCTCACGTCCAACGCGAGCTTGAAACCATCGCGCGACGTGTTCAAGAATGGCTGGTTCAAATCCTCATGGTTGGCAAATGCCAGGCAGTGAACTACCGCGTCGAGCTTGTGCCCATTTCGCTTTAGCGATTCAGCCAAGCCATCAATATCCGACTGCTGCTGCACGTCGCAAGGATAAAATCCCTTCGCGCCCAGCTCGTTGCCAAGTTCTTCCACCGTCGGCTTCGCGCGATCATTTTGGTAAGTAAGCAGGAGCGTGGCGCCTTCGCGCGCGAAGGCCTGCGCAATCGCATACGCGATGCTCCATTTGTTCCATACGCCTAGGACAATCGCCGTTTTGCCTTCCATCAGTTTGGACATGGCTCCGTATTCTACCCGGAAACCTCAATTTCGGAGTGCAGATCTACGCTAGCCACGCTCGTCGGCGGCACATTCAACTTAGTGAGAATGGATCCAACGCAGCACTTCGCGAAGCACATCGGCAATCACAGGCCACATTGCGGCCAGGATTCCGATACCCGCTGCGACCGCGCGTGAAACCCCTCTCGCAGCAACCTTCGGTCCGCCCAGTTCGCCCGGCTGATGCCGTGCGCAAAAGCCTCCGGAAATGGCCGGGTCTCCGCACCTTTGGCCTCTCGGCCCCAGGTAGAGGCAAGGGCCTTGATCAGGCCGTTTCGATGAGCCCAACCCGCTTCCAGTCGCTTCCGCATCCGCATCAGAGCCGGCGCCTTCGACGCCCCACTCCCGGTCCTCCGGCGTCTCCGCACCAAGCGCCCCAGGCCCCGCGTTGCTGCCGGAAAAATCATTAACGGATACGAACCGTTCCATTGCGCCGTACACCTCACCTAGCTAGAGTCGATCTTCGTCTCGTTGCGCCCGTATGCCCGATCTCCGCATCGCGCCGTCACCCGACCATCCTGCCCGGATGAAGCTGGAGTCGTATTCCGCCGAAATCCGCTTGCCCAATCT
Organism: uncultured Acidobacteriota bacterium; assembly: GCA_963810565.1. GTDB lineage: Bacteria > Acidobacteriota > Terriglobia > Acidiferrales > UBA7541 > Palsa-295. The sequence goes on from CAWENN010000011.1 coordinate 113,437, forward strand.
CACTGTGGGCGTGGACAACATCCATTATGACGTTTTCCTCAGCCCGCGCTTCGTGGATTTCACCAGGAAATACCTGCAGGATCTGGTCCGCCAGAGCGTCAACATCAGCCTATTCTACGGCAAAGACCGCAAGCAATCCGGCGCACCGGAGCACGGCGCGTTCCGCAAGCTCCTCACCGAGGTTTTGCAAGCCTCCGTCACCCGCGCGAAGTTTCAGCAATCCATCGAAAGCGACATATTGCACCAACTCGCGCTGCTCAAGCACCTCACCTCTGAAATCACCACTCAGTTTTCCAGCATGCTGGTCGAGTGCAAGGACTGGATTCGCGCGCGCGGCGAACACTTCGAGCACAGCGAACAAGCGCACGTCATGCGCGCAAAGATCGCAGAAATGCAGTCGGACAAGAAAAATGTCTACCGTCAGGTGGGCGAAACCCTATGCCGGATCTGGCGCGAAGTGGAAGAAGGCACGCTCTCGAAATCCCGCCGCGCGCTTTTCGGCGAGGATTTTCACGATACTTACGAACTGCTGCAGAACCGCTTTCTCTTCGTCGAAAACGGCAACGACGATCATCTTTTTCTCGAACACTACGTGCTGGTAGCGAACTTCGTCAACGATCCCGACCGCTTCGAAGTCTTCGACACGCTCCTGCTGGATCTGGTCCGCGATTTTGTGCTGACGGGCGACAACGCAGATGATCTGAGCAAGGCTCGCAAAGCGCATGAAAGGCTGCTCGAGCAAGCACGCCAAAAACGCACCGAGATTGCACGGATGGAAGAGGAGCTCGAGGAAGCCTCCGGACGATCCTGTGATGGTGATAGTTTGTTTCCCTCGATTTTCAAACGCAAAGGCGCCGCCGCGCCCGGCTCTCACGCTGAAATTTCGGAATTGCGCAAGAAGTTAGCGCTGGCCGAAAAGACGCTCGAGGAGCTGGGCCCGCAGATCGACTCCGCCAAGCAGCACATGAATTTCCGCATCGAGGAATATCGCAACCGGCTCGGCGATTACCTCAACCAGCCCCAGAACGCACGCCGCTTGTTCGATGCGCAAGCTCCCGCCGGTGAAGGCGAAAACACCCGCCAAACGCGCTCGCAGCTTCTGGAAGAGTGGTTCCATCGCCTCGAGGAACGCGACCTGCTCTTTCACGTGCTCGCCGGCTACGAATTGCGCCGGATCTATGCCGATTACTGCCCGCCGGTCCACTTGCAAGCCCTGAAAAAAGCGCTGGTAAATCGCGACGAAGCCAAGCGCGTGGAAGCTATTCTGGAACAGTTCCCAGCACGAAAGATTTCGATGAAGCGCCTCGACGATGCTTCGCGCGCCATTCGTCGCCGCACCCGCGAAGAGCAATTGGCAACAGTCCTGCAATTCGCGGAAGACCTGATGCGCCTGCGGCGCGATCGGCGCAACTACCAACACGTGGCTGCTTGGATGGAACGCATCAATCTCGTGCGCTCCGAACGCGCGAGAGAACTGTCACGCGTCAACAAGAGCCTCTTCGAATTTCTGCACGCTGACGAGGGTCGCCCCACCGACGATCCAGTAATAAATCACACCGTCATCAAAGCCGACGTGCGCGGCTCCACGGGCATCACCAAGGACCTGCTGGCGAAGGGCCTAAATCCTGCCTCGCACTTCAGCATGAACCTGCACGAACCGGTGAAGCGCATGCTGGAGCGCTTCGGCGCGGCCACGGTGTTTATAGAAGGCGACGCGATCATTCTGGCGATCTACGAAACCGAATCCACCCGCGCCACCACGCGCGGCGTCGCCCGCGCCTGCATTCTCTCGCGCGAAATTCTCGCGGTGACGCAGGCCTACAACGCCCGCACCAAATCCACCGGCTTGCCGCCGCTTGAGATCGGCGTAGGCGTGGCGTTCCAGGATTCCGCGCCCTCGCTCTGGATGGACGGCGAATCCAAAATCATGATTTCGCGCGCGCTGAACCTGTCCGATCGTCTTTCGAGCTGCACGAAGATCGCCAAGCGCCTGTTTGCGAACAATCCGTCGCCGTTCAACGTCTTTTTGCTGCAACCGTTGATGGAAGACGCCGCGGAAGACGAGGGCGAAGAACTGCTGGTACGCTATAACCTGAATGGCATCGAGCTAAACGAAGAAGGCTTTCAGAAGTTGAGCGCCGAAATCGCCATGTCGCCCATGGGCGGAAATTTCCCGATGCCCTGGGGCAAAGAACGCGCCCAACTCTATTTCGGTGAAGTGCCGCTCGGAGACACGCTCGAACCCGTCGTCGTCCGCAAAGGGTTCGTCCACCAGCTCCTGCCCGGCGCCAAGGTCGGAGCGCAAGGCACCCGCGCCTACTACGAAGTCTGCACCGATCCCAAGCTACTCGAGCTGGCCCGCAAAAAATTCGCTACAGCCGCGCCGAAGCCCTGACTCTCCGTGCACAAAAGTTGAAGCACCGCCGTAAGCCCCCTATAATCCTTTCCGCCAAGAAGCGCAACAACGCGTAGGCAAGCTGGTCTGCAAAAAACGTCCGTCTACGACTTTTTGTGCCGACACAGCTGTGATGCTCATTCGTTTGTACAGGGGAGGCGAATAGGGTCCGGTGATCCTCGTGGCCTTCAAAGCCATTGATCCTGTCCTCAGCGGCCAGGATGGTGGGTTCGACTCCCACACGCTTCCGCCATATCTTTTTGATGGGTTGGGCGTTGCGAAAAAACGAGGCACCAAGAGGCAGCAAGAAGAGATCTTTGGCCGGGTTTTTGCGCCGATTCAAACGGCGGCACGGACGGTAACTAGGTTTCTGATTCTCAATCTTTCCATGCTCTGACCGAGACAAATGCTGTCCGCGAGGATGTATTCGCCGCGAATAGTGCCCGAATCGAGGCGAGTCGCCGCACACTCTAGTGCTGCCTTTTGGGGGGCGCGCCCGCTAACCTCGGTTATCCGACGGTTGGAATACCGGATCCGGACTTACTCGGCTTTCGAGGAGCTAGCCCCACTTCCAAAAGGGCGCGACGAATTCAAGGGAGCCAGGGCGGCTATTCCTTGTAAACCAGGCGAGGTCCGCTGACTTGTTTGGCTTGGAGGGCGACATCCACTTCAACGCGATCGGCAATTTTAATAAAGGGAATGCCGCTATTCATGCCGTAGTCCTTGCGGTCGAACGCCATCGAGCCTTTCACACTGCCCGTGCCCGTCCCCTTGCCGGACAATGTAAGGTTCAACGTCTCGGGTCTCGACACTCCGCGAATCGTAAACGTGCCGGGAATATCGAAGGTGGTGGGACCGGTCTGTTGAATTTTGCCGGAATGAAACGTGATGTAGGGATTATTTTTCGCGTCGAAGAAATCCTTGCCCTTTAGTTTGCCGTCCTTCAACCCACTTCCGGTATTCACGCTCGCAGCATCGACCTTGATGTCCAAAACGCCAGTGGTAACGTCGGCAGACGCGAATTTGAGGGTAGCGTCCCACTTTTCGAAAACGCCCTGGATCGGCACCGAGGCCTTGACGTTGAAAGTAATCTTGAAGCCACCCGCGGGTGGCGTGATCTGGAAAACTGGAACTTCCGCAGGAGCCTGTGCGCGACTGGGGAATGCAAACAAGCTGGACGCTGCAAGACACAGAACTGTAAGTCGCATGCTATGGCCCCCTCACGAAACCGTCAGCTGATGGTCAAAAAAGGTTTCGAGCTTGCGAGTCTACATCATGTCTGCGGCACAATGGATGTGCGCGTCGGAACCGGCTGTACAACAAACGCTGTCTCAATGTTTCGCGCATTACAACTTATTAGAACTCAAGTTCGATTCCGACTGGATCTCGTCTTATGCGATGCAGCGGGCCGGCGCGATGGTATTCGTGAACGTCATGCGAATTCCGTGCTTCGGGCGCAGGATGACCATGGGACGAGCTTCGATTGTTTGGCCTGGAGCCAATTGAAAGTCGTATTTTCTGAGCAGATCGCTCAGAATCATGAGGATCTGCAGCATCGCGTAATTTCCACCGATACACCCTCGAGGTCCGCCCCCGAACGGAAGGAAGGTGAACGGCGCGCGCAGCTTGTCGTTCGGTTTGGTGAAACGCTCCGTATCGAAATTTTCGGGATCCTGCCAGTAGCGCGGAGCGTGGTGCGCGCCATATACATACACAATGACCGTCGAGCCGGCGGGAATGGCGAGGTCGCCTACGCGGTCGTCCGCGACCGCCATGCGGTCGATCATCCAAAACGGCGGGTAGAGGCGAAGTCCTTCCATGATGACCTGAGTGGTAAATTCGAATTTGGGAACGTCGGCGTAGCCTAGCGGCGCTTCGCCCAGCACGGAATCGAATTCCTGCCTTACCCTTTCGAGACAATCCGGACGCGAGCTCAAAAGATAAAAAAGCCACGATAGCGCATTCGAGGATGTTTCATGGCCGGCGACGAGCAGTTGCATGCTTTCGCTTAGGATGAGCTGGTCGCTCATGCCTTGGCCATCGCTGTAGCGCGCATCCATCAAAGTCTGCAGCAGATCGTTGCCGGGCGGTTCGTTGCGACGCTTCTTGATGTATTCGAGCAGAACAGCGTCCGCGCGGGTGCGCATGTCTTCGTGCCTGCGCAGTTCCCCCGACACGGCGAACCAGGGATTCAGATAGGGCTGAAGGGTTTGTCGAACGATGAATTCCTGGACGGTGCAGATGGTGTGGCTAACGAGATCGATGTCTTCATCCTTCAACCGTGCGCCAAACAGCGATCGGGCGACCATCGCGAAGGTAATCTTCATCAGCCGGGGGTAGATATCGACGGGACCGCGGCGAGCCTGAGCGTCAAAATCCCGCAGCGAGTCGGCGAGAGAGTCTCGCATGATTGAGGACAGCGCATCGAGTTGCGCTCGATCGAAGCCTTTCTGGATGAGACGCCGCTGCGTGCGCCAAGCTTCTCCTTCCGTGGTGAGAAGACCTTTGCCCAGAAAGTGGCCCATACGCTTAACTTGAATATGGGATTTTTGGTAGTTCTCCGAATTGGTTTTTAACACGTGCTGAATGACAGCGGGATCGATCGTAACGATCGCTTCTTTGAGGCCGCCCAAATAGATCCGGAATGTATCGCCGAAAGCTCCAGTGTAGCTAGACAAAACCTGCACGGGATTGCGGAACATCGCGCGAGAATCCGCAAAGCAGCGAAATCGGGAAACAACGGGGACAGGCGCGGATGCGGTCATACCCTGCCGTCCTGACACTTGCTTCGAACCGCAGATGATTTCATGTCACTTGTGGGAAGAGTTAGCGGGACCATAGGTAAAGATAAAATGCTCAGAATCAGTTTTCGTTCCCCAGTTGCTTCAAGAGTATCAGATGATGCCGGATCGCTTGGGTCATGGTGGGGTGCTGCCGATAAGGTACGCCAAACTCTCCGGCGGTCTGCTTCACGATCCTGGTTAACGGTGCATAGTGGGTATGGCACACGAACGGGCAAAGGTGGTGCACGATGTGATGGTTGAGCCCGCCCGCGAGCCAACCGACCAGAGGGTTTTCCGTCGCATAATCCGCCGTTGTAGCGAAGATGTGATACACGCCGTTGTCGAACTCACCGCGGTCCGTGGGAAAGTAGGTGGTGTCAATGGTGTGCGTCGTCTGGAATACAAGCGTCACGGCTAAACCGACGAACAAATGGACTAGGAGGAACGCTCCGGCGACCAGCAGAGGTGATTTCCCGAGCACCATCACCGGCAAGATGAGCATGTAAGTGAGGTAGAAGGCCTTGCCGGCGATCAGAATGGCATATTCGCGCAGGGGATGATTGGCGCGTTTCAGATAATCGTGAGACGGGAAGAAAAAGCTCTCGAAGTCCCTGAAAAAAACATAGTCGAGCGAGAACATGGCGTAAAAGAACAGCGCATAGATGTGCTGGAAACGGTGCCACGGCGCGCGGGATTCATAGGGGGTAAAGCGAAAGATGCCGCGTCCCGAAAGCGCATCATCTTCGCCGTGGAGATTGATGCAGGAGTGATGGCCGCGATGATGGAGGATCCGCCACATGTACGAGCTGATGCCGCACAAATCGAAGACATAGTTCAGGGTTTTGTTGACGCGCGGCCGTGACGAGATGGCGTTGTGGTTGCTGTCATGGGCAATGTTCAGCAAAAGGAACGTCTGCGCGAGGCCGCCTAGAAGGTAGAGAGCGACAAACTTCCAGGAATCGGGCCTCAGAGCATATAGAGCAATCCAGGCGCCCACGAGCACCGCCAGACCCACAGCGATCTTGACCCACATCGCGCGGTCCGCTTTGTGAGTAACGTTCTGGTCGGCAAAAAACCTATCCAGGCGGCGACGTAAAACTTTCGGGAAGGAAGAGGCACCGACGGGTTCGGTAGCGGACGCCGCAGAGGATTCCGATGGCACAAGATCCGGAGTTTCCGGATCTTGCGTAATCAATACTTCGGATTCGAGCGTCACCGGCGCCTCCGCGCACATCCTAATTGGGCCCGAGGCGTTCCATACGCCGCATCCGGGGTCCTGATCCTAAGCGAAACCGGCGCCGCGCCGCCGACAGCCTCGCAGCACGATTTTAATGCGGGCTCGTAAAGACATTCAAGGACATTCGGAACGCACGGTGCCTAGTTGCGTGATGTGAACAATCAGAGCGATGACGCATGGAATTGTCCATAACGCTTTGTTAATATAAAACCTTCGATGAACCATACTGAACCGGGCTTCCTGCGAGGGACCACAGAAGGTCGGCGGAGCTCCGAAATTCCCGTTCGCGCCTTTGTGCGGCAAAAAGGAAAACATCCGTTCGCCAAAAGCGTCGAGCGACGCCTATGCTGAGAAAAATTCGCGTACATTCTCACCTTGCGCCTACATTTCAGGCCTGCACTTTCCAACTCAACCGCGGATCAACTCGCACCCTAGGGAGCGATGTTTCCCTTACTGACTTGCGTTCTATTCAAGATTGGAGGATTGCTGATTGATGGCGGCGTCAATTTTAGGCCACCTGGATAGGCTGGCAGATGAGCACCTGGACAAACTTCTTTATTCGTACCTTGATGTAGACGGTCATCCGACCGAAAGCTACACCTACGCGTCGTTTCTCCACCGAGCGGAGGCGATTGCCGGACATTTGTGGAAAGAGGGTCGTTTTGCGGCGGGCGACCGACTGCTGCTTGCCTACCCGCCGGGGCTCGAAATGATCTGCGCGTTTTTTGGCTGCGTGCGCGCCGGATTGATCCCCGTGCCGGTGTATCCCCCCAGTTCGCGTGGTTTTCAGAGCGCGCTTTACAAGCTGGTCCACATCGCCAAGGATTGCCAGGCGGCTGGGATCCTAACGAGCAGAGACTTCCAGGCATCCCTCAAGACGAATCTCGCCAGAAGTGGAGTCTCGGCGTGCGGGATTGACGTGGATTACATTTCCGGTCTGCCGTGGATTGCCACGGAAGATTTCGTGGATGCGATCGCGGGTCGGCCCGCTGCCGAACATTCGAAGATCTTGTTTCTCCAGTACACCTCGGGTTCGACGATGGAGCCCAAGGGCGTGATTGTTACGCACGAAAACATTCTGGATACATGTCCGCTGGTGATCGACCATTCCTCCCCGGTCGTCGTTTCCTGGCTTCCGCAGTATCACGATATGGGATTGATCGGGTGCTACCTATATCCAGCACTGAAAGGTGGCACGACGTACGGTTTCTCTCCCACGGACTTCATTCAGCGGCCGATCCTGTGGTTCGATGCAATGACGGCCTACCGCGCCACCGCGACGGCGGCGCCCAACTTCGCCTACGACTATTGCCTGCGCGCCGGTAGACTTTCCAAGGAAAGCCTGGAGGCTTGCGATCTCAGTTCGCTTCGCGTTTTGATGTGCGCCGCGGAACCCGTAAAGCCGGATACGTTCAGACGGTTCTTGGAGGCGTTTCAGTCCTATGGACTGAAGTCCGAGAGTTTCCACGTCGCCTACGGGCTGGCTGAGAATACTCTGGCGGTCTCACTGGGCGGCCGCAACATCGTTTCCGTCAACAAACGTGCCCTCTCCCTGGGCACAGCCCGCATGACTACCGAGGTCTCTGAAATCGACGGGGCCACGCAAATTGTCAGTTGTGGTACGCCGCTGCCGGGTCTCGACGTCAAGATTGTGGATCCGGAGGGGCACTTCGTGCTCAAGCCAGAGCGCACCGGTGAAATCTGGGTCGCCGGAAGCGGTAAGTGCCGGGGCTACTGGAACAATCCCGAATTAACTCTGAAGCAGTTTCGTGCGCGGCTTGTGGACGATACTCCCTATGACGACGGCTACCTCCGGACCGGCGATATAGGATTCTTTCACGGCGGCGAACTCTACGTCTGCGGCCGCATCAAGGACATGATTATTCTCCGCGGGCAAAACTATTACCCGCACGACATTGAGAACGTCGTGGAGAAATCATCCGGTCTGATCCGGCACAACTGCGTCGCCGCGTTCCAGATTCAGGAAGACAGCGAACCTGCGCTCGCAATCGTCGCTGAAGCCAAAAATCCCAAAGCGCTTCCCGACGCACGAAAAATTGCCGCCGCAGTCCGAAATTATCTCAACGTGGAAGTGGCGGTGATTTCGATCATCGCGCCGCGTGCGATCCCCAGAACGAGTTCGGGGAAGATCATGCGCCACAAGACCAAGCAGATGTGGCAGCGAGGCCAGTTCACCGTTCTTTCGGATTTTTCGCGGGAGAAGGACGCCGGGAACTCCCTGTGTGATTCCGACGTGCATTCCTCTTTCGCCGAATTGAAAGCCAAGTACAACTTGACGGGTAAGGAATCGTACAACCTCGTCGAGGCTGGGCTGGATTCCCTGGATCTTGTTGTGTTCGTTCACGAGCTCAAGGAACTCCTGAAAGATAAAGGCGCCGAGTTGTTGGCGAGGCAGGTAGATATTGGCGTGATTCAGCGTGTGGGCGTAGCCGAGCTGTTTGGACTAGCCGAAAAGTTGAAGCGCGCTCCCGAAGAGGCACTGGTTCATCTGCGTCATTCCCTGGCGGCTTTCCGTGAAGAGCAGCGGGCCGCTGAGAAGCGGATGATGAGCAACGACAGGAAGCTCATCTTCGAGCCTCCTGTGCCGGTGCCCATGCCGGAGACGCCGGTGCTGAAGCGGGTGCTGCTCACTGGCGGTACCGGCTTCATAGGGCCATTCCTCATGAAAAGCTTGCTGGAACAGACCCGGGCGAAGATCTATGTTCTCGTCCGGTCCTCCGACGAAAAGCAAGGCAAACAAAGACTGCGGAACGCGATGGAGTCAATCGGACCGTGCTCGCTGAGTCTGATGGAGATGTTCGAGGCTCGGGTGATCCCCGTCTGCGGAGATCTAGGGCAGCCAAAACTGGGCCTGACGCCGGACGAGTGGAATTTCCTCGCGAGTGAAATCGACACGGTCTTCCACAACGGTGCGACCGTGAACTACCTCTTCAACTACGACCTGATGCGGGACGCGAACGTGCTGGGAACCAATGAGGTCGTAAGACTCGCGTTCGAAGGAAGGCCTAAAGAATTCAATTATGTCTCGACGACCTTCGTGTTTGGCTGGGCGGTGAAATCAGTCCTCAATGAGACCGACCTGAACGAGAATATGGAGCTGCTCGATTTTGGGTACAGCCAATCGAAATGGGTAGCCGAACAGGTGGTTGTGGACGCGCGCAACCGGGGACTTTCCGCGCGGATTTTCCGCCCTGCGCTGGTGAGTCCTTCCGTCACGGGCGGAGGCAACAACTTCGATATCGCCGTTCGCTTAGTCGCCTTCATGGTGAATCACGGCATTGGCGTTGATACGCTCAACCAGGTCAGCTTTGTTCCGGCGGACATTGTGGCGAACAACATCGTGGCGATCTCTACCACTCGCGGCACAGGGAATAAGACTTACCATGTGACGCGCGACGATTATTCGAACATGATGGATATAACCGCGCTGATTACCAAAGCGACCGGCCGCCAGTTTGAAACATTCAGGCTTCCCGACTTCGTTCCGGAGCTGATTCGCAGATGCCGGAAGGAAGATCTTCTGTTTCCGCTGCTGGATTTTCTGGTCGGCTCTGTCGACAACATCTCCGCGATGGAATTCAAACGCTACGACAGCTCGTCTTATCAAAAGGCCCGCGATGCCTCCGTGTGGGGCAAGGCAGATCCGTCTCTGGAAGATACGGTCAACGGCATTCTGAAATTCATGCATCGCAAGGGGATCATTTCGGTGGCGGCTCGTGAGGTCAACGCGGTGCCGGCGAGCGATGGCCTCGCGGACTGGACAGATGCAATATCCGCTACTGCTTCTTAAATGTGAGCTTCTCGGTTACGCGCTGACCCGTTTCCAACGTGCCGGTGGTGGATAGTGTCATCTGGTGCCCGTCTGCGGAAACTACCCACCGATCCTTTTGCGTGACTTGATCGTCCCGGCGGTAGATCGCGTCCACCGTATGCGGATCCACCAGTTCAAGCGTCACGGTATCGTTGCGCGAGTTCGTTAGATCATATTGCTTTCCGTCAAAACGGGCGGTATAGCTGAAGTCACCCAGAAAACGGATCCCGCCGTTGCCGTCCGCCTCGATTTTTAGCAGCAAACCTTGCCGCATACGGGTTTTGCTGAGGTCCTGCGTCCACTCGCCTGCGAAGAGGTCATTCGCGACCTTCTTGCCCCCGCTGCGCGTCCACACGGTGATCTTGTCGGTGTGGCCCGTCCTTGCCGTCGTAGCGGTCAGCTCATTCCCATCATTCGAGAGCTTTTCGCGAACCGTCGCCACCACGGCTCCATCCTTCTCTTCCTTGACCTCCGCCTGCCTCTTATTAATCCTGCGCAGTTCAATTTGATTGAACGCCAGATTGCCCGGCGCGGGTGATTGGTGTCCGTTCGCATTAGCAGTGAAATCAAGATGGGTTTCGCCGGACATCACCACATGCGAGCCGCCATGCACAGGCGTAATGGCCAGCCGGTTCGGAGGGTCCAGAGTGGACTGTGCAGAGATGAGCGTCCACGAACCAACGCGCGGGTCTGCTACTCCAGGTTGGATGGCGGCAAGCAGCCCGAGCAAAAGTAAGATACGAATAGGCCCTCCTAAATCGGCGGGGCAAAGTTTAGCAGATTGACATAGCTCCGTAAGTGAGTGTTGCGCAGATGTAAACTCGCGAAACCCAGCGCAAATGTAGGCACCAATTCCGTACGGAGCACGACTTTCGCTCGTGTAGTCCTTAGGCGTCAGCGCAGAGTTTTGGTGACGACGATTTTGTGAGATGTGACATTATTGTGGCTATGCTTGTGCGCCGTTTTTTGGTGTCAGGGATCGTCCTCGCAGCAACCATCGCACTTCTTCCGTTTTCTTTTCATGCGGAGCGCCGCCTGGAGACTGCAACCCGTGTGGAAGGGAGTCAGGCTGAAATTGTGAGGGACGAGCTGGCAACTCGTTTTCACTCCCCCTTTGTGGACCGCGTTGTCCTGGTGATCGAAGGACTGCCGCCGGCGAATTCGGACGAAGGCGGCCAAGCGCTAGGAACCATCGTGGCGGCACTGAAAGAGCAGCCCGGCGTATTGGGTGTGGTGTCCTACCTTGAGTTGCGCGATCCGATTTTTCTGGGCCGGGAAGGCGGAACGTTGGTTCTCATAGGACTCACGTCGACCGGCGGTCCAGTCGAATCGCTTGTTCCGGAGATTCACCAGCTGGCAAGCTCGCTGGAAAATCAAATGCGCGGCCGTTATCCGGCGGTGAAGCTCGAACTTACAGGCGAAATTCCACTGAACTTCGATATTCGGAAAGCGAGTGCCGCCGACGTACATCGCGGCGAAAGCCTGGTAATCCCCGCGACGCTTGTGCTTTTGCTGGTGGCGTTTGGAAGCCTGATGGCCGCCGTGATTCCATTGGCGGTTGGCCAGCTTGCGATTGCAACAACACTGGCGATTACGGGATTTCTGGCCCAGCGCTGGCACTTGTCCATTCTGGTTCAGAATCTGGCCACCATGCTTGGCCTAGGCCTGGGAATCGACTATGCGCTCCTGATGATCAGCCGCTTCCGGGAAGCGATTGCCGCCGGGAACGACGGACCCACGGCGGGGGTGATCGCGGCGCGTCAGGCTGGCCGCACGCTCTTGATTTCAGCCTCCACTGTAGCCATCGGATTTCTTGCCCTTTTGACGGTTCCGATCAGCGAAATCCGTTCCATCGGTGTCGCGGGATTCCTAGTGACGGGAATGAGTGTGTTGCTTACAAATACCCTGGTTCCGGCAGCGCTGGTATTGCTCGGTCCGCGAATTGATCTTGGCCGAATGCCCTTTACTCCCAAGTTGGATGCGCAGCGGGCCGCGCGTACAGGAAATCGTTGGCGACAGTGGGGAAAGACGATCGTCGCGCATCCCTGGCTGGCCCTCTTCTTGGCGGGTACTCCCTTGCTTTTGCTCGCGTGGCAGGCCAGACACCTGGATACCAGCCTCCCCCGAGGGGATTGGCTTCCGCAGGCGGCGGAATCCGTCCATGCGCTGCACACTCTTGAACGGATGGATCGAGGCGGCGTTGTTGAATCGCTGCGCGTCATCGTCGAACTTCCAACGGATTCCATCGCGCAAACCGACGCGGGGTGGAATGCGGTGGATCGCCTCAGCAAGCGCCTCGCGGCCGACCCTCGCTGTGACCGGGTGATTTCTATCACGACGCTTGCGCAGGGCAACCGATCTTCGCTCACTGATCTCTCGCGGGATACGCGTCGAACGTTCCTTAGTAGTGACGGGCGAGCCGCGCTGCTCGAGGTGTTACCCGCGAGTTCGGTCTCGCTGCGCGGCCAGGTCAACTGGGTGCGGGAGCTGCGTAAGACCGGCGCGCCAGCTCTCACCGGGGTGCCTGGCGCAACCCTTCTTGTTGGCGGCATCCCGGCGCTCAACGCCGATTATGAAACGATCATCAGAAAGCGCTTTCCGTCTGTAATGGCGTTAGTAGTGGGAGGGACGCTCTTGGCTCTGCTGTGCGGGTTCCGTTCGATCTTCGCCGCCGTGAAGGCCATCGCACTGAACCTATTCTCGGTCGCTGCGGCCTTCGGAGCCTTGGTTTTCGTTATCCAAGACGGACATGGAAGCAAGTTCCTGGGAATTCCCCAAGGAACCGGTAGCGTGTTTCCGCTGGTACCGATCGTCGCGTTTGCCATCGTCTTCGGACTAAGCATGGACTACGAGGTATTTCTGGTCGCACGCGTTCTCGAAGCCAGAAGGAGCGGGCTGAGTGAAATGGATGCGATCCCGGAGGGACTGGCCAGGACCGCGGGCCTGATCACAAGCGCCGCCGCGATCATGATCGTGGTATTTGCGGCATTCACCTTCGGAGATTTCCTGGTGGTCAAGATGATCGGATTTACGCTGGCGATCGCCGTGTTGATAGACGCGACGCTAGTTCGGATTGTGATCGGTCCCGCGCTCCTTCGCATTGCGGGCGATTGGAACTGGTGGCCTGGCGGCCTCACCGCCGCGCGAAGTGCGCCAGCGATAGCGAGTCTCGATCAGCGCAGCATTCAGGATTCAGATCGAAAAAATACGTGATGTAAGAGTCGAAGGTGCGATAAATCAACGGGACTTCCGTACAAACCCCTTCGGTTTTACAATGGACCGGGATTCCCCGAGTTTGCGAAGGCCCGCTCGATGCGGAAGCTATGCCAACAGCTGGCATGACCGATGCATCCAAAGAGTTTCAAAGGAGCTTCAAATGGAAACCATCACGGTAACTGAGACGACGGGACGGAAAATAAGAATACCGCGCGAGGCTGTCTGGCGGCTGGAAGGAAGGTCGGTATATGTTCCGGGGCCGCGTGATCCCCACCGCACCAGTATCACTTTTCACCGCTTTCCGCGGCTTCGCCGTGGCTTTTTTATGCGCTACATGGCTTTTCTTGAGGAGGTCCGGCGGATAACGATCGACCTCGATAAGCGGCTCAGTTGCTCACTGGATGTACAAGAAAGCTACCAGGAATTGCGCGACTTGATCAGCAATCAAGGCGAGGCCAACTAGAACCGTATCTCCGGGTTCCCGTTGCTTGATTCCACGCGATTCCGGACCGAACTATTTGATATTTGCACTGCTGGCATCTTACAGCTATTTCTGCGCGGCCCATCCAAGAGCGGCCACTCGCTGCTCCAGTTCGCGAGCTATCGCCATCGCATCCGCGTTCGAAGGGAACTGAATCGGCGCTCCGATGGAAACGCGCACCTTTCCCGGCCAATGCGCAATGCGGTTTTCTATTTTCATGTCAAAAAGGCCGTCGAGGCGAATCGGTACGACGGGTAATTTCAGCTGCTTGGCCAGCAGACCAATCCCCGCGCGGAACGGATGGAGGAGTCCATCAGGCGTAGTAATGCCTTCAGGAAAGATCAGCGTATTCCAGCCACGGTCCGCCAAATCTCCGGCAAATGCAAAGCTCCGCCGGAAGCCAGATTCCCGCGGCAGCGGGAAAACATTGAAAAGCGCGAACACGAGAAAATAGCTCAGGCGCTCGCTGAGGCGTTCCAGTAAACCCATGTCTGCCGGCGGCCGCAGCATTATCGCGATGCGTTCGGCTCTCATGCCTGTCGCGAGCCGATGACGAAATCTTGCCGGCAACGCTGCCAAAATCCATCCGATATCCACGTAAGTCACGTGGTTGGAAACAACCAGCACAGGACCCGACAGGCCACGCAGATTTTCGCGGCCACGAATTCGCGGTGCCGCAAGCAAGTAGGTGGCCGGCCACACTAACAAGTAATAAACGCCGATGCGGATGGCCGTGATGAGCCAATTCTGCGGCCATCGCGGATATTTGATTTCCACCGCTGCTTGCGGCGGATTGCGGATCAGCTCTTCCAGCTGACCGATTGTCGTTGCGTCGGAAAATTTCACGTCGCTCAAGTCCACCTGATAGCGCTCTTCCAGTTCGCCCATCAATTCGACGCGATCCAGCGAATTCAAATTCAGCTCTTGATCGAGGACGGATGTCGCCGCCAGGGCGCCAGCCGGTCGCCCCGTGATGCGCGCCACCAAGCTAGCCACGGTGTTTGTGTCGCGGGGCCCCTGGTGTCCGCCGCCAAGTTTTCCTTCGACCGCTGTGCGGATCAGCTGCAGTGCCGGCTTTTGCGTCGGCGTGCGGGGGAAATCCGGCTCCGGCCACACGAACCAGCGCCGCATTCGCTGAAAATCCGCTAACGTCTTATTCGCCGCCGCAATGATCGGCTCGGGATCGCTCGCCGGATCGTCCAGCAGCAAAACTGCGCAAGGCTCGGCGTTTCCATCTCGTTCGATTCCCAAGACTACGCAGTCCTTCACACCGGCCTGCTCTCGCAGCGCTCGTTCCAGATCCTCGGGATAAATATTCATCCCTGCCGGCGTAACGATCACGTTTTTCTGCCGGCCCTTGAAAAACAATTGGCCGCTTTCATCCACCTGCGCCAGATCGCCGGTGTGGAACCAACCATCCTCTTCTACCACCGGCTGCAGCTCTTTGTTCCGCCAATAGCCCGCGGCGACGTTTTCGCCGCGCACCAGAATTTCACCGCCTGCACCGACTTTCATTTCCAGCCCGGGAAACAGCTTGCCAATCGACCCTTTGCCCAATCGGAACGGGTGGTTCAGGCTGATCAAAGCGGTCGTTTCCGTCATGCCGTAACCCTGGATCACCGCGTAGCCGAGACGGTTCCAGAACGATTCCACCGCGCCGGGCAATGCTGCGCCTCCCGAGATGAATGCCCAGAATTTCCATCCCAGCAGCCCGTGGATTCGCCGAAATCGCCACCAGCGTCTGAGAAAATGCTGCCCATCGGCTGCTGCAAGATCCTTCCGAAATTCTTCCTGCCTGCCTTCCATTTCCAATCGTCGCTCTACTTCGCGTTCGAGCGATTCGATCAGCCGGGGAACCGCCACCAGCACCGAGACCCGCTCCCGCCGAATTGCTTCAAGCAGATCGGCAGGGCTGAATGACTCCAGAAAAATAGTCATGGCGCCCAACATCGGTGGAATGAAAATCGCGAGAAGCTGGCCAAAGACGTGGCTCAATGGCAGCAGATTGAGAAATCGCAGTGGATGGAAAATTCTCTCGTATCGCAGATACTTCTGGATTTCAGGTTCCAGCGGCGCGATATTCGCCAGCACATTCCCGTGCGTGATCACCACTCCGCGCGGTTCGGCGGTAGTTCCGGACGTAAAGACAATTTCCACCGCGTCCTTGCGAGTAAGGGACGGCGAAGCATACAGCGTGGGCGAATGTGCTGCGATCGTTTCGCAAAGTGATTCGATCGCCAGGGACGCGACGCCGAAGCCAGCGACAGAAATGGCCTCGGAATACACCAACAACTTGGCATCCACCTGCTGCGCCACACGCCCGGCAAACTCAACCGTCGAAATCTTATCTATCGGCACCACGATGGCGCCGCGCAACACGCATCCCCAAAACGCGACAAGCCATTCGGGGCAGTTCTCCGCCCATAGCAGCACTGCGTCGCCGGCGCCGACTCCGCGCGATTCCAGCTCTCGCGCGAAGCGGCAAGCCTCGCCCGCGATTCGCCCGTAGGTCCATCGTTCGATGCGGTAGCCTCGGAAGAACACAACAGCGATCTCATGTTTCTGGCGGGAATATTCAGAGAAGAATTCGACCAGTGATTCGCGCGCCATGTTCCCTCAAAGTGTGCCTGAAGCGAACGGGCATTGAAAAGGGTCCGTTTCCGTAGCTCGGAGCTCGTCAATCGCACACTGCGACTGCGACCATCGGAAAACCTGCGCATCGAAAGATTAAGCCCGTTTGTGGCACGATTATTCGCGGCCCTTTCTGATACTCGGCGAAGCGGTCAGCGGGGCGCGATATGAGAAGAGGGCGAATTTTCGGAACGATTCAAGACATCCCGCAGGAGTGGTATTTTTAGCTATGGGCGTAACGCGGCGCGTAATCGTGATCGGCGCAGGAATCACGGGACTGGCGTGCGCACTGCGCCTGCAGCGGTCGGGCATCCGCGTTCTACTTCTCGAAGCATCCAATTCGCCCGGCGGGATGATTGCGAGCTACCAGAAAAATGGCTTCCTATTCGAAGCCGGCCCGCAATGCCCGCGCTTTGCGCGGCCCCTCTGGGAGATCGTCCGCGAGGTCGAACTCGAGGACGGATTCGTGCCGAGTCAGCCGGGCGCCCGCCGCTTCATCCTGAAGAATGGCGAGCTGCACGAAGCGCCTTTTTCGGTTCGCCGCTTTGTTTCCACTCGCCTCGTAGGTGTTTCGTCCAAGTATCGTCTTCTCACGGAGGCCGTTCGTCGCGTGCGGCCTCCTGCCGGTGAGGAGTCCTTGGCCGAGTTCGTGCGACGCAAATTCGACGACGACGTCCTCGCGTATATCGTTGACCCGTTCATCTCCGCAATCTACGCGGGTGACACCGAACAAATGGGCGTCGAAAGCGCATTTCCGTTTCTGGCTCGTTGGGAACGCGAGCGCGGCAGCGTCCTGCGCGGTGCAATCCGCTCGCGAAAGCCCAGTATCTCGGCCAGCCCCCAAGCGACATCCTCTCCGGCCGGCCGCAAGACGTTGGATTTGACCGAGTCTCTGCCGCGAATGGGCTCGTTTCGCGCGGGCCTTGCCGCTCTTCCAAAAGCAATTGCCGCAAAGCTGGGCGATTCGATATCCTTCGGGGCAAGAGTAGAAAGCCTCGAGCCCGTTGCGGTGAACGGAAGCTCAGGAGGCGGATGGCGGCTCCGATTATCCGGTGGAGATGAAATATCGGGCCTGGCAGTGGTGATCACCGCCCCTGCCTACGAGGCTGCCCACCTCCTACAACCCTGCGCGCCAAAACTGAGCGCGCTGCTTGCGGAGATTTCTTACGCTCCCATGGCGGTTGTCTCATCGGGCTACTCACGCGCGCAAGTTCGCGATCCGCTTCGTGGATTTGGATTGCTGATTCCGCGACGCGAGAAGCTCAACACATTTTTCAGCGTCTGGAATTCATCATTATTCCCGGGACGCGCTCCTGCCGGCCATGTTCTGATGACAAGTTTTACCGGCGGCGCCACCAATCCCGCGATCGTCGATCGCGACGCAGAGCAAATTGCCGGCATCGTCGAGGAGGAACTGGGGTCCATACTCGGAATTCAAGGTTGTCCCGTAGAGCGCTCGGTATGGAAATATCCGAGGGCGCTGCCTCAATTCAATCTCGGCCACGCACGCAAAATCGCCGCCATTCGCGAGATTTTGGCGGACCTGCCGGGCCTGCACTTGGCCGGCAACTACATGCAAGGCCGGTCGCTAGGAGATTGCGCCGACCTGGGATCGCGCACTGCTGAGTCGGTGAAGCGTCATTTTTAGCGCTCGCGCATCTAAACGACCAGCGCAGTCTTAGAAGTTGAGGGCGGTCCTTACGAACCAAGGAGGGGCAGTTGCAGTCCGTAATTTTCATTATCGTCGCTATCATCGCTGTCGTCGTGCTGGCCGGTTGGCTCTACCAACAAGCAGGAACAGCACGCGACCGCAAACGTCATCCTGCGCCGGGTGAGCTCATAAATCTCGATGGCCGCAGTCTCCATTTACTCTCTCGTGGCGAAGGAAGCCCTACTGTCCTTTTCGAATCTGGGCTGATGTCCACGGTCCTCAGCTGGGCAGGTATCCAGCCGGAAATCGCCAAAGCTACTCGTGCTGTCTGTTACGACCGTGCGGGCCTCGGATGGAGCGATCCCGGACCAGCTCCGCGAGACGCCGACCAGATTGTTACGGAACTCCGGCAATTGCTCGACCGAGCTCAGATCCGCCCGCCATTCATCCTTGTCGGACACTCGTTTGCGGGCCTGACAACTCGTCTCTTCGCCGCGCGGTACCCAGAAGAGATTGCGGGACTGCTACTGATTGACCCAGTCGTTCCTGGCGAATGGAATCCAGCGAACGAGCACAACCAAAAGCGCATTCGCACGGGTGCGAAAATTTTGCGGCGCGCCACCGCGCTTTCACGATTTGGGCTGATCCGATTTGTCGCATTCTTGTTGCGCTCCGGCGTCAAACCGATCGCCGAGCCATTGGTCCGCTTGATGAGCAGGGGCGCGCCGAAAGGCGACGGAACGAGCAGGAGCCCACTTTTCTGGAATTTGCCTCCCAGCGAACGCGCGATGGCCCCCGTGTTCTGGGTTCAGCCGAAATTTACCGAAACGATCGCCGGCCAGCTTGAAAATTTCCCGAACAGCGCCGCTCAAGTAGCTGCTGCCGAGAACTTAAGAAATGTGCCGTTAACCGTGATTTCCGCGGCGAACACCCCAGCGGAACGAAAGAAGGAACACGTCGCTATCGCCCAGCTCTCCGATTATGGAACGCATCTTATCGCAACGCGTAGCGGCCATTGGGTGATGACCGACGAGCCCGGACTCGTCCTCCAAGCAATCCACGAAATGATTGAGCGAACACGCAAAGCCAGTGTGCTAGAGCGCCCGTACGCCACGACGCCGCGCGCATAACCACCGGGAATTTTGCATGGCAGTACGAAAATCAATGACGATACGAACCCGATTCGCAACGATGGCCCTTCTGTCTGCCTTGATGGTCGTCACCACATGGATGGCCCCACCCGCTTTCGCACAGGAACCGGCTCAGCCTGCCAACAATCAGAATCAGTCGCCAGCGCAGTCACCGACCTCAGAACAACCGCGAACGGCCCAGTCGGCGGCGCCGCAACAATCTCCCAGTCAAAAGCAATCTGGCACAACCACGAAAGAGCAGCAAAACATCCAACACGAAAAGGATACTGGCACATCGAAAGACCGGATTTTATGGACGCTTCCAAATTTCCTGACCCTCGAGGACGCCGAAAATATTCCACCGCTCACCAGCGGCCAAAAATTCAAGGTGGTGGGCCGGTCCTTGATTGATCCCTCCGAATTTGTGCTGATCGGTTTCGTGGCCGGGCTCGGCCAGGCGAGTGATAGCGATCCGTCGTACGGGCAAGGAGCAGAGGGTTACGGAAAGCGTTATGCGACGGCCTATACAGACAACGCAATCGAGAATTTTATGGCGAGCGCCGCGCTGCCGTCACTTCTTCACCAGGATCCCCGTTACTACCAGCTAGGTCACGGCGGATTTCTCAAGCGCGCTGGACATGCGATTAGCCGAGTCGTGCTGACGCGTTCCGACTCCGGCCAAACCCAATTCAACTATTCGGAAGTTTTCGGCGCCGGGATGGCCGCCGCCATTTCCACTTATAGCTACCATCCGGCACAAGATAAGAATTTTGGTACGGTCGTCAGCGTGTGGGGCACACAGATCGGGTGGGACGTTGGCACATACATGCTGAAGGAATTCTGGCCGGATCTTCGCCGCATGCACCACAAGAAAAGCGACGACAGTCAATAGGAACGCGCGCTGAACACGTGCGCGTGAACATCCCCAAGCCCAAGCCCAATCGCCTGCGACTGTCCTAATGCGAAGGTTCTTCGAGGCCGCGGTCCTTCATCATCGACTCGACGCTCGGTGCTTTCCCGCGCCACGCTTCATAGAGCTTCGCCAAATCCTCAGTATTGCCTCGCGATAAAATCATTTGCCGAAAACGATCGCCATTCGCGCGCGTCAATCCGCCATGCTCTCCAAACCACTCATACGCGTCATCATCCAGCATCTCCGTCCACAGATACGCATAGTAACCAGCCGAGTAGCCTCCGCCCCAGATGTGGCTGAAATAGCTCGAGCGATAACGCGGCGGCACGGCATTCAGCAACAAATGCGTTTTCTCCAGCGCCTGCTTCTCGAATTCATCCGGCTGCTGCAACGGCGCGTTGGCCGAAAGCGTATGCCATTGCATGTCCAGTTCAGCGGCAGCCAGCAGCTCAGTCAGCAGGTAGCCCTGATTGAACGTCCGCGCCTTTCTCACTTTCGCCACCAATTCCGCAGGCATCGGAGCACCTGTCTTGTAGTGCTTGGCGTAATGTTCAAATACCGCCGGATAAAGCGCCCAATGTTCGTTGAATTGGGAAGGGAACTCTACGAAATCTCGCGGCGTGGATGTGCCCGAAAGGCTCGGATATTCGGAGTTCGCGAACATCCCATGCAGCGCATGCCCAAACTCGTGGAACATCGTCGTCACATCGGTGAAGCTGATAAGCGCCGGCTCGCCGGGCGCGGGCTTCGCAAAATTCGCCACGTTGTAAACCACCGGCAAATCACCCAGCAGCTTCGACTGGTCCACGAAATTGCTCATCCACGCGCCGCCGCTCTTATTGTCGCGCTTGAAATAGTCGCAATAGAAAAGCGCCAGCGGTTTGCCATCGACGTCGAAGACTTCGAACACCCGCACATCCGCCTGGTACACGGGAATGTCCTTACGTTCCTTGAACGTAATTCCGTAAAGCTGATTGGCCGCATAGAACACGCCGTTTTCCAGCACATTGTTCAGCTCGAAATACGGTTTTACTTCCGCGTCGTTCAAGTCGTACTTGGCCTTGCGCACTTGTTCGGAATAAAAATTCCAGTCCCAAGGCTCGAGAGTGAAGCCGCCCTTCTGCGCGTCAATCACATCCTGAATGTCCTTGCCCTCGCTCGCCGCCTTCGCGGTCGCTCCCGGAACCAAGGCATCCAGGAATTTCAGCGCTGCGTTGGGAGTCTTCGCCATCTGGTCCTGCAATTTCCACGCCGCATGGTTCGGGAAACCGAGCAGCTGCGCCCGCTTCGCGCGCAGCTGTGCGAGATGGGCGATGGTGTCGCGCGTGTCGTTGGCGTCACCCAGCTCGGCGCGATTCCAGGATTTGTCAAAGAGAGCCTTCCGCGTCGCCCGATCGCTGAGTTGCGCGAGGTCCGGCTGCTGCGTCGTATTCTGCAACAGCAACGCGTAGCCTTCCTGCTTGCGCGTCCCTGCTGCCTGTTGCGCCGCTGCGAGTTGTGCGTCGCTCAATCCGTCCAGCGCGCTCTTGTCGGTCGTGACGTACGCTCCGTCCTTAGTCGCCGTCAGCAGTTTGGTCGAAAACGTATTCGAGAGCGTTGAGATTTCTTCATTCAATTTCTTCAGCTCGGTCTTGTCTGTATCCGAAAGATTCGCGCCCGAATGCACGAACTCGTCGTAGATGACCTTAAGCAGCCGCTGCGATTCCGGATCCAGCTTCAACGTCTCCCGCTGTTTGTACACCGCGCTCACCCGCGCAAAAAGCTTGGCGTTCAGATAAATGGCATCGTGATGCGCCGCGAGCTTCGGCGCCTCCTCCGCGCGAACTTTCAGCAGCACAGGGTCGGTGTTTGCTTCACTGGCCGCGCCGAAGGCCGCCGACGCCCGCTTCAGAAGCTGACTGGTCTTTTCCATCGCCACCAGCGTGTTTTCGAAAGTCGGAGGAGCCGGACTGTCCGCAATCGCCTGAATTTCTACAATTTCCTGGGCCATGCCCGCTTCGATGGCCGGCTGGTAATCCTCATCCTTGATTTTGTCGAAGGGCGGCGCGTGAAAGGGCAGTGTGCTCGGCTCGTAGAAAGGATTCGACGGCCCGAACTTCGTATCCGTGACATTCGCCGCGCTCAAGCTGCTTCCCGCCGCAACCGCGCCGGTGGTAATTAAGATAGTCATGTGTTTGAGCAAAACCTTCCGAAAGTGTGATGGCATAAGTTGTATCAGCACGAATGTCTCAACGAATGATTGTAAGGGAAACCCGCGGCCCGTCACAAGAACTAGCAGTGACGGGCATTTGTTCGCCAAAGCTGTTTCTATCCCGCACAATGGTTCATACCGGGCGCTACTTCCACCTTTGCCTGCGTGTACGCCCGGCAGCAGCGGGAGCTTCAGACCTCCGCCGATTAAATATTCGCTGCAATGTCACCGCCGTCAGCAGCAGCACGATCGGATCGATGGGCAAGCGGTAGCGCGGCAACGACAAAGTCAGGTAATAAGCCCACGGATAAACGATCGGGAACACCGCGACAGGGAACCAGAACGCGCTGCGGCTGCGTAGAAGCACGAATATGCCGCAAAGCGCGCCCAGCGCAGCGAGTAAATTGAACATTAGTATGAAGCGGAACCAAGCCGAAGGCGTTTCGATAAAATCCGTCAGCGGATAGGGCGTTCCGCCAGTCCAGGTCGAAATAAATCGGTAAATAACCAGCCGAGCTTCGCGCGCTGGGTGCGAAATCATATATTGCAGCGCTTCTTGCCGCTTTTCGTGCATGTATGCAATTTCGCCCATCGCAATGTACTTCTCGCGCTCGGCTGAATTGTAGATGGGGTGTAGATCGCCGCGAAAAATGTCCTGCGTCTGATCATTATTCCCCAGCCACAATTGCAATCCAAGAACGGAACGCAGCGGAACGAAATGGTGAAACACTTTGTAGTTTCGGATAGTCCACGGGACGCAGCAGAGAACGACGATCGCCATCGAAGCTGCTGCTCGTTCGATCCACTCCCGGCGTAGCAGGTGTCGGCGGTAAGCCACCCACCCGATCATCAGTGGCAACAACGCCGCCAGCGTCGCATTTACCATGAGCGTCGCGCCCCACAGCAAGCCGTAAGCGCACCAATCGCGCATTCGTTCTGATTCGGCCAGAGCCAGCGTCGCCCACAAGATTGTCGCCACCAGCAGCGCTGAGATGGATGCGTCCCACATGCTCTCCACCGGAATCAAAATGGCGTTCGGAAATATCGCCCAAAGCCACGTAGCGCCCGCCGCCAAACCAATCCCGCCGATTCGCCTCGCCGCATAAAAAATAGGCACGCAAACGAGCGTGCAGCACAAAATATTGAACAGCACGACTCCTTCCCACGCATGAAACGTGTATGCACCGAAGACGCGAAAGATCCCTGCGAGCAGCAACGGAAACGCCGGCGTCATCCAGCCGGTCGGTCCCGTATCCACGCGAAAAGGCGAACTGAATCCGTGGCCCGTGGCGAGAGAGTGCGCAATGTTGCCCGATTCAAAAAGGAAGGGAATCACGCTCACGGCCTGCTTCGGATGGACCGACTCGTACTGCCACATGAAACCAAGCCGTATGGCCAGAGCGACGAGAACGATTACCCAGATTGACGTGACCACGGGCCGCAGAGCTTTGATCATGCTTTGGAAGCCTTGCATTCCTTGGCCTTGGACGCAAGGCGCCGTCGGAGGGGTCCGCAGCCTGGCGACCTACGCTGCGAGTTCAAACCGCAGAATCGTGATAGCTTCATAGCGTCAATTATGGCCCGGAAGAAGAAAGACCGGTTGCGCCCCCACAAAGAAGCGCGGCGGCTCGCTCGTCTGGGAATTGGCATGCCTCCCGGCGAGCGGGTCATTCCCGACAAACGCAAAAAGCCCCCGAAGCATAAAAAGAAATTGTTAGACTCCGACGCGAACTAGCTCGCGGCATACACGAAATTCCGATTCGGAACCAAAACGCAGCGCCTTAGTTCAATCTGGAACGCCACGACGCCTGCAGCAAATTCCCCGCAACTCTAAGTCGAGCCTCTGCAATCAGGTTAGCCTTTCACGCGTCATCTACCATCGTGCACCGCCCCGGCACATCGCGTGCATTACACCTGGCATGAAAAATTCACGCCGTCTTTGGCAGCTCCCAGAAATCTCTAGCGCCGTCGCTCTCGCAATTCTGCTAATCGCAAGCGTATTCGCGGCGGCTCCCGCCGCCCACGCCCAGATCGTTCCCGTCAGCCTCACTCACGAATCCTCGCCCGATTCCAAAATTCCGGCTCGGCCCGCGCTGTTGCCGCTTCCTCATTTCGAGCCGCGGAAGCCCGTCAAGGACGAGCACAAACGCCTATTTTGGATGATGAGCGCGGGCGTCTACACCGCCGCAGCATTCGACATGCAACAAACGGAGTCCCTCCGTCCCCATTTCCGCGAATACGATCCGTTAGCCAGGCCGTTGGTAGGACTGCCCGCTCCGGCCTACTATGCATCTGGAGCTTTATTCGCCACCGGCGTGAATTGGCTGGGCTGGAAAATGGCGCGCTCACCGCGCTGGCACAAAATCTGGTGGATTCCACAAGTAACTTCGATGGCGGGCAACTTAGCCGGCTACTCGTACACCCGCGCGCACTAGCCTCGCATTGAACCGCTTGGCGCTACACGCGCGCCTTCGCAACCCCCAAAACAAAAAGCGCTCCGATTTCTCGGAGCGCCTCACGATCTCAATTGTTCGAAACGCCTTCAGCTATGCCTTCTTCTTCGCCTTCAGCGCGTTCAATGCCAAAGTCAGCCTCGACTTGTAACGATTCGCGGTGTTCTCCGAAAGCGTCCTCTTGCGAATAGCCTTATCCAGATCGGAAAAGGTCGCCGACGCGAGGCTCTGCGCCGTCGCCGCATCTCCCGCCGTCAGGGCTGCTCGCATCCGGCGAATGGAAGTCCGCACACGCGTGCGGTTCATGCGGTTCACCGCCGCGCGGTGCGCCGACTGCCGGATATTCTTCAAAACCGATTTCGTCTTCTTCTTATGCTTTACAGCCGCACCCTGAGCCATTCAGTACTCCTCCATGGTCTATTTCGAATCACCAAGAATATCCGACGCACCAGTTCCTGTCAATTTTACACCGCACGTGGGCCGCCCCCGGCCAGCCGAAACTTTTCATTGTTGTGCGCGTAGTGTAATAAGAGGTACACGCGGCATGTCTGAAGAAGGTTCACGACGAGGCTCGTTTACCGGCGCTCTAGTCGTCATCGCCATCGGTGTTTTCTTCCTCGTCGTCAATCTCCATCCCGGGTCCGATATCTGGTGGTACGTCCTCTCGCGCTATTGGCCCGTCTTTCTGATCATCATCGGTTTGGGAAAGATGTGGGACGCCTGGATGGACCGTGCTCGCCCCAGCGGGACCGCCCCACGCGATCACTTCGGCGCTCCGATCGCCGTACTGATCATCGCGCTTGTCCTGGGCCTGGCCTTGTGGCGCGGCCGCACCACGCGCGGCAATCTTCACGACACGCGGGAGATCGCCTTGCAAGGCGCGCAATCCGTCACCGCCAATATCGAAATTCCTTCCGGCAAACTGGATCTCAGCGGCGGTGCCACTCAGCTGCTCGACGCGGATTTTAACTACGTCGCCGAGGACGGCAAGCCCGCCGTAGATTATTCGGTTGCCAACGGCCGCGGCGACTTGAACATCACGCAGGACAGCAAAGATCACATCCAATTCGCCACCAGACCTAACGATTGGGTTCTGCGTTTGGCGGACTCTGTGCCCCTCGAATTGAACGTCCAGATGGGCGCAGGAGAAA
This sequence comes from uncultured Acidobacteriota bacterium, assembly GCA_963810565.1. Taxonomy (GTDB): domain Bacteria; phylum Acidobacteriota; class Terriglobia; order Acidiferrales; family UBA7541; genus Palsa-295. The sequence goes on from CAWENN010000011.1 coordinate 139,501, forward strand.
GCAATCTGCGGCTGCAGGGACTGAACGTGTCGAGCCTTGACGTCAACATCGGCGCCGGCCACTTGCGCCTGGATCTAACCGGCCCGCGCAAAACAAATCTGAACGTCGTAATTCACGGCGGCGTGGGCGCAGCTTCGATTCGCTTACCCAGAGATGTTGGTGTACGAGTCCACGCCTCCGGCGGAATCGGCGCGGTGAATTCCGGCGGCCTTACCCGCGAAGGCGACGACTATGTCAACGCGGTCGTAGGCAAAACCCCCGCCACCATTGACGTCACCATCGAGGGCGGCATCGGCGCCATCAATCTTCAGGTCGAACCCTAATCAGATTTCGACCCTTTGACAGAACGACATCCGGTGATATGGATATACTCAAGCGAGGTTTCGAGCATGCCACGTCTCTTTCTCGCGGCATTTGTAATTACTGCTGCGATGTACCCCTTCGGGCAACCACAATCTCAAGTGGGCAGCCAGGGCGATCGCGAATCCCGTCAAGAAGGTCAGCAGTTTAACGGGTTGGGTGCTGCCTACCGTGAGTGGTTAGTCGAGGACGTCGCCTACATAATCACGAATGCAGAGCGGTCGGCATTCCTGAAGCTTGGGACTGATGATGAACGGGATCGGTTCATCGAACAGTTTTGGCAGCGGCGCAATCCTGAGCCTGGCTCCTTCTCGGAAACGGACAATTCCTTTAACAGCTTGTTGAAGAATTTAGCTTTTCAAGCTTTTCTTTATGATTTCTTGAGTTATCGAGTTATCGCTGAGCTGTGAGGGACCGCTTTGGATATTCTCTATCGACTCGGCGTGACCGAATCGAAGCTCCGTTTCATGTTCTAGCCATCAGGTTTCGCAATCGGCAGAGATTGTAGGCGGCTCCGGTGAAGGTAAACAGCCACCCGACCTTGTCGATCCCTCTCAGCTTCACTTTCTTGAGCCCCCCGACCATCTTCATCCACCCGAACACTTGCTCCACTCGTTTGCGCTTCCGCTGACTGATTTCGTACCCCGCATGCCGTGTGGTCCGCTCGTCCACTGCGCTCCTGCGATTGGTATTGTTCTGCGCCACATGCGGCGTGATGTTCATCCCGCGCAGTTCGCCTACCAGTTCCTGCGTGTCGTAGGCCTTGTCTCCTCCCAACGTCACTCGCTTTCCCGCTGGGATCGCCTCCGCCATGAGCATTGCCGCTTCTCGCTCCGCTCTCCCATTGGCTTCGGTCAGAAACGTCTCGACCAGCAGGCCGTTGCGGTTCTCCATTAATACATGTCCCAAGTAGCCTAGCTTCGCCTCGCTTCCTTTGGACTTCTTGAACAGCCGGGCCTCAGGATCCGTTGTCGATTCATGGGTTTCGTTCTTTCGCTTCTCCCCGTGGAAGTCCACCTCTCCGCCCGGTCCCGGCGGCTTTCCTTGTCCGTCCTTCGCCCGGAAGCTCTTCTGGCTAGCCCAGGCCTCGATCAACGTTCCGTCCACCGTGAAATGTTCATCCGACATGAAAGGTCTGGCTCGTTCCAGCACCCGCCTGAAAAACGACTCCGCGATCTCTTCGTTCAACAAGCGCTCTCGATTCTTGCTGTACACCGCGTGATCCCACACCGCTTCGTCCATCTCCATCCCTACAAACCATCGGAACAGCAGGTTGTATTGCAATTGCTCGATCAGCATTCGTTCGCTGCGGACCGAATAGAAGATTTGCAGCAGCAGAGACCGAAACAGCCGCTCCGGCGCTATCGATGGCCGCCCCACCCCCGAGTACAACTTCCCAAACTGCGGAGACATCTCCTTCAGGATCTCATCCACCATCTTGCGGATCGGCCGCAAGGGATGATCCGCCGGGACTCGCTTCTCGGGCGATACGTAGCTGAACATTCCTTCTTGCTGGTTATCGTCTCCGCGCATTCGCTCGTCTCCTTGACCTTCCTTACTTCAGACGAGTTTTTTCAATTAAAGTTGCAACGGAACTGCATTTTTCAACAAGCTGTTAAAGAAGAACATTACAGGCGGATTGCGTACGCGAACGAACACTTCAAGGACGAGACGCCTGGATGGCGGACCGACCGCGGTCGAATCTATATCTTATGGGGAGCGCCGGACGAGATTCAAATTGGCCCTAACAAAAACGCCCAGCCCACCGCAACGCGATGGCAAATATGGCGGTATCGGTATCTGGATGGCATCGGAGAGAACGTCGAATTCAAATTTGTAAATACGCAGGTCAACGGCGACTATCAGCTGAGCACCAGCGCAGAGTTAGCTGCGACGATCTCGAACATGCCGCAGATTTGGGCGAACGAATCGTTTCACGTTACAGGTTATGTGGATTCAGTTTCTGCGTTTACGTCCGTCGAGTTTAAGGCGCTTGAGGCGTTCGCCGGAGCGCGGCTGGACCGCAGCGATATCTTGTTTTCATACGATTTCGACTACGCGCCCGTCACTCACTTTACGACCCTCGTACCACTGACGGTTGAGGTTCCGAAGTATGAACCTCGCCCAGAGGCAGTGAATCAGCAGGAAGCTCGTCGTCTAAATCTGTTTTGCCGGATTACTAACTCAAGAGGCCGAGTTGTCGAAACGATTTATGATCAGTTCCCCCATAGCAGCTCGAGTTCGACGCCTGACGTTTCTGCGGGAGTGTATTTTCTCAGGAAAATCATTCCCTTGCGGGCCGATTCATATGATTTGGCTATTGTTATCTGCGACCCCAAGTCTGGAAAGATCGGGGCTGTTTACACTAAACTGAACGTGCCGTCCATGGTCGCAGACGAATAGTTTGCCTTAGAGCCTCGGTCGTGGTCTTGCCCCCATTGACACTTTTCGACTTCGCCTTTAGGCTAGCGCCACTGGCTGCCTTCACGTGCTGCTCACTTGCGCGCCAGACGAACTGCCATGCAACGCGACGAAATTCTCAAGCTCCTCGAACAAGTAGGCGCCATTCGCACGGGCCACTTTGAACTCTCCAGCGGACGCCACAGCGGCACCTATATCCAGTGCGCTCTCGTCCTCCAGCATCCCAAATGCGCCGAACAACTCGGCCACGCCCTAGCGGAACGTTTCAAGGATCACACCGTCGCTTGCGTCGTTTCGCCTGCACTCGGCGGAGTCATCATCGGTCACGAAGTCGCTCGCGCGTTAGGTGTTCGCGCGCTTTTCGTCGAACGCGACCGCTCCGGCCAAATGGCTCTGCGCCGTGGATTCGAACTCAAGCCCGGCGAGCGCGTCCTGGTGATCGAAGACGTTTGGACCACCGGCGGTTCCACTCGCGAAGCCATCGGCGTCGTCGAGCAGGAAGGCGGCCTCGCCGTAGCCGCCGGCGCCATCATTGATCGCAGCGGCGGCCGCCTCGAACTAAACGTTTCCGCCCGCGCGCTCCTCGAATTGGACGTTCCCAGCTACGAGCCCGACGATTGCCCGCTCTGCCGCGCCGGCGGCATGCCCACGCGCCCCGGCTCCCGTTTCTCCCGCGCCCAGATGTAACGTCGCTTCGCGAGCGATGCACTGTCTTTCAACCTCGTTCTGCCTTTATCTGTGTTCATCTGCGTTCATCTGTGGTGCCTTTTCGATCACATGAGATAATCGCGCTCAGCCGATGCAAAATATCAAACTCACCATCGCCTACGACGGCGCCGATTTCCACGGCTGGCAATTCCAGCCGGGCATTCCCACGATCCAAGGCGCGCTGCACGACGCGCTCCAGCAAATCACGCAGGAAAAGCTCACGGTGCATGGCGCCAGCCGAACCGATGCCGGAGTCCACGCGTTCGGCCAGGTCGCGCATTTCAAAACCCATTCCACTCTCGCCGCCGAAGAAATTCAGCGCGCGATGAACGCGTTGCTGCCTCCCTCCGTCCGCATCATGGCCGCCGTAGAAGTGGGCCAAGATTTCCATTCACGCTGGATGGCGCAAGGAAAGGCCTATCGCTATCGCATGTATCGCGGCCCAGTTCTCCCGCCCTTCGACCATCGCCGCGCGCTCCATTATCCTTGGCCGCTCGATGAATCCGCGATGGCCGAAGCGGCGCGTCTCTTCGCAGGCGAACACGACTTCACCTCCTTCGCCGCGTCCTCCGGCTCCGAAGAAGACGACAAAGACCGCGACACGCAACGCCTGATCCATTCCTCGGAAATTATCCGTGAGCCCGACCGCGACGAAATCGCCTACGTCGTCCGCGGCCGTTCTTTCCTGCGCTACATGGTCCGCAAGATCGTGGGCACCCTCATCGAAGTAGGGAAGGGACGCCTAACCGCGTCAGACATCCCGCAAATCTTCGAAGCCCACGACCGCTCCCGCTCCGGCCCCACAGTTCCGGCCGAAGGCCTCTACCTCGTAGCCCTCGAATATCCCGATCCCACAGATTCTCTCGCCTCATTCGCCGCGCATCGCCGTCAACAAACGAAGTAGCTCCGGTTTCGTTAAACATCCGCTGTTGCGCACTGACGAAGAGCTAAAGCGCAGCGTCCATTACCCATTTCAGTTACAATCACCGAAGAAATGGCAGTCCCTTCACAGCTCGCCGCACCAACTTTGCGCGCCGCAGCCACCATTGAATCCATCAATCCGGCGACGCAAGAAGTCAATGCTCGATTTGAAGTCACCCAACCCGGCAACCTGCCCGCAATCTTCGAGCGTGCTCGCGAAGCGCAAAAAGATTGGTCCGCCGGCCCGTCGCGCGAACGCTGCTCGAAGTTACGTGACCTCCGGAATGCGATTTTCGCGCGTCGCGATGACATCGCCGATATCGTTACGCGCGAAGCAGGGAAGCCGCGCGTCGAAGCGATCTTCGCCGAAGTCCTTTTGGCGCTCGACACCGCCGATTTTCTCGCGCGCCGAACCCCGCGCTGGCTGCGCCCCGAGCGAGTCCCACACCACAATCTCGCCATGAAGGCGAAATTCGGCTGGATGGAATTCAGTCCCCTGGGCGTCGTCGCGATCATCTCGCCGTGGAATTATCCGTTCTCGATTCCCATGGCGCAGGTGATTCCAGCGCTCGCCGCTGGCAACTCCGTGCTGCTCAAGCCTTCCGAACTGACGCCGTGGTGCGGCCAACTGGTTGGCGAGCTAGTCGAACAGGCGAAATTCCCGGCCGGGCTTGTCCAAGTGCTGCAAGGGGGCGGCGAACTCGGCGCCGCGCTGATCGAAGCCGGACCCGAGAAAGTCTTCTTCACCGGCAGCGTCACGACGGGCCAACGAATTGCCGAAGCTTGCGCCAAGAAATTAATCCCGTCGGTCCTCGAACTCGGCGGCAAAGACGCGATGATCGTCTTAGCGGACGCCGACCTCGATGTTGCGTCAAGCGCGGCCGTCTGGGGCGGCTTCATGAATTGCGGCGAAACGTGCATTTCCGTCGAGCGCATTTACGTCGAGAAAGCGGTCGCCGAAAACTTCACGCAGCTCTGCGTCGCCAAGACCAAGAAACTGCGCGTCGGTCCCGCGTCGGATCCGGAAGTTGAAATGGGGCCAATGATTCGCCCGCGCCAGCTCGAAAAAGTGGAGGCACAGTTGCGCGACGCTACAGCGCGCGGCGCGCAAATTTTGACCGGCGGAAATCGCCGCCCCGATCTCGGCCAGAATTTCTTAGAGCCGGCCGTCGTCACGCACGTGGACCACTCGATGCAACTCATGCGCGAAGAAACTTTTGGCCCGGTGCTCGCCATTCAGCCTGTCGCAAACGCCGACGAAGCGATCACCCTCGCAAACGATTCACCGTTCGCGTTAAGCGCGAGCGTTTGGACCAGCGACACGCACCGCGGCAAGCAAATCGCCTCGCGCATTCGCGCCGGCTCCGTAATGATCAACGACGTCGCCAGCTACTACGGCATCACCGAAGCTCCGCACGGTGGCCCAGGCGCCAGCGGTTGGGGCCACACCCATTCGCGCCTTGGACTGCTCGAAATGGTTCAAGTAAAATACGTAGATGTGGACCGGCTGCCGCGAATCCCGAAATCCTGGTGGTTCGGCTACACAAAAGAACTGGCCGCAGCCGCAGGCCACTTCGTCGAAGCGCTGTTCGCGCCAAGCTGGAGACAACGCCTCCTGGCGGCGACAGCAAAACGCGGCGCACGAGGCGTCATTTTTCGCCGCGACCGAATTTGAACATGATGGAAGTAGAGCAAGCGGCGGACGTAAAGGATGTCGAGGAAGGGAACGAACAGCGCGGACGCTAGTTTTCTCTGCGTTCTCTGCGCATCCTCTGCGTTCTCTGCGTTAAATCTTTTGAAGTTGGTTTTGCCGATGCGATTTCTCGCGCAAAGGGAGCAACCCGAATGACTGAAGCCACTCCAGAAACTCCAGCCGTCGCCGCCGCACCCGAAGCCCCGGCCACTCCGAAGATCAAGCCCAAGAAACCCACCCAGCGCGCCTGCGACGAAAAAGACGCCAAAGGCAAACTCTGCTGCGGGCACCTAAAACGTTGGTACGACTATCCCAAGGAAGTCGAAGCGCTCATCGGCAAAAAAGCCGAAATCTACCGCTGCGAATTCTGCAAAACGCTTTTCAAACCCAGCTTCTCGAAAGCGCCGCACAGCTACACGATTCGCTACTGATGCAACACGAACTCATCCACGACTGGAACACCTTCACGGGCGCCGAAATTCCCACCGGCCGCCGCGTCATGCTCAATGACGAAACTCTCCGTGACGGCCTGCAAAATCCTTCGGTTCACGATCCCAGCATCGGCGAAAAAATCGAAATCCTGCACCTGATGGAAGAGCTCAGCATAGACACCGTCAATATCGGCCTGCCCGGCGCCGGCCCACGCGCTTACGCGGACACCGAAGCACTCGCCCGCGAAATCGTGAACTCGCGGATGAAGATCCGCCCGAATTGCGCGGCACGCACCCACAAGAATGACATCAAGCCCATCATCGAAATTTCCGAAAAAGTCGGAATGCCGCTGGAAGCCGCCACTTTTCTCGGCTCCAGCCCGATTCGCCGCCTAGTCGAAGATTGGACCGTAGACCATCTCCAACGCACCACCGAAGAAGCCGTCAAGTTCGCAGCCTCTGCCGGCCTACCCGTCATGTACGTCACCGAAGACACCGTTCGCACCGACCCGTCCACGGTGATCACTCTCTACTCCACGGCAATTCGTGCCGGCGCACGCGCCATCGTGCTCTGTGACACGGTCGGGCACGCCACCCCGCGCGGCGCCTACAATCTTGTGAAATATGTGCAAGACGAAGTCGTGAAGCCCTCCGGAGAGAAAATTCGCGTGGACTGGCACGGACACAACGACCGCGGCCTGGCTATCGCGAATTCCCTCGCCGCGATCGCTGCTGGCGCGGACCAAGTTCACGCTGCGGCCCTCGCGCTCGGCGAGCGCGTAGGCAACACACCTATGGAACTGATGCTGGTAAATCTGAAACTCCTCGGCTTGATTGACCACGATCTCTCGAAGCTCAAGCAATATTCCGAAGCGGTCTCCAGGTCCACGCACACTCCGATTCCTCCGAATTATCCGGTTGTCGGCCGCGACGCGTTCCGCACCGCTACCGGTGTGCACGCCGCCGCGATCGTAAAGGCCTATAAAAGAGATGATCCAGAACTAGCGAATTCCATCTACAGCGGCGTGCCTTCGCATTTGTTCGGTCTCGAGCAAATCATCGAAATCGGCCCGCTGAGCGGCCGCTCCAACGTCATCTACTGGCTCGAAAAACGCAAAATCCCCGCGACCGACGCGCTCGTTGATCGCATCTTCGCTGCCGCAAAGCAGGCCGAACGTATCATGACCGAAGACGAAATCCTTGCCCTCGTCGGCCCCGCGACGGCAACCTCGAAATCCCGGGCGCACTAACGCAGTCCCGCGCACCATCCGCAGCCGCAAGTGGCGACCGAGACAGCCACCCGCTCCTCCAGTTACAATCGAGCCGGAGCATCAATATTCGATGAATGGCCCCAAAATCTGCCGAACGAATCTGGTGAAACCCGCGCTCATCTGCTGTATCTTTCTTACGATGGCTACTCTCTACGCGCGCGCCGCCGGCGATTCCATCGAGAAGCTTGCGGACGATCCCGCCTGCGCTCGCGGCCTCGCGTGGATAGACAAGAGCGCCTCCTGGGTCACCGACCAACAAGTTCGTCTCACCGAAATCCCCGCGCCCGAAACAAAAGAAGCACAACGCGCCGAATATTTCAAAAATCTCCTGGAATCCGCGGGCCTGAAAGTTCGCGTGGATAAGACCGGCAACGTAATCGCCGAGCGTCCGGGTGCTGATGAAAAGAGCGTTATTCTGCTAGCCGCGCATCTGGATACGGTTTTTCCGGCCGGCACCGACGTCCGCGTCAAACGCAACGCCAGCCGCCTCGCCGCACCCGGCATCTCCGATAACGGCGCCGGTCTAGCCGCGCTCGCTGGCTTGGCGCGGGCTCTTTCGGAATCGCGCATCCAAACGACGAAAACCATCGTCATCGCCGGAGACGTCGGCGAAGAAGGCGAAGGCAACTTGCGCGGCATTCGCGCTCTGGTAGAAGAATACAGTTCGCGCCTCTCGGCTGTAATAGCCGTGGACGGCGCTTCCACCGAGCACATCACCACGCAAGGAATCGCGTCTCACCGGTTTGAAATCTCCATCACTGGCCCGGGTGGACACAGCTGGTCCGATTTCGGCGCCCCCAATCCCATCACCGCTCTGTCGCGCGGCATCGTGAAATTTTCAGCTCTGCCGATACCAGACGAGCCGCGCAGCTCTTACAATTTCGCGGTCATCGAAGGCGGCACGTCGGTGAATTCCATCCCAGCACGCGCCGCGGTAAAAGTAGACCTGCGTTCCGAGGACGAAGCGCAAGTAGACAAAATGGAGCGCGTCTTGCGCGATGCCATGCAAGCCGGCGCGAAAGACGAAATGGCAGCGGCTCGTGGCAGCAACGATTCCCTGCAAGTGGACTTTCGCTCGCTCGGTTCGCGCCCTGCCGGAAAACTCCCAGACAATTCGCCATTACTCGAAACGCTGCGCAGCGTGGATCGCTTTCTCGGCAATCGCTCGCGCCTCGAACGCAGCTCCACGGACGCCAACATCCCGCTCTCGCTCGGCATTCCCGCTGTTTCACTCGGCGGCGGAGGACGCGGAGGCGGCTCCCACACCCTCGCGGAGTGGTACGACCCCACCGGGCGCGAATTGGGATTGAAGCGGCTTTTCCTCGCTACCATCGCCCTCGCCGGAGTCCAATCCTAGGATGATTCGCCGTTTCTGCCCCGGCCTGCTCGTGTTCGCTATTGTTGCGGCGATTGCCGTTTTACCGGAAGCTGCGGTTCCATCGGCGCGCTCTTCTAATCGGTTCGCGCGAAATCACTCTCAAGCGTCTCCCGCGCAAGCACCCGCTGATCTCATCCTCACGAATGCGCGCATTGAAACGATGGACCCCGCCCACGAATGGGCCAGCGCAGTCGCCATCCGCGGCGAATCGATCGCAGCCGTCTCTTACGCCGCAGCCGCCGCTCAGGCTCTCGACGATCCGGCCATCAAGCCCCTCGTCGGCCCGCAAACTCGCATCCTCGATCTGCGCCAGCAATTCGTCATGCCCGGATTCAACGACGCCCACGTGCACATCGGCCAATCCGCTATGGCTCGACTGACTGTGAGTTTTGTCGGCGTTCGCTCGCTCGCGCAATTCCAGCAACGCATCCGCGAAAGCCTGCAAAATCACAAACCCGGCGAATGGATCACCGGTTTCGGCTGGGATCAAACGTTGTGGCCCGATAAACGTGATCCGACGAAAGAAGACCTGGATGCTGTCTCGACTCAAAACCCGATGATCTTCACCCGAGTGGACGGCCACGTGGCGGTAGCCAATTCCCTCGCGCTGAAAGCTGCTGACATCACGAAAGACATCCCCGATCCTCCCGGCGGTCGCATCCGCCGAGATCCAACCACTGGCGAGCCTACCGGCTTCCTCGAGGAAGACGCTGCCACGGGTCTGGTCTATTCCAAAATTCCTCCGCCGACGATGGAACAGCGCCGCTACGGCATCGAACTGGTTCTCGCCACCGCCGCGCGTACCGGCGTCACGTCGCTGCAGGATTGCTCTGTTCTCAAGCTCAGTACGGACACTTCCTTCAGCCCGGATAATTTCCTGGTGTATCAGCAACTCCGGAAGGAAGGGAAGCTCACCGCGCGCATCACCGAGTGGCTGGACTTCACGCTGCCGCTCGCCAAACTCGAAGAACTCCGCAGCGAATGGGGTTCGACCGACCCTTGGCTGAAGACCGGCGCTCTCAAAGCCTTCATGGACGGCTCGCTTGGCTCGCGCACAGCCGCGATGCTTGCCCCATATTCCGACGCTCCCGGTACGTCGGGAATTCTTCGCATGGACCCAGAAAAGCTAAAGGCCATGGCCATCGAACGCGATCGCGCCGGCTTTCAACTGGCATTTCACGCCATCGGAGATCGCGGGAACCGCATCGCGCTCGATACCTTCGCAGCCGTCGCTGCAGCCAACGGCCCGCGCGATCGTCGCGACCGCGTCGAACACGCGCAGGTAGTCGCGCCCGACGATTTCGCTCGCTTCGCAAGTCTCGGCGTCATCGCTTCGATGCAGCCATCGCACCTGCTCGACGACGAGCGCTGGGCTGCCGATCGCCTGGGCCCGGAACGCTCGCGCGGCGCCTACGCCTGGCGCACCGTGGAACAAAATGGCGTACACCTAGCGTTCGGCACGGATCATCCTGTCCAGCCGCTCAATCCGCTGCGCGGCATCTATGCCTGCGTCACCCGCCAATTGGTGCAAGGTGGACCGAGTTGGGAACCTCAAGAAGCGCTCCCGATAAAGGATTGTCTTCGTGCCTACACGGTGGGCTCGGCCTATGCGGAATTCGAGGAGAAGATCAAAGGCACCATCGCGCCGGGAATGTTGGCAGACCTAGTGGTGTATCCGGTGGACCTGAACGAAGTCCCGCCGCGCGAATTGCTGGAAATCCCAGTAAAGATGACGATTATCGGCGGCCGCATCGTCTATCAACAGCTTCCGCCCAAGCCAGACTACTGAAAGCGGATGGCGACGGCTTGCGGCCGGCTGCCAATCCTTCCAGCTATTTCAGCACTTCCACCGACTGAATTTCCCCGTCGTACGTCTTGCCTTCCACCACAACAAAGGTGATCTTCGCGCTGTGTCCCTGCAGCTGCGAACAGAGCTTGAAGTCGCCGGCATCAAACGCTACGTCCTGCTCCACCGGCACCCTCGTTGAGTCGCGCGCGTGCAATGTAAACAGCGCGTCGCCCGCGTCCAACTTCAGCACCATCTCATTTCCAGTACAGCTAACTCGCTCCACGGTGCCCTCGGCCGACGTCGTCACCGTTTCGCGGCCGTCCGCTCCGCCTCCCAACCGCTGCGCCCCCGGAAGTTCTGGTGCGCCTCCCGCGACGCCCTCCGCTCCGCTCAGCACCGTCACCGATTTCAGCGCTCCTGTCTTCCCACCGGAGTCCTGTGGCTCATATGCGACGCTCACGCGCTGACCTTTCAGAGCGCTGCACGGGTTGAATGGACCCGAGGGCTTCGACGCCAGCCGAAACCGCAATTGCGTTCCAGGAGTCAGTGCCAGTGTCAGAGGCCCCGCCGCGGTCTCGACTTTCATTTTCAATCCGTTCATGCAACTCAAATCCGTCACCACCCCAGTGGCCTCGTGGAGCTTGCTCACATCTTGCGCATGCGACGGCAAAGTTCCCGATGCTTCTTGCGGTCCACGCGCGGGTGGATTGTCACTCTCGTCGGCCTCTCGCCCTGGCGAAAGATCATTTCCCGCGTTGTTCTGTGCCGCTTGCAAAAACGCCAGGAATTGCTGCACTTCCTCCTTCTGCTGAGAACTTCTAGCATCCTCCCGTGCCTGATTCGCAGCGTTGCGCGCGTCGCCGTAGCGATTCATCCGCGCATACACCTGCGCTAGATCGAGCCGGTATGTCGAGTTGCCGGGTTCCAGCGCCACTGCCTTATTCGCGAGCGCCAGCGCCTCGGGCAACTTCTCCCCTTGCACAGCGAGATATACCCCCAGCACTCCATAAGGCGGCGCAAAATCCGGGCTGGCCGCAATCGCCGCGCGCAAATCCTGTTCGAGCTGTTCGTCGTTGCCGATCGCTCCCGCTTGCGTGGACGCCAGATACGCCCGCAAGTAACGTGTCAGTGCATTCTTGGGATCGAGTTCAATCGCGCGCGTAAAATCGCCCAGCGCTTCCGATTTTTGCCCGTCCTGATACTCCGCGAAACGAAGGTATTGGTAACCCAACGCCAGCTTCGGATCGAGCTTCACCGCGTCCTCGAGCAGCGGCGTTGCCGTTTGCGTCTTGCCAGCCACCGCGCAGAATCCGCCGCGATAAGCATCCGCTTCCGCGTCGGAAAGCTCGCGCACTTGCAGTTCACTCGCCGGAATTTCCCGTGGCGGCGGCGATTTGAAATACGAGAAGTATTTGTTTCTTACGTACGCGCTGAGCTCACTCTGCAACGTGTTCAGATCACCAAACGACTTCGCGGCCGCCGCTTCCGGGCTCGCTCCGTGAGAGAGTGCCTCGAGATAAGTTTCCAGCATCGGCCGGTGCATGCCATTGTCTCCGGCCATCAAATAGTGGATAAGCGCCCAAGATTCGGCATAAAAAATCGAAGTCTTGTGGTCCTCGTTGTAATAAGGCGAACTTTGATTCACCGTGAATAGCACGTCGAGCGGTATCAGGCTGCTCTGCTTCAACTCTTCAATTAGATCCGGGTCCGGCTCACCCATTTTCGTTTCTGAATCGCTCACTACCGTGTTCCCCCAGAATTCCGCCAGTCCCTCCGCCACCCACAGCGGCAGATTCGGAAAGTACGGGAGCGTCAGCGAATGATAGTACTCGTGGTAAATCGTGTTGTAGGGATTGGAGCCCGGCGCATCGAGCTGCACCAGCGCAAAATATTGGTTTAGGTTTTCTACGAAAATGCCGGCAGGATGCGAGTGCCCCGTCGCCCAGTATTCGGGCAGCAGCGCCCGCATCGAGTCCACATCCTTCACCGCAAGGATCGTAATCACCGGACTGGGATGCGCGCTCGCCACCGCCATCGACCGGCGAAACACCTCGCGAATCTGCTCGAAGCGAATCGCCGTTTTCCTCGCCTGCTTTTCGCCTGCATTGCTCACTACTACGAAATTCGCGGTGCGCACTTCCACCCAAGTGTCGTGTTTGGCTCCTGAAACGGGAAAGGCGATCAAAACAGCAATACACAGCAGAATCAGCGTGGAAGGGCGGGCCATGGGTAACTCTTTCTGTACTATAGGCTAAGTCGCCAGTCAATGGACTTGCCGCGCTGCTTGTGTCGTCGCTGCCTCTAAAACCCCGTAATTCACTGTCCCTGCGAACAGGTGATTCCCTCGCGGCACATCCCATCAAACGTGTGGACATGGCCTTCCGCTATCGGTCACAGTTGAGTCAGCAGGCGGGTGGGCATTCCTTCGTCTGGGGGAAATAGACGATGAAATATATCTCTGTTCTGTTGGGCGCCCTGTTGTCATTGGCTTTAACCGCAGGGGCACAGACAAATTTTGGCAACTATGTAACTTTGGCAGCACCTTCGTTCATGACGGCATCACCTTCGCCAGCCACCCCAGCCTCCACTAGCTCGGCGATGTTCAGCGCCCCGGCTTTCGCGGCTTCTTCACCTTTGCTTGCGCTTCCAACCCCGGTTGCGCCTCCCCAGCCTCCGCCGCAGGGAGTTCAGGGCGTTTTCGAGAAGTACAGCTACGACGTTTGCGTCGGCTACACATTTTTTCGGTTTTACGAAGTCCCCGGCATCCGCTCCAATATGAACGGCGCGAACGGTTCAGTCGTTTACTGGTATCGCGACTGGCTCGGAGCAGACGGGGAAGTTTTTGCCGTTTATGGCAGCCAACCCGGACAAAACTCCTGGCTCGTGTTCTTCGGCGGTGGCCCCAGGATTCGCTACGCGGGTCCCAAAGGTATGGATTTTTGGGCGCACGCGCTCATCGGCGTTATGTTCATCACTCCTCAGACTCCCTACGGCGGCCAGAGCGCTCTCGCCGGACTCGTCGGGGCGGGCGTGGATCTGAACGGTCACGCGCGGCACATGGCTCTGCGTTTTGCAGTTGACGTCATCGGAAGCAATTATTTCGGCACATATCAGGTCAGCCCCAAGGCTTCTGCTGGCGTCGTTTTCAAGTTCTAGGCGCCGTCCGCAAGTGCCGAGCGGCGCTTGGGGCAAAGGATTTTCGCTCTTTCGGCAAGCCGAGCCCCGATGCTTCCGTCCTGCCATCCATTGCCACCCGCGGTCAAATGATAAAGGCGGCCTCAGCGATACTTGTTCTAATGGAATTCTGCGTGCTCGCCGATACTTAGTTGGTTGTGCTGCATCTAACCAACATCGCGCAGGAAAGCGCCGGCGATTCTCCGGCTGGATCGAGAAGCCAAGTGCTGATGAGGTCCTTACAACAGACGAAGCGCTTCCTGAAGATTCTCTTCGGGTTCACTCTGCTCGCTCTGGGAATCCTGATGATCGTCACTCCAGGCCCCGGCTGGCTCACGATTATGCTGGCGCTGGGCGTCCTGGCCGCTGAATTCGTTTGGGCGCGCCGCCTGCTCGATCGTATGAAGGAGCAGGGAGTCCGACTTCGCGATTCCGTCCTTCCGCGCGCCAAACCAGGAAGCGCCTGAGCCGAGCTTCAGTTCGCAATCCATCTTTCCGCTCGTTGTAACCTGAACCCTTTAGATTCATCACCCTACCGCCCTCTGTCGGCGATACTATGGCTTCGCCTCGAGCTCGATCTACTCGCTCGCAGGCGACCGGAGGCTTTCGTGGCGAAACGTTGGAAGCAGGAATGGCGCGGCAAGTGGGCGCTCATTACCGGAGCAAGCGCTGGAATCGGCATGGAACTGGCGAAATTGCTCGCGGACGGGGGCGCCAATCTCGTCCTGACGGCGCGCCGCGTGGATCGTCTCCAGCAGTTGGCGGCCGATTTAACCGCAAAGTACGGTATCAAAGTTGAAGTTTTCGCGGCGGACCTGACGCAGCGCGAAGCACCGGAGCATATCTACGCGTTCACCACCGGCAAGAAGCTCGAAATCGAACTGCTAATCAATAACGCCGGCTTCGGCGCCTTCGGCAACACCCATGAAATCCCCCTCGAGAAGATGCTGGAAATGGTTCAGGTGAATTGCGCCGCAGTGGTACATCTCACGCGCCTCTATTTGCCCGCGATGGTCGAGCGCCGCCACGGCGACGTAATGATCGTCGCGTCTCTGGCGGGTTTTCAGCCGCTCCCTTACAGTTCGGAGTACGGCGCGACCAAAGCCTTCGACCTGATTTTCGCCGAAGGCGTCGCCGAGGAGATGCGCCACTTCGGCGTGCGCGTCTCCGCTCTCTGCCCTGGCACCACCACCACCGAATTTCAGACAGTCGCCCAGCAACCCGACCGCATCTTCCGCACAGCCGAATCAGCCGATAAAGTCGCGCGCGTCGGCCTAGAAGCCCTGGCCAACGGCAAACCCTACGTAATTTCCGGCTTCATGAACAAACTGATGAAAGAGTCGCAGCGCATAGCCCCCAGAAGCCTGGTAACAAAAATATCCGCCAAAATGATGCGTGGCAGCAAAGCGTAGCAAGGCGCCATCTGGGAGTGCGCGAGCTTGCTCACGCTTGTTGCAAGGCGAGGCTTGCCTCGTCGCATGCAACGTCGGCGAGTTGTAAGCCGAAGGAGATTTTTTTGTGCAGCGTCGAGAAGTAACACGCCACCGCCGCAACGCGAACGGCTACTGAATCACCTCGGTATCGAACACGCCAGTCTCAACCTGTCCCCCACGCTTCATCTGTACAAAAATCCGGTACTCCCCAGCCTTCGGAAACCCATAAGGAAACGACACCTCAGCCGCTGCCGGCTCCACGCGCATGTCCATATTCATGCCCAGATCACTCGCCGCTTCAGCAGCGCGAGTCGAAGGATGCTGCTGAGCCAGTTCCAGCGCTGCCATCGCCACCGAACCATCCGGATGAATATGCGCAAAAACCGAGCGATCCGACCGCACGATTTCCGCGTGTCCCGCCATACCCATGTACGGCTCCATATCCATCACGGGCTTGCCGCCAGGCGTTTCCAACCGGAAGCGCAGCCACACGAAGTGGTTTGCGACCAGCGGCGCAGTGCCGCGCTCCCAAACCATGCGATATTTGTCCGGGAGCACCATCACGGGCCCTTCGGAACCGTTCGCCGCTGCGTCACCTGCCGCAGCATCATTCGTGTCTCCCGCGAGCGGCGGCGCGGCAGCCTCCGAATTGTCCCCAGCGAGTGGCACTCCCGGCACGTCCGGCAACTCGATTTCGGCGGTCATAGTGTCGGGAAATCCAGACTCGCGCACCACATCCGCAAAAACCTGATAACGGCCCGCGGGCATCGCCGGCAGATCCAGCGCAAAGGTATTCGTACCGACAGGCCGCACGCCCGCCTGCAGTTGCGGGTGCAGATGATAAAAGCGGTCCATCCCCGGCTCGTGAATCAAAAACAGATGCATCAAATGCCCATGATCCGGGATCAAGTTGGTCATCACCGTTTCCGGTCGGGTCCGGTGCCAGTCGGAATCGCCCATCTGCAGGATCAATTTACCGCCGGGAACGAGCGACACACTCAGCGGCGGCGCCTTGTAAATCATTTGCCGCGCTTTGGCGAAAGCCTCGGAATTCCACCACCAGTTGCCAAAAAGCAGCAGCGCCAACATCACCATAGCCGCGCCGATCATTACCCAGCGACCTCGCCGCACGTGCTCAGGTCCCGGCTCTTGTCCTGGTTCAAGAACGCCCTCGCGCCGCGCCGCTCCCGCAATCGCGATAATCGCCGAGACCAGAAGCACCATCAGCGCGAAAAGCAGCACGCCGAGCGATTTTTGCATCGGCAGCGTGCTCCGCGCGGCGGCCGGCACCGGCAGCGAGAGCCCGCCCGCGCCTTGCGCCCCATCCACCTGCACGCGGATCTGCCACGAGCCCGACTCCATCAGCCACACCTTGCCGGAAAAAGATTGCGGATCGTCTTTTGATTGGATCAATGCGTCGCCGACCGGAGGGTATTTCGCGCCAGGTCCCACGATGTATGTCGGCACCACGGTGATTTTTGAAATGCCTGGCGTCGCGCTCAAAATCTCAACGTCCGCAATGCCCGGAATCATCTGCGGCGTTCGCACGGTAATGATCAAGTGGTACGGACCGGCCGCGCCCTGAAAGTAAACGTCGGGACTCCCGACATGCGCCCACGCCGGAGCGCCCAAAAAGAAAATGATCGCGAATAGAGCGGCGACGCGCCGCAACCGGGCCGTCGTTGATGATTCACGCATCGTCGGTCACCGGCGCAGGCGACGCATCGCGTCACCGGCGCCCAATCCAATGCGCGACCCCAGGATCGCCGTGCCAAGCGCAATTCCCATGCCGCGTATAAAAAGCGACGTACTCGCAGCCTGGTCCACGAATTCCCACTGGTAGTGATAATCAGAAGGCGACTGCATGTAGGGAAAATAATTTTGCCCGAATACCCAATTGCGTGCCGCGGGTGAAATCAGGAAATCGCCAAACGGCCAATGCACCGCCAGCATGATCGCCAGGTAAGCACTACCGAGCATGAAAGCCAGCAGCCACTTGTTCTTCCCACCAAAATGATTCAGCAGCCAATCGAGCGCAATCGCTGGAACAATCACCAACGTCGGAAATTCCAGCGGTACCATATGTGTAATATTCGTGAACACCGGCCCGAGCTTCGGCGTCGCCGGAAAGAGCGGCATGATCCACAACTGGCCCAGCACCAACGCCGTGTAAATCGCCGCGATCACCGTCGCACCCCAGCGGTATCCGCTCGCGCGCGCCAGCGAAACCAGAATGAACGGAACTCCCAGGCAAAGCGCTCGATAAAACTCCGGGCTATGCATCTGATCGCCGCCGGCGTATTCCGAAAGCAGCACCCAGTGCAGCGACAAAATCACGCCGCCGAGATAGAGATACATTCTGCGCAATTTTACGTGCGCATCACCCTCGGCGCGATTCATCCAACTTACCAATAGCAGCAGCGCCCCAATAGCAACCGCCATAACTCCCAGACCGAGTACCATGTGCGGCGGGCTCACGATCTCCACATCCAAGCCAAATGAATTGTGCCACCAGTTATCAAACGGCGCGGACGTCACCATCGTCACGCCGCCCCAGCACGCAAGAAACGCGCCAAGCGGCCCGCGAAATCCCCACACCCTGATCGAAGCAGCTTTCGCCGCCGCGTCCGTGCCCCAGGTCGTCGAAAAAATCAAATAAGCGCTGGTAGCCCCCACCAAAATGCCGCCCAACTGAATAGCCAAGTGCGCCGGAGTCCAAAACGTGTCGCGCCCGATGCTCATATGCCAGGAAATATCCCAGTACAGCCCGAACACGATAGACGAAACGCCCAGCACCCCGCACCAAATGTACCAAGGAGCCGCCGCACGTTCGCGACCGCGAGCCACACTGTAAGGAATAGCCGAATGAACACTCTGCGCCATGCCTATGCCTCATACTCAACTAAGAATCGTGCCGCGAGAATAGCAGCTTGTCGCCTCGCGTCACAACCCGGCGGTCGAAACGCTCGGCGCCAAAGCGCGGCAGATTCTCGGAGATCTGGCTGATCGCGTCCTAACGCAGCAACGAGGACAGTGTGCGAAAAAAATCAGCGGGAGTCGCGATCCGCAACCCGGTTCTAGTTGCTACCTCCGGCGTGAAGTGCTTGGTGTTGTGCGTCAACAACCAGTCCGGCGTGCTAGCCATCGCGGAGAGTAACACCGGAACATCCGCCGCGTGCCGGATGATGTGGCGACTCGATCTCACAAGTGTCTCGGTTGGGTAGGGAACTATCTCGGGGTCGGTTAACTGGATGAGGCGCCGGTATCGCCCAATCAGCTTTTCGCGTTCGCCCGAGGTCAGTCGCTGCGCCTGTCGCGACAAATTCTCGTCCACCTCATCGCGCACGGCCTCAGCCAATACCAGCTTGCAAAGTCGCGCCGCGCACATGGATAGCGCTGCCTTATCCAGCCCCCAGGGCGATACAATCCCGCCTGTCAGGACATTCGAATCCAAAAACAATCGAAGTTTCCGGCGGATTGTCACTTCTCGGGTTGGCGGCGAGAACGTCGTGTCGCAGGTTTCTTCGAAGCAGTAGCCTTGCCGTAGCGGCGCGCGTAGACCCGGTTGCGAGCTTGGGGCAACGTAGCGAGAAGTGTTTCTGGCGCCTTGCCAAGTCCCGCCATAACCGAACTGATCTCGTTGCAGAGCTGATCGAATCGTTGTTGCTCGGGCAGCAACACCAACCCGTCGCCTAGACGCAGTACCGCGAACGGCGACCCGGTACCCAATCCAAGATCTGCGCGAAACTCCTTCGGGACCGTCAGCTGCCCCTTTTCACCGATCTTCGTTGTTGTCAGGTATTCGAGCCTTATCTGGCGTGAGGCCATAATTTCTTAACCTCGGTAGGAATATCCTACCATGGCGTTAGCCAGGAAACAATTGACGCAATCGGTGAGGTGGGAAAGAGGCATCGTGCAACTACTCTTCGTCGTCAGCCTGAGCCTTCACCAGCCGCTCGATCACCGCCATATCTTCCAGCGTGGTCGTATCGCCGGAAACCGCGCCTTTCGTCGCCAGCTCTCGCAGCAACCGCCGCATAATCTTGCCGCTGCGCGTCTTAGGCAATAGCGGCGTAAAGCGCACATCCGCGGGCCGCGCGATCGACCCAATCGTATTTGCCACGAACTCCATCAATTCGCTGCGCAAATTCTTGGACGGCTCGTGCCCGGTCCGCAGCGCCACAAAACACACAATAGCCTCGCCCTTGATCTCATCCGGGCGCGCCACCACCGCCGCTTCCGCCACCGCCGCATGGCTCACCAGCACGCTCTCAATCTCCATCGAACTCAGCCGGTGCCCAGCCACCTTGATCACATCATCGACGCGCCCGAGCACCCAGATATAACCATCCTTGTCGCATTGCGCCGCATCTCCCGCGAAATACACCCCCGGAATCCGCTGCCAATATTCACGAGCATAGCGTTCATCGTCGCCGTAAATCGTCCGCAGCATTGAAGGCCAAGGCTTCTGGATCGTCAAATATCCGGTCTCGCCAGGCCCGACTGGCTCGCCCTTCAAGTTCACAACTTTTGCGATCACGCCGGGCAGCGGCAAAGTAGCGGAACCGGGCTTCGTCGGCGTCGCCCCCGGCAACGGCGAAATCAGAATGGATCCGGTTTCGGTCTGCCACCAGGTATCCACAATCGGGCAGCGGTTTTTTCCAATCGCCTCGAAATACCATTTCCAAGCCGCGGGATTGATCGGCTCGCCGACAGTCCCCAGCAGCCGCAAGCTCGCGAGGCTGTGCGGCTTCAACCAATCCATCCCCCAGGCCATGAACGCGCGCACCGCCGTAGCCGAACTGTAAAAAATCGTAACTTTATACCGGTCAATAATTTCCCATAAACGATCTCTCTTCGGAAAATCCGGCGCGCCCTCATATATCACAACGCTCGCTCCGTTCGACAACGGTCCATACACAACGTAACTGTGCCCCGTCACCCAACCGATATCCGCCGTGCACCAATAAATATCGTCGTCGTTCAAATCAAACACCAACCGCGTGCTCCACGTACATTGCAGCAAATAACCGGCGGAGGTGTGCAAAACGCCTTTCGGTTTCCCGGTCGTGCCGCTGGTGTAAAGAATGTACAGCGGATGCTCGGAATCAAACGGCAGCGCCTCATGTTCCTTGGAAGCGTTCTCTTCCAACTCATGCCACCAAAGATCGCGGCCTTCCTCCCACGCCACGTCTTCCTTGGTGCGCTTCACTACCACGCACTTCTCAATCGTCGGGCAATTCTTCATCGCCGCATCCGCCGTCTCCTTCAGCGGAACTATTTTGCCGCGGCGATAACCACCGTCAGCCGTAATTAGTATTTTCGCTTTCGCGTCCGCGATACGATCAGCCAGCGCCGTCGCGCTGAATCCTCCAAACACCACGGAATGTACCGCGCCAATCCGCGCCGATGCCAGCATTGCAATAGCCGCCTCCGGCACCATCGGCATGTAAATCGCGATGCAGTCCCCCGGCTTCACCCCCAGCGCTTCCAAGGCGTTTGCAAACCGGCAGACCCGCTCGTGTAGCTCCGCAAACGTGTACTGAATCGTGGATCCGTCTTCCGCTTCCCACATCAGCGCGGGCTTGTTGGCGTTTTTCTCGAGGTGCCGGTCCAGGCAGTTATAGGCCACGTTCAGTTTTCCACCCACGAACCACTTCGCATGCGGCGGATTCCATTCCAAAGTCTTCTGCGGAGCCTCGAACCACTCCAGCAGCTTGGCCTGCTTCCCCCAGAAAGATTCGGGGTCCGCTTCCGATGCGGCGAACATCTCGCGGTATTCTTCCAGCGATCCGATACGAGCCTTCTCGCTGAATTCCTCCGGCGGCGGAATCGGTTTCTCTTCGAGAACGTGTGGGTCGAATTCCTGCATGACTCCTCCATGATTGCGTGCTGCGAAGCGGTGAAGTTGCCTTTGCGCGGCCGGCGCGGGTGACGGGCTCCGGCGTTAGCGACCAGCCTGTTGCGCCCCTACGTTATTGAACTACGGTGGTTTGGTCAAGAACGTGCCATGGGGTCGGATCGGACCACATATAGCACTTGCACCATGTCGATGGTAAATTCGCGGACTCGCCGCCCCGTTGCGCGCTCCGGCGGCCTTGACCGGAACGGTTGTGTGCTCGCCGCATCCCGTCAACAATTTGGGAACTTTTTGAACCGCTCCCCGGAATATGTAACGAGAGTTGCGCCGGGCCGTCCAACCGTTTGACATGACCAGGGGCACAGAGTTGATTGACGACGGTCTGCTGCTTCGCCGGATGATTGCCGGGGACGAGGATGCGTTCATCTTGCTGTACCGCCGCAAGCACCCCGCCATCTACCGCTTCGCCCTGCATATGAGCGGCAACTGCACAGTGGCGGAAGACGTGACCCAAGAGGTTTTCATGACTTTGATTCGCGACGCCAAACGATTCGACCCCGCCCGCGGCACCCTCGGCGGGTTCCTCTTCGGCATCGCGCGCAATCACCTTCGCCGGCGCTGGGAACTCGAACGAAACTCTGTTCCGTTGCCCGAAACAGCCGATGAGCTGGACGCCATGCTCTCTCGCTTCCATGCAGGCCGCTCGAATGGCAGCCGCCACGCCTCCGCTAATGAAAATGGCAACGGCAATAGACACGGTTCCGTCGTCAGCGCTTTCCCCATCCATCGCGATGAGCTGGTGTCGCAGGAAAACGTCAGCCGCGTGCGCCAGGCCATCTCCACCCTTCCTGAAAATTATCGCGAAGTGGTTGTCCTTTGCGAACTCGACGAAATGAGCTACGAAGATGCGGCAGCAGCGCTCGATTGTCCGGTGGGGACGGTGCGTTCCCGCCTGCATCGTGCGCGAGCGCTCTTACTCGAAAAATTGCGTGACGCTCAGCCCGTGCGGCGCGCCTCGGCGGTGGGTGAATGAAAAAAGACCCTGACAACGAAAACATCAGTCGCGATAGCATGCCTCGCATGGATTGCTCGCAATTCGCGGAGGCGCTGCATGAACTCGACCGCCCCGGAACGCCGGGCGCGGCAGTCCGCGAAGGTGCGCTGGCCCACGCCGAAACGTGCAGCGATTGCGGCGCCTTGGTCACCGAAGCCGAATCGCTCGACTTCGCTCTCGGCCAGATCTCGCAGCAAGCTTCCGACTTGCAGGCTCCGCCCAAAATCGAGGCCACGTTGCTACGGGAATTTCGTCGCGAAAAATCGCAAGCGGCATCCCGCCGGCTGCGCCTTCAATTGGCGGTCGTCGGCATTGCCGCCGCTATACTTTTGGTTTTGGGTCTTTCGTTCCATCGGCCGCAACCCGTGGCGCCCGGCAAGACTCCTTCAGTAAGTGCTTCCACTGTCGCGCCCGTCCCTTCAAGGCTTGGTTCGCGCGAACGGTCGGCGCCGACCATACCGGCCAACGCTACAACCATTGAGCCGAAGGCCACGCGTTCACGCGCGACAGCCGATAAGACCGCCGCACCGGATAGCGGCCCCACTGAATACGCCACGGCCTACGTCCCGTTGCCATATGCCTACGATCCCTCGGATCTCGAAGGTGGCGCGGTCGTCCGTGTGGTGTTGCCGCGTGCCGCTCTGATTTCCTACGGCCTGCCGGTCGAAGCAATGGGAGTGTCCGACCAGGTGACTGCGGACATGGTAGTCAGCGAAGACGGCACCCCGCAGGCCATCCGTCTGGTCGCGCAAGGAAACCCGGCAACGGATGACTAGCTTGCCGAATTATTGGAGGAGCGCATGAAAACGACCCCAGCGTTTTTAGCATTGGCAGGCGCCGCCATGTTGTTCTTGACCATGAGCCCGAGCGTTCGCGCTCAAGATAGCGCGGAACCTCCTCCACCTCCACCACCGAATGCAGTTTGGGTGCAAGGAGGCGGTGTCGCCGTTCCAGATCACGGCCCGGAAGTGCGTGAGGGCATCGGCTTCCTCGGATTCGAAGCCGGCCTCGGCGAAAAGACCGTTACCGGTGCGCCGTTCACCGCCAATTTTTCCACGGAATCAAGCCAGACTCTCGCCGACGGCAATCAGATCCAGCGCAGTTCCACCGGTTCGATCGCGCGCGATAGCCAGGGACGAACGCGCCGCGAAATGACGCTTCCCGCGATCGGCGCGTTTGCCGTTGTGAATGGCGAATCCTTGTCGCACGTCGTCTTCCTGAAGGATCCCGTAGCTGGCACGCGCTACATTCTCGAAGAGGACAAAAAGATAGCTCAACAAATGCCGGAACCTTCCATCGAAAGGGGTGCGTTCAGGACCAAGGAATTTCGCAATCCCGAAGCCGCGGCGGAGAAGAGCGAAGTAGTCACCACCTCGCTGGGAACGCAAACCATCGGCGGCGTCTCCGCCCAAGGCACGCGCTACACCCGCACCATTCCCGCGGGCGCCATCGGCAACACCAAACCGATTGTCGTGGCTAGCGAGCGCTGGTATTCGCCCGAGCTGCAGATGGTCGTGATAACCAAGCGCAGTGACCCGCGCTCTGGCGACACGACCTTCCAGATGACCGATGTTCAACTCGGAGAACCTGCCGCATCACTCTTTCAAGTGCCTGCGGATTACACCGTCGCTCAGCCGCCGCAGCACATCGTAGGCAGTTTCCGCGTGGCAGGTCCGCCGCCTCCTCCGGAGCAATAATCGCAGCACCAAAGCGATTCCAGTTTGTAGCGTGACCCACTCGCGGGCGGAGCACCCCCCACCGCCCGCCCGCAAGCTGAACCCTCAATTCTGTAAATTGTGCTTCGATGAAATTACTCGGCGAGCGCGCGATCCAGCAATTCCACCACGTGCAACACTTCCTGTCCCGTCTTGTGCATAGCCGCCCCAGCCCGCAATTGCAAAATGCATCCGGGATTAGCAGTCGCAATCACCCCGGCCTTCGTTTGCGTCACACACTCCATCTTGCGTTCCAGAATTTCGAGCGAAGTCTCGGTCTCAGTGACGTTGTAAACTCCCGCCGACCCGCAACACTGCTCCGAAAGCGGCATCTCCACAAAGTCGACACCCGGAATCGCGCACAGCAATTCTCTCGGAGCTTCCCGAATCTTTTGCCC
Source organism: uncultured Acidobacteriota bacterium (assembly GCA_963810565.1). Taxonomy (GTDB): domain Bacteria; phylum Acidobacteriota; class Terriglobia; order Acidiferrales; family UBA7541; genus Palsa-295. Next base: position 164,107 of record CAWENN010000011.1, read on the forward strand.
ATGCACCAAATGGCACGAATCCTGATAAGTCACGCGCAAGGGCAAAGCCCGCAGCGGCGCAGTCATTCCAAGATCCACCAGAAATTCCGTCACGTCCTTCATCTTCGCCGTGAATTGCCGCGCCCGCACATGGGCGGCATCGTCGTTTCCAAATAAATGCGTGTAATCCTTCAGCGTAGACCCGCACCCAGCCGCGTTGGTAATAATCGCGTCGAACTCCTCGCTCAAGAACGCGTCGAAATTTTGCCGCGCCAGATGCCGCGCCACGTCCCGCACCCCCGCATGCGCCGCCAGCGCCCCGCAGCAAACTTGTCCCGCCGGCACGACTACTTCGCAGCCATTCGCCTGCAGCACGCGAATCGTCGCGCGATTCAATTCGCTGAACGTGACTTGCGCCACGCACCCCGCAAAAAATGCCACGCGCGCTCGCCGCTCGCCCCGCGCCGGAAATGTCTTGCCCAATTCGCTGAAGAAAAATTCCGAATCAATCCGCGGCAGCAGCTTCTCGCGGTCCTGCAATCCCAAAAGCCGCAAAATTCCAGTCCCGCGCGCCAGCGCCGCCAGCCCCGAGCGCTGATAAATCTTCAGTCCGCGCGCCGCGGCGGCAATCCTGCCGGGGTAGGGAAGCAGCCGCCGGTAAACCAAATCGCGCAGCATGCGCGAAACAAACGGACGCTTATATTTCTGCTCGATCTGCGCCCGCGCCAGCTCCAGAATCTTCCCGTACTCGACGCCCGATGGGCACACTGTCTCGCAATTCCTGCAATTCAGGCAGCGATCAATATGCGTGACGAACGCCTCGCCCAATTCCAGCCGCCCCTGATCCACCAGCGCCATCTGGCGTATCCGCCCCCGCGGGGAATCCGCCTCCTGCCCCCACAGCCGGTACGTCGGGCAATTATTCGCGCACAAGCCGCAATGAACGCACCGCGAATAATCATCGTACTCGGGCTTGTCAGTCGCGCTGAACCCACTAAGCGTGAGCGCAAACTCCCGCCGCGCGTCATCGTGCGATAACGGCGCCGCCGGCCGCACAGGATCCGGTTCCTGAGTCTGCGATGGCATCGTCTCAGATGCCTCCCACAAATCGTCCCGGACTGAAAACTCCCTGAGGATCGAAAACGCGTTTTAATTCTTGCATTTGCCCGAAGTCAGCTCGCGGCAATCCCCATATCTTAAACTTTCTCTTCCATTCCGCCGGGCACCAGGGAATCGTGGAATGTCCTCCAAGCTCCGCGCACGCCACGCCGATAGCATCCGTCGCCGTGGCAGTCCGAACTTCCGTGATTTCGTCGCGTTCAGCTGGCAGCAGCGCAAAATAAATCACCCCCACCCCCCGCGCCATCGCCGCCCAGGGCAGTGAGTTGCTTTCGGCAGCGCGCACGGCATGATCCAGCGCCTGCGCCATGCGCGCCGGCAGCACGCTGATTTTGACGACGGAAGTAGCCGGCGAAGATTCCAGCGCGATCGGAATGAACTCCCGCTTGCGGTTGAACGCCGGCCGCAGATTCTCTGCGAGCACCGCAACTCCCGTCGCGCCGGATTCTTCGGCTATTCGCTGCAAATCCGCAGAGTAGCGCTTGAGCACGTCCTCATTCCCCGCATATCCGATAGTCGCTGCCCATTCCGTGCGCGATATCACACCAGCAGGCATCGGCGCTGGCTCAAATCGCAAGGCCGCTCCGCTCTCAAACAGTTCAGCCACGCGTGGGCTCAGAATATCCATCGTCAAAGGCGTCAGCGCGGAACGAGCCACTCGATTGCGCATATCGCATGCGTGCTCGGCCGTGGCAAATCGCGCGACGAACCCACGCGACCGCATCGGCAGCGGAAATGTCTTGAAATTCACCCGCGTAATCACGCCCAATGTCCCCAGCGATCCGATCATCAACTTATGAATGTCGTAACCCGTGACATTTTTCACTACGCGCCCGCCGCTCTTCGCCGCCACGCCGTCGCCCGTAACAAATTCCATGCCCAAAAGAAAATCCCGCGCGGTCCCATAAAATTGGCGCAGCGGCGAATCGACGCCCGACGCAACCAACCCACCAATCGTCGTCTGAGCCAAATACGGCACCGCCAGCGGCAAAAATTGCCGATGCTCGGCCAGCGTCTGCCCCAGCGATTGCAGCCGCATGCCCGTCTCGACGCTCAACGTAAGATCGCCGGGATCATAAGCAATCACGCGATCCATCCGCGTCATATCCAACGCCAAATCATACCGGCTCGGCGCGAAGCCCATGTCCAACTTCGTCCGCGCTCCGCACGCGACAATCGCCAATTTCTCCGCAGCGGCAAACTTCACAACTTCGGCCACTTCCGCCGCCAAGCCGGGACGCACCACGGCCCCAGGCGTCTTGCCGCCAATTCCGTATTCCGCAAGTTGTGTTGGATCGCTTACGACATTCGCGTTTCCGGCGATATCGCCGAGCCGCGAACTGGCGCTGGTGCCTGCGGGATTCATGCGACGGGCGCGCCTGCCAACGGCAGCGGACGCACGTGAATTTCGCCGCAGCCCTTCGACGCAGGAAAAATCTTGTCGGGGTTCAGCAGTCCAATCGGATTGAAAGCATCGCGCACGCGCCGCATCAAATCGAGCTCCGCGTCGCTGAAAACCAGCGGCATCAGGCGGTCCTTCTCCATTCCCACGCCGTGCTCCCCGGTAATCGAGCCGCCCATATCAATGCAGAATTGAATGATTTCGTCCGAAGCAGCCACCACGCGCCGAAATTGCGCTTCATCCCGCGCATCGAAAAGTAGCAATGGATGGAGATTCCCGTCGCCCGCGTGAAAAATATTTCCAATCTGGAAGCCGTACTTTTCACCGATTGCGCTGATGAACCGCAGGGTTGCCGGAAGTTTCGTCCGCGGAATCACGCCATCCTGCACGTAGTACGTTGTCGAAAGCCGGCCCACCGCGCCAAACGCATTCTTGCGGCCCTTCCACAGCAAATCCCGCTCGCGCGCATCCCGCGCCACGCGCACTTCCCGCGCATGATGCACGCGGCAAACGTCCGCAATCTCCTCCGCGTGTTGCCCAACCGCTTCGCGCAAGCCATCCACTTCCAGCAGCAGCACCGCCGCGCAATCCAGCGGAAACCCCGCGTGAACGTACGCTTCCACCGCGCGCAGCGTCCAGCCGTCCAGCATTTCGCAAGCCGCCGGCGTAATCCCGCGCGACGTAATCTCCACCACTGCCTCCGTCGCATCGTCCAACGTCTCGAAAATCGCCAGCAGCGTCTTCACCGCCTCCGGCAACCGCGTCAATTTCACGCTAATTTCCGTGATCAAAGCGAGCGTGCCCTCCGAGCCGACGAAAAGTCCCATCAAATCGTAACCGGGAGCATCCAGAGCGGCGCTTCCAATCCGCACCAACTCGCCGGTCGGCAAAATCACTTCCATCGAAAGGACGTGATTCGTCGTCACGCCGTAAGCCAAAGTATGCGGTCCACCGGAATTTTCGGAAACGTTTCCGCCGATCGTGCAGGCTTTCTGGCTGGATGGGTCAGGCGCAAAATGCAAACCAGCATGCGCCACCGCTGCGCTCAGATCTGAATTCACCACACCCGGCTGCACTGTCGCGCGCTGGTTCTCGATATCAATTTCCAAAATGCGGTTCATCCGCGAAAAAACGATCAGAATCCCGCCCTTCCGCGGAAGCGCCCCGCCCGAAAGCCCCGTCCCCGCGCCGCGCCCCACCAAGGGAATCTGATATTGGTTCGCCAATTTCACAATCCCCAGCACATCCGCAGTCGTCCGCGGAAACACCACGCAGTTCGGCCGCGCCACTTCCACCGAGCCATCGTATTCGTACAAGAGCAACTCCTCCGGCCGGTGCAGAACGCCGTCGGAACGAAGCAGCGATTTCAGATCGTGAAGGAGTCGTGAATCCATGGATGTGGCCCGCCGCGAACACGCATAAAAAACAGCGCGCACGCTTCAACGGCCACTATAGCCGTCTGTAACGACAGGCGTCAACGAGGTGGAAACTGGATTGGGTGGATTTGAGCATTGCGCCTTCGCGACGGCCGCTAGCTAAGCCCCCGCAACTTGCGTATCCGCTTGATGATTTCCTTCGCAGTAGCGTTCGCGGCCTGATCAGCCGTCGCTCGCCCGTTGCGCGAAAACTCGAAAATCTCCGCACCCGACGGGTCGAACACCTTCGTAACCGAAGCGCTCCCGCCCGTCGGCCCGTACGGAGTCATCACCGCGCCGCCCGCAGTCCCGTACGCGACACGATAATCGAAGTCCCGGTCCACCATCACAAAGTGCATGTGATGATCCGCGCCATGGTCATTCAGCTTCTGGAACAGTAAGCTGCGATCCAGATTCGAGGCCTGGATTTTTATCCGAATCGTCGTCTGGCCAATCGCCAGATGAGCGAAACAGAAACTGAAAATTAAGAGAAGAGCAGTTCTTCGCAGAATCTTCATCAATCTATCTCCCAAAGCCCACTTTTCAGCGTCATCACGCCCTGATGGTTTCATGAAGCCGCCCTGGCGTCCGGTTAGCCAATTTCGAGCCGTTTCCTAATGCGGCAGTATATGCTACAAATTCTGAGCAATCGCTTTTTGCGAGGCATGCGTTGACCAAACCGAAAATACTCTCCGCTCGGCCGCTTTTTCCCGCCGCTCGCGCAATTCTCGACCAGCACTGCGAAGTGGAATACTGGACGCGGCCCGACAGCATCTCCCGCGCAGAGCTCTTGAAGCGCGTTGCCGACAAGGACGGCCTGATTTGCCTGCTCACGGAAAAAGTTAACGAGGAACTGCTCGCCGCCGCCCCCAAATTGCGCATCGCCGCGACGGTTTCGGTCGGCTACGACCATATTGACGTAGCCGCTTGCACCCGCCACAAAGTAGTCGCCACGCACACTCCCGGCGTTCTCGACGACACCACCGCCGACTTCGCCTGGACACTACTGATGGCTATCGCCCGCCGCTTGCTCGAAGGCGACGCCTGGATGCGCAGCGGCACCTGGCCCGGCTGGGACCTCGATCAACTCGTCGGCGGCGACGTCTGGGGCAAAACGCTGGGCATTCTCGGCTTCGGGCGCATCGGCCGCGGAGTCGCACGACGCGCGCTCGGCTTTCAAATGCGCGTCCTCTATAACGACGCCGTCCGCGCGCCAGCCGAAGTCGAAAAAGAGCTGCACGCCGAACTCGTGGACCGCGACACACTGTTCCGCGAATCTGACTTCATCAGCCTGCACGTGCCGCTGCTGCCGGACACGCGCCACCTCATCTCCACCGAAAATCTGGAAAAAATGAAGCGCACCGCGTTCCTCATCAACACTTCGCGCGGCTCGGTAGTGGACGAAGCCGCCCTCGCCGACGCGCTCGAAAATAAAAAAATCTCCGGCGCCGCGCTCGACGTCTACGAGCATGAACCACAAGTCCACCCCCAGCTAGTCTCGCGCCGCGACGTGATCCTCACCCCGCACATCGCCAGCGCCTCAATTGACACGCGCACAAAAATGTCAGTGATGGCAGCCGACAACGTAGTAGCGCTCTTCGCCGGCCAGCGCCCGCCCAACGCTCTGAATGCCGACGCACTGAATTTGAAGTAACATTTAATTGGGCACTGGCCCTAGCACCTCTGAAGGGCCTGCCTCGATTGCTTCGGTTCGAGAGGACTGCAAACACAACAGCATGTCATTCCGAGCGCAGCGAGGAATCTGCTTTGGGCGCGCTGGCATGGCAAACCCCACATGAAGCAAACCGCCGAACACGTTTTCCGCGACACCCTCGAGGCCATCGACATCCCCTCAACGCTCGCGCGCAAGCTCCAGCGCGAAAGTTCCCGCATCTGCGCAGGCCCCGCAGAAATCGATCTCAGCAGCTTCACTGAAATCGTGGCCATCGCCTTCGGCAAAGCCGCGTTCGCCATGGCCGACGGCCTGACTTCAATCCTCGCGCCTGAATTTGCGCCAGACGGCATCCTTGTCGTCCCCGCCCTGCCTCCGCGCGCTCTCCCCGGATGGAAAACATTCGTCGGCGGTCACCCCATACCCACCGCCGAGAGTTTCGCGGCAGGCCGCGCAATTCTCGATCGCCTAGCGTGCTGCACCGAGCGCACGCTGATATTTTTCCTGATTTCCGGCGGTGGCTCCGCCCTCGTCGAACAGCCGCTCGACCCCAGCATCACGCTCCAAGATTTTCAGCAGCTTCATTCCGCGCTGGTCACTTGCGGCGCGCCCATCGAAGAAATCAATGTCGTACGCAAGCATCTCTCGGCGACGAAAGGCGGGCGCCTTGCCGCCGCCGCTCCAGATGCGATGAAGCTCACCTTTGCAATCAGCGACGTTCCCGAAGGCCAGGAATCCGCGCTCGCCTCCGGCCCCACTGTCCCCGACCCAACCACTCTGCTCAACATGCAAGAAATCATCCGCGGATACGGACTGCTGCGGAAATTGCCCGCATCGCTGCGTGCCCCAATCGAACAAGGAAAGCTCCCCGAAACACCGAAAGCCAGCGACGCCGCCTTCGCCCGCGCCCGTTTCGAAATCCTCCTCGGCGAACACGACCTGCTCCACGCCGCGCATCACTGCTGCGAAGCCGAAGGATTTATCTGCATGGTAGACGCTGAAACCGATGGCTGGCCGCTGGAAAAGGCCGCAAATCACTTGCTCCGCGAACTCGAGAATCTGCAGAAACAATATCCGGGCAAACGCGTAGCGATCTTCTCGGGTGGGGAACTAAGCAGCCCAGTAACAGGCGAGGGAATCGGCGGCCGCAATTCCGCGTTCGTGCTTGCGTGTGTGCCGAAAATCGCAGGGAAGGGAATCGCAGTCCTAAGCGCCGGCACAGACGGAATTGACGGAAACAGCCCAGCAGCCGGCGCAGTCGCCGACGGTGATACCCTCGCGCGCGCTCAAGCAGCAAATCTCGACCCCGCAGATTTCGCGCGTCGCAGCGATGCTCACAACTTCTTTGCCGCGCTGAATGGTGCAATCATCACAGGTCCCACCGGCAACAACCTTCGCGACCTTCGCATCCTGCTAACGCACTAGGAAGCGCGCCTACTTCTTGGTATCGCTCAACTGTGTTTCGATCTTCCCCAAGCGTGTATTGATCTCATCCATCTGCTTCTGCAGCTGTTTCAGCGCATCCAAAGTCATTTCCTGCCCGTCGCCAGAAGCTGAAGGCGTTGCACCGTCCGCTGCAGAGCCGCCAATCGCGCCGTTCTCGGCGTTCTTTCCGCCGACCGTCCCGCCAGGATGGTTCTCCGCCGCCTTCTGTTTCAAAGCCTGAATCTGCATCTCCACGTAAGGCTCATCGCCCAAATTCAAATCGCCAGACTTGACCAACTCCTCCAAAGGCGCAATCGCATCAGGATCACCGCGCCGTCCCAGCGCAAATAACGCCGTAAATTTCACATCCGTATATGGCTCGCGCAAATACGAAATCAGCGCCCGTGTAATCTCCTTGTTCTTAAGATCCAGTCCAGCCACTGCCTCAATTGCCGCGCCGCGCGATTCAAAATCCTTGCCGGGCGCCGACCACTCCAGCAGCGCAGGAACCGCGCGGTCATCTCCCAGCGAGCCAAGCCCTTCCAGCGCGCCGTGGCGAATCGTGTCATTCGGCGAATCCGTCTTCAACGCCGCCGTCAACAACTCGTACGCATTCGGCGCCTTGATTTCTCCAATCGCATTCAACGCCGCCGCACGCACCCCGTAAGCCCTATCCTTCGACGCAATCTCCGTCAGCCGCGGCCCCAGCGAAGCATCATCCGGAAAATTTCCCAATTGCTGGACCGCGACCTTGCGCACCCACGGTTCCTCATTACTCAACGCGGCCAATACTTGCTTTTCCGCGCCACCGCCGCCAATTTTCCCCAGCGCTTTCAATGACTCCACCCGCACGCCCCAGAACCGATCGTGAATCGCAGCATAACCGAGCGCCGCAACCGCGTCGGGATTGTCACGCAGCCCGGCAAGCGCCGCAGCCGCGTCCGCGCGATCCGGCACAGTCTCGGCATTTTTCAATTGATAGATCAGCTCGCCAGCGCTTCGCTTGAATTCCACCGACTTCAAAACGTTGTCGCCCTTATCAAAAATCACCATCAAAGGCGTGCCGTCGGCCGGCAAATCAAAAGTCTCCTCCGCCTTGCTCACCACAATCGGATAGGTCTTGTACCCGCTCGCGGTAGCAATTTCAATTTCCACCGGCATGTCGAACAAGTCCACCATGCCCTCGACCTTCTGCGTCTGCTTCACGTTCAGCTTCACTTGGTGCGCCGCATCATCATAGGTGTAGCTCACCGCATATTTCGGCGCGCCCGCCCGCCAAATCCATTGATGGAAAAAATGGTCCACGTTCGTCGCCGTGGATTGGTCAATCGCTTTCTCCAAATCCGCAGTCACCACGTTCTGGCCCCGATTCACTTCCAGATAATGATGCAGCCCGCGAAAGAAGTCCTCATCCCCCAGTTTCGTCCGCAACATCTTCAGCACCCAGCCGCCCTTGGTATAAACGTTCCCCGCGTACTCGATGCTATCCGTGAAATTTCGCGTCACGATCGGCACCGGATACAACCGCTGTTGTCGGAACCAATTCGTCTGGTCGCGCCAGAATTCATACGCTGCTTCATCCGCGCCGTAATGCTGCTCCGCCCAGTAATGCTCAAAATACGTCGCGAACCCCTCGTTCAACCAGATGTTCGCCCAGTCCCGGCATGTAACCAGGTCGCCGAACCACTGGTGTGACAGTTCATGCGAATCCAGATCGTCCGAACCGCGGCGCTCTTCCGGCGCGAGTTTCGGATTCACCAGCCCCTGTGTCGTCAGCGTCGTCGCGCTGGTATTTTCCATTCCGCCTTCGACGAAATCATTCACCGAAGTCTGCGCGTATTGTGCCCACGGATATTTCACGCCCAGTTTGTCCGAAAAAAGATCCAGCATTTGCGTGGTCCGCGCAAATGTGGAGTCAATCGTATCTTCATCGCCGCGCGGCACCACAAAACGCACCGGTATCCCGCGCCACGTTTCCTTCTTCTCTACGAATTCGCCAGCCACCGCGCTGATCAGGTAAGTCGAAAGCGGCTCGGACTGCTTCCAGTCCCAAGTCTTTTCTCCGTTCGCCTCGTCTTTCACACCCGCCAGCTGGCCGTTCGAAACGGTGATCCAAGTCGCCGGAACCGTCAGCAGCATTTCCGAAGTCGTGCGGTCGTTCGGATAATCGTAAATCGGGATGTAGTAGCGCGTGTCTTCCGCCTCGCCTTGCGTCCACACTTCTTTCGGGCGATTCGGATAATTCTTATCCGGCAGCACGAAATAAAGACCCTTCTTCGGATGGCCTTCGTAACGAACGAAAATCTCGTGGCGTTCGCCGCGCTTGGAGGGATGTTCCAACGCCACAATCAGGTCACTATCCGTAACCGAGAATTTCGCCGCCTTGCCGTCGAGCGTCACCGCTTCAATCTTCAAGGCCACCGAATCGAACTTCACTTGCGACACATCGTCGCGCTGCATCGCGATGCTATGGGTCACCTCGCCGCGCACCTCGTGCTGCTCGGTATCAAACCAAAGATGCGTCTTCACGTTCTGCAAATCATAATCGCGGCTCCGCGCATAAGGCTCGTCCGCGCGCCCCGGCGCGGCAATCAGCAGCGCCGCACCCAACACCACAGCGCTCAATACTTTCGGCATATGTGGGCGAAGCCGCCCGAAAACCTCAATCATTCTCTTCTCCCTCAGTCCAAAGAAACGCTCGCGACAAAACAAAATATTATAGTACGCGCCGCGACTTTTGCGGCTTGCCTATTGCTTTCACAAGGCGGCTATATCTGCAGGAGAAAGAAGCAATTAGCGGCATGCCTCAGAGAATCGAACCTTGACGCGCGGAAGGGGGCGGCGACCTGCGGGTTGCGGCACGGCTTCGGAATGTTTATAGGCCGCAGCTTTGCTACGGCATAAGCGCAGCGGAACAAGAGCGGCTTCGCAGCTTGCGGAAAAACAGGAAGGGCTTCAGCCCCGCCGTAAGTCGTGTGTTTTCCCATGGGGCTTTAGCCCCTGAAGTCTCGATTTTGACTTTTTCCGCAACCCGCGCTGAGGTGCTGGTTTTGCTGCTGCGGCGCGGACTCGTACCGGCCGGCACCGAGACAATGACCAGAATCCCTAAGACGGTTTACGCCTGCGATCCTTACTCCAGGCTTTTCTTCAAATCAGGCCCAATACGCTCGATAATCGGCACGTCGGGATCATCGCCCACATACTGGTTCACCACCGCGCCATCCTTCCCAATCAAAACGTACGTCGGCAAAGCACTCGCCCCGTACTGCCGCATGATCTGATGACCGCTATCCAACCGTTGCGTCCACGTCATATCATTTTGCGCGACGAAGTTGTGCCACGCACCCTCATCATCGTCTTCGCTCACGCTAATAATCTCCAGTTGATCCCCGCCGTACACCGACTGCATCTGCTTCAAGCCCGGCAACGCGTGCCGGCAGGGCCCACACCAGGTCGCCCAGAAATCCAGCAGCGTCACCTTCCCAGAACTCGATGATCCTTGATCCGCAAATCCCGGCGCCTTCTCTCCCGTGCTGATCGGCGCCCTGGGCATGTTTTCATCATCGAAGATTTTTACAGCTTTAGGCTGGCTGCCTTTTCGCGCGCGTTCTCGCCGCGCCAATTCGCCCAGCGTCAAGGGCTGTTCCGGTTGTATGAATTCACTAGCCGCTGAACTCGCCGCGTTCGCCCGCGATGAAGACGTCGTCGCAGCAGACGTCGCAGCCGCCGATGCGCTCGCAGGCGCCGGAGACGCCGAATTCTTAGCAACAGTCTGAGGCTCCTGCTGTGGCGCGGACTGTGCACGAACCCCGCGGCCAAGCCCCAGCGAAAGGACTCCCGCAGCGAGAACCACGAGTGCATCTCTCATGGGCGCAGGCCTCCACCCGGTCGCGTTCGCGTGGCTCCGATCGCCAAGCAACTTCACTGGTTACCCACCGCGCTGTCTGTTTTCAGGAATACCGAATCATCCACCGGCGGATTATTTTTGATCTGCGTAAGTCGCACCGTAAACACGTTGCCCGCTTCGACGTGCCGGATACGAAATGGAAAATACGCGCCGTCCACCACCCGGTAGTCATCGGTGAAAGTTTGGACCAGGTAGTCGCCGCTGTCTCGATGAACTGTATCGTCCGCGCGTACCGGAAAGCCGCTCTCCGCGTCGAAGTAGATCTTCGATGTAACGTTCTTTTCGAGCCCAAACTCCATTACGTACGTCGCATGCGTGCCCACCTGCGCCGTTCCCACCACCCGCCCCGTCAACGTCATCAGCAAAGCCGCGCTCGTGTGGTTGAAATTCGCTAGCCGCAGCCGGCTCTCCAGAGCCGCGCCGGTAAACTCGTGGACGCCCCCGCGCGGATCTTCAATCCACGCAGACTTTCCGTCGCAAATTTCGCGCACGGCGAGACCATTGGGGAACGTCGTCTTCATAAATCTCTTATTCGGAGCCTTGCTGATGATTTCGATCGCGGCAAACCCGGAAAGGTCTTCCGGCTGGTAGATTCCCTTCATCGTGCGCGTGCTGAACCCGGACCACACCTCGCGTCCGCCGATGGCCTTTTCGAATTTCTCCAGAATCTCGGTCGCCGTCGGAAGCGGTGCGTCGGCGCCAGTCGCCGTGGTCGAGGTCGCGTTTACCGCCGTGACGGTTGCGTGGGGCTCAGCCGCGGTTTGTGCCCCGGATGGCTTCGCGCACAAGCAAAAAAGCGCAAGAGACGTGAAAATCCAGGCCCAATATTTACGCTCCATGGAAGACCTCCCGGTCGAACGAGCCCGCTTCCATAAAGTATGTGGGCAGCGCGATAGGAGGGTCGCGTTATTGCTCAGGTGAGTAGCCGACTGACAAACTGTACCGACGGACAGGCACCGCGGAGCGATGCAATTTAGCGAGAACGATCGTATTCGTTGAAATTCAGAGCAGCCCCTTGGTTGTGCCTCCATCAACCGCAATCGTCGTCCCGTTGATGGAGCTCGCGCGCTCCGAAGCCAGAAACGCAACGAGCGCCGCAAACTCATCAGGCCGCGCAAAACGCCCAATGGGCACGCTGGCGGCCGCCTGCTTCAAAAGATCCTCGTACTTCGCGCCCGAATCCTTCGCGCGCTTTTCAAAGAGTTCTCCCAACCGGTCGGTCAAAGTGTATCCGGGGCACACGTTGTTCACTGTGATGCCGTCCGCGCCGAATTCATTCGCCAGCGTCTTGGCCATCCCGGTCACGCCCGCGCGCAGCGAATTCGAAAGCAACAACCCGTCAATCGGCTGCTTCACCGAAATCGAAGTGATCGTTATCAAGCGTCCCCAATGCCGCCGCTGCATCCGCGGCAGCACCTCTCGCGCAAAATATACCGCACTCAGCAATGTAAGATTCACCGCTGTGCGCCATTCCTCAAGCGTAATTTCCAAAAACTTCTTCGACGGCGGCCCGCCCGCATTCGTAACGCAAATATCAATCCGTCCGAATTTCTGCTCCACCGCATCCACAAAATCGCGCACCGCATCGGCGTTCGTCACATCCAACGCGCGCCAGAAGACTTCCCGCCCCGCCGCCACGCCTATCTCTTTTGCCGTACGCTCCACGTCGGCCGCAGTGCGCGCGCAAATCGCCACCTCGCAACCTTCCTTCGCGAACTCCTCCGCCACCGCGCGGCCCAGCCCCTTGCTAGCCGCCGCCACAATGGCCACGCGTCCCTTCAGCCCGAAGTCCATGCCTTCAATCCTTCCCCACGCCGCCGCGCAAGTATGCATCATTCTTCGTAATCCAGTCCTCCCGCCGCGGCGCAAAGAAATCAATATCGACAGTGTCCTCCAAAGCTTCCGCCTTGTGCGGCACATGCGCCGGAATCAGAATAATTTCGCCCGCGCCAACAATCGTTTCCCCGTCATCAAAGAAGAACTTCAACGCGCCGGAAAGTATCAACGAAAATTGTTCGCTGCGGTGCGAATGCCGCGGCACAATCCCGCCCTTCGCAATAAAAATTCGCGCCAGGGTCGCATCTTCGCCGTTCAACATCTGCCGCGAAATGTGTGCACTCAAATTTTCCTTCTCCAACTTTTCAAATGAAGTTGCCGCTGGCATCGAATCCTCCACAAACACAACCAACTGCCCAAGAATCGTCCATCGAAACACGAAAATCGTCAATGCCTGTCAATCGCATCCACGAAAAGTCGCGCCGACAATATGGGCGCCAGCCCTCTCTTCCACGAGCGCCTTGTTCCGATCCCTTTACCCCGAAGCCCTCTGTGTCGCTCTGCCACCGTAGCCAATCCGATCCGGCATCCCCCGCCACACGAAAATATTGTCGCTCGCCCCGTCATTCGACTAAGATGCCCGCGTGAAGCCCCTCGGCTGGCTCGCGGCAATCGTCCTTTTCGCGCAATTGCCGATTCCGCTCTACTGGTTTGTCATCCATCCGCAAGTCGATTTCTGGCGACACCATCGCAGCGCCGGCTACGCCACGGGACTCCTGCTCGCGTGGCTGCCGGTCACCGTATTCCTCGTGACATATCGCCACGACCTTTTCCTGCAAGTCTGGCCGCCGCTGTGGCGAGCGGTGCTTGGCTTCTCACTTTTAGCATTGGAGTTCTGGATTTTCTGGCGCGTAAAACGCGATCTCGGTACGGCCCGGTTCGTAGGCCAAACGGAACTAACCGGCGGCGGGGAAGTAGCGCGCCAAGGGATTTACGCGCGCATGCGCCACCCGCGCTACGTCGGCTCTCTTCTCGCGATCGTCGGCGCATGTTCTCTCGCCGGCACGCGCCTCATGTGGACCGTCGCAGCCGCTTGGACTGTGCTCACGTTGATCGCGATTTCTTTCGAAGAGCGCGAACTGCGCACCCGTTTCGGCGCAGTATACGAAGACTATTGCCGCCAGGTTCCGCGCTTCGTCCCCATAGCCGCGAAGCCGCGCGAGGGCTACCGATAAAAATATCGCGACGGCTCGCTCAGGTACTTCGGGGGCGTAAAGCGCAGGCGCGATCAATATGGAGTGCGGCGGCGCGCCGCCGCTTTTCTTCCGCGAGGCGTGCCTCGCGGGCATTTGACTTCGCAAGCCGCGCGCGTCGCAGCTCTCGCGCAGAAAAAGACACTGGACCCAAGACTGTACAGGAGGTCAAACATGCATCGTCTGACCGGCCCACTCCTCATGTTCCTGGCTCTCGCCATCACCACGTCGGCGCAATTCGGCAAAAGTGTCTCCGTAGCAGCCGGCACCCCCGAAGACAAAGCTCTAGCCGAAATCTACGCCGCTCCGGACGGCCCCGACAAAATCGCCCTGCTCGACAAATTCATGGCGGACTACGGCAAGGGCGATCTCGCATTGCTCGGCGATCAGCTCTACGTGCAGTCCTACCTAACACAAAAGAATTACGCCAAAGTGTACGAATACGGCGATAAAGCTTTGGCGCTCGATCCCGACAACTTCTCCACCGCCGTCAGCATGGTCCACGCAGCCGACGAGCAGGGTGACGCCAACAAAGTATTCGACGAAAGCGAAAAAGTCGCCGCCATCGTCACACGCTACAAAGCCGCGCCCCCGCCCGAAGGTGTCACAGCGGACCGCTGGTCCACGCAGAAAGAAGCCACGCTGAAAAACGCCGAGGGCGACATCAGTTACGTGCAATACGCCATGGTGAACGCCGCCTACAAGACGGCTGATGCCACCGCGCGCGCCGCGCTGTTCGAACGTTTTGTCTCGGATTTCCCCGATTCCACCTACGCCACTACAGTCCGCGAACAAGCCGCGATCGCCTATCAGCAGGCCCACAACCAGGCGAAGATGCTCGCCACCGCACAAAGCCTTCTCACTTCTGATCCCGACAACATCTCCATGCTTCTGCTCCTCGCCGACACTTGGTGCAACGACCCACACCAAGTAGACAAGGCCGCCGCCGACGCTCAGAAAGCTCTCGATTTACTCGCGCAAGCCAAAAAGCCCGACAACGTCGCGGACGATCAATGGCAAAAACAGATTTCGCTGCAGAAGGGCCTTGCCTATTCGTCGTTAGGTGAAGCCAACGTAAACAAAGGCCGCAATCCGCAAGCGATCGACAATTTCAAGCAAGCGGCTCCGCTTCTGAAATCCGATAATTTCAGTTACGCGCAAAATCAATATCGCCTGGGCTTTACGCTCGCGAAATTGAAGCGTATTCCCGAAGCCCGCACGGTCCTCACCGAAGTGCTCGCATACGACACGCCCTATAAACAGCTAGCGAAAGACACCCTCGATAAAATCGGCGGCCCAGTTTCCAATAAGCCGGCGCACAAAAAGTCGTAGCGAGCGAGAAACACGAGAGTATTGGAGCGAGTGAAGGCGACTTTTGCCGACCTTGAGGGAATCCGAACGGACTGTGCTCTTGTAGTTGCCTTTGTAGCGGCGGACTTCAGTCCGCCATTTTTCCGCTCCGGCTATCGGCCAACGTCACAAGCCGGTGTTCTTAATGTAGCGGCCGGTCTGGCGAAGCCAGACCGGGCAGCCTTGCGCGAAAATCATCCACGATTGCCTACGATTCCCGAGCATTACGGCTGAGTCGAACTGCTCGCTGCAGCAGCCGGTGCCGGCTGCGGCCCGGCCGGCGGAGTGAACTCCTTCAGTTCAGCAACCTCGCGCATCAAGTCCGACCATTCCTTCTTGTTCTTCTTAGTCGTGATGGGCGCGCTCGGATCGGCGTAGAACTCCAGAATCGTCGCGCGCAGCTCGGGAGTCATATCTTTGAAATGCTCCTTGGCATGGCGATCCAATAAGTCCGCATAAGTCGCGTCCGCGAGCGGATATTCCCCCGGCTTCGTCACGGTTCCTGTATCGAAATTGTCGTTCACCAGCACGATCGCGCCGTTGGCCCTCTTCTCACGCAGAAAATGCTCATACTCGGTGACCGAACCATTGAAGCTGGCCATGAAGAATTTCTCCGCTTCCGGCGTCGGAATCTTGAAAGTAAAAACGCTGAACGGTCCGACCTTCGGGATCAGCCGAAAGAGAAATGCCAAAAATTTCGTGCCAAATCCCGGCTTCCGGTAATATCCGCGCCACTGCTTTTCGTAGCTCGCGCGCGAAATGTGATACAAAAACTTCTTCTTGGTGATTCCCGGAATATCTTTCTGAATATCGTCCTTCTTCGTTTGCCACGCAACTTCTGTCATTTTCGGGATCACTTCGCTGACTCCATAGCGATACGTCCCAAGGGCCAAATCGTAGTCGGTGAAAATAGACTTCAAATCCAACGAGTACGTCTCACTGAACGCGCGATCCAGCAGCCCCTCTGACACCTGGAAGCCGATGTAATCATGATAGGCATCGGAACCGTAATGCCCTCGCGCCACCTGCACCACGTCGAACCCAAACTCGGTCTTCAAATGCGCTGGCGGCGATTGGTCGTAAGTCACCACGTCTCCGTACTTCCTGCGCAGCCGCGGATACAGCAGTGGAACCGACTTGTTCACCGCCATTCGGTGCCCGTCATTATCTGCCGCGTAATGTGCCAGTGCCCCCAGCGCGAAAGCATATTCATCGAGATTCGACGAATCCCGCAGCAGCGCCTCCACGAAGTCACCAGTGCGCACGTAATGCAGCAGATTGCTGAAGAAGTGGCTGCCAAACGGGTAGTAGCCCAAATCCTGAATCACCGACCCGCCGTAGGCGTACGAGTGCGCTTCCTTCAATTGTTCTCGCGTGGCATCGGGGAAGCGCTGTAAAAGGAGAGGTTTGATCGCGTCATCCCACGCCGAATCAACAATGGCCTCGTGCGATAAGACCGAATATCCATTGCACACCCCGACGGGCCCAAGCAGGAGAACCAAAATCAAGCCAATCGCTTCGAACCGAATCGTTGCTGATGTGTTTCTAACGCCAAATAAAGACATAAAAACAATTAAGTATGCTTGCCAATTTCGCTGCCTAGATCGTTCCTCAGCACAAATTGAGCAGCCTCAGATCTATTTCAGGATCCGAACTGCCTCCAATATAATCAAGACTTCTTTCGCTGGCGTTTGCCTCTAGCGAGCCTCTGAGTCGCCGCTCCACCACTGCGGTTCGCATTTTTAGAATAATGCAGCATGGCACTTCTTAGCAGCCAATTGGCTTTTGTCTGGTAGCCCCGGCCGTCAGCCTTGAGCCACTCGATCACGTCCAAATCCAGCCGCATCGTGACGGGCTTCTTCGCCGGACGATAAAACTTATCCATTTCTGCCTCGCTCCAATCCGGAACCGGCGCTATATCCGAAAAATTAATGTCCGCGTCCGCCTTTGCGGCGATTGCGGCGATGTCTCGTTTTTGTTCCTTCGTGAGCTTCCTCATAGGCCTTCCTCTCATGGGATCCGGCTGCTCGCGCCGAGATAATGCAAATGGTCTCTTCACCGTCTGTTTGACGAATCGTATGCACAACCAAAAGGACGGTACCCGATCCGACGGACCCGATCGTGATCCACCGTTCCTCTTGCTCAGACGCAGAGTCCCGTTGGGTCAGCGCGTAGGGATCATCGAAAACAAGAACAGCCGTTTCAAAACGGACGTCATGCTTGCGGAGATTGCTGATGCTCTTGGTTTCGTCCCATTCAAATCTCACGAAACGCAACGCCCAACATACGATAACGCGTCGAGCGATTCGTGTCAATACATGTGTACATACAGAGTATCGCGGAAACGTGTGGGGGTTTATCGGAATGGCGGAGAGGGTGGGATTCGAACCCGCCAACCCTAAGGAATTTCCATTGTTGTTGGTAAATCGGAAGCATATTTGTCGTCAATAAAGAAAGCGGGCGCAGAGCTCAGAACCGAGGTTTTTCCGTTAACGATGGAAACCTGATGTCTCGGACTTTGGCCGATCTTTTAGGAAGGCTTCGGAAATCTCGAGAGGTATTCGGAACGCCAAGATGCAGAGAAGGAGTGGGCACCACGGAGTACCGTCTTCAAATCCATCGCGCGTCCCGAGAAAAATTCAGAATCGGAAACCATTCGAGAGAATTTGAGCACCTGCTTCGCAAGCCGCGCTGAAAATTCCAAGCCGTCTTTCGCGCTTTCGGGGAGCAGGGACGCTTCAGAGCTAATCGTCCGGCGATTCCTCCATGAATGCAAACGGTCTCGGAACTGCGGCTGTAATCGTCTGAATGCGCAGAAAGCTACGTTTACTTTGCACGCGGCGCGTCAGCGCGATCGTGACAGCCGGCAGCGACGGATCGATTTTAGGAAGAGAAGTGGCCTGTCACTTTTGACAATTGAGTTCCGATACTTGCTGGAGCGACCCTCATTCGGCTAGGTTTTCGCTTTTGGCGATGGACACACGACGTAGTAATCACTAGCCTGCATCGAGTTGCAGGCGACAGCGAGCCGTTCTGAGGAGAGATGTGAAATGAACCTGCCAAACTTTCCGGAAGTCGATTTGTTCTCAGCCGGCATCAATGCGCTGTACGGAGTGCTCCTCGCCCGTCAGCCATCGCACGACCGCGACTACACTGCCGCGGGTCTGCTGATTATGGCCTTCTTTGGCGGCATCGGCGGTGGCGTGACGCGCGACCTGCTGCTCAATGACATTCCCGCACCCCTCAGGGACCCGAAGTATCTTTTCGTGTGCCTTCTGATGGGTTTGCTGGGGCTGGCGATTTATCAGTATTCGGCCTCGAAGGGAGAGCGGTTCCGCACCAGGACGCTGGCCTACTTCAAGTCTTTCACGCTGCCCTGGTTCGCGATTCTGGGAGCACATAAGGCGCTCGACCACAATCTCGGGATCTTCGCCGCAATCATCGTCGGGATGATTGCTACCACCGCGGGAGGAGTGTTTATTGACCTCTTTTCCGGCGTCACTCCCGAAATCGTCAGGCCCTCAGAGCAACTCGTTACCACCGCGGTGCTGGCGAGCACGGTCTACACGGTGCTCGCGGTGCTGACGAAGGGCAGCCTCACTTTCTTTCCTGTGACTCTGATCTCGGTGGGCATTGCGTTCGTCTTCCGTGTGTTTGCTGTTCGCGAGCACTGGCCGTCGATCGTGCCCGGCGATACGCCTGCTGCCGGCCCGGTCGCGCGTCCGTGAACGCCTTCTCAAGGAAACCGCCGGTCCGTACATCGTTCCGTCCCGGTTCCGCTCTTGGCGGCTCAACTTCTGATGCGAGCGTTACCTTAGGTGCACACACAAGAGGAGTGGCCCATGAGCATTGCAGAACAAGCGCCGAAGGACAGGGCAACAATCCTCGCCGAAGAGCGAACTGATCTCGGTGTCAAACGCACGCTGATGGCAGCTGAAAGAACCCTGATGGCATGGATCCGAACCTCGATTTCAATGATCGGATTCGGTTTCAGCATCTACAAGTTCTTTCAATACTTGCCCGAAGAACTTGCCGCTGGTACCATCCGGCGTCCGCAGGCGCCGCGCAATCTGGGATTGACCCTCATAGGCCTCGGCACCCTGGCATTGGCTGCAGCAGCCTGGCAGCACCGGGTTTTTCTTAAAGAGATCGCGCCGTCCCGTGTGGGACGCTTGTGGTCCATCTCGTTCACAGTGGCGATTCTTGTCATTCTGATTGGACTCATTACGTTTTACGGCGTTCTGCTGCGTCATGGGCCGTTCTAGTCAAGAAAGACTTCGTGCGAGAGGCCCGCGGGCCGGCTGGTCAAACTAGGTGACTATGGATGAACGCAAAGCACAACTGAAAAAGAAAGCAGTCAGTGAAGCGAAGAAACTCGCAGTGATTGTAGGCTATCTTGCGATGCTGTTTGTCCTGTTGGAACTCCATAGACTCGCGGTTTTGCGAGAGCAGCACCCAATGTCCCCGGTTGGTTACCGGGTTGGTTTCGCACTTATCAATGCGCTGGTATTGGGAAAGATAATCCTGATTGCAGACGCGTTTCACTTGGCGGACGACTTCAAGGATAAAGCGCTGATCTGGGCGATTCTATTTAAATCCGCCGTCTTTTCCGTACTGCTGACGTGTTGTGACACCTTGGAGAAAGTCTTAATCGGAGTGTTTCACCATAGCTCCATCGCTCAAAGTGCGTCAGAGCTAGGAGGCGGAGTGGAAGGGTATTTGCTTCTGACCGTGATGGCGTTCATCGTATTGATTCCTTTCTTCGCGATCATGGAGACGGCCCGAGTAATCGGGGAGCACGAATTGTTCTCGATGATCTTCAAGGGCAGAACGTCTTAGATCTCGCGGCTGGAGGCGCTTCGGCTGCCTTCGAGCGGTTGCTGCCGACTCTACGCGTGGCTGCGCTCCGTTGCGAGCTTCCCTTCTGCAAGTGATGCGAATTCATCGCGTTAGGCCCTGCTAAACCGCAAAACCGGCGAGGTATGAGTAGCCCCCGGAAACCGTTTATCTCCTGTACTTCCGCGCCTGTTAGTTTTGACAATTACCCAATCCGAGCCCCTCGCCTATTCTCTGGTCGAAATAGACAATCAGGATCCGCAGAAACTTAGTTGCCGTCATAAAGATATCTGTAGCGGAGCGCCCATGGAATCGTCCGCAGTTCCCCAGGCCATTGAACTGATCGTTCGCGGGCTTGAGATTCTGGGAGTCGCGGTGATCGGCATTGCCTTTCCTTACGCGACCGTTCGGGGACTCGTGCAGATCAGGCAGCGTAGACCGGACGCCTATCTGCAACTAAAAGTTTTCATTGGAAAATCGTTGCAACTTGGGCTCGAATTCCTGGTCGCCGCGGACATTGTGAAGACGGTAACGGTCAACCTCACCAGGGATGGGATCGTCTCGCTGGGTTTGCTGATTTTGGTGCGAACGTTCCTGAGTTGGTCCATCACGGTGGAAATCGAAGGGTGTTTGCCCTGGCAAATCGCAAACAACAGGGGGATTTGAGGCATGGGAGTCTTGGAAAGAATTCTCCAGAATCTCATTGCTCGCCTGGACGGCCCCCTTCACTTCCGGTTCGTCTTCCAACCATTGATGGCAACTATTTGGGGGGTCGTCGACGGTGTCAAAGACGCAAGAGCTGGGAAGCCGGCGTATTTCTGGGCCGTGCTTTTTAGTCCCAAATCTCGCGATGAGCTGATTAAGCACGGCTGGAAGTCGATCGGGAAGATTTTTATCCTCGCGATCATTCTCGACTCCGTCTACCAAATGGAAGTTCATTCGACGATTTACGCTGGTGAACTGCTTATCGTGGCGTTCACCCTGGCGATTTTGCCGTACCTGCTGGTGCGTGGTCCGGTGAATCGAATCGTCCGGCTATTCCGCAGACAAGTTCCCGGAGATGCAGGTAAGGCAAAGATTGCCGACGTTACTCCAGGGCAAGGGTAGAAGGGCCTCAAGGATTGAAATTGCGTGGCGACAAACAGATTTGAAATTGGCGGCGTCGGACCAACTATTTGCAATCTCAAGATGAAAAGAAGGTGATGCGAATATGCTCTCTGTAACTAGCGATCCATTGCCCAGCAACGCTCCTCCCGGTTTTCACCTGCTGGCGAAGCCCAGCGGGTCTACCTGCAACATCGATTGTACATACTGCTTCTTCTTGTCCAAGGAGTCGCTGTATCCGAACGAAAAAAACCGGATGTCCGACGACACGCTCGAAATCTACATCCGCCAACTGCTTGAGTCGCACCGTACGCCCACTGTGACGGTGGCTTGGCAGGGCGGTGAGCCGACGCTGATGAAACTCGACTTTTTCAAGCGCTCCGTCGAACTCGTCGAAAAGTACCGCCGGCCAGATCAAGCCGTACAGCACACCTTTCAAACCAACGGCATCCTGCTCGATGATCAATGGTGCGCGTTTTTCAAGGAGCACAACTTCCTGGTCGGCCTGAGCGTGGACGGCCCGCGCGAGCTTCACGATACTTACCGGGTTGACCGCAGCAAGCACGGCACTTTCGATAAGGTGATGCGAGGCTGGCGGCAGCTGCGCAAACACGGAGTCGACTTCAACATTCTTTGCACCGTTAACGCCGCAAACGAGCACCACGGCCGCACGGTCTATCGCTTCTTTCGGGACGAGCTGAAGGCCGAGTGGGTGCAGTTCATTCCGATCATCGAACGCGCCACAGAGGATACGATCCAGATTGCCAATCTGGGCTGGAGTGAACAGCCCGGACAGAAGCGCTTGCTATACACGCAGGCTGGCAACCTGGTAACGACTCGCTCGGTCGGTGGCGAACAATACGGCCGCTTCCTCGTGGATATCTTCGAGGAATGGGTGCGCCACGACGTGGGCCGTGTTTACGTTCAGCTCTTCGACGTGACGCTCGAGGCCTATTTCGGCCGCCATCTACTTTGCATCCACGCTCCGACCTGCGGCTACGGCCCGGCGCTCGAATACAACGGCGATCTCTACTCCTGCGATCACTTCGTCGAGCCGCGTTATTTGCTGGGCAACATTCACGATACCCACATGCTCAAGCTCATAGCCTCGGCTCAGCAACGCAAATTCGGGGACGACAAGCGGGATTCGCTTACTGCTCAGTGCCGGAGTTGCGCGGTTAAGCCGCTGTGTAACGGCGGGTGCCCGAAGGACCGGTTCGCAGTTTCGCGCGACGGTGAGCCGGGCCAGAACTACCTTTGCCAGGGCCTGGAGTTGTTCTTCACACACACCGGCCCGGTGATGCAGACCATGGCCCGACTATTGCAACATGGCCGTCCGCCTTCCGAGGTGATGGCCTTGACCGCCGCCGAGGACCTCAAGCGAGGGCCTTATCATCCCTGTCCTTGCGGAAGTGGCAAGAAGTTCCGCTTCTGCCACGGCGACCGCGCGCCGGGCTCGCAATTTAGCGGTGTAAACCCTGCGACCACCGCGCAACCCGATAAGACCCTCAATAACGCGCACTCACGCCCTCCGTCCTGAGCCCAGTCAGGCGGCGCACACGGAGCAGCCAAATGAAGACTCGACCTCATAGTTCGGCTTCAAAGCGATCTTCTTCGAGAGGAAGGGCAACTGCACCACAAAATTTGAACAAAAGGAAGGAACAAACGATGGCTTCAAAGCAACCGAATATCCTGATTCTCTGGGGTGACGATATCGGTATGTGGAACATCAGCCATTTCAGCCGTGGCATGATGGGCTACCAAACGCCGAATATTGACCGTGTCGCCAATGAAGGCGTTACCTTCACCGATTATTACGGCCAGCAGAGCTGTACCGCTGGACGCGCGGCTTTCATCACCGGCCAGAACCCACTCCGTACTGGCTTGACCAAAGTCGGTATGCCTGGGGCCACGGTCGGACTCCAGTCAGAAGATCCGACGATCGCAGAACTGTTAAAGCCTCTCGGCTACGCCACCGGTCAGTTCGGCAAGAACCATCTCGGCGATCGGAATGAATTCTTGCCGACCGTGCACGGATTCGACGAGTTCTTCGGCAATCTCTATCACTTGAATGCCGAAGAAGAACCGGAACTACCCGACTATCCTAAGGACCCGGCGTTCCTGAAACAGTTCGGGCCCCGCGGTGTAATGCATAGCTGGGCGACTGAAGCGGATGACCCAACGACTGATCCTCGCTGGGGCCGCGTAGGCAAGCAGAAGGTTGAGGACACTGGGCCGCTGACCAAGAAGCGCATGGAAACCATTGACGAGGAGATTACGGCAGGCGCCATCGGCTGGATGGAGAAACAGGTCAAGGCCAACAAGCCCTTCTTCCTCTGGTACAACTCGACGGCCATGCACTTCAGGACGCACCTTGCCGCAAAGAACAGAGGCAAGAGCGGCCAGGACGATTACAGCGATCGGATGGTCACCCACGACGAGCAGATCGGCGAGATCCTCAACAAGGTTGATGAGCTGGGCATCGCGGATAACACGATCGTCATGTATTCCACCGACAACGGCCCTGAGAACGACACTTGGCCCGATGGCGCAAACACACCGTTCCGCAGCCAGAAGGACACGAACTGGGAAGGCGCTTGGCGTGTTCCCTCGTTCATCCGTTGGCCGGGCAAGATCAAGGCAGGCTCCGTGCTGAATGGCATCGTTTCCCACCAAGACATGTTGCCGACTTTGCTGGCTGCGGCTGGGGATCCGGACATAAGCCAGAAGCTCCTCACCGGATACAAGGTCGGGAACAAAACGTTCAAGGTGCACATTGATGGCATCAACGTGCTGCCCTATCTCACAGGCGAGGTGAAGGAGAGCCCCAGAAACTACTTCTTCTACGTCAGCGATGACGGCGGCGTCATGGCCGTCCGGCAGGGCGACTGGAAGTTAGTGTTCGCAGAACAGCGTGCAACCTCAACGCAGGTTTGGGCGGAGCCTATGGTGAGTATGCGGCTTCCGCATATCTTTAGCTTGCGTCGCGATCCGTTCGAGCGCGCCGATTTCAACTCCAACGTTTACTTCGATTGGATGATCGATCACGTCCCCCAGCTTTACCAATGTCAGGCAATCGTGGCGGCGCAGATCGAAAACTACGTGAAGTACCCGCCTCGTCAGAAGGCGGCGTCATTCAACCTCGACGCGGTTATGCGGCAGTTGGATCACGCGGCGAGTGGCAAGGCGGCAGCTGCGTCGGCAGGTGCTAAGGGCGATTGAGTTGCGGTTATTCAGGCTTGGCAAAACAGATATCCCCGGCGGATCATGCATCTGCCGGGGATATTTGGTGTTTTAATGAATGGCGTACTTCTCTTTGTGCTTCAGCCTTGATGGCGATGGACAGGACATCTGGATGTTTAAAGTCTCGGCCACTTTTCAATGATTGCGCAAAAGGAACGCGATCCGGCCTTGTTGGATGTCGCGGAAGAAGTCCGCGCCTTCTACGATCGTTATCCATATCCTCCGCCGACCGACAGCCTGGAAAAATATCGTCGCCTCTGGCAAGACCCGCAAAGACGCCGCGCGGATTTTCATTTATTTTGGCCTGATCGGACTTTCTCGGAAAACCAATCCATTTTAATTGCCGGTTGCGGGACAGCTCAGGCGGCAAAGCATGCCATCCGCTGGCCTGCGGCGCAGATTATAGGCATCGACGTTAGCGCAACAAGCGTGCGGTGTACCGAGGATCTCAAGCGGAAGTACAACCTGGACAACCTCCACGTCTACGAGTTGCCTATCGAGCGCGCCAGCGACCTGGAGACGAGCTTCGATCAAATCGTATGCACAGGCGTCCTCCACCACCTGGCGGATCCTGATGCAGGTCTCGCCGCCTTGCGCGGCGTCCTCAAACCGGACGGGGCGATGCATCTCATGGTGTATGCACCGTACGGTCGAACGGGCGTCTACATGCTGCAGGAGTTCTGCAGACGCATCCGCATCCATGCTAACGATGCCGACATCCGCGACCTTATCGCCGCGCTCCGGGCTTTGCCGCCCGGACACCCGCTGGAAAACCTGCTACGCGAGGCGCCAGACTTTCGGCAAGAGGCCGCGCTAGCCGATGCGCTCCTACACCCGCACGACCGTGCGTATTCGGTCCCGCAATTGTTCGATTTCCTGGAGAGAGGCGGGCTGAAATTCGGCCGATGGATAAAACAGGCGCCTTATTCGCCGCGTTGCGGAGTCATGTCACAAATCCCGCAAGCTTCCCGCATGGCGAAGCTTTCCTTTCCAGAGCAATTTGCTGCCGCCGAGCTTTTTCGGGGCACGATGGTTCGCCACAGCTTGGTTGCTTATCGGAACGATAGCGGCTGCAACCCGCAGGCAGTCAGCTTTGCCGATGATGCCTGCCTTCGCTTTGTGCCCATTGGAATGCCAGACACCATCTGCATTCAAAAGGGTCTTCCTCCCGGAGCCGCGGCCGTTTTGATCAATCAAAGCCACACCTATACAGACCTCTTCATTCCAATCGACCCGACTGAAAAGCGCCTCTTTGATGCCATAGACGGAAACAGCTGCATTGGCGACATCGTAGAGCGCGCGTTCTCATCCTCGCGACGAAAAACGCAGCCCCACGTAGCGCGTACTTTCTTTGAACGGCTTTGGTGGTACGACCAGTTAGTATTCGACGCATCACGGTAGCTCCTAAGAGTTCCGCTTCTTGAGAAGTGGCGTGAGGTTTACGAAGTGTTCTCGAATTTGTTTCTCCGAAATCCGAAAAATGTTATCCAGGGTGAGCCCGCGCCTAAAATGAGCTGGAAGGAGCAGGCGCAGCGGGTCCAACGCGAAGCCCATGTCTATTATTTCGCGTTCAAACATCCCCGTGTGCCTTGGTACGCAAAAGCGGTCGCGGCGTGCAGCGCATGCTACCTGTTCAGTCCCGTTCAACTGATTCCGAGCTACATTCCGGTGATCGGATTCCTGGATGACTTTCTGGTTCTTTTCGTCGCGGCGAAGTTGCTTCAAAGAATAATTCCTCCAGACGTGCTCGCCGAATGTCGCGACCTAGCGGATGCGGCGGAAATGCGCAGGAAAGAAGAAATCAGATCAACGGGTGCCGTCATCGGCTTCGTCGCGATCGTCGCAATTTGGCTCCTCGTAGCGGCCGGCCTCAGTGTATTGATGGTAAGACATATATCCGCGGGCACGGCCGCGGCAAAATAGTCCTGGAAAGCACCGCATCCAACGCGCTGACAGAAGCTTCACTAGGTGGTGTGAGGATATCCGGATCAACCGGTCGGCTAATCCGTAGTGGCTACACTTCGAAGTGATACTCTGGCGGCCCCGGGCAGGAAAAGCCTCTTACCGAGAGTAAACGGCTGAGTGCTCCGCGCAGATCCTGCGGAAGATAGAACGCTCCTCTTCGGTGCGAAAGGCGACCATGGGATATCCGCACAATATATCTACATCATATAGGAGGATAAGTTCTTGCGATAGCCGTTCCATCTCCACAGCCGCTTCCGCTCGACCTTCCGCGTACAAGAGGGCAGTACTTTCCCCGCAAGCTGCAACGCGAGGACGCTTCCCAGTGGCGGCCTTGAGCGCGGTCTCTATGAGGTTCGCCGCGGTTCTCATATATCGAGCCGAGTCAGGCTGACCGTTCGCCAGGAATTCGGAAAGAAGGTACGCCGGTTCCACCGCAAGATAGCGGCCCCGTTCCGTGGCCTCAGCAATGTTATAGCCTTCCGCCTCCAACCTCGCGCGGAGGCTATTGCCATGTGAGAGGGTTGCGACAAGTATGACGGAATCACCGTTCCCTAGAGCGGTCCCCATGAAACGAGTGCAGCGGTTGAGGAAGGACGCGTCATTGCGGTAGAACTCAACCTCGTGAGAATGGCCGAACGCGTTATCCACAGGCACGGGCGGCGCAGCCGATTCGATGCTCTCCTCAAAAACACTCTGAATGGAAGCTTGCGCGCCCAGGACGTGCTTGACATCGCGACTCGCCAGTTGGTCACTCACAAATATTCGTCCCAACATCACCGCTTCCACTGCGGCGAGCAGTTCGCTCTCAGCGCTGGACTTAACAACGTAACCGAATCCGCCGGCGTCGAGAGCTGTCCGGACCACGTCGACGTCAACGTTCTGGCTTACGAAAAGAATCTTTGTTTCGAGCGAAAGCTCCCGAATTCTGCGAGCTGCGCTAATGCCACTCAAATTCGGCAGGTTGATGTCCATTAGAATCAGATCCGGTCGCAGCTCAGCCGCTTTCTGAACTGCTTCTAACCCGTCGGCCGCGAACCCGACGATATGCAAGGCAGGATTTTCCGCAAGCTTTGCAACGATGTAACTCCGCCAGGGGACAAAATCATCGACCACGAGAACACGGATTGAGATGCTAATAATTATCCCCCAGTCACACTACAGAACTGATGTGAAACACGGTAATCCCAAATTAGTTGCGACTGCGAAAGTATTCCATGAGGAACAAACTCTGTCTTTGCTGACGAGCAATCCTGGACCTGCGCGAGAGCAATCACGCAAAGCAGGATTACGATAATGTCCGATAACCGCGCGTTTACCGGGCGCGGGACCGTTTGGGGGGTGGGAATTCTCCCGCTACCGGTAACTAGTGCGATGTGCCCGCCGATGATCGGTCGGGCCCGTTCTCTTGACCACTGCCCACGCCCTGTCACTTCTGACAATTACGCCCAGTGACGACAAAGGGTAGGAATGGCGAGCGGTCGTTCCACTGAAATGCGACCTGCGAAAAAGGCGCAAGGCGGAGACCAGGCGGTCGGACGTGAGGGTTCCTGTTGAACCGGGACTGAACGAACCGCCGTAGCCGTTCTAAAAAGCTTGCTGGCGCTACCTCCAGCAAAACAACTGTGGGAGGAGATCAGATGCGACATTTTAGGGGCGTAATCACCGAGATGCACAAAGTTGTCGTCGGCACGTTACTCTTCATCGGCCTACTGACGGTGGGGGGCGCACCTGCATTCTGCCAGAAGGCAGAGACCATTGAAGCGACGGCCATGGGCACGGGCACTCAATTGGGACAGAACGTCGAGATTCGGCTCACCATATACGACTTTTCGACGCTGGAGGAGAGACAGGTATTGGTGGATGCGTTCACGAAAGGTCAGAACCAGGGCTTGGTCAACGCGCTCACAAAGATGAGAGCGGTGGGCCGCATTTCGCTTACCGGCACTGTGGGGTATGACGTTAGTTTCATCCGAATGATTCCGACCGCGACCGGAAGAAAAATTCGTTTCGTAACGAACCGCCCGATTAGATTCGGTGAGGCCTGGACGGATGCGCAATCCGTGTCTTTTGACTTGAGCGGCGGCGAGATTGACTTGAACGATTCCGACAAAAGCAAAAGCACCGGCGTATTGTTTCCCCGTGCTCAACTCGTGATTGATAAACAAGGGCAACTGCAAATTGATTTGTCTCAGAACGCCTGGAAGCTGGTGGACGTCCTCGACTGGAAAGGAACTCCAGGTGTGAACTAGCCGAGCGGTGATTCCACGCCGGTTATGCAAAATAATCTGCATGACTCGGCAAACTCGACCGTTTTGTGAAGCATGCAACCGCCATCCCTCGCGCGATAACTGTCCAATGGTGTGCATCCAGCCCGATTGAGTCCTCAGGTGTTGTTCACAACTCGGCTGTGGCGCGATTCGTCCCGACGACTTCGGACTCTGACTTATTCAATGCTCAACTAGCCGCATCAGACTCAGGAGCGCGGGGTCGCTCCGCGCGAATGTCCGGCCATGCTCTTTGAATCACGGCGAAAAGAAATGCGGTGGTGAGGCCAAAGAGAATCCAGCCGCTCAGCGCTTCCAGGGCACCCAGCATTCGCCAATGTGGCGCTAAAAGGAGATTCTCGTGGCCGTAACTCGTCATCGCCTCGAGAGAATAGAGAACCGCCGACTTGAAGTCCGGCACTGCACCCAGAAGTCGGTAAACGACCGCCCAGACAACGCCCTCAATACCGTGCAAGATGGTGGCCGAAAGAGCCGTTCCTCCAACGATAAGGATCGGGGTGTGCGAGAAATGCCAGAGCGGCTGCTGACCGTCCAGTCTGTCGGAAACATCCTCCACGATGCGGCTGAGGCAGTAAGCATGAAAAACAACAGTCAGCAGGATGAGCGGCAGGCCCCAGGCCCAGTCTGCTCCCCACGCAGGCCGATCACCGGGATTCATTGACGATCTCCGCCACGGTGACCTTCATTCACGCAGTCGCGCCTATGCTCTTGCTTTCGCGGAGTTGTGCTCGAGCTCTTCCGCAAGTATCGGCACTCCCTTTGCGCACGCTTCAACGCCCAGAGAAACGCAAATCTGCAGTACCGTCATAATTTCTTCCGGGGTCGCTCCGGCTTTGAGGGCGGCTTGGATGTGCCGGCGCGTGCCAGGCGCATACATGTGCGTGACGGATGCGTCCAAAGCGATGCTCATCAACTCCAGGAACCTCGGCGTGAAGAGGCCGCTCTTATAGATACTGGCTCCGAAGGCAAAGAATTGATCCGTCCAGAGCGGGGAAAGCTCGTAGAAGGGATCCCACGCTGCGTTCCATTGACCGATCGCGCGCATCGCATCGCAGGCTGGCGTCTCCGGCTTTGGACCTCCTGCCGGCTTCACTCCCGCTGCCTTCATCTCCTCAAGCAGGATGGGCGCGCCCAAGCTGCACGAATGAACTGCCAGGCCAACGCCACATTTGAGGACGCCGACGATCTCATCGCGCGTCGCGCCCGCGGCGAGCGCAGCGCGAATCTGGCGGCGCGTAGCTGCTTCATTCAGGTTCGTGCAAGCACAACTAAGCGCGAGGTAGAGCAGCTCTACCTCCTTGCGCGGTAGAACGCCGCTGGTCCAAGGGTTCGTTCCGACCCGCAACAGAAGCTCCGCACCTTTGGGATCCCATTCTTTGAGTTTGTCTAGAGACGAGCCCCAGGGATTCGCACTTTGATCCTGCGCTGAGCCTTTCGTGGGTGCAGCTTCTGTTGCCATTTTCTCTTCTCCTTGCGAGTTTCAGTCTGGTTCGGGCATTGGGAACGCCGCGGGGTCATTTTCATAGATCGCGAAGATGTTTCCCTCGGGGTCCTCCACGATTGCATGCCAGGCAACCTTGGGTACCGCCGCCTTTTCCCGAACAACCTTGCCACCCATGCGCTGGACGAGGTCAATCGTCTTGTCTATCGAGTCCACCGAAACGTAGTGAACCCAACTGCGAGGGCCCGGTATTGGGCGATTGAGCAGTCCGCCTCGAATGGCGGCAGTTTCGGGAGGGGCGGTCTGAATCTGGAAGTAGTCAATCGCAGCTAGTTTCTCGATCTTCCAGCCGAAGAGCTGTCTGTAGAATTCAGCGAGCTTGTCTAGGTCGTTACCGTAGATTTCGAAGTGCGTTACGGCAGATGTCATGGTCTATCCGACACTCATTTTTTCTTAAAGGCCGCGAGATCGAGCTACCGCGATTTCAGACGCAGAATCCTCTAACTGATTAGCTGACGGCCACCAGGATCTTTCCGTCTTCGATCTTCACGGGATAACTGGCCACGCCGTAGTCCGGAACATGAGCTGTGTTGCCTGTAGTCACGTCGTACCGCCAGCCATGGCCCCGACACGTCACGATCTTGCCCTCGAGCGGCGAGTTCCCCAACGACACGCCATGGTGAAGGCAGCCATCATCCATCGCATAGATGGACCCATCCACGTTGAAAAGCGCCACCTCTTTACCGCCGATTGTGACGGTCCTGCCTTTTCCCAGCGGGAAGTCTTCGATGCGTCCCGCCTCAATATACTCCGCCATGTAATATGACCTCGCCGTTACGCTCGCGGTGTAGTTTCATCGCCTCACGCAACCGGGCTTTCGTGGGTGAGAGGCCCCGCCCTCATTTGCAGCGAGGCCCTATGGAGTTTTTTCCCCCGCTGTTCAGGACGGCTTTAGGCGACCTGCTGCGGCTACGGCGCCGGCAGGGGGCGCCAAGCAGGCAGCAACGGGGTGCGAATCGCTTCCGACCACTCCGGTCTTCAGCTTTCCATCCGTCTCCCAGCGCTGGAGCCCGGCATTGTAGTCAACGGGGTTCGGCGGCATCCCGAGAGCCTTTAGCGTCTCGTCCACGCTGTTGTACCAGACGCCGACCTTCATGATCTGGCGCGCTTGCGCCGCCGTGGCCACTCTGCGACCGAACATCTTGCATACATTGACCGCCCCTTTGACTTGCTGGACCGAGGGCGAGCGCTCCCGGTTCGCGCCCCAGATGTTGTCCTCATTGCCCACTCGCACGTGCAGGCCGAGGACGATGCCCATGGCTTGCAGCGTGTGATTTCCCCGCATGCTGGACCAGATGGTCGCAACGGAGTTCTGCGGGATGCGTTCCAGGAAATGGAGGACGTCAAACGGATTGCGCCCGAGCGTGCCGCCGCCATAGGCTGCCATGCACATATTCATTGGCCCCATGTAGACGCCCGAGCGAATCAGCCGCTCGATAATCTCCCACTGGTGGACGTGGGCCGGGACAAAGTAGGGCTGAATTCCATG
The DNA here is from genome assembly GCA_963810565.1 of uncultured Acidobacteriota bacterium. GTDB lineage: Bacteria > Acidobacteriota > Terriglobia > Acidiferrales > UBA7541 > Palsa-295. The sequence goes on from CAWENN010000011.1 coordinate 195,828, forward strand.
GGCTCTGAGGCGCTTGAGGTGCTCCAGGTAGAACGCCGGAGTCGAGTCCACCACCATGCCTGCCCAGGCGGCCTGCACCTTCGGATCTTCCAGGTGAGTCCCTTTCACATCGTCCTGGCTCATCATGGAAACGACATCCCACAATGAGGTGCCCGTAGACACGGTTATAAACTCTGGCTTGGGGTGGAGTTCGGTAAGCATGTGGCGCGTGTCGTAATCCAGCCACTTGGCTTTCGCTTCGTCGGTTTTCGGGGAGAACGAAATAGACCCGCCCACCTGGATGATCATCTCCGGCACGGCCTTTTTCACGCGTTCGAGCAAGTAGTTATATTGGTCGAAATCTACCGAACCTTTTCCGGTCGCGGGATTGCGCACATGGAAATGCAGCACCGTAGCGCCAGCCTCGTAACAGTCCACCGCCGCCTGCACCTGCTCGTCCCACGTGACGGGGATGTCGGCGTCTTGCGGCAGCCACTGCGGCCCGTAAGGAGCTGCCGTAATAATCAGCGGCTCCATGAATTCGGGAAGAATCGAGTTGTCTGTGTAATACATTTTCTCCTCCTGGATTTGGCAAATTCACGGACTCACGAGGCGCAGACAATTCGAGGACGCGCCCAGGGTACGCAGCCCTTGCCCAAGGGCTGTTGTCAGAGATTCCGATTGCGTTTTATCAGAGCGCTCCGGGAGCGGGTACTGTCAAAATTGACAGTGGACGATCCGTGAGGTTGCAAGAAGATTGAAATCGGAGCGGCTACTGAGCGCGATCTCGAAGTTCGATGCTCGGAGAAGTACTCAATCCGGCCAGTTGGCGAGCCAGTTTAGCGCTTCGTCCTGGCTGGAAAACACCTCGGCGGTCAAGTTGCGATTTTGTGCGACGCGCACGCCGAAGCCATCCATCGTGGGTGGTTTGCCAAAAAAGGCCACCCTTGGATTCATCTCACGCTGCCTAAGATACGTCACTACCTCTACTCCGAGCGTATATCTCTCGAAGGTAGGGAGCGCTCCGTTGACTGCAATGGTGTTCACCACAATTTTGTTAACTTCTTTCTCCTTCGCTACATCAAACGCCCGCATGAGGAGCCGCACGGCCTCGTCCAGTGCAACGGAACCGCTTGCGGTGACCAGCAAGACGCTTCCCTGTAATTCGATATCAATCTGGAGATCCACGTTCGGCCACCGGCGGCATATGCTATCAAAGGGTCGGCATCAACTCCACGCTTCGGTAGCGCCAGCCCACAGGCCGGGCCGGTCGGTGCCCACGAGAGGTTCCAGATGAGGCAGGCTTAGTTCTGACTCCAAGCAGATCAGCGCAGGGCCTTTAGCAGGCCGCTTAGGACAACGATGAATGGGACCGCTGCAAGAATCACGGGTAGCGCGGGAATTAAGACGGCAGCCGCCAAGGTATAAAGTGCTCCCTTGTCCGCCGGGAACGCGTTCATCTTTTCAATACTCTCGTAAACTCGGCCAAAACTGGCAAGGGTACTGCTCTCGCGAGCATCAAGAAAGTCGGTTTCATGCCCAGCACGATGCATGATCCATTTTTCGTGGAACTCAGTGCTGTGCAGCTGGCCCAAAATTCCATATTCGAGGATTCCTCTGCGACGGAGTTCCGCCAGACGTGGAACAAAGAAAGCCAGAGGCCCGAGCGCGACGAAAGCAGTAAGAGCAACCAGGACAATCGCAAGCAACTTAAAGTTTGGGAGGTGGGCACCGTGATAGAGGATCTCGTTCCGCCAGGTCGCCGCGATCACAGCGGTCGCACTGAACGCGATTGGCGCGAAGGCGGCTGAAGTTAGCCCGAGGAACCCCAACCCACCGTGCCGGTCGGGATGAGTGGCGACCAACTTCAAATTCTGTCTCGACAATTTGAATGCGAAGAAGGTCCAGAGCAGCCATTTCCAAAGCATGAGACCCAACAAGAACTGGAAAATAGATGAACTAACCAGAACGGCATACCAACCTGCCGCAGTTAAGTGTAGTTCGGCGCCGGATGCACGCGAAAGCCACGGAGTCACGTCGACCAGGCCTTTGTACGAGGTTGCAGTATGTACTATTAGGAGCAACAGGATCGTAAACTCGGGCAGCAGAGAATCGCGCACGCGGACCAGCGTGGCGATGAAGTTATCGATGCGAGCCAAATCCGGCGCGTCCAGGAGGTCTGCTTGGCGGATATGCCCCATAACGGCGCGAAAGCGCGATTCCATAAGCATTTCGCCCACCAGCAAAGCGGGAACAGCAATGAGCATGCGGGAGTGAACACGATAATCGCGTATGAAAGAAACTACGCCTTCAGGGTTCAATAGTGCAGTGATTATCAATAGCGGCAACCAACCTGCGGCAATTAAGCAAGTAATGCGGCGGCCGAGATTCCACTGATTCCGGCGGATGAGACCTATCGCCCGCTGGGCCCGATAGCACGGTCCTCCACGGACGAGAGAGACTTCGGCGGAACTAGGAGTAAGGGGGAACTCAGTCTTGGCGTCCATGGAAGGGGCTCAGGAAGAATCTCGCATAATAGTGCCGCGCTCGGGTCCGCATCGACCCGAGCAGGAGACCGAGAAGAATATTGAGTCCATCGCTCACCGGTGCAATTTGGCACGGTGGCACGGCCCTTCGCATTCCACCGCCGGAAATAGAAACTGAGATTCACCCGCGACACGGATCTAGCAAAGCGCCGACCAAAAAAAGCACCCGCGACGCTCGACGAGCCGGAGCACGACGTACGCGGCTACTTGCGAGTTGGCGACGCCTTCGTAAGCTCTTCATCTAATGGCTTGCCGGCTGGCGGAACTGTTACCTGACCGCCTTCGATGATGTCTTTTGCGGTGATCGGCTTGCCATATAGGGCTTTGTTGGCGTCATCATCGGTGTCCATCGAAGCGCCTTCCAGAGAAACTCCTGCAAATAGTCCTTTGCTCCGCGAATAGGTCAGGACGTCCACGTGCATCGAAGCGGCGTTGTAGCCCGTTGCTTGAGCGCCTGTGGGGCCGGCGGCGGCAGCGGCGGTGGTCCCGAGCTTTGCCTTTCCGTTTAGGATTTGCTCCGCGCCGTGTTTATTCATAACGACCAGCACGAAATCCGTCGCCGTCGAACCAAGCTGCACCCCAATGCTGCTTTGATCGAGCTTGTACATTGCCGGCGCACCCCAATCACCATTCATATCCGCACCTTGACGGCAAACCAGCACGCCTCTGCCGTAGCTGCCGCCGATTCCGACGGCCACTTTTTTGACGCTGGGGAAGACGACCACACAACTGGCCTGGTCGAGGATACTCTTAGGCAAGTTTCCGGCAAGAATCATCCGGAGCACAGTAGCGGAATTCGAGATACGCTGTTCTTCCTTACTCTGAGCGAACATGGGAGAGGCTATCGCCAGACACAAAGCGCAAATCATCATTCTCTTTTTCAATTTATTGTCCTTTCCTGCAGAGTTGTAGTCGCACCGGACATATGACTAGTTCGTTTTTAGGCAAACATCTTCCTTTTAAACGTCAGCGAATTGTGCTTCTAGCGGCTGTCAAGCAGTATTGTCAAAAATGACAGTCTGTCGCGTCCTGCCGGACGCGGACTGCGAGAGCAGCCTGCCGGCCTCATAGATAACGACACAGAGCTTGCCTTCTTGTACCTGTAACTTCTGCCAGTAGCCAGCCCCCCCAACAACGAGTAGCGTGGGTGCTAAGCGAACTCCGCTTCGAGAGCGAGCGCTTCGGCGAGAAACTGCTCGGCTCAATTGGGAACTCTCGGCGGCGAGTGCGAACAGGTTTACGAGTTTATCCAAAGTAAGGAAGCACAAACAACGCTACGGTCGCAACACTTAGCAGCTTGTTGAAAAATGCAGTTCCGTTGCAACTTTAATTGAAAAAACTCGTCTGAAGTAAGGAAGGTCAAGGAGACGAGCGAATGCGCGGAGACGATAACCAGCAAGAAGGAATGTTCAGCTACGTATCGCCCGAGAAGCGAGTCCCGGCGGATCATCCCTTGCGGCCGATCCGCAAGATGGTGGATGAGATCCTGAAGGAGATGTCTCCGCAGTTTGGGAAGTTGTACTCGGGGGTGGGGCGGCCATCGATAGCGCCGGAGCGGCTGTTTCGGTCTCTGCTGCTGCAAATCTTCTATTCGGTCCGCAGCGAACGAATGCTGATCGAGCAATTGCAATACAACCTGCTGTTCCGATGGTTTGTAGGGATGGAGATGGACGAAGCGGTGTGGAATCACGCGGTGTACAGCAAGAATCGAGAGCGCTTGTTGAACGAAGAGATCGCGGAGTCGTTTTTCAGGCGGGTGCTGGAACGAGCCAGACCTTTCATGTCGGATGAACATTTCACGGTGGACGGAACGTTGATCGAGGCCTGGGCTAGCCAGAAGAGCTTCCGGGCGAAGGACGGACAAGGAAAGCCGCCGGGACCGGGCGGAGAGGTGGACTTCCACGGGGAGAAGCGAAAGAACGAAACCCATGAATCGACAACGGATCCTGAGGCCCGGCTGTTCAAGAAGTCCAAAGGAAGCGAGGCGAAGCTAGGCTACTTGGGACATGTATTAATGGAGAACCGCAACGGCCTGCTGGTCGAGACGTTTCTGACCGAAGCCAATGGGAGAGCGGAGCGAGAAGCGGCAATGCTCATGGCGGAGGCGATCCCAGCGGGAAAGCGAGTGACGTTGGGAGGAGACAAGGCCTACGACACGCAGGAACTGGTAGGCGAACTGCGCGGGATGAACATCACGCCGCATGTGGCGCAGAACAATACCAATCGCAGGAGCGCAGTGGACGAGCGGACCACACGGCATGCGGGGTACGAAATCAGTCAGCGGAAGCGCAAACGAGTGGAGCAAGTGTTCGGGTGGATGAAGATGGTCGGGGGGCTCAAGAAAGTGAAGCTGAGAGGGATCGACAAGGTCGGGTGGCTGTTTACCTTCACCGGAGCCGCCTACAATCTCTGCCGATTGCGAAACCTGATGGCTAGAACATGAAACGGAGCTTCGATTCGGTCACGCCGAGTCGATAGAGAATATCCAAAGCGGTCCCTCACAGCTCAGCGATAACTCGATAACTCAAGAAATCATAAAGAAAAGCTTGAAAAGCTAAATTCTTCAACAAGCTGTTAGAGAGCGAGGTGGTTGCGGTCAGCAGTCTTGATTCTCATGAGGAAAGGAGAGCAGCGATGTGGAGGAAAACGGAGAGGGTTGGAGCTGGAATCGGACTCCTCTTGGTACTGTTAGCGTGCGGTGCGGTGCTGGCGCAAGACGTAACGACCAACGCGATGCCCGGAGTGAATTTTGCGAATTACCACAACTATAAATGGGTTAGGGTCGAAGGGGCATCCTACCCCAACCAAATCGTGGACACGCAGATTAAGAACTCCATCGAGTCTCAGTTGTCAGCCAAAGGATTGACGAAGACTGATGCTGACAAGGCCGATCTCTACGTCACCTATCAAATCTCGATGGATGAGCAAAAACAGTGGAATGCCTACGGTATGGGCGGCGGGTTGCGTTGGGGAGGCGGAATGGCCACCGCTCAAAGCTCGACCATCAGCATTGGAACTTTGGTTCTGGACATGTACGACCCATCAACCAAACAGCTTGTTTGGACGGGGCGCGTCACGAAGACGATTAATCCGAGCAACAGTCAGGAGAAGAAACAGAAGAATCTGGACAAGGCTATGCAAAAGCTCTTGAAAAATTTCCCGCCCAGTTAGGCTCGCGGCACTCGCGGAAGGTCATTTCCGCTTGAATGAGGATCAGGGCGTGGCTGCGCGAACATACTCTCAACCGGTTCAGGACGATTGTTGAGGCAAATTTCACCCATGAAGCGAGCTCTGAGGACTGCTGTCGGGCTGCTGCTTCCTGGACACCAATAGTACTCTGCTGGCACGACCACTTGTTTGCGCCATAGAGAGAAAGCCGATGGCTAGCCCGGGAATTGCTCCTGTATCCGCCGATTGGAGATCGAGCTTTTTCGATGGTCTGACCCTACAGGACCGCAAGAAAATCCTAGCCGCTGCACAGCCGCGCCGATTCGCCGCCAACTCCGTCATCACAAATCAGGAAGGCCCCGCCGACCGTCTGTTCTTGCTTATTAAGGGGCGCGGCAGATATTTCTTTGACGAGCGCGAGGGGCGGCACATCCTTCTGCACTGGCTCACGCCGGGTGATCTTATTGGAGGGAAGGCGCTGCTGGCAAAACCGGCCTCGTATCTTCTGAGTTCTGAGACAGTAAGAGAATGCAACTTTCTGGTGTGGGACCGAGCCACCATCCGGGATATTGCCGCGCAGCATCCAGTCCTGCTGGAGAATGCGTTGTCAATCGCCTCGGACTATTTATCGTGGTATCTCGCTGCTCACGTCGCGCTGACTTGCCACTCTGCGGAGCAGAGGTTGGCAGGCGTTCTAGAGAGCCTGGCCGGGGTGATTGGGGAAAGAGTTTCGGGTGGTGTCGAGCTCGATGTCACCAACGAGGAATTGGCCAACGCCGCAAACTTGACGCATTTCACCGCGAGTCGTCTGCTAAGCGCCTGGCAGCGCCACAACGTACTGAAGAAGAGCCGTGGCAAAATCTTGCTTCGCCACCCCGCACGACTTTTTCTGCACGAACCCTGAGTAAGATGGCCCTCGTCTTCCCCTCAGGAGTTCGCGTTCTGTAGTTGTTCGAGATCAAGTCCCAGTTTGCTTCAGAACAACGACGCAGTTGCGCCCCCATGTGATGATCTAACCTCTGCAATCAGTTCGGCGCCGTCGTATGTCAATTCGGTGTGAGCTCCAACGCCGAGCAGGCGACCTGTACCTCGAGGAGTTGAAGATGCTCGAAAGCGAGTGGCGGACCTTGTACAGAGCCGCGATTCTTGAGCTTGATCCGAAGCGACTCCAGGCTCGCGTGAAAGCGGCCGAAGAGGCAATTAATGCGCGCAAGTCGTCGGACGCCAGAGTGCCTCGCGATGAACGAAGAGAACTGGACGACGCATTGTCCACTCTGCGCGTCTTGAAGCGGAAACAGTCCTAACGTTTTGTGATTCGTGTTAACGATTCCGGGCGCGTTCGGAAGTAATCCCCATTAGTTTGAGGTTCGCGCTTTGACATCGGCGTCGAAGCGGCCGTGCTTTTTAGGAGCCGCCGATCGCGGCTTCTCGTTTCGCTTCGCTCCGTTGCGTCGATGGTTGCGAGTGCGCCTCTACTTTCTTGACGGGAGGCGGATCCCACTTACCCGTTAGCGCATCGAGCTGCGGCGAATAGAGTCGCATGGTCAGATTGAACGGCCCTTTCGGCGCTGGAAGCCAGTTAGCTTCCTTGTCCTTACCCGGACTCTCGTTCTGAAAATAGAGGTCGAGCGAACCGTCCGCGTTGTATTGGAACGGCATCCAACTGCTCACAGCAAATCGGTTCAGAGCATTCGCGACTTGGAAACCGTCCGAGTCGTAAAGCGTGACCGACCAGAACGCGCGAACCGGCGGCGTTGCGCCCTTCTCGAAATGAATCGTGTAGCCGTTGGCGCCGTCAAGCGGTGCGCCGGCATCGTCGGCCAGATTCAACGGATAGATGGCATCGTCGGGCAGGTTCGCCCCCAGGCCAAGCTGCGCCACGATGGCGCGCTTCAGGTAGTAGTTGCCATACACGCCCATCGTGTCGGTGTTCATAGACCAGCGGTTCGCGACCCTCGCTACGGTTGCCACTTTCCACTTCATGAGCTGTTGAGCTTGCGCCGGTGCGGCTTCCAAACCCTTTCGCACCGCGTTGTCCGCTTTGGCAAGGTCAAAGCTCTTGCCTGGTTCGATGCCGAGGCGCGCGATCTGCGCGATAATAGGTTGGTCGGTGAGATGAGGGGGATGCAGCTTGAGCAAGTCCGCCGCGTAGGCGAAGTAAGCCCCCGGAGGCATAGTGTCCACCTGCGTCATCGGAGGCGTCTTCATATCAACGGTCGGGTCGTTGTTCAACGTCGCCGGCTCGGGCGCCTTGCCCCACTGCGAGAGCCCCGTGATTTTGTAGCCCGCCTGAATCTTATGCACGGCATCGTAGTCGGACGGGCCGTCCGTCTTGGTGCGGCCAATGATCCAAACATACGGAGTCGGCGCGTCAATGCGCGTGAACCCCTCGGGAAACTTTCCGTTCCACCCGGGTGGAGTGACCAGGAAATTGCCCGCCTGAGTGCCGGTGGTCCGCCAGCCGGGTGAGGCGAAGACATCTGTCCACATGTCCAGCATCGGCAGAAGGTAGTACCGGCCCTCCGTGTCTGGCGCGGAGACGATCTGTGGCTCCTTGGTGAGGTCGAGCCACGCGATGGAATAAAGTGTGTCGAAGTTTGAGCGCACAACTCCTTTGAAATTTGCTGGCGGATAGGCCGGAACGCTCGCGAACGTATTCATCGGACCTTGGCCGAATTCCGTCCGGGTCCCGTTGATGGATTGCTTACGTGTCAAGTCCATTAAAATTAGCGGATAGAAATATACGTAGGCATCCACTCCGATGGCCCGCGCCTCATCTTCGGTCAAGGCCGGTGGCGTCGCGCGGCTAGCGGTGGGGCTCTTCAGCTCTGCGTGCACGGGCTACTCCTTTCGTTCCGTCAGTCAGCGGTTCCGTTAAAATCCAACGGTCACAGGGTGCAGTCCCGGTTGCAATTGTCAGAAGTGACAGTCTCATAGCGGTCTGCTGAGGATAACGCCCATCGGAGGACTCTTTGACTCGCACGAACTGGCGCAGACGTGGACCAGAGCGTGTTACATATGGAATGTGTAAAGCAGAAGTCGGGTCAGAAGAAAATCCGCGACGAAGATGGCGAGCGAGGACACGACGAGCGCCATAATCGTGGCGTGGCCCACCCCCGCCGTACCGCCTTCGACCCGATGCGTTATTACCTCAACGTTCGAAATCAGGATTACGTCTTTGTGTGGCCCGGTCGATCTGCAGTGTATTGCGGCAAGTGAGAGATTTCCGACGTTGCTTGTTTCTATTTGTTTCCTACCGACCGCACTTCTGGGCCCACTGGCAGTTTTGACAGTTACGCACGGTCACTTGAGCTGTCATAAGAAGACCGGCTTGATGGAGTTTGCAATGAATCTTTACACGATGCAGGAATTTCTTGGAGTGCTGATCGTACTTGCAGTGGCCACGGGAACAATACTTCTTTTTGGGATTGCCTTCATCTTGTTTCAGGAAGGAATACGCCGAGCGGTTCATGGGGCGAAAGCCCGTGTCATGCATTTTGAGAGTTCGAGCGCGAAAGACGATTGGCTCCAAAGAGCTCATGGTCGATCTGCCCTCCGCTGAGACAGCAGGCAATAAATTAACGACCGTGAATTCCGCGAAAAAGGACTCATGCAGAAATTCTCGGGGCCGCAACACACGGGGCTCTTTTGACACCTGTCAGAGTTTGTTCTGGCCAATCATATGCGCGTTGCTGTGCTTCTTTCCGGGACCGGCTCTCGCTGAGTCGCCGCAGCCCGCTGTCCTCCAGGAAGGGCAGAGTGGCGTGCCAGACGCGCGCGGGACAGTAGCCCCTGCCGCCGGCCTACCTCTCCAGCAATCACTAGGAAGCATCAGCGGAAAAGTTGTCGATCAATCTGGCTCCATCATCGGCGGAGTACAAATTCGACTTGCGCGCGAAGATCAATCCCCAAGCCAAGAAGCATTTTCAGACGCCGATGGACAATTCTCGTTTGTCAATGTCGCTCCCGGCCCCTTCCAACTCACAATTACGTTGGAGGGGTTCACGACGCAAGTAGTCTCCGGAACCGTGAGCCCGGGCGAAACGCATATCGTGCCTCAGGTCGTGCTGACGGTTGCGGCTCAGGTGACGCAGGTGACCGTCGGGCTCACCCAGGTCGAACTGGCAGAAGTGCAGATCAAGGACCAAGAGAAGCAGCGCGTGCTCGGCATCATTCCGAATTTCTACGTCAGTTACGTCCCCGATGCAGTCCCTCTTACGTCGAAACAAAAGTTCGAGCTGGCTTGGAAGTCGTCTATTGATCCATTTACCTTCGTGGCGGTTGGCGTTGTTGCGGGAGCATCACAAGCGGGAGACCAGTTCAGCGGATACGGGCAAGGCGCACAAGGTTTCGCAAAACGCTACGGCGCAGCCTATGGGGACGTTGTTATAGGCACCTTCCTGGGAAGCGCCATCCTGCCATCGATCCTGAAACAAGACCCACGTTATTTCTACAAGGGAACCGGCAGTACTCGATCACGGATTCTGTACGCTCTCGCCAGCCCGGTTATCTGCAAGGGTGACAACGGACGTTGGCAGCCTAATTACTCGTATGTTCTTGGAAATTTTGCCGCAGCCGGTATCGCAAATCTCTACTATCCATCCAGCGATCGCCACGGAGCCGGCGCGGTGGTCGGAACCGCGCTGATCAGGCTTGGTGAAAATGCCGTCGCCTCAGTTTTTCAAGAGTTCATCGTACGTAAGTTGACGCGCAATCTTCCTTCGCGCGGTACAGCGCATCCATGAGCCGGAGCGCACTACCTCAGGTCGTTCGTGCCAGCGGCACGAGCGCGAATGCTTTTGACAGCGGTCGCAGTCTATCCGCCAAATTGGGCTGCTCCAGGTCCAACAGCGATACCGACTACTCGCAAGAATCGAATCCGCAAATTTGGCGAAGACGAAATATGTTTCTGGGTAGGAGACACTACGCGGCGGGGCTGCTCGTCGGCGTGCGTCTCGCCGCGGCACCGTGCGATGCTCAGGAAAGCGCGACAAACCTTGCATGCGACATGTCTTCACAGGTGATCCCCGCGCCGATTCAACCGACTCGCCCGCAGGAGCGCTGCTCCTGACGATCGCAGGCAGAAGGGAAACCCGCTATTGCCGTGCTGGGGTCCAACTCGGATCGGGATCGAACTCAGTCATTGCGGCAGCAATTTGTGCGGTGGAGGCGCCCAAATCCTTCTGAAGCAGGACGCCGTCCTGATTGATGATGAACGTCATCACGCCGGAATTGCGGTATGCAGCGGGATAGGCGACGAAGGCGAATCCACCGGTCATTTTTCCATTTACCACGTAGTCCTTCGCGCCGCCTGGTGCATGACTGCCTTGCCGAGTGAGCATATGGAAGAAGTAGCCATGGAAAGGCGTGTGCGAATCCGGCTTCAGGCTATATCCTTCGTTCGTGGCGAATGCTGCCAGTGGCCCGAGCGGACTCTTGGGCTGACCTTCCGACGACGCCCAGTACAGACCGTTCTGCTTGCCGGTATCGCTGATGAACTTCGCGGCGAACTGATGAGTGCTGCCGTCGTCGTGGCGCATTGAGAAGTACTGAGCCTCAGCGTCAACTAGGGCGTTGCAAACATCCATGACAGCGAGTTCGTTACGTCCGATACGACGCATCAGAATCTCTTCTCTTCCCGCAGCCACGTCGAAATACCACTGTCCCGCGGCATTCTCTTTCAGCGGGATCGGGAACGGAAAATTGTCTGCGCCGATCAGCAAGGCCTGGGAGCCGTCGGGCATTTTGCGCCAGCGGTGCATCACATCGTAGGCGGTCGTGAATGCGCCGGCGATCTGCTTGTCCTGCACCGGATCGCCGGAGAAAATGATGTCTTTCGAGTCCGGACCAAACACGGCGATTACATTATTGGGATCGCCCGACTTGGCCGCCGTCACGAGGCTGTTACCTGCGTCATCGGGTGAAGCAAACGTCTGGTGAGAAAGCTTGGCGGAGTTGCTGCATCCAGCAACTAGAATGGCCATCGCCAATGGAATAAGGCAACTTGTGATAACGATTATCCGCCTAGGCCGCGACATATCGAACCTCCAAACTTTGGACTGTCAAAACTTTGGCAACACACAATAATTGAGGCCTTGGCATCCGCTCGCCAGCCTCGCGATCACCTTCGACGACCGTAGCTTTCCGAACCCCGCGCGCTGGAAGCCCGCGAACTCCATCCGCCGCCTCCACTGCTCATAGCCGACGATCCACCGCTCTTTTCTTGCCCGCCCCAGCCGCTGGAACTGGATTTGTTGTAACTCGATGGACTTCCGCTCTTCTGGTCCCAACCGCTGCCGGTATTGCTGTAGGTTTTGCCGTTTGCCGCGGCATACTTGTCGCCATTTGCGGTTTGCCCCACGGCGGCGCTGTTGCCGTACTTGCCCGACGCGGCGTAAGCTGAACCGCCGTTTGAGCTGTGCGCCTGCGCGGTCGTTCCGTTGGCGTTCGTCTGATGCTGGCTGTCAACGGTAGTGCCGTTTTTCGAAGCAGTCGAGGCCCCATAGCTGCCATACGCATTGGACCCTTGCACTGTCGAGGCAGAGGCCCCGGTCCTTGGGTTGTACGCTTGACCGGCACTTACGCTGCCGTAACCGTTTGAGGCCGTGCCGCCACGCGCGTAAGTCCCGGTGGAAGGGTTGTAGCCGTTGCTATAGTGCGCGGAGCCGTTGGGACCATACGCGGAGCCGCTTGAGCCGTAGTAGCCGCCATGCCAGGCGCTGTTCCCGTAATACGCGCCGCCGTGATAGACCACTGTTGTGCTGCCGTGCCAGCCACAATTCCAACTACTATATCCCCACGCGTAAGAGCCGCCGGCCATCATCGCCCCGACCGCAACGCCAACTCCAAACGCCACGACTGCGGCACCGGCGGGAGGTGGGACGTACACGTACGCTGGAACCACGTAGGGATAGCCATAGACGACTGCGGGGTTGTACACGGGAACGTAGACAACCTGGGGGTTTACCGGTTGAATCACGATCACTTGCGGCGATTGTTGCACGACAGATAGTTGCGATCCTGATTTCAAGTTCCCGGCAGCCAAGGCTTTCGCGCGCAACACTTGGACGGCCGCCATCATGTCGGCGGCTTGCGTGTTATATGCCTCTCCGAGCGACGAAGTCCAAGCAAGGTTCGTAGCTAAGTTATCCAGCACGGAAGGAAACTGCGTGAGCGCCTTCACAGCGGGATCCCAAGGTTGCGCATCGACGGCCTGCATTAGGGTTGTTCCGGTGAGATAGCTGTGCTGTTGCAGCCAGCTGGCCGCGCCAGCGATTTGGTCGGGATAGGTCGCAGCTGCAAGGATCTGCGCTACCAGAGCATCCGGGTACAGGGCAATGGGCGCCGCCAGTTGTTGCAACTCGTCCGCGGTTAGCGGCGCGCCTTGTCCGGAATACCCCGATTGTCCCGATTGAGCTCCAGCTTCGAATGGCGTGGCACCCATGAGCAACAGCACGCATAGCGTGGTTGATAAAGCCTGCTTCGCGAAGGTCCTGAACATTTTTTCTCTCCACGGGAGCGCCATTGCCGCACTCGTTGGTGAACCGCTTTGCGGCCGGATCGGCCGCTTGCGACAAAACGCAATGCGAGCGCTCTTGCTTGTGCCCTCGTCAGTCGATTCCGCTCTTATGGTTTCACCCACCATCGCCGATTGCCATTGTCAAAAATGACAGACTAGTAGACGCCTGCTGCGCGATGGCCCGAGCGCGTACCGCCGGCCGATGCTTACGTTCATTGGTAGTTTTGCCAGTTCACTCACTCTGCCTCCGATTACTACACTGCTGCAGGCTCGAGCGTCCGCGCTTCATTTCAACCCACGGGAACTGTCAGACGAGGGGAGATCGCCCAAGCCAATTTGCCGAGAGCCGGGCACGGCGATCTACGTAAGAGCGGATTTGAAATCGGATTCTGCCTGAGGAGGACGAGATGGAACGCATTGAGAGGATGATTCTCGCGCTGCTGTTGGTGGCACTAACGGCAACATTCTGCATGGCACAGACGGAGCAAACGGAGCCGTCCGCGAACGTGATCAGCGGTACCGTCGCGGCGATAGGCTATCCGGTTGGTGGCGGTGCCACCAAGGTCACTATGGTCGGAACGCCCGCTGCCTCCCAGGCCAGCGGCGAAGCCAGGGTGGACGCCAAAGTCGGCGGCACGGCGGTTTCGCTGAAGGTAGCGGGAATGCCGCAACCCACCGCGCTGGGTGCCGAGTTTCTGACCTGTGTGTTGTGGACGGTGACTCCGGATGGAACTACCACTAATCTCGGGGAGATCCCTATCGATAAGAACGGTCAAGGCAAACTGGACGCAACCGCGCACTCGCAGACTTTCGCGTTGATCGTTACCGCGGAACCATATTCTGCAGTTCGCCTACCGAGCGAACTCGTCATTCTCACGAATGAAACGCGTAAGAATACGAAGGGCAAAATCTATCCCGACAACAGTTACAAGCTCATGAGACGGAGCGAGTACTCCAAGCAAGGAAATCCCCTGGCCTTGAAGCCTGACCTCAAGAAAGTACCGCTCGATATATACGAGGCGCGAAATGCAGTCGAAATCGCGAAGTCGCGTGGAGCCGAGCAGTATGCGCCCGAGATTTTTTCGAAAGCGCAAGGCAGCCTGCAAATGGCTGAAAACGCGCTTACTCAGAACTCCGGCAAGAATCAGATCATTTCGAACGCTCGTCAGACGATCCAATTTGCCGAAGACGCCCGAGCCCTGGCAGTACGGCGAGAGACCGCGGAGCGCATCCAGAAGGAGAAGGAAGAGGCCGCCGCCGCAGCGGCCGCAAACGCGAAAGCAGAAGCCGACGCGCGAGCAGCCGCGGACGCGCAGCGCCAAGCGGAATTGACCGCAGCAAAAGAAGCACAAATGAAGGCGGAGGCTGCAGCCCAGGCCGCGCAAGCTTCAGTCCAACAAGCGGCATTGCGAGCTAAGGAACAAGCGGCCAGAGATGAAGCGGCGCGTGCGCAGGCGGCGACAGCGGCATTGCGTGCACAACTCTTGCGGCAACTCAACGACGTATTGCAGACGACAGATACCCCGCGAGGTTTAGTTGTAAACATGGCGGACGTGCTATTCCAGCTGGGAAAGTATGCGTTGAGCAGCGACGCGCAGCTGAAGCTAGCCAAACTTTCCGGCATTATTCAAGCGCATCCGGGACTGAACCTATCGATCGAAGGCTACACGGACACTACGGGAACCGCCGACTTCAACATGACACTTTCGCAGCAACGAGCCGATACCGTACGGCAGTTCCTCGTCACGCAGGGACTGTCACCCGACACCGTCACATCCAGAGGGCTGGGCGAAGCCGATCCGATTGCAGACAACAGTACCGCCGCAGGTCGCAAGCTGAACCGACGTGTAGAAATCATCGTCAGCGGCCAAGTAATCGGCGTGCAGATAAGCAATTGACTGCCGTCCGTAAAAATCAAAATTGATTCGGGTTATCGCCAGTTGGGGGTGGGCACAGCCAAGCCGGGATGCGCCAATCAGTCCGTTGCCGGCCGCTCCGCGATCAGGCGTAGCAGCGCACTTTTAGGTCGTCAATCGTCAGCTCTTAGTGTTACATGGATCACAATCGGGATATAAAGTCGCTTCGTTCTGGCACCGCCGCGGTGCGGCGTTGACTATGCGTAAAAGAACGCGAAGACTGAAGGTTGCCTTAGTTGTCGGCATTCTAGCGGTATACACCACCGTGCTGTTGCGAGGAAGCACTGAGAGCAGCCGAAGGGTGCTACAGCTTAACGATGAGGTATCGGCGCGGGATCGCGTTGGCGTATCGGTGCTGGTTACCGATGTGAATCCGGCAAAGCTGGAATTAACCGCACAATTGAGTTTTCGGCTTGCCGGGGGAATCGCCAGGGACGAAGTGACTCCGGCAGAAGAGTTGAAGCTGCTGATTAACAATGTAGGCGGCCACGAAGAGTTCGATTTCCCGCCAGGGAAGAGGATGAATCCTATCCAGGCAGTCTTTCCTCTGAATGGCGATTTGAACAAATATCCGTTCGATCGGTATGAAACGACGATGTGGCTTTTGATGACCGTGCCGGCGGTAGTTAATAAGGCGAAAGTTTCGACGGTACCTGACGACCAGCCCCAAGAAGGCGTCCAAGCGGACCAACTCGCGATCGGGACCGTGACCTTGGAGCATAACACTCCGGTACCGTTGTCTGTTTCCGTGTCGGCGGCCATTCGAGGTATCAAGTTTCGAGGTAGCGTCACGCACAACCAAAGTACGCAAGTCGCTGGCATTAGTTTGAATTCGCGGCGTGCGGACAACCTGATTGCTGTATCACTCCTGATCAACGCGATGATGGCTGCCCTCGCAGTAAGTGTGCTGGCCATGGTGTTGCATGTTAGAGCGGGGAACACAGACTCCGATCTAATACCACTGTCGATGTCTGTTACGTTGATCTTTGGCTTGCCAGCGCTGCGGAGCGTGCAGCCCGGCGTGCCACCCATCGGAGCGTTTAGCGACTACGTCATCTTTATTTGGGCAGAATTGGTTGTTGCAGTGTCCGCAGTTCTTACCGTTTGGCTGTGGCTCTGGCGAACGCGCCCTTCGTCCGAATCCTAGTGATTTGAAATCGCAAGAGCCCCCGAGTGCTCCAGCGTGAGCTTATAGGCGACGTAATATTTGTAGATGTTGCTCACGTACTGCACGGTTTGCTGTCCCACGTCCTTGGCCGCCACGAGTTCCACGTTGCCGAACCATAGATCAGGGTCCAGGCCTTGCGCCGCCGCCTTCTTGCGCAGACGAGCAATTCTGCTGGGCCCTGCGTTATACGACGCGAAGGTCATGAGAGTCTTGTTCAACGGGTCCAGCTTGCCGTCGTTGAAGTAAGTGTCCGCGATGTGGCGCATCATCTTCGCCCCGGCACGGATGTTGTTCTCCGCGGTATCCACGCTGGGAATGCTGATGGGCGGAGCCGCTGCAAGGTTCGGAATCACTTGCATTATGCCCACCGCTCCGCTTGGATTTTTTTGGCTTTGATTCAGCCCGGATTCCTGATATCCCTGCGCCACCAGCATCAAATAGTCGAAGTTATACTCCGCCGCGTACTTCTCGAAATAGTTGACGTAGGCCTGAAATTTCCGCATTTCCTCGGTCGAAGTTGCGTCTTTCACCCACTTGGTATTTTGCAGGTAGCGTCGCAATAACGTATTTCCGAAAGATGATCCAAGCCCGTGAGCCTTGTTGAATTCGTCCAGCAATTCTTTTAGCTTCGGACTGTCTTTGCGCGTTGCAAAGGCCAGTTGCCCGTGTTCCGCCAGTACGATATTGGGATGAAGCGTCAGATGCGGAAAAACCTTCGACCAGAACTGCGCTCGGACGTTTATAGTCACGGTTGCTGGAATCAGGCTCGCGTTGACCATTTCGAGCAGGTCCTCGTCCGTCAGGTTGGCGTCGGCCTTCTTCAGCAGGATCGACGGCTTGCCTTGCTTTTGCAGTGAGTCGCTCAGGCGTTGCAGGTTTTCGTAATAGACTGTCAACGGATTGACGTAAACCTCTTTCCCGCTCAAGTCTTCCCGGCTCGCAATTGGGGGCGACTTGGGTCCGCTGACGATTACCTGCTTCACTTCGGAATCAATGGGAGTTGTGAACAGCACCTTTTTTGCTCGCTCCGGGGTGACAATCACTCCGTACGCGACAATGTCGCCCACGCCTTCCGAGAGCGCAGATTCCAACTGCTCGGGCCTAACTGGAATAAATGTGACATTGATTTTCAAGCTGCCCGTTCTGAGCTTAATATTCACGAAGCGCTGAAACTCATCAAGCGCTTCATAATTGATCCCCCGCGGCTGGCCCTTGTCGTAGAAAAAACCGGAATGGCTGGGGATGACGAGAGCGCGAATTTCGTGCCTCTTCGTCATCACATCCAGATCGCCCACTCGTCGTTCGAATGTGATGGGCAATTCCAGGGACTTATGCGATTGCGGAGCACTGCTCTGCGGAGTCCCTGAGCTGATCTGCCGGCGGGCTTCGGAGTGCGAAGTCCCGCGGGCGCCACGAGCTGCAGGATAGGTCACAACCAGCATCGCTACCGCCAACGCCAAAACCACCCTTGCATGGATGACTGACATCGTTCACTCCGACCTGACGGAACCGTGCTGCCGGCTTAGGATGACAAGCTTAGCCAACTCACTGGAACGCTGCCACACCGCCTTTTCCATGGCATCACTGAGGACCAGGGGTGAGCGCGCCGGTCGCCGGGTCAATAAGGAAGTGGGAAACTGCGCCACCCGGCAAATGTCCCACGGAGAGCCCTGCGCCATCGGAGTCGACCTCGATACTGAAGGGTTTCGCACCGACCGGAAATGGCGAAGAGACAACTGCCTGGAGCGTGCCAGTTGCCCAGTCAATCGCGAACGCGGAGACGCTTTCGGACGTGAGGTTCAGCACATACAGATATCTTCCGGAAGGATCGATCGCAAGCCATGCAGGCCCGCGTTCCGGACGAACGGAGATCTCGCCAGCCGTACTCTCGTCGCGATCTAGCGAAAATGTCACCGAATCACCCAAACCGTTCGCAGCAAAAGTCATCTGCTGCCCCGTGCGTACGTTCGTGACTTCTAGAACGCGCGAATCACCGCGGACAGCGATAGTGACGTTCGCGGGCGCAGTTACCGTCAGAACCGTCTTCGTATCGTTACCGTGGTAGCTACCGCCGATGTTCGCAGTTCCTTCAGCAATGCCTGTTGCTACTCCCATTTTGTCAATCGTTGCCACTGCGGCATTGTCCGAAGACCAAGCCGTGCTGCTCGGTGATGGGTGATCGGTCTGGCCGTCCACATACGTCACGACCAAACTAAATTGCTGCGTCGCAGCGGTCGCTATCGTCGGATTCGCGGGCGTGATCTTGACCGACGTGATGAGTAGATCTTTCACGAACGAGGGGACGCAACCCGATAGCGAAAGAATCGAGAGCACGGGAAGAAATCGCACGAGGCGCTTGAACTTGATCAATAGAACTCCGCATTTATCCGAACGGAAAGCTCAAACCTGACTTCTCTAAAGGTTTCAGTGGCAAGCGCCGAATTCAGCGAGCCGTTTAAATGATTTTTTGCTTCTCCAGCTCTTGAACGATAAGTTTGGAAACCGCATCAATGGCTTTAAGGGGTGAATGAGGATTAATAGTATCGCTCGTTCCGGTCCAAATAAGCTCGCCATCCGGTTTGGCCGTCGAATAGAAATTTGTTTCGATTTGCGCTGTCTTATCTACCTGGAGGTAGTCAGGCGAATAGACCACGGGGTAGATCGCACCGTAGTAGCCGTAGAAGGTGTTGTAGTAATAGGGAAAAGGAGTGATGGGCTGCCCGGGAATCACCGTCACTTTCTGGCTCACCTTGACCAATCGGGAGGCCACGACCGCATCGATATTTTGGCCCCGAACGACGTCTCTCAACTGATTCATATCGATTGGCGTCGAATTCGGCCTCGGAAGAAGGGAATAGCTGGGTATGGCTTGAATTCCGGGTCTCGCAATCGCTGCCGAGAGTTGGTCTTCAAATTCGGCTCGGTTTTCGACCTTCCCGTTTATACCGAGCACAAGAATGTTCACGAAATGCGCGCCGGAATAATTCGGGTTTGTCCAGGTAAACACAAACCTTGAGGACTTGGCACCTACAGACGTGAGCGTCGCCACAATCGCTAGAACAAGAATCGCGTGTTTTCTCAAGTTATGTCTCCTGTTAGGGTCGGCCCCTATGCCTAAACGGGCCTTCGGGCAGGACCTTTACGCCTACCGACAATGGATGAGGAACCGGCGGTAACGTATCCCGGTACTCAACTCGAGGCGATCCAACGCAAAAACGTCGCCGCGAATAACAGCGTCAACTCGCCGGCCCAGCATCAAGAAAAGTGATTTATTTTGACACTGGGAACTATGAGGCGTCATTGTCAAAAATGACAGCTCTGGAGTGGTCGTGCGGTCTCCTCGAACGTTCTGTCGACCGGTGAACTTTCTAGAAGGCCCAGCCTATTCCCAAGCTCACCCCTAGCTCATTTCCCTTGGCGGTCGCAGGGGGTCTGCTATCAAAGTTATCCCAGAAGGTGAAGACAAAATAAAATTTGTTTCTAAGTTTAATGTTGAGCGAATTATTCGTCGTAATTCGGATGCGGCCCGTATCCGTCAGCCCCGGAAATGTCAGCAGCTGCGAATCGAATTCTCCGAAATTGAAGCGAATCAGGCTGTACTGCAAGCCGACCAGAGCCTCAGCGCTCTGGTCTGAGGGTCGACCCGCCCTGGTGTCAAAGGACTCGTTAATGAACGCCGCGCCTGCAAGCCAGGAGAGGTTGCTGTTAGTGGTCCGTTTCAAGTAGCGCCCGTAACCGCCGCCAAGAGTCGTGCGCAACGTCAGGTCTTGCCGGCTGCTGTGGAGAAAATCAGACAGAGCTATGGCGTAGGAATTCCTATTCAGATATTTAGTGAAGGTTGTCTGCAAATCCTGACGATTTGTTTTAGGTGCTCCTGCTTGTCCGCCAAACGTGGAGTCGTAAGCGGTCGCGGCCTCCCATCCCGCGGTCTTATACGCCGCACTCGTGTCGGCGTTCACGGTCGTTTGGCTATTCCCACTGGCAAAGCTGTAGCCAAGATCGATGGAACCCTGCAATTGCCTCCAGAAGGTGGGCTTCTTGGTTTCCATGCTGACGATTTCTGTCGAGGGCACCTGCACCTCCTCTGTCGCTTCGCGAATCACGAAGTCCTCTTTTTTCGCATTTTCACCGGAAATCTTCTCGATTTTTCCTTCGATTCGTTTGCCGTTGTTCAACACGATTCGGTAAGTAGCGGTGCTCTGGACGGACTCCACCTGATCCCAATCCAGTGCGATGGCGCTGGATACATAATCCGTCTCCACGAATAGCAAGCCGTTCTCCAGGCGCTTCACTTCTCCGGTGAAGTGGTCTCCGTTGTTCATCACTACCACGTCTTTTCGTCTTGCCTGAGCCGGAAAACAAGCACACAGCACCAGAAACGGTACGAAAAGAGCGCGACGAGCGCGTGCGAACGCGAGAATTCGAGCCATCATTTTTTGACTCCTACGACGAAACTGAAATATAGAAGATGCCGCAAGCGCAGATTCAACGGGGCCCCTTGGATCCAGCCGCGCGCTCTAGAAAAAGAATCCCGGTTTTGAGTGCGTCAAAATGCCTCGCCAACGCCCATGCCAAATGTGTGACCGTCCCGGCCTTGAGCGATATCGGCGCGCAGATTAACGTGGTACTTCTTACTTAGCTCGAATCGCAATCCCCCGCCTCCGGCCGGCAGAAAATGACTGCTCTGCACCATTTGCAGCAATTGATTGCCCGCGGGAATTACTCCCCCAAGCCCGCCGAATACAACCAGGCCAAACCTCTTCGGCAAGACCAGCCGATACTCCAGTTGCGTTGCGAGTGCGTAACGAGTGAAGTACCGCCCCGCTGTATAGCCTCGCAATTCGTTGCTGGTTCCGTAGATGCAATTCCCGTAGAACGGAGGTTGTCCACCGGTCGCGCAGAAATAGGCGTCATAGGCAAGGACCTGGCGCGCGCTCAAACTCAAGTATTTGTCGAACTCAGTTCTGTAAGATTGGAAGGAGTACTTGCTGCCTAATGCTTGCGAAAAAAAATCAGATGTGAAGGAAAAAAGAGTTCCGCCAATCGGGTAAAAGTGGTTGGGGCGCGTATCGCGCGTCAGCCGTGCGCCGATAGACCTGAGATTGGTGTGCAGTCCGGCTTCCGGAGGGATCGGGAAATTCATATCCACATTGGGCCTCACCGTAACAAGCGAATTTCCCGAGATGAATCGTGGGCCGACAAAGAATTTCCATCCAACGCGGCGTAGGACCTCCCCGAAGAACGCCTCGCCGGTTTGTTGCAGAGGTAACTTCAGCCCCTCGGCAACTCCGCTGCCGTAGATATTGTAGTTCACATTGCCGTGTGCGAAGCCGGAGGTGATTTCGTAGGTATTTTCTTTAAGGAAGAGCTGCGCTCCGACGACAAATCCCCGGCTTCCGTTGTTGGTAATGAGGCCGGCAACACCAACAGTGGAAGGCGGAGAAACCTTGTCCTTAGCGCTGAAGGGAAAGATATAGCCCAACACCGGCACAATTCCCGACCCAATCGCGGGGCTCGATATTGGAAGGGGCGCGACCACAAACGCACCTCGTCCACCAAGCTTTTTATTTTTTTTCGGCTGCGGCTCAGGCTGGGCGGGTGCGTTTGGTTTCGTCGGGGCCGTTGACTGCGCCTCCTGCCCTGGTATCCGTAGGAAATCCGGTATCGTCTGTGAAGCTGTGTCTGCGAATAGTTCCCGGAAGCTGTGATTTTCCTGGCCGAAACACGGGAAGCCGACAGAAAAATACGCCGCGCAAAGAAGCAGAAAGACGATTAAAGGCTTGGACCTGTGGCCAGCTCTCGGGCTCTCGAGTAGTCCCGCTTCCAGTTCCCATGTGGTCTTCTCGCCGGTGTTCACTTAGGTGCCCTTGGATTGCAACGCCGGCCGATGCTCGAGACAGTCCGCATGTAAGTCACCGCGAGGTCTCGCCCAAACCCGCGCAACCCATGTATTGCAGCCAGATGCTAGAGGGGGAAGACTCCGCCGGGTACTGGCAAAACTAACAGTTGTCCTTGAAAGCGGATGGGAAGGCTGGTCCCCGGCGTTTCCGCACCCCGAGGCAATCCCATCCATATTCGGTGCGAACAGACTACGTCCCCTAGCGCGAACCCCGCCCTAGCTCGTCCACTGTCATAATTACCAATGGCGAGACCCTTGCATCCAAGCGAACATTCGAAGGTCTTGCTGTCGGCAACTCCGGCCTGCAACAGACCAGGCTCAACCGGGTCTCGACGCGCCAACCAAGGCGAACGCCAAGATCCAAGCCGACCGGTTGGGGCAAGCTTCTACCGTCATCGCGGGCTTAATGAAAGAAGGACGGCTCAAGGATGTTGGCGCGAATTACGACGTTGCGAGTGGTAGCGCGGCGGTATTGGAGTAGAGGGACGCAAACAGACTTTGGGTCACGCATTTTTTCAGCATTTCAAAAAAAAGGGAGAAGAACATGAACGCAAGAAAAATAATTTGCGGTTTGGCGCTGGGCCTCGTCTGTGCCGTTGTCCCAACCACTGTGCACGCGCAGGCCACGAGCGACAATCCCAGCGTCACTGGCCAATTGAACGACGCCAAAACGATCGTAGCGAAAATCAAGAAGGATGCGACACAGATGCAGTCTTACGCGCAAACCACCGGGTTGAGTTGGCAAACGCACTCCGCAGCGCTCGAGAAAATCAAGGCTGATGTGAATCAGCTGCAGCAGAACATGCGAGGCTTACAATCACACAGAACCATAGCCAGCGCCTGGCAACAGGAGGCGATCGATCGCATTACCACCCTCGCGAATGACCTCGCGACAAATATGAATGCCACCATCGATCGCCTGAACAAAAGCAAGAGCCGACCGACCGCTCCACCGTACCCGGAGTACCTGAAGGCGAATACGAGAATCGTCACCGATCTCGGGGATGAGATTGATGCGACCATCGATTACGGGCAAAACAAGGCGAAACTTGACCAACTAGGTCAACAGTTAGATTCATCCGCCAAATAGCAGCGCGAAACATTCGCGGAAGTGTCCGAAGCTGAATGCATCGGCCGCCGGAGCGGCAAGTTCCGTAGGTATCGCGGCGTGAACTGCCGCTTCCGAGCTGGCGGGCAGACAGTCATTTCCACGCATCCACGCGCGAAATCGCCAGAGCGTTCGTAGTAGGTCTGTCACCGATCGCATTCTGCCGCGCAGGTTTGTGATTCCCAAAACATGTCGTGCGCTAGGGGGGCTTGTTGAGGTCCACCGACGGAGACCCAATGAATTTTCCATTCCTCATTTTTCTTGTTTCCTTCGTCGTACTCGCTTCATCCGTGCGGATCGGCACACTGCTGCGCAACCGCAAGGTCATCGACGAAGACCTGCGCGAGGATCTGGACATCGTCTTGGCCGCGACGCTCACACTGCTCGGCCTCATTATTGGATTCACTTTTTCCATGGCCATCAGCCGTTACGATCAACGCAAAAATTACGAGGAAGCAGAGGCCAACGCAATCGGCACGGAGTATGTGCGGGCGGACCTGCTGCCGGGCCCGGATGCCGCGAAAGTGCGCGCGCTGCTGAAGGACTACCTCGGCCAACGCATTTTGTTCTATGAGAACCGCGATGAACACGAACTTCAAAAGATCAACAACGATACCACGCAACTGCAGGCCGAGCTGTGGTCCGCGGTCGAAGTTCCGGCTGAGGCGCACCCTACGCCCTTGGTTGCGCTGGCCGTTTCTGGAATGGATGATGTGTTGAACTCCCAGGGATACACACAAGCTGCCTGGTGGAACCGTATCCCCGTTTCGGCATGGGCCCTGATGGTGGCGATCGCCATTTGCTCTAATGTGCTGGTCGGCTATGCTTCGCACCGCATTAAAACGGGAGTCATTCACTGGCTGGTGCTGCCGCTTGTCCTGTCCATCTCATTCTTGCTCATCGCGGACATTGACAGCCCGCGTAGAGGCGTTATTCGCGTGTATCCGGAAAATCTGATTAGCCTCGTTCAGAGCTTGCGGGCGCAGTAGCCGGCTAAGTTGAAGAGCCCAGACGTGCCTTTGGGGGTAGGGGAGCCACGATCCGGGCCCTTCCATCCGGTACTTGACGACCATACCGCAAGGCCTGCCCGCCTAGAACTGTCAGTATTGACAGTCTTACTTACAATTTCTAGTAACTGCGGCTCCGACCTGCCGCGCCGCAGCTTCAGCAGGACAACTGCCCACACTGTAAAAACTGACAGTTTCTGGAACTCCACCAAATCTCTAAACTGATTTCAAGCACGAAAGGTAGATACGTGCGATCTGTTGCAGATTGTGGAGCGCCGGACCACGATGGAGGAACTGATTCCATGATTCGTGACGTTGCAGTGATGATGGGCCAGGGCAAACACATTGAAAGGGAAGTGCAGTACCGGCGAGAAATCTGCAAGGTTGGGCGCTGGATGTACAGGCAAGGATTTGTGGCGGCGTCGCAGGGGAATCTATCTGTGCGGCTCGATGTGGACCGGATTCTAGTAACTCCAGCGGGGGCGTGCAAAGGCAGACTTCTGTTAGCCCAGTTGATGATTACCGATCTTCAAGGAACGGTTGTCTCCGGAGCGGGAAATCCCTCTTCAGAGCTGCAGATGCACTTGCTCTACTACCGCCTCAGACCAGACGTGCGGGCCGTATGTCACGCCCACCCGCCAACGGCGACGGGTTTTGCCGCTGCGGGACGAGCACTGGAAGAAACCGTTCTTCCGGAGGTGGTGACCACTCTCGGAAACGTTCCGCTGGCTCCGTACGGGACGCCAGGCACCTGGGAGCTCGCTGCAAGAATCGAGTCTCTGGTACCCAGCCACGATGCGATCCTACTCGAAAATCACGGCGTCGTGACCTGCGGGCCAGACCTTATCACCGCGTATCAGCACATGGAAACCGTCGAGCATTTCGCCCGCGTGATGCTTACCGCGGAGTCGCTCGGCGGGCCACGTCTGTTGACGCGTACAGACGTGCAGAAGCTGATGGCCGCGAAGCACGGCTCCCGAAATCTCGGACCAGGAAAGCAAATCTCAGTTGTTCCCGCCGAAAATGGAGGAAATCTATTTCGGCTGACGCAACAAGACGAAGCTGGACTCGCTGATTCCTTGCCAATCTCTTGAAAGATTCGCCGCCGCGAGATTGAGAGTCGACCGCAACTGGGCTACTGCGATCCCGGTTCAATCAAGTTAAGCGGCACGCGGCAGCGGGGCAGGCTGTTGCAGACGAAATTCGAGAAGAGTTTCGCTCGGGATCGTAAGCTGCTGGCCCTTTTTGGAGGCTGCGACAGCTGTTCCAGCGCCAGCGCCGGCAAGCGCGCCGATTCCAGCTCCCTTTCCTCCGCCTGCGATCCCTCCAATGAGCGCGCCCAGCCCCGCGCCGCCGAGAACTTTCTTACCCGTGTTCTTTCCTTCTCCTTGTCCCTTCACCTCATAGGTGCTGGTCAGAAGCGGATAGGCTGTGCCATTGATCATGATATCGGTCAACTCGAGCGTCAGCTCGGAGCTGCCTTTCATTCTGCCAGCGGATTCGGCTGACGTGAGGCGGCCGTACACCGTCGTGCCTCTGGGCGCCACCACTTGGTTGCCCACCTGGAGATTTGTTTCTAGGCTGGCGGTGAAGCGATAGCCCGCCTTTTGTTTGCTCGAATCGATGGAGTCAATCATGCGAATCAGAATGCGCGTTCCCGCCGGCACGCTAACCTCTTTGTTACTTTGCGCCGCAGGAAAGGTAGCTCCCGCGGGGGCCGTTTTCAAACCGGCCGACGAGGCCGCCCCGAGAGAATTTCCCGGTGCAGATGCAAGTGCCAAAAAAATAGTCACGGCAGAAACTATTACGCTTCGCATGTCTTTTCGCTCCTTCGTTGCGTTCACGACCCTTATCCAACTATCGGCAGAGAAGACGCGATCTGAAGATCAATGATCAAAAGCAACTGGTGTTCAACCATGAGGAAACGCGCGGCGGTGATTGCTCCCAGCGCGTCCTTCATGCGTCCATAATATTTTGCGAGTAACTCACCGCGTTGCTTCTGGTAGTCCAAGGAGCTCTGAACCAGCTGGTCCGCTTTTTCGTCCGTCATTTGCGAATAATTCTCCGCATAGTCTGTAATGTTTTGGACTCTCAAATTATTCACTTTAGTCAATTCGGCGTCGTACTCGCTGTAGATCGGCCAGAATTTCGCCGCATCATCAATATTGAGCTCCATCATGGAGCCCATTATTTCCGCTTTCTGGTCGCGCACGTCGGCCCGCATAAGGTCGACGTACGCTTGAATATTCTTCTTCTGCGCGTCGGTCATGGCCGAAGACGCGGATTGGCCCTTGGTCCCTTGCGACTGCGGCGTAACCTGTGCCAGAACTGCGGGACAAGTGGCGACGAGCATCAGAAGCGGAAGCCACGACGCGATTCGTTTCTTCATCTTGAATCCTCCTGTACAGGGCAGATCATTTGACCCAGCCGGCTTGGTATCTCCACATCGAGAATTCGCACAAAGAGCCGTCGGAGTCCGAATCTGGGCGCGACAATCCCACGGATCATCGTTCCATTACATTCACAAGCTTCCACGGCCCCGAACCATAACTTTCAAAGACAAACTGGTTGTCCTTATCCACTTTCACTCGCAGTCCGATGATCAAGCTTCCCGAACTCTTCGACTTGTCATTGTCGATATTCAGTTCGAGCGCGGAGATGTCATAATCCGTCGAGCGCCCGTTCTCGCGAGCCTCGGCAAACCGAATCGGGCGATCGGTTATTAATCGAATTCTCCGGCCGTCGGCGGCAGGAAACGTCCGCACGTACGCGATGCCGTAACCCAGAGTGCCGGTGACCGCTACTCGGCCCTTGGATTTCATTTTTGAAAGGGATTTTGAAAGCGCAGCCTGACCACCTTGATTGAATGCACTAATTAATAGCTTTTGGTCGTCTGGCGTGGAATACGAATCAATCGAGACGGTCACATTAAAAGTTTTGCCCGCCGCCCTGTTCTGGCCCATAGCCTGGGCTTGAATGGTTTCCCGTTTGGGCTTGTCCTGCGCGCCGGTTTTGAATGCCGCGAGCACCACAACTACCATCATGAAAAGACTAGCTATCCAAGCGCGACTGGAACGAGAACACATCATGGTCATAGCGTCACCCGGCGCTAGCGCACAGTGACACAGGTCGCCGTCGCTTCTGTATTGTCAATAGTAACAGGTAGGCTGCGGGCTTCATTTGCAGGCTCGGTATCGGGCTCGTGTTGAGAGCCGGTTACTCGTATTTAGGGCTTTTGCGGTTGGTCCTGATTCATTTGTTTCAGTTTCTGCTCAAGTAGCGCCTTCTCCTGCTCCTTGGTTAGCTTGGGAAACAGCAACACGAACTGTAACCGCAGCCCCCACGGCGACGCACCTGGCGGATGGACAGCATTTCCGTAAAATTGGGCGGTGATGTTCACCGGCTGGAACCCGAGCTTCATGATTCTTCCCACCCCTCCGCCGAAGGGCACCGTCCACACGTTCCCGCTTGGCGCTCTCCAGTTGGCGGTGACAATCGGCGACGTGGTGAGGTACCAGCCCTTCTTCATGTTGTAGTTGACGAACCACTGGAGCAGGAACTGGTTCACGGGGGGCTTATCAATATTGGAGTGACCGGCTACGGACCAGACGTTGTTCGCAAGAAACCCAATCGTCCACGGTTTGGGCTGCACCAGCACGACCACCGAGGGCCCCAGGCTGAATTTTCCTTGGCCGAGATAAGTCGTGTTGGTTGCTGTGGGCAATACCAAACTCGGCCCTATGCCCCAGATTATCTTGCTCTTCTTCGGCACGAGGAAAAACGAAGGGTTCATGTCTCCCAACCCATA
This sequence comes from uncultured Acidobacteriota bacterium, assembly GCA_963810565.1. Taxonomy (GTDB): domain Bacteria; phylum Acidobacteriota; class Terriglobia; order Acidiferrales; family UBA7541; genus Palsa-295. The sequence continues at coordinate 223,946 of CAWENN010000011.1, forward strand.
GACGCCGGTCGTTTGCGTGGGCGGCCCCGATGCCTGGGCGACCGGAACCGGCTGGTAGATGGTCGGAGTAATCCAGCGAACGATCAGGTTCCAGTTCTTCGATATGCTCAGCGGAATGACCGGCTGGATATTCAAGACGTTCTGGGTGCGGTCAGCCGGCCCGTTGTTGAAGTTGAAGTTTTCCTGGATCGGAACGCTGATGAGGCTGGCTACCGGATTCTGCGCCGCATTTCTCAGCGCGTCGGTGTTTACCGCTGCTGCTGGTGTTTGATCCGTGGCTACCTGAGTTCCCTCGGGGCCAACGGGCGTATCCTGGGCAAACACCGGCACCGTTGATAAGAGAAAGAGCAGCAGTCCCCGCAATGCACGCCGTGCTCTAAGGGCTGTCGACCGGTAGCTGTTCATTGCCGCGCCATGGCAACGCGGACGGCTTCTTCCGGCGATACAAGGTGATCGAGGCTCACAGCGTCCTCGGCGATGGCGAGTTGCACGCCCTTGACGGCGCCGTTGAATTCGTTTCCTCGTGACCCGTAGTCGGGTGATACGGGAGCGCCCGTGTCCACCCCGACGTCGCAACCATCGTCGGCAGAGAAGAGCATGGGCTCTGTCGCAGCCACCTTGCCGTCACCGACTTTCTTGCCATCCACGAACAACGACACGGTGCCACCCTTGCCGAGGCCACCACCAGCATACGCAAACTCCATACGCACCTGGTGCTCACCTGGAGGGAGCGGGCCGCTCGATTCGGCGTAGAAGTACTGGACGCCGAACAGGTTGTAACAGTATTTGAGCTTGCCCCCCTTGGCGTAGAGGCTCCAGCCACCAGCGTTGCCGCCTTGAGCGACGATCACCCCCTCAGCCCCGGTCGCGGGTACAACGAGCTCGGCGGTCACGGAGTGCGACTTGTTTTTGAGATTGACGACCGAGTTTTCAGATAGGCGTCCCATGCTGCCAAATAGAATTTGGGATTTGCCCTTGATCAGCAGCGGTCGCCCGGCCATATCTGAGTTTAGCCGTTCAACTCTCCGGTCATCGAGGGGTAGTACGTTGTACCGCACTGCCTCGATCAGCCACAGACGCTGCAGCTCATGCAGCTTTTCAGGCATCTGCTTGGCCAGATTGTTCGCCTGGCTCCAGTCTTTGCTGGTGTCGTAGAGTTCCCAGTTGTCGTCGTCGAATGCCGGGATCTTTTCGCCTCCCAGGAGCCACGGCGTACTGTGTCGCGTCACCGCGGTCCAGCCCTTGTGGTAGATGCCGCGGTTTCCGAACATTTCAAAGTACTGCGTCTCGTGCCGCTCGGCCGCCTTGGCGTCGTTGAACGAGTACGCCATGCTTACACCTTCGATCGGGTGTTGCTGGACTCCGTTGACGAACAGCGGCTCAGGCAGCCCGGCCGCTTCCAGGATGGTCGGCGCGACGTCAATCACGTGATGAAACTGCGTGCGGAGCTCGCCCTTTCCCTTGATTCCTTTGGGCCAATGCACGATCGTCCCGTTGCGCGTGCCGCCCCAATGCGAGGCGACCTGTTTGGTCCACTGGTACGGCGTATCCATAGCGTGCGCCCAGCCAACTGCATAGTGGTTGTAGGATTCCGGTCCGCCCAGTTTGTCCAGCCGTGCCGTCAGGAATTCAGGAGTCTCCAGTGCAGCCGCACCGTTGAGACTCATTAACTCGTTGTACGTGCCATTTAGCGTGCCCTCTGCCGATGCGCCGTTGTCCCCGATGATGTAGTAGATCAGCGTGTCATCGAGCACGTTGAGCTTTTTTAGCGTATCCACCAACCGCCCGACATGGTGATCCGTGTACTCCAAGAATCCGGCGTAAACCTCCATCTGCCGGGTAAGCACGGTCTTGAGTGCGGCGGGCATTTCATCCCACGCCGGGATTTCCTTGTGCCGTTGCGTGAGCTGACAATCTTGCGGAATGACGCCTAACTTTTTCTGGCGCGCGAAGGTCTCCTCGCGCAGCTTGTCCCAGCCCTGATCGAATTTGCCTTTGTACTTGTCTGCCCATTCCTTTGCCACGTGGTGCGGTGCGTGGGCCGCACCCGGTGCGAAATACACAAAAAACGGCTTATCGGGAATGAGCGCCTTCTGTTGTCCAATCCAGTTAAGGGCCTTGTCCGTCATGTCTTCCATGAAGTGGTAGCCCTCTTCGGGAGTCTTCTTGACCTCAATCGGTGTGGTGCCTTCATAGAGCGATGGATACCATTGGTTCGTCTCGCCGCCGATGAATCCGTAAAAATATTCGAAGCCGCCTCCGCCCGTAGGCCAAGCGTTGAAGGGGCCGGCCGGACTTGTCTCCCAGACCGGCACTTCATGACACTTGCCAAACTGCGCCGTAGCATACCCGTTCAGCTGAAGGGTGCGGGCGAGTGGCGCGCAGGTGTTCGGCAGAACCGAGCTGTAGCCGGGTGCCGAAGTCGCTATCTCGGTGATCCCACCCATGCCAACCGTGTGGTGGTTGCGTCCGGTCAGCATGGCCTGTCGCGTCGGCGAGCACAGCGCTGTGGTGTGAAAGCGGTTGAACTTCAGCCCGCCCGACGCTAAGCGCTCCGCCGTCGGCGTGTTACATGGACCCCCAAAGGCGCTGGATGCGCCAAATCCGACATCGTCGAGCAGGATGATCAGGACGTTTGGCGCACCTTTCGGCGGACGCAATTGAGTGATCGGCGAGAACTTTGTGTCTGGATCCTTGGCATCATAGGTGACCAAGCCGGTCCGCGGGCGATCGGGGATGGGCAGAACTGTTCGCTGAACTTTGTCTTGGTCGTTCATAGAGGGTTCCTTCCTTTAAAAGGGCTTTGGTGTTCGAGCGGCGGCAGGCCGGACTGCGCGCTCTCGTCTCAAGTCCCTCAATTTACGATTCCTGCCTCGGCGAGGGAACTGTCAGAATTTACAGGTGCGCTCGCGTGACTCCAGCTTTGAGATACGGTGTTGCGACAGGCGGCTGCGGTTTTCAAAATTCGCACACCGAGCTTCAGCGCTTTCGCTTGAACATTCGGGTAATCTCCGGCGCAAACTCTCCAATAAAGTTAATTCCCATGCCGACAGGAACCTGGGTGATCACCGCTTGAACACCTTTCTCCTGCCACCGTACGTTACCTGGCTCCCACGCCGTTCCCGTTGCGCTTCCGGCGAAGGCTCCCACGTAGGGAAATAGCTGAGGCCGCAGCGATTTTTCCGTGCGGTCGTACGTAACGAAGTTTCTGACAATGGCATGACGAGTACGCGGCCAGAATCCATCACAGCGGCAACGATCGTAGCGCGGTTCCCAGCCAAGCAGTCCGTCACCTAGAGATATGACCGAGTTTTGAATTATGAATTCGGCCTGCCGCGTGCCGAACCGCCTGGCGAATGCGTCGAAACCGTCTCCCCACTCGGGATAGGTGTTATGAATCTGATCATGGACGGCAAACAGGGTGGTCTTGACGTAGATTCCGGGGGTTGTGTAAGTCTGTCGCAGGTACAGTTTGAACCTACGGCTTGAGTCCAAAGATTCCAGCGGAACTTCTTTGGGAACATAGGAGCCGTAGATCCAGTTCACATTGATCTGATTGTCTTTCTGCGGCTCAGGACTGCTCGGCAACTGACTCTGCGCTGAGCACAACACACCGCAGAACATCATGAGCAAGCTCGCGGCAAGCGCACGAAGTCCAATACTCAAATTGCCGCTCCAGATCTTCGGTTTGGGGACGGCACGCGCTGATTCGTTCGACTGGTTCATGTCCGCACGACGCGCTCATGCAGGATTTCTCTAGGAAGTCTTGCTATTCACGCGACGGTAGACGGAACGGCACATTCTCATCTCAGTCGCCTGCGACTGCCGCGGCCGGGACTCCGTCATTCAAACGACACGGCTATTGCTTAAAGACCACCGGAGGCCCGCTGACTCGCTTCCCGTGGAGGTCAACGGTCACTTCGACTCGGTCAGCGATCTTGATAAACGGAATGCCGCTGTTCATGCCGTAGTCCTTGCGATCAAAAGCCATCGTCCCCGTAATCGCACCCTCGCCGGTACCTCTGCCGGTAACTGTAAAAGTCAGCTTCTCGGGCTTCGTCACTCCGCGTATCGTAAAGTCCCCATCCAGGTCAAAGCTGGTCGGCCCAGTCTGAACAATCTTCGTTGACTTAAACGTGATCAACGGATTGTTCTTCGCGTCGAAAAAGTCCTTGCCCTTCAGCTTGCCGTCCTTCATACCGCTTCCAGTGTTCACCGAATCGGCCTGAATTTTGACGTCCAAGACGCCTGTATCTACGTCAGGAGACGTAAATGTCATGGCGGCATCCCACTTGTCAAAGGTGCCCTCTATGGGTACCGAGGCCTTTACATTGAATTTAATCGAACTCCCTTCCTTCGAAATCACGAAAACGGGAACTTCGGGTGCTCGTGCCGCTGATGCTGCTAGTCCCAGCACGGCGAAAAACAGCGCAACTGGCGTGGCTCTTGCAATCCAGTTCATAGGTCTGCTCCTCTTCGATTTACCGCTTTGATCGAGAGACGTCGCTGCCGATCAATTGACGCGGCCGGCGAGACAAGCCCGCTGATGCTACTTCCCAGAGAGTCGCGCCGTAACTGTCAAAACTGACAATCCGATTCGGCAAGACCTAGACAACGTCGGCTCACTGCCAGACCACGAACTTTCGTCGAGTCCATCCATTTCGACACCGAGGGCAAAGGCCAAACTGAATCGGTGTGACAACCTATTCGCGGAGACTCTACAAAAACTACTATTGGACAGGTTGCCACGAACTGTCGGGGTTGTAGGCTGTGATTTTAGATGCGCTGTCAGTTGTGTGGTCGCCGAGATCCTGCTGATATACAACACCGTCTTGATTAACGATGAAGGTCATGACGCCGCTGGAGCCATACTTTGCGGGATAGGCGATCAGTGCGAAGCCGCCCGTCAGTTTGCCATCCGCGATGTAGCTTTTCTCTCCTCCGGGTGCGTCTGGCCCCTGGGCAGTGAGAATCCTGTAAAAATAGCCGTAATAAGGAGCAGGGGCTCCCGCCGACGGCTGCGAGGAGTTCTCCAGCGCTGCGCTTGCGACCAAAGGTCCCATCGGGCTCTCGGGCGCACCTTTTGACACCGGCCAGTAGAGGCCGTCCTGCTTCCCTGGAGTGCTGAGAAATCGCTCCGCATAGATGCCGCGGGGATCTCCATCACGTCCCTTCGCAGCGTAGTCCTTCTGACTCTGCACGTACCCTTCACAAACCGCGATGGCGCCAAGTTCGTTCCGGCCAACTCGGCGATCGAGGATTTCCTCATTGCCTCGATCAATGTCGAAATACCACGTCTCGCCGTCGCGCACGATTGGAAAAGGGAACGGCCAGTCCCCCTTCCCGACTTGTAAGAATTCGAAGCCCTGCGCTTCAGAAGAAATCGCATGCTTTTCATCGTAGGCTTTGACGAAGTTTGCGAGAACCTGCTTTGCCGCACCAAGATCGCCCGAGGCGATTAGGGCTCCCGCCTGGGGGCCAATGATTGGAACGAGTTGTGCCGGATCACCCGACCGCGCTGCTTCCATCAGATTTTTCACTGCCTCCAAGGGTGAAGAAAAAGTTTTCTGTCCGCTGGTTGCCTGCGCAGCCGAGGTCCGGGATGTCAAAAGCACCGCAAGAATCAACAAGACCAAGAGCGGCAATCTTCGCTCCCGAATCGCGATGGAAACTTGGGCTCTCATTGCTTTCTTCCTCTACTTGCCTGCGTGCTCGCCGCGCCACGCTGACTCGCGGTCTTCTCTGACTTCCCGCTGTTCCCCGCACCTTCGAATGCCCCCGCAGGCCGCGTTTGAGCGGCAGGCTGAGAAGCTGATCGCGCTGGCGACGACGACGTCGCGCCCGAGGAGTAGCCACGGTCAGGTTTCACGGATTGAGTTTGTGCCTGACCTGAATAGTTGCCCCTATTGTTTGTGGCCGAAGGATTTCTGGTGGCATTGGTGGCTGCGTTGCCGTTGTTTGCCTTGGTGCCGTTGTAGGTCGTCTGCCCCTTCCAACTGGTATTCGACTGCGCGTTACCGGTCTTTGCAGCTGTATTTCCCGTCTTGTTGACTTGGTTTCCGGTATTGATTGTGACGTTGTTTCCGCTGACGTTTCGATTGATTGTGTTGTTGCTCTTGTTTTGATTGTTGGTAGTGCCGCGGTAATTGTTGTAGTAGTTGTTCGAGTTGTAGTGAGCATTACCCGGGTACGGACGGTTGTAGGCGTACGCATAATTGGGCGGGCGGTAGTACAAGGTCGCGCGGTGATAGTTGGGGCCATACACCGGACGATAAGCATAGTGATGGACCACCCACGGTCCGCCCCGGTAGTACACGCCGCCGCCGTATCCCCAACGCGGGTAGTAGTAATAGTTGTTGCTGCTGAACATCGCTCCGACGGCCATGCCGACGCCGAATGCGATAATCACGCCCGTCGCTGGCTGGCTAGGTGGGGGTGCGACATAGACTTGCACCGGATTGTATTGCGGCACGTAGATGATTTGAGGATTGGTGGGCTGGATCACGATCACTTGTTGGCCGCTGGCTTGTTGAGTCACCACCGTTTGTTGCGGAGTTGTTTGCAGACTTCCTGCCTGCTTCGCCTGCAATCGAAGCCTCTGGACAGAGTCAAGCACGGCGCTCTGGTTCGCATTGAATGCGTCTCCAAGCTGGCTCGTCCAATCCATCTCCGAGCACATCATGTCCACCACTTGAGGAAAGTGCATCAACGCCTGCATCGCCGGACCAAATCCCGCCGCCTTTGAGGCCGCATCGAGTTGGTCGCCTTGCAGAGTCTTGTTCTGCAGCAGCCAATTGCCCCCATCCAGAACTTCCTGAGTGTTCACCGAAGCCGCTAAAACCTGCATCAGCAAAGCATCGGGATAGAGCGCGATTGGGGCGAGAAGTTTATCGAGCTGTTCCGGCGTTGTTGCCGATGAGTTTCCAGTCTGTGAGAAACTCGCGGCTCCATTCGCCAGACTGAGATTCATACAAAGCGCCAGAAGCAGCACCACGAACCTTTGAATCAGCGAGCCGCGTCGTTCCATAGATAGCCTCCCGAACGAGTGCGACGAGATCACTACCCGCCAATTCGCTGATAATTTGAGTTGGTGGTCGTCACGACGAGCTGTTTGGCGCTGGCGTTAAGAATCGTCTGCTGCGCGTAGTTCGGACCTCCAGGCAGACTGGCCATCTGAACTCGCAACGTCACCGCGTCTTTCGCTTCACCCATATACGTATTGACGTTCAGGGATACGATCTTCTTCGTTGAGGGGTCAAAAGTGAGGGTCATTTGATCACCGGGCTGGGCATAATCAGTGAAGATCAAATTCATGAGGCCGCCGGCGGGATTGAATGAAACTTTGCCCGCCTGAAAGGCTAGTTGCATTCTCTGGGGATCAGGCGGCACGTACATACTGAGCAGGCCTTTCACATCAGTCATGTAATCCTTCATCTCTGCCTTCTTCTTTTCAACGACTCTTTGCTTCACTCTGCCGCCGCTCGGCGGTGGTGGCGGAGCGCCGATCGGCGTTTTCTGAACCTGCCCGTCAGGACCGTATTGGCATAAATTTTCGGTTACGGGTTTCGGATCTCCCTTCAGCGTGAGCTGCGTAGTTTCTGTCCATTGATACTGGCGCAGCTGCTGCTTGTTTTCAGCAGCAGCTTGCTTCACGGCTGCGAGTTTTTCCTGCAGCGCACCACTCTGCGCGAGGGCCGCGACACTGGCTGCAAGCGCTATCGCACCGATCACGACCGCCCGCTTACTAAGCGCAACAGCCGTACTCCTCAGAGCGGGCATTCCATTCGACATTGCAAAAGTACGATTCATAGGAAATCTCCTTGATCTCAAACTCCTACCCACCCAGCTGCCGCGCGGGCCGTCGCCTACGCTTCAGCTGTCGTAGCGTCACAACAAGTTTTGAATCTGGTCGTCGAAGAAAAGTTTGTAGACGTGCTGATCGCAGCATGCAGCCTGGCCTTTATTTTCCGATCGTCCTAGCGTGCGCCACATCACGCCGAAAAGATTCGCCGGAGGTCGCCACCGAGATCCCTTCCAGCGTGAGTTATTAGAGGACCCAGAAAAGAGTCTTAGAGAGGCATCAGGCTCCCCTCTTCAGAACTATGCGTGGCGTAATCTCTACCTGGGTCCTCCACCCTAGCCACCAGCAGATTACGATTCGAACCGATGCCCGTGTATTGTCAACATTGACAGGTCTCGCAAAAGGATTCGGGCAAGAGGCCCACCTCGATCCCTCGGGGCCGTGACCGGCGTTGCTCCTTCGGTCGCGGATCCGTTCCGGGAAGATGGAAGGCCCTCCTGGAGGAACACGAATCTACAAATTGAGCGGCAAGACAAGAAATCTTGAGAATTTATCTACTTCAGCGTAAAGCTCACGCCGGCGACCACGCCGGACGTGGCGGCGTCAAAGTAAATTCCCGAGCTCTTACGATAATCGAAGTAGAGATAGCGGTAGCCGACCTGTAGCGCGATTGCGGGCTTAATGCGGTAGCCGACGGCACCAAATATCTGGTAGTCGATTTGCGAACCGGCGCCCCAGCCGCCTACGTCGCCTCCAATGTTCACTACGAATTTGGGAGTGAGAATCCCGGTGATGCGGCCTCCAACCACTGGATCCACCCAATTCTGCGAGCCGGAGAAATTTAGCGAGTTGGTAGTGAAGGACACGCTCTGCCCGAAGTGCCAGTAGCGAAATCCCGCGAGTGCATCTATTTTGATTTTCTCCTGGTCAATCACACGGTATCCGACTTTCTGAGTTAAAAAGAATTCGGTCGCATGTAAGTTCGCGACGCCCTGGCCAGGCGTGTTGGGAAGCGCTCGATCACTACCGAGACGGATCCAAAAGACATCGAGTGGCATCACAATTCTTTTGTAACGGGGCTCCACGACCCCCATCAATCCAATACGAAAATGCGAAAGTAAATCGCCCGGCGATGCACTAAAGCCGACTTCTCCGCCGTTCGGACCACCGACGTTTCCGTGCGCTCCTGCGAACCACAGATAGGGAGTGACCACGAAATGCCAGTCGCTGTCGGAGGCGGTACTGTCGGCGGCGACAGTGGGAGATGCCGATGCAGGCTCGACGCCCGAACCTGTGGGTTGGTCTGCGCTCGCAAGATTCGCGGCTGCGCCGATCGAGCTTGAATCATTGGTTTCAGCGACATCTGCGTCGCGCTGTGGAGGAGTCGCTTGAGCGCGACACGGGAATGCAATCGCCAACAGCAACAGTGCCACGAAAGTTGCGGATGCCGCCAGTCTCTGATTCGATTTCAAGAGAAACTCCATTGGCGCCAAAAAAAAAGACTGGTGCTCATCGCGTTGATTGCGCCAGTCCGGGAGCCGTTGCGCCGCGGCCTCCAGGACACTAATGATGCCGCCCCGGGCACGCGTGGGACATTGTCAAAAGTGACAGATTCATCTGGCTGGGTGCGGGACCTGAAAATAAAGGTTGAGCACGAGTCCTGCAGCGTTCACTTGCTGATTAGGGCGCTTGCCCGTGTTGTTCTCGTGCTCATAGTAGGGATCGAATTCGACGCGCTTGCCGACTGGTAGCAGACAGCCCGCGTAGAGGTTGGTGGAGCTCCACTTACTGTATCGGCTGTCATAGAAGACCTCGGCACTGCCATACAGCGCGGGGTGATAGGTGCGAACGGTGAAGCGGCGTTCGAGCATCACGCGGTTGCGATAGCGCCACGCGAAGTTTCCGGACGACCAATCAAGATCGGCGCGGTTCCTATCGGAAAGTAATATTCGAGCCGGCAGTGGAAAGTGAAATGTAACCACGGGTTCCAGACGGTTAGTTGTTGGCTTGCCGACGGAAGGCACGTAGCGATATCCGATGGAGAACACCAGGGGCCTGGATTTTGCGTCGTTCAGATCGAATGCGCTTGCTTTTTTCAACTTAATGAGGGGTTTCAGGTAAAACTCGATGCTGGGCCCTATCTCTCCCTGGGTAGGATCACCGCCTTCGCGCGTCTCCTTTGCCTGAAAAACAAATTGGACATTCGAACTCAGTTTGATGTTCGTATCGATCTCTGGCAGGAACTCGGCTACCGATGTCTGGGCTCGCGCAGGCAAACTGAACAGCACCAAAAGAAAAGGTACCCACAACCATTTCTCACGACGATTCACTTGCGGTCCTTCTGCAAACACGAAGGCACTCTGGCGCCTGAACGATCGGACTCAAGGCATGTCCTGTTGGGAAGGGAAGCGAGACGTGAATATATGACCAGCCAGCGCCTCATTCATTGCCGGCACCAGGTCCGTATCCATGAGCACCTTAATCACGTATCCCAGCCCCCCTGCGGCGCGGCAAGTTCTCAGGATGTCCAGGTCCTCATGAACCGTGAGAAATACGACCTTGGCTTTGTTGCCTAGCCTCTGAAGCTCCTCTGCGACGTCAATGCCACTCATCACCGGCATCGAAATATCCAGGACGACTAAGTCAGGTTCGAGCTTCATCGTCGCTATCAGGGCCTCCCGTCCGTCGGAAACCATACCAACGATATCGAATGAATCGCGCAACAAATCGGCCACGGTGTCCAACACCGGAGCGAGATCATCCGCTACTAACACCCGTTTTCGAGCCATGAACACCAATTCCTGAGCTGTCGTCTAGACCTCCGCCAAGGGTTTGGGAGCCGCTGTAAGGTTGCAAGGCCCATCAATCTCGGCCCTGGAATTCGTTTCGCTCGGCGTGGAGGCGGGCATCCACACAATCGTGGACGCGATTCCATCGTCTGGGTATTGGCAAAATTGACAGGAAGGAAAGATTTGCTGGAACTAGACGGAGATGATTCGATGTTTGATGGCGTACTGCACTACTTCGGCGCTGGTCTTAAGTTGTAGCAGTTCCATTACAGCATATTTGTGGGCCGCGACAGTCCGCGGGGTGATGTACAGCATCCGGGCGATCTCCTTCATTGTGCGTCCTTCTGCCAGTAACTGAATGACTTCCCGCTGCCGTGCGGTGGGTTCCGGCGCAAATTCACGGTTCTTTGGATCTCGCAAGGAGATGCTGTTTAGACCTTTCGTGGCACTGGGAGTTACAAATGAACCTCCCTTCAGCACTTCTGTAATCGCCTCATCCAGCTCCAGACCTGCGGCTTGTTTGAGCAGAAACGCGGAAGCGCCGACTCGAAAAGCTTCTCCCACGAGATAAGGATCTTCATTCATCGTCATGAAGATAAGCTTCACGCCGGGCATTGATTGTTTGAGTTGGCGGCCGGCATCCAGGCCATTCAACTGCGGCATAGCGATGTCCAGTATGATGACGTCAGGCCGCAGCTTTTCGGCAACTTTGAGAACAGCACGACCGTCGCTCACCAAGCCCACGACCTCATACTTGGGTTCCAGGAGTTCTTTGAGCGCGTCGAGCAACATCTGATGGTCATCTGCCAGCAACACACGTGGGCGTTTCATGATTTTATTCCTCCAGCCGTCATTAGTTTCACTCGCGGCTCATCAGCGGACGCCGATAGTGGGACTTCGGCAAGAATTTCGGTTCCCCGCATGGGCGCGGATTGCACCGATAGCCTTCCGCCAATCAGTCGAAGCCGCTCGCGCATACTGATGAGTCCTAATCCCGCGTTTTCGTTCCGGACGTCCGGGTCAAAACCAAAACCGGCGTCCACGATCCGCAGGCGAATTTCATTCTTGGTGCTGAAGAGCTCAGCCTGGGATTGCTTCGCTCCGCTGTGTTTCACGACATTGCCCAGGGCCTCCTGGGCAATTCGGAAAAGGCACAGTCCCACATCCTTCGGAATCCTGGTTGAGTGCGCATGATCTGTAAATGCGATCTCGATCTTAAACCTCGAGCTCAACTCTTCACAAAGACCCTTTAGAGCTGGTGCCAAACCAACATGTTCGAGTTTGCTGGAGTGAAGCTCATGGGAGAGCGAATGCATATCAGAAGATATTTCTTGGATTCCTTTGAGCAGTTCCTGAACTTTCGCGCGCTCCGCCACTTCTGATTCAGGTATCTTCTTCCAAAGCTGGGCAAGGCCGATACCTTGGAGTGCTAAGCGCTGGCTGAAGTCGTCGTGAAGTTCCCTGGCGATGCGGGTGCGTTCTTCATCCTGAGCTGCGATCAGGCGTCCGCTCAGTTCTTCGAGCGACTCGGCCGCCAGCTTGCGGTCCGTGATGTCAACGCAAGAGCCGATATAGCCACAGAAGGCGCCATCTGCCTCAAATCGCGGCACCCCATAATCAACGATCCAGCGATATTTTCCATCGAAGCGTTTCAAGCGGTACTCCATCTCGAAGTCGACCCGAGCGTCAAACGCACCCACGTAGATTCCGAGACAACGCTCTAGATCTTCTGGATGGATTGCTTCGGCCCATCCCTGCCCTAGCTCTTGTTCCATTGACCGGCCGGTGAAATCCAGCCAGCATTGATTGAAAAACGTGCAGAGTTTGTCCGGTCCGGACATCCAGATCAACACCGGCGCCTTGTTCGCGACCAGGCGAAAGCGCTCTTCGCTCTCTCGCAGAGTCTGCTCCGCTCGCTTGCGAGCCGTAACATCCAGCACCTCGGCAACGAAGTACTGAGGCTTGCCGTGGATATCACGGATCAAGGAAGCACTGCACTCGCCGCGCAGCACTTGTCCATTTTTGTGCAGGCAGCGTTTCTCCACTCCCTGGAAGCTGGCTCCCGTTGTCAGCGCTTGATCTAGTTTCTGCGAAAACATCGGCCAGTCATCCGCATGAGTGACGGATTGGACGGTCTTGTCGAGAAGTTCCGCTTCTGTATATCCGATGAACTTGGAAAATGCCTCATTCCCGGCAAGAAAACGCCCTTCTGGTGAAACGATCGCCACTCCTATGCCCGCATCCCGAAAGACGCTGCGGAACTTTGCTTCGCTTTCACGTAGTTCCTCTTCGGTCCCCTTCCGCTCCTCCACTATGACCGCGAGGACCATAAAAGCCGCTGTCGTGAGCAATAAGAAGAGTTGCAGCGACAACACATTGTCGAGGGGCTTTGGTCCGGCGAAGGGGCCGCGTCCGTGGGCGACGCCCCAAATCGCCACCAGAGCGATGACGATCATCGAAGTGCTGACGCCTGTTGATCCGAAACGCAAAGCGGCCCAGAGCAGAAAGGGAAGAAGAGAATAAAGCAAAGCGGGCGGGCTGCTTCTTCCAAAAGTCGCGAAAGTGAGACATCCAAAAAAGGCCAACGCGGCAAGCAGCGCGGCGACTTCCACGTAGTTCGCACGTCCTTTCTGGACCGCTGCTGGTCGTTTGCCTGCCCAACCCAAGACAGCCGGCACCAGAGTCAGGAATCCCAGCGCTTCCGAGAAGAAGGCTGTCCTCCAATTTGTCCAATAGCTTCCGGGCACTGCAATTGCGCCAACCAATGCTCCAGCCGCCGGCGCCAGGATCACCGCAAACAATGAATACGTAGCCAGGGCGCTCACGCTGTTCAGCCGCGGCACACCTTTGAAGGAATAACTTAGGCACAATGCGGCGATAAGGACTTCTACTATGTCGGCTAGGGTCAGCCAGCCAATCGAACGAACCGGAACGCCGTGCTGCAGGTCATAGAGAACGAAAGCGGCCAATCCCGCTACGATGAGAATTGGCCAGATCCTTTTTGGAACCAGCAGCAAGACTGATACTAGAAGCACACAGCCCGGCCAAAGTGGCGAGAGGATTTGGGGACGTATTACGAGCAAGCCCCCTAGTTCTGAAACGGTGTAGCACAGCACCGCAACGAGGCACCCGAGAATCGCCGTGTTGAACCGGGAGCTCCAATACCATGAGGAACGACTAGGGCTCAGTTCCATCAATTACCTCCGATGCAGAAGGCAGCGGAGACAAAAACAAAAACGGCCGCGACCAAACGCAGGGCCATCCACTCGACACAGACACACCGAGTGGACACTTCTGTTTTGGAAATTCGCGCCGGTTGCATTTTGATCTCGACCTAAAAAACGGTCGGCGACTCGATTCGCCGGTTAATTTTGAGATAACTTTGGTTAGGCGCCAGTGTCAGTTCAAGTTGTAAGATGCAAGTCGTAAAGTGTACCAACCGACCAACGTCAGGGTGTTCCAAATGGAACACCCTGGCCAAACGCCCCCTGTCCCTTAGTGCGAAGGATAGAGCGCGACGATAGCCCTCAGATGACGCCGATACTGAGCTACTCGTGGAGCACGACACTGAGCAGGGAACTATGCACTTTCAAGCCATTGTCGTACTCGATGAAGCCAAGCTTTTTGAATTTGTTCAAGAAAACGTTCACATGTGAGCGTGTTGTACCAATCATTTCCGCCAAAGTTTGCTGACTTATACCTGGAACCAAACGCTCCGACGTACCTTCCTTCCCGAAACGGGTCAGCATTAAAAGCGCTCGTGCCAGCCGCTTTTCGGACGAATTAAAGAGTTGATCGACCAAGTCCGATTGCGTGCGGTGGTGACGACCAACCATGTAAGTAACAAACAGGTCCGAGAACCTGTGCTCCGCGTGGAGCGTACGGAGCATTTCGCTCTTTTCGATTTTCAGTACAGAGCACTTAGTAATTGCGGTTGCCGTCGTCATACGCATCGGCAGATCCGAAGCGATGCATCCCTCTCCCAGGAAATCGCCGCGACCGAGCACTGAAATGGTGGCCTCCTTGCCCTGTTTCGAGACCACGCTAATCTTTACCGTCCCCTCCCGAATGTAAAACACAGCATCCGCACGTTGTCCTTGCGAAAACAGAAGTTGCTTCGGACTGTAGTGACGAATGGTCTTTCCGATGCCGGCGTTCGCTAAAAAGCCTTTGGGATCAAAAGGCTTGCTCGACTGTTGGGCAGAGCGTTGCCGCCTCGGCAACCGGCTAGGTGACGGCATAGGAAACTCCCGAGAGCACTAGCGTGCATGGATTTCGGGATACACTAACACAAATCCCGGGGGCAAGCATAACTCTCCCGCTTCCTGGGGTGAAGACACCCAGTCGAGTCCTAAGTCTTCGGTAGACACCTCAGCGTCCACCTCTAATCTGTGCTACGTCAGAACGAACAAACTGCCCGGAGCACCGCATAAGAACAGAACCAAGTTCAGTACCGCGAGCACGGCAATCAGAACCGCTTCGCACAGTCTCCTTTGCAATGGATGAAGGCAACATTTTGACACATTTAGGCGGGTTCGATCACGCCTAGCGACGAGGCGCGCCTTTCCTTTGGAACCTTTCCTCGTTTGCTGAGTGATCGAACGAGATTCGTAGCAATCCCAAAGTGAGATGGGAGGAGGACCCGGAACAGCCTCTGGGGCAAGGTTGAGGACGCCTCTCTGCTTTCGGGGGTAAAGCCTCCATCCGGGTCCCATGTCGGTAACATGGCGGGAATGTAGAGAGGGTCGAAATATCCGTGAATTGTCAAAATTGATAGGTTCTTGGAAAAAATCTCCGGGACCGGTCTGCCGTGCTGTGCGACTAAACTCCAGCACCAAATTCGCAGTTGTGCGGTTTGGGACTATCCGGGTGTGCTACCGGCACTTGTGTAGGAGGGACGACCTACTTGGGAAGCGCCCAGCGGCTTCCGCAGGCGATAAGCTAGCCGATACTAAAGAGTACTGACGAGCTATCGAATTTCGCCGTCGGATCGCCACACCGCTGCGCTGAAGTCGAAACCATTGAGTGTGCTGCTGATGAACCGCCTACCCTGAAGAACGGCCTCTATCGCCACGAGCAATTCGTTTGCGCTGTCCGATTTGACCACATAACCATGCCCGCCGGCGCTCAAGGCTGCTGCAGCCACGTCACGGTCGCGGTTTTCGCTCAGGAACAGGATTTTTGACCGTGAAGCGCCCTCGCGGATTGACGGAGCGGCTTCAATCCCACTCAAATTCGGCAGGCCGATGTCCAGCAGGATCAAGTCCGGCTGAAACTCCCCGGCTTTCTGGATGGCTTCTGCTCCGTCTGACACCTCGCAGACGATCTGCCATTGAGGATTCGTTTGGAGTAGTGAAGCCGCAAAAACACGCCAAGGTTTAAAGTCATCTACGAGCATGACTCTGACGGCACCAGTCATCTGTTCCTTTGCGGGGCGCAGGGCGGGGAGTCGGTCAAAATCTGTGGGTATCATACTCGTTCAGATTTTGTCGCGCGATATTTCTTCATTGCGTTCGGGAAAGTGTCGTCGTTCAGTCGTCCTATGTGAACTGTTAGTTCTACCAGTTGCCTCTTGAGACAGCTACTTATATAAATCGCCTTTCAAGCATGCCCGCCAGCGACGAGCCGGCGCAGCAAGGAAGCTTTGTCGGCAAAGCCTCTACCACGGTCGGTCAATGTGTCGTTAACGCGCGCTGTTTTCAGAATGCGGCCTTCTTGCCCTCTGTGAATCTTCTTCCCTAAGTCCTTGGAATAGCGTTCGTCGCCGTAGCTCTTGATCAGGAGGACAAGCCGAAAGTTGTCCCAGTCACGGGAGTCGAGGTTAGCTTTGACGTACTTATGGAGCGTGAATTTGGACTGAGCCATAAGAATTTCCTGGGAGCTAATACTGAAAAGCCAGGGAATTCGGAGATTACTTAGGAAAAGATTTTAGGAAGGTTCTAACCCACTGATTCTAAAAGAATGGCGGAGAGGGTGGGATTTGAACCCACGAGCCCGGTTTTGCCAGGCTACCCGCTTTCGAGGCGGGCTCTTTCAACCGCTCAGACACCTCTCCGCAGTCGCAGCCCTCTTAGCTTAGCAAACGCGCCGAGCGCTCACAACCATGCGAGCGCCGCGCTGTGCCTCTTACAGACTACGAAACGATTGCTGCGCACCAAACGCAGTGCTCAATCCATCTCGAACGTGATGTACATATACTTGCTGTCGCGCTCCACCTGCAATACTCCCGAAGCTCCGGTAGGAAGCGCCTTCAGATCCGCGCGCAAGCCGTCCAAAGTCGTCACAGGCTTGCCATTCAGCGCATGAATCACGTCTCCCGGCTGCAAATCCGCCTCCACTCCCAAAGAATCCGCCGCCATCGCCGCCACAATCACTCCCGAAGGCTGCCGCAAATCCTCAAGCTGCTTAGCCAGCTCATCATCAATTTGCACCGCGAAAACCCCGAGCTTCGCCACCAAATCCTTCTGCGGATCCACCAGGTCGCCCAATTCATCCACGTCGTTCTTCTGCTCGGTCACGGGAATCGTCAATGTCAAGGTCTGATCCCCGCGCATCACCACCGCCTTTACCTCCGCTCCAGCCGGCCGCGTCGAGACAATCATTTCGGCAAGCGGTACGCTACCGATCGCGCGCCCATCCAAACTCAGCAAAATATCCTGGACCTGCAACCCAGCTTTGTCCGCCGGCCCATCCGGATCAACGTCCGCAACCACCACTCCTCGCTCTTTTTTCAACCCCAGCCCCGCCGCCAGGTCCGGCGTAATCTCCTGCAGCTCCGCGCCGATCACGCTGCGATGCACGCGCCCGTATTTGCGCAGCTCGTGATACACAAACTCCACCACGCTGCTCGGAATCGCGAAACCCAGACCTTGGCTCCCGCCCGATTCCGTCAATATAAAAGTATTGATGCCCACCAGTTCACCGTTCGTATTCACCAGCGGCCCGCCGCTATTTCCAGGATTGATCGGCGCATCCGTCTGGATGTAAACCGACGGCACGTCCGGGTCGGCCTGCCGCGCCACCGCGCTCACCACACCCAAAGTCACGGAATTTTCCAATCCCTCGGGATTTCCGAAAGCCAGCACCAGCTCACCCTTTTTTAGTTGCGTGTAGTCCGCAAACCCAATCGCGGGCAGATTCTTCTGTTCGACTTTCAAAAGCGCTAGGTCAATCGTCGGCGCGATCCCAATAATGCGTGCGTCAATCGGCGGGCTGTGCTCGCCTAATCCCAGGCTCGCGCGCACCTGCGAATCTCCCGCCGTCGTCGGAGTGAGCACCACGCGCACCCGCTGCGCTCCCTTCACCACGTGCGCGTTCGTGATGATGTACCCGTCCGGATCCACAATCACCCCTGATCCCAGGCTGCGCTCTCGCCCAATCATGCTCGCGTCGTCCTGGCTTTTGTCCTCCACCGCTCGATAGCCCGTCACTTGCACCTGCACAATCGCAGGTGAAACGCGCGCCGTCAACTCCTGCAACGCGTCGTTGAATTGCGTCAGCAGATCCTTCCGCGCGCTTTCCGCCGGCGTTTTCGGAATCTGCGCAGCACTCTGTGCGCCGTCTGCACCCTGCGCGCTCTGCTCGTCCTTTGGCGCCTGCGCAAGCAGAGAACTGGCCCCGCAAAAGAAAATCGCCGCGCCCATAAGCGAAAATCCCGCCACGCGCCGTACCATCTTTCTCATATCGCCAATCATGACCATATCTCCCGACGCTGATTCACTACCGCCGCGCCACAAAAAAATCCTTCAACAACCCCGCCGCTTCCTCAGCCATCACTCCTGCCGTCACCTCTACCCGATGATTCAGCTGCGCCGAATTCAACACATTAAAACAAGACCGCACCGCCCCACCCTTCGCATCCTCCGCGCCATAAACCAGCCGCGCAATCCGGGCCTGAATCATCGCCCCCGCGCACATCGCGCAAGGCTCAATAGTCACGTACAGGGTCGCCCCCAGCAGCCGATAATTCCCAATCTTCCGCGCTGTCTCGCGCAGCGCAACCATCTCCGCGTGCGCAGTCGGATCGCAATCCACAATCGTCCGGTTACCCGCACGCGCCACAATCTCATCTCCAATCACAATCGCCGCACCCACAGGCACCTCGCCCTTTTCGCCGGCAGCCCGCGCCGCATCCACCGCCGCCTGCATAAATCTCAAATCGTCGCGATTCGTTCCATCCATTCTCGGCAGAGTAGCACGACAATCGCCCGACCCGCGTTCCTGCAGCCTCGGCCCCACATCATCTAGCCACTAGCGACTAATCACCAGCCACTGGCGTTTTCACCAAGACCGGACATCGGCAGCAGCACCCAGACGGGTTTATGTAGCGGGCAGCTTTCTTCCCGTGAGCGCACTGCCAGCCAATCACGCCACTATTGACATCCGCAAACCGCCCGGTCACAATCCAGCAAATGAACGAACTTCTGCGCCGCGTCTTTCTGGTAGACCTCTTCAAAGGCATGTGGCTCACTTTTCGCTATCAGGCGCCCAAGAATGTCTGCACGGAACAGTATCCGCAAGAGCGCCCCATGGTCGCCGAACGCTATCGCGGCGCCCCGCGCCTGAATATCAACCCCGAAACCGGCGAATCTCTCTGCATTTCCTGCAATCTCTGCGCGCTCGCCTGCCCGGAAAATTTGATCGTAGTCGGCTGGCTCCGCGACGATGCCACCCGCCGCAAAGTCCTAACCACCTTCACTTACGACACCTCCCGCTGCATGTTCTGCGGCCTCTGCGAGGACGCCTGCCCCACAGATTGCCTCGAATTAACCCAGGATTTCGAGATGGCCCACTACAGTCGCGAAGGCGCCATCTGGGACCGCCACCGCCTCGAAGTCGGCCCGACGCCCACGCACTACACCCGTTAAGAATCTAGATATTCCTTGCCGCTGCTGCACCGCCTGAACGCATCGCGCACGTTATCTTTTGCCCTCGCCCGCCGCGCGTTATAAGATGTCGCCTTCGCATCCACCTTTCGGGGAATGATGGAACTTCGCAAAGATCCAATCACTCGCAGTTGGGTTGTGGCAGGGCATCCGGAGCGCGAAAAAGTTCGCCCCGACCCCTGTCCGCTTTGCCCCGAAAGCCGCCTGGAAACGAAGACGCTCCTCGATCTGCCTCCCCAGGGTAAATGGCAAGTACGCGTCTACCCCCATTTCCGCCCCCTCTACCGCATCGAAGGCGATCCCGGACGCAGCGCCGAAGGCATCTACGACCGCATGGCCTCCGTAGGCGCCCACGAAATCGTAGTCGAGACGCCAGACCACACCCGGACGCTCGCCCAAATGACCGACGAAGAAATTGAACGCGTCCTCGACGCCTGGGCCCGCCGCATCGCCGATCTAAAACGCGACGCGCGCTTCAAATACGTCACGGTCTTTAAGAATACCGGCACGCAGGCCGGCGAAGAATGGCCGCACTCTCATTCGCAAATCACCGCCACCACTTTCGTCCCGCGCCGAATCCTCTACGAACTCCGCTCCGCCCGCGAATGGTTCCGCGAACGCGAACGCTGCGTCTTCTGCGACATCCTCCGCCAGGAGGTTCGCCAGGCCAAGCGCATCATGGATTGCGCCGGCGATTATTACGCGTTCTGCCCCTACGCTTCGCGCGTCCCCTACGAAATCTGGATCATTCCGCGCACGCACAATCACCAATTCGAATCCGCTATCCCGGAAGAAAATCGCCGCCACCTCGCCAGCCTTCTCGGCCGCACGCTCCGTCGCCTCGTCCAGGTTTCACCCAGCTATCATCTGGTCGTGCACACTTCGCCCAACACGCTGCAAACCAAAGGTGAACTAAGCGCTTACTGGCGCACCATCGCTGGCGATTACCACTGGCATTTCGAAATCCTGCCCATCGTCGAACAGCGCAGCAAGTCCTACAGCATCAAGGAAGTCTATTTCAATGGCACGCTTCCCGAAGAAGCCGCCGAACGCCTCCGCCAGTTCGATCCCGCAAAACAATGACGAACCTCGCCGCGTCGCTTTTGGCAGAACCCGATCCGCAGCGCGGCGGAATCATCTTCAAGTTCCTGTTCCTCATTTTCGTTGTCGTCCTGCTCGCCATCCTCTATCTCGTCCGCGTCCCCCTGCTCCGCTTCGCCGGAGAATTCTGGATTGTGGACGACGCGCCCGAAGCCTCCGACGTCATCATCGTTCTAAGCGGCGATAACTATGACGCTGTCCGCGCCGCACGCGCCGCCGCCCTCTTCAGAGCGGGTCTAGCCCCCCACGTTGTCGCCACCGGCCGCGCGCTGCGCTCCTACGCCACTACCACGGACTTGATGAAGCACGATCTTGTTGAGCACGGTGTTCCTACCGCCGCAATCATTCCGCTAACCCATCACGCCGACGACACCCGCGAAGAAGCCGTAGCCGTCAGCGAATTCGTAGCCTCCCATGCCTGGAAAAAAATCCTCCTCGTCACCTCCAACTACCACACCCGTCGCGCGGAATATATCTACGAACGAACGCTGCCACCCGGAAGCCAACTCCGCGTCATCTCCGCCCCCGACACCGAATACGATCCGCAAAGCTGGTGGCGCACCCGCGCAGGCGTCAAATTATTCCTCCACGAAGCCGGCGGATACCTAGCCGCCCTCTGGGACATGCGCCACAACGACGTCCGCACCACGTAACAAAAACCCTTAGAGCGGCGCACTTCAGTGCGCCATTTGATCAACGGCGGGCTCCGGCGACAATCCACATTCGAGCACCGGCGCAAAACGATATGGAGTGCGGCGGCGTGCCGCCGCTTTTGCAGCGGTGGACGCAGCGCGATCAAAACCGGCGAGGCGCGCCTCGCCCAAGCGGACGAGAAAACACGCACTTCAGATAAATCGCCGCGCCCGCTCTACTGCGCTCCTCGCAACTCGTTATCACTTAAGTACGCCAGCCTCTTTCGCTTCGGTACACCTCTGTACTATAGTGTCCGGGGAATTACTTCAGGGCTCCTGCCGCCCGGCGCAGAGCCCGAATAACTGGGGGAAATCATGATGTGGCGCAAAAACGAAGAGGCCAAGCCATCTTCGCCGGGATCGAAGTCCTCTGAACCAGCAGCTGCGGCACCAAAACAGAATCAAAACCCGATTTCATCGATGAGCACGCCTGAAACGCCTGCACCGGCGACGACGTCTTCATCAGTCGCGCCTACGGCCGCGACGCCGGCGATCCCGCCGTCAGCGGTAGCAGCCGCTCCTGTCACTGCTTCGCCCATGTCCGCGCCCGCGCCGGCAGCGCCCGCAGCTCCGACTTCCAGCTCCACCATCGGCGCCGGTCTTAAAATCCGCGGAGACATCTCCGGAAATTCGAACTTGGTCATCGAAGGCGACGTGCAAGGCAAAGTTCAAATGACCAACGGCCGCGTCACCGTCGCTGCCAGCGGCCACGTCAACGCCGACATCGAAGCCTCCGAAATCTCAATTGACGGCAATGTCCAAGGCAATCTCATGGCCACCGAAAACGTGCGCCTCGGCGCGACCAGCCATGTGCAAGGCAGCATTCTCACTCGGCGCATCACCATCGAAGATGGCGCTAGTCTTCGCGGCAAAGTAGAAATGATTCGCGCCGGCGATTCTTCTGCGACTCCGGCCGAACAATCGTCGAAGTCTTCAACTCCCAAAGCCGCTGCCGCCGGTAAACAAGGGAACTAGAGCCCGCGATGAACTGGATGGCGAAATCCAAGCCGAATGCAGGTCTGCCCACCAGAACGACGGCGAAACCCGGGCCCGCATCCGCAGCTGCGTCCGTGGCTCCCGCATCCGCCAACACGCGCGTCTCCAACGGTCTCAAGGAATTTCTCTGGCTGATCACCGACAACGGCCAGGGCAAAATTCTCGACCTCGGCGCCGTCTTTCAATCCACCGTGATGTTTTTCATCGAGAAGGGCTTTCGACTTTCCACCGAGGACTTGCTCCGCTCCTGGAAAGAATTTCTTCTCTCCGAAGAAGAAAATCTGCGCAACGCCAAAGTCGGCGACGAAAGCGCTCGCGTCTCACAAGGCATGCTCGCCGGAAAATTTCTCGATACCAATCTCCAATATCCCGAGGACACCTTCCACGGCGTCCTAGCCTGGGATCTTTTCGACTATCTCGACGCCGAGCTGCTGCCCCGCGTGATGGAGCGCCTCTACACGCTGATGCGCCCCGGAGGCGCGATACTCGCGTCGTTTCACAGCCGTGCCCCAGAGCGTTTCCATCGCTACAAAATCGTGGACGCCCAAACGATCGAACTCGTCCCCGCTCCCACGCTAGCCGTTCACGCTCGCGTCTTTCAAAATCGCGAAATCCTAGACATCTTCGGAAAATTCCGCTCCTCCAAGACGTTCGTAGGCCGCGATCAGGTCCGCGAAGCTCTCTTTCTGAAATAATAGAAATGTACCCAGCAGGGTCCGTAGGGTCGCTGCTTCCTGCGCCCTCGGTGTAAATCGCGCGCGCCCAAGCTCCCCGAAACTTTCCAGTTGCATTCGCCATTCGACGGGAGTAGAACGGGCCTTGTAAGTCGTTAATGCACGGAGGATGTTGTATGACGCCACCGGGCAGGAGACTTTGAGCTAATCACCGTTTACACACCGCTTTTGCGGTGCGCACCGCCTCGACGCCTTCGGCACCGCGGCGGCCTACGGAAGAAGCAAGCGGGGAGCCGCCAGGCTCCCCGTTTTGCGTTTTACACGCCGCGCATTCGCAAACGCGCCGCGCGATGAAGCCGCGCGCCATCTGGGAGTGCGGTGGCTTGCCACCGCTGTCCCAAGTACAGTCGCACGTCACCCAAACAAGCCAGGCGAGGCTTGCCTCGCCAAGCAAGCTCGCAGCAAGCCACGCCGTAGACTCCAAGCGCAGCACAAACAGTCGGCCTTATTCTTCCTCCGGCTGCGCCCCCTTCAATCCACCAGCACCCTTCTGCCCTCGCGCCTTCCAAGCCGAATAAATCGCCGGCAACAAAGAAACAAAAATCACAATAGCGATCACATAATGTATCCGCTTATCAATGTTGGGAATCGTGTTCCCCAACGTATACCCCAGCAAAATCATTCCCCAAACCCACAAAAGCCCGCCGAAAATGTCATACACCAAATATTTCGTGTAACTCATCCGCGCCGCGCCCGCCACCGGCGGACAGAACGTCCGAATGATCGGCACAAACCGCGCCATAATAAT
Source organism: uncultured Acidobacteriota bacterium (assembly GCA_963810565.1). GTDB lineage: Bacteria > Acidobacteriota > Terriglobia > Acidiferrales > UBA7541 > Palsa-295. The sequence goes on from CAWENN010000011.1 coordinate 247,692, forward strand.
CGTCTTCGCTCCATGCTTCTCGTAGAACTCGTGCGCCTGCCGCAAATGGCTCTTCTTGAAGAACCGCGAATCTTCCCGCTGATACAATTTCTGCCCCATCGTGCGCCCGATCAAATACCCAACCTGATCTCCCGCAATCGCACACAAAGTAACCAGCGGAAGCATCCACGCAATCTTCAATCCTGAATAAGGATCCGCCGCCACCACCCCAGCCGTCACCAGCAGGGAATCGCCCGGCAAAAAGAACCCCACAAAAAGCCCCGTTTCCACGAACACAACCACGCACACCATCAGCATTCCGCCCAAAGCCACCAGGCCGCGAACGTCCATCAGGCGGTGCAGAAGCTCTTTCAAAAGCTCAACCATCAATCGGTCCTTGTCTTAATTAAACGCGCAAAACACAGCCAAAAATCGCCGTAAACACAATAACAGAAAAGCCCTTACCGCCGCGCCGCAAACCCCCTTAGAACTGCTGGTACCTTCCTCCTACCAGCTTTAGCCCGCTGTACCATTGGCCAGTCCAACCCCCTCCTCCACAATCGCCTTGTTCGAGCGAGCCAGCTTCACCAAGGGGGATTCAATGGAAGGCGGTTTCGCAATCTGGATGGGGCAGCCGGTGGTTCTCAGGGTAATTGCAGGCAATTTGCGCGTCCCGCTGCGTGGACGCCTGGTCTCGGAAACGAACGAAGTGGTGCGCTTGCGCATCGCCGATAGCTGGGACGTGGACATCTTCAAATCGATGGTTCTAGGTGTCGAGCACGACAATCCTGTTTACGTCGTGAACTAGAGGGAACGCATGAGCACGCTCTCCAACATGGGTTGGAAGCCGGCCACCCGCGCCGCATCGGTAGTTCAGGCAATACCTGCTCTTGATTCTGCGGAGCCCTCGGTTATTCGTCAGAGCGCAATCGCTCTGCGAGACACCCTTATAGTGCTGGCAATTCAACTCGTCTTTCGCGCCACACTCGCAATGCGCCGCTGGAATTATTAATCGCGGCAGAGTTTCAAGAGTTTTCGGCCCAGCGTCCCTCACCCCCGCCCCGGGTCTGCGCCCCCAGACCCGGGTTTTTTTCTTACCCCAGATAGTTTCGCCGCTTTCGCACCCCAGAATGCGCTATCATAGTGTTCGTTACATGGTCAATTAAACTGGGTCTGGGCCGTACGGTAGCTATGAAAGCTATTATTGCAAAGCCTCTTGATATTCGGCATTGTCGAGATACTATCCTTCGGAACGTTTAAGACACAAATAGGAGCCCCCTTCGATGAGGATTGCTAGCGTTGCGAGCGCCTTCCCCGAGTACTATTACAAACAAGAGCTTTTGACGGAGGCACTGAAGAACGACTGGCGTCATCGGCTGACCAATCCCGACATCCTCGACCGCCTCGACGAAAGCATGCAAGTCGAAGGCCGTTACTTGGTCGAGCCCATCGATTACTACGAGAAACTCACCACTTGGGGGCAAGCCAACAACACCTGGATCCAGCACGCCCTCGAACTCGGCGAGCAGGCCCTCTGCAAGGCGCTCCACAAAGCAGGCGTCGGTCCCAAAGACCTCAGCGCAATCTTTGTCACCTCTGTCACCGGCATCGCCGCGCCCTCCCTCGACGCGCGCCTCGTGAACCGCATGGGTCTCTCCAACAACATCAAGCGCATTCCGATCTTCGGCCTCGGCTGCGTCGCGGGCGCCGCAGGAATTTCTCGCGCCGCTGATTACGTTCACGGCTATCCCGATCAAGCCGCCGCTCTTCTCTCCGTCGAATTGTGCTCGCTCACACTCCAGCGCGATGACCTCTCCATGGCCCACTTGATCTCCGCGCTCCTTTTCGGCGATGGCGCCGCCGCCACGGTTGTCGTCGGCGACAATCGTAAATCCGACGGCCCCGAAATTCTCGCCACCAAATCCAGCTTCTATCCGCACAGCGAGAAAGTCATGGGTTGGGACATCTCTGAAAAGGGCTTTCGCATCGTACTGTCTCCGGAAGTTCCGGAGATGGTTACCAAGCATCTTGGCAAGGACGTAGATGCTTTCCTCGCCGAGAATGGGCACAAGCGCTCGGACATCACATCCTGGATCATGCACACCGGCGGCCCGAAGGTGTTGGAAGCCACCGCAACCGCGCTTGGCATCACCGCCACTGACCTCGCCGCTTCATGGGATTGCTTGCGCCGCGTCGGAAATATTTCTTCCACGTCGGTTTTGCTCGTGCTCGAGGACGTCTACAACAACAAGCGCCCGAAGCCAGGTGAATTGAGCATCCTCGCCGCCATGGGTCCGGGCTTTTGCGCTGAGTTAGTTCTCTTACGGTGGTAGAAACGGGGGCCTGTGGCCGAAAACGCGGACGTTCTTGTCGTAGGTGCAGGCCCGGCGGGGCTAGCAACCGCGATAGCATTAAAACTAAAAGGACTCAGCGTAACGGTCGCGGACTCTCGCAGGCCGCCCATTGAAAAAGCATGCGGCGAAGGACTTCTTCCCGAAGGCGTCGCCGCGCTTTCCTCTCTCGGAATCCAACTAAATTCGAAAGTCGCGTTTCCCATCGCCGGAATCCGTTTCTGCGACGCAACCTCCTCCGCAAGCGCTAGGCTGCCGCAGGGTGCCGAATCATTCGGCCTCCGCCGCACCGTTCTCCATTCGTTGCTGGTTCAACGCGCGTACGAACTCGGCGTCTCATTCCGGTGGGGAACTCGCGTTTCCGATTGCACTGCCAACTCGGCCCTGGTCGACGGCGCCGTTTTCGATTTCCGCTGGTTGGTCGGCGCCGACGGCCAGAAATCCAACGTAAGAAGATGGACGGAACTCGGACCGCGTAGCGCACGTTCCTCGCGCTTCGGCTTCCGTCGCCATTTCGGCGTGGCTCCTTGGTCCGATTTTGTCGAGGTCTACTGGGGACAGGGCTGCCAGATTTACGTCACGCCCACCGGCTTGCAGGAAGTCTGCATCGCACTCCTCACCAGCGATCCGCAAATGCGCGTCGCAGATGCGCTGCCGCAATTCCCGCAACTGGCCGCTCGCCTCCATGACGCACAGCCGCTAACCCTCGAACTCGGTGGTGTCACCACACTCGAACAATTCGGCAAAGTCGCGCGCGGCAACGCAGCCCTGGTCGGCGACGCTTCCTTCACGGTAGACGGCATCACCGGCCAAGGTCTCAGCCTCGCATTTCAACAAGCGCTCTTTCTCAGCGACGCAATCGCCGCCAAAAATCTCGCCGCCTACGAAATCGCGCACGGCAATCTACTCAGCGCCCCCGCGCGCATGGCCCGCCTGCTCCTGCTCCTCGCTCGCCATGACTGGCTACGCCGGCGAACTCTCCGCCTCTTCGCCAATAATCCAAATTTCTTCGCAGAACTTGTCTCAACACACGCTGCTGGGCCCGCCTCACACCGCTCCGCTCCCATCGAAGTCCTCGATCAAGAGTGCCAGGTTCTAAACGCCTGATCCCCGCGCGTGAGAAACTCGCCGTGGAGCTCCGGAAATCCAAGCCGCAGAAAAACGCAACGAGTCAATCCGCGCATGAATGAACGAAAGCCATACCTGCCCGCAATCCCCAGGCAAGCTATCTCCGTGCCCTCCTCTTTTTCTCTGCGTCCTCCGCGTCTCTGCGGTAATTTTTCGCGTCTAACGTGAGCCGCCCTAACTCTCCTTATCCGTGAACATCAACTCCTTAGCCCGCTGCGAAGCCTTAACCACCGCCTTAATCAAAGTCACCCGCAGCTTGCCCTCCTCCAATTCCAAAATCCCGTCAATCGTGCATCCTGCCGGAGTAGTCACAGTATCCTTCAGAAGCGCCGGATGATGCCCAGTCTCCAGCACGACCTTCGCTGCCCCCAACATCGTCTGCGCCGCCAATAAAGTCGCCAGCTCCCGCGAAAGCCCCATCTTCACTCCGCCTTCAGCCAAAGCCTCCAAAATAATATAAAGAAACGCTGGCCCGCTCCCCGACAACCCGGTAATCGCATCCATATGCTTCTCATCCACCACCACGGTTTTGCCCACCGCATCGAAAAGCTTCCGCGCGATCTCCAGATGCTTCGCCGTAGCATGCTTGCCCTTGCAAATCGCCGTGATGCCCTCGCCCACCATCGAAGGCGTATTCGGCATAGCGCGAATCACCGGCACATTCCCGCCGATCCGCTTCTCGAAATATTCCGTTGGCACCGAAGCCGCAATCGAAATCACCAATTTCTCGTCATTCAACTCCCCGCGAATTTCATCCAGCACGTGTCCCACCTGCAACGGCTTCAAACACACCAGAATCACGTCCGACTTCTTCGTCGCCGCCCGGTTGTCCGTCCCCGGCGTAACCTTGCCGCTAGAAATCGCGCGCCGCTCCGACGACGTCTGCTGCACGGTAGCGAAAATGTGCGACGGCGCCACCAACCCATGCTTCAAAAACGCCTCAATCAATATCCCGCCCATCTTGCCGGCACCCAAAACCGCCAGCCCCTGCTGAATAGAAGTATCAGTCACGTCGCCTCAACCCCCTTCGCCCTCGCGGAGTGCTCGAACCCATCGAAGAGCCCACAGTTTACATGAAACACATGCGGCACAAGTGCGCAGCATCTGTGCGCTGCAAGCGGCCGAAGCCCCGCCTTCTCGGCACATCTTTGAATGATGATATGAATCTCATGCAATCCTGGATTCGCGCAGAGCAGCGAAGCGCAGTCCGATTCTCATCTCCTACTCCCGAGGCAATCCTGTGGGCGAAGTATCGCGCGACTGGCTCGACGGCGTCGTCGGCATTCTCGAAACGCTCAATCAAGGCGTCATCATCAACGACGATTGCGGCCACGTCATCTACGCCAACGCTCATTTTCAGCAGATGATTGGCATTCCCGCCTCCGAACTTATCGGCACCAAAGTCACCGACCTGTTTCCGCCCGAAGATCGTCCCGCGCTGATCACGCAAATCGAGCGCCGCCAAAGAGAAGGCAGCAACCTCTTCGAATCTTTCCTCCCGCAAAAAGACGGCGGCCGCCTGCCCGTCGTGATCACCGCCCAGCAATTGGAAGATCCCGACGGAGCCATTTTCGCCATCGTCACGCTCACGGACATCTCCGCGCAAAAGCGCGCGGAAATTGCCCTGCGCGAAGCCAACGTCCAGCTCGATCAGCGCCATCGCGAAATCGAGGAGGATTTGCTGCTGGCCGCGCGCGTGCAACAAAGCCTCGCGCCGGGGAATCTGGTCTGGGGCGGCGTCGCCGTCGAAACCTTTTATCAACCGGTGCGCACCATTGGCGGAGACTTCGGCCTCGTCGCGCCTCGCCCCGATCATCTCAGCCTGATGATTTGCGACGTCTCCGGCCACGGCATCGGCTCGGCCCTGGTGGCCAACCGCATTTACACCGAAACGATGTCGCAAATCGAACGCGGCGTCGCGCTCCGTCCCATGATGCAGCATCTCAATCGTTTCGTGATTGGCAGTCTGCGCAGTTCGGTGTTTTACTTCACCCTGGTCGCCGCGCGCCTCAATCTCGGCGCTCGCATGCTGGAGTTCGCCGGCGCCGGCCATCCCCCCGGCATGATCGTCAAACCCGGCGAAGCTCCGCGCTTGCTCGAATCGCGCAGCTCGGTGCTCGGGCTTCTCCACGATGCCGTAGACACGGAAACCGCCATGCAAATTCCGGTCCTCTCAGGCGAGCGCGTAATTCTCTATACCGACGGTTTCACCGAAAGTTTCAACGGCCAAGACGACATGCTCGGCGTGGAAGGCCTCGCCCAAATCGTCCGCGAAACCGCTCTGCTTCCGCTCAACGAAATGACCCAAGAGATCGTCAACCGCGTAGCCGCATTCCGCCACGGCCCCCCAGCCGACGATATGTCGCTAGTCGTCGTCGAAATTCCCTAGTCCTCATCAAATAGACGAATTGTCATCCAGAGCGAAGCGAGGAATCTGCTTTTCGCTTTAATTCGAGGAAAAAGGTAGATTCTTCCACTCTAGGTCCAACGACAACTTCACTCCGCCGCTACTTCCACACTCTTCTTCAGTCTAATATCCGCCGAAGAACTCCCGACCATCACACTCACCTGGTCTGCTTCCACTTCAAAACTACCTTTCGCCACATCCCAATATTGCAGCGCGCTCGCTTTCAGCGGCATCTGCACGGTTTTGCTCTCGCCCGGCTTCAGCGCGATTCGCTCGAATCCTTTCAATTCTTCCCCCGGCCGCGCAATCTTCGAATTCAGATGCGCCACGTACATCTGCACCACCTCGTCGCCCGCGCGCTTGCCCGTATTACGCACGTCCACGCTCACGGTGATCTCGCCATTCTGTTTCAGCCGGTCGCCACTGGTCTTCAGATTCGAATATTCAAACGTGGTGTAGCTCAATCCATACCCAAACGGATAAAGCGGCTTCTCCCTGAAATACATGTAAGTTCGCCCGTGCCGTATGTCGTAATCCATCATCGGTGGCAATTGATCCAACGACGTTGGCCACGTAGTCACCAGCCGTCCTCCCGGGTTGTAATCCCCGAATAACGCATCCGCCAACGCATTTCCTTGTTCCTGGCTGTTGTGCGCCATGTGCAAAATCGCCGGCACATTGTCCTGCGACCAAGAAATCGCAAACGGAAAACTCGAAATCAAAACCTCCACCGTCCGCGCGTTCACCGCGTAAACCTGCTTCACAATTTCTTCCTGCTCCAAAGTGATGGATTGCCGGTCAATCGCCTCCTTCCCATCGCTCGGCAAAGGACACTTCGCCCAACCCGCGTTGCAAGTAGGATGATTGCCCACAATCACGATTGCCACGTCCGCCCCACGCGCGATCTTCACCGCCGCATCATCCGTATTATCGTGCGCAAACTTCACCTGCACGCCGCTTCCCAATTTCGCCTTGATTCCGTCCAGCGCGCTCACCGCATAAGGAGGCGTCCCGCTATACCAATCCAGCGCCACAATATCCGCGTAAGGCCCAATCACCGCCACTGATTTCAATTTCGTCCGATCCAACGGCAAAAAACCCTCCAAATTCTTCAGCAGCACGATGGATTCTTGAGTCACCTTGCGCGCCAAAGCCTTATGTTCCGGATTGTCCCAAGCCGGCCCGTTGCCCTTGATCGTTGTATAAGGCACCATCGCCGGCGGATCCAAAAGCCCCAGACGAATCATCACGCGATAAACCCCGCGCAGGTTGTCGTCAATCTCCGCCAGGTTCACCAATTTCTTATCGATCGCGCCCGTCACCGCATCCTTGTAATTATCCAGAAATTGATTGATCCCCGCATGAATCGCCCCAGCCGCCGCTTGATCCATATCCGGAAAATATTTGTGCTCGGTCACCATATTCGTCAAAGCGCCCGCATCGGTACAAATAATCCCGTCGAATCCCCACTCACGCATGGTGATGTCCTTCAGAATCGGCTGCGCCGCCATCGGAATCCCGTTGTAAGCGTTATAAGCGGTCATGTACGCCTGCGCTCCGCCTTGCTCCACGCCCATGCGAAACGGCACGTCGTAATATTCGCGCAAAAGTCGCTCATCAAAATTCGAAGACGACCCGCCGCGCCCATTCTCATTGCTGTTCGCCAGAAAATGCTTCATCAGCGCCGCCGTCAGCCAATACTTCGAATTATCCCCTTGCAGCCCCTTGATGAATGCCGTCGCCATCGTCCCGGTAAGATAAGGATCCTCGCCATAAGACTCCTCGCTGCGCCCCCACCGCGGATCGCGCGCCAAATCCGTATTCGGCGCGCGCACCACGATCCCCGCTCGCCGGTATTCCTGCCCGCGCCCTCCATGCGCATACTGAAAATCCGTCTGAAATATATAACGCGCCTCGAAGCCCTCCACCGCCGCAGCCTGCCGCAAAAGTTCCGGGTCCCAAGTCTCGCCCAGCCCCACCGCCTGCGGAAACTGTGTCGTCGGCAAGGGCTGCAATCCCTTGCCTTCCCATCCGCCCGGCCCGCCCAAGGCCACCCCATGCAATCCCTCGATATGCGACGAACCCTGTATCCCCAACTGCGGCACGCTAGGGTCAGTGCTCAGCGCGTGGATTTTCTCGTCCAGCGCCATCAATGAAAGAATGTTGTTGATCCGCTCCTCCACCGGCAATTTCGGATCCTGAAACGGATATTGATACTGCTCCGCCCAACCAAGCGCTGCGACGAACACGATCAAAAATGCGACCGCCGCGCAATCCCGAATTCTCATAAGGATCCCCGTATTCCACTCAACAAAATATTCGTCGCCCATTCGCGAATCGGCACGCACTATATGGAGTGCGGCGGCGCGCCGCCGCTTTGCGGATGCACGTTCGCCGACCAGATTAAGTGTCAGGCACGGCAGCACACTCAAGCTGGGTTCGACAGCGCGAGGATATCACGTCATGTCGTTCCGAAAGACGCACGCAAAATCCGTCGCACGCCCGACAGACGGCCGTCAACCGCTCGGTTTACTTTGCGCTGGCACGCAATCCATCAATTGTTCTATGCTTCGTGGCAAGGTGCAGTGGAGGGTCTTATGTCACAAATAAAGAAAATTTCCAGCTGGCTGAATGACGATGTCATACGCGCGGCCACAATCGCAGGTTTCGTGCTCTTCGCTCTCAGCTACGTTTGCGATGCCATAATGTATTACTTCGGAGTCGCCGCGGCGAAAACCCTCCTCAACGACCTCGCCATCGCCATTGCCGGCGCCGTCCTCCTGGTGATTTTCCTTTCTCAAAACCGCAAAAATCAAATAGTCGCTCAAGCCAAAGCTAGAGCCCTCATCGTCCAGGAAGTCAGCCAGTACATTCGTGACGCCTTCACTCCGCTAGCGCAAGTAATGGCTTCGCAAGATACCGCCGAACGCCTCCGCATTCTCGATATGGCCACAGACCGCGTGGATTACGTTCTGTCCGAAGTTTTACCCACTGTTGGAACGCTCCAAGAACCTCGCGCTTTCTAGCTCCATCGAAAAAGCACCGGTCGGCTGGATGGCTCCCGGAAGCACCCGCTGTCTCGCGCCTTTCTCTGCGTACTCCGCGTCTCTGCGGTGGAATGTTTTCTGGGGGGAAAGATTGCGGCGCTTCGTTCAGTGCCTCGGTGCGATTTGCGTGCCTCATCGCACCTTCAAAGCTACCGCGTAGCCGGTCAGCAACCCGTGGAAGAACGCCTGCCGCACCTTCTGATTCGAATCCTCGTAATGCCGCGCCGCATCGTCCAGCGCTCGCAATAATTTTCCGCGGCCGCCTTGCTTGCTGCCGTTCTTAGTTAGTTTGTTCAGTAAAGCGTGTACCGCCGCATCATCTGCAATCGTGAATTTATGCGCATGCTGTGCCATGAGTATCCTCGCGTGATCCCGCGTGGTCCAAGGATGCGAAATCACATCACCTCTCCAGCCTTCTCTTATCAGCATAGTCCCGGGCTGCAGGCCCGTGGATACACGGATTCCCTTATATTCCTTGCTCATCTCCGCGATCGCCAACGCCTGCAAACCAAACCGCTTCACATCAGTACTCGCGACCCGCATGCGACGGGCACCGCCCAACGCCGGATCCGCGTTCTGCGCGTACAATGTCGCCGAGGAGCTTCGATGCAAAAAACTTCCGTTCTCACGTTCTTGCTTCTGCTGTCGCCGCACTCCATCTCGCATCTAGTGTCCGCCCCGCCAGTTCAAGGTCAAGGCGCTCGCGCCGCCTTGCTACCTGACGTTGCGGCGTTCCAAGCACGCAACTCCGCGATTCCCGCGCAAGTCCTGGTTCAAAGCCCTGCGGAAACCAATACCGAATTGCAAATCGTCTGCCTTTTCCAGTCCGCTCCCGAAAATAGCCTGCACGGCTCGCTCGTCGAGATCAACCAGAAGCTGCAAGGCCTTCTCGAACAAGTTCGCACTCCCGCGCTGTTTCGCGGAGACCTCGGCGAAACTCTCTTGATTACGCCGTCCACCGGAAACCTCCCCGCAAAAAACCTCCTCCTCATTGGACTGGGTGACTCCGAAACATTCACGCCGCAGCGCATGGAACTCGTCGGCACCATCGCCTATCGCGAATCCAAACGCCTCAATATCCGCCACCCATACTTCGCCCCCACCATCCTCGACGGCGGCGTGGCGCGTTACAAGACCGGCGAAATTTCGCAAGCGTTCATGACCGGCTTTCTCCGTGCCGTCCGCACCGAAAAAATATTGGTAGGCGTGGGAGCTTCCACAATCGAGGTGGTACAGGATCTGACGTTTCTGGCTGGCGCGGCGCACGCTACAGACACCAAGCAGGGAATTGAAGCCGCGCTAGCGGCCAACGGCAAATAGCAAGTTCTCCAATCCCCCGCCAGTCGTAACGCCGGCCGACCAACCGTAGTGCCGGCGTCTCGCCGGCTACTAGCAGTTGATTTTGTGAGGCGAGCGCTCGCGCGAGCGAAAACGCTACAACCCAAGCACAACAATCATCAGAAGGGCCGCGACCTCCGCCCATTCTTGGAGCCTCCGGGTCCTCCGCCTTTCCTCTGTGCTCGGCGTTTGCCCCGACGCAGTCGGGGTGTTAAATCTTTTGACGCCGCTACTTTCAACGCGCTCGTGCTGCGCGACAGCCACCTTTTTCACAGAACTTGTTGTACCATCGCCGGCGGAGCCGCTTCATCAATGTCCGTGACGGATAAATTTGAGACCGAATATGAGGCCGTCGCCAACGGCTACCGTTTCTTCCTCCTCTTTCTGTTTCTCTTGGCCGTCTTAATCCTCTATCCCTACGCCGAAACCGGCCGCTTCGGGTTTTACGCTCTCCGCGTAGTCGGCAGCGCGGTGATCGTCATCAGTGTCTACGCGGTCAGTTTGCGCCGCAGCGTCCTCATCTTCGCGCTGATCCTCGCCGGCCCCGCATTAGTTCAACGCTTCCGCCTCCCGGAACCCACGGCCAGCACGTTTTCGATCCTTAATATTGTCCTGAGTTTCGCTTTTGACGTCTTCGTAGTCGTCGTCATCTTCCGCCGCGTGTTCGCCCGCGAGCAGGCCAATTCCGAAACCGTTTTCGGCGCCCTCTGCATCTATCTCCTCGTCGGATTCAGCTTCGCCAGCATCTACGGAATGATCGCCGTCCTGCAACCCCACGCTTTCTATCTCGACCCCCTCACGAATCTGCATACCGTTCCTGATCGCTTCGATTTCATTTATTACAGCTACGGCACAATGACCTCGCTAGGCGCCACCGGAATCACCCCTGTTTCCTCTCAAGCGCGCTCGGTCACCGTCGTGGAAGCCATCCTCGGCGTTCTCTACCTCGCGGTCCTGGTCGCCAGATTAATTGGCGCCTACCGCTCCACTCCAGGCCATGATCTGTAGAGCCTGCATGCGTCGTGCGACGAGAACGCTTTATCCGTCGTCGCGAACCAAATCGCTGTCGCCTTCCATGTGGAGTGCGGCGGCACGCCGCCGCTTTCACTGCGTAAGCCTCCAGCAAAAGCGCAGCGCTCATCCCACATCCAGCAACTTCCCGGCTACCAGCCACCGGAAGTTCATTCATCTAGTAGTAACACACGTGCGTTATCACTTTTCTTCCCATGACCAGCCCCACTCCGCCCGTCCCGAAACCAGCCGTCACGCCAAACGCGCTACCCAGCGAGGATCTCTCGAATGCTCCGCTATGATCTAATCGTCATCGGCTCCGGCCCCGGAGGCCAGCGCGCCGCCATCCAAGGCGCGAAAGCCGGCAAGCGCGTCGCCGTCGTCGAAAAGCAAAGCGCCATCGGCGGCGTCTGCATCAACACCGGCACCATCCCCAGCAAGACCATGCGCGAAGCCGTCCTGCACCTCTCCGGCTTCTACTCCAAGAATTTCTACGGCGCCAATCGCGCTGCCTCCGACGCGATCACAATGAGGGACCTTCTTTTTCGCGTGCAGCGCGTCGTCGAAAACGAGGTCGGCGTCACCCAGGACCAGCTCAAACGCAACGGCGTGGACGTAATCCACGGCGTCGCCAAATTCACCGGCCCGCACCACATCCGCGTCGAAAACGGCAACGGCTTCTCCGAGCTCGAAGGCGACTTCGTCGTCATCGCCACCGGCACCAAACCCGCCGCGAATGACAAAGTACCCATCAATGGCCGCAACATCATTGACAGCGATCAAATCCTCAGCATGCCCCAAATTCCTCGCACGCTCATCGTCGTAGGCGGCGGCGTGATCGGCGTCGAATACGCCTGCATGTTTGCCACACTTGGCGTCCGCGTCATAATCGTTGAAAAGCGCCCGCGCCTGCTCGAATTTGCTGACACCGAAATGGTCGAAGCCCTCAGCTACCAGATGCGCGATCATCGCGCCACCATGCGTCTGAACGAAGAAGTCGAAAGCGTCGAAGAAACACCGGAAGGAAAAGTAGTCGCAAACCTCGTAAGCAAGAAGCGCATCAACGCCGACGCGTTGCTCTACGCCGTCGGCCGGCAGGGAAATGTCGAACGTCTCGATCTCCCCGCCGCCGGAATCGAAGCCGACGACCGCGGCCGCATCAAAGTGGACGCCGATTTCCGCACCATTCAGCCGCACATCTTTGCGGTCGGTGACGTCATCGGTTTCCCCAGCCTCGCCTCGGTCTCCATGGAACAAGGCCGCATCGCCGCAGCCCGTGCCTTTGGCCTGCCAGTGCAAACCGATCCCGCAAGCTACCCGTACGGGATTTATACCATCCCGCAGATTTCGTTCATCGGTAAGACAGAAGAGCAGCTCACCGATTCCGACGTCCCCTACGAAGTCGGCGTCGCCTACTATCGCGAAATCGCCCGCGGACAAATCGCCGGCCACACCGACGGCCGCCTAAAAATCCTTTTCCACCGCGAAACCCTCGAATTGCTGGGCGTCCACATCTTCGGCGAAAACGCCGCCGAGCTCCTCCACATCGGCCAAGCCGTCTTCAAACTCAAAGGCAAAATCACCTACTTCATAGACACAGTCTTCAATTACCCAACGCTCGCCGAGTGCTATAAAACCGCAGCCTTCAATGGCCTGAACCGCCTGAACTGACCGTCCTCTCGATTTCTCTATCCTCCGCGGTGTTATCATTGACCTCGAATCGCTCGATGCACGCAAAATCTTCCGCAGGAGGCCTTCAATGCCCACCGCAAAAATCCTACTGATCGTCGGTGATTACGTCGAAGACTACGAAGTAATGGTTCCTTTTCAAGCGCTTCAAATGTTAGGCCACACCGTCCACGCCGTTTGCCCCGACAAAAAATCCGGCCAGCACGTCCGCACCGCGATCCACGATTTCGAAGGCGATCAAACCTACTCCGAAAAGCGCGGCCACAATTTCACGCTCAACGCCACTTTCGCCGACGTCCATCCCGAAACCTACGACGCGCTGGTAATCCCCGGCGGCCGCGCGCCCGAATATCTGCGTCTGAATCCGAAAGTCCTCGAATTCGTCCGCCATTTCGCCGACAACGATAAACCCATCGCCGCGCTCTGCCACGGCCCGCAAATTCTCGCCGCCGCACGCGTCATAAAAGGCAAACGCCTCAGCGCCTATCCCGCCTGCGCTCCCGAAATCGAAAACGCCGGCGGCACCTACGCCCCAGTAGAAATGACCGACGCCATCGCCGACGGCAACCTCGTCACCGGACCCGCCTGGCCAGCCCATCCCCAATGGCTCGCAAAATTCCAAACCGTCCTGGAGCATCACCTAACGAAACACGCACCCTCGAAACAAGCAGCAGGGAAGGCCTAGCCGTAACCTGGGCACGCCAATCTCCCGATTGGCGTGTGTCATAGCCACTCTTGGCTGTGCTCCGAGAGACGTTGCTGAGACGCGCGACTTGTGATTCGTGGCGCGCGATTGTGATGGGAGATTTTTGGTATTTGATAAACGCGTTTTTGTGCCGATGAGAACGGGGTGCGATCGTTTGTTTTGAGAGGTTTACGTTGATTTCTAATATCTGCCATTGTCGATTAGAAAGGCTCCCGGCGGTGATGCACTTTGCAGCGAGAGGAGTTGAAGTTTGTATCGAATAAGGACTGACGCAATCGTTTGTTTTGAATGAGTTGCGCGAATTATTGTTCCGGCGAAGGCGTACATTTGTATCGAGAAGCGGCTTCGCGATTCGCGGCCGGCAGGTGTTGCGCGAGGAGTGTGTCGTGACTCTGGAAGTGGCTAAAAGTTTGCGATTGAATTGGGGTGCGGGTGTTTGTTTTGTGTGAGATACGCTGAATTCTAATCGGCGGAGTTGGCGATTGATTTTGCGGCGTAATCGGCGGTCAGTGACGGTTACTTCGGGGATGTAACGTCGTAGTTCGGATGTTACATGAGGTTTTGGGGCGGCCAGTTGGCGAGCGGCGCGACAACTGAGGGGCGCGGGGCGGTTTTTGGCTAGAGTTTTCCCTGGGGTTGGGAGTGGTCTGCCTGTCGCCGTTGTGGCGGAGCGCATGTAGCGTCCTCAGTGGGCTGGAATAGTGGCCCGATTCTATTTTATCACATTTACTGTATGATTACCAGTCCCATAATGGAAAAGGGTAGCGTCAAGGATTGTGTGTAAATTCTTTGAAGGGTTTTTTCTCCCAGGAGCGGTTTAGGTGACTGATGACGCCAAAGACGATGCGGTCGCAGCTGCCGGGATTGGCGAAGCTGGACATCGGCCGGGTGCGCCGGCGTACTTCCCGAAAAGACCGCTCGATCACGTTGGTGGTGCGCACTTTCTTCCAGTGGTGCTCCGGCACATCGTAAAAACTCAGCAAGCGCTCCAGATCGCGTTCCACGCAAGCCACGGCTTGGGGGCGGCGCTGCTCCCAGTTGCGTTTCCACTGCCGGAAGGCCCGCTGCGCCTGCGCGCGATTCTGGGCCCGGTACATTCCGGCGGCTTGCGCCACGCAACTGCCTTCGCTGCGCCGCACCTTGTCGGCGATGTTGCGCAACTTGTGCGCCCAGCACAGCTGCACCGCCACGCGCGGAAACACCAGCGGCAGCGCGGCCGCCAGCCCCTTGCCGCCATCGCTGACGATCAGCCGCAAGTGCTGGCCTTGCAGTCCGCGCTGATATAAATCCTGCAGAAATTCCGTCCAGCACGCTTCACTCTCTCCGTTGTGGGCAAACTGATAAGCGATGACTTCGCGCCGTCCTTGCGCGGTGATTCCATAAGCCACCAACACCACCCGGCGGCGCACTTTACGGCCCGCGTCGCGCACTTTCAAAACCACGCCGTCCAGAAACAAATACAGATAATCGGCGCGCAGCGGGCGCCGGTGAAACTGCTCGGCCGCTCGGCTCAGTTCGCGCGTCAGGTTGGAAACCGTCTGCGCCGAATACGCTTCGCCCAACACCGGCTCCAGCACCGCGCCCACCTGGCGAGTGGAAATCCCCCGCAGAAAAGCCTGTCGCACCAGTTCGTGCACCGCCGGTTGCGCCCGCTTATAACGCGGCAAAAACTGGCTGCGGTAGCGGCGCCGCGTGCGCGGAACTCGCAAACGCCGCAACAAACCCAACTGCGTGGCTAAATCCCGCAGCCGATAGCCGTTGCGGTAATCCATGCGAAATTCTGGGCTGTGTTCGTAATAGCCCAGCTGCAAGTGATAATCGCGTTCGGCTTCCAGGGCCTGCTCGATCATGCGCTTCACCTGGCTGCGCACCCATTCCCCCAGTTCCTGGTCAAAGAACTCTTTCCACTCCGCAAAGTCCAGCTTAAGATGGCCATTGCTGAGAACTTCCAGTTCTCGCATCGGGTGTACCTCCTCCTTGTGGGTTGGCGCTCCAAGAAGATGTACACCCTTCTTTTTTGCTTCCAAGCCAAATCTACACACAAAAATTTACGCTACCAATGGGAATAGATGTGGGGCGGGCACGGCAAACTCACAGGCCCGCTCACGTGGGGGCGAACGGAATCTGGCTTTTCGGGCGGCGGGGCTGGCGGGTTCGTGGATTGCGCGGGGGACGCGGGTCACGCCGAGGTGTGGCGGGGAAACTCGAAAACTTCGCGGGAAAGGCACCGCGATCGGTTTGGCGCTGCGCGCCGTCTTTTATGCCGCGCCTCCGGCGTTGGTAGCTTGCCTCGATTTGACGCGTGATCAACCGGAGCGGCATTCTGGGCGGCGAGCGGAGCGGTGGCACACCGAATCCGGGGCCGGGGCGATAGGGCTCGGCGTATTGCCACGCACCCTTTGCGAACCGCGCAAAGGGATGCGGCACCCCCGGAAAACCTGGAGGCGGTTGCGTGCCTGCGCTGGAAGGGTGAGCCACCCTCTATGACGTTGTCGGCTCTGTCAAGAGACACGTAGAGTGTGCGAGCTGCGAGCAGCTCGTTTTTGTACTCACTTACCAGGGCCTTTGCTTTTCGCTTCATCTTGACCAAGGCTCGCTGCTTGAATCCAGCGGTGGAATCTGGTTCCACCAGCCATCTATTCGGTCACCGACTTCCGACCATGATTCGTTTTTCAGACGCCGCGATCGCTCGCGGGAGCAAGGCGCCCAATCAGCCTAGCGATGAACTTGCGTCCACCAGGGTGGCGCCCGGGCTGCCTTGCCTGCGAACCAGCTGTGCGTACTCTGCTCCACTGCGCAGCATCCAGTACATACGCACAGCCAACTTGCGCGCGATGGCCACTTTGGCCACCGCGTGTCCTCTGCGGAATTTCAAACGCTGATAGTCCTGCCGCAGTGCGGGATCTTTGCGCACCGCCGGATACACGGCTTCGATCAGCAACCAACGCACCATGGTGTTGCCCTGCTTGCTGATGGCTCCTAGCCGCCGCCGTCCGCCGCTGGATTCCTCGCTGGGATTCAGTCCCAGGTAACTGGCGATCTTTTTGCTGCGCGGAAAACGAGTGATCGGACCAATCGCCAGAACGAAGGCCAGAGACGTAACCGGACCGATGCCCGGATGGGTCATCAACAGCACGGCATCTGCGCGGCGTTGCGCTTGTTCCAGAACCGCACGATCCAACTCCGCGATGGGCGGATTAAGTTGGTCGAGCAGCTGCAGAAGCTCGGCGCGGCGCCGGCTGGCCCAGGGAGCCAGCCCCACACCCTGCAGTTCCGCGCGGCCTTTCTTGGTGAACAGCTTTTTCTTGCGGCAGAGCCCCTCGCTCATCGCCAACGCGTGCAGTTGGTTGCCCAACATGGTGCGCAGGCAAACCAGCTTGTGACGATGCCAGAGCAACTGCCGCAGGTCGCGTTCCGCCGGTGTAGGAACCCAGATGCGCGGAAAGCGTTTGGCGAGCATCAGATCGAGAATCAGCAAAGCATCGCGTTCGTCGGTCTTCTGCTTGCGCACTTCGCTGGCGCGAATCTTGGCGGAATCGCCGATCCACAACTCGTGACCCAGTTCCGTCAGCAAACGCTCGAACCAGCGAAGCGGCCCGGTGGCTTCGATCCCTACGCGTACCGGTCCTGGCAAACTTCGATAGAAAGCCTCCGCTTCTCCCGTCTGGTGATCCAACCGTCGCTCCGTCAACTCCCCGGTGGCCTCATCGAGCATCGCAATCTGTTGGTAGCGCGTGTGAAAATCACATCCTATAATCATCATCGCTCGGCTCCTTTCTTCCGAGCCTTGGTCGTTAGCGCTACCAAGTTTACTCGGAGGAAGGAGCCGACAACGTCATCCAATCAGCCGAAGCGCG
The DNA here is from genome assembly GCA_963810565.1 of uncultured Acidobacteriota bacterium. GTDB lineage: Bacteria > Acidobacteriota > Terriglobia > Acidiferrales > UBA7541 > Palsa-295. The sequence goes on from CAWENN010000011.1 coordinate 265,205, forward strand.
CGAAGGAATGCGGCACTCATAAAATCTAGAGGGGCTTGGTGCTTGGTCTAGAAGGGTGGGGCGGCCGGGGAGGCGTGGCACGCGGGTGCGTCCGGCGCGGGAGCAGCAAGTCAAAGGCTCGCGCGCTCAGCGGCGGCGGAGCAGGACGGCTTGTGCCGCAGATTCCAGGGTGAAATAGAAGGTGGCGCCCTTGCATGGCTCGGCCTCCGTCCAGATGCGGCCACCGTGCCGGTGGACGATACGGCGCACGGTGGCCAGACCGATGCCGGTGCCTTCAAACTCCGCGTCGGTATGCAGGCGCTGGAAGGCCGCGAAGAGCTTGTCCGCATACTTCATGTCAAAACCGGCTCCGTTGTCTCGAACGAAAAAGGCGGGAGTGTCGCCGGCAAGCGTTTGGCCGACCTCAATGACCACGTCGCTGGTGCGCCGGGTGTACTTGATCGCATTCCCAATGAGGTTGCTGAAAACCTGCTTGATGAGTCCCTCGTCGCAGATGACCCGCGGGAGCTCAGCAACGTTCCAGCGAATTTGTCTGCCGTGCGTGTCGGCCTCGAACTCCGCACGCACTTGCGCGACGAGGTCGCCGAGACAGACGGGTTTCAAATCTAGGACCTGCTGTCCGACGCGGGCGAGCTTCAAGAGATCGTCAATGAGATTTCCCATCCGCTCAGCGGCCTGACAAATCTGGTGGATGTACCTTTGTTCACTGGGGTCCAGCTTGGAGCCGCAGGACTCGAGCAGAATCCTGGAAAAGCCGTCAATGTGACGCAAGGGGGCGCGCAGATCGTGGGAAACCGAATAGCTGAAGGCCTCCAGTTCCTTGTTGGCGGCTTCGAGTTCGGCAGTGCGGAAATTGACGCGCTGCTCCAACTCGCAGTTGAATTTTCGGATTTCCTGGTCGGCTCGGTCCCGAGCGATGGCGTAACGAATGGCGCGGGAAAGCTTGCTGCCATCCAGGTTGAGCTTGGCGACGTAGTCCTGGGCGCCTTCTTGGACCATTTTCAACGCGAGGGTTTCATCGCCCAGACCCGTGAGAATGATGATAGGAACGGCCGGGGTTTGGGCTTTGGCTTGGTCAAACGTTTCCTGCCCTTTGCTATCGGGAAGCCCCAGATCGAGAAGCAAAGCGTCAATTCCGCCACCGCTCAAGCGTCGCAAGGCTGGAGCGAGCCGGTCGGCGATCTCCAGGTCGAAGGGTTCGCCGGTGGCGTCTGAGAGCGATTCCTGAATTAAGCGGGCGTCACCGGCGTTGTCCTCAACCAGCAGGATCTTGAATCGCTTCTCGATTATTGTTTGTGGTTGGGCAGTTTCACTATTGCTAGCCAAAAGTCCTCCAGCGATTTCACGACCTTGATGAACTGGTCCAGATCCACAGGTTTGGTGACGTAACAATTGGCGTGGAGATTGTAGGTTTTCAGGATGTCCTCTTCGGCGCGGGAGGTGGTGAGGATCACGACGGGGATGCGTTTGAGGTCGGGGTCCTCCTTAATTTGCGCCAGGACTTCGCGACCGTCCTTGATGGGGAGATTGAGGTCGAGAAGAATAATGTCCGGGCGTGCAAAGTCGCGGAACTTGCCTTGCTTGCGCAGACAGGCCAGCGCTTCCTCGCCATTGGTGGCGACCATCAGGTTATTGCGGATTTTGCTGTCACTGAGGACTTCCTGAGTAAGGCGGACATCGCCGGCATTGTCTTCGACCAGCAAGATATCAACGATTTGCGACGGTGAGTCGAAGTTCATTTTGCGTCCTCTCTTCGGATAGGGATTGGTTTTTGCAGACGGGTATAGTGAAAGTGAAAGTGGAGCCTCCGCCGGGCGAAGGCTCGACGGAGATAGTTCCACCGTGGCGCTCGGCGATTTTCTTGCAGATGGCCAGGCCGATACCGGTGCCAGCGTATTCCGTCTTGGTGTGCAGGCGCTGGAAGATGACCCAGATACGGTCGGCGTGCTCGAGAGCGATGCCGATGCCGTTGTCGCGCACGGAAATTTTCCAAAGAGCGCCCTGTTGCACGGAGGAAATGTGAATGCGCGGTGAATTTTCACCGCGAAACTTCATGGCATTGGTCAGCAGGTTTTGAAAAAGTTGACCGAGTTGTACTTCATCGGCCATAACCAGCGGCAGCGGATCGCGAGTGATTATGGCCCCGGCATCGCGCACAGCGAGCTTCAGGTTGAGCAACACGCGGTCGAGCACCTCGTCGCAGCGGGTGAGCTCCAAGGGCTTAGCGTGCGTGCCGACGCGGGAATAGCTGAGCAGGTCGCTGATCAGTGTTTGCAGGCGGGTGGCTCCATCCACGGCATAGTGGATGAATTCGCGAGCGTCATCGCCGAGCTTATCGTTGTAGCGTCTGGCGAGGAGCTGCGTAAAACTCGCGACCATGCGCAGCGGCTCTTGCAGATCGTGCGAAGCGACGTAAGCAAACTGCTGGAGCTCGGAGTTGGAACGGGCCAGGTCTTGCGTACGCTCGTTGAGCTCCGCCGTGCGGCGCGCGACGCGGTCTTCCAGGTCGGCGTTGAGCTCGCGGACTTTCTCCTCGGCGCTGCGCCGACGGGCCATTTCCTGGTAAATCATCAGACCCGCGAGAAACAGAAAGAGAAAGCCGAGGGTATTTCCGATCAGAATTACCGATTCGGAGCGGCGGGCGCTGATGTCAGCTTCTTTCATGCGCAGGGCGCGCAAGCGGTGCTCTTCCTCTGTCATATCGCCCAATACGGCGCGGATCTGATCCATGGTCTGCTTGCCCGCGTCCTCTTGTACGGAGCGGGTTCCGGGGGCGAGACCTTGTTGTTTCCGGAGGGCGATGCGATCACGCAGTTCGGCCAAACGCGCAGCCAGGAGAGGTTCCAAGCGGTCGAGGTTGTGTTGTTGGGTGGAATTATCGGAGGTGGTTTGGCGCAGCTCCTGTACGTCGCGCCGAATGGTTTCCGCGGAATCGCGATAAGGCTGGAGGTATGAGTCGTCGCCGGTGATGATGAAACCGCGTTGGCCAGTTTCCGCGTCCAATGCCACGATCAGGAGGTGGTCCAGATCCTCGAGCACCGTGTGGGTGTGCGTGACCCACTGGACATCGTCTCTGCTGCGAAGAATGCTTCGGTATGAAAGGACGCCGATGTAGGCCAAAGTGAACAAGGCCATTGCGATTCCCGCAATCAGTTTCGTCTTGAACGTCATGGCACGCGCCAAAGAGTGGATAGCTCGATCAGCCGGCAAGAACGGCAGAGGCCGAAGGAAAAGCCAAGAAGGGGACTTTCATTGTGAAGCATGGGCAGTGGAGGTCAAGCAGAAAGGCGAAAATAACGCTACATAACATAACTCATTCGCCACAGAGCTGGCGGCGGATTGATGGATCCGTTCCATTTTGAACTGGAGTCTCATGTGCGGACTGATCGGCGGGTTCAGGGTGGAACGCCAATGAGACCAACGCGCGGCTGTTCAGTGAATTGGGAGAAAGGACGCTTCATATTTCTGAGGCCTTGTCCTTTGGGCAATTCAGGACGTGGAGGATCGGGAGTGGCGGCCGTCCCGGGTTGCGTTGCGGCGCGAGCCGTTAAATAAACGTCAACGGCGGGCGCAGTCCTCAAGCGGCGGATCTGCGACAAGCAACGCTCCTACAAACTGCGAAAAGACGAAGAGAGATCCGTCGCTTCGCTCAGGATGACGATCGAAAAAAAAGCACAGACCCTCCAGACCTGCCACCGGCAGGTCTGAAGGGCGGGCAAGAGGGGATGTTCCACAGGCTTATCCTAGGAAGCGGTCGGCGCCGAAGACCAGGCCTAGCGTCAGGACTGCGATCACTATTTCTCCTAGGGCGCCCACGAAGAAGGGGCGGAAGCCTTGTTTGCCTAGTTCGCGGATGTTGGTGCGTAGGCCTACTCCGGCGAACGTTAGTAGGAAGGCCCAGCGGGAGAGATTGGCTAGGCTTGTTAGTTGGTCGTTGCTGAAGACGTGGGCTGTGGCGATGGCGGAGATTGCGAGGAAGCCGAGGACGAACTTCGGGAATTTCTGCCAGAGGAATTGGGCTTTGTTGGTTACGCCTGCGGTGTTTTCTTTGCGCGCCCAGCGGATGGCGTAGGCTAGGACTACGAAGCCGATCATGGCGTTGCGGGCGGTTTTGGCGAGGACGGCGACTTTGGCGGCGGCGTCGGAATAGAGGGCGCCGGCGGCGGTGACTTCGGCGGTGTTGTCAATGCCGAGGCCAGCCCAGAGGCCGTAGCTGGTGTCGCTGAGATGCAGCGCGTGGCCTACTAGCGGAAAGATGAAGAGGCTGATGGCGCCTAGGGAGAGGATGGCGGCGATGGCGTAGCTGGCGTCTTCGTCGTCGGCGTCAATGGCGCCTTGCGCGGCGATGATGGCGGAGACGCCGCAGATAGAGGAGCCGACGGCGAGCAGGTCGGTGAGTTTGGGTTTGAGTTTGAAGGCGCGGCCTAGGGCGGTCATGAAGGAGAGCGAGACGGCGATTTCGATGCCGACTAGGACCAGGCTGACGCCGCCTAGTTTGGCGACGTCTCCCAAGAGGAAGCGCGAGCCTAGGAGGACTATTCCGGCTTTTAGCCAGAATTCGTAGGTGGCGATGCCGGCTTGGAATACGCGTGGGACGCCGACGGTATTGGCGATGGCTAGGCCGATTACGATGGCCCAGAGGACGTACTCGATATTCGGGAGAATTAGATGGTGCGCTTTGCCGTAGGCGGCGATGGAGTGTTCGATGATTTTTCCGGCGTAGCCGACCGCGGCTAGGAGGGCTAGGCCGGGGAGCAGGCGCGCGAAATGTTTGAAGGCGTTGTCTGTTGCCGGTCGGGGGATTGCTATCGAGCTGGCCATCTGGTGTTTCCTCCGCGGAATTTTTTGCGCTGCTTGGTGCTGGTCCGACGCCGCGAACCGTTGCTGTTACGGCGGGCTTACTGCCGCTGGCGTTTTGCCGTTACGGCGATGGCGCACTAAAGTGTAAAGTGCCACGACATCCTTTACACCGGTTGCCAGGACATCCTTTACACTTTGCTTTTCTCTCCGGACGTCGGTTTTTCTTCCGGCGAGGCCGCGCAGGGAGCCCGTAGGGCGACCGGAGCGGCCTCGCCGGAAGCGTGGCGTTCCACCACCAAGGGCTTGGTCCGCTGACGCTCCAGATCAATCTCCCGGATGTACATATTCCGATAGCTCACCAGCAACTTGCCATCGAAGCGCTCCACGCACACCTGCTGATCGGCCAGTGCGGCGCACACGAACCAGCGTTGCCCCGCTGCGCTCAGCGACCCTGCGCCATTCAAGCGCCGCACCTCGCTGCCCGGCGGATATTCCCAGGGCCGCACTCGTTCCTGATAAGCGCGTGCGCTCGGCCGATAGCGATCCGCTGGCCGCTGCATCCCCAGCGCTTCGTGCGGACGCCGCTGGTTGTAACTGCTTTGAAATTCCGCCAGCGCCGCCGGCCAAGCCGCAAACTTTTCCGGCACTCCGCGATGGCGCAGCGCTTCCCCCAGCGTGCGATGAAAGCGTTCCACTTTCCCCTGCGTCTGCGGGTGCGCGATGCGCCCGTACAACAAGCGAATCCCTTGTTCGATCAGCCGCAGCGACAGCCGCGTCAATCCCCATCCGTTGGTCGTCGCCCACCACAACGAGCCATGATCCATCAGCATGGCCTGCGGCAGGCCATAGCGGCGGAAGGTGGTCACCAAGCAGGGATAGGCTTGCGCCGTGCTCAGTTCCCGCAACGCATACAGCCCCACCGCATAGCGGCTGTGATCGTCCAGAATCGAAAGCGCGTGGCACTGCCCATCGCGCAGCGGATATTTCCCCTTGGTGTCCATCTGCCATAACTCGTTCGGCGTGCTGCGCGCAAAACGCTGCAGCGCCGCACCATGACTGACGGCACCGAGCAGTTCGTGACGTTCCAAAATGCGGTGGATGGTGCGCACTGGCAAATCCAGCTGCTCTTCCTGGTGCAGCAGCACTTGCAACTTCTTCGCGCCCCAGCCCGTCTGCTGCCGCAAGGCCACCACCCGTTCTTCTTTCCAGCTGGCCGTGCGCCCGGGACTGTGTTGCGGACGCCGGCTGCTCTCGACCACATCTCCCAAGCTTCTGTTTTTCAGATAGCGCTGCCGCCACAAATAACCGGTCGGCCGCGCAATCCCGAACTCGCGGCACAGCGCGGCCATGCGTTCCTGGCCGCTCACCGCCCGCACCACAAAACGCATGCGCTCCTCGTCCACCTGCACCCTCTTCCAAGGCATCGTTTTCGGCTCCCTCAGCCGAAAACTCTAAACCCAGGTGTAAAGGATGTCCTGGCAACTACTGTAAAGGATGTCGTGGCACCGTACACTAAAGTGCGCCGCTACAAAAGCACGCTTGCCGCAAGCGCGCTGCTGGCTACCACGGGATGTGTTTGATCAGGCCTAGCCAGACGGCTGCTGAAAGGGCCAGGGCTACTAGGACGGCCCAGGTGTCCAGCGAGAATTTTCGGGCTGGTGGTTGCGAGATTCTTGTGGGGCGCGTTGTTGTGACGATTGTGTCGGACATTTGCTGGCTCCTCTTGGGTGCTTCGTCGTTTCTTGCCTGCGTGCTGATTTTTTGGGTGCAAAAACAAAAAGCCCGCCTGACAGCTTGCGCTGTTGGCGGGCTTGAAATCCGTTTATAGGATTACTGAGCTATTCGGATCGCACCCCGCCCCAAGCGTCTGGTGGACAACAACAGAGAGCGCATTGGTTGGAGCGGGTGTCGCGATGCATGCTGCAATCCTAACGTGAGTAGATGCGAATGCAAAGGAAAAGATGCGGGGGAGTTGAGGAGATGGCGAGAAAACGGAAACCGTTCCGCCGGGATTCTGGCCCGGCGGAACGGTTTGCTTGTTTGCTGGTTAGTCGGTGTTGCTGCTGCTGAAGGTTAACATATCCCACAGGTCGCCGATAGCCGGGCCGTTGGTCGGCACGTACGGGTCATTGGGCGCCGTGACGGGGTTCGGGTCGTTATCGCGGCTGCGAGCGGTGATCGGACCGAGGCTCCAATTGCGCTCGATGAATTTGTCAATGGAGACGTGATCCGTGTACACGTGCGAGACGTAGCCGGGCTTGTTGTACGCAGAGACAACGATCATCGGGATGCGGGTGCCATCGCCGAAGAAGTCGAGCGGCTGAACGTAACCGGAGTCGTAGTAGCCGCCGCCTTCGTCCATGGTGATGAAGATAGCCGTGCTGGCCCACAGAGTCGGGTTCGCCTGCACCGCTTCCACGATTTTCTGCGTGAAGCCTTCGAACAAGTTCAGCTTCGAGGAGGACGGGTGGCCGTCCACCAAGCCGCTGGGCTTGACGAAGGAGACTGCGGGCAGACTGTTGTGGGCGATGTCGTTGTAGAGGTCGAGCGTGTCCTTCATGTGGTAGGTGCGGGCATCGGTGCTGGCCATGACTTGCGCATCGTACTGGAACGGATTGCAAATGTTGCAGTACTCGTCGGTGGCTTTGCCGATGGCGCCGTAATTGAGCTGGTACGGATCGGGCACGTAGTTGTCCCACTGGTCGCCGTAATACTTCCACGTGACGCCCTTGGTGTTGAGGTCGTCGCCGATGCTCTTCACATTAGAGGGTGGGATGGTGAAGACGGTGTTATCGGCGCTGGTGTCGGTGAAGGCGTTGTTGCCGTTGCCGAAGAAGCCTGGATTGTAGTTGTTGAGCAAATAGTAGTGGCCCGGATCGCAATTGGGCTTCACAGGATGCGGAAGTGATTGCAGGTAATTCACGATGGGGGCAACGCCGGGCTGCGTCGTGTCAGCGCAGTCGGTGTAAGAGCCGCCGCCGTAAGACGGAGAGCCGTAGGAGCCGCCGCCGTAGCCGTCTTCGGTGTACCAGTTGTTGGTGCCGATGGCGGGAGTGGGATTTTCGACTTCGTCCACGACGCCGTCATTCGCGCTGCCCTTGTCAACTTCGACGTTGTGCGGGGGAACCAGGGCCTTGCCGTGACCATCGCTGAACCAGATCAAATCAGCGTGACCGAGCATGATGTGATTCGCGCCGGTGCCGCCGTTGACGGATTGATGGAAGTTGTCGCTCATGCCGTAGGTGTCCGCGAGGCTCTTGAAATAAGGCACATCGCCTTGCTGGACGTTATAGAAGCCGAGCGCTGTGGAACCTTCACCGGTGGTGACGGCAGTGGGCGAGTATTCGGTGCTGAAGTTCGATGGCTGTTTCAAGCCGTTGGTTCCGGCGCCGACGGTGACTTCGACCCACGAGAACAACTTCGCGTTGCAGCCTGAAGGGTTCGTCGGGACGGAGTCAGTAGCCGAGCAGTCCAACTGTTGCCACATTTGATAGAAGCGGTGAACCGGGCTGGCAGCATAGGAGTTGTAGGTGAAGAGATTGCCGTTGGTGAGCTGGAAAGGACCGGCCGGAAGCGAGTTGACGTCGGTGATGCGATCGTCCGGAGTGTGCGAGGTCTGGCCAGTGCCGCCGGAAATCAGATACTGATAGTAATTTGTGGGGAGCATCTCGTATTCAGATGACTCCGCCAGCGACAAGCTATCGCCTTCGATGTAGGAGTCCTTGGGACCTCCGACGAGCGGCGCGGGAAGCACGTTGCCGGGGAATTCGGTCTTGGGCGGGCTGAGCAAAAAGACGTCCGACGAAGTGGTGCCTTTATCGGTCGCCGCAATCTGCTGAGCCGCATGGAAATTCGGTCCGGGAGTTCCATCCGCGTTTATGATTTTTTCGGAGAGCAAGTTCCAAATTTTCTGGTTGCCTTTGGGAACGTAGGTGGCGAAAACGTGATCGAAGCTGCGATTTTCGCCGATGATTACGATGACGTGTTTAATGGGCGACGCTGTGGTGGGTGCAGCGCTGGCTTCCTGGGCTGGAGCCGGAGTGGGAGCGGCGCCGGCCAAAGAAGCGCCAACGGTGAACTGGAACATGGCAAGGGTCGCTAGCCCAATACGCAGACAATGAAGCGAATTTGATGCAACATGCTTGAAGGACATTCACCCTCCTGATTATTTTCGAAATCTACTTCAAGTGGAGCTTGAGAGTAATAACCGCGATTTGTTGCGGGAAGATTTTTCTTATGTGAATGGAATAAGAAAGAGAAGAAAAACGAATGAAAAAGAATGGCTTGAGGGGCGCCGCGCAAAAATTTCGTACTGGGACTGACGGGTCGCGCGAAAAGTGTCGGGCAGCCTACATAGGTGGAAATATAAAAGCACGCTTTATGCCAAAGTCGCGAAATCAATCGGTGCTAGGTGTCCGCGCCGTTGGTTTGCGCGGCGAGGTACTGGGACTTTTTTCCGCTGACGGTAGCGGCGCATCTTTTGGAAGGACTTGGATCGTGCCCATCATTCCGCCGTCTTCGTGTTCGAGGAGATGGCAATGATAAACAAACGTGCCGATCGTGTTGGGATCGCGAAAATCCATGCGCAGCGTGACGCTGGGATATTCCAGGGTTTTTCCATCGAAATAGGGGACGTTGACCGTGTCGCGCAGGAAAGGTTCGTTCACTGGAGTGTCTCTCCAAGCCACCATCAGGAAATGAAGTTGGTGGATGTGGAAGGCATGTAGCTCGGTCGAGCGGTTTTCGATGATCCAATCTTCGACGTCGCCTTGATGGACGACGATATTCGGTACATTGGAAGCGGGGTCGAAGGGCTTGGGGGTCTGACCTTCCACGGTTAGATAAAAGACCGTGGCGCTATTGGGATTTTTTGGATCGAGCAATTTTTCGGAGAAATAAAGTTTTCTGGTGCGAACCGGCGCAACATTGCCGAGCCAGGGCAGCGTGGGCGGAGGAAGGGGAATGGGCGACGCAGAAAGTTTCGATTGGGGTTCGGGAGCGTCGTTCGATGAGGTGATGGTGGCGAGCATGCGGTTGGTGTCGTTTTCGCCGCCGGCGCCGGTGTCTACCGTGCGCGTGACGAGAAGACCCGGGACACCGACCGGGGGGCCGAAGACGATGAATTCGACGCGGCCTCCGGGCGGGATGCCAATGTGCGGTTGCCAATCAACGAAATCGCCGTTCATGCCGTTGGCGTTGAGCGGAACGCCATCGAGAGCGACGATACCCAATTGCTGGGGCTTGAATTTGTAGAGGACTTCGAGGTTGAGGTAGGTGATGGCGGAAGCATTCAGGACGCGCCAGAATTGGCGCTCCCCGGGCTTCGTTGTGATACTGGCTGGAGGGTAATCGGGGTAGGGAACCGGCACATAGTTGATGGAAAGGTCTTTAGCAGGTTTTCCGAAGCCGGTGCCGTTGTTGGCGGCGTCGCCGTCGCGATCGAGCAACATTTTGGGGACGACCGGCTCTGATTTCGATGCAGGCGCATCGGGGTTGAGCAGATTTTGGTCGCGAATGATGATGACGCGTTCGGGAAGTCCGGCGACTTGTTTGTTGGCGCGTTCGATGCCTTCGACGATCAGCGCGGCGGAGAGACCGCCGAGAACTTGTGGAGTGCTAAATCCGTGGATGTGGGGATGATACCAGTAGAGACCGGGAGGCTCGTTCTTCGGGATGTAAAAACGATATTGGAAAGGCGGATCGCTGGGCTGGATGGAAGTTTTCAGGACGTCATCCTGGTGACAGACGGCCGGTACGGTGAGGCCGTGAAAGTGGAGATTCGTGGAGGTGATGGACATGTATCCGCTGGTGCAGGGATTCTTGCTTTTTTCCGGTTGCGTGTGGTGCTGGTCGGCGGCTGCGGCGTGCTGCGGATCTTTCAGATCGTTTTTAAGGTTCAGGATCAGGAGGTCGCCGGGGCTGAGGCGGAGCGTGGGGGACTCGCTGCCGTTGGGAGTGAGATAGCAATAGCGCGTGGCGCCGCCGGCATCGGTGTAATTGTGGACGGTGACGTCAACTTGCAGGACGCCATTCTGGCTGCGGAGGTCTTCGGGTTCGGGGACGGGGCTGCCGATGGCTGGGTGCGGGCAGGTGTTGGAGGACAGGTCCTGCGCGAAGACACCGGGACGGGCGTGAATGAAACAGAGGCCGGCGAAAATTGCTAGGGTGATTCTGGGAATCATAGATTATGGCCTGCGGATTTTTTCCACGCTCCTGAAGAGAATGAATTGAGATGCACCGGATAGAACTTTGATTCGTTCGTCGCGACGTTCTTTAGAATGTCACGGTTTCTCGCCGCATCGCAAATGGCGCACTGAAGTGCGCCGCTGCCGTTCGATTCGGCACTGCCGAATGTCAGTGTGAATCGCCTTCTGGGCGATTCACAAAATCAATACCTTAAGAGCCGGCGCCACAAGGGAACTCAAGTACGCGCGCGGGCTAACACGCTAGCTGCTCATCCTGGTGAACAACCAGAACAGGCTTGCCGCCAGGCAGATGGAGGCTGGCAGCGTGAGCACCCAAGCCAGAGCTAGATTGCGGATGGTGCTCATCTGCAATCCGCTGTGATTTGCAGCCATGGTGCCGGCTACGCCGGACGAAAGCACGTGCGTGGTACTGACGGGTAAGCCGAACCAATCGGCTGCGCCGATGGTGACCATGGCGGTGATTTCCGCGGCGGCGCCCTGACCGTAGGTAAGGTGATCTTTTCCGATTTTCTCTCCGACAGTGACGACAATGCGCTTCCAACCGATCATCGTGCCCATTCCAAGAGCCAAGGCGACCGCTACTTTTACCCACGTGGGGATGAATTTGGTGGCGTTGTCAATGTGCTTCTTGTAGTTCGCGAGGATGGCGGTGTCGGCGGTAGAAAATGCCGGCTGATGCGTTTTGTTCATCAGCCGCAGCGCTTCACTGACGACGTACATGTCGTTGCGGAAGTTGCGAACTTTGTCCTGCGGGACGGCTTTCAGTTCTTTGTAGAGGGCCATTTCGGTGCCGATGCCGTTGACGGTTTCACGCAGGGCGAGCATGGTGTTGGGCGTGAACTGCTTGGTGCGAATGTAGTCAGTCAAATCCGAACGAGGGTCGCCGATGACGGCGTTGGGTGAGACGTAGTGATTCAACATTTCGGCGGTTTGCGTGGAGACGGCGACGAAATCCTGGGTCTGCTGCGAATTGACAGCGTGATTGACGGCGTAAGCCGTCGGGACCGTGCCGATAAGGATGAGCATGATCAGGCCCATGCCTTTTTGGCCGTCGTTGGAACCGTGAGAGAAGCTGACGCCCGTGCAGGTGAGCAACAGTAGCATGCGGATCCAGAATGGCGGCGGCTCGGTGCCTTTGGGGGCTTCGTAGAGAGCTTTGGCGGGAATGAGTTTTTTGGAGACGATGAGGAGAAGCGCGGCCATCACGAATCCAACGATCGGAGAGAGCAGGAGGGACTTTCCGATGTTGGTAGCCTGGCCCCAATCCACACCGCTGGTGCCCGTCTTGACGGACATTAATTGGTTGGCGATGCCCACGCCGATGATGGAGCCGATAAGGGTGTGCGAACTGGAGGCGGGGAGACCGAGCCACCAAGTGCCGAGGTTCCAGATGATGGCGGCGACGAGCAGGGCGAAAACCATGGCGAAGCCGGCTTTGCCTCCGACCTGCAGAATCAATTCAACGGGAAGTAAGGAGACGATAGCGAAGGCGACTGCGCCGCTGGAGGCCAGTACGCCGAGAAAATTCCACATTCCGGACCAGACTACGGCGACGTGCGGCTCGAGCGTGTGAGTGTAGATGACGGTGGCGACGGCGTTAGCGGTGTCGTGGAAGCCGTTGACGAATTCGAAGCCGAGGGCGGTAAGGAGCGCGATGCCCAGCAGGATGAACGGCAATGCGCTGGTGGGATGAACGTCGGAGAGGTCGCGAAGTAAGTGCGTGCCAGCATAGACCAGGCCGATGATTACAGCGACGCCGAAAATTCCCATGCCAATTTTAGCCGGGGCGCTTACGGTCATTTTGGCATCTAGAGCAGACGTGGTGGTTGCCGCCATTCAGCACCTCATCAGGAAGATTTGAGATTTGCGACTGAGGGGGGCGACGATAGTGCGCGATTGTTACCGGAGCATGACAGTTGGGTGAACAGTGGGGAGTATCAGGAATGTGCGCGGAATTTTTGGAGGCGGGCGGCGAAAAGCGGCGATACAAACTGGCGGATGGGCAGAGAGGTCAGTGGGTCGAGACTTGCGAGCGCTTACTCGTTCGTTGCGGGCCGATTTTTTGGGCTGGAGAATTTGGTGCACGCGTTCTTGAAGTAGTGGGCGGTGTGTCGTAATCTATTTGGACTGCATGTGTGGTTCCGGCGCGCCCGTAGCTCAGCTGGATAGAGCGTTTGGCTACGAACCAAAAGGTCGGGAGTTCGACTCTCTCCGGGCGCGCCATAACTTTCCAACTTTCAATTGAGTATGATGGGGTCTGCGGCGCGTTTGGGCGTCTAGCGCTGGTTTGCGCGGAAATCGGCGAGGAGTTCGGCCGTTCGAAGGTCGCTGCGGATATAGATGTCGTTGGGTTCGAGACGCTTCCAGAGGGCGTAGTTTTTTTGGGCGAAGTAATCCACGTAGGTGGGATCCAGGAACAGGTTTTCCACGATCAGCACTCTTGGTTTGTATACGTCGAAGGAGAGGCCGCAGAGGACCTCTAGTTCCCAGCCTTCGACGTCCACGCAGAGAATGTCAATTTCCCGCAGGTCGCTGGCGTGTTCGCGCAGAATGGTGTCCAGGCGGCGGACCTTCACTTTTATTTCTGTGACTGCGGTGGGGACTGATTTCATCATGTCGGCATACTTGCCGCGGACGCCGAGAGACGAGAAGCTTTCGTTCGTTACCGGTTGACCCTGGTACGTGGCGTCAGTTTGCACGACGAAGAAGCTAGCGTCGTCATTGTCCGAGCTTCCGCAGGCACATTCGATGACGTTGACGCCCTGCTGCCTTTGCAGGTCGCAAAAATACGGGTTGGGCTCGATGGAGAGGACGCGCCAGCCGCGGGAGCGGAAAGTGGCGCTGACCGAGAGGTAATCGGGTTTGGCGGCTCCGACTTCAATCATCGTGCCCCGGTACAGAGGATCGGGGAAGAAGGCTTCCTGAACGATCAGGTCCACATCGCCTTCGACAACCTCTTTTCGTTTTGGAGCCGCGGAAGTGTTTTCAGCAGGTAGCAGCGGCGGGGCCATGGCGTTTTCGCCTGCCGCGCCGAGAATCTTTCTTGGAGGAGGCGTGGGCGGGGCATATGCGCGGAGGAGAGTTTCCAGATGCGCGCGAGTAGTGCCCACGGCGGAGTCGAGAGCTTCGCGCAGGAACGATTCGGCTGCTTCCAGCCGCACCAGGCCGAAAAGCAACATTCCCATGTTGACGAGCGCGTCGGGGTTCCACGGATCGAGTTTGAGGGCGCGGTCGAAAGCGCGTTCGGCGAGAGCGAGTTGCACGACGGCCCAATCATTCCAGAGTTCACTTGATTCCCGGTTGGCGAGCGCTTGGTGCAGCAGCTGCGAGGCTTCGTCGAGGAGACCTTCGGCGAGCAGGGCTTGGGTCGCGTGCTGGGTTTGCGAGAGTTGCGCCGTTTCGTTATGGGACATGGCAGAGTTTCCCGTCGACAGGGATGCAAGTGCGCGGCCACAGCGGCTGTGGAGTGATTAGAAAACTTGAAGCATCGCGAAGCACGCAATTTGGCGCTGCGTCTGGCGCCGAGGCGGACGACGGGAAGGCTTCAATTCCGTTCGTTGTGACTGGAGTTGCAGGGGCGTAGGTGCGCGAACGTGGGCTATAATCTCGGAATTCCGCTGTGTTGTTGACTTAAGCGATTTTCGGGCCAGAGTAGCGCGCGCGGCGTGTAATTTGTGTAACGCGGGACGGCTTTGGAGGTTTGGCCTGTGGCGTTTGATGTGTTCATCAGTTATGCGTCGAAAGACAAGATTGTGGCGGACGCGGTGTGCGCGCGTTTGGAGGCTTCCGGGATACGGTGCTGGATCGCGCCGCGGGATATTGTGGCGGGGACTTCGTATGGGGAAGCGATCATTGAGGCGATCCACGGCGCGAAAGTAATGGTGCTGGTTTTTTCGTCGAGCGCCAATGCTTCCGGGCACATTCCGAAAGAAGTGAAGCGTGCGGTGAGTAGCGGCGTGGCTGTGCTGCCTTTTCGGATTGAGGATGTGGCGCCGGGGAAGTCGCTGGATTATTTCATCGGGTCGGTGCATTGGCTGGATGCGATGACGCCGCCGATGGAAAAGCATTTGGATAATCTGGCGGCGACGGTACACAAGTTGTTGCCGGTAAAAACGGACGACGTGGTGTCGCCGCCGGCGGATCCGACGGTGATGTGGCAGCGGAACGCAGCGGTGGGCGCGGCATCGCACGCGCCGACAGTGCTGGCGAGTGCGGCTCGAGCGGCGGCGACTGTGCCGATGGTTGATGCTGCGCGTGCGGCGGCTGGCGGTAGCGACGGCCCGCGCGCGGGAATTTTGAATTCGAAGATGGTTTTGATTGGCGCTGCGGTGGTGCTGGTGCTTGCGGCGGTGATCGTGGGGATGATGCTGATGCGCGGGGGCGGGAATTCGTCGAGCGCGGGAGACGCGCCGGCTGTGACGAATCCTTCCGGTGGTAATGATGTCGCGGGCGACTCGAATTCCGGAGGCCGTGCGGTGACGCCTTCGGCGAAAACGACGGCGTCGCCTTCGTCTTCATCGCACAAGGCTGCTTCTTCCGGAGTGAACGGTGGCGTGGACCCCATCGTGGGCTGTTATCAGTGGTTCAACAACGCGCCGGTGGTGATTCGCGCGGATGGCACGATGACGGGCGGACCGTTCACGGCGCACTGGCGGCTGGTGGATCCCGGGCGGCGCGCGTACACGTTTACGTGGCCGGTCATGGTGGAGACGCTCACGGTGTCGCCCGACCAGCGCACGATGAGCGGAGGGAATCAGTACGGTTATCCGATTTCGGGCGGACGTGTTTCGGGAACGGTGGGTTTGGCGGGGATGTGGCATTGGGCGAATGGATGGAATGTGTCGGTCGAGCCGAATGGAACATTTACGAGCGGGACGTGGCGCGGGACTTGGCGCGCGGTGGACGCGGCGCGGGGAATTTACGAGATGAATTGGCCGAGCCCGGTGGATAGCGTCGTGCTTTTGGGTGGCGGTACGCGGATTTCTGGGGCCAATCAGTATGGAGTTGCGACTTCGGGAGTGAAAACGGGAGCTTGCGGCGGGAATTGAGTGGGCGGTGCGCCGCGAGATTTGAAATGCTCGCAGCGAAACTGAAATCTTTGTGCTGCGAAGAAACATACTCACCTGGATTGTCCTCGCAATTTGCTTGAGCTTTACGGAACGCGCGAGCTGTTAGTTTTTTTGTGAAGCGTTCGCAGGATCTTCTTTCGTTCGATTGCGAAGCCTTGCATTTCCGTGTGCCTACTTTGTTCTGCGGGCGCATGTTTCCAATACAAACCGGGATGTACGGATTCTCGTGGCGGTGGGATTGACAATGCTTGGCAAGGTGTAGAAAAATGGGGTAGGCGAATAAAAGGCGAAGATGGAGATGCTTCGTTTTCGCGTCTCGCGTGGAACTATCGGTGAACTATGGCCGCTAACTTGGCAGCTTTGCGCTCGCAGGTGGAACTGGCTTTGGCCGGGCGCGTGGCTGCGCCTTTTACGTATCGCGACCGCAAGGTCGTTGCGACCGTTTCTAGCGGTATTCCTGAGATTGATTCTTTGACGGGAGGTTTGCCGCGCGGGGCGCTTACGGAAATTTTCGGGCCGTCTTGCTCGGGGCGGACTAGTTTGTTGCTTTCGGCTTTGAGCGCGCGGACGGCGCAGGAAGAAGCTTGCGCTTTGATTGATGGCGCGGATGCTTTTGATCCACATTCGGCGGAGGCGGCTGGGGTGGAGTTGCGGAAACTTTTGTGGGTGCGCTGCAGGAATATTGAGCAGAGTTTGCGGGCTACGGATCTTTTATTGCAGGGTGGGGGATTTGGATTTATTGCGGTGGATTTGAGCGATATTGCGCCGCGGTTGGTGCGGCATGTGCCGCTGGAATCGTGGTTCCGTTTTCGGAGGGCGGTGGAGGATACGCCGACGGTTCTGGTGCTTTTGGAGCAGGAGTCGAATGCGAAGACTTGCGCTTCTTTGGGATTGCGGATGGAGGCGGAAGGGGCTTCGTGGGCTGGGGCGGTGCCTGTCGATGCACAAGTCCTTGCGGATTCAAATGGCGGGCACGGCATGCCGTGCCCCTACGAAAGCAAATTCAGGCCGCGCTCTCGGGGAATCAGTCAAAACCTGCCGGCGGGACGCCGGCGCTACCCGGAGCCGGATGCGGAATTTGTGGGGCATTCGTTGGGGCGGTTGCTGGAGGGGTTGAGAGCGCGGGGGGAAGTGTCGCGTTCGCGGGGGCGGATGGTGGGGGAGGGGATTTTTAGCACGCGGACAGATTGGGATCGCTTCAGTAGGCCAAGTCAAAAGCGAAGTCAAAAGATTTAACGCAGAGACGCAGAGAAAACCGCCCCGACTGCGTCGGGGTAAACGCCGGCCGCAGAGAAAGGCAATTCCGCTGAAAATTGCAGGGAGTGAATGGAGGTTCACAAGTCGTGGCATTCGCATCGGTGCATATTCCGAATTTTATGGTGCAGGCTGTGGTGCGCGGCGGGGCGCGGCCTGGGGAGCGTGGGATTGCGCTGGTGGATGGGACTGCTCCGCTGATTCGCGTGGTGGCGGGGGATGAAGCGGCTTTGCGGGCTGGGATTCAAGTGGGGATGGCGAAATTGCAGGCTGCATTGTGCGGGGTGGAAATTTGTGCGCGGTCGCGGGAGCGGGAGAAGGCGGCGCATGCGGCTTTGCTGGATTTAGGGTGGTCCATTTCGCCGCGCGTGGAAGATCTTGCGGCGGACACGATCGTTGTGGATGTGGCCGGGCTCGGTTCGCTGTTTGGATCCGAGGAAAATATTGCGCGGGAGATGGTGCGGCGGGCGTCAGGGCTTCGCTTGGTGGTGCATGTGGCAATTTCGGCGAATCTGGAAACGGCGGTGCATGCGGGGCGCGGGTTTCCTGGGATTACTTTGATTCCGGAGGGGGAGGAGGAAAAGTGTTTGAGCGCTTTGCCGGTTGGCGCGCTGGGGCCATCGGTGGAGGCTTTGGAAACTTTCGCGCGCTGGGGAATACGGAATTGCAAGGAATTGGCTGCGTTGCCGGTGCTGGAGCTTTCGGAGCGCTTGGGGCAGGAAGGAGTGCGTTTGCACGAACTGGCGCGGGGTGCTCGAGCGCGGGCGATGGTGTTGGCCTCGCCCGCCGAGAGCTTGGAAGAAGCGATGGAGCTTGAGGATGCGGTGGAGGATTTGGAGCCTTTGTCGTTTTTGTTGGGGCGTTTGCTGGATCAGATGTGCGCGCGTTTGGAGGCGCGTTCTTTGGCGGCGGCTGCGATTCGGGTGAGATTTGAATTGGGGGATTTGTTTGGGAAGGATGTGCAGGTGCGGGGAGAAAGTGCTTCGGGAGATTCTGCTGGCGCGGATGGCGCGGCGGCGCAGAAACTTTATGTGAAAGTGCTGCAGCTGCCGGTGCCTATGCGGGATTCCAAGATGCTTTTGAAATTGTTGCGGCTGCAATTGCAGGGGGATCCGCCGGCTGGGAACATTGTGAAGATTACTTTGGTGGCGGAGCCGGCGCGGGTGCGGTCGGCGCAGGGCGGGTTGTTTGTGCCGGGGGCGCCGGATCCGGAGAAATTGGAGCTTACGGTGGCGCGTTTGGCGAAATTGGTGGGCGGGGGGAATATCGGGTCGCCGGAATTGGTGGATACGCATCGTCCGGGGGAATTTCGGATGAAGCGATTTGTGGTGGAGGTTGAGGGAGCGCGGATTCGTGGGCGCGGTGGGAGCGCGCGTGGGAAAACGGTGGCTGAGGGTGATGGCTCGCGGCTTTTGCGTCGGCCTGCTACCGGGTGCCGGATTTTTCGGCCTTGCTTGCCGGCGTCGGTGGAATTGCGGGAAGGGAGTCCGGCGAAAATATTTTTTCGGGGTTGGTGCGGGCGGGTGGTGGCAGCTTCGGGGCCTTGGAGGACTTCGGGGGATTGGTGGCGGGAGGATTCGTGGTGTCGGGATGAGTGGGATTTGGAGATTGAGTTTCAAGTGGCGGCGGGTGGGGCGGGGATTTATTGCGTTTATTACGATTCGGAGTGCCGGGGGTGGTTTGTGCGAGGTGTTTACGATTAGAGGTTTCGTGTGGGGGCGGAAAGGCAAAATCAAAATCAAAATCAAAATCAAAATCAAAATCAAAATCAAAATCAAAATCAAAATCAAAATCAAAATCAAAATCAAAATCAAAAGATTTAACGCAGAGGACGCAGAGAAAAACGCAGAGGTCGCGGAGAAGAAGCGGTTGCGTCTCGATCGGATATGTACACGGAATTGCATGCGCGTTCGGCTTTTAGTTTTTTGGAGGGCGGAGCTTTGCCTGAGGAGTTGGCTTCGGTGTGCGTGGAGCGCGGGATGACGGCTATGGCTTTGCTGGATCGAGACGGGGTTTATGGGGCGCCGCGTTTTTATCTGGCCGCGCAGAAAATATCTTTGCGGGCGCATATTGGGGCGGAAGTGACTGCTGCTGGCGGGTGGCGTTTTCCTTTGCTGGTGGAGACGCGAGGCGGTTATCAGAATTTGTGCCGCTTGATTACTTTGATGAAATTGCGGGCGCGCAAGGGGGAAGGGGACGTTACGGATTTGGAGATGGCGGCGAAAGCGGCCGGGTTGATTTGCCTGACGGGAGGAGCGGAAGGGCCTTTGGCTCATGCTTTGTGGCGCCGGGGAATTGAAAGCGGGACGGAATGCGTGCGGGGGCTTTGCGAGATTTTTGGGCGCGAGAATGTGTATGTGGAGTTGCAGCGGCATTTTGACCGGGCGGAGGAGGCGAGGAATCACGCGGCGGTGGAGATTGCGCGGAAGCTTGGGTTGCCCTTGGTGGCTACGAATGGCGTGTCTTATGCGCTGCCGGAGCAGCGGGAAGTGCTGGACGTTTTCACCTGCATTCGCAATCACCGCACTTTGGAGAGCGCTGGAAGGTTGCTGGCGCGCAATTCGGAACGATATTTGAAATCGCCGGAGGAAATGGCGCGTTTATTTGCGGATATTCCGGAGGCTATCGCGAATACGGAGCTGGTTTCTTCGCGTTTGCAATTCGATTTGAGCAATTTGGGATACGAGTTTCCTAAGTATCCGGTTCCCGACGGGAAATCGCAGGCGCATTTTCTGCGCGAGCGGACGCTGGAGGGGATGGTCGCGCGTTATGAGCCGGAGAACGAAAAAGCGCGGGCGCAGATCGAGAGGGAATTGAAGCTGATCGAGAAACTGGAGCTGGCCGGTTATTTTTTGATCGTCTGGGACATTATTTGCTTTTGCCGCGAGCGAAATATTCTGGTGCAGGGGCGCGGATCGGCGGCGAACAGCGCGGTTTGCTATGCGTTGGGAATTACGGCGGTGGATCCGGTGGGGATGGATCTGCTTTTCGAGCGATTTCTTTCCGAAGAGCGCGGGGAGTGGCCGGATATTGATTTGGACCTGCCGAGCGGCGACCAGCGCGAGAGCGCGATTCAATATGTGTACGAGCGTTACGGGAAACTGGGCGCGGCGATGACCGCGAATGTGATTACGTATCGCGGGCGTTCGGCGGCGCGGGAGATTGGCAAGGCGCTTTCGTTCGATGCGGAGACTTTGACGCGTTTGACGAGCCTGGTGGGGGCTTGGGAATACAAGGACGAGAACGACACTTTGACGCGGCATTTCGAGGACGCGGGACTGGATTTGCAGCATCCGCAGATTCGCAAATTTCTGGAATTGTGCGTCAAGTTTCAGGATTTGCCGCGGCATCTGGGACAACATTCGGGCGGGATGGTCGTTTGCAAGGGGCAACTGGATTCGGTGGTGCCGCTCGAGCCCGCTTCGACGCCGGGACGCGTGGTGGTGCAATGGGACAAAGAAGATTGCGCGGACATGGGCATCGTGAAAGTGGATTTGCTGGGATTGGGAATGATGGCGGTGCTGGAAGAATCGCTCAAGATTATTCGGGACGCTTACGGCGAGGAAATTGATTTGGGGCGGCTGCCCGCGGACGATCCTGTGGTTTACGAGACTTTGCGCAGGGCGGATACCGTCGGGATGTTTCAGATCGAGAGCCGGGCGCAGATGAGTTGTTTGCCGCGGCTGCGGCCCAAGCGCTTTTACGACATTGTGGTGCAGGTGGCGATCATTCGGCCGGGGCCGATTGTGGGGAAGATGGTGAATCCTTATTTGCAGCGGCGGCTGGGGCGCGAGCCGGTGACGTGTTTGCATCCTTCGCTCGAGCCGGTGCTGGAGCGGACTTTGGGTGTGCCGCTTTTTCAGGAGCAATTATTGCGCATGGCGATGATCGCGGCGGGATTTACGGGAGGGCAGGCGGAAGAATTGCGGCGGGCGATGGGATTTAAGCGGTCGGAAAAACGGATGAAGGATATCGAGTTGAAATTGCGCAGCGGGATGACGCGGAACGGAATTACCGGCGCGGTGCAGGACACCATCGTGCAGTCTATTACTTCGTTTGCGCTGTATGGATTTCCTGAATCGCACGCGGCTAGTTTTGCTTTACTGGCTTATGCCAGCGCTTATTTGAAATGCCATTATTTGGCGGCGTTTACGGCGGCGATGCTGAACAACCAGCCGATGGGATTTTATCAGCCGGCAACTTTGGTGAAGGATGCGCAGCGGCATGGTTTGCGGGTGAAGCCGATTGATGTGACTTGTTCGGAGTGGTTATGCAAGTTGGAGAAGGAGGCTGAGGGTTTTAGCGTGCGTTTGGGATTGCGTTATGTGCGGGGATTGCGCGCGGAGGTGGGGGCGGAGATTGTGCGCGAGCGCGGGCTGCGGGAGTTTGCTTCGATTGGGGATTTGAAATTGCGGGTGCCGGGGTTGCGCAAGGCGGAACTGGCGACGCTGGCAGAGATTGGCGCTTTGAATTTTGTTAAAGGCGCGCGCGGAGGGCATCGGCGAGACGCGTTGTGGCAGATCGAGCGGGTGGCGCGCGACGCGGGGCCTTTGCTGGAACGATGCGAGGAGGAGGAGGCGATCGCTATCGCTGGCGCTGTCGCTGGCGCGGAGAAAACGAATGGGGATTCGCCTTTGCTGCCGATGACGGCGGAGGAGCGGTTGGTGGCGGATTTTCACGGGACGGGGATGACGGTGGGTCCGCATCCGATGAAATATCATCGCGCGAGGATGAGGCGGCAGGGGGCGGTGACGGCGAGCGAGTTGAATCGTATGCCGGACGGGACGTATGTTCGTTTTGCTGGCGGGGTGATTGCGCGGCAGAGGCCGGGGACGGCGCATGGGTTTGTCTTTTTGAGTTTGGAGGATGAGACCGGGATTGCGAATGCGATTATTACGCCGCAATTGTTTGCGGAGCAGCATGTGGCGATCGTTAGCCAGCAATTTTTGTGGATCGAGGGAAGGTTGCAGAATCAGGACAACGTGGTTTCGGTGAAAGTGGAGAACGTGCGGGGGTTATTGATTACCGACGCGGAGACGGCGTCACATGATTTTCATTGAGGTTGTGGCCTGGGATGGCCGCAACCTGTTCAAATGGCCATCGTAGTTTGCAGTAACACCGATGGCGCACTGAAGTGCGCCGCTACAAATGCAACTTCGCGGATGAGATACTTATGGAGGTGTGATGGGAGGTTGCGATTTCTTTGCGTGGGCATTTTCGGGTGCTTTATCTTTACGATGTGGCGGAGGCTGTGAACCTTGATAGCTTGCGGGGGATTCTTGAGCCGCACGCGGTGCAGGCTCCTGCCAGCCGGACTCCGCCGATTCCGCATTATTTGAAATTTGAGCGGCCGCCGGTGATCGAGCCGATTGGGCCGGTTGTCTTGAAGACGGGGGAGACGATCGGTGGGAGCACGAAATATTACGATTACGGCGTGGTGAGCATTGAGATGGAACTCGGGTTCGCGGGCGATTGGGAGTCGCTGGTGACGCAATCGAGCCACTGGATTGGGGCGCCGGAGCTGGAGGCCAAGGCAAATGAGTTGCTGCGCGGGGCGCTGGATCGCGCGGCGAGGGCTTTGGTACGTCCTTACAAGACTTGGCTAAACGAGGACTACTTCATCGTACACCTGGATGAATTGCCCGGCGCGGATGGCGCGCTGATCGGCGCGAAGGATTTGCTGGCAGGGCACGGACGGGAGATTGCGCAGCTGGTTCGCGGCGAGTCTATGTTTTTGTCGGACGCGGAAACGCAGGAAATTCTGCAGTCGAATATTTCGTATTCGCGCACGGATTTGCTGGTGGTGGGCTGGTCGGGGGCGCTGGTTTATGGCAGCGCTGAGAGCGCAGCGACGACGATTCAACTGCTGGAGTATGCCAACACGCAGCTGCTGGAATTGCGGCATTACGACGGTTTGCTGACCCGGCTACTGGACGACGTGTACCGGTCGCTCGAACACAAGAGCGGAGTGGCGGCCGCCTGGCGGCTTTCGCGCGAAGCGGCGCGATTGAATACAATCCGTCTGGACGTGATGGAATTAACGGAGAAGGTGGATAACGCCATCAAGTTTTTGAGCGATATGTTTTACGCGCGACTGTACGGGCTGGCTGCCGCGAAAGTGGGTGTGACGGATTACCGGCGGCTGGTGGATCAGAAGCTGCGGACTGCCGGGGAGCTGTACCGCTTCATGGTGGACCAGTTCAATCAGACACGGAGCTTTGTGCTGGAATTATCGGTGGTGATTATTCTAATTATCGAGATTATTTTTCTGTTTCGCGGAAAATAGGCAATTCCTTCGGGGCAAACCGCGCCTGCGCGGCGTCCTTTTGGCCCGCTGATTCCGCTTTTAGAAATTCTCTGCCCGGCGTGCTAGCTGGCGGTCACGCTCTTGCGCATGGGCGCGGGGCGCAGATCGGCGGCGGGTGCGACTTTAGCGGCCTCCGCTTCCTCGGCGCGCCCCATCAGTTCTTCTTCTGCTGCGAGCCAGTTGGCGACGTCGTTGCCGTCTATGCTGCCGCCCTCGATATAGATTTCGTAAGCGCGGCGTTCGATCGCTTCGCGTGATGGAATCCTCTTGTTCGAGCTGGGCATGATGTGGCCCTCCTTCAAGACGAAGATACTCCAGTTGGCGAGAAGTGCAATACAGGAAAAAACGTAAACGACGCAAAAGCGGGCGCCATATTAAGAAATCTTAACAATCCGCGCGAGGATTTACTGCGGAGCGGTGGGAAGCGAACGCAGGTACGCGATGATGGCGACGGCGTCTTCATGTTTCATGTGATAGATGTGCATGGGAGGACGAATTGGCTCGCCGTTTGCGCCAATTCCTTTTTCGAGGATGTTCACGCCGTCTTGATCGGAATAGCCGCCGAAACCGGCGATGGCGGGGGCGCGCTCGGCCCATTGCGGATTGGCGTGAACGGGGGTGATCCAGATGGGAGCGCCTTGCATCCAGTGCTCGCGGTCGAGTTGGCCTTGCGCATCGCGCGGAGTGTGACATTCGGCGCATTTGGCGACTTCTTCGACGAGATATTTGCCGCGTTGGATGTCTGTATCTTTAGGGGCCGGGGAAGGTTTATGGATGTTTGTAGTGAATGCGACAAATGCGGTGGCCAACAGGAGGATCCCGCAGGCTGTAATTCGAATTAACATTTTCATTATGAGGTGCTCCGTATTTGGAATGGCCAAGCGAGCTTTGGAGACTTGGCGCCCGGTCATGATGCAAAAATAGATTTTGGTGCCGGAGACACGGGGAGTCAATTGGGCATTTCAAGAATTGCGGCGAAAGAATGCGCCGGGCGAGGGATTCGTTGCTCGTGCAGCATGCAACGGCGCTCGGAAGCGACACTATTTAGGTTTTCGAGGCGTGCGGCGAACTAATTTGGGTCGAGAGCGGCGGGATTTTGTGCTGGTTGCGGGGCGGTGACCGGCGGGCCTGGCGCGAGTTGCGGAACGAATTTCGGCGAGGATGGCGCGAAGAGCGGATTCCGGAATGCCGATGAATTCGACGCCGACGCCGACGCCGGGAAGGCAATAGCGGACTTCGCCGCGGGTTTGGACTTCGGCGCCGGTATATTCGAGGCGAAAGCGCAGGTCGAGCACAGCGCCTTCCGGGAATCTGCGCGGAGTATTGATGAACATTCCGCCGGTGCTGATGTCCGGGACGCGAGTGACGACGGGATCGTCCGCGCCTTCATATTTCACGCTGATTTCGCGGATGCTGTGCACGCGTTTTCCGAAGCGGGAAGCGTCCCAGTCCTTTTGGATGATTCGATCGTTCACGAGACCATCACTCCTTGCGGTATGTGCGCTGCTTTTTTGACTTTTGCCGCTTTGGCGGATGTTTGCTTTTTGCCGCAATGCGGACAGAAGAGGAAACCGCTGGAAAGTTCGCGGCGGCAGGAAGTGCATTGCAGGGCGTAGAGCTGGGCGAACGGGACCACACGCTGGACTTCTTCAATGGTAGTGGTGCCGGCACGGACGTGCTCGAGCGCGTATTCCTGCATGAGTTTCATGCCGGACTCTTGCGCGAGGCTGCGGATTTCGTCATTGTGGCCGCCTTCGCGGATGGCCGCGCGGATGGGATCGTCGAGCGCCAACATTTCGTAGATGCCGATGCGGCCTTTGAAGCCGGTGTGGTCGCAGAGGTCGCAACCGTTCGGAGCGTTATGGAAGGGAGTGTCGTCGGCAAGTCCGACTTGGGCCAACTGCGCGGCGTACTCGGGAGTTGTCGGGATTGATTTGTGGCAGGTGCACAAGCGGCGAATCAATCTTTGCGCGATGACGGCCGTGAGAGAAACGGCGATCTGATAGCCGGGGACGCCGAGATCGAGCAGACGGGTCAAAGCGGAGATGCTGTCATTGGTGTGGAGAGTGGAAAGAACAAGGTGACCAGTTTGCGCGGCCTTTAGGGAAATTTCCGCGGTTTCTTTGTCACGGATTTCGCCGACCATGATGACGTCCGGATCCTGCCGTAGAATGGAGCGCAGACAACTTGCGAAGGTGAGACCCGCCTTGGCGTTCACCTGGACTTGATTGAGGCCTGCGACGGCGTATTCGACGGGGTCCTCGACCGTGATTATGTTGATAGACGGCCTGCGAATTAAATTGAGCGCGGAATAGAGCGTGGTGCTTTTGCCGGAGCCGGTGGGGCCGGTGACGAGAATCATGCCTTGCGGGAGGCGGAGCATCGGGAGGACGCGTTCCTCGATCCACGGCGGAAAACCCAGCTTCGAGAGTTCCTGCAAGGGCGCTTCGCCCTCGAGGAGCCGCATGACGACTTTTTCGCCATGCTGGGTGGGGAGAGTGGAAACGCGCAGGTCAATGCGGCGGCCGCCGATTTTTACGAGGAAGCGGCCGTCTTGCGGGGCGCGGCGTTCGGCGATGTCCATTTCGGAGAGGATCTTGATGCGGGAAGCGACGGAGTTTTGCAGAATTTTTTGCAGGCGCTGATAGTCGCGCAGCATTCCATCCACGCGAAAGCGGACGGCGGTGCCGTCACATTGCGGCTCGATGTGGATGTCACTGGCGCGGCGCTCGGCGGCGGCCTTGATCATGGAGGCGACGACCATTACCGCGGGCGTGGTCTTCGATTTTTGCATCAATTCCGACTGCATTTCGCGCATGGCCTCGACGTTGCGTTCCTGCGAGCTGAACGAGATGAATTCCATCTCGCCTTCGTGGGCAGCATGCGTGGTTCGGCGCTGAGTTCTGGGGGAATCCTGGTTCGCAATTACGACCGGCTCGCTGGGACCGTAGAACCTTTCGAGCGCGGATTCCAGCTCGGCGCGAAATCCCAGGCGCGGTTCGACGATCATTCCACATTTAAAGCGCAGTTCATCGAGTAACTGAAGATTTTGCGGCTCGGCCATGGCTACGACGAGCTTTGCGCCATCCACCGCGAGCGGCACGGCGCAGCAGCGCCTGGCCATGGCTGCGGGAATCAGACTGAGCGTGGAATCGTCAATGGAGATTGATCCGCAGTCTACGTACGGAATCCGGCAGACTTCGGCGAGCGCGGAGACGAGGTTGTCTTTGAATACGATGCCGCGCTGCAGCAGCAGCTCGCCGAGGTGAACGAGCTTGCCTTGCTGATCTTGAATGGCTCTATTGAGGTCGTCAGCGGAGACCTGATTCCGCTCGCGGAGGACTTCACCCAGCCGCTTTTTCTTCATTCGGCGCGCCTCTCCCTGGGCAATAACTGGCGACATGGCCCGGGGAAATCAGTGCTAGCGGAAGGGGGAAACCGACTTTTGTTATAGCACCGCATCGTTCTGGACCGACACGCTTTCGCGCTAGTTCGCAATTCGGGTGCGGGATGGTAATTAAAGCAATTAAAGGCCCGAACGATCGAGAGGCGGGAAGTCGTGGGCGGCGTGGGGAACAAACGAGTTGCGAGCGAGAAGTTAGAGAAAAATGAAAGATGGTGGAAGAGCCGCCGTTCCGATTTGGTGCAGCGCCCTAGCGGTTTGTTCCGTTTTGTTCGATGAAGGTGAGCGCGTCCATCACGGTGCGGAAACCGCCACGCGAGCCTAGGGTGTTGGTTTCGGCCTTCGAGTACAGTGGGCGGCGATGCGAAGAGAACTTGGAGGGATCGAACGCGCCGCGCGTCGTGTGGAAGACCCAGACGTATTCGTGGTGGCTCTTATCGGCTTCAGCGGGAGTCATGAGCGCGGTGTCCACGGTGGTCAGCGGCGTCCAATCGGAGAATCCGTTTTGTTCGACATGGATGGCGTCGGGCATGGTTACGCTATAAAACGCGACATCGTGGGTGAAGATGACTACGAAATCCACCATCGCCGGAGTGGGAGCAGGGCAGACACTGGGGAAGGCTTTGTGACGGTTTTGCGCGAGCCACTTGTATTGATTGGGCGAAAGGCCGTAGGCGGAAAAATAGTGCGTGCAATTGGCGGTGTCTTCTTCGAGTTGGTGGACGGGGGTATCGTCATCATCGTCGGGATTTACGGGGGGCTTGGCGCGAGCGGGGGGTGGCTGATCAGCCGGAGTTGAAACGGGCTGAATGCTTGCGGAGTTTTCTGAGATTGCGGCGTTTTCATTTGGCTGGATGTTGCTCACGACCATGGGCGCGGCTGAAGTTGCGGGTGCGGTCTGCGGCGTTGCGGCGAAATTCCTGGCCACGGCTGGCGGCGGAGCTGGCGCGGCCTCTGCGACGACGGTCGGTTGGGTTGCGGAAACTGCCGGCTCCGTTGGTGGAGGCGTTTTGTGTTTCTTGGCACGGGCCGGAGCGATTGGTTGCGGGTTGCTGTATTTGGCGGCGACCGTGGGAGCGGGGGGCGCGGGTTGCGGCGGCGCGGTAGTTGTCTCGACCTCGACGCTGGATACACGTGCGACGCTTGGCGCGGCCGGAGCGCTTGTTACGACCGGAGCGGATGCGGGAGTGCTCAGTGGTTGGCTTACGTACACCGGTGCCGAAACTGGGGCAGCGGGTGCCGGAGCTGGCGCAGGCGCGGATACCGCAACTGCTGGTTGAGCGGGAGCAGATGCGGCGCTCGGCGGCGCGACGGGTGCGGCTGGGGTGGCGCGCACCGCGACTGCTGTTGGCGCGGGTGAAGTGGAAACTGTTGAGGGAGCGCTAGAAGCCATAAGTGCCGCAGGCGCCGGTGAAGCGGTCGGCGCGGGGGTCACGGCCGGCGTTGCGGACTTTGCGGCGCGCTTCGCGGCGAAGGCGAGGGACGCAGCTTCGACGGTAATAGGCTTTTCTTCGGGAGCGGGCGGCAGGGCGGATTTCGGGAGCGCGGAATCCAGCACGTAGCCTTCGGTGCCGTCCGCGGTTTGGACTTTTACGTAGCCCTTCACGCGCGACTCGACTTGCACAGGATCGCCGCACTTCAGCTTGGCGGCCAAGTTGAAATCGTCGAGATTTTCGTAGACCCACACGCGGTCTTCGTTCGTCGCGCATTTCACGTTGGTGCTGGTGCCCGCGTGCGCGGGTGAGGCGGAACCGGCGATGACGAGCGCGAGAGCAAGACCCAGCGGACGAATCATTTTTCCTCCGGACATCGCGGCTAACGGAAGTTCAAGTGTTGCGAAATTGCGGGCGCCGCTATGATGACGGGTCTGGGGCTGTGGGTGCGCTATCAGTTGCGTTCCGAAATGCGGCAAGCGAGAGACGAATGGACGTTGCACGGCGTTCCCCAAGATCCACCGCGGTTTCAAAACAGGTATAAGCTGCACGTCCAGTATGAGGACGAGCGAAAGTCGGTCACAACTGGACGAAGGTTCAGAAAACGGGCAGCGTGGGACAGTTCACCTTTTCATCGCCTGTGAAGGTTGCTCAGCGGGTGGTAATCGCTGCGCGTCCGGGGCCGT
This sequence comes from uncultured Acidobacteriota bacterium, assembly GCA_963810565.1. Taxonomy (GTDB): domain Bacteria; phylum Acidobacteriota; class Terriglobia; order Acidiferrales; family UBA7541; genus Palsa-295. The sequence goes on from CAWENN010000011.1 coordinate 294,363, forward strand.
AAAAGCGGCGGCGCGCCGCCGCACTCCACATAGATCGTGCTTGGCTTGGACGCTTGCGATTTCCCACTGGAGCTATTTTTTGTGATAGCCGGCGCGGCGCTTTTTGTCGTAACGCGCTAAGGCGCCTTCTATGACGGGGTAAGCTGCGGCGGCTGGTTGGATGGCGTCCACTTCGACGATTTTGCCTTCGAGCTGTTTGTAGTCCTGGAAAAAGCGGCGGACCATGGCTAGTTTGTGCGGGGGAAGTTCGCTGGCTTCGTGGTAGGAGTTGTATTCGGGGTCGGCCGTGGCGACGGCGATGATTTTGTGATCAATCGTGCCGGAGTCGATCATGGCCATGAGGCCGATGGTGCGCGCGTACATGATGGTTAGCGGATTTACGGGAACCTGGCAGAGGACGAGGACGTCGAGCGGATCGTGGTCTTCGGCTAGCGATTGCGGGATGAAGCCGTAATTTGCGGGATAGTAGACGGCGGAGTAGAGGACGCGGTCCATTTTGATGATGCCGCTGGCTTTGTCGAGCTCGTATTTGACACTGGAGCCGAGTGGGATTTCGATAACGGCGTGAAATTCCTGAGGGACGTGTTCGCCGGGACTTAGGTCATGCCATGGATGCATCGTTGCCTCCGGATTGATTGTAACGGAGACGGGACGTTGTAAGGTTTCGAATTGTGGAAGTCGGCGGAGCTCTAATCGTTCAGGCTGCTTGCGATTTCGTGATTTCGGTTCGCTTATGGCTGGTGCGGAACGCCGCAGAGCGAGTCTACTTGCGTTTGCAGGGTTGCGTCGAGGAGGGCGCCTTGGCGCGATTTTGCCGAGCAAATCTGGCTTGCCGCTAGCTGCAGGGCGCCGCGCAGGTCTGCGCCGTCAAGATTGGCGTTCTGCAGATTCGCGCCGTTGAGTACCGTGCCATTGAATTGAGCGCCGCGGAGATCGGCACCGCGCAAATCTGCGTCGATGAAGATCGCGGTGGCCAGCTGAGCTTTCTGCAGGTTTGCGCCGGCGAGTTTTGTGGACCACAGAAAGGCTTGCTGCAGGTCGGCGCTTTCGAGATTGGCGCCATCGAGATGCGCTTCGCGCATATCGGCCTTTTCGAGATTGCCGCGAATCAGCGTGGCGTTTTCGGCGTGGGTGGCGTAGAGGCTGGCGCCATCGAGGCGCGCGTCCACGAGGACCGCGTCGGTGAGCGAAGAGTACGTGAGGTTCGCTCCGCGGAGATCCACGCGCGCGAGATTGGCGCCGTCGAGCTGTGCGCGGTCGAGATTGGCGCGATTCATTTGCGCGCGGTCGAGTACCGCGAATTTCATGTTGGCCTGGCCGAGATCGGCGCCGCGCATATCTGCTTCCGAAAGGAATGCGCCCTGGAAATTGGCGCGGAAGAGATGCGCGTTGGCGAGAAATATTCCGTAGGCCTGGGCGTAACGGAAATTCGTGCCATTCAGATGCGCGCCTTCGACGGAGGAAAGCTGGTCGTCCGAGCCGTTCCAGTTGGGCGGACGGCGCGAAATGGATGCTTCGGTAAGCTCGGCATACGGGTCATATCCGAGCGCCCAGAGGAAACTCGGCACCCAGCGGCGGACGCTGGCGGCGGCGAATTGCGGGGCGCGCGCTTTATCGTGGGGAACGCCTGCGACGGTGCCGGCGGAAATCAGCGACAAAACCACAAAGATCGATGCGAGCAGAGTGGCGGGTTTCAGGAACTTCAAGCGCGCGAAGTAGTCCTTGGTGGGACGCCCTTGCGCGGCCCAAATTTCGGGGGGACGGCCGACGCTGGTGGTGCAATAGAACGCGACGCCGACGGCGACGAGGGTGACGGCGATTTGCAAGGACGAGCCATGGATTTCCTGGAGCGTGAGGTAGCGCGCCCAGAAGAAGAGGAGCACTACGGGAACGAGCCAATACGCAAGCAAGACGGAACTGGCCTTCTCGATTACGCGCGTCGAGGGCGCGTCGGGATTCATCCAGCGAAAATGCGTGCGGAGCAGGCCGGTGATGATGCGCGGAGCTTTTTGGCCTAGAACGCGTCCATCAGGAAAGATGGCTGGGAGTTCGAGCGCGGCGTCCCAGACACGCTGCAGGTTGTAGAGGAACCAGAGATAGACGACGAGCAGGACAGCGGGGGCGATCAGATAGATTTGGTCCGTGGGCACGGCGGCGGCAGCGGCGGAGGAGCGCAAGTACGGAATGATGGCGGAATCGGCGAGAAGTTGGATGTCTTTGGTCTTCCAGATGGCGAGGCAGGAAAGCAGGCTTAGCGCCAGCGTGGTGCCGAAGAGGCGTGCGGCGGTGTTTGCGGTGCGCGCGAATTCGGGGAGGGCATTGAATTCGAGAATGGGCGCGGGCAGCGACGCTTCGTGCAGATTGGCGCCGGCAAGTTGGCGGGGCAGGAGACCCATGGCCGATTCGAGCGACGCGCCTTCCAGATTCGCGCCTTCCAGATTGGCACCGACCAAGCAGGCTTCCTGCAAATTGGCGCGGACCAGGCAAGCGTCGCGAAGATCGGCCAGCAACAGGTCGGAAGATTTCAGATTGGCGTCCTGCAAATCGGCATAGCGCAGGTTGACGCCGATCAGTTCGGTGTCTTGGAGCTTGGCGTTGCGCAGATCGGCTTTGGCACCGACGGCGGCGTGCGAATCGAGCCACTCTTTATGGTTTGCGAGAGTTTCTTCGAGCGCCCATTCGTGAGGGGCTACTTTTGGAGGAGCGGGCGGCTCAGAACCGGTCGCGAGTTGGGCCTCGGCGATCACTTCCTGGCTTTCGTGGAGGTCGGCGAGGGTGATGGAGTTCGAGATTGGCTCCGTGATCAGTTGCGTCGCCGGTGCGGATTCGGGCGTCGGATCTGGATCGGTCTGATGCGTGACTGCCGGGGCGGGCTGCAACGCTGATTCGACCGGCATTTCCGGCATTGATTCGGCGGCAATCTCGGGTACGGATTCTGGCGCCGGTGCTGGTTCTGGCGCGGCTTTGGGAGCAGCATTCCGCGCGGGCGTCGGAGCGGGCGAAGCGGCCGGAGCAGGGGGAACGTTCGCCGGCATGGCAGCTTCAGGCGCGGCTGTCTCAGCCGGCGCGGGCTCGGTCGTAAGAAAATTCTTGAGCAGGAATTCCTGCAATTGGGCGTCGTCAACGGGCGCTGGCGCGGGAGGAGGCTGTTCGGCGCGCTTGGGAGCTGCTGCGGCGGCAGCGAGTTCTATAGCAGGGCCGGGCTCGGCGGTGGCCGTGGCGGTGGCGTTTGCGGCACGATCACGAGAAAAGCCAAATTTGAATAGCGAGGTCATACGATCGTGCTATCCCCCAGACAGCGAACCAGAAAAATGGCGCGATGAAGAAAGTTATGTCCCCAGCTCGCAGAGACAATTTTAGACTGTTTTGGAGTTTGCCTGAGAGCATCGTAGCGCGAACGTTTCTGAAAACATGCCTGTACGTAAGTCCAAGGGCGGGACAGCTGACCGCGCGTCCTTGTGGGCGTTTGCCAGGCCAGTAGGTGGAATCGGCTGATTGGCGGGAGGCTTCAGAGTCTGATCCACAACTCGGATTTCTGACCTCAGCGGCCCTTCGGCTCCGATTCCATCGGCGCCTCAGGATAAACTGAAGCCGCTTTGATTTTGCGGAGTTTAGGCCGTAGCTAAAGCTACGGCCTACAAAGATTCCCTTGTTTGCACATAGACTTTTCGACGCGTCGAGCTTGCGCTTTTGAGGCCAACGGGAGCAACTGGCGGCTGCGCGGTGGTGGTTTCCGCAGTATCCTTATATATGCGAGACGGAGCGGCTAAAGGGAGCACCGATTTGCCTTTAGTTTGCGCGGCGGAGTGATTACGGGAGGGAACGTGGACGCTAAGGCGTCGGTGGCGGCGAAGGCCGGAATGCGGGTCGAATCGGACAGCATGGGGAAGATCGAGGTGCCGAACGACCGTTATTACGGGGCGCAGACTGCGCGCTCGCTGATTCATTTCGACATTGGCCGGGACACCATGCCTCCGGAATTGATACGCGCTTTTGGGGTTTTGAAGAAGGCCGCGGCGCTGGTGAACCAGGATTTGGGCAAGCTCTCGGCGGAGAAGACGAAGCTGATCGTGCAGGCGGCGGATGAGGTGATCGCGGGAAAACTGGATGAGCATTTTCCGCTGCACGTATGGCAGACCGGCAGCGGCACGCAGACCAACATGAACGCGAACGAAGTGATTTCGAACCGGGCCATTGAGATCGCCGGGGGAGTGTTGGGCAGCAAGAAGCCGGTTCATCCGAATGATGATGTGAATATGTCGCAGTCGTCGAATGATACGTTTCCGACGGCTATGCATATTGCTGCTGCTTCGCGCGTGGCGGAGGTGTTGATTCCTGCCGTCGAGCGGTTGCGCGATGCGATTGATTCGAAGGCGAAATCGTTTGCGAAAGTGGTGAAGATTGGGCGCACGCATTTGATGGATGCCACGCCCTTGACTGTCGGACAAGAAATGTCGGGTTGGGTGAGCCAGTTGGATCGGGATGTGGACCGGCTGAAGATGGTTTTGCCGGGGCTGCACGAATTGGCGATCGGCGGGACCGCGGTCGGAACGGGGTTGAACGCGCATCCGGAATTCGCGGAGCGGGCTGCCAAGAAGATCGCGGAGTTGACGGGGCAGCCGTTCAAGTCACATCCGAACAAGTTTGCGGCGCTTTCCGCGCACGATGAAATCGTCTTTGCGAGCGGGGCATTGAAAACTCTGGCGGCTTCGCTGATGAAAATCGCGAACGATGTGCGTTGGCTGGCTTCAGGGCCGCGCGCGGGGTTCGGCGAATTGATTTTGCCGGAAAATGAACCGGGATCTTCGATTATGCCGGGGAAAGTGAACCCGACGCAGTCGGAAGCGATGACGATGGTTGCCGTGCAGGTGTTCGGCAACGACGCGGCAATCGGTTTCGCGGGCTCGCAGGGTAATTTCCAGCTGAACGTTTTCAAACCTGTAATGATTCACAATTTTCTTAATTCGGTGCGTTTGCTGGCGGATGCGTGTCGTTCCTTTGTGGAGCATTGCGTGAACGGCATGAAATTGGATATGGACCGTATCGCTGCAAACGTGAAGAATTCTCTGATGCTGGTGACGGCGCTGAGCCCGAAGATTGGGTATGACAAGGCGGCGGAGATCGCGCACAAGGCGCATCAGCAGCATATTAGTTTGCGGGAAGCTGCATTGAAGCTTGGTCATTTGAGCGCGGAAGAGTTTGACGAGCTGGTGAAACCGGAAAAGATGACGCACCCGTAATGGGGTTGTGCGAGCAGGGACGGAATCTGTTCCGTTCTGGTGCGTGCGCCGTCGCGAACTGTTTCATTCTGGTTGAAATTTCCCACGAGTATTAACTCCTTCGAAAATTTGTGGCGATGATGAAGATTTCCTTTGACACTTTCGCTAACCTTAACTAAAGTTCATTCCCCCTTCCTAATATTTAGAATTTCCCCCTTCCCCAGGAGCAGCAATGCGTCTTTTAGTGGCTGAGAACGACCCAGCGTTAGCTACGTTTCTCCACAGTAGTTTCGATGCCGAACATTACACGGTTGATTTAACGCGGAATGGCGAAGAAGCCAAGCAGATGGTGGCGGAGCGCAGCTACGATCTGGCGATTTTGGATATGAACTTGGCAGTCTCCGGCGGGATGCAGGTGCTGCAGTCATTTCGCGCGAAGCAGCAGCAATTGCCGATCCTCGTGCTCTCCGGAAGAAACCATCCGGAAGACCGTGTGGAAGTATTGGATATGGGTGCGGACGATCTGGTTCTCAAGCCGTTTGCATTTTCGGAGTTGTCCGCGCGGGTGCGGGCGCTTTTGCGGCGAGGCGGGCGGGCTTCGAATACGGTTTTGTGCATGGACGATCTGGAGTTGAATCGCGTGGAGCATTCGGTGAAGCGCGCTTCGCGCGGGGTGGAGCTGACTCCGAAGGAGTTTACTTTACTGGAGTATTTGATGCGCAACGCGGGACAGGATGTGACGCGCGCGCAGATCATCGAGCATGTGTGGAATTTGTCATTCGACACGATGACCAACGTGGTGGACGTCTACATCAACTACTCTTCGTCGCAGGTGGACAAGCGGAAAGCCGGGCAGCTGGCCATGGCCATTCAAGTCGCGTTCCAGCAGATGGGCATTTTTGATGCGTCGAATTCGAAGCCGGGGCTGGTGGATACCGAACCGCTGCCTTTCGCCGACGTGCAAATGATCGAGAACGTGAAGAGGCTGCAAGCGATGGGCCGCTTGGTGAATTCGCCGGAGGGAAACCTGGCGGAGGCGCCGGACCGTCCAAACCTGGAAGACGTGCAGACGAAGCTGGACGCCCTGCTCGCGCCCCAGATCAAGGAGCAAACCGTATCGGTGACGCCGACTAAAGAAGGCGTAGTCGTTAGCCTTCGCGAAGCGGGCTTTTTCGACAGCGGTTCCACGGCGCTGGGGCCACGGGCTTTGCCGACGCTTTCCGCGATCGTCAAAGTGATTGGGCCGGAGCGGATGCGGATACGCATCGAGGGCTATACCGACAACGTTCCAATTCATAGTGCGCGATTCGATTCGAACTGGGAACTCTCGACCGCGCGCGCTACCGAAATCATCAAGCTATTCATCACGAAGTATGCGATTGCGCCGGAGCGCCTTTCCGCTTCCGGCTACGGCGAATATTATCCGGTCGCGCCGAACGACACGGCGGAAGGGCGTGCGAGGAATCGGCGCGTGGATCTGGTGATTTTGAACTCGAACGTGGAGCGCGCAACACCATCGTCGAACGCCGTGATTGCTCCGCCCGATGCACCACATCTCGCGCCCCAGTAGAATTTAGGAGTGTCCGCAACGACCGCTTGGCTGCCAATTCCTCCGCTGCGACTGCCTGTTGCCACATTCCACCCGATTGATTCTTTGTGAGCGGCGATGCGATATTGTGTGGTGTGCGGTTTCTCGGCATAAGTAGCTAGGCGGAACCTAAATTCGCATTCAGAGGAGAGCTTGATGAAGCGTCCGTTTGTAAGCTTGTTTGCTTTGGTAATCCTGATCCTGGCGTTGAGTTTTCCGGTAACGGCGCCGGCCGCGCCGCCGGCGGAATTGCATCCAGAGCTTCAAGATGCCATCACCGCGCTGCGGCGGGCCAACCAACGATTGCAGCGCGTGGGAGGCGACTGGGGCGGGCATAAAGAAGACACGCTGAAAGCAAACAACGCAGCGATTGTCCAGCTACAACAGTGTTTGCCATACGATCAGGCGCAGTAGGGCACGACGAGCTGCGTCCGGCTTCGTGATTTGCGCTTTTGGCGCGGCGATTAGTCGTGGTCCGAGGCGGGCGGCGCTGGCGGGACTACTGGGGACGGGGGCGCTGCTGCCGCAGGTGCCGGCGGTTTTCGGATTACGGGCGCTGGCGCGGAGTCCGGCGTCGCTGGTGACGGTGGCGGCGACGTCCCTTCAGTGATTTCCTTTACTACGTTTGCGGCCAGTTTCCTGCTCTTGGGGCACGAAGTGTCGTTGATGCGGCACTGGGCGAGCGTCAGGCGGCATCCGCAATCGCACGTCTCGGAATTCAGGCGTCTCAACGCGGCCTTCTTCATCTCCGGCGTCAGGCCGCTGAAATCCACATCGGGCAATTCAGTGGCGAGTGCCGCGTTTTTCAGGAAGATTTGTCCCTGATCCTCGAACGTTTCCACCTGCGCGTCAGCGGGCAAGCCGAGCAGCAGGCGCACCTCTGTTTCGTAGAGTTCCGGGGAGTAAAGCCCCTCGTGCTTCTGTACTACTTTGCCATCGGTATTGATCACGAAGAGCGTGGGCAGCGCCGGCACGCCGCCGTACTCTGCGACGATTTCAGGGCTGGCCATCACGATGGGATAGTTGATGCCGAAATGCTCGGCGAATTTTTTTACGTCCTGGGGATCATCGTCGTCGAGCGAGACGCCGACAATTTGCAGGCGGTCCTTGTAACGGTTCGCCAGGTCAATCAGCACGGGAATTTCCGCGCGGCACGGGGGGCACCAGGTGGCCCAAAAATTTATGAAGACAACCTTGCCTTTCCAGGCTGCGGTGGAGACGGCGTTGCCATTGAGATCAGTGACTAGGAATGGCGGCATCGGCTGGGGGTTGCTGGCAAAGCGGACGACGCGTTCCTCGGAGTCATCGCTCGATCGATCGCTTGCCGGATTGTCCGGGTGATCCCCTGAATCGGCGCTCGCGTGTGTGGGAAGTGCGGCGTGCGCTGATGTTATTGCGGCCGACTTCGTGGCGGATTGTGTGGACGCGAAGGGCGACGGCAGATGGCGCGGGCGAGGTTGGCCCGAGCGCCCCGCGGCGAGACCAATAGCCAGGCCCGCGAGCCCGCCAAAAATTGCCAACACCAGAATGAAGGACTTTTTCATACCCGCCGTACGCCCATTTCATTATGAGGCAGCGCGAATCGGCGGGCAAGTTTGGGATGCGATTGGTAGCGGAAAGTTAACAGTTCGAAGCCGGAAGGTTTAGAGTTGCTGCTCGAAATTCGCAACTGAAAAGCAATCCGCCCTTATTCTTCATCACCGCTGATTCCTCAGGCGCTGTGGCCGGCGCATTGCAGCACCCCGAGGTACATATGCCATGGGCCGGTGGCGACGCGGTATTGGTGGGCCATTACGCGCGTCAGTTGGTGCAGGTGAGTCAAATCATGCACTGCCCAAGCGGCGAGCAATTGTGATAGAGAGACCGTTCCTAGCGCTGGATGCTTTCCGCTCATCTCGAGGTCTTCACGCCGTAAATTCATCAGGCGCAGTTCGTCAAGATTCTCGCCGCGCAGGCGGGCGAATTCATCAAGCAGCTGGTCGAGCGCCTTGCCTTCGCTCTCGTGCACGTGTCCTAAGCGGTCAAATGGCACGAAGGTTTGCGTCTGGCCGAATTGTAGGATCATGCGAGCGCGCGGCATCCAGTCGGTGCGTTCGCCGTGAATCAGATGGCCGACGATATCGAACGCGTTCCACGTGTTGATGCCTTCATTTTGCAACGTCCAGGATTCCGGAAGGTCGCGCAGAAGAGCGTTGAGCGTGGCCGGAGTGCGCGTCAGCAGCGCAATGGTATCTTGCAGGTTGTGTTCCATGAGGTTCCTCGATTCGCGGGCGGCGATTTCCCAGAGACAGGGATTGTATCTTTTTTAATACGCGGGCGTCAGCGGACAATTCTTAGCGGGCACAAGCAATGTCTATTAATCTGCGTCTAAACCGGGGGCAGCAAGCGGCGCCCCTACGAACCCTTGCGAGCGGGGTTGGTACGGGCGCGCTCGAGTGTTGATTGCTTTTATGGCAAATACTCTTTTAGTGCGAGTCCGATTTCGTGGACGCGTCCTTGACGTCGGCATCTGAGTTTGTTGGTTTCATCGAAACCACTTCGTAGGATTGCATCTTCTGATGGGCGTCGGGTACCTTCAGATACATGTGGTCCTTCTTGATTTTGAATTCGATTTCCTTGCCGACGGGCAGGATGACGGCGTGCTTCAGATCAGTCGGGCGGATGTCGTACTCCATTTCGTCGGTCAATACGGTGTACTGCGGGCACAGTTTCTCGTTGGAGTTCATATGCGTGATGCCCGCTGAAGCCCACAGCGAACCTAAGCCGGCGATACCCTTTTGGGTGGCGCCACAGGGAACTGCTTCCATTTTTTCCAGAGTGGCTCGCTCAGGCGGTTTCTTCTTGTCGCCGCCACCGGCGAGGAGCGGAGTCGCGGAAGCGACGACGAGAGCCAGAACCAGGGGGATTTTCGCGTTCATAACGTCTCCTTGGAAAACGGGTTCGTCTGCGGCGAATTTGTGAACTGTGAAACGATAGCTCCCTACCAAAGACATCGGCGCGAACGAACGAAACGGCTCCCGCGGATTGGAAGACCGCGATTGTTTCAGGTCTTCCAACCGCGCGAGTGGCCGGGTTTTACAGCTTAGGTGGTTTAGTAGCGTCGGGCATCGGAGTCTTGGTCGCATCTCCAGGCGTCGTCCCCGGCGTCGTCGTCGCAGGCTTGGTGGTCATTCCAGGAGTAGTAGTGGTGTTGAACTTCTGCGCAGACTTGACGAAGTTATCGGGATCCGCTGTCAGGCGCTGTTGAACGTCCGGATGCGAATTCAGGTAGTCGCGAAGCTCCGGATGGTTGTCCATGTATTCGTGGTCTTTCACCAGGGAAGGATTTTCGGAGAGTTGACGCGAGACATCGGAGTGGTTTCCGAGGAATTCTCCGAACTGGCGGCGGCTGTCCGAGTCACGGTCCATGCCGTTGTCATTACGGTCGTAGCGGGCTTCCTGCTGCATGAAGCCGTTCGGATTTTGGCTGACGTCCTGACGCACTTCAGGATGCTGTTGCAGGTAAGCCTGCAGCGCCGGATGGCTCTTCACAAATTCGTCGTTATTGATTTGTGAAGGATCGCGGCGGAGTTGCTCGGCGGTTTCGCGGTGGCTATCGAGGAACTGATCGAAATTGGCCACGGCGCGGTGGTCGCCATTGCGGTCGCGTTCTACGTCGCGGTCGCGATCGGCGTTGGCATCACGGTCACGATCGCTGCTGGCGTTATTATCGGCGCGTTGGTCGCCGCGTGTGTCGTTATCACCGCGTTGATCGGCTCGCTGATCCCCGCGCTGATCACCACGCTGCTCGTAGCTGGCTTCCTGGGCCATGAAGGCATTCGGATCCTTGCGGATCTGATCGCGGACTGCAGGATGCTGCTGCAAATACTGCTGCAAATCCGGATGGCCCTTCAGGAACTCGGCGTTCAGCACGAGGTCCGGCTGTTTGCGAAGCTGCTGCGCAGTTTCGCGATGGCTATCGAGGAAGCGATCAAAACCGGCGACGTCGCGACGGTCACCGTTGCGGGCACGATCGCGGCGGTCGTTGGCGTCGTTGTCGCCGCGCTGTTCAAAAGTCGCTTCCGCTGTCATGAACTCGTTCGGATCTTTGCGCATTTGGTCGCGAACGGTGGGATGCTGCAACAGATAATTCTGCAATTCCGGATGGCTCTTCAAAAATTGATCGTTGAGAACCAAGTCCGGCTCTTTGCGTAGTTGATCAGCGGTTTCGCGATGGCTGTCGAGGAACTGATCGAATTCGGCCACGGAATGGTGGTAGATTTCGTCGCCGTTTTCCGGCCGAGAATTTTGATCGGGAGTTGATTGCGCGAGGGCGGGCGTGCCCACGCATAAAAATCCGGTGAGAGCTGAAATCGCCGCCCAGCTCTGAATCTGTTTCCTTCTCATGCCACGGCCTCCTGCGGTGAATGTGTCACCCCGTAGGCAAGGTGCACGCTCGGTACCAAACACTACTAAAAAGAATTGAACTCGCTACGGTTCAACGCGTTGCGGATGTAGCTACAGTGTTCCGCGCGCAAAATTCGGAGGGAATTTCGACACGGCAGGGGAAAATCGTCGTACCGGATTGACCTTAAGTAAAGGTACGAGTCCGCGACGAATTCGGCAGCAATTCTTGCACGCTTACGCGCACAGTGCCATCGGACGCAAGCAGCTGCGGCCGTATTCCGCGCGGTTATTTTGAGTTTGCGCCGACGCCGGTGATTCTTTGGCCGTTGAATCTGGTGAATGAGAAGCCTTCGAAGTTCTCATTCCAATTGTGGGCCATGTCATTGAGCATCGAGATGGCCACAGCCTCGCCGAGGGGCAGTGAATCCTGGTAATCATGGCGCCAATGAACGGCCGCGTGGTTGCGGCCGATGGCGATATTGGCCGCCAGTTTATTCATTTCGCCGCCGATGGTGAGTTGATTGGCGTCGGAACCCTCGTAGGGAACGAGCGAGAACCCATCTTCGCTGGGCTGCATGATCGTGAAGCCCGGGATCGAAGTGAGCGGAGTGAGATCGTTGAACCAGGCTTTGACGATCGTGGCGCACGCTCCGGCAACCGTACCGTGGCCTTGACCATAGGAAGGATGCTGTGGGCAGCCTTCCGGGAAAGCGTGCGGCAAGAAATAAGAATTGTTCTTCGCGAAAACTGCGGCGACGGCGTGCGAATTGAGAACGTCAGGATGCAGAGGGTAGCTGGCCTGATTGGTTTTCGTCATGTGCACGAGGCCGCCGAAGGCTTCGGGACGCAGGTGGCGATGCACGAACCATTTCATGTACCAGACTGCTTTCAGCGCGCGCTGGGAGACTTCCGCGACGAGAGTTTTCAGGTGCGGCGTGCCAAAGGTGCCGAAACCCGTTTGGGTGGTTGAATTCACATAGGGATTATTCGGGTCTAGTGGTGCGCCGCTATCAACCAGCTTGACGCAAGCATTGAAGTACGCTTCGAAGAGCACGTCCACGTGAACGTACGCGCTCAAGCCGCGGCCGTTGCGAATGTGCTGGATGTTGGGGTCGGCTTGATTCGCGGCGAACGGGCCTTGGCCATTCTGCACGGCGAGCCAGGAAGTTTGGTCGGTCATGTAGTCGAGGCCGGGAACATAGGTCGTCATCATCTGGGTGATGGGAATCGCGCCGTACGTCAGCGGTTGCAGGATGAACTGCGATGGGTAGGGGCCGAGGGCGTCGCCGGGCGTGAATCCGCGGAAAAGATTTTGCAGCGTGACGGGATGCGGGCCGCCGAATGCCGCGAGTGAATTCAGTTCCGCGATCGCGGCTTGCGTGAGGGGCTCGTTGCCGTATTGCGTGAAATTGACGTCGCGGCATAAAGCCATCCAATAACTTTCAACTGCGGCATCGGCCATTTGCTGGCTTGCGACGGCCGGAGGCGTGCCGATCGCGAGTTGGTGCGAGTCGGTTCCTTCGAGGTCGAAGGCCAGGCCCGACTGCGGATCTACGAGAGGCGTATTGCCCCCGAGGACGATTTGCGCGAACTGCTGCGGTTCACCGCCCTGGATGGCTTGCAGGAGGCTGTTGTAGGAGGCGGGTTCCACTTCGCCGATACTATTGTGCGCCAAGCCTTTTGAAAAATTTCCGATGCGGTGGGGATAACGCTGCTCATAGCCGTTGGTGATTTGCTGTGGAATGGGAACGTTCAGTTCCGCCATCGCGGCGTTGCGGCGATTCACAAAACTCTGCTGCGCGCGGGTGCTCCCTGAAGAACTGGAAGAGGAAGAGGAAGACGAAGACGAATTCGATTGGCCGCCGGCGGCTGCTCCAGGCGACCCCAAGCCCGCGGCGCTCATCGCGATTGACGCGGCCGCCGCACTGCTCAGTCCGCTGATGAATTTGCGGCGGCCTGCGCCTTTTGAATTTAAATTGGCAGAATTTTCATCCGAGCCGGGAAAGGGCTTGAGCAAGGTCATGAGAGGCCTCCTTGTCGGTGACGTCGTCGCGCGCGATAGGAATGGCTGGGCGGAAACTGCGTGCAGGCACACTACGCTGACTCCGAAATCGCGGCAAGAAAAATCGAGTACAGTTTTGGTACAGGTGGCGGCGCCGGGCGGTACTAGGCCGGATGCCCGATATGTAGCGCCGAATGGCGCGTTTCGCGAACAAGGAAAGCGCGCAGAGGCGGCGACGATCACGCGTCGCGAGAATCAGTTGACCTCGATGGTAGTGACGCTCAGAGCGGGCAACGTCAGCGTCAACGTCGAGCCGCTCACGGTCATCGACCCGGTGGAAACTGGCTGCACGGTGCTTTGGTCTTGGGCAGTGCTAGCGGTCATTTGATAAAGCTTGGCCGTGCCGGAAAGCGATTGGCCTTCGATGGCGGTCACCTGAGCGGTGGTGGAGCGGTTGATTGCGACGAAGACGTAGCGGCCCGGCGTGGTGCTATCGGAGCTGGCGTAGACGACGACGTCTTGCACGTTGTTTGAGGTGGATTGAAGCGAAGTATCGCCGAAATTGCCGCCGGCGCCGTCGAAGTCGCGGAAGGCACGGAATCCGGCGAGAGCGTACGAGTAGGTGCCATTGGGCGGCCAGAAATTCGCGGCGAAAACTCCTTGGCTGCCGAAGATGCCGAGGTTATCGGCTTGCGCGATCGTCCCGGCAATGTGATTCCATCCGCCGCTTTCGTATTCGGTGAGCGAAATTTTCATGCCGGGGAATTCCGCGTTTATTTTGGATTGCAGGCGGCCGAGGATGTTGATCGGAGAGTTGCCGAGTTCTTCGTAGATCCAGGGATTGCTGTTGGTGGAATCCGTGAAGGTGGGATCCCAGAGGGCGCGCGGGCTCTGCACGATGAGCTGCACCTGAGCGTCGGTGAGAGTGGTTCCGGTCAAGTCGAGGCTGCGCGTCCCGCTCGAATCGTATTCTTCGGCGTACCAGTGGAAATCGTAGACGTCGACCAAGCGCTTGCCATAGGTGGCGGATGCGGCGCTGATCGCCGTGAGGTATTTGTCTGGGAACCAATTTGCGCCGGTGGGCGTGGCGTTCAATTCACCCTGCCAATTGTAGATGCCCTGGAAACCATAGTGCACCGGGCCGAAAATGAGCATATTCGGAAACTGGTTCTTGAGCGCTTCGGTGAGAGTGATCGTTTTCGCAATGTAATCGTCGGATGTGACCGGATTAGGCCCTTGCACCTCGAGGTGCGTCGAATTCCACAGCTCGGGTTCGTTGTCGAGGCTCACGAACGTGGGGCGCGCGGGATTTGCGCCGAAGATGTTCATGCCCAAGAATTTTTGATCGAGTGCCCAGGCGAATTCGTCCATGAAGACGTAGTTGTCGGTGGTGGGCGGCGTGAGCGTGAACGGTGCGCTCGACACCGTGGATTTTTGGTCTACAACTTGTTTGAAACGCGAGAGGTCGGGAGGGTTGCTGACGCTCACGGGTCCGGCTTCGTCGCCGGCAACGAGACCTTGCAATTGCACGGTGATCAGGCTCGCTAGATTGTTGGATTGGTCGCCAGCGATGAAGCTGCGTACGGCTTCAGCTGGAACGGTGCTGCTGCTTAGGTAGTCGTCGTTCTCGTAGAGATAATCGTTGCCGGCGTTCGAGGCGTTGGTTTCCCAATTGTAGGCGGTTCAGCGATTACCGCCGGCGCGGTCGAAAGTGAGCTGCGGCGGGGCGCCGGTGACTCCCGAATAGAAATTGATGCCGTAGATCCATGGGGAAATCGGTTTGGTCTTGCTGGGATCGATTGTCATCGTCACATTCACTGTGGGAGCGGTGGGCGTGGCGCTTACTTGCGCGGAATTGGCGCTTTCGCCTGTCGCGTTGACGGCGGAGACGACGTAGTAGTAAGCCGTGCCGTTGAGCACCGCCGCGTCGGTGTAGTTTGTTCCGGTCGGTGAAGCCAATGAGCTGTTGAAGGGGCCCCCGCTCGCGGTGGAGCGCTTGACGTGATAGCTCGTCGCGCCTGTGCTGGCGTTCCAGGTCAGTGCGACTTGCGCGTTTCCGGCTGTAGCTTGCAGGCCTGTTGGAGTTGCAGGAGGCGTCGCGGGAGCGGTCGCCGTGGCTGAGACTTCAGAGGAGTTCGCACTTTCCCCGCCGGCGTTTACCGCGGAGACGACGTAGAAATATTTGGTGCCGTTGCTGAGGCCGGCATCCGTGAAGCTGTTCGCAGTGGGCGCCGAGATTTGCGTTTCTGCGCCGCTGGTCGTCGAGCGCTTCACCTGGTAACTCGTCGCGCCTGTGCTGGCGTTCCACCTCACAGTGATTTGCGCGTTTCCGGCTGCCGTGGAGAGTCCCGTCGGCGCTGATGGCGGCGGCAGCGCGGGAGTGGCGCTCACTTCCGCGGAATTCGCGCTCGATCCTGCCGAACTGTAAGCTGCTACTACGTAAAAATATTTTGTGCCGTTGGTGAGGCCGGCGTTGACGTACGTGGTGGTTGATTGCGTTGCGATCTGCGTATAGGGGCCGCCCGTGGTGGTGGAACGCTTGACGTAATAGCCGGTCGCGCCGGAATCAGCCGCCCAGCTCAGAGTGATCTGCGCATTGCCGGCGGTAGCTGCCAAGCCCGTGGGCGTTGCGGGCGTGCTATTGCCTCCTCCACCGCCGCCTGAGTGGCTGCTTCCACTCGTGCCGACGCATCCGGTGTGCAAGAGCAGGAGCGCGATCACGCTAGCAAGCACCAGAGCAGGGAATGGACGTTTGGCAGACTTCATGTGGTTCGCCTCCCGAGCTGCGCGGCGGAACACGACGCAAATACTAACCGGGCAAGGCCCCGGAGCTGGGGCTGGGAATGAATGTTTGCGTACGAAGAGAGTAAGAGCCCGGGATGTAAGCGGCAAGCTGTCCAGAAGGACAGAAAAGGTGCCAGTCCGAAGCGGTGGAAATTGGGCGAAACACTCGCAGACGGCGCCAGCGCGGGAATCAGGGCGTCGATGCGGGGACTAGCATTTGCAGCGTGTCCGCGACGCCTTGAGGACGAAAACCGAACGGGCCGGGCCGTGCTTTAAAGGCGACGCGGCCATCGCGGTCAATCACGTAGAGGCGGTCGGGCCAGCCCGTGTAATTGCGCTCAGTAGCGTTGTCAAAGCTGTCAATCACCGCCGGAAAATGTATGCCGAGTTTGATGACGCACATCTGGCCCATTTGTTCGCGTTCCGCGAAATTTTTGGGGCTGGCGAAGACGACGTGGTCGTCCAGATTGTCGGGATCCTGCCAGACGTCGCTGGCATGGGCTTCGCGAATGTATACGACGTAGAACGCAACGCGGTCCTTATATTGTTCGTAGAGCTTGTTGAGGTCGGGAACCTCCCGCCGGAAAGGCGGTCAGGTGTAACTTCCAAAAACCAAGACGACCGGTTTCTGGCCGCGCATGGATGACAACTGAAAAGTGCTCTTGTGATCCGGGCTCTCCAGTGAAAAATCCGGGGCTATGTCGCCGATGGCGAGGTGGCCTTTGCGGGCTACGTTCCACAAAGGCTTGAACGGTAGAACCACGAACGCGGGCCAGGGAACGTACTTCATCGTGCCGGCGAACTTGTCCGGCGGCCGCAGCATGATGGCGAAGAGCGCGGCAGTGATGATCGCGTAAAGCGCGACGAGCGCCCCTGCGATTTTGAGCAGTTTTTTGCCGACGGATTTGGCTTGGAGATTCAAGGTAGAAGCGGCGTAGACAGTAAACCTGTTGCGCTACGCGTGTCTCTAGTATTTTCGCATTATTGCAGAAATTTTCGTTCGCCATCAAATTGCCATGCAATTTCGCGCTCTTTCAACGATTCCAGCTGCGTGAGACCGGGCGTAGCTTACGCAGCGAAGGGTGCGCGGAACGGCGGCAGGAATTCCCATGGACAGGAGATCCATTGAGAAAGCTACTGGGCGGGTTGCTGTTCGTGCTGCTGGCGGGGTTTGTGGTGGAGGCACAAGAGCCGGATGTGCAGCCAATTCAGATCGGCGGGGTTACATTTTCCGGCAGCGTGCGCGAGCGTTATGAGGCATGGGACTGGTTTGAAGGCGCGAGTGGCGAGAATTTGTACGGCTATTCGGGGACGGTAATTCGATTCGGTTTTTCTCAGGAGCGGCCGAGTTACGATTGGAACATCGAGTTTGAAGCGCCCGTCTTGCTGGGCCTTCCCGAACATGCCGTCAATCCTGCGCCGCTCGGACAATACGGCCTGGGCGGCTCGTATTACGCCGCGAATCACAATGAACAAAACACTGCGTTCATTTTTCCGAAGCAGGTGTTTTTGCGGCTCAAATGGAAGCACGCTAGTCTGCGCATGGGGCGCTTTGAATTTACCGATGGCAGCGAAGTCGCGCCAAAGGATCCGACGCTGGCGGCGCTGAAGGCCGACCGGATCGGGCAGCGCTTGATCGGGAATTTCGGTTTTTCAGACGTGATGCGCAGTTTGGACGGATTGCAATTTTTGTACGGGAATGGGCCGTGGACTTTCACGGCGGTGAGCGCGATTCCCACGCGCGGCGTTTTTCAGGTGGATGGTTGGGGCTGGGTGAAAACGCCGGTGACATATGTGGCGCTGACGCGGCAGGTGGCGTTCGGAAAAAGTCATGCGGAGTGGCGCGCTTTTGGAATTTATTACAATGACGATCGCAGCGTGGTGAAGACCGACAATCGCCCGGCCGCGGTGCGCGCCACGGATTTGGGCGGCATCAATATCGGGACGTACGGCGGGCACTTCATTCTGGCGGCGCCGACCAATTCAGCAGGTGAATTCGATTTGCTCGGTTGGGGTGTGTTGCAGAGCGGCGAGTGGGGCCAATTGAAGCAGCGCTCCGGCGCTTTCGCAGCCGAAGGTGGGTGGCAGCCAACGTTCGCGAGCGCGGTGCGTCCTTGGATTCGCGGCGAATATTACTATTCGAGCGGAGATGGCAACACGGCGGACGGAACGCATGGTACGTTCTTCGCGATCTTGCCGACGCCGCGCGTCTATGCGCGATTTCCGTTTTTTAATTCGATGAACAACACGGATTTGTCCGCGGAAGTGATGCTGCGTCCCACGAAGAAACTGGTGATTCGCAGCGATGTGCACGGTTTGTGGCTTAGCAACAAAAACGATTTGTGGTACACGGGCGGTGGAGCGTTTCAGCCGTGGACGTTTGGATTCAGCGGAAGGCCATCGAATGGCGCGACTTCGCTGGCGACTTTGTATGACATCAGCGGAGATTACAAGTGGAAGCACGGAGTGTCGGTTGGATTGTATTTCGGATATGCGATCGGCGGAGACGTGATCAAGAAGATTTATCCGGCGAATGCCGATGGCGCGCTGGGATACACCGAGTTGAATTATCGGTTTTAGCGTTTCGGAGGGAAAATCGCTTGATAATGGGCCTGAAGTTTGTAGGGGCGGGTCTGAGACCCGTCCCTACAGGACGCATATACTTCGAGCTTGTGAAAATTCATTCCCCCTGTCGTTTCCCGCTGAGGTGATAAGTCCAACTCACCGTGATGTACGACTTCAGTGGTACACCTACGACGCGTTCGATCGGTGTCGGATACGTTGAGTCTGACGGCTCGGCGAAAGTTTCGGTGGTTTCGCCGGTGTAGCCGCTCGCGATCAGAAATTCGGTGGATAGAATCATGCGGCCGTCCATGAAGGGACGGAATAGAGCGCCGCGGAATTCAGGGACTGCGGGGCCAGTGAAGCCGTCGCCGACTGGCTTCGCGCGGACGTATTCAAATTCGCAGCGACCGTGCAGGCCGAGCGGCAGACGATCCTCGGTGGCCACCGTGTCCCAGATGAAGCGCGGCGCTTCCGGCGTGGGCGCGCCGGTGAGGCGGTCGCGTGCGTCAGCTTGCGCATACGACGCATAGATCGAGCCTTGCGAGAAATTTCTCTGCAGTGAAACCGTGATGGAACGATTGAGCGACGGGCCGAGATCTTCCTGCAGGCCGGTATCCGGATCAATTTTGGCGAGTTCCTGCGAATTGGTCACATGCTCCAGCGTGATTTTGAATGCGGTCTTTTGGATAGCCTTGGCGATTACGAGCTGATAGGCGCGCGAAGGTGCGAGAAGCTGAGGTTCGCTGGTCCCGCTGCCGATGCGCGGGTCTTCGGTGTGAAAGGCCTCGCCGTAGCTGAGCGCAACCGTGGGAAGAAAACGATTTTCCGCAGGCAGGATTGTGAAAGTCGCTTTTGGCAGTGTGAGGCCGGCCAGTTTATCGAACGAGTTTTGCGGATTGATCAGGTCCTCATTATCCATCCATATTTCTTCGCGGCGCACGCCCACATCGTAGTGAAAATAACGGCCCAGCGCGCCATCGAGCGCGGCGTACGGCTCGACGAACGAAAGCGTCAGGTTATTGCTCGTCACCGGTTCGAAAACGCCTTGAGCGTTCGCGGCATTGAGGTCCAGGCCGCGCGGCGCGTCACGGCGAAGATCGAGACCGCTGAGCAGGGAAATCCACGGGCGAATTTTCTGGACGTAGACCAGTCCGCCGCCCGCGACGGTGCGGACTTCACTTTGCTGAATGAGGCCGCCGGGGAATTCGAGGCTTTGCGTGAAGTCGGGCGCGAAATTGGAGCGCAGCTTCAGGCTATAGGTGCGGAAGAATCCGGAGAAGGTGAGCTGTTTTTGGTCGCTGATACGCCAGGTGTCGCTCGCGACGAAGATGCTGGTGTGCGTGCGGTCCAGTTGTCGGCGGTCCACGGTATCGTCGGGAACGAACGTGTTGATGGGAATCAGGCCCGGAACGTACGAGAATCCGTAATATCCGACGCCGAACAGGGTAAGTTCGTGGCGTCCGAACTTGAATTGGCGGAACGCATTCACTTTGTATTGCTGGCGGTGTTCAAGGCGTGCAAGAAAGCCGTTTCCGTACGATGCTTCGACGGCAACGAATCCATTAGTTGCGGGATTGCGCGGGCTCCAACCGGCGACCAGATCTGCGTCAAGGTAATCTCCGGTGAATTCGACAAAATCACCGAGGCGTTCGTGTGGCACGTAGGTTGCCGCGCGATCAATCGAGTGATTACCTTCGCGGACGTTGAACGCGCCGCCATCGAGCGCGACTGCTTCGATGACCGGCGCGATCAGGAAGTTCGGGTCCGAGTAGCCGTTGCCGTGCGCGTTGGCCGGAAGATTATTGGGACAGAGGAAATCTCCAATTTGATAGAACTGCGCAATCGGTTCGCCGTGATCGCCCGCGACGCCCGGCGCGAAATATTGCGGCGCTTTGATGCCGCCCGATGCGGTTTCGATGGGCAAGCCGGGAAGCGAGACCGGCGCGCCGGGGCGTCCGGGATTTGCGTCGAGCACTTGGTCGTGGACGACGACGTGTTCGGAAGGATCGGGCGTGAGCGCCGACGGAGCTGACGAGCCTGTGACGGTGATGGCTTGGCGCAGCGACGCAATTTCTTTGAATCGAAGTTCCACGCTCAATTCTTTTCCGGAGACGACGGACACGGGGGCGCTGACGGGCGCGAACGCAGAGATTTCCGCGGTCACCAGGTAGGCGCCGGGTGGGATCCCGGCGAAATCGAAATGGCCCTGTGGGTCGGTGGTCGTTTCGCGCGTGAAGTTCGCCGCGGCGTTTGTCAACTTTACGTGAGCCGCAGCGACGGCGACGCCCTGCGTGTCGACGACGACACCCGAAAGACGCGCGGCGTCATTTGCCGCGAGCAGACTGAGAGCGGAAAACAAAACGCAGACGATGGCAAATGACGCAGCCGCTCCTGAAAATCCGAAGATTCCTAGGTAGCGGCGCGGCATTCTATTGCTTGGTCTTCCTCGCGCAGTATCATAGCTGCTGAGCCGCGCAATGCATGGCGGAAATTATGGAAATTGGCTAGAATTGGCCGCTGAACCCGCTCTCCGGATTCTGTGTTGCGTTCTCAGCCCCGTCGATTGATGCATTAGCGTCGTTCCTGATAGAGCCGAGCAAAATATGACATCTGGCGGTCCCGCGAACGAAGTTCGGCGATGGGATGCGGCTCCTATCGCTGAAATGGACATCCTGTGGTTGACGGCTGGGCTTGGCTGCGATGGCGACACCATCGCGGTCACAGCGGCGACGCAACCCAGCATCGAGGACCTTGTCCTAGGCGCTTTTCCCTGGGTCCCCAAAGTAAAATTCCATAATCCTTTTCTCGCTTATGAGAATGGCGACGAGTTCGTGCGTTTTTTTCGCGAAGCAGCGGAAGGGAAGTCCGGCCCTTTTATTTTGGTGGTGGAAGGCTCGATTCCGAACGAAAAGAATAAGGAAGAAGGCTACTGGGCAACGTTCGGCACCGATGCCGAAACCGGGCAGCCGATTACTACCTGCGATTGGATTGACAAGCTTGCACCGAAGGCGTGGGCGGTGGTGGCGGCCGGAACCTGCGCGACCTATGGCGGGATTCATGCCATGGAAGGCAATCCAACGGGCTGCATGGGATTGCCGGATTATCTCGGCTGGGAATGGAAGTCGGGCGCGGGCGTTCCGATCGTGTGCGTGCCGGGATGTCCGGTACAGCCTGATAATTTCACCGAGGTGCTGCTGTATTTGCTGAATATGGCGGGCGGTCACGCTCCGATGATTCCGCTCGACGATGCGTTGCGCCCCACTTGGCTTTTTGGCGCGACGGTACACGAAGGATGCGACCGCGGGGGTTACTACGAGCAAGCGCAGTTTGCGGATGCTTACGGACAGCCGACCTGCATTGTGAAGCTGGGATGCTGGGGGCCAGTGGTGCAGTGCAACGTGGGGAAGCGCGGATGGATGGGCGGGATTGGCGGGTGTCCGAACGTCGGCGGTATCTGCATCGGCTGCACGATGCCTGGATTCCCGGACAAGTTCATGCCGTTCATGAATCAGCCGCCGGGCTCGTTGCTTTCTTCGAGCGCGGTGATGACCTACGGCCGCGCGATTCACGCCTTGCGCAGATTCACGCAAGCTTCGCTGAATAAGGAGCCGCCGTGGCGGAGCCGTCGCGAGGGATGAAGTATTGTTGGGGCTACGCGCAAGAAGATTCGAGCAACCCATATTGTGCGCAGGGACTGGATGCTTCTAAGGGTCAGAGATGGCGCTTGATTTTCTAAAACAGGCGAACTGGCGGGCCGATACGACACAACTCTCCGGCGCTGAGCGGGAAGCCGCCGCTTTGGTGGAGGCTGAGAAAGCATTGCAGCAATTGGCCGGAGTATTTTTGCAGCAGGCCGCGTTTTTAAATCCCACCACAGATGCCGCCGAAACACCGGAAACAAAAACAGATTCTGAAGCGCCTTTGCTCAACATGGAGGCGAAGTATCGCGCCCTGGTGGAGCAAATTCCCGCCGTGGTATTCATGGCTTATTTGGACAAGGGAATTGGCGAAGCCTACGTAAGCCCGCAGATCGAGCAGGCGCTGGGATTTTCGCAGAGCGAGTGGCTGGAAGATCCAGTGCGTTGGTATCAGCAGATTCATCCCGACGACAAAATGCGATGGAGCATCGAAGCGGCGGAGATGTTTATGTCGGCCAAACCATTACGATCTTCGTACCGCGTAATCGCGCGCGACGGCCGTGTGCTGTGGTTTCAATGCGAAGCGAAGATGATCCGCCGCGAGGATGGCAGGCCGTGGTTCATTCACGGCGTGGGCTTCGACATCACGGAGCGCAAAGGGCTGGAGGAAGCGATTCTGGATATCAGCGCGCGGGAGCAGCGGCGCATCGCACAGGATTTGCACGACGGCCTGGGCCAGCACCTCACCGGCATCGCGTTCATGAGCAAAGTGCTGGAGCAGAAGCTCTCCGAGCAGTCGCTGCCGGAGGCGGGGGAAGCGGCGAAGATTGTGCGCATGGTGAACCAGGCGATTGAGAATACGCGGCAACTCGCGCGCGGCCTGCATCCGGTAGCGGCGGATCCGCTGGGATTGATGTCTGCGCTGAAACAGTTTGCGAGGGAACTGGAAGAATTGTTCCACATCCGGTGCACGTTCGAATGTCAAAAGCCTCTGCGCATTCATGACGAGAATCTCGCGACGCATCTTTATCGCATCGCGCAAGAGGCGGTAAGCAACGCGATCCGCCACGGCAAAGCGCGGAATATTTTGATTGGCTTGTCGGGCCGCAATGGCACGGGAACGTTGACGATTCGCGACGACGGCGAAGGATTTCCGAAGAAACCGACGGCGGCGCCGGGCGTGGGGCTGAATATCACGAACTATCGCGCGGACATGGTCGGTGGATCGTTGAAGGTGCAACCCAACGAAGGGCGGGGCATCACCGTGACTTGCATCTTTCCCATCCGGGGAGTTGAATAGGGCTTGGAAAGCATGGGTAGCAAAGCGCAACTCGCTCCGGAAACCAGGCGCTATCGGGTGTTGTTGGTGGACGATCACCCGATCGTGCGCCAAGGGCTGGCGCTATTGATCGACCGCGAGGCGGACCTTTCGGTTTGCGGCGAAGCCGAAGGCGCGCATTCGGCTTTTCACGCCATCGCTACGCTGCGGCCGGACATCGTGCTGCTGGATATTTCGCTCAGCGGTCCCGACGGTTTGGATGTGCTCAAAGAAATCCGCATCAAATCCGAGAACTTGCCGGTGCTGATGCTTTCCATGCACGATGAAACGATCTACGCCGAACGCGCCATGCGCGCCGGCGCTAACGGCTACATCATGAAGCAGGAAGCGACTGAAAAGGTACTGGTGGCGATTCGCCGGATTTTGCAGGGCGGCGTTTATCTGAGCGACCGGCTGACCAACACGATGCTGCAGCAATTCGTGCACGGCGCTTCCTCCGCGAAAAAATCTCCGCTCGTCGGCCTGACGGATCGCGAACTAGAAGTATTTCGCTTGATCGGGCAGGGACACGGGACGCGACAGATCGCCGATGAATTGCACCTTAGCGTCAAGACCATCGAATCGTATCAGGCACATATCAAGGAAAAACTTTCGTTGCGCAACGCGCGGGAGCTGGTGCAGCACGCGATCGAGTGGACGGTCAGCCTGAACGGCCGATGCTAGGGCCGCGATTGATACGGGCTACTCACCGGGGAATCCCCGATGTCCCCTTACAACCATCCCCGATGACAAATTCCGCGTGTGCCTGATTGAACTAACCGCCTGCCGTTGTAATTATTCCAATTGAAATCTTGAATAGAAGTACGTCCCGAGCGGCGCGCTCCGCAGCGGTGTGCTCCGCAGGTGCCAGATCCAACGCTATTTCGGGATGTTGCGCGCAGAGAAACCTCTGCTGATGCTCGCATGTGCTTGAAAGGAGGGACCAGTAATGACCCCCGAAGCGGTTCCGTACGGTCGCAAAACGCAAAAGCCTTCATCAGTTCCCGAGGTACACATTTTGTGGATCACCGCAGGTCTCGGATGCGATGGGGATTCGGTCTCCATCACGGCGGCAACTCAGCCCAGCATCGAGGATGTGCTGTTGGGCGCGATCCCGGGATTGCCCAAAGTTCATCTCCACAATCCGGTGCTCGCCTACGAAAACGGCGACGACTTTCTGAAGTATTGGTATCAAGCCGAACAAGGGAAGCTGGAGCCGTTCGTTCTGGTAGTGGAAGGCTCCATCCCTAACGAAAAGATAAAGAAGGAAGGCTACTGGGCGGCGCTCGGCACCGACCCGAAAACGAACCAGCCGATTCCGACCACGGATTGGATTGACCGGCTGGCGCCAAAGGCTTTAGCGGTAGTCGCCTGCGGCACGTGCGCGACTTACGGCGGAATTCATGCGATGCAAGGGAACCCGACGGGTGCGATGGGCTTGGCCGACTACCTCGGCTGGGATTGGAAATCAAAAGCCGGCCTGCCGATCGTCAATGTTCCGGGGTGCCCCGTCCAGCCGGACAACTTCATGGAGACCGTGCTTTATCTTCTATATCAGGTGGCTGGCCTGGCTCCGATGATTCCGCTCGACGAACAACTGCGCCCGACCTGGCTCTTCGGCAAGACCGTGCACGATGGATGCGATCGCGCGGGTTACTACGAGCAGGGCGATTTCGCGGAAGTGTACGGCTCGCCGAAATGCATCGTGAAACTCGGCTGTTGGGGCCCGGTCGTTAATTGCAATGTGCCGAAGCGCGGCTGGATGGCCGGAATCGGTGGATGCCCGAATGTCGGCGGCATCTGCATCGGCTGCACGATGCCTGGGTTCCCGGACAAGTTCATGCCCTTCATGGACGAGCCGCCGGGCGCCAAAGTCTCCGCAGCGAGCATTGGGATTTACGGCAAGGCGATTCGTACTCTGCGGTCGTTTACCAATGCCACAGTGAACAAAGAACCGAAATGGCGGCATACCGGCACGGCCCTCACCACCGGATATCGCCCGAGCACTTACTAAACGCCTTCATCACGAGTTTCGCCAGCGATTAAAGGAGCGAAAAGACATGGGAACGATGACCACGGCGGCAAAAGGTACTCCGACCGGTTCGCGGAAATTGGTGGATATGAACTGGGATCCAATTACCAGGATCGTCGGCAGCCTTGGAATTTTTACCAAAATTGATTTCGACAACCGCCACGTTGCCGAGTGTCATAGCACCTCGTCTATTTTTCGTGGGTACAGCATTTTCATGAAGGGGAAGGATCCGCGGGACGCGCACTTCATCACCAGCCGAATCTGCGGAATCTGCGGCGACAACCACGCGACCTGCGCGACGTACGCGCAGAACATGGCTTTCGGCGTGCGGCCTCCCGCGCTCGGCGAATGGATCGTCAACCTCGGCGAAGCAGCCGAGTACATGTTCGATCACAATATTTTCCAGGACAATCTGGTGGGTGTGGATTTCTGCGAGCAGATGGTGAAGGAAACCAACCCTTCGGTTTATAGCAAGGCGGAAAAGACGTCCGCGCCGGGCGCGCACCTGCACGGCTACCGCACGATTGCCGACATCATGAAAGCGCTGAATCCTTTTACAGGCTCTTTCTACCGCGAAGCGCTGCAAATGAGCCGCATGACCCGCGAAATGTTCTGCCTGATGGAAGGCCGGCACGTGCACCCTTCGACGTTGTATCCGGGCGGAGTGGGAACGGTGCCGACGATTCAACTTTTCACGGACTACATTGTGCGATTGATGAAGTACGTCGAGTTCATGAAGAAAGTGGTTCCATTGCACGACGACCTTTTCAATTTCTTCTACGAGGCATTACCAGGTTATGAAGAGGTCGGCCGCCGCCGCGTGCTGCTGGCGTGCTGGGGCTCGTTCAACAATCCCGCGGTATGTGATTACACCTACAAGAAGATGACGGATTGGGGCCGCGCGATGTATGTGACGCCCGGCGTGGTGGTGGATGACAAGCTGGTCTCAACCGACCTGGTGGACATCAATTTGCAAATCCGCATCTTGCTCGGCAGCTCCTATTACGATGGGTGGGAGAACAGCGAGAAGTTCGTGAAGAACGATCCGCTGGGAAACCCCGTGGATCAGAACCATCCTTGGAACCAGACCACGATTCCGCGGCCGCAGAAGCGCGATTTCGCGGGCAAGTACACGTGGGTCATGTCTCCGCGCTGGCTCGACAAGCGTACCGGCGATCATTTGGCGCTCGATACCGGCGGCGGACCGATCGCGCGGCTTTGGGCGACGGCGCTGGCGGGCCTCGTGGACATCGGCTACATCAAGTCCACGGGTCGCAGCGTGAAAATGTATTTGCCGAAAACAATGTCGCTGCCGGAAGTCGAATTCGAGTGGAAGATCCCGAAGTGGAGCAATGCCATCGAGCGCGACCGCGCGCGCACTTACTTCCAGGTCTATGCGGCTTGCGCCGCGTTGTACTTTGCAGAACAGGCCCTGGCGGAACTGCACGCCGGACGAACGAAAACGTGGTCCGAGTTCACCGTGCCGCAGGACGCGATCGGTTGCGGCTTCCACGAAGCGGTGCGCGGCGTGCTTTCACACCACGTCGTGATTCGCGACGGTAAAATCGCAAATTACCATCCGTATCCGCCGACGCCGTGGAACGCGAATCCCCGAGACATCTACGGAACGCCGGGTCCCTACGAAGACGCGGTGCAGAACACGCCGATCTTCGAGGAAAACGGGCCGGACAAATTCAAGGGCATAGACATCATGCGCGCGGTGCGCAGCTTTGATCCGTGTTTGCCGTGTGGCGTGCATATGTATCTGCCGAACGGAAAGGTGCTGGAGACGCATCACTCGCCGATGTTCGGCAATCATGCGTGAGCTTGCGCGGCGGCGAGACGCTCCAGGGGGAACTCGATCTGGGAGGTAGGCTGGGGCGCGGTTGGAGGAGTTTTCCTCCCCGATTGCGACTGCTTACCTGCGTGTGTCTTTGAAGGAGACCATGGCGCACGATACCGATCTTCAGAGAAAGATGCAGCGAATCGGCGAGATGGTCGAGCGCCTGGAGTCGGCCACTGATCCGAGCGTGCGCGCGATGGCCAGGGAGCTGGTGGAATCGCTGATGGCGCTGCACGGTGCGGGCCTGGAGCGCATCCTGGAACTCGCCGCCGAAGCGGGCGAGCCGGGGAACGGCATAATTCGGAAGTGCGGGCGCGATGAACTGGTCAGCAGCTTATTGCTGCTCTACGGTTTGCATCCCGACGACATGCCCACGCGCGTTGAGCAGGCGTTGGAGAAAACGCGACCGTTCTTGCAATCGCATTCCGCGAGTGCCGAGCTCGTTTCGATCGGGGATGAAGGCAAAGTTTCCGTTCGCCTGCATTTGAAGGCGGGAGGCTGCGGCTCCACGGCCGCGACGGTGAAGGCGACTCTGGAGGCAGCGATACAAGACGCAGCTCCGGACGCTACGTCAGTTGTGGTTGAGGATCCGGCGGCGGCGCTTTCACAGACGGGATTCGTATCGCTCGCGCAACTGCAAAATAGTGGATCAGTGGCCACCGTTTCCGGCGGCCACGCCGAAGGGAGCGCTGACTGAGATGTCCTCCGCGCTTCCACCGCAACAGGAAAGTGCGTTTGCTACTCTGCGGCAATTTGCGCGCAAGCGCGCGCCGGTCGAACGCTGCGAAATGTGCAGCCGCGAACTTAGCCCTCGCCATGACCATCTGGTGGAACCGGCCAGCCGCCGGTTGATTTGCGCGTGTGACGCTTGCGCAATTCTTTTCGACGGGCAGGCCGGTTCGACGTACACGCGCGTGCCGCGGCGAGTGCTGTTCCTGCGGGATTTTCAATTGAGCGACGCACAGTGGGACAGCTTGATGGTCCCGATCGAGATGGCATTCTTTTTCAAAAGCACGCCGCAGGGAAAGGTTGTCGCCTTGTATCCGAGCCCCGCGGGTCCCACGGAATCGCTGCTGCCGCTGGACACCTGGGCGGACCTCGTGGAGATGAATCCGGAGTTGAACGAGATGGAACCGGATGTGACGGCGTTGCTCGTGAATCGTGTGGGGCACGTCCGCGGCGCCGCTCCGGCGGAATATTTTCTGGTTCCGATTGATGAATGCTACAAGCTGGTCGGATTGATCCGCACTTACTGGAAGGGCCTCTCCGGAGGGACGGAAGTATGGCGTGAGATTGGTGCCTTTTTTGCTGAACTGAAAAAGAAAGCCGGAGCCGAGCAAGAGGACGCGAATGCCTGATCTGCAGTTGACTATCGAGGGTGCTGAGGTGGTGCAGTATGCTGCCGCACCTCTATTGGCGTTCAAAGTGCGGATCGTGAATCAGCCCGCCGACGAGGTCCTTCACACGCTGGCGCTGCGCGCGCAGATTCAACTCGAAGTGAGCCGCCGGAAATACGACGCCAACGAGCAGGCGCGGTTGCGGGACCTTTTCGGCGAGCCGAGCCGATGGGGGCAGACGTTGCGGACCATGTTATGGACGCACGCGAACGTGATGGTGCCGCGATTCGCAGGCAGCACGGTGGTGGATCTCCCGGTGCCGTGTTCATTCGACTTCAATGTCGCGGCCACAAAATACTTTCACGGTGTGACCGGCGGAGATTTGCCGCTTTGTTTCCAGTTCAGCGGAACGGTTTTCTATCAGGGAGCGGACGACACGATGCAGGTGGCCCCGGTTTCCTGGGACAAAGAAGCGAAGTACCGGCTGCCGGTGAAGGTCTGGAAAGATTTGATGGAAATGTATTACCCGAATTCGGCATGGCTCTCCTTGCATCGCGATACGTTTGAAAAACTCTATCAATTTAAGGTGCGCGAGGGGATCACCACGTGGGAAGAAGCGCTGGAGCGCGCCTTGAGCGCTCTGCCGGAAACGGTGCGCTCATGAACGCCGCGATGGTGGACGCGATCGTGAAGGCCGTGCTGTACGAAGGCTACATGCTTTATCCCTACCGGCCGTCAGCGGTGAAGAACCGCCAGCGATTCAATTTTGGCGTGGTGTATCCGCGGGTTTATAGCGACCTGCAGCATGGCACGGACGCCTGGACGATGCAGACCGAATGCCTGGTGCAGGGAAGCGATCAAACTGATTGCTTGGTGCGTGTGCGATTCTTGCGTATGGTGGCGCGTTCAATCGCGAAACTGCGCACGCCGGTGAGCGAGCTGACGTCAATAACCGAAGCGAACATCGAAGTGGTGGACCGATTGGAAATCGGCGGCAAGACGTTCCAATCTTGGCAAGAAGCTGTGGAAGAAACGATCGAAGTGACTGAATTCAATCTGGCGGCGCTCGCCACGCAGCCGATGCAATGGCCTTTCCGGCTTTCCGCGGGGCGAGAACGCGAAGCGATTCGCGACGAGCGCGGACTGATAATCGGAGTCATTCTTCGCAATAAAGCGCGAGTGGCGGGAAACATCGAACTCACCGCCGCGCGCCCGGGGCGAGGCGTGTTCCAGCTCACTGCGCGCATTTTGAACGTTACGCAGATGGAGGCTTTCGTCCCACTGACGCGCGACGAAGCGCTGGCGCGCTCGCTGGTTTCTGCGAACACGATTCTGGAAGCGCGCGGCGGTGAGTTCATTTCGCTTGTGGATCCGCCGGAGGCCTACCGCTCGTTCGTCGCCGCCTGCCAAAACGTCGGGACGTGGCCGGTGCTTGTGGGAGAAGAGGGCGAGCGCGACACGATGCTGTCGTCACCGATCATTCTGTACGACTATCCGCAGATTGCGCCGGAAAGTCCCGGCGATTTGTTCGACGGTGCGGAGATTGACGAAATTCTTTCGTTGCGCATTCTGACGATGACTGACGACGAAAAGCAGGAGATGCGGCAGTCCGACGACCGAGCGCGGCGCATTCTGGAGCGGACGGAATCACTTCCGGCCGAGCATTTCGCGAAATTGCATGGCGCCTTGCGCGGGCTGCGTCCAGCGAGCGAGGAGCAGCCATGAACGAATGGGAATGGCAGCTTCTTGAAGACAAGAATCCGGTGGAGTCCGTGGAAATTCACGGCGCGCCGGTGCGGCGCGGCGATCGCGTGCGGCTGCGCCCTCGCGCCGGAGGGGATGTCTTCGATCTGGCGCTGGCGGGGAAAATCGCGGCCGTGGAATCCATCGAGCAAGATTACGAAGGGAATTTGCACGTGTGCGTGGTGGTGGAGGATGACCCTGGGCGCGACATCGGATTGATGCGCCAGCCGGGCCATCGTTTTTTCTTCGCGCCCAACGACATCGAGCCTGTCGGAAAGGATGAACCGATTCCGGCGGTGGAGGCGAAGCGTGTACTCGTCGCCGGGATTGGCAACATTTTTCTGGCGGACGATGGATTCGGCGTCGAAGTGGCGCAGCGCCTTGCGAACACGCAATTTCCTTCAGGAGTGCGCGTCGCCGATTTTGGCATCCGGGGATTCGATTTGGCGTACGCGCTAATGGAAGGCTATGAGACCACCATTCTCGTCGACGCCTATCCGGGCGAGGGCGAGCCGGGAACTCTGTTTGTAGTCGAGCCCGACCTGGAAAAAGTGAATTCCCCCGACATGCACCCGGGAGCGATCGAGCCTCACGGCATGAATCCGGAAGCAGTGTTGCGCATGGCGAAAAGCATGGGCGGAGAATTGAAACGAGTGTTGCTAGTCGGTTGTGTGCCGGCCACTCTGGGTCCAGAAGAAGGGCAGATGGGTCTGAGCGAGCCGGTGGCGGCCGCGGTGGATGAAGCCGCGAAGCTGGTCGAATCATTGGTCACGCGAATTCTTGCGGGAGAATTTGCCGCACAGAAATGAACCGATTCCAAACACGCAAAGGAGACTTTCATGGCGCTTGAAATAATGGATCAGGCGGCGGGAGTAAACGCAGCAAATGGAACGGACAAGGAAACTCTCTACATGTTGGGCGGCGTGGCGCTGGTGATCTTCGGTGCGGGATTGGTTCTCTCCAATTCCACGGTGCGCCGCTACCTCTCACAGATCGGAGTGGGAGATTTCGCTTCCGCCGCGCTTCCGGATATCGAACGATATTTCCGTTTGCGTTCGATGTAACGGCGGGTCATCGTTGCACTTTGCGCGAGGGCTGGACACGGCCACGGCATTGCCGAGGGGCTGGGGATGGAAGCATGCTAACAGGAGCACAAAGAGGACTTGCGCCAGTGAAATTTTCGATCGATGCAACTCCCAGTCGCTTCGTTGTCCAAGGCTTCGCCACCGGGATGCTCTCGGTGTTCGGCCATAATCCCACCATTGCCATACGCGACTACGACGGGGAGATACAATTCACGCCCGATACGGTCGCCGATGCCTCCGTGCGTTTTGCCGTCCGTACCGGCACGATGGACGTGGTGGAAGAAATGAAGAACGACGATCGCAAAAAGCTCGAACAAACGATGTACGAGCAGGTTCTGGAAGTGAGCCGCTTTCCGACGGCGACCTTCGAGAGCAAGCAGTTAACCGTTCAGAAGCAGAGCAACGAGCTGTGGCAGGCGCATGTCACCGGCGAACTGAATTTTCATGGCGCCTCGCAGAATCTTTCGTTTGACGCGCGCGTGACAAACATGGGAACGATGCTGCGCGTTGCCGGGAGTTTTCCTTTGCGCCAGTCGGATTACGGCATCAAGCCGGTTTCGTTTGCGGGCGGAGCGTTGCGGTTGAAGGACGAGTTGAAATTTAACTTTGAGCTGGTGGCGCGACAGCAGGAATGAATTGGATGTAGGGGAACGCGAACATCAAATGCAACGGAGTAACGGGAGCCGCGACGTGTGCCTAGCGATACCGGGACAGATTGTCGAACTCGATGCGCAGAACGCGAACCAGGCTTTGGTGGACGTCGTTGGCGTGCGACGCAAAGTAGATTTGGGGCTTTTGCAGGATGAGCCTCCGGTTCCAGGCGATTGGGTATTGATCCACGTGGGTTTTGCGATGAGCAAGATCAGCGAAGTGGACGCGCTCGATCAGATGCGCACGCTGACGATGCTGGGCGAGGCCGAAGCGGCCATGCAGGAAGTCCGCGGTTACGGCCTGGAGCACGAACAAGAGAGCAGGCCCGGGCAGGGGTCGAAGCCATGAAATATGTGGATGAATTTCGCGCGCCGGAATTGATCGGCAAGGCAGGCGAGGAGATCCGACGTCTCGCTGATCCTCGCCGGCACTATCGCATCATGGAAGTTTGCGGCGGGCATACCCATGCCATCTATCGTTTTGGCTTGAAGGATCTGCTGCCCGAAAATGTGGAGTTGATTCACGGGCCGGGCTGCCCCGTGTGCGTTTTGCCAATGGGCAGGATTGATGACGGCTTATCGCTCGCCGCGCAGCCGGATTTTATTTTTGCGGCGTTCGGCGACATGATGCGCGTGCCTGGAACGCACGGCAGTCCATTGGAATACAAGGCGCGGGGAATGGATGTGCGCATCGTCTATTCGCCAGCAGATGCGCTGAAGCTTGCGCGCAATAATCCCGAAAAGCACGTAATGTTTTTCGCCATCGGCTTCGAAACCACCGCGCCATCCACCGCGCTCACGCTGATGCGCGCGAAAGCCGAAGGCCTGCATAATTTTTCAGTGTTTTGCAATCACGTCACCATTATTCCCGCGATTCGCGCGATTCTTGATTCGCCGGATATGCGCCTGGATGGCTTCGTGGGACCTGGCCATGTGTCCACGGTGATTGGCTGCCGTCCCTACGACTGGATCGCGAAGGACGAAGGCAAGCCGGTCGTCGTATCCGGCTTCGAGCCGCTGGACATTCTGCAATCGATCGTGATGCTGCTGCGGCAGTTGCGCGACGGCGAAGCCAAAGTCGAAAACCAATACAAGCGCGTGGTTCCGTGTGAAGGGAATCACGCGGCTTTACGTGCGATGGGTGAAGTTTTTGAGTTGCGACCTTATTTCGAATGGCGTGGGCTGGGATTCATCTCGCAATCGGCTTTAAAGATTCGCGCGGCGTATGCTGAATGGGATTCGGAGCAGCGCTTTACCGTTCCCGGTGTGCGCGTCACCGATCCGAAAGCGGCGCAGTGCGGCGAAGTTTTGAAAGGCGTGCTGAAGCCGGCGCAGTGCAAGCTTTTCGGCAAGGAATGCACGCCCGAGCAGCCCGTGGGCGCGCTGATGGTCTCGTCGGAGGGTTCTTGCGCCGCGTATTATAATTACGAGCACCGCAAACCTGTTACCATCGCGAACGCCGTGTCTGCTTGAGCGAATGAAAAAACCATGGCTACCCCTGTCACCTCAAAGATCAGGTTCCGAGAACCGCAGATCGAAATGGCGCATGGCGCCGGAGGCAAGGCCAGCCGCAGGTTAGTCGAAGGGTTGTTTGCGCCGCTTCTGTATTCTTCCTCGCATGGTCCTCTGGGCGATGCTGCGCATATTCAAATCAACGGCACGCGAATCGCAATGACCACGGACAGTTTCGTGGTGAAGCCTTTGCGTTTTCCCGGAGGCTCGATCGGCGAGCTCGCGATCAACGGCACGGTAAACGATCTGGCGGTTTCCGGCGCGCGCGCGGAAGCGATTGTCGTCACGTTTGTGCTGGAAGCGGGATTGCCGACGGACGTGCTTGAAGCGGAAGTTCGCGCGATGGCACAGGCCGCCGAAACAGCAGGCGTGAAGATTGCCGGTGGCGATACCAAGGTGGTCGAGCACGGCAAAGCGGACAGCATGTACATCACCACCACCGGAGTGGGTCGCTTGCTCTCGGGACTCGAAATTTTGCCGCAATCCGTGCAGGCAGGCGACAAAGTCTTACTTTCCGGTCCGATCGGCGATCACGGCATCACGATTTTGCTGGCGCGGGGCGATCTGGACCTTGAAGCCAATCTGCGTTCGGATACGCGATCCGTTTTTCCTTTGGTGCAGGCGCTGGTGAACGCGGCTGGTGCGGGAGTGCGTTGGATGCGTGACCCGACGCGCGGCGGTGCGGCTACTTCGCTGAATGAATTGGCGCGCGATTGTGGGAAGGGAATCGTACTGTTCGAGGAAAAACTTCCCGTGCGCGATTCGGTGCGGGGCGCGTGCGAGCTGCT
This sequence comes from uncultured Acidobacteriota bacterium, assembly GCA_963810565.1. Taxonomy (GTDB): domain Bacteria; phylum Acidobacteriota; class Terriglobia; order Acidiferrales; family UBA7541; genus Palsa-295. The sequence goes on from CAWENN010000011.1 coordinate 328,853, forward strand.
GGGTCTTGATCCCTTGCATATCGCGAACGAAGGCCAATTCCTCGCGATCGTCTCCGCGGAATTGGCGGACGTGGCATTGCAGGCGCTGCGCGCGGCCCCCGGCGGGGAAAAAGCTGTGATCATCGGCGAAGTACGCGACGAACCGGCCTGTGCAGTTTTGGTGACGACTCTTTACGGCGGGAGCCGCATGGTGGACATGCTGGTCGGCGACCCTCTGCCGCGGATCTGCTAGGTATGGCGATGGCCACGGGCCTGGGACTGACGGCGCACATCGAACAGCGGCTGCTTGAGCGGAATCAAGTGCTCGAAAGTTTCTTTGCGGTTGAAGCCCCGCGTGTGGCCGAAGCGTGCCGCGAAATGTCCGAACGATTTTTGCGGGGTGGCCGGCTGCTTGCGTTTGGGCGCGGACCTTACGCCACCGACGCGCAGCACGTATCCGTCGAATTCGTTCATCCCGTGATTGTCGGCAAGCGCGCGCTGCCGGCGTTGGATCTTTCGCTGGCGTTTGAGCCGTGGCTAAAATCGCTCGTGCAAGCCGACGACATGGTCATGGGCTTCGGGCCGCCCGAAGGCGACCCGGAAGTTTGGTCTGCGCTCGATACCGCGAGGCGGCACGGCGCGATGACGTTTGCGCTGCCTGGTTCGGAAGGTTCGTACTTTGCTGCTCCCACCACGCAAGATCCCTTCATCCATCAGGAATTGGTCGAGATTCTCTACCACACGCTATGGGAAACCGTGCACGTCTTCTTCGAGCATCGTGAATTGGGGCATGACGTCGGAGCCGCGGGTTTTCTTTATCCGTTTCTCGGCAAGGACAAACAGGAAACTTTTGACGTGCTGACTGAAGTTGCGGCCTCGATCAAGATGAAAGTACGGGATGACGCGGCTCTGCGCACGCGCGTCGCGAAGGAGCAAGCGGAAAAAATCGGCGCCACCACCATCGCGATTCGCGAGCGCATTGAGCGCGGCGGCAAGTTGATTATCTTCGGCAATGGCGGTTCGGCGACCGACGCGAACGACTGGGCGATTGATTGCGTGATGCCTCCGGCGGGATACGGTGCGATTCCCGCCATTTCGCTGGCCATGGAGCCGGCAAATATTTCCGCGATTGCGAACGACGTTGGAACGGAATTGATTTTTTTGCGCCAATTGATCGCGCAGGCGCAGCCGAATGACGTGGCAGTAGCGATTTCCACGAGCGGCGGCTCGAAAAATGTGGTGATTGCGCTGGAAGAGGCGCGCAAACGGGGAATGCTCACGGTCGCGTTGTTGGGATACGACGGAGGAGAGGTGCTGCGGCGCGGGTTGGCCGATTTTCCTTTGATCGTGCGGTCCGATTACATTCCGCGGATTCAGGAAGTGCAGGCGTCTATCTATCACGTGATTCGCGAGGCGTTGGAGGGTTTGGGGCATGGCTAGGTTGGAGCTTTTCGGGACGGCGAGTTGTCCGCATACGCGCGAGATGCGCGAGTGGCTGGAATGGAAGGGAAGCGAATTCGAGGAATATGACGTGGAGAAAGATGCCGTCGCGTGCGAGCGGATGCGCGCGATCGCCGAGCCGCCGTACACAGTGCCGCTGCTGGTGAAGGACGGCAAAGTGATTCAAGTAGGCTGGCAGGGCCGTGGTTGCGTCGTGAGCACGAAATAGAATTATGCCCAGCGCTTATTCCATCAAGGTCCGTGGAGTCGTGCAGGGTGTGGGATTTCGCCCGTTTGTGTATCGACTGGCGCGCGCGAATGGTTTGAAGGGTTGGGTTTTGAATGGCGAAGAGGGCGTCGAAATTCATCTGGAAGGCGAACAAGGCACGCTGCAATCTTTTCTTGCGGAAATGAAGGCGCGTCCGCCGCAAGCGGCGGCGATTGCGGAAGTGCGCGTGCAGGCCGCCGAATCGGCTGGCTTCGCGGAGTTCACGATTCGCGAAAGCGCTCGCGAGGGTCGGCCGACTGCGCGAATCTCTCCCGATCTGCCGGTGTGCGGAGATTGTCTGCGGGAGCTTGGCGATTCCCAAGACCGGCGCTATCAGTATCCTTATATTAATTGCACGAACTGTGGGCCGCGCTACAGCGTGATTCGCGCTTTGCCTTACGACCGGCATAACACGACGATGGCGGAGTGGCCGCTCGATAGTTTTTGCGCGGTGGAATATAGTGCGCCCGCGAACCGGCGTTTTCATGCGCAGCCGGTCGCTTGCCCCGCGTGCGGCCCCCATTTTTATTTTCGGAGCGGGAACGAAATCACCCGCGGTGACGAGCACGCGATTCGTACGACGGTCGAGTATTTGCGCTCGGGAAAGATCGTTGCTGTGAAGGGACTCGGTGGCTACCACTTGGCCTGCGACGCACGGAATGCCGAAGCAGTTATCGCGTTGCGCGAGAGAAAATTCCGCAAAGAAAAGCCCTTTGCATTGATGGTGAAGGATATTGAAACGGCGCGGCAAATAGCGACACTGGATTCCGAAGCAGAAGCGTTGCTGGCTTCTGTCGCTCGTCCGATCGTGCTGGCGAAGGCGAAGTGCGAATTCGCTGGAGTCGCACCAGAAACTGATGAGCTTGGCGTGATGCTGGCCTACAGCCCACTGCATTTTCTGCTTTTTGCGGCAGGCGCGCCGGAAATTCTCGTTATGACCAGCGCTAACCGTTCGAGCGAGCCCATCGCTTACCGCGATCAAGGAGCGCTCGATCGCCTTTCCGGCATCGCCGATGCGTTTTTGATTGGCGAGCGGCCCATCGCCCGCCGCGTGGATGATTCCGTTGCGCGCGTCGGCGCGTTCGGCCCGACGATTTTGCGTCGCGCGCGGGGTTACGCGCCCGGGGCAGTGGCAGCGATTCCTTCGGACCGCCCAATTCTCGCCTTAGGCGCGGACCTCAAGAACACGATCACGCTAGTGGTGGATGGACAGGCGTTTGTCAGCCAGCACATCGGCGATCTCGACCACTACGAATCGTTCTGCGCGTTTCGCGAGACGATTCAGGACTTGCTCGCAATGTACGAAATAGATTCGCGCGAATTGCTGGTCGTGCATGACGCGCATCCGCAATACGCTTCCACCGTGCACGCTCTGGAACTTCCCGCCGCGGAGACGCGCGCCGTGCAGCATCATCGCACGCATATTGCTTCCGTGCTCGCAGAGCTTGGCGCGTGGGATCAGCGCGTCATCGGGGTCAGCTTCGACGGCACCGGCTACGGCGATGATGGCAACATCTGGGGCGGCGAGATCTTTGCAGGCGGCGCTCGCGACGGGTTTGAGCGTGTGGCGCATTTGCGCGATGCGGCTTTGCCTGGTGGAGACGCGGCAGCGTCGCATCCGGTTCAGGCGGCAGCAGGTTTTCTTGCACAGCTCGACGAGTTGCCCGATTTGACGGCGCCTCCATTTTCATTCCCAGCGCGGTATCTCGATGCGCTGAGGTTGGTCCGCAGCGGAGTGCGATCTTTCAGCACCACATCGATGGGGCGGCTGTTCGATACTGCCGCGGCGCTGCTTGGCTTCACGCGAGAGATTTCCTACGAAGGGCAGGCGGCGATGTGGCTGGAACGGCTCGCGAAGAACGATTCATCAGCGCACGAGGCCTATCCTTTTCCGTTCGTGGATGGCGAGTTGGATTTTCGCCCGCTGCTGCAAGGCGTGATTCGCGATCGCCTTCGCGCACGGCGAGTGAGCGAGATCGCAAGAGCGTTTCAACGAGGGATCGCTGAGGGGCTGCGCGATGCGGTCGCGATGCTCGCGGCGGCTGAACGAACGGAAACGGTGGTGCTTTCGGGCGGCGTGTTTCAGAATGAGTTGTTGCTGAGCGATCTCAAGAGCTTGTGGGAAGGCAGGCGTCTGCAGATTTGGACGAATCACGTGGTTCCGGCAAACGATGGAGGCATCAGCCTCGGGCAGGCTGCGCTGGCTGCGTTGACGAAGGATGGTTCAGCCAATCCGAATAGTAACCAGCATCCTGTGGAGATGGGGCTGTTCGATGAAAAGGACAGTGGCTAGTGACGAGTGGCTAGTGGCTAGAGTTCGCACTGAAAGTGCCGAGGGCGATACTTGGATATGCACGAACTTTCCATCGCGATGAGCATCGTGGACATGGCGCAAGAAGAACTCGAGCAGCACGGAGGCACACAAGTGCACGCCGTGCACTTGAAGCTCGGCCGCTTGACCGGCGTGGTGAAGGAAGCGCTGCTCTCCTCCTACGAGATGGCCTGCGAGGCCACGCCACTCGAAGGCTCACAGCTTGTGATTGAAGAAATTCCCGTGGAAGTGTTCTGTCCGAAATGCCAGGCGCCGCGGCTGGTGGATTCGATTCAGTGGTTTTGCTGCCCGGAATGTGGCACGCCCACAACCAACGTGCTACGCGGGAAAGAACTGGAAGTGGTAGCGCTGGAGATCACGGAATGAGCGCCGAGCCTCGTTTGGTGGAAGTCCGCAAAAATGTTCTGAAACAGAACGACGTGGTTGCGCGTGCTTTGCGCGAACGATTCCGCGAAGCCGGCGTGCTGGCTGCGAGCCTGGTTTCCAGCCCGGGCTCCGGCAAGACGGCGTTCCTCGAAAAGACCCTCACGCTACTGCACTCGCGTTGCCGGGTCGCTGCGCTCGTCGGCGATCTCGCCACCGAAAATGATGCGGCGCGTCTCGCCCGCAGCCAGGCTCCGGTAAGGCAAATTATCACCGGCACGATGTGTCATCTGGAAGCGGCCATGGTGCAAAACGCGCTGGAAGGCTGGAAACTGCACGATCTGGATTATTTGTTCATCGAAAACGTGGGGAACCTGGTCTGCCCTTCGTCTTACGACTTAGGCGAGGAGTTGCGGTTCGTGCTGCTTTCGGTGACCGAAGGCGAGGACAAACCGCTGAAGTACCCAACGATATTCAATAGCGCCGATGTGGCCGTGATCACGAAATCCGATATCGCGGCTGCGGTCGAGTTTGATGAAGCTGCTGCCCGGCGCAATATTCAGGCCGTGCGTCCGGGCATGGATGTTTTCAAAGTATCGTCGAAGAGCGGCGAAGGCATGGATGCATATCTGGAATTTCTCGCCGCCAGGCGAACCCAATTTCGCGCGGCCGCGTCCGCGGCGGTGGCGAAATAAATGGTCACGCTGCTCTCCATTGTGGCGCTGGGCTTTTTTCTGGGTATGCGCCACGCCACCGATCCCGATCACGTGATCGCCGTGACGACGATCGTCAGCCGCCAGCGCAGCATTCGCCATGCAGCGGTGATCGGCGCGTTGTGGGGCGTAGGTCACACCGTCACGATTATGGCGGTAGGCTCCGCGATCATTTTGTTCGGGTTGGTGATTCCGCCGCGGGTCGGCCTGACGATGGAGCTATCCGTCGGCCTCATGCTCATTCTTCTCGGCGTGCTCAACCTTTCTGGAATGATGCGCTGGATCACGGAGACTCTGACGCCCATGCAGCTGGGGCAGCATGCACACGCGCATCCACACGCACATCCACACGGCCATGGCGATTACGTGCACAGTCACCCACACGGCCACGATCCCGAGTGGCACGGCCACGCCGAAGACGCGACTCCTGTCGGCTGGATGGATCGCACGTTCGGGCGGCTGGGCGTTTACCAGCTGGTGCGGCCATTCGCCGTCGGGATTGTGCACGGCCTCGCGGGTTCCGCGGCGGTGGCGTTGCTGGTCCTGACCACAATTCGCGTGCCAACCTGGGCAATTTTATATTTACTGGTATTCGGTGTGGGCACCGTTGCGGGAATGATGCTAATTACCGCCGCGATCGCCGTGCCCTTTAAATTTTCCGAAACGCGATTCGCGCGCGTCAATCGGGGCCTGGGCCTCGCTTCAGGGCTGATCAGCCTGTGCTTCGGCTTGTTCATCGTTTATCAGATGGGGTTCGTCAACGGACTGTTTACGCATAATCCTACCTGGGTCCCTCACTGAGCTTTTTCTCGCCTCATGCCGCACGAGGCCATTGCGGGATAACATTCATAAAGCGTAGGCGCGATCGCAACCTCACCGAAAAGGGGAAGTGATCAACCGGCGTTTTCCTCCTCACGTCGACTCCTGTACACTGGCAGTGGACAGCGCAAAAACGTTGGCCATGGCCAGACCAACTTCGCAACATCACGGAGAACACGAACTGATTGCCAGGATTTGCGGCGGTCAGACGGAGCTTTTCTACGCGCTGATCGAGCCGTACCAGCGCACGGTCTTTACCATCGCTTATTCCGTGCTTAATAACGCGGCCGACGCGGAAGAAGTGGCGCAGGAAACCTTTCTCAAGGCGCTGAAGGGCCTCGCAAGTTTTCGCGCGGAAGCGAAGTTCAGCACCTGGCTCATTCAGATTACCTTGAACGAAGCCCGCACCCGCGTGCGCCGCAGCCGCGCCCACCTGCACCAATCGCTGGACGATTCGCGCGAGGGACAGGAGGATGAGTATGTTCCCCGTGACCTAGCCGACTGGCGCGAAATTCCCAGCGAAGCCCTCGCGCGCAAGGAGCTGCGGGAGAAAATCGAGCAGACCTTGGAAACACTCCGGCCCATCTACCGCGAAGTGCTCGTCTTGCGCGATATTCAGCACTTCAGCATCGCGGAATCCGCGGAAATTTTGGGCATCTCCAAGGATTTGGTGAAGACGCGCCTTTTGCGCGCACGTTTGCAGATGCGCGAGGCACTGGCGCCTGGCTACGACGGCAGTTGGACGTCGGATTCGAAACCTTCCAAGAGAGTGAGGCCGTGGTGAGCGACGACAAACCAATTCGACCCATGGACTCCACGACGGTAGAGATCAGTTGCGCGGAAGTGTGGGAGGAAATCTCCAATTACATTGACGAAGACGTCGGCCGGGAGCTAAAGACGCGCATCGAGTTGCACCTGAGGAATTGCAATCATTGCCGCGCCGTGCTGGACGGGACGCGCAATTCGGTCCGCTTGCTCACCGACGGCGAGTGGTATCCGCTCCCGACAGGCTTCAGCGAGAGGCTCTACCAGAGGCTCTCGGGCGAATCTCCGAAGGATAAAGTGTAATTTTTCCCTGCCTAATATGCCGACGGCTGCTCGCCGCAGGCCGTCAACACTTCGTCGAGGAGCTGCGCTTTCTGGTCGGCGTTGTCGGTAAACACTACGATGCGCCAGAGCCCCAGCGCGTCGCGATTCCAAATTTCGAAATAGCGGGTTCGCCGCTCGATAGGCGGTCCCCCGGCTTTGGGGCGAAGCGTGAGTGAATGCCATCCGTAATCTACGGCGAGATCCCCGGCCACGCGCACGTCAATGATAGTCGGCACAAATTCCACGTGATATTCCCGAAAGAGATTCTCTAATCGCGCGCGCAGCGCCGGTTTCGCGTCCGGACCATAGAAGCTGGGCTCCCCATCGCTCATATCGGTAAGGATGTCGGCGTATATCGCAAGAATCCGCTCGACGTCCGCGTGTTTGTAAGCCTCGCGCATTTCGGTCTTCGCGGCGTTGATGGCGTAGCGCTCGTCCAACTCAGTTCCTCCTTCGGAAGTCGCGATCCCGCCGGCTGCTCGCGTCAGGCATTCGTCAAAAGCAATTGGCCGCATGGCGTGCCCGTGCCGATCGCTACGGCTGCCATGATGTCACCTTCAAAAAGACCGGGCAATAGCTGGCAGAATTGTCACTCGTTCGTTGCGCGCGGCAGGATTTTCGCCGTCGCGGAGCGGGCGCGCGGCCCGATCATCGGCTTTAGATACGGGCTGCCGTTGTATTTGGCGCGGTACGCTTCGTCAATGCGCTCGTTGATCGCGCCCTCCACCGTCTCGAACGCGACTTCCTTCGTCATCCCGGCGGCCGTGATGCGGCCTGCACTTTGTTTCACGGCCGCCAGATACCAACGAGAATTCGGTCCGTTGTATGCGCGCGCATACAGATCGCCCTCGACCGCAACGGACCAAATCCACGTCGCCGTACCGTACGTCACACCGTCTTCGCGGAACGGCGCGATGTGTAGGTCATCCGCTTCGGCAATCTTGCGCAGTTCGTCTTTCGGCCATCCCGACATTCGAGACTCTCCACGAACGGTCATTTCTCGTAGTGAAGCGGCCTCTTAGAGGCCGGTCATTTGTTCCAGGCGTTCTGGATAGCGAGCGCCTTGGAGCGTGATTTGGGAAGCGGCTGCGTCTATCTCCCGCAGATCCTCGGGCGTCAGTTGGACTGACAGTGCTCCAATATTCTCGTCCAGACGATTGAGCTTGGTGGTTCCGGGAATCGGAACCATCCACGGTTTTTGTGCGAGCACCCAGGCCAGTGCGATCTGTGCCGGAGTCGCGTTCTTCTGTTTCGCGATTCGGCCAATCAGATCGACGACCGCCTGATTGACCTTCATCGCCTCCTGCGTAAAGCGGGGAAGCGTGCTGCGAAAATCGTTCTTCTCGAAGGTGGTGTTCGCGTCAATCTTGCCGGTCAGGAAGCCTTTGCCCAGCGGGCTGTACGGCACGAAACCGATTCCGAGTTCTTCAAGAGTAGGGATCACTTCCGCCTCCGGCTTTCTCCACCACAACGAGTACTCGCTCTGCAGGGCCGTAAGCGGTTGGACCGCGTGCGCGCGGCGAATTGTTTTTACGCCGGCCTCGGACAGTCCGAAGTGCTTCACCTTGCCGGCTTGAATCAGTTCTTTCACCGCGCCCGCGACATCTTCGATGGGCACGTTGGGATCAACGCGGTGCTGATACAAAAGGTCAATACACTCGACCCGCAGTCGCTTGAGCGACCCTTCGACGGCCTGCTTGATGTGCGCGGGCTGGCTATTCTGACTGAAGGCTCCCGGGCGCTGATGGGGGTCGCTTACATCGAATCCGAATTTAGTGGCGATCACCACTTTGCCGCGAAAGGGAGCCAGCGCTTCACCGACGAGTTCTTCATTTAAGAACGGGCCGTAAACTTCCGCAGTGTCGAAAAATGTGATGCCCCGATCGACCGCCGCGTGTAGGAGCTTGATCATCTCTTGCTTGTCTTTGGGCGGGCCGTAAGAAAAACTCATGCCCATGCAGCCAAAGCCGAGAGCGGAGACTTCCAGATTGCTTTTTCCAAGTTTGCGTTTTTGCATTATTTTTTCCTCCGAGCTTTTGCTCTGGTACCGAGGTTAGGCTCAAACACCGGGGAACCGGTAGCCCGATTCTTCCGATTTATTGCCTAATCCTCTTAGGCCAAGGAAAGGTCTTGATGCGAACTGCACGGCTGCCCTATGCTGATTCCGGACGACTGAAACAAGGATTATGACAAAACCTCGCAAAAACGAGACTCCTGCACCGGATCGCACACGAGAGATGCGCAGGGAACTGGCTCGCAAGATTGCCTTTTTCGTTGGATCGGGATAGCGCCTGATAACCGAGATTCCCGGCTTGATCCTAACCCGACGGACCGCTCCGACCGCGCCTGGCTCAGCCACTTACGAGCCAAGCCTGGCTGTCGTCGCGCAAGGGCGCAAGCGTGCCACGCTCGCAGGCACCACCTTCATCTTTGATGAGTCGCGATACCTGCTGACGTCGCTGGATCTGCCGGTGATCTGCAACGTGTTCGAGGCCAGCGAAAAAGTGCCGTACCTCGGTTTCATACTCAAGCTTGAAATGGCGGTTATTCGAGAGTTGCTCAGCCGCGACGAGATTCAGGCGCCCGAGGAGATGGCGGACAAGCCGGCCATGGCCACTCCTGAAACAACGGCGGAGTTGTTCGATGCCTGCTGTCGGCTCGTGGATTTGCTGAACACGCCGCAGGACATTCCCTTCTTGAGCGGACTGATCCAACGCGAAATCATTTACCGAGTTCTGCGCGGACCGGAGGGAGCTCGTCTGCGAGCGATTGCCACGCTGGGAGAGCAGAGTCAACGGACCGCTAAGGCGGTTGCGTGGGTCCGCGCAAACTATGCGAGGCCGCTTCGACTGGAGGATCTCGCAAAGACCGCCGGCATGGGCGTCTCCACGCTGCATCACCATTTCCGCGCGCTGACGGCGATGAGTCCTTTACAGTATCAAAAACAACTTCGCTTGCACGCAGCGCGGGAGCGCATGCTGATTGACGGCCTGGACGCCGCCAGCGCGGCCTTTGAGGTCGGATACGAAAGCGCGACGCAGTTCAATCGCGAATACAGCCGCTTCTTCGGCCAACCGCCGATGCGCGATGTGCGCAACTTGCGCGCGCCCGGCGCTGTCCCTCTAGAATCGGTGAGCAATCGCCCAAGCGCTCTCTGATCGCCCAGTCGGCGATCATTCGCCGGTTCGAATCACCAGATGAATTTGGCTCCCAGCTGAATGTGGCGTGACCCTCCGCTCCCCAGAACGGGATTCGAAGCCCCAAGATCGGGAGTGAACGCCGCGAGCCCCGGATTGGACCCCGCCAGATTATTGTTGATGCCTGTAAAGTTGGGATGGTTCAGGATGTTGAAAAATTCGGCGCGAAACTGAAGCGTTAGGTGTTCGCCCAATTTCGTGCTCTTGCTCATCGAGAAATCCCAGTTCGTGAAATCCGGTCCCCTAAAAATGTTGCGGCCGGCGTTGCCGAACGTTCCATTCGCAGGAGGCGTCAGCACGGTCGCTCCCGAAACGAAACATCCATACGTTGCGAGCTGATTGACTGCCGCGCCGGCAGCGTTGATGCATTGTTGATTGCCACCGGTCACATTTCCCATGCTATCAGTGGTAAACGTGCTCGGATCGATGAACGGAATCGGCGTAGTCTTTGACCAATGAATATTGTTCGGACTCCCGGTAATGTTCCAGCGATCGTTGAACTCCCCCGTAAAACTGATGTCGTCGTCGTAGTCGTAGAGCGTATACGGCATGCCGCTTTCGAGGATGACGATCGAGTTTAGCTGCCAGCCTTCCAGAAGCTGGGCAAAACTCTCACGTCCGGGAATCGCGTAGGTGACGGCAAAGGTGAACCGGTGGCGGATGTCGTAGTCGCTGTTACCGCGTTCTCCGGCAACATCCAGGCTGTTCTGAACGTTGAAATGCCGGTTGCTTGTGGATTCATCGATCGAATGAGCATACGTGTAGCCTGACACGATGTTCAGACCCTTCCAGGTGTGGGTTTTGTAGGTCACTTGCAGGCCGTCGTAGCTCGAGTTCTCTGCATTTCCAAATTCCGTCGTCTCGCCCAAGAAAGGGTACTGATTGAAAAATGGGCGGTTACTCTGTTCGCATCCGAAGTAGTCGCCTCCGCCCTCGTAACAAGCCGCTGCCGCCGGTCCATCCGGCTGGTTAATGTCGAGCAGGCTAAAAAGTTTGACGCCTCGTTGTCCCACGTACCCGACCTGCAGCGAAGACCAATTTTTGATTTCTCGCTGTACGTTGACATTCCAGAATTCCGTGTAAGGAGTAGCGAGGTGGTTTTTCACGGACGTAATGCTGCACGGCCCGTCCGCACTGCAAGTGATCGGCTGCGACAGGATTGGAAATACCTGTGCAGGAGGAGCCATCCAGTTTAATTGTGTAGGGTCAGTGCCGTTTGCTTGCACGACCGCTGCCGTTATCGTTCCACCACCGGGAGTAACTCCCAACGCCCCAGTGGGAATTGTGTTCAATCCAATTCCGCCGCCCGCCGTTTGTCCGATGAAATCGGAAATGGGCGCCATTTCGTACATGATTCCCGCGCCCGCGCGAATCACTGTTTTTCCGTCCCCCCAGGGATCCCAGGCGACACCCAGACGCGGAGCGAAGTTATCGTGCTGCGTGTGGTAGGGCGTCGAAATCTGTTGACCCACCTGCGCGAAGCCGATATTGCGCTCGAAATTTGCCAGCAGATTATCCTTCGCGTGAATCACTCCGGACACCTCGTAGCGCAGGCCGGCGGTGACAGTCAACCTGGGATTGAAGCGGAACTCGTCCATCACGTACGCAGCGTATGCGTTCTCCGTTATGATTCGGCGCGTGTCGCCGGACAGGATCTCTCCGTTTTCGGGACCGCAGGGCGTTTGGGAACAGCCCGGATTCAGCGCGGTTCCATTGCCCGGGTCCACCGAACCGGCTTCCAGGAAGTCCTGCAGGCTCTGGAAGAAAACCTCACCTTTGGCGTGGCGATTGCGCACGTTGTCCACCGCGCCGTGACGTATCTCGCCCCCGAACCGAATATTGTGGCGCCCTTTCAAATATCCGAGGCCTTCAGTGAACTGATAAGTCTCCGTCGGCGTCGTGAAAAGCGGATAGCCGTTCCCGCCGCCCAGCTGGTAGAAATTTCCGACGTCAATCTCCGGCAACCCGAAATTCAATGGATTAGTGACGCCCGTGTTGATTCCATACGTGGTCGGGTTGACGTTATGGTCCGCCGAAACGATCTGCTGCGAAAATCGGCTATATCCAAACCGCGCTTCGCTCACCCATTGGCTGTTCGGCGTGTAGGTCCAATTGAAGCCCACGATTTGCGGGCGTGTCTTCGCTTGCGAAAGAAATTGCGGCAAAAGATACAAGCCGTCTTCTTCCGTTTGTGTGCTGTCCGCAAAGAAGTAGCGTCCAGTGAAAGTATTATTTTGCGAAAAGTGGTAATCAATTTTGACCAGCGCATTGTCTGCGCGGTTCCGGTTTGCGAGATCTTGAAACAACAAGCCGGGGCCCGCTGAACCATTGTTTGCTGGATAAAGCTTCGAAAGCGTTAGGCTTAGCGGGTTAATCACGCATCCCGGCAGCGCTTGGCAGTTTGCTATGACGTCCGGAATGCTGTTGTTCAGATCGCCGCCGAGCGGCACCGTGTCCGGGCTGTTCGCGAGCAGCGGATTACCAACAATGTCTCGCACCCCTTCGTAGGCTCCGAAGATGAAGAGCTTGTCTTTCACGATCGCCCCGCCGGCAGAACCTCCGAATTGATGCAAAATTAGCGGCGAGACGGGCTGGCCGACTGGATCGTAATAATTTCGCGCGTCCGCCGCGCTGTTCCGCGCGAAGTAATATGCCGACCCGTGGAATTGGTTGGTGCCCGACTTCAAGCCGAGCTGTACCACCGCCCCTGGCTTCCAACCGTACTCCGACGTGGGGTGCTCTTGCGTGCTGAATTCTTGAATGGCGTCGATGGGGAGAAGGCTTGCGGGCGTGCCGCTGACGCCCTCTTCGTTCAGTACCGAGGTTCCGTAATAGAGGTCGTTGTCGTCCGTCCCGTCAACCAGGTAATTGTTGTCTTCCGGCCGCGCGCCGTTGGAAATAATCGAGTGGAACCCGCCGCCCGGGGTGCGATCAACGCCGGGGAGAAGCATAACCAGGTTTTGCCAGTCGCGGCCTTGCAGGGGCAATTCGTTAATTTCTTTATTGCCGAACGAGCCCCCCAGCGTCGGGCTGGTTGTATCAATCAGGGTGGCGGCCGCCTCATTGACGACCACGGTTTCGGCCACTGTGCCAGGCTGAAGCTCCAAGTCAATCCGGATGGCATTGGTGACTTCGACGCGCACCACGCTACTAACCACTTTCTTGAACCCGGGCGCCTCTGCGGAGACTGTGTATAGGCCCGGCTCCAGGTCCGGCGCGACATATTCGCCGGTGTCATTCGTCACCAGCTCGCGCGAAACTTGCTTGCCGGTGTTCGTGACCGTAACCTTGGCGCCCACCACCACGCCGCCCGACGAATCTCGAATGGTCCCTGAAATGCGGCCCTCGCTGCTCTGCGCCCGTGTACTCGGACTCGCAAGTAAAAACGCTGCGACGATCACGCCGAGAAAGCGTAAACCTTTCATCGCCTGCTCCTTTTTCACGTAAATCCGTTCGTATGCTGGCTGGTGCAGTTTCTATGCATCCTGATGAGGAAGGAAAAATGCGGGCGCGGGAAAAAAATTACAAGCCGGCGGCGAGTTTACCCAGATCCACCAGACAGTTAAGAAAAATGCGAGCCGACGAAATAAGCTGGGTACGAATACCGGCGATGAAAGGTCTGCGTCCCATAGGAAATGATGCTGTGCGCGACAAAGTAGAACACGTGCGAGCGGAAGTCAATATTGTTCCGCGACGTTGCACAGGACTCGGAAGAAGTCCTTCATTCCATACAGGTGGAATAGAAACGGCGGCGACGACGGGATCGATCCGTGGCTTTTGCCGCCACCGGCATAGCGCAGTCAGGCTTCAGAACAACTTCCAAGACACGCCGAGACCTTCAATTATCGCGAAAGTCGCGCAACATACGCCGAACTGCACATCGCATTGTGGGGAGGGGGTTTCAGGTAAGACCTCTCTGAGCGCTACAACGTCATGACTTCTTGCTTTTACGGGCTTTCGCTCGCGCACCCGCCCTCCCCGTCAATTTGATGTGATTGTAAGCAATGGCGGCGCGGACGAGATTTTTTAGCCCCGGCACATCAAGTTTATCGCCCTCGAAAAGGTCGATCGCTCGCCACGCATTGCCTCCGAGGCCGGCATTGAAGAGCTTGTCAGGATCCGTTAGCTGCGCCCCGTGGGCAAAGGTAACCTTCACCTTATCCTTGTGGGCGTTGGCGACCGCGATCATTCCGTCGCGCGACCACACCGGGCTTCCCATCCATTTCCATTCTTCGACAATCTCCCGGTCGGCTTCGAGGAAAGTCTTGCGGATGCCGGCGAGCGTTTTGCCGCGCCAGTCTGTGAGTCCAGCGATCAGCTCGTCAATACGTTCCGAGGGATTCATGGGATATTTATGCCTCCAATTTTTGTGCCGTTGCCATGCCATCAGCCTTAGTCTTCGAAATAAGGCGTCGAACTACGTGGCCTTTCCACATCCATAATCCCGAAAGGATAATTACGGGAATGACGACAAACCGAATCACCCAAGTGTAGTTTGGAGTATCCGCCGGCGAATCATAAATGTAACCGAGTATCGGAATGGCGAAAACGATGTGAATCCAGCGAAAAATCGTACGTACGGTGGCTTGATTCATGATCTGTCTCCATTCACGACGGTTGGGCCGCCTGAGGCGGAGTGTTGGGCTTTTCAATACCGAATTGCTGGGAGTACTCCGCGACCAGCCGTTGCCAGCCGTCGTACTTCACGGCGCCAGCGCCAGCCAGGCGTCCAATCGGCTCACCCGCGAGCAGGCGATCCAGAACGTCGAAGCTGATATGCCAGCCCGCCGCGCCCCATGCGATGAAGCGGCGATCGATGTTGTGCCACAGGGTGAGGCGCGTGCCGCGACCAAAGGCTTCGAGTTCCCACCGCGTATCGCCGTATTCAAGCAGCTTGGGAGCGTCCGCTCGCGTCACTTTTGTTTCCAGCGGCTTGGGGTTTCCCGCCCAAGTGAGCTTCACAGTTCCGACCGCACCTAAGCTCCCATCGGTTTCATAGGGCGCCCACTCGCGCAGATGCGTCGGGTCGGTAAGAGCCTGCCATACTTTTTCCGGCGAGTGGCGCAGTTCTCTGACGAGAATGAGTGTCCACTTCTCTCCGTCCTTTTGTACCTGCGCCCCATGGGCCGGACCCGGTGTGTATTGCGCGTGATCGCTCACCTTCGTTTCCTTCGCCTTAGTAGCGTGTCAGCTGGGTGAGCTGAACGAGGTTGCCGCAGGTGTCTTTAAGCATCGCGATGGTCGAGCCGGTGACGTCGGTGGGCGGCATCGTGAATTCGGCGCCGCGGGATTTGATTCGCTCGTAGTCGCCCTTGACGTCGTCGGTGAAGAACATGATCGCCGGCTGGCTCTGTTGAAAAATCGCCTGCTGATACGTTTTCGCCGCGGGGTTGTTGTTCAGCGCGAGCTGCAGCTCGACGCCGTTCGGGTCTTCGGGCGAGGCTAAGGTCAGCCAGCGATATGGCCCCTGACTGAAATCGGTCTTCTTGGCAAAGCCCAGCACGTCGGTATAAAAGCGCAGGGCCTTGTCCTGGTCGTCCACATATACGCTGGTCATTTTGATTTTCATTTCGTTTCTCCTTTATTAGGTCCGGGGTTTGCGCCGCGTCGTTTATTCGTGGCCTTTCTTTTTGCTGGGGATGATTGCTCCATGCGGTCGAGGTGGCGTTCCAGAGCATCCACGTGACCGGACCAGAATCGACGGAACTGAGCCAGCCACATATCCACCTCCTGCAGCGATTCAGGTTTCAGCCGGTAGAGACGGCGCTGCGCATCCACCGTAGATTCCACAAAACCGGCTTCGCGGAGGACCCGCAGGTGCTTCGAGACCGTCGGCTGCGTCATGCGAAGCTGGCGCTCGATCTCTCCCACCGATTGTTCTGACGACCCCAGCAGGCCCAGTATCGCGCGGCGGTTCGGCTCCGCAATGATATCGAATGCAGATTCCATGCTCCTGATATACATCGCCGCGTATATACGTGTCAAGGCATATTTAGGCGGGGCCGCGACAAGTGTTTCCGTTGGCGTGCGAGGATGCGCCGTTCGATGTTTTCAGTGAGCGCGATTCAGGGCGCCGCGCTCGGATCCTCGTGAGCGTGAACGCACCAGTGCTGCTGCTTTTATGGTTTGTGGAGTGAGCGGAAGGTGCTTGAGCCAATCATCCCCGCGTAATTCGGGATGAATGGCGGGGACGACGGGACTCGAACCCGCGACCTCTGCCGTGACAGAGCACCTTGATTCGGAATTTCAAGGACTTACGAGAACTGGCAGGAACAGAAAAGCGCAGTAGGGAACACGCGGAAACTCTTATTGTTCCCGGATTGTTCCTTCGGAGCGTCGGAATTCTTGAACCGATTTAGCGGATGGATTGGCCCCGACGCGACAGCGGACAATTGGCGGCAAGATCGCTATGTTCAACACAAAAGCGCGCAGCCGGCGCGTGTGGAATTAGCGTGTCCGGTCACACGGACCAGCCGGATGTTGGGCCACCGAGCAATGAACCGACGCTACTCGTGGCGCAGGGCACTCAAGGGGTCGAGGTGCATCGCCCGGCGGGCTGGGAGGTAGCAGGCGAGGACTGCGGCGGAGAGCAGGACGGCCGATACAGCGAGGAACACCAGAGGATCCGTTTGCTTTACGCCGAACAGAATGCTGGTGAGCAGCGAGCCGGCGCTGAGCGCGGCGACGATGCCGAGAACCAAGCCTGTGACGGTTAAGCGCATGCCTTGACCGAGGACCGACTGAAGAATATCGCGAGGATGGGCACCAAGAGCCATGCGGATGCCGATTTCGCCGGTGCGCCTCGCAACGTTGAACGCGAGCGCGCCGTACAGACCGACGCAGGTCAGTAGGAGCGCGAGGATGCTGAAGGTGGTGCAGAGCGCCGCGATGAGGCGGTCGGAATGGACCGATTCATCAATTTGATCGCGAAGGGTGACTTCTCGCTCAGGAGTGCGGCCTTGACGCACGGCCTTCTCCAAATCCGCTAAAGTCTCAATGAAGAATAGGGGCGATGTTACTGGGTTGAAAAAGTGGTCAAAGAAGACGGACTCATCGACGGTGAGAGATTGCAAAAATGATTTGTCGAAGACCGTTATTGGACCCATCAACTGTAAGGCTCCCCGCTGATTTAGACAGTCAGGATGCCACAGTTTAAGGTCAGCTGATGCTGCCGGACAGCAAATCTCTGCTTGGGAGGCGTACGTTCTCTGCGGGTGGGAATCGAACTTAGCCTCGTGGTTGAGCGGACGTAAGTTATTGAAAACAGGAAACGCCAAAATCGACGCAACCGATCGAAACCGCCCATCCGGGTACACGGCGGGTACACACGAACGGCGATGGATTGACGGACACAAACGACTTCATTTCACTCGCCCGACTTATCGGGAGTTACGACCGTCTAGTCCGGTTCTGTTGGCTTCATTTGGCAACATCTCGCCTGCCCACCTGAACTTGCTACAGGACTCCTATCGTCCACCGCCGGAGGGTGCGGATCGTTCTGGCCTAAATGATTGCCACTCGCGGATTTGTTCAGACACCTCATTTTTCTCGCGCTCGTCTGTCGCATTTTCCCAGCGACGCCGAAGCTCTTCGAGTCGGGCATCCACGAATCCAGCTCGTCCTGACTTGCGTTCTGGTTTGTCGCGGTTACCGTATCCCATGTTCAGATTGCTCCTCTTTCGATTTGAGAATATTGCTACCGATCCTACGGATGCCAAAACAGGTATTCGCCCGCTCGATTGTACGCTGTTGCGCCCCTTAGATCGTTGCGGAGCCAATGTCTCTCTTTTTCGTGCCCCTACCCGGATACGCGTTTTGCCAGTACAGTGTCCTCGGGATTCACGTTCCATGGGTTGGCGCGAGTACCATGAATTGACGAAGCACAGTGTCGAATCGCTGCGGCGAGCTCAGCACTATCTCGATTGGGCCAATATTCCCAATCCATTTCGGCATTATGAGGGCGTCCCCGTCCTGGATTTGCCGGCCGATCCACACGCTCCACGGATTTCAGCTCTCGAAGTACTTGAGGGCAAAACAGGGAATACGCTGGCCCGAGATGGTGCGGAATTCCTTTCGCAGTTGATGTTCTACTCCGCCTCAATTAGCGCGTCCAAACGAGTCCCCTCCACCGGAGCTATTTACGCTCTGCGCGTCAATCCCTCTTCCGGCAATCTCCATCCGACCGAGTTTCACTTCTGTTCGCAAGGATTGGCCGGATGGCCCGATGGCCTTTATCATTACCGTCCCTCGTCCCACACCGCTGAACACCGCGCCATTGGAGATTTTGGCAGGAAGCTTGTCGACACCCGTGCTCCACTCATTTTCGTTCTGACCAGCATTGCTTGGCGCGAAGCGTGGAAATACGGAAACCGGGCCTATCGGTATTGCTTGCACGACGTCGGGCATGCCTGGCAGGCGCTCACCCTTGCTGCTCGATCAATCGGATGCGAGAGCTATGCGTTTGGCCATTTTTCGGATGACCGAGTCGCGGACCGGTGTCTCCTGCACGAGGATGAGTGGCCCATGCTGATCGTCGGGCTTCATGGTCCATGCATTCCCGTGAGGGCGCTCGATCCAGTCGAGACGATTTTGTTTGGAGGTCAGCCCAACCGGTTGTCAGAGGAGCAAGCGCCTTATCGACCGATTGAAGAAATCCACGCTGCTACGAAGCTCAGCACGGAAGCTACCATCCCCTCTGTTGACCAGTCGAAAGCCTCCGGGCGAGGGGAAATCAGCCTGCCGCCTCTTGTCTCCACAAGCCATAGTTTCGGCGACGTCGTTCGTGCCCGGCGTTCCGCTCTTGACTTCACGGGCGGAGGCGAGTCGATCTCCTTCTCGCAACTTGCGACTGTTCTCGCCACAGCACAGGAGCGTCTCTTCGCGGATTTCGCTACAGCTCGTTTTGTCTACCTGTATCTTTACGTCCATCGCGTCGAAGGCTTGAAGCCGGGGGTCTACCGCTACTGGCCGGAGCACGCAGAGTTGGAGAAGATCAAGCAAGGGGACCAACGCCTGGTAGCGGCAGCTCTCAGTTTGGGCCAAGACCTGGCGGGTAACGCTTGTGTGGCATTCTCCATGATCGGCGATTTTGAGAGTGCCGCCCGCAGTTACGGCGATCGTGGATATCGATACGTGCATTTCGAGGCAGGTGCAATTGGTCAACGAATGTATCTTGCTTCCGAGGCGCTTGGCCTGCGAGCAACGGGTATCGGGGCGTTTTTTGATGAGCGCGTGAACCGATATCTGGACCTGTCCCCTGAACTAGGACAAGTCGTCTACCATTTCGCAATTGGTTACCCCGTTCCTGATCCGCGCCTGGAGGCTTGAAAACGAATTTGGTCCGATCCCCACCGCCCCTACCATCCATCTTCTTGATGGATGGAGACTTAACAAAAACACCCGGGGCAAAAAGGGGCACATTAGGCCGATGATCCGGTTCTGGGTTTTTTCCAGTGGCACGGGTGCCAACCGCCAGCGCGCTGATCCGTTGTTCAACAGATATCTCCACTTGCATTCGAACTGAAAACACGGGCGCAGGCTGCATTCCCAAACGTGACGTGCACGGTTTGCGCCTAGCCTTTTCATCGTTTGAAAGGCGAGACAGAGATAGCTTTGATCTTGGGACAAGACCACCACGGCGGTGGCCCACATCGGGAGACCGATCCCTGCGCACGCTATTACATTGCCAATGCCGCCCTCGGGAACCAGAACCGAAGCGAGCGCGCACAAAATCATAGCCGTCCCCATAACGTAATAGCGAGGCGCTCTTAATAGCCTCGCGAGAGGAAGAAAATGCAATCCGATAATGACTCCCAGGAACTGGGGTATTACCGAGTAGCGGCGGAAGTGAGCGAGTGCGATCACCGCGCCCGCCGCCAGCACCCACTCCGCAGCCTTGTCGATCCAAAACAGTGGGGCGATAGACGCCCATCGTTCTCGGTCAGCGACGGAATCGGTATAACGCCGAGCTGTTCGAACGCGCCACACCGCCCATCCGCCTATTAAGAGCGTCATAACGGTGACCAACGCCAACGAAACGTTTCGGACAGTTGGGGCGAACGCTGCGGCCCAAAACATCCATGCACTTCCAAACACAGCGCAAATTAGCGAGCCTCTCGCGCGACCTTGCAATCTGGCTCCGCATGATGTTAGAGGCATGCGGGTTGCGCTTACTGTTTGACACATTCATTCTCCCCACAACTGTAGCTACACCCTCACCGCAAGCGGGAGACGTTTGCCCTTTTCGATCTTGCCGGCCCCAACGGCCATCACTTCGCCCTCTTGAGGTTTCTCTTTAGCCGTGTCGGGGATAATGATGCCGCCCTTCGCGGTTTCTTTCTCTTCGAACCGCCTCACCAGGACCCGGTCGTGCAGGGGCGTCACATTCAGTGCCATTTTTCTAACCTCCGTTTGATCCGTTCTGAAATTCTATGAAGTCACTTGATGACGACGAACCGGAATCAAGGCTGAAACGCCTTCAAGTTGGCCTGCCGCATTGTTTCCAGGTCATCTGCCTCTTTTTTCACGCGCCCGATTTCCACCGGCGGAGCCTCGCGCTTCTGGAGCTTTTCAAATTCGAAAATGGCAGCCTCCGCCTGTGCATCCAGCCGTTTGGAAGATATGGCGAGTCCGAAAGAGTTCCGACTGGTGGAGCGGAAAAGGTTTACCGCGTTCTGAGAATCCTCCCACCGAGCAATTACCCGGTCTGCCGAGCGATTGACAGCACTTGTTAAGAAGAAAGGGATGACTTTGTCCGTTGAGCCGTCGAGGTAATTCGTTGGGAAGAAGTTGATCTCGGGATAGAGCGTCGTTGCGGTTCCGTAACGGGCGGAGACGACGTGTACCATGTCATCGTCAGTCAGGCCTTCTGTGTCGTCCCGATCGTAAGTCACAACGATTCTGTAGAGCGCTCGATTGTAGAAGCTGAACAAAATCTGCGAAACTGGGTACGCTCCAGCGGAAGAGCGAGAAGAGTGCAGCGTCCAGTACGTCAACTCTTGAATGGCTGATGGGCGCTGGTGAATTAGAGTCGTATAGTGCGAGTACGGGCCGACCTGCTTCGAGAGTTCCGCTAAACTGGTTCCGAGCGAGAATGCTCCGTACTTGGAAAGATCCTGACCGGAAATCATGGGAGCTGAAAGCAGGATCAGGGAAAGAGCAACGACTGTGTTGCGTATCATTTTCATTTGAATATCCCTTCAATCAATCAACGATTCAAGATCGGTGCCGCGTTAGCCTGTATAATTGTTCCTTTCAGCAGCCCCTTGCTGCCTGCGAGCCCCATGCTTTGGTCCGGGCGGCAGTCGATCTTGCTCGGTTCCAACTCTCGAAGGTCGTTGTCACGGAAAAGAAACAAACTTTCCTGGATATGCCTTGAACAGGCCGAGACTCTCACACAGGACACTCCCAGGAAGCGTTTCGAGGCCACTCGCGTGATTTCCAAAGAATTGAACTTCTCCGAGTTCATCCTCGCCAGGATTTGCTTGACGGCCCTCCGAGCGTTCTTTTGCCCTTCGAAGCCGCAGACGATCGTTTTGATTTCACCCGCCATGCAGAAGAAAGTCCATCCCGCTTCATGGATTTTGCGGTCCAATGCGTACCCATCGAGATTCGTAACTAATCGCCAACCAGTCGCACAGGGTTCACTTTCGAACTGCAGCGCGTCCGGCAAGAGTGCCCCATCCTTGATCAGGACGGTCCCCGTTTTGATTGTCTCTGGCATCTGGGTTTTCCTCGTGCCTAGACTGATCCATTGTCGCCAAGTAACTGGCGCCGACAGTCAGATGTTTGCGTTAGATTTGATCTTTCATATCTGCCGCCCTTCGTGCAAGTGTCCGCACAGCGGTTTTCGTTGCATGGGCATTGGCCTGTCTAAGCGGCTTTTACAACAGCCGCAGGAATGGCTCCACGAACAGTTCTTCCAGCAGGACTTGTGCCGGATGTTCCATTAAAAAACCCAGCTACGCACCACGTGTGGCCTCCCGACCGTTCCGGAGTACCTTGTTGCATCGCGCAGGGTTGCACGGGGGAAGGCTGAACTCGCGGGCGATATCCGTGTTCTTGATGGCCAGTACCTCCTCGAGATGCCCGTGACCCACTCGGCGGGAAGCGACGAGCTGGCAGTCGCCGAGCCATATCCGAACTCCGCTTCCTCGGCAACTTGCGTTTCGGACTTGATATTCATCTGTAACTCCATCACGTGGCCGCATTCGGACGCGCCGACCAGCCCGGTGCTCACATTCAGGTTATCCTCCGACAGACTGCCGGCGTTGTGCGGGTGATTTTAGTGATCAATTCCTTTGTCCGACTTAGCCGTGTTGCCTTCGCGCGCGTACTGGCTTTGTTTTCCCGATGCATTCCGCGATTCTCGAATGATTTCGCCAGCCATGTAGAAAGATGTCCAGGGCTCGCTTTCGAATCGCGAGGATTCCGGCATAAACGCGTTTTCTTCGATCGGACTGGTTCCAGAGTTGATCGTGTCTGCCATTATCGTCTCCGCTGCGTTTTTAGTGACGCCCAGGACCGCCACGCTCACAGCCTAAAGTGACTCGCTTGTTGACGACGTAGTGAGTCTCGATTCTGGGTTTGATAAAGACTAAAGCCAGAATCACCATGGTGGCACCCGCACAAACCACAAAATGCAGCAGTACTTGATAATTTGCGGAGGGGCTCCATGTCACCGCCAAGAGCAACGCCGTAATGAGAACCCACTGGATGATTTTTCTGATCATCGGCAACCCCGTTTCTCCATCTAGCTCCCTCGATGCGAACGCCTCCTGATTTTTCCAATCATCGATAACCTCGTTCTGCTATCGAGGTCCCTCTTCTCCGGACAAGTTGGCGGGGGACCGACCCAGCCCCTCTGAACGAAAAACCTACCCGTTCCCGGCTGCTAGGGGAACGCCGAGCCGTCGAGCCGTCGGGTGTGTTGTGTCGCTCAGGCCACTCGCGATGAAGATGTTTACTCGTGTGCGGGAGCGTCAATTCACTATGTTACGATCGGTTGGGCGGCTTTTCGGTGTTCGCGGGACAGGTTCGTCGCTCAGCTCCTTTTCGGCTCTTACCCAGTCCTCGACATCCTTTCCGTGTTCGCCGCCGCGCTGAAGATATAGATCATGAGCCAGGCGAGCGATCTCTTCTCCCGATGGTTCTCTGCGTTCAAACATGGCAACCTCCTGGATTGTCTCACTCAAGTTAGTACTGGAATCTCGTTCGTTTTGTGGTTCCCCTTTGCCGTAGAAGTGCGGGGCGGGCCCACCCGCCCCCACCCGGTGAAGAGGATTGCCGGACCTAGGCTGCCACGGCGGCGGCAATCTTGTGGAAGGTCGAGTTGGAAACCTCATAGGTTTCAACCTGAGGAGTTCCCTCAACGACTTTCGCCAGGACCTTCGTCACTTCCGGATATGTTCCGCGGTTGTAGGCTTCGGCGTTCTCTTTGTTTTCCCACAGACTGATTGCAAACGCTTTCTTTTCCCCCGGTTCGATAAACGTGATTTCATCCTTGAACCCGGTCTGTTTTCGAAGCAGGGGAAGAATGTCCTTTTCGACTCTCTGGGTGAATTCCGCAACGCTACTGGGTTTCAGCTGCAGGGAAACTTTGCGTGCAAACATGCCAACCTCCTTGGTTGTCATGGCCAAGGCCCGACTCCAGATAACCCGATTTAGTTTAGATTACCTCATCACTCCCTCAGTCACTTAACCACCGTAGGTCAATTAACTTGACGTGTCAAGCATAATCTGCGATCATTTCGCAGGATTAATCCAATCCGGTTAATCGTGCGGAGGCGGCCTGTGGATGTTTGTTTAGTGATCAAACAGCGACTGGAAGAACTGGGGTTTGAGCAGAGAGATCTGGCGGTTGCCGCCGAAGTTACGGAGTCTTACATCTCCCAGCTGCTCACTCGGAAGAAACTACCCCCCGCGCCTGGCCGAACAGATATCTACGACAAAATGGGAAGGTTTTTGAAACTCCCGGGCGCGGAGCTTTCGAAGCTAGCTGACCACCAGCGCAAGGAGGAATTGAAGAGAACCTTGGGGGACGCACCGCCGCCCTTATTTAAGGAAGTTCGCGAGTTGGTTCTCCGCAAGTGCGCTCCCGACAAAGAAAAACAATTTCGTGTCATGTTTGAGAAGCATCCCTTCGGTGAAGTCGAACGCCTGGTCATACAAAAGCTTTTAGACGTTGCCAAGAGAGTCGCCAGAGAAGAATTGGACAGCGGAAACTGGGTCCACCAAGTGGCCCGGCTTAGCGGCCGAAGCTATGAAGAAATGCGAGTTAGCATCCTCGAGTTCCTAGACACGGATGCCGCAAACTTATCGGTTGAGAACTGCGTCACCTTCCTGGATCCGCTGGTCGAATCCTGGGATATCGACCTTGCGACCTTTGGTATGGAAATTGTGTTAAACGGGAGACTAGCCCCAGGGAACCCAAAGAAATTTGAGTTTGTCGAAAGGGAGCCTGTCCAACCTGAGGAAGAGCGTGGGCTGAGAGAATTCTTGCGCGACACTTCCCTGAGCCATGGTGCGACGGAGGAAGAAATTGAGTTTCTAAAGAAGCTGAGGATCAAAGGGAAACAGCCCACTGCGCTCTATTATTACCGGGAATTGCAAAACCTCAGAGACCCGCTCAATTTTCGAGCAGTCCTGAGCCAAACTCCGCGAGCAAAAATACAGGGCCGGTCCCAGCCGGAAGCGTCAGTTCTCCCGACGCAGAAGTACCAGACTAGTGAGGCTAATAGGAAACCGCAGTTTGACAACACGAACAGGGCAACGCAGCGCTTTGCGGGGAACACGGCCAGTCGGGGCAAAAAACAAAAGGCAAAGTCGTAGGATTTTTAATGACTTTAACATCACTAGATCGCGTCAAACAAACTTTGCGCTTGTCCTCGAGCGGACCGGCGGGCAGAGGGCTCCCCCTTTCGCGCTCAGTCGGGCGCATTTCAAGGTCAGCGCAGACGTAGTTCTGACTCCGGAGCAGTTTGCTGAACGCCTGAAATCAAAATATTACGACATGGTGCTGGCTGAATACCCAGCCCCGATCAGTTCACGCAGCTTTTGACCGATAACCATGCACGCATATTACCAGCGTGCTTCTCCGCCTTCGATGTTTTCGGACGCCATAGTTACTCTCTTCAGTAGGTCAATTATGTATACCTCGCATATGTTCAATTTTGCTCATCTAGACGGGCCGGTTCAGGAAGCCTACCATTGCTGCCGCCGGACAAGTTTCCTGAGTTGAGTGAAGGGACAGATTCGAATGGTGAGCAAGCGTAGTCTCGGTGTCAGTCGTACGGCGCTCCGCAAAAAGTTCCATGCTGGGATGACATTTAGGAACTACCGAGACAAAGAGATCGTCTTTTCACAAGGAGATTCGGCGGATTCCGTCTTCTTCATCGAGAGCGGCACGGTGAAGCTCACGGTGGTCACTACGCGCAAAAAGGCGATAATTGCCATCTTGCAGCGAGGCAGTTTTTTTGGAGAAGGCTGTCTAGCAGGGCAGTCTCTGCGAATTTGCACGGCGAGATCAATTGGACAGTCCAGTGTCATTCGACTGCAAAAGGAGAACACTGTTCGCACGCTCAAGAGAGACCCGCAATTTGCAGCCGTGTTTGTTGGATATTTGCTTTCACGGCTTGTTCGAATCGAGGAAGACCTGATAGATCAATTCTTCAATTTCAGCGAAAGGCGACTGGCACGGGTTCTGTTGTTGTTTGGGGAGATAACTAAGGAATCGAAGTCGGCCTCCGCCTTGAAGGTGAGCCAATCAACCTTGGCGGAGATGGTTGGTACCACCCGCCCGAGGGTAAGCAAATTCATGAACGATTTTAAGAAGAAGGGTTTGGTCAGCTACAACGGAGACCTGCAAATACATAGCGCACGGATCGTCGAGTTTCTGCGAAACCGTCCTATGTCCGTCAAGAAAAGCGTGGAGAAATGAAAGCAAGAGAACTGACACGCAAAGAGATATGTTCCGTCCGCTGTCCTACGTGTCGCGTCTCCAAAGGGAAGCGGTGCATTCTGGTTGCGGGTGGCCTACGAAATGAGCCACATGGAGCCCGGAAGTCCTTGGCCGCTGAGACCGTTGGAAAGAAACGAAAGAAAGAATCGTTCGCCGAGTCAGTAGTCCGAGTGAGAAAGGAAATCGCGAAGCCTCATCTTACGAAGTCCGTGAGAGAAAAAGCTACCACGGAAAACCTTGCAGAATGGAATGCAAGTTAGCGAGCTGGGTGCGGAGGCAGTTCACTGCTGGCCTCAAGGACGGTTCGTGAACAAAATAATCCTCGCAGCATACGATAATCAAGATATAACACTTATTACTTAGCCAACGAATTGGCTCCATTAAGATATCGCATGATAGAGTCCCGACCGAAAAGGCCGGGGGCTGAACCGCCGATGCCAATTGACGCGTTCGCCTAAGAGGCACAATCCAGGGGCTAGCATGACTGGAATCCAAATGGCTTGCCGAGTATGCTGACAATTGGGATACGATCAAAGCGCGCGCAGAGCAACAGCTAGGACTGCCGTCCGGGCATGTCCGGCAACGCGACTCACCGAGACGCATCGCGACGTGGGACCACAGGCACTCCTATCGTCTACCGGCGGAGGGTGCGGAACGTTCTGGCTTAAATGATTGCCACTCGCGGATTTGTTCGGATACCCCACTCTTCTCGCGGTCGTCTGTCGCATTTTCCCACCGACGCCGCAGCTCGTCTAGTCGGGCATCCAGAAATCCAGCTCGTCCTGATTTGCGTTCTGGCGTGTCGCGGTCAGCGTCACCCATTTTCAGATTGCTCCTCTTTTGATTTGAGAATATCGCTACTGGTCCTACCAGATGTCAAAACCAGTGTTTCGCCCGCTCGATTGTACTCTGCTGCCTTCCTCGCACCGAACGACGTATACTTTCGGCACACACTGACCTTGCCTTAGGAGCCCGAAAATGCCAGAGGAAGAGTGGATCAAAACACTCGCGGACGGCAGGAAAGTGAAATTCACCTACCAACAATTCCTGGAAGTCGGGGCGTTTACGCTAGCAACCCCTCCGCCCACATAACGGATGACAGCCCGGTTATTCTGGAGCCGCGGCCTTTTAAGCCATTCCTATCCTTTCGCCGCTGTGCGTCCCAACACGTCAAGTCAAGCCATCTCCGTTATATGCGAAAATCGCGAGCAGTCAGGACGCGCCTGCGATTGTCCCCATATAGCAAACAAACTGACACCAGAACTGACACCAGAATTCCTCCCGAATCGGAGAGTAGAATGCTGTTTGCCGATCAAGTACGTCTTGTTTTACTTTTGGCGCTTCGAACGTGGGTTCGATCCCCACCGCCCCTACCAAC
>CAWENN010000012.1:0-81462 GCA_963810565.1 uncultured Acidobacteriota bacterium
CTTTAAGCTCTTGAAGAGGTCGCTCTTGGGGGTTTTTGCCTGCTGACGCAAGGCAGCTTCTCTAGCCGGCTGCAGCGCAAAGGCGAGAAACTCACTTACGTTTGGTCCTTGCAGACCCGTAGTCGTGGGGTAACTCTGCGTCAGAACAGAGAACAACGTGGCGTTAATATGTCGCAGAAGTACTTCGTGACTCGGAAACGAAAAACGCGGTACTCGCAGTGGTCCGGCGATAAAGTATTCGGGTTTGCTCCAAAAGTAAGAGTCGTGGGGGCGCTCCCGGACATACGTGAAGACTATTGGCAAATTGCCGGTCCGGCGACCCGCACGGCCTGCCCTCTGCCGATAGTTGGAGATATCGGGGGGCATGTTAGCGAGAAACACACCGTTCACGATTCCCAAATCGATTCCTAGCTCAAAAGTCGTCGAGCCAGAAATGATATCGACGGTGCCTTTTTCTTCGCTTCGAAATGAATCCTCGATTTCGCGGCGAGCCCTCGGTGAAATCTGTGCCGTGTGCTCCTCGATATTTAGCGGCTTTGGTGATTTTGTTTTGAGCAGGGTGAGGTAGTGCCTTGCAGGAGAGAATGTCTCGTTCGAGATGCTTTGCAGCGTCGTTTCTCCCAACGTGCCGCTACAATCTCGAATAGGGCACAGCCCGCGAATGTTCCCCCGTGTGATAAATCCGCAACAATCGCAGCGGAACACCTTGAAGCTGTCTTGCTCAAGACTCCATCTGAGAGAAGGCCAGTTGAGTTTAAGCAAAAGATTTTGGCTTTCCGTGCCGGCAACGATGACGAACGCTCTCTCCTCGGTTGGGCGAAGCCCCACTTTCGGACGTGAACTCATTTCAGGCTGCGTGATAACTCCGTCCCACATCGTCTCCATCAAGTGTTTGAAACCCTCCAAGTCGCCACTGAAGAGTTGGCGCGCTTCGCGCTTGCAGAGTCTTTTGTAGAAATCGAATACCCGGCTTCTCGAATCTTCCTTCTTGAGCGAGAATCCGCTTGTTTGAGAATACTGGTCGCCTGCCAATCGGCTAACCGACCGGTCGCGGTAACCGTATGGCTCCAAGTCGCTATAGAACAATTGCATGGGATTTGGACTGACAGCCCATCGGTGAAAACGAAAGGTCCAGTCCAGCACGAACTCCGTGAACGCGATTCTTGCCTCTGTACTAAACTGCCGCATGAGAGGGTGCTTCGAGAGAAATTCGCTTGACCGAGCCAGAAGGTTTTCCGGATATAGCACTGACAGTAAACCGAGTGACTCTAGCGTCCGGTACTCAGTGCACGTATCTCGAAACAGCAAGGTGGCGACTCGCTTACGAACAAGCATGTCATCACCGACTTCGTCTAACTCGCAGAAAAGTCGCGCGAGGCACTTGTCCTCGACGAGAGCATCAGTGATTCGCGAAATCACATCTTTGGTCGATGCTAATCCTGGCTGATTTGTGAGGACCGAATAAATTAGTTGACGAAAAGTAAAGTCCTCGTTGGTTCTCTGCAATCTACTTGCGATGAAGGCGGCCTGTTGGCGGCTGTCTGAAAAGCAAAGCACCTTGTTAACGCAGTTTGTCCCCTCAAGGGGTTCGTCTATCGCACGCTTCATCTCCTCCAGCAATATGGTCGCCGCCGCGTAGAGAGACAACGTTGGCGGCGTAATGACCTCCTGTTTCGAGAACCAGCTTTGGTCACAATACGGGCATTCGTCCATTGAAGCGTCGGTTGAATCGTTGGACCACTCGATGGCTTCAATAATGCTGGAGGCGGGACACACGTTGCCGTGTCTCTTGAGAGCGACTTGCAAGTACTCAGCGTTGTCGTGGGGAAATCTTAGACCGCAACGCGCGCAGAGCGATATTCGAGCGACTCTTGATTCTGTCATCAGCCGGTCGAGCAAACGCTCAGTGACCGAAACTAGGGGTCGAAATAACATGCGTTTGAAATGGCCCTTACCGAATAACTCGTCACGTTCGGGTGCTAAGCGACTTGTCTTCTTCCTCAGCCATCCCTCAAGGACCACGAACCCGCACTTCCTGCACAAGAAGAGCGGATAAACCATCGAGCTGCAGTTGTCACAATGAGCGCGGTGGTGGACAAATAGTTTTGACCACCAACCGTCGGTATGGATGTCAGTCCCTTGAGGGTGACTCGGGTCCACGCAGAGATAAGCATGACGGTGCTCTCTCACGAATAGATGTCCCCGCAAAGGTAATAATCCCTCTCCGTGGAGCCGCGCAGCTTGAACGAGTTGAATTAAGCGTCCCAGCGCTCGCAGACAATCGTCTGACCTCGAACCAAATAGGTCTTCACCCCAGAAACAACTTGCTAATGGTCGCAAATCGATAACGCCGTTAGCGAAGCAACCCCGCAGCAACGCAAACGCAGGGCTGTTTGCTACCAGTTGGCCTAGAATCTCTGTTCGTTCCAAGTCGGACCCGACTAGGTCATCAACCTGAATCGTCGTGTGTGAGTCGAGCATACGGCTAAGGTGTGACCATTCCTCCGCCGGAATCCCGGAGTCGAGTTCATCACTCGCGTTTGAATCGTCAATTGCAAAGACGGAACTTAAGTTCGGTGCCGACGCTGGAATGCCCAGGAGATTGTTTAGGAATTGCAATCGGTCAAATTCCGGCTGAACTACAACCGCAGCGCGAGGTCTTGGACTTCCAAGAATAATCTGCTCCCTTAGGAATCGCGTCCCGAAAAGCCGGGTCGCAAAATTCGCCATCTTCTCGACTGCATTCGGCTCACTCCCTAGCGTCGCGCTGGTCCCAACACATCGATAAGCGGGAACGTGGTTCGTCGATGTCCGCGCTAAGTAGTCGCGAAATCTCCGCAGGAGAGTGGAAACTTCCATTCCGGTCGTACCCCGATATGAGTGAACTTCGTCCAGAATCAGAAACTTGAATAGACCCGGCTCACGGAACATTTTTTGGTCATCATTTCGCAGGAGCATGTATTCCAGCATCGTAAAATTCGTAACCAAAATATCGGGTGGCGTCTGTTGCATTTCTTTGCGGTACCGTAATTCGCCGGTCTCGTGAACCTCTTCGTCGGACACGCTTCGGTCGAGACCTCTATCATTCTCGTCAACCTTGGTTTCGCCGGTGTAGCGACCGAACGAAACAGCCCTAGCCAATCGGCTGTCTCGCGGCCTTGAATCGTAAGAGCGAAGATTTATCCAAAACAGAAGTCTTCTCAAGCGAGCCATTTGGTCTTCAACCAGCGCATTCATTGGGTACAGTAGAATCGCCCTAACACCGTAGCGGCGACGGGTCTCATCGTCTTCGCTCAGCAATTCGTGAAGCAAGGGCAACAGAAAGCATTCTGTCTTGCCGCTTCCAGTTCCCGTTGCCACAACGGCGTGTGTTCGGGCTCGCGCGACCGTTTCAAGAGCTTTGCGTTGATGAGAGTAAAGCGGACGGTCCCATAGTCTCTGCAGGGTACTAAATTCCATTTCGCTGGCGGCCTCGGCGCTGCCGTCCTTCCATAATTGTCGTCGGGCTCGAAGACACTTCTTCAGGTCAAGGTTGGTTTCAACCTGCTTCCAGTCATATATAGGTCGCATCATCGAAAGAAATGTCCGGTCATTCGATGAGGAAAAAGCGACGGACTTTGTCAAATCAGAAAGACTTTCGCCCTTCTCGTACTGCGGCAAGGTTTCGAGGTATGGACCCTTGAACGTTTGGGACTGCCAAAGGTCATAAAAGCGCTCCCCGAGTTTCTGTTGATTGCGATGATTTCCCACTGGGAGCGCCGAAGCGAGGTAGCTAACGAGCGAAGACTCGGCTCGTGAGACCAGGTTCGCAAGGTTGTATTGCTTCATGGTCTCGCTAGCCCCCTATTCTTTTTCAGTCGACCCACCGCCGAAGGAGTGTATCACCCATTACGTCTCGACATGACCTACACCCCGACTCGGCACCGGCAAAGCGTGATAGAATCCGGCAGCGGAGGAACCAGCCCTTCGATGAATGACCACTCCGCGACCCTTGGCGTGCGCCGGACCGATTGGGCAGGTCATAATGCCGGGCTTCCATTCCGACGACGACGATTTCCTCTATGAGTCCCAACGGCGTGACCGAAAGGAACCCGCTGCGTCAATCCATCGGAAGACAGCCGCGCAAGCCGCAGCTAAAGCCGCAACCGAAGCAGCTAGGCACGCTTCCCTGAGCAGCGACCTCCCGCCCGGCTGTGCATTCACATTGAACGACGCAGCCGCGTACTCAGGCACGAAGATTTGCTTTCTCCGGCGGGCGATACATGACGAACGTTTGCCTGCAAAACTAGCCGAGAACGCCTCATCGTCCTCCGCGATGACCTTGTGCGCTTTATTTCTGCGCTGACCGCCGCTACGAGTCGGAGAGAGTAGAAAGAGCGCAGAACTTCATTTGCCCTCCCGGATTCCTGAAGTTCGCCGAAGCAGCGTAGCGTACTCCGCTAGAGCGGTTGTCGTATGCATGAGTCAACGCGCAACGGGAATGTAGCGAGCACCATTTTGTTTCCAACCGTGTCTTCGTAAAATCTTAGTCGTTCCGGTTCCGACCGCTCGCCTCAGGCTCCTACGGAGCAGACGGAACTCGTGACGGCGGCGGATTGCCCTGCAGAATCTGCTGGCGCACTCGGAAAGGGGAGGGGCAGAAATGGGAAAAGTCGCATGCATCACAGTCCTTGTCCTGCCCAGTAGCGGGCCAGTGAGCGGGTATATTTCCTGTGTTGTGTTCGGTGAAGGCCGCTGATTCGATTTGTATGACGGTTCCGTCGATTTGATGAACTGCGTGTTCTATGGAAGGGCTACCTACTTCGATGACTTTCAGTGCCCGGCGACGCAAGAACTCTTCGGAGAAATTCGGCAACGGTGCGCCGGTATGCCACCCATGCAAGGCGTAGTATTCGGGGGAGCCATTCGCGGGTACGATGTCCGTCGCGTTGTTTGCGATGTCATGCTTGAATTCAGTCAGGTCACTCTGCAACGGAGATAGTTCATTGATGTAGATTAGAATGGCAGCTCCTACCGGCCTCGCATGTGGCACCTGAGACCGTAACCATGCATAGGTTTGAACCTGCCATCGGTACTGAGCGGCATAATCCGAACCCTCTGCGGGCCTTCGAGATGCTTTATAGTCGACGATTAGGTCGTATTCTCCTTCGGGAACGTGTGGTAAAGCAGCTTGGATAAGCTGTACGAGTGGATTGGTTTCCGCCGCCGTTAGCGACACGCTCGAAATGACGTCGACAATACCTGTTAGCTCATATCGCGTTCCTCGTGCTGTTTGCCCAAGTGGCAATTGCGGCATGGGACGCGTGCCGGATATACGCTCTTCGGCAGCCGTGATTAAAGGAAAAAGATGTGGACAAAGAATGTTGACAGCAGCCGCGACCCGTCGATACGCCGCGTTTCGTGCGTCGTCGCTTCGTGATTTTTTTCCAGTAGCTGCCAATCGTACCTCGACCCTATGTCCGAGAGCGCCGACGTCATTGGAATCCTGGAGAGGTGCATTAAGCTGCGGTGGCCATGGTGTCGGGGTATAAGGCCAAGGGAACGGCGGATGGTGCAGACTCCAGTACCTGAACGCCTCTTCCAGAACTCCGTGTACAAATTCGCCTGTCCAGAGCTGAACGGGGCGTGACGGGGGAAGCGAGCTGCCGTTGTAATAGCGGTATTGAAGCCCGCAACGTTGAAAAGAAAGAATGTCTCCGGTCAAGCTGTACGCAGGAACTTCAAATGGAAGACCCCTCACGCGTAGCGTCATAGATTTCCTCCATTAGATTAGTGCGACAGTGTTCGCGGGAAGTCCGGCGTGCCAGTGTGCCGCGGGAATAAAATTCATGCCACGCAGACCGTTCTGCACATCTCCGGTCGCAACCGAGCGAACACGAGGGCCAGCACCTTGCTGTGACATTAAACCGACTAGAAGCAATACGTTTTCGGGTCTGCTGTAAGCGACAAAATAGAGTCTTCGCAAATCGTCCCAAGCCCTGAGAATCGCGTGACGTTGCGTGCGGTCATTCCCAACCGGGCAGTACGGAGCGATGAGTTGCTCAATAATATGAACGCTGTCGGGCTGTTCTGGGTAGCGGAACATCCGCTGTTGAACGTTGTTCGTTTTGAAATCGCTTCCGACATCGACTACCACCAGCGGAAATTCCAATCCTTTAGCCTGATGGATTGTCATGATAGGGAAAAAATTTCTCGGGACGTAAGGCATGATTTCTTCGTCTACATCCGCAGCATCATTAGCGACAGTCTCAAACACTTCGCGTATAGCTGCCTTTACCGAATTGCCGTCATGGATGTTGTTTTGATGCAATATACGAGCACCGTAAGGTGAAAATTGCCCAGCCTCGGATATCGTTCTGGCGATTGCTTCGAGATATACCTGACCCTCTGGGTCCAGTTGCAGTTCGGGAATCCAAGTGACCAGAGTGAACAACAATTCGAGAAGGGGCCACTCTGTAGGCCACTGCGGCATACTGACCGCGTTGTGCGTTTGCCAGCTTTGAACAAATTGTGTAAGCCCACCTGGAGACGGGTCTGTATTAGCGAAGTTCATTGCGTCGGTTCGCCAGTCAAGCATACGCTGACGGGCAGTCGGTGACATCGCTGTGATGCCCTGGAGTATGGCTGCGTTTGGGTCTATGCACTGCAATGCCAATCCGAGCAGCCGCCTTACCGCACTTATCTCGTATAGACTTCGTCCCCGCGGATTGAAAACCGGAACGTGATGCCCTCCTTCCAACAATTCTCGTAACAGCAGGGGTAGCCGTCGTCGGGCACCTCGATACTCCTTGACCGAGTGCGAGAGAAGCACCGCATCTCCGAAATCTCCGTCTGCAGCTCGGATAATTACATGCTGTGAATCCTCGCACGCAACAACGTGACCTGTCCCGGAAAACACGTTCACCAAAAACTGCGCCAGGTCGTTCGCCAATTGCTCGGGGTCGATTCGAAACATCCCGAGCACCGGCGGGTGTTCAAGGGCTGCGTGGGGTGCCGCTGGAACTAGAGCCTGTTTTCCCGGTACCCGTGCCGGTTGATAGCTCGCGTCAAACTGAACGAAATGATTGCAGAAATCCACAATCTTTGAACATGACCGATAGTTTTGAACCAAATCGACTCTCTGCGGGTTCCAATCGGGGCCCAGTGCGGCTACAACGCGGTTCTGAAAATTCGCAAACAGTTCAACCGTCGCACCCCTGAAACGAAACACTGACTGGTCATCGTCGCCGACGACGGTCAGACTAGCTTGTGTTAAGCGACACACCTCAAAGTAGATTTGTTCTTGGAGATAGTTGGTGTCCTGAAATTCATCGACCAGCACGGCACGGACATTGTCTGTTACTCGACTAAGGGTATTGGCAATCAGGCCATCCAGAAGCAATCGTTCCAAACGCGCAAAATCCGCGTAGTGATGAGCCTCCAAGTAAGCGAAATAGTCAGTCATTGTTGCCGCAAGGACTCCCTGTCCCAGTCCGACCCCAGCGAATGCCGCCAAATCAAGACCATCATGCCGTACACGTTCGGAGAAGCTAAGCGCGACGCCAACTTTTAACGCAAGGGGGACGGGGCGATTCCCATAGCCCGAGACAAAAGTCTTGATGAAGGCTTCCAGGTCCGAATTATTATGTCTGCCAGTCGGAAAAAATATATGCCGTCTCATAATCGCAGTTGCGAGATACCCTTCAATTGTTGCTGGAGTGATGCCACCCGGCGGTCGGCATTGCGATAGTACGTCTTCAGATATCGAGTCGAGAGTTCCTACGATTATCGCGTTCACGTCTATTTCGCTCAACCACTGCAATTGTTGTGCATCAACGGCGTGGGACCGCGCATGGGCGAGCACAGCATATCCCCACGCCAAAATTCTAGAACGGAGTTCTCCGGCTGCTTTCCTGGTGAACGTCGTTGCGATTACACCATTTGGTGGAATGCCATCAACGAGTATGAGCTTGAGTACCCGCAGAGCGAGCACTGTTGTCTTACCCGCCCCGGGACCCGCGACTATGAACGTGGGCGGATGAGGTGCTGCTGAGACAGCGGCCTCCTGAGCGACGTTGAGCCAGTTCTGAGCAAAACGGTCTATGGATTGTCTTATGTACTGAACGAATTGAGCGAAGGTTAGCAACTCAATTCTGCTCCGTCGCTACTCCCTCGCCGTGCAACTGTCGATAGAGATGCAACGTGTTGTGTGCTCCTCGACGCTTGTTTCGGTTGTAACCACGAAAAATCACTATGTGAATGCCGATAGAAGAACACACCGGGCACTTGCATGATTCCCACGGTCGCGCTTCCAACGTTCGTCGATACGCCTCGTAAACATCCGTTTCCTTGGTTTCGTCACGAGCTAAAAGAGAGTCGTAGGCCAACACAGCGTCCAAACACTTCTTGAGGGAAGTTGCTTTACGGTCGAATGCGTTCAGTTCCGACAAGGCTTTCTGCTCAAGATTTTTTATCTTGCGTTCGGAGACTCCGGATTCCCTGAGCCTCCGCATTGTCCGAGCATCAGTCGTCGGCGGGACCCGTATAGCGGCATGCCAAGAGCCATCCGGACCTAAGTAATTCTGACCTGAACGAAGCCACGCCTTCCGAAAGTACGTCGCACTATCGAAACTTCGAATTCCCAGCCGCCTGAAATTGCTTTGAAGTTTTGGTCGAAATATCCCAAGAAGGTGTATCCAAGGGGCTACGCACAACCGCTTAGCGCGTGCATGCACCGCTGCCACGATATCCAATATTTCTGCGTCACTCCGGGGAACAAGGCCGCCAAGCGCTATGTGGGTATACCCCATGTCGACGTAGTCCCCCAATTGACGGCTGAAATCCTTCGCATCGAGACCTTGCACTACCCCAACCGGCTGAAAGCTAGCTCCATTGTCGTGATGAATTCTGAGAAACCGTTCTGCATTGCGTCGGGTGATATGAACTCTTCGCTTTCGTTCTGATTCTTCAAGTGGGGTCTTCTTACCGTTTACAACGATGGCTAAAGCGGGAATGTGGTCGACGCTCGCACCATAATCGAACTCGTAGAGGTTGTAGAGCGCAACAGATTGCTCGACTGATATCGTTGGTTCGGGTTCGTTCAGGTAAGAAAAAGCACCACAGTCCCCAAACGCCCATTGGTCCTCCTGGAGCTTGAAATGAGCACGGACAGATTTCGGAGCAAGACTTTCGGTGTCCGCGTGACCGATACGTCTGAGCAGCCCCTTGGTGCCCAGGTGCTGGGCCAAGCTAACGAGAACACCATCGCTGAGCCTATAAGGGCGCATCAAGGCAATGCTATGTTCTTGGCTTCGATTGGATTTCTTAGGGTCGGAAAATGCATCGGCCTCGAAGTTGTAGTCAGCATCGAGGAAATCGTCCCAGTCCGGCAGAAAGTACAACGGCCTTGACGTCCGTTCCAAAGTACGGTGTGGACGCCTGCGCTCATGTGGGATTTCCCGCAGGAGACAATGTAGCCGATTCAGCTTCACACCAATACCGCCTGTCGCGAATCGAGGGGTATTTCCAGCATCGAAAGCGCTTGCGCTGTTAATTGTCCCCAGATACTGCTTCCCCATAACCAATTCAACGATTTGATGATTCGCACCAAACCTCTTCAGACAAGCTGTGACAGAGGGATTAAGCTCAATGGCGCGGGCTGGCGTCATCCTTTTGTTGTAATAAGGGATTTGAGCTAAGCCGCCTATAAGGCCGAATTTTGCTGAAAGTACCGCGACCGATAAAGATTCGGGCCATCTATTGTCGCGGAGGAACGAACGCAGAACCCGAAACATTGGCCCGTCGTACAAACTCAGAGCTGGCATCACGCCGTCGGTTTCGATTTTTGTGGCTGAACATCCCAGGACAAGCAGGTTTCTTGCTGTCGCGAGTGGGGTTTCTGACATTTATGCAGTTTTCAACGACTGCTTTCTACTCACCTGTTGGTGCGGGCAGAACTTATCACAAAGGGACGTGTGATGAAAAGTACGGATTTGCTCGCCGACGCCCTCAGAGTTTTGAAGGTCAGTATTCCCAGCGAAACGGGCTGAAATCAGTTTCGATGTCGTAGTAATCGACGCCTTCCTTCCGCTTCAGAAATCCGACTATCAAATACGTAAGGGGACTCGCTACAGCTTCGTAAAGAACCTTGAATCCATAGAGGGACGCGCCTGCGACCCAGACAGCCTTGACGGGCCAAACGTGAAAGAAGGCAACTAATACGAACAAAAAAGTGTCGACAGCCTGACCAATCGCTGTGGAACCAACGATACGAACCCAAAGGTGCCTTCCTCTGGTGCGAACTTTCATCTTGGCCAGTACGAACGAATTCACAAATTCACCGGCGAGATATCCAAGCACTGACGCGGCGGCTATACGAGGGACCGGCCCTAGCGTCGTTGAAAATGCTGTTTGATTCGGCCAAAACTGCGCTGATGGCAATGCGATTGCCACCCAATAGCCAATCACCATTATCGCGTTGGCTATAAAACCTGTCCAAATCACCTGACGAGCGTGAGCAAATCCGTACACCTCGGTCAGAACATCGCCGAAAATGTAGGAGATTGGGAAGACCAATGCGCCTCCAGGAAATATGAATCGTCCGACTTGCCACGGCTTCGCTGCTATGGTGTTTGAAACAAGTAGCGTCGCTACGAAAAGCCCGCTCAGCAAATTGAAATATTGGTGCTCGAACGTCGGCCTGTCCGACCGTTTACGCCGATTTAACAATCGAGTTAATGACATCAAGCATCCTCGGGCGGGAATGTTCTTACGCCATACCGAGTTGTTTCACTCTTTTCAGAGTGAGCTGAACGCTGGGTATGGATGCGTTGCTCCTTGCGGCCAGTTCGGATAACGCGATGTCAACAATGTGGGTGGAAATACCTATGCGGTTCTGAAGGAAATCACGAAGCTCCCTGTCATTCGAAAACTGAACTGATGGGACAGCACCACCCGGTCCCGTGTACGGAGTGAAAATCGCGGAATACTTGCCTGGTCCAACTTTGACGATGTGAATGGAACCCTCTGCGCTGAACTTCCGCTCTCGTTCCAAGGCTTTGACAAACGGGTCGTCCGGGCTCTTAACAAAAAACCTGCGCATCGGGACCTGCTCGTAGAGGCCCGCTTTCACGAATGCCTTGAGAATGAGTCGGTTTGCCTCCCGCGGTCCTTTGCTGTCATACCAAGGCGTTGCGACAACAAGTTGCCACTCGTCTAGTTGCGGCACGTAATTCCAGTCGCACAGAGTGATGGGTATACGGGCGCGGCTGAGTGCTTCAATGACGAGCCCCTCAGCTTCAAGGTCGCTCTTTACCAGCGTTGCCTTATCCATGGTAAAACCCCATCCGCGCCTGTGACGGCCCTGTACGAATCGCGTCCATTGAGTCCTGCGGTCACGTATCTCGTCTTTTCATCCCAGTTCTTTACCGTGTTCCAATTCGTTGCGAGCGCCTGACTGGCAAGCATATCTTTTTCCAGTTGCTTGTCCAAACCCGCTTCCTTCAGCAGGCCTGTCAAATCGTGCGTGTACAAGTTCTTAGTCACTTCCCTCGGTGGCGGAAACTCGTGTCGCCTTGTCTTCTTAGCAATACATGCCTTCAGGGCACATTCCACTGCATAGCCAGCAAGATAATAGGCTCCCTGTTGCCTACGAGCGCGGATTAAGACGCCAGCGTCTTTAGCGCGCAATTCAGCCAGAGCCCTGAAGTCCCTTCGGTAGATTGGCGTGTGCGCCACGCCGCGTATTCTAACGCATCACTACTCATGAGGCTTGCTCGGCCAACCTCGCCGGAGATTCAACGGTACGGGCCGGGTTGATGTGTTATCGGCGCGCCCGCCGAAACGGCTGAGCGTACTGGCGTCTTCTTAGGCCGCGCCGCTCTCGGTGTAAAATCCGCCGGTGGCGACCGAACGCGAACTGGGCACCGACGAGCTAATTAAGTATTCGAAATCGGATGAGTGTTTGTACCTAAATTGTACCTAAACCGCTTCAAATGGCCCCGAATACGCCAATTCTCACCGAATGACCCGAACGTAACTGATTGATTCTAAATGATGGGAATTCTGATGGCGGGATTACGAATCGGCTGCTCTACCAAACCGAGCTAACTCGGCCTGCTCGCCTGTAACATCAGCGCATAAAAAACTGTCAAACCTTGGGCGCGAAGCATGAAAGCAAGCAGTGGCCCGCGAACGGCGTCGGTCGGAGAATCCCGCTGCAATGGAACATGACAAAAACATGTCAGAAGTTTTTACTTCCGTGAGAAAAACTCGTCTCCACAAGTCACAGAGGGAAAATCGCGCGTTGATTCTACGTAAGTTGTGCATTTGCAAATCTGAAATCCAAATCCGGCTTACAGGCTCACCCGCTACTATCTATTTTTCTTTCAGTTAGTTGTCTGTTTCTTGGTCGCCGTCAGCGGGTCACTGTGCCCGAACTGTGCCCAGTGTTCCAGACCTTCCGCATTCTCCATCAGTCGACGCACCCGCTCCCGAAGCTCTCTGACAAACGGCGTGTAATGCTTCTCGATTGTCTCAATTGTGTCCCCAAGCAGTTTGGCCACGTCGTAAGGGCTGCCGCCACGCGCCAGCATGTCCACAGCGAAAGTGTCGCGGTAACGGTGCGGGTGTGAGTCTAATACTTCTGCTCGCCGACCGAGGGAGAGCATCCGCTCGTACAGGCGGGGGCGGGTATAGGGCTTCCCGGTGTTGGGATTGACCAGCACCCGCTCTTCAACATTTGGATCGCGTCGTGCGTGCTCGGTCTGAAGCAGGAATAGTAGCTCTGGGTGAATGGGGAGAATGACGCGTTTGCGGCGCTTCTGCGTGAGCCGATTGATTTCCTTGGCTGCCCAGTCGATCTCTCCCCACTGCAAGCCCACCGCGTCCGATCCGCGTAGCCCAGTCCAACGCAGGAGCAAAAACGCGAGCAGGTCCTCGCCGGCAGACTTGCGCAGCTTGGACAGTTGGTCTGCCGTGAAAGGCTGTGCGCCTGATTCCGGCTGGTCTCCTGGTCTTCCTTCCATTCTCACCGGGTTGCTATTGAGCAGGTCGCATTCAACCGCATGACGAAAGATGCGGTGCAGGATGGCAGCGTCGAGTACGAGACCCGCACCGCCGCGCGAGTGTTTGCGCTTCCGGATTTCTGCCATTCGCCATACTTTGAAGTTCTCGACGACACTTTTCGTGATCTGTTCGAGTTCTACAAGTTTGTGTATGGCGAGAAAGGCTTCGAACGCTTTTATGGTTTGCTGGTATCGTTGCCAAGTAGAATTTCGGAGCTTGTCAATCGCGATACGCCGCTCTACCTCTGCCTTGAAGGAATTGCTTAGATCTGCCCACGTTGGTGCTGGTGCAGGACTGGCAACGGGCTCTTCGGCGAACCCAACCACTTCGGCTAGTTTCTCAAACGTACGAGGTGGCAGTATTTTGCGCAGCTCCGGCCAGTAGGACGACTCGGGGCCCCTTTCGATTGCGAAAGTCGCCCGCTGGGCCCATTCGCTGGCAGTCGCGTAATTCTTTGTGCCCAGCGAGAGCCGGATACGCTGGCCGTGAATTCGCCCTTCGAGTTGATATACGGCCCAGCCTTTCCTTTTACGTACGCTCAGTTCAATAGAGGTTGCCATCAGCGCAGCACTCTCAACCGTTTCCGTTCGATCACAGTTACAGTTTCTCGCGGTATGACCTTATGTCCTCTGCGTCCCGGTCGCGCAAAGTCTAACACAAGCTCCCCACGTAGGCGGTTGTAGACACTGGCTCGGGAGCATCGCCACCTCTTTGCCAAGTCAGAAATGCTGAAGAACGTAGGTTCTGAATTGGTCTGCGCGTCAGTCAGTTCCTCAGTGGGCGGCGATGGCTTGTTTGCCTCCGAATTTCCCGAGTGATTTCCAGCTTCTAACGATGACGAATTTACCGTGAGGCGCAAGCCATGTACTCTTGGCGAGCCTGGGTTCTTGCGCATGCCGAGTTGGTTTGAACGGGCCTTCATGTGTGCTATGCGGTCCTACTGTGGACTCCTCCTTCTGTTTGCTGGTAGTTGACGCCGGTGGCCTGCTGTGCCAGCCAATGTTTGAAGTCCTCATCGCGTTTGAACAGGACTTTCAGTGCCTCGGTAATGACGTAGGACGGGGTGGAGTCGATGAACTTCGCGTATTGGTAGAGCTGGGTCTTTAACGACTCCTCGACACGAGCCTGAATCGTTACCGCCTTCGGTTGTTTGGGTGGTGCCTTAATGATCGCCATGTTTTCGTTCTCTTCCCCCTTGTTGGTTTTGTCATACATGTCGTCGTACAAGTCCGCTCGTTACCTTCTCCTGCCCGGCCAAAACACGATCTGCGACTTGCAGCAGAAAGAGGCGGGAGTGACCCCCGAAGCCCGGAGGGATCGGGCCGCTATTTTGCGGCGCGATGGGGTCGCTCCCGCCTCTGGTCGTGTTTTGGCCGCGCTTCATTTCTTTGCCCTCTCCGTTGCATCTGTCTGCTCTTTCTGCGTGTTATCCCTGCCCTGGGCTGAAGTCGGAGGTGAAATCCCGTGAGAAAGATGTCTCCTCGGAACTTTTCACGGGCATATTTACCGCCCAATGCGGGTGCCGCTCAAATAGCGCCGTCTGTCCATTCACGGTCGAGAAGATAAGGCTCACCTGCGAAGGCGTGCGGAACTTGAGGGAATCGGATCGCACGGCGTTTTCCGTGATCTCTCCCGCGCACCATCTTCGGTATAGATTCTCCAGTTCCGGGCTGCCGAATCGTTCTTTGCCTTCGTTGATGAAGGCGATGTCGTCGTTGCTCAACTTGCTGAAGTTCTTCTCGTCCCAGGTTCGCCGTGTGTGGAAGTAACGGAGGAGTCCAGAGGGGCCGTCCGGGTTCCAAAGCCTCTGGAACGTCCCATGGAATACCTTCTTAGCACGCTCGAAATTCGTGTCGCGGGTTGCGATGTAACGGAGGTTGAGACTTTGAAGTTTGGTGAAAAGATTCAGGTACGCATCCAGGTGGGTCCTGAAACTGTCCATGCTTTCAAAACCCGGGTCGATGAAGCTGAAGGTCGCCACAGGAGCGAGAGAGGCGGCGGGGTTGTAGTACATCGGGAATTTGTCCACGAAATAGCGGTCGGTCAAGTTGTCCTTGATGGCACCCGAATAGCGTTTGTGGGGCAGGATTTTCTTGTCGATTTCCAACTGGTCGCAGAAAAAAGAGAGCTTCTGCTCCTCCGATTCGAGATACGTGAAGTCCTGATTGTGGAGAATGAAATCGAGCGCGATGAGCCGGGTTCGGATGTATTCGGTAGAATGCACGCGCCGGAAACGGACGTTTTCCCTGCCGATCGCCTCATACAGATTGCGGGAGAAGAGGTGGAATACTCGGCCATGCCGGAGGTATTCCTTGGAGCTGGCGTGCTTCTTCTCGACCATTTTTCGTGCGAAGGCGACGCTGCGCTTGCCGGGCTTTGTCCCGACGAACTGCAAAAACTGCTGGCAGGTGAAGTAACCGGAATGTGTAGCCACAAGGTAGAGAAAGCGAGCCTCCTCCTCCGTGTAACCGAAACCGCAGAGCGCTTGCGTGTGGATGGGAAGGATTTTCATAGGGCGAAGATCCTCGCGCTGATTTCATGGGTGTCAAGAACGCGGCGCAGCTTGGCGTGGTCCTGCTGCCGGGCGAAGAGATGAAATCCGGCCTTGGCCTTCTCGCCAAGCCCTCGGGGCCGGTAGTCGCGGGTAGCGACTTCGAGGTCGAGGCGGCGGATTTCCCGGCAGTCGTCCTCGTACTCGATGCGCAGGTCGGGGATAGGAATCTTGCCGTTTACGACCTTGAGGTCGAACTGGTTCGCAATGAAAATTCGCTCATACCTCGGGTCTTTGTCGGGCCGCATCCGCGAGAGGGCTTGGTAGAGGTCTTTCTTCAATTCGAAGTCGAGGACGACACGGCGGACCTTCCCGCCTGAGTCTTTGATGTCTCTTGCGACCTGCTGATACAGTCTGTAGAGATCGGCGTCGTGCCGGGCTTCCTTGGGTTTGACTAGGCCGTGATACGTGGCCTGGCGATGGGAGACGAGCTGGGCTCGCTCCAAAAGCCAATGGCCATCCTTGGTCAGAGTTAGAACTTTCGTCGAATAGGATGCGTGGCCTTCGATGGCCTTCTGTTCGACCAATGCGTGCCGGGCCAGGTTTCTAACGTCGCCTTCCATCTGCGAGCGGTCGCCGTCGTAGCCGAACCGAGCCAGATCGTCTGCCGGCACGACGCGAAACTTGCCCAGTTCAGTGAGGGTACGAACCTCGGAATCGCACA
This sequence comes from uncultured Acidobacteriota bacterium, assembly GCA_963810565.1. Lineage (GTDB taxonomy): Bacteria > Acidobacteriota > Terriglobia > Acidiferrales > UBA7541 > Palsa-295. The sequence goes on from CAWENN010000012.1 coordinate 16,260, forward strand.
ACGAGTATTCGCAGTTCCGGCCTCGATAGATCGTTCGCGAACGGTCAGAACCACGATTGGACCGACTCGAATTTGGCTCTCTGTCGCGCTCTGGTTTACCGTGCGAACCGCCTCGGCCCAGGGAATCGCCGCTCCTTTCGACTAGATCGCGCGTGCTCCCCTCGCGTCTTCTGAACGAGAACGCGAAGTCGGAAACGCTATAGGGATGGTCCACGGACAATCTCCTCTCGTTTCACCCTGGTGCGAGCGTGGGGAAAGGCTTCGAGCGGCGCACAAAGTGAAGAAACCGAGATTGCGAGCTATCACTCATCGTGTTGCTCTTACTGGAGGCGAACTCAGACTTGCGGGAAACGAGCCTGGTCTTGCCCCTCGGGATACAAAAACACCTCTTCCACCGTCTTTCCGAAAATGCGAGCGATCTTAAAAGCCAGCGGCAGACTGGGATCGTACTTGCCCGTTTCAAGGGCGTTGATCGTGCCGCGAGCGACTCCGACTTGCGCGGCAAGCTCTGCCTGCGACCATTCCTTTTCCGCTCTTAGCACACGCAGCCGGGTCTTCATCGGTACCGCCAGGAATACAGAATCAATCCGACGCTCCACAAAATAATCATCAGGGGCGGGATGCCAAGCCATGAGAGGGGATGAAATCCGAAGCTCTGAGAGAAGCCGATAGCGGCGGAAAAGACGAGCGTTCCGGCAAAGGCGAAGGTCAACGCGCGGTAGTTGACCTGCTGTTCGCGCTCATCATTGGAACGCAGAAAGCGCAGCAGGAACAGGATGGCCGCCCCGCCCCCTACGATTGCCAGAGCGAGTAGGAAGGTGCGCAGGGACGGAACCTTTCCGACAAGAGTAAAGGCGGCGGCCGAAACCAGCGCTGAAACGTAGAAGAGAAAGAGCGAAGATCGGCGACGCTCGGCAAGGCCATCGCTAAAGGATTCAAGGGGCATCGGTACCTCCCAGGACTGCCCCTAACAGTAAGCCAAGCAATTCTATATGTCAAGTATAACTTACACATAGAACGCAATAGCGTTCTTCATTGGAGTCCGTCTCGGGGCCGTGGGCGACCAACACAAGAGGGCCACGGCCACAGCCGGAGGGCAGGCGTGCGCAATCTTGACTGCCTTCATTGCTCGGGGACAGGTTCGGGATGAGGCAGAGCGTTACATCCATTTTGCCCCTAAACAAATTGACACTCCGTACCGACGTAGGATAGAAGCCGTACTCCATTGGACTGTTTCACCGCTTGACGCGAATGATCCACATCAATGATTCGGTAGTGGCTCGGTTCCTTCGCTCAGAATATGCAAATAACGAGGATAGGCAAACAGGCGATCTCTGCGTTTGCCAGTCACCTCTTTTGCTATGTTGAGTTTTGCCAGACTTTCTAGGGCACCTGTAATCGTGGGAACGGACAATTTGAGGGCCAGCGCTGTCGGGCCAATCTTGATTAGCGGGTGTCCTTGCATATACGCGTGAACGAGCAGGGCAGACGCTGTCTTTCGACCCAATGTTTGGATCTTCTTCCGATCGGCTTCGAAGAGGCGAAGAATCTGAACGGCTGCGCTGGCTGCCTGGTGCGCCGTGATCTCCGTGCCCTCAAGAAAAAATCCGAGCCATTCTTCCCAAACACCCTCCGTACGAACGCGTTGAAGCAGATCATAGTAGCGTTGACGGTGAGTCTTGAAGTAAAGGCTCAAATAGAGGAGTGGCTCACGCAAAGTGCCTTTGGCGCAGAGAAGCAGTGTAATTAGTAGACGGCCCAGCCGCCCATTGCCATCGAGAAAAGGGTGAATCGTCTCGAACTGGACATGGACGATTCCGGCCTCGACGAGAACGGGCAGCTTGTCTTTTTCGTCGTGAAGAAAATGCTCGAAGCGGTCCAAACACTCCATCATGCGTTCCGGTGGAGGAGGAACGAACGCAGCATTTCCAGGTCGGGTGCCGCCAATCCAGTTCTGGGAGTGGCGAAATTCGCCGGGTGTTTTGTTCGCGCCGCGTCCCCCACGCAGCAGAATTTCGTGAATCTCCCGGATGAGCCGCAGCGAAAGCGGAAAACCGTCCTTGATGCGACGAAGACCATGTTGCATCGCCGCGACGTAATTCGAGACCTCCTCAACATCATCGATAGGAACCCCAGGCGCTGTTTCGTTTTCAAATAGGAGCAAATCGGAAAAGGAAGATTTAGCGCCTTCGATTTGTGAAGAAAGAAGGGCTTCCTTGCGAGCATAGAGATAGAGAAAGAGCTGAGTGTTTGGCAAAAGCGTCGTCAAGCCATCTAAGCGTCCAAGGGCCTGATTTGCGCGGTCGAGTTGCTGGTATAGTCCGCTAAGATCGACGGGCGGATTCGGAGGTAGCGGCGCAGGCACGAAAGCCCGCACCGTCTCGCCCGCCGTGGTTGTAGAGAGATACGTGCCGAGCCTTGAGTTTTTTTCGTCCGCCATTGGTTGCTATGCAAGCTTGCTTTAATAAGCCCTGTTGGTATTAAAGCATAATCTTGTTGGCTTTAATAGCAAAATTGCGGTAGTTGCTTCTGGCTAAGGCCAAACAACACACAAAAGAAACGATTTGTCGAAATGAGTCCCGCTCGCTTGTGCGGTGATTTGCTGGGCCTTGAGTTTCGTCTGCGGTTGTCGCCACTCGCAACTCCATACATCTCCGATGGCGGGGGCCACAGTTTGCGAAGCAACACTCCATCGGAGAAAAACCGGTCGCGTTCATCTCCCACGACACGCGGGATAAGGCAGACATCGCGAGGCCGCTTGCGATAAGCTTGCAAAAGAAACTGTACCCAGTATGGTTTGACGGGTTCTCGCTAAAAGTTGGTGAGTCGCTTCGAGAGAAAATTGAGGAAGGGATTCGGCAATGCACTCGTTGTATTTTGATTTTGTCGCCAAACTTCTTATCGAATCAAGGATGGACGAAGAAAGAATTCACGGAATTTTCACGCGAGAGATTTTTGAGAAGCGGAGCGTCGTATTGCCGGTGTGGTGCGGAGTCACCGCGAAGGATGTATTTGAGTACAGCCCCAGCCTCGCAGACGTGAAAGGGATCGACTGGTCTTTAGGAGTCGATGCCGTCAGTCACACTCTCTACAGCGTGCTTTTGGATGCAACGGTTATCGCGCAGACTCCCGTGAGCGGAACGCGTGACAAGGGATGAGCGGGAGAAGGTTCGACCCAGGATCATAGTTTGGTTTCCCAAATCGGTCTGGCGGGAGGAACGCAAGTAGTCGTCCAGCCAGCAAGATAAACGGGCTTGAAACTCTGCTTCGTCCCAACCTTTTGGTCGCCAATCAATTTTTATGTGGATGCGCAACCAGCCAAAATCCAATTCGCTCAGTTCTGGAGCGCGCGTTGTATCGCCTATTTGGAACATCTGCTCACCTCATTTGGCATGTGGCTAGGTTTTGTTCCTATTCCAGTATCTCTTGAGCCGGGTCTTCGCCCACCCGCCAAGCGCCAGGTAATCACGCTGACCTAATACTTTTGCCTCTTCATGCGTTTCGCCAATTTTCAGCAGGAGTTCACGTCTCTGCTTACTGTCCAGGCTGTCATACTGCTGTTGCGCCGTCATACGTTCCTCCTTTGCGTGTCACAGTCTGAAGGTTTCGGTTAGTAACTGCGAATTTCTGTGCTCATTGATGAGTCCTCCGATTCCGAGGCAAACCGTGTGAGCTGCACAGCCACTGCGGGTCAATGACGTTTCTCTACTGAGCAACGCATCCTCAAGAGAACGATTCCGGGTCCGGGCTAGGGCCTGCTCGTCTCTTCAGCATCTCTGACCGGCCCGATTTGTTAGTCCAGGAGAAGTGAGAGTTTTTATATCACAGCCCTGGGCTGTGAAGTTGGATTTACTCCCCAGGGGCTACAGGCCGCCGGCGCCGGCGGCCTGTAGCCCAGCGCCGAGTGCGGACGCAGCGTGTTGTAGACCACCCGCCATTTCTCGATCACCACCTGGGCCTCCCTCAGCGAATAGAAAATCTCTCCGTTCAGGCATTCATCCCGAAGCTTCCCGTTGAAGCTTTCGCAGTAGCCGTTCTCCCAAGGACTTCCCGGTTCGATGTACAGCGTCCCCGTGCCCACTTTGGCCAGCCATTCCCTCAGCTCTTTTGCTACGAACTCCGGACCATTGTCCGAGCGAATGTTTTCCGGTATTCCCCGAAAAAGCATCACGTCCGCAAGTGCTTCGATCACTTCATACCTCCCAAGCCTTCTGGCCACGCGGATCGCCAAACACTCCCGGGTGTATTCGTCGATCAGCGTCAACATCCGCAACATTCTGCCGTCGTGCGTCATCGCGCTCACGAAGTCGTAGCTCCACACATGGTTCGCCCGCGCTGGTCGCAGCCTCACGCACGACCCATCGTTCAGCCACAATCTTCGGCGGGGCCGCTGTTTCTGCGGTACTTTCAGCCCCTCACGACGCCAGATGCGCTGCACCCGATCCTTGCCTACCTGCCAGCCAGCACTTTGCAACAGCGCCGTAATTCGCCGGTAACCGTAGCGCCCGTATTCACTGGCCAGTGCTACGATCGCTTCCGTCAGCGCCTCTTCGTCGATCCGCGGGATCGCGGCATAGCGTTGTGTCCTTCGCCACTGCCCCAGCAGCCGACAGGCATGACGCTCGCTCACTTCGTATTCTTCGCGCGCATGCTCCACCGCACAACGCCGCCGCTCAGGGCTTAGAAGTTTCCCGAGGCCACGTCCTTCAGGATCTGCTTCTCCAAAGACAGCTCCGCGACTAAACGCTTCAGCTTCGCGTTCTCTCGCTCTAACTCCTTCAGCCGTTTCGCTTGATCTAGCTTCAGGCCGCCGAATTCTTTTCTCCAGCGGTAGTACGTCTGCACCGTGATCTCTGCTTCCTTGCAGGCTTGTGGTGTGCTTTTCCCATTCGCTATTTCCACTTCAATCTGCCGCAGCAGCGCCACGATTTGCTCCGGCTTGTGTTTCTTCATCGGCATGTCCAGCTCTCCTTTAGAGTGATTTTCTCTCACTCCCGCTGGACTAATTCAAGCCGGTCAGGTCATTATCGGCGGGCCATTCCCAGAATAAAAGTTCTGCTAGGCCAAGGCTTCAAACATTGCCCGGCTGTCTTCGGAGCACTCGCGCATCTCGATAGCCCGCTGCGTATCAAGATTTTCTCAGGCTGTGGAAAGAAGCCGACCCGATATTCCTATCGTTCATCGCTGCTAAGTCCAAATACGCTATGCTGAAGTAATTTTGGTGCTCAGGCCTGCATCGCGGCAATGTTGCATGACAAGCTGTTATTAGGTCGCGGCCATCCACAAATTTATAATTTCCCAAGTCCAGGAACGCCAAATGGGTGATCCGATTCAGATGCAGTAGTCAAGAACAGAACAGATCACGCGGTTCGCTTACCGTACATAGTCACTTTCCCATCCGCTACGACAGCCACGTACCTATAATCATGTTTCCGCCGAGTGCAAGCGCAACTTGTCAGAGACCCTAGTAACGGGATAGCGCTCCGCACCGATCTTCACGACCTCGGCGTTTTCTACCAACGCCTGTCGCCATACGGCGCTCAGAACTTTATCGAAAGACGTTTTCACGTTTCACACGAAGATTACAACTTCGCGGCTAGACACCACTGAGAGCGTGGCAGAAGCTACTGACCTGACCGGCTTGAATTAGTCCAGCGGGAGTGAGAGAAAATCACTCTAAAGGAGAGCTGGACATGCCGATGAAGAAACACAAGCCGGAGCAAATCGTGGCGCTGCTGCGGCAGATTGAAGTGGAAATAGCGAATGGGAAAAGCACACCACAAGCCTGCAAGGAAGCAGAGATCACGGTGCAGACGTACTACCGCTGGAGAAAAGAATTCGGCGGCCTGAAGCTAGATCAAGCGAAACGGCTGAAGGAGTTAGAGCGAGAGAACGCGAAGCTGAAGCGTTTAGTCGCGGAGCTGTCTTTGGAGAAGCAGATCCTGAAGGACGTGGCCTCGGGAAACTTCTAAGCCCTGAGCGGCGGCGTTGTGCGGTGGAGCATGCGCGCGAAGAATACGAAGTGAGCGAGCGTCATGCCTGTCGGCTGCTGGGGCAGTGGCGAAGGACACAACGCTATGCCGCGATCCCGCGGATCGACGAAGAGGCGCTGACGGAAGCGATCGTAGCACTGGCCAGTGAATACGGGCGCTACGGTTACCGGCGAATTACGGCGCTGTTGCAAAGTGCTGGCTGGCAGGTAGGCAAGGATCGGGTGCAGCGCATCTGGCGTCGTGAGGGGCTGAAAGTACCGCAGAAACAGCGGCCCCGCCGAAGATTGTGGCTGAACGATGGGTCGTGCGTGAGGCTGCGACCAGCGCGGGCGAACCATGTGTGGAGCTACGACTTCGTGAGCGCGATGACGCACGACGGCAGAATGTTGCGGATGTTGACGCTGATCGACGAATACACCCGGGAGTGTTTGGCGATCCGCGTGGCCAGAAGGCTTGGGAGGTATGAAGTGATCGAAGCACTTGCGGACGTGATGCTTTTTCGGGGAATACCGGAAAACATTCGCTCGGACAATGGTCCGGAGTTCGTAGCAAAAGAGCTGAGGGAATGGCTGGCCAAAGTGGGCACGGGGACGCTGTACATCGAACCGGGAAGTCCTTGGGAGAACGGCTACTGCGAAAGCTTCAACGGGAAGCTTCGGGATGAATGCCTGAACGGAGAGATTTTCTATTCGCTGAGGGAGGCCCAGGTGGTGATCGAGAAATGGCGGGTGGTCTACAACACGCTGCGTCCGCACTCGGCGCTGGGCTACAGGCCGCCGGCGCCGGCGGCCTGTAGCCCCTGGGGAGTAAATCCAACTTCACAGCCCAGGGCTGTGATATAAAAACTCTCACTTCTCCTGGACTAACAAATCGGGCCGGTCAGAGTCGCGCGACGGATCAATTTCGTCGTTTCTCAACACCAAAGAATGGTCTTTGACGAACTCACCCGGAATCTCAGGAAAGCCGAGTTGGAATACTTGAATTTCTCGTAAATGCAGGTGGGCATCGTCAAGAGCTTCCTGCTCAGCAGCCGATATTACTCGGCTTTTGGCTTGACGGACACGCTCGGAGAGAATGCCTGCGGCTTTGGAAGCTCGGTCGGCAAGTTCAGCATGAGGCAGCAACAAGCACTGGTAAAAACGACTTTCCCAATCGAACCTTTGGCTGGGACTACAGGGTGCATTGAAGTGTGGCATTGCAGGGACCCCGTTGGCAGTGTACCACTTCCGCTAGCATGCAATCTCGGTGGTCTAGTTAAAAGGAATGTTGTGTTCGCCGAAGAGCCAGCCTCGCCAGTTTTTCGATAACTTGCGCCTGCGACCCGGTCCCGCCCCCGCAGTCGTTTGTCCGGCAGCGAAAGCAGTCGCCAGAGGACGAAGCCTAGCACCACAGCCGCCGTGGAAAGCGCACCAATCCGGATTGATAAATTCATCGAAGGCCACGTAGCTTCCAGTCGAACCGAGTCATTCATGCATCCAATGTACCTGAGGTTTTGACCATATGACGTCGGTAAACCAGTGCCAGGTGAAAGACGGCCTTGTGAATCAGCTCATCGCGTTGAACGACAAGCTGAATACTCTCAGTCCCGCTTTGTTACACAGCGAGCAAGCACGAGAGGAAGTCCAGCAACAACGAGAGAACTTATACGTCGAAATCAAGCGGCACCGCGCGAAAGGACATCAAGGCAAGCCTTGTCCAGCCGGTCAGCATTTCCCGTTTCGTAGAGAACCATTGGTGTGAACCGTTTAGAGCACAGTTGTCCAGTTTATGCACTTGAACGGAGCCGCCCGGCGTTTGGCCGTTGCGATGCTCCCTGTATCCTGTCAAACTGCCCTTTGCGAGTCTGTACGCATAACGGGAGGAGAATATGTCAACTGGAACAAAACTCACCACTCCGAAGAAAGGCGAGCATGTAAGGAGCACTCAGCAGGAAGGCGTTTTTGAAGTTGTTTTTGTCAACGCACTCATGCAGACCGCAAATGTTAGATTGATAGATGGAAGCGGGCATGTTGTGCCAAATGTGTCGTGGACTGCGCTGAAGGCTCTGAACAGTTAGTGAGCCGTGTATGTCGCGATTAGTCTGACGCTCTTTACCGCTGATCTGCTCTTCCAAGGTCGATCTCGGTGCCGCCTGAAAGCGTGAGCCCCTCGCTAATGCGAGAGGCCCGCGGTCAATGACTATAGAGCTGAAACGTTCGACGCCTGTAAGCCCTTGGGGCCTTTTGTTACCTCAAATTCAACCGCCTGTCCTTCGTTCAGAGACTTGTATCCGTCTCCTTGAATGGCCGAGAAATGAACGAAAACGTCCTCGCCGGACTGGCGCTGGATGAATCCAAATCCTTTGGCGGCATTGAACCACTTTACTGTTCCTTGTTCTCTCATCGATTTTCTTCCTTCTTTGTTTTTAAGCTGTTTGTGCTACTCGACCGCCTCCAGGAGATTAAAAGCTGCAAGTTTGAACCTGCCCCTCAGATCGAATCTAAAGGTTCACCAGAGCGACAAACGCGGGCCGATTGTAACATGCCTACTCCAATGTGATTCACCATCACTACGATCGATCAGATGGGAGTTGGCTGAAGTGAGAATCTAGCGCGCGCCTACTGACGAACTTTGAGACGCGTGTTTGCAACAAGCGCTATCACAGGCACTCCTATCGTCTACCGCCGGAGGGTGCGGATCTTTCTGGCTTAAATGATTGCCACTCGCGGATTTGTTCGGACACCTCACTCTTCTCGCGTTCGTCTGTCGCATTTTCCCACCGACGCCGCAGCTCTTCGAGTCGGGCATCCACAAATCCAGCTCGTCCTGATTTGCGTTCTGGCTTATCGCGGTTACCATAACCCATTTTCAGATCGCTCCTCTTCGCCCGCTCGATTGTACTCTGCTGCGTTGTTTAGATCACTCCTTGGCCGCTTGGGAGAGCGTCATGCAAGACTCCTAAACGCGTGGTCTGGATTTGACCTGACCGGGGGTTTTTGTACCAGCGGGAGTGAGAGAGAATTCACTCTGGAGGGAAGCTGGTATGCCGATGAGGAAATACAAGCCGGAGCAGATTGTGACACTGCTGCGGCAGGTTGAAGTGGAACTAGCCAACGGGAAAACCACTCCGCAAGCCTGCAAAGAAGCCGAGATCACCGCACAGACTTACTACCGCTGGCGGAAAGAATTCGGCGGATTAAAACTCGATCAAGCCAAACGTCTCAAGGAGCTGGAGCGGGAGAACGCCAAGCTGAAGCGGCTAGTGGCGGAGCTGTCGCTGGAGAAGCAAATTCTGAAGGACGTGGCAGAGGGAAACTTCTAAGCCCTGAGCGGCGACGTGGCGCGGTCAGGCATGCACGCGAGAGCTACCGGGTATCGGAGCGGCATGCCTGCCGGCTGCTGGGGCAGTGGAGAGGGACACAACGCTACGAGGTGATTTATCGAAGCGACGAAGATGCGTTGACGCGAGAGATCGTGACGCTAGCCAGCGAATACGGGCGCTACGGTTATCGGCGGATCACCGCTCTGCTGCGGGATCGCGGTTGGCCTGTGGGCAAGGATCGCGTGCAGCGGATCTGGCGACGCGAGGGGTTGAAAGTACCGCAGAAACAAAGGCCGCGAGCTAGGTTGTGGTTGAACGACGGATCGTGCCTTCGCTTGCGGCCGGAACGAGCGAACCATGTGTGGAGCTACGATTTCGTGAGCGCGATGACCCACGACGGCAGGACGCTGCGGATGCTGACGCTGATCGACGAGTACACACGGGAGTGTTTAGCGATCCATGTGGCGAGAAGACTGGGGAGGTACGAAGTGATCGAAGCGCTGGCGGACGTGATGCTGAACCGGGGAATCCCGGAAAACATTCGCTCGGACAACGGTCCGGAGTTCGTGGCCGAGGAATTACGGAAGTGGTTGGCGAAAGTGGGCACAGGGACGCTGTACATCGAACCGGGGAGTCCTTGGGAGAACGGCTACTGTGAAAGCTTCAACGGAAAGTTGCGAGACGAATGCCTGAACGGAGAGATTTTCTATTCGCTGAAGGAGGCACAGGTGGTGATCGAGAAATGGCGGGTGGTCTATAACACGCTTCGACCGCACTCAGCGCTGGGCTACAGGCCGCCGGCGCCGGCGGCGTTCGCGCCGCAAAGGGTGGCTCTCCGGTCGCCTACGGCTCCCTACGAGCCACCCTTTGCATCTTTACCCGACGAGGTTGTGATGTAAACTCTCTCACTCGCCGTGGTACAAAAGCTCGGGCTGGTCAGATTGACGCGACATTTCCGCGTAGCGGTCGGAATTGCTACCAACGAATGCAGAATCGGTTCGTGCGCATTACAGAGTCCCCAGTCGGCATTATACCCATCCCTGTTACCATGGTTTGCGTGGCATGTCCGACCGCTCGCGTTCTGTTTGAGGATTACGCTAGGGCCACGATGGAGTACTTCGAGGCCACCGACAACCTAACTGCGCTTGTAGGACGGCATGAAGATTTCGCGGAAGCTAAGAAGCGCGCGGACCTGACGCACGTGAAATGCCGTAACGCCCGTCGAGCGTTGGAGCAACACGGGGAAGGACATGGATGTCGCCGCTCTAGCAACGTTGGGCATGAAGCTTAGATTGCTGGGCTTGCAACATCCCCGCGTTTAGCTGAGCAAGCCACTGCGGCCAATCTGGGCGCATGACGCTTTCAGTTCGTGGACTTCCGGGCGCGAGCAGTTCGCGTTAGGGAATGCCCGCAGCCGCTCCAAGACGGAGCTCCGTCGTCGTTGTTCGGGTGCTCGCCTCCGGGCTGCATGTTTTAGCTTTCATCGAGTACAATGCCGCGTCTGCCGCGCCCAAGAGGGAACCTAGCTTTTGGCCATGTTTAGGATAAATAGCGACGCCGACGCTGACCGACAGATTTGGTTTCCTGCCATCATTCGCAAGACTGTGGCAAATGCGTTGGGCTACTAAATTAGCCTGGATCTGCCCTGTCTCGGGAAGCACAAGTGCAAACTCATCCCCACCGAAACGGGCCGGAGTATCCACCTTCCGGCTACAGATACACAGAACGTCGGCCAGACGACAAAGCGCCTGACTACCGACTAGGTGGCCGAAACGATCATTGATCCGTTTCAACCCATCCAGGTCAAGGAACAAGAGCGCGAACTCACGCGCAGTCCGCTCAGAACGCTTAATCTCAGTGTCAACGGTTTCCACGAGATGGCGGTAGTTGGCCAGCCCGGTCAGAGAATCCTTGGCTGCCTGTTGACGCAAATGATCCTCGAGCTTGCGCTGTTGAGTAACGTTCTCGACGATGATCTCGTAACTGTCCATGTCGCCCTGATTGCTGACCTTGCGTCCGCTGAGCCGAACTTTGAGGGGTGTACCATTTTTCTGCTTCCATTCAATTTCCAGGGGGGCCGCGCCATCCCGTTCGACGCAGTGCTCCAGTAATTGCGCTCGTTTGGAGGGGTCACAAAGGATGTCAGCAGCAAGGTTCACTGCCAAGAGTTCCTCGCGGGACGGATAACCAAGCATGGTCACCAACGCGGGATTGAGATCCAGGAACTTGCCTTTGACGCTGCAGCGACACATTCCATAGATCAGGTTTCCTACAAGAGCCCGGTAGCGTGCTTCTGAATGGCGCAGTCTTTTTTCCGTTTGATCGCGCTCTTCGCGCAGCTTGTTATCATTGAGCGCTCGACGAACGGCTAGACGAAAACATTTCAAACCGTGTCGCGCCGACTTCGTTTGCCGACGAGATATCACCGATGGACCATGGGCGTACCGAATCGCGAGCAGCAACACCGGCTGCGGCATGATGCCGAGGCGATAAAGCAGGAAGAGACTGGGTGGTCCAAAATTTTGAGACTCTCATACTTCACTCCCTGAGACGCAGTTCAATTAAAACCAAGGGGTCATTAGCGTGGATTCTACCAACGCGAAGCGGGGCTAGTCGGCACCTGTGTAGTTGTTGGGACCGCCCACATAGAACTCCAACGGGTGAGGGTGATTGGCATCCTGAGATTTCTTAGATTCAAAGCAATAGCGGGTGATGTGTGTATCTCCATACACGTCTCGATATTTTGCGTATCCAAATAAGAAGAGCGTGGTTTGCCCAGCTAAAACTTGGTCAATCCATTCTTGAGATATAGGGAAACCTTGAGGTAGAGCACCAGTCGGGGACAAAAGACTGCCTTTTCCCGAAAAAGGTCCCATTTCTGTGTAGGGAGGCACATCAGGGAGTGGTTTTTGTTTGGTCTTCCGGAGCGATCGAAGACGATGAAGCGCGTGCTGGTGGTGCCTTGATCGAGCGCGCCAAGATAGTCCGGCATGCGATTTCCTCGTGACTGGTTTGCGGCGCTGCTCAGCGAATCCGCGCGCGTTTGTGCGGCTCTCGGATGTGCAGATGCAGGAAGGATTCCACCAGGTTCCAGGCGAGGCTGGCCGCACCGGGATGATACGCTGGGCCGACATCGCGAAAGAATGCGTGATCTGCTTCCGAGAATTCTACATTGACGTACGGCTTTCCCAGGCGCTTACACTCGTCCACGATCACACGAATCTGGTCCTGCCCGATGTGTCTATCCCGGCCGCCCCAGAAAAATAGAATCGGGGCGCGCAACTCGGCGACGTGCGCCAGCAGCGTCGGGGCGATGCCCCCTCCGTAGAAGGAAATGGCCGCCTGCAGCGGCAGTTTGGCGCAGGCAAGAAACGAAGCGCGGCCGCCCAGGCAAAATCCGACGCTGGCGATGCGATCGGTGTGCACCCCGGAATCTTTCGTAAGCCACTCGTAGGCGGCCCTGATGTCGAGGACCAATTGCTCAGTGGTGGAGGCACGGGCGTGCTGCACGGCAGTCGACATATCGTTGTAGGCGATTTCAGCGCCGGGAGGAGCCGAGCGATGGAAAAGTTCGGGCGCGATGGCGACGAGGCCGGCCTTTGCGAAACGCTCGGTCACATCGCGGATATGGGCGTTGACGCCGAATGCCTCTTGGAAGACGAGAATGCCAGGATGTTTTCCGGGGCCCACCGGGCGCGCGACATAGGCGTCCATGGTGGTGCCGTCCGCCACGGCCAGAGTTATCCTGTGGGTCGCGATCTCCGCCAAGCTGGGCCCTCCGGCACCTAAGTTGCCGGAAAGCAAACTACCATAACGTCGGGTGCGGAACATATCAAATCAGGTTCGCGATTCGCGCATGGAGGTGAGGCGACCTATGATGTAGGCCGAAAACAGCGCAGCGCAACCGGGCAGCGGACGGCTGCCGGAGAACTTGAGCGAGTCGCCCGCGACGCCCGCGGCATCCAAACCGGTGACAAGGAGGTTTTCTCATATGAGCCTGCAGGACTATATAACGCTGGGGCGTTCGGGTTTGCGCGTGAGCCCGCTTTCATTGGGCACCATGACGTTCGGCACCGAGTGGGGTTGGGGCAGTGATGAAGCGCAGGCCCGCGAGATTTTTGACCGATACGTGGATCAGGGCGGAAATTTCGTGGATACCGCGAACTTGTATACGAACGGCAAGAGCGAACAGATGGTCGGCAAATTCATTGGTGAAAAGAAGCTGCGCGACCGGATCGTGCTGGCGACGAAATTTACTTTCAACACCGAACAGGGAAATCCCAACTCGGGCGGCAACAGCCGAAGGAATATTTATCAGGCGCTGGACGCATCGTTGCGCAGACTGCAAACGGATTATATCGATCTCTATTGGTTGCACGCTTGGGACGTGGTTACTCCAGTGGAAGAGGTAGTGGCGACGCTGACGGATCTGGTGCGCCACGGCAAGATTCGCTACTACGGATTCTCGGATACGCCGGCGTGGTACGTGGCGCGCGCGCAGACCCTCGCCGAAAAAGAAGGCAAGGAACGGCTGATCGCGCTGCAACTCGAGTATTCGCTGGTCGAGCGCAACATCGAACGGGAACATATTCCCGCCGCTCAGGAACTGGGAATTGGCATATGTCCGTGGAGTCCGCTGGCCGGCGGTTTTCTCACTGGCAAGTACAAGCGCGAAGGCGCCGAGTCCGGAAAGGGCGAGGGACGCCTCGAGACGACGAAAGAATCCGGCAACCCGGCGTTCAATAAATTCAGCGAGCGCAACTGGAGAATTCACGACGTGCTGGTGGATGTGGCGAAGCAAATCAACAAGCCCGTTGCGCAGGTGGCTTTGAATTGGGTGATCACGCAGCCGGGAGTCACGTCCACAATTATTGGCGCGACGAAGATTTCGCAACTGAGCGACAATTTGCAGGCCGCTGAATTCACGATTCCCGTGGGGCTGCGCAAGCGGTTCGATGAGGTGAGCGCGCCCGAAGCGATTCATCCGTACGTTTTCTTCGGACCGGACATCCAGCCGATGGTGACGGGTGGCACGTCGGTGCGGAAATGGGAGCCGGCGCAGGTGTCGGGTACCCCGGCGACGAGCATCGCGGCTGCGAAAGCGCAAGCCGCGGGCGACAAGTAGCCAGGGCCGCGATCACGATGGCGTTTTATCACGGGCCGGTTTCCGACCACTTCGACGGCGAGCACTTTTACAATTCTCCGAACGGAATGCCGCACGGCGGCGGAAGCGTCGTCAAGTGGCTCGCGAACCGCGAGCCCGGACCTTGGCCGAAATGGATTGACGCCGCGCTAGGGCTACCGCCGCCCGAACGCGTGAGCGATGGCGGACTGCGTGCGACTTTTGTTGGTCATTCAACTGTCCTGATTCAGATGGATGGCGTGAATATTTTGTGCGACCCGATCTGGTCGAAGCGTGCCAGCCCCGTTTCGTTTGCCGGGCCGCGGCGGCATCGCGCCCCGGGCATTCGTTTCGAGCAGCTTCCTCCGATTGATTTAGTTCTGCAGAGTCACGACCACTACGACCATTTTGACGTGCCGACGTTGAGGAGAATTGCGTCGCAATGGCGGCCGGGTTTTGGCGTGCCGCTCGGAGTGGCGCGGCGGCTTTTGTCGAAGGGTATCGCGAACGCCGAACAAATCCGCGAATTGGACTGGTGGCAGTCGGCAGAGGCGTTCGACAAGGTGCGCATCACTGCCGTTCCGGCGCGGCATTTTTCGGGGCGCAGCTTGCGCGATCGCAATAAGACGCTCTGGTGCGGCTACGTGATCGAAGGCTACTCTGGTGCGGTCTATTTTGCCGGTGATACCGGCTACGGTTCGCATTTTGGCGAAATTGCGGCACGCTTTCCGCAGATTCGTTTGGCGTTTTTGCCGATTGGCGCGTACCGGCCGGAGTGGTTCATGGGGCCGGTACACATTTCTCCGGAGGATGCGGTGCGCGCGCACGAGGAAGTGGGCGCGGCAACGAGCGTCGCCATTCACTTCGGCACTTTTCACCTGGCGGACGACGGCCAGGATGAGCCGGTGGCCGAGTTGCAGCGCGCTCTCGATGCTCGCAAGACGGCGCACCGGTTTTGGGTCCTCGACGCGGGCGAGGGAAGGGACATTCCCTGATCCATAGCGAGGTCGGCGGGCACTATTTTGCGTTGGTGTTTAACTTCACGTCCTTTACTGACAGTCAGAACGTGAAGTAAAGAGCAAGCTGAACGCGGACGTTGGTCTTCTAACTCTTCTATTTTCCCCCCATTCTTCGATATCTAAGCTCTTGCGATTAGAACTGCGTCAAAGATAAGTTCGAGCAGGCGCCGGATCTCTGCGTCAGATAGAGATTTGGGATCCACCAGATGCTCGAGAAAAAGGGTCTGTGAGAAACCGCCGAGAGCTGTTGCCGCCGCTCTGCTGGAAACTGCGAGCGGGCGCGCCAGCGACTTCGCGACGCGCTGCAACAACTGGCCGCCGCAGTCGGCCAGTCCCTGGCGGCGGGCCCGCAAACGGGCGGCAGCTTCGGGATGGCGGACGGCGAACAGCTTGAATTCCAGAGACAGCAAGACAAGCAGGCGGTCTTTGGCATTCTGCGCGTAATACTGGCGCAGGGCGCGCAGGCGCTGCGCCGGATTCTGGTGCAGGCGAAGCAGGGCATTCACCTCTTCAATTCGTTGCGCGACCCAGTGTTCGAGCAGCGCAAAGAAAATATCTTCCTTACTGTCGAAGTTGGCGTAGAACGCGCCTCGCGTGTAACCCGCCTGCGCGGCGATGTCCTCCAATCGAGTGGCCTCGAAGCCGTCGCGGGCGAAAAGCTGCTCGGCGGCTTGCAGCAGTTTCCTGCGAGTGGCGGCAGTGCGCGCTTGCTGGCGCGAGCCCGTGGAGACGGCCGCGCGACGTGCAGGAGCGTGGGTGCGGATGGCTCTCATCGCTTGCTTAATACTACACCCCTTGGCGCTTTACAACATACATACACGCATGTATATAATATTAGCCATCACCGCACACCAACCGGGATCACCACGTGGCTACCGCCGAACTCACACTCGATGCTGCTTTGTGGCGCCCGCGCCACAATCCGTGGCTGGTCGCCCTGACGGTGACGCTCGCGACGTTCATGGAGGTGCTCGATACCTCCATCGCCAACGTGGCGCTGCCGCATATCGCGGGGACGCTGGGCGCCAGCGCCGATGAATCCACCTGGGTGCTCACCAGCTACCTTGTTTCCAACGCCATCATCCTTCCCATCAGCGCCTGGCTGGCCACGCGGCTGGGGCGTAAGCGCTTTTATATGTCCTGCGTCGCGCTTTTTGCCGGCAGCAGCTTTTTGTGCGGGCTGGCGCCGAGCCTGGGGATGTTGATCTTATTTCGCGTGCTGCAGGGAGCAGGCGGCGGAGGATTACAACCGAGCGAGCAGGCGATTCTTGCGGATACTTTCGCGCCGTCGAAGCGTGGCATGGCTTTCGCGGTGTACGGAATGGCGGTGGTCGTGGCTCCCGCGATCGGTCCCACGCTCGGCGGATGGATCACCGACAACTACAGCTGGCGCTGGATTTTTTACATCAACGTGCCCATCAGCCTGGCTTCACTTTATCTGACGCATCGGCTGGTGGAAGACCCGCCATACCTGCACGAGGAACGGGCTCGGCGAAAAAATATTCGAGTGGATTACATTGGCCTGGCGCTAGTGGCGCTGGGCATCGGGGCGCTGCAGATCGTGCTGGATAAGGGGCAGGAGTCGGACTGGTTTTCATCGCACTGGATCACGGCGACTCTGGCTGTTGCGATTGTGCTGCTGGTGACTTGGGTGATTTGGGAGTGGCGCCACGAGCACCCCATCGTGGAATTGAAGCTGCTGAAGAAGCGGAATTTCGCCACCGCGATGTTTTTCATGTTCGTGCTGGGCATCGTTTTGTACGGGACCACGGTGTTGATTCCGCAATTTTTGCAATTGGAACTTGGCTATTCGGCGGTGAGCGCTGGCGAAGCCCTGGCTGGCGGCGGATTCATGATGATGCTGATGATGCCGATTTCGGGAATGCTTGTATCCAAAATGGACCAGCGGGTACTGATGTCCGTGGGGTTCGCGACCACTGCCGCAGCGCTCTACTACATGGCCACGCACATCACGTTAGGGATGGATTTCCAGACCGCGTCCATGCTGCGCGTCTATCAGGTGATGGGATTGGCCTTTATTTTCGTGCCGTCGAATACGCTTTCCTATGTTGACGTGCCGCCGGAGAAGAACAATCAGATTTCCAGCATGATCAGCTTCATTCGCAACATTGGCGGGAGCATTGGAATCGCGCTAATCAGCACGTTCATCACGCGCTCGACGCAAGAGCGGCAGACGTATTTGTCCGGGCACATGAACATGGGAAATTCCACGTTTCGCCAGATGCTGGATGGGCTAGCGGCCACGCTGCGCAGCCAAGGGTTGAGTCCCGCGGAAGCGATGCGCCAAGCCTACGCGCGGATGGCTGCGCTTCTACAGACGCAAGCCGCGACGCTGGCGTACACGGACGTAGTGTCCGGAATGGCCTTGATCGTGGCGTGTTTGGTGCCGCTGTGTTTCATCATGAAGCGCCCTCCCAAGGATTCGGCGGCGCCTCCGATGCATTAGCCGCCGTTTCGTCTGTAAAGTTCCGTCACAGCTTTTGCGTGCAGAGCGAGCTAGCGAGCGGCCGGCTCGTCCGTGGGATAGGTGATTTGCTTGCCTCGGACGCGAGCAAACGGCGTCAGCTTGTGCGGCTGCGCGCGGGAAGCGCTCATGATGTCTTCGACGGGAATTCCGCGAACGACCAGAGCGTCGGCAACCAACGAGCGATGGCAGCGCCACGGCACTGCTTCGGCGCACATCAGCGCGGAAGGTTTTGTGGAGGCGAGTTTCAACGCACGTTCAAGGCCTTCCTCGAATTCCGGAGTTTGCATGTAGTCGGCGAAGCCGCGGAAGCTGGCGTTGTGCCAGCCGAGATTCTTCGAGTCTGCTTTCGTGTGCCGAAGGCCGCCTAGCTGCTTCAAATGCACGTATGCGATTTTGGCTTTGCGCAGAGACGGGCCGAGCGCCTCGCGATTGAATTGCGGATTGTGGCGGGAGCGCGGCACGGTGCGGATGTCTATCACACGTTCGACGCCGTGCGCCTTGAGCAGCTCGAGGAATTCCTCCAACGGTCGCGTCGAATGTCCGATCGTGAAAATTGTCGGCTTCGCGTTCTTGCGGCGGGCGGGCATCGTTGGTCAGTTAACAGGCCAAGCGCACGATTATAGGCCGACTGCGAGGCAAGCGTCGTAAAAGTCGCCCAACAAAATTGCCTTCGGCTCGCAAGCGTATCCGGCGATAATAGAGCCGCAACTGCTGCGGTATTTTTTAGGTGTGCCGCGAACCGCGATTTGAGGGCATGATGGGCAAGGTCAACGCTCTGTTCTGGGATAACGGCGGGGTGATTCTGACCAACGGTTGGGATCGCAATTCGCGGCGCGCGGCAGTCGAGAAATTCCAGCTGGATTGGGCCGATTTCGAAGACCGTCATGAATTGATGCTGAACGCCTTCGAGACGGGCCGGGCGTCCCTCGATGAATATCTGCGCCGGACGATTTTTTACAAGCCCCGCACGTTCACGCCGGAGGATTTTGAGAAATTCATGTTCGATCAGTCGCAGCCGTTTGCCGAGCCGCTGGAGCTCCTAGGAAAGCTCGCGCGGACGCGTGCCTACATGATGGCTTCGCTGAATAATGAATCGCGTGAAATCAACGAGTACCGGATCCACAAATTTCATCTGCGGGACTATTTTCAGTCATTTTTCAGTTCTTGTTATTTGGGAGTGCGGAAGCCGGAAGAGCAAATATACCGGCTGGCGCTGGAAATCGCGCAGCGCGAGCCGGAAGAAACCGTGCTGATTGACGACCGGGGATTGAATCTGGAGTGCGCCCGGGAGATCGGCATGAATGGAATTCGTTTTCAAAATGTCGGCCAGCTGCGGACGGAACTTGCGCAGCTGGGAATCAGCGCCGACGCCCACTGAAACCCCGAACGCAGATCTTGCAGCACGAACACCGCTGAGCTAGGCAGGAATGACTCCCATGAAACTCGATACTCGCGTATTTCCGGACATTGACGCTCTGAGCCGTGGGGCGCTGGAAGAGGTGTTGCGCAATCTTCATGACGCCGTGGCGCAACGAGGACGATTTGCGATTGCGCTTTCCGGTGGGCACACTCCCGCGAAAATGTACGCGCTGTGGGGCGCGCCGGGAAAATATCGTGACGAAACGCCCTGGGACCGCGTTCATTTGTTTTGGGGCGACGAGCGCTACGTGCCGGCGGACGACCCGCTGAGCAACTATCGAATGACGCGCGAGGCGCTGCTGGCGCATGTGCCGATTCCGGCCGCGAATGTGCACCCTACGCCGACGAGCTTGCCGACTCCCGAAAAAGCGGCGGAGGCATACGACGCGCAATTGCGCGGCTTTTTTGGCGCGGGCGAGCCAGCATTTGACGTGACGCTACTGGGCCTCGGGCCGGAGGGCCACTGCGCTTCATTGTTTCCGGGGTCCCCGGCGCTGGAAGAAAAACAGCGCTGGGTGGTCGCCGTGCAGGTGGCAGCCAAGCCGCCCAACCGGTTGACGTTTACGCTGCCGGTTTTGAATCGCAGCCGAAACGTCTATTTTCTGGTGGCGGGTGAGGACAAGCGGAAAATCCTTGCAGCGTTGCGCGCCGAGCCGGATTCGCGGCCCAGCCAATATCCGGCGGGCAGGATTCGTCCGGCGGACGGGCGCCTGCTCTGGCTCCTCGACCAAGCCGCCGCGGATTGAGCGTAACTACTTTTTTTTGATGCCTTCTGCGGAGTTGTACGTCTAATGGAAGACCAGTGCGAGGTGCCCAAGATGTGCGTCGAGGCGCGTCGAAATGGCCAGTTTGCGGCAAGAAAATTCGGGTGCGCGCGCGCGGAAGGCTGTAAAATAAGCTGAATTGCAGGCTGCGGATTAACCGTTTGCCGGACCGCCGGCGATACGCAGTTTGATCCCCTACGCCGACGGACCGAATCAATTCGAGACGACCTAAACGAATCATGACGCGCCGACCCATGAAGAGGACACCTGTAGCTTCTGCCGCGCCGATTGCGTTGCTGGCAATATCGCTGGTTCTTTCCGCGTGCACCACGAGGACCGCGGAAACGGCGCCGAATCTTGCCGTGCCGGTGACGGTGGCGAAGGCCGAACAGAAGACGGTGCCGATCAACCTGACCGCTATTGGGACGGCTGAAGCGTATTCGACCGTTTCAATCAAGAGCCAGGTAAACGCGATTCTTAACGAAGTCCATTTCAAGCAGGGCGATTTCGTGAAGAAGGGCGATCTGCTTTTCACGCTGGATGCGCGGCCATTTCAAGCATCGCTGGCGCAGGCGCAGGCGAACTTGGCACGTGACAAGGCCCAGGAAGAATTGAACCAGGTGCAAGCCGCGCGGTACGAGAAGTTGTACACCGCGGGAGTGGCGCCGAAAGAGCAGTACGACCAGATGCGCGCGAACGCCGATGCCCAGGAAGCGCTGGTGCACGCGGATGACGCCGCGGTGGAATCCGCGAAGCTGCAATTGCAATACTGCACGATCTATTCGCCGGTGGATGGTCGCACAGGCGCGTTGCAGGTCTATCCGGGAAATTTGGTGAAAGAAAATGACGTGCCGGTGCTGGTGGTGATCAACGAGATTTCGCCGATCTTTGTGGATTTCGCGGTGCCGGAGCAATACTTGGGCGTCGTAAAAAAATATATGTCGGGCGGACGCTTGCAGATTCAGTCCACGCCCTACGGCGACACGGTGCCGGAGACGGGCTACCTTACGTTTGTGGACAACAACGTGGACAACACCACCGGAACGATCAAGCTGAAGGGAACTTTCCCTAACGGCGACCACCGGCTGTGGCCCGGACAATTTTCTACCGTGTCGTTGCGCTTGGCCGAAGAGGAAAAGGCGATCGTAGTGCCGTCGCAAGCGGTCCAAACGGGCGCTTCGGGCGATTTCATTTTTGTCGTGAAGTCGGACGACACGGCGGAATCGCGTCCGGTGAAAGTGGCGCGCCAGATTGACGGCGAATCGGTGATTTCGAGCGGAATCGCGCCGGGCGATACCGTCGTGACCGACGGGCAGCTGCGCTTGATTCCAGGAATCAAGGTGGAAGTGAAGAAGAACAGCCAGGGCAGTTAGAGAATCCCAATGATTAGCATCACCGAGCCATTTATCCGCCGGCCAGTCATGACCACCCTGGTCATGCTCTCGATCCTTTTGTTCGGCATCCTCGGTTACCGCGCTCTCGCCGTCAGCGAACTTCCCAATGTGGATTACCCGACAATCGAGGTCGGAGCTTCTCTGCCCGGAGCAAGCCCAGAAACGGTGGCTTCAGCGATTGCGACGCCGTTAGAGAAACAGTTCTCGACGATTGCCGGCATTGATTCGATGACCTCGTCGAGTTCGCTCGGCGGGACGTCCATCACGCTGCAATTCGATTTGAGCCGCAACATTGACGGCGCCGCGCAAGACGTGCAGGCAGCGATTTCGCGCGCGTCATCGCAATTGCCGCCGAATATGCCAACGCCGCCGACCTACAACAAGGTGAATCCGGCGGACCAGCCGATTCTCTACATCGCGATGGGTTCGAAGACGCTGCCTCCCTACACGGTGGACCGCTACGCCGAAACGCTGATGGGCCAGCGAATTTCGATGGTGAAAGGCGTGGCGCAGGTGCAGGTGTACGGCTCGCAGAAGTACGCGGTGCGCATTCAATTAGATCCGCAGGCGCTGGCGACGCGGCAAATCGGCGTGGATGAAGTCCACACGGCGGTGCAAAACGGCAACGTGAACATGCCGGTGGGCACGCTGTATGGAGACCATCGCGCGTTCACGCTGCAGGCCAATGGGCAGCTGACGCACGCGTCGGTGTACCGGACGTTGATCGTCGCTTACCGCAACGGTTCACCGGTGCGCCTGGAAGACGTGGGCAAGGTGTACGACAGCGTCCAGGACAATCGCGTAGCGAATTGGTGGAACGACACCGAATCCGTGGTGCTGGCCATCGAGCGCCAGCCGGGGACCAACACTGTGGAAGTGGTAGACGCGGTGAAACAGCTGCTGCCGCAGTTCCGCGCAATTATTCCGCCTTCGATTCACATGCAAACGCTTTACGACGCGTCGGAATCCATTCGCAATTCCGTGGCGGACGTGAAGTTCACACTGTTCCTGGCCGTGGCGCTGGTGATCATGGTCATCTTTTTGTTCCTGCGAAATCTTTCTGCCACGTTGATTCCCAGTTTCGCGCTGCCAATGTCGATCATCGGCACGTTTGCGGTGATGTATGTGCTGGGCTACACGATTGACAACTTATCGCTGATGGCCTTGACGCTTTCGGTGGGTTTCGTAGTGGATGACGCCATCGTGATGTTGGAAAACATCGTGCGGCACATGGAGATGGGCGAAGGCGTGATGGAAGCGGCGCTGGCCGGTTCGCGCGAGATCGGATTTACGATTCTTTCGATGACGGTTTCTCTGGCGGCAGTGTTCTTGCCGGTATTTCTGATGGGCGGAATCATGGGCCGGTTGCTGCACGAGTTTGCGGTCGTGATTATTACTGCGATTCTGGTTTCCGGGTTTGTATCACTAACGCTGACGCCGATGTTGTGCAGCCGGTTTTTGCGTCCTGTGGCGGAACAGAAACATGGTCGCGTGTACATGTCGCTCGAGCGGTTCTTCGATCGTTTGCTGCATTACTACGACGTATCGTTGCAGTGGGCATTGCGGCATCGCGTGTTCGTGATGACGGTCTCGGGCGTGATCCTGGTAATCACTGTGTGGCAATTCATGGTGATCCCCAAGGGGTTCCTACCGCCAGAAGACCGCTCACAGATTTTCATTTCCACGGAAGCACAGCAGGGAATTTCGTTTGATTCGATGCGCGCGCACCAGCTGGAACTGAACAAGATTGCGCTGGCGGATCCGAACGTGCGCGATTTCTTTTCAGGAGTGGGCGATTTCTCCTCGAGCAATGCGGGAATCATGTTTCTGCACCTGAAAGACCGCCCGCAGCGCCCGCCGATTCCGAACCCCACGCTCACGGCGCTGGCGACGAAATATGCGAACGTGCCGCTTCTCGGAAGCTCGTTGCGCGCGGTGGCGCCGCTTTTCGCGCACCATCCCACGATTGACGAGGTGATAGAGGAACTCGGCGCAAAATTTACGACCGTGACGGGCATGAACGCTTACATGCAGAATCTGCCGCCGATTCAGGTGGGCGGCGAGCTGACCAAGAGCGAGTACCAGCTCACGTTGCAAAGCCCCGACACGCAAGAGCTGTACCGCGAGTCGACGGCGTTCCAGCAGAAAATGGCCAAGCTACCGGGATTGCAGGACGTGACCAGCGACTTGCTGATTGCGAATCCTCAAGTGAATGTGAATATTGATCGCGACAAGGCGTCGGCGCTGGGAGTGACCGCGGAGCAGGTGGAAGATGCGCTGTACACAGCGTACGGGCAGCGGCAGGTTTCGACGATATACGCACCCAATGACGAATACTGGGTGATCATGGAGCTCGAAGACAAATATCAAAAAGATCCGGCCGCGCTTTCGATGCTGTACATTCGTTCGAGCAGCGGCACTTTGGTGCCACTCAACGCGGTGGCGAATCTTACGTCGAGCCTCGGCCCGCTGACGGTGAATCACTTTGGCCAATTGCCGGCGGTGACGATTTCTTTCAACCTGGCGAAGGGTACTGCGATCGGCGACGCTGTGGATTCGGTGAAGAAGCTGGCGCGCGAGGAATTGCCGCCTTCAGTAACGGCACAATTCCAGGGAACTGCGAAGGCTTTTGAAGCTTCGCTCACCGGCTTGGGACTTCTGCTCTTCATGGCCGTGCTGGTGATCTATATAGTGCTGGGCATTTTGTACGAGAGCTTCATTCATCCAATTACGATTCTTTCCGGATTGCCTTCGGCGGCGTTTGGCGCGTTGCTCACGCTGCAAATTTTTCACCTGAGCCTGGATCTCTATGGCTTCGTCGGCGTGATCATGTTGATCGGCATCGTAAAGAAAAACGCGATCATGATGGTGGACTTCGCCGTGGAGCGCGAACGCACGGGGCACAAGACGGCGACGGAGGCGATCTATGAAGGTTGTCTGATACGCTTCCGGCCCATCACGATGACCACGATGGCGGCGTTGATGGGTACCGCGCCTATCGCGTTCGGCGTCGGCCCAGGAGCCGATGCGCGGCGTCCGCTGGGCTTGGCGGTCGTGGGCGGATTGATCTTCTCGCAGATGGTTACGCTGTATTTGACGCCTGTTTTTTATACGTACATGGATACATTCCAGGATTGGCTGGAAGTCCATTTTGGGAAAGTGACCGGAAAAGGGAAACACGAACTCGCGGACGGCCACGCTTCCGCTGATTAGCAGACGCCCGGCGCGGAATATCTTTACGCGCGAATTCCAGAAAGCGATTGCCCTCTCGTACAGTTTCGCCTGTCAGCCTGTACCAAAACCACCTGTCACTTCGTACCATTGACCCCGAAATTGCGGCTCCTTAGCATGGGTGCAGGACGCGAAAGCGTCCCGGAATGTGGGGATTGGATACCCGTGTTTCGTCCTAGCCTCGCGGGGACTCAATCAGGATGCCATTTGGCGAAGACCTGCCAAGAGATATCAGAATGCGCCGCAACCGGCGCGGCCCTCGGATGAATTCGCGCGTGCCGGTAATCATCGAATGGAACGGCAAGGTGGGACCGGTGCATCTGGCGCCGGCGTTTACGCGGGTGGTAAACGCATACGGCTGCCTGCTGGTGTGCCCAAAGGAAATGGAATTGCAGACACGGTTGCGGGTGACGAACATGGCCACCAAGCGGGCGGTGGACGGGCACGTGGTGTGGAAGGGAGTGAAACGGCCCGACGGATGGGATTTGGGAGTGGAGCTTATTTCAGCTGACCAACATTTCTGGGGTGTCGAGCTTTGAAAACCGAAACGTTTAAGGCCCCCGCGGCGAAATCCTCGATTCCGCCGGCAAAAACGACGACGACGCCTGTGCGAGCAATGGCGCAATCGAGCGTGAAGCACGCCAGCTCGGCGGCCGCTGCCGGGTCAAGTCCCGCGCTTGCGGGTGAAGAGCGGCGGCGCAGCCAGCGCGTGCTGCTGCGCGTGCGCGCCAATATCCACGTGGCTTTGCATGGCACGCCGACGACTTTCGACACCACCACGCTGAGCGTGAATAGTCACGGCGCCATGATCATTTTGAAGCAGGGTCTGCCGGCCGATACAAGGCTGGTGCTGGAGCATTGCGGCACCAAAGAGCGGGTGGCCTGCAAAGTGGTGCGTCCATCCCGCGAAATCCCCGAGGGGTTTCAGATTCCCATCGAGTTCGATTCGCCCGCTCCGAATTTCTGGGGCATCGCTTTTCCGCCAAGCGATTGGCGGCCCGACGATCTGTAGTCTTTTTCGTCCTTGGTTTGGCTGTTAGGCGTGCTGTGTGAATGGCAGCTTGTGTAAATCGAGGTTGCCCCCGGAAAGTATGATGCCGATTTTTCGACCCGGCGCTCCAATCTTTCGGAATAACGCCGGAGCGGCCGCCACGGCGCCGGATGGTTCCACGACCAGTTTCAAGCGCTCCCACAGCAGCAGCATCGCTTCCACGATTTCTTCTTCCGTCACCAGCGAAATCTCGTCGAGCTTGTCGCGCAGCACCGAATACGTCAGCGGGCACAAGGCCGCGCGCAAACCGTCCGCCATGGTTTCAGCGGTGGCCTGCGGCTCAATCTTTCCGGAGGCGAGCGAGCGGTAGGCGTCGTCCGCGTTGCGCGGCTCACCACCCACCACGCGGATTCCCGGACGCATCCCCTTCGCCGCGATCGCCGTTCCGCTGAGCAGTCCGCCGCCGCTCACCGGGGCGAGCACGATGTCCAGATCGCGAACTTCTTTCAGCAGTTCCAGCGCTGCCGTGCCTTGTCCGGCGATCACGCGCGCGTCGTTATAGGGATGCACCAGGTGCGCGCCGGTGCGATTCATGATTTCGGCGGTGACGGATTCACGCGAAGCGAGATTGGGTTCGCACTCCGTGATCTTGCCGCCGTAGGACTGCACCGCGCGCATTTTCGCGACGGATGAATTCGAAGGCATCACGATGTAGGCGGGAATCCCGCGCCAGCGCGCCGCTTGCGCCAGCGCGGCCGCGTGATTGCCCGAAGAAGGGGTCACTACTCCGTTGCGCGCTTCCTGCTCGGTGAGCGAAAACACGGCGTTGGCGGCACCGCGAATCTTGAACGAGCCGGTCTTCTGCAGATTCTCGCATTTGAAAAAAAGGCGAGCGCCCGCGATTTCATCGAGCGAGGAAGAAGTGATGACCGGTGTGCGATGAATATGCGGGGCGATGCGGCGGTAGGCGGCGCGAACGGCGTCCAGTTCTGGCGGAGTAGTCTGAAATTTGCTTGGTTTGTGATCAGTCAGCATCGGCAGAGCGCCGGTTCATTATGGCACATCGCTTTTGCACACATTGAGCGCAAATTCCGAGCAAGATTACATTAAAATTATTGACTCGCACTTCCCCGAGTGCAATTCTCGAAATCCCCCTTCCAGAAGTGCCTTCGTGAAAACTCAGAAAATGAACGCATCGAGGGAGGAATCCATGTCCAGCAACGAGCGCCGCATTGTTCCGCGCAAAGCCTACGCAATACCCGTCCGATTCAACGTGATCTCTCAAGAAATGGCAGCGGTCGGTCCGCGCGCAATGATGGGCATTCCGCGCGGAGCCTCGAAATTCCTGGAAACGATTCCGCTGCCGCAGCAAGGCGAAACCGTAAACCTATCGGAGCGGGGGATCCGCTTCAAGACGCGGCATAGCCTGAACGTCGGCGAAAGTGTGGAATTATTTTTCACGCTGCCCACGGAATTAACCGGGCGCGCGATCGAGGATGTGAAGTGCAACGCGCGGGTGGTGCACGTGGACCGCGAACCGGACATGCACGGCCACATCAGCGTCGGCGCGGCGATCGAATGCTTCGAGCGCACGTCGGTGGCGCGCAACTGGGACAATTAGGCGCGTTCGAATCGCGAGCTATTTTGCGCGACGCGAGGCCACGGTGAAGGTGACCTTCGCGGCAGTGGTGTTGTCAAACTGATCGGAAACTTGGACTGCAACCGTGTGCTCACCCGGCGGCAAATCCGCAATTGCGATCTGGTAGCTTTCTTTGGGTGCGTCGGAAAGCACTCCTACGGGGAACGTGGTAAGCCAATCGCCGGCATCCACGCTGTATTGCGCATGCGCAATCGCCACCGCCGAGCTTACGCCTTCAAAGGTGATCTTCACAGCCGTTCCGCTCGTATCGGCGTGCAGATTTTCGACGCGTGGAGGCGTGTTTTCGATCTCGAAGCGATCACTGACGCGTTCGTTCGTCAGCGCATCCTGCAGCGGGTTCGACGGCAAATCGGACGCCACAATCTTCAGGTAATAAGCGCCGTCGGGCATCGTGGTGGTATCCCAGGAGTAGAAGTGCTGGGTCACCTTGTCTTTCAGTAGCCGCCAGTTCTGTTCGCCTTCGCCGCGGTAATAGACCGAGAAAATCAAATCGTCATCGTTGTCGTCGTGCGCGTTCCACAAAACGCTCTCATAACCTTTTTCTTCGAAACCTTGCGGAGGAACCTCAACCTTCGGCGGTTTTGCGGCAGCGTCCGTGATAATGATATTTACCGGGAAAGGACTCGGCCCGGGACGCTGCGGCATTTTGAGTTGCACGGCGACAGCGGTGCCCGGGCCGCCTTGAGCAACGGAAAATCCTTGGACGCGGACCCCAGGATCCTGAATGGCAATGTCGTCCACCACCGGCGCGACGTTTTCGGGCTGGTAGGCGACGCTCACCCAGGAAATATTGGGCGGAGCGCCCTTGTCCGTTTCGAGGAAGACTGCCTTCCATTGGATGAAACGCGCCGGCGGGCACGCGACCGCTTTGCCGGCCACGTCGGAATACGGGCCGGCCCAGGGGCTCCAATTTTTCTCCGGGCTGGAAGTGTTGCCCGACCGTGCGTAGAAGGCGACTTTGCCTTGCATCGCGCCGTTGTCGCCCCACCACGTCAAGCGTCCCCAGTGAGAAAAAATCTTGGCGTCGAAAGGGTCGGATTCGAAGCTGCCTTGCGATTCGTAGCCCGGACCGAGCGTAAATATTTTTCCGGGATTCGCGGTGCCCACCACCACAGCGCCATCGCGGCCGGCGATCAAGCTGGTGACCTGCGCGGAGGCGGTTTTCGCGATACTGGAATAAACGTTGTTGCCTTCCAGTTCGATGATCGCGCCTTTGTTGCCCGTGCCGAGCAGTATTTTGCCGTCGGCGGAAAGCCCCATCGCGAACACCAGTTCCTCGCGCGAAGTCCACACGGTGGTCGGCGCGCCTTCGGGCGAGATCTCCACCACATCTGAGCCGCCGGTGGTCGAGGGAAAGAACGAAAATGGCGCGGCGGTGGCCTGCCCGGGCTGAGTTTGGATCGAAAGGGTCGTGGCGCCGGGCTGCGCGGTGAGCGGAGACGTTTGTTGCGGCGTCACTATCGCCGTGAGCGGCGCTGGAGATGGCGGTCGCTGCTTTTCGCCGATTGCCGCTGCGTAAATTTTGCCGCTGGCATCCGCGAGCAGGGAAGTCACTTCTTTTTTATCTGTTTCGTACAGGACGAACGCCGGGCCAGCTTTTGGCGGTCCCTGCGAATCTTTCCGGATGACCTCGACGCGCAGAATCAATCCGTCAGGGTCAGTACCGACGAGCAGATTGCCCTTCGAATCAAAGGCCAGCGATCGCGCGTGCCGTTCGTCGGTTTGATAGAAAAGATCACCCTTGCCGTCCGGCGCGACCGCAAAAATCTTGCCGTCGTCTCCGGTGCCGGCGAAGAGGACGCCCTGCGAGTCTATCGCGAGCGCCCAGATGTATTTCGATTTCGGGTCGAAGAATACGGATTTTTGCCCTTCGGGAGTGACTTTGTAAATTTTGCCGTCCGGCGAAGTGCCGACGTACAGATTATCGTGCGAATCGAAGGCGATCGCTTGCGCCGCGAGTTCCGGGGATTCGAACACCGTAGTCGGCTTGGCGGGATCGTCGAAGCGGAGCACCTTGGCGTCCGAGCCCCCCGCGCCGTAAATGCGCCCGCGCGAATCCATGCGCAGTGCCCAGAGATAAGCGAGATTCGGATCGGAATAGGCCGAGAATTTGAGCGCGGGCATCAGCCGGCCGTCGCTGCGAATCGCCACGCCTTTTGCGGTGCCCTTTTCGAAGTCGGAGAAATCCGATTGCCGCCAGAAGCGGGTATGCTCGGCGTAAACCAGAGCAGGCGCCACAATCGCCAGGATCAGGACGCCCGCAAGAATGGTTGGCCGTCTCATCGTTCGAAATCTCCTTTGCCGCGGGACATCACTTCACCGTAATCGTGAGCGTGCGTTCGCCTGTCACCACTTGATGCATATCCACCGACCATTCGCCGGTCATGGATTGATACAGCAGCCGCGCGCCGCCGGGACTTTGGCGCTGATCGAGGACGTTGATCGCCGACGCCGGAGCATTGGGCATGATTTTGTCTTCCACCATCAAAGTCGGCGTCGGCTGCAGAAGCGTGGCGTACAGGCGATCGTTCTGGTGCTGGCGGTTGATCAGCTTGATCAATTCCTCGAGTCCCGGCAGCTGGCCTTGCGAGGTGGCTTCGAGCGTGTCCACGGTGCGATTGGCGGTTTCGGCGTCGCTGATGACTAGTTGCAGATTGCCTCGCGCGGCCTGCGCGGGAATCTTGATCGGGATCTCTTGCACGAATGGCGCGCCGCGATAGGGACGCAGTTGGACTTTCACGGCAACAGTGTCGCCGGGATTTACCTCGTTCTTTTCGATCCAGGCATTGTCAATGGTGGCCCAGCGGCGCTCGGCCAGCGCCGTGATCCGCAGATGGATGCCGTTGATATGCGGCACTTCGTACGGATTCAGATAAATCTGCGTGAAGATGCCTTGCACGCTGCTGGCGACGAAAAAGCCGCTCGGTACCGGCATGTCCGTCGGCGCGTAGAGATCTTTTAGTTCGACGGGAGTGTGGCCCTGGATATCAATCTGGCCGTCGAGTTGAAGCGTCGAGCCTTCGCCGTACGCGGCATTTCCCACAATGCCGTTGTAAGTGGCCAGCGCCACGAGCACTGGAGTCAGCTGGGGGCTTTCGATCATCTCGAAATGAAATTGTTTTTGTGTGACCGGCGTTACGAGCATCACATCCAGAGGAATCATCGGAGGGCCTGCGCCTAAGTGGCCGGCGATGGCCGTGACGCGATCCTGCGTCAGAGTGCCGATCGTTCCGCCGGTGGAGATGATTTTCGTGGAGGCCATCGCCGAAGCGAGCGTCGTGACTACGTAGGCGCGCGCAAGCGGCATGGAGACGTTGCCGAAAGAAAAAATGGGATGGCCGCAAGCGAGGATTTGGCCTTTCTCGACCGTGGTAACCGTGCAGCCCGGCGTGAGCGAGAGATCGCCGCGAATCAGCTCGACTCCGACCATATCGCCGGGTTTCAGTTGCGCATCCTCGGGCGACGGCGCCGTGGTGCCCCCAGCCATCATGGACATTCCCCAGGCGGAAAGTTCCTTGCTGAAACGCGCGATGGTCTCAGGGTAGAGGCCCGTGGAAACGAGCGGCGTCTCGATGGGCACCAGGAACTGCCCGGAGCCAACGCTGGTTTGCCGCGCAAAATTTTCTGGCAGCGGAACTCCGGACTGATAAGTGTTGCTGGCGCTGTTGGTTGGAGCAGGGGGCGGAGTGCGGGGAGAAACGTCGGACGAGTTCTGCACATCGAGCATATTTTCGATGGGGGTTACGCCGCCGATGGCTTCCTTGGTGAAAACGCCTAGCTTCAGGGATAGTGCGCCCGCAAGTTTGCCGTCGAAATAAACCGGGCTGCCGCTCATGCCGGCCACCACGCCGGTGTGTTCGACTTTATCGCCTAAAAGCTGCACGAGGATGACGTCCTGCTTCGGCCCAAGCGCGTTGTGCAGGATGCCGAGAACGACGAGATCCACCTTTTCGATCGTGTCGCCCGTAAAAATCGTGTAAACCTCGCCCTTCATCCCCGGCTGCACCTGGCTCAGGGGAAAAATCGCGGGCGCGTCGTCCGCGTTCGTACCGAGGGCGAAAACCAAAATCAGAGCCGCAAGAAAGGGTGGAAGCAATCTCCGGAGGGCCGCGGGCATCAGATGACGATGATACCTGCCGCATATCCGGGAAGCAAATCGGGGCGTGTTAGAATCCCGCGGTGAGCAAAAAGAAGATTTCGCCCGGAGGGCAGATCACGGGCGTGGTGGAACTTCCCGGGGACAAATCCATTTCGCATCGTTACGCGATTCTGTCGTCGCTCGCCGAAGGAACCAGCGAGATTAGGAACTATTCGCCGGCGGCGGACTGCGCCAGCACGCTGGAATGCTTTCGCCAGTTGGGAATCGAGATAGACGCGAACCGTGAGCGCGTGCGCATCGCGGGCAAGGGACTGGATGGATTGAAAGCGCCGCGGAAGCCGATTGACGCCGAGAATTCCGGTTCGACGATACGCATGGTTTCGGGCGTGCTGGCGGGGCAGCCTTTCACTTCGAAAATCACGGGAGATAGCTCGCTGCGGCGCCGGCCCATGCGCCGCGTCACCGATCCCTTGCGGCAAATGGGCGCGGACATTCGCGCCGAGGTTGGAGACCGCGCGCCGCTCGAAATTCGCGGCGGCAAATTGCGCGCGATCGACTACACGCTGCCGATTCCGAGCGCGCAGGTGAAATCGGCGATTCTGCTGGCGGGTTTATTCGCGGAAGGCGTGACTACCGTGCGGGAGTCCATCCGCACGCGCGATCATACGGAGCTGGCCTTGCGCGAGTTTGGTGCTTCCGTGCCGGTTGCGTCGGGGCAAATCAGCATTTATCCGCGCCCGAAATTGCAGCCGCGGCAACTGATTGTTCCCGGCGACCTTTCTTCCGCGGTGTTTTTGATTGGTGCCGCCTTGATTCTGCCCGAATCTTCGCTGATGCTGCACAACGTGGGACTGAATCCGACGCGCGCGCGCGTGCTCGATTTCCTGATTTCGATCGGCGCTTCGATCAATTTGGCTTCGGTGCAATTGCGCGACGGGGAATTGATCGGCGACGTCTCCGTGCGCCATGCGCCGCTCGCGGGCGGCAATATTTCCGGAGCGCAGGTGGCGGAGATGATTGACGAACTGCCGATGCTTGCGGCGCTGGGGCCGTTCACGGAGAAGGGAATCGAGATCCACGACGCGCAGGAATTGCGCGTGAAGGAAAGCGACCGGATCGCGGCACTCGCCGCAGGGTTGCGCGAAATGGGTGCGCGCGTCGAGGAATTTCCGGACGGGATGCGCGTGGAAGGGCGTGGCGCCGGAAAGCTGCGCGGCGCGAAGGTGGCTCCGCAAGGCGATCACCGCATTGCCATGGCGCTGGCAGTCGCGGCGCTGGGCGCGGAAGGCGACACCGTGGTGCGCGACGCCGATTGCGTCGGCGTTTCGTTTCCGGATTTCTTCACCATCCTCGAAAAGCTGCGGGGCGGCTCGGATTCCTGACACGCGATCGGGTGCAAGAGTGGCCCCGCTCGGCCGCCGTGGCCGATAGCACTCGGTCGAAGATTGTCGCTAAGCTTTACGCTGCGAGTGTGGTGTGTGTTTGCCACACTCCGTTCGCCACTTATCCTGCGGCGTTTGCGGTGCGCCGCGGCAATCTGGAGTTCAGCAATTTTCTGAATTCGTGGATCGAGGCGCGCTCGGCGAGCAAATGGCTGGAAGAACGCCACACGCACTGGTTTAAGAACACTGAATGGACAAACGATCTCTGATTGGGATGACCGCGCCCGCGACCGCTAGCAATTTCGAAAATCGCGGAGCTTACGAGGACTTCCGCACGTAAATCGTTCCGTAGCTCGTGGCGATCGAAATTTTCGGGCCTTGTGAACCGACGGTCCCGCTGAGCCGCCCCATGCCATTTTCGTTGTCTAGTTTCAGCGTCGAATCGTCGAAGTCGCTCTGTACTTCGCCCGAGCTCGAAACCGCGGAAATCTGGAATTTCGATTCCGACGGCAGCGTCATGTCCACTTCGCCGGACTCATTGGCGATATTGATGTCCGCGCGCGGAGGCTGCGAATAAGACACCTTGATCGTGCCGTGGGTGTCGGCAATGTCCAGCCGCCCCGCGACGTTTTCGACGTCCATGTCCTTGTCGTGCGTGGTGAGCTTCGCGGAGCCGCTCACATCGGAGACATCAATCTCGCCGGAATCCAGTTCCAGGCGCCCGGTCATGTGCACCAGCGTCAGGTCCGCCTTCTCAGAGGCGTAGCGCGTGGTCTTGGTGACGTTGCGCACGCGAATCGGGCCGAAGAATTCGCCTTCGAATGTGGCATCGCCTGCCACGTCATTCACCTCAATCTCATTCCCGCGACCGGTGACGCGCAGATTTCCGGAGATGTTGCTGATGCGCGCGTCGCCCGACTGGAGCTGCGCCGTCACGTCCGAACCTGCGTCGTGAATTTCGATATCGCCGTGCTGCGTCGCGGCGGTCGCCGCGCCGGAAACTCCGGAAATGTTTATGTCCCCATGGTTGGTGTTCGCGGTCAGCGAGGTCTTCGCCGGAACCGTAACGTCAAGGTCCACAGTTGTCTCTTCGCCATGGTCCGATGAATTCGCGGGATGCACCGCATAGCCGTCGCCCGTCTTTTCGATTACCACCTTGATGGACTTCAAGCGGTCCTGCGCGCCAGAATCCGAGTCGGCTACCGCGGTCTCGTTCACGTTCACGCGCAGATCATTTCCGTCGCCCACATGCACGGTGATCGAGCCACGGCCTGTACTGACGCTGACATGCGAACCCGCGGGGATTGTTTTCGGCGGCAACTCCTGGCTTTGCGTCGCCTTGTGGTCGAAGAGGTCTATGTTGATATTCATATCGGGCATCTTCTCGCGCACGCGCGAATAAATTCCCATGCCTGCCAGAACTAGAACCACCAGGATCAAAAGCGCCGCTTCACCGCCAGTTAAGAGCGGTGGGCGCGTTTGTCCCGCGTGATGCGCGCTGACGTTGTCAACGAGTTTTGCGATGCCCCAGAGAATGATGAGGACAGGCCAATAGCGCCAGAAAAGATGCCACATCCGCAGATCGGGATTGAACCGCGCGAGTAAGAAGAGGACTCCCAGCAGAATCAGCAGCAAACCGCCGAAGATAGAGTTGCGCTGCCTTAGCCCGTTGCTCACGCGCGCCTCACGAGCCGGTATGACCGTCTTTCGAAGCCAGGGACTGCGCCGTGAGCACGATGCCCGCAACGATCAAAAGCACCGGCCAGAGATCTCCGAAGCTGTAACGGCTGTACTGTGCGATCAGAAAGAGAACTCCCACGGTGATGATCATCAGCGGACCCATGAGTCCGCGAATCCGGCAGTGAGCGCATCGGCAAGTTGTGCTGTTGGAATCGGGCATCGCGGTTTCTCCTAGGACACTTTCTTCATGCGGTCCCACAGGAGCCATCCGCCAATCAGAATGAGGGCCACGGGCCAGGATCGCTCGAACCAGTCTCGTTGCAAGAGGCCGAAATTTGCGAGCAAAAGAAGAATGCCGATCCCGATCAGGACCATGGCCCCAATCGGTTTGCGTCCCTCGCTTTCGATCAAGTTCACAGGCTCAGGCTCGCCTTGACGGCGGGCGAGAGCGGTCCGGTAGGCTTCAATGGGCATGTAAAAATAAAAGCAGCCGAGAGCGATTCCGAAAAACGCGTCGTAGGAAGCGGGAATATCGCTGCTGAGCAGCGCGATTAAACCGCCGAAAATCAGCACGTGTATAAGCGCCTTCACGTATTGCCCGTTGTAAACCGCGCCCAGCCCGGGGATGAATCCGAGAGTTGCTGCCAGTCCTGGATTCACGCTCGATTTGGGTTCAAGCGGCGTGGTAGGACCGGCGAGCAGCCCTGCGAGACACTCCTCACAGTAGAGCGCCCCGCGCACTTCGCGCGTGCACTGCGGACACAAGGCCTTGCCGCAATTGCGGCAATAGCCGGTAGCCTCCACGTCTGTGTGCACCGCGCAGTTCATCGAGAGCTCCTGTTAATGTTGTTGAGCGTTGCGCTGTTGAGAACCACCCCACCGACACTCGCCATCCAGGTTCCGTTCATCATTACCGCAAACATCGCGCCACCGCGAGACTGCGTGTGTCCAGGGTGCGGCGCGGTCTGCGATTTTTCCTGCGGATTCGTGGCAGGCGGCTGCTCTTGATTCTGTTCCGGTGCGGGAGCGGGCGCCGGCGATGGCTGCGATTCGGCGTCTGGCTGCAGGCGTGACTGAATTTCGTAGACCACGCGCAGATCGTTCACAAATTTCGCACTCCGCGCATAGGTCAGGTGCGCTTGCCGATTGGCCGCGCGAAACACGTTCGCAGGGTTCAGGTCCACCCTCTTCAATTTCGCGGGCGAGAGCCCGGTGGTGTACAGGACGATCAGCACGGTGGCCACGACGGTAGCGACTCCCATCGTGAAGCGTGGCTGCCACAATACCGGAATCCACGTGAACCAACGGCGCCACGACTGTTTCTGTGTGCGCGGACCGAGCGTCGCGTCCAGAATCTTGGCGACCAATTGCGGCGGGGCTTCGAGCGGTTCGAGCCGCTGCATGCTCTCGACCAGGCCGCCCACTTGCGCGACCTGCTTGCCGCACTGCTCGCAGCCGGCAACGTGCGTGGAAAATGCCGCTGCTTCAGCGGGCGAAAGCAGCCCGTCGAGATAATCGCTCAGCCGTTCTTCGGTGAGTACGCAGTTCCAGTCCATAAGTCTCTCGCTTCGGCGGCTAATGCGGCCGAACTCCCATTTCATCTAAGATGCGCGCCAGCTCAATTCTTCCGCGATTGATTCTCGATTTTACCGTGCCTTCCGGCACCGCCAACACTGCGCGGATCTCGCTGTATTCCAGACCTTGCAAATCCCGCAGGATGACGGCCTCGCGCAATTCCGGCGAAAGCTTCGCCAAGCCCTGCTGTAATTGTCCGCTCAGTTCCGACGCCAGCGCCAGCTTGTCCGGAGTGCGCGCTGAAGAATGCTTTTCTTCCAGCTTGGGCATGGCGTCCTCGATCGAATCCGTCAACCGATCGCGCCGCGTGCGCCGGTAATTATCCACCAGCAAGTTGCGCGCGACGCTGGTCAGCCACGTAGGGAACGCGCCGTAGGCAGGCCGGTAGCTGGGTAGGGTGCGATAGATGCGCAAAAAAACTTCCTGGCTGAGGTCCTCGGCTTCCGTGGGGTTGCCGGTGAACCGGTAGCACAGATTAAAAACGCGCCGCGTGTGGCGCCGCACGAGTTCCTCCCAGGCCGGCCCTTCGCCCCGGAGGCATCCCTGCACCAGTTGGGCGTCGGGCTCCAATCTTTCCTTGCCTCGCGAATTGCATTCCCTTTCAGCCTCACAAGATGTAACGCAATCCTGGGCCAAAAAGTTCCGTTCCCGCGCCTGCGGGATGGCCGCACAGACCGATGGTTCAGCGGACTCTCACACCGTGCCGCATCTTATCCACCTTAGCGCTGCGAACACAAGCGCCGTGATGAATACGCCAGCGCGCAGCGAAACAAATGCGAAGGGCTGCCTTGACACTTTCAGAAGCTTGCTGTTACGGTGCGAAATCAATGCTGCGCAAGTCACGAAGGCTCATCCTGCTCTTGCTCGCCGCGGTTGCCTTGGGCTATTTGTTCTATAAATTCCGCAATTCCATCGCCCTGGAAGGATTTCGCTGGTCCATGGTGGGGCAATCGCTGCGCGATGCGCGCCTTTCTTTGCTACTGCTGGCGATTGTGGCGGTGTACGGCTGCTTCGCGATACGCGCGCTGCGCTGGATGCGTTTTTCGCGCACGCTGGGCCAGACGCATTTCTGGAACGTCTATCCAGCGACGTTGATGGGTTTCTCGTGCACGTTCTTGTTGGGCCGCGCTGCGGAACCGATTCGTCCCGTGCTGATCGCGAAAAAGGATTCGCTTTCGGTGCCGCATATGTTCGGTGTGTATGTCCTGGAACGAGTTTTCGACGTGGCTGCGACGGCCGTTCTTGCCGGAACTGCGCTGCTATTCTTCGAGCGCCACGGCATTGTGGGAGGCCAGAACGACGCGGTGATGAAGGTCGCGCGCTCGGCGGGTCTCGCGCTGCTCGTCGGCCTGATCGTGGTGATCTCATTCCTGATTTATTTCTGCTATCACGGCGCGGAATGGCTGGGCCGCCGGCTGCGCAATTCCTCCTGGCGATCCGGCTGGCGCGGCAAAATCGTAGTGCTTCTGGAAGGATTCAGCGAAGGGCTGCAGGGGATTCGAACGTGGAACGATTTGGCCGCGCTGGTTCTGCTTTCCATCGCGCACTGGGCGCTGGTGGTGCTGTGTTATCAGTTAGTCTTCATCTCCTTCGGCGGGCAGCTTGGAAAGTTTACGTTTGCCGGTGCGGCCCTGGTGCTGGCGTTTAGCATGGTCGGCTCGGCGGCGCAACTTCCGGGAGTTGGCGGTGGCGCGCAGCTTGCGACGTTTCTTGTGTTGACGCTCATCTTTGGAGTAGAAAAGGTGCCGGCGGCGACTGCCTCCATCTTGGTTTGGCTGATTACTTTTGCTTCGTGCTCTCTGGTGGGATTGCCGTTGCTGTTTCGTGAAGGATGGTCTATGGGTGAGCTGCGAAGAATGGCTTCAGAAGCCGAGCACGACGCAGAAGCTGTGGCGGAACAAGCGGCGCTCGGGCCCGCAGCCACGGCTGCCAGGCCGGGAGAAAAAGCGCTGTGAAATGTCCCTTCTGCACGAACCTGGACGATAAGGTGGTGGATTCGCGCGAAGCCCGGACGGGTGACTTGATTCGCCGGCGCCGCGAGTGCCTGAAATGCGGTCGGCGTTTCACGACGTACGAGCGCATAGATGAAATCCCCTACATGGTCATCAAGAAGGACGGTCGACGCGAAAAATTCGAGCGCCAAAAATTGCTGCAGGGCTTGCTGAAAGCGTGTGAAAAGCGCCCCGTGCCGGTGGGCAAGCTGGAGATGATCGTTGATGAAGCGGAACAATTCGTCAGCGAAGCTCCCGAGCGCGAGCGCACCACCAAAGACATCGGCGAGCACACCATGCAGAAATTGAAGAAACTGGATAAGGTGGCGTACGTGCGCTTCGCGTCGGTCTATCTAGATTTTAAGGACGTGAAAGAATTCATGGACGAACTGAAAGTCCTACTGAAGGACCGCGCGAAGAAGTGACCTGGCTTATGCGTGCCACACCCCTGCCGCAAACTTCTTGATCGTGCGAAATCCCAGGTGCTCGTAGAGCTGCACGGCGGAAGTATTCACGCTGGTCACCGTGAGCGAGAGGGATTCATAGCGCCTGCGCCGCAGCGCCTGAATCGCGCTTTCCATCAACGCGCGGCCGATGCCGTGGCCTTGGTGCCCGGGCATCACGCAGATTTGCGTGGTGTGTCCCACTCGCTCGGAAACCGTGGAAGTCAGCACCATCCCGACCGGGCGATCGCCGCTCGCCGGACGCACGAGGAACGAAGCCTCCGGCAAAAATTGTCCGCAGCCCGGCAGCAGCACGATATTTCGCAGGAACTTCATCCCGCCGGCTTCGCTGCGATATTGATCGTTGATTTCGCCATCCACGTGATTCGCGTAGGAAAGCTGAATCAGCCGTGCGGCCGATTCGAACGCGCGGTCGGTCCAAGGTTCCAGGCGCAACCCGCTGGAGAGCGGCTTGCCACCGAGCCGCGCCTCCGCCAGATTCAGCAGCATGAACTGCCGTCCGAAAAGGTGAAAATGTTGCGAAAGAAAATCGGGATCGAGATCAGCTCCAAAAGGCATCAGCTGCGCTTCCACGCGCTCCAGGCGAGGAGTTGCGTGCAGCGCCGTCACCATTTCAGTGACTAGCGATTTGGTGATCGGGTCTTGAGCGAAATTCGAAGAAACGAACAGCCCGCCGATCAATCCCTTGTGGTCTTCCAGGACATAAAACCCATAACCGGCGGGAGAGCCGTTTTCGGACGCAACGAATCCGCCGAGTGATCGCGAATCAATGAATTTTCGAATGAGTTCAATCGAGGGGCGGTAGTCCCAGTGCAGCTCATCACGCCAGTGACGAGCTTCCTCCTGGAATAGCGGCTCCAGGGCTCGCGATTGTATTTGCCGCAGATCGACAATCTGCATGAAGTGCCGAAACAACCCCCGGATCATTATAGCCGCGCACTGCGGTAGAACCCAACTGGATCGAATTGCCCGAAGTATAACGAGCTGAAACGCGACCCGGCAGGGTACGAGCGGAAAGTTGTGCTAACATCCAGTTCGCCGAGGCGAGAATTCTCTAAGCCCGCGCTTACCGGATGGCCGTCCTCTCAGAGCTACGCTATCCCACCACACGCCTCGCTAAGTTCCTCTCCGGAATCTTTGCGATAGCGCTGTTCCTATTTGTGTCTATCGCCGCTGTTTCCGGATTTTTGCTGTATCAAGTACTGCATCCTTCGCGCGCGCCTGCCACGATTGACCTCAGCGTGATGATGGGGCACCCTGTCGCATTTTCATTTCCGGTGCCGAATGCCCCGGATCGCGAGGGCTGGTTTTATCCTGGCCTGCGCGGCGCGCCGACGATTGTGGTTTGCCACGGATACCATTCGCAGCGCTCGGATGTGCTGACGCTGGTCACGGCGCTGCAGGATCAGCAATTCAATGTGTTCCTGTTCGATTTCACGGCGCATGGAACCAGCCCTGGCGTAACGACATTGGGGTATCGCGAAACCGCCGAACTCCAAGCCGCCATCGCGGCACTCGCCACGCGCGATGACGTGGACCCCAAGCGTTTCGGTTTGTGGGGCGTGGATATGGGCGGCTACGTCGTGCTCGAAGACGCGGTCTCCGACCCGCGGGTCGCTGCATTCATCGTGGACGATGCTTATGCCGATCCGCGTGACATGCTGCAGATCGAGATCCAGCGCTCCGGGCTTACTGTGCTGCCCTACGTAAGCAAGTTCTGC
Source organism: uncultured Acidobacteriota bacterium (assembly GCA_963810565.1). Taxonomy (GTDB): domain Bacteria; phylum Acidobacteriota; class Terriglobia; order Acidiferrales; family UBA7541; genus Palsa-295. The sequence continues at coordinate 56,554 of CAWENN010000012.1, forward strand.
GACATCGGATTCCGGCTCGTCAACTATCAATTCCGCGACGAGCCTCCGGTAACTCCGCGGCTCATACGGACCAAGGGCATCCCGAAGCTGTTCTTCGTGTCCGACAATAGGCCGACCCTGGCGGCGGATACAGTGAATCTCTTCTCGCATTCGCCGGACCCCAAGCAGTTGGTCCGGGACCGCGTGGGCTACTCGGATATGTCCGACGACGACCGCAAGAACTACGAAAGCCAGGTCGTGAGTTTCTTTCTGCTGAATTTGACGCCAACACCCCGCTCGGAAAAGTAACGAACTACCGCGGCGCCGCTTCGATCGGCACCAGGAATATCCCCCGGCGCGACGGTTCCAGTTCTCCATGGAACCGTCCATCTTTCACGATTTGCGCGAATCCTGCTCGGTTGGTTAGGACGAGGGCGGCGTTGGGATCTTCGGCGGACCACTCCGGAAGTTCGCGGCGAAAATAAAAGGCCAGCCCGTAGTTCCACGCGCGGGTCACTTGAAATTCAAAAATGCGGTCGGGGTGCAGATCGTGCTGCAGCATCTGCGCGTAGGGTCTGGCGGAGACAACAGGATCGAGCGCAGGCAAAATCACAATATTCGCAACTTCAACTGCGACGAGGGCGCTCAGGCAACAAACTCCCACTGCCAGACGCAAATCTCCGCGCGCTGCCGCAATGCCGAGAGCTCCCGCGATCACGGCTGCCAGAAGAACGATCACCACAAGAAGAAATGCGCTGTGATCCGTGGCACCGTTCAGCGATCCCGTGCGCATTGCGTGAATGCAAAATATCGCGAGCCCAATCCAGACGAGAGCGGTGCCGCCACAAATCAACCGCGCACCGGAACGGTTCCGCTCGAACGCGCGAATGGCGCCGATGCCGGCGATCAGCGCCAGCGCTGGAACCGCCGGCAAAATGTAACTGGGGAGCTTCGACTCCGAAAAGCTGAAGAATACGATTGGGAAAATCGCCCAGCAGGCGAAAAAGAATCCGGGTGAAGCCATCCACGATTTTTCATGCCACAGGCGTAGCCCTTCCTGCAGTGCTCCGATCAAGAAAACAGACCAGGGCAACAGAGCTAGTAGCGTGATCGGAATGAAAAACCAGAAAGGCTGCTTGTGCTGAAATACCGGCGTGAGGTAGCGCTCGAAATTGTGCTGGAAGATGAAGACGTGCAGGAAATCCGGGTTGCGTCGCGCACAGAGCACGTACCACGGCAGCGCCACTAGAGCGAACACCGCGATACCGATTGGATGTGCCAGCCGCAAAGCCGCACGCCAATTTCGCGTGGCGAGCACCCAAATCGCGATCGCGCCACCAGCGAGAATTACCGCTGCCGGTCCCTTGGCGAGAACTCCCAATCCAAGGAACGCGCCGAATAGCGCCAGCATCCCGAGATCGCGTTGTTTGCTCCTCGCGGGCGCTTGATTCGAATCATCCTGCGCGCGCAGGTCACCGCGGTAACGCAAGACACTCGCGGCGTAAGCCATCGCCAGGGTGATGGCCGAGGCGAAAAGCATGTCCGGGGTAGCCGCGCGCGCAAAGGCGATGCCGGCGACGGAGGTGCAGAAAATCGCCGGAGCCAAAAGCCACGGAGCGCGCGACCAATCTTCGCTGGCCCCGTAATGTTTCCATCCGAGATATGCAATCGCGATCGCCGCGGCGAGGGCCGGGAACGCGGACGGCAATCGCGCGGCCCATTCCGCCGGCAAATGCAGGCGAAATCCGAGCGCGGCGCCCCAGTAGTAGAGCACCGGCTTCTCGAACCACGGCTTTCCGTAGAGTGTCGGCGTAACCCAATCGCCGGTTTCCGCCATGGCGCGCGCAATCCACACGTAGCGCGGCTCGTCGGGGCCGACCAATCCCAGCGCGCCCAAATGGCTGAACAAACAAACGAAGCTGACGATACCCGCGCCTGCCGCCGCGGCTATGTTCCTCTGCCGGACCGATTGTGTTGGTGATCGCAAACCGCGAGTCTAACATTGCCTCCGGCAAACTTGGTTCGAGAACCGCGACGCGGCTTCGCGCAAGAACGCCCGCACAAGTACGTGTGCGCAACGTCGCCTGCGCAATCGCTGGCTTCCACTCTCCGGCCTCTTGCATAATGGCCCGCTATGCGGGAATGGCTGGAATATGCCGTAGCTTGGGCCGGCGTAAAATTGCTTGGACTGCTGCCGCGATCCGTCGCGCGGTTTGTAGGCGCGAGTTTCGCGTCGGCGGCTTACGCGGTGCGCACGCCGCTCAAGCGGGCCGCGATGTTCAATCTGCATCTGGCGTTTCCGGATTGGAGTGAGGAGAAACGGAAGAAGATAGTCCGTGGAATGATCCGCCAGGTCGGCTGGATGGCCGGTGAATTTTCTCAATTCCCGAAATACACGCGGGAAAATATCGAGCGCGTGGTGATTGTAGACGGATTTGAGAATTTCGACGCGGGACGCAGGCGGGGCAAAGGCGTCCTGTTTCTCACCGGCCACATGAGCGCCTGGGAATTGTCCTCTTTCGCGCATGCGCTGTACGGCTACCCGCTGCATTTTCTGGTGCGGCCAATCTCCAATTCGCGCGTGGACACGCTGATCAACGACTACCGCTGCCTTTCAGGCAATCGTCCGATCGAAAAGAACAAATCCGCGCGGGCCATTTTGAAAGTACTGGGAGACGGCGGGACGGTGGGGATTTTGTCGGACCACAATACTTCCCTGGAAGAAGGCGTGTTCGTAGACTTTTTCGGCATCCCGGCGTGCACCACCTCGGGCCTCGCGCGCATTGCGTTGCGTACCGATGCCGCGGTGGTGCCCGGGTTTCTCTCGTGGGACGATTCCCGCCGGAAATACCGGCTGCGGTTTGAGCCGGCCGTCGAGCTCGCGCGCACCGGTGACGAAGAAGCCGACGTTCGCGAGAACACGCAGCGCTTCTCGCGCGTGATTGAAGATTTCGTCCGCGCGCATCCCGATCAATGGCTGTGGGTGCACAAGCGCTGGAAGACTCGGCCGCCGGGCGAGAAACCAATTTATCCATTCTGAAATGCGGGCCGCGTAGCCCGAGACTCTGCTGAAATAAGAATGTTCTTGAATCGAGGATGCCATGGCTCATACCGCCGGTGAACTAGCCAAGTTTTTGGAAGCGAAACTTCAGGGAAATGCGCAGACGCTCATAAGCGGGTTGGCGAATCCTGAAAGCGCCGACGCCGAGGATTTGATTTACGTAGATGCGCCGAAGCACGCGGATCGCGCCGCGCGCTCGGCGGCCCGCTGTGCTATTGCGCCGCCGCTGACGACGCTTGCAGGGAAAACCATCATCGAGGTCGCGAACCCGAAGCTCGCGTTTACGAAAGCAGCTGCGTGGCTTTTGCCGAAGCCAACCCTGCGTCCTGAAATACATCCGATGGCCATCGTTGCGGACACAGCGCGCCTCGCGCCAAACATTCGCGTGGGCCCTTACGTTGTGATCGAAGACGAGGTCGAAATCGGCAGTGGCACCACCGTAGGCGCCTTTTGCTTCCTCGGCCGCGGTGCGCGCATTGGTCAGAATTGCTGGCTGCATCCGCGCGTGACGCTCTACGCCGGCGCGCAGCTCAAGGACCGCGTCGAGGTACATTCGGGCGTGGTGATCGGCGCCGATGGATTCGGTTACGTATTCGACGGCAAGCAGCACATCAAATTTCCCCAGATTGGCGGAGTGGAAATCGGCGATGACGTCGAGATCGGCTGCAACTCCACGATTGATCGCGGCTCGCTTGACCAGACCCGCATCGCCACCGGCGTGAAAATCGATAACCTTGTCCAGGTGGCGCACAACGTTCAGATCGGCGAAAACTCGGTCGTCGCCGCACAGACGGGAATCTCCGGCAGCAGCATCCTGGGCGTGGGAGTCGTCGTGGGAGGCCAAGTGGGCATCGCCGACCATTGCACATTGGAGGATGGCTCGATTATCGGTGCCCAGGCCGGCATCCCGACGGGGAAGGCAATTCGCCGTGGCCAAACAGTTTGGGGAACTCCGGCAAGGCCCATCGAACGGTTCAAGGAGCAGTACGGTTGGTATTCGCGCTTGCCGGAGCTTGCGGGGCGAATTTCAAAATTGGAAGCGAAGATCGGTTCGTAGTCGGCTGGCAAGTGCCAGTCAAGGTTCGTTTCCCATTCGCCCGCGTTTCCAGTCTAGCAACGAATACGGGGTAGACTTGCACCGGTATAAGCAAACTTTTGCACATCCCATAAGAACCCTTTCGACACTTCCTGCAATACCCGGTGCGACCTTTCCTGTTCCCGAGACATCTGATTTTGAGAAACGAGTGGTTATTTTTAGTTGACCGTAAGTCGAAACCCAAAGATAATACTAATCTTAGCGAGCGTTCCTGGCGTGGCAGTGGGCCATCATTGAGATTCGGACGGTTCCCCTCGGAAGGATGTGGCGAAGGCGAGGACTATCCAAATCGCTCATTGGGGATATTGGGCGGATCCTGGCACCGGGGAGATCGTCAAATTGACTGAGGGAATGGATGACACCGGAAGCACAACTGCGTTTTGAAGTACCGACCGAGGGCGGCACCAAGGGTACCGCCACCGTTCGCCGCAGAAACGCCGAGTTTCAGGTCGAGCAGGCGATCGCCCGCAGCACGGAGTGGCTGCTTTCGGCACAGAACCAGGAAGGCTATTGGTGGGGCGAGCTCGAAGCCGACAGTACGCTGGAATCCGATTACATCCTCTATTTGCACATTCTGGGCGAGCTGGATTCGCCTAAAGTACCGAAACTGGCGAACTACATCCGCCGCAAGCAGCTTCCCGACGGCGGCTGGAACATCTTCGAAGGCGGCCCTTCCGAAGTAAACGCGACGATCAAGGCCTATGTGGCGCTTCGTCTGGCGGGTGAGTCCGCCTCGGCGCCTAGCCTTTTGCGCGCCAAAGAAAAAATTCTGGAGTTGGGTGGCCTGGAAGCGACGAATTCGTATGTTCGCTTCTATCTAGCCATGGTCGGTGCGGTGGATTGGAGCATCGTTCCTTCGATTCCGCCGGAATTGATGCTCCTGCCGGATTGGGTTCCCATCAACATTTACGAAATGTCGTCGTGGACGCGCGGCATCGTGATCCCGCTGGCGCTGGTTTACGCGCACAAGCCCGATTGGCATTTACCGGAAGGCATTACGGTCACCGAGCTTTTCAAGAAGCCCGGCGGCAAACCGAAGTCCTTCGATTGGGACAAGCGCGTCGTCTCTTGGCGGAATGTATTTCTGGCAGGCGACCGCTTCCTGAAACTTTACGAGCGCATTCCCTGGAAGCCGTTCCGCGCGAAGGCGCTTTCGATGGCGCGCACCTGGATGCTGGAACGCTTGGAGCGCAGCGAAGGCCTCGGAACGATTTATCCCGCGATGATGAATTCGATCTTTGCGCTCTTGGCGGAAGGCGCAGACGCGCAGGAACCGCTGGTCGCGCGCGAAATCAAGTTCCTCGAGCGTTATGAAATTGAAGAAAGCGATACGATCCGCGTGCAGCCGTGCATTTCTCCCGTTTGGGATACGGCGATTGCGATGGTTTCGCTCGAAGAGGCGGGCGTTGATCCCGCGCATCCGGCGCTCATCGCAGCGGAACGCTGGGTAGTGGGGAATCAGATTCTCGGTCCAGGCGATTGGCAGGTGAAGAATCCGAACGCTGCTCCCGGCGGCTGGGCGTTCGAGTTCCAGAATGACTTTTACCCCGATGTCGACGACACTGCCTTCGTGCTGATGGCGCTTGGCCGCGTGGCAGACCCGGATCCCGAACCTTTGCGTCGCTCGATGCGCCGCGGTTTGGCTTGGCTGCTCAGCATGCAGAACGAAGACGGCGGCTGGGGCGCATTCGATCACGAAAACAATCTGCAGTTTCTGAATCACATTCCGTTCGCGGATCACAACGCGATGCTCGATCCTTCGACGGCAGACGTTACTGCGCGCGCCGTCGAGTGTCTCGGCCAGATGGGCTGGTCGCCGGAGCATCCGGCTTTGCAACGTGCCCGCGCGTTTATTCGCCACGAACAATCGGCGGACGGTTCATGGTTCGGCCGCTGGGGCGTGAATTACATTTACGGAAGCAGCGGCGTGCTGCGCGCACTGGAAACCGTGGGGCTTTCGACCGGTTCCGATTGCCAGGCCGCCGCGCAATGGTTGCGCTCGGTGCAGAATGCCGATGGCGGTTTCGGTGAATCCATTCTTTCCTATTACGATCCCGCGCTAAAGGGGCAGGGCAAGAGCACCGCGTCGCAAACGGCGTGGGCTATTATTGGATTGCTGGCAGTGGCGGGACCGGATGACCCTGCCGTGCAACGCGCGATTTCGTGGCTCGTGACCCATCAAAACGAAAATGGAACGTGGGACGAAGCGGAATTCACCGGCACCGGTTTCCCGTGCGTCTTTTACCTGAAGTATCACCTATACCGCAACGCCTTCCCGCTGTACGCGCTTGCCCGTTACGACAATATGCGAAAATTGCGGCGCAGGTTCGCCGGCGTTCAGATTCCTGCCCAAGAATTGCAGAACTGCAACGCGCTACGGACGTAAGCAATGCAAATTTCCCTGGCTGTAAATCACCGCTGCGCCGCTCGCAACGGGAAAGTTCCCCATTCATCGCGACCACCTGCGGCACGTTCACGGCGGTTAACCGGATTGTCCGGCGCTAAATTGACCGGGCACGTGACGGATTTCCTTTCTTGATGAAGACGCTTGTTACTGGCGCTACCGGATTCGTGGGCAGCCACGTGGCGCGGCAACTTGTCTCCGCGGGACATGCGGTTCGCGTCCTGGTGCGTCCGACGAGCAACGTGAAGGTTCTGGACGGAGTCGCCGTCGAATTTGTGGAAGGCGATCTCCGCGATGCCGCTTCGCTCACGCGCGCGATGCAAGGTGCGCAGCACGTGTATCACGTCGCAGCGGATTACCGGCTGTGGACAAAAAATCCCGACGAAATTTATGAGAGCAACGTGGAAGGCACGCGCCGGCTGATCGACGCGGCGCATCGCGCGGGTGTCGAGCGCATCGTATATACCAGCACGGTCGCCACCATCGCCGTCCCGCGCCACGGAGCGCTGCCGAACGAGGACACCTGGGCGAAACTCGATGAGATGATCGGGCATTACAAACGTTCGAAATTTCTGGCGGAGCAAGTGGCGCTGGACGCCGCAAAATCCGGCATTCCTGTGGTGATCGTTAATCCTACCGCTCCCGTCGGCCCTGGCGATTGGAAGCCGACGCCGACCGGGCGCATCATTCTTGATTTTCTGAAGGGGAAGATGCCGGCATACGTGGATACCGGATTGAACGTCGCGCCCGTTGAGGACGTCGCTGCGGGGCATTTGCTCGCCGCCGAAAAGGGACGCGTCGGCGAGCGGTACATTCTCGACGGGCGTAATATGACGCTGAAGCGGATTCTGGACGCGCTGGCGGCGATTGCCGGCCGCTCGGCTCCGCGGATTCGCCTGCCGCACGCCGTGGCGCTGATGGCCGGATACGCGGATGAAATGTTTTCGCGCATTTTGGGCCGCGAACCGCAGATTCCGGTGGAGGGCGTTAAGATGTCGCGCCACAAGATGTTTGTCGAGAGCGACAAGGCGCAACGGGAACTGGGTTACCATCCAACGAAGGTGGAAGCGGCATTGGAGCGCGCTGTCCGTTGGTACGAAGAGCACGGCTACATCGCCAATCGCGCGGGAAGCAAGCGCGTCGCGCACGCCGCCGCGGCGTAAAGACTTTAATGAAGATACTGGTGACCTTCGCGCTCGAGAATGAATTTGCGCCGTGGCGTGCCATGCGCAAGTTTCGCCCTGAGGATTGGGGATCCGCCACCCCGTACGTCACTGAGATTGGCGGCGCTGAAGTGGGCGTGGTGCTGACAGGCGCTGGACCCGCGCCGGCGCGCGCTGCGGCGCAGAAAGTAATGAGCCACCAGGACGAGATCAATTTTTGTATTTCGTCCGGTTTGGCCGGAGGGTTACGGCCGGAGCTCCGCGTCGCGCAAGTGGTGGCGGCGCGAGCGATATTTGCCGAACCAGCGAACGTGGACGAGATTACCGATCAAATCGAAACGAGTCGGCCGCTGCTTGATTTTGCGGAAGAATCCGGCGCGACGGTCGTTGATCGGTTCTACAGCGCGGGCCGCGTGGTCGCTCGTTCCGAGGAAAAACGCGTTTGGGGCAAGGCGGCCAGCGCCGTCGAGATGGAGAGTTTCGCTATCCTATCAGTCGCGGCCGAATCGGGAATTCCGGCGGTTGCGATTCGCTCCATCAGCGACACGGTTGATGAAGATTTGCCGCTGGACATGAATCGAATCTTCAGCGACGAAGGGCAAGTGAGCCTGCCGCGCGTGATTGGGGAAGTCGTGCGCAATCCGGGATCGGTTCCAAGCCTGGTGCGCCTGGGACAGAACAGCAGAGCCGCCGCCGAATCGCTGGCGCGATTCTTGGATCGCTACGTGGTGCTCATCGCGGAAAAATACAACGGGCTTGAGGCGCAAGCGCGGGCCACTGGCGGCGCCGCCTAATTCAGAAGCTGACGAATGAGCCACACGATCGAACACGTCGAATCGCACCACGCGCCGTACAAAGCCGGCAAGATGCGCGCGGGAGTGTATCGCGGCAAAGGACAAGTGGTCGTCGAATCCGTGCCGATCCCGGAAATTGGCGAGGGAGAGCTGCTCTTCCGTGTCGCCGCCTGCGGAATCTGCGGCACGGACATCAAGAAAATTCATCACGGCTTCGTCGCTCCTCCGCAGATTCTCGGCCACGAGCTGGCCGGCACCGTAGTCGCAGTCGGCCGCGGCGTCACCAAGTTCAAGCCGGGCGATCGCGTCGTCAGTTTCCATCACATTCCCTGCGGCCAGTGCTTTTATTGCGACGAGAAACTTTTTTCCCAGTGCGCGGGTTATAAGAAGACGGGGCTCACCGCCGGATTCGATCCGAACGGCGGAGGCTTTGCCGAATATGTCCGTGCGATGCCGTGGATCGTCGAGCGCGGCATGATCGCGCTGCCCGCGGACGTCAGCTTCGAGGAAGCCACGTTCGTCGAACCGGTGAATACGTGCCTGAAAGCGGTCCGCAAGGCCCGCGTGAAACCGGGCGAGAAAGTTTTGGTGATCGGGCAAGGTCCGATCGGAATGCTGCTGATGATTCTGGCGAAATATGAAGGCGCGGAGGTATACGCGAGCGATCCGATGCCGGGACGCCGGTCCGCCAGCCTGCGCTTCGCCGCGAAAGAAGTGTTCGATCCGGCCGCGCAAAATTTGCAGCAGGAAATTCGCGCAAGAACCGCCGGCCGAGGCGCGGATGCAGTCCTGCTTGCCGTGCCCAACCCGTCATTGGTGCCCGAAGCTCTGGCACTCGCGCGGCCGGGCGGTCGCGTGCTACTGTTTGCACATAACGACCCGGTGCTGCGCCTGGAATTTCCGGCTGCCGCGGTTGGTGTGGAAGAAAAAGAGATTCTGGGAAGTTATAGCGCGGACGTCGACGACCAGGCGGAATCCGCGGCCCTGGTTTTCGAGCGGCGTTTGCCCGTGCGCGAATTGATATCCCATCGCTTCCCGCTGGAGCAAATCGCCGAAGCGCTGGAATTGGCGGCCCGTCCGACGGATAATACGTTGAAAGTTGTCATAAGGCACGAATGAGCGCTCATACAGTAAAGAACGGACACATGACCGCAGCCGTGTTGTACGGCGCGGAAGACCTGAAGATCGAGACCGTGGACATTCCGGAAGTCGGCGAGGACGAGGTTTTGGTACGCGTGGAAGTGGCGCTGACCTGCGGCACGGATTTGAAAGTGTGGAAGCGCGGATATCACGCGCGCATGATTCAGCCGCCGGCTTTATTCGGTCATGAACTTGCCGGCGTGGTCGAAGAAAAAGGCAGTGGGGTGAATGGAGGCGTGCGCAGCGGGATGCGCGTCCTGCCGGCCAATTCCGCGCCATGCGGCGCTTGCTTCTTCTGCCGCAAGGGCCAGCCGAATCTTTGCGAGGATCTGCTTTTCAATAATGGCGCGTACGCGCAGTACATCCGCATTCCCGGCCGCATCGTCCGCCAGAACATGCTGGAAATTCCCGACGGCGTCTCGTTCAAAGATGCCGCGATGGCGGAACCGCTCGCATGCGTGCTGCGCGGGATTCACGAGACGGGCATTCAACCGGGTGACACAGCGGTGGTGATCGGCTGCGGCGCGATCGGCCTGAAATTCATTCGCATTCTTTCGCAACGCAATGTGCGCGTGATTGCCATCGGCAAACGCGACAGCCAGATGCAGGCGGCGGAACGCCTGGGCGCTGTCGCAGCCTTTGACGTTGATAAAATTGAAAATCCGGTCGAGCAAGTTCGGCAATTGACCGAAGGCGCGCGCGGCGCGGACGCCGTCATCGAAGCTGTGGGCCGCTCGATCACCTGGGAATGGGCGCTGCAGATGGTGCGTAAAGGCGGCACCGTAAATCTTTTTGGCGGTTGTCCCACGGGCAGCGAAGTGAAAATTGATCCCGCCGCGCTGCATTATTCCGAAATCACCATTAAGTCCACTTTCCATCACACGCCGCGCTTCATGCGCGAAGCCATGGACACCATCGCGCGTGGCGAAATCCGCTCCAGCGATTTCATCACCGGCGAAGTGCCGCTCGAGGGCTTGCCGAAAGTGTTTCAAGATATGAAAAATAGGAACGGCGAGCTAAAGACCGCCGTGATTCCTTAATTGCCTCCCGCTACCGGTTTTTATGCTGGCCACTCCTGAACTGGAAATCGCGCGCAATTTGCCGCCGGCGAATTGCGCCCCAGCAGAAGCCGAGCGCTACACGCGCTGGCTGGCCACGCACCATTACGAAAATTTCAACGTCGTCTCCTGGCTGCTGCCGCGGCGCCTGCACCAGCATTTTTACAATCTTTATGCGTACTGCCGCTGGTCGGATGATCTCGGCGACGAAATTTCCGATCCTGCGCGCGCGCTGCAATTGCTCGACGCCTGGGAAGACGAGCTGCGGCTGATTTACGCGCCGGGTGGCGGACCTTCGCATCCGGTTTTGGTCGCCCTCGCCGAAACAATCCGCGCGAAAGATATTCCAGTTCGGCCTTTCAGCGATTTGCTGCGCGCGTTTCGCCAGGATCAAACGATTCAGCGTTATCAAACATGGGACGAAGTTCTGGAATATTGCGTGTATTCGGCGAATCCAGTGGGCCGCCTGGTTCTATATCTCTGCGACTATCGGGATGAAGCGCGCCACAAATTATCCGACCAAACCTGCACCGCTTTGCAGTTGGCGAATTTCTGGCAGGACGTTTCCCGCGATCTGGAAAAAGGACGCATTTACATTCCGCTCGAGGCTCTCGCCGCTCACGGCCTGACCGAAGCGGACATCGTCAACAAGCGCTTCGATGCGCGCTACGTGGCGTTGATGAAATCTCTGATCGCTCGGACCCGCGCCATCTTTCAAGCCGGCATGCCGCTCGCGAAAACTGTCGCACCCTTCCTGCGGGTGGATCTCGAAATGTTCAGCCGCGGGGGCCTCGCGATTCTCGACGCGATCGAAACTTCCGGTTACAACACGCTAGAGCATCGCCCCGCGCTTACGAAATGGACGCAGTTGGGTCTTTTGGGCCGCACGCTGATTACCATGCCGTTTTCGCGCGGGAGCGGAACTGCTCCGGAGCGGACCGCGGAAGTTAATGATTTTGGCGCTGCCTCACGCGCGGGATCAATCGGGCCCCAGACCGCAGCGAGTGTCGTCGGCGCTCCATATTCCGATTCCGTTAGTGCTTCGTACGCGGAATGCAATCGCATTGCGCGCGCCGCGCGCAGCAGCTTTTATCTGGCGTTCTTCGGGCTGCGCAAGGAAAAGCGCAATGCGCTTTGCGCGCTGTATGCCTTCATGCGTCTGGTGGATAACATCTCCGACGACCCAGGCAACCTGGATGCCAAGCGCCAAGGCCTCGCGCGCTGGCGCGCGATGCTCGATGAAGCCGTTGCCGGCCGCACCAGCGCCCACGCGATTCTTCCGGCATTGGCCGACACCATTGCGCGCTTGGAAATCCCCACGCGCTACTTCCATGATCTGATTCTCGGCGCCGAAATGGATTTGACGGTCACGACATACGCGACGTTCGATCGCCTTTCGGAATATTGCTATCGTGTCGCTGGAACGGTGGGTCTCACCTGCTTGCACGTTTTTGGTTTTGAAGATCCCAAAGCGCCCGATCTAGCCGAACGCCTCGGCCTCGCGTTTCAACTCACCAACATCATTCGCGATGTCGGCAGCGACTACGCCATAGGACGCATTTATCTGCCGCAGGAAGATCTCGACCGCTTCGCCGTGCGCGCGGGGGAACTGCGCGGCCCGGTCACAGAAAAGCTGAAACATTTGCTCGAGTTCGAAGCGGATCGCGCCTGGCAAATGTATCGCGAGGGCGCGCCTCTCGTCGCACAGGTGAATCCGGATAGCCGCGCCACTCTTTGGGCGCTGGTTCGCACCTACAGCAGCCTGCTCGCCAGAATCGAAGAACGCGGTTTCGACGTGTTCGGTCCGCGCGTTTCGCTTTCCAATGCCGAAAAAATCCAATATCTCCTGACGGCGGGCCTCGCGGCGCGCAGAGCCGGCCGAGGGAAGGGTGATGCCCTCGCAAAGCGTTCTAGTGATCGGCGGCGGCCTGGCGGGACTATCCTCCGCCGTCGCGCTGGCTGAAGCGGGCCTGCGCGTTCGCCTTCTCGAAAAGCGTCCCCACCTCGGCGGGCGCGCCACTTCCTACACGCTGCCGGACGGCAGCGAAGTGGACAACTGCCAGCACGTAACGTTAGGCTGCTGCACGAATCTCGCGGATTTTTACGCGCGCGTCGGCGCAGGAGACAAGATTCGGTTCTACGACCGGCTGTATTTTGCAGATGCGCACGGCCAGCGCTCTACCATTGAAGCAGCTCCGTTGCCGCCGCCGCTGCACATGGCGCCGTCGTTCATGCTTTTCGGGGCGCTGACGATTGCCGACAAGCGCGCAATCGCCAACGCCATGCTGGCCATTGCGACTGCGGGCGGCCATCCTCCCGGCATCGAGGGAATCTCGATGCTCAATTGGCTGCATCGCATGAAGCAGACGGCGGACGCGATCGAACGCTTCTGGCGCGTGGTGCTGGTCAGTGCGCTCGATGAAGAGCTTTCGCGCACGGATGCGCGCTACGGGATTGAAGTTTTCTGGAAAGCGTTCCTCGGAAACAAAACCGGCTACCGCGTAGGAATTCCGACAGTGCCGCTCGCCGAACTTTATGAAGGTTCTCGCGACGGGATCATCCGCCGGGGAGGGGAAGTTGAGTTGCGCAAAGGAATCCGCGAGATTCGCGTGCGCGACAATCGCTTCCAGTCCGCCGTGCTCGACGATGGAACGGAAGTCGCCGCCGATGCATGCGTTGCGGCCGTACCGCACGACGTGCTGCTGGAATTGCTGCCGCCACAGTACGCTGAACCAGATGCTCCGCTGGAAGGCCTGCGGCACATCAAGACGTCGCCGATCACGGGAGTCCACCTTTGGTATGACCGGCAGGTGATGTCCGAGCCGTTCCTGACGTTGCTCGACCATACGACGCAGTGGGTCTTCAACAAGACGCTTTTGTACCGCCCGGTTGAAACCAATCCTCACGCCGAGCGTCCAAGTGAGAATTCGGCGGCACAGCCGGACAGCGAAGGGCAATACCTGCAACTCGTCATCAGTGCTTCGTACGATCTGGTTCCGCGTTCCCGGCAGGAAATCATCGATCTGTGCCGGCGCGAATTGGCGGACATTCTGCCGGCGACGCGGGAAGCTCAGCTGCGCAAGGCCACGGTAATCAAGGAAGTGAACGCCACCTTTTCACCCGAGCCGGGCGTAGACCGCTGGCGTCCCGGGCAGCAGAGCGGAATCGAGAATCTCTATCTCGCCGGCGATTGGACGCGCACGGGCTGGCCCGCAACGATGGAAGGCGCTGTGCGCAGCGGATATCTTGCCGCCGAAGCCTTGCTCGCGTCGTGCGGCCAGCCGCGCAAGTTTCTGCAGCCGGATTTGCCGTTCGAAGGGCTTTCGAAATTCTGGGCGAACCGCAGCAACAAGACAGGCCGATGAACAACGAACCCAATCCGACGTTGGTTCGCGGGACTACGGGGCCGCCCCGCACCTCGCGCACAAAAAGCATGTTGCATTTTGCGCGAGAGGAGTATTCTATAGGCAGGATGGCGGCCAGTCCTGGCAGCCTCTCTACCGCGGCACTTGCGACAATTTCTTTGCCAGAGCAGTATCCCGACCTCGGTCAATGCTTGTACGAGTTGCTTTCCGCGTGGGGTTTTATCTCGCAATCTGGATTTTGCATGGAAACGCACCCAAGTGAAAACCGATAGGACCGAATCCGCCGGAGTCTAACTCGGCCCTGCGACGGACAATTCACTTGCGTGCGCGTTGAAGTCCACCAGGAATGAGTTTTGGAAGATTTTCCTTCCGCGGATTTTGCCTGGTGGATTCGTTTGAGTCGTTCGTTCGAAGCGGCGCGACCGCCGATGCACATCGCGCCCGATTCGATCGCCTTTCCGCGCAGGAGTTTGCAGCAGCCATTTGCAGGGCCACTTTCACAGCCTGACTGTTTCACCCCTTAGGAGGTCCGATGGACCGGAAGTATAAGCAGAGGGGCTACGCCGACCGCGACGCTCAGGATAAGAAGCGCGAGCGCAGCGATCGTCCGCCGAGCGGAGAGCCCCGCCCCAAGCAGGACGCCATGGGCCCGCGCACGCCGCGCATGGTGGGAACCGTCATGAGGGCGCGTTGTTCCAGCTGCGGCGCCGTCCTGGCGCCTGGTTTCGACCCGAATGGCGAATGTCCCCGTTGCCACACCGCGCTGCACTGTTGCAAACAATGCGTGCATTTCGATACCGGCAAGCAATTCGAGTGTACGCAGCCGATCCCCGAACGTATCGCCAAAAAAGACGGCAAGAACGATTGCACCTTCTTCGAATTTCGCATGACCGTGGAAAAGGACACTTCACCGGTAACGTATGCCAGCGCGACTCCGGCGGCGGTTAGCCCGGGACGCCCGAACGACGCGCGCAAGGCCTTCGAAGACCTCTTCAAGAAGTAACGTCACCGCGCGGCGGCTTCCTCCAGCCCCTCAATCATCTGGATTCGCTTCGTCGTTTTTCGTTTTGAAAATCCATTCGTCTATTTTGGCGGCAGGGGAAATAGCATGGGCTCTTTCGCGGGTTCATCGGCGATCGCCTCCAGTTGCGGATAGTGGCTGCGCAAAGTATCCGGCACTTTCACTTTGTCTCCGGTAAGCAAATGGATCAGCTGCAGGGCGTTGACGATTCCTTTTCCCTCAAAATGATTGTTGGTGACAACGAACGTGGCCCGCGCGCTATCCGCTACGTGTTCGACCCGTTTGGCCCAGGGCTCCAGCTCCTCTTCCGAATAAAGATAGTTGTAGCGTTCCGACGGCGGCGATGCCGGATCGTCGCTGAACCAGGTGTCGTAGCGGCGGCCGTGCAGCCGCACGTAGCCGATCGGCGAAGTGACGCGCTCGCTCGGTTTGATCGAGCGGCCGATCACCGGCTGGTCAATGTTGCAGAAGCCCACGCCGCGCTCATGCAGTAATTCGTAAAATTCCTTGCGCGCCCAGGAAGAGTGGCGCACTTCCACCACCAACGGGTAATCCCGGAACTCGTCCAGAATCTGGTTGAGGCGAGCTTGCGTTTCGGGCGTGTTATGAAACGAAAAAGGGAATTGCAACAACACAGCGCCAAGCCGGTTCGCGTCGCGCAGAATATCGAACCCGGCATGCACGATCTTGACGTCTTCGGCGGTGGTGCCGCCTTCGTGCGTGAATTTCTGCCACAGTTTCGCCGTAAATAGAAAGCGGGGATTGGCGGCGATGCGCTCGAGCCATTGCGCGGCCAGATTTGGCTTCAGCGGCTGATAAAACGAGGTATTGATCTCGATCGTGTCGAAAAAATCGGCGAGAAACGTGGCTTCATGAAAGCCCTTCTCGCGGTGCGGTGGATAGACGACTCCTTTCCAATCCGCGTACGACCAGCCGGCGGGCCCGACATAGATTCGCGGGGCATCAGCGATTTCAGATTTCGAATTTGCAAGCATTGGAAATTTCTAACCAATAAACGTACAGCGTCTGCCCGGTTGCAACTGGCCACGCACGGCGCTATGCTGGTTTTGCCGCAATGCGAATACCCCCTCCACTCGTAAACCAAGCTAAGCCAGGGTGCCTGAATGAAAATAACATACAGCCATATCGAACCCGAATTTCAGGAAGCCATTGAACATGAGACCGAGCGTCACACGGAAAAACTGAATCGCCTGTTGAAACATTACGCGAAGGATTTGGTTTATTTGCACGGTTCGCTCGAAAGAACGCCGCACAAGCCGGAATTCAACTTCTCCGTGAATTTGAATCTTCCGACCGCAACCCTGCATGCAACCGGCGTGGGCGCCGACGCGCTAGGCAGCGCCAAGGCCGCCTTCGCCGAGTTGGAAAAACAAGTGAAGAAACATCAAGCCAAACTGCGCAAGGATTACGTCTGGAAACGAAAGCGCGCGATCGGCGCGCCCACGCCGCACGAAGCTCCGTCATCCGACTAGTCGGGCAGCGCGCTCCGCATCAAGCAACTGGGACACAACCGCCGAACTGCAGCGGGTTGCGGCCCAGGCTCGCATCAACGCTTAGGCACGGCGCTGATCGCCAGGTCCAGCAAACAAGCGACGAGCTGAACCGCGCCGTGCAACGGTGTGTAATAAACGTTCGAGGGATCGCTTGGTCGCGTTCCGATCAAACCCTGACGACTCCCTGCAACGAACGATTCAGCCAAGATAATCGAGCTGCAAAGTTTCGCACGGTCGCGTTTCGATCGAATCGTTCGGCTGATCGCACATGGAAGACTTCATGATGCTTTCAGCATGCAACGTGGTGCGGGTCCGCGTGCGCTTCCCCGAATTGCTCCTGTACCGATCAATTTGTTTCCGTGTAAGATGTTAACTCCCATTCAGGGGCGTAGCTCAGTGGTAGAGCAGCGGCCTTTTAAGCCGAAGGTCGTGGGTTCGATCCCCACCGCCCCTACCAGATTTCTCCAAGTTTATAAGGGTTTAAGCGTTGCCAGCGTTTCGCGGCCTCGAAAGTGTACCCAAGAATGTACCCAAAGTTCACTTCTTTTTCTTCGACTTCTTCGATTTCTTACGTGCCTTGACCTTCGCAGACAACGACCGTTGCAGCTTCTTCATCGCGGCGGTCTTCACGCGTCTTCAATCTTGATATAGGACTGGCGCGTCACGCCCACGTTTGCGTGCCGCAGAATGCGCTGTATCACCGTGTCGTCCACGCCTAGCGTCTTGAGATTAGTGCTGAGGCCGCGCCGGAAGCCATGCCAGCCACACCACTGGATGCCCGCCTTCTTCAGCGCAGGCCGCACCGTGCGATTCGCCAGATTGTGCAGGTCGAGCGGTCGGCCCATTTTTGAGCCAGTGAAGATGAACCCCTTAGCAGGGAAGCCGTTTCGATGGGCTTCGAGATGCTGCGCGAGTATCTTCAAAACGGGCACAGGGGCGTTGCTGGCGGCGGTCTTCGTGTCTTCGAGCGTCGTGGTGCGCCATGCGCTGCGCGTAATGTGTAGTTCGCCGTCGCGCAAATCCTCCCACTGCAAGCCCTGAATCTCGCTCTTGCGCAACCCGGCAAAGGCCGCGACCGCCACGACCGTGGCTGCGGTATCGGGCAAGACATCAATCATATCCAGCACCGCGTCGAGTGTTGCGTATCGGGTGGGCTCGCGACGGACTTCGTCTTGGGTATCTTGACGCGAAAAATGGATTTTCGAAATGGTCAGGGAACGCGCCTGTATTCTTCGCATGGTCGAAAACACTGACGCCAAACCATTTGATGTGCCGCAGTGTTTGCCTGACGATAGTGGCTTGCCCTCGGCGGCGTGCTCCGCAGCGACGGCCTCAACAAATTGCTGGGCCACCCGTGGCGCGAAAGTCGCACATACGCTTGCCGCTGATGCGCGACTTGAAATGGTGTTCGTACAGATTGTCGTAGCCGACGAGAGTGCTAGGCTTTCAGTGCGTGGTTGACTTTCTTGGCAGGGAAGTAGACGTGCTCAACGAAATCGGTGAGCAGTTGCATCGTGCTGGGCGTCATTTTCGACGTGTCGAGGAAGTCGTGAAATTTCGTGAGCAGTCCGTCGCGCTCGATGGCACCGACGCTGGCGTACTGATGCGCCGGGGCCAACTTCTCATAGCGGTCTCTCCAAACCTTCTTACCGCCGCCATTTCCGGCACTTTGTAGCGGAACATCCACCAGTCGCCGCGCTTATACACTTTGCCTCGTTGCATTAGCGAGCCACCAGCAGCGAGCCGAACGAATTCGTCTTCGAGAGGGCCGCAGCTTCCACAGTGGGCTGGACGTAAATGGAAGTGCTCGCAACGCTGTCATGCCGCAGCGCAAAGTGAATCATGGGCATGTCCACGTGACCAGCCGCCAGTTGGGCGCGGTACATCGCAGTTGCAGTCGAATGCCTAACACAATGCGGGTGCCACAGCCGTGCTGGCAGACCAGCGCGCTTGGCGATTTCGACGTACAACCGAAGCAAGTAGCTTCTATGCATCGGCTGCACCGTGGTGACGTGTTTGCGTGAGACGAACAGCGGCGCATCGTTGCCCACATTCGGACGCTCGGCCAGATAGGCCACCAGCGCTTCCTTTTCGCCCGGAAGCAGCGGCTCCAGAAACGATTTCTTCTTTTTCTTCTTCAGCGGTGTGACGCGAATCGTATTTTCCGTGAAATTTATATCTGAGAGGCGGGTTCGCGCGACTTCGCTCGTGCGCAGACCGTGCCCGAACATTAAGCGAAATATTGCGTTGGTGCGAACGTCTGCGCTCGCCGCATCCAAGAAAGCCTGCAATTGGTCGGCGGACATGGACGCGACACCGTTGCCGTCGTACTTGCGGCGATGCTTTTTGCACGGCGATGCCATTTCGCCATCAACATCGCGGACGCAATCGGCGCAGCGCGATTTCGGTGCTTCCAGCGTACCGTCTATCTGAATGACATTAGCGTTCAGCATCGCGTTCATCGGCTCACCTTCCTTCGGTCAAGAAACTCTCGGATTGCCGCGCGAATCAAAGAACTGACCGTCTCGTCTTCCTTCTTGGCGAGCACTTCGAGTTCTTTCAGGTCGCGCTCTTTGATTCGGATTGCTGTAAGTGTCTTTGCCATGAATAGAGCGTATAACAAACGTATAGCGTTTGTCAATCACTATTTTCTCGTTCGCCCCTTCTTCGCTTTATTCCGTTTGGCTCGCTGTTTCGAGCCGTCGTCGTGCCACCATTTCAGCTGATATGCGCCCCGATTGGTGTCGAAGCACGCCTTCGAGCAATATCGGCGTCCCTTGGCGTCCTTCACGCAATACTTCCGGCATTCCCTCTCTCGCAGCGTGAAGCCCTCCATGCCTGAATGTGCAGGAACATAACGGCGCGCTGGTAATCGAATATGCGCCGCTTGCGTTGTTCGTGCTTGTGGAAAAACTCAGCCCCTTCGGCATCCTCCAAGCCCGCCCCGCCAGCCACTTGGTGAGCCTTAATGTCGTCTTCCCAGTCCGCGTGCTTGGCTCCCGCCGCAATCAGTTCGATGCAGGCGTCCGGCGAAAATCCTGTTTGCCAAGCGGCTCTAACTTTCTTTTGTTGCTCCGTCCAAACGAAGACGATCTCGTTCGCAGCATTCAAAAGTTGATTGTCCCACCAAGCATCCGGCGCGAAGTGTGTGTACCGTTTACGGAACGCTGGCGCGTCATCAGGCGTTAAATTTGCAAACGCGGCTAACCTCTCGGCCAAATCCAATGCTGCATCCAAGTCATGTTTTGCCATACCCTCTCTCTCCAAACTGCTAGACAGTGTAAGACTGTACACAGAAGCGTACAGGGAACATGGCGACGAGTCAAGCGGAAAATTCTAATGTGCTAGACAGCGTAGAAGATAGGATATAGCATGTCACTGCCGTTTTTGGGAAAATGAGTGTGTTGAAAGCAGACGGAGGCGACATGAGCACTACGCTCGCTGTTTCACGCACAGCAATCGAGGTTGTTTACGACGATATGCATTCAGCCACCTACACATCTGTTGAGGGTTTGGCTAGAAGCGTCGTGTCCAAAATGGACAGCATGGTAACCACGTTGAAAGATTTGGAAGACGACATTCGCAGGCTCTGGGTGGAGTTTGACAACCTGAAGGTTGGCGAGACTATTCTTGGCTGTGCAACGAAGAAAGAGTTTTGCGAAAAGAAACTGAATCGCACACCACGAGCCATCAGTTACATGCTGGGTGGTGGCAACCACAAGCGAGAAACAGTTTCTCGTCAGCCAGAGAATGTAACGTTACAAACCCCAGAGTCAGTCGCAACGTCTGATTCAGACATAGAAGACGCTGTTTTTCAAATGGCTGAGGCTGACAAGCAGGACGCCAGCACAGCACGCTTATACGACGCTGCCAGCAATCCAGTCATCCCAGCACCAGTAAAAGCCCATGACGAAAAGACAGCCAGTGAGTCGCAGACGAAGAAACTGCAACGTCAGTTTGAGGAAATCAGCAATCCTGCGATTGGCAAAATATCACTGAAGCCTTCCAACGTTTCCAGTGGAGTCGAAACGTCAATGGGACGCTACGACTTGCTGTTGTCTGGCGTCACCAAGCCCATGCTGGAAAAGATTCGACAGGTGCTGGCGTGCTAATCACGCTGGTGCCTTGCGAGCGAATCTTGTGGGAAGACTTCAAGATGTACCACTACATGACGACGCCCTTAAACAAAGCTTCTCGCACGTTTCTTGCGCTGGCCGGTGGTGTGCCGGTTGGATTTTGCGCCAGTCTGCCCATGCCCAGTGGGACGCTCAAGAATGCGTATCGTGCGCACAAGACTGTGGTGCGTCTGCCTGAAAGCCCTGCCATGTTTAAGTTGTGGGCCATGGTGGCAGACGCCCAAGCCCGTTTGCATGTGGCTGAAGGAAAGCGTTTCTTTAGCGCTGCGCCCATCGCATACGCAGCCTATCGAGATAACCCAGAATCCATTTGGGTGCCAACATCTACTGACAGACAGCAACGAGCCAAGAAAGGACTGCGCAGCCACGAGTCACAGGCCCCGCAATCGGGTTGGGTGCCGACGAGTAAGGATAAAAAGCGGATGGAGACGGGTTTCCGTAGTCATGAGTATGTGGCGGCTGAGAATCACCCGGCTGAATTTGAAGGAATCCGGCGAGAGACGAATGAGAGATACAGCGCCCATCCTCTGCCCAAAACTCATTTCAGAGGAGCCAACCCGGGCGGGCCGAGAGAATGCTGGGCCTATCACATAGGTGGTGAAATTGTTGGTTGGGCCGTGATGAAACGTATCAAGAATGGGATGTTTCTGCGGCGCATCGTCGTCCAACCTGATTTGGACAAGGACAAACACATTGCCGTGGGACAAGCACTAGTCAAAGCCATGTGCGAAAACTACTCGGCATGGAAATCTCTATCGACACTCAGAAAGAAGCCCCGCACTACCATGATTTTTACAAAGTGGATGGAGTCATTAAGGGGCCAGAAACAGAAAAGAAAATTCCCAAGCCTCTGCACAACATCCCCATTTCACCGGAAGACTGGAGCAGTCGGGACGGGTGTGCCAAATTTCTGAAAGCCCATCCTGAATGGCATAAACGCATAGTTGAAAATGCCAAAGAGTTGGGCCACAGCATCGCACCCGGGGGAAAAATTCCCACTTTACCGCAGTTACAGAAAATGTTGGCAGATACCAAACACGCAAGTCTTGTGCTGAAAAATACGTGCCCTGCCACTCAGATAACATACGTCTACCAACGGCTCGCTCCAACCGGCAGAAAAACCATCGAGTGCTAGACAGCGTAGAATACAGGATATGGACTAAGCCTGTCATATCTGAGAAAATGGGTGTGTTGAAAGTAGCCAATTAACGGTAGGAGAGTCCGAACGTGAACAGCAAACACCGAACAACGGGGACAGCCGACACCAACAGTGCCGTGCCAGTCTCAACAACCGTAGCACCCGTCATCCTGACTGTTGAACAGGTGGCGGCACGGTTGCAGATGCCGAAATCCAGCATCTACGAACGCACCCGATACCGTGGTGCGAACGGGAAAACGCCGCCAATCCCGCACAGACGGGTGGGGAAATTTCTGCGGTTCCTGTCAGCGGATGTGGACGCATGGTTCCTCGCATTGCCGCAATCCACGAACGCAACGAAGCGGCGGTATCGAAGGAAAGCGGCATGAGTCCCGTACACATGGACGAGTTACCCGCTAATGTTCAAGCAAAGATATTGCAGCAGATGAGCGTTGACGACACTTTGTCGCCTACGCCCCGGCTCGCCAGCGAAATGAACCAAGTTGCTGATGCCGTTATTCAGGGCGTAAATGATTTTGCAAAAGTTCTGCCGCAAATCGTCACACTGAAAGAATACTTCGACACCGCTGAACGGGACAGTGCGAACCGTTTGAAAACTCCCATCAAGAGTTGTCGCACTTGGACAGAATTCTGCCGCACGCATCTTGGTGAGAACATCCGCACGATTCAGCGGTTGTTGCGAGACGTGAACAAGAAACCGAAATTGAAGTTCGAGCCAGCGGAAGTGTCGCCCGAGACGGAAGAGTCTGACTTATATAACTCCGTGGGGGAAGTTGGCAGGGGAGAGTGTTCCATTACATTGAAAAATATAGAAGACACTCGAAATCTGAGCATGACAGTGGAGCGGTTAACATATTCGTACAACAAAATCCAACTACTATGCTCCCTGCTAGATGAACCCGATAAAGACGATTCACACAGGCGAATCCAGAAAGTTTTGGCAACTTACCACCGAGCATTTACAGATTTTGCTCACGGCAGTGCGGCAGGAATCAAGATTATTGATGCCAAACTTCCCCAATCAGAACGACTCACCGAGAATCTTTTGCCTGCCGCAGAATCCAAACCACAGGGGTACGAGTATGAAGATACCGTCATCTGAAGCCGATACGCTGTTTCAAAAGATGCTGCAACAAACGTGGGGCAATGGAATAGATGGTTCCAAGACTAGCATCCACTATGGCTCTCCTACACCATGTACGGCGGTGCAGCCGACGGTGAAATTCCCGAAATCCCATCCTTTTTGGCAGACATCGTTGCACGAATTGAAAGACAAATCGGGATGCCAGTGAATTACGTACAGTGTCACAACTATGCACCATCAAAGACTGTTCATCCGCACAAAGACCCCGCAGGCATGATTGTTCCCATGTTGGCGATGGGACAGGAAAGAACGTTTCGAGTTGGCGGAACGATGCCTAAGTGGGCTTATCAATTTCCACAACTGCGGAGAAAAATTGAAAACCACATCCCTGAGAAAGAAATTTTGCTTGACCACGGTCGGATACTCACGTTTAACGGCGGCAAAATTCTGCACTCCATGTTGCCTTCCATTGCGACCCACAGTTTAGAACAAATGGTTGCGATACCCGCATCACATTGCTGTTCCGATACACCACACCAGCCATGCGGAAGTGTGGATGCAACAAGAATCTTGAATCGCAACGGCAGTACCAAATGATTCGAGAAGCCTATCGTAACGGCACTCTAAATTTGTTTCCCGAAGACAACGAACAGGGGGCGGCATGACACCCGCACTCGCTGTACAACCGAAAAAGGTGCGAGGCTTGTCACTGTTACAAAAACGCATCATGGCGGTCGCGGCGAAGGGATGGATTACGCCGCATGAAGCATGTTCATGTGTAGAATCGGCGAGTACTCTGCCAACTGGGGAAGCAATTTCTGCGGCGACACGAGTAGGGCATTACGCCGACTTGGGTTCTGCGAGGATTGTTGCGATTCGTGTTCGCTCGCGGAATATAAAAGACAGAGTGATGTGGACCGGGATAACTAGACTGGAGGGCGTGACCCCCCATGGATTCATTCGCAGCATACGCTTTGTTTGGGGCACCTGCTGCGGGACTCCTGGCGGCATATATCAGGGCGTTCAAGCAACACGAAGTGCTACGCCAGTTCGACCAAGGATTGGCGGACCAGGTACAAACGGTTAGATACGTCTTTAACCAAAGCCGAAATGAAAATCGCGAAAACGACTGAATACACCTTTGACCGAAGAACAGCAGAAAATGCTAGTCGAATTTGCCAAGGATTTAGCCAGCCCAGAACGGTTGAACACATCCCTAACCGAAACCCAATCAGCTTATGTTGCCCGAGCGACATGTCGGTGGAAGAAGGACGTAGTGTTTTAATTGATATTTTGAACCGAATCATCAACTAAGGCAACCAAAAATCACTAGTGGCGACGAACGATGAACAAATTACGTATAGCCTGATCTTGCGGCGACTTGCCGTTGGAGGCTGGGATGGATGATACGCGCACGCAGTACTTGAAGAATCTAATTAACGGGACAAATGCGTTAGGGCGGCATGCGACGATTTGAAATTGGTGAGAACAAAACTGTCCAAGCGAAACAGTGGGTTCGCAACCCCGAAGAAGTCCAATCAGAAATTGCGAGCGCGTCCAGCACCGTGAAGGAACGATACGCCAGCTTACGAAGGTCTATCTGTTGTGGGGCGAAAGACCACTGCCGCCGTTGGCTGTCAATGGCGCAGGCGCGGAGGATGTGATGCCGGACAAGCCACGTTGGAAGACGGATTCGCGACGAAGAAGCCGCCAAGATGCGGGCAGGAGAATACACCAAAGATGACACCGTTAGATATCGACAGAACGCCGGTCTGCCAGAACCAAAAAAGAAAAAGATGACCCGCTGCCGAGATTGTGCCGCCAGTTGGTCGCGGTATTTCGCGCGCGGCGGCAGAGTTATTAAGCAGGTGCGCAACAGATGAGCCGGAGGCTCGCAGAAAAAGAAGTCAGCCGGACGCAGACAAGGAAGCGTAC